>CBDBFO010000002.1:1862500-6224821 GCA_965204935.1 Hoeflea sp. | reverse complement strand
ACGGCGCGCGTGATGGTCTCACAGCCCTCGGGGATTCGATCCTTCAACGGCGCTTCCTGGTGCAATCTGGCCAGGAATTGGTCAATATCCGTCAGATAGTATCGCGCTGGAATGGTCAGACCGTTCAATGAGAATGCTTTGCGGATAAGGCCCAAATACTGCAGTTCTTTGAACAGCATGCGGCTCACATTGAGACGACGACGCGCTTCCTCGCGTTCGCAAGAAGACCGGAAGAACGCGACAAGCGGCGCTTCAATCGACTTGGGAACGATGCTGCTGCGACGTATGGCGCCAGACGGGGGATTGATCAGAGACAGTGCTACTGCGATTGTTGCGATTCGTCCTTCGGAACAGCCACAAAGGCTGGCCACGGCCCCAAGAGTTGTAAGCTCGCCGCCCGGTGTTATCTGGCCCAGCACCCTGGTTCCAGGGGTAATTGGTATATTCCGCTCGATATGGCGTCGCAGTGCCTGTCTTAGCGGATCGAATGCCGGATTCGCAGACCTCCCGAGCCAGTTCTGCAGCTTGCCGTAGACGCCGATAGGCGACCGGCGCCTGCGTGGATGAGTTTCAAGCATGCGGTCCAGCAAGGTTTCAAACCTGCACGGGAAATTTTGAAAGACGCAGAAGCCTGCAGACAAGGCTTGTGCCCGTTGCAATGGTTGAAGAACCCTCCATCCGGGCATCGACTTTCCCCACAACCGGGCGGCGCCGGTCCAATGCATGATGTCGATCGCATCTGTCAGCGCCATTGTGTCGAGGAAGGGATGCTCAGTTCGTTTCATCCCGCCTAATCGACCGACAACATAAGCATCTCCAAGCGTATCGGAGTGCGAGGTTTCCGTGCGAGGGACGGATAACAAGTATTGGCCGCAACGGCATCGTGTGGGGTTTAGAACCTTGCGGTCGAGCGCATTGTGACATACGGGGCATGCTGCAAGTAAAAGCGATCCATGTATCGGGCAGGTCGATATCGCCGCTACATCCCACCATGCACGCCGCCACGGTCGACATGGAATGGGGCCGGAACGCGTTTCAAGATCGACCTGCAGGCATTCGATACAGACCCGTCCGTATATCGTTGCAATATCAACGCGCCGGGTTCTTCGGAGAATTTCTCCAGCCAGGATAATGTGCGTGCCGGCACACCGGATTGAACTGCGAAGAATCTGGTCAAGAGGCATTGCCGTCAGTGCCGCGATCTCGGCAAAGCCATGCCCGCGCTCGATGTTCCTGATGAAGTATCCATAGCGGCGAAGCTTAAGTTGTTGCACCAGTTCCGTTCCGGTCGCACAGCCATGTCGCAAAGCAAGCCGGTTGAACAAGGCCCACCCGGGCTCGAATGGTGCCGGCTGAACGCGCAGCGGAAGTCGGGTGAGGCGCACAGCCGTCAATCTCCTCGGCCAAACGGCTGATATGGAGCGGGTCCCGTGCCGCGCAGGCGAGTGATCCGCGTGTCGTTCGCAAACGAGGCATGGGGCGCGTAAGCATCACAACCCTTCTTCCATAGGGTTTTCAATTGGTCTGATGAGCAGAGGAAGGGATTATCTTGCATCGCTGTTTGACGCCGGTCAGGATCGCTATCCTCGATGATCGTGTCGAAGTCGATGATGTCGTCGTCACCGGAGGAATAGTCGGTAAACCAGCTTGCGTGCACCTCCCCCAGCAATGCGAGGTCGATCGAGCGCAACTGCCTTGCCAGCGCGAGTGACAGTGCCCGACTAAGGTATTTTGAGACCATTCCGATCTCGCCGTGTGTGGCGACGTAGATGCGTTTGGCAATGTCATGCCTGGATAATCCTGACGGATCGGGAAGCTCCATCATCTTTTCCATGACGCCGAGGACACTTGAGAACATAGTACGCCCACTCCGCGTCACCCAACTGTAAGGCCTCAGGACCATTGGCGGCTGGAGCCGACGGCGCAACTGCGCGGTCTTCGGGCCTGGCGCCGCAATATCGAGAAGCTGAGGCAGGCCGGCGATTACGATCTGCACCTTGACCCGATTGAGCAGTGACTTAATGAATTCGGTCACCTCAATCGTGGCATCGGGCTTAGCCTCGTTCACCATATGATGGCCCTCGTCGATAAAGATCATCTGAGTACCCATCTGCTCGGCATAAAGGGCGATCTTTTCGATCACCTCACTCGTGTTCCAATGTTCCCGAGCCCGATAACCGAATGCTCCCAGGATCGTAGCCACCAACGCCCGGCGCGTCGTGCGCTCGGGGGCCTCAACATAGACGATACGTCTGATATCAGCATCTTTCAGGCGTTCGATTTCATCATCCGAAAGGGACGGACATGTATCCTCCAGTGTCATATCCGGGAAGTCTGCCATGTAATCCTCAAGCGCTGTCGTTTTGCCCGACCCGGATGCCCCGACGATGAGCAATGCACGCGCCTTGAACCGACGGTCGCTGTCGAGCGGGCGATAGCGGCCGTGAAGTTCGCGGATGGCGGTCTTGGTCGCGACATGCCGGGTGTGTGGGATCACCGTGGTCTCAAAGGCGAGGACGATATCCGGCGCAGAAGGCGTACCGGCAGCTATGGGCGCCGGCTTGTTAGTCATGCCACGTCACTCGACCACTGCTCCACAAGCGCTTTGATGTCGGCATCCAGATCGACGACTTCCACGGCGCGTTTACATGAGTCTTCCTCGGGGCGTCCGGCAGTCGTGGTGTCGCTTCGTGTCTCCCGCGCCGGCTTCTCACCATCTAATGGTGTGAAGTGCCGACCATCCGCCTCATAGCGTGCCGCTCGCGCTGTGCTGCGCGCCTTGCTTTTCTTGCCGTGGAGTTCCTCCACAGACTGCCTGGCCTTTTGCCGCGCCCCCTCGAGATCCGCCACGCTGATTGGCGAGCCGGGCGCCAGGCTCCGGCGAGCGATCTTACGATGGACTTTGTGTTGGTATTTCGACACGCCTCGCGATACTGACTGATCTGTACACGGGATCAGTAACCATTCACCTCTTTCGTCGTCGAGCAGCCAGATTTCACCGAGATCATATGGGTCGAAGCGGATCTCCCATTCCTTCTCCAGGCCATTGCGCCGCGCAAGCAGCGGCTCCAGCTTCGCCCGATCAGCATATAGAAGACCCTCATACCGGATGCCCACGTTCGATATTCGCCGACGGAATGTCTCGCCCGTCATGCGCACAATGTGATCGAAGTCAGGCACCGGACGCACCGGGTATAAGCTCGTCAGTGCACGCCAGCGTTCGACAGGACGGCATTTCAGCGTGTCATGTATGCTCTGATGATAGTCGTCGACGATCCATTTCAGGATCATCCCCCTGACTTCTTCCAGCGTTAATCTGGCGCGTGCGGCAGGCTTATAATCCATGGTGCGCGAAAGCGTCGTTCCCTCCTGATGGCTGAACACCTGCACGCCAATCGTCTGAAAGACCCGCTCGACAGCACCTTTGAGCCACGGCATCTTCACGGGTAGATTGACCACGCCGAAGTCGAGCATAGATGCCGACAGTTGCAAGGATTGCGACCGGAACTCCTTGCCATTATCGCAAACCACCCATTCCGGTACGCCATGGCACGGCCAATCATGCTCAAGCCCGTCGATCCCTGACAGATCTTTCTTCCAGAAGGCATGCGCGAGTGCGCGCTGCAGCGATGCGTAGGACGGTACCTCGAAGCTCAGATGCGCGCCGACGATCATCCGTGTCGCACGGTCTAACGCTACCGTCAGCCATGGTCGCCCCATCGGCCGCCGTGTTTGAGGATGAACCACCACCAAATCGATTAGGCAGTGATCGATCTCGACCTCCTCCAGGGGACGTTCCGGCGGTTTTGTCCGCTCAAAGATCCCAAACTTTAACCAGGCTGCACGCCGCCCGAAGCGTCGCTCGAACTCTTGGCGGTCAGTGTAGTTGTTGCGGATGAACACACGAAAGGTTCGGTCGCTAACCGGCGGCACCCCCTCCGCCTTGCAAAGCTCGACATAACGGCGATAGGCATAGTTCTTCCGCCGTCGTGGTAAGCCCATATAATAGTCTTCTACCGCACGCCGCATCAGCTTGTACGTGTCTGGCCTGTCACCCTCTTCCTTGCGGTATCGAGGTTGGCGTGCGCCACGCAGATGATAATGCGGGATGAGAAGGCGAATATCTCGGCCGTGTTGGCTCCAAACCTTGTGCCATGTTCGCAGCGTGTAGGGATTGGGCTGGACCAACTTCTTGATGCCGCGGGTATTTGCCCTATCCGTTTGCCGCTTGTTGCGGTGCCCCCCAACGGTACGCCGCGCGGCAAATTCCGCGTTCTCCCATTCCCACCGCTCTTTGTGTCTCTCAAACACAACAGCAGCGGCGGCAGTATAAGTCTCCATCAGAGTGCGATGTTGGTCGCGAATAGCGTCTACCATTCGCACATATACCTCTCGTCGCTCTGCCTCGCGCCGAATCTCCTCGGGCCAAAACTCCCATGTCCGTTCGAGAACCTCGGCAACCGCCTTCGGTAGCCGTTCGGGATTATGCGGGTGATGCGTTAGCCGCCGCGACCCATAAGCCTCATCGATTTCGTCATCCGACCATGTTCGTGCGTCGCCACTGCCATGCGGCTGAAGCAGATAGCCTCTGCGCTTGCGCTCGACCACGCTCCACAGCGCTACATGTCCGTCTACGTTCCGGATCGACAGCGTGTCTCCCTGTTGAAAGCGGAGTTGTGTTGCGTTCATTTGTATTCGCTCCCCAGCCAAAGTGCGGCGTCCCTGCTGAGTGTGGCATCCAGGTCGATTGCCAGTGCACCCCGGGCCACTATGCCCAGGATGAGGTTTAGTTGCTCGGGCTTGCCGCCAAGTCTGTCCATTGCAATACCCAACGTGGTCGGCATCCTCAGCGTGCCAAGCGCCGTATACACAGCGGCCCGGCCTTCCTCTGCGATGAAGCTGGCGGAGGCCCGGATACGTCGGGCATTGGCAAGCCTGGGTTGGCGCCGGATATCGGTGTCGAGCCAAATTTCGTGACTGGCGCCGCAATGCGTGCATTGCTTCTCGATCGCCAGCAAGCGACGGTCAAGCGTTGGGTTCCGCGCGAAAAAGGCTGCTGGCTTCACCTGCCGATAAACAATCTGACCATCGTCTAAAACAACCATAAGATCGGGTGTGTATTGCCTTTTCCGTCGGCCCTCAGTCCAGACAAACGTCTTCGGCTGTGCGGAGAAATCGACGACCGCCGGATCAACGTCCAAGACGATCAGCGCGTCCCGCTCAAGCAAACTTTCGTAGGGCAAGCGTTGATTCGTCTTTATTGACCGATACCAACCGGTGCAGGACCTGTATCCAGGCCGTGCTGCCGGGTTTCGAGCCGCAGGCGGCATACACAAAGGTGTAATTTCGTCACTCACGGCTCATGGTTTCCTTCTCTTGAAGACCGCGAATCGGTTTACTCGAAATAATATAATTGCTTTCTTAAAGGGCGTTAATCGGTTCTGTTCAGACTGATGGCGGCGCATGGCGCGGTCGGGCCGATGCCGGACTGCGCGATCTTTGCCGATACCGGCCGGGAGCCGAGAGCCGTCTACGAGCATCTCGACTGGCTCATGTCGCCGAACGTGCTGCCATTTCCGGTCGTCGTCGTCGGGGCCGGCAACATGCGTGACAATCTGCTCGCCGCCAGTCGCGGTGAACGGTGGGCGTCGATCCCGGCGTTTGCGCGATCGGTCGACCGTCGCGGCAATGTCTCTATCGGCATGATCCGCCGCCAATGCACGGGCGACTACAAGATTGAGCCGATCCGCCGGAAAGTCCGGGAACTCGTCCAGCTCACGCGCAAGCGCTCGCCGACCTTCGCGGTCGTCGAGCAATGGATCGGGATTTCCTTCGACGAGGTAATCCGCATGAAGCCGAGCCGGGAGGCCTGGCAGCGCAACCGGTGGCCGCTCATCGAGGAGCGCATGACGCGCCGCGATTGCCTCGCCTGGCTGCGAAAAAGTGGCTATCCCGACCCGCCGAAATCCGCCTGCATCGGTTGTCCGTTCCATGACAATGGTCGATGGCGTGCCATGCGCGACCATGACGAGGAGGCCTGGCGCGATGCGATTGATGTCGACCGTGCGATCCGAACCGGGATCCGGGGTATTCGCGGCGAGGTCTATTTACACCGGTCCGGTGTTCCCCTCGAAGAGGCCGACCACGGCCAGCTCGATCTCTGGCCGAACGAATGCGAGGGGATGTGCGGCGTCTAATGTCAGACCGCTTGGGCGGCGCGTTCCCGTCATCAGAGTTCCGTGCGATCGTCCGGGACGACAGGGCACCTGCAGCGCTCGCCTGATCTCACCATGCCGTGCGGGAGCAGAACCTCCGCGACAGCCGCGCGCCTTGCGGAGGGATGCCACTTTCGGACGGTTGCCTTTTCTGTCTTTTCCGGTCGCGCGTTCGGTCACCGAAGATCGGCAAATGGCTCGTCAATGGTGCCGGGATTCCCGATCCGGCAGTTGGGCTGCCTTGCACTGTGCCGAGGTCGATCTGCCGATTGTGTGCCAGTGACGGGTGGCGGTGGGCATGTTCGCCACGTCATGGCCTGTTCCTTTTACCGTCGTCTCTCACGGACTTCGCCCAACGCGGTCTCGATCTGGCATGTCTGACCGGCAACCGGCTTCGCCTCACCCGGCTTGTCGCAACGGCGGGCAGGAACTTTCTTCCCCTGGCGGCTGCGCCGCCATTCCTCGCGATGCAAGAAAGCCCCGTCCCGCCGTCCTCCATTTCATTGCGGCCTTTCAGGTGCGCGCCGGTCGTTGCCGGTCTCTGCGACAGCCATCGAGGCCGCGATGGGCGCGGCCCGAAACATCGAAAAGGAACAGGACAATGGCAAACATCGGCACCTTCACCACCACCAGGAACGGCTTCACCGGCCAGATCAAGACCCTCGCTCTCAACGTCAAGGCCCGCTTCGAGCGCATCGAAAACCCCTCCGATAACGGACCGCACTTCCGCATCTACTCGAATGCAGTCGAGCTGGGCGCCGCGTGGCAGAAGCAGGCCAGGCAGACCGAACGCGACTACCTCTCGGTCAAGCTGGACGACCCGAGCTTCGCGGCTCCGATCTACGCCACCCTGATCGAGGTCGAAGGCCAAGACGGCATGCAGCTGATCTGGTCCCGCCCCAATGGCAACCGGGACTGACAATATCCCGGATGGCCCCGCCGCAAGGCGGGGCCATCCAGGCCTGAACACAGGCCTTGAAACTCCGGACCCGTTAAACTAAGTTTGTCGAACTAAGTTGGAGAGCACCTGTGCACACCGTCAATATTCACGAGGCCAAGACCCATCTATCACGCCTGATCGAGAAAGCGGCGAAAGGCGAACCCTTCATCATCGCCAAAGCCGGCAAGCCCCTTGTGAAGGTTGTGGCGCTTGGCGCGCCCCTGCCGCACAAGGCGCATAGGGTCGGCTTCATGGCCGGTCAGTTCAAGGTGCCCGATGACTTCGACCGCATGGGTGAAAATCAAATCGAAAAGATGTTCGGCGGTGATGAGTGAGGCTCCTGCTCGACACGCATCTTCTCCTTTGGGCGGCCAGCGAACCTGAACGGCTGCCACCTGCCGCCCTTGCCGAGATCGTGAACACCGACAACGAGCTGATATTCAGTTCGGCCAGCCTTTGGGAAGTTGCGATCAAAGCGGGGCTCGGTCGAGCGGATTTCACGGTCGATCCCCGCCTCCTGAGGCGCGGCCTTCTCGAAAATGGCTATCAGGAACTTGCCATTACTAGCGAACATGCTGTCGGTGTCACCGTGCTTCCGCCGATCCACAAGGATCCGTTCGACCGTATTCTGATTTCCCAGGCAGTTGCCGAAGGGATCACCCTGTTGACGGTTGACGAACTGATCGCCCGGTATTCTGCGCCAGTGCGGTGTTTATAGGCGCAGGCCATTTCACCGCAGATCTTCCGCCTCAAGGCGTTCGTCAAACGTCTCGATCATCGACTGGCCGCGCGTTCCGATCCTGCCCCGGTCGCGAATGAGCGAGGCACCGCCGAACAGCGTCGGCTGAACGCTGAGGCAATAAAAGCGCCGCATGTTCCGGGCAGGGTCGATGCGGCGAAGATGGACCGGTTCGCTTTGGCGTGAAGGCATGGGAAGCGTCTCGCCGGGCGGGATTCGCGTGTCTATCCGGTTTTGTGAACCGATACGCAATCATCGATTGACGCCATTCATTTTCGGTCTTCCCGGTGAAACCTGTTCTTGCCCGCGACGCTCTTCACGTCGTCTCGCCGGAACCAGATGGCGCGGCCGCAGCGAAGCGGCGGGTTGCCGGCCGTGAACACGATCTGCTCGTCGCCGCGCATGCGCAGCACTTCCTCGGGCAGGATCAACGGCCGCGCGGCCAGTTGCTTCGAGCGGGTTCGCGATGATCCCGACATCTGCGATGTCCGGCTGAGCTGGTCGACCTCGACGGTCGTGTTGCCGCATCGGCGCGAGATGTATTCCGCCGTCTCGGGATCGTTGATCGCGGCGAAGGAAACCCATGCTGCGCTCTCGAACCATTTCGACGTGGCGTCGCGCCCGCCCCAGGTCTCGCGCATCTGCCCGATGGACTGGAAGAGCAGCAACAGGCTGATCCCGTATTTGCGGCCGGCATCGCGCGCCGTCTCCAGAATGCGCACATAGCCCAGGCGCGCCACCTCATCGAGCAGGAAGAGGGTGCGGCCCGCGACCTGGCCATTCCGGTTGTAGATGGCATTGAGCAGCGCGCCGATGATGGTGCGGGCAAGGCCCGGATGAACCTCGAGTGTTTTCAGGTCGAGATTGACGAAGATGTCCGTCCTGCCGTTCGCCAGGTCGTCGGTCGGGAAACTCGATCCCGAGACGAGCGCGGCATAGTTCGGATAGGAGAGCCAGTGCGTTTCCCTGATGGCATTGGCGTAAACGCCGGAGAAGGTTTCCGGGGTCATGTTGACGAAGGCGGCGACGTTCTCGCGCACGAATGCCGACCCGGAATTGTCGTGGATGCGCTGCAGCCGCTCGCGCAGTTTCGGCTCGGGCTCGGAAAGGTTCATTCGGACCTGCCGCAAGGTCTGTCTTTCTCTTTGCGTATGCCCGGACAGGCACACATCGGCGATCAGCGCGGTGATGAGCTGAAGGGCGGAGGCGCGGAAGAAGTCGTCGCGCGCGGAAACCTGCCGTCCGGTGTCCGTCACCACCCAGCTTGCGACGGCAACGACATCCTCTTCCCTGGTGCCGCCGTAGCGGCCGATCCAGTCGAGCACGTTGAAGCCGATGGACGGATCCGCGGGGCTCAGCGCGAAGACCTCGCGGCCGGCCTTGCGCCGATGGTCGATCACCATGGGCGCCACCTCGCTGGAGGGATCGAGCGCGACGAGACCGCCACCCCATTTGAGCGCTGTGGGGATCGTGACGGACGTCGTCTTGAAGCCGCCCGATCCGGCGAAGACCAGGCCGTGGGTCGATCCGAACGAGGCGTCGAAGCACAGCAGGGCGGATTTGCCGCCGGCGCCCCAGGTCTGCCTGTCATCGGCGCGGAACGTGTGACCTGCCACACTGTCCCTGTCGACGCGACAGGCTTCGCCGATGACGATCCCGCCGTTCGCGCCGAACAGGCGTCTGGCTTGTGGCATCGCCATCCAGTGCGCCGATCCGTGAATGGCGCGCCTGCCCGTCACGCGCCTTGGTTTCATCGTCGCGAAGGCGGCATCGCCGCGCAGCGCAACGCGGAACGCGAACAGGCCGGCGGCAAGGCACAGCATGGCGCCGATACCGGTCGAAGGGTCGGCATATTCGATCAGCCGGCGGCCGTCCGGTACCGCGTCGGCGAAACCGGCAAGGCGCGTCACTTCGCGCATCGCCGCAATGGTAATCATGCCGACCGCACCCACCAGAACACCAAGGCCGGCGGATTTGATCGCCATGGCGCCACGGGCGGCGAAGAGGAAAATAACCCCGACGGCCGCAGCCGATAGATAGGGAAGAGCAATGCCGATCCGCCCCAGCGTCAGTTGCGCCCCGGCGGAATTCCCGAACTGCGCCAGCCAGGTCCCGGCGCCGGTAAGGCCGATGCAAACAGCGATCATCAGGCCGACGGGCGCAACCAGCAGAACGACCCTAGTCGCTGTCATCGGCAAACGCCTTCTCGCCGATTGCTGTCAGCCGCTCCCGCTCCGCTTCGTCCGCCGCTATCCGGCTGGCGCCGTCGACCAGCAGTCCGAGCAGCAGCGCGCGCTTCTCATGGCGAAGTCCCGCCTTGACGATCAGCCCGCCGAGCTGGATCTTTTCGCGGGTGTCCTTCTTGCGCGCTTGCGCCTGGCTTGCCTGTCGCATGCGCTCAAGCCTCGCCATGCGCGCCCGAAGCCGCGCCGGCCGGGTTTTGCGCGGGCGCGGATTTCCGCGTTTCGCCACGGCCGCCGCGAAACCGTTTCGCCAGTTCCCCGAAAGCCTTGACGAGCCTGGCGTCGTCGGTCTCGATCTCTCCGAGACCGGCTTTCAGCGCGATCCGTCCGATCCGTTCGGCCTCGCGGGTTTCGGCGGCCTTGAGCTGCTCCTGTAGTTTGGCAATCTCCTGTTTGATTTTCGATGAGGACTTTTTCATTGCGTGTCTCCCGGTTGCCGCGAATGCTGAAACGCCATGAGCAGGATGAACCGGGTGCGCGCCCGGCGCACCCCGGCACAAATGCCGGGTCGGCAGACCCGTCTCAATGAGAGATCATCCCGGCGTTCCGAAGGAATGCCGTCAAGGGCGCAGTAATACGTCGCGAGACGCGACGTGGCTAGCGGCGGCCCTCGCCGGTGGCAGAGGACTTTCCCGCGGAACGATGACGCACTTGTTCCCGGGAGCCTGCCGCGCCGTGGCGATCACGCATTTCACACCCCGGCTGATTTCGCGCGGAAGCGGCCGCAGCGCCGTGCTGTCGGCCGCCTATCGCCATTGCGCGAAGATGAGCCACGAGGCCGAAGCGCGAACGGTCGACTATTCTGCCAGGAAGAACCTCGCCCACGAGGAATTCCTGCTGCCGCCCGATGCGCCGAAATGGGCCCGCGACATGATTGCGGATCGCTCCGTCGCCGGCGCAGCCGAGGCCTTCTGGAACACGGTGGAAGCCTTCGAGAAACGCTCCGACGCACAGCTCGCCAGGGAGTTCGTCATAGCGCTGCCGGTGGAGCTTTCGCGCCAGCAGAACATCGCGCTCGTGCGGCAGTTCGTCCGCGAAGAGGTGCTGGCGCGAGGCCAGGTCGCCGACTGGGTCTACCATGACGAGGGATTTTCCGGTGGCGCCAATACCCCTGATCCTGATCGGAACCGGATTGACGCGCGCAACCCGCACATCCACCTGATGACCACGTTGCGGCCGCTGACCGAAGACGGGTTCGGGTCCAAGAAGGTCGCGGTGCTCGGACAGGATGGACAACCGCTTCGGACCAAGACCGGGAAAATCCGCTACACCCTCTGGTCGGGCGAGAAGGCGGAGTTCCTCGAACAACGGCAAAGATGGCTCGATCTCCAGAACCGTCATCTGGCCATGGCCGGACTGGAGGTCCGTGTCGATGGGCGTTCTTACGCCGAACGCGGAATCGACATCGAGCCGACGACGCATATTGGCGTTGCCGCCAAGGCGTTGAGCCGCAAGGCGAGAGATACGGGCAGCGCCATCGATCTCGAACGGCTGGCGCTGCATGAGGCCGTTCGCCAAAGGAACGCCGCGCGCATCGAGGCGCGCCCGGAACTGGTGCTCGACATTCTCACGGCCGAAAGGAGCGTCTTCGACCGGCGCGACATCGCCAGGGTCCTCAATCGCCATATCGACGATCCCGAGAGCTTCCAGCGGCTCCTGGCACGCATCACGCAGAGCCCGGATTGCCTGAAGCTTGCCGACGAGACCATCGACTTCGCGACCGGCGCACGGATACCGGCGCGGCTGACGACGCGGGCGATGATCCGCCTCGAGGCCGAAATGGCCAGCCGCGCCGCCTGGCTTTCGGGAAGGAGCGGGTTTGCGGTTGCGGGCAGGGCCCTCGACACCGTCTTTGCCAGGCATGGGCGGCTGTCGGACGAGCAGCGGACGGCCATCGAACATGCGGCGGGCGCGGAGCGGATTGCCTGCGTCGTCGGGCGCGCCGGCGCCGGCAAGACCACCATGATGAAGGCCGCACGCGAAGTCTGGGAACTGGCCGGCTACAAAGTGGTCGGCGGCGCGCTCGCGGGCAAGGCGGCCGAGGGTCTGGAGAAGGAGGCGGGCATTGCCTCGCGCACGCTGGCGTCCTGGGAGCTCAGCTGGAAGGAAGGCACACGCCCGCTCGACGACAGGACCATCTTCGTTCTCGACGAGGCGGGGATGGTCTCGTCAAAACAGATGGCCACGTTTGTCGAAGCCGTCACGAAAGCCGGCGCCAAGCTCATTCTGGTCGGCGATGCCGAGCAGTTGCAGCCGATCGAGGCCGGCGCCGCCTTCCGCGCGATTGCCGAGCGCACCGGCTACGCCGAACTCGAGACCATCTACCGCCAGAAAGAGCCTTGGATGCGGGCGGCGTCGCTCGATCTGGCGCGGGGACAGGTGGCGCAAGCGCTGTCAGCCTACAAGGCCAGGGGCAAGGTGATCGGCAAGCCTGTGAAGGCCGAAGCCATTGAAACCCTGATCGACGATTGGAACCGGGACTATGAGCCGGAGAAATCGACGCTGATCCTCGCGCATCTGCGCCGCGATGTCCGCCGGCTCAACGAATTGGCGCGCGAAAAGCTCGTCGAGCGTGGCCTGGTGGATGAGGGACATGCGTTCCGAACGGAGGACGGAACCAGGCAATTCGCCGCCGGCGACCAGATCGTCTTCCTGAAGAATGACAGCGCGCTTGGCGTCAGGAACGGGATGATCGGCAAAGTCACTGAAGCAACGGCCGGGCACCTGGTTGCGACGGTGGGTGAGGGCGATGATGCCCGCACGGTCAGCGTGGATCAGCGGACCTATCGCAATCTCGATCACGGCTACGCCACGACGATCCACAAGAGCCAGGGCGCCACTGTCGACAGGGTGAAGGTGCTGGCCTCGCTCTCGCTTGACCGGCATCTGACCTATGTCGCGATGACGCGGCACCGTGAGGATGTGGCGGTCTATTTTGGCCGAGGATCCTTTGCGGCCGCCGGGGGCCTCGAAAAGCTTCTTTCCAGGAAAAACGCCAAGGAAGTGACGCTCGATTATGCGGACGGCCGCTTCCATGCCGAGGCGCTGCGCTTCGCCGACAATCGCGGTCTGCACCTCGTGCGTGTCGCACGAACGCTGATGCGCGGCCGGGTGCAGTGGACGATCCTGCAGAGACAGAAACTCCTCGACCTCGGCGCACGCCTTCGGGCCGCCGGCGCGCGTCTGGGCCTGGTCGACCAGCCGCTTCGGCAATCCCCGCAATCAATCAGAAAGGCCACCGCGATGGTCAAGGGCATTTCCAGTTTCACGATGTCGGTCACCGACGCTGCCGAGGCAAAGCTGCAATCCGATCCGGCCCTGCAGAAGCAGTGGGACAACTTTTCCGACCGTATCCGGCTCGTTTATGCGGATCCGGAAGGCGCTTTCAAGGCAATGCGCATGGAGGCCGTTGTCGAAAACCCGAATGAGGCCAGGCAGCGCCTCGGCGAGATCGAGCGGAACGCGGCGAGCTTCGGCGCGCTCAAGGGTCGGGAAGGCTTGCTGGCGAGCCGCGCGGACCGGGAGGACCGTCGTGTTGCGGAAGTCAACGTGCCGGCACTGCGCAAGGACCTCGAACGCTATCTCGATATGAGGGAGAGGGCGACGGCCAGGTACCGGCTGGAAGAAGAGGGACACCGCAAACGCACCTCGATCGATATCCCGTCCCTGTCGCCGGCCGCCGCGCGGGCAATGGAAAAGGTCCGGGACGCCATCGACAGGAACGACCTGCCGGCCGCGCTCGGCTTTGCGCTGGCCGACGCAAAAGTGAAAGCCGAACTCGACACCTTCAACAAGGCTGTTTCGGAGCGCTTCGGCGAGCGCACCTTGCTTGAAAATACTGCAAGGGACCCGTCGGGCTCGGCGCTCGACAAGGCGGCCCAGGGCATGTCACCGGGCGAACGCGAAACGCTCGCCCGCGCATGGCCGACCATGCGTGCCGGCCAGCAGCTTGCCGCCCATGAGCGAACCCGGCAGGCCCTGAAACAGTCCGAGGCCCTGAAACAATCCGGGGCGATGCGCCAGACGCAAACCAAAAGCCAGGGGCTGAAGCAGTGAACCGGCGGCGCCGGATCGTCATAGTTGCCGCGCTCGCTTGCATCCCTCTGGCGCTGTTCGGCCTGGGATATGGAACGGGCTTTCGGGTCAATCTGACACCGAGCTATCCGCTCGGTCTGTGGCGGATCGAAATCTTGAACCGCGACGTCCGGGTCGGGGATCGAGTCTTCATCTGCCCGCCACTGACCGACGCATTTCGTCAGGCACGGAAACGCGGATATGTGCGGCGCGGCCTGTGCCCCGGCTGGCTCAGCCCCTTGATCAAGACCGTCGTGGCTGTGCCCGGGCAATCGGTCGAGATCGGCACATCCGTCGCGGTCGACGGTCTCGCGCTACCCCGATCGGCGATTCAGCCGCGTGACGGATCGGGCAGGGCGCTGACGTCCGATCCCGGCGGGATCGTTCCCCCCCGACACGCTGTTTCTTTTTTCGACATCCAAAGGTTCTTATGACTCACGATATTTCGGGCCAATCCCGGCCGCCGGCGTTCTCGGCTTGGCGAAACCCGTTTTCACCTTCACGCCGTAGCATGTTCACCGCGGCAACGTTCGTCGCCGCCGCCGCCGCGGTCGGTGCATTCGGATGGAGCGGCGAAGTGCTTCTCCTCCCGCTCGCGTGCCTCTTTCCCGCACTGTGGGCGTTCGCCCCGGGCCGTGTGACCGCAGGCCTGGTCTCGATGGCGTATTTCATGGCGGCTTCGAGAGGCTTGCCCGCCGGCGTATCGATTTTCTACGCGAGCGATATCCGGGTGGGGCTCGCTCTCTGGATCGCCGCGTCGCTGCCGTTCGTAACGGTGCATACGGTCCTTTGGTCGCCGAAGCCCGGGTGGCATCGGCCGCTGCGATATCTGTTGGCGGTGACGCTGATGAGCGTCCCGCCACTCGGCATCGTCGGGTGGGCCAGTCCGATCACCGCCTCCGGTGTGCTTTTTCCCGGTTGGGGCTGGGCAGGACTGGCGGCCACGGTTGCCGTCCTTTTTGCGATGACCACGCGAGCCTGGCCGCTCGCGGGTGTCGCAATCAGCGTGGCGTTGGCACTGTCCTCAATCACCTGGACCGATCCCGGACCGCCGGAGGGGTGGGTCGGAATTGACACGGCGTTCGATTATCAGGTTGCCGGAAACCATGCCGACTATACTCAGCATATGACGACGGTCGCGCTTGTCAGGCGCGCCGTGGAGAATGGTGCCGGCACAGTCGTTCTGCCCGAGAGCGCGCTCGGGATCTGGACGCCGACCACCGAGAGCCTCTGGACCCGAAACCTCGCCGACCTCGATGTCGTCGTCGCCGGCGGCGCCGTCGTCGTCAACGAGAGCGGCTATGACAGTGTCATGGTCGAACTGACAGGCGAGGGCGCGAGGATCCTCTACAGGCAGCGCATGCCGGTTCCGGTTTCGATGTGGCGGCCCTGGGCATCCGGGGGCGCATCGGCGCATTTGTTCGGCAATCCCTCCGGCAGATTGGCCGGGGCTGTTACGAACAGCTCATCATCTGGCCGGTCCTGCAATCCATGCTCTTTGGTCCGCAGGCCATCGTGGCGACAGGCAATGGCTGGTGGACCGGCGACACCAACATCGTTCCGATCCAGAAAGCCAGCGCCAGGGCATGGGCGTCGCTGTTCGGTTTGCCGCTCGTCATCGCCTTCAACACCTGATGGGACCTGTGAGAACCCCGAGGCTGGAATGGAGAAACAATCGTGGCGGTTGTGTGCCGTACAGCGCCCGTTGCACAGGGCCGTCCCGGCCCATTTGACCCGGGCGCCCTGTTTTGCGCCGGCGCTTTTGCGATGGCCCTGCTTCGGCATGTCGAAGGGCCGCGTTGCTGTTGCGCGTCGGATCTGTTGCCTGAATGACACAGTGACTGTTTTCCTTTTGGGTGTGGTGTCTGTTCCGGGGCTTTTGCGGCGTTTGCCTATGGTTTCGTTTCGCCTTTTCGCGGGTCTGGCCCGGGTCTGGCCCGGGTCTGGCGGAGGTGTGGCGGGCCGTACGGGCGGTCCGCGGCGGGTGTGTCTGCGGTGTTGCGGCCGATCTGTTGCCCGGTTTTCCGACGAGTTGCGCCCGGCGGGCGGTCCCGCGTGCCGGGCCCATGTGCCGGGCCCATGTGCCGGGCCCAGGTTCCGGGCCCAGGTTCCGGGCCTGCCGGTGCGGGCGGCCCGGTCCGGTTTGGCGCGTTTGCCTATTCATTCCATAGCCACATTAACCGGGGGGGGGGGGTAACACTTCCCGTGACGCGAACGCGCCGCCGTCATCGGCATCCGGGGCATCCCGGGCATCCGGTGCCGGCGGGGTCCGGCCCGCCGGAGGGGTTGGCCGGCGTCGCCGCCGCTGCGGTTCCGGTGCCCGGGCCGGCATCCCGGGGACCGGCATTTTTGGGGATAACGACATGAGGTCAGACATGAACAACAGGATCGACAGACTTCTTCCATGCTGCGCCGCGGCGCTGCTTTTCACGGGCAGTGCCCATGGTGCCGACATGATTGTCGCGGCCGAGCCGGACGCGGTTGAATATGTGCGCGTGTGCGATGCCTTCGGCGCCGGCTATTTCTACATACCGGGCACGGAGACCTGCCTGAAGCTGAGCGGTTTCGTGCGCCTCGATGCGGGTTTCGTCAGCGATGCGAAAAGCTACACGTCGACCGTTCGCGGGCGTTTGAACGTGCAGGCCAGGGAGGACACGGAACTCGGCGTTCTTCATGCCTATGTGCGTCTTCAGGGCGACGCGAAGCCCAACGACAAGGGTACGAACACGTTCGGATATGACGGCAATGCCGTTATCGACCAGGCCTATGGCGAGCTTGGCGGCCTTGTCTTCGGCTACACGGAGACGACCTGGGTCAGTTCGAAGAACGGCGGCGCGTCGGGCTTCGGCTCGCACTCGGACAACGGCCTTTCCTACGGCTACAGCCAGGCCAGCCAGATCGGCTACAACCTGACGGCCGATGGCGTGTTCGCGGCGGTCTCGGCCAATGACGACGGCGACGGGACCAGTTATGTTCCCGACTTCACGGGCCGCATCGGCGGCGTTATCGCCGGCGCGACCGTCTACGGCGCGGCCGGCTACGACCAGTCGGCCGAGACCTTCGGCCTCAAGCTGGGTCTCAATGCGGATATCGGTCCGGACGGCAATGTGATCGTCCAGGGCTTCTACGCCAGCGGTCCGAGCCGCTACGGCGCCAACGCGTCGCCGACCGGGCTCGCCGGGACGCACACGCCGCAATGGTCGGTCATCGGCTCCTACCAGCACCGGTTCGCCGAGGGCTTCAAGGGCTCGGTCGGCGGCCAGTACTCGTCCGGCTACTACGCGACGCCGGTTGCGGGCAACATGAAGCTCGGCGATGCGGGCTCGGGCATCAGCTCCTGGGCGGTCGAGGGCGTGCTGGTGTGGAACCCGGTCGCCAATGTCGAGGTGCGCGGCGAGGTTCGCCACACCAGGTTCGGCAAGAGCAATGCCGCCGTGGGTTATGGCGGCGGCGACGCGACGACGGGCCTGTTGCGTCTGCAGCGCAATTTCTAGGCGCGGCGGGACATTCCCCGGCGCACGAAAGACAACCTGAAAGACACCTGAAAGACAAGGGACATTCAATCATGACGAAGCAATCACAAAGAGCGGCGGCCGCCGGACGGCCGCGCAGGCTTGCCCTTTTGTGCTGCACGGCGCTGCTGTCGCTTGGCCTTGCCGCCTGCAACACCACCGGCGGCACGACCACGACGACCCCGACGACCCCGACGAGCGAGCTCGGCAAGGCGCGGGCGGCGGCGAAGGCTGCGATGGACGCGGCCAAGACGCAGTCCGACGCGGCGGATACGGAGGCGGCCAAGGCGGAAGCGGCACAGATGAATATTGCCATGCTGCAGACCGGTGACCCGATGGCGAAAACGCATGCCGAGGCGGCGCGCGCCGCCGCGCGGGCGGCGATGACGGCCTATAATACGGCGAAGGCGGAATCGGCGAAGGCCGCCGCCGCGACCACGAGCACGGCGGCGGTGGTGGCCCGCATTGCGGCGCAGGCGGCGCAGAAGACGGCGCAGGCCCAGGCGAAGATCGCCATGGACAAGGCCGCCGCGGCGGTCAAGGCCGCCGGGATGGAGGTCAAGGTCACCTACGACGACGACGGAAAGCCGACCTACAAGGTCGGAGAGGTCACCATCGTTCCGGGCGCGGAGAAGAGCACCGTGACGACGAACGGCAAGACGGTCATCACCGGGAAGATCAGGGACATTTTCTCGATTGGAAGAAGCGCCCGTAAGAAGGTCGCGTACAAGGCGGCGAGCGGGGACGATGCGGAGGTCATGGCGCAGCCGACGATAGCGGCGCAGACTCCGGTCGTTGGCAGCATAACCGATTCCGCCGATGACACCATGCGCCTGCACCTCGTCGACAAGTACCAGACCTCGAAATCCGAAAGGATGGTCTCCGTCTACCGGAACAACGACGAGCCTGGTCGCGATAAAGATCCCGGTTTTACCTGGGGGTATGAGGGAACCGTAACGGAGAAGACGCCCTACGGCACGATCAGCATTGGCAGCAATACCTATGTGATCAAGCGGGCGGAGGGGCTGTACTACGAAGTGACCGGTCCCGACGCGACGCCGCGCGGGAAAACCGGGGGCGGCAACTCGGCGAACCTCGACCAGTTCACCGTGGCCGCCGGTACGAATCCCGACAACACCAAGGTGGAGAACGGCATCTTCTACTTTGATGAAAAGAATGGCAATAGGACCTGGCTGAAGCGGGTGGGCCTGTTCACGGACGGCAGGCAAACAGTGAGAAACCCTCAAGGCAACACGGGCATCCTGTACCACTATATCAAGACGCCGGTGCATAATGTGCGGTTCCCGACGGCGAAGTCCTTCGAGCACCTGAACTACGGCACCTGGGCGGGTCTGAAGGAGGATGGCAATACCCTTGCCGACCTGGGCACGGGCTTCGTCAGCACGCTGCCCGACGGCACCGTGACCCCGGTCGGCGGCATGCCGAACTTCGGCAAGGCCACCTACGAGGGCGCCTGGGCGGGCAATGTCCGCGCCGCCGCCGCGGATGGAAATGGTGCGATCACATTAAGGGCACGGAACATGACGACAGAGGCCGACTTTGGAGACAACACCCTCACGACCACGCTGGACACCCTGGCCACGTTCAAGGGCAATATCGACGGCAACGGCTTCTCGGGCACCGATGTGAAGGCCATACAGGGCGGGTTGCTGGGCAGCGGCGACTTCACCGGCAGCTTCAGCGGCAATCTCTTCGGCCCGAAGGCCGAAGAGATCGGCGGCGTGTTCGACATCACCTCGGAGGGAGCCAAGGCGGGCGAGGCCCGCGGCGCCTTCGGCGGCGGGATGACCGCCTCCGAATAACGCGCGCCCACCCGCACCGCAAACCCGGCGCCCGGTCCCGCAACGGACCGGGCGTCGAGCGAGGGTAGTCACTTGGAGTCTTCGATTGGAATACTCTTCGTTCCTCGTTTCAAGTAGCGTCGTGTGGGGTGCCTGGGCAGTTACAATCTGCCAGCCTCAAATCCCTCGCGCGCGAGAGAAAATCGGTGGATAGCTCGTTACGAAAAAGACATACGGTCTTACTGAAAACCAGGGAGTGCATGACATCATGAGCAAACGACAGGAATTCAAGGTCTCCGGCGAGGTCGTCGACCATTCGGGCGAGAGCGGAGACCGCAGCTACACGCCCGCAGACGGTTACTACGGGCTGGTGAAAGTCATCGGCGGAACCGGCAACAACTGGTTCTACGGCGGCCACAGGGGCGATTGGTACCAGGGCGGCGCCAACCGCGGCGCCCAGGACACCGTCAAAGGCGGCCAGGGCAGCGACTTCCTCGCCGGCGGCAAGGGCGCCAACGTACTCAAGGGCGAAGGCTGGGACGACATTCTGGTCGGCAATTTCGACAACGCGTACCACGACCTGATGTACGGCGGCAACGGCCACGACACGCTGGTCGCGGGCCGCGTGGACTGGACGACCCGCAATTACAGCGAGCGCCCGAGCGTCGGCCCGCAGCTGGTACGCGACGCCCATGGCAACATCACCGGCGGCAACGTCATGTGGGGCGGCGAGGGCGACGACACGTTCGAGCTGCACCGCGACAGCTATGTCCATATCGCGGATTTTAACCCGGACGAGGACATCATCCGCATGACCGGCCTGGCCGGCCACAGCCTGGAGGAGTCCATCGACGTGGTCTACCATCCCAGGGGACCCTGGGGGGACAGCGGTTTCCGCCTCGTCCTCGACGGCAGCACCGTGATCGCGGAGGTCAACTACACAGGCGCGCTCGACGTCACCGATCCGGACTCGATCCAGGGCGCCATCGACAAGATCACGGCGAAGATTCACGCCGTGCAGGGCAGCACCTTCTTCGGCTCCCAGGGCAACGACCAGATCAACGGCACCAAATGGAACGACACCATCTACGGCTGGGGCGGCGATGACGTGATCGCCGGCGGCAGCGACGGCGACATCATCTACGGCGGCTACGGCAACGACACGGTCTACGGCAACGGCGGCAATGACGCGCTGTACGGCGATCATGGCAACGACACGGTCTGGGGTGGCGCTGGAGATGACGTCGTCGACGGCGGCCTGGGCAATGACGTTCTCTACGGCGGCGCCGGCGAGGACGCCCTTTTCGGTGCCGGCGGCAACGACCGGCTCGACGGCGGCGCCGGCGCTGACCATCTCTATGGCGGACGCGGACGCGACATCTTCGTCATGGACGCCAGCGGCAAGACGCCCGATGTCATCTTCGATTTCAAGGTCGGTGAGGACTACGTGCGCCTGCCATTGGGCCTGGCCCAGGCCGACGTGCGGTTTGTCGCCGTGGACGCGTTCACCAATCCCTATGACGGAAGCACGGTGGCCGCGCAGAAGCTCGTCACCGGCAGCGGTGACAGCGAGAAGACGCTCGCCGTCTTCCTGAACATGGACGGACAGGACCTGTCGAAGGTGGAGTTCATCTGGGACTTCGACCCGAACAAGGAGTATCCGCCGCCGCCCACGGGGAAGACCATCGACGGGACGGCGAAAAAGGACTTGCTGCTCGGCACCCGGGGCGACGACACCATCAACGGAAAGGCCGGCAAGGACGACCTCTACGGACGCGACGGCGACGACACGCTCAACGGCGATGAAGGCCATGACCGCCTCTACGGCGAGAACGGCAATGACACGCTCAACGGCGGCGACGGCAACGACATCCTGGAGGGCGGCAAGGGCGACGACTTCCTCTACGGCAATGCCGGCGATGACGTTCTCAGCGGCGGTTCCGGCAACGACACGCTCGAAGGGAACGACGACGACGACCGGCTCTTTGGCAGCGGTGGCGACGACGCCATGTCCGGCGGGAACGGCCATGACCGCCTTTATGGCGGCAGCGGCGACGACACGCTCGACGGTGACGACGGTGCCGACCGGCTTGAGGGCGGCGAGGGCAACGACATCCTCGTCGGCGGCAAGCATGACGACCGGCTCATCGGCGATGGTGGCAACGACAGACTGCAGGGCGGCAAGGACGCCGACTACCTCACGGGCGGCGAGGGAGCCGACGAGTTCCTGTTCAGGAAGGGCGACGGCGTCGACGTCATCACCGACTTCGAGGACGGGGTCGACACGATCGTGTTCCTCGCCGAGAAGGAGAATAAGCTGGGGTCGAAGTTCATCGGGTTCGAAGACCTGCTCATTGAGGACACCGACTACGGCGTTCGCATCACGTCGGAGAAGCTCAAGAACGGGCACGAGATCCTTCTGCAGGGCGGCGTGACTGCCAGCCAGCTGAGCGCGGATGACTTCGGCTTCGTCACCATCGAGGAGTACAACGACCTGCTGATCGCCTGAGGCGACGCAGCGGCAGAAGACGCAGGAGGCGGAAGGCCTGCGGCGGCTCGCCGGGTTGATGCGGCAGGGCAAGCGCTGTGGGGTCGTGTGTGGATGCCCCCGGTTTTGCAAGGATTTTCTGATCTGTCTGGACAAGATTGATTGCGGTCGTGTGTCAGGCCTCGGGTTGCGGCATTTCACACGCCGCGGGCCAAGATGGTTAGTTCGCTGATTGGGTCCAATTCGATTCCGCGGGCTCAAATTGCGCCCGACCCCTATCTGGCTTCCCAATCAGGATCTGTTCAATCAACGTCCATTCTTCTCAGTGCATTCCTTGCCTTCCGCCGTTATCGTTCACGCGTGGCGGAAACTCATGCGGCCATTGTCCGAATGGGCCGATAGTTCTCTTGTTTTGTGATCATAGCCCAAACCTGGGTAAGCATTCGCTGAGGCTTTCAATTACCCATAAGTTCGGCACCGATGGTTGCTCCGAGCCTAATGTCAGTGAGGCGCGTGATACCACGCCACATGACGATGTTTCCCGGCGGCGGATCTTCTGTTCTGGCGAGATATCCGCCCATCCTTGCTATCTTGATCAAATAAGAGGACAAGGTCCCGGGTTCAGCGGGGCCAGCGCGTTTGTCGGCGATCAGATGATCGAGAAGTTTCCTTTCGATATCGGTGACCGCCAGTTCGGGTCCGGCATCGGGTGCAGTCCGGTTGATCATGGTCATCCAGAACACACGCCAGGCCAGGATACAGAAAACAGCGATCAATCTGACGAGCCGTTCGGCGGTGCGTAACCTTGCCTCCTCGGCCTTACAGCCGGATTTCAGGATCTTGTGGAAGGTCTCGATCTTCCAGCGCATGGCATACCAGTCGAGCTTTTCAATGGCATCTCTGTGGGAGTATATCGGCAGGTTGGTGATCAGCTTCCAGTCGATCCCCGGCCGATGCTCCGGGTCTCCGATTTCCTGGGCATGCAACACCATTAGATCGAGCGCGGGATAGCGCTTCTGCTTGCCGGTCGGCGGCCTGACATGGATGCGCCGGTGTTTGATTTCGACAGCGACGGTTTCAGGCTTGCCCTTTGCATCACGGACTACGACCCCATGCACTGCGCTGACCTCTGCTTCGTTCATCTCGGAGGCGATCGTATGTCCGCCATCGCCCGCCAGACGGTCGACGCAAGTCCTGACGAGGAAATGAGTGCCAAGTTCATGGGCGGTGCAGAAAAGCTCGTAGCGTGCCTATCCGGTTAGCTCCCACACCCACTACATGTAGGGTGCTGCCAATCGCCCGCGTAGAGCCCGGCGTAGGTGGGTGCGGTGACATCGCCAGAGATTCCGAGCAAGGATCGGAAGGCGTTCAAGGGGTAGAACCGCCTGTTGAAGCGGAAGGTGAACTCGTTGAGGTAGGCTTGGAGGTGCTGGTGGCTCACGCCGTGATGAATACCGTTCGTAACTACCCAGCTACCAGATTTACAATGTGAGTGTGCGACGATTTGAATCAGGTTGACAGGCTTTCCTGACGCGGTCGTTTCTGACTCCATGAGCGCATGATGCAGCAAACTCGTCTCACCCGCGATCGCCTCAGCGCCCTGTCAAAACCGGACCTCATTGATCTGGTCATGGAGCTTGCCGCTCAAAATGCTCTCTTGCAAGCGCGTGTCGATGAACTTGAGAAACAGAACAGACAGTTGCGGGATCAGAACGCCTCGCTTGTTCAGCGGGTCTCTGATCTTGAACGACGGCTGGGGTTGAACAGTTCCAACAGCAGTAAACCGCCGTCCAGTGACGGGCTGGCGAAGCCAGCGGCCAGAGAAAAACGCACCAGGAGCTTGCGCGGCAAATCAGGCCGCAAGTCTGGTGGCCAACATGGCCATAAGGGCACAACGCTGAAGCAGGTCGCGACACCGGATGCGCTCGTCCATCACTATCCACATCAGTGCACGCGCTGCAGTGCGACGCTATCGTCTGAGGCCGCCACAGGTTTTGCCGCGCGCCAGGTGTTTGGCCTTGCGCCGCCTCCGCCTCTTTTCATCACCGAACACAGAGCCCATACCTGTCGATGCCGGTCCTGTGGCACGCTGGTGCGCGCTGCCTTTCCCGAGACCGTGAAAGCCCCCGCCCAGTATGGTGACGAAATCGCTGCCCTGGCGGCCTATTTGCAAACACAGCACTGCATTCCCGAGGATCGCCTGGCGCGGATCTTCTCGGACCTCTACAAGATCAGGGTCGCCCCGGCGACGCTGGCCAGTCTGATCGCCAAAAAGGCCGACAGCATGCGCGTTTTCGCGGACAGGGTAAGGGAACTGCTGTCCGGCACAGCTGTTGCCGTGAAGCATCTGGATGAGACCGGCTTGCGGATTGCCGGCAAGACGCGCTGGCTGCATATGCTGTGTTCCACATCCCTCAGTCATCTTCGGCTCGGGACCGGGCGAGGTGATATCCCATCGGGACTGGCAGGAACGATCGTTCACGATTGCTGGCCACCCTATTTGGCGCTGGAGGCCGTGGAGCATGGTCTTTGCAATGCGCATCTGCTCCGGGAGTTGCAGGCCGTAATCGATCACGACAGGGAACCCTGGGCGACGGATATGAAAGCCCTTTTGTGCGACGCCCTGACGCTGACACAAATCGCACGCGATCAAGGCAAGTCAGCGGTCAGTCCGGAACATGCCCATCAGATCGATCAGAGGTTTGATGCCTGTTGCGACCGGGCGATCAAATTCCATGAGGGCCTGCCACCGCTTGCACGTCCAACGACCGGCAAACGCGGTCGCCCGAAGCGACGGGCTGGACATAATCTGGCGAGACGGATGCAAACACATAAGGCCGCGGTCCTGCTCTTCCTCGATGACCTCAATGTTCCCTTCACCAACAACGCGACCGATTTGCATGCAAAATCCTACAACACTTGACGGCGAATCCTGCCGCACTTGACGGCGATTCCTACAACACTTGACGGCGAATCCTGCGTACTTGACGGGATCGGTTCCGTCCTCCGCACGGCCCTTCGCGCGCGTCACACGGTGACGTCACTCACGCGCGGGTGTCGACCTCACGGTCTGTCTCCCGGCACTGCCTCATCGATCAAAAGATCGAATTGAGGAGGCATGGGCCTGATGAAGAGGACCGACATGATCAACATAAAGGATATTCTGCGTCACCGTTATGAACTGGATTTGTCGCGCGACGAGATTGCCGCAGCGATTGGCGTGAGCGCAGGCACGGTATCGAATGTGCTTAAGCGGGCGGCGGCGGCGCGGCTGTCCAGCTGGCCGCTTGCGGACGACCTCGATGATGAGGCGCTTCGTGCACGGCTTTACCCGCGGAACGAACGCGACAGTGAGACCGTTCAGCCTGACTGGGATGCGCTCATCGAAGCGTACACGGCCCCCCGCGGTCGGCGCCGTGCCAGGCTCACCCGGCGTCAGCTCTGGATTGAGTACCGCGACGAGGTTCGGGCGCAGGGCGGCGCTGCCTACAGCTACAGTCGGTTCTGCGCGGTGCTCAAGGGGCAACTGGCTGGCCGGCACGCGCCGACGCAGATGCGTTTCGACTATGCGCCGGGGCTTTACGGCATGTCGGATTTTTCCGGTAAAACCCTGCCTGTGCGCACGGCCACCGGCGAGGTGGACGTGGAGATCTTCGTCGCGCTGCTGCCCCACTCGACCCTGATCTACGCCGAGGCGTTGCCGGACCAGACGATCTGTCATTGGACGATGGCGCATCGACGTGCGCTGGAGTATTTCGGCGCCAGCCCCAGGCGCTGGATCATCGACAATCTGAAGTCCGGGGTGACAAAGGCCGACCGCGAGGAGCCGCATCTCAACCCGAGTTTCCGGGAATTCGCCAAACATTACGGCCTGGCAATTCTACCGGCACGACCGAAAAAACCGACGGATAAGGGTCCAGCCGAGGCAGCCGTGAAAGCGGTTCAGTGCCGTATCCTGCTGCCGCTGCGCCACGAGACGTTCTTCTCGGTCGGCGCGATGAACGCCGCCATCCGCCGCGAGCTTGAGCAACTCAACACGACACCAATGGCAAAGGGGGAAAGCCGGCGCGCGGTGTTCGAAGCGCACGAGCGCGCAACTCTGGTTCCGCTCCCGGCGCATCCCTGGGAGTGGGGCGCCTGGCACAGCCGCAAAGTGGCTCCGAATGGTCACGTGGCGTTTGATCGCAACCATTATTCCGTGCCCGAAGGCCACATCGGGCGTGGCGTCGAAGTGCGCGTCGGCGAGCGCATGATCGAAGTGTTCCTTGACCGGGGCGGGGAACGCATCGCCGTCCATCGTCTCAAGAGCGGGCGCAACCAATATGCGACGCACCCGGATCACATGCCCGATCGGCTCAAGGCGGTGCGCGACATCCGCAGTCCCGACTACGGCGATGTCCTGCTCGCACGGGCGCGCCGCATCGGCGCGAATGCGCTGGCCTGGGCCGAACGCTGCATGGCCTCCCGGGACTTTCCGGAACAGGCCTACACCGCCGTGCAGGGCATGAACCGCCTCGCCGAAACCCATGGCGACAAGCGCGTCGACGCGGTTTGCGCACAGGCCCTCAGCCTCAACCGGCTCGCTTCGGGCTATCTGCGGGAGCGCCTGAAGAAAGGCGGCAAGGTGGTTGTGCGTCCGGAGCCTGAAGAGATCATCCCCGGCCACGCCAATTTACGCGGGCCAAACTACTACGCGAAGAACAAGGAGGAGGAGAAACCATGACCCTGCGCCAGCCCAATATCGAGCGTATGCTTCAACTCAAACTGTCCGGAATGGTCGAGGCTCTGGAAGAGCAGCGTGACATTGCCGACATCGATCAACTCGGCTTCGACGACCGGCTTGCCATGATGCTTGAGCGTGAAGTCGCACACCGCGACCAGAAGAGCTACCTCAACAATCTGCGCCAGGCCCAGCTTCGCATTCGCGCCGACATCCAGGATGTCGACTGCAGCGCCGGGCGCGGCGTCGCCCGCGGCACACTGACCCAGCTCGCCGCCGGTGACTGGATCCGGCAAGCCGTCAATCTGATCGTCGAAGGGCCGACCGGATCCGGAAAGACCTTCCTTTCCTGCGCCCTTGCGCATCAGGCATGCCGCCAGAAGCAGTCCGTGTTGTACCGACGCGTCCCCGAACTGATCTCGGCCCTCAATCATACGCGGGACGACGACGAGAAGCACACGCGTGTGATGCGCCGCCTCGCCACGGTCTCGTTGCTGGTTCTGGATGACTGGGGCCTGCAAGGCTTCTGCGCCGAGGGTCGGCGAGACCTGTTGGAAATCGTCGAACATCGTTACGGGCGAAAATCCATCCTGATCGCCAGTCAGATCCCCATGGAACACTGGCCGGCTGTTGTGGGAGAGCCAACAATCGCCGATGCCATACTGGACCGCATTGTTCATAACGCCTACCGCATCGAACTTGCTGGCGAGTCGCAACGCAAGCGGCACACACCGCCACCGCTCGGCGGCAGCGGGACTTGAGGAGGCGCCGGCCTGTCGACCGGCGTCAGGGGCGCCTGCGGCGCCGGGTGCGCAATGCAGACGCTGAGCACGCGCGGCGGTCATGCCTGATGAAGGGCCAACCGCCGCGTGCAACCGTATCTTGAAAACAGACAAGGGCTCGCTTACGCTCGCCACGGGCTGGCCAAAGGCCAGCCTGCCAGTATCAACAGAAGGGAGAATGCGCCCAGGCATCAGTTCCGGGAGAAACAGCGCGCTTCGTGCGGATCAGCGCCGTCAAGTACGCAGGATTCGCCGTCAAGTGTTACAAGATTCTCCGTCAAGTGTTGTAGGAATCGCCGTCAAGTGCGCAAGATTCCGCAGATTTGCAAAAGCTCGGCCTGTTCACGCTGTCGCGGGATGCGCGCCGCACCAGCGGGGTCGGTCTGGTGGCCGACATGCATGGCGGATACACGGCGACGGTCCGCCCGGGGCTTCAGTTCCGGGTCAATGGCGGTCTGCGGACCCGCAGCTACCGGGAGAGCCGGTTCAACGAACGGATCGCAAGCCTCAACGCCGGCCCGCGCTTCGTGTTCGGCCGGTCCGTCCTGCATCCCGAAGTGCACGTTCGCCAGCGCTGGATCGGCGGCGATGTCTACAGCCGCAGCGCCGGTCTGCGGGTTTCGGGGAGCCGGACCCTTTCCCCGGTGTGGCGGCTGAACTGGTCGCTCGGGCGCGCGTGGACCGATTACGAGGGCTACCTCGGCCGCGGCCACACCGATACGGCGGGGTTCGGCATCGCCCATGCCCTGGGCGGCGTCACGGTGCTGCGGGCCAATGCCGGCTGGCGCCGCGAGACGCTGGACAAGGACTACCGGTCCTGGCGCGAGTTCAGCCTCGGCCTGTCGGCCGAGAGCGAGTTGCCGCGCGGTTTCGTCGCCGGCGCGGGCCTGCGCGTGGACCGGCGCGATTACGGCGCACCGCGCCCGCTGTTCGGGCCGCAGGCGCGGCGGGACACGACGTACGCGCTGTGGACGACGCTGTCCAACCGGAACATCGACATCGGCGGCTTCACGCCGCAACTCACCCTGCGCCACGAACGGCGCGACAGCAACATCACGCTGCACGACTACAGGCGCAACGTCATCGAACTGGACACTGGCATTGTGTCGTAAGGTCGTTCTGAATGCAGGCAGGGCAAGGCGGGGGTATTTGCGCGCCCAGGCCGGCCGGTCTGCTGGCGCACTGCGCCCGGCGGGCGGTCCCGGATATCGGACATGGCGGTCCGGTTCGGCGCGTTTGCCTATTCAATTCATAGCCACATCCCCAAAGGGGGATCGGGGCGGAGGGATCATGCTGCATACAGCGGTGCGCCGGGCAGGGCTTCCGCTCACTGTGCAGCAGTTTGCGGGTCTGATAGTTCATGAAGGTTTGGAAGGACCGGCCGCCCGGTGCCTCTGGCGCGGCGTATCCAAGGCCAGCGACGTTACGATCATTGCGGACGTGCCGAAGAAGACCGTGACGAAGGGCGGCAGGACGGTCGAGACCGGGAGGCTCGAGGACTTTATAACCAGCTTCAGGACCGCGCGGGCCGCCGTCACCTATTCACGCGCGAGCAGCATCGCCGCCACGGATCGCCTGGCCCAGCCGGCTGTTGAGCGGCGGAGAGTTGGCATCGGCAGCGTGACCGACTCCGCCGACGACACCGCGCGGCTGTACCTCGTCGACAAATACGTGACCCCCGACACCGACACGACGGTCGGGGTCTATAGGACCGATGCATCTCCCACATACAGGTAGAGGTATGAGGAATCCATAGCCGAGGCGCCCCCCACGGTGCGGATTCCGATCGAAACCGGTCGGGCATTCCTATTTTAAGCCGGCCCCCATTCCGATAATTATCCGGCCAACATTACCAATGTGAAGATCGCGCCAGGGCGATCTTTGCAAGTGTGCGGGTGGCCGGACAAGTGTCGGGATGTCTGGCCGGCTTCAATCGAAATCCGCGGTCCCTGAAGCCGACAGGTGCCGAGACCGACAGCCCGAACAATCCCGCAGCTATTTCACTTTGCACAGCTGCTCATGCTGGTGAGCCGGACCGAAGCGCTTTATGCAACTTTCGGAACGGCTCGAAAATTCTGGCAGTCCTGGCGCGACGACGAAGACAGCGAGAACGACATCGCACTCGCTGCGAACCGCCTGCTCGCCCCGGCAGAAAAGGATGCAATCTTCTCCGGAGCTTTCGACTCGGCAAGACGGTTCTTCGATGACGTGCAGAATGGCGGCGAACGCGCGGTCACCGAACAGCACCGCCTGCTATATGCCTCATGGATGGGGCGGGGTGGCATGTTGCAAAAGATCTCAGCTTGCCAGACAACATCACGCTCCTGAAGCTTCCGCCTTGCGCGACCGATCTCAATTCCATGGAAGCCGTCTGGGAGCACATTCGAGCCAAAGGCTCGCCATCACCGTATTCGACAGTCATGACGAGATCGTCGACAAATGCTGCGACGCGTGGAACTTCTTTGCCAATAACGCTGAGCACATAACGTCAATCACGCACCGAGAATGGGCAACGGTCAAGTGATTCAGCCGTTGGTATAAGTGATTGGTAACTACCCAGCTACCAGATTTGCAATTTGAGTGTGCGACGATTTGAATCAGGTTGACAGGCTTTCCGGACGCGGTCGTTTCTGACTCCATGAGCGCATGATGCAGCAAACTCGTCTCACCCGCGATCGCCTCAGCGCCCTGTCAAAACCGGACCTCATTGATCTGGTCATGGAGCTTGCCGCTCAAAATGCTCTCTTGCAAGCTCGTGTCGATGAACTTGAGAAACAGAACAGACAGTTGCGGGATCAGAACGCCTCGCTTGTTCAGCGGGTCTGTGATCTTGAACGACGGCTGGGGTTGAACAGTTCCAACAGCAGTAAACCGCCGTCCAGTGACGGGCTGGCGAAGCCAGCGGCCAGAGAAAGACGCACCAGGAGCTTGCGCGGCAAATCAGGCCGCAAGTCTGGTGGCCAACATGGCCATAAGGGCACAACGCTGAAGCAGGTCGCGACACCGGATGCGCTCGTCCATCACTATCCACATCAGTGCACGCGCTGCAGTGCGACGCTATCGCCTGAGGCCGCCACAGGTTTTGCCGCGCGCCAGGTGTTTGGCCTTGCGCCGCCTCCGCCTCTTTTCATCACCGAACACAGAGCCCATACCTGTCTATGCCGGTCCTGTGGCACGCTGGTGCGCGCTGCCTTTCCCGAGACCGTGAAAGCCCCCGCCCAGTATGGTGACGAAATCGCTGCCCTGGCGGCCTATTTGCAAACACAGCACTGCATTCCCGAGGATCGCCTGGCACGGATCTTCTCGGACCTCTACAAGATCAGGATCGCCCCGGCGACGCTGGCCAGTCTGATCGCCAAAAAGGCCGACAGCATGCGCGTTTTCGCGGACAGGGTAAGGGAACTGCTGTCCGGCACAGCTGTTGCCGTGAAGCATCTGGATGAGACCGGCTTGCGGATTGCCGGCAAGACGCGCTGGCTGCATATGCTGTGTTCCACATCCCTCAGTCATCTTCGGCTGGGGACCGGGCGAGGTGATATCCCATCGGGACTGGCAGGAACGATCGTTCACGATTGCTGGCCACCCTATTTGGCGCTGGAGGCCGTGGAGCATGGTCTTTGCAATGCGCATCTGCTCCGGGAGTTGCAGGCCGTAATCGATCACGACAGGGAACCCTGGGCGACGGATATGAAAGCCCTTTTGTGCGACGCCCTGACGCTGACACAAATCGCACGCGATCAAGGCAAGTCAGCGGTCAGTCCGGAACATGCCCATCAGATCGATCAGAGGTTTGATGCCTGTTGCGACCGGGCGATCAAATTCCATGAAGGCCTGCCACCGCTTGCACGTCCAACGACCGGCAAACGCGGTCGCCCGAAGCGACGGGCTGGACATAATCTGGCGAGACGGATGCGAACACATAAGGCCGCGGTCCTGCTCTTTTTCAATGATCTGAATGTCCCCTTCACGAACAACGAAGCCGAACGTGACCTGCGCATGACAAAGGTTCGGCAGAAGGTCTCCGGAAGCTTCAGGACTGAGACAGGCGCTGAAAACTACTGCATTCTACGCACCGTTGTCGAAACAGCGCGAAAGCAAAGCTGGGATGTTCTGAGAGCCTTGAGCAAAAGCCCCGTTCAGCTTATCCGTGACCTCAATACATTCCATCAAATCCAGCTTGATAGGGTAGCTGGGTAGTTACAGTGATTGTTATATATCGCATTCTATGGAGTTATAATAAAAGTGGTTGCGGGGGCAGGATTTGAACCTGCGACCTTCAGGTTATGAGTTGGATTTTGCCTTTCTTTGATTAAACCGCCGCTAACACTCCCTAATACGATCTGGCTTCTTTTTGGTAGATATTTCATAGAGTTACTTGATATCGATCGTTCGACTCACTATGTTAGCGTTCATCCGGCACTGATGCCGCCCGCTTACCTCCCGCTTACCCGGACGATCCATGCCCAAGCTCACAAAACCCCTAATCACCGCCCTCAATCCCACCGAACGCGAGGTCGTCCTCTGGGACGACAGCCTGCCCGGTTTCGGCGTCAGGGCCAAGCCTTCGGGCGCCAAGACCTTCATCGTCCAGTACCGCAACCAGAGCGGCCGCAGCCGGCGCCTGTCGGTCGGCAAGCTCGGCAAGGTCACCCTCGACCAGGCCCGCAAGCAGGCGGTCAAGCTGATGGGCAAGATCGCCACCGGCGAGGACCCGGCCGAGGAGCGGCGCCGGCTCCTGAGGAGCGAGACCGTCGGGCAACTGGCCGATGTCTACATGAAGGAACACTGCGCCGGGCGCTGCAAGCCGCGCACCATCGAGGCCCATAACTGGCTGCTCAAGAAGTTCATCAGGCCGAAGCTCGGCAAGCGCAAGCTGCTCGACCTTCGCCCCGCCGACATCGCCAGGATGCACGCCGATCTCCGCTCCACCCCCTATAACGCCAACCGGGCGCTCGGCCTGCTGCGGGCCATGCTGAACTGCGCCGAGCGCTGGGAGATGATCCCGCACGGCAGCAACCCCGCCGCGGTGATCAAACCCTATCCGGAGAAGAAGCGGGAGCGCTATCTGAGCGCGGAGGAACTGACGCGGCTTCTGAAGACCCTCGACACTGCCGAGGAAGACGGCATGATCGATGTCTACGAGGCGGCGGCGATCCGTCTCCTGATCTTCACCGGCTGCCGGCTGACCGAGATCACCACCCTCGAATGGGCCGGCATCGACTTCGCCAAGTCCCGCATCGTTCTGGAGCGCCACAAGACCGACAAGCACGGCGCCAAGATCGTGCCCCTCAACGATTCCGCCCTTGAAGTGCTGAAGGCCCTGCCCCGCCTCAAGGACAATCCTTACGTGATTGTCGGCCGCGAAGCGGGCACCCATCTCGTCAACCTGCAAAAACCCTGGCGCCGGGTGCGCAAGGCGGCCGGTCTCGACGATGTGCGCCTGCACGATCTGCGCCACTCCTTCGCCAGCTTCGCCGTCGGCGCCGGCATTCCGCTGGCCGTCATCGGCGGCCTGCTCGGCCACCGCAGCGTGCAGACCACCGCCCGCTATGCTCATCTTGCCGACGATCCCCTGAAGCAGGCCAGCAACATCGTCGGCAAGCTGCTGATCCAGCCCGACCGGCAGGCAAAGCCGGAAGCGGAGGCCGACGCATGAAGCATATGACCTGAGCCTCTGTCTCGCCGCCCGGCGTTACCGGTTTCATGGAAGCACCCGATACTGGAACCTTTTTGCTGAAGTCGCTTGAGGGGGATTGCCGCTGCCTCGTGCGACATCGGGAGAGTATGTCCAAAGCCTGAACAACCGCACCACATCCGAACGAACCGTCTACCGAATACCAACCCGAATGAAGAGAAGTGCACGTCATGCCGACCCACATTTCGCCTTTGGACCTAAACTTCATCTCGCTGAAGCGGGCCGCCCTGCTGATCGCCAAGGACCGGGCCGGTGTCGAGCCCGACGAGATCATGGACCTGTTCAAGCATGCGCTTTTCGCCGGCGAATTCGAATGCAAGGAGACCAACGTTGCGGCCGAGTTCCGCAGTGAAGAGATAAACCTGCCGCTTATCCGCATCGAAACGCCCCCTGCCCAGCGCATGCTGCCGCGTCTGGCCCCCGAACACCGGCCGCAGCAGTTCTTTGCGGTCAGGGCGGCGACCGTCGGCGAGATCTTGGTCGAGCGCGAGGCGCTGCCCGGCAGGCCTGAGGACTGGTCGGCCCTCACCGTCTTTCTCGGAAACCAACAAATCATCGACGACTTTCACCATGCACTGGCGCATACGCCCTATGAGGCATTTCCAACCGAGGCACATGCCATCCTCGGCGACATCCACCTGTCGCGGCTCAAGCTGCGCACCTGGATGGACTACAAGCGCTATGACCTGCCGGCGTTTCTGAACCGACCAGCACCGGTGTCGCCTCAGCTGCCGGCGCGGCCCGCGCTCCGTCTCGTCCATTCCCGCACCGAGGGTACGGCCGGCAAGATGCAGCGCGGCCGGCCGCGCAAGGCCGCATGGGCGCGTATCGAGGCGCTCGTGCGCGAGCTTTATGCGGCCAACCCCGAAACACCGCGCGGCGTGCTGGCCTTCGATGCGCATAAGGCCGCGACACGGGAATTCGACGAAAAGGATCTGCCATCCCTCGAAACCGTCCAGCGCCAGATGAAACACCTGTTGGAGGGCGACGATTGACCGACAAGCCGATGCCCAGCACCTGCAGCATCGGACCGGAGTGACATGGATCGGTCAAAGACCCAGCATCCCGAGATCTCAGACAACCGGCTTTGCAATGCAGCACAAGGTTACTGGTATCCAGTGAACCGAAATCGCACCATGGACTATCAGATTTGCCAGTGGCGGCTCGGCACTGTCAGAGCATAAACTGTCTGGCCATATGCTTGCCTATCACTATGGCCTCAAGCACAAACTTTCTGACAGTCCCGCGCACAACGCCAGAGGGTCTCGTCGACCTCGACCATACACCTCGATGGCCACCCGGATTACACCGGTAGAGCCGATGAAATTGCACCACGTCCTCGGACACTAACTTGATCACCCCATTTCTAAGAAGCGGGCGCAATGCTCGGAGGTTAACCCGCCGTTAACCAGAATCAGCGTCATCATCACCCATGGAACAACCAGATATTCAAGCTGTCCGTGACTGGGCAGATGCAAAACTGGCGACAGGCCAAGAGCCGCCGTGGGCGTGGTTTCATTACATGAAGCTCCGCGAAACCCTCGATAGCATCCTGGCCTCTCAGGCTGTTACCCAAACGGCGAGTTCACCGCAATCGGAACAGCATTCGGGTGGGCATCTCCGACTAGTGGATGCCACGTATCAGCAAGATGACGCTCAATCCCGTCAAGCTGAGACTCCGGTGCAGACGCCCATGTGACACGAAGCGTTCCGGATCTCGCATAGTCGATGATCTCATGATCGCTGCGATGATCCTGAAGCCGGCTGGCGATATTGCCTTGTCCGACATAGACAACCCGGCCCGGATTACCGTCATGCCAGATCATGTACACGCCGCGATTGGCTGTGATGGAATTTAGGTTCATTGTCATGAAGCTGCACCACACACCGGCACCGCTGCCGCATTTCATCCAATTCAGGTCCGCCATTTTATTCTCCTGGCGTTATGGCTCAGCAATTCTAATTTTGGGATTTTTGGGATTCTCAAATCGCTCGATCTATGATTCGTTTGTTGCGTGTTACACTTGGATTCCCTCATTGGCTCGCTCAGATCGTGCTGCGCGAACTTGCCTGACCGACGGGTTGGCCCAAACACGAGTTACACGATGGCAGATATCGGCCTGTCGGCGTTTTCGATATTTTTCATGCAGTCTCCGTCGTTCCTGTCGCATCAGCGCGAGATGCAAGCGGGTAACGGTTGCTCGAACTGTCAGACATTGTTCGGAATCAAGAAGCTTCCGAGCGATAATCATATCCGCTCGATGCTTGATGAGGCTGAACCGCAGCATCTCTTTGGGCAGTTTGATAACCTTGTTGACCATCTGAAAAGCCATAACGGTTTGGAGCCTTTCCGATGTCTGGATGGTCGCGTGCTGATTGCACTTGATGGCACAGAATATTTCTGTAGCCGCAAGTTGCATTGCCGGAATTGTTCTCATCGCAAGCGCAATGATGGCGGCACCGAGTATTTTCACACCATGGTTTCCGCCGCGGTCGTCGTCCCGGGTGACAGCCGAGCGATACCGCTGCAGCCGGAATTTATTAGCCCGCAGGACGGTCATGCGAAACAGGATTGTGAAAGGAATGCCGTCAAACGCTGGCTTGCCGCCAATGGGAAACGTTACGCTTCGCTAAAGCCAGTTTATCTTGGCGATGACCTGTATGCTAATCAGCCGATTGTTGATACGATTCAGTCGGTTGGCGGCGACTTCATTCTGACTGCCAAGTCCTTGTCCCATAAGACGTTGTACGAGTGGCTGGACGGTGCCGAGATCAACTCGACAAAGCGCCGTCGTATCAAAAAGGGTCGCAAGGCTGCCACCCACATCTATCGCTGGCTGAATGATGTACCCCTGCGCGATGGCAAGGACGCGACCCACGTCAACTGGTTCGAAATCGAGATTATCAACACCAAAGGGAAGACCACATATCGCAACAGCTTTGTGACCAACATCGCTGTCGATGAGACCAATGTCGGGGACCTTGCCGCTTGCGGACGCGCACGGTGGAAGATTGAAAATGAGACCTTCAATGTTCTGAAAACCCGGGGATACAATCTGGAGCACAACTTTGGGCATGGCGACAATTATCTGGCATCTGTGCTGGCGACGCTCAATCTGCTCGCCTTCGCCATGCATACAGTTTGTGATGTACTCGAAGCGCTCTGGAAGAAAGCCCGCAGTGTTTTAGCGGCGCGGTATCGGTTCTTCGATCACATCCGCACGATTGTTTGCTACTTGATCTTCCCGGATTGGGGTGCACTCATACGAACACTTGTCGATGGTGAGCCACCACCGACCGTCAAGTCAGCCCGGAAGCAACCTAAACCCTCCTGAAAATCAGCTCAAATTCATCTGAGACCCAAAAATGAGCCAAAATTAGAATTGCTGGTTATGGCTGACCGTACTTGCCCGACAGGCATGGAATCGTATAATTGTCCCTGTCAATGGAGGACAATCGTTATCCTTTTTTGTCAGGTGGCCCGCGCACGGTCAGCACCGTGAAAAAAGTGCGGGCGCTTTTTGGAGGCCGGTTTCAGTTTGGGACTGAGGCCGGCTTCTTCTCGGCAAATCTGATTTGATTCGCGGATCGCAGTTTACGACAAAAACCGGTCTGGCAAGACTCTTTTGCGTGCAATCCTCTGGGAATCAGCTGGTTTTTGAGGATAACGGGCACCAACAGCCGCTATCCTGAATGGCCAATCCCGTCGACATCTGCTGCATGAACCCTGTCCCAGTCCCGATCCCAAGCTTTACAGGTTTTGAATAACTACAATCGCTTTCAAGGATGGCATGCTTGCCGCGAATACTGCCGTCTTTGATCGTGACCTCTATTGCAGCAGTGCAAAAAAGATCATTCGACTTGCTGATGGGTGTCTGGCCGGCCTGGCCGAATGCCTTGGGGATTCGTCTAGGTTGGGATGTTGAATGGATCGGCCCGAAGCAAAAGCGCTTCCCAGTTGCTGGTTTTCAACAGGCCTATGCGGTCGGCTCAGGCATGACGATTGCAATGGGCGTCATGGCCGCAGGTGCTTCGGCCGAGGAAGCCGTTCAGATCGCCTATAAACTTGATGTTTATACTCGCCGTGTCCAAACTGTGCTGAGGGTTGATTGAGACGTGGAACGGATGAGGCTGCACTGAATATGACAGGCTATATTGGTACCCAAAGCAATTTTATCATACCGGCTATAGCCAAAAAACCAATCACCCACATCACATACGGGCCTGATGGGCCTTTGAATTTGAAGCCAAAGCCCTCAAATTCGAGTGGGCTGCCGGTTCGTATCCTCAGAAAAGGACAGTGACGCCGCGGCATAACCGCCTGCTCATGACTTGGTAACCCTTAGAGCTGCTTCACTTCGTTTGCCAAAAACAGTATTTCTTCCTTGGGCTACAGAAGCAACAACTCCACATTGTGGAGATTCAGACTGTGGCGGCAGAGATTCGGATATTTTGTCCGGTCTGGCAACGCCGTTGACGACTTCCATAAGGAAAGGAGCAAAACGGACGCATCAAGAGCGCGTCTTTTCTCGGACAAGTAGTTGTTGAGGTCGTAATATTGGCTGGTAACCGCGGCGCTGCCGCCACTGTCTCCAGAATGCGAAAGGGATGGCGTTCGCCAACGCCAGTTCAAACTTCGTCCTCGTCGTCTCCGAAAAGCACTACTAAATCGATGGTTTCGGGGACCCGGCGAGCAATAAAGATGCCTGCAACGGGAACACCGGGAAAAGCACCGTTTATTATCATCTGTGCTCCTTTATAATGTGCCCCAGTCGTCAGAACATCGTCGCAGAGGACGATGAACGTGGGGTCTGGAACACAATGGGATCGGTCAATCCCGTAACGTCCGGCAATATCATCCGGGCCGGGACGGTTGTCCAGCTCATGGGCGGCATCCGTACTTTCGCCTTGCAGGATGCAATCACAGACATTGGGCGTAGGCGTGATCCGGGTAAGGACCTGGGTCATGCGGTCGTCATAGAGCGGATGGTCGCGGGCCTTGGAGGGCGGGATAGGAACGAAGGTCGCCTCATCCAACCATTCATCGGGTATCGCGCTTTGCAGCGCACGAGCGGCCTTGATGATAGCGCGGCCCTTCCATACCCACTGTGAAGTGCCGCGTTTGTTCATCGGTTTTTTCAGGTTAAAAATGAGCTGATTGGTGCCGCTGTAGCCATAACCTTTGCGCGCGGTGTATTCGCCGAGGAAATAGCAGCGGTCGTCGGCTAAAAGGTAGCTGTGGTCGCGGCGCGTGAGTTCATCAATCTCCGTGAGATTATGTGGAAAGGTGCCGTCGGACATCGTCATAAGTCCTGACGCGCACAGCGCCTTGCATTTCAAACTTTGCGGGCCAGGTGAGTTTGGGGTTCTGGAAGCAACTGTCTAGGATAAACAGCTTGCGGCCCTGTTCCAGCGCGGCCCGCGCCTGGATCAGCGTGCCGGAGGTTTCGCCGGCCTCAACGATGATCGTAGCTTCTGTCAGGGCAGACATCGTCTTGTTACGCTCGGGGAAAAAGAGCCGATTGCGGCGGTAGTCCTGTCTTTCATAGCGCAGCAACGGAACCTGGCTGATAAGCAAATAGTTTTCGGCGATCCGTTTCTGGAGATCGCTGTTTGTTTTCGGGTAGACATGGGAAAGCGGCGTCCCGATGACGGCAATCGTCCTCCCTTCATTATCGATCGCTGCCGTATGCGCAGCAGTATCGATACCAGCGGCAAGGCCGGAAACAACGGTGAAATCGTCCTCCACCAGCGCTTTGACAATGCGCCGGGTGCGCGCTTTGCCTTCGTCGGAAGGCTCGCGAGAGCCGACAACAGCAACGCTACGCGAATTCACAAGATCCCACCAGCCTTGAAAATAGAGCAGTTCAACAGGATGTTTTGCATCACGCAGACGCGGCGGATATTCGGCTGCACCGTGAACACGAACACCAAAGGGACCAATTTCAGATTCACGGAATCGACTATTGACCGAGGCCGCGTACTCTTCGGCGGTTTCCGGTTTTACAAAATCGGACGGCAATGCCGCAGGCCTCCTGGCAAACTGGTCGGCGATAGACTTGAATGTCGCCTTGACGTTGTCCCAAAGAGCCTCGTACGCCCCCAGCTCGCGAAATGGCGATATGGTCCGGCGTCCGGGACGATCGGCGGTCAGTTCAAGTTGCATAGCGAATCTCCCAAGAACAAAGCTATAGGGACGCTTGAACAGTGTAAATGTAGCGCGGCAGCCTGTGGGTCAGGGTTGGGGATAAGTTCTTCCAGGTGCATCATGGCAGTGTTCCAGAACGCGCCGCGCACGTATTCGTCAATTGAGAGGTTGACCGAACTGGCCAAATCGGGCGGCGAAGCACAGAATGAACGGTTGGCCCACCGTCAGCAAGTTCATCAGCATCGACCGTCAAGTTAGGTCAACTTAGGGCGCTGAAGACTCGGTTTTTTTTCCTAAGCCTAAGGTGATTTGCGTATCCTCAGCCGGCATAAATCAAACCGAGCGGATTTCGCGAAATGATTCCCCCGGCACTCGAAGCCCTCCGCCGAAGGTCGAAAAGCGCGGAGTGACAAGCGATCGGCTGGAATGAGACGGAACCGTCCGGCTGTTGTGCTCTTTTAACGAAATCATTTGCCTGTTACGCCGCTCGTTGCTTGCCTATCTGATCTCCGCCCAACCACAGCGGAGATTTTCCATGCAAGACCCTGTCATCGATCTGCCGTCGCTGAGCGACATCCTGAAAGACAATCCCGGCTGGCTCGACGAGGCCATTACAACCGAGGCGGCCGGCCGCATCGTCGGCTTTCCCGTCTGCACCCTCAACACCTGGCGCTCGCGCGGCGACGGCCCGCCCTTCCTGAAGCTGGGTCGGCATTCGGTGCGCTACCAGCGCCGCGCCCTCTTCGAATGGCTGGCCGCGCGGCAAAGACGCAACACGGCTGACGATGGAGACGGCCATGACTGAGCCGACGAAACCCATATCCATCCGCCTCAGGCAGGCCGAGATCGAACAGCTTCAGGTTCGCGCCCACAAGCTGCAGGCCAGCGTCACCGGCATTGCCCGCGAGTTGATCCGCACAGGCCTCGAAGGCGGCGACAACAAGGCGCAGGCCGACCGGCTGCGGCAAATCGAGCGGCGGCTCGTCGCCCTGGAGCAGCAGGCCCGGGAGACGGGCGCCACATTGCAATCGATCGATCAGGCCGCACGCGACCTGCTCGCCATGTTCGATGCACTGTTGAAAGCCCTCACGGGCGATGACAACGGGAGGACCCCATGACCCGGACCCTGAAGCTTATCCTCTTCACTCTTGCCCTGGGCGGCTTCGCGATGACCGCCGGCGCCTGGCATCTGGGCTTCGACCTCTGGCCGCCCCGTGCCACCTTGGAGAACGGCAGCCGCGTTCCGTTTCATGCCACGGAGGTGCAGGCCTGTTTCAAGTCGCGCCTCCTGGGGCTCTTCGGCGATCGACCCGCTGCGGCTCACTGGAATGACTGCCACTATCAACTGGCGGCCTATCGGGCCCTTACCGCCTTCGAGGCTCGCTCTCTCGCCGTGGCGGCCGGCAGCCTTCTCGGCCTTGCGGCGCTGTTCGGCTTCGCCATTGTGTTACGCCTGGAAAAACCGCCGGCACGGGTTCTGCGCGGCCCTCGCCTGCTCACCGGCTCGGCCGGCCGCAAGGCCTTCGCCGCCGCCTGCAAGCGCGAATGCAAGTTTCACGGGCAGGGTCTTGTGTTCCTGCCGCCCCACGCCCTGGGGCGCGACCGCGAGACCCGGCATGCGCTCATCCTGGGCAGTGTCGGCGGCGGCAAGACGCAGAGCATGCTGCATCTGATCCTGGGGGCGATTTCCCGCGGCGATGGCGTCCTGGTGCTCGACACCAAGGGCGACATGATGGCGGGCCTGCCCGGTAACCCGCTGCTGGTCGCCCCCCACGACCGGCGATCGCTGGTCTGGGACGTGGCCGCCGACTGCCGGGTCAAGCAGGACGCTCGCGAGCTTGCCGCCCGATTCATCCCCTCAAGCGCCGATCCCATGTGGTCGCAGGCCGCCCGGGAAATCTTCGTCGCCTGCCTGGTGCACCTTCAGGCCACTAAAGGCACGAACTGGAGCTGGGCCGATCTCGCCGCCGAAGTCACATCCGATGTCGCCCGGCTCGCCGAGCACGCCAAGGCTCACAACCCGGGTGCCCTGCGCCTGCTCGATCAACCCGACAGCAAGACCACCCACAGCATCCTCACCACCTTCCAGACCCACATGAACATCGTCTCGATCCTCGCCGAGGCCTGGCCCGACAGCACGGTGGCCCGTTTCTCGATCCGCGACTGGCTGCATGACCCGGCGCCTTACCGGCCGCTGATCCTGCAGCAGGACCCCGGCTACCCGGAGCTCTCGCGCATCTGGATCGGCAGCATGCTGAGCCTGCTCGCTTCCGCCGTCGGCAGCCCGACGCTTGCCGAAAGCAGCACACGGCGACTTTGGCTGTTCCTCGACGAGTTCCCGCAACTGCCGGTCATCCGCCACTTTCCCACCTTCCTGGAGCTCGGACGCTCCAAGGGCGTCTCGGTCGTCATCGGCGCCCAGGACATGGCCCAGATCCGCAGCACTTACGGCCCCGACCAGGCCCGCTCCTGGCTCGGCATGATCGGCACCAAGATAATCACCCGCATCAACGCCGGCGAGGCCGCCGAGGACATCAGCCGCATGATCGGCAACCAGGAGATCGAACGCTCGCTCAAAAGCACCACCCGCGCCGCCGGCCGCGACAGCGTCACCTACAGCACGGCCCGCGAGACCCGGCCCGCCGTCACCGCCGCCGAGATCGCCTCCCGCCTCGGCCCGGCCAGGGCCGGGGTGCGCGTGCTCTTCATCGGCCTGGAGGACGCCGTCTTCGAACTGGAGCTGCCCTATATCACCCTGCCGGCCTTCCGGGAACCAATCATCCCGGCCGACTGGACCCGCATGGATCCCGTATCCGGCAACAACGGACCCGACAGCAAGACACCGCCCGAACCGCGCAGCCTGCTCACCAGCGGCCTGGCCGAACGCATCCGCCGGACACGGCACTGACCATGGTCGCCTCGATCTCCGCCCGCGGCGGCGCCAGGGCGGCGCTGGCCTATTATGGCCATCTCCGCCAGGACGGCTACTATACCGCCGAGAGCGAAGCACCTGGCCGCTGGGCCGGCCGGGGTACCGAGCGGCTGAGCCTCGAAGGACCGGTAACGCGTTCCGAGTTCGAGGCCGCCCTTGGGGGCCTCGATCCCAAGACCGGCGAGCGCCTGGCGGCCGGCGGCGGCCGGGCCCACAGCCATGCCGCCGGCTGGGACATGACCTTCAGCGCACCCAAATCGGTCTCGGTGCTCTGGGCTCTCTCGGAGGGACCCGAACGGGCCGCCATCGAAGAGGCCCATCGACGGGCCGTTCTCACCGCCACCGGACATCTGGAACAGACCGCCGCCTGGGCCCGGCGCGGCAAGGGTGGTACTCAGCGCGAGCGCACGGCCGGTCTGCTGATGGCCCAGTTCGACCATCACACCAGCCGTGAGCTCGATCCCCAGCTCCACACTCACAGCTTCGTCTTCAACCTCGCCCCGCGCCGGGACGGCACCTGGGGCGCCATCGTCAGCCGCGATCTCTACAAGGCCCAGAAACAGACCGGCGCCGTCTATCGCCGCGAATTAGCAGCCGGACTGGAACGCCTCGGCCATCGCCTGGAGCGTCAGGCAGACAGGTTCCGCATCGCCGCCGTCCCACGTGATATCGAGCGCGCCTTCTCCAAGCGCCGCCAGGCAATCGAGGAGGTAGCCCGGACCCATGGCTACGACACGGCCAAGGGCATGGAACTGGCGACCCTGCGCACCCGCCGCGCCAAGCAGGACAGCAAGCTCGATGATCTCTACAGAACCTGGCAGGCCGAAGCCAAGGCGCTGGGCTTCGACCTCCGACAGGCGCGGCGAGAGTCAAGCCGGATGTCAGTTTCTGTCCCGGGACGAAACGCTGTCCGGCCGGCGCGTGAGACAGGCAACATGAAAACTGTCTCCCGAACCGGCGCAACACCGTCCGCCGGTCATGCAGCCGTTCGCCAGAATGCTGCCCGCGTCGGCCAACAACTCGGCCAGGCTCTGCAGGCCCTGAAGCAGCCCTCCGGCATGCCCGGCCTCAAGCCCAGGCTGCGGCAAAAAGATCGCGACCGGGAACGGGAGTGAGCCCTTGAAGGGCAAACCTTCCTGCGCCCCCGATGCGGCGCTGAAAAGCGTATCACTCGGCCGTATACGAAATTATGCCGCCCAAGCTTTTGAACCGGCTTGATATTTCGAGAGCCCGCGTCGTTCCCGTAAGCGCCTGATCCCCTCGGTGTAAACGCCTTGATGGAAAAGAATTGAGCGGAAAATCAATGGAATAGCTTCGGCCGGCTGGCCGGCTGTCAGCACCAGGGGTGCATGGGGTGTGAGAACACACAAAGCGCCGGTCCCGGCGCTTTGTGTCCACATGGATCATGCGCGGGGCGTCAGTCCCGCTCGACTGGAGCAAGCGCGCTTGCGACCGGAAAAAGCCCCCGCCGCGGGGCGAAGGGCGGGCAAGCAGGCATCGTCCTGCGGGGCGCACGGCGGGGGCTTTTTGCCGCCCGAATGGGCGGCCGTTCAGGAACCGAAGTCCTGCAAGCCGGTTCCGGGCGCGAGGAACCTGCCCTGATCTCCAGCGCCCTCGGACAGGCAAAGGGAAACCGCCTGCGGCCTCTTCTTCCGGCTGGTCAGTTGTCGATATGCTCGCGGTGCGATGATCATCACCACCAACAAGAGCATTCGCGACTGGACCGAACTGCTCGCCGGCGACGAAGTCCTTGCTGCCGCAATCCTCGACCGGCTCCTGCACCGGTCCCACGTGCTCAATATCAAGGGGAGATCATATCGGCTGCGCGACCTTGAGGATACTGCTGACAAAGGAGAGCGCCAGACCCGGGAAACTTTTGGCGCAGCGATTTGGGAGGCGTACGCCCCCCAAATCGCGCAGACCTCGTAAACCTGGATGTCGCCTTAACTCGTAAGAGCCGGTGTCGCTTGACAGCTGTGGCCCATCACAAGGATTCGCCGACGCAGTCAGGGCAAACCCGCAGTTTATTCCGGCAGTTGCGCATTCCGATCAATATCCGGCCACCCATTCCGATTTCATCCCGGCCGGCATTCCGATTTGAAGCCGGCCACCTTGTGAAGATCCATGGGTCGTTTTCGATATTTGTTTCAAGATGGTTTCGCAGTCAAGTTTCGGTCGCTTTCCCCCTCTGATTGAGTTCCCTGATGTCGGTCGTCGGCTTGTCGTCAGGCACGGCGCAGGCCGTCCCGGTAGTCCCCGGGAGGGACCCGCGCGCGACGCGAAGAGACCGCCAAGAGTCCATCGCAGCGGTGTGCGCGGGAGGTCCCTGTGGACCCACCGGGACGGGCGTGAGGTCCGTTCGGATCATGCCGATTGCCCCGGCTCACTTTGCCCGGCAGATGCTCCAGCGGTCAGGGATCGCTGTTTTCGCATGCTCTCGCCGGACAGTTCGATGCGGTGCGGTAGGCATTGTGAACGAGCCTGTCGAGAAGCTGACCCAAGGCGATCTTCACATGTGTAAAGGTGGCCGGATAATTATCGGAATGGCGGCCGGCTTCAAGTCGGAATGCCCGACCGGTTTCGATCGGAATCCGCAGGCAGTGATATTTCGGCGGAAAAATTGGTGCCTCGGGCTTACCACAACAAAGAAAGGTGAGTTGGGGTGCAATTCGCATCATGACTAGACTTGGCGGAAAACCGACCTACGACTCGACTAGGCCTTCACGCTTCAGCACCCTACGAACTTCTTCGAAGCACGCCCCTATATTCCCGGTCGGGAAGCGAACCTGGCCCAAGCCCTGGATGTTACTGAATTCCTCGCATCCGTCTTCAAGTATGACTATAGCTCGAGTGAACCCCAGGCGCCCTTGAAATAGGCCGACCTCATGGATGACGTTCATTCGGGCCTGCATGGTCCCTTCTGCAGTCTCATCCTCCGCGGTCATCACCACAAGGGCCACCGCCGCTGCGTCAAGCATTTCCGCCAGCCGAGCTTGGTTGGTGACACCAGCGACCGGAACGCGGTTGAATTCATCCCACGGCAGAGAAAGGCGATCCTGTATGAAGTCCTTTAGCTCGCGCCAAGCGGCCGACTGCCCATGCCCGATGAACACATTCGTCCCAATGCGATCTTCGCTCGCCGCGCGCTTCGCCTTACGTTCTAGATGAGAGCCCGCCTTCCGGGCAATCTGGCTTGCCGTCCGACAGATATCAAAGGAATGCTGTATTGATACAACCTCCGCCTTGATAGACTTGTGGGGTGGCACCTGCGTGCCTTGTCCAATCGTGACGGTATCACGCGTCATGATCTGACCCTTTGGAGCCCACTCAGACACGACCTCCACAGGTGACAAGGGTTTCAAATTGTCGAGTTCATCCTTCAGTCGATTTAAGAATGTATCCGTTCCATCCGAGTTCTCAGTTAGAATGATCGATTCTATGCTCGCAGAAGCTTCCTCGAATTTCTTGGCGGCAGCGGTCGCCGCCAAGTTGACTTCATCTAGATCAGGATTGCCCGCCTTAGCACGTAACTTCCGTGTCAACTCATCTGCATCATATTCACACCATTTACCGGTACTTCCTTGCGAACCAATAGTAGGCATCATTCCCCACTCCTGACTGAAGTGAGCACCGGGAGGAGGAGGCTTCAGATCGTCGTAGTAAACATATGCATGATATCCCTGCCATGAGCCAGAGAACGCACGCTCGGCCTCAGCTGCGGAGCTGTCGAGTGCTGCCAAGGCCTCTTCATATTCTGTCAGAACTGCAAACTCTGGGAGATGTTCCAAGCGATCCGCAATCGCAAGAAGTTCTTCGTATGGGTGCATGCTGTCAGGCCTCGCCACTTCGATCTGACAGACTGTAGCGGGACACACCTGAGATGCAAACGTAGCGTAGTGCTTGAAACTCCGGCAGTTCACCGTGATCGTGGTGATATGCCGTTGCCAATCATTCGACCGGTTGCAGTGAGCGGCGGCTTTTTGCCTTAACCCCTTCAAAGAGGAGCGATCTCTCGGGAGTGCATGGACCGTCCGATTGTCAAGATTTGCGTTGCAAATCATCACTGAATTAGTCTGGGAGTATGTCCCAAGCACTGTAAGCGTTGGCTACGGCCCACCGATCTTCGGTTTGACGAGTTGAAATTCCATGGCAAGAGTTCATCGATCCGGCTTTTGGGATGGCCGGTCACGATGGCCTCAAGGGTTGCCTTGAGGTAGGCGAAGGCTCGATGCGGTTGATCTTTGCGGCCTCGATGAGCGATGCGATGCGGCCCCAGGTGCGGCCGCCCTCGTCATGCCCTGAAAACAGAGCGTTCTTTCTGTTCAAGGCGATCGGCCGGATCAGATTTTCGACGCAGTTGGAGTCGATTTCGACACGACCGTCGTGAAGGAAAGTCTGCAAACCGTCCCAGTAACGATGAATTTAGGCGAGCTTCTCGCCGAGGCGCGACTTGGCGGAGACGCGGAGGCGTTGCTCCTGCAACCATTCCCCGAAGGCGGCAACCAGAGGCGCGGTGCTGGTCTGCCGTGCCGATATCCGCTGCCCCGGCGCAGCGCCGCGGATATCGGCCTCGACCCTGTAGAGTTCAGCGATCTGGCGCAAGCCCTCGGCGGCGGTCTCGGTGTCGCTTGACATCACCCCTGGAAGTCACCATCGAACTTGCCATGGTGATCACAAATAATGCCGTGGATTCATCCCGGCTTCAAAAATGTTGATTGGTGAATTTACATCACCCCGATAGTCACCGCGGATTATTGGAAAGCCCGAGAACAGGATATGTCTGTTTGAAAATCAATGTGCCTTCAGGAGCAATTTGCATGATCGCCATGGGCATAGGTTGCAGGAGCCCTGCAATTCGACGCAGCCATGTTCACGGAGGGTCTTTCCTGACGGAAAGACAGGGATACCCACCTGGGTAAGCCGGAAACGGTGCACCGGAGACACGATCCGGGTTCCGGTTCACGAGAACCCGGTCTGAAAGATGCGTTACTGTTCTGACCCTGAACAATCCGGGCTATCAATTTCATTCATACTGCCACCGTTTCTGCTGATTAGAATCAAAGGATATGGAATCCTTCGGAAGGAGTGCAAGAAGCGACGGGATGAAGGGTGAATACTTGATTCGGGCGGCGCTGATCTTGGCGGCGTCTATCGTCTGCGCCACAGCCATAGCGGTGTATTTTTCGCCATATCAGACCTGCGTCAGAACATGGTCTCCCCCAAGTGACAGAAAGTTTATGATATGCGCTCGGTTAATCGGAGGTTCCAAGTGAAAACCTAAAGGTTCACAACTTGCTGGCACGAAAAGACAGCCCAGTTCGAAAGTGACCGGGAAGCGATGGAAGCCAAACCCCCTGAAATGCCGGGCATCAATCTTGTCGAGGTTTTGACACCTTCCGGCTGGCAGGGCATATCCGGGAGGTGTATTGATGTCAGCCAGAGATATTTTGACAGCCCCAAATTTCACGAGAGTTTTCAGCAGTGGGACAACTGGGGTGCAGAAAAGAGGCCCAAAGATGCGCCCGTCGTCCTTCTTTCTTCCGGATACACGCGACTGGCCGAAGAAGGATGCGGAATGACGAACAAAATCAGGAAGCCTTCGAAGGTGGTTGACGAATTCGGCGCATTTCAAATGACCGACAGGATGCTGAGAGTGGCAACAGACTTGTGCCGAGCGGCAGCGATACTCGATCAGGTGCATGCAGGTGCGGCGGAAGGCGGGATCAATGACGGTTTTTCCGCCTCGTTCCTTGGCTCACCAATTCTTGAGGCACAATCAGCAGAGATTGCACTTAATCCTCTGCGAACAAAAGGCAAAGAAGAGCTATCTGTGAGAGCATCTGTCCCGCATCCGACGCAACGCTTGAGGTGAACGCTGAAAACAAGAAGAAATCCACCTGAAGCAGCATCTCTCATGATGTCAGCCAGAAGCTTTGGCAACTATGATCTTGCTGGCGCTCTTGCGGACCTTGTCGACAACAGCATCAAGGCTGGTGCGCAGAACATCCGGATTCGCTGCACATACAATGATGGTGATCCCGTTGTCTCAGTCAGAGACGATGGCCACGGCATGAGTGCGCCGGAACTTGAGGCGGCGATGCGCCCGGCGTCCACGAATCCGTCCGAAGAGAGATCACCCGATGATCTCGGCCGGTTTGGGTGGGGAATGAAGTCCGCATCGTTCTCGCAATGCCGGAAGCTTGTGGTCCTTGCAGCCAGAGACCATGAAATGAACGGGGCAATCTGGGATCTCGACGATATCGACGACTGGGCCATGGGTGTCCTGGCCGGAGAAGAAGTCGCGACCATGGTCAGCCATCCATTTGATGCCGGTCATGGTACTGAAGTCATCTGGCAAAACTGCGATCGACTTTCGGAAGACGGGAAGCTTACAAGCACTGGCTTCAACGAGACTGTCAGCCATGCTGCTGACCGCCTCGCACTTGTTTTCCACAGATTCATCGAAGGCAAACTGAAGCGTCCCCATCTCAACATTCACCTCAATGGAACGGTGCTGGCACCATTCGATCCGTTTCACACCAGACATGCCGCCACGCAGCGGCTTGAAGTGGAGCCGCTACGCATCGCAGGCCAGATTGTCCCTGTGCAGCCTTTCGTTCTGCCTCATTATTCCAGGCTCGGCGAAAGCGAACACGATAAACTTGGCGGAGAAGAAGGTTTCCTCCGGAATCAGGGATTCTACGTCTACAGAAATGACAGGCTGATCATTCACGGGACATGGTTTCGATTGGCGAAATATGGCGAGCTTTCGCAGCTCGTGAGGATCAGCGTCGACATACCTAACTCCATGGACGACATGTGGAAGATCACGGTGGACAAGAGCGACGCCCAGCTTCCTGCTGTCATCAGGAACCGGCTCAGACAGATCGTCGACGGGATCCGGGGCAAGTCGGCGCGTGTCTACAGATCGAGAGGCGGTCGCCTCGATGATCCTCGTTCGGTATCGGTCTGGTCCCGTCATGCCCGAAACAGCGAAATCAACTATTCGATAAACCGCGAACATCCTGTCATCGCCCGCCTGCTTGAAACGGAATCCGCGGATGATGTGCGCGCCATGATCAACCTGATCGAACAGAACTTCCCTGTCACCGATTTCAGTCATGACGTCTCACTGAAACCTCACGCACTCTCGCAATCAGCGACCAGCAGGCAGGAAATGAAACGTCTGCTGGACCTGACCATTCCGGGCCTGCTGGCTGACGGAAATGGAGATCTCAAGGAAACAATTGAGAGATTGAAAATCACGGAACCGTTCAGCAGGAACTGGTCCATGGTCGAAGAGTACATTTCGGACAAGGGCTGGTAAACATGGACAGAACTGCGGAGACAGCCTATTTCAGACAAAAGATCCACGATGCCCATGCCGATGATCTGAAACGCATGGCGTCAGTCCCGAAAGACGCGGTCGCGGCGGTACTGTCTGAAGACCCGTTCGGCCTTTCGACAGAAGACATTGAAGCGATCCGCCGCAAGCTTGAATTCAACTTTTCGGTTCGTCAGGATACTGGCTCGACCATCAGGAGTGAATACAAGCCCTGGCTTCAGGGCAGACGGCCCGACATAGAGTTTCATTACTGGAACCGTCTCAGAAACTACTTTCTCGGCGATGACATCCTGCCACCGAATGTCGTTTCGCAGCTCGACAACATTGCCGACGAAATTCTGGATTGCTGCGGTGACCCTGAAGACGATGGTGCCTGGGCACGTCGCGGCATGGTCATGGGCCATGTCCAGTCGGGCAAGACGACGAACTACACCGCTCTGATCAGCAAGGCGTCAGATGCAGGATACAAGATCATCATCCTCCTTGCGGGTCTGACTAATTCACTCAGGCAGCAGACGCAGGAGCGGATCGACGAAACCTATATCGGCAAGAAGTCCCTGTTCAACGGAGTCCAGCCGGAACTCATGCCGGTGATGGAATTCTGTGACCAGCGCAGGGAAGGGAGACTTCTCCACCCGGCCTTTGGTACGACCCGCGATCAGGATTTCCAGAAAGCCGTTTCAAAATTCGGAGTTTCACTCGACAACCTTCGTGATCCCATCATCTTCGTGACCAAGAAGAACAAGGCGATCCTCGGCAACCTGATGGAGTGGATCGAGAGTCAGTCCAGCGGACAGTTGATCGGGTATCCGCTTCTCCTGATCGATGACGAAGCCGACAATGCCTCGGTGAACACACATCGTGACCCGGGCCGGAGTACAGCGATCAATGATGTCATCCGCAGGATACTGACCAAATTCAGACGTTCGTCCTTTGTCGGATACACCGCAACACCATTTGCCAACATTTTCATTGATCCCGACACGGAAGATGAGATGCGCGGACATGATCTGTTCCCGCGTCATTTCATCAAGACCCTTGACCCACCGACAAACTATGTTGGCGCGACCCGGTTATTTTCTCAGGAAGGTGACCTTCGCCAGCAGATGCTGCGAATCGTTGACGACTATGGCGACATCCTGCCGCTCAGACACAAGAAAGAACTTTATCTCGAGGAACTTCCGCCATCACTCGAAAAGGCCATCAGGACATTCGTTCTTTCCCGCGGTCTGCGGATTCTGCGCGGAGACGGGGTTAAACACTGCTCAATGATGATCAACGTCAGCCGCTTCAATGATGTCCAGGAACGGGTGCACGGGCTTGTCTACAAGTACCAGAAGCATATGGACCATGCGATCCGGGTACATGCCGGGCTTGGCCCCGACGCCATCCACGATCCGGACATGCGGGACCTCGCAGAGACATTTGAATCAGAGTTTTCCGGTCTGGAATTCGAATTTGAAAACATACTTGGCGTTCTGCCCGAAGCGTCACGGACCATCGTGGTCCGGACAATCAACATGCGTGGTGGCATGCTTGACTATGACCGGCATGAAAGAGAAGGCCTGCACGTGATCGCCATTGGCGGTCTCGCCCTTTCACGGGGACTGACACTCGAAGGGCTCACGGTTTCCTATATTCTGCGAAATGCCGGTGCTTCCGATACATTGATGCAGATGGCACGCTGGTTCGGTTATCGCCGAAATTACGAGGACCTCTGCCGTTTGTTCATCTGCGAAACGTCCGTGGTCCACTACGAGTACATTGCGGACGCCGTCGAGGAACTGCGCGCTGAACTGAAACGGATGGAAATCCGCAACGAAACGCCGGAACAGTTCGGCCTCAAGGTACGGCGCAGTGAAACCGGCATACGAATAACAGCGGCCAACAAGATGCGGATGGCAACGCAGATGCAGCTCGCCCAGAGCTTCGACAGAAGACATGTCGAAGGATATGCGCTGGAAAACGATGCCGAAATGAACGCGTCCAACATCGATGCGGTTCTAGCTTTCCTCGACGGACTGGGATCACCGCTGCCGGCGTCAGCGTTTGAAGATGATGAACAGCGCAAGGAGGCCGAAAAACACATTGCCTGGCGCTGTGCAGACGGACAGGCACTCCTGGAGATGGTGCGTTCTTTCCGGTTTCATGCTGACCAGCCTTCGCTCGGCCTTAGAGCCGGATTTAAAAGTAGTTGAGCGATATCAATGGTTTGTGATTCAACAGTCTTTTCAAAGAAGATGGAGAATCACGATGCCATGGAATGATATCGCCCGCGCCGAACATAACAGAGACCATTTGAGATTTCCAAGCGATTTGACCGATGAGGAATGGACGATACTTGCCCCGTTCATTCCGCCGGCAAAACGGGGTGGACGACCGCGTACGACCGATATGCGCGAGGTGATGAACGCGATCCTTTATATCGCAACCAGCGGCTGCCAGTGGCGCATGCTGCCGAAGCAGTTCCCACCGGTATCGACGGTACGTGGCTATTTCTACACCTGGAGCCGCATGGGTCTTTTTGCAGCCATCAATCACCTCCTGGTCCTCAATACCCGCGAACTGGAAGGCCGCGCGGCTTCACCGACGGCCGGCGTGATCGACAGCCAGAGCGTGAAAACCACCGAAAGCGGGGGCGTTCGCGGCTATGACGCCGGCAAGAAGGTCAAGGGCCGCAAGCGACACATCGTCACCGATACGATCGGCCTGATGCTGTTCATCATCGTTCACGCCGCCAACATTCAGGACAGGGACGGGGCCTGCGACCTGATCAGGGCTGTCGGCGACCGCTTCCCCTGGCTGCGCCACATCTTCGCCGATGGCGCCTATGCGGGACCGAAGTTGCGAGCAGCGCTCGCGGGGCATGGCGACTGGACGGTCGAGACCGTCAAGCGCTGCGACAGCGCAGTCGGTTTCAAGGTTCTGCCGCGTCGATGGGTGGTGGAACGAACTTTCGCCTGGCTCGGGCGCTGCCGCAGACTGGCCCGGGACTGGGAGAGGACCATCCAGAACTCAACCGCGTGGGCGTTCATAGCAAGCATCCGGTTCATGACGCGGCGTCTCGCAAGGTATTGTTACGTTTGAATAACTTTTGAATCCGGCTCTTATCGATGGACAAACTTCTCTCTTCATCGATTATTGTCTCGACAGGATTTCTGGAGAACTGTCTGAATGGGACGTTGTCGTCCCGTTCAACAGGGGACGGAAAACCGATTTCGTGGTCCGTGAAAATCTCGGAACCGATGTCCTGCCGCTGAGGTCCCGAAATAGTGGCGCAATCAAGAAGGTTTCCGACTCGGAAGTGTTCAAGCCGACCGGCGACCGGAACAGCATCAGGGATCCGAACGAGGATCCGCCCCTTCTCCTGTCGGCAGCCCGGCGACGGAAGGCGGAAGTCCTGAAAGAGGAGTCGTCCCTGCGCGGCGATCGCCCATTCTGCGCCGTCCGGACACGCCCGCTCATGCTGGTACATTTCTTCAAGGCAGAAATTGAAGACCCCCGTTTCAGGCTCAAAGACACACCCATCGTATCCTTGAGTTTCTGTATGCCTGAAACCGAAATTCCCGTGTTGCCCCGAACCTACGAAGTCAACACAGTCTTTCGAAGGCAGATTGAAACACTCTCGACCGAAACGGACGAAGACGAAAGCATGCTTGATGACTAGCGGTGGCGATCCCTGGCTTGATATTCTTCCGGCGACAGGGTTTGGTGGCCGGATCGAAAGGCGCGCTGACCCGGAACATCCGGCTGATTTCTACAGGGCACGATTGCCGGACGGAAGATACCTGTTTCTCCTGAAAAACATTGCCCGGTTTGAGGCAACAACAATGCCAGCGCTCGCCGGCATCGATATCCGGATCGAGGATAAACCTGATCACACCAGTGAACTCATTCTCGAACTTGCCGACAATGAACAGGTTTCGCTGTTCCGGGCACTGACGCGGGATTTTCTCGACGCGACCGCTGACCTGTCCGGACCTGCTTCCGACCTTGCAGCCCGCAGGATCATGATCCGCTTGCAGCGGTGGCAGGCAATGCTGCGCCGTCGACGCAGCGGAGTACTATCACGGCAGGCCATTATCGGGCTGACGGGAGAACTGCTTTTTCTCCGGGACAGGCTGTTGCCGTATCTCGGAGTTGAACAGACCCTTCGTGCCTGGCGAGGTCCGCATCGTGACGAGCAGGACTTCGCAATCGGCGACCACCTGTTCGAGGTGAAAACACAGTTGAACACAGCCGATCAGTACTTGCAGATCAGTTCGGAAGCTCAGCTTGACGTTTCTTCGGGTAAAGTCGTGGTCTGCCATCAGACCCTGGTTTCCGGTTCTGAAGACGGGGAGTCGCTGAATCAGCTGGTTGAGGACCTCTGGAACAAATGCCAGGCACACTCGCTAGTGGCAAGTGACTTCCTTGAAGCCGGACTTCTGGGTGCAGGTTTCCAGGCACGACCCGAATACGATGAAGAGAAGTGGAAACTCGCCAGAACAAGGGTTTTTGAAGTTATCGACGATTTTCCCCGACTTGTTCCGTCGCAACTGCCCCCTGGCGTGTCAAATGTCAGCTACCGCATCACGCTTGGCACCTGCGAGCGTTTCGAGCGAACACCGGACTGGTTTGAAGGAGTGATCCGTGTCCGGGACTGATGCAGCATCCGGGTATGATGCCTTCTGGGATGATCTCCTGCGAGATACAGAAGTCTCGGGCGATCCGCAGCGTGCAGCGTTTTTCAGAGTGTATTCGGAACTTGCAGCCGAAAATGGCGATTGCGCAGACCTGGTCTATTGCCCCGTTATCCGGGAAGGAGCGCGCCCCTATCAGGTCGATGGGTACGCATTCGACCGGGACAGTGGTGAACTGCATGTTGCGGTTTGCGATTTCAGACCTGAGCGGAAGCTTCAGAGTCTGAATGCGAATGACATTATCGCCATTTTCAGGAGAGTGCACAGGTTCTGCAAGTATGCGGTCCGGAGCGAATTCGTGAAAGGGCTGGAAGAGACCAGCCCGGAGTTTGAACTGGCCTGGCTCATTCAGAACAATGCGGATTTCATCAGGCGAGTCCGTTGCATCATGTTTTCAAATGCGCGTCTGGCGACCCGGAAGAAGACGCTGGAAACCGGACAGGTAATCGGCGCGGAGATGACGTTCAACATCATCGACTTCAAGCGATTCGTGGATATCCAGAATGCGATGGGCGGGACTGAACCCATTGAACTCGACCTGTCTGAACTGAACGGCGACATCCTGCCCTGTCTTGAGGCCCATTTCGACGACAGCGATTATGAATCCTATCTGGTCGTGATGCCCGGATCGCTGCTCGCAAGAATTTACGGACTATATGGTGCCCGGCTCATGGAGCAGAACGTCAGGACGTTTCTTCAGGCCCGCACAAAGGCCAACAAGGGAATCATCCGTACGGCAAACGAAGAGCCGGAAATGTTCTTCGCCTACAATAACGGCATAACAGCCACTGCCAGCGGCGTCAAGATCGAAACGGGTGAAAATGGCATGACCGGCATATCGCGGATAAGCAATCTCCAGATCGTGAACGGTGGCCAGACCACGGCCTCCCTGCTTTATGCTCGCGACCGGGGTCAGTCTGATCTTTCGAAGGTCTTTGTGCAGATGAAGCTGTCGGTCGTGCACCCCGAGCGTATCGAGGATGTTGTTCCCCTCATTTCCCGATACGCAAATACCCAGAACCGGGTCAGCGAAGCCGATTTCTTTTCGAGCCATCCGTTCCATGTCGAAATGCAGCAGATTTCACGCAGGCTGGCCGCACCTGCCGCAACTGGTGCATTGTCGGCAACGCGATGGTTCTATGAGAGGGCACGAGGCCAGTACAAGAACGAAGGCATGTTGCGAAGTCCGGCAGACCGAAAGAAATTCGAAGCCGAGTTCCCGAAGTCCCAGGTTATCCAGAAAACCGACCTCGCCAAATACCAGCTCACATTTTCAGCCAGACCACATATCGTAAGTCTGGGAGCCCAGAAGTGTTTTCTTCAGTATGCTCAGGAAATCAGCCGCAAGTGGGAACAGACTACCGGATATTTCAACGACGAATACTTCCGGCAAACCGTCGCGAAGGCGATTGTGTTTCGCTGGCTGGACAGGCACGTGGGAACAACTGACTGGTACACGTCAGATCGTGGCTACAAGGCCAATATTGTCACCTATACCCTGGCCTGGCTTGTCAGGCATCTCGACAACGAGAGGTCAGCAGTCCTTGATCTTGATCAGATATGGAAACTCCAGTCCGTTCCGACGGAGCTTCAGGATTGCCTTGCCAGTCTCGCTCCGGAAATAGCCACATGTATCAAATCACCTCCTTCGGGAGTCTCCAACATCAGCGAATACGCAAAGACGCAGGCCTGCTGGAGTCAGGTGAGCGCGCTCCGACCGGAATTACCGGATATCCTGGATTCCTTCACCATCAGCCTGGAAGAACAGAAGGAGCAGGCGCGCGATGCAAAGTCAGTCAAGGCACTGGACAATGAGATCGAATTCGAGAGCCTGCTGGCGAAGAACATGGGCCGGTTGCCGGGTGTTCGTCGGGTTGCGGAGCAGAACCGTCTGTTGTCACCCTTGTCTATCAAGGGGTTACAGAAAGCCCAGAACGGAAACCTTAGCCTGTCGCGAAAGGAACGAAGTGCCCTGAAACATCTCTTTGATCGCCTTGACGAACGAGGTCTCGGTCCGGCGTCATGGAACGACTGACGTACAAGTCCGATCAACCCGCAAGTCGTTCCGCATCCAGTTGGGGATGCGCCGTGTCGATGGCAAGCAGGGCCTTGAAGAGAACTCCTGCAATCTGTCTGGCCAGAAAGGGCGGAACGGCGTTACCGACCTGAACGTACTGCTGCGTTCGGTTTCCCAGGAAGAGATAGTTGTCGGGGAAGGTCTGCAACCGGGCAGCTTCCCTCACTGTCAGGCTCCGGCACTGAAGTGGATCCGGATGAATGAAATAGTGGCCATCCTTCGAGATGTGGCTTGTGATTGTCGTCGAAGGACGGTTTTCGAGTTGTACGCGAAACCGGTCGGCAAACTTTCCGCTTTGCCAGTTGGCGTGATCAGGGGCCAGTTCGTCCGGAAAGTCCTTCGCTTTCGGTGATGTTCCGTGAACGCGGGCAAAGGTGCTGGCAAAGAAGTATCTCCCCAGATCATCAGCCATGTGCCCACGCGTTTCATGGTTTGCGACGTGATCCAGACGAGGATCGACGATCCAGTCCCTGAGAAGCTCGGGTGTTCCATTCACCAGTCTGGAGCGAGGCGTACTCGTTCTCCTGAGTGTTCTCTTGCGTTTTTCATGCTGCCGGATCAGACGGCGGCTTTCCTCGGCAAGCACTGTGTTCTGGCTGTAAACGGCTTCTGCCACACGCTGCATCTGCTTGAGGAGCTCATAACTCCAGTTTTCATAATGATCCACACTCCGGCTGAGACCGCTACGCAATTCGGGAAGTGATCCGAGAACTGCAGACGCAGGAACCGGTAGCATCTCTTCCAGCGAAAGCAGTCCTTCAGGTTCAAGCGTGTCGCAAAGGTCCGTACGAATGCCGACAATGATCAATCGGTGCCTTGCCTGAGGAACACCGTATTTCTCGGCGCGAATTATGAAGTCGGATAGTTCGGGCGCATCCACAAGGCGCGGGTCACGCATTCCGAGCGGAAACAGCCTGTAACCACCATGATCTGAACAGGTTTTCCGGAGATCGGCAATTATCCTGTTTCCTATGAGACTGCCGTTTACGGTCGAGGATAGCAGCCCCTTGACGTTTTCCATCACGAATGCAGCTGGCGCCAGATTCTCGATTATGCTGATATATTCCTGATAAAGGAAATGACGTTCATCCTTCTCGGGTATGTAGTCCCTCAGCCCACGGTTTCTTGCGCGACCAACGAGCGAATAGGCCTGGCATGGTGGACCGCCAATCACGATCGTGCGGCGTCCATCGAGATTGTCGAGCCGCGATCCGATGATGGTGCGCGCAGCGTCGGTTCCGAGTTCGAGATTCAGCGCTTCATCTTCAGCTAGGCTCCACTGATAAGAATAAATGGTCGCGAGCCTGTCAAGCGTCAGGCTTCCCTCCAGAAAGTCGTAATACTCATCCGGAAAGTCATGACCGAACTGGCGCAGGAAAGACCTGAGCAGAAGTGTCTTGTGAGCCGACTTGTCCTTCTCGACTGAAAACTCGATATGGAACGGAGAAATTCCTGTATCACCACGGTAGCCAGCAAATCCTTCCGCAAGGCCGCCCGGACCTGCAAATAGATCGACTATCCCGAATCTTCCCATGCGTAGTTCCCGCTTATGCCAGAATCCTGACTTTATCCCAGTTGACAGGATCATCCACAAATAAAAAGTTGCGGACATGGTTGATATTGTCACCCCTGAAGTCCGGTCCCGCATGATGCGAGGAATTCGCGGCAAGAACACGAAGCCCGAAATTCTGCTACGTAAGCTACTGTTCGGGGCGGGATTCAGATTCCGTCTGCACAGAAAAGACCTGGCAGGAAAACCGGATATCGTCCTGCCCAGATGGAAAGCAGTCATCTTCGTGCATGGATGTTTCTGGCACCGCCACAACGGTTGCTCACTCGCCACCACGCCTTCTACCCGCATCAAATTCTGGAAGCAGAAATTCGATGATAATGTCGCACGCGATGTGAAGAACCGTGACAAGCTGCTCACATCAGGATGGCGTGTAGCGATTGTCTGGGAGTGCGGTCTCAGAAACGATCCGGGTCAGATTTCTTCAGATGTCGATGACTGGCTCAGGAACGGCAGCATGCAGTTTGGCGAGTTCCCTGCTTCTGGACAATAACATTAGCCCTTGCGACCCCTATATCGAACAGCAGCAGAAAGCTCTAAGAGTCCGACTCGAAACTCACACTGACCGTGCCAAGCGTCTTGTGAGTAGCATAACCGAGGCGGCATAGAGGAAGGTTTCGGCCGAACTGATGGTTCCCTCGAAGTCCTTCGCCAATCGGCGATTGCGGTTGATCCAGGCGAAGAAGCGCTCGACCACCCATCTCCTGGGCAAGACCTGGAAGCCGACCTGGTCGGTGAATTTCTTGACAACCTCGATGGCGACCGACGTTGCGTCCCTGACCCGGTCGCCATTGTAGGCGCTGTCGGCGAAGGTGAGTTCGACGAAGGGAAACGAGCGTCGTGAGGCTTTGAGCAGCGGGATTGCGCCATCGCGATCCTGAACATTGGCTGCGTGCGTCTGGAGGACCAGGCCGCGGCCGTCGGTGTCGACCATGGCGTGGCGCTTACGACCTTTGATCTTCTTGCCGGCATCATAGCCGCGTGGACCGCCAGCCTCGGCGGTCTTGACGCTTTGGCTGTCAATCACGGTCGCTGATGGACTGGCCTCGCGCCCGACCCGCTCGCGGTCGAGCACGACCAGATGATGATTGATGGTCTTGAACAGTCCTTCACGTCGGAAGCGCAGAAACCAGCCGTAGACCGTCGTCATCGGCGGGAAGTCCTTGGGCAGCATGCGCCACGCACAGCCGGCCCGCAGCACGTAGAAGATGGCGTTCATGATCTCACGCATCGGCCATTCCCGCGGCCGACCAGTTTTCGCTGGCGGCGGCATGAACGGGGCGATAATGTTCCATTCCGCATCGCTCAGATCGCTTCCATAACGCAGATGATCGCGGCTATACTGCCGACGGGTGGTTGGGGTCCACATGAGGCTGCTCCAAACTGGTGTCGATAACCGTTTGGAATCACATTTCGCCCCGGCCATCCAACCCCTCACTGCGTTTCAAGACTGCCTCTAAGGTGCCAACAACAAGCGAGTGTCAGCGGCAAATCTGGATGCGACACGCAGAACGTATCTCAAATCCTGACCTTCGAATCCAGTAAATTTGCCAATCATAGCGCTATAGAGAAACAGTAGTACTCATCTTGGTTTCGCGCGGCCCGCCAGCATGTCTTCATAGAATCATCTTTATTTATTTTGCCTCTTTGAGGCTAGCCGAGTTCGAGTCATAGATGAAATTCGAAATCGTCCCGTCTTTAATCCTCTCGATGACCTCATCGACGACAAAGAGCGGCACGAGGAACCATTCGCGCGGGATGACCGGGTTGCCGAAACGATTCTTGATCTCGATATCAAGCTTCGCGGGTTCGAAGACCCTGTGGATGATGATTTCGAGCCGCGCGCGGTTGATGTTGTACAGCTCGTATGTCGCGACGGTCTCGACATCGGCCAGCAAAAAGGTCGGGTCCTTTGAAGCGTTGGCTATCCGTTTTTGGACGCTGCCACCGGTGACGCCGATCTTGTGCAGGACATCACGGTTCTCAGCCACGACGGGATGGTCGGATTTGCTGCGCAGGACATAAACCGTTCCGCTCGCCAGATCGTCGTCTTCCGTTTCGCCGGAGAACAGCGGTCCTGCGGCGGGCTCGGTGATACGCCGTCCAGCCTCGTCGCGGTGAAGCGCCCGCTGTAAAGAACGCAGCAGCACGTCGCTCTCGGTGGCGTTGTCGTAGATGACGCGCAGCCGGCTGTCGCGCCGGTCATACTGCGTCAAAAACTCTTCCCCCATCTCCGCGACATAGGCGATCTGGCCACCGACAATGAAGAACTCGCCCCTTTTGATTTCCGCCATCGTCTGGAACCGGCGCGTCTGGCGTGTGCCGGATTTGAGTTCCTTTCTCACTTCCTCAAAGAGATGCTCGAACTGGTCGAAATCTTCACAAACGGTGCGATTGGCGATTTCCTCGGCGGCCCGCTTTTCGGCGGTCGAACGAACATGCTTCAGTTCCGTGATGTCCGCGGATTCGGCTTCAACGCCGAGTTCCGCCAGAAGGGCTTCATCGTCGATGTCTTCGGCATCCGGCAGCGGAGGTACCTCATCGGTTTCCAAAAGCCCCTGATGGTCGAGGGATTCGAGCAAGCCTCGACACTCCTGCAAAGCCCGTAGCCGGTCGAGGCGCACGGCATACATGCGCTCGAATATATCCCGATCCTCGCCGTGGCACGGGATGTGGCCATGCTCGTCCACGAACCGCTGTATATCCTCGAATCCCGCGATGATGCGCTCTTCCCGCGGCGTGCGCTTTGCCTTCTTCTCCGGCTCGGCCGTGACGCCCAGCGCTTCCAGCAGTTCTTCGTCGGACAGCTCAGCCATTCTTCGCCTCCGCTGTCGCGCGGGCCAGGAATGCCACGCCTTCGGCCATGCGCTTCTCCCAGGCGTCGGCAGATGTAATGGAAGGAGCGCGGCCGCGCTCCTGCTTGAACTTCAGTGCGCGACGGGCCAGTTCGCGAGCTTCTTCAATGGACAGGTTCACCCGTTTACCCGCAATGATCGCCGCAACCTGTTTCAGGCTTTGCTCGCTCATCGTCTTGGCGAGGATCGCATAGGCTTCACCGAACGGATTGATGCGGTCGATCAGGTCTATGTCGAGTTCGCGGACATCCATCGCATATTTCCGCACGCCGTCTATCAGCGCCGTATTCGCCCTTTCCTGATTGTCGCCCTCGACGGCAATCTCTTTGGCCTTCTGCGTCAGGTTCAACGCCGCAATCGCGTGCTGGCGCACCGCTTCCCGATCCGCGTCGTCAAGTTCGGGATATCTGTCCTTGATGATCTTGCCCATGCGAACCTGGGTCAGTTCCTCAGGCACGATTTCCTCATTGAACAGGCCCTGCTCAATGGCTGTCTTGTCCTGAACGAACGCGGTAATCACTTCGTTCAGGTCTTCCTGACAAATGCGCTCGGCTTCCTTGCTCTTCGGTTCGGCCAGACCCTTGATCTCGATCTGGAACTGGCCGCTTTCCTCATCGAAGCCGACATTGCACTTGTCGGGGTCATATCCGCCTTCACCGTAGTCGTAGCCTTCGATAGGACCGCTGTTCGGATTCTTGGGCGTGAAGTTGAAACGCGGCGCGAGCACCTGTTCCATGAGAAGGCTGGCGGCTATAGCCTTCAGCGTATCATTGACCGCCTCGGTTACTGCATCTTCTGAGGCATCCGGTTCAGCAATCAGATTGGTGAAGCGGGCGCGAGCCTTGCCTTCCGCATCGCGCGTTGCTCGCCCGATGATCTGAACGATCTCGGTCAGGCTCGACCGGTAGCCGACCGTCAGTGCGTGTTCGCACCAAATCCAGTCAAAGCCTTCCTTGGCCATGCCAAGCGCAATGATGATGTCCACATGATTGCGGTTGTCCTTCTGCGCCGGGTCCTTCAGTGCAGCCGATATCTTGTCACGCTTCGACGAATCATCATCGACAAGGTCGGCGATCCTCAGCACACGTCCTTCGGGCGTTTTGACAAGCTGGAAGCCCGTGGCCGGGTCCGTGCACTGCCATTCGCCCAGTTCTTCGATGATGTGCTCAACTTCCTTGATCTTGTCCTTGGTGCTCTCGCGAGACTGAACGCTCGGGATGTGGATGATTGTCTTCTGGTCCGGGTCGAGCACTTCCAGAATGTCGTCGGAGTAAGAACCGCTGTAGAAGAAGTAACCGATATCCAGCGTCTTGAGATATTGGTACCCGTTGAGCTGCTCGTAATAGGTATAGGTGACGGTATCGAACTTCGCTTCGTCGTGCGGCATCAGCACCGGTTCTGCGTCGCCACGGAAGTACGACCCCGTCATGGCGACGATGTGGACCTTGTCGCGGGCGATGAACTCGCCGAGATGCTGTCCAAGCCTGTTATCCGGATTGGCCGAAACGTGATGAAATTCATCCACGGCAATCAGCCGGTTATCGAAGGCTTCGACACCGTATTCGTCCACGGCGAAACGGAAGGTCGCGTGCGTGCAAACAAGCACATCGTCGTCGCTTTCGAGAAACGTCCCGACCGACTTGACCTTGCCGCCGTTGTCCGACCCCGGCGCATTGCAGAGATTCCACTTCGGTTCGATCGTCCAGTCGGCCCAGAAGCCGAACCGGCTCAACGGCACATCGTGGAAGCTTGCGCCGATGGCCTTCTCAGGCACTACGATGATCGCCTGTTTGAGCCCCTGCTTGTGCAACTTGTCCAACGCAATGAACATCAGCGCACGGCTCTTGCCTGACGCAGGCGGCGACTTGATCAGAAGATACTGCTCTCCCCGTTTCTCGTAGGCCCTCTCCTGCATTGGACGCATGCCCAGCTCGTTAGACTTGGTTGAGTTGCCAGTCCGGGCATAGGAAACCGAGACGGAGGGGACGGATCGTTGCGTTTCCTTTGTCATCGCGCCCCTACCTTTCTGTTCTCGGTCGTTCCTTCTTTGGCGGTCATTTCTGTATACAGCGCAAAAAGCTTCTCCAATCGCTCGGTGTCGTTCTTGAACCGGCGGCCGATATAGATGCGTTCCAGAACCTCGTCATTTCGTTCATGCGCCTCCCGAAGATCGTCCGGCATTTCCTCCGGGTCGTAGAGATCAGCAATCGTTGAGGGAAAATGCGCCTCTCGGGCCAGCAGGATATCCTCGGCGCAGCGGGTCAAATCAGCCTTCATCTTCTCAGTGAGAGGGGGAACCGGGAAGGCGTTCCAGCCAAGTGTGTTGGAATACGAAAAGTCAGTACGTAGCCGAACACAAACGGTACCGATCCAGACCCAATGCAGGCGCGAAGCAATCAGCGCCAAATTATATAGTGGAGCGTCGTAGAGGGCGAAGTTCCGATCACCGATAACCGTTCCGACTGGTGCAAGCCCGACAGGAAGGTGATCTCGATTTTCCGAACTGACACGTGGAACCACAATAGTACGCTCACAACCTGTCTGCCGCACCTCGCCAAAACGATAGGGAACAGCTGCCAGCTCTTTCGTGGTTGCTCGATTGGACGCAACTCGCTGCTTGCGAACAGCCTCGAACCGTTCACTCAGCCAGTTGTTTGCACTTGCCTCCTCCACTTCCTCGTCAGTGATCCAAATGCACCTGCGGTCACTCCCACGGATAAACTCCTGAGACCCGATAAACGGGCGGATGAACTTGGACGGCACACCATGTCTTTCGATAGCGTTTGCCGCTTCAGTCGCATCCAGAAGAAGGTACCCGCCTTCATTGGGCATGTTTCCAAAACTCATCTCGTCCAGGTCGGCCAGCGGTTTTGACGCCGACTGAACCATGACGTTTGGACCGCTGATGAGATAGGGGTTGATGTTATCCGTCTCTCTCACAATTATTCCGTTTTCGGTGCTCTCGGAGTAAAGCCTCCGAAACTGGCCTAAACGGACCATAGCTGTATATATGGACATCTGAAAGAACGGACAGGGAACAAATGGCTGCCTTAATGAACACAAATCCGGCGTCCATGATCCCCTATGAATATAGCAGATAGCGCGCGACATTTTCGGCCGGGAACTTGAAACCGCGCCCATCCGCGACCCGCTCGGCGCTGACCGGGTATTTGGGCCGGTTGGGATTGATCCCCACGATCCGATAGCGTTCACCTTCCCGCGAGAACGTCCGGCCATAATCGGAGGGTTCCAACCCGAATTGCGGTGCCAGAACCTCGAACAGGGCCTTGTCCGGCGAGTAGAGCGCCCCGTCTTCCATCGGGATCCCGACACGGAACCCGATCCCGAACCCGTGCCGCAGATCGATGTCGCTCAGACCTCCTCCCTCGACGGTGAGCCCATGAGTTTCAGCAACTTCGCGACAGGCCTTCATGAGGTCGCGACGCAGACGATCACAGAGTTGCGGGGTCAGAGCGCGCGGGGGGACAGCCCTGGATGTTGCAGGCATCCTGATCACGGTTGTGTTTGCATTGCTGGGCGTCCGCCGCCTGGCTGAGGATCGAACCCGCCTCTTGTTCTTCTTTTTCACATCAATGCCTTCGCTTTGTAGACAGTGCCGCGCGAGATACCCATGTCGCGCGCAATCTCTGTGGGAGAGAGCCCTTCGGTCAGTCTGGCCTGGATGGCCGCCATGTCTATTTTGGGGGTCCGTCCGCGGTAGATACCCCGCAGCTTTGCGGCAGCGATGCCCTCGGCCTGGCGCTCCTGTCGCAGGTTGGTTTCGAACTCGGCAAAAACCCCGAGCATGTCAAAGAAGGCCTTTCCTGTTGCCGAGGCGGTATCGACCGGCTGCTCTGTGGCAACCAGATACGCCCCCTTTGATTTCAGGTGGGTCGCGATGGTCTGCAGGTCGCCGAGACTGCGGGCCAGCCGGTCAATGCGGGTGACCACCAGTGTCTCGCCGGGATGGATGAAGTCGAGGATGGTTTTCAGTTCCGGTCGTCCTTCCAGAGTGGTGCCGCTTTTCTGCTCGGTCCTGACCACGCCACATCCCGCCGCTTCCAAAGCCTTCACCTGGGCATCGAGATTCTGATCGATGGTCGAGGTCCGCGCATATCCGATCCTGGCCTGAAAACTGTTCATTTTGGGTGTGCCCTCTACATGATCTGTTCATTATCCCGATTCAGACCCGAAATAAACACAAAAACGGCCTGTTGACCTGTTCATCGGGAGTGTCATTACGGGTATACCCGTAATGACGCCTGTGCGGCCAGCAAATTTCTGTCGAATTCGATGCGCTGCTCGAAGTCCAATTCGAAGTGGCCGTAGGGATTGATGTATTTGTAGAACAACGGTGACAGCCCTCGCATGTCTTCCGGCGTCATCCGTTCTGCCCAACTCGGGTCGGACAGGATTGACTGCACCATGTGCGTATTGACGTAGACAAGCGAGGCCTGGACGAGTTGGAGCGACAGCGCCGCAATCTCCTGCTCGTTGACCCGGTTGGTTGATATCTCTCCGCCCTTGCCGAAAAACACAAATCCGTTTGCGCTGTTCCAGTTCTCGATCACGTTCAGACCTTCGTTGATCTCGCGACGGTAGCTTTCAAGCCGGAGATAGCGGCAAAGGAAGATTGCTTTCACGGCCCGACCGAGTTCCGCCAGCGCCTTGTAGGTAGGGTGCATCACATCCCCCTTGGAAAAGCGCCGCAAGATCGACTCGGGATCGGCCGTGCCATGTTGCATCGCAGCAGCATACTTGACCATCTCGTCGTATTGGCGCGCAATCTCGTCCCAGTCCACGACGCCCGCAAGAATAGGGGTGAGATTTGACAGGTTGGCGCGTTGGTCAGCAGATGCCAGCATCAGTTTTTGGCTTGCAATCGCCTTGAGCCGGGGAGCCAGTTCAAAATTGAAAAGATGCGCAAAAGCAAAGCCCACGACACTCTGCCCGTGGGAATCCACATACTGGCGCTGGATTTCCATGTCCGTACAATGGCGAAGCACCCCCTCGATCATGGCCGCCACTTCAGAGGATGAACATCGCTTCAGTTGCGAATAGATACAGGTTGCCCGCCGCTCGACATGCCAGTAAATCATCACGCCCCGACCGCCATAGCGGGCGTGCCATTCCGTCATGAGGTTGCGGTCCCAAGCGCCAAATTTCGTGGAGTCTGCCGCGCATGCAGTCCCAACCGGACCCCAGATATCCGGGTCGCGAATGGCGAGTGTGGCGTTGGCCACCTTGGCGCAGGCCGCCCTCAGCGCAGTGGCGTTGACATAGCGTCTATAAACGTGGGCGAGTTCATCAATGCTGACATCCTCGGTTCCGGTTGCAATCCGTTGGAGACCGGCATTTGTGCCAACCCCGTAAAGCGCAAGCAGCAGACGTCGGTTGCGGACACCTTCCGGCAACACCTCTCGACTTGCCGAACTCTCAAAGCAATCCAGAAACCGGGTATCCAAGGCGGTTTCCTTCAGGACATCGAGAAGGCTTGTCATTGGCCAGGTTCGCCCGATCTCGTTCTTCAAGCTGATCAAACCGGCTGGCTCCGGTTGGCGCTCGAAAGGCGTGACACAGATGCGGTTATCCCCCGTTTCCCGCAATCGGACCTTGTCGTTTTTCGGCAGTGTCTCGTTCAACAATCGTAACTCTTGCTCCAGTTGGCTACGAATATTTGCGACAAAGGCCTGCGCGTCCCGAGGCAGGCCAAGGTCGGCGTAGTAGGACTCGCGACGCTCATCGAAATCGGCGGGCAAATCCTGGTCCGGATTGCGGTAGCGATCAGCGCCTTCAATCCATATCTCACGTGCGCGGATACTGGAACGAAGTTGGCCAAGTATGCAGATTTCATAGGAAATCACGTTCAAATGCCCCTTGTCGTCAACGACAAACTCCTTCCAGCCCGCAGGAATGGACCCGGCAGGTGCAAGCTCGACAGGCACTATCCTGCGACCCTCTTCCCGCCATTCGGTGATCCTTTCAAGGGCATCGAGTATTGGACGCCAGACTGTATTGTTCGACCGAAATTGCAGCACGGACAGGAGCGGCGGCATCATCCTGCGGTAATGGCTGGCATAGGAGCCGCGCATGACAGTCTGGATGCGCTTGTCCAGAGTGCCGCTGGCGCGATACTCTTCAATCACAGCCTTCAACTTCGCAACACCGGCAACCGGGTAGATCACATCGACGACCCGCCCCTCCGGATCCTCAACCGCCGCCTCCGCAATGGCGCACAACAGCTGATCCTTGCCATAAACCCGTTCGATGTCGCGGGCGATATTGGCAATCACCCTTCGCCGTGAGCGGGTTTGAAGGCGATGCGTGATTTCCAGAAACAGATCGATCAGATCATCCGTCAGCTTTTTCTGACGATCCATGAGATACAGGGCATAGAGGCCGATCCGACGATCATCGCTATGCCGCCGCATTTCCGAAGCGTTCTCCCGTTCAACCCGGCGGCACAACATGGCGGTCCATGTAGGGTCAATGCCAGCCAAATGCTCAGAGGACAAATCGAGACCCGCAAGAAAAGTCAGGCGGTCACAGGCCCCCAGGACGTTGGTGAGTGAAACCGAACCAACCCCGTTCTTCATCAGGTGAAACCCACCAGGCTCCCTTGGTTCCGAAAGGCTCTCGTCCAACTGCCGCCGCGTGTTAGCCGGAAGAACTCGGGCTGTCGTTGCCAGTAAATCCTCAAGAAAGTCATGTCTGGCACTACGCACCAGCCGCTCCATGATCTTGTCAGACGGAACGTAGATCGAGTTGCTGAGGCACCACGCATATGCCGATGCAACTTGCTCCTCCACAGTCGGAGCTGACTGGCGGCAATCCTCGGCAATCCATGAGCGCAAGGTCAAGCGGTCCCGGTCTGTGGCGCGGCGCACCCCAAGATGTTTCAGAATGGCAACACGGTGGCGGCGAGCATTGACGTGGCGGTAATCGAAGGTCTCTTGATCAAACGGAACCCTCACGTCCAGTTGCTGGGCCAAATACTCCAGACCTTCGGAACTGAGATCTTGCTCACGGGAAGGAAAACGCCCATGCGCCCGGAAAAATCGCAGTTGAAAGGCGACCCGTATCCGGCTGGTTAAATTGAACGCCTCAACGAACTCCATGTCGTTGAAATCCAGGCTCCAGGATTCCAGAAATGATCGATCAGACATGCTCGCTCCATTCGGAAAAGATACCCGATCTCAGATCAACCGCAGCCCTACGTCAACGTGTTTTGTACACCATATGTTCTTTCAGATGTACATATATGCAGCTATGGTCCGTTTAGCCCAATACTGAACGCAATTGTCTGCTCTTGAGAAAGCAGCGCAGTTCATCAGCCTTGCCGACTATGCGGAACAGCTCGAATTCAGGTGTGCCTAACGCCTTGCATTCAACCAGGCCGGTGTCGTGGGGAGATCGCAAGGTTCGTCATGTCGACGACAATTGCGGTGGCATGTGGAAAGTCGTTCGCGCAGAACTGGCAACCAACAGAAGGATGGACGACGAAAATGTCGGATGAGCGTACATAATGGCTATATGAGTATATCTCGCCTTGGGTAATCCTTTCCCGGTATGTGCCTAAGGTGGAAAGGTCCTGCCTATGAAGGAGAAAGACGACCGCGCGACGGCTGCTCCATCGCCGGCGAATGAAAACGGCCCTGGACGGGAGGCGGTGCAAGAGGCTGAGCGGCATCTCAGCACCATAGCCCGGGCCATCGGCCACCATATCGCCCGCGAACACGTCAGGATCCGGGAGCGGGAACGACGGAAGCGGGCGGCCAACGACAATAAGGACCGGTCCGCCAACGACGGGCGAAACGCCCCGGCGAGACGTTTGGAGGCCCGAAAGCCAGAGCGAGAGGAGCCGGAACCGGACGAATGAAATTTGTGCGTGAAAGAAAGGAAGTCCCATGACCCGCGTTGCGCTGTATGCCCGCTATTCCTCGGACAACCAGAGCGTTTCCTCCATCGAGGACCAGTTCCGCATCTGCCGGGATCAGGCGGCGCGGGATAAGTGGAAGGTGGTGGGCGCCTACAAGGACGCCGCCATCTCGGGCGCCAGCGTCACCCTGCGGCCGGGCATCCAGGCGCTGTTGCAGGATGCGCAGGCCGGCAAGTTCGACATGGTGCTGGCCGAGGCGCTCGACCGCATCAGCCGCGACCAGGCCGATGTCGCCATTCTCTACAAACATTTCAAGTTTGCCGGCGTGACGCTCGTGACGCTCGCCGAGGGCGAGATCTCCGAGCTGCATGTCGGTCTCAAGGGTACAATGAACGCCCTGTTCCTGAAGGACCTCGCCGCCAAGACCCATCGCGGCTTGCGCGGCCGGGTCGAAAACGGCAAGTCCGGCGGCGGTCTGTGCTATGGCTACGATGTGGTCAGGCGTCTCAACGATAATGGCGAGTCGGTTACCGGCGAGCGCAGGATCAACGAGGCAGAAGCCGCCATCGTGCGCCGCATATTCCGTGAGTTCGCCGCCGGCAAGAGCCCCAGGGCCATCGCAACGGATCTTAACCTCGACAACATTGCCGGTCCCAATGGCAGGGCCTGGGGCGACACCACCATAAGGGGCCATGTCTGCCGCGGCACCGGCATTGTCAACAACGAACTCTATGCCGGGGTGCTGGTGTGGAACCGGTTGCGCTATATCAAGAACCCCGAGACTGGCAAGCGCGTCTCACGTGTCAACCCGCAGTCCGAATGGATCAGGGCCGAGGTTCCGGAACTGCGCATTATCGACGATGAACTGTGGCAGGCTGCACGACAGCGGCAAGAGGAAATCTCCAGACAGTTCGAAAATGTCACCAACGGCGTGCGCGCCTACCGCGCCAGGCATGTCAATGAACTGCGCCGTCCGGCCTTTCTGTTCTCCGGGCTGCTCACATGCGGCTGCTGCGGAGGGAATTACGGCATCATCACCCGCGATCGTTATGGTTGTCTCAACCGTTACCGGCGCGGGACCTGCGACAATGGCCACACAATCCGGCGCGATGTCATCGAAGAGCGCATTCTTTCCGGCCTTACGGAAAAGCTGGTTTCCGCCGACAGGGTCGCCGAGGCCGTGCGTGCCTATTCCGAGGAACTCAACAAACAGAACCGCGAACGCCGGACGCAGGTGGAACTCGACCGCAAGGCGCTCGACAAGATCGAACGGGCCATAGCCGGGATCATGGCGGCAATCGAAGACGGCATGTACCAGCCAGCCATGAAGGCGCGGATGGAAGACCTCGAACGCCAGAAGACCGAAGTCCTGGCGCGGATGGAGGAAGCGCCGGAAGACGTTCCCGATATCCACCCCAACGTTGCCGAGGTCTACAAGGCGAAGGTTGTCCGCCTCACGGAAGCGCTTGAGGATCCGGAATTTCGAACGGAGGCCGCTGACGCGATCCGTTCGCTCGTGGGCAAGGTGGTGCTGTCGCCTGGCGCGAGGCGCGGCGCGGTCAATGCGGTGCTACGCGGCAAGCTGATGGGCATTCTCGACTTCGTTGCGGAACGGCGGAGGCACCATCATGTCGAAGTTATAACAAAAGACGTTGCAGGCCCCCGCAACCAAATTTACTACATAAAAACAATGATTTGATAAATAAAACGCCAAGCTCTTTTCTTGCCGCTGTCCGCGCGGGCAAGCAAAGGGTAAGCAGTCGGAAACCGAAAACACACGCCCGAACTAACCTCCTGACCTAGCCAGGCTTCACGGATTTTTCAAATTGTTCGGCCGGGTATCTATTACGCATCTCGGTTCATGAAGAGGTGTGGCTCTACCGAGGACTCAAACAGCCGGTTTTCCCGGAATAAGGATCAGATGCGATCCCGCGCAAACGGGCACTTATCCTTCGAATCTGAGCACCTACATAGAATGTATGTGCTCTGTCGAAATGCACGTTTAGGCTCGCCCATTAGCGAAGCTTTTCTCTGTGATTTTCCTCAATTTTCCTTATGCTTCTCCAGCAATGCGAATCCGGTCACGCCCACGAACGACGAGATTCTGACGATCCGGGAGGTTTCGGAGCTTCTCAAGATCAACGACCCGGCGACATTTATCGAGGTGTTAGCCATTGAACGCCGTAGAGATTGAGGAAGCCGTATCACAGCTTGCCGAGCAGCCTTTCGACGCTCAGGAGTTTCCATTCGCCTTTTTGGAGGCATTCGGCAACAAGACGACGACGATCAAGCGGCTGCGCAGTGGCATATCAAACAAGTCCGATCTCGGCGGTGTCCTTCAGACCAATAATATCCACATCGCCGTATGCGATCCGGGCGAAGTCACGAATACGATTAGCGCCCTGAACGAAAGTCCAGTCACCGCCAAGGCGCGCGCCAGGTTCGTGCTGGCGACGGACGGCGAGTGGCTGGAGGCCGAAGACCTCAACTCAGGCGAAACGATAGCCTGCACTTATTCCGAATTCCCGGATCATTTCGGTTTTTTCCTGCCGCTTGCCGGGATCAGCACCGTCAGGCAAATTCGCGAAAGCGCGTTCGACATCAAGGCGACGGGCCGCCTGAACAAGCTTTACATCGAGCTTCTGCGAACCAACCCCGATTGGGGCACCGCCGACCGCCGCCCGGACATGAACCACTTCATGGCGCGGCTGATTTTCTGCTTTTTCGCCGAAGATACAGACATCTTCAATGGGAGCGGATTGTTCACTGCTACGATCGAGCAGATGAGCGCGCGGGATTCGTCGAACACCCATGAGGTGATCGGGGAGCTGTTTCGCGCCATGAATACCAGGCCGGAAGATCGGGCGGCGGGCAACTTCCGGCCTTGGGCCGACCAGTTCCCCTACGTGAACGGCGGGCTGTTTTCCGGCAGCACGGAGGTGCCGCGGTTCAGCAAGATGGCGCGCACCTATCTTCTCCACATCGGCAATCTCGACTGGACGCGGATCAACCCGGACATTTTTGGTTCGATGATTCAGGCCGTTGCGGACGAGGAAGAGCGCGGCGTGCTTGGGATGCACTACACAAGCGTAACGAACATCCTGAAAGTCCTGAATCCGCTGTTCCTTGACGACCTGCGGACGCAGCTTGAGGCTGCCGAAGATAACCCGCGCAAGCTTCTGAACTTGCGAAACCGGATGGCAAAAATCCGCGTATTCGACCCGGCCTGCGGCAGCGGGAATTTCCTTGTTATTGCCTACAAGGAAATGCGCAAGATCGAAGCAGAGATTAACAAGCGCCGCAGGGAAACTCACCGCCGCACCGATATTCCGCTGACAAATTTTCGCGGCATAGAGCTACGCGACTTTTCAGCCGAGATTGCGCGTCTGGCCCTTATCATCGCCGAGTATCAATGCGATGTGCTCTACCGCGGACAGAAGGAAGCCTTGGCAGAGTTCCTGCCGCTCGACGCCATGAACTGGATTACTTGCGGGAACGCTCTCAGGCTTGATTGGCTTGGTATCTGCCCGCCAACGGGGACGGGTGTGAAACATCATGCGGAAGATCTGTTTCATACGCCGCTCGATCAGGCGCAGATCGACTTCGAGAACGAGGGCGGGGAGACCTACATTTGCGGGAACCCGCCGTATTTGGGCAGCCAATGGCAGAACGCGGAACAGAAAGAGGATCTGCAGCGCATTTTCGAGGGGCTGACAAAGAAGTGGAAATCGCTTGATTATGTAACCGGATGGTTCATGAAAGCTGCCGACTACGGCACAAAAACTAATACAGTTTCAGCCTTGGTGTCGACCAACTCGGTCTGCCAAGGCCGTCAGGTGGAGGCGCTCTGGCCGCTGATATTCGAGACTGGCCATGAGATTACCTTCGCCCACACGTCTTTCAAATGGGCCAACCTTGCGAGTCACAACGCGGGTGTGACGGTTGTCATTGTGGGTATTTCAAATTACGCAAGTCAGTTTGGGCTAAACGGACCATAGCTGCATATATGTACATCTGAAAGAACATATGGTGTACAAAACACGTTGACGTAGGGCTGCGGTTGATCTGAGATCGGGTATCTTTTCCGAATGGAGCGAGCATGTCTGATCGATCATTTCTGGAATCCTGGAGCCTGGATTTCAACGACATGGAGTTCGTTGAGGCGTTCAATTTAACCAGCCGGATACGGGTCGCCTTTCAACTGCGATTTTTCCGGGCGCATGGGCGTTTTCCTTCCCGTGAGCAAGATCTCAGTTCCGAAGGTCTGGAGTATTTGGCCCAGCAACTGGACGTGAGGGTTCCGTTTGATCAAGAGACCTTCGATTACCGCCACGTCAATGCTCGCCGCCACCGTGTTGCCATTCTGAAACATCTTGGGGTGCGCCGCGCCACAGACCGGGACCGCTTGACCTTGCGCTCATGGATTGCCGAGGATTGCCGCCAGTCAGCTCCGACTGTGGAGGAGCAAGTTGCATCGGCATATGCGTGGTGCCTCAGCAACTCGATCTACGTTCCGTCTGACAAGATCATGGAGCGGCTGGTGCGTAGTGCCAGACATGACTTTCTTGAGGATTTACTGGCAACGACAGCCCGAGTTCTTCCGGCTAACACGCGGCGGCAGTTGGACGAGAGCCTTTCGGAACCAAGGGAGCCTGGTGGGTTTCACCTGATGAAGAACGGGGTTGGTTCGGTTTCACTCACCAACGTCCTGGGGGCCTGTGACCGCCTGACTTTTCTTGCGGGTCTCGATTTGTCCTCTGAGCATTTGGCTGGCATTGACCCTACATGGACCGCCATGTTGTGCCGCCGGGTTGAACGGGAGAACGCTTCGGAAATGCGGCGGCATAGCGATGATCGTCGGATCGGCCTCTATGCCCTGTATCTCATGGATCGTCAGAAAAAGCTGACGGATGATCTGATCGATCTGTTTCTGGAAATCACGCATCGCCTTCAAACCCGCTCACGGCGAAGGGTGATTGCCAATATCGCCCGCGACATCGAACGGGTTTATGGCAAGGATCAGCTGTTGTGCGCCATTGCGGAGGCGGCGGTTGAGGATCCGGAGGGGCGGGTCGTCGATGTGATCTACCCGGTTGCCGGTGTTGCGAAGTTGAAGGCTGTGATTGAAGAGTATCGCGCCAGCGGCACTCTGGACAAGCGCATCCAGACTGTCATGCGCGGCTCCTATGCCAGCCATTACCGCAGGATGATGCCGCCGCTCCTGTCCGTGCTGCAATTTCGGTCGAACAATACAGTCTGGCGTCCAATACTCGATGCCCTTGAAAGGATCACCGAATGGCGGGAAGAGGGTCGCAGGATAGTGCCTGTCGAGCTTGCACCTGCCGGGTCCATTCCTGCGGGCTGGAAGGAGTTTGTCGTTGACGACAAGGGGCATTTGAACGTGATTTCCTATGAAATCTGCATACTTGGCCAACTTCGTTCCAGTATCCGCGCACGTGAGATATGGATTGAAGGCGCTGATCGCTACCGCAATCCGGACCAGGATTTGCCCGCCGATTTCGATGAGCGTCGCGAGTCCTACTACGCCGACCTTGGCCTGCCTCGGGACGCGCAGGCCTTTGTCGCAAATATTCGTAGCCAACTGGAGCAAGAGTTACGATTGTTGAACGAGACACTGCCGAAAAACGACAAGGTCCGATTGCGGGAAACGGGGGATAACCGCATCTGTGTCACGCCTTTCGAGCGCCAACCGGAGCCAGCCGGTTTGATCAGCTTGAAGAACGAGATCGGGCGAACCTGGCCAATGACAAGCCTTCTCGATGTCCTGAAGGAAACCGCCTTGGATACCCGGTTTCTGGATTGCTTTGAGAGTTCGGCAAGTCGAGAGGTGTTGCCGGAAGGTGTCCGCAACCGACGTCTGCTGCTTGCGCTTTACGGGGTTGGCACAAATGCCGGTCTCCAACGGATTGCAACCGGAACCGAGGATGTCAGCATTGATGAACTCGCCCACGTTTATAGACGCTATGTCAACGCCACTGCGCTGAGGGCGGCCTGCGCCAAGGTGGCCAACGCCACACTCGCCATTCGCGACCCGGATATCTGGGGTCCGGTTGGGACTGCATGCGCGGCAGACTCCACGAAATTTGGCGCTTGGGACCGCAACCTCATGACGGAATGGCACGCCCGCTATGGCGGTCGGGGCGTGATGATTTACTGGCATGTCGAGCGGCGGGCAACCTGTATCTATTCGCAACTGAAGCGATGTTCATCCTCTGAAGTGGCGGCCATGATCGAGGGGGTGCTTCGCCATTGTACGGACATGGAAATCCAGCGCCAGTATGTGGATTCCCACGGGCAGAGTGTCGTGGGCTTTGCTTTTGCGCATCTTTTCAATTTTGAACTGGCTCCCCGGCTCAAGGCGATTGCAAGCCAAAAACTGATGCTGGCATCTGCTGACCAACGCGCCAACCTGTCAAATCTCACCCCTATTCTTGCGGGCGTCGTGGACTGGGACGAGATTGCGCGCCAATACGACGAGATGGTCAAGTATGCTGCTGCGATGCAACATGGCACGGCCGATCCCGAGTCGATCTTGCGGCGCTTTTCCAAGGGGGATGTGATGCACCCTACCTACAAGGCGCTGGCGGAACTCGGTCGGGCCGTGAAAGCAATCTTCCTTTGCCGCTATCTCCGGCTTGAAAGCTACCGTCGCGAGATCAACGAAGGTCTGAACGTGATCGAGAACTGGAACAGCGCAAACGGATTTGTGTTTTTCGGCAAGGGCGGAGAGATATCAACCAACCGGGTCAACGAGCAGGAGATTGCGGCGCTGTCGCTCCAACTCGTCCAGGCCTCGCTTGTCTACGTCAATACGCACATGGTGCAGTCAATCCTGTCCGACCCGAGTTGGGCAGAACGGATGACGCCGGAAGACATGCGAGGGCTGTCACCGTTGTTCTACAAATACATCAATCCCTACGGCCACTTCGAATTGGACTTCGAGCAGCGCATCGAATTCGACAGAAATTTGCTGGCCGCACAGGCGTCATTACGGGTATACCCGTAATGACACTCCCGATGAACAGGTCAACAGGCCGTTTTTGTGTTTATTTCGGGTCTGAATCGGGATAATGAACAGATCATGTAGAGGGCACACCCAAAATGAACAGTTTTCAGGCCAGGATCGGATATGCGCGGACCTCGACCATCGATCAGAATCTCGATGCCCAGGTGAAGGCTTTGGAAGCGGCGGGATGTGGCGTGGTCAGGACCGAGCAGAAAAGCGGCACCACTCTGGAAGGACGACCGGAACTGAAAACCATCCTCGACTTCATCCATCCCGGCGAGACACTGGTGGTCACCCGCATTGACCGGCTGGCCCGCAGTCTCGGCGACCTGCAGACCATCGCGACCCACCTGAAATCAAAGGGGGCGTATCTGGTTGCCACAGAGCAGCCGGTCGATACCGCCTCGGCAACAGGAAAGGCCTTCTTTGACATGCTCGGGGTTTTTGCCGAGTTCGAAACCAACCTGCGACAGGAGCGCCAGGCCGAGGGCATCGCTGCCGCAAAGCTGCGGGGTATCTACCGCGGACGGACCCCCAAAATAGACATGGCGGCCATCCAGGCCAGACTGACCGAAGGGCTCTCTCCCACAGAGATTGCGCGCGACATGGGTATCTCGCGCGGCACTGTCTACAAAGCGAAGGCATTGATGTGAAAAAGAAGAACAAGAGGCGGGTTCGATCCTCAGCCAGGCGGCGGACGCCCAGCAATGCAAACACAACCGTGATCAGGATGCCTGCAACATCCAGGGCTGTCCCCCCGCGCGCTCTGACCCCGCAACTCTGTGATCGTCTGCGTCGCGACCTCATGAAGGCCTGTCGCGAAGTTGCTGAAACTCATGGGCTCACCGTCGAGGGAGGAGGTCTGAGCGACATCGATCTGCGGCACGGGTTCGGGATCGGGTTCCGTGTCGGGATCCCGATGGAAGACGGGGCGCTCTACTCGCCGGACAAGGCCCTGTTCGAGGTTCTGGCACCGCAATTCGGGTTGGAACCCTCCGATTATGGCCGGACGTTCTCGCGGGAAGGTGAACGCTATCGGATCGTGGGGATCAATCCCAACCGGCCCAAATACCCGGTCAGCGCCGAGCGGGTCGCGGATGGGCGCGGTTTCAAGTTCCCGGCCGAAAATGTCGCGCGCTATCTGCTATATTCATAGGGGATCATGGACGCCGGATTTGTGTTCATTAAGGCAGCCATTTGTTCCCTGTCCGTTCTTTCAGATGTCCATATATACAGCTATGGTCCGTTTAGGCCATGTATGGATGCCCCCGTGTGCGCAAGTGGTTTTTTGAATGGCGTCTGGAACTGTGATCGGGTGCGGTCATGTATCAGGCCTCAAAGGTGCGGCCCTTTTCATGGCCGCGGGCCGGTATGGTGATGCGCGGATCGGGTCCAAATCACATGCAAGAGCTTGATGCTCGTGGCGTGAACAATGGTTTTCCCGTTCCGGATCGTGTCCGATCAATCTCCCATATGCTGCTTCGTCGACCTACTCACACACTCGCCGGCCGGGTATAGTCGCACAGCGCTGATAATAAGCGCTGCGCGACCAGCGCTACACGCTTCCCACTGGCTGGCGGTAATTCTCCTTGTTGCTCAACATGGCCCAGATCGCCCGCGCCATCCGATTGGCCAGTGCGATCGCCACCAGCATCTTCGGTTTGCGCCCCATCATGCAGGCGAGCCAGGTTCCCTCCTGAACCCCGTAGCGCGCTGCCGCGTTCACGACCGACATGGCGCCGGTGATCAGCAGACTTCGGATGTCCTTCTGGCCGTTCTTGGAAACCTTGCCGAGTCTCTCCTTGCCACCCGTCGAGTGCTGCCTGGGAACGAGCCCGATCCAGGCGGCGAAGTCCCGCCCTCGTTGGAAACTGGCCATATCCGGAGCGAAAGCTTCAATGGCCGTCGCCGTCATAAGCCCGACGCCGGGCATGGTCTGCAGCCGCCGCGCCGTTTCCGAGGCTTTGGCTTCACTCTTGAGCCGTGCCTTCAGATCCGAAATGCGTCCGCCCAGCATCTCGATCTGTTCGAGATAAACGCGCCCCATGCTGCGGACGAGATCGGGAAGGTACTCGTTCTCATCCTCAATGATGGCGGCCAGTTTCTTGAGGCCGGCCTTGCTCTTCGCTGCGATCACGCCGTGTTCGGCGAGATGACCCCGCAGCGCGTTGATCAACTGGGTGTGCTGGCGGACAAACAGATGCCGGGTCCGGAACACCATGGCCCGGGCCTGTTGTTCGGAGCTCTTGATCTCGACGAAGCGCATGGTCGGTCGAGATGCGGCCTCCGCGATCGCTTCGGCATCAACTGCATCATTTTTCTGACGTTTGACATACGGCTTCACATATTGCGGCGGGATCAGCTTGACGGCATGGCCCAGATCCGCAATCTCACGGCCCCAGCCATGGGCGGTGGCGCAGGCCTCCATTGCGACGATACAGTGCGGCTGCTCCGCCAGGAATGTCAAGAGCCGGTCCCGGCCCAGTTTCTTGCGAAAGGCGACCGAGCCGTCGGCACTGGCTCCGTGGAGTTGAAAACTGTTCTTGGCAAGATCAATGCCGATGATGTTAACTTCGTTCATGTGGGTGCTCCCGCTATTTCCGTGACGTTAGAGCAACGTCACCCTGGCACATTTATGATGCCTTTCTTAGGGGGCATCCACACCATCACATGCGGTGCAGCACGACGCCGATACGGCGGGCTAGCGCCACTGTCGCACGCTTCTTGCCGCGCCGCTGCGCCACCCGCAGCGCCCAGGCCGATAACCAGTTCTTCGCCCCCTTTTCCAGCATCACCGTGGCCGCCTGGTAAAGCGCGGTACGCAAGCCAACGTCCCCCGCCCGGGTGATCGCGCCGACGATGTCGCTTTCACCCGACTGGTTGCGCTTCGGCGTCAGCCCGACCCATGGACCGATGTCCCTGGAAGCGCGGAACCGTTCGGGATCGTCGATGGCGGCCCGCGCCGTCAGAGCGATGACGGCGCCGACACCCGGCATGGTCATCATCAACTGACAGGCGGGATCCTTTGCGGCCAGATCGCGCACCCGTTTCTCCAGTTGCGCAAGTTCGGTGCGCAGTGCCGTCCGGGCCCTCAGGACCGGCGCGACGGCGGCCTCGAGCATGGCATTGCCTTCGGCCAGTTCCCGCACCCGGGCCTCGAAACGGCCCCTCGATACCTTTCCCATCTTCAGACCGAAATTGCGCAGCATGCCGCGCACCGAAAGTTCGAGCTGGATCGCCGAATTCTGCACCGCCTTGCGCGCGCCCAGCAGCGCCCGCATCTCCTGGGCTGATACCGACTTGCAGTGCACGGGCCGGAACCAGCCCATCTGCAGCAAACGGGCGATCCCCTCGGCATCCCGGCGGTCCGTCTTGATCGGCATCACCTTCAGGGCGCCTTTCACCTGCCGCGTTTCCATCAGCATAACCGTAAAGCCTGCATCGCTCAGTTCCTTGTGCAACCATTGCGACAAAGGTCCGGCTTCGAGGCCGACCACGGCGGTCCCGTGATCCAACCCGCGCAGGAACGCTACAAGCGCTTCCGGCTCGCTGGCCACTTCCGCCTCCTTCACGATCCTGCCCCTTTCGCCGAGCACGCAGATCGCGGTGCTTGCCAGAGATACGTCCATTCCTATAAAAACATTCATGTCGTTGTCCCTCTATTCTTCGGAATTGGAGCGCGCCTTACGGCAAGACTCCGTAGACACGCTTTATGTGTCAGGGGCAACGGCACTTCATCATCTTCGTCTCAAAAAACCATAACGGCGGCGATTCGCGCCAAACCCCATTACGGCATCTGAGGACGATCCGTTTAAGCATGATCAACTCAATCGCCGCGAAGCTGTGGAAACTCTTACGCATCTCGTCGGTACCATCGAGAGTCCCTGTGTCTTCTCTATCGACGCGGAATGGGGCTTTGGCAAAACAACCTTTCTGAACATCTGGAAACAGAACCTGCTTAACCAAAAATTTCCCGTCATCTGGTTTAATGCCTGGGAAAACGACCTCTCTGAAATCCCATTCATGACAGTTATCACTGAACTGAATGAAGAGTTTTCGAAGTATGAGCAATATCTAGCCGCCTCGAAAATCATGAAATTTCAGAGTGCTGCAACGAAAGTCGCTCACCAGATCCTTCCAGGATTCATTCGCGCGGCGACGTCACTTATTCCGTTTGCTGGTACGATGGTTGCCGAAGAAATTGCATCCATGGCTGAAGAAAAACTGAAGCCAAAATTGGAAGCTCGAAGGGAGATAATAGAATTCCGTGAAATCTTGCGAAGTATGGTCGCCGACTTGTCAGAGGCACACGAAAATCGCCCCCTGATTGTGATGATTGATGAACTGGACCGCTGCCGCCCTTCCTATGCCGTTGAGTTCTTGGAAGTTGCCAAACATTTGTTTTCCGTGAACAACATTGTGTTTGTTTTGGCCATCAATTGTAGACAATTGGCTCATTCCGTCAGGGCTCTGTATGGTAACGGCTTTGATGCCGAAGAATATCTGCGCCGTTTTTTTGATGTGGATTTTCGATTGCCTGATCCCGATCGGAACGCATTTATTCGATTGCAACTGGAAGTAACAGGAATCAACGAATATTTTTGCCCAGTACCTGAAGAAAAAGAGTATGGCTATCAAGTTTATTTTCCAGAGAGAGTAGCGAGACCAGTGGCTGGTGAGCGTTTGAAAGAAATGCTGCTCTCGTTTTTCGGGGCATCTGAATTCAGCCTTAGAACTGTCGGCCAGTCCATTCGTCGCCTGGGGCTTGTATTCGCCTCGCTGGATGATGATCAGAGCGATTATGGTTGGGCAACGGGTGTCGCTATAATTCTTCGAACAATTGATGCGGACCTTTATCACCGTTTTGCTGTTGGAGAGGCGTCAGACCTTGAAGTTGCCGACGCCATCTTCAACCGCCCTAGTCTTAGACGGTTACGTCACCAACAAGTGGGTGCCATCTTTGAAGCCGCACTTATTCTCGCCGCTGCGGAGGAAGAAATTCCCAAACTATATCCGTCGCAGCCACTGAATTCTCCTCTGATGAACCAACATCAGAACCGGGAGCGCACCGACCGCGAAGTGTTCGGTTCCAACGAACATTCACCTCTTAGCCATGAGGACGAACACGCAAAACGGGTCATCGACTTGGTTGAACAAACAATTAATTCAGTCACCTTAAAGGAACAACAAATCGGGTTCAAAAAAGCTGTTCGACGGCTGGAACTGTTTGACACAGAACTGATCAGCGCTTCGCCAGAAACTAATCCGTAACCTTGTCTTTTAGCTGTCTGTCCCAGTTTACAAAAACACATCACAACTCTCCCAAATCCACAATTCGGTCAATCCGCAGTTCGACTGGTTCTTCCTCACTTTCTGTAATTAAGCGGCAGCATTCTTGCCCTCATCAGTTTTGGCCCGGCGCCACCGTACATTGCTCGCTTTAGTTTCTTGAGGCGGTTGATATACCCTTCGGCTTGCCCGTTGCTCCATGGGAGTTCGGTCGCATTTTTGACGGCATCGATGTCCCGACGCAAGACCGTTGCGAAACGCATGATTGCAGTGAGATCGGTATCAGGGGTCTGAGTAGCAACGGAACAGAAAACCAACTCCCCGAAACTGGCTATTTCATCGCGGGTGCCCAAAAGCTTTTGCCAGCCGATTTCAGCATCAAGTGCAGTGAAGGGATCATGCCCCGGCTCCTGTGCTCGGGCCATGGTATCAATGGATTCGCCAAAGAGCTGCATCAGCTTGCCCACCCGTGCCTTGCCCATACGCCAAACCTCGTCTTGCCGGTTGCGCGAGCGTGAGAACAATTGGCCGGTGAGACGCTCGAACATGACGATGGTCGCGTCAGTGATCGTGATGGATAAATCTGTCATCTGTGCTGCAAGTGTCGCAATCCGCCGCCGCTCGCCAAAATCATTCAGTAAACTGACCGGTGCCACAGCACCTTCTCGCGCGAACTTGACAAGCCGATCCGGGTGCAGGCCCTGCCCGAGGTCAGGCGGCAAATCCAGTGCTCGCAGGTATTTCAGGCGATCCAGAAGCGCGGTCATGCTGGCGGGGCTGGCTGAATGTGGAAAGCCCCGCAACCAGGTCAGCCGCGTTTGACCAACCGCGGCATCGTTCACCAGAAGTTTTTGCAAGCTGTCACGCTGCTCTGGTGACAGGGCATCGAATAATGCAGCAGCGGCCTCGCGGCGCGCGCGGGCCCGCCCCTTTAGAGCAAGGCGCTCGATTGTATCGGCACTCGACAACACTAGTCGGTGTCTTCGAAGCTCCTCAATCAGCGTCTCGACAATCTTGACACCATGGTCCGTTGCGAACGCGGCCTTCGTGGCAATGTCCTCGGCTTGCTGTACATGCTCTGGTCCGAAAGAAGACAGCCCCAAATGCCGCATAGCCAAGGCATGATGTTCGTGCCTGGTATTTTGCCTAAGGGCATAGTCTTCGAGAGTACACGCGTCGACCTGAAGTTGCTCTGCAAGCCAGGCGATCAGTTCGGCTGGCGGCATGATGTTTTCACTCCACCCCAAACCTGGGTGGCGCAACAAAGATACATGCACCGCAAGTCCAAGGTGGTTTTCGGCGCGCCGCAGAGTGCGGATCAGATCAATGTCTTGTCCACTCAGCAGATAATGACTGATCAGGGCGTCAGAATCTGTCGGTATCCCAAAGAGTTTCGCATGTGTTCGGGAAGAAAGTAGTTTGTGTGCCATAAGACAGTCCTCAAAACGTTGTTGCAAGTTTGAAGACACTCAATATTATAGAGACTGATAAAGAGACAGATTTGCCGCCCCAACTCTGGATCAGTGCGGTTAAAAGAAATCAGGCCCTAAAACGGTCGTCGTTTTGGAGACACTATGGCGCGCACTGGCGACATTCTCGGATACGCAAGGGTCTCAACCGCTGACCAGGATATCTCCGGCAAGAAAGACCGGCTAATACAGCATGGTGCAGTACGCGTCTTCGAGGACGTTATCTCCGGCAAGAATTTCAAACGACCCGGTCTAGATGCTTTGCTCGATCAGGCACGCCCCAACGACACACTGGCTGTTATCCGACTCGACCGCCTGGGCCGGTCGCTCAAGGAGTTGCTGGAAACAGTCGATGACCTCAAAGCCAGAGAGATCAACCTGATTAGCCTTGAGGAGCAGATCGACACAACGTCCGCCGCAGGAGAACTGGTGTTCCATGTCTTCGGCGCTATCGCGCATTTCGAGCGCCGCCTGATATCTGAACGTACAAAAGACGGGCTAGCGACAGCGCGAAAGCATGGACGCGTACCTGGGCGGCCGCCACTTAAGGAAGAAACAATCTCCGCATTAAAAGATCTGGTCACAGCCGGAAAATCCGTATCTCAAGCCGCAAAACATCTCGGAATAGGTAGATCAACAGCTTATAAGAGCCTGAATCTAAAGTTTTACGTTGCATTGCAGTGCCTTGCCAGTCTGCGTGTCACCAGGCGGATGCTTGCAATGTGCGCCCAGGCGGTTGAACTTTCGACGGTGTTCTCCCAGTCTTTGGCCAACCGGCGGCACCTTCCCAACCATGCAAAAGTACGCTCGACCACCCAACGCATGGGCAGCAGAACGAAACCCTTTACCGCACCTGGTCGCTTGACGATCTCCAGGGTCCACTTGTTGCCCATGGTTTGTCGGAGCTTGTCACCTGCATACCCGCCGTCGGCGAAAATATGGCGCAGCCAGGGGAACTTTTTACCGACAGCCTTGAGCACATCGGGTGCACCGTCACGGTCCTGGATGTTGGCGGCATGAACGATGATCACCAGCAGAAGCCCAAGGACGTCCGTCACGATATGACGCTTGCGCCCCTTGGTCTTTTTGCCGGCGTCATAGCCGCAAACACCACCACTTTCTGTCGTTTTTACGCTTTGGCTGTCGATCACGCCAGCCGTCGGCTGCGCATCGCGCCCTTCCAATTCACGGGCAGCGGTGACCAGCAGATCGTTCATTGCCTCCAGAATACCGGCATTGCGCCAAGCGTAGAAATATCCCTGCACTGTCGTCATGGGCGGGAAGTCAATTGGCAGCGCACGCCACTGACAGCCTGTCGATCCGATGTAGAAAATCGCGTTGATTACTTCGCGCATGTCTGCGGTCCGGGGGCGTCCTCCGGGGCGTGCTGGTGGAACCATAGGTTCGAGGATTGCCCATTCTTCGTTCGTAACGTCACTTGGATAACGATCCGTTTTGCGGTTATACGTGAGGCGGGCGGTATCAGTCCAAGGCACAGTGGTTCCTCCGTTCGGTTTTCGATTGCGAACATGGAATCACAATTGACTGGTATCGCTCAACAATTTTTCCCAAAGACTTTTCGGTCAGGCTCTAAGATAATCAGAAATGCCACTCGGTAATCGGCGTTCTAGATTTGTACTCCCTTAGCGTGGTTCTACGAAGAAACCTTCCGATGGGGCCTCTTACGGAAGGCAAGGCGGCGGTCCATCCGCCCGGTGGTCCGGGAACACGACGGCGGGTTCATCTGGTACTGGCTGGAGGGCGGGATCTCCGTGACGCCTCGCATGGCGGACGTCCTGGCCCGGACAGTGCCGCCGATGGGCTTCGCGGTGACAGGAATCCTAGACTACACCCCCGTCGCGACAGCGGGATTGGCAGGACTCCCTCCGTCATGTACCATAGGCCACGGAAAAACGGGCCGGGAAGCCTGAAACTGGCAGCATCGGGCCGTCATGGAACTTTCACAGCGACCTGCCAGCCGCTGGATGCGGCTGGACCGCCGAACTCAAGGAGAACAGCCATGCCATCCCTCATCGGATCCAGTTTCGGACAGGTCATTCCCGCTCATTACGACGAAGGCGGTTACGGACGGATCGATCCCGGCCCATACACCGGTGGCGGTTCCGTCAAGGGTTACGGCGCGGTTTACGGATATCCGGGTTCCGAACCCTATGTCGAAAGGGAATCCAGCGAGGTCATTCCCGAACATTACGGTGACGGCGACCACGAACCGATCCGTCCCGAACCCGGAAAGACCATCACTGGCACTGATGGTGACGACAGGCTGGATGGCGGACGCGGTGACGACATCCTGTATGGCGGCAAAGGGGATGACTTCCTCGTTGGCGGTGATGGCGATGACATCGTTTATGGCGGCAAGGGCGACGACATGCTCTTTGGCGGCAAGGGCGACGACACCCTGTATGGCGGCCGGGGCAACAATTACTTCGACGGCGGCGCCGGGGCCGACAGGATGGTCTTCGCCCGGAAGTCGACCAACCAGATCGATGGTTTCGAGGATGGTACGGACATTCTCGTCATCACGGGCGGTCTGGAATTCTCCGACCTGGCGATCAGGCAGGACGGACGCGATACCGTGGTCCGGGATTCATCGGGCAGCCTGGAGATCGAACTGCGCGACTTTGACGCCTCCCAGCTGACCCTGGACGATTTCGACTTCATCGCCTGAGCGCCAGACGCTCCAGCGCCGACGGTGCGGCGGGGGCTTCAGCCGCCTGCGTTCCACCGAAAGTCCCTGATACCGGGAGACCGTGCATGGGGCATTGCCCACCGATGGCTGGACATCGGAGCGACTCGCTTCGGGAAAGCGCTTGGTGCCGTTGTCCCAAATGCCGTTCTACCGGGCACTACCCAAGCCGCTGTCACTTGGGAGTGGGCAAAAGTTGGGGGTGTTCGGTTAGCTTCAGGAGATTCTTTGATCGCTGGAGGCTGACATGGACGTTCGGATTATCGTGGAAACCACTTCTGGGACGGGAGAGAAGCGGACGGAAGAGCTCTGCAGTCTCAGTCTGACCGACCAGTGCCATAGCGAGCTGGGGCTCAATCTCGAGCAGGGGAAGGCAATTCTGTCGCAACTCCAGGGGTCAATTTTACGACACCAGATCGAAGAAATTTCTGCGGCAAGCCGGACCTGCCCCTGCTGTGGTCGGAGCAGATTCGTTCACGACTACCGAACCCGGGTTCTCGACACGCTGTTTGGACGGTTTCGGTTGAAAGTCCCTCGGCGTCGCAAATGCTCCTGTCGCAAGGGGCAAAGCGAATTGCTTTCGCCATTTGCGCAGGTCCTCCGTGACCGAGTGACGCCTGAATTAAGGATGCTTCAGGCCGAATTGGGTGCCCGCCATTCGTTTCGCGAAGCTGCCCGGATCCTGGAAACATTCTTGCCCTGCGCCAAGCAACAAAACACCACCGTTCGAAATCGCCTTGGCAAAGTGGCGAAAGACATTGCCAACGCGCAGCCTCCAATATGCGATACCCTCAGTGCAAATCCCCCGACCGTCTTCATCGATGGAGCTCACATTCGATGCAGGCCGGAGTATCAGAAACGGCATCTCGATGTTGTGGTCGGAAAGATCGAGACCCACGATATGTGTCGTCGCTTTGGTCTTGCGCCACAAGCTGCGCCCTCGCCTGCTGCGCAGCTTCGTCGCGATCTGGACGCCCTCGGCTGGGATGGTCAGCGACCCGTCACCGTGATCTCAGACGGGGAGGCCGCGCTCCCTAACCTCATCCGCGGCGCAACCAATGGAAAAATCAAGCACATCCTTGACTGGTGGCACATCTCGATGCGGGTTCAGCATGTGGAGACCGCCATCAAGGGCCTCGTACAGCGGAAAGACTTCCCGGCAACAACGGCGATTTTGATGACGCCGGTCGAGACACTGAGATGGAACCTTTGGCACGGCAAAATCCAGGTAGCCGGCACTCACCTTCAATGGATGATGTTTGATTGCGCAAGGCTTGCAAAATATCGCCTCGCGGTTCGAGATCAAGCCCAGAGGGCGCTGGCACGATGCCATGATCTCCACAGCTATCTTGCCAGCAACATGGGTTCGTTGGTCAACTATGGTGAGCGATACCGCAGCGGTTTGCCGATCTCGACTTCCCGAGCCGAAGGTTGCGTCGATGACATCGGTAACGCGCGGATGGGTAAGCGCAGGCGCATGAGATGGTCACCACGCGGCGCCCACAATGTGGCTGTTACCAGAGCCGCTGCTCTCGATGGGCGTCTGACAGTCTCCAATACCACCATAGCGGCATAACCCCCAGATTTTGCCCACTCCCAAGTGACAACAGCCCTGATCAGGTCGCAGGCCCCGTCCCTGTCCTGAATGTTGGCGGCGTGAACGATGATGAACAGCATCAGGCCGATCGTATCGGTGACGATGTGTCGCTTGCGGCCCTTGACCTTCTTGCCGGCGTCATAGCCGCGAACGCCCCCGCTTTCGGTGGTTTTCACGCTCTGGCTGTCGATCACGCCGGCCGTCGGTGAAGCCGCGCGGCCTTCCAGTTCGCGGGTATTGAGGACCAGGAGGTGATTGATGGCCGTAAAAAGACCCATGCGGCTCCAGGTGTAGAAATAGCCACGTACCGTCGATACCGGTGGGAACTGCTTCGGCAGCATGCGCCACTGGCAGCCGCTGGTTGCGATATAAAGGATCGCGTTCATCACCTCGCGCATATCGGTCGTACGCGGTCGTCCACCCCGTTTTGCCGGCGGAATGAACGGGGCAAGTATCGTCCATTCCTCATCGGTCAAATCGCTTGGAAATCTCAAATGGTCTCTGTTATGTTCGGCGCGGGCGATATCATTCCATGGCATCGTGATTCTCCATCTTCTTTGAAAAGACTGTTGAATCACAAACCATTGATATCGCTCAACTACTTTTAAATCCGGCTCTCAGGTGGTTCCATCTCATCGAACTCGGCGAGCAGCCATCACCCAGGGCCTGCCTTGAGGCGGCGATGGCGAGGCCGTGCCTACGTTTTGCGAATTGAGCCTTTTTGGAAGGACAGAGTCATGCAATATGATCGCTCCGCGCATTGCGTCTATTACCACCGCTACCATATCGTCTGGGCGACGAAGTATCGCTACAAAGTCCTGACTGGCGATTTGGCCCTGCGGGTGCGCACCATCTGCCGTCAGGTCTGCAAGGAGAACGGCGTTTCCATCTTGCATGGCGTTCTGTCCAAAGATCACGTGCATATGTTCGTGTCCGTGCCCCCAAAGATCGCCATCTCCAATCTGGTACGCAAGATGAAAGGCCGTTCGTCTCACAATATCCAGCGCGAGTTTCCGGAGATACGCAAGCAGTATTGGGGACGCCGGTTCTGGGGCCGGGGATACTTCTCGACAACCACCGGGGCCATAACAGACGAACTTGTACTTCAGTACCTCGACAATCACCTGCCTGACGCTACCGGCGCCAGCCGGTAGTTATTCACCCAGAACACAGGCCGAGGTGGTTGCCAGAGATACGTCAAATCCTGTAAAAACGTGCATGTCCCTCTATTCTTCGGAATTGGAGCGCGCCTTACGGCAAGACTCCGTAGACACGCTTTATGTGTCAGGGGCAACGGCACTTCATCATCATCGTCTCAACAAACCATAACGGCGGCGATTCGCGCCAAACCCCATTACGGCATCTGAAAGGCAGTCTCGTAGCGGGACAGCCCAACCTGGCGCTGGAACTGTGTGGCGGACATGCCGGGCGTCTGGCTGGTAATCAGATAAGCCGCCCAGAACCATACGCTCAACGGCATATGGCTGCGCTGCATGACCGTCCCCGCCGTCAGACTGGTGTCGCGACGGCACTTCCGGCACCGCAGTACTCCAGGTCGGCTGGTGAAGCGATAGGGCTTTGTTGCCGTCCGGCAATGAGGGCAAACAAACCCGCCACCCCACCGCGCCTTCTCCAGGTAGGCGGCACAGGCCGTGTCGTCCGGGAAAAGTCGTTGGAACTGCGCAAGCGATCGCGGAAACGAGAGAGTTTCGCGTTCCGGTACGTCCATCCCCGCGTCGTCCGCCTCCCGAGCCACTCCATGTCAAACACCACATGTAGTGGGTGTGGGAGACAACCGGATAGGCACGGTTCCACCGAGTGCCGGTCGCGGCTGACGTTATGTGGGCAAACTTCATCACTCTCTTTGTCGAGCGGACTTCCGTTGCCTGCCAAGCCCCGCGGCACGTGTGGTCGGTTCGTATTGCGGTTGATGAAGTTTTCCAGTTGTCCAATACTGGCCATGACTTCATCGAACTCTGGCGGGATGCCAAATATCATGGCCGACATCCGCCCATAGTCGACCTCCAGTTTCTTCCGCATCTCCTCGGTCGGCTTCAGGCGGTACGTCCCCGGTTCTGCCCGTTCGTATCTATGATCTGGCGCACGGAACATAAGCTGCTTGTGCTGTCGGCATGCTTCGGCCAGATCGCGCATCGAGGCTACATTCTCGCCGTACCCTGCATGCCGCCAAATCTGGTGGACGTCATAGTAGTGCCGGGAATAGCGATTGAGATCAGGAACCGGTCGGCCGGGATCATTATCCGCAGCGCGTTTTTCCGTCATTTCCGTCATGGCGTGCAGGATCAGCACCTTTTCCCAGAAAGTGCGCTCTGGCTTGACCGTCGTCACACCACCGAATTTGAGATCAGCGCCGTTGGGAAGCTCATCTGCCACGTATGGGACAATCCTACGCGGCTCTACGGGAACTGGGTCGGGTCGGGCGCCACCCTCTATACGTACCGCAGCCTGGACATAGCCGTCGCCGGATCCGAATGCGCTGTCGTAGCCGACCACCAGGACATCGAGTGCATCCTTGTTCCGATAAGGATCGAAGCCAAACTCAACGGTGAAATGGCCACTTCTGCCTGACAGCTTCTCGACCGCCGCGATCTCTTTCAGCAACTGCTCACGGAGCGTTCCCGAGATGTATTTTCGCGCCGCTTCGTCCACCTCCTCGGCGAGGGCCTTTTGCTGTTTGGTGATCGATGGCAGTGCGGCGATATCGGCCTCGAGCGGGGCATTGAGGTCAGCTTTGAATATTCCGATATCGATGTCTTCTGAGAACCGTCTGATAAGACCATACGCCTTGCTCAGGCTGGTTCCGCCCTTGAAATAGAGATGGACCGGGTCGTCCTTGCGCCGGTTGAACAGGAAATCGAGAACCCAGCAGACATAAAGGTCCTTCTCGACATTTTCGGCGCGCGTTTCCAGTTTGGCCGCGACCGCCGAATAGAGGGCCTGGCGTTCATCGGTGTTCGAACCAAGGATTTCAGCGAAGGCTTTCTGCATGTGGCCCCGTCGTATCAGATGACCGCGATGCATCGTCCGAGCTTTCGTCGGTCGACAGTGTTCGCGTGATTTTTTCGATTACCGGATACATCCAGGCGGGAACAGCTTGGATATTCTGATTCAGGTCTTGAATAATCGCGTCGCGCTCCGGAGCGCTTGAGAGCCGTCGGACAATCCCGTTGGCGGCCGCATCCAGGCTCGCGCGATCGTCGCGAAACCATGACAGGGCCTGAACGACGCGCATGGCCGGCCGGCCGGCCCAGAACGCTGTCTTGGCAGAGATCCGCTTGAAGTCGAGCTTGTAGACGACCGGCTCTTTCGCGTTCGGGTCGCCGGTATTGGCGACAATCTCGATCGTCCTTGGATAGGTGTCGGCGTAAATCGTGCTGCGAGCTGGCACTGCCGTTGTCAGTCCAAGATCATTGGCCGCGGTCATTCCGTCAACGAGCACTCGCAGCTTGTCGCGCCGTGCGATTGCATCGACAAATGATGCGATGGGAGGGAACACCATCTTTCCGGTCAGTTTACTTGTGGTCGGTTTGTCATAAAGGCCACGGCACGGACGCCTGATGTCGCCACGCTTGGCAAGCCTCTGCAGGGCCTTCTCGACCCCGTTCGGGCTTGCGATGTCCAGGAAATCGGCCCGCGACCAGACCCCGCCGGGAGCGCCTGCCGTGATACGCGCATAAACGCGATTGAGTGTATCGGACGTCGGATCTGGCATTCGAAGCCTCGTTTAATGACCAAAGATTATATACGAAAATTAGTCAGTAGCAATGCCGAGCATACAAGGCGACCAAAGTTTTTACACAAATTTTGGTCAGTAGATGGATGGGGGAAGCTGAACGTAGATATCGAACTGCTACCGATGCCGCGCAGAGCTGCGGCCAGGTTGTGAATGATTCCCGGCCTAATGTTGGCAGATCGACCAGAATAAAAAATCACTCCAATGGAGACGATATTGCAGCGACAATTACCAAAGAGGATCTACAAATACCGTGCTTTCAGCGGTCGGGTCCTCGATATGCTGGTTGCCGATCAGCTCTATTTTTCCGACCCGGCAGACTTCAACGATCCCCTCGACAGCCGGCCCAATGTCGAGGGCGATATTGCCGATCATGAGTTGAAACAGATCCTCAGCCGACTCGTCGAGCAGCGCATCAAGGCGGAAATGACGACAGCGGCGAAATCGCTCAAATATCGCGGCCCGAAGACCATAGATCACATCGCGCGCCACAGCCGCAAACGCGCCGACAGTCTGCTCAGCGAAATCCGCTACAATGCCGGCAATCCGGCATACGAGATGAACGACCCCGAGCATTTCCTCCTGACCCAATATCTCGAGGAAGAGCTTCCGAGGCGCTACGACAGAGGCATCGTTTCGTTCGGCGCCCGAGCGACCTGCCCCCTGATGTGGAGCCATTACGGCGACCAGCACCGCGGCATCTGCGCCGGCTATTCAGTTCCCGAAGATGCCTCCAGCGGGCTGAACAAGATCGAGTACGGCGGCAGCCGAAACGTCAAGGCAAGCGATGTTGCCGTCATGGAACATGACCCTGCCGCCCGGCGGCGGGTCGATGATGCAGTCCTGCTCCGCAAGGCCAGCTCATGGCGCTATGAACAGGAATGGCGGCTGATTGGCACCCGCGGCGTGCAGAATTCTCCGCTCGAACTCGAGGAGGTGATCTTCGGGATCAGATGCGCCTCAGCCTTGAAATACACGATCTTCAAGGCGCTCGAGGATCGCCGCCGGCCCGTCAAGTTTTATGAAATGCGGGAGCAACACGGTACCTTCCGGCTCCGCAAATGCCGCCTCGATTTCGGCGAGCTTGGCGCGTCATTGCCGCGGCGGTCGCGCGACGTCTTCGACGCTTTCGACAATCTCGATATCGAAGAGCCTCCGCACGGCGGTGCTCATTGATGGCGGCAAATTTGGAGGCCCAGACCCATGGCTGACGACATTCCGGAAAAACCGGACTTCGAGTCCCTTCTGCGCACGGGTTTCCGGTGGCCGACGGAAGGGGACGCGCCGTTCACGCAATCGGAGAACTGGGAGCAAAACGCATATATCGACCGGTTTGGCCACGGCCGCATCGTCATGATGATGGCCGGCGACCTCATGGTCGCCCAGGTCGCCCGTGACCGACACGACGGCGACGTCCTCGTCTTTCCGGTCGTCTTCAACTACCGGCAGTTCATCGAATTGTCGCTCAAGTTCCTGATCGCCACCTACGGTCATACCGTCGGCATCAAGGCCGAATGGAACACCCATGACCTCAAATCCCTTTGGGAGACGTTCTTGAAAGTCCTGGAGGGCTATGGCCACGACGATGCCGAAGGCGCCGCCGCAATCGTTGAAGAGATTATCCTCGAGTTTGCAAAGGTGGATCCAAGATCATTCTCTTATCGCTATCCCGTCGATACGAAGAGTAATCCGGTCCTGCCTGCGCATCAGGAAATCGACTTTCACCGGCTGGCAGACGTCATGCACGGACTCGACGGCTATTTCTCCGGCTGCGATGGGTATCTGGACGATCTGCAAAAGCGGGGCCGTGACGGAAAAGCGGGCCAATCGAATTGAGAGGCGCGCCGTTGTGCCGTGTCTCACCTCGGCTTCGGGATGCGGTTTTAGCCGTGTGGGAGAAGCAGATTGGCGTCGCCCCAAGGGCCGGGCTGTCGGCAAAGCTGAAGCACGCAAGCGGTCTTCCCCCATTCGGGCTGCCATCCCTGACGCGCGGTGCTACCCAGAGGATTAGAAGGAATCGGAAAGTTCCTGATGCCGCTTGCGCGCTGCGGCCGGCAAGGGAGGCTTCGCCGCTCCTGGCAGCGAAACATGCGATCCGGCACAAATGCCGGCTTGCCAGGCGCGCCCTTGTCCTGCCCTGCTCTTCGCGGCCTCCGGGTCCCGCCCCTAAAGAAAAGGGAGCGGAAACCGGACAGAGGACCGTGCAGGACGCGGAAGAGAGAATGGAAAAAGCAGAACTCGAAGAATTGAGGGGAAGGGTCGCCTGCGGCGCGGTGCTGGAAACGGCGGGCTTTGCCGTCGACCTTAAGGAAAGCACACGCCGCGCGGTCAAATACCGCCGCGGCGGCGATATCATCATCGTCATTCATGACGGCAAGGGCTGGCTTGACCCCTTGTCGGACGCCAGGGGCGACGTGTTCCGCCTTGTCGAGCACCTCGATGGGCTCCCGTTCGCTGCCGCCCTTTATGTCGTCGCAGATCTCGTCGGGTTCGTCCCTTCGCAACCGCAGTGGCAGCGGCAATTGCGCGATCGCACGCCGGATCTGTCGGTGCCCCAGCGCTGGTCGGCCCGGCGCAAGCCTTGGCCCGGCTCGGCGACCTGGCGCTACCTGCAGGACGAGCGGGCGCTGCCCGAACCCGTAATGCGCGCGGCCGTCGCCCAGGACCTTCTTCGCGAAGGCCCGCACGGCAGCATGTGGGCCGGTCACATGGATGATGCCGGTCGTGTTACCGGCTGGGAAGAACGGGGACCCGAGTGGCGCGGTTTCGCGACCGGCGGCGCCAAGGTCCTCTTCCGCCTCGGTCCGGCCGACGCGCTACGGCTTTGCGTCACCGAGGCGGCGGTCGACGCCATGAGCCTCGCGGCCATAGAGCGTCTTCGGCCCGGAACGCTTTACCTCAGCACGGGCGGGGGGTGGTCGCCATCGACCGAAGCCGCACTGCGCGGTCTTGCCGCCCGCGCGGACGCCCTGCTGGTCGCGGCCACCGACGCCAACAGCCAGGGCGAGACATTTGCCGAGCGCTTGCGGGTCCTTGCCGAAGAGGAATGCTGCAACTGGCAGCGGCTCAGGCCGTCGTCGGAGGACTGGAACGCCTGTCTGAAGAAGAGGGAATGAGAAGACGAAAGAAGAGGGACGGCGTGCCGCATGTCCGCCGTCCGCCTCAAGGGTGACGCTTCGCCCGGCTAACGCCGGCCCTTGACCCGGCCGGACGGAGAGGCGGCCGCGGAAAGGGGTCCGGAAGGGCTGAAGAAGATGGTGATGCCGACAGGGTGCGCCGCGCTGCAGCCCGGGACAGGCCTCAAAGGAGCCCGCCATGACCTCTCTTGCACCTATTCGAAAAATCTTCGTAACTGCTCACCCCCACTTTAAGTCCCCGAGATTCAACGGCGGTTTCAGACCCACTAGCTCAATCGAGATGCCTTTTTGGCCTCGGAGTGGTGCGACGATTTGAATCGGCTATTAACGATCCCCTCATTGCGATTTTCGTGATTCTATCGGGTTATGACACGTGTTCGATTGATTTGGGAAAAGCCGCATTGGGGTGGTCTTTCAGTCAAGGCTACTCGCTGCATTTGGAAGCCTGAAAAGGCGATGCGGCCACCGCATGGCCTGATGTCCATGGCATCGCGGGCGGACTGATGGCAAGCGTGAATGGCACTTCCCTGCGTGAAGAGTTCGATGCTGCCAGGGCGCGCATTGCCGCGCTGCGCAAAGCGGGCAGGATTTCAGATGACGTCGATGCGGTTATTGGCGTGTTGTGCAGCTTGCTGGGCATCCTGATCGCCATCTTTCTGGAAAAGACGACCAGGAAGACCGGCAAGAACTCCAGTATTGCGCCGTCGCAGACGGATAAGGACAACACCGGGAAACGGAGCAAAAAGGCTTCCGGCAAGGGTGTGGCGCCGAACTGGATGACGGGCGAAAACCTTCGCAAGGTCACCGTCGGGGAAACCTCCACCGTCCAGGTTTGTGACAGTTGCGGGGCTGATCTCTCAGACGTCGAACCCTCGGCGCGCGAGGAACGCATCCATCTCGATATCATGTTCGAGGTTGTCGAGAAAAAGGTCGTCGCAGAAACCAGGGACTGCCCCAAATGCCGCACCCGAACCAAGGGGCGTTTCCCTGAAAACATGCCGGGGCCGTTGCAATATGGCGTTGGCTTTCAGGCCTTCGTGATCAACCTGCTGATTGCCCAGATGCTGTCTTTGCGCCGCGCCGTCGAACTGGTGCGGGCCATCTCTGGCGTCAGGATGTCGCAGGCCACCTGCCTGGGCTACATCCAGCGACTGCACGAGGCGCTTGAACCCTGGGAAACGGCTGCCGCCGCACATCTTCTGACCCGCCCGGCCCTGCATGCCGATGAGACCGGTTTCAGGGTCGACAGCAAAAACCAGTGGCTGCATGTGCTGACCGATGACTCCCTGACCCTCATTTATGGATACCCCGGTGTCAAGCGATTTTCGAACGGTGATGTGAGCGTGTGATCGGATGCGGTCATTTATCAGGCCTCACAGTGCGGCTTTTTGTGCAGCCGCGGGCCGGTATGGTGATGCGCGAACCGGGTCCAAATCAAGTTCCAAAGCTATTTTGCCTTTTGGGTCAACATGGTTTTCCCGCTCCGGATCTTTCCGATCAATCTCCCATGCTATTCGTCGACCTCTTCACACGTCCCGGGCACCGACGCGAAGCGTTGCGCGATCCGCGCTTACGCTACCGCCTCCGGATTCCGATAATTCTCCTGTTTCGATATCATGGCCCAGATACCCCGTGCCATCCTGTTGGCCAGCGTGATCGCGACCAGAAGCTTCGGTTTTCGATCCAGCATTCTGGCCAGCCAGCTTCCCTTGCGAACCCCAAACCGCGTCGCCGCATTGATCACTGACATCGCCCCGATGATCAACAGGCTTCGGATGTCTTTCTGACCCATCTTCGAAACTTTCCCGAGCCGGTCCTTACCGCCTGTCGAGCGCTGAAGCGGCACGAGACCCAGCCAGGCTGCGAAGTCACGCCCCCGTTTGAAGCAATTCATGTCCGGGGCAAAGGCCTCAATTGCCAGTGCCGTCTGCAACCCGACGCCCGGCATTGTTGTCAGCCTTCGCACTGTGCCGGATGCTTTCGCCTCCGTCTTGAGTTGCTTCGTCAGATCGAAAATCCTGGTCGCCAGCAGATCGATGTGCTCGGCATACATCCGGGCCGTGTTACGCACGAGGGCGGGCAGCCCATTGGTATCGTCGTCCAGCGCGGCTCTCAACTTCTTGATCCCCGCCTTGCTCTTCGGCCCGATCACGCCATATTCGGCGAGATGGCCGCGCAGCGCATTGATGGTCTGCGTGCGCTGCCTGACAAACATCTGCCGTGATCGGAACAGCATGCCGCGCGATTGCTGCTCGGTGGATTTCACCTCAACGAACCGCATGGTCGGCCGGGAGGCAGCTTCAGTGATCGCCTCAGCGTCTGCCCTGTCGTTTTTCTGCCTTTTGACAAAAGGTTTCACGTACTGAGGTGGAATCAGCTTCACCTCATGGCCCAACTTACCGATCTCGCGGCCCCAATCGTGAGCTGTGGCGCAGGCCTCCATCGCGACAATGCATCGGGGCTGCTGTGCAAGAAACGGCATGAACTGGGCGCGGCTCAACTTCTTGCGGTAGCCAACCGAGCCATCGGCTGTGGCTCCGTGGACCTGAAAAACCTGCTTTGCAAGATCAACGCCGATGATGCTAACTTCCGACATGTGGATACTCTCCCTTTGATTTGTGACGTTCAGTATAACGGCACCTGGCACATTACGATGCCTCCGGGCGGGGTATCCACACTATCAAGTTCCTGCACCCCAGGCGCGGCAAGGAAGCGATAGAGGCATTCGGCATCATTCCGGTCTACACCGGGGTGTTGATCCATGATTGCTGGGCATCCTACCTTGCATACAGCCAGTGCAAGCATCAGCTATGCGGGTCGCATCTGCTTCGGGAACTGACCTTTGTCGTCGACTCCAGCAATTACCGTTGGGCGCGCCTGATGAGGAAGGTGTTGCGTGAGGTCTGCCATAAGGTCAACAAGAGCGAGACCGGGGTGTTGAGCGAGGCCGAATGTCGCAAGATACGCAAAAGGTATCGGACCATTCTGACGCAAGGTGCCGGGGAAATGCCCGAAGTTCCTGCGAAACCGGAAGGTAAGCGCGGACGGGTCGCAAAGTCGGATGCCCACAACCTGCATGAGCGTCTGTTGAAACACGAGGACTCCGTGCTTCGCTTCATGAGCGAACCCGATGTCAGCTTCACCAATAACGCGGGCGAGCAAAAAATCAGGATGGCAAAGGTCAAAATCAAAGTCTCGGGCTGCTTCCGGACAGACCGCTATGCACACGCCTGGTGCCGGATATCAAGCTACCTGAGTTCCATGGGTGCCCTCGGATATAATCCACTTGTCGCGATCCAGATCGCGCTGGCCGGAAATGCCGCCAATATGGTCAAATCACACTATGCTCAAGACGCGTGACGGGGTGAGCAGTTACAAATCTTCTTCGGCATCGCCGACCGCCATCAGATGTTCAGACTATTCGACCGCCATGCGCAGCGACCCGACCGCTGGCAAAATGACGACGGCGCGCTTTATGCCGGCGAATGGTTCGAAATCGCCCGTTCCGAACATGACACCATGCTCGAAATCCTGCCGCCGCTCTGGATGCGTGGCGAGATGTTCGCCATGCGCGAATTCCTGACCGGCAGCATCACCAGCGTCTTCCATACGCTGCGCATCAATGGCGTGGCCCGGTACTTCCACGCCTATTGCGATCTGTCCGATCCGCGCTCGCCCTATGACATGCGCGACGCCATCGTCGAGCGCGAACGCCGGCCGGTCAGGGCGATGACCCGCGACGAACGCATCGAGCACATCTGGAGCGCCACGCATGACGATTATCGCGGCTATGCCGGCGCGGACTTCCGGCCCGAACACCGCGGCAGGCGCACGGTCATCGTCTACGGTCGGTCGGGCACGCGGTTCCAGTTGCTCGAGAGCCTGACCGATCAGCAGATCTCCGAAAAACTGCCGGTTCATCTGCGTCACCTGCCGCTGCCAGAAGCCGCGTGAGGTGGGCCATGTTCACATTTCCGATTCTTGCGGTGCACAAGGTCATCGCGCGCGGCGAGGACGATGCGGTCGCCAATGGCGGCTTCCGCAATCCCCATTACGGCACCCGCCCGGGAGAGGGCGAGAAGCCCGGCTTCTGGCTCGTCGGCGACGAGGGCGTCTACATCATTTCCAACGGCAGGCTCGCCGAGGGCCAGAAACCGCTCGTCGTCCATTCGACCGAATGCCATCCGAAGGGCGATATCGACTGGTGGGACTACAAGCGCCGCCATTTCGGCGGCGATGACGGCATCGGGTTCATCGATGCCGATCTGCTGGTCCCAGGCTTCAACCGGAGCTTCGGGATCACCCATCCCGGCATCCAGCTCACCGAAAACGACATCTCGTTCTCGCTGATCACCCGCTAACCCCTCTTTCAAATCCGCGCTTGGCAAACGCTGCCGGGTCTCCCGGCGGCGCAGCTTCGTGCGCCCGCATCAAAGGAGATGGCATGAATGGGATGTGAGCGGTCATGCATCCCGACTCGGCTAGAGTGCCGGGAGAGGCGGATAGGCTGCAGGCTGGATGTCTTTTTAGGGCATTGCGACCCTGTACAGGAGATTACCCGCCGCCTGCATCCGAACGACCAGCATGAGGCCCGGTTCGACCCGGTGATCTCGTATAGGAGTCTGGCCTGGCCGTTCACACCCCTTTGCAGGGTTCCGCCTCCCGCCAACGAGAGGATTTTAGCAATGGCTTTCATCGGTGTCGATCTCCACACGACGTCTTTCACGGTCTGCCGCCTTGCCGCGGACGGCAACGAGGTTTTTGAAACCTGCCAGCTGGCAGCGGCCGATCTGGACCGGTTCTGCCTGAGCCTTGATGCGGACGATGAGGTCGCCGTGGAAGCGACGGGCAATTCGGCCTGGTTCCGCGACGAAGTGATCGCCTGCGTTGGCCGTGTGGTGGTGGTCAACCCGAAGCAGTTCGGCGTGATCCGCAAGTCGGTGAAGAAGACGGACAGAAACGACGCCCGGGCCCTGGCCTTCTTTCTGTCAAAGGACATGCTGCCTGAGACCCGCGTCAAAACGGTGGCCGAAGGCGAACTGGCGTCGCTGACCCACACGCGCGACCTTCTGGTCAAGCAGCGCACCCGGCTTTTGAACAAGATCCACGCGCTCCACACCCGCCACGGCATCAAGCTGAAGAAGGAAAGCCTGGGCTCCAAGCGACGGCTCAATGCCCTGGAGACCGGCCGGTTCTCCAGCCTCGAACAGGTGGAACTGCGCATCGTGCGCGATCAGGCGCTCAGCCTGACGGATGCAATCGCCGAACTTGATCGCGAGATCGCCTCCGCCGCCGAGGCCATGGACGGATATGACGGGCTGATCTCGATCAAGGGTGTCGGGCCGCGCGCGGCAGCCGTATTCCTTTCCGGCATAGGCAACGTCGATGACTTCGAAGACGCGGACAAACTGGCCGCCTATGTGGGCATTGTCCCCCGTGTCAGCCAGTCAAGCGAGACTGACAACCGGGGCCGGATCACCAAACGCGGGAACAAACTGATGCGCACCACGCTGGTCCAGTGCACGCTCATTGCCATTCGTTACTCGGGCTACCTCAATGCCTTCTACCAACGGATCAAAGCCCGGCGCGGGGCCGGCAAGGCAATCATCGCCACAGCGCGCAAGTTGCTCGCGATCATCTACGACACACTGAAAAACGGCTGGGTCTTCGATGACTTTCCGGCATTCAAAATCGCGGGACAGAACAATCCTGCTGGACAATCATCATAGGAGACATCATCATGTCAGACCACGATCCTTTCACTCTCGATATGTTCGGCAGTTCGGCCTTGTCCTCCGGGCTCGGCCTTGGCGTCACTGCCTTTACCGAAAGCCCGGCGACCGAACCCGAGGAAGACGCGCCGCCGCCAGTAGCACCGACCAAGCGGTCCAGAAGTCAGCAGCCCGCGAAACGACAGGGGGCCGAAGCGCCCGAGCGCGGCAACAACTTCCATCTTTCCGGAAGCCGTTCGTTGGCCAAGGGCTGGAAATCCCGCGCCCGCGACAACCTGGACGCCATCGCTCTTGCCGCGGCGATCGCGGCCGAGGACCGGCCCGCGACTTCAGCCGAGCAGGCCCGGCTGATCCGGTTCACCGGCTTCGGTGCGTCCGACCTCGCAAATGCGATCTTCACCCGGCCGGGCGAGGAGGGGTTCCGCAAGTGTTGGGAAGAGCTGGGTGAAGATCTGCAGGCATCCGTCAACGAGGCGGATTACGCTTCGCTTGCCCGCTGCACGCAATATGCCCATTTCACGCCCGAGTTCATCATCCGGGCGATCTGGACGGGTCTCGAACGGCTCGGCTGGCGCGGCGGCCGCGTCCTCGAACCGGGCATCGGCACCGGGTTGTTTCCCGCCCTGATGCCGCAGGCGCTTCGTGAAGCCGCCTTCGTGACCGATGTCGAGCTCGATCCGGTCACGGCCCGGATTGCTCGCCTCCTGCAGCCGGTTGCCCGCATTGTCGGAGGAGATTTCGCGCGCACCGAGTTGCCGGCGCATTTCGATCTTGCCATCGGCAATCCGCCGTTTTCCGACCGGACCGTGCGGTCCGACCGCGCCTATCGGTCGATGGGCCTGCGGCTGCACGATTATTTCATTGCGCGGTCGTTTGATCTTCTAAAACCCGGCGCGCTCGCCGCCTTCGTCACCTCGTCGGGCACGATGGACAAGGCGGAAGCCACGGCCCGCGAACTCATCGCCAAATCCGCCGACCTCGTCGCCGCCATACGCCTGCCCGAAGGCAGTTTTCGCGCCGATGCCGGCACGGATGTCGTCGTCGACATCCTGTTCTTCCGCAAGCGCAAGCCGGGTGAGCCACAGGACGACTCGAGCTGGCTGAACCATGACGATGGCCGCCGCCATCATGGAACAGCGCCGGCTGGGCCTGATCTCGAAAGCCATGCTGGTCGTTCCCGGCCATTGCCTGGCGCAGGCCGCCCGAGAGTTCCTGGCGCTCTATCCGACGGCGCGCATCCTCGTCGCCGACGAGACCAGCTTCACGAAAGACAAGCGCCACCGTTTTCTGTCGCGCGCCGCGACGGCCAATTGGGATGCGATCATCATCACCCATTCCGCCTTCAGGTTCATCGCCGTCCCTGCCGAATTCGAAAGGCAGATGATCGAGGATGAGCTCACGCTCTACGAGGATCTGCTCTCCCGGGTCGAGAACGACGACCGGGTGTCGCGCAAGCGCCTCGAGCGGCTGAAAGAGGGATTGCGCGATCGGCTTGAGGCGCTCGGCTCGGTCAAGGACGATCTCCTGACGATCTCCGAGATTGGCGTCGACCAGATCATCGTCGGCGAGGCGCAGGCGTTCAGAAAGCTCTCCTTCGCCACCAACATGTCGACGCTCAAGGGCGTCGATCCGAACGGATCGCAGCGCGCCTGGGACCTCTATGTGAAGTCGCGGTTCATCGAGACGAAGAACCCGGGCCGGGCGCTGGTGCTCGCCTCCGGCACGCCGATCACCAACACGCTTGGCGAGATGTTCTCGGTGCAGCGCTTGCTCGGATTCGAAGCCCTTAAAGAGCGCGGCCTGCACGAATTCGATGCCTGGGCCTCGACCTTCGGCGATGTGGCGACCGAGCTCGAACTGCAGCCGTCCGGCAAATACAAGCCCGTCTCGCGCTTCGCCACCTTCGTCAATGTGCCGGAACTGATCGCCATGTTCCGGTCCTTCGCCGATGTCGTCTTGCCGGAGGATCTGAAGCAATATGTGAAAATCCCCGCCATCGCGACCGGCAGGCGCCAGATCGTCACCGCCAGGCCGACTGATGACTTCAAGCTCTATCAGCAGGTGCTCGACGCGCGCATCGAGGCGATCGAAATGCGCGAAGGCCCGGCCAGGGCGGGCGACGACATTCTGCTTTCGGTGATCACCGATGGCCGCCATGCCGCGATCGATCTTCGGCTCGTTTATCCCGACAATGACAACGAGCCGGACAACAAGCTCAACAAGCTGATCGAGAACAGCTTCCGCATCTGGCGCGAGACCGCCTCCGACACCTGCCAGACCCGTGAAGGCAAGCCTTTCGATCTGTCCGGCGCCGCGCAGATGATCTTCTGCGATCTCGGCACGATCAGCGTCGAGAAAAGCAGAGGCTTCTCCGCCTATCGCTGGATCCGCGACGAGCTCGTCCGACTCGGTGTTCCGGCCTCGGAAATCGCCTTCATGCAGGATTACAGGAAGACCGAGGCGAAACATCGCCTCTTGGCTGACGTCAATGCCGGCAGGGTCCGCTTCCTGATCGGCTCGTCGAAGACCATGGGCACCGGCGTCAATGCCCAGCTTCGTCTCAAGGCGCTCCATCATCTCGACGTACCCTGGCTGCCCTCGCAGATCGAACAGCGCGAGGGCCGGATCGAGCGGCAGGGCAATCAGCATGACGAAATCGATATCTTCGCCTATGCCACCGAGGGCTCGATGGACGCGCAGATGTGGCAGAACAACGAGCGCAAGGCCCGCTTCATCGCCGCCGCGCTCTGCGGCGACACGTCCGTTCGCCGGCTCGAAGATCTCGGCGAGGGCCAGGCCAACCAGTTCGCCATGGCCAAGGCGATCGCGTCCGGCGATCAGCGCCTGATGCGGAAGGCTGGCCTCGAAGCCGATATCGCCCGGCTCGAACGCTTGCGCGCGGCGCACCGCGACGGTCTCTTCGCCGTCCACCGCCAGATCCGCAACGCCGAACGCGATATCGACCATGACACGCGGCGGATCGCCGAGATCGGCAAGGATATCGAGCGCAGGTTTCCGACGGCCGGCGACGCCTTCGCCATGACCGTTGCCGGACAATCCTTCACCGATCGCAAGCCCGCCGGCCGCGCCCTGATGAAGGAAATCATGACGCTGGTGCATCTGCGGCAGGAGGACGAGACAACCCTCGCCGCGATCGGCGGCTTCGATCTGGTCTTCTGCGGCCAGCGCTTCGGGAACGACGAATTCCAGTACGATGTCGCCCTCGCGCGGACCGGCGCGCAGACCGATATCGATCTCGCCCTGACCGTCACGCCGCTCGGCGCGGTCTCGCGCATCGAGCATGTGCTCGCCGGCTTCGACGACGAGCGGTCGCAGTGCCGGTACCGGTTCGACGACGCCAGGCGCCGGCTGGCCTCCTGCCAGTCCCGCCAGGGCGGGGAATTCGGCTTCGAAGACGAGCTTGCCGACAAACGCCGGCAACTCGATGCCATCGAGGCCGATCTGGCGGACGAGGAGGCGAAGAAGGCCATGGAGGCGGCCTGAGGAAGGAAAGAGCGGGAAGGGAACCGGTCGCAGACCGGCCGGGTCCGGTGACGCTCAACCGCCGCCTGCGCCATCCCGGTCCGTCGTCCTTCGCAGGGCTGATAGCCCCGCTCGTCCCGCCGGGCAGGGACGCTCGGCCGCAGTTGCACCGGCCCGCCCGCTCCGCGGTCCCGGGGATGTCTTCGAGAAGAAGACGAGAAAGGGAGCCGGCGGCATGCCGGGCCCACAATCCCCGAACAGGAGCTTCCCATGCATATCATCAGAATCGACCCGCGCGCGCTGAAGGACAATCCCGACGACGCCCGCAAGTCCAAAACCACGCCGCAGGGCGACGCGCTGCTCGCCGCGACCATCAAGGCGGTCGGCATTATCCAGCCGCCCGTCGTCTCTCCCGAGGCCGATGGCGGCAACGGCTTCATCATCCAGGCCGGCCATCGCCGCACCAGGGGTGCGATCGCGGCCGAGCTCGAGGAGATCGAGGTCATCGTGACCGATCCCGCCGACGATGGCGGCGCCATGCGCTCCATGGTCGAGAACATCGCCCGCGAACCGCTCAACCCCGTGGACCAGTGGCGCGCCATCGAGCGGCTGGTAGCGCTCGGCTGGACCGAGGAAGGTATTGCCGCTGCGCTGTCGCTTTCGGTACGCCAGATCAGGAAGCTGCGGCTCCTCGCCAACGTGCTGCCCGCCATGCTGGACCGGATGGCGAAGGGCGACATGCCGGACGAGCGGCAGCTCAGGACCATCGCCGCCGCATCGATCGCCGAGCAGAAAGAGGTCTGGAAGGCGCACAAGCCCAGGAAGAACGAGACCACCTCGTGGTGGTCGGTCGCCAACGGCCTTTCCAGGACCCGCATGTATGCCCGCGACGCCAGTTTCGACGACGAGCTGGCACAGGCCTACGGCATCGCCTGGGTCGAGGACCTCTTCGCGCCCGCCGACGAGGACAGCCGTTACACGACGGATGTCGAGGCCTTTCTCGGCGCCCAGCAAGAATGGATGACCGACAACCTGCCCAGGAACGGCATGATCACCGGGCTCAATGGCTGGAACGGTCCGGAACTGCCCAGGAAGGCCGAGCGGGTCTACGGCAAGCCAAAGAAGTCCGACCATACGGCCATGTATCTCGACCGCGACGGCAAGGTGCAATCCGTCGTCTACCGGATGCCCGAGCCCCAAACAGCGAACGGAATGTCGGCGAAAGGCAAGGGTGGCGAGGGCGGCGCCGTCGCGCCGGCGCAGCGCCCGGACGTTACCCGGAAGGGCCAGGACATGATCGGCGATTTCCGCACCGACGCGCTGCACGAAGCGCTTCAACGCGCACCGATGGAGGACGACACGCTGATGGCGCTGCTCGTCATCGCCTTTGCCGGTCAGAACGTTCGCGTCGATAGCGGTTCGTTCCGCAGCCGGATCGCGCCCCATGCCGTCAACCTGGTCGACGAGACCGGTAATCTCGCGTTCGACAAGGACACGCTGCGCATCGCGGTCCGCTCGGTGCTGATCGAGGTGCTGTCGTGCCGCCGCAACATGTCGAACAGCGGCATCGTTTCGCGGATCGCCGGCGCGGTTGTCGGAGCCGACAGCTTCCTGCCCAATATGGGGACAGAGGATTTCCTTCTGTGCCTCTCGCGCAAGGCCCTCGAAGGCGCATGCGCGGACACCTCCGTGCTGCCGCGCAACAAGGTCCGCGACACCCGCGCCGCGCTCGTCGAGCATTTCCAGGAGGAGAGGTTCATTCATTCTTCGGCGCTTTTCGCGCCGGAGGCAAACGAACTCGCCGACTGGAGAGCCCGCAACGAGATCGTCGAGGACGAGGAGGCCGCCGATCGTGACGGCCCTGTCGACGAGCCGGAAGCGGGCGACACCGACCCGGACGCCGTCTCCGAGGGTTTCCGCGAAGCCGCCGAATAGCGGTCTTCTTCCTTCCGAACGCACATCACGCCGCCGGCGCCGTCCGGCGGCGCATTCGTTTCCAATCCCGAAAACAGGAGGACATCGCCATGTCCGCACAACTGATTTACGACCATGCACCGCTCGGTGCGATCATCCGCTACTCCGACGGGACGCCCCGCCCGCCGGAACGGCACCGCCGCAAGCTCCAAGCCTGGGAGAAGCGCAACAATACCGGCCGTCTGGTCAAGAAAATGCCTGGCCGCCTCACCGGCGAAATCACCTTTCCAGGCAGCTTCACCCTTCACGAGGGCGACTATGGCACCAAGGCCGCGATCGTTCTGAAGGTGTTCAAGTCGTTTTCGGTCGACAGCGATCTCGCCTTCACCGTGACCGAACGGCCAGCCGCTGGTTCGGTGCTGGTCCTCAGCCGGTCCGGTGATGCCGGCGAACTGGTGCATGTTGCCGATAACAGGCCCGCAGCCGAAGAATGGCTGTCCCGCTACGGCTATCCCGATGCGGTGCGGCACGAAGTGACCGCCGATGAGGTGGCCGCCGATCATGTCGAGGGGAGGGCGGCATGATGCATTCCTCCAAGTCAGCCCCACCCAAGTCTCAGACCCCGGATCTTTCCGATGTCGAGTTCGGGACCAGTGCCGGGGGTTTTCCCGTGGCGCGTCTCGCGGACACCGCCTACGCGATGTTGCCCGGACGGGATGGAACCCACCACCTTGCCGCGGCATGGTTCGTGCGCCGACCTTTGCACGAGCTCGTGCAAGGGGATTTCAACGGATTCCACGGTGCGCTTGCCGACGAGGCGGCCTTCCGAGCCAAAATGACCGAGAAAGCCGAGCACATCCGCGAGAAAAAGGCCTTCGGCCGCCGTGAAATCCGCTCCCAAGCAAACACGCCGTGGGGACCGTCGCAGGGCGCGACGGTGTTTGCCGAGGGCATCGCCTGCCATTCGACGGCCGGTCATGGCGGGTTCCATCTTGCAGCCGATCCCAATGCAAAGGTCGCCCCCCGCCTTCGCAATGCCAATGGCTGGTACGAGGAAGACGCCGAATGGGCGATCGTCGCGATCACCTTTCCGGATCTGTTCACCAGCTTCGAACGGCGCTGCGCCGACAAGACGATCAAGGACAGCTGGCCGGACGAATTCGAGGCGATCACGGGAACTGAGCTCGAACCCGGTCAATCCCGCGAAAAGGATCGCCGGGCCTTCCACGCAGATCACGCCGAAGACTGGATCGTCATATCCGCCATCAGGTCGCATCATCGTGAGGGATTTATCGAAGTCGTCGCTACGCGCGGCGGCAAACGCGATCCTGAGGCGGAGGAACACCGGTTCCTCGTTCCGTCCGGCGAATACGAGATCGGCCGTTTCGGTTTCGTCGTCGATCCCGACCGGCACGAAATCTACGAAGGTCCGTCGAGCTTTGTCGGATGGGGGCGGTGATGGCCGTCCCCTGGAAACTCATCGCGATGGCCTTCGGCTGGCGCGCCGGCTTCAGGCTCGAAGGCGCCCATCTCCGCCTCATTATTCATCACAGGCGCCACAGCGCTCGGTTAGCCGGCGCCGACGCATGGAAACGCGCCGTTCTCATCTCGATCCGCGCGCCCGAATTCGTCAATCCAAAAGGGAGACCCTCTTCATGACCACCTTTCTCGTTGCCATCCACGTTGTCGTCGATACGAACGGCCCCAATCCGCGTGCAGGAATCATTGCCGCTCTGGAGGCACAACTCGACCACCCCGTGACATCCGTGCCGGCTGCGGGCGGCATGCTCGACTGGGCCGTCGCCGGCGAAGACCTGGCTGCGTCCATGGCTCCGGTGGCCATTCCGTCCGACTACAGGCCCGGAACCACGCCGTTCCCGCAATGGCCAACGCTGGTGCAAAAGTGTGCCACATCATGATGGCCAGCACGCGACCAAACCTTCTCGGCCGGATGGAAGCGGCGCACCGCCAGACGAGGGCGCATCTCGGACGGATCGAACGCCAGATTTCGGCCAGGGCGGAACGCATGACAACGACCGCCAGGGCGAAGGCCCGAAGACATCCCGGTAGGGAACCGCGCTGGACACGGTCCGATGAAGCCATGTTCAGGGCCTGCGTCGACCGGTTGAGCTTCGAGCGGCGCGGTGAAATCGATCTCCTCAGCCGAAAGCTCTCACGACAGGAGCGCGCGATTCTCGCCGTCAGGGCAAGGATCATCAGCAACGGGCCGACCGGCAAAGCGGATGCGCATGCCGTATTGTGACGGCAGAAGCATATGCGGCGGTAATACCGGCATAACACCGGGCAGCATTGTGTTTTGATTTGTCATTTCCGGTGGTGCGGCAAATCGACTCGATCAGCGCTGCTGGGGTTCTCACCGAGATGTTTTTGTGAGTCGATGAGGTTATGTCGGATTTCCCACCTCACGCACTTGATGATCTGTCGAATACAGAACTCAAAGATCTGGTTGTGACCCTGCTCGGCGAGGTGGCCGAGTTGAAGCAAATCGTCGCTGAACAAAATCAGGTGATTGCCGAACAGAAACAGACAATTGCCAATCTGCGCGACGAGGTCGCTCGATTAAAAGGGGTGAATGGGCGACCGGACATCAAGCCGAGCAAACCAAGCGGCATGAACCAGGCCAGCGAGAAAAAGGCGCGTAAGAACGGCAATAAAAGCTGTGGACGCGGCAAAAAGAAGCCACCTCGGCACGGTTCAATGAAAGACCGGATTGTAAAAGCGGACGTTCCAGAGGGTTCCCGCTTCAAAGGGTACGAGGACTTCCTCGTTCAGGATCTCATCATTCAGCCAGTGACCACCCGGTTTCGGCGCGAGCGCTGGTTGACACCTGATGGTAAGACTGTCGTGGCTCCGCTGCCACAGGGCCTCAAGGGCCATTTTGGTGCCGAACTGCGCCGTTTTGTGCTGATGCAATACCATCAAGGCCAAGTCACTGTGGGACGATTGGTAAAGCTCCTGAGCGAAATCGGCATAGATATCTCCGAGCGCCAGGTCATGCGGTTTTTGAATGAGGGTCATGAGCATTTTGCCTTGGAAGCACGCGCAATATTGCAGACGGGATTGGACGCGGCGTCATGGGTGACGGTCGACGACACCGGGGCACGCCACAAAGCCCAAAACGGCTACTGCACCCAGATCGGCAATGATCGGTTTTCCTTCTTTTCCACAACCGGTTCTAAAAGCCGCATCAACTTTCTCGAACTCCTGCGGGCCGGGCATGAAGACTATGTGATCAACGCCGATGCACTTGCCTATATGCAGCAGCGTTCTCTCAATGCTCCGGTTCGCCAGTTGTTGATTGACGCTGAAGATAAGTATTTCCCGAACTGCGCAGACTGGCAGGCCCATCTCGACCGGCTCGGGATCACTGCACTGAAAGTCACACCTGATCCCACGCGCCTTGCCACCGAGGGTGCGTTATGGGGCAGTATCAGCGCACATGGCTTGCTCACCGATACGGTGATCGTCAGTGATGATGCCAAACAGTTCAAAGTCGGCGATCATGCGTTGTGTTGGATTCACGCCGAACGGTTGGTGCATAAGCTCAACACCTTCACAGATAAGCACTATGCCATTCAACAGCGCACCCGCAGGCTGATCTGGCTCTACTATGAATGCCTCAAAACCTACCGTCTCAACCCAAGTCCACAGCGCAAGGCGGTCTTGCAAAACCGCTTCGACCAGATATTCCGCCACCGAACCGGTTTTGCAGCCCTTGATAATCTGTTGAGGCGATTGCACGCCAACAAGGCTGAACTGCTGATGGTTCTGGAGCATCCGGAAATACCGCTGCACACCAACGGTTCCGAGAACGATATCCGAGTTGTTGTAGTCAAGCGCAAGATTTCAGGTGGGACGCGCAGTGACATTGGTCGGACCAACCGCGACACCTTCTTGTCGCTGCTCAAGACCTGCAACAAACTCGGCATCTCGTTTTGGGACTATTTGGGGGATAGGCTGGGCCTCAATGGGAAACCGGTGCCCGCTCTGCCGCAACTCGTAGGCCAGTCTCATTTTGCATCCTGAACAGCCACTCTTCGGCAAGATCGAGATTGCATTGCGCGACAGCTGGATTGTGAAGATGCGGTCGACATGACATTTCCAATCTTGCATTGTGGCGATGGTTCATCCGTCTGACGGCGCAATCATATCGACACATATAGCAGGACGTTTCACACAATGGCTCAGGCTGGCAATCAACTTGATATAGTTCGTCTCAGCATCACGTTGCGGGATGTGAAGCCCAGGGTCACAAGACGAATGGATGTCCCTGCGAACACATGCCTTAATGACCTCCACTTATACATTCAGGCCGCAATGGGGTGGCACAACTGCCATCTATGGGAATTTGAGGCGATCCGGTATGAGCAAGTTGTCACTTGGAGTGCTGATAGTGATCAGTATTTCTCCAGCCCCAAATCAGACGCCTCTGCTACCGTTCTCGACGTCATAGACTTTTTGCAAGGCAAACCCGAATTCAATTACCTCTATGATTTCGGAGACTCATGGAGACACAAAATCCGTATTGGAAAGATTCAGTCGGCACATAAGGACAGACAGTATCCATATCTTGTTTCCGGTAGCGGGCGTTGTCCACTTGAGGACATAGGAGGCGTATGGGGATACTCTGAATTCTTGGCAGCATTCGAAAACCCGGATTCTGAATACCGGGAGTACTATCCCGATTACTTCGATGGAAGTGACAACTGGAATCCGGAAGACGCGGAACTTGAAAAAAGGCGAGCAGCTATTGCGCGATTCCAATAGAATCCCCACCCCAGCCACCGCAAGCACAATTCCCCCATTCGTTGATGCCTCCAGAAAATCATGGAAACAGAAAGAGCGTCCGCTCTGACGCCTGAATTCTGCCCGGTGTTATGCCGGTATTACGTGCTTGGCGACTGGCATTTGCGGACGCTGACGATCCTCGGTTTTCCGAACGTGACCCGCCCCGGCATCCTCGACGCACTGAACCATCAGGACTTTGCCTATCGCTGGGTCACACGCTTCATCCCGCTCGACAAGACCGCGGCGACGAAGGTGCTCACGCGGCTGCGCCGGCAGTGGTTTGCCAAGCGCAAATCCATCTCCGCCATCCTGCGCGAGGTGCTGACCAACGAGCCTGCCGCCCTGGTCGATAGCGACGCCGACAACAAGGCGCTCGATGCAGACGCCGCTTTGCAGGCGCTCGGCGGTGATCATGTCGGATTCGGCTATCTGACGACGACCATCACGGTCTGGGACGAGGACCGCGAGGCCGCGGAAGAAAAGGTCCGCGCCGTCGAGCGCATCGTCAATGGACTCGGCTTCACCAGTATTCGGGAAACGGTGAATGCCGTCGAAGCCTGGCTCGGTTCACTGCCGGGCCATGTCTACGCCAATGTGCGCCAGCCGCTCGTCCACACACTGAACCTCGCCCATCTCATGCCGCTCTCGGCGGTGTGGGCCGGACCGGCGCGCAACGCTCATCTCGACGGCCCGCCGTTACTCTATGCGGAAACCAGCGGCTCCACACCGTTCCGGCTCTCCACCCATGTGGGCGATGTGGGCCACATGCTGATCGTGGGTCCGACCGGCGCAGGCAAATCGGTGCTCTTGTCGCTGATCGCATTGCAATTCCGGCGCTATGCGGGCTCGCAGGTCTACATCTTCGACAAGGGTAATTCGGCGCGTGCCGCCGTGCTCGCCATGGGTGGGGAGCATCATGCGCTCGGTGCCGCCTCTGATGACATCACGAACGCGCTCGCCTTCCAGCCGCTTCGCGACATCGACGATCCGGCGACGCGAAGCTGGGCGGCTGAATGGATCGGCGCCTTGCTGGCGCACGAGAAAGTCACCGTCACCCCGGAGGTGAAGGAGGCCGTCTGGTCGGCGCTGAACAACCTCGCCACCGCGCCGGCCGAGGAGCGCACGCTCACCGGGCTTTCCGTCCTCGTCCAGGCGAATGCCCTCAAGGCCGCGCTCCAGCCCTATACGCTCGATGGCCCGTTCGGCCGGCTGCTCGACGCCGCCGAGGACCGACTGGCGCTGTCCGACGTGTAATGCTTCGAGACAGAGGAACTGATGCATGAGGCGGGCGTCGTCTTGCCGGTGCTCACCTATCTGTTCCACCGGTTGGAGGACCGTTTCGACGGGCGGCCCACGCTGCTCATTCTCGACGAGGCCTGGGTCTATCTCGACAATCCGCTCTTCGCCGCCCGCATCCGCGAATGGCTGAAGGTCCTGCGCAAGAAGAACGTGTCGGTGATCTTCGCGACGCAGTCGCTGGCGGACGTGGCCGACAGCGCCATCGCGCCCGCCATCATCGAGAGCTGCCCGCAGCGCATTTTCCTTGCCAATGACCGGGCTATCGAACCCCAGGCACGGGCGGCTTATGAGCGCTTCGGTCTCAACGATCGGCAGATCGAACTGATCGCGCAGGCAACGCCGAAACGGCACTACTACCTGCAATCGCGCCGCGGCAACCGGCTGTTCGAGCTGGGTCTCGGCCCCGTGGCACTGGCACTCTGCGGCGCCTCCGATCCCAACTCGCAGACGCTGATCGACACCATCCTGTCCGAACACGGAACGGAAGGTTTCGCCGTCCGGTTCCTCACCGCGCGCGGCCTCGATTGGGCCGCCGACATCATCGGCCAGTTCTCTCCCCAAGCACAGGAGCCAACATCATGAAACGCGCTTCCCTCGCGGTGCTGGTCGCCGCATCTCTCGCTATCGGCTTGCCGCAGGCGGGCCATGCCGCCTGGTCGGTCTTCGATGCCACCAACTATGGTCAGAATGTCCTGCAGGCGGCCCGCGCCCTAGAGCAGATCAACAACCAGATCCAGCAGCTCCAGAACCAGGCCGTCATGTTGCAGAACATGGCCCGCAACCTCCAGCGTCTGGATTTCTCCTCGCTCGGACAACTCCAGGGCGCGCTGAACCGCATCGACGGGCTGATGATGCAGGCCGAAGGCCTCAGCTTCGACTTGACGCAACTCGAAGGTCAGTGGCGGCAGCAGTATCCTGACAGCTACGAGGCAAGCGTTTCGGTCAGCGACATGGCCACCGCCGCGCGCGAACGCTGGCAGAGTGCCATGAACGCCTTCCGCCAGACCATGCGGATGCATTCGCAAATCGTCGAAAACGTGGGCGCGGATGAAGGGCTGCTCACCGATCTCGTCAACCGGAGCCAGGGTGCCGTCGGCGCGCTGCAGGCGCAGCAGGCCGCGAACCAGCTCATCGCGCTCTCGACCAAACAGCAGATGCAGATCCAGACGCTGATGGCCGCGCACTATCGCGCGGGGGCCGAAGACGCCGCTCGTAAGGCGCAGGCGGAGGAAGCGGCGCGGGAGACGACGCGCAGGTTTCTCGGCTCCGGCTCGGCCTATTCCGGGAACTGACGGGCGGGGAGGCGGCGCGCGATGAATGATCTCGGCATTATCGACCGTTTCATGGAGACCTTCAGCCGCTATATCGACAGCGGCTTCGGACTCCTGTCGGGTGACGTCGCCTTCCTCACTACCATCCTGATCGGCATCGACATCACGCTAGCGGGCCTGTTCTGGGCGCTCAATACGATGGGGGGCGGCGAGGACAACGTCATCGGGCGCCTGATTCGGAAGGTGCTCTATGTCGGCGTCTTCGCTCTGATACTCAACAACTTCCAGGGCCTTGCCGACATCATCTACAGATCCTTCTCCGGTCTCGGCATGCAGGCCGCCCCCGGTACGCTCACCGCTGACGATCTGCTCAAACCCGGCAAGATCGCCGCCACCGGTTACGAGGCGGCCTATCCGCTCATCGATCAGGTCGGCAATCTCGTCGGCTTCCCCGAAATCTTCGGCAACGCGCTCACCGTCTTCGTCCTGTTGCTGGCCTGGTTCCTGGTCCTCATCGCTTTCTTCATTCTGGCGATCCAGCTCTTCATTACGGTACTCGAGTTCAAGCTGACGACGCTTGCGGGCTTCGTGCTGGTGCCCTTCGCGCTTTGGAACAAGACGTCGTTCCTTGCCGAACGGGTTCTCGGGAACGTGATTTCCTCCGGCATCAAGGTGATGGTTCTTGCCGTCATCGTCGGCATCGGCTCGACGCTGTTCGCCTCCTTTGCGGGCGGTCTTCAAGGTCAGGAACCGGACCTTGCCGCTGCCATGTCGCAGGTGCTGGGCGCTCTCGCGCTGCTCGGTCTCGGTATCTTCGGCCCCGGCATCGCTTCGGGTCTCGTATCCGGAGCACCGCAGCTCGGCGTCGGTGCCGCCCTCGGTGCGACGGGTGCCGCGGTGGGCGCGACCATGCTCACCGGTGGAGCGGCGCTTGCCGGCACGCGCATGGCCGCTGGCGGCGGTCTTGCCGCCATCCGTGCGGGCACGGCGATGGGGGCCGCCGCTTCCTCCGCCTACCAACTGGGACAGGCGACCTCCGGGACGTCCGGCATGGCAGGCGTCGCGGCCGGTGTTGGTGGCATGGCGCGCGCTGCTGGCGGAGCCATCACCCAAGCTGCGCGCGGCGGCGTCGATCGCGCCCGCTCGTCTCTGAAGCAAAGCGCCGATGCTGGACGCCATGGCGCCTGGACGGCCTCCGGCGGCACGCCGACCGCCTCCATGTCGCGGGCAAACGCCGCATCGGCGAGCGCCCCCTCCGGTTCCGTGCCCACCAACGCCGCGCCCGATTGGGCAAATCGCCTGCGCTCCGAACAGGCGGCGCGCGCCCATCGGCAGACCGCCACCCAAGCCATCAAGGACGGCGAGCGGCCCGGTCATGGCGCCAATCCCACCCTCAACGACAAGGACGACTGAACCATGCCGTTCAAGCGAACGATCCAGCGATACGGGCAAACGCCCGAACCCGTCACCCCTTACCAGAAGGCCGCCCAGGTCTGGGACGAGCGCATCGGCTCGGCCCGCGTGCAGGCGAAGAACTGGCGGCTCATGGCCTTCGGCTGCCTGGCGCTTTCCATCGGCCTTGCCAGCGGCCTCGTGTGGCAATCCCTGCAAAGCCGCGTCACGCCCTATGTGGTCGAGGTCGACAGGTTCGGCGAGGCCCGCACCGTGGCGCCCGCGGTTCAGAACTACCGGCCCACCGACGCACAGATTGCCTGGCATCTCGCCCGCTTCATCACCAACCTGCGCTCGGTCTCCACCGATCCCGTGCTGGTGCGGCAAAACTGGCTGGCCGCCTACGACTTCGCCACCGACCGCGTGGCGCTGTTTCTCAACGAATATGCCCGCACCAGCGATCCCTTCGGCGCGATCGGCACACGCAGCGTCTCGGTGCATGTGACCAGCGTGGTGCGCGCGTCCGACACCTCCTTCCAGGTCAAGTGGACCGAACAGGTCTATGAGCGCGGCAGTCTCGCCGGGACCTTTCGCTGGACCGCCATCCTGACGGTCGCCATCCAGCCCCCGCGCAGCGCCGATGCTCTGGCCAAGAACCCCCTCGGCCTCTTTGTCCGGGCGGTTCACTGGTCGCGTGAACTGGACACCGCCGCACCGTCCCCCGTTTCCAGCAAGGAGCCTGCCAATGAGAAATAATCCGCCACATGTCCGGTCCGTCCTGATCGCATCCGCCCTGGCGCTGGCGCTCACCGCCTGCGCCACGAAACCCCTGCCGCCGGTCATTTCCTACGACACGGAAGATTTCAGGCCGGCCACGATCCAGAAGGCGCCGTTGAAACCGGTCGAGATCGTCGAAGTGCCGAAGGTCCTGCCGCTGCCGGGCCAGCTTCAGCCCGCGCCGGGCAAGGCGGCCAAAGAAAAGCGCCCGCCAAGGGACCGTGTCGAGGACGCCAACAGGGCGGCGACGCAAGAGCCGACGAAATTCGGCTATGTCAACGCCATCCAGGTCTATCCTTATGCGCAAGGCGCGCTCTACCGGCTCTATGCCGCTCCGGAGCGCATCAGCGACATCGCGCTGCAGCCCGGCGAGAAGCTCACCTCGGTTTCCGCCGGCGATACCGTGCGCTGGATCATCGGCGATACGGTCAGCGGTGCGGGCGGCAACGAGCGTGTCCATGTGCTGGTCAAGCCCTTCGCGCCGGGCCTTGCGACCAATCTCGTCATCACCACCGACCGGCGCGCCTACCGCCTGCAACTGGAAAGCACGGAAAAAACCGCCATGGCGGCAATCTCATGGACCTATCCGTCCGATCGGCTGACAACGCTGCGCCGCCGCAATGCCGCCGCCGAGGCCGCCTTGCCGGTGGCTTCCGGCATCGCGCTCGGCAACATCCGCTTCCGCTATGCCATTACCGGCGACAATCCGCCCTGGAAGCCGCTGCGCGCCTTCGACGACGGCCGCAAGGTCTATATCGAGTTCCCCCGCCGCATCGGCCAGGGCGAGGCGCCGCCGCTCTTCGTCGTCGGCGCCGGCGGCGGCAGCGAACTCGTCAATTACCGCATGCGCGGCAACCACTACATCGTCGACCGGCTCTTCGCCGCCGCCGAACTCAGGCTCGGAACCGATCCTCAGCAGGTGGTGCGCATCTCCCGCACCGACGGCAAGCCACAGCGGCCCACGCTGTTCCCGCGCAAGGGCCGGAAGGGAAAAAGCCATGACCGGTAAGACCTCTCCAGCCCCCGAACCCCGAAGGTCCACCAAACACGATCCCGGCACGCTGGACCTGCGCGCCGCGCCCCGTCGCGCCGTGCGCTTCAGGCGCGGCCTTGTCATCGCTGTGGCCGCGCTCGGCTCCGGCGCCATCCTCGGTATCACCCTGATGGCGCTGCAAGGCCCGGCCCTGCGCACTCAGGGACAGGCCAGGGAGCTCTACAACACCGAACGCAAGCCGACGCCCGACGGCCTTGCCGCGCTGCCCGGCGATTACAGCAAGGTCAAACCGCAAACACCGCAGATCGGAGATCCTCTGCCTGGCGATCTCGGCCGGCCGATCCTCCAACACCGGCGCCGGCACGGGATCGTGTCCGGGAAGCCGGAGCCGTCCGCCGAAGAACAGCATCGCGCCCGGCAGGCCATCAAGGCGAAGGAATCCGGCGTCTTATTCCGGATCGGAACCCGGCCCTCGACGCCCGGCTCGGCCAAACCATCGGAGTCGTCTGCCGCTTCATCGGGACAGGCCGTGGCGCAACAGTCGTCCGCGGGCGACCGCCTGGCGCTCGATCCGCAGCGCGACCGGAACGACCAGCAGCGCAAGCTCGACTTTATCGGTCAGCGCGACACCGGCGGCATTTACAATCCGCACACCCTTCAAACCCCGGCCTCGCCATACCAGGTCATGGCCGGCAGCGTGATCGCCGCAAGCCTGATCACCGGCATCAATTCCGACCTGCCGGGCCTCGCCGTCGCCCAGGTCACCGAAAATGTCTATGACACCGCGACCGGCCGCACGCTGCTCATCCCGCAGGGATCGCGCCTCATCGGCGCCTATGACAGCGTCGTCGCCTTCGGCCAGTCCCGCGCGCTGCTCGTGTGGCAACGCATCGTTCTGCCCGACGGCTCCTCCGTCGAGATCGACAATCTGCCGGCCACCGACGCCGCCGGCTATGCCGGGCTTAAGGACGAGGTCGACCATCACACCTGGCGGCTCCTCAAGGGCATCGCCATGGCGACGCTCATCGGCGTCGGCACGGAGCTCAGCCTCGGCGCCGACGAGAGCGACCTGGTCCGGGCCATCCGCGAATCCACCCAGCAGAACGTCAACCGCGCCGGCCAGCGCATCACCGAAAGGAACCTCGATATCCAGCCCACCATCACCGTGCGTCCCGGCTGGCCGCTCAGGATCATCGTCCAGAGGGACATCGTGCTCAAACCCTACAACGGCTGAGAAGGAATCATCATGACCAACCTGAAACTCGCAAAGCTCCCCGACCGCACGCCCGCGAAGATCACCGTCACGCTCAGCGCCGGCCTCAACTGGGCGCTGCGCGACTATGCCGCCCTTTACCGCGCCACCTACGGCGAAACCGAATCCGTCGCAGATCTCATCCCCTTCATGCTCGAAGCGTTCCTCGAAAGCGACCGCACCTTCGCCAAGGCGCGCAAGGATGGGTTGCCGGAAACGGACACCGACAGACCGGCCCGCCGCGCCCGCTCGGCCCGCGCAGGCAATACCGAAGCGGCGTCGCCCGCTGTCTCATCCACATCGCAATTTAAGGAGTGACCCATGCAAATCGGCAGCTTCACTTTGTCCAATGACGGCGGCTGGACCGGTTCCATCCGCACGCTCACTATCGACGCCAAGGTCCGGCTCGTCCCCAACGACGACCGAACCCATGACAACGCCCCGGCATTCCGCGTCCTTGTCGGCAACGCACGCATCGGTGGCGCCTGGGATGCCCGCACGACGTGCGATCACCCGAAATACTATCTTCGCGTCCGTCTCGACGACCCGAGCCTTCCCGGGCCTTTCACCGCCGCCCTGTTCCCTTCCGAGGAGGGTGATCGGGCGCAACTCGTCTGGAACAGGCGGCGGGGGGATGAGCTGCTCCGATTTGCTTGAATCCGAAATCGTTCGCAGAAGGCTTCAGGCGACGATGGCTTTTGCCCATGAATTCGGAAGTCGCGCCCTTCGCGGGCATGTGGATGTCTCCGAAGGCAAGGCGAGCCTTCCTGCAGGGGATGTTGTTACGAAACCTCAGATCATAAGCGCATCTGCCGAGGATTCGTATCATCGTGCCTGGTCCTGCCGGGCTCTCGAAAAGGGGCGCGTCCGTCCCGGTCGGCAATGGGATAGGGAATTTTGAAAATATCTTTTTTTGATGGTTTTGGACCATTAATTAAAGATATTTAGGAAATAAGAGTTGTGCGTATTTTCAAAATATGTAAATTTGATGGTTATGAGCCATCAAAGAACGCCAAGGCTAAAGCCCTTTCTGGAGCGGGTCCCTCCCGGCTTTCTCGTTGATGCGGCATGGCTGAAGCGCTTCGGGATCGATCCCAAGTCCATCCACGACTATGCCGAGCGGGGCTGGCTGGAGCGCGTGGTGCGCGGGGTCTATCGTCGCCCGCTGCCTCATACCGATCAGGCAGGGCACCCGCTTGTCCGACCGGAGACCGACTGGCAGCTCCCTCTGCTCTCCATCCAGTGGATCATGGGGCATGACGTTCATCTGGGTGGTTTGAGCTCGCTCGGTTTTCATGGGCTCGCCCACTACCTGCCGCTTGGCGGCGGGGAGCGTATCTATCTATATGGCGAAGTTCCCTCCTGGCTAGCGCGCCTTCCAGGCAAGACACAGTTCGTCGTTCGCTCGTGCGTCCTGTTCGGTGACGACCTTACCGGCGTCGAGAATGCCGAGCACCAGTTCGAGAGCGCGCCCGGTGCGGGGGCGGAACACGGCCCGACGGTGAGCCCCTGGCGCTGGCCGCTCAAGGTTTCGTCCCCCGAGCGCGCCATCCTCGAAGCGCTCGACGAACTGCCAGCGCACGCGACCTTCGACAATCTGGACATGATCTTTCAGGGCCTGACGAATCTGCGTCCCAGGCGCCTGATGACGCTGCTGCGCACTTGCCGAAGCATCAAGGTCAAGCGCCTGTTTTTCGTGTTCGCCGACCGGCATGCCCATGCATGGCGCAAGCATCTGGACAAAAGCGCCATCGATTTCGGATCCGGCCCGCGCGCGCTGGCGAAGGGCGGAAAACTGCATCCGGTCTACCGGATCTATGTGCCCGAGACGCTTCTGCCTGTGGACATGGACGAGGACTCGAGCCATGCGTGAACGCTATGTCGAGCAGGTCCGTTTGCTGGTGCGTCTCCTGCCGGCCATTGCGGCCGAGGAGGTCTTTGCGCTCAAAGGCGGTTCGGCCATCAATCTCTTCTACCGGGACATGCCGCGCCTGTCGGTCGATATCGATCTGACCTACGTGCCGGTCGAGGATCGGGCCGTCTCTCTTCAGCATATCGATGCCACGCTCGACCGGATCATGGACTCATTCGGCCGCAGCAACAGGGACGTGCGGCTCCAGCGCATCGCCGGCGGCGGGAGCCTGGAAACCCGCATCATGGCCTCGCGCGGTGCGGCGAGTGTGAAGATCGAGACTTCGCCGGTCATGCGCGGAACGGTGCTGCCGCCGGTGCCGATGAAGGTTTCGGACGTGGTGGAGGACGCCTTCGGATTTGCCGAGATGCCGGTGCTCGCCTTCGAGGATCTCTTTGCCGGCAAGCTGCATGCCGCCCTCGACCGCCAGCACCCGCGCGATCTCTACGATGTCCACCTGCTCTATGAGAATGAGGGGCTGACGGACGATTTGTTCCGGGTCTTTCTGGTCTATGTCTGCGCGTCCGGCCGTCCGCCGCACGAACTGCTGGCGCCGCCGGCTATCCCGATAGAAGAACTGTACACGGAGGAATTCGTTGGGATGACGCGGGAAGAGATCGCGCTGTCCGATCTCGAAACGGCGCGGACGCGCCTGATCGCGGATATTCGAAGCCGATTGACCGGGAAGTCCGCGGCGTTCCTGCTGTTGCTTCAGGACGCCGAACCGGATTTCGCGCTTATCGATCTGCCCCAGGCCGAGCGGCTTCCCGCCGTCCAGTGGAAGCTTCTCAACCTACGCAGGCTCAAGGCTGAAAATCCGGCCAAGCATGCCGAGCAAGGAGAAATGTTGAAGGCGTTGTTTGCCTAAAGGGAGCGTGGGAGAAGAACGGGGTACATAAGGGCCATAAGAGATTTCCGCGCTGCGGGCGATCCTGTTCCGGCGATTTTTATGCTGGAAGAGGCATGCCCATGAAGAAGGAAGAACCAGCGTCGGGAACCGTTCCGAGCCCGGCCAACGACAATGGCTCGCCGGGAAGCAGGGCGGAAGGCGGGCTGGACCCCCGCATCCGGATCATCGCCCGGGCAATCGGGCGCCAGATCGCGCGGGAGCATTACACGGCCTGGGAGAGGAAGCGGCGGAGGCAGGCGGCCAACGACAACGCCACTCCGGAGCGAGAGGAAGAGGAGCGGAAGCCGGAGGGGTGAACTCCCGGCTTTGAAAGAAAGGAAAGTCTCATGACCCGCGTTGCGCTATACGCCCGCTATTCCTCGGACAACCAGAGCGTTTCCTCCATAGAAGACCAGTTCCGCATCTGCCGGGACTAGGCGGCGCGGGAGAAGTGGAAGGTCGTGGGGGCCTACAAGGATGCCGCCATTTCGGGGGCGAGCGTGACGTTGCGGCCGGGCATCCAGGCGCTCCTGCAGGACGCGCAGGCGGGCAAGTTCGAGATCCTGCTGGCGGAAGCGCTGGACCGCATCAGCCGCGACCAGGCCGATGTCGCCATCCTCTACAAGCATTTCAAATTTGCCGGTGTCACGCTCGTGACGCTCGCCGAGGGCGAGATCTCCGAGCTGCATGTCGGTCTCAAGGGCACGATGAACGCCCTGTTCCTGAAAGACCTCGCCGCCAAGACCCGCCGTGGTCTGCGCGGCCGCGTCGAGAAGGGCAAAGCCGGCGGCGGCCTCTGTTATGGCTACGACGTTGTGAAGTGTCTCAACGGCGATGGCCAGCAGGTGCGCGGCGAGCGGAAGATCAACGAGGCCGAGGCCGAGATCGTGCGCCGCATCTTTCGTGAATTCGCCGCCGGCAAGAGCCCCAAGGCTATCGCCGCCGATCTCAACCGCGATGACATTCCCGGCCCTAATGGCAAGGCTTGGGGGGACACGACCATTCGCGGCCATGTCTGCCGGGGCACTGGTGTCGTCAACAACGAACTCTATGCGGGTATGCTGCTCTGGAACCGGCTGCGCTACATCAAGAATCCGGCGACGGGAAAGCGCGTCTCGCGGGTCAACCCCGAGTCCGAATGGATCAGGACCGAGGTGCCGAACCTGCGCATCGTCGACGAAGACCTATGGCAGGCGGCGCGACGGCGGCAGGAGGAAATCTCCAAACAGTTCGAGAATGTCACCAAGGGCGTGCGCGCCTATCGTGCCAGGCACATGAACGAACTGCGCCGCCCGGCGTTTCTGTTCTCGGGCCTGCTCAAATGCGGTTGCTGTGGCGGTAACTACGGCATCATCACCCGCGACCGCTACGGCTGCCTCAACCGCTATCGCCGCGGGACCTGCGACAACGGCCGCACGATTCTTCGGGACAAGATCGAGGCCCGCATTCTGACGGGCCTGACCGAGAAGCTCGTTTCCGCCGACGCGGTGGCCGAGGCCGTGCGTGCCTACGCCGAGGCGCTCAATCAGCAGAATCGCGAGCGTCGGGTGCAAATGGAACTTGATAATAAAGCGTTGGAAAAGGTCGAGCGCGGCATCGCCGGCATGATGGCCGCCATTGAGGACGGCATGTATCAGCCAGCGATGAAAGCGCGGATGGATGAGCTGGAGCGCCAGAAGGCCGATATTCTCGCGCGAATGAAGGACGTCCCGACCGACGTGCCCGACATCCATCCCAACGTAGCCGAAATCTACCGGAGAAGGGTGCAACACTTGGCGGCCGCGCTCGACGATCCGGAGATGCGCGCGGAGGCCGCGGAGGCGATACGTTCGGCGGTGGAAGAGGTCGTTTTAACGCCTGGCGACAAGCGCGGAGACGTGCGCGTCAGCCTACGCGGCGATCTGATGGGTATTCTCGACATCGCAGCCGACAGGAAGGGGCAAAACCGATCGCAAGTTATAACAAAAGACGTTGCGAGCCCCCGCAACCAAAATACAACCGCCCATTGGGCGGTTTTTTTGTTGGGTCCGGCGGACGCCGGGTCGAATCTGATCAAAGGCCGATGACGGTTTGCCGCGGGCAATCGCCCATGGCACAGGAAACGCGATACCCTTTCAATCGAACCAGTTTCAGTCTGCAATGGCTGGTGTGAAGGCTACGTTTTCGCCTTTACTCCAAGGGTGAACACCATGGGAACGGCATCGGGTTTGTGCAGTGAAAGCGCAGCATATCCAATTCCCGACAGACCATCCATGAAACCAGGAGACGTCACGTTGCCGATTGTGCCGCTTGACGGACCACGGGTAAGAATCTGCTCAAGCAAGTGGCATGTAACTTTAGACAATGCTTTTTGCTGCGTTTGCGGCAATGCGGGCCGGATCGCATGAAGAACGTGCAATGCTCCCATGGCCCCGTGACACAGTGAATCATCCGCAAAATTGCCATCCGCCAGATACGTCAAGAGCTTTTCCGACCGGTCTTGATGAATTGCGTTGTCGGCCAGGAGTTGACACAACAGTTCGCCGCTCATGCCTCTGCACCACGCAATCGGCTGGCCGCAACAACCGGGGACGCCTCCCTTGGGCGTTTCGAACCGATCTATCGTGCGCAACATTTGTTTGGCGCTGTCTCGAACACTCTGCTCCTCAATGCCAACCAGCAGTGAACAGGCAGCCTTCAGACCCGAAACACCGTGGGCAAAACCGTTGGCAAGGCCAGGAACCTGTCCGTCCGTTGACGCCTGGTCCATCCGGCATTCCATGATGTTGCAGATGCTGATCAATGTCCTTTCAAGATCGATGGCATGATCCGTCGGCGATGTTTCTGACTTCTTCAAGTTGCTGATCGCCGAGGCAAGACCGAGCGCGCAGCCCGCCAGTCCCCCCAGAACCTCAAGGGAAGCATCGGCAAGGTTCTGATCGGGCAGGGACATCGCCAGATCATGCACAGCGTCCGCAAGCGGGAGTTCCGGATAATCGTCCAACAGTTGGGACAGAGCGAACATCAATCCGCCGGTGCCCGTAAACCCGCCCGGAGAAAGGCCCGACTTCTCAATGCTTCTGAGTGCAAAAAGAATGTGGTTCAGAGCCGCCCGGCCAGTTTCATGGGAGCGGGAATCCTGCAGGTGCGTTCCGGCCTTGCCGAGAAACAGGGCGATGCCCGGCAACCCATTGTAAAACTCAAGCCCGGCTGGAGCGATGAACAACGTGCCGGCCTGAGATTCTCCCAGGGTCAACCAGCTGGCGAAGCCGGAATCGAAAGTTGCCAGGTCGCACACTTTCTGCGCCGCGTGGCTGACGACCCGTCGCGCAAGCTCGTCTTCCGGGGCTGTCCCGAAATCGTCGGTGATTGCAAAAGGCCGGGCACTGCTTTGTGTTCCATGGTGGTCGCAGAGCGCGGCTTCGATCAACCAGCGCTGGAAATCCCGATCCCGGTTACCAAGATTTTCCAATAGGCCGCAAACGCACGCCCAGCCGGTTCCCGGCAAGCAATCCTCAATGGTCCGACCAGAACAATCCGTGACATTCCGCGACGATGGCGTGGTAACAAAATAAGGCACATCATTGCGCCACAGAGCCAACAGTTCCGAGGGGCCGAGGTCCCGTTCGATACGGCTTGATTGCTGGTTCTCCAGGACCGTACTGAACCAATCCGCCTTGGTGTCGAAATCGACCAGCAAGTCCGGATGCGAGCCGTCCGTCAACAACTGAAGATAAAATTGCGTGGCCCGCAGAACGATCCGTATTTCATCACTGCGGAAAGACCGCAAAGGCCCAGAGGTACTCGCAAGCTCGTGTTTTTTCTCTTCCAGTATCGAATAGCCTCGATCAAAGCCTGAAAGGACGTCCGATTTGTAATCCTCGGCCCTGATCCTCTTGCCCTTGTGGATGGGAATGTTTCGATTGCCCTCCATATTCTGGGGGCTGAGCCCCAATCGCATCTCATCGGTCCCGACTTTTTCCCAGGACGGGACCTCAAACGGTATTCTTTTACCGTCAACATCCGCCATCCCGGCCAAATCGAGCGAGTCGCTGCTGCCCAGTTCGTCAAAGCTCCGACTTGGCAGCAGGCCTGTGGCTTGAGCCGATTCCGCCAGCCGGCGCCCCATTGCCCGCTCCGATGAAACGTCATTCGATTTTGGCCGCAGACTTGTCTCCGGCGGATGGAAGATGGTTTCCAGGTCGATCAGAACCGGCCAATCCCCATCCGCAACGAGGTTTTCGGAATGCAGATCGGTAATCCGCAATACCCTTGCCACCGCAAGCAATATCCCCAGTCTGCGGTGATAGCGCCGCAGGTCGGACTTTGATCGAACCGGCGAATGCGAAATGTATTCGCACCACCCGTAACCGTCCATGTCCATTGCGGTGACAGGTTTTATCAGGCTCTCGTTCGCGGTCTCATTGAACCAGACCGCGAAGTCATGAAAATGGGCCTCCGTGGCGACCGAGCGCGGCTTGTAGAGAAACTTCTCCCCACCTCCCAATTCCAATACAACGACGCTTTGCCCGTGCCGGTGCGTATCGCCCTGGGAGGGATGAATTCTAGCGACAACGCCCGTGGTCCCGTTAAGAAGTTCACGGCGAATCTCCGGCCAGTCGGTTTTCAGGCGCGTGAGAAACAGGATTGTCGATGTCTGCCAGTTCTTGCAAACTTCGACCACGAGCGCGCAAAGAGGCGGCCTCTGCAAAAAAACCGGAAGCGAAAATTCGGGATCTGCGAGGCATTCGATAAAGAAGTCATACCGTTCGGTCTCGGTGTCACCCGGAAGCAGACCGGTTTCTTTTGCCGCCGCGAGTTCAACGGTCACGCTTCTTGAAACCACTGCGAACAGGGTCTTCCACGTGGGCGTGATCAGATCGCTGAAGATTTCCTCAGCATTTTCCGGGGCAAGAATTCCCCGAGCAATCAGGTCCTCGAATTCCGGAAGAACCGGCTTTGTCACGAATTCGGCGATTGGCCAAACTGCTTCGACAAGGGCCATTTCTTCCGGAGGCCTTGAAATCCGGCACTCCGGATCTGCCTCCTGGAATGCAGCAAAAATGATGGATTCCCATGCATCGCGAGACTGCATGGGATCGATGGTCTGCGAACTCACCGGGTCTGCGGTGTTTGAATAGAATGGGGCTTGCTGGTTCATGGCGCGTCACCGAGCAGATCGAGGTTTTCGGACAGGTATTTGAGCGGTTCGTGCCACCACGTATGGCAGCACGACCCCTTGGTTCAGATCGTGGTCTTGATGATTGCGCAGCAGATGACGCCCTGGGAAAACTGGGGTGTTCCGCCGCATCCGACCCCGTGCGTGAAACAACCTGCCCTTACAAGTTGTGCGCCGGTAAGATTTTGCAGTTTGTTGTAACGGGCCGGACCCAACTTGGCTTTTTCGGCAGGCGGCATTCTTTTCAGTGCCTGATTCAGTTCGGCCTTGGCATTGCGTTGCTGGGTCTTCGTGCTGGTTTTCGTCTGCGCGACAACGATTGCACCCTGTGAGCCGGCTGTATTGTTCTTTGAAGCCGCAACTGCCGGCTGTGCGATTGTTGGCAATGCCACGGTAGCGGCCAGGGCGACTTTGACGTACTTTGATTTAGACATGACAATCTCCGATCTTAGGGTTGATAGACATCTGCCCACCTGATCGAGTTTGCTTTTTCAGCGGCAATCAAGATATCCCCCAAACGGGGGAGAAAACGGACTGTAAGAATAAATGTATTGTTTTGTACTTTGAATCAGTACATCCAGTAAGCACTGTTCGGAAATCTTGAAGCACATCCAGAGAACAATGAAAGAAATCTTTATTCTCGACGACCACAAACTGTTTTCCGGTGGGCTGGAGCTATTACTGAAGTCACTGCCGATGCCGACACGTTGCTACAGATTTGAGGATGTGGGCCATATTCTGGATGCTGTTGGTGAGAGTGATACCGAGCCGGCACTATTCATAATCGATTTTTACATTCCCGGGTGTAACGTGCCTGATCTCATCTCCAGGCTGATTGAGGAAAATCCGGAACGGCGCATCCTCGTGGTGTCGGCGTCAATCAATATTTCCGACCGCAATCTGGCGTTGGATTCAGGTGCGACGTGTTTCCTCAACAAGGACACCGATCCGCAAATCCTGCTTGAGACCGTCACCACACTTATAAGCGGCAGTGTTCCAGATCAGCAGATTGTCTCGGGCGACGATCTCGCTGAGAAATTCGGGCTGACTCCAAGACAACTGGAAATTCTGGTTCTGGTTTCCAAAGGGCTTTCCAATAAGGAAATTGCCCGTGCCTTGTCGATTTCGCCGGAAACGGTCAAAAGTCACTTGAAGGAAATTTTCCTCCGCTTCGAGGTTTCCAACAAACTTGAGGCCGTCGATTTTGCCCGCAGCAACGGCCTGTCCTAACTGGCGAGCGCCCGCAGTGCATTCTCAAGATCCGTTGCCGAAAAGGGTTTTTTCAAAAACCGTCCGCCTTTGGATTTCACTTTGAGAATGACTTCCGGATTGTCGTACTGGGAAATTATCAAAGTGTTCGGAAACAGATTGACCGGGCTTTCCTTGAGGATATCAAAGGCGGTCAGTTTGTCTCCGAGATTGAAATCGAGCACCAGATAGTCAAACGCTTCAAGATCTTCGCCTTGGATCCGGTCAATCTCATCTGCCGAAGAGGCGGTCTCCAATTCAAAACCCGCGGTAACGAGCATTTTGGAAACGTTATCCAGATACTCCCTCTGATCGTCGACAAGAAGAACCCGCTTCGTCTCCAGTGTGCCTGTTTCCTTGAAACCGGTGTCTGGAACGTGCGTGACCGGAACACCGGAGACCGGCAGCAGGACACCGAAAATGGTTCCTTTATCAATGGTGCTTGAAAGGATCACCGTGCCATTCATGGCTTTCACAAGGTCTTTGACGATTGAAAGCCCAAGTCCGATATTTCCCACAAGCCTGCTTCCATGAATGTCTATCTGATAGAATTCCTCGAAGATTTTTTCCTGATGCTCGACCGAGATTCCCAGCCCGTTATCGGCGACAATGATCTCGGCCAGCCCGTTCGGCCTGTGACGTACGCCCACCAGGATGCGGCCGTTTGTCGAATACTGGATCGCGTTGTGGATCAGGTTCCGCAGGACCCTTTCCAGGTAATCCGGATCAGCCTCAACGCTGACAGAGGTCCGCACGCAGTTGATGAAGACGTTTTTCTCGGCCGCCAGCAGTTTTGCGTCCTCGGTCACCTGATCCAACAGGGTCTGCAGCCGCACGGAGGTCGTTCTGGGCGGGGGCAAATGTTCCCCGACCCACGCCAACTGGGAAATGCTCTGGATGAGGGTTTTTGCAGAAGACAAACAATCCAGGGCAGCTTGGACAGTCGCCTGTGCGTCGCCCTTTGTCCTGCTTCGCAAATCATTCAGGTAGAGCGCCAACGCGCTCAACGGCTGGTTCAGATCATGATTGACGGAGTGGAGAAACCGCTCCCGAAGTTTGGTTTCCCTGAGCAACCGCTCCTGCACCCTGTTGCGCGACAACAGGGACCTTTCGAGAGAGAATGATTGCTGCTCAAGCAACACGCTGACTTCCCGAAGTTTCAAACCATAGTTTGCTTCATTGAGATGCTGGACATGCACTGCATAACCGATGCCGATGGACACGATGGTTGCAAAAAACAGCGTACAAATCAGCAGCCCCCAAAATGGCGGCTGATCAATGATGAAGTACACGACGCAGGGCAAGAAAAGGACAATCCGCCCGAGAATAAGCGATGGCAGCAGGCGTGAATTCAGCGTGGCCGCGCCAATACCGGCAGCGGTCAACAACACGATAATCAATAGCGACCGGTCATAATATTCCGGCGACAGGAACAACAGGATACTGAGCCCCCAGCCAAGCATGGCCAGCAAATCGACAACGACGAGTAAAAACTCGGATGTGCCCGGGCGGGTGAATACATTGTTTTGCTGTCGAATCTGCAAAACCAGGATGATGATCGTGCCGATAAATGTTGTGCAGAAATGGACGACAAGGAACACGATCGAGTTCAAAGCGCCAAAGTCTGCTGTCAGCGAGATGAGGCCGGCAAACATCGCAGCATTGATATTGACCAGCATGCCGATCCATCCGTTGGAAACAGCGGATTTTAGAAGACTGTCGCGAACCTCCCGGGGATTCTCGGCTTGAGAAATCAGAAAAATACGGTTCGGAAATGCAATGGCGTCCAGGGAGGGTACGGGCGCGACCGCATCTCCCTTATTCAACATCAGGCCGCCTCGGCTTCATGCCCAGCGAAACATGAAACATCCAGTAGAAGAAGGCCAGGTAGACCGGCACGAAAAGCATTGCACGAAACAGTCTTATATAGGCCGTGGTGGCGAAATGCTGGTTTGGATGAAGTTCAGAGTCGATCCCCGGAACAGATATGCCGACGTCCCGAAACTGAGAAAGAAACAATACGGAAAGAATTGTAATCGGAACGACGAGGGCAAAAGCGCCCAGGAGATACTGGGGGAAGGTTATCAGCCCGATCCGCCAGAAAATCGGGGCGATAAAGGAACCGAAAAAGGTGCCGAGAAACGATTCCCACAACGAGTCGAACCAGCTGGAAATTCCAATGCCAAAGGCCCTAAGTGTGTTGTCCATCAAAAGGCCAAACAGGAACATGACCGTCGAGGCGCCAAACAGGGAGAGGAAGAAGCCGGACCACTGAAATGGTTGCTGCACTTCCGGCTTTTTCAATCGGAGCACGGGCCTCTTCACAAAGCTTCCTCCAACCAGGCATCGTTCACAGTCAATAGCTGGTTCAACGGGTCGTTAGCCGCATATCTTGGCTGTCGCTTTACACAGCCATAGTACTGATTTTTCGCAATCGTATTCAATCCCACTTCGCAGATACCGTTTCGAGTCACCGGGAAAGCTGCGCTCCAGATTTCGCTCAAGGTTGATCCGGGCATTGCGCTTGGCCTTGCTCTCGGTCGTGGCATTACCGTGTCCCTCAGGAACCCGCGGACTGCATGCGTTGACGGAAACAATTTCGCTCGATGTCGGGTGCACGGCAACGGTTTGAAATGTCACGAACGGCCCGACGAGACACATGACCTTCAAAAAGCAACACAGACGATGTTTGATCAGGTTCATGGCGTGTGCCGTTTATCCGTTTTGCTGTTCCCGTTTGCAGAATACGACGACGGCTGCCCTCCTCTGCATCCCCCAATCGGGGGATGCCGTGCATCAGGCCGTCTGGTTCTGTTGCTGAGTTCGAAAGTTCCGAAAAGGACAGGTTTTCCGGGTACTACGTTGCTGCTTCCGCTCTACTTTGCCGCTCTGGCCGTCAGGCAAGTTTTGCCTTCACAGGCTGTAACGGCTCTTCCCGGATTTGACCTGAGTTTGGCCGTAATCTTGCGGACCAGTCCTTCGGTGGCTCTCTTGTTCAGAAATTGCAGGTCAAGTTGGTTTTGCTGAAACACATGCGCAATCTCGTGACTGTTGAGCAGGACCTTTTTTCTTCCGACAATCGCGTTGCCGGAGCGCTCAAATCCTTCATTGGAAATTTTCAGGATCTCGATCAAGACGGCATTTTCCGCCGACGCCCTGTCGTTGGCGAGCGTCAGCAAGACCGTCGCGATCAAGACGAGATTTGAGAATCTCCGGAGCAAATCGCGGTCTCCTAAATAAACCGGAGAATTGACTGAATCACAGCCGTCCGGGAGGAGCAGGTTCAGTCGCAGCTCATGCAATCCGGCTGCTTTGGCCTGCGTTGCTTGTTGGGGATATTCTCCGGGTACTTGTTGTTGAGTTGCTCCGTGTTGATGCCGCTGCTGGAGGTGCCCGTGTCTGATGACGTGGAGAGGTTTTGAGCGGAGTTATTTGTCGTTGCAATGTTTTTCTGAGCAGCCAGGACCGAGACTTGACCCGATGTGACAAAGACTGCCGTTGCGAGCAAAAACGCCATTGTAAAAGCAGGGGCTCTCATTTCAGTTGCTCCTCACAACAAGTCGCCGATCCGCTGCGGATCCGGCTCGTTCAATATTTTCACGACGGACACAGGTTTGGGCATCCCCCATTCGGGGGATGTCCGCCGAGATGTTTTCGGATCCCGGACACAAAACACCTGAGAATACGTGGGGTTTGTTGCGCGGCGTCGATTGCCGTTTCAGCAACAGCGGGAACACGGTCTGTGGATCATGGCCACTCGCCGGATTGCCGGCTCCGACGCTGATTTGCTAAAGCTTCTGGGACTTGTTTGTAGATATTGATTTTTCAGTCTCCCGGAAGTTGCGGTTCTCTTCTTCAGGCCGCGGTCCGGTCGACAGGGCATATGTGATCTGATGATGCTCAGATTTTTTGGGGGCCCGATGCGCAGATTTCGTGTATCCGCCACCGTACTGCTGGCCGCACTAACCGTTCTTTCGGCGTGTACCACGCACCTGGGCGGACACCATGACGCCAGCATTGCTGATCGGCCGGCCTATTCGCAATTCCCCTATGATCCCCTGGTCTATCATCTCGACCTTTCGATCCTGGCCTACCAGCTTTACGGCCAAACGCTGGTCTGGCCGTTCGATCCCTATTACGAGGAGGCGGAAGAAGCGGGTGCGCCCGCTGAAGAGCTGAAGGAAAGGGTCCGGCAGTGGGCGGCGGTCACGGGACGCCGGCAGATACGCCAACAGCCCTTTCTTGGTGGATATCGTGGTCCGGGCCTCTTAAGCGGCTTTGCCGACAATCCACGCCACGATCCGATCGTCTACCGGTATGACGGCCTTTATCCCTGGCAGGCCATATTGAACAATACCGGCGGAAAATGGGTCGAATACCGGACGCCCACCGAAATCACATCCAGGATCGCATCGGTGCACATGTGTTACCGAAGGACCGGCCGACCTGCGGGCGACGTTGCCGTGCGGCACGTGGTTTCCAACCGTGCGGCCCGCGCTTCTGGAGCCCGCGATATTGTGCTCGCCTTTGAAGGCGGGACGGGTAACAAGGGTGAGCCGGACCAGCCGGCATCGCAAAGCCTGATGGGCTATGTTCTGGTGCGTTACCCGGAGGGAAGCGATGGCTATGATATCCATATCGCGTTCAGGGGAAGCCGCGGCGGATCCGTCCTGAACTCGATCCTGCGCGGTGCCAGTACCACGGATGCGTCGGGCAACCCCGACTGGATATCGGACCTAGGATACCGTCTCGTTCCGCCGCAGGACGGGGTCAGTGCGATCACCACAATCGGAACGGTCCACCGCGGCATTGCCCACAGCACGGAGGAGACGCTGCCGCGCCTGTTCAAGTGCCTTGAAAGGGCGGCAGCGCTTCAAAAAAGGCGTGCGCCGAAAAACATCTATGTCACCGGGCACAGCCTTGGCGGCGGAATTGCACAGCATTTCGTGAGCGCACTTTTTCTTGGAGACAAATACGGCCCTTCCGCCGCCGGCCCGGCGATGCCGGGCAGTTTGCGCAACTGGCCGTGGCAGCAGCTCAAATTGATTACCTATGGAGCACCGCGGGTGGGCAGTCCTCTGTGGGCCGATACGATGACGACCGAATGGCTGGACTCCGATTTCAATGCGGGCGGCCTTTTGCCCATCGATCTTCGGGCGTTGAGCATCGGCGATCCGCGTATCGCAGAGAGGCTGGCGGATACCGACGCCCCGGTCGGCTACGGTGTTCAGATATCGAATGATGCGATAACGACCGGCGCCTTTCCCGGCCCCGCCCGCAAACCGGTCGGTACAATCGTCTATGTCGACCGGATCGGGCCACTGTCGCTGGTCAAGCCATACAGTCCAAGGTCCCATGATCCGGAAGTCATCCGGGACACCATGATTGCCCGGCTGGACGATCCGGGCATTCCGCCGGTTGCCTGGCGCTACTATGCGTTCGGTGCAGCGCCGACGGGTGGAATCAAAAGCCGGCAGACAAGTGACACGGTGCTTGAGGCGGTCCAGTCCGAAATGCTGGACTACCAGCTTGCAAATGATCCCCATTTCAACAGGCAGGTCTACAAGCAGCGCGAAGCCCTGTTCAACAGTTTCGTCGCCAGATTGCTGCGCTCGCCGGATTGATGAATTCTCGTGCGGCCTTTGCGGATTGAGCGGAGTTTGCTTGGAACAACGGTCAGGCGCTTTCGACGAGAACGGCCCGGAAATCGTTGACATTGGTCAAGGTGGGGCCTGTCAGCACCTGATCGCCGAGACGCTCGAAGAATGTGTGGCTGTCATTGTCGGCAAGCATCGCCTTTGCGTTCACGCCGCGTGCCGCGGCCCTGGAAAGCGTCTCGGGTCCGACCATTGCACCGGCGACATCCGCGGCACCGTCGACCCCGTCGGTATCGCAGGCAAGTGCGTGAATGCCGGCCGCGCCTTCCAATGCCAACGCCAGCGCCAGAGCGTATTCCGCGTTCGGGCCGCCGATGCCGTTGCCGCGGCGGGTCACGGTGCATTCACCACCGGATAGCAAAAGACAGGGTGGTTTGCCGGGACCACCTCCGGCACGGATATCGAGCGCAAGCGTGGCCTGGGTGGCCGCGACCTCCCGTGCCTCGCCTTCGATTGCGTCTCCGAGCAGAATTGTCTCGATGCCGGCGCTCTTTGCCAATTCCGCGGCCGCGGCAAGCGATTTCGACGGTGCCGCGACGAGGATGTTGTCAACGCGTGACAAAAGTTCAGCTTCTGGTGCGAGCACACCGCCGGAGGCTTCCAAAACCTCTTTCACCGAGGCCGGCGTCTCTATGCCGTAGCGCTGCAGGATTGCTGCTGCGTCGGCAGGAGTGGTTACATCGCCGACCGTTGGCCCGGATGCGATGAATGCGAGATCGTCGCCGGCGACGTCCGAAATGATCAGCGACGTCATGCGGGCGGGAAAGGCAGCAGCAGCGAACTGCCCGCCCTTGACCCTGCTCAGATGCTTGCGGACCGTGTTCATCTCATCGATAGGCGCGCCGGATGAGAGGAGACGTTCGTTGATCAGCTGCTTCTCTTCAAGCGTGATATTGCCGGCGGGCTGGACGAGCAGGGCTGACGCGCCGCCGGAGATCAGTGCGAGCACATGATCGTTTTCGCCAAGATCTTGCAACATGGAAATGAGGCGGCTTGTTGCGGCCAGCCCGCGTGCATCCGGTACGGGATGCGAGGCTTCAACCACCTCGATGCCGGCGCATGGCCGCGCATAGCCATCGCGGGTGATGACAAGCCCCTCGCATGGTCCCCAGGCGCTTTCAACGGCTTCGGCCATCCGCGCCGATGCCTTGCCGGCGCCGACGACCAGCACACGGCCATCCGGTCTGGACGGCAAGAAGGCGGGAACGCAAACCATCGGATCAGCTGCCGCGACGGCGCCGTCAAAAAGGCTCCGGAGGAAGTTCCGGGGGTTCGTGCCGGTCATTTTGTCTGTTGCGCTCCAAGGCTGGATTGCCGGGCGATCAGCTCGACATTGTAGCGTTTCGTATCAGGCGGCCGCTTGCCCTCGACCATCCACTCCAGCATGGCTTCCGCGGCATTCCTGCCGAACAGAGACGTGTTGCAACGCACGGAGCTCAGTCTCGGATAGGCGAGCGAGCACTCCTCGATATCATCAAATCCGACAAGGCGAAAATCCCTGCCGGCCTGGACACCGATTTCCGCGAAGCCGCTCAGCATGCCAAGGGCGACCAGATCGCTGAAGCACACGGCAGCATCGATCTCCTTGTTCTGCTCGACAAGCCGGAGCGCGATTTCGCGCCCGAATGCCCTGGAAGGCCGTCCGTGAAACCATCGCGGTTCCTGTGCTTCCGATTTCATGACTGCATCGTAGCCGGACATGCGCTCCAGCGTGATCGGACGGTCCTGCAATCCGCCGACAAAAGCGATATTGCGGCATCCAAGATCGATGAGGTGCTTAGCCGCCATGGCTCCGCCGGACCCATAGTCGAGCGAGGCGAAGGGAAAGATGTCCGTGCGCTCATCCAGTTGCCGCAGAACCTGCAGTGTCGGGATCGCGGCACGCTGGATGCGGTCGAACGCGCGGCAATCACCGCCATAGGCCGGCGAAATGACGAAGGCGGAGACGCCGTGCTCGATCATCGATTCGATGACCTGTGCCTGGATGTCGGGATCTTCATCCGTATTGGCGATCACCGTCGAATAGCCCTTGCTTGCGAAGGTCATCTGTGCGCTTGCGGCAAACTCGGTGAAAAACGGATTGCGCAGGTCGTTGATGATGAGGCCGATCAGCCCGGTGGAAGCGCCGCGCAATCCGGCCGCGGAGCGGTTGTAGACGTAGCTGAGCGCGGCCATCGATTTCTCGACGTCCTTCCGGGTGGCCTCTTTGACCAGCGGGGAGTTCTGCAGAACCAGCGAGACCGTCGACTTTGAAACACCGGCATGCCGGGCCACGTCGAGAATTGTCGGTCTCTTGCCCATGCTGGTTCAGCCGATGCCGTGCAGTTTCAGGAGCAGGCCCATGCGTTCCTCGGCGATATCCGGCCGCGACAGGAGCCGCGCCTGATCGGCGAGACGGAAGACTTCTGCATAATGGGTTATGTCGCGCGCCGATTGGAAGCCGGCGGGCATGATGAAATGACTTTGCGCATCGTTCAACCAGGCAAGAAAGGCAATGCCGGCCTTGTAGAACTGCGTCGGTGCCCTGAAGATTTCCCGGCTGAGCGGAACCGTCGGTTCAAACAGGGCGTGATAGGTTTCCTTGTCGTTTCGGGCCAGCGCCTCCAGCGCCTGGCTTGCGACGGGCGCGATCGCGGCAAATGCGCCGAGGAGCGCGTGCGAATAACGGTCCCCGTCACCCTCAATCAGGTCGGCATAGTTGAAATCGTCGCCGGTATAGAGCCGGATGCCGGTCGGAAGCCGCGCCCTGAAGGCTTCCTCGTGGGCCTGATCGAGCAGCGAGATCTTGATGCCGTCCACTTTTTCAACATTGCTCTCGATGATCGAAAGGACCGCGTCCGATGCGGCGGCCACGGTTTCGCCGCCCCAGTAGCCCTTGAGCGCCGGGTCGAACATGTCGCCCAGCCAGTGCAGGATGGCGGGTTGCGAGACTTGCTCCAGCAGATGCCCGTAAATTTCGGCATAGGTGGAAGTGTTCGCGCCGATTGCCGGAAAGGCCCTCGAAGCTATGATGATCACCTGGCCGCCGGCGGCCTCGATGGCCTCGATCTGCTCAGAATAGGCAGTGATGATCGTGTCCGCGGTCTTGATCTCAGAGGGATCAAGCTGGTCGGTTCCGGCGCCGCAGGCAACGCGCGGCTTCAGGGGATGCGCCTTTGCCTCGCGCATCGTGCGTTCGATCAGTTCCCTTGCTGTCGGCCAGTCAACGCCCATTCCCCGCTGTGCCGTGTCCATCGCCTCGGCGAGACCAAGACCCTGGTCCCAGAGCCAGTGACGGAACCGAAGCGTGTTGTCCCAGTCAACGGCGGGCGGTGCGATCCACGGATCGCGCTCTGCCACCGGATCGGATACAACATGTGCCGCCGCGAATGCCGTGCGGTTCAACGGAATCTCCGGCGCACGCGGTTCCAGCGCGACGCCGCTGAGCTTGTAGGCCTCGAGCCGATTGTCTTTGGTGGGCAGTGTCAGCATGATTGGCTCCGGTATCTGATGGGTCAGGCGGGCTGCCCGGCAACGGGAATATCAAGGACAAGGATGCCGTCGATGCCGCCGACCGCGTGGGCGACCAGCCCGGCGCCAAGCGCCTTGTGATCCGGGTGTTCCTGGTAAGCCGCCAGCGCCTCCCAGTCCTCGAAATCGACGACAAATCCATGCATGTAGCCGCGCTCGATCTTTTCCGGGCTTTCACTGCGCCCTGCAGTAATGGCGATTACGCCCGGAACCTTGTCCTTTATGGTGTGGAGTTCGGCAAACAGCTCAGAGACTTTGTCTTCCGATACATCGTCGCGAAAGCGGATGAGAACGATATGGCGGATCATGTGGATATCCCGTTGTCGTGGCGGATCATGTCGGCGGCCTTCTCGCCGATCATGATGGCCGCCGCATTGGTGTTGGATGAAATGACATTGGGCATGATCGAGGCATCGGCGATGCGCAATCTTCCGATGCCGTTGAAGCGAAGGCGTGGATCGACGACTGCCTCCGGGTCCGATCCCATGCGGCATGTGCCCGCCGGGTGATGCGAGGTCTTCGAGTGCTCGCAGATGAAGGCGAAGTATTCCTCGTCGGTTTTAACGTCCGGGCCGGGCAGGCGCTCGGCCTTGATAAACGGTTTCAGGGGTGATTGCGCGAGGATTTCCTGCGTCAGCTTCAGGCCGCGGATCGACATTTCACGGTCCCTCGGATCTTCAAGATAGTTGGGATCGATCAGCGGCTCCTTAGCCGGGTCGTCGCTCTGCAGCCGAACCGTTCCGCGCGAGCGCGGGCGCAGGTAGCAGGAATTCAGCGTGACGCCGCCATCGGGCATGGCTGCGACGCCGGATTCGATGCCTGTCCCGAGGCCGAGATGGAACTGAAGGTCCGGCGAGCGCGCCTCCGGATCGGCATACCAGAAACCGCCTGTCTCGAAGAGGCTGGAGGCAACCGGTCCGGTTTTCGTCAATAGGTATTGGAGGCCGGCTATCGCCGACATGTGCGGCTTGGCAAAACGATCATAGGTATGCGGGCCGCTGACCTCGCAGATGCAGTAGAGATCGAGGTGGTCCTGGAGGTTGGCGCCGATTTGCGGCTGGTCATGGGCAACCTTGATTCCGAGCGAGGACAGATGCTCGGCGGGACCCATGCCCGAAAGCTGCAGGAGGCGGGGCGAGCCGATGGCGCCGCAGGACAAAATGACTTCGGAACTGGCGGTAAGCTTTGATCCGTCGGCAAGTTCCACACCGGTCGCCATATCGTTGTCGACGAGGATGCGCCGGACCTGGACCCCGGTGCGGACATGAAGGTTCTGGCGGCCCCTGTTCGGAGCGAGATAGGCCATCGATGCCGATGACCTTCGAGCGTTGCGCTGGGTCAACTGGTAGTAGCCAACACCGTCCTGGCTTTCCCCGGTCAGGTCCAGATTGCGCGGAATGTCCAGTTCGCCGGCGGCGTCGAAATAGGCCTCGCAGATCGGCAGCGGTGCACGCGGCCGGGAAACACCCAACGGCCAGCCCTTGGCGTGCCAGGTGTTGTCGAACGTGTCGTTGTCCTCGGCCTTCTTGTAGTAGGGTAGCACGTCCTCGTAGCCCCATCCCTCGCAGCCCATCTGCCGCCACTCATCATAGTCAAGCGCATTGCCGCGGGTGTATATCTGTGCGTTGATGGACGAGCCGCCACCGATGACCTTCGCCTGCGTGTAGCGGAAGACCTTGTTCTGCATGTTTTTCTGCGGAACGGTATGCCAGCCCCAGGAGCCGATGCCCTTGGTCATCTTGGCAAAACCCGCCGGCAGGTGAAAGAACGGATGCCAGTCCCTGCCGCCCGCTTCAAGCAGGAGAACCCTGACGGCGGGGTCTTCGGAAAGCCGCGCTGCCAGCACAGAGCCCGCGCTGCCGCCCCCGAGAATGATGAAATCGTAGCCCTTTTCCATGATTGTCTCTCAAAGGCGGGAAATGGAAAGGCCGCCGTCCACGGCGATCGACGATCCGGTGGCAAAGGCCATTTCACCGCTCGCAATCGGGACGACACAGGCACCGATATCGGCGGGTTTTCCCCAACGCGCGGCGGGTACCAGACCGCCCTCGATGCGGGCGGTGTATTTGTCCTTCACGCCCGCCGTCATGCCTGTCTCGATGATGCCGGGACGCAGTTCGAAAACGCCGATGCCATGCGGCGCCAGGCGGACGGAAAACAGTTCGGCCATCATCGCCGCCCCTGCCTTCGATATGCAGTATTCAGCCCGTTCAATGGACACCATCGTTGCGCTGACGGAGGTCACGAAGGTGATTGAACGGTAGGGTTCGTCCGGCAGATCCAGCATGCGGCGGGCGGTCTCCTGTGCCAGGAAGAATGCGCCGCGCAGGTTCACACCCAGCACAAAGTCGAAATTGTCCGGCTGGAGGTCGAGCATGTCGCCGCGCACCCTTGCCGGAACGCCGGCATTGGACACCAGGGTCGACACGGGACCAAAATGCGCCTCCACCCGATCAAGAAGGCCGCCATGGCCGTCGACATTCTGCAGGTCATGGGAAAAATAGACAGCATCGGCGCCAAGGTTGGACAGCGCCTGTTCGACTTCGGGAGCCGTGTCCTTGCTGCGCGCGGCAAGGGCGACCTTGTAGCCGGCGCCGATCAGCGCTTCGGCGATGCCAAGCCCGATTCCCTTCTGTCCACCGGTTACGAGGGCAATCCTGCTCATTGCGCAAGCTCCTGTCTGATGGTTTCAGCCGTGCGCAGCGACAGGGCGGCGACTGTGAGGGCGGGATTGACCGCGGCCGATGTCGGCAAGGCGCCGGCATCGGTGACAAAAAGATTGGGATGATCCCATGACCGGCATTGCGGATCGAGCACGGAGGTCTCCGGATCAGCGCCAAGGCGGACTGTGCCGCACTGGTGCGACGGGACACGGCCGTCGAACAGACGCGACAGGACAAACGGGAAGCCCGCTGCCTTAAGGGTCTTTTTGGTCCTTTCAAGCAGCTTCTCATGTGCCGCCATGTTGGTGCGCCGCCATATCAGCTGGATATCACCGTCTTTCAGGACAATGCGGTTCTGCGGGTCCGGCAGGTCTTCGGATATAAGGTAGAGGTCGATGGCGTGGCCGGAAATCCAGCGTGCCGCCATCATCGGCAGGCCGGGGACCTGGATCTTCAGTATGTCCGGCGTCACTCTGCCCAGCAGTTGCACGTTGCCGAGGGGCTTTCCGCCATTGCCGTCGGACAGATACCAGTCGTTGACGCCAAAGGTCTTCTGGTAGACGGCGTCATTGCGAAACCGGGGATCGATGGCGATGGCGGCCGTTGCGTTGTGGTTCATGAAACAGCGGCCGACATAATCGGAGCTGTTGGCAAGCCCTGAACCGAGCAGAAGCGCCGCCGACTGTACCGCTCCGGCGCAAAGGGCGACGACCCGCGGTCGCAGGACGTGTTCCACACCGTCCCTTTCATAGACGACCTCGCTGACGCGCCGATTGTCGGTTCCGACTTTCAGCCCGGTCACACGGGCGCCGGAGACCAGTTCGACATTGTCGTGGCCAAGCGCCGCCGCCAGGCCGCAGGTCTCGGCGTCCATCTTTCCGCATCGCTGGTCCGGATATCCGTCCCAGCCGGTTTCCCCGGCGGCAAGCCAGCGGTCGATGTCGACACCAAGCGGAAGGCTGAACGGCCGGACACCGGCTTTCTCCAGACGCTCCCGCGCGCTTTTGATTGCCGGCTCGTCCGGCACCGGCGGAAAGGGGTAGGGCGAACCATGCGGCGGTTCCGTGGCATCGGATTCGACGTCGCCGCGGACGTTGTAGAGCTGCTCGGCGGCGTCGTACCAGGGTGCCATCTCGGCGTAACGGAAAGGCCAGGCCGGCGAAACGCCGTCATAGTGTTCGACGTCGTCAAAATCCTCCTCGCGGTAGCGGATCAGGACCGCCCCGTAGAGTTTGGAATTGCCGCCGACATTGTAATAGTTGCCGGGCTCGAACGGCCGGTCCCGTTCGTCCAGCCAGGTCTCGCGCGAGCGGAAGGCGCTGTTGGTGTAAATACGCCACGGATCGCGTGCCGGTGCGTCGGGCGCTCTCCGGTGCCCGCGCTCCAGTACGGTAATTCTCGCACCGGATGGCGCGAGCGCAGCGGCAAGGGTTGCGCCGCCCATGCCGCTGCCGACGATCACAATGTCAGGCGTAGTCTGCATCGATCAGGCGATCCGCTGCTCGCTCTCGGGATCAAAGGCAACAGCCTTTTCCATGTTGAAGGCGAACGGGAAAACCTCACCGGCCTTGACGGCGACATCGGCGCGAAAGCGCCCGGTCACGTCGGTTCCGCCGATCTGGCTGACAACGAATGTGTCCGATCCGGCGGGCTCTGTCACCTCGACCGGCGCCTCCACGACATGAATGGCGCGGGAGTTGCGATCGGCGCCGTCCTTGTCTGTTATGGCCTCCGGGCGGATGCCGAGGATGATATCCCTGCCGACATTCGATGCCATGCGGTCTCCGGCAAACGGGATGGCCGCGACGCTGCCATTGGCAAGATTGACCTCTGCCGCTGCAGCTCCGTTGGCCGAGACGACCTTGGCCGGGAACAGGTTCATGGAAGGCGAGCCCATGAAGCCGGCGACGAACATGTTGGCCGGGTTGTCGTAGATTTCCTTCGGCGTGCCAAGCTGCTGCACATAGCCACCGAACATCACGGCGATGCGTGTCGACAGCGTCAGCGCCTCGATCTGGTCATGCGTCACATAGACAATCGTCGTGCCCAGTTTCTGGTGCAGTTTCTTGATTTCCGTGCGCATGTCGACGCGCAGCTTTGCGTCAAGGTTCGACAGCGGCTCATCGAAGAGGAACACATCCGGCTCGCGCACGAGGGCACGGCCCATGGCGACACGCTGGCGCTGGCCGCCGGAGAGCTGTCCGGGCTTGCGGTCCAAAAGGTGGCTGATCTGCAAGAGGTCCGCCACCTGTGCGATCCGTTTCTCGCGCTCGGGCTTGGCAATGCCGTGCATCTCCATGCCGAAGGCGATGTTCCCCTTCACCGTCATGTTGGGGTAGAGCGCGTAGGACTGGAACACCATCGCGATATTGCGGTCCGCCGGCTTGACACCGTTCATGCCACGTCCGCGGATCGCGATTTCGCCTGTTGTGATGTCCTCAAGGCCGGCGATCATGTTGAGCAATGTTGATTTGCCGCAGCCGGACGGGCCGACCAGGACGAGGAACTCGCCTTCCTCGACAGATATGTTGGTTTCGTGGAGGACCTTGACGGATCCGTATGACTTTGTCGCCTTGTTGATATCGAGAAAGCCCATTGTCTTATCCTTTTACAGAGCCAGCCATCAGGCCGCGGACGAAGAAGCGTCCGGCCACGATGTAGACGAGGAGTGTCGGAAGTGCCGCCATGATCGCGCCGGCAAAGTGCACATTGTACTCTTTCACGCCGGTCGAGGACTGGACCAGGTTGTTGAGCGCGACAGTCATCGGCTGGCTGTCGAAGTCGGAGAACGAGGCGCCGAACAGGAAGTCGTTCCAGATATTGGTGAACTGCCAGATGATGCAGACCACAGCGATCGGTCCGGAAGACGGCAGCAGGATGCGCCAGAAGATGGTGAAGAAGCCGGCGCCGTCGATCTGCGCCGCGCGGACCAGCTCGGTCGGGAAGGCGGCGTAATAGTTGCGGAAGTAGAGGGTCGAGAACCCGATGCCGTAAACAAGGTGCACAAAGACGAGACCCGGAACCGAGCCGGCCAGCCCCATCAGGCCAAGCATCCTTGCCATGGGGATGAGCACCATCTGGAATGGGATGAAGCAGCCAAAGAGCAGCAGGCCGAACAGGATCGTCGAGCCGCGAAAGGCCCATTTGGTCAGCACGTATCCGTTGAGGGCGCCGAGCAGTGTCGAAATCGCGACCGCCGGGACGACCATCAGGATGGAGTTGATGAAATAGGGGCGCAGGCCTGTCGCCTCGACGCCGACCTGTGCCGTCGACCAGGCGCTTCCCCACGGTGCCAGCGTCCATTCACGTGGCAGGGCCATCATGCCGCCGGCGGTGATCTCCGACAGCGGTTTCAGAGAATTCACCAGCATCACGTAGAGCGGCAGGAGGTAGTAGATGCAGAATATCGCCAGCAAGGCATAAAGGACGATCCGTGCCGGGTTGAACCGGGACACCTGGCTCTGCAGACCAGCGGTCGCCGTGGTTTCCGTGCTGATGGATTGGGTGGAGGAAGTGTTAGACATTATTTTTTCTCCCTCAACTCAGACCACAGATAGGGCACGATGATCGCTGCGATGGTCATGAGCATGATGACCGCGGATGCGGCACCGATGCCCATCTGGTTGCGGGTAAAGGTGTAGGAGTACATGAACGTCGCCGGCAGTTCGGTGGCTGTTCCGGGACCGCCGCCGGTCAGCGCAATGACCAGGTCGTAGGATTTGATGGCCATGTGAGCGAGCACGACAAAGGCGGACATCGCCATGACAAAACCGGATGTCTGCCAGACGGCGGCGATGACAATCGTGTAGATGGCCATCTCGCGGTCCTTGATCCAGCCGAACTTGAAACTCTCCCATCCCCAGCCCTGGACAACAGCTTCAAGGCCGATGCCGGGATCGAGGAACCATTTCCAGGCGACACCGGTAACGATGAAGCTCAACGCCATCGGGTAGAGATAGATCGTGCGGATGAACCCTTCGGCGCGGATGTGCTGGTCAAGCAGGATCGCCAGCAAAAGCCCGAGCGCACAGCAGATGATGATGTAAAGGGATCCGAAAATGATGAGGTTGGTGACCGCCGTGTCCCAGGCGCGAATACGGAAAAGGTTCTCGTAATTCTGCCATCCGACCCATCCGAACTCCGGCAGAATCCGGCTGTTGGTGAAAGACAGATAGAACGTGAAAACGATGAAGCCGTAGACGAAGATGGCAACAATCGCCACCGACGGGCTCAGGACCAGCTTGGGCAGCGCGTCTCGCAGCCGGTCAATCAGACCGGGGCGGGCTGCTGTCTCGGTATAGGACATTTCGGAACTCCCGGGGCAGGAGGCGGCCGGAGTGGCCGCCCCCCGTCATGCAAGGATCACTTGTTGATCTGGACTGCGGTGACGAGTTCGTCGACAGCGGTTGCGCTGTCATACTCACCATTGAAGTGCGCAGTGATGACATCATACATCGCGTTCTTCACTGCGGCCGGGTTGGCGTGGCCGTGGGCGAAGGATCCGAACAGGTTGCCGCTCGCTGCGGCCGCCTTGAATTCCTCATAGCCCTGCTGTCCGCAAGCATCGAGTTCAGCCACATCAAGGTCGGTACGGGCAGGAACGGAGCCCTTGACCTTGTTGAATGCGATCTGGAAGCCCGGTGACAGGATCGCCGATGCAAGCGCGGCCTGCTGATCGGAAACCGCCCCGTCCTGGTCGAACATGGCGAACTGGTCGGAGTTGAACGTCACCTGCTGCTGCGTGCCCGGGAAGCGGTAGCACAGGAAGTCCTCGCCCGGCGTCTTGCCGGCGTTGAGGAACTCACCCTTGGCCCAGTCACCCATCAGCTGGAAGGCGGCGTCGCCGTTGATCACCATGGCGGTGGCAAGGTTCCAGTCGCGACCGGAGAAATTGTCATCGACAAAGCCACGCAGTGTGCCCATGCGGTCGAAGACTTCCTTCATCGTATCCGAGGAGAGCGTGTCTTCGTCGAGCTCAACAAAGGCCTTCTGATAGAACTCCGGACCACCGGCTGCCATTGCAACGGCATCGAAGATGGTTGCTTCCTGCCAGGCCTGACCGCCATGGGCAAGCGCCGTATAACCGGCATCCTTTGCCTTTTGCATTGCTGCGACGAATTCGTCCCAGGTCTGCGGCTGGGAAATGCCGAGTTCATCCATGATCGCCTTGTTGGCCCAGACCCAGTTGGTCGAGTGGACGTTGACCGGCGCGGCCACCCACTTTCCGTCATGGGTTGCAAATTTCTGCAACGCGGCGGGGATGACATCGCCCCACTTGTTCTGATCCGCAAGGGTGTTCAGGTCGGCCAGCGCGCCTTCCTTGGCCCAGTCGGTGATGTCGAAGCCAAGCATCTGGACCGCGGTGGGCGCATTGCCGGACGTTACACGTGCGCGCAGGACCGTCATGGCCTGCGTGCCGCCGCCACCAGCGACAGGCATGTCCTGCCAGCCGATACCCTGGCCGGAAAGATCGTCCTTCAGAACGTTGAGCGCTGCTGCCTCGCCGCCTGAAGTCCACCAGTGCAGAACCTCAACATCCTGCGCCTGGGCACAGGTGACCGCCGTCAAAGCGGCGACGGCCGTGAGTGTTGTTGTCAAAATACGCATGGAATACCTCCCTGGTTTGCGCAATTTTGTTTTCACCGCAGACAATCAGGCCGTCTGCGGGTCAACCCAAGGCGTGCGCGTGCGGCCTATCCGCATCATGACTGTCTTCGCCTCGAGAAACTCTTCCAATCCGTAGCGGCCAAGCTCCCGACCCTGCCCGCTTTCCCTGACGCCGCCGAACGGCAGTTCGGCAAATCCGTCCATCCAGGTGTTCGTCCAGACGGTGCCGGCTTGCGCGCGCCGCGCAAACTCAAGGCATGTGTGGACGTCATCGCTCCAAACACCGGCCGACAGGCCGTACTCGGCATCATTGACCAGTGCAATTGCTTCATCCAGCGTCCTGAATGTCAATACCGACAAGACAGGACCGAACACTTCCTCGCGCGCAATCGGCATCTGGCTGCCGACATTGGCGATCACGGTCGGCTGATAGAACTGGCCGTTCAAGCCCGGGACCGGCAGGGCGCCGCCACCCAGTTTTATCTCCGCGCCACCGGCGGCGGCATCACGAACGTACCGGTCGATTTTCGCACAATGCTCGGGCGTGATGATGGCGCCGACCTTGGTCTCCGGATCGAGCGGATCGCCGAACGGAACCTTTCTTGAGAGGGCCGTGATGCGTCCGACGAAATCGTCAGCGATATCTTCGTGGACGATGATTCGTGACCCGGAGTTACAGCATTCCCCGGCGTTGAAATAGACGCCGAAAACGACCGCATCGGCGGCGCCGTCCAGATCTGCATCGGGGAAAATGACCTGCGGATTTTTGCCACCCAGTTCGAGCGACACTTTCTTGAGCGTTCCGGAGGCTGCAGAAACAATGGCCTTGCCGACCGCCGTGGAGCCGGTGAATGTCACCATGTCGACTCGCCGGTCCGTGGTCATGGCCGCTCCGACCGGATCGCCATAGCCGAGCACAATATTGACGACACCTGTCGGCAGGCCCGCTTCTATGACGAGTTCACCGAGAATGGCGGTGGTGGCCGGTGTCATCTCGGACGGCTTGATGACGGCCGTGCAACCGGCCGCCAGCGCGAATGGCAGCTTCTGCGAGACGATGAGGAATGGGAAATTCCACGGCGTGATGATTGCGACAACGCCGATCGGCTCCTTGAGCACCATGCCCAGCATGTCATTTCCGAGCGTATTGTGGCTTTCGCCGTGCATTGTGCGTGCCAGCGATGCCGCATAGCGCCACAGATCTGCGGCGCCTTCGATCTCCGCCTTCGCCTGGCTGATCGGTTTGCCGGATTCCATCGTTTCCATGAGCGCGATCCGGTCGCGCTCGCGGTCAATCAGGTCGGCGACTTTCAACAGCAGCGTTGCACGATCCTTGCCGCTTGTTTGCGACCAGGTGCCGTTATCAAAGGCCGTTCTCGCCGCGGAAATCGCCATTTCGACATCCTGCGGGCCTCCGCGGCTTGCCCGGGTGACCAGCGATCCGTGCGCAGGGGAAGCCCGCTCGAAGGTCGCGCCATCCGCGCTCGCCTGCCACCGGCCGTCGATAAGATGGCGGGCGTCGAAGGGTTCTGCGAGCCCCGTCGCGTCAGTCGCGGCGATCACGTTGAAATTCGTCATATTCATCTGCCCGGGAAGTTCGGTTTGCGTTTCTCGCGAAAGGCGGAGACACCCTCGTCACGGTCCGTGGTCGGTGCAACCATGCCTGCCGCCAGCGTCTCGATCGTCGCATCGCGGTCTTCGCCGACCGCCGCGTGGATCATGTATTTGGCCGCCTCAATCGACCGTTTCGACTTGTCGGAAAGGCCCTCGGCAATTGCCAGGGCGGCGGTGCGCGGATCGTCGGAAATCTCAGCCACAAAGCCCGCCGCATAGGCTCGTTCGGCGTTTATCCGACGCCCAAGAAGCGCCATTTCCTTGACCAGGGGTTCTCCCAGCAGCCGGACGAGCCGTTGTGTTCCGGACCACCCTGGCACGATCCCGACACCGGCTTCCGGAAGTGCGAGCGTCGCTTCGGGCGCCATGGTGCGGATGTCTGCCGTCGCGGCGAACTCGAGCCCGCCGCCAAAGGCATGGCCGTTCAGAGCGGCGATCGTCGGCTTTGAGAGGCGCGCCAGCCTATCGAACACGCGATGACCTTCCCGCACCCAGTATCTGGCGAATTCCCACGGCTCCAGTTCCGCCCAGGCCTTGATGTCTGCTCCGGCGCAAAAGGCCCGGCTTTCCTCAGCCGTGATCACGACCGCCGAGACAGTGTCGTCCCGATCCAGTTCCGCGCAATGGGTTTCCAGCGACCGAAGCATTTCGGTCGTAAAGGCGTTCAGCTTCGACGGGTTGTCGAGGCGCAGTTCCGCGATCGTGCCATGCCTGATGAGATGAAGCGCGCTCACAGGTTCAACTCCAGCGGCGCATCGGCCAGCAGCGCTCGCGGCATTTCAACCGGATTGTCAGCGACGCGGACACGGCCGTGCGATGCGTCGATGATATCGCGCGCCGGATTGATCCCGGGCATGATTTCGGTGGCGACTAGACCGTCTTCGGTGAGCCGGATGACGCAGCGTTCCGTGATATAAATGACTTCCTGTCCGGTCTCGCGGGCGCGGCGCCCGGAAAATGTCACGTGTTCGACCTCATCCACCAGCTTGGTGAACTTTCCCGGGGCGGTCACCGTGAGTCCGTCGTCGGAAAGGTCAAGCGTCGCGCCGGCCTCAAAAAGGCCGGAGAAGACAATCTTCCTGGCGTTGGCGGTGATATCGACAAAACCGCCGCAACCGGCGGTCAGATAAGGCTTCTTGCCGAGCTTGGAGACGTTGACATTGCCCTCCAGGTCGATCTCGAGGAAAGACAGGAACGAGACATCGAAACCGCCGCCCTGGAAATAGGTGAATTGCTGCGGCGAGGGCACATAGGCATCCGCGTTGGAGGCGCAACCGAAGGCGAAGCCGGTGAGCGGCATGCCGCCCGTGGCGCCCTGTTCGATAGCCCAGGTCACCGCCTGTTCCTTGCCGGCCTCCAGAAGGATGCGCGGCACCATGGCCGAAATGCCGAAACCGAGATTGGCGGTCTGACCGGTCTTCAGTTCCATGGCGGCACGGCGCGCGACGATTTTTTCGACGCCGTGTTCGGCCAGCGTGAAGCTTGACCATGGCCGCATGATCTCGCCGGCGATCGCCGGATCATATTCGGTCTCCGTCGTCTGCAACTGGTCCGGATCGACAACAATCAGGTCTACCAGGTGCCCGGGCACCCGAACATCGTGCGGGCGCAGCGAACCGCAGGCCGTTACACGCTTGACCTGCGCGATGACCAGGCCGCCGTGATTGCGCACGGCAATCGCCTGTTCCAGGCCGCCGAGATAGGCGCCTTCATGCTCATAGGTCAGGTTGCCGCGCTCATCGGCGGTGGTTGCCCTGATGATTGCGACATCGGGGACGATGTTGGGAAAATGTAGCCAGGTATCTCCGCCGAGTTCCACGCGCGACACAATGGGCCTTTGCATGGCGGCCGCGTTCATGGCGCATCCCTGACGCAGCGGGTCGACGAAGGTGTCGAGACCGACCTTTGTCAGGACGCCGGGGCGCCTGGCGGCGACATCGCGGTGCATGTCGAACAGAATTCCGGACGGGACATTGTATGCGGCGACACGGTCTTCAACGAGCATTTGCCAGATCTGCGGCATCGGCATCGAAGAAGGGCCGGACGGGTATGAACCTGCAATGATGGCCGACAGCATTCCGTCCTTGGCAATGTGATCAATGCCCTTGATGCCGTACATGTCCCCGGCGGCTATGGGATGAAGCGTGGTGATGGCCCTCGGATGTCCCTCGCGGTCAAACCTGTCACCAATCGCCTGCAGCACCTTGTCGGGACAGCCGAGACCCGACGACGACGACACGGTCACCACCGCTTCGTCTCCTATCCGGCCTGCCGCTTCCTTGGCCGTGACGACTTTCGACGCCATCTTCTAGAAGCCTCCGTAGTCGACATCGACGGACTTGCCGGCCTTGGCGGCCGTGCGAACGGCAAGGGCAACGGCGAGTGACTTGATGCCGTCAACGCCGTCCGCAGACGGGCGCCCGCTGCCGGCGACCGCCGCGTGGAAAAGCCCGAGCGAACGGACATAAAGATTGTGGCTTTCGAACGGAATTTCGTGCCGACCGGTTTCGTCCGTCAGCCAGATTTCGCCCACCGGCTGTTGCGTCATGACGTTGCGCGCGAAGATCGAGCCCTCGGTACCGTGAAACTCGATGCCTGATCCGGCAAATTTGTGGGTAAAGCTCTCATGGGTCTGCACCATTGCACCCGACGGCATGGTCCAGACCGACATGACACTGTCTTCGACACCGTCCCCCATGCCCGAGGTTCCAGCCTGGGCGACAACCGTGGCCGGATCCTCGTCGAGGTGGAAGCGAATGGTATCGGCATCATGAACGACGATGTCCGGAATGACACCACCGCCGGCGGCTGCGTCGTTGATGCGCCATCCCCTGAGATGTTCCGGCAGGTTCACCGCGTGAAAAACGCGGGCGCTCAGGACCTTGCCGATCCGCCCGCTGGAGATCAATTGCTTGATTGCCAGATGCGATCCCGCGTTGCGCAGATGGTGGTTGGTGGCAAACACGACGCCCTTTTCCGATGCGGCGCGGACCATTTCGACGGCGTCGGCCAGGGTCATCGCCAGCGGCTTTTCGCAAAGGACGTGCTTGCCGGCCGCGATCGCCGCCAGCGCCTGCGCGTGATGTTTTTCATTGGTCGTGGAGATGTAGACAGCGTCGATGTCCGGATCGGCAAGCAGCGTATCGAGATCCGTGTGGCTTGCTGCGATGTTGTTGTCCCGGGCAAAGGTCTCACCGCGTGCGCTGTTGGAGCTTAGAACGGACAGGACGTCTGATGACTCCTGCGCCCGGATCGCATCAATCATGTAACCCGACGCAATCCTGCTCGCGCCAACGAGGCCCCAACGCATTCATTCCTCCCTGAAAGGACTTTTTGGATCGTTCCAATTTTTTAACTGAATTACTGGAACGTTCCAAATTTGTCAAGCGCCTCATGGCACTCAATCTTCACCGTTTGTGGAATGCCTGGCTTCCGGCCTTTCAGGAAAGCACGCCCGGATGTGCGCTAGGCAGCCTCGATGGCGTAATCGAGATCAAGAGCGGCATGGCGTGCCTTCTTCTCCGCCGGGGCAGCTTTGACAGGCACCGGATGCCCGCTCCGCTCGGCGCTGGTGACGTCTTTCGCCCATGCGACAATGCCGGGCCAGCGCTCGATGATTTCAGCAATCGCCGCATCGCCGCCATGCGGTTTCATGCGCAGGGACATGCAGGTCGGGAACCAGGGCACATGGTCGGTCCCGAGAAACACTTCGGCATTTTCCCGGGCAATCTGAATGACCGGAACGCCGAGGCCCCCGGCAAGATCGGAGACCGAGACGCCGACGGAAATGACTAGGTCGCAGGCACCGAGGAGGCTGCATGCGCCTGCCATATCGTTTTTCTGATCGAGATTTGCAAAGTGGTGGAGGGGAAGTCCGAGATCGCGCAGCGTATCGATCTCTTCGTTCGAGCAATCATACTGCACGTTGACCCATCGGCAGCCGGGAAGGGTCTTCAGCGGCTCGAGCTGTTCGGCCATGAGGAAGAACCGGTCTCGCGACGTTGCCATGTGAGACGAACGCCAGCAGACGCCGACCAGCATTTCGCCGGGCTCGACGGCAAGCTGGGTGCGGATCAGATCCTCGGCTTCACGATACCGCCGGATCCATGGCGCCTGCTTGCGGGCGAAGTCCTCCACGGCGGGCCGGAATATTGAACCGAGCGAGCCGACTGGGATCTGGTAGTCGAAATGTGCATAGGCCTCATCCCCCCGGCATTCCGTGGGGCCTTCATCGGCGATGGACGCCCAGGGAAACGAGTGCTCCCAGACCGGCGACAATTTGGGTGAGCACTCGAAGGTGACATCACCGCCCAGTTCCTTAAGGTCCGGGATAACGGAGGCGTAACGCACTTCGTCGCCAATGCCCTGCTCGCGCCACACAAGCAGTTTCTTTCCCTCCAGCGGTTCGCCCTTCCAGCGCGCGATGCTGAACTGGCGGCGCTTCGAGGGGAATTCGGGCCGCTGCCAGCGTGACTCATAGTTCTCATAGGCTTCTTCAAGATTGCCGTTCTTGAATTGCAGCAGACCGAGATTGTAGCGTCCGGTCGTGTGGTCCGGCGATTTGGCAAGCAGCGCCTTGTGATAGGCGATCCCGTCATCCATGCGGCCGGCTTCGGCGTAGCAAAGCCCCAGCAGCATCAGGTAGTGATCCTGAAGGGCGTTATCGATATCAACCCACTCTTCGAGGATGTCGATCGCCTCGTCGATACGACCGCTGATGCGCAGGTACGATACCCTGATGCTGTCCAGTTCCGCCTGTTCGTCGACACTCAGCTTCCCCTTGTCGATCCTGTCGAGATGCTCGGCGATATAGTCGAGATCCTCCAGGCGTTCGGCGATGTGCAACCGCTGGAGCGCAAGGCCGGGTGTGATGATGCTGCAGGCATCCAGAAGCTTGTCCATCGCGCTTTCCGCGCGTTTGTACTGGCGGGTGGCGATGAGGATTTCGACGATGTTGACCATCGGATCGACCTGCCTGCGGTCAAGGTGGTGGGCGCAGTTGAAGGCCGTGAAGGCGGCCTGGTAGCGCTCTGCCTTTCTCAGCGCAATGCCGAGGTTCTTCCAGGCATCGTAGAATTTCTGGTCAGCCTGGGTGGCACGCTTGAATTGGGCGATCGCCGGCTCGATCTCGTTCATCTGAAAGAGGATCACACCTAGCGAATTCAGCATCATGGCATCGCTCGGCTTGTTCTCCGTCGCTGCGTAAATCTTGACGAGTGCACCTTCCAGATCATTGGCTGCGCGCAAGGCCAGCCCGTGAAAATGCAACAGATCGGCGCTGACATAACCCTGGGACGCAAGCTTCTTGCAAAGCGGCAGGCTGTCGGCAAATTTGCCGCGCTTTTGTAGCGAATGGATTTTCTTCAGCAGTTTTGCCGGAGGCGTATTCGCCGGGACGGTGTTCAAGGCAAGTTTGGTCATGATCTGCAAAACCGGTCTGATTGCTTGCCTGCAATGGTTAGTGCATGGGGCTTGTGCGTGGCTGATGGCGCTCTGCATTCGGCCGGTTATTGCCGGGATGCGATTTCGTCCAGCAGAGCGGGAAGGGCATGAAGATCCGCGATTGTAAACTGCGCGTCGAAGCCAGGGCTGGCCTTGCGGTGGCGGTGGATGCCCGTCAGGACGCGTATGGTCTTTGCGCCAGCCCTGTTGAGATTGACGAAGTCCTTTTGCGGATTGTCGCCAACATAGATCAGGTCGCGCCAGTCGCAGTGTTCACGTTCGCGAATCCGGGCGAAACAGTGGGTCGAGGGCTTGGCATGGTGTCTGCCGAAACGGTGGGTGATCATGACCTTGCGGAATGTTTTCCAAAGACCAAGGGCATCGACCTTGTTTCGTTGCACGATCTTGTGCCCGTCGGTGACTATGTATAGCGGAAGCGCGGTGCGGTAGCGGTCGAGCACGGTGCTTGCCGCGGGAAACAGGTCCAGCACCGGGTGGTGGTGACGATAGATCCTGACGCATTCGTTCACGCGCCCGCGCGTTTTCCTGCCATGCGCCTCCAGCCAGTCGTCGAAAATGCGTCCACGGCCCTTTTGATCGAGAGTTGATGTCATGCATCGCAGTGAAGCTTCGGGGTTCCAGCCAAACTCCTCCTCTCCGAACCGCGCGACCGCCCGCAGGCCGCTGATGACGAAGCTGCGTTCATCGTAAAGCGTGTCGTCAAGGTCAAAGATCAGGGTAACTGCTCACCCCGTCACGCGTCTTGAGCATAGTGTGATTTGACCATATTGGCGGCATTTCCGGCCAGCGCGATCTGGATCGCGACAAGTGGATTATATCCGAGGGCACCCATGGAACTCAGGTAGCTTGATATCCGGCACCAGGCGTGTGCATAGCGGTCTGTCCGGAAGCAGCCCGAGACTTTGATTTTGACCTTTGCCATCCTGATTTTTTGCTCGCCCGCGTTATTGGTGAAGCTGACATCGGGTTCGCTCATGAAGCGAAGCACGGAGTCCTCGTGTTTCAACAGACGCTCATGCAGGTTGTGGGCATCCGACTTTGCGACCCGTCCGCGCTTACCTTCCGGTTTCGCAGGAACGTCGGGCATTTCCCCGGCACCTTGCGTCAGAATGGTCCGATACCTTTTGCGTATCTTGCGACATTCGGCCTCGCTCAACACCCCGGTCTCGCTCTTGTTGACCTTATGGCAGACCTCACGCAACACCTTCCTCATCAGGCGCGCCCAACGGTAATTGCTGGAGTCGACGACAAAGGTCAGTTCCCGAAGCAGATGCGACCCGCATAGCTGATGCTTGCACTGGCTGTATGCAAGGTAGGATGCCCAGCAATCATGGATCAACACCCCGGTGTAGACCGGAATGATGCCGAATGCCTCTATCGCTTCCTTGCCGCGCCTGGGGTGCAGGAACTTGATAGTGTGGATACCCCGCCCGGAGGCATCGTAATGTGCCAGGTGCCGTTATACTGAACGTCACAAATCAAAGGGAGAGTATCCACATGTCGGAAGTTAGCATCATCGGCGTTGATCTTGCAAAGCAGGTTTTTCAGGTCCACGGAGCCACAGCCGATGGCTCGGTTGGCTACCGCAAGAAGTTGAGCCGCGCCCAGTTCATGCCGTTTCTTGCACAGCAGCCCCGATGCATTGTCGCGATGGAGGCCTGCGCCACAGCTCACGATTGGGGCCGCGAGATCGGTAAGTTGGGCCATGAGGTGAAGCTGATTCCACCTCAGTACGTGAAACCTTTTGTCAAAAGGCAGAAAAACGACAGGGCAGACGCTGAGGCGATCACTGAAGCTGCCTCCCGGCCGACCATGCGGTTCGTTGAGGTGAAATCCACCGAGCAGCAATCGCGCGGCATGCTGTTCCGATCACGGCAGATGTTTGTCAGGCAGCGCACGCAGACCATCAATGCGCTGCGCGGCCATCTCGCCGAATATGGCGTGATCGGGCCGAAGAGCAAGGCGGGGATCAAGAAGTTGAGAGCCGCGCTGGACGACGATACCAATGGGCTGCCCGCCCTCGTGCGTAACACGGCCCGGATGTATGCCGAGCACATCGATCTGCTGGCGACCAGGATTTTCGATCTGACGAAGCAACTCAAGACGGAGGCGAAAGCATCCGGCACAGTGCGAAGGCTGACAACAATGCCGGGCGTCGGGTTGCAGACGGCACTGGCAATTGAGGCCTTTGCCCCGGACATGAATTGCTTCAAACGGGGGCGTGACTTCGCAGCCTGGCTGGGTCTCGTGCCGCTTCAGCGCTCGACAGGCGGTAAGGACCGGCTCGGGAAAGTTTCGAAGATGGGTCAGAAAGACATCCGAAGCCTGTTGATCATCGGGGCGATGTCAGTGATCAATGCGGCGACGCGGTTTGGGGTTCGCAAGGGAAGCTGGCTGGCCAGAATGCTGGATCGAAAACCGAAGCTTCTGGTCGCGATCACGCTGGCCAACAGGATGGCACGGGGTATCTGGGCCATGATATCGAAACAGGAGAATTATCGGAATCCGGAGGCGGTAGCGTAAGCGCGGATCGCGCAACGCTTCGCGTCGGTGCCCGGGACGTGTGAAGAGGTCGACGAATAGCATGGGAGATTGATCGGAAAGATCCGGAGCGGGAAAACCATGTTGACCCAAAAGGCAAAATAGCTCTGGAACTTGATTTGGACCCGGTTCGCGCATCACCATACCGGCCCGCGGCTGCACAAAAAGCCGCACTGTGAGGCCTGATAAATGACCGCATCCGATCACACGCTCACATCACCGTTCGAAAATCGCTTGACACCGGGGTATCCATAAATGAGGGTCAGGGAGTCATCGGTCAGCACATGCAGCCACTGGTTTTTGCTGTCGACCCTGAAACCGGTCTCATCGGCATGCAGGGCCGGGCGGGTCAGAAGATGTGCGGCGGCAGCCGTTTCCCAGGGTTCAAGCGCCTCGTGCAGTCGCTGGATGTAGCCCAGGCAGGTGGCCTGCGACATCCTGACGCCAGAGATGGCCCGCACCAGTTCGACGGCGCGGCGCAAAGACAGCATCTGGGCAATCAGCAGGTTGATCACGAAGGCCTGAAAGCCAACGCCATATTGCAACGGCCCCGGCATGTTTTCAGGGAAACGCCCCTTGGTTCGGGTGCGGCATTTGGGGCAGTCCCTGGTTTCTGCGACGACCTTTTTCTCGACAACCTCGAACATGATATCGAGATGGATGCGTTCCTCGCGCGCCGAGGGTTCGACGTCTGAGAGATCAGCCCCGCAACTGTCACAAACCTGGACGGTGGAGGTTTCCCCGACGGTGACCTTGCGAAGGTTTTCGCCCGTCATCCAGTTCGGCGCCACACCCTTGCCGGAAGCCTTTTTGCTCCGTTTCCCGGTGTTGTCCTTATCCGTCTGCGACGGCGCAATACTGGAGTTCTTGCCGGTCTTCCTGGTCGTCTTTTCCAGAAAGATGGCGATCAGGATGCCCAGCAAGCTGCACAACACGCCAATAACCGCATCGACGTCATCTGAAATCCTGCCCGCTTTGCGCAGCGCGGCAATGCGCGCCCTGGCAGCATCGAACTCTTCACGCAGGGAAGTGCCATTCACGCTTGCCATCAGTCCGCCCGCGCTGCCATGGACATCAGGCCATGCGGTGGCCGCATCGCCTTTCCAGGCTTCCAAATGCCGCGAGGAGCCCTGACCTTGACTGAAAGACCACCCCAATGCGGCTTTTCCCACATCAATCGAAAACGTGTCATAACCCGATAGAATCATGAAAATCGCAATGAGGGGATCGTTAATAGCCGATTCAAATCGTCGCACCACTCCGAGGCCAAAAAGACATCTCGATTGAGCCAGTGGGTCTGAAGCCGCCGTTGAACCTTGGGGACTTAAAGTGGGGGTGAGCAGTTACCCGAAATGAAAGTCCGCTCCGTCCTGATTGACGTTACAGTAATTGATATTTCAAAGAAGCTTAACGCCAACTCCAGGATGCACTCAGTATCCATTGCAATTCGGTTTGGTCTGATCGTATAGCACCGAGGTGGAGGGGAAATTCATTCTGCGTTGACAAGGGTGTGTCCCAGTCGGACGCGCTTTGCCAGGCCGCGGTGATTTGCACCGCTGCCTGAGCATGCACAGGTTACTATGACGCGATGCGGTGCTGGAAGGTGCGGCGCCGGGCGCCCTTCCAGTCCGCCGAACAGAGCAGGCCCGTCAGGGCGGCGGCGGCGGGGGTGCGTTCGGTTGCCGCCGGCGCGTAGAGGCATACGCTTCGTTTCAGCTTCATGCCGCTGACCGCGACCGTCCGGATCCCGCGGCCGGCGCCGACGCTTTCGGGAATGACGCATGCCCCCAGGCCGGCGCTGATGAACGCGATCGCATCCTTGTCCTGCATGACATGGCAAGCCTTGCCGGGATCGATGCCGGCCCTGCCGAACAGGTCGGCGATGTCCGGATGGTTCTCGCAATAGGGCCGGATCATGAGCGGAACGTCGCGCAGCTGCGAAAGTTCGATGGCCTGTCCGGCGCAGGGGTGGCATTCGCTGACGGCCAGTACGAAGTCCTCATCGAACAGCGCAAGCCTGTGCATACGCCGCCGGTCCGCGCCGAGCGGTCCCGCGATGGCCAGTTCCGCCTCACCCTTCTCGAGCCGGTCGACGATTTCGGCGGCGGTGCCCCTGAGGTAGCCGATCTCGAGCGCGGGAAACTTGCGGTTCAAGGCCATGAGGTGCCCTGCAAGCAGGTCCATGGAGACCGTGTGCGAAATCGCCAGCCTCAACGGCGCCTGTTCGCCGCGCAACCGCCTTTCGGCCAGGGCCTTGGCGTCGAGGGCGCTGGCGTGACACCGCTTCAGGAGCGGCAGCATCGAGCGGCCGAGTTCGGTCAGGTGCGTATGCGAGCGCTCCCTGCAAAGCAGGGCGCCGCCCAGTTCCTCCTCCAGCTCCCTGATGGCCCGCGTCAGGCTCGGCTGTCTCACGCGGCATTGTTGCGCGGCCCGCGTGAAATTCAGCGTCTCGGCAACGGCCAGAAAATATCTTACACAATGCATGCGCATCGCGCGGTCCCGCGGATCAGTCCGACACGCGGGACTGTTCGGCAATGAACAACAGGCCGGTGGCCCGCCGCCGCCTGCCGAGCGGCGCCCGTGCCGGGTCGGACCGGCACCCCCGGCCTTGCGCAAGGGCGGCCTTTGCCGCGCCTTTGCGGGCCGGGACGTATACGAAGCCGTCCCATGCGCCGTTGAAGACCATCGTCGTGCCGGTCAGTGCCATCGCCCCGTTTCCTTCTGCCTTTACAAACCCGTTGCCGGCCCGTTGCCGGAACGGCCCCGTACCCGTCGACGCCGCGCGGTCCTTTTCGGCCGAGCCGCGGACATCGCGTCACAGGCACAGCGTGCATCACGATTGTTGCAATTTCGAGGCATATTCCCGCCACCGCTCAACGCCCTGCGGATGATATTCGCCTGCGGGGTTTGAGGTCTCTGTTCCTTGCGGATGACGTCGGGATGGCGGTCGGTTTGACACGGGTCGGTGCGCCCATTTGTGCTTTGGTGTGCGGGGCCGCAACGGGCGTCGGGATCATGCTGCCGGCAGGGTTCGTTTGCCGGGCGGGACTTGCGGGTCTTGAAGGGCCGCGTTGCTGTTGCGCGTCGGATCTGTTGCCTGAAAGACACAGTGTCTGTTTTCCTGTTGGGTGTGGTGTCTGTTCCGGGGCGTTTGCGGCGTTTGCCTATGGTTTCGTTTCGCCTTTTCGCGGGTCTGGCCCGGGTCTGGCGGTGGTGTGGCGGGCCATGCGGGCGGTCCGCGGCGGGTGTGTCTGCGGTGTTGCGGCGGATCTGTTGTCCGGTCTGCTGGCGGATTGCGCCCGGCGGGCGGTGCCGCGTGTCGGGCATGCCGGTGCGGGCGGTCCGGTCCGGTTTGGCGCGTTTGCCTATTCATTCCATAGCCACATTAACCGGGGGGGGTAACACTTCCCGTGACGCGAACGCGCCGCCGTCACCGGCATTCGGTGTTTCCGGGGCATCCGGTGCTGGCGGGGTCCGGCCCGCCGGAGGGGTTGGCCGGCGTCGCTGCCGCTGCGGTTCCGGTGCCCGGGCCGGCCGGGACAGGCCGCCATCGCGGGGCCTCCATTCCGGGGAGCGGCATTTTTGGGGATAACGACATGAGGTCAGACATGAACAACAGGATCGACAGACTTCTTCCATGCTGCGCCGCGGCGCTGCTGTCGCTCGGCCTTGCCGCCTGCAACACCACCGGCGGCGGCGGCGCAGGCGGCGGAACGGGCAATGGCGGTGCGGCCCCGACGGCCCAGACGAGCGAGCTTGGCAAGGCGCGGGCGGCGGCGAAGGCTGCGATGGACGCGGCGAAGACGCAGTCCGACGCGGCGGCTGTGGAGGCGGCCAAGGCGGAAGCGGCACAGATGAATATTGCCCTGCTGCAGACCGGCGACCCGATGGCGCAGACGCATGCTGAGGCGGCGCGCGCCGCCGCGCGGGCGGCGATGACGGCCTACAATACGGCGAAGGCGGAATCGGCGAAGGCGGCCGCCGCGACCACGAGCACGGCGGCGGTGGTGGCCCGCATTGCGGCGCAGGCGGCGCAGAGGACGGCGCAGGCCCAGGCGAAGATCGCCATGGACAAGGCGGCGGAAGCGGTGAAGGCCGCCGGTATGGAGGTGAAGGTCACCTACGACGACGACGGCAATCCGACCTACAGGGTCGGGGAGGTCACGGTATTTTCTGACGCGGAAAAGAAAACAATGACAGTGAATGGCGTGGAGCGGGTGACCGGGAAGCTAAGGTATGTTTTGCATACCAGAAGAACCGGTCGCGGGGCAATCAGGTATCAGGCGGCGAACGGGGAAACCCCGGAGCGCATGGCCCAGCCAACCATCAAGAGCGCGCGGCTCCCTCGTGGAAGTGTGATCGAGTCCGCTGATGACAGCATACGCCTGGTTCTGTACGACAAATACGTGACCCAAAAAACAGACACGATGGTCAAAGTGTATAAGTCCGGCAGCCCAGGCACACAAATTAAACCCACATCAACCGATAACGCGCCCTATGGCGAGCATACTGCGGATGATGGCAAAAAATATGCGATCAAACGGGCGGAGGGCGATTTCTACCCGGTGACTGGTAACGGCGCACCGACCAAAGAGAACCTGAAACAGTTCACCATCGCAGCCGACGCGAAGGGCAGCAAGCACATCTACTATTACGAGATCAATGGCGTAAAGACATACCTGGAGTTGGAGTCGTCTATCGTCAATGACGACGGTACCACAACGTTCACGTTCAATAAGCCGGCTGTCGTTGAAAATGTCCGGTTTCCGGAAGCGAGGTCCTTCGAGCACCTGAACTACGGCCTCTGGACGGGATTGAAAGAGGATGGCAACACAATCGCTGACCTCGGCACAAGTTTCGTCAGCAAGCTGCCTGACGGGGTTGTTACCCCGACCGGCGATATGCCGAACTTCGGAAACGCCGAGTATAAAGGCACCTGGACGGCAAATATCCGCGCCGCCGCACCAGACGGCAATGGAACGATTGATGACTGGAACAGTGGCATGACGACAACGGTCGACTTCGGAGATAACACCCTCACGACCACGCTGAACAGCCTGGCCTGGCTGAAGGGCACGATCGACGACAACAGGTTCTCAGGTACCGATATAACCGTGAGCAGTCACAGCTCGTTGGGTTTGGACAATAAAGGCGAATTCACTGGCGAGTTCAGCGGCAACTTCTTCGGCCCGAAGGCCGAGGAGATCGGCGGTGTGTTCGACATCACCTCCGAGGGCGGCAAGGCGGGCGAGGCCCGCGGCGCTTTCGGCGGCCGCAGGACGGGCACCGAGTAACGGGACCCATCCACACCGGAACCCCGGCGCCCGGTCCCGCAACAGATGGGCGTCGAGCCTTGCAGAACAATTCGAAAACCGAGACACAATATCTGATATGATTCTCGGAAATTCGAGGAGGTATCGGCGGTGGATCACAAGCAGTTCCAGCAGTGGCTATCGGGCATAGACGGTCTCAGCCGGTCACAAAGGCAGCAAGCCCAGGCAGTGTTGTCGGGGGAGGCGGAGCCGTCCGCTTCGCTGGCGGCCATTGAGGCGAGAGTCGCGGAGGACCGTGAATGTCCACATTGTGGTACGCCAGGAGCGGTTTCGCGGGGCAAGGCCCGAGGACTGCGGCGTTATCAGTGCAAGGCCTGCAAGGCCGCAAAGCGCGGCCTGTCAGACGAACAGGTTCCGATATTGGTCGCGGTGGATCGAGGCGGGACAACGGCTTGTTCCGTACTTCCATCTGTCACGGCTGAAAGCATACACAGCGCTCTTGAACCCCGGATTGATGACGACATCCTTCTGGTCACCGATGGAAACAATGTTTATCCGCCCTGTGCAAAGTCACTTGGGGTCAGGCACGAAGCATTGAACCAGTCCGCAGGTGAACGGGTGCGTGGGGTTGCACACATTCAAACGGCCAACAATCGACACAGTGGCTTGAAGGACTTCCTGCGCCGCTATCGCGGCATTTCGAGCAAGTACCTCGAAAATTACCTGCGATGGTACGAACGGTGTGAACTGCTGAAATCTTCGGCAAGATCCTGTCTCGCCACCGCCATTGGAGCCTCATGCATACAGATTGCGAACTGAGCCATGATGAAAAGGGTGATTTTTTGTCAACTGCGTTTTCAGTCCATCTGTGTTCCTCGGTTTACGGAAGGTCCGGGGGAGCCGTTTACCGCGTAACACGTCTCGCGCCACAGCCTTGTATTCGGTCGATCATGTCTCGGATCGGGACCGTGATGAATTCATACACATCGGCGGTCTTGCTCCGCAGTGGTGGACCCATTCTCCAGAACGGCATTGAAGCCTTGGCAATATATCGGGTTGCCATCACCCCGGATCTTCATGGTTGGATCAGAGGCCATCCGGATCCGGCCGATGAATTTCGGAGTTCTGTATTCGGGATCAGGTTGCGGGTTTCAGGATGACGCCTTGGGCACTTCGCCTAACGTGACGAACTTCACAAGGCAATCAGCGGCTTGCGGTCCAGAGCGATGATCATCGTTTTGCGGATTTCAGCCCGCCCGTCCTGTGTGCGGTTCCTGTACCAACGCGCCAGTTCGCTGTCCCGCTGGTGATACAGGAAACGCCAGGCGAGCTGGATCATGGCGTTTCGAATGCGCGGGTTACCAGCGCGGGCCAGCCCTTTCTCACGCCGTTTTCGGCCACTCTCGTCCGGCGATCCCGTCAAGCCACCATCCGGGATGTCGCGAAAGAAGAGTTCGCCCACCAGCATGTCGGCCGTGTCGACTCCCAAACCACGGATCGTCGCGAGTTGTCCGACCATGGCGTGGTGCTGGGGTGTTCTTGTCCCGGGCGATATTGTCATCGCGCTGCTTCAACAAGGGCGGTGACGACACGCTTTATGGCGGGGCCGGCGATGACGACTTCAATTTCGGCAGTGGGGAGGGTGCCGACACCATGCACGACTTCGAGGACGGGACGGATACAATCACCATCAAGGGCGGGTTGAAGTTCTCCGACCTGACCATCACCAACAACGCGCAAGGCCATGCGGCGATCACCGGCTACAACGCCAGCATCCGGGTCGATGGGAACGACGGCGACAATACGGATCAGCCGGCGCGGTGCGCCAGCCTGACCGGCACCTGCAAGCTCAACGGCGTCAATCCGCAGGTCTACCTGACCGACACCCTGCGCCGGATCATCGACATGCACCCCCAGTCACGCATCGACGAACTCATGTCCTGGAACTTCGCCCCTACAATCCCGGGCGTCACCCGTCAACAAGGGTAACGGCGCGGCGCTTGCGAATCGCCCCCCTCAGGCAACAAAGATGAAGTCATCATCGGTCAAGGTTGTCGCGACCACGTTCTCCAGTGTGATCCTGTCACCAGTCTCCCCGAAGCCGGTTATCACGGTATTTTGCCCGTCCTGTGTGATGGTCAGGTTGGCTTTCGTCCTGCTCGCGTTGCCCCCGATCTCGATCCGGTCGACATATTCGATACCCAAATTCAAGTCCACAATCGATGGCCTGGTAAAATCCTTGATCGTATCCTGGCCGCTGCCCGCGCCGAACACGAAAATGTCGTCACCGGGACCACCGGTCATCGTGTCGTTGCCCGCGCCGCCGATCATCCTGTCGTTGCCGCCATGGCCCCAGAGCGTGTCCGTGCCATCGCCGCCATCCAGCGTGTCGTTGCCCGTGCCTCCGTAGAGCGTGTCAGTGCCGTCATCGCCCCACATCCGGTCGTTTCCGGCCCAGCCCCGCATGGTGTCGTTGTCAGCCCCGCCCCGCATCGTGTCATCGCGTGCGCCACCCTCCAGCCTGTCGTTTCCTGTGCCACCCTCCAGCGTGTTGTTGCCATTGCCGCCGTAAAGCGTGTCGTTTCCCGCGCCGCCGTACATCTTGTCGCTGCCGCCCTCACCCCGCATCGTGTCGTTGCCAGCCCCGCCCCACATGCTGTCGTGGTCGCCGCCGCCCCACATACTGTCGTCGCCTGCCTCGCCCCACATGCGGTCGTTGCCTGCGTCGCCCCACATCTGGTCCTTTTCGCCGCCGCCGTACATGCTGTCGTTGTCGCCGCCGCCCCAGAGCTTGTCCTCGCCTTCGTTGCCGTAGAGCACATCGTTGCCGGCATTGCCGTACAGCTGGTCAACGCCCAAGCCGCCGTAGAGATGGTCGCGACCCGCCCCGCCGTAGAGAAAATCGTCGCCGTCGCCGCCATAGATGAAGTCGTTGCCATCACCGCCCCGCACCACATCGCCGTCCCCGCCGCCGTAGATGAGATCGTTGCCGTCGCCGCCTTCGATCCGGTCAGCGCCGTCCCCGCCCCAGATCAGGTCATTGCCCCCGAGGCCCCTGATGGTGTCATCACCGTCCTCGCCGGACAACTCGTCGCGTTCCGACGTGCCCTCGATGGTGTCGCCGGTTCCCGTGCCGTCAAACCCGAGAGGCTCGGGCGGCGTCAGGCTCGCCACGAAGCTGAAATCCGCCGCAACCAGTGCCGTCTTGCCGCCCGTGAAGATAACCCTGATTTCGGATGAATCCGGCAATGTGATGATCGCGTCGCCGCTTGCATAGGTGATATTCAGATCATCGAACGTCAGTCGAGTAGCCGAGGGGAATTTCACCCCTCGGCCCTCACAGAACCGGACTTGAGACTCTCGCCTCATCCGGCTCCTACTCTCCAGCCTCCGGTCGAATACCGAGTTGCCACAGGACAAAAAGGTTGGGGTCCCGTCGCGCGATACGTCCCAGCCAATGCGTGGACGCCCGCTCCCGGCGTCTGAACCGTTTATATTTCCGTCGCGCCCAGCGGGCGAGGGCCACGTTCACCTGACGCAGCACCTGAACGCACTTCGAGCGGTAATAGCGCCCGTAGTAGTTCATCCAGCCTCGCACCGCCGGATTAATCAGGCGGGCCAGATCCTCCAGGGTCTGATTGTTCCTGGTGGATGCCATCCGCCACTCGCGGATGGTCCTGCGCACCGCCTTCGCCGCTTGAACACTGATCGCCGGCAGGAAGCTGACGAAGTAGTGTCCCCACCGGTTCCTGGCTCGCCGAGGCTGGAACGTAAAGCCGAGAAAGTCGAACTTGACCCGCTCGTGTTCCTGCCTGCGGTCATCGTCCTTGCAGTAGACGATTTTGGTCTTCGTCGGATGCAATTCCAGACCGCAATCGGCCAGCCGTTTCCGGATGGCCTCCAACACCGCCTGCGCCTCTCCTTCGCTCCTGCAGTGAACGACTGCATCATCCGCGTAACGTTCAAAGCGGACGTTTGGATGGTTTCGTTCCATCCACGAGTCGAACGCGTAGTGCAGGAAGAGATTGGCGAGAATCGGACTGATTGGTGAGCCTTGCGGCGTTCCCTTGGTCCGTTCTTCCCGGGTGCCGTCCGGTCGCTCGACAGCAGCGCGAAGCCACCGCCCAACGTACAGCCGGATCCAGGCCAGGTCAGTGTGATGTGCAACGGCACGTTCGATCAGGTCATGCGGAATCGAATCAAAAAATGCTTTGATATCAAGATCGATCACCCAGTCGAACGTCCAGCAGCGTTTCCGTGCCACTCCGACCGCATCAAGCGCCGAACGACCGGGCCGATAGCCATAGGAATCACGGTGGAACATCGGTTCCACCATTGGTTCCAGAACCATCTTCACAGCCGTTTGCGCCACGCGGTCGGCGATCGTCGGAATGCCAAGAGGTCGAAGACCGCCCCCACTTTTGGGTATCTCGACGAGCCGCACCGGCGGCGGGTGATACGAGCCCGACGACATCCGGTTCCAGACCTTGTAAAGGTTTCCCCCGAGGTCTTCCTCGAATGCTGCCATAGACACGCCGTCAACACCGCCCGCGCCGCGATTCGCCCGTACCTGTCGGTAGGCGTCCCAGACCAGCCGCTTCGGAATTTCGAATGGCTTTGCCTCAGACAACGGCTCCTCCCATCTCTGGTTGGCCGCCGTCTTCGGCTGGAGAGCCGGGTCCCTTCGCTCTACCCGCATTACCGGGTTTCATCACTAATACGGACCCGTCCGCCCCTGTGCTCCGCTTCGGTACTCGGCTCCTTGCGGGTCTGCCGCTTGGAGGTCTCCCTTGGCATCGGAGCGCCAGGTTCCCACGTTCCACACAGGAGCCTCTCGCTGGTCTCACGCCATCTTTATGCCGGTCGCCGCTCGGACAGTCAGCAGGCATCCTCCGAACTTCGTCCCAGGCCAACGACTGGAGCCTGGTTTCGGCGACATCCCTACGCTTTCGACACTTCATCAACGGTTCACTCGCGTTCGTCTTACCAGCAGTCACCTGACGGGTAATCCCCGCCTTTTCCACAACGCTCGCCACCCCGGCCATTGGGCCAGAGCAGCTTGTGGCGGTTTGGACCCTGGTCCTGCAACCCGAGCCCGAGGGGCCTTCCCTCATCTCCTGTGTAGCAAGGTGCTCAAAGTCAGTACTGCTACGTCATCAGAACCTCCTCTTCGCACCGTCGTGGCGCACAGCCGTCCGCAAAACCGCTGAGCTCGATCCTGTCACCGGCCTTGAAATCGTGAATAGTATCCCGGTAGGTCACGCTAGTACCGTCGGAGTTTGTGAAGGCATCCGTTCCGTTGCTAAAGACGAATGTATTTGTGCCCGCGCCGCCGTAGAGCGCGTCGGTGCCGCGCCCGCCGAAGAGCCGGTCATTGCCGCCGCCGCCGCGCAGCGTGTCATTGCCCTTGCCGCCGAAGAGCATGTCGTTGCCCGCGCCACCCTCCAGCGTGTCGTCGCCCCTGCGGCCCGATATGGTGTCATCGCCTTCCCGGCCGTATATCTGGTCGTTGCGGGCATCGGCGGGTTCGGTGCCGACGTCGCCGGTGATTGTGTTCGCGGCTTCGTCGCCGATGTGATATCTGACTGCGCTCATCTTCTTCAAGTCCTCCTATTGGGTTTCATGTGGACCGCCCGCAGCGCTGCCGCATGGGCTCATGCGGAAACCGGGTCGAATTAGGGTTTCAAGGGTTGGGCATCCGGAGCCAGGTAGGAACATGGCCGCAGAAGATTGCGCGCACCACAGCAGGTCAGGGGCCATGGAATGTCCCTGCTCGCCTGTAAAGCGGTGCGCGAAAGTTCAGGAAAATGGTCAGGGGCCTGTGAAGCTCCGGCGAGCTGGCCGTCAGACCGACCGTACAGACCAGAGCCGCGCGAACGCGCGCAAGTCATCCCCCGATGACAGATGATGCGGCGGGGTCTGTGGCTGTCAACTGCAAATGCGCGCGCGTCTCTCGGGTCAACTGCTTGGAGGTCTCGTCCAGGCACACATAAACCGTTTCGTCGCGTGCCATGTTCTTTCCTCTCCCGTGATTGCGTGTCGTGCGCCCGCTGCAGCACCCTGTTGCGATACCGTGTCAACCGGCGGTCTGCGGACAGCTTGCGTGGAAGTGTACCCCCCCCCCCCCCCCCCCCTTGGGGATGTGACTATGAAATCAATAGGCAACGCGCCGGACCGGGCCGCCCGAACCGGACCGCCATGCCCGACACGCGGAACCGCCCGCCAGGCGCAATGCGCCAATACAGCGGCCCAGCGGGCGCAACCGGCGCCGCGCGGCGCTTTGCCGGCATTCAGAACGACCTTACGACACCCAGTTCGATGACGTTGCGCCTGTAGTCGTGCAGCGTGATGTTGCTGTCGCGCCGTTCGTGGCGCAGGGTGAGTTGCGGCGTGAAGCCGCCGATGTCGATGTTCCGGTTGGACAGCGTCGTCCAAAGCGCGTACGTCGTGTCCCGCCGCGCCTGCGGCCCGAACAGCGGGCGCGGGGCGCCGTAATCGCGCCGGTCCAGCGTTGCCGCACGTACACTTCGGGATGCAGGACGGACCGGCCGAACAGGAAGAGCGGGCCTGGAAAGCGTCAGCCTGCCGGCGGCAGCAAGCGGTCCAGCAGGACGAGAATGCCGAGGCCGCCGATCATCAGGCCGCCGAGCTTGATAACCATGCGCTGCTCGAGCAGGGCCAGCTTGTCATCCACGCTCTCATTGAGCGCCTTCAGATCGTCCTTCGTGGCAAGCTTCTCGATCACCCGGTCGCTCAGATCGCGGCCGAGATTGACCAGGCTCTCGGTCTGCTTCTCGTTGAAGCCGCCCTTCTTCAGGTCTTCGGCAAGCTTGAGTGTGTCTATCATCAGCATGTTCGTCTCCGTTCCCTGTGATATAGACCATTGCCTCGCGGCGGGAAAGACCGGGACCCCCTGTGGGGCCCCGGTCCGTTCGTCATTTCCTCGCCTTCGGCTTCGCCGCCGGCTTTGGCTCCTCCTCCTTCCTGTCGAAGCTGTCCAACCCGATGCGGCCGGTGATGTTGAACTTTGCGATATTGATAATCGTACTCTCCCGGGGCTGTGTTTCGATGGGCGTGAACAGGGCGCGGGTTCCGCGCCATGTCCATCCATGAGAAACACGACAACGCGGAAGGGTGCGGCGCATGGCCTCCTGCATTGCCTTCGCCCGCCGCAACGGGATCATCGACGCCGCCGGGACCGTTGCGGCATCGATGTCGCCGCTCCGGCCCCACCCCGGCCATGCGCGAAAGCATGGCGACCCGACCCGGCGGACTGGCCGGAAACGGGGCGCCCGTTCCGGTCCATGGCGATGGCGACCCCCGCAATCGGGTGACCGTTGCGGCCCCGATGCGCAGGTCCGGCTTCACCGGACGGCCGGTATGACCGGATCGCATGGCAAGTGCTCGCGGACGGGCGTCTGCATGCGCCCGGGGCGCAGGCAGGCCCGGCGCGGGGCGGGCACGGAACGTGCCGAACGGTCCGGCGACGTCGCGGGGTGCAGGCTTGACCGCCGCGCCGGCGCGGGCCATACCGGGCGCGCCGGAACCTGGAACTGAGCCATGGAAGAAGGGTCCGGTTACGCGCCCCGTCGCTCCACCGCGGCGGGGCGCACACGGGCGAACCACCGCCGATCGATCGCGCGTTGCGCTCATGGAATATATTCCTGTCTTGCGATCGACCGGGAACGGCAGGGCCGGCATCGACGAAACGTCCTTCCCGGAAATGCCCGACGAGCGCGGCGCGCGTGTCCTTCACCCGCCGGCGCGGCTGAATGGGCGTTCCCTCGCAGACAGCTTCCAGCGCCGGACGCGACAGGCACGCAAGGAAGTCCTCCGTGCCCATATTCGCGAGGTACCCGTCGGCGCTGACGGCCTCGCCCGCAAGGCGCGCGACGATAATGAGACCTGTGCGCGGGTTGAGGGTTCGCGATGAAATTGGCGTTATGACGCAGGGGATTGGTTTTGTCCGCGTCAGGCAGCTGTGCGCGAGCCACTTTTGATGCCTGGAAGGATGGTTTGACGCGGGGCTGAGGATGTTGAGGGTTCGTTTGAGGTTGTAGGCGATTGCGGTGAAGTGCGTTTGCAGACGGGCTTTTGCGATGCCTCGCCATCGCATGCGGCGGAAACCATAGGAGCGTTTCCAGGGTCCGAAGATCTTCTCGATCCGACAGCGAATGGCATGAATGGCCGCGTTCCGATTCGCCATCTTCTTTTCCGCCTGCGCCAGTGCCACGGGATCGTCTTTCGTCCAAACGCCGGTTTGGACCACAAAGGGCACACCACCGCGCAGTGTCACGGCGTCCGCAAAGACCTGCCCCCGACAGGCCCCCGATAGGCCCCCGATAGGCCCCCGATAGGCCCCCGATAGGCACTGTCGGCATACACATCGCCAGGATCGTCGGGAGGCACATGTTCGCCATTCCTCCCATCGTGGGCATTGCCCGGCGTGAGCGCCAGTTCCTCAACCAGCGACGTGGCCGCATCCGCGCCGACATGCGCCGATCCGATCCGCAAGCTGTTCCAGACGATACCGGGCGTCGGTCCACTGACAGCTCTCGCGTTCAAGGCGACCATTGAAGATCCCGGCCGTTTCAAGAGATCGAAACTGGTTCCGGCACATCCAATTGGGGCCAACGCCGCGGGTCTGTCGATCGGGAGAGATCGGCCGGTCGGGGCATGTCTCCAATTCCGGCGACAGGCGCATGCGCTATCTGCTGGTCGAGGCTGCGACCTCGACGATGCTGGTGTCGAAGAAATGGCGCTCCCTCAAAGCGTGGGCGATGAAGGTCGCAAAGCGATCCGGGACAACAAAGGCGACTGTTGCGCTCGCGCGCCGCATCGCCATCGTCTTGCATCAGATGTGGATCACGGGCGAATGCTTCCGCTTCGGCGATGACGATCAACCTGGCGCCGGGACCACCTGACCCGAGATTGCGCCGGAGACGTTCAGCGCCGAGGGGAACGTCAGTCCGTCGCGATCCCTTTGCCGGTCAGTGCGAGGCCATCCCCGTGATCACCGGAGCACGTGCCGTCAGCGTGGACGACCACCATCATGGAGCGCAATACATGCGATCCGCATCGGACCTGACCGATTCCGACTTCATCTTCGTTGCCTGACGGCGACCAGAGCTTTTCACGTCTCCATGATCCGCCCGGGATCATAGCCGCCGCTGCGCGCTTGCGCATCGTCATTTTGCCTTGCGGTCCGCCGCACCGGACATCCCGGAAGCCGCCGCCGGTGATGCCGCCGGAGCGGGCGTGTCCGTACCGCTGGCGGGCCTGTCGTGCGCCGCCAGATGGCGGATGATCTCGCGGTGATCGCGGACGAATTCGAGCGTTGCGAGCACGCTTTGAAGACGCAGGACATGTTCCTCCATCCGGCTGCGTTCGGCGCCGCGCGCGCGGCGCATCCCGCACCGGCGCCGTTCCAGGATCCCGGCAACCTCATCGATCTGCGCGTAGATGGACCGTTTTGCCATGGTTTCTTCCCCTTGTGCGGCCTTGCCGGCTCATTCACGCCACCCGCGGCACAAGGCGGCGAAGATTGGCGGGCATTGCGCCCGTGCCAGGGCGAGAAAGGCGCCGCCCGACCGGCTCCCGTCGCCGCTGTGCGGCGCTACGCCGGACCGGAAGCCGCTTTGCGGACGGGTTTGAGGGCCTGTCCCGGACCGCGGCGGCGCTAGACGGCCAGCGCGCTGGCCAGTTTGACCAGCCGGTCGCGGATTTTCGGATCGCCGATCCCGACGAAGGCGCGGTTGAGGCGAAGGCCCTGCGGTGACGACAGGAATTCCAGAACGCGGTCCGTGTCCGACGGGCCGGCGGCGCGCGGCTGTTCGGGCGACGGATCGCCAGGCGCATCCTCGAAGAAGAAGGCCACCGGCGTTTTCATCAGCTGGGCGATATGCCACAGCCGGCTGGCGCCGACACGGTTCGTGCCCCTTTCGTATTTCTGCACCTGCTGGAAGGTGATGCCGAGCGCCGAGGCGAGCTCTTGCTGGCTCATGCCGAGCGTGTTGCGGCGCAGCCGGATGCGCGCGCCGACATGCACATCCACGGGATGCGGTTTCCTCGGCAGGGCGGTTGTCGATCCGGCAGTTCTCATGCGCAGATTGTATCGTTCCCGAAGCCGCGGCACAAGACACCAACAACAGACTTTGTTCACGCAGCTGCTGACATGATAGGCGGTTATGGCATCATCAGGCGGCGAATGAACGAAGCCATAGGCCTTGTGCTGTTCTTCCGTAAACCATGTGTTCAAATCCGCATCCTGGACCACCACGACGAAACGGCAGCGGTGATGCCGGATGTTGCTCGATTTGGGAAGTACCGCAAAGCGTGGGACAATCACGCTGCGAGAGCGGTCCCTTTGGATATTTACCTGCACCTGAATGTTTGTTACATCCGTGCCCGGCACCACTGCTCCGCACCTTGCGGTACTTCGTACTTCCCAATCTGACTTTACTTATCCGTTCGGTGTACGAAAGACCTGATCCATGCGCTTCGTTCTCGCCCTTCTTTTCGTCTCTATTTTCGCGACCACACCGGTCGCTGCGACCACTGTGACGGGCATTGCCAGTGTCGTTGACGGCGATACGCTGGAAATTCGCGGCCAGCGGGTTAGACTGCATGGGATCGATGCGCCGGAAAGCCGTCAGCTGTGCATGACGGCCGGGGGCCAACGCTGGCGCTGTGGGCAACAGGCGGCATTTGCCCTGGCCGACAGGATCGGCCGCAGGCAGGTCAGCTGCACCGCGCGCGACACCGATCGATATGGCCGCATGATTGCGGTATGCCACCAGGACGGCGTCGACCTGAACGGTTGGCTCGTGCGCGAAGGGTGGGCCGTCGCCTATCGCAGATACAGCCGGGACTATATCCGCGCTGAGACGGACGCCCGCGCTGTAGGGCGCAATATCTGGTCCGGGCGCTTTGACATGCCGTGGGACTGGCGCCGCGCACAGCGCGGCGGATGACGCAGGCCGACACGTCTCGGACCGAGGTCCTGGCGGGCCTTGTTGAGCGTGTGACGTTTCACAATGCAGAAAACGGCTTTTGCGTACTGCGCGTGAAAGCCCGGGGTCACCGGGATCCGGTCACGACCGCGGGCCATGCCGCGATGATTTCCGCGGCGGAGTGGATCACGGCTTGCGGGGGCTGGATCAACGACCGCGGCCATGGGCTGCAGTTCAAGGCGCAGTTTGTGCGCACCTGTGCCCCGTCCTCGATCGACGGCATCGAGACATACCTCGGCTCCGGCATGATCCGGGGCATCGGCCCGGTCTGTGCCAGGCGCATGGTCCGGATGTTCGGCAAGGATGTCTTCGATATCATCGCGGCCGCGCCGGAACGCCTGCGCGCGGTCGAGGGCATCGGCCCGAAACGCGCCGACAAGATCACCTGCGGGTGGGCGGACCAGAAAGTGATCCGCGAGATCATGGTGTTTCTTCACGAGCATGGTGTGGGCACTGCCCGGGCGGTGCGGATCTTCAAGACCTATGGCACGGACTGCGTGCAAGTGATGAGAGAGAACCCTTACCGTTTAGCCAAGGACATCCGCGGCATCGGGTTTCGGACCGCGGACATGATCGCGGAAAAGCTCGGGATCGGGAAAACCGCCATGATCCGGGTGCAGGCGGGGATTTCCTATGCGCTGAGCGAGGCCATGGGGATGGCCATTGCGGTCTGCCACGTCAGGACCTTGCAGGTCTCGCAGCCAGGCTGCTCGAGGTGCCGTCAGATCTGATCGAGACCGCGATGCAGGAAGAGTTGCAGGAGGACACCGTGATCGCAGATCGGGTGGGCGAGACCGACTGCGTGTTTCTCGCGGGGCTCTATCACGCAGAAAAGGGCATGGCGCAGCAGATCTCTCGGATCGGGAAAGGGTGCCTGCCCTGGCCGGAAATCGATGCGGACAAGGCGCTGCCCTGAATCGAACGGAAAACCGGCCTGAGCCTTGCCACAAGCCAGGCCGATGCCATCCGCCTTGCTCTGGACTCCAAGATCATGGTGATCACCGGCGGGCCGGGCGTGGGCAAGACGACGACCGTCAATTCGATCCTGCGCATTCTGTCAGTCGGAAATTGCTCTGCTATCACACCGCCATGGCAAAACCTGATCCATATCTTGCACGTATCGAAGCGTTCAACACGATACGGGGGGGGGGTGGTGTGACAATCACCAGGATACGGAACGGCTACAATCTCCACCTCACGGACACAGAGGCACCGATCGCCCGACTTCAGCCAACCGGTTCTGGTGACGAAATGAGGATAATGTTCTGGTCCTGCCGAGGGCGGTGGCAAGATGTTGGAGACTTCGCAGGGATCATTTTGCCCCTCGACCAAGCGCTGGAAGAAATCTCAACAAACGAAATCTTCTGGACATGGACGTGACTGGTTTTTGTACAAAGTCGAGTTCAGATATCGGGACAGCGATGTTTATCCTCATCGCGGCGGGCCGGCCGGCCCCGGAACGGTCCGAGCGCGGCCTCAAGCAGGGCGACGTTGCGCGCCGCCGATCTCTCCCGGGCAAGGAAGTTCGCCAGTTCGTCGCGGATGAGCCGGTCGATGACGCCCGATACGCCGTCCGGGGCGCCGCCGCGCCGGTCCAGCACCCAGGCCCCGATCAGGATCATGCGCCGCGCCCGGTTGCGGCGCTGCTGCTCATGCGCGATGCCCGTGCCGGAGGCGATGGCGTCCGCCGGCCCTTCCTCCCATCGCGGATCGTCGAGGATCCCGGCCATGAAGGCGATGTTGGAGGCCGCCATGCGCGGATTCGCGTGGCCGGCAAGGTGATCGCGAAGATCGCCGGCGAGTTCGGCATGCAGGTCCGGCCCGTGGCGGAACTGCGCCGTCATGAAGCCGCCAAGCAGCGCCTTGACGCGGGCAAGGTCGGCGCGTTCCCTCTTCCTCTTGCGGTTCCTGAGCCGGCCGATCTCCTTCCCGCGCCTGTGCAGACGCGACAGGGCGCGCGGCTCCTGCGCCAGGGCGTCCTCAAGCAGGGTCCGCAGTTCCGGCTGCGTAAAGGCGAAGTCGAAGAGCCCCGCCTTCCATGCCGCCTTCAGCAACTGTTTCTCGGCCCGCCGCCGCATTGCCGGAAGCTGCGCCTCGAGCGCGGCGATGCGTTCCGCGCCGGAACGCATGGGACCGCGGCTGCCGCGTCCCGAAGCCGGCTTCGATATCGTGTCTTTCGCCATGAACGTCCTTCCCGTCCACGCACACTTGCCCGCGCACACTTGCCCGCGCAATGCCTGCGCAATGCCTGCGCCCGCGCGTCATCCGCGGCCCCTGCGCCTTTCTCCCGGGCCTGTTTTCGGGACTGCCGCCCCGCATCGCCGCCGGGCCTGCGCCCCGGCGCATCGCTGCCGTCCCTGCCGCCGAACAACTTTACAGCCTTTCAGAAATCGCAGGCCAACCGCAACTCAAGAAGGCCGATACTCTCAGGGATAGCGGCGAACACGGAATCTCTCGCCTGCAAATTCGATGACGTCGGACATGCTCAATAGGTGGACTGGTTGATGCAGATGGTCTTTTGCTGCGGAGCGCCAGCGAAAGGCCGGAACCTGACCAGGCCATTGCCGCTACCAGGCCAGATCGGTTTCGGTGAAATCATCGCCATTGTATGCTATCCGCAACCGGTACGCTTGGGCGCAGGCATAGGCGAAGCAGTCGCCCATGTTGAGGCGCGCTGGATGATTGACGATCTTGCCATATCGCTGCGCGGCATCGAGGGCCTTGCTGCCCACGTCGCCGCTGATCATCGTTTCCCTCGCGGCCATATCGGCTATAAACTGGTCGACCAACCGCCGCGCCTTGTCGAGCATAGCCGGTGTAGCAGGCTTGTTTGGACCTTCAACCTCGGCAAACTGCCGCGTCAGCGACAAGACGGCTTCCATGCGGGTAACTGCCGACACGTAGAACGGGCCATCATGCGGTGTCAGCCGATTCATGAGGTCGTCTGCATCATCTTCCAGGCCGATGATTGCCACGATGACCGACGCATCAATAAACAGCATCAGTCCTGCCCCCACAGTTCATCCGTGACCTTCTTGTGATCAAGGTGAACCATTGGCCCAGCCTCGCGGGCCATGGCAAGGGTCTTTGCAAGACGATCGCGAACATGCAGTTTGGTCTTGCGGTTGTCGATCTCGTGCTTGAGCGCCAGTTTGACAGCCTCGACCTTGCTGGATTTGGTGAGGCCGATAAGTTCCTCGGCGAGTTTGTCGACCTCGGGGTCTTTGATATAGAGCGGCATAAGAGCATATCCTTTCGAGGATATATTAATATCCTCTTTCTCATATGCCGACAATGAAAAATGCAGGCTCAGTTCGGAAATCGCATGCATCAGACTCCAATCGCGTTGGCCAGACAGGATCTGGACGATGCGTTCAACGGTTCACAACGTTCAAACCATCGCATGCAGTTCCCCGGATACTTGCTCGAAACGCCACGACAGTGCCGCAGGAAACCTTCAGCGCACCATGTCTTGTTGGCGGTGGTGATGGGTCACTGCCATGGTCAGGATTATGTCGGACATGCGGTTTCGGTAAAGTGCAATACCGCTTGGCAGGAATCAAAACGATAGCCCGGCGAATGCGCTTCGTGTGTCATCGACGAACCACGGTATGCGGATCGCAGGCGACACGCACATCGTCCGCGGGAAACCCCCAACATTCTCGAACGCCCGCGGATGACTATGTCAACACGTCCTGTGTTGCGCCCCTGCGCAATGGCCTGACGGTCCGGCGTATCGCGGTCCGGGAGCATGAGGGCTCCCGGGCCGGCTCTGCCCCGGTCCGGCTGGCGCCGGGAGCCTCGCGTTGAGCGACGGCGGTTTTGTCCTGGCGCCGGCCGCGCACATCGCAATCCCTTTCAATAGAGGCGTGCCGGCAATAAAGGCGTGCCGGCGACCTGATCCACACCCGGTTCGGCCCGCTGATACGATACCGCATAGTCTGCCGTGAAGGCACGATCCCCTTCAGTCTGCGCCGAGCGGCGGGCTGCGGCGGGTGTGTCCGCGGTGTTCCGGCCGGTTTGCGCCCGGCGGCGCTGCCCCTTTCCGGCCCAGGTGTCGGGCCTTGCGGCCCGGTCCGGCGCGCTTGCCTATTCATTCCATAGCCACATTCCCCAAGGGGGGGGGGGGGTAACCTTTCCCGTGACGCGGGCGCGCCGCCGGCGCCGCGGCGAGAATTCCTCGACCCCGACGACAAGACAACCATGTGGGAATTCGGACGCTCGGGTGCCATCGTTATTATGCAATTCTTTTGCAAAGGGAGGGTTCAGCATGCGCATCTATCGAGACTTTTATCATTTTATACACAGTGTGCCACTATTTCCCGAACGCACTTCGGATGAGACCATACGGGGCACTGCCAACTCGGATAATATATACGGCGGCTCGGGAAACGACACGATATTCGGATACAAGGGCGATGACTGGATTTACGGCGGCAAAGAGGAAGGTAACGACCGCATCTGGGGTGGTGATGGAGACGACAGGATTTATGGCGGTGATGGGAACAACAGGATTTATGGGGGAGACGGAAACGACAGGCTGAGCGCTACCGACGGGAATGATATCATCCGGGGCGGCAAGGGCGATGACTGGATTCATGGCAATTCGGGGAATGACATTCTGGGCGGCGGCAAGGGGGATGACAAAATCTACGGCGGTGCCGGTGACGACAGACTGATCGGCGGTCAGGGCAACGACGTCCTGAACGGCGGCTCGGGCGCGGATACCTATGTGTTCGGCGGCAACAGCAATGGCCACGACACGATAATAGCATTTGGAAAAAGGTGGACCGGCCAGGAGTATGTGGAAGAAGACGGAGACCTTATCGAAATCCGGGGCGGCAAGGCAACGGAATTCTCGGATCTTACCATCACGACCAACGCGGAGGGCAACGTGGTGATCACCGGCTACGCGGATGACAGCAGCATCACGCTGCTTAACGCCACCGCCTCCGAACTCACCGAGTCCGACTTCACCTTCGTCTGAGAGCCGGATTTAAAAGTAGTTGAGCGATATCAATGGTTTGTGATTCAACAGTCTTTTCAAAGAAGATGGAGAATCACGATGCCATGGAATGATATCGCCCGCGCCGAACATAACAGAGACCATTTGAGATTTCCAAGCGATTTGACCGATGAGGAATGGACGATACTTGCCCCGTTCATTCCGCCGGCAAAACGGGGTGGACGACCGCGTACGACCGATATGCGCGAGGTGATGAACGCGATCCTTTATATCGCAACCAGCGGCTGCCAGTGGCGCATGCTGCCGAAGCAGTTCCCACCGGTATCGACGGTACGTGGCTATTTCTACACCTGGAGCCGCATGGGTCTTTTTGCAGCCATCAATCACCTCCTGGTCCTCAATACCCGCGAACTGGAAGGCCGCGCGGCTTCACCGACGGCCGGCGTGATCGACAGCCAGAGCGTGAAAACCACCGAAAGCGGGGGCGTTCGCGGCTATGACGCCGGCAAGAAGGTCAAGGGCCGCAAGCGACACATCGTCACCGATACGATCGGCCTGATGCTGTTCATCATCGTTCACGCCGCCAACATTCAGGACAGGGACGGGGCCTGCGACCTGATCAGGGCTGTCGGCGACCGCTTCCCCTGGCTGCGCCACATCTTCGCCGATGGCGCCTATGCGGGACCGAAGTTGCGAGCAGCGCTCGCGGGGCATGGCGACTGGACGGTCGAGACCGTCAAGCGCTGCGACAGCGCAGTCGGTTTCAAGGTTCTGCCGCGTCGATGGGTGGTGGAACGAACTTTCGCCTGGCTCGGGCGCTGCCGCAGACTGGCCCGGGACTGGGAGAGGACCATCCAGAACTCAACCGCGTGGGCGTTCATAGCAAGACCGTATGTCCGTTTCTACCGGTGAGGTGGCTCGCCCTACACTGCACGTTCGAGGGTTGCTCGGATGGGCTGAGCCGATCCTCATCACAGGAGGACGAGCCGTGGCAGATTATAGAGAAGCATTTGTCGGAATCGATGTTGCCAAATTGAGAAACGCCATCGCGATTGCCGATGCGGGCCGTGAGGGAGAAGTTCGCTTCTTCGGAGAAGTCGACGCTTGTGTCGCAAGCATGCGCCGGACCATTCAGCGGATCGCCGACAGATTTGATCGACTGCATTTTTGCTATGAGGCCGGACCGACAGGCTATGGGCTCTATCGGCTCATCCGTTCTCTCGGGCATGAATGCACGGTCGTCGCCCCGTCGCTGATCCCAAGGAAGCCTGGCGACCGGGTGAAGACGAACCGCCGGGACGCTCTCTCGCTCGCCCGGCTTTTGCGCGCCGGCGAGCTTACTGCGGTGTGGGTTCCCGATGCAGGCCACGAGGCGATGCGGGATCTCGTCCGCGCACGGTCGGCAGCGGTCGAGGTGCTGCGGGTCCATCGCCAGCAGGTGAGCGCTTTCATGCTCAAGCACGGCCGCGTCTATCCGCGCAAGAAAGGCTGGACGATGCGCTATTTGCGCTGGTTGCAGGAACAGACGTTCGATCACCCGGCGCACCAGATTGCGCTCCAGGAAATGGTTGAAGCCGTACGCATCTCCAAAGAGCGGGTTGAACGGCTGGAGCGCACCATCGAGGAGTTCGTTCCGGCCTGGTCGTTGGCACCGGTCGTACGAGCGCTCCGGACTTTGCGTGGCGTGGACCTGATCGTCGCTGTGACATTCGTCACCGAAGTTGGCGACGTGAGCCGGTTCGAAAGTCCGCGCCAGCTCATGGGATATCTCGGCCTCGTTCCCGGTGAGCGCTCGACTGGCGACACTATCAGGCGCGGCGGCATCACCAAGGCAGGAAACAGCCGGGTGCGCCAAATGCTGGTCGAGAGCGCCTGGGCCTATCGGCATCCGCCCAGGGTCGGGATAAAGAAGCTGTACAGACTGGAGCAGGCGTCACCGCGCGTGCGCGAGATCGCATGGAAGGCGCAGAGCCGCTTGACGGCCCGGTACCGAACGCTGAGTGGACGCGGCAAGCGGCCAACGGTGGTCTGCACTGCGGTCGCCCGCGAACTGGCCGGCTTCATGTGGGCCGTTGCCAGGGAGGCGCAGGCAAGCTGATCTTGCCCTTGTGGCAACACGAAACTCGCGCATGGGCGGAGGCGGGACCACGGCAGGGAAATGTCCGTCGAATGCTTTGTGGCCGGCTACTGGCCGACGCCCGCTGTAAGACAGGAACAGACCCGGACGCACAATCGGAAATGCGGTAGCCAACCCGCGCATCAGAGCTTGATCACCGACGTCCTTCAGTTCCGCCTCCACCCATGCGCGATCAATATCATGAACAGCCGATCTCCTCCTCGTTCTGGATCGGCCGGATATTCGACGTGCCAAACCTTGACAGCGGACATCAGAGCATCCGGTTCATGACGCGGCGTCTCGCAAGGTATTGTTACGTTTGAATAACTTTTGAATCCGGCTCTGAGGCTTTATATGCCCTTTTGGGAAACCGGCTGATCTGATCTACGAAAGGAAACACTATGGCTGGAACAAACTGGATACATGAATTGCTTATAAGAGCAATGGAGAATTCCGTGTTCGACTACGGCCCCGAAGGTGAAACGATCCATGGCGATGAAGGCGACAACACACTGACAGGCACTTTTCGCGCCGACAAGCTCTACGGCGAAGGCGGCGACGACACCATGTATGGCGGCGAGGGCCACGACCGTATGCGGGGAGGCGACGGGGACGACACTCTGAAAGGTGGCCAGGGCATCGACAGGCTCTACGGAGATGACGGCGATGACAGGCTCTATGGCGGCGACGGCAATGACAAGCTGTATGGCAATGACGGGGATGACGAGCTGTATGGTGGCACCGGCGACGACTACCTCAGCGGCGGCCGGGGCAACGATACGCTGAAGGGCGGCAAGGGCAATGACGAACTGCGCGGCGGTGCCGGTGACGACACCATCCATGGCGGTAAGGGCGACGACGAAATTGATGGTGGTACTGGCTCCAACACTCTGACTGGAGGTAAGGGTGAGGACACGTTTGTGTTTATGTGGACGGGCAGCAGTTCGGACACCATTACGGATTTCGAGGTGGGGAAAGACAAGCTGGAGTTTGACTATGCTTGTGTTCATTGGGAGAAACTGGGCTTTGGCGAAGTAGCGGAATTCGACGATCTCACCATCGAAAACAACTCGAACGGGGATGCGGTGATCACCGGCTACGGGGACGACAAAAGTGTCACGCTGGAAGGCGTGGATGCCTCCGAACTCACCGAGTCCGACTTCATCTTTGTTGCCTGAGGGCCGGAAACAGGACTGCGACGGGCAGTGCAAGGACATTGCCGCTCCATGCGATTGCGCCGGCCGCGGCGGCGCAGGCAACAGGGGCGCGTGCGGCGATCGTGTCACGCCGTGAACGAAAGACCTCCCACACGAACATTGCCCGCAGCGCATGCAAACCATAGGTCGCGTGCCACACGAAGCGGCTAAATCTGCAGCATAGAGCGGGAGGGATGAAATCCATGGAAATCTCGTCCGGTTTGCGTCGAACGCTGCTGCTGGCCGCTGCACTCGGCGTGGCGGCACTGGCACCTGCGGGTGTCTCGGCTGAAACCATCCTCGGCGCCATGGCCAAAGCCTATGAGAACAACCCGGACCTGAACGCGGCGCGCGCCGGGCTTCGCGCCACGGACGAAGGCGTTGCCATCGCCAAATCCGGGTATCGTCCGACCATCGCGGGATCAGCGAGCGTCTCCGGTAAGCGTGTTGACGGCGGCGGCCGGCCGGTGACGGTCGACAGCCTCGACTCGTCGGTCGGCGTGACGTTCACGCAATCGCTGTTCGACGGATTTCGGACGAGGAACAATGTCCGCGCGGCGCAGGCCAATGTGTTCGGCGGCCGGCAGAGCCTGCTGAACACGGAAATGACAATCCTGCTGTCGGCGGCGCAGATCTATGCCAATGTCGTGCGTGATGCCCGGATCGTCCGCGTCCGGCGGCAGAATCTCGAATTCCTGCGCGAGCAGCGCAACGCGGCGCAGGCGCGGTTCGATGTCGGCGAGGGCACGCGAACCGACATCGCCCTTGCCCGGGCGCAGCTGGAATCGGCACGCGCGTCCCTGCTTTCCGCACAGGCGCAGTACAAATCAAGCGTTGCGGTCTATGTTCAGATCATCGGCATCGCGCCGAAGAACCTGAAATCGCCGAGCCCGACGCGCAAGGCCATTCCCGGATCTTCGTCCAGTGCGGTCGAGATCGGGCTGCGCGAGCATCCCAACATTCTGAGCGCCCAATATTCGGTAGACGCGGCCGCGTTCAAGGTGAAGGCCGCGGAAGGCGCGTTGCTGCCGAGCGTTTCGCTCTCGGGATCGGTCAGCCATGCCGATGGCGGCACGACATCCGGCAGCGTTTCGGCGGCGCTCAGTGTCCCGGTCTACCAGGGCGGCGCCGCTTCGGCGACCGTGCGGCAGGCCAAGGAGACGCTCGGGCGGGCGCGCATGCTGGTCGATTCGGCGCGCCGCGAAGTGCAGCAGAATATCGTCACCGACTGGGCTCAGCTGGAAGCATCGAAAGCCTCGACCGCGGCAAACGTTGCGCGGGTCCAGGCCGCGCAACTGGCATTGCAGGGCGTTGTCGAGGAGCGCAAGGTCGGACAGAGCACGACCCTCGATGTGCTCGAGACGCAGTCCAACGTGCTGTCCGCGCAGGAAAGCCTTGCCCAGTCCCGGCGTGACGCGGTCGTCGCCAGCTACAGCCTGCTGAGTTCCATGGGCCGGCTGACGGTGTCGCGGCTTGGCCTGGGGGTGGCCAAATACCGGCCCGAAAAACACTATGATGCCGTCAAGGACAAGTGGTTCGGACTGCGCACCGTGGACGGCCGCTAATCGACTTTGCTACGGATAATCGAGGGCGCTTCCGGGCCCGGTGGTGTTTGTCGCAACCACAAGCAATTCGCCGCCCGGATATCGCGTAGGACACGGCGGCGGTGGACGGATCGCCTGCGGCGCGCACCCGGCGCTGCCATGCCAGCACCGCGCCGACGCGCATCGCGCTCGAAGGCGCCGGCAACATGTCGCATCGGAACGGGCGTCGGGATCATGCTGCCGGCAGGGTTCGTTTGCCGGGCGGGACTTGCGGGTCTTGAAGGGCCGCGTTGCTGTTGCGCGTCGGATCTGTTGCCTGAATGACACAGTGTCTGTTTTCCTGTTGGGTGTGGTGTCTGTTCCGGGGCGTTTGCGGCGTTTGCCTATGGTTTCGTTTCGCCTTTTCGCGGGTCTGGCCCGGGTCTGGCCCGGGTCTGGCGGAGGTGTGGCGGGCCGTACGGGCGGTCCGCGGCGGGTGTGTCTGCGGTGTTGCGGCGGATCTGTTGTCCGGTCTGCTGGCGGATTGCGCCCGGCGGGCGGTGCCGCGTGTCGGGCATGGCGGTCCGGTCCGGTTTGGCGCGTTTGCCTATTCATTCCATAGCCACATTAACCGGGGGGGGGGGGGGTAACACTTCCCGTGACGCGAACGCGCCGCCGTCATCGGCATCCGGGGCATCCCGGGCATCCGGTGCTGGCGGGGTCCGGCCCGCCGGAGGGGTTGGCCGGCGTCGCCGCCGCTGCGGTTCCGGTGCCCGGGCCGGCCGGGACAGGCCGCCATCGCGGGGCCTCCATTCCGGGGAGCGGCATTTTTGGGGATAACGACATGAGGTCAGACATGAACAACAGGATCGACAGACTTCTTCCATGCTGCGCCGCGGCGCTGCTTTTCACGGGCAGTGCCCATGGTGCCGACATGATTGTCGCGGCCGAGCCGGACGCGGTTGAATATGTGCGCGTGTGCGATGCCTTCGGCGCCGGCTATTTCTACATACCGGGCACGGAGACCTGCCTGAAGCTGAGCGGTTTCGTGCGCCTCGATGCGGGTTTCGTCAGCGATGCGGACAGCTACACGTCGACCGTTCGCGGGCGTTTGAACGTGCAGGCCAGGGAGGACACGGAACTCGGCGTTCTTCATGCCTATGTGCGTCTTCAGGGCGACGCGAAGCCCAACGACAAGGGTACGAACACGTTCGGATATGACGGCAATGCCGTTATCGACCAGGCCTATGGCGAGCTTGGCGGCCTTGTCTTCGGCTACACGGAGACGACCTGGGTCAGTTCGAAGAACGGCGGCGCGTCGGGCTTCGGCTCGCACTCGGACAACGGCCTTTCCTACGGCTACAGCCAGGCCAGCCAGATCGGCTACAACCTGACGCTCGATGGCGTGTTCGCGGCGGTCTCGGCCAATGACGACGGCGACAGGACCAGTTATGTTCCCGACTTCACGGGCCGCATCGGCGGCGTTATCGCCGGCGCGACCGTCTACGGCGCGGCCGGCTACGACCAGTCGGCCGAGACCTTCGGCGTCAAGCTGGGTCTCAATGCGGATATCGGTCCGGACGGCAATGTGATCGTCCAGGGCTTCTACGCCAGCGGTCCGAGCCGCTACGGCGCCAACGCGTCGCCGACCGGGATCGCCAGGGGCACGACGCACACGCCGCAATGGTCGGTCATCGGCTCCTACCAGCACCGGTTCGCCGAGGGCTTCAAGGGCTCGGTCGGCGGCCAGTACTCGTCCGGCTACTACGCGACGCCGGTTGCGGGCAACATGAAGCTCGGCGATGCGGGCTCGGGCATCAGCTCCTGGGCGGTCGAGGGCGTGCTGGTGTGGAACCCGGTCGCCAATGTCGAGGTGCGCGGCGAGGTTCGCCACACCAGGTTCGGCAAGAGCAATGCCGCCGTGGGCCCAACCGTGGGCTATGCCGGCGGCGATGCGACGACGGGCCTGTTGCGTCTGCAGCGCAATTTCTAGGCGCGGCGGGGACATTCCCCGGCGCACGAAAGACAACCTGAAAGACACCTGAAAGACAAGGGACATTCAATCATGACGAAGCAATCACAAAGAGCGGCGGCCGCCGGACGGCCGCGCAGGCTTGCCCTTTTGTGCTGCACGGCGCTGCTGTCGCTTGGCCTTGCCGCCTGCAACACCACCGGCGGCACGACCACGACGACCCCGACGACCCCGACGAGCGAGCTCGGCAAGGCGCGGGCGGCGGCGAAGGCTGCGATGGACGCGGCCAAGACGCAGTCCGACGCGGCGGATACGGAGGCGGCCAAGGCGGAAGCGGCACAGATGAATATTGCCATGCTGCAGACCGGCGACCCGATGGCGAAAACGCATGCCGAGGCGGCGCGCGCCGCCGCGCGGGCGGCGATGACGGCCTACAATACGGCGAAGGCGGAATCGGCGAAGGCGGCCGCCGCGACCACGGACACGGCGGCGGTGGAGGCCCGCATTGCGGCGCAGGCGGCGCAGAGGACGGCGCAGGCCCAGGCGAAGATCGCCATGGACAAGGCCGCCGCGGCGGTGAAGGCCGCCGGAATGGAGGTCAAGGTCACCTACGACGACGACGGCCAGGCGACCTACAGGGTCGGGGACGTCACCATCGTTCCGGGCGCGGAGAAGAGCACCGTGACAACGAACGGCGTGGAGCGGGTGACCGGGAAGATCGGTCCCTATACGATTGCCAGAAGAAGCGAGCGGACGAAGGTGACCTATCGGGCCAAGAGCGGGAATACCCCGGAGCGCATGGCGCAGCCTGCGGTGAGCAGGCGGAGCGTGACAATCGGCAGCATAACCGATTCCGCCGATGACACCATGCGCCTGCACCTCGTCGACAAGTACGAGACCTCGGAGGCGGCGAAGAAAGACGGGACGGTCTCCGTCTTCAGGCGCAACGACAATCCGTCTGAACCTTCAAATCATATTTGTAACTACCCAGCTACCCTATCAAGCTGGATTTGATGGAATGTATTGAGGTCACGGATAAGCTGAACGGGGCTTTTGCTCAAGGCTCTCAGAACATCCCAGCTTTGCTTTCGCGCTGTTTCAACAACGGTGCGTAGAATGCAGTAGTTTTCAGCGCCTGTCTCAGTCCTGAAGCTTCCGGAGACCTTCTGCCGAACCTTTGTCATGCGCAGGTCACGTTCGGCTTCGTTGTTGGTGAAGGGAACATTGAGGTCATCGAGGAAGAGCAGGACCGCGGCCTTATGTGTTTGCATCCGTCTCGCCAGATTATGTCCAGCCCGTCGCTTCGGGCGACCGCGTTTGCCGGTCGTTGGACGTGCAAGCGGTGGCAGGCCTTCATGGAATTTGATCGCCCGGTCGCAACAGGCATCAAACCTCTGATCGATCTGATGGGCATGTTCCGGACTGACCGCTGACTTGCCTTGATCGCGTGCGATTTGTGTCAGCGTCAGGGCGTCGCACAAAAGGGCTTTCATATCCGTCGCCCAGGGTTCCCTGTCGTGATCGATTACGGCCTGCAACTCCCGGAGCAGATGCGCATTGCAAAGACCATGCTCCACGGCCTCCAGCGCCAAATAGGGTGGCCAGCAATCGTGAACGATCGTTCCTGCCAGTCCCGATGGGATATCACCTCGCCCGGTCCCGAGCCGAAGATGACTGAGGGATGTGGAACACAGCATATGCAGCCAGCGCGTCTTGCCGGCAATCCGCAAGCCGGTCTCATCCAGATGCTTCACGGCAACAGCTGTGCCGGACAGCAGTTCCCTTACCCTGTCCGCGAAAACGCGCATGCTGTCGGCCTTTTTGGCGATCAGACTGGCCAGCGTCGCCGGGGCGACCCTGATCTTGTAGAGGTCCGAGAAGATCCGCGCCAGGCGATCCTCGGGAATGCAGTGCTGTGTTTGCAAATAGGCCGCCAGGGCAGCGATTTCGTCACCATACTGGGCGGGGGCTTTCACGGTCTCGGGAAAGGCAGCGCGCACCAGCGTGCCACAGGACCGGCATCGACAGGTATGGGCTCTGTGTTCGGTGATGAAAAGAGGCGGAGGCGGCGCAAGGCCAAACACCTGGCGCGCGGCAAAACCTGTGGCGGCCTCAGACGATAGCGTCGCACTGCAGCGCGTGCACTGATGTGGATAGTGATGGACGAGCGCATCCGGTGTCGCGACCTGCTTCAGCGTTGTGCCCTTATGGCCATGTTGGCCACCAGACTTGCGGCCTGATTTGCCGCGCAAGCTCCTGGTGCGTTTTTCTCTGGCCGCTGGCTTCGCCAGCCCGTCACTGGACGGCGGTTTACTGCTGTTGGAACTGTTCAACCCCAGCCGTCGTTCAAGATCAGAGACCCGCTGAACAAGCGAGGCGTTCTGATCCCGCAACTGTCTGTTCTGTTTCTCAAGTTCATCGACACGAGCTTGCAAGAGAGCATTTTGAGCGGCAAGCTCCATGACCAGATCAATGAGGTCCGGTTTTGACAGGGCGCTGAGGCGATCGCGGGTGAGACGAGTTTGCTGCATCATGCGCTCATGGAGTCAGAAACGACCGCGTCAGGAAAGCCTGTCAACCTGATTCAAATCGTCGCACACTCACATTGTAAATCTGGTAGCTGGGTAGTTACTCATATTTTTATACGTGCCACCCCTGAAAACGAGGACGCGCCCTATGGCACGTTCGATCAGGGAAACAAGAAATATGTTGTCAAGCGGGCCAAAGGCGTTTTCTACGAAGTGACCGGTCCCGACGCGGCGCCGAGCGGGACGGGTACTGGGAGCGGGATCCTCGACAAGTTCACGATCGAATACTATAAAAAGCCCCAAAACACCAGCGAAGAGAACGGCATCTACTACCACGATAACGAGAATGGCGAACGGACCTGGTACAAGCGCGTCGGCGTGAACACGGACGGTACTTCAGATCCGAGCGGCAGCGGCAACTATGGCGTCCGGTACCAGTACATCAAGACGCCGGTGATGAACGTGCGGTTCCCGGCGGCGAAGTCCTTCGAGCACCTGAACTTCGGCACCTGGGCGGGTCTGAAGGAGGATGGCGATACCCTTGCCGACCTGGGCACGGGCTTCGTCAGCACGCTGCCCGACGGCACCGTGACCCCGACCGGTGACATGCCGAACTTCGGCACCGCCACCTACGAGGGCGGCTGGACAGCGAATTTCCGCGCTGCCAAGGAGGATGGCGAGGGCCCGATCACGAACCGGAGGGCCGACATGACGACAATAGCCAAGTTCGGAGACAACACCCTCACGACCACGCTGAATGACCTGGCCACGTTCAAGGGCGATATCGACGGCAACAGCTTCTCCGGCACCGATGTGAGCGTGAAGGCGCGCCCCTCATACGGGCTGGACAATGACGGCGACTTCACCGGCAGCTTCAGCGGCAATTTCTTCGGCCCCAAGGCCGAGGAGATCGGCGGTGTGTTCGAAATCAACTCCGAGGGCCGCAAGGCGGGCGAGGCCCGCGGCGCCTTCGGTGGCGGGATGACCGCCTCCGAATAACGCGCGCCCACCCGCACCGCAAACCCGGCGCCCGGTCCCGCAACGGACCGGGCGTTTCGTTTCCGCGGTCCGGTCCGGCGCGTTGCCTATTGATTTCATAGTCACATCCCCAAGGGGGGGGGGGGGTACACTTCCGGGCAAGCTGTCCGCAGACCGCCGGTTGACACGGTATCGCAACAGTGTGCTGCAGCGGGCGCACGACACGCAATCACGGGAGAGGAAAACACGATGGAACGCGACGAAACGGTTTATGGCGGCAATGGTGCGGACACGCTCAACGGGACCGACGGCGCCGACAAGCTTTCCGGCGAGGACGGCGACGATACCATCTACGGCAGGGGAGGCGCGGACACGCTCTGGGGCGGCGACGGCAACGACACGCTTCATGGCGGTGATGATAACGACACGCTGTGGGCCGGCGAGGGCGACGACGTGCTCGACGGCGGCCGGGGCAACGACTACCTCTTCGGCGACGGCGGCGCCGACACCTTCGCGTTCGCGGCGGGCGACGGCAACGACACCGTTGCCGACTTCGGCGACGGCGACAGCATCGAGATGATCGGGGTGCCGGGCGGGTTCGCCGGGCTGGTCATCGAGCAGGACGGCAGCGATACCGTCATCCGCTACGGTGATGGCGACAGCATCCGGCTGACGGGCGTGACGGCGTCGGAACTCGGCGCGGACCGCTTCCGGTTCGTTGACAACCTCACGCTGAGGGGCAGCGACGAGGCCGACACGCTGACGGGCGGTCGGGGCCATGACACGCTGAAGGGCAAGAAGGGCGATGACACGCTGAACGGCGGCGCCGGGGCGGACACGCTGGGCGGCGGCAAGGGCAACGACAGACTGAATGGCGGTACCGGCAATGACAGGCTGACGGGCGGCAGGGGCACCGACACCTTCGCGTTCGCGGCGGGCGACGGCAACGACACCATTGCCGATTTCGAGGACGGTGACACGATCAGCATCGACGGGGTGAGCGGCGGGTTCGCCGGGCTGGACATCCGGCAGGACGGAAACGATACCGTGATCCGCTACGGCACCCTCGGCGACAGCATCCGGCTGACGGGCGTGACGGCGTCAACGCTCGACGCGGACGACTTCGCGCTGCCCGAGCCGCAGCAGCAGTCACCCGGCAATCGCGACCGGGGCGTCCAGGGCGCCGGCGACAGGGACGGCGGCAACGACGGCGATACGCCCCTGCCCGGCACCCAGCGGCAGGCGCCCGGCGAGGCGCAGACTCAGACGACCGGTACGGGCGCACAGCAGCAGGCGCCGGACTTCAAGACGCAGCGCGGCACATCGGGCGACGACAGCCTCTACGGGGATGACGGCAAGGACCACCTTTACGGCGGCGACGGCGACGACAGCCTTAAAGGCGGCAAGGGCGACGACACGCTTTATGGCGAGGGCGGCAATGACAGCCTTCATGGCGAGGGCGGCGACGATACGCTTTATGGCGGCGACGGCGACGACAGCCTTAAAGGCGACAGGGAATATTATACCGATTACTTTCCTGGTATAGAGTCATACTACCCCAATGGAGAGCGTGTCGGAGACCGTTACTATTTTGATCGAGATGCGGAAATCGAAGGCGGCGACGACACGCTTTACGGCGGCGGCGGCGATGACAGCCTTTATGGTCGGGCCGGCAACGACACGCTCTATGGCGGCGACGGCTCCGGCAGAGACAGCGGCGACGACTCCATTGATGGCGGCGACGGCGACGACACGCTTTATGGCGAGGACGGTGACGACAGCCTTCATGGCGGCGACGGTGACGACATGATCCACGGCGGCGATGGCCGCGACAGTCTTTATGGCGACAAGGAATATTATACCGATTACTTTCCTGATATAAAGTCATCCCACCCCCGTGGAGTGCGTGTCGGAGACCGTTACTACTATTATGGAAAACCGGAAATCATCAACAAGGGCGGTGACGACACGCTTTATGGCGGGGCAGGCGGCGACAGCCTTTATGGTCGCTACGGCGACGACACGCTTTATGGCGAGACCGGCGATGACCACCTTTACGGCGGGGACGGTGACGACACCCTTTACGGCGGCGCCGGTGCCGACTGGTTCCAGTTCGCCGCAGGGGACGGGACCGACACCATCAAAGACTTCGAGGACGGGACGGACACAATCATCATCAAGGGCGGATTGAAGTTCTCCGACCTGACCATCACCGACAACGCGCAAGGCCATGCGGTGATCACCGGCTACGGGGACGACGCCAGCATCACGCTGAAAGGCGTGTCCGCGTCAATGCTCTGATGTCCGCTGTCAAGGTTTGGCACGTCGAATATCCGGCCGATCCAGAACGAGGAGGAGATCGGCTGTTCATGATATTGATCGCGCATGGGTGGAGGCGGAACTGAAGGACGTCGGTGATCAAGCTCTGATGCGCGGGTTGGCTACCGCATTTCCGATTGTGCGTCCGGGTCTGTTCCTGTCTTACAGCGGGCGTCGGCCAGTAGCCGGCCACAAAGCATTCGACGGACATTTCCCTGCCGTGGTCCCGCCTCCGCCCATGCGCGAGTTTCGTGTTGCCACAAGGGCAAGATCAGCTTGCCTGCGCCTCCCTGGCAACGGCCCACATGAAGCCGGCCAGTTCGCGGGCGACCGCAGTGCAGACCACCGTTGGCCGCTTGCCGCGTCCACTCAGCGTTCGGTACCGGGCCGTCAAGCGGCTCTGCGCCTTCCATGCGATCTCGCGCACGCGCGGTGACGCCTGCTCCAGTCTGTACAGCTTCTTTATCCCGACCCTGGGCGGATGCCGATAGGCCCAGGCGCTCTCGACCAGCATTTGGCGCACCCGGCTGTTTCCTGCCTTGGTGATGCCGCCGCGCCTGATAGTGTCGCCAGTCGAGCGCTCACCGGGAACGAGGCCGAGATATCCCATGAGCTGGCGCGGACTTTCGAACCGGCTCACGTCGCCAACTTCGGTGACGAATGTCACAGCGACGATCAGGTCCACGCCACGCAAAGTCCGGAGCGCTCGTACGACCGGTGCCAACGACCAGGCCGGAACGAACTCCTCGATGGTGCGCTCCAGCCGTTCAACCCGCTCTTTGGAGATGCGTACGGCTTCAACCATTTCCTGGAGCGCAATCTGGTGCGCCGGGTGATCGAACGTCTGTTCCTGCAACCAGCGCAAATAGCGCATCGTCCAGCCTTTCTTGCGCGGATAGACGCGGCCGTGCTTGAGCATGAAAGCGCTCACCTGCTGGCGATGGACCCGCAGCACCTCGACCGCTGCCGACCGTGCGCGGACGAGATCCCGCATCGCCTCGTGGCCTGCATCGGGAACCCACACCGCAGTAAGCTCGCCGGCGCGCAAAAGCCGGGCGAGCGAGAGAGCGTCCCGGCGGTTCGTCTTCACCCGGTCGCCAGGCTTCCTTGGGATCAGCGACGGGGCGACGACCGTGCATTCATGCCCGAGAGAACGGATGAGCCGATAGAGCCCATAGCCTGTCGGTCCGGCCTCATAGCAAAAATGCAGTCGATCAAATCTGTCGGCGATCCGCTGAATGGTCCGGCGCATGCTTGCGACACAAGCGTCGACTTCTCCGAAGAAGCGAACTTCTCCCTCACGGCCCGCATCGGCAATCGCGATGGCGTTTCTCAATTTGGCAACATCGATTCCGACAAATGCTTCTCTATAATCTGCCACGGCTCGTCCTCCTGTGATGAGGATCGGCTCAGCCCATCCGAGCAACCCTCGAACGTGCAGTGTAGGGCGAGCCACCTCACCGGTAGAAACGGACATACGGTCTTACCGATGCCGATTTCGACTTCCACGCCAGAATCTGGGTCGATGGGAACGACGGCGGCAATACGGATCAGCCGTCGCCCGCGGGCGACACGATCAACGGCGGCGACGGCGGCGACTACATCTGGGGCGGCAACCGGCACGGCGACGGCGACGACGGCGACGATACCATCTATGGCGGCAACAACAGCGAAGTAATTAAGTTCTTGCCTTGGCCTTTCTCCATCGGCTACCCCGACGGCCGACGCTACACCCCCGGCGACCACATCTGGGGCGGCAACCAATACGACGGCGATGACGGAAACGACACGATCCACGGCAGCAATGGCGGCGACTATCTCCACGGCGGCAACCGATACGGCGGCGGCGACGACGGCGACGACACGATCCACGGCGGCGACGGAAACGACTACATCATCGGCGGCAACGAGTTTGGCGCCGGCGACGACGGCAACGACACCATCCACGGCGGCGACGGCGATGACTACATCATCGGCGGCAACGGCTACGGCGCCGGCGACGACGGCGACGACACGATCGAGGGCGGCAAGGGCAATGACAGCCTGTGGGGCGGCAACCGCTACGGCGGCGGCGCCGACGGGTCCGACCGGTTCGTGTTCGGCAGCGGGGACGGGACCGACACCATCCACGACTTCGAGGACGGGAAGGACATCCTCGTCATCAAGGGCGGATTGCAGTTCTCTAACCTGACCATCACCAACAACGCGGAGGGCCATGCGGTGGTTACCGGCTACGGGGACGACGCCAGCATCACGCTGGAAGGCGTGGATGCATCGGCTCTTACCGATGCCGATTTCGACTTTCTCGGCGGCTGAGGTGTCGGATCGCGGCGGCCCGGCATACGGAGACGGAGATTTGCCTTGAGCATCGAGAGTGCGAACCCGCGCTCGGTTCTTGTGCGCTATCGCGGCGCGCTTGTCCTGGTTGGCGCCGTGAGCGCGGCGATAAACCTTCTGCTGCTCGCGGGTCCGCTGTTCATGTTGCAGATTTACGACCGGGTTCTGACCAGCCGTTCGGAGGCGACGCTTGTGGTGCTTCTTGCCATTGTCGTCTATTGTTACGGGCTGATGGGCCTGCTTGACGGCCTGCGCGGTCGGGTCTTTTCGCGCATCGGGGCCGGCTTGCAGCGTGCGCTTGACGAGCGCGTTTTCGATGCCGCCGGCACTGCGGCGCGCGACCCGGCCGGCGGTGGCGGGCACTTGAGCGGCGGCCCGGGGCAGGCGCTTGAGCAACTCGGGACGGTGCGGGCGTTCTTTGCGTCAATGGCTCCGGGGGCGATCCTGGACCTGCCGTGGACGCCGTTGTTCATTGCGATCATCTTCATCTTCCACCCGCTGCTCGGCTGGCTTGCGGTGGCGGGCGGTGCGGTTCTGGTGGTTCTGGCGCTGTCCAACCGATGGGCGACGCACCGGCCACAGGAGCGGTCGGCGAATCTTTCGGTGGAGGCCGCCATGCGCGCCGAGGATGTGCGCCGCGAGATGGAGACGGTGACGGCTCTGGGCATGATCGGGCCGCTGCGTGGGCGATGGAAGGCGTCGCGCGATGCGGCGCTGGATGCATCGATGCGGGCCTCGGACGCCGGCGGCGGCCATGTTTCGGCGAGCAAGGCGTTTCGGCTGCTTTTGCAGTCGGGCATGCTTGCGCTCGGCGCTTTTCTGGTGCTGGGGAGCGAACTGACGGCGGGCGCGATGATCGCGGCGTCCATCCTGCTGGGCCGGGCGCTGCAGCCGCTGGAGCAGACGATCGCACAGGCGGCGCTGATCCGTCAGGCGCGGGCCGGCTGGCTTTCGGTGTCGCGCCTGCTTGCGCAGTTTCCGCCGCAGGTGCCGCCGATGGCGCTTCCGCATCCTGCGGCGCATCTTCGGGTGCGCAACCTGACGGTGCTGTCTCCCGAGCGGCGGGCGGTGCTTTTGCGCTCGGTAACGTTCGATGTCGTGCCGGGCGAGGCGCTGGCGGTGGTGGGGCCGAGCGGCGCCGGAAAGTCGACGCTGGCGAAGGCGCTTGCCGGACTGTGGCCGGCCGCGCAGGGCGATATCCGCCTGGGCGGCGCTGAACTGCCAGCGTTCGGGGAGGCGCTATGGCGTGAGCATCTGGGCTATCTGCCGCAGGAAGTGGCGCTGTTTTCCGGCACTGTGGCACAGAACATAGCGCGCTTCGACCCCGATGCCGGCGACGCGGCTGTCGTTGACGCGGCGCAGGCGGCCGGGGCGCACGCCATGATCCTGTCGCTTGGCGGCGGCTACGACACGGTTCTGACAGGCAGCGGCGGGGTTTCGGGCGGTCAGCGCCAGCGCATCGGTCTTGCGCGGGCGCTTTACGGTGAGCCGGCCTTGCTGGTTCTGGACGAGCCGGACGCCAGCCTTGACGATGACGGCGTGCATGCGCTGAACCGGGCGATCGCCGGGGCGAAGGCGGACGGGCGGGCAGTTGTCGTCATGGCCCACAGGCGCGCCACGCTGGCCGAATGCGAGCGGGTGCTGGTGCTGGAAGGCGGCGCGGTGAGGACGTGGGGACGCCGCGACGAGGTGCTGGAGCTTATTTCCGGCCGGCAGCAGGCGATCGCTGATGAAGACGAGGTGAACGATGGCGAACGCGCATCCCGATAGAGCGGCGCATCGCCCTTCAGGGGCTGTCGCGGTTCTTGGGCCGCGGGCGCCGCGCGCGCGGACGGCAGCGCCGGCAGGGGGACCAGGACCCGTGTGGCCTGTGCGCGGCCCCTTGCGGGCGTGCGTGCTGGTGCTCGCGTTCGGGTTCGCGGGCGCCCTCGCCCTTGCCGGAACGGTCCCGATCCACGGTGCCGTGATTGCGCCCGGCAATGTCGGGGTTGCCACGCGCCTTCAGGCGGTCCAGCATCCCGATGGCGGTCTTGTCGCGGCGCTGCGGGTGCGCGATGGCGAGCGGGTCGCAGCGGGTGCGGCGATCCTTGAGCTTGACGCTTCGGAGCTTTCTTCCGAGGAGGCAGTCGTGACGCGGCAGTTGCACGAGGCGCGGGCGCGCATCGACCGCCTGTCGGCCGAGGCCCGGTCGCAGGACGCCCTGGCGTTCCGGGACGGGCGTGCCGCAATGGACAGCCCGGTCCTTGCGGCACTGCTTGCCGCAGAGCGCAGGCTGTTCGAGACCGGGCGCGAAACGCTGATAAAGACACTCGGGCAGATCGGCGAGCGCAAGACGCAGACCGCGGCCTATATCGATGGGCTGCAGCGTCAGATAGAGGCTGTCGGGGATCAACTGGAGCTGATCGGGGCGGAAGCGCGCGACAAGCAGTCGCTGCTTGACAGGAAACTGATCAAGCGGTCGGAAGTTTCGCGGCTGCGGCGCGAGGAGGCGCGTCTGAAGGGCGATCTGGGAAGACTGCAGGCAGATGTCGCGCGGGCCCGCAGCGCCATTGCCTCTTACGAGATGGAGCGGCTGCGCCTGCTGGCGGAACGCCGGGAAAAGGCGCAAGGACAAATGCGCGAGCTGCAGCCGCGCGAGGCGGAGCTTGCCGAACGTCTCCGGGTGATCGAGCGGCGCCTTTCACGGCGCGTGCTTCGGGCGCCGATGGCCGGCGTGGTGCATGCCCTCAAGGCGTTCACCGTGGGCGGGGTTATCCCGGCCGGTGCCGAAGTGGCGGCCATCGTGCCCGAGGGGGTCTCGCTGGTGCTTGACGTGCGGGTCGATGCGGGCCAGATCGACGAGGTCTGGACCGGACAGGACGTGTCGGTGATTTTTCCGGCCTTCAATGTGCGCACCGCACCGCAGTTTGCCGGGCGGGTTGACACCGTTTCCGCCGATGCGCTTGTCGACGAGGCGACGGGCGCCCGGTACTACAGCGTGCAGGTTGCCCTGGACGCTGCGTCGCTGGCGCGGGCACGCACGCACGGCATCGTGCCCGGCATGCCGGTCGAGGCGTTCATAAGGACACGCGCCCGAACGCCGCTCGCCTTCCTGCTGGGGCCATTGACCGACTATGTCCGGCACGCCTTCCGCGAGGAATGAGACCGCCGCGCCATTTGTCCTTTGGCGGGCGCCGGCAGGGACCGCATCGGGGCGTCGGGATCATGCCGCATAACAGCGGTTCGCCGGGCAGGTGTGCAGCGGTTCGCGGGTCTGCAGCAGGGTAAGACCCGTTACCGCCGCCTCGGCCTTGTCCGCCTCCGTATCCGCCCGGTGCCTCTGGTGTGGCGGATCTGTTGCCTGAAAGCGCCGGCGCAGGGCCATCGGCCAGCCATCGAAAAAGCGCCGACCGGAAAAACAGGGCGCCCGGGTCAAATGGGCCAGGACGGCCCTCGGCAGCCGGCGCCACCGGTCCGCGCAACAGCCGCGGCAGGAATTGCGGGCGGCGGATCAGGACAGTTGGCCCTGCGGATGGTGTGTAAGCGCCGCGCCGTTACCCTTGTTGACGGGTGACGCCCGGGATTGTCGGGTCGAAGTTCCAGGGCATGAGTTCGTCGATGCGTGACAGGGGGTGCATGTCGATGATCCGGCGCAGGGTGTCGGTCAGGTAGACCTGCGGATTGACGCCGTTGAGCTTGCAGGTGCCGATCAGGCTGGCGCACCGCGCCCAGGTCCTGGCGCCGTCGTCGCTGCCTGCGAACAGCGCGTTTTTCTTTGTGAGCTTCACCGGACGGATGAGGTTCTCGACAGGGTTGGTGTCCATCTCGATACGTCCGTCATGGAGGAACCGGCACAGGCCATCCCAGCGCTTGAGGGCGTAGCGGATGTGCCTGGCGAGTTCGGACGCGCTGGACAAACGGTCGAGCCGGGCCTCGAGCCAGGGCCGCATGGCCTGGACGATCGGCGCCGACAACTCCTGCCGCGCCTTCAGCCGCAGCTCTGGCGGGTGACCGCGCACCATGGCCTCGATCCGGTAGAGCGCCGCGATCCGTTCGAGGATTTCCTCGCACAGGGGCGACTGCGTGGCGCGCTGGAAGTCGACGAAGCGTCTGCGCCAGTGGGTCCAACAGTAGGCAAGCACCCATGGGCTGACCGTCTGCTTCGGATCGCCGAGCGCGTCGTACACCCTGTAGCCGTCCACATGCAGCGGGCCACCGCCGGTGTAGCCCCGCATCAACTCCAGAGCGACCTTCGCACTTCGATGGTGCGAGTGGTGGAACACCACGACCGGCGGGTCGGCCCCGCCATAGCCGCGCTGATCGCGGGCGATCGCCCACAGATAGTCGAGGCGCGTCTTGCCGGTCCCCGGCGCCATCACCGGCACCGTGGTCTCGTCCATGAACAAACCGTCCGACGTCTTGAGGTGCTCGATCATCCGGTCGATCACCGGGGCCAGCACCTGCATCCCGCGCCCCGCCCAGTTCCCCAGCATGGTGCGGTCGAGGTCGATCCCCTCGCGCCGGTATGCCTCGCTCTGACGGTAGAACGGTTGGTGGTCAGCGAACTTGGCGACCAGCGTGTGCGCCACCAGCCCCTCGGTCGGCAGGCCGCGCGGCACCAGATATTCCGGCGCCGGCGCCTGGACGCTCTGTTTGCCCTCGCAGGCGCGGCAGATGTATTTCGGCCGGATCGTCACCAGCACTCTCAACTTCGCCGGCACGACGTCGAGCCGCTCGGTGCGATCCTCGCCGACCTTCACCATCTCGCCGCAGCCGCAAGGGCACTGCGTGCTCTCCGGCTCGATCACCTTCTCGAAGCGTTCGAGGTGCTTGGGCAGATGGCCGAGATTACGATTGGTCGGCTGCGGCTTGCGCCGTTGTCTGCCGGTCGCCGCGTCGGCCTTCTCCCGGGCTTGCGCCAGCATCCCCTCGGCGACCGCGATGTCCTCGAACAGCGGCAGCCGGTCCTGAGCGGCATGGCGCTTCTCCGAGCGCGCGCCCCACACGGCATGGTTCAGCGCGGCGATGATCCGCTCCAGGCGTTCGCGCGCCTGCTCGGACACAGCCAGCGCATCCTCGGCGGCCTTGCGCTCGGCGCGCTCCTTCGCAAGTTGGGCCTCGACGGCCGCCAGACGGTGCTGCAAATCGCTCACGGGAACGGCGCTTCCCATGCTTGTTGGCATGGGATTCGTCTAGCAGAACCAATGAGATAATGCAAGGTGAACATGTTTCCGGCCCCGCCGTAAACGGGGCCGGATAGCTCATCTTGGCGACACCGGGGAAACGGTGGGATAGACACCGTTCCCCGGTGAAGCGGCAAGCTGCGCGGTCAGGCCGCCCGGCGCGGCCGAGGCCGTCGCACGGCCCGGACCGCCTTCCAGTCAAGACCCTCGAACAACGCCGAGAACTGCGCCGGCGACAGTCCGATCACCCCGTCCGAGGGGCGCGGCCACTGGAAGCCGCCGCCCTCCAGGCGCTTGTAGACCATCACCAGCCCGGTGCGGTCCCAGACCAGGATCTTCATCCTGTCGCCTCGCCTGGAGCGGAAGGCGAAGACCGCGCCGCTATAGGGGTCGTGACCCAGCACCGTCTGCACCACCGCCGACAGCCCGTCATGTCCCTTGCGGAAGTCGACGGGGCGGGTCGCCAGCCAGACCCTTATCTTCTCCCCGGTCAGGATCATGGCGCGGCCCGAACGCAGACCAGGATGCGCGACAGGTGCCCCGCATCGAAGTCCGGCGGCACCACCACCCGGATGTCGGCGATCTCGACCGCGATACCGTCCGCGGGCACCGATGCCGCGCCGTTGCGTTCGGCGGCGGCCGAAACCGTCACCGGGACCAGGCCGAACGGATCCTCGCCCGCGCCGACGACCGGACCGAGAAGCCCGTCCCGAGCCAGGCGCCGCCAGCCGCTCAACTGCGTCCGTGAGAGACCGTGACGCCGGGCAACCCCCGCCACCGTCGCTCCCTCCTCGAACGTCTCCTGCACGAGCCGCGCCTTCACCGCTTCCGGCCAGACCCGTGCGCCGTTCGCGCCCGTCGCGACCGAAGCGCCGGCGGCGTCCTCCGTCACTCGTTCATGCAATGTGTCTGTCATCTGTCACCTCCGTTGTTGACAGGGTCCAGATGACCACGAAAATCTCAGATCACAACAAGGGTGACGGCGCGGCGCTTACGATGGTGTCCTTCACCGCGTCCATTCACCGCGTCCGGGGATCGCACTCAGCGCGGCCTCCGGCCGCCCGGCATTCGACGGCGATGAAAACCATTGCGAACGCATCCCCGATATCCGGCCCGAAACAGGACCGGACGGGCAGTTGCGAACCGTGCCGAACACAGCTGTCGATATGCTTGCTCAAGGCCGCACGGCCGCTGCGGACCGCACGCCGCGGCGTGCCGCCCGTGCCGATGCATTGCGGCACATCGGGAAAGGATAAACGGAAGCGCCTGTCCTCAAGGCGATGGATCAAGGCGACATGTTCAATACGCACAAAGGACCTCCCGGTACGCGCCGCACACCCTCCCGTACGGCAATCCAGTCACATGCCAGCTTGACGGCCACATAACGGCACCGCAAGAACAAGCCAGGCCGCAACACGAAAAAAGAGATCCAGGAGCACAAGGGCTCCCGGACCACGATACAACGGATCATGCATCTGAAGAAGTACACACAGGTTCAGTGCTGATATTTGCGATAGGGCAAAACCCCAAGGCGAGTGAAACTGCTTCCAATCCGCGTCCGCATTCGCATCATGGCACGGGCCGCGAACAATCGGGACTATCGTTTCCATCGGGCCGGAAAGGGGTTGCGCCGCCCTGGTCGGCGCGGATGCGGACACGTCGCTGGTTGAGGAACTGGCGGTCACGCCGGGCAATGCCCACGACGGGAGGAATGGCGAACATGCGCTTCCCGACGATCCTGGCGATGTGTATGCCGACAGTGCCTATCGGGGGCAGGTCTTTGCGGACGCCGTGACACTGCGCGGTGGTGTGCCCTTGTGGTCCAAACCGGCGTTTGGACGAAAGACGATCCCGTGGCACAGGCGCAGGCGGAAAAGAAGATGGCGGATCGGAACGCGGCCATTCATGCCATTCGATGCCGGATCGAGAAGATCTTCGGAACCTGGAAACGCTCCTATGGTTTCCGCCGCATGCGATGGCGAGGCATCGCAAAAGCCCGTCTGCAAACCCGCTTCACCGCAATCGCCTACAACCTCAGCCCCTCGTGAAACCATCCTTTCAGGGATCAAAATGGCTCGCGCACAGCTCCCTCACGCAAAAAAACCAATCCCCTGCATCATAACGCCATTTTCATCGCGAACCCTCAACCCGCACACAGGTCTAAAGTTAGACTAAGCTAGCACGGACATAAAAATGAAGTACCAAGAAGCAATATTGCGCACCTCAGACCGAAAGAAACCGACCCAGACAGTGCCGAATATGTGCACCTCGGATACTGCGGCCTCGACGACGAGAACGGATGGACTCGTCCTGTCATGGCCAGTCCACGACCATCATCCATTATGGTACCACGGTCCGCGGGCCGAGATGGACGACTACTGTGCGATCCAAATATCCGGCACGCAATAAATCGCGTTCATAGTGCGCGCAAAACAAAGAAGATCGGCATTCGACACACAATACACCTGTGTACAGTGTGGCCTCAGCGCATGGAGCAAACCGAACATCACGCTCCGTTGCGGCGAATGTTGCGAAACCACGATCACAATTTGACCCGGGCGCCCCTGTTTGCCGGCCCGCTGGCCGATGGCCCGCCGTCTGCCGCGTGCCTTTGGCGCGGCGGATCTGTTGCCTGAATGACACAGTGTTTGTTTTCCTGTCGGGTGGGGTGTCTGTTTCGGGGCGTTTGCGGCGTTTACCTATGGTTTCGTTTCGCCCGTTCGCGGATCCGGCCCGGGTCTGGCCGGCCGTGCCGGCGGGTCGAGGCGGGGGTGTCTGCGGTGTTCCGGCGGATTGCGCCCGGCGGACGGTCCTGCGATCGACCCGCGTGTCAGGCATGGCGGTCCGCTCCGGCGCGTTGGCCTATTCATTCCATAGCCACATTCTTCGTGGGGGGGGGGTAACACTTCCCGTGACGCGAATGTGCCGCCGTCGCCGTCTTCCGGGGCTGGCGGGGCCCGGAATCGTGTAACGCGCGAAAAGACGCCGGCAGGACCGACGGACCGGCAGAAATGGCGGCGTGTTGGACAAGCGCCGCACAATGACGATGACAGGGGACGCTGCACATGAGAGCGGCTTGGGGGTTTTTGATGAAGAACATATACATGACAGTCTGCGTTAGCGGCCTTGTGTTGGCCGGTGCTGTGGCTTTGCCGCTGCTGGCTTCCTCCTCCTCGATGGGCACGGTGCCGCGACAGTATGCGCAGGCATCGCTATCCGTGCCGGTGCCCGATGTGGCCGGAGCGGCGCAGGCACAGGAGGCCGCGGCGCCGGCGCCGGATGGCAGCGCCTGGCAGGTCAATTGCACCGGCAGCGGCGCAGTCCCTGTGATGCATTGCACGCTGTTCCAGCGGGTTCCCGACAATCAAAGCGGGCGGCGTCTTTTGCGTTTGAGCATTGAGCGCCTGGCAGGAAGCGATCACGAGATCTTGAGACTGGAAATGCCGCACGGACTCAGACTTGACCAGGGTGCGCGCCTGGCTGTCGACGATGGCGGGGAGATCATCCTGCCCATTACCCGAAGCTATCGGCAGGGCGTTTACGCGAGAACCCGGCTGTCACCGGAACTGCTGACGGCGCTGAAGCGCGGAACGAGCCTCAGGATCGTGATGGATACGGTGGACGGGTCCACGGTAACGATAAAGATGTCGCTGATTGGCTTCTCGGCCGCTCACGCGATCTATTCCGGGGGTGGGTAGCCCTGCCCGTCCGCACTAGCCTGGCCCCGGATCGGCCGGTCCAACGGACATCGCACGATCGCGACCTTACCCGGGTTTTAATCGTGGTCATGGTAACGGAAAATTTCAGTCATTATTCATAGATGAAACCGATGGAAAAACATTCAAGGCCGGACAAACTGCCGGTCACGTTGGGTGTTGAAGAAGAATTCTTTCTGGTCGATCCGGAGAGTCGCGATCTTCTTGCGGACCCCGATCCCAGAATTTTCGAATTCTGCGCCGGCAATTGCGGTCCGCACGGGGTTACGCGGGAGTTTCTTCGCTCGCAAATCGAAACCGGAACGAATGTCTCCACGTCGGTTTCCGGACTGAGAAAAGCGCTGCTGGAAACACGCCGGACCGTCATTGAGGGCGCCGAGCTATATGGTGTCGTGGTTATGGCGGCTTCGATGCATCCATTTGCGGCGTGGCAAAAACAGGAGATAACGCAAAGAGTACGTTATGAGCAGTTCGAGCAGACGTTTCAGGACACGGTCCGCCGCTCCGCGTTAAGCGGCATGCATATACACGCGGGCTTTGCCGATGCGGACACGCGTGTGCGGATTATGACGGCGATGCGCCGGTATCTGCCGCTATTTCATGCCCTGTCGGGCTCTTCACCCTTTGCCGAGGGGCGCGAGACAGGTTTTAAGTCGTGGCGTTTGACGCTGATGGGGGGCCTGCCGAGGACCGGAATGCCGCCTGTGCTCGACAATTACGCGCAGTTCGAGCGCATAGTTACACAATACCGGCAGCGTGATTTCATCAGGGACGGTAGCGAACTTTGGTGGGATATGCGGCCGTCACATGCCTATCCGACATTGGAAATGCGTGTCTGCGATGTCTGCACGCGACTCGAGGACGCGCTTGCCATAGCGGCACTCTACATATGCCTGATACGGTTTCTCGTCCGATTGGAGAAGGACGGTGCCATAACCGACGAGCCGCCTGCCGAGATCATTGCGGAGGATCGCTGGATTGCGCAGCGCTACGGCGTGTTCTCCCATTTTGGAGGTTTCGGGCGCGGGCGCACTGATATCGGCGACTGTCTCGCCGGCCTTGTCGAGGACCTTGCCGCGGATGCGGTTGAACTCGGCTGCGAAGCCGAGTTGCGGCATACACTTGCCATCGTACGCGACGGAACCGGCGCGGACCGGCAGCTTGATCTCTATCGCCTTTGCCGGCTCGGCGGCGACAGCCACGACCGGGCACTGCGCCGCGTTGTGGACGCTGTGCTGGAAGAGACACGGGATGGGGTTGCGGGCTGAGCGCGGCATTGTTGCGCTTGACGACTGCCGGGCCAAGCGGGCGACAGCCGGAACGCTGGGGCATTCCGGACGCAGATCAATCGGTCAAGGAGAAAGGGAGAACGCGGCAAATGCTGACACTTGTTGAAGAAATAATTCTTCTCACGCTTGAAGACAAGAGTGGAAAGTTCATACATGTTCCGGAGCATTGCATCCGCTACGCGCTTTCGGGCGCCGTCCTGATGGAGCTTGCGTTTCTGGGCAGAATCGATACCGATCCGAAGCGTCTTTTCGTCACGGACCGCGAAGCCGTGGACGATGATCTGCTCGACCCGGTGCTCGGCAGGATCTGCGGCTCGAAAGAACAGCATGACTGCAGCTACTGGATCGTCGAAGTCGGTCGGGACGCCAAAGACATTCGCGAAAGGGCGCTCGAGCGTCTGTGCGACAAGGGCATCCTCAATGTGCATGAAGATCTCTTTCTCTGGGTTTTCAGGTCGCGCCGGTATCCCTCTGCGCGCGACGGGTCGAGCGAGCGTAAGGAGGTCAAGTTGCGCATGATGTCGCTGCTTTTCAGCGACGAAATACCTGCGCCGCGCGATATCGCCATTATGGGGCTTGCGGATACTTGCGGCATATTCGCGCGACTGCTTGCACGGCCGGAACGCGAAAGAGCGCAGGCGCGTATCGACGCGATACGCAAGCTGGAACTGATTGCCCGAACCGTTAACGGGTCCGTCTTCGACATCGAGATCGAGCTTGCCCGGGCGATGACGATGCGGCCGTACTGAACGCCAGCCTGCGGAAAGGCGGGTCGTCATGGCTGGCTGCCGGTTCGGGATAGGCAGACTTTGAAGTGGAATGAGCCAAGGAAGGATCGAGGAATGAAAGTCGAGACCCAGAAGATCGAAAATGCGCTGGTCGCGGCCGTGAGCGGGCGGCTTGATGGTGCGTCGGCGAGCGATTTTGAGGAAAAGTTCTCCGGGGCTCTTGTCGGACATGGCGGCTCCGTGGTTTGCGACCTGGGGGCTGTGCCCTATATCAGCAGCGCGGGCTTGCGCGCTGTCCTGGTGATTGCCAAGCGGCTCTCGCAAGCCGACAGGTCTTTCCTGGTCTGCGGACTGAGCGGGCCGGTTGCGGAAGTGTTCCGGCTTTCAGGCTTTGATCGCATCATTTTGACGCATGAGGACCGGGAGGCTGCTCTAGCTGCCCTCAGGCTCTCTGAATGACTCAATGGCGGCAAAAACCCGAACGAATAACCTGACTGGCGCCACGGGAATGCCCCTCACTATGCGCCGAGCGGCGGGCTGCTTGCGGCGGTGAGCCTTGTAGGAACACGCCGGTTCCAGGGCGGCGCAGCCCCTTTCCGGCCCGATGGAAACGATAGTCCCGATTGTTCGCGGCCCGTGCCATGATGCGAATGCGGACGCGGATTGGAAGCAGTTTCACTCGCCTTGGGGTTTTGCCCTATCGCAAATATCAGCACTGAACCTGTGTGTACTTCTTCAGATGCATGATCCGTTGTATCGTGGTCCGGGAGCCCTTGTGCTCCTGGATCTCTTTTTTCGTGTTGCGGCCTGGCTTGTTCTTGCGGTGCCGTTATGTGGCCGTCAAGCTGGCATGTGACTGGATTGCCGTACGGGAGGGTGTGCGGCGCGTACCGGGAGGTCCTTTGTGCGTATTGAACATGTCGCCTTGATCCATCGCCTTGAGGACAGGCGCTTCCGTTTATCCTTTCCCGATGTGCCGCAATGCATCGGCACGGGCGGCACGCCGCGGCGTGCGGTCCGCAGCGGCCGTGCGGCCTTGAGCAAGCATATCGACAGCTGTGTTCGGCACGGTTCGCAACTGCCCGTCCGGTCCTGTTTCGGGCCGGATATCGGGGATGCGTTCGCAATGGTTTTCATCGCCGTCGAATGCCGGGCGGCCGGAGGCCGCGCTGAGTGCGATCCCCGGACGCGGTGAATGGATACTGGGCGGCAGGCCGCGTGTAACAAGACATGCCGATGATCTATCTGACCCCGGTGCCCTCGGCAATCCGCGTCGTGCCCTTTCGATAGGCGTATGCAATGCCATCGGTGAGCATCGTTTTGCTCGCCGGCCGCACGCGGCGCCGCTTCGGCGACGGTCTGGAAGGCGTCCGCATCGGGGCCGTCAATGACGACGGTGATGCCGGGATTGGTGCACAGCGCATAAACGACCGGCGCCACGCCGAAGAACAGGAGCAGCGCCAGGTAGGGCGACAGCATGGCAATGACGAACCAGCGATCCTTCTGGCGCTTTGTCGCAAGGGTAATACCGGCATAACACCGGGCAGAATTCAGGCGTCAGAGCGGACGCTCTTTCTGTTTCCATGATTTTCTGGAGGCATCAACGAATGGGGGAATTGTGCTTGCGGTGGCTGGGGTGGGGATTCTATTGGAATCGCGCAATAGCTGCTCGCCTTTTTTCAAGTTCCGCGTCTTCCGGATTCCAGTTGTCACTTCCATCGAAGTAATCGGGATAGTACTCCCGGTATTCAGAATCCGGGTTTTCGAATGCTGCCAAGAATTCAGAGTATCCCCATACGCCTCCTATGTCCTCAAGTGGACAACGCCCGCTACCGGAAACAAGATATGGATACTGTCTGTCCTTATGTGCCGACTGAATCTTTCCAATACGGATTTTGTGTCTCCATGAGTCTCCGAAATCATAGAGGTAATTGAATTCGGGTTTGCCTTGCAAAAAGTCTATGACGTCGAGAACGGTAGCAGAGGCGTCTGATTTGGGGCTGGAGAAATACTGATCACTATCAGCACTCCAAGTGACAACTTGCTCATACCGGATCGCCTCAAATTCCCATAGATGGCAGTTGTGCCACCCCATTGCGGCCTGAATGTATAAGTGGAGGTCATTAAGGCATGTGTTCGCAGGGACATCCATTCGTCTTGTGACCCTGGGCTTCACATCCCGCAACGTGATGCTGAGACGAACTATATCAAGTTGATTGCCAGCCTGAGCCATTGTGTGAAACGTCCTGCTATATGTGTCGATATGATTGCGCCGTCAGACGGATGAACCATCGCCACAATGCAAGATTGGAAATGTCATGTCGACCGCATCTTCACAATCCAGCTGTCGCGCAATGCAATCTCGATCTTGCCGAAGAGTGGCTGTTCAGGATGCAAAATGAGACTGGCCTACGAGTTGCGGCAGAGCGGGCACCGGTTTCCCATTGAGGCCCAGCCTATCCCCCAAATAGTCCCAAAACGAGATGCCGAGTTTGTTGCAGGTCTTGAGCAGCGACAAGAAGGTGTCGCGGTTGGTCCGACCAATGTCACTGCGCGTCCCACCTGAAATCTTGCGCTTGACTACAACAACTCGGATATCGTTCTCGGAACCGTTGGTGTGCAGCGGTATTTCCGGATGCTCCAGAACCATCAGCAGTTCAGCCTTGTTGGCGTGCAATCGCCTCAACAGATTATCAAGGGCTGCAAAACCGGTTCGGTGGCGGAATATCTGGTCGAAGCGGTTTTGCAAGACCGCCTTGCGCTGTGGACTTGGGTTGAGACGGTAGGTTTTGAGGCATTCATAGTAGAGCCAGATCAGCCTGCGGGTGCGCTGTTGAATGGCATAGTGCTTATCTGTGAAGGTGTTGAGCTTATGCACCAACCGTTCGGCGTGAATCCAACACAACGCATGATCGCCGACTTTGAACTGTTTGGCATCATCACTGACGATCACCGTATCGGTGAGCAAGCCATGTGCGCTGATACTGCCCCATAACGCACCCTCGGTGGCAAGGCGCGTGGGATCAGGTGTGACTTTCAGTGCAGTGATCCCGAGCCGGTCGAGATGGGCCTGCCAGTCTGCGCAGTTCGGGAAATACTTATCTTCAGCGTCAATCAACAACTGGCGAACCGGAGCATTGAGAGAACGCTGCTGCATATAGGCAAGTGCATCGGCGTTGATCACATAGTCTTCATGCCCGGCCCGCAGGAGTTCGAGAAAGTTGATGCGGCTTTTAGAACCGGTTGTGGAAAAGAAGGAAAACCGATCATTGCCGATCTGGGTGCAGTAGCCGTTTTGGGCTTTGTGGCGTGCCCCGGTGTCGTCGACCGTCACCCATGACGCCGCGTCCAATCCCGTCTGCAATATTGCGCGTGCTTCCAAGGCAAAATGCTCATGACCCTCATTCAAAAACCGCATGACCTGGCGCTCGGAGATATCTATGCCGATTTCGCTCAGGAGCTTTACCAATCGTCCCACAGTGACTTGGCCTTGATGGTATTGCATCAGCACAAAACGGCGCAGTTCGGCACCAAAATGGCCCTTGAGGCCCTGTGGCAGCGGAGCCACGACAGTCTTACCATCAGGTGTCAACCAGCGCTCGCGCCGAAACCGGGTGGTCACTGGCTGAATGATGAGATCCTGAACGAGGAAGTCCTCGTACCCTTTGAAGCGGGAACCCTCTGGAACGTCCGCTTTTACAATCCGGTCTTTCATTGAACCGTGCCGAGGTGGCTTCTTTTTGCCGCGTCCACAGCTTTTATTGCCGTTCTTACGCGCCTTTTTCTCGCTGGCCTGGTTCATGCCGCTTGGTTTGCTCGGCTTGATGTCCGGTCGCCCATTCACCCCTTTTAATCGAGCGACCTCGTCGCGCAGATTGGCAATTGTCTGTTTCTGTTCGGCAATCACCTGATTTTGTTCAGCGACGATTTGCTTCAACTCGGCCACCTCGCCGAGCAGGGTCACAACCAGATCTTTGAGTTCTGTATTCGACAGATCATCAAGTGCGTGAGGTGGGAAATCCGACATAACCTCATCGACTCACAAAAACATCTCGGTGAGAACCCCAGCAGCGCTGATCGAGTCGATTTGCCGCACCACCGGAAATGACAAATCAAAACACAATGCTGCCCGGTGTTATGCCGGTATTACCATCGGTGGTTCGGCTGGGCAGGGGATAGCGACAATCTTTGGGCACAGAGCCTGTTGCCGATCCTGAATCCGGATGAGTTTGCGCAGGACGCCGAAAGCCTCAAGTCAATGATGGCCGACGGCCGATATGCCGACACCTATGCGGAATTGTTCGGCTCACCCTCCGGGCAAACGCCTGAAACCGTTCTGGTAAACATCGCCAAGGCACTTGCCGCCTACCAGGAAACACTGATCACCGGCACAACCTCCTTCGACCGTTTCCGCGACGCGCTGGAGCGCAGCGACATGGAGCTCGCGGCAGACTATCCTCCAAGCGCGCAAAGAGGACTTCAGATCTTTCTCGGCAAGGGCAGGTGCGCATTTTGCCACACGGGCCCGGCCTTCACCAATGGCGAGTTCCACGACGCCGGTGTTCCCTATTTTGTCGAACCCGGGCGCGTCGACCCGGGGCGCCATGGAGGGTTACAGGTACTGCGTGAAAGCCCGTTCACTCTTGATGGGGCTTTCACCGACGATCCCGGGAAGAAAGGCGCCTGGGCGGTGCGCAATGTGCGTCGTACGCACACGGATTTCGGCACTTTCCGCGTACCGTCGCTGCGCGGCGTGAGCCGCACGGCTCCCTATATGCATGATGGAAGCCTGCCGGACCTTACTGCCGTTGTCGACCACTACAACAATATCGATCTGGAGCGTCTACACGCGGACGGAGAAGCAATCCTGATGCCGCTCGGCCTGACTGATGCTGAGGTGGATGACCTGGTCGCTTTTCTGAACAGCCTGAGCGACGATCAACCCGCAGCGGATTGATCAGCCGCCGCAACGCTGGCGCATTGCGGAATGGCCATGGCTTCCTCCGCCGTCCACAGGCCAACCTCGAGTGCCTTCCTGCGCCCCCTTATTGAAACGGTCTCAAGCCGCGGAACAGACACATTGCACTCTGCAACGTCCCTGACCGCGTTAATGAGGCCCGATGATACAACAATCGAGGCATTACGGTCCTTTCCGACCTCGAGCAACCGGCTTGCGACATTCACGCAATCTCCCGTTGCCGCGATCTGCTGCTGGCTGTCGTGTCCGAGACGCGAAAGGACGACCGGTCCGAGATGGGCGCCGACCCTGACCTCGCCGATCTCCACCTTCTGTTCCGTCGAGGCCAGCCAGTCGGAAATCTTGCGTTGCAGGTGAAACGCGCAGCGCAGGGCTCGAACCGGGTCCAGAGGGCACTCCTCGGGAATGCCAAAGCCCAGCATCGCGCCATCGCCCATGAAATCGAGGACAACGCCATCTTCCTGACTGACGATATCGACCACCACTGTGTGGAAATCCTTGAGGAAGTTGCGCGTCTTCACGGGACCCAGATGCTCGCTGAGGCCGGTGTATCCTGAAAGGTCGATAAACAGGATGGCGGCCTGCTGTTCCTTCGGAACCGAAAGGAACGACGGATCATTGGCAATTCGCTCGGCAAGCTTTGGAGACTGAAACCGGCTCAACGCCTGTTGCGCCCGCAGCAGGAACCGCGACTGGTACCGGTCGGCAACCTGCCGAACGATCAAAATGGCGATCACCGGCGGCAGGCTCGCTGCAAAGGGAAGGGCACCGTTCAGCCAGTGCCCCTGAAAGAATGCGAAGGTGATCGTCGCGAGCCATCCGAGCAGAAGCAGGATGTAAATCACCGATGCCTGGGCCAGAGGGAGGAATGCGACGGCAAGTACGCCCAAAACCGTGATCGCCAGGGCCGCGGCACCATCGAGCCCGCGGGTACCGGTGCTGCGCACAAGGGATGAACCGTCAATAAGATTGGCAATGCCTGTTGCCTGCACCTCCACGCCCGGCAGGACCGGGTCGAAGGGCGTGTTGAAGCGGTCGCCGACAGCGGTTGCCGTCACGCCGAGCACCACCAGGCGGTCGCTCAGCTGCGCCCTGGCTGCCGGTTCGTCCTCGAAGAGTTGCCGGGCGCTAACCGTCGGTATCGTGCCGCCCGGACCGTAGTAGTTCAAGGCAAGGTGCCAGCCGATATCGAGGGGCACGGTGCGCCCGTCAAGGCGTAATCCCGATTCGATAAAACTCGGCGTTTCATCCAGATAAAGACCAAGCGCCTGAAGGCTGAAGGAGGGTTGCAAACCCTCCGCGGTCAGAAACAACATCGGTATATGGCGGAGCGACCCGCCCGTGTCGGTGACCATGTTGGCGAGGCCGACAGCGGCCGAACCGGCGATCGCGGGCGCGGGCGACAGGACCGTGTTGATGGCCGGCACGAAGCTTGCCGTCGGCAGCCGCTCGCCAATGTGGCCGGCGCCGGCGATTACGGTCGGCATGGACGCTATCGATTTGGCCAGGATCCGGTCTTCCTGTCTGCCCGATGATCCGAACAAGAGAATATCAACGGCGAGCGCCCGGGCGCCGGATTCTTTGATCCTGTCGATGAGGGCCGCCAGGCCGCTCCTCGTGAGAGGATATTGTCCGGTCAGGGCGACCGTATTGTCGTCGATCGCCACGATGATCACCTCCGGTGGCGGCACGCGGTGGCCGGCCATTGCCACCCTGAGGTCAAGCAACACGGTCTCGAACCGGTCTACGACGCTGGCCGTGCCGGACATATGGCCCCTGGCCAGGTATCCGGCCCAGACGATCCCGCCTGCCAGGACAAGCGTCAGCACCCAGACGGGAAGGTTTCTTTTCATCGTCCGAAGCGGCTCAAGAACGCGTCTACCCGTTCCTGCGGCCAGCGCCGCACGACAACCGGCTGGCCGGGTTCAACGTCAACCCCGAGGCCGGGGGACAGCAAGACCTGGTCAGTGCCATCCAGCCGGGAGACCGCGACTTCTCCCTCGCTGACAAAGACGGCTGTCCGGCCGCCGGAGACATCGACCGCGTAGACCGTTCCGCGGACCGCCGCAATCGCATGCGGCGTGCGAATCTGGAAGGGGCCGCTTCCGGGCGCGACCTCGATCAGCACCCCGTCGGAATCGACTTCGGCCTCAGTCGGTCGGCCGGTTGCCCCTGATTCAACGATACCGAGGGTCGCCGCTGCTTCTGCTTCGAGAGTGACCCCGCCAGCACATTGGTACACTGTTCTCGGCGGGTCCCCCAGCTCACTTCTTGTGCAGCCGATCGAGGTTTGTGCCATCAGGGCCGACGGTGACAGCACCGCCAGTGAGAGCATCGCGAAAACCACATAATTCTTGATCAACATTGTTCAAATTCATCTTTCCAACCGCCCCGGTTAGTCCCATACCTCAAGGGCGAGGCAGTTACGACAGGACCGTTGTAACAAACGTTGTGCTGATCAGTTCTAGGGCATGAAAGAGAAAATATGGAGACCGGCAGGGAATTGGACAAGGAAAAGCTCCTCGGCAGGAGCTTCATCTTCGATGCGCTCAGCAGCGAGGCACGGGGGGAACTGGCCGGCTTTTCCTATGTCAAGCGTTACAAGGCCGGCGACGTCATATTCAATATGGGCGATCCGGGTCAGAGCATGATGGCGATTGCCGAGGGTTCGGTGCGCGTCAGCATGCTTACATCCAGAGCCCGGGAGATAACGCTCAATGACCTTCAGGCGGGTGACGTCTTCGGCGAAATCGCTCTGCTCGACGGCATGGAGCGCTCGGCAGGCACCCGCGCACTGACGAACTGCACCCTTGTCGTTCTTGAGAGACGTTCTTTGCTCGATGTCCTGCAGCGCGATCCGCAGTTTTCCATACAACTCATCGAATTGCTGTGCCGCAGGGTGCGGCGCTCCGATGAACGCATGATCGAAATCGCGTTCCTCGACCTGCCGTCGCGTCTGGCCAAGCTCTTGCTCAGGCTGACTGTTTCGCATCCCGGATCACCGGACAAACCCCTGTCCAAGCTCTCACAGTCCCAGTCTGAGCTCGCTGACATGATCGGCAATACACGGGAAAACGTGAACCGGTGCCTACGCAAGTGGCAGAAGTCGGACATGATTTCCTTGCGGGACGGGTGGCTGATCATTGCCGACAGGGCGGCACTGGAAGCCGTCGCCGACGGCGAATAGATCCGGCAAATCGGCGATTCCGAACAGCTCGGCTTTGAAGTGTCGCGCGTCACAGGCAAGCGAACTGGTTCCATCTTAAGTCTTGGTCATCGGCGGACGAACCATACGCCGACGATCAAAACCAGGAAGGAAATTCGCAATGTTTCGCAAGACGACTTTGAAAGCTCTTACCCTGACGGCCATGGCTGTTTCCGTCGCGGCGCTCGGTGCAGGATCCGCATTTGCAAGCGGCTACGGCTACGGTGGCGGTTATGGCGGCGGCTACGGCAAATCTTCAGGTCACGTAAAGAGCGCTCCGCACCGTCCGTTCGCGCACATTCAGGACACGATCTGGCGGCAGCATGTCGGCTGGTGCGCCACGCGCTTCAAGACCTACAACTCCTACGACAACACCTATCAGCCCTACAGCGGTCCGCGCAAGCAGTGCTGGTCGCCCTACATCACCGGCTAAGCTGACCGGGCCTTGACCGCAGCGCGGGCCTCCTCCCGGCCCGCGTCGCACCTCCACCACGCCACTGCCACGCGCGGACAAACGGCGGCACGGCCTCGGTACCGCGCGCTGCCCCGGGGCCGACCGGCCTGCACCCGACATTGCCGGGCACCGCACATGCGTGCCGCACGCAGTGCGATCCGACGTGCCTATCAAGAACCGTGCGTTTTGGTGACCGGGCCGGTTCCAAACCAGCCCTGAAGCTGTTGAACGCCCGGGCTCAACTCAATCGGACCAAAGGAACCAAATCATGCGATACAATATGTTCGTTTCCACATTCGCCACTGCCGCCGTCGCGGCGGCAGCATCCGCGATCACCCTGGCATCTGCGGCCGCAGGCGGCTACGGCTATGGTGGCAACTCGAGCGGCCACTCGTCCTACCACGAAAGCTATCCGCACGCGCCGGCCGGCCAAAACAACGGTCCCCACGACCAGTTCGGAAACCTGCCCGAGGCATTGCACGAACGAGGTGGACAGGCTGACCGCGTGACCGGGCCAAGAGACGCCTTCGGAAATCTGCCGGAGATGCGGCAAGCTCTGGGCAACTCCGCCGGGCAGAGTCAAGCGGGCGCAGACGCATTCGGCAATTTGCCTGAGCAGCCTGCCATAGAGCGCGGCACCAGTCCGGCAATCGAACAGGATCTGTCCCGTCCGGGAGCCGCCGATGGTCCGGTGGAAGGCCGTGCGTTGCCTGAAACCACCGTTGATCCCGATACCGGTGGCGGATCTGCGGGTGAGCGCCAGATTGATGATGCCGCAGCACAGGTGACGGAGGAGCTGGTTGCCGCACACGCGCCATCGAATGCGGTTGATCCTGAGGAAGAAGAATCCCAGGATCCGGCCGTCGTGGACTGATGTCTCCGGGCCCAAAGGACAAACTGAAATCAGGCACCCGGCTGAAAAGCCGGGGCCCTTTTGACGGGTGCGGAACCTGCCGTGCCTGCGGCGACACGCGATGCGACGGACGCACCGGTGTATCAACCCGAAGGCGGGTGAAAATCCGGTGCATTCACCTTGCGGAACTACCGGATACACACAATCATCGGCGTGACCTGGCGCAAGCCACCGAAGCCGAGCAGTTTGGGCCAGATGTCGACCCGGATCCCCGATACGCCATCAAGCAACGCGGCAAGGCTCTCTTCCATTTCCATGCGTGCCAGGAATTCACCGATGCACCGGTGCGGACCAAGGCCAAGAGCCGGATGGAGGCGCGGATGATCGGTCCTCGTTATATCAAAGCGGTCCGGATCCGTGTAAAGCTCCGGATCGCGCAAGGCAGACATGAGGCTTGTTCTCAAAATGACGCCGGCAGGCAGCCTGATGCCGGACACTTTCATTTCCTCGGTCGTATAGCGCGCGACGGATCCGGCCGCCGGCTCAAAACGCATCGTTTCGGCGACCGCCCCCGGTATCAGGTTGCGGTTGAAGTTGAGTTTCTTCCACTGATCCGGATGCCTCAACAACAGAGAAACCATCATGGCGAAGGTTGCGCGGGTGGTATCAGTGCCGCCGGCAATGATGCCGAGCACCTGATTGATGAGACTCGGGAAGCTGATCATCCTGTTCTTCTTCCAATCGGCCGCAAGACAGGAGAGCGAATCGCCCCGGGGCCTGTCCATTCTTTGGCACAGCTGATCCTTCACATGATGAAAGATCTCCGCCGTCGCCGCCTCGATTTCGTCATGACATTCAAGCGGATACACTGGCGAAACCACCTGAGACATGCGGTACACGCGATCGGCGAGGAAAGCTGCTTCCGGCCTGGAGAGGCCAAGGATCGCCGCAATCAGTTCAGAGGGAACACGCGATGCCATCCGTTTTATGAAGTCGAACGGCTCGCCACGCGGCAAATCCTTCACAATGGCATCCGCCGTGGACCGCACGTCTTCCCGAAGCGCCTCGACGGCACGAAGAGAGAAGGTAGGAGCAAACAGACCGCGCTTGGCGCGATGATCGTCATTGTTGCTCAGCAGGAAAAGATCCTGCAGAAGCCGGCAGGCATAGCCGGGAGGAATCCTTCGGAGGCGGGCATAGTCGCGTCCCTCCATCTGTATCGTCTGCTTGCCGGTCAGAATCTCGGACACGTCTCTTGCGCGCAGGGCCATATAGCCATGCTCGTCGATCTGGATAACCGGATGATTTTCTCTCAACTCGGCAAAGACCTTGTGCGGATCTCTCTGAAATCGCTGCGGATCGACCCTGAGAGGCGGTTTGGCGGCGCTGTAGGATTGTACCATACTCATTTGACTCATCTTATGGTTGAAATGATGTGTACGTTTATGGGTGAGCGCCTGGGGAACCGTTCGAGAAAACGGTGCCTCACTGGCGCTGTGAATGTCGCCCCGGCGTTGTCCCCACCGTCGTGGGCACGGTGGTAATTGTGGTTTAACTGCGCGAAATACCGTTGTTTTCTTTGCATCTGGAACTGGATATGTGCGCTGAAATCAAAATCTCGTTGCTCGGACACCTCAGGGTGTTGGTTGCCGGTCGTGAGGCACCCCTTCCGGCATCAAAAAAGGCACGCGCGTTGCTGGCATTTCTCGTTGCCACGGGCCGGCCGCATCGGCGCGAGCGGTTGTGTGAACTGTTCTGGAATCTGCCGGATGATCCGAAGGCTTCCCTGCGATGGGCGCTCAGCAAGCTTCGCAAGGTCACCGACTGTCCGGAAGACGTCCATATTGTTGCAGACCGTGAACGTGTTTTCTTTGATCCGCAGGGCGTCCAGGTGGACATTCGGGAAATTCGCGAGGCGCTCGACGCCGAGCGCGGTCCACTGCCGCTGTGCGCTCTGGAAGCCATGGTCCAGCAGCTGGATGACAGTCTGCTTGAAGGCCTCGACAATGCTGGTGACGAGGCTTTCGACGCGTGGCTCGCTGCGGAACGCACAGACGCGGAGGCAACGCGCGTCGAGCTATTGAAACGCATCCTTGCGCATCCGGACACGCCCGCGTTGACGGCACGCAAGTGGCGCACAGTGCTGCGATCCATCGATCCGGCTGAAGCCGAAGCCGTTGAGAAAAAGCAGACCGGCCAGGATCACCCGGGTCCCGTTCCGGGTGAACCCGGCATTGCGCCATCACGCGGCATTTATGAAGAGCGCGGCAGGCCCGATGCGCTTGAACGTCTGGCGCGGGCGCGAATGGATGCGGTGCGGACCCAGAAGATCGGGTTTTGCGAGGTGCCGGACGGAACAAAGATTGCCTATGCAACGATCGGCTCCGGCCCGCCGATCCTCAAGGCCGCCAATTGGCTGACGCATCTGGAGTTCGACTGGGCAAGCCCGATCTGGGGTCAGTATTTTGCCGAAATTGCGGAAAACCGCGCGTTCATCCGTTATGACGAGCGTGGCTGCGGGCTTTCGGACTGGGACGTCAAGAACCTCAGTTTCGAGGCCTTTGTGGAGGATCTCGAGGCTGTCGCGGACAAACTCGATATCCAACGATTTCCGTTGCTGGGAATATCCCAGGGATGCGCGGTTTCAATCGAGTATGCCGTGCGGCATCCGCACAGGGTCAGCGGGCTCATCCTGATCAGCGGATATGCTGCGGGGTGGCGCAAGACCGAGTCGGCGGAGGAGCAGGCCCGTCGCGAGGCGGTCATGAAGCTCACCGAACTCGGCTGGGGAACGGACAACCCCGCCTACCGGCACATCTTCTCGCAGACCTTCATGCCGGACGCACCGCCACAGGATCTCGACTGGTTCGATGAATTCCAGCGTCGGACAACCTCACCGGCGAACGCGGCGCGCTTCCAGGAGGCCTTCGGCCACATCGACGTGCGCCATCGCCTGGCGGACGTGAATGTCCCGACAATCGTTTTCCACTCCAAGGGGGATCAGCGCATTCCCCTTGCGCAGGGGCGGGAACTGGCCGCCGGCATCAAGGATGCCGAGTTCGTCCCCCTGGAGAGCCGCAATCATATCCTTGTCGACGGTGAGCCCGCGCTCCAGGTCTGTACCGAGAAAATCAGACGTTTCCTGGAAGAGAACGGATTGTAAACGGCGCGATTGGCTGTGACGAACGGCACAGGCTGCATGTTGAGATTGCCTTAATCTCCCAAGCGCGGCGGCGTTCGAAACCCCTATAGCCGCCGCGAACACCGGGGAGACTGAGCGCTTCGTCTCCTCAAACTACCCAGGCGCCGCTCCCCCGGCGCCTGGGACCGATGGTTGCCTGTACAGGTTTGCCGCCCTAACCGGCGAGTTCCAACACCAGTGCGCGCGTGTTTTCCTCCGTCATGGGCACGGGGTTGCCACCGCGGCTCGGATCAATGAGCGCGCCGGCGATGATGCGGTCGATGTCTGGATCGGCGATACCCATGGCGGCAAGGCTTTCCGGGATGCCGATCGTGTCGTTCAACGCACCGACGAAGGCATAGAAACCGTCAAAGCCGCCTTCGATGCCGAGATAGTTGGCGGCCATGGCCAGCCGGTCCTCGATTGCCGGGCGGTTGAAGCGCAGGACCGCCTGCATGACGACCGCGTTGGTGGTGCCGTGATGGGTGTTGTAGAGCGCGCCGATCGGGTGGCTGAGCGCATGGATCGCGCCGAGGCCTTTCTGGAAGGCAGTCGCACCCATCATGGCGGCAGACATCATCTGCGCGCGGGCTTCAAGGTCATCCGGTGTGGCATGGGCACGAGGCAGGTTTTCCTTCACAAGGCGCATGCCCTCCAGTGCGATGCCATGGCTCATCGGGTGGTAGAAGGGCGAGCAATAGGCCTCGAGACAATGGGCGAAAGCGTCCATCCCCGTGCCGGCGGTAATCGCCGGCGGCATTCCGACCGTCAATTCCGCGTCGGCGATGACCACCGACGGCAGGACCTTCGGGTGAAAGATGATCTTCTTTTCGTGGGTGGCCGAATTGGTGATGACCGAGGCGCGGCCGACTTCCGAGCCGGTGCCGGCTGTCGTCGGCACCGCGACGTTGGGCGCAATGGCGCTTGCATCGGCGCGGGTCCACCAGTCACTGACATCCTCGAAATCCCAGACCGGACGGGTCTGGCCGGACATGAAGGCGATCATCTTGCCGAGATCAAGGCCCGAGCCGCCGCCAAAGGCGACGACGCCGTCGTGACCGCCGGCCCGGAACGCGTCGATGCCGGCAACAAGGTTGATCTCGTTCGGGTTGGGATCGACATCGGCGAACAGCGCACGGCCGAGCCCCGCCGCCTCCAGAATGTCGAGCACCCGGCTGGTTATCGGCAGGTCCGCCAGTCCCCGGTCAGTAACCAGCAATGGTCGGGAGATACCCGCGTCGGCACAGGCCTGCGGCAGCTCGGCGATGCGTCCGGCACCAAAACGAATGGCCGTCGGGTAGGACCAGTTGGCTTCAAGCTTCATGCGCTCAGCTCTTCTTCAGATGGTATGATTTGGGACGTGTGACGTGCTGGTAGCCGATATGGGACAGCGCACCGCCGCGCCCCGTATCCTTGCAGCCGGTCCAGCACAGGCCCGGATCAAGATAGTCGCAGCGGTTCATGAAGACCGTGCCGGTCTCGATGCGGGCTCCGATGGCCGCGGCCCGCGCCGGATCGGCCGTCCAGAGCGACGCCGTCAGGCCGAAATCGCTGTCATTCATAAGTGCCACGGCCTCGTCATCGCTGCCAACCGGCATGATGCCGACGACCGGGCCGAAGCTTTCCTCACGCATTACCCGCATATCATGCGAGACGGTGGTGAGGATCTGCGGTGCAAGGTAGGCGCCGCCATCGTCGTCGAAGCGCGCCGTGTCAATGATCGGCGTCGCGCCGGCGGCGATCGCCTCCGCCGTCTGGGCGCGCACCAGGTCGGCAAAGCGCCGGTGGGCCATCGGACCAAGTGTCGTATCGGCGTCGAGCGGGTTGCCGAGCACATAGGCGTCGACGATGGCTTTGGCCTTTTCGACGAATGTCTCGAAATGGGTCTGATGCACATAAATGCGCTCGATGCCGCAACAGCACTGGCCGGAGTTGAACATGGCGCCGTCAATCAGCGTTTCGGCCGCGGCGTCGACATCGGCATCCTCGAGCACATAGCCGGGATCCTTGCCGCCGAGTTCAAGGCCGACAGCCGTGAAGGTGCCTGCCGCGGCCCGTTCAATAGCCTGTCCGCCGGCGACGGAGCCGGTAAAATTGACGAAACCGAAACTGCGCCGCGCAATCAGGTCAGAGGTGGTCGCATGGTCGAGGAAGACGTTCTGAAAAACATCTTCCGGAACGCCGGCCTCATGAAAGGCGCGGACCAGCCTTTCGCCGGCAAGAAGGGTCTGTGTGGCGCCTTTGAGGAGTACGGCATTGCCGGCAATCAGGGCCGGCGCCACCGTGTTGATCGCGGTCAGGTAGGGATAGTTCCACGGCGAGACGACGAGGACGACACCCTGCGGTTCGCGCAGGATACGGCGCTCGAAGGCGCCGCTATCCTCGGCAAAAAAGGGCGCGAGGGCCTCCTCGGCAATGTCGGCCATATGATACGCCCGTTCCTCGACGCCGCCGATTTCGCCGCCATAGCGCACCGGGCGGCCCATCATCTGCGCGAGTTCCGGTACGACGTCGTCGTTCATGTCCCGCAATCGGGCGACGCCGTTACGAACCAGCGCGACGCGCTCGGCGAGCGGTCTTGCAGCCCAGCCTGGCTGTGCCGCGCGGGCTCGGCCGACCGCAGCGACCGCTTCATCGGTGGAAAGCGTCGGACGCGTGGCAAAGACGGTGCCGTCAATCGGCGAGATGCACTCAAGCATGGTCAGGCCCTTTCGAAACCGCGGGCGACTTCCCAGTCGGTGACGATCCGGTCGAACTCCTCCTGTTCCCATTCGGCGCAGCGCACGTAATGGGCGACGACATCCTCGCCGAGTGCGGATTTCAGCGTGCCGGAGCCGCGCAGGCACTCGGTCGCGGCGCGCAGCGTGCCCGGAATATCGGGCGCTCCGGACGCCTCGTAGACATCGCCTTTCGTGGGTTCGGCGAGATCCAGCTTCTCCTCGATACCGGCAATGCCGGCGGCGAGCTGGGCGGCAAGCGCGAGATAGGGATTGAAATCCGAGCCGCCGATGCGGCACTCGACACGTACCGCCGCCGTGCCATCGCCGCAGAGCCTGTATCCAGCGGTGCGGTTATCGACCGACCACACGGATTTGGTCGGTGCAAAGGTGCCCTTGGCGAACCGCTTGTAGCTGTTCACATAGGGTGCAAGGAACACCATGATGTCGGGCGTGTATTTGATGAGACCTGCGATATAGTTGCGCATCAGTTCCGACATGCCGAGATTGGCGCCCGCGTCCTGGAAAGCATTGCCGCCATCGTGCCACAGCGACTGGTGGATGTGCGAAGCGCTGCCGACCCGCTTGTGGTCCCATTTTGAAAGGAAGGTCGCGGCGTGGCCGTTCTGCCAGGCGATCTCCTTGACCGCGTGTTTTGCGAGTGTGTGGTGATCGGCGCAGGAAAGCGCGTCCGCATAGCGGATGTTCAGCTCTTCCTGGCCGGCCTCAGCCTCGCCCTTGGTGTTTTCCACCGGCACGCCCATGGCTACAAGGTGATTTCGGAGGGGACGCATGATCGCCTCCTCCTTGGTGGTCTGGAAGATATGGTAGTCCTCGTTGTAGCCGCTGATCGGCTGCAGGTCGCGGAAGCCGGAGCGGCGGATTTCGTCGTAACTCTTTTCGAACAGGAAGAATTCCAGCTCGGTCGCCATGACGGGTGAGAAGCCCATGGCGGCAAGCCGTTCGATCTGGCGCTTCAGCACGGCGCGCGGAGCATGCGGAACGGGCTCGTGCGTATGGTGGTCAAGCACGTCGCAAAGCACAAGGGCGGTGCCCTCAAGCCAGGGCACGGGACGCAGCGTGGTCAGGTCCGGCTTCATGACATAGTCGCCGTAGCCCGATTCCCAGCTGGTCGAAGCATATCCGTCGGGTGTCGCCATTTCGAGGTCGGTTGCCAGAAGGTAGTCGCAGCAGTGGCTTTCCTCATAGGCGCTGTCGACGAAATGACGGGCGACGAAGCGCTTGCCCATCAGCCGGCCCTGCATGTCGACGATGCAGGCGAGCACGGTGTCGATCGTGCCGTCTGCGACGGCAGCTTTGAGTTCGTCGAAGGTCATCATCCGTTCCATCAAAAATGCGGGGCAGGGGATGCCCGCCCCGCAGGTTGGTATCAGCTGTAACGGTACGGCCGTCCAGCTTTCTCCATGTCCGCATTATACTTGCGGAAGATCTCGACCACCTTGGCCTTTGTCGGGCTTTCGGCGGCAATTTCGTCCCAGAACTGGACAGCGGCCTTTTCGACGGTTGCCCATTCCTCGTCCGGGATTGTGGTCAGCTTCAACTTGGTGCCGTGGACACGCAAGTTCGCCTCGCCGCCCCAATACCACCATTGCCGGTAGTAGTGCGACTGGTCCATCGCCATTTGCAACATCACCTTCAGATGCTCGGGCAGTTCATTCCAGCGATCCATATTGGCGAAGAAAGAGCCGGCCCAGGCGCCGGAGATGTTGTTGGTCAGGAAGTAGTTGGTCACATCCGCCCAACCGACCGTGTAGTCCTCGGTGATGCCCGACCAGGCAATACCGTCCAGCTCGCCTGTCTGCACTGCCACCTCGATGTCTTCCCAGGGCAGCGTCACCGGCACGACGCCGAACTGCGTCAGGAAGCGGCCCGCGGTCGGGAAGGTGAAGACGCGCTTGCCCTTCATGTCCTCGAGGCTGTTGATCGGATCCTTGGTGGCGAAGTGGCACGGGTCCCAGGCGCCGGCGGAAATGTGCTTGACGCCGACGGCCGAGTATTCCTCATCCCAGATCTCCTTCAGCCCGTACTGGTTGAAGAGCACCGGCACATCGAGCGAATAGCGTGAAGCAAACGGGAAGTAGCCGCCGAATACGGTGACTTCCGTGGGCGATGCCATGGAATCGTCATCCGACTGGACGGCGTCGATCGTGCCCCTTTGCATGGCGCGGAAGAGTTCGCCGGTCGGCACAAGCTGGTCGGAAAAAAACAGCTCGATTTCCATCTGGCCCTTGGCGGCGATGTTGAATGCGTCGATCGAGGGCTTGATCACATGTTCGGCAAGCGCCGGTCCGGCATAGGTCTGCATGCGCCATTTGATTGGCGCCTGGGCCTTTACGGCGGGTGCCGCGAGGGTCGCGGCTCCTGCAATGCCGGCTGTTTTCAGAAATTTGCGTCTTGAAGTCATATCGTCCTCCGACTTTTCATCGTTATGGTTGGCATTCCCGCTCCTTTCGGAGTTCTTGTCAGTTTCCGTAAACATATTTCGGCAGCCACAGCGCGATCTCGGGGAAGGCCATGATCAGCGCCAGGCAGGCGATCATCACACCGACGAAGGGGATGATGGATTTGTAGATGTCTGAAAGGCTCACTTCCGGCGGCGCCATGGCGCGCATCAGGAAGAGATTGTAGCCGAAGGGCGGCGTCATATAGGCGATCTGCGTGGTGATCGTATAGAGCACGCCATACCAGATGAGATCGAAACCGAGCGCCTTGACGAGTGGAACGTAAAGCGGTGCGACAATAACCAGCATCGCCGTGTCGTCGAGGAACGTTCCCATCAGCAGGAAGCTCAGCTGCATCAGGATCAGGATCATCCAGGGGTCGAGCCCGAGCTGCTCGGTGAACAGGTTGTCGATGGCCCGCACCGCGCCAAGACCGTCGAACACGGCGCCGAAGCCGAGTGCGGCAAGGATGATCCACATGAACATGCAGGAAATCGCCAGCGTCTGGCGGGTGCAGTTCTCGAAGACCTCGCGGGTCATGCGTCCCTTCAAGACAGCGGCTGCCAAGGCGGTGAGCGCGCCGATGGCGGAGCTTTCCACCAGCGAGGTCCAGCCATTGACGAAGGGGATCATCATGGCGGCGAAGATCGCCAGCGGCAGGACGCCGGCCTGCAGGAGCTTCAACTTCTCGGCCCGCGGCATGGTGCGCGCCTCGTCCTTGAGCGCCGGTCCGAGGTCGGGCTGGAAGTAGCAGCGCAGGCCGATATAGAGGACGAACATGCCGGCCATCAGCAATCCCGGCACGACACCCGCCAGCCAGAGCTGGCCGACCGGCTGGCGGGCGATCATGGCATAGAGGACAAGAACGACTGATGGCGGAACGAGAATACCGAGCGACGATCCGGCCTGGATGACGCCCGTGACCATGCGCTTGTCATAGCCGCGCCGCAGGAGTTCGGGCAGGGCAATGGTGGCGCCGATCGCCATACCCGCGACCGAGAGACCGTTCATGGCCGAGACCAGTACCATCAGTCCGATGGTGCCGATCGCGAGGCCGCCGTTGATCGGTCCCATCCAGACATGGAACATGCGGTAGAGATCATCGGCGAGTTTCGATTCCGACAGAACGTAGCCCATGAAGATGAACATCGGCAGCGTCAGCAGCGGATACCATTTCATCAGCTTCATGGCGGCGGCGAACGGGATGTCCTGTCCGCCCGTGCCCCAAAGTGCCAACGCCGCAATGGCGGCGACGGCACCGATGGCGCCGAAGACACGCTGCCCGGTGAACAGCATCAGCATCATGGATGCGAACATGAAAATGGCGATCATCTCATACGACATCGGCCGGGCGCCCCCATCCATAGCCCTTGATGCAGGCGATATCCTTGAACAGTTCCGAAACGGCCTGCAGCAGCATCAGGAAAATGCCGAAACACATGATGATCTTGATCGGCCACAGGAACGGCCGCCATGCCGTCGGGCTGCGTTCCGTTCGGCCGATGACTTCGGCCGCCGCGTCCGGTCCACCGGCGAAGAAGGCGCTGATGATCTGACCGAAGAAGCCGAAGGGTTCGTCGCCCCAGTGGCCCAGCGAATAGGCTGTGGAGCCGATGCCACCGTAGAGCAATACGCCGAGATAGAAGATCAGGAAGAACACGGTGAAAGTGTCGAACCAGGCGCGGCGGCGGATGCTCCATGAGCCGTAGAAAAGGTCCATGCGCACATTGGAGCCGAGCTGGATCGAATAGGGACCGCCCATGATGTAGTAGGCGACCATGGCGAATTGCGCTGTCTCCAGAGTCCACAGCGATGGCAGGAAGAACGTCTTTGAAATCGACGACCACAAGAGGATGGCCATCATGACGAAGACGCCATACATCATGATCCGGCCGATGCGGTAATTGACCGCGTCGACGACGCGGACATAGGTGGCCATCGCCCGGCTCACGACGTGGCCTCCTTCTTGAGTACGGCAATGGCCGCCTCCAGCCATGGCCCAAGAATGGCGGCAATTTGCGCCTGTTTTTGCTGGGTATCGATGAGATCGTTGCGGATTTCGATCATCACATTGGCAAGACCGTTGCGGGCACCATGCAGATTGAGCGTGTGGGACACCCCGTCCTGCGGCCCGTAGGGATCGTTGAGCCGCGTGCAATGGCGGGTGAATTGCCCGGCGAGCGCCAACATATGCGCAGCAAGGCGCGGATCCTCGCCGTGCAGAATGCCGATTTCCGTCGTCCTTGGCTGGCCGTGATAAACCGGCGTGAAGCTGTGGATCGTGACGATCACCGTTTCCTGCGACCCGTCGCCGAGCACGGCACCGAGACGCTGCGTGAAGGGCCTGTAGATCAACGCGGTGCGTTCTTCGCGGGCCTCTTCGGTCAGACCTGTGTTTCCCGGTACGTCAAAGATCTCGCTGACAGCCGGGATCGCATCTGCAGCCTGTGGCGAACGATTGCAGTCATAGACCAGGCGCGACACGCATCCGGCGACAAGCGGTGCATTCAGCGAGCGGCTCAGATTCACGGCGACGCCCAAAGCGCCGGGGTCCCAGGCTGCGTGGCTTTGTCGTGCTGTCTCGTCCAGGCCAAGAGCCTCATAGGCCGGCGGGATCCAGTTCGAAGCGTGCTCGCAAACCAGAACCAGCCGGTGATCACCGGCCTCGTTGTGCACGGCGACGACCTGATCCGGCGTTAAGGCGTTTGGCTCGTCCAGCAGCATATGAAAATAATTCTTCACAATGATGGCGGCTGTCAATATAATTACTGAAAAATTTTCTTCATGCGCGTTTGCCATGGGCAACGATTCTTCAAGCCGGGAGGGCCGGGGGGTTGGAACCACACGAGACGACGGTCGCCGAACGATTGAACGCCCGCCAGCGTGAGCTGACGCGGGCCGAGCGGCAGGTCTCGGATGTGATCCTGAGCAATTATCCGGCGTCCGGCCTCGGCAGCATAACGGAACTTGCGGAAGCGGCCGACGTTTCGACCCCGACGATTGCCCGCATGGTTCAGAAACTCGATTTTGCCGGCTATCCGGAATTCCAGGCAAAGCTGCGCGAGGAACTCAACGACATACTCTCCAACCCGATTGCCAAGCGGGAGACCTGGGTCAGTGCGGCCCCCGATCAACACATCCTCAATCGCTTCACCCAGGAAGCCACCGAAAACATCCGCAGCAGCCTGGAACAGCTCGATCCGCAGACCTTTGACCGGATTGCGGCGCTGATTGCCGATCCGGACCGGCGGGTGCATATCGCGGGCGGGCGCATCACCCAGACGCTTGCCAACTACCTGTTCCTGCACCTGCAGATGATCCGTCCGAACGTCATGCTTGTGCCGTCCAACTCGAACGCCTGGCCGCACTATCTGCTTGATTTCAGGGAAGGCGATATCCTCGCCGTTTTCGATATCCGCCGCTATGAGAGCAGCACACAGCTGCTCGCGGAAATGGCGCGCGAGCGCGGCGCCGAAATCATACTCTTTACCGACCAGTGGCGGTCGCCGATCCAGGCGATCGCAAGCCATACGGTCTCGGCACGAATCACGGTTCCGTCGGCCTGGGATTCCTCCATCGCCATCCTGCTGGTCGTCGAAGCGGCGATTGCGGCCGTCCAGGAACAGCACTGGGATGACACGCGCGGGCGGACCGAGGAGCTGGAGCAGATTTTCGACCGAACCGGGCTGTTCCGTAAATTCGTCTGAAACGGAACACCTGCCGTTCGGAGCCACAGGTCCGGTTCAGCCTGCCCCAACCGTGCTGGAAATGGAGTCGGCGATCTCGCGCAGCGCGGCGGCCGATGTCTCAACCGCCTTTTGGGTCGTCATAGCAGAGCGGATCCAGATCATCGATACGCAGCCGAGAACGGTTCCGTGCGATATGATCGGCGTGGCGATCGACGCGGTCTGGGGACGGAACTCTCCGGCATCGCGCACCGAATAACCGCGTTCACGTGCCTCATCGATCATCGGGCCGAGCCAGGCACTGCGCAGGAACGGAAGATCGGCGGGATCACCCAGGCGGATCAGATGCTCGACGATCAGTGCACGTTCCTCGTCGGAGCAGAAGGCAAGATAGGCCCTGCCGGCAGACGTTCTCAGCATCGGCAGGCGATAGCCGACCATCGCCCGGTCAATCGACAGCGGCGAGCGGGCATGGGTGGTTTCCAGGATCACCATGGCGGCGTTGTCGTAGACGGAAAGGTCCAGCGGCCAGACAAGCTTGGCCCCGTAACGGGCAAAGAGTGGTGCTGCCGCCTGGCAGAGCTCGGATTGTCTGGCATGACCGTCACCCAGCGCAGCCGCCAGCGGCGCGACCCGAACCAGGTTGGCGCTTGCTGAAAAGACGACATAGCCCGCCTCTTCAAGCGTCGAAAGCAGGCGGTAAACGGTCGGGCGCGGAATATCGAGTGCGCGGGCGATCGCGCCCGGTCTTGCCTCGCCGACGGTGTTGATGTGGCGAAGGATTGCGAGCCCACGTGTCAGGGCACGCACGGATTCATTCTTTCTGTCTCGACCGGTCTTTGACGCCATGGCCCATCCTTCCACGTTGCCGTCCCGCGGGAAAGGCTGGATGCACTGTCCGGGGGCGGGGTGGCGCGGGGATCCGCCACGATACATTTGTCAGGCGGAAACGGGATCGGGAGGAATGTCCTCCATGTGCTGTAAAAGTTCGTTCTCCGTGTCGGCCGCACCCCAAACATACCGGTCGGGGCGCAATATGACGGCGCGCGCGCCGATCTGGGCAAGATGTTCAGACGCATCGGGGGAATCCGCGGTCGATACGATCGCCGTTCCTGCCGGCAATGAGGCGCTGCCCGCCAGATCCGCATGGCAAATAACGACAAACCGGTGCGGGTGGACATCGTCAAGGAGCGCGCCGCCGGCAAGGTGCGGCTGACCGAAAAGCCGGCCGGCCCTGTCACCCGTTCCAAGGCCGGTTCCCAGCGGCGGTGCAATGGATTCCATGCGCGCTGTTCCATCGGCAGACGGAAGGGCAGCGCGCAGCGCTTCCTGCGTGCCGCATGTGTTGATCAGCCCGCCGAGCCGAACGGCGGTTTCTATATATTCGCTGACATTCGGTTTGCGCTCGCTCTCATAGGTGTCGAGAAGGTGCTCAGCTGCCGCGCCGTTCACCCTGTCCTGGCAGACCAGCGCCAGTTTCCAGTAGAGGTTGGCAGCGTCCCTGATGCCTGCGCACATGCCCTGGCCCATGAAAGGCGGTGTCTGATGGCAGGCATCACCGGCAAGCATCAGACGTTCCTTGCGCCACGTCTCGGCCACGAGGGAGTGAAACGTGTAGACGACCGAACGTTCGATGACCGCTTCCTCCGGTTTCAGCCACGGTGACAGCAGATGCCAGACACGCTCTGGCGTCGCAATGTCGGCCGAATTCTCTTCCGGGCGGACGGTTATCTCCCAGCGTCGGCGCAGGCCGGGACAGCGCACATAGGTGGCCGGGCGTTCGGGCACACAATACTGGACCGAGTGATCTCCAAGCTCGGGCTTTTCGCGGTTGAGGATCACGTCAATCACCAGCCAGCGCTCGTGGAAGCCGAAATCCTCCATACCGGTTCCGATGGATCCGCGCACCAGCGACCTGGCGCCGTCGCATCCGACGACAAATCGCGCTTCAATGTCTCGGACCTTGCCGTCACGCCTGTCTTCGCAGCGCAACTGGATACCTTCAGCCCGTTCCGCGACGCCGACAACATCGCAACAGGTACGCACGGAAACCGTCTCGCGTTCGGCCATCCGGTCACGCAGCAGATCTTCCAGTTCCGGCTGGTGAAAACGATAATTGGCACGCCAGCCCTGCGGCCCACGGCCCTGCGGGCGCGGCCAGTCAAGTAACAGCCTTCCGTCCGGTCCGACAAAGCGCATGCCGGGGTGGCGCGCCGTTTTCGGCTCCAGCGCGTCCGCGATACCGACCCATTGCAGGGTGCGCATGACTTCCGCATCAAGATGGACCGCACGCGGGAGATGATAGGCGGCGGCTTCACGCTCGAGAATCAGTACCCGCACTCCGCACTGGCCGAGAAGATGCGCCAGGGTGGCGCCGGTCGGGCCGTAACCGACGATCGCAACGTCAAAACGCTCCATGACCTACAATCCCGGAACCAAGGTCGTACCTTCAGCCGACGGGAAGGCCGAATGCCGAAAGTTCTGAGCCTCTGCTACCATTGCCTGATCAGCCGGTTCTGTCTGAGCTTGTTCATCTTTGAAAAAACATAGAACGGCAGGGCCGTCATCGCAGTCGGGCTGCGGTGTTTGTCCGCTGTGCGGACGAAATGTCGACAGTTCGACCGCGGGCACTGGAGCTTAAATGGTCAGGACCTCGTCCACAGGCCAATCCCTGCCCCTGGCAGTCTGTGCCATGTCGTAGCTTATGTCACCAGCGCCCCGTGGCGCACCTTCCCAGACAAGACACATGCAAATCGGCAGCGTGCCGGCTGAAAGCTGTTCGGCCGTGTCGACAATGGCATTATTGGCCAGGCGATAGGCATCGTCATTGCCGGACGGCAGGCCAAGGTCATGCAGCCGGCCCGTGCGTTGGACCTGTTCGATGGTGCGGTCGTAGAGATCGCCCCAGTCGCCCGGGCGGTCGATGACTGATGTCGTGCGGAATGTTGCGGCATCGAAGGGCAGGACCACATGCCGTTCTATGCCGAGTTTCTGCGCCACGTCCAGGGCGATGAGGTCTGCGCCGCAGGCTGCCGATGCAATCAGATCGGTTGCGCCGCGCTCCTCGAATACACGTCCTATGCGTTCGCCGACCATGTCCCTGTTTTCAAGCGGGAACCGCCTCGCCGGAGCATCTTCGGGATCAGGCCGGCGTCCGGCGAGTATGTAGATTGTCATGGGCGATCCCTTCGTGCCGTTGTGCCTGCCAAAATTGCTAGCCACATGCGCACGGCCCGGTCACGCGGGTGACGCAAACGAATGACCGATTGGCAGGGGTATGGCAGGCCTTTGAACTCACTCATCGGGACTTGTCCACCAGCTCGTGAATATATTGTTGGGCCAGCATTTCGTTCATCGCCCGTTTGTCAATGACCCTGATCGGCAACGGGCGCTTGGTCTGTTGCGTTGTCGGTTCGGCGGTTCCGGTATCCTCTGCCTGTCCGCTGCGGCTTCTGATCGGAACCAGGTCGCTCGGATAGTCGATGACACGCAGCAGATCCGGCAGGGTCACTCGTTCGATGTCCTCGACTTCGATTGCCTTTGTAAGCATTGCGTCGCCGAACCAGGCCTTCAGATTTGCCCTGGTGACATTCAGCTTGTGCTGCTCCTCTGTGCTTCGCGGCACGATTTTCATCCATTCGGTATATGCCGCGTCAATGGCATTTTGCGAGTCAGTCATGCTGACCGATCTGCCCCGCAGCTTGGCCTGAAACCGGGTCAATTTCTTGTCCGTCATTCCGAGAATGTCGATCACCATTCTCACAGAGACCATTCCGACAAAATCATCTTCGCTCAAGAAGACGATTTTTTCGATATTGGTGAACTCTTTTGCCAGAATGGCCAGAAGGAACAGCCTGGTTTGCCACCATTTCGTTCCGTCATGTATGTCGATTGTCGAAGTCAGCTGGCCGGAATTGACAGCTTGTCTTACTTCCGCGGCGATATCCCGACCGGCACTGCTGCCCTCCATTGATTCAACGGTTTCAGTCGGATCCAGCAGGTTGGTTTCGACACCGAGGCTCATGCCCAGATTGGTGACAGCTGTCGTCACGCGGGCCTCAAGATCAGCCGGTGTCTTGAAATAGCCGACAATTCTCTCGCGCTGGAGCTGGCTGCGGAGCTTGCGGATCGCTGAATCCGTCCCATTGGATTTGTTCTTTGACGATTTGAGAACAACCGGATCGATCAGGTTCGCCGGCCAGGGCGCCGTCTCCTCAAGCAGAAATGCGAGGATCGGCTTGTTCAGGCTCTTGGCTTCCAGATACTCGATGTGGGTAATCGATGTGTCCTTGAACTTTGTGCCCTCCGGGAGTGCAATGTCGGACGGCAGCGCGTCCTTTTCTTTCGGCTTGTAGCCATACCGCCAGGCAAAGATACCGAGATAGGCTTCACACTCCCGGACCCTTTCAATGACGACTGATATCGGCGGAGCCGTGTTGGCGGTGAAATCCTCCATGGCGACGATATCGTGACCAAGTTGCCGAAGACCGCGAATAGCTGCTTCACGATAGTCGCGAAGGTCTTCAAATGTAGACGACACAAAAATACGCATATCGGAACTTCCCCCGCCATAACCTAGTGGTCGAGTTCGGTGTTGCGAGCCAATTGTACCCTAACAATATTGTCGCGTGGCCGGAAAGTTACTCGCCTGATGCCGACCAGCGTCATTGATAACTTGATCAATAGATGCCGGGGTTTTTCACGATCGAAAACAGCGGCCTGCAAGGGGGTGTGATAAGAATGCAACACCCTACAATTGCACGGATTTTCGGTTGGATTGGCCGGCTTGACAAGCATCCCGCAGGCGCCTAACCGTCGGTTGTTAGAAAGATAAATATTTAGTTGTGTTTTAACTTCACGAGGCCCGAGTTTCAGCCCAGCCTGGATTTGCACTGAGCAACCGGCGATAGCGGCTTCCGTAAGGGCACAAGAACTGATCGAGGATCAAGATAGGGCAGCAGCCGGCCCCATTGCGCTGGTTGTCGCCAGACTGAACTGCGGTCTCGAGATGGCAGGGTTTTCCTTGCCTTGGGCCTGCCGGAACACACCAAACCCCAGGCCGGACTTGTCGCCCCAATCCGGCCGATATCCGGCGGGCCCGTCAAATTTCCCTGACACCTGGAGAATTCCCTAGTCACGCAGACTGACGAAATGGGTCACCATGGCAATCAGTTCGCGCTCGTACTCCGGATGCTTCAGATATGTCGGTTCGGAAAAGAGCGTCGATCTGATGCTGCCCAGCAACGCACCGGACAGCGCGAGGCAGGAGATCTCGGTGGGCGGACGAAAGCGGTCCGGATCAATCTCTACCAGGCGTGTCTGAAACAGGTGCATAATCCGGAGATTGGTTTCATTCGTCCTTGCCACGAGCTCGGCGTCGTGGATCAGGGCTGTCAGCACGCTTTTTCTCGCTTTGCTGCGGCCGAAGCGCTGCAGGATGGCTCGAACGACACCGCGAATAAGCTCGTCGGCGCCCAGTTCGTCGGTTCGCTCCAGAAGGGCCCTTGCGGCCAATTCTTGCTGCCGCAATTCAGATTCCACCATTTCCCGCATGATCGCCATCTTGTGCGGGAAATAGCGATAGAGCGTGCCGATCGAGTATCCGGCGCGCCGGGCGATGTGGTTGGTGGTGAATCCCGACTTCCCGCTGCGCTCCAAAAGCTGAGCAGTTGCTTCCAGGATTTCATCAATGGTCTTTTGCGCCCGTTTCTGGTGCGGAAATTTTCTCTTTTTTTCAGGCACTTGCGGCGAAGTTCCGTAATACCGGCATAACACCGGGCAGCATTGTGTTTTGATTTGTCATTTCCGGTGGTGCGGCAAATCGACTCGATCAGCGCTGCTGGGGTTCTCACCGAGATGTTTTTGTGAGTCGATGAGGTTATGTCGGATTTCCCACCTCACGCACTTGATGATCTGTCGAATACAGAACTCAAAGATCTGGTTGTGACCCTGCTCGGCGAGGTGGCCGAGTTGAAGCAAATCGTCGCTGAACAAAATCAGGTGATTGCCGAACAGAAACAGACAATTGCCAATCTGCGCGACGAGGTCGCTCGATTAAAAGGGGTGAATGGGCGACCGGACATCAAGCCGAGCAAACCAAGCGGCATGAACCAGGCCAGCGAGAAAAAGGCGCGTAAGAACGGCAATAAAAGCTGTGGACGCGGCAAAAAGAAGCCACCTCGGCACGGTTCAATGAAAGACCGGATTGTAAAAGCGGACGTTCCAGAGGGTTCCCGCTTCAAAGGGTACGAGGACTTCCTCGTTCAGGATCTCATCATTCAGCCAGTGACCACCCGGTTTCGGCGCGAGCGCTGGTTGACACCTGATGGTAAGACTGTCGTGGCTCCGCTGCCACAGGGCCTCAAGGGCCATTTTGGTGCCGAACTGCGCCGTTTTGTGCTGATGCAATACCATCAAGGCCAAGTCACTGTGGGACGATTGGTAAAGCTCCTGAGCGAAATCGGCATAGATATCTCCGAGCGCCAGGTCATGCGGTTTTTGAATGAGGGTCATGAGCATTTTGCCTTGGAAGCACGCGCAATATTGCAGACGGGATTGGACGCGGCGTCATGGGTGACGGTCGACGACACCGGGGCACGCCACAAAGCCCAAAACGGCTACTGCACCCAGATCGGCAATGATCGGTTTTCCTTCTTTTCCACAACCGGTTCTAAAAGCCGCATCAACTTTCTCGAACTCCTGCGGGCCGGGCATGAAGACTATGTGATCAACGCCGATGCACTTGCCTATATGCAGCAGCGTTCTCTCAATGCTCCGGTTCGCCAGTTGTTGATTGACGCTGAAGATAAGTATTTCCCGAACTGCGCAGACTGGCAGGCCCATCTCGACCGGCTCGGGATCACTGCACTGAAAGTCACACCTGATCCCACGCGCCTTGCCACCGAGGGTGCGTTATGGGGCAGTATCAGCGCACATGGCTTGCTCACCGATACGGTGATCGTCAGTGATGATGCCAAACAGTTCAAAGTCGGCGATCATGCGTTGTGTTGGATTCACGCCGAACGGTTGGTGCATAAGCTCAACACCTTCACAGATAAGCACTATGCCATTCAACAGCGCACCCGCAGGCTGATCTGGCTCTACTATGAATGCCTCAAAACCTACCGTCTCAACCCAAGTCCACAGCGCAAGGCGGTCTTGCAAAACCGCTTCGACCAGATATTCCGCCACCGAACCGGTTTTGCAGCCCTTGATAATCTGTTGAGGCGATTGCACGCCAACAAGGCTGAACTGCTGATGGTTCTGGAGCATCCGGAAATACCGCTGCACACCAACGGTTCCGAGAACGATATCCGAGTTGTTGTAGTCAAGCGCAAGATTTCAGGTGGGACGCGCAGTGACATTGGTCGGACCAACCGCGACACCTTCTTGTCGCTGCTCAAGACCTGCAACAAACTCGGCATCTCGTTTTGGGACTATTTGGGGGATAGGCTGGGCCTCAATGGGAAACCGGTGCCCGCTCTGCCGCAACTCGTAGGCCAGTCTCATTTTGCATCCTGAACAGCCACTCTTCGGCAAGATCGAGATTGCATTGCGCGACAGCTGGATTGTGAAGATGCGGTCGACATGACATTTCCAATCTTGCATTGTGGCGATGGTTCATCCGTCTGACGGCGCAATCATATCGACACATATAGCAGGACGTTTCACACAATGGCTCAGGCTGGCAATCAACTTGATATAGTTCGTCTCAGCATCACGTTGCGGGATGTGAAGCCCAGGGTCACAAGACGAATGGATGTCCCTGCGAACACATGCCTTAATGACCTCCACTTATACATTCAGGCCGCAATGGGGTGGCACAACTGCCATCTATGGGAATTTGAGGCGATCCGGTATGAGCAAGTTGTCACTTGGAGTGCTGATAGTGATCAGTATTTCTCCAGCCCCAAATCAGACGCCTCTGCTACCGTTCTCGACGTCATAGACTTTTTGCAAGGCAAACCCGAATTCAATTACCTCTATGATTTCGGAGACTCATGGAGACACAAAATCCGTATTGGAAAGATTCAGTCGGCACATAAGGACAGACAGTATCCATATCTTGTTTCCGGTAGCGGGCGTTGTCCACTTGAGGACATAGGAGGCGTATGGGGATACTCTGAATTCTTGGCAGCATTCGAAAACCCGGATTCTGAATACCGGGAGTACTATCCCGATTACTTCGATGGAAGTGACAACTGGAATCCGGAAGACGCGGAACTTGAAAAAAGGCGAGCAGCTATTGCGCGATTCCAATAGAATCCCCACCCCAGCCACCGCAAGCACAATTCCCCCATTCGTTGATGCCTCCAGAAAATCATGGAAACAGAAAGAGCGTCCGCTCTGACGCCTGAATTCTGCCCGGTGTTATGCCGGTATTACGAAGTTCCTTCACAACGCTCGGATCAGAAAACTGAGTAGTGAACGCTCGATGGCGAACTTATCTATGTCGGACCAAAGCAAACAATTCGGAGAAAAATCATGAAACATCTTATCGCATTGGCACTGGTACTTCTACCGGTCTCGGCTGTTGCCGGACAGTCCGAGGCCGATGCCTGCGCAGCCGCGCTCAACGCACCCGCAAAGCAAATCTACGATGCCAGCGCGCCCCATGTGACACCGGCATCCGATTTGCGCGACGTGGTCCGCCAGCAGGCACGGAGCCTGGTCATGTCCGGCCAGATGACCCGCCAGACGGCGCAGGACAACGCCATGTCTGCCGGCAGGTGTCTCCAGGAACTGCAATCGTAAACCAGGCGCTGCGATGAGCAGGGAAACTGCTACACCTTTCTCCATTCGGTGTTGCGGAACCGGTCCCTTGGTTCATCGCGGTGCCCCATCCGCCCGGACGGGCTGATCACCATCGCCCCCGGTGGCCTGTCCGGCGGATCGGACAAATCTACACGGAGATGTAGTTATGTATGCAAGAATATTCATGCCGTTGATGACCGTGTTCGCGCTTGTCGCCCTGGTCGCTTCACCTGCGCGGGCCGCCAGTCCGGCCTCGGTCACGGTTGATCTCAATCTGCGTGCCGGACCATCGACACAATATCCCGTCGTCACTGTGGTGCCGCAGTCAGCACCAGTTACCATGCACGGATGCAATGCCAACGTGACCTGTTGCGACATATCCTATTCGTCTTATCGCGGCTGGGCTTCCGCAAACTACATCCGCGTATCCAGCGGAGGAACCCAGACAGTCGTGACACCTGCGGTCGTTGCGACGATCGGAATTGCCACCGTGGCCTACAACCGGGCCTATTGGGACAATTATTATTCCACTGTAACTGCTCACCCCGTCACGCGTCTTGAGCATAGTGTGATTTGACCATATTGGCGGCATTTCCGGCCAGCGCGATCTGGATCGCGACAAGTGGATTATATCCGAGGGCACCCATGGAACTCAGGTAGCTTGATATCCGGCACCAGGCGTGTGCATAGCGGTCTGTCCGGAAGCAGCCCGAGACTTTGATTTTGACCTTTGCCATCCTGATTTTTTGCTCGCCCGCGTTATTGGTGAAGCTGACATCGGGTTCGCTCATGAAGCGAAGCACGGAGTCCTCGTGTTTCAACAGACGCTCATGCAGGTTGTGGGCATCCGACTTTGCGACCCGTCCGCGCTTACCTTCCGGTTTCGCAGGAACTTCGGGCATTTCCCCGGCACCTTGCGTCAGAATGGTCCGATACCTTTTGCGTATCTTGCGACATTCGGCCTCGCTCAACACCCCGGTCTCGCTCTTGTTGACCTTATGGCAGACCTCACGCAACACCTTCCTCATCAGGCGCGCCCAACGGTAATTGCTGGAGTCGACGACAAAGGTCAGTTCCCGAAGCAGATGCGACCCGCATAGCTGATGCTTGCACTGGCTGTATGCAAGGTAGGATGCCCAGCAATCATGGATCAACACCCCGGTGTAGACCGGAATGATGCCGAATGCCTCTATCGCTTCCTTGCCGCGCCTGGGGTGCAGGAACTTGATAGTGTGGATACCCCGCCCGGAGGCATCGTAATGTGCCAGGTGCCGTTATACTGAACGTCACAAATCAAAGGGAGAGTATCCACATGTCGGAAGTTAGCATCATCGGCGTTGATCTTGCAAAGCAGGTTTTTCAGGTCCACGGAGCCACAGCCGATGGCTCGGTTGGCTACCGCAAGAAGTTGAGCCGCGCCCAGTTCATGCCGTTTCTTGCACAGCAGCCCCGATGCATTGTCGCGATGGAGGCCTGCGCCACAGCTCACGATTGGGGCCGCGAGATCGGTAAGTTGGGCCATGAGGTGAAGCTGATTCCACCTCAGTACGTGAAACCTTTTGTCAAAAGGCAGAAAAACGACAGGGCAGACGCTGAGGCGATCACTGAAGCTGCCTCCCGGCCGACCATGCGGTTCGTTGAGGTGAAATCCACCGAGCAGCAATCGCGCGGCATGCTGTTCCGATCACGGCAGATGTTTGTCAGGCAGCGCACGCAGACCATCAATGCGCTGCGCGGCCATCTCGCCGAATATGGCGTGATCGGGCCGAAGAGCAAGGCGGGGATCAAGAAGTTGAGAGCCGCGCTGGACGACGATACCAATGGGCTGCCCGCCCTCGTGCGTAACACGGCCCGGATGTATGCCGAGCACATCGATCTGCTGGCGACCAGGATTTTCGATCTGACGAAGCAACTCAAGACGGAGGCGAAAGCATCCGGCACAGTGCGAAGGCTGACAACAATGCCGGGCGTCGGGTTGCAGACGGCACTGGCAATTGAGGCCTTTGCCCCGGACATGAATTGCTTCAAACGGGGGCGTGACTTCGCAGCCTGGCTGGGTCTCGTGCCGCTTCAGCGCTCGACAGGCGGTAAGGACCGGCTCGGGAAAGTTTCGAAGATGGGTCAGAAAGACATCCGAAGCCTGTTGATCATCGGGGCGATGTCAGTGATCAATGCGGCGACGCGGTTTGGGGTTCGCAAGGGAAGCTGGCTGGCCAGAATGCTGGATCGAAAACCGAAGCTTCTGGTCGCGATCACGCTGGCCAACAGGATGGCACGGGGTATCTGGGCCATGATATCGAAACAGGAGAATTATCGGAATCCGGAGGCGGTAGCGTAAGCGCGGATCGCGCAACGCTTCGCGTCGGTGCCCGGGACGTGTGAAGAGGTCGACGAATAGCATGGGAGATTGATCGGAAAGATCCGGAGCGGGAAAACCATGTTGACCCAAAAGGCAAAATAGCTTTGGAACTTGATTTGGACCCGGTTCGCGCATCACCATACCGGCCCGCGGCTGCACAAAAAGCCGCACTGTGAGGCCTGATAAATGACCGCATCCGATCACACGCTCACATCACCGTTCGAAAATCGCTTGACACCGGGGTATCCATAAATGAGGGTCAGGGAGTCATCGGTCAGCACATGCAGCCACTGGTTTTTGCTGTCGACCCTGAAACCGGTCTCATCGGCATGCAGGGCCGGGCGGGTCAGAAGATGTGCGGCGGCAGCCGTTTCCCAGGGTTCAAGCGCCTCGTGCAGTCGCTGGATGTAGCCCAGGCAGGTGGCCTGCGACATCCTGACGCCAGAGATGGCCCGCACCAGTTCGACGGCGCGGCGCAAAGACAGCATCTGGGCAATCAGCAGGTTGATCACGAAGGCCTGAAAGCCAACGCCATATTGCAAAGGCCCCGGCATGTTTTCAGGGAAACGCCCCTTGGTTCGGGTGCGGCATTTGGGGCAGTCCCTGGTTTCTGCGACGACCTTTTTCTCGACAACCTCGAACATGATATCGAGATGGATGCGTTCCTCGCGCGCCGAGGGTTCGACGTCTGAGAGATCAGCCCCGCAACTGTCACAAACCTGGACGGTGGAGGTTTCCCCGACGGTGACCTTGCGAAGGTTTTCGCCCGTCATCCAGTTCGGCGCCACACCCTTGCCGGAAGCCTTTTTGCTCCGTTTCCCGGTGTTGTCCTTATCCGTCTGCGACGGCGCAATACTGGAGTTCTTGCCGGTCTTCCTGGTCGTCTTTTCCAGAAAGATGGCGATCAGGATGCCCAGCAAGCTGCACAACACGCCAATAACCGCATCGACGTCATCTGAAATCCTGCCCGCTTTGCGCAGCGCGGCAATGCGCGCCCTGGCAGCATCGAACTCTTCACGCAGGGAAGTGCCATTCACGCTTGCCATCAGTCCGCCCGCGATGCCATGGACATCAGGCCATGCGGTGGCCGCATCGCCTTTTCAGGCTTCCAAATGCAGCGAGTAGCCTTGACTGAAAGACCACCCCAATGCGGCTTTTCCCAAATCAATCGAACACGTGTCATAACCCGATAGAATCACGAAAATCGCAATGAGGGGATCGTTAATAGCCGATTCAAATCGTCGCACCACTCCGAGGCCAAAAAGGCATCTCGATTGAGCCAGTGGGTCTGAAACCGCCGTTGAACCTTGGGGACTTAAAGTGGGGGTGAGCAGTTACATTCCACTTACCCCTGGTACGGGCAGTGGAACGTCTATTACAGGCCACCTCCGCCTCCACCGGGTTCGGTTTCGGGTGGCGCGGGCTGTATTGGTAATGCCTGTGGCGCAACCCGAACGACCACCGGCGCTGAAGGCAACACCTTGCGGCGCAGCGGTGGCTGTGTGGGCGGCGCCTGCGCGACCAGGCAAACCGTGACCAGTCCGACCGGAAATTCGGCCAGCAAAACTGTGACCTGCCGTCGCGGCGATCCGAATTGCACGGTGAGAAGGACCGGACCGTCCGGCAACACTCATATCAGGCAGCGACCGGTGCGGCCCTAACGGTGCCGGGCTGCCCATGTCTGCACAGGCGCGAAACCCGGACGCACCCTTGATCAGTCAAGCACGCGGCCGGGGCGTGCTCACGTCGCATCGGCACGCTGCTCCTCGGCCCGCTGTCGCACGATAGCGCGTTTTGAGACCAACGATGCGGTGATGACGCCGACCGTGACAATGGCGATCAAGATGGTTGAAAGCGCGTTGATCTCAGGGCTGACCCCGAGCCGGATCGAGCTGAAGATCCTGATCGGCAGGGTGGTCGAGGCGGGACCTGTCGTGAAGGACGCGATGACGAGATCGTCGAGCGACAGGGTGAAGGCGAGCAACCAGCCGGAGATCACCGCCGGCGCGATGATGGGCAGGGTCACGCTACGGAATGCGTCGAACGGCGTGCAGCCGAGATCGAGCGCCGCTTCCTCGATCGACCGGTCGAATGTGGCAAGGCGCGACGACACCACGATCGACACGAAGCACATGGAAAAGGTGGTGTGTGCCAGAACGACGGTGAAGATGCCGCGCTCCAGGCCGACAGCGATAAACAGCAATAAAAGCGACAGGCCGGTGATGACCTCGGGCATGACCAGCGGCGCGTAAATCATGCCGGAAAACAAAGTGCGCCCGAAGAAGCGGCCGCCGCGCACCATGACGTAGGCGGCCATTGTACCAAGCACGGTTGCCGCGGTCGACGACGCCAGCGCGACCTTGAGGGTCACCCAGGCAGCGTTGAGAAAGGCCTCGTTGCTCAGCAGTTCGAAATACCACCTGGTGGAAAATCCGGCCCATACCGTTACCAGCTTCGATGCGTTGAAGCTGTAGATCACGAGAATCACGATCGGAATGTAAAGGAACGCGAAGCCAAGCGTCAGCGCTGTCACATTGAACCAGGTCAGCCGCTTCATTCGTCCGCCTCCCGCTGGGCCTGCTGGTTGCGCTGGAACAGCGTGATCGGCACGATCAGGAGGATGAGCAGCACGACGGCAACCGCCGAGGCGACCGGCCAGTCGCGGTTGGTGAAGAATTCCTCCCAAAGCACCTTGCCGATCATCAGGGTTCCCGAGCCGCCAAGCAGCGAGGGAATGACGAATTCACCGAGAACAGGAATGAAGACAAGGAAGCAACCGGCAATCACGCCAGGCCGCGACAGCGGCGCCGTAACAAGCCAGAAGGCCTGGGTTCGCGAGCATCCGAGATCTTCCGCCGCCTCGATCAGCGAATTGTCCAGCTTTTCCAGCGTTGCATAGATCGGCAGCACCATGAAGGGCAGATAGGTGTAGACGATTCCGATATAGACGGCGGTGTTGGTGTTGAGGATCGTCAGCGGGGCGTCGATCAGACCGATCCACAAAAGGAACTGGTTCAGAAGGCCGCCCTGGCTCAATATGCCCATCCAGGCATAGACGCGGATCAGAAAGCTGGTCCAGAACGGCAGGATGACCAGGACCATGAGGCTCGGCCGCCATTCCTCCGGCGCATTTGCCATGCCGTAGGCGATGGGGAAGCCGACGGCGAGGGCAAGCAATGTCGAGACGATGCTGATCGTCAGGCTCGACAGAAAGGCTTTCCAATAGAGGTCGTCCTCGGCAAGGAAGCGGAAATTGTCGAAGTCGAGTTCGCTCAGATAGGCGGTCAGACCCTGCCATCCGGCAGACAGATCAAGTGTCGGCGTATAGGGCGGGATGGCGATCGCCGTTTCCGAAAGCGAGATCTTCAGCACGATTCCGAACGCAATCAGGAAGAACAGCAGCAGCCAAAGGTAGGGGATTGCAATCAGAATGGTTCGGCGCAGGTTCACCCGATCATCCCCTCAATCCGTCAAAACGATCCCGGCGGTTTCGGTAAAGGACAGCCAGACGGTGTCCTCCCATGTGAAATCCCGGCGCCCGATCCTCCGGCTGTTGGCCGTCTGCGCCTTGACGATGTGGCCGCTGTCGAGCCGCACATGATAAGTCGAGATATTGCCGAGATAAGCGATATCATGAATGGCGCCGGTGATCGCGTTGGCGGTGTCGGGTGGCCGTTCCGGTGAAATCGTGATCTTTTCCGGACGGATGGCGAATGTGCAGCGCGTCCCTTCCGCCGGAGGCGAGGGCGATGATCCGACGATCTCGGGTTGCCCTTCCGCCCAGGCGATCGAGACTCGCTCGCCGTCGGCGGATGCGACATTGCCCTCGATCAGATTAACGTCGCCAATGAAGTCGGCGACATAGACGGATTTCGGCGTCTCATAGATGCGGTCGGGCGTGTCCACCTGGATGAGGCGGCCATGATCCATGACGGCGACGCGCGTCGCGACCGTCATCGCCTCTTCCTGGTCGTGCGTGACAATGACGAAGGTGGTTCCGGTCTTTTCCTGGATGTCCACCAGCTCGAACTGGGTCTGCTGGCGCAGCTTCTTGTCGAGCGCACCGAGCGGCTCGTCAAGCAGCAGCAGTTTCGGCGCCTTGGCAAGGGACCGGGCGAGGGCGACCCGCTGGCGTTGTCCGCCGGAAATCTGATGCGGCTTGCGGCGGGCAAATTCGGTCAGCTGAACGAGGTTGAGCATCTCGTCAACCCGAACCGGGATATCGGCTTTCGCCATGTTTGAGCGTTTCAGGCCGAAGGCTATGTTCTCGGCAACGGTCAGGTGCGGGAACAGAGCGTAGGATTGGAACATCATGTTGACGGCGCGCCGGTTCGGCGGGACCGGTCCGATGTCTCGTCCGTCAAGCAGGATGCGTCCCTCCGTCGGCTGCTCGAAGCCGGCAAGCATGCGCATCAAGGTGGTTTTTCCGCAGCCCGAAGGGCCGAGCAGGGCGAAGAATTCGCCCTTGAAAATATCGACGTCCAGCCGATCGACGGCGGTGAAATCGCCAAACCGTTTGGTGACGCCCTCGAACCGGATCAGGGGCTCCTGACTGCTGTCCTCCCAGGGCGCAAAGCCGCAGCCGTTTGCCGTTTCCTGCATCATGTCCCCCGCATGCGCCCCCGGATCATGGTTCAGCCTGGCGTCAGGTACCCGACTTGATCTTGGTCCAGAGGCGCGTCACGAAACGCTGCGTGCGCGGCACCCAGGCGACGGTCGTATAAAGCGTCTTCAGCGTCTCATCGTTGGGATAGATCGCCGTATCGTTGATGACCTCTTCCTCAAGGAATTCCTGCGAGGCAATATTGCCGTTGGCGTAATAGACATAGTTGGATGCGGCGGCCATGTTGTTCGGGTCCATCATGAAGTTGAGGAATTTGTGGGCCGCTTCCGGGTTGGGTGCATCGGCGGGGATCGCCATCTGGTCGAACCACATGACGGCACCTTCCTTTGGCGCATTGTAGGCTATGGTGACGCCATTGTCGGCCTCATCGGCACGGTCGCGCGCCTGCAGGATATCGCCCGAATAGCCGAAGGCGACACAGATATCGCCGTTGGCCAGCGCGTTGATGTATTCCGAACTGTGAAACTTGGTGACATAGGGCCGTACGGCTGTCAGCACCGGTTCGGTCTTGGCTATCGTATCGGTGTCCTGCGTATTCGGATCTTCGCCGATATAGGTGAGTGCCGCCGGGATGATCTCGGCTGAGGCATCGAGAAGGTGGACGCCGCACGCTGCCAGCTTTTCCATGTATTTCGGGTTGAAGACGAGTTCCAGCGAATCGATCGGCGCATCGTCACCGAGCGCTTCCTTGACCTTGTCGACGTTCACGCCGATGCCCGTCGTGCCCCACATGTAGTTGACCGAATAGGCGTTGTCCGGATCGTAAGGCGCCGTGCGCTGCTTGATCAGATCCCACAGGTGTTTGCTGTTCGGAAGCTGTTCCTGATCGAGCGGCTGGAAGACACCGGCCTGGATCTGCCGCTGCAGGAAGCTGGCGGAGGGAACGACGACATCATAACCGGAACTGCCGGCCAGCAGTTTTGTCTCAAGAACGTCGTTTGAATCGAAGACATCGTAAATCAGCTTGACGCCTGTCTCTTCCTCGAACTTCTTCAAAAGCGCTTCGTCAATATAGTCGGACCAGTTGTAAACGCGCACTTCATCTGCCATCGCTGCACCCGCACCAAGCGTCAGTGTCAATGCGACCAGGTATTTCGTCAGTTTCATCGTTGTTCCCTGCTTTCGGCCTGCACCCTGTTGTGTCCGGTCAAAGAGGCAAGAGCCGTGGCGCTACCCGCGACTGATCCGCGCAACCGGTGATTTTCCGCTAGATTGCACATCAGCCGTCGCTGCGTCGAGAAAAAATGGGAATACGGCAATCGGTGACAGCGCATCAGCATCTTGCCGTCGCAAACACCCATGCATCGCCCGAACCGGAATGTGCGTGTATGTGCCGACTAATTGACGCCCCAATGCTCTGATGTCCGCTGTCAAGGTTTGGCACGTCGAATATCCGGCCGATCCAGAACGAGGAGGAGATCGGCTGTTCATGATATTGATCGCGCATGGGTGGAGGCGGAACTGAAGGACGTCGGTGATCAAGCTCTGATGCGCGGGTTGGCTACCGCATTTCCGATTGTGCGTCCGGGTCTGTTCCTGTCTTACAGCGGGCGTCGGCCAGTAGCCGGCCACAAAGCATTCGACGGACATTTCCCTGCCGTGGTCCCGCCTCCGCCCATGCGCGAGTTTCGTGTTGCCACAAGGGCAAGATCAGCTTGCCTGCGCCTCCCTGGCAACGGCCCACATGAAGCCGGCCAGTTCGCGGGCGACCGCAGTGCAGACCACCGTTGGCCGCTTGCCGCGTCCACTCAGCGTTCGGTACCGGGCCGTCAAGCGGCTCTGCGCCTTCCATGCGATCTCGCGCACGCGCGGTGACGCCTGCTCCAGTCTGTACAGCTTCTTTATCCCGACCCTGGGCGGATGCCGATAGGCCCAGGCGCTCTCGACCAGCATTTGGCGCACCCGGCTGTTTCCTGCCTTGGTGATGCCGCCGCGCCTGATAGTGTCGCCAGTCGAGCGCTCACCGGGAACGAGGCCGAGATATCCCATGAGCTGGCGCGGACTTTCGAACCGGCTCACGTCGCCAACTTCGGTGACGAATGTCACAGCGACGATCAGGTCCACGCCACGCAAAGTCCGGAGCGCTCGTACGACCGGTGCCAACGACCAGGCCGGAACGAACTCCTCGATGGTGCGCTCCAGCCGTTCAACCCGCTCTTTGGAGATGCGTACGGCTTCAACCATTTCCTGGAGCGCAATCTGGTGCGCCGGGTGATCGAACGTCTGTTCCTGCAACCAGCGCAAATAGCGCATCGTCCAGCCTTTCTTGCGCGGATAGACGCGGCCGTGCTTGAGCATGAAAGCGCTCACCTGCTGGCGATGGACCCGCAGCACCTCGACCGCTGCCGACCGTGCGCGGACGAGATCCCGCATCGCCTCGTGGCCTGCATCGGGAACCCACACCGCAGTAAGCTCGCCGGCGCGCAAAAGCCGGGCGAGCGAGAGAGCGTCCCGGCGGTTCGTCTTCACCCGGTCGCCAGGCTTCCTTGGGATCAGCGACGGGGCGACGACCGTGCATTCATGCCCGAGAGAACGGATGAGCCGATAGAGCCCATAGCCTGTCGGTCCGGCCTCATAGCAAAAATGCAGTCGATCAAATCTGTCGGCGATCCGCTGAATGGTCCGGCGCATGCTTGCGACACAAGCGTCGACTTCTCCGAAGAAGCGAACTTCTCCCTCACGGCCCGCATCGGCAATCGCGATGGCGTTTCTCAATTTGGCAACATCGATTCCGACAAATGCTTCTCTATAATCTGCCACGGCTCGTCCTCCTGTGATGAGGATCGGCTCAGCCCATCCGAGCAACCCTCGAACGTGCAGTGTAGGGCGAGCCACCTCACCGGTAGAAACGGACATACGGTCTTACTCAAAATCTGCAAATCCTGCCGAACCACTAAAGGAAATCGAATTTGTGGTGTTAGCCGCATTTCAAAAAATGGGTCGGCGGGACGATTGGGCGACGTATTGGCAGTATAAATAGTGGTTTGATGGGCAATTGTGGCCGCAGATACGACAGCCGATTACACGTTTCCGGCAGGCGATCGGATAGGCAGAAATACATATCCGTTGCGTCCGGGTGGAAAAAATCGGGTCCTGGAAATGAAAATACTCGTAGTGGAAAATGCGATCGCACTACAAAAACAAATACAGTTTGAATTGGTGCGTGAGGGGTTTACGGTCGATGTTGCGGCCAACGGAGTGGACGGTCAGTTTCTCGGAGAAACCGAGCGATACGACGCCATCATTCTCGATCTGGAGCTTCCGGAGCGGGACGGTCTTTCGGTCCTTCGCCAATGGCGGTCGAAAGATGTGCGGACACCGGTTGTCGCCATAACCGGTCGTGCCAGTTGGCAGGACAGCGTGGGTGCACTGAACGCCGGCGGCGACGATTTCCTCGCAAAGCCGTTTCAGATGGAAGAGATGGTTGCGCGGCTGCACGCCCTGATCCGGCGTTCCGCCGGCCTGGCACAGGCCGATATCCGGTATGGCGAGGTCTCGCTTAACGTATTGACCGGGCGCGTTTATCGCGGAAACGAGGCGGTCGACCTGACCGGAAACGAGTTGAAGCTTTTGAAGGCGATGATGTTGCGTCCCGAAAAGGTGCATAGCAAATCGGAACTGGCCGAGCAGATCTACGGCTATTTCGAGGAGCGCGATTCCAACACGGTCGAAGTGTATGTCGCTCATCTGCGCAACAAGATCGATCACCGTTTCATTCGCACGATACGCGGACGCGGATACACGATCGGTAGCAGCGACAGTCCGGAATCGTGACCTGTTGCTGATGAAGGTCGCCCCGAGGGCGATCATTGGAAAAGAGCCCGTCACAGCGTGCTGCAGCAGTGCGCTGGCTTTCACGCGTGACCACTCAAGCCACTGATAAAGCAGCAAATTTCCGGTTCTTGGCGCGAGGCAAAAGGACAACGCCTTCTTCAGGTTGAACCTTAAAGAAACCTTAAGATCGGCTTCAGCTTCGTTTCAGCCGGTCATCAGCATCTGACTTCGCGAACCAATCCATTCGATAACAATTCGAGGAGATTCCAGATGCGACGCAGAGGTGATGGCGACAAAGACCCGTTGGACAGAAAACGCAGGGACGACGATCCGACCGAACCCGATATCCCCGTGACGGCCGTTCGTCCCGTGGATGGTACGGGAACCGTAGAAGGGAATGCCGATTGGGGAGCGGCCGGTCAGACCCTGTTGCGCCTTGCCGATGTCAACTTCGAGGACGGCATCGGCGAACCGGTCACCGGATTGCCGGGTGCGCGTGAAATCAGCAATGCCGTGGCCCAGCAGACCGGGGACGAACCCAACTCCTTCGGTATCAGCGACATGTTCTGGGCCTGGGGCCAGTTCATCGACCATGACCTGGACCTGACGGAGTCGGGTGACACCGAAAGCTACCTCATCGAGGTTCCGACCGGCGATCCGTTGTTCGACCCGGGCGGAACCGGCGATGCCACCATCGCCTTTTCCCGGGTCGATCCGGTTGAAGGCACCGGCGAGACGACACCACGCGAATATGAAAACAGCATCACGTCCTTTCTTGACGCGTCCATGGTCTACGGCTCCGACCCGGAAACGGCGGAGTCTTTGCGGGGGGAAGGCGGCAAGCTTCTGCTGGATGGGCAGAACCTGCTCGTCCAGCCCGGTCCGGCCTCGGTCCTGGCCGGTGACATTCGGGCTGCGGAAAATGTTGCGCTGACGTCCCTGCACACGCTGTTTGCCCGCGAACACAACAGGATTGTCGACGAACTCGCAGCAGAGAACCCCGGACTGAGCGAGGATGACCTCTTCAGTGCGGCGCGCCAGAGGGTCGAGGCGGAAATCCAGGCGATCACCTTCAACGAGTTCCTGCCGGTGCTGCTTGGCGAGGATGCGATCACCGCTTATGAGGGCTACGATCCGACCGTCAATCCGGGGATCACCGCAGAGTTTTCCACCGCGGCCTTCCGGTTCGGACACAGCCTGCTTTCTCCTGAGATAAAAAGGCTGAACGAGGACGGTTCGGTAATCGATGCCGGTAACCTGGCCTTGCGGGACGCATTTTTCTCACCCGAAGAAATCGCCGCCAATGGCGGAATAGATCCCATACTGATGGGCCTGGCGGACGGCAGCGCCCAGGAGCTCGATGTTCACGTGATCGAAGATGTGCGCTCCTTTCTGTTTGGTGCTCCAGGTTCCGGCGGGCTTGACCTTGCGGCTCTCAATGTCCAGCGCGGCCGCGATCTCGGTATTGCCAGCTACAATGATCTTCGTGAGGCGCTGGGCCTCGAAAGGGCCCTGGAATTCACGGATATCACGTCAGACGCGGAACTCGCCGCTCAGCTCGAGGAGCTCTATGGCGATGTCGATTCGGTGGATGCGTGGATCGGTGGCCTGGCGGAAGACCCGCACGGCACGGGCATGGTCGGCGAGCTGTTCTCAACGGTCATTCTCGATCAGTTCCTGCGGCTGCGCGACGGTGATCCCTACTGGAGCGAAGGATCGGATCTTTCCTCCAAGGAACTTGCTTCGCTATGGGACACGACACTGGCAGACGTGATCGAAGCGAATACCGATATCGACGCCATCCAGGACAATGTCCTTCTCGCCTATGACCGGATCGGCGGCACGGAGGGCGACGAGCAAATGGGCGGATCGGATGCGAGCGACCTGTTAATCGGTCTTGCCGGCAATGACACGCTTGAGGGTCTCGGCGGCAAGGACCAGCTGGAAGGCGGCGAAGGCGACGACGACCTGGCTGGCGGCTCCGGCGACGACAATCTGCAGGGCGGTCGGGGCAGCGACACGCTCAATGGCGGAGACGGCAATGACCTGCTGACCGGTGGCGGCGGATACGACACATTCGTCTTTGAGGGCATATTCGGCAACGACACGGTCACCGATTTCGGCAAAGGCAAGAAATCCGACACGCTGGTCTTCGACAGCGATCTGTTCGAGACGACGGAGGCCCTTTTGGCGGCGGCGACGCAGGACGGCGACAACGTTGTCATCGATGCGGGCGAACAGGGAACGGTTGTGCTCGAAGACGTCGATATCGCGAGCCTGCAGAGCGATGATGTCCTGATCAGCTGATAAATCCCTGACAGGCGGGTCCGTACGGCATGCTTGTGCGGGCCCAATACTTTATTCGGAAATCACGACAGTGAAGGGCGACACTTGGCAGATATTCCCGGTTCAACGTCCAAAGCCAACCCATTGTCCCGTGCGATCGGTACCATGCGGGATTCTCTGCTGTTTGTTGGCGTCTTCTCATTCGCCATCAACCTCCTGATGCTCACCGGGCCCCTGTTCATGCTGCAGGTCTATGACCGGGTGCTGACTAGCCGATCCATTCCAACGCTGGTCACACTGTTTGCGGCGGTGGTGATCCTTTACGGTTTCCTGGGTCTGTTCGACTTTGTCCGCGCGCGGGTGCTTTCGCGTTGCGGCTATCGTCTGGATGTCGAATTGATGTCGGCGGCGCAATCGGCCTGGATACGGTCCGGAACGCAGCCGGGCACCGAAACGGTGCGACCGGTGGCGGATCTTTCCGCTATCCGGCGGTTCCTGTGTTCGAACGGCCTGCCGGCGCTGTTCGATCTGCCCTGGGTCCCGATCTATCTTGCGATCGTCTATCTGCTGCATGTCTGGCTGGGGGTGCTGGCGACGCTGGGAGCGTTGGCGGTTGTCGCGGCGACGCTGATCAATGAACGGATCACGCGCAATCCCATTGCCCGCTCGGCAACCGCGGATGTCCGTGACACGAACTTTTCAGAAGCAGCGAACCGCGACGCCGAAGCAATCGTTGCCATGGGCATGGTCGACAATGTGGGCCGGTACTGGCGGTCGATCCGCCAAGGCGCTCTGTCCGAAGCTCAAACGGCCGGCAGTCGTTCTGAAATTGCACAGTCATTTACCAAGGCCATGCGTCTGCTCATTCAGTCCGGCATCCTGGCACTGGGCGCCTGCCTGGCGATCTTCCAGGAAATATCGGCCGGATCGATGATCGCCGCCTCGATCCTCGCGGGCCGTGCCCTGGCGCCGATCGATGCCGCTGTCGCAAACTGGAAGAACCTGATCGTCTCGCGGCAGGCTTACGGTCGTCTTCATAAAACGCTTGGGAATGAAGCGTTGCATTCTGTTCCGCTCGCTCTTCCCGCACCGAAGGGTCATCTGACGGCCACTGGCGTGATCAAGATGGCCGATGCGGACCGTCAGGGACGCCGGCGCGCAATCCTCAACGGAGTTCAGTTCGCCCTGCGGCCCGGCGACGGTCTCGGTGTCATCGGCGCCAGCGGTTCGGGAAAATCCAGCCTTGCCAAACTGCTGATCGGTTTGTGGCGGCCCGATCGGGGTGAAATCCGGCTGGACGGCGGCACGTTCGACCAGTGGGACAGGAACGTACTGGGTAACCATGTCGGCTATCTTCCGCAATCGGTCGACCTGATGGCGGCGACCATCCGGCAAAACATCGCCCGTTTTGATCCGACCGTATCCGACGCCCAGATTGTCGAGGCAGCGACCCTCGCCGGGGTCCATGAGCTGATCCTGACGCTTCCTGACGGCTACGAAACCGATCTTGCCAAGGGCAAATCCGTGCTTTCCGGCGGACAGGCGCAGCGTGTCGCCCTGGCACGCGCGGTGTTGCGCCGGCCGAAGCTCGTGGTGCTCGACGAACCGAATGCGAGCCTGGATGCCGACGGTGAGGCGGCGCTGATCAACGCCATCAGTGTCCTGCGACGCAGCGGGTCCTGCGTTGTCGTCATGGCCCACCGGCCTAGCGCCATCGCCGCGGTCAACAAGATCCTGTTCTTGAAGAACGGCCACCAGGTGCAGTTCGGAGAGAAGGTCCAGGTTCTGCGCAAGCTCACCCGCGCCGTTCCGGGCCGAAACATCAGGCTGGCATCGCAGGGGAATCCCAGATGAAGCTGTCAATCAAACAACGGCCTCAAGCGATTGATAAATCTAATGAACCCTTTGTTTTGATTTCCGCAGATGGCGCAATCCGCTTCGGGCTCGCACTCATGGTGCTTCTGTTTGTGGTCGGTGGTGGCTGGGCCAGCATCGCGCGACTTTCCGGCGCGGTCATTGCACCGGGGCAGGTTTCCGTATCGGGCAAACCGAAGGACGTCCAGCATGTCGATGGCGGCCTGGTGGCGGAGATCCATGTTTCCGAAGGCGAACAGGTGTCGCTAGGCGAGCCGCTGCTCAGACTCGACGACACCCTGTTGAGGGCGGAGTTCGAGGTCCATGCGGCGCGCCTGCGGGAGAGCGTTGCCCGTCTGGCGCGGCTCGAAGCGGAACGCGACAATCTCGATGCGATCGTGTGGCGCGATGATCTTCTCGACATAAACAGGATCATTGACGATCCCGCTGTGCGGCAAGGTCAGGAGCGGTTGTTCGATGCGCGGCGTCAATCCCGCATTGGAAAGGTGTCGCGTCTGCGGGAGAAGATCCATCAGTTCCGGAACCAGGTAATTGGAACGACGACGGTCATGAGGTCAAACGAAAGGCAGATCGCGTCCCTGGACGAAGAGCTCAGCGGTGTGCGGCAATTGCGGGAAAAGGGGCTCGCGACAGCGTCAAGGGTGCTCAATCTGGAACGGCAGCGCGAGACGCTCACCGGTCAGAATGGTGAGCTTACCTCCGGCATCGCGCGGATTGAGAATTCGATCAGCGAGACGGAACTTCAGATCCTTCAGATCGACCATGATTTCCGGGAGGATGTGCTTGCGACACTCCGCCAGGCCAGCGGTGAATATGATGAGGTGTCGCAGCTTCTCAAGACGACGCAGGAGAAAATACGGCGTGTCGAGATTACGGCGCCGGCAGCGGGCATTGTTCACGATCTCAGTGTCTTTACCATCGGCGGGGTGGTCGCCTCCACCGCAACCTTGATGCAGATCGTTCCGCAAGACGACCGCTTCGAAATCGAAACGCGCATCGAGCCCGCATCGATCGACGAGGTCTTTCCCGGGCAATCCGCTCATATCCGCTTTTCCGCCTTCAACCAGCGCACAACGCCCGAACTCATCGGCACGGTCACCAGAGTGTCCGCTGACGTGCTTCAGGAAGCCAGCACCGGCGCAACCTACTACACGGCCCATATCGATGTGGCGGAAGCTGAGCTTGAAAAGCTCGAGGGGCTTGATCTCGTTGCCGGCATGCCGGTCGAAGTGTTCATTCAAACAAGCCGTCGTTCCGTTCTTAGCTATGTCCTGAAACCGTTGTCTGATCAGGTCAGGCGTGCCTTCCGCGAATCATGAGCACTGATTCCTGCGGCTCTTCCAGCGCGCGGGCGAGGCCAAAACCGGTCTGTTCTCGGGCAATCCGGGCAAATCGATGCATCCACAAAAAAAGCATTTCCGGCAGACCTCCGCATCGCCAGAGCGATCTGTGGTCAGATTGAAGCATTTGACCGAGGCGATTTTGGTCTCTGGCTAGGCGGGTTTCGCGCGATGGTGCCATCCCACCACAAGCGGAAGCCAACGACGCCAGGGGCCAAAATCGCCCGGCCCATTCACCATTGTACTTCACTATTCTGCTTCCTTTCGAGGGTGGGGAAAATCGGCCCATCGGCGTCGTTGCGCCGCTTGCCCGATGCCCCGCATCGCGCTGCGCGACGCGCCTAGTCGAATGGACTGATTTTCCGCCATCAAATGCTTCAATCTGACCACAGATCGCTCTAGTATGCCGCCCTGTCGGCCAATCCGAACAGCGATGAAGAAGGTGGAGGTGCCCGTACCGTCATGTCGCAGCGTTTCGAGAATTCCATAGTCCTGGTGACCGGGGCCAATGACCGCGGTTTCGGTGGTGCGATCGCCGAAAAATTTGCGGAGGAGGGCGCTACGCTCGTGCTTACCGACCGGGTGTCGCCGAAGCGGCTGCTGGGACGTCTCGAACGGCGCGAGGCAACCGTACGCTGGCATGAGGGCGACATCACGGACCCTGCTTTCATCGACAAAATGGTCAATGAAACCGCTTCCGAGTTCGGTCGGATCGACGCGGTCGTCAATTGCGCCGGGGTCAGTTGCTTCGGCCATTTCGGGGACCTGACGGACGAGCAATGGGATTTCACCTTCGACGTCAACGTCAAGGGTACGGTGCGGGTGTGCCGGGCGGCGCTGCCGCACATGACATCCCCTGGTGGCGTGATCATCAATGTCGCGTCGGTGCTGGCGGACAACGCCTGTGTCGGCAACGCGGCCTATGGTGCCAGCAAGGCAGCAGTCATTGCGCTGACCAATTCGCTGGCACTCGAAGTCGCGCCGAAGAAGATCCGCGCCGTCTGTATTGCACCGGCCCTTGCCCACACGCCAATGCTGCACGATTTTGCGAAAGACTTCACGCCGGAAGCCTGGGAGCAAGTAAATGCCTGCCACCCGCTCGGCACAGGATCGCGGCATGATATCGCCAATGCGGTAGCGTTTCTTGCGTCGAGCGACGCCGGCTGGATCACCGGCAGCACGTTGCCACTGGGCTGGACCCAGACCATACCGCTTCCCATGGTGTCATCGGAGAAACAACCGTCATGAGCCTGTCCGAACAGCAAACCACAATTGCCGAACCAGTCGCACAAGCCGGTGACGACTACCATCTGTGGCACCCGTTCAGCCAGATGCAGAAGATTCTCAGCGCGCAGAATATCGTCGTGGAGCGCGGCGAGGGGCCTTACCTGTATGATCAGAACAACAAGCGCTATCTCAATCTGACATCGTGCCTGTGGAACGCGCCGCTCGGCCTCGGGCGCCAGGACATCATCGAGGCGATCAACAAACAGCTCAACGATCTCAGCTTTGCAGCGCTATTCCGGACGGCGCACCGGCCGGCCATCGACCTTGCGAAAAAGGTGGCTGAGATTGTCCCGGGGCGGCTGAATCGCGTTTTCTTGACATCCAACGGCTCGGAATCGGTTGAATCGGCGATCAAGATGGTGCGGCAGTATTTCCACCGCAAGGGTTCGTCCAAGTACAAGGTAATCTCGCTGGAAAACGCCTATCACGGCGTCTCCTACGGTGCACTGGCAGCATCCGGGTTCGCGGAGGATCAACAGGGTTTCGGCCCGATGCCGGAGGGCTTCCTCAAGATCCCGCAGCCCTTCAACCGCGACAGCCAGACCGAGGCCGAACGGGAGGCGTTCGAGATAGCCTGCGCCGAGGAACTGGAAAAGACGATTATCGCTGAAGGGCCGGAATCGGTCGCGATGTTCATCATTGAACCGGTACAGGGCATGGGCGGGGCCATTGCGCCCGGTCAGGCCTATTTCGACATCATCAGCGAGACCTGCAAACGGCACGACATCAAGCTGGTGGTCGACGAGGTGACGACCGGATTTGGACGCACCGGGACGCTCTTTGCCTCGGAGCGGTTCAACCTGGATCCCGATGTCATGTGTCTCGGCAAGGCGATCAGCGGCGGCTATTTCCCGCTCGGTGCTGCCGTGGCGACCGACGAGATCTGGGACGCCTTTCTGGCCGATGGCGACGATATGCGGTTCAACCACGGTTCAACCAATGCCGGCCATCCGGGCGCCTGCGCCGCCGGTCTTGCCGCCATCGACATCCTGACGCGCGACAATCTGATCGCCGACGCAGCGGCGCGCGGCACGGCGTTTTTGGAACGGCTGCAGGAACTGAAGGAGCTGCAGGTGGTCGACAATGTGCGCGGCATCGGCATGCTGCTCGCCATCGATCTGGTGCGCGATGAAGCCAGCCGCGAGCCTCTCGATTCAGAAGCCATGGCAATGGTTGCAAAGGCGTGTTTCGCACGCGGGCTTTGGGTGCACTTCTCGGGCAGCCGGATTTTGCTGCTGCCGCCGTTCATTCTGGAAGAATCGCATTTCGACGAGGCTTTTGCCGGCCTCAAGCGCATCCTTTCAAGAGTGCCTTCGTGGATCTGATCGGCGTTAGCGCAGCATCAGTTTAAAATCGTCTGAAGCCGCGGCATCCACCGTCTCGTCGGCAAACAGGATGACCAACCGGCCGGGATCAGGCGCCGGCAGGAAACCGGCGGGAATGACGGTGCGGGCGCGGAACATGGATGAGCGCAGCGCCATGGCGATCTGAGCGCCGTCCCCTTTTGCCTGGTCGCCGACGGCGTGCAGCAGTTGCCGTCTGGTTTCGTCGTCGCGCGCGTCCGCCGCCAGCATGTCGACGACGACGCTGCGTATCGGCCGTTCGTTCCAGACGGACAGATGATGGAAGCCGACAAAGCCGGTGATTGCACCACCGCGCCGGGCGACCAGCGCTCGCGTGTTGTCGAAGGCCAGCAGATAGGTTTCAAGGCCGGCCCGGTCCCAGCCGATCGACCAGTCCGCCTTTGTGGTCTGCGCGCGGATCAGTTCGAGGCAACGGTCGACATCGTCCTGGCCGCAGGCGCTGACTTCAATGTCGGACGGTGGATTTCCGTCGCCGCTGTGGAGGCGGCCGGCGAGCTGCTCGTCGGCGCGGGCCTGCTCGGCGCGGCCGGCCTCGTCAAGAACGGATGGATCGAATGCCCTGATCCAGTACCCGGCATCCGATATGAATCGGCAGTTCTTCGGATAGGCCTTCGCATAACTCGTCCAGCACTGGTAGGGACCCGACTGCGGTCCGCCCATGACGAAACCGAGCGAAAAGGCATAGCCATTGTCGCGGTGGCGGCGGCGGAGTTTTTCGATGACATAGGGCGTCAGTCCGCGAAAGGCCGGATCGATCATCAGGCAGGTGGAAAATGTTCCGCGCATCGGATTGCCGCGCACATTGAACGTGTAAGGCACGGCAAAGAACGAGCCGATCAGGCGTTCGCCGTCATAGGCGCCAACCATCAGCTCCCGGTCAGTCGCCGGCGCCTCGATCTGGGCGCGCATATAGGCTGCATCCCACAGTGGCGACCATTTTTCCTCTTCACCCTCCTGCTTGCGGATGCGCAGGCACAGTTCGGCAAAGTCGTTTCCGTCGCCGTCATAGGTTCGAATTTCGACCATCCGATTATGCCTTTCGATTTCAATCCAATTCGCCTATTTTGCGTTTTACAAGGGGAATGTTATCCCGTCCAACCAATCCCAAACCAGCGAACGGATCGACTGCACGCGACATGAAGCACGACCTGATGACCGGTTCGTTTCCCCTGGTGTCTGCGCTCCAGGAAGGCCTGAACAAGACTCTATTCGGCGCCTCGGCCTCCGCGGTGGAGAGCCTGCACGCAGACTATGGCGATGAATATCTGTCGGACTTCGAGCGCTCGCTGGGGCTTTTGAAGAAGGCATTCCCGCAAAACACGTTCCCCGACTGGGCCGTGCGCGGCTTTCAACGGCTGGGAAGCACGATCCTGCGGGAAGAGGTGGCCTTCAAGCAGACCGGCCAATACTCCGCCGGTATCGAGGAACTTCAGACACTTAAGGACGACTTCTACAGCAATCCCGATGTCATGGAAGGCTACTATCTGGTCGGCCTTTACTGCACCTATTTCCTGTGGCCGCATCACTACGAGCTGCTGAAATTCTACCGGAAATCATTCCTTTACCCGCCGCACGATCCGCAGGGTCTCGTCATGGAATGGGGACCGGGCCACGGTTTGCTGAGCGTCGAGGCTCTGGGCATGTGGAAGGAAAGTCCTGCGCTGCTGATCGATCTCAGCCCGCAAAGCCTGCGCTTCAGCGAGGCCGTGCTCGGCGCTTCCGGTGCGGATAGCCGGGTGGAAACACGGCTGGAAGACGTCCTGGCGGCCGGTGCGCTGCCACGGGCAAGCCGCATCATCTGCGGGGAGCTGCTTGAACATGTTCCGGATCCGCAGGCGTTGATCGGACGCGTCAAAGCAAGCCTTGAACCCGGCGGACTGGCATTCCTGACCGGCGCGATCAATGCACCGCAACCGGACCATATTTTCCTGTTCCGGAGCGAAGAAGAACTGTTGCGACTGGTGGAAGACGGCGGGCTTTCGGTGCGCGCACATCTGACCGTCCGGCATCCGAGCAGAGCGGGCGACGAAAAGCCGCCGGAAGTCACCGCGATGGTGGTCGGACATGGCGACTGAGCCCAGCTCCAACGCGCGGTTGAGCTTTGACGGAAAGACAAAACCGCAGCTTCCGCTGGATCCGACTGCTCTTTACAGCTTCGGGCACCTGATCCGCGGCGCCGAGGAAGCGCTTCTCGACCTTTTCAGCAAGGGGCAGCTTTCGGGCACCACGCACACCTGCCTCGGACAGGAACTGTGCCAGATGAGCGTCGTGCGGGCGCTCAATCATGAAAATGACGCGGTGTTTTCGAATCACCGCAACCACGGTCATTTTCTGACCTATAGCGGCGATTTCGAGGGCCTGTTCGCGGAGATCATGGGACGCAAGGCCGGCGTTTGCGGCGGGCATGGCGGCAGCCAGCATCTGGCCTTCCGCGGCTTCCACAGTTCCGGGGTGCAGGGCGGCATGACGGCAATCGCAGTCGGCCATGCCCTGGCCCGAAAGCACGACCGGGACGGCAGCATCGTTTCCGTGATCATCGGCGACGGGACGCTGGGGCAGGGGCTTGTCTACGAATCCCTCAATCTGGCGGCAGTCTGGGATGTCCCGATCCTGTTTGTGATTGAGAACAACCGGATCGCACAGACGACCCCGACCGAAACAACGACAGCCGGGTCCCTGACCGAGCGGGGTGCAGCCTTCGGAATTCAGACATGGCGCCTGAGCGACGATGCACCGGATTTCTTCGAAGGGGCGCAGCGCGCCGTCGACGCTGTCAGGAACAGCGGCTCGCCTGGTTTCCTTGTCATCGACACGATGCGCCTCGGGCCGCACAGCAAGGGCGATGATTTGCGCGGCGATGCGGAAATGGACGCCATACGAGAACGCGATCCGCTGATGCGGCTGGGAGACCTGCTACCAGCAACGGAACGCCAGGCGATCGAACAACACAATGCCGCCTTCCTGAAATCAGCCACCGAGCGCGCGATGCAGTCGCCGCCAGCCCGATTTGACACCGTTCCCCACCATCCATTCGGGCGCAATGTGCCGGTTCCGGCAGGCACCGAGCGATACGAGGGAACGGTCCGGCAGGCGCTCAACGCGGCGCTGCACAGGATCCTCGACGATCGCCCGGAAGCGATCGTTCTCGGCGAAGACCTGCACGACCCCTATGGCGGCGCCTTCAAGGTAACCGAGCAATTGACCAACACCTTTCCGGATCGTGCCCTGTCGACACCGATCAGCGAGGCTGGAATCATCGGTGCCGGGATCGGTCTTGCCATGGCGGGCAAGCGGCCTCTCGTGGAAGTCATGTTTGCCGACTTTTTGAGCCTCGGCATGGACCAGATCTACAATCACGCCGTCAAGTTCCCGCCGCTCTTCGACGATGTGGACGTGCCGCTGGTGATCCGGGCGGCTTGCGGCGGCGGCCGCGGCTACGGGGCGACGCACAGCCAGACACCCGAAAGCCTTTGCGCCTCCGTTCCCGGCTTGACGGTCGTCTATGGCAGTCACCGGCACGATATGGGTCAACTTCTTGAAAACGCCGTGTGCAACTGGGAACATCCGACGGTGTTTTTCGAGCACAAGCTGCTCTACAGCCGGCCGAACGGTTCCGAAGGCCTCGCAGTGCTTCCCGCCAACGTATCGGATCCGGCATCACAGCTGTTTCCGACGCTCCATAACGAACGCCATGATCCGGATGTCACGATCATCGCCTATGGCGGCATGGTGCCCCTCGTTGAAGAGGTCGCAGAGCAACTGGAACGTGATGAGGAGATCAGCGTCGAGGTCGTGCTGCCTTCTCTGGTCGCACCGCTGCCGCGAAACACGCTTGTCGACGCTTTGACGTCCCGCGCGCGAATCGTGATCGTCGAGGAATCGCCGACAGAGTTCGGCGTTGGCGCTGAAATCGCCGCGACCCTTGCGGAAAACGGCATTTCAGGGCAAATCCTCCGTGTCGGTGCGCCCTCCGTGCCGATCCCGTCCGCCCGGTCCCTGGAAGAGCAGGTGCTGCCTGACCGTGACCGGCTGATCGCCGAAATCCTCGATATGTTCTGAAGCCACCATGCCCCAGCCGATCTACGTTCCGCGTATCAACAACAATGACGATGAGGTCAAACTCGTTGCCATGCTTGTCGCGCCGGGCGATGCCATCACGCAGGGGCAGGCTGTGGCCGAGATCGAGTCCGAGAAGGCAACGGTGGTGGTGGAGGCCGAGGAAGACGGTTTCGTCCTCGATGCCACCGGTGCGGAAGGCGAGATGATCGATGTCGGGGCGGTGCTCTTGTGGGTCGGTGCAAGCCCGGATGAAACCGTGCCGCAAGTCCAGCCCAGTGAGCCAAAAGATGCCGGGCAACCTGCAACCGACAGGCCGACTGCCGGTGCCCTGGCACTGATCCGCAAACACGGCCTGAGGGCGGCCGAGATTTCCTTTTCGGGCGCACGTCTGACAGTTTCGGATGTCGAGGCTCATATTTCATCGAAGCCTGCGTCGGTGGAGACAGTCCGGCCGGCATCCGCATGGAGCGGCACACCGGAGGCTGGCGGCAAGAGCGCTGAATTGAGCCCCTATGAAACCGCCATGATCACCTCTGTCTCCTGGCATGCCCGGCAAGCAGCGGCGACCTATCTGGAAGCTGCCTATGACGAGAATGACTGGCAGGCGTTTGCACAAGGTTTCCGTGACCAACATGGGCTCTTGAGCAGCCCGCTGGTGCCGTTGATGGCCTATCAGCTTGTCCGGCACGCATCGGACAATCGGGACCTGAATTCAACGATCCATGATGGCCGGAAACTCGTCTATGACCAGGTCAACCTGGGTTTCACCGTTCATATCAATGGAAAGCTGTTCCTGCCGGTCATCCACGATGCGGACGGCATGAATGCCAGGGAGTTTGTCGACGCGTTTGCAGTACTGCACCGCGCGGCCATGCGCGGTAAGCTGCAGCCTGCAGACATGAAAGGCGCGACCGTCGCAATCTCGAGCATGGCACGCTGGCCGGTGCTGCGGCACATGCCGATCCTGCCGCCCTATGTTTCGCTGATGGTCGCCCACAGTGCCGCACAGGACGACCGATCGATCCTTGGTGCGACCTATGATCACCGGGTTCTTGACGGAGCCGCCGCCTATCAGGCGATCAGCAACCTGACTGCGCCCGACGAAAATCAGTTTTCAACAAAAGAAGAATAGAGGAATCCATGGAACCGGATACGGCACGACAGCAAATCCGCGAGAAGATCGTTGCGCTTGCGCAGGCGCTGGGCAACCCGGCGGACGGTCTCGAAGACGATGCCTTCATTCCACAACTGGATATTCTGGATTCGGCGGCCACGATGGAGTTCATCATGTGGCTGGAACAGACCTACAGCGTCTCCATACCCGACGATGATTTGACCATTGAGAATTTCGGCACGATCAACCTGACGGTCGACTACATCACGAAAAAGGGCTGATGCGGGCCGGGTGGGCTGTTGTCAGCTCTGGTTGCCCCTGTATTGCGGCGCCGCGGCGTCGAATTCTTCGCGCAGGTTAACGACGACACGCCGGTTCTGGGCCTTGCAGGCGATTTCCGGGCAGTTGCGGACAAGGCGTTCCTTGCCATAGCCCTTGGCCCACATGCGCTGCGGGCTGACGCCCTTGGAGGCAAGATAATCCATGACGGCCTTGGCGCGGCGGTCGGACAGTTTGACATTTGCCTCGCCGGAGCCCGGATCATCGGAGAAACCCTGCAGCTTCACAAGCCACTTGCGGTGGCTGGTCAGCCACGCGGCCTGAATGTCGAGCGTCTCGCGTGCCACGTCGTCAAGCTCGGCAGAGCCGGAGGTGAAGTAAACGCGCCTGCCGGCCGACATGATGAAGCTTTCCTCACTGCCGGTTCGCACTTCGGCAAAGCCGACGGCGGCGTCATCCGTCTGTCCGGAATTCGGATCGCCCAGCGCAGCGCGCGACGCGTTGCAGCCTGACAGGGCCATGCCTGACATCAGAAGCAGTGCGATGGCTGCCGCCACATGGAGAATACTCTTCATACTCATTTCCCCCGTATTGCGCGCTCCCCGTGGCGCGCACCTTTCAAATCATGCCCTGTCGGAAATGTGCTCCAGCACAAGCACGGCGGTGCCGATCGGCGCACGCCGGTAAAGGTCAATGACATCCTCATTGAACATGCGGATGCAGCCTGAAGAAACATCCGACCCGATCGACCATGGCTCTGCGGTGCCGTGCAGACGATAGCCTGTGTCCCCGCCGCCTTTGCCATGCAGGTAAAGCGCCCTTGCGCCGAGCGGGTTTCTCGGCCCGCCCTCCATGGAGTCCGGCAGCTCGGGCTGACGCTTCTTCATCTCTGCCGGCGGTACCCAGCGGGGCCAGCGCGCCTTGCGGGCAATATTGGCGCGGCCGAACCACTGGAAGCCCTCGCGCCCGACACCACAGCCGTAGCGCATGGCCGTGTTGTTTTCCCAGATCCAGTAAAGATAGTGATTGCGTGTATCGACCACGACGGTGCCTTGCGGCTCGTCGGAGAAGTACTTCACCATCTGGCGGTGCCAGCGCGAGTCGATCGACTTGAAGTTGGTGCTCGGAAAGGTGTGATCGCCGTCGGCGGTCGCACCTTTGAAATATTTCGATTGTTGCGCGTTTGCGCTGCCGGTCCAGATATAGGGAACACTCAAGCCGGCCGCAGCTGCCACGGCGCCTTTCAGTAGGCTACGCCTTTCCATTTGATCCTCCATGCGCCAGTCGTTGCCGGCACGCCGCTTCCCGCCCGGTGCGGCCGTTCGTCACATGAGGCTATTTAATGCGTAAAAGGTGTTTTGGGTCAACCGTTGGAAAAAGGCGGCGGTCCACGCGGCCGGAATCAAAGACTGCCGGACCGTGACGCGGTTCCCTCGAATTGCTGATGTAACGGTTGGCGTGCCGGCTACCAGGTCCGCCGCGGCCCGGTGTCGATATGATAGTGACCGGTGCGCTTGTAGTAGCTGTAGCCGCCGACTTCGCGCTGGGCGCGCAGGAAGGCCAGAACGGACTCCGGATTGCCGCGGACGGAGAAATCAACCGCCTGGCACCTCAGGTGATAGGAGTCTCTGGCGCCGCCCTTGCGCCAGTTCTCGAGCCACCAGCGCTTGGTCGAGTGAACGGTGACAGTGCCGTAGCGGTGCGACACGCGGTTGAGCACCCGCTTCAGCTTGCGCGGCACGCACCACTTGGTGTCGTGATAGTTCACCTTCGACGAATAGGAGCCGATGCCAAAGAAATTGGCGCAACCGGACAATGGAAGGCCGGCCATCGCCACGATCAGAACGGAATAGACTGTCTTGCGCATAACGCTGCACCACGGGACATACTGGACTTGAGCCAAGCATGCCGCCCAACCCTTAAAATTGTCATGAAAGATATGGTTAAGGATTAACCCGCATCGGCTGTGCGCGTTAAGAATTTGCGCTATTCAGAGGGATCAATCGGCGTGGCATTCCAGCCCAGGACGTCTTCAATATACCGGGCATGGCGGAAAAGCGCGACTTCGCCATGCGGGCGCCCGATGAGCTGGATTGCAAGCGGTAAGCCGCTTGCCGTGAAGCCGCATGGTATCGTTATGACCGGCAGCGTGGCGGCGGACACGACATAGACGATCTTCAGCCAGTCATAATACTCGCTGACAGGAACACCCTTTGAGGAACCGGGATAAAACTCATCGGCTGGGAAGGGCGGCATGATCGTCGCCGGGCAGATCAGGATGTCACAGGTCTGCATAAAATCCGCCACCTTCTGGAAGAGCCGGCCCTGGGCAGCCATGGCGCTGCGGACTGATGCCGCGTCGGTTTCGAGGCCCTTTTTGATGTTCCAGACAACGAGCGGATTGAACAGTTTTTCTGCTGACGCCAGCGCATCGCCCAGCTTGACGGCGTAAATTATGGCACGCTGGACGGTAAAAGCTTCCACGGCATCGGTGAAATCCGGATGCGTTTCGTCGACCTCGAGGCCGGAGCCGGTCAAGGTGTTTATCGCGGCATCAAATGCGCTGCGCACCTCTCCGGTGATCTCGGTCACGCCAAGATCTGCGCTGACGGCGACGCGCGGCGGACGCGTCGGGGAGCGCGCCGCGTCGAGGAAGGACGTCGGCGGCGCCGGTTTCGAAAGCCCGCTCTGATGCGACAGGCCGCTCATGGCATCGGTCATCAGGGCGACGTCTTCCACGCTGCGCGCCATGGGACCTTCCTGGCCAAGCACCTGAAACGGCAGCCTTGGCTGGTCGCCAGCAATCAGGCCGGGCGAGGGGCGCAGACTTGCCACGCCGCAGAAGCTGGCCGGCGTGCGCAGCGAACCCGCCATGTCCGAGCCGTGGGCGAGCCAGGCCATACCGGTTGCCAGTGCAGCCGCCGCGCCGCCGGACGATCCGCCGGCTGACAGGGTCGTGTCGCGCGGGTTGCGGGTGATGCCGAAAACCTCGTTGCGAGTGTGGCCGCCGGTGCCGAATTCAGGCGTATTCGACTTGGCATAGATGACGGCGCCGTTTTCTTCGAGGGTCCGGGCCGGAAGTCCCGTGTTTTCCGATATATGGTCTTTAAACAAGAGTGACCCTGAGGTTGTCCGCACTCCGGCTACGTGGGTGAGGTCCTTGATCGGAACCGGCAGGCCGCGCAACAGGCCGCGTTCGCTGACGGGTTGCTCCTGAACCCGCCGCGCCTCACTGAAGGCGCGTTCGAAACACAGCGTCGGCAGTGCATCGATAAGGGGATCGACCTTGGCGATGCGCCGCTCCAGTGCTTTCAGCGCATCAACCGGTGTAACGACACCCTGGTCGAGTAATTCCACCATGCGGCAGGCGCTGAGTGCGATCAGTTCATCTTGGTCGCTCACAGAAGAACCTCGCTGTTCGCCGTTCATCCTTGAATCTGCAGCAGGTGGTTGTCCCAACGCAGCGACACGACGTCAGCATTGCCGCTGATGGTGCTGAAGAGCACGCCGTTGCCGGTCGATGCGAGAAAGCCTTCGCTGCCCCTTGCTATGCCACAGACATTGCCAAGATAATGCTGCTTGATCACACCGCCTGTACGGCCATCGAGCACCAACATGTGGTTGCCGCGCGGTGAGGTTATGGCGACTGTTCCGGACTCGGGATTTGCAGCGATCGATCCGATGTAATGCTTCAGCTTTGCCGTGAGCCGCGGCTCCCACTCAAATAGGCGCATGCCTTTGCCGGGAACCGCATGACCGCAAAGTGGCGGATGGTCATGCGGTGATCCTTCGAACTGACAGGCAAAATAAACGCCGTTGCTTCCGTCCGCGGCCAAGTGTCGGATCGAAAGCTGATGCAGATCGGGGGCAAGGGACTGCCGCTCGATTACCGAGCCATCAAGGCGATCGATAAAACACAATGACGGGGCCATGGTGGCGAGGTTGAGTTTTGCCCGGCCGAAATCCGGATGGGTCTCGATACCGCCATTGGCGACCGCAAGCGTCCGCCCGTCACTTAGCAGCAGCATGTCGTGCGGGCCAATCCCGCCGGAGGAAAACTCGCCGATCCGTTTGTAACCAGCCGTGACATCATAGATGCCGATCACGCCGGCTGCGTTGTCGAAGTCGTTCTCGCTGGCATAGAGCAGCCTGCCGTCGGGCGAATAGGTACCATGGCCGTAGAAGTGGCGTCCGGGCGCGGCAAGGACTGACACCTGCGGCATCCGGCCGCTGCGGTCGAAAGCGACGGCGATCGTGCCGGGGCGGCGCGCGAAGACGAAGGCCTGGCCTGTGGGCGCATGACAGGCAATGTCGTGGCCGCGCGCCGGCAAGGGCACGAACGTGATGACAGTGCCATCCTCAGTCAGCAGCGCGGCGCCAAATCCGCCGTCGTCGTCGGCGTATGAGGATGCATAAACAGAGGGCGTTTCAGCCAGCCTTTCCGCCTGCGCGGGCGACAGGGATGCTGCGAAGGCTGCACCTGCGGCTTTGAGGAACGTCCGTCTGTCTTTCAGACCAGGCGCCACGTCAGTCCCCGTCAAGACTCGAGAAGTTTGATGTCAGTCCGAGCGCGGCAGTCATGTCGATGCCGAAATTCCCACCAAGACCGCGCACAACAGTCCTGACATAGGCCAGCTTTGCCCTGGCGTCCGGGTCTTCGACGATCGCGGCGGCGGATCCTGAGAGAGAATCAAGACTGGCGCCGCCGTGCCGGAAGCCAAAGACGATCGCGTCGTCGATCCATTTGTGTTCGCCCGCCAACAGGTCCGGCAAATGTGATTGATTGTAAAGATCCCGAAATGCGTCAAAGCCCGTTCTGAGGCTCATCAGCGTACTGTCCGATCTTCGAAACAACGCACGGCGCGGATTGTCCTTGTCCGGCGTGACACCAAGGAAAGCACCGATCTCGACCGCTTCAAAATATTCGAGCTGGTTGGCGAACAGGCTTGTCAGCGCGCTCAAGGACTCCTTTTCGTTGCGGTAAAGCGCGTTGTCAGGATCGGGTCGTTGCCATTTGTCCGCAAAACCGTCGGGTGCCTGCCACTCCAAAAACAGGTCGCTCGCGATGGATTCAACATTGGCGCTGATGGCCAGGGCAAAGCGGCAGCGGAAACCGCCCGGAATCTGCGCCAGCGTCTCGGAGCCTTCTGCAAAGAGGACAAATTCCAGCGCCGCCAATCCCTGAACGGCGACACTTTTTTTAGAAAGGTCTTCGGGGTTGGTCGCGGATGGGTCCTGTTTCGCTATCAGCGCCTGAACCTGGCGCAATCCGATGCCGCGCCGGTCCGGCCAGAACAACAGCCGTTCAAGGCGGTTCTGTTCCATGATCGGTCCGATGCGCGCAATGCTGACCGCAGACCAGGCTTCGACGACATCGCGGAAACCCTGACGGGCTGTTGTAACCTGTTGATCGGACGGTTCCGTACAAAGCTGCTCGATCGTCCCGTGTAGCGCCGTCGTCTGTTCACTGAAGTTGCCGTAGGCTGGAACGAAGAAACCGTTTACCGCCTTCTCGATTGCCGGCACCGGGTCGCTGTTCTGGGCGATGGCTGGAGCGACCGTCATGCAAAGTGCTGCGGTAGCGGCTGCAACCAATACACCGCGGCAGATTTTGGAATTACTCATCGACTTTTCACCCGTCCCGCTGAACAATCAGGTCATGCGGTCCCAGTCTCCGTGCCGCATGTTGAGGCTGTATTCCTTTCCGTCCTGTCCCTCGGGCGTCACCAGTTCGAATTGCGGTGAACGGTCCATGAATTCGTGCAGATGGGCAACGATCTGATCGCGGTCGGCCAGGACAACGCCGTAGACCGGTGGCTCGAAATTGCCGGGCACGCTGGTCTGCGGCGCACGAAGGTCAAGCGCGAGCTGATGGTTGAGACCGCGAATGCAGGTAAAGCCGATACCGCGCCAGTTTCCGGAGACGGGCCGGTGCACATGGCCGAAAAAGATGTGCCTGATCCTGCTGACATGCGGCTCGAGCACCGCGAAGAATGCGTCCGAATCCAGAAGGTTGATGATGTCCATACCCTTCAGACCGAGCTTGAGCGGCGGGTGGTGCATGAAGATCATCACCGGTTCGTCGCTTTCTTCGAGCCGCGCCCGCAACCATTCGCGGCGCATGTCGCAATATTCCCCCGCGTCTGTCGGCGCATCCTTCTTGGTGTCCAAGAAAAGGCAACGGCCGGCTTCGGTGTCGAGCACGGACTGAACGAACCCCTCGGTATCGGCTTCAACGCCCGGAACCACCTGAAGCAGGACATCACGATGGTCGTGATTGCCCATCAGAACCTTTACGGGCATGTCGAGCCGCGCGATTGCATCCGACAGCACGCCGTAGCTGGCGTCGTCGCCCCAATGGGCCTGATCGCCGGTAAAGACGACGAAATCGGCGTCGCCGTGTTCTTCAAGGATACTGTCCACCGCGGCATGCAGTCTGCGCTCGGGCGAGACACCGTAGAGGCGGCGGCCGCCGCTGATCACATGAATATCGGTCAAATGGATGAACTTCAGCACGTACGGCACCTCGACAAGAAACCCGGCGCCATAGTGAACCAGCCTGCATTCAAGGTCTACGCATTTTGTGTGAAATTCGAGCGCTAGGTCCGGTCAGCACCCTTCGGCACGACCTCGTAGCCCGGCTCTTCCGGTTCGTCATCGAGCATCTCGGCCGGAAAGCCCGGTGCGCGAATATCCATGCCCGTTGCTTCCTCCAGACGCCGGATGATGTTTGGCGAGTATTCCCTTGCGCCGAAACGTTCTTCACCGTCCCTGAAGATATCGATCATCACCGGATTCATTTCGAGCGGAACGCCGGCCCTGTCGGCCACCTGCTGGAACAGGCCGATATCCTTGGAAACCAGATCCATGGTGAAATTGATATCGCGGGAGCCATTGAGGATCACCTGGCTTTCCGTCTCATGGACGAAGGAGTTGCCGGATGAAATTCGGATCGCCTCGTAGGCGGTGTTGAGATCCATGCCGGCGGCCTTGGACGTCACCAGTGCCTCGCACAGGGTGATAAGATTTGCGGTGGCAAGATAGTTGGTGACGACCTTCAGGATCGATGCAGAGCCGAGCGGACCGGTATGGAGGATGCGTCTTCCCATCGCCTTGAGGACCGGAAGCATGCGCTCGAAGGTTTCGCGTTCACAGCCGGCAAAAATGGCGATGTTTCCGGTGGCGGCTCGGTGACAACCGCCTGAAACCGGGCAATCGACCGGTGCACAGCCGGCGGCGGAAACCAGCGCGCCAAGGCGCCTGACTTCGGCTTCGTCAGTGGTCGACATCTCGGCCCAGATCTTGCCGGGTGCAAGGCCAGCGAGAATCCCGTCTTCGGCTTCCATGACCGCGGCCGATGCGGCGGGACTGGGAAGGCAGGTAATGACAAGGTCGCACTGCTCGGCCATGTGCCGGGGACTTTCAGCCCAGTGTGCGCCTTGAACAAGGAACGGTTCGGCGACCGATCTGTCCAGATCACGCACGGCAACGTCAAAACCGTTGCGCAGGAGGCTTCCGGCCAGCTTGCCTCCGACATTTCCGAGCCCGATAAAGCCGATCTTCATGACGTTCTCCGTCCTTGCGGTCTGTGCAGGTTAGCGTAGCGGTCGAGTTTCCATCGTCAGGTGCAGTTCGTCACCCTCATAGGGATGCGCCCGTGCCACGTCCTCGTTCAGCTCGACACCCAGGCCCGGCGCATCTGGGGGAATGACATAGCCATCTTCCCACCGGATCGGCGTCTTCAGGAGATCGGCGTGGAAACCTTCCCATTTCAGGATGCTTTCAAGGACCAGGAAATTCGGGATGCAGGCGGCAAACTGGATGTTGGCGGCGCCGACGACCGGTCCGCAATAAAGATGTGGTGCAATCTGGGCGTAGCGGGTCTCGGCCATCGCCGCGATCTTCTTGGCTTCCAGCAGGCCGCCGACGCGGCCGAGGTCCATCTGCAGGATCGACGCGGCGCCAGTGTCCAGCACGCGTGCGAATTCGTATTTGGTGCAGAGCCTCTCACCGGTGGCGACCGGAATCGAAGTAAAACGGGCGACCTCCGCCATCTGCTCAGGCATTTCCGGTGGCGTCGGCTCCTCGAACCACAGCGGCTCGTAGGGCTCGAGCCGCCGTGCCATGCGTTTGGCGCCGGAGACGGTGAACTGGCCATGGGTGCCGAAGAGAAGGTCGGCGCGGGCGCCGACGGCCTCGCGTATACGCTTGCAGAACAGTTCGGAGCGTTCGAGATCTTCGAGGCTGGGCTGGTGTCCGTCGTAGACGGTATACGGACCGGCGGGATCGAATTTGACCGCGGTGAATCCCTGATCCACCAGGTCGAGGGCTGTCTGCGCGGCGATATCGGGATCATTGTACACATTGGACGTGTCCGGGTCCGGATAAACATGCTCGTCCCCGGGCGGATAAAGGTAGGTGTAGCTGCGCAGGCGGTCGTGTACACGCCCGCCGAGCAGTTCGTAGACGGGTTTGTCCGCGGCCTTGCCGATAATGTCCCAGCAGGCCATCTCGAGCGCGCTCAATACGCCCATGACGGTCACGTCCGGCCGCAGGGTGTAGCCGGCACCATAGGCGGTGCGCCAAAGCCGCTCGACATGATGCGGATCGCTGCCCTCGAAGATGCGGGTAAACATGTCCTTGGCCATTTCCGCCACGAGATGCGGGCTGAAGGTCGCGTTGTAGATCTCGCCGACACCGACAATTCCGCAGGCTGTGTGGAGCTGGACAAATATAAAATAGCGTCCGCCACGGGACGGCGGCGGGTTGCCGACAACGAAGGTTTCAATGGACTGCAATTTCATGATGTGGCCTCCTGGCCATGAATGGTCTAGCCGAGCTCGCTGACCTGGTGTTTGGCCTTGTCGAGCCAATGGGGATTGATCACGACGCCCCAGCCTGGTTCGTCCGATACCGTAACCCCGCCATCGGTGACGGCGAACGGATCATTGGCAAAGAGTTTTTGTTGCCACGGATAATAATCCGCGCCCTCGATCGAAAATTCCAGGTAGGGACCGGCATTCGGAATGGTGCGCAGGAAATGCATTGTGAAAAGGGTGACCATGGAAAGATTGGCCGAATGGGGCGTGCAGGGAAGGCCGGCATCTGCGGCCATTTTTGCGACACGCAAAGCCCGCGCTATGCCGCCGATGTAGCAGATGTCCGGCTGGATCACATCGACCGCGCGCATGGCGATCATCTGCCGCCAGATGGTAAGGTCGCAGTCCTGTTCGCCGCCCGTCACATCGAGTGACAGCGCATCGCTGACCGTCTTGGTCGCCTCAAGGTCCCAATAGGGGCAGGGCTCCTCGAAGTGAACCACACCGTTGTCTTCCAGCATGCGACCGACTTCGATCGCCTTGTGCGGGCTGTAGCCGCTGTTGGCATCGACGAGCAGGGCCGCATCATCGCCAAGGGCCGAACGGACCGTCGGAACGATCTCTTCCGTGCGACCCGGCCATTCGTCGCGGTCGCGGCCGCATTCGCTGCCGACGCGGAATTTGAAGGCGTCATATCCGAAGCGGTCGCGCAGCTCCGCCAGGCGCTTCGCCTCCACATGCGGCTCGATATCCCGGCGCATGCTGGAGGCGTAGCAGCGCAGCCGGCCCGGGCTGCCGCCGATCAGTTCGCAAACCGGTTTTTGCTGTTGCTTGCCGCGAATGTCCCAGATCGCCGTGTCGAGGCCGGCGAGTGCGCGCCGCAGGTAGGAACCCGGAAACTTGTGTTCCTTTTCGACGATGCGGTCCACGAGCGCATCGATGTGGAGAATATCTTCACCAAGCGCCCAGGGCGCGACCTGCCGATGGAAGACCTGCGCCGTGATATCGGCATTATAGGTCGAAACCTGGCCCCACCCCACCGAGCCATCCTCTGCCGTCAGGCGGACAAAGCCGACATATTCGTTGCTGAAGGTCTCGAGGCATTTGATCTTCATCCCTGTCAGCCAGCCTCTCGCGTGTCTTCCGGGATCAGGTCGGCGCCCCTTTGCGCCAGCATGATCGTTGGTGCGTTTGTGTTGCCGGACGTCACATTCGGGAATGCGGAAGCATCGACGACCCGCAAACGATCGATCCCATGCACGCGCAATCGCGCGTCAAGAACCGAGCTTTTTGCATCCGAACCCATGCGGCAGGTGGACGTCGGATGATAAACGGTTGCCGCGCGCATCTTGAAGTCCTCCAGTGCCTCCGCGTCGCTCAGGCTGGCCGGGTCGGGCTGCTTCGCGGACTTGATCAGCCGTTTCATTGTCGGCGTTTCAACCAGCTGCTTCAAGAGCCGCGCACCGCGTATGACCGCATCGCGATCCTCGTTGGTGGTCAGTGAATTGGGTTTGATCCTGGGCGGCTCCGCCGGGTCGCTCGACGCGATGTCGATGCGGCCGCGGCTGGTCGGCCGGCATTGCTGGAACGACAACAGGAAGCCGGGTTCTGGATCGATCTGCGGTTTGGTGCCGTCTCCCGTCGAATAGGTTGCCGGATTGCAGTAGATCTGCATGTCGGCGTGCGGTGCATCCGGCGTTGATCGGACAAAGCCGCCGCACTGGTTGATGCCGAGGCTGAGCATGCCGCGGCGGGTCAGCGCGTATTGAAGCGCAGCGAACACGCGGCTTCGCCAAGGCTGTAGCTGGTTGTTGAGGGTCGGCACGGTGGCGCGATAATAGTAGTTGACGGCCAGATGATCCTGAAGACCGCCGCCGACCTCCGGCAGGTCCGCATGAACATCGATGCCGTGGCCGGCCAAGAGCTCAGCAGGCCCGATGCCGGACTGTTGCAGCAGCTTCGGTGAATTGACAGCGCCGCTGCAGATGATGACCTCCCGGTGGGCGCGCGCCCGGCGAAGACGATCGCCCTGGCGGTAGCTGATGCCGACGGCCCGGCCTCCCTCGAACTCAATGCGCTCGACATGGGCGTTCGACAGCACTTTCAAATTGCCACGCCGCATGGCGGGCTTGAGGAACGCATCGGCCGAGGAGCAGCGCCAGCCCCTGCGCGTCGTGTTATGGAAAATGCCTAGCCCTTCGCGCTCGGATCCGTTGATATCCGTCGTCGTCGGCCAGCCGGCCTCTCGCGCCGCCGTGAGGAAGCTTTTGGTGACGGGATGTGCCTGATTTGATTCATCCGTGACCCAAAGCGGCCCGTCGCCGCGCGTGCGCAGCCTGCCGTTTTCGTGCCAGGCTTTCTTTTCGGTGCGTTCAAAGACCGGCCGGACACACTCCCAGCTCCAGCCGGCAGCACCGCTTTCCGCCCAGTCGTCGAAATCGTGCGGCAGGCCCCGGATATAGACCATCGCATTGATGGAGCTGGAGCCACCGATCACCTTTCCTCTCGGCCAGTAGCCGGATCGACCGCCGAGTTGCGGGTCCGGTTCCGTGCCGTAACACCAGTTGACAGAACGGTCCATGAAGGTGAAGCCATATCCGATCGGAACCCGGATACGCAGCTTGCGGTCCGAGCCGCCGGCCTCGACAATCAGGACCGTGTGTCGGCCGTCACGCGTCAGGCGTTCGGCCAGGACGCATCCGGCCGATCCGGCTCCCACAATAATAAAATCGAATTCCCCTTGGGACATGGCGGTTCCGTCTTGATTTCGCGCCAGTCTTGATGGTCATATGACTATAATCAAACGAAGCTTTATCGGTCAAAGACCCAAGTATATTTGTTGATGCGGGAGCAATCCGAATGAGTTACCAACTGCCGCCCGTCGCCTGGCTGCGGGCCTTTGAGGCCGCGGCGCGGCATTCCAGTTTCGCGGCCGCTGCCAATGAGCTCAACATGACGTCGGCAGCCATCAGCCATCAGATCAGGTCGCTGGAAAAGAGGCTCGGTTTCGACCTCTTCGAGCGGCTGCCGCGCGGCGTGCGCCTGACCGATATGGGTGCCGCCTACGTGCCCGCTGTGCGCAAGGCCTTTGAGGATCTTTCGCTTGCGACGATGGGCATATTCGGTTCGCTGGGGGACAAGACCCTGCGCATCCGTGTTCCGATCTCCTATGCCTCGCTTGTCCTCGTGCCGAGACTGCCGGAGTTCCGCAGCGCCTATCCCGGGATCGAACTGCAACTGTGCACCACGATCTGGGGTGACGGGCTGAATTACGAATCGGTTGATATCGATATCCGCTACGGTGACGGCGCGTGGGCTGACCAGCGCGAGAAGGGCGGTTACATCGAGAAGATCAGTGACGAATCTTCGATTGTCGTCTGCAGCCCACACTATGCCGAACGTATTGGCGCTGGCGCCGGCCTTGCCGATATCGGTGCCGGCAGCCTCATCGAAATCATGGGCTGTGAGGGCATGTGGAATGACCTGATGCGTCAAAACGGGCTGGAGATGATCAGACATGAGGCGGGGGTCAAATCAGACACATCCCTCGTGGCGCTGGAATATGCCGCTACCGGGGAAGGGGCCGCGCTGGTTCTCGATGCATTTGCACAGCCTTATCTTGATTCCGGGCGCCTCGTGCAGCCAGTCGACGCCCGGCTGCCGAATGAGCAGGCCCACTATGTGCTGCGCCGGCCCGGCAGCCAGCATGCGCCCGAGGTGTTGCTTTTCACGGAGTGGATGCTCGACAGCGTGCGGTGAATGAGACCGATGGCAGTCTTTGCCGATTAGCCTTTGCCAGCTTTCGGACGGCGAGATAGGTTGGATCAAGGATGAACAGATTTGCTTCCATATGAAGCGACAATGACCAAAGGGAGACATCCATGCCCGATATCCTGCGGCGGGAGGACATTGCATTCCTGCTGTATGACTTCCTCGATCTGGAAGGACTGAGCGAGCTTCCGCATTTCGCTGATGCTGATCGGAGCGTCTATGACGCGATCCTGGAAAGCGTCGAGAAGATCGCCGAGGATCGCTATCAGCCGCATGCCCAGAAACTCGATGCGAACGAGCCGGCGTTTGACGGGGAGCGGGTCCATATCATACCGGAGGTCAAACAAGCACTCGACGCTTATGTCGATGCAGGATTGATGGGCGCGAGCTTCGATGCCGATTATGGCGGGCTGCAACTGCCGTACCTCTTGCAGACGGCGATATCGGCCTGGTTCTCCGCCGCCAACTGGGGCACCAGCGGTTACACTGGCCTGACGGTCGCAGCCGGCAACCTGCTTGCCGAACATGCCAGCGACGCGCAGAAGGACCGATATCTGCGCCCGATGGTCGAGGGCCGCTATTTCGGCACCATGGCACTATCCGAACCGCATGCCGGCTCATCCGTCGGCGACATCCGCACCCGGGCCGAACCGCAGGAAGACGGCAGCTACCGCCTGTTCGGCAACAAGATGTGGATCTCCGGCGCCGATCACGAAATGTCGGAAAACATCATCAATCTGGTGCTTGCGAAAATCCCGGGCAGCCCGCCGGGCGTCAAAGGCATATCGCTGTTCATCGTGCCGCGCTATCTCGTCAATGAGGACGGTTCGCGCGGCGCCCGCAACGATGTCCGCCTTGCCGGCCTCAATCACAAGATGGGATGCCGGGGCACAGTCAATTGCGTGCTCAATTTCGGCGACAAGGACGGCGCGGTGGGCTACCTGATCGGCGCACCGAACGCCGGGTTGCAATACATGTTCTCAATGATGAACGAGATGCGGATCGGCGTCGGCCTCAGTGCCGCGGCACTTGCAGAAACCGGCTACCTGCACGCGCTCACCTATGCGAAGGACAGGACCCAGGGGCGCAAGCTGACAGACCGCGACCCGCAGACGCCGATGGTGCCGATAATCGAGCATGCGGATGTCAGGCGGATGCTCCTGCAGCAAAAGGCCTATGCGGAAGGGGCGATGGCGCTTTGCTTCTACGCGGCGCGCCTTGCCGATGAAAAACGCGCCGGCGATCCGGCCGCGCAGGAAAAGGCGACCGCGCTGCTCGATATTCTGACGCCGATTGTCAAATCCTGGCCATCCGAATTCGGCCTGAGGGCCAACGAGATTGCCATACAGGTCTTCGGCGGTGCCGGGTATACGCGCGATTATCCTGTCGAGCGGTTTTATCGCGACAACCGCCTGAATCATATCCACGAGGGAACGCGCGGCATTCAGGGGCTGGACCTGCTGGGGCGCAAGGTGCCGATGAATGGCGGCGCTCCGATTCGCACCCTGATTGGCGAAATGCAAACGACAATGCACGAAGCGCGTGCCATTCCGGAGTTCGTGGAGTTTGCCGACCGGCTGGAAAAGGCGGTCAACCTCGCTACGGAAACAACCCTGACGATGGGTGGCAAGGCCGAGCAGTTGGGCCAGGAGGCCTATCTTGCAGACGCAACGATCTATCTCGACATGCTGGGCCATGTGGTTGTTGCCTGGATCTGGCTGCGTCAGGCGCTGGTGGCGTCCGGGAAACAGGCCCACGAAGGTGACGATGCCGTCAGCTCCGGAAAGATCATGGCATGCCGCTACTTCTTTCGCTACGAACTGCCGGCGATCGAGGCGCAATGCGCGCTGCTTTCGTCATTGGATACGACATGCCTCGATGCACGCGTGGATGTGCTCTAGGGCGTTGCCATGTTTCTGAGCCTGGCTCGGATGTATTTTGCGGCTGAGCGGTAATGGCTGGGTCCGGCGGCCTCGGCCCAACGGCCGGCCGTCCAGGCGTTGTTGGCGCCTTGCATCGGGGCTGAATAGAGCGCTTCATTCGATGTTTCGCGCATGAAGGCTTCCAGCTCGCCGTGCTTCGTTTCAAGCATCGCGCGCACCTCGCTCCAACCGAGTCCGGCCTGCGCAACGCGCAGTTCGGCATTGTATCTTTTCAGATCGTTCCACTTGTAACCGGGGGCGGGAAAATGGACCGGCCTGCCGGCGAGTCCGTCGGCATACCAGCCGAGAAAGAGATCGATCCAGTGGGCCCGGTGACCGATTACGTCCTTGATGGACGTGTCCTCATCATCCTTGACAAGTGCCTGGCTCGCGTCCACACGCTCCACGACCTGACTGAGTTTCGCAAATTCCTTGCGCGTGACCTGAATGAGATCATCCTTGTTGCGAGCGGCCATTTGTCTTCCTTTCACCGGTTCGTTAACAGGGCGGACACCCGTCCGCATTGATCCGGCTCAATTCAGTGCACTGCTTGCATTGTGCGGCCGGTTCTCCTAACCCTCGGCGGTGGGGAGTTTTCTGCAGGGGAGCCACGTGTTGTCGGAACCGACCGGCCTGCTTAGTCGCCTGTTCTGGGTTCACTTCTACCGCAGCGACGAAAGTGCGTCACTGCGCTGGGCGTTCGGCGTCTTCCTCGCTTTCCTGCTTTTTCCCGGCATTGGCAGCGGTGGCTCCGTTGTTGTGATCGTCATTTGGTTTTTCGCGGTCATCTGTCTTGTATTTGATCCGCAAAGCCGCCAGCTCGATGCCGTCGAAAAACCGATCGTCGCGGCCTTCGCCGCCTATTTTCTCATCATGCTGGTGTTCGCCGTCCTCAACGCCATTCCGGCCGGGACATGGCAGCATTTCGGCGCGGTTTATGGCAATATCCTGTTCTTGGCATTTGCCCCGGTGATGCCGGTGTTGCGGCGCTCTGTCAGACCGTACTGGATCAAGGTCTTTTTCGCAGGAACGGCGAGCGGTGCGATCCTGGCGGCGCTGATCGTCCTGATCGCCGGCCAGTATTCGGGTGAATACATGCGCTCGGCCTTCAGCGGCAATCCGCTGGTCCTGGCGCTGGGCGCGATGGTCTCGGGCCTTCTGTGCATTCACGGGCTCTTGTTCTTCAGGGGCGCCATGCGCTGGCTGCTCGCGGTCGGAGCGCTGGCGGCGCTCTATGCGCTTTTGAGTTCGGGAAGCCGCGGCCCGCTGCTTTCCTATTCCATGACGCTCGCCGCCTACGCGCTGATCATGGGGTACCGGCATTTCGGGCTTGCCTATATGGCAAAACGCGGTGTTCTTGCCGCCATTGCCATCGGTCTGTTGAGCTTTGGCGTGATCAGGGCCGATCCGGAGCTGACGAACCGCATTGCGCTCGCCGTCGAGCGGCTGGAGCGGCCGAATGACAGCCAGCTGGCCGAGGAAAGTATCTCGGTCCGGCTGCTTCTCTACCGCGCCGGATGGCGGGCTTTCATGGAGCGTCCGCTGACCGGCTATGGGCGCCAGGACGTGATCCATGCTGCCGAAGCCATGGATCCGCAAAATGAGGAAAAGTTCACGTTCTCGCACCTTCACAACGGCTATCTGACCGATCTCGTCGCTTCCGGGGTGCTCGGCCTTTTGTCGTTGCTGGCGGTTCTTTTCGTGCCGCTTTTCGTCCTGCGCAACGCGCGGCCGCTCGTCTTCGGCGGTGTTTTTTGCGTGGTGATTTCCTATTCGCTCTACGGCTTGACCAATCTGCTTTTCTACCACGATGTGTCGACACTCTATTTTCTGTCGCTGATTACGGCGTTTTGCACGCTTTCGCGGCTGCCTGATATGGAAGGCGCGCGCGGGTAGGGCGCGTTTTATCCGCCCACATTGTTTTCGCTCACGGCCGAATCGCCGCTGCGCGGCTGGCCTGCGCGGGCGCGCCGCAAAGGCGGCGACGGCCAGTCGGCCTTGCGAAGCGCTTTGCGCTTCGGAACATCATCCATTGGAAATCTGGAGTTGGGCACCCAACGAACGACCGTGCGCCGCCGATTGTTCGGCGCCCATTCCGGAGGTTAGCGGCGAAGCCGCGCTCAACCGTGAAGACAGAAAGCAGAGCGCTGATGTCCGAAACTCTATCTCCAGAACACCGCGGCGAGTGTCTTCAGGCAGATCTGCAAATCCAGCGCCAGCGACTGGCGGTCCATATATTCGCGGTCGCTTGTGGCAAGTTCGGCCGGGCGGGACATGTCAATGGCACGGATTTGCGAAAGGCCGGTGACGCCAGGCCGGATGGCGAAGACGCCTTGGCGCCGCCGCTCGGCAATGACCGCGTCCTGGCTCGGCAGACAGGGACGCGGGCCGACCAGCGACATGTGGCCGAGAAGAATGTTCAGCGCCTGCGGCAATTCATCGAGGCGCGCCCGCCGCAGCACGGCACCGAGGCGTGTCTGCGCATCCGCGCCGATCTCGTGCGTGCCTTTGTCCGGCGTGCCGCGACGCATGGTGCGCAGCTTCCACATGGTGAACGGCTTTTCGCTGCGCCCGAGGCGTTTTTGCAAAAAGAACGGATTGCCGGGGCTCTCGATTCGCACAAGGAGAGCAAGGAGCAGGATCAGCGGCCAGAGAAGGACAAGGAGCGCAAGGGCGAGGGCGATGTCAACAAGGCGTTTCATGGTGCGGCAACAGGTGGATACAACCCTTCATTTGACACAAATGCGGTCTCATTGCTATGCGCAAGGTGGGGCGGAACATTGATCCACGGAACAGTCAAGCAGCAAGGCGGAATTTTACTGCGGGCTCACGGTCTACACCGTACTGTGGAGGCAGGAAGAAATTGTGGAGAATAAGCCTGCAGCCGGGTCGGCTTCAATCGCTGTACTTATGGGTGTCTACAACGGTGCGCGGTTTCTTGGTGAGCAGATCCAATCGATCGGTTCTCAAACCGTCGAGCAAATTGACATGTGGGTGAGTGATGACGGTTCAACCGATACATCGCTAAACATCCTGAAGGACCTGGCATCGCGATGGACCAAAGGCAGTTTTCACATTGTCGCCGGGCCGCAGCGCGGCTTTTCCGAGAATTTCAGAAGCCTGATGCGTAACAACACCATTGAGGCTGACTACATCGCCTTCAGCGACCAGGATGACCTGTGGGATGCGGACAAACTTGAAGCGGCGATCGGGGCGCTATCCGCGTATGATCCCAATCGTCCCGCATTGTATGGCGGGCGTACACGCATTGTCGATGAAACGGGGCGAACCATTGGATTTTCGCCGCACTTTCGGCGTCAACCGGGCTTTGGCAACGCGATCGTCCAGAGTATCGCTGGAGGCAATACGATGGTGGCCAATAGAGCCGCGTGGGATTTGCTTTCACAAAGTGCAGACCGGACACCTTTCGTCAGTCACGACTGGTGGTGCTATCTGATGATTTCCGGCTGCGGAGGTGTCGTCATCTATGATCCGAATCCCCACATTGGTTATCGCCAGCATGGCAATAACCTGGTTGGTGATAATGTCGGATGGCGATCGCGGATTGATCGCATCCGGCGCATGTTTGGAGGACAATTTGCAGATTGGTCCGATCAGAATCTTGAGGCTTTGCGGAAATGCCGCGAGTTATTGAACGAAGAGTCTCGAGATATTGTCGACGAGTTTCAGTCGATCAGGTCAGACCAATCCCCGGCGCGCAGATTGCATCGTCTGCACAATTCAAGCATATACCGACAGTCCAGAAAGGGAAATTTAGGGTTGCATCTCGCCGCAGTCGTCAACAAGCTATGATTGAAAAATACTTCTGAGGAGACAATGAAGGGCATAATCCTTGCGGGCGGCAGTGGAACACGCCTTTATCCACTTACAATGGCGGTATCCAAGCAGATGCTGCCCGTCTACGACAAACCGATGATTTATTATCCTCTCAGTGTTTTGATGCTGTCGGGGATACGTGAAATTCTGATTATATCGACACCGCGGGATCTGCCTCTGTTCCAGACGATGCTTGGCGACGGGAGCGACTATGGAATAAGTCTAAGCTACGCCGAACAACCGCAACCGAAAGGGCTGGCAGAGGCTTTTATCATCGGCCGTGACTTCGTGGGCTCCGACAGCGTATCCATGATTTTGGGCGACAATATTTATTTCGGCGATGGCCTTTCACGGCTTTGCCAGCAAGCGGCAGCACGGGAAAGCGGCGCGTCCGTCTTCGCCTATCATGTCGATGACCCGCACCGCTATGGCGTCGTCGAATTTGATGCAGAGACCAAGAAGGCGATCACGATCGAGGAAAAACCGGAGGCGCCAAGGTCGAACTGGGCCGTAACCGGGCTCTATTTCTACGACAACAAGGTGCTTGATATCGCCCAGTCAATTGCACCGTCGGACCGCGGAGAGCTGGAAATCACCGCGGTCAACAACATCTACCTGGAAATGGGCCAGCTTATGGTTCATCAGCTTGGCCGCGGCTATGCCTGGCTCGATACGGGAACGCATGACAGCCTGCACGAGGCGTCGGCCTTTGTTCGGACGATCGAGCATCGACAGGGAATCAAGATCGCCTGCCCGGAGGAAATCGGCCTTATCATGGGGTGGTTGCAGCCCGACGATGTTGTCAGGCGGGCGCGTGAACTGGGAGATACTCCCTATGCACATTATCTCGATCGCCGCGCCAGGGAACTTGCGTGATGGAAGTCCGCGCACTTGGCCTGGAAGGCGTTCTCGAGATTACACCGGATCGGCATGGTGACAGTCGGGGATTTTTCTCCGAGACCTATAACAAGTCCCGGTGGGAAAAAGCCGGACTGCAGTTTGAGTTCGTGCAGGACAATTACTCCTATTCAGCGGACAGGGGCGTTCTGCGCGGCCTCCACTACCAGATACCGCCGCGTGCACAGGACAAGCTCGTTCGGGTCTGCCGAGGATCAATCCTCGATTTGGCGGTGGACATTCGCCGGAGTTCAGCGACGTTCGGACACTGGATCTCACTGGTCGTCTCTGCGGGCGCGTGGAACCAGGTTCTCGTGCCAAAGGGCTTTGCGCACGGTTTTCTGACACTGGAGGATGATACCGAGGTCGTCTATAAGGTGACAGACTATTATTCACCGCAGCATGACCGTGCCATCCGGTTTGATGATCCAGATATCAATATCGCATGGCCGGCGGACATCACGGATTTCATTTTGTCGGACAAGGACCGTGAAGCTCCGTTTCTTGCTGAAGCGGAAACATTTTAGGGGTTCGAAGGGGACATGCGAATTCTCGTTACAGGCGGCGCAGGATTCATCGGATCTGCCGTTTGCAGGCACCTGGTGGATGATCCAGGCAATATTGTCGTCAATGTCGACAAGCTGACCTATGCCGGCAATCTCGATTCACTTCGGTCGATCGAAAACCGGCATAATTACAAGCATATCCTCGCACACTACTGTCCCGTTAAAAGTCGAATAAATTCAGTTGCTTGGGCTGAGCCCCCGGCGCAGATGTGTTGTCGGAACTTGTAATAAGCTGATCCAGTTGAATTTTCTCGAAAAGAGTGACGTCCAGAATCTGGAGAATTGTGTAGAGACTCATGTCGCTATCGAGCCGTTTCTTTAGGATCGCGGCAAGCACATAAACGCAGACTGCAATCCATATCTGTGTCTTCACCGCATTGATAGAAGTGCCGAAAAACGACTTGATGCGCAAGTGCTGCTTGATCCATTTGAAGAACAGTTCTACCTGCCAGCGCGATTTGTAGAGTGCGGCAATGGTCTTTGCCGACAAGACAAAGTTGTTGGTGATGAAGATCAGAGTCTTGTCTCGTTCAGTGTCGCGATACCGAATTCGCCGCAGTTTGTCCGGGAAGCTGCTCGAACTTTTTGCGCCGCAGTCCTTACGACTTGATCGCAGATAACCCCGGTGCTGCGATCAACGGGCTCGGAATAAATACGCTGCAACCTGGTATTCGACTTTGCCCTCAAGACAAAGAACCCGCCGCTGATGTGGATGCGATGGAGGCGTTCGAAATCAAGATAGGCGCGGTCCATGATATAGAAGGCACCAGGTTCGGGCGTCAGGATGTCCAGCATATTGACGTCGTGCATTTTGCCTGGCGAAATGTCTATAAATGTTGGGATATTTCCACGCAGATCAAGCAAGGTGTGCATTTTGATCGCTGCTTTTGCGCGCCGAAAATGCGCCCAGGGAAATACTGAAAGGCACAGATCAATGGTTGTGGAATCGAGGGCATATACGGTGTTTTGCAAGTCAACTTCAAAGCTGTCATCGGCGTAGAGCGCTCGAGCGATTGTGATAAGCGCCGCAGCAAAATCCCCATAGATGCGCCAGTCACGTCGCTCGTTGGCCCTGGCCAGAGTGTTGCGAAATACCGGGGAGCGAAAGCCCATGTGGTATCGCTTTTGAGCCTGAGCGCGCAGGCAGGTTTCGATGTCGCGCAAGCTTTCTCTTGAGGTCAACTGGGCAAATGCCATGCTGCGGAATTGATCCTCGCAACTAAAGCTCCTGATGCGATTGTTTCCACCGTAACGCCGGATGCAGCGTCGAAGAGTGTGCATCGGCAGATGATCCATAGCCTGCGCGAACACAAGTTTGCCTGTATACATTGTTCGGATCTCTCCATGTGAAATTACTCTGGAGAGCATGATTGCCACGTTTAGCAGTTCAAGTCGGTGACAGGCTATCAGACCGTTTTAAATGATTATTTACAGAATCTTATCGGAAATTCTTATGAGCTTAACGGGACAGTAGTGATCCTCGCAGATATTTGTGATGAGGCGCGGGTGCTGCAGATACTGCAGCAGGAGCGTATCGACGCGATCATGCATCTGGCTGCGGAGAGTCATGTCGACCGGTCGATCGATGGGCCCGCAGACTTTATCCGGACCAATGTCGTCGGTACCTATCACCTGCTGAGCGCGGCGCTCACGCATTGGCAGGTGTTGCCGGCTGAAAACAAAGCGCGCTTTCGCTTTCACCACGTTTCGACAGACGAAGTCTTCGGTGACCTACCCTTTGAATCCGGCATTTTCACCGAAGAAAGTCCCTATGCACCCACTTCACCCTATTCCGCGTCCAAGGCAGCTTCGGACCACCTGGTGCGGGCATGGGGTGAGACTTACGGTCTGCCGGTGGTCCTTTCCAACTGTTCCAACAATTACGGACCCTTCCATTTTCCCGAAAAACTCATTCCGCTTGTCATCCTGAACGCGCTCGAGGAGAAACCGTTGCCGGTTTACGGCAATGGCGAAAATGTGCGTGACTGGCTGCATGTGGATGATCATGCGCGGGCATTGGCGACGGTGCTTTTCGATGGGGCCACCGGTGAAAGCTACAATATCGGCGGCAATGCGGAACGCACCAATCTGCAGGTTGTCGAGGCTGTCTGCGATGTCCTGGATCAGCTGCATCCGCGGACATCCGGCGACAGATACCGCGACCTCATCACTTTCGTGCCCGACCGGCCGGGCCATGACCGGCGCTACGCCATCGATGCTTCCAAGATCCGCGGCGAACTCGGCTGGGTGCCGAAAGAGAGCTTCGAAAGCGGTCTTGCCCGGACTGTCGAATGGTTCCTGGAAAACGAATGGTGGTGGCGGCCGATCCGCGAAAGCGCCTGCGCCGGAGACCGGCTTGGCGAACCTAAAAAGGGTGCTGCTTGAGGATATTTGTCTGTGGAATGGAAGGATCGGCGTCGCGCTTTTTGGAGGTAGGGCCAGAGATTGGATCGGATTGGTGCTCGCTATAACAAAGAACTAGATTACCATCGTTTATATCTAGGGTGGAAATCCTACTACGGCGCATGATGTTTCGGAAGTTGTGTTGGATGATGTTGGAAGTACCGTTGCTATCGGCAGGGCAATTATTTACGTGGGTAGTCTATCCATCGGAAGGGAATTTGCAGCTTGGGCCGGTATTGTGAAAGTTAACAGTGCACAGCTCAGAGCACGTGCCATTATCAGGCGGATTGGTCCGAGTGCTATCTGACCGGCGCGCAGTGTCCATGGTCTTCACAATGACAATAGTAAGTTCCAAATCAAATTCGAACTTTACGAATCAGGAAACCCTGTGCCACATGCCATGAAAGGTGGCCCCGACGTTGGTAGATAATCCGGATTGCGTCAAACCAGCTTTCATCTAATTGATGAAATAAAAAGAAAATATCTTTTCTTGCGGGCGTTGCAGATCATGAATGCGGGATATTGGATCGGAAAGAAAAATGACGGTTAAGTATATTATACTATTCCATCCTAGATCCGGCAGTAGTTGGCTAGGCTCCATCTTGGCGAAGAACAACTGCTTTACCAATGGTGAGCCGCTTTACAGAATCAAAACTGTAGAAGAACAAGAAAAATATGTAATTGAGTTCTTTAGTAGAATTCAACCTTTAACTCGCGCAACGGGTTTCAAGATCGCTCCGTACCAATTGGTCGATCGTTTGCATATGATCAAGACACTACGCCAAGTCGGCGTAAGGATTCTGCTTGTCACGCGAAGAGACATCCTTAAGGTTGCGATTTCTCAGATTCGGCGTGCCGCTCTGGAAAAAATCACCGAAACGCGTCATGGTCGGCCAATTGCGAATTTGTTTGACGCTGCGGATCGTCCAGCGGCTGTAACGGTCGATTGCGAAGCTTTACTTCATCAAATTGATCAGAACATGCGAGAAAGGGAGGCAAGTATTTGGATTGCTGAGAGTCCGACTCGAAACTCACACTGACCGTGCCAAGCGTCTTGTGAGTAGCATAACCGAGGCGGCATAGAGGAAGGTTTCGGCCGAACTGATGGTTCCCTCGAAGTCCTTCGCCAATCGGCGATTGCGGTTGATCCAGGCGAAGAAGCGCTCGACCACCCATCTCCTGGGCAAGACCTGGAAGCCGACCTGGTCGGTGAATTTCTTGACAACCTCGATGGCGACCGACGTTGCGTCCCTGACCCGGTCGCCATTGTAGGCGCTGTCGGCGAAGGTGAGTTCGACGAAGGGAAACGAGCGTCGTGAGGCTTTGAGCAGCGGGATTGCGCCATCGCGATCCTGAACATTGGCTGCGTGCGTCTGGAGGACCAGGCCGCGGCCGTCGGTGTCGACCATGGCGTGGCGCTTACGACCTTTGATCTTCTTGCCGGCATCATAGCCGCGTGGACCGCCAGCCTCGGCGGTCTTGACGCTTTGGCTGTCAATCACGGTCGCTGATGGACTGGCCTCGCGCCCGACCCGCTCGCGGTCGAGCACGACCAGATGATGATTGATGGTCTTGAACAGTCCTTCACGTCGGAAGCGCAGAAACCAGCCGTAGACCGTCGTCATCGGCGGGAAGTCCTTGGGCAGCATGCGCCACGCACAGCCGGCCCGCAGCACGTAGAAGATGGCGTTCATGATCTCACGCATCGGCCATTCCCGCGGCCGACCAGTTTTCGCTGGCGGCGGCATGAACGGGGCGATAATGTTCCATTCCGCATCGCTCAGATCGCTTCCATAACGCAGATGATCGCGGCTATACTGCCGACGGGTGGTTGGGGTCCACATGAGGCTGCTCCAAACTGGTGTCGATAACCGTTTGGAATCACATTTCGCCCCGGCCATCCAACCCCTCACTGCGTTTCAAGACTGCCTCTGAGAATTCAAATCTTCCTTTTCATCACGTTACTTATGAAGAGCTATACGGAAATCTTGAAAATAGCCTTGAGAATATATCCAGATTTCTTGAGGTATCGATTGCGCCAAAAAAAGTTGATATTCTGAAAAACTCATCAGATGATTTGCGTCAGGCCGTCTCAAATTACGATGAAGTGATAGAGCGCCTGTCTCAAAGCCAATTTGCAGACCTGATCCCCTCAGACTAAAAACGCAATTTGAAACTTATTCCTGTCGGATTCCTTTGCACCAAATCTTGAATTGGCTGTTAACCGATTGCCTGGAATGAGCTACCTGATTTTGGCTAGCATTGACAAAATTGCCCCTTCAGGTAGCACGGCACAATCTGTCTCGTAGACAGATTTGCTGCGTACAGGGGAATCGGGTCGCCGATCTTTCATTGAAATTATCTCGATTGTTTCGCCCATCAGATCAAAATGTGGCGAAACATGCCGCGCAAAATCGGCAACGTCATTTTCAAAATTTGTATATCCATAAGGGCTAAACGTCTTTGAACTGATAAGTTGGAATCCGTTTTCCCGAACGAGTTCTTTGAGTGCTCCAACAGTGTACAAATGGACATGTCCAGATTCGAGATGAGGGAAAATCTTTCCCCGCTGGTTCGGATTTGCCTGCCAAAGAACATTGGTCAGGGCGTGTAGTTCGCACGCATTCGGAGTTGTCAGGTAGAGTATTCCTTCGCTGGCAAGCAATCCTGAAATCTCGTAGATCGGACGAGCCGGATCTCTCCATAAATGCTCGATCACTTCTGCAAAAATGCAAAAATCAAACTCGTTGGAATGAATATTCCAGTTTTCCGTTTCCACATCTACTGCGTAAGTATCGAAAGGATTGTCGGGAATCGGAAACGTCAAAGTTGTGAAATCTGCGTTGGGCAGCGCGAGTTTCATTAGCCATGTCAAAAACGGTTTGTCATTTCCTACGTCCAGTATTCTTTTTGGGCTATGCGCTTCTATGGTTTGTACAAGCTTCTTGTATCTGTTTTCATGATAGCTTGCATTCTCGATGTGATTGTTTTTTTGCTCTGAGTTCGTGAATATAGAGTTGTGAAACAAGTTGGAGTAGAAATCGTAGTTTGAGAATATTTGATCTAGTTTTGCGTGATTGAGTTTTGCGTTCCCGGTCAGCCGGGCCAAAGCATCCGGACTTGCGCTATGTAGTTGTCCGTTGTCCATGAAGCCACTCCACTTTGTCATCGATAAACTGCAAAAAACGCTTGGCAACGACTTCGCCCCGAAATCCTTGTGCGAGATCGGTTCTCGCTTGCGCAGCCAATCTCAAATCACGTTCTTCCACCAATTTGATAGCCTGACCCAGCTTATGGGCGGCATCCTCATTTGAGGGCTCAGCCCACCATCCTCCGCTATGATGGGGATACTCTCCACTTCCGACCGGCACAAATCGACAGTCCACAAGCATGCTGTTATTGTCTGTGCAATAATCCAGATTTCCCGAATAGCGTGTTGTAACGACCAATTTTCCACGAGCCATCATTTCTGCGATGTTAAGGCCAAACCCCTCGCTTCTATGCAGGCTCAGAAATATATCACTGACCTCCTGCAGCGCCTCGTACTCTTGGGCTGTTTGCACCTCATCGACCAAAATTACGTTTGCAAGTTCAAATTCACGTATTTTCGAGATGGACTTTTCATGGTCCGTTCCATGAAGCTTCACAATGACCTTAATCGGTCTCGATACTTTATAATGTGATAGCGCAAGCTTGATGGCACGCAGTGCACCTATTGGGTTTTTGCGTTGAAAGTATGAATCTAGATCGAAGGACAATAGGATAACGATATCTTGATCCGTAAGGCCTAGTTTGTGTCTAGTCTTTTGTGCCTCGGCAGGTGCGGCTGAGTTGACCGAAATAACGTGCGGTAGAACGAAGGGTCGAAAGCCCCAGGCTCCGAGCATATTGTCGGCGACAAAGTTGCTGGGGACCATAACGTCATCGATAGCAAACAACCCTGCAAGCCACTCCTTCGGAAAAGTCGGAAGTTCCCACACCGGATACGCAATACAGATTTTATTTTGGTTCAACTTCCGATGAATTAGTACAGTTTCTAGTTGGTCCAAATTCACATGAAAAAAATCTATATTTGATTTTTCAGTCATACGTTCGGGAAAATCCAACTTTTCCGTAGGTTTCTTGTCGGGAATTTTGAGTTTTTCCGCAGACCTAAATATGCCCTGTTTCGTGAAGGCGCTTGCCATGGATCTGCTTGCAACACCTAAACCAGATACATACTCCAGATATCCAATGTAGTTGACGGATGTCTTGTTCTGAAGCTGGCGTTTTTTCGTTTGGAAATCTCGTCGTAACTGCTCACCCCCACTTTAAGTCCCCGAGATTCAACGGCGGTTTCAGACCCACTAGCTCAATCGAGATGCCTTTTTGGCCTCGGAGTGGTGCGACGATTTGAATCGGCTATTAACGATCCCCTCATTGCGATTTTCGTGATTCTATCGGGTTATGACACGTGTTCGATTGATTTGGGAAAAGCCGCATTGGGGTGGTCTTTCAGTCAAGGCTACTCGCTGCATTTGGAAGCCTGAAAAGGCGATGCGGCCACCGCATGGCCTGATGTCCATGGCATCGCGGGCGGACTGATGGCAAGCGTGAATGGCACTTCCCTGCGTGAAGAGTTCGATGCTGCCAGGGCGCGCATTGCCGCGCTGCGCAAAGCGGGCAGGATTTCAGATGACGTCGATGCGGTTATTGGCGTGTTGTGCAGCTTGCTGGGCATCCTGATCGCCATCTTTCTGGAAAAGACGACCAGGAAGACCGGCAAGAACTCCAGTATTGCGCCGTCGCAGACGGATAAGGACAACACCGGGAAACGGAGCAAAAAGGCTTCCGGCAAGGGTGTGGCGCCGAACTGGATGACGGGCGAAAACCTTCGCAAGGTCACCGTCGGGGAAACCTCCACCGTCCAGGTTTGTGACAGTTGCGGGGCTGATCTCTCAGACGTCGAACCCTCGGCGCGCGAGGAACGCATCCATCTCGATATCATGTTCGAGGTTGTCGAGAAAAAGGTCGTCGCGGAAACCAGGGACTGCCCCAAATGCCGCACCCGAACCAAGGGGCGTTTCCCTGAAAACATGCCGGGGCCTTTGCAATATGGCGTTGGCTTTCAGGCCTTCGTGATCAACCTGCTGATTGCCCAGATGCTGTCTTTGCGCCGCGCCGTCGAACTGGTGCGGGCCATCTCTGGCGTCAGGATGTCGCAGGCCACCTGCCTGGGCTACATCCAGCGACTGCACGAGGCGCTTGAACCCTGGGAAACGGCTGCCGCCGCACATCTTCTGACCCGCCCGGCCCTGCATGCCGATGAGACCGGTTTCAGGGTCGACAGCAAAAACCAGTGGCTGCATGTGCTGACCGATGACTCCCTGACCCTCATTTATGGATACCCCGGTGTCAAGCGATTTTCGAACGGTGATGTGAGCGTGTGATCGGATGCGGTCATTTATCAGGCCTCACAGTGCGGCTTTTTGTGCAGCCGCGGGCCGGTATGGTGATGCGCGAACCGGGTCCAAATCAAGTTCCAAAGCTATTTTGCCTTTTGGGTCAACATGGTTTTCCCGCTCCGGATCTTTCCGATCAATCTCCCATGCTATTCGTCGACCTCTTCACACGTCCCGGGCACCGACGCGAAGCGTTGCGCGATCCGCGCTTACGCTACCGCCTCCGGATTCCGATAATTCTCCTGTTTCGATATCATGGCCCAGATACCCCGTGCCATCCTGTTGGCCAGCGTGATCGCGACCAGAAGCTTCGGTTTTCGATCCAGCATTCTGGCCAGCCAGCTTCCCTTGCGAACCCCAAACCGCGTCGCCGCATTGATCACTGACATCGCCCCGATGATCAACAGGCTTCGGATGTCTTTCTGACCCATCTTCGAAACTTTCCCGAGCCGGTCCTTACCGCCTGTCGAGCGCTGAAGCGGCACGAGACCCAGCCAGGCTGCGAAGTCACGCCCCCGTTTGAAGCAATTCATGTCCGGGGCAAAGGCCTCAATTGCCAGTGCCGTCTGCAACCCGACGCCCGGCATTGTTGTCAGCCTTCGCACTGTGCCGGATGCTTTCGCCTCCGTCTTGAGTTGCTTCGTCAGATCGAAAATCCTGGTCGCCAGCAGATCGATGTGCTCGGCATACATCCGGGCCGTGTTACGCACGAGGGCGGGCAGCCCATTGGTATCGTCGTCCAGCGCGGCTCTCAACTTCTTGATCCCCGCCTTGCTCTTCGGCCCGATCACGCCATATTCGGCGAGATGGCCGCGCAGCGCATTGATGGTCTGCGTGCGCTGCCTGACAAACATCTGCCGTGATCGGAACAGCATGCCGCGCGATTGCTGCTCGGTGGATTTCACCTCAACGAACCGCATGGTCGGCCGGGAGGCAGCTTCAGTGATCGCCTCAGCGTCTGCCCTGTCGTTTTTCTGCCTTTTGACAAAAGGTTTCACGTACTGAGGTGGAATCAGCTTCACCTCATGGCCCAACTTACCGATCTCGCGGCCCCAATCGTGAGCTGTGGCGCAGGCCTCCATCGCGACAATGCATCGGGGCTGCTGTGCAAGAAACGGCATGAACTGGGCGCGGCTCAACTTCTTGCGGTAGCCAACCGAGCCATCGGCTGTGGCTCCGTGGACCTGAAAAACCTGCTTTGCAAGATCAACGCCGATGATGCTAACTTCCGACATGTGGATACTCTCCCTTTGATTTGTGACGTTCAGTATAACGGCACCTGGCACATTACGATGCCTCCGGGCGGGGTATCCACACTATCAAGTTCCTGCACCCCAGGCGCGGCAAGGAAGCGATAGAGGCATTCGGCATCATTCCGGTCTACACCGGGGTGTTGATCCATGATTGCTGGGCATCCTACCTTGCATACAGCCAGTGCAAGCATCAGCTATGCGGGTCGCATCTGCTTCGGGAACTGCGCATTCCGGCCAATCCGGCCACCTGTTCCGGTTTATTGCGGCCACCGAATCCGGCTCATTGCGGCCACTTCCGCGTCTGGCATTGTGGACGGCGCGATCAACCCTTCTGGATGGGTTTCTTGATGTCAGCACTTTGGCCTTTCGTCAAGCACGGTGCAGGCCGTCCCGGTAGTCCCCAGGAGGGACCCGCGCGCGGCGCGAAGAGACCGGCACGAGTCTATCGCAGCGGCGCGCGTGGGAGGCCCCTGTGGACCCACCGGGGCGGGCGTGAGGTTCGTTCGGATCATGCCGATTGCTCCTGTTCAGTTTGATTGCCTTGCGATTTGCGCATCGAGGGCCCATCGAGTTCGAGCCGGTATGCGTTGTGAGAAATTCGGTCCATAATCGCGTCGCCGAATGTGGGCTCATCAATAACGTCATGCCAAGTGTGCACCGGCAGTTGACTCGTGATCATTGTCGAGCCGGCACCGTGGCGGTCTTCGATGATTTCCAGGAGATCGCGCCGCTGGCTGGCATTGAGACGATCGGGGCCCCAGTCATCGAGGATCAGCAGATCGGCCTTGACGAGCGTCCGGAACAAGCGCGGGAACCGACCATCGCCATGCGCCAGTTCGAGTTCGGCGAAGAGCCGCGGCACACGCTTGTAAAGGACCGTGTAGCCATGGCGGCATGCATTTTGACCGAGGGCGCAGCCAAGCCAGGTTTTGCCGACCCCGCACGGCCCGGTAATCAGCAGGCAACGGTGATGTCTGATCCAGTTGCAGGTTGCCAACTGCTGGAACAATGCCTTGTCGAGCTTACGGGACGCGCGGTAATCGACGTCTTCTATCGAGGCGCCAACATGGCGCAACCTGGCGGCCCGTAATCGCGTATTGAAGCGTTTGGTGCTGCGGTTTGCTGTTTCCCGATCGAGCAACAGTCCCAGCCATTCGGGGTGGCTGAGATCGGCAGCCCGGTCTTGTGCCTGCAGCTCGACAAAGGCGTCGGCCATGCCGTCCAGTTTGAGTTCTTTCAACTGGTCGAGGGTTGGATGGTTGAGCAATTTCATTTCCTTTCAATGGAAGTAGCCTGAGCCACGGATGTTTTGATGGAGGATCGGCGGCCCGTCCGTGGCTTTTTCGGGCCGTTTGCGATCGAGATTGTTCTTGAGGATGGAATTGACGGAGGTGTAGGAGTGCGCCCCGATGTCGATGGCGCGGCCGCATGCCGCCTCGAGGCGCTGCGCTCCATGCTGCGGCGCGAGCTTCACGATGCCGATACAGGCGCGGAACCCCTGAACGGGATGGGGTTTTTCGCGCAGGATGATTTCGACCAGGGCCTGGGTGGTCGGGCCGACTTTGCCAGCCTGGCGCTTGATACTTTCAGGTGTCCACTCGGCGTAATGGCGATGGTTGGCCGGCATGTGCTCGAGCACGGTTGTATGTCGTCTGTTACCTGGACCGCGCAGATGGCTGGCAACACGATTGCCCCGATCGAAGATCTCGACGGTGCGCTCGGTGGAGCGGACCCACAGTTTTTTGCGTAGAAGCGTGTGAGGCACCGAGTAGTAGTGCTTGTCCACTTCAACGTGATAATCAAGGCCGGCACGGCATTCCTTCCACGCTGCATATTCGTATGGATCCTGCGGCAGTGCTTTCAGTGCCGGCCTGTCAAGGTCTTCGAACAGTTCCCGCCGGCTGCCGCCAAGATGGCGCGTCACGCGGTTGTTGAGCTTTTCGAGCAGTTCGCGGACCGCCGCATTCACATCCGTCAGCGAGAAGAATTGCCGGTTCCTGAGTGCGGCGAGGATCCAGCGCTCCGCCACCAACACCGACGTCTCGACTTTTGCCTTGTCCCGAGGCTTTTTCGGCCTTGCCGGGACCACGACCGTTCCGTAGTGCCTTGCAAGATCGCAATAGGTGCGATTGATCGCCGGCTCATGGAAACAGGCCTTGGTGATGCCGGATTTCAAATTGTCGCACACCACAAGGTCGGTAACGCCGGCAAAGAACGCGAAGGCACGACCATGTGATCCCGTCCAGTCGGACAGGCTCTGCGTCATGGTCGCTTCGGCATAGGTGTAGCTGGACGCACCCAGGCAAGCGACAAAGAGTTGCGCCTCATGCACTTCGCCGGTGAGCCCGTTGATGATCGGAATCGTTTGGCCGGCATAGTCAACGAACATCTTCTCGCCAGCGGTATGGGTCTGCCGCATGGTCGGCGACAGCTTGCCCTTCCATTGACGATAAAGCTGGTAGAATTGCGTGCGCCCAAGCCCGTCAGGATGAGCGGTGCGGTACTCTTCCCACAGCAACAGCAAGGTCACACCGGGGCGCCGCAGCTCGCGGTGAATACAGGCCCAGTCGGGCAGGCTTGGCTTCTTCGCCTTGACCACCACCGGAAACAAGCGCCGCTGAAGCGCCTCATCGCTCAAATCGGAAGGCAACGGCCAATTCAGGCCAGCCTGCTGCGCCCGCCGGACCGTCTCGCCAACACTCGTTCGCCCGACGCCCACACTGACGGCAATCTTGCGGTTCGACAAACCTTCAGCATTGAGCCGAAGCACATCTCTGATCTTACGCATGGGTAATCTTTCCCTGGCCATCCTCGCCACCTTTGCTGTTGAAAAGGCGCAAGAATGCCCGTGTTTCAGATCACCCAGAAAGGTTGATCACCGTTGTCCACAAGCTGGCCGCAATGAGCCGGATTCGGTGGCCGCAATAAACCGGAATAGATGGCCGGATTGAACCGGATTCAGTGGCCGGAATGAGCCGGATTGCGCAGTCAGACGGATGAACCATCGCCACAATGCAAGATTGGAAATGTCATGTCGACCGCATCTTCACAATCCAGCTGTCGCGCAATGCAATCTCGATCTTGCCGAAGAGTGGCTGTTCAGGATGCAAAATGAGACTGGCCTACGAGTTGCGGCAGAGCGGGCACCGGTTTCCCATTGAGGCCCAGCCTATCCCCCAAATAGTCCCAAAACGAGATGCCGAGTTTGTTGCAGGTCTTGAGCAGCGACAAGAAGGTGTCGCGGTTGGTCCGACCAATGTCACTGCGCGTCCCACCTGAAATCTTGCGCTTGACTACAACAACTCGGATATCGTTCTCGGAACCGTTGGTGTGCAGCGGTATTTCCGGATGCTCCAGAACCATCAGCAGTTCAGCCTTGTTGGCGTGCAATCGCCTCAACAGATTATCAAGGGCTGCAAAACCGGTTCGGTGGCGGAATATCTGGTCGAAGCGGTTTTGCAAGACCGCCTTGCGCTGTGGACTTGGGTTGAGACGGTAGGTTTTGAGGCATTCATAGTAGAGCCAGATCAGCCTGCGGGTGCGCTGTTGAATGGCATAGTGCTTATCTGTGAAGGTGTTGAGCTTATGCACCAACCGTTCGGCGTGAATCCAACACAACGCATGATCGCCGACTTTGAACTGTTTGGCATCATCACTGACGATCACCGTATCGGTGAGCAAGCCATGTGCGCTGATACTGCCCCATAACGCACCCTCGGTGGCAAGGCGCGTGGGATCAGGTGTGACTTTCAGTGCAGTGATCCCGAGCCGGTCGAGATGGGCCTGCCAGTCTGCGCAGTTCGGGAAATACTTATCTTCAGCGTCAATCAACAACTGGCGAACCGGAGCATTGAGAGAACGCTGCTGCATATAGGCAAGTGCATCGGCGTTGATCACATAGTCTTCATGCCCGGCCCGCAGGAGTTCGAGAAAGTTGATGCGGCTTTTAGAACCGGTTGTGGAAAAGAAGGAAAACCGATCATTGCCGATCTGGGTGCAGTAGCCGTTTTGGGCTTTGTGGCGTGCCCCGGTGTCGTCGACCGTCACCCATGACGCCGCGTCCAATCCCGTCTGCAATATTGCGCGTGCTTCCAAGGCAAAATGCTCATGACCCTCATTCAAAAACCGCATGACCTGGCGCTCGGAGATATCTATGCCGATTTCGCTCAGGAGCTTTACCAATCGTCCCACAGTGACTTGGCCTTGATGGTATTGCATCAGCACAAAACGGCGCAGTTCGGCACCAAAATGGCCCTTGAGGCCCTGTGGCAGCGGAGCCACGACAGTCTTACCATCAGGTGTCAACCAGCGCTCGCGCCGAAACCGGGTGGTCACTGGCTGAATGATGAGATCCTGAACGAGGAAGTCCTCGTACCCTTTGAAGCGGGAACCCTCTGGAACGTCCGCTTTTACAATCCGGTCTTTCATTGAACCGTGCCGAGGTGGCTTCTTTTTGCCGCGTCCACAGCTTTTATTGCCGTTCTTACGCGCCTTTTTCTCGCTGGCCTGGTTCATGCCGCTTGGTTTGCTCGGCTTGATGTCCGGTCGCCCATTCACCCCTTTTAATCGAGCGACCTCGTCGCGCAGATTGGCAATTGTCTGTTTCTGTTCGGCAATCACCTGATTTTGTTCAGCGACGATTTGCTTCAACTCGGCCACCTCGCCGAGCAGGGTCACAACCAGATCTTTGAGTTCTGTATTCGACAGATCATCAAGTGCGTGAGGTGGGAAATCCGACATAACCTCATCGACTCACAAAAACATCTCGGTGAGAACCCCAGCAGCGCTGATCGAGTCGATTTGCCGCACCACCGGAAATGACAAATCAAAACACAATGCTGCCCGGTGTTATGCCGGTATTACTGTCGATCGGCAACCACAGGGCCGCCGGCGCGCTTGCCGTGCGCTCGGCGCAGCTTGCGCCGCACGACTATGGCGCCGACCTCCTAGCGGCGCGGCTCTTCCAGTACAGCGACCCGGTGCGCGGGCGCTTCTGTGCCCAGAAGGCACTGCACAAGGTGCGGGCCGAGCTTGCCACGAACCCCTATTCCATGCGGGCGCTCTATGCGCTCGGGCCGCTGCTTGCCATGCTCGGCGACCACCGCGCCGCGCGCAAGGCGCTGGAAAGCGTCACCCATCACGACAGCCCGCTGGAATATTACCGCGCCATCGGCTTCGCGCAGATCGGCGACGGCACGGCGGCGCTCGAGCGGCTCGATTTCATCGGCATGCGCGGCTGGCGCCATGCCTGCATCCTCGACAAGGATGACGGCTTCAAGCCCCTGCAGTCGGACAAGCGGCTGCACCGGCTGCAGGCGGATCTCCTCGCCGCCTGACCAGGTTAGCTCCTGCTTTCAGGACTCCTTCAGAAATCCTTCAGGATAAGGCGCATCGGCGCGCCTAGATGGTGACTGGACCGGTACCGGACCCAAGAACGGGCCCGGTCCGCGCCTGTCAATCAAGGAAGGATTAAGAAAATGCCACTTGCCATCAACAGCACCGCGCCGGACTTCATGGCGCAGTCGACCGAAGGAACGATCCGCTTTCACGACTGGATGGGTGACAGCTGGTGCGTGCTCTTTTCGCACCCGAAGGATTTCACCCCGGTCTGCACGACCGAGCTCGGCGTCATGGCCCGCATGAAGCCGGAATTCGACCGCCGGGGCGTCAAGCTCCTCGGCCTGTCGATCGATCCCGTCGAGGACCATGCACGCTGGTCGGCCGACATCAAAACCGTCACCGGCCAGGCGCCGAACTACCCGCTGATCGGCGACGCGAACCTTAAGATCGCCAAGCTTTACGACATGCTGCCCGCCGATGCCGGCGACAGCGCCACGGGACGCACGGCGATGGACAATGCAACGGCGCGCACCCTTTTCGTCATCGGGCCGGACAAGAAGATCAAGCTGACGATCTCCTACCCGATGACGACGGGGCGCGATTTCAACGAAGTGCTGCGCGCCATCGACAGCGTGCAACTGACGGCACGCCAGCCGCTCGCGACACCGGCCAACTGGGAACAGGGCGACGATGTCGTGATCGTGCCGTCGGTTTCGGACGAGGAGGCGCGCAAGCGTTTCCCCGAAGGCTGGCGGGCGCCGGTTCCGTATCTGCGCCTCGTCGAAATGCCCAACTGAGTTTTTTTTCGGAAAGAAAGCCATGAAAACCCACATGACGCGCCGCACCTTCGGCGCCTTCACCATCGGGGCGGCCGCGGTCGCCCTTCCCCGGCTGGCCTTCGCCTAGCCATCCGCCTATGCAAATCCCCGGCTCCTCGTCGAGCCGGGTGAACTGATGGGCATAATGCCGACGACACAGTCCGCCATCACCGCCGGTGACGGGGCGGAAGTGATCGTCATTGACGTGCGCCCGAGGGATGCCTTCGACGAGGGCCATATCCCGGGCGCCCGGCACCTCGATCCGAACGCGGTGGCGGCCGAGCACAGCCCGGTTTCCGGGTCGCTGCGCGCCATCGGCGAGATCGAGAGCCTGCTCGGCACGCTCGGCGTTTCGGCAGACCGGCGCATCGTCTTTTACGACGATCGCGGCGGTTTCCACGCCGCCCGCATGCTGTGGCTGATGGAGTATCTCGGGCACCAGAACGTTGCCGTCCTCAATGGCGGCCTGACGGGCTGGCAAGAGGCCGGCGGGCCGCTGACGACGGACGCCGCGGTGGCGTTTCCCGCGCGCTTTCAGGGCGCGCTGAGCCCGAGACGTCATGCAACGGCGGACGATGTGCTTGAGCACAGGCGCGCGCCGGACGGCGTCCTCATCGATGTGCGCCCGCCGAAGATGTATGACGAGGGTCACATTCCCTGGGCGATCAACATCCCGTGGTCGAAGAACCTCGGCGACGATGGCCGCTTCCTGCCGGCGGATGCGCTGATGGCGCATTTCAAGGGCTGTGGCGTCACGCCCGAACACAATGTGATCATGCATTGCCAGGTGGGGCTCGCCTCGTCGCACAGCTATGTCGCACTGCGGCTGCTGGGCTTCCCGCGGGTTCGGGTCTACCATCGCTCGTGGGCGGAATGGGGCGGCGATCCTGCCCTGCCGAAAGCGACGTCGTAAGACCCGGCGCGCGCCTGCCCCCCGCGGGCGCGCGCAACGCGATGAACCAAAGAGGCCATGAAGGACGCGGCCGTGAAACCGACCCTGCACCTCAAATCAGGCCGATTGCGGCCGGCGACCCTGGACGACGCGGCCGAGATGCTCGCCCTGTTGCGGGCACCTACCGTTCGCAGGTTCCTTTGCGACGACCGGGCGCTAGCGCGCGCGGAGATCGATGCGATGCTCGCCGACAGCGCGGCACTGGACGCCGACGCGATGGGGCTGTGGATCATCGAGGACGACTGGAACCGCCTTGCCGGCCTCGCCGGTCTCGCGCCGGTTTCGCCTGAGGCGTCCGTTTCAGACGCCATGACCGGCGGTATCGAGCCGACCATCGCCATCGCTCCTGAGTATGAAGGAACGGGCCTTGCCTTTGCCGCGTTGAAATCGCTGGTTGACTATGCCCGGTCATCGCTTGCCCTCGATCGCCTTGTCGCGGCGGTGGATGAACCGAACACACGGTCCCAACGGCTGATCGAACGCGCGGGATTTGAAGCCATCGGCCGGGCGCGCGGTCCCGCCCATGAACTGGTGCTTTACGAGCTGGTGTTTGGCAGTGCGGGGCGCGTGCATACGGAACTACAAGAGAAAATTCCATGAACCATTCACAACGCTTTGCCGCCGTGCTCGGCCCCGCCCTTGTCGTTGCAACGACATCGGAAACGATCAACCTGCATATCTGGGAGACCATTGATCCCACCGTCGTTTATCTCGACGGCCTTTTCCTGCTGATCGCAGGCCTTGTCGTCACGACCAACCATAACCGCTGGCAGCTCGATGCGGGACTGCTCGTCACGGTGACCGGCTGTATGCTTGTCCTCGCCGGCGCTTACCGGATGTATTTTCCGACCGCGCCGCAGCTCGACCCAGATCCGGCGACCTATCTGTTCATCGCGGTGCTTTGCATGCTGGGCCTGGCGCTGAGCCTCTTCGCATTCGCCATGCGCCGGGAATAGGCATGCGGCCCTTCGGCGAGACCATATGGACCATCGACGGCGATGACGTGCGCATGTTCAATGTGCTGCCGTTCACCACACGCATGACGGTTGTCCGGCTGGAATCGGGCGGGTTGTGGATCCTCTCGCCTGTCCAGCCGAATCCAGATCGCCGATACGCCGTCGACGCGCTGGGCCCGGTCGAACATCTGGTCGCGCCCAACAAGATCCACAGCATCGGCATCAAGCCCTGGACGGCACTTTACCCCGCCGCCAAGGTGTGGGCGTCGCCGGCGTTTGCCGGCCGTCATCCCGATATCGCCGTCGAAGCACTGCTGACGAACGATGTCGCGGCACCCTGGAGCCCAGAAATCGATCATTGCGCGATCGAAGGCCATGCGGTGCTGGACGAGGTCGTGTTCCTGCACAAACCCTCGGGCACGCTGATCATCACCGACCTCATCCAGAAGCATGACGCCGCCGGTTCGTCCTGGCTTTGGCGCGGGGTCAAACGCATGATCGGGGTCCAGGGCAAGGATGGCGGCGTTCCCCTCGATATCAAACTGTGCATCCGGGACAGGCAGGCGATGCGCCGCAGCATCGAGGCGATCCTTGGCTGGGAGTTCGACAATCTCGTCATCGCCCATGGCCATTGTATCCAAGGCGGCGCCAAGCAGGAGGTTAGCCGGGCCTTCGCATGGCTCACCGGCGCTTAGAGTTTTATCAACAAACGCAGTAACTGCTCACCCCCACTTTAAGTCCCCGAGATTCAACGGCGGTTTCAGACCCACTAGCTCAATCGAGATGCCTTTTTGGCCTCGGAGTGGTGCGACGATTTGAATCGGCTATTAACGATCCCCTCATTGCGATTTTCGTGATTCTATCGGGTTATGACACGTGTTCGATTGATTTGGGAAAAGCCGCATTGGGGTGGTCTTTCAGTCAAGGCTACTCGCTGCATTTGGAAGCCTGAAAAGGCGATGCGGCCACCGCATGGCCTGATGTCCATGGCATCGCGGGCGGACTGATGGCAAGCGTGAATGGCACTTCCCTGCGTGAAGAGTTCGATGCTGCCAGGGCGCGCATTGCCGCGCTGCGCAAAGCGGGCAGGATTTCAGATGACGTCGATGCGGTTATTGGCGTGTTGTGCAGCTTGCTGGGCATCCTGATCGCCATCTTTCTGGAAAAGACGACCAGGAAGACCGGCAAGAACTCCAGTATTGCGCCGTCGCAGACGGATAAGGACAACACCGGGAAACGGAGCAAAAAGGCTTCCGGCAAGGGTGTGGCGCCGAACTGGATGACGGGCGAAAACCTTCGCAAGGTCACCGTCGGGGAAACCTCCACCGTCCAGGTTTGTGACAGTTGCGGGGCTGATCTCTCAGACGTCGAACCCTCGGCGCGCGAGGAACGCATCCATCTCGATATCATGTTCGAGGTTGTCGAGAAAAAGGTCGTCGCAGAAACCAGGGACTGCCCCAAATGCCGCACCCGAACCAAGGGGCGTTTCCCTGAAAACATGCCGGGGCCTTTGCAATATGGCGTTGGCTTTCAGGCCTTCGTGATCAACCTGCTGATTGCCCAGATGCTGTCTTTGCGCCGCGCCGTCGAACTGGTGCGGGCCATCTCTGGCGTCAGGATGTCGCAGGCCACCTGCCTGGGCTACATCCAGCGACTGCACGAGGCGCTTGAACCCTGGGAAACGGCTGCCGCCGCACATCTTCTGACCCGCCCGGCCCTGCATGCCGATGAGACCGGTTTCAGGGTCGACAGCAAAAACCAGTGGCTGCATGTGCTGACCGATGACTCCCTGACCCTCATTTATGGATACCCCGGTGTCAAGCGATTTTCGAACGGTGATGTGAGCGTGTGATCGGATGCGGTCATTTATCAGGCCTCACAGTGCGGCTTTTTGTGCAGCCGCGGGCCGGTATGGTGATGCGCGAACCGGGTCCAAATCAAGTTCCAGAGCTATTTTGCCTTTTGGGTCAACATGGTTTTCCCGCTCCGGATCTTTCCGATCAATCTCCCATGCTATTCGTCGACCTCTTCACACGTCCCGGGCACCGACGCGAAGCGTTGCGCGATCCGCGCTTACGCTACCGCCTCCGGATTCCGATAATTCTCCTGTTTCGATATCATGGCCCAGATACCCCGTGCCATCCTGTTGGCCAGCGTGATCGCGACCAGAAGCTTCGGTTTTCGATCCAGCATTCTGGCCAGCCAGCTTCCCTTGCGAACCCCAAACCGCGTCGCCGCATTGATCACTGACATCGCCCCGATGATCAACAGGCTTCGGATGTCTTTCTGACCCATCTTCGAAACTTTCCCGAGCCGGTCCTTACCGCCTGTCGAGCGCTGAAGCGGCACGAGACCCAGCCAGGCTGCGAAGTCACGCCCCCGTTTGAAGCAATTCATGTCCGGGGCAAAGGCCTCAATTGCCAGTGCCGTCTGCAACCCGACGCCCGGCATTGTTGTCAGCCTTCGCACTGTGCCGGATGCTTTCGCCTCCGTCTTGAGTTGCTTCGTCAGATCGAAAATCCTGGTCGCCAGCAGATCGATGTGCTCGGCATACATCCGGGCCGTGTTACGCACGAGGGCGGGCAGCCCATTGGTATCGTCGTCCAGCGCGGCTCTCAACTTCTTGATCCCCGCCTTGCTCTTCGGCCCGATCACGCCATATTCGGCGAGATGGCCGCGCAGCGCATTGATGGTCTGCGTGCGCTGCCTGACAAACATCTGCCGTGATCGGAACAGCATGCCGCGCGATTGCTGCTCGGTGGATTTCACCTCAACGAACCGCATGGTCGGCCGGGAGGCAGCTTCAGTGATCGCCTCAGCGTCTGCCCTGTCGTTTTTCTGCCTTTTGACAAAAGGTTTCACGTACTGAGGTGGAATCAGCTTCACCTCATGGCCCAACTTACCGATCTCGCGGCCCCAATCGTGAGCTGTGGCGCAGGCCTCCATCGCGACAATGCATCGGGGCTGCTGTGCAAGAAACGGCATGAACTGGGCGCGGCTCAACTTCTTGCGGTAGCCAACCGAGCCATCGGCTGTGGCTCCGTGGACCTGAAAAACCTGCTTTGCAAGATCAACGCCGATGATGCTAACTTCCGACATGTGGATACTCTCCCTTTGATTTGTGACGTTCAGTATAACGGCACCTGGCACATTACGATGCCTCCGGGCGGGGTATCCACACTATCAAGTTCCTGCACCCCAGGCGCGGCAAGGAAGCGATAGAGGCATTCGGCATCATTCCGGTCTACACCGGGGTGTTGATCCATGATTGCTGGGCATCCTACCTTGCATACAGCCAGTGCAAGCATCAGCTATGCGGGTCGCATCTGCTTCGGGAACTGACCTTTGTCGTCGACTCCAGCAATTACCGTTGGGCGCGCCTGATGAGGAAGGTGTTGCGTGAGGTCTGCCATAAGGTCAACAAGAGCGAGACCGGGGTGTTGAGCGAGGCCGAATGTCGCAAGATACGCAAAAGGTATCGGACCATTCTGACGCAAGGTGCCGGGGAAATGCCCGAAGTTCCTGCGAAACCGGAAGGTAAGCGCGGACGGGTCGCAAAGTCGGATGCCCACAACCTGCATGAGCGTCTGTTGAAACACGAGGACTCCGTGCTTCGCTTCATGAGCGAACCCGATGTCAGCTTCACCAATAACGCGGGCGAGCAAAAAATCAGGATGGCAAAGGTCAAAATCAAAGTCTCGGGCTGCTTCCGGACAGACCGCTATGCACACGCCTGGTGCCGGATATCAAGCTACCTGAGTTCCATGGGTGCCCTCGGATATAATCCACTTGTCGCGATCCAGATCGCGCTGGCCGGAAATGCCGCCAATATGGTCAAATCACACTATGCTCAAGACGCGTGACGGGGTGAGCAGTTACAAGTATTCTTTGATAATATAGCCCTTGTAGCCCAGGCAGATGATAAAGTCCGTAATTCCGTGCGCGGAATAGGTTTTCATGATGTGCCAGATGATGGGCTTGTCGCCGATCATGACCATCGGCTTGGGCCGGTCGCCCGTCTCTTCCGAAATTCGTGTGCCCAAGCCCCCGGCAAGTAATACGGCTTTCATGATGACACTCCGGAAACCACGCCGACCAACTGGATCGCCCGCGTTGATATATCGCACCCAAAGCCAGTGCAACCCCAAAACGAGTTTCCGACGGGATGCGACAGCAGGTGAAAGTGGTTCACTAGCCAGACAGCATCCGGAGTGGATCCAGCGGGGTTGAAAAGCTTTTTGGTCGAAATTGGGAGAACGGCCATTTGACCTCAAAGAAAACACAGCGAACCGAAATGTGTCCTTGTCAGGCACGGAACCTTCGAACTGATCGAAAACCCCGAGTTCCAGATCGAGGCGCACAAGGAAACATTGCACACATTAACATTCGGGAAAAAGGGTAGATTGCCGCTGGAAATCAAGGATTGAACCTTTGCAAATCAATTCTGATCAGGCTAGATGCGCCACAACGGGCGGTTTGTGATCCAGGTTTAAGCAGGCGGCCCAGAATTGGGCGGTGAAACATTGGTTTCTATATTTGCCGGTGCGTTCGGCAATCTCAGAAACAGGCTGAAACGCTGGCACGCAAGGATCTCATCAGCATCAGAGGATCTGGGCGGCCAGCGCAGGCAAACGACGCTGCGCACAATACGGTTGTTTATCAATTGGCTAGCCTTCGCTGCCACGCCAAACCCGGCTTTGCGGCGCAGTAAAGGCACTACGATATGCGCGAACTGTACGGTTGGTGCACGTCGCATCCATTTTAGTCGAGTTAAGCTGTCTTGTGGCCTCGACACGGTACGCAAAACGCATGATTTGGGCAGCTTTTCTTGGACGGCGTCAGGCTCCAGCAAAGTCATGGGTTGCCCTCGCTTGCCTAAGGCGATTCCAGTGACGGGACATTTCCACAATCACATTGTCCTGGTGCTACAATGATATTGATCGATTCAAAGTCCTTTGCTTCGCCTCCAACACCCGCCAATAACATTCGCTGGCGCGTTAAAAACCTCCATCAGCGAACGCCTGTTTCGCACTTGAGATACTATCAACGAACGAATAGGTCGGTGCCGGCGACAAGACGTCCAAGGAGAACGCGAGGAGTCAGCTGGTTGAACTTACCCGAAAGCCACAAACATCGTTTCCGGTCGACCGTAACTGCAAACTCCAAGCAGGACATTCACGTTAAGTTTGATGATGGAGTATGGCGTGTTTTCGCAGAACATTCGGGTCTGTTGGTGACCCACTCAGTACGCAACATTTGAGACAACCTTACAAAACAAAAAAAAATTCCGCAAAGTAGAGGTTTTTTGCATGTACATCCTCCCCTCCTGGAACAGCCTAAATTCGAAAAATGAACATTATAATCTCATAAAGCCTTTGGTACGCATGGCGTATTTGGATGTTGAATTTTACGCCAAAAAATACGCTGATCTGGCTGGTTTGTCTGACCGGGAACTAATCCACCACTATGTGGAGCATGGATATAGAGAGGGCAGATTGAGTTGGGACTACAAGGTTGATCCCGTATTTATGAGATTGAAATACTCCGACCTAAACAATCTGTCAGACCAACAGATTACAGACCACTATCACAATTTTGGCTACGGGGAAGGACGTCTGCCTTACATGCCGCATCTCGAAAAAGAGTTTTATCTAAAAACATACGGGCATGAACTAGCTTTGAAAGGCATTGGTCAGTCGGAAGAAGAGCTCCATCAGCACTTTGTAAATGCGGGATATTTGGAACTGATGTTTCCCTATAGGTTTTGGTGTAAGTAATGGCTATATTCACAATATGCTCTAAGAATTATCTACCAAGAGCTACCTTATTAGTTGATTCAATCAAAGAGTATTTGGGTGACGTACCTGTTTACATATTTGTTTCAGATATAAATGCGCCCCAATTTGAGATCGCAAATTGCGACGAAATATTCACAATAGATAAGATTATTAATGATGTATATACAATCAACAAACTTGGATCAAGATATAATCTTGACTGAGTTAAATACAGCAATAAAGCCGTATTGTTTCAGTTTTCTATTCAAAAAAGGCGTCGAATACGCAATATATTTGGATCCAGATATCGAATTATTCGGAAATATGGGAGAGGTATTTGATGGTCTGAAGCAGCATGATGCCATTGTTACACCTCATCTGCTCACTCCCTACTTCGATGAGAAACAACCTTCCGAAATAGACATATTATCTAGCGGTACATATAATTTTGGATTTTTGGCACTAAAGAACACTAACAGCTCAATCAGATTTGTTGAGTGGTGGGAAAAAATGTTGCTGGAATATTGTTACTCAGATATTCCAAATGGCTTATTCGTAGATCAAAAATTTGGAGAATTCGCGAGTAGTTTCATTGACCGAACACTGGTTTTGAAACATCCAGGATATAATGTCGCCTACTGGAACCTTCATGAACGGCGCCTTGAGGCAATTGGCAAAAAATTAACAGCCAATAAAATGCCTTTGCAGTTTTTCCACTACTCCGGTGTGCCAGAAGACGTAAGGTATGTTTCCAAGCATCAAAATCGACATTTTGTTAAAATCGGCAGCTTGGTTTATTCAATATTGGATAGTTATTCACGCCGCGTAAAAGATATTGAGCAAAATACTTCTAAAGATCTACGTCCTGATTATCAATATTTTGACAATGGCAGTTCCGTTCTGGATCTACACAGAATTGCACTGAGAATTGCAGAGACGAGTTTGGAGATTGAGCCCAGCGGGGCGTTGAAATTCCAAGCAGATGTTTTTTTTCGAAAGAAAAAGCTGTTACTCAAGATGTCAACTCGACACGAGATCGAACTATACTGTGAGCCGATCATTGCAGCGGCTCTTTATCTCAGACCGGATGTTCTGAATTACGTATCCCTCGAACCGGGGCGCTATCCACATTCATTGAGACAGTGGTTTGATTCGACCGGTCACCTGGAATTCGGGCTGACCCAAAACGACCTGACATTCAGTGATAAATCCGCTGCAAAGCAGCCTGATTTCGGAAAACAGCTGCTGATAGGTTCGCAACGCGCCATACCTGCCCCAATAAAGAAAATTCTACCTAAAAGTCTCAAAAGACAGGTAAAGCACGCACTGCGATTTGGTTACGGTTTTAAACAAACCCGGCATCATTCTCCGGACCAATATCAACAGATGTTGTACGATTTTATATCAAGACGAGATGTAACTGCTCACCCCGTCACGCGTCTTGAGCATAGTGTGATTTGACCATATTGGCGGCATTTCCGGCCAGCGCGATCTGGATCGCGACAAGTGGATTATATCCGAGGGCACCCATGGAACTCAGGTAGCTTGATATCCGGCACCAGGCGTGTGCATAGCGGTCTGTCCGGAAGCAGCCCGAGACTTTGATTTTGACCTTTGCCATCCTGATTTTTTGCTCGCCCGCGTTATTGGTGAAGCTGACATCGGGTTCGCTCATGAAGCGAAGCACGGAGTCCTCGTGTTTCAACAGACGCTCATGCAGGTTGTGGGCATCCGACTTTGCGACCCGTCCGCGCTTACCTTCCGGTTTCGCAGGAACGTCGGGCATTTCCCCGGCACCTTGCGTCAGAATGGTCCGATACCTTTTGCGTATCTTGCGACATTCGGCCTCGCTCAACACCCCGGTCTCGCTCTTGTTGACCTTATGGCAGACCTCACGCAACACCTTCCTCATCAGGCGCGCCCAACGGTAATTGCTGGAGTCGACGACAAAGGTCAGTTTGCGCAATCCGGCTCATTCCGGCCACTGAATCCGGTTCAATCCGGCCATCTATTCCGGTTTATTGCGGCCACCGAATCCGGCTCATTGCGGCCAGCTTGTGGACAACGGTGATCAACCTTTCTGGGTGATCTGAAACACGGGCATTCTTGCGCCTTTTCAACAGCAAAGGTGGCGAGGATGGCCAGGGAAAGATTACCCATGCGTAAGATCAGAGATGTGCTTCGGCTCAATGCTGAAGGTTTGTCGAACCGCAAGATTGCCGTCAGTGTGGGCGTCGGGCGAACGAGTGTTGGCGAGACGGTCCGGCGGGCGCAGCAGGCTGGCCTGAATTGGCCGTTGCCTTCCGATTTGAGCGATGAGGCGCTTCAGCGGCGCTTGTTTCCGGTGGTGGTCAAGGCGAAGAAGCCAAGCCTGCCCGACTGGGCCTGTATTCACCGCGAGCTGCGGCGCCCCGGTGTGACCTTGCTGTTGCTGTGGGAAGAGTACCGCACCGCTCATCCTGACGGGCTTGGGCGCACGCAATTCTACCAGCTTTATCGTCAATGGAAGGGCAAGCTGTCGCCGACCATGCGGCAGACCCATACCGCTGGCGAGAAGATGTTCGTTGACTATGCCGGCCAAACGATTCCGATCATCAACGGGCTCACCGGCGAAGTGCATGAGGCGCAACTCTTTGTCGCTTGCCTGGGTGCGTCCAGCTACACCTATGCCGAAGCGACCATGACGCAGAGCCTGTCCGACTGGACGGGATCACATGGTCGTGCCTTCGCGTTCTTTGCCGGCGTTACCGACCTTGTGGTGTGCGACAATTTGAAATCCGGCATCACCAAGGCCTGTTTCCATGAGCCGGCGATCAATCGCACCTATTGCGATCTTGCAAGGCACTACGGAACGGTCGTGGTCCCGGCAAGGCCGAAAAAGCCTCGGGACAAGGCAAAAGTCGAGACGTCGGTGTTGGTGGCGGAGCGCTGGATCCTCGCCGCACTCAGGAACCGGCAATTCTTCTCGCTGACGGATGTGAATGCGGCGGTCCGCGAACTGCTCGAAAAGCTCAACAACCGCGTGACGCGCCATCTTGGCGGCAGCCGGCGGGAACTGTTCGAAGACCTTGACAGGCCGGCACTGAAAGCACTGCCGCAGGATCCATACGAATATGCAGCGTGGAAGGAATGCCGTGCCGGCCTTGATTATCACGTTGAAGTGGACAAGCACTACTACTCGGTGCCTCACACGCTTCTACGCAAAAAACTGTGGGTCCGCTCCACCGAGCGCACCGTCGAGATCTTCGATCGGGGCAATCGTGTTGCCAGCCATCTGCGCGGTCCAGGTAACAGACGACATACAACCGTGCTCGAGCACATGCCGGCCAACCATCGCCATTACGCCGAGTGGACACCTGAAAGTATCAAGCGCCAGGCTGGCAAAGTCGGCCCGACCACCCAGGCCCTGGTCGAAATCATCCTGCGCGAAAAACCCCATCCCGTTCAGGGGTTCCGCGCCTGTATCGGCATCGTGAAGCTCGCGCCGCAGCATGGAGCGCAGCGCCTCGAGGCGGCATGCGGCCGCGCCATCGACATCGGGGCGCACTCCTACACCTCCGTCAATTCCATCCTCAAGAACAATCTCGATCGCAAACGGCCCGAAAAAGCCACGGACGGGCCGCCGATCCTCCATCAAAACATCCGTGGCTCAGGCTACTTCCATTGAAAGGAAATGAAATTGCTCAACCATCCAACCCTCGACCAGTTGAAAGAACTCAAACTGGACGGCATGGCCGACGCCTTTGTCGAGCTGCAGGCACAAGACCGGGCTGCCGATCTCAGCCACCCCGAATGGCTGGGACTGTTGCTCGATCGGGAAACAGCAAACCGCAGCACCAAACGCTTCAATACGCGATTACGGGCCGCCAGGTTGCGCCATGTTGGCGCCTCGATAGAAGACGTCGATTACCGCGCGTCCCGTAAGCTCGACAAGGCATTGTTCCAGCAGTTGGCAACCTGCAACTGGATCAGACATCACCGTTGCCTGCTGATTACCGGGCCGTGCGGGGTCGGCAAAACCTGGCTTGGCTGCGCCCTCGGTCAAAATGCATGCCGCCATGGCTACACGGTCCTTTACAAGCGTGTGCCGCGGCTCTTCGCCGAACTCGAACTGGCGCATGGCGATGGTCGGTTCCCGCGCTTGTTCCGGACGCTCGTCAAGGCCGATCTGCTGATCCTCGATGACTGGGGCCCCGATCGTCTCAATGCCAGCCAGCGGCGCGATCTCCTGGAAATCATCGAAGACCGCCACGGTGCCGGCTCGACAATGATCACGAGTCAACTGCCGGTGCACACTTGGCATGACGTTATTGATGAGCCCACATTCGGCGACGCGATTATGGACCGAATTTCTCACAACGCATACCGGCTCGAACTCGATGGGCCCTCGATGCGCAAATCGCAAGGCAATCAAACTGAACAGGAGCAATCGGCATGATCCGAACGAACCTCACGCCCGCCCCGGTGGGTCCACAGGGGCCTCCCACGCGCGCCGCTGCGATAGACTCGTGCCGGTCTCTTCGCGCCGCGCGCGGGTCCCTCCTGGGGACTACCGGGACGGCCTGCACCGTGCTTGACGAAAGGCCAAAGTGCTGACATCAAGAAACCCATCCAGAAGGGTTGATCGCGCCGTCCACAATGCCAGACGCGGAAGTGGCCGCAATGAGCCGGATTCGGTGGCCGCAATAAACCGGAACAGGTGGCCGGATTGGCCGGAATGCGCAGTCTGACGGCGCAATCATATCGACACATATAGCAGGACGTTTCACACAATGGCTCAGGCTGGCAATCAACTTGATATAGTTCGTCTCAGCATCACGTTGCGGGATGTGAAGCCCAGGGTCACAAGACGAATGGATGTCCCTGCGAACACATGCCTTAATGACCTCCACTTATACATTCAGGCCGCAATGGGGTGGCACAACTGCCATCTATGGGAATTTGAGGCGATCCGGTATGAGCAAGTTGTCACTTGGAGTGCTGATAGTGATCAGTATTTCTCCAGCCCCAAATCAGACGCCTCTGCTACCGTTCTCGACGTCATAGACTTTTTGCAAGGCAAACCCGAATTCAATTACCTCTATGATTTCGGAGACTCATGGAGACACAAAATCCGTATTGGAAAGATTCAGTCGGCACATAAGGACAGACAGTATCCATATCTTGTTTCCGGTAGCGGGCGTTGTCCACTTGAGGACATAGGAGGCGTATGGGGATACTCTGAATTCTTGGCAGCATTCGAAAACCCGGATTCTGAATACCGGGAGTACTATCCCGATTACTTCGATGGAAGTGACAACTGGAATCCGGAAGACGCGGAACTTGAAAAAAGGCGAGCAGCTATTGCGCGATTCCAATAGAATCCCCACCCCAGCCACCGCAAGCACAATTCCCCCATTCGTTGATGCCTCCAGAAAATCATGGAAACAGAAAGAGCGTCCGCTCTGACGCCTGAATTCTGCCCGGTGTTATGCCGGTATTACGATCGACAACAGCAGGATCGAGGCTTCGAGGTGCAGCCCGGCATCCTGCGGCGCGAGCGCCAGCGCCCGCTCCAGCGCCTGGAGGCCGGTCTCGTTCATGCCGATGGCGACACGGATCGCAGCGTCGGTCAGATGCGCAACGGCAAGGTTCGGGTCGAGCTTCAGCGCCGCGCCGATCTCGTCGAGCGCGGTCTCCAGGAGCAGATGCCCTTCGGACCAGAAGATATGCCGCTTCAAAAGCGCCAGCCCGTGCAGCGCCCGCGCATCGGCAAAGCCGGGCGAAAGGGCCGCGGCTTCCGCCGAAAGGTCGACAAAGGCCCGCTGCGAGCCTTCCACGCCGCTCTGGAAACATTCGCGCGCCTCGATGCACAGCGCGTAGGCGTCGATGGTGAAGGGCGCCGGCTCCAGCGCCGCCGATTGCGGGTCCGCAAGGCGCAGCAGGGGCTGCGTCAGCCGGTAGCCGCCGCGCGCGACGGTGGAGATCAGCTCGCGGTTGCCGAGCTTGCGGCGCACTTCGGAGACGACCTGCGTCAGGCTTTCATCGCTGACGAAGACATTCGGCCAGACACGGTCGAGCAGGTCGGCGCGCGAAAGCACCGCCCCGTCCGCCTCGGCGAACACCTGGAGCAGGCGGATCGCCCGCGGAGAAAGCTGTTTGACGTCGTCGCCCCGCCGTGCCTCGCGCGCAGCGGGGTCAACGCGCCAGCCATCGATTGCCAGCTGCATTGCATCACCTTCTGTTCTGCGCCGTGGGTCGGATGCATATATTCGGGTGATTTCCAGACTGCAAGCAAAACCGGCAACCGCGCACGAAATCGTGACCGGGGTGCATTGCTCAGCCGGACGCACAGGCCCGGAACGCCTTGATGATAAAGGCCGCCGTGCCCGCGCCGAAGCCATTGAATGTCTCCTGGAAGCGGGTGTCGGCCTCGTACATCTCGGCGAGCGGGCCGAGATGCGCCGCATCGCACGGGTAGAAGCAGCGGTCGATCAGCGCCGCATAGTCTCTCGCCGCCTGCAGCGCCTCCGCCCCGTCCGGCGCCGCCCCGTCGGCGGCGAGTGCCGCGAAGCGCGCACAGAGCGCCCCGTGTTCGGCGTGGTAGCGTTTCCAGTCTTCGGCGCCGTAATCGGCTGTGCGTCTCGTGTGTTCCCGGTAAGACCGTATGTCCGTTTCTACCGGTGAGGTGGCTCGCCCTACACTGCACGTTCGAGGGTTGCTCGGATGGGCTGAGCCGATCCTCATCACAGGAGGACGAGCCGTGGCAGATTATAGAGAAGCATTTGTCGGAATCGATGTTGCCAAATTGAGAAACGCCATCGCGATTGCCGATGCGGGCCGTGAGGGAGAAGTTCGCTTCTTCGGAGAAGTCGACGCTTGTGTCGCAAGCATGCGCCGGACCATTCAGCGGATCGCCGACAGATTTGATCGACTGCATTTTTGCTATGAGGCCGGACCGACAGGCTATGGGCTCTATCGGCTCATCCGTTCTCTCGGGCATGAATGCACGGTCGTCGCCCCGTCGCTGATCCCAAGGAAGCCTGGCGACCGGGTGAAGACGAACCGCCGGGACGCTCTCTCGCTCGCCCGGCTTTTGCGCGCCGGCGAGCTTACTGCGGTGTGGGTTCCCGATGCAGGCCACGAGGCGATGCGGGATCTCGTCCGCGCACGGTCGGCAGCGGTCGAGGTGCTGCGGGTCCATCGCCAGCAGGTGAGCGCTTTCATGCTCAAGCACGGCCGCGTCTATCCGCGCAAGAAAGGCTGGACGATGCGCTATTTGCGCTGGTTGCAGGAACAGACGTTCGATCACCCGGCGCACCAGATTGCGCTCCAGGAAATGGTTGAAGCCGTACGCATCTCCAAAGAGCGGGTTGAACGGCTGGAGCGCACCATCGAGGAGTTCGTTCCGGCCTGGTCGTTGGCACCGGTCGTACGAGCGCTCCGGACTTTGCGTGGCGTGGACCTGATCGTCGCTGTGACATTCGTCACCGAAGTTGGCGACGTGAGCCGGTTCGAAAGTCCGCGCCAGCTCATGGGATATCTCGGCCTCGTTCCCGGTGAGCGCTCGACTGGCGACACTATCAGGCGCGGCGGCATCACCAAGGCAGGAAACAGCCGGGTGCGCCAAATGCTGGTCGAGAGCGCCTGGGCCTATCGGCATCCGCCCAGGGTCGGGATAAAGAAGCTGTACAGACTGGAGCAGGCGTCACCGCGCGTGCGCGAGATCGCATGGAAGGCGCAGAGCCGCTTGACGGCCCGGTACCGAACGCTGAGTGGACGCGGCAAGCGGCCAACGGTGGTCTGCACTGCGGTCGCCCGCGAACTGGCCGGCTTCATGTGGGCCGTTGCCAGGGAGGCGCAGGCAAGCTGATCTTGCCCTTGTGGCAACACGAAACTCGCGCATGGGCGGAGGCGGGACCACGGCAGGGAAATGTCCGTCGAATGCTTTGTGGCCGGCTACTGGCCGACGCCCGCTGTAAGACAGGAACAGACCCGGACGCACAATCGGAAATGCGGTAGCCAACCCGCGCATCAGAGCTTGATCACCGACGTCCTTCAGTTCCGCCTCCACCCATGCGCGATCAATATCATGAACAGCCGATCTCCTCCTCGTTCTGGATCGGCCGGATATTCGACGTGCCAAACCTTGACAGCGGACATCAGAGCCTCGGTCTTGCCCCAGCGGGCCTTGGCCTCGTCCTCAAATTTTGCCGGGTCGAACCCGCCGAATAGCGTTGCCATGTCCATCTCCTTTTTATCGTCAATCAGCGCCAGCGCCTCGTCGATGCCGCGCACCAGCGCCCGGCTTTGTGTGATCTGCGCCTCCACTGCCGCGCGCTGCGCGACCAGCGCCGCGCGCCGGTCGAAGCCCGGGTCGTCGAGGATCCGCGCGATCTCCTCGAGCGAGAGCCCCAGCGTGCGGTAGAGCATGATCTGCTGCAGCCGCAGCGCATTGTCCCGGTCGTAGAGCCGGCGCCCGTTGGCGGCCCGCTCGGCGGGCCGAAGCAGGCCGATCGCGTCGTAATGGTGCAGCGTGCGCACCGTGACGCCCGAGCGCCTGGCAAGCTGGCCGACGGTCTGTAGCTTTGGTCGTGACATGGCACCCTCCCTACACCCTGACGCTGCGTGAGGTTCAAGTGCTTTTTTCAAAGATATTCGCTTTTCCCGCCGCCCGCCCGCGCGCTATCCTCGGCGGGAAGGCACAAAGGGGCGGATTGAAACCGATGGCAGCGTTGATCGAGGAACTGAAGGCCTGCGAGATCGCCGTGTGGGAGGCGCTGAAGCGCGGCGATGCCGAGGCCGACGCCGCGGCCCTTGCGCCGGATTTCCTCGGCGTCTATGCCGATGGCTTTGCGGGCAGGGCCTGCCATGTCGGTCAGCTCGCCGACGGCCCCAGCATCGCCGCCTACGATTTGAGCGATTTTCACCTGCTGGTACTGAGTGACGATCACGCGCTGATATCCTACCGCGCCAATTTCCAACGCACCGGCCCGGAAGCGATACCCGAAAGCATGTATGTCAGCTCCATCTGGCAGCGCACGCCCGACGGCTGGATCAACATCTTCAGCCAGGACACGCCCGAAGCGCGCTGACGCGCGCCCGGCATCCCAATTTTCAGGTCTCTTTCACATCCCTTTCAGGCGTAAAGCGCCCCGACCGGCCATACCGGCGCTTCAAGCAATCCGATCGGAAAGTGAACGACCATGACCCGCAAACCGAGAAGAACCCTTCACCTCTACTATGATGTCTGGCGCCAGCGCCGCGCCCTCCACGGCCTCACCAACCGCCAACTCGCCGACCTCGGCCTGACCCGCGAGGCGGCCGAACAGGAGGCCAGCCGCCCGTTCTGGGATTTAAGGGGGATTGGGTGAGAGAGGCGTGAATAATGGCTGGCTATGTCACGTTCGCCGGTGAATTAATGCTAATCACAAACTGCAACTTTTGAGTTTAACCCCATTTAAATGCAGCTAACATAGAACTTTATGCAATTGGTTGTATCAGCAAACCAATTTTTTGTCTCAAACAACAAGGCTGCATCCATTGTTTCAAGTCGATCTTCCCACAAACAGATTGAGCAAACTCAAGGAAATGCGGTTCTCCGACCTCCAACTGCGTGAGCGCGACCACCTCCAGGAGTGGCTGGCTGCCGCGCCTGAGGCTTTGGGCGAGGAGCTTCTGATCGTTCAGAAAGAGTTTGACGGATTTGCCGACACACGCGAGCGTCTTGACCTGCTGGCACTCGATAGTGAAGGGCGGCTGGTGATCATCGAGAACAAGTTGGACGACTCAGGACGAGATGTCGTCTGGCAGGCGGCGAAATATGCGGCCTACTGCTCCAGTCTCAAAAAGGCGGACATTATCGAGATTTAAAAACTACCTCGACAGATACTGTGGCGGCGGCAATGCGACCGCCAATATTTGCGATTTCCTGGATACCGATGAAATCGACGAACTGGTTCTGAATCCAGGCAACGATCAGCGGATTATGTTCATAGCCGCACAGTTTCGGAAAGAAGTGACGTCGACTGTCCTTTGGCTGATCAGCCATGGCATAAGTGCGCAATGCTTCAAGGTGATCCCCTACAAGCTTGGCGACGAACTGCTCATCGACGTCCAGCAGATCATTCCGACACCGGAAGCCGAAGATTTCATGATCGGGATGGCAACCAAGGAGTCTGAGGAAAAATCGGCGCAGGGCAATTTAAGGCGGAGCCACAAGCTGCGTTTGGCTTTTTGGGAAATGGCGCTGGATACGCTCCGCGAGAAAGGAATTTCGCGCTACAACAACGTAAATCCCACAAAGGACCATTGGCTTAGCAGCAGCACGGGTATCTCCGGTTGCGTCTACAATCTCATCTTCTCAAAAGACGGCGCACGGGTGGAACTGAGCTTCCAACGCGGGAATAAATCAGAAAACAAGTGGCTGTTCGATCAGCTGAAATCTCGGCAGGAAGAGCTAGAGTCCAGCTTCGGTGAAGCGTTTGTGTGGAAACGTCTTGACGACAGGAAATCGAGCCGCATCCAGTACGCACAAGCATTTGATGGCTTTAGTCAGGAATCTCGGCCGGAAATGATTGACTGGCTTGCGAACCATATAGCTCGATTTGAAGAAACATTTTCTGAACCGCTTTCTGAAATGAATCAGCAGCTAAAGTCTTTGTTGATTAGTTCCTGATGCGCGATTGGATCTCGGTCCCATGCAACTCCGCGGATGAAAATGCAGTGTGTTATTCTCTTTCTGATTTTCGGCGCGTTAGCAGTTTTTGCCCTGCCCGGCGACACGGACCGTATCGCCCAGCATGAAAAACACTGGCACGGCGCCACGGCCATAACCCTCATCGCCATCCATGAAGCGGAGTACGGTGAGACGGTGGTGTGGCTGGAGCATGTGTTTGATGAGGTTTTTGGGGCGGGGTGAGGGGTGGATTCCAAAGCAACCCCTGAAACAAATGCGGACTTTCGGTCTGGTTCACTTTGGCGCAGCGCAGGGTTTCCCAAATCCCATCAATAGAGCAGTAAAAGCCTCGGCGTGAGAGCATTTGGTTCCTGGGCGAAGCTGTTACGTGATTTCGGGCATGACAGGTCATTGTAGTTGAAATAGCTTGCAATCATGAGTTCAGACGATTGGACGGATTTGGAAAATGACGCGGTTGTGGCGTCCTATTTCTCAATGCTCAGCGACGAGCTTGCGGGCCGTCCCTACAACAAAGCTGCCCACAACCGATCGCTTCAAGAGCAAACCGGCAGGAGCCGCGGTTCAATCGAATTCAAGCAATGCAACGTATCGGCTGCAGCTAAGGGGTTTGGCCTGCCAACAATCAAAGGCTACCAACCCCGTTTCAATTTCCAGATGTCTCTGGCGGAAGCCATTTCGCGCTGGCTGGCTCGGAATTCTGAGTGGGAGCGCGCGCTCTGTGAAACGTCAAAAGCCGGATTGGTCGAGGTCTCGTCCCTGTACATCGGAGCAGTTCCAACGGTGAGGAATGCAGCGCAACCGGAAGGGCTTGATCAGATGCTGGCGGTCGCCCGGCGCTTTGATGTTGCCGGACGCAACGAGCGCAATCGGGCGCTGGGACGCGCCGGAGAGGAATGTGTCTTTCACTACGAACGCGCCCAACTATGCCAATTCGGGCGCGACGATCTGGCCAGCCGCGTTCGCTGGGTCTCGCAAGAAGACGGCGATGGTGCCGGATACGACATCGCCAGCTTCACACCCGAGGGCCGAGAACGCCTGATAGAGGTGAAGACGACCAACGGTTGGGAGCGCACGCCTTTTCACATCTCCCGAAATGAGCTTGAGGTCGCGAGTGCTCGTCGAGAGGACTGGTATCTCTTCCGGCTTTACGAATTCGCGCGATCGCCCAAAGCTTTTGAGTTGCGCCCGCCTCTTGAGGCACATGTCGAGTTAACCGCAACAAGCTTTCAAGCCGATTTCAATTGAAGCAGCAGCATGATCACACACCAACGCTGTGCTGCTGACACAGGATCGAGTTAGGGGTTTGGATCTCATGATCGGTATTTGACGGTATTCTTTTGGTTGGTTCACCAATGACCAGTAGCCATTGGTTGCGCAAATTGCATTGCGCTCTGATTGTCCAGTTCAGTTAAGAAAATCATTAAATTATCGCAGGATTATGCTTCACACATATTGTTAGCAAGACCACGATATTTAGGCACTCGATACTAGTATTAGCGACCAAAACCGGCGTGGAGCAAAGGCGCATAAATGAGTGATGATGACATTGAACGGTTTCATATTGCAGAATGGTATGGGCTGCCCTTTGCTGATCTAACCGACAAACAACGGGCCGAATTTGCGCGTTACAAGGTTGGAAAGGTTATGCCCAAAGCTGAGATCGAGCGGCTGGAGGCACTTGAAGCTAAGTCCGCGTCGGGCTCTTTGACCAAAACGGAAGAGAAACGCCTCGATCACCTCGCTGCCAAACTGGAAAGTCAAAATAGCCGGCTTAAGCCCTGCCCATTTCGCACTGACATTAGAGATCCAGTCTGTACCAAGGCTGGCGGCGTGTGCTCGCTACGCCTCTATTCTGGAGCTGACGACAAAATCGGTGAAGTTGCCGGAAAGCGTGGTCGAATCCGCGCGCTCTGTCCTTACAGATTTCATCAAGATGACATCGTCTTCCAGGACATTGGCCAAGCTTTGTTAGGTGACGCGAATCCAGTTCAAATAGCAGCAATTCTAATTTTGGCTCATTTTTGGGTCTCAGATGAATTTGAGCTGATTTTCAGGAGGGTTTAGGTTGCTTCCGGGCTGACTTGACGGTCGGTGGTGGCTCACCATCGACAAGTGTTCGTATGAGTGCACCCCAATCCGGGAAGATCAAGTAGCAAACAATCGTGCGGATGTGATCGAAGAACCGATACCGCGCCGCTAAAACACTGCGGGCTTTCTTCCAGAGCGCTTCGAGTACATCACAAACTGTATGCATGGCGAAGGCGAGCAGATTGAGCGTCGCCAGCACAGATGCCAGATAATTGTCGCCATGCCCAAAGTTGTGCTCCAGATTGTATCCCCGGGTTTTCAGAACATTGAAGGTCTCATTTTCAATCTTCCACCGTGCGCGTCCGCAAGCGGCAAGGTCCCCGACATTGGTCTCATCGACAGCGATGTTGGTCACAAAGCTGTTGCGATATGTGGTCTTCCCTTTGGTGTTGATAATCTCGATTTCGAACCAGTTGACGTGGGTCGCGTCCTTGCCATCGCGCAGGGGTACATCATTCAGCCAGCGATAGATGTGGGTGGCAGCCTTGCGACCCTTTTTGATACGACGGCGCTTTGTCGAGTTGATCTCGGCACCGTCCAGCCACTCGTACAACGTCTTATGGGACAAGGACTTGGCAGTCAGAATGAAGTCGCCGCCAACCGACTGAATCGTATCAACAATCGGCTGATTAGCATACAGGTCATCGCCAAGATAAACTGGCTTTAGCGAAGCGTAACGTTTCCCATTGGCGGCAAGCCAGCGTTTGACGGCATTCCTTTCACAATCCTGTTTCGCATGACCGTCCTGCGGGCTAATAAATTCCGGCTGCAGCGGTATCGCTCGGCTGTCACCCGGGACGACGACCGCGGCGGAAACCATGGTGTGAAAATACTCGGTGCCGCCATCATTGCGCTTGCGATGAGAACAATTCCGGCAATGCAACTTGCGGCTACAGAAATATTCTGTGCCATCAAGTGCAATCAGCACGCGACCATCCAGACATCGGAAAGGCTCCAAACCGTTATGGCTTTTCAGATGGTCAACAAGGTTATCAAACTGCCCAAAGAGATGCTGCGGTTCAGCCTCATCAAGCATCGAGCGGATATGATTATCGCTCGGAAGCTTCTTGATTCCGAACAACGTCTGACAGTTCGAGCAACCGTTACCCGCTTGCATCTCGCGCTGATGCGACAGGAACGACGGAGACTGCATGAAAAATATCGAAAACGCCGACAGGCCGATATCTGCCATCGTGTAACTCGTGTTTGGGCCAACCCGTCGGTCAGGCAAGTTCGCGCAGCACGATCTGAGCGAGCCAATGAGGGAATCCAAGTGTAACACGCAACAAACGAATCATAGATCGAGCGATTTGAGAATCCCAAAAATCCCAAAATTAGAATTGCTGTTCAAATAGGCGAAGTCGGATTTCTTCAGTCAGCGGGCAACCTAGACAGCAGCCCCGGGGAGGATGTTGGCAGGATTGATATGGTTCTTGCAAAGTCAAATGCGCCTAAGGATCATCCCATGCAATGGTGCGCTGTAGAGGTTCAAGCAGTTTACTTTTCCGGAAACAAAATGAGCGTCGAGTTCGACTCACTGATTGCATCTAAGGGAGTTGCAAAAATGCCAGTGGAGAACCGCCGTCCCGATTATCGCAGCTCTGGCCCTAAGCGGCTGATGCCGCAATTGCAGATAAAGGTGCCGACACTGCGCCGTTGGGGAAAGAAGATGGTTGTGGTGGTTGACGCATCGTTCTTCGAATCGATGGGAGAGATGGCGACGGTAAACGAGTTGTCAAATAGCGATATTGTCTGGCAGCAATTCTAATTTTGGCTCATTTTTGGGTCTCAGATGAATTTGAGCTGATTTTCAGGAGGGTTTAGGTTGCTTCCGGGCTGACTTGACGGTCGGTGGTGGCTCACCATCGACAAGTGTTCGTATGAGTGCACCCCAATCCGGGAAGATCAAGTAGCAAACAATCGTGCGGATGTGATCGAAGAACCGATACCGCGCCGCTAAAACACTGCGGGCTTTCTTCCAGAGCGCTTCGAGTACATCACAAACTGTATGCATGGCGAAGGCGAGCAGATTGAGCGTCGCCAGCACAGATGCCAGATAATTGTCGCCATGCCCAAAGTTGTGCTCCAGATTGTATCCCCGGGTTTTCAGAACATTGAAGGTCTCATTTTCAATCTTCCACCGTGCGCGTCCGCAAGCGGCAAGGTCCCCGACATTGGTCTCATCGACAGCGATGTTGGTCACAAAGCTGTTGCGATATGTGGTCTTCCCTTTGGTGTTGATAATCTCGATTTCGAACCAGTTGACGTGGGTCGCGTCCTTGCCATCGCGCAGGGGTACATCATTCAGCCAGCGATAGATGTGGGTGGCAGCCTTGCGACCCTTTTTGATACGACGGCGCTTTGTCGAGTTGATCTCGGCACCGTCCAGCCACTCGTACAACGTCTTATGGGACAAGGACTTGGCAGTCAGAATGAAGTCGCCGCCAACCGACTGAATCGTATCAACAATCGGCTGATTAGCATACAGGTCATCGCCAAGATAAACTGGCTTTAGCGAAGCGTAACGTTTCCCATTGGCGGCAAGCCAGCGTTTGACGGCATTCCTTTCACAATCCTGTTTCGCATGACCGTCCTGCGGGCTAATAAATTCCGGCTGCAGCGGTATCGCTCGGCTGTCACCCGGGACGACGACCGCGGCGGAAACCATGGTGTGAAAATACTCGGTGCCGCCATCATTGCGCTTGCGATGAGAACAATTCCGGCAATGCAACTTGCGGCTACAGAAATATTCTGTGCCATCAAGTGCAATCAGCACGCGACCATCCAGACATCGGAAAGGCTCCAAACCGTTATGGCTTTTCAGATGGTCAACAAGGTTATCAAACTGCCCAAAGAGATGCTGCGGTTCAGCCTCATCAAGCATCGAGCGGATATGATTATCGCTCGGAAGCTTCTTGATTCCGAACAACGTCTGACAGTTCGAGCAACCGTTACCCGCTTGCATCTCGCGCTGATGCGACAGGAACGACGGAGACTGCATGAAAAATATCGAAAACGCCGACAGGCCGATATCTGCCATCGTGTAACTCGTGTTTGGGCCAACCCGTCGGTCAGGCAAGTTCGCGCAGCACGATCTGAGCGAGCCAATGAGGGAATCCAAGTGTAACACGCAACAAACGAATCATAGATCGAGCGATTTGAGAATCCCAAAAATCCCAAAATTAGAATTGCTGATTGTCTGGTGTTTGGTGGATTTTGTGCGAGGTAAAGGGGATGCAAAATACACAGCCAAAGTAGACCGAATGATCTTCACAACACTTGAGCGGACAATTGAGGGGTTGACCGGTGGGTACCCAGTTTCCCTTGACGAGTTTGAACAGAGGATCAAGGAGAAAGCAAATTAGATCGATACACGGTTGTTTTAGTATCTTGGATTGCCTGATTGGAGCGAATATGTTACCGAATCTCAGAGAGAACAAAACATGATCAAATTAGGCGCGACATGACTGGCGAACGACATCTGACAGCAATTGATCTATTTTGTGGCGCTGGCGGTTTATCAGCCGGTCTCGAGATGGCCGGTTTTGAAGTTCTAGCTGGCAACGATTTGTTTGAAGCAGCAGGAGAAACCTTCTCAAAAACACATTCGCATGCCGACTTCATTCTGGGGCCGATCCAAAATCTCAACACCACAGAATTGATGAATCGGACCGGTCTAAAGCGCGGAGAATTGGCAGTCCTCGTGGGAGGCCCACCATGCCAAGCTTATTCTGTCTACAATCATCAGCGGGGCATGCATGATGAGCGTGCACAGCTCTTTCGACAGTATTTGCGCCTAGTAGATGAACTATCTCCTGAATGGATTGTAATGGAGAATGTCGCTGGCATTTTTTCGATTGGTGGTGGCGAGGCCGTTCATGCGATTGAAAAAGAGTTGGCAACGCTTGGATACGACGTTAGGCACGAAGTATTAAAAGCGGAAGAATTTGGCGTTCCACAAGAACGTCGGCGGGTAGTGTTTATTGGCAATAGGATTGGGGCACCAATCTGTCATCCAAAACCAACGCACGGGCCGGGTCTTTTACCCTATACAACCATCGCCGACGCAATTTCAGATTTGCCGCCACTTCAAAATGGTGAAGACAAAGGCCCGGTTTCTTATGTTGGTGAAGCAAAATCTGAGTTCCAACAGGCGCTAAGAGGTAATCTAACTCGCGTAACCAGTCACGCCGCACCTCGGCTTGGCCAAGTGAACTTAGAACGCCTTCAGCATATTCCACCAGGTGGCAGTTGGCGTGATATTCCTTTTGATTTGCTACCCGCAGGTATGAAACGAGCAAAACGGTCAGATCACACAAAACGTTACGGGCGGATGACGTGGGACGGTTTGTCCTGCACGGTTTTGACAAAATGTGACATTCATTGGGGAGCATATATTCACCCCGAGCAGAACCGGGCAATATCGGTTCGTGAAGCCGCGCGTTTACAAAGTTTTCCTGATTGGTTTGAATTTGCTGGCTCTAAGACCGAACAATATGTCCAAGTTGGTAACGCGGTTCCTCCTCTTTTGGGCCGGGCGATTGGCGAAGCAATACGATTGTCTATGAATAAATTTGCAGGCGTAGCGATACCTGCCGCATAGTAGTACATAAACGATATCCTGTTTTCCGCCTTTATTTGTTTGCAGATTTTACCGTCATGTATTCCATATGCAGTCCTGGCAGCGCTTTCAGGCAACATAACTATGGATAGGATTTCTAAAGAGCGCCGATCAGAGAATATGCGGCGAATAAAAAGTACCGATACAAAACCTGAACTGACTGTCCGGCGACTGGTCCGGTCGCTAAAAGCGGGCTATCGTCTTCATAGAAAAGATATACCGGGAAAGCCGGATTTGGCATTTATCGGGCGAAAGAAAGCCATTTTTGTTCACGGATGTTTTTGGCACCAACATCCGGATCCAGCGTGCAAGATTGCAAGAATGCCAAAATCAAGGTCCGAATATTGGGGGCCCAAATTGTTGCGAAATGTGGAAAGGGATGGCCAAAATCAGGCCCTTCTAACCGAGGCGGGCTGGGATATTCTCGTCGTCTGGGAATGTCAAACAAAAGACATTGACCGACTTAGTGAGCGGTTACAGGTTTTTTTGGGTTGAGAATGAAGCATGTTATCACCCTCTCAATCAAAAAAACTAAACCTTCTCGAATTTTATCACTTTGATAATCCCCACATCGAAAATACGGTTTTCGGGATCACCACAAGCGCTATCCAAGCGCTATCTATAGGCGTTGTTGAGGCCACAGCCGCCGGCGGCCATCGCCTCCATCTGACGGCGCCCCGGCTGGCGCCCCCTCACTCCACCAGCGCCACCACCCGCGCCGGCGCCGCTGAGGCCCCCACCAATTTCAACGGAAAAACGCACACCCTGAACCCGTTCGCCGGCAGGGCGGCAAGGTTCACGAGCTGCTCCATGTGCCAGTAGGGGCGCTGCTGGCCGACGCGGTGGCCTTCCCAGAAGAGGTCGTCGCGGTTTTCGGCCTTTGAGGTGGCTATCTGGTAGTGGAAGGGCAGGTCCCAGCCCCACTGGTCGATGCCGCAGACCGTCACGCCCTTGTCCAGGAGCCAGTTGGTCGCCTCGGCGCCCATGCCGGTGCCGCGCTTCCAGTATTCCTTCGTGCCGATGAATTCGTCGCGGCCGGTGCGGATGAGCACGATCGTGCCGGGGCCGATCTCGCCGCCGTTCGCCTCCAGCGCTTCGTCAAGGTCGGCGGGCAGGATCATCTCGCCGTCCTTCTTGTGCGTGAGGTCGAGCACAATGCCGGGGCCGATGCACTGGTCGAGCGGGATCGCCTCGATGGTCTGCGCCGGCGCGCCGCCGCTCGTCTCGCCATAGTGCCAGGGCGCATCGATATGCGTGGTGCTGTGCACGCCCATCTTCGTGATCGTATCGTCCGCCCAGCCGACGAAATCCTTCGGCATCAGCCGGAACGGAAGGCCGAGAATGCGCACCAGCAGCCGGCCGATGCGGTGCGGCTTGTGCTTGATCTTCACGCGCATGAAGGAGGGGTCCGCCGGGTTGAACTTGATCGGCTTCGAAAGGTCGACAACCTTCATGCGGGCGCTCCTGCGGCAATTGTGTTGGTAAGGGATCCGATGTGGTCGAGCGTCAGCGTCAGTTGATCGCCCGGCTGCAGCCAGTGGCCGTTTTCCATGCCGCTGCCGCCCGGCAGCGTGCCCGAGCCGATGAATTCGCCGGGGTGGAGCTGCTCGCCCTTGGCGGCAATCGCGAAACATTCGCCGAACGAATAGCGCGCCCCGGCGGCGCTGCATTGGGCAATCTCGGTGCCGTTGATGGCGACCGTGCCGGAAAGCGTGCCGAGATGCGGCAGCACCTCGTCGGCGGTGACGACGATATTGCCGATCGCATTGACGAAATGCTTGGCCTTTTGCGGGCCGAAGCCGGAGCCCATCTCCGCGCCTTGCACATCGCGCGCACTGACATCGTTGAGGACGACAAAGCCGCCGATCGCAGCTTCCGCTTCCTTGGGGCTTGCGTCCATCAGCGGCTGGGCAAGCACCGCGCCGATCTCCAGCTCATAGTCCAGCGCCTTCGTATAGCCGGGCCAGGCGATCTCGTCGCCCTCGGTGAGGAAATTCATGTGGTTGCCGAAATAGTAGATCGGCTGCCTATACCAGAGCGGCTTGGGGCGGAATTTCCTGAACGGCTTGCCGGTGATCTTCTCGACAAGGCTCGCCGTGCGGTAGGCGCCGGGCATGAAGCGCTTCACATAGCCGCGCGTCGCGTTGATCACGTGCTCCTCATAGAGCATGAAATCGCGGAACGACGCCGGCTGGAAGGGCAGGGTCACATGCCCGTCCTCGCGTGCCGGGCGGCCGTGGCTCTCGATCTCGGCGGCGAGCGCCGCCCAGCCCTTTTCGCCGAGCTGCAGCGCGGCGATCATGTCGGACGCCGGATCGCCCGTCACCTCGGAGGCCTCGGCGATGGTGCCGAGCCGCAAGAGGTCAGCAAGGCGCACAAAGTGCCCGCCGGCCTCGGCCTCGATCCTCGGCCCCTCGGCCGTGCGGACCCGTCTCAATCTCATGGAAAGTATCTCCTGGTCTTCTCGCCACGAGACTTAAACGAGCACGCGGTGAACGCAAGGCCGGGTTGTGAATTCCCCTGCTGCCGGATTGCGGCAACCCGCCTCTTTCTTCCCTTCGGCGCCCGTGCCATGGTGCGGCCCGTCCGCACCCGCCTTACGCAATTATCACGGAAAAGACCATGACCGACGGCCGCAACCGCAAACCCTCGATCCGCACCCGCACGGCGCAGGCCCTGCATTATGTCGAGGAGGAAACGGGCGCCGTCATCCCGGCGATCCAGCCGACGGCGACCTATGCGCGCGATCACAATTATTCGACCCGCAAGCCCTACTGGTACCGGCGCGACGGCAGCCAGACGACGCAGCAGGCCGAAACCATCCTGGCCGAGCTGGAGGGCGCCGGTGAAACGCTGCTCTTTTCCTCCGGCATGTCGGCCTGCACGGCCGTTATCGAGAGCCTGGACCCGGGCGCCCATGTGGTCGCGCCGGCGGTGATGTATCACGGCGTGCGCCAGCAGCTGCTCGGTTACGAGGCGAAGGGCCGCCTGTCGCTCAGCAGCTATACAGCCGGCAATCTGGATGAACTCGCCGCCGCCGTGCGCCCAGGCGAGACGGCGCTGGTCTGGGTGGAAACGCCGAACAATCCCAACTGGGAGGTGACCGACATTGCCGCGGCGTCCAGGATCGCCCGCGATGCCGGCGCGCGGTTGATCACCGACTGCACCGCGACGCCGCCTTCGATGACCCGCGCGCTCGAACACGGCGCCGATATCTCCTTCCACTCGGCCACCAAGTTTTTGAACGGCCATTCCGATGTCACCGCCGGCGCGCTGTCGGTGCGCGAAGCCGACGTGGAGTTCGAGAAGATCGCCGAGATCCGCAAACTGCAGGGCACGGTGCTGCAGTCTTTCGATGCCTTCCTGCTCATCCGCGGCATGCGCACGCTGTTCCTGCGGGTTGAAAAGGCATCGCAAAACGCGCTTGCCATTGCCCGGCATTTCGACGGCCACGCCCATGTCGAGGCGGTGCTTTACCCCGGCCTTGCATCCGATCCCGGCCACGAGGTCGCCGCCCGCCAGACCGATGGCCAGTTCGGCGCCATGCTGTCGATCATCGTCAAGGGCAGCGAGCAGACGGCCATCGACGTCGCGCGCTTTTGCGAGGTGTTTTATCCGGCAACGTCGCTCGGCGGCGTCGAAAGCCTGATCGAACATCGCAAGACCGTTTCGGGCGAAGGCTTTCCCTTGCATGAAAGGCTGCTGAGGCTGTCGATCGGCATCGAGGACGCCGACGATCTCATCCATGATCTCGAACAGGCGCTCGCCCGCGCAACGCGTTAGTGGGCGCTGGCGATTGATCAGGGAAGCAGGATCTTCGCGTCCGGCCAGGGATCGAAATCGCCGTCGCGCACCTTGCCGCCCATGAAATCGGAAAATTCGCTGCCGCTGATGCGGTTGCCGGTCACCTGGGCGAGCTCCGAGAATTCCTGCGCATAAGAATCCGCGTCCCCGCCGGTGCCGGCGGCGATCTCGCCGGCAACGCGCGGCATGAATTCGCGCGTGAGATAGCCCTCGAGCTGCGTCCAGTCGGCAAGGCCGCCGATCGTGCGCGGCAAAAGCCCCTCCAGATAGGCAAGCCGCAGCGCCAGCTTGCGGTGCAGGTAGCGGTTGCGCTCGGTTATGAGCGTCTCGGCGGTCTCGGGTGCGTGTTTGACCATCAGCTCGAAATCGCGACCCCGCATGATGTCGCCGCCCTGCGGCACCGGCACCGCCGCACCTTCCGTCACCAGGCCGAAATTCGCCGCCTCCGGCGCGTCGACACCGGTGACGAAACTGTGGAAGCTTTCCTCGTCATTGAGCACCTGCGCGATGCCCTCCAGCTCCCAGGCGATCTGGCGCAGGTATAGCGCCGCGTTGCGCGTCGCGCGGATCTGGTTGGTGTAGAAGGTCTCGGCGTTGAAGGCCGGCGCCTTCAGCCAGCTTTCATGCGCTGCGTCCGTGGCGATTTCGCGAAAACCCGCAAGCCGCTCCTCCATGCAGGCGGCCTGCCTGTCGAGCGTATCGGCGATATAGCTGTGATAGGGCCCGAAGGCGGCCCGCAGCTTCTCGATATAGTCGGGCGTGATGCCCTCGGGCGTCTCCGGCAGGCTCTCTTCGATGTCGAGTGTGCGAAGGCCCGAATCGAGCATCAGCCCGCAGGGTCCGGCGCCGACCGGATCGAGATCCTCCAGCACGATCGAGACCTCGACCGGCCCGGTCATGCCGTGAAACTCGAGCGCTGCATCGGTCAAAACGATCTGCGCCCGCATCTGCCTGCCGGAAAAGGCGAGGCTGCCCGGCAGCGGGACATCCTGCGTCTCCACCGTGTCGCCGGAAAAGGCCAGCGGCCCGGGCAGGGTGACGGGCCGGCTCACCGCGCGCGGGCCGGTAAAGGCAAGGCTTTGAGAAAAGGCGACCGGCCGTGTGCGGTCCCTGTCCGTCTGGAAGGAAAGCTGCCGCCTGAGGGTCACGGTGCGCCCGGCCGGCGCCAGCCCGTGCAGTTCCAGCGTCTCGGAAAGCGCGATGCGGCGCATGGCCGGCGGCTTGCCCCGAAACACCAGTGCGCCCGGCTCAACGGTTCGCGGCCCGCGCTGCTCACCCCGGAATACCAGCGTTTCGCCGAGCGTCACCTGCTGAACGACATGCGGCTTGCCGGAAAAGGCGAGGGATTCCCGCAGGGTGATCACGCGGGTGGTCAGTGGCTGGCCCTCAAAAGCCAGCGTTTTGCGAAGTTCAACCGTGCGCACCACGTGCGGCTTTCCCGGGAAGGAAAGACTTTGATTCAGGTTTACAACGCGTTGCGCCTGTTTCTTGCCGGAAAAGGCGAGCGCATCCGCAAGGTCCAGCGCACGTGTGCCGGCCGGCTTGCCGTGAAATTCAAGTGCCGCGCCCAGCGCGATGCTTCGTGCACCGGCACTTTGTCCGTTGAACGCCAGCGACGCGTCCGGTTCGATCGTCCGGCTCTGCGGCCGTTTGCCTGAAAACAGCAGCAATTCGCGAAAATCGATTTCCACCGACACCGGCGCTTCGCCGGGGAACGCCAGTTGCCCGTCAATCGTGATGTCCCGCGTCGCAAATGTCGGGCCGGAAAAGACGAGGCGCTCCTGAAGGTCGACGGGTTGGGGCGCACCATTGCCGTCGATCTGATAGTTGACACCCAGCCAGCCGATCGGCTGGTCCGCATCATCGTCGGCGCTGACGATGGTGATGGCGCCCGGCGCCACCGAGGCGGTGAAGGCGCCGGTCGTCAATCCGCTGCCGGTCGGCGCGAAGAGCGCCCGCCAGGTGCCGCTGATCGAACGGCAGCCGTCACCCATGCGCCCGAAGAGCAAGTAATGCGGTCCAGGTCCCAGCCGCTCCACCGCCGGCAGATAGGTGTGTTCGGCCTGGAAAGGATCGCCCGCCTGCGGCGTGCCGCCGGAAGAGGCGAAACTCCAGTTGGCTTCGATGCTGCCGTCGGATGTCGTATAGCGCCCGGAAAGGTCGCCAAGGCCCGCGCAGGTGTCTTCCTCCTGCGCCGCCGCGGGTGCGGCAAATGTCAGCGCAAGGGCAAGAAAGGCAAGCGCAGGCCGGCGGGTCATCATTCCGATGTTGCGGCGCTCGTGTCGGTTCCCGTATCCGCTGCCGGCTCGTTCAGCTTGTGGCGGATGAGGCCGAGCGCCTCGCTGTCCTTTTCAGTGCAAGCGGCGCGCAGCCACTCCACTTCATGGCGGCAGGCGCTGCGGTCGCGGCCGAAGGCCGTCGTCGGTCCGTAAAGCTCGGAATCGATGCGCTCGACGCCGCGATCGGTCTGCACGTTGAACGACATTTCGCAGACGATCTCGGTGGTGTCGTCCGGGTCCCAGTAGTCACGTACGGAAAGCGCCATTTCGACAATGCCGTCATAGTCCTCGGTGCCGAGATCGCCCGACGAGGCGCGTGCCGGTGTCGCCTGGTCGCCGCCATAGACATAGTCCGGCGAATAGGCCTCGCAATGCACGTAAGACCCGGTGATGTCCTTGTGCAGATTGTCGAATTTCACCGGCACCTTGATGATGAAATCGGGCTGTTCGCCCGAGGAGGCGTCCTGCGCCAGCGCGCCGGTGCCGAATACGCCCAAGCAGACGACAGACAATACAGTCAGGAAACGAAATCGCATTTAAGCACTCCTCGGTCTTCACTCTGTGTGCCGGGGGTTTGACCGCGATTCATCCGACGTCTGCCGCCCGTTCGCCAATCATCGCCAAAAGCTCGCCCCGGGTGGACAATCCTGCCCGCGAAAACACTAGCGGCCCGCCAAATGCACTGTCAATTGAAGCCGCCGCCTGTAAAGCATTTCGGCGAAACTATCGTTCGACAAAGTTACCGGACTGCACCAGACTGCGGCTTTTCAAGCAAGATGCGCAGGAGTGTCATGCCGTCCATCGCCATCGATCCCGACCGCCTGCTGGGCGACCTCGAGCACTTGCGGTCTTTTGGCGCCCGAGAAGGCGGCGTTGTTCGGCGCGCCTTTTCCGATGCCGACATCGCTGCCCGGCAATGGCTTGCCGGGCGCATGGAGGCGGCCGGTCTTGAGCCGGTCTTTGATCCGGTCGGCAATCTCTTCGGACTTCCGAAAACGGACACGCCGTGCATTCTTTCAGGCTCCCACAGCGACAGCCAGCCGGAAGGCGGCTGGCTCGACGGTGCCTATGGCGTGATTGCCGCGCTTGAAGTGGCGCGCGCGTCCGCTGATGCGGGCGGGCCGCCTGTCGCGGTGGTATCCTTCCAGGACGAGGAGGGCCGCTTCGGCGCGCTGACCGGCAGCCGGGTATGGACGGGGGCGCTGCCACTCGATGAGGCCGACCGGCTGACCGATCTCGAGGGCCGGACCTTCGCCGAGGCGCGGGCAGGGATGAGCGGCCTCAGCGGCCCGGATTTCGTCGATCCCGGCCGGTTTTCGGGATTCATCGAGGCGCATATCGAGCAGGGGCCTGTGCTGGACGATGCGCAGGAGGCGATCGGCGTCGTCGATGTCGTCGTCGGTATCCGAAGCCTGCAGGTCCGCTTTACGGGCTATCAAAATCATGCCGGCACCACACCGATGGATGCCCGACGCGATGCTTTTCAGGGCCTCGTTGCTTTTGCCGAGGCAATCAACCGGGAATTTGTCGACATTGTCACGCCGTCCACTGTCTGGACCATCGGTCACGTCACGCTGCAGCCCAACGCCTCCTCCATCGTGCCGGGGCAGGCCGATTTCACGGTGCAGTGGCGCGACGGTAGTGTAGACCGGCTTGACCGCATGGAAGAGACCGTCCGCGCGACCGCCGACCGGATCTGCGATGAGCGCGCGCTCCATCTCGATCTTTCAAATTATGTCTCGGTGCCGCCCACCGAGATGAATTCCGGCCTTCGCGGAAGCCTCGAACAGGCCGCGTCCGAACTGGCGCCGGGCAAATGGCGGGTCATGCCTTCCGGCGCTCTGCATGATGCTGCCAATGTTGCCCGGCTGATGCCGGCTGCCATGCTCTTTGTGCCGTCGATTGGCGGCGTCAGCCACAATTTTTCAGAAGATACGAAGAGGAAGGACCTGATCCGCGGAGCCGAGGTGCTGGCGCGGGCAATAGCCGGTTGATAACGCGGTCGCCCCGGATTTATGCACAGGGCGGGGCGTTTAAAAACCCGCTGGCCTCGGCGATCTGCATCTTGCCGCTTGGGTCGGCGGCGGCCTTTGTGAGTAACTCGACATAATCGGCGATGGACTGAAACCGGTTGGCGTCTATCCCGCTCGCAACAATGCCGATATCGGATGCACCGGCCAGCCAGTGGCGGTGATAGCGGCCTTCAGCTGGTGTCGGAGTGTCTGCAACGGGCTGCGCCGAGGCGCCGTAGCGTATGGTGAGCCGGCAGCCGCGCATTCCGCGGTAGTGGAGAACCGCCTGGGCTGCTTGTGAGCCGCTGTCGATGACACGATGGTCGACCAGGAAAAGCCGCCAGGCCGTCAGGTCTGGAATCGGAATATCGGCAACTGCGCCGAATGAAACGAAAAGCGGCTGGTCGCCCGGTTCGACGACATATTCAAGGGCCGAATAGCGGTCATGCCACCCGGCAATCGATTGCGGCGCATCGGTGCTTTCACCGGCTGGCCGGAAAACCACGGCAATGGCCAGCAGAACGGCGGCAATCGACCCGGCGATGGCCCAGCCGCCGGCGCGGGAACTGCCCTGATCGCCAAGCGCCGGCAGTTGCGGCGCCCCGGCACGCATGCTCGCGAGCTTTGTTTTCGCCGATAGGATCTCGTCATAGGCAGCGCGCAGTCTGGGCTGGCCTTCGATACGCGCCTGCCACGCACGCGCGTGCTCCTCGTCGAGTTCACCGTCGGCCAGAGCGTTCAGATGTTCGAAGTCTCTTTGCGAAAATCTGCTCACTGCTCGTTCTTTCCGCGCCGCTTGAGCGGACGCACGGGCGATTCATGCAGCTTCCGGATCATGTCCGCCCGCGCCAGGCTCACCCTGGTCATCACGGCATCCCTTGCAACGCCCAGCGTCTCTCCAGCCTCGTCATAGGTGAAACCCATCACATCAACGAGGAACAGGATTTCACGCTGATCCGGCGACAGCAATTCGAATGTATTGCGCGCGATCAGCCGGTCAACAGCGTCGAACGTGCCGGCCTCCGCCTCACCGGCGGCGGGTTCATGATCCGCTGGACGCTCTCGCCTGACGTCCTGGTGTTGCAGATTATCGCTGTAGAGATTGTGCAGGGTCCTGAAGGCATGGCGCTTTGCCAAGGGGCCGTCTTCCGGGAGATCTTTCCGGTCCAGCATGCGCGCGAGGGTCTCCTGCACAAGGCCGTCTGCAATGTCCGGGTCGCGCGTCATGGCCAGCGCATAGGCCTTGAGCTCGCCGGCGAGCCGCGCTGTCGGATCGCGTTTCTTCAGAAACCGCATGAACACCGTAACATCCTCCCTAGTGGACGCGCGAACATCCACTGCCTCAGCATACGCGAAACGCGCAATCAGGTTCAACGCCATCACGGCGTGCGGGCGTGGATATTCTGAGCTGTGTCGTTCCGGCCACGATGGATTCAACCTTACCCGTCATCCGCGAGTGCCTTGTTGAGGAACCAGCGCCGATGAGTCTGCGGCAACTGATCGGGCCCGTTTTCCAGGGACCCGAACACGCGATAGCCGAGAGCCTCGTAGAAGGCCCTGGCTTGCGGATTGGACGTATCGAGCCAGGCACCATGGCAGCCAAGCTCGATGGCTTGCATCTCTGCCTTGAGCATCAGGGCCCGAGCAAGCCCTCGGCGCCGGTATTCCTGCGCGACCCAAAGGGTCTTGATCGCAGCCCATCCGTAGGAGGTTTCGAACGTCGCGCCGGCGACAAGTCGCCCTTCTTTCGTTCTGGCGCACAGAACAAAGCGCCGGTTCGTTGCCTGCGGCAGGGCCTCGCGCAGCGAAGCAAGCAAGGATCGCTCGATCTCCCGGCTGTCTCCATCGTCTCCCGCAACAATTTCAATGTCGTCATTCATGATTGCCACTGGTTGCTTCCTGAACCCGGCATGCTCTAGTAGCCGGCACGCAGATCATAGCCGGCTGCCTGAAGCCTTTTAAATGCGGCTTCCTCTTCGTCGTTCAGACCGCCATTCATCAGATTGTTCTTCTCGAAAGGATCGGCCGAAAGGTCGAAAAAGGCATCGCCTTGTTCATCGAGATGAAGATATTTCCAGCGGCTGTCGCGCATTGCCCATCCGTTCTGGTTGGTTCGGTTGCCGCGTCTTGCTCCCGGCATCTGGCCGAACAGCTCGGTATAGATGAAGTCCCGCCCGCCGGAGCCGCCTTTGGCGAGCACCGGTGCAAAGCTGATACTGTCTTCGGGGCGGTCCGATACCGCCGGAAAATCGGCACCGGCAAGTTCCGCGATTGTGGCAAAGAGATCCGTTGAATTGACCAGCGCCGCCTCGCGCTCGCCGTGCCGGGAAACCCCCTTGCCGGCGACAATCAGCGGCACATGGGTTCCGCCCTCATAGAGGCTTGCTTTCGCCCGTCGCCTTTCGAAGGGCGCCTGAACCGTTCGGTTCGGCGTGCCATTGTCGCCGATGAAAATCACCACGGTGTTGTCGCGCTCGGCACTGGACATGCTGGAAAGCAGCCGGCCCATCTCGGAGTCCATCGCCTCAAGGGCGGCGAAATAATAGTCGAGCGCCCGGGCGCGCATATCCGGCTGCGTTCCGGTCAGGCCGGCCACCGTGTGCAGCTCCTGCGGCGGCACGTGAAGCGGCAGATGCGGCGCGACATAGGCAAGCCACAGGAACCAGGGGCGGCTGCCCTGGGCGGCGATCCAGGCTATGGCGTTGTCGGTCATGGCCGTCGTCACGTAGTCGTTGACCTGTTCGGTGTTTCCGTTCTCCGTGCGCGGCCAGCTGTAATAGTCTTCCAGTGTGCCTTCGATGAGCCCGGCATAATAGCCGACACCGGCGCGTCTCGGATGATCGCTGCCGCCATTGTCATCGTTGGATAAATGCCATTTGCCGATGACGCCGTGGGCATAGGGATCGTCCGCATAGGCATCAAGGAATTGAAACAGCGTCGTCTCTGACGGGTCCAGCGCATTGTTGGAACGCCGGCTCACGGCCGTGCCGACACCGGTGCGAAAGCCGTAGCGCCCGGTCAGGATTGTTGCCCGCGTCGGCGAGCACATCGGTGCGGCGTAAAAATTGTCGAAAACCACCCCGTCGCGGCAAAGCTGCTCAAGATTGGGCATGGCAGGCTTCCATTCACCGACGTCGTAGCAAGGACTGGCATCAAGCCCCATGTCATCCGCGATGATCAGAAGGATGTTGGGTGCGCTGTAGGCCGGCACGCGCAGGCCGGGCAGCACGGCAAGCATCGCAAGCGCTGCCAGCGCGGCTAGGGGCAGTCTTAGAAACATGGCATTCCTCCGTCACAAAAGGTATCTGGCGCCACCCCCTTTGAAACGGTTGGATACAAGTCGCGTTACTTCGTATCCCACATATGGATATTGACCGCGTTGACCCGGGTCCACTCGACCGTGAGATCATCCGCCTCCAGGTCGGTGACGTGGCCGAGCATGCTGCGGTCATCGGCAAGAAAGTGGATGTGATAGGGAACCTGAAGCACCGTGTTGAGATAACCGGGCGCTCGCAGGCCGACAAGCGTCGCCGGCACATCTATTGCAGTGTATTTTTGCGTTCCGATCGTCACGGCCTTCTGGCTGTTACCGGCATCGATCTGGGCAAGGATCTCGCCGTTCGGAACGGGGTTGGTAAGCTGGTACTCAACAAAGTTCAGTGTCGCGGAAATGCGAAACAGGTAAACAAACGCCTCCGTATCGACGAACTGCTCATCCAGTATGGTCTGCAGCGCCTCCAGGTCGACGGTGGTCGAAACAGTATATTTCCGGTCCGGCACGAAAGTGGCCACAACACCGGACGGGGTAATCTCCTCGGTCAGTGCGCGCGGCGTTGGATCGGTTGGATCCGCGACCCAGTACTCCCGCTTGACAGCGATAACCTCGCCAGCGCCGTTTTCCAGCGTGCCGATGGCCGTATTGCCGTAGGTGGCCAGATCAGACCACCGGAAGTCCAGACGCTCGTCCTCGACATTGAACATGAATGGCAGTTCCGGTCCGAACACGAACAGCGTTGTCCGCGCACCGATAGACGTAACCTCCTGATCCTGATCCTGATCTTGCGCTGCCACGCTGCCGAAGCAGGCAAGGAACAGGACAGCACACGTCGCAGCCCGGACCGACCTGGTGATCGGATGGGTCTGGCTGGTCTGCATTGTCATCGGATGGAGTTCTCCTGTTCGGACCCATCATGCGCGCTCTACTCGAGTCGGGCAAGCGCTGTTTCACGCTTTCCGGCACAGAAGTGAACCGCACTTGAAATGTTGAACTGCCGCTCGATATTAACAAGCTCCGTAAGGACCGGAAAAGTCAGCCGGATGATGATTTGAGGGGAGGGCACGTGGCGCAACAGGGCCGTAAGATACTTGTACTTTTCGCCCATCCGGGCCAGCGGTATTCCCGTGCAAACACAGAAATGGCAGAGGTTGCGCGCCAGACGAGGGGTGTAACGCTGGTCGATCTCTATGCCGAGTATCCCCGCTTCAAGATCAATGTTGAAACCGAGCAGCGTCGATTGCTCGACCATGACGTGATCGTCTTTCAGTTCCCGCTGTTCTGGTACTCGACACCGGCACTGCTCAAGGAGTGGCAGGATCTGGTGCTCGAATACGGTTTCGCTTATGGCGAGGGCGGCGTCATGATCGCCGGCAAGCTCTTCGTGCCCGTGGTCACGACAGGCGGCCCGGAGGAATTCTACCAGGCAGGCGGGCGCAACAATTATCCGCTCCGTGACCTGCTGACCCCGATCGAACAGACGGCCAATCTGTGCGGCCTGCGTTTTGTGCCGCCCTATACGCTCTATGCGGCGCTCAAGGCGGCCGGCAGTGAACGTCTCGCCCAGCATGTCGAGGGCTATCGCCGTTTCCTGAAGGCCTTGCGCGACGATCGGCTCGACTTGCAGGCGGCGGATGAATTGTCCGTACTGACTGCCGGCACGCTGCCTATCCTTGAGGAGGCGCAGCCTTGACCGGACTGCTTTTCCAGGCCTTCATTTATCTTTGCGCGGCCGTCATCGCGGTTCCGGTGGCAAAGCGCCTCGGCCTCGGCTCCGTCCTCGGTTATCTGATCGCCGGCATTGTCATCGGACCGGCGCTCGGCCTTGTCGGCGACACGGAAAGCATCCAGCACATCGCCGAGTTCGGCGTCGTGATGATGCTCTTCCTGGTCGGCCTCGAACTCGAGCCGCGGGCGCTCTGGACCATGCGAAACCGCCTGCTCGGCCTTGGCGGGCTGCAGGTCGGCGTCACCACGGTTCTTGTAATGGCCGGCGGCATGGCATTCGGGCTTTCCTGGAGCGTCGCGCTGGCCATTGGACTGGTTTTTTCGCTCTCCTCCACCGCCATCGTGCTGCAGACCCTCAACGAAAAGGGCCTGATGAAGAGCGACGGCGGGCAGTCAAGCTTCTCGGTCCTCCTTTTCCAGGATATCGCGGTCATTCCGATGCTGGCGCTGATACCGTTGCTTGCCTTGCCAGAGCTTGTCCAGCACGGCACCGACACACATGCGCATGGCGGACACGGCGCCGAGCTCAGCCTGATCGAAGGCCTGTCGGGCTGGCAGGTCGCGATCGTCAATATCGCCGCCATTGCAGCGGTCGTTGGCGGCGGACATTACCTGTCGCGGCCGCTCTTCCGCTTCATCGCCTCTGCCAAGCTGCGCGAGATCTTCACGGCGGCGGCGCTGCTTCTCGTCGTTGCGATCGCCTTTTTGATGACGCTTGTGGGCCTTTCGCCGGCACTTGGAACATTCCTTGCCGGCGTGGTTCTTGCCAACAGTGAGTTCCGGCACGAGCTCGAGAGCGATATCGAGCCGTTCAAGGGTCTTCTGCTGGGCCTCTTTTTCATCACCGTAGGCGCCGGCATCAATTTCGCGCTGCTTTCAGAAAACGCGCTGCTTGTCATCGGCCTGACCGTCGGGCTGATGGCCCTGAAAGCCGCAGTGCTCTTGGCACTGTCCTTCATTTTCCGGCTGCGTGGCGCCGATCAGTGGCTGTTCACCCTGTCTCTCGCACAGGCCGGTGAATTCGGTTTCGTGCTGCTGTCTTTCTCGGTCCAGAATTCAGTCATTCCTGTCGATCTTTCCGATCTGCTGCTGCTGGTGGTGGCCCTGTCGATGCTCCTGACCCCGGCACTGTTCATCCTGTTTGACAAGGTGGTCCTGCCGCGGCTCGACCAGGAACAGGGCAGGGCGGCCGACGAGATCGACGAGAAGGGCGCTGCCATCATCTGCGGCATCGGCCGCTTCGGCCAGGTGGTCAATCGTGTTCTGAAGGGCAATGGCTACAAGACGGTGGTCCTCGATCTCAGCGCCGAAATGGTCGACGGATTCAACCGTTTCGGCATCCGCACCTTTTACGGCGATGCCTCGCGCCCTGACTTGCTGCATGCGGCGGGTCTGGAAGAGGCGTCACTCCTGGTGGTGGCGATCGACGACATGGATCGCGCCCTGGAGATCGTCAAACATGCACGGCGCGAGCGGCCGGAACTGCACATCGTCGCTCGGGCCCGCAACCGGCACGATGTGTATGAGTTCTACAAGGCGGGCGCCGACGATATCGTCCGTGAGACTTTTGACAGCGCCGTTCGCGCAGCGCGCTATTCGCTGGAAGCCTTCGGCGTTCACCCTCACGAGGTTGAAAAACTTGTCACGGTCTTTGTCGAACGCGACCGCGACGGTATCCGTCGCCTGGCACGTCTTTACGATCCGGAGATCCCGGTCTTCGAAAACGAGCCTTATATGAAGCTGGCGCGCGAAATCCAGCAGGAGACGGAAGAGGCGCTTTCCGACAATGCTTCCGTTCATGATCGCGTCAAGCGCGCCTGGCTGCCGCCTGGCAGCGAGCCGGACTAGGATTAAAGCTCGTTTACCAATCGCTTTGCGAAATTGTCGCAAGCCATTGAACTTGCCACATCCTCATCATATTTGCGCGGTCTAAGCGCAAACATTATCGGCACGTCCGGCATGGCGCCGGGCGCGGACCGAACTCTAGGAGCATAAACAATGAAAAAACTGACTCTGGCTCTGCTGTTCGCCGCAGCGGTGGGCACCTCATCTGCCTCGGCCTCTGACCTGATCAAGATCGGTCAGCTCGGCTGTTCCGTCGCCGACGCCGGCATTCACATCCTGGTTTCCTACAAGACGCTGGGCTGCGAATACACGTCGATCAACGGATCAACCGAACTCTATGACGGATCGGTTGAGAAATTCGGTCTGGATCTCGGCAAGGCGGACCGCACCGATCTCGTGTGGTGGGTGCTCGCGCCGAGCAAAAACGTGCCGAAAGGCGCCCTTGACGGCACCTATATCGGCGCTTCCGCCGAAGCCACCGTCGGTGTCGGCGCCGGCGCCAACATTCTTGTTGGCGGTTTCCAGAACTCGATCTCCCTGCAGCCGGTCAATGTCCAGTTGCAGACCGGGCTGAACATTGCCGCAGGCGTGTCGCGTTTCACGCTCCAGGCGACAAATTAGTCCTCTGAATATGCCGAAAACCGCAGCTAATTCTGCGGTTTTCCGGCAACGATCCGGTCAAGGATCAGGGCGCAGAACAGGATCGCGAGACCGGCCAGGATCCCCTGTCCCTCGGAGGCGAATTGAAGCGCCTCGAGGACGTCCTCGCCAAGGCCCTTCGCGCCGATGAGCGACGCCACGACCACCATTGCCAGCGACATCAGGATGGTCTGATTGACGCCCGCCATGATCGTCTTGGCGGCAAGCGGCAGGTCGACCTTGAAGAGCAGATAGGCGGGTGTCGCGCCGAAGGCCAGCGCCGCCTCGCGCACGGTGCCCGGTACCTGCTGCAATCCGAGCACTGTCAGCCGGATGACAGGTGGTGATCCGAAAATCAGCGTCGCGACGATTGCCGCCGGCTTGCCGGCGCCGAAAAAGGCAATCACCGGAATGAGGTAGACGAAGGACGGCATGGATTGCATGAAATCCAGGATCGGCCGGATGAAGGCGAACAGCCGCGGGCGGCGGGCACAAAGGATGCCGAGCGGAATGCCGAGCGTTATCGACACCATCGCCGCTGCGCCCAGCAGCGAGATCGTGGTCATGGCCTTTTCCCAGAAACCGAGGATGCCGAGATAGGCAAGGGCGGCGATCGTGAAGATGGCAACACGGCTTCCGCCGGTCAGCCATGCGAGAAGTCCGACAAAAATGATGATCACCGGCCATGGCGTGCCGACAAAGACGATCTCCAGACCGTCGAGCAGTGAGCGTACGCCCAGTGTGATGGCGTTGAAGAAATCTGCCCCGCTGCTCTTCGCCCAGTCGAAACCGCCCTTGATCCAGTCTGCGGCCGCTATGCGGAAATTCTTGTCGGTGGGAAAGTCGAGCAGCATGGGTACGATATCGGGACGCGCAAAACGCAAAGAGGACAGCCCGGCAGCACACACGAAGATTGCCGTCGCGGCGATGCCGCGGGCAGGAGACAATCCACTGGCCAGCGTCTGGTCCGACCGCCAGCGGGTGAAGCGGGTTTCCAGCGCCCAGTTGGCGATCACCGCGGCGCCCAGCTTGGCCAGTATCAAGATGGCAGCGCCGAACAGGACCAGCGTAAATGCATCTCCGGATGCCGCCTGAGCGGCCGAAAGGGAATCGTCAAGCGCGCGCTGGAGCGATTCAGCCGCGCGTTCAAGCGACTCGAGGCTGCTGGCGCCCGATTCCTTCGCGGCCTCGATCTGTTCCATGCGCGTCGCCAGTGTCCGCCGGATTGCTTCCGCCCGTTCCAACTGGTCCTGTCCGAGATTTCCAATCAGGCCGCGAAAGATCTGGATGTAGGCAAATGTCTCGACAAGCAGGAACACCAGGAACCAGGACCAGAGGCCCCTCGCGCCGAACCAGACGGGGCTGAGGAGCCCGGCCATGGCGTTGAAGCTGGCGCGAAACCCCGGCGCTTCGCTGAGATAGGCAAACTGGCGGCTGTAATAGGCAGCATTGCTGCCGGCGAATGCGGCGACGAGGTTTTCAAGACCGCTTTCGCTGCTGTCACGCGGGCTCATTGGTCGATGCCTCCTGTTTGCGGTTGCCCTGGATCGCACGCATCAGGCCGGTGCGATCCACGACGCCAATCGTCTCGCCATTGTCGTCGTCAATCAGGATCGGGCCATCCGACTCGACCGCGACATTGATCAGCGCATTGAGATCGCTGCCGTGATGTGCCCGGGCCGCATCGGCCGCGACGGCGCCATTCTCGCTGGTGTAGCGATCCAATGGCTGCATGATCGAGTGCGCGTAGACGAGATCGAGCTTGGAAATCCCGGCCACGAAATCCGCCACGTAGTCGTCGGCGGGGTTCATGACGATTTCCTCGGGCGTGCCGGTCTGGACGATCCGGCCGTCTTTCATGATGGCAATGCGGTTTCCGATCCGGATTGCCTCGTCGAGGTCGTGGGTGATGAAAATGGTGGTTTTTTTCAGTCTTGCGGAAAGGTCCATGAACTGATCCTGCAATTGCCGCCGGATAAGCGGGTCGAGTGCCGAAAAGGGCTCGTCCATGAGCAGGATCGCAGGATTGGATGCAAGGGCGCGGGCAAGGCCGACCCTTTGCTGCATGCCGCCGGACAATTCGTGGGCGTATTTGTCCTCCCAACCAGTCAGGTTGACCATGTCGAGTACCCGGTCGGCCTCGGACCAGCGTTCGCGTTTCGATGCGCCGCGGATTTCCAACGGCATCGCGACATTGTCGCGTACGGTCCGGTGTGGCATCAGTCCGAAATTCTGGAACACCATCGCGACCGTGTGATTGCGCAGTTCGCGCAACTGTGCCTCGTTGAGCCGCATGACGTCATTGCCATCGATGAGGATTTCGCCGGCTGTCGGCTCGAGCAGCCGGTTGACGTGCCGCACCAGTGTTGACTTTCCGGAGCCTGAAAGACCCATGATGCAGAAGATTTCGCCCTCTTCGATCGAAAAACTCGCATCCGCGACACCGACAACACAGCCGAACTGTTCAAGCACCTGTGCTTTCGAAAGTCCGTCGGCGAGTATGGCCGCATGGGCCTCTTGGGCCCTGTCGCCGAAGATTTTCCAGACATTGCGCGCGACGATCGGATGATCTTCCCGATTGGTCTCCATGGGATCTGTTCCGTTTGTTCTTCGGCCCGTCGCGCCAGGGCGACGGGCCACATTTTGCCGGTTACTTGATGCCAAGCCAGGCGTCGACGGCCTTGCCGTTCTCGGCCACCCAGGCCTTGACGACATCTTCCGGCTCCTTGCCGTTCACAACCACCTCGAAGGTCCAGGCGGACACGTCGTCGGAGTTGAGCGCCATGTTGGCGAGAAGCTTGGCTGCCTCCGGCGCGCGTTCCTCGAGCGACTTGGAGTGCGCGATGCGTACGGATTTGACGGAATCACCGGTCGTGATCTTCGACTTGTCGTACCAGTCAGCGTCGGCGTCGGGCTGCACGATGGTATAGTTTTCCGGATCGTGCGGCGGCTCCTCAAGCATGGTCACATCGTAAAGCGCATGCACATAGTGAGGCTTGTAGCAGTAAAACACGGCGCCCTTTTTCTGTGACACGACGTCCTTCAGCTTCGCGTAAAAGACCGTTTCGTCCTCTGTTCCCGGCTCCAGGAAGGTCTCGATGCCGTAGTCGCGCGCCTTGACCTTGTGCACATTGGTCGATGCCCAGCCGGATGCGCCGACCCAGATCTCGCCCTTGCCATCGCCGTCGGTGTCGAAGAGCGCCTGGGCTTCCGGTGTCGCCAGATCGTAGACCGATTTCACATTGTGTTCGTCGGCAATGTAGCTCGGAACGCAGAAACCGGAGCGGCCCTCATAGGCGCCGGAAGACAGACCCACCGTGCCCTTGCCGTCAACATATTCGTCCGTCAGGCTCTTCTGGTTGGGAAGCCAGACATCGGGGTGGACGTCGATATCGCCGCGGCCGCCATCCATGGCGGCAAAGATGACCGGGTTTGTCCCGGGCACCAGTTCGGCCTGGCCGCCGAGTTTTTCCTCGATCACCACCTTGATCAGATTGGCGATGATCTTGGCACCCGGCCAGCTCGGTTCGCCGATCATCACGGTGTCGGACGCCTGCGCACTCAGACTTGTCGACGCGGCAAACACCGCTGCAAGTATCAGTTTTTTCATTTCCAAGTTCCCTTCTTGTTTAAGACTTGTTTCCGGTCGGTATGCGTCAGGCCCTGGCTTTCTCTCGCTTCGGGTCGACAAACGGTATGGCGGTGATTTTTGCCTGCAGGCGCTTGCTGTGGCCGTCGAGTTTGCCGATCTCGAGTGTGCCGCCTTCCTGCGCAAATTCGATATCGACACGCGCCATGGCAATCGGATGGCCCAGAACCGGGGAGCGGGTTGCACTCGTCACGGTTCCGACCTGCAAGCGGTCGGACAGGACTGCGTCGCCATGGTTCGGGGCCTCGTTGCCGTCGAAGATCAGACCGACAAGCTTCCGCCGCGGCGCGGCCCGGTTGCGCAACAGCGCGTCCCGGCCGATGAAGGTTTCCTTTCTGAAATCCACGGCAAATCCGAGTCCCGCCTCAAGCGCATCGGTGTCCGGCGTGAACTCGGCGCCCGCCACCATCAATCCGGCCTCGATGCGCAGGGTCGACTGGGCGTCGAGGCCCATCGGCGTGATGCCGAGATCGGATCCCGCCTCCATCAGCGCATCCCAGATCCCGATTGCCCCATCTTTGGCGCAGAAGATTTCGTAGCCGAGTTCTCCGGTAAACCCGGTGCGTGACAGCATGAATGCCGGCCCGTTCCGGTCGTGCAGCCTGGCAATCGTGACGCCGAACCACTTGACGGTGTCGAGCGCTGGCTGGTGCGGTTGGATGAATACGACACGCTCCAGCAATTCGCGGCTCTTCGGTCCCTGTATTGCGAGGCTGGGCATGGATGGGCCATGGGACTTGATCCACACCTTCAGGCCGTCCTTTGCGGCAGTTTCCTGAAAGTGCCGGGCGCTTTCTTCCGAGCCACAGCACCAGCGGAAAAGGTCGGGACCCAGCCGGAAAAGCGTGCCGTCGTCCAGCACGCTTCCGTTGTGCGCGGTGGCGAGGGCGTAGACGCCGCGATTGACAGAAAGCCGCGCTATGTCGCGTGTCAGGCAGGTCTGCAAAAGCCGCTCGGCATCCGGCCCCAGAACATCATATTTAAGCAGCGATGATGTATCCTGGATGGTGACAGCATTGCGGCATGCCCAGTATTCGCCGATGGCGCGCGTCGCTTCGTAGCTGGTGGGCAGCCACAGGTCCCGCGCTACCTGAAACGAACGCGTCAGCGCACTCGTGCGAGTGTTGAATGCGCTTTCTCGGGTCATGGAAACCTCGCTGTCATGGAATGGCCGGTATGCGACAGCCCGCCGGATCGGCGCCTCGGGCGTATAGATGCGCACGTGGATGTCCGTCGGGTTCCAGCCATTGATTGGGTCTATATCGTCCGGGCAGGCGGTGGATACGCAAACGAGGTCGGTCAAGGCCCGCATGATGACGTGGTCGCCCGGACGCGACGAGGCCTCCTCGACCTGCAACCGGTTGTCGGTCGGCAGGATGCTGGAATTGAAGAAAAAATTGATCGCCGGCCAGGCATCGCGGCGGCCGATGCCGAAAGGCGCGAATGCTTCGGAGATATTGTCGGAGCAGTTCAGGTGGCCGGGAAAACCCCGCTCCTCGTAACCGCGCGCCGTACAGGCCAGCGCGAATGTGTCGTGGCGTCCGATGCTGTCCTGGACAACCGATAGGAGCGGCTGCATGTCCTGATCAAGAAACTTGTCGTAAAGGCCCGGGCCAGGATAGGCACCGCCGGCAAATGTGCGCGTAACTGTTGAATCGACGAAGCGCTCGACGCCGCTGTCGAGCGCGTCGGCCCGCATCGCCATGAAGTCTGAGCACTGCCGGCCCATGATGTCGATGACCTGGATGAAGTCGCCCTTGCGCACCTCGTAAGCGCGGGCAGTGCCGCTGTCGACCGTGAACTCGTCCCGCACGTCTCCCAGGGGATCGGGAAGCAGGCTTGCTGGTGACGAGTGGGCGATGTCGACAGCAAAGGTTCCGCCGCCGCCTTCAGTGACCATCGCCGCGTCGGCCGGCGAGGCAAGCCACAGCGTGCAGTCGGTCTGAGATCGGAAAGTGAAACGCTCCGCGGCTGGCGTTCCGACTTCAAATAGGCGCGCAAAACACACTGCTGATGCGGACGCTCCACGTGCTTCAAGCCAGCCATCAAGCGTCGAACGGTCAACCCCGTGCACGGTCTCATCCGGGATTTCGTGTTGCTTGAGGTCGAGTTGCTCGAGCGCGTTTGCGCCGGAACTGTCGATCGCCGCGACAAGGATCGATGCGCCGCCGTCGACGCAGGTGATGGTAACAAGATCGCCGCTGCCGACCTTCACGCGGCCGGTTTCACCATAACGGATTTGAAGGCTGCTGTTTTGGCTGCGCTCCGCAAAGCCGACATAGCGAATGCCCGGGCTCAGTAGTCCGCCGGATTCGGGAGCAAAAATCTGCAACACCCCATCTCCGTGTTGTTTCAGTTGATGTAACCGGTTACATATTAAAACTGTAAACGGTTACATGAGTCAATGACTTTGCCGGTGGATATGTTAGTTTTCAGCATATCGAGTTGTTTGGGCTAGATAATCTCATCGTTATCCAGGTCGGGAGGAAACCGTTTCAGGATGAAAAAAACCGGTGTGCGAGGTCTGGCCGAAGCAACAGGTTTGTCCGTCGCGACAATTTCGCGGGTTCTGAACAATGCCGACAACGTCAATCAGCAGACCCGCGAGCGTGTTCTCAGCGCCATGCGCGCGGTCGGGTATGCGCCCAATGCGGCTGCCCGTGCGCTGGCCACCAGCCGCACAAAGACGATTGGTGCCGTGGTGCCGACGCTGGCTCACTCGATATTTGCCCGGTTCCTCAATGCGGTCGAGCAGGCTTTGGCACATGAAGGCTACGCGCTGGTGATCGCGACTACCGAGGGACGGCCTGAAAACGAGGAACGGCGTGTGCGCGAACTGATGGATCTTGGCGCCGAGGCGATCATCCTCTCCGGCGCGGAGCACAGCGACGCGCTGCTCGACGCGCTGGCCAGCCGCAACATGCCTGCAGTCTGCACCAGTGTGTGCGAAACCAGCAACGGGCTGCCGGCGATCGGTTATGACAACGCGGCGATCGGCCATGCAGCGATCAGGCGCCTGGCGGCTTGCGGCCACCGCCGCGTTGCGGTCGTGCATGGCCCGGTCTCGGACAATGACCGGACCCGGTTGAGGATTTCCGGTGTTGAGAGGGGCGCTGGTGAAATGGGCGTTTCGCTGACGCTATGCGGTTCGACGCTCGATGTTGAAGGCGGCGTTTCTGCCGCTCGCCAACTGTTCACCGAAATCGGCGACATCACAGCGGTTCTCAGCCTGTCCGATGTCATCGCGCTGGGTGTTCTTTTCGAAGCCGGCCGCCGCCGGATCACCATCCCTGACGATCTGAGCCTGATGGGGTGCGACGATTTGGACTGGTCAGCGCAGAGCGCGCCGCCCCTGACGACGGTGCGCCTGCCGACTGCCCGCATGGGGGCGAGCGTGGCGCAGTCACTGGTCAGCTATTTGGACGATGGGACCGGTATCGAATCGGTCCGTCTCGAGGCTTCCATCGTCGAGCGCGGCTCGGTCGACCGGCCGCGCGGTCATGCCCTGACGGCGGCGTCCCGGCGGTAGAATATGCCGGCAGGTTGCGGGCACCGGTGTTTCAAGGTCGACTGGTTCCTAGTCTTTGGGCGCTCTGGTCCTCCCCGAATACAACATGCTCTTCTAATTGCCGTACCACGGCAATCGTCCCGCGTGCTCTGGAAGTGTAAAAAGATATAATATAGAAGACTTGCCGAAGGCGCTGTTTTTCAAGGGATCAGGGAGTTCATCAATGGGCGGAGACAGGCACGGTGTGGAGCGGTCGCCCCATGTGTCCGATGAGATCCGCAAGACCACCTGTTACATGTGCGCCTGTCGCTGCGGCATCAATGTGCATCTGCGTAAGGGCGCTGATGTAAACCCCAAGGTCCGCTACATCGAAGGCAACCGCGATCATCCGATCAACCGTGGCGTTTTGTGCGCCAAGGGTTCGGCCGGCATCATGCAGCACTATTCGCCTGCGCGGCTCAACAAGCCGCTGTTGCGCACCGGCGAGCGTGGAAGCGGCGAGTTCAAGGAAATCGAGTGGGCGGAGGCGCTCTCGCTCGCCACCGAATGGCTGGGCGAGGTGCGGCAGCGCGATCCCAAGAAACTGGCCTTTTTCACCGGCCGCGACCAGAGCCAGTCCCTGACGGGCTGGTGGGCGCAGCAATACGGAACCCCGAATTTTGCCGCCCATGGCGGCTTCTGCTCGGTCAATATGGCCGCCGGCGGAATCTACACCTTTGGCGGAGCCTTCTGGGAGTTCGGTTCGCCCGACTGGGAAAAGACCGAGCTCTTCATGATCTTCGGTGTTGCCGAGGACCACGATTCCAATCCGATCAAGATGGGCCTCGGACGCCTCAAGGAACGCGGCGTCAAGGTGATCGGTGTCAATCCGGTGCGTACCGGCTACAATGCGGTTGCCGACGAGTGGGTGGGCATAACGCCGGGAACCGACGGTCTTTTTATCCTCGCGCTAGTCCATGAACTGCTGAAGATGGGCAAGGTCGACCTCGATTACCTCATCCGATACACGAATGCGCCCTGGCTGGTCATCGAAGATGAGGGGGCCGCCGATCACGGGCTTTTTGCCCGCGACGAGACCGGCGAACCGCTGGTCTTCGACCGAAAGAAAAAAGAGTGCCTTTCGTCGCGGCAAACCGGCCTGAAACCGGCGCTCCACGGCACAGTGACCCTGCCGGATGGCCGGACCGCCCGCCCGGTCTTCGAACTGCTAGCGCGAAAATATCTCAACGAGGACTATGCGCCCGAAACGGTCGCCGGCGAAACCGGCGTTTCGGCGGTGCAGATCCGCAGGCTGGCCGGCGAGATTGCCGAGGCGGCCTTCGAACGTCAGGTGGTGGTCGAGCAGCCCTGGACCGATATGAAGGGCGAGCGCCACGAGAAAATGATCGGTCGCCCGGTGTCTTTTCACGCAATGCGCGGCATATCCGCCCATTCCAACGGCTTCCAGACCTGCCGCGCTCTGCATCTTCTGCAAATTCTGATCGGCTCCATCGATTGCCCGGGGGGCTTCCGCTTTAAGCCGCCGTATCCGCGGCCGATCGACGGGCAACCGAAGCCGCATGGCGGCTGCAAGCCGGGCGAGCCGTTGCCCGGTCCGCATCTCGGCTTCTTGCGCGGACCTGAGGAACTGTTGCTTCAGGAGGACGGAATTACGCCGCAGCGTATCGACCATGCCTTCAGCTGGGACGCGCCGATGTCCTCGCATGGCCTGATGCACATGGTGATATCCAATGCCCATGCCGGCGATCCATACCCGATCGACGTGCTTTTCATGTACATGGCCAACATGTCGTGGAATTCGTCGATGAATTCCGGCGGTGTGATGAAGATGCTGGCCGACAAGGACGCGGACGGCAACTACGTGATCCCGAAGATCATCTATTCGGATGCCTACAATTCCGAGATGGTCGCCTATGCCGATCTGATCCTGCCGGACACAACCTATCTAGAGCGCCACGACTGCATATCGCTCCTCGACCGGCCGATCTCCGAACCGGAGGCCCTGGCCGACTCCATCCGCTGGCCGGTTGTCGACCCCGCGACACAGGGCGAGGGCCGTGATGTGCGCGGTTTCCAGTCGGTGCTTCTTGACCTCGGCGCCCGGCTCGGGCTTCCCGGCATGGTCGATGGGGATGGCACGCCGCTATACGCCGACTACGCGGACTATATGGTGAACCACCAGCGGCGCCCGGGTGTCGGCCCGCTTGCCGGCTGGCGTGGAAAGAACGGCGGAACCCACGGCCGCGGCGATCCGAACCCTGGTCAGATCAACCGCTACATCGAAAATGGCGGCTTCTTCGAGGCGCATGTCCCGAAGGAGGCGCAGTATTTCAAGCACGCCAACCGGGCCTGGACGGATTTTGCCATTGAAATGGGCTTGCAGGACGGTGAAGTGGAGAATGTCTTCCAGCTTTATCTCGAGCCGCTGCGCAAGTTCCAGCTCGCCGCGGAAGGCCATGGCGACCGCCAGCCGCCGGACAGCCACCGCGAACGGATCGGGGCGACCTTCGATCCGCTGCCTGTCTGGTACCCGCCATTCGAAGGCGAGGGGGTCTCGAAGGATGAATTCCCCTACCATGCAATCACCCAGCGGCCGGCGGCCATGTACCATTCCTGGGGATCGCAAAACGCCTGGCTGCGCCAGATCCATGGCAGCAACCCGCTTTTTGTACCGGGTCCCATCTGCGATGAGGCCGGGCTCAAGGACGGCGACTGGGCCTGGGTCATCTCCCATCACGGCCGCATCAAGGTTCCGGTGCGGCGCATGGAGGCCGTCAACGGCAAAACGATGTGGACCTGGAATGCCATCGGCAAGCGCTCCGGAGCCTGGAACCTGGATGAGAATGCGCCGGAAGCAAAGAAGGGCTTCCTGCTCAACCACCTGATCCACGAATTGCTGCCAGCGAAGGCCGACGGGCTGCGCTGGTCGAACTCCGATCCCATCACCGGCCAGGCGGCCTGGTTTGACTTGAGGGTGCGTATCGAAAAGGCCGAAGCCGGGCAGCACCCGGTTTCAGAGCCGCAGTTTCCGGCTCAGGAGGATGCGCTTGAAGAACCGCCGTCCGTTCTTGCCTTTGGCGAGGAATGGGAGGTCAAGCAATGACCAGCCTTCCGGATTCAACCGAGCGCGCGCTTGGCCTCGTCATCGACCTCGACACCTGCGTCGGCTGTCATGCCTGTGTTGTCAGCTGCAAGGAATGGAACACGGGCGGCTACGGATCGCCGCTCGGTGACATTGATCCCTATGGAGACGAGCCGGAAGGCGCCTTTCTCAACCGCATTCACACCTTCGAGGTCAGCCCGCAGGACGCGCCCGCCTCGATCGTCCATTTCCCGAAATCCTGTCTGCACTGCGCCGATGCGCCCTGCGTGACGGTGTGCCCGACAGGGGCAAGCTACAAGCGGTCCGAAGACGGCATCGTGCTTGTCGATGAATCCATGTGCATCGGCTGTGGCCTGTGTGCCTGGGCCTGCCCCTACGGGGCGCGGGAAATGGACCCGGTCGAGAACGTCATGAAGAAATGCACGCTTTGCGTCGACCGCATCTACAACGAGAACATCCCCGAGGAGGACCGGGAGCCGGCCTGCGTGCGCACCTGCCCGGCCGGCGCGCGCCATTTTGGGGATTTTTCCGATCCTGACTCAAATGTCTCGCAGCTTGTCGCCGAGCGCGGCGGCATCGATCTCATGCCGGAGATGGGAACAAAGCCGGTCAATAAGTATCTCCCGCCCCGACCGAAAACCCGTCCGGAGACAGCAGCCGCACCTTTGCAGGAAAACATGGCAACGCCGGATGGATTTCTCGGTTGGATCGACCGCGCTTTGGAAAGACTGGGTTAGACCATGCATCCAGCAGTTTCCGTCATCTTTTTCACCGTCATGTCCGGTGCCGGCTTTGGCCTGATAGCCCTGATCGGCCTCGGCATGCCGTTGCCCGGCGGCCTTGCCGCCGCGTTTCTCATTCCGGCGCTTGCTGGCGGTCTCGCCATCGCCGGCCTGCTTTCGTCGACGTTCCATCTCGGCCACCCGGAACGCGCCTGGCGCGCCCTGTCACAGTGGCGGTCCTCATGGCTGTCGCGTGAAGGTGTGCTGGCAATCGTGACGCTGGTTCTGTTCGGGCTTTACACGCTGGTTTGGATGGTGGCCGGCGAGCGCAGCCTTTTACTTGGGCTGCCGGTCGCTGCCTGCGCGGTGCTGACCGTCTACACCACCGCGATGATCTATGCGCAGCTCAAGACAGTACCGCATTGGCACACGGGGCTGACACCAGCCTGTTATCTCCTGTTTTCGCTCGCCTGCGGCTACGTGCTTGCCGCGGGCCTTGGAGGGCTCAGCGGCGGACGCCCCGGGGCTGCTGGATTTGCGTTCCTTGCAATCCTGATCGCCTGGGCATTCAAGCTTGCCTGGTGGCTGAGGGCGGGGCGGTCAAGCCTCGCCGACACAGGCTCGACCATGGAGACCGCAACCGGCCTGGGTTCAATTGGAAGTGTGCGGCTTTTCGAACGTCCGCACACGGGCGAAAACTATCTGACCCGGGAAATGGTCCATGTGATCGGTCGAAAACACGCGGCGAAACTGCGGGCCATCGCACTTGTCGTCGGCGCCGGCCTGCCGATTGTCATTTCTTTGGCTGTGTGGATATTCGCCGCCTCGACGGTCTGGCTGATCCTCGCATTCCTTGCCCTGATCGCAGGTCTGTTTGTCGAACGCTGGCTGTTTTTTGCAGAAGCCGAGCACGCGGTTTCGCTTTACTACGGCGGACGCAGCGCATAGGAGTCGGCTGTATTCCCACCGGATCCAGCCTGAATGACACTCGACCGCCTGGCCCCCGCGCTATTTGTCCTGTTGTGGTCGACAGGCTGGATTGTTGCCCGTTACGCCGCGCCGCACACCGAGCCATTGGCCTTCCTGTCGGTTCGCTACGCCAGCGCGGCACTTGTGCTCATCATCCTGTGCTTGGCCGTCAGGGCGGCCTGGCCCAGGCGGGGCGCTGAATGGTGGCACGCCGTCTTTTCCGGCGTTTTGTTGCACGGCATCTATCTCGGCGGCGTCTGGTGGGCGATCGACGTTGGCGTGCCGACGGCGCTTTCCGGTCTGATCGCCGCGCTGCAGCCGCTGCTGACAGCCATGGCCGCGCCGCTCATCGTCGGCGAGCGCCTGACGCGCGGTCAGTGGATCGGCATCATGTTCGGCCTGCTTGGCCTGTCGATCGCCATCGTGCCGCGATTGGCCGCGCTTCACTGGTCGGAGGTTGCAACGGCCTTGATCCCGATCGGGGTCAATGTCGTCGCGATGATCAGCGTGACGGCGGGAACGATCTATCAAAAACGCTTCCTGCAGACCGGTGATCTGCGCTCGACGGCAATGCTGCAATATATTGGGGCTTTTGCGTTCACGATGCCGCTCGCCTTGCTGTTCGAGGATTTTGCCATGACCTGGAACATCCATCTGACGATTGCGCTGCTGTGGTCCGTTTTCGGTCTGTCGATCGGCGCGATCGTGCTTCTGCTTTATCTGATCCGCCGCGGGCAGGTCTCACGCGCCGCGTCGCTGATTTATCTGGTTCCGCCCGCCGTGGCGATTGAGGCCTTTTTGCTGTTCGGTGAACAGCTTTCCCTCGCCATGATTGTCGGAACAGTCATTGTCGTTGTCGGTGTGTATCTGACGAACCGACCGCAAGTTGCAGCGGCTTGATTGCCAATCCATCGCGGGGTGCTCTTTTGATCCGGCAAACAAGGCTCCCGACCCGGCTTCTGAGCCGTATACCAAAATTGCATTTTCGGCTTTGCAGTCACGATTGTTTCGCTATGATTGCGCTCAACTTTCCGTAACATAGCGGAAAGGAACCGTTTAAACGGACGAAGGGCCGGAAAAACCGGCCCGTATCTATGGGAGTAAACATTTATGTTGCCAAAAATCAAAATAGCGCTCGCTGCGGGTATTGCACTGGCCGGACTTTCCGGAACCGCGATAGCTGCCGACGTTAAATTCGGTTTTCTTGGTGGCGTGACCGGACCGATCGAGAGCCTCGTGCCGCCGATCATCGATGGTGCCAACCTTGCACTGAAGCATGTGAACGATCAGGGCGGTCTGCTCGACGGCAAGACTGTCGAACTGGTCGTCGGCGACACCACCTGCGCCGACGCGACCAAGGCTGCCGACGCGGCTGACCGCATGGTCAATGTCGACAATGTCTCGGCCATCGTCGGCGCACTGTGCTCGGGTGCCACGATCTCTGCCGCCAACAATGCCGGTATTCCCGGCGGCGTTGCCATGATCTCGCCGGCATCGACTTCGCCGGCTCTGACGACGCTCGACGACAAGGGCCTGGTGTTCCGCACCGCGACATCCGACGCCTATCAGGGCGGCGTTCTCGCCCGTGTCGTTCGCGCGGCCGGCAAGGAAAACGTTGCCGTGACCTATGTGAACAACGACTACGGCAAGGGCTTTGCTGACGCTTTCGCGGCAGCCTTTGCGGCCGCCGGTGGAACGGTTGCCGCATCCGAAGCCCACGAGGATGGCAAGGCCGACTACCGCGCCGAAATCGGTTCGCTCTCCGCGACCGGAGCTGAAGCGCTGGTGATCCTTGCCTACGGTGACGGTTCCGGCCAGACCATTCTGCGTCAGGCTCTGGAAGGCGGCGACTTTGAGACCTTCTACGGCGGCGACGGCATGGTTTCGCAGTCGATGGCGGACAATGTTCCCGCTGCCACCGGCAAGATCATCATGACGCGTCCTTCGACGCCGGATCTTCCGGGCGCCGATGCATTCAACGTGGCAGCCAATGCTGACGGCGTTGACGGCAATGGCACTTTCGTGTCGAACAGCTACGATGCCGCCTTCATCCTGGCGCTTGCCGCCGAGAAGGCCGGAAGCACGGATCGTGCGGCCATTGCCGCGGCCGTCAGCGAAGTTGCCAACCAGCCGGGCGAGACGATTCTTCCGACCGAGTGGAAGAAGGCCAAGGAGCTGATCGCGGCCGGCAAGGACATCAACTATGAAGGCGCTGCAGGCCCGCAGTCCTTCGACGAGAACGGCGATGTTCCGGGCACTTACGAGACCATTGCCATCGAAGAGGGTCAGATCACCAGCACCGGCTCCGCCGAATAAGCTGGTCGTCATGACAGAAATTCAAAGGCCCGGAGCGATCCGGGCCTTTTTCGTTATATGCCGCTTTTGCGCCACGCCTGTTCGAGATTTTCCGGTATCGTGCCGCCCCGCGTTTCGGTGATTGCCCGGCTGGCAACAACAAGGGACTTCTTGATCGTGTCGGCCAGCGCGTCCGACATGCGGGAGGTCGGGCTGGCAACGGCGGCCGTGCCGATTGCATGTCCCCGCTGATCAAAGAACGGGACCGCGATCCCGAAGACCTCTTCCTCGTAGCCCTGGTCCGACATGCCGAAACCGCATGCTGCGGTTCTTGCTACATCCGCGCGCAGTCGCTCCTCCTCCGTCGCGGTGAATGCCGTGTATTTTTTCATCGGAGAACGGATCGTGCGTTCCAGCAGCGATTCCTTGGAAAACGCAAGGATCGCCAGACCGGATGCGGTTGCATGAAGCGGCAGCATTTCCGAAAGACCGAGCGAAACCCGCGCCGCATGTTTCGGGCTTTCTTTCTTGGCCAGCGGGGACAGCGTCAGACCCTGAAGCAGCGACACATGCGCTGTTTCGCTGGTTGCATCGCTCAAGCGGTCTGTAATCGCCTGGACGACGCTTCGCAGCGGAAAGAGGCTCTCGCGGACATTTGCCAGCCTTAACACGGCAGGCCCGAGCCGGTATCGCTTCGTATCGGTATCCTGCTCGAGCATTCCAAATGCCACCAGCTCGGTCAGATAACGATAGGTGGTCGCCTTGTCGTATCCGGACAAGCTTCGCATCTCGGCGAGGCCGATTTCAGGTCGCGATTCGGAAAAAAGATTGAGCAGACCGAGCGCGTTGCTGATCGTTCCCACCGCTGTCGGACCCTCCCGCTGGCATCATCACAGTTCCGGTCGGTTTAATAATTGAACCAGCCGGGCCAGGCAATAGGCACCGCGGTAACGGAAGCGTCGGGGCGGCTCAGTGCCGCGCCTGTTTCTCGGGTAAAACGCCCTGAGGTGCAAAGCGCAGCACCAGCGTGATCGTCAGGCCAATCACGAAGACCCGCATCTGAAGCGCCCGGCTGGCAAGATCGGAGGGCGGCTCCCAGCCGAGCCAGGCCTGGCCGTAGGTGCCGATCATGTTGAACAGCCAGAAGGCGACGGGTTCGGACATCACCCACACGATATAGACGAACACGGCACCGAAGATGGCACCGCGATTGTTGCCGGAACCGCCGAGGATCACCATCACCCAGATCAGGAATGTATGATTGAGATCGAGAAAGCCCGAGGGGTCGTAGATCGACGCGAAGTGGATCAGCACGGCGCCGCCGAAGCCCATCAGCACGCAGCCAAGAACGAAGATTTCAAGCCGCCGGCGATTAACGTCCTTGCCCATGGAGGCCGCGGCGTTCTCGTTGTCGCGGATCGCCCGCATCATGCGGCCCCAGGGCGCGTGATAGGCGCGCTGCAGAAGCAGGTAGATGATCGCGATGGCGATGGCGACGACCGCAAGGTAGGAGGCGCGCGCCATGATGAATTCGCCGTCCGCAGGCGTCTGAACCGGCCAGGGAAGCGGTGAAACGGTCAGCGTGCCGCGGGTCAGCCAGTCGGCGTTCTTCAGGAAGGTCTTGATGATCTGGGCAATGCCAAGCGTTGCAATGGCAAGGTAGTCGGCGCGCAGGCCAAGGCAGATCTTGCCAACGAACCATGCGATCACGCCGGCGACGATGCCGGCGACGATCCACCCGACGAGCACCGGCAGCCCGAGACCGCCCATCCAGCCGCTCGCCTGCTCGATCTCGTCCGACATGACGGCCATGTGCTCGGAAAGAACCAGATAGGCAATGGCAATGGCAATGGCAGTCAACAGTCCCCGCAGCTTCGGACCGACACCCCAGCGGGAGGAGCGGTAGATCGCCCAAAGGGCGACGCCGCTGATCACCAGTTTGATGATAAAGAGCGCGACGAGCGACGGTCCGCCCGAAGCCCAGAAATCGGCGTTTTGGGGAAAGGAAACGATCATCGACGTGGCCGCGCCGGCGGCGATGAATCCCATGATGCCGACATTGAACAGGCCGGCATAGCCCCACTGGATGGTCAGGCCCAAAGCAATGATCGCGTAGCATCCTGCCTCGACCATCATGCGCAGCGAATAGACCGGCCCCTGGCTGATGAAGATCAGCAGGATGAGCACGCCGAGCGCTGCAAACAAAACCACGTCGCGCATGATGGAATACTGGTTCTCGCCGCTCATGCCAGCACCCTTCCTCTGAAGATGCCGGTTGGCCGGAAGATCAGCACGATGATGAGGATCAGGAACGGCACCATCAGTTTGTATTCGGTCGGAACCAGCGCCATGCTGGTCGGTACCTCGAACCACAATTGATCCTTGATCGGCCGCAGCAGGATGGACCAGTTGAAGACCGCGAGCGTTTCGCAGAAACCGACGAGGAAACCGCCGGCAATGGCACCGTAGGGCTGGCCGATACCGCCGACGATGGTGGCGGCGAAGATCGGCAGCAGAATGTTGAAGGAAAGGTCCGGCTTCAAGGTGACGTCCATCGACAGCATGGTGCCTGCAGCGCAGGCAAGCGCGCCGCCGATGACCCATGTCGCCCACACAACATGATCCGTGTTGATACCGGTAATGCGTGCCAGTTCCGGATTGTCGGAAACCGCCCGCATGGCCTTGCCGAGCCGCGAGCGGGTCAGGAACCAGTGCAGCGCGATCACCGCAACGATGACAAAGCCGATCAAGAGCACCTGTGGTTCGGTAATGATCACCGGCCGGCTTGCGCCCGGAAACGGCAGGCGGAAGATTTCCTTGGGCGCCTCGACAAACATGTCCCGCGCCCGCACGCCCGCAAAGAGCCGTATGAGCCCCTGCAGCATCAGGGTTACGCCGACCGAGGCCATGACCAGAACAACGGGGCGCGCACCGGCCTGGCGCAGCGGCTTGTAGAAGGTTCGGTCGAGCCCGATGGCGATGAAAGCGGTGATCACCATGGCCGGGAACATGGCGATGAAGGCTAGGGGAAGCGGCAGCGTGATGCCGAGGGCGGCAAGGGCGGCAGTCAGGATCAGCGTAATGAAGGCGCCGAGGGTCATCATGTCGCCATGGGCGAAATGCGCGAAGCGCAGAATGCCGAAGACCAGCGTCACGCCGATGGCGCCGAGAGCATAGATCGAGCCGATGATCAGGCCCGATACCAGTCCCTTGTTTATGAAGAATACAATCTCGTTCAACGTGCCTCTCCCGCTATCCGCCGAGGAAACTCGCGGCGACTTCGGGGTTGTTCAAAAGGTTTTGCCCGGTGTCGGTGTAGGAATTGAGCCCGCCGGCAAGGACGAAGCCCTTATGGGCGATGGCCAGCGCCTGCTTCGCATTCTGCTCCACCATGGCGACGGTGACGCCGGTCCGGTTGATGGCAATCACCCGGTCGAAGATCTGTGACATGAACATTGGCGACAGGCCGGCCGTCGGTTCGTCGAGCAGGATGAGCTTCGGCTCGATCATCAGCGCCCGGCCGAAGGCGACCATCTGGCGCTGACCGCCTGAAAGCTCCCCGGCCGGCTGGCCGCGCTTGTCTTTGAGCGGCGGGAAGATCTCGTAGACATGATCCATGACGGACGAAAAATCGTCACGGCGCACATAGGCGCCCATCTCGAGGTTCTCGTGCACCGTCAGCGTAGGAAAAATGTTGTGCTCCTGCGGAACAAAGGCAATGCGGTGATCGGCAAGCTGCTCTGAGCGGATGCCGGTGATATCCTTGCCGTCAAACCGGATCGACCCCTCCGTAATGTTCAGCATGCCGAAGATGGCCTTGAGCGTGGTGGATTTGCCGGCTCCGTTTGGGCCGACGATGACGCCGATCTCGCCCGCATCGAGGCTGAGATTCACCCCCTTCAGGATGCTCATCTGCCCATAGCCCGCATGCAGGTCGCTGATGTCCAGAAGGCTCATTGCGGGACCTCCTGGTTGGTGTCGATGGTTGCCTGGCCGGTAGGGGAACCGCCGAAATAGGCTTCGATCACCGCTTCGTTCTTCTGGATGTCCTCGATATGTCCCTCTGTCATCACCGTACCGGCAGCCATGACGATGACCGGATCGCAGAGCCGTGCGATCATGTCCATGTCGTGCTCGATGACAAAGAAGGTATAGCCAAGCTCCTGGTTGAGACGCTCGATATTGGAAACCAGGTCGTTAAGCAGGGTCCGGTTGACGCCGGCGGCGATTTCGTCGAGCAGGACCACCTTCGCGTCGACCATCATCGTACGGCCAAGCTCCAGCAGCTTTTTTTGCCCGCCCGACAGATTGCCGGCGAGCTCGTTCTTGACGTGGGTGATCTTGAGAAAGTCCATGACCTCCTCCGCCTTGCGGCGCACCTGTGTTTCCTCCTGCGCCACGCGCATCGGGCGAAACCAGGCTGACGCAAGATTTTCCCCGCTCTGGTGCGCGGGCACCATCATCAGGTTTTCGGTCACCGTCATGTGCGAAAACTCGTGGGCGATCTGGAAAGTCCGCAAGAGGCCGCGGTTGAAAAGCTCGTGCGCGGGCAGTCCCGTGACGTCATCTCCATCCAGAAGGATCTTGCCGGAAGTCGGTGCAAACGTGCCCGCTACCATATTGAAAAGGGTGGTTTTTCCAGCCCCGTTCGGACCGATAAGCCCGGTCACAGAGCCCTTCCGGATGGAAAGCGTGCAGTCGTCTACGGCAAAAAAACCGCCGAAACGCTTTGTCACGCTCCGCACATCAATGATTGCGCTCATGCTTCCCCGATTTTGTTGTTGTTGATTGCTTGCAGTCCGTAAGCGTCTTCTTTCGAAGATTGCAGCGGTTGCCCGCAAACAACCGGGCTTTTGAGGCTTCCCTTAACATTCGCATGTCGGCTTGGGAAGAAAAACCGCGTCTGGCTGTCGAATAGGGCGTGGATATGGCAGGAAACAAGTCCTTTTGGCGGATGCGGAGGATCAAAAGGCGCCAAGCTGACGCCATCCACCGCGACAGTTTCCAAGCGCGCGAATAGGGGTTGATCTCAAAACAATTTTGGCCATTCTAGCGACTTGAACAAAAAGCGTCGTCAAGGCGCAGATCGGGGAAGTATGCTGCCGGCAGGTGTTTGGCAAGCGGTTAGTGGGTTCATCGGCCGGTTCCAGGGAACAACGCGGCCGGCTGGCTTCGCTGCCTCATATGTCCGGGGCCTTCAATTGACATTTAGTCCATCACATACCGCGCCGTGTCGGGCGCGCAGGAATTTCATGTTGCAGGATAAAACCGTCTAGGGGCACAGCGGCTTCGCCGCGCCAACGCGCTTGAGCGCCGAAGCCATATCGCAGGAGTATTGGGGAAGCTTGTGGAATATTTCGTACAACAATTGATCAATGGCGTGACCCTTGGATCGATCTACGGACTGATCGCCATCGGCTATACGATGGTCTACGGCATTATCGGCATGATCAACTTCGCCCATGGTGACATATTCATGGTCGGCGCTTTCATCTCCCTGATCGTGATAACGGCACTTGGACTGGCAGCCTCCTCGAGCATCTTCATCATCATCCTGGCGCTGATCCTTGTGCTCATGTGCGCAATGGTCATCTCGTCCGCCTATGGATGGACGCTTGAGCGGCTCGCCTATCGGCCACTGCGCGGCTCCTTCCGGCTGGCGCCGCTGATTACCGCCATCGGTGTTTCGATTGTGCTTCAGAACTACATCCAGATTTCACAGGGCGCGCGCGTGAAGCCACTGCAGCCGATTATCTCTGGCGGCCACACGATCATGCGGCGCGTTGACGAGAACGGCGAATTCGTCGTCCAGATCTCCAACATGCAGATCCTGATCATCACGGTCACCATTGTGCTCATGACGGTGTTTTCCCTGATCATCGCCAAGACGTCGCTGGGACGCGCCCAAAGGGCCTGCGAGCAGGACCGCAAGATGGCATCGCTTCTTGGAATCAATGTCGACCGGACGATCTCCACAACCTTCGTCATGGGCGCGGCGCTCGCCGCCGTCGCCGGGCTGATGTACCTGCTCTACTACGGAGTGATCGACTTCTACATAGGCTTCGTTGCCGGTGTGAAGGCGTTCACCGCGGCGGTGCTCGGCGGCATCGGATCACTGCCGGGCGCCATGCTCGGCGGATTGGTGATCGGGCTTATCGAGACCCTGTGGTCGGCCTATTTCTCGGTGGAATACAAGGATGTTGCGGCGTTTTCCATGCTGGCGATCGTGCTGATCTTCCTGCCCCAGGGATTGCTTGGCAAGCCTGAGGTTGAGAAAGTCTGATGGCTGAAGCGACGCAAAACGGCGTAGCCGGCAGCGGCCTGGAACTGGCCGAAATCGGCAAGGACCTGGGCATAACAGCACTGCTCGGGGCCGCCATCTTCGGCTCCACCATCGCGTTCAAGACGGAAACGGCCACGGGTGGCCTGTCACTTGTGCTGCGCTTTGAAGAGGCATTCTTCGTCATTGCCGCTGTTGTTATCGGCCGGCTGATCCTGCTGCTGACCGTTTGGCGCCGGCCGACCGGCGCCGACCGGACATTCATGCCGAAAGCGCTGCAGTCACGCTATGCCGACTTCCTGGCAAAGGCAGGCAAGGCTTTTGTGCCGGTGTTCCTGTTGTTCGCCGTCGTGTTTCCGTTTCTGCCCTTCACGGACCGCTACCTGCTTGATCTCGGCATTCTCATCCTGACCTATGTTATGCTGGGATGGGGCCTCAACATCGTCGTCGGCCTCGCCGGCCTGCTCGATCTTGGCTATGTGGCGTTCTATGCGGTCGGCGCCTATTCCTATGCGCTGCTCGCCCAGTATTTCGGCCTGTCCTTCTGGATGTGTCTGCCGCTCGCCGGCATACTCGCGGCGTTCTGGGGCATTATTCTCGGCTTTCCGGTGCTGCGGCTGCGCGGCGACTACCTCGCCATCGTGACGCTCGCCTTCGGCGAAATCATCCGCATTGTGCTCTTGAACTGGTACGAATTCACCGGCGGACCGGACGGCATTTCCGGCATTCCCCGTCCCAGTTTCTTCGGTATCCCGTTCAAGCGCGGGGAGGGTGGATTCGCGGATTTCTTCGGCCTTGAATTTTCATCGATCCACCGCATCATCTTCCTCTATTTTCTCATCCTGATCCTTGCGCTGATCACGAATTTCGTCACGATCAGGTTGCGGCGCCTGCCGATCGGGCGCGCCTGGGAGGCGCTCAGGGAAGACGAGATCGCCTGCCGCTCGCTCGGTCTCAACACGGTTTCGATCAAGCTGACCGCCTTTGCGACGGGCGCGATGTTCGCCGGCTTCGCCGGATCGTTCTTCGCAACGCGACAGGGCTTTATCTCGCCCGAGAGCTTCACCTTCATAGAATCGGCGCTGATCCTTGCCATCGTCGTCCTGGGCGGCATGGGCTCGCAGGTCGGCGTGGTCATTGCATCGGTTGCGATGATCGGCGGCTTCGAGATCTTCCGTGAGGCCGAGCAATACCGCATGCTGATCTTCGGTCTTGCCATGGTCATGATCATGATCTGGCGTCCACGCGGCCTGATCGCGACCCGCGAGCCGTCGATTTTCCTGAAGGAGAAGAAGGCCGTTGCGGCTGATATGGTCGCACAGGGCGAGGGGCACTGAGATGGCAGACGAAGCAAACGCCCCGCTCCTGACCGTGGAGCACCTGACGATGCGGTTCGGCGGTCTCCTCGCTGTCAACGATCTGTCGATGACGGCCCGTCGGGGCGACATCACCGCGCTGATCGGACCGAATGGCGCCGGCAAGACGACGGTTTTCAACTGCCTGACCGGCTTCTACAAGCCGACCGAGGGCAGGATCACCATGCATCGCAACGATGGCGAGGATTTCCTGCTCGAACGCATGGACGACTTCCGCATCACCAAGAATGCCCGGGTCGCGCGGACCTTCCAGAACATTCGTCTGTTCGGCGGCATGACGGTTCTGGAGAACCTGATGATTGCCCAGCACAATCCTCTGATGCGGGCCTCGAAACAGACCATTGGCGGTATCTTCGGCATTGCCAGCTTCAAGCGTGCCGAGAAGGAAGCCGTCGAGCGTTCGGAATACTGGCTCGAACACATCAATCTCACCCACCGTGCCGACGACGCTGCCGCCGACCTTCCCTATGGCGACCAGCGCAAGCTCGAGATCGCCCGTGCCATGTGCACCGGTCCGGAGCTTTTGTGTCTCGACGAGCCGGCGGCGGGTCTCAATCCGGCGGAATCCGAGGAACTCAACAAGCTGCTGCTCTTCGTGCGCGGGGAGTGCGAGACCGGCATCCTGCTGATCGAGCATGACATGAATGTCGTGATGGGCATTTCGGACCACATCATCGTGCTCGACTATGGCGTCAAGATTGCCGACGGCACCGCCGACGAAGTGCGCAGCGATCCGAAGGTGATCGCCGCTTATCTCGGGGTTGAGGACGAAGAGGTGGATGCCGTCGAGAGCGAGATCGAGGAAACCGCTGCGGAGGTGCGCCAATGAGCAAGGCACCTTTGCTTCAGATACGCGACGTCGAGACCTTCTACGGCAAGATCCAGGCGCTGCGCGGCATAACGCTCGATGTTCACGAAGGCGAGATCGTCACGCTGATCGGTGCCAATGGCGCCGGCAAGTCGACCCTGATGATGACTATCTGCGGTGATCCGCGCGCTCGCTCGGGCCAGATCATCTACGACGGCCGGGACATCACCCGCATGCCCACCCATGAGATCATGCGCCTGCGCATATCGCAGTCACCGGAAGGGCGGCGCATATTCCCGCGCATGACCGTTGTCGAAAACCTTCTTATGGGCGCTGCCGTGGCAGACCCGGAGCATTTTGACGAGGACGCAGAGCGGGCCTTTGAGCTGTTTCCGCGCCTCAGGGACCGCAAGGACCAGCGCGGCGGCACACTGTCCGGCGGCGAACAGCAGATGCTGGCCATCGCACGGGCGCTGATGGCGCGTCCGAAACTGCTTTTGCTCGACGAGCCGTCGCTCGGTCTCGCGCCGCTGGTTGTCAAGCAGATCTTCGAGGTGATCAAGGAACTCAACAAGAGCCAGGGTCTGACGGTGTTCCTCGTGGAGCAGAATGCCTACCATGCCCTGAAACTCGCCGATCAGGGCCATGTGATCGTCAACGGCAAGATCACCATGAGCGGGACCGGCGCCGAGCTCCTGGCACGCGAAGAGGTGCGGGCGGCCTATCTCGAGGGAGGGGCGCACTGATGGGTATTTTGTGGGACACCAACTTCGCGACCTTCTTTATGCTCACCGTCGTCATCGGTGGCGCCGCGGCCTACATGACCGGCCGCGCGCTGGCTTCCCATTGGCGGCCCATCATCCAGCCGATCCTTTACACGCTGCTGCTCGCCGCCGTGGTTCGGTTTTTCCATTACGCGCTCTTCGGCAGTGCGCTCCTTTCCTTCCACTACTACGTGGTTGACGCGGCGGTTCTCATTTCCGCCGCGCTTCTCGGTTACCGGATTACGCGTGTGCGTCAGATGGTAACCCAATACAGCTGGTTGTACGAGCGATCAGGACCGTTCAACTGGCGCGAAAAGAAAGCTGAGGGGTAAGCACTGCACGATCTACGTGATTGTATTTGCAATTTTATTCAGAATGCGGAACAGTTACGCGGAAACGTGACCTTAGCCTGATAATTAACCTCAACGGGAGTAAGAAGCATGAGGAAATATCTACTTGCAACCACCGCCCTTGCATTCAGCATCGGGATGAGTGCCGGCACGGCCTGGGCTGATATCCAGATCGCGACAGCCGGTCCGATGACAGGTCAATATGCAAGCTTTGGCGCGCAGATGAAGGCAGGTGCCGAGCAGGCGGTTGAAGACATCAACGCTGCCGGCGGTGTCAATGGCGAGATGCTCGTCCTCAGTGTCGGTGACGATGCGTGCGACCCGAAGCAGGCCGTGGCCGTTGCCAACCAGATGGTATCGAAGGGCGTGGTCTTCATGGCCGGGCATTTCTGCTCCGGTTCATCCATCCCGGCCTCCAAGGTTTATGAGGAAGAAGGAATCGTGCAGATTTCTCCGGCCTCCACAAACCCGAAGCTGACGGACGAAGGCGGACCGAACGTCTTCCGCGTCTGCGGCCGCGACGACCAGCAGGGTCTCGTTGCCGGTGGTCTTCTTTTTGAAGAATTCAACGACAAGAACATCGCCATCCTTCACGACAAGACCGCTTACGGCAAAGGCCTGGCCGATGCCACGAAAACGGTTCTGGAAGACCTCGGCGGCTCGGCACAGATGTACGAAGCCTACACCGCTGGTGAAAAGGACTACACGGCGCTTGTTTCCAAGATGAAGCAGGAAGCCATCGATGTCGCCTATGTCGGTGGCTATCACACGGAAGCCGGCCTGATCGTTCGCCAGATGCGCGACCAGGGCATGGACACGCAGCTTGTCTCGGGCGACGCGCTTGTGACCGACGAATACTGGTCGATCACCGGTGATGCCGGCCAGGGCACGCTGATGACCTTCTCGCCGGATCCGCGCAAGAACGACGCGGCGGCTGATGTCGTCAAGAAGTTCCGCGACAAGGGCATCGAGCCGGAAGGCTACGTGCTTTACACCTATGCCGCCATCCAGGCATGGGCGGAAGCCGCGAAGGCCGCCGGATCCGCAGAGCCGGACAAGGTCATCCCGGCTCTGAACACCGGTGATTTTTCGACCGTGCTCGGTAGTCTGAGCTTCAACGAAAAGGGCGACGTCACGCTGCCCGGCTATGTCTGGTACGAGTGGAAGAACGGCACTTACGACTATCGCTAAGAGCCGGATTCAAAAGTTATTCAAACGTAACAATACCTTGCGAGACGCCGCGTCATGAACCGGATGCTTGCTATGAACGCCCACGCGGTTGAGTTCTGGATGGTCCTCTCCCAGTCCCGGGCCAGTCTGCGGCAGCGCCCGAGCCAGGCGAAAGTTCGTTCCACCACCCATCGACGCGGCAGAACCTTGAAACCGACTGCGCTGTCGCAGCGCTTGACGGTCTCGACCGTCCAGTCGCCATGCCCCGCGAGCGCTGCTCGCAACTTCGGTCCCGCATAGGCGCCATCGGCGAAGATGTGGCGCAGCCAGGGGAAGCGGTCGCCGACAGCCCTGATCAGGTCGCAGGCCCCGTCCCTGTCCTGAATGTTGGCGGCGTGAACGATGATGAACAGCATCAGGCCGATCGTATCGGTGACGATGTGTCGCTTGCGGCCCTTGACCTTCTTGCCGGCGTCATAGCCGCGAACGCCCCCGCTTTCGGTGGTTTTCACGCTCTGGCTGTCGATCACGCCGGCCGTCGGTGAAGCCGCGCGGCCTTCCAGTTCGCGGGTATTGAGGACCAGGAGGTGATTGATGGCTGCAAAAAGACCCATGCGGCTCCAGGTGTAGAAATAGCCACGTACCGTCGATACCGGTGGGAACTGCTTCGGCAGCATGCGCCACTGGCAGCCGCTGGTTGCGATATAAAGGATCGCGTTCATCACCTCGCGCATATCGGTCGTACGCGGTCGTCCACCCCGTTTTGCCGGCGGAATGAACGGGGCAAGTATCGTCCATTCCTCATCGGTCAAATCGCTTGGAAATCTCAAATGGTCTCTGTTATGTTCGGCGCGGGCGATATCATTCCATGGCATCGTGATTCTCCATCTTCTTTGAAAAGACTGTTGAATCACAAACCATTGATATCGCTCAACTACTTTTAAATCCGGCTCTAAGGCGCCTCGTCAGAAACAATCCCCGCGGGCGGCGACGCCCGCGGTTTTTTATGCCGTATCGGTCAGCGCCCGCCCGCCGGTGCACATCTCCCGTTTGCCGGCGTAACCTTGACGTTTTTCAACATTGAAGCCCGCCGCTTCCAGATTGCGGCGCACCCATCCGGCGGCCGAATAGGTCGCGAAGCTGCCGCCGGGGACAGTGTGGTCGTAGACCTGCCGCAGGAGCTCCGAGGACCACATGTCGGGATTGCGGTCAGGCGCAAAGCCGTCAAGGTACCAGGCATCAGCCTGGTCCTGCCACAGTGACAGGCATTGCAGTGCATCACCGACATGAAGCTCCAGCGCGATACAGTCATCAAAATCAATCCGCACGGAACCGGGAGGATTTTCCGGCCAGTGACCGGTAAGCTGGCGGCTGAAATCATCGAGATCCGGCCAGACAGACAGCGCCCGCGCGATCTCGGCGCCGCGAAGAGGGAATTTTTCGAAGCTCACGAACAGAAGATGCCCGTCGCTTCCGCGAATTTCATTCCAGCGCCTCCAGGTTTCACAGAAGTTCAGGCCGGTTCCGAAACCGAGCTCGGCCACCGTGAAACTGTTGTTTTCCGGCCAGCGGCCGGGCAGGTCATTGCCATTGATGAAGACGTGCTCGCATTCCGAACGGCCATCGCTGCGCGAATAAAAGTGATCGCCAAACTCCGGTGAATAGGGCATATCACCCTCATGCCACTCAATTTCACACCGTGTGGGGCTGCCAGTCTCGTCCTGCCGGTTCATGATCCGTCCTCATGACACATCGAAGTGACACCTCCTATACTATCGCAGACGGACATTTGTCTTGTGATCTTCTGGTGGTCGGTGGCGGTGTCGTCGGCCTTTGGATCGCCCGGCTGGCCATGCAGGCGGGGCTTGAAGCGCTCGTCCTTGAAAGGCGGCGGGTCGGAAGCGGCGCCAGCGGCGGCTTGCTCGGCGCTTTGATGCCGCATATGCCGGAACGTTGGAACCCCAAGAAACAGTTCCAGTTTGAAGCCCTTTCCAGTCTCGGCAACGAAGTGGAAAAACTGGAGGACGAAGCCGGCATGACCTGCGGCTATCGTCGCTGCGGTCGGCTGCTCCCGCTGACCAGGGCTCATCATGCGGGGCTGGCTGCGGAACGCTCGGCGGATGTCGGGACAGTCTGGCACCCGTCGGAGACAGGGTTTTCCTGGCAGGTCCTTGATGCGCCCTACAAAGACGCCTGGCCGGATCCGGCGGCGATGCCGCATGGGCTGGTCCACGAGACGCTGGCAGCGCGCATCAGCCCGCGCCGGTATCTTGCGGCGCTGCGTAAGACAATCGGTTCGCGGATCATCGAAGACGAGGCTTTTGAGCGCTTCGACAGGGAAACCGGAACCGTGGTTACCAGCTCCGGTCGCACGATCCGTGCCGGCCATACCGTCATCGCGGCTGGCACTGGCAGTTTCGAAATCCTCGGAACGATGTTGTCACAGGAGCCGTCCGGCTTCGGTTCGGCCGTCAAGGGGCAGGCGGCGCTTCTGAAGGCGGACATCGGCGATGAATTGCCGCTGGTTTTTGTCGACGGGCTTTACGTGGTGCCGCACGAGGATGGGAGGGTGGCCGTCGGCAGCACCAGCGAAACAAAGTTCGATGACGCGGCAAAAACCGATGGGCAGCTGGATCGGTTGATTGAGCGGGCCGGCGATCTGTGCCCGGCCCTGAGGGGGGCGGTGGTGCTGGAGCGCTGGGCCGGCCTGCGGCCGAAGGCGATCGGCCGCGATCCGATGATCGGGATCGTGCCTGGCACGAGAAACCTGTCTGTCGCGACCGGCGGTTTCAAGATCACCTTTGGCATCGCCCACAAGATGGCAGCGAGTGCACTTGAAGTGGCTTTGAATGGGCACTGCGGCGGGCTGCCCGAGAGCTTCCGCATCGACACACATTTGACAAAGGCGGGATCAAAGGCCGGCTGACGCTGCGGTGTGGTCGATATCGAGCTCGATCCGGTCGGCGGCAAAATAGGTGTTCGAATACTCGATCCGCCGTCCGTCGACTTCCGCGTTGATGGCCTCGGTCCGCAACGAGATTGCCCCGGGTGAGAGCCTGAGGTCCTCCAGTGTCTGCGGATCGGCGTGATGGGCCGAAATCCGCGTCGAGATGCGCACATAATCGTCGATACCGAATGACTTCAGGACGGCTGTAATGGAGCGCTGCCTTGCAAAGCGATCGGCGAAGTCCGGGAAACGGCTCGCATCGAACCAGCTGATGGCCCGAGACAGCGGCACGTCATCCGCCATCGAGACGCGTACTAGGCGCAGGACCGGTGTGCCGGCTTCGAGTTCCAGTGCACTGGCGATCTGTCCTGAAGCCTCCTCGATGCGGCTTTCCTTGAAGGTGCCCGACAGCGAGCGCGTCTGCCCCGCAAGGCCTGCCGAAAATCGTGTCCGCCGGCCGATCGGATAATGCAGCCGCTGGTGTCTGGCGATAAAGGTCCCGCGCCCCTGTTCGACGCGAACGACGCCCTCCCGCGCGAGAGAGGCTATGGCGCTGCGGACAGTGTGTCGGTTGACCTCGAAGCGCTTGGCAAGCGTCAGCTCGCCCGGCAGCATATCGGTGTCGTTGAACTCGCCATTGCTGATGGCAATGCGGATCTGGTCGGCGATCTGGCGCCACAGCGAAATCCCGCTGCGTCGTTCCACAAATTCCATGTTCGTTTCCGTTTTATGTCACACAGCAGTCATCTTTGCGCTATAACCGTAAAGTTAAGATGTCTAATTGTCTAGATAAATAGATAAGTCAAGGAACAAAACGCATGAATGAGGCAACGCAGCAGTTGCAAAACAACGCGCCGGACGACCCTGAACAGGCGGCGCGACAACGGGCGATGGCGGTGCTGGCCCAGGCCTCCGGCCAGGAGCTTGCCGAGGCATGGGACACGTGGCCGGACCGCCCGGCGGTCAGCCCCGTCCGCGGCCCGGAAACGGGCCTCGTCATGGTTCGCGGCCGCATTGGCGGCGGCGGCGCGCCTTTCAATTTTGGCGAAGCCACGGTGACGCGGGCTACCGTCAAGCTCTCCACCGGTCTAGTGGGGCACGCCTATGCGCTGGGTGCAGACAAGGAAAAGGTCAGGCACGCGGCGATATTCGACGCACTGTGGCAGGACGGCGCGACACGTTCCGCCGTCGAAGAACATCTGGTCGCGCCGGTCCGGCAGCGCCTGGAAGCAGACGATGCGAGGCGCCGCGACGAGACAGCCGCGACAAAGGTCGATTTCTTCACCATGGTTCGGGGGGAAGACTGATGACCGCCGAAGCACAGCAGGCATCCGTCTTTCAGGGCGGTTTCGCAGACCCCGTCTTCAACGGTCAGACCGTTTTCCGGCAGGTCATGAACGCCCTGGCGCGGCCCGGGATGGAAGCGGCATTTGAAGGCCTGACCGAACCGCCGGCACCGCTGCTGGCAACGGTCGGCAGCATTGCCGCGACCCTGTTCGACCATGATACGAAGATCTGGCTTGATCCTGTTCTTGCACGCGACGAGGCCGTTGCCGGCTGGTTGACGTTCAACACCTCCGCGCCGATCACCCGCCAGACCCTCGATGCAGATTTTGCCGTTGTCGCGGACAGCACGGCAATGGCCTCGCTGGAGAGTTTTTCCCAGGGAACCCAGGAATATCCCGACCGGTCGACCACGCTGATCATCCAGATAGAGGCTTTGCAGGGCGGCCCGGCACTGAAACTGACGGGACCGGGGATCGAGGACGCAGCTTCGATTGCGCCGAAGGGACTGCCGGATCACTTCATCGATCAATGGGAAGGCAATCGCTCGCGTTTCCCCCGGGGTGTCGACGTCATCCTTGCTTCGGCGGATGGCATCGTCGGCCTGCCGCGCACCGTCAAAATCGAGACCGGGAGCTAGCAGATGTATGTAGCCGTGAAGGGCGGGGAAGCCGCCATCAGCAATGCGCACAGGCTGCTGGCCGATCGCCGCCGCGGCGACCGTTCGGTCCCGGCCATGACCATCGAACAGATTGTCGAGCAACTCGGGCTCGCCGTCGACAGGGTGATGAGTGAGGGATCCCTCTACGACAAGGAACTCGCCGCGCTCGCCCTCAAGCAGGCGCGGGGCGACATGATCGAGGCGATTTTTCTGCTGCGGGCCTATCGGACCACGCTGCCGCGCTTCGGCTATTCCAATCCGATCGATACCGGCAACATGCTCATCGAACGACGGATTTCGGCAACCTACAAGGACCTGCCGGGCGGTCAGTTGCTTGGGCCGACCTTCGACTACACCCACCGTCTGCTCGATCCGGAACTGATGGGCGAAGAAGCTGTCGAGGAACCGCAATGCCGCGACGCCGAGACCGGCCATACGCCGAGGGTTTCCGAGATCCTTGATCAGGAAGGTCTGATCGAAGGCGACGGCGAATTGCCGGACGATCACCAGACCGGCGACCTGACGCGCGAGCCGATGGAGTTTCCCATGGCCCGCGACGTGCGCCTCCAGGCGCTGTCCCGCGGCGACGAGGGTTTCCTTTTGGCGCTCGGCTATTCGACGCAGCGCGGTTATGCACGCAGTCACCCCTTCGCCGGTGAAATCCGCATCGGCGAAGTCGAGGTCGAGATCGATGTTCCCGAACTCGGATTTGCCGTCACCCTCGGACGCATCCGGGTAACCGAGTGCCAGATGATCAACCAGTTCAAGGGTTCCGCCAAGCAGCCGCCGCAATTCACTCGCGGCTACGGCCTTGTCTTTGGCCAGGCCGAGCGCAAGGCAATGGCGATGTCGCTTGTCGACCGCACCCTTCGCGCCACGGAACTCGGAGAAGACCTCACTGCGCCTGCGCAGGATGAGGAATTCGTCATTTCCCATTCCGACAATGTCCAGGCGACCGGTTTTGTCGAGCATCTCAAGCTGCCCCACTATGTCGACTTTCAGGCCGAGCTTGATCTCGTGCGCCGCATGCGCGGCGAATACGAGGCGCGCCAGGGCGGCGACGAGGCGCAGGACGACAATCTGGAGGCGGCCGAATGAACACGCACGCGCAATTGGCAACCTATAACTTCGCCTATCTCGACGAACAGACGAAGCGCATGATCCGCCGCGCGATCCTCAAGGCCATCGCCATTCCCGGCTATCAGGTGCCTTTCGCCAGCCGTGAAATGCCGATGCCCTATGGCTGGGGCACCGGCGGCGTCCAGGTCACGGCCTCCGTTCTTGGACCCGATGACACACTGAAGGTGATCGATCAGGGCGCCGACGACACCACCAACGCCGTCTCCATTCGCGCCTTCTTTCAGAAAGTGGCGAACGTCGCCGTGACCACCAGAACGGCGGACGCCACCATCATCCAGACGCGTCACCGCATTCCAGAAGAGACGCTGAAGGAGGGCCAGATCCTCGTTTATCAGGTGCCGATCCCGGAGCCGCTGCGGTTTCTGGAGCCGCGCGAAACCGAGACCCGCAAGATGCATGCGCTCGAGGAATACGGCCTCATGCATGTCAAGCTCTACGAGGACATCGCCAAGAACGGCCACATCGCCACCACCTATGCCTACCCGGTGAAGGTCGAGGGTCGTTATGTCATGGACCCGTCGCCAACCCCGAAATTCGACAACCCGAAAATGCACCGCTCCGGGGCGTTGCAGCTCTTCGGCGCCGGCCGGGAGAAACGCATTTACGCCATTCCGCCCTATACGGATGTGGTCAGCCTCGATTTCGAGGACCATCCGTTCGAGGTGCAGAAATTCAAGGAACCCTGCGCCCTTTGCGGTGCGCGCGGCGTTTATCTGGACGAGGTTGTCCTCGACGACAGGGGTGGCCGCATGTTCGTCTGCTCCGATACCCACTATTGCGAAAAAAGACGCGAGAAGGGTCATGTCGGCCATCTCGCCGGAAAGGCTTCGGAGACCGCACAATGAGTGATCTGCCGCTTTTGCGGGTGAATGCCGTCACCAAATTCTATGGCGTCCGTGTCGGCTGCCGCGATGTGTCCTTTGAGCTGTGGCCGGGAGAGGTGCTGGCGGTGGTCGGTGAATCCGGCTCCGGCAAGACGACACTGCTGAATGCCATTTCAACACGGCTTTTGCCCACATCGGGCACTGTCGAATACCGGATGCGGGATGGCCAGTTCCGTGATCTCTATCGGATGGGCGAGGCCGAACGCCGGTTTCTGATGCGAACCGATTGGAGCTTCGTGCACCAGAACCCGGCGGACGGTCTGCGCATGACTGTCTCGGCCGGCGCCAATGTCGGCGAGCGGCTGATGGCCATCGGCGATCGCCACTACGGCAAGATCCGCAATACGGCATCGCAATGGCTGGGCCGCGTTGAAATCGACACCGACCGCATCGACGATCAGCCGCGCGACTTTTCCGGCGGCATGCGCCAGCGCCTGCAGATCGCCCGCAACCTGGTGACCGGCCCGCGCCTTGTTTTCATGGACGAGCCGACCGGCGGTCTCGATGTCTCGGTCCAGGCGCGCCTGCTCGATCTGGTGCGCGGTCTTGTTAACGACCTTGGCCTTTCCGCGATTGTCGTCACCCACGATCTTGCCGTTGCAAGACTGCTGTCGCATCGCATGATGGTCATGAAGGACGGCAACGTGATCGAGCACGGTCTGACGGACCGGGTTCTCGATGATCCGCGTGAGCCTTACACGCAGTTGCTCGTCTCTTCGATTTTGCAGGTTTAGGAGATCTCCACAATGGCCACGCCGCTTGTTGTTTCCGAGGTTTGCAAGAGTTTCACCATGCATTTGCGCGACGGTATCCGTCTGCCGGTCGTCGAGAATGTGAATTTCTCCGTTGCTGCGGGTGAGTGCGCGGTCCTGGGCGGGCCGTCGGGAATCGGCAAAAGCTCGATCCTCAAAATGCTCTATGGCAACTACTCTGTGGACTCCGGACAGGTTCTGATCACCAACAACGATGTCACGGTCGATATCGCCAGCGCCGATCCCCGGTCCATTTTGACAATCCGCCGCGATGTCGTCGGCTATGTCAGCCAGTTCCTGCGGACGGTTCCGCGGGTTGCCGCGGTCGACGTTGTCGCCGAGCCGCTGCTTGCCAAGGGCATTGCGCATGAAGAGGCCCGCGAAAAGGCCGGTGCGTTGCTCGCAAAGCTCAATCTGCCGGAGCGTTTGTGGTCGTTGCCGCCGGCAACCTTTTCCGGCGGCGAGCAGCAGCGCGTCAACATAGCGCGCGGTTTCATCACGGATCACCCGCTGCTCCTTCTGGATGAGCCGACCGCCTCGCTGGATGCGGCGAACAGGGCCGTGGTGGTCGACCTCATCCGGTCGAAGAAAGAGGTCGGCGTGGCGCTGCTCGGGATCTTCCACGATCTGGACGTGCGCGAAGCCGTTGCTGACCGGGCCATAGATGTCTCCCTGTTCAGCGCGCCCAAGGAAGCTGCGTGATGCACAAGAACCTCTCGGAGCAGCCCTGCATTCACGAGACTGCGGTGGTGAAAGACTGCACGCTCGGGCGCTACACCGAGATCGATGAACGTTGTCACCTGATCGAGTGCGAGTTTGGCGACTACTCATACGCCATCCGCGAGACAGAGGCCTGGGCGGCAACGATCGGAAAGTTCGTCAACATCGCGAGCCATGTGCGCATCAACGCGACCAACCATCCGACATGGCGCGCCACGCAGCATCATTTCACCTACCGCGCTGGAGACTATTTCGACGGCGAGGCCCATGAGGAGGAGTTCTTCGCATGGCGCCGTGATAACCGCGTCACCATCGGCCATGACGTGTGGATCGGACACGGCGCAATCCTGCTGCCGGGCGTTAACATCGGCAATGGGGCGGTCATCGGCGCCGGCGCGGTCATATCGAAGGACGTGGATCCCTACACGGTCGTCGCAGGCGTGCCGGCGAAGCCGATTCGACGACGGTTTTCCGAAGAAACGGCGGTCCGGATGGACGCGCTTGCCTGGTGGGACTGGGAGCATGATCAGCTGCATTCGGCACTGGCTGATTTCCGTTCCATGACCGCTGAGCAGTTTTTGGACAGATACGCACAGTAGATTTCGGTGCGGCTCGGAATCGATGTCTTCCTGCTGATCTGATCAGCGGGTTTGTTGTGCTATTCCAATAAATTAGAGAACGGTTGCACCTTCGGATGCCGGTTTTGAACAATGTTATATTCATGACATAAAAGTGTAATTTTGCGGTCACGCACAGGCTCTACCCGTAGCCCTGACAACAATCAGGAGCACGACTGGGGCCGGCGATGCTGAAGCTTGAGAATGTCACAAGAAAGTTCGGAGACTTTGCCGCCGTCGACAATGTCACCGTGACCATCCCCCAGGGTCAGATGGTCGGTGTCATTGGCCGCTCCGGTGCCGGCAAGTCGACACTGCTTCGCATGCTTAACCGGCTGATTGATCCGAGCGGCGGTGTCATTCGCTTCAACGAAATCCAGGTCTCCTCGCTGAAGGGCGCTGAACTGCGCAGCTGGCAGCGTGACTGCGCCATGATTTTCCAGCAGTTCAACCTGGTTCCGCGCCTCAATGTCCTGACCAATGTTCTGCTGGGACGCCTCAATCACCGCTCGACGATGCTCAACCTGGTCGGATCCTGGTCCCGTGAGGAACGGGCGATGGGCATAATGGCGCTGGAACGCCTCGGGATCGCCCAGACTGCACTGCAGCGCGCCGGAACGCTTTCGGGAGGCCAGCAACAGCGTGTCGCCATCGCCCGGGCGCTGATGCAACAGCCGAAAATGCTGCTCGCCGATGAGCCGATCGCATCGCTCGATCCGCTCAATGCCCAGATCGTCATGGACTCGCTGAAGAACATCAATCGCGAGGAGGGCATTACCGTTGTCACCAACCTGCATACGCTCGACACCGCGCGCACCTATTGCGAGCGCGTCATCGGCATGGCAGCGGGCAAGGTCGTCTTCGACGGACCGGCGAGCGAACTGACCCGGGACGCCGTGCGCATGATCTACGGCGCCGACGGCGACGAACTATCTGAGGAAATCACATCGACCAGCCTCGGCAAGCCGGACGGCAGCCGCGAGGAATCGCTGGGTCCCCTTGAGCCGGCGGCCTGAGAACCGGACAGGGACCATGATCGTTTTGCCCGCGTAAAGGGCCAGCCACAAAGACTGTTTTGAGTTTGACTGGGATTAAGACAGGAGATGGCATGAATGGGATGTGAGCGGTCATGCATCCCGACTCGGCTAGAGTGCCGGGAGAGGCGGATAGGCTGCAGGCTGGATGTCTTTTTAGGGCATTGCGACCCTGTACAGGAGATTACCCGCCGCCTGCATCCGAACGACCAGCATGAGGCCCGGTTCGACCCGGTGATCTCGTATAGGAGTCTGGCCTGGCCGTTCACACCCCTTTGCAGGGTTCCGCCTCCCGCCAACGAGAGGATTTTAGCAATGGCTTTCATCGGTGTCGATCTCCACACGACGTCTTTCACGGTCTGCCGCCTTGCCGCGGACGGCAACGAGGTTTTTGAAACCTGCCAGCTGGCAGCGGCCGATCTGGACCGGTTCTGCCTGAGCCTTGATGCGGACGATGAGGTCGCCGTGGAAGCGACGGGCAATTCGGCCTGGTTCCGCGACGAAGTGATCGCCTGCGTTGGCCGTGTGGTGGTGGTCAACCCGAAGCAGTTCGGCGTGATCCGCAAGTCGGTGAAGAAGACGGACAGAAACGACGCCCGGGCCCTGGCCTTCTTTCTGTCAAAGGACATGCTGCCTGAGACCCGCGTCAAAACGGTGGCCGAAGGCGAACTGGCGTCGCTGACCCACACGCGCGACCTTCTGGTCAAGCAGCGCACCCGGCTTTTGAACAAGATCCACGCGCTCCACACCCGCCACGGCATCAAGCTGAAGAAGGAAAGCCTGGGCTCCAAGCGACGGCTCAATGCCCTGGAGACCGGCCGGTTCTCCAGCCTCGAACAGGTGGAACTGCGCATCGTGCGCGATCAGGCGCTCAGCCTGACGGATGCAATCGCCGAACTTGATCGCGAGATCGCCTCCGCCGCCGAGGCCATGGACGGATATGACGGGCTGATCTCGATCAAGGGTGTCGGGCCGCGCGCGGCAGCCGTATTCCTTTCCGGCATAGGCAACGTCGATGACTTCGAAGACGCGGACAAACTGGCCGCCTATGTGGGCATTGTCCCCCGTGTCAGCCAGTCAAGCGAGACTGACAACCGGGGCCGGATCACCAAACGCGGGAACAAACTGATGCGCACCACGCTGGTCCAGTGCACGCTCATTGCCATTCGTTACTCGGGCTACCTCAATGCCTTCTACCAACGGATCAAAGCCCGGCGCGGGGCCGGCAAGGCAATCATCGCCACAGCGCGCAAGTTGCTCGCGATCATCTACGACACACTGAAAAACGGCTGGGTCTTCGATGACTTTCCGGCATTCAAAATCGCGGGACAGAACAATCCTGCTGGACAATCATCATAGGAGAAACCCCATGTTCAAGAAAACCCTTCTCGGCGCTGTTGCGCTGACCGCCATGCTCGCCGGCATGGCCCAAGCGGAAGACCTCAAGGAGTTCCGCATCGGCATTCTCGGCGGCGAAAACGAAGCCGACCGCCTGCGCAACTTCCAGTGCATGGTTGAGCAGCTTCCCGCCGCCATTGGCGTCGAGAAAGTATCGCTTTTCCTGGCTGCCGACTATGACGGTGTTGTCCAGGGTCTGCTGGGCGGCACGCTTGACTATGCCGAGCTTGGTGCATCCGGTTACGCCAAGGTCTACCTCGCCGATCCGAAGGCTGTTGAGCCGATCCTCACCACCATCCAGACCGACGGTTCGACCGGCTACTATGCCGTCATGGTCGCCCGCAAGGATTCCGGCATCAAGACGCTCGATGACATGAAGGGCAAGAAGCTCGGCTTCGCCGATCCGGATTCGACATCCGGCTTCCTGGTCCCCAGCGTTTCGCTTCCGAACGATGTCGGCACCAGCATCGACGAGTATTTTGGTGAGACCGGTTTCGGTGGTGGTCACGAGAACCTTGTGCTCGAAGTGGTCAAGGGCAATTTCGATGCCGGCACCACCTGGTCTTCCGGTGTCGGCAAGTTCGAAGACGGCTACACCTCCGGGAACCTGCGCAAGATGGTCGACAAGGGTATCCTCGACATGGGCGATCTCGTCCAGGTCTGGCAGTCACCGCAGATTCCAAACGGCCCGATCGTCGTGCGTTCCTCCATGGATTCGGGCATGAAGGACAAGTTCAAGGCGTTCATGTTGGCCCTTCCCGAGAAGGACCCGGCATGCTTCAGCGCCATCCAGGGTGGCGACTACAAGGGTTTCACGGAAGTCGACGAGAACTTCTACAAGACCATCATCGCTGCGCGTAAGGCGAAGATCGGAAGCTAATCCGCTGAAATACGTCTCACCGCGGCCCGGTCGGGTTCGCGGTGTGACGGTCAACTTCGCTGGAACGAGCAAACATGAGCACTGCCATTCCATCCGTTCAGCTTTCCGCTGAAGGCCAGATTGTCGAGCGGCACTGGCAGGAAATGCTGTTCAAAAGGCGCCTCTACACATGGGGCGGCATATTCGGACTGGCCGTTGTCCTGGCAGCCTCGCTTTGGTTCGCCAATGAGACAAATGCAGGCAAGTTCTTTGACCGTCTGCCACATTTCTTTGATTTTATCGGCGATCTGATTCCGCGCTCGGCGGCGGAGATCTGGCGCGCCATGTTCGACCTTCCGTCGCCCTTTGCCGATGGAAGTCTGAAATACAACTATCCGGACGGCCGTTTCTACCTGACCGAAAACATCTACGTGCCCGAATATGTGTACAAGATGATCGAGACCATCAACATCGCCCTGGTCGCGACGCTGATCGGTTTCACGTTCGGTTTCCTGCTGTGCTTCATGGCTGCCAAGAACCTGACAACCCGGCGTTGGCTGCGGTTCTTTGTGCGCCGTTTCATGGAACTGCTGCGTGCGTTCCCCGAAATCGTCATTGCCGGCTTTTTTCTCGCCATCCTTTCGCTTGGTCCGATCCCGGCGGTTATCGCCGTGGCCATTCATACCATCGGCGCGCTCGGCAAGATGTTCTTCGAGGTGGTTGAGAACGCCGATATGCGCCCCGAGGAGGGGCTGCGCGCATCGGGCGGCAATTGGGTGGAACGGGTCTGGTTCGGCATCGTCCCGCAGGTCATGCCGAATTTCCTGTCCTACGCGCTGCTGCGCTTTGAGATCAATGTGCGCGCTTCGACCATTATCGGCGCGGTCGGCGGCGGCGGTATCGGTGAATCGCTGCGTCTTTCGATCAGCCGCGGCCACGAGGCCAAGACGCTGGCGATCATCATCCTCCTGTTTACGACGATTGTCGTCATCGATCAGATTTCCGCACATCTGCGCAAGCGGCTGGTCGGCAATCAGGCATTTGAATTCGGGCGTGGAGGCTAGGCAGTGAACAATTTATCCGTTTCCGCCGTCGACGAAATTGCAGCACGCCACCACGCGGTCTTCAACCGGCCGTTCATTGAGCGCTGGCGCGCGCCGCTGATCGGCGTCGTCGTCATCGCCTACCTGTTTTTTGCCTGGTCGCTGTTCGGCATCGGGGAAGCCTTCCGGAACGGCAACTGGAACATAGCCGGCAACTATCTTGCCGACTGGGTCAGCTACGAAGCGCGGCCGGACATCGAGTATGACGGCGACTATCTGGAAGTCGAGTTTCCCCGGTTTTCGCCGCTCGGAAAGGATCCGGACCCAGACTGGCTGGAGCGGACCACCGAAATTGTCGAACGCGAGGTCGAGATCAATGCCGGCGCCGGCATTGGCACCGAAACAAGCACCCAGTCAGGGGTCAACAGCTTCATGGTTCCCGGCGCACCGGGCACGCAGGATGGCGGCGCTGACTCGGGCGCGACAGCAAACAGCTTCATGGCACCCGGAACGGACGAACCGGCGGAAACTGAGGCGGTCGCCCCGGAAACGAAGACAGTTTTGGAATCCGTGGTAACCCGCGTTGATGTCGAGATCGGCTCGGCAAGGGTGGAGATCGTGCCACGTCAGGTCTTCGTTGATTTTGGCGGCGAGACGCTTCTCATCGATATCGTGCCGGAGGAATCCGTTACCGCCCGTAGCGAATTGCCCGATTGGGCGTCACAACGCGATCCCGGTGGCGATATCCTGATGAATTTCGGTTTTTCCGGCACGGTCGAAGTCGAGAGCGACGAAGTCAAGGTCCGTCACCGGTTCTTCGGCTGGGAGAACTTCTGGTTCGACACGAACTCGCCCTTCTGGGGAAAGAGTTTTTCGCAGGTTTTCAGCCTGATTTTCTCCGGCGAACGCATCGATCCGGAGATGTCCAACGCAGCTCTTGCCTGGGACAACATCCTCTACAATGCCGAGTGGCAGCATGCCGATGTCTGGATCAAGCTGTTGCAGACCATCGTCATGGCCTTTGTCGGTACGCTGTTTGCAACGCTCCTTGCCTTTCCGCTGGCCTTCATCGCGGCACGAAACATCACGCCGAGCCGGCTGGCGAACCAGATTTTCAAGCGGGCATTCGACTTCCTGCGCTGCGTGGACATGCTGATTTGGGCACTGTTCTTTACGCGTGCCTTCGGGCCCGGGCCGCTGGCCGGCATTTCGGCGATCTTCTTTACCGATACCGGAACACTCGGCAAACTCTATTCCGAGGCGCTGGAAAACATTGATGACCGTCAACGCGAGGGCATTCGGTCGGTCGGTGCTGCGCCGGTGCTGGTGCAGCGCTACGGGGTGGTGCCGCAGGTGCTGCCGGTCTTTGCCAGCCAGTCGCTCTGTTTCTGGGAATCGAACACCCGCTCAGCCACGATCATCGGCGCAGTCGGCGCCGGTGGCATTGGTCTGAAACTTTGGGAAGCCATGCGCACCAATGCGGATTGGGAAAATGTTGCCTATATGGTGGTACTGATCCTGGCGACGGTATTTATCTTCGACAATATCTCCAACGCCATCCGCAGCCGCCTGATGGGCCGTGACCGATCGGAAGATTGATATGCGATGGCTGATAATATTGTCGCACAGTTGTGTTATGAGGTCCGGCAGCCGCAATGGGCGAATTTGGAATTCAGACTTTCTCTGGGAGATGATGGGATGCGGTACGCCATTTATTTTGCGCCGCCATTGAACGATCCGCTGACCCGGGTGGCGACAAACTGGCTGGGACGCAACGCCTTTACCGACGAAACCGTCGAAGCGCCGGCAATCACAGGGCTGAACGACGCGGAAATAGCCTTTCACACGGCCGCACCGCGCCGGTACGGCTTCCACGGAACCCTGAAGGCGCCGTTCCGGCTTGCGGCGGACACCAGCGAAACCGAGCTGGTTGCGGCCTTGACCGCCTTTGCGGCAACGGTTCGCGAATTCCAGATCCCGCAAATGACGATCGAGAGGATCGGTTCCTTCTTTGCCCTCATTCCGACAGAACCGGTGGCTGACCTCAATGACCTGGCCGGGCGCGCCGTGCGCGATTTCGACCGTTTTCGTGCACCGTTGAGCGAGGCGGAGATCGAACGCCGCGCGCCGCAGAATTTAACGCCTGCACAACTGGCGAATCTCCAGCGCTGGGGTTATCCTTACGTCTTTGACGAGTTTCGCTTCCACATGACCCTGACTGGCCCGGTCGGAGCCAGTGACGCGGCACGGGTCGAACAGGCGCTCCATGCGTTTTTCGATCCGGTGCTGAGTGAGCCCGTCGAGGTTCGCAATTTCGCATTGTTCACAGAGGCCGAACGCGGTGCACCGTTTCAGGTCCATTCCCTGTTTCCGCTGACGGCCAGCGAGCAACGCCGGTCCGCATGAGACGTACGACAAGAACGCAGGAAAAGATGTCCGAGCTGATACTCAAGAACGCCAGGATCGTATTGAAGGACGAAATCGTCCACGGCACTGTTGTCGTGCGCGCCGGCCGCATCGCCGACATTGGCGGTTCCACATCCCTCCCGTCCGCCGAGGACATGGAAGGCGACTATGTGATTCCGGGCCTCGTGGAACTCCACACCGACCATCTTGAAGGCCACTATGCGCCGCGTCCGAAGGTCCGCTGGAACCCTTTCGCTGCAGTCCTCGCCCACGATGCGCAGATCTGTTCCTCCGGCATCACGACGGTTTTCGATGCTTTGCGTATCGGCATGGATGAGGATGCCGACCTGTCGGCCAGGGACATGCGCAAGCTGGCCGATGCGATCGACGACGGTTGCAGAAACGATCGCCTGCGCGCCGACCATTTCCTGCACTTGCGCTGCGAGGTCTCGGCGGCCGATTGTTTTGATGGCTTTCAGGTCTTTGAGAGCGACGACAGTGTAAGGCTTGCTTCGCTGATGGACCATTCCCCCGGCCAGCGCCAGTTCCGGAACATCGAGGCCTACAGCACTTATTACCAAGGCAAGCTGAAGATGTCCGATGAGGATTTCAAGGCATTCTGCGCCAAGCGGATCGCAGATTCCGAAGCCAATTCGGATCGCAACCGCCAGGCCATATCCGAGGCCTGCAAGGACCGCGGCATCGTGCTGGCAAGCCATGACGATGCGACGCTCGAACATGTCGACGAAGCGGTCGCGCAAGGCATTGAAGTGGCCGAGTTTCCGACCACATTCGAGGCGGCGAAGGCGTCCAAGGAGGCTGGCCTGGCCGTTTTGATGGGGGCGCCGAATGTCGTTCGCGGCGGCTCCCACTCGGGCAATATCGCGGCGCAGGAACTGGCCGAGAACGGGCTTCTGGATATTCTGTCATCCGACTATATCCCCTTCAGCCTGATCCAGTCGGCTTTTGGTCTCGGCGAGCGTGTTGACAGCATCAGCCTGCCGGAGGCCATCTGCATGGTGTCAAAGAACCCGGCCGAATCCTGCGGGCTTGACGACCGTGGCGAGATCGCCATCGGCAAGCGCGGGGATTTGGTGTGCGTCAGCGTCGACCACCACGTGCCGATTGTTCGAACCGTCTGGCGCGAAGGCCGCCGGGTGGCATAGTGGTTTCCATGGCTGATACACGTGAAGGCAGGTCGAACGGCTTGCCTGTCGAAGGCGGCGCCTTCGTTGCCGTTGTCGGTCCGAGCGGTGCCGGCAAGGACACGCTGTTGAACTTCGCCAGAGAATCGCTTGCCGAACGTGACGACGTCTTCTTCGTCAGGCGGGTCATTACGCGGCCGGCGGACGGGGCCACCGAAAATCACATTCCGGCGACGACGGAGGCCTTCGAAACGCAGTTGCAGCAGGGAAAGTTCGCATTTCACTGGCCGGCGCACGGTTTGAGATACGGTCTTCCGATCGAAATCGACACGCGTATCCGGGCCGGCCACTGCGCGGTTTGCAACGGCTCACGCGCGGTCCTGCAGGGTCTCAGCGAGCACTATGCGAATTTCGTTGTTATCAATATCACCGCGTCACCGGACGTTCTTGCCAGGCGGCTGGCTTTGCGGGGTCGCGAGAGCGAGGATGAGATCCTCGAACGACTGGCGCGCAGCGCCAATCTCAAGGTCGATTGGCCCGGTGCCGTGATCGTCGACAACAGCGGTGAAATTGAAACGGCCGGAAGCGCGCTGGTCGACGCCATCTTGAACGCTTCCGCCGGGCCGCGGCGCGCCTGACCGGCCGTTTTCCGGTCATTGACCTTTCCAGGAATTTGCATTTCCCTCGGCGTTGCCAAACGATTCATCCGACCGGGCGGATCTTGGCTGAATCAGGCTGGATGTTTTGGAACTCAACCTTTCGACAATCAGGGCACTTTTGTGGACGCTGCTTGCGGTCCTGATCTTCACCTTCGTTTTCGCCTCGGCCGATTTCGTTGGTGCCAGGGTCGACGCCGTCCAGATCGTTTTCATGCGCTACTTCGGCGCGGCGGTCCTGATCAGCGCTGCGGTTTTGTGGATCCACCGGGGTTTCGCGCCGGTCAAGAGCGAAATACCCGGCCTCCACCTTGCACGCGCGGTCAGCGGTGTCTCGGGGGAAATCTGCATTATTTCGGCGCCGTTGTTCATAGCTTATGAAGATGCGATTTCGATCTTTCTGACCAACGGCGTCATTGCCATGCTGCTTGCCATCGTGCTCTTGAAGGAGCGGGCCGGTCCGATGCACTGGTTCGCCGCGATGACATGTCTGCTAGGCGCCATGCTGATCGTGCGCGCCCAGACGCACACTGGATCGGACGGCTCGAACATTGTTGGGATCACAATTGCCGTCACGGGCGCATTCCTGTCGGGGGCAGAACTCTTTTTCATCAAGTTGCTGACCGGTCGTGACCGGCCGCTCACGATTATGCTTTACGTGAACCTGTTGGCGGTTCTGATGCTTGCTGGACCGTTGTTTTTTGTCTGGCGGCCGATGCACGGCGACGAGCTGATTTGGCTGCTCGCAATCGGACCGTTCGCGCTATTCGGGCAGTTCTGCTGGATCAAGGCTTTCCAGAATGCCGATGCCGTCATTGTCGTACCGGTCGGCTATGCCGCGATTCCGTTTTCCGCAATCCTCGGCATCGTTGCCTTTCATCAGAACCTGGGACCCATGCAGATCGCAGGCGCGCTGCTGGTTCTTGCTGGTGGCGTTTTGCTGGCGCGCCTGCCGGCGTCCGGAGCATTGAACGGTTCGAACGACACTTGAAAGGGCGACACGCCAAATCGTAAAAATATTATAATTATTACAAATACTTATTGAGAGAGAAGTTAAGCGCGTCCGGACGGAACGCGCGGTCCCTGGCGGCGTGGCCAGTGAAACAGTTTCAACAAAAGCGGGGGGTGTTGAGCGTCGAGTTTTCACCACAGTGGTGCTACGGTTGCCTCGAAAATGAGGAGCTGTTGCGGTGACAGATTATCCGCGCGACATGATCGGCTACGGCCGCAACACACCGGACCCCAAATGGCCCGGCGCTGCCAATGTGGCGGTGCAGTTCGTGATCAACTACGAGGAAGGCGGCGAGAACAATATCCTGCATGGCGATGCCGGATCCGAAGCCTTCCTGTCCGAAATTGTCGGTGCCGCCCCGTGGCCTGGCCAGCGCCACATGAACATGGAATCGATCTACGAATACGGCTCCCGCGCCGGCTTCTGGCGCCTCTGGCGCATGTTCACCGGCCGTAACATGCCGGTCACGGTCTACGCCGTGGCAACGGCGCTTGAACGGAACCCCGAAGCCGTCGCCGGCATGAAGGAAGCCGGCTGGGAAATTGCTTCGCATGGCCTCAAATGGATCGAATACCGTGACTTCAGCCGCGAAGAAGAGGCTGAGCATATGCGCGAGGCGATCCGCATCCACACCGAGGTGACGGGCGAGCGCCCGCTCGGCTGGTACACCGGCCGCAGCTCGGTCAATACGATCGATCTGTCGATCGAGGAGGGTGGCTTTCTCTACACCTCCGATGCCTATGCCGACGATTTGCCCTATTGGGTGGAAGGCCCCGGCGGCCCGCATCTGATCATTCCCTACACGCTCGACGCCAACGACATGCGCTTTGCCACGCCGCAGGGCTTTAACAGCGGCGACCAGTTCTATGCCTATCTCAAGGACAGTTTCGACGTCCTTTATGCCGAGGGGGAGGCCGGCGCGCCGAAAATGATGTCCGTCGGACTTCACTGCCGTCTGGTCGGACGGCCGGGCAGGGCGGCTGCGCTGGCCCGCTTCCTCGACTATGTGGCGTCCCATGAAAAGGTCTGGGTGCCGCGGCGCATCGATATCGCGCGGCACTGGCACGAACATCATCCGGCTGGAGGCAGGCCATGACCGCACGCAGTGCATTTCTGGCCCAATGCGGCGGGGTGTTCGAGCATTCTCCCTGGATTGCGGAACGCGCTTTTGACTCAGGTGCCGTTTACGACCCGTTGCGGGCCGGTGCGGTGCACGCGGCACTGTGTGCGATTTTCCGTCAGGCAAGCCGTGACGAACGTCTCGATGTGCTGCTCGCCCACCCTGACCTTGCCGGCAAGCTCGCCATAGCCGGCGAACTGACAGAGGATTCGAAAGCCGAGCAGGCCGGTGCCGGACTCGACCGGCTGAGCGCCGACGAGCACACTGAGTTCACACGTCTGAACTCCGACTACATGAACCGTTTCGGCTTTCCATTCATCATCGCCGTGAAGGGCCTGAAAAAGGATGACATCCTTGGTGCCTTCCGCGAGCGCATTTCCAACAGCGAGGAAGAAGAGTTCCAGACCGCCTGCACGCAGGTCGAAAAGATCGCCAAGCTGAGGCTTGAGGCGATATTGCCGGAGTAGGATATGAACGAGATCGTCAAATCATCCGATCTGGGCACGGAGATGCCCGAATTCACCAATGGTGCCATCAACCTTGCCTCTGCGCGGCTTGGCGCAAGGGCGCTCTATTCCACGGATGAGTTCTTTGCGCCGCTCGAACGCATGCTGTCCGACGAGCCGGCGGTGTTCATCCCCGACAAATATGACGACAACGGCAAGTGGATGGACGGCTGGGAGTCGCGCCGCAAGCGCGTTTCCGGCCACGACTGGGGCGTCATCAAGCTGGCGATGCCTGGGCGCATCTTCGGATTAGATATCGATACCAGCCACTTTACCGGCAACTATCCGCCGCAGGCGAGCATCGAGGCCGTCTTCATGGAAGATGGCGATCCGGATGACCAGTCCGAATGGGTGGAAATCCTCGGCACGACGGATCTCGGACCCGGCCAGCATCATTTCCGCGCGATCGATGACGCGGCGATGCGTGGCCGTGTATGGACGCATCTGCGCCTGCACATCTATCCCGATGGCGGCGTGGCGCGGCTGCGCGTCTTCGGCGCGGCCCATTTCGACTGGGGCAAGGTCGAAGCGGACCAGGAGGTTGATCTCGCTTATGTCTTCCATGGCGGGCGGGCGCTCGCCTGGTCGGATGCCCATTTCGGCGCGCCGGAACGGCTCCTCGGCCCGGGTCGTGGCGTCAATATGGGCGACGGTTGGGAGACGGCGCGGCGGCGGGGGCCCGGCCATGACTGGTCTGTCCTGAAACTCGGCCACGCCGGCAGCATCAGCCGGGTGATCGTCGACACCGCACATTTCAAGGGCAATTATCCGGATAGCTGCGATCTTCTCGGGGCCTATCTTCCGGACCATTCCGGCGGTTTCGAAGAAAGCGAGATCGCGGCATCCGCCGATTGGACACCGATCCTGTCGGGCACGAAGCTGCAGATGGACCACATCCATGAATTCGGCTTGGACGCAATCGAAAATGCCGGCCCGTTTACCCATGTGCGCTTCAATATCCACCCGGATGGCGGCGTAAGCCGGCTGCGCATCTATGGCAACAAGGCCTGATATGGCCGATGTCCTGACCGTACAACCCCTGAGCCGGCAGGCCTTCGCTCCCTTTGGCGAGGTTCTGGAGACCGAGGGCGCGGAACTGTGCATGATCAATGACGGCACCACGGAGCGGTTCCACGCGCTGGCCCATGCGGAACTGGATCCGCACGGCACGGCCATCGTCAGCCTGTTTCGTGGGCAGCCGCGCAGTTTTCCGTACAGCGTGACGATGATGGAGCGCCATCCGCTCGGCAGCCAGGCCTTCTATCCGATCGACAACCGGCCCTGGCTGGTTATCGCCGCGGCCGATGATGACGGCAGGCCCGGCAGGCCGCAGGTCTTTCTGGCGCATGGCCGCCAGGGTGTGAACTACCGTGCCAATATCTGGCATCATCCTTTGATGGCGCTGAACGAGCCTAGCGAATTCCTGGTGGTCGACCGGGATGGCGAGGGCAGCAATCTTGAAGAATTCACCTATCCCGAACCCTTCGTGATCGAAGGGGCGGATTGGTCAAAGTAGCAAGGGGCAATACCATGGCAGATAGCGGACGCCTGACGACGCACGTCCTTGACACGGCCTCCGGCAATCCGGCGGCGGGCCTTTCCATTGATCTTTACGCCATGGACGGGGAGACGCGTACGCATATCAAATCCGTTGTTACCAATGACGATGGCCGCTGCGACGCACCGCTGCTTTCCGGCGACGATCTGAAGAAAGGGCAGTATGAGCTGGTCTTTCACGCCGGTGATTATCTGCGGCAAAGCGGTGTATCTGTTCCGGAGCCGGCCTTCCTTGATGTCATCCCGATCCGCTTCGGCATCGCGGATGACGGCGCGCATTATCATGTGCCGCTGCTGATCTCGCCATACGGTTATTCGACCTATCGCGGCAGTTAACCGGCAAATCAACCAGGAAAAAACCCGCCTACGCTTCAATACCTTGGCGGGTTTTTCTTTGGGAACAGTTTCGGCGCTTAAAGCGTGCTCTTAGCCGGTTCGCCTGCGATATAGGTTTCGACAATTGCGCGGTCATCGCCGAGTGTCTGAAGCAGGAAAAGCTCTTCCGTCAGGGTGGTGACGGCTTCCATCTTCAAGGCCATTGCAGGCGTCGCGGAGGCATCGAGCACGACGATATCGGCTTCCATACCCGGCTCCAGCGCGCCGATCTTGTCTTCCATTGACAGCGCGCGGGCATTGCCGAGCGTGATGCGGTAGAAGCTCTCCAGCGGCGTCATGCGCTGACCCTGCAGCTGCAGCACTTTGTAACCTTCGTCGATCGTGCGCAGCATCGAGTAGTTGGTGCCACCGCCGACATCGGTCGCAACGGCGATGCGGACGGGGTTGTTGCGCTCGTCCAGCGTCTTCAGGTCGAACAGGCCGCTGCCGAGGAAAAGATTGGAGGTCGGGCAGAACACGGCGACCGATCCTGTCTCCGACATCACATCGGCCTCGCGGTCGCTCAGGTGGATCGAGTGGCCGAAAAGGCTGGTCGGACCGAGCAGCCCGTATCGCTCATAGACGTCGGTGTAATCCTTCGACCAGGGATAGAGTTCCTTGGTGAATTCGATCTCGGCCTTGTTCTCCGAAAGATGCGTCTGCATATGCAGGTCCGGATGCTCGCGCATCAGCGTGCCGGCCATTTCCATCTGCTCCGGCGTCGACGTAATGGCGAACCGCGGCGTGATGGCAACGAGCTGACGGCCCTTGCCGTGCCACTCGTCGATCACCGCCTTGGTGTCGTCGTAGCCGGTTTGAGGCGTGTCCAGCAGCTCCGGCGGCGCGTTGCGGTCCATCATCACCTTGCCGGCAATCATCCGCATGTTGCGCTTGTGGCTTTCGGCAAAAAAAGCGTCGGCCGATGTCTTGTGAACCGAGCAATAGGTGACAGCCGTCGTGGTGCCATGGCGCACGAGCTCGTCAAAATAGGCTTTGGCGATGCGCGCGGCGTGGGCCGCATCGGAGAACCGCTGCTCCTCGACGAATGTATAGTTGTTGAGCCATTCGAGCAGCGCGGCGGCATAGGAGCCGATGACCTGCATCTGCGGAAAATGGATATGCGCGTCGATGAAACCGGGCATGATCAGATGTGGCCGGTGGTCCGTCTCGACCGTGCCGGAGGGTGCCTTCGCCTTGACGGTGCCGTAGTCGCCCGAAGCGACGATATGGCCGTCCTGCATCAGGACGCCGCCGTCTTCCTCGTAAGTGTAGGAACCGGTATCGTCGATGCCTTTCGGTGCGTCCTTGAACGACAGCAGCCGTCCTCTGATCAGTCTTGCGGTCACTTAATTCTGCTCCGGTTTGGCGGCGATCGAACTTTCATACCAGGCAACCAGCATGGCGCGCTCTGAAGGTTCCATTTGGGTAATGTTGGCGGGCGGCATGGCGTGGCTGCGGCCGGCCTGCAGGTATATATCGCGCGCCTGCGCGGCGATTTCGGCGTCGTTTTCCAGAAGCACGCCCTTGGGCGGCACGATGATCCCTTCCCAGACCGGTTCCGGTGCGTGGCACATGGAACAGCGCGATAGGACGATTTCCCTCGCCGCGTCAAAATGCACATTGCTTGCGAAGCGCTCGAAAGCGGGCGCGACCGTGGCATTTTCCGCTTCGCTCTCTCCGGTCAGCACCTTCGGCACAGTCGAGAGCCACATGATGACGATGAAAAGCAGCACCGTTGCCAGCCATGTCCAGGTCGGATTGCCTTTGCGTGCATGGCGGGTGTTGAACCAGTGGCGGATGGTGACGCCCATCAGGAAGACCAGTGACGCGATGACCCAGTTGAATTCCGTCGCGAATGCCAGCGGATAGTGGTTCGACAGCATCAGGAAGATCACCGGCAGGGTGAGGTAGTTGTTGTGCGTCGAGCGCTGCTTGGCGATCTGGCCGTATTTCGGGTCCGGCTTTCGGCCGGCGATGAGGTCGGCGACGACGATCTTCTGGTTGGGGATGATCACCATGAAGACATTGGCCGACATGACGGTTGCGGTAAATGCACCAAGATGCAGGAAGGCGGCGCGTCCGGTAAAGAGATGCGTGTATCCCCAGGCCATGGCGACGAGCACGACATAAAGAAAGATCATCAGGCCCGTGTCGCTCTTGCCGAGGAACATCTTGCAGGCGAAGTCGTAGACCAGCCAGCCGAGGGCAAGCGAAGCGACCGAGATCAGGATGGCGACAGGAGCGGAAATGTCGAGCACCGCCGGATCGATCAGATAAAGATCCGCGCCCGCATAATAGACGATTGCCATCAGCGCGAAGCCGGAAATCCACGTCATGTAGGATTCCCATTTGAACCAGGTCAGGTGCTCCGGCATCTCTGCCGGCGCGACCAGGTATTTCTGGATGTGATAGAAGCCGCCGCCATGCACCTGCCATTCTTCGCCATAGGCCCCCTCTGGCAGTCCCGGCCGTTGCCGCAGCCCAAGGTCCAACGCTATGAAATAAAAGGACGAACCGATCCACGCGATCGCCGTGATCACGTGCAGCCAGCGCGCGGCAAAGGACAGCCAGTCCCAGGCAATGGCAAAATCGTACATGCGAGTTTCCCCTGTCGTTTGCCGTATTCTGACGCCGGCGGGCTTTAAAAAAAAGCCGCAAGTCGCCGGATGACTTTCAAAATTTTCTAAATAATCCTAGGATTGTCCTATGTCGTACTTTGAAAATATCAAGGTGTTCCTGCGGGTTGTCGAGCTCGGCAACCTGTCGGCGGCTGGGCGTGATCTGCGCATTTCACCGGCCGTTGCCAGCAACCGTGTCAAGGAGCTGGAGAAATACCTTGGTGTGCGGCTTTTCAATCGCACGACGCGTCAGCTGACGCCGACGGAGCATGGCAAGATCTTCTATCGCGGCGCTGGCCGGATCATCCAGGCCGTCGAGGATGCCGAGGCTTCGATCGCTTCGGTTTCGGGCCAGCCGAAGGGGGTTATACGGGTGACCGCTCCGCTTGGCTTCGGCCGGCGTTTCATTGCATCCGGCATCCCGGAGTTCCATGAGCAGTACCCCGATATCGAGGTGCGCCTGCGCCTGTCCGACCACAATGTCGACATCCTGAAGGAAAGCATTGACCTGGCCTTCCGGCTGGGTGTTATCGAGGACTCGTCCCTGCGCATGCGCGGCATCATGGATTGCGACCGGGTGCTGTGTGCGTCCCCCGACTACATCAAGAAGGCGGGCATGCCGGAAAGCATCGATGCGCTATTGAGGGACGACCACAACTGCCTGCTTCTACGGTTTCCGGGTTCCAGCGAATTCGTCTGGTCGCTGCAGACGCCGGAAGGCGTGCGCAAGGTCGAGGTCAGCGGCGTCTTCGATTCCGATGACGGTGATGTCCTGATGGAATGGGCGCTCGCCGGCCACGGTATTGTCAATAAGCCCCGCTTCGAGGTCCAGCGATTCATCAATTCGGGTCAGCTTGTGACGGTGCTGCCGGACAATCCGCCTGTTCCGGCAAAGCTCGCGGTCATTTTTCCACACAAGGATTTCCAGGATCCGAAGCTGCGGCTCTTCATTGATTTCATGGCGGCCCGCTGCCAGAAGATGATCCGCGCCGCTTTGCAGTAGGGGCGGCGATCGCCCATTCGGGGCCGGAGCCAAAAAACCTGTTGCACCCATCGCCGTCATGCTGCCTAGTCGGGCGAGGGGCGATTCTTTCTCCCGAGTCTAGCCGCCACATTTGACTGATTGAAGAGAGAATCTTTCATGACATTTTCCGCCATCATTTTCGACTGCGACGGCGTGCTGGTGGATTCGGAGGTCATCTATCACGAGGTCGAGCGCGAGCACCTGTCGCGCATCGGTCTTGACTATGAGCCGGTTGAATATCAGCGCCGCTTCATGGGACTCAACGCGGATGACTTTCTTGCCGAACTCGACCGTGATCACAGGGCAAGGAAGGACGCGCCGCTTCCGGCAGATTTCGGACCTGCCCTGCGCAATGATTCGATCGCCCGCCTGAAAACGGAACTGCAGGTCATCGAAGGCATTGAAGCCGTGATCGCCGGTTTCGAGGGCCCCAAGGCGATTGCGACCTCAAGCGCGCCGGACACGCTGGCGATCAAGCTCGACGTCACCGGGCTCAGGCGTCATTTCGAGCCGCATATCTATCACGCCGGGCAGGTGGCGCGTGGCAAGCCGGCCCCGGATCTCTTTTTGATGGCGGCAAAAAAGCTGGGCGCTGATCCCGGCGGCTGCCTCGTCATCGAAGACAGCATCAACGGCGTAAAGGGTGGTCTTGCCGCCGGCATGACCGTTTGGGGCTTCACCGGTGGCGGTCATGCCGATGACGGGCTGGCGGAGAGGCTGAACGGGGCAGGCGCCCATCAGGTGTTCGAGAACCATGCCGAATTGGGCGCGGCGCTCTAGCAGCGCGACGGCTTTCGACAGCCTGTCGTGCAGACTGTCCTTGCGGCCACGCTGCAATATATGCTCCCTTTGGGCGGGGGCGTATTGGATCCATTCCATCGGCCACCGCCGGGACATCGGTCATCACACCCAGCTGACAAGGAGGCAAGGCAGTGAGCGACGGCAAGGTTACAATCGAACAGCGTGAAAACGGACCGCTCGTGGTCAAGAACCTCGGCAATCTTCAACTTGCCGATGGGACGGAGGCCGAGTGCAAGCCGGTGATGGCGCTGTGCCGATGCGGTGGCTCCTCGAACAAGCCGTTCTGTGACGGCTCGCACAAGGAAAATGGTTTCGACAGTGCCGCTTCCGACGTTGCGGACAAGGACAAGGTCCGTGCCTATCAGGGTGCCGAGGTGACCATCTACTACAGCCCGCTCCTGTGCTCTCACGCGGGTGAGTGCGGTCGCCGCGCCGCATCTGTTTTCAACACCAGCCAGAAACCCTGGATACAGCCGGACAACGGAACCCTCGAAGAGATACGCGAGGTCATGCGGGCCTGCCCGTCCGGCGCGCTCCGCTACAGCGAAACGGGCGGTGAGGGCGAGACGCTGACGGATGCGGCCGTGAGCATCACCATCGAGAAGGACGGTCCCTACCGTGTTTGCAACATACCGGTCGAGGCCGGCTACTGGGCCGACGGACAGTCCGAGAAGAAATACGTCCTGTGTCGCTGCGGCAAATCCGGCAACAAGCCGTTTTGCGACGGGACGCATTCGGACGAGGGATGGACCGACGGCGCATAGGGCAAGCGTTCCTTTTGGCACCGCTGCCTCGGATCGGACCTGGGCTGGGTATCAACCGTAAGCGTTGGGGCCGTCAAATCATCAAGGCCTTGCTGACCATCGCTTGTTTGTCCGGATATCGCGAAACGTCGACTCCTTGTTCCGCCAGCGCATCCCTGAGTTCCTGCTCGCTCAAGGCTTCAATCGCTTCTGTCGTCATATTCATGAAGTTGATCCGGCGTTTGAGCGGACCGTTCGTCTCACCAAAAATATGACGATCCTCAAATGCGTGCTCATCCGCGTATTTGGTCATGAAGTAGGCCAGAAATGTATTGATGCTGGTTCGCACGCGCGGATCATCCGACATGAGGTCCGATGAGGCATCAAGCGTGTTGCGCATCAGTTTGACCCACCGCTCCGCGCCTTTGTCGTTCATCAGCGCCATTGCATTGTGCCGATGATGAAAGCTCAGCCGGAACTCCTCGCCGTGATAATAGGGTCCGCCGCCCATCACATCGACCCACATCGACGCCTGGGTGGCGACATGATGGCCGAGCCCGCCAACGCGCTGAAAGACGGACGTGAACCATGGTTCATCCGCAAAGACGCGGTCGTAGAACCTGTGCACGATGCCGACAATCGGATCTTCCCCGAGAACCGAGTAGAGCTGCCAGAACTGAATAGGCTTCGAGATGTCGCTGGGGGCAGTCAGCGATACAACCTCGGGCAGCCGACGCGCATAGGAGGGCAGCAATCCCTTCTCGATTGCCGTGGCGATGTAGGCGTGCTGAATCTTCTCGCTCATGTAGCCATGGCGGGTCGGGAATTTGGGAAGGTCAACAGTGTTCATGCGTTGATTTCCATGGGCGGTGCGTTCGCGATTTATCCGGGGGTTAGCGCGGTGATTCAATCATACCTGCAACTCTGGACAACGGTTTCAATACCCAGCGGTCTCGGATATCAAATCCGTTTGATGCGCAGGCCGTCAGATCATTGGACGAATTGTGATTCGTTGGCATGGATGAAAGCGACGGATATGGAGTCGATGCTTTCCGGTCAATGCAAATGCCACGATCAGGCGAGCATTCTTTCCGTCACGTCTTCCAGCAAGTCGCGCAGCTCGATCGCTCCACCCTTACTGGCAAGCTGCTGATCGTAAAGGATAAAAGACAGGCCGTGGACGAAGCTCCACAGCATGAAGCTGCGGCGTCGGACATCCTCGGTCACCTCCGCCTCGCCGAGACAGCCGGCAACCTCGGTCAGCAGAATACCGAACATCTGCTGCCCGCCCTCTTCGAGGCGCGGGTCGGTTTCGCGATCCGTGAAACCACCGAATTTCAGGCGGAACATGCCGGGTTCACGCAGCGCAAAGGCGACATATTCCATGCCGATCGCCGTGATCCGCTGGTGTGAACCTTCGGGAATTCCCTCCAGCGCGGCTTTCATGCTGTCGCGATGTCTGGCCATGGCCTCCAGCACCGCCGCGACAAGCATGTCGGTTTTGTCCTTGAAGTGCTTGTAGGGTGCTGCCGTCGATACGCCGGCCAGCCGACACGCATCCGACACCGAGAAACTGTCCGGCCCCTTTTCCTCGACGAGTTTCCTGGTCGCTTCGATCAGCGCTGCGTGCAGATCACCGTGGTGATAGCCTTTTTTGAGGCCGGTCGGCTGTTCCGCGACTCGATTTTTTTGCTCGGTTCCCATGATCCATCCTTTGGCAGATCACGTAATACTTGTCAAAGTGAGAACAATTAACATATGTTATTCGTGCTAACTTTACAGAGGAATTCCGATGTCCGAGCCAGATCGACTTCCCTCGGCGAAGCCGCCCGAAACACGTCTGAGGGGTCTTTCTCGACTTGCAGCGAGACTGGGTGTGACTGTCTGCTTCATCGCCGTCGCCATAGCGGCCGTGTATCTCGGATCGGCCGAGTTGACGCGCCGGGCTGAGGCAGTACCGGCCCCTGCAGCCGCCGCTGTTACAACGGTTTCCGCGCGCCCGATTCTGCTTGAATCCGGCTATGCGGTGGACCGCGTATTTATCGGCCAGGTCGAGGCGCAGAGACAGGCTGACATTTCATTTGAGCTCGGCGGCAAGCTCGAGCAGATACTGGTCGATGAAGGGGACATGGTTTTCGAGGGACAGGTCCTTGCAACGCTCGACACAGCGCTGCTGGAGGCCGAAAAGGACCGCCTGAAGGCATCGCGCGATGCGGTTGAGGCGCAGCTCGGATTTGCCCAAAAGACCGTCACCCGAAATACGGAGCTGAACGGGCAGGGTTTCGCCAGCCGGGCGCGGCTGGATGAGGCCGTTGCCCGCCAGGACGAGTTGCTCTCACGGCGCAGTGAACTCGATGCATCGATGTACGACGTCAATCTGCGGATCGAAAAATCCAGTATCCGGGCACCGTTTGCCGGACGCGTCACGGACAGACGGGTCGATGGCGGCGAGACGCTGGGTGCCGGCCAGGCCTTTCTGGGTTTGGTCGAAGCCGCCGCGCCGCAGGTCAGGATCGGCGTGCCGCTTGACGTTGACACGTCGCTGCTGGCGGATGTCCGCATCAAGATTGGCACGAGGCATTATGCGGCAAGCCTGGCGACGCTGCGCCCCGATATCGATCCCCTGACCAGAACCCGCACCGCGCTGTTCGAACTTACCGACGCGGTGAACGTCGCCTTTGGTCAGACCGCACGGTTGTATGTTAGCGCGTTTGTGGAAGCGGCCGGTTTATGGGTTCCCGCGACAGCCCTCAAAGAGGGCGGGCGTGGACAATGGACGTTGCTTGTCGCCGATAACCAGCATCTGGTGCGCCAGGCAATTGTCGAAGTCCTCCATGCCGACGGTCACCGGGTGTTCGTCCGCGGCGTGTTTCCGGATGGAACAGTCGTGATCGATCAGGGTCCGCACCGTGTCACCGTAGGACAGCGTGTTTCGTTGTCCGAGGCCGATTGACGGAGACCGGCCATGGAAACACTGACATTTCGACAACCGCGTCTTGTAGCCCTCATCATCCTGGTGCTGGTGACTGCCGGTCTGTCGTCTTTCCTGTCGCTCGGCCGCCAGGAAGACCCGACAATCACCAATCTCTTCGCCTCGGTCACCACCCAGTTTCCCGGTGCCGACCCCGAAAGGGTGGAATCATTGGTGACCGCTGAAATCGAGGAGGAACTGCGCAAGATCGCCGAGGTGGATGAAATTACATCGGTGTCGCGTTCCGGTGTCTCGGTGGTGTCGGTCGAACTTCTCGAAACCCTTGACGAGGCGACGATCGAGCAGGTCTGGGCCGAGGCGCGCGATGCAGTCGAGGATGCACGACAAAGGTTTCCCGCCGGCGTACTTGCCCCCGACTTCAACGCCGAGGGCATTTCCGCCTACTCGGCGGTCATCGCGGTGGCGGCGGAAGACCCGGATTATCCGAAAACGATCCTGTCGCGCCATGCCGAGTTGTTGGGGGACCGTCTGCGTTCGATCCCGTCGACGCGGGCTGTCGACTATTTCGGCCAGCCGGACGAGGAAATTCTCGTTGCCGTCGACATGGACAAGGCCGCTGCGCTCGGCTTGAGCGCTGCTGAGATATCGCAACGCGTTGCCGAAGCCGATGGCAAGGTTCAATCGGGTCGGCTGCAATCGGCTGTCGATCTGACAATCGGAGTGAGTGGCGAAATCGAGACGCTTGACCGCATCCGCGGCATTGTCCTGAGGGAGAATGCCGATGGCGCGGTGGTATCGCTCAGTGATATCGCGACGATCGACCGTGGCGCCCGCGAACCGCATTCGACGATGGCCATCGCCGATGGAATGCCCGCCGTGCTGATCGGCGTTCTCGCGCAGGACGGCGTGCAAATCGACCGTTGGATGGGTTTCGTGCGCGACGAACTTGCAGCGGGGGCCGATAGCGTTCCCATTGGCGTCCGCGAATTGCTGCTGTTCGACCAGAGCGGCTACACCTCCGACCGCCTCAATGAAGTCGGGATAAACATGGCGATCGGCGTTGCGCTTGTTGTCGCGGTGCTGTTCGTAACGCTTGGCGTCCGGGCGGCGGCGATCGTCGCGCTGGTTCTGCCAGTGGTTTCTCTGGCGACACTGGCAACCATGAACATGATCGGATTGCCGATTCACCAGATGTCTGTCACCGGGCTCATCGTAGCCCTGGGACTGCTGGTGGACGCAGCCATTGTCATGACAGACGAAATCCGTCGGCGCCTTCAGGATGGAATGGCGCGCGTCAATGCCGTGGGCGACGCGGTGCGCAGGCTTGCAGCGCCCTTGTTGGCTTCCACCGTAACGACAGCGTTGGCCTTCATGCCGATGATTCTGCTGCCGGGCCCCGCCGGAGATTTCGTCGGGGCGATTGCTATCGCGGTGGTCCTGATGCTGTTCTGGTCGCTGTTTGTGGCGCTCACTGTGACACCCGCCGTTGCCGGCTGGGTGCTGCCCAGCCAAAAAGACGCAACCATGCTGAGCCGCGGCATCAGCATCCCAATGCTCACCCGGCTTTTCCGGAGGTCCATTCGCCTTTCCGTTGCCAATCCGGTCCGCTCGATCGCGCTCGCGCTGGTTCTGCCGGTCCTAGGTTTCGCGGCCTTCCCGACACTGACTGCACAGTTCTTCCCCGGTGTCGACCGAAACCAGTTCTACATCGAGATCGACATGCCGGGCGGTACGTCGATCACAACCACAACCAGGACGGTGCAGGAAGTCGATTCAACCCTGCGCAATGATGCTGGAGTCAGGAGCGTTTACTGGACCATAGGCGAGTCAGCCCCGGCTTTTTATTACAATATTGTGGGCAACCGATCGCAGGAGCCGGGTTTCGCGCAGGCAATGGTCACGACCGAGACAGCGTCCGATGCGGCGCGGCTGGTCGGCGATCTGCAGGCGCGTCTCGATATCGATTATCCGGATGGGCAGGTCATCGTGCGTGGCCTCGTGCAAGGTCCGCCCGTCGCGGCACCCGTCGAGGTCAAGATACAGGGACAGGACATCTCTGTCCTGCGAGACCGCGGTGATGAATTGCGGGCGACCATGGCGAATCTGGACCTGGTGAAACAGGCACGCGCCAGCGTCAACGGGGGCAGCCCGCAGATCCGCTTCCAAATTGACGAGGTGAAAGCCCGCCTGTTGGGGCTCGACGTCGCCGATATCGCAGCGCAACTCGACACCGCGCTTGTTGGAATCACCGGGGGTTCGCTGGTCGAGGGTACGGAGCAATTGCCGGTACGCGTCCGGCTTGGTGACGACATTCGCTCCGACCTTGACGCGATCGCGACGATGCCGATCCTTTTGCCGGATGCCGCCGCAGTCTCGGCAACGGGAGCGTTTCCTGCAGTCCCCCTGTCCGAGTTGGCAAAACCGGTGATCGAACCCTCTGAAAGTGTAATTACGCGCACTGACGGGATTCGGGAGAATACGGTACAGGCGTTTATCGTACCCGGAGTGCTTCCGGAGGAAGCCCTTCAGGACGTTCTGGCGGCACTTGACGCATCAGGCTTCGCGCTCCCCGCCGGATACACGATGTCGCTTGGTGGCGACAGTGACGCGCGTTCCAACACAGTCGGCAATCTGCTGGCCTCCGTTGGTCTGATCGTGACCCTGTCGATCGCCACGATCGTCCTGACGTTCAATTCGTTCCGGCTGACCGTTGTCACGCTGGTCGTGTCCGTTCTATCGGCCGGATTGTCGCTGCTGGCACTGGCCGTCATGCAGTTTCCCTTCGGGATTCAGGCCATCATCGGCGTTATCGGCTCCATCGGCGTGTCGATCAATGCGGCAATCATCATTCTGACCGGTCTTCAACGCGATCCGGGGGCCAGTCAGGGGGACCGCGATGCAATGGCGGAGGTCGTTACCGGATCAAGCCGGCATATCATCTCGACGACGGTTACCACCTTTGGCGGCTTTCTGCCGCTGATCCTTGGCGGCGGCGCCTTCTGGCCGCCCTTCGCCGTAGCGGTCGCCGGCGGCGTGCTGCTTTCGACGGTGGTTTCCTTCTATTTCACGCCGGCGGCCTTTTCTCTGGTCTACCGTGGCCGTTTCCGGGAGGCAGAGCATACTGGCACGGAAGAGGGTGGCATTGAACGCGCCACTGTGCGACTTGCGGCGGAGTAACTGCAAGCCGCGCCTGCACGTCAAACGCCCTTCCTAACCGTCATTCCGTTCGCTGAGGACAAAGGCAGTTGTCCGAGCTGTAATCAGCACTTCCCGCTGGCGAGTGCTAACAATCTGTTTTTAAACAATAAAACTTTTGGCTGAGTTGCAATGGCCGGCAATTCGGTGGACAATCATGATTCGTTGGAAGTGCATTCGGAGGAATGGATGAAAGCAACGGAAATGGAGCTGATGCTGTCCGGTCACGGGCTGACGACAGCGCAAATCTTCTACCGCATGCCCGATTTCAGGACGATGCTTCAGTCCTATCTCTGGCAGGAATACGATACGGCCCCGGAGTTTCCGAAGCTCCACGGTTTCCTGGATTTCTGGAAGGAAAATCTCGACGGTCCGATCCACTCGGTGCAATTCAGCCATCAGCACCTGATCAGGCCCGGCGAATGGCGCCGCGTCGATCACGAGATCATCCTGCATTAGCGGGGTTAAAAATGGGCCCGATAGGGCCCACGGTGCTGAAGATCTCAGCGTCTTCAGCGGGCGCGCCGTCCGGAATGACGGGACATCTATTCCGGTTCAAAGGGCGGCCCGCGTCCTAGAGTCAGGCATCTGAAATGCGTTTCCAGAAGCTGTGCGCACGATCAAGCCGCTGCAGCTTGTTCCACTCGCCATTGGTCAGCGTGTCCTGATGTTTGACCAGAGAGCGGATGTCCGCATCGATCGCATTCATCCTGCGCTGTGCATAGCTGTTAAGCATAACAACCTCCTTTGGTATTGGGCGTGCCGGCGTTATTGCCGGTACATCCCATACCCTGGATTTGGGGATGCTTCGCAGCGCGGCAAATTAATTCGGCGTAATGTTCTGGATTTGTTTATCTTATTGAATAAATAGAATAAAAATGACTGGCATCCGCGCGCCTCTGTCCTGTTCATGACCTTTTTGTGGCAACGTGTCGAAAGCCCTTGAACCGCACCTTTCCCCTTGGACCATGGGACGCCCTAGGCGAGCACCGCGGCCATGACCTCGGCCGCCACCAGCGCCGCAATCACCGGCGGACGTTTGTCCCTGACCGCGTTGCCGCCGATCGGGCATAGGAGCCGGTCGCAGTCGGCGCGATTGCCGCCTTCCTTTTGATGCCAGGAGACAAAGGTCGCCCGCTTGGTTTTTGAGCCGATCATGCCGACATAGGATGCATCCTTCCGGGCAAGCGCCCGCTGAACGATCATGAAGTCCAGCGCATGGTCATGTGTCAGTACGACAAAGGCGGAACCGGGCGCTGCTTCATCGACAAGGCTCTCGGGCATGGCGGCGAGGCGTTTTTCGACATCGGCGGCCGATGAGTCGAGCTCTTCCTGCCGGGTTTCCACCAGGATCGGTCGCACCGGGAGCAGGCTGAGCGCCTCTGCGAGCGCCTTGCCGACATGCCCGGCGCCGAAGATATAAACCTGCGGCAGCGCCGCATCGTCCTTGCGCGCCCCGGCAATCAGATCGTCGATCGCCTGTCGATCGAGAAGGTCAATGCCGAGCTTGACGCGGCCGCCGCAGCACTGGCCGATCTCCGGCCCGAGCGGAACATCCATGACCATGTCTTTCTCGCCGCTTTTCAGAAGATTCCGTGCCGTGTTGATGGCCATCAGTTCGAGCTGCCCGCCGCCGATCGTGCCGAACAGGCCGGCCTCGGAGACCAGCATCCAGGTTCCGGTTTCGCGGGGCGTGGAGCCCAGCGCTTCGTCAACGGTGATGCGCGTGACGGGGTTGTTCGCGGCAAGGAACTGCGACAGCCGTGTTGCGCGCGATACCATGTTTACGCCTGTTTCAGCCGTTCGACCGCCATCAGGATTCGCTCTGGCGTCGCCGGCGCGTCGAGCCTTGGGCATTCGCGGTAATCGGCGACGCTTGCAACCGCCATGGAAAGCGCCTCAAGCACGGAATTGGCAAGCATGAAGGGCGGTTCCCCCACTGCCTTGGAGCGGCGGATGGTGCGCTCCTTGTTGGTCGACCAGTTGGCAAGCTCGACATTGAACTCCTTCGGCTTGTCCGAGGCGAGGGGGATCTTGTAGGTCGAAGGCGCATGCGTGCGCAGACGGCCATTGTCGTCCCACCACAATTCCTCGGTGGTCAGCCAGCCCATGCCTTGCACGAAAGCGCCTTGTACCTGACCGAGGTCGATCGCCGGGTTCAGCGACTTGCCGACATCCTGCAGGATATCCACCCGGTCAACATGGTATTCGCCGGTCAGTGTGTCGATGGTCACTTCCGAGACCGATGCGCCATAAGCATAGTAGAAGAACGGCCGGCCCTGGCCGGTTTCCCGGTTCCAGTGGATTTTCGGCGTCTTGTAGAACCCGGCCGCCGAAAGCTGCACACGGTGCGTATAGGCCTGCCGGACGAGCTCGTGGAAAGGAATGAGCTGGTTGCCGACCTGGACATGGTTGGGAACGAACGCCACCTGTTCTTCCGGAACACCGAAATGCTCCGATGCGTAGGCAATCAGACGCGTCTTGATCTGCTCGCACGCATTGGCCGCTGCCATGCCGTTGAGATCGGAGCCGGAAGAGGCGGCGGTGGCCGATGTATTAGGCACCTTTCCGGTATTGGTCGCGGTTATGCGGATGGTCTCGATATCGACCTGGAACTCGTCGGCGACGACCTGCGCCACCTTGGTGTTCAGGCCCTGGCCCATCTCGGTGCCGCCGTGATTGAGGTGGATCGAGCCGTCCTGGTAGATGTGAACGAGCGCACCGGCCTGGTTGAACCATGTGGCCGTGAAGGATATGCCGAACTTCACCGGGGTCAACGCAATACCCTTGCGCAGCACACCGGCCTCGGCATTGTGTGCAATCACTGCCTGGCGCCGGGCCTGGTAGTCCGAGGATTCCTCCAGCTCATTGACAATACGGTGGATGATATTGTCCTCAACGACCTGGTGATAGGGCGTCACATTGCGCTCGCCGACGCCATAGAAATTGGCCTTGCGCACCTCCAGTGGATCCTTGCCGAGCGCATAGGCGATTTCCTCTATCACCCGCTCGCCTCCAAGTTTGCCCTGCGGGCCGCCAAAGCCCCTGAACGCCGTGTTGGAAACGGTGTCGGTCTTCATCGGCCGCGAACGCAGCCGCACATTCGGCAGGAAATAGCAATTGTCGCAATGAAACAGCGCCCGGTCGGTAACCGGGCCCGACAGGTCCGACGAGAAACCGCAGCGCGCGGCAAACACCGCATCGAGCGCCTCGATACGGCCCTCGTCATCATAGGCAACGTCATAGGCGACGTGGAAATCGTGACGCTTGCCGGTGGCGATCATGTCGTCGTCGCGGTCCGGGCGGATCTTGACCGTGCGGTTCCAGCGCTTGGCCGCGATGGAGGCGATTGCCGCGAACTGGTTTCCTTGCGTTTCCTTGCCGCCGAATCCGCCGCCCATGCGGCGCGTGTGCACCGTGACGGCGTTCGAAGTGGTGCCGAGCGCCTGCGCAACCATGTGCTGGATCTCGCTCGGGTGCTGGGTTGAGGAATAGACCGTGACCTCGTCGTCCTCGCCCGGGATTGCCATGGCGATGTGACCTTCGAGGTAAAAATGGTCCTGGCCGCCGATGCGCATTTCGCCGGAAAGCCGGTTCGTTGCCGAAGCAAGCGCTGTTTCGGCATCGCCATTGCGCAATTGCAGCGGATCGGTGACATGCGGATAGCCGGCCTCCATGGCGCTCACCACATCGGTATGGTGAGGCCGTTCCTCATAGTCGACGCGTGCCAGCGTCGCGGCCCGGCGGGCTTCCTCGCGGCTTTCCGCGATGACCGCGAAGATCGGCTGGCCGTAAAATGCGCTCTGTCCGCTCGCAAGCACAGGCTCGTCATGCCGGTGCGTCGGGCTGAGATCATTTTCCCCCGGCACGTCAGCCGCCGTCAGCACGCCGATCACCCCGGGTGCATTGCGGACCGCTTCAAGGTCCATTGACGTAACGGTCGCATTGGCGCGCTCCGAAAGACCGAGATAGGCGTGCAGGGTGCCCGCCGGCTCGATCATGTCGTCAATATATTCGGCTGTGCCGGTGACGTGTTTATGGGCGGAATCGTGGCGGCGTGGCGTGTGGACGCCGCCTGAGATTTCCTTGGAACTGCGCGAAGCGGTCTGGCTCATGATCAAACCTCCGCAAGGGCATTTTGATGCCGGGTCACCTGGACATTCTGGCCCTTTGTTTCCAGGTAGAAGCGTTTCAGCAGGTTCTTCGTCGCGAGCATGCGGTACTGCGCCGAGGCCCGCCAGTCCGTCAGCGGTGTGAAATCCTCTTCGAACGCTGCCATGGCCCGCTCGACTTCCGCTTCACCCCAGGGCCCGCCGATGAGCGCTTTTTCAACAGCCGTCGCCCGTTTCGGCGTGGCCGCCATACCCCCGAAGGCAAAGCTAGCGTCCTCGACCTTGCCGTCGTCGGCAAGGCGCAGGCGAAAGGCAGCGCAAACCGCGGAAATGTCCTCGTCACGGCGTTTCGAGATTTTGTAGACGGCGAAGCGGTCGCCCTCGGGCGGTATCGGGATGAAGACGGAGCGGACGAATTCACCCGGTGCACGGTCCTGCTTGCCGTAGTCGATGAAATAGTCTTCCAGCGCGATTGTGCGCGTCTCGCTGCCTTTTTGAAGCGTCAGCTTGGCGCCGAGCGCAATCAAGGGCGGCGGCGTGTCGCCGATAGGCGATCCGTTGGCGATATTGCCGCCGACGGTGCCCATGTTGCGAACCTGCTCGCCGCCGATACGATCCCAAAGATCGCCCATGGTCGGGATGCTGCGCGACACGGCCTCGAACGCGTCCGTGTAAGTGACCCCGGCACCGAGTGTTATTCCGGTTCCGTCCTCGGAGATCGTCTGAAGCTCGACCAGATTGCCGATAAAAACGGCAGGCGCGATATCGTGCATGTGCTTGGTCACCCAGAGCCCGACGTCGGTCGAGCCGGCAACGACGGTTGCCTCCGGATAGGCCTCGAGGACTTCCGCAAGGTCGTCAACGGAGCCGGGTACGATCGTCTTTCCGGACGGCGAGTCGATCTCCACGCGGCTTCCATCGCTCAGCTCTGACAGTTTCTGGCTGATGGCTTCGTGGGTGACGACCAGTTTGTCGCTGCTGTTGTCAGTGCCGGACATCGCCTCGGCAGCGTTGAGGATTGCTTCATAGCCGGTGCATCGGCACAGATTGCCCTGCAGCGTCTTTTCGATGCGCGCGGCATCCGCCGTTGGCGTCTCCAGCCAAAGCCCGTAGAGGGACATGACAATGCCCGGTGTGCAGAAGCCGCATTGCGAGCCGTGGAAATCGACCATCGCCTGCTGGATTGGATGCAGATTGCCATTGAGGTCCGCGAGATGTTCGACCGTAACCACATGGCAGGCATCGAGCGAGCCGACAAAGCGGATGCAGGCATTGACGGTCTCGTAGACGAGCCCCTTCGTCCCCAGCCGGCCAATCAAGACGGTGCATGCGCCGCAATCGCCTTCGGCGCAACCTTCCTTCGTGCCGGTCAGCCTGCGCTGAAGACGCAGAAAGTCGAGCAGGGTCAGGGTTGGCGCAACGTCCTTCAGATGCACGACCTCACTGTTCAGAATGAAGCGAAGCTCATGGCGGACCGCGTCTGGCATGCCGTCGTCTCCCTCGTTCCACGTTGTATTTATTCTGAACTATCCTATCGTGCCGCGCCGAAAAAAAACCAGCGCAGGTGCAAAAAGACTTTCAACAAAAGCTGGGAAATGACCGGGACCCGTCAAGGTTTGCTTGAAAATAAACCCTGGGGGAACAAGGGATGCCGCCTGGTCAGGCGATAGCCGCCAATAGGGGCCTGTTATCGCCCTGGCGGTTCCTCGCCGACAAGGCTCAGAACCATGATCTTCAGCGACTTGATGAGGGCCATCAGATGGCGCTTGTCCCGCGCGCTGCCCTTCGCGCCCTTGGCGGCGGTCTGAATGATGTCTGCCAGCGCCGGCAGTTTCAGGCCGGCCTGTTCGATCCGGTCCGAATAGGGTGCCAGCAGTTCCTGCAGGACCACCCGGTGGTTTTGATAGGATTTGGCAAGCTCGTCGCGTGCCGCGTCGTTGAAGCCGTCGACAATATCCTTGGCATCGGGGGAAGATTGCAGCCACTCATAGGGCTTGATGACAAAATGCAGCATGAAGATGTCGAGTTTCGCAGCGAGCCCTTCGGCCTCTTGCGCTTCGGACCTTATTGACGCGATCGACTGCTCGCCTATATGGCGCATCATGGCGCGCAACAGATCTTCCTTGTTCGCATACATATTGTAAAGCGTCTGGCGCACGATGTTCGCTTCGGCCGCCACGTCGCTCATGGTGGTCCTTTTTACACCGTAGCGCGCGATAACTCCGATCGCCGCTTCAATGACTTGCTCGCGATTCTTCATAGCCGGTTTATTGACAAAATCTTTGCTATTGTCAATTTTTGACAAATTGACTACTGTTGTCCGATAGTCAATTTGTAAAGGCGGCGGCAATCGCCGGCTTTAGCGCAAGGGAGGATTTCGGTTCAGGCGAAATCACGTTTCCATTACCCACCCCGACCTGGAAATCGCTCAGGAGAATCGTCTTGCAATACTCACTGCAATTGAACGGCCAGACCCACAGCATCGAAGCCGAGCCCGGCACCCCACTCCTGTGGGTCATACGGGATGAGCTGAAACTCACCGGAACGAAATTCGGATGCGGCGTCGCATCCTGCGGCGCCTGCACGGTACACCTCGACGGCGAGCCCGTGCGCTCGTGCCAGACATTCATCGATGATATTGAAGGCTCGGAGATCACCACGATCGAAGGACTGGAATCACCGGAGGCCAAGGCAGTCCAGCAGGCCTGGGTGGAACTGGATGTCGTTCAGTGCGGCTATTGCCAGTCCGGGCAGGTGATGTCCGCGGTCGGTTTGCTGAAGGAAAACCCGAAGCCCAGCGCCGAGGAGATCGACGACTATATGTGGGGCAACGCCTGCCGCTGCGCCACCTACCAACGCATCCGCGCCGGTATCCAGCGCGCATCTGAAATCATGGAGGCCTGATCATGACTATCCAGTCCTCACGACGCGGCTTCCTGAAGGGCGCCGCTGCCACCGCCGCCGTGCTGATGGTGGGCGTGCGCCCCGACGGCGTGCTTGCCGCCGCCACTGCCGAAGGCAAGATGTTCAACCCCTTTGTGAAGATCGGCGCCGACGGAACCGTCACTGCTATCGTCAAGCACTTCGAAAAGGGCCAGGGCCCGGCCACCGGCCTTTCCACCCTGATCGCCGAGGAACTCGGCCTGCGCATGGACCAGATCGAATACGAGTTCGCCCCGTCCAATCCGCAGGTCTACAACAACCTGATCTTCGGCCAGTTCCAGGGCACCGGCGGTTCGACCGCCATGGCCAATTCCTTCCAGCAGTACCGCCAGGCCGGCGCTGCTGCCCGCGAGATGCTGATCGCCGCGGCCGCGCAGGAATGGGGCGTTGATGCCTCTTCGCTGACAATCGAAGAAGGAATGGTCGTCGGCTCGGGCAACTCGGCGCCGATCAGCGCTTTTGTTGCCGCTGCGGCCATGATCGAGCCGCCGGCCGAACCGAAACTCAAGGATCCGAGTGAATTCAAGCTGATCGGAAACCCCGACGTACGCCGTCTCGATTCGGCGATCAAGACAAACGGCACGGCCGTCTATGCCATGGACCTTCACCTGCCGAACCAGATGATTGCCGTCATCAAGCGGCCGCCGCGCAAGGACGGTCTGGCGGTCGCCATTGACGATTCGGGCGCGAAGGAAATCAAGGGCTTCATCAATGCCGCGATCCTGCCCAACAAGGCCGGTGTCGCCGTCTATGCCGAAAACACCTGGGCGGCGTTGCAGGCCCGTGAGGCGCTCGAGGCCGAATGGGACTTCAGCCAGGCGGAGAGCCGCAGCTCCGAGGAAATCAAGGCCGAAATCATGGCGGCGCTTGATGCCGAACCGGAGTTCAACGTGCTCAAGAACGACCACGGCACTGTTGGCTCTGCAATCGACGGCGCTGCCAATGTTGTGGAGGAGACCTTCTACTTCCCGCTTCTGGCGCATGCCCCGATGGAGCCGCTCAACTGCACCATCGAGGCGACGGAAGATGGTGGCGTCCTGCTGCATGACGGCTGCCAGTTCCCCACCGGGCCGCACATGGCGCTGGCGCAGATCTTCCAGCTTCCAATGGAAAAAATCCGCATCAACACCATGCTTGCCGGCGGCTCCTTCGGCCGCCGCGCAACACCGGATGCCGACTATCAGGTCGAAGCGGCGTTGGCCTTTGCCATGACCGACCGCTCGCGCCCGGTCAAACTCGTATGGTCGCGCGAAGACGACATCACCGGCGGCCGCTACCGTCCGGCCTTCGGCCACAAGGTGCGTGTCGGTCTTGATGCCGAGGGCAACATAGTCGGCTGGGACCACCGCATTGCCGGACAATCCATCATGAAGGGAACGCCGTTCGAGGCATTTTCTGTTCATGATGGTGTCGACCACAGTTCGGTGGAAGGCGTCTCGGATACGCCCTACCGGATCCCGGCGCAGTTTGTCGGCCTGACGGACACGAAGAAGGCGACGAGCCTGTTGTGGTGGCGGGCAGTCGGCCACACCCACACGGGCTATGTGATGGAAGTGATGATGGATCTGGCCGCCGCTGCGGCGGGAAGGGATCCCGTCGAGTTCCGTCTTGCCTATCTCAAGGGCGACAAGGACCAGGACCGAATGGCGGGTGTTCTCAGGCTCGCTGCCGAAAAGGGCAACTGGGGCAAGGCACCGGCCGGCCGGTCGCAGGGCATTGCCGTGCATAAGTCATTCGGCAGCTATGCCGCTCAAGTGGTTGAAATCTCCGGCAATGCCGAGGACGGCGTCAAAATAGAAAAGGTCACCTGCGCCATCGATTGCGGTCTCGCTGTCAATCCTGACATCGTCAAGGCGCAGATGGAGGGCGGCATAGGCTATGGCATAGGCCACGTCATGCGCAATCAGATCACGCTCACCGGCGGTGAAATCGACCAGTTCAATTTCCCTGACTACGAGCCTCTGCGCATCGGCGATATCGCGGCGATCGACGTCCACATCGTGCCGTCCGCGGAACCGCCGACCGGTGTTGGCGAGCCGGGCACACCGCCTGCTTCGCCGGCGCTCGCCAACGCGATTTCAGCCGCCAGCAAGGATCTGCGGGTTTCCAGCCTGCCGATGAGCGAAAACGGCGTCTCTTTCGCCTGATCATCCTGCCGGGAGGGCGGTTTCGGCCGGCCTCCCGTCCGCGTCCAAAAGCGACGCGACTGTCGCGCCTGAGCGCGCATCAAATCCCGACAATGTCTAAAATCGGCCCAGTCGCGGGCGGCGGCCCGCATTGGTCTGGTGGTTCGCTATGTCGGATATCGCACGGCATACATACGGGCTTCATCCTCGCGCCGCCGAGGGGATCACCTGCATTGTGCTCGGCATGATGTTTTTTGTCGGCCAGGACGGGCTGATGAAATCACTCATCGGCACTTTTCCCATATGGATCCTCATGGGTGTGCGCGGCCTGATGGCGCTCATCATCCTGGCGCCGGTGATCGTTGCGCTGGGCGCGCCGCATCGACTGTACACGCCGCTATGGCCACTGCACCTCCTGCGATCCTTCATGTTCGCACTCGGATTTTCGCTTTTTTACACGGCGTTCCCGTTCATGACTCTCGCCGAGGCGTCGACCATCTTCTTTTCCGCACCTTTGATGATCGCCCTCCTGGCAGCCTTGTTCCTCGGAGAAAGGGTCGGCATTCATCGCACAGCGGCCCTGGTCGTCGGATTTATCGGCGTGGTCATCGCCATGAATTTCCAGATAGGCTCGTTCCGCTGGGTCACGCTGCTGCCGCTGTTCTGCGCGCTCTTTTATGCGATTTCACAGATCCTCGCTCGGCAGATCGGTGACCGCGACAGCACCCTGACAACCGGCCTTTACACGGTGGTCATGTCCAGCGCCATGCTTCTCACCTTCGGTTGGGCCGTGAACCGGTTTGTCGAATTTGGTCCGGACCTCAGTCACCTGGGCTGGCGGATACCCGACGTTACCAGCAGCAACCTGTTGATATTCCTGTTGCTGGGAGCCATTGGCATGGTCGGCTATCTGCTGATTTCGCGCGCCTATCAGGTCACCAGTGCCAGTCTTGTCGCGCCCTTTGACTACACCTATCTGCCCCTGGCTGCATTGATGGCCTACGTCGTATGGGGCGAGGTTCCGACACAGGCAACGTTCATCGGCATGGGCCTTATCGTTGCCAGTGGACTTTACATTGGCTACCGCGAGTTGCGCAGCAGCCGCAAACATACTGGTCCGCTGCCCGTCGCGGAGGCAACCGTGGTCCCCGGCAACCCGACGGCCTCCATGTCGTTGCACGCCGACATCGATGAGCGGTAGGACCGGTTTCGCCCGTTTTTTTGCTGCCCCGCCGCATGATATTTTGTCGCAGACCTTGATTTTGCCAGCGTTTGCATCGATATACAGCAAATCGATATTTCGGCCGACTGACATGGCCCGCGCCTATGGCGCTAGCTAACGTTCCTTCTTCCCAAATTTCGAGTTAAGAGTCCCGCTGGGAATGGCATGGGACAAGCACAGCAAATTGCAAGGAAAGAGAAACGCAATGGCTACCGGTACTGTAAAATGGTTCAACGCCACCAAGGGTTACGGATTTATCGAGCCCGATGAAGGCGGAAATGACGTCTTCGTTCATATCTCGGCCGTCGAGCGCGCCGGCATGGGATCGCTGGCCGAGGGCCAGAAGATCAACTACGAAGTCGTTCAGGACAGCCGCACGGGCAAGTCCGCGGCTGATAATCTGAGCGCCGCCTGACGCATTACTTTCGCGCCTGCCAAACCACGGATGTACTGGCAGGCAGGCTGCGATATCAAAGGAATGCGCGCGGCGCAGACGGAGAGGCGGGGCCTGGCTCCGCCTTTTTGATTCTGCATCAGTGTTACGCGTTGGCGTATTTGTCGCCGACCTGCATGCGCAGCGGATGCGTATCGTAGAAGATTTTCATCGACTTGAACTTCAGATCATCATCGAAAGTGAAATAGTCGACTCCCTCGAAACAGATGTCGCTGCCATCGGCCAGCGTCCAGTCGTAGCGGAAGTGCCCGGCGCCGCTTTTTCCGTTCTCGCCGATCAGCACGTCATGGACCGTCAGAACGCTGTTGCTGGATGCATTGGCAAGTTTTTCGAAGAACGGACGCGCCGGAACGGTCCCCAGAAAGGGCGATACGACAAAACCATCTGAGGAAAACATGCCGATGATTCCTTCCGTATCACCAGCGGTCAGGCATTCGAAGTATCGGCGTATGGTGGCCGCTTTCTCTGCGCTCATCTGCACATCCTCTGCCGTTTGTCATGACGTCCGTCCGGTCTTTAGCCGGCACGTTCCGCGACAAGAAAACTGGTTGCCACCTTGCCCTTGCCCTTGATGTCGATTTCGCCGCGCGGCTCGAACACGAAACGATCCTCGAGGGCCGCGCGGAAATCGTCGGTCACCTGGATGCGGCCCGGCTCGCCTGTTGCCTCCATGCGCGCGGCGACATTGACCGCGTCGCCCCAAAGGTCGTAGGCGAATTTGCGGTTGCCGATCACCCCGGCGACCACCTTGCCGGCATTGAGCCCGATGCGCACGCGTAAGGGCTGGCCCGTTCCCGGCCACCTGAACTGGCTGACCGCATCCTGCATGTCGAGCGCCAGCCGGGCGAGTTTTTCCTCAGGGTATTCGATCGGGTCCGGCAGGCCCGCAACAACCATATAGGCATCGCCGATCGTCTTGATCTTTTCGACGCCGTAAGCGGCAACCAGCTCATCGATTGCGTTGAAGACCTGGTTCAAAAGCGCGACCAGCTCTGCCGGCTGCAGGCGTCCGGACATGTTCGTGAAACCGACAATATCGGCAAAGAGGATAGCCACCCGGTCCCGGTCGTCTGCGATCATACCCGCTGTCGTCTTCAGCCGCTTGGCAATGGACTCAGGCAGGATGTTGAGCAGCAGGCGCTCGCTCTCGGCGAAGGCGGCCGCCAGCTCCCTTTCCGCCCGCGCGGAGGCCCTGATGAACGGCAGAACCATGATCAAAACGAAGAGCGGCCAGGTGACAACCTGCGAAAGGGTCGTGCTGGTCAGGTATTGCTGCGGGATCCGGTATATCGGCTCGTGGTTCATGGCGTAGTAGGTGACAACAACAGCGCTTGCCAGGGCCACCGCCGCGATCAGGGCCGATTTGCGCCAGGAATAGAACGGCTGGATAAAGGCAAGGATCACGACCAGGAATGTGTAGTTGGAAAACCCGAACTGGGTTCCGACGCAGATCGTCGCGGCGATGCCATGCAGTGTCAGCTCGGTGATCGCGCCCCAATAGGCCGTCCGGTAATAGCCGGCCCTCAACAGGAAATAGGCGGTGGCAAACAGGGAAACGCTAAAGATGTTGAAGACAGCCATGACAGTGACGCCATTCAACACGAACATGATCAGCGCAAATCCATGGCCAAGGCCGGCGAGCACGTAGAAAATCTTCCAGTAGATGTAATAACGCGCCATGTCGTCGGGAACGCTGTCCGGGATCGACGTGATGCGGCGCCAGATCGTGGATTCGCCGGATTGGTTGCTCACAGTATGGGTGATCCCCCGGAAGTGTTCCACAGCAGTTTTCGTCAGCGACAGGGCATGCTTAGCACAACGCCGTGACGTGCGGAAACGCACAATTTTCAAGACGGTGATCAGGTCGAACCAGTCACCGCCGAATTGGCTGTTTATCCGGTCCGTGTCGAAAACAGTGGTTCGAAACAGCCCATGATCAGGCGCTTCTGATCAAAGGGCAGGTCGTCAGGCGGCTCGAAACGCGGATCTTCCGCCATCGCGCGCTCGACCCGGTCGACGCTTTCCCGGTCCGGCCAGATCTGCCAGGAGAACACGATCTTCTCGCCGGATTTCGCGGCGACTGCCTTTCGGAAATCCGTCCGCGTGCCATCGGGCACATTGTCTTCCCAGGATTCGACGATTTCAATGCAGCCATGTTCGATGAGAAGCCGGGAAGTTGCCTCCGACCATCTCCGGTAGGTCTCGCGTTTGTCTTCCGGGACCGGAATCACGAAGCCTGCGATATACAAAAGCCTGCCTCCAAAGAAATCCAATTCGGGACTTCTTTAGACTGTATATCATCTTGGGGGCCGGGTCCGCATGAGCGGGTGGAAAGCCAGGGACCGGACCGGGATCGGGATGATCGGATCATCGACCCTGGAATTCCCGATCCTTCGCACCGGTCAGGATCTCCCCGCAGATTTCCGCTAGTTGTTGGCGGTCAGCGGATCGATGATCTGTGGAACCTCGGTGATCGCGGCGACGGGGATTCCCGAAAGCTCGGAATGCTTGCGGATCGCTTCTTCGCTGTCCGCCAGATAAACGCAAAAGGTCTTCTCATTCGCGACGTAGCTGTGCTGCCACTGGATATTGGGTCCGATCTCGGCGAGCGCCTGGTTGGAAGCGCGCGCCGCGCCGCACAATTCGGTTACGGACATTTGCCCGATCGAAGGGATATCGCGCTCGATAATGAACCGCTTCATCTGTGTCATGGATACCTCCTTTGATGTCTGGAAACCCAGTCTGCACCCAGCCATCCGGAATTCATAACCAAATTATTTTGCGCTAAGCTTAGTTTTTCATCGCAATAGGAAGTATTCTTCATAGAAACCAAAGGAAAACTTTAGCAAATGGCGCCCACAACGCATCTGAACTCGCTTCAGGCGCTGGATATGGCCATCCGCGAGGGCTCGCTGCAGCGGGCGGCGGATCGGCTCGGCATCACGCCGGCGGCGGTCGGTCAGCGCATCAGGGCTCTGGAGAAATTTCTCGATACGGATCTGATCCTGCGCGGGCGCTCCGGTCTTCGCCCGACGCCGGCGCTGGAAGGCGCGCTTGACGACCTCCAGCTTGCATTTGCCGCGTTGGATCGCGTCGCGTCCAGCCTGGAGTTCCAGCGTACTGCCGAGATCCATGTCATTGCCGATCCCGACTGGTCGGATCTCTGGTTGCTGCCGCGCATTGGCGCCTTCTCGGCTGAACATCCCAACATCCTGTTCAATATCAATGGTGAGGGTGACGTACCGATGCGCCTCGGATCAGCGGACATTTTTGTCGATCGCGATCCGGATGGCCCTGCGGCAGAAGGGGACGAACTTTATCGCGAGCGCTTCCTGCCGGTCGGCTCCCCTGAAACCGCCGGCAGGATTGCAAACCCGTTTGCCACGAAAGCGGCCGACACGTCGCCGCAGTACCTGCCGGTCGGCAGGATCAGCGACAGGGATCAGACGTGGCGCCACTCCCGGAAGGGCAGTCTGGAAGGGTTTCCCCTGCTTCACCTTCAGGACCGGCAGACCGCGCCGGAATCACCGGGATGGGCGCAATGGCTGGCCGAGTTCAAGTATGAGCGTACGTCGCCCGAACGCGGCGTGCGCTACGCCCATGTCAGAAACGCGCTCGACGGTGTGAAGTCGAATGCCGGGCTCCTTGTTTGCGGGCTGTCCTTCATTCTGGATGATCTGGATGCCGGCCAGTTGAGCCTGCCGTTTCCGGCCAGCGAGTGCCTGATCGCGCAGCATCCGTTTCGCTTCAGGAGCCGGGCAGGGGCCCGCACGCGGCCGCAAGTGGCCCGCTTCGTCGCCTGGCTCAAGGCCGAGTCAGCCCTGACGCGGATGCGTATGGATGCCCTGACGGCGGCCTGAGGGCGCGGCGGCCGAACATCCCGAAAGGAAGGCCCCGTTGATGTCGTGCCGACTCAGCGTCCGTGGTCAGCCTGGTAGCGGACGATATTGAAGCCTTCCTCCGCGGACGGCGGGACGAAATGTCTGGAGACCAGCTCGAATTGCGCGTCCGTCGCGGCAAAGGCGTGGTCGCCGCCCTTGTTTCGCGCTTGAAGCCGCTCTTTGCAAAGAGCATCCGGGACATCGAGATGGTGCAGCATGTGCGGGACATTCGCGGCCTCGAAGATGCCGCGCATCCAGGCACGGTTGGCAACTGTGTTTGCCGGGAAATCGAGCACGACGGATGTTCCGGCCTTCAGCAAGGCCACGACATGCGGACCCATGCCGGCGCGTAACTTGGCAGAGCAGCGCACATAGTCCGAGACTGAGGACATTTCATCGGAAAACAGCGATGCCAGCCAATCGTCCTCGCTGATGACCACTGTTCCGGGTGTGCTGCCGAGCTGCTTGCTCAATGTGGATTTTCCAGCGGCGATCTTGCCGCACAAAAGGTGCAGTGTCGCTTGTGTCGTAGTCATGATATTCGACCCTTGTTTGGCGCATTTGGCACCATGGATGTTCAGATACAGGTATCCCGGCCCGGCGTATCAGGCCGGGAGGCTAATTCGGCGCGCGTTCTGCACCATTGAATTCTGAACAAGGGTCTTCATGCCCGCCTTCTTGCACGAAAATGCAGCCGGGTCCAGATCGGTCTATGGTTCCAATCACGCGGTCAAAACTGATAGAGAGACCGGATGGGCATCAGGAACTACTTGATCGAGGGCGTTTCGGGAACCGGCAAGACATCGGTTTGCCGCGAGCTGCAGCGGCGCGGCTTTCATGCCATCAACGGCGACCGTGCGCTGGCCTACCAGGGCGATCCGAAGACCGGGGAGCCGGTTGGCGGGTTTGCCCACGAGCACCACATCTGGGACGTCGGCAAGGTGCGGGCACTCGCGGCCGACCAGAGCCAGGCGGCATCGTTCTTCTGCGGCGGCTCCAGGAATTTTGCGCAATTCATCGATCTGTTCGACCTTGTCTTTGTTCTCGAGATCGATCGCGACACACTGGATCGGCGTCTTGCCGAGCGCCCGGACGATGAATGGGGCAGCCGGCCCGCCGAAAGGCAACTGATCAGGCGACTGCACGCGACGGGGGAGGATAGACCCGAAGGCGGGATCGCCGTCGACGCGACCTTACCGGTTGAACGCGTCGTCGATGCGATACTGGAGAGGTGCGGGCAGGCCATCGATGCCAGGCATATTCGCCTGCAATAGCTGTGGCTGCAATCAAGCCGGAGCGCGCTGCGATATCCCGCGGCGCAGTCAGAGGTTTTCTTTCAGCAGGATCTCGATGCGGATTTTTTCCTGGGAAGCAAGGGGTTCCCGGCCGTCGATCCGGGCGCGCAATATGCGAATGGCACTTCTCACCAGATGGCCTGGATTCTGGACGATTATCGCATCCAGCTGGTTGGCGATCAGAGCGGATTCCGTGAACGGCGTGCGTTCGTGAGCGATACAGACGAGATTGGACGCCTTGCCGTTATCCATGATCGCCTCGACAGGCATCCGGGCTTCCGAACTCAGCACATAGGCGCCGACGATATCGGAATGGTTGCTGAAGGAATTGGCGACAATCTGCCTCGTCCTGTCCGGGTTGGCATAGGTTTCCAGCGTGGGCAGGGGACGAATATGCGGATAGTCGCGGTTGATCAGTTCATCGAACCCCAGCCGGCGCTCGATGCTGTCACGCGCCTGCATGGTTTCGGTCACCACGAGAACCTTGCCGCCGGTCGCGCCGAGGAAGCGCCCAAGCAGGCGCGCCGAGGTGGCGCCGGCCGCATGGTTGTCGGTTCCGACAAAGTCGGTTTCCGAATGTTGCGGCCGCCCCGACAGGAAGCTCACCGCCTTGATGCCGCGCTCGGCCAGCCGGATGATGGCATCACGAACCGGCGGGGTTTCGGGGGCCATGACCGCAACGCCGTCGACCTGGTCCGCGCTGAGCGTCGACAGGTAATTGGCAATCGTGTGCGGGTCATTTTCATCGATGCGGCGCACATCTGCGGCGATCATCTCGGCGGCAAAGGCCTGGCCGATCTCATCGATCTTGGACATCAGTTCGCCGAGAAACTGGTCGCCTGCTTCCGGCAGCACGAACCGGAACTTGTACACCTTTTGCTTTGCGAGGTTTGCGGCCGAGATGTTCCGTTCGAAGCCAATGGATTCGATGGTCTCGAACACCTTGTCGATCGTATCCTGCTTGACGCCCGGGCGGCCGTTCAGCACCCTGTCGACCGTCGCGAGGCTAACGCCAGCGGCAACAGCAAGGTCCTTTGTGGTCGGCCGCATTGAAGTTCCTCACGAAAACATCGTTCTGATTCTACCTTAATTTTTCACAAGTTACGAGGAACTGCAAGAAAAAATGAGGTACGTACCTCAAAATTCACTTGCTATGAGGTACGTACCTCATATAAGACTCGAATTGCGATAATCGGTCGAAAGAAACTTGCTGTTTGATTTTCGCAAAGGGTGCAGGGGCGGACATGGGGTGCGTTTGTTTCGTACTGTCCGGCCTTGCTTTCGATGGGCGCCAACTGCGCCTCAATCTGTCTCGGTGGAGGTCGGGACAAATTCAGGGAGGTTTCAGAGATGAAATCGAAATGTCTTAATTCTGTCGCAGCCATTGGTCTCGTCGCCGGTGCTGCAATGGCGGGAACCACATCGGCCAAGGCCGAGGATCTCACCCTTTGCTGGGCAGCATGGGACCCGGCGAATGCGCTGGTTGAACTCAGCAAGGAGTTCGAAGCGCAGTCCGGCCACAAGATGAGCTTTGAATTCGTTCCCTGGCCGAACTTCGCTGACCGCATGCTGAACGAGCTGAATTCGGGCGGCCAGCTTTGCGACCTCATGATCGGAGACAGCCAATGGATCGGCGGATCCGCCGAAAGCGGCCACTATGTCAAGTTGAATGACTTCTTCGCGCAAGAAGGCATCACCATGGACGATTTCATACCCGCGACCGTAACCGGTTATTCGGAATGGCCGAAAGGCTCGCCGAATTACTGGGCCTTGCCGGCATTCGGGGACGTCGTCGGCTGGACCTACCGCAAGGACTGGTTTGAGCGCCCGGAACTGCAAGCCGAGTTCAAGGAGAAATATGGCCGCGACCTCGGCGTTCCGAACAGCCTTGCGGAACTGAAGGACATCGCGGAGTTTTTCCAGGGCCGTGAAATCGATGGCAAAACCGTCTACGGCGCCTCGATCTATACCGAGCGCGGATCCGAAGGCGTCACCATGGGCGTCACCAATGCGCTTTACAACTACGGCTTCCAATACGGCAATCCCGAAAGCCCATACGAGTTGGAAGGCTTCGTCAACTCGCCAGGTGCGGTCGAGGGGCTGGAATTCTACAAGGAGCTTTATGACTGCTGCACCCCGCCGGGTTCGTCCGACTGGTACATGTCCGAAAACATCGACGCCTACAAATCCGGACAGGTCGCAATGCAGATGAACTTCGCCTTCATCTGGCCGGGCGTCGAGGCCGACCCCAATGTCGGCGGCGGTAAATCCGGATACTTCCCCAATCCGGCGGGGCCTGCAGGTCATTTCGCCCAACTCGGCGGGCAGGGCATCTCTGTCGTTGCCTATTCGGACAAGCAGGATTCGGCGCTTGAATACATCAAGTGGTTCGCCCAGCCGGAAGTACAGGAAAAATGGTGGAAGGCCGGCGGCTACTCGGCGCTGCGTGCCGTGGTTGAAGATCCCGGTTTCGCCACCAGCCAGCCTTACGCGCAGACCTTCCTGGACTCCATGGCGATCGTCAAGGACTTCTGGGCCGAGCCTGCCTATGCCGACCTGCTGCTTGCTATGCAGTCGCGGGTGCACAACTACGTCGTTGCAGGTCAGGGAACAGCGCAGGAAGCGCTTGACGGCCTCGTCGAGGACTGGACCGAGGTCTTCGAAGACGAAGGCAAGATCTAGGCCCGCCTGAAAGCCTCCCTGGGCGGCCGCGAAGCCGGGTGATCAGCACCCGGCTTTGCTCCCCAACTTTACCGATGAAAGCCTGGCATGTTAGATGCAGTTGTGAATCGTGCGAATTCGAAGCCGTCGCAGAAGAGCGAGCGCAGCTTTAGGGGCGTGTCCGACCGGACGCTCGCCTGGATTTTTGTCGCACCGACGATCATCATCCTTCTGGCCATCAACATCTTCCCGTTGATCTGGACGATCTATCTCAGTTTCACCAACTACCGCGTCAACAGGCCGAACCGCGAGGTCGATTTCATCGGATTGCGCAATTATGAGCGCATTCTTTCCGACAGCGATATCTGGATCACGATGCAGGCGACCGCCCATTTCCTGTTCTGGACAATCGTGCTGCAGGTGGTAATCGGCTTTGCGCTCGCTTACCTGATCAACAAGAAGTTCAAGGGCAATGACCTTTGGACGACGATCATCGTGTTGCCGATGATGCTGTCACCGGCCGTTGTCGGCAATTTCTGGACATTTCTCTATCAGCCGCAAATCGGCCTCTTCAACTATGTTGTCGGTTTCCTGACCGGTGCGGATCCATCGAGTTTTTCAATGATTGGCGATGTCGCACTGGCGCCCTGGTCGATCATCATCGTTGATACCTGGATGTGGACACCCTTCGTCATGCTGATCTGTCTGGCGGGTCTGCGGTCCATACCGGACTCGATCTACGAAGCGGCGGAATGCGACCGGGCCAGCAAGTGGCGGCAGTTCTGGACGATCACCGTTCCCATGGTGCTGCCGTTCCTGATGCTGGCCGTGCTTTTCCGCGGCATCGAGAATTTCAAGATGTTTGACCTGGTGGTCCAGCTCACCGGCGGCGGTCCGGGATCGACGACCGAGCTGACATCCATCAACCTCAAGCGCGAAGCGTTCGAGAAGTGGCGAACCGGTTATGCCTCCGCCTATGCGGTCATCCTGTTTGTCTCGGTCTTCGGACTGGCATCGATCTACGTCAAGGCCCTCAACAGGGTGAAGGACAGATGAACTACTCTGTTACCGCCCCGTCCGGCCGGCAAAAATGGATCGCCGGTATCCTGGTTATCGGCTATGCGCTGATCACTTTGCTGCCGCTGATCTGGATTGTCGCAACCGGATTCAAATCCTCGACCGATGCGATTGCCTATCCGCCGAAGATCATCTTCGACCCCTCGGTGGAGGGTTACGTCAACCTGTTCACCACACAGACCAGACTGATCGGGGACGCCGCCACCGAATCGACGGAAAATCTTCCCTGGTACGAACAGGTTGTCCGCGAGAAGGGTATGACGATTGTCGGACCGTCGCGCTTTGCCGAACGTTTCTTCAATTCGATGATTATCGGTTTCGGCTCGACCTTCTTTGCCATCGTTCTTGGGACCATTGCGGCCTACGCGTTTTCCCGCTTCAGGATCCCGTTGAAGGATGACCTCCTGTTCTTCATCCTGTCGACGCGCATGATGCCGCCGATCGCGGTCGCCATCCCGATCTTCCTGATGTTCCGCTATCTTGGCCTGAACGACACCCATGCGGGCATGATCCTGCTTTATACGGCCGTCAACCTGTCGCTCTCCGTCTGGCTGATCAACGGCTTCATTGACGAGATACCGGTTGAGTATGAAGAGGCGGCGCTCATTGACGGCTACACGCGGTTTCAGGCGTTCTACAAGGTCGTTCTGCCGCAGGCATCGACCGGGATCGCCTCGACGGCCGTCTTCTGCCTGATCTTTGCCTGGAACGAATATGCCTTCGCGGTGTTGCTGACATCCGGCACGGCGCAGACCGCCCCGCCGTTCATCCCCACGATCATCGGCGTCGGCGGTCAGGACTGGCCGGCCGTCGCCGCCGGGGCAACCCTGTTCCTGTTGCCGGTCATGGTCTTCACGATCCTGCTCCGCAAGCACCTGCTGCGCGGCATCACCTTCGGAGCGGTGCGAAAATGACGAATTTTTTCAATGGTCTGAAGGGGTTCCGGCGCGGCCCCTGGGAAATGGTTGCTTCCGTGCTCATCGCGCTCGGTGTGGTGATGCTGATGCAGCCCTTCTACCTGCCGCTGTTCACGTATTCATTCATCGTCACGCTCGTCGGCACGGTGATGTTCATCATTGTCAGCCATTTTCCGGAGTGATTGATGGCGCAGATCCGAATAGACAAGGTGCGCAAGGAGTTCGGTGCTTTCACCGCCGTCCAGTCCTCGACCTTCACGGTCGAGGACGGCGAGTTCTTCATGCTCCTCGGACCGTCAGGCTGCGGCAAGACGACGACACTAAGGATGATGGCCGGGCTGGATCTTCCCACCAGCGGGCAGATCTACATCGACGGTGAGGAGGTCGGCATGAAACCCGCCTCCAAGCGCGATATCGCCTTCGTCTTTCAGATGTTTGCGCTCTACCCGCACATGAATGTCGGCAGGAACCTGTCCTACCCGCTGCTCAGCCAGGGCATGTCGCGGGCCGATGCGAACAAGCGCGTGCACGAGGTCGCCACGATCCTCGGCATCGAGGACATTCTGAAAAGCTCGGTCAATGGCCTCTCCGGCGGCGACCGCCAGCGCGTGGCGCTCGGACGCGCGATTGTCCGCGAACCGAAGGCGTTTCTGATGGACGAACCGCTGGGCGCGCTGGACGCGGAGTTTCGCGAGCGCATGGCCGAGGAGTTGCGGGCACTCCATGATCGCATGGGCGCAACAACCGTCTATGTGACACACGACCAGCTCGAAGCCATGCAGATGGGCGACAAGATCGTTGTCATGAACCACGGTGTTGTCGAGCAGTTCGGAATCCCCCAGGACATCTATGATTGGCCGGCCACGCGTTTCGTCGCCGACTTCATCGGCTCTCCCTCGATGAATTTTCTGGAGTTCGAGGGCATGGTCGGATCCGGCTACGACGCCGTTGAATTGAATGGCAGCAGGTTCGCCGTACCGGAGTTGAGGGAAGGTGCGGAAGGCGCACTGGTCCTCGGCGTTCGACCCGAACACATCCGTTTTTCGGACACATCCGACTACCGGGGCATGGTGCTTGCCACCGAGTATCTCGGCACCGACCAGATTGTGACGCTGGAAACGCACAACGGCGAGGCCAAGGCGCGCGTTTCCTCAGCCATGCCGGTGAGCGTTGGAGAGCAAGTCGGCCTGGAGTTGGATGCCAGGACACTGACGGTTTTCAGCGGCGAAACCGGTCGGGCGTTGCGCTCCGCCGCCAATGAGGGGGTTTTGGGCCATGGCTGAGATCGTTCTCGAAAACGTCACCAAATCATTCGGCGATCTCGTCGCGCTGGACAATGTTTCTCTTTGCGTCGCCGACGGTTCGTTCGTGGTGCTCCTTGGCCCCACCGGCGCCGGAAAGACCACGCTTTTGCGCATGGTATCGGGCCTCGACAAACCCGACAGCGGCGAAGTCTATATCGGCGGCGTGCCCATGAAGGACCTGACGCCGGCGCAGCGCAACGTCGCCATGGTGTTCCAGCAATATTCACTCTATCCGCACCTTACTGTCCGGCAGAATCTTGAATTCCCCCTGAAGTCGCCACTTTTGAACGCGTCCCGCCAGGAGATCGAGCGCAAGGTTGATGCGGTCTCGAAAGTTCTGCAGATCGCCCACAAACTGGACAACAAGGCGACGGACCTTTCCGGCGGGGAGATGCAGCGTGTGTCGATCGGACGGGCACTGGTTCGCAATCCATCCGTTTACCTGATGGATGAGCCGCTCAGTTCGCTGGATGCGAAGCTGAGAAGCGAACTGCGTGTCGAACTGAAGAATATCCAGGCCAATTCCGGGGCCACGCTGCTCTATGTCACGCACGACCAGATGGAGGCCATGACCATGGCCACCCATATCGGCGTGCTTGATCAGGGCAAGCTGGTGCAATTCGGGTCCCCGCGCGAGATCTACGAAAATCCCGTCAGCATCTACGCCGCCAGTCGGCTGGGCCAGCTGCGCATCAACATCCTGCCCGCCGACCTGTTTCCCGACCCGCCCCGTGGCTCGAAATATATCGGCATGCGGCCCGAGCACATTGCCCAGGGCAATGGGCAGGAAAGCCTGGTCAAGCGCGTCGAACACCTGGGTGACCAGACGAGGCTGCACCTTTCGCTCAAGAACCACGATCTCGTCACCGTAACGGATGCGCACACAACATTGCGCGCCGGCGACGTCGTGAAAATTCAGCCGCAAAATCCATCCTATTTCGACGCTGATGGCGTTCGCCTGGTACAGGAGTCCTGACATGAACCAGTTCTTCAATCGCAAGGAAGACATTGTGACCGACGCCATCGACGGCTTTCTGACCGCCTCGGGTGGCCGGCTGGCAAGGCTCGACGGTTATCCGCATATCCGCGTGGTGGTGCGAAGCGACTGGGACAAATCCAAGGTCGCGCTTGTATCAGGCGGCGGTTCCGGCCATGAACCCGCCCATGTCGGTTTTGTCGGAGAGGGCATGCTGACGGCGGCCGTTTGCGGCGATGTCTTCGCATCGCCATCCGTCGACGCCGTCCTTGCCGGCATACTGGCGGTCACGGGGCCGGCCGGATGTGTCCTGATCGTCAAGAATTATACTGGCGACCGGTTGAACTTCGGTCTTGCCGCGGAGCGCGCACGTGCCTTCGGGTTGAAGGTCAACATCGTCATTGTTGACGATGATATCGCGCTGCCGGACCTTCCGCAGGCGCGCGGCGTCGCCGGAACGCTCTTTGTACACAAGATCGCCGGCGCACTGGCCGAGGCGGGCGCTGATATCGAGACCGTGACCGCGGCTGCGACCAGGGTGATTTCGGGCACAAAATCCATCGGCATGTCGCTCGACACCTGCACCATTCCCGGCTCGCCCAAGGACGACAGAATTCCCCCCGGAAAGGCAGAACTCGGCCTTGGCATCCACGGTGAGGCGGGGGTTGAGCAGGTCGAGTTCGCGAGCGCCTCGGCGGCCATGGAGGAAGTTGCGCAAAAACTTGCCGCGGAAATGGAGGACAAGGATCACGTCGCGCTGCTCAACAACCTGGGCGGGGCCACCGTGCTCGAGATGTCCTTGCTTGCGAATGAGCTGGCACGGTCGTCCATCGGCCCGAAATTGAAATGGATCGTCGGACCTGCAAGCATGATGACGTCGCTTGATATGCGCGGGTTCTCCGTATCGGTCTATCCGGCTGACGAGCAGGAACTGGACCTGCTTGAGGCGGCAACGCCGCTGGCCGCCTGGCCCGGCATTTCGAGAATGTCGTCCTTCGATATCACCGCCTTGCCCGATGGTCTGAAGCCGATCCGGCCTTTGCCATCGGAGCATGAGGCAACGCGTCTTTTTCTCACCCGCTGTTGTGAAGTCCTGATCGAGTCGGAAGACGACCTCAACGCCCTCGATGCCCAGTCCGGCGACGGCGACACCGGCTCCACACTGGCCGGGGCGGCCAAGGCCCTGATTGACGGCATGGACCGGCTTCCGCTGGCCGACCACACGCAGCTCTATCGCGCCATCGGCCAGGAACTGAGCGAAACGATGGGCGGCTCTTCCGGTGTGTTGCTGGCGATCTTTTTCGCTGCAGCCGGCGACGCCGCGTCAAGCGGACTTTCGATGACCGAGGCGCTGAAGGCCGGTTTGGCGCGCATGCAGGAAATAGGCGGCGCCAAGCTCGGGTCGCGGACCATGGTCGACGCGTTGCATCCGGCACTGGATGCGCTCGGTAACAGCATGGAGGAGGCGGCACGCGCGGCGCGCGCCGGTGCGGAGCACACGGCAACGATCGTCAAGGCCAAAGCCGGTCGCGCATCCTATCTTAACGCCCAGCAGCTGGAAGGTCATGTCGACCCTGGCGCCGAGGCGGTGGCGCGTCTTTTTGAGCATTTGCGGGCCTGACGGCGGATTTTTGCCGGTCGATTTTCGGTGGCGGATCGCTGCTACTGCGGCGGTTTCGGCCGGAAACTCATGCGTTGACGTGCAATTCAGGGTATATTGACGGCTGGGGACGCCCCGGAGGACCGCAATCATGCCGACCTTGGACGTTGATGGAGACAGACTGCATTTTACCGATGACGGAACCGGTACGCCGGTCATCTTTGTTCACGGAAGTTGCGGCGGCGCCGGCCAATGGAAAGCGATGGCGGCAGGTCTGACCGACAACCACAGGACTGTCTGTCTGGATCTGTTCGGAAGCGGCCAAAGCCAGCCCTGGCCGATTGAGCGTGTCTGGACCGCCGAGGATGATGAGCGCGCCATCAGTGCCGTCCTCGATCGCCTCGGGGAACCCGCACATTTTGTCATCCATTCGGGCGCCGGCCATTTCGCCTATCCCACCATCAAGAACCGGAACCACGATGTAAGAAGCCTGACACTCTTTGAACCGGTCTATTTCAATCTGCTGCGCGAAACCGGCGATCCGCTCTTTGCAGAACCGGAACAGATTGCAAATCGTTTCCGCGAAGCCATGGACAACAACGACCTCGACGGTGCGATGGAAGGCTTCGTGGATTCATGGGCTGGTGTAAACGGTGCCTGGGCATCGTTGCCGGACGCCATCAAGGCAATGATGAAGATCGGTTCAAATCGGCTCTACCATGAATGGAAGACCAACTTGCATGATGAGCCGTCACGCCAGGATCTGATGAGGCTCGAAACACCGGCTCTGTTGTTCAAGGGCAGCAGGACAATCAAGTCGATGCACAGGGTCTGTGAACTGATTAGGCAGCACCTGCCGGCCTGCGACTACATGGAGGTTGAAGGCGCAGGACATATGAGCCCCTTCACCCATGTCAGTGCGGTATTGCCGGCCGTCAAAGCACATCTGGCCGCCTGTGATCGCTAAGGGTCGGGAGCTTCGTTGTCCCTAAATCAGTTCCCAAGGATTCCCGGCAGTCTCAGTCCGTTCTCCCTGGCGCAGTCGATGGCAATGTCATAGCCCGCATCGGCATGGCGCATGACACCGCTGGCCGGATCGTTCCAGAGGACCCGCGCGATGCGTTCGGAGGCAGCATCCGTGCCGTCGCAGCAGATCACCATGCCCGCGTGCTGGGAAAAGCCCATGCCGACACCGCCGCCGTGATGCAGGCTGACCCATGTCGCGCCGGAGGCGGTGTTGAGCAGCGCATTGAGCAACGGCCAGTCGGAAACGGCGTCCGATCCGTCCTTCATTGCCTCGGTCTCCCGGTTGGGCGAGGCGACGGAACCGGAATCGAGATGGTCGCGGCCGATGACCACAGGCGCCTTCAGCTCGCCATTCCTGACCATCTCGTTGAAGGCGAGCCCGAGCCGGTCGCGCTGTCCGAGCCCGACCCAGCAGATCCGCGCCGGCAGACCCTGGAAGGCGATGCGTTCGCGCGCCATGTCGAGCCAGTTGTGAAGATGAGGATCGTCCGGGATCAGTTCCTTGACCTTCTGATCCGTCCTGTAGATGTCCTCCGGATCGCCCGACAGCGCCGCCCAGCGAAAAGGGCCGACGCCGCGGCAGAACAGCGGCCTGATATAGGCCGGCACGAAGCCGGGGAATGCGAAGGCGTCCTTGAAGCCCTCGTCGAAAGCGACCTGGCGGATATTGTTGCCATAATCGAGTGTCGGGATGCCACGGTTCCAGAACTCGACCATCACCTCGACATGGATTTTCATCGAGGCGCGGGCGGCCCTTTCAACGGCCTTCGGATCGCTCTTTTGCTTGTCATGCCACTCTGAAAGGCTCCATCCCTGCGGCAGATAGCCGTTGACCGGATCATGCGCCGATGTCTGGTCCGTGACCATGTCGGGCCGCACGCCGCGCCGCACCAGTTCGGGAACGATGTCGGCCGTGTTGCCGAGCAGCCCGACGGATTTTGCCTCGCCCGCCGCGGTCCAGCGTTCGATCATCGCCAGCGCCTCGTCGAGCGATTCCGTCTTTTCGTCGACATAGCGGGTGCGCAGGCGGAAATCGATGCGGTCGGGATCGCATTCGACGGCCAGAAGACAGGCGCCGGCCATCGTCGCCGCCAGCGGCTGGGCGCCGCCCATGCCGCCGAGCCCGCCGGTGAGGATCCATTTGCCCTTCAGGTCACCGCCAAGGTGTTGGCGTCCTGCCTCGACGAAGGTCTCGTAGGTGCCCTGGACGATGCCCTGGCTGCCGATATAGATCCACGAGCCGGCCGTCATCTGGCCGTACATCATCAGGCCCTTCTGATCGAGTTCATTGAAATGGTCCCAGTTGGCCCAGTGGGGAACCAGGTTGGAGTTGGCGATGAGCACCCGTGGCGCATCCGCGTGGGTGCGGAAGATGCCGACCGGCTTGCCGGACTGCACGAGCAGGGTCTCGTTGTCTTCAAGCGACTTCAGGCTGTCGACGATCTTGTCGAAGGCCTCCCAGTTGCGTGCCGCCCGGCCGATGCCGCCATAGACTGTGAGTTCGTGCGGGTTCTCGGCCACATCCGGATGCAGATTGTTCATCAGCATGCGCATCGGCGCCTCCGTCAGCCAGGACTTGGCATTCAGATCGGGGCCTGTGGGCGGATAGATGTCGCGGATATTGTGCCGGGAATCGGTCATGTTTGTACCCTTTGAAACTACTGCGTCTTCGGCAGAATGAAATTGACGGTCTCTTCCCGGTTCTCGGGATCGACCCAGATGATGCGGTCCGGAGCGTCGCTGCCGCTCGCCTCAAGATGGACCTCGTAGCAGCGCCAGGCGTCGGATGGCGGCCACAGGGAGCAGTAGAAATCGTCGCGCACGCGCCAGCGACCGCTGCGCGTGCGGCCGTCCTGAGTGAATCCCGTATCGCCGTTGCGCTCAAATGTCTGATTCGTCGCATTGGTCGACGCGATGATTCCGGGCAGGAGTTCTGATATTTCGTCGCCCGTCAGGCGTTGCGCCTCTGCTGACGCCGGGCTGGTTGCAAGCATGAGAGCGAGGATGGCAACGACGCGCATGTCAGCCTCCTTCATTGGCGCGCTCGAGCGCCCATTGCTCGAGCGAGGACAGGATGGTTGCAAGCACGCCGCGCAACCGCTCGGCTTTCAGCGGGTCAAGCTCATAGGGATGGCTTTCCGTCATCAGATGTGACTTTTGCGCCAGTTCCATCTGGATCGCATGGACGCCCGCTTCGGGCCTTCCATAGTGACGCGTGGTCCAGCCGCCCTTGAATCGGCCGTTGAGCGTGCTGGTATAACCCTCTGCCAGGGCACAGATTTCGGCGGTCATCCGCTCGACATCAGGGTCGCACGTCACACCGTCATTGGTGCCGATATTGAAGTCCGGCAACACGCCTTCGAACAGGAACGGGCACACCGAACGGATCGAGTGGCAGTCGTAGAGAATGGCAATGCCATGCCGGCTGCGGATGCGCTCAATCTCCGCCCAGAGCGCTGCATGGTAGGGCATGTGAAAAGCTTCAAGCCGACGGTCGATTTCGGCTTCATTCGGCTCTTTGCCGGGCAGGTAAAGTGGATCGTTGTTGAAATCGGTCAGCGGGCAGAGCGTAGTCGTGTTCTGCCCCGGATAAAGGCTTCGGCCGGTCGGATCACGGTTGGCGTCGATGACATAGCGATGGAAGGTCGCCCGCACGGTTGTAGCCCCCGGCAGAACGCCCTCGTAAAGCCGGTGGATGTTCCAGTCCGTGTCGGCAAGCGCCTTGCCCGTCTCGTTGAAGCCCGCTTCGACATCATCCGGCACGAAAAGCCCGGTATGGGGCAGGCCGAGAACAACGGGGCTGTCGCCTCGGAAAATTTCGACAGGATCCATTACGCGGCCTCCGCGCCAAGCGGCGTGATCAGTTCCACTCCGCAGCGCTCGACCAGAGCTCGGTTGCGTACCAGCACGGCGGCCTTCTCGAGATCGTGCGCCAGGAAACGGTCTTCACCCAGCGTATCGACCTCTTCACGGAGGCCGTCAATCGCCGCCTGCAGAGGGGCGCTGGTTTTCAAAAGCGCACGGAACTCGACGCCCTGCGCGGCGCAAAGAAGTTCGATGCCGAGGATGCGGCCGAGATTGTCGTTCATGTCGGCAAGCCGGCGCGCCCCGTGGGCCGCCATCGAAACATGATCTTCCTGATTGGCGCTTGTCGGGGTGCTGTCGGTGGAGCAGGGGTTGGCGCGCTGCTTGTTCTCGCTCATCAAAGCGGCGCTCGTGACCTCCGCGATCATCAGGCCCGAATTGATGCCGGGCTCCGGGGTGAGGAATGGCGGCAGGTCGAAGCTCAGCGTGGGGTCCACCATCAATGCGATCCGACGCTGTGAAATGGCGCCGATCTCGGCAATGGCGAGGGCGATCTGGTCGGCCGCGAAGGCGGTCGGTTCGGCGTGGAAATTGCCGCCGGAAATCACATCGCCGGTTTCCGTAACAACCAGCGGATTGTCGGTGACGGCGTTGGCTTCTATTTCAAGTGTGGTTCCCACCTGGCGCAACAGGTCAAGACAGGCACCGGTCACCTGCGGCTGACAGCGAATGCAGTAGGGGTCCTGTACGCGGCTGTCGTCCTCGCGGTGGCTTTCGCGGATTTCCGACCCATCCATCAGCCGGCGGACGGCGGCAGCCGACTCGATCTGGCCGCGATGCCCGCGCAGTGCGTGGATTTCCGGCCGTGTCGGCGCGGTCGATCCCATGATGGCGTCGGTCGAAAGGGCGCTGATCAAAAGCGCGTTCTCGGCGCAGCGCCATGTCTCGAAGAGTTCGGCAAGCGCAAACGCAGTGGAAAACTGGGTACCGTTGATGAAGGCGAGCCCTTCCTTTGGTCCGAGCGGGACAGGCGCAAGCCCGGCCGCCTCGAGCGCCGCGCCACCGGGCAGGACCTTGCCGTTATATTCTGCTTCACCTTCGCCGATCATGACCGCGGTCATATGGGCAAGCGGCGCCAGGTCTCCGGAAGCGCCGACCGAGCCCTGCGCGGGAATGATGGGCGTAACCTTGCGCTCCAGCATCTGTTCCAGGAGCAGGATCAGTTCCCAGCGCACACCGGAGGCACCGCGGCACAGCGAAAGAAGTTTGAGGATCATCATCACACGCGTGATGCGGCGCGGGATTGGCGGTCCGACGCCGCAGCAATGCGACAGGATGAGATTGCGCTGCAGTGTTGCGGTGTGGCGTGGTGCGATCTTGATGCTTGCGAGCTTGCCGAAGCCGGTATTGACGCCGTAGACAGGCGCGTCACCCTTTGCCGTTTTGCCGATCAGGTCAGCAGCGGCATCGACTGCCGCCCGGCACGAATGATCGACAGCAACCTCCGCTTCGCGCCAGTAGATGTCTTCAAGCTGTGCCAGCGACATGTTGCCGGGCTGAAGGACGACGGCACTCATGCAAGGTCTCCCACGATACGCCGGTAGAGCGGATTGTAGCCGATACGGTAGGAAAGCTCCGCCGGGTGCTCGACATCCCAGATCGCAAGCTCGGCTCTTTTGCCTGGCGCAATGGTTCCGGTGTCGTCAAGTCCGAGGGCCTGCGCTGCCGCGCGCGTGACCCCGGTCAGTGCTTCCTCAGGCGTCATGCGAAACAGCGTGCAGGCCATATTCATCGCCAGGAGCACGGAAGTAAGGGGCGAGGAGCCGGGATTGCAATCCGTGGCGACAGCCATGGCGACTCCATGCCGGCGGAACAGCTCGATCGGCGGCGCTTGTGTCTCGCGCAGTGTATAAAAGGCTCCGGGCAGCATCACGGCGATGCTACCGGCCTCGCGCACCGCGGCGACCCCGTCCTCGTCGAGATATTCAAGGTGATCGGCGGAAAGGGCACCATATCGGGCCGCCAGCTTGGCGCCGCCAAGATTGGAGAGCTGTTCCGCATGCAGCTTGACCGGCAGGCCGAGTTCATGCGCCCGAGCGAAGACACGCTCGATCTGATCCGGCGAAAAGGCGATGCCCTCGCAAAAGCCGTCGACCGCATCGGCAAGACCCTGCGCATGCGCGGCTTCGAGGGCGGGCATGCAGACATCGTCGATATAGGCATCCGCCCGATCCTTGTATTCCGGCGGCACCGCATGGGCGCCGAGGAAACTCGTGCGAACGCGCACATCCCGTTCGCCGGCAATCACGCGGGCGGTCCGAAGCATGCGCAGTTCGGTGTCGATATCGAGCCCGTAGCCGGATTTGATTTCGATTGTCGCGACGCCTTCCGCGATCAGATGATCGACCCGCCGAAGGGCCGAATCGAGCAGGGCATCCTCGCTGGCGGCACGCGTCGCACCGACCGTGGAGACAATTCCGCCGCCGGCCCGCGCAATCGCCTCATAGGAGGCGCCCTCGAGGCGCATTTCGAATTCGCGCGCGCGGTCGCCGCCATGGACGATGTGGGTATGGCAGTCGATGAGGGCAGGGGTCACGAGCCTGCCGAGTAGGTCTTCGGTCGGATAATTCTTATATTTATCAGGGCATTCGGCGGATTTTCCAACCCATGAGATAAACCCGTCCTCGACAGTCAGGGCGGCATCGCCGATAAGGCCGTAGCCATCGGCCATTGTCGCGACGGAGGCGTTATCAAGGACGTATCCGGCCATGATGGAAGACTTTCGCTATTGGCTTGCTGCCATTATTATGTATATTCATAATAAAATTATGTCAACGAATTTGGATCGCCGAATGACCACGCTTTTTGCCGAACGCGCACTGCTTCCGGATGGCTGGGCGAAAAATGTCAGGATCGCGATTGGAACCGATGGGCGCATCCGTGAAGTCGTGACCGATGCGGTGCCGGAAGACGAAGATTACAATCTCGGACAAAGCATCGTGCTGCCCGCGCCGGCCAATCTTCACAGCCACGCCTTCCAGCGTGCCATGGCCGGCATGACCGAATATCGCTCGGCGGCGGATGACGATTTCTGGAGCTGGCGGGAACTGATGTACCGCTTTCTCGATGTTCTAAGGCCGGACCAGGTCGAAGCGATTGCGGCGCTCGTTTATGTCGAGATGCTGGAGGCCGGCTATGCTTCGGTCGGCGAGTTTCACTACGTCCACCACCAGCCCGGCGGCGGGTCCTACGACAACATCGCCGAGACCTCTGAGCGCATCTTTGCCGCCGCTGTCGAAACCGGGATCGGCCTCACCCATCTGCCGGTACTCTACAGCTATGGCGGCGCGGGGAAGGCGCCGCTTTCAGGTGGGCAGCTCCGGTTCGGTTGCGATGATGAGCGGTTTCGGAAGCTGCACAGCGCCGCGCGGGCCGGATTGCGCAACATGCCGGCGGACTGCGCGATCGGCGTTGCGCCGCATTCACTGCGGGCGACCGATCCGCAGCAGATGAAGCAATTGGCGGCCGCCTTTCCGGGCGGCCCGATCCACATCCACGCCGCAGAGCAGGACCGCGAGGTGACCGAGATTGAGGCCTGGCTCGGCGCGCGCCCGGTTGAGTGGCTGCTTGGCGACGCCGGTGCCGATGCACGCTGGTGCCTGATCCATGCGACGCAGATGAATGAATCGGAAACGGCAGGCCTTGCACAGTCTGGCGCCGTCGCCGGCCTTTGTCCGTTGACCGAGGCCAATCTCGGCGACGGCACATTCAACGCCCGGGCTTTTGTCGCGCAGGGCGGTCCCTTCGGTGTCGGGTCCGATTCCAACATCCGCATTGCGCTGTCTGAAGAACTGCGCCAGCTCGAATACAGCCAGCGGCTGCGGCACAAGGCGCGAAACGTGATGGCCGGTGAGGGCGTTTCGACCGGTCGAAACCTTTTCGTTCGCGCGGCAGAAGGCGGTGCCCGCGCCATCGGTCGGGACGGCGGTGCGCTCAAGGCCGGTCGCCTTGCCGATATTGTCGCGCTCGATGCCGGTCACCTGGCCTTTTGCGGCCTCCGGGACGATCAGATCCTCGACGGTTGGATCTTTGCCGCCGCCGACGGGGTTGTCAGCGACGTCTGGTCGGCCGGGCGCCATTGCGTCAGAGAGGGACGACATGTCGGGCGCGACGCGGTGGAGCGGCGCTACCGGAAGGGACTTTCTGAATTAGTGGGGCGGCTTTAGATGCGCTCCTACAAGGACATCCACAACATCTTGCTTGAGCGCATCAAGGGCGGTGAATGGCTCCCCGGATCGCTGGTGCCGTCGGAGGCTGACCTTGCCCGCGAGTTCGGCTGCACACGGGTAACCGTCAACCGCGCCATGCAGCAGCTCGCCGATTCTGGTTTGATCGAGCGCCGGCGCAAGGCCGGCACCCGCGTTGTGCAGCGCATGACGCGCAACGCCGTCTTCGAAATCCAGCTCGTGCGTCACGAGATCGAACAGCGCGATGGCAGCTATAAATATCTGCTGATCAGCCGTGTCGAGGAAACGCCGCCGGAAAAGGTCCGCGCCGAGATGGGGTTGGCCTCCACAGATGCCTTGCTTCATGTGCTCAGCCTGCATTTTGCCGACGGAGCGCCTTACCAGCTCGAGGACCGCTGGATCAGCCTTGAAACGGTGCCGCAGGCGCGCAAGGAGCCGTTCGACACAATCAGTCCGAACGAATGGCTGCTGCGCGAGATCCCCTATACGAATGCCGAACACGTCTTCCGTGCCGCGCGGCCCGAACCGCAGGAGACCGAACTGCTCGCTCTTGGTGAAGGCGAACCGGTCTTTGTTATTGAGCGCACGACGTGGCTTGCTGGTGCCGCCGTCACCCATGTCCGGCTCGTCCACCCCGCCGAAAGTTACCGCCTTGTAACGCGCGACCAGCATGGTTCAGCGCTGTGAGGCTGTCAGAGCAGGGGCCGGACCTGGATGGATGGTGTGCATCAGGCTCGCGTCCGAAGTCGGTGTGACAGGTTCAACGCGACTGAGCCAATCGCCCGCCCAACGTCAGGCGGTCGATAATGTTACGGATTTCTGATTAATGTCCACTCGCCGGAGCGTGAACCCGGCATTTATCGTCCGGACCGATTCTGAACGGCTATGTTTTTTGCTTTCGCCCCGGAATCAATCCCTCGCGCTGAGCCATCTTGCGCGCGGCCTTCCTTGACCGGCGGACGGCTTCTGACTTTTGGCGCGCACGTTTTTCGGAAGGTTTCTCATAGGCGCGCCTGGCCTTCATCTCGCGAAAAACACCCTCGCGCTGCATCTTTTTCTTCAGGACCCGTAGAGCCTGGTCGACATTGTTGTCTCGTACAAGTATGCGCACAGATGTTTCCTTTTCGGTTGATGGTATAAGTTTTCGATCGGGTATTCCCTTCTGTCAGCCTGTCCCGCGATCAACCGGGCACTCAGACATCAGTGCACGGCCAGTGTTCACGCGGCATCGGGCTGCAGTTACGCTTCCAGTGCTTCTTTCTTTTCACGGGCGGCGCGCAGTTTCGCAGTCTTTGCTTGGCGCCTGGCTGCCTCCTCATCAAGGATCGCGCGGGCCGTCTGATCGGTAATGTCTGCCTTGGTCTTTGCCGTGGAACGCGTCGGCTTGAACAAGGTGTCTTTTGATAGCTTGTTCGTCATCTGCATTTCCCTTTCCTGCTTCGAAACAAGTCGCTGCATGCGGCTCTCCCGCATCCTCTTGCCAGGGGGATACCGGGTCTGTGGCGGTTATCCAACGACCCGTCGTTTCTCATTCCGCCAGCTATCCGATTGAACATCCCGTTGTGCCGGGCTGATATCGGTAAATCTGCTCAAAGATCGAACCTTGGGCGTTTGCGGCCTCGACAAGTGCAATCGGCGTGGATGTCCCGTACCGGAGAAATTACGGTCGTCGCCCCCAAGGCTGCTGATGTTGCCAGTACATCCGTGGCCAGCATCCGATAAGTGCAGCTATGGGAACGCGAGAGGGCCGGCCTTGGAAGCCGGCACTGTCTCATCAGGACAGGAGAGACAGATTGTCGGCTGCCTGTTTGCCGGACCTGTTGTCGGTCACAAGCTCGTATTCAACCTTCTGACCTTCGTTAAGCGAACTGATTCCGGCACGCTCGAGTGCCGTTATGTGGACGAACGCATCTTTCGAACCGTCGTCCGGCTGAATGAAGCCGAAGCCCTTTGAGGTGTTGAAGAATTTTACCGTGCCCGTTGTCACAAGAACATCCTTTCAATGGAGGTGACTCGCGCGGAACACCATGTTCCGGCGTAGTCGGCATACCGCTCACATTGTCAGGAGGTAACTTGGCCAAACGGCGTACCGCATATCGAGGTCGCGCCCAAACGAATGCATAACGTATGCGATCTATATAGTGTTCACGAGGCGAATTTACAACGCACTTCGTAGAAGTCATGTATCAGCTTGCGCGGCGCGTACCAGTAATCGCGGCGACTTTCTTGACATGCGCAACCGCGTCGCGGCCGCCCTGCGTCTTGTTGAAGAGATCAAGAGTTTCATTCTCATCGTCCATGACCGGTGTCAGCGCTTGATCGGTGTAGGTGAGAGCGGCGGATCCGCGCGAAATAACAAATGCAGTGGCCGTCAACCGCACAATAGCGCCGCCGAGAATGACGTGTTTGGCAATCGTTTCCCAAACGAAGCGAGGCCAGAACGTCCACGGATTTTCGCCCGGCAGTCCTGGCCGGCGTTCGCTGGGATGCTTGAGGCGCAGGATACCGCTTTGCAGCGGGTGCACTTTCTCAAGCCGGACGGTGGTGGCGAACCTTACCAGAAGCTTCACAAGGCTGCTGATCGGCACACCGGTTGCCGCCGCGCGGCGCAGGAGAGTCGCCATGTGTTTTGGCGTGTAATAGAGCGACCATGCGTCGCGGTAAATGTCTTCCCACTCCCGTTTGCTCATCTTCGAATGAGCCATGCACACATGCTCAAGGTCGTAGATGTTGAGATCGGGGTCCATTGCAACGTCCTGGTTCCAAAGGACCTGATGATCCTCTGCACCAGGCAGAGGTGTCAGGCAAAAAAATTCAATGATATCAAGCGGCAATTCTTCCTGAATGATCGCAATATCGCGCCGGATTGATTCCGGTGTGTCCGCCGGGAAGCCAAGAATATACCCCGCCAGGGTGATAATGCCCTGTGCTTTCCAGGCAAGAAGCATCGCGCGGTATTCGGTGATCTTGTTCTGGCGTTTTTTGGCAGCGGCGAGATTGTCGGGATTGACGTTTTCAAGTCCGATGAACACGCGCGTAACGCCGGCCCGCTTGGCTTTCTCCACGAAATTTTCGATCTTGTGGCACAGCGTATCGACCTGGATCATCAGGCCAAGCGGGATACCGTCCCTTTCCCGCAGCAGGATCAGGCGATCGAAAATCGCCTCCCAGTCCTTGTTCCGCGCAAAATTATCGTCGGTCACTACTGTCCCGTTAAAAGTCGAATAAATTCAGTTGCTTGGGCTGAGCCCCCGGCGCAGATGTGTTGTCGGAACTTGTAATAAGCTGATCCAGTTGAATTTTCTCGAAAAGAGTGACGTCCAGAATCTGGAGAATTGTGTAGAGACTCATGTCGCTATCGAGCCGTTTCTTTAGGATCGCGGCAAGCACATAAACGCAGACTGCAATCCATATCTGTGTCTTCACCGCATTGATAGAAGTGCCGAAAAACGACTTGATGCGCAAGTGCTGCTTGATCCATTTGAAGAACAGTTCTACCTGCCAGCGCGATTTGTAGAGTGCGGCAATGGTCTTTGCCGACAAGACAAAGTTGTTGGTGATGAAGATCAGAGTCTTGTCTCGTTCAGTGTCGCGATACCGAATTCGCCGCAGTTTGTCCGGGAAGCTGCTCGAACTTTTTGCGCCGCAGTCCTTACGACTTGATCGCAGATAACCCCGGTGCTGCGATCAACGGGCTCGGAATAAATACGCTGCAACCTGGTATTCGACTTTGCCCTCAAGACAAAGAACCCGCCGCTGATGTGGATGCGATGGAGGCGTTCGAAATCAAGATAGGCGCGGTCCATGATATAGAAGGCACCAGGTTCGGGCGTCAGGATGTCCAGCATATTGACGTCGTGCATTTTGCCTGGCGAAATGTCTATAAATGTTGGGATATTTCCACGCAGATCAAGCAAGGTGTGCATTTTGATCGCTGCTTTTGCGCGCCGAAAATGCGCCCAGGGAAATACTGAAAGGCACAGATCAATGGTTGTGGAATCGAGGGCATATACGGTGTTTTGCAAGTCAACTTCAAAGCTGTCATCGGCGTAGAGCGCTCGAGCGATTGTGATAAGCGCCGCAGCAAAATCCCCATAGATGCGCCAGTCACGTCGCTCGTTGGCCCTGGCCAGAGTGTTGCGAAATACCGGGGAGCGAAAGCCCATGTGGTATCGCTTTTGAGCCTGAGCGCGCAGGCAGGTTTCGATGTCGCGCAAGCTTTCTCTTGAGGTCAACTGGGCAAATGCCATGCTGCGGAATTGATCCTCGCAACTAAAGCTCCTGATGCGATTGTTTCCACCGTAACGCCGGATGCAGCGTCGAAGAGTGTGCATCGGCAGATGATCCATAGCCTGCGCGAACACAAGTTTGCCTGTATACATTGTTCGGATCTCTCCATGTGAAATTACTCTGGAGAGCATGATTGCCACGTTTAGCAGTTCAAGTCGGTGACAGGCTATCAGACCGTTTTAAATGATTATTTACAGAATCTTATCGGAAATTCTTATGAGCTTAACGGGACAGTAGTGTTATCGAGCAACGGTTTCAACTCGTCCGGAATATGACCTTCATTGATCAGCCATCGACGCATCGTGTAGTTCCGCCCGCCCTCGGCGTGCATCGGATCTGCGTCAGCGAGGGCCCGCGCGTCCGCTTCCGATTCAGCGCGGTAAATGATCATGCCTTCGCCCATCATGTGGTTTCCGCTCTCGTCGGACAAAGGTCCTGCAAAGACCAGCTTGTGTTGCTCCTGGAGACTGACCTGATAGGCGAGGTGTCGCGGCAGGATCGCCTTGACGCGTTCCGGCGGGGCAATCGGTTTGCTGCGTACCATGAAGAATTCGGCTGCCAGCGAGCCGCGTTGACGCGCTTCTGTCACATAGTCTGACCATTTGGGCATCGTGTCGTCCTGCTTTGAGGTTGTGCGTAAGGGTAAAAAATATCGATATAAATTGACAAAGCAAGAAATTATTGATTATTTCGACGTGAGTAAGGAGGAATGAGATGCGTTTCATGGTCGCCCGCGACGGGCAAGCTACGGCACTTTATATTGTGGATGGTGAAAATGCTCATCGATTGACCGGTCAAGCCGGGTTCGAGGGCATAGATCTTTCAGCCGCAATCGCTGCCGATCAGTCGCAACTGACTGTCGCCGTTGCTGCTGCCCGTGCCCAGGCGCCGGTTCCGGTTGCTTCTCTTGTTCCTGCGCTTCCGCTTGAGAATTTTGGAAAAATTCTCTGTCTGGGCCTCAACTACGTCGACCACGTGAAGGAGGGCGGTTACGACATCCCCACCTATCCGGCAATGTTCGTGCGTGTGCCGAGTTCGATGATGGCCGCGGGCGAGCCGATGGTTAAACCTGACTGTTCCGACCGCCTGGACTATGAGGTGGAACTGATGATCATCATCGGGCGTGGCGGCCGCCACATCACGGAACAGAACGCGCTCGACCATGTATTTGGCTACACCGTCTTCAACGATGGCTCCGTCCGCGACTACCAGCGAAAGACCCATCAATGGACGCCGGGCAAGAATTTCGATGCCACCGGAGCGCTTGGTCCCATTGTCGTGACGGCCGATGAACTGCCGGACGGGGCGGCCGGACTGAAGATCCATTCCCGCCTGAACGGCAATGTCATGCAGGACTCCAACACTTCGGATATGATGTGGCCGGTGGCGAAAACGATCGCCACGGTTTCAGAAGTCATGACACTGGAACCCGGTGACATGATCGCCATGGGCACACCGCCTGGCGTCGGTCACGCGCGCACGCCGCCGGTCTTCATGTTTCCCGGCGATCTGGTCGAGGTCGAGATCGAGAATATCTGTGTTTGCCGCAGCCCGATCATCAGCGAAGCGGATGCTGCCAAGGGCGAGGCCGCCGCATGATCCATCCCGCCAAGCCACCCCAGGATGCACCGACGGGCGAGCATCTGGAGAAGCTCCGAAGCGAAGCGCAGGACCATGTTCGTCAACTGCGGCAGCGCATAAACCGGCTTGGACACGACGAAATCAGCCTGATCCTTTCGGGCGCACGCTCCCATTATGCCTGGACCGATCGCCCGGTGACCGATGAAACACTGCGCGAATTGTACGACATCGTCAAAATGGGTGCGACGAGCATGAACAGCTCGCCGGCGCGTTTTGTCTTTGTGCGCAGTCCCGAAGGCCGCGAAAAACTGATGAAATCGCTGAAGCCGACCAATGTCGCCAAGGTGGCCACGGCGCCGGTGACAGTGATCATCGCCCATGATCTCGAGTTCTGGAAGCACCTGCCGTTCCTGTTCCCGCACGAGGACCGCCGGCCGCATTTCGAGGGCAAGCCCGAGCACGCCGCCGACACCGCATACCGAAACGCGACGCTGCAGGGCGCCTATTTGATGATCGCCGCACGTGCGCTCGGCCTGGATGTCGGCGCCATGTCGGGATTCTCGAACGCAATCGTTGACGAGGAATTTTTCGCGGGCACCACGCTGCGTTCCAATTTCCTGTGCAATCTGGGTTATGCGGACGAGGGAGCCCTGTTTCACAAGCTGCCGCGCTTCGACTTCGACGACGTCTGCAGTTTCGCCTGAGGATCCGATTGATGGCCATGCGAATGAAAACGGAAGTGTTGCTCAGGGCAGAGGCACAATGTCCAAGCCACTCGCGCTCGGATATCTCCATCCGCGACCTGAATGTGATTGTTGATGAACCGATGGAGCGCGGCGGCACCAATGCAGGTCCCACTCCGACCGACACAGCATTGGCAGCCCTGATCGGCTGCACCAATGTGATCGGCCACAAATGTGCCGGCAGCTTGGGGATTGACATCGGTCATTTGGAGATCTCGGCAAAATGCACATTCGACCGGCGCGGCGTGACGCTGGAAGAGGAAATCGACATTCCGTTCAAGTCAATCGAGCTGACGGTTGTCAGCCATGGGCCGGCGACGCAGGACGAGCTCCAGCGGGTTGCCGCCGAGGTCAGAAAGTACTGCCCGCTGTCAAAGCTCTTCACGTCGGCGGGAACGCAAATTGTCGAAATTTGGCAGCCGGCGAGCTAGGCCGCTGTCGGAACCGGTCAGCGGGAGGTTGACCGTCGCAAAGGAGGAAGAAAATGAACAGAGTTCTACGCAGGTCATTCCTGGCTGCGGCTGCCGCGATCGGTGTGACGGTTACGACGGCTGTGGTCCCCGCATCCGCCACCGAGACGATCAAGATGATCGCCATCGATGGATATCCGGAGCGGTCCATGTGGGTGAAGGAATTCGCCGGATTCTTTATCCCGAGGGTCGACGAGGAACTGGCCCGCACCGGCAACTACAAGATCGAGTGGCAGCAGGCCTATGGCGGTCAGATCGTCAAGCCGCGCGGTGTTCTCGAAGGCATCAAGCTTGGACTTGGCGATATCGGCATCGTGACGACCATCTTCCACAATTCCGCATTGCCCAGCCAGGCGATCTCGGCCGCGACGCCGATGGTTTCGACCGACGCGCGTGTTGTCGCGAAGGCCGTCGATGAAATCGCCAAGGAATACCCGCAGATGCAGGCGGAATTCGCCGCCGAGAACCAGGTGTACCTGGCCACCGGCGTGGTCCTGGACAGCTACCAGATCTTTTCCAAGACACCGGTCAACTCGCTCGATGACCTGACCGGTCTGAAACTGGCAGGTGCCGGCTACAATCTGCGCTACCTGGAAGGGCTGAAGGATGTTGCCGGTGTGCGTGGCGGTCTTCCGAATTTCTACAACATGCTGCAGACCGGTGTTGTCGACGCGGCGATGCTGTGGCCGGAAGCTGCAATGACCTTCAAGATCAATGAAGTCGCACCCTACATGCTCAAGGTCGATCTGGGCGCGGTCAATTCAAAGACCGTCACCGTCAACAAGGATGTCTGGGACAAGCTTCCGGATGAGGTCAAGCGGGTTCTGGAATCCGTTTCCATCGAGTATCGCGATCGGGTGGCCACCGTTGCCATGGACCGCGCCGCTTCGTCGCTTGCCGCGTTTGAGGAAGCCGGTGGCACCGTTGTCGTGCTGACCGAAAGCCAGCGCGCGGCCTGGGCTGACGCCATGCCCAACATTGCCGAGGAATGGGCCGGTGCGCTTGACGTCAAGGGCGCTCCCGGCACGGCGATGCTCGGCTCCTATGTGCAGAAGCTGAAGGACGCGGGATCCGTGCCGGTTCGCGACTGGGCGGCAACGAACTAAGGGTGCGGGCGGCCTGCTATGCAAAGTCAAAATGGAATGCGGCAGGTCGCCCGTAAACTGACCGGACTGGCAAAGTCGTTTGCCATCGGTGCCAATGCTGTCGGCACGCTGACGGTGCTGGTTCTGGTCATCGTGATGAATATCGACGTGGTCGCCCGCGGCGTCTTTCATTCGCCGTTTCTCGGCGTTGTCGAGATTGTGATCTTCTCGATGATCTTCATTGTCTTCCTGCAGTTACCGGATGTGGTGCGGGTCAACCGGCTGACGCGCTCGGATGGATTTCTGGTTCTTATCAGGGACAGCCATCCCCGCATCGCCGATGCCTTCTACAGGATGATCGATGCGATCTCTTTCGTGCTCATGGCCCTCATCACCTATGCCACGTTCCCGACACTGGTCGAGGCCTTCGAAACCTGCCACTACTTCACGCCTCCGGAATTCGGTCCGAAACCGAGCGGTGATCTGTGGGCGGATCTGGTGGCAGCGACCAAGCGGTGCCACTATTTCGGCACGCTGGGCGTCTTTACCATTCCATGGTGGCCGGCCAACGCCGTCATCACCGCCAGCGCCGGACTGTGCACGGTGCTGTTTTTCCTGAAAGTGGTTTTCGGACACGAGCTGAGAGATGAGGATGAACCGCCGCACTCTGAGTCCGAAGAGCTGCGTGACAGTGCCGGGGAGACAAGCTGATGAGCCCGGTCGAAATCGGAATTATCTCGGTCGTTGCCATTGTCGTGATGATCTATCTCGGGGTTTACATCCCGATAGCGCTCGCCAGTGTCTCGTTCGTAACACTGTGGATCGTCAGCGACCGGCCGATCCTCGCCATCAACTTCCTGCGCCAGACCATTGGCGACAGTGTCACCGAGTATGAGTTCGCGACGATACCGCTCTTTACCTTTATGGGGCTGGTGGTCTCGAAGGCCGGGCTCGGCAAGGACGTCTACGACGTCATGAACCAGGCCTTCCGGCGCATTCGGGGCGGAATCGGCATGGCGACGGTCGGGGCCAATGCCGTGTTCGCCGCTGTCACCGGATCGTCGATCGCTTCGGCCTCCGTCTTTACCAAAGTGTCCGTACCCGAGATGCTGCGGCTGGACTACAACCGACGCTTTGCCGTCGGTGTTGTTGCCGGTTCCTCGGTACTCGGCATGATCATCCCGCCGAGTGCCATGCTGATCATCTATTCCTTCGTGGCCGAAGTCTCGGTCGGCGAGATGTTCATCGCCGGCATCATCCCGGGTATACTGCTGGCGATGGCCTATATCGTGGCAATCTTCTTTGCCGGAAAGGTCCGGCCAGCGGCCATCGGCGGGCGCATCGAGCCGATACCGGATGAGGAGCTTTTGAGCTGGGGGCAGCTGTTTGTCAAAACGGCCCCGATCGTCAGCCTCATCGTCATTGTTCTTGGCGGCATCTACACCGGATGGCTGACGCCTGTTGAGGCCGGCGCGGCCGGCTCGCTGGCCGGGTTGGTCATCGCGGTGCTGCGCCGGCGTATGACCACGGGCTCTTTCTGGGAGGCGCTGCTTGAAACAGGGCACATAACGGCCAGCATCCTGTTCCTCATCACGGCCGCATCGTTTTACAGCCGTATGCTCGGCTTCGTGGATTTGCCCAATGAATTGCGCGAATTTCTTGACAGCCAAAACCTGAGTTTCTTCTGGATTATGGTCGCCTATGTCGTGCTGATGCTGTTTCTCGGCACGCTGCTCGACACCGCCTCGATCATCCTGATCGTCGTGCCGCTCTTCATCGACGTGATCGAGCCTATGGGCCTCAGCCTGATCTGGTTCGGTCTGGTAACCGTCATTGGCGCCGAAATCGGTCTGTTGACCCCACCGCTCGGCATTTCCTGCTTCGTCATCAAGGCAACGCTCAATGACGACCGAATAACCCTGAAGGATGTCTTTTTGGGCGCCTTGCCCTTTGCGGTGGTCATGCTGCTCGTTCTCATCGTGATCATCCGCTTCCCGATACTGACCACCTATTTGCTGAACTGACCGGAGACTGCCATGCGCAACGTCACCACTGAAACACTGACGCAGACATTTCTGGATTACTGCGGTCCCGATACCTCGCCGCGGTTGCGATTTCTGCTCGAGCATCTGTCCAATCATCTGCACACCTTCGTCAGGGAGACCGGACTCACCCATGACGAGTGGCGCAAGGCGATCGAACTCCTGACCAAGGCGGGCGAGATAACGGACGACGAACGCAACGAATTCGTTCTTTTCTCCGATGTGCTGGGGGTTTCCTCGCTCGTCGATATGGTCAACTCCAGGCCGGAGGCGACATCATCGAGCGTGCTGGGGCCATTCCACATTCTCGGTGCGCCCGATCTCGCTTTCGGGGGCGACCTCAAGCAGGACAATGAAGGGGCGACCGTCGTTGTCAGGGGCGCGGTTCGCGATCCGGTCGGCAATCCGATCAGCGGCGCGGAAATAGAGATCTGGCAGACAGCCGATAACGGGCTCTACTCGAACCAGGATCCCGGCCAGCCCGAATACAATCTGCGCGCCCGGCTGCAGGCGAGCCACAATGGCGGCTACGCGTTCACAACTGTCAGGCCGGCGCCATACACGGTTCCGGACGACGGGCCGGTGGGCGAATTGCTGCATGCGACAGGGCGGCACCCGTGGCGTCCTTCGCATCTGCACTTCATCGTCATGGCGCCCGGATACCGCACGCTCGTGACGGAGGTCTTTCCAAGCGACGATCCCTATCTGGACCAAGACGCGGTGTTCGGGGTGAGGTCCGACCTGATCATGGATTATGTCGAGCAGACCGATCATGACCTGGTGCCGGACGAATTCGAGGCAAAGTCGAAACTGACCTCGCCTTACTACTCGGTCGATTTCGACTTTGTTCTGTCAGCCGAGACGGCGGAATAGCCGGCCATGGGATCCGGGTCCGTCGACGGAGGCTGTGGAACCGGGAAAATAAATTCACCGAAACCGGAACCGCGTACTATATAGATGGGCAAAGTAGGGCGTGGTTCTCGGATGCGGTGCGCAAAAAGGGGTGAACGAACATGTCTGCTGAAAGGGGTCTTGAAACGGTTGCCACTGGATCGGGTGGGGCGTCAATCACGGCCCAACTGTTCGACCGCCTTCGTGACGACATTTTGAATGGTGCGTTGCAGCCGGGACAGAAGCTGAAGATAGAAACACTGCGCGAGCATTACGAGGTGGGCGCCAGCCCGGTGCGCGAAGCGCTCAGCATGCTGACATCGGAAGGCCTTGTGCAAAGGCTGGATCAGCGCGGGTTTCGGGTTTCGGACATATCCGTCACCGCCTTTGAGGAATTGCTGCGCACACGCTGCTGGCTCGAGGAACGGGCCTTGCGTGAGTCCATCGCGTCGGGTTCGACGGCCTGGGAGGAGGGCGTTCTGCTTGCCCACCATCGGCTGACCAAGACACCGCGCTCGATAGCCGGGTCCGATGCCGCAAGCCCCGCATGGGAAAAGGCGCACAAGCTGTTTCACCTGTCGCTTCTTTCGGCCTGCGGCTCCGGGTTCCTGGTCGGTTTCTGCGAGCAGCTCTATGATCTCAATATCCGCTACCGCAATCTTGCCGGCGCGGTTGCCTATCCCTCGCGCAATGTCGCCTCCGAACATCTGGCGATCTGTCAGGCGGCGATCGCCCATGAGGCCGATCGCGCCGTCGAACTGCTGGTCCATCACTATACGGCGACCGGCGAATTCCTGCGCATGCGCCTGAATTCCATAGCGGACTGATTGTCCGCGTCCGGTTTTGGACCGGGAAACATCAAGATCCGCAGCACTGGTCGCTAATTGTGCGGGCGTTTTTGTCTGTCGCGAAACGCCGCCGACGGGATGATGCGGCGCAGTCCTGATTTGACCATCCCCTTCGGCAATACTACCTCTGAGGCACGCAACAAACGCAGGTAGAAATCATGGCAGACACGCAAGGCGCGAAACGGATCGAGTCAGATTCCTTCGGCGAACTGGAGGTTCCGGCTGACAAGTACTACGGCGCGCAGACCGCTCGCTCGCTCATCAATTTCCCCATCGGCGGCGAGACGCTGCCCCGCCCGCTGATCTCCGCGCTCGGTGTCATCAAGCAGGCGGCGGCCAAGGTCAATCTGGCCATGGGCAAGCTCGACAAGGCGCGCGCCGACGCGATTGTGCAGGCGGCCACCGAAGTCACCGAGGGTCGCTTCAACGACAACTTTCCACTTGTCGTCTGGCAGACGGGTTCCGGTACCCAGTCGAACATGAATGCCAACGAAGTCATCTCGAACCGCGCCATCGAGCTCATGGGCGGGACGATCGGATCCAAGGATCCCGTTCATCCCAATGACCACGTCAACATGGGTCAATCGTCCAATGATACGTTCCCCACGGCCATGCACATCGCTGCAGCGCGGGAGATTAACGGGACGCTGATTCCGGCCCTGCAGCACCTGCACGCAGCGGTCGATGCAAAGTCCAGGGAGTTCAGCGACATTGTAAAGATCGGCCGGACCCATACCCAGGACGCCACACCACTGACACTTGGGCAGGAGTTTTCCGGCTATTCCGCGCAGATCGCCAACGGCATCGCGCGGCTTTCACCGGCCCTTGAGGGCCTCTACAAGCTCGCACAGGGCGGCACGGCAGTGGGCACCGGTCTCAATTCGGTCAAGGGCTTCGATGCCAAATTCGCAGCAGCTGTGGCCGAATTGACCGGCCTTCCTTTCGAGACCGCGCCGAACAAGTTCGAGGCACTGGCCACCCATGATGCCTATGTCTATGCCCATGGCGCACTCAATACGATTGCCGCATCGCTTTTCAAGATCGCCAATGACATCCGCTATCTCGGATCGGGGCCGCGATCCGGCCTCGGCGAACTGTCGCTTCCCGAAAACGAGCCCGGCTCCTCGATCATGCCCGGCAAGGTCAATCCGACGCAATGCGAGGCCATGACGATGGTATGCGTCCAGGTGATGGGCAACCAGACCTCTGTGTCGATGGCGGGCAGTCAGGGGCAGTTTGAACTCAATGTTTACAAGCCGTTGCTCGCATACAACCTCCTGCAGTCCGTCGAACTGCTCGCCGAGGCCTCGCGCAGTTTTGCCGATCGTTGTGTCATCGGCATCAAGGCCAACAAGCAGCACATCGAGGATTTGATGGAGCGTTCGCTGATGCTTGTCACCGCGCTGGCCCCGAAAATCGGCTATGACAAGGCCACGGAAATTGCCAAGGCCGCCCATAAGAACGGCACGACACTGCGCGAGGAGGCGCTGCGGCTTGGATATGTGACGGCAGAGGAATTCGATGCAACCGTCCGGCCTGAGCAGATGATCGGGCCGAGCTAACGCTCAATTCAGCCGCTCACCGAAAGCGCTATAGAGATTGGATCTGCTGAGGTCGGTGACCTTGCGTTCGCCGCACAGCGCCATCGTCGTGTCGAGTTCGGTCCGCAGGATCTCGAACATCCTTGCAACGCCCGCCTTTCCCTGTGTGCCCAAGCCGTAAAGGTAAGGCCGGCCGACATAGGTGCTTTTTGCACCAAGGCACAGTGCTTTCAGAATATCCTGGCCGGAGCGGATGCCGCCATCGACATGCACCTCGATCTGATCGCCCACTGCATCGACGATGGCCGGCAGCGCGCGGATCGAGGAAGGCGCACCATCAAGCTGCCGCCCGCCGTGATTGGAAACAATGATCGCGTCGGCGCCGGTCCCGACGGCCTTTCTGGCGTCCTCCGGATCCATGATGCCCTTCAGGATGACCGGACCGCCCCAACGCTCCTTGATCCACGCAATGTCGTCCCACGACAGGGTCGGGTCGAACTGTTCCGCTGTCCAGGAACTGAGGGATGACAGGTTGGAGACACCCTTTGCGTGCCCGACGATATTGCGGAAGGTGCGGCGCTTGGTCTGTGCCATCGCCATGCACCAGGAGGGGCAGGTGCCGATTTGCCAAATGTGTTTTGGGGTGAACTTCGGCGGTGCAGAAAGGCCGTTGCGCAGGTCCTTGTGGCGCTGGCCGAGAATCTGCAGGTCGAGCGTGACGACCAGCGCCGAACAACCGGCCGCTTTCGCCCGGTCGATGAGATTGTTGACGAAGTCCTTGTCGCGCATCACGTAAAGCTGGAACCAGAAGGGCTTCTTGGTGTTTTCCGCCACGTCTTCGATCGAGCAGATACTCATGGTGGAAAGCGTGAAGGGCACGCCGATTTCCTCGGCCGCCTGTGCCGCCAGGATTTCCCCATCAGCCCATTGCATTCCGCAGAAACCGACCGGGGACAGCGCCAGCGGCATCGAAACGTCCTGGCCGATCATGGTGGTGGCCAGCGACCGGTTGGTCATGTCGACGGCCACGCGCTGCCGCAGGATTATCTCGCTGAAGTCGCTTTCATTGGCGTGATAGGTGCTTTCTGTCCAGGAGCCTGAATCCGCATAGTCGAAGAACATTTTCGGAACGCGCCATTGCGCGCGTTTCTTCAGGTCCGCGACTTCAAGAATGGGCGCCATTGCACATCTCCACTACTCACCCCACAAGCACCGATCGGGCGAGGCAGGCAAATCCCTGCAGCCGATCAGCGCGCATCATAACGATGCCGGGATGGCTGACAAGCCACGCAAACCATATTGGACAATATTCTTTACCAGTTGATCTCAGGACGGTTTTCAGTTGCCGGCAGAAGGCTGCTGCGAATGCAGCTCAAGCAGCTGTTTGCGGATGGTTTCATCCTTGACCACATAGGCCGAAAAGGTGTTTGAAGCGCCGCCTGCGAGGTCGGGAAAGGGGTTCTGATTGACAAACCCGGTGTAGAAATCGATGTGATGGCCCTTGATGCCGCTGCCCGTATCCGCGGCAAAGACATAGCCGTCATGGGTAATCTTCGACCCGTCATGCAGCGTCAGTTCGCGACCGCGCAATTTGGGTATGTATAGCAGCGTGCGGTAGCGGATCGGAAACTGGCGCCTGTCAACTGCGATGGTTCGAAAGGCCGCGAGCGGCATGTTGTCGATACCGTATCCATACTTCACTTTGGGCGAAGTCACCTTGAAGAATCGCGTGTGGCGCATGCCGATGCGGGCGCGTGCGTGAAGATGCGGATAATACTGGTCGCAATTGACCTGTGACGGTCCGTCTGCATCGCGCACATTGACGATGACACGGCTTCCGTCCGGCATCGCTATGACCGCAGCACCCTCCAGCGCAGCCTTGCACCAGTTTTCGTGGCTGAGCTTCGGCCCGATCGGTTTGTCGTGCACATCAAGAAGGTCAAAACCCTCTTTGCTGTTTTGGGTAATCTTGGTGTGGTAGTACGTGCCCCAAAGAACAAGGTGCCTGTGCTTGGAGAGGTCTTCCGGTTCATCGTAGCAAAATTCGAGCGGGTTGTCGGACGCGTTGGAAAGGCCGGCCATCAGGGTCGCGACGACCACTACTGCAATTCCGAAATAGTTCAAGGGCATGGCTCACCCGCCTGTCTTTGTCGCATCGCCCGGTAACGATGCGAAGCCGATTATAGCCGATCGGATTGCCGATTTATGATAGTTCGTCCTGCATCAGGATCTTGGCGAACTCGGTCCGGCCCGATGAAAGCGATTGAGCGCCATTTTCCGAAGTGCCAGGTAGTTCCCTTTGATGGACGTGGCAAGGTTCCGATGGTTCTGCTTGATGGTGTTGCGTTCCTTCTCCAGGAAACTCCCGCCCAGGACGTCGCTGATCTCGCAGACCATCTGCGGCCGCACCGCCCAGATATCGAGTTGAAGTTCCCAGTGGTACTTTATGTCCTCGTCTATCTGTCGATAGATCTTCCTGCGTGCCAGGATCTTTTGTGCGCCATTTCTGCTCAGCACATAACCGACTGCCCCGGCGCCGACACTCAGAGGCTTTACCAATTCAATCGGTCCGTGGGCTTCCTGTTCGATGCAACCGTCTTTCGGCGGTCCGAAGTCGAACAGTTTCAGCATGTCCTTGTCGCCCATGACGCTGTCAACATTGCCGATGAGATACCGCCAGTGCGACGGTGATTCCGTCGGGGCGAAATCGTCCTCAAGGAAAAGCCCGAAAGGCCGGCCTTCTTCCAGAAACAGCTGCATCATTTTGCGATGACCGGCATAGGCCGCGATTTCGCCTCCGCCGAGCGGCCGTTTGGAGTGTTTCTTGTTGAGCGCGATATCGTAGTGTTGCGCAAGCTCGGGGTCCTTTGCGTTGAATCCGGTCACCATCTGCCACGGGAGTTCCGGTTCGAACGCACGCATCTGCCGTGTTGCCGAGCTGCGCCGCTTGGAACCGGCGCCGTCAAAGGTCAGCACGAAGGCCGAGATGAAAGGCCCGCGGTCCGTCATGAGCGCACATGCCTTATTTCCATGTTCGGCAAGCCGATGGGAACCACGCCGCAGTCCCGCGCCCAGTATCCGAAACCCTCGGTCTCCAGAAGGTCGATATAGGGGATCTCCGGAAAGCGCACCCCGGCGCGGTGCACCGATGCGTGGACCAGCAGCATGGTGCCGCCGACGCCATAGAGCTCGACCCTGTCACAGGCGCGCAAATCGTCGAAATGCAACCGCCGCGGGCTTTTTTTCGGCGGCATGTAGAGGCCGTTTCGGACATATTTGTAGTAGCCGCTGTCGCGCCGATCGTCCGTTACCGTAAAGCTGTTGAGGTCATAGCTCGGCCCGCCCGGCTCGAGCACGCAATTGGGAACCACGATCTTCTCGCGCTCCTCCAGCAGACGCTTGAGGATATCCGGTGCATAGTGGTCGACATCGGCGTCGATCCAAAGGGCCCAGTCGGCCTCGTCATCGATGGCATTGTCGATGAGATGGTTGCGCACCTGCGCAAGCCCGCTCCTGCGCTGCTTCTGGATTTTCGGCTTCCAGCGCGTCTCGCGTTCGAACTCCGTGCCGATCTCTTTCTTGAGGCAAAGAACCTCGGCATATTCGGAGCGCAGTTCCTCGCAAAGACCTTGCAGCTTCTCCCAACTGCCATCCGCGCTGTCACCCTCGCAAAATGCGATTGTCATCCGGTTCTTCGGGTAATCAAGCGCGCGCAGCAATTCGACGCAGCGATCCAGGAACGGCTCGGCATCACGAACCGGAATCAGGCAGCTTATCTTCTGACCGGCGACGGATTTTTCCGTGCACAAGGGAACGTCAAGGATCGTCCGGTCAACCCGAGACCGGGCCTCCTCGCGCGACAGATATTCGCCTCGGGAAAGCTTGTAGCGCGTGCGCCTGACGATTTTCTTGATCCGGCGAAATGGAGTCTCGTACCATTCCTGGTACCAGGTGCCGAACCAGTAATGCGTCGAAAGCCTGTGTCCAGCGTATTCGCCGAAGACATCGGATGCCGACTCGATTTTCAGCTTTGTCAGGGGATTGAAGATTTGGCAGGAGTTGATGCACAACTGATCTGGTTCGCCGTAGCGCATGACGCAGTGAGTCAAAAGCACCGGCCCGGTCGAATCCATCACATCGACCGAGTGACGGCAACGCTCTAGGCCTTCGAAAATGGTAAGCCAGAAGGGATGGTTCCTTGGGCTGACCATCGTGCCGTTGAACAGCAGGTGATCCATCATGCGGATGCGGCAATATTCCTGCAGGTGTTCGATGGGCTCATGCGCCAGGATGATCCGGTCCTCGTCACTGAACAGGTCGAAGGACTCGTTGCACCGTGTGTCGAGATCCGCATAGACACCGCCATGGACGTAAAGGAGCATGTATCGCCCGGCATCCGCGCGCTGGACCGGGTGTTCGTAGCTGCGAAACTGTTCCAGAAATGCTGGAAAATGCTCGGCGACAAACTGGTCCAGTGCTTCATCTGTCCACAGCCGGTACTCCCAGCCGGGATTGAGCCGTTTCCAGCTGTCAACAAGTTCCGAATATTCCTCCGGAATGTTTTCATCGCGCCATGTTTGATGAATTATCTTCGGAATCATGCAGCAGAATCGCTTACCCAGAACTGTTCAGTTCGTACTTGACCCATTCGAGCGGCCCGTATCGGGCGCTGATCTGAGGAATGACGCAGTAAAACGGGCGCTGTCGCCGATCACCGATGTGAAAGTCGTGTCACCGGACAATTTCCATGTTCCAGGCCAACGATCGACCGGCAAGAAGAGCGCCCCAACACTTCTTGCGCCAGATGAAGCATGTGTTCTGAAATTCGTCAAGTATATCGACAACGAAAAGCCGGATGTACTGCTTTTCGAAGGTGTCGGACTGTTGAAGTTTTGTGAGATGCTATTTTCAGGCCATGTCGCACACCGGCCGAAACTGGTCCTTGATTGTCACAATGTCGAAAGTGTCCTTTGGGAAGAAACCGTCTACAGGCAGTTGAGCGGATGGCGGCGTTTTTGGAAAGGCCGGCGGATGAAGGGCGCGCTCAGAGGTGCGAGGCGCGCTGACCGTGAGGCTGTGCGGCTTTGCGATCGGGTGCTGGTTCCAACGCGCCAGGACAGGGCACGGCTCTCGGAACTCCTTGAAGATGAGGGGCAGGCCTCCAAGATCAGGGTCGTCCCGAACATTGCGCCCGGTTGGTCGCTGGAGCAGCTTGAAGCGGCAAAGGCGCCGGAAATCAGGAAAGACGTCCGGCGTCTGATCTTTGTCGGCCATTTGAGATACGGACCCAATGTGGATGCGGTGGATTTCCTTCTGCACCGGGTCTGGCCGAGGCTGCGTTCCGAGTTCCCGCAGCTGCAATTGATCATCGCCGGCAGAAGTCCGGCGCGCCGCATCCGGCGCTGGACAAGTTCGTTGGAGAATGTCGTTTTGGAGGTGGACCCTGTGTCGCTCCGCGAGATCTATGCCGGCAGCGATGCCGTGATCGTCCCGCTCCGACACGGTGGCGGCTCCAGGCTGAAGATCCTTGAGGCGCTGGCCGTCGGTGCGCCGGTCATCGCGACTGACAAGGCCATCGAGGGCCTGGATTTGGTGGAAGGCCGACACTGGCTGAAAGCCGAAACGCCGAAGGACTACGTCAAGGCGGTCCGACGGTTGGAACAGGAAGCGGGCATTCGCGAAACGCTCGTTCGCGAGAGCAGGGCGTTCGTCGCGGAGGACTATACCCTTGAGGCGCTTCGCAAAACCCTGGCGCCGGTCTTTTCTGAGTTGCTCGAACACCAGCAATAGATCGTCGGGCCTGCGGCAAATCATCCAATTGAACAATCCCGTTTCCGGCGACAGTTTGGAGCGTGAAAGGACGGGTCGCAATGAACGAACGGCGTGAGAGGATATCGCGGGAGATTTCGGAACGCACCGGCATCACCGAAGCGCTCATCGAACGGCTTGTCCGGCGTTTCTATGACCGTGTCCGCGCCGATCCGCTGCTTTCTCCCGTCTTCGCCGAACGGATCACCGACTGGGAGCCGCATCTTCAGCAAATGTTCGCCTTCTGGTCATCCGTCGCGCTCCTGACCGGTCGCTATCACGGACGCCCCATGCAAAAGCACGCGCCGTTGCCGGTTTCAGCGCAGCACTTTGACCGCTGGCTTGCCTTGTTCGAGGAAACGGCCAGGGACATTTGCACGCCCTCAGCTGCAGAGCATTTTGTCGAAAGGGCCCGCAATATTGCACAGAGCCTTGAGATGGGTGTTGCCCAGCATCAGGGTGTATTGCTCGCACCGGGTGAAAGACTGCGGACATACAGCGCCGAAGCACCGGCAGCGGTCTGAGATTATTCCTTGAGCGCTAGCCGGTCCTCGACGATCTTCGCCCAGTAGGCGATACCGAAGGGGATCGCCTCATCGTTGAAGTCGTATTCGGGATGATGCAGGCCTGCCGAGGCGCCGTTGCCGATGAAAATGATGGCGCCAGGATGTTCCTGCAGCATGTAGGAGAAATCTTCGCCGCCGAGCCGTGCGGGTTGCTCGCGGTCGACTTTGTCCGCACCGACAACCTGAATGGCGGCCGCTGCGGCACGGTCAACCTGATCGCTGTGATTGACGGTCACCGGGCAGAGCCTGTCGTAGTGAAGTGTTGCCTTGACGCCGTGGCTTTTTTCAACACCCGCGACAATCTCGTGCATACGCTTCTCGATCAGGTCCCGTGTGTCCTCGTGAAGGTTGCGTACCGTTCCCTTCATCGACGCGGTCTGCGGGACCACATTGTTGGCTTCGCCTGCCTGAATGGCGGTCACCGAGATCAGTCCGTTCTTTGCCGGATCAGTGTTGCGGGTAATGATCGACTGGAAGCCGTTGTAGATGGCATTGGCGGCGGCAACGGGGTCAACGCATTTGTGCGGCTGCGATGCGTGTCCGCCGACGCCCTCGATGTCGACATAGAAAAAATCAGTCGCCGCGAGGGTCGGGCCATCGCAAAGACCAAACTCGCCGACAGCCAAGTCTGGCATATTGTGCATGCCATACATTTCATGAATACCGAGCCGCTCGAAAAGGCCGCTGTCGACCATCGCCTTGGCACCGACGCCGCCTTCCTCCGCCGGCTGGAAGATCAGAACGGCTTTGCCGGCAAAATTCCGTGTTTCAGCAAGGTACTTGGCCGCGCCCAGAAGCATTGCACTATGCCCGTCATGGCCGCAGGCGTGCATCTTCCCTTGTGTTTGCGACGCGTGCTCGGCACCTGTCGCTTCCACGATCGGCAACGCGTCCATATCGGCGCGCAGACCAACTGCCGGTCCGTCAGCCATTCCGTTGATGATCGCCACCACGCCGGTTTCGGCGACGTTCTCGTAGATTTCGTCAACGCCGATTTCGCGCAGACGATCAGCGATGAACCGGGAGGTCTGCGGCAGGTCGAAGAGCAGTTCCGGATGTTGGTGCAACCAGCGGCGCCACTCGGTTACTTCTGGAACAATGTCGGCGATGCGGTTGTTTTTTAAATACATTATTGACCCCGTGGAACTGTGACGAATACCGCATTCAAATGCGCATTTTGCGCAAGACGAGCGTGCAGCGAAAGCGAGAGCTGCTTCACACGACATTTATTGCAGACGCCGAAGGACGGCAAGCGGAACATCCGCAGCCGCTCGCGGCCTGCAGCGTGGCGTTGTTTTACGCCCTGTGCCGCAGACCGGCCTCTTTCATCACAATTTTAAGGGGCGGTGCGGTGTAACCGCACCGTCTTTTGGGTCAGCCGACATCCAGTCCGCGCAGTTGCAGCGGATTGGGATGCTGTCTGCCGTTCTCGACAAAGGTCCTTGCGGCATTCGTCATCGCACCCGCGGCGCGCGTCATGCAGCGCCAACGGATCAGACGTGCCTTGACCATCATGTCGAGCGGGTCGGCCGGCTTCGGGGAGATGTGCTTTGTCATGTTAGATCCACTCCTTTCTCCCACCTTTGCTTTACCGTTTATGTAGGGCGTATTTGTGGACGATACCTTGACGCAACATTACACTTCTGTAATCCAACCACCTGCACAGACTGGATAAAATTCACACCGGCAAAAGGAACCGTTCCATGGGCCAAGCACCCCGCCGTATCGCCTGCGTGGGCGAAGCCATGGTGGAACTGTCGCTTGACGCCGCTGGCGAAACAGCACGCATCGGCTATGCCGGCGATACGCTGAACACCGCCATCTATCTGGCACGTGAGCGCCCGGGTGCACACGAGGTCGCCTTTGTCTCACGTATCGGCCGGGACAGGTTTTCCGACGACATGCTCGCCTTCATCGAAGCCGAGGGTGTTTCAACTGGTTCGCTTACCCGAGACGATGCGCGCCTGCCTGGCCTCTACGCGATCAGCACGGACGCCGCGGGCGAGCGATCTTTCTCCTATTGGCGCGAGAACTCCGCTGCGCGCGGCCTGTTCCAGGCTGCCGACGGCGTTGATTTCTCGATCCTTGACGAGTTCGATGTCGTATATCTGTCGGCGATTACACTTGCCGTCCTGCCACCGGCCGTTCGCGCCGGGCTGCTCGACTGGATTTCCGGTTTTCGCACCCGCGGCGGCATCTTCGCCTTTGATTCCAACTATCGGCCGCGCCTGTGGGAAAGCGTGGATGCCGCGCGGCAGACCGTGTCGCGTGCCTGGCTCAATTGTGATGTCGGATTGCCGTCGGTGGATGACGAGATGGCGCTGTTCGGTGATGGCGACGCAGGAGCCGTGCTGGCGCGTCTTGAGGCCTGCGGCATCGGCACCGGCGCGCTCAAGCGCGGCGCTGACGGACCGGTCCCGATCAACGGGAAAGTGGAAGGTAAGACGCAGTATGGCGCTGCAGAAAGGGTTGTCGACACGACGGCCGCCGGCGACAGCTTCAACGGTGCCTTTCTTGCCGAGTTTCTCGCGGGGAAATCCCTGGGCGAGGCAATGTTGGCCGGTCACAATCGCGCGGCGCAGGTGATCGGCATTCGCGGTGCGATCGTTCCAAGGGCCACAACCGGCTAGCCCGGCGGGATTTCACCGACATCTTTCGGAACGTGATAGCCGCGCTGCACCGCATCGCGTGCGGCGATCCGCTGATACCAGGCCCGGACATTGGGATACTGTGTCAGGTCGATCCTTTGCCGTTCGTAGCGCGACACCCACGGCCAGCAGGCCATGTCGGCGATGGAATATTCGTCGGCAATGTAGTCGCGGCCCTCGAGGCGCCTGTCGAGCACGCCGTAGAGGCGGTTGGCCTCCGTGGAGAACCGTTCCTCGGCATAGTCTGACTTGCCCGGGTTGAAATGAACGAAATGGTGCACCTGTCCGGCCATCGGTCCAAGCCCGCCCATTTGCCACATCAGCCACTCGATGGCGCGGATGCGGTCCAGCGGCTCGGTCGGCAGGAACTTACCGTACTTTTCGGCGAGGTAAATCATGATGGCGCCCGATTCCATCAGTTTCAGGCCGTTGTCTTGGTCGACGATGGCGGGAATCTTGTTGTTCGGTCCGATCGCAAGGAACTCCGGTGTCATCTGATCGCCCTGTCCGATATTGATCGCGTGCGCATTGTATTCGACGCCAAGTTCCTCAAGCAGGATCGAGACCTTGCGGTCGTTGGGTGTGGTCCAGGAGTAAAGATCAATCATGAAAACTGTCCGGTTGTGCGTTGGAATTACGGCTTGGCCATGTCGAGCGCCGGATCATCCTCCGACCATGGGCTGAACGGTGCCGGTATCAGGATCTTGTTTTCCTGGCTCACGACCAGCGGACGGACCTTTTGCACATAGGCTTTCCAGCCGTCGTCGGAAGCAAGCCGCGCACGCCGCTCACCGCGTTCCGCAAGATCCTTGTAGGCCCACAGGTGAACAATCTGGTGCAGGGCACCGATCTCGGTGGAAAAGTAACCCACCATGCGTCCTAGGATTGGACGCTGAATGGCAAGTCCTTCCGCCTCGTAGAGCCTCAGATATTCGGCTGCTGCCCCGACCTGCAGCGAGTAGATCCGTTCCTCGACGATCATTGCATACCTCTGTTTCTGTTTGATGGAAGTGTTCCGATCGCCTGGCCTCGCGCCGGGCGCGCGCTGCCGCAGGCGTTTGCGTCAGCGCATCCGGATCGAATACGCGTTCGACAATGGTTCCTAGATGCTGCGTATTATGCCGCCATCGATACGGGTCATTTGGCCGGTGACATAGCCAGCGGGGTCTGACAGCAGGAATACCGCGACCTTGGCGAATTCTTCCGGCTGCCCGTAACGCTTGATCGGTATCGCGGCCTGTCCGGCCGCACGCACCTCCTCAACGCTTTTTCCCTCGCGCTCAGCCTGCGCGGTATCGATCCGGCCGAGGCGACCGGTATCGATCTTGCCCGGCAACACCATGTTGACGGTAATGCCATTGGCCGCGACCTCGGCGGAAAGCGATTTGCAGAAACCCGCCACTGCACCACGGATCGTGTTGGAAACCGCCAGATTGGGGATCGGCTGGACGATGCCGGACGAGCCGATCGCCACGATGCGGCCCCAGCCGCGTGCCTTCATGGCCGGGAGCGCGGCTTCGGTCACACGCACGACGCTGAAAAGCATCATTTGCGCCGAATTGTGCCACACCTCGTCCGAAACGCCTGTCGACGGTGAGGGCGGTGGCCCGCCCGTATTGTTCAGAAGCATGTCCGGCTTGAACTCGTTCTCGACCCTGGTGCAAAACGCGGTTACGGCAAGCGAATCCGAGAGGTCGACGGGACAGACAGTCGCCCTCACGTCGTGCTTGTCGGTTATCTCCTTTGCGAGCGTCTCCAGCGCTTCCGCATCGCGCGCAACAAGCACGACATTGGCGCCTTCTTCGGCAAGCGTTTCGGCGATGGCGCGGCCGAGACCTTGCGATGCGCCCATGACAAGGGCCGTCTTTCCGGCGATACCTAAATCCATTTGTCTGTTTCCTTAATTGTGCACGTTTGCTTCGGCTGCTCCGTGGATTGAAGGCGCATGATGGCCGGGACCACGCCGCCGCCCAACATCAAATCGCCGACTGCTGACGGGATATAGCCTGACATGAAGAAGACCGGAAGCGCCATGACCATCACAAGCGCGCCGAACGCACGCTGCCCCGGTCAGACTGGGCAGAACACCTTAAGGGTCAACAAAGGCGTAGCGCCCGTCGACGGCCTTGGTGCGGGGCGGGATTCCTTCCGACTCAAACAGATCGTGGCCTTCCTTCAGATTTTCCCAGAAGCCGATCCATGGTGAGCCGGCGTGCTCTGCGAGCGCTGTTTCGGTCATGCGAAACGGAAAGATGTGCACGTCGAACGCGCCCTGGCCGCTCTTCAGCGCGGCCTCGGCGATAAGGTAGATTTCCTCGATGCCGCGATCGGTCATGGCATAGCAGCCGATGGAAACGCATTTGCCGTGCACCATCAGGAAACTGCCGGTGCGGCCATGTGAGCGGTCATAGCGGTTGGGAAAGCCGAGATTGAACGAAAGATGATAGCTGCTGTACGGATTGAGCTGCCCGGCCGAAACCGAATAGAAACCCTCCGGTGACTGCCGGTCGCCCTCCATCAGCTTGGGTCCGAGATCCCCGGAATAGCTGCAGATCGGATAGGTCTTGAAGAGACTGAAGCGCTCGCCCTCCTGAACCCAAAGTTCCAGTTCGCTCGAAGACTTGAAGATGCGGATGAAGATCGGCGCGCCGAAGCGCAGGCCTCGATCGGCAAACTGAATTTCGACGCGCGGAACGACGATTTCGCGTACCACATCAAGATTGGCCGTGCCGGGTATCACGGAGCGAAGCAGGTAAACGGCTGCCCCGGCGATCACGACGGCGGCGAAAGCGGCAGAATACAGTGTTGTTCGCAGCGTCATCGGGCTCCGGCAAATAGAGATCGAGCAAGGCCAACCGATAGGAGGCGTTTGCGTCGGAAGTTTGATCGCCGCTACAGGATCGCAGTCCCGACGCTGGCTCCGCCGCAGACATAGAGCGTCTGGCCGGTGACGAAGCCGCTCTTTTCATCGGCAAAGAACATGAAGGCGTTGGTGACATCCTCGACCGTACCGAGCCGGCCGACCGGGATGCGTGTCGCAAGCTCGGCCTCCTTGTCGCTGCCCTTGGGGATGATGCCCCAGAAATTGTCCGTCAGGATCGGACCCGGCGCGACGACGTTCACGGTGATCTGGTGTTGTGCCAGTTCCAGCGCCCAGGTGCGCGCCATGCCGATCATGCCGGCCTTGGAGGCGCTGTATGCGGTGCGTGTGGCAACGCCCAGCGCGGCGCGCGAACCGTTGAAGATGACCCGTCCGTAGCGGCGTTCCTTCATGCCGGGCAGCACCGCCTGCAGCAGCGTCAGCGCCGAGCCGAGATGCAGTTGCGCAAGGCCGGTGATGTCCGATGGCTTGGCATCTTCCAGGAGGTTCGGCCAGATCAGCCCGGCATTCTGGATGAGATGCGTGACCTTGTGGCTTGCGGCGATCTCATCCGCGGCGGCGCTGACTGCGTCCGGCTCAAGCAGGTCGGCCTCGACCGATGACAGCCTTTCGTGTGAGAAATCCGGTGCATGGCGGGCGACCGATATGACGCTATAGCCATCGTCCAGCATGCGCCTGGCAAGATCCGCGCCGATGCCTTTGTTCCCGCCGGTGATGACGGCGGTCATCGGCCCGCTCATGCGTTTGCCCTGTCATCGGCGACGAGCGCCAGGACACGCAGCGGGCTTCCCGTGCCCTGTTTGATTTTCAGGGGCGCCGCGCACAGAACCGCGCCGGTCGGTGGAAGCTGGTCGAGGTTCCTGAGGCATTGCAGGCCGTAGCGGCCGGCGCCATGCAGCAGGAAGTGGGCCGGGTAGGGCGGCGTGTAGTGCATGCCCTGGCCGGCATCGGTGCCGACGGTCTCGGTGCCGAAGCCGCGAATGCCGCGCTCCTCGACAAGCAGCCGCACGGCCTCCGGTGTCGGTCCCGGTGAGTGCGGGCCGTCATCGCGCATGTTGAGATAGGTTTCGCCGCTTCGCTTGGACCAGTCGGTGCGCATCAGCACCCAGCAGTCCTCCGGGATCTTGCCGTGCTCTGCCTCCCAGTCCGTGATGACATCCGGCGTCAATTCGAAATCATCGTCGCGCGACGTGCCGTCTGAACAGTCGATCACACAGACCGGACCGACAAATTTGTCGACCGGGATCGTGTCGACGCAATTGTTTGGAAGATCTCGGCCGGAGACCCAATGGACCGGAGCGTCGAAATGCGTTCCGGTGTGTTCGCCGCAGGTGAAATTGTTCCATTTCCACGCCGGCCCGCGATCGTCGTAGGCCGAGATTTCCTCCATGCGGAAGCGGGCGCACTGGCCGAACTCGGGCGGCAGCACAATGACCGGAAAATCGGGATCCAGCGTGTGCGTCAGATCGACGACGCGTATTGCGCCGGATGACAGCGATTGCGCAACGCCCGAAAGCAGGGCGGCCGGGTCGATTGAAGTGCTCATCCGGGATCTCCCATATTGATCATCTCACGCTCCAGGATCTTTGGCCCGGCCCGCCAACGGTCAATCAGGTCCTTGGCGACATCGCCGACAAAGACATCCTCAAGACCGTCCTTCAGCCCGTCAACCACAGCCCTGGCGAGCGCCGCCGGCTGCACTTTCGGCGGCGGCAGCGGCTGGTGCCACTCGTCCTCCGTCGGACCGGTGAAGACATTCATGACCCTGACGCCGCCCTGAAGCAGTTCAGCGCGAAGGCATTGCGACAGTGACAGGGCGGCCGCGTTGGACGCGGCAAAGGCGCCGAATTCCGGCATGTTCGACCACGCATAGACCGACAGGATATTGACCCAGGCCGCCGCGCTGTTGTCACCATCGGCGCCGCGGCTGCGCATGGCCGGGCCGAAGGCCTGGGCAAGCCGCATCATGCCGAAGAAATTCACCTCCATCTCGTCGCGCGAGAAGATAACGTCGCCGCGGTCCATGATGCCGCCGGGGCGGACGAAACGGGCATTGTTGATCAGGATGTCCGTCTTGCCGCCGATCTCGCCGGCGAGCTCGGTCACAGACGCCGTGTCTGTGACGTCGAGCGGCAGGATTTCGACATTGTCGATCTGCTTGAGCGCCGCTCGGTGCGGGTAGGGCCGCCAGCTCTCGGCCTCGCCGATGAAGATCAGAGACGCACCGGCATCGGCGAGGCTCTTGGCCAGCGCCGTGGCGTTCTCGTTGCGCGCATCGGTGATCAGCACGCGCCGGAACTTCGGATCGCAGGTCATTTCACGCATGTGAGGATCGTCCTCCATATTCGGCGTCGCCTCGGGTGGCAGCGCGAAAAACACGCCCTGACCCGATTTGTCGAGCCGGATGATCATCCGCACCGGATCGTCGACGGAAAGATCGCCATGCACGTGGCAGATCACGGACGGGCCGATATCAAGCTGAACCGTTCCCACACGCCAGGGCGTGCGTTCCCGGAAATACACATTCGTGCTGGTCCGCACGGTGGTATCGGCAATCAGCCGCCCCGCAGGCGATACATCGTTCCAGAACAGTTCGGTGGAAAGGCACGAGCCGCAGGCATCGCGCGGTGGATACTGAACGGCTCCGCATTCGGCGCAGCATTGCAGCATGAAGCGGCCCTCGGCCGCGGCTGCCGCAAGGCCAAGTGCCGCACGGCTTCGCATGTGCGACGGTCGGGTCGGAACGCGGGCGCGCTTTTGCGGATTTTTCTTTGGCGGACGGCCAAGCGGGTCGGTCATGGGGCACCGCCGCTCAGGATCGCCGCGCCGGAACAAAGACCGCGGTCGAAGTTGATCATGCCGAACCCTGAAACAAGTGCCGTTTCGGCCCTTTTCACCTGTGTCGGACCGGCTGTGCCCGTTACCTGGCGGATGGCCTCGACCAGCCCGATATAGCCGCCGGCGGCACCGGCCTGGCCCGCCGACAACTGCCCGCCATTGGTGTTGTGCGGAAAGTCGCCGTCAATCGTCAGATCGTGCGATCGCACGAATTCCGGCGCCTCGCCCTTTTCACAGAAGCCGAGATCTTCAAGCTGCATCATCACAATGACCGGATAGTCGTCATAGGTCTGCCGGACGTCAATCCGGTCGGGCGTTTCGCCGGCCATGCCGTAAAGTTCGCCGATATCCATTGCCCAGCCGCCGCGCATCTGGATCGGATCGTCCGGAAAGGCGTTGTGGCGCTCGATGGTCGAGCGGATATGGGCATGCGGCAGCTCTGCGGCCCGTGCATCCTCCTCGCGCATCACGAGGAAAGCCTCGGCGCCTGCGACCGGCATGACACAGTCAAACAGCGCAATCGGATCGGATATCGGCCTTGCATCCAAATATTGCTGAAGGCTGAGCGGCTTTTTCATGATCGCATGCGGATTGCGCAGGGCGTTATCGCGCTGGGCGACGCAAATGGCGCCGAAATCCTCCCGGCGCGCGCCATAGGTGCGCATGTAGTGGTCCGTCAGCAGCGCAAAACAGGCATTCGGCCCGCCCGAGCCATAGGGGTACGAGGCGTCCTGGGCAAAGCGGCTGAAGCTGGAAAGCATGCGCCGGAAACTGTCGACATGGTTGGTATCGCCGGCGACGCAGGCGACAAGACGTGCATCGCCGGCCTGCACTGCGCGGGCCGCCCGCCGCAGCGCGACAACGCCGCTCGCACCGCCAAACGGGATGTGGTCGAGCCAGCGCGGCGTCAGCCCCAGGTGCTGGGTCAGCCCCACGGCCGTATCCGGGAAGAGGGTGAAGCTTGAGACGCAGAATCCGTCGACTTCGGAGGGCTTGATCCCGGCTGCGCCCGTCAGTTCCTTCAGCGCCCGCGCGATCCACCAATGCGCCGTTTCCTTCGAGTAACGCTGATAGGGCACGGTCACCGGAACGGCCGCGACGATCCCGTCATAGCCCGTTCGCGCCGCGCTCATGACGGCACCAGCCGTTTTTTCATGGCGCGGGTGTCGACGGTCGCGGGATCGTCGAGCAGCGCCGGCACCAGCTTCTTCAACTCGCCCCGCTGGATCTTCTGTGTCGGTGTCAGCGGCAATTGGTCGAGGAAGGCGACATAGCCGGGCACCTTGTAGTAGGCCATATGCTCCAGCGCCCAGGCGACGATTGTCCGGGCGGTTTCTTCCGAGCGCGGCCCGTCCGTGACAATGCAGGCAAGCACCTCGTCGCCGCGCAGCGCATCCGGGGCGGCGGCTGCCGCCACCGCGCGTATTTCGGGATGCTGCATGAGCACGGTTTCCACCTCGACCGCGGCGATATTTTCACCGCTTCGCCTGATCACGTTCTTCTTGCGGTCGACAAAAAAGAAGTCGCCCTCTGAATCGCGCATGACGATGTCACCGGTGTGGAACCAGCCGCCTTCCCAGGCGTCCGCCGTGGCTTTCGGGTCCTTGTAATACTCCGAAAAGAAGCCATAGCGCGGGTCGTCACCGGTCCTGCGTACCAGCAGTTCTCCCGGCTCGCCGGCTGACGCCTCGGATCCGTCTTCGCGCATGATGCGCGTTTCCACGGCGGCCTCCGGGCGGCCGAGGCAGCTTTCGCCGCGACGACGCGGTTCGCGGTTGGCTGCGATCACGGCGCCAGCTCCGGTTTCCGTCATTGCCCAGGCCTCGACCAGTGGAATGCCGAAGCGCTCCTCGAAACCGATATGCAGTTTCGGGTCGATCCCCGCGCCGAAGCCGAAGCGAACGGTATGCGCGCGGTCCTGCGGCATTGCATCCGATTTCATCAGGATCGAGGGCATGACGCCGAGATAATGCAGGCACGTGGCGCGGCATTCCCGCACACTTTGCCACCAGCTTTTCGGGTGGAAGCGGTCGAGAACGATGAGGCAGCCGCCGACTGTGATCATCGCCATCAGCGAATACGCCATCGCATTCATGTGGAACATCGGCAGCGGTGTGATCATGCGCTCGCCGTTGTCGTGCAGCGTGCAAACGCCGCCGGCACCTGCGTACCAGCGTCCCGCGTGCAGGAAATAGGTGTTGGAAAGCACGCAGCCCTTCGGATTGCCCGTCGTGCCGGACGTATAGAGCATCGCCGCTTCCTGGGCGGCCGATGGTGTGTGTTCGCCAGCCTGACCACCTCTGAGGGACGGGATGGGGTCACCGTCGCCGATCACCGGGAAACGGATGCCCGCGTTGCTGGCTGCATTTTCAAGGTCGGCAATCCGGTCTTGCGTCGCAACCGCCAGAACGGGCTCCGCGTGGCCGGCCATATAGGCGAGTTCCGTTGACTGCAGGTCCGGATTGACCGGCACGACCGAAAGACCGAGCGCATTGAGCGCAAGCCAGTGCAGGAAATAGGCCGGGCGGTTCTCCAGGAGCAGCATGACCCGCCCGCCGGGGTGGTATCCGGCTGCTGCATAGGCGTCGGCGAGGCGTTCCACGGCGGCCAGCGTTTCGCCGTAGCGCCATTCACGCGCTTCGATGCCGTAGGCCGACGCGGTTTCCGGCAGGACCTGCAGGAACGGGCGTTCCGGCCATCTCTCCGCGGCGGTCCGGAACAGTTCGTGGACCGAACGCGTCTGGCTTTGGGTTTCGTTCATCGCGTCCGTTCTACAGGAAGAGCTGGATATTGCCGAATGCGGCATCGCTGTTGAGCAGATCGACCCGTTTCAGCCGGATTTTGAGCGCGTCATCAACCAGCACCAGTTCGTGTCGCGCCGTGGCGGCCAAAAGGATTTGTTCGTCAAGCCGGGTCTCGACATAGTGGAACGATGTGTGCGTGACGAAGAGCCCGTTTTCGCGGTCCATCTCATCGACAAACGGCCGCGACAGAACGTGGTTGCAGCGGCTCTTGGGCTTTTGCGAGAATGTCCGTTCGCCCTTCAGGCGCTCGACCCGCAGCTTGCGCAGGAACGCATCCTCGTAAAGCAGCGACGTAACAAGGTGCGGGTCCTCCTGTTTGTAGTCGAGCGGCATCCAGTAGTAACCGTCCTCCGTCCACAGATCGAGCCATTCATCGAAACGGCCGTCATCGATCATCCGGGATTCCTCATAGACGAAGTCGATCAGCGCGTCGCGGGAGGGAAAGCTCATTGCGCCGCCCCCATGGTCATCGTCATGTATTTCTTCCAGGCGTGGAACTGGTTGCGCATCTGCCGCTCGGTGGTGCCGTTCTCGACCGCCGTCTCGTCCATGTCTTCGCCCTCGGCATAGAGCCGCTGCACATTGACCCACTCCAGCCCGTTGGAATGCAGGCCCTCCTGCGCCCGTTCGTACATTTCAAGGTCGTCATGGCCGACGACCGAGGTCGGCGCATTGATCAGGCGGTTGTACATGGCGGTGCGTTCGAGCAGCATGTCGGGCGCGCCGACAAGGCGGTAGATGTAGCTTTCAACCAGTGTCCTGTTGGCCGCGAGCGGAATGAAAATCCGCAATTGCTGGATCGGACCCTTGATCATGATGTTGGGGAAATAGACCGTGTTGTGGCGGTTTTCGCCGAGGATCTCCCTGGCGCGTTCCTCGCCATAGGCCTCGGTCATCTGATCGAAATAGCCGGGCACGGCCGAGTAGTCCGAATGTATGGAATGGTGCACGCCCGTATGGCCATGGCCGTTCGGCCATGTTCGGATGCCCATTTCCTCGAAGAACTCGTAGGGCGACATGAACGGCGCGATAACTTCCATCGCCATCGGTTTGCTGGCGCCTTCGGGCTTGTCCAGCGATTCCCAAAGCTTGACCGCCGTTCCCGCGGAACTTTCATGGGCAACCATCGGATGGCAGGTGTCCGTCTGGTTCTCCACCAGCATTTTCCAGTTGCACTGGTGCATGTAGCGCAGTGGCGGCCCGGCCACCTCAAGCCGGCCCTCCGGGGACCGGTCGACCATATTGTCGAGTGAACTCAAGGAATCGCCGAAGAACTCTTCGAAACCGGGTCCCTCGGCATTGAGCCGCGCAAAGATGAAGCCTCTGTAGTTCTTGACATCACCGACGGGCGCCAGGCCACGGGCCGCCTCGCTTTTTTCAAGCCCGGTGTCCTTGTAGCCCTTCTTCAAGGGGATCGCGAGCAGGCAACCATCCGTCTTGAACGACCAGGCGTGGTAGGGGCAGCGGAAGAATTTGCCGGTATTGCCTTCCCGGTCGATGACGATCTTCGTTCCCTTGTGCGGGCAGCGATTGTGCATGACATAGACGTCGCCGTCGCTGTGTCGGGCCATCAAAACGGGCTGGCGGCCGATCTCCGTGGCGAAATAGTCGCCCTTGTTCGGCACCTGGCTGTCGTGGCCGACAAACACCCATGTGTTGGCGAAAAGGTGCTTCATCTCGAGATCGAAGACCTCGTCGTCGATATAGACATCGCGGTGCACCTGCGTCGGCCGGACCAGCGCCTCGATCGCCGCCGCGTTGCCGTTATACCTGCCCATCGCTGCTTCCTCCCGGTCGATTGTCACCACAGCCTACAGATCGAGCACAAGCCTGTCCGATTTTGCCCTGGAAACGCAAATCTGCATGACATCATTGGCGGCTCGCTCCTCGTCGGTCAGGATCACGTCGCGATGATCGGGCACGCCGTCAAGCACGCCCGTCTGGCAGATGCCGCAATCGCCGCGCTGGCAATCATAGATCAGATCGATGCCGGCTTCTTCCAGAACCTCGATGATCGACCGGTCAGGCGGGATTGTAAACACGTCGCCTGTGGAGCTGATTTCGACTTCGAAAGCGCCGCCCGCGACCTGTTCATCGTGTTTGGTGAACAATTCGAAATGCACGTGGTCCTTGTCCATCCCGGCTTCATGGGCGCGCTCGCGCACCGCCTCGATCATCCCGCGCGGACCGCATACATAAAGGTGTCCATCCGCGCCGGCAGACGTGGCGACGGCACCGAGATCAATTGCGGTATCCGGCTCATCGTCATAGTGCAGGGTCAGTGCTTCGCCGCAAATGACTTTCAGCGGCTCGACGAAGGCGAGAGCGTCGCGTGTGCGTCCGCAATAATGGAATTCGAACGGACGGCCTGCCGCTGAAAGTTCGCTTGCCATGGAGAGGATGGGAGTAATGCCGATCCCGCCGGCAATGAGGGTAACAGGCGCATCTTCATCGCGAACGGCAAACTGGTTTTCCGGGCCGGTGGCCGCGATAACGTCGCCTTCCTTGAGGCCGTGCATGTAGCGCGACCCGCCGGCGCTGTCTTCTTCAAGGCGCACGCCAAGGCGGTAGGACGTTGGGTTTTGTGTGGCATCGGGCGATGGTTCGGTGTTGACCAGCGAATAGGGGCGCTCGCCGCCTTCGGGCAAATGCACCTTGATGTGGGCGCCGGCGCGGAACGACGGCAGCGCGCCGCCGTTTTCAGCGGCAAGCACGAGCGTCCTGATCTGCGGGGTGGCCGCTTCGCTGCTGGTCACGACAAGCCTGAGTTCCGCCATGTCACTCCTCGCGCAAGCCCCGGATCCCGGGCCTCGATCCGCGCTCCTTCTCCACCCGCAAACTATGCGTGATCGCATTTTCGTCTGTCAAGCTTTAAATATAAAATATCTTATTTGCATGTATATGCGCTGATTACGATGTATACGAAATTTTCCTTGAAAACTCCTGAGAAAAGTGAATTATACAAGCAGAAACGTGTCATCAAGGGAGGTTCGTGATGACGAATTTGCTCAAGATAATTGCATTTGCATTTATAATTCTTTCAACCGCGGTGCTCGGCGCTCGGGCTGAGGATGTCGTGCTGCGCATGTCGAGCTGGCTGCCGCCGTCGCACCCGATCGTCAAGGGCATGATGATCCCCTGGTCGCAGGAGGTGGAGAAGGCGACGGACGGTCGTGTGACGGTCCAGATCCTCGACGCACCGCTTGGTCCGCCGCCGGCGCATTTCGATCTTGCGGCCAATGGTGTCGTCGATCTGACCTATGGTGTTCACGGCTATACGCCGGGCCGCTTCAAGCTGACGGAAATCGCGGAGCTGCCGTTCCTGTCCGACAGCGCCGAAGCCCTTTCGGTGGCCTACTGGCAGCTTTACCAAAGTGACCTGTCGGCAGCCGAAGAGCATCGCGGCGTCAAGGTGCTCGGCGTGTTCACGCACGGCCCGGGCCTGCTCTACACGAAGGATCGGCCGGTTACGCCGCTCGACGGTCTGGACGGCGCCAAGATCAGGGTTGCCGGCAGCGTGACCAACCAGCTTGCATCCGGTATGGACATGGTCGCAATCCAGGCGCCCGCGCCGCAGTCCTATGAGCTTCTGTCCGGCGGTGTCGCGGACGGGATCTTCTTCCCGGCCGAGTCGATCCCCTTTTTCAAGCTCGACGGGCTTTTGAAGAATGCGCTCCAGGCGCCGGGCGGCCTCTACAATGTCTCGTTCTTCTTCGTCATGAACCAGAACAAGTTCGACAGCCTTTCCGATGCCGACAAGGCCGCCATCGACAGCGTTTCCGGCGAGGCTTTCGCCCGTCTGGCGGGCCAGGCATGGGATGCTGCTGACGCGGCCGGCCGCAAGGCGGTTGAGGGCAAGGTGACCTTCCATGAGGCGTCAGCCGAGGAACTGCAGGTGCTTCAGGCCGATACGCAGTCGATCTTCGACGGCGTGAAGGCAAACTACACGGCAGCCGGTCTCGATTTTGACGCGCTGCTTGGCAAGCTGAAGAGCGCGGTTGCCGCATCGCAATGAGCGAGCAAACGGACAGGCTTGCCGTCCGGACCCGGCGATGGTTTCGGCTCGTCACCGCCATTCTTAGCGGCGCACTGCTGCTGGCGCTGACCTTCGTGACCATCGTCGATGTCATTGGCCGGTACATTCTTGCTAGCCCGCTCTCCGGAGCGGGCGAATACACCGAGATACTGCTGATGGCGATCATATTCACCGGCTTGCCGGCGGTCTGCCTGGATGACGGGCATGTGACGGTTGATCTTTTTACCGCGCGCCTGACGGGCATCTGGAAACGCTATCAGCTGACATTCGCACGCCTGTTCGTCTCCGTGGTTCTGGCGGTGGTTGCCTGGCAGATGTGGGAGCATGGCAGCCTGCTTGCCAGCTACAATGAAGTAACCGTCTATCTGCGCGCACCGCTTGCGCCGATCGCCAAAACCGCCGCAGTCATTGTCGGTGCCTGCGCGCTGCTGACGTTTCTGATGGCGCTGTTGAGACTGCCGCGCGGTCAGGAAGGCGGAGGCATCTGATGGAGTGGCCGATCGGTGTGGCGCTGCTTCTGGCGCTGATCTTCGCGGGCGTCCCGATTGCCTTTGCCATGGCTGCGATCGGTTTTATCGGCGTCGCATCGATCATCGGCATCAATCCCGCGCTGACGCTTGTCGGCCAGGTCTATTTCGACAGTGGCCGCAGCTACACATTGTCGGTTGTGCCGCTGTTTCTCCTGATGGGCAACCTCGTTGTCCAGTCCGGCGTCGCCGGCGACCTTTACGCCGCCGCCAATGCCTGGCTGCGCCACCGCAAGGGCGGACTGGCCATGGCGACCATTGTGGCCTGCGGCGGCTTTTCCTCCGTTTGCGGCTCGTCCTTGGCGACGACCGCGACCATGGCGCGCATATCGCTGCCGGCCATGCGTCGCTACGGCTATTCAGACCGTCTTGCCGCCTCTTCGATCGCTTCCGGCGGAACGCTCGGCATCCTTATTCCGCCCTCGGTGATCCTGGTCATCTACGGCATATTGACCCAGCAGAATATCGGCGCGCTATTCCTCGCCGGCATCCTGCCGGGCATTGTCGGCGTGTTCGGATATATCCTCGCCGTGCGGCTGTCGCTGGTGGTGCACCGGGAACAGCTGGAGACCCAGCCGAAGCTGCCCCTGGTCGAGCGCCTGAAGGCGCTGCGGGGTGTTGGCTGGGCCCTGTTCCTCTTCGTCTTCGTGCTGGGCGGTATCTATGTCGGGATCTTTACGGCAACGGAAGCTGCCGGCATGGGCGCGGGCGGAGCGCTTCTTTTGACCCTGGTGCGCGGTAAGCTGACGTTGCGCGACACGCTGTCGACACTGTTCGACACCGCCAAGACCACGGCGGTCATGTTCTTCATTCTCTTCGGAGCGCTTTACTTCCTGAATTACGTGAATTTTTCCGGCCTTACGGGCGACCTGCGAAGCTGGATCGGCGCGCTCGGCGCCGGGCCCTATGCGGTGATTGCCATGATCATCGTCATCTATCTGATCCTTGGCTGTCTGCTCGAGAGCCTGTCCATGGTGACGCTCACCGTGCCGATCCTCTTTCCGATCGTCGCCGGTCTCGGTTTCGACCCGATCTGGTTCGGTATTTTCGTGATCATCGCGACCGAACTCAGTTTCATCACGCCGCCGATCGGCATGAACGTCTTCGTCATGCGCTCCGTGGCGCCCGAAATACCCATCGAGAAGATCTATGCCGGCATCGTCCCGTTCGTGGCGATGGACGTGGTGCGACTGGTGTTGCTGATTGCGGTGCCATCGTTGGCGCTGATCATTCCGAATTCGATGTGAGGGCCGGCAATGGACAAAAACGCAAATGAGCTGACGGAGCCGGTCGACGAAGTAGTTGTTCCACGCACACTCGGTGAGATCGGACTGCAGAATTTCGCCCCCTATCTGATGAACCGGATCATGGGCCGCTACAATCAAAGCCTTCACGAGCAGCTCGGCGAGGCGGGGCTTTCGGTCGCCAAGATGCGGGCCCTGGCGGTTCTTTCGGTGGTCGATGGCCTGATGACCAATGAATTGGCTGTCTATGCCGTGATCGAGCAATCGACGCTGAGCCGGACGCTTGACGGGCTAGAGGCCGACAACCTGATCCGGCGCGAGGCGGGAACCCGTGACAGCCGGGTGCGCCATATTTTTATTACCCAAGCCGGCCGTGATACGTTCATGCGGATCTGGCCCATCGTAGCGGATGCCTACAGCGCCATGTTCGCCGGGATTCCGGCCGACGAGCATGACCGGTTCCTGGCGACACTGAACAAGATCCTGCGCAATATCCGCAAGCACGAGCTCTAACGGAAGACGGATCATGGCAGAACGGTCTTTTGCAAAGGAAGTACAGGAACTGAAGCTTGGCGAGGGCGCGCTCTTTCGCGGCGAAGGCATCCTTGCCATTACCAAGGCCCTGCTTGAAAACGGCGTCGGCTATGTCGGCGGCTACCAGGGCGCGCCGATCAGTCACCTGATGGACGTGCTTGCCGACGCACAGGAGATCCTCGGCGAGCTCGGCGTGCATTTCGAGGCAAGCGCGTCGGAGGCTGCCGCGACGGCGATGCTCGCCGCCTCGGTCCACTATCCGATCCGCGGCGCCGTGACATTCAAATCGACGGTCGGCACCAATGTCGCATCGGACGCACTGGCCAATCTCTCCTCCGGCGGCGTCACCGGCGGTGCGCTGATCATCGTCGGTGAAGACTATGGCGAGGGATCCTCGATCATGCAGGAGCGCAGCCACGCCTTCGCCATGAAGAGCCAGGTATGGCTGCTCGACCCACGACCCAACCTGCCGTCGATCGTCAAGGCTGTCGGCGACGGATTTGAACTCTCCGAGGCATCCAACACGCCGGTGATGCTGCAGGTGCGTATCCGCGCCTGTCATGTGCATGGCCAGTTCACCGCCCGTGACAACAGGCCGCCGGAAATGAGCGTTGCCGAGGCGCTGGACAATCCAAGGCGCGATCTCCAGCGCATCGTCCTGCCGCCAGCCGCCTTCCAGCATGAGCAGGAGAAGATTGCAAAGAGAATGCCGCAAGCCGTTGATTTCATAAGGAAAAATGAACTCAATGAATTTTTCGGACCGGACGATGCCAAGGTCGGCATCATCCTTCAGGGCGGCATGTACAACGGTGTGATGCGGGCGCTGCAGCGCCTTGGCCTTGCCGACCTTTATGGCGAAAGCAAAGTGCCGCTCTACGTTCTCAACGTCACGTACCCGCTGATTGACGACGAGATCGTATCTTTCTGCAAGGGCAAGGATGCGGTGCTTGTCGTTGAGGAAGGCCAGCCAAACTATATCGAGCAGGCGATCGGTTCGATGCTGTATCAACAGGGTCAGACGACGCGTCTTGCAGGCAAGGGTCCGCTGCCGGCGGCCGGCGAATACACCGGGCAGCTCATGCTCGACGGCATGCGCGCTTTTTTGCGGGACCATGCCCCGGCCATGCTGTCCGACCGCGATCGTGCGCCGAACGTGCCGACAGCTGACGTTGCCGGCGAACTTGCCGATGTGGTTCCGGCACGGCCGCCGGGCTTTTGCACCGGCTGCCCGGAGAGGCCGATCTTCGCGGCGACGAAACTGGTCGAGAAGGAACTCGGCGAACATCACATCGCCTCCGATATCGGCTGCCACCTCTTCTCGATCATGCCGCCCTTTGGCATTGGCGCGACAACGATGGGCTACGGTCTCGGACCGGCCTCGGCCTCGGCTTTCAACACGCCGGAGGCAAGCCGACGGTCGATTTCCTTCATCGGCGACGGCGGCTTCTGGCACAACGGACTGACCTCATCCATCGGCAACGCCGTGTTCAACAAGAATGACGGCGTCGTGGTCATTGTCGACAATTACTACTCCGCTGCCACGGGCGGCCAGGACATCCTGTCATCGCGCGCCAACAACCGGTCCAAGTCGACGCGTCATCCCATCGCCACGGCCGTCAAGGGCATCGGCGTCGACTGGGTGCGCCACATCGACCGGACCTATGATGTCGGCAAGATGGCCAAGGTGCTGAAGGAGGCACTGACAACAAAGGAAAAAGGGCCGAAGGTCATCATAGCCTCGTCGGAATGCATGCTGAACCGGCAGCGCCGCGAGCGTCCCGCCGCCGCCAATGCGATCGCAAAGGGACAGCGCTTGGTCAAGCCGCGCTTCGGTGTCGACGAGGATGTCTGCACCGGCGACCATGCCTGCATGCGCCTGTCCGGCTGTCCGTCGCTGACGGTGAAAAAGCTGGATGATCCGCTGCGCGACGATCCGGTCGCTCATATCGACCAGAGCTGCGTCGGCTGCGGCAATTGCGGCGAAGTCGCCGATGCTGCGGTCTTGTGCCCGTCCTTCTACCGCGCCGACACTGTCCACAATCCGGGTGCCTTCGAGCGTTGGCTTGACCGGCTGCGCAAGCGCGTGATCGGCCGCATGCAGGAACGCCGCGAGGCCCGGCAGCTGATTTTCAAGGGATCATAGGACGGTGGTGAAATCATCTGCTACGAATGGGGGCGAGGGCGTCGACACCACCGGCGGTGTCATCAAGCTCGCCATATTGGCCGTCGGCGGGCAGGGCGGCGGCGTTCTCACCAACTGGATCATCGCCGTCGCCGAGAAGAATGGCTATCGCGCCCAGGCAACATCGGTTGCCGGCGTCGCCCAGCGGACCGGCGCTACGATCTACTATGTCGAGATGACGCCGGATACCGGCCGGGAGCCGGTCTTTTCCCTGACCCCATCGCCGGGGGACGTAGATATCATGATCGCCGCCGAACTGATGGAGGCTGGCCGGGCGATACTGCGGGGATTTGTCACGCCTGACCGCACGACGCTCATCCTGTCCTCCCATCGAATTCTCGCTGTTGCGGAAAAGATCGTGCCCGGAGACGGGCGCCGCGAACCGCACAAGGTGATCGAACGGGCACAATCGGCGGCAAAGAGGGTCGTGGCGTTCGATATGGAGCGCGAAGCCATTGAGGCCGGCAGTGTTATTTCGGCAAGCCTCTTCGGAGCGCTTTCCGGATCCGGCGCATTGCCGTTTCCACGCGAAAGCTTCGAGGAGACCATTCGTGCCGGTAGCCGGGGCGTCAAGGCAAGCCTGGCGGCATTCGGCGTCTGTTACGAGAAGGCTCAGGCGGGAGAGGGCGATGCTTCGGCCCCCGATCCCGCTACGGCGCTTCCGGACCCGCGCCCGCAAGGGCCGTCCGTTCTCATGGAGCAATGGAATGCGCTCGAAGAACGTGTGGAGCAGTTGCCCGAGGCGGTCCAGCCGATGGCGCTTGCCGGCCTGCGCAAGGTCGTCGACTACCAGGATGTTGCCTATGGCGGGAGCTATCTGGAGCAGGTCGAGCGTGCGATGCGTGCCGATGAAGCCCGCCAGGACTGGCGGTTCTCGATTGCTGCCGCCAAACATGTCGCCAATGCCATGGTCTATGACGACATTATCCGTGTTGCCGATCTGAAGCTGCGAAATGCCCGCTCTCAGAGGGTGCGGGACGATGTCGGTGCGGCGGACGATGCCGTGATCCACGTTACGGAGTATTTCCATCCGCGCGCGCAGGAGGTCTGTGGCACCCTGCCGACGGGGATCAGCCGGTTCATCGAGCGCTGGCCGTTCCTGTTCCGCCTGCTCGACCGCATGGTCAATCGCGGCCGCCGCATTCGCACCGACACGCTCACCGGATATTTCAGCCTCTGGGTCCTGGCAGCCTTGAAGCCGGCACGTCGCCGCCTGAGGAGGCATGCCGCGGAAAAAGCCCACCTCGACGAATGGCTGGACATAGCGCTGCAGAGCGTCGCCAGCGATTACGATCTCGGCGTCGAGGTGCTGAATTGCCGCCGCCTGATCAAGGGTTACTCCGATACGCACACGCGCGGTCAATCGAAATTCGACCGTGTCCTGTCCGCCTTGGAATTGCTCGAAGGCCGGCCCGATCCGGCCGCTTCCCTGCGACAGCTCCGCGAGGCGGCCTTGTCTGATGAAGGTATGGATCCGCTGGAGAAGGAACTGGCCCTCCTGAAATCGTGAGCCGGTTTACGCGGAAATCAGTAACGATCAGATTTCCGCAGCAATGCGCATTGCATTCACCCGTTCGCGATGAATGACGTAAAGCCCCGCACCGACGGTGATCGCAATGCCTGTCGCCGCAAGCGCGTTTGGCAGATCGCGGAAGATCAGCCAGCCAATCAGCGTGGCTATCGGAATTTCCAGATACTGCATGGGTGCCAGCGTCGCGGATGGCGCGAAACGCAATGACCACGTCATCAGCAGATGCGCCAATGTGCCCAGAACGCCGAGCAGCAGCAGCGCCCAATCGGCGTTGTTCGGGGCGACCAGGATCAGCGGTTCGATCTCGGCATCCCGGAAGACCAGAAGCACAACGGCAAGGCCGGCGGTTCCGATGATGCCGCTCACGCCTTGCAGGCTGATTGGATCGACCTCCTTGGCAATCTGGCGGGTCACAAGCATGAAGAGCGAGAAGATGACGGCGACGAGCAGCGGCAGCAGCGCCGGCGCTCCGACTTCGGCGAAATTCGGTTGAATAACGAGAAGCGTGCCGCAGAAGCCGACCACGCAGGCGATGAGACGGTGTGGTCCGACTTCTTCCGACAAAACGTATTTTCCTAGGAGCAGCATGATGAACGGCATCACAAAGGCGATGGCTATGGCGTCCGCCAGCGGCAGATAACGGTACGATTCGAACATCGCTCCAATGCCGATAATATGCAGCACCGTCCGCAGGACGGTCAGCCGGAACACCCGGCCGGACATAGCAAGGCTTCGGCCGGTCATGAAAACCAGCGGGATCAGCAATAGAGCCTGAACCGCGAATCGTACGACGAGCAGCACGCCAAGCGGAACCGAATCGCCCAGCACCTTGGCGATGGAATCGCCGAGCGGCGCTAGAATACAAAATCCGATCATCAGGAGGATGCCGAGAAGCGGCCGGTCGGAGATCATGGCGCGACGTTAGAAGGATGTGTGTTCAATTGCAATCAAGGGGCGAAGGGTTGCGGCAGCCGCCACTGAAAATATTTTTTTGGCGCTGCATCGATATCGCCCGGACCCGCATCTCTATAGGGAAAGACGCAAATTCCAAGGAGATCAACATGCAAGGGATGGGCCTTGACGGTTTGGGTGCCGGCCTAGCGGCATTCGGATTTTGGATGTTCATTGCCGCCGTCGTTGTGGCAGGCATCTGGTACGACGTCGCCAAAAGGCGGGCGCAGCACGAGACACTGCGCCGTTTGATTGTCAGCGGCCAGACGGTCGACAAGGAACTGCTGGACGGGCTCTTTGCAGCGACGACGGGAAGCAGCGAGCGATTGAAGCAGGAATTGATGGTCTACGGACTGATCACGCTGTTTGTCGCGCAGGGCATTGCCCTTTTGGCATGGTTCCTCAGTCTGCAATATCCGCCGGCCCTTTATCCGGTCCTCGGAGCGGCTGTTCTGGTGGGCTTTGTCGCCATCGGCCTGATTGTCGCGTCGAGAGCGGTCCCCAGCGGCACAGACAGACACAATGCCGGACCGGCCGGCCGGACTGGACGATAGGCACACCCGATGGCGGCAGGGGCCGAATATGCGAAGGCACCGGAGGCGCTGCTTGCAGGCCTCGCACGGACCGGGGATCGCAGCGCATTCGAAGAACTGGTGCGGCGGCGCCAGTCCTGGCTGCGCGGCCTTATGCGCCGCCTTTGCGCGGACCCCGTGTTGGCGGACGATCTTGCGCAGCAGGCTTTCCTGCAGGCCTGGCGGAACATTGGGCGCCTGAGGCGGCCCGGTAGCTTTGGCGCCTGGCTGAAGCGGCTGGCGGTGACCGCCTGGCTGCAACAGTTGCGTGCGAAAGATCCGTTGCGCGAAGCCAGCGAGTTGGATCACGCGGCCATTGCCCAGGACGGCAATCGGGGTCTCGCGGCCGACCTTGACCGGGCGCTCTCGCAGCTTTCGGACCCGGCGCGGCTTTGCGTCGTCCTCTCCCATCATGAGGGCATGACGCATGATGAAATCTCGGAATTGACCGGTATGCCGGCCGGCACCGTCAAGTCCCACATCCGACGCGGAACTGAGCGCTTGCGGACGGCTTTGTCCGCCTATCGACAATCAGCGGAGAAAACGAAATGACCGAGGAAACCGACAGGCAATTGCAGGCCCTCTTTGCAGAAACGGACGAGGAACTCCCCGGTGATGCCTTTGTTGACAGCGTCATGACAGGCGTTGAACAGCAGGTTCGGCTTGCCAAAGTGCGCCGTTTCGGGATCGCCCTTGCATTTGTCCTTTGTGCGTTTGTTTTGGCAGCTCCGCTGCAGGGCCTGGTCATGGTCGTCATGCACGGCCTGACGACCCCGGTGGTTACCGTGCAGGACCCGCTTGCGGCGGAACTCCTGCTTCCGGTGAACAACGCCGTGACACCGCTTGCATTGGCATTCTTTGCCTGGCGAATGCTGCACCGGCGCCTGTTCTCCTGAGCCGCCTGTGCATCTCGCCCCGCAGTCCGTGATCTATTCAGGTCAGGATGTGGTTGGCCGTACCCGTCAACGCCTCGATCTCGTATTCGATCAGCTGACCGATCAGCGCATCCGTGCCCTGGATCGACGTGCGATGCGTAGAAAACACGGCAATCGTTTCGACGGATTGCGCTCCACCATTGGTGTTGACCGGAGGGATCAGGAGCGAAATCCTCTTTGTGTAGATGGCGGGCGCGAGATCGATCACAGCCGACGCGATCTCACCGGTCGGCGTCGTTTCGACGGTCACCTCATCATAGACCCTGTCGTTGAGAACGATATGCGGTCGCCCTGCAATGTCGGGACCGTAGACAATCGTGGAGTTCGTTCCCTCCAGCTGGAAATGGTTTGCAGGAGCCAATTTCCTCACTCCCCTTGCCGGTGACATGTCCTTGGATCGCAACATTTCCTTGCCTTCATTTCCGGGTATGTGTGATTTCTCACGCGATTCGCAAATTTTTCATACAAACACCCGGTTGTGAAAAAGTGAAAAAGGCTCCGATAGGGAGCCTTTTTCTTCATATTCTCGTGATCAATGCCTAGCGCCGCGATGATGGATGAAACGCCGACCGGCGCTCCATGCCGGATGGGTAGCGCGGCTGCGGAACCGGCCGGGGTCTTGTATCGCCGGTGACAGAAAGCACCGAGGCAAGCTTTAAAATGCCACGGGTCAGACCGGAATAGATCGTTCTCATCGAGATACTCCTCAAAAAGGGTTCTACGGAACGGTAGCGCCGGGAAGCGCCCGTCCTTTGGCGAGGAGGTGTCGTTCGAATTGTGGCGATTCAAGACACTGCTACTGCGACTTTAGGCTAGCAGTTGCGCGTGGTCGCGCGTTCAGCCGTCGATCAGCTTCTGCAGATCCGTGCGAATGTCGACGATCGCCTTCAGCGTGTCCTTTGGCTTCTTGCTGCCGCCAACGCCGTCAAGGACCGTTTCGAGGAACTCAAGGTTTTCGATCACCGACTTCAGGTTGCCGGCAGCCCCGCCGCGCTGCCAGGCATCCCTGTAGGCGCCAATGACGCTTTCGGTGAGTTCGCCAGGTTTTTTGCTTGCGAGCAGTTCGTTGAGCACGCAATCGCCGATCGCTGCCATGCTCCAGAATTCGGGGTTTTCCTTGTCCTGTTGTTCCGCCGAGGCCCGCATCGCATTGAGGAGTTTGGTGTCGAGCCGTGGTTGTTTTCCTGAATAGAGATCGAGCAGCAGACCCGCCTGCATGGCATTGCCAGCTTCATAATAGCCGACCGCGCCGGTCGTCATCACCTTGATGAGGTGCGCATTGTGGTATGCGTCCCGCATTTGTCTGAGATTGGCTTCGCGCCGGCGGCTTCCATAGAGTTTCGCCTTGCGCTTGTAAGCGCTGCCCATCAGGGAGTGGCGCTCGCTTGTGCCCTTCAGCGGCTTGCCGTCGTTGTCCAGAAGCTGCCCCCCGCCGGCAACCGGCGAAATTCGTATAAGCAATTCCAGCTTCTGGATACTTTCATTGATAATGCTCTTGGCTTTCGAAACGGCGCCATCAGACCGGTCTTTCGCAAACTCGCCCGCCATCCGAATGGAAAGATTGGCCATCTGTTCTATTGCCTTGACGGGCAGGGATGCCGTCTCGGCCAGCATGGCCCGATCGTAATACTCAACCGCACGCTCAAACTCTGCTGCCTTGCTGAAGGCGTCGGCAAACGCCACCATCAGCCGTGCATCCTTGAGCCAGTCGGATCGTTCGCGCACCTTTGCCTCGATCTCGGCAATTTGGCGGACATATCTCATCTGTCCGTCGAAAGCTGTCATGGAATCGGCACGGCCAGTTATGTTCTCGAGCGCCACAATGGCCTGTTCGATGGAGGAATAACTGCTCTTTTCAACCGAGCCCCTCGATCGGCCCGGGCCTTGCCTGAGGCGGTATTGCGGGTCACCGTAACACTGGTAGGCGCCCCAGGTGTTGGATCGCGAATTCATCGCGGCACCGCGCGCTGCCCGGCGCGCCCATTTCACGGAGTCGCCAAATTCATCGCCGCCGAGCATGTGCTCATAGAAGACGCGGGCAAATGCCAGGGCCGCATTGTCATCGACCTCCCAGCCAGCCGCAATGACCGCCTTCGCACCGCAACGTATGAATTGCGTGGCCAGATTGGCAGCGAGCCGGTGTCTGTCGAGCAACAATGCATTTTCAGACCGCGGATCGCTGGCTTCCATTTTTCCGAGATAGCAACAGTTCAGGAAGACAAACTCGGGGACACGGCGAAGCGATCTGATCTCGGCAGCGGTCAGAAACTGGTTGTCGCCGATGACCATTCCCGTCGCAAATGACGGTGTGGGCTTCTTTGAGGACGCGCTTTCATCCTTGCCGTCATCGAATTCGTATTCGTAAACACCGTGGCCGGCAAGGTGCACGATTTTGTGCTCTTCAAGATAGAGTTTCCGCCGGATCCAGTCGGCTGACGGGCGCTCCCCGGGGAAGTGAAGGTTCTGCCAGCCGGCGTCCTTGAACAGCTGATAGACGAGTGTTGCCTCTTCCCTGGCGCCCGGCAGCGGATTGAAATTCGAGACCGGGTCGCCCGCGATCAGCGCGCCGCCTATGCTGACCACCGTACCGCCGCCGCCATCGTGGGTCTCAAGCAATTGCCGGATCATCTGGGTCCTGCAGGAAATCGGCTCTTCGGCATCCGCGAAGCGGTCGTCCAGGAGTTCCCAGGGATAGGCCGCCGCATCGTCGTCGACGATCAGTTGAACCGGTCGTCCGTCGGAGAAGACGTCTTTCAGGTCGCGCGGCAACATCATTTCGTAAAGAACCTGGCCGATTTCCGGATCCGAATGGGTCTTTGCGGTGACCTCCGAGATATAACGATCGACCTGCACACGATCGGTCAGCCTGAGGTGCTGCTGCGCCAGCGCGGTGTCGTTCAGGCTCTTGTAGATAAGCGTGTTGGCTTCCTCGCTTCTCGGAGAACGGCCGATCTCGATGCGATGGATCATGTCACTGTCATCGCGGAAATCGAGGCGGCGTTGTCCGCCCTTCCAGTGTTTCAGGACATGGCGTATGTCGAGAAGATCCTTGTAGCGCGCATCCTTGCTGAGCCTCGACAAAATGTCGGCTGCGGCGATTGCGCTGTCCTGATAGAGCTCCACAAACCGCAGGTGATTGATCTGCTCATCATCTGATAGCAGCGAGTTGGCGAGAACCAGCGCGTCAAGAATACAGGCCACGCTGTCCTGTATCTTCAGCCGGCTGTCGCGATAGCCGATGATCAGGCTGTGGATCGTGCAATCGTCTGCGTCGCCGGAAAGGCCTTTGTCATCCGGCGCCCTGGATTGCTTTCGCGCCTTCCACTCAAGGGCATAGGTCATAAATGCCTTTGACAAGGTCTTTGTTAGGCTGGTTGGCGACAAATGCCCGAACTTCCCGAGACCGACTACAACGGCGCCGACAGCGCCTTCTTTCCGGTTGAAGACCACTTCAGACGTGTCGATCTCGCCGGGATAAACACCGAGGCTTCTGCGCTGCGACAGTTGCCCGTCGAGCACGCGATCGAGATAAGCTTCCGCGCCGACGAGGACGTCGTCGGCATAGTGTCCGACAAGCACCGGTCCCTCAGCGAAGGCCAGGTTGCCGTGCGTGATCGAGACCTTGGCCCGTTCCCCCTTGGACGGTGCCATCGGCTCGATCGGTGCTCCGCCCATCGCCGCTGCTTCGATGTCGGCCTCGTCCGGGAACAGGATTGGCTCGTCGGGAAGCTCGAATGTCTGGTCAACGCCGCGGGCGGTCGCCGGTGGCTTGTCCGGGAGGCGGCTGGTCGTGCCGGTTTCGATCAGGTCGAGAATGGCCTCGAAATTCGGCGCGTGGCGGGCGAGATCGCCATGCTCGGCATTGGCGTACCAGGTCTGCTGCGGATCGAGTATGCCTGTCTTCCACGGAACCCTGCCGTCACCCTGCCGGCTGGCGATGATTTTCACATCCGCCTGCTGGACTTCGATGGCAACCGGTGTCGCGTCGGCAATGCCCGCGATATAGCTGATCTTCGGATGGCTCGAAGGCAGGCCCTGCAGCGTAGTGCGCAACGTATCGGATGCCGCAAGGTCCTGCGCGGTCGGGAGGGTCCATCCTTTCGGCATGGCATTCTTGAACGCCTGCCAGGTGTTCGCCTTGAAGTACTTTCCGTCATCATCAAAGGGCAGCAGATCCAGAACGCCCGGCATGCCGGTGATGATCTTCAAAAGCTCGACCATGTCGTGCCTGAAATCCACCCACTCGAGCTTGCGAATGAGGGAATCGCGACCCAGCAGACCGGCCGCCATGGCCGCCGAGCCGCCATTGGGCGTGCCAAGCATGACAAGCCGGCTTTGTTCGCGGGCCGTCATGGCGTTCCATTGTTCGGGCATTTGCGCCTGCATCGCCCGTGCAATAAGCCCGCCCATGGAATGGGCGACAATGCTGATCGGCTGGTCGGTGCTCTTCAGCAGCCCGTCGAGTTTCCGGCCAAGCCTGCGGCCTTCCTCGAGAACCGGCAAACGCCAGTCATAATCGAACAGGACGACATCGTGCGTGCGCTCAAGAAACATCTCAAGGTCGCGATAGTACCTGCTGACGACGCCGTCCGGGACCACGGTCTTGCGGCCGTATTTGAGGTCCTTGAGCTTGCCCCGCGCGATATCCAGGAAATCCAGCCAGACTCGATTGCGGCCGGCCTGCAGATGGCTGCCCATGGTGCCGGGAAGCAGAAGCACAATAGGCCGCTCGCCGAGGGTTCGCGTCGCCGCGCGCACCTGCAACGGCTCGTCCTTTTCGGCTAATGCGTGAAACCCGGCACTCTCGAGGTCCGCAGCGCCCAACGCACTGACGATTTTCTTCGCCGTTGTCTGATTCTTGAAATAGTTGAAATGATTGACGTCGCCGCCCTTGTCGAAAAAGTAGTGAACGCCCTTGCGGCGACCTGAACCGCCGAGCATCGCGGAGGTTTCAACGACAAGGTCGTGGTCCTTGAAGTAGTAGAAGTCGGTGGCGAGCGTTGCCAGGGTTCCCAGGAAACCGGACGCCTCGACATCCCCGGCGACGACGGCGAGCCGGCTGTCCAGTTCGATGTCGCTCCTGTTCAGCATGCTGATCAGCGATGATTCCGGCATCTGGGCCTCGAGGCCCGGAAACAGTTGTGGCCGGGTGCGGGATTTTGCGACCGCGACCGCGAACTCCTTGACGACGGTGTAAAGGTCGGACTGCCCGAACACCGGAATGTGACCGAGAAGATTGGTGAAGACGGACAGGTAAAGGTCCAGGCGGCCGGAGGCGAGTGTCGTGCCGCGCGCCGGACAGCCGACCCGCACGAAGGTCTCGATCTGGGGCCGCTTTTCCTTCAGCATGGCGCCGAGCGTCTCCAGTTCGGCGGCCTGCCGGTTGCGCGTTGCCATAAAGGCCTCGAGATCGGCGTCAGACAGGCCCCTGCCGGAGGGCGCTTTGCGCAAAATGTCAAAGTCCGTCTGATCGAACGGGTCGGCAAGCAGGCCGCGCTCGATCCTGCCATAGGCCTGGCTGCGGGCTATGAACTCTCCGACAAGGCCGCCGCGCGAGTGGCTGATGAAATCGACCTTCGCCTGCGCGGGAAGTGCGGACAAAAGCTGGATCGCATTGGTGATCGGGCTTTCGGTCAGCGTCCTGTGCTCGAAGGCGTAGATACGGTCCTTGTAGCGCTGCCTGAGGCTGTTCCACTGGGAATCCGGCATCCGGTCGGCATCATTGGCGAGGCCGCCGAAACTGCCACCCGTTTAGGAAGCCGTCCCGTGCAGCAGGATCAGGGCAGGCTTGTCATTGGAAATGTCCGAGACGTCCACCCGGTCGCCAAGATCATCCGGAGAGCGACAGACATAAAGGCCCGGCGTGTCGTCCTTGATCTTGCTCTCGATCTTCTCCGCCAGTTTCCAGGTCATCTTGTCCGAGGCGTAGCCGATCGGATCGACACCTAGGAAACGCAGCACCTTGATCGCATATCCGACAGGGCCGCGGCTCTGCCGGATGTTGCCGAATGTCGGTGGAATATCGTAGTCGCCGTCGCCCAGTCCGCGCGAGTTCGGACCGGCCGGTGCCTTCAGGACATCGTCCAGATGTTGCCACAGGACGATGCCGTCCTCGAACTCGGTCTCCACCACGCAATCATCCGGAACCTCGATCTCGACGGTTTCCGCAACGGCGCGTGCGCCGCTGACCGCGACCGCCTTGTGCGTCGTGATATCGATGAGCGCTTCGGTGTCCCTTTCAGCGGCACCGCGGGAGATTGAGGCGCCGCGGGAAGTTCCGGGATCAGAGAGAATATGACCCGGAAGTCTCAACGTCCTCATATTCGCCATCTTTCCCTCCCGGATATGCCGCCCCCGGACCGGTTCCCGCACGATGACGGATGGGGATCAAACCGGTGTCCGGACAGATGTCACATTGCAACATAGACCAATATGCAGTGTGCAAAAACTTGGCACCAGTGATAATCGGCCGGTCTTTTATTTAAAGCTATACTTTGAATATTAGTGCTCCTTTTAATATACGGTCAACAAGACAATTTCGTTAAGGTTGTAGAATTCATAACGTATGGCCGCACAATAATCGAAATCCAAGCCGCACGACGGGCGTATGGTCGCATGCCGATGCCCCAAGGGCGCAGGAAATCCCCCAATGCAAACAATTCTTGATTGCATAAAGTATTTCGCGCCTTTTCAGGTTGTGAATCCGGTGATAATCTGACGCAGGACAAGTATTATTTCATTCTGGCGAGGGATAATCATGCCGAATTACAGCAAAATGCATGAAAGCAGCGGGCATCTGGCGCATTTGATTGATCTTTTCATGTTCAAGGGAGCGCCGGAAAACCACGACGCGGACCATCCGGTCACGGTTCTTGTCAACCATGGTTATGTGGCAGGGTTCGCGCCGTCCCGCAATCAACCGCTGTGGTCGGCCTACCGTGTCGCCCATGCCGACGAGGCGGTCGACTACGATCGGCCCCATTTCTACTATGCGGATGAGCGCATCGGCGAAAGCGCCAGGCTGAGCAAGGATACGTTCGGCAAACATGACGGCATCGGCTACCATGTCGGCCACATGGTGCCGAACGAGGTCATCAACGTTCAGTTCGGGCGCCTTGCGCAGCTCGAGACTTTTTTCATGACCAATATGTGCCCGCAGCGCGGATCGCTGAACACGGGCGTGTGGCTGAAGCTCGAGAACGCCATCCGCAACATCAAGGATACCACCGGCCAGAAAGACCATATGTGGGTGATCGTCGGGCCGGTCTTCGGTGCGGACCCTGACCATATCGAACGCGATGACGGCAAGATGGTTCCGATCCCGGAGGCATTCTATTGCGTATCCGTCGACCCGTTCCGCTATCCCTATGACACGCCCGGCGCCGTGGAGATCGCCTGTTTTCTCATCCCGCAAAATGCACCGGCAGGATCGTCACCATCGGATTACCTGGCATCGCTGAGCGAGATCGAAGCGGCGACCAAGCTCAAATTCATGCCCGGCTGGGATGCGACCGTACCGCGCTCCGCTCCGCGTTCGCCTTCCCGGTCAAGGGGTGCCGCGACGCAGGTCAACCGGTTACTGGCGCAGTTCTGATTCCTCTTGGCTCGGCTGCCGAACCTGAATTCAAAGCCGGACGGACGGGTGAGGGAAATGAGGGTCGCCGGCTAGCAGCGCATCCAACTCAGTCGCCGACGAAAAGGGTTCAGTTATCTTCGAGCCCAAATCGCTTTCTGTATTCTGTCGGTGAAATTCCGAGGACACGTTGCATGGCGCGCCGCATGCGTTCGTCGTCCACGAAGCCGGTTCGTTGCGCAATCGTCGCAACGGGAAGTGTGGTGTCTTCAAGCAAGTCGCGCGCTGCCGCAACGCGAAACAGTTCGATGGTTTTGGCGGGCGTTCGGCCGGTGATTGTCCGATAGACCCTGGTGAAATTGCGTTCACTCATTCCAACTTGCTCAGCCAGTCGATCGACGCGCAAATTTCCGGTTAGATTGTCCCCGATCCAGGTGTGAAGAGCGTCGAACCGACCAGTGGCATCATTCGTTTGACTGAGAAGCGCGGAACTGAATTGAGACTGGCCGCCGGAGCGGATCATATAGACGACCATTGATTTTGCCACACGGACGGCAACCTTTCTCCCCGAGTCTTCTGCCACCATGGAAAGAGCCATGTCGATGCCCGCAGTAACCCCTGCCGACGTCCATACTCTTCCATCTTTTATGAACATACGGTCTGGCTCTACTTTCACGTTTGGATGCAGATGGGCCAGTTCGTCACAAGAATACCAATGAGTTACCGCGCGATGGCCATCAAGCAGACCGCTTGCCGCGAGAATGAACGCGCCTGTGCAAACGGAGCCTATTCGCGCTGCTTGATCGGCCAGAAGGACTGTATTTTCCAACAGTTTCGGATCTTGCGCTGCAGATTGCGCTCCAAAGCCGCCTGAAACCAAGAGTGTGTGGAGTTCCCTGCCGTGCCACCGCTCCATGGGTTCCGTGTGGAGTTCAACCCCGGTGTCTATCAGCTGGCTCCCGCCCTTCGCCGACGCAAGCACGATCTCGTAGTCTTCACCTCCAAATCGTTTTGCATCCGAGAAAACCTGCATGGGACCAGTGATATCCAGCAGCGTGGCGTTTGGAAAAACGACAAATAGAACAACCGGGCGCGATTTGGCGGAAAATGAGGGCATATTGTCGGTTCTGCCAAATAAATAATTGTTAGTCTATCCAAAAGCGAACGCGTCGACCGATTCAATCAAAGGAGAATTTTGCGCTCGAGAAACAACAATGGCCGGCGTTTTCGGATTGAAAGTGCACAACCTTGAAGATTGAGGCCCTGCTTTATTGCAACCAGTTGATATCGAAGTGCTTTTTTGGTCATGGCTTTCATTTTTTCGAACTTAATTTTCGAAATGCAAAGACCCGGACTGATTGACTCTATCTGACTGATTTCAATAGTATTTAGCCAATCAGATCATTCGTATTTCGATTGATCATGATGATCAAAATCGGCTCTGAATCTCAAAACTGGCTTGAACGACCTGGTGCGAACGCCGCACCCGGGAGAGGGGAATTTTTGCCTATGAGATCGCATCGACAGCAATGCCATCCGAACGGCTCATCAAAGTGACGTCGCCCATCGGCGAGTGGGGCAGACCAGTGCAAATTTTGAGGACCTGAATGATTCAAGATTCCCTTTTTCCTGCAGATAACATGCATTGCATACGGGGCCGCTTGCTTTCTGGAACCGCGCTTGCGCTCCTTTTTGCTGCAATGCCGATCAGCTCCGCACAGGCACAATGCATCATCGCCGCAAATGTCATCACCTGCGACGGCGATATCAGCCCCGGCTTCGCACCCACGGGCACACTCGCCGTCAACACGCTGACCATTGGCGGGCTGACGAGCGATGTTACTGGCTTCGGGTTTCGTATTCGAGATACGAGCAGCTCCGATGTCACTTTCAACACAGATTTCGATACCTTCGGCATCGTTTTGGCGAATGGGAGCCTCACCCAACGCAACGGTTTCCATATAATCACCGATGGCTCGATTTCTGGCACCGTCGACGCAGATATCTCCGGCCCCGTCGCGAACGATGCGACCAATGCGACGTTCTTCGTCAGCAATTTTGCCGCGCTGGGACTCGACGCTGGAACGGGCATCAATCTTCAAAATACAGGCACCATCAATGTCAGCTTGCCTTCCCTGACGCGGGCAACAACAGGCTCGCGCGCGGATGTTGTGACCGGGCGCTTCGCCGCCGTTCGCGCTGAGTCCGACATGGGCGACATCACCATCGACAATGATGCTGCCGTCACGCTCGATGGTGGCCAGCGCGTTGCGAGCAACATCCGGACGGGTGGGCTAGCCGGCACGCGTTCGGTCACGTTCACAAACGGTGTTTCTGACATCGCTGCGATTTCTGCCCAGGGAAACGAAGCGCTTGTCATCAATCAGGTGGGCGACGTCACAGTATTCGGTGGCGGCGCTGACCTTTCTGCGACGACGATTGACGACACCGCCGATGTGGAAGGTGAGTTTGCCCAAACAACCGGCATTTATGTGCCAGCCTTTACAACAACCGGCGGGACATTTGATCCCAATCTTCCACGCTTTGAAAGTGTCGATATCGATGTCGCTGGAAACATCTCAATTGCTGGCGGCGACCTGTCCACCGCAGCAACGGTCACAAGCAGCGGGGGCGGCATTGGCGAGGCCATTAGCTCCGTGTTTCGCTCAGTAGAAGCGACAGGTGTTGCTGTTGGGTCGGGCTTTACCGGCAACGGTCAGACGATCGATCTCTCGGTCATCGGCGACATCTCTGTTTTGGGCGGCTCCATAACCAGCACCAGTTCGGCATCTTTGGGGGGCGCCGGTGAAACGGCGGGCCGTTCTTACGCGTTTGCAACAGCACAGGAAGCGATCGGCGTTTCGGTTCGTGCGGACTTTGGGCCAGATCAAGATCTAGAGACGGAGATCGACACGTTTATCGACGGAGATGTTTCAGCTTTCGGCGGTGATGCGTCGGTTACCACAACCAGTGGCGAGTCTGGCCAAGTTACCCGCAACCGTCCGGTCTCTTTCCAAAATGTTGATGTTGATCAGCGCAGCACTGCGAACGGCGGCCGGGCGACCGGCCTGGAGTTTCTGCGCCTAACGGATCGAAGCAGCTTCACAATCACCGGCGATATCACCGTGGGTGGGGGTTCTGCACAGGTGCAGCATACGGGTGATAGCATCGGTCGCACGGTCAGCGCCGGCGGTGGTTCAGCGACTGGTCTTCAGTTGGGCGTCGGTCGCGAGGACGCAGCCCATACCGACAGTCTGGATGTCAACATCAATCTGGTTGGTCCGGATGCCACGACCGTGGCGTCTGGCGATGGTGTGCTCGCTCGGGTTTCAGCCGGGTTTCAAACAGGGTTGTCTGTCGGTTTCGGAGGCGATGGTTCCCAGCTGACCTACTCTGGCGACATCATGAACACACCCGGAACGTTGAGCGTTACCGCAACAGATGGTGCCCTCGTTGATAATGTTAGCTCGGGACAGGTGACAGGCATTACCGCTTCTGCGGTTGCATTCGATTCCGATCAATCCGGAACACTCATCTACGATGGAGCCATCGATCTGGCTGGAGCCGATGTGAGCGTGTCGGGCGACTTATCTCCCTCACCACTCGTCATCGAAAACGCAAACAATCTTGCGGCAAATGCAGATCTCATGGTTGGTGGATTCGTGGTTGGTATTCGTGCAGCGGCGGATGCGAGTAGGTTCGACGGCCGTGATTCTGTTGCATCTATCGCTGTCGACCATCGTGGTTCCATTGATCTGGCCGCAGGGAATGGCCCCGCCGGCGCCGGCGCTGCCATAGGGATCTATCTTACCACCGGTTTTGGTGTCGTGGTGGATGCCAGCGCGGCTATCTCCGGGAGCATTGATATCGCCGGCGCGGATCGTGCAAGCACATCGGGAGTACGTGCTAGCGATGAAAGCGCTGGCGTGCTCGCCGAGGTCGCCGGTACGGCGGAGATCGATGTTGACGGCGGCACCATTAACGCTGTGGGCAGTGGCTCAGCGGGGATTCAGGCCAACTCAGCGTTTGCTGATATAATGGTCCGCAACAGCGGCACTGTTTCTGCGTCGGGCACGGAAGCTGCGGGGATCTCGCTCGGCAGTGTTCTCGACTTCAGCAATACCGTTAGTCCGGCAGGTCAGTTCTTTGGTTCGTCGACAAACACCGTAACCGTTGCTCAAGGCAGCAGTGTCACCAGCGCCGACTTCATCGGCATTCACGATCGCAGCGAAGGGATTCTAGCAGACAGATTTAGTGATCCGGACCGCGTGCTTGTGTCCATTGTAGAGGCTACAGAAAACGCCACGACGGTCGACATTGCCGGCACGGTGACGGGCGGCAACGGCACGGCGATCGATCTGGGTTCTGGACCAGACACGTTGATCTTGCGGCAAACGGCGACGATTAACGGCGACATCACCCTGGGTGCGGGGGAAGACAGGTTTGTTTATCAGGGATTTGTCGAAGACGAGGCCGCCGACGGCGGCGACGATCGCGACCGCATTGCTGTGACCGTCGCCGATGGCTTGTCACAGACATTCGACCCGAGTGTTGAAACACCAAATCTCATCAATTTCGAGGCTATTGCCAAGGATGGCTTGGGCACGCTGACCATCCCCGGCGGAAGCTTCGCCAATGGCCCGCTCGCTTTTGAAGTCAATGCCGGAACAGGCGTGGTGTCGGGCGACCGTCCCGACATGGATATTTTCGTGGCCGACGGAGCGCGTTTTCAGACGGACCGGATCGTGGGGGACATCACGAACCTCGCAGGCGGCCTGGTTGAGGGAACGGGCACGTCAGGCAACTTCACCAACAGCGGCATCTTTTCGCCCGGCAATTCGATCGGCACGTTCACAGTATTGGGCGATCTTGTGCTGGGCTCGAACGGAATGCTGGCCGTGGAGATCGAGGCGCCGGATCAGTCCGATCTGGTCGCGGTCGGCGGCACGACCACATTAGGCGGTACGCTGGCGGTGACCGGGATCGGAGCGCTTACAGCTTTTGCCGACGGTCAGGCCTATACGATCATCGACAGCGCCGGCGCGGTGTCCGGTGGGTTCGAGGATGTTACCGACAATCTGCCGGATTTTGACGTGGTGCCTGAGATCGTCGATGCCACCAGCGGCGGCCAGGACGTGGTGCTAGGGCTCGATTTGGCCACGTCCGGCATGTCGGACAAGTCGGTGGCGCCCAACGCCCAGCAGGCGCAGGTCAAGACAGGGCGGGTGTTTGCCGGCACGCTGGAGGACCGCATGACAGGCGCCGGCAATGCGAGGGTCGCCGTGCTCGATGACGGCACGCTCAACGCCTTTGCGGCACAACCCATATCCCGTTCTATGGCAGCGCTTGGCGGGGTCTATAACGCCGATCCGGTTCTCGACAATGCCGTGGTCCGGCCGGTGCGCACCGCCTGGTTCTCCGGCCTCGGCGGCTTCGGCGACGCCGATGCGACGGCGCTCGCGCCGTCCTATCGGAGTGACATTTACGGCGTGGCCGCCGGCATTGACTTCGAGCGCAAGGCCGAAGGCTTCGACTGGCTCATCGGCGGCGCGGCCGGTTATACCGTCTCCGATGTAACGTCCGGGGCCGGATCCGCCGATGTGGATACATTTCATCTGGGCGCCTATGGCCGCATCGACCGGGGGCCGGCGCGGCTTTCGGCGCAGCTTTCCTACGGCTTCCAGGCTTACGACTTTGCCCGCGTGATCCCGGTGGGTGCCACGACAGCAATCGCCACCGGCAGCGCTGACGGTCAATTGTTGACTGCGGCGCTCAAGGCTGCCTATGACATCGCGCCGCGCCTTGGCTGGGGCCGGGCTTACGGCCTGCGCGTCGCACCGGCAGCGGCGCTGGGTTACGTCTATACCCGCCGCGACGGCTTCACCGAGACCGGCGCAGGCGTGCTCAACCAGGCCTACAATGCGGACACATTCGAGCGTAGCTACCTACGCACCGGTATCGAGCTGGGTGCGGCAACGGCGCTCGCCAACGGAATGACCTTCCGCCCGCATGGCGGCCTGCACTGGGAGTGGGGCTTCGGCGACAACAACGTTGTCGCGATCTCCACTGCGCCTGCAGTGCCGGGCAGCGCTTTTTCCAGCCCCGGCGCCATCGAAAGCGATGGCGGGCTGATCGTCGAGGCGGGTTTCGATCTCGATATCAACGAAACGGTCTCGGCCCGGACCAACTATGAGGGCGCCTTTTCAGACACCGGCGACAGCCACCGCTTCTCCGCCGGTTTCAAGGTTCGGTTTTGACGTGACACACAGTGTCCGTACCAGTGCGTTGCTTCTTGGTTGCGCCCTTGTCATGGGCGGAGCCTTTCAATCCTTTGCCGAGGGCTTGCCGGGCGGTGCCTCCTCGCTCAATGAGACGCATGGCAACTGGCGGGTTTCCTGCGCGTCGGGCGATGACGGGGTCAAATGCGTGGCTTCACAGACGCAGGTGCAAGGCGAAAACCGTCAGCGCGTGCTCGCAATTGAATTCACCTCCGCTACGGGCAACAAGGGCGCGGCCGGGCTTGTCATACTGCCTTTTGGGCTCAAGCTCGATTCCGGCGTCGTGCCGACCATCGATGACGATGATCCTATGCCGGCTTTGCGGTTCTCGACCTGTATGCCACAGGGATGCCTTGTGCCGTTGAATTTTGACGCCCGGACGCTTGCCGCCCTCAAGCAAGGCAATGCGCTCGCTCTCCGCGCAACCGCAAACGGCAGCGACCGCGACGTGGCGTTTTCAATCCCGCTATCCGGCTTTGCCTCCGCCTTTGAGCGTCTTCGGGAACTCAATGGGGGTTAACGCGACAAGGCCGGAAGGAAGGATTCACAGACAACGCGGAACGGAATGTCACGTTGCAGGCGCTAACGTCAGCTTGCGAATTCGTGATCGTGTTGTGACGCTTGAATGCGTTCAAATGGCAGAACATCACCCATCACGAGACCAGGGTTTCTCGATAGAGGGAACCGTCGGCGCCTCGTTGATGTAGGATGCTATCAGGCGGTCGATTGCGCGACGTGCCAGCCGGTTATGATCGGGCGAAAAGCCAAGGGTCGCGACATAACTCCAATGCGCATGCATCATGGAGACAACAAGAAATGAAAGCTCGTTGCAGGCGGCGTCATCAAGTTCCGGGTGCGTAATTGCCAGCTCATGAAGAATGACCTGACCGAGTGTTTTGTATTTGTCACACAAACGCTCTTTCAAGGACGCTGAGCCTACGGCATAGGCGAACAATGCGTCATAAGCCTCAAGATTGTCTGGCATGGGATGGTCCTCGGAAAGACCAAAGAGAAAATCCAGAAAGAACTTGAGACGTTCAACCTGACGGACTTCCACGATGCCTGCAACCAGGGCGTCCTGATAGACCTGTTGCAGATGGCCGCACAATTCCACCATCAAGGCATCAAGGTCGGGATAGTAATACCGGACCAATTGGCGGGACAGACCCGCTTCATTCGCGATGCTTTCAAACGAAACCACCTGCAGTCCCTGGGTTGTCAGCAATCGCGTCGCGGCTTTCAGGATCTGAGTTTTCTTGTCCGGGGTCGGATCGTCTGCATTTGGATCGGTGTTCATCTATCCCCTCCCGAAATCCCACGTCGCCCGCTTCGATCATAGGAAAAATCTGCGCCCGGGAAATATGAAAGAAAGGCTTTTTCGATTTGAAAGTGCACAACCTCCAATATCCACACCGGTTGTTTTTGCAGCCTCTTGTTATTGTTGTGTTTATTTCGGCTGTTGCATCGATTTGTCCGGCTGTATTTTTCGAAATGCAAACGCTTGAATCAATTGACTCTATCCTGCTGATTTCAATAGAATTTTGCCGTTCTGATCACTCGGTTTTCGATGGATCACAATTTCAAGACGCGAATTTGAATCTCGTCAATGACTTGAACGAAACCTGAGCGGATAACGCAACCGGCGCGATTTGGCGGAAAATGAGGGCTTATTGTCGGTTCTGCCAAAAAAATAATTGTTAATCTGTCCAAAGGCGACCCGGAGCGTTCGCTGCAACCCGTCCTGCCTTGTCGGGTTGCTCGCTCAGGAGACATTGGAGATGCCACGGTCTACTCATGCGGTTTCCGAACACGAGAACGGCTGTCTCCTGGTGGATCACAGCGAACTTGGATTGAAATTCATCGGTGCCGGTCAGTCGCGCCGGGCCGGTGAAGATGTCTTGACGAGAGCGCAGTGGATTGCAAGCGGCGGCCGGCTGCGAGAGCGCTCGGCGGCTATGCCTTGGGGGAGGCGGACCCGCAGCTAGCTGTGCCCCTTGGATCACAATGGCCGAGGGTACGACGAGTGGGGCTAATTGGGGGAATGTTCGGGTAGTGACAGATTCGCAGCTGAACGCACTCGACCATATTGGTCAGGAAATGCGCGCGGCCTTTTCACTCCTTTCCGGAAAGGATGCTGAACAGGCCGTTTCGGCCACGCTGGCGCATTTGGAAGGCGGGTTGGAGTCCGATTTTGTCAAACGTGATTGCCCGCTTCACTGGGCCGATATTGACCAGGCCGGGCGCTATATCAGGGGCGGCCGCTGTGGTCTTCTAAGCCTGTATACGGACATTGTAGCGCAGCCACAGGACGATCCTGTGATCTCCATGATTATGGCGTTTGCCGCAAAGGAAAGGGCGGTGGCCGGCGACATAATCCCGTTGCCGAGGGAAGACAGGTTTCTGTGGTTTGTCCCGGTCAACGACAGTGCTGCAAAGAGCGCGGAGCGCACCAATTTGCGCGTCATCTGTGTTGGCAGTGAGCTTTGCGAACAGGTCATCGAAATTTACAATCATCGCGCCAATCTGACACCGGCGGAAAAACGAACCATTTTCCAGTTGGTTGGCGGGCTCTCCAAACGTCAATCCGCAACCAGGGACGGCGTCAGCGTCGAAACCAAACGGGCGCACACAAAGAACGCCTGCGCCAAGTTGGGATGCGCTGGTCAGACCGAGTTGATCAAAAAGGTGCTCGGGCAGATGGTTCCGCTGGTCACGATCGGTGACACGGACACGGCCCGCGTTCGTATTGCCTCCGAATTTGTTGCCCATCATCTGTCAAAAGATGTTCGCCTTACCGTGCAGCTTCTTCCCGACGGCCGGCAGATCCGTGTCATCGAGTGCGGTCCGCTTTCCGGGCGACCCGTCCTTCTCATACACGGCATGATGTGGCCGCTCTTTCTCGTTGATTTGGGCCGCCATCTGGAAGCGGCGGGCTTACGGATCATCATGCCTATTCGCCGCGGACATCTCGAACCGGCCTCGGCTCCCTCGCTGTACAATCAGGGTGACTTCGCGGCGGATTTTCTCGATTGCATTGCTGCGTTCATACGCCAGAACTTCAATGAGCCTCCCCCGGTATTGGGCAACTCATTGGGCGCCGTTCTGGCTGCATCCTTCGCAAACCGGCATCCGGATTTGGTCCCGCATCTGTTTCTGGTCGCAACCAATCTTACCCAGACGAAGGAAGCTTCAAGTCCCCGGGCCAGCCGGTTCTATGGCGCAATGAACCGGATTTCACAGCGGCGGCAGCTTTTTCAGCGAGTTACCTGGGAGTACCGGGACTACTATCGAAACCACAAGACGTGCCGTGACATTCTCCGAAAGCTCTTTGAAGAAAGCGACAGTGACCTGAGCACATTGGAAGGACGTCATTCCGGGCGCAATATGTACGAGATTTTCTCCGACAGCTATCAAACTTCTATTGCGGGCATTGCGGAGGATTTCAGCTTCGTCATGCAAGGCTGGCGAATTGAATTCGAGAAGTTGAATGGCCCTGTGACGTTCATTCAAGGCACCCATGATCCGCTCACCCGAGTTTCCGATTTCGAGAGCGTACTTTCAGGTTCTGGCCGGCGGCACACGATCGAACTGATCAAAGACGGCGGACATTTTCTGTCCAACTCCCACCCGAAGGAGCTTTGGGGCATCATCGGGAGACAGATCACCTGATGTGTGTTCCCTCCTGTGGAATCTGTGCGTTGTAACTTCAGGCTGGCCGGACGGACAGTGTAGATTGGCTCTGATCACTCATCCTGCACAAGGAAGATACAGCCTCCGGCAGGGCAACGAACAACATGCAACAAACCGCCTTCGATTTGCCGTCGGTCTACAATTTCGCCGCCTGCGCCGGCAACGAGTGACTTTCCCTTGCGGGTTTTGGCGTAAAAAAGTCCCGCCGATCCGCTCACAATTTCGATCTGACTTTCGGCGATACGGACCTCCACGTGATTGTTGATGTGTGCGGTGTATTTCGCTTCGGCCCGGGACGTCGTCACAAACTCCAGCCACGGATAGGTGTCTCTTACCTGCGCGATCCAGGCATCAAGCTCGGAAAGAAGACCTGGCTGACCTGCAGCGTTTGAAGCCCTCCAGCCAAGTGTATCGGGGTTGCGGCAATTTTTAGATTCACCGGACTTTGTCGGGATGTCATAAATATCGTCCGGATGCGTGAAATGGGTCCAAACGCCCATGCCGGCGATCTGAGACAGCATCATCATTCTGACATCCGGCCGGAGCACATAGCCATATGTGTCGCGCGGCAGACACAACAGCTCGTTGATCCAGGGCTCCGGCCCAAACTCCCTGTATTCGCCATATGCAGGGTCGCCGGTGGAAAACAGTCCGCAAACCACGGAGATTTCAGGGAACACCGCTTTGAGCGTGCGAACGTGGTCAGCGTGATACCAGTTGTTTGCCGGTACCCATGATGTCGGAAGGGGCGCGGGGACGCAGTCGCTCCAGAGCGATCGGGCGTCGGCCAGCTTGGATTTGAGTGTCGCTTCGTCTGGCCAGAAATCGTCCGTCATTGGCTCATGATTATAGCCATGAAAACCGAACTCATCGTCCTCTGCAAATTGCCGGATCCGAGCGAATCTCTGCTGCAGTATCTGCCGACCGCCAAGCGACTCTGGCGCGGAGAGATCGGCATCCGGACCGTTGTCGACATCGTCATAGTTCATGATGGTGTACCACGAGTATTTCAGATCATGCTTCTCCCGCAGAGCCATCATGTCTTTGTTCCAAATGTCGAAAAAGAAGCCGTTCCAGTCGAGATCCTGGAACTCGCTGGTTACCGGTTCCAGCCGGGCATCCGAAAGTGCCGTTGGGAAGTCGTCAATATGAAACATTGCGAAGCCGGCTATTGCGCTTACGCCGACATCCATGGTGTCCAGAGCCGTCTGAATAAAAAAACCGCGCAGAACCTTCCAGAACAGGGCACCGGTATTCCAATAGGCAAGCCTGCCGCGTCCGAAGTCCCTGCGCCAGAGTATGGGGTTGCCCGCGCGATCCGAGATGAGAATGACACAGTCAGGCGAAAGATCGGCGCGCCCGATCACCAAACGACTGTGCTCGATCAACCAGTCCGCATCGCTTACATTGAGTCCGAGTAACTGCTCACCCCCACTTTAAGTCCCCGAGATTCAACGGCGGTTTCAGACCCACTAGCTCAATCGAGATGCCTTTTTGGCCTCGGAGTGGTGCGACGATTTGAATCGGCTATTAACGATCCCCTCATTGCGATTTTCGTGATTCTATCGGGTTATGACACGTGTTCGATTGATTTGGGAAAAGCCGCATTGGGGTGGTCTTTCAGTCAAGGCTACTCGCTGCATTTGGAAGCCTGAAAAGGCGATGCGGCCACCGCATGGCCTGATGTCCATGGCATCGCGGGCGGACTGATGGCAAGCGTGAATGGCACTTCCCTGCGTGAAGAGTTCGATGCTGCCAGGGCGCGCATTGCCGCGCTGCGCAAAGCGGGCAGGATTTCAGATGACGTCGATGCGGTTATTGGCGTGTTGTGCAGCTTGCTGGGCATCCTGATCGCCATCTTTCTGGAAAAGACGACCAGGAAGACCGGCAAGAACTCCAGTATTGCGCCGTCGCAGACGGATAAGGACAACACCGGGAAACGGAGCAAAAAGGCTTCCGGCAAGGGTGTGGCGCCGAACTGGATGACGGGCGAAAACCTTCGCAAGGTCACCGTCGGGGAAACCTCCACCGTCCAGGTTTGTGACAGTTGCGGGGCTGATCTCTCAGACGTCGAACCCTCGGCGCGCGAGGAACGCATCCATCTCGATATCATGTTCGAGGTTGTCGAGAAAAAGGTCGTCGCAGAAACCAGGGACTGCCCCAAATGCCGCACCCGAACCAAGGGGCGTTTCCCTGAAAACATGCCGGGGCCTTTGCAATATGGCGTTGGCTTTCAGGCCTTCGTGATCAACCTGCTGATTGCCCAGATGCTGTCTTTGCGCCGCGCCGTCGAACTGGTGCGGGCCATCTCTGGCGTCAGGATGTCGCAGGCCACCTGCCTGGGCTACATCCAGCGACTGCACGAGGCGCTTGAACCCTGGGAAACGGCTGCCGCCGCACATCTTCTGACCCGCCCGGCCCTGCATGCCGATGAGACCGGTTTCAGGGTCGACAGCAAAAACCAGTGGCTGCATGTGCTGACCGATGACTCCCTGACCCTCATTTATGGATACCCCGGTGTCAAGCGATTTTCGAACGGTGATGTGAGCGTGTGATCGGATGCGGTCATTTATCAGGCCTCACAGTGCGGCTTTTTGTGCAGCCGCGGGCCGGTATGGTGATGCGCGAACCGGGTCCAAATCAAGTTCCAGAGCTATTTTGCCTTTTGGGTCAACATGGTTTTCCCGCTCCGGATCTTTCCGATCAATCTCCCATGCTATTCGTCGACCTCTTCACACGTCCCGGGCACCGACGCGAAGCGTTGCGCGATCCGCGCTTACGCTACCGCCTCCGGATTCCGATAATTCTCCTGTTTCGATATCATGGCCCAGATACCCCGTGCCATCCTGTTGGCCAGCGTGATCGCGACCAGAAGCTTCGGTTTTCGATCCAGCATTCTGGCCAGCCAGCTTCCCTTGCGAACCCCAAACCGCGTCGCCGCATTGATCACTGACATCGCCCCGATGATCAACAGGCTTCGGATGTCTTTCTGACCCATCTTCGAAACTTTCCCGAGCCGGTCCTTACCGCCTGTCGAGCGCTGAAGCGGCACGAGACCCAGCCAGGCTGCGAAGTCACGCCCCCGTTTGAAGCAATTCATGTCCGGGGCAAAGGCCTCAATTGCCAGTGCCGTCTGCAACCCGACGCCCGGCATTGTTGTCAGCCTTCGCACTGTGCCGGATGCTTTCGCCTCCGTCTTGAGTTGCTTCGTCAGATCGAAAATCCTGGTCGCCAGCAGATCGATGTGCTCGGCATACATCCGGGCCGTGTTACGCACGAGGGCGGGCAGCCCATTGGTATCGTCGTCCAGCGCGGCTCTCAACTTCTTGATCCCCGCCTTGCTCTTCGGCCCGATCACGCCATATTCGGCGAGATGGCCGCGCAGCGCATTGATGGTCTGCGTGCGCTGCCTGACAAACATCTGCCGTGATCGGAACAGCATGCCGCGCGATTGCTGCTCGGTGGATTTCACCTCAACGAACCGCATGGTCGGCCGGGAGGCAGCTTCAGTGATCGCCTCAGCGTCTGCCCTGTCGTTTTTCTGCCTTTTGACAAAAGGTTTCACGTACTGAGGTGGAATCAGCTTCACCTCATGGCCCAACTTACCGATCTCGCGGCCCCAATCGTGAGCTGTGGCGCAGGCCTCCATCGCGACAATGCATCGGGGCTGCTGTGCAAGAAACGGCATGAACTGGGCGCGGCTCAACTTCTTGCGGTAGCCAACCGAGCCATCGGCTGTGGCTCCGTGGACCTGAAAAACCTGCTTTGCAAGATCAACGCCGATGATGCTAACTTCCGACATGTGGATACTCTCCCTTTGATTTGTGACGTTCAGTATAACGGCACCTGGCACATTACGATGCCTCCGGGCGGGGTATCCACACTATCAAGTTCCTGCACCCCAGGCGCGGCAAGGAAGCGATAGAGGCATTCGGCATCATTCCGGTCTACACCGGGGTGTTGATCCATGATTGCTGGGCATCCTACCTTGCATACAGCCAGTGCAAGCATCAGCTATGCGGGTCGCATCTGCTTCGGGAACTGACCTTTGTCGTCGACTCCAGCAATTACCGTTGGGCGCGCCTGATGAGGAAGGTGTTGCGTGAGGTCTGCCATAAGGTCAACAAGAGCGAGACCGGGGTGTTGAGCGAGGCCGAATGTCGCAAGATACGCAAAAGGTATCGGACCATTCTGACGCAAGGTGCCGGGGAAATGCCCGAAGTTCCTGCGAAACCGGAAGGTAAGCGCGGACGGGTCGCAAAGTCGGATGCCCACAACCTGCATGAGCGTCTGTTGAAACACGAGGACTCCGTGCTTCGCTTCATGAGCGAACCCGATGTCAGCTTCACCAATAACGCGGGCGAGCAAAAAATCAGGATGGCAAAGGTCAAAATCAAAGTCTCGGGCTGCTTCCGGACAGACCGCTATGCACACGCCTGGTGCCGGATATCAAGCTACCTGAGTTCCATGGGTGCCCTCGGATATAATCCACTTGTCGCGATCCAGATCGCGCTGGCCGGAAATGCCGCCAATATGGTCAAATCACACTATGCTCAAGACGCGTGACGGGGTGAGCAGTTACGAGTCCGACGGAACCGGCAAAAACGTCCGCTTCAAATGAGAGTCCCGTGGTAACGTGCATTGACGGTTCTGTCGCGTTCGCTCCCAGCCCGAACAACTCCGAAAACTGTGTATTCCAGCATCTGTGCGCAACGACCATTCCGCCACCGGAACGAACGAATGCGGTCAGTTCCAGCGTCTTTTCCGGCCCCAGTTCCCCGATCAGCTCGGTGCACAAGATGATGGAGCTGAAACTGTCGAGCGCAGGCCACGCGGACCGCCGCTGAAGGTCCAATATCGAAAACCGTATCTTGGCGAAATCCAAGGCTCTGCAGATGTTCTCGAGGATGGCCTGTGAGGGATCTCCGCCATGGCAGATAATGAGCAATTCCTGCGAGCGGCTGGTTGTGGTTGCCAAAGCGGGCGCAGGGCCGCTGGAGGAGCGCGTTCTGCGGAAAGGCCAAAGCTGCATTTCGCGTTTTTCTCGAATTTGCCGGCAAATTTCAACCGGACTTGATTCGTCGCGATTGAAGAAGGCATGATGCCGATTTGCGTGTTTTGAGTCGAGGGGTTGCGCGAAACAGCATGTTACTGAATGGGGAACAGGACCACGCAAATCCGCCGATACACGTCCTTCTTTGCCCGGATCAACCCTCCTGGGCATTTGACAATATCGCCACCAATATCGCTCGGTTCGCAGGTCCCAACAGGATCTCGAAGCTCTACATGCGGGACGTGATCGGCAATGAGAGTCGGATTTTCGAGGCCCTGTTTCTCAAACGCATCGATCTTTGCCACGTCTTCTGGCGTGAAGACCTGTTCTATCTGCTGCATCCGCAAACCATCGACAAGGCCGCCAGACAAATGGGTCTTGAATATGAAACCGCTGTCCGTGCTATCAACAGCTGCGCATTCACGACCTCCATCTACGATCACCTGTTCAGCAGCAGCGCTGACATAAACAATCGCCGCTCAAGTTTCGCGATGGTTGACGGCTACACGGTTTCATCTGCCAGGCTGCAATCGATCTATTCTGCCGAGCCGGACATACCGGCTCCTGACCGCGTCATTTCCGACGGTGTCGATGTTGCGCATTTTCAGCCGGGTGAGTCCGTTCAGACAAATGATCGGGCCACAGTCGGATGGGTGGGCAACAGTGCATGGGGCAAGCAGAGCCAGTGTTCGGACGTAAAGGGGTACCACCGGCTCTTCCAGCCGATGATGAACGAACTGAGCGCACGCGGGATTGCAGCGGACGCAAAAATCGCGGACCCGCAGATCAATCGCATTCGTTTTGAGGACATGCCTGACTTTTACAGGCAGCTTGACGTTTTCGTATGCACGTCGTCCATGGAAGGAACACCCAACCCGGTGTTGGAAGCCATGGCCTGCGGCATACCAGTCGTGTCTTCCAACGTAGGAATTGTTCCCGAGGTTTTCGGAGACCTGCAGAAGCGGTTCATCATCGAAGAGCCAACGGCCAAGAATTTTGCCGATGCCGTCGCCGAACTGCTCGACGACAAACAGCTTTGCCGCCAAATCTCCAGACAAAACAGAAAACGGGCACTTGACTGGTCGTGGGAGATCAAAACGAGAGACTGGTGGCCCTTTTGGGAAGGTGTAATGCGTCGCACCATGGAGCCGCGAAACGCGATCCGCCGGGAAGTCTACCTTCGTTCACACGCCTCCGGCCCTTGAAATAAACAACTAATTTGCCCCAGCCGGCAACAAATCCCGACAACTCACCCAATTGGGTAATGCGGCGCTGCGGAAATTGGTCTCCTATCTGAAGCAACGATGATTGGGCATGGCTTCAAAGGAGAGCATCGTGGATTTTTGCCACTTGTCGGAAGCTCTGGGTGACGAGCGTTGCGGGCTGTATTTCCTGGCGGGGATAGATATGAGTTCCGCGGCAACTGAAACCGGGGTCGTGACCATTCACGCGGCTGAAGGCGCTCTGAATGGCGGACATCAGGATTTCATTGAGAGCGTTTTCGCTGCCGATTTCCGCGACTATCAAGTCCGGTTCCGGTTCCACTCCAGCAAAGAACTGCATTGTCCCGACAGCCTTGAGAGCTTTGCGAAGAGTTTCCGGCACGACCACATCGTGTCTGACCCGACAGGGGCATTCACCAGGGCCGCTAAACTGCTTGAGCTTGTGCGGGAAATTCGCGCCGAGCTGGGCTCTTCTGCTGATCGCATTCTGTGGCGGTCAGAGACCTCGGCCCTTGTTGTTCTCGTTACCCGGTCCGAAACCGGCACAGCAGAAGATGACCGCCTGGACATCCTGAACGACCAGGTCAGTTCACTGATCAGGGATCGGGCGACAGCCGATCTGAAGAAAGCAATCAGATCGGTATATGTGAACACTGAGATACCAGCGGGCCGCTATACACCTGTTGATGGAGGCCACCCTGCGCCCCAAGATCAACCCTCCGGCCTGACCGGATTGCTTGCTCGAATATCAGGCATAGCAGCGCTTATCGGTATCGGGACGATCTCCGCCGCAAGCGCCAGTGTGCCTGCCCTCGTTGAAGATGACCGGTCTCTGACGTCGGGGGTTGCCGCGCTTGTCGGGCTCACCACACTTGGCGAGAACTCCTATGGCCTGCGCAATCACTATCGGGCTGTCGGTGGCTTAAGGCTGTATTTTGGAAAAACCGACGGGTTGATTGAATCGGGTTTACTGCCGGGTGCTCCGGGTTTTGACGAAACCGCATCGGCAGACACCGCTGATCCCGTCGGTGCCACACCGGCCGGTGAGCCAAAATTGCCGGCACCAAGTCCCGAGCTCCTGGACCTGCCGGACACTCCCAGCAACTCATGATCGTGCATGACACGGTTTGATGAGAGGAGAAGGGAAACGTGAGCGAATTTTCAGAAACCATCATGCGCACCATCATGCATCAGGCGGGCGTTTTGGCCTTTTTGCTGCCGGCGGCGGCACTGGCTGCCGACGCGACGACAGTTGTGGAAGCTACCGAAAGCCCGGTCTATGACACGGTTATCTATTGGGGCGCCGATTTCGCGCACAAAAGCGATGACAACAACGGATACGGCGCGGGTGCGGGTTTCGTCACCGCGCTGAACGGGGACATCGGAGTCTCGGGTTGGACCGTGACCGGCAACATCGGCGGATCTCGAACAGAGGATGTAAATTCCGATACGAATTCGTTCTACGGCTCGGCCTTGGTGGGGTATCAATGGCACGCGCCTGGCTACTACATCACGGTGGCCGGCGGTGTGAACTACGTCAACAATGATGAGACGCCACCCGGTGGCGTGACCGACGGTGGCAAGGTGGGGGCCATCGCACAGTATGGTTTTGAGACGAAAATGGTCGATGCGTTTTACGTCCAGAGCTACGGCGCCTATTCGACTGCTTTCGACCAGAAATACATCCACGCCAAGGCCGGCTACAAGACGCCGAGCCTGAGGTTCGGTCCGGAGTTCACTTTTTTCGATGAGAGCACCAGCCAGGAGACACTCCGTTTCGGGGGGTTCGTCGGTGACATTTCTGTAACCGACTCGGTGAACATGGTGGTCTCCGCCGGATACCAGCACGAACTGGAGCCTGGTGTCGAAGACGGATTTTACGCAACGATTGGCTTCGCGGTCCCGCTGTCACTACGCTAGGAACATTGGCTATCGACCGCCGGAGCCTTCTCTTCTGGCTTGCCGATCCTGAACTTTGATCAAGCGTGACCGGCCCATTGCGCGGCCGCATGGACACTTTTGATGATCCGCATGTGTTCGCAATGCCGCGCGTCGGCAATCAAGGCTCGGAAGAACGACGCCAATGGCCTTACAAGATCTGCTAACGTGTTGAACAGTTTGGCTGGGGAACCTGGATTCGAACCAGGACTAACGGAGTCAGAGTCCGCGGGTCTACCGTTAACCTATTCCCCAGCAGGCGCCGTCGGCGCGGCGGCGTTATAGACAGGATTATAGCGCCATGTAAATGGCGGCGCAAAATTTATTTCCGCGCCGCGCACCGTTGGCCGGTCAGGCCTCCGGGCCGGCGCGGTCACTAGGAGAAGCCGATCTTCCAACCCCTGAATTTCCATTCCAGCGGCGAGCCGCCTTTCTGGTACTGGAAGTGGTGGGCTACCATCTGCGGGATCATGAACTGTCCCTCGACCCGCAATCCCAGAAAAAGCGAGGCCGGGACGTACTGTCCGGGAACCGGGTCTTCAAGTTCAATCAGGCTTCGCGGCGCATGGAACGAGAAAGAGTTTTCCATTGATTCCGGGAATACTTCCATTTTCACGTAATCGCTGTCGCCGTAGAGCGCTTCGAAAAAGTCCGGATTCATCATCGGCGGTTTCTTCAGTTCGCCCAGCGGGCACAGCTCGTCCGTTCCGGCATAGATCTGAAACGACAGGATCTGGTCGGTCCTGATGATCTTGATGAACCACCTGATGGCTTCGCTTCGGATCGACCGCTCGGCATTGTTGGCGATGGCCACAACGCCATCGACCAGTGAAGCATCCAATTGTCGCGATCGCTTCTGCACCAGTTCCATGTGGTCGAGTGCGCCGTGAGGCGTCTTCGGATCGTTCTCGAATCTGGCAATGGCCTCGAAGAATTTGTGGCGCAGCTCGTAATACTGCGCATCGTCGGCAAAGACGAGGGATTGCCTCGTAATCGGGTTGTCGGGACCGACCCTGTTATCCTCCAGAATGTCGTCAAGGATGTCGTCATTGATGTGATGGCCTTGCCGGATCTTGATCGGCACGACAAACTTGCCCGTCTCGCTGCCGACCTTGTCCAGCCCCTTGCTTTTCAAAAGGCCGATCAGCCCGTCGATAAACTGCGGATAGCCGTCACTCATGTCGGCGCAAATCCGGTCGGCGATCATCGACGGGATCTCGCAATCGTCGAGCCGCACCGGCAGGATGATCTTTCGTTCCAGCGCGTCCTCCCGGTTGAGCGCGCCCTTCAGTTCCTTTTGAACCCATTTTGACGCGACCGAATGATCGGAAAGCACCAGTATGAGATAGGTACTGTTGTCGATGCCCTCGAAAATGCGGTCGTAAAGGGAATCGCCGAGCTCCATCTCCCAGCTGTCGAACCAGACCGGAATGCCCTCCAGCGCCAGATCGACCGCCAGTTTCGACACAACCGGCTTGTCCCGCGACGAGTGGCTGATGAAAACCCCTGCCATGTCCATCCTCCCTGGATGTTTCGCCGTTGCGCCCGGGCGTTGGCGAGTTTACCCAAAATCAACGCCGTTTAAAAATCGTTTGGCGAACCATGACGGCACTGTTACAGTTTCCGCAACGCAGAATAGATAAGCGCCCGCTGCCGCTTTCTGCTGGCGCGGCGCGACAGGAAACAAAGTGACAGACCCCGATGAGGACGCCTTGCCGTCCGCAGAAGGGGCGCTGAGAACGGGCGTAACGGCCGGGGAAGGGATGGATGTCCGACCCGGCTCCGAGGGCATAGCGGGCGAAGAAAACCGCAGCGCCGACGCCGCGAGGGATACCGGAACAGACTCGGAATCCCGGCGCTCCGAACAGGTCAATGACAGCTCCGCTGCTCCGCAGCCGCAGGACGGTACACCCGGTCCCGGAACGGGAAAGGGCCGTCGACGCCGCCGGCGCTCGCGGCGCGGAAAGGGCGGCCGCAGTGAGGGCGCCAACGCCCCGCAGGTCAATGGCGATGCCCGCGACGACAGGCCGCCAAAGACACAATCCACCGATCAGCAGTCCAAACGCGGCAACGGCCATGACCAGCAGACCGGCCAGAAGGCGCGCGGCCGGCAGGCGTCCAATCCGTGGCGCCAGAAACGCCAGCACCCCAAGGGCCCGCTCTACGCGGCGCTCGATCTCGGCACGAACAATTGCCGGCTGCTCGTCGCCGTGCCGACCAAGCCTGGCCAGTTCCGTGTGGTCGACGCCTTCTCGCGGATCGTGCGCCTTGGCGAGGGACTGGGGGCCACGGGCGAGCTTTCGCAGGCGGCCATGGACCGCGCCGTCGAGGCGCTGAAGGTCTGCGCCACCAAGATGAAGAACCGGCCCGTGCGCCGCCACCGGCTGATCGCAACGGAGGCATGCCGCTCGGCAAGGAACGGTTCCGAATTCCTCGACCGCGTCAAGGACGAGACCGGGCTTGACCTCGAGATCGTCAACCGCGAGACCGAGGCGCGGCTGGCCGTTTCCGGCTGCTCGTCGCTTGTCGGGCGCGAGACCGAGGGTGTTGTGCTTTTCGACATCGGTGGCGGCTCGTCGGAAATCGCCGCTATCGACCTCTCCGGCAGCCGCTCCAACCGGCTCGCCAACCACATTGCCGCCTGGACATCGCTGCCTGTCGGCGTGGTCACGTTGTCCGAGCGCCATGGCGGGCGCGAGGTCACGACCAGGATCTTCGCCGACATGGTCGAGGAGGTCGCCGACCTGCTTGAAGGCTTTGCCTGTCCGGAAATTCCGGGCTGCAATGGCGGCGAGGGTGTGTTCCACCTGCTCGGAACCTCCGGAACGGTGACGACGCTGGCAGGCGTTCATCTCGACCTGCCGCGCTATGACCGGCGGCGCGTCGACGGGCTCTGGCTGTCGAGCCGCGACGTCGACAGGATGACGCAGAAGCTGCTGTCCTGGGATTTCCAAGCCCGCTCGTCCAATCCCTGCATCGGTTCCGACCGCGCCGACCTGGTTCTCGCCGGCTGCGCCATTCTCGAGGCGATCCGCCGCCGCTGGCCCTCGGAGCGCCTGCGTGTCGCCGACCGCGGACTGCGCGAGGGGTTGCTGACGGAAATGATGGCCGCCGACGGCATCTGGCGCCGCGGCCGCGGCCGGCGCAACTATTACAAGCGCCCGCAGGGGCCGAAGCGCGGCGAGCGGCCGGGCGAGGGGAGCGGGCGCCCATGAGCGGTCCGTCCTCAGGCAGCCGCACCGGGCGCAAGCTCGGCCAGAAGGTCAAGAAGCGCGGCAAGATCAAGGCCTCGTCGAGGCGCTGGATCGAGCGCCACATCAATGATCCTTACGTGCAGAGGGCGCAGCTCGAGGGCTACCGCGCCCGCGCCGCCTTTAAGCTGCTGGAGATCGATGCCAAGCACAAGATCCTGGACGGCGCCAAACGCATTGTCGATCTCGGCTCGGCGCCCGGAAGCTGGTCGCAGATCGCCGCCAAGGTCACCGGCTCAACCGACACGGACCCGACCGTCGCCGCCATCGATTTCCTCGAGATGGACCCGGTGCCGGGCGTCAAGTTCCTGCAGATGGATTTTCTCGATGACGACGCGCCGCAAAAACTCATCGAGGCCTGCGGCGGCGCGCCGGACCTTGTCATGTCCGACATGGCGGCGCCGACCACCGGCCACCGCCGCACCGACCATCTGCGCACCATGCATCTGTGCGAGGTGGCGGCCTATTTCGCCGTCGAAGTATTGAAAGAGGGCGGCCATTTCCTCGCCAAGACCTTCCAGGGCGGCACCGAGGCGGATCTCCTTGCCATGCTGAAGAAGAACTTCAAGCAGGTCATCCACATCAAGCCGCCCGCCTCGCGCGCCGAATCGGTCGAGATGTACCTCCTGGCGAAGAGCTTCAAGGGACGCTCCAACGCCGGCGCGTGACAAATTCATGAAATCAAGTGCTTGCAAACGCTGGCTCAAGGCGGTGCCTGTGCTTTTTCTGTTCCCTTGACCGCTTTTCCGTGGTACCAGCCAACGCCAACTTCTGATCGATCATCGAGACTGCAGCGGCGCCGAAGCGGCGGGCCGTCGCATTCCCACATATTAGAGGATTGGCCATGGTACGCATTATCGAATCGGCGACCGGACACGAAGCCCTTACCTTTGACGATGTGCTGCTGCAGCCCGGCCATTCGACCGTGATGCCCGGCGAGACCGACATCCGCACGCGCATCGCCCACGACATCGATCTCAACCTTCCGATCATCTCCTCGGCGATGGACACGGTCACCGAAGCGCGCCTCGCCATCGCCATGGCGCAGGCCGGCGGCATCGGCGTCATCCACCGCAATTTTTCTCCGGAAGAGCAGGCCGAAGAGGTCCGCCAGGTCAAGAAGTTCGAATCCGGCATGGTCGTCAACCCGGTCACCATCGGTCCCGAGGCGACGCTCGGCGATGCGCAGCTCTTGATGAAGACGCACGGCATTTCCGGCATCCCGGTGGTCGAGAACGGCGGCACGGGCGGTCAGACCACGGGGCGGTTGGTTGGTATCTTGACCAACCGCGATGTGCGCTTTGCCTCCGATCCCGGCCAGAAGATCAGCGAACTGATGACCAGCGAAAGGCTGGTGACGGTCAACGAGAATGTCGAGCAGCACGAGGCCAAGAAGCTGCTGCACCAGCACCGCATCGAAAAGCTGCTGGTCGTCGACCCGGACGGACACTGCGTCGGCCTCATCACCGTCAAGGATATCGAGAAATCGCAGCTCAACCCCGATGCTTCCAAGGATGCGCAGGGCCGTCTGCGCGTCGGCGCGGCCACCACGGTTGGCGAGGACGGTTTCGAGCGCGCTGAGCGGCTGATCGATGCCGGTATCGACCTGCTTGTCATCGACACCGCCCACGGCCATTCGCAGCGGGTGCTCGACGCGGTCGTGCGGGTCAAGCAGCTCTCCAACTCCGTGCGCATCATGGCCGGCAATGTCGCCACCGCCGACGGAACCAAGGCCCTGATCGATGCCGGCGCGGACGCGATCAAGGTCGGCATCGGGCCGGGCTCCATCTGCACGACGCGTATCGTAGCCGGCGTCGGCGTGCCGCAGCTTTCGGCCGTGTTGAGTGCCGTCGAGGCGGCGGCCGATCGCGGCGTTCCGGTGATCGCCGATGGTGGCATCAAATATTCCGGCGACATGGCAAAGGCGATCGCCGCCGGCGCGTCGGCCGTGATGATCGGCTCGCTCCTCGCCGGCACGGACGAAAGCCCCGGCGAGGTCTATCTCTACCAGGGCCGCTCCTTCAAGGCCTATCGCGGCATGGGCTCGGTCGGCGCCATGGCGCGCGGTTCGGCGGACCGCTACTTCCAAGCCGAGGTGCGCGACACGCTGAAGCTGGTCCCGGAAGGCATCGAGGGGCAGGTGCCCTACAAGGGGCCCGTGGCAGCCGTCCTACACCAGCTCGGCGGCGGTCTGAAGGCGGCCATGGGCTATGTCGGCGCGGCGAACCTTGCCGAGATGCACGAGCGCGCCCGCTTCGTGCGCATTTCCGGTGCGGGCCTGCGCGAAAGCCACACCCACGACGTGACCATCACCCGTGAAAGCCCCAACTATCCGGGCGCCGTCTAGAACGTGTCAGAAAATGTCGGGGACACCGTCGGCTGGCGCGAGATTGTTGCGCCAGGCTATCGTGCACCGCTGATCGCCGCCTGCCTGGGCGTCTGGCTGCACGCCGCCGACGGGCTTCTCGTCTCCACCATGACGCCGGCGATCGTCGCCGATATCGGCGGCCTGGCGCTGGTTCCCTGGACCTTTGCCCTCTACGAGATGGGCACGATCGTCGTTGGCGCCGCAGGTGGCTTGTTGTCCATGCGCTACGGCATCCGCCTTCCCATGGCCTTCGCCGGAGCACTGTTCACGCTCGGCTGCGCGGTCAGCGCACTGGCACCGACAATGGAGGTGCTGCTGCTCGGCCGGGTATTCCAGGGCCTCGGCGGCGGCGGCCTGATGGCCTTCTCCTTCGTCCTCGCGGCCGTGCGTTTTCCGCCGCGGCTGGTGCCCAGGGTCATGGCGGCGATTTCGACGATCTGGGGTGTCTCGGCCTTCACCGGGCCGCTGATCGGCGGCATTTTCGTCGAGTTTGCCCATTGGCGGGGCGGCTTCTGGTTCTTTGCCCTGCAGGCGTCGATCCTTGCCGCCTGGATTTTCCTGCAAAGGGACGAAGGCGACGCGCCGCGCAGTGATCAGGTCGAGCACTTTCCTTTAAGGCGCCTGGCCTGGCTTTGTGCCGGTGTGCTTCTCATCGCCTATGCCGGTATTGATGTCGCGCCGCTCGGCACCACGCTCTTCGTGCTTCTCGGGATCGCCTGTCTCGTGCTTTTCGTGTGGCTCGATTCGCGTCACGAGCAAAGCCGGCTATTGCCGCCAAGCCCGATCAGTTTCTTCAATCCCGTCGGCGCCGCGATCGTCATGATCATGTGCTTTGCCGCTGCAACGACGGCGGTCACCATTTATGTGCCGTTGCTGATCACCAGCCTGCATGGTGTGTCGGTGCTGGTCGCCGGTTATGTCATTGCGCTCGAATCCATTGCCTGGACCGTCGCGGCGCTGCTTGTCTCCGGGCAACCGCCGGAGCGAGACCGGATGTTCATTCTCACCGGCATGTCCATCATCACCATCGGGACGGCCGGCCTCATCTACGCCGTGCCGGAGGGGCCGATCTGGCTGGTGGCGGTCTTTGCCGCGATGGTTGGTTTCGGCTTCGGCACCGCCTGGACGTTCGTGCTGCGGCTCGCAACGGAAATCGCGCCGAAGCAGGAAACCCGCCGTGTCTCCAGCGCATTGCCCACGGTGCACCGGCTCGGATTTGCACTGGGCGCCGCATTCGTTGGTATCGTTGCCAACGCATCGGGGATCGATGATCCGGGTAAGCTGAAATTCACCGCCGCGATGATCTTCATGGCAAGCCTGCCGCTCGCCCTGGTCGGTCTTTTCGCAGCGACGCGGTTTGTCAGGGGCGCCGCGGCCTGATCATGCGCGATTGACAGTATTTAGATCTGCAGCCGTTGCGAAAGGACGTCCCGGAGATTGTCGGTACGGCCGGTCTCGAACACACATGCGCCGTGATCGAGCAGGTAGGCGTGATCAGCGGCCTCTTCGACAAGGGTCAGGTTCTGTTCGACGATCAGGAACGATCGTCCATTTGCTTTCTCATCGAGTATCACACGCGCCATCCGGTCGATATTCTCCGGTTGCACGCCCTCCGACGGCTCGTCGAGGATGACAAGCGGCGTGTCTTCCGCCAGCGCCCTGCAGAAGGAAAGGATTTTCTTTTCGCCGCCTGACAGCGTTCCCGCCGTCTGTTGCAGACGCTCCTCGATACGCGGAAACTGCCCGAAGAGGTCGTGGTAGCGTTCAAGGTCCCGGTCCGGGTAATGCAGCGTCAGGTTCTCCAGGATCGACAATGTGTCAAAGACGACGCTTTCCTGCGGCGCGTAGCCGATGCCGCTTTGCCGGCGGCCATGGGCGGGCAGGGCGGTAACGTCATGCCCCTGCATCGCGATCGAACCGCTTTCAGGTTCGAGCTGTCCGGCAATGAGCTTGACCAGCGTGGATTTGCCGACGCCGTTGCGGCCGGTGATAAAGACAGCCTGTCCGCGATCGGCCGAGATGCTCACATCACGCACGACCGTGACGTCGCCATAGCCGCCGCTGAGATTGTCGACCTGCAGCAGCGCCGTCATTTGGTGCCCCCGCTGTAGACTGCCTGCACGTCCGGATTGGCGCGAACCGTGGCAATGTCGCCTTCGGCAAGCAGCCGGCCCTGATGCATGACAAAGACATGGTCGCTCAGCTGCTCCACCACCCGCATGTCGTGCTCGATGATGATGGCGGTCGACCCGAGGTCGCTGTTGATCGCGGCGATGGCCGCGATCATCTCGCCGGTCTCGCCGGCGGAAAGGCCGGCGCAGGGCTCGTCGAGAAGCACCAGGCGTGCCTCGGTGAGGTAGGTCATCGAGAAGTCCAGCATCTGGCGCTGGCCGAGCGACAGGGAACCGGCGGTCCCGCCGCCTTCCTTCAGGAACGGGAAACGCGCCGAAATGCTGTCGAAAAGATCGCTGCGCCAGCGCAGCGGCCGCATTGAAAGGAGATCGGTTACATCGATCCGGTTGGCCCACAAGGCGATATCGAGGTTCTGATCGACGGAAAGGTCGGGAAAGACGGACGGGATCTGGAACTTCCGCGAGATATCCGTGCGCGCGACCTGAAACGGCTTGAGGCCTGCAAGGGACCGGCCACGCCAGGAAATGTCGCCGGAGGTCAGCGGCAGGCGCCCGGTCATCGCGTTGAAGGCCGAGGTCTTGCCGGCGCCGTTCGGCCCGATGATGGCGTGGATCCCGGGCCGGTCGATGCGGAAATCGAGGCCATCGAGGATGCGGACCGGCCCGATGGTCACGCCGACCTGGTCAAAGACAAGCGCCGGACTTTCCGCACTCCGGTTCCGGGGACGATTGATATCCCTGCGACGCGGCGGCTTATCCCGGGCGCCTTTATGCCGCAGCATGTCGGCCAGCCCGACCAGCCCTTGCGGAAACTTCAGCACGGTGACGATGAAGATCAGGCCGATCACGGCCTCCCAGTAGCGGAACGTGTCGCGCAGCTCCGAGGCAAGGAAGCCGATGACCACTGCACCGATCACGGGTCCGGCGATCGACGCGCGCCCGCCGACAGCCGTCCAGATCACGAACTCGGCGGAAAGCAGAAATCCCACCGATTGCGGGGTGACAATGCCCTGGTGCGGTACGTAAAGCGCGCCGGCGAGACCGGCAAGGCCGGCGCTGATGCCGAACGCGGCTGCTTTGAGGGCGCTGGTGCTGAAGCCGAAGAACTGGAGACGCTCCTCGTTTTGCGCCGTGGCCGACAGCAGGACACCGAAAGGCGTTTTCATGAGCCAGAACAGGCCTGCAGAGACGACAGCGAGCACACTGACGACGACGTAATAGAGATTGCCGTAACTGTCGAAGCCGGGCAGGCCGGGTATGCCGGTCATGCCGTTGAAGCCGCCGGTGATCGTGTCGGCGCTGTTGGCGAGCTGGAAGCCGAGCATCGCCAGCGCCAGGGTGATCAGGGAGAAATAGGGGCCTGATCCGATCTGCCGGTTGAAGACAAGCAGGCCGACCACAGCCGCCAGCAGCGCCGGAATGAGAATTGCAAGCACGAGCAGCGGCGCAAGCAGCAGGATGTTGCCGCCCGCGCCCTTGAGAGCCGCGCCGGCGATATAGGCGCCGAGGCCGAAGAACAGCGCCTGCCCGAGCGGCAGGAAGCCGGCCCGTCCCCAGCACAGTGCGATGCCCTGGCCGACCATGCCGAAGATGAGGTAAAGCCCGAGCTGGTAGGCGGTGAACATGTCGAAGACGACGGGCACCGCCAACAGGGCCGCGAGGGCGACAAGGCTAGCGACGCGAGAAAAGGCCATCGGGTCTCAGCCAGAGGAACAGGATCGAAATCAGCAGCACCGCCATATAGCCGCTTGTCTTGGCAAAAAGCGTCGAGATGACCGTATCCGTGCCGCCGATCACCGAGGAGCCGATGAGAAGGCCTTCCAGCGATCCCAGCCCGCCGACGACAAGGATAAAGAATGACGACAACAGGTAGTCGATGCCCATATAGGGCTCGACCCGCACCAGCGGCGCGAGGGCAACGCCGGCAAGGCCCGCCGTGCAGACGCCGAAGACGAATGTCATGCGCGCCAGCCGTGCCGTGTCGATGCCGACGGCGGCGGCCAGTTGCGGATTGGAAACCATCGCCTTGATGCGCGCGCCGGTGTTGCTGCGGCGATACCAGACGAAGAGCGCGGTGAAGAAGATGGCGATCACCGCGAGCAGCAGCAGGCGGTAGGACGGATAGGAAATGCCCAGCACGTCAACGGTTCCAGGCAGCACCAGGTCGATGCTTTTGTAGTCGCGCCCGAAGCTCACCTCGACCAGCTTGCGCATCAGGATCGACAGCCCCCAGGTTGCGAGCAGCGTATCGAAGGGGCGGCTGTAAAGGTGCCTGATGATTGACCATTCGACGCAATAGCCGACAATGCCGCAGACCGCGATAGCCAGCGGGACGGCCGCAAGCATCGGCAGTCCTGCCTGCTGGGTCACATAGACACTGAACGCGCCCAGCATAACGAATTCGCCATGGGCCATGTTCATCACACCCAGCAGGCCGAAGACGACTGCGAGCCCCAGCGCGATCAGCGCCAGGGTCGCAACGGCATAGACAAGGTTCATGCCGTTTGTGAGGATCAGGTCCAATTGCGTTGGCTTTCCAACCGGTTACGAGCAGTTCTTCCCGGCGCTGACGGCGGGGAATGTCTCCACCACCTTGAAGCCGGCGCCATCCGCCTCGGCGAGGAAGATGTCCCTGGAGACGTGCCGTTCGCTCATTGTCGCGTGCCCGCGGGGCCCGTCATAGCTGGTGCCTTCCGCGGCCTTTTCCAGGTCCGCAACGTCGAGCGATCCGGCCTTTTCCGCCATCGCCTGAAGCAGCTTCAGGCCCTCATAGCATGACTCACCGAGCGAATTGAGGGCCGCCGCATCGGCGCCGAACTTGCCATGATAGGCCTCCGCGAATGCGGCCGCGGCTGGCGTGTCGATCGTGGCGAAGTATCCGGCCGAGGAGAAGAGGTTTTTCGAATTCTCCGCGCCAATGCCTGCCAGCGTGTTTTCCTCGATCAGCGTTCCCAGACGCACCACCGAATCCGGCAGGCCGAAGCTCGCAAAGGCACGGTTGAAGCCGACCGAGGCGCCGCCGACAAGCGTGATCAGCACGGCATCGGCACCGCTGCTCTTGATCTTGGCAAGGTTGCTGTCGAAATTGTCCGCCGTGAACGGCAGGTATTCTTCGCCGACGACCGAGCCGCCCGACGCTTCGATGTATCCTTTGGCCGCGGCATTGGTGTCGCGCGGCCAGTTATAGTCATTGCCGATCAGGTACCATTTGCTGGCGCCCTTGTTGGCCGCCATCCACGGGATCACCGGTTCGAGCTGCTGAGCCGGCGTCTCTCCGAGCACAAAGGTTCCCGCCGAGCATTCGCCGCCCTCATAGACGGGCGTATAGATGTAGGGCACCTGGCCCTTGAAGAGGTTGGTGAGGGCGCCGCGCACCGCGCTGTCATGCATGCCCACAAAGGCCTCGACCTTTTCACCCTTCCAAAGCTTGAGCGCCGCCTGGTTGGCGTCGGACGGCGGCCCGCCAACATCGGCAAAGACCGGCTCGATCATGCGGCCCAGAACACCGCCGCCGTCATTGATCTCGGCGACGGCAAGGTTGGCCGCGTTTTCACAGGACGGGCCGAAAAGGCCACCCGGTCCGGATTGCGGCAGCAGCACACCGACCTTGACCGGATCGGCGGCAAAGGCAGTGCCGAATGCGGGCAGGGCGCTCACGGCCGCCGCGGTACCTGCGAGTTTGATGAACAGTCTGCGATCCATGATCTGTACTCCCCTTATGTTCTTAGAGTTTCGGCGCTTCGCCGGGCCCGAGAACCGCTTCGACGGCCTGGGCGATGGCGAGCAGCTTTTCATCCGAGCCGGCCGGTCCATCGAGCTCCATGCCGACGGGCAGGCCGTCGGCATCAAGGCCCGCAGGCAGGCTGATGCCCGGTATGCCGGCATTGCTCGCCGGATCCGTATTACGGATGAACGTGGTGAAGGTGGGCAGGCGTTCTCCGTTGTGCTCGACCGTCTCGTCCTCGCCGATCGGGCGCGCCGGCAGCGGAGCGGTCGGGAACAGGAGCACGTCGATGCCGTTTTCCGAAAAGCACGTCGCGTAGGCTTGCTGCAGTTTCGGCCGCTCGATGCTCATGACCTGCCTGTAAAGCGCTTCGGGAATGGCCTCGTCGCCGAGCTGCGAGCCCATGACGCCCTTGACGTCCGGGCTTTCGACGCCGGCATGGATCTCCTCGAGTGTCAGGGAAAGACCGTTCTCGGCAAGATAGTCCGCAAGGTCGACCTTGAATTCATAGAGCGCGACGGGGAAGCCGACAGCGTCATTCAGCGCCGCGATATCGGGCAATTCGACATCCGCCAGACGGGCGCCGGCACTCTCCAGGGCACCCAGCGTCCGCTCGGCGATCTTCGCGACGCCCGGATCGAGGTCATCGTAAAAATGCGCCTTTGGCACGCCGATGCGAACGGATTTCAGATCAGCCGTATCACCGGATGACGGGACGCCCGACATGACGGCGTCGAGCAGCCGCGCATCGGCGACGCTGCGCACCATCGGGCCGGCCGTGTCACGCGTATGGGAAATCGGCACGATGCCGCTTCCCGAATAGCGGCCCACCGTCGGGCGATAGCCGACAATGCCGCAAAGCGCCGCCGGCAGGCGCACCGACGCGCCGGTATCTGTTCCGATGCCGCCGGGCATCAACCGCGCACCGACGGCGGTTCCGACGCCGCCGCTCGAGCCGCCCGGGATCATGTCGGGATTGAAGGGGTTGCGTGACGCTCCGGTCACCGCATTGTTTGTCGTGATGCCGAAGGCAAGCTCATGCATATTGCCCTTGGCGCCGAGCAGGGCGCCTTGCGCAAAAAGCGCATCCGCGATCGGAGCGTTTTTTGCGGCGGTCCATCCGCGCAGGGCGCCCGTCGCTGCACTGGTCGGCAGTGTCGTTGTGTTGATGTTGTCCTTCAGCACCAGGGGAATGCCGGTCAGGCCTTCACCGGCTTTGCCGCTTGCATCGGCCGCCCGCGCTGCCTCGCGCAAGGAATCCCAGTCGTGGGAGACAAAGGCGTTCAGGCCGGCGTGCTTCTCAGACCGCTCGATGTGGGCCTCGGCATAGTCGGCGCTCGAGAGGTTGCCGCCGCGCATTTCCGCAAGGGCTTCGGATATGGTCAGGTCGACCGGATCTTCCTGGGACAAAAACAGCACCTCCCGACGCATTTTTTCCCATGCTGCAGAAGTCGGGTTGGATCCGGTATCCTCACAAATGAGGATATTTGATTAGCGCGAAGGCCTCGAGGCCGAGAGGTGCCCCGGGTGACTGGCATGATGCGTTCCATGGTCTGCGATACGCATTCGGCCCATATGCGGCACCAGGTTTTCGATTATTGGTTGGCTACAAGTGCAACCGCATCCTATATGTTCAGGCGGCGTTCTACGTCCGTTGAAAGGCAACGTAATGACACTGCTGATCCTTTTCGTTGTGCTCGCCATCGGTGTGTCTTTTCTTTGCTCTATTCTCGAGGCGGTTCTTCTGTCGATCACACCCTCTTTTGTGGAGGCGGCCGAGGAAGAGCGCCCGGGTTTGGCAGAGAAACTAAGACGTCTTCGTGCCGATATCGAACGTCCCCTGGCGGCAATACTCTCGCTCAACACGATTGCGCACACAGTGGGTGCCACCGGTGCCGGCGCGCAGGCGGCAGTGGTGTTTAATGACACCGGCGTGGGTGTGTTTTCCGCGCTTCTGACTTTCGGTATTCTTGTTCTTTCGGAAATTGTTCCGAAGACCCTTGGGGCGACATATTGGCGAGCGCTCGCACCGTTTGCAGTGCGTATGCTACCCATCCTGATCACCGCACAGCTCCCGTTGGTATGGATGAGCCAGGCGATTACCAGATTCCTGACGCGAGGCCGGACGGACCCCGAAATCTCCCGTGAGGAGATCACGGCACTGACCACAGCGGGCCAGCGGCTGGGCGTTGTCGAAGAGGACGAAACACGGGTCGTTGCCAATCTTTTCCGCCTGCCCGAAATCACAGCCCGAGAGGTGATGACACCGCGAACGGTGATCGCCCATGTGCCCGCAGATGCGACTGTTGCCGCGGCGGTTGCGTCACGGGACGCATTTCCATTTTCGCGCATGCTGGTCACCGGCCAATCCGTTGACGAAGTGCAGGGCTTCGTCTTGACGCGCGATTTGATGCTTGCTGCCTTGCGCGGTGGGGAAGAGCGCTCCGTAAGGGACTTGGCGCGCGATATCCTGCGTGTGCCGGAAAAGACAGATCTTGATACACTCTTTGATCTTCTGATGGATCGCGACGCCCACATTGCCTTGGTTGAGGATGACTATGGTGGAACAGCCGGGCTTGTCACCATGGAAGATGTTCTTGAGACACTGCTTGGCACTGAGATCGTGGACGAGCACGATGAGGCGACTGACCTGAGAAAGGTGGCGCGGTTACGGGCCCGTCAGCAACGAAAACCAAAGAATTCGAAATCACTGGAACAGAATACTGGACCCGGACAGTCCGCTGACTCGGCCACGAAAGTTGGCAAACCGGTCCGGTAGGCGCGCTCCATTTGGCGCGAAGGCGCCGTGGCGCTTTTCGGGTGGACGACCGCCGGGTGATTTCCGCCCTCGGATGCTTCAATCCAAGCCGGAAGCGCCCTAGTGCAGAGCGATGCGCCGCATGAGCTGCGCACGGCTGGAAACATCGAGTTTCCGGAAGAGGTTCTTGAGGTGGGTGCGGACCGTGGTCACGGAGATAAACAGTCCCGATGCGATCTGCTGATCGGTCTTGCCGAGCATCACCGCGGCGGCGATTTCCTTCTCCCGTTCGGTCAGGTGGACGCGTTCGCTTTCGCTTTCTATCGCGTTCGTCAGTGAAATGCGTGTCTCGTTGTTTTCTTCTCGTGAGAGCGCGCGGCGCATGGCATGGGTGAATGCGGGCCCGATGGCGTCGACGATCTCCAGATCCCGCCGGTCGAAATCCGCGCGCCCGCGCCCGCGCCAGATCCGCAGGTCGCCGATATTCTGGCCGGCGATATAGGCGTAGTAGTTGATGCCGTAGTGCAGCCCGTCGCGCGCGAGGAAATCGTTGAAGAACTCGCTGCGCTCCAGCGCCCGCCGCGAGATGATCTCCGCAACCGCGGTCGTCTTGCGCTTTCTTTGCAGGAGCGGGGTGATGGGATCGCGGAACTGATAGTAGGTTTCGTAGGTTTTCAGGTTGTCGTCGCTCATATTGAGCGCCACCCGGTTCCCGAACGTTCCGCTGCCCTCGCTCCATACATAGGAGGCGAAATACTGCGCGTTCAAGAGGTCGAGCAGCATCGGGCCGATCGTATTGCGCAACACGTCGCAGGAGTGATCCGCGGACAATTCTCCCATGATGCGGAAAACAAGATCACTTTCCCTTGCAGAAAGGCTCACCATTCAAACGCTCCGGATTTGCGCAAAGTGTAGCAAACCGGGCTGTCTTTTCAAATTCGGCCGGATATCGTCCGCTGTCACGCCACCCGAATACTGGTTCCGGGCATCTCAATCGCCGTCGAAATCATCGTCGTCATCATCATCGCGATTGGAATCGAAGTCGATCTTGGCCATACGGATATCGTTCAGCGCGCTTTCAAGCGCGTTGTGCGCTTCAGCGATCATGTCCGCCGTCTTGTCGAGACGTCCGAGCAGTGCCTGCGACAGGCCGGCGGCTGCTTCGTTGAGGCCCGCGATTTCGATCTCGGCGGCACGCACTTCCTCGAGCGCGCTTTCGGCTTCATCGATAAAAGCCTCCTCAAACTGCCCGGTCTCGCCGACAGTCGTGGAATGGTCCTTGGCCCGCGCGACCAGTTTGAAGACACCCTGGCACTGCGCTTCGAAAGCGCTCATCTTGTGCAGGAAATCGGCTCGCGTCAGGCCGCCGTCGAGCATGCCTGGATCATCCGGCTGGACCGCCGGGGGCATGTCTTTGGCTGGATCTGCCGAAAAGATTGCCTGAAGCAGCTTCTTGAACATGCTGAACCTCCGCTTGTAAGACGGGAGCGTTAGCGCTGGTTGGCCGCCGTAAGGTTCAGCCTCCGCCGGGCTGCTGGACGGCTGCCCGCGCTGTGCAACCATTCCGTATCGTTCAAATTAGGTTGCTCGCCGCATTATCTCAAGGGACGCTGTTCCATCGTCGTGCGAATGGCTCTACGTTCAGCCGAAGATTCGCAGCGGGGACTAACCATGAGCAACACGGCGATTTTCTGGCCGCTGATCGTCCAGACCGGCCTGATTTACGCAATCTATGTGGTCGCATCCAGGCGCCGCCAACGCGCGGTGCGCGCCGGCAAGGTCCGGGCGTCTGAGTTCAAGGTGCCGATGATCGAGCCGGAACCCAGCGCGACGGCAATCCGCAACCTGATCAATCAGTTCGAACTGCCGTTCCTCTTCTACATCGTTTGCGTCGTGCTCTACATGGTCAACGGCGTGAACTATCCGGTGCTGTTCCTTGCCTGGGCCTTTGTTCTCAGCCGCATCTGCCACTCCTATGTCCACATAACCAGCAATGACGTGCGCCAGCGCCGGCCGCTCTTCATTGTCGGCTATGTCATCAATGCAATGTTGTGGCTTTGGCTGGCCTGGGTGCTGCTGCGGGCCTGAGCGCCGCAGCTGCGGGTGAGCGTCATCCCTTGTGGGCCGCGATCCATGCATCGATCGCAGCAACACATCCCTTCATCAGGTCGCGCAACTGCGCAAGGTCGGCTTCGGCCTGCTTCTCGACGGCAAGGACGTTGTTGTTGAGATGCCGGTCGGCGGCCTCCATGGCTGCTGCGAGATTGTCGTTGGCGGGCACGCCGCTCTTCAGCGCCTTCGAGGCGGCGGCCATTGGTCCGGTATGGCGAATGCTCAGATCCCGCAGCCAGACGTCCCCGGGCGTATACTCAAACTCGTCGAGACGGGCGGCAAGCTCGTTGCGCCGCTGTGTCCAGTCGGCAATGTCTTTTTCGCTCGGCCGATTGTCTTGAACACTCATCTCTTAAGCTCCTTGTTCTGGCGGCTGCTGCTTCGCCGATAATCCGTTCCCGTCGATATGGGTTGATTCTGCAATGGTTGCAACCGGCTGGAACGTGCGCCAGGGGTGCAAAATTTGCAAGGCCGAACAATGTCGCATGCGCCGGTTTGACTACATGGAGCTGACGGTTCAGCCGACGCATTTTCAACGCGGACCGCCTTTCCTTTATAGATTGGCCGCGTTATGGCTCGGCCCCGTTGATTGAGACAGGAAACACGACATGCGGCTTGGCGGTCGGATGGCGGCGGCCATCGAGATACTCGGCGATATTGAACAGCGTAAGAGACCCGTATCGGATGCGCTCAAGGACTGGGGTCTGTCGCATCGCTTTGCCGGCTCCGGCGACCGCGCCGCGATTGGCAATCTGGTCTATGATGCGCTCCGCAAGAGAGCCTCCAACGCCTACCTGATGGATGATGACGGCGCGCCGGCGCTGGTCTATGCCGTGATCCATCGTCAGTGGGGCATTGGCCGGGAGAAGCTGAGCGAGCAACTGGAAGGCGACCGCTTTGCGCCCGAGCCGTTGCCTGAGGCTGTTGCGAAGGCCTTCGCCGGCCGTGACCTGAAAGAGGCGCCGCCGCACATCCAGGCCGACATTCCCGACTGGATCCAGTTCGCGTTCGAGGAAAACTTCGCCGAGGAGTGGATTGACGAAGCGCAGGCGTTGAGCGAACGCCCGCCGCTTGATCTGCGCGTCAACACGCTGAAATCGTCGGTCGACAAGACCTTGAAGGCGCTGTCCCGCAGCGGCGCAGCCCGAACTGGCCTCGCACGCTACGGCCTGCGCATTGCGCCGGGCGAGGGGCCGGCGCGGTTGCCCAATGTGACCGCCGAGGCCGCTTATCAAAAGGGCTGGTTCGAGGTTCAGGATGAGGGCAGCCAGATCGTGTCCGACCTGATATTCGCGCAGGGCGGCGAGCAGGTACTCGACTATTGCGCCGGCGGCGGCGGCAAGACGCTGGCGCTTTCTGCGGCGATGGACAACAGCGGCCAGATCCACGCCTATGATATTGACAAGGCTAGGCTTTCGCCGATCTTCGAGCGGCTCAGGCGCGCCGGCACCCGCAATGTGCAGGTCCACGATGCAGGCTCTGATCTCAGCGCGCTGGCCGGGCGCATGGATCGGGTGGTCATCGATGCGCCGTGCACGGGTACCGGCACCTGGCGCCGCCGGCCCGAAACCAAATGGAAGCTGACACGCAAGAACCTCGAGGAAAGGCTCGACCAGCAGCAGGCGGTGCTGGCATCGGCCGCGCCGTTCGTTCGCCCCGGCGGCTTCTTGGTCTACATCACCTGCTCGCTTCTGCCACAGGAAAACGAGGCGCAGGTCTATGGTTTTTGCGAGGACAACGGCGCCTTCGAGCCGGTCTCGGCCGGTGAAGTCTGGCAGGATCTCTACGGGGAGAATCCGTTGCAGCCCTGGTCGGCCGACATGAAGACCATCACCTTGACACCGGCGGCCACAAAGACCGACGGGTTCTTCTTTTCCGTCATGCAAAAGAGCGAGTAGGGAGGCAATCTTGGCCGACTTCCAACCCAGAAATCCGGACTTTGAGGCCCGTTGCCTGGACAGCTTCAAGCGCCAGAAGGCGATGGAAACCCTCGGTATGAGGCTGATCGGCGTTAGACCCGGCCGGGTCGAGATGGAAATGCCGTTTCATCCCGAATTCACCCAGCAGCATGGCTTCATGCATGCCGGCATCATCTCGACGGCACTGGATTCGGCCTGCGGCTATGCGGCTTTCTCGTTGATGGCGGCGGATGCGGCGGTGCTGACGATCGAATTCAAGATCAACCTTTTGTCGCCGGCAAGCGGCGATCGCTTTGTCTTTCGGGCCGAAGTCACAAAACCCGGCAAGACAATCACCGTCGCAGATGGCAGGGCCTTCGCTGTGCGGCAGGACGGCACTGAAAAGCTCGTGGCGACCATGACCGGAACCATGATGGCCATTGTCGGCCGTGACGGCATCGAGGGATGACGGCAGCTGGCGTCTTGCGCTCGCCGGAACGAATCACTAAAGCCTTGTCATGAACAGCTCAGCCCACCCCGATTCTGTCCTCATCATCGATTTCGGTTCGCAGGTTACCCAGCTGATTGCACGGCGTGTGCGCGAGGCCGGGGTCTATTGCGAGATCGTCCCGTTCCAGTCCGCGGAGGCGGGTTTCGAGCGCATAAAGCCGAAGGCGGTGATCCTCTCCGGCGGCCCCGCATCGACCGGCGACATCGGATCGCCCCGGGCGCCTCAGATTGTTTTCGATGCCGGCGTTCCGGTCCTTGGCATCTGTTATGGCCAGATGACCATGTGCGTGCAGATGGGCGGCAGAGCCGAATCCTCCGATCACCGTGAGTTCGGCCGCGCCTATGTCGAGGTCCTGAAGGACTGCCCGCTTTTCGAGGGTGTATGGACGCAAGGTCAACGCCACCAGGTCTGGATGAGCCACGGCGACCGCGTCATCGATCTGCCGCCCGGCTTCGAGATCCTTGGCCGCTCCGAAGGCGCGCCCTATGCCGTCTTCGGTGACGTTGAGCGCAAGACTTACGGCATGATGTTCCATCCCGAGGTCATCCATACGCCTGACGGTGCCCGCCTGATCGGCAATTTCGTCCACAGGATCGCCGGTCTCGAAGGCGATTGGTCGATGGCCGCCTATCGCGAGCAGGCGGTCGCGGCGATCCGTGAACAGGTGGGTGATGGCAAGGTTATCTGCGCGCTCTCCGGCGGCGTCGATTCCTCCGTCGCGGCGCTTCTGATACACGAGGCCGTCGGCGACCAGCTCAACTGCATCCTTGTCGATCATGGCCTGATGCGGAAGAACGAGGCAGCGGACGTGATGGCGATGTTCCGCGAGCACTACAACATCCCGCTCACCCTCGTTGATGCCTCTGATACGTTTATTGACGCGCTGGAGGGAGAGGCGGATCCCGAAATCAAGCGCAAGACCATCGGGAAACTCTTCATCGATGTCTTCGAGGCCGAGGCGAAGAAACTCGGCGGCGCCGATTTCCTGGCGCAGGGAACGCTCTACCCGGACGTGATCGAGAGTGTCTCCTTCACCGGCGGGCCGTCTGTCACCATCAAGTCGCACCACAATGTCGGCGGTTTGCCGGAGCGCATGAACATGCAGCTCGTCGAGCCGCTGCGCGAGCTCTTCAAGGACGAAGTGCGGGCGCTCGGCCGCGAGCTCGGCCTGCCGGACAGCTTCATCGGCCGGCATCCGTTCCCCGGACCCGGCCTTGCCATCCGCTGCCCGGGCGGCGTTACCCGCGACAAGCTCGACATCCTGCGCGAGGCCGATGCCATCTACCTCGAAGAGATCCGCAATGCCGGTCTTTACGACACGATCTGGCAGGCCTTTGCCGTGCTTTTACCGGTCCAGACCGTCGGCGTGATGGGCGACGGCCGCACTTATGAATATGTCTGCGCGCTGCGCGCCGTCACCTCCGTCGACGGCATGACCGCCGACTTCTACCACTACGACATGGAATTCCTCGGCCGCGCCGCCACCCGCATCATCAACGAGGTCCGCGGCATCAACCGCGTCGTTTACGACGTCACCTCCAAACCCCCTGGCACCATCGAGTGGGAATAGTTCGCGCGTGGATTCGGTTTTCTCGCAATTGACTGAAATCCTCACAAACAATTGATATCAAATAATTTTCTATCACCATCCAATCTCCGCTATGTGCGGATATCGCGGTGAAGCAAGAATTATTGACGGTATATTTGACGGACCTTCGTGCCCTTAATTTTGGCGACTCCAGCCGGTACCGTCGGCGATATCGGCGCTCTTGACGGTATTTTTCAAGAGCGAACCAGCTGAACTCATTGAGAAAATCTCATGAAAACGGCTCTGAGAATAGCTGACGGTGCTTTTGTACCGAAGGGAGCCGCATGCTCACCGATTCAGGGGTTCAATCGGCAAGAACGACGTTTGCGATTCCCGGCAATTACGTCCTTTGATGCCAGAAGAAGCACGCGGGTATTGCACGATACTGCCGGCGGCATCGTCTGACACCCTTCGCGAACGTAGGGTCCCTCCCTGAATATGGGAGGACGACATGACCAAGACAATCTCTTCGCTGACACGCCGTTCAGTCCTGAAGGGTCTCGGAGCGGCAACGCTGGCAAGCGGCCTTTCCAGCCCTGCGATCGCCCAGCCCCGGACGATCAAAATTGGCTTTGTGACGCCACAGACCGGGCCGCTTGCGATCTTCGCCGAGCCAGACAATTTTGTGCTCAATCAGTTTCGAACACAGCTTGCTGACGGGCTTATGATCAACGGAACCAAGCACCCGGTCGAGTTCATCGTCAAGGACAGTCAGTCAAGCTCGAACCGGGCCTCGTCCGTTGCGCAAGAGCTGATTTTCGACGACGAGGTCGATATCATCACGGCGACCTCGACGCCCGATACAACGAACCCCGTGGCCGATCAAGCCGAATTGAACGGTGTGCCCTGCATCACCAATGACACGCCATGGCAGCCGCATTTTTTCGGGCGGCAAGGTGATCCGGAAGCCGGGTTCGATTTCACCTTTCACTTCTTCTGGGGGCTTGAAGACATCATCTCGGTCTTCACCGGCATCTGGGACGCGGTTGACACCAACAAGGTTGTGGGCGCGCTCTGGCCGAACGATCCCGACGGCAATGCCTGGGGTGACCCGAAACTCGGCTTTCCACCGGTCATGGTCGAAAAGGGCTATGAACTTGTCGATACCGGCCGGTTCCAGTCGATGACCGATGATTTCTCGGCGCAAATCTCTGCCTTCAAGGCAGCAGGCGTTGAGATTGTCACCGGTGTGGTTATCCCGCCCGATTTCACGACATTCTGGACGCAGGCCGCACAACAGGGTTTTGCTCCCAAGGTCGTCAATGTCGCCAAGGCGTCGGAATTTCCACAGGCGATGGCTGCGCTCGGTGATCGCGCCGAAGGGCTATCGGTTGAAGTGTGGTGGTCGCCGGATCACCCGTTCTCTTCAGGCTTCACCGGGCAAAGCTCGGCGGAACTCGCCGCTGCCTATCAGGGGGAAACAGGACGTCCGTGGACCATGCCGCTGGGCTTCAAGCATTCGCTCTTTGAAGTCGTTGTCGATGCGCTGAAACGGACAGAGGACCCGTCGGATGCAGAGAGCATTGTCGATGCGATCCGCACAACGTCCTACCAGTCGGTTGTTGGTCCCATCGATTTCTCGTCGGGACCGGTTCCGAATATCGCCAAGACCCCGCTTGTTGGTGGCCAATGGGCAGTTGTCGATGGCACGCCGGTCTTGAACATTATCGAAAACAGCGAACACCCAGACATCCCACTTACGGCCGAACCGCGCCCGATTGGCTGAAGCCGGATGTCCTCCCGGCGACTCCGCTGATCCCTGGTCAGCGGGGTTTTCTTGTATAGGTCTCCACGATCTTGAAGAAGTTAAGGACATGGGGCTTTGCATTGTCCCGGCGCGTGTGGGCGCTTAGACCCGTGCCCGGATTGTGGCCTTCGTAGCTCTTGTAAAACACCCCCGGTCGCTGTGTGGTCGAAACGCTCTCAGGAACGATTGAAATGCCGACTCCGACGGAAACCAGGCTGATCGCCGTTTGATAATCCTGGGCAAAAATCGTCTCACGCGGCGCGACACCCTCTTCGGACAGGACACCCAAAACGTGATCGGCAAAGCTTGGTCGCGGTCGCCGGGGGTATAGGATGAAGGTCTCATCCACAAGATCCCGCAAGGCCACCGACGATTGTGCGTTCAAGGCGCTGTTGTCAGGGATCGCCAGCACCAGGGGCTCGCGATGAAGTTCCACCGTGCGAAACTCGTCGCCCTTGAGCGATGGTCGGGCGACAGCAATGTCAATCTCGCGCTGAATGAGGGCCCGTTCAAGCTCGGCATTGTTCATGGCAGAAAGTGCAAGGTCCACATCGGGGTAGTGCGACCGGTAGGATTTGATGATTGTGGGCAAGACGCCGTGACTGGCCGAGCCGACAAAGGCGATACGCAGACGCCCGGCGCTGCCTTGTCCGATGCGGGTGACTTCCCGGAAAGTACTGTCGAGTTGGTCCAAAATCTGCCTGGCGCGCTCCAGCAGCACCTCGCCAGCCGGTGTCAGCCGGATTTGCGCGCGCGATCGGTCAAAAAGTTTGACATTGAGGACGCTCTCGAGTTGCGCGATCTGGCGGGACAACGGCGGTTGTGCCATTTCAAGGCGTTCGGCGGCCCGTCCGAAATGAAGTTCTTCGGCGACGGCCACGAAATAGCGAATTCGTCTCAGTTCCATCTACCCAGTTTATGGCATCCGAGCCAAAGCCTCCACAAAATGAGGACGAAAGCGCTCGGGATGCTCACTCATCGGGAAATGGCCAATCTCTGGCATCACATCCAGCGTTGCCCCTATGATGCCATCGCAGGTCCGTCTGGCGTCCTCGGGCGTACAGGTCAGATCGTATTCTCCGACCATGATGTGCACGGGTGCGACGGAAGTATCGATATCCTGCAAAGTGCCAACAAGGCTGTCGTCGCGGGTGTAAAAACTCAGATCACCGCGAAAGACGCCCGGGCCGGATTGCATGAACATCCATTGCGTGTTCCATCGTTCGGTCTCGGGTGCCTGGGGCGCAATGTTGGCAGAAACGAGAGCCGCGCCCATCTCGCCCCCTGGCGCATCGGGCCGGTGAAACCAGTCAATGTCGTACCATGCCGGCTGGAAGTCCGACGCCTCGATCGCAATGAAGCCTTTGAACCGGTCGGCGTGCAGGCGCGCCAATTGCAGTGCAATACGCCCGCCCATGGAACATCCCACAAAGAGCGGTTGCTCGAGAGCAAGCGCATCGCAAATCGCCAACACTGTGTTGATGTAGGTTTGGGTCGTCAGGAGATACTCCTGAGTCTGCCAACCTTCGGGCGGCAGGGATTTTCCATGCCAGGGCATATCGGGGGCAATGAACCTGTAGCGCTGGGTCAGTTCGGGATCGTTGAGAATGTGCCGCCACTGGCGACTATCGGCGCCCGCCGTATGGAACAGGAGAACCGGTTCGCCTGCACCTGCTTCTTCAAAGAAAATACGCTGTGACTGTCCGTTGACCGAGGTGTTCAGGTAGCGACCCGTAATGGACTCCAATCCGAGGGTCATGTCGACACCTCCCGACCGAGCGCCATGAACGCCTTGAAGTAGCGAAGATTTTTGACAAGACACAGGATATCGCCGTCAATGCGACCACGACCAATCTTAACGATCCCGAAAATGTCGTGGTAACCTGGCTTCGGCATGGTCTGCCAGAACTCTTCCAGTGCTTCGGCTTCGGCTCGGAACGCGAAGCGCCACGGCGTCTTGCGGCTGGGGCCTTGCTGGATCGACACCAGCCGTCCCTTTTCGAACCAAAGGTAAAATTCCGTTCCATCGACCTCAATCAGCACGGTCTCCGAGAAAAGAGCTCCAAGCCTGGCGAGATGGGGCGTTTCATTGAGCGCATTTCGCATTTGTTCCAGACGCGTGGAGATAGGGCTCTTTTCCGTCATGGCGTTGTCATGTCCTTGCGAATGCAGAAGTTGTCTGCGGATCTGGCGTAACGCCAAGTCCGGGCCCGGTCGGCAAGTGGACGTGGAAATCCTCATAGACAAGACCGTCCACGGTTGTGTCTTTTGAGAGGATCAACGGACCGAAATGCTCGCACCCCCACTGCAGTTCTGGCAGGGTCGCGAATACCGCAAGATGGGCGGCTGCACCGAGGCTGCTTTCCAACAAACACCCACCATAAAGTTCCTGGCCGCCGGCCAGCGCGATCCCTGCAATCCGCTGGAGGTTCTGTGCGCTGCCGTGTTTGCAAAGCTTGAGCGACAAAACGCTTCCGGCTCCCGCGTTGGCTCCGCGCATGGCTTCCCTTGCGGTGAAAACCGCTTCGTCCAGCATCAGGGGAATGCGTGTTGTCTGTCCGAGCCGGGCCATGCCTTCGATATCATCAGCCTCGAGCGGCTGTTCAATAAGTGTAAGCCCCATGTCCTCAAGCGCCGGCATCCAGCGATGGCAATCGGCCTCGCTCCAGGCCTGATTGATGTCCGCAATCAGTTCCGTGCTTTCTGGCAACTCGGCGCGCAGACGTTCCAGCCGTCGCAGATCTGATCGAATATCAGCGAAGCCCAGTTTGATCTTGAAGCGGTTGAACAGACGCGCGGCGATCTTGGCCTTTGCCTCTTCAAGCTCCTGTCCGATGTCGCCGGACGCGAGTGCCCAAATGACCGAAATGCGGTCGCGTGAAGCTCCACCCAGAAGCGTCGCGACGCTGAGATCGAGTGTCTTGCCGAGAGCGTCAAGGATCGCTGTGTTGAGCGCAGACTTTGCGGCGAAATTCCGTTTGGCGGCCTTGGCCAACAAGGCGTTGCTCGCTTCGACCTTGCATCCCGGCTGATCCAGAAGGGCTGGTCCGAGATAGGTATCGATATTGGCCTTGATCGCTTCGACGCTTTCTTCCGACCATCGTGGGCCACCCAACGTTGACGCCTCGCCGTAGCCAGTCACCCCATTCTCGAACCGGATCGCCACATGGACGTAGTTCTGATGCGTGACGTTGGTATTCGACAGCTTGTGCTGCCGTATCGTCGGAACATCGAGGATACATGTTTGCACCTCCCGGATGACGGTTTCCCGATTGAGGTCTGGAGCGTCCTCGAAGGCGCGCAGGTCGGTTGGTGCGACGGCTTCCATCAAACTCGGTTCCGTTTTGTAAGAGGCACCGGCCGGTATGCGGCCGGTGCATATGGACCTATTCAGCCGCCATACGCAGCTTGGCGTCCGAGCGGATGACGAAATCGAATTCCATTTCGAGATCCGTGCCGCCCGAAGAAGGCTTCATCTCTCCGATCAGGTCTTCCTTGACGGCAAAGACCGAGTCGTTGTCGAGATATTCGGTCTCGCTGTCATAGATTTGCGAGACCAGTGTCTTGTAGCCCGGCTTCTGAATCAGGAAGTGGATATGACCGGGCCGCCATGGATGGTGTCCCATATAGTTAAGCAACTCTCCGGCCGCACCATCATAGGGGATCGGGTAGGGCACCGGGCGAATGGCGACAAATTCGTAGCGACCCTGGGCATCGGTTTCGAACCGGCCGCGAAGATTGTAGTCGGGCTGCGCTGGATCCTGTTGTTCGTAGAGCCCGTTGGGAGCATCTTCCCAGACATCCACGGTCACGCCCGCCACCGGGTTGCCATCCGTGTCACGGATCTGACCGCGCACTGTCACCGTTTCCTGATCTTCAAAATCCTTCTGCACGATCGACGCGCCATGCGGCAGCACCAGTGGGTTCTCGCGATAAAAAGGTCCGAGAACAGTTGTCACCGTCTCTCCGTGCGTCGGGTTTTGGTCGATCATGTCAACAAGAACCTCGACGCCGATGATGTCACATATCAGGATGAACTCGTTGCGGGCATCATCGGAGATGTCGCCAGCCCGGCGCATCCACTCCATCGCCTCAAGCCACTCCTTGTAGCTGAGTTTCGTTTCCTTGCAGAAATCGTGGATGTGTTTCAGGGCGCTGACCATGATTTCGCGGTTGCGCGGTGAAATGTCATCGCCGAGCGAACTGACGACGGCGTCTGTGATGTTGTCGAGCGTGATGTTGCGCATGGGCTCCTCCTCTCGTCGCGAGCATCTTGCTGGCAGTCACACTGCGCACGCAAACGAATGAAACCAATGCCCCGAGCGGTATCCGGTCATACCATGTTGATATGGCGGCTTGGCGATCATCACAAAAAAGGTATCGCGCCACACCAACCAGAGCATTGAGAAGAGCGGGTTTCGCGGGTTTTTCTGTCGTTGGGAGGTGGCACTGATGCCGATACTGGAACTCGACAACGTATCAAAAAGCTATGGCGCACTCACCGTGACCGATGGCGTTTCCTTCGCGATCGAGCAAGGCGATGCCTTGGGGATCATCGGCCCCAACGGTGCCGGAAAAAGCACGCTGTTCAATCTGATTGGGGGCACGCAGGCGGTTGATTCCGGCACCATCCTGTTTCAGGGGCGCGATATCACAGCAACTGGCGCCGCCGTCCGATGTCACGCCGGTATCGCGCGTTCGTTCCAGATACCGCATCCATTTGTGGGGATGACCGTCTTTGAAAACCTGCTTGTTGCTGACGCGTTCGGGACGACAGAACGACATGTGCGGGAAGACCGTTGCCGCGATATTCTGGACCGGACCGGTCTTCTGCCGAAAGCTAACCGGCCGGCCGGGTCTTTGACGCTTCTGGAACGCAAACGTCTTGAATTGGCGCGCGCTTTGGCAACCGACCCCAAATTGCTTCTGCTGGATGAAATCGCCGGGGGGCTGACAGAGGGCGAATGTCGCTCTCTTGTCGGCACGATAAAGGGCGTGCGGGACAGCGGCGTGTCAATCATCTGGATTGAGCATATTGTTCACGCGCTCACCGCCGTGGTTGAGCGTCTGGTCGTCATCGACTACGGCAGGATCGTTGCCAACGGTCTTCCCGATTCCGTCATGGCCGAGCCTGTGGTCAAAGAAATTTATCTGGGGATCGATGTCGATGACCAGGCTGCTTGACGTTAGGGGCCTCACGGCTTTCTACGGAGACTTTCAGGCGCTTTTTGGCATCGACCTGACTGTCGAAGAGGGTGAAACAGTCGCCATCATTGGCGCCAATGGTGCCGGCAAAACAACGTTCCTGCGCGCCGTGACGGGTATGCGTCCTGCTGTAGATCAGGATGTCGTCTTTGCGGACACCCGGATCGCCGGGCTGTCGGCCGATCGCATTCATCACCTGGGTCTGGCGATGGTTCCTGAGGGGCGACGCCTGTTCCCGTCGCTCAGTGTCGAGGAGAACCTCAAGATCGGCGCAGCGGGACAACGATCGGGCCCGTGGACCTTGGAGGAGATTTACGAGATTTTCCCAGCCCTTCCGGAACGTCGGCACCATGGTGGCACCGAACTTTCCGGCGGTCAGCAACAGATGGTGGCGATCGGACGAGCCCTGATGTCAAACCCGCGCCTGCTGTTGTGCGATGAGATAAGCCTCGGGCTCTCGCCGAAAGTGATCAGGGAAATCTATGCCTCCGTGCCACTGATCCGCGAACGGGGCACATCGCTGGTCGTCATCGAACAGGACATCGCGCAGGCTTTGAAGGTTGCAGACCGTGTCTACTGTTTTCAGGAGGGGCGCGTTTCGCTCGCCGGACGGCCCGCCGACCTGACCCGCGATGCAATCGCCCACGCATATTTCGGGACGGAGGACGCCTGATGGAATGGATCAACGTCATCATTCAGGGGGTGCTTCTGGGAGGCCTCTATGCGCTGTTTGCCGCCGGGCTCTCACTGATGTTCGGGGTCATGCGTTTTATCAACATCGCGCATGGCGATTTCATTGTTGTAGCAGCCTACCTGATGCTGGTTGCCGTTCTGACACTGGGGCTGCATCCGGTGATCGGGATCGCCCTTGTCGTGATCCTGATGGGAGGCGCGGGATATCTGGGGCAACGCGTGTTGCTGAACCGGGTGCTCGACGAGGACATCCTGCCGCCCGTCCTGGTGACTTTTGGTTTGTCGATTATCATTCAGAACAGCCTCCTGGAGACATTCAGCGCGGACAGTCAGCGGGTTCCATCCGGCGGTTTCGCCACGGCAAGCCTGTCGATCGGGGACGAGATTGCAGTTGGTGTACTGCCACTGGCGATGTTCCTGGCTGCCGTCGGCATCATCGGCGTTCTTCAATATATTTTCTACAACACCGCACTCGGGCGGCTTTTGCGGGCCACATCGGACGATCCTGAGATCGTTCCCCTGATGGGTGCAAACAACAGCCATACCTTTGCATTGGCCACGGCACTGGCCAGCGGCGTGGTGGCGATCGCCGGGACGCTTCTGGCGATGAAGACGAATTTTGATCCGACAATCGGCCCTTCGCGTCTGCTCTTTGCCTTTGAGGCCGTGATTATAGGCGGCATGGGCAATATCTGGGGCACTTTGGCAGGCGGAATCATACTTGGTGTGGCGCAGGCCATTGGCGCCCAGATCGACGCGGGTTACCAGATTCTGGCCGGGCACCTGGCATTCCTTGCCGTGTTAATCGTGCGGCCAACCGGGCTGTTTGCAAAGGCGAAAGGTTAGGGCAATGGCGCATGTAGAACAGGCAATCGCGGGCCGTACATTCGATTTGCAGCGCTTTGTGCTCATCGGCATTGCGGTTGTTGGGTTCACCGCCCTGGCTGCAGCCCCCTTTTGGGTGGGCCGCGCCGACCTTCGTCTCTTGATGGAGGCCCTGAGCTTTCTAGCCCTGGCGCAAATGTGGAACCTGCTTGCCGGCTACACGGGGTTGATCTCGGTTGGTCAACAGGCCTTTGTCGGTCTCGGCGGTTACCTGTTTTTCACGCTGGCCATGTTTGCAGGAATTCCAGTGCTTTGGGCCATCCCATTGGCAGCAATCGCTGTTGGTCTGATCGCAATTCCCACGGGCTGGATCGCATTCCGCCTGCAAGGCGCCTATTTTGCAATCGGAACCTGGGTCATTGCCGAAGTCTTCAGGCTGATTGCCGCGCAGTTTCCCGCTCTTGGTGGCGGTTCCGGAATTTCACTGCCTGTTGCGCTGGCACGCTCGATCGCCGACGACCGTGCGGCCCGTGAAATGATGATGTACTACATCGCGTTTTTTATTGCCCTTGCGGCAGTGCTGGGTGTGTGGCTGCTGCTGCGGTCTCGGTGGGGTCTTGCCCTGACCGCCATTCGAGACAGCGAACCCGCTGCTGCCAGCCTTGGCGTTGATATCAGGCGCGTGAAATTCCTGGTCTATGTCGGCACGGCAATCGGGACGGCCCTCACCGGTGCCTTCATCTTTCTTCAAAAACTTCGCATCACCCCGGAAGCGGCCTTCAGCGTTACCGAGTGGTCTGCATTTGTCATATTCATCGTCGTGATTGGCGGGCTTGGGACGATCGAAGGACCAATCATCGGCGTAATCCTTTTCTTCGTTTTGCGCGATGTGGCTGCTGATCTTGGAACATGGTACCTCATCGGGCTCGGTGCCATTGCGATTGCTGTCATGCTTGTTGACCGCCGCGGTATCTGGGGAGCGCTGAGGGCGCGTGGGATGCCAAGTCTGTTCGTGACACAAAGGACGCTGAAGTGATCGACGGGAGTCGGCAATTGATCGCCCGGGTTTCGCATGGGTTGCAAAAACGCTGAGCTTGAATAAAGATCCGCATGGATCAGTGTCGATCGCAGGTGACCGGTGTTCCCACAAACGCGATAATCTGACGACGTGGTAACTACCCAGCTACCAGATTTGCAATGTGAGTGTGCGACGATTTGAATCAGGTTGACAGGCTTTCCTGACGCGGTCGTTTCTGACTCCATGAGCGCATGATGCAGCAAACTCGTCTCACCCGCGATCGCCTCAGCGCCCTGTCAAAACCGGACCTCATTGATCTGGTCATGGAGCTTGCCGCTCAAAATGCTCTCTTGCAAGCTCGTGTCGATGAACTTGAGAAACAGAACAGACAGTTGCGGGATCAGAACGCCTCGCTTGTTCAGCGGGTCTCTGATCTTGAACGACGGCTGGGGTTGAACAGTTCCAACAGCAGTAAACCGCCGTCCAGTGACGGGCTGGCGAAGCCAGCGGCCAGAGAAAAACGCACCAGGAGCTTGCGCGGCAAATCAGGCCGCAAGTCTGGTGGCCAACATGGCCATAAGGGCACAACGCTGAAGCAGGTCGCGACACCGGATGCGCTCGTCCATCACTATCCACATCAGTGCACGCGCTGCAGTGCGACGCTATCGTCTGAGGCCGCCACAGGTTTTGCCGCGCGCCAGGTGTTTGGCCTTGCGCCGCCTCCGCCTCTTTTCATCACCGAACACAGAGCCCATACCTGTCGATGCCGGTCCTGTGGCACGCTGGTGCGCGCTGCCTTTCCCGAGACCGTGAAAGCCCCCGCCCAGTATGGTGACGAAATCGCTGCGTTGGCGGCCTATTTGCAAACACAGCACTGCATTCCCGAGGATCGCCTGGCGCGGATCTTCTCGGACCTCTACAAGATCAGGGTCGCCCCGGCGACGCTGGCCAGTCTGATCGCCAAAAAGGCCGACAGCATGCGCGTTTTCGCGGACAGGGTAAGGGAACTGCTGTCCGGCACAGCTGTTGCCGTGAAGCATCTGGATGAGACCGGCTTGCGGATTGCCGGCAAGACGCGCTGGCTGCATATGCTGTGTTCCACATCCCTCAGTCATCTTCGGCTCGGGACCGGGCGAGGTGATATCCCATCGGGACTGGCAGGAACGATCGTTCACGATTGCTGGCCACCCTATTTGGCGCTGGAGGCCGTGGAGCATGGTCTTTGCAATGCGCATCTGCTCCGGGAGTTGCAGGCCGTAATCGATCACGACAGGGAACCCTGGGCGACGGATATGAAAGCCCTTTTGTGCGACGCCCTGACGCTGACACAAATCGCACGCGATCAAGGCAAGTCAGCGGTCAGTCCGGAACATGCCCATCAGATCGATCAGAGGTTTGATGCCTGTTGCGACCGGGCGATCAAATTCCATGAAGGCCTGCCACCGCTTGCACGTCCAACGACCGGCAAACGCGGTCGCCCGAAGCGACGGGCTGGACATAATCTGGCGAGACGGATGCGAACACATAAGGCCGCGGTCCTGCTCTTTTTCAATGATCTGAATGTCCCCTTCACGAACAACGAAGCCGAACGTGACCTGCGCATGACAAAGGTTCGGCAGAAGGTCTCCGGAAGCTTCAGGACTGAGACAGGCGCTGAAAACTACTGCATTCTACGCACCGTTGTCGAAACAGCGCGAAAGCAAAGCTGGGATGTTCTGAGAGCCTTGAGCACAAGCCCCGTTCAGCTTATCCGTGACCTCAATACATTCCATCAAATCCAGCTTGATAGGGTAGCTGGGTAGTTACACGACGTGTTTCTCCACACCCATGAGTTCGGCAGCTTGTGCCGGGTGATCAGATGAAAATCCCGGTTTTGAACGCTGATCTTTCCAGAAAATCGGCAGGTGATCTGACCGCTAGAGCGTTTCTGCGGTCATTTGTTCCGCGTATTGGTACATCCACCACCACTAATTCAACTTCATCTCTATGACGTCGCCGGCAAAGGGAGCGCCAGATATGTCATGCACTCCTGTCACCAGAAGTGTTTCGGGATCGATGAATGTGAGATTCGTTGTGCCCAGAAGAGGGGTGGGGATCTCTTTTGCGACCTCTCCGGCCGCGTCCAAGACGACGATCTTCTTGCCGCCCCAGATGGCGATATAAAGATTTCCATCCGGTCCGAATTCCATGCCGTCGGGGAAGGGCGGCAGGGCGCCGTCGCCGTTCGGCGCGATGCTTGCGAGGTCCGCCCAGACTTTTGGTTCGCCGAGGGATGAGCCCTCGATCGGATAGGCGAGGATGCGACTGGTGAACATGTCTGCCACCAGAAGCGTGTTGCCGTTCGGAACGACCGCCAGCCCGTTGGCATAGGAAAGACCCTCGGCAGCCAGGGTTACATCGCCCCCGGCCGTCATGTGGAATACCTGCCCTTGGGGCTGCTGTGCGGGATCGGGCGCACCACTCGCCGTAAACCAAAGGTCACCGTTGCCACCGTGCGTCAGGTCGTTCGGCTGGTTCATGTTGACGCCGCTGTCGTCCCTGCCCTTGCGCCACAACTCGTTGCCATCGGCATCCAGCCTGACGATCGCGCTGCCGCCATTGCACGCGACGACAAATCCTCCATCGTGATCGATCACCGAGGCCGGAGCGCAGCCATTGCCGTCCCAAAACACGACGTGATTGCCGCCGTCGAGCTTGACCACCCGGTCCGCGACCAGCTCGACAAAAAAATGCGCACCCTCATGAAACAAGGCGCCTTCTGGAAACAGGGCTCCTTCGTGAAGGATCTTGGTCTCCGCCATCGCACCGGTGGCGGTCAGCGATGCCACGGCTGCGGCTGCGAGCAGTTGTTTCATTATTTCCTCCCTCGGGCGACGGGTCGCCGATGTTCAGTGCCGCATCCATGATCTGAATAAAAGATTTTGTCCTGTTTAATAGAACACGCCCGTTGATCAGCTTTCAATCGCTCGGTGTGCATGAAAATTGCGCATTGTTATGCGTTTCTTGCTGTTGTTCCGTCTGGGCCTATTGCGCGCGAAAAGCGGCGGGCGTCGTTCCGGTGGCGCGCTTGAAATGCTGACCGAAGCGGGACTGGTCGTTGTAGCCGGTCCGGAAACAGATTTCCGAGACGGTGAGGCCAGTGGTCTTCAGCAGCACCTTGGCCAGCTCGATGCGCTCCGCGATGACGAATTGCAGCGGGCTCTTGCCGGTTGCCGCTTTGAAGGCACGGCTGAAATGAAAGCCGCTCATGGCCGCCAGTCCGGACATGGATTCCAGCGTCAGGTCCTCGGCCAGATTGTCATGGATATAGTCCACCACCCGACGAAGGCGGACATCCTCGATCGACCGCGCCGGGTTTTCCACCGTCTGCAGGGCATCGGTCAGTTGCACCGCAAGCGCCCGGTGCATGGTTTCCCTGTAGAGGGTTCCGCCCCTGTTGAAGTTTTCCGCGCCCATCGCGAGCTGAAGTGTGAGCGGATCGAGATCGCCGACGACGGGCGAGATCGATTCGGGATCGGGCATGCCGACCTCCGACAGCACCCGCGGAGCGACCTCGACCATCATCACTTCAAGCGGGATGTCGTAGGTGCAGACACCGGTCGCGCCCGGCGGCAGGATCCAGCCCTGGTTGGCCTTCAGGGGAATGGTCTCGGCCTTGTCACTGCCGAGGCTGAGCCGATGGGTGGGCTGGTCGTTGCGGAACACGCCGATGGTCAGGCGTTCGAGATTGAACGCACCGCCGCCTGCCGGAAAGCTGGTCAATTTCGCCTTCAGATCAGCCACGGGTTCTGTCCTTCCGCAGGGTGCGCCTTCTACCGGCAATTCAGTCGGGGCTTCGTCCAAATCAGCGAGCGTTTCCGATGAACCGCCGGATTTTTCGTCTTTACTTACCGCATTGACTTGTTCTAAAATTAGGGATACTTAGCATTTTGCAGACCAAATGGGAGGAAAAAATGCAGGGAATCTTGAAAAAAACGGCATTTGCCGGTTTCGCAGCCATCCTGATGGCCGGAACCGCACACGCGGACATACTGTCTCCGCCCGGGGGACATTCAGTGGATGTGGGTCTCAACAAGCCCATCGAAATTCCGGGTGAGACTCCTTTGAAGGTCGCGTTTTTCATCGCCACCAAATCGAACAACTACGTCGTGGCCATGGTCGACGAGGCTGAGAGAATTGCCAAGGAGAAGGGCTTTGAGCTCGAGGTCTTCGACGCGCAGTTCAATGCCCAGATCCAGATGGACCAGCTTGAAAACGTTCTCGAAAACGGAGACTTCAACGCCTGGTACGTCACACCTGTGGACAGCAACCTCATGTGCGATGTCGTGACGAAGGATGCCGCCGGCAAGAACATCGTGGTTGCCACATCCAACATCTCCATTTGCGGGCGTGACATGCTTCCCTTCGCTGAGCAGTGGGAACCGGGCATCATCACCTATGTAGGAGCGGCGGAAACCGTCGACTATATCGGCCGCTGGATGGACACCGTTGTTGCCGACCGTGCAGGTGAAGACTCGAAAGCGCTTCTGATGAAGGGTTTTGCCGGGCTGACGATCACCAATGCACTGGAAGCCGGGGCCGAGCGCCTGTCGGCCGCTGACAACGATTTCGAATTCGTCGGTCAGGCCTATGGTGACTTCACCGCGGCAGACGCCCAGGCAAAGATCGAGACCCTGCTGGTGGCTCACCCGGAAGTCAACGTGATCCTGTCCGCCTATTCGGACATGACCGTCGGTGCCATCAATGCGCTGGAGGATGCCGGCCGGCTCAACGATGTCGCCGTGTATGACATCGGAGCCGGCAAAGACTCAGTTCCGCTCATTCGCGACGGTGCAATCACGGCATCCGCAACATTCGGTCCAAGAACGCATGTCCGGCAGTCGCTTGGCGCAATTCTCGGTGTCTGGCAGTTTGGTGTGATGCCGCCTCCTGTCCAGGATGGTCTTGTTCTGGGTGACATTAACAATCCCGTTTTGATCAAGGCTGACAATCTCGACACCTACAGCCCAGAGTACTGAGTGATCCTCGCAACGGGAGTGTCTTTCAATGCCGGGCGACTCGCCAGCGCTGAGCTTTGTCAACGTGTCCAAACAATATGGGCCGATCAGGGCTCTGACGGACATCAACTTCGAAGTCGTGAGCGGGTCCGTCCATGCCCTGATTGGTGAGAACGGTGCCGGAAAGTCCACCTGTCTGGGCATCACAAGCGGTCGAACGGTTCCCACTGCAGGGCATGTCTTGGTCGCGGGCGCTCAGGCGCCCGCCGGCCGGCCTCGCGAAATGCGTGAAGCCGGTGTTGCGACGATTTATCAGGAACTCACGATCGCACCCAACCTGACACCCTCCCAGAACGTCTTTCTGGGAAATTTCCTGTCCAATTGGGGTGTGCTGGACTCCACCAATATGCGGAAACGCTACGAGGAACTCTGTGACGAAATCGGCGTCGCGGCGCAGCCGGAGGTCCCTTCGGGCCAATTGTCGGTCGCCGAGCAGCAGGTTCTGGAAATCATCAGGGGATTGGCTTCAGGCGCCAGGACGCTCTTGTTCGACGAACCGACTGCTGCTTTGGCACGACCGGAACGAGAAGCATTTCTCAGTCTCGTCAAGCGACTTCGGGCGGACGGCTATACGGTCGTGTTCGTCAGCCACAACCTGGATGAGGTCCTCGAAATCTCCGACCGGATCACGGTTTTCAGGGAGGGAAGGCTGGTGGCCAATCTTGAACGGGCCGGTGTTGAGAAACACGAGCTCGTCCACCACATGCTCGGTGAAAGCAAGACCGCCGAGATGATGGAGGATGTGATCGAGGGCGGCGGGCACAAGGTTGCAAAGCAAAGCCGGTCCGAGATTCTCAGGGTCGAGGATGTGACATTGCCCGGCGTATTGGCGCCGATTTCGCTGTCGATAAGGTCCGGCGAAATCCTCGGTATCGGCGGACTGGTTGGATCCGGGCGGACCGAATTCCTGCGGTGCATCTCCGGGCTCGAACCTGCATCCACCGGCAAAATGATCGTGTCTGGCAAGGAGGTCAGCTGGCCTCAATCCGTCATACAGGCCCGCGGTCACGGCATCATACTGATCCCGGAGGACCGAAAGCATCAGGGGGTGATACCGCTTCTGTCGGCTGCCGAGAATATCGGTGTTTCAAGGCTGCGCGAATTGATCGGTTCCTGGGTGGTTTCTGAAAAGAAAATGCAGCTCGCTGCCGGGGAACCTGCGGTCAACTACGGATTTGATCCGGGTCGACTGGGCTCACTTGCCGGAACATTGTCGGGCGGCAATCAGCAAAAACTGCTTCTGGCGCGTGCCAGCACCAACAAACCCAGAATTCTGCTGGCCGATGAACCGACGCGCGGCATCGACATCGGCGCAAAGGCTGAAATCATAGGGAGTCTGCGCAGCCTGGCCGACCAGGGTTGCGCTGTTGTTTTCGTTTCCTCTGAACTCGAAGAGGTCGTTGCGATCAGCGATCGGGTCGCTGTTCTGCATGAAGGGCACCTGGCGGGGGAGCTGGATGCCGCGGACACGGCCATCACCATATCGGGCATCCTGAATCTGGCTTTCGGTGTTGAAAACGAGGAATCGCAAAGGGTTGCGATGTGACCATGGGAGAAGCAAATGAGTGAAGTCGCAGAGTTGCCCAGCGGATCGCCAGCCAAGAGCACCGAGCAGAGAATGTTCGATCTATTTGCGGCCTATGGAATGGTCGTTGTTCTGGTGCTGGTGCTGGTTATTGCGTTTTCCCTGAACCAGAACTTCTTCAGTTTCGGAAATGTCAGGAACATATTTGCCCAGAACGCGGCAGTGGGAATGGTCGCCATCGGGGCAACCTTTGTCATCATAGGCGGCGGTTTCGATCTGTCCGCAGGTGCCATGTACGCGCTCGGGGCGGTTGTCTACGCCAAGCTGGCGACCATGGGAATTCCGGTCCTTCCCTCCATGTTGCTGGCGCTCATGGTCGGCTGTCTGCTGGGCCTCGCCAACGGGGTGCTGATCAATTTCCTCAATGTCAATCCGCTTGTCGCGACCCTGGGAAGCGCTTCGATGATCACGGGCCTCGCGTTCATCATCTCCGATTCGGCACCCATCATGGCCCGTTCCGTCGAGGGTTTCGACACGCTCGGCAGGGACAGGCTGTTCGACATCACCTATTCGGTCTATCTGCTCATCGCCACGTTCCTGGTGATGTCTTTCGTCCTTCACAAGACGACATGGGGCAGGTGCGTCTATGCCATCGGCGGAAATCGCGAAGCGGCCTACCTTGCGGGGATGCGCACAACGGCCATCTCGGTGTCGACTTACGTGCTGTCCGGCTTTTTTTCGGTGCTCGGCGGGATATTGATTGCCTCCCGAACGAATGTGGGACAGGCGAACCTTGCGGGCGATGTTTCGCTGAACGCCATCGCGATCGTCATTATTGGCGGCACCACATTGTTCGGGGGCGAAGGTGCGCTTTGGCGCACGCTCATCGGGCTTCTTATTCTTGCAACGTTGCGCAACGTGTTCGACACGCTCTCATTGTCCAACGCGTCGCAGCTTTTTGCACAGGGCGCCATCCTGGTCATTGCGGTTGCCATGGATGCCTATGTTCGCAGCAGACGGTCGTGAACGTGAACAGATGGGCTGCTAAGCCTTATGAAGCGTCGATGTGATCGGAATCCGATCGACGGCCGCTGAGGTTCCGCAATCGAATTGAATTTGGATCCGTCCAATCGGATTAGAGGAGACGAAAGTAATGAACAAGATTTCCGTATTGCCGGTCAGGGATCAGCTTGGCGTTTCGTCCAACCGGTTTCTGATAGATGGTGAATGGGTCGACCCGTCCGGCGACCGCAGCATTGCGCACTACAATCCGGCGACCAACGAAAAAATCGCGGACGTCCCGCTGGCCGACGCTGAAGAAGTCGACCGCGCCGTCAGGGCGGCGCGCAAGGCGTTCGATGAGGGACCGTGGCCGAAAATGAAGGCCGCCGACCGGACCAAGGTCCTGCTGCGGATTGCTGATCTGTTCGACAAGCATTCGGACGAGTTGACCCGGCTCCAGACACTCGACAACGCCGTTCCTCACGGCTTGTGCGTGGCGGTCAATTTCACCGGGGAACTGGGCGGCAAGATCTTTCGTCACCACGCCGGCTGGATCGACAAGATACTTGGCGAGACCTACCCGCAGTTCGAGCAGAGTGCGAACTTCAAGATGGTAACGGTGCGCGAGCCGGTCGGAGTGACAGTCGGCATCACACCGTGGAATGCGCCGCTCCTGCAGTTTCCGGAAAAAGTGGCGCCTGCCCTGGCTGCCGGCTGCACGATCCTCATGAAATCGTCTGAACTGGCCCCGCATGCCAGCACAAGAATGGCGGAGCTCATTCAGGAGGCGGACCTGCCGCCTGGCGTTTTCCAATACGTGACAGGCGATGGCGTGACGGGCGATGCGATGACCCACCACGACGGTGTCGAAAAAATCTGTTTTACCGGATCTGCCGCCGTCGGCGAGCACATACAGAAAGTGGCCGCCGAAGGCATCAAGCGGGTCACGCTGGAACTCGGCGGCAAGAGCGCTGCAATCGTCTTTCCCGACGTGCCTGATCTCAAGGCAGCCTCGTCCCAGGTCATGGCGATGATGAGCATGTTCCTGTCGGGCCAGGTGTGCTCGACCACCAGCCGCGCGCTGGTCCACCGGGACATCTACGACGATTTCGTCACCTTTGCCGAGGAACAGACCAAAAGCGTCAAGTTCGGCGATCCATTCGATCCGTCGACGACATCTTCGCCCCTTATCAGCAGGAAGCAGCTCGACAAGGTCCAGCACTACAGCCAGATCGGCGCCGAGGAAGCGGAGCTGGCCTTCGGCGGTGATGTGCCAGGGGGCGATCTGTCGGACGGCAACTGGTTCAATCCGACCCTTTTCAAGAACGTTCCCGAGAATGCAACCATCGCCCAGGAGGAAATTTTCGGACCGGTGCTATCGGTGATCCCGTTCGAGACCGAGGAAGAGGCGATCAAGATCGCCAACAACTCCAAGTTCGGTTTGTCGTCCGGTGTTTACACGGGCAGTCCGGGACGGTCATGGCGGGTAGCCCAGGGCCTGAGAACGGGCACGGTCGGTGTCAACGGATACGCGTTCATGCCGAACTCACCGTTTGGCGGATTCCGGTCCAGCGGCGTCGGGCGCGAGGGCGGATTTACCTCGATCGAGGCCTTCACCGAGCTGAAGACGATCATCTTCAACCTGGATGTTTGAGGCCGGAGCCAGCCTGATAAGCTGGCCCGGCCCACGGCTCTTCAATTGTTGGCCGGCGTTCAGTCGAAGGTCAGGATCGCCTTGACGCATTTTCCGGACTTTGTGTCGGCGAATGCCTGGTTGATCTCTTCGAAGGGGTACTCTGTGACCAGCTTTTCGAGCGGCAGTTTTCCCGCCATCATGAGGTCCACCATATCGGGAATGAAGGTCGCCCCGACGGCGTCACCCATCTGAATGCCCTGGATGCGGCGGCTTCCGAAGAGGATGTGGTTGGCATCGAGCACCAGCTCCGTGCCAAGCGGAGAACCGCCGAGAACGCCCAGAAATCCAGCCACGCCGGTCGATTCAATTGCTTGCCGTATGACAGCAGGTATGCCGGTCGTATCGAGGGCGTAGTCGGTTCCGCCCCCTGTAAGTTCGGCAATCTTGCCGGGAACATCGTCGTCGGCGCTGTCGAAAACATGTGTGGCTCCGACTTCCAGGGCTGAATTTCTGCGCGCCTCGTTCGGATCAACGGCGATGATCGGATGGCATCCCATCAGATTGGCCGCGAGAATGGAACTGAGGCCGACCGATCCCGCACCAAAGACTACAATGCTCTCGCCTGCCTTCGGATCGAATGTGTTAATCAAGGCACCCAAGCCGGTCCGGAAGCCGCAGCCGAGCGGTCCCAGCAATTCCAGTGGCGCATCCTTGCGGACCTTGATGGTGTTCTTGGCGTTTGTGACAGCGATCGTGCTGAACGAACTCTGCCCGTCAAAATGGGCATGAACGCATTCGCCGTTGTGTGAAAACGCGCTTGTCCCGTCGCCGCGGCCGCCAAAGTTGGCTTCGTAGATGTTCTCGCACATATAGGGTTGGCCCTTATGACAACGGGAACACTGGCCACAATGCATGACCGTCAGAACAACATGGTCGCCGGGTTCCAGACCGGTTACCGCCGATCCCATGCTCAGGACACGCCCAGATCCCTCGTGGCCAAGAATGCAGGGTCTCGGAAACGGATAGACATTGCTGCGAAAAAGCTCATCAGTGTGGCAGATCCCGACGCCGACCATCTGAACGAGGATTTCATCGTCCTTGAGCGGTCCGATTTCCACGTCCTCAATGTAAAATGTGGGATCGTCGTGGCGAAGAACAGCAGCTCTGGCTTGCATTGGTTTGCTCCAATTTCCTGGTCTACAAGGGATATGGACGTTCAGTCCCCCAAAAGGTGTTCGAAGGTCACGGGCAGTTCCCTGACACGGCGACCGCATGCGTGGTAGATCGCGTTGGTGATGGCGGCCGAAACGCCGACATCGCCCAGCTCACCAATGCCCCGAACACCGATGGTCGAGCAGTGGGGATCGTATTCTTCCACGAAACTCACATCGATGTTCCGAGGAATGTCGGCATTGACGGGGACAAGAACGCCGGAAAGATTTTTCGACAGATACCGGCCATAGGCCGGGTCCATCGCCGAGTTTTCCAGCATGGCCCGACCGTAACCCCATATGATGCCGCCGATCATCTGGCTGCGAGCCGTCGCCGGGTTCAGGATCCTTCCGGCGGAATAACAACCGACGGCCCGTCGCATGCGTGCGATCCCCAGTTCCTCGTTGACTTCAACCTCGACGAAGATCGCGCCATAGGAGTGCATTGCGAAATCACTGAGTTCTCCGTGCGCATCAAAGGGACCGCCGCCTTCGGGTCCGTAGCTGCCATCTGCCGAAAGGCGTTCTACGCCGTTTTGATTCAATAAATCGGGCCAGTCGGCATAGGCCGGCATCTCATTGCCGCCGGAAAGCTGGAGAATGCGATCCAGCAGGTTCTGCGAAGCAACCGCGATTGCAGATCCGGTGCCGATGCTGGTTCCCGATCCGAAGGTTCCGGCCGTTTCCACCAAACTGGTGGAACCCAATTCGATCCGCACCCGGTCAAGTGGAACGCCCAGTTTTTCGGCCGCAATTTGCGGAAGCACGGTCCGGACGCCGGTGCCGACCTCCTGGGTACCGGCTTCAATGACGATGTTCCCATTGGCTTCCAGAACAACCCTTGCAGCCGAAAGATGCCGGAATGTCGCCATGACCGCCGTCGCCATGCCCTGGCCAATCAGCTTGCCGTTTTCGACCTGGGCGCGCGTTTGTGCCGCACGGCGATCCCAGCCGAACCGGTCCGCGCCGATTTTATAGGCTTCTCTCAGTTTCTTGGACGAGAATGGTTTGCCGGAAATGAGATCGTTGTCGGCATGGTTTTTCAACCGGATCTCCAGCGGATCGATGTCAAGCTTGTAGGCCAGTTCATCGATCGCGCTTTCGGTCGCAAAGCTGCCCGGACCCTCATGCGGAGCGCGCATGGGAGTCGGCGTTCCGACATGCGCCTGGCGCAAACGGGTCTGACAGCGATAATTGGGCACTGCGTAGGTCGCGCGAGACGCCGCAGTCGCGAACTCGATATAGTAATCGTCAATTGAGGTTATGTTCTCACTGGTGTGGTCCAGCGCAACGAGCCGTCCGCTCGCGTCCGAGGCCATCCGAATAGAAGAAATGATTTTGGGCTGGTAGCCGTTGCCGGTGTAGCACCCCGCACGTCCCAGGGAGAGTTTCACGGGGCGTTCGACAATCCGGGCCATGACCGGGACCAGAACCTGGTGCGGCCAGACATATCCCTTGCCGCCGAAACCTCCGCCGGTAAAGGGGCAAATCACCGTGATCTTTTCTATGTCGTAACCAACGATACCGGCCAGCGCATAGCGGATGCCATAGGTCCACTGAGACGCGTCCCAGATGTGCAGATGGTCGCCACGCCATTCGGCCAAAGTGGTGTGCGGCTCCATCATATTGTGGTGGCGGGATGCGGTCACGTATGTCTCGTCGATCACTGCATCTGCTGCGGAGATTGCGCTTTCCACATCGCCCGCTTCGACATCCAGAGGCTGAAATGAAAAGGCCTTGCCTTCAGGGTTTTGGGTCGTTGAATTCTCAAACGTCAAAAAATCATCGGCGGTGCATTCAACGGCGAGCAGTGCGGCTCCTTCTTCCGCGGCCTCAAGCGTCTCGGCCAGCACGACGGCTATCGGCTGGCCTTCGTAGTGGATCTCCTCTGTCCCGAGCGGGACCAGATTTTGAGCAAAGGGGGGAACGGCGGGTTGTGCGAATTCGGGCATGTCGTCATGTGTCAGGACGCGAATAACGCCAGGATGATCCAGCGTCTTCGACGCATCGAACGCTGCAACCCGGCCCTTCGGGATCGGCGCGCCGACAAAGACGGCATGCAATACATTTCGCGGCATGATTTCACCGGCATAGCGTGCGGCGCCGGTGACTTTCTCGTTGCCGTCCATCCGGCGCGAAGGGTGTCCCATGCCATGATCCGGCAGCCGGACTGCGTGCCCGCTGTCGGAAACGACAATTCCCTCGTGCAGGGCGATTTCAATCTTGTGAATATCACGCATCGCCTTTGCCTCCTGCCAGGAGGATCGCGCGCCTTGCCGCGTTCCGGGCCAGCTTTGTCTTGAATTCCTGAGATTTGGCCGGCTTTGCCGATTTGAACTCCTCGTCGAGCACTGACGTCAGCGCTTCAGAGCTGAACTTCGCACCCGCCAAACCGGCCTCCGCGGATTTCAGGCGCCAGGGTTTTTGGGCAATTGAGCCGAGTGCGATGCGTACGGATCGTATGACGTCTCCGTCCAGATCAAGGCAAACGGCCGCAGAGACCATCGCGTATTCATAGCTCTCCCGTTCGCGAACCTTCAGGTAGTGGGACCGCGCCGACGACTCGTCGACGGCAAACGAATAGCCGGTGATGATTTCGTCATTTCGCAGGCGGTTGACGAGCAGGGCTTCTGTGCCGGTTGTTCCTGTCTCGATGTATCCCATCAAACCCTTTGCTTCGCCGCTTGCAATGAGATCGCGCGCTTCCTGCTGGGTCAGGTGAAACTCTGTCGCCGGAATTGTCCTTTCGCCGTCGGGACCGGTCAGGTGAATGTCGGCATCAAGCGCAGCCAGCGCTGTTGCCGGGTCTGACGGATGATTGCAGAGGCATGCATCGGTCGTGCCGAATATCGAGGCTCGATCGTAGTGTCCGTTAAGAGCCGAACACCCGCTGCCCACCTGTCGTTTGTTGCAAGCCCAGGGCAGTCGCGTTTCGTTGCCGGCCTCCACCCGAAAATACGGGCAGCGGGTTTTCTGGAGCAAGTTTCCTCCCATCGTTGCCGAGTTTCGAATCTGGGCAGAGGCAGCGCGCAGACATGCTTCCGAAAGCACCGGCGCGTGTTTGCAGACAAGCTCATGGCCCTCGACTTGGTTGAGCGTCGCAAGTGCTCCTATTCGAAGTCTTCCGTCGGTGAAGTCGATGCCGCGAAGCTGTTCGATCCCGCCGATATCAATCACTTTCTCGGGCTGATCGGCGCCCAGGCGCATCCAGTTCAGGAGTTCGGTTCCGCCGGCGACGGGACTGGCGCCCCCTGCAACGCCGATGACGGCGTCTTCAATCGAATCTGCCTTTCGATAGGTGAAGTTCCGCATGGCTCAATCCTCCAATTGGGCTGCTGCCTGTTCGACGGCAGCAACAATTTGGGGATAGGCGGCGCAGCGGCAAATGTTGCCGCTCATCCACTCGGAAATCTCCTCGCTTGATCCTGTGTGCCCCTCCCGGATGCAGGCGACGGCGGAGACGATTTGACCGGGTGTGCAATATCCGCATTGGAAAGCGTCCTGGTCGATGAATGCTGTCTGGACCGCGTGCAGCGTGCCATCGGGGCCCGCCAGTCCTTCGACGGTTGTCACGCTTTTGCCCGAGCAGGAGGCGGCCAGGGTCATGCACGCATTTACGCGCTGGCCATCCATCAGCACTGTGCAGGCACCGCAGGCACCCTCATTGCAGCCCTTCTTGGTACCGGTGAGTCCCAGGTGCTCTCTCAGCAAATCCAGCAGCGTCACCCGGGCCTGGTGGGTCACGTCGTAAACCTGATCGTTGATCGTCAGCTTTGTGTTGAGACTGTCGGAGGCCAGCTCCGCGGATTGCGTGGTCATATTTCCTCCAGTACATGCCGTTTGTGGCCGGCCCGACCAGTTTTCGGTCGGATATTTGTTTGTAAAATGGAATTCTGTCTAACATTTAGCACAAATATGTCACACCTCAAGCGTTTTGTGAAAGGATTGAATTCGTGGCTGCAGGGAACGCATCGATGATAGATTTGCCACTTCCGGTGCGATGAGGGCGGTGGTTGAAATTGGAGATGGGCACCAGTGACACGACCGGAGATCTCTTTCGTGCGCCATGACCATCATCATCCGCGCGTCTGCTTCTTCGTCGGGTATCCCGCTCTGTTTTCCCATAAAGCGCCAGGCGTCGTTTAGTTTGACAAATTGGAATGATACCCTAATAATAGAACAACTTTCCATTAGGGCTGAGATGAGATGAAAGCAGTTGCGGTCTGCCAGACGGAAAACGGATCGAGCCTCGAGCTGATCGACATCGAGAAGCCCGCGCCATCGGAGCATCAGGCGCTCGTGGAGGTGAAGGCAAGCGGCCTCAACCGCACAGACCTGCGCAGGGCGCAGCAACATTTCTCGAACACCGGAACGCGCCATATTGCCGGGCTGGAATTGGCCGGTATCGTCGTTGCCATCGGCGATTCCGTGACGGATCTGGAGGTGGGAGATCGGGTCATGGCCATGGCACCCAATGCCTACGCGGAATATGCCCTGGTCGACGCGCGGACTGCGATCAAGGTTCCGGAAGGTGTGGACTGGCCGGAAGCCTCGTCGATCCCGACCTGGTACCAGACTGCGCACAATGCGCTTGTCGGCGAGGGAGGTTTTGCGGCAGGCCAGTCCGTGCTCATCACCGCGGCTTCATCCGGGATTGGTATTGCTTCCGTTCAGATCGCAAAACTGCTCGGTGCGAAAAAGATCATCGGGACATCGTCATCGGCGAAGAAGTTTCCGGCGCTTCGGGATATCGGTCTGGACGTCGGGATAATCCCATCTCAGGAAAATCTGTCCGAACGCGTACTGGCCGAGACGGACGGAGAAGGCGTCGATGTGGTTATCGACATGATCGGCGGCGGCCTTCTATCGGATCTGCTCGATGCCACGAAAAACGGCGGAACGATCGTTTCCGTCGGGCGTATGGGTGGCTTCACCGATGAGATCGACCTGGACAAGCTTGCGCTGAAACGCTTGCGTCTTGTCGGGGTAACATTTCGGTCGCTCGACTTAAACGGCAAACGCGCGCTGCGTGATGCGATGCTGCGCGATCTTCACGCGGCCCTGTCGGAGGGCCGGCTGAAGCCGCTGGTCGATCGGACGTTTCCCCTGGATCAGGCATTGGCCGCGCAGGAATACATGTCCGAGAACAAACACTTTGGAAAAGTCGTCCTGATCCCGTGATGGAGGGTTCGAGAAATGGCCGTAGAACAGCAAGTCAATAAACTGCACAACCAGCCGAGGATGTCGGACGAAATCTACCATGACATGTTGTCGCCTGAAGACGTGCAGGACATCCGGTTGGAAGTCCGGGCGTTCGGATCGGAGCATGTGGCGCCGGTTGCCCGCGAGATTGCGGAGCGGGACGAGAGCGTCGAGGCTTTTCCACGCGCGCTGTTTGACGAGATGGCAAGCGCGGGCTTGTTCAGGATTCCATTCGCCGCGGAGGATGGCGGTCGCGGCCTCGACAACCGGGTGACCGCGACCGCGGTGACGGTCGAGGAACTTGCCTACTATTCCAACTCCGTCGCAGCGATTTACGATGTTCACTGCATTCTTGCGGGACGGACACTGGAACGGGGCTCGGCGGAAATTCGCGAAAAATACCTCGGCACGATCGTCGACGGATCCAAGGTCGGCGCATTTGCCACGACCGAGCCACAGGCAAGTTCGGACCTCAGCCCGCGCGCCATGGAAACCATCGCGGAAAGGACCGATGCAGGTTACGTGGTCAACGGACAAAAGCGGTGGATCACCAACTCGCCCGTGGCCGGGTTCATTACCGTTCTGTGCGCGACGCCCGACGGCAAGATGGTCGAGCTGATCGTCGATACCGACCAGGCCGGCGTGCGAATCGGGGACCCGGACCGTAAACTCGGAAACCGGGGACAGCTGACCGCCGACGTCTATTTCGAAAATGTGGAAGTGCCGGAATGGAACCGGATCGGCGGTGACCGGGACGGGCTGCGCATTGCACTGTCGACGCTGACCTATGGCCGGATTGGAATTGCGGCAACCGGCGTCGGAATGGCCCAGGCCGCGTTTGATGCCGCCATGCAGCACCTGAAGACCCGCACGGCGTTCGGCAAACGGCTAGGCGAGTTTCAGCACTGGCAATTCAAGATGGCCGAGCGCGCAACCGAGATCGAAAACGCGCGCAATCTCTATCTGAAGGCGTCACTGCGCATGGATCAGGGGATTGATTTTCCCGAACCGGAGTCGGCAATGGCGAAGTTCTACGCCACCGAACTTGCGGTGGATATGGCCCGCGATCCGATTCAGATCATGGGAGGCTATGGCTATATGCGCGAACTCAAGCATGACGGTTTCGTTTCGCCGGTCGAGGCCATCTATCGAGATGCCAAAATTGCCGAAATCTACGAAGGCACCAACGAGATTCAGCGCATGATCGTCGCCCGCTCGCTGTTCGGCAAGGAAATGGTGGGTTAGCGCATGTTCCCGTTTGATTTTGTCCGCAAGACCGCCCAGCTGCACCCGGACAGAAAGGCTGCGGAGGAAGGCGATGCTTCGATCGATTTCAAGCGTCTGATCGCACATTCCGAAGCGCTTGGCGCGGCCTATCAGGACATATCCGGAAAAAAACGTCCGATTGTCGGCGTGCTCGGTCCGAATGGGCTGCAGCACTTCAAGGCCATCATGGCGACACATGCCGCGCTGGCCACTCTCGTCCCGCTGAATTACCGCAACACGCCGTCCGATACGTCCGACCTGATCGATACGGCGCAACCGGATCTGCTTTTCGTGGACGCTGAATATCTGCCAAAGGTCGAGGGCTACGCCGGGCCTATCTTTACGGATCGGCCCGACCTCGGAATTCCGACGATCGACCAGCTGATCGAGGAATATTCAGGGCAGAAGCCGGACATGTCAGGTGTGTCGATCGGCGATCGCAGCGCCATCAAATTCACCGGCGGGTCGACCGGCAAACCAAAGGGCCTCGTGCAGTCCTTCCGCTGCATCAATTCGCTGATCATCAACATGCTCATGTCATTTCGGTTTGACAGCGAAGACATCCACCTTTGCGTTGCTCCCATCTCGCACGGTGCCGGCACGTTCATGCTGCCGGTGTTGGCGGCCGGCGGCTGCAATCGCCTGATCCGTTCCGCCAAACCGCATGAGCTCCTCGGTGAGCTGGATGAGGGTGGCGCGACCACGGTCTTTCTGCCGCCAACCGTCATCTATTCGATTATCGAAGCTGCGGAAGGACGCCAGCCGGATTTCGGACATCTGCGGCACGTCATTTTCGGTGCCGCTCCGATGCCGGAGAACAAGGTCCGGGAGGCGCGGGAATTCTTTCGCGACAAGCTCGAAACCGTCTACGGACAAACGGAAATGCCGACCGTCATGACGGTCCTCAGGGCAGAGGAAATGGCAGATCCTTCGCTTGTCGCTTCGGTCGGCCGCGCCACGCCGCTGGTGCGGCTGGCCATCATGGATCCGCAAAACAGGATCCTGCCGGCCGGCGAGATCGGCGAAGTCGTCGCCACCGGCGACATGATGATGGACGGCTATTTCAACCTGCCTGACAAGACGGCCGAGACGATCATCGACGGCTGGCTTCACACCGGCGATGTCGGCATGCTCGATGAACGCGGCTATCTGTTCCTGAAAGACCGCATTCGCGATGTGGTGATCACGGGCGGGTTCAATGTCTACCCGATCGACGTCGAGGCCGCACTTGTCAAACACCCGGCGGTTTATGAGTGCGTTGTCTTCGGAGTGCCGGACGAGAAATGGGGTGAAAGGGTCGAGGCTGCGGTCGAGATGCGCGATCCGGACATTACGCCGGAAGAACTCATGGCATTCCTGAAGGAAAAAATCGGGTCGGTCAAAACGCCAAAGGTCATTCACCAGGTCGCGGAATTGCCCAGATCCAATGTGGGTAAAGTCCAGCGCAAGGAATCCAGAGAAATGTTCGGTGGCGGCACCGCGTTCAGCACAAAGGCGGCACCATGACGGACGTCCATATCGCCGGCATAGCAATGACCAAACTCGGCAAGTTCGTCGACCGGACGGTCAAGGACCTGACCGGGGAAGTTGTCGACGGCGTGCTAAAAGACGCCGGTCTGGAGCGCAAGGACCTTCAGGCCGCATGGTTCTCGAATACCCGTCAGGCGCTGATGGAGGGCCAGAACTCGATACGGGGACAGGTGGCGTTGAGAGCCGCCGGCATAGATGGCATTCCGATCGTCAATGTCGAGAACGCATGTGCCAGCTCTTCAACCGGCTTCAACCAGGCGGTCAATGCGATTGTCGCCGGTGCGTGCGAGGTGGCGCTGACCGTCGGCGCGGAAAAAATGGTGTATCCGCATGCCGACAAGGATGCGGTGTTCAGGACATTCCTGGGCGGCATGGATGTGACCGCTGTCGATGCCACAAGGGAACTGTTCAAAAACATGGGCAGCGGTACTCCACCGGACGATGAAGGTACCAACCGCACGATCTTCATGGACATGTATGCCGCCACCGCGCGGGAGCACATGAAGCAGTTTGGCACGACCGCGGAGCAAATCGCTCATGCGGCAGCAAAAAACCACTTTCACTCCACGATGAACCCGCTGTCTCAATACCAGAACGATATGAGTGTCGAAGAGGTTCTTGCCGACAAGCCGATCCTGTGGCCGCTTACCCGTGCCATGTGCGCTCCCGTCAGCGATGGCGCCGCGGCAGCAATCCTGGTGTCCGGGGATTTCGCCAGAAAGAAGAATTTGTCGCGGACCGTCAAGGTGCGTGCATCGGTTCTCGTGTCCGGTCGCGACCGACCGGTCGATGACTTTTCCGCTCACGTGGGCCGTCGTGCGGCCGGATTGGCCTACGAACGATCAGGCCTGTCCCCGGATGATGTCGATGTCGTCGAGGTGCATGACGCAACATCCTTCGGCGAAATCCTGCAAGTGGAGAATCTCGGCCTGTGCGGTCCGGGGGAGGGCGGTCCTCTCACCGAGAGCGGCGCGACGACACTGGGTGGCAAGGTGCCGGTGAACCCGTCGGGCGGCCTGGTATCGAAGGGCCATCCGATTGCCGCCACCGGAATCATCCAGCTTCACGAGCTGGTCACCCAGTTGCGCGGGGAAGCAGAGAAACGCCAGGTCGAAGGGGCCAGGGTCGGTGCCGCCGAAAACGGCGGCGGATTTGTCGGCGTCGAAGATGCAGCAACCACCGTAACTCTTCTGGAGGCAAGTCAGCCATGAGCCGCATAGCCGAATTTCCGGAAATCCTGGATGATCGCCAAAAGGAACTCGCCGAGCGTATCGCAAGCGGACCAAGAGGGCGTGTTCGGGGTCCCCTGGCACTCTGGCTCTACAGCCCGGACCTGTGCGAGCGCGCCCAGCATCTGGGCGAATTCCTGCGATTTGGCACAAGCTTTGACAAGCGGCTTTCCGAACTCACGATCATTACGTGCGCCGCTCATTTCCGGTGCGAATATGAATGGGCGGTCCACGCGCCGATTGCAGAGAAGGCCGGCCTCAGCCCCGATGCAATCGCTGCCATCAAGTCGGGCGACGATCCGCAATTTGCCGAGCATGACGAACAGGTTGTCTACCGGGCCACACGGGAGTTGTTGTCCGGCAACCGCATGTCGCAGTCCGCGTTCGACGCCGTGATCGAGCTGTTTGGGGAACGCGGCATCGTCGAGCTTACCGCGATCATGGGCTACTACGCGCTGGGAGCCTTTTTGCTGAATGCGACCGAAATGACTCCCCCTGACGGCAGTCACCCCTTTCCGGACAATGTTTGACAAATCGGGATATATTCATTAATATAGAACATAAACAAAAATGCAGGAGGTACCGAGATGGAACGCATAGGAGAGCCGGATCACAGTCCTTTCATCGTCGGGATCGGCGGGACCACGCGTGCCCATTCAACTTCGGAAAACCTTGTGAGAACCGCCCTGCATCATGCAGAAGAGGCTGGTGCCGAAGCGAAGATGTTTTCGGGCCCCGATCTGATGATGCCGATCTATGATGTTTCGGATACCAATCGCGACAAGAAACAGCAGGCTTTCGTCGACGCCCTGCGGCGTTGCGACGGGATCATCATGTGCTCTCCCGGTTATCACGGCTCGATCTCAGGGCACCTGAAGAATGCGTTGGACTACACGCAGGATCTTGCCGATGATCCAAAAGCCTATTTTGGTGCGCGGGCCGTCGGCTGCATAGCCGTTGGCGCAGGTCACCAGGGCGCGAATTCAACACTCTCGCACCTGCGTGAAATCGTTCACGCGCTGCGTGGCTGGCCGACGCCCCTTGGGATCACGGTCAATTCCACGGAAAAACGTTACTTCGACTCCGATGGCGCCTGTCTTGATGAAGGTCTCGACCAGAAACTCCGGTACATGGCACGCCAGGTTGTCGTTTTCGCCGTGATGCGCTTTACGGCGCGGGCCGTCTATCCGGACTGGGAAGTCTGGCCTGAATATAAGGAATATTTCCCCAAACTGCGCATCGAAGCCAGCAACTAACGCAGTCAAATTCAACAGTGAATTGGAGGTAGCGATGGCGCCTGAGGTGGCCTCGAAAAATGCGCCTGCACCGGCTCGGTTTCAGTGGGAAGATCCGTTCCTGCTGGATGATCAACTGACCGAAGAAGAGCGGATGATACGCGAATCTGCCAACGCCTTTGCTCAGGGCGAACTGCAGCCCCGCGTCGAAGACGCTTACATGAATGAGCAGACCGATCCTGACCTGTTCAGGATGATGGGCGAGAACGGCCTTCTCGGCGTAACGTTGCCGGAAAAATACGGATGCGCGGAAGCGTCCTATGTTGCCTACGGTATTGTCGCCAGGGAAATCGAACGGGTCGATTCCGGCTTCCGGTCCATGATGTCAGTGCAGTCTTCTCTGGTCATGTACCCGATCTATGCCTATGGCTCGGACGCGCAGCGGGACAGGTACCTCCCCAGGCTTGCATCGGGTGAGTTCATAGGCTGTTTCGGCCTGACCGAACCCGATGCAGGCTCTGATCCCGGCGGCATGAAGACCCGCGCCGTCAAGACCGAGAACGGATATCGACTGATCGGATCGAAGACATGGATTTCGAACAGTCCGATTGCCGATGTGTTCGTGGTCTGGGCAAAATCCGAGGCTCATGGGGGCAAAATCCGCGGCTTCGTTCTCGAAAAGGGGCTGGACGGTCTGAGCGCACCGAAACTCGGCGGGAAACTCTCCCTGCGCGCTTCAATCACCGGTGAGATTGTCATTGACAATGTCGAGGTCGGTGAGGATGCGCTGCTTCCGAATGTCGAGGGATTGAGTGGTCCGTTTGGCTGCCTCAACCGGGCACGCTACGGTATTTCCTGGGGCGCCATGGGCGCAGCAGAGGCCTGCTGGCACCAGGCGCTGCAGTATAGTCTGGATCGCAAGCAGTTCGGCAAGCCGCTGGCGCAAACCCAGCTCTACCAGAAGAAACTGGCCGACATGCAAACGGAGATTACTCTTGGCCTGCAGGCAAGCCTGCGCGTGGGGCGCCTTCTCGATGAGGCAAAAATGGCACCGGAGATGATCAGCCTGGTCAAGCGCAACAATTGCGGCAAGGCGCTGGATATCGCCAGGCAGGCCCGCGACATGCATGGCGGAAACGGTATCCAGATCGAGTACCAGGTCATGCGCCATGCCGCCAATCTTGAAACCGTGAACACCTATGAAGGCACCCACGATATTCACGCCCTGATTCTCGGTCGAGCGCAGACCGGGCTGCAGGCGTTTTTCTAGCGCGGAAGACTGATATCGGCTTTGGCAGAGTTGGGTATCTGCGGCGGATCATCTCTCACAGCCGGCGGATTCGGAGCGGATCCGGTTCGCGAATGAACACGGAGACATGCGGGAGGTGACAATGACGAAAACCGTTCTCTTTGCAGGCAGCAGTGGCAACATTCCACGGGCAGCCATAGCGGCACTCGATGGCAAGGGGTTTCGGATCAAGGCCGGAATCCGTGACATTGCGCAGGGAAAGGCGTTGTTTGACCGCCTGGAGGATGTCGAGGTTGTCGAACTCAATATCGAAAAGCCGGAGACCGTCGAAGCTGCACTCGATGGCGTCGATTACCTCTATTTCGCGACCTTGCTTGCCGTTCCCGGCGAATTCGAAAAGACCTATGTGGATGCTGCGATCAAGGCAGGCACCGTCAAGCATATCGTCCACTCCACCGGATCGACCGCCACGGTGCCGGACGTCTTCCCGCGATGCAGCGAGTTCATCTTCGAACGTGAGGCCCATGCCCGCGAAAGCGGTATCGCTTGGACGATTACACGGCCCTGCATGTTCATGCAGAACCTGTCCAGCATGCAGGCAGCCTCGATCCGTGACGATGGATACTGGATCGAGCCGATCGATGCGGATGCGGAGATAGCCTATGTCGACGCGCGCGATGTGGGGCAGTGTGTCGCGTCGATTTTTCAGTCACCGGAAACCCATGCCGGCAAGATCTACACGATCACAGGCCCTGAGGTAATCACCAGTGCGAAGATGGCCGAGATCCTGTCCGGGGTCCTCGGCCGGGACATCGCCTACAATCCGATCACGGCCGAGGAATGGACCACCCAGAACTGGGGAGATGTGGATGTGTCCGTCGGCGAAAACTGGCTCTTCGAGGTGCTGCGCGAAAACTATGTGGGATTTTCGCAAGGCGCGGAGGGCCGCAACATCCTGAATGCCAATGTGAAACAGATCACCGGAACCGCTGCCCGTGATTTCAGAACCTTTGCCGGTGATCACCTGCAGGCATGGAAATGAGGCCTCGGGGTCTTTGACCCCTCGGGGACGGATCCCGTTCAGATGGAGGAGCGACATGGAGACGGATCGGATTACGGCAATTGAAGACAGGCTGGCCATTCGCGAACTGCGCAATCGCTATTGCCACTATATCGACTCCGAACAATGGGCGATGGCCGCCGACATGTTTGTCGAGGACGGTGAATTCGAAGGGATCGAAGTGGCCAGGGGCCGTGCGGCGATAGAGGATTGGTTCTCGCGCAGTGTTCCCGAGACCTTCACCAAGGCCTGGCACATGTGCACCAACGCGACCACGTTTCTGGACGGTTCCAGGGCTACCGGCACCACCGCCTTCACATTCTACTGTATCGACAACGGCGTAGCGAAGTTTGCTCTCGGCCACTACGAAGACACGCTGGAAAAGCACGATGACAGGTGGCTTTTTCGCAAACGCAAGGTCCATTTCGACCTGTTCGTCGACTGGAAAGAAGGCTTTGGCGCTGCAATCCCGGCGCCGGCGGAGTAACGCGACATGCAATTGCAGGAGAAAGTCATCATCGTCACCGGCGCCGGTCAGGGCATCGGTGAAAGCGGCGCGATTGAGTTCGCAGCACACGGAGCTGCGATCGGCTGTGTGGATCTGACGGAAGAAAAGGCACAGAAAACTGCCCGGAACATAACCGAGGCGGGAGGCAAAGCGGTCGGCATCGCGGCAGATGTCACTGACTTTGCGGCGATAGAAAAGGCGGTTCAGGTCACCGTCGATGCGTTCGGACCGCTTTCTGGTGCATTCAACTGCGCCGGTTACATTGGTGACACGGCGCATATCGTCGAGTGCAGTGAGGAAAACTGGCAGCGGGTCATCAGTATCAATCTTACCGGGGTGTTCCTCACCATGCGGGCGCAGATGCCGGCGATGGCAGCGGACGGTGGTTCGATTGTGAACGTGGCTTCGGGTGCGGGTCTGGTCGGCGTGTCGGGACGGCCCGCCTATGTGGCATCAAAACACGGCGTCGTCGGGCTGACCCGAGCAGGCGCGCTGGAAGGCGCCGGCAACAACATTCGCGTCAACGCGATCTGCCCGGGGTCCGTCCGCACGCCGATGCACGAGGCCGTGACGCTGAAAGATCCCGATCTCGAAGCGCAATGGGCCGCAGCCCATCCTTTGGGCCGCATAGCCGAACCGCTGGAAATCGGGCAGTGCGCGCGGTGGCTCCTTTCGGACGAGGCGTCCTTCATCACGGGCGCGGTGCTGCCGGTCGATGGCGGGTATACAGCCCAATAGGCGATCTGCCGCAACTTGGTGATGCTGACCACGTGGAGACGAAGCCAATGACTGATTTTTCGGGAAAGGTAGCCGTTGTGAGCGGCGTCGCCTCCGGAATCGGGGCGGCCACGGCCAGGGAGTTTGCGGGGTCGGGAGCGGTGGTCGTCGGCATCGATATCAAGGAACCGACAGAAACCGCATGCCGGATCGATGCGGAGGGCGGTCGGATGGTTTCGGTCGTCGGAGACGCAGCGCTTGCCGCCACATGGAAGCGTGCCGTCGAGGCAGCGGAGCAAGAGGGCGGGGTCGATTTTCTTGCCAATATTGCCGGCTACAGCCAGCTTGAGGACAACGCGCTGACCCTGTCGGAAGAAGACTGGCACAAGCTGATCGACACCAACCTGAAGAGCCTCTGGCTCGGGGTGAAACATGTAACGCCTCAACTGCAGAAAAAGGGCGGTGGCAGCATCGTGAACATGTCGTCCGTTGCCGCACTGATCGGAGCCCCCAACCACGCGGCCTACTCCATGTCCAAAGGTGCGATCCTGGCGCTGACCAGGCAACTCGCCGTGGAGTTTGCGGGAGACGGGATTCGCGTAAACGCCATCTGTCCCGGGCCGGTTGATACCCCCATGGTGAATACCAACACACCTGAGGCGATGCAGGCGATCATCAATGCCGTGCCTTTGAAACGCATGGCCCCTCCGGAGGAGGTGGCGTCCGTATTCGGTTTCCTGTGCTCGGATGGTGCGAATTCGATCACCGGAGCGACATTTCCGGTAGACGGGGGCATGACGATTTCGCTCTAGGCGCTTGATGAAAACCTGCTTCAGTCCTTGCCGCGATCGCCCCGCTTTGCTTCCGGCTGGTAGGGGCGGTTTCTCTGAATGACGTATCCGTACGGGGCGGGCATCGTAACACCGTCCCCTGCATGGTGCCCCAGCGATTGCGATGCGTGGAACGGCCAATAGGGATCCGCGAGCATTGCGGATGCCAGCAGGACCATGTCAGCCTGCCCGTTCCTGATGATCATATCCGCCTGTCTGGGTTCGGAGATCTGGCCGACCGCAGCGGTCAATGCACCGGTCTTCGACCGCACCGCTTCAGCAAACGGCACCTGCCAGCCGGGCGCGATCGGGTAGCGCGGAAAATCTCCGCCCGCCGTGCCGACGCCGGAACTGCAATCGATCAGGTCCACGCCTTCTTTCAATAGCCGTTCACTGAGCGCAATTGTGTCCTCAAGCTGCCAGCCGCCGTCAATCCACTCCGTGGATGAAAGCCGAACGGCCAGGGGTTTGTCATCGGGCCAGACCTGCCGGATTGCTCGGATGCAGGCAATGGTGAACCGGCACCGGTTGTCGAAACTTCCGCCCCAGTCATCTTCGCGTTTGTTGGAAAAGGGCGACAGGAATGTGGCGTGCAGGTAGCCATGGGCCGTGTGCACTTCAAGCCATTCGAAGCCTGCTTCCAGTGCTCGACGTGCGGCATCGGAATGCGCTTCAACAAGCGCCTGGATCTGGTCTTCAGACAATGGAACTGGTGTGGCGTCAAAGGATCTCAAGGGGAGGGCGCTTGGTGCGAAGAGTGTCGACCATCCGCCTTCGCTCTCCGGCAGAGGAGATTTGGCCTTCGTTGGATGCCAGTCCCAATAGGTCGATGCCTTTCTTCCGGCGTGTCCCAGTTGCATTCCGGGTACGGCACCGTGCGCACGAATGAAGTCCGTGATCCGGCGCCAGGGGGCGATGTGTTCATCTGACCAGATCCCCACGTCCTTGGGCCCAGTCCTTCCCTCGGGACTGATGGCGGTCATTTCGCTCATTACAAGACCGGCGCCGCCGACTGCGCGCGAACCAAGATGGACGAGGTGCCAATCGGTCGGCATGCCATCGGGTCCCGCAAAATACTGGCACATGGGCGAAACGCCGATCCTGTTGCGCAACGCAACGGAGCGAACCTCGAATGTGTCGAACAAGCCCGGCATCGGTTGACGGCCTCCCGTGGGTTTGTCTGCAATATGTTTTATTATGACGCAGCCATCCCGCAAAATAAAACATATTGATTTGTTCTGAATATCGGGTTATTTTTTAAATAGCAAGACAAATGGGAGGACGCTCAATGATTGCTGGAATCAAAAGACTTACTCTTTCCGCCGCTCTGATCTCCACTTTCGCTATTGGTACAATCACGTCGGCCAATGCGGATAGTTGGATTGGCTACACGTTCATTCCAAATACGAACTTCGCCGCCGGCGAGGGGTTGATGAACATTGCGGAGCGCATCAAGGCAGAGACGGACGGTGAGGTCACCTTGACGATGAACCTTGGCGGCTCGTTGCCGATCAAGGCCGGCAACATTACCCAGGCAGTGGCCGATGGCGTCGTGCAATTCGGGTCAACAGGATTCTTCGCCGGTGACGTTCCGTTGGCCTCCATCATGCGGATGCCCATGCTGATTGATGCCGAAGACTTCAATGACGTTATGGCAATCGCACGCCCTCAAATCGAGGCTGAGTTCGAGAAGCTCGGCGTCAAGGCCATCGGATACAGTCTTTGGTCTCCGGTGACGATCTTCAGCCGCAATAAACTGACCGAACTTAAGGATCTGGACGGACAAAAGATGCGGCAGGGCGGTCCGGAATCGGCACGCTTCCTCGAAAACTACGGCGCTGCGCCGATCACCATGGGCACCGGCGAGGTGGCGCCTGCGCTGCAGCAGGGTGTGGTTGACGGTGTTGTGACCGCATCGGCAGGAGGGGCGCAGCTCTGGGAGGACGTGCTGTCTCACAATCTGCGGTTTGAGCTTTACACGCCCGAGGACTGGTACCTGGTGAATCTGGACGCCTGGAATGCCCTGTCGCCGGAAACCCAGGCAGTGATCGAGAAAATCGTCATCGAAGAAACGACGAAAATATCCGAAGAGAACATCCGCCGTGAAGCCGAGGCGGTCAAGGAGCATGAGGCTGCCGGAATGGTCATTTCCTACCCCTCACCGGATGTCGAGGCGAACGCCCTGAAGGATATGGAAGGCTACTGGAATGAATGGGCCGCCGGCATCGGCTCCAATGCCGAAACCTTGCTTGCCGAGGTGCGGGAAAAACTGGACCGGTAAGCGCTTCACACTCTGAACGGGAAATGTTGTTGAGCAACCATGCAAGCCGGCGATGAAAAACGATTGAGCGTTCTGGATGTCATCATTCAACTAACGCAAGCCATCTGTTCGGTCGTTCTTGTTGGGATGCTTGTGACGGTACTGGCGAATGTCATCGCCAGGAGCGTGTTTTCCATATCGCTGGGCTTCGGTGACGAATACGCGGCCTATGCATTGGTTGCTCTCGCATTTCTGGGTGCTCCGGTCGCCTATCGCAAAAAGCGCAGCATGATGCAGGTGACCATGCTCTATGAACGCTGGAGCGCATCGGTCCGAAGTTACCTGGATGTCCTGTGGCATCTGATCGGGCTGGCATTTTCCTCGACCCTGCTCTTCTATCTCGGCGTTCACTGGCTGAGCACATTTGATAAGGGCACAATCTCGACGACCTCCACGAACACGCCATTGTGGATGCCGCAGCTATTGATGCCGCTTGGCAGTGCCCTTCTGGCCGTCGTCGTTTTCGCATGCCTGATTGAGAGCATTCGCGGGATAGCCCGCAGACAGAAATAACCGACATCAAATGCGGAACCTGGTTACGTGGAACTGATCATCTGCTTCATACTCTTTGTTCTGCTGCTGTTTGGCGGGTTATGGATTCCATTCGCGTTGGGAACGACATCGCTTGTGTTCCTGATCTTGAAACTTGGCACGCCGGTCCTGAAGGGAATCGGTTTCGTTGCATGGAGCAGTATGGACAGTTTCACCCTGACGGCGATCCCACTGTTTATTCTCATATCGGAAGTGCTGTTGCGCAGCGGTGTTGGAAATCGGGTTTATCGCGGTTTCAGCGTTCTCGTTCGCCCGGTACCGGGTGGTCTGCTTCAAACGAACATTGCCGGGAGTGCAGTCTTCGCAGCAGTCAGTGGTTCCAGTGTCGCGACAGCGGCGGCCATCGGGACCGTGGCGATGCCGAAACTCCAGGAATTCGGCTATTCCGACCGTGTGTCGACGGGGAGCCTGGCGGCCGGCGGAACATTGGGGATCCTGATACCACCCAGTATTGCGTTCATTGTCTACGGCAGTTTCACCGACACGTCGATTTCGAAGCTCTTTGCTGCGGGTATGATCCCGGGCCTTGTTCTGGCTGCTTTGTTCATGTTGTGGATCGGTATCAGCGCCGTCATATGGCCTTCGATCTGCCCGAAAAAGGGGGCCGAAACGCATGAGCCGGTCAATTTGCTCCAGCTCGGCGCCGATATCTTGCCGTTTGGAATTCTCATTGTTGGTGTGCTTGGCGGCATCTATGCGGGCATCGTCACACCGACCGAAGCGGCCGCGCTCGGTTCAGGTCTCGCGATCATCATCGGCGTTACCATCGGCAATCTCACCTTCCGCGGATTTGTCGAATGTCTCCATGCCACCATTGCCGCCACCGGCAATGTCATGTTCATCGTGCTGTGCGCATTCCTTTTTGCGTACGCCGCAGGCATTACCGGCATTCCTCAAAACCTGAGCGCCACACTGATCGACATGGGGCTGACCAGCGGGCAGTTCCTGATCGCGGTGATCATTCTGTTTCTCGTGCTCGGCATGTTCATGGAAAGCTTCGGGATCATGGTCATCACGGTGCCGCTGTTGCTGCCGCTGATCCAGTCCTATGGCTTCGATCCTTTGTGGTTCGGCGTCCTGATCGTCATTCTCATCGAAGTGGGTATGATCACACCTCCCTTCGGGATCAACCTTTTTGTCTTGCAGGGCATTCGCACACGTGGCGGCCTGGAAGACGTCATCATCGGGGTTATCCCGTTCTGTGCGATCATGTTGTTGATGGTGGGACTGCTGACGGCTTTCCCGGAATTGGCGACCTGGCTACCGAGCATCATGGTTGGCCGATGATACTCAGCGTCATGCGCGCGGTGCATCATCCTTCGTCGGGCGACGTTCCTTGAATTTCCAGGCGCCATCCTCGCGGGCCAGAAGGTCTCGATAGACGACACTGCCGAGGATTTTCGGGCTTTCCACATTGACCACCAGAAGAAGGTACGCATAGCACTCCGCCCGGACGAAATCGCCTTCGCGTTCCAGCGTCAGGGCACCGTTCCAGTGACGATTTTCGAGCGGTGTTCGCTCCGGCGCCGTGATGAATCCGGCAAGCTCCGCGTGGCCCCTGTAATCCTTTCCGGATCCCGGACCGAGGCTGGGTGCAAAAAAACCGTCCTTGGTGAAACAGTTGGCCCAGTTTTCGCCGTCGCATTGATCAGCGAAGTGACAGTAGCGTGCGTAGAGTTCCTGGATTTCCAGCCGGTCTTCAACGGATATGGTCTTGTCGTACATTTGCCTGGGTCCCGTTTTTAATAAAGGAATTCATTGCGGTTGCGTTTGGCAAAGTCCGTCCAGCGTGTCGGAGGCCGGCCGATCAGTTGCTCTAGCGCATGATGTGTCTTGTCGATGTCGGGTGCCTTGCCCGCTGCCACGGCCTGAAAAAACGTGACCCCCGAGCTCGCGTAGGTCATTTCACGGCCGGCGGCCTGCAAGCGCGGCATGAGTTCGTCGGCATCGCGATGCTCGAATTGCCAGTCCTGTCCGGTTTCTGCCTGCAGGATGTCGGCGACCTCGGACATCGAAAGGGCTTCGCTGTCCAGGTAGTAGGTTTTACCGGAGTGCATGTCCGGATTGCGCAAGACGGCAGCGCCCGCCAGGCCGATATCGTCAACATCCACCCAGGCGACCCGGGCATCGGCGGTGTAGTGAACCAGAATGCCCGGCTTGTCCTTGTTTGCCTTTGCATAATCGAGAATGTTCACCATGAACATTGCCGGCCTGAGATGCGTGAAGCCAAGCCCGCGCCACTCGATGTATCTTTCGACCAGCTGGTGCCAGGAATGGTGTTTGAACGCGGTGTCGTTCGGCGCGTGGGTACCAAGATGCACGACATGTTTAACGCCGACGGCAGCGGCCCGGTCAATCAGGAACTTGCTCTGGTGCAGCATGTCGACGCTGTAACCGGTAAGCAGGAACAGCCGGTCCACGCCCTCCAGCGAAGCTTCGTAGGTGCTCTGGTCTTCAAAATCGAAAGAAACGATTTCGTCGGCCAATGCATCCAACGCCGTCTTTTTGCCTTTTGAGCGCGTTGTTGCGCGCAGGATGAGACCGGGATCGTTGCTCAGATTGCGAAGTACAGCACCACCAACCTTTCCGGTTGCTCCCAGGACCAAAATTCTGGATGGCGTGTCGACCATCTCGCTCTCCCGCTTCAATACTGCAAAATAAGGTCCGAGGCCTTTTCACCGATCATGATTGCTGCCGCATTGGTGTTGCCACCCACAAGCGTCGGCATGATCGAGGCATCGGCGACCCGCAAGGCTTCTGTTCCATGCACGCAAAGGCGATCGTCGACGACCGCCTGCGGGTCATTGCCCATCTTGCAGGTTCCGACCTGGTGATGGCAGGTGGCCAGCGTCTGCCGCGTATAGGCGTCTATCTCGTCATCGGTGTTGACCTGCGGACCGGGCAGCAACTCGCCGTCGTTGTACGGGGCAAAGGCCGGCTGGTTTGCGATGTGGCGCGTCTGATGAAACGCCCGGCGGAAAAACAGCCTGTCGCTTTCCGCAGTAAGGTAGTTCGGCTCGATGCTCGGCATCTCCTGCGGGTTGGCGGACTTGATCGAAATACTGCCGCGACTTGCAGGTCGCAGCAGACAGGGAGCGATCATGTAGCCGTCGCGGTCGAGAGGATCCCTCGATTTCGTCAGGCGGGGAAGTCGTGCGCGCCGAACCCCGAGGGCAATGCCGAAATGATACTGCGTGTCAGGCACATCGAGTGCAGGATCTGATTTGACAAAAGCTCCGCCCTGGACCGGAAAATGCGTAAACGGGCCGGATTTGAACACGATCGCCTGTGCCATTCTCAACACCGCCCGATCGATACGGATGAGCTGATAAAGCGTGATCGGCAATTTGCAGCCGAACATGAACGGGATCTGCGTGTGATCCTGCAGGTTCTGGCCGACTCCCGGAAGATTGTGAACCACGTCAATTCCAAGACCGATCAATTCGCCTGCATCGCCGATCCCGGACAATTGCAGGATCTGCGGAGAACCGACGACGCCTGATGCCAATATGACCTCGCGTTCGGCCCGCAGAACCTCGTGCCCACCCTTTCGATCGACCTCGATGCCGACAGCCCGACGTCCTTCGAAAACAACGCGATTGACGTGACAGTTGGCAATGATTTCGAGGTTCTGCCGACTTCGCGCGGAATTCAGGAAAGCCACGGCCGTGCTCTGGCGACGCGCATTGTGTGCCGTGTAGTCGAAGCGTCCGAAACCGTGCTGCTCGGCGCCGTTGAAGTCATCCGTAACCGGGTGACCGGCTTGCCGTCCTGCTTCGATGAACGCGTCGAACAGGGGGTTCTCCAGACGTCCTCGCGTGACCTTCATCGGGCCGCTATGTCCGTGAAATGCATCACTCCTGTCTTGATTAGCTTCTGACTTCCGGAAATAGGGCAACACGTCGTCATAGGACCAGCCTCTGTTGCCTATCTGCGCCCATTGGTCGAAGTCGGATTTGTGCCCGCGGACATAAACCAGGCCGTTGATCGAGGAGCAGCCGCCCAGGACTTTGCCACGCGGCCATTGGATCGAACGATTATCGGTTGCGGGATGGGGTTCGGAAAAAAGAGACCAACCGAACGCACCCTTTCGGATCAACTCGCCACTTCCGACCGGGACATGGATCATCGGCGACCAGTCCTTGCCGCCCGCCTCAACAACGGCAACACGAAGACCGTGTTTCTCCGAAAGCCGGTTGGCTATGACGCACCCAGCCGACCCGGCTCCGACCACAATGTAGTCAAACGTCTTCATGGACAAGTTGTTCCTTTATGCGGTGTATAAACCGAATAGCAGAACTTTTTATTGATTTCCACGAAAATCGGGATATAGTCAGCAATATAGAACAATACGCCGTGGAGGAGCAAGTGCTGACATCGGTGGCGCATCATCGTGAACGTCTGAAGGTCGGCGATCATCCGCATTTCATCTCCGGTAAATGGATTGCAGGTGAGGGGGAATCCTACGAGCAGATCCATCCCTCCACAAACGAAGTTGTCGCGGTGTTTCCGGAAGGGGATGCCGAGGTCGTTAATGCTGCCGTGCTCTCCGCCAGAAAGGCGTTTGACGAAGGTCCCTGGCCAAGGATGGGCGCGCGCGAGCGGAAAAAGATACTGCAGAAATTCGTAGAAGCGATCAGTGCGGAGGCCGAGGATCTCGGCTACCTGCAGACACTGGACAATGGCCTCCCCATCAATTTCAGCCTGAATACACGCGTGTCCGCATTGACGGCCTCGGATATCTTCGACCACTACGCCGGTTGGATCGACAAGATCAACGGTGAAACCTATCCGCAATATACCGACACGGTAAATCTCCATTATCACACCTACCGCGAACCGGTCGGTGTTGTCGGCGCGATCCTTCCCTGGAACGCGCCCATGATGATGTTCGCGCTGAAGGTTGCACCGGCGCTCGCAACCGGCTGCACGGTGGTGCTCAAGCCCTCCGAGCTGTCGGGCATTTGCGTCAACCGCCTGACACGCATTGTTGCCGAGAGCGACCTTCCGGACGGCGTGTTCAATTTGGTCAACGGTGGTCCGGCCACCGGACGCGCCATCGTCGAGCATCCCGGTGTCGACAAGATCACTTTCACCGGCAGCCGAGCCGTTGGCGAATGGATCATGGCTGAAGGCGCCAAAACCATGAAGCGCGTCACGCTTGAACTGGGGGGTAAAAGTGCGGCCTTGATTTTTCCGGACGCACGCAGTGTCGAAACCGCGGCCAAGACGGTGATGGGACTTTGCTCCACTTTCCTGTCCGGCCAGGTTTGCTCGACCCAGACCCGCGCCATCGTGCACAAATCGATCGTTGATGATGTCCTGCGCTACGCGCGGGAACAGGTGGACACGGTCAAGTTCGGCGATCCATTCGACATGGCGACCACCTCGGCACCGATTATTTCGAAGCGCCAGGCCGAGAAAATCATGAACTATATCCGGATCGGCCAGGAAGAGGGCGCAGAGCTGGTGTTCGGCGGAGACTGCCCCGGCGGAGACCTCTCCGAAGGCAACTGGATCAATCCGACACTGTTCGCCGGCGTCGACAACAAGATGCGCATTGCACAGGAAGAGATCTTCGGCCCGGTGCTCTCGGTCATATCATTTGAAACTGAGGAAGAAGCGATCGCCCTTGCCAATGACAGCATCTACGGCCTGGCCGGCGGACTTTACACCGCCGACCTCAGTCGTGCGTTTCGCGTCGCCAAAAAGATGAAAACCGGTGCGGTCGGTATCAACGGTTACTCTGTGATGCCGAACTCTCCGGCCGGCGGCGTAAAGCAGTCCGGACTGGGCCGCGAAGGCGGTTGGTCGACAATCGAAGCTTTCACTGAACTCAAGACCCTCATGTTCAATCTGGATGCCTGAGGCGGCTTTCCGGCAGCCCGGCATGTGTTTTCTGAAGGGAGGAAACCATGAAACACTTCATCAAATCCGCAATTCTGGCGTTCGGCCTTGCGACGTCGCCGGCTCTTGCTGACGTCAAGATCACCTACGGCTCCTGGGCACCCGACACGGACCCCGCTTCCATCGGTGTCGAAGCCTTTGCGAAGGAGGTGACGGAAGCGTCCGGCGGCAAGGTAACGTTCGACAATCTTTACGGCGGCCAGATCGTGCAGATGCGTACGGTTCTCCCAGGGATCGGCGAGGGCCTGGTCGATGCCGGTTACGTGGCCAGTGCCATCTATCAGGCCGAAATGCCGATCGGATCGATGATCACGAACTATGCTTCGATCCAATCAAATCCCTATGCGATTTCAGCCGCGGTCAATGAGACGGCGTTGCTGAACTGCGAGGAATGTGTCGCCGAAGACCGTGCGAACGGGCTGACGACCCTGGCCTATGCGGGCACGCCGCATTTCTATCTGATGTGCAAGAATCCGATTTCATCCTTCAAGGATCTCGAGGGAAAATCGGTGCGCGCTGCTTCAGCGAATCTGCGTCTTGCGAAGCTGATGGGTGCAACGCCCGTCAATACACCGACCACGGAAGTGCTCGAAGCGATGGGCCGGGGGCAGGTCGAATGCGCCATCGGATCCGTGTTCTGGCTGCAGGCATACAGCCTTTGGGATGAGGTGGGGTATGTTCTCGATCTTCCCGTTGGCCAGTACAACAACGGCAATGTCCTGGCGATGAGCACGGAAGTCTGGGAAGGCCTCGACCCGGCTGATCAGGCCGCCATCAAGGCAGGCCTGCCGACTCTGGTGGCAGAAGCTGCTGCGGCAGGCGTCGCAAAGGCCAAGGAGGTCCGGGAAGCCTCCATCGAAAAGGGCGTCGTCTGGGGCGAGCCGACCGATGAAATGCGCAGCTTCCTCAATGACTGGTTCGTGTCCGAATCCAAGACGGTCCGGTCTCTTGGCGCGGAAAAGGGCATCGCGAATGCCGATGCCATTGCGAGCGCTTTGGAAGAAAGCGTCGCCAAGTGGAACCAGATCGTCGAAGAAACAGGCGGCGACAAGGACGCGATCCGCGAGCGTATGCAAACTGAAATTTTCAGCAAGCTGTAGTTTGCATCTGAGGTCCGGCGCTGCGAAACGGGGTGCCGGGCCTCGTCCCTTGAAAGGTTGAGAAATGTCCTTGCTTCGGTCAATCACAGATTTCCTGACCGACAAGTTGATGATTTTGTCGGCGATCGTCGCCGCACTCATGATGTTTCATGTCTGCGCAGACGTGTTCTCCAAACTGATACTGAGGCAACCGATTATAGGCACGCTGGAGACGGTCAGCCTCTTCTACATGGTTGCCGTCGTCTTTCTTCCGCTTGCAGCCGTGCAGCGCGAGCAGGGCAATGTTTTTGTCGAGTTGTTCACGCAGGGACTTGGGAAGAAGGCCCAGATATTCCTGGACGGGTTTGCCCAGCTGCTGACGTTCGGCCTTTCGCTGCTTCTGTTCTGGAAGGGCCTTGAAACCGCAATCGCCAAAACGGCCGTTGGCGAGCTGTCCACCAACATCGAATTTCAGGTCCAGGTCTGGCCGGCGCGCTGGTTCCCGGTTGTGGGGTTTGCAATTGTAGCGCTGTGGAGCGCACTGCAATTCGTCGAGAGCATGCTGTTCGTGTTCCTTGATCGCGCCCCGACCGGTACGGGACAGTTCAAGCATGAAGACGAAGGGGGCTTTTAGTCGTGTCGAGCCTCGCCATCGGCTTCACCGGCATTGCCGGCATGATCCTGTTGCTGATTGTACGAGTGCCGATCGCGGTGTCGCTCTGCGTCGTCTCCATTGCCGGCCTTTGGGCCATTCGCGGTGAACGTGCAGCGCTCGGCGCCCTGGGGCAGGTCCCCTATGACTTCAGTGCGTCCTGGACACTTTCAGCAGTGCCCATGTTTCTCCTGATGGGCACCTTTGCCCAGAAGGCCGGGATTGCAGCCAGCGTGTTTCGTGCGGCGCGCATTCTCATCGGCTATATTCCCGGCGGATTGGCGATCGCCACGAATTTCGCCGCGGCATTGTTCGCAGCTGTATCGGGGTCGTCGCTGGCAACCACCGCGGCGATGGGCCGCCTCGCCATCCCGGAAATGCTGGAGCACAAATACGACAAGGCGCTTGCAACCAGTGTCGTTGCCGCGGCCGGGACATTGGGTGCCCTCATTCCACCGAGCGTCGCTTTCGTGCTTTATGGCTGGTATGCCGAGCAATCGGTGTCGAAACTGCTGATGGCCGGTGTTCTTCCCGGCATCCTGACAGCGCTCGTCTACTGCATCATGATTTACGGCCGTGTCCGGGCAAAACCTTCCCTGGCGCCGGTGCCGGACGAGAGCTTCACGGCGGCTGAAAAATGGTCTGCCATCCGCGATGTCTGGCCGATGCCGGTCATTATCCTGCTGGTTCTGCTCGGCATCTATACCGGCACGACAACGCCGACCGAAGCAGGCGCGGCAGCTGCTGCCATTACCTTGCTGGTGTCCATCATTCGCCGTCAGATGACGCGGAAGCTGTTTGTCGAAAGTCTCACCGAGGCAACAAAGACAACGGCAATGCTGTTCTTCATCGTGATCGGGACAGTGTTGTTCACGAAGTTCCTGGCGCTTTCAGGTGTACCCCGGTTCATTGCGAGTGGAATTCGTGACGGCAATCTCAGCCCGCTTCTGGTGCTGCTGGCGATCTGCGTATTCTACCTGATCCTCGGCATGTTCCTGGAAGGGATCGGCGTCATGCTGGTTTCCCTGCCGATACTTCTGCCCATTGCCAAGGCCTCGGGTTACGATCTCATCTGGTTCGGCGTGATCGTCGTCAAATTCATAGAGATCGGCCTGCTCACACCGCCCGTCGGCCTGAACGCCTTTGTCGTCAAAGGCGTAGTGAAAGACCAGGTTGAACTTGGGACGATCTTCAAGGGCCTGACCTGGTTCCTGGCGGCTGAAGCGGTCATCATGGTTTTGCTGGTGGCGTTTCCACAGATCAGCCTGTTCCTTCCGAGCCTGCTGAAATAGCGGGTCCGAGCGCATGGGTGCAATTTGCAGGGTTTGTTTCCGGTTCAGCTCGCGGCCGGAATGTTGTCCGGGCTTTCGCGGGAAAGCGTCATGCGGATTTCGTTTCGCGGCATGTAATCATAGGGCGTTTCGGTTTCGTCCGGATTGTTGTCCAGATGCTCCTGAAACCGCTTCACCAACTCCGTGAGTTGATCAGTCAAATCGGAACGCTCGCCCTTTCGGGGGATCTTGTCGCTGTCCATCGCCAGGGTGACGGCGCCACAAGCGGAGCCGCCCGGCCCGACCAGGGGAAAGGAGACCCAACGCCCGCTCTCGCTGCGGGGATCGATCTTGACGAGAAATCCGCGCCTGCGGCCCAGCGAAATCATCTTGTCCACTTCGGGATCGTTAGCCGCCTCGACCTGATCGGGGTGTGCCTCGCGAATGAAATTTCTGTATTCGCCGATTTCGGCATCGCTGCAGGTGGACAACATCGTGATCGGCGCCACCATTTCATGCAGCAAACGGGCCTGGCCAATGCGCCGTTGGTCATAAAGTTCATGCCGCCCTTCAACCCAGCCGACACGGATGCTGTACCAGCCGAGGCGCGCATTGAGTGTGGCCGGCGCTTCGGTCAGTTTTGCAATGTCATTCAGCAGGTGAATTCCCTGCCGGCGGATATTGAACCTGGCAATCATTGCCCGAACGAGATTCTGAACCATCGGTCCGGGACCGAACTTGATCTGACGACCGAAGCGTGCCGCAAGGCCGGCTTCTTCCAGCGTCATGAGCGCACGATGGGTGCTGCTGGTCGGTTCTTCGATGATCCGGTGGATTTCAGCAACACCCAGCGGCCGATCGGTTTTGCAGAGTTCGCGCATGATATCGAAGACGATCTGCGACGAGGTGTTGGAGGAAGACGATTTAGTGTCTGACATGATTGTTCGCCTAAATCCGATCGTACAGCACACAAATCGCGCGCAGTTCGCTGATGATCGGCAGGGCCTTCAGTGCCGTTTCTTCAGGCGTTTCAGCCTCCTGATCCTGCGACGCTCCAGCGACGGTCACTGCGCAATGCGGGCTGCCGTCGGCCGCGACTATCGGGAAGCTTATGCCTGACGTTCCCCGGAAGAAGTCTTCGATGGTTACAGCGTATCCGCGTTCCCTGATCTGCGAGACTTCGCTGAACAGGCCTTTCCTCGTGGTGATGGTGGTCTCGGTGAACGCAGGCAGCGGACTGTTCCGCTTGATATACGCCTCGATATCGGCATCGGACAAACAGGAAAGGATCGCACGTGAGGCGGCTGAGGCATGCAACGGGAAATACTGGCTGATCTTGCTGCGCTTCACCATGACCCCGTGTCCCTCGACACCGTCGATCACCACCTGCCCGTCTCCCGCGGGCGCCGACAACTGTATGGTCCGGTTCATCAACTGATGCAGGCGCTCGAGATAGGGATGGGCAAGCGTGCGAATGTCGGACGAAGGGAAGTGCGGATTTTGAAACTCGAGAATACGGTAGCTGAGCTGGTACTTTCGGCCGCCTTCGTCCCGCATCAGCAGGTTATGATCGACCAGGGTCGCCAGGGCCCGGTAGATCATGTTCTTGGTCATGCCCAGCTCACGGCTGAGCTCGGTGACGCCGAATTCAGGCTTTTTCAGAACAAACTGCGACAACACATCGAAAGTGCGCGCCGTTGCGATGTTGAGAGACCGCCTGGAGGCTTCTCCGGTTTCCTCATGCAGATCAAAGGGATCGATGACTGCTGATATGACCATTGAGCGTGTTTTATCCGCGTTGATTCTGTTCTTTCATCCGGTTTGTTTTCCGAATAACACCATTCGCCATGATCCTCAAGAAACGCCCTTTCACAGTTGAAACGTCCTTAACAGCAAAAAGGCGGTTTCAAAAAAACCGCCTTCTTCATTCCTATGCCGCTTCGCTTTCCGATTGGTTCGGATAGCGCTCCTTGAGACGCGGCATCACGTCCTTGGCGAAGCGTCTGAGATTGTCCTTTACGTCCTCGTGTTGCATTCGTCCGCCGTGGAACATGAAGACATAGTTCCCGATGCCACCGACATAGTCGTTGAACTCGCAAATCTGCTCATAGACCTGGTCTGCGGTTCCAGCGAACACGATGTTGGCATCGATCAGTTCGGGGATGGATGCCGTCGCCTGATTGATCTTCGTTCCGTCCTTCATTGTTGCGCCGAAATGGGAACCCGCACGACCGCGCAACTGGCCAAGACGCAGCCATTTCGCGTTGTTTTCGGGCGACTGATAGCCCGGTGGATTGACAAATGCCTCCGAGATGATGCTGGTCGTTCGCAGGTATTCGTGAATTTCGTAGGCGCGCGCGTGTCCTTCCTCTTCGGTCTCGCCGACGGCGCAAAGTGCAAGATATCCGAACTTCTCCGATCCGGGGCGATCAAAGCCGGCCTTGGTGGTTTCTTCCGTGTAAATATCACGCAGGATCTTGAAGTTGCGGCCACACAGGAAGGCGGCAAAATTGTAGCCGCGCTGCGCAATTTCCTTGGTCGAACCGGGGCTTTGAGCCGGTACCCAGATAGGCGGGTGCGGTTCCCGGAAAGGACGCGGCCAGACATTGACCTGGCGATAGTGGTAATAGTCCCCCTCGAAGTTGATGGGGTCGTCGCGGTTGGCAAGCGCCTTGGTGATCAGATCGACGCCTTCCCAAAAGCGCTGCAGATAGCGTCCGGGGTTGGAGTTCGCGGGGGAGAGCTCATAGGGTGCGCCCTTCACGAGGCCGACCTGCAGACGCCCACCGGATATCACGTCGGCCATTGCAATCTGCTCCGCCAGCAGAACAGGGTTGGGACGGTTCGCGACCTGGAAACCGATCGGCAGGAGTTGGACGTTGTTGGTGATGCGCGCCATGATGGCCATGGTGACTTCGGGCGACGCTGACAGACAGGTGGCCGATGTATGGTGCTCATTGAACGCGATATTGATGCCCAGCTCATCGCAAAGCAGCCATTCATCCTGCCGTTCCAGATAGACCTGGCGTGCGGTTGCAGGATCGCACAGCTTGTTGGGAATATCGTTTCGAAGCGATTCCAGCCCGAGATCCCACGCATCGGGATAGGGTTGTTCAGAGAAGTGAAAAATTTCCATGATAACTCTCCTTGTCCCTGGTCACGCGGACTTGCGAACAGGCTCGGCGTTGGCCAGAAACTCCTGAACGGTTTCAATAAACAGTTCGGGCAATTCGATGTGCGGGTAGTGGCCGGCATTTTCCAGCAACTCGAACCGGGAGCCCGGAATCGCTTCGGCGACCTTTCTGCCGTAGTCGGGGAAGACAAACTTGTCTGCCGCGCCCCAGACCACCAGCGTCGGGACATCAATGCGGCGAAGCCAGCGTTTCAGGATCGGATTGTGCATATAAGGCTTCCAACCGAGGAATGCCATGGTTTCACGGGAGTGCGCGATTGACAGCAACACGTGGTCCGGGAGTTTGGTAACGTCGCGGCGGTTGGCTTCCGGATCGTAGTACAGGTTGTCAGCGATCTCCGCCTGGCTCATGACGTAGATGTCCTGAATGTCGCGCTCTGTGGGATCGGTGCTGAACCTCAAGCCCAGCGTGTCCGCCAGAACCAGGGCTCCGATCCGTTCGGTCGAGCGGACAGCCATCTCCAATGCGATCCAGCCACCGAAGCCGGCGCCGACAAGAACCACGTCACGCAAATCGTATTCTTCCAGCATGGTAAGGTAGAAATAGGCCAGATCGTCGACCGAGCGCAGTTCCTCCGGCAGCGGCGACTGGCTGAATCCCGGGTGTTGCGGAAGAAAGACCTCGTGGTTTTTTGCCAAAGGGCCGGAGAATTCTTCGTCGCGGATCCAGCCCTCGAGTGACTGAAGAACAAGCATTGGCCTGCCCTTTCCCTTGAGACGCATACTGATGGTTATTCCATCGATCTCCACTTCGGGATCGGGGGTGTAGACATCTTCGGTCATCAGAGATCTCTTGTTCTAAAAAATGAGTTGCATTCCATTTAACGAGATGAAATTAATTGAGTCAAGGGTTTTGTTCGACGGTGTAGGCTTCAGCCACCGCTGCGACGCAAAGGAGATTTTTATGAGAGCGCTCATCGTGCATGCGCACCCGGAACCAAGGTCCTTTGTCGCCGCCATGAAATCGGCTGCCGAGGAAAAACTGAAGGAATCCGGCTATGAAGTTTCTGTGTCCGATCTCTACGCGATGAACTTCGATCCTGTGGCCAGCGCGGCGGATTTCGGTGAACGTGCCGATCCGGATTACCTGGTTTACGCACTGGAACAGCGAAAGGGGTTCAAATCCGGCACGCTGCGTGACGACATTCAGGCCGAGGTCGACAAACTGCTCGCAGCGGACCTGGTGGTGTTCACCTTTCCGATTTTCTGGTTTTCGACGCCGGCCATCATGAAGGGCTGGATCGACCGCGTTCTTCTGTCAGGTCCGGTCTATGGTGGCAGAAGAATTTACGATCAAGGCGGGCTCAGGGGCAAACGGGCGCTTGTAGGAGCCGCACTGGGCGGGCGTGAACACATGTTCGGCCAGGCAGGCATTCACGGTGAGCTGACGGGCATGCTGCGACACCTTTTGCAGGGGACGCTTGCCTATACCGGAATGGATGTCTTGGAACCCTATTTCGCACACCATGTTCCTTACCTCGAACACAGCGATCGCAGCGCGATCCTCCAGGGTTGGATCGAGCATGTGGCAAATGTGGACGAATTGCCGATCAGGTGGCGGCCGTCATTGTCAGACTTTGACGAGACATTCCGGCCATTGAAGCCCTAGCTATCCCCTCAATGCGATCGCCAACCCCAAGGTAACGATCAGCGCGCCGGCTATTTCGCCCATGCTCGGAACCGTGCCGACAAAAACAGCAGAGAGGACCATCGCAACGGCCGGGCTGAAGATCGGCAGGAGCGCGACCTGTGCGACTCCCAGATGTTCCGTTGATTTCACCATCGCAAACACAGCGACACCGCCGCCGACAATTCCCTGCATAAAGGCCTGAAACGCGATTTCGGATGGTGCGACGGGCGGCAGGCTGCCGCCCCAGGTCAACAGGTAGATCGGAATCGAAAGCGCTCCGGACATGGTGCCCACGACACAGGTCGTCGCCAGGGCATCCAGTTTCCATCGTCCGAGCAGAAACGAGAACGTGCCCCACATGCTGCCGCCGGCAAGAAACATGGCCTCACCCAGCAGCAGTTTCGGTCCGGCTGTCTCGAATTCAAACCCGACAAGCAGAAACAGCCCGGCAAGCATGGTGAGCATTCCAACAATGCGTTGTCCTGAAACCCTGTGCCCATCGAAAACGATGCTGAGGGCAGTGCCAACGGCCATCGCCGCGGAAGGCGCGAACAGCATACCGTGAGACAGCGGCGCGTAGGCGAAGCCGCCGACCACGAGTATCCCGAAGATCGGTCCGCTGAGCCCGGCGAGAACCAGAATTCGCCAAACCCCTATGCCGTTCCAGAACCGGCTGTAACGGGTGACTGCCAGGGGCATGAGCAGCGCACCGGCGACCCCGAAGCGGAGCGTTGAAATATCCTGCGCGCGAAACGCGCCATCCATGCCATCCTTGGCGGCGACGTTGTATGCCGCCCAGCAGAACACAAGCAATGCTGCATATCCGAGTCCAATGGCGGACAGCGGTGTGTTGGATTTGCTATTGGATTTCATCGGGAACGGCGGTGATCCTGATCATCAGAAACATTGACATCATAATGTACTAAAATATAGGATATATCCAGTAAAATAGAAAAACTCAATTGATGCTGAAAGCCTGGTGCGGCTTTGGCGGACAGCAAAAACACTGAAGAGATTGCGCCTGATGCCTGACCGTTATCCCTTATCCTCATCGCGCATGGCCGATCTTTCGGAGCAGTTGCGCAATCAGGCGGAAGCCTACGCCAAAGCACGATTGGCGCGTGGGGTAGACGACGACAATTTTGATGTTGCAGCCGCCAGTGAGGCGTTGGCCAAAACACAGAATTCGGGTGCTGTGGAGTTGAACTGGCGGAAGGACACCGTTGGCGACGTGCCGGTCTTTCGTAGTGCCCACCAGCCTGGTCCGATGGTGCTTTATATTCACGGCGGCGGATTTGTCGGGGGAAACTGGGCGTCACATGCCCATATCTGCGATCATCTGTGCCGCGTGGTCGGGGCCGAAGGCATATTTGTCGAATACAGGCTGGCCCCCGAACATCCTTTTCCAGCTGCTTTCCTCGATGTCGAGGCGGTGTTCCGTGCGATGCCGGAAGACAGACCCATTCTGTTGGCCGGAGACTCGGTAGGGGGTGCCCTGTCAATGTATCTCGCACGATTAGACCGGGAGAACGACAGCCAACGCATCAGGGCTGTTGCGCTCATGGCCCCGATGCTGGATTTCAATGCGACGACTTCACACTACATGCGCAATTACGGACGGGCGCGCAGCATGATTGCGAAAGCGCTGTCCCAGGAACAGGTGAGCGACCCACGGCTGGATATCATCGATCGGGTAGGGGAGGGCTTGCCTCCGACATTGATCCAGACGGGAGGCGCCGACTATGTTCAGGATGACGGGCACCGGCTTTGCAGGGCAATGCTGGACGCCAATTGCACCGTCGTTGTGGAGCACTGGCCGCATATGCCGCATGTCTGGCACCGCTACACCCCGGATGCTCCGGAAGCATACAATGCGGTTGCGCGCGCTGGTCATTTTCTTAGGGATTATATCGGCCAACACGCTTAGAGGTCAGCTTCGCACCCGCGGTTCGTTCCGGAAAACCGCGGTCATTTGTCGATTTGCTCCGCCCATTTTCCGCCCCAGCGCGGTCCGGCCGTCTTTCCCTTCGGGGCGATCTCATCCAGCCTCTTCAGGTCGTCTTTGGTCAACTCGACGTCGGCTGCCGCCGCATTCTCGAGCGCCCAGTCGACGCGTTCGGCGCCGGGAATGGGTATGACGTCCTGGTTCACCAGCCAGGCGATCGCGAGTTGGGCCGGTGACAGCCCTCTTTCGGATGCCATTTCCTTGACTGCATTCGCAATCGCCATATTGGCCTCGTAATTGCCCTTCTGGAGACGGGGCTCGAGGCGGCGGTAGTCGTTTGCCGGATAGGATTCGGCGGGTTTTGCGTTCCCTGCAAGAAACCCGCGGCCCAGGGGTGCGAATGGCACCAGGGCGATGCCCCTGGCCCGACAAAACTCTATCTCGCCGTTTTCCACCTCGCGCTCCCAGAGCGAATATTCGCTCTGTTGCACCACAATCGTATGCACTGCCCCGGCTCGGTCGATCTGCTCCTGATTGGCCTCCGAAAGGCCAAGGAAGCGGACCTTTCCCTCACGCACCAGTTCCGACATTGCTCCGACCGTTTCCTCGATCTCGACATTCGGGTCCGCGCGGTGGAGATAAAGAACGTCGATGACATCCGTACGCAGGCGAGAAAGGCACCCGTCAACCGCACCTTTCAGGTGTGCTGCACTGGCGTTTTGTCCAATGCGTCTGCCATTTCCATCATGTTCAAAGCCGATTTTGGTACACAGCACGACCTTGTCGCGATGACCTTCCAGGGCTTCACCGACCAACAGCTCGTTTTCATATCCAAACAGATCGCTGCTGCCGTCCTGGTTGACCTTTATCGGCCCGTAACACTCAGCAGTGTCGATGAGTGTGACTCCCGCGTCGATCGCCGCGTGAACGGCCTTGATTGCCTCAGTCTGGTCCACGGCTCCATAGGTTCCACCCATGCCCATGCATCCGAGGCCGATGGCGCTGACTTTCGGTCCTCCATCTCCGAGAGATCGATATTTCATAGTCGCTCCATGTTCCTTCTGTCAGGGCCTTTTCGCGCATCGAAAGACAAATTGAACCCCAGGCGATCATTTGTCACGAAAAGGGACTTGCATTCTGCAATATTATAAATATCCTGACATATAGAACAAGGGAGGTAATCATGATGTCCACCAGACGCCTTATCGCAACACTCGTATCCGGCGCCTTTCTGGCATTGGGATTGGCACAGGCAGCCAACGCGGAAACCGTATTGCGCTTTTCAAACTGGGTTCCGAATACGACGCACCCTTCTCCGGGATTTGAGGCCTGGGGGAAGTCGATCGAGGAAGCTTCCGACGGGCGGATCAAGGTTGAATTCTTCCATTCCGGTCAGCTGGGAAATCCGAGGGATCACTACAACATGGCGCGCGACGGCATAGCCGACGTGGCCTGGTCTGTCCCGGCTTTTGAACCGGACCGCTTTCCGATTTTCGAGATCACGTCCCTGCCGTTTCTCACCAAAGATGCCGTCACGGCATCCCGCGTTGTCCACGATTGGTACAATCAATATGCCGCCGACGAGATGTCGGAAGTGAAACTCTGCGCCATCACGATGGCGCCGGAAGGCACGCTCAATTTCAAGGACAAGGAGATCCGCACACCGGATCAGATGCAGGGTGTCAAGATCCGCCCGGTCGGGACCTTCCTGACGCAGTTCATGAAAGATCTGGGTGCCGTCCCGGTATCGATTCCGGCTTCGGAGGCACGACAGGCCTTTGACCGGGGACTTGTCGAAGGCATTGCGTTTCCCTGGCGCACCCTCTACCCGTTTGGCCTCGACAAGGCGACGACCCATCACCAGGACATGATCATCTACGCGGTGGCCGCAACCATCGTCATGAACAAGGACAGCTACGCGGCGCTGTCGGATGAGGACAAGGCCGTCATTGATGCCCATTGCACACCCGAGTGGAGCCAGCGTATCAACCAGATGTGGTTCGACTGGGAAAAGGAAGGGCGCGACCTTCTGACCAAGGATGGCCATACGATCTACCAGCTTACCGACGCTGAACAGCAACAGTGGCTTGACGCGGCTGAACCACTGAAGAGCGGCTGGGTGACGCTGGTCGAAGGCCGGGTCGACAATCCCCAGCAGGCGCTTGATTCGCTCTTTTCGGCGATGAGCGAAGCCGGCGTCGGATATTGATGTATTGTCGATAATCCGGCTGTTGATTGGCATGAATTCCTGACGATCAGCACTCGGATGGCCGGCAGCGATGCGTTGCCGGCCATCCTTTTTGGGAGGAAGAGGTGACAAACAGGATCGTCCAGCTCGCGGGTATCATTGGAAGCATCGCGTTGTTCGCCGTCATGGCTCTGGTCTTTGCAGCGGTCTTGGCCCGCTATTTTTTCGGATTCATCATTCCGGATGCCTATGACCTTTCGCGCATGTTCCTTGGCATTCTGATCTTCTGGGGAATAGCGCTCGCCGTTGCGGAAGATTCGATGATCAAGGTCGATGCGCTCTATTCGATGGTCGGACCCGTCGGCCGAAAACTGATCCTCATCTTCAGTTCCGTCCTGACCGCTATCGTTCTCGGGGTGCTGGCATGGCGGGCGGCAACGGCCGTGCTGGACGCCTATGGCAACTTCATTTCCACCGCTGACCTGCGTCTTCGCCTCTGGCCCTTTTACGGTGCCGCAACATTGGCGCTGTTCATCGCCGTCGCCATTGCGCTTGCGCGCGCCTATGCCGTGATACGGGGCAAGGCATCGTTGGATGAAGCTGCAAGCTCTGATCAGGATGGTGCGCAATGAGTGGTGAACTGGCGGCACTCATCGCGTTCGTCGCGCTCTTTGCGCTGATGCTCCTGCGCGTACCGATCGGCATCGCGATGATCGTCGTCGGCAGCACCGGATTTGCTTCGATCATCGGTCTCAAACCCGCGCTCAGCCAGCTTTCGACCGTTCCTCTTCGGGTGGCGACCGACGAGGTGTTTGGTGTCGTGCCGCTGTTCATTCTCATGGGAACGTTTGCCGCCATATCAGGGATGAGCAGCGAGTTGTACAAGGCAAGCAATGCGTGGGTCGGGCACCGCCGGGGCGGGCTTGCCATGGCAACGATACTGGCCTGCGGCGGTTTCGCGGCAATCTGCGGCTCCTCGGTCGCTTCCGCTGCTACCCTTGGACGGGTTGCTTTGCCGGAGATGCTGAAATTCGGCTACAAGCGTTCGCTGGCGACCGGAACCATCGCGGCGGGCGGTACCCTCGGCATATTGATTCCGCCATCGGTGGTTCTGGCCATATACGGGATCATCACGGAACAGGACATCGCGGTCCTCTTCATGGCCGGCCTGATCCCCGGCCTGCTTGCAGTGTTCATGTATCTGATCCTGATTGTCGGTATTTCACGGCTGGACCCTGAAGCCGCGCCAGCTGTCGGCAAGTTCAACTTTCGCACGGCCATCGTGTCGTTGCGCGGAATCTGGGCCGTTTCCCTCCTGTTCGTATTCGTGATCGGTGGAATATACTTCGGCATCTTCACGCCCACGGAAGCGGCCGCCATGGGAGCCGGCGGCACGCTCATCCTGACATGGCTTCGAGGGACGATGAACTTCTCCCTGATGAAGTCCGCCCTGATCGAAACGACACGGCTGACCGGCGCTATTTTTGTCATCGCGATCGGTGCCGTCATATTCGGATACTTCCTGACCATAACCAGAGTGCCGCAGGAACTGGCAAGCTTTGCCGGTTCGCTCGATTGGCCGCCTCTTGCCGTGCTGATCGTCATCATCATCGGCTATCTTTTTCTGGGCATGTTTCTGGATGCCCTGGCAATCATCCTGCTGACCGTGCCGATCATGTATCCGGTGATCATCCAGCTTGGCTACGACCCGATCTGGTTCGGTATTCTGCTGGTCATGGTGGTGGAGATCGGGCTGATCACGCCGCCCTACGGAATGAACGTCTTTGTCCTGAAAAGCGTTTCCGACGATACCAGCCTGGGCACGATCTACCGCGGCGTTGTGCCGTTTGTCGCGGCCGACGTGGTGCGCGTCGCACTCATCGTGGCATTCCCGCTCCTGGTTCTGTGGCTGCCGAAATCGATGTTCTGAACAAGCCGCAGAAGGGTCTGCGGTACCGTTAAATTGCGATCGAAAAGCAGTTTGTGCGTTGGTGTTTTAAAACACAGGAATGTTTTAAACTGCAAAAACAACGAATTCCCAACCGCACTCGACGACAGCAAATCTGGCATCGAGTTTGCGGGTGGCGAATTCATACTGAATAGCGAGGACCTACTACAGTTGGGACCACAGGCGCTCCGCGACATTCGTGAACCTATTCAACGATTTTGTTTGGATTCCCGACTGCGTTTACAAAACAGTACCCGAAGTTTTCCCCTAGGGATAAGACAATTGTAGTGTAATTTCTGAGAGCCGGATTTAAAAGTAGTTGAGCGATATCAATGGTTTGTGATTCAACAGTCTTTTCAAAGAAGATGGAGAATCACGATGCCATGGAATGATATCGCCCGCGCCGAACATAACAGAGACCATTTGAGATTTCCAAGCGATTTGACCGATGAGGAATGGACGATACTTGCCCCGTTCATTCCGCCGGCAAAACGGGGTGGACGACCGCGTACGACCGATATGCGCGAGGTGATGAACGCGATCCTTTATATCGCAACCAGCGGCTGCCAGTGGCGCATGCTGCCGAAGCAGTTCCCACCGGTATCGACGGTACGTGGCTATTTCTACACCTGGAGCCGCATGGGTCTTTTTGCAGCCATCAATCACCTCCTGGTCCTCAATACCCGCGAACTGGAAGGCCGCGCGGCTTCACCGACGGCCGGCGTGATCGACAGCCAGAGCGTGAAAACCACCGAAAGCGGGGGCGTTCGCGGCTATGACGCCGGCAAGAAGGTCAAGGGCCGCAAGCGACACATCGTCACCGATACGATCGGCCTGATGCTGTTCATCATCGTTCACGCCGCCAACATTCAGGACAGGGACGGGGCCTGCGACCTGATCAGGGCTGTCGGCGACCGCTTCCCCTGGCTGCGCCACATCTTCGCCGATGGCGCCTATGCGGGACCGAAGTTGCGAGCAGCGCTCGCGGGGCATGGCGACTGGACGGTCGAGACCGTCAAGCGCTGCGACAGCGCAGTCGGTTTCAAGGTTCTGCCGCGTCGATGGGTGGTGGAACGAACTTTCGCCTGGCTCGGGCGCTGCCGCAGACTGGCCCGGGACTGGGAGAGGACCATCCAGAACTCAACCGCGTGGGCGTTCATAGCAAGCATCCGGTTCATGACGCGGCGTCTCGCAAGGTATTGTTACGTTTGAATAACTTTTGAATCCGGCTCTGAAACTTACAAAAATGACGGTATTTCTGACGGTACGCGCGAATTGTCGCAGGATAGTTCCTCATGAAATCAGCCGCTTACCCGCCCTATTGATCATCGAGTGGGAGTGAGGAGCGGTGGTGCGAAGCACCAAAAAAACACCAACGATTTGGTGTTTTTAGCGACGAACGCGTGGAGCCATAGCGGAGCGCTGGAGCGGTCGGCGAAGCCGGCCAAAAGATCCGGTGGATCTTTTGGAGCGACGAACGCCCTGAGAGCTGTGCTCGAAGGGCTGGCGCAATGGCACGTGGATCCGTGTTGATCGCGGTTGACCAGCGTTCCCACAAGCGATTGATATCAGGCGATATTCCATCATCATCCAATGTCCGCCATACGTGGACATTGCGGTGAAGCGAGAATTATTGACGGGATATCTGACGGTCCTCCGCGCCGCTCAGTTTGACGACTCCTGCCGGTACCGTCACCCATCTCGACGCTCTTGACGGTATTTTCGTGAGCCAACCAATCAACCAGGCAGTCTTGATGAAAAAACAATGTGACAGCGCCAGCACAACCGTCTGGCGAAGGCTCAATTACGGGTTTCCATTGGCTGAGCTTGGCAAGTATCTTAGAGGTTCAACGAAAAACTCGAGATCCTCAGTAATCAACACTTGATCACGTGGACACTCTGTGACGTGCGTGGATTGAAAGAAGTGCCATAAAAATATATTTTGTTTCACTACTGTCCCGTTAAAAGTCGAATAAATTCAGTTGCTTGGGCTGAGCCCCCGGCGCAGATGTGTTGTCGGAACTTGTAATAAGCTGATCCAGTTGAATTTTCTCGAAAAGAGTGACGTCCAGAATCTGGAGAATTGTGTAGAGACTCATGTCGCTATCGAGCCGTTTCTTTAGGATCGCGGCAAGCACATAAACGCAGACTGCAATCCATATCTGTGTCTTCACCGCATTGATAGAAGTGCCGAAAAACGACTTGATGCGCAAGTGCTGCTTGATCCATTTGAAGAACAGTTCTACCTGCCAGCGCGATTTGTAGAGTGCGGCAATGGTCTTTGCCGACAAGACAAAGTTGTTGGTGATGAAGATCAGAGTCTTGTCTCGTTCAGTGTCGCGATACCGAATTCGCCGCAGTTTGTCCGGGAAGCTGCTCGAACTTTTTGCGCCGCAGTCCTTACGACTTGATCGCAGATAACCCCGGTGCTGCGATCAACGGGCTCGGAATAAATACGCTGCAACCTGGTATTCGACTTTGCCCTCAAGACAAAGAACCCGCCGCTGATGTGGATGCGATGGAGGCGTTCGAAATCAAGATAGGCGCGGTCCATGATATAGAAGGCACCAGGTTCGGGCGTCAGGATGTCCAGCATATTGACGTCGTGCATTTTGCCTGGCGAAATGTCTATAAATGTTGGGATATTTCCACGCAGATCAAGCAAGGTGTGCATTTTGATCGCTGCTTTTGCGCGCCGAAAATGCGCCCAGGGAAATACTGAAAGGCACAGATCAATGGTTGTGGAATCGAGGGCATATACGGTGTTTTGCAAGTCAACTTCAAAGCTGTCATCGGCGTAGAGCGCTCGAGCGATTGTGATAAGCGCCGCAGCAAAATCCCCATAGATGCGCCAGTCACGTCGCTCGTTGGCCCTGGCCAGAGTGTTGCGAAATACCGGGGAGCGAAAGCCCATGTGGTATCGCTTTTGAGCCTGAGCGCGCAGGCAGGTTTCGATGTCGCGCAAGCTTTCTCTTGAGGTCAACTGGGCAAATGCCATGCTGCGGAATTGATCCTCGCAACTAAAGCTCCTGATGCGATTGTTTCCACCGTAACGCCGGATGCAGCGTCGAAGAGTGTGCATCGGCAGATGATCCATAGCCTGCGCGAACACAAGTTTGCCTGTATACATTGTTCGGATCTCTCCATGTGAAATTACTCTGGAGAGCATGATTGCCACGTTTAGCAGTTCAAGTCGGTGACAGGCTATCAGACCGTTTTAAATGATTATTTACAGAATCTTATCGGAAATTCTTATGAGCTTAACGGGACAGTAGTGATTTTGTTTTGAGTTTGCGTTGACCGATTTGCGCAAGGCAACTTCCAAAGTGGACAAAAAACACCGCTTGGACATTGTTTGAACACGGCAACAATTCCAAACGGGAGCGCCCATGATGCGACAGCCCGATAGCCTGATAGATTTGTCCCATCTAGACCGGCTGAGGCAAGTCGAGGCTTGGGACGAGTACACGTGGCGCGAGAGCGAGACAACGGATCGGGAAAGCGCCCTACATGACGACACGCCCTTTCGGTCGGCGGCGTGGAAACTGAAGGACATCGTCCTGACAGAAACCAGTTTCCCCGTGGCGACGGTCCTGCGCATGAATACCCATATCCGGCGAGCCAGGGACGATTACCTGCGCCTGCGTATCTTCACTTCAGGTGGCGGTTCAGCGCTCGTTGACGGTTCAGATGTGCGCTTTACGCCAGGTGACGTGTCCTTCATGAAAGGTTCGGCACAGATACAGATGACCGCCAGCGGGCGTGGTATCGTTGGACTTTACATTCCCTACGATACCATAGGTCTGGACCCGACTCGGCTGCCGAGCCATTTCGCGCTCAGTGGAGAAGCCGGAGCCGGGCGATTGATCTCCAGCGCCCTGACGTCAACGCTTGCAGACATGCCGGGCACAAGACCCAATGAAATGCCCGCTCTTGCTGCGGGTATCATCGGCATGCTGCGCGGCGTGCTTGCTTTGACCCGCCCCGATGATCTTGCGCGCGGTTCATTCCAGGTCCTGCGGTGGCATGCAGTCAAAACCTATATCGATGATCACTTGGATGATCTGGATCTGGACGTGGTGCGGTTGTGCAAGGTGTTCAATATGTCGCGATCCAGTCTCTATAGGATGTTCAAACCATTTGGCGGACTGCAAGTATATCTGCACAGCCAGCGGCTGGACCGTTGTCTTGACGATCTGGTGATATCAGCTCCTGACCGCGGATCGGTACGTCGAGTCGCCGAACGTTGGGGATATTTCAATCCGCCTCATTTCTATCGGCGATTTCGAAGCCGGTTTGGGTTTTCACCAAGTGATGCTGTGGAGATTGACGCGAATCTCGAGCAAGCAATACTTCCAAGCGCCAATGAATCGCCGACTTTAGACTCGGCTTCTGTCCTGGATTGCATGGCGATCGTGGATTCAACTACAGCAGACAGTAACTGAGCCAGCCCCTTTTTGCCGGACCCTCAGGCCGTTTTGGTTTTGTCCCTGCTTATCTGACGAGACGGTGTTTGTTTCAGGTTGTTGTCAAAATGGTTCGTCAGGGCAGACCGGATAATTGGTTGACATGACCGGTTCCGCAACGACTTGCAAGAACCATCGCTATTCCGAATGTTACGGGGACGCGTCCTCTGCGGGCCTGGATCGGCCACCATTCAGTAGCTTGCGACGAGCTTTGCAAGGCCTTGAAAGCCAAGCAAATCGCCACCAACAAAACCGGTTCCATCAAGCACAAGGCTGGTGGTGGGCGTGATATCAATATCTGCTGCAAGGCCAAGATATGCCGAATGGCTTTCGGTATCACCAAAGCCGACTGTGTTGGTGATGTTCAGCAAAACAACCGGCACCGCCTCATCCCCGGTGGAATAGCGCGCCAGATAGCCGATGCGTCCTGTCACCGTGCCGAATTTGACTGGCTTTGCCGCTGCCACCTCCACATTGGCCTCGATCATGCCAATTGAGCGGGAGCCGACCTGCGCATTGGCAGCCGATCCGCTCTCCGTAAAGCCATCGATCTGCTGCAGGGCGTAGCGAAGATGTGCCGAGGGCGTATAGACGATATCGCTGCGGCTGATATCCATGCCTATGCCGATTTCCGGCGCAACGAACCAACTGTCAAAGGACGCAACAGCATGGCTCTGGCCCAGCGTCAATCCGTTGGTCAGCGCAAGGTTGTCATTGACGAAACGGGCGCTGTCCGAAGACAGCCAGCCGCCGACAAGGCCGAAGTCGATGCTGACATTGCCCCATTGCTTGTCGCCAAAAACACCGGCAAACACGCCATCGCTGTCAATGTCCTGGGATTGTGCAAAACGGCTGTTGGCCTCGATACTGCCGTGGATATAGCCCCCCATGACATTAAGTTGCAGGTCCAAAGCCTGCTGCCAGGTGTAGCCGGCCGCAATGCCAATCTGCCGGATGGTTTGTCCCAGGCTTGAGGCATCGCCGTCATGGTCGATGGAGCCGCCGAAACCGGTGATCCAGAACTGACCGTTATCTGCGTCCGTTCCACCGTTGCCAAAGGCCGAGGTGACGCGGCTTCCCGCATAGGCGGCAACGCCCTCTTCGCTGCCGCCGGTCTCAAGATTCGCGCGGCCGACCTGTGACAACAGGTTCGTCATATTGCCGAGCTGATTGAATGATCCTTGAAGGCCAGACGGATCATAGGTTGCGAACTGTTTGGTGGTTGCATCATAAAACCACGGCACAGGGCCAGAGATGGTTGGATCGCCTCCGATCATATTGGCCGGCAAGTGCCAGAGCACAGAATGGGACGGCCCGGTGGTGATATTGGCACTCGCCCCTTGGACGAACGTGATCGCACCGCCAAGAAAGGCAGGTGCATGAAGGTTCAGCACCCCATCCGTATCGTCTATCCGGATGGCCTCGCTTCTTTCGCTTACAACCCAGCCGATATTGGTGACCGGGGAACTGGTCGAACCGAAACTCCAAATCCCGTAACCGAAATCCCCTTTGGTATGGATCGAGCCGCTATTGGTGACGGGCGAATTGAATGAATTAAAGTTCCAAATCCCGTAAGCACGCGATCCGCCGGTATGGATCGAACCGCTATTGGTGACAGGGGAATCGTCCGACGCATTATTCCAAATCCCGCGGGCATCCGCTTCCTTAGTATGGATCGAGCCACTATTGGTGACGGGAGACCTGTTCGAAAAGCGATTCAAAATCCCATGAGCGTCTATACCTTCGGTATGGATCGAGCCGCTATTGGTGATCGGCGAAATATCCGACTGGTCGTTCCAAATCCCGGCGGCGATGTTACCCTTGGTATGGATCGAACCGTTGTTTGTGACGGAAGCATTATCCGACACGTTGTTCCAGATCCCTTCGGCGTTCTCCCCTTCGGTACGGATCGAGCCGCTGTTGATAACGGGGGAATTTCTCGACGCGTTGTTCTCAATCCCGTCGGCGCCGATACCCTTAGTACGGATCGAGCCGCTATTGGTAACCGGGGAATTGTGCGACACGTTGTTGTCAATCCCTTCGGCGAAGTCATTCTCAGTTTGGATCGAACCTTTGTTGGTGACGGGGGAATTGTGCGACACGTTGTTCCAGATCCCGTCGGCGGAGACACCCTCGGTATGGATCGAACCGTTGTTGGTGACGGGGGAATTGCTCGACACGTTGTTATCAATCCCGTTGGCACCGATGCCCTTGGTACGGATCGAGCCGCTATTGGTGATCTCGTTATTGCCACCTGTGCTTTGAACACCAACATTTCCGGGTGGGGGTGTTACGCTGCCGCTTGGCGTTATCACAAGCGTGTCATCACCATCCAGAACAACCGTCGCCGGATTGTTGCCCACGATGACAATGTCATCTGCCAAGCCATGATCTGGCAGTGCGGCGACCAATGCTATTGAAGACAGGCCAAGCAGAAAGTGTCTTGTGCATGCAGCATACATTTATTCACCCAACGGATCTTGCACCGGTCAAAAAGTGCGTTGCCATGTTCAGGCGAATCTCATGGGAACCGCCTATCGGAAAATATGCGATCCTCGGGTGCTTGTCCTTTGCTGGGAATCTCTACTTTGTATGCCATCAGTCTCAATGCTTGGAAAAATCGGCCGCACGCCGAAAACGCTAGGTGTTTGGAGCAAGGGAAGATTGATCCCCTTCGTACAGTAACGCTCCTTCCAATCGGTTGAATGGTGAATGAATCTCGACCAGTTGAATTCGAGTTTTTCCGGACGATTGGATCGATGACCTGGTGCACAAGTTCAACATTTGCCGGCGCTGGAATTGATCAATGAGCATGGTCTGCGGAGAGACGGTCTGCAGCCAGTTTTTTAAGATAAAGCCTGTCCACCTTGCCGGATGCATTGAGCGGCATCTCGTCGAGAAAGTGGATAACATCCGGGGCCTTGTATCCGATTTTTTGTCGGGCCGTTTGGATGATTTCGGCGCCCGTTGGTCGAGACAAGCCACCCTTGATGGTGACGTAGGCACAGACGGCTTCGCCGTGTACGGCATCGTGCACGCCAACGACACCGGCAAGATCGACGGCAGGGTGAAGCGTGACAGCCTCTTCAACCTCCTGCGGCGCGATGTTTGATCCGTCATGCACGATGATCTGTTTTTTCCGGCCGCGGAACCAGAGATATCCGTCCGCATCGGCCCGCATGACATCGCCCGTATTGAACCAGCCGTCGGCAAAGGCCTCTTCAGTCGCTTCCGGGTTTTTCCAGTAGCCCAGGAACACCGGATCGCCGGAGATCCACAAGGTTCCCTCGGTACCTGTCGGCACTTCCTTTCCGTCAGCATCGCGGAGCGATGCGTGGTAGCCGGGGCAGACAAGGCCGACGGAACCGGATTTCGTGGCCCGGTTCGGCGGGTCGAGCGTGAAGTCCGCAGCTTCGGTCAACCCGTAAGTCTCCTTGATTTCCAGTCCTGTCAACTTGGTAAATTCTCTCTCGAGGTCCACGGGAAACTTGTCGCCCCCGGTTATGCAAAGGCGCACCGAGCTGAAATCCTCGCCACTCGCCTCATGATCGTGTTGCAGAGCGATCAACGCCGCGGGAAGCGCAACAAGCACTGTGGGCCGGAGTGTCCGAAGCAGGGGCAAAACGACATCGCCGTCGAAACTGCGCGCCAGGACCACGCGTGCGCCGACAGACAGCGCGGCAAATGCGGTGGAGAGGCTGCCGACATGCGATATGGAGCCGCCCGGGAATACGACATCATTTCCAGTAAGATCCATGGCCTGGGCGAAACCTGCAGCAATCGATCCGAAGGATGAAAGGCTGTGCATCACCCCCTTGGGTTCGCCCGTGCTGCCGGATGTGAAAAAAATGAATGCCGGTGCGTCGATATCGGGCTCCGGAAAATCGCTTCCGGCGGGGTCGGACCGGACCAAATCGTCAAATAGCCTCGCGCCCGCCAGAGATCCACCCGCGCAGATCAGGCCCATTGGCAGCCGGTTTGCGATTTCGCTCGCGGCGATGTCCGCAGCTCTTTCGGCATGCGCAAGCAACAATTTTGCCTCGCACACATGGAGCGCATGATCGACATTCGAAGGAGTGTATCGATAGTTGAGCGGTGTCAGGATAAGACCCGCTTTCAGGCAAGCCAGTTGATAAATCAGCAATTCGCCGCAATTGGGCATCAAAGAGGCGACCCGGTCGCCCGGACGCAATCCCATGGAAACCATGCAAGCAGCAAGCGCGTTTATGTCCCGGCCCAGTTGCCGCCACGTCCAGCTATCGGCCGCGGACACCAGCGCGACCTCGTCGGGCCTGGTCGCCACGCTGCTTCCAAGCAGATCATATAAACGGGCAGGGCCTTGCAGTCTTGGACCGGAAAGCGGCATGAACGAACCCTTTTCGGCTGCGTTGTATTTCGAAACAGCACAGATTGGCCGTGTTTCAAACAGCCAGTACCGCACTAGCGTTAGCTGGCCGATTGAGACTCGTAAAGAGCATGATAAACCGGTCGATTTCGTTTTATTCCGCTTGGAACAGGCTCGACCGGTCACACGGTGTCAGGCTGACAATGCGAAATCAGATTGCAAATGACGTAAGCCTTCGTCCAACAAACGAGCCGTTACGAAGACGCAAATCGGGACACGTTACCGAAGAGACATGCCAACGGCCAAAGTGCTGATTTTCAGGAACAAAATATTACTGGGGCGCGCTGGAGTTCGGTCCGGCATCAGGTGGAGCGGATACCCGTGCCACCGAGAGGTTCGGCTTCTCGCCGACTGGCCATTTCAGCAGAGACTTCCGGTAACGGGAACGATGTGCTGAAGGCTTTCCTGCGCAGGCAGTGAAACTCTCAGGCAACAAAGTCGGGACTCCCGGACAACGACAGGTTGCCGGAAACCGAATATTCTCGCTGAACTTCCGGGGAGATGTTGTGGGCCTTGCCCGAAACGTGTCGCCGCCATGCAGGACAAGAACGCGGGATATGCCCCGCACACTGGCCGTTTCGGCTTTTGTCCGACCTTGATGATGCACTGAGCGACGCCGGTCTCGTCCGAGCTGGCGACGAACAACCGGGTATCAGCGATCCGGTGAACCGGCATGGAACCAAACACCATTGTGGCCTGTTCCTCGGCCGGCCATACGCGGATGAGGCGTTGGCGAATGCAGCTTGATTTTGAACAATGGCGCGATCTCTGTTCACCAATCTACGATGTCCATCTGCTCGAGCCGGAAAGGGACAGCGTTGTCGATATTGATGTTATCGTCACAAAATCGCAGGGGCTGATGACGGCGAACGCGACGTTTCCCGCTCAAAGGTTCGTTCACGACCCGGCCGCACGCAAGGACGTCGACTCACAATACCTGCACTTTGCGCGGATCATCTCAAAAGGCGGGCGTGGAATGGTCGACGATACCGAGTTCGACATCACGCCGGACAGCCTGCGGCTCGTTGACATGTCGCTGCCTTACCAGGCTATTCAAACGCGCAACCGAAGCCTTGGAACGTACATACCACACTCGGCCCTCGGATTCGCGCGTGGCGAAGAGCCAAAGCTGACATCTCTCGACCTCAACTCACCGGCAGGCCGCCTTCTTTTATGCGCGCATACCGAGATGTTGGCAGCTCAGAATCAAGGTCCCCATGAAAACGCCGCGCTTCTGGAACAGACCTTTCTTGATCTGGTGGGCCGATTTATGCTGCGACGCACAGCCGGCGACGACGATCCGCAGGATCTTGAGTTGCCCCTGTCGCTGCTCCTGCGTGACTTTGTGGGTTTGCATCTCGGCCGCCCGGACCTTGATATCGACAAGATCACCAGCGCGTTCAATGTATCTCGTGCCACGGTCTATCGGCATTTCGATGAAGAGGGCGGCATATTGCGCCACATCCGCAACCGCCGCCTGGACCGGTGCTTTTTCGAGCTTGCCAGAGCAAAGCCGGAACGCGGTATCGTGAGCGCAATTGCCAAGCGATGGCATTTTACGGACGCCACACATTTCAATCGGTTGTTCCGTGAGCGGTTTGGCGTCTCTCCCTCCGCCTGTCTGGCAAATGCAAAGCCAGCTCGCGGTCGGGCACCAACGGAGCTCATGCAGGTCACGAAAGCCTGGTTCGATCAGTTTCGCAATGGATAACGGCGCAGGTACAGATTCCTGTACACAAGGATACCCGACGACATTGCAGGTTAAGATCAGCAACCGGCTGTTTTGAGACGTGCAGCCGAAATGCGTACCGTTGAGACGCAAGCCATACAACATTAAGACGTGGAACAGATTTTTTCATTCGCATCGTCCGGATAAAGTCCTTGATGTGAGAACGGCAAATCCGGGCGGAATCTTAAGCCCCCGATTTCGTTCGAACGGAGACCTTTATAGGTCTCCACCGTTCGCATTTTTCGGGCACCCGTTCCGATCGGGTGCTTGAGCCAGTCGGTCAAATACCCGCCAGGCGCACGAAGTTGGCGGGAAGGCGGTGAAGGTTGCTGATGGACGGGCGGACATGGACCCACAACGATCAATACCATGTCGTCAGCAACCCCACCGCCGGCCGCGACATCGATCATGGATGCCTGTTGTAGTACCCCGCATGTTGCCGGCACATAGGCCCGGCATGTGCCTGTCTCCGCCCATGTCCGAAATGTTCCTTGCACAATTTCGGGAAACGAACGGCATGAACATCCGTGCCCTGCGCGTGGTTCCATCGCTTCGAAGCGCTGAATGGCGATTCTTTCCCCGGCCGCCGCGTCTCCTCGCTGAACCGTTACTGTGAAACGGACAACAAGCAATACTGAGGTGCAAAACCGTGCCGGCAACCGCTGAGACGCAAGGCCTACAAAGATGAGATTTCTGTCAGATTTCGCCGTCCGAGGAGCGCGGTTAGAATCCGGGTGATTGTTTTATCTCGGGCGGACACATGTCGTGTCTGCCCGAATTGATGCGCGGGAAAGGCCGGTCGGGCTTTTTCGCGGGGATTCCCGGGCTCAAATGCGTTGGGTGCCGGGCTGGCTTTTTGGGTGGGGTCTCCATGGATGTGGCAAAGCTGTGCGTGCCGTCGGCGACACATGATCCAGTCCGGCGGCTGAACCGTCATGGGCGGCGGCGGCAAGCCGCGCTGCAGCGCCGGGAGGATCAGCCGGCGAAGCAAAAAATACGCTTGTTTCGCAGGGCAATGCTCGCATCGGGCACGGCGCTTGCCGCGGCGATCGCCCCCGTCTACGCGGTCAATGCGCAGGTCATCCTCAACCCGCCGGGAACTGTTCCTGCCCAGTGTACGTTCTTCGGCGGTGTTTCGATCTGCGAGGGCGATCTGTCCGCGGGTCTTGATGCCAACGGACCGCCGCTGAACGAATTGACCGTCAGGAACCTTACTTCGGCCATCACCCCAACGGGGAACAACAACGAGGGCATCAAATTTGACATTGCCGGCAATGGCAATGCCGTTCTCGAAGCTGATCTGGATCTTTTTGGTATCACCACCGACGGTAATGCATCCGAAGGAATTATGGTTGAGATCGGCAATAACGGAAACATTGTCGTCAACAAAACAGGGTCAATTACAACCAAGCAGCCGTCATCGACCGGGATTGAAACAACAATCCTTGGAAACGGCGGCATTACGATTGTCAATGATGGTCCCATAACAACTGAGGAAGTCCAATCGGAAGCAATCGAAGCGCGTGTATCTGGAAACGGCAATATCGACATTACCTCCAACGGTCCGCTGGTTACACAGGGCCGATTCAATTCGGGCGGAATTGATGTCTTGCTCGGTGGCAACGGCAATGTCTCAGTCACCGCCAATGACATCATCACAACGAGGGGCGACCTATCAGACGGCATCGGCACGAGGATAGAAAGTGCAACGACCCCCGGCACCAGCACAATCACGATCGTTGCCAATGGCGCTATCAATACGAGTACCGGCAAAGGGTCGAAAGGGATTGAAGCTCAAATATTTGGAGATGGTGACATCTCCGTCACGGCTAATGCGTCTGTATCAACTTTTGGGGCGTCTGAACCACCAGACAATTCAGAGGCAATCAATACCCTCATAACTGGAAACGGCAATATTGCCATCACCGCTTGCGCATTCCGGCCAATCCGGCCACCTGTTCCGGTTTATTGCGGCCACCGAATCCGGCTGATTGCGGCCACTTCCGCGTCTGGCATTGTGGACGGCGCGATCAACCCTTCTGGATGGGTTTCTTGATGTCAGCACTTTGGCCTTTCGTCAAGCACGGTGCAGGCCGTCCCGGTAGTCCCCAGGAGGGACCCGCGCGCGGCGCGAAGAGACCGGCACGAGTCTATCGCAGCGGCGCGCGTGGGAGGCCCCTGTGGACCCACCGGGGCGGGCGTGAGGTTCGTTCGGATCATGCCGATTGCTCCTGTTCAGTTTGATTGCCTTGCGATTTGCGCATCGAGGGCCCATCGAGTTCGAGCCGGTATGCGTTGTGAGAAATTCGGTCCATAATCGCGTCGCCGAATGTGGGCTCATCAATAACGTCATGCCAAGTGTGCACCGGCAGTTGACTCGTGATCATTGTCGAGCCGGCACCGTGGCGGTCTTCGATGATTTCCAGGAGATCGCGCCGCTGGCTGGCATTGAGACGATCGGGGCCCCAGTCATCGAGGATCAGCAGATCGGCCTTGACGAGCGTCCGGAACAAGCGCGGGAACCGACCATCGCCATGCGCCAGTTCGAGTTCGGCGAAGAGCCGCGGCACACGCTTGTAAAGGACCGTGTAGCCATGGCGGCATGCATTTTGACCGAGGGCGTAGCCAAGCCAGGTTTTGCCGACCCCGCACGGCCCGGTAATCAGCAGGCAACGGTGATGTCTGATCCAGTTGCAGGTTGCCAACTGCTGGAACAATGCCTTGTCGAGCTTACGGGACGCGCGGTAATCGACGTCTTCTATCGAGGCGCCAACATGGCGCAACCTGGCGGCCCGTAATCGCGTATTGAAGCGTTTGGTGCTGCGGTTTGCTGTTTCCCGATCGAGCAACAGTCCCAGCCATTCGGGGTGGCTGAGATCGGCAGCCCGGTCTTGTGCCTGCAGCTCGACAAAGGCGTCGGCCATGCCGTCCAGTTTGAGTTCTTTCAACTGGTCGAGGGTTGGATGGTTGAGCAATTTCATTTCCTTTCAATGGAAGTAGCCTGAGCCACGGATGTTTTGATGGAGGATCGGCGGCCCGTCCGTGGCTTTTTCGGGCCGTTTGCGATCGAGATTGTTCTTGAGGATGGAATTGACGGAGGTGTAGGAGTGCGCCCCGATGTCGATGGCGCGGCCGCATGCCGCCTCGAGGCGCTGCGCTCCATGCTGCGGCGCGAGCTTCACGATGCCGATACAGGCGCGGAACCCCTGAACGGGATGGGGTTTTTCGCGCAGGATGATTTCGACCAGGGCCTGGGTGGTCGGGCCGACTTTGCCAGCCTGGCGCTTGATACTTTCAGGTGTCCACTCGGCGTAATGGCGATGGTTGGCCGGCATGTGCTCGAGCACGGTTGTATGTCGTCTGTTACCTGGACCGCGCAGATGGCTGGCAACACGATTGCCCCGATCGAAGATCTCGACGGTGCGCTCGGTGGAGCGGACCCACAGTTTTTTGCGTAGAAGCGTGTGAGGCACCGAGTAGTAGTGCTTGTCCACTTCAACGTGATAATCAAGGCCGGCACGGCATTCCTTCCACGCTGCATATTCGTATGGATCCTGCGGCAGTGCTTTCAGTGCCGGCCTGTCAAGGTCTTCGAACAGTTCCCGCCGGCTGCCGCCAAGATGGCGCGTCACGCGGTTGTTGAGCTTTTCGAGCAGTTCGCGGACCGCCGCATTCACATCCGTCAGCGAGAAGAATTGCCGGTTCCTGAGTGCGGCGAGGATCCAGCGCTCCGCCACCAACACCGACGTCTCGACTTTTGCCTTGTCCCGAGGCTTTTTCGGCCTTGCCGGGACCACGACCGTTCCGTAGTGCCTTGCAAGATCGCAATAGGTGCGATTGATCGCCGGCTCATGGAAACAGGCCTTGGTGATGCCGGATTTCAAATTGTCGCACACCACAAGGTCGGTAACGCCGGCAAAGAACGCGAAGGCACGACCATGTGATCCCGTCCAGTCGGACAGGCTCTGCGTCATGGTCGCTTCGGCATAGGTGTAGCTGGACGCACCCAGGCAAGCGACAAAGAGTTGCGCCTCATGCACTTCGCCGGTGAGCCCGTTGATGATCGGAATCGTTTGGCCGGCATAGTCAACGAACATCTTCTCGCCAGCGGTATGGGTCTGCCGCATGGTCGGCGACAGCTTGCCCTTCCATTGACGATAAAGCTGGTAGAATTGCGTGCGCCCAAGCCCGTCAGGATGAGCGGTGCGGTACTCTTCCCACAGCAACAGCAAGGTCACACCGGGGCGCCGCAGCTCGCGGTGAATACAGGCCCAGTCGGGCAGGCTTGGCTTCTTCGCCTTGACCACCACCGGAAACAAGCGCCGCTGAAGCGCCTCATCGCTCAAATCGGAAGGCAACGGCCAATTCAGGCCAGCCTGCTGCGCCCGCCGGACCGTCTCGCCAACACTCGTTCGCCCGACGCCCACACTGACGGCAATCTTGCGGTTCGACAAACCTTCAGCATTGAGCCGAAGCACATCTCTGATCTTACGCATGGGTAATCTTTCCCTGGCCATCCTCGCCACCTTTGCTGTTGAAAAGGCGCAAGAATGCCCGTGTTTCAGATCACCCAGAAAGGTTGATCACCGTTGTCCACAAGCTGGCCGCAATGAGCCGGATTCGGTGGCCGCAATAAACCGGAATAGATGGCCGGATTGAACCGGATTCAGTGGCCGGAATGAGCCGGATTGCGCACACCGCTAAAGGGAATTTGACAACGGTCGGCGACAATTCAAGTGCCATATTCAGCTTGATAAACGGAACAGGCGCGGGCGGTATCACCATCAATAACAGTGGTGACATTTCGACAAGAGGCATCGGATCTGGTGGTATTTCTTCTACCTCATTAGCGCTTGGCGGTAGTGTTATCACGAACACCGGCAACATAAATTCTCTGAACGGCTATGGTATTTTTGGCAGTTCGGCACGTGGAATTTCGTCAATAACAAACAGTGGTAACATTCGCGCGGCAACCACTGGCTTATTTAACGCTAGTTCTAATCTGACGGTGACGGAGGATATCCGCAGTATTGTGCGAAACGATGGGGATATCTTCGCCGGAACGGGGATCTTTTCATCTGCCACTGGCGGCAGAAACGTCGTTATCAACAGCGGCGCAATCACTGCTGCACGCAACAACGGTTATGGCATCTTTGCCAGCAATAGCTCCGGAGATGTGTCGGTCTTCAACAATAACGCAATAGCAGGTTCTGGTGACGGGTTTAGCGGGATCTTTGCTGTAGCGACCAATGGAAATGTGTCTGTAACGAACTCGGCTGATATTGTTGTTACAGGTCTGAATTCACAGGGAATTTTTGCAGCCGCGTCCACAGGTCAGATTAGGATTGATTCGACCGGAAACATCCTGGGGGGGGCAGAACGGAATCGCGTCAAACCCGTTAGCTGAAGCATCAGACTCCACTGTAAATCTGGCGAATGGCGCCATTCAGGGTGGCACAGGTGCCGGTGTTCTATTTGGCAGCAATACGGGTACCAAGAACACCGTAAACACGCTTGGGAACGTCACACTTTCATCCACAAGCGGAACAGCGCTCAATGATGGGCCGGCCAACACCACCATCACCGGCAATTTCGTCCAGGCCGCATCGGGCGAATATCTGGTGGATGTCGGCTCGTCCGACTTCGTGGGCGTGTCCGGCACGGCCTCGCTCGCTGGTAACGTGCGCGTTCAGATGGCCAGCCTGCTAACAACGGCCGGCACCGAGACAATCCTGACTGCGGCGGGTGGGACCACGAATATCGGCCTTGGCCTGCTCGCCAGCCCGGTCCTGCAGGCAAGCCTTGGCTTTCCCAATGCCAATGACGTTGTGCTGAACTACAGCCTCGACTTTACCGCGCCGGGCACCGGTCTCAATCGCAACCAGACGGAGCTGGTCAGTTACCTTAGCACAGCATATGGACTCGGACCCGGCAGGCTCGATGCTATTCTCCTGGCGCTCATCAATGGCCCGGCCGACGCCGCCACCTACCGGGACGCGTTGAACCAGCTCCTGCCGGAGATCTACCTTAATAGCGAGACGGCGACGCTTTTCGCCAGCCAGGACTTCTCCGGTGACCTGTTTTCCTGCCCGCAATACGGAACAACCGCGATCGCCGAGGGCCAGTGCTACTGGGTGCGCCCGCAGGGCGGCGTGCTCGACTTTGACGGCACCTCCGAAAATGTAGGTTTCAACGACACCGCGGGCGGCCTGTCGGCCGGCGTGCAGTTCGAGCTTGCCGCGAACTGGCACGCCAATATCGGCTTCGGCTATGCCTATGGCGAACTCGATACCGATGCGGGCGCCAGCAGCACCGTCAACCGTTACCAGGGCGGCCTTGCGGTCAAGTATCAGAATGGCCCCTGGCTGCTGGGCGGCGCCGTGTCAGGCGGCATCGCCGACTACGACACAACACGCGCAATCGCCATCGGCGGCTTTGCGGCAAACGCCAAGTCGGACCATCAGGTCAGCTTTGTAACCGGCCAGGCCCGCGCCGCTTATGAGGCCGGGTTCGGCGACGTCTTCGCCATCCCCTCGCTTGATGTGCAATGGAGCTATCTCGACCGCGACGGGTTGACCGAGACCGGCGGCGGCGCGGGCAATCTGTCCGTCACCGGATCGAGCGGCAGCTATTTCGCGATCTCGCCAGCCGTCGAGGTTGGTAGAACCTTCGCGCATGACGAGGACACCAATGTGCGGCCCTTCATAAAGACGGGCCTTACCTATTTTCCCGATACCGATTTCGATCTGACCGCGCAGTTCGTCGCCGCACCCGCCGGCATCGGCAGCTTCTCGTCGACCACCGATTTCGACGATCTGTTCTTCGATGTTGGGGCCGGTGTCGAGGTGCTGAAGAAAAACGGCATGGCGCTGTCGCTCGGCTATCAGGGCTTGTTCTCGCAAAACACAAGTCAGCACAGCGCCCATGCAAAGGGAACGTTCCAGTTTTGAGGCTGGCCGATCCCGACAAGCAGATGCGCGGGGCAAGATGTGTGGGATGACAAACACGTCGGAGAACGCAGCCCCAAAGGCCAGACTGCCGGTCGTGCGTCGCAGCACCCGATGGCTGGCGAAACGCCGGACCCTCCTGGCCACGGTCGCATGTGTCGGTGCGTTCGCTTCACAAGAGGCTGGCGTTGTTTATGCACAGAATGTGGTGCCGCCATCGGGTGGACCGTGCATCGTCGTCGGGGCAATAGCGACCTGCACCGGTGATTTGTCCGCAGGAGTCGCCGCAACCGGACCGGTCATTGACACGCTGAATGTCAACAATCTAACCCAAAACCTTCAGAATACGGGCGGCGCAAACGCTATCGATTTCACGACGGTAAACAACAACATCACCATCAATCTCGATCTCGGAACGTTCGAGGCCATCGCAACGGGCGGGCGCGCCGTCAACGCAAACGTTAACGGCACAGGCCCTTTCAATGCTGTTGGCGACATCACCATCAACACAATTGGCAATCTCAAGTCCAATCTGCTTGGGATTGATGGTTTCATCCGCGGCAAGGGCCGTGTGGACATCACATCACGGGGCAATATCGAAGGTCAGTTTGGTGCCATCGATGGGCAGGTGTTGGACACCGGCTCGGTGCGTGTCGACTCGATCGGTAACGTCAGGGTCGTCACAGCTCCTTGGCCTGGATTTCCCGTGCGGCCATTCGACATATACGGCATAAGGGGCTCAGTTCGGAACGCAGGCGACGTGGAGATCATCTCGAACGGTGACATCTTCGTATCAGGCTCTGCATTTGCAACGGGCATCTTGGCTAATAGCCCCTTGGGCGCCGTTGCCCCCCGAAACACTACAATTCGGTCGACGGGCGACATCACAGTAAGCAGTGTTTTGAGCGCGAACGGTATTGTGTCAAGTTTTGACAGCGGCACCCACTACTGTCCCGTTAAAAGTCGAATAAATTCAGTTGCTTGGGCTGAGCCCCCGGCGCAGATGTGTTGTCGGAACTTGTAATAAGCTGATCCAGTTGAATTTTCTCGAAAAGAGTGACGTCCAGAATCTGGAGAATTGTGTAGAGACTCATGTCGCTATCGAGCCGTTTCTTTAGGATCGCGGCAAGCACATAAACGCAGACTGCAATCCATATCTGTGTCTTCACCGCATTGATAGAAGTGCCGAAAAACGACTTGATGCGCAAGTGCTGCTTGATCCATTTGAAGAACAGTTCTACCTGCCAGCGCGATTTGTAGAGTGCGGCAATGGTCTTTGCCGACAAGACAAAGTTGTTGGTGATGAAGATCAGAGTCTTGTCTCGTTCAGTGTCGCGATACCGAATTCGCCGCAGTTTGTCCGGGAAGCTGCTCGAACTTTTTGCGCCGCAGTCCTTACGACTTGATCGCAGATAACCCCGGTGCTGCGATCAACGGGCTCGGAATAAATACGCTGCAACCTGGTATTCGACTTTGCCCTCAAGACAAAGAACCCGCCGCTGATGTGGATGCGATGGAGGCGTTCGAAATCAAGATAGGCGCGGTCCATGATATAGAAGGCACCAGGTTCGGGCGTCAGGATGTCCAGCATATTGACGTCGTGCATTTTGCCTGGCGAAATGTCTATAAATGTTGGGATATTTCCACGCAGATCAAGCAAGGTGTGCATTTTGATCGCTGCTTTTGCGCGCCGAAAATGCGCCCAGGGAAATACTGAAAGGCACAGATCAATGGTTGTGGAATCGAGGGCATATACGGTGTTTTGCAAGTCAACTTCAAAGCTGTCATCGGCGTAGAGCGCTCGAGCGATTGTGATAAGCGCCGCAGCAAAATCCCCATAGATGCGCCAGTCACGTCGCTCGTTGGCCCTGGCCAGAGTGTTGCGAAATACCGGGGAGCGAAAGCCCATGTGGTATCGCTTTTGAGCCTGAGCGCGCAGGCAGGTTTCGATGTCGCGCAAGCTTTCTCTTGAGGTCAACTGGGCAAATGCCATGCTGCGGAATTGATCCTCGCAACTAAAGCTCCTGATGCGATTGTTTCCACCGTAACGCCGGATGCAGCGTCGAAGAGTGTGCATCGGCAGATGATCCATAGCCTGCGCGAACACAAGTTTGCCTGTATACATTGTTCGGATCTCTCCATGTGAAATTACTCTGGAGAGCATGATTGCCACGTTTAGCAGTTCAAGTCGGTGACAGGCTATCAGACCGTTTTAAATGATTATTTACAGAATCTTATCGGAAATTCTTATGAGCTTAACGGGACAGTAGTGAGCGGCACCATTAATATTACATCGAATGGCCACATCACCGTAGACAGTAATTTGCACGCGAACGGCATTGTAGCGGGCATTGTCAGCGGCAATATGAATATTACATCGAATGGCCGAATCAACGCAAATATAGGCATTATTGGAGGTGTCAGTGCCGGGGCTGCTAACGTCGCAATCAGATCGATCGGTACGATCGACGCTCAACTGGTTGGAATTGTTGCAAACGTGCCATTCGGAGCACTCGATGTAGAGGTTGACGGCGGCATTGTCAGTGGAACGGATGGCATCTTTCTCGACATTGGCCCAACGACAACCTCAACTCTCTCAATTCTTCCGGGTGGAACAGTGCGGGGCACTGGCACGACCGCCGATGATCGGGCGGTCGACATTGTCGGCGGCGCGACCCATGTAACATTGGCCGGCAATGTCATCGGCGGCGGCGGCGGCGCCATCCAGTTCGCTCCGGGAACCTTCACAGACCGGCTTGAGCTTCAGCCGGGCTTCGCCGCAACAGGCATTGTGTTCGCCGATGCCGGTTTCGACACGCTGCGCTATGGCGGCGCAGGCAACGGTGCGTTTGATCTCAGCCTGATCGACACCGGCACGAACACCCGGCAATACCGGCAGTTCGAGGCCTTTGAAGTCAACAGCGGCGTGTGGACGTTTTCCAATGCGACGACCGCCAGTTTCGTCGCCAATGGCGGCGTTTTGACCGGCAACGCCACGCTAGGCGGCCTGACGATCAACAATGGCGCGACGCTCGCGCCGGGCGTTGGGCTCGGCACCATGAATGTCACCGGCAATGTCGCGTTCTACAATGGTGCGATTTTCGCTGTCGACCTTCGGCCGGACGGAACCGCCGACCTTCTGGATGTAACCGGCACGGTGACGATCGCCAGCGGCGGCACCGTGTTTAATGCTGTGCTGGATCCGCTTGTCATCCCGGCCGATCCAACGACATGGACGCTGATCCGTGCCGGTGGTGGGGTCACTGGACAGTTTGCGGCCGTCACCGACAACCTTCCCGATATCGACCTTCAGGCCGTCTACAGTCCCAATTCGGTGCAGCTGAAATTCGTCGCCGGCCCGCCTCCCGGCAGTTTGTCGCCAAAAGAGATCCACCCGTCGGCATCGATGGCGGCACTCGAGTCTTCGCTGTTGTTTGTCGAGACCCTGCGGCGGCGAAGCCGGTTGCTGGCCGCCGGCCGGACCGATGATGGGCTCGCCGATGCGGTCTTTGGCTTTGTTCCCGGCATTGAACGGGTCAATGAGCGGCAAGCCGGGAATGGTGCGGCTGACATCCGCGACGGGGCGGTATGGGGCGCGGCCATCGGCGCGGATACCGATGTCAATGCCGATGGCGCAACGCCCGGCTGGAAAGCGCGCGAGGCCGGGTTCGCATTCGGATTGGAACGGCGATTCCAGGCTGGTGCCGAGATCCCCGCAAGCGGCGGGTTCGCCGCCGGCTACATATCAACCGACGTTCAAACCGGCGATTCAGTGGCTCATATCGACAGCTGGCATGCTGGTGTTTATGGCACGGCCACAACTGGACGGCTGACGCTGTCGGGCGCTGCATCCTACGCCCATCACCGCTTTGACTTCGACCGCTTTATCCCTGTTGGCGCGGACGTGATGTTCGGCGATGGAAAGGCGGGTGGCAACAGCGTCGCCGGATCGTTCGCGGCATTCCACGATCTTGCCGGGATAAAACAGAACGGCGTCCGTTTCGGGCCGCTCGCAACACTTGATGCCGCCTATGTGGACCGTGGCGGGTTTACCGAGAGCGGAGCCGGCATTCTCAACCTGACCGTGGGTTCGGACAGCGCCAGCCAGGCGGTGACGGGCCTGGGCGCGGCGATCGGCATCAACTGGAACTTTGGCAAAAGATCGGTCGCATTTGACGCCGGCGTCCAGTGGGAACATGTGTTCGGAGATACGAACGTCACCACGGCCTCGGTCCTTTCCGTTCCCGATGCGGCCTTCCTGACGTCATCCGCGCCGATTGACCGGAATCGCTTGGCGGTCGGCATTGGCATGGCCATTGACGTCTCCGAAACGTTCTCCGCGCATGTGCGATATGACGGCGCCTTCGGACCGAACACCACAAGCCAGGATGGGTCGGCAGGTCTGACATTAAGGTTCTGAATGAGGGGCTAAGCTGACGTCAACAATAGCGATTGGCCGTTGATATGCCCTTGCAGAGCCCGTTGTTTTGATGGGAGAGCTTGAGAAAACAACGCGCGACCAGATTTCTCGGGAAGAGCGCGTAAGTTCGAAGCGACCTTCGTCGCGGCCTCATGGAGAATGTCCGCACCGTGCACCTCCCGGGAAGCAAGTCAGTTTCCTAGAGCGCTTTCAGGGTTGCTATTGCCGTTCGCTCGGTCACCCGATCGTATTTGAGAAATCAATGCCAAGGTCGCGATAGATTTCCCGGGCGGCGTTGCGGCCCGGCAACATTGAAATCCCGCCACCGGGGTGACTTCCGGACCCGCACAGATAGACATTGGAAACCGGCGTCCGATACCCGCCAAGTTCCGGGATCGGACGCATGGCACCCATTTGATAGGCCATCATGGAGCCGTGTGTCACAGTGCCGTTGTGACAACTCGGCAGCAGCTCTTCGAAATCGACGGGTGACTGTATGGCCCTTCCGACAATCTGCTGGCTCAGTCCGGGCATATAGTCGCGCTCTATGCGTGCGATGACTCGGTCGATGAACGGCTCCTTGGCGTCTTGCCAGGTCCTGGCTGAAATGGTTCCGCCTGCATCGCCCTTGATCTCGTAGGGAACCGGCATGATGAAGAACTTCAGAAGTTCCTTGCCCGGAGGAACGCGGCTCGGATCGACAGTGCCCTCGTTCCACACGACGCAGAAAGGCTCCGAAGGCAACAGACCGCTTCGCACCTCCAGGAAGACCTGCGCCAGATATTCAAAATCGGAGGGTGCGCAGTGGACACCGGAAGATCGCGACGGCAGATCTCCCGCCTTGTAGGCAACCGGCCGATCCAGCGCGAGAAACAGGGCCATGGCGGCGGGACCGTAATCATATCGCCGCATTTTATCCACGATCTGCTTTCCGACAACCTCTTCGCCGAGCAGTTTGAGCGCCAGTTGTCGTGGATCAACACTCGAGGCGATGAGCTTGCCGACCTCGATCTCCTCGCCATCGGCAAGGCGTAGGGCCACCGCAGCATCATTCTCAACATGAATACCGTCAACACGAGCGCCGGTGCGGACCGAACCGCCATGCGCTTCGATAACCGCGGTCAGCGTATTGGGCAGGTTCTGCATGCCGCCCTTGACCAGATTGTTGCCGCCGTCCTGTATCACCGTGTTGAAAAGCCATGCGAGATTAGCGCCGCCACCGTCGTCGGGTGCCGTGCCGACATGGGGTGCCCATGCGCCGATCAGTTGCTTGGTCTGCGGAGCCTCAAAGACCTCATCCGCCCATGCCCGGACTGACTGTTGTTGAAAGCGGAACAGATCGAAGCCGCCGGGCATGGAAGTGAGACCCGCCATCTGCTCTTCGAATGAGACAGGCCTGGCATTGACGGCTGCGGGTAACTGCTCACCCCCACTTTAAGTCCCCGAGATTCAACGGCGGTTTCAGACCCACTAGCTCAATCGAGATGCCTTTTTGGCCTCGGAGTGGTGCGACGATTTGAATCGGCTATTAACGATCCCCTCATTGCGATTTTCGTGATTCTATCGGGTTATGACACGTGTTCGATTGATTTGGGAAAAGCCGCATTGGGGTGGTCTTTCAGTCAAGGCTACTCGCTGCATTTGGAAGCCTGAAAAGGCGATGCGGCCACCGCATGGCCTGATGTCCATGGCATCGCGGGCGGACTGATGGCAAGCGTGAATGGCACTTCCCTGCGTGAAGAGTTCGATGCTGCCAGGGCGCGCATTGCCGCGCTGCGCAAAGCGGGCAGGATTTCAGATGACGTCGATGCGGTTATTGGCGTGTTGTGCAGCTTGCTGGGCATCCTGATCGCCATCTTTCTGGAAAAGACGACCAGGAAGACCGGCAAGAACTCCAGTATTGCGCCGTCGCAGACGGATAAGGACAACACCGGGAAACGGAGCAAAAAGGCTTCCGGCAAGGGTGTGGCGCCGAACTGGATGACGGGCGAAAACCTTCGCAAGGTCACCGTCGGGGAAACCTCCACCGTCCAGGTTTGTGACAGTTGCGGGGCTGATCTCTCAGACGTCGAACCCTCGGCGCGCGAGGAACGCATCCATCTCGATATCATGTTCGAGGTTGTCGAGAAAAAGGTCGTCGCGGAAACCAGGGACTGCCCCAAATGCCGCACCCGAACCAAGGGGCGTTTCCCTGAAAACATGCCGGGGCCTTTGCAATATGGCGTTGGCTTTCAGGCCTTCGTGATCAACCTGCTGATTGCCCAGATGCTGTCTTTGCGCCGCGCCGTCGAACTGGTGCGGGCCATCTCTGGCGTCAGGATGTCGCAGGCCACCTGCCTGGGCTACATCCAGCGACTGCACGAGGCGCTTGAACCCTGGGAAACGGCTGCCGCCGCACATCTTCTGACCCGCCCGGCCCTGCATGCCGATGAGACCGGTTTCAGGGTCGACAGCAAAAACCAGTGGCTGCATGTGCTGACCGATGACTCCCTGACCCTCATTTATGGATACCCCGGTGTCAAGCGATTTTCGAACGGTGATGTGAGCGTGTGATCGGATGCGGTCATTTATCAGGCCTCACAGTGCGGCTTTTTGTGCAGCCGCGGGCCGGTATGGTGATGCGCGAACCGGGTCCAAATCAAGTTCCAGAGCTATTTTGCCTTTTGGGTCAACATGGTTTTCCCGCTCCGGATCTTTCCGATCAATCTCCCATGCTATTCGTCGACCTCTTCACACGTCCCGGGCACCGACGCGAAGCGTTGCGCGATCCGCGCTTACGCTACCGCCTCCGGATTCCGATAATTCTCCTGTTTCGATATCATGGCCCAGATACCCCGTGCCATCCTGTTGGCCAGCGTGATCGCGACCAGAAGCTTCGGTTTTCGATCCAGCATTCTGGCCAGCCAGCTTCCCTTGCGAACCCCAAACCGCGTCGCCGCATTGATCACTGACATCGCCCCGATGATCAACAGGCTTCGGATGTCTTTCTGACCCATCTTCGAAACTTTCCCGAGCCGGTCCTTACCGCCTGTCGAGCGCTGAAGCGGCACGAGACCCAGCCAGGCTGCGAAGTCACGCCCCCGTTTGAAGCAATTCATGTCCGGGGCAAAGGCCTCAATTGCCAGTGCCGTCTGCAACCCGACGCCCGGCATTGTTGTCAGCCTTCGCACTGTGCCGGATGCTTTCGCCTCCGTCTTGAGTTGCTTCGTCAGATCGAAAATCCTGGTCGCCAGCAGATCGATGTGCTCGGCATACATCCGGGCCGTGTTACGCACGAGGGCGGGCAGCCCATTGGTATCGTCGTCCAGCGCGGCTCTCAACTTCTTGATCCCCGCCTTGCTCTTCGGCCCGATCACGCCATATTCGGCGAGATGGCCGCGCAGCGCATTGATGGTCTGCGTGCGCTGCCTGACAAACATCTGCCGTGATCGGAACAGCATGCCGCGCGATTGCTGCTCGGTGGATTTCACCTCAACGAACCGCATGGTCGGCCGGGAGGCAGCTTCAGTGATCGCCTCAGCGTCTGCCCTGTCGTTTTTCTGCCTTTTGACAAAAGGTTTCACGTACTGAGGTGGAATCAGCTTCACCTCATGGCCCAACTTACCGATCTCGCGGCCCCAATCGTGAGCTGTGGCGCAGGCCTCCATCGCGACAATGCATCGGGGCTGCTGTGCAAGAAACGGCATGAACTGGGCGCGGCTCAACTTCTTGCGGTAGCCAACCGAGCCATCGGCTGTGGCTCCGTGGACCTGAAAAACCTGCTTTGCAAGATCAACGCCGATGATGCTAACTTCCGACATGTGGATACTCTCCCTTTGATTTGTGACGTTCAGTATAACGGCACCTGGCACATTACGATGCCTCCGGGCGGGGTATCCACACTATCAAGTTCCTGCACCCCAGGCGCGGCAAGGAAGCGATAGAGGCATTCGGCATCATTCCGGTCTACACCGGGGTGTTGATCCATGATTGCTGGGCATCCTACCTTGCATACAGCCAGTGCAAGCATCAGCTATGCGGGTCGCATCTGCTTCGGGAACTGACCTTTGTCGTCGACTCCAGCAATTACCGTTGGGCGCGCCTGATGAGGAAGGTGTTGCGTGAGGTCTGCCATAAGGTCAACAAGAGCGAGACCGGGGTGTTGAGCGAGGCCGAATGTCGCAAGATACGCAAAAGGTATCGGACCATTCTGACGCAAGGTGCCGGGGAAATGCCCGACGTTCCTGCGAAACCGGAAGGTAAGCGCGGACGGGTCGCAAAGTCGGATGCCCACAACCTGCATGAGCGTCTGTTGAAACACGAGGACTCCGTGCTTCGCTTCATGAGCGAACCCGATGTCAGCTTCACCAATAACGCGGGCGAGCAAAAAATCAGGATGGCAAAGGTCAAAATCAAAGTCTCGGGCTGCTTCCGGACAGACCGCTATGCACACGCCTGGTGCCGGATATCAAGCTACCTGAGTTCCATGGGTGCCCTCGGATATAATCCACTTGTCGCGATCCAGATCGCGCTGGCCGGAAATGCCGCCAATATGGTCAAATCACACTATGCTCAAGACGCGTGACGGGGTGAGCAGTTACGGCTGCGGTAAATATCTCCTTCTGTTCGAGATAGCCCTCAAAAATGCTCTTCCAGGTGGATGCGTCGCGCCGCGAAAACTGAGCGATGCTCTCGCACGTCTCCTCAACGGTTCGGAACAGACCCACACAGGTGCCGTCCGGAAAAGCGTGCACCATGTTCGGATTGGGGCGGATGAGTTCAAATCCGTGTTCGCCAAGCCGGAGTTCTTCCGGCGTCGGGGACAAATTGGCGAACTGGTAACCGACCGCGTGGACATCTGATTGAAAGCCGGGGAGCGTCAGCTCTTCCGATGTGCTCATGCCACCGATACGGTCATAAGCGTCGAGCACGAGCACGGAAAGGCCGGCCTTCGCAAGGTAGGCTGCACAGGTTAGTCCGTTGTGGCCGGCTCCGATGACCACGGCGTCGTGTTTACTGGACATGAAGACCCTCCTACGAAAACGGGTTTATCGAGCGGTTGGCAGTATCATTACTCTATCGGTGCGGAGTTGACGTCAAAACGTCCCATTCGCACTCCCAGATTGCGCGGCATCTATCCAAGCTCTGACGAAACGACAGCTTAACCGGGTCCCAATCGGTATAAAATCTGTTCAGGGTCTCATTTGCCTATGAGATGCGTCTCATCAGCCAGACAAGCTGGCTGTTCCTACGCGACTCTGGCAACCACAATCGGTCCATCTTTTGCTGTCTCCCCAAAAGGCGAAAGGGATCTATTGCCGTCGAATATCCGCGTCACACTTACGTTGCCGAACGACCCGGCAACCTTCCCATGGAGCCGCGTTGGCAGATGACGCGATCACATGCCCCATGTCACTCTGACAGCCACCGAGGGGCAAGCAATGAAACAGGGCGTCGGTGATCGCAAAAAGCCGGTTGACGCGACCGGCTGGCAAGTCTGTTAACTGCTGTTTCTGCGTATCAGCTGCGGTGAATCGGGGACGACAATGCAGGCGGGTGTCTGTCCAGTATTCTTGTCCAGCAGGGTCTCCACAGACATTTTGCCGAGTTGAAACAAAGGCATGGAAACCGTGGTCAGAGGCACGGTCGCGTATTCGGCGAACGGTATATCGTGAATGGCGACAATCGCGCATTTTGACGGTATTTCGATCTTGCGTGAAAGGGCCACAGCCATAGCTCCGATCGCAGACAGAACATTGCAACACAAGACGGCAGTGATCTCGGGGCAGCTCGAAAGCAGCGAAGCCATCGCTTCTTGACCACCGGCGATATCCGGCTCGGCATATCGGAGCCAATCCTCATTCCATTTGAGTCCGTTTTCCGTCAAACAGTTTTTCCAGCCCGTGACACGATCTTCGGTAAAGCTGAGACCTTTGACGGTTGCTATGCAGCCAATCTTGCTGTGGCCCTGATCCATGAGATGCCGGACACCCGTGCGTGCGGCAATTTCATCGGGAAGCGAAACAACCTTGAGCTGTGCATCCAGCTTTGCCTGAAGCAGAACGGTGCGAACGTTTTCGTTTGCGGCGCGTGCCAACACCTGATCGGACACACTCTGATCAGCCTGGAGAATCAACCCATCAACCCCGTGTCCGCCGATAAGCTCCAGCAGCCGGGACGTGCTTTCGGAGCCACCAGAGGCATCGACCAGCAAAATTGCCTTGCCCGCTTTGGTTGCTGCTGCTTGCGCGCCCTTTGTTATCTCCGCGTAGATCGGATTGGTGACATCATGGACCACCAGCGCAATGAGGCCCGTTTCGGTCGAGCGCAGTGACTTGGCCGCCCGATTGGGTGTGTAGCCGGTTTCGCGTACGACCGACTCAACCCGTTCAAGCGTCTCTTTCGAAATCCGGAGCGTCGCGTCCTTGTTGACCACCCGCGAAACCACAGCCGGTGAAACACCGGCAAGTTTGGCTATCTCGGCAAGTGACGGCATAAGCTGATCCTTTTTCAAATCAACAGCAAAAGCGATGATACTTGACAAGGATTAATTCCGCACTCTAGTGTTGATAAATCGAATTACCAACATGGTAATACGTTTTTTCCGCCGATTGCCGGCACCATGACGGAGGACGAACCATGTCCGGACTTGTCGCGCCCGGTGCATTGGATGGGGAGCGTATTGTGGTTTCGGGGCACCCGGTTGCCGCAGACATCCTAGCAATCGCAAATCCCGCCTCGATGATTGAATCCTCTGTCGCTCTGCGCCACGCGCCGCCACTGGCCGGCCGACATGCAGATGTGGTTCTGACCGAGACTCGCGGATCCGAACGACTGGAGTCCGTGCGGCAATCCGGAGCGCTTGGATGAGCGAAGATCGCTTGCATCCCAATCTCGTCCTGCATCGACACGGTCCGGTCGAGATCCTTCGTGTCGATCGCGAGGAGGCGATGGGTGCCCTGAACCTCGAAATCCTGACAGCGCTTGGCGACTATGTGAACGGGCTCTACCAGCGCAAGGATGAGGTTCGTGTCCTCATACTGACCGGCACCGGGCGCAGTTTTGTCGCGGGCACCGACAAAGCCCGCTATCAGAGTGCCCGGCAGACCGTGTTCGATGAATTTCAACGCCGTTACCGTATGACATTCGAAGCGGTCGCAAACTTGCCTCAGGCCACGATCTGTGCCGTCAACGGATATGCGCTTGGTGGCGGATTTGAGCTGGCGCTTTGCTGCGATTTCGTCTTCGTCAACGAGAAGACCAAGCTCGGCCTTCCCGAGATCAGGCTTGGGCTCCTGCCGGATGGTGGCGGGACCCGGCGCCTGCCCGGCCTTGTTGGACCGATGAGGGCCAGGGAAATCCTGGTGACCGGCCGGATGATCAACGCGCGACAGGCTGTTGAATATGGCGTGGCGCTCGAGGCCTGTGCGCCGGACAAGCTGATGGCGCGCGCAATGGAGTTCGCCGATGGGCTTGCGCAAATGGCTCCGGTGGCATTGCGCGAGGCCTTACGGGTGGCGGACGACGGACTGGATGCTGCCCTGACCGCGGGACTGACAATGGAACAAAGAGCACCTGGAGCACTCCTTGCCAACGAGGATGGCAAGCAGGCGATCGGCGCTTTCATTGATAAACGCGAACCCGTCTTCAAGGGACGCTGAGGGGGAACTTTCGTGGAAAATTCCGTCATCACTTTAAGCCGGGTCAGGTTCGCAATGAAGTCCGGAAAAGGTTTCCGCGACTGGACCGAACGCAGCTTGGGCGCATTCAACTAAGCACGCGACGAGGAAATTTTCCGGTCCGTGAAATTCAACCGGCTCAGCACGGTGACATGGGTCTCGATGTAACCGGAGCGTCTACTGGGAGGACAATATGAGTGGGGTTCAACTGACCGAGGTCACAAAATCCTACGGGCCTGTGAATGTCATTCCACCCCTGGATTTGTCATTTGACGAAGGGGAATTCGTGGTCATTGTCGGCCCCTCCGGCTGCGGCAAATCCACGACCTTGCGGATGATCGCCGGCCTCGAACCGGTCTCCAGCGGAATGATTCATATTGCCGGAAAGGACGTGACATGGGCGCGGCCGAAGGAACGCGATATCGCCATGGTCTTTCAGTCCTACGCGCTTTATCCGCATATGAATGTGGCCGAGAACATGTCCTTTGCCCTGCGGTTGGCCGGTACGCCGAAAAAGGAGGTCCAACAGCGGGTCAAAGTTGCTGCTGACATGTTGGAGTTGACGGAATATCTCGATCGCAAGCCCAAGGACCTTTCCGGCGGTCAAAGGCAGCGCGTCGCCATGGGCCGCGCAATCGTGCGAGACGCCTATTGTTTCCTTTTCGATGAACCCCTTTCGAACCTGGACGCGAAACTGCGCTCGACGATGCGAACCGAACTGGCCCTTCTGCACAAAAAGCTGGACCGGACGATGGTGTATGTGACCCACGACCAGATTGAAGCCATGACCATGGCCGATCGGATCGTGATTATGGAAAAAGGCCATGTCCAACAGGTCGGTTCCCCAAGGGAGGTCTACAACAATCCGGTCAATATCTTTGTAGCCGGCTTTATCGGCTCGCCATCCATGAACATGCTGGATGCCGAAGTGTCGGGGGAGGTGCCGCGGGTAAAGGGCAACGGCTTTGACCTTCCGCTGCCGAAAAGATTGCACCAGGCGGTGCAGAAACGCGATTCCAGCGATGTCGTCGTCGGTCTGAGACCGGAGCATTTTTCCGCCGCCACTGGTGGAGGCGGCACCAGCGAATCTGAATTTTCGCCGGTGGAACTCGATGTCAAGGTGGCCGAGTACATTGGCTCAAGCCAGTTTCTGGCCGCCGAAATCGGCGGAAAACAGATTTCGGCGGCCATCGAGGTCGGACCCGACAGCGCTCCGCTCGAGAGCGGGAAATACATGTTCGACACAAGCCGAATCTACCTCTTCGACCGGACGACCGGCGGAGCAATTTCCTGAAGAACCGAAATTCAACGGATGACACGGAGGATAATATGTCGTTGAAACCCCTGAAAACCCTTACGATCGGTGCCGTGGCAACCTTGCTCGCGTCCGCCGCATTTGCAAATCCCTATGAGAAATTTGAAGGCACGACCGTTGTGGTCAGCTGGCCGGCGCTGGCTCACTTTCAGGCAGCCGAGGAACTGATCGAGGAGTTTGTGGAGGAGACCGGCATCGATGTCGAGGTCGATGCGCTCCAGTACCTCAAACTGCGGGATCGGCAAATTCTCGAAATGTCCAAACCCGAAGGAGAATATGATGTGGTCTCCTGGGTGGTGATGTGGAAGGGCGAATATGTCTCGAAAGGGCTGTTGACGCCGCTGAGCGAATTCTTCACATCCGGTTCGCTCGTCGATCCGCTCTACGACATCGACGATATCGCCGATGCCTACCTGCAGAACGGTGGTGTTGTCGGTGGCACCAAGGGCTACATGCCCGGCAAGTCGGGCGCGCTTTATGGCATTCCGTTCGGCGCCGAAACCTCGATCCTGGCCTATCGCAAGGATATTTTCGAGGAACAGGGCATCGAAGTCCCGACCACCTATGATGAGCTTGCCGCGGTCATGACAAAGCTTGACGAGGCCGGAATCCCGGCTTTGACGTCGCGCGGAAAGACAGGCCACCAGGTCACCGCGGCATGGTTGCTGCATCTCGCGCCGATGGGCGGCAAGATCTTCGATGAAGAATGGAACCCGGTGGTCAACTCGCCGGAGGCCGTTAAGGCCGCTGAATTCCTGCGCCATGTGGCAAGGACCGGTCCCACCGGTATCGAAACCTTTGGCTTTGGTGAAGCGGCAGCGGCATTCCTGCAGGGTGATGCGGCAATGCACCTGGACACGCTCAAGATCGCAGCCATGTCCCGGAACCCGAGCCTCTCGAAAATCGACGGCAAGGTCGGCTATGCGCTGCATCCGGTCGGCACCCGTTGCGGATCGGAGACCGGTGGTTTTGCAATGGGTATTCCCGCCAACGCTCCCAACAAGGAAGCCGCCTTTCTGTTCATCCAATATATGACGTCGAAGGCTGGCGATCAGCGCATGGTGGAACTTGGTGGAGACCCTATACGGATCTCGACGCTGCAGAACAACGCCGACAAGTTTCCGGACTATACGGTCACGGCTGAACAACTGCCCTGCGCCGACCCTGACTGGCGTCCGCTGATTCCTGAATGGAACGAGATCAACATCGACGTGCTTGGCCAGGCCCTGACACAGGTCATCACAACGGATGATCCGATCCAGCCGATCATGGATGAGGCAAATGAGAAGCTTCGCGCCATTATGGAGCGCGAAGGCTACTACACTTGGGCGAACTACAGGAAAAGCCAGTAATGGCCTGTCGTGGGGTGGCGGTTAAGCCGTCACCTCACACCTTTCTGAGGGAGGAAAGGCGATGACCGAGGTCGCCGAACGCACTTTGCCCGTCCCCGCCAGCCGGCCACGGGATCTGTCTACTCTGGTTCCCTACTTCTTTATATTTCCGGCGGTGGCCATCATGGTTGCCGGACTGGTGTATCCGGTCACCCAGGCGTTCTATCTGAGCTTTTACGACTGGAAGATAGGCACGGCGTTCTCCGATGCCCCCTATGTGGGCCTGCGCCACTTCATCCGTATGGTCGGTGACGAAAATGTCTGGGAATCGATCTGGGTGACACTGAATTTCGGATTCTGGACCATTTCGATAGAAATGTTTCTCGGAGTGTCGCTTGCCCTTCTGTTGGAGAAGCCGATACGGGGCGCATCGATCTTTCGGACCATTTTCATTCTGCCGCTGATGGTTTCGCCGGTGGTCGTTGGCCTGATCTGGCGATATTTCTTCGACGCGCGCATCGGCTGGATCAACTATTACCTCGGATTGATTGGGATAGAACCGCAGGTCTGGCTCGGAGATGCCGAGCTTGCCTTTTTCGCCATTGTCTTCACCGATATCTGGCAGTGGACGCCCTTCATTTTCATCATTGTGATAGCGGGTCTTCAGGCGCTGCCGTCCGAAGTTCTGGAAGCTTCGAAGATCGATGGCGCGAATTGGTGGCAGCATATTCTTTTCGTCAAACTGCCGATGATCCGCTCCATTCTCCTGATCGCTCTTCTCATGCGCCTCATCGACGTCTTCCGGGCACTTGAGGTCATGTACATCCTGACCGGAGGGGGGCCGGGGCGGGCAACCGAGCTGTTGTCCCTGCATATCTACAACAGGGCCTTCGATACGCAGCAATTGGGCTATGCATCGGCCATCTCCGTTTTGCTGATCCTGATCGTATTTCTTCTCAGCCTCGGCATCCTGATGATGGGAAATCCCATGAAAGAAAAGTCGGATATTTGATATGGCCGCGAAACAGATCAACAATCCCTGGAACATCTACGGCCACTACACCGCGCTGATTATCCTTGCCTTGATTACCCTGGCCCCGATCTGGGTCATGGTTGCCACCGGGTTCAAGGACGATGTGCTCGTACAGCAGAAAGAGCCGGTCTGGTTCTTCTTCGTCCCCACGCTTGAAAACTACGAATACATCATGAACCGCGGGAAGTTCGATCGCTACCTGTGGAACTCAGTCATCGTGGGTGTGGTCGCCACATTTCTCACGCTGTTCTTCGGTGGCCTTTGCGCCTACGCCCTTGCGCGTACCGATTTCAGAGGCCGGGTCCTGGTGGCAAACTCGACATTGCTGGTACGCATGGTGCCGCCGGCGGTTCTCGCTGTGCCCGCATTTGCCATGGTGATAAATTTCAGCCTCGACAATGATCTTGCAGTGCTGATCTTTTTCTACACGGCGCTGAATTTGCCCTTTGCCATCTGGCTTTTGTTCGGCTTCTACAAGCAGATTCCGGTTGAGTTGGAGGAAGCGGCGATCGTCGACGGAGCAACGCCCCTGCAGGTGTTCTTCCGGGTCCTGCTGCCCTTGATGAAATCAGGCTATGCGGTGGCGGGAATTTTCACGTTCCGCATTGCCTGGAACGAATTCATCCTGGCGCTGCTCCTGACCGGCCGGACATCGCGAACCTTGCCCGTGGGCGCCGCCGGATTCATCACGGATACCGGGGTTGAATGGGGCCGGATCATGGCGATGGGGACGCTGATCGTGATACCGCCGCTGCTGTTCACTTTCTTCGCGGCACGGCAGATCATCGCCGGTATGACGGCGGGCGCTGTAAAGGGATGATCCCCGAGTGGTTGCTGGCGCCGATTGACGCCGGCCGTCCACACCAGGTCGATCTGGCCGTTGCCTGGCATGCCCGGATGATGACGCTTGCCTGGGGCGTGCTGGTGCCTGCAGGCGTGCTGATTGCCAGGTATTTCAAGGTAACACCGCGCCAGGACTGGCCGCGCGTCCTGGACAATCAGTTCTGGTGGGTGAGCCATCTGTGGCTGCAACAGACTGCGGCGGCCTTGATGCTCCTCGGTGTTGTCCTGACACTTCCGGGTGCCTGGGAGGCATCGATACAGCATGCGATCCTCGGCTGGCTTGTGGTCGGCTTTGCCTGCCTGCAAATTCTTTCCGGCTGGCTGCGCGGCACAAAAGGGGGGCCAAGCGATCCGGCAGGACTGCGCGGCGACCACTACGACATGACGCGAAGGCGCCTGCTGTTCGAGGCAGTCCACAAGGTGATCGGTTACGCGCTGCTGCCAATCGCCGCTGCCACGATCATGACTGGCCTGTGGTCGGCGAACGCGCCCGTGTGGATGTGGATCGTCATTCCCGCCTACTGGATTGTTCTGATCGTGGTCGCGGTGGTCTGTGAGCGGCGCGGCATGAACATGGGGTCCTATCAGGCGATCTGGGGACCGGACAAGGATCATCCGGGCAACCGGTAACCCTCCCAAGCCCTTGTCCGTGAATTGCGGCACGTTCAGCTTTGATCACCAATCGTTTTTCGATCGGGGCTGACATCGACGAAGCCGGGCTGCGCTACGATGACGCCCTGGGCTTCGGCGGAGATAATCCGGCGTTCGTTCCGTTGCCGCCATGCATTCGCATTGTACCCATGACAACGGCTTGGCTCTCCGCACCGCGGCCGTACGCCCTCCCTTTCGACAGCTGTCTGCATGCTGCGATGGTCTCCGGTTTTGCGGGGAACGCGGCATTCGGTACATGCCCGGCAATGGAAAGGTTGACTCCGCGCTACAAATTCGACATTCTCTATGTCGACACAAATGTGCTGATATATAGAACAAAACCGGGGGACACAAAAATGTTTGCAAGGGGAACATTAACTGGATTGTTGGTTGCCGCCGGAATGGCCATTCCCGTGTCGGCAGCTGCCAAAAGCGCAACGATCCAGGCCATTGAAGATCGTGGGACGATGCTGTGCTCGGGCCACAACGGCAGCTACTTCGGTTTCGTCGAGGTCAATGACAAAAACGAATGGAAGGGTCTCGACATCGATCTTTGCCGTGCGATGACCACCGCGATCCTGGGTGATCCGGACAAGGCTCAGATCGTGCCGTTGAGTTGGGCGCCGCGTTTTCCGGCGCTTCAGTCGGGTGACGTGGACATCATCATCAAGGCAACCGGCTGGACAATGGGCCGTGACACCGAGCTCGGCCTGCAATTCTCGATTCCCTACTTCTTCGGCGGCGCACAGTTCATGGCCCACGGCGATCTTGGCATCACCGAGGCCAAGGAGCTTGAGGGCGGAACGATCTGTGTCGAGGCGGGCACCACCATTGAACGGATCGCAGCCAACCATCTGAAGGCCATTGAGGTCGAACACACGATGGTGAGCTACGAGAAGGCCTCGGAGCTGCGAGCCGCCTATCTCGCCAACCGCTGCGATGCCTTTGCAGCCTGGGGCCCGTTCCTGGCTGTGTTGCGCGCAACCGAGCTCGAAAATCCGGACGGGCATGTCATTTTGAATGACCAGTTGTCGAATGAGCCGATCTCGGCAGCGATGCGTCAAGGTGACGAAGACTTCGTCGACTTCACCAACTGGATGCTTGCTGCGCTCCTCATTGCCGAGGAAGAGGGCATCACATCCGCGAATGTCGAGGAAATGGCCGCCAATCCGCCCAACCCGAAGGTTGCGCGTCTGCTGGGCACGGAGCCGGGCATGGGCGAGCGTCTGGGCATGCGTGACACCTGGGCCAAGGAAATGATTGCCGCGGTCGGAAACTACGGCGAGATCTACCACCGCAACCTGGGTGACAACAGCCCATACAAGCTGGAACGCGGTCTGAACAACCTCTGGAGCCACGGTGGCGTTCTCTACGCCCCGCAGCTCGACTGACATACTTTGACAGGGCAGGGCTCACACATGTGGCGGCCCTGTCCCTTTTTCCTCAAACTGCAAGATTTTGAGCCATGGACGCCGCCCAGCTAAAGTCGCGCGCCAAACGGCGCAGACAAATCATCCAGGGTCTGCTTATTGCTGTCACCGTCGCTGTGATTTACGGGGCCGTCGAGAGCGCACGGGTCAATCTGACCGCGCTTGGAATCACCAGCGGTTTCGGATTTCTTGAGCGTTCCACCGGCTGGTCCTATTCCTTCTCGCTCATCGATCGCAGCATCAATGACAGTTATGCGCGCACGCTCACCATTGGCTTTCTCAACACGATTTTTGTCGGATTCCTGACGATCTTCCTTTCAACGATCGTCGGGTTCATGGTCGGGACCTTCCGCGATGCGCGAAATCCGGCACTCAAGACCGCGGCAACCGTCTACACGCAGATTTTTCGAATCATTCCGCTCATCCTGCAGGGAATTTTCTGGTACGCGATCGTGATCCACCTCCCAGGACCACGGCAAGCCATGTCCCTGGGCGACGGGGTATTCCTGTCGAACAGGGGTCTCATGGTGCCCCTGCTGAACGTTCCCTTGTGGGTTGCGCTGGTCCTGGTCCTTGTCCTTATCGGAGCGGTCTTCCTATTGCGGAAAGCGCGGATCGGACTGGCGCAATCCCTCATCGCATGGGTCGGGCTGCTGATATTCCTGCTGCTCGGGGCGACCGGTCTTTTTGTGCCCACCGGAGAAGGCATCATTTCCTGGCCGGCGCTCAAGGGTCTGCGTTTCGTTGGCGGGCTGACGGTTTCGCCAGAACTTCTGGTGATGATCATCGCAATCGTTCTTTACGGCTCGGCCTATATTGCGGAGGTGGTGCGCGGTGGGCTGGCCGAGGTTCCCAAGGGCCTTATCGAGGCGGGGGAGGCGCTCGGCCTGACACAGCGCGCGATCTGGTCAAGGATCAAGATGCCGATGGCCCTGCGCACGATCATTCCGCCTCTGGGCAACCAGTGGATCTTCATCATGAAGGCCACCACCATTGGCGTGGCAATCGGATTTTCCGATCTGTTCTACATCGTCTCGACCTCCATTACCCAGTCGGGTCAGACGCTGGAACTGATCGCGATCCTGATGGGTGCCTTCCTGCTGGTGAATTTTTCGATCGCCCAATTTGTCAACTGGCTGAATGAAAGCCTCAAGCTGAAGGCGCACTGACATGGCAAGCGTAGCCCTGTTCGATCGTTTCGACTGGAAGCAAATGAGGCGCCGGTCCTTCCAGACGCCGACGGACTCCGCCATCACGGCGGTTGTCGTAGCAGTCCTGGTCTGGGCACTTTGGCAGGCTCTCAGCTGGGCATTGTTCAACGCCGTCTGGAGCGCGGACAATGTCGAGCAATGCAAGGAGGGCGGCGCCTGCTGGTCGGTGATCGACGCCCGCTATCGGCTGATCCTGTTCGGTCTTTATCCCTATGAGGAACATTGGCGCTCGACCTTGGCGTGCGTGTCGATCATCGCAACGGTTGTCATCTCGTGCTTTCCCTGGACCTGGAGCGCCAAACGACTGTCGACCATCTGGATTGTCGGCTTTGCGGCCTACTATCTCCTCATGGAAGGCGGTCTTCTGGGCCTTCAGCAGGTGACCACCGATCAGTGGGGCGGATTGGCGTTGACGCTGTTCCTGTTCTCAAGTGTGGTCCTGATCGGCATGCCGATGGGGCTGGGACTGGCCTTGATGCGTCGATCGGAGATGCCGGTGGTGAGCGCCTTCGCGTCGCTGGTGATCGATCTGATCCGATCGCTGCCGCTGCTGACGACACTGTTTACCGCAGCCGTCGTGGTGCCGATCCTCCTGCCGAGCTGGCTTGAGGGTGACAAGATCTGGCGGGTCATCCTTGCCTTCGGACTGTTTTTCGCCTGCTATCAGGCGGAGGTTCTGCGCGGAGGCTTCCAGGCCATTCCCAAGGGCCAGTTCGAGGCGGGCAAGGCCCTCGGACTGACATACTGGCAGATCCTCGGTTACATTGTCCTGCCGCAGGTGTTTCGCCATGCGTTGCCGTCCACGGTGAACAATGTCGTGGTGACCTTCAAGGAAACGGCCATCGTCATCATCATCGGGTTCTTCGACATTCTGGCATCGGCCAATGCCGCCTTCGGCACAGCCGAATGGGCACCCTACTATATCGAGGTGCTGACCTTCGTGGCGCTGATCTACTGGGTCTTCCTGTTCGGGCTTGGCCAGTATGGAGAGTATCTGAAGCGCCGCATGAAAGTGGCCCAGCGCTAGATCAGAGTTTGTTCACCGGCGTTTTCAGCATCATGTTGCCGTCATCGTCCTTCGGCACTTCGCCGGCACGCATATTGACCTGGAGTGAGGGGAGAATGAGTTTGGGCACGGCAAGCTGTGCATCGCGTTCCGTGCGGAATTTGATGAACTCCTCGCGGGTCCTGTTGCCGCCGACATGGATATTGGCCGCCTTTTGTTCGCCGATTGTGGTTTCCCAGGCGATGGCGCGCCCGCCCGGCCCGTAATCGTGGCAGATGAACAGCCGCATCTCATCCGGCAGGGACAGGATACGCTGGATTGAATCGTAGAGTTGCCCCGCATCGCCGCCGGGAAAATCCGCGCGAGCCGATCCGCCATCCGGCATGAAGAGTGTATCGCCGGCAAAGGCCGCATCACCCATCACGTGCACCATGCAGGCAGCAATTCTAATTTTGGCTCATTTTTGGGTCTCAGATGAATTTGAGCTGATTTTCAGGAGGGTTTAGGTTGCTTCCGGGCTGACTTGACGGTCGGTGGTGGCTCACCATCGACAAGTGTTCGTATGAGTGCACCCCAATCCGGGAAGATCAAGTAGCAAACAATCGTGCGGATGTGATCGAAGAACCGATACCGCGCCGCTAAAACACTGCGGGCTTTCTTCCAGAGCGCTTCGAGTACATCACAAACTGTATGCATGGCGAAGGCGAGCAGATTGAGCGTCGCCAGCACAGATGCCAGATAATTGTCGCCATGCCCAAAGTTGTGCTCCAGATTGTATCCCCGGGTTTTCAGAACATTGAAGGTCTCATTTTCAATCTTCCACCGTGCGCGTCCGCAAGCGGCAAGGTCCCCGACATTGGTCTCATCGACAGCGATGTTGGTCACAAAGCTGTTGCGATATGTGGTCTTCCCTTTGGTGTTGATAATCTCGATTTCGAACCAGTTGACGTGGGTCGCGTCCTTGCCATCGCGCAGGGGTACATCATTCAGCCAGCGATAGATGTGGGTGGCAGCCTTGCGACCCTTTTTGATACGACGGCGCTTTGTCGAGTTGATCTCGGCACCGTCCAGCCACTCGTACAACGTCTTATGGGACAAGGACTTGGCAGTCAGAATGAAGTCGCCGCCAACCGACTGAATCGTATCAACAATCGGCTGATTAGCATACAGGTCATCGCCAAGATAAACTGGCTTTAGCGAAGCGTAACGTTTCCCATTGGCGGCAAGCCAGCGTTTGACGGCATTCCTTTCACAATCCTGTTTCGCATGACCGTCCTGCGGGCTAATAAATTCCGGCTGCAGCGGTATCGCTCGGCTGTCACCCGGGACGACGACCGCGGCGGAAACCATGGTGTGAAAATACTCGGTGCCGCCATCATTGCGCTTGCGATGAGAACAATTCCGGCAATGCAACTTGCGGCTACAGAAATATTCTGTGCCATCAAGTGCAATCAGCACGCGACCATCCAGACATCGGAAAGGCTCCAAACCGTTATGGCTTTTCAGATGGTCAACAAGGTTATCAAACTGCCCAAAGAGATGCTGCGGTTCAGCCTCATCAAGCATCGAGCGGATATGATTATCGCTCGGAAGCTTCTTGATTCCGAACAACGTCTGACAGTTCGAGCAACCGTTACCCGCTTGCATCTCGCGCTGATGCGACAGGAACGACGGAGACTGCATGAAAAATATCGAAAACGCCGACAGGCCGATATCTGCCATCGTGTAACTCGTGTTTGGGCCAACCCGTCGGTCAGGCAAGTTCGCGCAGCACGATCTGAGCGAGCCAATGAGGGAATCCAAGTGTAACACGCAACAAACGAATCATAGATCGAGCGATTTGAGAATCCCAAAAATCCCAAAATTAGAATTGCTGCCATGCAGGCGGGCGTGTGGCCGGGGGTATGCAGGGCAAAACACTTCAGGCCACCTACCTGGTAGGAATCGCCATCGGTGAAGAGCTTGTCGAATTGCGAGCCGTCGCGCTGGAATTCCGTACCCTCGTTGAAAATCTTGCCGAATGTGTCCTGCACGGTGAGAACGTGCTCGCCGATGCCGATTTTGCCGCCCAGTTCCTGTTGAATGTAGGGCGCGCCCGAAAGGTGGTCGGCATGGACATGCGTCTCGATGATCCATTCCAGCGTCAGGTCATGTTCGCGAATAAAGGCGATCACGGTGTCGGCGCTCTCAAAAGTCAGGCGGCCCGATGCCGGATCGAATTCCATGACCGGATCAATCACCGCGCAGGCCTGGCTCCCCGGGTCGCGAACCACATAGCTGATGGTGTTCGACTGTTCGTCAAAAAACCCGGTGACTTCGGGTTTGGTTGTAAGATCGACGGACGGGGTCATCATGACGGTCTCCCTGCGCTAGTCGAGTAGGACTATGCCTTTCGGGCCGTCGATTTCAAAGGACAACGCAGCGGGACCCTCAGAAATCTCGGCGAGATGTGAGATATTCAGCGTATCAAAAATCTCCCGCATGCGCGACGGGTCCGGTGTCTTGATCCGCACATTAAGCAGGCGTACGCCGAGGTCCTGTTGTCCAGTGGAAGGATGTGGACCGGGAGACCATTCAATGAAAGCCGGCAGCAGGCCGCCGGCCGGAAGATGCCCGTCTTTCGGCACGGTCAGCCGCCAGGTTCGTTCACCGCGCTGAAAATCCACCACTTCGCCAAGATCGACCGGGCTTTGCGCAATGACGCCATCAAGGTCGTCCGTGTTGACCACCCAACACAGCGCACGGGGGCGTTCCGTCAGCCGGGACCGGGTCGCGGGATCATCCAGCGTAAACCAGCGGACGCGGCCGGGGTCAGGGGCTTCCGGATCGATGGCGATCAGTTCGAAAAAGCTCTCGTTGCCGGCCTGCATCACACAGTTGTGGGTGCTCATCGCGTCGTGTTTTGAACCGCGCGGTACATCGACGCCAAGGATGCCCTTCATCGCGGCAATACCTTGCTCCAAAGTATCGGCGCCGATGGCGAAATGGTCGATCTTGTTTCGCATGTGGTGTCCTCAGGGATCGAGAAGCGGGAGAGCGGCAGCGAGGTCCGCCTTGAGGCTGTCGGTGTCTTCCAGGCCGATATTGAATCGGACCAGGCGACCGGCTTCGTTCCATTCGGTTGCCGTTCGCACTGGCGCCACCGGCAGCACGAGGCTTTCATAGCCGCCCCAACTGACACCGATGCCGAAATGGTGCAGGGCATCGACAAAAGCGCGCACGGCACTGTCGCTGGAGGTGTGAAAGACGACACCGAAAAGCCCGCCGGCGCCGGTAAAGTCGCGTTTCCAGTTTTCGTGGCCGGGGCACGACGGCAGGGCAGGGTGAAGAACGGTCTTGACCTGCGGCTGCCCGTCGATCCAGTTCGCCATCTCGCGGCCGGCGCGGTCAATGTGTTCAAGTCGCAGCTTGAGTGTGCGAAGGCCGCGCAGAGCGAGCAAAATCTCCTGACCGCCAGTCTTGTCTCCGATCTGCATGACCGTCTTGCGGATGCGTTCGGCATAGGCTGCATTCGACACGGTGACGCCGAGCATGCAGTCGGAATGGCCGGAGATGTATTTGCTGGCGGAATAGACAACAATGTCGACGCCAAGCGCCAACGGCCGGATGAAAACCGGCGTACCCCAGGTGTTGTCCAATATGGTTGGGACACCAGCCGCGCGGGCTGCTGTCGCTATTGCGACGATATCGGGCATTTCGAAGGTGCCGGAACCGGGGCTCTCGAACATGATCGCGGCCGTTGCATCGTGCAGGAGTTTCGAAATGTCCGCGCCGATCATCGGATCGAAATACTCGATTTCAACGCCTTGTTGCGACAGGAGCCCGTCGCAGAATGTCCGGGTGTTGCCGTAGATGTTGTCAGCGACCAGCACATGGCTGCCTGGCCTTGTCAGCGCCATCAGTGTCGTTGAAATGGAAGCGACGCCGGAAGACGTCAGTGTCACCGCTTCGGCGCCTTCGAGCCGGGCGAGTATCTGTTCCAGCTTGTAGGCCGCCGCGTTGCCGTAACGGCCGTAATACATGGTGCCGGTGCGGTATCGGGCGTTACGGGCCGCTTCAAACTCGGCAAGTGTGTCGAACACCATTGTCGAGCCAAGTTCGACCGGCATGTTGACGTGCCGGCCCTCGACGCGGTCAGGCCGTCCGTCCTGCACAAGGCAGTCTGACAAATTGAATGAGGAATCGTGCAACTTTCTGCCCTCTGCATACGTCATGCAGGATGACAGCCCCTCATTCATGTGTCAATATTCAGCAAGTACGTGCTGTATATCGGAACAAGAGTGTGAACGACAGGTCCATAAGAAAGCTGACTGCCAGCCATTGGGGGGCTGGCCTTGCCGAGATCCGGGACGGACGGCTCGTAGCTGTTCATCCGCATCCAGATGACCCAAATCCGTCGAAAATCAACGGCAACATCGCCTCCAGTCTGGCTGGTCGGGCTCGTGTAAGGCGGCCGGCCATCCGGCGTGGCTGGCTGGAGGGCGACGGCACGCGCGGCCGCGATACGTTTATTGAAGTCAGCTGGGATGATGCGCTCGATCTGATCGCAGGCGAACTGACAAGGGTACGCAATGACTATGGAAACGATGCCATCTTTGCCGGTTCCTACGGATGGGCGAGCGCGGGCCGGTTTCACCATGCCCAGAGCCAGCTCAAGCGGTTCCTGAACACACAGGGCGGTTTTGTCCGCTCGGAAGGGAACTACAGTTATAACGCCGCACTGGTGCTCATGCCGCATATTGTCGGTCCGTTCCGTACGCAAGTGGCGGAGGCAACACGCTGGCGGGTGATCGTCAAGCACAGCGATTTGGTGGTGATGTTCGGCGGCATGGCCAAGCGCAACACCCAAGTCAGCGACGGCGGCGTTGCCAGACACCGGATGGTCGACAATCTGCGCGCCTGCGCGGAAGCAGGGGTCAGGTTTGTCAACTTCAGCCCGCTGAAAACCGATGCTGCCGAGGAAATCGGTGCCAAATGGCTGCCGCCCAGGCCCGGCACCGACACGGCCGTGATGATGGGCCTTGCCCATACGCTCCTGGTGGAAGGGTTGCACGACCCGGAATTCCTGGCGCGCTATACGGTCGGATTCGACAAGGTGGCCGCATATCTTCTGGGCGAGCCGGACGGAGTCGTAAAGGACGCGACCTGGGCAGCTCGGATTTCCGGCGTTCCGGCGGAGCGCATCGTTTCGCTGGCGCGCGAGATGGCGGCAGGCCGCACCAAGATCACCTGCGCGGCAAGCCTGCAGCGGGCAGACTTTGGCGAACAACCCTTGTGGATGACGGTTACCCTGGCATCCATGCTCGGACAGATCGGGCTGCCCGGCGGCGGCTACACGGTCGGTTTCGGGGTCAATGCCAATATTGGCAACATTGAACGCCCGTTCCGCTGGGGAACAATGCCGCAGGGAAGAAACCCCGTCGATGACTATATTCCCGTGGCGATGATTTCGGAGCTGCTGTTGAATCCGGGCGAGACCTATCGCTACAACGGCGAGACCCGTGTCCTTCCGGAAATTCGGATGGTGTGGTGGGCGGGCGGCAATCCCTTCCATCATCATCAGGATCTGCGCCGACTCCACCGGGCATTCCAAAAACCCGATACGATCATCGTCAACGAGCTGAACTGGACCGCGACCGCGCGGCACGCGGATATCGTTCTTCCGGTGGCAGCCGCACAGGAACGCACCGATTTCGGCGGCGGCAAGTCTGACAACGCACTGGTCCCCATGCCGGCAACCATGCAACCGGTGGGCGAGGCACGTACAGAGTTCGATATTTTTGCCGATCTTGCCGGGCGGCTGGGAGACGCCGGGTCATTTACAGAAGGGCTTGGCGCCGACGGATGGCTCGAGCGTATTTGGGAATATACACGCGAGGCGGCCGAAGCCGCAGGCGAGAGCCTGCCGGACTGGGAAACCTTCATTTCAGGCGACATCGTCGAAATGAAAGACCCATCGCCCTCTCAGGTGTTTCTTGCCGAGTTTCGGGCCGACCCGCAGGCACATCCGCTGAAGACACCGAGTGGAAAGATCGAGCTCTTCTCCGAGCGCATTGCAGGGTTTGGGCTGGCGGATTGTCCAGGCCACGCCACATGGTTCCCGCCGCGTGACGCGAGCACAGGCAAGCATTCCCTTTATCTGCTATCCGGCCAACCCGGCACCCGGCTGCATTCGCAACTGGACAATGGTGATGTCAGCCGGGCGCAGAAGGTGCAGGGCCGGGAACCGGTGTTGATTCATCCGCAGGATGCCGCAGCACGCGGTATTTCCGACGGCGATGTGGTCGAATTGTTCAACGATCGCGGCCGTTGTCTGGCGGGGGCGCGCATAACGGAGAACATCTCGCCCGGCTGCGTGTTTCTGTGGACCGGAGCATGGTATGACCCCGATTTCGGGGCGCCTGGCGAGCGAGACCGGCATGGAAATCCAAACACGCTCACCCATGATATGCGGACGTCGAGCCTGACGCAGAGCCCGGCTTCCCATTCCGCAATGGTGGATGTCACCCGATTCAGCGGCGAAGTTCCGCGCGTCGGGGCCCATGACCCGCCGGAATTTGTGTCGTTCTCGCGTTCTGCTATACAGAACAAATTGAATGACCTGGGAAACACATGACCGAAACAGCCAGAGCTCCGAAAGTCGACTCGACCCTGTCCAAGGGGATCGCCATTCTTGAAAATCTCGCCGCGTCCAATGGCGGCAAAGGCGTGACAGAACTGTCGCGGGAACTTGATCTGACCAAGTCCAACACTTTCCGGCTGCTGCAGACGCTGACCACCCTCGGCTATGTGAAACATCTCGAAGACAAGACCTATGCGGCGACACTGAAAACCTGGCAGGTCGGCCGCGCCCTCGTCGAAAACCTCAACCTGCGCGCCGTCGCTGCGCCGGAACTGGCCCACCTCAGCCAGGAGACGGGCGAAGCGATCTATCTGGCCGTGCCGGAGGGGCTGTCGGTGGTCTATATCGACAAGGTGGAAAGCCTGAAGCCGATCCGTTCATGGAACCCGGTTGGCGGCAGTGCACCCATCTATTGTGTCGGCACGGGCAAGGCCATCCTGTCGCACTGCTACAAGCGTATGCGCGAAAAGCTCGACGGCAACCTTGACCGGTTTACTGACAATACGCTCACGACCCTCGCTGAACTGGACGACGACATGGCCGCAACCCGCAAACGGGGATATGCGTTCGATCAGGGCGAGTTCCGCGAGCGCATATTGAGTTTCGGAGCAGCGGTGCTTCTGCCCGATGGCGAGCCGATTGCGGCGCTCGGAATCTCGCTTCCCGATATTAACATGGGCGCTGGCGGCGAGGGCCATCTGGGCATGTTGGTGCGACAGGCGGCGGAAAGCGTTTCACGAAAGCTCGGCCAGCTCTAGGCGCGGTGTTGCGGAGGCTGATTCAGTCTTTCTTCTCTGTCCGTTCGACCGGACCGCCGGACTTTTCCCACGAACCAAAGCCTTCTTTGAGGTGTGCAGCTTCAAAGCCCATATCCTGCAGCGTGGCGACCGTGATGGCAGAGCGCCACCCGGATGCGCAATGGAAGACATACTTCTTGTCCGGCTGCGCAAAGATTTCCTTGTGATAAGGACTTTCCGGGTCGACCCAGAATTCAATCATGCCGCGCGGCGCGTGGAAACTGCCGGGGATATAGCCGGTCCGCTGGCGCTCGCGCACATCGCGGATATCGACGATCACCACATTCGGGTCGTCGACCATTTCCATGAGCGCGGCGGTTTCGATTTCCTCGATGCGCTGGCGGGCCTGCTCCACCAATTGGGCAGCGGTTTTCTTCAATGGCATTTTGAGTTGTTCCGATATATGTAACAGCTTTTTCGTATATTGACACACGCCTCTGTTCGTTGCAACCTGTATCTGGCGGAGGCGACCTTTCATGGCCCGTATCCGCAAGCCAACAGGGACAGGCTCGTCAATGCAACATGATAACCCCATTTCTCTTTGGGATGCTTCGGCTGAAGAGCCGGATGTGCAAAATGTGATGGCGGGTGATGTCGAGACGGACGTGGCTATCGTCGGCGGGGGCTTTACCGGCCTCTCAACGGCGCTTTTCTGCGCGGAAAGAGGCCTTGGCGCGCACGTCCTGGAGGCCCGGCAAATCGGCTTTGGCGGTTCGGGCCGCAATGTGGGACTGGTCAATGCGGGCGTTTGGCACCCGCCTGCGGCGGTGCAGCAGAAACTTGGCGAAACCTTTGGTCCACGTTTCATCAAGAGGTTTGGCGAAGGCCCGGCACAGGTCTTCTCGTTGATCGAGAAACACCAGATCCGGTGCGAGGTCACCAAGACCGGAACAATTCACGCGGCACATTCTCCGTCAGGCCTTCGGGACCTCGAGGTGCGTCATGCCGGGTGGCAAGCCCTGGGTGAGCCGGTCGATCTGATTTCGCGGGAAGAGATGGTCGAGAAAACAGGCACCAGGGTTTTCTTTGGCGGTCTGCTCGACCACCGGGCAGGCACCATCAATCCGATGGGTTACTGCCGCGGCCTGGCGCGGGCTGCCCTTGGGGCCGGAGCAACGATCAGCACGAGTGTGAAGGTTACCGGTCTGCGCCGCGATGGAGAAACCTGGTTGGTCGAGACAACGGGCGGCACGGTGCGGGCGAAACATGTCGTTCTCGGAACCAACGCCTATACGGACGAGTTGTGGCCGGATCTCAAGCGGGTCTTCACCATGATCCATTATTTCCAGCTGGCGACAAAACCCCTGCAAGTCGACATGTCGCACATCCTCCCCGGTCGGCAGGGCATATGGGACACCGGTCAGATCATGTTCAGCCTGCGCCGTGACGCCTTTGACCGGCTGGTTATCGGATCGATGGGCACGGTTGTCGGCGCGGTCGGACGCGGCCTTTCGCATCGCTGGGCAAAGAAACAGCTGGCGCGTATCTATCCCGAGCTTGGCCCGGTCGAGTTCGAAGAGGCCTGGCACGGGCGGATCGCGATGACGCCGGATCATCTGCCGCGCATCTATCGGCTTGCCCCGAACCTCTACACACCCATTGGCTACAACGGCCGGGGGATCACCACCGGGACCATATTCGGCGAATGCATGGCGGATCTGATTTCCGGCATGGATCCCTCCGAACTGCCGCTGCCGATCACCGAAGTCAGGACTGTGCCGACGGCACCCTTGATGTCCCGCATCTACCAGACCGCCTTCACGGCCAATCAGGTCCTCAAAAGTCTATGAACGTGTCGAACCAGAACACCATCCGTGTCGGGGTGGACATCGGCGGAACCTTTACGGACGTTGCCTTGCAGCATCCGGGCGGCCTCGCGACCTGCAAAGTGCTGACCAATTACAGCCAGCCCGAACAGGCGATCCTGGACGGTATTGCCAAGGCAGCCCGGCAGGCCGGGGTCGGGCTCGGCGAAATCGGTCAAGTGATCCACGGCACAACTCTGGTGACAAATTCGCTTATCGAACGGCGTGGTGCCAAGACCGCATTCATCACGACCGAAGGGTTTCGGGACGTCATCGAGATGCGATCGGAGAACCGGTTCGAGCAATACGACCTCAACCTGAACCTGCCAACGCCGCTGGTGCAGCGGGAAGACCGGTTTACGCTCAATGAACGCATGGGTCCGGGTGGCGAGGTGCTGCTGGCGCTCGATCCGTCTGAAGTCTCCGCTGTGGTCGATCGTATTCGTGAGGGCGGGTTTGAATCGGTGGCGGTCGGCCTGATGCACGCCTATGCCAACGATGCCCACGAGGTCGCGGTTGGCGAAGCGCTGCGCGCCGCGCTGCCCGAACTGTCGATTTCGTTGTCGTCGGTCATTTCCCCGCAGATGCGGGAATTGCCCCGGTTCAACACGGTGATTGCCAATGCCTACGTCCAGCCGCAGGTGGCCGATTATCTGGGTCGCCTGGTGACGCGGCTGCGCGAAACCGGGGTCGATGCACCGGTTTTCATGCTGCACTCGGGCGGCGGGCTCATCACGGTCGAAACCGCGGCCGAACAGCCGGTGCGCCTGCTGGAATCGGGGCCTGCCGGCGGTTCGATCTTCGCCGCCGATTTTGCCCGGGCCCACGGTCTGGACAAGGTGCTGAGCTTCGACATGGGTGGCACGACTGCCAAGATCTGCCTGATCGAGGACGGTGCGCCGAAGACAGCGAACACGTTCGAGGTGGCCCGCACCTACCGGTTCAAGAAGGGCTCGGGCATGACCGTGTCGACGCCGGTCGTCGAGATGGTCGAAATCGGCGCCGGCGGGGGGTCGATCGCCTCGGTCGACACGATGGGTCGCCTCCAGGTCGGCCCGCGCTCGGCAGCTTCGGAACCGGGACCTGCATGCTACGGTCGCGGCGGCGAGGAGCCGACGGTCACCGACGCCAACCTGCTGCTCGGCCGGCTCGATCCCGACAATTTCGCCGGCGGCTCGATCAGGCTTCATCCGCAGAACTCGGCAATCGCGGCCGACAAGCTGATGCTCTCTACTCGGGACGCGGCCTTCGGAATCACCGAACTGGTAGACGAGAACATGGCCAACGCGGCTCGGGTTCACACGGTCGAAAACGGCCGCGACATCGAGCACTTCACCATGATCGCTTTCGGTGGCGGCGCCCCGTTGCATGCGTGCAGGCTCTGCGAAAAACTGGGCATCGGCGCTCTGATCGTTCCGCCCGGGGCCGGTGTCGGCTCGGCCATCGGGTTTTTGAAAGCGCCCTTCAGCTTCGAGGCGACGCGCGGACTGTTCCAGCGAATGGACATGTTCGACGCAGAGGCTGTCAACGATGCGTTGACGGAAATGGAAGCCGAAGCGCGCGCTTTCGTCGATGAAGGCGCCGGGGGTGCAGACACCGAAATCAGGCTGACAGCGCAGATGCGCTACTCCGGTCAGGGTTGGGAAATACCGGTAGTGCTTCCGCACAAGGCCTTTGTGGAAACCGATGTGGACATGATCCTGGCCGCCTTTGAAGATGCCTATCGCACGCTGTTCGGGCGGACGATCCAGGGACTGTCCGTGGAAGTGACCAACTGGCTGCTCACGGTCTCGACCACGCTGCCTGAGGTCGAGCGTGTCGCGCGACACAAGAACGGCGCAGATGCGACCGCGGCCCGCCACCGGCGGTTTTTCGATGCCGCGCTGCGGGCGGAGGTCGAAGCCCGCGAGGTCGCGCGGTCGAACATGTCTCCGGGCCGGGTGGTCGATGGCCCGGCGATTATCGTCGAATCCGAGACATCCACCATCGTCACAAGCGCATACCGCGCCGTGGGGCAGGGCGACGGCAGTCTGCTTCTTCTGGCAAAGGAGGCGTGAGCGATGAGCTCGACAGCCATTGACCATCAGATCATGTGGAGCCGTTTGATTGCTGTGGTGGAAGAACAGGCCACCACCCTGATCCGGACGGCTTTTTCGACAAGCGTCCGCGAGGCGGGCGACCTGTCGGCCGGCCTGTTCGACCGTCACGGAAGGATGATGGCCCAGGCGGTAACGGGCACGCCCGGGCACGTCAACGCCATGGCCGAAAGCGTGACCCATTTCGCCGAACGGATCGGACCGCAGAACACCTTCGAGGGTGACGTCTTCATCACCAATGACCCGTGGCTCGGCACCGGTCACCTGCATGACATCACCGTGGTGACTCCGGTTTTCCGCAAAGGTTTGCATATCGGTTACTTCGCCTGCACGGCCCACGTCGTTGACATCGGCGGTCGCGGTTTTGGCCCGGACGGCAACGAGGTCTTCGAAGAGGGTCTGCTGATCCCGATCACCAAATTCGCCGAAAGGGGCGAGGTTCAGCCTCTCCTGATCGAGATCATTCGCGCCAATGTGCGCACGCCGGATCAGACCGTCGGCGACATGTATTCGCTGGCCGCCTGCAACGAAGCGGGCAACCGACGGCTTCAGGCGATGATGGACGAATTCGGTATCGACGATCTGCAGCCGCTCTCCGACTTCGTCATCGAGACCAGCCGCAGGGCGACGCTCGAGGCGATTTCCAGGGTGCCATCCGGGACCTATCGCGAGACCATGCAGGTCGATGGCTATGACGCGCCGGTGCACATGGAAGTGACGCTGAAGATCGATGGCGACCAGTTGACCGCCGACTTCGATGGCACATCGGGAATGAGCCGTTTCGGCGTCAACTGCCCCGAGGTCTATACCCGCGCCTATGCCTGCTACGCGCTCAAATGCGCCATTGCGCCGGAGGTGCCGAACAACACCGGTTCGCTTGAGCCTTTCCGCATCACTGCGCCCGAAGGCTGTATCCTGGCGGCAAGGCGGCCCGCACCTGTTTCGGTTCGCCATGTGATGGGACATCTGGTGCCCGATGTCGTGCTGGGTGCCTTGCACAAGGCCATGCCGGACACCGTTCCCGCCGAGGGCTCCAGCGCACTGTGGAACATCCAGATCTCCGCCCGTGCCTCCGATCCGGCGAGCGGGCTGCCGAATCGCGAAGTGCTGATGTTCAATTCCGGTGGCACCGGTGCGCGACCTTCCCACGATGGCCTCAGCGCCACGGCCTTCCCGTCCGGTGTCTCGACGATGAGTGTCGAGGCCACGGAGCATGTCGGCCCCATCACGGTCTGGCGAAAGGACCTGCGTGAGGGGTCGGGCGGGGCGGGTGCGTTGCGTGGTGGACTGGGTCAGGTGATCGAGATCGAGCCGCGCGACGGGTACGACTTCTATTTCAACGCGATGTTCGACCGTGTCGAGAATCCGGCGCGCGGACGCGACGGCGGCCTGCCGGGCGGGGCGGGCCGCGTCGAACTGGACGACGGGACCAGGCTGCGGTCAAAGGGACGGCAACTGGTCAGGAACGGGCAGCGGCTCAAGCTTAGCCTGCCGGGCGGCGGCGGCTTCGGTGATCCCAAGGCACGCGGTCGGGATGCCGTGGCAAGGGATATCGCAGCAGGTTTCATTACCGCCGAACAGGCAAGGGCGGACTACGGTTTTGAGGAGTAGATTATGGCAGCAATCGCACTAGTCAGCGGTGCGGCGCAAGGGATCGGCTTTGCCTGCGCACAGGCTTTGGCCGAGGATGGCTACAAGGTCGTTCTGGCGGATATCAAGCCGAGCGTGGTTGATGCCGCATCCAGGCTGAATGGCATCGGCATGATTTGCGACATGGGTGACGTCGATGCCATCACCGCCATGTTCGATGAGATCGAAGCCACCCATGGACCGGTCGAGGCGCTGGTCAACAATGCCGGCATCGCCATGCCGGGCGATTTCCTGTCCTATGATCTGGCGGCATTCGACACCGTTCTCGGGGTCAATCTGCGCGGCCTTTTTGTTGCCACGCAACGCGCCGCCAGGACCATGGTGGAGAACGGTATCGAAGGTGCCATCGTCAACATGTCTTCCATCAATGCGCAGGTGGCGATCCCGGCGATTCCAGCCTATTGCGCCTCAAAGGGTGGCGTGATGCAGCTTACCAAGGTGGCGGCACTGGCGCTGGCGAAGCACAACATTCGCGTGAACGCGGTCGGCCCCGGCTCGATCGACACCGAGATGATGGCCGGCGTCAATGCCAATCCCGAAGCCTACAAGATGGCCATGTCCCGCACCCCGCTCGGTCGCGCCGGTTCCGCCCGCGAGATCGGCGATGTGGTCGCATTCCTGTGCTCCAGAAAAGCGAGCTACGTGACTGGCGAGACGATCTATGTCGATGGCGGGCGGCTTGGCCTGAACTATGTCGTCTCATGAGTTACGCTGAAACATACGCCCGCTGGAAAGCGGATCCGGAAGATTTCTGGGGTGAAGCGGCCGAGGATATCGATTGGTTCACTCCAGCTGCCAGGGTCTTCGATCCGGACGTGGGTGCCTATGGCCGCTGGTTCCCGGGCGCGACCTGCAACACCTGCTGGAACGCAGTCGACCGGCATGTGGCCGCAGGTCACGCCGACCGCAAGGCACTGATCTATGACAGCCCGGTGACCGGGGCGAGGTCGGTCTACACCTTCGCCGATCTGCAGGCGGAAGTCGGGGCGCTTGCTTTAGTCATGCGCGATCACGGCGTCGCCAAGGGCGACCGTGTTGTCATCTACTTGCCCATGGTGCCCGAGGCGATCTTTGCCATGCTGGCTTCGGCGCGGCTTGGCGCGGTGCATTCGGTGGTGTTTGGCGGATTCGCGGCGAACGAGCTTGCAACCCGTATCGATGATGCCACGCCAAAGATGATTGTTTCGGCGTCATGCGGGATCGAGCCGGGTCGGGTGGTGGAGTACAAGCCGCTTCTGGATGAAGCGATCGAGGTTTCCTCGCACAAGCCGGACCACTGCCTCATCCTGCAGCGTGAGACCCGAACCTGCGCTCTGACTGACGGTCGCGACATCGACTATGCTGCGGCTGTGGGTGCCGCCAGGGCCGCCGGTGCGACGACCGAGTGCGTTCCCGTTGCAGCAACCGATCCGCTTTACATCCTCTACACGTCCGGCACGACCGGCCAGCCGAAGGGCGTCGTGCGTGACAATGGCGGTCACATGGTGGCACTGCGCTGGTCGATGGAGCATCACTACGGGCTCCAGCCCGGCGAGGTTTTCTGGGCGGCCTCGGATGTCGGCTGGGTCGTCGGACACTCATATATCTGCTACGGGCCATTGCTGCATGGCTGTGCCACGGTGGTCTTCGAGGGAAAACCGGTCGGCACGCCCGATGCGGGCGCCTTCTGGCGGGTCATTCAGGATCATGAAGTTACGGCGTTGTTTACAGCTCCGACTGCCTTCCGGGCGATCAGGAAGGAAGACCCGACGGGATCGCTGATCGGCAACTATGATCTTTCGAGGTTTCGCACGCTCTTCCTGGCCGGCGAACGCTCCGACCCGGCTACAATCCAGTGGGCGGAAGAAAAACTCGGCCGTCCGGTGATCGATCACTGGTGGCAGACGGAAACCGGCTGGGCGATGTCCGGCAATCCGGTGGGGCTAGGGCAACTGCCGGTGAAATACGGCTCACCGGGTGTGCCCATGCCAGGCTACGACATCCGCGTGCTGGACGATGATGGCAATGAGGTAGAGCCCGGAACGCTGGGCAACATCGTCTGCAAATTGCCCCTGCCGCCATCAGGCTTTCCAACGCTCTGGAACGCCGAGGCGCGATTCCGCACCAGCTACCTGGAAGAGTTTCCGGGATTTTACGCCACTTCGGATGCGGGCGTCATCGACGAGGACGGGTATGTCTTCATCATGGCCCGCACGGACGACATCATCAACGTTGCGGGTCACCGGCTCTCAACTGGTGCAATGGAAGAGGTCATCGGCGCGCATCCCGACATCGCGGAGTGTGCGGTCGTCGGTGTAGCCGACGCATTGAAGGGGCAGTTACCGCTGGGATTTTATGTCACGAATGACGGTGTCGAACGTGATCCCGAAACGCTTGAGAGGGAACTGGTGGCGCTGATGCGTCAGAAAATCGGCGCCGTTGCGGCCTTCAAGACCGCGATTGCGGTCCGGAGGCTGCCCAAGACACGCTCCGGCAAGGTCCTTCGCGGCACCATGCAGAAGATCGCGGACCGTCAGGATTTCAAGATGCCCGCTGCAATCGATGATCCGGCCATTCTCGACGAGATCAAGGATGCGCTGAAGGCAAGGGGGGTGTTGGCATGATCGAACGTCTTGAGACGGGCCAGCGCATGTCCAAAATCGTCAAGCATAACGGCGTTGCCTATCTGTGCGGGCAGGTTGGTTCCGGCGAGACCGTCACCGAGCAGACCAGGGACTGCCTGGCGCGGGTCGATGCGTTGCTGACACAAGCAGGCTCCGACCGCGAGCACATCCTGCAGGCCATCATATGGCTGGCAGATATGGCAGATTTCAGCGAAATGAACGCCGTCTGGGACGCCTGGATTCCACCGGGCCACGCTCCGGCGCGCGCCTGTGGCGAAGCCCGCTTGGCCAGAGACGTGCTCAAGGTGGAAATCATCATTACAGCCGCAACGAAGAAGTAGGGAGATCGCCATGACGGCAACACCTGCAGTCAGAATGGTCAATGTGGAAAAATACTACGGTTCATTCCATGCGTTGAAGGACATCAATCTGACGGTGACACAGGGCGAGAAAATCGTGGTCTGCGGCCCATCGGGGTCGGGAAAATCAACCATGATCCGGACCATCAACCAGCTCGAGGAACACCAGTCGGGGCTCATCGAGATCAACGGCCATCCGATCAGCGCCGATGATCCTTCCATCGACAAGCTGCGCCAGGAAGTGGGAATGGTGTTCCAGCATTTTAATTTGTTTCCGCATCTGACCATTTTGCAGAACTGCACCCTGGCACCGATGCTGGCTCGGAAAATCTCCCAGGACGAAGCCGAGGAAACCGCGATGACGTATCTGGAGAAGGTGCAAATCGCCGACCAGGCGCCGAAGTTTCCGGGACAGCTCTCCGGCGGCCAGCAGCAGCGGGTGGCGATTGCCCGCTCGCTTTGCATGAAACCCGACATTCTGCTTTTTGACGAGCCGACCTCGGCGCTTGACCCGGAGATGATCGGTGAAGTGCTGGACGTCATGGTCACGCTTGCGCAGGAAGGCATGACCATGATCTGCGTCACCCATGAAATGGGTTTTGCACGAAAAGTGGCAGACAGGGTGATCTTCATGGATGCGGGCGAGATCATCGAGGAGGACAGCCCGGATAACTTCTTCGATAATCCCAAGAGCGAACGGACCCGCAATTTCCTGGAGCAGGTCCTGACACACTGAACCGGACAGTCGCCACCGGCACTGCCGCTGCGACTGAACGCGAGCTACTCATTTTCGGCTGTTATTTCAGCCGGAAACGCCGCCTTTTTGATGTTCTTCGGAAAAAGAGGTGGGTCGCCAGCCGGAGCATTGAGACCGCAATCACGCCAGAAATAGCCGGAGTGATTTCCGGTCGCGCGGTGGGTGATTTTCCAAATGTTTTCGTCAATCAGAGCGCTGTGCCCGACGTTCGCCTCCAAAGTCGTCTGCTCGAAATGGACACCAACTTATCCTCATCCGGACAGGTAAACCTCCCGCCGGATCCGCCGGCACGCGTGTCTGCGAACCCGGTAACCGGGCCGGTCACGCAACCTCCATAAGGACTTTGAACGCGATCGTCGTCACCTGTGGAGAAGATTCACGAATCCGCCAGTAATTTCAAATACGAAAAATTATTTTACATATGGATACAATTGTCGTAGCCTGTCACTGCAGTTGGAGCCAGGCCGCATGATTGTTGAACAGTTCTTCGAGGACTATGAAATTGGCACCCGCCGAAAGACGTTCGGGCGGACTATCACGGAAGCCGATATCGTTGTTCATGCCGGTCACAGCGGCGATTTTTTTCCACATCACATGGACAAGGAGTGGTGCGCCGATCAGGAATTCGGGCAGCGGGTCGCCCACGGAACCATGATTTTCACGATCGGCGTCGGGTTGACCGCAACGGTCATCAATCCCAGGGCGTTCAGCCTCGGCTATGACAAGCTCCGTTTTATCAAGCCCGTTCACATCGGCGATACGATCCATACCGAGGTCGAGATCACGCACAAGGCCCCCGACAAGAAGCGCGCGGACCACGGGCGGGTTATCGAGGCGACATCCGTCGTCAATCAGCGTGGCGAGACGGTGCTCTTCTGCGAGCACATCTATCTCGTTCAGATGCGGTCCTAGGCCGCGGTCAAACAACGAGTTGAAATGCAATAGGGAGGAAATGCAATGAAACTGGTTCAAACGACGGCATTGGCGACCATTGCCGTGCTTGTCGCCGGCGCCGCCTCGGCGGACAGCCACTCCGCGATCAAGAAACTGCCGGCGGATCTGCAAGGGCAGTACGAAAAGTCGACGACCCCGGTCGCCGTGCCGGACCGGTCGAATTTCAAGGCACCCGACGGGCCGTACAAATGGTGCCATTCCGAAAGCTATCAGGGCAATCCGTGGCGGGTTGCGCTGACCAATGAGCTCAAGCGCCTGGTCGACGGCCTTGTCGAACAGGGCGTTGTATCGAGTTTCGAGATGTCGGACTCCAACGGCGATGCCAGCCTGCAGATTTCCCACATTCGCAGCTTTATCGAAAAGGACTGCGGCATCATCACCTCCGTTCCGGGCTCGGCCACCGGTCTCAATGCGGCGATCGAAGCTGCCGCCGAAGCCGGCATTCCATTTGTTACCGGAGCGTCGGCCGTCACCAGCGAAGCGGCCTACAACGTTGACAGCAACTATTACAAATGGGGCCACGACATGGCCAAGAACCTCTCCGAGGCGCTTGGCGGCAAAGGCAATGTGGTGATGGTGGAAGGCATTGCCGGCATCTCGATCGTCGATCAGCAAAGGGCAGGGGCCCAGGATGCGTTCGCCATGTATCCGGATATCAAGGTCGTGCGCATGGTCAATGGCGATTGGACGCCCTCGGTAACGAAATCCGTCATCCTGCAAACGCTGGCAACCAATCCCGGTGCCATTGACGGCGTCTGGACGACCGGCTCAGAGACCCGGGTGATCGCCGAGGCCTTCGAACAGGCCGGACGTCCGCTGCCGGTCATCACCGGCTCGGTCTCGGGCGACGCGTTGGGATACTGGAAAGCCAATCCGGACAAGTTCAAATTCACCGGCGGTGCGGTGCTGCCGAGCTGGATCGGCCAATCGCTGTTCCGCACGTCGAGCCGCATCATGGCCGGCCAGGAGCCCTTGGTGAACACGCTGATGATTCCGATCCCGGCGGTCGACAGCTCCGGCTTCGACGGTTGGTACGGCGACTGCATGAAGCCGGATTCAGCGGAGATATTTCCGGTTGCACCGAATGATCCGCTGCCGCCGGAGGTCATAGCGGCATATTTCGGCGGCAACACGACGCCGGCGCCCGGGTGGGACTACTCCCAAGTCACTCCCGCCTGCCCATAGCGGCAGGGTCAACTATGGCGGCGTGCGTAGCAAAACGCATGCCGCCATTTTTGGAGCGCATAGTTCATGACATCCCTCCTGACCGCACGCGGCCTGACCAAGAGCTTTGGCGAGACCCGTGCGTTGCGCAACGTCTCGATCGACGTCGAACCGGGCAAGGTCTACACCGTCCTTGGAGAAAACGGCTCGGGCAAGAGTACGCTGGTCAAGACACTCTCCGGGATCCTGTTGGCCGATAGCGGGCAGATCGAGATCGACGGCAAAACCATTCGTCGGCGCAGTCCGGCCGACATGATCGCGCGCGGCATTTCGGTTGTCCTGCAGGAAGTGCTGATCGCCGGGAACCGCAGTGGCATCGACAATGTCCTCGTCGGTCGGGATGGGTTCTGGTCATACCGCAACACGCCGGCGCAAAAGCGTTCGGTGGTCGAGGGCTGGGTCGGAAAACTGTCCACCCGCCCCATCGACATTGCCTGCCCGGCGAGCGAACTCCCGTTGAACCAGCAGCAGGTGCTCGTCGTTGCGCGGGGTTTCGCCGCGCAACCGCGCATCCTGATCCTCGATGAAGTGACTGCGGCCCTCGACCTTGCCGACCGCGACAGGGTTTTTGGAATGATCCGGGCCTTTTGTGGCGAAGGCGGGGCGGTGATCTTCGTTTCGCACCGCATGCCTGAAATCGTGGAACTCTCCGATGTGGTCTTTGTCATGCACAATGGTGCCAAGACGGCGCAATTGTCTGGGACAGACATCAATCCGCAGACGCTTCTTGCCCATCTGACCCAGGAGGGCCGCGATGACGAGTGACAACGCTGTCATGCGGGTAACCGGCCTATCCCTTGTGCCCGGCGCGTCTGCCATTTCGGAAACAATCAACCGTCGCGAAATCCTCGGGCTCGCCGGATTGGACGGGCATGGTCAGGCGGCTTTTCTGGAGGCCCTGGCAGGTGTTTTCAAACCGGCCGCCGGTACGGTTGAGGCGCTGACGGAGAACGCGGCGATGCCTGTCCGCAGCCTGCGGGACGCGGCACGGGCACGCATTGGCTACATGCCGTCGAACCGCAGGAAGAATGGCATATTTCCGAGTCTCAGCGTGCAGGACAATTTCACCATCGGCAATCTTGCGCGCTTTTCCCGTTTCGGCTGGCTCGGCAGGCGCAGCGCAGGCGAGACACTGGAGAGCTTTCGCGACGATCTTTCCATGGTCTATGCCAATCGCGACATTCCGATCACCAGCCTCTCGGGCGGCAACCAGCAGAAGGTCCTCATCGCACGTGCCATGGCCCGTGACCCCGAGGTGATGCTGCTGAACGATCCGACACGCGGTGTCGATATCCAGACGCGCCACACACTTTATGGCTATTTTCGCCGGGCGATCGCCGAAAGGGGCATGACGCTTGTGGTGCTTTCGACCGAACTCGATGAAATCCTCGAGCTTTGCGACCGTGTCATCGTGTTCCGCGATTTCGGCGTCTCTGCCCGGCTCGGCAGGAAAGCGATGACCATGGATGCGCTGATGGCGGCCATGTTCGGCCAGACGCAAGGGACTGATGCACAAGGGACAGGCGCATGAGGCAGGTCACGCGCTACCTTTCGGAAGCACGCTTCGCGGTCTTTCTGTTTGTCGTGCTGCTGGTCATCACGGTCATTTTGACGCCCTCGCGCTTTTCACCGGAAAATTTCGGCACGACGCTCGGGCTGATGACCCCGTTTATCCTGGCCGCCTGCGCGGTCACGCCGGTCTTCCTGGCGGGACGCGAGGGGATCGATTTGTCCGTCGGACCGCTCATCGGCTTTGTCAGCGTGATCATGGTGAAGGTCCTGATACACGATGCCGGCATCAGCAATCCGCTGATCATCGTCGCTGCGGCGGTGCTGATCGGGCTGGCTGTCGGTGCATTGAACGGAGCCGTGGCCGTCTACCTGAATGTGCAGCCGATTGTCACGACCCTCGGGTCCTACCCGATCCTTGCCGGGCTTGCCACCCTGGTCCTGCCGTCGCCGTTGGGCCCCGTTCCGGATTGGCTGTCGAGCCTGTCCGAAGGTTACTCCGTGATCCCGTTGTTGGCCGCCGCGATTGTGTGGCTGATCATCAGGCGCACACCGCTGCACGGCATGATCCTTTTCATCGGCGGAGAGGACCGCGCCGCCTATGCGGCCGGTGTGAACGTCGATTTCGTGCGTTTTGTGACCTATGTCATCGGCGGCTTTTTCGCGGCCATCGCCGCCATCGCGCTCACCGGTCTTCTGGGCTCCGCCGATGCGCAGGTCGGGCCGAACTACACGCTGCTCGCCATCGCCGCGGCGGCCCTCGGCGGTGTCAGCCTCGGGGGCGGGAAGGGCACAATGTTCGGCGCTGCGATAGGCGCGATCGATATTTTTCTTCTGCAGAACCTTGTCACCCATTTCAACGTCTCGTCCTTCGTCCTGCAGATCGCCTACGGCACGATCCTGGTGGTCGCCGTGGCGCTGAATTCCGATGTTCTGCTGCGCTATCTCCGCCCAGGGAAGGAAACCGTGCGTGTCTAGGACATTGTGGAAAGTCATCCCGCCGGCCTACTGGATGGTGATCGGCATATTCGCGGTCGGTGCGGTGGCGATTGACGGCTATACCAGTGCCTTTTCCATCCGCGCGCTTCTTGTGCTGTCCGCATTCCTGGTTATCGCATCGGCCGGTCAGACCATGACCATGCTGATCGGCGGCATCGATTTGTCGATCCCCTTTGTCGTGGGCTTTGCCAATGTCGCGGCCGCGCAGCTCAGTTCAGATGGGATGCCCTTCGCCATGGCCATCGTCGTGGTGGTCGCGATCAGTATGTGTATTGGCGCGGCAAACGGTGCGATTTCGTCTGCTCTGAAGGTCCATCCGCTGATCATCACGCTTGGCACCGGCACGGTCACCCTCGGTGCCGTGCTGCTTTGGACCAGGGGTTATCCGTCCGGAAGTGCGCCCGGCTACATCAATGAGTTCGTTTCGATCGGAGCGACCATCGGCCCGATTCCGATCCCCTGGCTGGTGCCCGCGACAATACTCCTTGTTCTCGCCCTTTATCTGTTTGAGACCCGAACGGTGCTCGGCCGCCAGGTGTTCGCGCTGGGGTCAAACCCGACCGCCGCGCCTTACGTCCTTATCCGCCCGCTGCGCGTTTGGGTGTTTTGCTTTGCGGTTTCAGCGGCGCTCGCCGCAATCACCGGCATTCTCCTGCTCGGGTTTTCAGGAGCTGCCTTCGCCGATGCGGGCCGGCCCTACCTGTTCCAGACGGTCGCTGCTGCGGTGATCGGCGGCACTGCCCTTTCGGGCGGCAAGGGCGGGATACTTGGCACGGTGGCGGGCGCGCTGGCACTGACCCAGCTCAATACGGTCCTGATCGGATTTGGCCTGGACCAATCCGCCGTGCAGGTGGCGCTCGGTGCCCTGATTGTCCTGGTCGTCGCGCTTTACGGCCGGCAACCGCACCTGCGCAACGCTATTTGAGGGAGTTGACCCATGGGACATAAATCGGATCAGCGCATTGTCGACGCCCATATCCACTGGTGGGACCTGGAGAACAACTACTATCCCTGGCTGATGGACAAACAACCGGAGGAGGGCGGGCTTTCGGGTTTCGACAACATTGCCAAGACCTATCTTTATGATCACTACATGGCCGATGCCGACGGTTATGATATCGAGGGCTTCGTGCACATCCAGGCGGAATGGGACCCGTCCGATCCGGTCGGCGAGACCCGCTGGCTGCAAGCTCTCGTCGATAACGACGGGATCGGCGGCAGGCCGCTTGCAATTGTCGGCTTCGCCAATTTCGCTGCGCCGAATATTGAAGAGATCCTGGAAGGCCACGCCGCCCACGCCAATGCCCGTGGCGTCCGCCATATGCTGAACCATCTGTCGGACCAGCCGGCGCTTTGCTGGGCTGATCAGGACTATCTGCAAAATGATGCCTGGCTGGACAATTTTCCGTTGCTCAAGAAATACGGGCTCGATTTCGACCCGATGTGCTTTTCCAACCATCTGCCCGGCATTGCCGAGCTGGCTGGCCGGCATCCCGAGATCCGCGTCATCCTCGAGCACACGGGAATGCCCCATGATCACACGCCGGAGGGCCGCGATACCTGGTCAGAAGGCATGCGCCAGCTTGCGGCGCGTGACAACACGGCGGCAAAGATCTCCGGACTCGGCAACACCATCGAGGGCTGGACCGAGGAACTGATCCGGCCCTACGTTCTCGAAACGATCGATATATTCGGAACCGACCGGGTCAGTTTCGCCTCCAACTTTCCGACCGACAGCATGTTCAGCGACATGCCGGCGATCTGGGATGCGTTCCTGTCGATTACGCGTGATTTCAGCCAGGATGAAAAAGACGCCATGTTTGCCGACAACGCGAAACGGCTATACGGCCTGGACTGAATGTTTGCATGCCGATGCATCTATTGATCCGGAGGAACCATCCCTTGTAAATAGCGAGTCGAACAACCGGATGCGTATGCCTGAAGAGGCGATATATGGACAAGGCTGTCAAAAAGCAGAACTACTCGGCGCCCGCGCTGGAAAAGGGGCTGGACATAATTGAACTCCTGTCGGACCAGGAGACCGGATTGAGCCAGTCGGAGATTGCGCGCGCCCTCGGCCGTTCGGTCAGTGAGATCTTCCGCATGCTGGTCGTGCTCATGGAGCGTGGCTATGTGGCGCAGGAGCCGCTCAGCGACCGCTATGTTCTGACGACATTCCTGTTCGAAATCTCCCACCGTATTCCGAAGATCCGGCGGCTCACCGCATTTGCCGGCCCCTTGATGCGGGCGATGGTCAACACCGTGAAGCAATCCTCGCATCTGGCGATTCTGGCATCCGACAGCGTGCTGGTCGTCGGCCAGGTGGATTCACCGGGCATCAACAACATGACGGTGCGCCTCGGTGCAAAGATCGATCTGTGGTCGACCTCGTCGGGACGGGTGATCCTGGCGCACCTTCCGGGGGAGGAAGTGGACGATTACTTCAAGAGCGTGCCGCTCCCCGCCGAAATGAACGAGGACGCCGTGCGCAAGGATCTGCAGAAAATTCGCGAGAAGGGCCACGAAGTGCGCGACAGTTTTGTCGTGCGCGGTATCGTCAACATTTCGGCGCCGGTTCTCGACCATTCGGGCCGCGCGGTCGCCGCCCTGACCGTGCCGCATATCGAGAAATATCACGACACCATCACCTTCGAGGACTGTCGCCTCGAGTTGATCCGCACCGCCGCCGAGCTGACCAAGAGCCTTGGCGGCGGCGTTTACATTCCCGATTCTTAGAGCGTGTCTGGTTTAGTTTGAAACATTTGAGCGAGGCGATTTTGGTCTCGGCTAGGCGGATTGCGCGCCGTGGTGTCATCCCACCACAAGCGTAAGCCAACGCAGTCAGTGGGCAAAATCGCCCGGCCCGTACGGGTGACGGTAAATCGGCCCATCGGCGTCGTTGCGCCGCTTGCCCGATGCACCGCATCGCGCTGCGCGACGCGCCTGGCCGACTGAACCGATTTTCCGCCATCAAATGCTTCAAACTAAACCAGACACGCTCTAGGGCTTTCTAATCGAGCTCAAGCGCGGTGGGCGGCACATGCATGGCCTTGAAGCAGGCCTCGACGAGTGCCATCGTCTCATAGGCGTCTTCTACCGAGGCATACAGCTGCTCATCTTCCCCGGCGTCGAAGCGCTGCACGTTCCGCATCGTGCCCATGAAGGCGTCGATAAACCAGCTGCCCTGCAACGGCACGGACTGCCAGTCGCCGCCATTCGGGCAGTACCAAAGTTCGTCTTCTTCACCGTTCGGATAGTCGAAGCAGACACCGAGCTTGACCATCAATGTTCCTTTTGTCCCCTCGATGCGGAACCAGGCGGATTGGAACTTGCGGCCGCACTGGTGGTTGTGGTTGATCGACATCAGGCCGCGAAGCCGATCGCCGTAGTCCAGGATGACCGAAGTTCGGGTCTGGGCAAAATCCGCGGCCCGCGGATCGCTGATGCTGCGGGCGAAGACCCCTTTCGGACTGCCTGCCAAAGCCCGGATCGTATCGAGGTAGTGGATCGAGTGAACGGCGATTTCCACCCGTTCCATCGGAATGAGAAACGGGAAAAGGTCCCACGGTGTGAAGATGTTGAGATGGACCTCGATCTCCAGAAGATCGCCGATCAGCCCTTTCTCGATGGCATCCCGGGCGGCCATCATCATGGGCGAAAAGCGGAGCTGGAAGTTGACCGCCGCTTTCAGCTTCTTGTCACGGCAGATCTGCCGGATGCGGCGCGCCTGATCCTGGTCCGCGCCCATAGGCTTTTGAATGAGAACAGCCGCTTCGTCGGGAAGGTCCGGCAGGATGTCCGTGATGACATGGGGCGGTGTCGCGATGTCGTAGACCGCCTGCGTTCCGTTGGCGGCGACGGCGTCCGCCAATGTCGCATAGACGGCAGGAATATCGTAGTCGCTCGCGAGTGCATTCGCCCGTTCTGCATCAACGTCGGTAACGCCGCTGACGGAAATTCCCGCCTTGGCATATGCCGGAAGATGTGCATCGCGGATGATGCCCCCCGCGCCCACGATGATCACGGGCTTGGGAACTGCAGGGGCCGGCCAGGACTGTTTCAGTTCAGCGATCATTGTCATCCTCCCGAATTCGAGGAACACATTAGCCTGCAATTCCAGATCGTCGATCCGTCCTGATGTTTTGTTCCCGGTTGCCGGGGCTTTCGCTGTCCGGGTCGTCTCGGGCTGGCGATGTGTTCACAGGCATATATTTTATATATAGAAAAGAGTTTGACAAATAAAAAAATAGCGGGAATGATGAACCAACACAAGAAAGCCAGGGGAGGAGACATGGCTGAGATTGGTGTTCATGCACGGGCATTGCCCGGATTACCCCAGGACCACTCCGATATCCCGGTCTGGAACGCCGAGAACTGGTATTTCGAGGATTTCGAGATTGGCGACAAGATCCGCTCGATTAGGCGGACGATTTCCGAGGGCGAGGCGATGCTCTTCAACTCCCTCGTGCTGGACATGCACCCCTATGTCGGCGACCAGGGCTTTGCAGAGAAGGAAGGCATTTTCGGTAAACGGCTGGTCGCTGGCGCGCAGGTCTTTTCCTATGGCCTCGGGCTCGCCGCGACCAACTGCCTGAATTCGTTTTCCTACGGCTATGACCGGCTGCGTTTCATTGCCCCGGTTTTCATCGGCGACACCATTTACACGATCCGCGAGAACCTCTCCAAGGAGGTCAAGAACAAGGAAATGGGCAAGGTGCGCGTCAGCTACTCGGTCTTCAAGGGCGATGGCGAATTGGCGCTTTATTGCGAACATCTCATGACCGCGCTCTACCGCGACCCGGCCGCCTTTGCCGATGAAATCGCTGCCAGCGCGGAAAAGAAAGGCGACGGAGTCGCCGCCGATGGCTGAGACTGTTCGCCTGCGCGGCATGACCTGGGACCACAGCCGCGGATACGATCCGATGGTCGCAACGTCCAACCGGTTTGCCGAGATGCATCCGAACGTGTCGATCACTTGGGAGAAGCGCTCCCTCCAGGCCTTCGCCGACCGTCCGATTGAGGATATGGCCGGCGATTATGATCTGATGGTCATCGACCATCCGCATGTCGGCGAAGTCGCCCGCAGCGGAAACCTCCTGGCCCTCGACACGCCCGAACGGGCCGCAGAGCTGGAAGCGCTGAGCGCGCAGTCTGTTGGTGTCTCGCACCGTTCCTATGAGTTTGACGGGCGCCAATGGGCGCTGGCCATCGATGCCGCCACCCCGGTTGCTGCGTTTCGCCAGGACCAATTGAATGTGGCGCCGACGCGCTGGAGCGAGGTCATGGAACTCGCCCAGAGCGGCAGCGTGGCTTTTGCGCTCATTCCGATCAATGCACTGATGACTTTTTTCGGCCTTGCCCGGAACATGGATTACGCCGTCGCCGAGGATCCTGGCCTACTGATCGAACGCGAACACGGCCAGCATATCCTCGAACTGTTGCGCGAGATCGTCGGTCTGATGGACGCGCGTTGCCTGACGCTCGATCCCATCGGCGTACTCGAGTGGATGGGGCGCGCTGCAGACGGTCCGATCTATGCCCCCTTCGGCTACGGCTATACGAACTACAGCAGGCAAGGCTATTGCCGGTTTCCCATCACTTTTGCCGACGCGCCCGGTATCGGCGACAATGGCCCGCGTGGCACCGCGATCGGCGGCACCGGGATTGCCGTTTCCGCATCCTCTTCCCACAGCGACATCGCCGCGCAATACGCGTTCTGGATCGCGGGAGCACAGTGCCAGTCGGGGCTTTACTTTGCCTCCGGCGGCCAGCCTGGCAACGCGGTTGCCTGGGAGGACGACGGATGCAATGCGGCTTGCCGTAATTTCTTCCGCAACACACGGCAGACACTGGAAACAGCATGGCTGCGGCCGCGCTACGACGGCTACATGCGTCTGCAGGATCGCGCCGGAGACATCGTTCACGAGTGCCTGCGGGGTGATATCGGCATTGATGCGGCACTCGACAATCTGCAGTCAGCTTATCTGGAGACCCGGTCATGAAAGATCTGCCGCAGGCCGACCGGCCGCTTAACGGATTGACCATCGTCGATTTCAGCCAGTTTCTCTCCGGGCCGGTATGCACGCTCAAACTGGCGGATCTGGGTGCCCGGGTCATCAAGGTGGAGCGGCCCGGCGTCGGCGATCTGTGCCGTTATCTTTACCTCACCGACACGGACATTGACGGCGACAACACGCTGTTTCATGCGATCAACCGCAACAAGGAAAGCATCACCGCCGACTTGCGCAACGAGGAAGACCGTCAAAAGCTGTTTGACCTGTTGAAGACGGCCGACGTGATGATCCAGAATTTCCGGCCTGGCGTGATCGAGCGCCAGGGCTTCGGATACGAGGATGTCCGCAAGATCAACCCGTCCATCGTCTATGGATCGATCTCCGGCTATGGCGAGGACGGGCCCTGGAAGGACCTGCCGGGTCAGGACCTCCTGGCCCAGGCGCGGTCCGGCCTGCTTTGGCTGACCGGCAGCCGCGATGATCCGCCGATGCCGATGGGCCTTGCGGTTGCCGACATGATGGCCGGCAACGCGCTGGCGCAAGGCGTGCTGGCAGCCCTGGTCGGCCGCGGCATCACCGGCAAGGGTGCCAAGGTGGAAACGAGCCTTTTCGAAGCGATGATCGATTTCCAGTTCGAGGTTCTGACCACCCATCTCAACGATGGCAACCGACCGCCGGAGCGCAGTGGTTACAACGGTGCACACGCCTATCTTGGTGCGCCCTACGGCGTTTACGAGACAGCTGACGCGCATCTGGCGCTGGCTATGACTCCGTCACTGAAGACGCTTGCCGATTTGCTCGGCGTTGAGGGCCTCGAGCGCTTTTACGATGACAAGAATGCACTGCTTGCGCATCGCGACGAGATCAAGCGCGCCATCGCCGATCGCCTGAAACAGAAGGAGACGGCTGAGTGGCTCGCCGTCTTGCAGCCTGCGGATATCTGGTGCTCCGAGGTTCTGGACTGGCAGGACATGCTGCGCAGTGAAGCTTACCGCACGCTCGACCTGCAACAGACGATAAGGCGCAACGCCAGCCTCGAAATCACAGCCGTGCGCTCCCCGATCCGGATCAATTCAGCCACCTTGAAATCTGAAGTGGCGGCACCGCAGCTTGGCCAGCACAACGACACCGTCTTCGATGCGAACACCGGGTCCGCATCATCCGGAAAGACAAACGGCGGCGAGCGAACGTCCGCCGGGCAACAAGAATGACGCATTTTCGCAATCGTACCATGGAGGAAACGATGAAAAAGGCAGGAATCAAACTATTGGCTGCGGCGACTGCATTGCCGCTATTGATGGCCGGCGCTGTCAGCGCTGAGGAGATCGACTATGGCAATTTCGACGGTTATACGCTGCGCGTGAAACTGATCGGCGGTGCCCAGTATGAACCGCTCTATGCCGAAATCGAGAAGTGGGAAGAGATGACCGGCGCCAAGGTCGATGTTCTGTCCCGCAAGAACCACTTCGAGCTCGATCGCGAGATCAAGCAGGATATTGCCGCCGGGACGCTGGATTGGTGCGTTGGCTCGAACCATACGAGCTTTGCGCCGCAATACGGAACCATCTATATCGACCTCAATGGGGTGATCCCGGAGGCGACACTGGCCGAGTTCCAGGAGCTTGCGCTGGCCAACTCGACCGTTGATGGGCGCCTTGTGCAGCTGCCGCGCCACTCGGATATCTCCAACCTCTACTACAAGAAGTCGCTGTACGAGGATCAGGGCAACAAGGACCGGTTCAAGGAAAAGCACGGCTATGACCTTGCGCCGCCGGAAACCTGGGAACAGTTCAAGGACCAGGCCATTTTCTTTGCCAATGCGCCTGAGTTTTTCGGCACCCAGTATGTCGGCAAGGACGAAGCGATCACCGGCCGCTTCTATGAGCTGCTTGTCGCCGAGGGCGGACAGCTCTTTGATGAGAACTGGAACCCGACCTTCAATTCCGAGGCCGGCGTGCGGGCCGTGCAGTGGTTCAAGGACCTTTACGATGCGAAAGCTGTACCGGCGGGTGTGCTGAACTATCTTTGGGACGACACCGGTCTTGGCTTTGCGTCTGGAACAGTCGCTATCAATCTCGACTGGGCTGGCTGGGCCTCCTTCTTCAACGATCCGGCAAACTCGAAGATTGCCGGCGATATCGGCCTGGTACGCGCACCGGTCGGGTCCGGCGGCAAGCGCAGCGGCTGGTCGGGCAGCCACACCTTCTCGATCACCGAAACCTGCGACAACAAGGAAGCCGCTGCCTCCTTCGTTTCATTTCTGACCTCCCACGAGCGGCAGATGATCGAAGCACGCAAGGGCCTGCTTCCGACACGCGGCAAGGTCTGGGACGAGGCCATCGGCGAATTTGACGCTGCCGGCAACGAGTTCATGGTGACGGTGTTCGAGACCTATGCGCAATCGATGTCGGAAGATGCTTTCACGCCGCCGCTCATTCCGCAGTGGATCGAGGTGTCGAACGAGATTTGGCCACAACTGCAGGCCGCCATCCTCGGTGAGAAGACACCGCAGGAAGCGCTCGACGAAGCCGCGGATTCGGCGCGTGAGATTATGGAAGATGCGGGCTATCTTTGATGTCCTCCCAGTCGGTGGCGGCCTTCGGGCCGCCATCCGATCCCAACTTCACAGCAGACCGGAAGGACAATGGCAAAGATAGAAAAGAGGCTTCCCTTCTGGCAGCGCGAGGGCTTTACGCCCTTCATTCTGCTTTTGCCTGCAATACTGGTTCTTGTCGCGGTCGTGTTGCTGCCGCTGCTCTTCTCGCTTTATACGAGCTTTACCGGCTACCGGCTGATCCGGCCCGACAGCCTTTACAACTTTGTCGGATTTCGAAACTACGAGCGCATCTTCACCGATTGGGATTTCTGGGTCGCCTTCGGCCGAACGGTCCTCTTTCTGACGATCGCGCTCAATCTGGAATTCCTGTTCGGTCTCGGCATTGCGCTGTTGATCAACCGGATCACCTGGGGACAGCGCACCCTGCGCACCATCATGATGTTCCCGATGATGTTCTCGCCGATCCTCGTCGGCTATCAGTTCAAGTTCATCTTCAACGACAATATCGGCGTTCTCAACAACGCACTGCAGTCCCTGGGACTCAGCGACGGCGCCATCCCGTGGCTGGTCGACAAGCATCTTGCCATGGGTTCCATCATTTTCGCCGAAGTGTGGATGAGCACATCCATCTTTGCCATCCTTTTGCTTGCAGGCCTGTTTGCCATGCCCCGCGATCCGCTCGAGGCTGCCAAGGTGGATGGCTGCAATCCCTGGCAGGTGTTCCGCCATATCACGCTGCCGTTCCTGATGCCCTTCGCCTTTATCGCCATGACGATCCGCTCCCTCGACGTGGCGCGGGCCTATGACATTGTCGATGTCATGACCGGCGGCGGTCCGGCCGGTCGCACGGAGCTGCTCTGGACGCTGATTGCCCGGGTCGGCTATGACAATTCGCGCATGGGCCAGGCCAATGCCATGGCCTATGTGTCGATCCTGCTGTCGATCGCCTTCACCTATTATTTCTTCAGGAAGCTGATTGCCGCTCGCCGCTACATGGGAGGGGCGAACTGATGGATTCCGCCCTCAAGAAACGCATCGGCAAGGCTGTCACCTGGACCTTGACCTTCCTGCTCATGCTGGTCATCTGCCTGCCGGGCCTTTGGGTCGTGCTCACCGGCTTCCGGCCGAACCGCGAAGTGCTGGCAAAGCCGGCCATCTGGATCCCGGAAGAGCTGACGCTCAACAATTTTGCCCAGATCTTCGGCTTCGGCGCCGAGCAGGTGGCCATCCCGGTGCCCGCCTATTTCACCAATTCGCTGATTATTGCGCTGACCAGCACAGTCATTGCAATATTGATCGGCATGTCCGGCGGCTATGCCTTTGCGCGCTTCCGTTTCCGCTTCAAGGACGGCATCTTCCTGGGTCTGATGCTGTCGCGTACCGTGCCGGGCATTGCCCTTTCGCTGCCGGTCTTCATGATCTGGAGCAGGATCGGGCTGATCGACACCAAACCGGGCCTGATCATCGTCTACGTGGCACTGAACATCCCTTTCACCATCTGGCTGATCGACGGCTTCTTCCGCCAGATTCCGAAGGAAATGTCGGAGGCGGCGCAGGTCGACGGCTGCACGCGGTGGCAGGCCTTCTGGAAGATCGAGTTTCCCCTGGCGCGTTCCGGGATCGCCTCGGCGGCGATTTTCGCCTTCCTGACTTCCTGGAACGAATACGCGCTCGCCAGCCAGCTTACCCGCTCCACCGACAGCAAGACCCTGCCGGTCGGCCTGATGGACTTCACCGCCCAGTTCACCATCGACTGGGCCGGCATGTCGGCCATGGCGGTGATCATAATCGTGCCGGCTCTGATCCTCACTTTCATCGTGCAGAAGCACCTCATTAGCGGCCTGACATTCGGCGGCGTGAAGGGATAATTCATGGCTGAAATCAAGCTGCAGAATGTTGTCAAGAAATACGGCCAGCTCGAGGTTGTGCACGGTATCGGCCTCGATATTGCGCACAATGAGTTTGTTGTCCTTGTCGGCCCGTCCGGCTGCGGCAAGTCGACCACCTTGCGCATGATTGCCGGGCTGGAGGAGATCTCGGACGGGACGATTTCCATCGGTCCGCAGGTGGTCAACGAACTGCCGCCGCGCAAGCGCAACATCTCCATGGTGTTCCAGAATTACGCGCTCTATCCGCATATGAGCGTCCGGGAAAATCTGGGCTTTGGGCTGAAAATCGCCAAGCAGCCTGAAAACGTGGTTGCCGACCGCGTCAAGGAAGCCGCCGAAATACTCGGGCTGGAGGAACTGCTGGAACGCACCCCCGCCGAACTGTCGGGCGGCCAGCGCCAGCGTGTCGCCATGGGCCGCGCCATCGTGCGCCACCCCGAGGCTTTCTTGTTCGATGAACCGCTTTCCAATCTCGACGCCAAGCTCCGGGTGCAGATGCGCACTGAAATCAAGAAGCTCCACCAGCGGGTCAAGACGACCGTCGTCTACGTCACCCACGATCAGGTCGAGGCAATGACGCTTGCCGACCGTATCGTCGTCATGCGGGACGGATGGATCGAACAGGTCGGAACACCGATGGAGGTGTTCAATCATCCGCTGAACACATTCGTTGCGAGCTTCATCGGTTCGCCGCCGATGAACCTGATCGATGCCGAGGTCACGGACAGCAAGATCGTCCTGTCGGACGGCACGCTCCTGCCGGTTCCCCAGCGCCTGAAGCAGCATGTCAGCGCAGGGCAGAAGGTGATTTTCGGTCTGCGTCCGGACGATTTGACGCCGCAGGGGCATGGCATCGCGGAAAACGGTGAGCGCGAGACGGTGGACCTGACGGTGGAACTCGCCGAACTCCTTGGAACCGAGACTATCCTCTACACGAGGATCAACGGCCACGAGGTGCTCGGCAAGATGTTCGACCCGCGCGATGTGTCGCCGGGTGAGCGCATGACCTTCAATATCTCGCTGGACAAGGTTCACCTATTCGACGCGGAAACGCAGAAATCGGTGAGGCTCGGCTGATGGCTCGGATCGAAAAGGTTGAACTGGTCATGGTCGACCTTGCGCCCAAGGTGGAGCGCAAGGATGCGATCCAGGCCTTTGTCAGCCAGGAAACCCCGATCCTGAGCATTACCGATTCCGATGGTGCCGTCGGCACGGGATATTGCTACACGATCGGCACCGGCGGCGGCGCCGTCGTAAGTCTGCTCAGCGAGACGCTCATTCCGGCGCTGATTGGCCGGCAGGCAGAGGAAATCGAGGCGATCTGGCGCGACCTTCTGTTTGTAACCCATGCGACGGCGGTGGGTGCGGTCACCTCACTGGCCCTTGCCGCCATCGACACGGCTTTGTGGGACCTGCGCTGCAGGAAAGCCGGTCTGCCGCTATCAAAGATGGCCGGCGGCGCCAAACACGCCGTGCCGCTTTATTCGACCGAGGGCGGCTGGTTGCAGCTCGGTGCGGAAGCTTTGGTCGATGATGCGCTGGCCATGCGCGAGCGGGGCTTCAGCGGTTCAAAGTTCAAGATCGGCAAGCCGACCGCTGCCGAGGACCGGGCGCGCTTGGCGGCGGTCCGCGCGGCGGTGGGGGACGAGTACCGGATCCTGACCGACGCCAATCAGTGTTTTTCCCTTTCTGAAGCGCTCCTGCGGGCTGATATGCTGGCTGAAATTGATGTCGGCTGGCTGGAGGAGCCGATGCCGGCTGACGATATCGGCGCCCATGCAACCCTTGCCGGCCGGTCACGCGTGCCGATCGCCGTCGGCGAGAGCCTTTATTCGATCAGCCAGTTCAAGGACTATCTGCAGCAGGGCGCCTGTTCGATTGTCCAGGTCGACGTCGCGCGCATCGGTGGCATCACGCCCTGGCTGAAGGTGGCTCATATGGCGGAAGCGTTCAATGTCTCCGTTTGCCCGCATTTTCTCATGGAACTTCATGTCAGCCTGGTCTGCGCCGTACCGAACGCGCCGATACTGGAATACATTCCCCAGCTCGATGAAATCACCGCCTCGCGCATTCAAATCACCGGCGGACAGGCAAGCCCGCCATCTGAGCCGGGGATCGGGATCGAATGGGACTGGCCGGCGATTGAAAAGAGGGCTGTGGGGGAAAAGCGCGCATTCACGGGAGGATAGACGATGCAGAGAATGGGAATGGTCATCGGTTTGAATGCCGACAGGGTCGAAGAATACAAGCGTCTGCATGCGGCCGTCTGGCCGGAAATCCTCGCCAAGATCAGTGAATGCAACATCACCAACTATTCCATATTCCTCAAGGAGCCGGAAAACCTGCTGTTCGGCTACTGGGAATATACGGGAAGCGATTTCGAGGCCGACGCGGCGCTCATGGCGGCGGATCCGAACACCCAGAAATGGTGGGATGTCTGCATGCCGTGCCAGGTACCCCTTGAGACCCGAAAGGAGGGCGAATGGTGGGCGATGATGGAGGAGGTGTTCCATCATGACTGATGCGCGTATCGATGAACTCGGGAAGTGCTATACCAGCGTGATCCATGACGTGATGCGGGCAGGCGGTCTGCGCAATTTCACCCTGCCGCCGCGCATTACGCCGCTGCAGCCGGAAGGCACCCTGTGCGGGCCGGCGTTCACCATCGAGGGCCGGATGGATGAAACGGCCGACGCCCATGAAACCCTGTTGGCCTGGACCGGCCTGTTGTCGAAATGCAGGCCCGGCCACATCTGGACCGCGCAGCCGAACACGCACCTTGTCGCCCAGATGGGGGAACTGTCGGCCGAGACCCTGCACCGCAAGGGCGTCCTCGGTTGCGTCCTGGACGGTGCGCTGCGCGACGCCAATTTCATCCTCAAACTTGGCTTTCCCTGCTGGCGTACGCATCATACGCCGCGCGATATCGTCGGGACCTGGCTTCCGAAGGCAATCGACGTGGAGATCATGATCGGCGATGTGCTTATCCGCCCGGGCGACTGGCTGCATGGCGACCGGGACGGCATGGTCCGTATCCCGGTCGAGCGGCTGGATGAGATCCTCGAGCAGTCTGTCGAATCGATGCAGACGGAAAGCAAGGTCAGGAAGGCAATCCTCGATGGCGTCGATCCGCAAGAGGCCTATTTGAGTTTCGGGAAGTTCTGACCATGCGGATCACCAGTCTTGACATCCGCTGTTGCCGGCTGGAGCGGGCCGTGATCTCGGGCGATGCGATGCGCGATGGCATCACGCAGGATGGCTTGGAGTTTCTGGTCTACACCATCAACACCGAGGATGGCCTCGCGGCTTCGATGTTTGGTTTTGCCGGTCGCTCGGCGCTGGGCTCCGGTCACCTGGCGGCCGCCTCGTTGCGGCCGTTCCTGGTTGGCCGCGAAGCGCTCGATCGGGAGGCCGCCTGGCATGACTGGCGGGTGGCGGACCGCTGGTGGCATCACCTGCCGATCTATCTTTATGGTCCGGTCGATTGCTGCTTGTGGTTGCTCGGGGCGTCGGCGGCGGATCAACCGCTGTGGCGCTACATCGGCGGCGCGCGGGAGGAAATCCCCGTCTATGCCTCCTCGATGGTGTTGGCCGATATCGCGGCCTATCAGGACGAGGTGCTGGCCGTTCGCGATGCCGGCTTCAAGGCCTATAAGATTCATCCGCCCGGGCGTTCTTTTGAGGAGGACCTGGAGATCCACAGGGCCGTCCGTAATGCGGTCGGTCCCGGATTTGACCTGATGTCCGATCCGGTGGCGGCCCATTCGCTCGAGGAGGCCATTCGCCTGGGACGGGAACTGGAGTCACTCGGTTACCTTTGGCTGGAAGAACCGTTGCCGGACGAGAATTTCAGCGCGCTGCGGGAACTGACGCGGCGTCTCGACATGCCGGTGGTCGGCACGGAGGTCATTGCCAAGCATCCCTATTCGGTGGCCGAGTGCATCGCCTCTCGGGTCGTCGACGCGGTGCGTGCCGATGTGTCCTGGACGGGCGGCGTGACCGGAGCCCTCAAAACCGCGCGCCTCGCCGAGGCGTTTCATATGAACTGCGAGCTGCACACGACGATTTTCCACCCCCTGGAACTGGTCAATCTGCATCTGTGCGGTGCGGTGCGTAACAACAGCTATTTCGAGCTCCTGTGGCCGGTGCCGCAATTCGAGTTCGGACTGGACGAACCGCTTCCGATCGACAACGGAATGGCGCGGATGCCGACAGGAAAAGGACTTGGGATTGAACTTGACTGGGCGTTGATCGACGATTGCACGATCGCCGAGCTCTAGAGGAATGGGCAGGATCGAAACCGTGACGGACCGGCTTCAGACGGACAACAGGCTGCTTATATTGTCGCCGAAGGACAATGTCGCGGTGGCACGGGAGGCGATTTCGGCCGGTGAAACGCTTCTGGTCAGCGGCATCGAGGTCGTTGCCGCGGTGCGCATCGGCATGGGCCACAAGGTCGCGCTTCAACCCATTCCCGAGGGTGCGAAAGTGCTCAAATACGGCGTCCCGATCGGCTCGACGACCGCCGCGATCGCCATTGGCGATCATGTCCATCTGCACAATATAAAGAGCGACTACACGCCGACCCATTCCCTTGATGCCGCACGCGCCGGGCACGGGCAGGGAAGCAATGGAGAAGACCGATGAGTTTTGAGGGTTTTCAGCGCGCGGACGGCCGCAAGGGAATTCGCAACGTCGTGGCGGTCGCCTATCTCGTGGAATGCGCCCATCACGTTGCCCGCGAAATCGTCTATCCCCACCGAGCGAACGCCCATCTGATCGGCTTTCCGGGCTGCTTCCCCAACGAATACGCGCAAAACATGATGGAGCGCCTGTGCACCCATCCGAATGTCGGTGCCGTTCTGCTGGTCTCGCTGGGCTGCGAGAGCTTCAATCGCTATCAGCTGGAAAAGACCATTTCCGACAGTGGCAGGCCTGTATCGACCCTTGTGATCCAGCGCGAGGGCGGCACGCGAACCACGATAGAAAAGGGCCGGGCATGGATTGAACAGGCGCTTGCCGGGCTTGCGGACGCGCAGCGCGTTTCCATGGATGTCGAAGACCTTGTTGTCGGAACGGTGTGCGGCGGCTCGGACGGCACCAGCGGTATCTCTGGCAATCCCGCAGTCGGCCGCACGTTTGACCGTCTTGTGAGCGCGGGCGCGACATGCATTTTCGAAGAAACCGGCGAGCTGATCGGCTGCGAGGAGATCATGGCCGCAAGGGCTGCCACGCCTGAACTGGCGCAGGAGCTGCGCAGCTCGGTGCACAAGGCGGCGCGATACTATGCCGAACTCGGTTATGGCAGCTTTGCTGCCGGCAACGCCGATGGCGGTCTGTCGACGATCGAGGAAAAGTCGATGGGGGCCTACGCGAAATCCGGGAGTTCGGCGATCTCCGGCCTGATCAAGCCGGGTGACAGGCCGCCGAAAGGCGGTCTCTACCTCATGGATGTGGTGCCGGATGGAGAAGTCCGGTTCGGGTTTCCCAATATTTCCGACAACGCCGAAATCGTTGAGATGATGGCTTCGGGAGCGCATCTCACCTTGTTCGTGACCGGACGCGGCTCCGTGGTGGGTTCCGCGCTTGCCCCGGTCATCAAGATTGCCTCCAACGCTGTCATGTTTGAACGGCTGAGCGAGGACATGGATGTCAATGCCGGGCGGGTTCTGACCGGCGATGCCACGCTGGACGGAGTGGGAACCGAGATCTTCGATCTCCTGCTGCGTGTTGCGGCCGGTGAACAGACAAAATCCGAGGCGCTCGGACACACCGAGTTCATTCTGACATATAAGAGTTTTGAGCCGATCGGTCCGGCTTGTTTGCCGGTTTAGGGATTGATGTGAGGAAACATGGGACGACTGGAAGGAAAGACTGCGCTGGTGACAGCGGCCGGGCAGGGCATCGGGCGGGCCTCCGCGCTTGCGATGAAGGCGGAGGGCGCTCGGGTCTTCGCAACCGACGTCAACGAGGAGGCTCTGGCGGCACTGGCCGCCGAGGGTCTCGACACGTTTCGGCTTGATGTGCTCGACCCGGCATCGATCGATCAGGCGGCTGACCGCACCGGCCCGCCCAACGTGCTTTTCAACTGCGCCGGATACGTCGCCAACGGAACCATCCTGGACTGCGACGAGAAGGACTGGGACTTCTCCTTTGAGCTCAATGCGAAGGCCATGTACCGCATGATCCGTCGGTTTCTGCCCGGCATGATCGACAATGGCGGCGGCTCGATCATCAATATGGCCTCGGTGGCCTCGTCGGTGATCGCGGTGCCGAACCGCTTTGTCTATGGCGCGTCCAAGGCCGCCGTCATCGGGATGACCAAGGCGGTCGCCGCAGACTTTGTCGATCGGAACATCCGCTGCAACGCAATCTGCCCGGGCACCGTGGAATCGCCTTCGCTGGAAGAGCGCCTGAGTGCCACCGGTGACTATGAAAAGGCCCGGGCAGCGTTTGTGGCCAGGCAGCCGATGGAGCGCATCGGCAAGGCTGAGGAAATCGCAGCGCTTGTTGTATATCTCGCTGCGGACGAATCGGCCTACACCACCGGCGTGGCGCATGTCATCGATGGCGGCTGGGCAAATGTGTAACTGGAGACGCGAATGAAACTGTTGAGATTTGGAGATGCAGGCCAGGAAAAGCCGGGCATGGTGGACGCACAAGGGGTGATACGCGACCTCTCCTCGGTTGTTGATGATATTGCCGGCGAGACGCTGTCCGATGCCGCAATGGCGCGACTGGCCGCGCTTGACCCGGCAACCTTGCCGGCGGTTGATGCATCGGTACGGCTGGGGCCCTGCGTCGCCGGCACCGGCAAGTTCATTTGCATCGGCCTGAATTATGCCGACCATGCCGAGGAATCAGGCATGGATGTGCCGCCCGAGCCGGTGATCTTTATGAAGGCGACAAGCGCCATTTGCGGACCGAACGACCCGATCATTATCCCCCGCGGTTCCGAAAAGACCGACTGGGAAGTGGAACTCGCCGTGGTCATCGGAAGACACGCCAAATACGTCGATGAGGCCGATGCGCTGGACTATGTGGCCGGCTACTGTCTGACCAATGACGTGTCCGAGCGGGCCTATCAGATAGAGCGGGCCGGGCAATGGACGAAGGGCAAGTCCTGCGACAATTTCGGTCCGATCGGCCCCTGGCTTGTCAGCCGTGACGAAGTTTCCGACCCGCAGGACCTTGCCATGTGGCTGAAGGTCAACGGGACGACCAAGCAGGACGGTTCGACCCGCACCATGGTCTATGGTGCCGCCCACGTCGTTTCCTATCTCAGCCGTTTCATGAGCCTGCATCCGGGCGACGTGATCTCGACCGGCACACCGCCGGGCGTCGGCATGGGGCAGAAGCCGCCGTCCTACCTGAAGGCCGGCGACGTCGTTGAACTTGGCATCGAGGGTCTTGGAACGCAAAGGCAGGAATGCATCGAAGACGCTTAGAAACATAAGGGAGTGACGCCATGACACCGCTTGTCGATACGCATCAGCACCTCGTATATCGCGAGGTGGCCGGTTACGGATGGACGGCGGGCATTCCGGCGCTTGCAGACAAGGAGTTCCCGCTCGAAAAGTACCGGGAACTGGCTGGTGAGCCCAGTGTTGCAGCGACGATATTCATGGAAACCGGCGTCGACGATGAGGACTATCAGGCCGAAGCCAGGTTCGTTGCCGGTCTGGCGGGACAGCCTTCAAGCCGCATGGTCGGCCTGATTGCGTCCTGCCGTCCGGAGACAGACGAGGGATATGAGGCCTGGCTCGATGAATGCGCCGACCTGAATGTGGTCGGTTATCGCCGCATCCTTCACGTGATGCCCGATGACCTGTCGCAATCGGAAACCTTCCGCCGCAATATCCGCGAGATTGGCCGTCGCGACCTTGTCTTCGATATGTGCTTCCTGTCGTCCCAGTTACCGATTGCCGTTGAACTCGCGAAGGCGGCCGACAATACGCGCCTTGTGCTCAACCATTGCGGTGTGCCGGATATCGCCGGTGGCGGCCTCGATCCGTGGCGGGCGCAAATGGCGGAACTCGCCGCGCTGCCGAACGTCAATTGCAAGCTTTCCGGGTTGCTCGCCTATTGTGTCCCGGGGGAGGCCTCCCTGGAGGCGATCAGGCCTTATGTCGACCACGTCCTTGAGACGTTCGGTGCGGACCGGATCGTGTGGGGCAGCGACTGGCCTGTCGTCGACATGGCCAACGGTCTTCCGGACTGGCTTACCGTCACAGGTGCAATCCTGGACGGTCTTTCCGAAGACGAGGCCGCACGCATTGCGCGGGACAATGCCGTGCGGATTTACAAGGTCGATCCCTGACCACGACCCCCGGTAAATTTGTTGTCGGAAGAAATGCAGAAGCCCTGAACTCAGGCAGAAGTGTATTTCAACTTGACTAGTCAACTGGACATATTACTCTGATGCCATGCACAGACACATTGCCCAGCCGCGCTATCTCATGCTCGCCGACAATCTGCGCCGCCGCATCGAAGAGGGGGCGTACAAGCCGGGCGATCGTTTGCCGAGCGAGGCCCAGCTATGTGCCGATCACGGCGTCAGCCGAGGTACCGTGGTGCGGGCCATCGAGCAACTCGTCAGCGACGGCATTGTGCACCGCCGCCAGGGTGCCGGCAGTTTTGTTGCGCGGCCGTCACTGCACCGCCGTGCTGGAAACCTTCTGAGTTTCACCGAATCCGCGGCCGGCGAGGGCAAGCAGTCCCAGCAGACATTGATTGCCCTTGAGGAAGCGTCCGAGGAACAGGTGAGGGAATTCGATTGCGATGGTCCGGCGCTTTATCTTTGCCGCCTGCGGCTGCTCGACGGTTTGCCCTGCGCAATCCACAGATCGATCGTTCCGGCTCATGTTGCGCGCCGGATCGATGCGCTCAACGGCGATGACAGGAACGCGCTGAACGACAGCGGGTTTTCGCTCTATCACGCTCTGGAAGAAGCCGGATTCAAGGTCCGCGAGGCACGCGAACGCGTGACGACGCGGCTTGCGAATGCCGAGGAGACACGGCTGCTCGGCCTTGACGATCCGGCGGCGGTGATGGTCGTTTTTCGCCGCAGTTTCGACGGATCGGGCCGGCTGGTCGAGGCCGTCGAGGCCGTCTATCACGGGGAATACTACACCTACGACATGCGTCTTGTATCGACACCGAGCGAGGTGGCGGACCATGACGGTCCGAACATACTCAGTCTCGGCGGACGTGTGTCCAATCCAGCAGATGGGAGAACATGACATGTTGAAAACAACTGCAATTGCATGCGGCGTCGCCGCACTCGTGGCCGGCATGCCGCTGTCGGCAAGCGCCTCCGACGTGGCGCCGGCTGCGCTGATCATCGCCCAGGGTGGCCTTGGTGACGGTTCCTGGAACGACACCGCCAATTCCGGCTTTCAGGCCGGACTGAAAAACACCGGCATTGAGGGGCGTCCAATTGAATCGAAAGACGTCGCCGCACAGGGCGAGGAAATCATGCGCCGCGCCGCGGACGGCGGTTTCGGGCTGGTGATCAGCCTGGAGTGGATTCACGGCGAGCCGATGGAGAAGCTGGCGGTCGACTATCCCGATGCCAACTGGGTGATCATGAACCAGACCCGCAAGGGCGACAACGTTGCATCGGTGGTCTTCGGCGAGCATGAAGGCTCCTATCTCGCCGGTGCCCTCGCGGCGCAAGTCACGACCGACGAATCCATCAAGGGCATCAACGGTAATCCGGTCATCGGCGTCATCGGCGGCGTCAAGGCGCCGGGCATCGACAAGTTCATCGTTGGCTATATCCAGGGCGCCAAGGCCATCAATCCGGACATCGAGGTCAAGGTCGCCTATTCCGATTCCTTCGGCGATCCGGCGAAGGGCCAGCAGATGGCAAAGGCCATGTTCGACGAGGGCGCCGACATCGTCTACCAGGTCGCCGGCGGCACCGGCATCGGCATAATCGAGGCCGCCAAGGCTGCCGGCGCTTACGCCATTGGTGTCGACACCGATCAGGACGGCATGGCGCCTGGCAATGTTCTGACCAGCATGATCAAGCGGGTCGATGTGGCGGTGGAAGACATCGTCAACAACTATGCCGAAGGCAATTTTCCCGGCGGCGAAGTGATGGATTTCGGCCTTGCACAGAACGGCGTTGCCCTTTCCGAGATGAAGCACACGAAGGACATGATCCCCGCCGCTTATCTGGAAAAGGTTGAAGCCCTGAAGGCCGATATCATCGACGGCAAGATCGAAGTCTGGGATGTCTCGACACAGGGCTATCCCGATTTCTTCCAGTAATAACCTCCCAAGTGCGATGTGAGGGGGCGGCCTTGGCCGCCCCTTTGCTCACGCGGAGGAAGTCTGATGATGGTCGATAACGCTGCGCAGGAACAAGCCACCGGGGCATCCATTCGCCTCGGCGCGGAAGGTCTGTGCAAGCGCTACGGCACCATCGAGGCCAACCGCGACGTCTCGATCGCCGTTGCGCCGGGCGAAATCCACGCCATCGTGGGCGAGAACGGCGCCGGCAAATCAACGCTGATGCGGATGCTGCAGGGCATCGAGCAGCCCGACAGCGGCCGTATCATTGTCGATGACCAGGTCGTCGAGCTGACCGGCCCGCAAAGGGCCTTTGCGCTCGGCATCGGCATGGTGCATCAGGAATTCATGCTGGCGCCGGATCTGACCTTGCTTGAAAACCTGGTGCTTGGAGATGAGCCTGTCAGCCGCGCCCTCGGACCGGCATCGCCCATCGACTGGCGCGCGGCGCTTCAATCCGGCGAGCGGCTGGCCCAGGAAACCGCGGCGCATGTCGACTGGAGCCGCACGGCCCGCAACACGCCGGTCCATATCCAGCAATTTGTCGAAATCATCCGGCTCCTTCGGCGCGGAACGCGCATTCTCATCCTTGACGAGCCGACGGCAGTGCTGGCGCCGCAGCAGGTGGACGACCTTTTCGCGCTGTTGAGAAAACTGCGCAACAACGGCACGACCATCCTTTTCATCAGCCACAAGCTCCGCGAGGTCATGGCGCTGGCCGACCGGGTCACTGTCATCAGGCGCGGCGAGGTGCAGTATTCGAGTCCGGTTGCCGATACCGATGCCGACACCATTGCCGGTCACATGGTCGGCGGGCAGGGCGCCCTGCCTGAAACGGCAAAGTCCCTGGAGACCCGGCGTGATGGTTCAGGCGACATCATAATGCGGGTCTCGGGACTGACGACGCCGGTTGTCGAAAAATCCCACCCGCTGCACGGCGTCGACTTTCATATATCCGAGGGCGAGATCGTCGGTCTCGCGGGTGTCAGCGGCAACGGCCAGAACGAACTCGTCGAATGCCTCGTCGGATTGCGGGACGTCAACGACGGCACGGTTTCATTCGCCGGTGAGGACATAACCCGCTTGTCCAACCAGCAAAGGCGCGTGCTCGGCATGGGCTATGTGAGCGCCGATCGCAGGCACGAGGGCCTTGCACTCGAAGCGTCCGTTGAAAGCAACGTCATCGCCGGAAGCCAGCGCAACCCGCCGGTCAGCAACGGCTGGTTCTTTGATCGCCGTACGACAAGGCAGGTGGCCGAGCAACGGCTTTCCTTCGTCGGGGTGCGCTACGGCGCGCTGCGCGATGCCGTCAGCGATCTTTCAGGCGGCAATCAACAGCGGCTGGTCTTCGCGCGGGAAATCGCCGCACAGCCAAAGCTGCTCATCGTCTCGCAACCGACACGCGGTGTTGATCTTGTCGGCATTGCCGCCATTCACGGCATCCTGTCCGATTTTCGGGCATCCGGCGGGTCGGTTCTGCTGATTTCGGAGGAGCTGGATGAAATCCTGGCCCTTTCGGACCGCATTCTGGTGATGGCTGACGGGGCCATTGTCGGCGAAATGCCCGCCGAGGAAGCCGATATAGGCCGGATCGGCCGGCTGATGGTTATGCAGGGAGCGGGCGATGGCTGAGGCGGCGAGCATCGCACGTCCACAATGGGCCGCTTGGCTGGACCGGGGTATCGGCCTTGCCTTTCCGTTTCTTGTGGCTCTGGTTGTCGCCGCGATAGTGCTTTTGCTCATCGGCGAAAACCCGATTGATGTCTTTGCGCTGATGTTCGCCGAATCCTTCGGCACGCAAAGGCGCATTGCCGCGACGCTTTCCGCCGCGACCCCTTTGCTCTTCACAGGCGTCGCCACCGCGATCTGCTTCCGCTCGGGCGTTTTCAATGTCGGGGTCGAGGGCGCATTGGTTGTCGGCGGCCTTTGCGCCGCGTTCATCGGTTTCACCCTTCCGGCGTCGATGGGCCTGACGCTGATACCGCTGGCCTTCGGCTTTGCGGCGTTGGTGTCGGCTCTCTGGCTGTTGGTTCCGGGCTTCCTGCTGGCACGCTACGAGGTGGACGAGGTTGTCTCCACGCTGATGCTGAACTTCGTCGCCTTCGGCATCACCGGATACCTCGTCAACGGTCCTCTGCTTTCCGAAATCTCCGGCAACAACGTCACACCGCTGGTGCATGACGCCGCGCAACTGCCGCGCCTGCTGCCGCCATCGACGCTGCATGCCGGTTTTCTTGTCGGCCTCGTCGTCGTCATACTCTACGGGATATGGGCACGCAGGACGCCATCGGGTTTCGAGGCCGCGCTGGTCGGTCAGAGCAAACGCTTTTCGAGCGCCGTCGGCATATCGATACCGGCAACCATCATTCTCGTGATGGTGCTTTCAGGCGTTATCTCCGGCCTCGGCGGTGCTTCCCATGCGCTCGGCCAGCTGCACCGGTTTGCCGACGGTTTTTCGCCCGGATACGGCTTCACCGGCATGGCCGTCGCGCTGCTCGGCCGCAACAATGCCATCGGGATCTTCCTCGGTGCGGTCCTTTTCGGTGCGCTGGCCTCGGCAGGCACAACAGTCCAGCTCTTTTCCGACATACCCCTTGATATCGTCAACATCATCGAGGGCACGGTCATGATCTTCGCCGTGGTTGAACTCGGCCGGATCAGCCTTATCCGCTGGAGGGCGCGCGGATGATTGTCGATCAGGTCATAGCCGCTTCCCTGACGCTGACAACGCCGATCCTGCTTGCCGCGATGGGCGGTCTCGTCAACCGCCAGGGCGGCATCGTCAATATTGCGCTCGACGCCAAGATGCTTGCCGGTGCCTTTGTCGCGGTCATTGTTTCGTCGATGACCGGCGGCTGGTTCGTGGCCGTCCTTGCGGCTGCCGTCGCCGGCGCCGTGATCGGTTACCTGTTTTCTCTGGTGATCACGCGCGCCAATGCGAACATGATCGTCGCCGGGCTCGGCCTCAACGTGCTGGTCGCCGGTCTGATCGGGTTTGTGCTCAACTGGGTGTATGATTCCAGCGGCACCCTGCGACTGCCCGACGTGCAATTGCTGCCGAGGTTCCTGCCGGAATTCGTGGCCGAAATCCCGGTCATCGGCTTGGCCCTGTCGGAGCTCGAGCCCCTCACGGTGTTCGCATGGGTCACCGTCTTCACTTTGCCTTTCCTGCTCGCCAACACCCGGATCGGCCTTTGGGTGCGTGCGACCGGCAATGCGCCGCAGGTGGCCCGCGCGATGGGCATTTCCGGGCGCAATGTGCAGGATTTCTCAACCGCATTCGCCGGCTTCTTTTCCGGACTTGGCGGTGCGCATCTGGCGCTCGCCTCCATCGGTCTCTTCAATGAGGGTCTTACCGCCGGCCGTGGCTTCATTGCCCTTGCGGCGTTCTATTTCGGCCGTGACAGGCCGGTCGCGACGGCGCTCGTGTGCCTGCTGTTCGGCTTTCTCGACGCCACCCAGATCCGCATGCAGACGGCGGGGCTTCCGCCGAAGCTGATTGGCACGATACCTTACCTCATGGTGCTCGTGGCACTGTGTATCGCCGGCTGGCGCAATCATCGCAAAAAGGCTGTGACTCCATGAAATCAGCACTCATCGTCATAGACATGCAAAACTCCTTCCTGCATCCGGACGGCGAAAACTACTATCCGGAAGCGCCTGCGGTCGTCGCCAACGTCAAGCGCCTCATAGAGGCGGCGGCGGGCTCCGATGTGGCAATTGTGCACGCCGCTGACCGGCACCGGGAGGAATTTGAGGATTTCGAGCAGAAACGCCTGCCGCGCCATTGCGTCAGCGGCGGGTTCGATGCGGCGTATTTCGACGGTTTCGGACCAGCTGGCCGGCGCCACGAAATCGAAATCGTCAAGCGGCGTTTCAGCGCGTTTTTCGCAACGGAGCTGGCGCTCTTCCTCAATGAACAAGCGATCGAACGCGTGGTGCTTTGTGGCGTGAAGACAAACTGCTGTGTCCGCGCGACTGCGCAGGATGCGTTTGCTAACGGGTTTGAGGTCTGTGTCGTCAGCGATGCGACAAACTCGAACCGGGAACACCTTGCCCGTGCGTCACTGGAGGATATCGAACGCTATATGGGCCGGCTGGCGACGACGCAGGAAGCGGTGGAGATGCTGTCGTGACGGGGCTGGTTGTCACAGGTTATGCCAGTCTCGACTATCCGGTCGGGCTGGCAGGTCAGGTCGGCGGCGATCAGACGACGCTGATCGAGCATCGTGATGCCAATGCCTGGCCGCGCATCGGCGGCTGTCCCGCCTACATGGCACTGGCGGTCTCCGAGAGGAACGGTTCGGTTGCCCCGGTAACCTGGATCGGCTCCGGTACTGAAAGCGATCACTTCATTCTGACGCTGCACAATGCGGGTGTGAACACGGACGGCATTGACCGGCTGCCGTCGCCGCGCGCGCCGACGGCGATCCTCGCCTATCAGAAGGACGGTACCTGCGCCTGCCTGTTCGACCCGGTCTTTGCCGGCGACGAGGAACTGACGCAGTCACAGCAGGCGCTGATCGCATCTGCGAGCCATGTGTGCATCTCCGTCGGGCCGCCGCATCTCACCCGCGATATTCTTGCCAGCCGAAACCCGGAGGCGCGGCTTTACTGGGTCGTCAAGAATGATGCGCGCTGCTTCACGCCCGAAATCTGCGCCGAGATCTCCGGTGCGGCGGATGTTGTCTTTTGCAACAGCTCGGAACGCGTCTTGATCGGCGACGTCGCATCCGAAACGCTCATCGTCGAGACGCGGGGTCCGGACGGGATCCTCCTGGAACGTGGTGGCGAGGCAGAGACGCTTGCCGTGGAGCCTTTGCCCGTCCGCGACACGACCGGCGCCGGCGACACTCTGGCTGGCGGTTTCGTTGCTGCCGAAATGGCCGGGCACGCCGATCCCCTGGCTGCGGCGCAAGCCGGACTTCAGGCCACAATGAAGCTTCTCGAAGAGCGGCTGGAAAGGCAAATCTCATGAAGAGGGCGTGGTATCTCGGATATTCAGCCGATGATATTGGCGATCGCGCCATACTGATAGGCGACCCGGACCGGGTGGACCGCATCGCGACACTGCTTGATGAGCCGCGGTTCCTGCCGGTCTCGCGCGGCCTGAAATCCGTGACCGGACATCATGCGGACAGGACCGTGACGGTTGCCGCCTTTGGCATGGGTGCGCCGATCGCAACCATTGTCCTGCATGAACTTGCCAATCTTGGCATTACCCGTTTCCTCAGGATCGGCACGGCGATGTATTTCCCGCCGGCGCAGGGCGGCGATTTCATCATCAGCAGTTCCGCGCTCGGCTTTGACGGCACGTCCCCATCCTACCTTGCCGGCGATGCGCCGTATCCGGCCGATGCCCGGCTTATCGAAGCACTGCACAAGTCCGCCACGGCCGCCGGGCAGTCGGTACGCGACGGCATTTACGCCACCTATGACGCCTTTTATCGCGACATGTTCGGCATTGACGACGCGGGCCGCGAGCGCGCCGCGGCGAACAGGGAACTGCTGAAGGAAAAGGGTGTGCTGGCAGTCGACATGGAAACATCGGGGCTGCTGGCGGCTGCAAAGGCCCTCGATGTCGTTTGCGCCACGCTTTGTCTTGGCACGGTCGACGCGCTGTCCCAGGAAAAACTGGATCCGCAGACATTGGCGCAGGGCGAGCGGCAATTGTTTGAAATCGCATTGAACGGGCTGTGCGCGCTCGATTGACAGGGCGCCGCAACCGCAAGGAGAACAGTGATGGGCAACATTTCGACGGAATATTTTGCAACCGTTATCGAGCGCCTGCAGAAAGTCGCTGACACACAGGCTGCCGCCATCGAGGCGGCAGCCGAAATCTGCGCCGACGCGATCATCAACGACAAGCTGGTCTTCACTTTCGGCACCGGCCACGGCTCCTTCGCGGCTATGGAAATGTTTCCGCGCACCGGAACGGTCACCGGTTTCCGGCCCATTGTCGAAAGCACGATGATTTCGTTTCACAGGGTGCTCGGCGACGGCGGTGCGCGCCAGTACCGGTTCATCCATGGGCGCGAAGGCTATGGCGACGCGATCCTGTCCTCGCACCAGCTCGATGCGGGCGATGCCATGCTGATCTTCTCGCATTCGGGCCTCAACGCCGTGACGCTCGACATTGCGGTCGGCGCGAAGGAACGCGGTATGAAGCTGATCGGCGTAACCTCCGTTCCGCATTCCTCGTCCACGCCGTCGCGCCACTCCTGCGGCAAGCGCCTCTTTGAACTGGCCGACGTCGTTGTCGACACCGGCGTTCCGAAGGGTGACGCGGGCATATCCATCGACGGCCTGAAATACCGTGTCGGCGCGACGTCCACGTCGATCGCCATTGCCGTTGGCCAGGCCATCAATGCCGCGACGGCCGAGATCATGGTCAGGCGCGGCCACGCACCCTTTGTTATGGTCAGCCCCAACACGGCAGAAAAGGCGGAAGCAGACAAACAGAACGACCGCAATTATGCCGAGCTCTGGCGGCGCCTGAAGATGCGTTAGGAAGAACGATCATGGATCGCGGACTATTCTTCGATGGCAAATGGCAGTTTCCGCCGAAACTGGAACGTTTTGACATCAGCGACCCGGCGACCGGGGATCCCGTCGGCTCAACGCTGCTCGCCGACCGGGAAATTGTCGACCGTGCCGTGACCGTTGCCGAAAAGGCCGTTCCGGTCATGGCGGCGTCTCATGCGGATGAGCGGGCCGCCATGCTTGTAAGAGCCGCAGGCCTGATCGAGGCGCGCGTCGAAGACATGGCGGTCCTCCTGACCCGCGAGCAGGGCAAGCCGGTTGCCGATAACCGCAAGGAAATCATCTTCGGGGCAAAGGTGCTTCGCTACTACGCGCAGGAGGCCGTGCGCATCGGTGGTTCGCTGCGGCCGGCCATGGCGCCCGACATCAAGAATATCGTCAGCTATCACCCCGTCGGCGTCGCCGCGGCGATCGTGCCGTGGAACTACCCCGTCGATCTTTACTGCTGGAAGGCGGGCCCCGCGATCGCCGCCGGCTGCCCTTTGATCGTCAAGTCGCCGCCCGAAACCCCGTTGGCGATTGCCATGCTGGTCGACTGCCTGCACGAAGCCGGAGTGCCGCAAGGCGCGATCGCCGACCTGCCGGGTCACGGCCCCGTTGCCGGCGCGGCGTTGGCGGCTCATCCCCGGGTCCGCGTGATTTCAGCCACCGCATCGATCCCGGCCGGCCAGGACATCATGCGCAATGCCGCCGGGAACCTGAAGAAGCTGTGCCTGGAACTCGGCGGCAACGCGCCGCTGATTGTTATGGCCGATGCCGATCTGGAAGCCGCCGCCAGGGCAGCGCACCGCCGCTCCTTTTCCAACATGGGCCAGATCTGTATCACTGTGAACCGCATCCTGGTGGACAAGAGGGTGCACAATGCGTTCGTGGACATTCTGGCGGGCCTGACCGAAGACACGCGGCTCGGCCATGGCGTCGACGCCGGTGTCGAATACGGACCCGTCCTCAACCAGTCTGTCATTGACAGGGTCGAAGCCCATCAGCACGACGCGCTGGACAAGGGTGCGCGGCTGGTTGCCGGTGGTCACCGGCCAGCCGGCAAAACCTTCGACAACGGATTTTTCTACCGGCCGACGGTGGTCGACAATGCACCGCCCGACAGCCTGCCGATGAGGAGCGAGACCTATGGCCCGCTTGCGGCCGTTGCCGCGTTCGACACAGATGCGGCGATGATCGCCATGGCCAACAGCCTCGAATACGGGTTGGCCGCCTACCTCTATGGGGCGGACCTTGAAAGGCTGTGGGCCGTGGCCGATCGGCTGGAATTCGGCGGTGTCGGCATAAATGTCAACGATGTCAGTGAGTTGCAGGCACCGTTCGGCGGATGGAAGATGAGCGGGATTGGCCGGGAGCTCGGGCCCGAGGCCCTCGACGCCTATCTTGAACAGAAACTCGTCAAGATGCGTGTCCGGCGTATTTGAGCCCGGTAATCTTGCTTTGTCCGTCCTGAGCGGATCGGAGCATTACGCCTCAGCCCATCTCCCGATGGCGGGCAAGGACATCGATGCCCTGCTGTTTCCAGAAGTGCAGCAGGTCGATGAATATCCAGTTCTCCGCGAGCTTGTTCCCGGCGCGCCGGTAGATATCGATGACCCGGAACTCACCGGCTTTACCGGTCGCCGGCATGCCCATGAACCCGCCGGTCGGCTCGGCGGTGAAGTTCGGCCAGCCGAAGAAACCGCCATAGTGCCCCTCCGCCAGCCGCGCGATATGGCTCGTTTTCGACCGGTTCGTGAACGCGGCCCGGAACGGTCCTGCGTGCTGCCGCGCATAGCGTTCGATGATGAACGTCGAGCCGATGCCTGCCGGTCCCCACCAGACCATGTCGTCGTGCCAGTCCAGTGCGAGTTCCTCCTCCAGCGGCAGGCCGGACTGCCATTGGCCGAGGTGGCGGATCATGGAATTGATTGCAGCCAGCGTGGCGGTCCCCTCGGCCTCAGGATGCGGCCCGGTCAGGATCCCGTCCTGCGTCAAAGGTCCCGGCTGAACAAGGCCGGCGCCTGTCTGCGGCGGGAACGGATTTTGCCCGGCCTGTGCCATGAGATCGGGGATGTCCACATGCATGACGGTTTCGCAGATCTTGCCGTGTTCAATTCTGTGAAATGTACAGTACCGCAACATCGCGATCTTGGCCGTTGGCCGGATGCCGAGCCACGCATTGTCGAACAGACCCATGAGATGGCCCATCGCCACAACCCAGACGCTCCGGCCGCCGTCGATCTCATTGGTGCCGGCAAAGAAAACCGTGTCGCGTCTTTTCATGCCCGTGAACGCGTTTTTCAGGGGAGACCAGAACGTATCCGCGACGGATCGGGCGTCAGGGATTTCGCCAAATGGATGGACGCCGCGCCAGAGAAAATTCTTCGAGACATGGCGCCCGAAGACCTCGGTCATATCTTCTTTCCGGGCTGAATCCACAGCCTCATGAAACGTCAGAACCGCTTTTTTTGCTGCTTGTAAATCATTCATTCTGCGTCGTTTTATCCTGTCGGGAGAGCTCGTTTTGTAACAATTTTAAAAAACAACTTGCCTAAAGCGCGGCCCTGAGTCTACATTTTTTGCATGCGTATGCAAAAATAGACGCTGCAACCGTTGGGAGGCGGATGCATGGCAGAAATCCAGATCCGTAATGTCACAAAGCGGTGGGGCGCTTTCGTCGGTGTTGATAATTTCAACCTGACGATTCCGGACCGCGAATTCCTCGTACTGCTCGGGCCGTCCGGCTGCGGCAAGACGACAACCATGCGGATGATCGCGGGTCTGGAGGACCCGACGGATGGCGAGATCCTCATCGGCGGCAAGGTGGTAAACAACCTGGAGCCCAAGGATCGCGACGTCGCGATGGTGTTCCAGAGCTACGCGCTCTATCCGAACATGAATGTTTACGAGAACATCCGCTTTCCGCTGAAAGTGCGTGGCACTGATCCGTCGACCCATGACGAAAAGGTCCGCCGTGCCTCGGCCATGGTCGAGTTGGATGAGTTCATGAAACGCAGGCCGGCTGAGCTTTCTGGCGGCCAGAGGCAGCGCGTGGCGCTGGCCCGTGCCATCGTGCGCGAGCCGAATGTATTCCTGATGGATGAGCCGCTGTCGAACCTCGACGCCAAGCTTCGGGTATCGACACGTGCGCAGATCAAGAATCTCAGCCACGAGCTGTCCGTAACCACGATTTACGTCACCCACGACCAGATCGAGGCAATGACCCTGGCTGACCGCGTTGTCGTCATGGAAAGGGGCATTGTCCAGCAGGTCGGTACGCCGACGGAAATCTACGACAAGCCCGCCAATTCATTCGTCGCCAGCTTCATCGGCAATCCGGCCATGAACCTGATCGACGGAGAGTTGAAGGGTGGCACCTTCACCGCGCCGAACACCGAAATCTCCGGTCTCAATGGGCCCGACGGACCGGTTACGCTGGGCTTTCGTGCCGAGGATGCCGTGGTCGGCGATGCGCAGGGACAGATCAATGCACCGATCTACACGCTGGAACTGCTCGGCGAGGCGACAATGGTCAGCGTCCGCATCGGCGGGGTTTTGATCAGCGGCAAGGCCGACAAGACGTTCCGCGCGGAAATCGACGACCCGATCTCGATCCGGGTGCCGTCGGAACACTGCCATCTGTTCGATGCACAAAGCGGCGCGCGGATCGGAGACTGATTCTGAGGGATACCAGGCGATCAGTCGCCCGGTGGTCATGATGCGGCCCTGCAGGACGCATCGCAAACAAAGAACTGGGAGCGAAATATGTTTCTGAAAAAATATCCTTGGCGGCGGCTGTCTGCGCCCTGACGTCGACGACCGCGCTGGCGTGCGAAATCAATGGACGCGTGTCGATCGTCGGCAATGAATTCCCCGCGATCCAGACGGTGGGCGCCGGCGCGAAGGAATGCCAGGGCGGTGAGGTCAATACCAACCTGACGGCCGACCACCAGAAGATCAACCTGGCAGGCATGCAGGGCGATCCGGCAGAGTACACCTCGGCCATTATCGCCAACTCCTCCATCGTCGCCTTGATGAACGATGACGTTATCCGCCCGCTTGATGACCTTGTTGCCAAGCATGGGCAGGACCTGAAGAAGAACCAGCTGATTACCATCGACGGCAAGATCATGGCTGTCGCCTTCATGGCAAATGCCCAGCATCTCGTCTACCGCAAGGATATCCTGGAAGAAATCGGCGTCGAACCGCCAAAGACCTATGAGGAGATGATCGAGGCCGCCAAGATGATCCGCGAAAAGGGCATCATGGAAAATCCGGTCGGCGGAGCCTACAAATCCGGCTGGAACCTGGCTCAGGAATTCAACAACATGTTCCTTGGCTTCGGTGGCCAGCATTTCAAGCCGGGCACGGCTGAGCCGAACATCAATAGCGAAGCCGGTGTGAAGGCGCTGGAGATGATGAAGGCGCTGTCTGAATATATGAACCCGGACTTCCTCACCCATGATTCAAATGCCACCAACGCCGAATACCGCGCTGGCAATGTCGCGCTGATGAACATGTGGGGCAGCCGCGCCGCGACGCTGACGACGGCAGAAGGCGTTCCGCAGGAAGTCATTGACGGCTTTGCGATTGCCGGCCCGATGACGGTTGGCGGCGGCGAAACCCCGGCGTCGACTCTGTGGTGGGACGGCTGGACCGTTGCGAAGAACATTTCGGATGAAGAGGCCGAAGCAACATTCGTTGCCTTGAACCATGCCATCCGCCCGGACATTCTTTCGGACGACAACGTGGCCCTCCAGGCCGTCTGGCTGATCGACGGCTACAAGCCGACGGACAAGGCGATCGGCGTGTTCGAGGCCGCCAATGCCGGGACCATTCCCTATCCGATGCTGCCCTATATGGGCCTGATGCACACGGCGCTCGGCAATGAGCTGTCCGATTTCATGCAGGGCAAGGAAAGCGCTGAACAGGCGCTTGCGGATGTGGAAGCAGCCTATGTGGCTGCCGCCAAGGAGAAAGGCTTCTTGCAATAGCCGCCAACGGGGAGGGGGAGACCTCTCCCCAACGGCCAAACCTGCGAGCCCAAAGCCATGAAACACCGCACCTTCTTCTGGTTCTTCCTGCCGACCGGCCTTGCGATGCTGCTTTTCATCGCTGCGCCAATCGTGTCAGTGGCCATCCAGTCCTTCTACACACCGCACGAGGCCGTGCTGATCACCGTGGAAAATTGCGGTCCGTTCGGTTGCAAGGAAGAGACGACGATCGACCAGGAGGCAACACAGGCGCTGCGCGATTCAAATCCGCTCGGACGTTTTGTCGGAATGGATATCTATCTCGATCGCGGGCATCTGGCTGTAAAGGAAGTGAGCGATGCCTGGCAGTCGTCGCAGTCCATTGGAGATTTCTTTTCAAGACTAGGCAATCTGCCCTTCTACCGGGCCATGGCCTTTACGCTGACCTACACCTTCGTCGTGACACCCACACTGATCATCCTTGGCCTGATGATCGCACTGGCGGTCAATTCACTGCACCGGCATCTCAAGGGCCTTATCATCTTCTTTTCGCTGCTGCCGATGATTGTGCCGCCCCTGCTCGGATCGCTTGTGCTGTTCTGGATGCTCGACAGCCGCGGTATCCTGGGGTCCGCCATCCAGTGGCTTGCCAATGATCCCGGCCTGTCGCTGAAGGCCTCGACACCGCTTACCTGGATCATGCTGATCGTATACGGCGTCTGGTCTTCCGCGCCCTTTGCCTTTGTTGTTTTTTATGCCGGTCTGCAAACGCTTCCGAGTGACCAGATCGAGGCCTCGCAAATCGACGGTGCTACGCGCTGGCAGCAGATCCGCTTTGTGGTTGTGCCGCATCTCATGCCGCTGGTGACCTTTGTGGCGTTGATCCAGCTGATGGACAACTTCAAGGTCCTGGAACCGATTATCGGTTTCAATGCGGAGGCCCATGCCCAATCGATGAGCTTCTTCATCCTCAACGATCTGAGCGGTGAGACCTGGCAATTGTCGTCGGCCTCGGCAACATCGGTGATGACCCTTGTTGGCGTCGCGATCCTTCTGTCGCCGGTTCTGGTACGCACCTGGCGCGATTTCAAAGGAAAGCTCTGATGGCCTCTCGCGCTCAACGGACACCGGCATCGGTCTTGCTTCTTTCGAACGGCTTCATCGTCCTGTGGCTGATCATCGCGGCGTTTCCCTTCTTCTGGATCCTGTGGGGTTCCTTCAAGGTGGAACTCGATTTCTTTTCCATCGCCGACTGGACCAACGCGCTGACAGGCACCAACACCGAGGCCGCCTATGGCCGGCCGTTCACCGGCGCCGGCTATTTCGGAGCCTTTGTAACGGAGGGTTTCTGGCGCAACGGCATCAACACGCTCATTGTCTGTTTCTTTGTCGTGTGCACCTCGCTGACCATCGGTACCTTGGGCGGTTACGCCCTGTCCCGATCCGGTTTTCGCTACACATTCTGGCTGCTGATCATCGCCCTGATCTTCCGCGCCATGCCGCCCGCCACACTCGTTGCCGGCTACCTGCTGCCCTTTTTCGAATGGAACCTTTGGGGCATCCTGCCGACCACGATCGTGGTGCTCGTCGCGATTAACCAGCCCTTTACGCTGTGGATGCTGCATTCCTTCTTCCAGAGCATTCCCAAGGAACTGGACGAAAGCGCCAAAGTCGACGGCTGCACACAGTTCCAGGCCTTCCGGCACGTCATCATTCCCGTCATGTGGCCGGGCGTGATTACCACCGGTCTTTTCAGTTTCCTGCTTGCCTATAACGACTATGTCGTCACGACAGTGCTGTTGTCGGAAAACAACCGCACGATGGTGCCGCAAATTGCGGCCTTCCTGGGCACCACCTACACGGAAGGCAACGTCATGTTTGCCGTATCCGCCGTGGTCTCGGCAACGGCGCCGCTCTTCATCCTGGTCCTGTTCTTCCAGCGACAGATTGTGTCCGGCCTGACGGCGGGGGCCGTCAAGGGATGAGCAATGCCGCCTCAATTGCCGCTGCCAAGGCGGCATTCCGGTCGTTTCTGGAATCCGCCAGGTATCCGCGGGGGACCGACACCGGCTTTTTCGCCGACGATGCGCGTATCAATGTCGTCCATCCGTTCAACGAAATGGACCCAATGGGCTATGCCGAGACCTTTCTCGCCGGCCTGGAAACATCATTCAGGCACCTGACACGCGCCGAATACATGGCTTTCGGCGGCGCCTTTGAGAACCGCACATGGGTAACGGCGACCGGATACTACACCGGTCACTTCGAAAAGCCGTGGCTGGGACTGGCGCCGACGGGTGCGCTGGCGCATCTGCGCTTCGGCGAATTTCACTGCGTCGAGGACGGCAAGGCGGTTGAAAGCTACATCTTTCTCGACATACCCGAGCTGATGATCGCGGCTGGTCAGTGGCCGATCGCCGAAAGCCCGGGCCGCGACCGGGGCTTTACCGGTTATCTGCCCGGCCCGATGACGCAGGATGGCCTGCAGTGGCAGGATAATGATCCGGAACGCAGCGCTGCGTCCTACGAGATGGTGACATCCATGCTGCGCAGCCTTGCCACCGAGGACGAGGCCTGGCGACCCTATTGGCACGAAGACATGCTCTGGTACGGCCCGGCCGCCTTCGGCAGCTTTGTCGGCGTCGACAATTTCGCCGGTTTCCAGGTGCCTTTCGAGCAGGCCTTCAGTGAATGGATCGGCGGTGCCGCCCCGGGCAGCCGGACGCGTCATTTCACCCGCTTTGCCGATGGGAACTACATTTGCTCCGGCGGCTGGCCTTCCTTGAATGCCGTTCAGGCAAAGCCGTTCCTCGGCCAGCCCTCGCAAGGAAAGCGCCTTTACATGCGTGTGTGCGACTGGTGGCGGCGCGAAGGTGATCTTCTTGCCGAAAACTGGGTCTTTGTCGACATCCCCCATGTGCTTTTGCAGATGGGCTTTGATGTCTTTGCCGCGCGGGAACAAGCGGCATAGTGGTATCTGTAAGGAAGTTGGTATGGCAATCGAGCACCTCAAGGTAAGCAAACCGGAAGCTGAAAAGGCCGAGGATGATGCCCGTGTCCGCAGCACGGTCGAGGCGACGCTCGCCGATATCGAGGCACGCGGAGACGTCGCCGTTCGCGAACTGTCCGAGAAGTTCGACAAATACAGCCCTGATGCGTTTCGACTCTCGGCGTCGGAAATCGAAGCCGCCCTGCAGCAGGTCTCGAGCCGCGCGATGGAGGACATCAAGTTCGCGCAAACGCAGATCCGCCGCTTTGCCGAAGCGCAGCGTGCCTCGATGACCGATGTGGAGGTTGAGACGCTGCCGGGCGTTATCCTTGGTCACCGCAACATCCCGGTGCAGTCCGTCGGCTGCTACGTGCCCGGAGGCAAGTTCCCGATGGTCGCCTCGGCACACATGTCGGTGTTGACCGCCTCGGTGGCGGGCGTGCCGCGCATCATTGCCTCGGCCCCGCCGGTTGACGGCAAGCCGCATCCGGCGATCGTCGCCGCCATGCATATGGGAGGCGCACACGAAATCTACGTGCTTGGCGGCATCCAGGCGGTCGGCGCCATGGCGATTGGCACGCAAAGCATCGAACCGGTCCACATGCTGGTCGGCCCGGGAAATGCTTTTGTTGCGGAAGCGAAGCGCCAGCTTTTTGGCCGGGTCGGCATTGATCTCTTCGCCGGACCGACGGAAACGATGGTGATCGCCGACGACACGGTCGATGCCGAATTGTGCGCCACCGATCTCCTGGGACAGGCCGAGCACGGCTACAATTCGCCGGCCTGCCTGATCACCAACTCCCGCAGGCTTGCCGAGGACACGATGGCCGAAATTGATCGCCTGCTTGCCATCCTGCCGACGCACGAGACAGCGTCCGTCAGCTGGCGCGATTATGGCGACGTGATCCTCTGCGACACCCATGAGGAGATGCTCGATGTCGCCAACGACATGGCCTATGAGCATGTCCAGGTGATGACCGATCGTGACGACTGGTTTCTGGAAAACATGCACTCCTACGGCGCCCTGTTCCTCGGCGCGCGCACCAATGTCGCCAATGGCGACAAGGTGATCGGCACAAATCATACGCTGCCGACGAAAAAGGCCGGGCGCTACACTGGCGGTCTGTGGGTCGGCAAGTTCCTCAAGACCCACTCCTACCAGAAGGTCCTGACGGACGAGGCCGCCGCAATGGTCGGCGAATACGGTTCGCGCCTGTGCATGCTGGAAGGTTTCGTCGGTCACGCCGAGCAGTGCAACATCCGCGTGCGGCGCTATGGCGGTCGCAATGTACCCTATGGCAGTGCGGCGGAACCGCTGCATGCGGCCGAGTGACAGGCGGTGATGCGTCCGGATCAGTTGAAATCATTGTTGCAGCCTTTCAGGTCGGCCTCCGAAACCTTCACGGAAGGGGGCGTGCGCGCCGCCCTGTCGGAATTGGTGGCACCGGACGCGGCCATCCACATGTGTCACCCTTTCGGCGACACGATCGGCCCCGACAGGCTTTATGACGATTGCTACGCGCCGTTGCTTGCCGCCATGCCCGATCTCGAGCGCCGCGACATGATTGTGCTCGCCGGGCAAACGCCGGAAGGGCGTGACTGGATCGGCTGCATGGGAAATTACATGGGCAGCTTCATTGCTCCGTTTCTCGATATCCCGCCGACCGGGCATCTTGCCCATCTGCGCTATCACGAGTTCTTCGAGATCGAGAGCGGACGCGTGACCCGGATGCAGGCAATCTGGGATCTGCCCGAACTCATGATGCTGGCGGGGGCCTGGCCGATGGCGCCGCAGCTTGGCGCTTATCTTTGCACGCCTGCCCCGATGACTTCCGACGGTCTTGCCGTCTCCGGTGATGGCGAGGCGGCGATGGCGCACGTGATCGCCATGTTGACCGACCTTTGCCGACATCCGGCCGAAGGCGGTCCCGAGGTCATGCGGCTGGACAAATACTGGCACCCGCGCGTCAACTGGTACGGGCCGGCGGGCATTGGCACCGCCCGAGGAATTGCCGGATTTCGCCACTGGCACCAGAAACCGTTCCTGCGCGCCATGCCGGACCGCAAGCTCGACGCGATGGGCGATCTGATGTCCCACTGGTTTGCGGAAGGCGCGTATGTTTGCGAGACTGGCTGGCCGAATATGCGCCTGACCCTTTCCGGTGACGGCTGGATGGGCATCGCACCGGCCGGTACGGAGGTCTTGCTGCGCAGCCTTGATTTCTGGCGTCTGGAAAACGGCCTCATCCGCGAAAACTGGGTGTTGGTCGATCTCCTGGACCTCTACAGGCAGATCGGCGTGGATGTGTTTGCACGGCTGCGCGAGTTCAACGGGGCGCGGGTAACCGGCACCGTGTCATACCCCGTGGAGGCGCTCTGATGGATTTTCCGAAAACACCATCCTTCCGGCTCGATGAAAAACGGGCGCTTGTCGCCGGAGCCTCCTCCGGCATCGGCCTTGCCTGCGCTGCGGCGCTCGCGGAGCATGGCGCGGCCGTTACGCTCAGCGCGCGACGTGAAGACAAGCTCGAGGAAGCAGCAACAGCCATGAAGGATAAAGGCTGGCAGGTGGAGACAATGCCGCTCGACGTCGCCGATATCGATGCCACCGGCGCGGCTGTCGATGCTGCAGAACCGTATGACGTCCTGCTGAATGCCGCCGGACTTGCCCGGCATTCGCCCGCCAAAGAGACGCGTGCGGATGATTTCGACGCGGTCATGGGCGTCAACCTGCGCGGCGCCTATTTCCTGGCGCAGGCCGTCGCCCGGAAGCTGATAGCGGCCGATCGCAAGGGCTCGATCATCACCATATCGTCGCAGATGGGTCACGTCGGAGGGCAGGATCGCGCGGTCTATTGTGCATCGAAGCACGCGGTGGAGGGTTTCACCAAGGCGATGGCCATCGAATGGGGCCCGGCGGGCGTGCGCATCAACACGATCTGCCCGACCTTCGTTCTCACCGACCTGACGCGCCCGACCTTTGACAATCCGGAAAGACGCGCCTGGATCGAGGAAAAGATCAAGCTCGGCCGCGCCGGTGAAGTTGAAGATATCATGGGCGCCGCGGTCTATCTCGCCTCCGATGCCTCGGCTTTGGTGACCGGAACTGCACTTTTGATCGATGGAGGCTGGACAGCAGACTGATGACGGTCTCGAAAGTGACATCGATCGAAGTTGCCAAACGGGCGGGTGTCAGCCAGTCGGCGGTCAGCCGTGTCTTTACACCGGGTGCGTCGGCATCGGCCAAGACGGTCGAGAAAGTGCGCAAGGCAGCCGAGGAGCTCGGCTACCGCCCGAATATCCTGGCCCGTGCCATGGTTTCGGGCAAGAGCCGGATCATCGGCCTCGTTGTCGCCTATCTGGAAAACCAGTTCTATCCGGTCGCGCTGGAGCTTTTATCCAATGCGCTGCAGGCACGCGGCTACCATATCCTGATCTTCACCGCCCCCAACTCGACCGAGGGCGTCGACGTCGTGATGCAGGATCTGATGGACTACCAGATCGACGGCATCATCGCGGCCTCTGTCTCGCTCAGCTCGGATCTTGCGCGCCGCGCCCAGAATTCCGGCATCCCGGTGGTCCTTTTCAACCGCGGCCAGGACGGCACTGATTTTACCATCGTGACCTCGGACAATATCCGTGGCGGCAGGAAAGTTGCCGAGTTCCTGCTTGCCGGCGGCCACAGGAAGATCGCCCATATTGCCGGCTGGCAGGGCAGCACGACCGGCCGTGACCGCAAGGACGGCTTCCTTTCGGTCCTGGACGATGCCGGGATCGCGCCGCTGGCCGTCGTCGACGGCATGTACAAACGTGAAACCGCCGCTGCCTGTACCCGCAACCTGATTGAAGCTGACGAGCGGCCGGACGCGATTTTTGTCGGCAATGACCACATGGCCTTTGCCGTCATCGACGAATTGCGAGCGTTCGGCTTGCGGCCGGGAACCGATATCTCGGTGGTCGGTTATGACGACGTTCCGCTGGCCGGCTGGGGCGCGTACGACCTGACAACCGTGCGCCAGCCGGTGAATCGCATGGTTCAGGAGACAGTCGACAGGCTGCTTGCACGCATCGAGGAACCGGAAACGCCGGCGAGCGCTGTTCTGATCGATGGCGACCTGATTTTGCGCGGCTCGGCCCGCAGACCGGAGAATTGGACCCATGAAGGGATTTGATCCCAAATTCAAAGACTTTCCCGACTACATACTGGGGATTACCAGGCAGATCTGGGAAGACCGCGGCATAGCCACCCTGCATGACTATTACGCATCGGACATCATTGTCCGTTCGCCGGGCTCGGTGGTTGTCGGCAATGAGGGCGTCATTGCGGCGACCATGGCGACGCTCGCCGAGTTTCCCGACCGGCAATTGCTCGGCGAGGATGTCATATGGTCGGGAACACCCGAAGAAGGGATGCTTTCCTCGCACCGCATCGTCTCCACCGCGACCCATGCCGGCGATGGTGTCTATGGCAAGGCCAGCGGCACGGAACTGACCTACCGGATTCTCGCCGACTGTCACGCGCGCGACAATCGGATCGACGACGAATGGCTGATCCGCGACCAGGGCGCGATCGTCCGGCAACTCGGCTGGCACCCGAAAGACTACGCCCGCGATCTGATCGCACGAGAGGGCGGTCCCGATGCTTGCGTGAAACCCTGTACACCGCAAACCGACCGGCCCGGGCCCTACACCGGACGCGGCAATGACGACGAATGGGGTGCTCGTCTCGCCGATCTGCTGGGCCGGATCATGAATGCTGACATGGCCGCGATAACGGGCACATACGACCGCGCCGCGCATCTGGCCTACCCTGGACATGTGACAGATCACGGCTGGACCGCAGCCGACGGTTTCTGGATGGGATTGCGCGCCGCGTTTCCCTCCGCGGCATTCGAGATACACCACAGGATCGGGCGGCATGATCCGCTGATGCCGCCGCGTGCGGCAATCCGCTGGAGCCTGACCGGCAAGCATGACGGCTGGGGCGCCTTTGGCGCGCCAACGGGCGCCGATGTCCATGTCATGGGCATCACCCATGCCGAATTCGGCTCGCTCGGGACAGCACCGCCGACATTGCGCAGCGAATACACGCTTTTCGATGAAACAGCGATCTGGAAGCAGATCCTCATGCACACGGGAGAAGGATTATGACACCGCAGGAGATGGAAAACCGCATTGTGCGATATGGCGACCTGCGGCCCTGCAAGACGGCGTTCATCGATGCGCATACACCCGGATCGGACCAGAAGGAGAATTTCACGATTATCGGTGGCGGCGTTTCGGAAAGTGCCGATCAGCACGTGCATATTACCACGCCGCACGGCTTCAATATCGGTGCCGCCGGCCAACCGCCCAAGTGCCGGAACTCGCTGCATTCCCACCGCACGGCAGAGGTGTTTTTTGTGCTGAAAGGCCGCTGGCGTTTCTTCTGGGGGCGCTGGGGCGATGCCGGTGAGGCGGTTCTGGAAGAGGGCGACATTTTCAATATTCCGACCGGTATCTTCCGCGGCTTCGAGAACGTTGGCAACGACTACGGCATGATCATGTCGATCCTCGGCGGTGACGATGCAGGCGGCGGCGTGATCTGGGCGCCGCAGGTGATCGAGGATGCTCAGGATCACGGGCTGGTGCTCTCGGAAAAAGGCAGGCTCTACGATACCAAGAAGGGTGAGGCGCTTCCCGACGGCGAGAATCCGATGCCGCTGCTCACGGATGAAGAACTCAAGCAGTTCCCGGAACCGCCCTCGATGCAGGTGGTGGGCGGATACATCCGGCGCTATTGGGACATGATGGCGATTTCCGACCGGGAACCGGCCGTGGTCATCGGCGAGACCGGCATTATTCGCGACAGGCCCGGCTTCCAGGTGAATTTCTTAAGCCGCAAGAGCGCATCTCCAGAGCCGCAGATTCACGGAAGGCCCTCGGTTCTAATGCCCGTCAAGGGCCACTGGCGGATCGATTGGGACGGTGGCGTCGCGACCCTTGCCCCGGGCGATACCATGAGCGTTCCCGAGAACTTGCCGCACTCCATCATTCCCTCGATGACCGGGGAAGCCTCGCTCTACCAGATTGTCGGAACGGAAGATCCGGCCGGTGCGACCTGGAAACCGAACTGAGGAGGCGGCCATGACGCATATCAATGTCACCCATGTCGGATCGCTCCCCCGCACGCAGAAGGTCGTTGATTTCATTTTTGCCCGTGAGCGCGAGGAACCTTACGAGGAAGCGGAATTCGACGCTGCGATGGCCGAGGCTGTCGCCGAGACCGTTCGCAAACAGGCCGATGCCGGCGTCGACATCGCTTCCGACGGAGAAACCTCCAAGATTTCCTACGCGACCTATGTGAAGGACCGCTACACCGGCTTTTCAGGTGACAGCCCGCGCAATGCGCCGGCAGACCTGAAACTCTTCCCGAGCTTTCTGGAACGGCTCGCCAATGAGGGCGGCACGCCGCAATATGCCCGTCCCATGTGCACGGGCGAAGTGAAGTCGAAGGGGCAGGGCGAACTGCAGAAGGACATCGCCAATCTGAAGGCCGCGATGGAAAAGACCGGTGTCGAGCGCGGTTTCATGAACGCCGCTTCCCCGGGTGTGATCTCACGGTTCCTTCAGAACGACCACTATCCTTCCCGCGAGGCCTATCTCGCCGCGCTGGCGGATGCCATGCGCGACGAGTACGAGACCATCGTCGCCGCCGGCCTCGACCTGCAGCTCGACTGTCCCGATCTGGCGCTGCCCCGCCACATGCTCTTCACCGATCTTTCGGACGAGGAATTCATCAAGGTGGCGGCAAGCCATGTCGAGGCGCTGAATCATGCCCTTGCCAATGTTCCCAAGGACCGCATCCGCATTCACATTTGCTGGGGCAACTACGAGGGGCCGCATGTCTGCGATATCCCGATGGCCAAGATGTTCGACACATTGATGAGCGCCAAGGCGCGCTACGTCCTTTTCGAGACATCCAATCCGCGCCACGGCCACGAATGGATGGTCTTCCGGGATCGCAAGTCGGACATTCCGGACGACAAGATTCTCGTCCCCGGCGTTGTCGACACCACGACCAATTTCGTTGAACATCCCGAACTCGTCGCCGAGCGCGTGAGCCGCTTTGTCGATATCGTCGGGGCAGACCGCGTGATTGCCGGTTCGGATTGCGGTTTCGGCACGTTTGCCGGTTTCGGCGCCGTCGATCCCGAAATTGCCTTCGCGAAGCTGAAGACCTTGCGCGAGGGCGCCGATATAGCTGCAAGCCGGGTGTGAGTCGTGGCCCGCGAGACGCTGGTTTTGTTGCCTGGAATGATGTGCGATGCGCGTTTGTTCACGCCGCAGATCGAGGCGTTTGGCAAAACATATGATGTGATTGTTCCGGAACTCGAAGAACCTTCCATCAAAGCCATGGCGCAGGGCGTTCTGGCCGGCGCGCCGCCCGGGCCGCTCAACATAGCCGGGCTTTCGATGGGCGGAATTGTCGCCATGGCGATGACCGGTATCGCGCCAGAACGGATCGAGCGGCTTGCGCTTCTGGACACCAACCACCTTGCGGACGCGCCGGAGCGGTTCGACATCCGAAACCGCCAGATCGAAGATGTGCGTGCCGGCCGGCTGCGCAGCGTGATCGTCGACGAAATGAAGCCGGTTTATCTGGCCATGGCCAACCGGAGCAACCAGGCGCTCCTCGATCTGCTTGTCGAAATGGCGATGGATGTGGGTGATGAAACCTTTGTTGCCCAGTCGATCGCCTTGCGGGACCGGCCCGGACAGGCTGCGGCCCTGCGTTCCTACACCGGCCCGTCGCTTGTGCTTTGCGGTGAGGAGGACAATCTTTGTCCGCCCGACCGCCATCGCGAAATTGCCGGTCTGCTGCCGGATCCGGATCTGGTTTTCATCTCCGGTGCCGGTCACATTTCAACACTGGAGAACCCTGCGGAGGTGAACGCCGCCATGAGCCGCTGGTTGTCACGGAGCCCCGCCCATGCAGCACCTTGAGATCACACCGGCCCTGTCGAACCTGCTGCGTAGCGTCGACACGCCGACCGTGTGCAATGCGATCGAGGTCGCGCAGGGAAAACGCGGCTTCGACCGCTTTACCCGCCGAACGGTAATGGCCGCTGATCCTGCATTGCCGGCCATGTTCGGTTTTGCCAGAACCGCGACAATACGCGCCGCGCACCCGTCGCAGGATCCGCCTGAAGAAGTGCGTGCGCGGCGCATGGCCTATTATCGCTACATGTCGGAAGATCCATCGCCGCGCATCGCGGTCATCGAGGATCTCGACGGCGCCGATGCCGTCGGCGCCTATTGGGGCGAAGTCAACACAACCGTTCACAAGGGGCTTGGCCTTACGGGTGCGCTCACCAACGGATTGATGCGTGACCTGGCGGATCTCGCGCCGGATTTTCAGGTGCTGGCGGGCGGTGTCGGACCGAGCCACGCGTTCGTTCATGTCGTCGAAATCGACACAAGGGTCACCGTTTTCGGTTTGACCGTCGAACCCGGCGATTTCGTCCATGCGGATCAACATGGCGCCGTGGTGGTGCCGCGGGACGTCCTGCCGGTCCTTCCCGATGCGATTTCGAAGATGCAGGCGAGCGAAAAACTGATCCTCGAACCTGCGCGTCAACCGGGTTTTGACTATGCCGCCTTTGAAAAGGCGTGGTCTGCATTTGAGAAGGCGCGCGTCTGAAACTGGCGGCCGCCCTTTGCTGACTTGCAATGCTGTTCGGACCCCGGGGCGTCTGGTATTGGGTTGCCATGGTTCTCAAAGACCCGACAGTCGCGCAGGTTCAGGAACTGCTCACCAGGCACGCCGGGGGCTGGGCGGACAGGGATATTTGCCGGCTCGATTCAACGGGTACGGACAATGCTCTTTTTCTGTTGGGGAAAGACGCCGTTCTCCGCATCCCGATACGCGCCACCGCCGTCGAGCCGTTGGAAAAAGAACTGTCATGGCTGCCGCAATTCAAGGGGCTTCCGCTTTCCGTGCCCGAGGTTCTCTTTCATGGGCGAACGCGACGCGAAATCGGCTTTGATTTCGGAATATTCGGGTGGCAGGAAGGGCAAATCGCGACCCCTGACCGGATTGCAGACCCGAATGCGGCCGCCCGGACACTTGCGCGCTTCCTTTCTGCCATGCACAAGGTAAATGCGGACGGCGCCCCAGCGGCCGGAAGAAAAAATCACAATCGTGGCATAAAGTTAGCCGCTCTGACTGAGAAAACGCTCGAATGCTTGAACGTGCTTTCAGACGAAATCAATGCCGGCAAAGCATGCGAAATGTGGGAACGCGCTTGCGCTGCACCAGTCGAAGATGAGCCCGTATGGGTGCATGGCGATCTCAAAGCGGACAACATGATTGCAAAAGACGGCAGCCTCTCGGCCATCATCGATTGGGGCCTTTCGGCAGTTGGTGATCCGGCTGTGGACTATGCCGCAGCCTGGAGCTGGGTCGAACCGAAATGCCGTGATGTGTTCCAATCCGAATGCACGGCGAGCGATGCTGGTTGGGAAAGGGCCAGAGGCTGGGCGCTCTATGGTGCAGTCATTGCACTGAGCCACTATCGCGGCCGGTCGCATGAAGCATTGTGTCGACAATCACGCCTCACACTTCGCAGACTGGAACTCTGATAGAGCCAGCAACGCAAGTGCCGCGCATTCTCACACCGGCGGTGGCGCCGTGCTCTTGCGAACCTCCAACCACGGATCGAGGGCTGAAATCTCCGGATCCGGCTGGTTGCCCTCGATCAGGCCGAGGAGATGGCGCGCCGCGCAGGAACCGACAGCGCGGCGCGGCTGGTGAACCGTGGTAAGCGCCGGCACGAAATGGGCGGCGATGTCGATATCGTCGAAACCGACCACGGAAACGTCTTCGGGCACCGCGACCCCGGCCTCGTGCAGCGTCGAAATGAAGCCGAAAGCGCTGCGGTCGCTGGCGCAGAATACGGCGGTTGGCCGCTCTTCAAGGGCGAGCCAGGCCTCGGCGGCGTTCTTGCCCGTCTCCAGCGAGTAGTCGCCGGTAAAGACCCAGGCCCCGGAGGGGTCCATGCCAGCGCGCCCGAGCGCTGCGCGAAACCCTTCCAGCCGGTCGCGGCCCGGTTTGTGCGTCAGCAGCCCGGTGACGTGACCGATCGACCGGTGACCGCACTCCAGCAGGTGCGCCATGGCAAGATCCGCGCCCATCAGGTTGTCGACGATGGCGATGGGGACGGTCGGATCGTCACTCCATTCGCCGGCTGTGACCACAGGCGGAAGGGCAAGGTTCGCCGTCCGCATCTCGGAGATCGAGATATCGCCGTCGAGAATGACGATGCCGTCGAAATTGTTCTGGCTGAAATAGCCCTGCAGCTTGGATCGCGACATGGAGGGCTTGCGCGTATCGGCGATCAGCACCTTGATGTCCCGTTCCGCGCAGACCGATTCTATGCCCTTCAGGATATTGGAGAAGTGGGAATTGCCGATGTCCGGCACCAGCGCGACGATGGTCCCGGTTTCCTGGCGCCGCAGGTTTCGCGCCGCATGGTTGATGACATAGCCCGTCTGCCTTACGGCCTCGGCGACGCGCTCGCGCGCCTTTTCCGAAACGCGCTCTGGCGCCGAAAGGGCGCGGCTCACCGTTGCGGTCGAGACATTGGCGGCCCGCGCGACATCCTGGACGGTTGGATTCTGTTTTTCGTGCTCGGGTTTCGACATGTGTAAATGCCCGTTTGGCAAGCCTTTTTCACAGATGCGGACGATAGATCATCTGCCGTGGGTTTCGCAACGCACGCAACCGATTCTGATCCTTGATTATAGCACCGGTTTGCTTTTGCCGGCAGGCACGACTAGCCTTTTACGCCGTGTGATCAGTGCTTTCGAGCCCTCGATCGTGATGCATGACGGCGCTCTGCCGGCATGGGAGGAAAGCGTGAAGATCGATCTTGAAGGCAAGGTCATTGTCATAACCGGCGCCGCGCAGGGGTTGGGGGCGGAGATCGCGAGAACCGCCGCCGGATGCGGTGCCGAGGCGCTGTTTCTGACCGACCGCAATGCGGTGGACGGCATGGCCGTTGCCCAGGATCTGGTTTCATTCGGTCACCGGTGCGCATTCCACGAGGCGGATCTGGCTGGTCCCGATGCGCCGAGAGAAATCATAGGTGCCGCGCTTGAACGGTTCGGACGAATTGATTGCCTGGTCAATGCCGCCGGCATGACAGACCGTGCAGACTTTACGGATGGCAGGGTCGAGACATGGGATCGTCTGTACGCCGTCAATGCAAGAGCACCTTTCTTTCTGATGCAGGGTGCGATTAACGACATGTTGCGGCGCGGTTCCGTTGGCACGATCCTCAACATCCTTTCGATGAACGCCCATTGTGGCGCACCGGACCTGGCCATCTATGCATCCACCAAGGGCGCGCTGTCGACGCTGACCCGCAATGCCGCCAACGCCCATCTCGCGGACCGCATCCGGGTGAACGGCATCAATGTGGGATGGTGCGACACGCCCGCAGAGCGCAACATGCAGGCCGTTACGCTCGGCAAGGGAGATGAATGGCTGGCGGCGGCTGCTCAAAACCTGCCGCTTGGCCGGCTGTTGCAGATGGACGAGGTGGCACGGCTCGCCGTGTTTCTCTTGAGCGACGCCGCGGGATTGACCACCGGCGCGCTGATTGACATGGAACAGGCGGTGGTCGGGGCGCCGGCGCAGTTGTAATCAAGGCCGGCTTCAGGCCCGCGGGGAAGGCAATGCCGAAACGGAAATCGGAAGAACAGGCGATTGCGCCGATCGAGGACTATGCGAGCCTGGTCGATGCCCTGGTGGAGCGGCAGGGCAGCCTCAGCAAGCGGCTGAACCAGGTGGCCCAGTTCTTTCTCAACAATCCCGAGGATGTTGCCATCTACAACATTGTCGGCCTGTCCAAGATGGCTGGCGTGCCCCCGGCCAACATTACCCGCTTTGCCAAGGAACTCGGTTTTTCCGGCTTTGCCGAGCTTCAGGACGTCTTCCGCCAGCGGCTCGTTGGTCCGCGCATGACCTATGCGGACCGGATCAAGGCGCTGGGCGACTATGGCGACCTTGATGACGAGAGCGGGCTTGATCTGGAGCAGCCGCGTATCGTCTTCGGAACCTTCGTGCAGACAGCGGTTGAGTCCCTGCTTCGCCTGCGCGACGACATCGACAACACCGAACTGGAGCAGTTCGTTGAGGCATTGCTGCAGTCCGACGCGGTCCATATCGCAGCAGCGCGCGGCGCCTATGGCATCGGCGCCTATTCCTTCTACGGTTTCTCCAATGTCGGCAAGCGGGTGCACCTGATCGACAATCTCGGCGCGATGCGCAGCGAGCAGATCGCCTCCATCGGGGACAATGACGTCCTGTTGGCGACCACCTTCGACGACTACACGCCTGAGACGGTCGAAATCGCCCGATCTGCGGCCGCAAACGGAAGACGGGTGCTCGCCATTACCGACAATGAATTGAGCCCGGTCGTGCCGATTGCCGAGCGTATCCTCTACGTCAAGGAGGCGCGCCTCGGACATTTTCGCTCGCAGGTGCCGGCACTGGTTCTTTGCCAGTCGATCATTGTCAGCCTCGGACGCCGGATCGACCGCCTCACATAAAGGACAACCGCAACCGGGCGCAGAAAATGCGGTCAAGCGCGGTCGGCGTAGTTGCAGATTTTCATAATTTCAATTTTGAAAATATTCTTGCATCCAAAGGTTTGCCGTGGAACAGTAGGGCCGGGAGGACAGTGCCGATGGATCCGCATCGCACTTTCGATTTTTCTGGAAAGGACGTCCTTGTCGTCGGCGCCAGCCGTGGCGGCATTGGTTCGGCCATCGCTGCCGCATTCAAGGCCGCCGATGCGCGGGTCATGATCACCGGTGTCGAATCCGAACCGGTCGAGGCCGATCGCGGTCGCCACCCCTACGTCCAGATGGATGTAACGGACCAGGCATCCATCGACGCGCTCAAGGAAACGACGCCGCATCTCGATGTCCTCGTCAACTGCGCTGCGATCACCGCGCGTGGCGAGGAGATGCAGCCGGATTTCTTCGAGAACGTCGTCAAGGTCAATCTGCACGGCACCTTCCGCGTCGCATCGGCATTCCTTCAGGCGCTTCGGCAGAGCAAGGGTTGCGTCATCAATATCGCATCCATGTACAGCGCGTTCGGCAGCCCGAGGAACCCGGCATACGGAGCCAGCAAGGCGGCTGTGCGGCAGCTTACCCAGTCGCTTGCCATTGCCTGGGCCGACTATGGAATACGGGTCAATTCCGTGTCTCCCGGCTTCATCGTGACCGAACAGTCTGCCCGCAGCAGGACGGACCCCGATCATGTTGCGGCCGTTAACGCGCGCACGCCGATGGGACGCTGGGGCCAGCCCGAGGACATAGCCGGCCCGGTGCTTTTCCTTGCATCACCAGCGGCGGCCTTCGTCACCGGAGCATCGTTACATGTTGACGGCGGGTATTCCATTGCGTGAAACTCGCCCAAAGAGCGTCAGGGGGCTCGGAAATTCATGAGCATGTCGCAGCCATTCAATCCGGGCGACTTCGGAGCTGCGGTTGTTGGAACCGGCTTCATCGGTACCGTTCACGCCGAAGCGCTGCGGCGCCTTGGCGTCAAGGTTACCGGGCTTTTGGGCAGCAGCCCCGAACGGGCGAAGGCCCGGGCTGACCAGATCGGCATCGGGAAAGCCTATGAAAGCCTTGACCAACTGCTGGAAGACCCGGCGGTCAACGTGGTGCATGTGACGTCGCCCAACCGGTTTCACTTTGAACAGGTCAAGCAGATCCTGGCAGCCGGCCGGCACGTCGTTTGCGAAAAACCCCTGGCTGTTTCGTCTGAGGAATCTGCCGAACTGGTGAAACTCGCAGCGAATAGCGGACTTGTTGCCGCCGTCAACTACAACATCCGTTTCTATCCGCTGAACCAGCACGCGCACCACATGGTTCGCGGCGGCGATCTCGGCGAGATCAGGCTGATCACCGGTCACTATCTGCAGGACTGGCTGCTGCTGGACACGGATTGGAACTGGCGCCTCGATCCGAAGGAGGGCGGTGCGCTGCGTGCCGTCGGCGACATCGGGACCCACTGGATCGACCTGACCAGTTTCATATCGGGGCAGAAGGTGACGGCTGTCTTCGCGGAGCTCTCGACCTTCATCAAGACCCGCCGGCAACCTGTTGGTCCCGTTGAGACTTTTTCGCAAGGTGGCGGCGGCGAGACGGTCGAGCGGCAGATGGATACAGATGATGCTGCGCTGATCCTCCTGCGCTATGCCAACGGCGCGCGCGGTTCGCTCTCGGTCAGCCAGGTCAGCGCCGGGCGCAAGAACAGCCTGCAATGGGAGATTGACGGCTCGCAGTCGGCGGCGAGCTGGCATTCCGAGTCGCCCGACCACCTGTGGATCGGCCACCGGGGCCGGCCCAACGAGATCCTGCATCGCGATGCTTCGCTGATGAATGAAATAGGTGCGGCAGCCGCCGGATTGCCCGGTGGGCATGTCGAGGGCTTTGCCGACACGTTTTATGCCATGTACCGCAATGTCTACGGGGCGGTGGCAGCCGGCGGACCGCCGGAGAAACCGCTCTACGCGACATTCGAGGACGGACACGAGGAAATGCTGATCTGCGACGCCGTGCTGCGCAGCGCAGACGAAGGACGCTGGGTCGACATCGGATGATGGCGGCGATGCGACAACTGGGAGTGGCTGGATGAAGCTCGGATTATTGACGGCACCGTTTCCCGATACACCGCTGATGGATGTGGCGGACTGGTCCGTGGCCAACGGGTTCGAGATGCTGGAAATTGCCTGCTGGCCGGTTTCCAGGGGGCCGACCCGCCGCTATGCGGGAACGACGCATATCGACGTTGCGGCGATCGACGAGGCCCAGGCCAAGGACATCAGGTCCGAGCTCGAAGGCAAGGGCTTGGCAATCTCAGCTCTCGGCTACTATCCCAATCCGCTGCATCCGGACAGCGATCACCGAGACACTGTCATCGACCATCTCAAACAGGTAATCATCGCAGCCGGCTGGATGGAACTGCCCGTGGTCAACACCTTCTGCGGCGGGGACGCCTCGAAGCACGTGGACGACAATTGGGACGATGCTCTCAAGGTCTGGCCGGATATCGTTGCCCATGCCCGCGACAATGGCGTCAAGATCGCCTTCGAGAACTGCCCGATGATCTTCAGCTACGACGAATGGCCGGGCGGGCACAACATCGCCTATTCGCCCTATATCTGGCGCCGCATCCTGGAGACCTGGGGCGATGACGTCGGCATGAACTACGATCCGAGCCACCTCGTGTGGCAGATGATCGACCAGACACGCTTCATCGGCGAGTTCGGTCCGCACATGCTGCACGCCCATGCCAAGGACCTGATGATCGATGGCGACGGGCTTTACGAGCGCGGCATCATGTCGGCCGGCATGGGCTGGCAGGTGCCGCGGCTGCCCGGCCTCGGCGATGTCGACTGGAGCGAAATCTTCTCCGGTCTCTACAGGGCCGGTTACGACGGGCCGATGATCATCGAACATGAGGACAGGAATTTCGAAGGAACGGACGAATTGGTCAAAAGGGGTTTTCTGCTCGCGCGCGACGTTCTGCGCCCCTACGTCAAATAATCAAAACAGTGCGAGCAAAAGCGCTTCTGCAGCTTTAACAAGGAGGAAATGCAAGATGAAACGACTGCTATCCGGAGTAATGCTCGGTGCCTTCGTGGCGGCCATGTCCAGCACGGCCCTGGCCAGTGACTATACGATCGGTGTTTCCAACACCGTGCAGGGCAATGGCTGGCGCGAGGAAATGGTCTGCGCGATGAAGGCGCAGGCAAAGGCGTCCGGCAAGGTCAAATCGCTCAATATTGCCCACCGCAACACGGATGCGGCCGGTCAGCTTGAGGATATCCGCAACCTGATCGAAGCCGGCGTCGATGCGATTGTGGTCAATCCGGCGAACCCGGAAGGCATCAACGCAGCGATCAAGGAAGCCACCGACAAGGGGATCGTCGTGGTGGCGGTCGACCAGGCGGTGACCGAGCCATCAGCCTTTGTGCTTTCCAACAACCAGGAAGAATACGCCTATCTCGGCGCCAAGTGGCTGTTCGAGGAAATCGGCGGAAAGGGCAGCGTTGTCTATATGCGCGGCGCCGCGGGTGCTGCCGCGGATGATGACCGCGACAAGGGCTTTAAACGGGCGCTTGCCGAATACCCGGACGTCAAGGTCGCGCACGAGGTCTTCACCGGTTGGCAGCAGGACCAGGGCAAACAGCAGATCCTGGACTACATCGCAACCGGCATCCCGTTTGATGGCGTGTGGACTTCCGGTATCGACAACGTGATCGTCGACGCATTCGTTGAATCCGATGTGCCGCTCGTGCCGATTGTCGGCGCAGACAATGCCGGCTTTGTCGGCCAGCTCAACTCCGTTGAAGGACTTGTCGGTGCGGCAGTGACCAATCCGGGCTCTGTTGGCGGCGCCGGCGTGACACTGGCGATCCAGCTGCTTGAGGGTCAAAAGCCCGATGCGCAGACGGTGCTGGTCGATCCGCAGCTCTGGGAAAACAAGACCGAAGAAGGCAAGGCACAACTCGCCGCCGCTGCCGATCCCTCGCTTGATCCCGAGTGGCCGGTGAGCATCATGATCCCCGGCTGGACGACCTACAGCAAGGAAGACATCATCGCTTGCAAGGGACCGGGTGAGTAAATCCCGGCTCCTCCACCGGCGGCGGCGCCTCCGGACCTCCGGGGCGCCGCCGCACACTTTCTCACCAATGCAGCCTTTCGAGGGAAACCCGCAGCATGGCGAATGAGCCGCTCCTGGAAGCCTCCGGTGTCGTCAAGAGCTTCGGCGCCGTGCTTGCGTTGCGGGACGCGTCGCTCGAGATCGTGCCGGGAGAAATCGTTGCGCTGATGGGCGCGAACGGCGCCGGCAAATCGACGCTCGTCAAGATCCTGACCGGGGCGATCCGGCCCGACGCGGGGCAGATCAGGATCAAGGGGAAGGACCACCGGGTCCATTCTCCGGCGGAGGCGAGGCAGACGGGCCTCGTTCCGGTCTACCAGGAACCGTCACTGATACCGGATCTGGATGTCGCGGCAAATCTGCGCCTCAGTGACACGCCGGTCGAACCGTTCCTGAAATGGGTCGGGGAACTGGGCATTGCCGGACTGCATCTCGATGAGCCGGTCCTGCGCCTGCCGCTTGCGACATTGCGCATTCTCGACCTGGCGCGTGCTCTTGCCAGCGAACCGGACGTATTGTTGCTCGACGAGATGACGGCAGCGCTGCCGACAGACCTTGTCGAGCGGGTTCTCAAGGTCGTCCGCCAGCAGTGTGAACTGGGCCGGTCGGTGATCTACATCTCCCATCGATTCTCCGAGATTTCCAGCCTGTGCGATCGTGCAACCGTGCTGCGCGACGGCGAGACCGTCAGTACGGTCGAGGTCGGGCCCGGTTCCGAAGAGCGCATCGTCGAGATGATGCTTGGAGAACCGGTGAAATCGGCCGAGGAATTCGTCCGTGCGGCCGGTACGGCCCTTCCGGTCCAGTCGCAGGAGACACCCCGGCTTCGGGTCCGCAACCTTTCGTCCGGCACCAAACTCTCCGATGTCTCCTTCGAGATGCGCAGCGGGGAGGTCCTCGGTGTTGTTGCACTGGAAGGGCAGGGGCAGGACGAGCTTTTCGAGGTCCTAGCGGGCTTTGAGCGCCCTTCAGGCGGACATATCGAGATCGACGGCAGGGACGTGCGCTTTCATCACCCGGCGGACGCAATCGCCGCCGGCCATGTCTATGTGCCGGGGGATCGCGCCGATGCGCTGCTCATGCAGCGTTCCGTGCGCGAGAACATCGCGATGCCCTTCTATGCGCGGCCCGCCCGCTGGGGGAACATCAATATGGGCCGCGAAAAGAGCCGCGTCGGCGCCGCAATCGAACGCCTGCAGATCGACACGCGGGCCCAGGGCGAGGTTCAGCGCCTGTCCGGCGGAAACCAGCAGAAGGTCACCATTGCCCGTTGGATCGCTGCTGGTGTGCGCACACTTTTGTGTTTCGATCCGACGCGCGGCATCGACATACGGACCAAGCGGGAGATCTATCCTTTGCTGCGTGAACTGGCGGAGCAGGGATCATCGGTGTTGCTCTACACGTCGGAACTGGAAGAGGTTCAGCTCGCCTGCGACCGTGCCGTTGTCATCTTCAACGGGCGGGTCGTCGATGTGATCGATGCGCGGGACGCCGACGAGCCGACCCTCATGCGCGCCGCCTACGGCCTCACAGCCGGCAATGGCAATGCCGAAACGCCGGCTGCTGAGACCCCGGAGGCATCGCCGTCGTGATCCGTTTTCTGCGCAGCCACTACTGGATAACCGGCCTTTTTGCGATCCTCGGCCTGCTTTTGGTGATCACCAAGATCATCCAGCCGGATTATGGCGCTTCGGGCCTTGATTCCCTGGCCCGCGCGGCGCTGCCCTTCGCCTTTGCCGCCGCCGCCCAGACGGTGGTCGTGATCGCCGGAGGCATCGATCTTTCCATCGCCTCCATGATGGCCGTGACCAGTGTCACCGCCGCCGTCATGATGGACGGCGCAAGCGAGCAATACGCCATATTCGTGGTGATCTTCGTGCTGTTCCTCGGTGCGCTCATGGGCACCATCAACGGCCTCTTGATCGTGCTGACACGCGTCCCCGACATCGTCGTCACGCTGGCCATGCTCTTTGTCTGGGAAGGCGTGGCGCTGATGATCCTCAAGGCCCCCGGCGGTGCCGCTGCCGAATGGCTCAAGGGATTGCTTGTCGGATCGCTGTCGATCCCGGGCATTCCGGCAAGCGTCACGGTCTGGTTCCCCAAATCATTGATCCTCCTGGCCGTCTGCCTGATGGCGGTGTGGATACCGTTCCGCCGCTCGCGCTTCGGACTGTCGGTCTACGCGATCGGCAGCAACAGCCTCGCGGCGTTCCGCACGGGCGTCGCCGTCAACCGGGTCAAGGTCGGCGCCTATGCCATGGCCGGTCTTTTTGCCGCCATGGGCGGTCTTGTCCTGACCATGAGTACCGGCATCGGCGCGCCGATACCTGGCCCCTATCTGCTCGCGAGCGTGGCCGCCGTCGTTTTGGGCGGCGTTGTGCTCGGCGGCGGACGCGGCGGGTTGCTCGGCCCCATCGTTGCCGTCTTTATCCTGCGCCTGGTGCGCACCGACCTGACATTTCTTGCCGTTGATCCGAACATCACCACCATTGTCGAAGGCACCATCATGGTCGTTGTCGTGATGATCGGCGGCCTGCTTGCCGTGAGGGGGCGACGATCATGACCATGCCCGCGCAGGACGATCTCAGCATTGCCAAGCGCATCCGGCGCTTCCTGCGGGACCATCCGCTGGTGCCGCTGATCGTGCTTCTGATCGGGTTGGTGGTCATCCTCGAACTCATGCGCCCCGGCATTTTCAACGAGCGCTGGATCGGCAACACCATCAAGTTCGCCATTCCGCTCGCCATGCTGGCCGCATGCCAGACACTCACCATGCTCACCGGCGGCATCGATCTGTCCGTCGGCATTGCCGCGACCATCAGCGCCTTCGTCGTGGCGACGCAAGTGGCGATCCTCGGAACGCCCGGGGCCATTGCGGTCTCACTGATACCGGCCATCCTGATCGGCATCGCCAACGGCATCGGTGTCGGGCTGTTCCGGGTCCATCCGCTGATCATGACCCTTGGCACCGGTCTGATCGGCACGGGCTGTCTGCAGGTCTATCAGCGCACGGTGATTGCCACCGGCTCCAGCGTGCCGGAGATCCTGGCCTGGCTTGGAACGGGAAGGACCTACGGCGCGCCCAATTCGCTGTTGGTCTTCGTGCCAATGGCGGCACTCATCATCTATGCGCTGCGCCGCACCGGGTTCGGCCGGCTGCTCTATGCGATCGGGGAGAACGAGGACGCGGCGCGCCTGGCAGGCGTGCGGTCCTGGCAGGTGATCCTTGCGCTTTATGCGCTATCGGGCCTGATCGCCGGCATAACCGGGCTCATCTATGTGGGCCTGATCAAAGCGCCCTCACTGTCGCTGGCCGTGCCGCTTCTGCTGCCGTCCGTCGCCGCGGCGGTGATAGGCGGCACATCGATCTTCGGCGGCCGCGGCACCTATGCGGGCACAATTGTCGGCGCGCTGATCCTCACCGTTTTGACGACCATGCTCACTGTCCTGCAGATGCCGGAAGGGTCACGGCGTATCCTCTTCGGCCTGATCATCCTGGCGGTGACGGCGGTCTATGTGCGCATCACCGAGGACTCCTGAAGCTCACAATCCGAAATGCGCGCCGTCAAAGGGCAGGGCGATGCTGTCCCCGCTTGTGTCCTTGATGACCAGCTCCGACAGACCGACCCTGATATCGGCGACTTCGGTCCAGCCGGGCGGAACGGGAACGGCGCCGAACCCGTAACGGATTTCCGTTTCCTTGTCCGGTTCAAGAACGATACCCGTCGGCAAACCCTCGGACGACAGGGCGCCCGTGCTTTCAAAGCGCCCCGATGCGTGGCAGCCGGTCGCGGTCTCCTCGATGCCGAGCACGCATGTGTGCCGGCCAAGCCACGGTGCGTAGCTCCGCCCGCCATTGCTCATCCACAACGTGGTCTCCGGTAGCCGCCGTGTGTCCTTGATGGCGAAGAACAGGAATCCGTCCCTCTCCGCAAGCGCTGCCGACCACCCCATGGTGCCGTCCGCCTCCGCCATGACGAGCGAATCTTCATGGCCGCTGTCAAAGGGATAGGTGGACGCATCGATGATTTCGCCACCGGACGTCCCGATTTGCGCCAGCGAGTGCGTCCGCTGCGGGTAGGCGAGCATGGACCGCCCGCGCGCCGGGTCCGTTTCCGGTGCGTCGCTTGGCGTGACGCAACAACGCTTTTTCGAAAAGCTCAGCCGCGCGCCGCCGGGCACCCTGATCATGGCATGGTGGCCGACCGGCAGGTGCCCACAGCCGCCGTTGAAGCGGTGGCACTGGTAAAGAAACGGATGGCCCGGGCGCAGGGTCAGTTCTTTCGCAACCTCAGCCCCCTGAACCTGTTCTTTCAGGCGGTAGCGCGCCGTCAGCGAACCGTCCGCACCGTCTTCGATGCCCGTTGGATCCCAGGTGCCGTTCGCCGTCCAGCCGTGGATCGGCGTTCCGGGTTGCTTGCCGAAAGGCGCGCAAAAGAAATCGCCGGCGAGCTGCCGTTCCACGAGGTCGACCGAATCCGGCAAGTCTTCGCCGGCTGCTGCCCAGGGTGCCTTGTGCAACGGGCGCACCGCCGGCGCGCCATCATCCGGTTCGATGACCATCGTTTCAATGCGCCCGCCGACCCGGTCGAACTCGATCGCGATCCCGTCGACCGCATGATGGATAAGGTCCTTCGTCATGGCTCGACCGGGATGTTTTCAGGAAAAATCGCCTGGATACGGATTGCCGCCTCGCGGTCTGCCGGCATTGCCGTGCGGGCCGAGACAAGACTCGCGATCGCCTGCTCGGCCATCACTGATGTATCCTCGTCGATGACCGCGTCCATGACACCGTCCATGAGATAGCCGCGCGTATCCGCCGAAAGACCATGGGCCACAAAGACCACGGAATCGGCGCGGCCGCTGTCGGTCAGCGCCCGGGCGACGCCGGGTTGCCCCGCGCCGATGCAGTAAAGCGCATCGAGGTCGGGATGGGCTTTGAGGATGGCGGTGGTCTCACGGTAGGCGGTATCGACATTCTCGTGGATCTCGCGTTCCTCAACGATAGCCAGTCCGCTGAAACGCTCCCGCAGCACGCTGCGGAAACCCATTTCGCGCTCCTCGTGGCCATGATAGGCACGCGCTCCGAGGATCAGCGCCGCCTTTGCCTTTTCCTTGCACAGCAGTCGCCCGGTGAGGTGGCCGGCCAGCCGTCCCGCCGCTCGATTGTCGACCCCGACATAAAATGTCCGCGGAACATTGCGTATGTCCGATGCGATTGTGGCGATCGAAATGCCGCGCTCGCAGAGCCGGCGCACGGTCGCGCGCACCCTGTGGTGGTCAAGCGCAATCAGCCCGATCGCCTCGCTGGATTCGCCCAACCGGTCGAGCATGGCAGCCACACCGTCTGCCCCGATATCCGACAGATGGTGGATGGCCACGTGCACATCCTTGCGGCGGCGGGCACAGGCTTCAAGATCGGCGATCAATTGCGACATGAAGGCATTGCGGCTATCGGGAATGACGAAGTCCAGCGCGATGGCATCGGCCTGCGCCGCGTGCCCGGGGCTCTCGCCGGCGAGCTCCGCGGCGACGGACAGCACATGGCGTCGCGTATGCTCCTGCACGCCGGACCGGTTGTTGATCACCCGGTCAACCGTCGCCTTTGAGACGCCGGCCTTTTCCGAAATCTCCCTCAGCCTCGGGCGTCGCACAGCCAATCCGAATACCTCCGCGTTTCCTTTGCCCCCAACGTTCTAGCGCAAAAATCCGGATGTGATAACCTCAAAATGAGGTAATTTTGGATTAAAGTGCACTCCATACACCAATTCCGGATCAATATGAGGAAATTCGGAGCGAATATTTCTTGACACTCTTCAAAATCACCCCTTAGCTGGTCTCGTAGGCATCAAATTGAGGCAATAGAGGCACGATGGAACCGACGCCGCGCGATTACAGCCTTGTGGGGCGCGACAGCGAGCTGGCCGAGAAAAACGGCCTGGCCTCGGCGAAATGGTACTCCTGTTCCATCGACCGCAAGACGATGAAGGGCCTGATGCGCCGTTCTGACGGGCCGGCGCTACGCGACACCGCGATCTGGATTTCCGCCCTGGTCCTGTCCGGCGCCGGCGGCGTCTACTTCTGGGGCACCTGGTGGTGTGTGCCGTTCTTCCTTGTTTACGGCGTCCTATACGGCTCATCCTCCGATAGCCGCTGGCACGAAACCGGCCACGGCACGGCGTTCCGAACCCGCTGGATGAACGATGTGCTCTACTATGTGGCCAGCTTCATGATCTTCCGGGAGCCGACCATCTGGCGCTGGTCGCACACGCGCCATCATACCGATACGATCATCGTCGGCCGCGATCCCGAAATAGCGGCGTCGCGCCCACCAGACATCGCTGCGCTTCTTCTCAACCTCTTCGCCATTCGCAGCAGCACCAAGACGATCAAGGCCCTGTTCATGCATGCCGGCGGGCGCATGAGCGATGAGGAAAAGACGTTTGTGCCGCAGATGGAGCGGTGGAAGGTCTATCTGATCGCCCGTATCTATCTGGCGATCCTCACCGCCGTGGCGCTCGCCTGCATCGTCATGCAGTCGATCCTGCCGGCGATGCTGATCGGCCTGCCGACCATCTATGGCGGCTTCATGACGGTCTATTTCGGCGTCACCCAGCATGCCGGTCTTGCCGAGGACGTGCTCGACCACCGGCTCAATTCGCGCACCATCTACATGAATCCGATTTTCCGGTTCCTCTACTGGAACATGAACTACCATATCGAGCATCACATGTTTCCGATGGTGCCCTATCACGCGCTGCCCCGGCTTCACGAGCACATCAAGGACGATTGTCCGGAGCCTTATCCGAGCACCATCGCGGCCTATCGGGAAATCATTCCGACCCTTTTGAAGCAGGTGCGCGACCCGTCCTATTTTGTCGAAAGGGTCTTGCCGGACAGTGCCAAATCCGTGCCGTACAATCACGGCGCACAATTCAAACCGGCCGAATGAAACCGGGCCGGACCAATTGAGGGAGGCTGCCTTGGAGGAGGCTTGGATCGACGCTTGCGCGGTCGACGACATCGAGGAAGAGGACGTCATCGGAATTGAGCATGGCGGCCACGCCTATGCGATCTACCGGACGCTGGACGACCGGTTTTACTGCACCGATGGCCTGTGCACCCACGAAAAGGTGCATCTGTGCGACGGGCTTGTGATGGACAACATCATCGAGTGCCCGATGCACAATGGCCGCTTCGATTTCACCACCGGCAAGGCGAAAGGCGCGCCCGTCTGTGTCGATCTGAAAACCTATGCGACCGATGTGCGGGACGGTCGCGTGTTCATCAAGGCGGACTGAACGATGACGGGGCCTGCCATGATCATCGTTGGTTCCGGAGAAGCGGGCGGCTGCGCGGCCGTGGCGCTGCGCGATGCCGGCTGGAGCGGACCGATCACGCTCTACGGCGAAGAGCGGCATGGTCCCTATGAACGTCCGCCCCTGTCGAAGGAACTGCTGACGGATACCGGGCTTCCGCAAGCCAGGCCGAGTGCCGAAACAGGGCGCTTCGATGAACTCGGCATCGACCACAGGCCGAACAGCCGCGTCAGCAGCATCGATCCGTTGCGCAAGGAAATCAGCCTGCAATCCGGTGAGAAAGCAGGTTACGAGAAGCTGCTCCTGGCGACCGGCGCCCGGGCACGGCTCATGGATGTTCCGGGCAGCGAATACGCCCTGACGCTTCGTTCTTTCGAAGACGCATGGGCGCTGCGGCACCTGTTTGGCGCGGGCGGTCATGCGATCATCATCGGCGGCGGCTTCATCGGGCTCGAGCTCGCATCAAGCGCCGTCAAGCTCGGCGGGCGCGTCACCCTGCTGGAAAGCCGGGAACGGCTGCTTTCACGCGCCGTGCCCGCGGAGCTTGCAGAGCGCATCCGGCAGGAGCACATCGCACGCGGCGTGCGTTTCCACTTCGGCGCGGCGGTCAGCCGGATCGAGCGGCGTGCGGTGGAGTTGGACAATGGCGAACGAATTGCCGGTGACACGGTCATTTGCGGCATTGGCGCCGCGCCGGAAACGGCCCTTGCAAAGGCCGCCGGATTGGTTGTCGAGAATGGTATTGTCACGGACGCTCGCCTGCGAACCTCCGATCCTTCGATCTATGCCTGCGGCGATTGTGCCGCGAGCGTTCATCCGCAATTCGGCGACGAGCCGATGCGTTTCGAAAGCTGGCAGGTCGCCCGCGAACAGGGCGCGCTGGCCGGCCGCAACATGGCGGGCGCGAGTGAGGAACAGTGCATCGTGCCGTGGTTCTGGTCGCAGCAATACGATCTTCACCTGCAGATCGCGGGCCTGCCCGATTTCGGCAACTCATCCGTGGAGCGGCCGCTGTCGGACGAATCCGTCCTGAAGTTCTATCTCGACGGCAGCGGACGGCTTGTCGGCGCAGCGGCGCTCGGAAACCTCGCGGATCTGGCGCGCGACATGCGGGTTGCCCAGATGCTCATTGCCCGCAAGGCGACACCGGATCCGTCGGCGCTGGCGGCAACCGAGCGGCGCTTGAAGACACTCCTGGCCGCCTGAGGAAAAGCCATGCACGACAAAGCGCCGACAGTCGCTGATATTCTCGCCGAGAAGGGCAGGCGCCAGCTGACGAAACTGCGGGTCGAAAGCCTTGAAGAGGCCGCCGCAGCCAACGACGCCGGCATCGACATGCTGTCGGTTCCGCCGGAACTGATCACCCATGCGCGTTTCCGCGAGGTCTGTCCATCGCCCTTCGTTGTCGGTGGCCTGGAACCGGGGCTTTTTGTTACCGAAGAGGATTATCTGCGCATTTCCTTCCAATTGCTGAATGCCGGCGCCAATGCGGTCTATTGCGGCGCCAGCCTGCCCATCGTGCGGCGCCTTCGCGACGAGGGAATCCCGGTTGTCGGCCATGTCGGTCTCATTCCCTCGCGCCGGACCTGGACCGGGGGGTTCCGGGCGGTTGGCAAGACCTGCGACAGCGCCTTGATGGTGCTTGAACAGACGAAAGCGCTGGAAGATGCGGGTGCCTTCGCAGCCGAGATCGAGGTGGTACCGCCCGCCGTGGCCGAGGCGATATCCAATCGCACCACCATGCTGATGATTTCCATGGGCGCGGGTTCGGGCTGCGATGCGCAATATCTCTTCGCCTGCGATGTGCTGGGCAGTCATGACGGGCATTATCCAAGACATTCAAAGGTCTATCGGGACTTCTTTGCGCAGTTTCAGCGGCTGCAGGAGGAGCGCGTCTCGGCGTTCCGGGACTATGCCCGTGACGTGGCCGACCGGACGTTTCCCGAAGACGGCCATCTGGTTGACATGGACGAAAACGAACTTGCGCGGTTTCTGGAGGCGATTGACGCTTCGGCGTCTTAACGAACAAAGGTGGCACCGGCCATCGGGGAGGAACAATGGCAAAATGGCCCGTCGCTGGCATCAATTTCGATCACATGCATATGGGCGATCTTCTGCGCCAGGTCTTTGATCACCCTGATGCTGAGATCGTCGGGATATACGACAAGTCGCGCGAGCGCATGGCCCAGGCCATTGCCGATTTTTCGATCCCCGACGACGGGGTCTTCACCGATCTCGATGCCTGCGTTGAAAAATCGAAGCCGGACCTGGCGATCCTGTGCGCGGCGACTGCCGAGCATGCCGACCATGTGGAACAGCTCGCCAGGCACAAGATCCACATCATGGTGGAGAAGCCCTTCGCGGCCTCGGTGGCCGATGCGCGCCGCATGATGGCTGCAATGGAGGGAACGGGCAGGAAGATGGCGATCAACTGGCCGCTGGCCTGGGTCGAAAGCCACGTGACCTGCAAGCGGCTGATCGACGAAGGCGTCATCGGCGACCTTCTCGAGGTGCATTTTTACGACGGCAATCGCGGACCGCTCTACCATCTTGCCGACAAGGTCGAGGTCAGTGCCGAGGAGGTGGAGCGGCTAAAGCCGGACTCCTGGTGGTACAAGCGTGCCTCGGGTGGCGGCAGCCTGCTCGACTATCTCGGCTATGGCGCGACGCTCGGCACCTGGTTCCAGAACGGCCGGATCCCTATCGAGGTCACGTCCGTCGTTGACGAGACGCCCGGCATAGAGGTTGACCAGCACTCCGTCACGGTCTGCCGGTACAAGCACGGCCTTTCAAAGATGGAGACGCGCTGGGGCACCTTCAGCGATCCCTGGACCATCCAGCCGCAGCCGAAATGCGGTTTCGTTGTCGTCGGAACCGAGGGCACGATCGCCAGCTACGACTATGAAGACCATGTCACGGTTCAGACCCGGGAGAATCCCGAGCCGACCCCGGTCGCGGTCGATGCCTTGCCACCCGGCCGGCGCGGGCCGATCGAATATGTGCTGGGTTGTATCGAGCGCGACGAGCCGATCAGCGGGCCGCTCGATCCGGTGCTCTGCCTTGATGCGCAGCGCATCGTCGACACCGCGGCTTTGTCCGCGCAGCAAAAGCGCACGCTGGAGCTGGTCCCGTGACCGATGAAAAGCCGGACACGGACACCTATGCGCTGACCGCGGCCGAAACGGCGCTGGTCGATGCGCCGCAGCTCGACTACCGACCGCCGCACCCCTCGAACTACCGGCCGCACATAGCGCTCGTCGGTGCGGGTGGAATTTCGGCGGCCCATCTTGACGCCTACCGGACCGCTGGTTTCGATATTGCCGTCATCTGCAGCCGTGCGCTTTCCGATGCCGTTTCGCGGCGCGACGAGTACTTTCCGCAGGCTGTCGCCACCGACAATTACGACGAGGTCCTGAGGAACCCCGCCATCGAGGTCGTCGACATTACCACCCACCCGGCCGAGCGTGTTGCGCTGATCGAGGCGGCGCTGAAAGCCGGCAAGCATGTGTTGTCGCAAAAACCCTTTGTGCTTGATCTCGATGCCGGAGAACGGCTGGTCCGGTTGGCGGGTGAAAACGCGGTTCAACTGGCCGTCAATCAGAATGGCCGGTGGGCGCCGCATCTTTCCTATATGCGCGAGGCCGTGCGGGCTGGCCTCATCGGCGATCTGATCAGCTGTCATATCGCGATCCACTGGGATCACAGCTGGATCAAGGGAACAGCATTCGAGGAGATCGAAGACCTTGTTTTTTACGATTTTGCCATCCACTGGTTCGACTTCCTGGCAAGCGTCGCCGGAGACCGCGCGCGATCGGTTTTTGCCATGAAGGCGCGGGCGAGGGGCCAGGACGCCGCGCCGCCATTGCTGGCTGAATGTCTTGTGCAACTGGACGGCGGGCAGGCATCGCTGGTCTTTGATGCAGCCACGCATTTCGGACCGCAGGACACGACCTATATCGCCGGCACCAATGGCAGCCTGATGAGTAGAGGGCCTGATCTTGGCCAGCAGAATGTGACTCTGACGACGCAAGCCGGGCGGGCGGAACCGGACCTTGAGGGGCAATGGTTCAATGACGGTTTCCGCGGCGCGATGGGCGAGTTGCTCTGCGCCATCGAGGAAGGGCGCGAGCCGCTTAACACCGCCTCGGGAAACCTCAAAAGCCTGGAGCTTGCCTTCAGCGCCATCGAATCGGCGCGCACCGGCAGGCTGGTCGAAGTCTCTTCTGTCCGGCGCCTTCCGGCCTGATCATGCGCCTGTCAAACCGAAGCGTTCAAAAACGCGAACAGTTCTTCGATGGTTCCGGCCTCGTCCGCCGGCTTGTCGCGGCGCCAGCGCCGCATGCGCGGAAACCGGAGCGCAATGCCTGATTTGTGGCGTTTGCTCTTCTGTATGCCCTCAAAGGCGATTTCAAACACCAGTTCCGGCGTTACGCGCCGCACCGGCCCGAAGCGCTCCAGCGTGTTGCGCCGCACCCAGTTGGTGATCTCGTTGAATTCCGCATCCGTCAGCCCGGAATAGGCCTTGGTGAAGGGAACCAGCTCGCCCTCCTTCCAGACCGCGAAGGTGAAATCCGTATAGAGATTGGCGCGCCTGCCATGGCCGCGCTGGGCGTAGATCATCACCGCGTCGACGGTCATCGGATCGACCTTCCACTTGAACCAGTCGCCCTTGCGCCGACCGGTGTGATAGACGCTGTTCTTGCGTTTCAGCATCAGGCCTTCGCTGGCATGGGCGCGCGATTGCTCGCGTTCGGCTGCCAGCGCCGGCCAGTCGTTGAAGGTCAGCATCGGCGAGAGGCGCAGCACGGGTGAGGCGGCTTTGTCCACGATCTCCTCGAGGCGCGTGCGCCGCGTTTCGAAGGGGATCTCCCTGATGTCCACGCCCCGGTCCTCCATGACATCGTAGGCCATGAGGATGACGGGTGCATCCTGAAGCAGCTTCTTGCCGACCGTCTTGCGCCCGATGCGGGTCTGCAGGGACTGGAAATCCATGGGGCGGCCCTCGCGCCACGGCAGGATCTCGCCGTCGAGCACGGTGCCGTCGGGCAGCAGCTCCGCAAGAACATGGAACTCGGGGAACCGGTCGGTAACGAGTTCCTCGCCGCGCGACCACACGAACACCTCGCCGTTGCGCACGATGACCTGTCCGCGGATGCCGTCCCACTTGCGCTCCGCCAGCCAGTCACCGGGCTCGCCCAGTTCATCGACATCGTCTTCAACGGCATAGGCCAGGCAGAACGGGTAGGGGCGTGAGTGGTCGTCATTGATATCGCCCGAAAGGATCAGGTCGTTGAAAGTAGTGGTTTGCGGGGTCCAGTCGCCCATCAGCCGGTGCGCGACGACGGCTTCGTCGATGCCGGTCGCCTTTGAAAGGGCGCGCGACATGAGTTTCTGCGAGACGCCGACGCGAAAACCGCCGGTGATCAGCTTGTTGAAGAGGAAACACTCGACGCGGTCGAGCTTGCGCCACGCCTCGGTCACCGCGGCTTTGCGTTCTTCTTCCTCGACATCGCGCAGCCCGACGATCAGGTTGATCCAGTCGGTCAGCGGCACGTCCCCGGCATCGCCGTGTTCCGGCAGGACAAGCGAAATGGTCTCGGCGAGATCACCGACCACCGGATAGGCCTCCTCGAAAAGCCAAAGGGGAATGCCGGCGGCGTCCGCGGCCCATTCACGCAGCAAAGTGGTATTGACCGTCCGGCGCGGCCGGCGATGCGACAGCAGTGCAATCGTCCACAATTTGTCATCATCGCTGGCGGTGGTGAAAAAATCCGACAGGGCGGCAACCTTGACGGTTGTCTTGGTCGTCCGGTCAAGCGCCGTGAAAAGCTCGGCGAAATCCTTCATGCGGATGCCCCTTCGCCCTCAGCCGGTTCTTCCAGGTCGTCGCCGCGGAACTCCGTTTCAACGATGCGCGCGTAATATCCGCGCGTCTCGAGCCAGCGCCGGAAGATCTCCGTATAACCATGCGTGACATAGATGTTCTCGGCGCCGGTGGCGGCGATCGCTTCGTTGAGTTCCGTCCAGTCGCAATGATCGGAAAGCACGAAGCCGCGATCGACGGCGCGCCGCCGCCGCACACCGCGCAGCGCCATCCAACCCGATGCGAATCCGGTGGAGGCCTTCGGGAACCGCCGCATCCAGTTCGATCCCAGCGCCCCGGGCGGCGCGATGACAAGCGCACCCGGATAGTCATTCTTGTTTTGCGCATCGGTGACCTGCGTCGTCGGGGGAAGGGCAAGCCCCTGTGCCCTCAGCACCGCGTTTGTGTTTTCCACCGCGCCATGCGTATAGATCGGACCGATGCCGGCATCGATCCCGGCGAGCAGGCGCTGCGCCTTGCCGAGCGAATAGGCGCCAAGAACGCTGGTGCGACCGGCCCCGGCGTTTTCGCGCCACCACGCGTTGATATCGGCAAACACGTCTTCCTGGGCCCGCCATTTGAAGACCGGAAGCCCGAAGGTGCATTCGCTGATGAATGTGTGGCACCTGATGGGCTCGAACGGCTCCGACAGATTGTCGGGTCGGACCTTGTAGTCGCCTGAAACGACCCAGACTTCACCCTTGTATTCGATCCTGATCTGCGCGGAGCCCGGGATGTGGCCGGCCGGATGAAACGAGACGGCGACCCCGTTGATGGTCCGGGTCTCGCCAAACTTCACGGTCTGCAGCGCGATATCGCCGAGCCGCAGGCGGATGACCGGCGCTGCGGCCTCAGTACTGAGATAGGAACCGTGGCCGAAACGCGCATGATCGGCATGGCCATGGGTGATCAGCGCCCGCCCGACCGGTTTCCACGGATCGATATAGACGTCCGCCTGCCGGCAATAGATGCCGCGATCCGTGAATTCCAGCAACGCCATGCGCGAAACCTGCCAATCTGACCAAAAAGTGCTCCAGTCGCAGGATGTAACATGGAACGCGGAAGAACCGTCGGCAAGCGCGCGGAGCTTTCAGCGCTGGGATGAGACGGTGCTTTCTCGCGCAATGAGCTTCGGGATCACCCTGCGTTCGGGCGCCGGGATATCGTCAGCCAGGGCCAGTGCCCGCAGCAGGATCTCGGCCGTGCGGATGCCGATCTCCTCGCATGACACATCGACAGTCGTGATCGCTGGGATCGCGTGTTCCGAAAGGGCATCGGCGCCGAAACCGGCGACCGCAATATCCTGCGGAATGCGCAGGCCTGCGCGCTGCGCTTCGGTCATGGCGCCGAAGGCAGCCTGGTCGGAGACGCACATCACCGCCTCGGTGTCCGGCCATTGATCGAGCATGCGGCGCATCGACAGGGCGCCCTCGCGCATTGTGATGGGCGGCGGGCCGGTGGCCACCAGCCGGTCGGCCGGCAGCCCGTTTTCCTCCAGCGCCGCGACGAAGCCGCGCCGCCTGTCGAGGCCGCGTGTATCGCGTGACGTGTCGCCGCCGATAAAGCCGATCCTGCCGTATCCCTGGCTGATGAAATGTTCGACCATCAACCGCCCGGCGGCGGCGTTCGAAAACCCGATCACGTCGCCGAGCGGCATTTCGGGCAGGTCCCAGGTCTCGACCACCGGCACGCCTGAATTTCCGATCAGCCGGCGGCAACGCTCCGTATGCGCCCCGCCGGTGACCACGATCGCCTCGGGCCGGCGGCGCAGGAACTGCTCGATCAGCCGTTCCTCTTCTTCCTTGGAATAGTTGGTGTAGCCGAGCAGAACCTGAAGGTCGGTATCGCGCAGTGTGTCGACGATGCCGCGCAGCGTGTCGGCGAAGTTGGAATTGTTGATCGACGGAATAGTCACGGCGACAAAGCCGGTCCTGCGCGACGAAAGGTTGGCGGCGGAACTGTCGAGCACATAGCCGAGCGTATCGGCGGCCTCCTGGATTTTCGCCCGGGTCTTTTCGCTGACCGAGGTGTCGGGCTTGAGCGCCCGCGAGACCGTCATCGTCGAAACACCCGCCGCTGCCGCGACATCCGCCATTGTCGGCGCCTTTGGTTTCATCCCCTTTATCCCCTCTTGTTGGCGCCAGCACCTATCACAGGTCGAAAACCGGATGAAGCGCGCAGCGGACGCGTTGTCGCACCGGCAAACAGTTCCACCGGCATGCAAACGGATTTTTCGGTCCGCGCTCCGAGGATCTTGGCGACCAGCATGCGAGCGCCGGTCGCGCCCATCAGCGTGCGCGGTGTGATGGAGGTGGTCAGCGGCTTGTTGAGTACCGCATTGATATTGAGGCCGTTGAAGCCTGCGATCCCGATGTCGCGTGGCACATCCAGCCCGAGTGTTTCGCAGGCCATCAACCCGCCGAAGGCCATGTGGTCGTTCAGGAAGTAAAGAACATCGGGAGCATCGGCCTGTTCGCCGAGCGCTCTTTCGGCGGCGTGCCGCCCGCTTTCGAAGGAGGCCCGCCGGTCAATGCGATAATCGGGGACACGGTCGATGCCCTTTTCGGCAAATGCCTCGCAAAACCCGTCGTAACGCGCTTCCGCGCGCAGGTCCCAGCCGCTTTCGATGCCGACATAGGCCGGTCGACGATAGCCGAGCGCAACAAGGTGCCGGCCCATGGCCCTGCCGGCTGCGAAGTGATCGACGCCGACACAAAGATCGATGGGATCATCGGTGTGGTCCCAGATTTCCAGCGTCGGGATGCCGGCATCGATGAGTTGGCGGCGTGCCCGGTTCGTATGGTCGATCCCCGAAAGGATGATGCCCGCCGGATGCCAGGACACCATGCGGCTGACCCAGCGCCGTTCGCGGTCCGGTTGGTACTCGGTCGTGTCCATCACGGTCTGGAAGCCGGCCTTCGAAAAGATGTCGCGCATGCCGGCAAAAATCTCGGCGAAAACAGCCTCGAAAAGGGTCGGCACCGACACGCCGATCAGCGTGGAATTGGCTGCGGCCAGCGAGCCGGCGACACGGTTCGGCGCGTAGCCCAGGCGCTTGGCGATCGCCAGGATTTGCGTGCGGCGCTTTGCCGAAACGCCCTCGACGCCGCGCATGACACGCGAAACGGACATGATCGAGACGCCGGCCTCGCGGGCCACATCCTCAATCTTTGCAGGGCGTCGACCGACTTTCCCTTCAGGCATGCGCGCCGCCAATGAGGAACATTAAACTCATACCATCCAATAACTTACATCCCAGACTTGTCGCTGAAGTCGAACGTTAGCGCTAACGTATTTTGCCGAATATTCGATTGCAATCGTTTCATCCAGTGATGATGTTATCGGTAACATAAACTGGTTGGAGGAGCCAGTGCGGACTTTGTCGGGAGGCCATTCGTTTGCCAAAGATCCATTTTGATCACATCGAGAAAAGCTTCGGGGCGGTCCGTGTCTTGCCGCCGCTCGATCTTGAACTCAACGACGGCGAGTTCACTGTTCTCGTCGGACCGTCCGGCTGCGGAAAGTCGACGACGCTGCGCATTCTGGCCGGCCTTGAATCCCTGTCGGCCGGTGAAATTTATTTCGATGACGCGCCGATCAGCCACCTGGCGCCCAAGGACCGTGATCTTGCGATGGTGTTCCAGGACTACGCGCTTTACCCGCATATGGATATTGCCCGTAACATGTCCTTTGCCCTGCGGTTGCAGCGTGCCCCGCGCGCCGAAATCGCCAGCAAGGTGCAGCGGGTCGCGGAGATGCTCAATATCGCCCACCTGCTCGACCGCAAGCCGGCGGAGCTTTCCGGCGGCCAACGCCAGCGGGTCGCCATGGGAAGGGCGCTGGTGCGCGACGCATCGACATTCCTGTTCGACGAGCCGCTGTCGAACCTCGACGCCAAGCTGCGCGCCAAGATGCGCACCGAGCTTGCCGAGATGCGCGATACGCTCGACAAGAACATGATCTACGTCACCCACGACCAGATCGAGGCGATGACGCTGGGCGACCGCATCGTCGTCATGTCGGAAGGTATCATCCAGCAGCAGGGCAGCCCGGAAGAGCTGTTCAAGACGCCGGCCAACCAGTTCGTTGCCGGTTTCATCGGAAGCCCGACGATGAATTTCCTCGGCGGCAGCCTGACCCGCGAGGCGGACAAATTGTGGGTCCGCGGCGACGGTTTCCTGCTGCCGCTGACTGACGAGCAGTCCGGCCGGCTCAATGGAAACCCTTCCGGCGATGTTTCGGTCGGCATCCGCCCGTCATCCTTCAGCGCCGATCCGAAGGTCGGTGCGCCGATCGAATTGCATCTCGCCGTCTCTGAATATCTTGGCGCCCAGTCGGTTCTCGTGACCCGCTGCGGCGAGGAGGAGGTGCTTGTCGAATATGACAGCGCCACGCCGATGAAATCGGGCGTCAGCATGACTTTCGGCGTGCGCCCCGAGGACATCATGCTGTTCGACCGCGGAAGCGGTGCGCGACTTTGAATCCGTTTGATTTTCCGCTTTCAGCTAAAGGGAGGAACCACATATGCTGAAACTCTTGAAGACCACTTCGCTGGCCGCCATCGGGCTTGCCCTGTGCGCTGCCGGCGCCTTGGCCGATCCCTATGAGGAGCATCGCGGCAAGACCCTTGTGGTCAATTTCCCCGCACACCCGCATTTCAACGCGGTCATGAAGGTGCTGCCCGAATTCACCAAGGAGACCGGCATCAATGTCGAGGTCGACCAGCTGCAATATCTTGCCATGCGCGAGAAGCAGACCCTGGAGCTGACCAAGAACAGGGGTGACTATGATCTCATCGCCTATGTCGTCTTCTCCAAGGCCGACTATGTCTATGCCGACCAGATCGAGCCGCTGGCGCGCTTCTTCATGGACCCGGAACTCGCTGATCCGAATTACGACCCGGAGGACCTGATCGACGGCTATGTCCAGAACATCGGCGTTGCCGGCGGCAAGAAGGGCTATCTGCCAGGTCCGACCGGCGCACTCTTCGGCATCCCCTTCGGCTCCGAGACCTCGGTCCTCGGCTATCGCAAGGATATTTTCGACAAGCACGGCCTGGAAGTTCCCGAGACCTATGACGAGCTTCTCGAGCTTGCCTGCAAGATCCCCGAGCTTGAGCCCGGCATGGGCGGTCTTGCCTCGCGCGGCAAATCCGGCCACCAGACCAGCCACGCCTTTCTCCTGCATCTCGCGCCGATGGGCGGCAAGGTGCTCGACGACCAGTGGAACCCGGTCATCAACAGCCCGGAGGCCGTCAAGGCCGGTGAGGCGCTGAAGACGATCCTCGACTGCGGTCGGGAAGGCGCGACATCCTTCGGCTTCGCGGAAGCCAAGAACGCTTTCCTGCAGGGCCAGACGGCGATGTTCCTCGATTCGACCGTTGTTGCCGGTGAGGTTGAGGACCCTGAAAAGTCCAAGATCGTCGGCAAGGTCGGCTGGGCTCCGCACCCGGTGGATGTCCGTGCCGGCTCGCAAACCGGCGGGTTCGGTATCGCCATTCCGAAAAACGCGCAGGAAAAAGAAGCCGCGTTCCTTCTGATGCAGTGGCTTACCAGCAAGGATACCGACAAGAAGATCGCCCTTGAGGGCGGCAACCCGTCGCGCTTCTCGACCCACGCCGATCCGGATGTGAACGCCAAGTATCCGCATATGGCAGTCTTCGGTGAAGCGCTGAAGGACGCCGACCCGGACTGGCGCCCGATCATCCCGGTCTGGGGCAAGATCAACTCCGAACTCGGCACGACCCTGTCCAAGGCGATGACCGGCGAGATAAGCGTCCAGGAAGCGCTCGACATGGTCGCCGAGCGGACCGAAGGAATCATGGCCGACGCCGGCTACGACACCTGGAAGCAATAATCTCCTCCTGAAGACCGGGTGGGCGGATCATTCCGCCCGCCCGAAAGGAACCCCAATGCGCAAGCGGGCAATGCAATGGTCAGCCAGGAACTCACCACACCGGAACTGAAGAATGCGCGCAAGGCGCGACATACGCCGCGCTTCTTCAACATGAACCGTCTGACGCCGTATTTCTTCCTGGCGCCGGCCGGCGCCGTGCTCGCGGTCGCGCTGCTCTATCCCATCGGCTACATGATCTATGCCAGTTTCTTGAGGTGGAACCCCAGCCAGCGCATCCATGAGGCCGAGTGGATCGGGCTGCGTAACTACTCGAACCTTCTGAACGATCCGAATTTCATCGAGTCCTTTTTTGTGACGCTGAAATTCGCATCCGTCGTGGTGACGCTCGAAATGGTCATCGGCGTCGGTCTGGCACTGCTGCTCGACCGCAAGATCCGCGGCATGTCCGTACTGCGCACCATTTTTATCCTGCCGATGATGATCGCGCCCATCGTCGTCGGCCTGATGTGGCGCTACATGTACCATCCGAGCGTCGGCATACTGAACCGCACGCTCAAGAGCTGGGGTCTCGATCCGATCCCGTGGCTCTCCGACCCGGACTGGGCGCTGCCTTCCGTGATCATCGCCGATGTATGGCAGTGGACACCGTTCATATTCATTCTCTCGCTGGCGGCGCTGCAGTCGCTGCCGCAATCGGCGCTCGAGGCTTCGCGCATCGATGGCGCGTCGACCTGGCAGCAGATCATCCATATCAAACTGCCGCTCATGCTTCCCGTGCTGATCATCGCCGGCCTTTTGCGGCTGATTGACGCCTTCAAGGTGCTTGAAGTGATCCTGGTGCTGACCAATGGCGGGCCGGGCCTGTCGACCGAGATCCTTTCGCTGCGCATCTCGCGCACCACATCGGAGTTCAGGGAGCTCGGCGAGGCGGCGGCAATGTCCAACTATCTGTTGCTGCTTCTTCTTGTCATCACGCTCGGCATGTTCCTCTTCAACAAGGTGATGGATATGCGCCAGCAAAGGCTGCGTGCCGCGGCCCAGGAGGCAAGCTGATGTCTGCACCCGCCACCAACGAGCAACGCGCCAATATCTTCTTCTACGGCTTCCTGATCGCGCTTGTCGTCATTTCGCTGGGCCCCATCGTGCTGATGCTGCTGACCTCGCTGCGTCTGAAGGTCGATATCGTCAGCGACACCGCGAGCCTCATTTTCCTGCCCACCATGCGCAACTACGAGACGGTGCTGTGCAATGTCCTTTGGTACACGCCCCAGCATGTCGACTATTGCAATCCGACCTTCGGCCGCGCGCTTGGCAATTCGCTTTTCGTTGCAACGGTTTCCACCGGCATCACGCTGGTGTTCGGCTGTATGGCTGCCTATGGCATCGTGCGTTTTCGCTTCCTCGGGCGCGGCACTGTTTCGCTGACAACGTTGCTGATGCGCATGGTGCCGCCGGCGGTGCTGCTGGTGCCCGTCTTCGGCATTTGGTCGTTCAATTTCTGCTTTGGCGAGGATGCCTGTCTTGCCGGCACCCATAGTGGCATCATCCTGATTTACGTCGCCATGAATTTGCCCTTTGTCATCTGGATCCTGCAGAACTTCATCAAGCAGGTGCCGATCCAGCTCGAAGAGGCCGCCAAGATGGATGGCGCCAACGCCTTCCAGGTCTTCTTCCTCGTTGTGCTGCCGGTCATCAAGCCGGGTCTGGCGGCCGCCGCCATCTTCACCTTCCGCATTGCCTGGAACGAATTCCTGCTTGCCAACGCCTTGCTCGATCGCAGCACGCGCACGGTGCCGGTAACGCTGGTCAATTCCCTGACCGAGCATGACATCGACTGGGGTGTGATCATGGCGACCGGCATGCTGTTGGCGATCCCGCCCATCATCTTCACCTTCATTGCGTCGCGTCAGATCATCACCGGCATGACGGCAGGGGCCGTCAAGGGATGATCGAATGGCTGCTTGCGCCGGTCGATCAGGCCCGCTTGCACGAGGTCGGCCTTGAGATTTCCTGGCACGCCCGCTTCATGGTGCTGGCCTGGTCGTTTCTTTTTCCGCTCGGCATCATCATCGCGCGTTTTTTCAAGATCATGCCGCGCCAGGACTGGCCGCACCATGTCGACAATCAGGCCTGGTGGGTGGCCCATCGCGTGCTGCAGTATGGTGGCGGAGTTTTGGTGGCTGTGGCGCTCTGGATGATCTGGCAGGCGCCATCCACCGGCGATGCAGGGACACTGCACCGAGTTTTTGGCTGGACCGTCGTCGTCCTGTGCGCCTTCCAGATCCTGACCGGCATGTTCCGCGGCTCAAAGGGCGGGCCGACGGACACGTCCGATGACGGGTCATTGTCGGGTGATCATTATGATATGACACCGCGCCGCAAACTGTTCGAGCACTTCCACAAGACGATCGGCTATCTCGCTCTTTTTGTTGCCTGTATCGCAACCGTCTCGGGGTTGTGGCTCGCCAATGGTCCGCGCTGGATGTGGCTCGCTACCGCTTTCTGGTGGGCGCTGCTGTTCGTGGTCTTCATGTTGCTGCAGCGCCGTGGCCTGGCGGTCGACACCTACCAGGCGATCTGGGGGCCGGACGAGAGCCATCCCGGCAACCGCATGAAGCCGATCGGTTGGGGTATTGTCCGGCGAAAGTGAGCTTTGCAGGGACCGGAATCGCCATCCGTCAGGAAGGCAGGTTCTCCGCTTTTGGCCCCTTGAAATATTCCATCAAGGCCGCTTCGTCCTCGCCGCCGAGACCGGCCGCCGTCAGCATGCGGTGCACCTCGGCGCAGACCGCCGTGAGCGGCATGGCCGTATCGGTCTGCCGGGCAAGATCCTGCGCACCATTGAGATCCTTGACCATGTTGTCGATGCGTCCGGTGCGCCGGTAGTCCCTGGCGACGTATCGCGGCATGTATTCCTGCAGCAGTGCGCTGTCGGCGCGTCCGCCCTTCAGGGCCTGCGGGATCTTTGCCGCGTCGACCCCTGCGTCGAGCGCCAGTTGCGTCGCCTCTGCGACGGCAAGAAAACCGAGGCCGCATAAAACCTGGTTGATCAGTTTCGTGGTCTGCCCAGCGCCGCTGGGACCCATATGAGTATAATTGCTGGCCACGTGCTTCAGGACATTGTGGGCATCGGCGACATCCGCTTCATCACCGCCGGCCATCAGCGTGAGTTCGCCGATCAGAGCCTTTGGCGCGCCGCCGGACAGTGGCGAATCCACCCAGCGCAGGCCTTTCTCGGCAGCCTCAGTTGCCAGCGCCCGGGTGGAATTCGGATCGATGGACGACATGTCGATGATCAGCGTTCCCGGTTTCGCGCCTTCCGCGGCGCCGCCGGCGCCGAACACGGCGGCGCGCACGATCGCCGCCGAATTGAGGCTGGTAATCACATAGTCGGCTTTCGACGCCGCATCAGCCGCGGATGTGGCCGCATGGGCGCCCTTGGCAACAAGCTCGGCAACCTTTTCAGTATCGAGGTCGAACACATGCAGTTCATTGCCGGTCTCGGCGATCCGCGTTCCGATGGCGCCGCCCATGGCGCCGGCGCCGATCAATGCAACCTTGGTGGTCATGGTTCTTGCCTTTCGATTTGCGCGCAGATGTCATCAACAACCTGCGTCAGGTCCGTGGAGATGTCGACGACGATCGCCCGCTCGTCGGGTTGCGGCCGCTCGAGTGCCGCGAACTGGCTGTCAAGCAGCGACACCGGCATGAAGTGGCCTTCCCGGGCCTTCATGCGCTCGGCGATGAGGTCCCTGGTGCCGTCGAGGAAGACAAATGTCACCGGTTCGCCGGCGACGTCGGCGATCGTATCGCGGTAGATCCGCCGCAACGCCGAGCAGCCCGCAAAGACAGTTCCGGGCCGGGCCGTCATTTCACGGGCAACGGTCTTCAGCCACGGCCAACGGTCCTCGTCGGTCAGTGCCTCGCCACGGCTCATTTTCTCGATGTTGGACGGCGGATGAAAATCATCGCCGTCGAGATAGGTCGCGCCGAGCTTTGCGGCGACGGCGATACCGATAGAGGACTTGCCGCTTCCAGCGACGCCCATCACGACATAAAGCCGCGTTGCGTCAGAGACAGGCCGTGATTCCGCCGTCGACATAAAGGATGTGTCCGTTCACGAAGCTCGAAGCCGGGGCGCTGAGAAAGACACAGGCGCCGACAAGTTCGTCAATCTCGCCCCAGCGGCCGGCCGGTGTTCTCTTTTCGAGCCAGGCGCTGAATTCCGCGTCGGCCACGAGGGCGGCGTTGAGCGGCGTGTCGAAATAGCCCGGCGCGATCGCATTGACCTGCAGCCCGTATTTGGCCCAGTCGGTCGCCATTCCCTTCGTCAGGTTGCCGACAGCCCCCTTGGTTGCCGTATAGGGCGCGATGCCGGGCCGGGCGAGGGCGGTCTGGACCGAAGCGATGTTGATGATCTTGCCGGCGCCGCGTGCGATCATGTGGCGTGCCACGCACTGCCCCACATTGAAGACCGACGCAATATTCGTCTGCAACAGCTTTTCGAACATCGCCGGGTCGAAATCCTCAAGCGGCGTTCGGTGCTGCATGCCGGCATTGTTGACCAGAATGTCGATGGAGCCGATATCGGCTTCAAGACTGTTGACGTTGCTTTCGACCGCCCCGTGATCCGTGACGTCGAAGGTGCGTGCGTGGACTTGCAAGCCTTCGCCGCGCAGTGTTTCCGCAGCGCTTTCCAGCTTTTGCGGATCGCGCCCGTTCAGGACGATACGTGCGCCCGCCTCGGCCAGTCCCCGGGCCAGGGCAAAGCCGATGCCCTGTGACGAACCGGTGATGAGGGCCGTCTTTCCGGACAGATCGAAGAGCCTGCTTCCTTCAGCCAAAATTGTTTCCTTTTGTCTCGACAATGCCTGGATTGTTTGTATATGTTATCGATAACATTTTGCAAGCGCTTTTATGGAGAATGGCACAAAGATGGGCAAAATTGGCATTTTACAGGTCGGTCCCTATCCGGCCTGGGATGAAGAGCCGCTCAACGCCGAATTCGAAATGCATCGCTATTTCGAGGCAGACGACAAGCCGGCCTTTCTGACCGGTTGCGCCGGTTCCGTCCGCGGCATCGCGACCCGCGGCGAGATGGGCGCCGACCGGACGATGATCGAGGCGCTGCCCAATCTGGAAATCATCTCCGTCTATGGCGTCGGCTTCGATGCCGTGGACCTGGACGCCGCACGGGAACGCGGCATCAGGGTGACCAACACGCCGGATGTGTTGACAAAGGATGTCGCCGATCTCGGCATAGCCATGATGCTGGCGCAGGCGCGCGGAATGATCGCCGCGGAGGCCTGGGTGCGCAGCGGCAACTGGGCGGGCAGGGGGCTCTATCCGCTGAAGTCGCGCGTACACGGAAAGCGGGCGGGCATTCTGGGTCTCGGCAGGATCGGCTTCGAGGTCGGCAAGCGCCTGTCCGGCTTCGATATGGATATCGCCTATTGCGACATTGCTGCGCGCGACTTTGCCCCGGACTGGACCTTCATCGACACGCCAGTGGCCCTGGCCGAGCGGTCGGATTTTCTGTTCGTAACGCTCGCGGCATCGGCCGAGACCCGGCACATTGTCGGAAAAGGCGTCATCGCCGCGCTCGGTCCGGACGGCATGCTGATCAACATCTCGAGAGCCTCGAATGTCGATGAGGAAGCCTTGCTCGATGCGCTGGAATCAGGGGTGCTCGGTAGCGCTGCACTTGATGTTTTCGAGGGCGAGCCGGAAATCAATCCGCGCTTCCTGAAACTGGACAATGTGCTTTTGCAGCCGCACCACGCATCTGGCACCGTCGAGACACGCAAGGCGATGGGCAAGCTGGTACGCGATAACCTCACCGCCCATTTTGCCGGCAGGGAACTGCTCACACCGGTGCTTTAGGAAGATAGCCATGCGCGCCATTGTCATCCATGAAGCCGGGGACCTGCGGGTCGAGGAACGGCAGACTGCCCGGCCAGGGTCGGGCGAAGTGCTTGTTCGGCTGTCCGTCGGCGGTGTCTGCGGATCCGATCTTCACTACTACAATCACGGTGGTTTCGGTCCCGTCCGCCTCAAGGAGCCGATGATCCTCGGCCATGAGGTGTCCGGCCATGTCACCGAGCTTGGCGAAGGCGTTGAAGGCCTTGCGGTCGGTGACCTGGTCGCCGTCTCGCCGTCGCGCCCTTGCGGCCACTGCCGGTACTGCGTCGAAGGCCTGCGCAACCAGTGCCTCAACATGCGTTTTTACGGGTCGGCGATGCCGTTTCCGCACATCCAGGGCGCGTTTCGCGAGGAGCTCGTGGCGGATGCCGCGCAGTGCGTGGTCGCCAACGGGCTGAGTGCCGCTGAGGCAGCCATGGCCGAGCCGCTGTCTGTAACCCTTCATGCCACAAGACGAGCGGGCGAAATGCTGGGCAAGAAGGTCCTGGTGACGGGCTGCGGTCCGATCGGAACTCTGGCGATCCTCGCCGCCCGCCGGGCAGGCGCAGCGGAGATCGTGGCAACGGACCTGGCGGCGAATGCGCTTGCCATCGCCTCCAGCGCAGGCGCCGACCGGCTCATCAATGTCGCCGAGGAGCCGGACGCGCTCTCGGCCTACGCGGAAGGCAAGGGCACATTCGACGTGCTTTATGAATGCTCCGGCGCGCAGCCGGCGCTGGCCGCCGGGATCGCGGCCATGCGCCCGCGCGGGGTCATCCTGCAACTCGGGCTTGGCGGTGACATGTCGGTACCGATGATGGCACTGACGTCCAAGGAGCTGGAGCTTCGCGGCTCTTTCCGTTTCCATGAGGAATTTGCCGTGGCCGTGTCACTGATGCGGTCCGGCCTCATCGACGTGAAGCCACTGATCACCCATACGGTGCCGCTGCGGGAGGCCGAAACCGCATTCGAGATCGCCAATGACCGCGACCAGGCCATGAAGGCCCAGATCGACTTTTCTTGAGTTATCCGGCGGTCTCATCCGCGCCGATTGCCGCAAGAGCCGCTTGCGCAACAGCGATGTCCTGCTCGCCGGATCCAGAGCCGACCCCGATGCCACCCAGAAGCGCACCGTCCTTGCGGACCGGCAGCCCGCCGGGCAGGCCGGTAACACCGCCCTGCGTGGCAAGGCCGGCGGCCATGCGCACCGTTTCCGGCATGGCGGCGCTTGGCGCGCCGGTTGAAGCGGCCGTCAGCGCCTTTGCTCTCGCGCTTCGCCGGCTGAGGAACTTTGCGCCCGTCATGCGCAATTCACCGAGCAACTCGCCGCCGGCATCGACGATGACGATGCATTGCGGCTGGCCGATTTCCTCTGCCTTGGCCACGGCGGCCTCCAGCATCGCCATGACGGCGTAATGTGTCAGTTGGGTCTGTGTGATAAACAGGTTCATGAATTTGGCCCTTGCCAGCGTGTCGGTATATGTTATCGATAACATAACAGTAGTCAGGGTGGAAACATGACATTTTTCGAGGCGACCGATCCGGTCTTCAATTCCTATGTGCTCGGCAACGCACCTGTCAGGCAGCTGGCCACCGGGTTTTCCTGGGTCGAGGGGCCGGTCTGGTTCGGCGATGCCGGCCAGTTGCTGTTTTCGGATATTCCCAACAACCGCATCATGCGCTGGATACCGGATGTCGGCGTGTCGGTTTTCCGCTCGCCGTCCAATTTCGCCAACGGCCACACACGCGACCGGGAGGGGCGCCTCATCTCCTGCGAACACGGCACGCGGCGCGTGACGCGGACCGAGCATGACGGCTCGATCACGGTGATCGCTGACAGCTATGACGGCAAACGGCTCAACTCACCGAACGATGTCGTCGTTAAATCGGATGGTACGATCTGGTTCACCGACCCCCATTACGGCATCATGACCGACTACGAGGGTTACAAATCCGAACAGGAACTGCCCTGTTTCGTCTATCGCGTCGATCCCGGTCGTGGAACGATGGACGCGGTGCTCACCGATTTCCAGTGTCCGAACGGGTTGGCGTTTTCACCGGATGAGAGCGTCCTTTATGTTGCCGACACCGGCACCATGTTCGACCCGGAAGGGCACGGTCACATCCGCGCCTTCAATGTCGCGGATGGCGGCCTTTCGGGCGGCGATGTCTTTCATGTGGTTGACCCCGGAAAATCGGACGGCTTCCGTATCGACAGCGACGGCAATATCTGGACTTCGGCCGCCGATGGCGTTCACTGCATCAACCCGTTAGGGACACTACTCGGCAAGATCCTCGTGCCGGAACTTGTCTCCAATGTCTGCTTTGGCGGACGTGCCAAACATCAGTTGTTCATCACGGCGACAACCAGTGTTTATTCAGTCATTTTGAACCGCACGGGCGTGCAGCGGCCATGAGCGATACAGCAGCGAATTTCGGCCTCATCGGCCTTGGAACCATGGGCAGCAATCTGGCGCTGAACATCGCCGAAAAGGGCTTCGACATCGCGGTGTACAACCGAACCGCCGAACGGACCCGGGCCTTCCACGCCGAAGCCGGCGAACTGGCGCAGCGGCTGGTGCCCTGTGAAACGATGGAGGCATTCGTGGCGGCGATCGCACCGCCGCGCAACATCATCCTCATGGTGCCGGCCGGGCCTGTTGTCGATGAACACATTGCGGCGCTGCGGCCGCTGCTCGGTGGTGATGACCTGATCATTGACGCCGGCAATGCGAATTTCCGTGACACCAACCGGCGGGCGCAACAGGCCGGGCAGAGCGGCGCGCTCTTCCTCGGCATCGGCGTGTCGGGCGGCGAAGAGGGCGCCCGCCACGGCCCGTCCATCATGGGCGGCGGCCCTCGGCCCGCCTGGGACCGTGTCGCGCCGATGCTGGAGGCGATCGCCGCCGATTACGAGGGAACGCCTTGCGCCACATGGATGGGCGAGGGCGGAGCCGGCCACTTCGTCAAGATGGTCCACAACGGCATCGAATATGCCGACATGCAGATGATAGCCGAGACCTACGGCATCCTGCGAGACGGCCTCGGAAGAAGCGCTCCCGACATCGCCGGCGTTTTCGCGGCGTGGAATGACGGGCCGCTGAAATCCTATCTGATCGAGATCTCCGCAGCCGCGGCGGCAGCGGTTGATCCGGTGACCGGACAACCGATCCTCGACGTGATCCTCGACCGCGCCGGGCAAAAGGGCACCGGCCGGTGGACCGTGATCGAGGCCCAGCATCTCGGCACGCCGATCACGGCGATCGAGGCCGCCGTTGCGGCCCGCAACATGTCCGCACGGCTGGATGAGCGCCATATCGGCGAGCGGTTGTTCGGCGCGGCGCCGCAGCCCGTGAACCCTGAGACCATTTCCGACGGATTGCTGGGGAACGCGCTGCTTGCCGGCAAGATCGCCTGCTATGCGCAAGGGTTTGCCATGCTCCACGCGGCTTCTGGAGAGTTCGGATGGTCACTGCCGTTACCGGACATTGCCCGTGTCTGGCGGGCGGGCTGCATCATCCGCTCCACACTTTTGAACGATATGGCCGAAGCGCTTTCCGAACATGGCGACATGAACCTGATGTTCGCGCCATTCTTCGCCGATATCCTGAAAAACAACGGCGCCGATCTTCGGGCCGTGGTCTCCGATGCGGTCAGGACCGGGAACCCGGCCCCGGCATTATCCGCGGGTCTCAGCTATTTCGACATGATGCGCACCGGCCGTTCGACCGCCAATCTGATCCAGGCGCAGCGTGACTTTTTCGGCGCCCACTCCTTTGAGCGGATCGACGGGGAAGGTGCTCATCACGGCCCTTGGGGCAGTGGCTAAGCGCTGTCCTTGTAGATGTGATCGAACTTGCCCGAATCCCAGCCCGCCTTTTGCGCCGCGCCCTCGTAAACGCTGTCGAGGAATGACAACAACGCACCGGCGGGGTCCGCCTGCTGTCGCATGTCGTCATAGGCAAGGACAGCCAGTGCGCCCCCGTTCTTCTCCGCCCACAACGCTGAAGCCGGCTTCAAGACGACCGTGTTCATGCCCTCCGGCTCGGGGTAGGCATAGCCGTAGAAGGCAGCTTGCTGGAAGCTGTCGTCGCCCGGCCAGAAACCCACTGAAATGACCTCGTGCGAATAGGCTTCGCGGTCCGAGTTGGTGCGTGCATTTTCGAGCGGCGCGGCCGCCCCGGAAAAACGCGTCACCGCAAGGTCGAAAGAGTGCCAGTAAAGATGGGCCGGGGTCTGCTTGCCATAGAAACCGCCACGATAGGTCTCGAAAACCGATGCGATGGAACACAGCGCCTGCCAATAGCGCGACACGGCTTCGGCGTCGTAGGTCGAACGCGCATGGTCTTCTTCAAACGGCGTCTTGCTTACATTGTCGTAAGGCATCGTATTGATGGTCACATCGATCCCCAACGCACCGAGCGCTGAAAAGAGCGCGTCATGGAAGCCTGCGACCGACAGACCGGGAACATCGAACTGCTCCATGCGTCCATCATTCTTCAGCACGCGCACCGTATGGTCGATGAAATCGTAGTCGATCTGGAAACCGCCGGAAGGATGCGCGATGCGGCCGGTCGTCAGACCGCGCGCGGACGGGTACAGCGTCACGTGCCACCAATGGTTCTGCTTCGGGTGAGACGCCATGCGCACCTTGCCGATCATCTGCAGAAACAGATGCAGCGTTTCTTTCGATTGCACCCAGTCGCCATAGGGCAGGGCAGGAAACAAGGTATCACTCATTCAGGAATTTCCCATTTTATGAAGGAAGAGCAATTGATTCCGGCTAGTCAGGCAGCGGAATGAACTCTGCGCGGTCGTCCGGCGGCAACTGGAAACGCCCGTGCTCCCAGTCGCCCTTGGCCCAGGCCTGTTTTGCGGCCTCGATCTTCTCCCGCGATGAGGCAACGAAATTCCACCAGATGTAGCGCGGCCCGTTCAGCGTCTCGCCGCCAAGCATCATCAGCCGTGCACCTGCCGGACCGGCCTTGACGGTGATGTCATCACCCGGCCTGAACACCATCATCTGGCCCGCCTCGAACGTGTCGCCCGCCACTTCGATCGAACCGCCGGTGATGTAGACGCCGCGGTCTTCATGATCGTCGGGCATCGGTATCGTGGCGCTGGGCTCCATCACGACATCGGCGTAGAACATGTCGGTAAACGTCTTTGTCGGTGCCCGTTCTCCCCAGGCATTGCCGATGATGAGCCGCACCTCCTTGCCTTCGCCCTTCAGGAAGGGCAGGGAGTCCTCGCCATGGTGCTCGAAATCAGCATCGATTTCTTCCGCGTTCTCCGGCAGGGCCACCCAGGTCTGGATACCAAACAGCCGGCTTTCGCCCTTGCGTGTGGCTTCGCTGGTTCGCTCCGAATGGGTGACGCCATTGCCGGCAATCATCCAGTTCACCTGGCCCGGATAAATCATCTGGTTGGTGCCGAGGGAATCGCGGTGTTGGAATTCGCCCTCGTAGAGATAGGTGACGGTGGCCAGTCCGATATGCGGATGCGGCCTGACATCGATGCCCTGATTGGTCAGGAACTCGGCAGGACCCATCTGGTCGAAGAAGATGAACGGACCGACCATCTGGCGTCTGGCCGAGGGAAGTGCGCGGCGCACTTCGAAGCCGCCGATATCGCGGGCACGCGGCACGATCAGTGTCTCGATGGAATCAACGCTTCCGGCCTCCGGACATTGCGGTTCGATTGCGGGGTTCCAGCTCAATTGCGCCTCCGATGAATTGGGTTATTGATCTGCATGAAATCTAGTGCGCCAATGCGTGAATTGAAGCGCCGGCCGGATGACAAACTGTTCACACCCGAATGGACGACCAGGCCGCGCCTGACGCGCACGGCTTTCCGTTCTGTCGGTCGGTTGAATCCGCCATCAATCCGGTTCATGGTTGCCCGGATTGAACACCATCGAATGGAAACGAGCCCGTGGAACTGACAGCCCTCGTCGTATTTGCCGGTGCATTGCTGGTTGCCGCCGGATCACCTGGACCCAGCATCGCCGCGCTCGTCGCCAGGGTCCTGGCCAAGGGACCGCGCGACGTATTGCCGTTTCTTGCGGCCATGTGGGTCGGAGAGGCCGTCTGGCTCAGCCTTGCTGTCTGGGGACTGGCCTCGATCGCAGCGGCCTTTCAGCCGGTCTTTGCAATCATCAAATGGGCGGGCGTTCTTTATCTGCTTTATCTTGCCTGGAAGATGTGGACCGCACCTGCCGCCGTTGCCGATCAAGACCTGCCGGAAAGGGGATCGGCCGCAAAGATGTTTGCTGCGGGTCTCGCCGTCACGCTCGGCAATCCGAAGATCATGGTGTTTTACCTGGCGCTGCTGCCGACCATTATCGACCTCGGCCGCATCACGCTTTTCGGATGGGGCGAACTGGTTGCGATCATGCTCCTTGTCCTGATCGTCATCGACCTGGCCTGGGTTCTGCTGGCGGCGCGAGCGCGGCTGCTTCTGAAAAGCCACCGCGCCATGCGAATTGCAAATCGGCTGAGTGCCGGAATGATCGCAGCCGCCGCCTCGGCAATTGCCGTCAGGCAGTAGGGTCAGGCGCCTTCGACGATCAGGAAATCGGCATCGGCATTGGCCGCCCTGATCTTCTGTGCCGTCTGGTATTCGGCCGACCGGTAGCAGGCGAGCGCGGTGTCGTAATCGCGGAATTCAACCACGACATTGCGATCACGGGCCACGCCCTCCGGCGCGTTGTAGCGGCCGCCGCGCACCAGGAACCTGGCGCCGAATTTCTCGAAGGCCGGTTTGGCGGCCGAAAGGTAGTTCGGATAGTTGTCCGCGTTTTTCACCGATACACGGACAACCCAGTATCCCTTTGGCATGATGGTCTCCTTTCTGGTTTCGGGATGAACCGGCTACATGGCGCGGCGCACATTGCTTTGCTGTGAAGCCTTCGCACCCTTTTGCATCTGGCCGGCGATCAGGGCATAAGCTGCTGCCCAGGCCTCGGCCGCCTCGTGCGACCAGCGGTCGGCGAGGCCTCTTTCGAGGGTCCAAAGCAGCGCTTCCCCGATCAATTCGTAATGCGCCGGCCGTACGCCATAGGCCGCATGCCTGCGCCCCAGTTCCTCCAGGTCGCGCAGCAGCGTGGCCGATGTGTTGAGCCCGGCGATGGTCGATGCCAGCGTCGCCAGCAGTTTCGCCTTTTGCGCAGACATGTCGGTTTGGGCGAACAGGTCCTTGACGTCGGGGTCCAGTTCGAACAGCCGGTCGTAAAAGAGATCGGCAGCCACCTCCGCGATCGGCAGGACCTGCTGCCAGGTATCCTGAACAATTGCTATCTGGTCTCTGTTCATGATGCACTCCCATCTCGGATGAAGTTCGGGATCGGATGCGGTCGCCCGACCCGGGCGCTGTATAGGCCTTTTCAGCTGCACAAAAAAATGAATAATAAGGATGATTTCATTCTCGGAGAGAGATGGATGGAACTGAGCGACCTGAGGATATTCACGGCGGTGGTGCAGGAGGGCGGTGTCACCCGGGCTGCCGAGAAGCTCAATCGCGTGCAGTCCAATGTGACCACGCGCATCCGTCAGCTTGAGGACCGGTTGCAGGCGAAGCTGTTCGACCGGCAGGGCAAGAAACTTATCCTGACGCCGGCGGGCAGGACATTGCTCGATTATGCTGAAAAGCTGCTTGCCCTTGCCGATGAGGCGCAGGCGGCACTGCATGACAAGACGCCGCGCGGCCTCTTCCGGTTGGGATCGATGGAAAGCACGGCCGCCGTGCGCTTGCCTGGACCGCTATCCGCCTTTTCCGAAAGATATCCGGACGTTGTGCTCGAAATGCGCACCGGAAATCCGACACAGCTCGCCGGTGCGCTGCTCGCCGGCGAGATCGATGCGGCGCTCGTCGCCGAACCGGTCGCCGAGGCGAAGTTCGACTGGATCGTCGCATTCGAGGAAGAGCCGGTGATCGTCACATCCCGCGACCATCCGGCGATTGACGAGAATTCGCCGGTGCCGCGCACCGTCATCGTCTTTGAACATGGCTGTCCGCACCGGCGGCGGCTCGAGGAATGGTATGCCGGCCGCAAGGACCTGCCGGAGCGCACGATCGAGCTCGGCTCCTATCATGCCATGCTTGGTTGTGTCCTGACCGGCATGGGCGCAGCGTTGGTGCCACGCAGCGTGATTGCCTCATTCCCGGAAAAGAAGCGCCTGCGTGTCAATCATCTGCCCTCCGGCCAGAACAAGCTGCGCACGCTGATGATCTGGCCGAAGAACGTACAATCGGCCAAGGTCGAAGCCCTGCGTGGCGTTCTGGAGGATCTTGCAGGCTAGACGGTGTTGCCGGGCACCAGCCGGGTCGGCGCGACGATGACGTCCTCCACCGGCTCGCCGCGAATGCGCGATATCAGGGCCTCGGCGGCCGATTTGCCGAGGCTTTGCGTGCCGACTGCCGTTGTCGTCAGCCGCTGCGGTATCACCGAGGCGACTTCCATGCTGCCCCAGCCCGCGATGCCGATATCGCCGGGAATTTCAATGCCCTTCGCCTGGCAGTAGAACATGCCGCCGATGGCCATGGCATCGTCCTGGTAGTAGATCGCGTCGATATCGCCGGCCCGGTTGAGAACCGTCTCGGTTCCGTAGTACCCGGCATAGAAACCCGGCCTGTCGATCAGAACCTCCTTCGTCGCCAGCGATTGACCGGAGGCGCGCAACGCCTCCTCGAAGCCCTCGATCCGAACAGCGCCCATGCCCGGCGCATTGGCCTCGGCGCCCACATAGGCGATCCGCCGGCGCCCTTTCGAGAGCATGTACTGACCCATCTCGCGCCCGCAGTCGTAATGGTTGAATCCGACGGAGATGTCGAGCGGGCTGGTGTTGAGGTTCCAGATTTCAACGATCGGTACCGCCTGGGCCTTCAGCAGTTCGATCGTCGCGGGCGTGTGGGTGCGTCCGCTCATGATGACACCGGCCGGCCGCCAGGACAGGATGTTGCGGACCCACGCCTCTTCCGCGTCCGGCTCGTTCTCGTGCGAGCCGATGATCGTCTGGTATCCGAAGCGGGAAAAGGCGTGGTTGATGCTGTCGAGCACGGTGCCGTATAGCGTGCTTGAAAGATGCGGCACGCAAACGCCGACAATCGTCGATGTCTGCTCGGAACCGAACGCGGCTGCGATGCGGTTGGGAACATAACCGAGCCGCTCGACCTCGCGCATCACCCGGTCGCGCGTCTCGGATGAAAACCCGGTCGCATTGCGCAGGACGCGCGATGCGGTCATCTTCGAGACACCGGCCGCCTTGGCGACTTCCGCGAGGCTCACACCGCTTCTTTTCTGGCTCTTCGACACCTGCTGAAACCCAAATTGCCGACGGTTACGTTATCGATAACATTCTGCTTGACTCGCGTCCGAGATGCAACATATGCTGCCATTGAGTTACCGGTAACGCAACCAAAAAAAGTGCGCTGCCGGGCCGGGAGGAGTGCCATGGCCGTCGATTCGCGCAGCGGATTGTTCTTCGACAATGTCGTCAAGACGTTTGGCGGCACGCATGCGCTGCGCGGCGTTTCGATGCATGTCGACCGTGGCGAAATCGTTGCACTGCTCGGCGAGAACGGTGCCGGCAAATCGACTCTGATCAAGGTACTTGGCGGCATCCACAAGGCCGACAGTGGCGGCGTCTATATTGACGGCAGCCCTTACGCCCATTCGCCCGGCCGTGTCGACCATCGCCAGGCGGTCGCCTTCATTCACCAGGACCTCGGCCTCATCGAATGGATGACCATTGCCGAGAATATGGCCCTGGCACAGGGCTATGCGCGCAAGGGCGGCTTGATCAACTGGAGGGCGGCCGATGACCGCGCCGCCGAGGCGCTGCAGAAGGTCGATTGCGATTTCGATCCGACAACCCGCATTTCCGACCTGAGCCGCACTGAAAAGTCGCTGGTCGCGATTGCCCGTGCCCTTGCGGTCGAATGCGACTACCTCGTTCTCGACGAGCCGACAGCCAGCCTTCCGGCGGATGAGGTGGAGCGCCTTTTCGCGGCGTTGCGTCCGCTAAAGGAAAAGGGCGTCGGCATGATCTACGTCTCGCACCGCCTCGACGAGATCTTCAAGATCGCAGACCGTGTATCGGTGCTGCGCGACGGGATGATGGTCGGCATGCGCGACATTGCGCACACCACCCCGGAAGAGCTGGTCAGTCTGATTGTCGGCAAGCGGACCCGCGAGATCGACCGCCCCGAAAACAGCGAGGGCTCGGCGATCCTCACTGTTGGCGACCTGCGCACGGAAAGCGTCGGACCGGCCAGCTTCGAGGTGCATGAGGGCGAGATAGTCGGGCTCGTCGGCCTGCGCGGCGCAGGCCACGAGGATATCGGCCGCAGCCTCTTCGGCGAAATGGAGCACTCTGGGACGGTCATGCTTGGCGGCGTTGCGCCGGATCTTTCCTCACCGCGCACAGCCATGAAGTCCGGCATCGGACTCGTTGCCCGTGATCGCGTGGTCGAATCCATCGCACCGGCGCTCACCATACGCGAGAACGCCTATCTCAATCCGGAAGTCACGGGCAGGGGACTGTTTTCATTCAAGTCCGTCGGCGATGAGGATGCAGACACGATTGCCCTTGGGCAGAGCCTTGGCCTCAGCCCCAACGATCCGACCCTGGCCATCGAAGCGCTTTCGGGCGGCAACCAGCAGAAGGTGGTTGTCGGACGCTGGCTCGCTGCAAACCGCAAGATGCTGATCGCCGAGGATCCGACAGCCGGTGTCGATGTGGGCGCAAAGGCCGAGATCTATGCGCTGCTTTTCGAGGCGGTGTCGCGCGGCATGGCCGTGCTGGTGGTGTCCACCGATTTCGAGGAAGTGGCGGCCATCTGCCACCGGGCGATTGTGTTCAGCCGCGGCCATGTGGTTGCCGAATTGTCGGGCGTCGGCCTTTCCACTGAAACGCTGATCCAGGCGGCATCCGCCGGCGAGGCCGAAGACGCCATTGGCGAAAGGGTCAATCATGCAGTCAATTGAATCGAATGCCCTCGAGCCGACCCGGGCCGAGATGAAGGAGCTGTCGCTTGCAGGCAAACTGATACGACTGGCCCCGGTCTACGGCCTCGTGCTTTTGACGCTCGGCCTCATCATCCTGTTCTCGATCCTCCTGCCGGATACGTTTCCGACCCTTTTGAACCTGCGCGCCATCATCTCCGACAAGGCGATCATTGCTCTCCTGAGCCTCGCGGCGATGATCCCGATGGCCGCCGGCCGCATTGACCTTACCGTCGGCTACGGCATCGTGTTGTGGCATATCCTGGCCATCTCACTGCAGACCATGTTCGGCATACCCTGGCCGATCGCCGTCTTGATCGTCCTTTGCCTCGGCGCCTTCGTCGGCTTCCTCAACGGCATTCTTGTCGAAATCGCCAAGATCGACGCTTTCATCGCCACGCTCGGAACCGGAACGGTGCTCTATGCGCTGGCGCTCTGGCACACCGGCGGACGGCAGGTGGTGGGCGTTCTGCCCGACGGCTTCTATGCCGTGAACGGCACGTTCCTGTTCGGTCTGCCGATCACCGGTTACTACGTCCTGGCGATCACCATCGCCATGTGGCTCCTGTTCGAATACACCCCCATCGGCCGTTATCTCTACGCCATCGGCGCCAACCCGCGCGCCGCTGAGCTCAACGGCATTCCGACACGGAAATTCGTCGTCGGCGCCTTCATTTCATCCGGCCTCCTGACCGCCCTTGCCGGCGTCATTCTCGCCTCGAAGCTGAGGATCGGCCAGGCGAGCGTCGGCCTAGAATATCTGCTGCCGGCGCTGGTGGGCGCCTTCCTCGGCTCCACCACCATCAAGCCGGGCCGCGTCAATGTCTGGGGCACCATCGTCGGTGTCGCGATCCTGGCGGTCGGTATCTCCGGCATTCAACAGTTCGGGGGCTCGTTCTGGGTCGAGCCCATGTTCAACGGCGTGACCTTGCTCGTTGCCATAGGCATTGCCGGCTATGCGCAACGCCGCAAGGGCGCGTCCCGGAAGTAACGCAACACAGCTCAGGGAGGAAAACATGCTGAGAAGAACCTTTGTCACCGCCATGCTCGCAGCCGGCGTCGCGCTGCCCGCACTGCCGGCAGCGGCCGATGCGGTCTCGGACGCCATGGAGGCGGTCAAGAAACATGCCGGCCAGAAGAGCAACTGGGACGGCCCGACATCCGGCCCGAAAGCCGCCGAAGGCAAGACCATCGTGGTGCTGGCGGCCGACATGAAGAACGGCGGCATTCTCGGGGTCACCAATGGCGTCGAGGAAGCGGCTGACCGGATCGGCTGGGAGGTCCGTGTCCTCGACGGCGCCGGCACCATCTCCGGCCGCACCGCGGCGTTCGGCCAGGCCATGGCCCTGAAGCCGGACGGCATCATCATCAACGGTTTCGATGCGGTGGAGCAGCAGGCCGGCATGGCGCAGGCCCGCGAGGCCGGCATTCCGTTGGTCAGCTGGCATGCGTCTCCGGTCATCGGGCCCGATCCCGACAACGGCATCTTCGCCAATGTCTCGACCGACGCCATGGAAGTCTCGGCAGCCGCAGCACAATGGGCCTTCGCCGATGCCGGCGGTGAGCCGAAAGTGGTGATCTTTACCGATTCGACCTATGCCATCGCCATTGCCAAGGCCGACCGCATCAAGGAGACGATCGAGGCACTTGGCGGCACGGTGCTTGAATATGTCGACACGCCGATCGCCGATACCTCGAACCGCATGCCGACGCTGACCACGGCGTTGCTGCAACGCTACGGCGACGACTGGACGCACAGCCTTGCCATCAACGATATCTATTTCGATTTCATGGGGCCGGCGCTTGCAGCCGCCGGCGTCAAGGGCGATGCCAATCCGAAGGCTGTCGCCGCGGGTGATGGTTCGGAAAGCGCCTATCAGCGCATTCGCGGAGGGCAGTATCAGTCGGTCACCGTGGCAGAGCCGCTCAACCTGCAGGGATGGCAGCTCGTCGATGAATTGAACCGCGCCATACAGGGCGAAGAGTGGTCCGGCTACACGTCACCGCTCCACGTTGTTACGGCAGAGAACATCGCTTCCGATGGCGGCGAGAATAACATCTTCGATCCGGGCAATGGCTATCGGGACGAATACGCAAAAATCTGGGGCAAATAATTTTCCTTAACTCCCAAGGCCAGCATGTCCGTTGGCCGCACATGAGGCGTTCTGCGGAGCGCCTCTTTTTTTGTTCAGGCGGTTTTTGCGCCAACATGCATCCAAAACCGCCGAATGCTGCAGGGATCAGCCCTGTCCGCGCGCGGACAAGCGTTCCATGGGCCAAACCGATCTGGTAAAGGACGGTCGACGATCCGGAGGTGTGAAGATATGCGTGCACTCGTGCTCGAGGAAAAGGGAAAGCTCAATCTGCGCGACATCGGGTTGAACGAGGAACTTCGCCCCAACGATGTCCGCATCCGGACCCACACAGTCGGTATTTGCGGGTCGGACATCCACTATTACGTGCACGGAAAGATCGGCCCATTTGTCGTTGAAGAACCGATGGTGCTTGGTCACGAGGCCGCTGGGACGGTGGTCGAGGTCGGTGCATCCGTCACGCATCTGCGCGTCGGTGACCGCGTGTGCATGGAGCCGGGCATTCCGGACATGAACTCGCGGGCGACCAAACTCGGCATCTACAATGTAGATCCGGCAGTGCGTTTCTGGGCAACGCCGCCGGTCCACGGATGCCTTGCCCCCTTGGTGGTGCACCCGGCAGCCTTTACCTACCGTCTTCCGGACAATGTCAGTTTTGCTGAAGGCGCCATGGTGGAACCTTTCGCCATTGGCATGCAGTCGGCCGTAAAGGCGCAGATCACGCCGGGCGATACGGCGGTCGTGACCGGCGCCGGGCCCATCGGCATGATGACGGCGCTTGCGGCGCTGGCCGGCGGCTGCGCCAGGGTCATTGTTTCGGATCTCGCGCAACCGAAACTCGATATCATCGGTGCCTATGACGGCATCGATGCCGTCAATATCCGTGAAACACCGCTGCAGGACTATGTCGCGGCTTCGACCGACGGCTGGGGCGCCGATGTGGTGTTCGAGGCCAGCGGCGCCGGCGCGGCTATTCTCGATTTGCCGAATATCGTGCGTCCCGGCGGCGCCGCTGTGCTGGTCGGCATGCCGGTGGAGCCCGTCGCCTTCGACATTGTCGGCATGCAGGCCAAGGAAGTTCGCATCGAGACAGTTTTTCGCTACGCCAATATCTATGATCGGGCGATCAATCTGATTGCATCTGGGAAAGTCGATCTCAAACCGCTGATTACCGGGACATTCGATTTCGAGGAGAGCGTGGCCGCCTTCGATCGCGCCGTGGAGGAACGGGCGACGGATGTGAAGCTGCAGATCAGGATGCCGGACTGACGGCGCTACACACTCGCCGCCTTTTCGGTGCGGTGCGCATTGTCAGACCCTCCGGTTGCGGATGCGGTCGAGGGCTCCAGCACGACAACCTCGCAGGTCTCCGTCAACGCCACCGGGCAATGTTCGACACCGTGCGGCACGACGATGAATTCGCCTTCCTCGATGATCTCCTCGCGGTCGCGGAACCGCACAAGCAGACGGCCGCGGTGGATCAGCAGCAGATTGTCCTCGCGCGGATTGAAATGCCAGGTGTGGGCACCTTCGAACCTTGCGAGCTTGATCTGCATGTCATTGACGTGCCCGGCGACCCGCGGCGTCCAGCTTTCAGAAAGGCTGCCAAATGCACTGTCGAGGTTCTTCTTGCCGAAGGGGGACAGGTGGCCGTTGAGTTCGGCGACATCACGGACGATGCCCGCCAACTGGGCTTCAAGGCCTTCACCCTCGGCCGGATAATGGCCTTCCAGCGCGGCGGTGCCGATCGTAAAGCCTGCGGCCCCGGCTGAACGGACTGCGGCGATACGCTCCTTGCTGGCGATGGAGCCGGCAACAATGACCGGTTTGCCCGCCGCCGCGCAGACGGCGGCGATCAGTTCGGGAACGTCCGCGGTCGGTGAACGGTAGGCCAAAAGGTCAAGCCCGCCGACGCCGTCGCGCGAGGCAAGATCGCGGGCGCTTTGCGCGATCTCCGCGACGGTTCCCTCAAGCACGCTCGGATGATCCACGATGCGCCCGGGGAAGGGGTAATAGTCGATGCCGGATCCATTGAGAACGGGCAGGACGTCATCCACGCGCGTACCGCCGAGCAGCACATCGACACCGATCTCAACGGCGGCGCGCGCCGAGGCGATCTCGCTTTCCCGGTCGAGCGACACGACCTCCAGATAGGATGTCGCACCCTTGGCCTTGATCGAGGCATTGAGCGACTTCAAGTCGCTGACCGGCAGGCCGACATCCTTGAAGCCGATATGACGCACGCCGAGGGACAGTGCCGTTTTCAGATGTTCCGCCGCATCCGAGACGGTCTGGTCATTGCGCGTGAGCATGAAGATGAAGCGCAGGCCCATCGGGACAACTCCGTTTCGGTTCCGCCATATGTTTTAGTTAAAGGGCGGATGCTGCAAATTGCAATCGGTAGATGCGCTTTCATGAGCGCCTCATTGGCATTGGCGTTTGCCCGCCCTAAGGTTCCTGCCAGTTAAGTGCGGATTCGGTATGCGATGGCGGAACTCCTCATAGTCTATCATTCAAAGACAGGCGGCAGCCGGCAGATGGCCGAGGCCGCCGCGGCAGCGGCGCGGGAGGAGACGCCGACCGTGTTGAAGACAGCACAGGAGGCAGGTCCCGAAGATCTGCTCGGAGCCGACGGCTATCTGTTCTGTGCGCCGGAAAACCTCGCCGCCATTGCCGGCTTGATGAAGGATTTTTATGACCGCTGCTATTATCCTGTTCTCGGCCGCATCGAGGGGCGCCCTTACGCCCAGATGATTTGCGCCGGATCGGACGGCGAGAACGCCGCGCGCCAGACAGCCCGTATCGCCACCGGCTGGCGGCTGAAGGAAGTGCAGCCGCCGCTGATCATCTGCACGCACGCGCAAACGCCCGAACAGATACTTGCGCAAAAGACGATCCCCGAGGCGCAGCTCGCCAAGTGCCGAGACCTGGGACGGGCGCTCGCTGCCGGTCTCAGCATGGGTGTTTTCTGATCCTGATTCATCCGAACCGGAATATTCGACAAAAAGGAACTGACGATGCCTGACTACAGCCTCTACTACTGGCCGCTTCCGTTTCGCGGCCAGTTCGTCCGCGCAGTTCTGGCACATGTCGGCGCGACCTGGGATGAGTACGATTTCGAGGCGATCGGCGCGCTGAAGGGCAAGCCGCCGGCCGATCAGCCCGTCCCGCATATGGGGCCGCCTGTTCTCGTTGATCGGAACACCGGTATTTCGCTGTCGCAGATGCCGGCGATCCTAGGCTATCTGGGAAGAAAGCACGGGCTGATCACCGATGACAACGTGCACCATGCGCTCACCGACAAGATCGTCGCCGATGCCAATGACGTGCTTTACGAGATCACGCTCTACAACGGAGCGCAAATGTGGACGAAGGAAAGCTGGCACGATTTCCAGCCGCGGCTCAAGCGCTGGATGGTCATGTTCGAGGAGACCGGCCGCCGCCACGGCATGACCGCAAGGGAGGGGTTTTTGCTTGGCACAAATGAGCCCGGCATTGCCGATTTGGCGACAAACATCCTTTGGGGCACGATGACCGCTAAATTGCCGCCGCTGCGACCGCTTTTGGAAGAGACCGCCCCGGCGATCGCCGGCCTGTCCGACCGGATCGGCGCGCTGCCGCAGCAGGTGGAGCTTTGCGGCAAAAGCGATGCCGCGTACGGGGATCTCTACTGCGCCGGCCAGATCGAGGCCTCGCTGCGCATGGTTCTCAATCTCTAGAGCGTATCTGGCTTAGTTTGAAACATTTGACCGAGGCGATTTTGGTCTCTGGCTAGGCGGATCGCGCGCCGTGGTGCCACCCCACCACAAGCGGAAGCCAACGACGGCAGGGGCCAAAATCGCCCGGCCCGTTCACTGTTTGCTTTCAATGTTCTCTTCCCTTTCCAGGGTGGGGAAAATCGGCCCATCGGCGTTGTTGCGCCGCTTGCCCGATGCCCCGCATCGCGCTGCGCAACGCGCCTGCCGACTGGACCGATTTTCCGCCATCAAATGCTTCAAACTAAGCCAGACACGCTCTAGCGCAGATACATCGGGATGCCTTCGACCCGGGCGATCTTCGGGCGGTACTGGTCTATATCGTAGAGCCCGTCGACATCCACCCGGTGTTCGCCCTTGGTACTGATATCGGCGGGCTGGGTGGCATAGCAGCCGTCGCGTATGCCGACCATCAGGCCGCTCTTGCCCTCATTGATCAGTTGCACGCACATCGTTCCGTAATTTTTTCCGACGATGAGGTCGACCGCATCCGGGCCGCCGGACCGCAGCAGGTAACCGAGGTTCTGGACCATGATATTGGTGCCGGTGAGCTGTTTGATGCCGGCGGCAACCCGCTCGCCGATACCGCCCAGTTTCCTGTGTCCGTAAGCGTCTTCTTCGCCGCTTTCGATAATGTCTTCATTGATGATGCGCGCACCCTCGGAGATGACCGAGATGGTGTAGTTCGACGATTTTCGTGCCCGGTCCTGCGTCAGAAGGTCTGCAAGGCGCTGGAGATCGAACGGCACTTCCGCGATAAGTGTCCGGTCTGCATCGGCGAGGTATCCGCCGGCCAGCGCGGTCAGGCCGCAATTGCGCCCGAACAGTTCGACGATCATGTTGCGCTCATGGCTGCCCGCTGAAGTCCGCAGCCGGTTGATCATCTCCACCGAGCGCGTCACGCAGGTGGAAAAGCCGATGCAGTAGTCGGTGCCGAAAACATCATTGTCCATGGTCTTGGGGATGCACATGGTCTTCATCCCCTCCGTGTGAATGCGCGCCGCATAGGACAGCGTATCGTCACCGCCGATGGCGATCAGCAGGTCCATCTCCATGGCGCTCAGGACCGCAAGAACGTGTGGCGTGATGTCGACCCGCCCATGCGCGTCGGGTGTACGGTCCGACGCAACGAAATCGGGAATGTCTTCCGGCTTCATGCGTGACGGGTTGGTCCGTGAGGTGTGAATGAAGGTTCCGCCCGTCCTGTCGACGGCGCGCACCAGGTCAGGTGTCAGAACCCTGTGCGTTTCGGGGTTCGATGAGGGGTCCGTGGGGTCGGTGTTGACCGGTCCTGCCCATCCGCGCCGGAAGGCCGTGACGCGCCAGCCCATCCGAAAGGCTTCGTTGACGACCGCTTTGATCGCCGCATTCAGGCCGGGCACATCCCCGCCGCCGGTGAGAATCCCAAGATGCACGCCAAATCCTCCTGTCGAACTGAACCGGAAGGATCATAGGAGCGATTGCTGATTACTCAAAGCTGCATTTGCAACGCAGGCAACGGACTGCGGTAGCTTGTCCAGACGCGTTGTGCATCAGCGGAGGGCTGCAGGGAAACGCGCTGGCACATCCCGGGCCGATCCAAATGCCCAACTTGCAAAAACCCTTCGATTGTCGTGATGTTAAGGCCCCGTCGCGATTGAAGGTGGCCATCGGGCAAGAACATGATTTCAAGCGTTGAATTTGCCGGCCGGTACGTTTCTGTCAGGCATCCCGAATCCCTGGGTTGGATGTTCGAATTGCTGTTCGCGGGCAACGAAGGCCGCCCCGGAGAAGCGGTAGCCGAGATCACAATCGCGGAAGTGGATAGAAACCGGTTTGATCTGGCCGGCAAGGACGGAATCTCGAACAAGGGCTTGCAAGAAAAGGATCTGCCTAAATACGTGATGGATGCGATCATCGCGGCGTTTTGCGCAGACATTTCCGACGCCGTCTGTCTGCATGCAGGGATCGTTGACTGGCGAGGCAAGTCCATCTTGCTGGCTGGCGGTCCCGGATCCGGAAAATCACTGCTCGCCGGATGGATGGCCCTGAACGGATGCGGCTACTTCACGGATGAACTTGTGGCGCTGAACAAACCGGATGTCGGTCCGGCCGCCCTGCGTTGCCCGTTGATTTTGCGAGACAGCGCGTTCGATACCCTCGTGACTTCAGCCGGATCGGCAAACACCGAACTGAATCCGCTTGCACTAGGCCGGAGTGTTTTGATCAACCCATCTGCCAGGGCGGGCCCGGAACAACCTGCCGCCATCAGCGCAATCCTGTTTCCCGCATATGAAACAGGTGTGGCCGCAGGCCTGACGTCTTTGTCAAGCAGCGAGGCCAGCATGAGATTGTTTGCGAACAGCCTCAACAGCGCTCTTCTTGACGATGGTGGACTTGGCACGTTGACTGGTCTGGCGCAGCAGGCACCTTCGGTTGCATTGCGTTTCCACAATCCTTTCGAGCTCGCAGACCGTCTCGACGATCTGCTGGCTGAAATGACGAACCCGTTGTCCGGCGCGGCCGGATGGCACAGGCTGCACAGCCTCTTTCTGCCGGATAACAGTGTGCCCGCTCCAGCAGCAACGCCGGAGCCGCCAAGACCTGTCAACGCGCCAACGGCGCGGGGCAAGCCCGTTCCGCTGACGATCGGGATGGCGACCTATGACGATTATGACGGCGTCTATTTCACGATACAATCATTGCGGCTGAACAATCCGGATCTGCTGTCTCAGATTGAATTCCTGGTGATCGACAACAATCCCGAGAGCAGCATTGGCGATGCCCTTAAGGCGCTGGAGAAACTGGCGCCGAATTTCCGGTATGTGCCTTGCGCCGACCGTTTCGGCACGGCGGTGCGTGATCTGGTTTTTGCCGAGGCGGCCGGTGAATTTGTCATGTGCGTCGACTGCCATGTCCTTCTGCAGCCTGGCGCACTTGCCGGGCTTTTTGCCTATATGCGGGAACACCCGGACTCGGCGGATCTGTTGCAGGGTCCGATGATAAGCGAGAATTTGCAGGAAGAAGCGACCCACTTCGAACTCATCTGGCGCGACGGTATGTACGGCACCTGGGCGAAGCGCAGCTTTGATCCCGATCAGAATGAAGAACCATTCGAAATTCCGGCACAGGGTTTAGGGCTATTTGTCAGCCGCCGCGAGACGTGGCCGGGCTTCAATCTCAAGTTTCGGGGATTTGGCGGTGAGGAAGGCTACATCCACGAAAAGTTTAGGCAACGGGGGAACAAGGTTCTGTGCCTGCCGTTTTTGCGTTGGCTGCACCGGTTCTCCAGACCGGCGGGCGTGCAGTACAACTTGAGTTGGGAAGACCGCATTCGCAACTATCGCATCGGCTTCCGGGAGCTTGGTCTTGATGAAGGACCGATCGGCGAACATTTTTCGGATCGGTTAGGCAAGGAAAACTACAAGCGGATAACGCAGAAAATCGACGCCGAGCTGGAAAATCCGTTCAACTATTTTGACGCAACGTGGTGGATCAATCTGGATTCACAGGCCGAACGTCGCAAGGCCATGCAAGACAGAGTTGCAAAGCTCGGGATAGAACGGCTTTCGAACCGATTTTCGGCGATTGAAACTCCGCAAAATCACCATGTCGGCTGCGCCTTGTCCCATCGCGCAATCATCGAGGATGCCAAAAGAAGGGGTGCAAAAAATGTCCTTGTCCTTGAGGACGACGCCCTGTTCAGACACGATTGTATCAGGCAGCTTTCAGCGATGGTGCGCGAACTGGATGCCATTGAATGGGATCTCTTTTTTCTCGGTGGTCGTGTGTGGGGTGATGCGGGCGAACGCCTATCGGATAATAGTCTACTTCGCGCGGTGAAAAAGCTGACATCCGCGCAGGCAGTCGCGGTCAACGGCTCCATGTTCGAACGTATTCTCGATGAGTTGCCCCACACCGAAGAAGCGATGGCGAGCTGGATCGAGTGCAATCATGCAATCGACCAGTACTATGCAAAGCTTGAGATCCAGAAATTGGTCGCTGATCCGATGATCTCGGTTCAGATCGAGCACTTCGAGCCGGGAAACCAGCTTCGGCGTGATGACTTCGATCTCTGAAATTTCAGTATTAGTCTGTTAAGCCCGCGTAACGGCATGACTAACGCCGGACCGCAACCATGCGCGTAATCAAAAAGCTGGAGAAAAACAGCTTAAACACAAGTCCCTGAATCTGGCCGATCCCGGGCTGTCGGGAGACCCAATGGTCGGCGCTGGCGTTGTCCGTGCAGGGATCCGTTGTTGTTACCTAGGCCGGCGGCGCAGTCGTCTCTGGAGAGGGCGGGGTTGTCCCGGTCACCGGCGCCGACTGGGCCATGGCCGCGGTCGGCGCGAACATTGAGACGACAACGGGCAGTGCGATCGCGAGATGCGCCAGGGATTCCAACAGCTCCCGCCTGGTCATCGAACCTTTCTCCTGCGCCGCGAATTCGCCCTCGATCAGTCCGGCTTCGCGCAATTCGAGCAGCGCGAGCTGGGCAACGTTTTCGTCGGCGGGCAATTCGGTCCCTTCCGACAACTGTTCAGCCAGTTGATGGATGTCGTCGCAGTCCTCACACAATTCCCAGGCTTTGGCGGCCGGTTCATTCAGGTGGTAGACCTTGTGGTCATCCTGATCGTAGACGATCGATTCCTTGTCGACCCGTTTCACAAGGCGCTTGTCGGTGATCCTGATAATCGGCATGATCGAACGTCCTCAACTAATGGGCGTAGGCTATTCTTGCTCAAAGAAACTTTTACATGCAATCAACCTGAACTTCAAATTATGTGAACGAATGAATGTGTAAAACCATGCTCGTCGATAAACTCAGAACTACCTTGGAGAACGCCCCGGCAGCCCGGCACGACCCTCCAAAATTGTTGCTGATGCTGACGGGCGGGCTGGACAGTGTTGCATTGCTCGCCAACCTGTTGTCTGCGACCAAGTGCCGGGTACATGCCCATCACATTGACCTGCACAATTTCGAGCGGCGGGGTGACGCTGAAGCGGACGCGATTGCGAAAGTGCTGCCCTATTGCTGGGAGCACTACCGTGACTTCGAATACACAAGTTCCAAATTCGTGTTCCATATCGGAACCTGCGGCTATGACATTACCCTGGTAATGTTCATGGCGGCCCGGCTGCTTGCCGTGATGCCGGAGAAATTCGACTACGTGGTCACCGGACACCGCCACCCGGACACCCCTCTGGAGGAGTTCACGGAGGCATCTGCGGTGTACAATGCCGGCCTGACCAATCTTCCTTATCGGCCGGCATGGCTGAAGCCGCTTTCCGGGGTCGACAAGAAGGCGACCTTTCGTTCGATTCCCGAGGAGCTCGCCATGATGAGTTGGTCATGCCGCCAACCGGTTTACGACGACGATGATGCTTATCATGCCTGTGGAAAATGCCATGCCTGCATCGCCCTGGAAAACGTTCGGGCGGTCGACCTCTAGATTTGTTTATCCAGTAGGTTCATGAGCGACTGGCATAGCTGGTCGGCTTCGCCCCTCGGGCCGGAAAGGGCGATCGCTCCCCGGACCGCCTTGCTCAGATAGTCCATGCTGCGTTCCGGAACCTTGCGAACCGCAACAGTGTTATCAAGCATCGCCATCAGTGCGCGACCTTGTGATAGCCGCTGTGGCTGCCAATCAGAACCCGGTTCGTACCTGGTTTCGATTATGACTTTGACGGGCACGGCTTCCGTTCCGGCGGATTTGCCAAATGTCCCGGGCGGAACGAGTGTGGCCGTTCCGTCGGAACTGCGGACAGACAACGGTTTTTGATAGGGCAGGACATGTCCCTCCGAAGTCAGCACCGCGAATTCGTCCGAGAGATACTCTGCACCCCGCTTTACCAGCGCGGATACCAGGGACGTCTTTCCGGACATTGTGCGACCCGGTATGACAATGGCGCCGGAATTCCATGCGACGACGCCCGCATGTACGAAAACGAACCCCCGTGCATATTGGGCGACGGTGTCATGAAGCAGCGATTGCAGATCCAGCAGTGCCGCGTCTGTTTCGAGGACCCGATCAACCTCGTCCCTGTCATCGGTCAGCCGAAGTTGTCCATCGCCCCTTTGCTCGACAAAAAAACTTCTGTCCGCCCGTCCGGTTCGTCCGTCGGCCGCATTGGGTGGCAGCACCGGGCGAACCATTTCAAGGATGTCTGTCCGGTTCGCTTCAATGTCAATGCAAGCGCCGAAACAGGTGAGTGAAAGCCGGGCAGGTTTGTCTGCCTCTTTGCCGCTGGCGGAGGATTGTTGTTCATTCATAGCGACAATTCCGACCGCCACCGCCGTGTTTGAAAACCCGTGAGTAATTGGCTCGATCATGGAGGCCGCAAGCAGACGCGGCAATCCCCTAAATCGCATACCATGCGTTGAGTGGGCGTTGACCGATTGTGCGGCGTTGAGGTCTTGGCTGGCGCCCTGGTATTCGCGGTCATGTTATTTGACAGGTCTGACGATTGTAGTGAAGATCGCTACAACCCGACCAGGCCCTTGTATTACACCTCAAAACGGAAACAGTAGTCATCAATGGTGGAATCCAAATCTGAACCACCGGATTCGGAAACAACGTCGGGCGACCTTCAAGTCATTAGCAGCGGCTATCGCTTTGTCAGCGATGACAAAGCATTTGCTGATTGCATTTTGGCATGGGCAAGGAAAATAGCAGAGGCAGAAGCGGCATCTGAAACACCTTCGTTTGATGAAGAAAGCCTGGTCAGGGACTACATCGGTGGCGTTCAGGGTTTGCTGGACAAACTGATTGATCCGAACGAGGTCAATCCGATTGATGAGGCAGTCAATCAGGTGGATGCCGCGGCGATGGTGATTACACCGGCCGGATTTGTCGCCTCCGCCAATGCTGAGGCGCGGGGACGTTTCCACGCCGCTCAGGGCCAGGTGAACCGCCTTGAATGGCTCGATCCTGTCTCTTTCTCGGACTTTAACGAAGTGCGCGATGGCGCAAAGGTCCTGACCGACCAGAAGAACGCCGTTGTACGTACAATAGACGAAAGGAACGGGCGTGGATTGGCCGAGGTATACACGCTGCCGGCCGAGGGACTGGGGCACCATTACATTGTCATTCGGGCATTGGAGACAAGGTGGGCGCCGGCAGTAGAGGCAATTCTCAAAGACGCCTTCAACATGACGACAGCGGAACGCGAGGTTTCGAGAGCCCTGTACGAAACGCGCGACACGGCACACATAGCGAGAATTCGCAGCACCACACCCCAAACAATACGCACCCAGATCCGCACCATATTGCGAAAGACGGAAACGACGTCGCAGGTCGACCTTATTCGGCTGATTGGTCTGTTGAATGCGCGCGCGAGTCACAGCCAATCAAACAACCAGGTTTCCTGGCATGATCCCTGGGGGAACTACAGGATCCTTCAACAACCCGACGGGAAACGCATTGCCCTGACGTGGACCGGCGCAGAAAAGGGCGTTCCGGCATTGATCGTCCATGGGGCGGCCCAGGGTTATGTTTTGGGTGAGCAGGTTGAAAACCGCCTCAAACGGGCGGGAGTTCGCCTTTATGCGGTAATCCGCCCGGGTTTTGGCGATTCTGACAGCTGTCCGGATACCGACTTCCTGAGCCAGCATGCCGATGCCATAGAATGGTCAATGTCGAGACTTGGCCTCGATGGAGTGCCTGCGATTGGCATCGGCAACGGCTCCGCGGCTCTGTTTTATCTCGCTGCACGGCGGCCCGGCCTGTTCAGCCGCCTGATGGTCACCGGACTGCTGAAACCTTACAGCAACGGCTCCATTGGTCGTTTCTCACCAACGCAAAAGGTCATGATAAATCTGCTGCGCTATGCGCCGAGGGCTTCTGAAACCCTGGCGCGGGTCTGCTACCGATATGTGCAGCAGAAAGGCGTGGACTGGTATCTGGCCCATGGCTGGAATGATGTCCCGAAGGTTCTGCAGACCTTCGAAAGAACGGAAATCATGCCCTTCATTCGCAAGGCCTGTGAATTGACCCTCACGGCCAATGTCGTGGATTACCTTCGGGAAATGAAGATTCAATGGGACATGGACCCGCAAATCCTTGAAGCTGTGACATGTCCCGTGGAGCATCTTCATGGCACACATGATCGATCTGTGACCGCTGCAGAAGCAGCGGAGCTGGCGGCAAAGTTGCCAAATTTCAGCAGTGAAGAGGTGCCGGATGCTGGATACTTTCTTCCCTACGAAAAGCCCGATTTGTTCGCAGACCGTATAATCAAGACAGTTCTGGGCTGAATATCTCTATTTCCGCTTCAATGAGAATGCCGATACCCGCCGAAACAATCCGGGTGGCGCTGAGATCGACTTTGTTGGCTAGTCAATCTGAAAGGTCGCCGGCGCGGTTCCGGGTGCGGCCCCCGATATCGAAAACAGGCTTCCAGAAAGCGGGTGGGCAGCCAGAACATCCGGTTCCATGAGGATGCGCCCGGTTGTCACATAGAGCACATCAAGGTTTTCACCGCCTATTCCGACACTTGTTACAATCGGACTCGGCAGCTTGATCGCCTCGCGCATGCTTCCATCAGGACCGTATCTGCGAACGCAACCACCTGTGACGACAGCTGCCCAGAGGTCTCCATTGGCATCGACGCATATCCCGTCAGGAAGTCCGTCACCCTCGTCGAATGTGACGAAAAGCGATTTGTTTGAGATCGAACCGATTTGCGGGTCATGATCGAAACGGTGAATTTCGCCCTTCATGGTTTCGTTGACATACATCGTACGCCCGTCCGCCGAGAAGGCCGGTCCGTTTGCAACGATGTAACCGTCGGCCTTCTTTTCGATCGTGAGATCCGCCGCGACGCGATAGAGGCACCCGGTCGGCTCGGTGAAATCGAAGTCCATGCTGCTGACCCAAAGGCTTCCATCCGGTGCCACAACGCCGTCATTAAAACGGTTCTGCTCAGGCTCGTCCGCAAATTCAACCACGGTCTCGAAGCTGCCAGACGACCGGTCAAGGCGCACGACTGACCGGCGGAACAGGGCGAGCACTTCGCCGTTCCGGGCGGCAAATGTGCAGCCGACTGTCTCCGGGGTCGGCCAGGTTTGCTTGCCGCCGGTCGACAGGTTCAAACAGAATATCTGCTGGCCCAGAATGTCGACCCACCAGACCTCGTTGCTCGCTGGATCATAGCGCACGCCTTCGCCCAATTCCGCCTCGGTCCGCCAGATGCAAGTGGGTCCGCTCATTCGATCCTCCTACCAGTCGACAATCGTGCCGTCGGCCATGACGGCGTTCTTCGTCTCAATGCTCTCTGCCTGAAACGGATGTTTTCGCGCCTCGCGCTCGTCGATTTCGATCCCGAGACCGGGGCCCGCCGGGATTTCCCAGTACCCGTTTGTCATCCTGATCGGGTTGCGTGCGACGACGTCGTTGAACCAGGGCACGGCGCCGCTCATTTCCTCCTGGATGACGTGGTTGGGTGTTGCCGCTGCAAAATGCGCCGCTGTTGCGCTGGCGACAGGACCTGCCGGATTGTGGGGCGCGATGCCGATTCCCAGAACCGCCGCCCGCTCTGCGATCCGACGCCCGTCGGTCAGCCCGCCGCAATGACACAGGTCCGGCTGGATGATATCGACGGACTGTGCTGACAACGCAGCCTCGAATTCGTCCGGCTCGATCAGCCTTTCGCCGCTGGCGACCGGGATCGGGGAACGCTCCTTGATAAAGGCCAGGCCTGCGTGATTGCCAGGCTGGATCGGCTCCTCGACAAACGTGATGTCGGCCTTTTCGACGGCGCAGATGTAGGAAAGCGCCACTCGCGGCGACGCCGCCCGTCCGTGAAAATCGATCATGATCCTGAAGTCCGGCCCGACGGCCTCGCGCAAGCCGAAGATCGCGTCCGCAAAGGCCGTTACATCTTCATTGGCAGTGATGTAGTGGGAGTAGGGCACGTTGACGATTTTAGCGGCCCGATAGCCCCGTTCCTTCAGTTCCGCGCAATGGTGGGCAAGTTTTTCCTGCGAGAAGCTGTGATAGACGGCATCCATCTGCCCCATGCCGAGATGGGTGTACACGTTGATGCGATCGCGCACCTTGCCGCCCAGCAGTTGCCAGACGGGTGTACCGAGATCCTTGCCCAGCACGTCCCAGAGCGCCGTCTCGATCGCGCTTGCGGCGCTTTGGCCGATCGTGCCCAGACGCCAGAAGCTCTGCTTGCGCATGATCTCCCGGCAACGGGTGATATCGCAAGGGTTCTCGCCGACCAGCAGGTCGCTGAGATCCTCCACCGCCGCGACGACCGAGCGCGTTTTCCACTCAAGCGTTGCTTCACCCCAGCCATGCAGTCCGTCCCGATCCGTCTCCACCTTGACGAAGATCCAGTTGCGCATGCCCGCGTGGACGACGAGGCAACCGATGTTTTCTATCTTCACAACAGGCCTCCCGCGCTCAGATATTGGGATAGAGGCTACAGCCGCCATCGACCGTCAGGACAGAGCCCGTCATGTAGGAGCTGAGATCCGAACACATGAAAGCGAATGCATTGGCCACACTCTCGACTGGTTGAAGCTCGCCGAGCGGAATGGCGACAGAGGCACGCGCCCGATATTCGGCGTTTTCGTTCCAGGTCTTCAGCGCCATACCCGCGGCGACGATGCCCGGGGCGACGGCATTAGCCCGAATGCCGCGTCCGGCTAGTTCCCGCGCAAAACCGCGCATGAGAGCATTCAAACCCGCTTTGCTGGCCGCGTAGGGGGTAATCTCCGGCCATGGATGATCGTGCACCCAGGACGTGGTGAAGATCAATTGCCCGGTGCGGCCGGTGTCCAGCCAAAGCTTGACTGCAGACTGAGCAAGCACGAAGGCTCCACGCAGATTGACCTGCATCAGCTTGTCGAAGTCGTCCGCCGGATAGCTTTCGATGGGCGACACGCCGACCAAACCGGCATGGCAGCACACGACGTCGGGCATGCCGAAACTCTCCGCGATCTCGTTGAGCGTGTCGTGACAGGCGGTGTTGTCGGAAGTGTCACACCGCCGGTATTCAAGTCGACCCGGTTGCAGGTCCAGTGAGTTGCCGGCCTCGTGTTCCTCCAGAACATCAAGCGCCGCGACCCTTGCGCCCAGACCGGCCAGATGCCCTGAAATGACAGTGCCGAGTGCGCCGGCGGCCCCTGAGATGACGATGGTCTTGTCTTCCAGATCGATCATTGCGCCGGCTCCCCCGGTTTTTCTGCATAGAGTTCCGAGCGGATGCCGCCATCGATCAGAATGTCCGAACCGGTGATGAATGCGGCGCCTTCAGACGCGAGGAAAAAGACTGTTTCTGCAACCTCCTGCGGGCGTCCAAGGCGGCGCAGTGGGTGATGGTCGGCCCATTCCCGGCGAAGATCCTGCGGATCCCGCCCTTCGAATGTCTGTGCGGCGATCTGTACCAGTGGCGTATCGATCGTGCCCGGCGAGATGGATACACAGCGGATGTTGTCTTTGGCGTGGTCGATGGCAACCGTCCGCGTCAGTGCCATGACACCAGCTTTCGAGGCTGCATACGCCGCGGTGGTCTTCTGACTTGCATGTCCGAGAATGGAGGCCGTGTTTATGATCACGCCTCCGCCGGTCTTTTTCATCTCGGCAACCGCGCGCTTGCAGGAGAGAAACTGAGCGGTCAGATTGACGCGCAGCGTCAGTTCCCAGTCCTCCAGGTCCAGCCGGTCGACCTCGCCGTAGCGGGCGATTCCGACATTGTTGAAGACAACATCGATGCCGCCGCTTTCCGCGACGGCCAGGTCGAAGACCGCCGAGATATCATCCGCCCGTGCAACATCGCAGATCGTGAAGGAAGCGCGGTCCTCACCAAGTTCACGAACCAGTGCATTGCCTTCGGTTTCCAGGACATCTGCAATGTAAACACGGAAGTCGGACGCAGCGAATCGTCTGGCCACCGCGGCTCCGATTCCGCGTGCGCCTCCGAAAATGACAATGCTCTTGGGACGGCTCACAGGCTCCTCCAAACCTATAGGATAGCTTTGTCAAAAAAGCAGAAAATGTATCTTCCATCAAGCAAAAAATTACGAAAATTGGCCAAATTTGCAAATTGAGCAAATGGAAATGAAGGCTGTTGACATAACCTATCATATAGGTCATATCTGCCGCATTCGGCAATCCGAAGGGAGGAGACTATGCAATTGAATAGGATAATTGCCTGCGCGACGCTGGCGGCGGCTGTTTCTGTAATGGCCGCATCGCAACCGGCCGCGGCGGAATCGCTGAAAATCGTTTTCACGCACCATTCATCGGTCAGCAACTCGTTCTGGCGCGGCGTGCGCACGGGTTTTGACCAGGCCTGCGAGGATTACAACGCCGACTGCCAGATGCTGTTTACCAACACGGAGGGCTCGATCCCGGACCAGATCAACAATATCCGCACCGCAATTGCCCGTCAGGCGGATGCGATCGTCACCGCGATCGCCAATGACGAAGCGATTTGCCCGGTGATCAAGGAAGCCAGCGAACGAGGGATTATTGTCCTTGCGTCGTAATACCGGCATAACACCGGGCAGAATTCAGGCGTCAGAGCGGACGCTCTTTCTGTTTCCATGATTTTCTGGAGGCATCAACGAATGGGGGAATTGTGCTTGCGGTGGCTGGGGTGGGGATTCTATTGGAATCGCGCAATAGCTGCTCGCCTTTTTTCAAGTTCCGCGTCTTCCGGATTCCAGTTGTCACTTCCATCGAAGTAATCGGGATAGTACTCCCGGTATTCAGAATCCGGGTTTTCGAATGCTGCCAAGAATTCAGAGTATCCCCATACGCCTCCTATGTCCTCAAGTGGACAACGCCCGCTACCGGAAACAAGATATGGATACTGTCTGTCCTTATGTGCCGACTGAATCTTTCCAATACGGATTTTGTGTCTCCATGAGTCTCCGAAATCATAGAGGTAATTGAATTCGGGTTTGCCTTGCAAAAAGTCTATGACGTCGAGAACGGTAGCAGAGGCGTCTGATTTGGGGCTGGAGAAATACTGATCACTATCAGCACTCCAAGTGACAACTTGCTCATACCGGATCGCCTCAAATTCCCATAGATGGCAGTTGTGCCACCCCATTGCGGCCTGAATGTATAAGTGGAGGTCATTAAGGCATGTGTTCGCAGGGACATCCATTCGTCTTGTGACCCTGGGCTTCACATCCCGCAACGTGATGCTGAGACGAACTATATCAAGTTGATTGCCAGCCTGAGCCATTGTGTGAAACGTCCTGCTATATGTGTCGATATGATTGCGCCGTCAGACGGATGAACCATCGCCACAATGCAAGATTGGAAATGTCATGTCGACCGCATCTTCACAATCCAGCTGTCGCGCAATGCAATCTCGATCTTGCCGAAGAGTGGCTGTTCAGGATGCAAAATGAGACTGGCCTACGAGTTGCGGCAGAGCGGGCACCGGTTTCCCATTGAGGCCCAGCCTATCCCCCAAATAGTCCCAAAACGAGATGCCGAGTTTGTTGCAGGTCTTGAGCAGCGACAAGAAGGTGTCGCGGTTGGTCCGACCAATGTCACTGCGCGTCCCACCTGAAATCTTGCGCTTGACTACAACAACTCGGATATCGTTCTCGGAACCGTTGGTGTGCAGCGGTATTTCCGGATGCTCCAGAACCATCAGCAGTTCAGCCTTGTTGGCGTGCAATCGCCTCAACAGATTATCAAGGGCTGCAAAACCGGTTCGGTGGCGGAATATCTGGTCGAAGCGGTTTTGCAAGACCGCCTTGCGCTGTGGACTTGGGTTGAGACGGTAGGTTTTGAGGCATTCATAGTAGAGCCAGATCAGCCTGCGGGTGCGCTGTTGAATGGCATAGTGCTTATCTGTGAAGGTGTTGAGCTTATGCACCAACCGTTCGGCGTGAATCCAACACAACGCATGATCGCCGACTTTGAACTGTTTGGCATCATCACTGACGATCACCGTATCGGTGAGCAAGCCATGTGCGCTGATACTGCCCCATAACGCACCCTCGGTGGCAAGGCGCGTGGGATCAGGTGTGACTTTCAGTGCAGTGATCCCGAGCCGGTCGAGATGGGCCTGCCAGTCTGCGCAGTTCGGGAAATACTTATCTTCAGCGTCAATCAACAACTGGCGAACCGGAGCATTGAGAGAACGCTGCTGCATATAGGCAAGTGCATCGGCGTTGATCACATAGTCTTCATGCCCGGCCCGCAGGAGTTCGAGAAAGTTGATGCGGCTTTTAGAACCGGTTGTGGAAAAGAAGGAAAACCGATCATTGCCGATCTGGGTGCAGTAGCCGTTTTGGGCTTTGTGGCGTGCCCCGGTGTCGTCGACCGTCACCCATGACGCCGCGTCCAATCCCGTCTGCAATATTGCGCGTGCTTCCAAGGCAAAATGCTCATGACCCTCATTCAAAAACCGCATGACCTGGCGCTCGGAGATATCTATGCCGATTTCGCTCAGGAGCTTTACCAATCGTCCCACAGTGACTTGGCCTTGATGGTATTGCATCAGCACAAAACGGCGCAGTTCGGCACCAAAATGGCCCTTGAGGCCCTGTGGCAGCGGAGCCACGACAGTCTTACCATCAGGTGTCAACCAGCGCTCGCGCCGAAACCGGGTGGTCACTGGCTGAATGATGAGATCCTGAACGAGGAAGTCCTCGTACCCTTTGAAGCGGGAACCCTCTGGAACGTCCGCTTTTACAATCCGGTCTTTCATTGAACCGTGCCGAGGTGGCTTCTTTTTGCCGCGTCCACAGCTTTTATTGCCGTTCTTACGCGCCTTTTTCTCGCTGGCCTGGTTCATGCCGCTTGGTTTGCTCGGCTTGATGTCCGGTCGCCCATTCACCCCTTTTAATCGAGCGACCTCGTCGCGCAGATTGGCAATTGTCTGTTTCTGTTCGGCAATCACCTGATTTTGTTCAGCGACGATTTGCTTCAACTCGGCCACCTCGCCGAGCAGGGTCACAACCAGATCTTTGAGTTCTGTATTCGACAGATCATCAAGTGCGTGAGGTGGGAAATCCGACATAAACTCATCGACTCACAAAAACATCTCGGTGAGAACCCCAGCAGCGCTGATCGAGTCGATTTGCCGCACCACCGGAAATGACAAATCAAAACACAATGCTGCCCGGTGTTATGCCGGTATTACCTTGCGTCCAATGTCGATGCGATTTCAGGTGAGGATTGCGGACGTCTTTCCTACATGGGACAGAATTTCGTCGATGCGGGTGAGGTATTGGGGCGCAATACGGCTGCCCTGTTTCCATCCGAAGGGCCAATTCGCATTCTCCTGGGCATCTCGGCACCGGGCCAGACCTGGTCGGAAGAGCGCGCGAAGGGTATCGAAAATGCAATTGCGGCTTACAAGGCAGCCAATCCTGACCGTGAAGTTGTCGTTGACCGGATCGATTCAGGCACAGACCTGGCCATCGCTGCGGAGCGTGTCATCGCCTATTATGATGCCAATCCCGACCTTACGGCTTATTTCGACATGGGATTTTGGGAGGCGTCCGTCGCGCGCGTTCTGGAAGAGCGGGGCGTTGAAGCCGGCAAGGTTCTGCTTTCCGGGTTCGATGTCATTCCGGAAGTCGTTGAGTACATGGACAAGGGTTACATCCAGACGGTTGTGAACCAGGGTCCGTATCTGCAGGGCTATCTTCCGGTCGTTCAAGTGCACCTGATGAAGAATCAGGCGCAGCCGGCATGGAGCGTCGACACCGGCCGTGGCGTGTTTACACCCGAGACGGCACGCGCAGCATTGGAAACCTTCAAGTAAGAGCGTGGCGCGCCGCCCCGGTCCTCCCGGGGCGGCCGACGCGGTGACACCATGTCCATGATGAAAGCCGACACCTATTCGGCGAAGGAACCGTCTCGAAACCTGATGGTTTTCATCGCCCGGCCGGAGACACTCAGCGTGCTCCTGCTGCTCCTGACGATCGCTGTTTTTCAAATCCTCAGCGGTGGCATTGTTTTGTCGCCCTACAATGTCAGCAACGTCTTGACCGTCCTTCCCGAGATCGGGCTCGTCGTTATCGGCATCACGGTTCTGATGATTGCCGGTGAATTCGACCTTTCGGTGGGGTCAGTGTTTGCACTTGCCCCGATGATGGCGTTCTCGCTAGCCGAAATGGGATTGCCGATAGACCTGACCATCATGCTGGCCATTTTCGCCACGTTGGCGGTGGGTTTTGTCAACGGTTACATTACGCTGCGATTCAACCTGCCGTCCTTCATTACCACGCTTGGCATGCTGTTTGTGGTTCACAGCATAACGGTCACGATATCCGGCGGTTTTCCGCCGACCTTTGCCCAGGACGCGCCCGTCTGGCTGTTTGCCGGAAGTGTCGGTCCGCTCAAGGCATCCATGATCTGGTTCTTCGCCATCTTCGTGCTCATCACCGTTTATCTGCGCAGCACAAATGTGGGAGCCTGGACCTATGCCATCGGCGGCCAGCAGGAGGTCGCGAAATCGGTCGGCATCAATACGTTCGCCGTCAAGATCGGTGCCTTCATGCTGTGCAGCTTTCTTGCGGGACTTGCCGGCCTTATCCAGGTATTTCGCCTGCGCAGCCCGCTTCCGTCGCTCGGCGAGGGGCTTGAACTCCAGGTCATCGCCGCCGCCGTCATTGGCGGCGTGGCATTGACCGGAGGCAAGGGGACTGTGATTGGCGCAGTGGTTGGCCTCGCGCTTCTCAAGGTGATCGAAAACGGACTCGTCCTTACCGGAATGGACGCGAGCTGGTTCAAATTCGCGGCCGGCATCCTGATGATCACTGCCGTGATCACCCATGCCTGGATCGGGCGTAGATTGTCCAGGTTCGAGGAGAAATGACCGTGGAACAGCAAGCCGGCCCCGTGGTCGTCGAGACCCGGTCACTCAAGAAGTCCTATGGCGCGGTGCATGCCGTGAAGGGCGTCGATTTCAAGCTCAGACAGGGCGAGGTGATCGGGCTGATCGGTGACAATGGCGCCGGCAAGACGACCTTCATCCGTATGCTCTCCGGTGCCGAGCAACCGACTGGCGGCGAGATCCTGTTTGGCGACACGCCGGTCGACCTGAAATCGCCGCGTGATGCGATGGCACTCGGTGTCGAGACGATCCACCAGTACAACTCGACCGTCTCCAGCATGACCATTGCTCAGAACATTTATCTCGGTCGCGAGATCCTTACCTGGTCGATCGGTGGTTTCGGCTTTCTCAACAAATCAAGGATGCGCGAGAATGCCGAGGACGCATTGGCGAAGGTCGGCTTTCACCTGCGCTCGCCGAATGCCAGTGTCGGCGCCCTTTCCGGCGGTCAGCGTCAGGGGGTAGCGATTGCCCGGGCATTGCAGTTCGAAGCCAAGATCATGATATTGGATGAACCGACAAATCATATCTCTGTAAAAGAAACCAACAATGTGCTGGCGTTCACCAGGCAGCTTCCGGAAAGGGGATACTCGGGAATCTTTATCAGCCACAATCTGAACCACGTCTTCGAGACATGCTCGAGAATTGTCGTCATGTCGCGTGGACATGTCGTGGCGGACAGGCTCACCAGCGAGTTCTCCGTAAGTGAAATCGAAGACCTTCTGTAGGGAAACTCTCCATCCAGTGCCGGACACAAAGACAATGACTGCTGACGAGAAAAAGAAACGCTCTTCGACAACGAGCTCCGCCGCGAACGATACCGTAAACGGAATCATCGAACTGATTCAGACAGAGGGTCTGGGACCGGGTGACCGGTTGCAGAGTGAAGGCGTGCTCGCCGAGCGCTTCGGTGTCAGCCGCGGGACGGTTCGCGAGAGTGTAAGGGCCCTGGCACAGATCGGTGTGCTGTCCGTCAGCAACGGACGCCGGCCGGAACTCGCTCCGATCAACGGCAAGAACATCGCCGTGCTCATCAACCATGCGGTCCAGACAGCGCAGGTCAGCGTTCTGCAAACGTGGGATTTGCGGCAGACGCTTGAGACCCGCTCCGTGTATCTCGCCTGCCTGCGGCGTACCGACGAGCAGATTGGTCGCATGAACGAGATCGTCGACGAAATGCGCCTCTCGGTGGATGACGTGGAGAAACTGACTGAGCTCGATATCCGTCTTCACCTTCTTTGGGCTGAGGCAGCGGCTAATCCGCTATATCTGCTGGTTCAACAGTCCCTGGAACTGGTGATGCGCTGGACAGGCCCGGTTGGTTATGCCGCGCTCGGCGAATTTGAGACCGTGCGGGAACATATCGAGCTTCATGGCCAGATCAGCGATGCCATTGCAAAGCGCGCGACGAGCGCGGCGGTCGACAAGATTACCGAGCACTTCAACACTGCGCGCAACTGCATCATCGATTCCGGTTTCGAATAGCCGGCAAAGCTGTAGCGGTTAGCGAGATTATCCAATTCGGAACACCACCATGACCACTGCCAATGAACCGATCGACCTCGACGATCTCAGTCGGACGACTTATTCCGCCGTTTTTTCCGATGTTTGCGATGCGGCTGGGTTTCGTGAGCAGACACTGGAACCCGGCCTTCGGCTGCAGGCTGGCCGCAGCGGTGTCCTCGTTGGCTGGGCCCGCACTGCGGTAAGCCGCCCCGTGACGCAGATACCAGAGCGGCCCTATGGCGGCGAAATCGACTTTATCGATTCGCTGAACCCCGGGGACGTTGCAATTGTTGATTGCTCGGGGCGCCCCGCTGCCGCGTGGGGCGAGTTGTTTTCCACCGCTTCCGTCGGCCGCGGCGCGCGCGGTGCCGTCATTGACGGATATGTTCGCGACATCGACAAAATCGATGCACTCGGCCGATTTCCGGTTTACGGACGCGGATCACGGCCCACCGATAGCCTCGGGCGCGTTTCCATACAGGAACGCGATATACCGGTGTGCGTTTATGGGCACACCATCCACCCAGGCGATCTCGTGATCTGTGACCGGGACGGAGTTACCTGCGTCCCACGTGCGTTTGCCCTGGAGATAGCCGAGAAAGCCCGCGAGAAGGCAACCACGGAAAATGCAGCCCGCGAGTTGTTGCTTCAGGGCGGATATCTGCGCGATGTGTGGGAAAAATACCGGGTGCTATAACCGTTCCGGCTCCGATTGGCAGACCCCAATGAATGCCGGACAACGGTGATTGCGATACTCTTCGTTTTCTTTGGGAAATGCCGTGATAGTGTGCCGCGGCTGCGATGATGATTGCGGGAGGACGGGTTTGAGCGCATCGATGATTCCGAATGAGGGGACACTTCTCGGGCGGGCCTGGCTGCCGTCGGTGGGTGGCCCTGTGGTTGTCACTGTCCGGGATGGGCGTCTCATTGACATAACCGCCCGCTCGGAGCCCACTGTCCGGGATGTCTGCGAGCTGGATGATCCGGTGTCCCATGTCCGGTCAGTCGAGGGTAGGGATCTCGGGCCGCTGGACGAGATTGCCGGCAATACGCCTGGCCAGCTTGACCTGGTCCACCTGCTTGCGCCCTGCGATTTTCAGGCCGTCAAGGCCTGCGGTGTCACCTTCGCCAGCTCCATGGTCGAGCGGGTGATCGAGGAAAGGGCTGCCGGCGATCCGTTGCTGGCGGAGGAAATCCGGGCGCGCGTCGGTGCCGCGATCGGCGACAGCCTGCGCAACATCCGCGCCGGTTCCAAGGAGGCGGCGTCGGTCAAGGCGGCGCTCATCGAGGAGGGGCTCTGGAGCCAGTATCTCGAGGTCGGCATCGGCCCCGATGCGGAGGTTTTTTCCAAGGCGCAGGTTCTTTCATCCGTTGGCCCCGGAGCAGATGTCGGCCTGCACCCGGTTTCGAAATGGAACAATCCGGAGCCGGAGGTGGTGCTGACTGTGTCGTCTGCGGGACGCATAGTCGGTGCGACACTCGGCAATGACGTGAACCTGCGCGATGTCGAGGGGCGGTCGGCGCTGCTGCTTTCAAAGGCCAAGGACAACAATGCCTCGTGCGCGCTCGGGCCGATGATCCGGCTCTTCGACGCGACGTTCACCTTGGACGATGTGCGGCGCGCCGAACTCGAACTCACGGTCACGGGCGAGGACGGCTATGTGCTGACCGGCCACTCGACGATGTCCGAGATCAGCCGCGATCCGGAGGACCTGGTGGCGCAGACAATCGGCAGACACCATCAATATCCGGACGGTCTCATGCTCTTTCTGGGAACGCTCTTTGCGCCGACGCAGGACCGTGACGAGCCGGGCGAGGGCTTCACCCACAAACTGGGCGACCTGGTGGAGATTTCTTCGGAAAAAATAGGCACACTACACAACGTCGTGCGCCTTTCCACCGAATGTGCGCCCTGGACCTTCGGCGCCAGCCACCTGATGCGCAACCTGGCCGGCCGCGGGCTGATCTGACTTGCTGCAGCGGTCTAACCCGCTTGCACCGTCAGGGTCTCGAAGCCACGGACGCAGGCTCGTCGAACAATTGCCAATCGCTGGCAATGACAGCATATTGCCACCTGCTTCACCACCCGAACGGTTTTCGACCTCGCAACGTCTGACCGGGCCTTGAGACATGGCAACCCACGCGACCACCACACAGGAAGGCGGAACCCGGTTGACACCGCGCAGCACCGTCGCCGCGGTGAGCGGAAATGCGCTCGAGTGGTATGATTTCTGTGTTTACGGCTTCCTCGCACCGGTGATCGCGAAGCTTTTCTTTCCGAGTGACGATCAGGTCACGGCACTCCTCTCTGCTTTCTCCGTCTTCGCGGTGGGGTATGCAGCGCGCCCTTTTGGCAGCATCATCTTCGGCCATATCGGCGATCGGGTTGGCCGCAAGCCAGCACTGCTTCTTTCCATCAGCGTGATGTGCGTGAGCTCCGTGGCCCTGGGCCTTTTGCCGACCTACGACCAGATCGGCATCGCTGCGCCAGTGCTCCTGACCGTGATCCGGATTGCCCAGGGGATTGCGGTCGCCGGCGAATAGGGCGCTTCCGGCATTCTCATCATTGAGCACGCCCGGCGGGGGCAGCGAGCCCTGATGGGGAGCTGGGTGATTTTTGCCATGATGGGCGGATCGATGCTCGGTTCTGCCGTTCCCGCCCTGATGAGCAACCTGCTGACGGCCGAGCAGATCGCCGCCTGGGGTTGGCGCGTTCCTTTTCTCCTCGGCGCGGCTGTCGCCGTCGCCGGGCTGGTCCTGCGTCGGACGCTGGCGGACAGGGTCGACCTGCCCGTCGCACGGGAAGATCTCCCCCTGACGCCGCCAATTGTTGAGATCCTGCGCACCGAACGCCGTACGCTCCTGCGCATAATCCTGCTGCTGATGCCGATCGGGATCCTCTATTTCCTGATTTTTACCTACGCGGCGTCCTACCTGGTTGAGCAGTCCCACTTTACTTCCGCCCAGGCGCTGAACATCACGACGCTGAACCTTGTCTTGATGACGCTGGCGGTGCCGGTCTTTGGGGCACTGGGCGATCGTTTCGGTCTGCGCGCTACCTATCTCACGATTGCCGTTGCGACTTTCATCACCGCAGTCCCGGCCTGGTGGCTGATGCACCGGCCCGATCTCGGGCTGGTGTTCCTTGGACAGCTCGTTCTGGCTCTGGTCAATGGTGCCGCATCCGCGCTCACGGTCGCCGCGCTCGCGGGCATGTGCCAACCGCATCTGCGCTGCAGCACCATCGCTCTGGGATACAATGTCTCGATGGCGGTCTTTGGTGGCACCACGCCACTTATCGCGACCTACATCGCCAACCGGACGGGCGGTGACTTCGCGCCGATCTACTATCTGCTCTTTGCGACGCTCCTGTCGCTCCCCGTCCTGTGGCGACTGCCCGGCCGGCAGGCGCCGGGCAGGACTTGATCCTCAATGAAACAGAATATCGGCCATCTCCGTACCGCCCCGAAAAGGCGCGACCCGTCATTCATGCCTCGCCGCCGGATCGGAATGGGCGCGTGCACGGCGCCTTTCGCTCAAGGCACGGATGACGGCTTTCGCCTCTGCCGGAGGCTTCTGTTCGATCCTTCGATAGTCGGTCCCGTCCCTTTTTCTGGTCAGCAGGCCGCAAGAGATCATCGTCCGGCGCAGCGTTGCTGCATCCTCGAACAGATGCTCATCTGAGAAATGATCATTGACGGCCTTCTCGCTGAGTATCTGGCTCGCGGGCAGCGTGGCCCAAAGGGCCCAGAGCGCCAGCGTTTGGACGGAACGCTTGGACGGCCACTGGCGCAACCGTCCGAATTCGTCGAAATGATGCAAGGTTCGCTCGACCGAGCGGGCGTCGGCGAACGTGTTGTCCTTCTGTCTCACCAGGCGTTTTTCAGCCGCCGAGGCAGAGCGCATGTGTTGTACGTTCTGAAACCCGGCCGCCCGGGCAATCATGTTCATCAAGGACAGATGGGATGGGCTTTTCTCGCCGAGTTGCCGGGCGAGCGCGCGCGTAAAAACGGTCATATCGTCCGCGCGCAGTGGTACGGGTGATTTTGTCATGATGCATCCAAGTCGGGCGCGGTGCTGGTTCGCCGGTCACTGACTTGACGAAACGACGCCCTACCTGTTGCGATGTCGTTTCCCGTTTCATGGCAGGTTTAGCACTCCTGACGGAGCAGTGACGCCTGGGTGGCTGCCGACCCTTACCCGTGGATACCCAAAAGGCGGATTTTCCGCAAGTGGTAGGTTGAAGGGAGGCAACGCTATCTTGATTGATGGCACGGCCAGATGAAAAATGAAGTTCGGTTATTTCAGCGTTTTCAGAAGGTGGTCTGATTTGCTCTGATGGATCGGTGGACACACTGCGAGCACTGAAGGCGTATCGGGCAGTCGGTCCGCCACGTCTTCGGCCAGGTTGGCGTCGTCATTCTTTCCGTTTGCTCGCAAACACATGGACCTCAAGCGATGGAACAATCGATGATTCGGCTTCAATCCGATAGCGCGATCAATCGTCGCTTCGGCACCAGGATAATCGCCACTGCAGTATTGCGCGATGGCAAGCGGGAACAGCCGGGCAGGCAGAAGTGGATCATTTTCGCTGAGTGCAACGTATCTTTTGAGAGAAGAAACAGCCTCGTCATACTGTCCCGACAGCAGGTGACCCAGGCCAAGAGTATTGAATGCCAAAGCATAGTTCGGGTTGATTTCGAGCGCTCTTTCGCCGTCTTTCAAAGTGGCGGCGGCATCACGTTTGCAGCAGGCGTAAAAGGTTCCCCTCACATGATAGATGTAGTCGCTGGAGTTTTGTCTTTCCAAGGCGGTGTTCAGATCTGTTTCCAGCCGCTCCTGTTCAAAAACCGATAATTGGCCGCAGCCGGCCATCGAAAGCCAAATCCTGATATTGGCCCGCATCGCGAGCGATGTAGGATCTGTTGCGTCCAACGCGACGGCGCGATCCATCAGCCGGTTTGCATGTCCGAAACCCTCCACCGTTCCTGTGTGAAGCAGATTGGCCGCTTTTGACTGGAGTTCGCGGACGCCGAGCTTGCTTTCCGGGATATTTGAAAGCCGCTCTCCATCGAACGCATTGGTATGCACCCTTATGTTGGTTTCTGCTTGTGCGACCAGGTCGTCACAAAACTTGAGGGTATCCGATAAATCGCCGGTGTAATTCTGTGAAAAAACGGTTCTTGATTGCTCCCGCAAGATCATCGAAAGGTTCAGTCGACCTTGATTGCCGGACGTGCGCAGCCGACCTTTCAATTCATATGTGGAAATGTCCTGCTGGCCGGGATATTCATCAAGAACCTTGATTCCTGTGCGCTTTATCAGTCTGAATATCAGCTGACTTCGCACGTCTGCAGCCAAAGCCCTCGTCGCCGCATTGTCCGGCGCGAAATCAAAATGCTCGACTGATATCAGCGGAACATCGCTTGCCGCTTCCCTGTCCGGAGTTGCGTCCGCCGCAGCCCCATTTGCCGCTGGCTGACCGACACTCTTGCCGTAGAGCAATCGATTGAAACATTGCGTCGTTTCCGAAGCCGGTTCCACGCCAAGTTCAGCCATCAGATTTTTGCACAAACGGCGGTAGATTTCGGCGACGGCGGAAACGGAGCCTGATGCCGCCTTCGACCGCATGGCAAGCTGTGCTGACGCCTCGTCCAGAGGATCTTGTCGCAACAACCAATCCGCAATTTCTTCGGCTGGGGTTGCGTGGGAATTCAGCAAAAGCGTTTCACCATGATCGATCATGGTTTTCCGTGCCAATTCCCGCCATCTCGCACGCTCCAGCGTAAGCCATTCTAAAATCGCGCTCTCTTTCGGATAGAGCGATGCCAGAAAGTCTCCGCGACGAAAAATCTCGACAGCTTTCTCCCCGTTGCCGTTCGCAATCGCCGCTTCGGCTTTCTTGATATCAACAATCACGAGAGCGGGGTTAAGGCGAACGGTATTGCGTTCTATCTCCAGAGCTTCGGGGCAGGGCCGAAATGCCCTGCGCAGAACGCTCAGTGCCTGCCGCAGACTTTGACGGGCCTGATCATTGAACCGGTCACCCCAAAATATGGAGATGAGTGTCTCGCGGGACATCGGAGCGTCCAGGTTGGATGCCAGGAATGCCAGTAACGCGATGTGTTTCGCGCCGCGCAAATCTTCGGCCAAACCCTGTGCTGAAAAATTGCCCAGGCACCGGATCTCAACAGCGTAATCGGTCATGACACACTCTCTCGGAGACCAGTGTAGTGCACATGTATCCCGGTTCGGAAGTATTCGACCGGCTATTTCAGCAACTTGGAGCGTTTTTGACGAGTATTTCACGGTATCGATCGTCTTTATTCACGGTTGCTCTCACGCACGACGGCGAAATTGGGTGAATTCCAAAATCGTACAAGTGAGCCAAATTGATGCCGGTCCTGAAGATCCTTTCCAATTCTCTCAAATGGTGTTCGACGCTGATGATCCACCGGACGCCGACGATCGTCCCGCAACAGTCTGCGCGGTCACGCCATCGTGCCGAAGTCTCTGACGATGTGTGGAGTGCTTTTACGGTGATCGGTCAGGGGGGGCCGATTTTAAAACCAGAGCCGCCATCCACACAAAACCGATGGGTGAATCCCTCCGCGTAATGCTGCAGCAAAGCCTGTTGCTGTGCCCCCGCAGCCTTGGTACGACTTACGTCTCTCCACCTCTTGTGGCCGGAGAGACGCTGACAGTTGACCGGAATGGAGCTGCGCGAAATGACTACGGACACGGTGTTGGTCGTTGGTGGAAGAACCACCGGTTTGATGATGGCCTCCGAACTCGCCAGGCGCGGCGTGCCCACGCGGTGCATCGACAAGTCTCCTGGAATTGATCCGCATGTCAGGGCGAACCTGCTGCATTCGCGCACGCTTGAGATCTTCCAGGGCCTGGGGCTCGACGAGCACGCAACGCGTGGCTCTGTTCCCGAGGAAGGCCTTGTTTTCTACCGCAATGGCGAACTGATCGGTGAGAGCCCTCACATGCCGATCGACTCGCCCTTTCCCTTTGGCTTGTCGCAATCGCAGGCGCACACCGAGGCCACTTTGGAAGCGCATCTGAATGGATTTGGCGTAGAGGTGGAACGCAGTGTTTCGCTGACCGGCATCGCGCAGGATGCAGACGGCGTTACCGTCACACTGCAACATGAGGAAACGGGCGAAGAGCAGGCGCGCTGCCAGTGGCTGGTGGCCTGTGATGGTGCGCACAGTGCGGTGCGTCATCTCATAGGCAGCGCGTTTCCGGGCGAGGCCGACGAACTTCCCTATATCCTCGGAGACGTTCTGGTTGCCGGGGACGACCACCTCGAACCGAACAAGGGGCACGTCTTTTTCCACGATCGTGGCGAGTTGTACATGTTCACGCGACTGCCGGGCAATCGACACTTCATTGTCGCAAGCCTCGACGCCGCAACGAGCACCGAGGGCACGCCATCCCTCGAAGAGTTTCAGTCCATCGTCGCGGAGCGGGGCCAATCTTCCCTGCGCCTGTCCGATCCGCAGTGGCTCGGCTATTTTCGAATTAACTACCGGTTGGTGCCGCACTACCGCAGGGGCAGGGTGTTTCTTGCGGGCGACGCTGCCCACGTGCACAGCCTGTTGGCTGGCCAGGGCATGAATACGGGCATCCAGGACGCCCACAATCTGGGCTGGAAACTGGCGCAGGTCGCCAGGGGCAGGGCCGGCGCCGATATCCTGGAAAGCTACGAAGCCGAAAGGCGGAAGGTCGCCGAAAATGTCGTCGAGACCACCCGGCAGATCACCAACACCATGGAGCTTTACGCCAGCCTGACACAGGACGAGCGCGACAAGCTCATCGCCAACCTCTTCACGCCCGAGCCTGCTCGATTGGACGCAGCCCGCAGTCTGCAGGAGGTCGACCTCGATTACGGTGCAAGCCCGCTTACCCTATCGCAGAAGGATAGCATCGAGGGCGGTCCAGCACCGGGAACCCGGGCGCCTGACGCCAAGGATCTGGTAGCGGACGGCAGGCCGACCACCTTGTTCAAGCTGCCCGCGGACGATCAATACCGGCTGTTCTTCTTCTGCGGCGAACGGGGCGATGCCCCGGCGGCGGAAATCAGCGACGCGGCGGATGCGTCAAGCCGTTTCGCCAGCTGGCTGAAGCCATATATTGTGACGAAAGGCGAGACGGGGAATGTGTTCGGAAAACATGCTGTTTTGTCGGACGAGCAGGGAAACATGCATCGTGCCTACGCCGCAAAGGGCCCGTGCATCTACCTGATCCGGCCTGACGGTTACGTCGCCTATCGCAGTTCAGAGCTGGCCAGCGTCGACAGATATTTCGAGCATCTGGGTGTTGCCGCCGGGTAAGCAGCAAAGAACCACCAAGAACCTGCGTTAAAGGCACTCGTCATTGCTCGGAATCGGCTAGCTGGTGCGGGCCGTGTTTTTCGTGAATGAACACTTTGAACACACATTAGAAGAATGCTGTTTTGCGCCGATTGTTGGCCATGTAACGTTCGCCTCGAACAGGAGCGCCGCTTGAGATTTGTAAACCCATTGCCGTTTGTGAAGGATATTGCGGCGTCCAAAGCGTTTTACCGAGATGTTATGTCTCTCAGAGTTACACGGGATCACGGCGACTTCGTTCAATTCGAAAGTGGCTTCGCACTACATGACGGAGGATCGCTTCTACAGACAATTTTTGGGCGAGACGCCCAAGAGCCCGAGACATATGGGTCTCAAAATCTTGTCCTGTATTTTGAAGTCGACGACATCGAGGATGCCTTCAACAGGATCGAACCGAATGTAGATCTAATTCATCCAATTGAAGAGCAAAACTGGGGGCAGATGGTTTTCCGGTTCTACGATCCCGATGGCCACATGGTTGAAGCCGGCGAATCTCAATGATGCTGTTTTGATGCGCCTGTTCACAGCCATGCTTCGTACCTTGTTGAGAGGCGGCTCTGTCTGTTTAGCCGGCGTACAGGCTTGAAAACCCAGGCCGGTTGCCGCGCTGGCCAAAGACAGCCGCGTTGAGCCCTGACCTGAGCATTCGGATCGCTTTTTGTGGGGAATTGAAGAAGTCGAGAAGGACCATGTCTCGACCGTCTTCATTGAAGAAGACGCAATGGAACCCGGCGAAAGGGTGGGCATGGTTCGCGCTGGCCCCTGGATGCCAGGAACAGGAGCCTCAACGCTCAATTCTGGCATTGGGAAAGCTGACGCATTGACCTTTGAGCGTCCGAACGCTTGGAAAAGGGACCTGCAATCATCTTTTCGTTCGGCCGCGAGGATCTGTTGACGACGGCGCACGGTGCGGCCTTTTCGCGCGGGATAACGACAATGAAAGTGATATTGCCGGGGAATATGCCGTCGACCAGATCTATTGCCGCAAGCGCCGGGTTCGGCAAAGCGACGATCGCAAAGAGCCCGACGGCCACACCGACGTTTCGCAACATGTCTTTGCCGGCATGCTTCAGCGTTGGTTTTTTGATCCGATGAATTGGCATATCGCCCTCCTTTTTGAAGTCCGATGGTTGAGTTGCCTTCTATCGATGAGACGCGCGGAGTACCGGGAAGGTTCATTTTAACACAGGCCTGACCGGTACTCGGTTTTGTGCGGCAAATTTGTCACTCACGGCATCTTAGAGCCGGATTCAAAAGTTATTCAAACGTAACAATACCTTGCGAGACGCCGCGTCATGAACCGGATGCTTGCTATGAACGCCCACGCGGTTGAGTTCTGGATGGTCCTCTCCCAGTCCCGGGCCAGTCTGCGGCAGCGCCCGAGCCAGGCGAAAGTTCGTTCCACCACCCATCGACGCGGCAGAACCTTGAAACCGACTGCGCTGTCGCAGCGCTTGACGGTCTCGACCGTCCAGTCGCCATGCCCCGCGAGCGCTGCTCGCAACTTCGGTCCCGCATAGGCGCCATCGGCGAAGATGTGGCGCAGCCAGGGGAAGCGGTCGCCGACAGCCCTGATCAGGTCGCAGGCCCCGTCCCTGTCCTGAATGTTGGCGGCGTGAACGATGATGAACAGCATCAGGCCGATCGTATCGGTGACGATGTGTCGCTTGCGGCCCTTGACCTTCTTGCCGGCGTCATAGCCGCGAACGCCCCCGCTTTCGGTGGTTTTCACGCTCTGGCTGTCGATCACGCCGGCCGTCGGTGAAGCCGCGCGGCCTTCCAGTTCGCGGGTATTGAGGACCAGGAGGTGATTGATGGCTGCAAAAAGACCCATGCGGCTCCAGGTGTAGAAATAGCCACGTACCGTCGATACCGGTGGGAACTGCTTCGGCAGCATGCGCCACTGGCAGCCGCTGGTTGCGATATAAAGGATCGCGTTCATCACCTCGCGCATATCGGTCGTACGCGGTCGTCCACCCCGTTTTGCCGGCGGAATGAACGGGGCAAGTATCGTCCATTCCTCATCGGTCAAATCGCTTGGAAATCTCAAATGGTCTCTGTTATGTTCGGCGCGGGCGATATCATTCCATGGCATCGTGATTCTCCATCTTCTTTGAAAAGACTGTTGAATCACAAACCATTGATATCGCTCAACTACTTTTAAATCCGGCTCTTAGAACGCTGAAAGAAAACACTCTTGAGCCCGTATACCCCACGCGGGGAATGACGGAATTCCTGTGGGCGATAGGCAGGGGGCGTAGCTTTATTCGATTTTTGAGTCGCGACGGCAAATTTCTCTTTTGGGGGCGGAACACTGGCGGGCAATCAAAAAGTCTTGGTCGACACAAACCGGCGCGCGCAATGCCGTCGCACATCTCCTGAGCTGAAGCGGCTCAAAACCAGATCGGCGCAGCAGGCGGTGCGCGGCGCCTTGCTGGCGTCCGCGTCCGCGTTTGTCCTGTGCGGCGCATTATCGGGTCGGGCTGAAGCGCAGGTTGTCCTCAATCCGCCCGGCACGATCCCGGCGCAGTGCAATGTGACGCTTGGCGGTGTCGTTGCCGTGTGCGAGGTCAATCTTGCCGCGGGCCTCGATGCGGATGGGCCGCCCTTGGCGGATCTGACGGTTCAGAACCTGACCGGTGCGATTGCGCCTGCCAGCGGGATTAACGGCATCGACTTTGCCACTTCGGGCACAGGAAATGCCAACTTGACCGTCAATACCGGCAACTACGGTATCCTGGTAACCGGCTCAGATGCGAGAGGCATCAATGTGAATGCCGTGGACGGTGATGTTCTGATCTCAAATACTGGTAACGTGACCAGTTCGGGACTGTCCGGGGTCGGCATTTTGGGCGAATCGACCAACGGAAATGTCACCTTGTTCAGTGTTGGCGATGTGGCAGCGCCACAAGGCCAGGCCCTTCAAGCCTTCTCGCTCACCGGCAATACTACGGTCCGGAGCGAGGGCACGTTGAGCGGCGTATCCGGTATTTTTTCAACATCGATCTCCGGCACCCTCAACAGCGTGACCCACACTGGGAACATTAATGTCGGCGGCTCGGGGATATTCGCGACTTCAGTCGATGCTGACATTTCGATAACCCACACGGGGGAAATGACCAGTGCGGTCACAGGCATCGATGCGCAAACCAGCAACGGCAATATCGAAATAAACAGCTTCGGGACCTCAAACACGGAGTTTGCTGCGATTAGCGCTATTCGGACATCGTTCGACGGTAGCGCCAAGAGGATGTCTATCAACAGCTTTGGCGACAAGACGTCGAACCAATCCAACGCCATCAACGCAATAATAAATGGCGGTGATGGCGACATTACTGTTTCGAGCACTGGTCATGTTACGTCGCTCGCGGCAGGCAGCGCTGCGATCAACGCCGACGCAAACCGCAACAACAACATTACAATCAACAGCATGGGCAATGTGACTGCGTCAGGCGCCCTCTCCAATGGTATCCGTGGCGTTCAGACAGACACCGGCAATGTCGTAGTCAGCAGCGTCGGAGACATATCCGCCGTTCAAGGAACGGGAATATTTGCATCCACATCTACTGGCAATCTGAACGTTCAAAGCAACGGCAAAATCAGCGCGGTCTCGGGAATTTTCGCTCCGATGGTGAGCGGCAACGTGAATGTCACGGCTGACGGATCAATGACAGCATCCACACCCGCAACAGGGAGTGGAATTCATGCGTCGACGGTGTTCGGCAACTCGAATATCAACAACAGGTCCAACCTGACGGATTTCGCGACCGGTCTTTTCGCAACAACAGCGGCAGGCTCGGTCACGGTGGAGAATTCCGGCGCAATCACAAGTGCTTTTTCAGGGATTTTCGCAAGCACGGCCGATGGCAATGCGATCGTTCGTAACACAGCCAACATAACGGCTGATTTGGCACCCATTTTTGCCAACACGTCATCCGGTAATTTGTCCGTAACTAATATCGGCAATCTGACTGCACTCGGCACCAATGGCCATGCACTGGAAATCCAGGTCGGAAATTCAGGTTTCACCAGCATCACGGACCTTGCAGACAGCACACTCCAGGGTGGATCTGGAACGGGCGCTGGTATCCTTGTCACAAGTGTCGCCGGCGCGACAGACACGCTGAACACCAGTGGTATTAACACCCTGTCAGCCTTGAGCGGCACTGCGATTACGGGCGGGCCAAGCAATGTTGTCATCAACAATACCGGCGTTCTCAACACAGTCACAAATGGAGCGGTCAATCTCGGTGGAGGGGCCAACGCGTTCAACAACCGCTTCGGTGGCGTGTTTAATTCGGGCGCCGTGGTGAACATTGGTGCGGGCAACGCCTTCACCAATGAGAGCATGCTCTCACCGGGTGGATCAGGCAATCGCTTCACCACCGATCTCACGGGCAATCTCGTTCAGACAGGTACCGGCGAATATCTGGTTGACGTCGATATGGGCGCGGCGACGGCGGACCTTGTCAATGTCTCCGGCACGGCGGTGTTGGCAGGCAATGTGCGCCCGATATTCACCAATTTAACGACAACGCCGAACCAGGTGACGATCCTGTCGGCGGCGGGTGGGACCACGAACAACGGCCTTGGCCTGCTCGCCAGCCCGGTCGTGCAGGCAAGCCTTGGCTTTCCCAATGCCAATGACGTTGTGCTGAACTACAACCTCGACTTCACCGCGCCGGGCACAGATCTCAATCGCAACCAGACGGAGCTGGTCAATTACCTCAGCACCGCATACGGCCTCGGCCCCGGCGGGCTCGATGACATTCTCCTGGCGCTCATCAATGGCCCGACCGACACTGCCACATACCGGGACGCGTTGAACCAGCTCCTGCCGGAGATCTACCTCAATAGCGAAACGGCGACGCTTTTCGCCAGCCAGGACTTCTCCGATGACCTGTTTTCCTGCCCGCAATACGGGGCGGCAGCCATCGCCGAGGGCCAGTGCTACTGGGTGCGCCCGCAAGGCGGGATCCTCAATGTCGACGGCACCTTTGAGAATGTCGGTTTCGACGATACGGCCGGCGGCCTGTCGGCAGGCGCGCAGATCGAGTTTGCCTCAAACTGGCATGCCAATGTCGGCTTCGGCTATACCTATGGCAAGCTCGATACCGATGCGGGCGCCAGCAGCTCCGTCACCCGTTATCAAGGCGGCCTTGCGGTCAAGTATCAGAATGGCCCCTGGCTGCTGGGCGGCGCCGTGTCAGGCGGCATCGCGGACTATGACACGACACGTGCGATCTCGATCGGCGGCTTTGCGGCGAGCGCCGGATCCGACCATAAGGTCAGTTTTGTAACCGGCCAGGCCCGCGCCACATACGAGGCCCGGTTCGGCGACGTCTTCGCCATCCCCTCGCTTGATGTGCAATGGAGTTATCTCGACCGCGACGGGTTGACCGAGACCGGCGGTGGCGCGGCCAACCTGTCAGTCTCTGGATCGAGCGGCAGCTATTTCGCGATTTCGCCTGCCGTCGAAATCGGCAGGACCTTTGTTCGCAACGAGGACACACAGGTGCGGCCATTCGTAAAAACGGGCCTTACCTATTTTCCCGATACGGATTTCGATCTGACCGCGCAATTTGTGGCCGCACCCGCCGGCATTGGCACTTTTTCATCGACCACCGATCTTGACGATCTGTTTTTCGATTTGCAGGCCGGCGTCGAGATCTTGAAGAAAAACGGAATGTCGGTGTCACTCGGTTATCAAGGCATGATCTCTCAAAACACCGGCATGCACAGCGCCGACGCCAAGGGGACATTTCGCTTCTGAGACCGCCCGGGACAACGCGTAGTGCACACTCTCCAAACCAGCTACATGTCATTAAAGTGCGGCAAAGCAGATGTGCGTCGGCGCACGCCTTTGGTTGGTTGTGGATGTAGCAATGACGGATCATTCAAAATGCGGTGACTTTGCCATTGCGCTTTGCCGGGAAAAAGGTTGCTGGGCGATGGGATATTTCGTCAAACAGCCTTCAAGTCTTCGTAGTTGCTGACACTGCGGAGGTTGCTGAAAAGCGACTCTCCAAACGAGAGCACGAATGCGGCAACCGCAAGAACCAAGCCTGCATCGGGACCTGCTGCTCCTGCCACGAAGCCGCCGATCAACGCCCCAATGGGACTTATGCCGTAAATGGCAGTCTGTATGACTGCGTTGACCCGTCCAAGCATTGCGGGAGGGGTTACGAGCTGACGTACCGAGTTTTGAGCAATCAGCCACATTGAAGGCCCAAAACCCAAGAGGAAGAAACAGGCATAGAGCAGAAATTCAGGAGTTCCGGAGTCGATTAGCAATAATCCACTTGCCGCCACGAGCGAACTGCCCGGACCAAACAGCAGAATGAACCACGGTGAAATTTGAGCGGAGAACCTGCCGGCGGTCCAGTTGCCAAGGATTGCAGCCAACCCGAATGCCGATAAAGAGATTCCGAAAGCGCCTGGATCAAACAAATAGATATCCTGAATGGCAGGTACGAGAACCACCAAAAGTGCGGCAAAGGCGAAATTCCAGAATACCGCGCACAGGGCTATCGGCAGCAGCAGTGAATGGCGAACAACAAAACGGGCACCCTCCAGTATCTGGGGCAGGACGGATGTCTGTCGCTGTTCGGAAAGCGGAAACCTTGGCAGGGAAAACGCAAAGGACGCTGCAACGACCGCACCGGTCGCAGCGGCCAAAAGGATGAATATGGCGGGCGTATCGCTGATCACCAGACCGACGATCAAGGGAACAGCAAAGGAACACACGGCCCTTGGAATTTCGATCGCGGAGTTTGCTCCGGCGAGCTCGTTTGGCCCAACGGTCCTGGGAAGGATGGAAAGGGCCGACAAGCTGAACAGGACCACCCCGAATCCTGCCAGGGTGATCATCGCTCCAAAAAAGACCACGCTGGCGGCAAGGATACTTGCAGCGGCTCCCAGGAATCCCGTGAAGGAGATGGTTGCAGAAGCGATGGCAAGTGTCCGCAACTGTTTGCGATCCGCAAGAACACCGAACGGAATTGATCCCAGCAGGTGAGCCGATGACTGGCAAGCGACCAAAGCACCGATCACTTGCGGTGATGCACCGAAGGTGAGAGCCGCAACAAGCGGAACTGCCACAAGTGCGATCTGATCAGAAAGATGGGTGCCATAGGCTGCACCTGCGAGGCGGCGAACGGTGTGCAACTGACTGCTCCAATGCGTTTTCGCCCAGCGTTACGGATTGCCGGAAGCCGCTGCCATCCGATTCTTGCACAGGTTAAAACCGCAGATTCTGATTTGCTGCCATTCAAGCTCGGCAGGTCAAACGAACGCTCCTGTACACCGCGATTGACCGTTTCGAGCAGTTGCAGGCATGTCGTTGGTAAACCGCCTTACAAATTGCCAAACCGGTCCGGCATGAAGGGAATATCCGTGTCTTCCGGCTTTGCACCCGCGGCCGTCAGCATGGCGTGAACCTGCCCGCGATGGTGTGTCTGGTGATTGAAGAGCTGCATGATCAGGATTTTCTTCGGCTTTGTGAGTTCCCGGCCAATGGCGCCGGAATACCAGGTGAGATCGCCCTCGAACCAGTCCGGATCAACATCGTGCGCCCATTCCAGGATCGTTTTATCAAACGCTTCACGATCATTGAGATACTGCGCCCAGCTTCTGATGAAACCGGTGGAATCCGTGATGCCTCCATCCGGTGCCGGCGTGCCGGCAAACCTGTGCATCCAGATCATGTCACCCCAGAAAATATGCGACAGGGTTTTGTGGATCGAGTCAAAGAAGGCGCCCCGATCCTTTTCGCGCTCGGCGGCCGAAAGGCTGTCGGCCGCTGCAAGCAAGCTCTGGTTCTGCCACATATTGTATCGGGCCATCGTCGTAACGTATTCCTTGTTGGGCATGTCGGTTCCTTTGCATGTTGCGTTAAAGGCGAAATCTCGGGTGAATATTGAAGGCGATGTCCGCTGAATCTGCATCCGTGCGATGCAGGCCTGACAAATCGGAAAAGTAGCGGGATGCGCGGTGAATGACCGCTTTGGGCCGCAGCGGACGGACGGTCCGGATCATGGCCGGCGCTCAGTTGTCGGAAAGCCGACTCAACTTCGCCAGCTTTTTTACAAAAGGCGACTGAGTTCGGGTAAGCGCGAAGTTCCGGAAGAATTGTTGTTGGCACACACTAAAGTCAATACGATAACATGATTTTCTGTGTCGACAACGGAAATAGAAATGGCCGAATTAGAGGTTCTGAACAAGCGGTTTTACTACTCGGATTCAGGAGATGGTTCGCCGGTTCTGTTTTTACATGGATCGATGAGCACGGGTTCAGCCTGGCGCGGGATTGCAAATGAGCTCAACGGCCGCGAATACCGGCTGGTTGCCGTTGATCTCTGGGGCTATGGACGATCCGACGACTGGGATGAGGGTTGGCCCATAGATCTCAGTTCCGAAGCTGTTCTGGTTGAAGGCCTGATTTCCCATCTCGACCAGCCAGTGCATTTGGTCGGCCATTCACACGGAGGAACGCTGGCGTTGGAAGTCGCCAGGCGCGGACGAGCGAACCTGAAGAGTCTGTGTCTGTTTGAGGCGACACCCTTCAACATTCTGAAGACGATTGGGGAACTGGTACTGTTCGAGGAGCTGAAAACCGCCTTTACCGGCTATTTTGATGCCGTATCGAAGCAAGAACCGCATGCTGTGCGGCGCGTCATTGACTATTGGGCGGGTCGCGGCGCTTACGACGCGATGCCAGACAACGTTCGGGCATTCTTGGATGGCGCGGTTCCCATGAACATGATCAATGTGAAGGCAGGATTGGCGTCTACGGCCGATCCGCAGGACCTTGCCCGTGTGACGATCCCGGCGTTGGCCGTCTACGGTGAAGAAACGGCGGCTTCCAGCAAGGTGATGAGCCTGGCGATTTGCGATTTGCTTCCCAAAGCTGAAGGTCAGACCGTGTCCCGGGCAGGTCATTTCCTGATCAGCACGCATGCGCAAAAATCAGCGGAAATCATCGATCGTTGGATCGAAAGTGTCGGATGAGTAAAGGTGATTTGCAAATGACATTCAATGAAGGCTCAAACACTGGACAGGCCAGGCAATGAAAATAGCAATCATGGGCAGCGGCGGTATTGGCGGCTATTTTGGTGCGCAACTTGCAAACAGGACGGACAACGATGTCTGGTTTGTTGCGCGCGGTGCCCATCTCCAAGCCATCCAGGAAAATGGGCTTCACGTCAGGAGCGATGTTGGAGATGCGGTTGTTTTCCCAGCCAAGGCAACTGACGATCCGCGGGAAATCGGACCGGTCGACATCGTGGTGTTCGCTGTAAAGCTCTATAGCGTCGATGAAGCGGCTGACCAATGTCGCCCGATGGTTTCCGAAAGGACGGGCGTCATATCCTTCCAGAATGGTATCGGCAGTGAAGAACGCATCGATGAAATTCTTGGTGCCGGTCATGCCATGGGCGGCATTGCTTATGCGCCGCTCGCAATAGAAAGCCCCGGCGTCATTCGCCACACGGGAAACCTCGCGCGCCTGACGGTGGGTGAGATGTCTGGAGAAGCCAGCGAACGACTGGATGCCTTCGTATCTGCCTGCCGACAAGCAGATATCGAAACCTCCGCCAGCGGGAACATCAAAAAGGAGCTTTGGGAGAAGTTCGTATTTCTGGCGAGCTTTTCGGGAATAACCTGTCTGACAAGGCAGCCGATCGGCTTTGTTCAGCAAGAGCAGTTTTCAAAAGAACTGTTTGAACAGGCCCTGAATGAGGCGATCGCCGTTGCCGCTGCCGAGGCTGTCAGATTTGATGATGGCTTTGTTGAAAAGACAATGGCCTTTGTGATGGGCATGGGTGCAAGCGCGCAATCGTCCATGCTGACGGATTTGCAAAACGGCCGGCCGCTGGAAAACGCCTGGCTGTCCGGCAAAATCGTCGAGTTGGCGAAGAAGCATGAAATAGAGACGCCTGTGCACAAGGCCTTTTCCACGGCAATGAAGCCCTTTGAGGCGGGTGCCTAGCGTTCGAATGCTCTTGCTGAAACAGCCTGGACGGTGGCTGAGGCTGTCGCGATACTTGGTCGAGGAACCGGCGCAGGCCCCACTTGACTATCGAAATGATTGGCCGCGCGTGGCAACGCCACCATCGCCGGGCGGGACCTAGGATTTGAAGTGTTTTTTCCACGCAGCGTAGGTTTTTGGCGCGTCGATGTCTTTGAGTGCGTGCCACGCTGAAAGTGCATCTTCGCGTGACGCGGCACCATGATGTTCCATGAATTCGGAAAGAAAATTGATATAGCGCCCCGACGGGATCTTCTCGAACGCACCCTCCTGCCGGTTCAGCCGCAAATATTCCGCCAACAGATCGCCGTAGGTGATGTTCAATCCGGCCTCAATCTGCGCCTCCCGCCAGCGGTTGAGCCGGTAACGCGACCCGGACCTCAGTTTGAAATCGGGGTCAATCTTCCTTGCTTCTTCCAACAAGAAGGTCTTTGTGACCTTGTTGCTGGTGTAATGAACAATCGGCAGATCGAGCCGCAGGCCGCGCTCGTGGTCCGGCACCCCATCCTTTCTCGGAACTTTGCGGGCCGGCTGTTTGATTTCGCCGGTCATCAGATAATGCCTGATGATCACCTCCAGCTCGTCCTTGCGCAGCTTGGTGACCGGAGCGACGCCGATCTCCTTTGCAAAGGCCTTGATATCGGCCGCGTACCAGTATCCGTTGTCAAAGTCCTTGAGTGACATGGATGATGAGAGTTTTTGGGGCATTGGTCCTATACGAAACAGCCTTGACCGGTTCTGAAGTTTTGCCTCACCCCTGACGGCGAGACAAGGGAATCAGCAAGGCAAAGGAGAAATGCCTTCTGGAGACAGCGACTAGGGCCGCCGGCAGGATGGAGCGCGCATTCGACGGTTTCCGCGCTTGAAAGAAATACAGCCTTGCTCCTGGAGGTCAGGCTTTGTGTCCGCACATCGGAAGCCGGGTGACAGCCGAGATGGCACTGGATTATGTTTGCAGGTTAAACGAGCCAGCTGCGGAAAACGACAAAGACGGCAGTATATGACCAGATCGCCCGATGCATTTGCCCACCATCCCGAACTACGGGAAAAAATCATAGATCCCATGAATTCTTTTATGCGCGGCCTCTCCGTGGACATGCTTCGCCAACGCCATCCGGAACTTGCGGCCGCATGGGATTGGGTACACAGCGATGAGGTGCGGGAACAAACCAGAACGACGGCACTGTCGGGCCGATATGGTTCCGATCTGTGGGTCTTTGCTTACGGTTCCTTGATGTGGGACCCGGCATTCCGCTTTGCCGAGGTTCGCCGCACCAAGGTGGAAGGGTACGCCAGGCGGTTTATCCTGCTGGACGACAAGGGCGGTCGCGGCTCGCCGGACGCTCCGGGTCTAATGGCTGCGTTAGACGAGGGGGCCGGATGCGAGGGTCTTGCGTTCCGGATTGCCGCGGACGACGTCGACACCGAAACAGAAATCCTGTGGCGGCGGGAAATGATCGGGCCGGGCTATGAACCGCGTTTCGTTACGGCCCGAATCGACGCCGAAGACGTTGAGGCGCTGACCTTTGTTGCAAATCATGCCACCGACGTGATCCGCCCGGATCTCAGCCGGGCACAACAAATACGCTACATCGCATTGGGTTCGGGCATTCTCGGGACCAGCCGCAGCTACCTGGAAAACATCGTCAGCCAGCTGGATGTGCTCAAAATCCATGATCCTGATTGCATGGAGATCCTGAAGGAGGTCGAGGATTTCATCGGCGGTCGTGCAAGCGAAGCCTTGAACGAGGCTCGTCGATGACCAAGGGCAAAAGCGACTTCGATGGCCACAACGATTTTCGTGCCGCCCGTGTCAAGCGGACCGCTACCCGATTGACGCGCGCTCTTGTCGGTTGTTTTCCAACCCGATCGCAGAAGTGCAGGATCGCTCAAGTCCCTGCCGAGCGACCGGCGCCAAATCAGACACAAATTGACCGTTACGGTCTTAACCAACACTGAGCAGCGTACGCACCAGCGCTGTCTGGGAGTTGATGCCGGTCTTTGCGTAGATGCGGGACAAATGGGTTCTGGCGGTGTTGATGCTGATGCCGAGCGTTTCCGACGCGGTCGTCAGGTTGTCACCGCAAACGATGCGATGCGCCAGAGACATCTGGCCTTCAGACAACCCGTAGACGATTTTTGCGACACTCAACCGCGCGTCGATATCACCGTCATTTTGGGTTTCGACAAAGGTCAGCCCGTCTCTGACAAAAAGAACGCAGACTGCCACGCCTCCTTCGTCTGTTTCGCCAAGGACGATGGGCAGCCGGAAGTTTCGTCCGCTTTCGGTCATGTATCTGTAGTGCTGGAAATAGCCATGCTGTTCCGCCGCGCATTCCAGGCCTGCCTGAAGAACTTTATCCCATGCCGGTTTGGTGGCGCGCAGCCGGTTGTTGGAGATCTGGAGACCCGGGTGGCACACAAGGTGTCCGCGCGCCTCATCCGGCGCGCACAGGATCTCGCCTTTTGCGTTGACGGCCAGCCTGCTTGCATCGGAGTGCTGATGCCCGCGTAGAATGAAGGAAGCGTAGAGAATTCGCCACGCGCCGCCCGTGCGTTCAAGAACCCTTGTTTCAAAGGTGTTTTCGACCCGGCCGCTGACATGTTTGGTCGTCTCATCAAAAACGACATGCGCAATGTCTCCGCTCACTGTGATGTTGACATTGTAGCGATCGATATCGCTGAGGTCGCACACGGCGCCGCTTTCGATGACATTTCGCATGTATTCGCGGAGTTTATCCCATCCCTCGAGAACCGTTGCTCCGAAGGATGATGAGATGCAGACTTCGCGCGTGCGATCATCTTGAACCCAGCACGCGGCCCAGCCATCGAAATCCTGCTGCACGAACATCTCTGTTTCGCGTGCAATCACCTCCATCACGGCGGCATTCTCGCCACGTTGTTCGGTCGGCTGCGTCATCGCAGTTCAGTGCTCGATCGTTGCTGTCATACTTTCCGGAGCATACCGTTTTGGGGCTTTATGTTGCCCAATTTTTTTCATCACGGATCTGACGAACTGCAGCCAGTCGCAACTGTGTCGACGATAGTATTCCTCTTCAGACATCTGCGGACTGAAAAACATATCCGCAGCGGCCTTCGCTTGCAAAGTGTCCATTTGCAGTTCTCCATGTGTTTTCATTGATTGCGGAGAGACTGCCAGAGATGCGCGGTCGGTATTGTCACCCGAAGTGACTACATGGCCGAAATTACTCTGAGCAGGTATCGGCCGCCGCAACCAGAACATTGGTGGACGACGGTAGTGGCTGTACCGCTGCATTTTGCCCCGTGGTCTGGTAGCGTGAAGCCACAAGGGATTTGGTGAAGTCGGAGACAACATGGATTGGGATGAAATGGCGCGGCCGTGGCTTGAGGCCGCGCCGGATCTGGAAGTATCATTCCGGGACGTATTCGAGTTGCTTTTTGCTGCGGCAAGGCTCGAAGCCGGAGAAAAGGTCCTTGATGTCGGTTGTGGCACAGGCCCGACGCTTCTGGCCGCTTCGGAAGCCGTAGGAGGGACGGGGCGCGTGTTGGGCGTCGACGTTGCCCCGCCCTTGGTCGCGCGAGCGGCAGAGCGCGTCCCGGGCAATGTCGACCTGGTTGTTGCGGACGCTGGCTCTCATGCCTATGAAAGCGAAGCCTTCGACGCCGTTATCGCGAACTTCGGGATCATGTTTTTCGAAGACAATGCCGTAGCGTTCCGGAACCTACGTAAGGCGGTGCGGCGGGGTGGGCGTCTTGCTGCCACCGTTTGGGCAACGCCCGATGTCAATCCCTGGTTCTCCATGCCGCGCCGGATTGTTGATGAGCATGTTGCAGACGTGCCGAGACCCGATCCGGCTGGACCGGGTCCGATGCGTTTTGGCGATCCATCCATTCTGGAGGATCATCTGGTGAATTCGGGCTGGAAACCCGAAATACGTTCGGTTGATGTTCATTTGCATCCGCCGGGCACCGCCGAAAGGGTTGCCGATCTTCATATGAAGGTCACTGCTGGCATGATGCTGAAGGGCGTGGACGTTGCGGACAGCGAACTTGAACGCATCAGGAAGGCCATCGCGGATGCCAGCCGTGCCTATGAAACCGAAGGCTTCATCCGCGTGCCGGCTAAGATTCACGTCGTTTCGGCGGTGGCATGCTAGCGTTTCTGGATAAGCGGCAGCCGCTAATTGAACGTCGTTACCCGGGGCCTCGCAGCCGAGCTCGGCTCCGGTCCCGAAGTGACCGGCTTTTCGACATTTGCTAGTGTGTGTCCAACCATTCATTACGGAGTGCATCGAGCTTTGCCGAAAATAGAAACCAGCCAATGGTCGGAACGCGACGGCGGCCCGCATCGTATTATCAAGCAGGCCACTGGCCCTTACGCGGAAATCCCGCTGGGAGACGCGGTCGGGCTGTCCCAGTTCGGTGTGCGCCTGGAACGTCTTCCTCCAGGCTCGCGATCATCTCATCGGCACTGGCATGAGACAGAAGACGAGCTGGTCTATCTGATCTCCGGGGAGCTTGTCCTGATCGAAGACGAGGAAACGTTGCTGCAGGCCGGAGATGCTGCCGGCTGGAAAGCAGGTCAGCCGACTGCTCATTGCCTTGAAAACCGTTCCGCCTCGGACGCCGTGATGCTGGTTGTTGGAACGCGGTCGGATGAGGGTGTCGTCCACTATCCGGACCACGATGTGATCTTCCGCCACAAAAAGGATGAACGCATCTTCACACGCTCGGATGGGTCCCCAATCGACGGCGATTCCTGAATGCCCGCTTCACGACCCGCAAATTTGAGGAAAGACGCTTGGAGCATCGTTGTGCATGACTGGCTTTCTTTTCAGGGCCGCGTGGTGCCGATGGAGTGGGGCAGGAGCACCTACACCGTTTTGCCCCTGCCGGATGAAATCGCCTTGGAGCTCGAGAAGCAGAACGCCCGGCGCGTCGACATCGAACTCAACGATCATCCGTTCAACATGGCGCTCACCACAGGCCCCGCAATCTCCGGTACGTTCGTCTACGCCGGAAAGTCCATCCTCCAGGAAGTCGGGATTTCACCGGGACAGGAAATCGAGGTCCGTCTTCGCAAAGCGGATCCCGGCATTGTCAATGTGCCGAGTGACGTATCGCTGGCAATTCGCGCCGCCGAACTGGTCGACGTGTGGACGTCACTGACCCCGGGCAGGCAACGCGGCCTTCTTCACCAGATCACCAGCGCAAAGAAACAGGAAACGCGTGCGCGACGCATTGCTCAACTTTTGCAGGACCTTGCTCGATAAAGGCTCTCCATCTCTGGCCGGATAATCGACATTCACCGGCCAGTTTTATCCGACTGAAGGAGCCCGTCACGCCTGTTCGTCTGGAAGAATCGCAACCGCCTTCTAAATAATCGCCGGAGGGCAAGGAGGCATCGTGGTGAACAATTCGAATGATGACGGCAGTCAGGATCTGCCGCCCTGGGTCGCTGGCGTCGAGGCAAGAATGCACGAGCTTGACCCGGAGCTCACCGAAGAACAGATCGATATCGTCCGTGGTTACGGCGACGAACGGATTTTCCAGGACAAGGAGCTGCTTTGGGAAGCAGGCCAGCGAAATGCCGGGTTCTTTCTCGTCCTTGAAGGCCTGATGGAGATTGTGGACAAAAGGGGCGATGCGGAAGACGTCATCATTACGCATGGCCGGGGCCACTATGGCGGTGAAATCGTCACCATGGCCGGCAGGAGTGCCCTGGTGGGCGGGCGCGCAAAGGGCCGAACAAAGGTCATCGAAGTTTCAACGGCGAGGCTGAAGGACCTGCTCGCTCTGGAAGCGGAACTTGGTGAGATCATTCTCACCAGTTTCATTGTCCGGCGCATGAGGATGATCGCCGAAAATCACGGCGAAGTCGTCCTTTACGGGGTTGATGAGGAAGCTGATACCGCGCGGATCCGCACGTTTCTCTCGCGACAGGGTATCCCGCACGTGCTTGTCGACACACCGACAGAGGGTCAACTGCCGGATGATATCGACTGTAGCGAGCCTAAGCTTCCGGTTCTGACAATCGGTGGCAAGATACTAAGCAGGCCGACGGTCCGCGATGTTGCGGAAGCGCTCGGTATATCGGCGGAAGTGGACTGCAGTCAGTCGTTCGATGTTGCGGTGATCGGTGCCGGCCCGGCCGGCCTTGCGGCTGCCGTCTATGCTGCTTCGGAGGGCCTGAAGGTGATCGTTATCGAAGCGCTTGTCCCCGGAGGCCAGGCGGGCACCAGTTCACGCATAGAAAACTATCTGGGATTTCCGACCGGCATCTCGGGCCAGGGCCTTGCAGGCCGCGCTTATCTGCAGGCAACCAAATTCGGCGCGGAGATCTCAGTTGCAAGGGAAGTCTGCAGCATCGAATGCGGCGAGCGTTTTGCCGTCCGGCTCGACGGTCAGGATCGCGTGGACGCTGGCGCGGTCATTCTTGCCTCGGGCGCAATCTACCGTGAGCCGCCAATCGAGAATCTGGAGCGCTTCACCGGCGGCGGCGTGCACTACGGGGCCAGTTACCTGGAAGCGCAGCTTTGCCGAAACAAGGACGTTGTCGTCGTGGGGGGCGGGAACTCTGCCGGACAGGCGGCGATCTTCCTGTCGGGTTTTGCGCGCAATGTAAAAATCCTCATACGAGGAGACAGCCTGCACAGCAGCATGTCGAGTTACCTGATCGACCGCATAGATCGCGCACCGAACATCGCGGTTATGCCACATACGGAGGTGCGTTGCGCAAACGGCGATACCAAGCTCAACTCGCTGACGCTGCATAACAATCAGGACAATTCGGACACACAGATGGCCTGCGCGCATCTGTTCATTTTCATCGGCGCGGTGCCGGCAACCGGGTTCCTGCCGGAAAAAATCAAGCTTGATGATCGCGGATTTGTCGTAACGGGCGACCGGCTGGACGCCAAGACCCTTCAGGACCTCGATTGGAAGGAGGATCGTCAGCCCTTTCACCTGGAGACGACTTGTCCGGGTATTTTTGCTGTCGGCGACGTCCGGTCAGGGTCCGTGAAGCGCGTGGCATCCGCCGTGGGCGAGGGGTCCGTCTGCGTTCAATATGTCCACAGGTTCCTGTCGCGTGAGGCGACTTCGTGAAACGCAACGCATGACCCGGTGACAGGCCTCGGCAGTGCCAATGCCTGCACCGGGAAGGAATCGAGTGCAACTGCTGCGCCGCAAGGCCCGATTGGCGCCGTTAACGAGCCTGTTCAAGGAATGCGAGCACTGATGCATTGAAAGCGGGCGAGGCGTCTTCGTGAACAATATGCGACGCGCCATCGATTATACATTTGCGTCCATCTGGAAGTCTGTTTTGCAGGCCATCCAACAACAGTCCGAAGATAGCCGGGCTTTCAGCGCCTGATACCAGCAGAACCGGGCAATCGACGTTCGAAAACTCCGCCTTCAAGAGGTCGGGAAACCCCTTGTAGAGAGCCTGCGCCCGGTCTGGTCCCCGGTTGTCCCAAACCTGTTGGTAACGTTCGGAGGAGAGCGAATTGAAGGCCCTGTCGCCCAGAACGCCGCGGCCAAAGCGTTCGATGGCGATTTTGTCGTCGCCGGCTCGGAACGCCTTTTCAGCTGGCGCAAGGGCGCCGCCGCCGAGCTTTGCAATGGCAATCGCCAATCGGGGAGATCGTACAAACAAACCGATTATCTGGCCGATTTTTGGCGGAATGGATACATGCATCGAAACCAGCGGTGGCTCGATCAATACAAGACTTCGGCAAAGATCCGGCCTTTGCATTGCCAGCAGCAGAGTGATCAATCCACCCCAGGAATGCCCCATCAGATGAGCAGGCTGGGCGTTCAACGCCACGATCAGCGCCGACAGATCATCCACATGCGTTTGGATCGGATCCGGCGCATCCGGCTGGATGGCTTCGTTGGGGCAATGGTAGCGTCGACTGTAGAGGATGGTGCGGTAGTGTTCTGCAAAAGCATCGACCTGACCGGACCAGGTTCGCAGGTCAGAAACGCCTCCGTGCACGAGAACCAGGGGATCACCAGCGCCAACCTGACGGATCGCAAGTTCCGTGTCGTTTACGGATATGGTCGACTCATTTTCGAAAGACATGGTCGGGCAAGTATAACGCGCCAGCAGAATTTCCGCCAAAATCGCCGGCTCCTTCGCGAAGGAAAGTAATCGCGTCCCTGAAATCTGCCAGAACGAGGACGGTTTGTCGGGTTCGCGCATCGTGTCAATGCATTCCGGATAAAACGCTGCGGACGGCAAAGCGGATAAGCTCCGGTCTCCCTTCTTCCTTGATCAACCCGAGATGCCGCATTGCCGGATAGGCCAAAGGCGTTGAATGACGCCTCACAAGGCCGGTCGTCGCCGCCATCCCGAACATGCGGTCAAGACATGATGGAGGCGCAACCGGGATCGTGTTTGCCCGCCTCGCCATAGGTGTGGCAAAGGACAATGACCATTTTAACGGGATCATCCGTCGCCCCCAAGGCTGCATCCTCTCCGGTGGCGAGTTCGCAAACTCCATAAGTCGCGACCGCGTTCATCAGACCCTTCGCATTGCCGAAATGATGCCAGGCACGGCGGGCCGCCCCACACATGCTGAACTTGTCAGCGTCCCTTTCAGCGAGAAGTCTGGCGCTTTCCTGGATCAGGGTCTCGGGCAGGTCGTCCTGATGTTCGGTCTCACGTCACAGCCCGCTTTCTTTCATGCCGCTCGCAAAAGCATACGTCACCTGTTGACACAATCTGATCATTGATCATATTCTAGTTTGAACAGTGATCAGATAAATTTCGCATGCAACTCGCTCCGTGACGTTCAACACCCGAAAACAGGGGCAAACAAATGAAAATCATCAATAATATCGTCCTGGCGCTTTCCGGTTTGGCTTTGATTCATGCCTGCACAATGCGGTTGATAAATCCGTCGGCGGCCGTGTTTTTGCAGTCCTACTTTGAGACTGCCGGGAACACACTGGACCGTCACATCGAACTGGCCAGCGAGATCAGGGGCCTGGGAGCATCGATGCTGCTGGCGGGAGTCGTGGCCTTTCTCGGCATCGTCAAACCGCGTTTTCGGTTGACGTCATTCGTCGTTGTCAGCGTCATATTCGTTGGCGTTGTTCTCGGACGATCCATCAGCCTGGTCGCCGACGGGGTGCCGGATGCCAGCTTGCTGAGGCCAGCGGTCATCGAAGGAATTCTGGCCGCGCTGAATGTTGTCTGCCTGGTGCGCACCTTCGTGGAGGAGCGCAAAACATAGGAGGTGCCGCGATTGGCGGGAAATGTGTGTCCGTGTCGAACGCACATCCCTGCGCAGCAGCACGCTCAGCAGGTGATCGGATCAAGGGCTGCCGCCGGCCAGCAACATCAGATCCGCGGTGAGTCGGTTGATGATCGAGGCTTCCTCCCTTATGAACGTTCCGTTGGTCATCGCGACAACCACAATATTGTTGATCGGATCGATGCGAATATGGGCCAAAGCGGCCTGCTGGCGGCCCCGCTTTGCAACTGCGGTCAGGGTTGTGGTGTCGTCTGTTGCAAAAGTCAGATCCCAGCCCGCACCATAGGAACCGCTTGCCGCAGAGCCGGACCACATCTGCATGAGAACGGATCTCGGGAAATACTTGTTGCGCAGCAACGCGTCGCCGAACCGTGCAAAGTCCACAGGCGACGTTTCAAGGCCGCCGCCGGCCCATCTCCAACTGTTGTTCTGGAATTCCTCCCGTGTCACCGGACTATAAGCCTGGTTGGCGTTCCTTCCGTAGAGTTTGACCAGTTCGCCATCGGAATCGGGCCCGCTTCGCGTCTCGGCACGCAGCGTGGGAAGGGGCGTGCCTTTGGTGCCAGTGATGTATTTGCGCAAAAGCGCAGGGAAGTCTGCTTCGCCTTCAATCTCGAGTGCGGCCGCCGCAATGGTATATCCGGGCGTGCTGTACTGGTCGTCGTTACCGGGTGTGCACGGACTAATGATCGCATCGTTTGAAGCCAGCACTCCTTCCAGCTTTTCGGTCAGCGCCAGTTGCGAGGATGCATATTGTGTCTGATCGCTCCGCAAATCACCGGGAATTTGACCATACTGGCCAATGCAGCCAACGTTCTTGAGCAGGTTCAGCACCGTATGGCGGTGATTGCTGCCAAGACCTTCCACGATCATATCCGTGCGTTCGTCCAAATCGATTTCATTTGCATTCGCCATGGCAAAACCAAGCGCGCCGGTGACCGACTTGGCGAGCGATGCGGTACGATAGATCGAACCGCCGTGGGCATGGATATTCTTTTCCGCATCAGCAAATCCACGACCGCCACGGAAGAGCGTCTTGCCCCGCGATACAATGGCCGCGGATACGCCGGGAACGGCTGGATTGCCATCAGCAAAGTCCATCAGGAGTTTTTCAGCGTCTTTTCGCCCTGGCCAGTCAAGACGATCGCCATTCTCCCGCCAGACCGCAGCGTAGCGTATCCCTTTGCCATCGGGCGCGGCGCATTGTTCGATGTCGATGATGCGCATGCCCTGGTCGCTGAGCCGGCGCCATTTGTTGCGAAGGTCATTTGCGGACATGCCGCGCGAAGCACTCCAGCCGCGACCCGGCGTATTCTTCTCCCAGATCGCGGCGTAGGTCAGCTTGCCATTGCGGAGGTAGCAATCGAGGTCGGCAACCCGATATCCCTGTTTGCGAAATTCCTTGAACTTCTCGCCATAGACCTTCGGCGTCATATCGCGCAGCTGCGCCCATCCCTGACGCGCCGTATTTTCAACCCAGATGACCGAATAGAGCAGCTTGCCATTGGTCTCCACGGCGTCGATGTCGATCGGCTTGTGGGTCTTCTTCATATCATTGAAGGCTTTGGTGAACTTTTCGCTCGACATGTTGCGATTGGAGCTCCATTTCAGGCCCTCCTTGTTCTCCACCATGACCATTGAATAGCGCAGCTTGCCGCCAACCAGATCCATATCCTGGTCGATCAGCCGGTATCCCTTCGCCCTGTACGTCTTCCAGTGCTCACCGAATTTCTCGCTGGTCAGGTTGCGAAAGCTGACCCAATCGCGGCCATCAACGTTCCGTTGCCAGACGCCGGAATAGCGCGGGCTGCTGCCCTGGATCGTGTCGATATCAACGGGCATGTAACCGCGATTTTTGTACGATTTCCACGCGCTGGCGTAGGCCTTGTCCGTCAGGTCATTCCGGAATGCCCAACCCACTGAATCCGGATCGTGAATATCCGCGGCCGACATCGTTCCCGCGGTCATGAAGAGTGACGCTGAACCGATGATTGCACCCAGGCCCAAGAACCGTTTGATCAACATCGTTGGTCTCCAAATGAAAGACGCCTGTGAAGCGTGTGCGCGCCGCAGGGATAATAGGAGGTGAGGGGCGCGGGCGCATGACGCATTTGCGCTACACGGACCGATACAGATCAATGCCGCCCCGGTACCTCTCGGACAGATCCGCATAGCGCATCTGCGTCATGACCGTGATTTCCGGTTGCGTTAGGAAAAGGTGCGATTCCGGAGAAAACACATGATCAAAATCGGATATGCGTTACCGGTGTTGTTCGCCTCATTGACGGCGGGGTTGAACCAGGCCCAGGCTGCTTCCGACGCCGAATGCACGCAATACGCGGAAACAACAGTTCGGCAATATGCCGATAATCTGGAACTTGGGTGCGGGTTCTCCGGGCTGCGCTGGCATGACAACAAACTCGGTCATTTTGTTTTCTGCAAAGCAGCTGACTTGCACACGATCAACGCCGAGATCGAAGTTCGGGCGGCAATGTTGAAGCAGTGTACGCCGGATGCCGTGGAAGATCCGGCACCTGAATCCGTTGAGCAACAAGTCCCGGCCCGGGAGGCAGAGGTGCTGACCGTGGAAGACGATGAAGACCAGGAGCTTCAGCTCGAAGCCGATGACCTTGCGGACGATGAGTTGCCGGCCGACGACCTGCTGGACGATGAAGACTTCATAGACGAAGGTTAGCCCGGAAGTCCCGATTCAGTTGGCCCGGGCGCGGTATGTCGACCCAAAGGAGAACCGCAAAGACAACATGGTCGAGGCCGGACCGTGACTGCCGAACATGCCGGTCAGAAGGACAGGGCAGCTCTTGCGTTGCCGGTGGCTGAAAGGAAATCGCTGATCGCAAGGCCGCCGACTTCGCCCGACAGGGAAAGCGAGAAACGCTCGTTCAACGATACATCCACACCGGCGCTAAGGCGTGCATCGACGTCATCCCCACGGGTTGGAATGGGCGTGACGGTTCCAAAGGATGGCGACACCTCGCGCATATAGGTCCATTCACCGTAGAGCCCCGCCCAGATTTCCGCCGAACCGGAATTTTCCGACGGTAGTGTGTATCCGACCTGACCGCCGAACTCGAAAACGCCGGTTTTCTGGGTTTGCTGCGGAAAGGTCAGCCCCATACTGTCGGCATAGGCATCGTCGCGATTATAGGCGTAGTTGATGCCGACCGACGGTGAAAAACGCCAGTTGTCGACATAATGATAGTAGGTCAGATTGCCGGCGGCGATCCAGCCGTGGGATGAATAGCTGGCCGTGTCCGTGCCATCGAAAGACGAATTGTCGGTGCTGTTGTAGACCCAGGAGACATCGGCAACCAGGGCGTTTCCGATGATGGCCGCTCCATAGAGGCCCGCACCCCAACCGTCGGTGCTTGATGAACCGGTAAAGACGGATCCTGTATTGGTCGTATCGGATGTGGACCCCATGATCAGCGCACCGAGGATGAAACGCTCGGTGAGCTTGTAGTCGATGGCGGCAAGGCCGACGGTCTGGTCGCTGTCGTAACCGCTGATCGGCTGACTGTCATCGATATTGGTATAGCTGCCGTCGATCCACACATTCCACCGCGGATCGGCCGGTGCCTCGCCGCCGTCGCCGGTACCGTAGGCCGATACGGCGGCCAGACCGGTGTTGCGCGGATCGAGCGCGTGCCGGGCAGCCCAGTTGACGGAATTTTGCAATTGATGGGCCTTCTCGATCATCAGTTGCGGTTTCACGATGATCTGATGATAGACCATGCTTTCATCGGCCAGGGCTGCCGCCGGACTCAATGACCCGGCACATAGAGCCAGTCTGTACATGAGTTTTTGGAAGCCCGTCCGCCCAGCCATCGCTGAATCACCCTCGATTTGCACGGAAGTAACTGTGCATTCATCGAGCGACAAGTAAACGGTTGTGGCATCGCATGTAATTTTTAAACTTGCTGGTGCAACAAAAATACAACGGATTTTGAACCTTTTGTCCCGATGCCGAGTCTATTGAGCAGACGATTGGAAACATGGTGAATGCCGCAGATGCAGATCGTGAGCTTGTTGCCCGCATAGCAAAAAAGGATGACATTGCTTTGCAGGCGCTGTTCGCGCGCCACAATGTCAGGATCTTCAGGTTCGTCCTGCGCCTGGTCGCCATTGAGGCGATTGCCGAGGAACTGACCAATGAAGTGTATCTGCAGGTTTGGCGGAGCGCGGACGGTTTTCGCGGCAATTCGACCGTATCAACCTGGATGTTTACGATCGCCCGCAACCTGGCGATGAGCCATTTGAGGAAGAAAGGCACGGTGGTGCTCGATGATGATTATGCCGAACAGCTGGAGGATGACGCCGATTCCCCCGAGACCACTGCTGCCAAACAGGACAAGGCGGATGTGATGCGCGCGTGCATGAAGAAGCTGTCCCTTTCCCATCGGGAGGTCATTGACCTGGTCTATTATCAGGAAAAGACCGTGGGGGAGGTGAGCGAAATCCTCGCTATCCCGACGAATACGGTCAAGACACGCATGTTTCACGCGCGCAAACAACTGTCTCATTTTTTCGCAGCCGCCGGAATTGATCGAGGTTGGCCATGATGAACACTGCCGAACAAAAGCCAGACACGTCCGATCCCGAATTGCTGTTGCCCTGGTACGCGACCGGCAAACTGACCCAATCTGAAACCGCCCTGGTCGAGGCCTGGTTGGCGGATAACAAGGACGCACGGGACCATCTTGAGCGCAGTCTGGAGGAGATGGATCTGACGGTTCGCGATAGCGAGTCCCTCGGTGCGCCGAAGGCGGGCGCATTGCAGGCTCTGATGGCCGAGATCGCGGCCGAAAAGCCCGCGCCAGCCGCAAGGCAGAATTGGATGGAGAAGATTGCAGAATTTTTCACGCCCAAAGTTCTGGCCGCAGCCGCTGCGGCGGTGATCGCGATTTTTGCCGCTCAGACAGCCACGATCGGTGTTTTGCTGCAAAGAGAGGTGCCGGCCTTCGAGACGGCTTCGGCTCCGACAGACACGGCACCCGATGGCACCGTCGTGCTCATGGCGTTCCAACCGTCAGCCACGGTTGAACAGATAAACGAACTCCTCAACGGGTCTGAAGCCACCGTTGTCGGCGGCCCCGATACGGCCGGCATCTACCGGATAGTGGTAGCGAACGGACCTGATGCGGAGACGGCTTTGAGGGCGCTTGAGAACGCGGAAATTGTCCGGTTTTTTGCTGAAACCCAATAGAGTGTCGAGCGATGCGACCGACCCGAACATGGAAAACGACTGCTGCACTTGCCATCGGATTATGCGTGCTATTCGCGTTGCCGTCCGACGATCTCCGGAATCCTGCCATCACCAAGGCGGTGGCGCAGGCGAATTTCAATCCCAAACCGAAGGTGCAAAAACCGGCCATCAAGCCGGTAAAGCCGACCATCAAAGTGCCGAAGGTCGATCCCGGGCGCCTTGGTGCAGGCAAGGGTTCCTCGTCGACAGCGACACAAAATCAGGACAACGGGCAGTCCGGTGCAACAGGCGGGCAACGCGCCTCTCCGGATCAGGGCGCCGCGGTTCCGGTTCCGGCGCCGCGCCCGGTGTTGAGTTTCGGCTTGCCTGCCATCATCGACGCCCCGACAGAGGAACAGACGATCCTCGTGGTGATTTCGGAAGAATTCCCGGACACCGGTTCGCAGGTTGCCGACCGCTATTCCGTCGATCTGCTTGATGAAACCGGGTTGCCGCTGATTTCGGCGCGTGCCCTGCGGGTCGCGGTCGCCGACGGTGCATCCAGGGACGAGGTTGTACGGGCCATGGCATCGGACCCCGATATTATCGCCGTGCAGCCCGTTTACCTCTATTTCCTGCAGCAGAGTGCCGCTCAGGACCGCAAGGCCGGACCGGCCAGCCTGCAATACGCCATAGATACGCTCGGCCTTGAAAACGCGCACCGGATCAGCACGGGCAAGCAGATCCCCATCGCCATTATCGACACCGCCGCCGATTTTGGTCATGCCGAATTCAGCGGCACCGACGCGGCAAGCATCAATGTGTCCGGTTTCGACGCCGTTCCGGGTGCTCACGGCACTGCCATCGCCGGCATTCTCGCCGCCGGGTCCACCCTGACGGGCGTTTCGCCCGATGCCCGCATTCTGTCGATCCAGGCGTTTGCTTTGGACAAGAACGGTCACGCCCATTCAACGAGTTTCACGATCGCCAAGGCGCTTGATGAAGCAGCCTCTGCCGGTGCAAGAGTCATCAATATGAGCTTCGCCGGCCCGCGCGATCCTGTTCTTCTTCATGCCCTTGATGCGCTGGCGGATCGCAACGTCCTGATGATTGCAGCCGCCGGCAACAACGGCCCGAAGGCGAAACCGGTATACCCGGGTGCCCATCCGCAGACCATAGCCGTCACCGCTGTCGACAGTGCGGGCAAGGTGTTCGACGGCGCCAATCAGGGTGATTATGTGGAAATCGCGGCGCCGGGCGTTGCCATTCTGGCGCCGGCGCCTGACGGAAAATACGACACACCGACGGGGACCTCCATGGCGACGGCGCACATATCCGGCGTCGCTGCACTGTTGCTGGAACATCAACCCGAACTCACGACCTCGCAATTGCGCAATATCCTGACCTCGACCGCGATTGACCGGGGCAATGAGGGCGCGGACCCCACATACGGCGCAGGCCTCGTCGATCCCCTCGGTGCGCTTTCGTCTCTCCGGTGATCGGCACCGCCCTGTTTCGATCTTGATCGGCAATGGACAAAGAAAGGCCCCGCTTTGCAGCGGGGCCTTCACTTGTTCAGGTGGAACTCTCTAACAATCCTGGCAGGCTCCCCGGGTGTCGATCGGGGTCGGTGATGATCCTCCGGACCGTTCGGTGTCGTAGCGGGACAGCAGCTGTTCCTGCGACACGACCGGACTGCCGCCCGTGCCGTTCGGATTGGCGTGGTCGGGCGCTGCGGTCAGAACCTGGTTGTTGTCGGTCTTTTTGGTGATAAGCCCTTTCGGCTCGGACGAGCCGACGACGCAATCGATGCCCCAACAGTCCGGATTGCCGCCGACATGGTCGGGATTGCGCAGTTCGGTTGCAGACTGGCCAGCGGAATCGCCTTCAATCGGCCTCGGCCCGGTATCCTCTACGATATTGCCATCGCGATCATATTGAATGACCCGATCCGTATGCGTATCCGCCAACACATTGTACTCCTCGTGGATCAGCGTCGATGTGCCATCCGGGTGCTGTTTCAGGTAATCGGATGTGCCAACCTGTCCGTTGGAGGCAAAGCTGGGCTGATCACGACTGTGATCGACTTCCTTGTGAAGCGGCAAGCGCTCGGTTTGCTGACCCGCGACCCCGCCCATGCCGGCCGCGATGCTCTCCGGCGTTACGGCATAGGGATTGTTCGGCGTTTTGCCGCCGTGGCTGTTCTGAGGACCCGGCAAGAACGGACCGCTTCCCAGATCGTCACCGAAGCCGAAGCCGCTGCCCTTGCGGCCCGGGACGCCACCCAGCTGGTCCTGTTTGCCCGGTGCCTCTTCTCCGCCAAGCTCCGGCATATTGAAGCCGAACTCGGCGGTCGCGCCGGCGCGGATGTCTTTCATGCCCGCGAGTTCCCGCGCGGCTTCGGCCGCATTCGCGGCTTCCTTCGCTTCGAAGGCGTCCTGGATGCCGGGCTGCGGTTCGCGCGGTTTGGGCACCGGTACCTTGGCTATGTTGATTTCACGCTGCGATGCGGTCGGCTTCGCGGACGGAGCCGGCACGGCCGTGTCCGGGGGTAAGGCAGCATCCCGCGCTGAATCGTTTTTCGGCCTGGCGGCAACATTCACCTTGATCTTCGGCTTGACCGCTTTCGGGGCGATCTTGATCTTCGGATTGACGGCGACCTTCGGCGTCTTGACCTTCACCTTCGGCTTCACCGCAACTTTCGGCGAGACCTTGATCCTCGGCTTGGCAACGGCCTTCGGATGGACCTTCACGGCCCGTTGGACCTTGATGTCGACGGCCTGAGCGTCAATCGATCCCATTGGAACCAGAATGGCCACACCTGCCAGAAGTGCCGCGAAGTATGAGACGGGTTTCATGTCGGTTTCCTCGGTCCTTTGAAGTGGTGGCATCGCTGCCATAACCGTTCGACGCGAGGCCGCCCGAAAAGGTTCAAAAAAAAGCCCCGCCGTTGAAAGGCGAGGCCATATCACCGGACTTTAAGCCTTCAGCAGTCCTGGCACGCGCCCTTGGGTTCGATCGGGGTCGGAGACGTTCCGTCGTTGCGCTCCGTGTCATAGCGGGAGAGCAACCGTTCCTGCGACACGATCGGTGCCGTATTGCTTGCGGTTCCCGGACCCGCATCTTCCGGGGCCGAAGGCAGGCCGCCCGGACCGATTGAGTCGGCCTTGTCCGCGATGGTCTTCGGGTCGTCTTTCATCCAGGGGGGCGTCCAGCCGCCTTCCGCGGAATCGGGATCGCGGCGTTCGGCGAGCGGCGGTGGGACATAGTGGTATCTGGTCTCGCCGACCTGATCGCCATTTTCGTCGAAATCCCAGGATTCCAGCGCACGGGCTCCATCATCGAAAAAGGTTGTGATGGTGGTCCAGCCGGTCTGGTCCTCACGCGTACTGGTTCTCGTATGTTGCACATTTCCGAAGTCATCTATGTCGATAGCAAGGTGATCGCTCATGCCCTGGCGCGGCGGATCCACTTGCGGAATCTCGGTCACCGGTTTGTCCGGCTTTTTGCCTGACGGGTTGGCATCGTGCACGCTGACGTTCCGCACATTCAGAAAGCCCGGAGTGCCCGGTTCGGAGGCATTGTTGGAATGACTGTTCCTGCCCGCCGGGTTGAACAATTCGGAGGAAATTCCCGAGCCGCCAAGATCAACGAAGTCCGGACCGAATGCTGGCTTGCTGGAATTGCCGTTCGCTTCGCCGAAGGAAGATTCGTCAGGTGCGTCCTTGCCGTCATCGTTTGACTCCGGAGGAAACAGAAACCCCGGAGCCTGACCCGCAGCATTGGCACCCGCCCGGATGTCGTTCATGCCTGCGAGTTCCCGCGCGGCTTCGGCAGCATTCGCGGCTTCCTTCGCTTCGAAGGCGTCCTGGATACCGGGCTGCGGTTCGCGCGGTTTGGGCACCGGTACCTTGGCTATGTTGATTTCACGCTGCGATGCGGTCGGCTTCGCGGACGGAGCCGGCACGGCCGTGTCCGGGGGTAGGGCAGCATCCCGCGCTGAATCGTTTTTCGGCTTGGCGGCGACATTCACCCTGATCTTCGGCTTGACCGCTTTCGGCGCGATCTTGATCTTCGGATTGACGGCGACCTTCGGCGTCTTGACCTTCACATTCGGCTTCACCGCAACTTTCGGCGAGACCTTGATCTTCGGCTTGGCAACGGCCTTCGGATGGACCTTCACGGCCCTTTGGACCTTGATGTCGACGGCCTGAGCGTCAATCGATCCCATTGGAACCAGAATGGCTACACCTGCCAGAAGTGCCGCGAAGTATGAGACGGGTTTCATGTCGGTTTCCTCGGTCCTTTGAAGTGGTGGCATCGCTGCCATAACCGTTCGACGCGAGGCCGCCCGAAAAGGTTCAAAAATCCACAAACGATGCAACACGCCGCCTTGGCCGGACGATATCTGCCGCCCAGGCCGGAACCGCACGACACGTGATGCAATCACGCTCGGTCCCGCATATAGTCTTCAAAGCCCTCCAGGCTTCCGCTGGTGATCGTGCAGTTGCCGGCGGCGCGGGCGGTCGGTCATGCCGGGAAAGACCGTTGACGCGGCGTTCGGCAGGTCATGAATTCCCGTAAACGACAGGTCTCGGTTTCCAATGTCATCCGGAATTTCATTTGCCAGATTGCCGACGATCTCGACCGAAGAGATCCTGTCCCATATGTCGGATCCTCGCGTGGCCGAGCATATGCCTCTCCTTGGCTCACCGTGGGGTGAAGCCGAGCTTCGCGGTTTCGTTGCGGCAAAGGAAGCCTGCTGGAAGCGCGACGGGCTTGGGCATTGGGCCATATTGTTCAACGGGATCTATGTCGGCTGGGGCGGCTTCCAGAAGGAAGGCGACGAATGGGACTTTGGCCTGGTGCTCAAGCCGGAATTCTTTGGATTGGGACGCCGCATAGCGCAAAAGGCGATCGAATTCGCGATTGCCGATGAGCGGATACCCTTCGTCACCTTTCTGCTCCCGCCGTCCCGAAAGAGCCGTGGGGCTCTGGACAGGATCGGAGCGTATTTTGTCGGCGAAGTGGAATATGACGGCGCGCGCTTTCTCAAATACCGGCTTGATACGCCCCAGAGCTAACGCATGTCTCGGCCGCCAAGGTGGCAAAGCAGACAGCGCATTGAAGAAGGCCTGACACTGCTTCGGCCCTTTGCCGGCGTGCGATTTCGCATAGGGCATTGGAACGAGCGGCATTTGTCGTACAAAATCAGTTCGACAATGTTGTTGCGGAACGAAATTGCGATTTAAGCGGGTGCGGCATGTACGATCCGAAGGGAAACGGCAAAGACAAAGCGGTTGAATCGGTGCAGTTCTTCGAGGCGCCGCCGCCGGATCACCTGCGCGGTATCGTTCACAGGTTTATCGAGCTTCGAACGCTGGCGCCATTGCCCGAAGATTATCGTTTCCATGCGCTGCCGGATGCCTGCACTTACATCGTTTTCGACCAGCGCGATCCAGGCGTGGCCGGGATCACGCGGCTGCAGGCATCCTCGGAGGAACTGAACCTTGGCAAGTCATTTCACTTCATCAACATCCGCCTTCTTCCCGGCGTCTGGCAGGGAAGCCGTGAAGAAACGTCCTATGGGCTCGTGAAAGACACCTATGCCGGCACACTGCCTCTGATCGCCCTCAACCGGTCCATGATCGGCAAGGACTTTGCGGCCAAAAAGGCCCTGCTGATACGCTTCGTTGAGAGCCTTGTAGAAAGCGGGCTGGTTATCGCCAACAATGTCACCGAGAAGATCTTCCGGAATCTCGACGACATCCATTCCGTCGCCGATATGGCGGCGGCATCGGCGTTGTCGCCGCGCCAGTTGCAGCGGGTTCTGAAGAAGACAACGGGATTTTCTCCGCACGACTTTCTGAAAGTCCTGAGGCTTCAGCAATCGCTCGACGGCGAACCGTCCCTCTCATATGCCGACCAGTCCCATTTCATTCACTCCTTCCGCAAGGCGACGGGATACACGCCGGGTCAGTATTCGAGGAAGTTTGATGTCTGAAATCTACAATACGGTCCGTTAGCGGCTTGCTACCCGGTGGACATATGCAACGACAGAAAGGAGTTGATAATGTCCAAGATGAACGCGGTTGGATGGTTCGATATCTACGTAAACGATCTGGATCAGGCGGTGGCCTTCTACGAGACCGTGCTGGCGTGCAAGCTCGAACCGATCGGTGACCCGACGGGCGAAAGCCGGATGATGAGTTTTCCGGCGGACATGAGCGCCTACGGCGCCGGCGGCGCGTTGACGAAGTCGCCCCACGCGTCTCCCGGAGCCGGCGGCACCATCGTCTATTTCTCCGCGCAGGACTGCGCGGTGGAGGAGGGGCGCGTCCCGGCCGCCGGCGGGAAGGTGATCAGGCCGAAATTCTCGATCGGTGAATATGGCTGGGTATCGCTGTGTCAGGATACCGAAGGCAACCTGTTCGGCATCAGTTCGATGGACTAGCCGCAAACGCTTCGACCCGGGCCGAAGCCCCCTGATGACCATCAGCCATTGCGGCAATGGTCCTGCAAAAAGCGGGTGGTGCGAACGGCACCTTCATATCTGCCGCAACACACCGGGCGCTTTTTTGGGGGCACAGCGTTGCCCCCCTGTTTTGTGCCCCGGGGTCGGATCCCGCCGCAGCCTCACTGTCTTGATTTCGCCATGCAATGATATAACGTTACATTCCGGGTTATGAATGCAGTTGGGCACGGAATTGTCATGGTTCCGCCGCCCAATTTGCCATTTGGATGCCTGTTACATCAGTCGAGATGTCCTGAGCGGTTACAAGGGAAAGAATTTGACCCAGATTTCGAGTGAGCGTGCCGGAGAAGGAGCGGATTTTGCCTTGGATGGAGCCCGCGCTTCGCTGAAGCAGTGGACGGAGGCGGTTGTTGCAGGACAAATCGAAGCCGTTTTGGATCTCTACGCGGCTGACGCGATTCTGGTTCCAACCCTTTCAAATGAGGTCATTGTCGAAGCCGACGGTCGCCGTCGCTATTTCGAGTTCTTTCTGGGTGACGGCGGTCCGACCTGTACCGTCAACCGTGAGGAATGCCGCATCGATCGCGAGCGCGGAACTGTGGCCGTTGGAGGGATCTACACCTTTCGTTTCCGCAGAAGGACAGGCGAGGATACCGTGCCCGCCCGTTTTCTGTTTACCTTCGAAGAGATAGACTCGCGCTGGCTGATCACCGGTCATCATTCCTCGCGCTTTGCCTGATCGCCATCATGGAACACGTCAAACCCAGCGCGGCGGCAAGGCCAGTCGGTGAGGCATCTCAACCCGAGGGTGGCCGCATACCGGTCTATCTCCTGAGTGGCTTTCTCGGCGCGGGCAAATCAACGCTTTTGAACCGGCTTCTGAGCGATCCTGCCTTCCATGATTCTGCCGTGATCATCAACGAATTCGGCGACGTCCCCATCGATCATCTGCTGGTGCGCCAGGGTGAAACCACGATCAATCAGATTTCGACCGGTTGCCTTTGCTGCTCGGGCACGACCGACATCCGGACCACCCTGTTCGATCTGCACTGTGCTGCCATTGAAAACACAACGGGCCGATTTTCGCGCGTGATCGTTGAGATGAGCGGGTTGGGTGACCCGGCGCCGCTGGTCAACGCGCTGTCCGCCAACCAGAACAGAAACGGCAAGGTGTTCGACAAGACCGTCGACAGCGTTTTCTATCTGGCAGGGTTTATTTCGCTTTTTGATGCTGTGACCGGACTGGCATCCGTTGAAGGCCATTTCGAAGCGCTGAAGCAGGTTGCTTTTGCGGACCGTATTGTTTTGACAAAGACGGATTTGCTTTCCGCTCTCGATGAGCCGGCTGATGTCGCTGCTCTTTCGCATGACCTGCGTGCACTTAATGCAAGCGCCGATATCGTCGATGGCCGGGACCCGGACCTTTCAGCTCTGTTTTCACCGAGACCCTATTCCGCTGTCGACCGCGGAGAGGATGTGGCCGGTTGGCTTGCGCTGGAAGCCGCGTTGGCAACGGAGGCCGGGCATGCTTCCCAATCGAATGCCGGTGAAACGAATTCACGGCACGGACCCGGCATCCGCACCTTCAGCATCGTTGCTGACAGGCCGTTGCCTGAGCGACGGTTTCATCAGTTTCTCGCAGTCCTTCAGCAATCAGCAGGGCAGCGGCTTTTGCGGGTCAAGGGAATTGTCGCAACCGAAGAAACACCCGATTGCCCGCTTGTCGTCCACGCGGTTCAGCACGCCTTGTCGGATCCCGTTCGGCTCGATGCCTGGCCTGATGATGATCACAGGACACGCCTTGTATTCATAACCAGCGGCGTGGACCCCGAACCGGTCCGTGCGTTGTTCTCAGCTTTGATTGACCAAGCGCCGTTTTCGTTCATCGGATCGTTCAAGCGTTTTCACGGCGCCCTAACGGCTTTTCTCGACAGCAAATTCACCAATCTCACCACCAGAACGCGGAAACTGCCATGAACACTCAAGACAGGACACCCGTCACCGTTCTTACCGGCTATCTGGGCGCCGGCAAGACAACACTTCTCAATCGCATCCTTTCGGAAGATCACGGCAAACGCTACGCGGTCATCGTCAACGAATTCGGCGATATCGGCATCGACAATGACCTGGTCGTGGACGCCGACGAAGAAGTCTTCGAAATGAACAACGGGTGCATTTGCTGCACTGTGCGCGGTGACCTTATCCGAATTATCGAAGGCCTCATGAAGCGCCGTAACCGTTTTGATGCGATTATCGTGGAAACAACGGGTCTCGCTGATCCGGCACCGGTCGCACAGACCTTCATTGTTGATGAAGACGTGCAATCGAAGACGAAACTCGACGCGATTGTCACGGTCGTGGACGCCAAGCACCTGCTCGCAGAGTTGGACCATGCCCATGAGGCGCAGGTTCAACTGGCGTTTGCTGACACCATACTTTTGAACAAAATCGATGTCGTCAGCGAACAGGAACTTGCCGATGTGGAAGCGCGGATTCGCAGGATAAATCCGACCGCCGTCATCCACCGAAGCGAGCGATGCCAGGTGCCGCTAGGCAAGGTGATCGGCAGAAACGCGTTTGACCTGGATCGGGTGCTCGAGGTTGAACCGGAATTCCTCAAGCACTTCCACCACCACCATCATGACGACCATGTCAGGAGTTTCTCCCTGACGAGCGATGCTCCGCTCGATCCGGAGCGGTTCTTCGCGTGGATACAGTCAGTTGCCCAGGATCACGGTCCCGACATGCTGAGGATGAAGGGAATCATTGCCTTCGAAGGCGATGATGAACGCTTCGTCATCCAAGGCGTCCACATGATGCTGGAGGGCGACCATCAGCGGTCATGGAAAGCGGACGAAGAGCGCATCACGCGTCTTGTTTTCATCGGTCGTGATTTGCCGCGCGACACCATCGAGCAAGGTTTTCGGCTATGCATCGACCAGGAACAGGTCCTGACGGCATGACAAGGTTCAACAATCCGCTCGCGCCGAAGGCGAACAGGCTGCAGGCCAAGTCGGCGGAGATCAAGCAATGGGTCCGCGAGTTGATGGAACTGCCGGAGGACGCGACACTGACCGTTGCGGAGCTTGCATGCCGGGAGGAAGGCTGCCCCGACATCGAGACGGTTATCGGGATACTGGAACCTGAAAGGCCCATCATCTCGATACGGATACATCTTCCGATGGCCGAGGTGAAAAGAACGGATGTCGCTGATGCTGCGGGTGCCGGCATCAAAGTCGAGAACCGATAATTTGCCGGGCGCCCTTTGAGATGACGGACACACCGATCTGGCAGTTGAGCGCAAGCGAACTCTCGGAACGCATCAACGCCGGTGAAATCACTGCAGAGGCAGTTGTCGGCGCCACAGTGGACCGCATGCGTGCCGTAAACGGACACCTCAATGCCGTTGTCGATGATCTGGGCGATGAAGCCGTTGCCCGCGCGCGCGACCTCGATTCCATCTTCCAGAAATCCGGTCCGGTCGGCCCGCTGCACGGCGTGCCGGTCACGATCAAGGAAAACGTCGATCAGAAGGGCAGGGCGACGCCGAACGGGGTCAAGGCCTTTGCCGATATCATCGCGCCCGCCGACGCACCGATCGTCGAGAACCTGACCGAAGCCGGCGCAATTGTTATTGGTCGCACGAATACACCGGAGTTCTCGTTTCGCGCCACAACGACCAACGAACTTCACGGGCGCACCTTCAACCCCTGGAACGATTGGGCATCGTCCGGCGGATCATCAGGGGGCGCTTCGGCCGCCGTGATGAGTGGCATGGGTCCGGTTGCCCATGGAAACGATATCGGAGGTTCGTTGCGTTTTCCTTCTGCTGCGACAGGCGCGGTTACGGTAAAGCCGGGACTTGGCCGTACGCCAGCCTGGAATCCCTCGCAAAAGGCCGAGCGCGGCATTCTCGCGCAATTGATGTCGGTGCAGGGCGTGATCTGCCGCGAGGTGCGGGACGTGCGGCTCGCCATGCGCTCCGCGATTGCATACGACCCGCGCGATCCCTGGCAGGTGCCGGTGCCGTTCGATGGCCCGGCACTGGAGGGCCCCTTAAAGGTCGCGTTCACCAAAAACACCTACCAGTTCGAGGCGCACCCGGCGATCATCAAAGCGCTGGATGTGGCGCGGGACTGCCTTGTTGATGCGGGATATGAGGTGGTCGAGGTCGACACACCCGATATTCGCGAGATAGGCGAGACAGGCTACCGCGCTTTGATGGCCGAGGTCCGCCTGCTGACGATGGCCGACATCCACGAGCATGGCAGTGACGAAATCAGGCGGATTTTCAATCACTATTTCGAACTCTTCCCGCCTTTCGAAACCGATGAGCTGCTGCGCCAGATGGCACGGCGCTCCCATTACATTCGGCAGTGGAACCTGTTGCTGGATCGCTATCCGATCGTATTGACGCCCTTCCTGCCGTCGCCGACCTATTCATGGAACCGGGACGCAGAAGGCAAGGACGGCATCATGGAGGTTCTTGGCTGCGGCCTGTGGTCCTTTGCCATGAACTATCTGGGCATTCCGGCAGGCATCGTCTCATCCGCCATGCATGACGGAATGCCGGTTGCCGTCCAGGTGGTTGGACGCCGCTTTCGGGAAGACCTGATCCTCGACGCACTTGAAGCCGTGGAGGCACGCATGGGCGTCATGGCGAAAAGACTGTTCGAACGGGAGCCGCACTGACCGACCGTGACCCGGACCACGCGAAAGAACATGAACGCAGCGAACGGAGAAACAGTACATGAAAGTCGCCTATATCTTCGCCACAGACATGGCCGCCACATACAAGCTCGCGACCATGATCCTGCCACAGCTCGAGGACGGCAATCACGGCGCGGAAGTGGCCGGAATGTTCTTCTTTGACGACAATCTCTATGCCCTTCGCAAGGGCGATCCGATTGGCGAACGTCTCGCACGCGTTGCTGCCGAAAAGAACATCCTTCTGATGGCCTGCGATCAGTGTGCATTGCGGCGCAATCTTGCGGAAGGCGAATTTCATCAGTGCGGCACGGGTGAGGTGACGCCCAAAGACGTGGTCGACGGTGTTCATGTCGGCTGCTTCCCGCAACTCTATGCGGCCCTTGGACCTGCCGCGCCGGATCAGGTCATTACGTTGTGACGCAAAACAATCACGAGACTTAAGCGTTAATCCACTGAATTCGATGGGAGACCGAAGATGAAAACACGTGCAGCAATCGCCTGGGAGCCAAACCGGCCGCTCGAAATTGAAGAGATCGATCTTGAAGGCCCGAAGGAGGGGGAGGTGCTGGTCCGGATCGTGACGACCAGCCTTTGCCACACGGATGTGTTCACGCTTTCGGGCGAAGATCCTGAAGGTCTGTTCCCCTGCATACTCGGCCATGAAGGTTGTGGCATTGTGGAGGATGTTGGCAAAGGCGTCACTTCGGTTGCACCGGGAGACCACGTCATTCCGCTCTACGTTCCCGAAGACCCGGATTGCCCATATATCAAATCGGGCAAAACCAATCTCTGCCAGACCATCCGCAAGACCCAAGGCGCCGGTGTGATGCCTGACGGAACCTCACGCTTTTCCTACAAGGGCAAGCAGATATTGCACTACATGGGAACCAGTACATTCAGCGAATACACGGTTCTGCCCGAAATATCGGTGGCCAAGATCGCCAAGGAGGCGCCGCTGTCCAAGGCTTCGGTCATGGGCTGTGCCGTTCCCACCGGAATCGGGGCCGTGCGCAATACGGCCAATGTTGAGGCTGGCGCGACGGTCGCTGTCTTCGGTCTGGGGGCCGTCGGCATGGCCGTCATCCAGGGTGCAGTGATGAATGGCGCATCGCGCATCATCGGCATTGATATCAATACCTCCAAATTCCTGCTGGCCCTGGCACTCGGCGCCACGGAATGCATCAATCCGAAAGACCACGACGCACCGATACAGGACGTCCTAGTCGAAATGACCGGAGGTGGCCTCGATTACACGTTCGAGGCGGTGGGAAATGTTGAATTGATGCGCTCGGCGCTTGAGGCGTGCCACAAGGGCTGGGGAGAGTGCACCGTGATCGGCGTTGCTGGTGCGGGACAGGAAATCGCGACGCGACCCTTCCAACTGGTTACCGGCCGGGTCTGGCGCGGCACCGCCTTCGGCGGGGTGCGCGGACGCAGCGAACTGCCCGGCATGGTCGATGAGTGGTTGCGCGGCGACTTCAGCGTCGATCCCTACATCACGCACCACATGAACCACAATCAGATCAACACCGCCTTCGATCTGCTCAAGGCGGGCAAGTCGATCCGGTCCGTCGTCCATTTCCGGCCGAGCGACACCATGACGATCAACACCCTACCGGGTGAAATCGTTCCGGAATGACATAGCCGTTTTGACGTGAGGGCCTGAGTTCCTTCCGCAGAATTGCTCACCACTGATCAAGGGCAGCAGCCAGGCATGGCCTGTCCTTGACGCTTCACCTCAAGGCAAAACCGGCAGTTCCATCCCGTTGATGATTGTTGTCTCCCTCGGCGCCGGTTCAGCGGAACGCTGCGGCATGACGGTCAGTGCCGTGAGCAACAGGCTTGCGGCAATCAGCCAGCTTCCGAAAATGCGCTCGGCGATGGCGAACGTTGCGCCGGCTACGAGCTGCCGCGCACCATTGGCCAGCGCAATCGACACGATGATCACGGCCATGCCGCTCAGGCCGCCTGCCGTAGAAAACCAATAGTAATAATAATCGAACGGGCTTTCCAAAATGATGAAAAGGCCCAGACAAAAACCGGAGATGGCGCAAACAAACGGAGTGAGCCACCTCCGCGTCTGGAGCGGAAAAAGAAGCGCAATTCCAGCGCCCATTCCCATGGCCGATGCGACGACCGGATACCGCACGATGAGTTCAGCCAGTGCGCGAAAAGGTAGGATGATGGGCTCCGCCCATTGAAGCGCAAACCAGAGCGTTGCCGCCAGAACAGCGAGATTGCCGACAAGCGCGATGGGGCGTTGCTCGCCGGAAAGCATGATCCCGCAGCCGATCAGGGCAAAGAGAAGGCTGTACCTGTAAGCGGGCAGCATGAGACCGTTGCCGACATAGTCCGTAACCTCCTCCGGAACCGAAAGGCGCAGGAAGACTGCAACGCTGCACAACAGGATGGCAGCCGCAACATAGACGGCGTAAGGGCCGCGTCGGGAAGGGTTCACAGGAGGAGCGGGCTGGCTGCGAAGTAGAGACCCGTCGCGGCGATTGCGCCGCCGAGAGACTGGGAAAGCCGCCCCTTCCAGAGTCGTCCGAGCAAGAGGCCGATGCCGATTCCGGCGACATGGATGGCGCCGGTTGCCGCGACGAAGCCGATGGAGTAGGACGCGGGGTCGACAGCCCTTGGCAACTCGACGCCATGCGCATAGCCGTGGAAGACCGCAAATACGGCAATGAGCAACAGGGCCGCCCATTCCGGTGCTTTCCAGGCAAATCCGATTGCGAGCCCCAGGACGAACACGGAAAGGGCGATGCCAAGCTCGACATTTGGCAGCGGCAAACCGCTCATGCCGAAAATACCGCCCGCCGCCATGATCAGCGGAAAAGTGACCGGCAAGGTCCAGACACTGCGCCCGCCCATCTGTGCGCCCCAGATCCCGACGGCAAGCATGGCAAGAAGGTGATCCGCGCCGATGATCGGGTGTGCAAAGCCGCTCTGAAATCCACCGAGCGTACCACCTTCAAAGTGCGCGTAGGCGGACACGGGCGCAAGGCAGGTGAGCGCGCAAACGATCAGAACTTTCCAGGAAAGTGCCGCATAGTGCAGGCAGCGACCCTCAAATGCTCTCATGACCATGATCCCTTACCCAAGGTTCGAAGACCGTACAGATCGCACCGGTGTCTGTTCTTGATGCCGTGTGCGTTCCGATGGTGGAAATCGGGTTACAGCAAAAAGCATAAAAACGACACCCGGATCTTAGCGCAAGACTGATGCGCATGATGTTTATAGCTGCGTCGGATTCGGCGCGTCGCCGTAGACCGCGACGGGATCAAATACCTTTTCGGTCTCCTTGAAGGTGAGTTCGATCGGTTGCCCTTCCGCCTTCACCGGAACCGCACGATAGAAACAGGAGCGGTAGCCGACGTGGCAACTGGCGCCGCCCTCGACGGCAACGCGCAGCCATATGGCGTCCTGATCATCGTCGACCCGGATTTCCACCACCCTCTGTATGAGTCCGCTGGTCGCACCCTTGTGCCAAAGGCATTTTCGGCTCCGGCTCCAATAATGCGCTTCGCCGGTCTCGATCGTACGCAGCAAAGCCTCTTTGTTCATGACGCCCATCATGAGCACATCGCCGGAGGCAGCATCGGTCGTGACAACCGGCAAAAGGCCATTGTCGTCGAATTTGGGTGCAAGAAGCCGGCCTTCTTCAACCTGCTCGATCGAAACGCGATCAGCAAAAGCCTGATTTACGGTCACTATAGGAGTCCTCCGCCGAGGTTTGAGATGGTCGCGAGAAAATCGCGTCGAAGCTCCGGATCTGTCTGGAACGCACCAAGCAGGCGCCGCGTCACCATGCTCACACCGGGCTTCTTGATGCCGCGGGTGGTCATGCACATATGGGCCGCCTCCACGACAACAGCGACGCCGCGTGGCTGAAGCACGTCCTGGATGGTATCGGCTATCTGGGACGTCAACGTCTCCTGGATCTGGAGGCGTTTGGCATAGACCTCGACGACACGGGCGAGTTTGCTGATCCCGACGACGCGGTTTGCCGGAAGATACGCAACATGCACCTTGCCGATGATTGGTACGACATGATGTTCGCAATGCGATTCCAGCCGCATATCCCGCAGCACGATCAGGTCATCATAGTCGCCGGTCTCCTCAAATGTACGGGCGAGCAGATCGGCAGGATCGGTGTTGTAGCCTTCGAAAAACTCCTCATAGGCGCGTACAACGCGAGCGGGTGTGTCGATCAGTCCCTCGCGGTCCGGATCGTCACCGCTCCATTCGAGTAAAATGCGAACGGCTGCCTCGGCATCAGCGCGGGACGGGCGTTGCCGTTGCGGTTTGCTGTTTTGTTCCACGGCCGTGGCTTTGGCAATGTAAGTCATTGCGCACGAACTCCCTTGGTCGTTGCGGCTGGCAGCAATGCAATGTTACAACATAACGGTCAATCGTTTTTTGCGTTTCGATAGCTGCCCCCGAAGGGTCGGGTTTCCTGCAGGGGTGTTGGCGCCGGGTGGATGTGAATTCCCGAATTACTTCTTGCAATTTACTCTCAGAACAAGCTAATCGGTAACGTAATAACATTACATAGCAGGAGACTGATCCGTGAGCGATACGCGATTGCCCGTTACTGTCCTCTCAGGCTTTCTGGGAGCAGGAAAGACGACCTTGCTCAACGAGGTGCTCAACAACCGCGAGGGGCTCCGGGTCGCGGTGATTGTGAATGACATGTCGGAGGTCAACATCGATGCCGACCTGGTTCGCGCCGGCGGCGCTGAGTTGAGCCAGACCGAGGAAACCCTGGTTGAAATGTCGAACGGCTGCATTTGCTGCACGTTGCGCGATGACTTGCTGATGGAGGTTCGCCGGCTCGCCGGTGAAAGGAAGTTCGACTATTTGCTCATTGAATCGACCGGGATATCCGAACCGCTGCCCGTGGCGGCGACCTTTGAATTCAGGGACGAGAACGGACAGAGCCTCGCGGATGTTGCCCGTCTGGATACGATGGTGACCGTGGTGGACGCGGTCAATCTCCTGAGAGACTACTCCAGTCACGATTTTCTGAGCGACCGCGGCGAAACACTGGGCGACGAGGACGAACGCACCCTGGTGCATCTCCTTACCGACCAGATCGAATTTGCTGACATAGTCATTCTGAACAAGGTCGGTGCCGCTGAGTTGGAACAGGTGGACGCCGCCCGCAAGATCATCCGCAGCCTGAACGCAGACGCCAAAATCATCGAGACCAACTATTCCAAGGTTGCGGCAAGGGAAATCCTGAACACCGGGTTGTTCGACTTTGAAAAAGCCCACGAGCATCCCCATTGGGCCAAGGAGCTCTACGGATTTGCCGATCATGTCCCGGAAACAGAGGAATATGGCGTAACCTCATACGTCTACCGCGCACGCCGGCCTTTCGATCCGCAGAAGATCCATACATTCCTCAATAATCCGATGCCGGGCGTCATTCGCTCCAAGGGGCACTTCTGGCTGGCCACCCGGCCGGACTGGGTTGTCGAGTTCTCATTGGCCGGTGCCTTGTCCAGCGTCAGCCCGATCGGCACCTGGTGGGCCGCGGTGCCCCGCAGCCGCTGGCCGGACAATGAGCAGGCACGGACCTACCTGAAAAACCTTTGGGTGGAGCCATTCGGGGACCGGCGCCAGGAGATCGTCTTTATCGGCTCAGGCATTGACTGGCAGGCCATGAAGGCCGGGTTGGACAATTGTCTGATCGGGCAGGAAGCCGGGGATGACCTGTCGGCATTTGCGGATCTGCCCGATCCATTCGCGAAGTGGCAGAGGCGAGAGCAGGCGGCATGAACCAGATGCTCCCCGGTCAAAACCAGGATCACGCGCTTTGCGAACCACCGGCCTTGCTGCAACAGACCGCGCAGGATGTACTGATCGGTCGGCAGGCCGATATTCTTGCCGATGTTGCAGCGCCCGGTGTTGGCGCCGCGATCTGGCAGCGAAACCGCGATGCCGGCTTCGAGACGTGGATTGACCGCCTCTGTGCCGAGCAGCTTCCGGCTCTGCGCACCACGGTGTCTGTCCACCTTGCGGAAGAGGCCGTCCAGGCTGCCTGCGATGTCGCCAAACTGCCGCAGGGACCTCAGCGCAACATGCTTGCCGGCGACGTCGGGGCGCTGGCTCTGATTTTCGGCCAGGTGATGGAAACCGGCTCCGTCCAGATACGGCTGGATGTGTCAGACGGGGTGATGTGTCCGCAGTTTCATCTCGACAATGTGCGGGCCCGTCTCCTTTGCACCTACCGCGGACCCGGAACCGAATACGTTCCCGAAGTCCACAGGGATGATCCGAGGCAGGTGAGAGCGATGAACACCGGCTCGGTGGGGCTGTTTCGGGGCGCGCAATGGGATTCCGATGTGCGCTCTGCGATCCTCCACCGTTCCCCGGGCGTTCGGCAAGGCTCTGGAGCGCGCTTGCTCCTGGTGATTGACACTGCAGCCTGACAGCCCGGCAGCATTGCACCCCGGTGACTGCCAGGGAACTGTTGTTCCCTGTCCCGGCAGCGCCGCGGTAGACGAAACGATTAGGCCGGAAAGCGCGCATTGGCCGCTGCGCCAATGTCGACGACCTCGCCCGAGATGAATTGCGCGCCATCGCTGCACAGGAAGGCGACCGCCCGGCCAACTTCGACCGGCTCGTAAAAACCGATATCCATCGGGTGTATCTGCTGATTGGCCAGCGCGTCGAGCTGTTCAAAAGTTACTCCCTGACCAGGGGCAAGGGCATTCAGGACATAGTCGTTGTCCAGCAGCTTGGTGCGGACCAGCGTCGGGCAGACCGCGTTGACCGTGATGTTCTGGGGGGCAAGCGTTAGAGCGGCGCTTTTGGCAAGACCGATCATTGCCCATTTCGTTGCTCCGTAAAGCGGAAAGTTGTCGCTTCCTGCACGCCCCGTGGTCGAAGCCATCAGGATGATACGACCGTCTCCCTGAGCTTGCATGACCGGCATGCCGACCTGCATCGTGTTGATCGAACCGATCAGGTTGATGTCGGTTATCGTGCGCACCTGCTCTTCGTCGAAACCGCCCAGTCGGCCAGGCTGGGTGATGCCGGCATTGACGATCAGAAAGTCCAGCGTGCCGAATTCCGACTGTGTCTGCGCCACTGCCGACTGCAATGCGTTGACATCGCGGACATCGCCTTTGATGGCAAGGCAACGCACACCGAGCGCTTCGACGTCGGCCTTTGCATTTGCAAGGTCCTCTTCCGTCGCCATGGGGTATGGAATCTCGTCAGGCTGCGCGGCGATATCGTACAGCACGATGTTCGCGCCGCCCCTGGCGAGTTCCTTGGCGCAGGCAAGGCCGATGCCCCGCGCACCACCGGTGATAAAGGCAGTCTTGCCAGCGAATGCGCCTGCCTGTTCCTGGGCCCGAGCGCCCGTTGCGGAAAGCGTCGCTGCCGCCAGGCCGATGCCTGCCGCGCCGGTCAGAACCTGGCGGCGGGACGCAGTCTTGAGATCCTTTGTCATGTCGGGAGTCCTTTGTTGAAAACCGCCGACAAGCTAGCTTCTCACCCGGCACGATACACTCGCGAGCCGCGCATATTCTCTAGCGATATGCGCAATCAGTGCAGATTGCGTGCCTCCGCAGGCGTCATTCCGGTCCAGTCGCGGAACGCGCGGTAAAATGAATTGGGATCGGCAAATCCGAGCAGGTAGGACACTTCCTCAACCCGCATCGTGTCGTCGCGCAGATAGGCGACTGCCAGGTCTCTACGCAGGTCTTCCAGAACACTGCGAAAACTCGTGCCGTCCTGGGCGAGCCTGAGCTGCAGATTGCGCCGCCCGACACCGAGCCGGCCACACACGTCGTCAATCGACGATCGTCCCGATGGCAGCAATTCGATCAGTTCGGCACGAACGCGGTCGGCAGCGCAGGTATTCCGATCGAATTCCAGCATCTTTTTGCTGAGTATCGGTTCCAGCCCCTGCCAGATATCGGCGTTCTCCGATATCAGCGGCAGGTCGATATCGGCATGCCGAAACAGGATTTCAGGCGCGTCGCTCGTGTGCGGTGCAATGCCCAGAAACTCACGGAGCGCCGGTGCCGGGGCAATGGTGCCGACCTTCAAGGGTGCGATCTCGTGACCGGTCAGCAGGCGACACAGTTCAACAAAATAACTGCCCTCGAAATTCGCCAGAAGCGCGCTGAAATGCAGGCCGTCACCAAGCGGCAGGAAGCGAACCAGGTAACCTTCGCCCGTTTCCCGGTGGTCGATCCTGATGGGGGCGATCAGCGGTTTGAACAGTGACAGCCTGTCCAGACCGGTGCGGATCGTGTCGGCGCAGGAAAAGGCCACCAGGGCGGAACCGAACGGCAAATGCGGCATCTTGCGCCCCAGCGTCACCCCGAGGCCAGGGTCGCTCGAAAGCCCCTCGGCAGCCGCCCAGATGGCAAAATACTGCGCGGGGTCAAACTCGGCATCCGCATCGTCGAAAATGTGGACAGAAAGCCCGGCGCGCCGAAGAACCGCCGCAGGCTGTACGCCGATGAATGCTGAAGCGGCCTTGATCTGCCTGCCGATCCGGTAGCGATGCTTGCTCATGCTGACATTCCCATTTGAGGGTGTTGCCGAACGTCTCAATCGTGGTGATCGATTACAATAGCAAAAGGTGAAGATGCACTTGCAAAATGTGCAAGGCACCTTGGACGCGAAGGTCATTCTCAACATTTGCTTGATCAGAAACGTATTGACATCTCTGCCTGCCATAAATTAGACAGGATGACAAAATTTGTCACTATGTGCGGCGATTGAAGACAACAGCCTGCATGAATGGCGCGCTTTGGGGCGCGAGATCGGGAAAGCAACAGCAGCCTGACAACAACACGGGACTCACTCAATGACAAAGGTCTTATTGACCGGCGCTTCCGGCTTCATAGCAAAACACATCCTCAGGGAACTGCTTGAGAACGGTTATGAGGTGCGCGCCTCGATCCGTTCGGAAAAGCGCAAATCCGAGTTGGAGGCGCTGTTTCCGGATGCAAAAATCGAGTTTGTCTTCCTGGATCTGGCCAAGGACGAAGGCTGGGCCGAGGCACTCAACGGAATGGATGTCCTCGTGCATACCGCTTCGCCTTTCCCCTTCAGCCAGCCGAAAGACCCGCAGGAGCTGATCCGCCCCGCGGTAGACGGAACACTCAGGGCACTGAACGCCGCCAAGGCGGCGGGCATCAAGCGCGTCATTTTGACCTCGTCCTGCGTTGCGATTTACAAGGACGCCAGCAAACCGGTGACCGAATCCTCGGGTGAATCCAATTGGACCACGCCGGACGATCCGTCTGTGAACGCCTATGAGGCCTCCAAAACGCTTGCTGAAAAGGCGGCCTGGGATTTTGTTGCCGAAAATCCCGAAATTGCGCTGACCACGATCAATCCGGGAATAGTTCTCGGTCCGGCGATGGACAAAAATTACGGCACTTCGCTGAACATCGTCGAACAGATGATGACCGGCAAAATGCCGATGGTTCCGGCGATTACCATGCCTTGTGTGGACGTGCGCGACGTGGCCAAAATGCATGTGGCAGCCATCGAACTGGAGGCGACGAAGGGCGAACGCTTCGCCGCTGCCGCCGACAATGTCGCCTTTATTGAACTTGGAAACATGATCAAGGCGGCCGATCCCCAGGCCAACACGCCCAAACGACAGGCGCCGAACTGGCTGCTCCGGGTCATGGGCCTATTTGTCAGAGACATCAAAGCCATGCTGCCCAACCTCGGGCGCAATCTTTCGTGTTCCGGCGCCAAGGCGGAAAAGACCCTCGGATTCACCTTCATTCCGATCAAGGACGCAATGGCTGCATCGGCAAAGTCAATCCGCCAGTTCGCGGCCTAAGCCGGGTTCGAGGGTCCTTCTGTCTAAGGCCCCGAAAAAGGGCGTTTTTCGGGGCCTTAGACAGGCGCCCAAAATGCAAGGCACTTTACCGGGCAACCGGCGGTCGGATCGCGCAGCGCACGAATTCCTTCAGATCATCGATTGCGGCGTCTTTCTTCTTGCCGCCATCGGCGAAGTAGAGCCGAAGACCCAGGCTTTCCAGCAGGTCCATGATCATCTCTGCGGTCTCGTCGGGATTTGAGAATTCGCGGAAACACCCGTCGGCCATGCCTTTATTGAGCAGGCTGCTTACCGCGCCGACCAGCGATGCCCAATTGTCGTTGAAAAGGGCAGCGATCTCCGGATTGTGGATGGATTCGCTGACGAGTTCGATCGAGAAGATGACGTTTTCGGGAAGGGCTGCGTGGTCGGCATAGGCGGAGATAAACCGCAAGAGGGTTGCTTCCGGCTGTTCATCGTCCGCCAGAATGTCGAGGAAAGGCTGAGTTTCCTGTCGGTCCAGTGCCGCGATTTCGGCCAGAACGGCCTCCTTGCCCGAGAAGTGATTATATAGGTTCCCCAGGCTGATACCGGCTTTTTTTGCAATTTCGCGCACGCCGGTCTGGTGGTAGCCATTCTCCAGAAAACATTCCAGCGCCGCCTCGACGATGCGCATTTTCCGCTTTTGCAGCGCGGTCTCTTTGTTTGTTGGCGCACTCATGCCTTGAAACCTATTCCATAGCCCATTAACTAGAGTGAACGATCGTTCGTTCACTGGTAGATATTGAGACTATTTTGTCACCTCCTGAAAGAATTCAAGATGTTCCTTAGCAATGCCGGCTGTGACCTGTCGAACATTATCCTGTCCGAAGCGCTGTCATGACCGAACCTGTCGATATCAAAGACGCCGGTAACAATGACGGGCAAGAGCGAAAGACATCGCCCTTGCGGCGCTTGATCTGGATTGTTACTGCCCTCGTCGTGCTCAGTGCCGTCGTGCTTTTTCTCATGTCAGCCGAGGACACCGTCGACGTAAAGCAGGCCACCGCGCCGCCGCCGCTTCAGCAGGTATCGGTGGAAACCCGCCCCATGGGCGAAGAAACGGTGGAAATTTCAGCGTTCGCCGAAGTCATGCCGCGCTGGTCGGCGCAGCTGCGGGCAGCGGTTTCCGGCCGCGTGCAGGATGTCATGGAAAGCGCCCTGGTCGGCGAACGCGTTGAAACCGGGACAGCACTGATCGCCATTGAGGACAGTCGCTATGTGGCGGAGCTCCGGGCCGCCGAGCTCGCGCTCAAGCAAGCGCGGCTTGAGCTGCGCCGGGCGCAGAACGCCAACATCCTTGCTGAAAAGGAGCATGAAAGGAACAATGTGGCCCCGGCCAATGACCTTGCGCTGCGGCTTCCCCAGCTTGAGATCGCCCAAAGTGCCGTGACGTCCGCCGAGGCGAGGGTGGCTGCCGCCATGCAGCAGCTTGACGATGCGACGGTCGAAGCGCCGTTTTCCGGTTTCGTGACGCAGCGTTTGGTCAGTCCCGGCCAGACGGTCAACATCGGCGATCCGCTGGTCAAGCTGGTCGATGACCGCAAGTTCGAGTTGACGGTGGAAGTCAGCGGGCGCGACTGGTCACTGCTTCGCAAGCCGCTTGCCGGAAGGACCGCAGACATCCTCGATCAGAATGGGATGAACATCGCCAAGGCGACGGTCCGCAAGGCCGGCGGGTTCCTCGATGAGACGACACGCCAGTACAAGGTCTTCCTCGAAGTCGATGAACCGGGCGCAGGAACCGTTCTTTCCGGTGATTTTGTCCAGGTGGTCCTGCCGGGTATCACGTTGCCGTCCGTCCTCAACATCCCAGCCTCCGCGCTCACCAAGGAGGGCGATGTCTGGTTTCTCGATGAAGAGGATCGCCTGCAACGCATGAAACCCTCCGTCCTGTTCCGGCGGGGAAACCGCATTGTCATTGAACCGGACGGCAGCGCGGAGAGCTGGCGCGTTGCGGTGACGCCGCTGGTGTCATTTTTACCGGGCCAACAGGTCCGGCCCGTCGCGACGGGGAACTGATCCATGCACGCTCTGACCGGCTGGTTCATTCGCAATCCGGTGGCCGCAAATCTCCTGATGCTGTTCGTGCTCTTCCTCGGAACCATGACGGCACTGTCGATGCGCATCGAAGGCTTCCCGCGCGTTCCGCCGGACAGCATCTTTATTTCCACCGAATATCGTGACGCGCCGGCAGCGCAGGTCGATGAGCTGGTCACACGCAAGATCGAAAAGGCGCTGGAAGGCCTGGAGGGCGTGCGCAGCATTACCTCCCGGTCAGACAATGACAGCTCGACGGTAACGGTGCGCCGTGCCGGCGGCCAGGACCTTCAGAAACTGCTCGACAAGGTACGTCTGAGGATTGATGCGGTGTCGGACCTGCCGGCCTCGGTCAAGCGGCCGGTCATTGATTCCAGCGGCTTCGATTTCCCCGCGCTGTTCGTCAACATCCATGGCCGGACCGACCCGCAGACGCTGCAGGTTCTCGCCGAACGGTTCAGGGAGGAACTGCTCGCCGAGCCGGAACTGTCGCGTCTCAATGTCTGGGGTTTGCACGACCGGGAGATGCGTATCGAGGTCGAACCGCGCACGCTTCAGCGCTTCAATCTCACCGTTGCCGACGTGGTCGGTCTGATACGCGCAAGTTCGCTCGATTTTCAGGCCGGAACACTGCGCACCCTCGGCGGCAACATATTTTTAAGGGCGGATGACCGGGCGCGCTTTTCAACCGAATATGCCCGCATACCGGTCATCGAGCGTGCCGACGGCACCACTGTGCTGCTCGGCGATGTCAGCACTATTCGCGACACTGTCCGGGAAGGCGATTACCTCTTCCGCTTCAACGGTGCGCCGACGGCGGGCATGGAAATCCTCGTTGGCCGCAAGGAGAACCTGCTTCGCATTTCAAAGGTTGTGCACGAGGTGGTCGAGGCGTTCGAGCCGCAACTGCCGCCCGGTGTCGCCATATCGGTCTGGGGCGACTCGTCCGACTATATCTCAGACCGCCTCAAGCTGCTGCGCAACAACGGTATCCAGGGACTGTTGCTGGTCGTCCTTATTCTGTCGCTGTTTTTGAATCTGGGGCTGGCCTTCTGGGTGGCCATGGGCATCCCTTTTTCGGTCATGGGGGCACTTGCGGTCGCCGGATCGATATGGGTCGACTATTCGCTCAACGACGTGACAACTTTCGGCCTGATCCTGGCCCTCGGGATCCTGGTGGACGACGCGGTGGTCGTCGGCGAAAGCGTTCATGAGGAAAGACGGCGCAACCCGGACCCGATCCGCGGAACAGAGGATGGCGTCTCCAAAGTGGCCGTGGCAACGGTTTTCGGCGTCCTGACGACAATCGCCGCCTTTTTCCCGATGCTGCTGCTCGACAATCCGCTGGGCAAGGTGCTGGCCGGTTTCTCCGGCATGGTGATTTTCGCGCTGGTCTTCTCGCTCATCGAAAGCAAGTTCGTTCTGCCCGCCCATCTCGCACAGATGGAATTCAACCGTGAAAGGCGCTCAGTGATCGCACGGCTTTGGGGACGTGTTCAAGATACTGCCAGAGGTGGGCTTGGCTGGGTTCGTGACCGGATTTATGCGCCCTTGTTGAGAAGCGCCATCCGCCACCGCTACGCAACGCTGATCCTGTTTTTTGCTGCCGGTACCCTGGGGCTGGGCCTGATCGGCCTTGGCAAGGTCAAGACCGTCTTTTTCCCCGATGTGCCCGGTCAGGTCATCACCATCAGCCTGAAGATGGATGCGCGGGCGCCGTATCGGCTCACAAAGGCGAATGTCGAGCGCATCGATGCGATCGGCAGCGCCCTCAACGCGGAACTCCATGAGCGTCACGGTCTCGACCGCGCTCCGATACGCACGACGTTCCTGACGATCTCCGATGCCGGCTCTGCGGAGCTCTACGCCGAGCTCACGCCGGTGGCGGAACGGCCGGAACTGGGGATTATCGATATCATCAACACATGGCGCGAACGGACCGGCGGGGTCGAGGGTGCGACCGAACTGCAGTTCACCGGTTCGGAAGAGCTGGCGGGCGGTTTCCGGCTTCGCCTGTTCTCCAAGGATGAGCAGCTCTTGCGCCGAGCCAGCGACGAGGTTCAGACTTTTCTCGGAAGGATCGAGGGTGTCAGCAACATTCGCGACAGCCTCGCCACCGGCCAGCCGCAACTGGAAATCAAGGTCAGGCCGGAAGCCCGCAATCTCGGCTTTGACGCACAGACGCTCGCGTCTCAGATCGGCTATTCCTTTGGCGGTGCGGAGGTGCAGAAGGTCAACCGCAACGGCACCGAGCTGCGTGCCATGGTGCAAAACGCCGGCAGTGCCCGCGACACCGTGGACGACCTCATGCAGACCCGCGTCCGCAGCAAGAACGGCCGGTGGATTCCCCTGCCGTCCGTTGCTGAAATCAATAGCGGCTATGTCGCCGGCACCATCCACCGGCAGAACGGCAAACGCGTCAACACCGTCGCGGCTTCGATCGACCGCACCGCCGTTGCACCGGAGGAAGTCGGTCAGGCCGTTTTCGAGCAACTCGTTCCCGAACTCGCAGCAAAATATCCGAGTGTCAGTGTCGAAAAGGCCGGAGAACTGGAGGAGATGGGTGAAATCCGGGGCGGCATGCAACGCGCGCTCCTGCTGGCCGCCGTGCTGATCTATGTGCTGATGGCCGTGCCGCTCAAATCCTATTGGCAGCCATTCGTCATCCTGGCGATTGTGCCGTTCGGGTTCATCGGCGCAGCGATGGGCCATCTCATCATGGATATTCCGCTGTCGCTGCTGTCGCTCTTCGGCATGCTGGCGCTGACCGGAGTAGTGGTCAATGACAGCCTTGTCATGATCACCCGCTACAATCAGGCGCGGGCCGCCGGACTTGACGTGGCGGACGCTATCCAGGATGCCGGGACGGGGCGGTTCCAGGCCATCTTCCTGACGACGGCGACGACGGTTATCGGGCTGATGCCGTTGCTGACCGAAACATCCGAACAGGCGCAATACCTGATCCCGGCGGCCGCGTCGCTGGCCTATGGCGAGATATTCGCAACGGCCTTGATGCTCCTGCTTGTACCGGTCCTGCTGGCGATAACTGAAGATTTCAAGGGCTTGTTCGTTTCGCAGCGGCCGGCATTACGGGATCATGCAGACGACCGGCAGGCGGTTGGCGGGCAGGCGGAAACGAAGCCGACTTAACCACAATTTAATGGGAAATTGAGACGATCCCGGCGGGTTCGGAAGCCGCAAGGCTGTGCCCTTTTGTTCAGGACAGAAGATTGCTGCACGAGGAAAAACAAGGCGATTCGGGCAAGCCGGCGGCCGCTGCGGGGTCGGTGGAGCGAACTGCTGACATCCGGCCGCTACAGGCCGCTGACATCTCTGCCGTATCGGCGCTCTACCAGAAGATCCTGCTCAATCGCAAAGAGCCGGCGCCGGCGTCATTATCCGCATATTTGCGAGAGATTTTCCTGGACCATCCGCGTTTCGATCCCGCTCTGCCGTCCCGGGTCTATGTCGATGGCAACGGTGAGGTGGGCGGCTTTATCGGCGTGCTTCCCGCGCCGATGCTGCTCAGCGGCAATCCGGTCCGCGCCGCGATTGCCGGCTCGCTCATGGTGGCCAGGCCCGCCGAGAACCCGCTTGCCGGTGCCCGGCTGTTGCGATCGGTCCGGTCCGGTCCGCAGGACCTGACAGTCAGCGAGACCGCCAATGATGTCTCGATGGGGATGTGGGAGCAACTGGGCGACCGCGCTCTGCCGCAATATAGCCTGCAATGGGTACGTGTCTTCCGGCCGGCGGCTTTTGCCGCAGCGGCGCTCGGCGAGCGACACAAGGCTGCGCGTTTGCTGCGCCCCATTGCATCTCTGACGGATGCAGCGACGGGGCCGCTTTATCGGAGCGCCCTGTCGGGGTCAGACGAAAAACCGCGGAAATACAGCCTGAAGGCGGTCGTGGGCGCTGAATTGATCGCCCGGCTTCTGGAGTTGTCGAAAGGCTATGCGCTTTATCCCGACTGGAATGAAGACGCGATTGAATGGATGCTGCAGCACGCCGGGCGAAAGCAGCGCCATGGTGAAATGCGCAGCCACATTGTGCTGTCGGCAAGCGGAAAGCTGCTCGGCTGCCATATCTATTTTGCGCGTCCGGGAGGGATCGCCTGGACCCTCCAGGTGCTTGCCGGTCCGAAGTCCGGGGCAACCGTCATCGCCAGTCTGCTCGATCATGCGCGCGAAAACGGTGCCGTCGCCATTCGCGGCCGTGTCATGCCCCAAACGATTGGACCTCTGATGCGTCAGAAGGCTCTCTTCTTGTGCAATGCCTCGACCGTCGTTCATACCAGGAACCAGGAGATCAAGGCGGCGATTGATGCGGGCGATGCCTTCATGACGGGTCTTGCCGCCGAATCCTGGATCAGGCTGATCGGCGACCGCTTCGAATAGGCGAAGCGCTGCTCCTACGACGGACCTTCAACACCTGAACGATATCGGATTGACCGATACCTGCTGTGAGCGCTCTTGCCGGCAATCGCGCGGCCGGTTCGATATCACTTTGCATAATGTTTGTATAATTATTTGCATAAAGTTTGTATAATTTGTAGGCTGGCTGTCACGTTTCGAAGGGGAACGGCAGGCGCGGACAAAGCGATCTTCAAAGATCTGGAGGGCCTTTTGGCCTACGGCAGCGCTGCCAGCCAAGCCACACAGGGCGGGGCACCGAACAACGGGCGCGAAGACGGCCGATGCAATCCAACCAAAAAAGACAACAGGGAACCGAAACCAATGTCTGAAACCAATCGCGAATGGGTCATCAATGAATACGCCGGAATTTCCGGGCTTGAGTTGAGGGAATACAGCCCCGGTGATGCGGGTCCGGGCGAGGTTCGGTTGAAGGTGGAGGCTTTTGCCCTGAACTGGGGCGACATGGACCTCATGCAGGGTCGCTATTCCTTCAATTTCAGCAGCCTGCCGGCGCGCATCGGCTGCGAGGCCGTGGGCATTGTCGACCAGATCGGCGAGGGTGTAACCGACATTGAGATGGGCGGGCGCTACTGCACGCTTCCCTATTTTTACGACATGAAGGGCGCGAGCGGCGACACGGTTCTGATCGATGCCCGTTATCTCACAAAGGCGCCATTGGGCATGAGCGCCGTCGAGGCCGGCTCGATCTGGATGCAGTTCATGACCGCCTACTATCCGATTGTCGAACTGGCCAAGGCAGCCCCGGGCGTCAACATCCTTGTGACCGCCGCAACCAGCACGGCCGGCGGCTCGGCATTGCAGATCGGCAAGATGCGAGGCGCCAATATGATCGGGACTTCCCGGTTTGACTATAACCGCGACTATCTTCTGGAGGCCGGCGCCAGCCATACCTATTTCGGAGAAGGTGAGGGGCTGCCGGAAGCGGTCAGGGAATTCACCGATGGAGTCGGTGTCCATGCTGTATTCGATTCCATCGGCGCCGGAATGATCGCGCACTACAGCAAGGCCCTTGCCAAGGACGCGCAGATATTCACCTACGGCACGCTCGATGAAAACCTGCCGGAACTGCCGATGATGGACCTTTACCAGGCAAACGCGACCTTCAAACCCTATTCGCTGTTCAACTACATTGAAAACGCTGACTGGAAAGAGAAAGGGCTCAACTTCGTCTACGGCGCTCTGACCAGCGGTAAAATCCGACCGAGCATCGACAAGGTCTTCCCGATGGAACAGTACCCGGAGGCCTGGGAATATCTGCGTGCGCCGCGCAAAAGTCACGGCAAGGTCATGATCAAGGTCGCTGATTAGCTGCGTTACCCTGTATCATCGCCTCCGGTCTCCCGTGCGAATAAGTAGAGCTTTCCCGTCCAAATGAACGGAATTGCAACCTTTTTGTACCATCATAGCGCCTTGTGTATCCGCGATCGTGCCGCCCCGCCGGTTCGGCCGATCGACGTTGTGTGCGTAAAACCGGCGGTTGGAGGCGTGCGATGTGTGGCATCGCCGGCTATATCGGCACTCCGGCAACGGCCGTGCCGAAAGCCACCTTACTGGACAGAATGGTCGGTGCCATTGCACACCGGGGGCCGGATGCATGCGCAACCCGCGTGTTTGACGGCGCCGGTCTCGGTCATGCACGCCTGAGCATCATCGACCTTGCCGGCGGCGCCCAGCCGATGGCGAGCGAAGACCAGGCCATCTGGCTGACCTTCAACGGTGAAATCTTCAATCACATCGAACTGAGGCAGGAACTTGAGGAAAAGGGCCACCGGTTCCGGACCAGTTCCGACACCGAAGTCATTCTTCACCTCTATCGGGAAAAGGGTCTTGATTGCGTCGATGACCTGAATGGAGACTTCAGCTTCGCGATCTGGGATGAGCCGAAACAGCGGCTGATGATTGCCAGGGACCGCATGGGCGTGCGTCCGCTTTTTTACACGCAGCACAATGGCTGTCTCTATTTTGCCTCCGAGGTGAAGGCGCTGCTGCAGGTTCCAGGCATCAATGCGGAGCTTGATCCCGTTGCTCTCGATCAGATCTTCACGCTGTGGTTCCCGCTGGCGCCGCGCACCGCTTTCACAAACGTTTCCGAACTGCCGCCCGGCCACGTCCTGACCGCCACCGCGGACGGGATGCGTGTGCGGCGATACTGGCAGTTCGATTATCCGGACGCGGACGGCGAGGGGTCTTTTGCCGGGCGCAGCGAGGCAAGCCTCGCCGAGGAACTGCGCGCGCTTTTGTTCGACGCAACCCGCATACGCCTGCGTTCCGATGTCCCTGTCGGAGCCTATCTTAGTGGCGGCCTTGACTCGTCGATCATCACCGCCGCCGTCAAGCAGATTACGCCCGAGGCCCTGCGCACATTCTCGGTCGCCTTCGAAAGCGCCGAATTCGACGAACGCGAACAGCAGCAGGAAATGGTTGCGGCGCTGCAGACGCAGCACGAGGAACTGCTGTGCACGCAGACCGACATCGCCGACGCATTCCCGTCGGTCATCAGGCATACCGAAACGCCGGTTTTGCGCACGGCACCGGCACCGCTCTTCGGCCTTTCCGGCCTGGTGCGCATGGCGGGATTCAAGGTCGTGCTGACAGGCGAGGGGGCCGACGAGGTTTTTGCCGGATACGATATCTTCAAGGAAGCCAAGCTGCGCCGCTTCTGCGCCAGCCAGCCGGATTCGCGCTTCCGCCCGCTGCTCTATCGCCGCCTCTATCCTTATCTGCCGCAACTGCAGAACCAGTCGCAGGCATCGCTCGCTGCGTTTTTCAGCGCCGGCGGCAACGCGCTCGATGACCCGCTCTATTCGCATCTTCCGCGCTTCCGCACGACTTCCGGGACAAAACTGTTTTTTTCGGAGCGAATGCGCCGGGAACTTGGGGATTATGATGCGCTCGCCGATCTGCGCGACAGCCTGCCGGGTGATTTCAAGCGCTGGCACCCGCTGTCGCAGTCGCAATATCTGGAGGCCGCGCACCTGTTGCCGGGATACATCCTCTCATCGCAGGGCGACCGCATGTCGATGGCCCATTCCGTGGAAGGCCGCTACCCGTTCCTCGATCACCGGCTTGTCGAGTTTGCAGCGCGCATTCCGCCGCAGATGAAACTGCGGGCGCTGCGCGAGAAGCACATCCTGCGCGAAAGCGTCAAGGATATCCTGCCGAAAACCATTTCCAACCGGCCCAAGCAGCCCTACCGGGCGCCCGACAGCCAGTGTTTCACAAGCGCTGACGCACCGGCCTATGTCGACGAGCGACTGTCGCGCTCTGCACTTGAAGCGGCAGGCTATTTCGACGCAGGCGCTGTTGAGAAGCTGCTCGCGAAATGCCGCAAACGCCCGACCGTTGGAACGCGTGACAACATGGCAATGGTCGGCATCGTTTCAACCCAGCTTTGGCACCATGCCTTTGCCGAAAACGCCGATGCGGAACGGTCGAGTGCCGAGCCGCGGGCTGTCGCCTGATCCAAAGGAGCTTTGAACATGCAGGTCGATGTCAGGTCAGATATCCGCGAATTCATCGTCGACAACTTCCTTTTCCGGGAAGATCGCGACAGCGTTTCCGACTCGGAGTCGCTGCTCGAAAACGGGTTGATGGATTCAACGGGAGTCCTTGAATTGGTTGCGTTTCTTGAAAGCGATATCGGTATTGATATCCAGGACAACGAGATCGTGCCGGAGAATTTCGATTCTATCGAGAACATCTCGAACTACGCCAACGCAAAGCTGTCGAAGAACGGCGGTTGATGGGCGCAGGACGTCCGGTTGACAGGGGTAGATGATGCGCGTTGAAGATTTCCTGCGGGCGAGCACTGAACGTCACCGCGACAAGGAAGCGGTTGTCGCGGGCACCGTCCGCATGACCTATGGCGAGGTGGACGCGGCCTCCGACCGGCTGGCGGCGGCAATGGCGCATGCCGGCCTCAATCGCCATGACCGCGTTATCGTCTTCATGGACAATTGCTGGCAGGCCGTGGTGGCGATTTACGCCGTCATGAAGGCCGGCGCGGTCGTCTCACCGGTCAATCCCTCAACCAAGGCCGACAAGCTTGCCTTTATCTTCAACAACAGCGGCGCGGCTGCAGTAATCACGCAGGCGCGGCTTGCGCCAACCGCCGACCGGGCGGCAGAACAGGCGCCCGGCGTAACGATCAGGATCGCATCGGACGACAAGGGGCAGGGTCTGCCCGCCGGCTATTTGCATTTCGAGGATATCCTCGATGACACGGCCGGGTTTGAATTGGCCTTCGCAGGCATCGTCACCGATCTCGCCATGCTGGTTTACACCTCGGGATCGACCGGGTTTCCGAAGGGCGTGATGATGACCCATCAGAACGTCTCGGCGGCAGCCGGTTCCATCACCACCTATCTGGAAAACACGGAAGACGACATCATCCTGAACGTCCTGCCGATCTCGTTCGATTACGGTCTCTACCAGATCCTGATGGCATTCCACGTCGGTGCAACGCTGGTGCTGGAGAAGTCCTTCGCTTTTCCGCAGGTGATCCTCAACAGGATAGTCGAGGAAAAGGTGACGGGCTTTCCGATCGTACCGACGATGGCGGCACTGATCCTGCGCATGAAGAGCCTTGAGGCAGGAGCATTCCCGCAATTGCGATACATCTCAAGCACCGGTGCGGCTTTCGCACCGGCAGTGATCGGGCAGATACGGACCCTTTTTCCCGGCACCCGGGTCTACTCCATGTACGGGCTGACGGAATGCAAGCGCTGCACCTGGCTGCCGCCGGCCGAGCTCGACCGCCGGCCAGGATCCGTCGGCATCGCCATTCCGGGCACGGAGGCCTACGTCGTCGACGATGACGGCAGGAAACTTCCCGCCGGCAAGGTCGGCGAACTCGTCATTCGCGGCCCGCACGTGATGAAAGGCTACTGGCAGAACGAGGAAGCGACCGCCAAGGCGCTGAAAACCGGCATTTATCCCTGGGAGAAAGTGTTGCACACGGGTGATCTCTTTCACGCCGACGAGGACGGTTTTCTCTATTTCGTGGGCCGCAAGGACGACATCATCAAGACGCGGGGCGAGAAGGTGAGCCCGAAAGAGGTCGAGAATGTCCTCTATGCGATGCCGGAAATCAGCGAGGCAGCTGTTCTGGGCGTCACCGACACGGTACTCGGGAGCGCCATCAAGGCGATCGTCGTCGCCGCGCCCGGCACCCAGCCGACGGAAAAGGACGTGCTGCGCCACTGCGCCCGGCACCTCGAGGATTTCATGGTGCCGAAACAGGTCGAGTTTCGCGACTCCATGCCGAAGACGGACTCCGGCAAGATCAGCCGGCGGCTTCTTCAGGAAACACTGGAAGCAGGAGAATGATCATGAATCTGGTCGAGCCGCACCTCTCATCGGACATTGAAGGCCGGGATTTCTCCGCTGCGACACTGGTGCTGGATGCGCCGGCGGAAACCGACAGGATTGCTGAAACAATCCGACAGCAGGTCTTGCGCGATCTTCGCAGGCGCGGCGTGGTCGTCGGGCTTTCCGGCGGTATAGACAGCAGCGTCACTGCAGCGCTGTGCGCCAAGGCGCTTGGTCCGAAGAAGGTCGTGGCAATCCTGATGCCGGAAAAGGACTCCGACGACGAGAGCCTCGTCCTCGGCAAGCTTGTCGCCGATGAGCTCGGCATTGAGTGCGTCACGGAGAATATCGAGCCGATCCTGACGGCAGCCGGCTGCTACCGCCGCCGCGACGAGTTCATCCGTAAGCTCGTGCCCGACTTCGGTCCCGGTTGGGGCTGCAAGATCGTGCTTTCGAACGCGCTCGAGAGCGGCGGCATCAACATATCGCAGCTCGTTGTGGAATCGCCCGACGGCGAACAGCAGAAGATGCGCATGCAGATTGACGTCTATCACGGCGTGGTTGCCGCTGCGAACATGAAGCAGCGCACGCGCAAACAGCTCGAATACTATCACGCGGACCGGCTCAACTATGCGGTTGCCGGCACACCCAACCGGCTGGAGCACGATCAGGGCTTTTTCGTCAAGAACGGTGATGGCGCTGCGGATCTGAAGCCCATCGCCCACCTTTACAAGAGCCAGGTCTACCAGCTCGCCGAACATCTTTCGGTGCCCGAGGAGATCCGCCGCCGTCCGCCGACGACGGACACATGGTCGTTGCCGCAGTCGCAGGAAGAATTCTATTTCGCGCTGCCTTACCAGCAGATGGATCTCTGCCTTTACGGCCTCAACAACAATGTGCCCGAAGAGGCTGTTGCCGGTGCCGTCGGATTGACCGTGGAACAGGTCGTCCAGGTCTGGCGCGACATCGCAGCAAAGCGACGGGTCGCGCATTATCTGCATGCGGCGCCGCTGCTGATTGATGCCATTTCCGGGTAGTTTGCCGTGATCGACAGCAAGGAAAAACTCAGAAAGATTGTCTTCAAGGGCCTTGCCGCAAGCCGGTTGCCGCAAATGCTGCGGCCTTTGCTGGGGGGAGAGGGTGTCGTCCTGATGGCGCACCGGGTCACCGCTGCACCGGGCACGATATACGGCTTCAACAGCAATCTTGTGGTTCACCCCGCCTTCCTCGACGAACTGGTCGCCGAGATGAAGACGCAGGGATTTGATTTCGTGTCGCTTGACGATGCTGTCGTCAGGATCGGCAAGGGCGGAAAGGGTGGGCGCTTTGCCGCGATCACCCTGGACGACGGGTTTCGCGACAATCTGACGGAGGCGCTGCCGGTGTTCGAGAAACACGGTGCGCCGTTTACGGTCTACATCGCCCCCGGCCTGACGGATGGCGATGTTGAGCCCTGGTGGGAGATTGTCGAGGCGTCGGTGGAACGCAGCGGCAGCGATGCGTTGGAAATGGCGGCGCCGGATGGCAAGCTTTCGTTCGATTGCTCGACCGATGCGGCCAAGGCAGACGCTTTCGAGGAGATCTGCCGTATCCTGTCGGAGGAGCTGGAAGAGGAAGATCAGGTGGCGGCCGTGCGCAGCCTTGCGGACAATGCCGGCGTTGACTGCGAAGCCTTCAGGCAGAGCTATCTGATGAACTGGGATGAGATTCGCCGGCTTGCGGTGCACCCGCTTTGCACGATCGGCGCGCACACGGTCAATCACTACAACCTGCGGCGCCTGCCGAAGGAAAAGGCGCTTTGGGAAATGTCCGATTCCGCGGCGATCCTGGAAGAGCGGCTGGGCGAGCGTCCGCGCCACTTTGCCTATCCTTACGGGTTCGAGAAAGCCGTCGGCGAGCGCGAAGCGCGGCTTGCGGGTCTGGCGGGGTTCAAATCGGCCGGGACCACGCGCCACGGCGTGATCCAGAAGGAACATGCCGGGCACCTGCATTCACTGCCGCGCATATCGGTGAATGGCCGCTACCAGAACATCGACTATCTCAAGGCCATGCTGTCCGGGGTCACCACGCCGATGGCCAATCGCGGCCGCACGGTGGTCACCGTCTAGACCGTGAAACGGTCCAGCTGATCCCGTCAGCGCCGGCTGATCTCGTTGTAGAGCCATGGGCACTCGACAATCGGCGGCGCCCGCCGCCCGCTTGCGGCGGTCTCCAGACGCATGTCGCGCATTCTTTCGCGCTCCTTTTCCGGAAGATAGAGCCGTTCGTGTCCCCAGAAACTCGGCCCGACATGGGTCTCGTGCGGTTCCCATGTCGCCGGATCGATGATGCGTCCGCCCCATCCGCTCTCGACGAAGAACCCGGATGGCGAGTTAGCGTAGTAGCTGGTCATGTAGTCGTTTGTGTGTCGTCCCAGCGTATAGGCGATGCGGCCTTCCTCGAGCTGCGCCAGATCGTAGCCCTGGCCCATATCGTCGAGGTTCTGAAACTCCACCATGAAGTGGTGGAAGCCGGTCCTGCCTGATCCCACCATGGCAAAGCTGTGATGCCGGCCGTTCACATGAAAGAAGTAGAGCGGGTAGGGCGTCAGGCCGTAGTCACTGAGGTGAAAGCCCAGCAGCTTGCGGTAGAAAGGCAGCAGCGCGTCAACATTTTTGACGTGCAGGACCGCGTGGCCCATACCATAGGGGCCGGTGGAAAAACCGTCGATCGGGCGGCCGGGGCGGAACGGTTCGTCGGAGAGCATCGGCTTCCAGACAAGCTCGATCCGGTTGCCGTCGGGATCGTTGAAGACAATGAGATCCTCGACAAAGCGCCGATCCGCGAGTTCACGAGAACCGGGTGTGACCGGGTGGCCGGCTGCGTCGAGGCGGGCGGCGAAGCGTTCCAGATCCTGCCGGGAGTCGACCTCCCAGCCGATAAAAGCAAGCGTGTCGCCAGGTTCATCGGTCACCAGCAGCCGCTGTTTGCGGTCGTCCATGCGGAAGGCAAGGGCGGTCTTGCCTCGGTCGATTTTCTGCATGGCAAGCAGCCGTCCTGCGAAATCGCCCCAGGCGTCGAGCCGGTCGGAGCGGATGCCAAGATATCCAAGCGCGCTGATGGCCATGTTCCCGTCCTCAAAAACCGGCGTTCCGCCAAACAGACGATAGGTGCCGGCTGTTCTGCAACAAATAACAGGAATCGGGCTGTCCGTCTGCCGGACGCACCATCGGCGCGCGGCAAGTTCACGCACGGGCTTGGCTCGACACCGGTTTGAGATAATGTGCGTGACATGTTTTGTGCCAAATCGCCATCGACATGTCTCTGGAACTGAGCGAACGGGACCGTGCCTTGCTTGACGGGCAGGACGGTCCGATTGGCAGCTTTGCCATGCGTGTCGTCCTTCGCGCGGCCGAAATCTCCGGTGCGCGGCAGCTGACGGACGTTTCTTTTGCCCATATCGATGCGTGTCACTATTTCGGTACCGCGCAACTTGATTTCGTGCGCCGCTTCGCCGATGCCTCTGCGCGGTTTCCAATCCCGGTGTGGACCAATACGCTTCCGGTCAGCCTGGTGCGCCCCGAAAACCGCGCCGAGGCGGGTGTACGTTTCAACGAGGAGGCGAGGCAGGTTGCGCATCTTTACAGCGAACTCGGCTGCCGGCCGGTGTGGACCTGTTCGCCCTACCAAATCCCCGGCGGGCCCGGCTTTGGCGATCAGATCGTCGGTTCGGAATCCAATGCTGTTGCCTATTACAATTCCGTCATCGGCGCACGCACCAACAAATATGGCGATTTTCTCGACGTTTGCGCCGCATTGGTCGGCCGTGTGCCCCTGGCCGGAATGCACACCGATGAGGGACGGCGCGGTTCGGTTCAGTTTGACCTTACCGGTCTGCCGGATGAATTGCGCGGAACAGAAATGTTCTGCCATGTCCTCGGCCATCTCGTGGGTGGCCGTTCCGGTTCACGCATACCGGTGATCAGCGGCTTGCCGGCCGACACGCCCGGGGACAGTCTGAAGGGCATCAGTGCGGCGGGTGCCGCGTCCGGCGGTGTTGCGATGTTCCATGCGGTTGGTGTCACGCCCGAGGCACCTGATATCCAGACCGCGTTCCAGGGGCAGGAACCGGACAAATGCGTGCAGGTCACGCCGGATATGGTCAGGCGCGCGCGCCACTCTCTTTCTCCCGCCGCAGATGGGCCGCTTGACATGGTGGCGCTCGGAACGCCGCATTTTTCCGTCACCGAATTCGGGCGGCTGGCAGCGCTGATTGACGGACGAAAAGTGCACCCGGACGTGACATTCTATGTCTCCACCAGCCGTTTCGTAGAGCAGCTCGCAAAAGAAAAGGGGTTTCTCGAGCCGATTGAAAAGGCTGGAGTCGACATTCTTGTCGACACCTGCACCTATTTCTCGCCCGCGGTCCGCAATTGCCGTGGCAGGGTAATGACGAACTCCGCCAAATGGGCCTATTACGCTCCGGGCATGCTGCCGGTCGAGGTTGTCTTCGGCGGTCTTGAAGACTGTGTCATGTCGGCCACCGCCGGAGAGGTGCGCCGGGATACAGCGTCCGCTCCCGGCGCCTTCTGGAGCGCCTGACCATGGCCGCGCGAACTCCCGTTACCATAACGGCACATGTCCTCAATCCGGCCACTGCGGGCGGGGAGATTCTGGTTCTCGACGAGGCGCTGAGTTTCTGGGGCGGTTTCGACCCGGTAAGCGGCAGGATACTTGACCGGCATCATCCGCAGGCAGGTCTTTCGGTGACCGGAAAGATTGTTGTCATGCCTTCAAGCCGGGGCTCGGCGGGCACGCCGGCCGGCGTCGCCGAGAGCATAAGGATTGGCACCGGTCCGGCAGCCGTCATTCTGAGGCACCCTGATGTCAATATTGCCATCGGGGCCATGGTCGCACAGGAGCTTTACGGCAATGGCATCCCCGTATTGGCGGTTTCGGATCCACAGTACGGTCAACTCGCAAACGGAACCCGGGTTGCAATCGATTCAGACGGGTCCATTACGATCGAGCCGTGATACGCGAACCCTGTTTGATCGAGGAATGCTGCAGGCGAAGAGCGTGGTTTCAATTTACTAGCCGGCTATCCCGCACTTGGCCCCGCCATAAACGCCAACTATGGTGACAGGTTGTGTGGGGCGATTCAGCTACGGGTACAGGCCGTCATATGTCTACTGATCTTCGCAAGAGTCTTTCCCTTCCGATGCTGATCGCCCTGGGTGCGGCCGGCATCATGGGCACCAGCTGGATTTTCACGGCGAGCGACTTTTTCCGCGACTACGGTGCCGGCGGTGAGATCTTCGGCCTGATGGCCGGCGCCGTCCTCGCTGTCTGTGTCGCACTGGCCTATGCGGAACTGGCTTCCCGATATCCGCGCGCCGGCGGCGAGGTTGTCTTTGCCTTTGCCGCGTTCGGACGCGGCTGGGCCTTCGTCGCCGGCTGGCTGTTGCTTGGCGCCTATGTGAGTTCACTCGCGTTTTACGTCTCCGCAACCGGATTTCTGCTCGCCGAGCTTCTGCCGATCATGAGCACCGTTCCGCTCTACACGGTTGCCGGAACAACGGTGTATCTGCCGGCGCTGGCTGTCGGCGTCGCCCTTTGCATCGCCGTCTGGCTGCTGACGTCTTCTGGCATGAACAGGGCAGGGGGCTTCCAGCTGCTGCTGTTCTCGGTCATGCTCCTGATTGGACTGATCCTCGCCGTCACGGGATTTTCGACCGGAAGTTTCGACAACTTCTGGCCCGCTTTCGAGGACGAAGCCGATCCGGCATCGAACATCGTGCGCTTTATCCTTCCGGCGATGACATTCCTGACCGGCTTCAGCCTCGTATCGACGTTGGCGGAAGACGCGGATATGTCACACAGGAAGATCGGCATCGCCGTGATCGCGACGGTCGTTGTCGCCGCCCTTTTTTACTGCACCGTTCTGCTCGCCACCGCCTGGCTGATTCCCTGGCAGGAGACGGCAGCGCTCAATGACGGGGTTATCGACGCGTTTCGGCACGCCGGCTTTCCGACTCTGGCCTGGAGCGCCTTCGCCATTTCGGTGCTGGGACTGGTGACGAGCTTTGTCGCGCTCTTTCCGGCGGCCTCGAGACTGGTGCTCGCCATGGCGCGTGCGGGTTTGTTTCCGAGGGCATTCGCGCGGGTCGGTCCCGATGGCAGGCCCGGCAATGCGTTGCTTTTCACGCTGGTACTGACGCTCGCACTGGGGTGGCTGGGTCGCGGCGCGCTGCTGTGGTTCCTCGACACAGGCGGTGTCTATGTCGGGCTGGCATGGTGCATCGCCGTACTGAGCCTTTACAGGGTGCGCCGTCTTCACGGAAATGTCGTTGCGCCATTCCAGGCCAAACCCTTCTGGCTCCCCGGCCTTGGCGCTCTCGCCGCGATTTGCGTGATCATCGTCATCCTGGTTCCGGGTACATCGATGTCGCTGATCTGGCCTTACGAATATGCGATTCTCGGCGTCTGGGCCGTGCTGGGTACGGTCATTTACCTGCTGGCACCGCGCAGGACCGAGCATGAAATGCGCCAGGCCGTCCTGGGAAACACCGGTGACGACGAATAGCGTCTGTCGAGGCGTATTCCGATTACCGCGTGTCGGACTTTGTGAATGGCTGACTTGTCGCTTGCAGATAGAAGAATAAGTATCTGATATATAAAAATATTATGGCAGAAGAGCTACCGCCTGGGTTCATCATTCATGTGCGTGCGGACCGGGTTGCCTCATTGATGCCATGGCGCTTTGTTCCAGCGTTGGGGCAGGTGCCCGCCAAGGAGGAGCGATTTGTTTGATTTCTGCCACAAGGCACACTATATTAAGCCAAATGGCAAGGATTGACAGGATGGCACTGCAACCCCTCAACGACGCATTTTCAACGCCTGGAGCCGGTTTGTCGGCCCATGACGACGATCGCGTCGCAGCCGTCGCCGCAAAGGCCTATGCCCGCATCGTGGCGGCTTGGAAGCTGAACAACCGGCGTGCAGCGGACCTGATTGCCGTGAGCCCTCGGACCTGGGCGCGCATGAAGAGCGTCGAATGGTCCGGCAGGCTCAATCGCGATCAGTTGCTTCGGGTCAGTGCCATTACGGGTCTCTACAAGGCGTTGCATCTTTATTTCAGCGATGCGCTGGCGGATCGCTGGATCAATCTGCGCAACAGTGGTCCGGCCTTCGCCGGCCGCGAGCCGGTTGAGGCGATGATTGAGGGTGGTCTGCCTGCAATCATCGAAACCCGCAATTATGTCGATGCCCTGCGGGGTGGGGCGTGACGCCGCCGCTGACCACGATCTGTCAGCAAGCTACGATACGTCTTGTTTCCACCGCCTATTACAAGCCGCCGGTTTTGGCACCGCTGGTCGACGATGATGAGGAACTGGCAATTCTCGCCGATATCGAGGGCCTTACCAACCGGCGCCTGAAGGCGCAGAGCACCGGGCTGCCGGCGCTCGACCCGCGCGAGTTGGCATTCAATGTCTAGGGGCAGTCCTACATCAACGCTGCGTTCGCCTACACACGAACCGGGGGCAACCGGTTCAACGACGGCAGCCGCGGAGCCTGGTATTGCGCATTCGATGATCTGACGGCCATCGACGAGGTGGCGTTTCACAAGACACGGGAACTCCTTGCGATCGGCTGCCTCGAGGAAGAGACGGTCTATCAGGGCCTGCTTGCTGCCTTCATCGGAGATTTCACCGATGTGCGGGACCTGGCGGAGCGCCCCGCCTATCTGGACGAAGATCCCGCCATCGCCTACCCGGAAGGGCAGGCCTTCGCCGCTGCGCTGCGCGAAAATGGCGGCCGCGGCATCATCTATCCATCGGCGCGGCGAAAGGGCGGGATTTGCCTTGTGGCTTTCCATCCGCATCTGGTCCAGAACGTTCGTCCCGGTGCGCGCTGGAAGCTGATCTGGGACGGTTCGCCGGAATACACGGCGGTCGCGGATTGACCGCACCGCGCAGCGATCCGGCTTTACATTACTTTACATTGACGAAAAACGCCGGAAACGGCGGCCCTGTACCACTGTTGCGCAGATAAATGAACTGGCGCCGGCGACACGCCGGCATCCGCGACAGGAGCCAATCATGAGCCGCAAACTGACCTTCAACGCCATCAAACTGATTTTCCTTGGCGGGTTCTATCTGTTCCTGCTCGTGCTTTATGCGACTGCCGCACCGGCACAGGACAGCGCGGTTCCTGACAGGGTCGCGGCGGCGGAACAGATCAGAGCCATGGCCGATGAATTGGACCTCACCGACGACCAGCGCCAGGCGGTCATCCCGATCCTCCAGCAATATGGTCAGGCAACCAAGGCGATCCTCGAGAAGCACGGGGTGGACCCGGCGTCGGGAAAGCGGCCGCCACTGCGCAAGATGATGGCCATTCGCGGCGATATGGAAAAGAACCGCACGTCGCTTGATCAGCAGCTCGCGGCTGTCCTGTCCCCGACCCAGATGGACACGTTCAGGAAGTTGCAGAAACAGCAGCGTGAGGCGATCCGGGCGCGCATGACGAATTCGAATTGACCGGAACTTCCTGGACCAGCGTGGATTTACATTTCTTTACCTTGCGGAAAAGCGCCCGAAACGTCGGCGCACCAGATGAGATTGCAGCCCCGGGCCAAGGCTTCCGTGGCGACGACAGCAAAGGAGCAAGCCATGTCGAATGATCAGCAGAACCCGAATTCCGGCCTCTTCAAAAAGGGCAACCGCCTGGCCATCGCGCTGATTGCCGGTGCCGGAATCACGGCCGGGGGCATCTTCACCGTGCAGGCCGTTGCCGACAGCAAAACCTACCAGCATGTCCGCATGCTGACCGCGGACGGCGGTGCCGAATTCACCAAGGCGGCCTGGGGCGGGCACCGCCGCCGCGGACCGGACTTCTCGGAAATGTCGAACACGGAAATCGAAAAGCACATCACCCGGGCGGTGAAGCATCTGGCGATCGAGATCGACGCCACGGAACAACAGCAGGAGCAGATCATATCGCTTGTCCTGCCGGCGGTGATCAACATGAAAACCCTGCGGGGCGAGATGCGCGGAACCGGCCAGGAGTTCGCCGAACTTCTGACATCGCCAGTGGTCGACCGTGCAGCGATAGAGGAACTGCGCGCCGAAAAACTTGCGGAGGCCGATGAGATCAGCAAAGAATGGGTGAACGTTGTTACCGACGTGTCCATGGTGCTGACCGAAGAACAGCGCGATACGATCCGGGAACGGCTGGAGCAGTTCCAGTCGATGCGCGGCAGGTGGCGCCACTGAGGCCGGCCTGCTCGACAAAGAGTTTGAATGACTCAACAGATACTTCTCATTGAAGACGATGCGCGGCTCGCCGAGATGGTCAAGGACTATCTCGGCGAGTCCGATTTTGCCGTGACCATCGCCGCCACGGGAGCGGAAGGTCTCGCCCTGCAGCGCCAGCGGGGATTTGACGCCGTCCTTCTTGACCTGATGTTGCCGGACACGGACGGATTGGAGGTATGTCGGACCCTGCGGGCAAACGACCGGGTGCCGATCCTGATGTTGACCGCCAAGGGCGAGCCGATGGACCGCATTGTCGGGCTTGAGCTGGGCGCCGATGATTATCTTCCAAAGCCCTTCGAACCAAGGGAGCTGCTCGCCCGCCTGCGCGCCATATTGCGCCGCGGACGGGGTGATGAATTGCTGGAGGTCCTGCGGTTCGGCAGCCTCGAGATCGACCCGCACGCGATGGAGGCCCGGGTCGACGGGCGGGTGTGCACGCTGACGCCGCACCAGTTCAAGCTGCTGCAGATCATGGCCGAAAGCGCCGGCCGCGTGCTCAGCCGCGATTACATCATGAATGCACTGAAGGGCGAGGACCTGGCCGCCTTCGACCGCTCGATCGACGTGCATGTATCGCGCATCCGCGCCGAGATCGAGGAAGATCCGAACAAGCCGCGGCGCCTGATCACAGTCAGGGGGGCGGGCTACGTCTTTGCCCGCTCGCAGGACTGATCATGTTGAGACGCCGCCTTTATCTCCAGATCTATCTGACGCTGATCGCCAGCCTTGTGCTCGTCGCGATCCTGTCGGGCATCTTGTGGAACGCCTTCGGGCGCGATGGTGAAGATCGGCGCATACTCGATGTGGCGGGCCGCTTTGTCGCGCTTGCGTTGCCGGCCGCCGATGCGCCGATTGGCGCACAGCAGGCCGCGGTAAATTCGCTGGGCCGGGAACTTGATCTCGACATAAGCCTTTTCGACCGTGAAGGCGCTTTGATCGCCGCCTATGGCGAGCCGAAAATCCTGCGTGCACGGCACAACAAGCGCAGCGGATGGCGACGGACATCGGAAGGGCCGGCCTTTTCGCTGCAACTGCCCGACGGGCGGTCCGTTGTCGCTGCCCCGCCCGAAGACGGCCCGTTCGAGCCACTGCGCGATCTGCTTCTGGCGCTTTTGCTTGTTGCGGTATGCGTCGGCCTTGCGGCCTTTCCGCTGGTGCGCCGCCTGACAAAACGCCTGGAAATCCTACAGCGCGGTGTCGAACGCATCGGCGCGGGTGAACTAAGCGCGCGGGTCGAGGTGCGCGGCCGCGACGAGGTGGCGAAGCTGGCGCAAAGTTTCAACGAAGCGGCGGAGAAGATCGAGAAGCTCGTCGGCGCGCATCGCCTGCTGCTTGCAAATGCATCACATGAACTGCGTACGCCGCTGTCGCGTATCAGGCTTGGCCTGGAGATGACAAAGGGTGAGCAGGATCCGAAGCGCAGAAGGGCGCTGCAGCAGGACATTGCCGAGCTCGACAATCTGATCGACGAGATTCTGCTGATGAGCCGGCTGGATGCGGGTGCCAATATCAATCTGAACCAATCGGTGGATCTTGTCGCTCTGGCGGCGGAGGAATGTGCCCGCTATGACGATTGCCGCCTGTCCGGCTCGGCGCCGGAAATCAGCGGCGATCCGCGCCTTCTTCACCGGCTGCTGGCGAACCTTCTGGAAAATGCCCAGAAACATGGCGTTCCGCCAGTCTTCGTCGAGATCAGTGCAGACGAGGACACGGTAACGCTGACGGTTCGCGACTGCGGGGATGGCATCGCAGAAAAAGACCGGGAAAAGGTGCTCCAGCCGTTTTACCGCGGATCTGACCGGCAGAATGTCGAGGGATATGGTCTTGGCCTGCCGCTGGTCGAGCAGATCGCGCGGGGCCATGGCGGTTCTGTCGAGATTGTGCCGCGCGTGGAGGCGAAATCGGCGATCCGGGTCCGCTTGCCCCGTCATGCGCGAAAGCAATGAAGGATTGACTGGGGCAATGCGAATTTGCAGGTCCTGCAAAAACGAAAACAGGCCGCATCGCAGCCTGTTCGCGGATAAGGGCAGCCCTGTTGCCTATGCCTTTCCGTATTCGTCCCGTAGCCGGATCCAGTCCATCGTGTAGGGCAGATCCGCCTCGTCGCGCCCCTTGGGGACAAGATCGAGAATATGGTAGCAGGCAATCAGCATGTCGAGACCGCGCGCAAAGGTCGAATAGGTGTGGAAGATCCTTCCATCCGCGTCCTTGTAGAAGACGCTGGCACCGGGTGCTTCGTCCGCTGGAAATTCGCTCGGGCGGTAATTGTAGCGGATGGTGCCGTTTTCACGTGCTTCGTCGGTGAAGGACACCTCAAAATCATAGTTGAAGTCACTGCCCAGCGACGAGACCCAGTCGAAACCCCAGCCCATGCGCTTCTTGAAGGCGTTGAGCGTCTCCAGCGGCGCCCTGGACGCGGCGACGAGTGCAACATCCCGCGCCGCCAGGTGGACAACGCTTCGATCGAAGCTGTCGGCAAGGAAGGAGCAGCTTTTGCAGCCGGCTTCCCAGTCCGGGCCATACATGAAGTGATAGACGACAAGCTGGCTGCGATCGCCGAACAGCTCGCTCAGTGATTTCCTGCCCGCATCCGTGTCGAACATATATTCCTTGGTGATCTCGACCCACGGCAGCGATTGCCGCTCCCGGCTCAGTGAATCGCGTTCGCGGTTAAAGGCCTTCTCGCGCTCGAGCAGCGCAACACGCGCTTTCAACCATTCTTCGCGAGAAACGACGGCATGATCCTGCATGGCTCTTCTCCCTATTCAAACAGCTTGTCGAGACAGTTGAAGCTCGATTCCCAGCCCATACGGTGGTTGTCGCGGTTGCCAACCTCGGCGAAGGCGCGCTGGTCGAGTTTCATCTTTGTACCGCCTCGACGGATTCGAACGTCACCGTGATTTCGGTTTCCTCGCCGCGCGAGCCATCGGGCTGCTGCCAGGCCCAGGTCAGGACAAGCCGGTTGGGGCGTTCGATGGCCTTGTAGATGCCCGAAACGAACACTTCGCCGCCTTCCGCGTTGCGCATGGTGGTCTCCCATACGCCGCCGACCCGGACATCCAGCTTGTGCTGGGGAATGCTCATGCCCTCAGGGCCCCACCACTGCACGAGCATGTCGGGATTTACCCAGGCATCGAAGACTTTTTCGGGCGGCGCGGCGATGGTGCGCTCGATGTAAAGCACCTGATCGTCATCTTTCTTTTCCTTTTCCTCTTTGTCCTGCAGAACTTTCTCAAGCCGGTCGAAAGACGTCTGCCAGAAGCGGCGGTAACGTCCGATCCAGTCATCAAGGCTGCGCATGCTTTGGGGACGCACGCGGAAGGACCGGAATTGCCGGTCGACGCGGCGTTCGATGACTCCGGCTTCCTCAAGCACCTTCAGATGTCGGGAGATGGCCGGTTTGGAGATGTTGAACGGTTCGGCAAGCGAACCTGCCGTCTGGTCGCCCTTCTCAAGCAGCTGTTCGACAATGGCGAACCGAGTCGGATCGGAAAGGGCCGAGAATATCGTCTGGACGTTCATTATTTACCTCTTTTGTTAAATAACAATAAGGTTAATTATTGGAGATGTCAAGCGGCTGTGAGCTGAACCCCGGAACGCTCTCCTTCCTTTATAGCCGATAGGCAATACCGGCCTTGCGCGCAACGCGACGGAATGCCATAGCTCGCAAATGTTTCGCGGCACCCGCAAGGCGGAGGCTATTCCCGCCGGATTCCAGGAAAAGTCGTCGGTCGTTCGGCTCGCCGCCGGTGGGCTGGTCACCATGGCCGTTGCCATGGGGCTGGGGCGTTTTGTCTATACGCCGCTACTGCCGGATCTCATGCAGGGGCTCGCGCTCAATGCCACCGATGCGGGGCTCATCGCCTCGGCCAATTATGTCGGTTACCTGCTGGGCGCGATCCTCGCGGCCTATGGCTGGGCGGCCGGTATTGAACGCCTGGTTTTCATTTCAGGCCTGATCGCAACCACGCTTTTGCTTGCCGCCGTCCCGTTTGCAGACGGCGTGTTGGCGGCGTCCGCCATACGTTTCGTGGCAGGCATTGCCAGCGCCTTTGGAATGATCTTTGTGACAACCATCGTATTCAGTCATTTCGATAGGGCGGACCGCCATGACCTGCAGGCGGTCCATTTCAGCGGTGTCGGAATTGGCATGATCATTTCGGCGGTGCTGCTTCTCGTTCTTCTGCGGCTGGACGCGCCGTGGCAAACGGGCTGGTACGCTTCGGCGGCGCTTGCGCTGCTCGGTACGCTGTTTGCGGCCACCATTATCCGCTCCGAACCCGTCCGCTCGGCGAACGGAAAACGGGAGCCACCGCTTGTGTGGAACAGGCCCCTGGTGCTGTTGTCGCTCGCCTATGGCCTTTTCGGCATCGGCTACATCGTCACGGCGACGTTCCTCGTCGCCATCGTTCGCGGCGATGTGGGACAATCGCCGCTGGAGGGCTGGGTCTGGATGGCGACGGGCGCCGCTGCCGCTGTGTCGCTTTTCGCCTGGGCGCCGTTTCGCCGGCGTTTCAGTCTTTTTGCGGCTTTTTCGGTCGGCTGTATCGTCGAGGCGGTCGGCGTGGCGGTCAGCGTTCTGGTGCCGTTGCCGTTCGGGCCGTTTGTCGGCGGGATGTTGCTCGGCGCCACATTCGTTGCCATCACGGCCTTCGGCCTGCAGGCGGGAAGGTTCCTTGCCGGCCAGTCTCCGCGGCGCGCGCTGGCCATCATGACCGCCTGTTTCGGCACCGGTCAGATCATCGGCCCGATCATTGCGGGATATCTCGCGGATCTGTCCGGCAACTACACGTCGGGCAGCCTCGTCGCGGCTGCAGCACTCATTGTGGCGGCTGCCCTGGCGGCCTTGGCCGCTTCACACGCGCCGGGAACACAATTGTGATATGCAAAGCCCAGCAATCAGCCATAGGTATTCGTCCCAGGTGAAATGCGTTAAAGGGCGGACAGAATTCTTGATGCCGCCAGAATAACAAGCAGCAAACCGGAAGAGACTTGCCGTGTTCAAATCCTTTTTCCCTCAGCCGAAAATATTCTTTCTTTCAGCGGTCGCCTGGTCGCTGTTGTCGGCTTTCGTCTGGTACATGTACGGATCCGGGATCGGTACCGCGCTGGGGTTTGAATTCGCACCGGATGACGGGGAGGTGGTCGGCATCCGCTATTTCTATACGCAGAGCTTCCTGTGGTTCTATGTCTACTATGCCGTTGTCGTCGCCATCTTTGCACTGTTCTGGTATCGCTATTCGCCGCATCCGTGGTTCATCTGGTCCGTGCTCGGCTCGGCACTGATCCTCTTCTCCACCTATTTTTCAGTCCAGGTTTCCGTGGCGCTCAACAATTGGCGCAGACCGTTCTTCGATTCCGTGCAATCGGCGCTGGAGGGCGAGGGCACGGTGACATCCGGCGACCTCTACAGTCTTATCATGATCTTCGGTTACATCGCCTTCATGGCCATGGCCGTTTTTGTCGCCACAAGGTTTCTCGTCAGCCACTATATCTTCCGCTGGCGGACCGCCATGAACGACTATTACATGTCGCGATGGAAAGAGGTCCGGCACATCGAGGGTGCCTCGCAGCGCGTCCAGGAAGACACGATGCGCTTCGCCGGCATCATGGAGGGCCTCGGTGTCAGCATGGTCGATTCCGTCATGACGCTTTTCGCGTTCCTTCCGGTGCTGTGGAGCCTCTCGGGTTATGTCAGCGAACTTCCGATCATCGGTGAAATCCCGTCACCGCTTTTCACCGCGGCGATCTTCTGGTCGCTCTTCGGAACCGTTCTGTTGTCCGTTGTCGGGATCAAACTGCCCGGCCTGGAGTTCAAGAACCAGCGGGTCGAGGCGGCCTACCGCAAGGAACTGGTCTATGGCGAGGACGACGAGAACAGGGCGCAGCCGCCGACCGTCGCCGAACTCTTCAACAATGTCCGCAGGAACTATTTCCGCCTGTACTTCCACTACATGTATTTCAACATTGCCCGTGGCTTCTATCTTCAGGCGGACAACATCTTCGCCTATTTCATCCTCATACCGACAATCGCCGCCGGAAAGATCACCCTCGGCCTCATCCAGCAGATCCTGACGGCCTTCGCCCAGGTCTCGAATTCCTTCCAGTATCTTGTGAATTCCTGGACGACGATCGTCGAGCTGATGTCGATCTACAAGCGCCTCAAGGCCTTCGAGGCGGCGATCAGGAACCAGCCGCTACCGGAGATCGATCAGGCCTATCTGGCCCGCGTCGATTCCTCTTCGGATCCGCTTTCAACAGCGATCGAAGCGGAGCGGCCTTGAGCCCAAAGTCAGGCGCCGCCGTCGACGCGGCTGCGCGCCTTGATGGCGTCGAGCGTGTCGGCATAGGAAATGCAGGCAACGTCCTCGCGGCCGCAGACATCGGCAAGCAGACGCTCCGTCGCCCGCCAATAGGCGCCGCCGTTCATTTCAACGAAGTGAAGGCCGATCTGCATCGGCCTGCGCTGCCCATTGTACTGTTTGTCGAAGGCCCGCCGGAACGCCCGGTAGGCGCGCTCTTCAAACCGCGCCGAATCTGCAGTGTTCTCGACGCCGCCGGAATGGCGCACGAATAGGTTATAGTCCATCGCGATCACGCGCCGGTTGCCGGGGCCTTCCGGTATGAGCGGCAGCTCGAATGTGCTGAAAGTCAGGCCGGTTCGTGGCTGTTTCGGACCGCGTGACACGCCGCTCGCATCATAGCTATAGCCGGACTTCCTCAGAGCTGTGTTCAGATTGCCGTTGATCGAAAGATACGGTGCGCGAAAGCCAGTAATGTCATTTTGAACGAAGTCGTCCCAGCCCTCCGGCTGCAGGTCCTTGGCACCGGCATTCGACCAGGCGTTTTCCAGTGTCGTCGAAAAGGCTGACAGTTCATCGCGCCATTGCCGCTCGCTCCACTCGGCGCCGTCGAAATGGCCGCAGGCATGGCTGCCGATTTCATGGCCTTCGTTTCGTGCCTGCCAGATATGATCGAGGCGTTCTTTCACTTTCCACTCTTTGGTTTGAAGCCTCCGACTTCCAGTCGGACCCCGCTTCAGCGAAAACGAATCGTGCTATGACTCTGGCCTTCCAAAAATGAGCCGCCCGTTGAGGGCAAAGGCTCATTTTTGGAAGGCCAGAGTCATGCAATATGATCGCTCCGCGCATTGCGTCTATTACCACCGGTACCATATCGTTTGGGCGACGAAGTATCGCTACAAAGTTCTGACTGGCGATCTGGCCCTGCGGGTACGCACCATCTGCCGTCAGGTCTGCAAGGAGAACGGCGTTTCCATCTTGCATGGCGTTCTGTCCAAAGATCACGTGCATATGTTCGTGTCCGTGCCCCCAAAAGTCGCCATCTCCGATCTGGTACGCAAGATGAAAGGCCGTTCGTCTCACAAAATCCAGCGCGAGTTCCCGGAGATACGCAAGTGGTACTGGGGCCGCCGGTTCTGGGGCCGGGGCTACTTCTCGACAACCACCGGGGCCATCACAGACGAACTTGTACTTCAGTACCTCGACAATCACCTGCCTGACGCTACCGGCGCCAGCCGGTAGTTATTCACTTCCGCCTGGTCGCTGGCAAAACCGACATTCGAGCGGCCGGGCCTCTCGGTCGGCGCCTGGTAGGACCACCTCTGGTCCCGTGTCATCAGGAATGTGCAGGACAGGAAGTAGGTGAAGCGCGCACCGGTTCGCTGCGCAATGTCGCGGCTCTTTTGCCAAAGTTTGTTGTCGTGGGCGCCGTCGAACGAGACGATGACGAGCTGGTCGGGTCTGGTGTCATTCGCGACCGCACCGGGAGCGAACAGAAGAGACAGGATTGCGATCGAGGAGACTGGGTGAAACTTCAACATGAGGCCCTTCAACAACAGGGAAAGTTACAAGACCACGCGGCTGCTTATTGCAGCGACGACCGCGCGGCGACGATACAACGCCGGACCTGATCGGGCAATTTGCTCAAACGACATTGACAGGCAGATGCCTCCGCTACGAAGCACAATGCACACATTTTTCAGCCATTGGGTCGATTTCAAGGCGGCCATCGGGAATCTCCTCATCGCATTCCGCGCAATAGCCGTAGTCGCCGTCCTTGATTCGTCGCTCCGCCATCTCGATCCGGACCAGGTCACGCTGGCGTTGCCGCTCCTGCGCTTCAGCCATGGCCTGCTGCTGCATTGAATCCATTCGCGACAGCCGGCCGACCGCCTGCTGGTCGAGTACGACGGTCGAACGTGACTCTTCGGAGAGCCTTGAAAGCGCTTCGATTTCAGCCTTGCGATCGGCAAGCCGCTGTCTTGCAATTTCAAGATCAATCGCCATTTTCTTATGCTAAGGATGCGGTTTCGGCGAGGCAAGTTTCATCCGGCGCGATGGTGAACGCGCCACAAAGACTTGTCGCAACGCCGGTAGCCAGCGGTGGGGCACGGCCTTGGCTGATTGCGGCGGTGACCCGAGCAAGCAAGTGGGGACGCCATGCTGATACTCATACTCGGACTGATTCTATTCCTCGGCGTGCATTCGGTGCGCATTGTCGCGCCCGAATTCCGCGATCGTATCATCGAGTCTCGCGGCGAAAACGCCTGGAAAGGCCCGTATTCGCTGGTTTCACTCGCCGGCTTCGTGCTGATCATCTGGGGTTTCTCGATGGCCCGCTATGAAGGGCCGATCCTCTATTCGCCGCCCGCGTGGATGAGCCACATCACGCTGTTTCTGATGCTGCTTTCCTTCATTTCGCTGGCCGTCTACGGGGTTCCGGCCGGCCGGTTGAAAGCTGCCTTGAAGCACCCGATGCTGGTGGCGATCAAATTGTGGGCCCTCGGACATCTGCTGGCCAATGGTGATCTTGCCTCGGTGTTGCTTTTCGGGTCCTTTCTGATCTGGGCGGTCTTTGACAGGATCTCGGTCAAGCGGCGGCTGCCGGAGGGACAAAGCGAGGACATCGAGACCGGTCCGGTGCGCAACGACGTCATCGCCATTGTCGCCGGCTTGGTGATATACATATTGTTCATCTGGAGGCTGCACGAGTGGCTGTTCGGCGTACCGCCGCTCATCCTTTAGCCCGAATAATTCATGGGTGTGTGGTAAGGGTGGCGCAAGCTTTTGAAAGCAGGTATTTTTCGGTTAACGACGCCGAAAGCTCCAGTTTCACAGACAGGCCCCCTTACCATGATGCAGTCTACTTTCACCTCGCCCGCTTTGTCACCCTTAAACGGCAAACCGATCCTTCTCAATTTTGATGGCGCGGAGATGAGTTCCAATGCCGGTCTGACGCTTTTGCGGGAGGTCGAACGTCGGCACGACCTGGCGGGCCTTGTCTCTTCGTGCCTCACCGATCCACGAGAACCGGGCAAGGTGCGGCACAGCCTGCAAGACATCATCCGGTTCCGGATCATGATGATCGCAGCGGGATATGAGGATGGCAACGACGCGGATGATCTACGGACTGAACCGGCGTTCAAACTCGCTCTCGAGCGCGATCCCGGGACCGGGGCGGCCCTGTGCTCGCAGCCCACGATCTCGCGCATGGAAAACCTGGCCAACACACGGGCGCTGATCCGGATGGGGCGTGAGATGGTACGGTTTTATTGCACGTCTTTTGCCCGTGCGCCCCGCCACATCGTACTCGACATCGACGACACTTTCGATGCTGTCCATGGCCACCAGCAGCTACGCCTGTTCAACAGCTACTACGATGAATATGGTTTCCAGCCGATTGTGGTCTTCGACGGCGAGGGACGTCTTGTCGGGGCTGTGCTGCGCCCGGCCCGTCGGCCAACCGGCAAGGAGGCCGCTGCCCACATCCGGCGCCTGATCCGATCGATCCGACGCCATTGGCCTACGACCGAGATCCTGCTGCGGGCCGATAGCCACTACGGCACTCCCGAGGTTCTGGACCTGTGTGACACTCTCGGGCTGCGCTACGTCTTCGGCCTGTCGGGTAACCAACGGCTTCAGGCACAGGTGCAAACTCTGGAGGCATCCACGGCGGAACGCTACGCGCGAAAGGGCGAGAAACTGCGTCGGTTCAAGACATTCTCTTATGCGGCCCGATCCTGGTCGAAAGAACAGCGCGTCATTGCCCGGGTCGAGGTCGGTCCCCTGGGGCGCGACACACGCTTCGTCGTGACCAATCTGACCGCCCCGCGCGGCAAGCACGTTTACGAGAAGATCTACTGCGCACGCGGACAGGCCGAGAACCACATCAAGGGCTGGAAGAGCCACCTCGCCTCGGATCGCACGTCTTGCTCAAGGGCCAGCGCCAATCAGATGCGGCTCATGCTGCACGGCTGTGCTTACTGGCTATGGTGGATGCTGCGGGCGACCTGTCCAAAACGCTCCCAGTGGCGACACGCCCAGTTTGATACGTTGCGGCTTCACCTCGTCAAACTGGCCGCGACCATCGTCGAGAAGAAAACAAGGGTCGTCATGACTTTGCCAGCTTCGTGCCCGTGCCAGAGCCTCATTCGGCTTATGTTCGACGCGCTGGCCCCGCCGCGCGTCGCCTGACGCTCATATCGCCCCGACCAACCTGAAACAGCAACACGCAAAACTCCAGATAACCCCGCCGCCCGCCGGAAAAACCCCGACGTGGCATTCGGGGTGCGTCCAGAATCAATAGGGCGAAGAAAACATGCTGCCAGGGCCGGCAACACAACCATCGTGAATTATTCGGGTTAGACGGCGTTTGGGCAAATTTGACATTTTTCCTTACATACCGCTCAAAATCGGTTACAAGGCCCGCCTGAACGACAAGAGCAAATGGCAGCGGCCCCGAAGCCGCACCGAATTGAGGGCCGGTCCACCCGGTTTACAGAATGTCTGACGACAGTTTTATCCGTGAGGTCGATGAGGAACTTCGTTCCGACCGGATGAAGTCGATCTGGAAACGGTTCGGCAAATACATCATCGGTCTCGCCGTGCTGATCGTGCTCGGCACGGCCGGTATACGCGGATATGAATACTGGCAGCAAAGCCAGGCCTCGAGGTCCGGAGACGCTTTCCTGGCTGCGCTCAATCTTGCCAGGGAAGGGCAGCAGGACGAGGCCCTCTCGGCGCTGCGTGAGCTGGAGTCGGGCGGCCATGGATCCTATCCAGCGTTGGCGCGCATGCGGGCCGCCACGCTGCTCGCTGACACGGGACAATATGAGGCGGCAATCGCGGATTTTTCGACCATCGGCAATGACCGGAGCGTTCCGGCATCCGTTCGCGATATCGCCCGCATCCGCGCCGCCTACCTTCTGGTGGACTATGGCTCCTATGACGATGTCGCGGTCCAGGTCGAGGCCTTGAGCGGTGCTGATAATCCGATGCGTCATTCCGCACGGGAAGCGCTCGGCCTTTCCGCCTGGAAACAGGGCGATTTCACGCAAGCCCTGCAATGGTTCGAGGCCATTGCATCCGATACCGGCGTTCCGGGCGGCATATCCCAGCGCGCGCAACTGATGCTGGATGTGATCGCCGCCAGCGGGCATGGCGGCCAGCAATCTTGACGGGGTGCATCGCCGCATCGCTTAAAAACGGGCACACAGATGAGTTTCACCGTCGCCATAATCGGGCGCCCCAATGTCGGCAAGTCGACATTGTTCAACAGGCTTGCCGGACGCAAGCTCGCCCTGGTCGATGATACGCCCGGAGTAACCCGCGACCGCCGGCCGGGCGACGCAAGTCTTGTCGACCTCAAATTCGGCATCGTCGACACCGCCGGCCTGGAGGAATCGGGGCCCGATACGCTGGAAGGGCGCATGCGTGCCCAGACAGAGGCGGCAATCGACGAGGCGGATCTGGCGCTGTTTCTCATCGACGCGAAATTGGGTGTGACGCCTGCGGACGAAACACTGGCAACAATCCTGCGCAAACGCGGAAAGCCCGTGGTGCTCGTCGCCAACAAGGCTGAAGCCCGCGGCGCCGAGTCGAGCCTTCTCGATGCCTATCGGCTGGGCCTGGGCGAGCCGTGTCCCATTTCTGCCGAACACGGCGAAGGCATGCTTGATCTGCGCGATGCCATTGTCGCGGCGATCGGCGAAGAGGCCGCATTGCCGATCGAGGATGAGGAAGCCGTTGCCAACATCGATATTTCACCGTCCGATACTGACGAAGACGATGCGGACGATTACGACGAAAGCAAGCCGCTGCGCGTCGCGATCGTCGGCCGCCCGAATGCCGGCAAATCGACGCTGATCAACCGCTTCCTTGGTGAAGACCGTCTTTTGACCGGGCCGGAAGCCGGTATCACGCGTGATTCCATTTCCGTTGAGTGGGAGTGGAAGGGCCGCCGCATCAAGATGTTCGACACGGCGGGGCTGCGGCGCAAGGCCCGCGTTCAAGAAAAGCTCGAGAAACTTTCCGTTGCGGACGCGTTGCGGGCGATCCGTTTCGCCGAGGTCGTCGTGATCGTCCTCGACGCCGATATTCCGTTCGAGAAACAGGACCTGCAGATTGCCGACCTCGTCATACGCGAGGGCAGGGCACCGGTCATCGCTTTCAACAAATGGGACAAGATTGAAGACCGGCAGCAGGTCCTCGCCGAGCTACGGGAAAAAACCGAGCGGCTGCTGCCGCAGGTGCGCGGTATCCGGGCTGTGCCGGTTTCCGGCTTGACCGGGTCGGGCCTCGACAAGATGATGCAGTGCGTGGTCGACACTCACCGAACATGGAACCGGCGCATTCCGACCGCCAGGCTTAACCGGTGGCTTGAATCCATGCAGGTCCAGCACCCGCCACCAGCGGTGTCAGGCCGGAGAATCCGTTTGAAATACATGACCCAGATAAAGGCGAGGCCGCCGGGGTTTATCATCTCCAGCTCACGCCCCGAAGCGCTGCCGGCGTCCTATACGCGTTATCTGATCAATGGACTGCGGGAAGATTTCGACCTGCCCGGCGTGCCCATACGGGTTTCCTACCGCAAGGGTGACAACCCTTACGCACCCCGCAAGAAACGGCGCTGACCGGAAAGGCCGTGGTGATTCCCGTTACCGGGACGCGTTGCCTGCCGTGCTGACCCGGAAGATCTGCAGATAACCGCCATGTTCATTATCGACAGGCACGAGCCATTCGGGCGGCGAACCGGCTTCCAGCGTGGCAACGAGCCCGCCGGGATAGTCCTCACCGGTAATGATCCGGTTTTCATTGGTCGGGCAGAAAGCAAGATAGTCAGCGTTGCGTCGCGTCAGTATCGCGCGCGCCTGTTCGGGCGGGCTGGAGAAGATCTCGTATGCATCCAGTATGCCGGCCTGGCCGCGATGGTAGGGCGCCGCGATCACGGAATGGTTCGAATGCCCCAGCACCGTCGATCCGAAGAATATCCGTGACGCCATCACGCCGGGGGCAACGGAGGCGAACGCCGCCCTGGCCGTCGTGTCCTGGCACGCCAGCATTGCATTGCTTCCGGTTGGCAGCGGGGCCTCTTCGGTGATCTGCGGTTCTTCACCGGCCAGTCCATCCAGGGCAAGTTTCGGCAGCACGATAAGCCACGGAGAAGCGACCAGTGGAACGGCAATCAACACCACGGCCCGCTTCACGGTGAACCCTTGCTGCAGGTTCTCGTAAGCCCGGGACATGACCCATGCCGCGGCCGGAATGCACAAGATGTGGGTGAACTGGAAGAACCGGACCTGAATGATGCACACAACGATCCCCGTCACGGTGAATGCACTGAGGATCGCCCACTTTTTGCGGCTCTCGCCGCTTGTCGTCAGGTTGGCAAAAACGAGAATGCCGGCGAGCACCATGAGCGGGGCGGCATTCAGAGCAAAGATGAATGGTTTTTCGACCATCACCGTAAATGCGCCGTTCGCCTCCGAAACGTTGGACAGCCAGATTTCGCGAAGCCGCGGGTCAAGCGCCGCGTAGGGATCGCCCACACAGTGGGGAAACGCCAGAACAAGGATCGCGGCACAGGCGATGCCCAGCAGCGCGAGCGCGGACGCCTTGGTGTGCCAGTGGCTGTTTTCGCGCACAAAACTGGTGATGAGCGCAAGCCCGGTTCCTCCGACGACCGCCGGGACAAGATGCGCCATCGAAATCGAATCGCACTGTGCGATTGTGTAGCGTGAAAACGGAACGGATGCCGCAAAGACCAGGGCAGTCGAGGCCGCGAAGGAAAGTCCGAAGGCGCATGCGCCGCGGGCCTGCCCCCTGCTGTCCCAAAGCCACAATGCGGCCACGGTCGCGGTGCCCGCTGCCACAAAGGGCAGTGTCTCAATCCCCACGCCGATCATCAGTGCCGCGAATAGGCCGCCGGCGGCGCCCCATCGCGGATCTCTGGAAAGGCGCATGATGGACAGGATGAGCAGCGCGCTCAAGAGGATCTGGACATTGTGGTGATCGAGGCGGCCTGGGCGGAAAGCCTGAAGCGTCGATTCAAAGAACACGGTCACAAAAACGGCGAAAAAGACGCCCTTGTCGCCCGTCAGCTCGCGGCTGATGCCGGCAATGACTACGAAGAAGGCGACCAGGAGCAAGAGCGGCCAGACCATCAGGGCAAAGGCCTCGCCGGAACCAAACAAGTCGCCGAGCCATGTCAGGCCGGCGATCGGCGCGTCGACGAGGCGTGACCAATGCATCCAGACACCCTGCGGCGGGTCGAGGCGCGTTTGCAGCAGGTCGAACCAGTGCTGGCCGTCAAGAAGATCCCGCACCTGCGCCATGCGGGCGAGATCGTCCGGACTGGCCGCGGTCGTCGCCCATGGATGGGGCAGGGTGCCGATGATCTTGATCAGGCCGAAAAAGAGACCGGCCAGAACCGGCACCATGATCTCCGGTCGCGGCAGACGCTGCTCCAGCGAAAGCACGCCGTTGAAGGATGCCTTTTCCGGCGCGATCTGTTCTATGCTTGCCACTGCCCGACCCCTCGCTTGCCGGTTGATGCCGTGCCGCGATCGTCGGTTCGCCATTGGGACCGCTCGAATCGCGAGACCGGTCCGTTAGATCAGATCAGTCTGTAGACTTGGTTAAGAGGCTGGATCGGCTGGCGGTTTGCTGCCGGGACCCGCGGAGACCGATTTCATATGCCGGCTGACTGAATGCTACACGTGTGAAACAATTTTTTATCCAAGAGATTGTGAAAAGGGCGGGTCTGCCCGATTAACGCTCCATAAAGGTTAATACTCCATCATCAGAACAATTGTGTTCAGTACGGGTGCGCGGAGTAGGGTTTTGCGTGAAAGATTAGCCGTTTGGGGCCGGCTGGCGTCGTTAGACCGTGGCTGGACAACCCCCGTTGCTTTTGGGGTGTTGGGACTTTTTCTTTCGACATCGTCGACAGCTTTTTCAGACATGGCCAGTGTCGTGACCGGCGCGGCAGGCGGCGGCGAACGCTGGCAGACCTACCTGGTCGATGCGCCTGCGGGTTCGATCCACGATGCCGAACTGGTCTTCACGGATCCGGTGATCACGGGCTCGACCAGGGGCGTCAGCATGAAGACGTCCGATGGCCGCACCATCGCCTTCCGCCACAAGAACGGCAATACGGATGCCGGTCCCGACGAGGACCGCGTCACGCGGGACCAAAAGCGCGGACGGGTGACGAGCACGGTGCCGGTGGCACCGCCGAAGAATTTCACGGCCGGTTCGATCCTCGAGCGCCGCAGCATGGTGACGACGCCCGCCGATCTCGACGGTCTGCAGATGGCTGTGCGCCACGACGGTGCGAAGAGGAGGTTCTGATGACGTAGCAGTACTGACTTTGAGCACCTTGCTACACAGGAGATGAGGGAAGGCCCCTCGGGCTCGGGTTGCAGGACCAGGGTCCAAACCGCCACAAGCTGCTCTGGCCCAATGGCCGGGGTGGCGAGCGTTGTGGAAAAGGCGGGGATTACCCGTCAGGTGACTGCTGGTAAGACGAACGCGAGTGAACCGTTGATGAAGTGTCGAAAGCGTAGGGATGTCGCCGAAACCAGGCTCCAGTCGTTGGCCTGGGACGAAGTTCGGAGGATGCCTGCTGACTGTCCGAGCGGCGACCGGCATAAAGATGGCGTGAGACCAGCGAGAGGCTCCTGTGTGGAACGTGGGAACCTGGCGCTCCGATGCCAAGGGAGACCTCCAAGCGGCAGACCCGCAAGGAGCCGAGTACCGAAGCGGAGCACAGGGGCGGACGGGTCCGTATTAGTGATGAAACCCGGTAATGCGGGTAGAGCGAAGGGACCCGGCTCTCCAGCCGAAGACGGCGGCCAACCAGAGATGGGAGGAGCCGTTGTCTGAGGCAAAGCCATTCGAAATTCCGAAGCGGCTGGTCTGGGACGCCTACCGACAGGTACGGGCGAATCGCGGCGCGGGCGGTGTTGACGGCGTGTCTATGGCAGCATTCGAGGAAGACCTCGGGGGAAACCTTTACAAGGTCTGGAACCGGATGTCGTCGGGCTCGTATCACCCGCCGCCGGTGCGGCTCGTCGAGATACCCAAAAGTGGGGGCGGTCTTCGACCTCTTGGCATTCCGACGATCGCCGACCGCGTGGCGCAAACGGCTGTGAAGATGGTTCTGGAACCAATGGTGGAACCGATGTTCCACCGTGATTCCTATGGCTATCGGCCCGGTCGTTCGGCGCTTGATGCGGTCGGAGTGGCACGGAAACGCTGCTGGACGTTCGACTGGGTGATCGATCTTGATATCAAAGCATTTTTTGATTCGATTCCGCATGACCTGATCGAACGTGCCGTTGCACATCACACTGACCTGGCCTGGATCCGGCTGTACGTTGGGCGGTGGCTTCGCGCTGCTGTCGAGCGACCGGACGGCACCCGGGAAGAACGGACCAAGGGAACGCCGCAAGGCTCACCAATCAGTCCGATTCTCGCCAATCTCTTCCTGCACTACGCGTTCGACTCGTGGATGGAACGAAACCATCCAAACGTCCGCTTTGAACGTTACGCGGATGATGCAGTCGTTCACTGCAGGAGCGAAGGAGAGGCGCAGGCGGTGTTGGAGGCCATCCGGAAACGGCTGGCCGATTGCGGTCTGGAATTGCATCCGACGAAGACCAAAATCGTCTACTGCAAGGACGATGACCGCAGGCAGGAACACGAGCGGGTCAAGTTCGACTTTCTCGGCTTTACGTTCCAGCCTCGGCGAGCCAGGAACCGGTGGGGACACTACTTCGTCAGCTTCCTGCCGGCGATCAGTGTTCAAGCGGCGAAGGCGGTGCGCAGGACCATCCGCGAGTGGCGGATGGCATCCACCAGGAACAATCAGACCCTGGAGGATCTGGCCCGCCTGATTAATCCGGCGGTGCGAGGCTGGATGAACTACTACGGGCGCTATTACCGCTCGAAGTGCGTTCAGGTGCTGCGTCAGGTGAACGTGGCCCTCGCCCGCTGGGCGCGACGGAAATATAAACGGTTCAGACGCCGGGAGCGGGCGTCCACGCATTGGCTGGGACGTATCGCGCGACGGGACCCCAACCTTTTTGTCCTGTGGCAACTCGGTATTCGACCGGAGGCTGGAGAGTAGGAGCCGGATGAGGCGAGAGTCTCAAGTCCGGTTCTGTGAGGGCCGAGGGGTGAAATTCCCCTCGGCTACTCGACTTCGTCGAACCGGACATTCGCGGCCGGGAAGTGGAGATTGCGACGGCATTCCACAGCCGCACCGAACCGAAAGCCCGCAACAAGGTTCCGGTGATGCTGGCGAATCTGGTCAACAACGACAAACCGGATATCCTGGCCACCGCCTACGCGCCCGAGGGACCGGACTATGCGAGCAACTCGCCCTTTGCCTCCGTCCTGCGAGACGAAGAGGACAACGGCCGGTTTTTCCCGCCGGTGCCGAAGAACGACCATGCCTGGGCGGGTAATGCCTTGCCGCCGCACGTCTTTACCGACAGCGAGCAGCGGTGCCTTGCGTCTGGAGTCTATTTCGAGGCGCGCGGCGAACCGGTGAAGGGACAGGCGGCCGTTGCCCAGGTTATCTTGAACCGCGTGCGCAATCCGGCCTATCCGAACACGATCTGCGGCGTCGTTTACCAGAACAAGCGCTGGCGCAACCGCTGCCAGTTCTCCTTCGCTTGCGACGGCATTCGCGACCGTGTCCGTTCGCGGCACCACTGGTCGATCGCCAAGGATGTCTCCATGGCCGTGACCGCCGGCAAGATCTGGCTCGATGAGGTTGGTTCCTCCACCCACTACCACGCGACATATGTGCGGCCGAAATGGGCCCGCCGCATGAAACGCGTCGGACGGATCGGCCTTCACATCTTCTACCGCACCCATGGCGGCGGCTGGAGCTGACCGCAGCTCCCGCTAACCTTCATCTCTAAACCCGGGCGCTTGCCGCCCGCCATCTCACCGCCTATGTGTGGCAATCGGCGGCGCCGGTGGCTGTGGCAGCTGTCATTGATGAATGATTGCGCGCAAAGGGAACGCAATGGCGATCTGCAATATCTGCGGTGGTACGCAGTTCAGGGCAGGGCCTTCGGGCCGGCTGGCGAAGAACGGGCAGCCGCCGCGCTGCGTTACCTGCACATCGCTGGAGCGGCACCGCATCATACGTCAGGTCTATGACGCACTGCCGGACGCAATGCTTGCAAGTGCGTCCGCCCTGCAGTTCTCCCGCGATATCGCCGCGCCCAAGGAGCGGTTCAAGTCCTTCGAGATTTCGGTCTTCGAGGAGGAAAACAGCCTCGATCTGAGCGCCATCGACCGTCCGGACGATACGTATGACTGGATCGTTGCGAACCACGTGCTCGAGCATGTCGAGAATGATTTCGCCGGTATGCGTGAGCTGTTCCGTGTTTTGAGACCTGCCGGTGTTCTCCAGATCACCGTGCCCATCACCGCCTTTTGCGTCGAGACCTTTGAACTGGGGCGGGCTGTGCCGGAGAGCCATTACCACTGGAGCGGCTACGGCAGCGATCTCCCGATGCGCTTCCACAAGGAACTCGCCGGGCGGTACGGTCTCGCGGTCATCGGCAGCGACGCCATGACCGAGCGTTGGGACGTCGTATATCTCTTCACGCCGGACCATGCGGTGATGCTGGCTCTGAGCGAAGCTTTTTTTGCCGCCAATATGCCGGTGCTGCGCTGCTGCTGACATCGAATCCACCGGGAGACGGTGCCGCTCCGGAGCGCCGGTCCGCACATGCGGCCGAGGTCCGGTTGCGGGCAAAGTGCCGCATTGCGGAATGATTCTTTGACGCTTAAGTCTAAGATTCCGATGAGCATTCCATAACCATCTGTTTTTAATAGAGAAAATATGAGTGCGCTTGGCCGGAATGTCGCCTTGACTTGCCATGGGCGGAAAACTATGTTGCGCCCGACTTCGGAACGGTCCCGTTTCCGATCGTCAGGCACCTTGTGGAGCGCGACTTTCATGAGAAAACCAGCGCAAAACAAAGGAACAGATAACACTGCTCCTGACGATGGCGAACGGAATGATCAGGCCGATGGTCTGGAAGCGCGCCGCAGGCGACTGGGGGATGAACTTGCCTCTCGCCGGCCGGCAGACAAACCGGACAAGGAAGCTGAATGGGCGGGCAAATCGTCCTACGCCAAGGCGTTTCAGCTTTCGACAGAGTTTGTCGCCGCGATCTTTGTCGGAGCACTTCTCGGCTATCTGATTGACCGTTTCCTCGGGACGACGCCTTGGGGAATGATTCTCTTTCTTCTTTTGGGTTTCGTTGCCGGGGTACTGAACGTCATGCGTTCGGCCGGTCTGGTGGCGGATAATCGCCTGGACCGGAAGAACGGCAGGGGCAACAATCATGACGCAAAGGGCTGAACAGGCCGGCGCAAAGAGAGAGGCACAAGGTGGCCAACGATCCGATCCACCAGTTCCACATCAGCAAGATCATTCCGATTGAGGTCGGCGGTCTGGACTTCTCCTTCACCAATTCGTCGCTGTTCATGGTTGCAACGGTCGCCGCGGCTTCCGGTTTCCTGTTTCTGACGACATCCAACCGTGGCATGGTCCCGAGCCGGATGCAGTCGGTGTCGGAGATGTGCTACGAATTCGTGGCTTCGATGCTGAGGGACGGGGCAGGCACCGCGGGCATGCGCTTCTTCCCGATGGTGTTCTCGCTCTTCATGTTCGTGCTGGTGGCCAATCTACTCGGCATGTTCCCCTATTTCTTTACCGTGACCAGCCACATCATCGTTACCTTCGCGCTCGCCATGCTGGTGATCGGAACGGTCGTGGTCTACGGCTTCATGAAACACGGCCTTGGTTTCCTGCAATTGTTCGTCCCGAGTGGCGTGCCGGGAATCCTGCTGCCCCTGGTGGTTGCCATTGAGGTCATCTCATTCCTTTCACGGCCGATCAGCCTGTCGGTCCGTTTGTTCGCCAACATGCTGGCCGGACATATCACGCTGAAGGTCTTCGCGGGCTTCGTCACGTCCTTGAGCGCGCTGGGCGCGCTTGGCATTGGCGGTGCAATCCTGCCGTTGATCATGACGATCGCGCTGACCGGACTGGAGTTCCTGGTCAGCTTCCTGCAGGCCTATGTCTTTGCGGTACTGACGTGCATGTATCTCAACGACGCCCTGCATCCCAGCCACTAGGAAAAGAACCCGGCGGCTCAGCCGCCACAAAGATAGCCGCAATTATCCCATTCGAAGGAGTTCATCATGGAAGCGGAAGCAGCAAAATACATCGGCGCAGGCATTGCTTGTCTCGGCATGGGCGGTGCGGGCATTGGCCTTGGCACCATCTTCGGAAACTACCTGTCCGGTGCACTGCGCAACCCGTCGGCAGCTGACGGCCAGTTCGGCCGCCTGATCTTCGGCTTCGCCGTGACCGAGGCCCTGGGCATCTTCTCGCTGCTCGTTGCACTGCTCCTCCTGTTCGCCGTTTAATTCAGCGGCCGGCATGTCGGGTCGTGCGAGAACGGCGCGGCCCTTGGGCGGCGTGCATGATTGCTGTCCGTCCCGCAGTTTGAACCATGGTGCCCGGACGCGTATGCGCGCCCGCGGTGTTGTGGAACCATTTGGAGGCAACAATGCTCGTAACAGCGGCCCACGCAGCCACTGAACAAGCTGCTGAAAATGCGGCGGGAGGCAATTTTCCGCCGTTTGACAGCTCCACATTTGCTTCGCAGCTCCTTTGGCTGGCCATCACCTTCGGCCTCTTCTATCTGTTCATGTCCCGGGTCGTCCTGCCGCGGATCGGCAGCATCCTCGAGACACGGCGCGACCGGATCGCCCAGGACCTCAACGAGGCGGGCCGGCTGAAGGAAGAGGCGGACCAGGCATTTGCTGCCTATGAGCAGGAACTTGCCGACGCCAAGTCCAAGGCCCACGAGATCGCCCAGGCGGCGCGCGATGCCGCCAAGGCCGATGCTGATGAAGAGCGTTCGAAGGTCGAGGCCGAGGTGGCCGGAAAGCTTGAGAAGGCGGAAGCGGAGATCGCCGCTGTCAAGAGCAACGCCCTTGCCGAAGTCGACGCAATCGCCGCCGACACAACCGCGGCCATTGTCTCCCAGCTCGTCGGCGGAACGGTCACCAAGGCCAAATTGAGTGCCGCCGTCAAGGCCGCTGCCGAGGGGAGGGAATAATGGACGCCTCATTCTGGGCCCTGATTTCACTCATCCTGTTTCTTGCGCTGATCGCGTATCTCAAGGTTCCCGGGATGTTGGCCAAGTCGCTGGATGACCGGGCCGACAAGATCCGCAACGAGCTCGACGAGGCACGCCGTCTTCGCGAGGAGGCGCAGCAGCTTCTTGCCGAGTATCAGCGCAAGCGCAAGGATGCCGAAAAGGAGGCCAGCGAGGTCATCGCTGCCGCTGAACACGAGGCCGCCGGCCTCGTCGCCGAAGCGCGCACAAAGACCGAGGATTTCGTCGCCCGCCGTACCGCCATGGCCGAGCAGAAGATCGCCCTGGCCGAGGCAGAGGCAGTCAACGAGGTGCGCCAGTCGGCTGTCGACATAGCGGTAGCGGCGGCCCAGACGCTGATTGCCGAAAGGGCCGACGAGAAGAAGACCGCCGAATTGTTCAAGGCCTCGGTTGAGGAGCTGAAGGAGCGCCTCAACTAGGCAGCTCTGTCATTGGGACACCAGAAAGGCCGGGATTTCCCGGCCTTTTCTTTTGCCGGCAATTGTTATAGTGCTTTCACCGCGCCGACGCCGCATTGGCTGGAGGCGCATTCGTTCTCAGGGCGGGGTGCAATTCCCCACCGGCGGTGACGAGACTCACGGCGCATGCTGAGAGGTTTCGAAGCCCGCGAGCGCCCGATCCACAAGGATCGGGGTCAGCAGATTCGGTGCAATTCCGAAGCCGACGGTTACAGTCCGGATGGAAGAGAGCGGGTCAGGACACGGACGCATTCCGCCCACGGAATGCTGATGGTCATGCCTGTATGCCCTGATTCTTATAGGTTCTTAAAAGGAACATGTGATGAATCAGACAAACCACCACACACATTCACAGATCTATCTGCACAACCCCGCGCTGGCCGGCGCTGCCTATATGGTGCTCGCCGGCGCCGCATTTGCATTGGTCAATGTCGGCCTGCAGGCCGTGACCATGCGTTTCGGCATGCTGCCGACCTCCGCGGCTTTCTGGCAGTACTTCATTGCCATGCTGTGCGGCCTTCCCTGGATCGTCCGCACCGGCTTCGGCGTATTGAAAACCGCCAATGCCGGGGCCCATGTCATGCGCGTGGCACTGGCGGCCATCGGCGTCCAGTTCTGGGTGGCCGGCCTTGCGTCAGTCCCCATCTGGCAGGCGATTGCGCTGATCATGACGTCGCCCTTCTTTGTGACGCTCGGTGCCGGGCTGCTGCTCGGTGAACGCGTCGGCGCGGCACGCTGGATGGCAACGCTGATTGGCTTTGCCGGCGGCATGATCATCCTCGCGCCATGGTCCGATGCCTTCACCAGCGCGACATTGCTGCCGGTGGCGGCGGCCGTGTTCTGGGCGGCGACCTCGTTGATGACCAAGAAGCTGACCGAAACAGAATCCTCGCAGACAATCACGCTTTACATGCTGCTCCTGCTGACGCCGATCAACGCCGGCCTCGCGACGACGGCCGGCGGGTTCGCCATTCCGGGCATGGCTGCCGCGGCACTGATCATCGGCGCCGGCGTGATGACCATGGCGGCGCAATTCTTCATTGTGCGCGCCTATGCGAGCGCGGATGCGGCCTATGTGCAGCCGTTCGATCATCTGAAGCTGCCGCTCAATGTTCTGGCCGGCTGGATTGTCTTCGGGTTTGTCCCGACGGGGAACCTGTGGTTCGGCTCCTTGTTGATCGTCTCCGCGTCGATCTACATCGCCCATCGCGAGGCCCGCACGCCCGCCGCCCAGGCGGCGTGACCGAAATCGCTACAGATCGCGCCGCATGGGCCTGAAACTCATGCGGTGCAGCGGGCAGGGGCCGGTTTCGGCGATCGCCTTGCGGTGTGCCGCGGTGCCGTAGCCCGCGTGGCGGTCGAAGCCGAATGCCGGGAAGTCGCCCGCCGCGCGCGCCATGATGCGGTCACGGGTAACCTTGGCGACAATCGAGGCGGCGGCAATCGACAGCGAACGGGCATCGCCCTTGACGATCGCCCGTGCCGGACAGATGACGCCTGGCGGCACATCCCTTCCGTCGATCAGCGCGTGATCCGGCGGGCTGGACAAGGCCGCGATCGCCCGTCTCATGGCGTCAAGGCTTGCCTTGCGTATATCTGTATCGTCAATCCGGGATGGCCCGGATGATGCGACCGCGACCATGGCCGATGACAGGATCTGGTCGAAGAGCAGGACGCGTTTGGCTTCGGTCAGTTTCTTCGAATCGTCCAGCCCGCTCGGCACATGGTCGGGGTCGAGGATCACAGCGGCGGCGACGACCGGCCCGGCCAGCGGTCCGCGTCCGGCTTCATCGGCGCCGGCGATCCGGCTCGCAGGTGCGCCGGCTTCACGCTCCAGGGAATAATCCGGCCCGCCTTCCGTCAGAGCAAAAAGGGTCGCCTGTTCACCATTCGCAGCCCGGTTTCGGAGATTTCGTTTGCGAGAATCGGGTGGGGTGCGAGCCATGTGCGGCAAACTCGCACGCCCACCCGATCCCCTGCAAGTCCCTCCTTGAGGGAGCATTGTCCGGACGGCAGAAGCCGGATCGATTGCTCCGTGAAGACCGGATTCCCGTGTGAGGCACGGTGGCAGGAATCCGGCTGCGGCTTGTTGGAGGGAGCCGCCGTCATGAACGCAGTCGGGGTGGAACGGTCATGACGGAACTTGATGTCTACAAGAGATTGAGCTGCACGCCGGTGCCGTGCGGCGGGGTGAAAAGATCTGTGCGCAAAGCACGCCATTTCTTGTCCAGCCCAAGTTTCTTGGTGGTGATCTCGAAACGCCGCGCCAACTGCCACGCATAGGGACCGCTGCCCTTCATGCGCTTGCTGAACTCGGCATCATAGTCCTTGCCGCCGCGCATCGAGCGCACCAGCGACATGACATGGCGGTAGCGGTCCGGATAGTGGCGCAGCAGCCAGTCGCGGAACAGGGGGCTGACCTCGAGCGGCAGGCGGTAATACCGGCATAACACCGGGCAGAATTCAGGCGTCAGAGCGGACGCTCTTTCTGTTTCCATGATTTTCTGGAGGCATCAACGAATGGGGGAATTGTGCTTGCGGTGGCTGGGGTGGGGATTCTATTGGAATCGCGCAATAGCTGCTCGCCTTTTTTCAAGTTCCGCGTCTTCCGGATTCCAGTTGTCACTTCCATCGAAGTAATCGGGATAGTACTCCCGGTATTCAGAATCCGGGTTTTCGAATGCTGCCAAGAATTCAGAGTATCCCCATACGCCTCCTATGTCCTCAAGTGGACAACGCCCGCTACCGGAAACAAGATATGGATACTGTCTGTCCTTATGTGCCGACTGAATCTTTCCAATACGGATTTTGTGTCTCCATGAGTCTCCGAAATCATAGAGGTAATTGAATTCGGGTTTGCCTTGCAAAAAGTCTATGACGTCGAGAACGGTAGCAGAGGCGTCTGATTTGGGGCTGGAGAAATACTGATCACTATCAGCACTCCAAGTGACAACTTGCTCATACCGGATCGCCTCAAATTCCCATAGATGGCAGTTGTGCCACCCCATTGCGGCCTGAATGTATAAGTGGAGGTCATTAAGGCATGTGTTCGCAGGGACATCCATTCGTCTTGTGACCCTGGGCTTCACATCCCGCAACGTGATGCTGAGACGAACTATATCAAGTTGATTGCCAGCCTGAGCCATTGTGTGAAACGTCCTGCTATATGTGTCGATATGATTGCGCCGTCAGACGGATGAACCATCGCCACAATGCAAGATTGGAAATGTCATGTCGACCGCATCTTCACAATCCAGCTGTCGCGCAATGCAATCTCGATCTTGCCGAAGAGTGGCTGTTCAGGATGCAAAATGAGACTGGCCTACGAGTTGCGGCAGAGCGGGCACCGGTTTCCCATTGAGGCCCAGCCTATCCCCCAAATAGTCCCAAAACGAGATGCCGAGTTTGTTGCAGGTCTTGAGCAGCGACAAGAAGGTGTCGCGGTTGGTCCGACCAATGTCACTGCGCGTCCCACCTGAAATCTTGCGCTTGACTACAACAACTCGGATATCGTTCTCGGAACCGTTGGTGTGCAGCGGTATTTCCGGATGCTCCAGAACCATCAGCAGTTCAGCCTTGTTGGCGTGCAATCGCCTCAACAGATTATCAAGGGCTGCAAAACCGGTTCGGTGGCGGAATATCTGGTCGAAGCGGTTTTGCAAGACCGCCTTGCGCTGTGGACTTGGGTTGAGACGGTAGGTTTTGAGGCATTCATAGTAGAGCCAGATCAGCCTGCGGGTGCGCTGTTGAATGGCATAGTGCTTATCTGTGAAGGTGTTGAGCTTATGCACCAACCGTTCGGCGTGAATCCAACACAACGCATGATCGCCGACTTTGAACTGTTTGGCATCATCACTGACGATCACCGTATCGGTGAGCAAGCCATGTGCGCTGATACTGCCCCATAACGCACCCTCGGTGGCAAGGCGCGTGGGATCAGGTGTGACTTTCAGTGCAGTGATCCCGAGCCGGTCGAGATGGGCCTGCCAGTCTGCGCAGTTCGGGAAATACTTATCTTCAGCGTCAATCAACAACTGGCGAACCGGAGCATTGAGAGAACGCTGCTGCATATAGGCAAGTGCATCGGCGTTGATCACATAGTCTTCATGCCCGGCCCGCAGGAGTTCGAGAAAGTTGATGCGGCTTTTAGAACCGGTTGTGGAAAAGAAGGAAAACCGATCATTGCCGATCTGGGTGCAGTAGCCGTTTTGGGCTTTGTGGCGTGCCCCGGTGTCGTCGACCGTCACCCATGACGCCGCGTCCAATCCCGTCTGCAATATTGCGCGTGCTTCCAAGGCAAAATGCTCATGACCCTCATTCAAAAACCGCATGACCTGGCGCTCGGAGATATCTATGCCGATTTCGCTCAGGAGCTTTACCAATCGTCCCACAGTGACTTGGCCTTGATGGTATTGCATCAGCACAAAACGGCGCAGTTCGGCACCAAAATGGCCCTTGAGGCCCTGTGGCAGCGGAGCCACGACAGTCTTACCATCAGGTGTCAACCAGCGCTCGCGCCGAAACCGGGTGGTCACTGGCTGAATGATGAGATCCTGAACGAGGAAGTCCTCGTACCCTTTGAAGCGGGAACCCTCTGGAACGTCCGCTTTTACAATCCGGTCTTTCATTGAACCGTGCCGAGGTGGCTTCTTTTTGCCGCGTCCACAGCTTTTATTGCCGTTCTTACGCGCCTTTTTCTCGCTGGCCTGGTTCATGCCGCTTGGTTTGCTCGGCTTGATGTCCGGTCGCCCATTCACCCCTTTTAATCGAGCGACCTCGTCGCGCAGATTGGCAATTGTCTGTTTCTGTTCGGCAATCACCTGATTTTGTTCAGCGACGATTTGCTTCAACTCGGCCACCTCGCCGAGCAGGGTCACAACCAGATCTTTGAGTTCTGTATTCGACAGATCATCAAGTGCGTGAGGTGGGAAATCCGACATAACCTCATCGACTCACAAAAACATCTCGGTGAGAACCCCAGCAGCGCTGATCGAGTCGATTTGCCGCACCACCGGAAATGACAAATCAAAACACAATGCTGCCCGGTGTTATGCCGGTATTACGGCAGGCGCAGCAAAATATAGCTCGCCGTCGAGGCGCCGGCGGCCTTGGCCGAATCGAGAATGCGTTCCATCTCGTGGTCGTTCAGACCCGGAATGACGGGCGATGCCATCACGGCGACCGGAATGCCCGCATCGGCAAGACCCTTGATCGCCTCAAGCCGCCGCACCGGTGTCGAGGCCCTCGGCTCCATGGTGCGTGCCAGTTGCCGGTCCAGTGTCGTCACGGAGACCGCAACCTTGACGAGGCCCTTTTCCGCCATTTGCGACAGGATATCGGTGTCGCGCAGCACGGTTGCCGATTTCGTCACGATGCCGACCGGATGGTTGCATGCATTCAGCACTTCCAGGATCTGCCGCACGATGCGCCACTTCTTCTCGATTGGCTGATAGGGGTCTGTGTTGGTGCCGATGGCAATGACCCGCGGTTTGTATCCTGACTTTGCGAGTTCCCGCTCCAGAAGCTTCGGTGCGTCGGGTTTGGCAAAAAGACGCGATTCGAAATCGAGACCCGGAGACAGTCCCATGAAGGCGTGTGTGGGGCGTGCAAAACAGTAGATGCAACCGTGTTCGCAGCCGCGATAGGGATTGATCGAGCGGTCGAACGAGATATCCGGCGATTCGTTTCGCGTGATGACAGTCCGCGGGCGCTCGACCTGAACCTCCGTCTTGAAAGCCGGAAGGTCTTCCAGCGTCTCCCAGCCGTCATCAAAGACATGACGGGTCTGGTTCTCATAGCGCCCGCTCGGATTGATTCCGGCACCGCGTCCGCGCCGGCGGTCGATTTCGATGCGCATGCCGGATCGTGCTGCAAGCGCGTCGGCGACATCGGCCCGGTTTGCGGGATCGAGCGCATTTTGCCTGAAATGCTCCAGTTCGCTCATGGAATCAGCCTTCCGTCTCTGTGCTGTTTGTGAATTTATTCCTAACAAAGGAATGAGAACATATCAAGAACAAAATTGGCGCTTGTGAACAGAAGTTTCAAGACCCGGCGTTGACCGAATTCAGCGCCGGTGCCAGCATCGCATCGGTCTAGGGAAATATCCGGGAGTGCACGATGGGCGATATGTCAGGCGAAAAGGTCAAGGTGGAAAAGAAGGGGCCGGTCACCATCGTGACGATCAACCGGCCTGAACGGCGCAATGCCGTCGATCCTGAAACCGCCGGCTTGCTGGTTTCCGCATTCGAATCATTTGATGCGGACGAAAGCCAGTCGGCTGCCGTTCTTTATGGTGATAGCGGGACTTTCTGCGCCGGATTTGACCTGCACACCGTTTCCGGCGGGGAACTGGACTATGATCCGGTCGGTGAGGGCCCGATGGGCCCGACACGGCGCCTTTTGTCGAAACCGGTGATCGCCGCTGTGGAAGGCCATGCAGTGGCCGGCGGGCTCGAGCTCGCGCTTTGGTGCGACATGCGGGTTGCGTCGAGAAGCGCCGTCTTCGGCGTATTCTGCCGCCGCTGGGGCGTGCCGCTCATCGACGGCGGCAATGTGCGTCTGCCGCGCCTCATCGGCCACAGCCGCGCCATGGACATGATCCTGACAGGGCGGCCGGTGGCGGCTGAGGAGGCGTTCGGTATCGGCCTTGCCAACCGGCTTGTTGCCGAGGGAAACGCATTGATTGAAGCCGTTGCCTTGGCGACGGACCTTGCACGCTTTCCGCAGACCTGCCTCAGGACGGACAGGATGACAGCCTATCGTCAGTGGGGCATGGATATCGGCGATGCGTTGCGCCTGGAGGGCGTTGAGGGTGAAAAACCGGTGCTGGAAGAGGCGAAGAAGGGTGCATCCCGCTTCGCTTCTGGAATGGGCAGGTCCGGAAGCTCTGATGTCCGCTGTCAAGGTTTGGCACGTCGAATATCCGGCCGATCCAGAACGAGGAGGAGATCGGCTGTTCATGATATTGATCGCGCATGGGTGGAGGCGGAACTGAAGGACGTCGGTGATCAAGCTCTGATGCGCGGGTTGGCTACCGCATTTCCGATTGTGCGTCCGGGTCTGTTCCTGTCTTACAGCGGGCGTCGGCCAGTAGCCGGCCACAAAGCATTCGACGGACATTTCCCTGCCGTGGTCCCGCCTCCGCCCATGCGCGAGTTTCGTGTTGCCACAAGGGCAAGATCAGCTTGCCTGCGCCTCCCTGGCAACGGCCCACATGAAGCCGGCCAGTTCGCGGGCGACCGCAGTGCAGACCACCGTTGGCCGCTTGCCGCGTCCACTCAGCGTTCGGTACCGGGCCGTCAAGCGGCTCTGCGCCTTCCATGCGATCTCGCGCACGCGCGGTGACGCCTGCTCCAGTCTGTACAGCTTCTTTATCCCGACCCTGGGCGGATGCCGATAGGCCCAGGCGCTCTCGACCAGCATTTGGCGCACCCGGCTGTTTCCTGCCTTGGTGATGCCGCCGCGCCTGATAGTGTCGCCAGTCGAGCGCTCACCGGGAACGAGGCCGAGATATCCCATGAGCTGGCGCGGACTTTCGAACCGGCTCACGTCGCCAACTTCGGTGACGAATGTCACAGCGACGATCAGGTCCACGCCACGCAAAGTCCGGAGCGCTCGTACGACCGGTGCCAACGACCAGGCCGGAACGAACTCCTCGATGGTGCGCTCCAGCCGTTCAACCCGCTCTTTGGAGATGCGTACGGCTTCAACCATTTCCTGGAGCGCAATCTGGTGCGCCGGGTGATCGAACGTCTGTTCCTGCAACCAGCGCAAATAGCGCATCGTCCAGCCTTTCTTGCGCGGATAGACGCGGCCGTGCTTGAGCATGAAAGCGCTCACCTGCTGGCGATGGACCCGCAGCACCTCGACCGCTGCCGACCGTGCGCGGACGAGATCCCGCATCGCCTCGTGGCCTGCATCGGGAACCCACACCGCAGTAAGCTCGCCGGCGCGCAAAAGCCGGGCGAGCGAGAGAGCGTCCCGGCGGTTCGTCTTCACCCGGTCGCCAGGCTTCCTTGGGATCAGCGACGGGGCGACGACCGTGCATTCATGCCCGAGAGAACGGATGAGCCGATAGAGCCCATAGCCTGTCGGTCCGGCCTCATAGCAAAAATGCAGTCGATCAAATCTGTCGGCGATCCGCTGAATGGTCCGGCGCATGCTTGCGACACAAGCGTCGACTTCTCCGAAGAAGCGAACTTCTCCCTCACGGCCCGCATCGGCAATCGCGATGGCGTTTCTCAATTTGGCAACATCGATTCCGACAAATGCTTCTCTATAATCTGCCACGGCTCGTCCTCCTGTGATGAGGATCGGCTCAGCCCATCCGAGCAACCCTCGAACGTGCAGTGTAGGGCGAGCCACCTCACCGGTAGAAACGGACATACGGTCTTCAGGGAGATTTGACAGCGCGTGTGGATAGTCAAGGTCATCATCGCCCTGGCCACCTTTTACACGGCAGTGATTGTCGCCGCCTATTTTTTGCAGACGCATCTGATTTTTCCGGCAGGGCTCGTTGGCCAGGGAGGGGCACCGCCGGGCAGCCGCACCGTCCAACTGGCGACCGAAGACGGCGAAAACGTCGTCCTTGTGCGCGTCGCGCCGGCCGCGGGTGAAATCGCCGAGCGGCCCGTGTTGCTGGGATTTGGCGGCAATGCGTGGAGTGCCAACACAATGGCCACCGTGCTGCATCAGATTTTCCCCGATCACGAAATCGCCGCGCTGCATTACCGCGGATACGGTCCAAGCAGCGGGCGCCCGTCCTCAAAGGCGTTGTTTGCGGACGCCGCGCTTGCATATGATCATCTCGCCGGGAAATCGCAGAACGGTGTCGTTGCGGTTGGTTTCAGCATCGGGGCATCGGTCGCTGTCGACCTTGCCGCCAAACGTGAGCTGGAAGGTTTGGTGCTCGTAACGCCGTTCGATTCATTGAAGGAACTCGCGGCGGCCCATTATCCCTGGCTGCCGGTCCGTCCGCTCCTGCGCCACCACATGGAGTCGGCCGAAACACTGGGAAAGCTTGCTCTTCCCGTGGCAATCATCACCGCCGAAAATGACGACGTGGTACCAGCGAAACGGTCGAAGCCATTGCGCGAGGCAGCGGCGGATCTCCGCTCTGATATCGTCATTGGAGGCACCGGCCACAACGACATCTACTATATCGGTGAATTCGCCGAAGCGTTGCGCAAATCCGTGGCTGCAGTTTCAGGTGATTGAAATCTCGGCAGGGACGGACACACCAACGGCCTCATTTACCCCTTTTCAGGTGCTCGTCGAGCCGCGGCATGATTTCGATGAAGTTGCACGGCATATGCCGGTAATCGAGCTGCTGCCTCAATATCCCGTCCCAGGCATCCTTGCAGGCGCCGGGTGAGCCGGGCAGGACAAACACATAGGTCGCGTTGATCACGCCGCCGGTCGCCCGCGACTGGATGGTTGACGTGCCGATCTTGTCATAGGAGATGCGGTGGAAGACCTCGGAAAAACCGTCCATCTGTTTTTCGAAGAGCGGCATGACGGCCTCGGGCGTGACATCGCGTCCGGTAAAGCCGGTCCCGCCGGTGGTGATGATGACGTCGACGTCCGGATCGTCGGCCCAGCTGCGAACCTGCGCGGCGATCTTGTCCTTGTCATCCGTCACGATATCCCGGGCGGCCAGCTTGTGGCCCGCATCGGTGATGCGGGTCGCCAATGTCGTGCCAGACTTGTCATCGTCCAGGGTTCGGCTGTCCGAAACGGTCAGCACAGCAATCCGCACCGGGATAAATGGGCGCGTCTCGTCAATTCCCGCCATCAGGCCGTCTCCTGTTCTTGCGGCGCACCGGCCGTCACGGTCGATCGCACCCACCATTGCGGATTTTGATCGCGAAGAAGGTCCCCCGCAAGCCGCGCCTCGACCGGATCGTGGAAAATGCCGAAAACAGTGGCGCCTGAACCCGACATGCGAACAAGGAGCGGATGGCAGGCGGCAACCGCGGAGCGCACTTCGTCGATCACCGGCGCAATTCGCCTTGCTGGTTCTTCAAGATCGTTGCGCGCTGACAAAAGGGCGGACACCGTGGCGTCAAGGTTATTTGGCACATTGGATAATGTAAGCTTCTTGTTGTTTTTATTAGCTAAAGCGCCAAAGGTCTCTGGCGTGGAGACCGCCTGAAGCGGATTGACCAGGACCATCGGCAGGGGCGGCAGTTCGGCAAGCATTTCGATATTTTCACCGATGCCGCGCGCAATCAGCGGCCGTGAAACAAGGCACATCGGAACGTCAGCGCCGAGACTTGCCGCAATGGCCGCGAGATCGACCGCATCCGATGGAATGCGCCAGAGCCGCATGAGACCACGAAGGCACGCCGCCGCGTCGGCCGACCCGCCGCCGATACCCGAGGCGACCGGCAGGTTCTTTTGCAGGTGGATAGCCGTTTGAGGGGCCGCCAGGCCGCGCGCATCGGCGGCCTGGCGCAGGCTGTCGCGCGCACGGGCAACCAGGTTGTCGCCTCCGGGATCGAGTTCGCTCCCAAACTCGCCGCCGATTGTCAGGCTGTCACTGTCGCTGAGGGTAAAATTCATCGCGTCGCCGAGATCGGCAAAGGCGACAAGGCTGTCGATCAGATGATAGCCGTCGGCCCGCTGACCGGTCACATGAAGAGCGAGGTTGATCTTTGCCCGGGCCGTTTCGGCCGTTTCGTCCATGGCGTCAACACTTCACGGAAGCAGGATGATCTGCCCCGGATGGATTGTGTCGGCGCCACCTTCCAGCGAAGGATTAAGCAGGATGATCTCGCGGTAGCGGTTTCCGTCGCCAAGAACCTCATCGGCAATCTTCCAGAGCGTCTGACCGGGCTTGACCTTGTATTCGGTCGTCGTTTTCCGGATCGTGCTGTCCAGCAGGCTCTTTTTCGGCGCATCGGCGGGCTTGATGGAGCCGTCGATTTCGTCCGAGTCGCCGTCCGAATTGGACGCGGACGGGGCCTTGGGTGCCAGATCCGGCAGTCCCTTTTCAAGCTTCGACCGGATTTTCGGAATTTCCGTGAGTTCAGGCTCCATCGTGAGCGACCGTTCCCACTGGTAACGCGCCTCGATACGCCGGCCGGCGCGCCAGTAGGCGTCGCCGAGATGATCGTTGATCGTCGGATCACCCGGACGGATTTCCACCGCCCGTTCCAGTTCCTGCACCGCGCTTTCGTAGTCGCCCAGGCGGTAATAGGCCCATCCGAGAGAATCGACGATGTAGCCGTCATTCGGCCGCAGCCGCACCGCTTCCCGGATCAGGTCCATTCCCTCGTCGAGATTTATGTTCATGTCGATCCAGGAATAACCGAGATAATTCATGACCTGCGGCTGGTTCGGATAAAGCTCCAGCGCCCGCTCGAAATTCGGTTCCGCCTTTTCCCATTCCTTCAATCGCTCATAGGCGATGCCGCGCTGATAGAAGATGTTCCAGTGCGAGCGGTCCGGCAGGACACCGATCGCCTGAACCGCGCGATCGTAATTGTCCGCCATTGCCCGGTAATCCTTGGCATCGGAAAGCACGCTGCCATACGCCAGATAGGAGCGCATGTCCGACGGATCGTCGTCGATCAGTTTGGCAAGGTGTTGTTTTGACTCGTCGAGACGGCCGAGATCCGCCAGATTGAGGCCGAGCTGCAACTCCGATTCACGGTGGACGATCGAATCCTCCGGAATGCTCTCGTAGATCGCAATGGCCTTCTCGGGATCGCCCCGGTTTTCGGCGAGACTGCCGAGCATGATCAGTGTCGATGCGTTCTTCGGATCAAGCACGCGGGCAAAATTGAGGTAGAGCGACACAAAATCCTCGGCGCCGCTGCGGTTCAGCGCGCTTCCGATCGTGTAGAGCACCGCCGACGCGCCCTCGGCAGGGCTGCGTATTTCCGATCGTGGCGAATTGTCGGTCGAAATGCGGTCATGCAGGGTTTTGAGCGGGGCATAGCCCGGGGCAAATGCGCTTCCCGTCGCAATGGCGTCAAGCGCCTTTTGCTTGCTGCCGTCGCGCGCTTCCATTCCGGCAAGCGACATGGCTGCGCGAATATAGGTGTCGGGCGCCATGCCGGCGCTGTTCTGATCGGTGATCACAGCCGTATAAAGCTTGCGTGCCTCGTCGGTGTTGCCGAGCGCTTCCTGCAGGGCGGCACTGTGAAAACCCTTGAATATGCCGTACCACTCCGGACCTTCCAGCGTGTCGATCGTATCCTGTGCCTTCTCGCCCTGACCGTCGCCGAAATAGGCCCAGGACTGCAGCAGCCCGTGCAAAAGGCGCTCCAGATCGCTCATTCCGGCATAGTCCAGCAATGTCTGCGCATTCTTGTATTCACGCTGCCGGATCGCGTTTATGCCGAGTGCGAGCCGCGCCGTGCTCTCAATGACAGGATCGCCCTTCAGCCCTTCTGCAAGTGCGACACCCTCGTCGAAATCACCATTGTTGAAATAAAGGACCATCAGCCGCTGCTTGATGTCCGTGTTGTCCTCTTCAAAATCGAGCGCTTTGCGATAGAGATCGATGGCGGTGTCGGCGTCACGGTCCGCTTCGGCGGTCCGTGCCGCCAGTATCGCTCCGGCGAAGCTGTCCACGGCCTCCGTCTTGAAGCTGTCCGTTTCCCGCTCGCCCTCCGCCGCGACCGGCAGACCCATCATCAAGCTGATGACGGCTGCGCTGGCGGTCATGGTGAGAATTTTAAGCCGCATCTGTTCCCGTTCCCGCTTTCTTTTCAAATCAAGGCGATTCCATTTCGTTCTTCCAAAGCATGGCCTTTTTCAGCCTACACGGCAAGCACGCGGGATAAGTGTCCGAATTCCGTCAGTTAACTCGACTGATACAGAAATCGATCACTTCAAGCAGCGCCGATTTGACCGGTGTATCGGCCATCGGAGCAAGCGCATCGCGTGCGATCGCGCCATAGTGCTCGGCCCGCGCGATCGTGTCTTTCAGCGCGTTGGTCTGCGCGATGAGCGACAGCGCTCTTTCAAGCGCCTGCTCATCATTGTTTCCCTCTTCGATGGCCGAACGCCAGAATATCCGGTCGTCATTGTTGCCGCGCCGATAGGACAACACGACGGGCAGGGTGATCTTGCCTTCGCGGAAATCGTCCCCGACATTCTTGCCGAGATCCTGTGCTGAACCGCCATAGTCGAGCACGTCGTCGACCAGTTGGAAGGCAAGGCCCAGATTGGTTCCGTAGGACCGCAAGGCATCCCGCTCTGCCTTGGATGCGCCCGCGATGATCGGCCCGACCTCGGCGGCTGCCGAGAACAGGGCCGCTGTCTTGGCGCGGATAACGGCGAGATAATCGTCTTCCGTCGTTTCCATGTTCTTGGCGACCGAAAGCTGCAGGACCTCGCCCTCCGCGATGATGGAGGCGGCATTGGACAACACGTCCAGCGCGTCCATGGATCCGACCTCAACCATCATCTTGAAAGCCTGGCCAAGCAGGAAATCGCCGACCAGGACACTCGCCTGATTGCCCCATATCATGCGTGCGGTGGACTTTCCGCGCCGCAAATCGCTTTCATCGACGACATCGTCATGCAGCAGCGTGGCGGTATGCATGAATTCGACGCTGGTGGCGAGCTTTACATGGCCGTCGCCCTCGTAGCCGAACATGGTCGCGGCCGCCAGTGTCAGCATTGGCCGCAACCGCTTGCCGCCCGAGGAAATCAGATGATTTGCCACTTCGGGGATCATTTCGACATCGGATCCCGCTTTCGCAAGGATCAACTGGTTGACCATGCCCATATCGGATTTGGTCAGATCAACCAATGGCTTGACCGATGCGGTGTTCTTGTTTTTATCCTCAAGCGGAACGACAACGCCCAAAATGCAGACTCCTCAAATGCTTCGACAGACAATAGAAAGTGGCCGGTGCCGGTACAAGTGAAGAATCGACGCACCACTGGGTTTGAAGCCGACTTTCGCTCACTTTTGTGTGGCTGCCGGTGTCACTGATGACAAATCGCCTGCCGATTTGCATATAAGAGTAAATTATCCGGCGGCAATGTCTTGATAACCGGGCCGTCGCGCACAGCTTCAAAAACCGAAAGGCCTTGAAAAAATGGAGGAATTGATCCGCACCAACAATGTTGTAACGCTCTCCTTTGTCGGATCGCTGCTGAAGGAAGCCGGCATCCAGCATTTTATCGCGGACGAAAACATGAGCGTGCTCGAGGGATCGATAAACGCCCTTTCAAGACGCATGCTGGTCGATGCGTCGCGCATTGACGAAGCGCGCAGGCTTGTCGAGGGCGCCGGTCTCGGCGATGTACTCAAACAACCGGGCCTGTGACGGAACGAAGCGTCATGACCGAGGATACCGCACTGATGGAGACCGCGACGACAGTTGACGCCTTCCATCGGGGACGTTTCCACATCGTACAGCCAAGGGGCAGGGGCCATCGGGCCGGTGTGGACGCCATGCTTTTGGCTTCGCTCGTTCCGGGCGATGCGACCGGCAGGCTGGCCGATTTTGGCGCCGGCTCCGGCGCAGCCGGCATGGCAGTGGCAAGCCGGATCGATGCGATTTCGGTCGTCCTGGTTGAACGCTCACCGAGAATGGTGGAACTGGCGCATGAGTCTGTTGCCCTGCCACAAAATGCCGGAATTGCGGATCGCATGACTGTGCTGAATGCCGACGTGACCTTGAGTGGACGTCAGCGCAGCACCGCCGGGCTTGATGACGTTTCCTTTGACCACGTGATCATGAACCCGCCATTCAACGATGCGGCCGATCGCACGACACCCGATGCCCTGAAGGCAGAGGCGCACGCGATGACGGACCAGCTCATCGAGCGCTGGATCCGTTCCGCTGCAGCCGTTTGCAAACCGGGTGGCCAGCTTTCCCTCATTGCAAGGCCGCAATCGTTGCTTGAAATCCTGCAGGCTTGCCGAAACCGGTTTGGCGGCATTCAGTTGACACCTGTGCATCCCCGGCCCGGCGAGGAAGCCATCCGCCTGCTGCTGACGGCGATCAAGGGAAACCGCGCCCGCCTGGCTTTGCGAGAGCCGCTGTTTGTCCATGAACAGGACGGCCGGGCATTTTCAGCGCAAACAGACGATCTCTGCAATGGCCGCGCCTTCATCAGCCGCAATACGCGGAGGATTTAGCCGGCCATTGTGTTTTGCCGGAAAAGACTTACATCAGGCGGCAAACATACACCAACACAGGCAGAATTGATGGCGTCTTACAGGTCTTTGCTTCCACGGCGTTTCAGGCGCACAGAGACCACCATACCGGTGGTCAGGCTACAGGGCGTGATCATGGCGGGCGCGAGCCAGTTTCGGCCGGCCCTGAACATGGCAACGGTCGCGCCGTTGCTGGAAAAGGCCTTCGCCGACAAACGGGCGCCGGCGGTGGCAATCATCATCAATTCACCGGGCGGCTCGCCCGTGCAGTCGCGCCTGATATTCCGCCGTATTCGCGATCTTGCCGAGGAAAAGGAAAAGAAAGTCTATGTCTTCGTCGAGGATCTCGCCGCTTCCGGCGGATACATGATCGCGATCGCGGGTGACGAGATCATCGCCGATCCGTCTTCGATTGTCGGATCCATCGGCGTGGTGTCAGCAAGCTTCGGCTTTGACGAGATGATCAAGAAAATCGGCGTTGACCGGCGCGTCTACACGGCCGGAAAGAACAAGGTGACGCTTGATCCTTTCCAGCCGGAGAAGAAGGCCGATGTGGATCATCTGAAAGAACTTCAGCTCGAGGTGCACAAGGTATTCATCGATCTTGTCAAGGAACGCCGTGGATCGAAGCTCGCCGACAATGACGACCTGTTTTCAGGCCTCTTCTGGTCGGGTCTGAAGGGTCAGGAGCTCGGTCTGGTCGATTCGCTCGGCGATTTGCGCACCGTTCTGAAAGACCGTTACGGGGACAAGACGAAGCTCCGGCTCATTACGATGCCGCGCGGTCTGTTTGGCCGCAGAATGGCAGGGGCCGGATTCGGAGACATGTCGTCGCGCATAGCCGGGGCCGCGGCGACCGGGCTGCTTGACGCGGTGGAGGAAAGGGCGCTTTGGAGCCGTTACGGCCTTTGAGTGTCCGCGATCAGGCGGACTTTGCAGCATTTTTCGTTTTATGCGACGGTCCGGGAGGAGGCTGAGAAATGGTCCAGATAATGCTGCTCATCGCCGTCCTCATCGTCGGGTGGATGGGCTACAAGCGGTTCCTGAAGGAGGCCGAACGGGTCAGCAAATCGGTTCGGCGGCACGAGAAAGAAGCCGAGACAGGTGCTCAGGGCACTCTGGTCGAGGACCCGAAAACCGGTGAATATCGCGTCGAAAGCGACGAGGACGATCGTTAGATCCGTCTGACACTTGACCCCGCAAGGTCTGCGTGGCACCTGTCGCGCCGAATTCCATTGGTTTCCGGAACTGATCCATGACTTCGTCAGCGCGCGCCCCGGCGTCATCCTTGCATCCCAGCCGTTCATTCCAGGGTCTCATTCTCGCCCTCCACAATTATTGGGCGGAATATGGCTGTGTCATCCTGCAGCCCTACGACATGGAAGTGGGCGCCGGAACATTCCATCCGGCAACGACACTGCGCTCGCTCGGACCGCGCCCCTGGAACGCGGCCTACGTTCAGCCGTCCCGCCGCCCGACCGATGGACGCTATGGGGAAAACCCCAACCGCCTGCAGCATTATTACCAGTACCAGGTGCTTTTGAAGCCGTCCCCGCCCAACCTTCAGGAGCTTTATCTCGGGTCGCTCGAGGCCATTGGTATCGATCCGCTGCTGCACGATCTGCGTTTCGTGGAGGATGACTGGGAGAGCCCGACACTCGGTGCCTGGGGGCTCGGGTGGGAATGCTGGTGCGACGGTATGGAAGTCTCGCAGTTCACCTATTTCCAGCAGGTATGCGGCATTGAGTGCGCGCCTGTCTCCGGCGAGCTGACCTACGGCCTTGAGCGTCTCGCCATGTATGTGCAGGGCGTCGACAATGTCTATGATCTCAATTTCAATGGCGGCGGTGACAACGACAAGGTGACCTATGGCGATGTTTTCCTGCAGGCCGAGCAGGAATATTCGCGGTTCAATTTCGAACTGGCCGACACCGCCATGCTGCTGCGCCACTTCGACGATGCCGAGGCGGAGTGCCGGTCGCTGCTTGAGCAAGGCGCCGCCGGTCTCGGTCCGGCCGATACGCACAAATGTGTCCTGCCGGCCTACGACCAGTGCATCAAGGCATCGCATGTCTTCAACCTTCTCGACGCCCGCGGCGTCATTTCGGTAACCGAACGCCAGAGCTACATCCTGCGGGTGCGCAACCTGTCGAAGATGTGCGGTGAGGCCTTCCTGATGACCGAGGCGGGCGGCTTTGGCATCGAAGCCGCCTGAGCCGCACCGAAGCCGAATATGTGGAACTGAATTTGTTATGCCCGATCTTTTACTCGAACTCAGATCCGAGGAAATCCCGGCCCGAATGCAAAAACGAGCAGCCGGTGACCTGAAGAAACTTGTCACGGACGGTCTGGTCGATGCGGGACTGACCTATGAGGCGGCCCGCGAATACTGGACACCGAGACGCCTGACGCTCGATGTGCGCGGTGTCACCGCGCGCTCCGCCGACATAAGCGAGGAAAGGAAGGGGCCGCGCACCGATGCGCCCGAAAAGGCCATTGCCGGCTTCCTGCGCGGCGCGGGTCTTCAATCGGTCGACGATGCGCAGGTCAAGTCCGATCCGAAGAAAGGCGATTTCTACGTCGCCGTGATCGAGAAACCCGGCCGTCCGGCCGAGGATATCATCGCCGAAATGATGCCCGCGATCATCCGCAACTTTCCCTGGCCGAAATCCATGCGCTGGGGCGAAGCGTCCGCCAAGCCCGGTGCCTTGCGCTGGGTTCGCCCGCTGCAGTCGGTCCTTTGCACCTTCGGCCCCGAGACCGAGGAGCCGGTGGTCGTCAAATTCGAGATCGGAGATCTGGAATCCGGCAACGTGACGTACGGCCACCGGTTTCATGCGCCAGGGCCGATAACGGTCCGCCGTTTCGACGACTATGCCGAACAACTGGAAAAGGCGAAGGTGGTGCTGGATGCGGACCGGCGCCGCGAGATTATCCTGTCGGATGCGCGCAATCTGGCTTTTGCGCAGGGATTTGAGCTTGTCGAGGACGACGCGCTTGCCGACGAGGTCTCCGGCCTTGTCGAATGGCCGGTCATCCTGATGGGCGAATTCGAAGACGATTTTCTGTCCATTCCGTCGGAGGTCGTGCGCCTGACCATCAAGGAAAACCAGAAGTGTTTTGTGTTGCGCCCGCAAGACAGGCCCGATGAACTGACCAACCGTTTCATCATCACCGCGAATATCGAGGCGAGCGATGGCGGGACGGAAATCGCCTACGGCAATGGCAAGGTGGTGCGTGCGCGTCTTGCCGACGCTCTGCATTTCTGGAAGACCGACCAGGCCGATCTTCCCGATCTTCAGACGCTGTCGGAATCCGCGGCAAAGTTCGGTCTCGATCTGGCGAAGCCGCTGGACCAGCGCATGGCGAAACTCGATGCGCTCAATGTGACATTCCATGCAAAGCTCGGAACCCAGGGCCAGCGCATCATGCGCATCCGCAGCCTTGCAGGAAAGCTTGCACCGGTGATCGGAATCGCGCCGGAGGCTGCGGACCGGGCCGTGCTGCTCGCGAAAGCCGATCTGACGACGGAAGCTGTCGGTGAGTTTCCGGAGCTTCAGGGCACCATGGGTCGCAAATACGCACTTTTACAGGGTGAAACCGCCGAGGTCGCTGCGGCCATCGAGGAGCATTACAAACCGCAAGGCCCCTCGGACGATGTACCTTCGGATCCCGTTTCCATTGTTGTGGCGCTTGCCGACAAGCTGGATACCCTGACCGGCTTCTGGTCGATTGACGAAAAGCCGACCGGATCGAAGGATCCCTACGCGCTGCGGCGTGCCGCTCTCGGCGTCATCCGGCTGGTCCTTGAAAACGATATCCGCCTGCCACTGAGCAAATTTGGCGTCAATAACGACCTGTTGTCGTTCTTCCACGACCGGCTCAAGGTCTATTTGCGCGACAAGGGTGCGCGCCATGACCTGATCGATGCGGTCATATCACCGGATGCGGACGATCTCCTGATGGTCTGCAAACGCGTCGAGGCACTTGCCGAGCTTCTCGATTCCGACGATGGCCGGAACCTTCTGGCCGGGACCAAGCGCGCGGCGAACATCCTGGCGGCGGAAGAAAAGAAAGAAACGCGCATCGCCGAGACCGTTGATGCCGCTTTGTTGACGGAAGCTGCCGAAAAGTCGCTTTCAGAGGCCATATCGGAAGCAGAGGCGAGCGCTGCGTCCGCGGTCGGCAACGAGGACTTTGCTGCCGCCATGCGGGCGCTCGGCGCATTGCGGCAACCGGTAGACCGGTTCTTCGACGATGTTCTGGTCAATGCTGAAGACGACGCCGTGCGCGCCAACCGGCTCGCACTGTTGCGCCGTATTCGCGCCGCAACAGAGACCGTCGCGGACTTTTCCCGCATCACCGGCTGACGCCGGCCGAGCCCGGTAAGGCACACCGGCAATTCGGTAATCCGAGGACAAACCAAAAGGGGTGGCATAAAGCCACCCCCGACAAACCATTGATGAACCGGTGCCCGGCTAGTGCGTTTCACGCAACTCGATGATCTCGGCACCGTTATTGTGCGGTTGTTCACCACCTTGCGATGCCTGCTGGCCGGCATTGTCATTCTGCGCATCGTTCATGTTGACCGAGGAGGTCTGCGAGGTGTCGTCGACACCGTCCCGGCGGACGTTGTTATCGCCAACTTCCTCGACATTGAATTCGCCGCCGCCCTCGAATGTCGTGCCGCTGTCGGCAACGATCGGCTTGGTTCCCGGAACGACGTGGATCGTGCCATGGTGTTCGGATGCGACAGTCGTGCCCGCCTTGCTGTGCGTGACGGTTTCACCGGCATATTGAGCGCCCGCAGGAGCGGATTTGACAATCCGGACAGCGCTTCCACCCATCATATTGTCGGTCTGGACGGTTTTCTTCTTTCCGCCGATTTCAGCTTCGATCACCTCAACGCCGTGGACGTCGGGCCCCTTTTCCTTCGGCTTCAAGGGCGGGCACGCTGAGCAGTTGAAATTGATAACGCTGCCTGCGCCCTGCTTGTCTGAGGTCACTTTGATGACCGAGTCGCCGGCCACAGCCGGTGCGGCGGCCAGGGCAAGAAACGATGCAAATACCATAAGGCGGGTCATGTCATTCTCCCGGGTTGTTCCCTGGAAACTAACATGGAAGCCTTTTCAACCGGTTTTCAGGCATGGTTAACATTCCGCAAACGCAGAAGCGTCAAAAACCCTATTTCTCGCGCGCGATCGCCCGCCAGCCGATGTCCCGCCGGCAAAAGCCTTCCGGCCAGTCAATCAGATCGACGGCCATGTAGGCCTGGTCATGGGCGGCCTTGACGGTATCTCCGAGCGCCGTGACACCAAGGACCCGACCGCCATTGGCGACGATATCGTCGCCGTCGCGCTTTGTACCGGCATGGAAGATCTCGACGTCGTGCAATGCGGACGCGGCCTCGAGATTTTGGATTTTCGAGCCTTTTTCATAAGAGCCCGGATAGCCCTTGGTGGCCATGACCACGCAAAGGGCGGCTTCGTCGATCCAGCGCGCGCTCATCGTCCACAGCAGCTCATCCGCCGCCGCTTTCATCAGCATCAGGATGTCGTCCTTGAGGCGCATCATCAGGACCTGGCATTCCGGATCGCCGAAACGCACATTGTACTCGATCAGTTGCGGCCCCGAGGCGGTGATCATCAAGCCTGCATAAAGAACGCCCGTGAACGGCGTGCCGCGGTCCGCCATGCCGCGCAGGGTCGGTTTGATGATCCGCTCCATTGTTTCCTCGACGAGTTTGTCGGTCATCACCGGGGCGGGGGAGTAGGCGCCCATGCCGCCTGTGTTAGGACCGGTATCGCCGTCACCGACGGGTTTGTGATCCTGCGCCGTCGTCAGGGGCAGGGCGTTTGTGCCGTCGCAGATGCAAAAGAAACTCGCTTCCTCGCCCTCCAGGAACTCTTCAACGACGACTTCGGCGCCGGCCTCACCGAAGGCACCCTCGAAACAGTCCTCAATGGCCGCAAAGGCCTCTTCGAGGGTCATCGCGACGGTTACGCCCTTTCCGGCGGCGAGGCCGTCGGCCTTGATAACGATCGGCGCCCCCGTTTCGCGCGCATAGGCTTTGGCCTTGGGCGCGTTGTTGAAGCGCATATAGGCGCCGGTCGGAATGTTGTAGCGGTCGCACAGATCCTTGGTGAAGCCTTTCGAGCCTTCAAGCTGCGCCGCTGCGGCGGTCGGCCCGAACACCGGGATGCCGGCATCGTGCAAGGCATCCGCGATTCCGGCGACGAGGGGCGCCTCTGGCCCGACGACAACCAGGCTGACTTCCTGCTCGGCACAGAAGGTAACCACCGCCCGGTGGTCGGATACGTCGAGGTCCACGCATTCCGCCTCCTGGGCGATACCCGGATTGCCTGGCGCGCAATAGAGTTTCTGAAGAACCGGCGATGCGGCAATCTTCCAGGCAAGGGCGTGCTCACGGCCGCCGGAACCGATCAAAAGCACATTCATCGCCGCTCTCCCCTCTTTTTCACAGTCCTTGTTCAAATTGGGGTTAACACGGTGTGCGGCAGGGTCAAGGGAACGAGTGCCACTGCTGCGGCATATTATTCACTTGTGCCCATGCCATCTTGACTCCGCGCCACCGATGCTGCCACCACCACCGCATGCAGGACATGTCGACTGATACCGGTCGCGTTGCCGACGCGCCGTCCGACAATCTGGCCTACCGGCTGCTGCCGCCGTGGCTGTGGCCCTATGCGCAGCTTGCACGCTGGGACCGGCCGATCGGATGGCAGTTGCTGATGTGGCCGTGCTGGTGGTCGACGATGCTGGCCGCCAATGCGCAGACTGTTTCGGGCCCGCTGCTGCCGGGACTTGTCATCGGTCATCTGCTGCTCTTCTTCATCGGTGCGGTTGCCATGCGCGGCGCCGGCTGTACCTATAATGACCTCGTTGATCACGATATCGACATGAAAGTGGCGCGCACGCGTTCGCGGCCGCTGCCTTCCGGCCGTGTCACGCGTATGCAGGCCAAGATCTTCATGGTCGCCCAGGCCCTTGTCGGCCTAATCGTACTGCTACAGTTCAACCTTTACGCCATCGTCCTCGGCATCTGCTCGCTGGCGGTGGTGGCCATATACCCCTTTGCCAAACGGTTCACCGACTGGCCGCAATTCTTCCTCGGCCTGGCCTTTTCCTGGGGTGCGTTGATGGGCTGGGCCGGCGCTTTCGGAGACCTCGGCCTTGCGCCATTGGTACTTTACGCCGGCGCCGTGTTGTGGACGATCGGCTACGACACGCTCTACGCCCATCAGGACAAGGAGGATGACGCGTTGATCGGTGTGCGTTCCACGGCGCGCCTTTTCGGCGACAGGACAAAGGGCTGGCTGACTGGCATCTACGCAGCGGCGCTTGTGTTGTTCGCCCTTTCCATCTGGCTGACCGGCACGTCGTGGCCCGCCTATATCGGTGTCGCCGCCGCCGGCGCGATGCTCGCCTGGCAGATTGCTGTCGTCGATATTGACGACGGCGCGCAATGCCTGGCGCTGTTCAAGTCGAACAACCGCGTCGGTCTGGCACTCTTCCTGGGATTGTGGGCCGGCGTTGGAACAAACCTGGTCTAATCAACGGTTCCGTGGCTGTGCGGCGCATGGTCCTTTACGCGCATGGCGCCGCGCTTGCGGAAATGGTCCTCAAGCTGGCGATGAGCCGCGTTGAACGCGTCCCTGATTGCCACATAAACATCCTCGTGCGCGTGGTTCTTGCCCGGTTCCCGGTTGACGACAATCTCCCGGCCGGGCACGCCGACATCGATGCGCACATCGAAAATCTTGCCCTTGCGGTTGTGGCGGTGCGGCGCTGAGACCGCAACGCGGCAGGACACGATGCGTTTGTGATACTCCTCCAGCTTGTCTATGCGCTCCATGATCCGGGCCTCCACTGCCTCGGATGTGTCCATGCCGTGAAAACTGATTTTCGGGGGGATTTGCATTTTGTTTTACTCCGCATTTCAAAGCTGTTGCAGTGATCCTGCGCGTTAGCGCCGGCACCTGCTTTGATTTGGATCAAGATCATCCGCACCGTTCGTTTGGTGCAAAAAAACAGTCGGTTGATTTGACCCATCTCAAATCTGTCGCCCTCTTTCTCATGTAGTTTTTCTTGTGGCCGCCACAAACGGGCGTGCCGGAAGATTGGCTGTCTCCAGGAGGATTGGGCAGTGATGGAAATTTCAACGGAAAAAGTCTGCTTCACGATCATCAAGGCGCGTGAATTCGACGTCAAGGACGCGGTGACGGACCCGGATCCCGGATCGAACGCTTCGGATGATGGCATGTATTCGGTGCTGGAAAGCCATCGTGATGATCCGGTCGAGGAAGAACTGACGTCCTTCATTTCATCCCTTTCGGTCGATGAGCAGATCGATCTGGTGACCCTTGCCTGGCTTGGGCGCGAGGATTATGACCGCAGCGACTGGGATGACCTGCGTTCTCAGGCCACGCACGCCCATAACGAACGAACGGCGCAATATCTGCTTGGCATGCCAATGCTCGCCGATCACCTGGAGGAGGGGCTCGCGCAGATGGGGCACTCGTGCGAGGAGTTTGAGTTCAACCGGCTGTAACCGGTTCGCGCCGGCACATTCTTCGGATTTGAGGCGCGCCGTTTACCTCGTTTCAACGGGCTTGCGTTAATGCTGGATTGCTGACGGGCGGGCAATCCTGCATCGCCCTGTTGAAGAATTTCGGGGATCCGCATGACCGCCCACCCGCAAGCAATTCCGGCTTTGTCGATAGCCGGCCTGCACAAGAGCTTCGACAAGCCCGCCGTGAACGGCCTCGACCTGACCGTTAAGGCGGGAGAATTCTACGCCTTGCTGGGTCCGAACGGGGCGGGCAAGACCACGACCTTGCGCATGGTTGCCGGTTTATTGCCGCCGGATTCGGGCACCATCTCCATCTACGGGATCAATGCCCTGCACAATGCGGTGGAGGCAAAGCGCGTCGTCGCCTGGGTTCCGGACGAGCCGATGATCTATGACAAGCTGTCGCCTTTCGAATATCTGGAATTCGTCGCCGGACTTTGGAGCGTCGACCCCGGGGCGGCCGAAACGCGCAGCGCTGGCCTGCTGGAACTTCTCGGTCTTGGCCCACACGCCCATGAGCGCTGCGGCGGATTTTCGAAGGGTATGCGCCAGAAGGTGGCGCTGGCCGGCGCCCTTGTCCACGACCCGCGCCTGATCATTCTGGACGAGCCGCTGACGGGTCTCGACGCCGGTTCCGCGCGCCAGGTCAAAAGCGTTTTGCAGGAACGGGTCGCCGGTGGCGCCACAGTGATCATGACAACGCATATTCTGGAAGTGGCCGAGCGCATGGCCCGCCGCATCGGCGTAATCGATCGCGGCCGGCTGATCGCGGAAGGCACGCTCGAGGAGCTGCGCGCCAGATCCGGACGCGACGGTTCGAACCTCGAGGATATCTTCCTCGATCTTGTGGCCGAGGGCGAAACCGGCGAGGTGGCTGCCTGATGTCCAGCGCCTCGCTTGCCTGGTTCGCGCGCCACGAGGTCGGTCTCTTCTGGCGTGACTGGACGTCCCTTGTCCTGCGCGGAAAGCCGCACCGCAAACTCCTTGTCGGACTGACGCTGGCCGGATTTATCGTCGGCATGCATGTCGTGGCCTGGTACACGGTGACCGATTCCGTCAATCTTGCCGACACCGACCCGCGCACCGTCTTCATCTTCGTTTCCGGGTGCGCGCTTGTTTCGCTCAGCCTGATGGTTTCGCAGGCGCTGGAAATGGTGACGCGCGCCTTTTACGCGCGCGCCGATCTCGATCTAATCCTGACGTCGCCGGCGCCATCGGCCCGCATATTTATCGTGCGTTTCTGCGCAATCACGCTGATGAGTGTCGTCATGTCCGCGGCGCTTGTCGCGCCGTTCTTCAATGTCATGGCGTTTCTTGAAGGGCCGGTTTGGCTCCTCGGCTATTTCGCGCTGCTTGCCATGTCGGCGATCGCGACGGCGATAGCCCTCATCGTCGCCGTCGCCCTTTTTCGCACGGTCGGGCCGAAGCGCACGCGTTTCATCGCGCAGATCATCGCAGCCATTATCGGGGCCGGTTTCGCGATCGCCATGAAGCTCGTCGCCATCGTCTATTTCGGCAATCTTTCACGCCTCAGCGTCCTGACGTCGCCGGAACTGACCGGAAGTCTTCCGGGGCCCGCATCGCCTGTGTGGATACCTGCACGCGCGCTGCTCGGCGATGTCTCCGCTGTTCTGGCGTTCTGCATTGGCGGTTTCGGCGTCCTGGCCCTTTCGATCGCAGCGTTTTCGTCCCGTTTTGCTGCACTCGCGCTTTCCACCGTCGGCGTCAGCGAGCAGAACACGGCAAACACGAGGCGGCCGGCAAGATTCCGTGCCGGAACCGTGCGCCGGACCATGCGGCGCAAGGAACTGGTTCTCCTGGCGCGCGACCCCTGGCTGTTGTCGCAAACGCTGATGCAGATGCTCTATCTGCTGGTGCCGGCCTTCCTGCTGTGGCGCAATTTCGGTTCCGATATCGGCGCGGTTATTGTCGTCGTACCGGTCGTCGTGATGGCGTCCGGTCAACTCGCCGGCGGGCTCGCCTGGCTGACGCTTTGCGGGGAGGATGCGCCGGATCTCGTCCAGTCCGCCCCGATGTCGGCGCATATTGCGCTCCAGGCAAAGATCGAAGCGGTTCTGGTCGCGGTTGGTCTGGCCGTCGCGCCGATCGTGCTGTTCCTCGCCCTTGTCGACCCGCGCGCCGCGCTGATCACAGCCATCTGCCTTGTCCTTTCGGCCTCGGCCGCGACGGCCATGCAGGTTTGGTTCCGGGCGCAGGCCAAACGCATCCACTTCCGCCACCGCCACGCATCGTCCAAGATCGCCACGCTGGCTGAAGCGTTCTCGTCCATATGCTGGGCGGGAACGGCGGCCTTTGCGGCGCTGGGCAACGCACTGGCGGTCTTGACCGCCTCGCTGGCGCTCCTGGTTTTGGTCTTTGTCTGGATGGTCAGGCCGCGCGAAGCCTAGCCTGCGGGCGAGGACAGGCCGGATCTCATCTCTTGTGCCACAAACAAAAGCCGCGATTGCAGTGCAATCGCGGCTGGTCTTGTCAAACTGTTTTACCGGTTCAGCGGCGGGCGATGATTTCCTCGCCCTTGATGGCCATGCGCACACCCAGCTTGCCGGTGCTCCGGCGCACCAGGAAGCGTGGCCGGCGCTGGGACAGAAAGGCATGGCGCCTGCGCGGCTTCACATCCTTCGTCTTGATCGGTCCGAGCTGCTCGTCCAGCGGTCTGGCCGTCCCGTCCGCATCAATCATCAGCATCGGCAACTTGTAGATCTCGCACCAGGAGTGCCAGTCGGCAGCAATATCGTCGAGGTCGTGTGCAACCAGGAGCGGAACGCACAGGTCGTTGTCCTGGTGGTGCAGCTCCAGCGTTACCGTCACCGTTCCGTCGCCGTGGTCCATTGCGCGTGCCGCGATGCCCATGAACGCACGGGCCGGCAAGGCGATGGAAAGCGGCAGGCCGCTCTGTGGCAAGTTGCGGCGCAGGACCGCACCACGCTTGTCGAGCGTGAATGTGATCCCGTCCGTATCCTGCCGCGACGCGTAGGTCACCTGCTGGGGAAATCGCCCCGGGTCCAGTCGCAACTCATCCCCGGCCCAGGCCGGTTTGCGCATTGAATTCGTCATATTTGCCTCTGTCTCTTCTGAGAGCCGGATCAACCGGTGCGGGACTTTTGTCCTCTTGCAAACAGCAACTTACGCGAATTCCCTTCGAGCGGACTTAAAATCTACGGTTAAGAAAATGCTGCTTTCGCAAATGGTTAGCGAATTCAAACAGGCGATAATCTTTCTTTAATGCGGCCGGCTTTGCATGGCCGCGGCATGCCGGAGCCGGTCAGTCGGGCAGGGCGACCACCTTGCCGGGATTCATGATCCCCGCCGGATCGAAAGCCGCCTTGATCCGTTGCATCAGCGCGATCTCGATCGGTTGGCGGATCGCCGCAAGCCGGTCGCGCTTCATCTGTCCGATGCCGTGTTCCGCTGAAATCGAACCGCCGAGGTCGAGGGCAATCTTGTAAACCAGCTCGTTGATCTCGAAACGCCGCGCAAGATAGGCCTCGGGGTCGGCGCCCGTGGGTTGGGTGATGTTGTAATGGATATTGCCGTCTCCCACATGGCCGAAGGCGTAGATCCGTGCATCCGGCATGGCGGCAAGGACCGCGCGGTCTGCACGTTCCATGAAATGCGGAATTTCGGCAACCGGTACCGAGACGTCGTGCTTGATCGACGCGCCCTCGTGTTTCTGCGCCTCGGACATGGTTTCCCGAAGGCGCCAGAAATCGGCGCGCTGCGCATCCGACTGCGCGATGACGGCATCCGCGATGAGGCTTTTGCCAAGCGCGTCCTCAAGCACCGCCTGCATCATGGCATCGGCGGCCTCTTCTGACTGTCCCGAAGAGATGTCGATCAGCACGTACCAGGGATGTTTGCCGGACAGCGGATCCCTGACGCCGGGTATATGCGCCACTGTGAATTCCACGCCGATGCGCGGCATCAGTTCGAAGCCGGTCAGGGCGCTGCCGCAGCGCTGTTGCGCAAGACCGAGCGCCGCCAGTGCGGCCTTGGGACTGTTGAGACCGGCGATCGCCACCTGGTGACCGCGTGGAACGGGGAACAGTTTCAGGACGGCGGCGGTGATCACGCCGAGCGTTCCCTCGGCGCCGATGAAGAGGTCGCGCAGGTCGTAGCCCGTATTGTCCTTCTTCAGGCTGCGCAGCCCGTTCCAGACCTCGCCGGTAGGCAGCACGACCTCGAGGCCGAGGCAAAGCTGCCGGGTATTGCCATAGGCGAGCACCGCTGTGCCGCCGGCATTGGTCGACAGATTGCCGCCGATCTCACAGCTGCCCTGCGAGCCGAGCGACAGCGGGAACATGCGCTGAATGTCCGCCGCCGCCTTGTGAACGTTCTCAAGAACGCAGCCGGCCTCCACGGTCATGGTGTTGCCTGTCCCGTCAACCGCGCGGATTTGGTCGAGGCGCGAGATGGAAAGGATGACCTGGTCCTGCGTTCCTTCCAGCGGAACCTGCCCGCCGACATGTCCCGTGTTGCCCGCCTGCGGCACGATTGCGGTTCCAGTCTCAGTCGCGAGCTTCAGGATCTCGGATACTTCGCCCACCGATCCCGGCCTGAGCACCATGGGTGTCCGGTCGTGGTAGATGCCGCGCGGCTCTACCAGGTAAGGGGCTGTATCAGCCGTGTCGTGCAAGACATTCTTCTCACCGACGATCGCGGCGAAACGGTCGAGGATTTCAGTGGTCATGCGCTATTACTAGTCGGCGTGGACCCGCGGGTCTATCTTTGCAATTGCATAAGATGGAAGTTGCAAGGAGCTTTTGCGGTGGTCTCACAGTCCAATGGCAATGCAGCATTTTTGCTCCGAAGGACTGTGACATCCAGCGCGTTGGCACTGAGTGTTTTCACGAACTGACTGTGCAGCTACTATCAAAGAGCTATTGCGCGAATTTGGAAACGCAACAACTGTACATGGCAACAAAAATCGAAAATCCAAAATACTTTCCCGTACCTCCCAAGACTAGTTGGTGGAAGAATGTGTCCAACAGAGTGTGGGGATATGATTTTTTTGTTTCCTATCATTGGGACAGTGGCGGTGCATACGCGGTAAAGCTAGCGGAAGATCTCCGCGACCGAGGTTTTGAGTGTTTTTTAGACCGTTCTGAATTTGCTGGCGGTGATGATTGGCGAACCGAGGCGAAAACGGCGCTCGACAATACACGGCGTCTGATAGTTGTTGGAACACGTCAGGCGCTTTCTAAGTCAGAACCCGTTAGAGACGAGGTTTCGCATTTTGTGTCCCGAAGCGGGCATGTCATTCCAATCTTGTTTGGGACAAGAATTGAAGACGACGAACGACACAATTATCCTGCTTTAGAATTGATTTCAAAAAACGTAGTTGAGGTGATTGAGCATTTGCCTCGCCAGGCCATTGGCCCTTCTCAGAAAGTGTTGAATTCGATTGAGAGCACGCACAGTGTCTTGCGCCGCAGACGCCTTCGGGGTGCTATCGTCGCATCCATAATAGTGACATTGGCATTTCTAGCTCTAATTGCATTTGTTTCATTCCTGAATGCCGAGATGCAACGGTTACGAGCCCAGGAGTCAGCGACCGAAGCTCAGCGACAGCTTTGGTTTGCGCGGCAGAATGAGTTCAATGCTCTCAACGCATTGGCTTCGATTGCAGAAAATGAAGGCCGGATTGAAGATGCTGCTAAATTGACCCTCGCGGCATGGCCCAGAAATCAAACAGAAGCCGCACCGCAACTAAAAACCACAGTGAAGACCCTGCGAACGATATCACATCGGCAGTTGGCTAACTTCATCATCGAAGAACGTGAGAGGTCAGTAAGCAGTATAGCCTTGTCTGCTGATGGCAGCACTCTTGCATCCGGAGCCGCTGATGGAACTGTTTTGTTATGGGAGGTGGATTCCGGCACTTTGATTCATATGTGGACGCCCCTTATGGCAAGGGCTGATTTTGTCTTGTTGCGGTGATCGGTTGCTTTCATATGTCCGGCCTGTTTGTGCGGCAGATACTTGCCGCTGGCCCTGATGGAAATCCGCCGGTGAGGCCCCTGATCAAGTTGGCGCGCTTGAACGGCGCATTGAATCAGACGGGTTTGCCTCTCCATTGGCTCGATCGTTACGCATCATCGACTGCCATTGCCAATTCGGTTCGGGCTGCGCGCGGTTAGGCAGGCTGCCCGTAAGGTCTATAAATCTCTCCGCGGGTAAGGATTGCCCAGGCTATCCGGGCGAGCTTGTTCGCAAGGGCGACCGAGACGAGCCGAAACGGCTTCTTCTCCAGCAACCCATTCACCCAGTCTGTCATCGGCGTCGGGTTCCGCTTGGCGTGTCGCATGACGGCCGTTGCGCCAACGACGAGCAGTCGCCGCAAGTACCTGTCGCCCTGTTTGGATATACCACCGAGACGTGTTTTGCCTCCGGTCGACTGTTGTTGCGGCGTCAACCCAAGCCAGGCGGCAAATTGCCTGCCTGATTGGAATTGATCGGGGTCTGTCACTGTCGCCGCAATGGCTGTCGCTGTGATCACCCCGACACCCGGGATAGCCGCGAGCCTTCGACTGGCCTCGTTCTCGGCATGCCAGATGCGTAATTCCTTATCGAGTTCGCCAATCTCCTCGTTTAATTCGGCGATCCGTCGGATCAGGATCTCAAGCGCTCGATGAGCGTAAGCAGGAAGGGCTTCATCGGCAAAGGCCCTGTCGGCCAGCTTCACCAGATTGGCGATACCCGGGTTGGCAACCAAGCCGAATTCGGCCAAGTGCGCGCGTAGCGCATTCGCCGCCATGGTCCGCTGGCGCACAATCAACGATCGGGTTCGGTGCGCCATCAGAACACTCTGCTGCTCAACTGTCTTTACCGGCACAAACCGCATTGTCGGACGTTGCACGGCCTCGCAGATCGCTTCTGCATCAATCGCATCGCTTTTGCCGCGCTTGACGTATCCTTTTACGTAAGACGGCGGCATGATCCTGACGTCATGGCCCATGGCGATCAGTGTACGCGCCCAGTGGTGCGCTGTCGCGCAGGCCTCAACCCCGATCACACAGGGCGCCAGTTTCGAGAAGAATGGCAGCATCTGTTTGCGATGCAGCTTCTTCACTAGAACTGTCTTGCCCGATCCATCTATCCCATGCGCCTGGAAAACGCTCTTCGCCAGATCCAGCCCAAGTGTTGTGATGTTCATTGGAACCTTCCTTTCCTGCCTTCACTTCTTTCTCAGCACCATACTTGGCGCCGCGCAGGGGCGTCCACATCATCAAGTTTCAAAGGTCACAATGGGGCGGTTACGGATATTGCGTTTGCTTCCCAGGGGGAAACCTTAGCTACAGTAAGCAGCGACAGTACTGCACGTATTTTGGATATCAGCACAGGAGCGGAGCTTCTTAGGATGCGCGGAAATGGTGCTCAATTAAACGGGATCGTGTTTTCAGCCGACGGAACTCGGTTGCTCGCTGGTGGAGAATACATGTTTGTCGGTTTTTGGGATGCAGACTCAGGAAATCGCGTTGTAAACTTGGATTCGAGCCTTGCAAACGAACTCCTCCGTGATGAAAGGGAAGTCGATATTGTTCAGGTGGCGGTCTCGTCGGACGGCGCAAATGTTGCGGCGCTCAACAGTGATGGGACTGTGATCATCTGGAGCGCGTCTACGGGTGCCGAAATTCACCGTTTGTCAGGTCAAGATGTTTCGATCATCAGTGTTGCGTTTGTTCCCGACTCAGGAAAGTTACTCACCGGAGCAACAGATGGTTGGCTATTGAGTTGGGATGTTGATAGCGGTCAGGAAACTGGCAGGAGAAGATTGAGTTTTGGTACAGCTAATCGAATTCTGTTTTCATCAGACGGAGCAAGTTTCGCTGTCATTGGCTCAAGCAACAGAATCGCAGTGTTTGATACTGAAACACTAACTGAGGCGTTTAGCTTTGAGAAAACTGAGGGTAGCCATCGCGGCATTGCATTTTCATCTGACCTTTCACGTATGGCGACCTTGGTAAATAACAACACAATTAAGATAAGGGATATCGCTCCGGCAGCCGAGGTAATCAAACTCGCCGGATCCAGAAGTGGTATTCGATCAATTGTTTTTGCACCCAATGGTGGGCACATTGCAGTTTCTACAATGGATTGGGGTGAATCTGATAACTTTGTGGGCAACCTGAACCTTTGGAGCATTTCTGAAGGACAAGTAACACTGCAATATGCAGAGAACAAAGGTGAGATCAGTAGCGTTTCCTTTTCACCCGACAGTAAATTGATAGCGACCGGCGTTGGAGTGGATGGGCCGGGGGTGTCAGAGTCAGCGGGAATTGTCAGAGTGTTTGACACGGAATCTGGTAGGCAATTGACCCTACTAGAGGGGCACGATGGACCCATCGAAAGCATATCGTTTTCGCCCAATGGCAAGCATATCGCAACTGGTAGCGCGGACGGGAATGCTCGTCTTTGGGCGGTAGAAACCGGTCAAGAACTTTTTACGATTCCAGGCGACCGTTCAATCGGTGGTTTATCTTTTTCGCCAGATGGCGCTCGGCTGGCCGTAGGTGATTCAGGTGGAGTGGTTCGTCTCTGGAATCTAGCAAATGACAGCGAAGAAGCGTCTCTAAAGACAACCGTTTTTTCATCAGTAGCTTCTTTGAATTTTTCAGGTGATGCCAATAGGCTCGCCATTCTTCATGATAACGGTGTCGTCCGGATTTGGGACATCGAACTGGATCGCGAAATTGCGATTACTGAGCCTGTCGGATCGCGACTAAACGTCGATCTATCTCCGGATTGGACCCGGTTGGCTACTGGTAGTCCTTTTGATGGAGTTAGCCTCTGGGATTTAGCCACATCAAGTGAGATTCAGCGAGTTGGTCAATTCAGCGCGGTGGAATTGGACGATGTTGTCGCGTTCTCACCAGATGGCTCACAGCTTGCTACTTCCACAGATCGGGACGTATTGATCTGGGACCTGTCCGGCGTTCCCGCGGGCAACGCATTTAGTGTTGTGAGTAAACGCCTGCCGAAAGTAAACGGTAGAGTTAATTGCGAGTTGTCTGGCATACCGGGTGCAAGTTTTGTTTCAGACGGCATACCAATTTGTGGAAAATTTTTTGATCCGCCATCGCCTTGGTGGGTAACACCTGGAGCTGTGGAGCCAGGTCCCCGATAAGCAAAACGATACTGATGTACGCTTCAGATATATTTTTTGACAGAGAACGTTGCCAGTGTCCGAAAACAGGTTCGCTGAAACGGTTAACTCGACAAAGGAACGGTTGTAACTCTTGCAAACCGTTATCGCCAGCACCGTTTGCTTCGGAATATCCTTACCGCTGAAGCAGCTGTTTTTGACATTGATCGGCACGTTCCATGAAATGCGGAATTTCGGCAACCGGTACCGAGACGTCGTGCTTGATCGACGCGCCCTCGTGTTTCTGCGCCTCGGACATGGTTTCCCGCAGGCGCCAGAAATCGGCGCGCTGCGCATCCGACTGCGCGATGACGGCATCCGCGATGAGGCTTTTGCCGAGCGCGTCCTCAAGCACCGCCTGCATCATGGCATCGGCGGCCTCTTCTGACTGTCCCGAAGAGATGTCGATCAGCACGTACCAGGGATGTTTGCCGGACAGCGGATCCCTGACGCCGGGTATATGCGCCACTGTGAATTCCACGCCGATGCGCGGCATCAGTTCGAAGCCGGTCAGGGCGCTGCCGCAGCGCTGTTGCGCAAGACCGAGCGCCGCCAGTGCGGCCTTGGGACTGTTGAGACCGGCGATCGCCACCTGGTGACCGCGTGGAACGGGGAACAGTTTCAGGACGGCGGCGGTGATCACGCCGAGCGTTCCCTCGGCGCCGATGAAGAGGTCGCGCAGGTCGTAGCCCGTATTGTCCTTCTTCAGGCTGCGCAGCCCGTTCCAGACCTCGCCGGTCGGCAGCACGACCTCGAGGCCGAGGCAAAGCTGCCGGGTATTGCCATAGGCGAGCACCGCTGTGCCGCCGGCATTGGTCGACAGATTGCTGAAAAACGGTCAAGTGTTTCTTTGTTCATGAACCACTAATAGCCGGCCATTTGACGCCGGTCTATTGTGCTGGGAGCCGCTGAACAACGCTGAATGGAAATTAACAAAACTTGCCGGAATACTGCATGTGGTCTTTACACGGGTGACTTCACCAAGTTTAAATTTCATCTGGCCAGTCGCACTGGATGTGTTTTGAAGGGAAGAGGGCGTGCAAGCCACCGACACGGCGGATCCGGAGTACTTCCACAAGGTCGTCGATTGCCAATATGCCTGCCCGGCGCATACGCCGGTGCCGGCCTATATTCGCCTGATCGCCCAACAGCGCTATACTGACGCATATCTGATTAATTGGGAAAGCAATGTCTTTCCCGGCGTGCTCGGTCGCACCTGCGACCGGCCGTGTGAGCCGGCCTGCCGGCGCGGTCGCGTCGAGGAGGAGCCTGTCGCGATCTGTCGATTGAAGCGCGTTGCCGCTGACTTCAAGGACGAAGTCGCGGACATGCTTCCCAAGGCCGGCCGACCGAATGGCAAAAAAATTGCGCTGATCGGCGCGGGACCTGCTTCACTGACGGTCGCGCGTGATCTGGCGCCCCTTGGATACGAACTGCACATCTATGACGAGCAGGCCAAGGGCGGCGGTTTCATGCGCAGCCAGATCCCGTCGTTCCGGCTTCCCGAAAGCGTGCTCGACGAAGAGATTGGCTACATCCTCAACATGGGTGTCACCACTATGTTCGACACCTATGTGGACAGCATGTCCGAGATGCTCACCAAGGGGTATGACGCGATTTTCGTTGGTTCTGGCGCGCCGAAAGGGCGCGACCTGCCCAAACTGCCGGGCCGCAAGGAGGCCGATGAGAATATTCACATCGGGATCAATTGGCTGGCCAATGTCGCCTTTGAACACACCAAGGAGATTGGCAAGCGCGTTATCGTTCTTGGTGGCGGCAACACCGCCATGGATTGTTGCCGGACATCGCGCCGGCTCGGCGGTCAGGACGTAAAGGTAATCGTCCGTAGTCCCTTTGCCGAAATGAAGGCATCGCCCTGGGAAAAGGAAGATGCCATGCACGAGGGCATTCCCATCATCGACAATCACGTGCCGCGTGAATTCGTGGTCGAGAAGGGCAAGCTTGTCGGCATGACCTTCGAAAAGGTCGAGCCGGTCTACCACCCTGACGGTCGCCGTGAGCTGGTGCCGACGGGTGAGGATCCGGAATTCTTTCCGTGCGACGATGTGCTGGTGGCCATCGGTCAGGAAAATGCGTTTCCCTGGATCGAAAAGGAGACCGGGATCCGCTTTACCAGTTGGGGAACGCCGATCATCAATGACGACGAGACGTTCCAGTCCACGCGCAAGGAGGTGTTTTTTGGCGGCGATTCAGCCTTTGGGCCATCCAATATAATCACCGCCGTAGCCCATGGGCACAAAGCCGCCGTGTCCATCGATCTTTATTGTCAGGGCAAGGACCTTTCAAAGCGTCCTCCGCCTCACGTGACCCTTGTCGGACAGAAGATGGGCATCCACGAATGGAGCTACGATTCAATTCCGATCGATGACGAGCGCAAAATTGTCCCGCTGGAAGATCTCAAGAAATCCCTGAAGGACCGTATGGTCGAGGTCGAGCTGGGATTTGATGCCGAGACAGCCTTCATCGAAGCCGAGCGCTGCCTCAATTGCGATGCGCAGACCGTTTTTACCGACGCCGAATGCATTGAATGCGATGCCTGTACGGATATTTGCCCCACAAGCTGCATCAATTTTACGCACAACGCACCGGAAGATGAGCTGCGGGCAAAGCTGCTGGTTCCAGCCGAAAACACGGAACAGGATCTTTACGTCTCGGGCCCTCTGCGCACGGGTCGTGTCATGGTCAAGGATGAAGATGTGTGCCTGCATTGCGGCCTGTGCGCCGAGCGCTGCCCGACAGCCGCCTGGGACATGCAGATGTTCCTCTACAATGTGACAAAGGCGACACCCAACCTGGTGAACGTCAAATGAAACAGATCAAGGGCGTCAACGATTTCGTAGTCAAGTTCGCCAATGTGAACGGCACGGGCTCGGCATCGGCCAACCATCTGTTCGCCAAGGCCATATTTCGGATGGGCATACCCGTCAGTCCGCGCAACATCTTCCCGTCTAACATTCAGGGCCTGCCGACCTGGTATGAGGTGCGGGTGAGCTCCAAGGGCTATCTCGGTCGCCGGGGCGGTGTCGATCTGATGCTGTGCGTCAATCCGCAGACGATGGAAGATGATGTCGCCAGCGTCGAGCCCGGCGGTTACTTCGTCTATGATTCCACCCGTCCGCTCGCACCGCACCTCAAACGAGACGACATCACCTATTTCGGCATCCCGCTGACCGAAATGTGTATGCGTGAGTTCTAGGTTGCGCGATTGCAGCAGCTCTTGAAGAACGTGGTTTATGTCGGCGCCCTGTCGGCGCTGCTCGATATCGATTTCTCGATCCTCAAGGACCTGCTCAGCGACCAGTTCAAAGGCAAAGAAAAGCTGATCCTGCCCAATGTTCACGCGCTTGAGATGGGGTTCCAGTTCGCGCAGGAAAACTTCAAGTGCCCGTTGCCGATCAGGCTGGACCCCGGCCTCATCCAGGCGCCGCACATTCGCGAAAGCCAACACATCCTGATGAACGGCAACACCGCCGCTGCGCTCGGCGCAATCTATGGCGGGGCGACCGTTGCAGCCTGGTATCCCATCACGCCGTCGACATCCGTGGTCGATGCCTTTTCCAAGTATGCCGAACGCATGCGCATCGATCCGGGCACCGGCAAACGCAATTTCGCGATTTTACAGGCTGAAGACGAGTTGGCGGCGATGGGCATTGTGGTCGGTGCGAGCTGGAACGGCGCAAGAGCCTTTACGGCAACGTCAGGTCCAGGCCTTTCGCTCATGAGCGAGTTCCTGGGCCTCGCTTATTTTGCGGAATTGCCGGTGGTGCTGATTGACGTTCAAAGATCCGGGCCGTCGACCGGCATGCCCACCCGCAGCCAGCAATCTGACATTCTCGCCGCCGCCTATGCCAGCCATGGTGATACGAAGCATGTGTTGCTCTTTCCGGCAACACCGCGAGAGTGTTTTGACATGACCGTTCAGGCTTTTGACTTGGCGGAGCAACTGCAGACACCGGTGATCATGATGTCGGATCTTGATCTTGGCATGAATGACTGGATGTCTCCGCCGCTTGAATGGGACGACAATTACGAAATGAACCGCGGCAAGGTCCTTGACGCCGACGCGCTCGACAAGGCGGAAAAATGGGGACGGTACCTTGACGTGGATGGTGACGGCATCTGCTACCGCACTTTGCCGGGCACGCATCCGGATAAAGGTGCGTTCTTCACCCGCGGTTCGTCCAAAAACGAAATGGCGGTCTATTCGGAGAAAGGCGAGGATTACGTACAAAACGTAGATCGGCTGTTGCGCAAGTTCGAGACCGCAAAGACCTATGTGCCCGTTCCCAAGGTCCATGATCCGATCCCGGTAAAAAGACCGAAGACAAAATTGAAGCTCGGTGCGCTTTTCTTCGGCACGTCTGCCTCGCCTTCCTACGAGGCGGTCGAGATCATGGCTGCCGAGGGCTATCCCATTGACGTAATGCGCATTCGGGCATTTCCCTTCCACGAGAGCCTCGACATGTTCATTTACGACCACGACCTGGTCTTCGTGATTGAACAGAACCGAGACGGCCAGATGCGGCAGCTCATCATGAATGAATGCCACATATCGCCAGACAAGCTGACTTCGGTCCTTAATTACTCGGGCACACCGATCACGGCGCGCACGATTGCCAACCAGATCCGCAAGGCCCTGAAAGCCACCAGCGCGGATGTTGTCAAGCTGCATCCGGAGACCACCTGATGTCGTACTACAAGCCGAATTTTCACCACCCGAAGCTGCCGAAGAACGAGCTTGGATTCACGGTCACCGATTATGATGGTGCGGTTTCGACGCTTTGTGCCGGATGCGGACACGACAGCATTTCCGCGGCAATCCGAAATGCCTGTTTCCTGTCATCGATACCACCGCACCGCATTGCCAAGCTTTCCGGAATCGGCTGTTCCTCAAAGACACCCACCTATTTTCTCGGCAGGAGCCACGGGTTCAACTCCGTGCATGGGCGCATGCCGTCGGTCGCCACGGGCGCCAGTGTCGCCAACCGGGATTTGATCTATCTCGGCATTTCAGGCGATGGCGATACAGCCTCCATCGGCATGGGCCAGTTCGTTCACCTGATCCGGCGCAACGTCAACATGACCTATATTGTGGCAAACAATGGCTGCTAGGGATTGACCAAGGGTCAGGACAGTGCCACTGCCGACCTCGGATCTTTCGGAAAATCCGGCATTAAAAATCAGTTCGAAGGCATCGATCTGGCCAGTCTGGCGGTTTTGCAGGGCGCAAGCTTTGTTGCACGCAGCTTTTCCGGCGACAAAGAGCAACTCGAGCCGATGATCCGTGCCGCCATGGCCCATAAGGGCTTCGCCTTCATTGACGTCGTGTCACCCTGTGTAACCTTTGCAAACAACGCGGGCTCGACGAAAAGCTATGCCGCGACCCGCGACAATCTGGATGCGATGCCGATCGATTTCGTGCCGATGCGCGAAGAGATCCGCACGCAATACAAGGAAGGATCAAGCCAGACAGTGACGTTGCATGACGGCTCGATCATTCATCTGCACAAGGCAAGCAAGGATTACAACGCCGAAAGCCGTGAAGGCGCGCTGATGGCCCTGCAGGCGGCCAATCAGGACGGAAAGGTTCTCACCGGCCTTCTGTTCATCGATCCGAACACGCAGGACCTCAACCAAACGCTGGAACTCGCAACAAAGCCGTTGAACACCCTGAGCACGGAAGAACTCTGCCCGGGTAGCCGTGTTTTGAACAGCATCAACGAGGGTTTGCGCTAGGCTCCACAGGGCACGGACGAGCGTTTCCGGATTTTCCTGGCGTGTGCGAGTGTTGTGCCGATCAGCCTTGACCTGCGCACAGTTTTTGGAGTTTGTCTGAAAGGCTCATCCCGGAGTCTTGCGGGTACCATTTTCGAGCATCTTTCGGATCGAGAAAGGTCTCCAACATCCAGGCAAACTGGCTGTCCAGATATTCGGTGAAGATCGGCCTGTCGCCCACCAGTGGCCAGTTTTCAACATCCTGCCCCGCGTATTGGAGAAACCAGAGGGGATAGGGGAACCTTAGCACAGATATGCCACGGAAATGAGAGAGTCCCGGGTCTGACATCCATGCATTCCTATCAATAGACTGGCAGTTGATGACAATCCTTTCAATATCGCGTTCGCTCTGCAGCCCGGCCAACTCTGTGCGGAACCATTCAAAGGCGACCAGAATGTCATCGAGGGCTGGGACACCGGAGCTAAGATCCGGAACCCTGTATGCAAATTCGATATCTTTGCCCATTTCTTCAGGTCCATAGTTGTCCGGCAGCTTGATGGGCAGTGAATTGTCCTTCGCGTCGGTCACGCCAAGGACGTCTTTGAACACCCTTGCATAGGTTTCCCACCCATCCGGGTTGTTGGTCGGGGCGGGCCCGGGAGGGATATGTCCATTTGCAAGAGTCTCGGCAAGGTCATTGGAAAGCTTGGGATCACTGGTAAAAACACATATCAGCCGCAGTGCGGCGGCCGCACGCAACATAGCCAACTCCCAAGGCTCTTTTCGCTGCGGAGCTGCAACCATTACAAGAGGCGGAAAGGTGCTGAGAAAGCCCGGCTCAGGGTCATGGCGTGTAACGCCTTCCAGTCCTGAAATTTCAGTGGAGCCAACATCAACGACCAACCGGCCTTTCATAAAATCGCCTTTATCGCGCAAGTAGTCGATCAATTCGGATTCACGCCGGCACCAAAGGGATTCAAGGTAGCCTGGAGAGTTGACGCGGGCAATGACCGGCGATTGGGCGAAAAGACCCCACATCATTCCGAGGTTGGTCTCCCAGGACGGCGTGTAGCAGGCATCGATCGCACAGCGAGGACTGTTCCAGAGCGAACTTTCCATCAAATGTGATTTCAGGTCGGCGGAACGGTGACTGATCGCCAGTTCTCGGCGCGGCCAATCCGGCTTGGAGGCGCTGAATGCAAATGCCACAAGATCCCGGACCTGTACATCCGTCCAGTGATGGCAAAGCGCGTCCTCCAGCCAGGCCATAGCCTTGAGATTGATGAGCATACGCCGCATAACGCCGATAGCCATAATCGACGCCGGCCCTTCCTCTGCTTCAGCGGCTGCCGTCAGACCATTGATCAGCGGTTCAGAACGCAACAGGCAAGCGGCTACGTGAAGCGTTTCCAGCGTCTGCTCGACGTCCAGTTCTTGCGCAAGCCAAATCCAGTGGTGCGCCCATTGCTCACCCTGACCGGATCGCACATGAGGGTAAATGAGATCCCCGGTTTCTGTGTTGAGGGACAAATTATACAGCTGTTCCAGCCGTCGATCTTCAAAAATGTTGTCAATCGGTGATGGGGTCTGCAGCGGCAGGCGAAGCCGCTCGATCGTCAATTGTTCCAGAAGCGCATGATCGTCGTGCGGGGTAAAAACGACACCGAACAACAGGTACCCGGTCGTAGATCCGATCCATGCCCTTACATGCTCGACCTGACGCATCTTGATGATGTGGACGCCCCTGCGCGGCGCCAAGTATGGTGCTGAGAAAGAAGTGAAGGCAGGAAAGGAAGGTTCCAATGAACATCACAACACTTGGGCTGGATCTGGCGAAGAGCGTTTTCCAGGCGCATGGGATAGATGGATCGGGCAAGACAGTTCTAGTGAAGAAGCTGCATCGCAAACAGATGCTGCCATTCTTCTCGAAACTGGCGCCCTGTGTGATCGGGGTTGAGGCCTGCGCGACAGCGCACCACTGGGCGCGTACACTGATCGCCATGGGCCATGACGTCAGGATCATGCCGCCGTCTTACGTAAAAGGATACGTCAAGCGCGGCAAAAGCGATGCGATTGATGCAGAAGCGATCTGCGAGGCCGTGCAACGTCCGACAATGCGGTTTGTGCCGGTAAAGACAGTTGAGCAGCAGAGTGTTCTGATGGCGCACCGAACCCGATCGTTGATTGTGCGCCAGCGGACCATGGCGGCGAATGCGCTACGCGCGCACTTGGCCGAATTCGGCTTGGTTGCCAACCCGGGTATCGCCAATCTGGTGAAGCTGGCCGACAGGGCCTTTGCCGATGAAGCCCTTCCTGCTTACGCTCATCGAGCGCTTGAGATCCTGATCCGACGGATCGCCGAATTAAACGAGGAGATTGGCGAACTCGATAAGGAATTACGCATCTGGCATGCCGAGAACGAGGCCAGTCGAAGGCTCGCGGCTATCCCGGGTGTCGGGGTGATCACAGCGACAGCCATTGCGGCGACAGTGACAGACCCCGATCAATTCCAATCAGGCAGGCAATTTGCCGCCTGGCTTGGGTTGACGCCGCAACAACAGTCGACCGGAGGCAAAACACGTCTCGGTGGTATATCCAAACAGGGCGACAGGTACTTGCGGCGACTGCTCGTCGTTGGCGCAACGGCCGTCATGCGACACGCCAAGCGGAACCCGACGCCGATGACAGACTGGGTGAATGGGTTGCTGGAGAAGAAGCCGTTTCGGCTCGTCTCGGTCGCCCTTGCGAACAAGCTCGCCCGGATAGCCTGGGCAATCCTTACCCGCGGAGAGATTTATAGACCTTACGGGCAGCCTGCCTAACCGCGCGCAGCCCGAACCGAATTGGCAATGGCAGTCGATGATGCGTAACGATCGAGCCAATGGAGAGGCAAACCCGTCTGATTCAATGCGCCGTTCAAGCGCGCCAACTTGATCAGGGGCCTCACCGGCGGATTTCCATCAGGGCCAGCGGCAAGTATCTGCCGCACAAACAGGCCGGACATATGAAAGCAACCGATCACCGCAACAAGACAAAATCAGCCCTTGCCATAAGGGGCGTCCACATATGAATCATCATGGGCCGCGATGAGCGAATTCATCAGTGTGTATTTTTCAATAGCGCCGTTGTTGTCCTCCAGAACCGTTTTCGTGTCTTGACCAAGCTTCCGCTGGAACGCTTCGTGGTTTGTGGCACTGCCGGTTGGATAACGTTTCTCCCCCGGATCGGTATTGTGAACACCCGGCCAGTCGTCGATCCGGTCCGGCGGCGACCAGGTGGGACCAAGCATTCCCATATCGAATTTCATGCCCCTGCATAACCAGAAGTCCGAGGTCCAATGCTCCAGGCTGATGAACTGCTGGCGGTGCGCGCGCATGCGGTCCCTGTATCTGGTCCAAAGGACTCCGATCCGATCTTGTCCGCTTGCAGCGTCGAGCCCCAACCGGTCAACAAGCCACCGGTAGGTCGCGGCAGATTCATTTGAACGACCCGGGTCCATGATGTTCGCAACACTACGAGCATTCCGTGCCGGAAAGAAGGCGAGGACGTTCGACGGTCCGGACCGGGCCCCTAAGGTGCCGCTGTATGTTTATTTGTCCGGTTCGTCCTGTCCGACTACACCCTCGGCGCAGCAGCCCGTTCAAGCCGGTCGTTGATCGCCTCGCCAAGGCCCTTATTGGGGATCGGCACAACAGCGATGGCGCCGCGCGCGGCCGCGTCGGCGCGCTTCATGTAGTCGAACAGATTGGCGGCCGCTTCCCGCAGGTCACCGGATGGCGACAGGTCGAGGATGATCGAGGCGTCTTCGTCACCGGGCAGGGCGGCGCCGGCAAATGTAATGACCGCATCGCCCGCCGCAGCGGTCCGGGCATTGATGCGCATGTGGGCCCCGGGTGCGTAGTGCGAGCGCAGCATGCCCGGCGCCTCGATGGCCGGCTCGGCTTCGGCCGAACGCGCTACGCGAATGCCACTGACCGACTCGATCTCACTTGCGGCGAGCCCGCCGGGTCGCAGCAGTTCCACGCCTTTCTCGGTGGGCTTGATGATAGTCGATTCCAGGCCGATGGCCGCCGGGCCGCCATCGAGGATCAGCGGCACCCTGTCGCCGAGATCGGTGGCGACGTGGGCCGCGGTGGTCGAACTGATCTTGCCGGATGTGTTGGCACTCGGCGCTGCGAGCGGCCTGTCGAATCGGGCGATCAGGCTTTGCGCAAAGCCGGTCGGCACCCGCACAGCCAGCGTGTCGAGGCCGGCACAGGTTAGCGCATGAACGGCGGTGCCGGGTCTCAGTGGCAGCACAAGCGTCAACGGGCCCGGCCAGAACGCCTCCGCCAGTCGCATGGCCAAGGCGTTGAAATCCACATAGCGCTGAGCCATTTCGATGCCGCTCATATGGCAGATCAGTGGATTGAATCGCGGCCTGCCTTTGACCTCGAAGATCCGCGCCACGGCCTTGCCGTTTGTCGCATCGGCGGCAAGGCCGTAGACCGTCTCCGTCGGCAGGGCGATCAGTCCGCCATCTGCGAGGATCCGGCAGGCTTCTTCCCGGGCGATGTCTTCGTTCTGTGCGATGCTGAGAATGGCCATGTCTGCATCCGTTTGCTGCGCAGATAGCAGGCCTGCGTCCAGTGCTCAACGGGCTGGCTGGTTGGGTTTTTCGAGATTGTTCAACCTTGCCGAAATTAATTGACGTTTACGTAAAAATAACTTAGGCCAATGACGGCCGCCGAAAAAGACGGATTCCGGTATGGACACAGTCGCCCAAGACTGTTGATTTGGCACCAGGAAATTTTCCACGGGAGGAACAAGCGACATGTACCGAGCGCCTGTAGAGGATATTGCATTTACCCTCAAACATGTCGCCGGGCTGCAGGCGGCGATCGATGCCGGGCAGTTGGGTGACCTGACGGACGATCTTGTTGACGCGATCCTCAACGAGGCCGGGCGCTTTGCCTCCGAAGAAGTCGCGCCGCTGGCCGATGAAGGCGAAAAGGGCACGCCGCTCAAGGATGGTGTGGTGACGACCCCGCCAGGCTGGGCCGATCTCTACAGGAACTGGATCGCCGGCGGCTGGAACAGCCTGACCGGAACGCCCGACTATGGCGGGCAGGGCCTGCCGACCATGCTGTCCGTTGCCACCAGCGAGATGTGGAATTCCAGCTCGATGGCTTTCAGCCTGTGTTCGCTTTTGACCATGGGCGCGGTTGAGGCGGTGGAAGCGCATGCCGACGAGAATCTGAAGGCTACCTATCTGGAAAAACTCATCTCCGGTGAGTGGACGGGCACCATGAACCTGACCGAACCGCATGCCGGATCGGATCTCGGCGTATTGAAGACCCGCGCCGAACCTGTCGGCGACGGCTCCTATCGCATCTACGGCCAGAAGATCTACATCACCTATGGCGAACACGATTTCGCCGACAATATCATTCATCTGGTGCTGGCGCGCCTGCCGGACGCACCGCCCGGAACAAGGGGCATTTCGCTGTTTCTGGTGCCCAAATTCCTGATCAACGAGGACGGAAGCCTCGGTGCGCGAAACGACGTGATCTGCCATAGCGTCGAGCACAAGCTCGGCATTCATGGCTCGCCCACCTGCACGATGATCTACGGTGACGGCAAGTTCGGCGACGAGCCCGGCGCCATCGGCTGGCTGATCGGTGAGGAAAACCGCGGCCTTGCCTGCATGTTCACGATGATGAACAACGCCCGGCTGAACGTCGGCATCCAGGGCGTTGCGGTTGCGGAAGCGGCCTATCAGAAGGCGCTGGAATATGCCCATGAGCGCACCCAGGGCAAGGCGCCTGGATGGCAGGGCGAGGGCATGAGCCCGATCATCGAGCACCCGGATATCCAGCGCAATCTCCTGACCATGAAAGCGATGGCGCAGGCCTCACGCGCGATCGCGTTCAGCTGCGCTCATGCGATCGACATGGCCAACAGTGCGGCAGCCGGCGGCGATGCGGAGGCGGAAAAATTCTGGCGCGAGCGGGCCAATCTGCTGACACCGATCGCCAAGGCCTTTTCGACGGATATCGGCGTCGATGCCGCTTCGATCGGCGTTCAGGTACATGGCGGAATGGGTTTCATCGAGGAAACCGGCGCCGCCAGACTGCTGCGCGATTCACGCATCGCACCCATCTACGAGGGCACCAACGGCATCCAGGCGATCGATCTCGTGACCCGCAAACTGGCGCAATCCGGTGGCGAACACGTCAAGGGCTATATCGACGAACTCAGAGGTATTGCCGCCGAGGTGGGCCGCAAGAACAATCCCGAATTCGGCATGACGGCGGAAAAATTCGCCGAGGCCCTGGACGATCTGGAAACATCGACAAACTGGCTGCTGCAGGCCCTCCAGGAAGGACGCATGGAAGAGGCTTTGGCCGGCGCAACGCCCTATCAGCGGCTTTTCGGCCTGACCTCCGGCGCCATCTACCTCGCCAAGGGCGCACTTGTCGAAACCGGGGACGAGCGGGAGAACGGACGCATCGCGCTTTGCCGTTTCTGTGCCGAGAATCTGCTTGGCGAGACATCGGCGCTCAAAAACGCCGTGACCGAGGGCGCGCAGAGCCTGATCGGTGCACGCAGTGCCCTGAACTGAACGAGGGAGATCATCGTGAGCGAACACATCATCGTCGAGCGGCCGGCAGAACATGGCGGCGCGGTTCAGGTCATCCGCTTCAACAGGCCGGACAAGATGAACGCCATTACCCAGGACATGTACCGGATGATGGTCGAGGCCATGCAGGCCGGTGATGCCGACGACGATGTCCGTGTCCATGTCTTTCTTGGCACCGAGGGCTGTTTCACCGCCGGCAATGACATGCAGGATTTTCTCGGCTACGCGATCACCGGCCGCATCGGCGAGGGCCATGTGGGCCGCTTCCTCAAGGCACTGGCGACAGTCAAGAAGCCGATGGTTTCGGGAGTCGACGGCCTTGCCATCGGGATCGGCACGACCATGCACTTTCACTGCGACCTGACTTTCGCAACGCCGCGCTCCGAGTTCCGCACACCCTTTGTCGATCTTGCGCTGCTGCCGGAGGCCGGCTCAAGCCTTCTGGGACCGGATGTGATGGGCTATCAGCGGGCTTTCGCCATGCTTGCCGCGGGAACCGGATTTTCCGCCGAGGAGGCGCGCGATGCCGGGATGATCTACCAGGTCGTCGGGGAGGAGACGCTGGAGAGCGTTACCCTTGCCGCCGCGGCCAATATCGCCTCCAAGCCGCCCCAGGCCATGCAGCTTGCCCGCGACCTGTTGCGACGCGGTGATCGCACGGACATCGTTGCCCGCATCGAGGAGGAATCGGCGCTGTTTGGCGAGCGGCTCTCCTCGCCGGAAGCGCGCGCGGCCTTCGAAGCCTTCATGGCGCGCAAGAAGAGCGCATAAGCGGCATTCCCGAAGAAACCTAACGCTCCAGCAGGGCAATTGCCTCGACATGCGGCGACCACAGGAACTGGTCGATCGGCGTCACCGAGGCCAGCCTGAAGCCGCCATCGATCAGGATGCGCAGGTCCCGGGCCAGCGTGGCGGGATTGCACGAGACAGCCGCAACCTTCGTCACACCTGACGCCGCAATCTCCTTTGATTGCGCCTGTGCACCGGCGCGCGGCGGGTCGAACACGACGCCTTCCGTTTTCTTCAGCTCTGCTGCGTTCACCGGCCGCCGGAAAAGGTCGCGCCGTTCAACGGACAAGGGTTTCAGACCCTGGGTATGACGCGCAGCGTGATCAAGCGCTTCGAGTGCCGCACCGTCGTTCTCGAAGGCATCCACGGCGGCATGGCGCGTCAGGGGCAGGGCAAAGGTGCCGCAACCGGAAAAAAGGTCAGCGACCCTCTTCGTGCCGGCGAGGTGCGTGCTGACGATTTCGATCATCGCCTCCTGCGCGGTGGCGCTGGCCTGAACAAAAGCGGCCGGCGGCGGTATCACTTCGATCCCGTTGAATGTGACAATCGGCTTGCGGGCCTCGATGAGGATCTCGTTTCCGAGCGACAGGCGCGCATAGCCGAGTTCCAGCGCCTTTCCGATCGCTGTTCGCCGTTTCTTGTCCGCCAATTCCCGAACGCCGTCGATCGCGACATCCAGACCCGCCGATGTCTCCAGCACCTGCAGCCGGAACGGTCGCGTGCCGGCGGCGGCGATACCGGCCAGGGCACGAAGGCCGGGCAGGGCCTCGGCAATGGCCGGCCTGACAACGGCGCACTCCCTGATATCGGCGATGGTGTTGGTGCCAGCACGGTTGAAGCCGAGGACAATGCCGCCCTTGACGGCCCGCGCGGACAGAACAGCCCGCCGCCGGCTGCCCGGCGCACAGGTGATCAGCGGCCGCACATCAGCATCGATGCCTCGTGCCGCAAGCACATCGGAAACAAGTTGTTTTTTCCAGTGATTGTAAGCTGTTATGTTGAAGTGCTGAAGCGCGCACCCGCCGCATAAATCGCCTTTCGGTCCGAAATGACGGCATGGCGGTTCCGTGCGTTCTGCGCTCGGTTCATCGATCGAGACCACGTTTCCCCGGGCTTTTTGCCGACGCACCGTGACCTGTTCGCCGGGCAAGGCGAAGCCGACATAGACAGTCTCGCCGCCCACCTCGGCGATGCCGTCCGCCTGGGCGCCGAGCCGTTCGATCCTGACCGTTTCGAGGCTCATTGCTTGATACCCCCAAGCAGGAACTCGCGATTGCCGTCGCCGCCCTCGATCGGGGAGGGGTGTACACCGACGCTGCGCCAGCCGGCCTGCGATCCGAGCCAGTCGGAAAGCTCCGCCGCGATTTCCGGGCCGCGCGCCGGATCTTTCAAAAGCCCGCCTTTGCCGAGCCCGTCCTTGCCTGCCTCGAATTGCGGTTTCACGAGCAGCACGCAAAAACTGCCGTTTTCCGCCAGTGCGAGGGAGGGCGGCAGCGCCAGGCGCAGCGAGATAAAGCTCACATCGCTGACAACCGCGTCGAACGCCCGGCCGCCAATGCCGGCCTGTGTCAGGTGACGGGCATTGAGGCCCTCAAAACTGACCAGTCTTGGATTATCCCGCACCACAGGGTGCAATTGGTCATGTCCCACATCGACGGCCAGGACCTGCGATGCGCCGCGCTCCAGCAGGACCTGCGAGAACCCGCCTGTGGATGCGCCGAGATCGATGACGCTGCGGCCTCCGGGATCAAATCCGAATGCCTCAAGTCCGGCGATCAGCTTCAGTGCTGCCCGCGAAACATAGGACTGCGCCCGGTCACTGACGGACAGGTCGGCGCCGGGATTAATGCGAATGCCGGGTTTTTTGCAAACTGTCCCATCAACAGAAACCGTTCCGCGCGCGACCGCATCGCGGGCCCGCGCACGGGTCTCGAAATGCCCTTGCTGCACAAGCACGAGGTCGAGGCGCAGCTTGTCGCCGGTTTTGGTCTGATCGGCAGTCATTGCCTCTCATGGCCGCAACACGGTTTCGAGGCAAGCCTTTTGTGGGTGTCAGCGCCGTTCTAGCAGTGCGTCGATGTCGGCGGTGTGGATTCCGACGTCGTAGCGCCGTGCGGGCAAAAGCGTACCGTCGGAAGCGCTTCTGACCTCAATCGGCGGATAGATGGAATGCGGCTCCGCAATGTCGTGCGTACCACGGATCATGCCGAGCTTGCCGGCAACAATCGTGATCGCCGCCTGTTCAATCTTCCGGTCATATTTCGGGCCAGCTTGCGCTGCGCCCGCTACGCAGACGCAAAGGCACACCGCATACGCGGCGACTGGCAGGAAATTGGGCCGCATCTTCCGCATCCCCTGTTTCGGTCGCGGAATAATGTAACAAATCCGGCGGCTTGCCGGGCGAAATGGCGCAATTAACCTTAACGGGTCGTGTTGTGGGAGGGCTACGCCTGCGTCGACGAGGAGACCACGGTCTCGCTGCCGAGTGCCTGGAACGCGGCATTGACGATGCCTTTCCGGTCCAGCCCGGCGCGGCTGTACATTGCTTCCGGTTTGGCCTGCTGCATGAAATAGTCCGGCATGACCAGCGGCCGGAACTTCAGACCATTGTCGAGCAGGCCTTCATGGGCGAGAAACTGCATGACATGCGAGCCGAAACCGCCGACAGCGCCTTCCTCGACGGTGATCATCACCTCGTGATGGCGCGCCAATTGCAGGATAAGCTCGTGATCGAGAGGCTTGGCGAAGCGCGCATCCGCGACTGTGGCCGGCAGACCGGCTGCGTCGAGATCTTCCGCGGCAAGTACGCATTCGGCAAGCCGCGTTCCAAACGACAGGATGGCCACCTTTCCGCCATCCTTGATCAGGCGCCCCTTGCCGATGTCGATCAGCGAACCGCGTTCGGGCAGGTCGACACCGGCGCCTTCGCCGCGCGGGTATCGGAAGGAGATCGGCCCTTCATCATAGGCCGCCGCCGTCCGCACCATATGCTTCAGTTCCGCCTCGTCTGCCGCCGCCATGACGACGAAGCCGGGCAGGGTGGCAAGATAGGTCGTGTCGAAGGAGCCTGCATGGGTCGGGCCATCGGCGCCGACAAAACCGGCCCGGTCGATCGGGAAACGCACAGGCAGGCTCTGGATGGCGACATCGTGGACAACCTGATCATAGGCGCGCTGCAGGAATGTCGAATAGAGCGCCGCGAATGGCCGGTAGCCTTCCGAGGCAATGCCGGCGCAGAAGGTAACCGCGTGCTGCTCGGCGATGCCCACGTCAAAGCAGCGATCCGGGTAGATCTCCATGAATTTGTCGAGCCCGGTGCCGGATGGCATGGCAGCGGTCACCGCGACGATTTTCTCGTCATGCGCCGCCTCTTCGATCAGCGCATCGGCAAAGACGCGCGTATAGCTCGGCGCGTTGGGCGGCGCCTTGGCCTGCGCCCCGGTAATGACATCGAATTTGGAAACGCCGTGATACTTGTCGGCCGCGGCTTCGGCGGGTGCGTATCCCTTGCCCTTTTGCGTGACCACATGGATGAGAACCGGCCCCTGGGCATTGTCGCGCACATTGCGCAGCACCGGCAGCAGGTGATCGAAGCTGTGCCCGTCAATCGGGCCGATATGGTAAAAACCGAGTTCCTCGAACAGCGTTCCGCCGGTCACATAACCACGGGCGTGCTCGACGGCGCGGGTGATGGCGCGGTCAACCGCCTTGCCGAGATAGGCTGTAAGCTTTTTGCCGAATTCGCGCATCCCCATATAGGTGCGCCCGGAGGCAAGCCGCGCCAGATAGGCACTCATGGCGCCGGTCGGTGGCGCGATCGACATGTCATTGTCGTTCAGGATCACGATCAGCCGCGCATCAAGGGCGCCGGCATTGTTCAGCGCCTCATAGGCCATTCCGGCAGACATTGCGCCATCGCCGATAACCGCAATCACATTGCGCGGATTGTCCGACAGGCTGCTCGCAACGGCCATGCCGAGCCCCGCAGAAATGGAGGTCGACGAATGGGCGGCGCCGAATGGATCGAACTCGCTCTCGGCGCGGCGCGTGAAGCCGGAAAGCCCGTCCTCCTGGCGCAGCGTGCGGATGCGTTCGCGCCGTCCCGTCAGGATCTTGTGCGGATAACATTGATGACCGACATCGAAGATCAGCCGGTCCTGCGGGGTATCGAATATCTTGTGGATAGCAAGGGTCAGCTCCACAACGCCGAGCCCAGCGCCCAGGTGGCCACCGGTTACTGAGACCGCATCAATCATTTCGGAGCGTAACTCGTCCGCAAGCTGCGGCATGTCCCGATCATCAATGTCCTTGAGGTCCGCCGGATAGTTTATACGGTCGAGAAGGGGGGTGTCGGGCCGATCGCTCACATGTACCGCTTTCGTGTCGTTTGTCGGTTAACTAGCGCAGTCTCGTATTTTGTTAACCTTTTGAGGTAAAGCAAGTGCGTTATCGTCGCAAGCTGCTGCACCTGCAGTGTTGATCGCCGTACCGGTTTTCATCAGCATGTGCTGCAATTGTGCACCGCCCGTCTTTAATCGGTGTCGAGCGGCTCTGTCCCGCCGGCGGATCCATCGCGGTTGAGCCGGATCTTCTCGATCCGGTCTTCCGCCGTTTTCAGCAGCTTTTCACAGTGCATCTTCAGCGCTTCGCCGCGCTCGTAGATCTCGATGGATTGGTTGAGCGGGACATCGCCGGTCTCAAGGCTGGCGACGATCTTCTCGAGTTGGTCGAGCGCCTGCTCGAAACTCATGGCGGCAATGTCTTCATTGCCCTTGTTTTCCTTGCTCATGACTAACCCTTCATCAGGCGCTCAACATGCGATGCGGCCGACTCGGCCAAACCTTCCAGATCATAACCGCCTTCAAGGATGCTTACGAGGCGGTTGTCGCAAAATCGGCCGGCGACCTCCATGAGCCGTCCGGTTGCCCAATCGAAATCATCGGCGGTCAGGTTGATTTCCGCCAGCGGATCGCGGTGATGGGCATCGAAACCGGCGGAAACGATGATGAGATCGGGACGCATGTTCTCAAGCGCCGGCAGAACGCGTGTCCGGAAGGCCTCCCGAAAGCGGTCGCTGCCGGTCTGCGGCGACAATGGCGCATTGACGATGTTGCCGGCGCCAGTTTCGTCCTTGCCGCCGGTCCCCGGGTAGAGCGGCATCTGGTGCGTCGAACAGTAGAGCACGCTCGGATCGTCCCAGAATATGTCCTGTGACCCGTTGCCGTGATGCACATCCCAGTCAACGATGGCGACGCGTTCGGCGCCGTGTTTTTGTTGTGCATGGCGTGCCGCGATCGCCGCGTGGTTGAACAGGCAAAATCCCATGGCGCGGTCGGCCTCGGCATGGTGACCGGGTGGCCGGGAGGCAAGGAAGACATTGTCGGCTGTTCCGGCGAAAACATCGTCCACGGCGCCGATCGCACCGCCAACGGCGGTCAGCGCGGCCTCCAGGCTCTTTGGGCTCGCCGACGTGTCCGCGTCGATCGCCGCAAGTCCTTCCTCCGGGATCGCCGCCTTGACCCGTGACAGCAGTTCCTCCGGATGGGCAAGCAGAACAAAATGTTCGTCGGCCTGCTCGGGCCGATGGCGGTCGAGCGCATCAAACCTGTCCTGCTCGAAGACCTCATCAAGCGCACGTAGCCGGTCGGGACGCTCAGGATGCCCCGGTGGCGTCAGGTGTTCGACATAGATCGGATGGGTGTAGAGCCGGGTGGTCATGATCTGCCTGAACGATTGGGATCCCTGTTTTGTTGTTGTTCCGCGTTTTTTGTTCGCCTGTCAGCTCTCGCAGACAGTGGTCTTCGAGATCGCGATTCCGAAGCCCTCTAGACCAACATAATGGCGCTTGCGCGACGCGAAGAGCTCGATGGACGTGATTCCCAATTCCTTGAGGATCTGGGCGCCAAGGCCGATTTCGAGCCATTCATTGTCGCGCGCCATGGCCTCTTCGTGGATCTCGCGCTCACCTGCCGCCTTGCGGCCGTTGCCGAAATTGCCGACGCCGACCGACCCCTCGCGCAGATAGACGATGACGCCGCGCCCGTGATCGGCAATCCGCTGCATGTAGAAATTGATGGGTGGCTCTTGTCCGAATACGTCGTCCACGACGGATTCCAGATGCAGGCGGACCGGAATATCCACACCGTCGCGAATGTCGCCATAGACAATGGCCACATGCTGCATCGGATCCCAGGGCAGGGCATAGGTGTGCGCTGTCGCTTTTCCGAAGGGCGTTTCCACATCAAAGACTTCGCCCCGCTCGATCAGCGTTTCCTGGCGCTGCCGATAGGCGATCAGATCGGCGACCGAAACCTGCTTCAGACCGTGCTGCTCGGCAAAAGCGGAGACCTGCGGGCCGCGCGTTACGGTGCCGTCGTCATTGACGAGTTCGCAGATCACGCCGACCGGAGGAAGCCCCGCAAGCCGGCACAGATCGACGGCGGCTTCCGTGTGTCCGGAGCGCATAAGGACACCGCCCTCGCGGGCGACCAGCGGAAATATGTGGCCGGGCCGGACAAAGTCAGCGGCGCCCGCATTGGGATTGGCGAGATTACGGACCGTCAATGTGCGGTCGTCAGCCGAGATCCCCGTGGTCGTGCCATGTTTGTAGTCGACCGATACCGTGAAGGCCGTGGCGTGTGGCGCGTCGTTCTCGGCGACCATAGCCGTCAGATTGAGACGTTTGGCATCGGAACGCGTCATCGGCGCACACACGATGCCGGATGTGTGCCGGACGATAAAGGCCATGTTCTCCGGCGTGCAATGCACGGCTGCGATGATCAGGTCGCCTTCGTTCTCGCGGCCGTCGTCATCCGTGACGACAACGATTTCTCCGGCTTCAAAGGCGCGCAATGCCTCCACAACCCGTGTCTGATCATATGACATGAAGCGTCCTGTTGTCCCGATCGATCCTATACGCGGCCGGTCTGGCCACGGTGTCGCAAATAATGGTCGGCGAGCGTACAGGCAAGCATGGCCTCGCCGATCGGAACGGCGCGAATACCGACGCAAGGGTCGTGCCGGCCCTTTGTGCGCACATCCACCTCGTTGCCGTCTGCATCGACACTGCGCCGTTCGGTCAGGATCGATGATGTGGGCTTGACCGCAAAACGTGCAACGATCGGCTGGCCGGTCGAAATGCCGCCCGCAATTCCGCCGGCGTTGTTGGACAGAAACACGGGTTTTCCGTCGGCACCCATGCGCATTTCGTCGGCATTTTCCTCGCCTGTGATCGATGCGGCTCCGAAGCCGTTTCCGATCTCGACACCCTTGACCGCGTTGATCGACATGAGGTTCGAGGCGATGTCCTGATCGAGTTTGGCGTAAACGGGCGCGCCGAGGCCAGCCGGAATGCCCTCCGCGATCACCTCGATCACCGCGCCGACGGAAGAGCCTGCCTTGCGCACATCGTCGAGATAGGCCTCCCAGCGCGGCACGGTTTCGGCGTCCGGACAGAAGAACGGATTGCCATCGACGGTGTCCCAGTCCCAGTTTTCGCGGTTCACCGCAATTGTGCCGATCTGGACAAGCGCACCGCGAATGGTCATCCCCGGAACGACCTTGCGTGCCAGCCCTGCAGCGGCGACCCGGGCAGCGGTCTCTCGGGCGGACGAGCGGCCGCCACCGCGATAGTCACGGATGCCGTATTTTGCATCATAGGTGAAATCGGCGTGACCGGGCCGGTACCGCCGGGCAATTTCGGAATAGTCCTTGGATCGCTGATCGGTGTTTTCGATAATCATCGAAACCGGCGTGCCGGTTGTCACAAGTGTCTCGCCATCGTCCTTCGCCATGGTGCCCGAAAGCACCTTGACCGCATCCGCCTCGCGCCGCTGCGTCACAAACCGCGACTGGCCGGGTTTGCGCTTGTCGAGCCAATGCTGCAACTCGCTGACCGTGAACTCGATACCGGGCGGACAGCCGTCGACGACGCAACCGAGGGCAGGGCCGTGACTCTCGCCCCAGGTGGTGACTCGGAACAGGTGGCCAAAGGTGTTGTGTGACATGCATCCTGCCTGGAATTGAAGGGACGTCGCGGTCTATACCGACAATACATCGTCCGCCAGTTTTCTTGCATCGTCTAGGCAGTTTTTTACAGCGGGTCAAATGAATCGAATTCGCCGAAAATGACGCTAGCCGTTTGAAATCGCGACAAAACACCGGTGCTACAGCCGTTTCAGGCCGATGTTTCCAGCCAGTTCAATGTACGGTTTTCGATCTTCAGAACGCGATCTTGGGGAACGGTCAGTTCCGCTGCCTTTGAACCCGGCATGTCCGCAACAATATGAAACAGTGTCCGGATAACCCCGCCATGGGTCGTGCAGACGGTGGGGCCTTCCACGCCATTGAGCCAGGCCGCGACCCGCCAGCTAAGAATCTCGTAGCTCTCGGCATTTTCCCCGCGCGGCTGGAAATTCCACTTGTCGCGCAGGCGCTCTTCGATGTGTTCAGGCATGGTCCGGGCGAGCTCGTCATAGGTCTGGCCCTCCCAGTCGCCGAAACAGACCTCGATGAGGCGATCGTCGATGCGGTACTCCTCTGGTGACAGGTTCATCGCCGAACGGAGCAACTCCATCGTCTCACAGGTTCTGGCAAGGGGGCTGGAAACAAAATCGAAGGCGTCCACGCGCTCGCCGATCAAGACCTTCAGAAGATGTCCGTTGCCTGACGCCTGCCGCCGCCCGTCAGCGTTGAGCGGGATGTCGCGGGAGCCTTGAAAACGCCCTTCGACGTTCCAGTCCGTGACACCGTGCCGAACCACGTAGATCGGCGGTAGAGAATGGACCATCAAACGCCTCAGTCATTTTCGGGGGCTCTTGTCAGTCTTTGATGACAGAAATGTCCGGTGCGTCCACAGCCTTCATTCCGACCGTGTGATAGCCGGAGTCGACGTGATGGACTTCACCCGTCACCGCGGCCGAAAGATCGGAAAGCAGGTAGAGCGCAGACGCGCCGACCTCGTCGGTTGTGACGGTCCGTTTAAGCGGAGCGTTGTACTCGTTCCACTTCAGGATATATCGGAAATCGCCGATGCCGGAGGCCGCCAGCGTCTTGATCGGTCCGGCCGAGATGGCATTGACCCTGATTCCGCGCCCGCCGAGATCGACTGCCAGGTAACGCACGCTTGCCTCCAGCGCCGCCTTGGCCACCCCCATGACATTGTAATGCGGCATGACTTTTTCAGCGCCGTAATAGGTCAGCGTCAGGATCGACCCGCCATCGTTCATGATGGCTTCCGCACGCCTCGCAAGGGCGGCGAGCGAATAGACGGAGATTTCCATGGTGCGGGTAAAATTCTCACGCGTCGTGTTGACGAAGCGGCCGGTCAGTTCCTCCTTGTCGGAAAAAGCGATGGCGTGGACCAGGAAGTCGATTTTGCCCCACCTTTCCTCGAGGTCGGCGAAGACGGCATCCATACTGGCCGGATCGGTCACATCGCAGTGACCCGCAACGTGCGCGCCAAGTTCCGATGCCAGCGGCTCGACGCGTTTTTTAAGCGCCTCTCCCTGATAAGTCAGCGCCAGTTCCGCGCCCGCGTCGGCACAGGCCTTTGCGATGCCCCAGGCAATCGAACGATTGTTGGCGACGCCCAAGATAACACCGCGCTTGCCCTTCATCAGACCCGCACCCAGTACCATATCCCACTCCTCGATAATTGCTCAGTTGGCTATGGCACAGAGGGCAAATGCGTTCAAGACGCTAGCGTCACGCTCCAGATGATCTTGCGCGTGGTGCGATGCATTTCATTTGAAGCGCCGGGGCGGTCTGAGCGGCTTTCAGCCCGACGATTTTGCGTAGGCCAGGAGGTCATCATCCGGCGTGTCCGGCAGGATGATCTTGACGTTCACATAAAGATCGCCACGCCGCTTGTTGCTGTCCGGCAGTCCCTTTCCGCGAAGCCTCAAAACGCGGTCGGATCCCGACCATGGCGGAATCGAAACCAGGAGCCGGCCGTCGAGACCCTCGAGCGGCACCTTGGCGCCGAGGATTCCGTCCCTCAATGGCACCGGAAGGTCGGCCACGAGGTCGACGCCGTCGGTGCGCAAATACTTGTGCTTCTTGTAACGTATTGTGATGAGGGCATCGCCCGCCTTGTCATCAGACAGGCGTTTGCCTTTGCCGTGAAGGCGCAGCACCCTGCCGTTTTCGATTCCTGCCGGCAGATTGACTTTCACCGTATTTCCGTCCGGAAGTTCAACTTTTTGGCTCGAGGTCGACAAGACGGTTTCGAGCGGAATCATCAGCTCCGCACGAAGATCCGCGTCGTCATCCTCCGGTTCCGGCTCCGGCTCCGGGTGATCGTCAAGTCCCGGAGCATCCGGCGCAGCCTTTCGAGCAAAGGATTCACCGAAGATCCGTTCCATGATCTCCTCGTGGGAATCATGTTCAAAGCCGCCGGACTGGTCCGCATCAGCGCCGTCTTCTGACGACGTTTCCGCCTTGTCCCGGTCGGCTGCGGTCTTGGTGTCAGCGTCACTCCTGAAACTGAAACCATTGAAAGGGTTTACGCCGGAGAATCCGGAAAAGAAGGATTTTCGTGCCGTGGCGCGGCCGGAGGAGTCGATCTTGCCGCCGTCGAAAAGACGCCTCTTTTTCGAATCGCCAAGGATCTCGTAGGCATGGTTGATGTCGTTGAAGCGGGACGCTGCATTCGGGTTGTCTTGATTGCGGTCCGGATGGCAGGCCTTGGCCTTCTTGCGAAATGCCGCCTTGATTTCTTCGCCGGTGGCGCTTTTCGGGACACCGAGAACCGCATAGGGATTACGCATGGGAACACCCACCTGAACATCGTTCGCCGTCGATACGGCGCGGGAATTTGCTTCGGTAGGAAAATTTACGGCGAAGTTATGAAAAAAGGCTTGATTCCCGGACGCGTCAAGGCGGTTACCGGGTCCGTTCCGGCCAAACCTAGCCCTGTTGCTTCAGCGACCAGGACTTGGTCAACCGCGTCCTGCAGATCTCACCGGTATACTGCATGACGCCATCATAGCTGTGCTTCGAGACGATGAAGTCGCGGCAGACCTTGCCGACGGATTTGTTTTCCCGCACGAAGCTGACGGAGCCGAAATTGCCGGTAATTGCGTTGTTCCACGGTATGTCCTGAATGTAACCCGGCTTGATTTTTGCCTCGGCAACCGCATCGGCTATGATTGCGTCGTCCGAGGCCGTGTCGAGAGCCGGGTCGATGGAACCGGAGAGCAGGCTGGTATCGGGTTTGTTGCCGACGCCCAGATCAAGGCCAGAGCTTACACAGCCGGATAGTGTTGCCAGCGCCACCGCGGCGGCGGCGAATGACACGAAAGAACCCGATTGTCTCTCATGTGAATTTCTGTTTTTTACATAGCCGGACTTGAACTTCGTCACGCGAAACGACCACTCACCAGTTTTGACGGTAACATTACTATGGCTAACAACACATTGTTAACGAAAGATGATTTTACCCTTTCCGAGGAGCCGCTCAAGCTTTTTGGGCAATGGCTCGGTGAAGCGAAGGAAAGCGAGCTGAACGACCCGACCGCGGTGTCGCTGGCGACGGTCGATGCGGATGGTCTGCCGAATGTGAGGATGGTCCTGTTGAAGGGATTCGATGAGCGCGGCTTCACCATCTACACCAATTTCGAAAGTCAGAAGGGAATAGAATTGTTGGCCTCAAAGAAGGCGGCAATGTGTTTCCACTGGAAATCCCTGCGCCGCCAGGTGCGCCTTCGCGGCGATGTGTCGGTGGTCAGCGACGAGGAGGCCGATGCCTATTTTGACAGCCGGCCGCGCGGCAGCCGGATAGGGGCCTGGGCCTCCAAGCAGTCGCGACCGCTCGAGGGCCGCTTCGCGCTTGAAAAGGCGGTGGCCGAATACACGGCAAAATATCCGGTCGGTGCCATTCCGCGACCGTCATACTGGTCCGGTTTCCGGCTGGCGCCGGTGTCCATCGAATTCTGGCATGACCGCAAGTTCCGGCTGCACGACCGGATTGTCTTCAGCCGTGCGCCGGACGGCGAGGGGTGGGCGAAAACCCGTCTCTATCCTTGAAAGTGGGGCGGGCCTGTGCCGAAAAATCAGGCCTGCGTTCCGCCGACAGTCATCTGGTCCATCCGCAGGTGCGGCTGGCCGACGCCGACCGGAACGCTTTGTCCCCCCTTTCCGCACATGCCGATACCGGTGTCGAGTTTGGAGTCATTGCCAACCATTGATACGCGGTGCATGGCGTCCGGGCCATTGCCGATGAGCATTGCGCCCTTGATGGGCGCACCCACCTTGCCGGCCTCGATCAGATAGGCCTCGGTGCAGGCGAACACGAACTTGCCGGATGTGATGTCGACCTGCCCGCCGCCGAACGACACGGCGTAGACGCCCTTGTCCACCGACGCGAGGATCTCCTCGGGGGTCTTGTCACCGCCAAGCATGTAGGTGTTCGTCATGCGTGGCATCGGCCGGTGAGCGTGCGACTGCCGCCGGCCGTTTCCGGTCGGCTCCATGCCCATCAGGCGTGCGTTCTGCCGGTCCTGCATGTAGCCGACCAGCTTGCCGTCCTCGATGAGCACATTGTAGCCGGATGGTGTGCCCTCATCGTCGATCGTCAGTGATCCGCGCCTTTCGTTGATTGTGCCGTCATCGACGACCGTCACACCCCTGGCCGCAACCTGCTCTCCCATGAGGCCTGCAAAGGCAGATGTCTTCTTGCGGTTGAAATCACCTTCAAGGCCGTGTCCGACAGCTTCGTGGAGCATGACACCGGGCCAGCCGGCGCCGAGCACCACGTCGAATGTGCCGGCTGGGGCTGGAATTGCCTCCAGATTGACAAGCGCCTGCCGCAGCGCTTCGTCAGCACCGGCCTGCCAGCTGTCCTCGGCGATGAAGGCACCAAATCCGCGGCGCCCGCCCGCGCCGTAGCTGCCGCTTTCCTGCCGATCGCCTTCACCGACCACGACACTGATATTCAACCGCGTCAGGGGCCGCACATCGCGCAGGATCTGCCCGTCGGCGCGCAGGATGTTGACGACCTGCCATCCCGCCGCCAGGGACGCCGTGACCTGGCGGACCTTCGGGTCCTTGCCGCGCAGGTAACTGTCCACCTCCTGCAGCAACGCGACCTTTTCGGCGAATGCGGGCGCACCGATCGGGTTCTCGTCGCCGTAGAGATGTTTGTTGGTTCGCGCCGGCGCATCGGCGTAGGTGCCGCCATAGCCGCGCGTGACCGCCGCGACCGCATCATTCGCCCGCTTGAGGGCAGCTTCCGACAGATCACCCGAGTGTGCGTATCCAACGGCTTCCGAGGCCACGGCGCGCAGGCCGAATCCCTGGTCGCATGAGAAATTTCCGGATTTGAGCCGCCCGTCGTCGAAGGTCAGCGCTTCGAGTTGCGCGTGTTCAACGAACAGTTCTCCGTCGTCGGCACGGCCGAGGCTGTCCTTCACGATCTCGGCGACGCGCTCTTGCGAGCAGTCGAATTTTTCAAGCAGGTTGGTGTCCATGTCTTTGTCCGGATTCATGACGGCCGTCGGTGCGCCGTTCGGTTTTGAGAAAGGCTGTCTGACATATATGGTATTGCGCGTTCTTATCCAATGCGACAGTCCTAACCCAGCGACGGGAGCACGCAACGTGTCCGGAAAACGAGCAAAACCATCGTCCGGCAAGCGCAAGGTCACCTTGAAGACGAGGCCGGGTGATGGCGACGTATCCGCCTTTCTTTCCGGAATTGAGGACGAGACGAAACGCGCCGACAGTCAGACGCTTATGGCGATGATGAAGCGTGTGACCGGGCACGATGCGGTCATGTGGGGGTCTTCCATCATCGGCTTCGGCATATATACCGGCACCTATGCGGATGGCCGGACCATGCAGTGGATGGTGACCGGGTTTTCGCCGCGCAAAACGGCACTGACGGTTTACGTCATGCCCGGTTTTTCGGCTTATGGTGATCTCATGTCACGGCTCGGCCGCTACAAGACGGGGAAATCCTGCCTCTATATCAAGCGTCTGTCGGATGTCGATCTCGACGTGCTGGAGACGCTCCTCGCCGATGCATACCGGCACATGAAAGGCAAGTACCCGGACTGACCTTCGCCCCGTTCGCTCAGGGCAGGGCGCCGAAGCCGTCCGTAAAGCCTGCGAGGTCAACCGGTATGCCGATCCCTTCTTCGGGCGTCTGGAAGACGATGAATGTCGCGATTGTCCCGGCCTTGAGCGTATCAAGCAGGGCGTCCTCAAGAATGACTTCCGCGTAACAGCCGTCGGTGAAGCAGCGCACGAAATAGGCCCTGCCGATATCCTTGCCGTCAACATTGAGGCCAAGGCCATTGGGAAGCAGCACGCCAAGCGGTGCCAGCACCCGCAGGACGCGCGCTTTCCTGTCGGCTGTTTTCAGAACGACAACCGAAAGTCCGATCTCCGGCCGGTCTTCGGCGATCACGTTTTGCATCAGGGCACATTGCTCACTGGAGGCGCCGGCCGGTTGGTCGCACACGATTGACCATGCGCCGTGATTGGACCGGACCGTGCCGGGCTGTTGGGCGACAGCCGACGTTGCCAGACCCATTGCCGATGCCACAATAGCAAAGACGGCAAATCTCAAGTTTCTCAGTTGCGGCATGTTTGCTCCAGCGCTACCCGAATCATTCGCTTTATTTTGTATTCGCCATTCGGCAATTGGAAGGTCCATGTTCGTCATGGGCTTTTCGGCTGGCGTCCCTAGGGCACAATTGCGGCGACAATCGCACGGGCAGCCCTCGTTCTTCACCTGAAGGTCGCGTTGGCTTGATCCATTCAACGGGGTTTTTGGCACGGCCCGCATGTGTTTATCAAGGCAGCTTTGCACCTTAGCCGGTTCAATTGCTTAAAATGTCGCACCCAAAGGTCTGTCCGCCAGTTGCGATTGGCTCTAAACTATGTTTTTAAGCGCAGTCAATGAGGGATAAATGCGCCGTGGCAAAACCAGCCGGCGTGTGCTCGAGGGAGAATTGTCGTGAGATTTCCGATTCAGGCAGTTTGGGCGCTGCTTGCCACTTGGCTTTTGGCAACACAGGCTCAGGCCGCGCAGCCGGTGGACTGGCAAATGGGTTTTCAGCCTGCTGCCACCGATATCATGCGCGAGATTGACTGGTTCAATAACTACACATTGTGGTTCATCATTCCGATCTCGCTCCTGGTGCTGGTGCTGCTGGTTATCGTGATCCTGCGTTTCCGCAGGGGCGCAAACCCGAATCCCTCGAAGACCAGCCATAACACCACGATCGAGATCATCTGGACCGTCGGTCCGGTAGTCATACTTCTGTGCCTCGCGATCCCCTCTTTCCAGCTCCTCAACGCCCAATATACGCCGCCGGACGAGCCGCAGCTGACCATCAAGGCGACGGGCTACCAGTGGTACTGGGGCTACGAATACCAGGTCGAACAGGAAGTCGTTTTCGATTCCATCCTGCTTGCTGACGACGACAGGTCGGACTACGGCAAGGAAGACAGGGCCGAATATCCGCGGCTTCTTGCAGTTGACAACGAGATGGTTGTTCCTGTCGACACGACAGTCCGGCTTCTGGTCACCGCGGGCGACGTCCTTCATTCCTATGCGATGCCGGCCTTCGGCGTGAAGATGGACGCGGTTCCCGGCCGTATGAACGAGACATGGTTCAAGGCCGACCGCGAAGGTCTCTATTACGGCCAGTGCTCGGAACTGTGCGGCAAGGACCACGCCTACATGCCGATCGGTGTGCGCGTCGTATCGGTCGAGCAGTATGGCGCCTGGCTGGCTGCGGCCGCGGATGATGTCGAGGCGGCGAATGCGGCGTTGATGGCGTCGATCGCGGAAGAAAACAAAACCGTTGAGCTTGCTGCCAACGAAGCACAGAAGATCGAGGAGTAAACCCATGGCCGGTGCAACAGCAGCTCACGACGATCACGACCACAAGCCGGTGGGTTTTGTCCGCCGCTGGGTATATTCGACAAACCACAAGGACATCGGCACGCTCTACCTGATCTTCGCGATCATCGCCGGTGTCATCGGCGGCGCGCTGTCCATCTTCATGCGCTGGGAACTCCAGGAGCCGGGCATCCAGATTTTCCATGGCCTGGCATCGATGGTGTACGGCTTCGACGGCGATGCGGCGATCGACGGCGGCAAGCACATGTACAATGTGTTCACGACCGCCCACGGCCTCATCATGATCTTCTTCATGGTCATGCCGGCACTGATCGGCGGTTTTGCCAACTGGATGGTGCCGATCATGATCGGCGCGCCGGATATGGCCTTTCCGCGCATGAACAACATCTCGTTCTGGCTTCTGCCGCCGGCCTTTATCCTGCTGCTGCTTTCCATGTTTGTGGAAGGCCCGGCCGGCGCCTATGGTGTTGGCGGTGGATGGACCATCTATCCGCCACTCTCGACGACCGGCCAGCCCGGGCCGGCGATGGATTTCGCGATCCTGTCGCTGCATATTGCCGGTGCCTCGTCGATCCTCGGGGCCATCAACTTCATCACCACGATCTTCAACATGCGCGCCCCCGGCATGACGCTGCACAAGATGCCGCTGTTTGCCTGGTCTGTGCTGATTACCGCCTTCCTGCTGCTGCTTTCGCTGCCGGTTCTGGCCGGTGGGATCACCATGCTTTTGACGGATCGCAATTTCGGCACCTCGTTCTTCACGCCAGAGGGTGGCGGTGACCCGATCCTCTTCCAGCATCTGTTCTGGTTCTTTGGCCACCCGGAGGTGTACATCCTGATCCTGCCGGCTTTCGGCATCGTCAGCCACATCGTCGCGACCTTCTCGCGCAAGCCGGTGTTCGGATATCTGGGCATGGCCTACGCCATGGTGGCGATCGGTGCTGTCGGCTTCATCGTGTGGGCGCACCACATGTACACCGTCGGACTTTCCCTTGACGCGCAACGCTACTTTGTCTTCGCGACCATGGTGATCGCCGTGCCGACAGGCGTGAAAATCTTCTCCTGGATCGCCACGATGTGGGGCGGATCACTGACGTTCCGCACGCCGATGCTTTGGGCGCTGGGTTTCATCTTCCTGTTCACCGTCGGCGGTGTGACAGGCGTTCAGCTCGCCAATGCCGGCCTCGACCGGGCCATGCATGACACCTACTATGTGGTTGCCCATTTCCACTACGTTCTGTCTCTCGGCGCCGTGTTCGGCATCTTCGCGGCCTGGTATTACTGGTTCCCGAAAATGACCGGCTACATGTATGCCTCGTGGATTGCCAAGACGCATTTCTGGGTGATGTTCATCGGTGTGAACCTGGTGTTCTTCCCGCAGCACTTCCTGGGTCTTGCCGGCATGCCGCGCCGTTACATCGACTATCCTGACGCCTATGCGGGATGGAACGCGATTTCCTCATACGGCTCCTATATTTCGGCGATCGGTGTGGTTATTTTCCTCTATGGCGTATGGGAAGCATTTGCCAAAAAGCGTCAGGCAGAGGACAATCCCTGGGGCGAGGGTGCGACAACGCTCGAATGGAAACTGAGCTCACCGCCGCCGTTCCACCAGTGGGAACAGCTGCCGCGCATCAAATAGGTGCATGAATGGGCACAAGCCCCGCGCGGCTTCTGCTTTGGAAACAATGGGTGCATAGTAAACAGCGATGGCGATTACCGGTGAACATGGCGCGCTAAAGGGTGCGGAACTCGGCCTCTCTGAAGCCGAACCGCGCGACTATTTTGCGCTGCTGAAGCCGCGTGTCATGTCGCTTGTGGTGTTTACCGCCTTTGTCGGGCTGATCATCGCGCCCGGTACGATCCATCCGTTCATGGGCGCTGTTTCGATCCTGTGCATCGCCATCGGCGCCGGTGCGTCTGGCGCGCTGAATATGTGGTATGACGCGGACATCGACGCGGTGATGTCACGGACCGCGTCACGACCCATTCCGGCTGGGCGTGTCGGCAGATCGGAAGCGCTGGCTTTCGGTCTCGTCCTTTCCGCATTTTCGATCCTGACGCTCGGATTGCTCGTCAACTGGCTGGCCGCCGGATTGCTGGCTTTCACGATCTTCTTTTACGTTGCGGTCTACACCATGTGGCTGAAGCGTACCACGCCACAGAATATTGTTATCGGCGGTGCCGCGGGTGCTCTGCCACCGATGATCGGATGGGCCTGCGTGACCGGCTCCGTATCCTGGGACAGCTTTGTGCTTTTCCTGATGATTTTCCTTTGGACGCCGCCCCACTTCTGGGCTCTGGCGCTTTTCAAGCAGGGTGACTACGGCAAGGCCGGCATTCCGATGATGCCCAACGTCGCCGGTGTCAAATCGACCAAGCGCCAGATTTTCACCTATGCGATCGCAACGGCTGTGGTCGGTGTGCTGCCCTACTGGATGGGCTTTGCGAGCCCGGCATACGGGCTCCTGGCAACCGCGCTTGGATTGGGTTTCGTCTGGTACGCGTTCCGGGTTCTTCGCATGAGCCCCTCCGACGAGAAGATGAAACCGGCCAAGGCCATGTTCGGCTTTTCATTGATCTACCTCTTCGCCCTGTTTGCCACCCTGCTGGTCGATGGCCTGACGGTGAGCCTTGGAGCATGAGCATGATCGAGCAGATGGATTTGACCGATCAGCAGAAGCGCGCGCGCCGTCGACGTTCCATTGCGCTGGCACTCGCCCTTGCGGCGCTCGTCGTGCTTTTCTATGTCGCAACGATCGTCAAGTTCGGTCCCGCATTGTTTGACCGGGCCCTGTAACGGAAGCCGCGATGAGTGATCCCAGGACAAACCAAGACGGAGCAACGAACCAGAGCAATCTGCGGGTCGTTGCGATTTGCCTCGGCGTCGTTGTCGGCATGGCCGGCATGTCCTATGCCGCGGTCCCGCTCTACCAGCTCTTCTGTCAGGTGACGGGTTATGGCGGCACCACCCAGCGCGCCGAGCAGTATTCCGACACGATCCTCGACCGCAAGATCACGGTGCGCTTTGACGCCAATACCGCCAATTCCCTCGGCTGGGATTTCAAACCGGTCCAGCGTGAGGTCGAGTTGCGCATCGGCGAGACGAAACAGGCATCCTATGTGGCCGTGAACACGGGACGTGCGACGAGCGCCGGGCAGGCGACCTTTAACGTGACCCCGCAGGCCGCAGGGGCCTATTTCAACAAGGTCGAATGCTTCTGCTTTATCGAAACGGAATTGGCGCCGGGCGAGAGCCTCGACATGCCGGTCGTCTTCTTTGTCGACCCGTCGATCGTCGACGCGCCCGAGACCAAGAATATCAACGCAATAACGCTGTCCTATACGTTCTATCCGCTGGACACGGAAAAACCGGTGGCCGAAGCCGCTTCAGGCGAAGCGGACGGCAAGGACAGGCTCTAGAAACAATGCTGCGGCCGGACCGTAGCCACAAGGAACAGGCAATTCGGGGACTTTGACTATGGCTGATGCGCACCAGAAGCAGCATGATTATCACATAATCGATCCCAGTCCGTGGCCGTTCATCGGCTCGGTCGGTGCGTTGATTATGGCCATCGGTGGTATCGTCTATATGCGCGACCTGGCGGGTGGTTCGCTTGATATCTTCGGCTTGGAACTGGCCAATCCCTGGATCTTTTTCATTGGCCTGGCCATCGTGCTTTACACGATGTTCGGCTGGTGGTCGGACTGCATCAAGGAAAGCCACGAAGGCCACCACACACGGGTCGTGTCGCTGCATCTGCGCTACGGCATGATCATGTTCATTGCCTCGGAGGTGATGTTCTTCGTCGCCTGGTTCTGGGCCTTCTTCGATGCCGCGATTTTTGCCGGCGAAGCGGCGCAGGTCGCCCGTGTCGAGCATACCGGCGGGCAGTGGCCGCCGGTGGGAATCGAGGTGCTGGATCCGCTGCACCTGCCGCTCTACAACACAATTATCCTGCTCCTCTCGGGCACGACCGTGACCTGGGCGCACCACGCGTTGCTGCACGACAATCGTCGCGGCCTCGTCACCGGTCTTGTGTTGACCGTTGCGCTGGGTGTCCTGTTCTCCTACGTCCAGTATTACGAGTACGTTCATGCCCCGTTTGCCTTCAGGGATTCGATCTATGGCGCAACGTTCTTCATGGCGACGGGTTTCCACGGTTTCCACGTTCTGGTCGGCACGATCTTCCTGATTGTCTGTCTTATCCGTGCGGCTTCTGGAGACTTTACGCCCAAGAAACACTTCGGTTTCGAGGCGGCGGCCTGGTACTGGCACTTTGTTGACGTGGTGTGGCTGTTCCTGTTCTTCAGCATCTACATCTGGGCGTCCTGGGGTGCAGAGATCGCCGCCCACTAAGGACGGCAGACAAACGAGTGGAGGGGGCGGCGCGTCAGATGCGCGCGCCCCCGTTTTTTTGGACCGCCTATGAGCGACAAGGACACCGACCAATATCCGCCGGTTGACCCCTATGCATCCGGTATTCGAGGGCTTTGCCCACGCTGCGGCGAGGGGCCGCTGTTTGACGGCTACATAAAGGTTGGAACCGCCTGTCCGAACTGCGGCCTCGACTATGGCTTTGCAGATGCCGGTGACGGGCCGGCCGTCTTTGTCATTCTGCTGATCGGCTTTCTGGTTGTCGGCATTGCCCTGTGGGCGGAGGTGTCCTTTGCGCCGCCCCTTTGGCTCCACCTTGTGCTGTGGATTCCGCTGAGCCTTGGCCTCTGCCTCCTGCTGCTGCGCGCGCTCAAAGGCCTGCTGATCAACCTTCAATACGCAAACAGCGCCCACGAGGGCGAGATCGACAATGGCTGACCAAGTGCGGACAGATGGAGACAAGCCCATTCCGAGCCGCCGCCGGTCCGTTGCCGTGCTCCTTGCTTTCGTGCTGCCGGCACTGGCGCTCCTTTTACTGCTGGGCAATTGGCAGCTGAACAGGCTCGCCTGGAAGGAAGGCCTGTTGTCGACGATCGAGACGCGCATGAACCGGTCTCCCGAGATCCTGGACCAGGTCGTCGCTGAATGGGACGAATCGGGTGACGTGGACTATCTTCCCGTTCGTGCCACGGGCGTTTTCCGGCACTCCGCCGAGCAGCATTTCCTCGCAACGCATGAAGGCCAGTCCGGCTGGTATGTCTATACGCCGTTGGTGCTTGACGACGGGCGGATCATCATCGTCAATCGCGGCTTCGTCGGCTATGACATGAAGGATCCGGCCAGGCGTTCCTGGCAGCCCCTGACGGAACAAGTCTCGCTTACAGGGTTCGCCCGAAATCCGCTGTCGAGGAAGCCGGGGCGGCTGGTTCCGGACAACGAACCGGCGAACCGTACCTGGTACTGGAAGGATTTTTCCGCGATGGCGCGGGCCATGGGGCTGGACGACGAAAACCTGATGCCGTTTTTTGTAGACGTTGCTACGACAAACGGAAATGTGGTTGCCGGGCCGGTGGGCGGTGTCACGCGCGTTTCCTTGCCCAACAACCACCTGCAATATGCGGTGACCTGGTTCGGGCTGGCTGCGGCTTTGATCGTCGTGACCGGTGTCCTCCTTTGGCGCATGCTGAAACGCTGAAGTGATCTGTGGTTTCCTAATCCAGGCACTTGCTCTACAAGAACTGCGGACTATTTCGGAAAGGCGATGACAAAGGTTTCGAAACCACCACTCAAAATCCGCCTGTGCGGTCCGCGCGGCTTCTGCGCGGGCGTCGACAGGGCGATCCAGATTGTCGTACTCGCCTTGAAGAAATACGGCGCGCCGGTCTATGTCCGCCATGAGATCGTGCACAACCGTTACGTTGTTGACGGCCTGCGCGAGATTGGCGCGGTATTTGTCGAGGAGCTCGATGAAATTCCGCCCGAGCACAATGGCCAGCCGGTGATCTTCTCGGCTCACGGCGTACCGAAATCTGTACCGGCGGATGCTGCGGCACGGAACCTTTTTTACCTCGACGCGACCTGTCCCCTGGTCTCCAAGGTGCACAAGCAGGCCATGCGCCATCAGCGGCTCGGCAGGCACGTCATTCTGGTCGGCCACGCAGGACATCCGGAAGTTGTCGGCACGATGGGGCAACTGCCGCCCGGTGCCGTGAGCCTGATTGAATCAGAGGAAGACGCACGGGCCTACGCACCGTCCGACCCGGGCAATCTGGGTTTCGTCACCCAGACCACGCTGTCGGTCGAGGATACGGCCGGCATCATCGAAATCCTGCAGGAGCGTTTTCCCGAACTGGCGGCACCGGCGGCAGAATCGATCTGTTATGCGACGACCAACCGCCAGGAGGCGGTGAGCGTCGCGGCGCCTGGTTGCGACCACTTCATCATTGTCGGCGCGCCCAATTCATCCAACTCGAAGCGGCTTGTCGAAGTTGCCTTGCGCGCCGGAGCTGACAAAGCGCTGCTGGTGCAGCGCGCGGCGGAACTGCCCTGGGATGAACTGAGCCCGGGATCGACGCAAACGATTGGCCTGTCCGCGGGCGCATCGGCCCCCGAAATCATCGTTGACGAGATTATCGAGGCGTTTCGGGACCGCTTCGAAGTCACCATCGATCTCGCCGAGACGGCTGTGGAAGACGAGAATTTCCTGGTCATGCGTGATCTTCGCGATATTGAGTTGACCCGCGAGGACATGGCATTTGTCAATGGCAGCGGCCAGGCGTAGTCCTGGGCTACAAATACGCGCCCTGGGGACCGGGATTTGGCAGTTTATACCGATATTACCGAAGCTGAACTCCGGGAATACCTGGAGCCGTATGACCTTGGCGCGCTGCTTTCCTACAAGGGCATAGCCGAAGGCGTCGAGAATTCCAACTTCCTGATGCACACCGAGACCGGGTCATACATCCTGACGCTTTACGAGAAGCGTGTGGACCGAAAAGATCTGCCGTTCTTCCTGGGGCTGATGGAACATCTGGCGAGCAACGGCCTGACGTGTCCGCTGCCGGTCCACCGCCGCGATGGTGTTGTACTCGGCGAGTTGGCCGGTCGGCCGGCAGCCGTTATCACATTTCTGGAAGGCATGTGGCCGCGCCGACCGACACCGGATCATTGCCGCGCGGTGGGCGAGGTTGCCGCGAATCTGCATCTGTACGGTCGTGATTTCGAGCGTAGCAGGCAAAACGCGCTTTCCGTGCGCGCATGGCGTCCGCTTTGGGATCAGTGCGCGGCACGGGCCGATGAAGTCGAAGCCGGGCTGTCCGCGGAGGTCGAAGCAGATCTTGACCACCTGGAAACAAACTGGCCGGATGGATTGCCGTCCGGTGTCATTCACGCGGACCTTTTTCCGGATAATGTCTTCTTTCTTGCGGAGAAGCTCTCCGGCGTCATCGATTTCTATTTCGCCTGCAATGACCTGTTTGCCTACGACGTCGCGGTGTGCCTCAATGCCTGGTGTTTTGAGAGGGACGGTGCCTTCAATGCGACCAAAGGCATGGCGCTGCTTTCCGGATATCAGTCGGTGCGACCGATGAGCGCCGTTGAGGCCGACGCGCTCCCCGTTCTGGCGCACGGCGCGGCGCTGCGTTTTTTCCTGACCCGTCTTTACGATTGGCTCAATGTGCCGGACGGCGCCATGGTGGTGAAGAAGGATCCCATGGAGTATCTGCGCTACATGCGCTTTCACCGCAATGTGGACAACGCAGCGGAATACGGTCTGCGTTAGACGGAACCACATAGATCATCAAACGGCCTCGACAGGAGCGGGATTGAGTTGAAGCACGTGGAAATTTTCACCGACGGCGCCTGTTCGGGCAATCCGGGACCGGGCGGTTGGGGTGCCATCTTGCGCTACGGAAAGATCGAGAAAGAGCTGTCCGGTGGCACGGCCGATACGACGAACAACCGCATGGAACTGACTGCGGCGATCGAGGCGCTGAACGCCCTCAAGGAGCGCTGCCGCGTCGATCTTTACACCGATTCATCCTACGTCAAGGACGGTATCGGCGGCTGGATCGAGGGCTGGAAACGAAACGGGTGGAAAACCGCGTCAAAAAAGCCGGTCAAGAACGCCGATCTGTGGCAAGCGCTGGAAGAGGCACGCAATCGGCACGAAGTCACGTGGCACTGGATCAAGGGCCATGCCGGTCATCCGGAGAACGAGCGGGCGGATGAGTTGGCGCGCATGGCCATGGCGCCGTTCAAGGCGCCATGACCGGCAGTTTGATCAAAGCTGTTCAATGAGCGCAGCGGCACCGGACGTCACCGCCTCGCCGGGGGAATCCTCCACATTGATCGCAACGACCGTGCCGTTGTCGACAATCATCGAATAGCGCTTGGAGCGTATGCCGAGGGTTCCAGCCGACAGGTCGGCGTCCATGCCGATGGCCTTTGTGAATGCTGCGTCCCAGTCGGCGAGGTAGCGGATCTTGCCTTCGCCTCCGGTCGCGGCCGCCCAGGCACCGACGACAAAGCCGTCATTGACCGCCAGAACGACGATTTCATCGACGCCCTTTGCCAGGATCGTGTCGCGGTTTTGAAGATAGCCCGGCAGGTGATTGAGATGGCAGGTCGGTGTGAAAGCGCCGGGAACGGCGAAGAGGACTACCTTCTTGCCGTCGAAAATGCTTGAGACGGTCACCTCGTTCATGCCCTCCGACGTGGCTTCCTTCAGGGTCAGTTCGGGCAGCTTGTCGCCAACGGAAATTGTCACGGTCGTATCCCTCTCAATCTGCGGCGGATCGCCAATTGGTTGTTGTTCGGTTTCGCTCGGCGCCTGAGGAGCAGACACCGTCCAAGGCCAAAAATAGAAAAACCGGCGAACATGTCTACATCATGTCGCTGGCTTAGTGCGGGAAGTTCCGATCCCGGGCACAAGAATCGTCAGGGCAGGGTGACGTGCTTTTCCATGCTGCGTCCGGATGCTTTGACAACAACGCGAACGGTTTCTCCGGAAAGACTGCTGCCGTCGCCGTCGCCCTCGACGAGGAATGTCGCCATATTGTCTTCAAAGCTGGTGATCTGCGGCGTCGTGAAGTGCCACCCCAGGGGCCCGGTGACAAAGAGTTCGCTGCCTTCGTCTGTTTCGGGAAGTTTCACGGAAAGCGTGAAACCCTTGTCCGCTTCTTTGACCTTCGCACCGACGATATCGAAATCGGGTCCCGGCTCTTCAGGCAGAGCTTCGAAAGCTTTCCTGACGAGCCGCTTCACATATGAATTGGCCGGTTTTTCGGGATCGACTGTCAGCGTGAAACTTGTTTGCAGCGGAATGCAGATCGACTCGCAGATGCCCAGGAACACGTCCGCTTCCACAACGCTCTTTTTGCCCGGCGTCTTCTGGGTTAGCGTAATCGGCAGGACTACTGGATAGGGATATCCGGCCCATGTTGAGTATGCATCGGTGATGCGCTCGGGCGCCGGAAAATGGATCTCGGCAGCGCTGATATTTTGGCTTCTGTCGACATTGAAGGTAGGCGGAACGCCCGCTTCGCCGGGATCGCGCCAATAGGTCTTCCAGCCTGGCAGCAGCTCGATGTCAAGCGCCGCCCTGATCGTTCCGTCCGGCGCCGGTTCGAGCGCCGACACGCGGATCCGGCCGCCTTCCGTTTCGAACCACTCGCTAGACGCCGCCATGGCCGTTTCCAGCGTCATTGCAAGGCAAACCGCAAGGCCGGCCGCTGCCAAACCGGCCGGGCGGAATTTGAAACGATAAGTGATCATGGCGGCAATCTATACACAGGCACGGCCGGAGACCAGTCACGAGCGATGCCGGTGTAATCATATTCCGGTGATCGGCCCGTCGGTCCGAAGTCGTTCAAAACCTTTTGAAACAATCAGTTCGCGGCGCCTGCTTGAGGGCGATCGCAACCGGGCGCGGTCGGGGGCGGGCGGCGCCGAATGCGCCTCGAATTCCAAGTGGCTGCATTCGCAATGAACAATCCTTTCCCGCGCTGTTTCAATTTGATCGGCAATTGCGTTAAGCTGCCCGTATGGACATTCTTCACGAAAGTCTCCTTGGAGACGGCGAAAGGGGCTGTTTCGACGGGCAATTCCTGCTCGCCATGCCTGGATTGTCCGATTCCAATTTTTCCCGAACCGTGATCTATATCTGCGCCCACAACAGCAGCGGCGCCGTCGGCTTCATACTCAATCGGCCGCAATCGATCTCGTTCAGCGAGCTGATGATCCAGTTGGAGCTGATTGAGCCGGAAGAGGCGCCCGCGCTGCCACGCTCGGCGCTCGACCTGAATGTTCAAACGGGCGGGCCGGTCGAGACGGGCAGGGGGTTCGTCCTGCACTCCGACGACTACCACAGTGACGCGACGCTGCCCGTGGCGGAGGAACTGTCCCTCACGGCGACCGTGGACATCTTGCGGGCGATTACCGAAGACCGCGGGCCGAAACGGGCAACGATGATGCTGGGGTATTCCGGCTGGGGTGCCGGGCAGCTCGAGAACGAGGTCAGCGCCAATGGATGGCTGACCTGTCCCGCCGTCGACGACATCATCTTTGACGATGTGCTGGAGACCAAATACGAGCGCGCATTTGCCTCCATCGGCATCGATCCCGCCATGCTTTCAAGCGAGTGCGGACAAGCGTAAAGTTTCAGAAAACTACATGACCGGAAAGTGCTCGCGTAAGAGCTTGAGCACGGAGTTTGCGCCGATCGGCGGTCCGAACAGGAAGCTCTGCGCGTAATCGCAACCGAGTTCCGCCAGTTCTTCGGCGTCTTCTTCGGTCTCGATGCCTTCGGCGACAATATTCATCTCGAGATCGCGTGCCATGGCGACGATCGAGCGCAGGAGAACCAGCTGCTTCTCATTGGTGGCGCGCACCAGGGACTGGTCGATCTTGATAGTGTCGAACGGAAAACGGGTCAGGTAGGAAAGCGATGAGTGCCCGGTTCCGAAATCGTCCAGCGCCAGCTGCAGGCCGAGGTCCTTCAACCGCGCCAGCACGCGCGCGGCCTGTTCTGGATTGTGCATGACGACGGATTCCGTCAGCTCCAGCTTCAGCATCGGCGGCTTGCAGCCGGTCTTCGTCAGCACCGAGCGGATCTCGTTGTAGAGATCATTGCGCAGGAGCTGCGCGCTCGAAAGATTGACCGACATGAAGATCGGGATCTGCCCGAGTGTGCGGTACCAGGACGCAATGTCCTCGCAAGATTGCTGAAGGGCATACATGCCGAGTTCAACGATCAGGTCGGAGCTCTCGGCGATCGGAATGAACTCCGATGGCGGGATGTTGCCCTTGCGCGGATGGTCCCAGCGCATGAGGGCCTCGAAACCGGCGATCTCGGCGCTCTCGATATCGACGATCGGCTGATACACCATCGTCAGCTCATTGCGTTCCAGTGCCCGCCGGAGATCCGATTCGATCTGCAGCTTATCGGCGCCGGCGGCGCGGAATGCGGGCCGGTAGGGTTCGATCCGGTTCCCGCCGACGCGCTTTGCCTGGTACATGGCAAGTTCCGCGTCCTTCACAAGTTCCAGCGGCGATGCCATTTCATCGACCCAGGTCACAAGGCCGATCGAGGCCGTCAGGATGATCTCCTTCTGCCCGAAATTGATCGGCACCATGATCGCCTTTGCGATGCTCTCGGAAAAGGCGGCGACCTTGGCAGGCTCCTGTTCAGACAGGAGGATCAGGCCGAACTGGTCGCCGCTGATCCGCGCCAGCGTATCCTGCGGTTTCAGCAGGCGCTTGAGCCTGCGCGCTATGGTCAGAAGGATGGTGTCGCCGGCGGAGATGCCAAGCTCGTCATTGACCTGCTTGAACCGGTCGATGTCGATGGCGAAGATCGTCGGGCGCACCGTATCCTCGGCACTGGCGAGGGCGATAATGGCGTCGAGCCGGTCGACGAACAGTTCTCGGTTCGGCAGGCCGGTCAGGTTGTCATGCACGGCGTCGTGCAACAGCCGCTCTTCGGAGCTCTTCTGCTCGGTGACGTCGATGAGCGTTCCGACGCAGCGGATGACCTCGCCGTCCGATCCGACGACGGGCCGTGCGCGGAGCGCCAGCCAGTGATAGTGGCCGTCCTCGGCGCGAATGCGGAACTGGTGATTGAGCCGTCCCCTGCGGTGTTCGAGAACCACGTCGAGGGTGGTGCGGAACCGGTCGCGGTCATCGGGATGGATGCGCGGAAGCCAGTTGCGCGCGGGGCCAAAAAGGCTTCCGGGCGACAGGCCGAGTTGCCGGCTCACATCCGGCATCGTCACGATGCGGTCGCGGGAGACGTCCCAGTCCCAGACAATATCGCCAGAACCGGTCAGCGCCAGCGACTGGCGTTCGAGATCACTGAACAGCCCCTGTTGCGCGCCGCCGCCGGCAAAGGCGTGCTGCATGACCGTGAAGCCGATCAGCAGCACGATCAGCACCAGGCCGCCACCCAGGGCAGGCTGAACGATATCGTTCGAAAGCTGGCCGGAAACGGTCAGCCAGGCGCCGAACAGCCAGCAAAGAATCAGCACCCAGGTCGGGATCAGCATGATGGCACGATCGAATCGGTTGAGGCCCAGATAGGCAATCAGCCCGGTTCCGGCAATAACGGTTGCCGCGAAGGAGAAGCGCGCCAGCCCGGTCGCGATCACGGGGTCGTAGACGGCGAAAGCGGAAAGAATGCCGAGACCGACAATCCATGCGAGGGTCGCGAAGCTCAAATTGGTGTGCCAGCGGTTCAGGTTGAGATAGGTGAACAGGAAGATCACCAGACCGGCGGCGAGGGTGATTTCCGTAACCGCGCGCCAGATACGTTCATCGGTCGGCGTAGTCTGGACGAGTTGGGAAAGGAAGCCGAAATCGACACAGATATAGGCCAGTACAGCCCAGGCAAGCGCTGCGGTTGCCGGCAGCACGGAGGTTCCCTTCACCACGAACAAGATGGTGAGAAACACCGCCAGCAGGCCGGCGATCCCAAGCACAATGCCCTTGTAGAGCGTGAAGGAGTTGATCGTGTCCTTGTACGCTTCCGGCTCCCATAGATAGAGCTGTGGCAGGTCCGGTGACGACAGCTCCGCCACGAAGGTTACGATCGCGCCCGGATTGAGCGTGATGAGAAAGACATCCGCTTCGTCGCTCGGAACCCGGTCGAGCGCAAAACCTTCACTCGGCGTGATCGAGACAATCCGTTCCGATCCGAGGTCCGGCCAGAACAGCCCCGAATTCGCAAGCCTGAAATGCGGAGCGACGATCAGCCTGTCCAGTTGTTCGTCGGAGACATTTGCCAGTGAGAACTCCGCCCAGTCGCCGCTGTGCCGCTCCGAACTCGCACGCACCTCGATGCGGCGAACGATGCCGTCGGCGTCTGGCGCGGTTGAGGTCTGGAACGCGTTGCCGCGGTCGGTATGGACATCGCTCGTGGCGGTCAGGTCAAGCGCGGTATCATCGCGCGAGATCTTGACGGTCTCGGCCGAGTGGGCAGCCACAGCCGAGAACAGCAACACGACAAGCGCGAAGGCCGCGGCGGCCGCACGCCGCAAATCTCGTACTGTCTGGGCAGGCTGACAACGCATGATGCTAACTACAACCCGGTTTTTTCTGTTGTATTGGCGTTTGCAGGCCCATCCCGCGCCAGATCGGCGGCAAGCAACGCATAGAGGTGGTGATCACGCCACTGACCATTGATCTTAAGATAACCCCGCAGATAGCCTTCATACTGAAAATTGGCCTTTTCAAGGAGCCTGACAGAACGATTGTTCTCCGGAATACAAGCAGCTTCTATCCGGTGCAACTGCAACGTTTCAAAGATGTACGGAATTGCTGCCTTGAGACCGGCGAGCATAAGGCCCTTTCCGGCGCTGTCTTCGGACATCCAATAGCCGATCATGCAGCTCTGGGCGGCAGCGCGCCTGATGTTCCCGATATTGAGGCCGCCAACCAGCTCGTTGCTGCCCGACAGGAACAAAAACAAGGGAACCGCACGGCCTTCGCGGTAATCTTGCTCATAACGGTCGATACGGCGGTTGAAGGAGTGCCGGGTCAGATCGTCGCGTGACCAGACCGGTTCCCAGGGTTCCAGAAAGCGGCGGCTCGACCCGCGCACCTTGGACCACTTCGGGTAGTCGCGACGGGACGGAAACCGAAGGTAGACACCTTCGCCGTCAATGCGCAGCTCTGCTCCGCGCCTGTGCAGGAAACGAAGCGGCGACACGGCAATTACCCGATGGCGGCCTGACGTGTGCGCCCGGTCGTAAGGCCGGATCCGATCTCTTCGAGCGCCATCAGCTTGTCCAGCGGCCCGACCGCCGACAGCGTCACAGGCGTATCGAAGAACAGGCGGCCCGAGAGGTCTGTCAGGCGTTGCGGGGTTATGTTGCCGAGACGCTCCATCAGCTCCTCGTTGGGTATCGGGCGGCCATAGAGCAGCATTTGACGGGCGATCTGGCTGGCGCGCGCCGCGGGGCTTTCATGCGCCATCAAGAGACCGGCCCGGAACTGTGCCCGTGCCCGTTCGATTTCCGATTCATCAACCCGATCGGCCACCTTGTGCAATTCGTCGAGAATGACCGGGATGAGCTCGGGAATATCTTCCTCGCCTGTCGCGGCGTGGATGCCGAACACACCGGTGTCGGAAAAACCCCAATGCATCGCGTAGACCGAGTAGCACAGGCCCCGGTGCTCGCGCACCTCCTGGAACAGGCGGGACGACATGCCGCCGCCAAGCACATTGGCAAGGATCTGGGACGCATAGAAATCGCGTGCGTGATAGGCGCGCCCTTCAAAGCCGATCAGAAGCTGCACGTCCATCAGATCGCGTTTTTCGCGGTACTCGCCTCCCGTGTAGCGTGCCGTGGGTTCTTCGGGCATGACGTCGGGGGTTGCGGGTATGCCGGCAAATCCTTCTTCTACCAGTCGCACCAGCTGAGCGTGTTCGACCGCACCCGCTGCCACGATGATCATCTTGTCCGCCGTGTAGTTGCGCTTGAGATATTTGCGGATCTGATCGGGTGTGAATGATTGCACGGTGTCCGGCGTGCCCAGGATGGACCTGCCGATGGTCTGGTCGCGGAAGGCGGTGGACGAGAACTTGTCGAAGACCACATCGTCCGGCGTGTCCATCGCCGCGCCGATCTCCTGCAGGATAACGTGTTTTTCGCGATGCAGCTCGGTCTCATCGAGCACGGAATTGGTCAGGATGTCGGCAAGGATATCAATCGCCAACGGGACGTGGTCCTTGAGGATACGCGCGTAGTAGGACGTGGTCTCGACCGAGGTCGCAGCGTTCACCTCGCCACCGACATTCTCGATCTCTTCTGCAATCTGGCGTGCCGATCGTTTTTGCGTGCCCTTGAAGGCCATGTGCTCCAGCAGATGCGCGATCCCGTGTTCGCCGCTTGTCTCATCCCGGGAGCCCGACTTGATCCAGACGCCCAGAGCAACGCTCTCAAGATGGGGCATGGTCTCCGTTACGACTGTCAACCCGCTTGCAAGGCGGGTACACTCAACGCTCATTTTTTGTTCCGGTTTTATGCTGCAGCGCGCGCATTTCGGGCAATGTAGGCCTCGACCGTTTCGAGATCCGGCTGCAGTCTTTCATAGGTCTCCTCCCGATGCATCAGGTCAGAGAGCCACGATGGAAGGGCGGGGTCAATACCGCTGGCCGATTTTACTGCATCGGGGAACTTGGCCGGATGGGCGGTCGCAAGGGTTACCATGGGCGCGCGGGGCTTTTCAAACCTGCGTGATACGTGGACGCCCGAGGCCGTATGCGGGTCGAGAAGATAGCCGGCCTGTTCGAGCATGTCCCTGATCGCCGCGGCTGCTTGCCGGTGCGTGGCCTTACCGGCGCTGAACTCCTTCTTGATCGCCTTCAGCGCGTCCGGACTTATCGTGAACGCACCGGACTGGCTGAGACTGTCCATGCATTGGCGCACCGCGCCCGGGTCGCGGTCAAACGCGTCGAAGAGCAGCCGTTCGAAATTCGACGAGATCGCGATATCCATCGATGGCGACGTTGTCGCGACCACGTCGCGCACCTCGTAGCGTCCGGTCCGCAAGGTGCGCGCGAGAATGTCGTTCTCGTTGGTTGCGACGATCAGCTTGGCAACCGGCAATCCCATGCGCTTGGCACAGTAGCCGGCAAAAATATCGCCGAAATTCCCGGTCGGCACTGTGAAGGACACCTTGCGATCCGGTGCGCCAAGCGACAAAGCCGTGGTAAAGTAGTAGACGATCTGGGCCATGATGCGGGCCCAGTTGATCGAGTTCACACCGGAAAGGCCGACCTGGTCGCGGAATTTCATGTCGTTGAACATCGCCTTGACGAGGTTCTGGCAGTCGTCGAAATTCCCCTCGATGGCGATCGCCCGGACATTGTCCGCGCCCGATGTGGTCATTTGCCGCTGCTGTACCGGCGAGACCCGGCCATGCGGGAATAAAATGAAGATGTCGGTATTGTCGCGCCCTGCAAAAGCGTCGATGGCCGCTCCTCCGGTATCGCCGGAAGTCGCGCCAACGATCGTTGCCCTTTGGTCGCGTTCCTGGAGCACGTGGTCCATCAGCCGGGCCAGGAGCTGCATCGCAACATCCTTGAAGGCAAGTGTCGGACCGTGGAACAGTTCCATGACGAAACTGTTGGCGCCGCTTTGCACAAGCGGGACGATTGCCGGATGCCGGAAAGTGCCGTATGCCGCATCGATCATGGCACGAAATTCATCGTCCGGAATGTCGCCATCGACGAATGGCTGCAGAACAGTGAAAGCGATTTCCTGGTAGGGTTTCCCCCGCAGGGCGCGGATTTCCCGCCGGGAGAACTGTGGCCAGTCGGCAGGCACATAAAGCCCGCCGTCCCTGGCCAGGCCAGTCAGGAGCGCATCGCTGAAACCCAGCGAAGGGGCTTCACCTCTCGTGGAGACGTATTGCAACGGTTTGTTCCTGTTAGCTTTCACCCGCAGACTTGCAGATGGTGTTGTGATGAAATAATGCGCTGGTATAGAACATTGAAAAGACTCGTGAAAGAGCGGAGATTCATCGACCACATTATGGTCCAGCTTCGTTCTTAGCCTGTCTTGTCATTCGTACTGAGAGGGACGGGAAGTGGCATCTCAAATGAAGGTTCGTCTGTTCATGCTGGCGGCGCTATCCGTGTTGGTCGCCGGTTGTAACTCCTCCGGCGTCGGCGGGCTCAATCTCGGTCAAGGCGGCGGCACAGGGGGGCAGCAGGGCGGCGCTGTTGATCAGGCCACCGGATCCAAGGTTGTCCAGGGCACATGCCCGAGGATCGAGTTGCGCGAAGGAACCGCCTACTACAGAAAATACGCCCGCGGTGGCGAGGACGACCCGTCGCAGATCCTCTATCAGGCGGCGATCGCCAACACGACGCGGCAGTGCAGCGTGACCGGCGATCAGATGACCATTCAGGTCGTTGCAGCCGGCCGGGCCGCAGCCGGTCCGGCGGGCAAGGCCGGACCGATCAGGATGCCGATCAGGGTTGCGGTCGTCGAAAAGGGCACCAACAAAGTGATTTACTCCGAACTCGCCGAGTTCGAGACGACGCTGCCTCCCGGAACACCGACAACCCAGTTCCTGTTCACCGATCCGGACGTCAATATACCGATCGCCTCTTCCCGGTCGGTGCAGATCTTTGTCGGTTTCGATGAAGGTCCCTACGAACAGGGGTGACCGCCGAACGGATTGCCCGTCCCGAGCCGATGGTTTAACGCAACCGATTGTGCAAGAATTCGGGACGACGATTCTTGATCGACGGTGAGGGATGACAGTCTTCCGCAAAGAGGCCGCAACGATCGCGGCGATAGTTGCGTTGATCTTCTTTCTGTTTTTTGGCGGTGCGCTGGCCCCGAAGGTCGTTGGCGCCGCGACATCCATGCTGCTCCTGGCCCTGCTTTTTTGCGTCATGCTGTGGGCGGCCTTCAGTGTCGTGCGCCACGCGGAATGCCTGGCGGTGATCCTTGGCGAGCCCTACGGCACCCTGATCCTTACGCTTTCGGTCATCGGCATCGAGGTGGCATTGATTGCCGCCATCATGATCGCCGGCGCAGACAAGCCGGCCCTTGCGCGCGATACGATGTTTTCCATCATCATGATTGTCCTGAACGGGCTGGTCGGGCTCAGCCTGGTGTTCGGCGGCCTGAAGCACCGGCTGCAGGAATACAACCTTCAGGGCGCCAACGCCTATTTGGCAGTGCTGATGCCGTTTGCGCTGCTCGGGCTGGTGCTGCCCAGCTACACGGAATCCGCCCCCGGGGGGCAGTTGTCGCTTCTCATGACGGTGTTTCTGATCGTCATGTCGGTTCTGCTCTACGGTATTTTCCTGGCCGTACAGACGATCACCCACAGCGACATCTTCAAACACCGCGTTTCAACCGCTGCCGGTGTCGGGGAGACGGATGATCATCACCATGGCGATCATGTCCGGTCCATTCCCTATCACACGGTCGGGCTGATCGCCGCGCTGCTGCCGATTGTTTTGCTTTCCAAGCAACTGGCCGTCTATGTCGATTTCGGGATCGACGCGCTGGGCGCACCCCTGGCGCTTGGCGGTTTCATGATCGCGGCTCTGATCCTGACGCCGGAAGCGCTGAGCGCCGTCCGCTCGGCGCGTAGAAATCAGCTCCAGCGGTCGGTCAATATCTGTCTTGGGTCGTCGCTTTCAACAATGGGGCTGACGATACCGACCGTCCTGATCATCGGCTGGATCATCAACGAGCCGGTGGAGCTCGGCCTGGACCCGACGGAAATCGTCATGCTCGCGGCCACACTCGCCGTGAGCCTTGTGACCTTTGTAAGCCGGCGTGCCCACGCGTTGCTGGGTGCCGTGCACCTTTCGCTATTTGCCGCCTATGTCGTGCTGCTCTTCGACGGTTCGGTCTAGAAACTTCAGCTCAGGCGAATTCCGACCATCCCGACAGGGCCTCGACGACAGGCGGCAGATCGGCAAAGCGGTTGATGACCGTTTCCGCGCCGGCCTCGGTGAGCCGGTCCGCATGCGCGGGGTAGGTGTGGGAGGCGCCGGTAAACCCGATGACCCGCATGCCGGCAGCTCGTGCGCCCTCGACTCCATGCACGGAATCCTCCAGGACAATGGTCTTCGACGGATCCGCATTCATTTGTTGTGCGGCATGATCGAAGACATCAGGCGCGGGCTTGGGCCGCTTTTCGCCGATGACGGCCGCTGAAAAGATATGGGGTTTGAAGAAATCGTAGTATCCGGCCCGCTTGAGCATCGCTTCAACCCGATGCGGTCTCGAGTTTGTGCAGATGCAGCGCGGCAGGTCGATGCGTGCAACCGCCTGGGGTACGCCGCCGATGCCCTTCACGGATTTCGCCAGCTTTTCGTCAAGCATCTTTTCGGATTTGTCGAGCAGGCTGGCCTGGAGAAGCAGACCGGCTTCCTTCTCGACTGTCAGCAGGATGTTTTTCCAGTCCATGCCCGCAAAACGTTCCGCAAGTTCGCCCGCGTCGATCGGATAGCCGGCATCGGTCAGCAGCTTGGCTTCCATCTGTGCCGCGATGATTTCGGAATCGACCAGCACGCCGTCGCAATCGAAAATGATGAGGTCAAAGCCCGCCATGAAGTGTTCCTGCACTTTTAGAGAATGGCGGCGCTGATACACCATGGAGACAGGGTGCACAACGCCGGCGGTGCAATCTGCATGTCGTTTTCGATTTGATAACCATATTGCGCAACCATAGCCGCAGTTCTTTGAGTAAGCGTTTTCGGGTATCAAATGTCAGTTCTTTCCCTCGCCGAGTTCAAACGTGCGCCGGCTTCGCACGCAAGTCCGTTGGTCGACACGATCATCAAGGGCGACTGCGTCGCGGCGCTTGAGGCACTGCCGGAAAAATCCGTTGATGTCATATTTGCCGATCCGCCTTACAACCTGCAGCTTGGAGGTGATCTGCATCGTCCGGACCACTCGAAAGTCGACGCTGTCGATGATGCCTGGGACCAGTTCGATTCCTTCCAGGCCTATGATGTCTTTACCCGTGCCTGGTTGCTCGCCTGCCGCCGCGTTCTGAAGCCGGCGGGCACGATTTGGGTAATCGGCTCCTATCACAATATCTATCGTGTCGGCGCGGTCCTGCAGGACCTCAATTTCTGGATTCTCAACGACATCGTCTGGCGCAAGACAAATCCGATGCCGAATTTCCGCGGCCGACGCTTCCAGAACGCGCACGAGACCATGATTTGGGCAAGCCTCGGCCAGAATGCCAAGGGCTATACCTTCAACTACGAGGCAATGAAGGCCGCCAATGAAGACGTCCAGATGCGCTCGGACTGGCTGTTTCCGATCTGCAGCGGTGCTGAACGCCTCAAGGGAGCTGATGGAAAAAAGGCCCATCCGACGCAAAAGCCCGAAGCGCTGCTGGCGCGTATCCTGATGTCATCGAGCAAACCCGGCGATGTCGTGCTCGACCCGTTCTTCGGATCGGGAACAACGGGCGCTGTCGCCAAGCGGCTGGGGCGGCACTATATCGGCATCGAACGCGAGCAGGACTATATCGATGTCGCGTCCGGACGCATCGCCGGCATCAAAACGCTGGGAGACGCCGAGCTCACGGTCATGACCGGCAAGAAGGCCGAGCCGCGTGTCGCCTTCAACGTGCTGCTCGACGCCGGGCTGTTGAAGCCGGGCACACGGCTCCATTGCGCGAAACGGCGCCACAGTGCGATTGTCCGTGCTGATGGCACACTTGCCAGCGGTGACGAGTCGGGTTCGATCCACCGCCTCGGCGCCAGGCTACAGGGCCTAGATGCCTGCAACGGCTGGACGTTCTGGCATTTCGAGAAATCGGGTGCGCTGGAGCCGATTGACGCCCTTCGCAAGATCGTGCGTGAAGAAATGGCCCGGGCAGGCGCCTAAGGCGCATACCGGCACCAACCACACAAAGCGATTCTTGATCAGTAGGTTACACCGAGTTTCTCAAGGTCGCTCGCCAGCTTGTCCGCACCGATAAAATGCACGGCATGCCAGCCCGCGGCGCGGGCGCCTTCGACATTTGCCGGGCTGTCGTCGATAAAAAGCGTTGCCGACGGCTCGAGCGCGAAGCTGGTGACATGGGCATCGTAGATTTCCCGTTGCGGCTTGATGACACCGACGTCGCCCGAGACGGTAACGCCGCGGGTTTCGTTGAGGAAATCGAACCGTTCCTGGGCTTCTCGAAACGTATCCGACGCGAAGTTGGTCAGCATGGTGACATCGTGCCCGCTGCGGATCAGCGCCCGCATGATCACCACGCTGTCCTCATAGGCATGCGGCACCATTTCGTGCCAGTTGCCCCTGAAGGCGCGGATGTTTTCTTCGTGGTCCGGATGGACTTCAATCAGCAGTTCCTCGGCCTCTTTCCAGTCGCGCCCGCGATCCTGCTCGACATTCCAGTCATGGGTGCAGACATTTTCAAAGAACCAGCGCCGGTCGTCTTCGTCGGGAATGATGCGGCTGAACGGGATATGCGGATCGTAATGCAGGAGCACCCGGCCGATATCGAAAACGACGTGATTGATCGATGACTGCGTCAAAGCAAGGGACCCTTTTCGGTGAGATTCGGTTGCGGTTCCAAATCAATAGCCGCTGCAATTGCCTTTTTCATGACAGTTGGCAGAGCCTCTCCCGCGAGATCCGGCGCGGCGGACCACCAGCCACCATCAAGAAGCGGCCTTGTGTCGAATTCGGCCCGATAAACGTCTAGCCGCAACTCGAAATGGGTGAAGACGTGCCTGATGGTGCCCGCCAGAGCCCAATCACCTGCAAATGGTGCCGCGTCTGTCCCGAGTGCCCCGTCCGTGCGGGCCGTCCAGGCGCTGCCCGGCACTTCGGCCATGCCGCCGAGGAGGCCTGTTGCGGCCCGTTGCCGCAACAGGACCATACCGTTGCCATCGATGGCGACGAACGCCGCGCCGCGCCGCACCGGTCGCTGCTTTTTCGGCGGCTTGACGGGAAAGGCATCCGCATCGCTGCGGCCAGCAACCGCGCAGCCGTCGTTTAGTGGACACAACCCGCAGGCTGGACGCTTCGGTGTGCAGATTGTCGCGCCAAGATCCATCATCGCCTGCGCGAAGTCGCCCGGTCTGCTTTTTGGCGTCAGCCGGGCCATGTGTTCCTTGATCGCCAACTTGGCCTTCGGCAGTGGCGTCGCGATCTCGAAAAGCCGCGCGATGACGCGCTCGATATTGCCGTCGACCACTGCCGCATGCCGGTCAAACGCGATCGCGGCGATCGCGGCAGCGGTATAGTCACCGATCCCGGGAAGGGCCTTCAACCCGGCTTCGGTATCGGGAAACTGCCCCGCGTGGTCGTAAACCACCTTCTCGGCGCATTTTTTCAGGTTGCGGGCACGAGAGTAGTAGCCGAGGCCTGCCCAGGCTTTCATGACATCGTCGTCGCTCGCCTGTGCCAGGTCACCCACATCCGGCCAGCGTTCGACAAAGGACAGGAAATAGGGACGCACGGCCTGCACCGTGGTCTGCTGCAGCATCACCTCCGACAGCCAGACATGGTAAGCGGAGGCCATGACACCGCGCTGGCGGTCCGCCGGCGATACACGCCAGGGAAAGGTCCTGTGGTTCCTGTCATACCATTGCAGCAATGCGTTTGTGGTGTCCTGGCCGGTCATGGTCTCCTGAAGCGTTGCGGCAATTCCCATGGAGTTGTAAGATTCGTTTGCGACGTGGCAAGTTCCGACAGCACGTTACGGGGATCAATTCACAGGGCAGCGGCATTGCATGGCCGATCGCAAGGGCATAGTGCAGATCAGCGAGATCGCCAACGGCGTGCTCGATCCGGTGCTCGCCAGGCGAGCGGGCATCAATACGATGCTTCTGGGCATGTGGGACGAGATCGCGGGTCCGGATTTCGCCGAATGCACGCGTCCTGAAAAAATCAAATGGCCGCGCCGCTCTGTTCAAGATGACGCTTTTGTGCCCGGAACGCTGACCATCGCATGCGAAGGGGCGCGGGCTCTGTTCCTGGTGCATTCGCAAGATCAATTGGTCCAGAGGCTGAACAGCGTGTTCGGATTTCCGGCCATCGATCGTATCAAGATCGTGCAGAAGCCGGTGTCGGATCGCCGGCAGCGCGCCAAACCGGAACGCAAGCTGCCGCCGGAACAGCAGCAACGCCTGAACGATCTGGTCTCCGGCATCGAGGACGACAAGTTGCGTGCGGCATTGTCGCGTTTGGGCAAGGGCGTCCTGGGAAAAAGCCCGCAGCGCGGGTAACGCGCTTGTGAAGCCCCGCGCCCCAAAAAGGTTGTCCTGCTGCAATAGTGGCGATAACTAACATGCAGCAGAAAACCGCGAATAGCAGGATTCCGAGAAAGGTCGTCCGAATGCCCCAGTCCACGAGATCCGCCACCCGAACACTGTCCAAACTGGTCACCGGTGTGGCGTTGGCTGCCCTTGTCGCGGCATGCAGTGACAGTGGTCAGGATACGACGCGCGTATCCGAGGCTGACAACACGGCAACATCCATTGAAACGAAGATCGATCCGGTAACGACAGCGGCGGTCGAACTGCCGCGTTCATCCGGTGAGGTCGACATGGAAGAGGTCATGAAGCCGGGGCCGATGGAGGAGATGTCTCTCGGTGATCCGGATGCGCCGGTGAAAATCGTCGAATACATGTCGCTGACCTGTCCACACTGCGCGAATTTCCATAATGATACGTTCAAGCAGATCGTCACCGACTATGTGGATACCGGCAAGGTCCAGTTCATCGTCCGCGAGTTTCCGTTCGATCCGCGCGCCACAGCGGCGATCATGCTGGCGCGCTGCGCACCCGACGGCAAATTCTTCCCGATGATTGATGTTCTGATGCAGCAGCAGGCCAACTGGGCACGTGCCGAAGACGCCGCTTCGGCGCTGTTCAACATCTCCAAACTTGCTGGTTTTACACAAGAGTCCTTTGAGGCATGCTTGACGAACCAGAAGCTTGTGGACGATGTGAATGCAGTCAGGAAAAAGGCGGCGGAGGAATTTGGGGTGAATTCGACGCCGACATTTCTGATCAACGGAAAGCGGTACCCGGGGAACATGTCGGTTGAAAGCATGTCGGCACTCATCGATAGCCTGCTTTGACCCCGATCATTCAGCTACGGTGATCGGGCAGCTGGCGCTGCTGCCTTTTGCAGCGCCACGCAGACGGGAATGGGCGGCAGGGTGACATGATATGAAGTTCACCAAACTGCGCCTTCTGGGTTTCAAGTCTTTTGTAGAACCTACTGAATTCGTTATCGAAGACGGTCTGACGGGTGTCGTCGGGCCGAACGGATGCGGCAAGTCCAACCTGGTCGAGGCCATGCGTTGGGTGATGGGTGAGAACTCCTACAAGAACATGCGCGCATCCGGCATGGATGACGTCATATTTTCCGGTTCGGGCAACCGGCCAGCGCGCAACACGGCGGAAGTCGGACTGTTTCTGGACAATCACGACCGAACCGCTCCACCCGCCTTCAATGACAGTGATGAAGTCCAGGTGTCGCGGCGAATCGAACGCGAATCAGGCTCCGTTTATCGCATCAACGGCAAGGAAGCGCGCGCCAAGGACGTCCAATTGCTGTTTGCCGATGCCTCGACCGGCGCTCGGTCGCCCTCGATGGTCGGGCAGGGACGCATCGGCGAACTGATCCAGGCAAAGCCCCAGGCCCGCCGGCAACTCCTGGAAGAGGCGGCCGGCATATCCGGATTGCATTCGCGCCGCCACGAGGCCGAACTGCGCCTGCGGGCGGCGGGAACAAACCTGGAGCGGCTGGACGATGTGACCTCCGAGCTTGAGAGCCAGATCGAGAGCCTCAAGCGTCAGTCGCGCCAGGCCAATCGTTTCAAGACGTTGTCATCGGAAATCCGTCAGGCCGAGGCAACGCTGCTTCATATCCGCTGGACCGAGGCGAAGACCGCCGAGGGCGAGGCTGAATCGGCCCTGTCGCAGGCGACGGCCGAGGTCGCCGAGCGGGCGCAGGAGCAGATGGAAGCGGCCAAGCAGCAGGCGATATCCGCGCAGAAATTGCCCGATCTCAGGGAACTGGAGGCGAAGGCCGCCGCAGCGCTGCAGCGCCTGCAGATCGCGCGCGGGCAAATCGAAGAAGAGGCGCAGCGTGTCTCGGGACGCAAGGCTGAAATCGAACGGCGTCTGGTTCAGCTCAAGGAAGACATCGAACGCGAGCAGCGGCTCATCGCCGACAATGCCGGTATCCTTGAGCGCCTCAACGCTGAAGAAACCGAGTTGAACGCGGCCCTGGCAGAAGCCGGCGCACGTGCCACCGAGGCGGAAACAGCCTTTTCCGATGCCGAGGTGAAATTGAAGGACAGCGAGGCGGCTCTCGGCACGGCAACGGCCGAGCGCGCAGAAGCATCCGCGTCGCGCAGTCAGCTGGAACGGACCATCCGCGAGACGGGTGAACGCCGCGACCGTCTCGGACAGCAAATGTCAGACGCTGAAGGCGAACTGGCCGAGATTGCGGAAAAGATATCGGGACTTGCCGATCCGGCAGAGAAACTGGCCTCGGTCGAGATGGCCGAACAGGCCGTTGCACGGCTGGAGGCGGGGCTTGCCGAGATTGAGGAGGCTATCGAGGCGGAACGGCGCAACGAGGTTGCGCAGCGTCAGCCCGTACAGGACGCCCGCGCCAACCTCAACCGTATCGAAACCGAGTCCCGCACGATTTCGAAGATCCTCAATTCCGGGGCCGGTAACGATCTTTTCCCTCCGGTCGTCGAGCAGATGCGCGTCGATCGCGGTTTCGAGGCGGCGCTCGGTGCAGCCCTCGGCGATGATCTCGACCAGCCCGATGATCCCGCTGCGCCCGCGCACTGGCGCGTCATCGGAACACCCGGCGAGGACCCGCCGCTTCCGGCAGGTGCGATTGCCTTGGCCGACCATGTCGTTGCGCCTCCGGCACTCGCCCGGCGGCTGGCGCAGGTTGGCATCGTTGCGACAAAGGAAGAGGGCGAGGCACTCAGTCCGTCATTGCGGCCCGGCCAGCGGCTCGTCAGCCGTGACGGCGGATTGTGGCGCTGGGACGGATTCGTAGCCGGCGCCGACGCGCCAACCGCTGCGGCGCAGCGCCTGGAGCAGAAGAACCGCCTTGCCGAGCTCGACGCCGAGGCGGTCGAGGCCACCAAGGCATTGCGGCGCGCAGAGGACGGCCTGAGGAAGGCCGAGGATGAAATCAAGTCCAGGGAAGCCTTGCTGCGCGAAACGCGCGAGACCCTGCGTGAAGCCCAGCGTGCCCAGGTCCTTGCCCGCGAGGCCCATGCCGCTGCCGAAAAAGCCTCCGGTGAATTCGCCAGCCGTCGCGCGGTCCTGTCTGAATCGCAAAAACAGCTGACCGCGCAGGTCGAGGAGGCCGCAAAGATATTGCGCGAGGCGGAAATCGCGTTGGCGGCGGCACCGCAGATCGCGGCGCTGGAAGAGAGCCTTCAACGCCTGACGGCTGAGGTCGCCACGGACCGCGCCGGCCTGGCGGAGGCGCGCGCTGCCTTTGAGGGGCAGCGTCGCGAGAACGAGGCGCGCGAACGCCGTTTCAAGGCAATCGCTGATGAACGCGACAGTTGGGGCGAGCGCGCGAGCAGCGCGGAAGGTCACATCGTCACCCTCAAGCAGCGCCTCGAGGAGGCCGAGGCCGAGGCGCTCAAAATCGCCGACGCGCCGGATGAAATAGACAGGCAGCGCCGCGCCCTGATGAATGAGCTGTCGAAGGCGGAAGAGCAGCGCAAGGAAGCGGCCGATATCCTTGTAACTGCTGAGGAAAACCAGCGTGAGGCCGACAAGGCTGCTGCCAAGGCGGCGGAGATGCTGGCGCAGTGCCGCGAGCAGCGCGGCCGTTCCGAGGAAAGGCTGACCGCGGCGAAGGAACGGCGTTCCGACGCCGAGGGCCGGATTCGCGAGGCGCTCAACTGTGCGCCGCATGAGGCGATCCTGCAGAGCGGCCTGGAACCCGCCGATGCGCTGCCCGACCCGGAGCAGGTCGATCGCAGGCTGGAGCGGCTGAAGATCGAGCGCGAGCGGCTTGGCGCCGTGAACTTGCGCGCCGAAGAGGAGCAGAAGGAACTGGCCGAACGTCTCGAGACCATCGTCGTGGAGCGCGAGGATATCATCGAGGCCATCAACAAGCTGCGTCAGGCGATCCAGAACCTCAACAAGGAGGGCAGGGAGCGTCTGCTGAAGGCTTTTGACGTCGTCAACGAGCAGTTCTGCCGTCTTTTCACGCACCTGTTCGGCGGCGGCACGGCTGAACTGCAGCTGATCGAATCCGACGATCCGCTCAATGCCGGCCTGGAAATCGTGGCGCGGCCCCCGGGCAAGAAACCGCAGACGATGACCTTGCTTTCCGGCGGCGAACAGGCGCTGACCGCTCTGGCGTTGATCTTTGCCGTGTTCCTGACCAACCCGGCGCCGATCTGCGTGCTCGACGAGGTCGATGCGCCGCTTGATGACCACAATGTAGAGCGCTTTTGTAACCTGATGGACGAGATGTCGGCATCGACCGAAACGCGCTTCATCCTGATCACCCACAATCCGATAACAATGGCCCGCATGAACAGGCTTTTCGGCGTGACGATGGGAGAGCAGGGGGTCTCGCAACTCGTATCGGTGGACCTGGAAACCGCCGAACAAATGCGCGATGCCAGCTGATTTCCGGATCGCCGCGGTTTTCAATCGATAATAATGTGTCCAATGACCGAATGCCCTATGGCCCTTTGGCCTGTTGATCGGCTATCAGAACCCCGGCGGCGCATCCCGTTTGGAGGGGAGATATGACCAAGTGGGTCTACACGTTCGGTGACGGAACGGCTGAAGGCAGTGCACAGGACCGGAACCTGCTCGGCGGCAAGGGTGCGAACCTTGCCGAAATGAGCAATCTCGGCTTGCCGGTGCCGCCCGGCATGACCATCACAACGGAGGTCTGCGGCTGGTTCTATCAAAACAGCCGCTCCTATCCTGAAGACCTTTCCCAGCAGGTGAAGCAAGCGCTGGCCCATATCGGCAAACTGACCGGCCGCACCTTCGGCGATGCCGACCGGCCGCTGCTCCTTTCGGTGCGTTCCGGCGCCCGCGCCTCCATGCCGGGCATGATGGATACAGTGCTCAATCTCGGACTCAACGATCAATCTGTCCTTGCCATGGCCCGGGACGCTGGCGATGAGCGTTTCGCCTATGACAGCTACCGCCGCTTCATCCAGATGTATGCCGATGTCGTCATGGGGCTCGACCACGAGGTTTTCGAGGACATTCTGGAGGACGAGAAGGCCAAATACGGACACGAGCTCGACACCGATCTGAGCGCCGATGAGTGGAAACAGGTCATTATCCGCTACAAGCAGACCATCGAGGAGGAGCTCGAAGAGCCGTTTCCGCAGGATCCCGAGGTCCAGCTCTGGGGTGCCATCGGCGCGGTTTTTTCTAGCTGGATGACAGCCCGCGCCGTCACCTATCGACAATTGCATGCCATTCCCGAGGACTGGGGCACGGCAGTCAATGTCCAGGCCATGGTTTTCGGAAACCTTGGCGACACGTCGGCGACCGGGGTCGCCTTTACCCGCAATCCGTCGACCGGGGTGAACGAACTCTACGGCGAGTTCCTGGTCAATGCTCAGGGTGAGGATGTGGTGGCGGGTATCCGCACGCCGCAGAACCTGACGGAGCAGGCGCGGCTGGAGGCAGGATCCGACCGCCCGTCGCTGGAAAAGCTGATGCCGGATGCCTTCGATGAATTCAAGGCCATCTGCGACCGGCTGGAAAACCACTACTGCGACATGCAGGACCTCGAATTTACCGTCGAGCGCGGCAAGCTGTGGATGCTGCAGACGCGTTCCGGAAAGCGCACCGCAAAGGCCGCGCTGAAGATCGCCGTCGAACTTGCCGAGGCCGGTGTGATTTCCCGCGAGGAAGCGGTCAAGCGTATCGAGCCGGGCTCGCTCGACCAGCTGCTGCACCCGACCATCGATCCACGCGCCGTGCGCGATGTCATCGGCAGCGGGCTGCCGGCCTCTCCCGGTGCCGCCACCGGCGAAATCGTCTTTACCTCCGAAGATGCCGTTGCCCAGTCCGAGGCCGGGCACAAGGTCATTCTCGTTCGCGTCGAAACGAGCCCCGAGGATATTCACGGCATGCATGCCGCCGAAGGTATCCTGACAACGCGCGGCGGTATGACCAGCCATGCCGCGGTCGTCGCGCGGGGCATGGGAACGCCCTGCGTTTCGGGTGCCGGCAGCCTGCGCGTCGACATGCGCAGCGAAACCCTGCTGACTGTTTCCGGGCCGCTCAAGAAGGGTGACGTAATCACTGTCGACGGTTCGACAGGCCAGGTGCTGAAGGGTTCGGTGGCGATGCTCCAGCCGGAGCTTTCGGGCGATTTCGGCCACATCATGCAATGGGCCGATGAAGCGCGTCGCATGAAGATCCGCACCAATGCCGAAACGCCCGCCGACGCCCGCGCTGCGCGTTCCTTTGGCGCCGAGGGGATCGGACTTTGCCGCACCGAGCATATGTTCTTCGAAGGCGACCGCATTGTCGCCATGCGCGAGATGATCCTCGCCGATACCGAAGATGGTCGCCGCCTGGCGCTGGCCAAACTGCTGCCCATGCAGCGCTCGGATTTCACCGAGCTCTTCGAGATCATGAAGGGCACACCGGTGACCATCCGGCTGCTCGATCCGCCGCTGCACGAGTTTCTGCCCAAGTCGGACGAGGAGATCGACGAGGTGGCGAGCGCCATGGGCGTTCCCGCCGACCAGTTGCGCGAACGCACGGAAGCGCTGCACGAGTTCAATCCGATGCTTGGCCACCGCGGCTGCCGGCTGGCGATCTCCTATCCCGAGATCGCCGAGATGCAGGCGCGCGCCATCTTCGAGGCGGCGATCCAGGCGGGCAAGGATACCGGCGAGCACGTTGTGCCTGAAATCATGGTGCCGCTTGTCGGCCTTCGCGAGGAGCTGCGTTTCGTCAAGGCGCGGATCGACGCCGTGGCCAAGGATGTCATGCAGGAGGCCGGCCAGCAGATCGACTATCTCGTCGGCACCATGATCGAGTTGCCGCGCGCCGCCATCCGCGCCCACAGGATCGCGGAAGAAGCAGAGTTCTTTTCCTTCGGAACCAACGACCTGACGCAAACCACCTTCGGCATCTCCCGCGACGATGCCGCCGCCTTTCTCGGCACCTACCAGAAGAAGGGCATTGTCGACCAGGATCCGTTTGTGTCACTGGACCTGGACGGTGTCGGCGAACTGATCGAGATCGCTTGCAAAAAGGGCCGCAGGGCCCGTCCCGAGATCAAGCTCGGCATCTGCGGTGAGCACGGCGGCGATCCTCTGTCGATCCATTTCTGCGAAAAGATCGGCCTCGACTATGTTTCCTGCTCGCCCTTCCGTGTGCCCATCGCGCGGCTGGCGGCGGCCCAGGCAGCGCTTGAGGACTGAATCGCCTTAGATTGCCTCAATCCCGGTCGCGGGGTGGTGTCGGTCCATAGTCCCAGAGATCATCCGGCGCGTTCAAAAGGGTGCCTTCATATTTCGGGAGATCGTCATTCATCTGAAGCCAGGGAAGCTTGCTTTCATAATTGACGTGGAAGGTCGGCTCGAAATCGCTCGGATCTTCCAGGGAGGCGGCATAAAGGTGCATGCCGCCGGGGTAGTGGTCGGCTTCGAACCCCATCGGAGAGCCGCAGGTGGCGCAAAAGTGCCGCCGCACGCCCTTTGAACTCTCGAGAGAATTCGGCGGGTCGCCCAGCCAGCGGAAATTCCTTGCCGGCACGCCGAGCCACGCGACCACCGGCGCAGCACAGTTGCGGCGGCAATCATCGCAGTGACAGTAACAGGCCCACGTGACGTCGCCGTCGAATGCCCAGCCCGTTTTCCCGCACAGGCACCGGCCTTTCTTTGTCATTCTGCCCTCCAAGGATTGACTCGGAACGTGCGGACAGTCGGCCCGTTATCCGTGTCCGAATTCATTGTTGCCGCTTTTGATGTCAATTACGATGAAAGCCGTGTGACCGCCGTCCCGAATGCGACACAAATTTTCGACGGGCCTTGGAGATGAGGAAGGAGAAGTCGTCACGCACTCCCACTGTGAAGATCGCCGTTCAGATAGCGAAGCCCGCTGTCGATGATAAGCTTCACGACATTCTTCCCCGGCTTGAGTTCCTTGGCACGGGGTGCTCTGGAGGAGTAGGGCCGGTTCGTGGCAAGCGGTGAAACCGGGAACCTTATACCTGATCTGTTCCTGTCCGGGGGCACTTGCCGAAATGATGCGTTCGAAAGCAAGGCGGTATTGCGCAATTGCGTGCCAACGACAGTTCTGCGGACAAAGCAGCCAATCCCGTGTGGGTTGAAAATCTAACATTAATGTCAGATAATGTCTCCTCTTGCTGCAAACGCAAAGGGAGGAACCATGACAAAGCGCGGAAAGACACGGTTGAAGCATCTGGCCGAGAAAGTGCAACAGGGTGAGCGTATCGTTGGCATGGAGTGCCATGACACTCCGAGTGCGATTATGGCGGAGGAGCTTGGCATGGATTTGCTATGTTGTGGCAGTCCGGGGCCGATGGGGCTTATGGGGCATCCGTCCATGGCAACAGTCGACTTTGAAGAACAACTCTACATGCTGGAGGGAGTTCTTCGAGGTGCCTCATCCCCGTTCATCATCTGCAACATGCCCAACACGACGGCCTGTATCTCGATTGAAGAGTCGGTGCGAAATGCCGCGAAGGTCGTGAAGCTGGGCGCGGATGGCGTTCATATTGAGCCTTCGCTGGGAACGGTCGACCATATCCGCGCGATTGTGGATGCAGGTATTCCTGTAGTCGGTCACTTCGGCGTTCAGGGCGAACGCGCGGTGATGAACTCTGGCCATGCGCCTGCCGGACGTACGGCGGAAGAAGCGGCAAGAATTGTGGAACTGGTGAGGGCCTCGATCGACGCGGGAATTTTTGCGGCGCTCTTCGAACACACATCTGTTGAACTTACAAAATGGTGCTACGAGAATTTGCCGGTTGCGGTGGCGAGCTTGGGGTCAGGGCCGCACGCACACGGAATTTTCCATGTGTCCAGCGATATCATTGGATGCTCGGTCTTTCCCATCCCGCCCAAGCGCGAAGTGTTTGGCGATGTTTGGGGCGAGATGCACCGTGCGTATTCGGCCTATTTCGCCGCGGCAAAAGGCGGTCAGTTCCCCAAGCCTGACCTGAGCCATACGATGCATGACGGCGAACACGAAAAATTCCTGGCCAGTATCGCCTAGGCTATGAGTGTCAAAATGCAGCAAGGCCCTGCCGACTTTGTGCGGTGGCTTGCTGCGCTTCCGGCCAATCGTGGCGTTTGCGTGGAGTGCGGCGCTGGTCAGGCCGAGTTGTCCAGTTCTCTGAAATCGCATTTTCAGCAAGTCATCGCCATTGATGCGTCGCCACCAATTGCCTCGCGACAGTTATATCCGGTGCAGCAGGGCCTGGCGGAGGCGCTGCCTGTAGCCACACGCAGTGTCGACTTATTGTTTTCCATGCAAGCGGCCCATCATTTTAACCTTGATCTGCACGTCAGGGAGGCGGCGCGGATCACACGGCCTGGAGGGATTTTCGCGATGTTCTCGTGGGGTGCGATCGACCTGCCGCAACCGGTGAAACTGGCATATGAACCTGTGTTCGTAGCGGTGTCCCGGTTTTGGGAGCCTGATCGTGACTGGGTGGTCAGCGGCTACAACGGCTTTGAATTTCCGGGTCTGCCTATCGAAGTGCCGCCGTTTTATCTGACCAAATGGTTCACGCCGGAAGATCTGGAAACAGAGATGGCCTCGTGGAGTGCCGTTCAAGCCGCATCCAAGTATGATGTTGAGTTTCCAGAGCCGCGACTTAACGCCTTCAGAGTGGACGAGCAGACTCGTTTCGAGTGCAGATGGCGTATTGTTGGGCAGGTTTTCCGCTGTTAGTTACTTCCAGACCAAAGCTGCTACCGGGTTGCGCTCGACCATATCATTCATCGGGCACTCGGGGCACGACTCGGAAGACGGAACGTTCGTACATCCCTGACACTTTTGTACCGCCTTCGATGCCTCGACGATCTCAGACCGCAGCACCAGAGCTTGCTGTGCCTTTTCGGACAACAGCTCAGCCAATGCGTTTAGGAGGTCTCCAACAGATGACGCCGAGGAGTCGCCTGTTTTGTGTTTCTGTCGCTCCTGAGCGATCTTCGCCAGATTGTCCAATCCAATGTCCATAAGTCGCATTCGATGGATAAGGCGGGCTACCGACAAATCAGCCTCGCTGTAGAGACGTGTGCCCTTCGCCGACTTCCGAGGCACGATGATCCCAATGCTCTCATAGTGACGCAGCATGCGTTCCGTCAGGCCTGACTTTTCAACGATCTCGCCGATTTTCATAACGCCAAATCCTGTACACTCTGAACGATGTATCTAACGTGGCGTCAGAAAATAACAATCCCGATACATCGAGGAAAGGGTAAGAAGGGCTCGAAGCCGACATTTGTTGTGCCGCGGCGATCTCTTTGTCGGCATGGAATGGGTTTGAATTGCGTTCTGCCAGGCTGGCCATCTGTCACCCTTGGAAACGGGAACGTGATCGAACAGACACGTTCCATTATTGAAAAATCGCGTATCAATCGTTCCCACTGTGAAGATCGCCGTTCAGATAGCGAAGTCCGCTGTCGATGATAACCGTTACGACATTCTTCCCCGGGCCGATTTCCCGGGCGCGCCGCAGGGCGGCCCAGATGTTTGCGCCGGAGGTGACACCGCCGATAAGGCCTTCCTGCCGCGCCAACTGCCGTGCGCCCCAATAGGCATCCTCGTCCCTGACCGGCACGATGTCGTCGATCAGGTCGTGGCGCATGATGCTCGGCACAAAGGACAGGCCGATCCCCTCCAGCTTGTGGGTGCCGCGCGTATCACCGCCTGAAACATTGCGCACGAAATAGGGCTCCACGGCGACGATCCGTGTTTCCGGGTTCTGCTGCTTCAGGATTTCGGCATTGCCGGAGATGCAACCCCCGCCACCCGCCGCCATGACGAACTCATCCACGGGACCGTCAATTTGTGACAGGATTTCACGGGCCATTGCGTGATAACCGCGCTTGTTGTCCAGATTATTGACCTGATCGGGCCAGAACGTTCCGGGCTGTTCGGAAAGTTCTTTCGCGCGGGCAATCAGCCGGTCGATGACATCTGCCGTCAGGATCCCGCCTTCCGCATGAATGATTTCAAGCTCAGCTCCGAAGGCCCGCATCGTCTGCAGCTTTTCTTCCGAGGTAACTGCTCACCCCCACTTTAAGTCCCCGAGATTCAACGGCGGTTTCAGACCCACTAGCTCAATCGAGATGCCTTTTTGGCCTCGGAGTGGTGCGACGTGCGCAATCCGGCTCATTCCGGCCACTGAATCCGGTTCAATCCGGCCATCTATTCCGGTTTATTGCGGCCACCGAATCCGGCTCATTGCGGCCAGCTTGTGGACAACGGTGATCAACCTTTCTGGGTGATCTGAAACACGGGCATTCTTGCGCCTTTTCAACAGCAAAGGTGGCGAGGATGGCCAGGGAAAGATTACCCATGCGTAAGATCAGAGATGTGCTTCGGCTCAATGCTGAAGGTTTGTCGAACCGCAAGATTGCCGTCAGTGTGGGCGTCGGGCGAACGAGTGTTGGCGAGACGGTGCGGCGGGCGCAGCAGGCTGGCCTGAATTGGCCGTTGCCTTCCGATTTGAGCGATGAGGCGCTTCAGCGGCGCTTGTTTCCGGTGGTGGTCAAGGCGAAGAAGCCAAGCCTGCCCGACTGGGCCTGTATTCACCGCGAGCTGCGGCGCCCCGGTGTGACCTTGCTGTTGCTGTGGGAAGAGTACCGCACCGCTCATCCTGACGGGCTTGGGCGCACGCAATTCTACCAGCTTTATCGTCAATGGAAGGGCAAGCTGTCGCCGACCATGCGGCAGACCCATACCGCTGGCGAGAAGATGTTCGTTGACTATGCCGGCCAAACGATTCCGATCATCAACGGGCTCACCGGCGAAGTGCATGAGGCGCAACTCTTTGTCGCTTGCCTGGGTGCGTCCAGCTACACCTATGCCGAAGCGACCATGACGCAGAGCCTGTCCGACTGGACGGGATCACATGGTCGTGCCTTCGCGTTCTTTGCCGGCGTTACCGACCTTGTGGTGTGCGACAATTTGAAATCCGGCATCACCAAGGCCTGTTTCCATGAGCCGGCGATCAATCGCACCTATTGCGATCTTGCAAGGCACTACGGAACGGTCGTGGTCCCGGCAAGGCCGAAAAAGCCTCGGGACAAGGCAAAAGTCGAGACGTCGGTGTTGGTGGCGGAGCGCTGGATCCTCGCCGCACTCAGGAACCGGCAATTCTTCTCGCTGACGGATGTGAATGCGGCGGTCCGCGAACTGCTCGAAAAGCTCAACAACCGCGTGACGCGCCATCTTGGCGGCAGCCGGCGGGAACTGTTCGAAGACCTTGACAGGCCGGCACTGAAAGCACTGCCGCAGGATCCATACGAATATGCAGCGTGGAAGGAATGCCGTGCCGGCCTTGATTATCACGTTGAAGTGGACAAGCACTACTACTCGGTGCCTCACACGCTTCTACGCAAAAAACTGTGGGTCCGCTCCACCGAGCGCACCGTCGAGATCTTCGATCGGGGCAATCGTGTTGCCAGCCATCTGCGCGGTCCAGGTAACAGACGACATACAACCGTGCTCGAGCACATGCCGGCCAACCATCGCCATTACGCCGAGTGGACACCTGAAAGTATCAAGCGCCAGGCTGGCAAAGTCGGCCCGACCACCCAGGCCCTGGTCGAAATCATCCTGCGCGAAAAACCCCATCCCGTTCAGGGGTTCCGCGCCTGTATCGGCATCGTGAAGCTCGCGCCGCAGCATGGAGCGCAGCGCCTCGAGGCGGCATGCGGCCGCGCCATCGACATCGGGGCGCACTCCTACACCTCCGTCAATTCCATCCTCAAGAACAATCTCGATCGCAAACGGCCCGAAAAAGCCACGGACGGGCCGCCGATCCTCCATCAAAACATCCGTGGCTCAGGCTACTTCCATTGAAAGGAAATGAAATTGCTCAACCATCCAACCCTCGACCAGTTGAAAGAACTCAAACTGGACGGCATGGCCGACGCCTTTGTCGAGCTGCAGGCACAAGACCGGGCTGCCGATCTCAGCCACCCCGAATGGCTGGGACTGTTGCTCGATCGGGAAACAGCAAACCGCAGCACCAAACGCTTCAATACGCGATTACGGGCCGCCAGGTTGCGCCATGTTGGCGCCTCGATAGAAGACGTCGATTACCGCGCGTCCCGTAAGCTCGACAAGGCATTGTTCCAGCAGTTGGCAACCTGCAACTGGATCAGACATCACCGTTGCCTGCTGATTACCGGGCCGTGCGGGGTCGGCAAAACCTGGCTTGGCTGCGCCCTCGGTCAAAATGCATGCCGCCATGGCTACACGGTCCTTTACAAGCGTGTGCCGCGGCTCTTCGCCGAACTCGAACTGGCGCATGGCGATGGTCGGTTCCCGCGCTTGTTCCGGACGCTCGTCAAGGCCGATCTGCTGATCCTCGATGACTGGGGCCCCGATCGTCTCAATGCCAGCCAGCGGCGCGATCTCCTGGAAATCATCGAAGACCGCCACGGTGCCGGCTCGACAATGATCACGAGTCAACTGCCGGTGCACACTTGGCATGACGTTATTGATGAGCCCACATTCGGCGACGCGATTATGGACCGAATTTCTCACAACGCATACCGGCTCGAACTCGATGGGCCCTCGATGCGCAAATCGCAAGGCAATCAAACTGAACAGGAGCAATCGGCATGATCCGAACGAACCTCACGCCCGCCCCGGTGGGTCCACAGGGGCCTCCCACGCGCGCCGCTGCGATAGACTCGTGCCGGTCTCTTCGCGCCGCGCGCGGGTCCCTCCTGGGGACTACCGGGACGGCCTGCACCGTGCTTGACGAAAGGCCAAAGTGCTGACATCAAGAAACCCATCCAGAAGGGTTGATCGCGCCGTCCACAATGCCAGACGCGGAAGTGGCCGCAATGAGCCGGATTCGGTGGCCGCAATAAACCGGAACAGGTGGCCGGATTGGCCGGAATGCGCAGTGCGACGATTTGAATCGGCTATTAACGATCCCCTCATTGCGATTTTCGTGATTCTATCGGGTTATGACACGTGTTCGATTGATTTGGGAAAAGCCGCATTGGGGTGGTCTTTCAGTCAAGGCTACTCGCTGCATTTGGAAGCCTGAAAAGGCGATGCGGCCACCGCATGGCCTGATGTCCATGGCATCGCGGGCGGACTGATGGCAAGCGTGAATGGCACTTCCCTGCGTGAAGAGTTCGATGCTGCCAGGGCGCGCATTGCCGCGCTGCGCAAAGCGGGCAGGATTTCAGAGCCGGATTCAAAAGTTATTCAAACGTAACAATACCTTGCGAGACGCCGCGTCATGAACCGGATGCTTGCTATGAACGCCCACGCGGTTGAGTTCTGGATGGTCCTCTCCCAGTCCCGGGCCAGTCTGCGGCAGCGCCCGAGCCAGGCGAAAGTTCGTTCCACCACCCATCGACGCGGCAGAACCTTGAAACCGACTGCGCTGTCGCAGCGCTTGACGGTCTCGACCGTCCAGTCGCCATGCCCCGCGAGCGCTGCTCGCAACTTCGGTCCCGCATAGGCGCCATCGGCGAAGATGTGGCGCAGCCAGGGGAAGCGGTCGCCGACAGCCCTGATCAGGTCGCAGGCCCCGTCCCTGTCCTGAATGTTGGCGGCGTGAACGATGATGAACAGCATCAGGCCGATCGTATCGGTGACGATGTGTCGCTTGCGGCCCTTGACCTTCTTGCCGGCGTCATAGCCGCGAACGCCCCCGCTTTCGGTGGTTTTCACGCTCTGGCTGTCGATCACGCCGGCCGTCGGTGAAGCCGCGCGGCCTTCCAGTTCGCGGGTATTGAGGACCAGGAGGTGATTGATGGCTGCAAAAAGACCCATGCGGCTCCAGGTGTAGAAATAGCCACGTACCGTCGATACCGGTGGGAACTGCTTCGGCAGCATGCGCCACTGGCAGCCGCTGGTTGCGATATAAAGGATCGCGTTCATCACCTCGCGCATATCGGTCGTACGCGGTCGTCCACCCCGTTTTGCCGGCGGAATGAACGGGGCAAGTATCGTCCATTCCTCATCGGTCAAATCGCTTGGAAATCTCAAATGGTCTCTGTTATGTTCGGCGCGGGCGATATCATTCCATGGCATCGTGATTCTCCATCTTCTTTGAAAAGACTGTTGAATCACAAACCATTGATATCGCTCAACTACTTTTAAATCCGGCTCTCAGATGACGTCGATGCGGTTATTGGCGTGTTGTGCAGCTTGCTGGGCATCCTGATCGCCATCTTTCTGGAAAAGACGACCAGGAAGACCGGCAAGAACTCCAGTATTGCGCCGTCGCAGACGGATAAGGACAACACCGGGAAACGGAGCAAAAAGGCTTCCGGCAAGGGTGTGGCGCCGAACTGGATGACGGGCGAAAACCTTCGCAAGGTCACCGTCGGGGAAACCTCCACCGTCCAGGTTTGTGACAGTTGCGGGGCTGATCTCTCAGACGTCGAACCCTCGGCGCGCGAGGAACGCATCCATCTCGATATCATGTTCGAGGTTGTCGAGAAAAAGGTCGTCGCAGAAACCAGGGACTGCCCCAAATGCCGCACCCGAACCAAGGGGCGTTTCCCTGAAAACATGCCGGGGCCTTTGCAATATGGCGTTGGCTTTCAGGCCTTCGTGATCAACCTGCTGATTGCCCAGATGCTGTCTTTGCGCCGCGCCGTCGAACTGGTGCGGGCCATCTCTGGCGTCAGGATGTCGCAGGCCACCTGCCTGGGCTACATCCAGCGACTGCACGAGGCGCTTGAACCCTGGGAAACGGCTGCCGCCGCACATCTTCTGACCCGCCCGGCCCTGCATGCCGATGAGACCGGTTTCAGGGTCGACAGCAAAAACCAGTGGCTGCATGTGCTGACCGATGACTCCCTGACCCTCATTTATGGATACCCCGGTGTCAAGCGATTTTCGAACGGTGATGTGAGCGTGTGATCGGATGCGGTCATTTATCAGGCCTCACAGTGCGGCTTTTTGTGCAGCCGCGGGCCGGTATGGTGATGCGCGAACCGGGTCCAAATCAAGTTCCAAAGCTATTTTGCCTTTTGGGTCAACATGGTTTTCCCGCTCCGGATCTTTCCGATCAATCTCCCATGCTATTCGTCGACCTCTTCACACGTCCCGGGCACCGACGCGAAGCGTTGCGCGATCCGCGCTTACGCTACCGCCTCCGGATTCCGATAATTCTCCTGTTTCGATATCATGGCCCAGATACCCCGTGCCATCCTGTTGGCCAGCGTGATCGCGACCAGAAGCTTCGGTTTTCGATCCAGCATTCTGGCCAGCCAGCTTCCCTTGCGAACCCCAAACCGCGTCGCCGCATTGATCACTGACATCGCCCCGATGATCAACAGGCTTCGGATGTCTTTCTGACCCATCTTCGAAACTTTCCCGAGCCGGTCCTTACCGCCTGTCGAGCGCTGAAGCGGCACGAGACCCAGCCAGGCTGCGAAGTCACGCCCCCGTTTGAAGCAATTCATGTCCGGGGCAAAGGCCTCAATTGCCAGTGCCGTCTGCAACCCGACGCCCGGCATTGTTGTCAGCCTTCGCACTGTGCCGGATGCTTTCGCCTCCGTCTTGAGTTGCTTCGTCAGATCGAAAATCCTGGTCGCCAGCAGATCGATGTGCTCGGCATACATCCGGGCCGTGTTACGCACGAGGGCGGGCAGCCCATTGGTATCGTCGTCCAGCGCGGCTCTCAACTTCTTGATCCCCGCCTTGCTCTTCGGCCCGATCACGCCATATTCGGCGAGATGGCCGCGCAGCGCATTGATGGTCTGCGTGCGCTGCCTGACAAACATCTGCCGTGATCGGAACAGCATGCCGCGCGATTGCTGCTCGGTGGATTTCACCTCAACGAACCGCATGGTCGGCCGGGAGGCAGCTTCAGTGATCGCCTCAGCGTCTGCCCTGTCGTTTTTCTGCCTTTTGACAAAAGGTTTCACGTACTGAGGTGGAATCAGCTTCACCTCATGGCCCAACTTACCGATCTCGCGGCCCCAATCGTGAGCTGTGGCGCAGGCCTCCATCGCGACAATGCATCGGGGCTGCTGTGCAAGAAACGGCATGAACTGGGCGCGGCTCAACTTCTTGCGGTAGCCAACCGAGCCATCGGCTGTGGCTCCGTGGACCTGAAAAACCTGCTTTGCAAGATCAACGCCGATGATGCTAACTTCCGACATGTGGATACTCTCCCTTTGATTTGTGACGTTCAGTATAACGGCACCTGGCACATTACGATGCCTCCGGGCGGGGTATCCACACTATCAAGTTCCTGCACCCCAGGCGCGGCAAGGAAGCGATAGAGGCATTCGGCATCATTCCGGTCTACACCGGGGTGTTGATCCATGATTGCTGGGCATCCTACCTTGCATACAGCCAGTGCAAGCATCAGCTATGCGGGTCGCATCTGCTTCGGGAACTGACCTTTGTCGTCGACTCCAGCAATTACCGTTGGGCGCGCCTGATGAGGAAGGTGTTGCGTGAGGTCTGCCATAAGGTCAACAAGAGCGAGACCGGGGTGTTGAGCGAGGCCGAATGTCGCAAGATACGCAAAAGGTATCGGACCATTCTGACGCAAGGTGCCGGGGAAATGCCCGACGTTCCTGCGAAACCGGAAGGTAAGCGCGGACGGGTCGCAAAGTCGGATGCCCACAACCTGCATGAGCGTCTGTTGAAACACGAGGTCTCCGTGCTTCGCTTCATGAGCGAACCCGATGTCAGCTTCACCAATAACGCGGGCGAGCAAAAAATCAGGATGGCAAAGGTCAAAATCAAAGTCTCGGGCTGCTTCCGGACAGACCGCTATGCACACGCCTGGTGCCGGATATCAAGCTACCTGAGTTCCATGGGTGCCCTCGGATATAATCCACTTGTCGCGATCCAGATCGCGCTGGCCGGAAATGCCGCCAATATGGTCAAATCACACTATGCTCAAGACGCGTGACGGGGTGAGCAGTTACCTTCCGAGAAACCATTCGAAGAGACAAAATGAGCCCTGTAGCCGCGCACAGCGCAGACCATGGCCAGTGAACTGCCCGTGCTGCCGCCCGTATATTCGACAACCCGTCCGCCCGGTTTCAGCTCGCCGCGCCGTTCCGCGCCTTCGATCATCGAAAGAGCCATGCGGTCTTTCATGCTTCCGGTCGGGTTCGCGCCCTCCCATTTGACGTAGACATTCGCACTGTCCGGGCCGGCCAGCCGGCCCAACCTGACCAACGGCGTGTTACCTATTCCCTGCACGTCAGTTCCCCGCGTAATGAAGGAGTAACTTTCGTATCGAAAGCCACCTCGCGAGTCAAACTTTCAATTCGAAAGTCACTGACGTATAAACCGAAGTAGCTTGAGAGGCCGACAATGCAGAATACCGATCATGAATTTCGATCGCGCTGCTCGATTGCACGCAGTCTGGAGTTGCTGGGCGACCGATGGACCCTGCTGATCGTGCGGGATCTGATGTGGCACGGCAAACACACGTTTCAGGAACTTCAGACCAGCGAAGAGCGCATGCCGACCAACCAGTTGTCGCAGCGCCTCAAGCGGCTGATCCATTGGGGGCTTGTCACACGCGAGGCCTATCAGGACCGGCCGGTGCGTTACCGCTACGAACTGACGGGCAAGGGCAGGGCACTGGAGCCGCTTCTTCTGCAGATCATGCGTTGGGGACACGAGAACCTGGACGGAGGGCTCTACGATCCGGTTCAAAAGACCACTGTGTCTGCTGGGCGCTGTTAGGTCCTGACTGGACCGGCGCATTTATGGGGAGCCCGCTCTGGCGCTGACCATGAGGTCAACCGCGGAACGCGCCGACACTTCGGGATACCCGGCGCATCAATCAACCGGTTTACGCTCGTCCAGGATGCGGTCGATAAGACCCCATTCGAGCGCGTCTTCGGCCGTCATGAAGTGGTCGCGGTCCAGGGCGCGTTCGAATTCGTCATACGTCCGGCCGCAATGTTCGGCGTAAAGCCGCGTCATGCGCCGTTTGGTACGCTGCGTCTCCTCCGCATGAATGAGAATGTCCGATGCCTGGCCCTTGAAGCCGCCCGACGGCTGGTGGATGAGAATGCTGGCATTCGGAAGTGCGGCACGTTCTCCCTGTTCGCCGGCCATCAGCAGAAACGACCCCATCGAATAGGCCGTGCCCATGCAAAGCGTATGCACGGGTGGCTGGATGTATCGCATGGTGTCGTACATGGCGAGACCGCTCGAGACGACGCCGCCCGGTGAGTTGATATAAAGGAAGACCGGCTTCTTGGGGTTCTCGGCCTCCAACAAAAGCAATTGGGCGCAGACCAGCGCGGAGACATCGTCATTGACCTCGCCGTTCAGGAAGATGATCCGTTCACGAAGCAGGCGGGAATAAATATCGAACGAGCGTTCGCCGCGGCTTGACTGTTCAACGACCATGGGGACGAGTTGCATCGCTTCGCGCATCGGCGAACTCCTCAAAATATCGGTTTTGTCTGGTGGCTGTGTTCAGGCGGCGCGCATCAGACACGACCCGTTCGTATTCGCAGCCTGCGGTACTGACCTGCCTGCCCGCGCATCGGTCAGTTGGTGGATAATTCTCAGTATGGTGCCGCCATTCTGGTCGGGACTGACCCGGAACGTCACAAAGCTCTCGAGATAGGGCGGCTCATGCTCGCGCATCTGGAAACGGATTTCCCCGTCGGGCTCTGAAATGTCCGGTTCAGTGTCGTCAACGTCATCGCCGGGCAGCCACTTCTCGCGGTACCCGGGAATGATGATCGCCCGCCAGACCTTATCGGGCGATGCATCGAGCGCGTAGCTGAAGACCAGCTCTGTCGTCCTTTCTATGTTTTCCAGATCATTCATTGGTCCATGTCCTTCAAAAGGTCCTTGAGTGCATCGACGCGCGCCGGCCAGTAGGCGCGGTATCTGGCAAGCCAACCGGCGATCAGCGCCAGTCCTTCGGGGTCGACCTCGTAATTGACGAAGCGGCCCTGGCGTTCTTCGCGCACCAGTCTCGCCTTGCGCAGCACGGCCAGGTGCTGGGACATGGCCGGCTGGCTGATGGTCATGCCCTGGCGCAGGTCGCTGGCATTCATGCCGCCATGCGCCAGCTTCTCGAAGATTGCCCGGCGTGTGGGATCGGCAAGCGCCTTGAAGAGGTCGTTCTCGATCATGGCAACATATAAGCAAACACTTATTTGATTCGCAATGACGAGACGGCGGAAAACGTGATTGACGTGCGAGATGTCTTCGGTGGGACTATGAGGAACGGCCGAGGAGTGCCGGAATCTGAGCGCGGTAGATGTAGAGAACCGCGGCGCACAAAAGTCCGAGCACGATCGCCGGAACTGCAGACGGACCGATAATGAACCAGTGGGTCAGGACGGCGCCAACCATCGTTGCGCCGAGCAGGGCAGCGCCAATCACCTGCTTGTTAGGGAGCCACAAAAGCGCAGCGCCGCCCACTTCGATGACGCCGGTCAGATAGCGGAATCCCTGACCGAATCCGATAGCATCAAAGCTTTCAACCATCATTCCCGCGCCAACGAGTTTAGCTCCGCCAGCCGCGACGAACACGAGGGTGAGGACGATGCGTAGACCGAGTGAGAGGTACTTCACTTTCCGCTCCAAGGATTGACGACGTGATCGAAATGGAGCATGAGTTGTACATATTCATGACGCAACGCGCAAATACGCGCGCCTAATGCGCGAAATTTGAGCAAGTATGCTTTGGAAAACTGGACGGAACTGAGAACCGCGTATCAAGTGGCCAAACTCGGCACTGTGAGTGCCGCGGCCACGACGCTTGGCCTGCATCGTGCCACGGTGAACCGGCACATTGATATCCTCGAACAAAAATTCGGCGCGCGCATCTTCCTTCGTCATGCCCGTGGATACACGCCCACGGAACTTGGCGAAGACGTTTTGCGCGTGGCTGGCAAGATCGAGGAGCTTGTCGATGATCTTTCCGGCAGGGCCGGCGGAGGAAACGCGCAAATACAGGGCGAACTGAAGGTCACGGTATTGCCGCCATTTATCAAGGTTCTGATGGAACCGGTCCGCCAATTCCGGGCCGACAATCCCCATTGCCGGGTGACGATCATCGCGACCGAAGACCTTCAGAGGCTGGAATATGGCGAGGCGCACATCGCCTTGCGGGCTGGCCCGATGCCCGATCATCCCGACTATGTGGTCAAGCTCTTCGGCAAAATCGGGCTGAATCTTTACGCTCATGACAGCTACATCGCGCGCCGGGGAATGCCGCGGGAGCCGGAGGAGTTGTCCGCGCACGAATTTGTCGTCCTGCCGCCCGAGGAGGATGGTCGGTTGCCGTTCTGGCCTTGGATTGCCGAGAACATCTCAACCGAACAGGTAAGTGTGTCTTCGAAACACGAACGGGTTGCGACCGAAGCTGTCATGGCAGGGCTGGGTCTCGGATTTTTGAGTGACTTCGATGTCGCGGGGCGAAGCGATCTCCACGCCGTGCTGCCGCCGAACGAGGACTGGACAGTGCCGGTGTGGCTGGTAACCCATGTCGACCTTCACCGCACGGAAAAGGTGCAGGCAATGTTGCGGTGTATCCGTGCGGTCCGCCCGTCCGAAACGTGAATGACGCGCTCTCTTGCGCTGCCAGTGAGCGCGTCCCGTTCCTGATCAGGCTGATGCGCCCCTTGGATGATAACTCCGGTCGGCTAACCCTGGGTGGTTTGTGGATACCGGCCGCACTTTTGTCGAGCCTGTTGACATCGTGGCGACGCAATGACGTGTAGACCCTTGTTCGAGGCAGACATTGTTCTTTGGTGAGTGGGTTCCGTGATTCGAAAATTGTTCGTTGCCGGCATCGGCATAATTGTTGTGGGTGCAGCCTTTGTCTTTTTCACCTTTCAGCCGATCTCGGCGACGCACCCGGCGCTGAAGAGCGGCCAGTTGCCCGAACTGGTGCCGCTGCGGGCCTTCTATGCGGATTCGGATTCGCGCTGGCGTTTTCGCCTGTCGCCGGATGGCAAACGCATGGCCTGGCTGGAGAGCAAATGGCTGAAGCCAGCCCTGTGGGTTCGTGATCTCGAGGGCGAGGGGTCGAAAATCTATCACACACCCGATCGGGTCCGCTGGTACGCTTGGTCTTCCGACAGCCGGTATCTTCTCTACCAGGCTGACCGGGACGGATGGGAAAACGACCAGATCGTTTCGATCGACGTGACCCGGGAGGGTGCCGAACCGCGCAGCTATGATTTCGGGAAAGATGTCAAATCATGGATCGCCCATATCCCGCCGGAAGGCGGAGCGGAGATCCTGATTGCCCACAACGCACGGGACCGCACGAAATTCGACCTCTATCGACTGAACCTGGATACCGGTGACACAGTTGCGCTCGATCTGATTTCGGATCGGCAGGTAAACTGGTCCTTTGACCGCAAGGGCGATGTCTTTGCCCGCAAGAGACTACGCCCGGACAACAGATGGTCCGTCGAACTGAAGGAACCGGCCGGCTGGCGCGAGATTGCGACCGGCGGAATGGAAGAGAGTTTCTTCGTCCTGGCGCAGCCCGACGACCAGGGGCAGCTTCTTGCGATCTCTGATCTCGGGCGCGACAAGCAGGCGCTTGTGCGCAGGGACCTGGAAAATGGAGACGAACAGGTTCTCTACGCCCATGACGCGGTCGATTTGAGCTGGGTCAGGAGTCATCCCCTGACGCTGCAACCGATCATGGCCGTTGCCTATCCGGGCCGCCAAGAGCGGTTTGTGTTCGAGACCGAGGTCGCCGCCATGATCGAGCGGATTGGTGCGCCGCCCGGTGCATCCGTTCATCTGGTTTCCGCGACGCAAGATTTTTCCGCCGCCATCTGGGAGGTTGAGGACGATCGGCGCGGTTGGAGCAAATACCTGGTCGACAATGGCGCGGGAACGGTCGAGCGCATCGACGAGCCGCCGATTGCCAGGCACGCCGAACATCTGTCGGGTATGAAGCCGGTTGAAATCGAGGCCAGTGACGGGCTTGTGATCCGCGGATACCTGACGCAACCGAAAGGTGTTTCGGGACCTGCACCCATGGTGATGCTGATCCATGGGGGTCCTGTGGCGCGCGTGCGGTGGGGATTTGACGATCTGGCCCTCTGGCTGGCAAATCGCGGCTATGCGGTGCTCAATGTGAATTACCGCGGCAGCGCCGGCTACGGGCGCGCCTTTCGCGAGGCCGCGGTAGGAGAGGTCAGCCGAAAGATGCATCAGGACATTGTCGATGCGCGCAACTGGGCGGTGGGTGAGGGTGTTGCCGACCCGGAGAGGATTGCCGTGATGGGCGGCAGTTTCGGCGGCCTCAAGACCTTGACCGCCTTGACCCAGAGCCCCGGGCTCTTTGCCGCCGGCGTCAGCATCAACGGCTTAAGCGATATCTCGACCATGTTGCGGGAAGTACCGGTTTACTGGACCGGGTGGCCCGACTGGTATCGCAAATATATCGGCGATCCGAGCGACCCGGAGGACCTTGAGGATATTCGCGGCCGCTCACCTTTGTTCAATGCGGACAAGGTTCAAAGCCCGGTTCTGATAATCCAGGGGGCCAATGATGTTCGCGTCATCCGGGATCAGGCTGACAGAATGGTCGAGGCTTTGCGCAACTCGGGCAAGGACGTCCAATACACGGTGGTCGACGGGGCAGGGCATTCGATTTCGAATATGGGTTGGCAAACAAGGCTGCTGACATTCCGTCAGATCGAGCGCTTCCTGGCGCAGCATCTCGGTGGACGGGCGGATGGTTTCGACTACGCTGTACTGGGCGCGCACATCATTCCCTGACGGAAGGTCGCGTCAATCGTCAGCCCGAGTGATACCCGGTGCATAGACCGATAGCGGCCCATCCAACCCCTTCAACGAGAATTCCCCCAGTGAGTCGAAGTCTCGGGTAGACAATTGATGCACCGCTTCGGTCACCAGCAGGGAGCGGCCCGTCGACTTGCAGAGGCCCTCAACGCGGCTGGCCGTGTTGACCGCCATTCCGATAACCGTGAAGTCCAGTCGACCCGGCGCGCCGACATTGCCGAAAAAGACCTCGCCGCGGTGAAGAGCGATGCCGGTACGCAAGGGCCGCCAACCGGTCACATCAGGCAGCGCGTTCGCGTCGGCGTTCAAACGTTCCAGGGCTGCAAGGGCGGCTTCTGCGGCCTGTACGGCGGCATCTGCCGCGTGTGCCTGCGTTGCAAAGGCATCGAAGGGAAAGACGGCCAGCAGGCCGTCGCCGATGAATTTCAGGACCTCACCACCATGATCGATGACGGCCCCGGCGAGCTGCTCGAAATAGGCGTTCAGCACGGCGGTCAGCGCTCTTTCGTCCAGCGTATCGGCAAGCTCGGTGAAGCCGCGAAGATCCGATGCCCAGATGACCGCGTCGATTGCTTTGCCTGCGCCGCGCTTGATCGAGCCGCTGAGGACCTGACCGCCGGCCTCGGAGCCGAGATAGGTTGTGACGATGTTTTCAGAGATTTTCGCCGCGATGTGCCGGTCGACATGCAACGCAAACACATGGAGAAGGCGCTCGATGTGATCGAACTGCGCCGCGGTGAACCCCCCATCCGCACGCGTCGCCAGCGTCGCCGCGTTGTGGTAGTTGCCGTGCGCCTTCAAGGGCAGGGCCATGTATTCGGTGATGCCGATCTCCTTCAGCTCCCTCAAAAGGCCGCTTTCGGTCGTCTCCAGTGTATCGGTCATGACGCGGATGTGCTCGCCGGCTTCAATCACGCGAAACAGCGGGTTCTTGCGGTAGGCATCGGTCGAGAGCACCGATTCATCCACCTTGACCTCATCGCAAAGCCCATCATCGCTGTTCCAGTTCCAGGCATAGCCATAGAGCTGGGGGTGCAGCGTGCCGACGTGAAGGCTCGCCCGGACAATCGGCACGCCGGCGGCCACCAGCCGCCACAGGAATTCCTGGTAAAGTAGCAGGAAGTCGTCCTCTCTCATGGCTTGGTCGAGCAGCCACGCTTCAACCTCGTCTGCCGACAGGCTGCCGGGGCCTGAAGACGTCCACCGCCCCCTTCGCAGAAGCTCCACCATCTTTGGATAGCTGCGCGGCGCCGGATCTAGCGGGTTATCTTCGATGGACGCCGTTGCTTCCACTGCCTGCTCCGTATGGCCTCGATGTTCCAGATCATTGACGCGTCTGAGCCGCTCGAACGGCGTCTTGATGCCTGACTGACAAATCAGGAGTGATTGGGTTTTACCCCCGCAGACCTTCCTTCGTCACCCAGCCTTCCGCCTCGTCCAGCGCGCCCTCCAGCCGGTCGAAGAGGGCGTTGAGTTCGTCCTCCTTGATGATCATCGGCGGGCACATGGCGATCGTATCGCCGAGCGGGCGCAGGATCGCGCCGCGCTGTTCAAGCAGTTTGGAGACTTTTGCTGCGACGCCCTGCGAGGGATCGAAGGCGCGTTTGGTTGCCTTGTCGGCCACCAGCTCCAGTCCGCCGACAAGGCCGGAGAAGCGCGCTTCACCGACCAGCGGATGTTGGGCAAGCGCCGACAGGCGACGTTCGAACAGCGGAGCGATCGAGCGCACATGGCGCAGTATGTCGCGTTTCTGGTAGATCTCGATCGCCTTGACGCCGAGCGCGCAGCCAAGCGGATGGCCGCCATAGGTAAAGCCGTGGCCGAAGGTCCCGAGCCGCGATGTGTAGTCGACGAAGGCCTGGTAGATGTGGTCCGGCACCATCACCGCGCCGAGTGGCGCATAGGCCGATGTCAGCTGCTTGGCCACCGACATGGTGGTCGGCACCATTCCGTGCGTCTCGGCCCCCCACCAGTTTCCGGTCCGGCAGAAGCCGTTGATGACCTCGTCATCGATCAGGATGATATCGTGCTCGTCGAGGATCGGCTTGATCGCCGCGAAATAGCCTTCCGGCGGCACGATAACGCCGCCGGCGCCCATCACCGGCTCGGCAATCATCGCTGCAATCGTTTCCGGTCCTTCCTGCTCGATCAGTTCGCTTAAGGAAGCCGCCATGCGGGCGGTGAACTCCGCTTCCGTCTCGCCGTCATGGCCGTTGCGGTAGTAGTGCGGGCACTCGGCATGCAGCACCCCGTCCACCGGCAGGTCGAAACCCTTGTGATTGGGGCCGAGGCCGGTCAGCGAGGCCGCCATGATCGTCACCCCGTGATAGGCCTTTTGCCGCGAGATGATTTTCTTCTTCTCCGGCCGCCCGATCGCGTTGTTGTAGTACCAGGCAAGCTTCACCTGGGTGTCGTTGGCCTCCGACCCCGACGAGGTATAGAACACCTTGGAGATGGGCACGGGCGCCAGCTCTTTCAGCTTCTCGGCAAGTTCGATTGCCGGTTCCGTGCCGCGTGCGGCAAACAGATGATAATAGGGCAGGGCGCGCAGCTGCTCGGTGGCCGCGTCGATCAGCTCCTCATCTCCGAAACCGAGGCCGGCGCACCAAAGGCCGGACATGCCCTCGATATATTCGTTGCCCTGCGTATCGGTGATGAAGACGCCCTTGCCATGGTCGACGACCAGCGTTCCGGTCTCGCTCAGCTTGTGAAGCGGCGTATAGGGGTGAAAGACGGAATCGATGTCGCGTTGTTGCACATTGCTGAGCGGAGGCATGGCGTCATCCTGTAGGGAGGTTGCAGATATAACGAAAATCCTTACGCCCATTCGGAACGCCCGGCAATATTTCCGCGCCGGCACGGCTTGTTTTGTCATCGAAGCGACTATTCCGATCTGCTGGCACATGGGTTATTGCTGAAATCAAATGCGCACCGAATCTGCCCGCCCATGAAGATCCGCTACGAACGTCCGGTCTGTTACACGGCCTTCTGGTCCCACCGGCTGGGCCTGTTTGCACTTGTGCTCTTTGCCATTTCGGCCGGCCTGCATCGTTTCGGCATCATGGAAACGGAAATCTTCGCCGTCCTCTTCGCCATCTGCGCCGGACTTTCCCTTCTGGCTTTCGTGATGGCGGCATACGGCATTCTGAGGCTTTGGATGGTGGGCGCGGAAGGCGGTCGCGCATCCGCCAAGGGCAGCCTCTATGCCCTTCTGGTGCTGATCCCTGCGGGCATTGCCGGCTATCGCGCAGCGACGCTTCCGCCGCTCTATGACATTTCCACCAACACGTCCGACGTTCCTGTGTTTCTCGAACCGGTAGCGCATGGGCCCGACTGGTTTCCGGAAGTCGCATTCATGAACGTCGCGCCCTACACGGGGCAGGAGAAGGCCTATCCGCAGGTGACCGGACGCCGCTATGAGGGCGCTCTCGACCGTGTCCTCGAGGCGGTCCGCCTCGTCGCCGACAATCAGGGCATCAAGATTTCCGCGACAAAACTGCCGGAACCGGAGGAGCCGCAGGCTCCGGAAGAACAGCCGGTCGTTGTTCAGGACGGCGCAGTGGGCGAGGTTGAGGCACCGGCCGAAGAACCGGACGACGGCAGCGTGATCGGGCTTTCAGAGATCATTTCCGATGATGATCCGGCCGTCTCCGTCGAGCCGATGATCCTGCAGCAGGCGCAGATCGTGCTTCAGGGCGAGACCCGCACGCTGGTATTCGGATTCACGTCGGATGTCAGCATCCGGCTGAGTGAAGAGGCGGAGACGACCTTTGTCGACATGCGGTCCGTGTCGCGATTTGGTCCGCATGACCTTGGCACCAATGCGCAGATCATTGCCGGTTTCCTGCGTGCCCTCGATACCGAGCTCGTTGGCATCTCGGTTCGCTAGCTGCGCTTGAGGTGATAGCGCCCGTCAATCGACGGCGTACCCTCGGTTTCGACCGCGCCGCGACCGACGAGGTCTTCCAGATGCGCAAGAAGCGACAGGGCCGCGGCCTTGTGAAGGCGCGGATCGGTGTCGCGGTAGATCACCTTCACCATGTCGGCGATGTTGTTGTCGCCTTTCTGCAGCCGGTCGAGCACCGCCGCCTCGCGCATCTTCCTGTGGGTCCGCAGGGCGCGGACAAACTTGGCCGGATCGTTCACCGGTCCGCCATGGCCCGGCAGGTAAAGACGGTCGTCGCGCTCGAGCATCTTGTCGAGCGACGCCATGTAGTCGCTCATCGAGCCGTCCGGCGGCGCGACGATCGACGTCGCCCAGACCATGACATGGTCGGCTGAAAAGACGATATCCTCGTTCTCCAGTGCAAAGACCGCGTGGTTGGCCGTGTGGCCCGGCGTTTTGATGACTTTCAGCGACCAGCCGTCGCCGTTGATGACCTGACCGTCTTCGGCTTCGATGTCCGGCTGAAATTCAGTGTCAGAACTCTCCTGGAACGGATTGATTTCGCCTGTATAAAGCGGGCGTGCCGGGCGATGCTTTCCTTCCGCCACGATGGTCGCACCGGTCTCCGCGGCAAGCTGCCGCGCGAGCGGTGAGTGGTCCTTGTGGGTATGGCTGACCAGGATGTGGGAGACCTGCCGGCCTTCCAGCGCCGTTTTCAGAGCCTGATGGTGGCTCTCGGTCTCCGGGCCTGGGTCAATGACGGCAACGCTGTCTTTACCGACAATATAGCTGTTGGTGCCGTGAAAGGTCAGCGGGCCGGCATTCGGCGCGGTAATGCGCTGAATGTCCGGCGCCACAGTAACGGCCTTACCATGCGCTGGATCGAAATCGGTCTCGAATTTGGGTGAGGCCATACGCTGAATAACCCGTCTTGTGGCCGCTCAGGCAGCGCCGATGCGCAGCAAGTCGAGCACGTGGACAACGCCGACGGCGTGCCCGTCTTCTTCCACCACCAGTGCGCCGACCTTGTTGTCCTGGATCATTTTCAGTGCCGCCGCGAGAAGCATGTCGGGTTCGACCGTCAGGCCGCCGACCGTCATGACCTGGTCGACCACCGTCGTTGCAGCATCGACATTGGCGTTGCGCCGCAGGTCACCATCGGTGATGACGCCACACATCTTGCCGCCCCCGTCGGCAACGATCGTCAGGCCGAAACCCTTGTCGGAAATCGTGTCGATAGCCTCGATCAGCAGCGTGCCAGTTTGAACCACCGGCAATTCGTCGCCGGCATGCATGGCATCGCGTACCAGCGTAAGGCTGGCGCCAAGCGTGCCACCGGGGTGGTAATGCCGGAAATCGCGCTCCGAGAAGCCGCGGCTCACCAAAAGACCGATGGCGACCGTGTCGCAGACCATCAGCTGCATCAGCGATGACGTTGTCGGTGCGAGCCCCAGCGGGCAGGCCTCTTCTACGCTCGGCAGGACAAGCGCGACCGTGGCGTTCTTCGCCAGAGTGCTGTCGGCGCGGCCGGTAACGGCAATCAGCGGAATATCGGCTCGCTGCGCGTGATAAAGGACGTCGGAGAGTTCTTTCGTCTCGCCCGAATTCGAGATGGCCAGCACACAGTCCTCGGCCGTGATCATGCCGAGATCGCCGTGGCTTGCCTCGGTTGCGTGAACGAACTGTGCCGGTGTGCCTGTGGATGCGAATGTGGCCGCCGCCTTGGCACCGATATGACCGCTTTTTCCGACGCCGGTAACAACAAGCCGGCCGGTCTTCGAACCGATGATCTCGATGGCCTTGAGGACCGCGTCGCCGAGAGCGCCATTGAGCCCATCGACAATGGCATCGGTACCGTTGGCGGAAGTCTGTGCCGCCTTGAGGATTTCCGCCCGTATGTTTCGCTCAGGAGACATCTAGTTTCCCTGGTCCTTCGCGACCGTATCGAATGCCTTGAGACGTGCGAGCAACGCCTTCATCTCGTCCAGCGGGATCATGTTGGGTCCGTCCGATGGCGCCGTTTCCGGATTGTCGTGGGTCTCGATGAACAGCGACGCGCAGCCAACGGCAAGCGCGGCCCTTGCCAGCACCGGCGCGAATTCGCGCTGCCCGCCGGAGGAGGTGCCTTTGCCGCCCGGCTGTTGCACGGAATGTGTGGCGTCGAAGACGACCGGATAGCCGGTATCGGCCATGATCGGCAAACTGCGAAAATCGGTCACCAGCGTATTGTACCCGAAGCTTGCCCCGCGCTCGCACAACAGGATGCTTTCATTGCCCGTCGCTGCAATCTTTTCGGCGACATTCTTCATGTCCCAGGGCGCCAGGAACTGCCCCTTTTTCACGTTGACCGCCTTGCCGGTCTCGCCGGCAGCCAGCAGCAGGTCCGTCTGGCGGCACAGATAGGCCGGTATCTGCAGGATATCCACCGCTTCAGCCACGATGGGCGCCTGCTGGCGCTCATGGATGTCGGTAATCACCGGGCAGCCGAAGGTCTCGCGCACGTCGGAGAGGATCTGCAGGCCCTCGTCAATGCCGATCCCGCGACCGCCTGAAACGGACGACCGGTTGGCCTTGTCGAAGGAGGATTTGTAGACGAGCGGAATGCCGAGCTCACCCGTGATCGCGGCCAGTTCCCGGGCGATTGCCATCGCGTGATCGCGCCCTTCGATCGCGCAGGGGCCGGCGATCAGCACAAAGGGTGCGTCATTGGAAAATGTGACCGGTCCGACCCGTACGGATCTGCTTTTTGTCACCCGAAATCTCCAGCGTGCAATTTGTCCACCGGTTCGCCCGGAAGCAACGATGGATCCACGTTCAGTGCCGTATTCCATAAACCGCGCCAGTTCAAGCGGACGCGCGAAATGGAGTGTGCATTTCCTGGAGCATGTCTGGCTTGGTTTGAATCATTTGACCGCGGCAAGCTCCGCAACATGCTCGCCGATGACGAGGCAGGCGGTGAGGGCGGGCGATTCCATGCCGAAAAGCTGAACAAGGCCGGAAATTCCGTTTTCGCGCGGTGACTGGATCAGAAAATCGGCGGGCGCATGTCCGGTCGGCACCATTTTCGGCCTTATCCCGCAATAGGACGGCATCAGCGCATTGTCTGGCAGTCCCGGCCAGTAGGTACGGATCGCCGCTGCGAAGGCCTTCTCCTGGCCCTCGACAACGCTGTAATCGAGGATTTCGCCGTCCATCCAGTGGACGTCGGGCCCGAACCGCGCCTGGCCGGCGAGGTCGCGGGTAAAGTGAATGCCAAGCGAACCGTCCCCCGGAACGGGGTAGATGAGCTGGCTGAAGGGGCTCTTGTGCCCGCTGAGTGCGTAGTAATTGCCTTTCGACAGATAATGCGGCGGGATGCGCTCCGGTTGAAGACCGGCGATCGCGCGGGCGATCCCCCAGGCCCCGTGACCGGCGGCGTTGATGAATGTGTTGCAGGACAGCGTATAGGCCTCGTCACCTTCGACATCGAGCGCGAAGCCGCCCGCATCGGGCCGCACGGAAACGATCCGGCTGTTGAAGGCGATCATGGTGCCGGCATCCTCGGCCTCGCCCTGCAGCGACAGCATCAGCGCGTGGCTGTCGATGATGCCGGTGGACGGAGAATGCAGCGCGCTGACGCAGGACAATTCCGGCTCGTAGTCGATCGCTTCTTCAGCCGGTATGGCGCGAATATCGTCGACACCATTTGCGACCGCATGTTCATGGATGGACTGCAGCGTCGCACGCTGATCGTCATCGGTCGCGACGATCAGTTTGCCGGTACGCTCATGCGCAATCCCGCGTTCCGCGCAATAGGCATAAAGTGCTTTTTTGCCGGCAACACAGAACCGCGCCTTGAGCGAACCTTCCGCATAGTAGATGCCCGCATGGATCACTTCCGAATTGCGCGAGCTCGTCTGCGTACCGATCATGGTCTCTGCCTCGACGACAATCACGTCGCGCCCCTTGAGCGCCAGCGAACGAGCAATGGCTAGACCAAGTACACCGGCCCCCGCGACAATGCAGTCGACATGATCCATTCAGACTGTGCCCCGTCTTTCAATGCGAACCGGCATGGGGTAGCGCGGGCTTTGGCGATGGGCAAGTCCGAAAGGTTTGTCGTTTAGTAGAAGATGATCGGTAGCTGGACCGCTTTTGCCTAAACCAGCACCGAGAAACTGTTTTTCTTGTTGATCTCGCGCTTGCGCGAGCAGAAGCTGACATCGAATTTTCATGGACCGGGATCCGGCCGCCCGGATTGATCCATTCCTTCGGATCACATTCCGGATACGCGCAACCGGCCGGGACGAAGTGGTCTCTTCTGCGAACAGCAATGGCAGCCAGTGTCGCTGCCCTATAGGACGTTGGCATGTCCTAGAGTGCCGTTGTCATGTCTTCGCCCGCAATGTCCAGGGCGTCCATGGCAAGCGGACCAAAGGCGGCGACTCTGTTTTCACGACGGTCAGCCAGGATACGGCGGCTCAACACCGCAAGGTCTGCGGGGATATCGCCCAGTTCGCCCTGGCGCGTGACGAGCCAGATTGTTCGTTTGAGAGTCACATATGGGAACGGATGAATGGCGACATCCAGAGGCCGTAGCTGGGCCTCAAAAAGGCACAGCGGTGTCATGATTGCCCAGCCTTGTCCGGCACGGATCAGTTCGCCGATCGACCATGAACTGTCGAATTCGGCCCGGCGTGGAATCTCCAGCCGCAGGCGGCGAAGATGCTGGTCAATCTTCGGACCCATGATTGTGTGCGAGTTGTAGCGAAGCAGCGGCAATACTTCACTGAGCGCTTCCAGGTCATCCGGGGCTTCTTTCAACGAAGGCGGGGCAACGATCATATGCGTTTCCGTGGCAAGCCGGTGACGCTCAAGGCCGGATACGCCCTCCAGCGGTTCAGCCGTAATCACCACATCGACTTCCTGGTTCAAAAGCGCCTCGTTCTGGTCAAAACTCAAGCCCGTCCGCAGCGCGAAACGATCCTGCCACATCCCGACGTGAGACCGCTCGAACAATTCGGGAAACAACGTACCGGCGAGCGAGTTTACGACCGCAATCCGAAGATCGGGCACGCGGCTTCCGCCAAGCCCGCGGACGGTTCCCCACGTCTCATTTGCGATTGCAATGAGATGATTGGCCCGTGCCTGAAGCACCAGTCCCGCGGCGGTCAGCCTGAAGGGCCGGGCGCTGCGGTCGAAAAGTGCGGTATCGAGGGCAATTTCAACCTGCTTGATTTGTTGGTAATACCGGCATAACACCGGGCAGCATTGTGTTTTGATTTGTCATTTCCGGTGGTGCGGCAAATCGACTCGATCAGCGCTGCTGGGGTTCTCACCGAGATGTTTTTGTGAGTCGATGAGGTTATGTCGGATTTCCCACCTCACGCACTTGATGATCTGTCGAATACAGAACTCAAAGATCTGGTTGTGACCCTGCTCGGCGAGGTGGCCGAGTTGAAGCAAATCGTCGCTGAACAAAATCAGGTGATTGCCGAACAGAAACAGACAATTGCCAATCTGCGCGACGAGGTCGCTCGATTAAAAGGGGTGAATGGGCGACCGGACATCAAGCCGAGCAAACCAAGCGGCATGAACCAGGCCAGCGAGAAAAAGGCGCGTAAGAACGGCAATAAAAGCTGTGGACGCGGCAAAAAGAAGCCACCTCGGCACGGTTCAATGAAAGACCGGATTGTAAAAGCGGACGTTCCAGAGGGTTCCCGCTTCAAAGGGTACGAGGACTTCCTCGTTCAGGATCTCATCATTCAGCCAGTGACCACCCGGTTTCGGCGCGAGCGCTGGTTGACACCTGATGGTAAGACTGTCGTGGCTCCGCTGCCACAGGGCCTCAAGGGCCATTTTGGTGCCGAACTGCGCCGTTTTGTGCTGATGCAATACCATCAAGGCCAAGTCACTGTGGGACGATTGGTAAAGCTCCTGAGCGAAATCGGCATAGATATCTCCGAGCGCCAGGTCATGCGGTTTTTGAATGAGGGTCATGAGCATTTTGCCTTGGAAGCACGCGCAATATTGCAGACGGGATTGGACGCGGCGTCATGGGTGACGGTCGACGACACCGGGGCACGCCACAAAGCCCAAAACGGCTACTGCACCCAGATCGGCAATGATCGGTTTTCCTTCTTTTCCACAACCGGTTCTAAAAGCCGCATCAACTTTCTCGAACTCCTGCGGGCCGGGCATGAAGACTATGTGATCAACGCCGATGCACTTGCCTATATGCAGCAGCGTTCTCTCAATGCTCCGGTTCGCCAGTTGTTGATTGACGCTGAAGATAAGTATTTCCCGAACTGCGCAGACTGGCAGGCCCATCTCGACCGGCTCGGGATCACTGCACTGAAAGTCACACCTGATCCCACGCGCCTTGCCACCGAGGGTGCGTTATGGGGCAGTATCAGCGCACATGGCTTGCTCACCGATACGGTGATCGTCAGTGATGATGCCAAACAGTTCAAAGTCGGCGATCATGCGTTGTGTTGGATTCACGCCGAACGGTTGGTGCATAAGCTCAACACCTTCACAGATAAGCACTATGCCATTCAACAGCGCACCCGCAGGCTGATCTGGCTCTACTATGAATGCCTCAAAACCTACCGTCTCAACCCAAGTCCACAGCGCAAGGCGGTCTTGCAAAACCGCTTCGACCAGATATTCCGCCACCGAACCGGTTTTGCAGCCCTTGATAATCTGTTGAGGCGATTGCACGCCAACAAGGCTGAACTGCTGATGGTTCTGGAGCATCCGGAAATACCGCTGCACACCAACGGTTCCGAGAACGATATCCGAGTTGTTGTAGTCAAGCGCAAGATTTCAGGTGGGACGCGCAGTGACATTGGTCGGACCAACCGCGACACCTTCTTGTCGCTGCTCAAGACCTGCAACAAACTCGGCATCTCGTTTTGGGACTATTTGGGGGATAGGCTGGGCCTCAATGGGAAACCGGTGCCCGCTCTGCCGCAACTCGTAGGCCAGTCTCATTTTGCATCCTGAACAGCCACTCTTCGGCAAGATCGAGATTGCATTGCGCGACAGCTGGATTGTGAAGATGCGGTCGACATGACATTTCCAATCTTGCATTGTGGCGATGGTTCATCCGTCTGACGGCGCAATCATATCGACACATATAGCAGGACGTTTCACACAATGGCTCAGGCTGGCAATCAACTTGATATAGTTCGTCTCAGCATCACGTTGCGGGATGTGAAGCCCAGGGTCACAAGACGAATGGATGTCCCTGCGAACACATGCCTTAATGACCTCCACTTATACATTCAGGCCGCAATGGGGTGGCACAACTGCCATCTATGGGAATTTGAGGCGATCCGGTATGAGCAAGTTGTCACTTGGAGTGCTGATAGTGATCAGTATTTCTCCAGCCCCAAATCAGACGCCTCTGCTACCGTTCTCGACGTCATAGACTTTTTGCAAGGCAAACCCGAATTCAATTACCTCTATGATTTCGGAGACTCATGGAGACACAAAATCCGTATTGGAAAGATTCAGTCGGCACATAAGGACAGACAGTATCCATATCTTGTTTCCGGTAGCGGGCGTTGTCCACTTGAGGACATAGGAGGCGTATGGGGATACTCTGAATTCTTGGCAGCATTCGAAAACCCGGATTCTGAATACCGGGAGTACTATCCCGATTACTTCGATGGAAGTGACAACTGGAATCCGGAAGACGCGGAACTTGAAAAAAGGCGAGCAGCTATTGCGCGATTCCAATAGAATCCCCACCCCAGCCACCGCAAGCACAATTCCCCCATTCGTTGATGCCTCCAGAAAATCATGGAAACAGAAAGAGCGTCCGCTCTGACGCCTGAATTCTGCCCGGTGTTATGCCGGTATTACATTTGTTGCGATACGGCGGCCTGCGAAACGCCCAGCTTTAAAGCGGCCTTGGACATGCTGCCGGACTCGGCCGCAGCGATGAAGATCTCCATAAATCGAAGCGTGATCGGATGTCTCAAAGCAATGGTCCTTCAACTGTTGGATCGTCTCGGTACCGGTTTCCTGCGCGCTCCACGATCCAAAAATTATAAGTACATCTTATAGTCAAAAAAAGACCAGATTTCTTGCCCGCCGTTATATTTCACCTTGGGATTGTGTTGGGCGGTCGCCAGCCGGGACGTTGGGCCCGGAAACAAGTGGGTCGCAGGCGCGCGACGTCTCGGCTGGTGAAAGGGAGCAAGCGGAATGAAAAGACTGTTTGGAACATTGTGTGCGGCACTGGTCTGCATGTCAGCCGTTGCAGGCGAAACGCTTGCAGATACCTACAACTCGATAAAAGAGCGCGGAAAGCTGGTTGTTGGTGTGAAAGCAGACTACCGGCCTTGGGGTTACCGAGATCCTTCGGGCGAACTGGTTGGCCTGGAAATCGACATGGCAAATGATCTTGCGAATACCCTTGGGGTGGAGCTGGAACTGGTTCCGGTGGTCGGGTCCAACCGCATGGAATTCCTCAACCAGGAGAAAATCGACATCATCATCGCCACGATGGGCGACAATATGAAACGGCGCAAAGTCGTTACGATGATAGAGCCGAACTACTATGCCGGCGGCACCAACATTATTGCCAAGAAAGAGACCGGTTTTGAAAACTGGACTGACCTCAAGAGTCAGAAAATCTGCGGCATCCAGGGCGCCTACTATAACCGCCGCGTATTGCAGCTCTACGAGATTGATCTGGTGGCATTCAAGGGTGTGCCGGAAGCGGTCAACGCGCTGAAGCAGGGCTCTTGCGTCGGTTTTGTCTACGACAATACATGGATAGAAAAGACACTTGCCGAAGGCGGTGAATGGGAAGCCTATGAAATGCCGTTTGAGACCGAAGACCCGTCGGTCTGGGCCATAGGCGTGCGCCACGAGGATGCCGAGTCGCCGTTCGGGCTGATGGTCAAGGGCAAGGTGGCTGACTGGCATCGCACCGGCTGGCTGCTTGAGCACGAGCAGAAATGGGGCATCAACCAAAGCCCGTTCCTGCTGGAAATGAACCAGGCATTGCGGACCCGCGCCAAGTAGATGCCGTCTCGCGGCTCGGCGGGTGTCGTCGCTAATCAGATCGGGTGGGCGGCCATCAATGTCGCCCCCGGCCAACCGCCCGGTTTTGAGGACAGCGGGTCTCCCATCGATCCGCTGTCCAATTTATTCGAGATGATCTGGAAGTTGCGTAGATCGTATTGTCCTGATCCGGGAGATGTCAGGTCCCACCTGTCGTTTTAGGAGTGCTTATGGAGTCGATCTGGTCGTGGTTTCAGTGGCTTTATGAGACCCAAGGGATCAATCTTTCGATCTTTGTAACTGCTCACCCCCACTTTAAGTCCCCGAGATTCAACGGCGGTTTCAGACCCACTAGCTCAATCGAGATGCCTTTTTGGCCTCGGAGTGGTGCGACGATTTGAATCGGCTATTAACGATCCCCTCATTGCGATTTTCATGATTCTATCGGGTTATGACACGTTTTCGATTGATGTGGGAAAAGCCGCATTGGGGTGGTCTTTCAGTCAAGGTCAGGGCTCCTCGCGGCATTTGGAAGCCTGGAAAGGCGATGCGGCCACCGCATGGCCTGATGTCCATGGCAGCGCGGGCGGACTGATGGCAAGCGTGAATGGCACTTCCCTGCGTGAAGAGTTCGATGCTGCCAGGGCGCGCATTGCCGCGCTGCGCAAAGCGGGCAGGATTTCAGATGACGTCGATGCGGTTATTGGCGTGTTGTGCAGCTTGCTGGGCATCCTGATCGCCATCTTTCTGGAAAAGACGACCAGGAAGACCGGCAAGAACTCCAGTATTGCGCCGTCGCAGACGGATAAGGACAACACCGGGAAACGGAGCAAAAAGGCTTCCGGCAAGGGTGTGGCGCCGAACTGGATGACGGGCGAAAACCTTCGCAAGGTCACCGTCGGGGAAACCTCCACCGTCCAGGTTTGTGACAGTTGCGGGGCTGATCTCTCAGACGTCGAACCCTCGGCGCGCGAGGAACGCATCCATCTCGATATCATGTTCGAGGTTGTCGAGAAAAAGGTCGTCGCAGAAACCAGGGACTGCCCCAAATGCCGCACCCGAACCAAGGGGCGTTTCCCTGAAAACATGCCGGGGCCTTTGCAATATGGCGTTGGCTTTCAGGCCTTCGTGATCAACCTGCTGATTGCCCAGATGCTGTCTTTGCGCCGCGCCGTCGAACTGGTGCGGGCCATCTCTGGCGTCAGGATGTCGCAGGCCACCTGCCTGGGCTACATCCAGCGACTGCACGAGGCGCTTGAACCCTGGGAAACGGCTGCCGCCGCACATCTTCTGACCCGCCCGGCCCTGCATGCCGATGAGACCGGTTTCAGGGTCGACAGCAAAAACCAGTGGCTGCATGTGCTGACCGATGACTCCCTGACCCTCATTTATGGATACCCCGGTGTCAAGCGATTTTCGAACGGTGATGTGAGCGTGTGATCGGATGCGGTCATTTATCAGGCCTCACAGTGCGGCTTTTTGTGCAGCCGCGGGCCGGTATGGTGATGCGCGAACCGGGTCCAAATCAAGTTCCAAAGCTATTTTGCCTTTTGGGTCAACATGGTTTTCCCGCTCCGGATCTTTCCGATCAATCTCCCATGCTATTCGTCGACCTCTTCACACGTCCCGGGCACCGACGCGAAGCGTTGCGCGATCCGCGCTTACGCTACCGCCTCCGGATTCCGATAATTCTCCTGTTTCGATATCATGGCCCAGATACCCCGTGCCATCCTGTTGGCCAGCGTGATCGCGACCAGAAGCTTCGGTTTTCGATCCAGCATTCTGGCCAGCCAGCTTCCCTTGCGAACCCCAAACCGCGTCGCCGCATTGATCACTGACATCGCCCCGATGATCAACAGGCTTCGGATGTCTTTCTGACCCATCTTCGAAACTTTCCCGAGCCGGTCCTTACCGCCTGTCGAGCGCTGAAGCGGCACGAGACCCAGCCAGGCTGCGAAGTCACGCCCCCGTTTGAAGCAATTCATGTCCGGGGCAAAGGCCTCAATTGCCAGTGCCGTCTGCAACCCGACGCCCGGCATTGTTGTCAGCCTTCGCACTGTGCCGGATGCTTTCGCCTCCGTCTTGAGTTGCTTCGTCAGATCGAAAATCCTGGTCGCCAGCAGATCGATGTGCTCGGCATACATCCGGGCCGTGTTACGCACGAGGGCGGGCAGCCCATTGGTATCGTCGTCCAGCGCGGCTCTCAACTTCTTGATCCCCGCCTTGCTCTTCGGCCCGATCACGCCATATTCGGCGAGATGGCCGCGCAGCGCATTGATGGTCTGCGTGCGCTGCCTGACAAACATCTGCCGTGATCGGAACAGCATGCCGCGCGATTGCTGCTCGGTGGATTTCACCTCAACGAACCGCATGGTCGGCCGGGAGGCAGCTTCAGTGATCGCCTCAGCGTCTGCCCTGTCGTTTTTCTGCCTTTTGACAAAAGGTTTCACGTACTGAGGTGGAATCAGCTTCACCTCATGGCCCAACTTACCGATCTCGCGGCCCCAATCGTGAGCTGTGGCGCAGGCCTCCATCGCGACAATGCATCGGGGCTGCTGTGCAAGAAACGGCATGAACTGGGCGCGGCTCAACTTCTTGCGGTAGCCAACCGAGCCATCGGCTGTGGCTCCGTGGACCTGAAAAACCTGCTTTGCAAGATCAACGCCGATGATGCTAACTTCCGACATGTGGATACTCTCCCTTTGATTTGTGACGTTCAGTATAACGGCACCTGGCACATTACGATGCCTCCGGGCGGGGTATCCACACTATCAAGTTCCTGCACCCCAGGCGCGGCAAGGAAGCGATAGAGGCATTCGGCATCATTCCGGTCTACACCGGGGTGTTGATCCATGATTGCTGGGCATCCTACCTTGCATACAGCCAGTGCAAGCATCAGCTATGCGGGTCGCATCTGCTTCGGGAACTGACCTTTGTCGTCGACTCCAGCAATTACCGTTGGGCGCGCCTGATGAGGAAGGTGTTGCGTGAGGTCTGCCATAAGGTCAACAAGAGCGAGACCGGGGTGTTGAGCGAGGCCGAATGTCGCAAGATACGCAAAAGGTATCGGACCATTCTGACGCAAGGTGCCGGGGAAATGCCCGAAGTTCCTGCGAAACCGGAAGGTAAGCGCGGACGGGTCGCAAAGTCGGATGCCCACAACCTGCATGAGCGTCTGTTGAAACACGAGGACTCCGTGCTTCGCTTCATGAGCGAACCCGATGTCAGCTTCACCAATAACGCGGGCGAGCAAAAAATCAGGATGGCAAAGGTCAAAATCAAAGTCTCGGGCTGCTTCCGGACAGACCGCTATGCACACGCCTGGTGCCGGATATCAAGCTACCTGAGTTCCATGGGTGCCCTCGGATATAATCCACTTGTCGCGATCCAGATCGCGCTGGCCGGAAATGCCGCCAATATGGTCAAATCACACTATGCTCAAGACGCGTGACGGGGTGAGCAGTTACCGTATTTTTTAAAATATTCTCGATGTTTCTGATAAGCAGAAGCTGCTTTCGGCGACATATGAAAGCCGAAGAAAATGGGATGTATCTTGTCTGAAGGTGGCCAGTTGGCCGGTTCATCGGAGAACCAGCCGTTCAAAACGACAACACACTCTTCTCCATCATATTCGTTCAAAAAATCACGTTCAACATGGTGGTCCGTTTGCTTCACGTGTTGGGCGACCGCCAAGGTCTGAATATTGTCACCTACATTTAGTGAAGAACGGTATTTTAAAAGGCCGAGCTTCAAGAACGCCTCCTAATTCTTAAAAACCACGAACACCATACCTCGATCCCCAACAATCTAGGAAAGGGGCGGCTGAACCTTCGCATTCGCGACACGAGTCGTATTACACCAGTGGAAATTGGCCGCAGACGGCAATGCAATACGCGGCAGGGATGTTGGCCAGATAGACCCAGCAGAGCGCTTGTGTAAAGGGCGTTCGGTCAGGCTGGGTCTGCAATGAACACATTTTACTTTCCACTCTTTGGTTTGAAGCCTCCGACTTCCAGTCGGACCCCGCTTCAGCGAAAACGAATCGTGCTATGACTCTGGCCTTCCAAAAATGAGCCGCCCGTTGAGGGCAAAGGCTCATTTTTGGAAGGCCAGAGTCATGCAATATGATCGCTCCGCGCATTGCGTCTATTACCACCGGTACCATATCGTTTGGGCGACGAAGTATCGCTACAAAGTTCTGACTGGCGATCTGGCCCTGCGGGTACGCACCATCTGCCGTCAGGTCTGCAAGGAGAACGGCGTTTCCATCTTGCATGGCGTTCTGTCCAAAGATCACGTGCATATGTTCGTGTCCGTGCCCCCAAAAGTCGCCATCTCCGATCTGGTACGCAAGATGAAAGGCCGTTCGTCTCACAAAATCCAGCGCGAGTTCCCGGAGATACGCAAGTGGTACTGGGGCCGCCGGTTCTGGGGCCGGGGCTACTTCTCGACAACCACCGGGGCCATCACAGACGAACTTGTACTTCAGTACCTCGACAATCACCTGCCTGACGCTACCGGCGCCAGCCGGTAGTTATTCACTTGGCCAGTCGACCGAAGGGCCTGTTGGCGAAGCGGTCCTATTCACGCGGTACTCAATCAGCCCGGCAAAGGGACTCATCTACCGCGTTTCATTGAAAACAAGAATTGATGTTTCTGCGCAAGCTTTTTCCGCCACAAACACCACCCCCACGCCGGCTTTCGGTACAGAATTACAAATCCGAGGTTCCTCGGGAGAGTCTTCACGATCCTCGCGTTACAGTCCCCTGAAGCTTGAGCTGGGCCGGCCGAAGAAGCAACGCGGGTAAAATGGAAATGTGTTGGTGGCGAAATAGACGTATTTTCCATTCAGCATTCCGCCGTTGCATTGATCGAGCATACCGGGACCACCGACATAGACCCAATCCTCGACATAGGTCCCGTCATGCTTTCCATCCGGTCCGGAAGGACGGGTTCCCTTCTTCAGGCGGTATCCGGATTTTGCGCGGGAGCCGACATAGTGGATTTCAAACCCGTCCGCCGCGTATCCAACCTGCGTCCCGCCCTTTGTCTTGAGCGCGCCGACCGGCTTTCCGTGATAGTGATAGGTGCCGCGATTGTCGACATGGGCGTTGGCGGAATCAATGCCGAGTTGGCGGGCTGAACCCATACCTTCCAGGTTCCAGCCGGACTTGGGATTTCGGCTGTGGCCGCGCGGGGACCGGGGATCCCAATAGTCGGCCGTTCCCGGGCGGATCAGAACCCCATTGAGGGCGATTCCGATCGCGCCCGGACCGGTACCGCGCGCCCGGTTGGTCTTTTTCGGATTAGCTGTCACGCAGACATTGATATTCTGCGCCCGCATACGGTGCGGATTTCCCCGATTTGGGAAAGTGCCGGTTGCATGGTTTGGAATGGAATTCGAGCGGATGCAGATCTGGTTTCCACGTTCACTGATTTCCACGTGATTGCTTGCGGCGGTCGCGGGGCCATCGACTGCCACCACGCTTGCGCCGGCCAAAATCATTGCGAGCCTTTTCATCATTTTCCCTCTCCGAAATTCATCACGCGATAGTGCGCTGCCTGATGATCAGTCTGGCAGGGGGTCCATGTCGTGCGCCTTACGGCCCGATTAATTTTCGGTAATTGTTGAAGAAGCTGTTTCGGGCTGACGTCAGCGAGCCAGGATCATCGTCCAGAAGTTTCGGTTTCCGGAGGCGGGGTCTCGGGCAACAGCAACGCCGGCACAGCTGTAATTTCCAAGCATGTTGCGCCGATGCCCGCTTGATTTTTCCCAGGACGCTACCGCTGATGCGGCTGAGAGCTGGCCGCGCGCGACGTTTTCGGCGGCTGCTCCCCTGATGCCGTGGCTACGCAGGCGCGCGCGAAAACGGTTATGGTTGAGCTTTCCCGATCTGGCCATGGACAAAGAATGTTCCAGTGCCGCCCGTCCGAGCGCGGCGTCGCTCTTGAGCGCCCCCTTTCCATTGGTCCGGCGAAAGTTGTTGACACTGCGCAGTGCCTGTCCCGTAACGATGTTGCCGCTTGCGGCCAGTGCAGGAACGGAGACGTGACCGCCAGCCAGCGCCGCGAAGCCGGCACTGCCAACGCAAACGAGAAAAGTGCGTCGATGAATCATTTCTTGATGGTCCTCAGGTCCCTTACTTTCTCCCGTTATAATGTCACCTGCGCATTCCTCCAACGGTCAGGTCCGGAACAGCGCGCATTGGTTGAGGCCGCTGGGCGCGGCGCTCAACGATGACCGTGCGCATCATCCTTTGCGAAACGGGCCGTGCCGGCTGAGAAGCTGTCCGATCCGTTCCACGTCATCACGCTCGTGTCCGAGATAATCAGCAACGGCATTCCGCAACCCGGTATGGGTAATGTGGTGAGCGGAGTGTGTGATGACAGGCATGTAACCACGCGATAGTTTGTGCTCGCCCTGCGCGCCAGCCTCGACGGTTTTCAATCCGCGGGAAATGGCGAAGTCGATGGCCTGGTGGTAGCAGATTTCGAAATGCAGGAACGGATGGTCCTCGACACAGCCCCAGTGCCGTCCGTAAAGCGTATCCGAACCGATGAAATTGATTGCGCCGGCGACATAGCGGCCTTCGCGCCGGGCCATGATGAGCAGTATGCTCTCCGCCATGCTCTCCGATACGCGGGAAAAAAACTCCCGATTGAGATAGGGCCGTCCCCATTTTCGCGAACCCGTATCCATGTAGAACTCGAAAAACCGGTCCCAGACCGCTTCCGTCAGGTCGCTGCCGGTCAGCCATTCGACGGTGATACCATTTTCCAGTGCGACCCGGCGCTCACGCTTTAACGCCTTTCTTTTTCTTGACGCAAGCGTGCCGAGAAAATCTGCATAATCCTGGTAGCCGTCATTGCGGAAGTGAAACTGCTGATCTTTGCGCATCAGATATCCGGCATTGGTGAAGTGGTCGGTTTCATTGTCCGGAATAAACGTCGCATGAGCTGAAGAAAGCGAAAGACGGTCCGTTAGGGTCCTCAGCCCTTGAGCCAGTGCCGAGCGGATGGCAACGCCCTGCGCTTCGTTTGAACAAAGCAGGCGCGGACCAGTCGCCGGCGTAAAAGGGATCGAAGCCTGCAGTTTCGGATAATAGCTGCCGCCGGCGCGTTCAAACGCATCCGCCCATCCATGATCGAAAACATACTCGCCCTGGCTATGGCTTTTGACGTAGCAGGGAAGGGCACCAAGCAACTCACCGGACGATGATTCCAGAAGCAGGTGTTGTCCCAGCCAACCGGTTTGTGCTGTAGCGCAACCCGAGAGTTCGAGCGCCGAGAGAAACTCGTAGCTGACGAAAGGGTTATAAGGCGCTTCTCCTGCTGCCTGCGTGCAAAGCAGGCGACACCATTCGGATTGATCTATATCGTTGAACGAGTTGACAATTCTGATACGGAATTCCTCGACATCACGACAGTCGCGGGCCTGATGATCGATTTTGTTCCGGTCAGCCATTCGCCTTATTTAAAGCCTCCGGTCCAGCAGACAAGGCCATGGGATCAAAGCCTTCAAAGGTAATCTGGTCCGTGTGTTCCGCGGCGATTTTTTCTGCTGCCTCATCTCTGACTGTCCAGGAAATGACCGTGAGACCTTTTGCCCGTGCCAGGCCTATGAAATCGCTCGGCACATGATCCACGCAAAAGGACACGAAGCTGATCGGCAGGTCCAGGGCGGCCGTGTTCTTCTTCCGGTCCGCATCATTGAATTCAGCCGCCACGAGCCCGATCGGCCAGTCTGTATCGCGATCAGCGAGTGCCTGCAGGAGCGATGTGTCGAAAGACATCAAAACCACGCTGCCATCGTAGCCCTCAAGATCCGCAAGCACGGCAGTGACGAAGTCTTCGATATCGTCAGGCGCCGGCGGCTTGATCTCCAGCACCAGCCCGACCTTTCCGCCGACCTGGTCCAGCAGGTTGCGCAGTGTCGGGATTCGGTCCTTCGTTCCGCCGATGTTCAATGCCGTCAGTTCCCGTGCCGTCATCTCCCGCACCACGCCATCCACACCGCACAGTCTTTTTGTGTCGTAGTCGTGGAAGACAATCGCCACATTGTCTGCTGACAGTTGAAGGTCGCACTCGATTGGAAAGTCCGCCTCAAGGGCGCGGGCGAAGGCGGCTAGTGTGTTTTCCCAGATATGGTTGTTCATATCGTGATAGCCGCGGTGGGCGATCGGCCTGTTGGTGATCCATCGGTGCGGCATCGGCTTGACAACCCTAATCTATCTCGATGATGGCGTCGATTTCCACGGATGCGTTCAATGGCAGTGCCGCCATGCCGACCGCGGCCCTTGCGTGTTTGCCGCGATCACCCAAAGCCGCAACGAGCAGGTCTGACGCGCCGTTGATGACAAGGTGTTGCATGTCAAAGTCCGGGGTTGAGGAAACAAAACCCTGGATTTTTGCAATACTGACGATGCGTTCGAGGTCTCCACCCAGGGCCGCCTTGGCCTGTGCGAGTATGTTGATCGCGCAAAGCCGTGCTGCGAGCTGACCCTTCTCGATGTCCCCCTCCGAGGCAAGTTGGCCCGTGGCCTCAACCGATCCGTCCCGCAGCGGAAGTTGACCCGAAATGTACAGTGTGTTCCCGATGATCGAATAAGGAACGTAGTTTGCGGCCGGCGCGGCGGCGTCCGGCAATACCAAGCCAAGATCGGAAAGGCGGGTGGCAATGGACTCTGGCATCTTTGAACTCCGTTAATGTCTTGACTAGTAATATTGATGTTGCAAGGCGTGGTGTATTGAATCTATCCGCAGTCCCACCATTTTGTCGCAATGCGCCGTAACATGGTGCATATACCAGAAGAAGGAAACATCGATTGCGACAGTTATTCGGAACAATTGCGCTCATCAACATGGGTCTGTTGCTGACCGGTCAGAGCCACGCCGGAGTGGCGGAATCCCTCATTCCGCATCGTGCAGTCTACGACCTTGAGCTGGAGGATGCGTCAGAACGTTCCGGGATAGAATCGATGTTCGGACGCATGGTGTATGAATTCAATGGTTCCGCGTGCTCGGGGTATACGGTCGGGTTCCGCTTCGTGACCCAGGTTGATACCGGCAATGCGGTTAGGTTGACCGATCAGCAGACGACCACCTACGAGAACGTTGAGGAACGAACGTTCCGGTTCATTACCAAATCCTACGTCAACCAGAAACTCGACTTGGAAGTCCGCGGAAGCGCAAAGGCAGAGGCGGACGGTACATCTGTGGACCTGACGACGCCCAGGCGGGCCAAGCTGGAACTGGATCCCGCCCAATTCCCCACGGCACAGATGATCTCACTTATCGAGCGTGCGAAAAGCGGCGAACGATTTTTTCAGTCCCATCTTTTCGACGGTTCGGACGAGGGCAGCAAGGTGATGCTGACCACCAGTGTCGTCGGGTCGCCACGGGTTTCAACCGTGGACGAAAAAGAACGCACCGCGACGGGTGACTTTGCCGACATGCCGACTTGGCCAGTAACGATTGCGTATTTTGATGAGACAAAAAAAGAAGAAGAAACACCGATATATAGAATTTCCTTCAAGCTCTATGAGAACGGAATTACCAGAGATCTTGTTATGGATTACGGTGAATTTGCGCTCAAAGGCACGCTTTCGTCATTGGAGACTTTTGACGGCGAGGGTTGTTGAATTTCCGCTGCCCGCCATATTAAGACACAATGGTGTGCGCGAATCGGTCGCGAACAGATTAACAAAACAAATGAAGGCTTTTGCAGCAGAATGCCAACAGCGCAAAGCCTCAGAAGCTGTCCTGAAACATAGCAATAGCAATAAGAAAGCCGAAAAGTTCTGCGTAGGGATACGAAGGCATGTCAGCAATACTTGAACGATGGAACACCGCTGCTGAGTACTTTAGCCTCATGGTCAGCCGTCCCACTCCGCTGCAGTATGCAGCACTTTGTTACCGTAAAAGTGGCCACAGCTTTGAAGTTCTACTGATTACATCAAGGGGGAGCGGCCGGTGGATTCTGCCCAAGGGGTGGGCAATAAAAAACACGTCGGATTTTGGCACAGCGGCAGTGGAGGCATTTGAGGAGGCGGGTGTCATCGGGCGGATTGGCGCGTCGCCGTTGGGAACGTACGAATTTCACAAATGGATGCGCGGCGGGCTTCCTGTTCGATGCACTGTCCAGGTTTATCCTCTGGAAGTTGAAGAGCTGGAAGATGATTTTCCAGAGAAAGATCAGCGCCAGCGCCATTGGTTCAAAATTGAGGATGCGGCTGAAAAGGTCGATGAACCGCAGCTTCAAACTATGATCAGAGAGTTTTGTCCATAGTTTTTAACACCGGATTTCCGGCAAGCGCTTGCCCACCGTTTCCTGAGTGCATAAAGCAGATATGCCGGTGCGCGACTTTCATTGGGTCGCACACCCGGCAGTAGCTTACGCCGGGGGAGAAACGAGGGCTTGCAGCCAACTCAACGAAACTACTCAAAGCTGACGCTCGACAAGGATCTCGACAAAATATCGCGTGTCGAATTGGCCACGCAGTTTATGTCGCGAAAACTGCTCGGGCTGGGCTTCGCGGTGGTATTTCTTGTTGTTGCTCTTGTTTTTGCAAGTCTATTCGTGAGTGACCGTCCCGGTTCCTTCATCATCATTGCCGCGGCTGTCGTTGGCGCCTACATGGCGCTTAATATCGGCGCCAACGATGTCGCCAATAACGTAGGGCCGGCCGTTGGTTCGAATGCGATGACCATGGGCGTGGCGTTGGCGATTGCCGCCGTATTCGAAAGTGCGGGTGCGCTCATCGCAGGGGGTGATGTCGTCAGCACAATCTCAAAAGGCATCATCGATCCTGACAATTTCGCAGAAAGTTCCAGCTTTGTCTGGGCCATGATGGCCGCACTGATTTCTTCCGCGGTCTGGGTCAATCTTGCCACGTGGATCGGTGCGCCGGTGTCGACAACCCACTCCGTTGTTGGAGGTGTGATGGGGGCGGGCATAGCTGCCGCAGGCTTTACGGTCGTGAATTGGCCAACCATGGCCAGCATAGCCGCAAGCTGGGTGATATCACCGCTTATCGGTGGCCTGATTGCCGCACTTTTTCTGGCGCTCATAAAGACACTGATCATCTATCAAGACGACAAAATAGCCGCAGCCCGCCGCTGGGTACCTGTTCTGATTGCAATCATGGCAGGATGTTTTGCGACATACCTGGCGCTAAAGGGCATCAAAAAGATTGTGAAAATAGACATTCAGTCCGCGCTGCTGATCGGTTTGATTGTGGCGGTAGCGTCATGGGCGTTACTGCGCCCCGTCATTGCGCGCCAGTCAGCGCATCTTGAAAATAGAAACCAGTCACTTCGCAAGCTGTTTGCAATTCCCCTGGTTTGTTCGGCCGCTCTTCTTTCATTTGCGCACGGGGCGAATGATGTTGCCAATGCGGTCGGGCCGCTCGCCGCTATTGTGCATACCGCCGGCGTCGGAGAAATAGCCGCAAAAGTGACCATTCCGTTGTGGGTGATGGTTATCGGTGCATTCGGCATTTCCTTCGGCCTGCTGTTGTTCGGTCCCAAGCTCATCCGCATGGTTGGCCAACAGATTACAAAGCTCAATCCGATGCGCGCATATTGTGTGGCGCTGTCTGCAGCGATAACGGTGATCATAGCCTCATGGCTCGGTCTGCCAGTTAGTTCGACACATATTGCAGTCGGCGCGGTTTTCGGTGTCGGGTTTTTTCGTGAGTGGTACACCGGCAATTCAAAAAGACGCCGCCGGTATGTTAGCAAGCGCAATGCATTTGCCGGCGTCCGGTCCCAGGCAATCAATCATTCTGAAATTCGCAGAAGAAAGCTGGTGCGAAGGTCCCACTTCATGACAATTGTGGCTGCCTGGGTTGTGACAGTGCCGGCCGCCGCGATGTTGTCGGCGTTCATTTTTTATATTCTGTCCGCGATTCAGACCTGATTGAATTCGGCGATTGGCACACTCTGTACACACGACAAAGCTGGGCGAGTGCGCACCCTCAATCCGCTTTTTCACGTGTACCCCTTGAAATTCCATACGGTCCCATGTAGGGAACCGCGCATTCCACACGTGGAGCATGGGCCGGTCCGGGAGAAATCCGGGCATGTCCGCCGGTGGCAGAACTTCTGCTGACGCGCCACGGAGGGTTAACCGGAAAAGGAGATGGCATGGCATTGCCTGATTTCAGCATGCGCCAGCTGCTTGAGGCTGGTGTTCACTTTGGTCACCAGACTCACCGCTGGAACCCGAAAATGAAACAGTACATTTTCGGCGACCGCAACAATGTCCATATTATCGACCTCGGCCAGACCGTGCCGATGCTTTCGCAGGCGCTTCAACTGGTCAGCGACACCGTCGCCGGCGGCGGGCGGGTTTTGTTCGTGGGCACCAAGAGACAGGCGTCCGAGCTTGTATCGGATGCGGCTAAGCGTAGCGCCCAGTACTACGTCAATGCGCGCTGGCTCGGCGGTATGCTGACGAACTGGAAAACGATTTCCCACTCTATTCAGCGTCTGCGCAAGCTTGATGAGCTGCTCGCGGCTGATGCACAGGGATTTACCAAGAAAGAGCGTCTCAATCTGGAGCGTGAGCGCGACAAGCTTGAGCGCGCACTCGGCGGCATCCGTGACATGGGCGGCACGCCCGACCTGATGTTCATCATCGACACCAACAAGGAAGCGATCGCCATCCAGGAAGCCAAGCGCCTTGGTATTCCAGTCGTCGCCATCGTCGATTCCAACTGCGATCCGGATCCGATCGATTACCCGGTTCCAGGTAATGACGACGCCGCTCGGGCAATCTCGCTTTATTGCGACCTGGTCGCCAAGGCGGCGCTCGATGGCATTGCTCGCCAGCAGGGTTCTGCCGGCGTGGATATTGGTGCATCGGAGGAAACGCCGGTGGAGCCCGCCCTTGAAGCAGTAGCGGAAGAGACTGCTGAACCCGCCGCGGAAGAAGCTGCCACGAAGGAACCGGTGGCCGATGAGCCAGTAGCCGAAGAACCGGCTACCGAGGAAGCGGCCGCAGAGGAGCAGGCTGCCGAGGAGCCGGCAGCCGAGAAAGCAGAGGCCGCGAAGGAAGAAACCCCGGCCTCTTAAGACACGCTTTCTGTGTCATGTCATGCGCATGACATGTGAATCGGTATTGGAACAAAAACCGAGTGCACCGGAAAGCGGTGCACCGTACTCTTGCAAGAGGCGAATATGAGTATTTCTGCATCTCAGGTGAAAGAGCTGCGCGAAAAGTCCGGCGCAGGCATGATGGACTGCAAAAAGGCGCTGGCCGAGAACAACGGCGATATGGAAGCCGCGATCGACTGGCTGCGGGCGAAGGGTATTGCAAAGGCAGACAAGAAGTCGGGCCGCACCGCGGCCGAGGGACTGGTGGGTGTGGCAGCCGATGGCAACGAGGCCGTGGTCGTCGAGATCAATTCGGAAACCGATTTCGTCGCGCGAAACGATGCGTTCCAGGATCTTGTGCGCGGTGTTGCCGAGGTGGCTCTGACGACGGATGGCACAGTGGAAGCCGTGGCTGGTGCCACGTACCCTGCTACCGGCAAATCGGTTGCTGACAGCATCACCGACGCCGTTGCCACGATCGGCGAGAACATGAACCTGCGCCGTAGCCAGCTGCTGTCCGTGGATGAGGGCGTTGTCGCGAGTTACATACACAACTCTGTTGCAACCGGCCTTGGCAAGCTGGGTGTTCTGGTTGCCCTCAAGTCATCGGGAGATGCCAACACACTGGCGGCAATCGGCAAACAGATCGCTATGCATGTGGCCGCCACCAATCCACTTGCAGTGACGTCGGCAGACGTCGACGCCGATGTGGCCGATCGCGAACGCGCCATCTTCATCGAGCAGGCACGTGAATCGGGAAAGCCGGACAACATCATTGAAAAGATGGTCGAGGGACGTATGCGCAAGTTCTTCGAGGAAGTTGCTCTGATGTCGCAGAGCTTCGTCATCAATCCGGATCTGACCGTTGAGGCGGCGGTCAAGCAGGCTGAGGCAGATGCCGGTGCACCAATCACTGTCGTCGGATTTGTTCGCTTCCAACTCGGTGAGGGCGTCGAGAAGGAAGAAAGCGATTTTGCGGCGGAGGTCGCCGCAGCGGCAAATGCCTGATTGAAGGACAATATCAGGTGAAAACGCAGGGGCATCGCGTGACAATGCGGTGCCCTTCGTGTATCCGGCTCTCAGTTCATTCATGGATCGCCACATGTCACAAAAACCCATCTATCAGCGCGTCCTCCTGAAAGCCTCGGGTGAGGCCCTGATGGGCGAACAGGGCTTCGGCATCGACGTTACGGTTGCGGACCGAATTGCGTCGGACATCGCGGAAGCGCGTTCTATGGGCGTTGAGGTTGGCGTTGTTGTCGGCGGCGGCAATATCTTCCGTGGTGTCGCGGTCGCATCGAAAGGCGGCGATCGGGTGACCGGAGACCACATGGGCATGCTGGCGACGGTCATAAACGCATTGGCGCTCGCGACATCGCTGAGAAAACTAGGTGTCGAGACGGAGGTTCTTTCGGCCATTGCCATGCCGGAAATCTGCCAGAGTTTCTCACAGCGGGCCGCACTGCATCATATTGAAAAGGGACGTGTTGTGATCTTTGCCGGCGGCACGGGCAATCCTTTTTTTACAACCGACTCCGCTGCCGCTCTGCGTGCCGCCGAGATGGGTGCCCAGGCGATTTTCAAGGGCACACAGGTCGATGGAATATACTCGGACGATCCGAAGTCCAATCCCGAGGCGCGCCGCTTCGATACGCTGACCCATGACGAGGTGCTGGAGAAAGGTCTGGCGGTCATGGATGTTGCCGCGGTCGCACTTGCCAGGGAAAATGCCATTCCTATTATTGTCTTTTCAATCCACGAGAAGGGTGGGTTCGCGGCAATCCTCAACGGCGCAGGGCGTGCAACAGTCGTCAATGACTCGTAAAGTCCCGCGACGCGGGCGCCCGAAATCTCCCACTTTTGTGTCTTTCTGTACTTGTTCGGGCGGGACTGCTAGGCCTGTTGTGGTGTATTATCGGGCGGTTTTGGCCGACCTGTAGTGAAGTGGAGACTATCAACCATGAGTGACGGTGCAGATTTCGCCGACTTGAGGCGTCGTATGGAGGGCGCCATTTCGGCATTCAAAAGCGACATTGCGGCATTGAGAACGGGACGGGCTTCTGCAAATGTCCTTGATCCGGTTTCAGTCGACGCCTACGGCTCGAAAATGCCGTTGAATCAGGTGGCAAACATCTCTGTTCCGGAACCGCGCATGATCACGGTTTCCGTCTGGGACAAGTCAATGGTCGGGGCAGTGGAGAAGGCGATTCGAGAGTCCAATCTCGGCCTGAACCCGGTCACGGACGGCAGCACATTGAGGATTCCCTTGCCGGAACTCAACGAGGAACGCCGCAAGGAATTGGTCAAGGTCGCGCACAATTATGCCGAGAACGGGCGTATCGCCGTCAGGCACGTTCGCAAGGACGGCATGGATACCCTTAAAAAGGCGGAAAAGGACGGCGATCTCAGTCAGGACGAAAGTCACGCACAGTCCGATGATGTACAAAAGCTGACTGACGAGATGATCGCCGAAATTGATCGGCTGCTCAGTGACAAAGAAGCGGAAATTATGCAGGTTTAAGGCGTCGCGCGAATCTGCGACACTTCCCGTATAGAAACAAGGCAGAGGTCGGTCGTTGAATACGCCTCAACATGTGGCCATCATCATGGATGGAAACGGACGATGGGCCCAGCAGCGCGGCCAGGCGCGGACGTCTGGTCATCGCAAGGGCGTTGAAGCGGTTCGACAGGCTGTAAAATCTGCTGGTGAACTGGGCATCAAATATCTGACTTTGTTTGCGTTTTCATCCGAAAACTGGCGCCGTCCCGAGGACGAGGTCAATGATCTGATGAACCTGCTGAAGTTTTTTGTCCGGCGCGATCTGGCGGAACTTCATCGCGAAAATGTGCGGGTCCGTGTTATCGGTGATCGCAAGACGCTGAAGCCCGATATTCTGGCGCTTCTGACGGAAGCCGAGGAGCTTACCAGGGAAAATGGGGCACTCGAACTCATCATAGCGTTCAACTACGGCGGCAGAGACGACATAACCCGCGCCGCGCGCTTGCTTGCCATGCGGGCAGCCCGCGGCGAAATCGCGCCGGAAAATATCGATGAGGATATGATCGGCGACGCCATGGATACATCCGGCGTGCCGGATCCGGACCTTGTCATCCGCACAAGCGGAGAGCAGCGCATCTCCAATTTCCTGATATGGCAGGCCGCCTATGCCGAATTCGTGTTCCTGCCTTGTCTTTGGCCGGATTTCGATCGTTCCGAATTCGAGGAGGCGCTACGGCAATTCTCGAGTCGCAATCGGCGTTTCGGCGCCGTGGCCGAGCAAGATCTGGCTTTGGGTTCCTGATGCAAAGCGAGCTTCTGCTGCGCACGGTCTCAGGTGTCATACTGGGACTGCTGGTTCTTTATCTGGCCTGGATTGGTGGCCTCGGCTTCAAGCTGCTTTCTGTCGTGATCATGGCGCTGGTCTTTTTTGAATGGTTCCGCATTGTGCAGACGCGGTCGCTGAGCACCCAGGTCTGGGCTGTCGGTATCTGTACCATCGCCGCTACTGGGATTTGCATCCTGGCCGGCTGGGGCAGCCTGGCCCTCGCTGTGACAGCGGCAGGCGCGGGACTGTCGTTGCTGATCAGGCTTTTGGAAGGACTGGACGGCTGGCCGGCCCTGGGGCTCGTCTATGCCGGCTTTTCCGGTGCGGCATTCGCGGAGTTACGCGACTCGGGCAGCTATGGATTCGCCGCCGTGATATTTGTACTGGCAGTAATCTGGGCAACAGACATATTCGCCTATTTTGGCGGCCGCCGGTTCGGCGGGCCTAAACTGGCCCCGGTCATGTCACCCAAGAAAACATGGTCCGGTTTCGCTAGCGGACTGTTTGGCGGTATGCTTGTCGGGGTTTTTGCCGCGATGGTGCTGACGGATTCCAGGTTTGTCTGGGCGGCGCTTCTGGCGGCACTTTTGTCACTTGCCGGGCAGATGGGTGATCTTTTCGAGTCCAACTTCAAAAGGCAGTTTGGCGTCAAGGATTCCGGTGCGATAATACCCGGGCACGGTGGTGTCATGGACCGCGTTGACAGCGTCATTTTTGCCGCCTTTGCCGCTTATGTGATCGGGGCGGCTCTGCCCGGAAACGAAATTCCCCCCGGCGAAGGCAACGGCATCGCGCTTCAGCTGCTGGGCCCCTGATGACTAGGAACGGACCTGTTGCATGGACTATCTGATCTCGGTTTACGGATTTCTGATCGGCTACATCGTGCCGTTCCTGATTGTGCTGACCCTCGTCGTTTTCGTCCACGAGATGGGACACTATCTCGTTGGGCGCTGGTGCGGGATCCGGATCCTGACCTTTTCGGTCGGCTTCGGACCGGAAATCGTCGGCTACAATGACAAGCACGGGACCCGGTGGAAGCTCTCTGCTATTCCATTGGGCGGCTATGTCAAATTCTATGGCGACGAAAACGCTGCAAGCGCGCCGGACTTCGATGCCGTATCCGGTATGAGCGCACAGGACCGCGAACGATCCTTCCTCGGCGCAAATGTCTGGAAACGCGTGGCGACGGTTGCGGCCGGGCCGATTGCGAATTTCATCCTGGCCATCGCGATTTTCGCAATCATGTTCAGCATCTATGGCAGGCCGGTGGCCGATCCGGTTGTCGCAGAAGTGCAGCCCGGCAGCGCCGCGGAGCAGGCAGGGCTGATGCCGGGCGACATCATTACGGCCATCGACGACAGGCCGGTGGTGACCTTTGAGGACATTCGCCGCTACGTTTCGCCGCGGCCGGAGGTCGAAATCCTGCTGACCGTCGACCGTGACGGCGAGACATTGCAGGTGCCCATTGTGCCGAAAAGGTCGGAAATAGAGGACCAGTTCGGAAACAAGATGGAGGTTGGCCTCATCGGGGTCGTCACGGATGCTTCCGTCGCGAATTTCCGCAGGCAGGAGCTCAACCCGGTTCAGGCGCTGGGTGCTGCTGCCGGCGAGAGCTGGTTCATTATCGCAAGGTCGGTCGGCTATATCGGAAACATCATCATTGGCCGTGAGAAGGCCGATCAGCTTGGCGGACCGATTCGCGTCGCACAGGTTTCGGGTCAGGTCGCGACCCTCGGAGTTGGCGCTTTGCTGCAGCTGACCGCCGTCCTTTCGGTGTCCATCGGTTTCTTGAATCTTCTACCGATTCCCATGCTCGATGGAGGCCATCTTGTCTTCTATGCGATAGAGATTGTACGGGGCAGGCCGGTCGGCGAAAAAGCCCAGGAAGTAGCCTTCAAAATCGGATTGAGTCTTGTGCTCATGTTGATGCTTTTTGCCACATGGAACGATGTAACAATGTTATTCGGCTAGCAATTGCCATGTTTTTGTTATTGTTGGTGGATTAGAATTGAGCCGCTCGCGATACCGTAAAACTTCGTAACAAATTGTTAGATGTTTTACTGCGGCCCCGTTGCCTATTCGCCACTTGTTGACAGTTAGTAAACAGAAATCAACTCAATGGCTTGCTTGTAGCTCAAAACACTGTAAAACGGCGGAGAGGAAGGAATCGCCTTTCGGTTCGCTCTGGGGACATTGGGATAAAGGGTAAACGACGCCAATGAAGGCCGGTTCAAAGTTACTGAGCGCGGTAACCGCGCTAACGCTCGCAATGTGTATCGTCGTGAGCGGGGCGGGGTTGGCCTTTTTCAGCACCACGACGGCGGCACAGGCGGCGGTCGTGAGCGTGATCGAAGTTCGGGGTAACCAGCGCGTGGATGCCGAGACCATCCGCGGCAACATCACCATCAGGCCGGGCGTAAACTTCACCAGTGTCGATATCGACGAATCCGTAAAGCGGTTGTTCGCGACGGGCCTTTTCTCCGATGTGACAATCAATCAGCGGGCAAGGGTCCTGATCGTCACCGTCGACGAAAATCTGATCATTAATCAGATTGTCTTCAACGGAAACAAGAAGATAAAGGACAAGCAACTTGAAGCGCTCGTCCAGTCGAAGCCGCTTGGCCCCTATGACGAAACAACGGTCGAGTTTGACGCGGAAGCGATCAAGGAGGCCTACGACCGCATCGGGCGCAGCGAGGCGGTTGTCACCACACAGGTTGTGAACCTGAACGGCGGTCGGGTGAATGTCGCCTTTGAGATCAATGAAGGCGGTCGGACGAAAATCGCCTCGATCAACTTTGTCGGTAACCAGTATTATTCAAACGGCCGGTTGGCCGACGTGATTGCGACCAAGCGGTCCGGCTTCCTGTCGTTCCTTTCTCGCAAGGATGTCTACGACCCTGACAAGCTTCAGGCCGATGAGGAACTGCTGCGGCGTTTCTACTACAATCGCGGCTTTGCAGATTTCCGAATCATCTCGACAACCGCCGATCTCGATCCGGAGAGCAACGATTACATAATCACGATTACTTTGGATGAAGGTGAGCGTTACACCTTCGGCGAAATCGAGGTCGAAAGCACCGTCGCGGGTATCGATGCTGAAAGTGTCCGGCGTCATCTCACCAGCCGCAAGGGCGCCGTTTACAGCGCCGAGAAGGTCGAGGAATCGATCATCTCCATCTCAGAGGCAGCCGCCGCGGACGGTTATCCCTTTGCTCAGGTCACGCCGCGCGGCAACCGGGACTTCGTTAACCGGACGATTTCCGTCACCTATCTGATTGATCAGGGTCAGAGGGCCTATGTTGAGCGGATCGAGATTCGCGGCAACACCCGCACGGCGGACTACGTTATTCGTCGTGAATTCGATATCAGTGAAGGCGATGCCTTCAACCAGGTGCTGATCCGACGCGCGAAGCGCCGGCTCGAGGCGCTGGGCTACTTCCAGGCGGTCAACATCACTACCCAGCCGGGATCCGAGCCCGATCGTGTGGTAATCATTGTCGACGTCAAGGATCAGGCCACCGGTGAATTCTCGATCGGCGCCGGCTACTCGACCGGTTCCTCCGGTGCAACGGCCGAGATCGGAATCACCGAACGGAACTTCCTTGGACGCGGCCAGTTCATAAAGGTCGCCGTCGGTGGCGGCGAGAACACCCGCACCTATACGTTCTCGTTCACCGAGCCCTACTTCCTGGGCTATCGGCTCGCCGCCGGATTTGATGTCGCCAAATCGGAAGACTCGTCTCAGAACGGCTACGATATTGAAACGCTGGGCGTGACCTTCCGTGTCGCAGCGCCGATTACGGACCGTGTCCGGACTGTTCTCGCCTACACCTACTCACAGGAAGAATACAACCCGGATGCCGGTGCGACCTTCTCCGCGCCCATTCAGGATGCCATCAACAACAGCCCGTGGATAAAGTCCTCGATCTCGAGTTCGATTATTTACGACACGATCGACGACAAGCGGCTGCCACGTGAAGGTATCTTTGCGCGCATGACCGGCGAGTTTGCCGGGCTGGGCGGTGACGCGCAGTTCGCCAAAATAACCGCAAGGGGAAGTTACTACCGGCCGTTGTCCGACTACGGCGATATCATCGGTCTGGTCAGCGTTGGCGGTGGTTATGTAATCCCGACTTCCGGCAATCTGCGTGTCTTTGACCAGCTGTTTATCGGCGGTGAGACAATCCGTGGTTTCGAGAGCCAGGGCATCGGGCCGCGTGATACCAACGGCGATGCGCTCGGTGGCACGACCTACTTCAACGCCACGGCGGAGGTCGGCTTCCCGATACCGATCGTTCCGCGTGACTTCGGACTGCGTGGTGCCGTCTTTGCCGATGCAGCGACGCTGTACGGCAGCGATCTCGCTCTCGGAGCGACCGTCGTCAATGGTCTCGACATGCAATGGCGTGCATCAGTCGGCACCAGTATTATCTGGTCGTCGCCATTCGGACCCTTCCGGCTTGATTTCGGTTTCCCGGTCGCAAAAGAGGCGTTTGACGAAACACAGATATTCCGCTTCGGTACAGCGGGACGGTTCTGAGTGTAAACAAATCGGTCGAACTGCAGCGCAAACTGCGCGCAACGCACGACCCAGCGGCAGGGCCTGTCAGAATGCGACGGGCCCTGAATTGTTGTAAGTATGGAAGACGGTCGCTTTTTCCCCCCACATAGCGGAGTGAGTTTATCCGAGCTTTCCGCGGCGATTGGCGCGCAGTTGCCGGACCAGACTGCTGCCGGTGTGATCGTAACGGGTGCGGCGTCCCTAGCGCGCGCAAAATCCGGGGACATTTGCTTTTTTGCTGTTGGACAATCATTGGAACCGCTGCTTGAGACGGCTGCATCGGCTGTGATTTGTTCCGAAAAACACGCACAGCATGTGCCCGAACGAAGTGCCGCGCTTGTTGTAGATGATCCGCATGCTGCATTCGCGCTGGCAGCAGCGTTGCTGTATCCGCTGGCCAGGCGGCCGGTATTGATCGGTCGCGACGAAGGGGTCTCGCCCGGCGCATCGGTTCATCCGACCGCTCGCCTTGAAGACCATGTGAGCATCGAAGCGGGCGCGGTCATTGGTGCCGGCGTCCATCTGGGCTCCGGGACAAGGATCGGCCCGGGCGTGGTCGTGGGCCCCGATTGCCGCATCGGCAGAGACTGCACCTTGTCAGCCGGCGTTACCATCCAGCACGCCCTCATTGGCAACGGTGTGATACTGCATCCGGGTGTGCGGATCGGACAGGATGGGTTCGGCTATGCGACTGGAGATGCCGGTCCTTCGAAAGTCGTGCAGATTGGACGTGTCATATTGCAGGATGGCGTCGAAATCGGCGCAAACACGACAATCGACCGTGGTGCGCTGGATGATACCGTGATCGGCGAGGGGACAAAGATCGATAATCTCGTGCACATCGGACACAACGTCCGCATTGGCCGTTCCTGCACGATAGCCGGTCAGGCTGGTATAGCTGGAAGCGTTTCAATCGGCGATCGGGTCGTGATTGGCCGCGGATCGGGTGTAAATGACCATGTGAGTATCGGCGACGGTGCGCATGTCGCCGGGATGAGCGCAGTCACCGGCGATGTGCCGGCAAGCACCAGACGGGGTGGGGTTCCGGCGGAATCCGTCCAGTCGCAATTGAAAGATGTTGCAGAACTGAACGCCAGGGCATTTGGCAGGAAAGGTAATACGAAGGGTTCGGCAAATGAGTAACACCAACAACACCACGCTGGAAAGCGTCGATCTTTCGGAGATCATGCGCCTGTTGCCGCATCGCTATCCGTTTCTTCTCGTCGACAGGATCGTTGATATCGACGCGGACAATTCAGCGGTCGGAATCAAGAACGTGACGGCCAACGAACCGCATTTCACCGGGCACTTTCCTGAAAACCCGGTGATGCCCGGCGTGCTTTTGATCGAAGGCATGGCACAGACGGCCGGTGCAATATGTGCCCGTACGCAGGACTCCAAGGCAAATGTCGTTTACTTCATGACGATCGACAATGGGCGTTTTCGCAAACCCGTCGTGCCGGGCGATCGTGTTGAATACCACGTCAAGAAGCTGAAACAACGCGGAACGATCTGGAAATTTCATTGTGAAGCCATCGTTGATGGCACGAAAGTAGCCGAAGCAGATGTGGGCGCAATGCTGGTGAAAGACGAACAGGAAGGTAACGCTTGATGATCGCTGCATCGGCCAGCATACATCCGACATCCGTCGTTGAAGACGGAGCGCACATCGGTGAGAATGTCACTATCGGACCCTTCTGCTATGTCGGTAACGCGGCAACGCTCAATGACGGTGTTCGGTTGATGAGCCATTCGGTTGTCACCGGGAAGACCACAATTGGAGAAAGGACGGCAGTGTTTCACGGTGCCGCCCTGGGCGCCGAACCCCAGAACGTCAACTACAAGGGTGAGGAAACCGAGCTGCGGATTGGTTCCGACTGCGTCATCCGGGAAGGCGTGACCATGCATACCGGCATGCCTGATGCGGGTGGCATTACCACGGTCGGGAGCCACTCGATGTTCCTTGCCTACTCTCATGTCGCGCATGATTGCCACATTGGAAGCCATGTCATTTTGTCCAACAACGTAATGTTGGGCGGGCATGTTACCGTTGGCGACCGGGTTATCATGGGTGGAGGAGCGGCGGTTCACCAATTCTGCCGCATCGGCCATCACGCCTTCATTGGCGGGCTCGCGGCATGTTCATTGGACGTGATCCCCTATGGCATGCTGAACGGCAATCCCGGCATCCTCGGGGGACTGAATGTCATCGGGATGTCGCGCTCAGGGATGAGCAAGGCAGAAATCCATACGGTGCGGCGCGCCTTTAAGCAGATTTTCCATGGCGAGGGAACCGTCCGCGGGAACCTCGAGGCGATCAGGCACGAATATGACAATATTCCAGCGCTGGTGGACCTCTTCGCATTCATGGATGGTGAGAGCCATCGTGGCCTTGCTTCTGCGGCGAAGGAAAAAAGGGTGTAACCCCGATGAAGCCCGACGGCCGGTCGCAGCGGATCAAGGCACGTTTGGCCATCATCGCCGGCCGAGGTCGTCTGCCGCTTGATATCGCCAGGGCGGCACGAGTCCAGGGAGACGATCCCTTCATCATCGGCCTCGTCGGGGAGGCGAACGACATTCCCGGCGAATTCGAGCAGGTTACCGTTGGCCTGGGTGACGCAGCCCGCATCCACGCCCTGTTAAGGGACAAGGGAATAGACCGGGTTATAATGTCAGGCGGGGTCAACCGGCGTCCCGAATTGCGTGAACTGCGCGGGCCGTTGCGCCTGTTTCGATTTGCCCCGGCAATCTTGAGAGCCCTTTCGAGCGGCGGTGACGACAAGCTGCTGCGCACCGTTATCTCAATCATAGAATCAGCCGGCTGCCGCGTTGTTGGCGCACAGGAAGTCGTTCCGGATCTGCTCGCAGAATTTGGTCCGATCACACAACGCAAGCCCGGGGCGAACGATGTGAAGAACATCACCGCGGCATGTGCGGCAGCCAATGCGCTGGGCGCGCTGGATGTCGGGCAGGGGGCTGTGGCGGTAGGCGGCCGTATTGTCGCGCTTGAAGGTGCCGAAGGGACCGACGGCATGCTCGCCCGGATCGCCGAGCTGCGAAAGAATGGACGCATCTCAGCAACGCGAAAGGGTGTCCTGGTAAAACTGTGCAAACCGCAGCAGGATTTGCGCGCTGATCTGCCGTCGATTGGCCCGGACACTGTCCGCAATGCCGATGCAGCCGGTCTTTCTGGAATTGCCGTTGATGCGGGTAGGGCGTTTGTGCTTGAGCGACAAACCGTCATCGATGAAGCCGACCAGCGCGGACTGTTCGTTACCGGCATCGACCGCCAGCATCCAGCCGGCGATAGGGCGGATGGGGTGTCATGAGAGATCTGCCGCCACCTCTCAAGCTGGCCATAATCGCCGGTGAGCCTTCCGGGGATCTGCTCGGCGCCGACTTGATCGCCGCGCTCAATGCGAATGGTGAAAGGCCGGTCGATCTGGTGGGTGTCGGCGGTGAGGCCATGTCAGCCCAGGGGCTAAAATCGCTGTTTGATTACGGCGACCTTTCGATCATAGGCGTCGGCCAGATCGTCGCGCAACTCCCGAAACTGCTCGGCCATCTGCGCAAGGCCGCCAATGCGATCATCGCCGCAGATCCGGATGTCCTTGTCATCATTGACAGTCCGGAGTTTACACATCGCGTTGCCAGGCGGGTTCGCAAGGCGCTGCCGAAGCTTCCGATCGTCAACTATGTCTGTCCGACTGTCTGGGCGTGGAAACCGGAACGGGCGCAGCGGATGACAGCCTATGTTGATCATGTACTTTCGATTTTTCCGTTCGAGGCGGATGTTGTCTCTAAACTCGGTGGACCGCCGCTGACCTATGTTGGCCATCGGCTTGCCTCCGACGCTTCGCTTCTTGCCGCGGCCACGGGCCAGATGGCCCGGCGGTCCAATAACATCGCCCAGGCTCTGCCGGTTTCGGATGCGCCATTGTGTTTGATCCTCCCCGGATCACGCAACGGCGAGCTCAATAGGCTTCTGCCGGATTTCAGGGAAACCGCGCATCTGCTTGCCGAACGCATGCCGCAGGTCCGCTTTCAGGTGCCGACACTACCCCGGCTTGAGGAGAAGGTAAGGGCCGAAGTCGCCCGCTGGGACGTACCGGTGCGTGTCACCGCGACAGCCGAGGAAAAGTGGCAGGCTTTCGAGGAAGCGGATGTTGCGCTCGCGGCGTCCGGAACCGTGCTTCTGGAACTCGCTCTTGTCGGCGTTCCGTGCATATCGGCATACCGAATTGATACATTGTCGAAATTGATCATCCATCGCATTACCGCCTGGACGGCAGCACTGCCCAACTTCATTGCCGATTATCCGCTCATCAATGAGTACATGCAGGAAATGATCCGGCCCGGATTGATGGCGCGCCGTCTGGAGCGGCTGCTTCACCAGTCGTCCGAACGTTATGAAATGCTGCACGGGTTCGATTATGTCCGTGGTGCCATGTCGGCCGATCATCCACCGGCCGATATTGCCGCAGATGTGGTGTGGAAGCTCGTGGAAGAATCCCGCGGACGCTGACCGGTAACAGCGTCCGCGGCTTTCATTCAGCTCGCCAGTTGCTCGATCGGCGGGCAGGTGCAGACCAGGTTGCGGTCGCCATAAACATTGTCGACCCGTGCGACTGGCGGCCAGTACTTGGAAGTCAGTTGGGCACTGCCGCCCGGTGCAACGGCCAGCATGGCGTCGTATCCGTGATCCCAGTTTCCCGCAATGACCATCTCCGCCGTGTGCGGTGCGTTGACGAGCGGGTTATCGTCACTTTCCCATTCACCGCGCTCGATGCGGCTCATTTCATCATGGATCGCGATCATGGCCTCGCAGAAGCGGTCGATTTCAGCCAGCGGTTCGGATTCCGTCGGCTCTACCATCAGCGTCCCGGCGACCGGCCATGACATGGTGGGCGCATGGAAGCCGTAGTCGATAAGGCGCTTTGCAATGTCTTCCACGCCGATGCCGGCGCTGTCCTTGAACGGGCGTGTGTCGATGATGCATTCATGCGCCACCCGGCCGTTCTTTCCCCGGTACAAGATGTCAAAATTGTTCTCGAGGCGTGCCGCGAGGTAGTTGGCCGACAGGATTGCCATTTCCGATGCGGATTTCAGACCGTCCGCACCCATCATCCGGATATACATCCAGGATATCGGCAGGATTGATGCGCTGCCGAAGGCGGCCGCCGCGACGGCACCGCTGCCATCTGCAAGCGGATCGCCCGGTAGAAACGGCTTGAGGTGCGCCGAAACGCCGATCGGACCGATCCCCGGACCCCCGCCTCCATGTGGAATGCAGAACGTCTTGTGCAGGTTCATATGGCACACATCCGCGCCGATCTCGAAAGGGCGCGCCAAACCCACCATGGCATTGAGGTTCGCGCCGTCGAAATAGACCTGTCCACCGTGTTGGTGGACGAGATCGCAGATATCCTTGATCTGCTGTTCGAAAACGCCGTGGGTTGAAGGGTAGGTAATCATCAGCGCTGCCAGACTGTCGCTGTGTTCTTCCGCCTTCGCCTTCAGGTCCTGAAGATCGACATCCCCGGCATCCGTGCAATTGACGACAACAATACGCAGTCCTGACATCGACGCGCTGGCCGGATTTGTGCCGTGGGCCGATGAAGGGATCAGACACACATCGCGATGGCCTTCGCCGCGCGACTCATGGTAGCGACGGATGGCTGTCAGTCCCGCAAATTCGCCCTGGCTTCCAGCGTTAGGCTGCAGGCTGACGGCCGCAAAGCCAGTGATCTGGCACAGCCAATGCTCAAGTTCGTCGATCATCTTGCGGTAACCCGTCACGTGTTCAGCGGGTGCGAACGGGTGGATATTGCCAATCTTGCGCCAACTGACCGGCGCAAGCTCGGCTGCCGCATTGAGCTTCATGGTACACGAACCGAGAGGGATCATGGCCCGGTCAAGGGCAAGGTCCTTGTCGGCCAGAACCCGAAGGTAACGCATCATGTCCGTTTCCGACTTGATGGAACGGAACACGTCCTGTGTCAGGTATGGCGATGTGCGCTGCTGCGCCGGCAGATGGGATGCGCCGCTCCGGGCGCTTTCAGTGCAACCGAACACATCGCAAAGGGTGGCAAAATCCCGTTCGCTGGTCGTCTCGTCAAAGGAGATGCCGACGGTGTCCTCGTTGACGACGCGGATCAGGTAGCCTGCAAGGCGAGCCTTGTTTTCCAGTTCACGCGCCTTGCCGTCCACGCGGACCGCAAGCGTGTCGAAGAAGCTGTCATGGAGCAGCTCATAGCCGGCGGACTTCAGGCCCTGGGCAAAACGATCCGCGAACTGCGATGTGCGTGCGGCAATGGCACGAAGGCCATCCGGACCATGCCAGATTGCATAGGCGGCTGCCATATTGGCAAGCAGTGCCTGGGCCGTGCAGATGTTCGACGTAGCCTTGTCGCGCCGGATATGTTGTTCGCGGGTCTGCAAGGCCAGCCGATACGCAGGATTGCCTTTTGCGTCGACCGACTGCCCAACGAGACGCCCCGGCATGATGCGTGTCAGATTTTCCGAAACGCCGATATAGGCAGCGTGCGGACCGCCAAAGCCCATCGGCACGCCGAAGCGCTGGGCCGAGCCGACGACGATGTCGGCACCCCATTCCCCGGGTGGTTGAAGCAGTGTGAGCGCGAGCGGGTCGGTAACGACGATCACCAGGGCTCCGGCGTCCTTCGCCTGTTTGACGATTTCCGATGGATCTTCGAAACCGCCCGTCGTATCCGGCCAGGAGAAGATCACCGCGGCTGTATCGTCGTCCGGTACGCCGTCCTTCACCGAAATACCGAGCGGAGACATGCGCGTCTCCAGAACCGTTTGCGATTGCGGGTGAAGCTTGTTGACGACCGAGATTGTGTGGCGCTTCATGCGGTGGTGGCGATACGCCATGCCGGCCGCTTCCGCGACTGCCGTTGCTTCATCCAGGAGCGAGGCGTTCGCAACGGGAAGTCCGGTCAGCTCGCTGATCAGCGTCTGGAAATTGAACAGCATCTCGAGCCGGCCCTGGCTGATCTCCGGCTGATAGGGGGTATAGGCCGTATACCAGGCTGGATTTTCGAACATGTTGCGTTGAATGACCGCAGGAACCCTGCAGCCATAATACCCCTGGCCAATAAAGGACCGAGCCTCCACATTCTCATCGATCTTGGCGCGAAGCTCCGCAAGCGCATCGTGCTCGTCCGCCGCTGACGGCAGATCAAGTTTTCCGTGAAAGCGTATCGCCTCCGGTATGGTCTGGCTGATCAGGGTCTCCACTGAAGGAACGCCGATGGCGGCCAGCATGGTCCGCACATCCGCCGGCGCGGGACCGTTGTGTCGCGCCACAAAAGGCAGGATCTCATCCTTGCCATCGGCCGGCGCCTCGTGATTGTGAACAGTCATGGCAATCTCCGTTAGCCCACCATCGCCGTATAGGCGGCCTCATCCATAAGTCCCTCGAGCTGCGATGCGTCGTCGAGACGCAGCTTGATCAGCCAGCCGTCGGATTGCGCGGAGTCATTGATCAATCCGGGCTCGCCCTCCAGCGCGTCGTTGACAGCCGTCACCTCTCCGGCGACAGGTGCATAGACATCGGATGCCGCCTTCACGGATTCAACGACGATAACGGCATCGCCTTTCTGGACCTTCTGGCCGGCATCGGGCAGTTCGACGAAAACGATGTCGCCCAGTTGCTCCTGCGCATAGTTGGTGATCCCGACAACGGCTTCCTCGCCGTCGACGCGAATCCATTCATGATCTTCGGTAAAAAACGTGGTCGCCATGGTTAGCCTCCTCGGAAATAGTTGTGTTCCACAAACGGCAGTTTTTCGATGCTGCAGGCGTGCCGCTTGCCGCGGACGTCCGCAAAAATCTGATCGCCGGCTGAACCGGCCGATTTGTCGATCCGGCCGATTGCCACCGGAAACCCGCAGGAGGGTCCGAAGCCGCCGGACGTCACAATGCCGATCTCCGGCGCGTCTGGTGCCTCGCCGGCAAACAGGACCGAGCCGCCGCGCACCGGCGCGCGGCCTTGCGGCCTCAGACCGATACGTTTGCGGGAAACCCCATCGGCGAGCAATTTGGATAGCGCAGCGGCGCCGACAAAACCGCCCCCGGACCGCAACTCCCTTGGGATCGCCCATATCAGACCGGCGGTTGCCGGATCCGTCTCCTCATCCATATCCTGTCCGTAAAGCGGAAGCCCCGCCTCGATCCGCAGGCTGTCACGGGCGCCAAGCCCGATCCACTCCACATTGGGATTGCTTGCGAGCTGCGCGGCGAAGTGTTCTGCCTTGTCGAGCGACAGGCCGATTTCAAAGCCGTCTTCGCCCGTATAGCCCGAGCGCGACAGGAATGTTCCGTCATCAAGTTCGGTCACCTGCATGAAAACCAGCGTGCCGCTGGACGGGGTGAGGTCTGCCAGCACTTCGGCGGCCTTCGGTCCCTGCAAGGCCAGAAAGACACGCGGCACATGCGCCACATCCGCCTCGAAAGCGGCCGAGGCCTTTTGCAGGTGTTCGAGGTCCTTGTCGGCGCAGGCGCCGTTCGCAACCACCAGGAAACGTTCCTCGCCGAGCCGGCTGACGATCAGGTCGTCGATCATGCCGGCGTTTTCGTTGAGCATATAGGTATAGCGCCCCGTCATCATCGGTTGAGCGGATGCGTCATAGGGGCAGACATGGGAGACAAGGTCCGCAGCCTGCGGACCCCGGACTTCGATGTGCGACATGTGGGAAATGTCAAACAGTCCCGCGGACGCACGTGTGTGAAGATGCTCCTTCATCACGCCAAGCGGGTAGGTTATCGGCATGTCATAGCCGGCAAAGGGCCCGAAACGGGCACCCGCAGCCACATGCAGTTCTTTGAGGGGTAGTTGTTTTTCCATTCTGGCTCCAGACACGGTTGCGCTGACCCGCACTTTCGCGCGGACTTAGCGCCCCTCTGTCTGGAGCCTGAGAGACTCGCGCGACCGGAACTCTGTCGGCAACGCTTACACCTTCGGCGCGGGACGGCTGCCCCGACTTTCCAGAGTGCCTTTCTGTCTACGGTCCTTTTGCCTGAGAGATTTTGGGCATTTTCCCCTTCGGCGGCATCATGTCCCGATGGACCGATACTCTCTCCCGCAGACGTCTTTTGGTGCTTCGAGAAGCACCAATCGGCGGCGACAGGTTAGTGGAATTACGGTGTATTGTCATCTATTGTGCCAAAAATTCACCATTCATTGTCTAAACTTCCCCCGAATCGTTGCTTCTTGAACAGATGGATGGCGTGCTGAGATGAAATTGCTGCGAATAACAGCCATCACCTTCGCTCTCGCGGCCATGACAACGGCCTTTGCAAGCGAATCGATCAAATTGCGGCCCCACAAGGACAAACTGTTTTCATACCCGTCGGTTCTGGAGAGCCGCGACGGCGGTGCATTTCTCAAAATCGACTATCGCGCGGAACGTGATATCAACAAGCGTGATCAGGTGCCTGAGGTCCGTGCCCATCGCAGCTATGTGTCTTTGCGCCCGAAACGCCAGCAAAGGGCCATCACAATCCGCGCGTCGGATATCGCCGTTGAGGCCTATGAGGTTGGTGCGAGCAAGAAAGCAAAATTCGCTGTCATCTTTATTCACGGACGGGGCGGGGACCGCCGCCTGGGTGTCAAGGATTGGACATTCGGCGGCAACTTCAACCGTCTGAAAAATCTGGCCGTGAAGAACGGCGGTGTCTATTACGCGCCGACAATACCGAGTTTTGATCGCACCGGTCTCGAGCATCTGAAGACGCTTGTCACCTATATCCGCCGCACCGCACCCAATGCGCCCGTAATTCTGGCATGCGGATCCATGGGCAGTATGTTGTGCTGGCAAGGTAGCAATGATCCCGGTATCTCGTCACGTCTTGCGGGAATTGCTATTCTTGGTGGGACCGGGGACGAGTCCTTTTTGCGCAGTGCCGCCTACCACGCCGGCGTTCCGGTCCTGCTTGCCCATGGCAGCCGCGACAGCGTCTACGACTGGCGCGGCCAGCATGCGCTTTATGAACGTGTCCGATTTGCTTCCAACCGGCCATACCCGATCCGCTTCGTGCTCTTCCAGAGCGGCAGCCACGGCACGCCAATCCGGATGGTCGACTGGCGCGAGACACTCAATTGGATGTTGTCCAATGCGGGATAAAAAAAGCCGGGCGATTTGCCCGGCTTTCAGTGTCCAGGTTCGGTAAACTAGACCGAGTAGTACATGTCGAACTCGACCGGGTGCGGCGTGTGTTCGAAACGGATGACCTCTTCCATCTTCAGCTCGATATAGGCATCGATCTGGTCGTCGGAGAAAACCCCGCCAGCGGTCAGGAACTGACGGTCGGCATCCAGTGTTTCGACGGCTTCGCGCAACGATGCGGACACGGTCGGGATTTCCTTCAACTCCTGCGGCGGCAGGTCGTAGAGATCCTTGTCCATGGCATCGCCGGGGTGCAGCTTGTTCTTGATGCCGTCGAGACCGGCCATCACCATTCCGGCAAATGCCAGGTAAGGATTGGCGGCCGGATCCGGGAACCGCACTTCGACGCGCTTCGATTTCGGCGACGAGCCGAACGGAATACGGCAGGATGCCGAGCGGTTGCGGGCGGAATAGGCGAGCAGGACCGGCGCTTCGTAACCCGGGACCAGACGCTTGTACGAGTTTGTCGACGGGTTGGTCAGAGCGTTGAGAGCCTTGGCGTGTTTGATGACGCCACCGATATAGTAGAGGCAGGTCTCGGACAGGCCGGCATACTCATCGCCCGCGAAGGTCGGCTTGCCGTCCTTCCAGATGGACTGGTGAACGTGCATGCCCGTTCCGTTGTCGCCATAGACCGGCTTCGGCATGAAGGTTGCGGTCTTGCCATAGGCATTGGCGACCTGGTGGACCACATACTTGTAGATCTGCAGCTTGTCGGCATTGCGCGTCATCGTGTCGAACATGATGCCGAGTTCGTGCTGGGCCGCACCCACCTCGTGGTGGTGCTTTTCTACTGTCAGGCCCATCTCGGCCATGACCGTCAGCATCTCGGAACGCATGTCCTGCGCACTGTCGACCGGCGGTACCGGGAAGTAGCCGCCTTTGGTGCGCGGACGGTGCGCCAGGTTGCCGACCTCATATTCGGAGCCGCTGTTTGACGGCAGTTCGGAGCTGTCGAGCACAAAGCCTGTATTGTACGGGTCGACGGTGAAGCGTACATCATCGAAGACGAAGAACTCGGCTTCCGGACCGACATAGATCGTGTCGCCGATGCCGGAGGCTTGCAGATAGGCTTCCGCCTTTTTGGCGGTTCCGCGCGGATCGCGATTGTAGGGCTCGCCCGAGATCGGATCGAGGATGTCGCACATGATGGCAAGGGTCGACTGCGCGAAGAAGGGATCCGTGTGCACGGTTTCCGTATCCGGCATCAGCACCATGTCGGATTCATTGATCGCCTTCCAGCCGGCGATTGACGAGCCGTCAAACATGATGCCATCGGCGAACATGTCTTCGTCTGTGACGCTCGCGTCCATGGTCACGTGCTGCATCTTGCCGCGTGGATCGGTAAAGCGCAGGTCGACGAATTTGACGTCGTTGTCTTTGATCTGCTTGAGGATATCAGAGGCACTGGTCATTTAATCTTCCTAGTTTCCAGAGTGGTTTTTCACGAGCACCGTTTGGTCACGGCGCCTATTAGATGGCATCGACACCGGTCTCGCCGGTACGGATGCGAATAACTTCTTCGACATTGGACACGAAAATCTTGCCATCGCCGATACGGCCCGTTTGTGCTGCGTTTCGGATGGCTTCGATGGCCGCATCGACAGTATCGTCAGCCAACACGATTTCGACTTTGACCTTGGGCAGGAAATCAACGACATATTCGGCGCCGCGATAGAGCTCGGTATGGCCCTTTTGTCGACCGAAACCCTTGGCCTCGGTTACGGTAATTCCCTGCAGGCCGACTTCCTGAAGTGCTTCCTTCACCTCGTCGAGCTTGAAAGGCTTGATGATTGCTTCGATCTTTTTCATCAGAGATTGTCTCGCTGCTAGATCCACGTAGCGGAATTGTCTCCACCTTCACACGCAAATGCATGTGCCGTGCCAGTTTGAGACTGACAGGCATTTTTTTCGTGCAATTTTTCGTGCCCGGAGATTTTCGGCGCTATCGGCGGCCAAAACGGTTAAAAACAGACCCTTGTGGGTTGCCGTTGCGGGCCGCAAGACAGGTATGCCTATTTTTTAGACTTTCGGTTCTGCACAGATACTAGGCATTTGCACAAAAAATAATCAGCTAAAGCGCGAGTTACCTGTTCATCAAATTGTCAGCGTTGATATGGTCGCAATCACCGTGAATCGTGCGAGAGGCATCTGGACGATGGCACAATCCGAGGCAGGCGGGTACCAACCCATACTGACGCCGGAGGCGATGGGTGAAGTAGACAGCGCCGCCATCCGATCGGGCATTGAAGGGTACCGGCTGATGTTGACCGCTGGTGCCGCTATATCCGCCTGTGTGCTTCAACATTACCCTGAGGCGACGCGCGCCATTGTGCTTTGCGGCCCGGGCAACAATGGTGGCGATGGCTATGTGGCCGCGCGCAATCTCATGGACGTTGGAATGCCGGTGCGATTGTACTCCTCGATTGACCCGGGGCGTCTGAAGGGCGATGCGGCACGGGCCCGCGATGACTGGCCCGGAACCATACATGCCCTCAGCGATCTCGACTGGCGTGAAGGCGATGTCGTGGTCGACGCACTCTTCGGCGCGGGACTGGATCGCCCGATCGCGGGCGAAATCGCCGAGGCCATGATGACGGTTGTTTCGTCGGAACTGCCGGTCGTTGCCGCTGATCTTCCGTCCGGCATCTCGGGCAGAACCGGCAAGGTTCAGGGTGTCGCGCTTTCGGCCGATCATACGGTCACCTTCGCTGCATATAAGCCTGGGCATTTTCTACTGCCGGGCGCGGATTATTGCGGCGAGCTTCATCTCGTCGATATCGGTATACCGCAGCGTGAAATTGACACCCATGAACTGGATCTTTGGCTCAATACGCCGGAAATCTGGGGCGATTTGCTTCCCGAACCGAAACTGTCAGGTCACAAATACAGCAAAGGTCACCTTTGCGTTTTTAGCGGTGCCTACTCCCATACCGGTGCCGCGCGTCTCGCGGCTCATTCGGCGCTCAGAGCCGGTGCCGGGCTGGTGACGGTCCTTGCTCCCGCATCTGCCATTGCAGCAAATGCCGCGCACCTGACCGCCGTCATGCTGCGAAACATCTCCAATGGCGAGGAGCTCGAACTGTTGCTTCAGGACCAGCGCATGAATGGTTTCGTGCTGGGTCCCGGTTTCGGTGTCGGTGAAAAGGCTCGTGATTTTACGCGCACGATCATTTCAACGGACCGTGCGCTGGTACTCGATGCCGATGGCCTGACATCGTTCAAGGACGATGCAAAGGAGCTTTTCACCGCCGTTGCCGATGGATCCGCACCCGTTGTGCTTACACCCCATGCGGGCGAGTTCGCGCGGCTGTTTCCCGATCTTGCTGAAAACAGCGACCTGTCCAAGGTCGATTGCGCACGCATGGCTGCCGAGCGTTCAGGTGCAATCGTTCTATACAAGGGCGCGGACACCGTCATCGCAGCACCCGACGGTCGGGCCGTGATCAATACGAATGCGCCGCCATGGCTCGCTACCGCCGGTTCTGGCGACTGTTTGGCGGGCATTATCGGTGCGCTGCTGGTTCAGCATGTTCCAGCGTTCGAGGCCGCCGCGATTGCCGCCTACATGCATGGCGAGGCCGGGCTGCGGCTGGGTGAGGGATTGACGGCGGATGATCTGGTGAACGGCATCCCGCCGCCAGGTGATCTGTTCGAATAGGGCGGCGGAACGGAGACCAATCAGATGCAAGAGGACACCGTATGCTGAAGACAGGCAATCTGCTCAGCGGTCTTCCCGAGGGCAGGGCAAAGGAAGAAATATTCGAGACGCTCGAAATTGCGCCCGGCATGCGCATCGAGCGGATCGTTTCAACGGGGCAGGTGACCGCCGACGATGATTGGTATGACCAGGATGAGGATGAGTGGGTGATGGTTCTTGCCGGTTCGGCGCGGTTGCTGATCGCCGGCGAGGACAAGGAGCGTCAGCTCGGGGCAGGGGACTGGATCCACCTGCCGGCCCATTGTCGCCACCGGGTGACCTGGACACAGGAGGATCCGCCAACCGTCTGGCTGGCGGTTCATTATGAAGCAAGTGAGTGAACGAGCAATCGCAGGTATTTCAGGTTGAGCAGAACAAAAATTAACCTTTCAATCTGAGTATTCACGATCGAGCTGAAGCATTCTTGAATCTGTCTTTCACGGGCGACGTTGAAAGGGAGTTCAAAGGGAGCGCCAGCAATGGCCAATTCCTAATTCGCACAACGCTCCTGCAATGCCAGCGCTGCCTGTGGGGCGCGTACCTTGCCCTCGTGGATGAAGTACACGTAGACGTCACGCGCTGTTACCTCGGCCGCGCGATCCGGATCCGCATAGGAAAGCCCTTCCGGACTGCTCCCTTCGGCCCATTTCCTGGCGCGTTGTCCCCAAAGGTCGAGATCATCGGCCGGATAGGCGGTTGGAATGTCATCTTGCCCTTTTTGCAGCCGCGCATAGATGAAAGGCGCGGTGACATCGGCGATCTCCGGATATTTCAGATGTTCCGCATAGACAATTGCGGCGCCATGCCGCCTTGCCAGTTCGACGAATTCCGGTGACGAGAAACTCTCATGGCGAACTTCCAGCGCATGCTGGAGCACAATGCCATCCCGTTCTTTCGGGAGCATCTCAAGGAACGCGCCGAAATCGTCCGGATCGAATTTCTTTGTCGGTGCGAATTGCCACAATATGGGGCCGAGATGATCGCCCAGTTCGGTGATGCCGGAACCGAGAAACCGATCCATGGATTCAGCGCAGTCTGTCAGCACACGCCTGTTCGTGACAAACCGGTTGCCTTTCACGGAAAAGATGAAACCCTCCGGCACGTCCGCAGCCCATTTGGCGAATGTTTCCGGTTTCTGCGTGCCGTAATAGGTGCCGTTGATTTCAATTGTCTTCAGCTGGCGGCTGGCATAGTGCAGTTCGTCTTTCTGGCGCACGCCTTTCGGATAGAAGGTTCCACGCCACGGAGCGAAAGTCCATCCGCCAATACCAGTTCTGATTGTACCGGATCGCGCCATTTGAGTATTTCCCGTCAATCACTATTCCGCGGCTTCGATGTTTTTGGAGGGTCGCCTGCGCAGAAGGTCCTTCAGAAATTGGCCTGTGTAGGAGCGCTTTTCCTCGACCACGTCTTCCGGTGTGCCGGTTGCGACGATCTCGCCGCCGCCGTCGCCACCCTCAGGTCCGAGATCGATGATGTAATCGGCCGTTTTGATGACTTCGAGATTGTGCTCGATCACAACCACCGAATTGCCCTGGTTGACGATCTCGTGCAAGACGTCGAGCAGCTTCGCCACGTCATGGAAATGAAGGCCTGTCGTCGGCTCGTCCAGGATGTAGAGCGTGCGCCCGGTGGAGCGTTTGGAAAGCTCCTTGGCAAGTTTCACGCGTTGCGCTTCGCCGCCTGAAAGCGTGGTCGCCTGCTGGCCGATCTTGATATAGCCGAGGCCAACGCGCCGCAGCGTCGTCAGCTTGTCGCGCACGGCCGGCACTGCCGAAAAGAACTCGCAGCCTTCCTCGACCGTCATCTCCAGAACGTCGGCAATTGACTTGCCCTTGAAGGTGACTTCCAGCGTCTCGCGATTGTAACGCTGGCCATGGCACACGTCACAGGTGACATAGACATCGGGCAGGAAATGCATCTCGATCTTGATGACGCCGTCGCCCTGGCAGGCCTCGCAACGGCCGCCCTTGACGTTGAACGAGAATCGCCCCGGCTGATAGCCGCGCGCCTTCGCCTCGGGCAGGCCCGAAAACCAGTCGCGGATCGGCGTGAAGGCCCCGGTATAGGTTGCCGGGTTCGATCGCGGCGTCCGGCCGATCGGTGACTGGTCGATGTCGATGACCTTGTCGATATGCTGCAGACCTTCAATGCGTTCATGGGCTGCAGGGTTGTCCCGCGCACCCATGATGCGCCGCGCGGCTGCCTTGTAGAGCGTCTCGATGAGGAAGGTCGACTTGCCGCCCCCGGAAACGCCCGTCACGGCGGTGAAAACGCCGAGTGGAATACTCGCCGTGATTTCTTTCAGGTTGTTGGCGCTTGCTCCGACAACGGTGATCTCGCGCTTTTTGTCGATCTTGCGGCGTTCCGAAGGTATTTCGACTTCCTGGACGCCTGAAAGATATTGGCCTGTCAGCGATTTCGACGACGACATGATGTCCTGCGGCGTTCCCTGGGCAACGATTTCGCCGCCATGGATGCCGGCCGCCGGACCAATGTCGACCACGTGATCCGCAGACAGGATCGCATCCTCGTCATGCTCGACGACAATCACCGTATTGCCGATGTCGCGAAGATGTTTGAGCGTTGTCAGAAGCCGGGCATTGTCGCGCTGGTGGAGCCCGATGGACGGCTCGTCAAGCACATAGAGCACACCGGTCAGACCCGAGCCGATTTGCGAAGCAAGGCGGATACGCTGGCTCTCGCCCCCGGAGAGCGTTCCCGAATTACGAGACAGGGTCAGATAGTCGAGACCGACATCGTTGAGGAACTTCAGCCGGTCCTTGATCTCCTTGAAGATCCGGCCTGCGATCTCGTTCTGCTTTTCGGTCAGCCGTTCGGGCAGGTGCTCGAACCAGGCGCCGGCCTCGCGGATCGACATCTCCGTGACGTTGCCGATATGCAGCCCGTCGATCTTGACGGCCATGGCTTCCGCCTTGAGCCGGTAGCCGCCGCAGCTCGGGCAGGGCGCCGCCGCCATGTAACGCTCGATCTCCTCGCGCGCCCAGGACGAATCCGTTTCCTTCCAGCGCCGTTCCAGGTTCGGAATGATGCCCTCGAAGGTCTTTGAGGTCTTGTAGGAGCGCAGGCCGTCATCATAGTGGAAATCGATCTTGTCCTTTGTCCCCTGCAGGATGGCGTCCTGCGCGTCGTCGGACAGCTCATTCCAGCGGTCGCCGAGTTTGAAGTCGAAATGCCGCCCGAGCGCTTCCAGCGTCTGACCGTAATAGGGCGAACTGGACTTGGCCCAGGGCGCGATCGCGCCGTCCCGCAGCGTGCGCCCCGGTTCGGGGATGATCAGAGCCGGATCGATCTTCTGCTGTGTTCCGAGCCCATCGCAGGTCGGGCAGGCGCCGAAGGGATTGTTGAAGGAAAACAGCCGTGGCTCGATTTCAGGAATGGTGAACCCGGAAACCGGGCAGGCGAACCTTTCGGAAAAGACCAGCCGCTCATGGGTCTCGTTCTTTGATTTGTTGGCGCTGCCGCCGGACGTCTCTTCCGGCGGCAGGGGCTTGTCGGCGAATTCTGCAACCGCAAGACCGTCCGCCAGTTGCAGGCAGGTCTCAAGGCTGTCCGCCAGCCGCGTGGAAAGATCATCGCGAACGACGACGCGGTCCACCACCACATCGATGTCATGCTTGTATTTCTTGTCCAGCGCCGGCACGTCGGCAATCTCGTAATATTCGCCATCGACCTTGACCCGCTGGAAGCCCTTTTTCATGAGCTCGGCCAGTTCCTTGCGGTATTCGCCCTTGCGTCCGCGGACCAGGGGAGCAAGCACATAGAGCCGAGTGCCTTCTTCCAGCGCCATGACCCGATCGACCATCTGGCTCACCGTCTGGCTTTCGATCGGCAGACCCGTCGCCGGAGAGTAGGGAATACCGACGCGCGCGAACAGAAGCCGCAGGTAGTCGTAGATCTCGGTCACGGTTCCGACCGTCGAGCGCGGATTGCGCGAGGTCGTCTTCTGCTCGATGGAGATGGCCGGTGACAACCCGTCGATCTGGTCGACATCGGGCTTTTGCATCATCTCAAGGAACTGGCGGGCGTAGGCTGACAGGCTCTCGACATAGCGGCGCTGGCCCTCCGCATAGATCGTGTCGAAGGCAAGCGAGGACTTGCCGGAACCCGAAAGGCCGGTCATGACAATGAGCGTGTTGCGCGGCAGGTCGAGATCAACGCTCTTAAGGTTGTGCTCGCGCGCGCCGCGGATCGAGATTGTCTTGAGTTCGCTCATGGTCTCCTTCCGCACTCGGATCAAAGATGCGCGCCGCGCCGTTCAGACAGCAATTCGTGGATTGATGCGGAGTTGAATCTAGGGCTGATCCGCCGCAAATCGAGATACAAACGCCACATTGCCTCACACTCATGACCCAAGCTGAATCATTTGACAAGACACAATAGTGCAACTAGAACATAATGTGAACAAAAAAGCTCCTGTGGATAGTTTTTTGTCGGCGGGCACGGCCCCTTTTCTTGGTTTATTGTCGCCCCGGAACTAAGGGGGCTCAGACCTTTCGGCATAAGGTTGCGGGCCCGGATTTGTGAGGTTTGATCATGGCAGGCAGTGTCAACAAGGTTATTTTGGTGGGAAACTTGGGCGCGGATCCGGAGATCCGCCGGACACAGGACGGCCGGCCGATCGCCAATCTGCGGATAGCGACTTCCGAGAGCTGGCGGGACCGCAACACGGGCGAACGCCGGGAGAAGACGGAGTGGCACCGTGTCGTGATTTTCAACGAGGGTCTCTGCAAGATTGCCGAGCAATATCTGAGGAAGGGCTCGAAGGTTTATCTCGAGGGCCAGTTGCAGACCCGCAAGTGGCAGGACCAGAGCGGTCAGGACCGATACTCCACTGAGGTCGTGCTCCAAGGCTTCAATTCTGCGCTCACGATGCTCGACGGCCGTTCGGAAGGCGGCTCCGGCGGTGGTGGCGGTGGTGGTTTCGGCGACAACCAGCAGGATTATGGGCAGTCGGCGCCGGCACAGGAAGGTGGCTTTTCGCGCGACATGGACGACGAGATTCCGTTCTGATCCTGAACACTCACGCAGCACAAGTTCCGCTCGCGCGCATGTGATTTCCATAAGGTCTGGGGGCATGTATTGATAGCTCCCTGACGATCAGGAGGTGCACATGTCCGAAAAGACGTTCGCGCAATGGCGCTGTTGCGTTTTCATGGCGGGAGCTTTGATGTCGTTCACATCGTTTTCCATCGCCGGAGAGGTCGAAGTGGTGGCGGTCGACGCAGAGCGCCAGTCGAGCGGCTTATGGCGGTTTTCCGTGACGTTGCTTCATGACGACGAGGGCTGGGACCACTATGCCGACCGCTGGGATGTCGTCGGACCGGACGGGACCGTATACGGAAAGCGCGTGCTCGCCCATCCGCATGAAAACGAGCAGCCGTTTACACGTTCGCTTTCAGGTGTCGAGATTCCGGATGGCGTCACGAGCGTGACCGTACGCGGCCATGACAGCGTTCATGGCCTGGGCGGCAAAGAACTGGTCGTCGAGTTGAAATAGCCGTCACCTCAACAGCGTTTCAGGCCTGAATCAGGGCTTTGATGCCATCTGCCACAAACTGAACCGACAGGGCTGCTAGAAGCACGCCGAGCAAGCGTGTCAGGATCGCCCGCCCGCTCTCGCCGAGCAGACGGTCGAGGCGTTCCGCGATCACGAAGGCGGCGAACAGAATTGCAATGACGGCAAAGAGAATGCCGATCAGCTCGATCCGTTCCAGGGGCGTGGAATAGGTCGACGACAACAGCACCGTTGCCGAGATGGATCCGGGTCCCGCGATCAATGGAATGGCCAGCGGAAAGGCGGCGATGTCTCGAATGTGGTCCTTGGTGACAACCTTCTTTGCGCTGGCCTCGCGGCGTTCCTGGCGTTTTTCAAACACCATTTCGAACGCAATCCAGAACAGCAGCAGGCCGCCCGCAACGCGAAAGGCCGGGATCGTGATGCCGATGACCTTCAAGATGCCGGAGCCGGCAATCGCGAAGACCGTCAGGATGATGAATGCGGTCACACAGCCCCGCAATGCGACCTGAATGCGTTCGGCACGGCTCATGCCAATCGTCAGGGCGAGAAATATTGGCGCGTTTCCGGGTGGATCGAGCATAACCAGCAGCGTCACGAACGCGTTGAGCAGAGCATCGTAGGAGACCATATCCGGCAATTCCTGATGGCAAATCTGATGACCTGCGTCCGCATATCACAGACGCAACCGCTCGCCAAACCGGGCCCTGAATTCTGCTGAAACCGCACTGGATCCGCTGTGTCGCAACCGGGCGGAAAGCGGTGTTGGCAGAGGTTCGCGCCTCCCGAATCGGCGCATTTTCCCGGCTAATTTACCGCAAGCTGCAATTGAATATGATTTGGCAAAAATATTCTCCTATAAGTATTTGAAAAATATACAGAAAAAGAGGCAGGAATTGTCGCTTGAAAGTTGGCTTTTGTCAGTATGATCGTCTATAAGGAGCGCAACTGATTCCATAAAATGTGACGGACATATTTCTTGTCGGAACACGATAATTCACTGACCCCTCCTTCTGATCCTTCAGGCATCGAACCGATCTCCATCATGGAGGAGATGCAGCGCTCTTATCTCGACTACGCGATGAGCGTTATCGTCAGCCGCGCGCTGCCTGATGTGCGCGACGGTCTGAAGCCGGTTCACCGGCGCATTCTCTATGCAATGCATGAAGGCGGTTTCCACTGGAACCGCAAATATGTGAAGTCGTCCCGCATCATCGGTGACGTCATGGGTAAGTACCACCCCCATGGCGACCAGGCGATCTACGACGCCATGGTGCGCATGGCGCAGGACTTCTCGATGCGCGTGCCGCTCATCGATGGGCAGGGCAATTTCGGCTCTATTGACGGCGATCCACCGGCGGCAATGCGGTACACAGAGTCGCGCCTTGCCAAGGTGGCCCACGAGCTGCTTGAGGATATCGACAAGGATACGGTCGATTTCCAGGAAAACTATGACGCCTCCGCCAGGGAGCCGCGCGTCATCCCGGCGCGCTTTCCCAATCTTCTCGTCAACGGCGCCGGCGGCATCGCCGTCGGCATGGCGACCAATATTCCGCCGCACAATCTTGGCGAAGTCATCGACGGTTGCGTCGCGCTGATCGACAATCCGTCGATCGAGCTTGCAGAATTGATGGAAATCATTCCCGGACCGGATTTCCCGACGGGCGGCTTGATCCTCGGACGCTCCGGAATCCGCTCGGCATACGATACCGGCCGTGGCTCCGTGATGATGCGCGGGCGCGTTGATGTCGAGCAGATACGCGGTGAGCGCGAGGCGCTGATCATCACCGAGATACCCTATCAGGTGAACAAGGCCTCGATGATCGAGAAGATGGCCGAGCTGGTGCGCGAAAAACGCATCGAGGGCATCTCCGACATACGCGACGAATCCGATCGCGACGGTTACCGCGTGGTGATCGAGCTGAAGCGCGATGCCGTTGCCGACGTGGTCCTCAATCAGCTCTACCGTTTCACGCCTCTGCAGACCTCCTTCGGCTGCAACATGGTGGCGCTCAATGGCGGCAAGCCCGAGCAGATGACGCTGATGGACATGCTGAAGGCCTTTGTCGCCTTCCGCGAAGAAGTTATCAGCCGCCGCACCAAGCACCTGTTGAACAAAGCGCGCGAAAGGGCCCATGTCCTTGTCGGGCTCGCCATCGCCGTCGCCAATATCGATGAGGTGATCAGCCTCATCCGCAACGCGCCCGATCCGTCGACCGCCCGCAGCCAGTTGATGGAACGGCGCTGGCCGGCAAAGGATGTCGCGCCGCTGATCGAGCTCATTGATGATCCGCGCCACCGCATCAATGATGACGGCACTTACAATCTCTCTGAGGAGCAGGCCCGCGCCATTCTCGAGCTGCGCCTGGCGCGCCTGACGGCCCTCGGACGTGCCGAAATCGCCGATGAGCTCAATGAGATCGGCGCCGAGATCAAGGACTATCTTGAGATCCTCGCATCGCGCATTAGGATCCTCGAGATCGTCAAGAAGGAACTGACCGACGTTCGCGACGAGTTTGCGACGCCGCGCCGCACCGAGATCACCGAGGGCGGTGCGGATATGGACGATGAGGATCTCATCGCCCGCGAGGACATGGTGGTCACGGTTTCCCATTCCGGCTACATCAAGCGCGTGCCGCTTGCCACCTACCGGGCACAGCGACGCGGCGGCAAGGGTCGGTCGGGCATGGCAACGCGGGACGAGGACTTCGTCAACCGCCTGTTTGTCGCCAACACGCACACGCCCGTGCTGTTCTTCTCCTCACGCGGCATTGTCTACAAGGAAAAGGTCTGGCGCCTTCCGGTCGGATCGCCGCAGTCGCGCGGCAAGGCGTTGATCAATATGCTGCCGCTGGAACAGGGCGAACGCATCACATCGATCATGCCTTTGCCGGAGGACGAGGAGAGCTGGAGCCAGCTCGACGTCATGTTCTCGACCACACGCGGAACGGTCCGCCGCAACAAGCTGTCCGATTTCGTCCAGGTCAACCGTAACGGCAAGATTGCCATGAAGCTTGACGACGAAAAAGACGAAATCCTTGCCGTCGAGACCTGCGATGAAAACGACGATGTATTGCTCACGACGGCACTCGGGCAGTGCATCCGCTTCCCGGTCACCGATGTACGGGTCTTTGCCGGGCGCAATTCGATCGGCGTGCGCGGCATCCAGCTCGCCGATGGTGACAAGGTCATATCGATGACCATCCTCGCACATGTGGAGGCGACGCCAGCACAGCGTGCGGCCTACATAAGGTGGAGCAGGGCGGATGATGTCGAACTTGTGGGCGAGGACGCTTCCGTGGACGAGGGCGAGGACCTCACGGAGGAAAAGGCACAGGCCATGCAGGCGAAGGAGCAATTCGTCCTTACGGTGAGCGAGAAAGGCTACGGCAAGCGCTCGTCGTCCTTTGATTTCCGCATATCGGGCAGGGGTGGCAAGGGTATCCGGGCAACCGACACCAGCAAGGTCGATGAGATCGGCCCGCTCGTCGCCACCTTCCCGGTCGAGAAAGACGATCAGATCATGCTGGTCTCGGATGGCGGTCAGCTCATTCGCGTACCGGTTGACGGCATCCGCATTGCGAGCCGCGCGACGAAAGGCGTAACGATATTCTCCACCGCAAAGCAGGAAAAGGTCGTTTCGGTCGAACGCATCAGCGAGCCTGAAGAAGAGGGCGATGAAGAGGTTGAAGGGGCCGAAGGCGCAGAAACCCCGGACAGCGGGGAGCCTGAGGGCGGTGAGACATAAAAAATCCGGATGGCGGGGAACCATCCGGATCAGGTGGGGACTTGATTGATTGGAGGTCAGAAGAGTCCCTGGGTAAATCCAATTAAACTCAATTCTTGATCCTGCTGCGCGCTCTTTCGGTGGCTTCAACCCGTTCGCGATGCATAGCCATCATGGCCGCGCCCATGGTTGCGAGAAACATCGAGGCTATGAGAACCGCCAGGATCGTCAGTGCTGTAACCATTTCCGTCTCCGTGATGTCACTTTCGAATGACTATCGAGTGCACTCTTCGCGCCCTTGAAGATTGATATGGGAACTGGCGCTGCAATCTTCAATGCACATCAAGCGTCTTGTGATTGGTGGCCCGAATTCACACACGTGCTTGTGATCTTCGGCAGTTCCCCTGTTTTGTTTCCCTTTTCAGCGTCGGCGCGGGTTTCTGACGGTTTGCCTTTCGGCCGGTTCGGACGCCAGCACGAGCGCTGCGGCAATGCTTATCGTTACGAAAAGCGTAGCGATGAAAGATAAAATTAGCATTGTGGATTCCTCTCAAATTGTCCCGATCAGGGTAGAGAGGCGCGGCTGAAGCGTTTCTGAAACGGCCGTTCAGCTGTCGTTCATGTCCTCGGCACGGAATTCTCGGGCTTCCGCGGAACGTGTCGCCGGCTTGTTTTGCTTGCGCCCGGCGCGCCGTCGTGACAAAAGCGGCGGGACGAATCCCCAGGCGGATCGCTGACACGAGTAGCCCATGTCGATTGCATTTTATCCGGGATCATTCGATCCGATCACAAACGGCCACCTTGATGTGCTCGTTCAGGCCCTGAATGTTGCGGACAAGATTGTTGTCGGAATTGGCATCCAGGCGTCCAAGAAACCCATCTTCACGTTCGAGGAGCGCTCGGATCTCATCAGGGCGTCGCTGTCCGACATCCTTCCAGGAGGAGAAGACAGGGTCTCTGTCATCTCCTTTGACGGACTTGCGATAGATGCGGCGCGCGACAGCGCCGCAACGATATTGATGCGCGGGCTGAGGGATGGTTCTGACCTCGATTACGAGATGCAGATGGCAGGAATGAACCGGGAGATGGCGCCCGAGATCCAGACTGTCTTTTTGCCTGCAAGTCCGCTCAACCGGCCCATTACTGCCACATTGGTGCGGCAGATCGCTGCCATGGGGGGAGATGTGAGCGCTTTCGTACCGGCCCCCGTCCTGGCGGCCCTTAAGGAACGGAAATCCTGACCGAAACGCCTGGTCGCAGCCGGCAGTCCTTTCCGAGAACCGACGGAGTTATCATGAAATTCTTCAGACCACTGGCCGTTGCGGCCCTGCTTGCGATCGGCGTGCTGAGCCTGGCGCGCGCGGATATCGACCCCGAAAACAAAATGACCATTACCCTCAAGGACGGCGATGTCGTCATCGAGCTTCTTCCGGATGTCGCGCCGGAGCATGTGCGGCGCATCAAGGATCTCGCCAATGCCGGCAGATATGACAACGTCGCCTTCCACCGGGTGATTGACGGCTTCATGGCGCAGACGGGCGATGTCGAATACGGCAATATGGAAAACGGCTTCAATGCAAGGCTCGTCGGAACCGGCGGATCGCGGGAGCCCAACCTGCAGCAGGAGTTTTCTGACGTACCGTTCGAGCCCGGAATTGTCGGAATGGCGCGCTCAAGCCACCCGGATACAGCCAATTCCCAGTTTTTCATCATGTTTGAACGTGTCGGATCGCTCGACGGCAAATATACCGTGTTCGGCCGTGTGGTCGACGGCATGGAGCATATCAGGAACATCAAACGCGGCGACGACGCAGCCAATGGTGCCGTCCAGAACCCGGATCGCATGATCAAGGTTCGCGTCGGCGAATAAACCAAGAAAAGGAGGTCGAAATGGCCGAGTACAAAGACCCGGAAAACACGATTGTCATGGAAACCAGCAAGGGCACGATCGTCATTGAATTGATGCCCGACCTTGCACCCAATCATGTTGCCCGGATCAAGGAACTGTCGCGGGAGAATTTCTACGACGGTATCGTCTTCCACCGTGTGATCGACGGGTTCATGGCCCAGACGGGCGACCCGACGGGCACCGGGATGGGCGGCTCGGACAAGCCAGACCTCCAGGCTGAATTCTCGAATGTAAACCACGTCCGGGGCACCTGTTCGATGGCCCGTTCGCAGAACCCGAATTCGGCCAACTCCCAGTTCTTCATCTGCTTCGATGAGGCGCCCTGGCTCAACAAGCAGTACAGCGTCTGGGGCCAGGTGGTCGAAGGCATGGATGTGGTCGATAAGATCAAGCGAGGCGAGCCGGTGAACGATCCCGACAGCATCACGACCATGCGGGTCGCCGCTGACATTTGATTTAAACGGCAGTAAAGAATGCAGCGCCCGCCTTCTCCAGGCGGGCGCTTGTTTGTTGTTGGGCCCAATTCATGCGTGTCGACCTGTTTGACTTCGAATTGCCGGAAAGTGCCATCGCGCTTCGCCCCGCTGTGCCGCGCGACAGCGCGCGGCTGCTGGCGGTTGATCCGGCCAGCGGGCTCTCTGATCACGTTGTAACGGATCTGGTCAGCATACTGCGCCCAGTTGATGCGCTTGTGCTAAATGACACAAAGGTCATCCCGGCTCAGCTGGAAGGGGTCCGCCGGCGCCGCGCGGGCACAGAAGTGGCGACCACCAGGATCTCGGCAACGCTTCATATACGTATCGCGTCAGATCGTTGGAAGGCTTTCGCGAGACCGGCGAAACGGCTGAAGGCTGGTGACCGTTTCAGTTTCGGCGATCCGGGTGGCACCGGTTCTGAGAAGTCGCTGGACGGAACGATCGAGAACAAGGGCGAAGCCGGTGAAGTCGAGTTGAGATTCGATCTTTCCGGTGCGGAACTCGACGCGGCTATCGCCGCGACAGGCCATGTGCCGCTGCCGCCCTACATCGCCTCCAAACGTAACGATGATGCGCGCGATCGCGCGGACTACCAGACGGTCTATGCGCGCCAGGAAGGCGCTGTGGCGGCTCCGACCGCGGGCCTGCATTTCACCGATAAGCTGTTTGCAAGTCTGGAACGGGCGGGTGTTGAACGCCACTTTGTAACCTTGCATGTCGGCGCCGGCACTTTCCTGCCAGTAAAGGCCGATGACACGGACGACCACGTCATGCACGCGGAAATCGGCGAGGTGAGCGAAGACACGGCGAGCGCTTTGAACGCGATCAAGGCGCGGGGCGGGCGCATCGTTTGTGTAGGCACGACATCGTTGCGCCTCCTGGAAAGTGCCAGTGATCCCGCCGGGCAGTTGAAGGCCTGGCGCGGCTCCACCGATATCTTTATCACCCCTGGCTACCGGTTCCGGTTCGTCGACCTGCTGATGACCAATTTCCATCTGCCCCGTTCGACGCTATTCATGCTTGTGTGTGCCTTCTCAGGCTACGAGACAATGTGCAAGGCTTATCGACACGCGATCGAAAACGGCTACCGGTTCTATTCCTATGGCGATGCGAGCCTGCTCACACGAGCCAACGGATCAGATCAATGACGGAGAATTTCAAGTTTTCCCTGATTGCAGAGGATGGAACGGCAAGGCGCGGGTCGGTCACTATGCCCCGCGGCGAAATCCGCACGCCAGCCTTCATGCCGGTCGGCACCGGTGGCACGGTCAAGGCCATGTATATGGACCAGGTCCGTGAGCTGGGCGCGGACGTCATTTTGGGCAACACCTATCATTTGATGCTGCGTCCCGGCGCAGAGCGTGTCGCGCGTCTCGGCGGCCTGCATGAATTCTGTCGCTGGCCGCATCCCATCCTGACAGATTCCGGCGGTTTCCAGGTGATGTCGCTTGCGGGCCTGCGCAAGATCACTGAACAGGGTGTCACGTTCCAGTCGCATGTCGACGGCACCAGGCACGAGATGTCCCCCGAACGGTCGATCGAGATCCAGGGCCTGTTGGGCGCGGACATCCAGATGCAGCTTGATGAGTGCGTCCGGCTGCCGGCAGACGAAGAAACGATCGAAAAATCCATGGAATTGTCGCTGCGATGGGCCGAACGCTGCAAGACGGCGTTCGGCGACCAGGCGGGCAGGGCGATGTTCGGCATCGTGCAGGGAGGCGATGTCGTGAGCTTGCGCGAACGCTCCGCGACCGCCCTGAAAGAAATGGATCTCAAAGGTTATGCCATCGGCGGTCTGGCGGTCGGCGAGCCGCAGGACGTCATGCTGGCCATGCTGGATGTGACCTGTCCGCTGTTGCCGCAGGACAGACCGCGCTATCTGATGGGCGTCGGAACGCCCGACGATATCCTCAAATCGGTGGCGCGGGGTATCGACATGTTCGACTGCGTGATGCCGACTCGTGCCGGCCGGCACGGACTGGCCTATACGCGCCGCGGCAAGATCAATTTGCGCAACGCCCGTCACGCGGAAGATCCGCGCCCGCTTGACGAGCAATCCGGTTGCCCCGCCGCACGCGACTATTCACGTGCCTATCTTCATCACCTTGTGCGATCCAACGAAGCGCTCGGCGGCATGCTGCTGAGCTGGAATAACCTCGCCTACTATCAACAGCTCATGCAGGGTATCCGCGAAGCGATCGAGGCGGGACGCTATGCCGACTTCATGGCGCAGACACAGGCCGAATGGGAACGGGGTGATATCGATCCCGTCTAGAGCAATTCTGAGTTAGATTGGAGCATTTGATGGCGAAAAATCGGTTCAGTCGGCTAGGCGCGTCGCGCAGCGCGATGTGGGACATCGGGCAAGCGGCGCAACAACGCCGATGGGCCGATTTTTCCCCACCCTGGAAAGGGAAGTAGATGTTGAAAACGAACACTGAATGGGCCGGGCGATTTTGGCCTCTGGCGTCGTTGGCTTCCGCTTGTGGTGGGTTGGCACCACGGCGCGCAAGCCGCCCAGCCAGAAACCAAAATCGCCTCGGTCAAATGATCCAATCTAACTCAGAATTGCTCTAGCCCAGTCTCGCGGCGTGCCAGCGCAGGTGATCGTCCATGAAGCTCGAGATGAAGTAGTACGAATGGTCGTAACCGTCCTGCAAGCGCAGCGTCAGGCCGATGCCTGTATCCTTGCAGGCCTCTTCGAAAAGCCAGGGCTTGAGGCCGTCATCGAGAAAACCGTCGGCACCGCCCTGATCAACAAGGAATTCCGAATACCGCGCACCGTCCTCGATAAGCGCGCAAGCATCGTGTTCACGCCATAGATTGTCATTGTCTCCCATGTAGTTCCGAAACGCGCCAATGGACCATTCCGCGCCCATCGGATGCACGATCGGTGCGAAAGCCGAGCAGCTCCTGTAACGGTCAGGGTTTTTCAACGCGATGGTGAGAGCCCCGTGTCCGCCCATTGAATGGCCGAATATGGCCTGCCGTTTCATGTCCGCCGGGAACTCTTCCGCAATCAATGCGGGCAGTTCCTCCGTGACATAGGAATACATCCGGTAGTTCGCTGACCATGGCGCTTCGGTGGCGTCGACATAGAAACCGGCACCCTTGCCGATCTGCCAGTTATCGTCGATATCCGGCACATTGCCGCGCGGGCTGGTATCCGGGCAGACGATGATGAGGCCGAGCTCTGCCGCCATACGCCGGTATTCGCCCTTTTCCATGACATTGGCGTGGGTGCAGGTCAGCCCCGAAAGATACCATACGACCGGGCAGGGCCCGTCACTCGCCTTTGGCGGCACATAGACAGCAAATGTCATGTCGCAGGCGCAGCTTGTTGATGCGTGGCGGTAAACACCCTGCAATCCGCCGAAGGATTTTACTTCAGATAATGTTTCCATTTGTTTCTATATCCCCTTGATATAGTGCAGCTTTAATTGTCCAGAACAAGTTGGAAGTCTTTGCGTCTCACCCGCGTCGTGAACCGCAGTTCGGCCATGGCACCGGCATCGATCTGATCGAGGAACGCCAAGACGGAGGGTCTCTCCTCAGCAGGCACCGACTGGATCCTGTCGACCACGTGCTGGAGCATCCATTGTACATACGGAAACACCGCACGCTGGCCGATCGCATCGCCGATCTGGAAACGGTGGAAGCCGATCGTACGCGGCAAGTCCCGATCGGTCGCCTTTCTGGCAAATCGGGCGACCTGGTCCACAGTGTCGAAAAGCACCGGAAGATGTTCCGCGACTGCCCGCTTGAGGACCGGTAATAGCGTGGTGGGTATTGTGTCCGCGCCGCTCATAAACTGCCCCCTGTCTGATGAGCCGCGCATGCGTTCGATCCAGCGGACTACAGCGGGGGCTTTGTCTCGCAGCAGGGCACCGGATTCCGGATCACGGTACAGATGCGCATAGAACGGGCCGAACAGGCCGAAATCACCGAGCGAAGGCGCCCGTCCGAGAACATAGTTGTGTACGCTGAAGTGTCGCTCAAGATCGCGCAGCAAGGCGAGGTAACTCCCTTCGATGGCCTCGATCGTGCTGCCGGTGATGCCAAGGGCCGGCAGGGCGCCAGCGAACGGCTCGGCTATGCGCTCTCCGATCCTTCGTTGCTCTTCGGGATCGAGGCCCGGTGCCGACAAAGCGCCGAATTCTTCAATGGCGAAAGTGCGGTTGTAGTTCCACCGATAGTGCATGGCCGGAAGCACCAGCCACTCGTCTGCGTACAGTTCGAGGATCATCGAGGCGATCGCCTGAACCGCGCCGGCCGGAAGCACCGGCCGATCAGGATATTCGATCTCCAGGCGTCGGATGATCTCGGTCGTGTCCTGCATGAATGTGCCGTCCTGGCGCTCGATAACAGGGATGACCAGCCATCCGATATTCGGCAGGATCTTGTGGATATAGACGTCCCGGCTTGCAGGGATTTCAGTGTATTCCAGTCCCTTCCAGTCCAGATAGGCGCGCAGCTTGCCGGAAAAATACGAGACCTCCGCACCGTACATTTTCATGGTTGCCGTTCCCGCATCTTCTGTCGAACCAGACGGTCAAGCATTTCGAGGAAGCGAGATCGGTCGCGCTGCGAGAACGGGGCGTTCCGGCCCTTGATCTCGCCCGCTTCCCTCAGATCCTGGTTGAGGTTGCGCATGGCGGTCGCCATGCCGATCGACGTGTCGTCAAACAGCCGTCCGGTCGGGCTCAGTACCCCGGCGCCGGTCTCGACACACCGCCTTGCCAGCAGGATATCAGCCGTAATCACGATATCGGTTTCACCGGCATTCTCGGCAATCCAGTCATCAGCCGCGTCAAATCCCGCGGATACGATTATATTTCGGATCATCGGATCGCGTGACGGGCGAAGCCCGCCATTTGCGACAAAGGTCACCGGCGCCTCGTGACGCCCGGCGACCTTCAGGACCTCGTCCTTCACGGGACATGCATCCGCATCGACAAAGATCGTCGGATGTTTGTTCATTCCCCGGTCAGTAGACAACGACCGATCGGATGGATTCCCCGGCATGCATCAGATCGAAGCCCTTGTTGATGTCTTCAAGGCTGAGTGTATGCGTGATCATCGGGTCGATCTCGATCTTGCCTTCCATATACCAGTCGACGATCTTCGGAACGTCCGTGCGTCCTCGCGCGCCGCCGAAAGCCGTGCCGCGCCAGACGCGTCCGGTAACAAGCTGGAAGGGACGCGTGGCGATTTCCTGTCCGGAACCGGCGACGCCGATGATGATCGATTCACCCCAGCCCTTGTGGCAGCATTCCAAAGCGTCGCGCATGACCTTTACATTGCCGATACACTCGAAAGAGTAGTCGGCGCCGCCCTTTGTCAGATCCACCAGGTAAGGCACGAGTTCATCGTTCAGCTCGGACGGATTGACGAAATGGGTCATGCCGAACTTTTCGCCCCATTCCTTCTTGTCATTATTGAGGTCCACACCGACGATCATTTCCGCGCCGATCAGCCGCAGGCCCTGAATGACGTTGAGGCCAATGCCGCCGAGGCCGAACACGACCGCCCGGCAGCCGGGCTCCGCCTTGGCGGTGTTAATGACCGCGCCAATGCCTGTCGTAACCCCGCAGCCGATGTAACAGACCTTGTCGAAAGGCGCGTCCGGATTGATCTTTGCAAGGGCGATTTCGGGCAGCACCGTGAAGTTGGCGAAGGTTGATGTTCCCATGTAATGGAAGATTTTCTCGCCGTTCACCGAAAAGCGGCTGGTTCCATTCGGCATCAGGCCCTGACCCTGGGTCACACGGATAGCCTGGCAGAGATTTGTTTTCGGATTGAGAGCCGGATTCAAAAGTTATTCAAACGTAACAATACCTTGCGAGACGCCGCGTCATGAACCGGATGCTTGCTATGAACGCCCACGCGGTTGAGTTCTGGATGGTCCTCTCCCAGTCCCGGGCCAGTCTGCGGCAGCGCCCGAGCCAGGCGAAAGTTCGTTCCACCACCCATCGACGCGGCAGAACCTTGAAACCGACTGCGCTGTCGCAGCGCTTGACGGTCTCGACCGTCCAGTCGCCATGCCCCGCGAGCGCTGCTCGCAACTTCGGTCCCGCATAGGCGCCATCGGCGAAGATGTGGCGCAGCCAGGGGAAGCGGTCGCCGACAGCCCTGATCAGGTCGCAGGCCCCGTCCCTGTCCTGAATGTTGGCGGCGTGAACGATGATGAACAGCATCAGGCCGATCGTATCGGTGACGATGTGTCGCTTGCGGCCCTTGACCTTCTTGCCGGCGTCATAGCCGCGAACGCCCCCGCTTTCGGTGGTTTTCACGCTCTGGCTGTCGATCACGCCGGCCGTCGGTGAAGCCGCGCGGCCTTCCAGTTCGCGGGTATTGAGGACCAGGAGGTGATTGATGGCTGCAAAAAGACCCATGCGGCTCCAGGTGTAGAAATAGCCACGTACCGTCGATACCGGTGGGAACTGCTTCGGCAGCATGCGCCACTGGCAGCCGCTGGTTGCGATATAAAGGATCGCGTTCATCACCTCGCGCATATCGGTCGTACGCGGTCGTCCACCCCGTTTTGCCGGCGGAATGAACGGGGCAAGTATCGTCCATTCCTCATCGGTCAAATCGCTTGGAAATCTCAAATGGTCTCTGTTATGTTCGGCGCGGGCGATATCATTCCATGGCATCGTGATTCTCCATCTTCTTTGAAAAGACTGTTGAATCACAAACCATTGATATCGCTCAACTACTTTTAAATCCGGCTCTGAGACAGTATTCGCATTCGCGGCATTCCGGCGTGTATAGCGGTATGACATGATCGCCCGGTTTCACCGATGTCACGCCCGGGCCGACTTCGCGGACGATACCGGCGCCTTCATGGCCGAGGATTGCCGGGAAAATCCCCTCGGGGTCGGCACCCGAAAGGGTAAATTCGTCGGTGTGGCAAATGCCGGTCGCCATGATCTCGACGAGGACTTCGCCGGCCTGCGGACCTTCAAGCTGTACTGTGGTTACTTCAAGCGGTTTGCCGGCTTCGACGGCCAGTGCTGCGCGAACATCCATTTCTTCCTCCCCGACGTCTGCTGCAATCGTTCCAGATTGGCACACTGTCAAAAGGCGTGCGATGCCTCAATAGGCACGCAGAAAAAAATGCTGTCCGCGCATCTGGTTATTCGCCGATCTGCTGCGACACACGCTTTGCTTCGGCTTCCAGAGCATCGATCATTTCGCCCATCGCATCGTGGGACTTCCGCAGTTTTGAAAGCTGAGTGATCAGCCCGCGCATTTCCGAATTTGCCGCGGGCAGGTGGGGGGCATCGCCGATGCCGTTGAGGAGCCATGTCGGTGAAACACCCAGGACACCGGCAAGCATTGTGACCCGGTTTGCACGCGGTTCCGAGCGGTCCGTCTCCCATGCGTTCACGGTATCGGTTTTCACGCCGAGCCTGCGCGCGAGTTGTGAGGTCGTCAGATCGAGCGCATCGCGCGCCCGCGAAATCCGGCCACCGAGCGTGTCGTAGTCCGGATGTTCAATCGTGATATCCAGTCGGGTCGCCATATCCTGTCCCTTCATCGCTTCCACACACAACGCGGCGCGTCCGCCTCCAAACGCGGCGGAAATGGAAGTGCGGAAGAAATCCCGATATTGGCCACTGCGCTCGGGGTCGCTTCAGTGAGCGCAATTCGGCCGAATGGTCTTCCGTCCTCACCGGACAGTTTTAGTGCCGCACGGGGGCGTATTGTTTCTTGATTACGCCAATAATCTGCCGAATGCCGATGTATTTGCGCCGATATCGGATTTGTGCCAACCAACGCACAAGAGCGAGTTACGGAAACTGGAGACGGGAATTCATGCTGCCAGATTTATTGCTCGGCACAGCCGTTGTGTCATTGACTGTTCTGGTCCACACGCTGGGCCTGGTGGCAATCGCGAACGTTATGAACCGTGTTGCCGGCCTGCATCCGATCCATGAATTCCGCAGCAAGGTCATCTCGATGGTGATCCTGGTGCACGGGCTTATCCTGGTGCATTCCGTGGAAATCTGGATCTGGGCGGTCGTTTATGAGATCACGGGCGCCATAGAGGGCATGACCGATGCACTCTATTTCTCCGCAATTACCTTTTCGACGCTCGGCTACGGTGATGCCCTGATCACCGAAGAGTGGCGTCTCATGGCCGGTATGGAGGGCTTGAGCGGCTTTGTCCTGATCGGCTGGTCGACCGCCTATCTTGTGGCCGCCTCGACCCGGATCGGCCCTTTCCAGGCTGGAAAGCACTTTTAGGTCAATCGGTTGTCGGACCGAATATATCTTCGAAGGATTGCCGCAACGCCAGGTCGGTATCGGCCATGGTGACCGGAAGGCCGAGGTCGACCAGACTGGTCACGCCATGGGCAGAGACGCCGCAGGGCACGATACCGGAGAAGTGTTCCAGATCCGGTTCGACATTGATCGATATGCCGTGGAAACTCACCCAGCGCCGAAGACGGATGCCGATGGCGGCGATCTTGTCCTCCGCCGGCGAGCCATCGGGCAGGGCGGGTCGTTCGGGGCGGACCACCCAGACTCCGACCCGGTCCTCCCGGCGCTCGCCCCTGATGTTCATGGCGTCAAGCGTGTCAATGACCCAGGCCTCCAGCGCCGAAACGAAGGCCCGAACGTCGCAGCGCCGGCGTTTCAGATCAAGCATCACATAGGCAACCCGCTGTCCGGGACCGTGATAGGTGTACTCGCCGCCGCGTCCGGTCCGGTGGACGGGGAAACGATCCGGTGTGAGCAGGTCCGCCTCATCGGCGCTGGTCCCGGCGGTATAGAGCGGGGGGTGTTCGACCAGCCAGACAAGTTCGTCGGCTGTGCCGGCTGCAATGGCCTCGGCCCGTCCTTCCATGAAATATACCGCCGCTTCGTATTCTGTCAGACCGGGTGCCACCAGCCACTTTACCGGCGGTGATCCTTCAACCGCTATAAATCCCGTTTCTACTTCGTTGCGCTGCATTGTGTTCGTGTTGATTGTGCTTGCTTCACGCATATGTGGCGCAGGCCTCACACCAGTGCAAGGGCCATGGAAAGGCGCTCTGTTTGACCGGCCTGATCAGGCGCGCTGCCGCGGACAAAAAAACGCCACAGCCCCTTGTCTCGCAACAGGTGATTTGGTACATGCGGCGCGCCGGTAACGGCTTCTACCACGTGCGGTCGTGGCGGAATTGGTAGACGCGCAGCGTTGAGGTCGCTGTGGGGCAACCCGTGGAAGTTCGAGTCTTCTCGACCGCACCAGAAACATCCCGTCATAAGTTGCAGATCCAGCCTGCGCATTGAGACACAGCTCCAATCTGTGACGCTTCTCCAGCGAAGCGCGTCATTTGCGTTTGCTGAGTTCATCCATGACATCGCTCAGCAAAGTGACCGCAAGTTCTCGATCCTCGTCCGTCATGCTGTCGGGGTCCAAATCGATTTTCAGTTTGCCGCGGTGCTCGACGATGCGGTTTGTCGTGTCGCTTGTCTCGGTTTCCACCACAAAAGTCTTGACGGGGTAGGCGAGTCCCTTGATTTGAATGGTCTCATGCGCGCGGCACGGGATGTCATTTTGCACAAGTGTATGTGTTTCACCTGAAATCAGGATGGACCCGGCGGCGGCGGCCGATTCAAGGCGCGACGCAAGGTTCACGGTGCCGCCGATAATGGTGTAGTCCATCCGGTCTTCGCTGCCGAAGTTTCCGACTGTGCAAAATCCGGTTGCTATGCCCATGCGGCATTTGAACTCCTCGGTCACACCGTGTTCCGACCACCGTTCGGAAAGCTCCTCAAGGCGCTTTTGCATTGCGATCGCCATTCGCACACAAGCGAGGGCGTCTTCCCGCAAGCCGCGCGAAAACGGATCACCGAAAAATATCATGATCGAATCGCCAACATATTTGTCGATCGTTGCGCCGTGATCGAGGGCGATCTTCGACATTTCGGTCAGATATTCGTTCAGCAGCTGCGACATGTCCTCCGATTCCAGCCGGTCCGCTATTTCTGTGAAGCCTTCCAGGTCACTGAAGAATACGGTGAGTTTCTTGCGCTGGCTGGTGACTGTGGCTGCCTGCTGACCGGTGAATATCGATTGGTAGACCTGCGGAGACAGGTACTTCGAAAGCTGACTGGAAAGCTGCTCGAGCGCTCGGGACTTCTCCGCCAGTTCGTTTTCGCGCTCTTTCAGCTCGGTGATGTCGGAGTAGACGGCGACAATGCCGCCCTCCGCGGTCTTGCGCTCGCTGATCATGATCCACAAGCCGTCAACGCGTTGCATGATGTGCGGGGATCCGGGATTGCGATGGCGGGCAAGACGTTCCGCGATCCATTCATCCTCGCGGCCCCGTGCAGATTCGATGAATCCGGCCTCCAAAGCCTGCCTGAGAATCTGCTCGAATGTGAGACCCGGCGTAATCTGGTCCGCGATTTCGGGATGCACAAGTGTCCCGTACTTTTCGTTGCAAACCACAAGCCGGTCGTCCCGGTCGTAGAGGGAAAAAGCCTCCGAAATACTTTCGATCGCATCCGACAGAAGGCGCCGTGCTGTTTCGATCTCACGCAGGTTGGATTCCTGAACTTCGATGGTGATATCTCGGAAAACACCAAGCGCATGCGCCATATGGCCGAGTTCATCACCTCTTTCGATCCCGGGAATGTCCACATCAGTGTCGCCGGCTGCCAATCGGGTCATCGCGTCGGTGGTTTCTTCAATGGGCCGGATCAGCCGGGGGCCGACAAAAGCAAATACGACGATCAACGCACATAGGATACTGGCGGCCGAGATAACCAGCATGACGAGCCTGCCATTATTGATGACCTGCGAGGCCTCGGTCGCGGTGGATGTGCTGATGGATTCAGCGACCCGGACAAGTTCGGCAACGGCGCGGCCGAGACCGATGGACTGCTCGTGAATACCCAGGACCGCTTCGCCAGCTGTCTCCAGGTCCGCAAGTTGCAGGCGTCTCAATTCGAACAGGCTGTCCTGGCTTGTTCCAAGATCAAGAAGCGCGCCGATTGTGTTGCGCAAGCCGGAAAGGTCGAGCTCGGCCGGAATCATGCGCAGAGCCCTGTCCATCTGACCGGTCGCCGCATCGAAGCGTTCGCCCAATGGCGTCAGCAAAATCGCGTCGGACGCATTGACTGCTTCGCGCAAAGTGCTCACGGCGAAATTTCCGTCGGCGCGCAGGGAAAGAAGATGTAGCAGCGTCAGGGCGCCGGTATCGACCAGATCGCTCATCGCGGCAGTATGCTGGCCGGTAATTGTGCGGGTATCCGACAGCAGTTTTTCGCGTGTTGCTTCTATCTCCGGCTGCACCTTTTGAATGAAGTTCTCATGGGCGTCCGCAAGCGCCAGTACACTGTCTGCCGACACAGTTGGACCGCGAATGGTTTGCTTGACGTCAAGAAATTCTTCTGCTGCGCGCCAGAGTTCGGAGTCTGTCTCGCTGGAAAGGCCGGCCACGCCGGCTGCAAACGATGTCTCCGCCTGCTTCATGGCTGCCGCGGCAGCGCTGTCTTGTTCGCTGGTTTCTCCGTGTGCCAGGCTTTCACGCATCAGACCGAAAAGCAGATTGCCATCAGCCTTCAGCGTGGTCAGCCGGTCGAGGCGGGTAGTCAGGTGTTCGATCGCAATGCGTAATCGGTCGGCGGTGTCTTCACTGCCGGTTTCGCTCGTGATCACAAGGTCAAACACGGCGTCGTCGATTATCGGTTCGAGCGTGTCGAGAAAATCATCGTGGGTGGCATCAAGCAGTGCCGAGTGAGCGTCAATTCGCGCCGAGAGGGAAAGCTGGCTTTCAATGGCAGCATCGGCCGCGGAGATGCGATCCGAAATCTGCATCGCGCTGCCCGAGAGATTGGCGACGACATCGGATGCGATCCCATATGTCTGCCAGCGTTCGATAAGCTCCATGAGCCGCGCACCGGAACTGTCGATCCGGTTGCGGCGTTCAAGACGATCTGCCTGGGTCTGGCTGGCGATGATGGCTGGCGCGCCTGCGGTAATGTCTGCGCTGACTTCCGCGATGCTGAGGGCAAGTGTCAGTTCCGGAATGCTGCGCTCGGTAACCACGCTGACACTTCGCTGTATCTGGCCGAACACCAGCCAGGCGATGGCACACGCGCCGACTGTCAGTATCACCATGACCAGGAATGCAAGCGACAGTTTCGCTTTGATGCCGAACATGCTTGCAAACTTGCCAAGCGCGTTTTTCGCCGGTTCGGCGGATTGCGCTTTGTTGCGTTGGATGGACTCCGTTTCACTCACTCGTTTTGATCCAGCGTTAACAAGGTACCATCGGGTTGGATCACCGTCAGGTAAACCTGGTCGGAACCCTGATTGTCACCCAAGGCATATTCGAGCAGCAATCCGTCGATGTCGAACGTCACGGGCGAGTGGAACAGATCAAGGAACTGAGCGCGGGTCGGTTGCTCGCCAAGCCGCGCGAGCGCCTCAACGATCAGCCGGCCGGCAATGTAACCCTCCAGGCCGACGAAACTGATCTCTGCCTCGGGTGCGCTGGTACTGAGCGCGTTTTCGAATCGGGTCACCAAAGGATTGTCCCGATCATCCAGCGGCGGCACGACTTGCGATACGATTACCTTCTCATCAAGCGGCCCAAGTTCGACTGCCAGAGCCTCACCGCCGACGAATGAAAGGGCAGCAAACACCGTATCCATCCCGATCCTGTCGGCCGTCCTGATGAAGGTTGCGGTCGGCTTGTAGGCGCCGACGATGATGACGGCTTCCGGTTGCGCGCGACGAATGGCCAGCAATGCCCTTTTGACGGCTGTCGTATTGCGCCGATAGGTCCCGTCGGCAACAAGTTCCAGGCCATGCCTGTCGAGCGCCGTGACGACACCGTTCAGGCCGGCGCGGCCGAATGTGTCATCCTGATAGAGAACGGCAATTCGTGAAAGTCCGAGCTCCTGGGTCAGATAGTCCACCAGCGACGCAGCCTCCTGATCATAGGAGGCACGGATATTGATCACTGTGGTCAGCGCAGGATTGCGCAAGAACGCGGCGCCGGTGAACGGTCCGACAAATGGGACGCCCCGCTCTTCGGCGATCGGCTGCACCGCACGCGACGTGGGTGTACCAACCTCGCCGACAAGGGCGAACACGCCGTCCTCATCAATCAGTCTGTGCGTGTTTGTGATCGCCTGTTCCGGTTCATAGCCGTCATCATAGCTCAGGAGCTTTAGGCTGCGTCCCGCGACACCGCCGGACCGGTTGGCTTCTTCGAAGGCAGCCAGCAGGCTATGCCGAAACGCCGTTCCCAACGATGCGGCCGGGCCATCGAATGCCGCGGACTGGCCGAAGACGATATCATCCCCGGAGATGCCTGTTTCTGCACGGCAAATAGCAATTGTTGAGGAAATCGCCGCGAGCGCGACGAATCCCTTGAACCCCAATGCCCAAAAATGCGATATTCCGGTGCCCATGCCGGCCAATCTAGCCGGATTTCGTGGCTGGGCAACAACTTACGCCGGCAATGGTTTCCTGATGCTTTGCTTGAGAAAGGCAAACTCCGACAGTGTCGGCTTACTTCAGTTGTGACGGCAATGGAGTTGTCTGGTGCGCGGCAGCGAGACTTGCCGTGAGTCGGCCGGGCAAATACTGGTATCTTCAACGACCCGAAATCGATCAAATCGCTGCTGTGAAGCGCAAGCCAATTGATTCGACTATTGCGAAAAGACTGGCGGCGTTGCTGAATACCAGCCAGTGTTCCGTATGAGGAGCAAAGGTTGTAAAAAGGGACTACAGGGCCTTCGCAAAGTCGGCAAACTTTATTTGTTGTCTAAAATTAAAAAGATGTCGAAAGAAAGCCGGTTTCTGGCAACTTTAAGTATGTTTCATATCTGCAACACCTGTTTATTCTCGGCTGTCAGGTTTGCTTCTTTATTGATTCATTCATCTGTCTTGGTACAACTTAGGCTATCAAATTGTGCATTTTGGGGGTTTTCTATGCGCAAGGCTGTTCTGACGGGTGCTTTGGTTTGCGCTCTTCCCTTCGCGGCGGCACATGCTGCTGACGATATCGTTGCTCCGGCCGATGAGCCCTGGAGCCCGCACCTTTACGTATCCGGAGCGATCGGCGCTGTGTTTACGCCCGAGCAGACACGGGTTAGTCCGGGTGCGACCTTCCTCTACGATTTCGATACCGGCTATGCTATTCAGGGCGCGGTCGGATTGGAACTGCCCTACAATCTGCGCACAGAAGCGGAACTGACGTACCGGTCCAACGATCTGGACAATGATTTTGTTTCGGTCGGTGTCGGAACACTTGACAGCACCGGCGACCTCGATGTCACGACCATCATGGCCAACCTTATCTACGACTACGAGATCGGCAACGGTTTTGCAGTCTTTGCGGGCGGTGGTATCGGTGCCGCCTACTTGGATATCAACTTTGCGCGTGGCCCCGGCGGGTTTCCACCCGGATTTGTCCTCGATCGCGGCAACGATTGGCGCTTTGCCTACCAGTTCATTGGCGGTGCATCCTATGAGTTCAGACCAGGTACCAGCAATTCTAATTTTGGGATTTTTGGGATTCTCAAATCGCTCGATCTATGATTCGTTTGTTGCGTGTTACACTTGGATTCCCTCATTGGCTCGCTCAGATCGTGCTGCGCGAACTTGCCTGACCGACGGGTTGGCCCAAACACGAGTTACACGATGGCAGATATCGGCCTGTCGGCGTTTTCGATATTTTTCATGCAGTCTCCGTCGTTCCTGTCGCATCAGCGCGAGATGCAAGCGGGTAACGGTTGCTCGAACTGTCAGACGTTGTTCGGAATCAAGAAGCTTCCGAGCGATAATCATATCCGCTCGATGCTTGATGAGGCTGAACCGCAGCATCTCTTTGGGCAGTTTGATAACCTTGTTGACCATCTGAAAAGCCATAACGGTTTGGAGCCTTTCCGATGTCTGGATGGTCGCGTGCTGATTGCACTTGATGGCACAGAATATTTCTGTAGCCGCAAGTTGCATTGCCGGAATTGTTCTCATCGCAAGCGCAATGATGGCGGCACCGAGTATTTTCACACCATGGTTTCCGCCGCGGTCGTCGTCCCGGGTGACAGCCGAGCGATACCGCTGCAGCCGGAATTTATTAGCCCGCAGGACGGTCATGCGAAACAGGATTGTGAAAGGAATGCCGTCAAACGCTGGCTTGCCGCCAATGGGAAACGTTACGCTTCGCTAAAGCCAGTTTATCTTGGCGATGACCTGTATGCTAATCAGCCGATTGTTGATACGATTCAGTCGGTTGGCGGCGACTTCATTCTGACTGCCAAGTCCTTGTCCCATAAGACGTTGTACGAGTGGCTGGACGGTGCCGAGATCAACTCGACAAAGCGCCGTCGTATCAAAAAGGGTCGCAAGGCTGCCACCCACATCTATCGCTGGCTGAATGATGTACCCCTGCGCGATGGCAAGGACGCGACCCACGTCAACTGGTTCGAAATCGAGATTATCAACACCAAAGGGAAGACCACATATCGCAACAGCTTTGTGACCAACATCGCTGTCGATGAGACCAATGTCGGGGACCTTGCCGCTTGCGGACGCGCACGGTGGAAGATTGAAAATGAGACCTTCAATGTTCTGAAAACCCGGGGATACAATCTGGAGCACAACTTTGGGCATGGCGACAATTATCTGGCATCTGTGCTGGCGACGCTCAATCTGCTCGCCTTCGCCATGCATACAGTTTGTGATGTACTCGAAGCGCTCTGGAAGAAAGCCCGCAGTGTTTTAGCGGCGCGGTATCGGTTCTTCGATCACATCCGCACGATTGTTTGCTACTTGATCTTCCCGGATTGGGGTGCACTCATACGAACACTTGTCGATGGTGAGCCACCACCGACCGTCAAGTCAGCCCGGAAGCAACCTAAACCCTCCTGAAAATCAGCTCAAATTCATCTGAGACCCAAAAATGAGCCAAAATTAGAATTGCTGGCCAGGTACAAAGGCCTTTGCCAAATACACCTATCTTGGCACCACCGGTGACAGCATGACTGCGTTCAACCAGGCCGTGGGCAGCCAGAACATTACCTTCACCTACGACAGCCATTCGGTGTTCGCAGGTATCAGCATCGACCTTTATTGATCAGTATTTCAGGTTAGACACGACAAAGAGCCCGGCATTGCCGGGCTCTTTTGCTTGAGGTGCAAGCGCTCGTTCAATGATCTTGTGGGCGATCCTATGCCGCCCGTACACCGGTATCGAACGGGATCTCGATGTCGACGGCCAGCGTCGAGACCTGGGCGCCGCGTTCCATCTTCACGTGGACTTTTCGGCCTTCGATCCGAACATGCTTGGAGAGCACGTCTATTATTTCCTCGCGGAGGATCTCCACCAGGTCGGTTCCACCCATCGACGCTCGTTCATGGGCAAGCAGGACCTGCAGCCGCTCACGGGCTGCGGAGGCCGAACTTCGCCTTCCGAAAAAACGTAGTATATTCATGCAGCCTTCCTTCCGAAGATTTTTCCGAAGAATCCGCGTTTTTCACCTGGCACAACAACTGGAACAGCTTCGCCTGACAGACGGCGTGCGGCATCGCAATAGGCGCGTGCCGTTTCGCTTCGGCTGTCGGCCAGCGTAACCGGCGCGCCGATATTCGATGCGCGCAAGACATCCGTACTCTCCGGAATGATGCCGAGGAGAGGGATCGACAGGATCTCAAGCATGTCGTCGACATTCAGCATTTCGCCAGTGGCAGCGCGCATCGGATCATATCGGTTGAGCAGCAGGTGCTTTTCGATCTGTTCGCCGCGTTCTGCCTTGACCGTCTTGGCGTCGAGAAGGCCGATAATGCGGTCAGAATCCCTGACCGACGAAACTTCCGGGTTGGTCACGACGATCGCCGCGTCCGCGTGGCGCATCGCCAGCGTCGGGCCACGCTCGATGCCGGCCGGGCTGTCGCAAAGCACCCAGTCAAAGGCCTTTTTGAGCGATGTGATGACCCGCTCCACACCCTCGGGTGTCAGTTTGTCCTTGTCGCGGGTTTGCGAAGCCGGCAGAAGGAACAGGTTCTCCAGCCGCTTGTCGCGGATCAGTGCCTGCGAAAGCTTTGCCTCTCCCTGGATGACATTGATCAGATCAAAGACCACACGGCGTTCCGCACCCATGACCAGATCGAGATTGCGCAGGCCGACGTCAAAATCGACGACAACGACCTTTTCATTCCTCTGCGCTAACGCGGCGCCGATGGCGGCGGTTGACGTTGTTTTGCCGACGCCGCCCTTGCCGGATGTGATCACGATCGCTTTGCCCATATCCTTCTCCTTAAATGGCCGCCCGCCGGCTCAGCCCAGTGTATCCCCCAGGATTGCATCATTCTCTAGCCAGAGCTGTACGGCCTGTCCGCGCAGCTCCTGTTCAAAATCCTCGGATGTCTTGTAGTACCCCGCAATCGCAACAAGCTCCGCCTCAAGCTTGCGGCAAAATATGCGTGCCGCTGTGTTGCCCATCGAGCCGGCGACGACCCGGCCGCGAATGGTTCCGTAGACATGAACAGATCCACCGGCCACGACTTCCGCACCTGAAGCGATCGAACCGACAATCGTTATGTCCCCCTCAGAGCTCAGCATCTGTCCGGAACGGACGGGCTGTGTCACCATCAGTGAAGGTTTTGCGGGGTCACTTGTGATCTCCTGCGGTTCTTCACCATCGGGTGCTTCAATGTCCGAAGCCGGAAGGCCGCCGGTCATCGCCGGAGGCATGTCACTGCCCAGCAGCGTCGGGTCCGCCCCCTCGATTCCCATGATGCGGACGTGGCACTCACGAAGCTGCTCGATCAGGCCGCGCAGTTCCGCGCCGTCGATGCCGAGACCGTCCACATCCAGAACGATCGGACGCCTGAGAAAGAAACCCGCCGACCGCGCTGCCAGGTCGTCAAGCCGTGCGAGCCATTCGTCGAACGGCGTCTCCGGGCTGAGAACGAGCGCCAGAAAGGAGCGTCCCTTGAGGCGTATCGGCTTGGTGTCGGTTAGCACTTCGGTCATCTTCGTTAATTTTCCCTAACCCGACCCTATTTGAATCGGAGTTAACGAAAGGTTACCGCGCGGAGCTTGCGGGAAGATTGAGACGAAATCTTTTTCGGAATCCGACCGGCCAACTGCGGATCGGTTGGACTGGGGGCGCCAAAAGCAGCGTCTCCGGGACCCGGCGTCTAGGGCACGAGTTTTGCCAGGCCGGGTTTGTTTCCCCTGAGGGTAGCGGATCGGAATGTTTCAGGATTGTTCGACACGATACTTTGGAAAGCGGTATTGGACGGTTTTCCGCTCACATGTTTCCGCAGCCGTTCAAAACTGGCCATCTGGAAAACTTTCTGGTCGAGATACTGCAGGATCTCTCTCACTTTGGGATCAGTCGGAGGCCGGTAAGCACCGTCATCTTCAGGCGAATCGATGGAGTTAATGTCGACATCTATTTCCTTTATTCGGTCGATCAACGGTTTCCATGGCAGTGCGCCGGCCTGCGTAAAGTCTAGATGCTGCACTCCTCTCAGTCTCGGATGGACCTCGCAATCCTCAAGGACAAGCGGAATGATCGGCTTGCCTTTTCCAATTCCATATGCCCATTCGTAGGTGACGTAGGACGAATCCACTGAGTTTCGGCTCAGAGCGACGAGCACGACATGGCTTCTCGAAATCGCCTTTTCGATCTCGTGCTCCCATCGATCGCCGCCCCTGATCTGCGCGGTGTCTCGCCAGAGGGAGATCTCCTGCGTGTTCAACATCTTGTGGGCGAGTTCGGCGAATATGTGATCTTTTCTGGCGTAGCTGAGAAAAGTCCAAAGCATGGGGAGCCCCAGAATTCTGTTGATCTGCCCGTCAGATTGCTATCAGCCTGCAGAAAATGCAAATGGCCCGTCATGCTCTTGCACGACCGCCAACTCTGGTCCCAGTTTCAGCCCATCATCCGGTAGTGAAGATCGAACATGATCCAGAGTGTGCCGCCAACAAGGATACAGATGAGAACAGCGGCAAAAAGCAGGGCCAGCATATTCTCCTTCGGTGTCGTCCTCCAGTTGAGGTGAAGGAAATAATACATATGCACGAGCACCTGGATGATCGCCGCAAACGCGATGGCGATAAAGGTCGCTGCAGCGGGCAGGGCGCCCGACCAGACAAGGGCGAATGGAATGGCGGTGAGGACCAGTGCCAGGATGAATCCGGTGATGTAGGATTTATGGGTGTGCGTTGCCGTCGCTTTTTGCATCACATGACCCCCGGCAAATAGACGACCGAGAAAATCCCGATCCAGACGATGTCAAGGAAATGCCAGAACAGGCCGAGCCGATAGAGGCGCGAGCGAACCGGATTGGTCAGACCTTTCACGGAAATCTGGATGGCCATCACAGCGATGCCCACGATCCCGAGGCTGACATGCAATCCGTGTGTTCCAACGAGCGTGAAAAAGGCAGAAAGAAATCCGCTCGTTCCCGGCCCGGCGCCGATCATCCCGGCGAACTCGATGATTTCCATCGCCACGAACCCGGCACCGAGCAGCATGGTGACGATCAGCCACTGTATGACACGGCCATTGTTGTTTGAGAGTGATGCCAGCGTTGCAAAGCCGAAGGTGATGCTCGAACAAAGCAGCAGCAATGTCTCTCCCGCCGTGTGCGACAGGCTGAAGAGCGACTTCGCGTCGGGTCCGGCAGCGATGTTGCCGCTCATCACGACGTATGTCGCAAAGAGAAGCGCGAAGATCACCGCATCGGTCATCAGGTAAAGCCAGAAGCTGAATTCGCGCTCTTCAAATTCTTCTCCGCCACCCAGGTGCGCGACCTGCTCTTCGTGAATGGCGGATGGATCAGCCGTCGCCATATCAGATATTCCCCGGCATCGGTTGCTTGCCGGCTGGGTCCGTTCCCGGCACTGGCAGGTCAGTCGGCAGTTTCAGGGTCGAGAACTGGCGTTTGCTCTCGATCGCTTCGACCTCGGCTGCCGTGATCGTGAACTCGTCATCGTCGTTGCTCGCCCTCATAATCAAAATGGCGATGGCCGCCAGCAGACACAGTGCCGCCAGCCACCAGATGTGCCAGACCATGGCAAAGCCGAGCACAAAGCCGCCGGCGCCAAGAAAAACGCCGGCCCCGGTGCTCTTCGGCATTGTGATGTCTTCATAGCGCTCGGGCCGGGCTCCGACGACACCGCGGCGTTTCATGTCGGCGAAAGCGTCGATGTCCTGGACCTGGGGAATGACCGCAAAGTTATAGGGTGCCGGTGGCGAGGAGGTTGCCCACTCAAGCGTCCGGCCGTTCCACGGATCGCCTGTGCTGTCCACGGCTCCCGCCCGGTCACGCACGCTGACATAGAGCTGCATTGCAATGCAGACGATGCCGATCAGCACAAAGACGGCGCCGATCGCCGCAACGACGAGATAGGGCTGCCACTCGGGCACATTGTAGTGCTCCATGCGGCGCACCATGCCCATGAAGCCGAGAACGTAGAGCGGCATGAAGGCGAGGTAGAATCCGATGATCCAGAACCAGAAGGCCCGAATGCCCCAGGTCTCGTCCAGCTTGAAGCCGAACGCCTTCGGGAACCAGTAGTTCATGCCGGCAAAGTAGCCGAAAAGGGCGCCCGGGATGAGCATGTTATGGAAATGCGCAACCAGGAATGTCGAGTTGTGCATCAAATAATCGGCCGGCGGAAGGGCAAGCAGCACACCGCTGACGCCGCCGATGACAAAGGTCACGATGAAGCCGATGGTCCAGTACATGGACGGATGGAACACGATACGGCCACGGAACATCGTGAACAGCCAGTCGAACACCTTCACGCCCGTCGGCACGGCGATCACCATGGTCGCGATGCCGAAAAAGGCGTTCACATTGGCGCTGGAGCCCATGGTGAAGAAGTGATGGAGCCAAACGGTGAAAGACAGGATGCCGATGCAGCCCGTGGCATAGACGAGTGAATCATAGCCGAACAGGCGCTTTCCGGAGAATGTCGCGACGACCTCTGAATAGATCCCGAACGCCGGCAGGATCAGGATGTAGACTTCCGGATGTCCCCAGATCCACAACAGGTTGGCGAAGTTCATCATGTTGCCGCCATCACCATTGGTGAAGAAATGGAAGCCGAGATAGCGGTCGAGGCCAAGCTGGATTGCAACCACGGTCAGGGCCGGAAACGCAAAGGCGATGAGCAGGCTGACGACCAGTGTCGTCCAGGTGAACATCGGCATGCGCATCAGGGTCATGCCCGGTGCCCGCTTTTTCAGGATCGTCACAACAAAATTGATGCCGGTCATGGTGCTTCCAACACCGCTGACAAGCAGCGCCCAGAGCCAGTAATCGACACCGACGCCGGGGTTGTAATTGATACCCGAATAGGGCGGGTAGCCGGTCCAGCCCGCGGTCGAGAATTTACCGATGACCAGCGATATCAGTACAAGGCCCGCACCGGCAGCGGTTAGCCAAAGGCTGACGGAATTCATGAATGGAAAGGCGACATCGCGGGCACCGATCTGCTGCGGGGCAACGATGTTGAACAGGCCCGTCAGAAACGGCATCGCCATGAAGAAAACCATGATGGTACCGTGCGAGCTGAAGATCTGCTCGAAATGCTCTGGCGGCAGGTAGCCGTCGGAATTGAGCGCGAAAGCCTGCTGAGCGCGCATCATGATGGCGTCGATAAAGCCGCGGATCAGCATGACCAGCGCCAACACGATGTACATGATGCCGATCTTCTTGTGATCGACACTCGTCAGCCACTCGGTCCAAAGGTACCGCCAGGCACCCAGATAGGTAATCAGGGCAACGACAAACAACCCGCCGAAAACCGTGACACCTGCGCCGGCCATGGCGACCCAGCTGTAAAAGGGCAGGGCATCGACGGTCAGTTTTCCGAGCATGCTTGCCTCCGCTTGGCCTATTGTTCCATTTGGCTCGACGAATGTGCCGGCCGCGCCGCGTATTTCTTGAGGATCGTCTCAAAAAGGTTGGGCTCGTAGGACGCGTAGTACTCGACGGCGTGCGCGACGCTTGGCTCGGCGAGCTTGGCATAGGCAGTCGCATCCAGCGCCGTCTGTGATTGACGGACCTTTTCTACCCAGGCATCGAAGTCTTCATTTGAAAGTGCATGTGCCTGGAAATGCTGATCGGCGAACCCGTCGCCGCTGAACATGGTGTTGCGACCGGTAAACTGGCCAGTTTCATCGGCGATGAGATGCAATCGGCTCGTCATGCCGGCCATCGCATATATCTGTCCGCCAAGCGCCGGTATCATGAAGGAATTCATGACTGTGTCGGACGTAATGCGCAGTGAAAGTTGCCGTTCCTGCGGGAATCCGAGCTCGTTGACGGTCGCGATGCCGTATTCCGGATAGATGAAGAGCCACTTCCAGTCCTGGGCGACAACCTCCACCTCGATCGGATTTTCCGACCCGGCAATCGTCTTGTAAGGATCCAGCTCATGGGTAGTTGTCCACAGAAGGTAACCGATCGCGGCGACAAGCAGAGCCGGTACCAGCCAGATCATTGCATCAATGCCTGCCGAGTAGGACCAGTCCGGCTTGTATTGTCCCTTGCCACCCGACGCGCGGTATCGCCAGACGAACAGGAACGCCAGTACAAAGACCGGTATCACGACGATCAGCATGAGATAGAATGCCGTGAACAGCAGGTCGCGCTGCGCCAGCGCGATCGGGCCTGACGGATTGAGGATCGGCGCGGTTCCGAGCCCGCAACCTGACAAAGTCGGGATGGCCAGGAGCGCCGGCAATCGTTTCATCTGTCGGATAAGGGCCCTTTGTGCCACTTGTTCATCCCTGTCAGTGATTCGGCCAATCACGCGACTGACCAATACAATCAAGTGTTTGCAAGCCTGTCATGCGCCATCTTACGGCGGAGTTAACCGTTGACAAGCCGGGCAACCGATTTTCCTCAAGGAACATCCGGATCGTGTGGCATACGCGCCATCTACAACTGATGCGCGCTTCACAAATGTTGTGACCCATGCAAGCATCGAACAAAGAAAAAAGCCCCGGACCGCGTTAGCGACCGGGGCGAGTTGAGGGATACTCTCCCATAGGGAGCTGTTTGGAAATGGCCCGCTGCGGGTATCGCGCGGGCTATTTCAATTCGTGTTGCAGCGCATGAGATGCCTTCAGGCGCGAGAACAGTCCGCGGTTGCGGCAATAGTCGGGTGCGTTGGCCGGTTCATTCCTGATGTCTAGCCACGCCGCGCATTCTTCTGCCTTGTCACAGCTCAGGCAACGCATGGCGGCCCTGCGATAGACCGGGCCCACATTGTTGAGTTCTGCAAGGTCGTTGCGAAGACCAAGCTTTGCGGTCATACGCTCAAACAGGTCGGCGTGACGGTCAATCCTGGATAATATCTGTCGAAATCTCATGGCCATCCCTCTGCGGCTTCTTGCCGTTCGCCGCCGATGATACGCCCGCCGAAACACCCGCCATTTGATTTATGTCAATCATTTTGGCGATTCCGGAAGCGATCGGGAAAACCTGAAATGCGACGATGAATTTCGAAAGGCTTGAACCGGCCAGAGCATTGGTTTAACCGGTAACGCGGCCCGATACAGCCAATCGATCTCCTTGAAATTCAAGCGGCAAGAAGCTCCGAAATGACGATTATCGACACACGCACGCCAGATCCGAAGCGATTGATTCCTGGAGCCACCGGTGACTGGGAGATCATTGTCGGCATGGAAGTCCATGCACAGGTGCTGTCCAACTCAAAACTCTTCTCAGGCGCTTCGACAGAATTCGGCAGCGCGCCGAATGACAATGTCTCGCTTGTCGATGCGGCGATGCCCGGCATGCTGCCCGTTATCAACGAGGAGTGCGTACGGCAGGCCGTCCGCACCGGCCTCGGGCTCAAGGCGGAGATAAACCACCGCTCGATCTTTGACCGCAAGAACTACTTCTATCCGGATCTGCCGCAGGGCTATCAGATCTCGCAGTATAAGGACCCGATCGTCGGCGAGGGAACGATCATCATTTCGGTTGGCCCGGACAAGAAGGGCAATTTCGAGGATATCGAGATCGGCATCGAGCGCTTGCATCTGGAGCAGGACGCCGGAAAGTCCCTGCACGACCAGCACCCGTCAATGAGCTATGTCGATCTCAACCGTTCGGGCGTGGCGCTGATGGAAATCGTCTCCAAGCCTGACCTGCGTTCCTCGGATGAGGCGAAGGCTTATCTGACCAAGCTCCGTACCATCCTTCGCTATCTGGGAACCTGCGACGGGAACATGGACGAAGGCTCGATGCGCGCTGACGTCAACGTATCGGTGCGCCGTGTCGGCGAGGATTTCGGCACACGTTGCGAGATCAAGAACGTCAATTCGATTCGTTTTGTCGGGCAGGCCATCGAGCACGAGGCCCGGCGCCAGATCGCCATCATCGAAGACGGCGGATCGATCGACCAGGAGACCCGGCTCTTTGATCCGGGCAAGGGAGAAACCCGCTCGATGCGCTCCAAGGAAGATGCGCACGACTACCGCTACTTCCCGGATCCTGATCTGCTGCCGCTCGAGTTCGACGATGCATTCGTGGCAGAATTGGCGGCTGACCTGCCGGAACTGCCGGATGACAAGAAGGATCGGCTGATGGCCGATATGGGCCTGTCGGCCTACGATGCCTCGATCCTGGTTTCGGAAAAATCCATCGCCGACTATTTCGAGGCCGTGGCGTCTGGTCGTGACGGCAAGATCGCGGCCAACTGGGTGATCAATGATCTGCTCGGCGCGCTCAACAAGGCCGGCAAGGCAATCGAGGAGACGCCGGTTTCGCCGGATCAGCTCGGTGCTGTTATCGATCTCATCAAGGAAGGCACCATTTCCGGAAAGATCGCCAAGGACCTGTTTGAAATCGTCTGGACCGAGGGCGGTGATCCGAATGCCATTGTCGAAGAGCGCGGCATGAAGCAGGTCACCGACACCGGCGCGATCGAGGTCGTGGTCGACGAAGTGATTGCAGCCAATGCCGACAAGGCAGAACAGGTCAAGGAAAAACCGTCCATGGCCGGCTGGTTCGTTGGACAGGTCATGAAAGCGACGCAGGGTAAGGCCAATCCCCAGGCGGTCAATGCTCTGGTGCGCAAGAAGCTCGGCGTCGAATAGGCTGATGTGGGTCAGAACCGCAAGCGAAAGGGATCTTGAGGAGATTCGCGCGCTCCTGATAGCCACCTGGCACGATACCTATGACCACATTTATGGTGTCGAGAAGGTCACCGAGATTACCGATGCGTGGCACAGTATCGCCGCGCTGAGGCCGCGTGTGGATCAGCCAAACAGCGAATTCGTGGTCGCCGACACGGGCGAGCAAATCTGTGCTGTCGCATTTGCCTCGTCGAAGGACGGGCGTCTCGTTTTGTTGCATCAGCTTTATGTCTCGCCCGACGCGCAAGGGAAGGGCGCGGGCAGCCTGTTGATGCACGAGATCATTGATTCTTTCCCGGAAGCGCGGAAGATCCGGCTGGAAGTTGAGGAAACCAACGCGCAGGCGATCGCCTTCTACGAGAACAAGGGTTTTGTCGAAGTCGGCCGCACCGCCAATTGTGGTGAGGCGGAATCAGGATTGCCCGCACTGATACTGGAACGAGTCCTGGGCTGATCGCCTTGTCACGGAATGGGCGTAATCGAGGCGCCAGATGCGCGTTGCAACTGGACAATGCGGCCCCGGCGAGGCATAAGGCGAAAAGTCTGACGCCTGCAATCCGCACGAGGATATCGATGAAGAATTTCCTGCTGCAAGTGTTTACCTGGTGGAACGGATCGACACCCGGAACGCGGTTCTATACTTGGCGCAAGGGAACGCGGGTCGGCGAAGATGAGTTCGGCAATGTCTACTACCAGGGCGACAAGGACAGTGAAGGCCGGACACGCCGCTGGGTGCTGTACAACGGTGTCTCGGATGCATCTGCCATTCCAGCGGGATGGCACGGCTGGATGCACCACCGGACGGACATCTCGCCGGCGGACGAGTCCTATCAGCCAAGGGATTGGCAGAAGCCGCACGAACCGAACCATACCGGGTCGGCGGAAGCCTACCGGCCGAAAGGATCGATCCTCAATCCGGAAGACCGGCCGCGCGTTACCGGCGATTATGATGCCTGGACACCGGGGACATAAGGGCAGTCAAGGTTGATGCGGATTCTCCTGAAATCGATTGGCGCAGTCGCCGCAATCGCGCTTGTGCCAGCGATGCTATCCCTGGCCGGCACGGCATCCGCGCAGGAAAATGTCGAAACACAAGAGCTTGCGCCGGCTCAGGATCCGCGCATTTCCAACAAGGTTGCCGTGTTTTCGGGCATTGACAAGATCACCGGTCGCATCATCACTTTCGATGTCTATATCGACGAGACGGTTCAGTTTGGCGCTCTTCAGGTGACACCGCGCGTCTGCTACAGCCGCGACGAGACGCAAAAGCCGAAAACGACGACCTTCGTCGAGGTTGATGAGATCACGCTTGACCGAAAGATCCGCCGGATTTTTACCGGCTGGATGTTCGCCGACTCGCCCGGTCTCAACGCCGTCGACCATGCAGTCTATGATGTCTGGCTGAAGGACTGCCGCATGGAATCCGAGGTCCCGCCGCCCACCTGATCGTCTTTAGACGAAACTTGCTTCCAGCATCATCGCCTCGCTAAGCAGCGAATCGTAGGTTTCCTTCGGAACATCCACTGCGCCGAAACGTTTGAGGTGCTCGGTCGTGAACTGCGTATCGAGAAGGATGAAGCCACGCTGGCGAAGCCGCTGCACCAGGTGGACAAGACATACCTTCGACGCATCGCGCTCGCGTGAAAACATGCTTTCGCCGAAAAAGGCGCCACGCAACGAAACGCCGTAAAGACCGCCCATCAACGCATCGCCGCGCCATGCTTCCACGCTATGGGCGTGTCCCAGATCATGAAGCTGCGAATAGAGCCGCCTGATGGTTCTGTTGATCCATGTCTTGCGCCTGCCGGGTCCCGGTTCTGCGCAGCCGTCGATGACGGATTTGAACGCTGTGTTGACGCGTATGCTGAAGCGGTTCTGTCGGTAGGTCTTGGCAAGGCTCTTTGGTACGTGGAACTGGTCGAGCGGAATGATCCCGCGTATTTCCGGTTCTACCCAGAAGACTTCGGGATCTTCAGCGGATTCGGCCATGGGAAACAGGCCGCAGCTATAGGCCTTGATCAGCAGCTGCGGGGTTATGTTGAGGCGGTCTTCGCTCCTGTGCATGGTTCAGACCGTTTCCCGGTTCAAAAGATCGCTCGACCAAGGCAGCACAGATCGCTGGCAACACCGGCCGCATTCGGATGAAACTTCATCAACTGTCGCGGCAGGGCATCGTCAGCGGGCATCCCGCCCGGCCCAAGTGTATTTTTAGACGAAAAATGCGGTTCTATCGAGAGTTACCTGCAATGCAAACCGACGATCCCGATAACAGGTGCCTATTGTGTATCGAGATACTTCTCCAGCCAATGGATGTCATAGTCTCCGTTGGCGATGTCCTGGTTTTCCAGAAGGTCCATGAACAGCGGTATCGTTGTGTTGATTCCATCGATGACGAATTCGCCGAGCGCCCTGCGCAGGCGCATCATGCATTCAACCCGCGTGCGCCCGTGGACGATCAGCTTGCCGATCAGGCTGTCGTAATAAGGCGGGATGGAGTAACCCTGATAGACGCCGGAATCGACCCGGACACCAAGCCCGCCGGGCGGATGGTAATGGGTGATGCGTCCCGGTGACGGTGTGAAAGTCCTCGGATCCTCGGCGTTGATGCGGCATTCGATGGCATGGCCATTGAAACGGACTTCGTCCTGTGACACGGACAGGCCGGCACCCGATGCGACACGGATCTGTTCATTGACCAGATCAATGCCGGTGATTGCTTCCGTGACCGGATGCTCCACCTGCAGGCGGGTATTCATCTCGATGAAATAGAACTGGCCGTTCTCGTAGAGGAATTCGATCGTACCGGCGCCGCGATATTTCAGTTTTTTCATCGCATCGGCGCAGATCATGCCGATCTCGTGGCGCTGCTGTTCGTTCAGTGCCGGAGAATTGGCCTCTTCCCAGACCTTCTGATGGCGACGTTGCAGCGAGCAGTCGCGTTCGCCCAGATGAATGGCATTGCCGTTGCCGTCACCCATGACCTGGATTTCGATATGACGCGGCTTTCCGAGATATTTCTCGATATAGACTGCTTCATTGCCGAACGCTGCGCCGGCTTCCGTTCGCGCGGTCGCAAGGGCAAGCGCCAGCTCCGATTCATTGTTCGCAACCTTCATCCCGCGACCGCCGCCGCCAGCCGTCGCCTTGATGATGACCGGGTATCCGATTTCAGAGGAGATCCGCACCGCCTCGTGCTCGTCTGCAACCTCGCCGCCGGAGCCGGGGACCACGGGGATGCCGAGTTCCTCTGCGGTCTTCTTGGCCGTTATCTTGTCACCCATGATCTGGATGTGCTCTGCGGTCGGCCCGATGAAAGTGATGCCGTGCGCTTCCAGGATCTCCGCAAACTTGGCGTTTTCAGAGAGGAAACCGTAACCGGGATGCACGGAATCGGCTCCGGTTATCTCGCATGCTGCAACAATCTGATGAATGTTCAGATAGCTGTCCCTTGATGCCGGTGGCCCGATGCACACGCTTTCGTCCGCCAGGCGCACATGCATGGCGTCCGCATCCGCCGTTGAATGTACGGCAACCGTTGAGATTCCAAGTTCCTTGCAGGCACGCAGGACACGCAGGGCGATTTCACCGCGATTGGCGATTAGTATCTTGGACAGCATCAATCGGCCTATTCGATTACCAGAAGAGGCTCACCGAACTCTACCGGTTGCGCGTCTTCAACGAGGATCGCGGTAACCTTGCCGGACCGCGGCGCCGGAATCTGGTTCATGGTTTTCATCGCCTCGATGATCAACACCGGCTCGCCTTCTTCGACCGTCTGGCCGATCTGCACAAAGGCATCGGCATCTGGCGACGGAGCCAGATAAGCGGTGCCGACCATTGGTGAGGTTACGGCATTTTTGATATTGGCACCGCCATCCGCTGGCGACTCGGCGGCCACCACAGGTGCGGCGCCGGGAGCGGGAGCCGCGACCGGTGCAGGGGCGTAGATCTGGGTTGTCGGCACCGCAGCTGCACCACTGCGGGAAACCCGGATACGCAGGTCATCCTGCTCGATTTCAATCTCGGTCAGATCGGTTTCGGTCAATATGTTGGCCAGGTCGCGGACAAGGTCCTGATCGATGCCGGATTTTCTAGTTGCCATGGGGTGTGTCCTTCACGAACTTGTTCTTAGCTTTCCAGGATTTGGGCCAGCGCCCGCAACGCCAGGTCATAGCTGTTCGGACCGAATCCGATGATCACACCGGCGGCGACAGGCGACACCATCGAGGTATGCCTGAAATCCTCCCGGGCATGTATATTCGACAGATGCAGCTCAACCACCGGGATGTCGATCGAGCGAATGGCATCATGCAGCGCTATCGATGTGTGACTGTAGGCGCCGGGGTTGATTGCGACACCGTCGGCCTTCTCACCGGCCTCCTGCAACCAGTCGACCAGGACACCCTCATGATTGCTTTGGCGGAAGTCGATTTTGAGGCCAAGCGTGTTGCCCAGGTCATGGCAGCTCTTCTCGATATCGCCAAGCGTGCCGCCGCCATAAATGCCCGGCTCCCGGATACCGAGAGCGTTCAGATTGGGTCCGTTGAGGACGAACACAGTGCGGGCCATAGGTTTTCACCTGGAGGATTTTGGGTTCCAGACATATAGACGGCCCGATACGGAATAAAAAGCCCTGCCTTTGGACGCCGGCTTAAAAATCTGTTGGATGATTAATCGAAACGTGAAAACCGGCGCTTACACACCGGTTTTCAACAGGCTGGTCCTGATTCCGGAACCTGTTCAGCAGGTAGCGCTTTCGCAGTTGCGCAGATTGGCGACCTTACCCTTCAGCGTAGGTATTCCCACGGCACCGAATACGGCTTCGTCACCGACGATGTAGGACGGCGTGCCGGAAATGCCGAGGCCGTCTGCGATCATGTAGGACTCGCGAAAGCTCTCGGTAATAGCGTCGTCATCCATCGCTGCACGGAGCTTCGTTTCATCGATGCCCAGTTTCTTGGCGACTGCGATAGCGCTGTCTTCCGTGGCCCGGTCGCGACCACCGAGCAGCTCAAGATGAAACTCCTCGTATTTTTCCGGGGCGATCAGCCGCACGGCAACGCTCACACGGTGTGCGGCAATGGAGTCGTCGCCCAGGATCGGAAATTCCTTGAGTATGAAACGGACATTCGGATCCTCGGCGATGATCTCCTCCATGTCCTTGAGTGCGCGCTTGCAGAAGCCGCAATTGTAGTCGAAGAACTCAACAATCGTCACATCGCCCTCGGGATTGCCGAGGACCACATTGTGCGGTGAGTTGAAGATCGCATCCCGGGAATCCGCGATAACCTGTTTGGACTGCTCGCGCTGGATCTCTTCCTGTTTGGCCTCGTAGGCGGCCTGGACCTCGAAAAGGATCTCAGGATTTGCGATCAGGTACTCCCTGATGAACTGACCGAGTTCCTCTTTTTCGGCGTCGTCCAGTGCGAGAACCGGAACCGGTGTAGCGATGACAAGAGCGCCTGCCAGCGCACCGCCGATATATCCGCGTAGTCTCCTGATCATTGTTTCCTTGCTCCTTGCGGTGCGCTCCGCACAGTTATTTGGATTTGTACTTGACGATATCGTTTGCCCGCTGCCAGCTGGGCGTTCCCTTTTTCATCTTGCGCTGCGCGCGGGTCGCAAAGCGCTTGGCTTCGCGCACATTGCCGGCCCTGAAATAGCCTTCAGCCTGAGTCAGCTCCGCATTGGCAACATCGCCCGCCTTGGCATAAGCCCGCGACAGATATGTGTAGGCATTGAAATTTCCGGGATCGGAGGAGAGGGCGGCCCTCAGTTCCCTGATTGCATTATTCATCTGCGCGGGATCGCCCGTTGAAAGATAGGCAAAACCCAGACGTCCACGGAGGATTCCGGACTTGTATTTGTCCAGCTGAACCGCCTTCGCGAGGGCCGATGCCGCTTTCGCAGGCTGCCGTGCTTTGAGATGAATTTCACCTTTCATTTCATAAAGATAGGCGTTGTTTCTGTCGCTCGCTATCAACTTGTCTATCTCGGACATGGCTCTGCGGGTATCGCCGCGCAGATAAGAGGAAATGGCCATTCCGTAGCGGGCGCCGACATTGTTCGGGTTGTTGCGGAATACGCGGCCAACGGCCGGGGCGCCGCCGAAATAGGCAGCGATCTTGCCGCGTATCATGTCATGCCGCCGTTGCAGTGCCGGCGAATCCTTCTTGTTATAGTGTCTGCTTTTCTTGGCCAGCTCGTCCAGCAGCGCAATGCGGTCCCGGGGAAGGGGGTGGCTTTGCTCGTAGGGATTCGCACGGACGCCGGCGAGTGCGTTGCTTTGCGAAAAGCGTTGAAAGGTTTTGAGCATGCCTTTGGCCGATTGGCCGGTGGCATTCAGATATTTGACCGCCGCCCGGTCCGCGGTGATCTCCTCGGAACGTCGGTAGCTTAGGAGCGCACGCTGAGCGACAGAGGGGGCGGCCTGTGCCAAGCCACTGCCGGCGGCTGCCGCGCCTTCCGTGCCGCTCAGGCTTCCGGCGGCCGCAGCGCCGATGCCGGCAAGGGCGCCGACAACTGCCAGTGTCCGGGCGCGCGCGATCTGCTCGCGCAGCCGTTGTTGATGGCCACCCGCCAGATGGCCGGACTCATGCGCAATCACGCCAATGATCTCATTCGGTGTGACGGAAGTTGCCAGCGCGCCGGTATTTATGAAGATACGGCGCCCGTCCACGAACGCGTTGAAGGACGGATTGTTCACCAGGATGATTTCAATACCCCTCTGGCTGAGTCCAGCCGCCTTGAAGATCGGCCTCGCATAGTCCAGCAACAGTCCTTCAATCTCGGCGTCGCGAACAACGGCGATGCGGCCCTGCGCGCTCGCGGGCGACATCGGCGCATAGGCGACGATCAAGCCAAGTAGCAGGATAAGAACTGGACGCGCGGCGAAGAAACAAAGCGGCAATTGTGCGGGCCTTTTGCGTGTAAATGCAGGCATATGGGGAATCTCCCGGCGACCATAGCAGTCAAATAGAAGCAAACTCCAGTGCGACATATCGGACATCGCGTGAATGTGATTACGCCAATATGGTTGTGATCGCCATGGCAATCAGGCATTTGTGAGGCGTTGAATCAATGTATGGAACCGGTTCGTGACCAGAATATCCACACGCAGCGAAATCGAACCTTTTCACGCCATGGACGTCCTGGCGGAAGCGACGAAAAGGAAACGGGCAGGGCATCCGGTCATTTCTATGGCGGTGGGCCAGCCGGCCCATGGCGCACCGCGGGCCGTCGTCGATGCGGCCCGGGAAGCCCTGCTGAAGGAGCGTATTGCCTATACCGATGCGCTGGGCAGGGCCGAGCTTCGCGATAGGATTGCGCAGCATTATCAGATGCACTACGGCATTCGACTTGATCCACGCCGCGTTGCCGTGACAACCGGCTCGTCCGCCGGATTCAATCTTGCCTTTCTGACCCTGTTCAATGTCGGGGACCGCGTCGCGATCACGAGGCCCGGCTACCCTGCCTACAGGAATATTCTCATCGCACTCGGGCTCGAGGCCGTGGAGATCCCCGTTGGTCCCGCGACGGATTACACGCTGAGCCCCGACCTTCTGGAGGACGCGGCGAGCCGGCACGGCGATATTGCCGGCGTCTTGCTGGCCAGCCCGGCCAACCCGACGGGAACCGTGACAGGGCCCAAGGCGCTGACGGAGCTGATCCACTATTGCGACGCGAACAACATCACGTTTCTTTCTGACGAGATTTATCACGGCCTCACGCATGCCGGTGAAGAGACGACGGCATTGGCGATCTCTGATCGCGTTCTCGTTATCAATTCGTTCTCGAAATACTATTGCATGACCGGATGGCGCATCGGCTGGATGGTGCTGCCCGAGGCAGCAATCCGGCCGTTGGAGCGGGTAGCGCAAAGCCTCTACATCAGTGCGCCGGAATTGTCCCAGATCGCCGCCTGCGCAGCGTTCGATGCCACCGAGGAACTTGAAGAAGTCCGAAAGGGTTATGTCTCAAACCGTGATTTGCTGATGAAACGCCTGCCGGAAATCGGTTTCGAAATTGCGTCGCCGATGCACGGTGCCTTCTATGCCTATGTGGACGCCGGAAGGTTCACCAACGACACAATGCAGTTCTGCAAGACCATGCTGTCGCAAATCGATGTCGCCGCAACGCCGGGGCAGGATTTCGATCCTGTCGAGGGGCACCGGACGATCCGCTTTTCCTATGCCGGAGCATTCGCCGAGATGGAAGAAGCGCTCGACCGGATGGCCGCATGGCTGGCGTGATGTAAGGAAAGAGCAGCCGGGAACCGCGCCGGCTGCTGTAATTTGGTGATCAGAGAAATCCGCGCCGTTGCCACCAGCCGGCCTTCTTGGGCTTGCTGTCGGTGCTGTCTTCCTCGGCCTGTTCGGTGACGGATGACGTCAGTTTCGGCTCGCTTGAAGCTGTGTCACTGGCCTTGCCGCGACGGCGGCCGGGTCTGGCCGCGGTTTCCGCTTCTGCATCTGTCCCGGTTTGCTCGATGGCCTCAGCTGCGGCGACGTCGACATCCACCGCGGCTGCGACCACCTCGTCTGAAACCGGCTCAGTTTCCACCAGCGCAACCGCGTCTTCGTCCTGCTTCTTCTTGCGTCCACGCCGCTTCTTTGGCGCCTCGTCTTCCGAAAGCTGTTGATCGGCTTCGCCTGACTCTATGGCCACCTCTTCAACAGCTATCTCAGCGGCGACCGCGTCACCGGCCTCAGCCGGCTAGTCAGTAGCGTCCGAGGTTTGCGGTTCGGCGCTTGCCTCGACGGACTCGCCGGATTCCTGCTCCCGGTTGCGCTTGCCGCCCCGTTTGCCGCGGCGTCTGCGTTTCTTCCGATTCTCGCCGTCCTCATCGGACCGCGCATCTGCGGCGGCTTCGGCGTCACTATCGCCATTTCCGTTTTCTGCCGCCTGGGTCTCGCCGCGCTCTTCGCCCCCGCGACCGCCACGCCGCCGCCTGCGGCGCTTGCGTTTGCGGCCATTGCCTTCGTCCTCGCCGGCTTGTGCGGACAGTTCTTCGTCCGCATCGGCATCGGCGTATTCCGTATCGACCTGAACGGCATTCTCGATGACCACCGGCGAATCGACCGGATCGCCTTGATCGATGGCGATGTGCTGAAGTCCCACATTCGGATCGGCTTCCACGGAGATGGTCAGGCCGAACCGGTTCTCCAGTTCGATAATCGTGTCACGCTTCTGGTTGAGCACATAAAGCGCGATTTCCGGCAGCGTGCGGACGGTGATGTTGTGGGTCGTATGCTTCAGAAGGTGTTCCTCTGCGGAACGCAAGACATGAAGGGCGACCGACGAGATCGAGCGGACATATCCGGTTCCGCCGCAGGTCTCGCAGACCTGCATCGTGCTCTCCAGGACGCTGGCCCGGATGCGCTGACGGGACATTTCCAGAAGCCCGAAATGCGAGATACGCCCGACCTGGATGCGGGCTCGGTCGCTCTTGAGGCACTCCTTGAGCTTCTTCTCGACAGACCGGTTGTTGCGCTTTTCCTCCATATCGATGAAATCGATGACGATGAGTCCCGCAAGGTCACGCAAACGAAGCTGGCGGGCGACTTCCTCGGCGGCCTCGAGGTTGGTGCGCAATGCGGTATCCTCGATCGAGTGTTCTTTGGTCGACCGCCCGGAGTTGACGTCGATCGCGACCAGCGCTTCGGTCTGGTTGATGATGATGTAGCCGCCTGATTTGAGCGTAACCTGAGGCTGCAGCATCTTGTCGAGCTGCGCTTCGATGCCGGATCGCGCGAAGATCGGCTGAACGTCACGATAGGGCTGAACGGCCTTGGCATGGCTCGGCATCAGCATCTTCATGAAATCCTTGGCCTCACGGTAACCGGCTTCGCCGGATACAATGATCTCGCCAATATCCTTGTTGTAAAGATCGCGGATCGACCGTTTGATCAGGCTGCCTTCCTCGTAAACGAGGCACGGCGCGGTGGATGTCAGCGTCAGGCTGCGGACATTTTCCCACAGCCGCATCAGGTATTCGAAATCGCGCTTGATTTCGCTTTTCGTTCTGTTGGCGCCTGCTGTTCGCAGGATAACGCCCATCCCTTGCGGAACCTCGAGGCCGCGCGCGATTTCCTTCAGGCGCTTGCGGTCCTGTACATTCGTGATCTTGCGTGAAATGCCACCACCGCGCGCGGTGTTCGGCATCAGCACCGAATAACGGCCGGCCAGCGAAAGATAGGTTGTCAGTGCGGCGCCCTTGTTGCCGCGTTCCTCCTTGACCACCTGCACGAGAAGGATCTGCCGGCGCTTGATGACCTCCTGGATACGATATTGCTTGCGCTGTTTGCGGGCCCGGTCCGGAACCTCCTCCAACGCGTCTTCGGCACCGACGGACTCGACGGACGAATCGCCATCGTCGTCATCCTCATCGCCGTCGTCCGAATCCTTGTCCTTGCGGCTTTCCGTCTCCGGTTCCTCGTCCGTATCCGGCTGCTCGGACTCGTCCTCGCTCTCTTCATCCGGCCGTTTCGCTTCGACGGTTTCCGAAATTTCATCGGCATCGACCGCGGCGGCAATCGTATCCGGCGGCGTCTTTTTATCCTCGGCGGGATCGGTGCCGTCTTCGGTATCGGCAGGTTCGGAAGGTGCTTGCGCGTCTGCGGAGCTAACCTGGTCCACACCGTCGTCCGTGTGGTTGCCGGCAGCTTGCTCGACCTGCGCATCGCCTGTTTCGACTACCTGAGCGTCCGGGTCGTGATCGCTTTCTGTCTGCGGCTTGCTGGAGTCTGCTTCCTGCGCGGCTGCTTCACCGTCACTATCGACAGTTTCCGCATCGGCGGCCGCCGCGTCCTTCGCCGATCCGGATTTCTTGTCTTTGCGCGATTTTCCACGGCTGCGGCGCGAGCGCGTCTTTTTCTTTGCGGGTTTCTCGACGTCATCATCATCGTCTTCGCGAGCTTCGGCGGCCTCTGCCTCGAGCAGTGCTTGCCGGTCGGCAACCGGAATCTGATAGTAGTCGGGATGAATTTCAGAGAAGGCCAGGAAACCGTGCCGGTTTCCGCCATACTCAACAAACGCTGCTTGCAGGGAGGGTTCGACCCTCGTTACCTTGGCGAGATAGATATTTCCTCGCAGCTGCTTTTTGTGCTGCGATTCAAAGTCGAATTCCTCAATCCGGTTTCCACGAACAACGACGACGCGCGTTTCTTCCTCGTGGGACGCGTCGATCAGCATTTTGTCTGCCATGTAGATGATGCTCCTCGGCAACAGCCGGCAATATGCAATTGCCCGGTGGTTTGGTCCGGGCGTTAATTGCTGCCACTGCGCCGAAATTTGTGTGTCCTGGCCGGATTTGAAGCATCGCGCCTACAGGGTCCGGAGCACCGCTGATCCGGATATTCCTGGTCGAGACTGTAGTCGGTTGCATTTCCATCCAAATTCCAGACAGGAATCTATGAACATGAGGTCTTTTTCAGACCGATGAGTTTCGCTTCCTTGGGAGAAGCATACGGCCTTTGCCGCAATTCGATGCCCGATCCATCACGGGCTCCATCGATTCAGTCTAAGGTGTTGAACTGCTATGACGTCAGACGAATTGGCTTTGTTGGCGCCCCGAAATCCTGAAATCAGGTGGCTGCCGGATTTGCCGATTCTATCTCGTCAGCACGTCAACCCTCATCCCGCTTTTATGTTCTTGAATTCATTCTGGCAAGGGGAAAGCTCTCGGGTCGAGCGAGATTGATAATACCCGTTGTATGCAGGACATGCAGATTTTCTGTTGTGACCATGGTGTTTAGACGGTCATTAAACAGCGGTTGACATCTCGCGGCCGTCTAAGAGCCGGATTTAAAAGTAGTTGAGCGATATCAATGGTTTGTGATTCAACAGTCTTTTCAAAGAAGATGGAGAATCACGATGCCATGGAATGATATCGCCCGCGCCGAACATAACAGAGACCATTTGAGATTTCCAAGCGATTTGACCGATGAGGAATGGACGATACTTGCCCCGTTCATTCCGCCGGCAAAACGGGGTGGACGACCGCGTACGACCGATATGCGCGAGGTGATGAACGCGATCCTTTATATCGCAACCAGCGGCTGCCAGTGGCGCATGCTGCCGAAGCAGTTCCCACCGGTATCGACGGTACGTGGCTATTTCTACACCTGGAGCCGCATGGGTCTTTTTGCAGCCATCAATCACCTCCTGGTCCTCAATACCCGCGAACTGGAAGGCCGCGCGGCTTCACCGACGGCCGGCGTGATCGACAGCCAGAGCGTGAAAACCACCGAAAGCGGGGGCGTTCGCGGCTATGACGCCGGCAAGAAGGTCAAGGGCCGCAAGCGACACATCGTCACCGATACGATCGGCCTGATGCTGTTCATCATCGTTCACGCCGCCAACATTCAGGACAGGGACGGGGCCTGCGACCTGATCAGGGCTGTCGGCGACCGCTTCCCCTGGCTGCGCCACATCTTCGCCGATGGCGCCTATGCGGGACCGAAGTTGCGAGCAGCGCTCGCGGGGCATGGCGACTGGACGGTCGAGACCGTCAAGCGCTGCGACAGCGCAGTCGGTTTCAAGGTTCTGCCGCGTCGATGGGTGGTGGAACGAACTTTCGCCTGGCTCGGGCGCTGCCGCAGACTGGCCCGGGACTGGGAGAGGACCATCCAGAACTCAACCGCGTGGGCGTTCATAGCAAGCATCCGGTTCATGACGCGGCGTCTCGCAAGGTATTGTTACGTTTGAATAACTTTTGAATCCGGCTCTAAGGCTCGCGCCGCAGCTATATCAAGGGCCTGCTCATCAGGAAACGATTGGCCGGCGTGCGTTGGTGCAACACCCGCAAAGCAAGTCCGGTTTTCCCACGGATTTGGTTGCAGAACCGTCACGATTCGTTCAATAAGGACCGGCCTGCTTCGCGCGGCTGCGGGGTCGTGACGCCATAGCCAGACAAACTCACGGCCAGTAAAACCAGGGCTCCATAGACGATGCAAACAACTGCCGGATCCGGTCGCATATTTTTTCCTTTGCGGTTCCTGCTGGCGTTCGTTCTCTTGTTGTGTGTGTCGGTAGGTGTCAGGGCGCTCACCATCACGGAAAGCGAACAAAATCAAATGGTTGCATTTGATTTTCGCATAGCGGGCGATGAAATCCGAACCCGTGTTGTTATAGAATTCGAACAGCAGCCGGAATTTTCATATCACCTCCTGGCTTCGCCGTATCGGCTTGTTGTTGATCTGCCGGACACAATTTTTGTCTTTTCGGACGATCTCGCACGGCCGCGCGGCCTGATTTCGGATATCCGCTACGGCGCCATGGCGCCCGGACGCTCACGGGTCGTGCTGACCGCCGCCGGACCGGTGAAAGCCGAAATGGCTGAAATCAGCGAGAACGAATCTGAGGGGTCTTTCCGTCTTGTCCTGGACATCGCTGCGACGACGGATACCGAGTTTTCGAAACTGGTCGAGGAGCAACAGTGGGACACACAAGGCACCGCGCCTGACACTGACGTCGCGCGGCCACAGGACGGCAATGACGACATGTTTACCGTCGTCCTCGATCCGGGACACGGCGGCATCGATCCGGGTGCACGCGGCCGCAACGGCACGCTGGAGAAGGACCTCACGCTGGCATTCGGAAAGACGCTTAAATCCGCCCTCGAGGAGGTCGCCGGCGTACGCGTCGTCCTTACGCGGGACGATGACCGCTTCATATCGCTGCCGGAACGCGTCAACATTGCGCGCCAGAACGGCGCGGATCTGCTCATTTCGATCCACGCGGATTCCTTTCGGTTACGGCGGGTGCGTGGCGCAACGGTCTATACGTTGTCTGACAAGGCTTCGGACGAGATGTCCCGGGAAATGGCGGCTCGCGAGAACCGTTCCGACCTGGTTGCCGGTCTCTCGCTTGAGGACGAACAGGACACTGTCGCCGACATCCTGATCGACCTGACACGCCGCGAGACGGAGGTGTTCTCCATCGACCTTGCCCGCGAAGTGATCAGCGCTTTTGACGGACACATCAGACTGATCACAAACCCTCACCGTTCTGCCGGTTTCCGTGTCCTCAGGGCGCCAGAAGTGCCGTCGATCCTGGTCGAAATGGGGTACCTGTCCAATGTTGATGATGAAAAGCTGCTGACTGATCCGAAGTGGCGCGAAAGGACTGCCGAACTGCTCGTGGCAGCCATAAAAACCTATCGGGAAAAGATCGGTAGCGTGAGCAATTGAAGTGCCTGTGGCAGGCAAAGGCCGTTTTACCGATTGTGTGATAGATGCCACATTGAATAAGTAACATCCTAGATTATCTTATTAAAAACGGTTCAGGCCCTATTTTCTGCACATTCGACACACTAGTCGGTGTATAGTACAGGGTGACCCGACTCGCTCTACGGCAATGGCAGCACCGGTAGGAATCGATGTTCAGGCTGATCGGATACTTGTTTGGAATGGGGGCAGTCCTGTTCTTCGTGGTCGCGCTAGGCGTCGCCTGGTACGTCGGAGACGTGACCCGGGACCTCCCGGATTATGAGGTTTTAAGCACCTACGAGCCGCCGGTAACCACCAGGATTCACGCAGCCGATGGCGCCCTGATGGCGGAACACGCGAGGGAACGGCGGCTGTATATTCCGATCCAGGCCGTTCCGGACCGCGTGAAGGCTGCGTTCCTTTCCGCCGAGGACAAGAATTTCTACCATCACAACGGGCTGGACTACACGGGCCTTGTGCGCGCCGTCATCACCAATGTCGAAAACTTCTCCTCCGGCAAGCGCCTCGTCGGGGCATCGACGATTACACAGCAGGTCGCAAAGAACTTCCTGCTCAGCTCCGAAAGGACCGTCGACCGCAAGATACGGGAAGCCGTACTGGCGTTTCGTATCGAGCAGGCCTACTCCAAGGATCGCATTTTCGAGCTTTATCTCAATGAGATCTTCTACGGTCTCAATTCCTACGGCATTGCCAGTGCCGCGCTGACCTATTTCAGCAAGTCGGTCAACGAGCTGACATTGCCTGAAGCCGCCTATCTGGCCGCCTTGCCCAAGGGGCCGTCCAACTATCATCCCTACCGCAAGACCGATCAGGCGATCACGCGCCGCAACTGGGTGATCGATCGAATGGTCGAGAACGGCTACGTGAAGCCGAGCGATGCCGAGGACGCCAAGGCGCAACCGCTGAATGTCAATCCGCGGATCGGTGGTGCGAACCTTTTCGCTTCAGACTATTTTGCCGAGGAAGTCCGCAGGCAGATCATCGCCAGATACGGCGAAGACGCACTGTATGAAGGCGGCCTTTCCGTTCGCACGACCCTTGATCCGGAACTGCAGGTCAAGGCCCGCCGCGCGTTGCAGCGCGGTCTGATGCGTTATGACCGCAAGCAGGGTTACCGCGGTCCGGTGACCAACATTTCTGTCAGTGGCGATTGGGGAATTGCCCTTGCTGCAGTCGATCCGCTTAGGGATCTGCCGGAATGGAGCCTTGCTGTCGTGCTGGATGCCGATGACGCCAACGCGACAGTCGGATTGCGCCCCAGGAGTTCCGCGTCCGGTAAAGTATCCGAAGTACGCCGGACCGTCGCCCTGACGGGCGCTGACATGGAATGGGCATTCCGGATCAGAACGGACGGCAAGGCCAGCAAGGTCAATACGGTCGCCGAATTTCTCAAGCCGGGTGACGTTGTCTATGTCCAGGAGATTTCCGACGGCGAAGACGGAAAGAAACACATTCTGAGGCAATTGCCGCAGGTGCAAGGCGCGATTGCGGCAATCGATCCGCATACGGGACGCGTTCTCGCGCTGGTCGGCGGCTTCTCCTATGCACAGTCGCAGTTCAACAGGGCAACCCAGGCCATGCGGCAGCCGGGCTCCTCGTTCAAGCCGTTTGTCTATGCCGCGGCGCTTGACAATGGCTACAGCCCGGCTTCGGTCGTGCTCGATGCACCGATCCAGCTGGTGTCCGGCGGCGAGTTGTGGCAGCCGAAGAATTACGGTGGCGGTTCCGCCGGCCCGTCGACTCTGCGTCTCGGGATCGAGCGTTCGCGCAACCTGATGACGGTCCGTCTTGCCAAGGACATGGGTATGAACCTTGTCGCCGAGTATGCCGAGCGCTTCGGCATATATGATGACATGCTGCCGGTTCTGGCCATGTCGCTCGGATCCGGTGAGACCACGGTGCTGCGGATGATCTCGGCCTATGCCGTGCTCGCCAATGGCGGCAAGCAGATCAAGCCCTCGCTGATCGACCGCATACAGGACCGCTACGGAAAAACGATCTTCAAACATGAAGAGCGCACCTGCGATGCCTGTACGGTGGCCGACTGGGAAAACCAGCAGGAGCCGGAGGTCGTGGACAACCGCGAACAGGTGCTCGACCCAATGACGGCCTACCAGGTCACGTCCATGCTCGAGGGTGTGGTCACCCGCGGCACCGCCGCCGGGAAAGTCAAGCTCGAACGTCCGGTGGCCGGTAAGACCGGTACCACCAATGAGGAAAAGGACGCCTGGTTCGTCGGCTACACGCCAGACCTTGTTGCCGGTGTCTTCATCGGTTTTGACACGCCGACGCCGATGGGGCGCGGCTCGACCGGCGGTGAACTCGCCGCGCCGATCTTCAACGAATTCATGACCGCCGCGCTCGAAGACAGCAGGCCGGTCGATTTCCGGGTGCCGCCCGGCCTGCAGCTCATTCCGATCAACCGCAAGACCGGCATGGAAGCCCAGGCGGGAGAACCGGATGTCATCTACGAATCTTTCAAACCCGGCACCGGCCCCGCCGACTTCTTTTCGGTCATCGGCCTGGAAGAATATGCGACGGGCGAAGAGATCCTGAACGTGTCACCGCAGGCAAACCGCGCGATCATTTCGGGCGCCGGCGGACTCTACTGAAAATCTGATATCGGGTAAAAACGGCGGGTTCCGGCCCGCCGTGTCTTTACTTGCATAAAGCGTGTAACTATGGTCCGGCGCGGCGCACAGCCTCCCATCCGTTAAGGCGTTATCAAAGAAGGACAAAACAAAATCCATGCGCTCCGAAATTCAGGTGATCGTCGATGAAATCAGGCAGGCCGTAAGCCTGCTGAGGAGGCATCTTTGACTGGGACCAGGCGCTTAAACGACTGGAGTTCCTGAACGTCAAGGCTGAGGACGCGGATATCTGGAACGATCCGCAGGAGGCACAGAAGCTGATGCGCGAGCGTCAGCAGCTCGAAGACAACATTTCCCGACTGCGTGATCTCGAATCGCGTCTCGATGACAATATCGGCCTGATCGAACTCGGCGAGGAAGAAGGCGATGACGACGTCGTGCGCGAGGCCGAGGACGCGCTGCGGGCGATGAAAACCGAAATAGACCGGCGGCAGATCGATATCCTGCTCTCTGGTGAAGCAGATCCCAACGATACCTATGTGGAAATCCACTCTGGTGCCGGCGGTACGGAGAGCCAGGACTGGGCGGCCATGCTGATGCGCATGTACAGCCGCTGGGCTGAAAAGCGCAACATGAAGGTCGAGCTTCTGGAAATCCATGACGGCGAGGAGGCCGGCATCAAATCGGCAACCCTTCTGGTCAAGGGCCACAATGCCTACGGTTGGCTGAAGACCGAGTCCGGCGTTCACCGCCTCGTGCGCATTTCGCCTTTTGACAGCCAGGCACGCCGCCATACATCGTTTTCTTCGATCTGGGTCTACCCCGTCATTGACGATACGATCGAGATCGAGATCCCGGAATCGGATGTCCGGATCGACACCTACCGGGCTTCAGGTGCCGGCGGACAGCACGTCAACACCACCGATTCCGCAGTTCGGATCACCCACATCCCGAGCAATATTGTCGTGCAATGCCAGAACGAGCGCTCCCAGCACAAGAACCGCGCAACTGCGTGGGAGATGCTGCGATCGCGCCTCTATGAGGAAGAGCTCAAGAAGCGGGAAGAAGAGGCGAGCGAACAGGAGGCCTCAAAGACCGAGATCGGCTGGGGTCATCAGATCCGTTCCTATGTTTTGCAGCCCTATCAGCTGGTCAAGGATCTGCGAACGGGCACGGAAAGCACCAGTCCGCAGGATGTGCTCGATGGCGACCTGGACGCGTTCATGGAAGCGGCACTGGCCCACCGTGTGCATGGCGGCGACAGCCTCGTCGAGGATATCGACTAGTAAGCCCGATGCTCAGTTCGTTGCAGGCGTGAAGGCCGTATCCCCGAATTCGTCGACAAAAAGTTCCCAGGTATCCGGCTCTGCGGTGGCCGGATCGCGCTTCAGGTACACAAAGGTGACGAAGCCCGGCAGCTTGGCGATGCCTGTCGAATCTTCGGGACGCATATCCGTGATGTAGGCCTTCATGTCGCTCAGTTCGGTGATTTCGCGCGTGTCGAGCAACGTCGGACCGTCGTCGCTCAACCAGATTCGTTGAAGGAACAGGCGCGACGTGTTGTCCTGCGACCGCACCGCGACGGACCGGTAGTATCCGCGCCGGCTCTCATTGGCGGCATCTTCGGTCGCTGTCTCGGATTCGCTTTCCCCTCCGCCGGATTCATCGACCCAGAAACCGCCGCTGACGACCGCCAGGACGCGTGACGGTGTGGTGGTGGCCACCACTTCGGGTGCATCGTTAGCGGCGGCCGGACCTGCAGTGGCTGCCAGCATGGCGGCAACGAGCCCGATCGCCGACGTTCGGCAGATTTTGGCAAAAATCGAAACGGATCGCATGGTTCTACACCTCCTAGTCCTGACATAGGGAGTTGTGCATCAATAGAGAAACTGTTCGGCCAGAATTCGGTCGTCCCAGCTTTGGTCCGGGTCGGAAAGGATCCGCGCTGTCACCTTGTCAGTTTCGCGCACGGTCACTTTGCGTACGGATTTGACTTCAGTGTGATCCGCGACCGCATTGACCGGACGCTTTTCCGCTTCGAGGACCTCGATTTCGACCGTCACCCGATTGGGCAACAGGGCTCCGCGCCAGCGTCGCGGCCTGAACGGGCTCACAGGCGTAAGAGCCAGAAGCGGCGCTTCGAGTGGAAGGATCGGTCCGTGGGCTGAAAGATTGTAGGCGGTCGATCCCGCGGGCGTTGCCACCATCAAACCATCGCAGATCAGCTCCTCAAGCCGAACCCGGCCGTCGATCAGGACGCGCAACTTGGCTGCCTGGTAGGACTGGCGCAGCAGCGATACCTCGTTGATTGCGTAGGCGGCGACGGAATTGCCCTCGCTGTCGATCGCCGTCATTTCCAGCGGGTGGATGTGATGCTCCACCGCAGCCTGAATTCGCTCCTTCAGGTCTTCTTCACGATACTCGTTCAAGAGAAATCCGACGGAACCCTGATTCATCCCGTAGATCAGTTTTCCGGAGTCGAAGCTGTCGTGGAGGGTCTGCAGCATGAACCCGTCGCCGCCCAGCGCAACGACCACATCGGCCTTTTCCGGGTCAGCCTGGCCATAAAGCGTGGCGAGCCGCCGAGCCGCCTCACGCGCGCTGTCATGGTCACTCGATATGAAGGACAGGGAGGAGAGCTGACGCGTCATCGACATCCGGTTCCGGGTTCAGTTTGCGACTAACATGGCGAGAATTGACACTAACGACAAGGGCTTAGCGGCAATCGGGTGAATAAACCATGATCTTCGCTTTTAATTTACTTTACTCCCGCAGGATTTATGTTAATTGCACGCTATGCCCTTGTAGCTCAGTTGGTAGAGCACCTGATTTGTAATCAGGGGGTCGGGAGTTCGAGTCTCTCCGGGGGCACCATTAAGTAATTGATTTTAAAAAAAATTTCATTAGCGGGCCATGCTGCGGCGCACCATCCGTTTCCAATTTGTAGTGTCCGTTTCCAATTCGTGTTTTGTTCCAGCTGAAATTGGAAACGACCAACATTGATTTCATTAGAAAATCTCGATTGAAACCTGATTACCAATCAGAGTGGCAATTTGCCCTGTAACATCCATTGTTTTCAATCTGGCGCTCAACACTCGCAATAGCTGTAGTGTGTTTAAAGGTAAAACAAAAACGGCGATGCTGCTATGGAGTGAATAGTTGGTTTCCATTTACCGATTATGTCTTTTTATGCGTACTTCACCAGCGGCGTGCCGACTGTCGCAATTGTGGAGCTCATAATTAATGACGCGCAATGTGTTGGCCAAGGTTCTTGTTCATGTGCTTTGCCCTCGCATCCCCGAGGCGTGACCATCTAACGAACCGATTGTACAGCATCTTGTGGGGCCCATACTCGGTTGGTACATCGCGCCATCGCAGGCCATTGCGGATGAGATGGATGATACTGCTAAGAACCGTCAGGTCATTAGACCGAGCAACGCCACGTGGTTTCGGGAACATGTGCTTGATGCGGTTAAGGTGCTCTTGGTCGAGCCAGAACAGATGCGACATGGACGATCCTCTTGTCGCCCATGAATCACGATAGTGTCGCCAATGGAACCTACCGAGTAACGTCGTAGTCCGGCACGAAGCCGTCATCCGACAAAAACTGTAAGATAACTGCCTTTAGCCCAACGCAACCTCGGTGGATTGGGGAGCATCAGCCGCGATGGGCGGAAAGCGGTCGTTCTCTGCCTTGGCGAATTAATTGTGTCTTGGCTTTGGAAGCAGACATTCGGGAGCCCCAAACGTTGCTTGCTTTTCTGCACTACCCGGAGTCTATCGCCCCAATAACGGTTCACTTTGAACTTGGACGAACCAAATTTAGCGTTTCTCGAGCTTTCTGGGTCAATCTGAGTTCCTCTTCGGGATCAAACGCTTTCAGTGAACCATAGATCCCGGAAATCCGTTGCCATTGACTTTTAAAGTCCTCTGGGTTGCGAGATGCTCGATGCAACAAGCCCCTTGCCCAGTTGCGCCATTCCCTTGGCAATTTTGGTCGTTCATTTATCACGACGCCAGTTACTTCCATTCTGTCACCGCGTCCCATGAACTTTGTTTTCTTTGCGTTAATCGCAAAGCCGTACTTCGAAACAACCTGAGCAACCATATCCACCAACCCTGATGGAATTCTCTCTGAAGTAGAAAAGGTCAGGTCGTCCGCGTAACGCGTGTAGTGCAGTCCGTGCTCTTCGGCAAACTCAACCATGTCTTGGTCAAAATCTAACGTAACTGCTCACCCCGTCACGCGTCTTGAGCATAGTGTGATTTGACCATATTGGCGGCATTTCCGGCCAGCGCGATCTGGATCGCGACAAGTGGATTATATCCGAGGGCACCCATGGAACTCAGGTAGCTTGATATCCGGCACCAGGCGTGTGCATAGCGGTCTGTCCGGAAGCAGCCCGAGACTTTGATTTTGACCTTTGCCATCCTGATTTTTTGCTCGCCCGCGTTATTGGTGAAGCTGACATCGGGTTCGCTCATGAAGCGAAGCACGGAGTCCTCGTGTTTCAACAGACGCTCATGCAGGTTGTGGGCATCCGACTTTGCGACCCGTCCGCGCTTACCTTCCGGTTTCGCAGGAACTTCGGGCATTTCCCCGGCACCTTGCGTCAGAATGGTCCGATACCTTTTGCGTATCTTGCGACATTCGGCCTCGCTCAACACCCCGGTCTCGCTCTTGTTGACCTTATGGCAGACCTCACGCAACACCTTCCTCATCAGGCGCGCCCAACGGTAATTGCTGGAGTCGACGACAAAGGTCAGTTCCCGAAGCAGATGCGACCCGCATAGCTGATGCTTGCACTGGCTGTATGCAAGGTAGGATGCCCAGCAATCATGGATCAACACCCCGGTGTAGACCGGAATGATGCCGAATGCCTCTATCGCTTCCTTGCCGCGCCTGGGGTGCAGGAACTTGATAGTGTGGATACCCCGCCCGGAGGCATCGTAATGTGCCAGGTGCCGTTATACTGAACGTCACAAATCAAAGGGAGAGTATCCACATGTCGGAAGTTAGCATCATCGGCGTTGATCTTGCAAAGCAGGTTTTTCAGGTCCACGGAGCCACAGCCGATGGCTCGGTTGGCTACCGCAAGAAGTTGAGCCGCGCCCAGTTCATGCCGTTTCTTGCACAGCAGCCCCGATGCATTGTCGCGATGGAGGCCTGCGCCACAGCTCACGATTGGGGCCGCGAGATCGGTAAGTTGGGCCATGAGGTGAAGCTGATTCCACCTCAGTACGTGAAACCTTTTGTCAAAAGGCAGAAAAACGACAGGGCAGACGCTGAGGCGATCACTGAAGCTGCCTCCCGGCCGACCATGCGGTTCGTTGAGGTGAAATCCACCGAGCAGCAATCGCGCGGCATGCTGTTCCGATCACGGCAGATGTTTGTCAGGCAGCGCACGCAGACCATCAATGCGCTGCGCGGCCATCTCGCCGAATATGGCGTGATCGGGCCGAAGAGCAAGGCGGGGATCAAGAAGTTGAGAGCCGCGCTGGACGACGATACCAATGGGCTGCCCGCCCTCGTGCGTAACACGGCCCGGATGTATGCCGAGCACATCGATCTGCTGGCGACCAGGATTTTCGATCTGACGAAGCAACTCAAGACGGAGGCGAAAGCATCCGGCACAGTGCGAAGGCTGACAACAATGCCGGGCGTCGGGTTGCAGACGGCACTGGCAATTGAGGCCTTTGCCCCGGACATGAATTGCTTCAAACGGGGGCGTGACTTCGCAGCCTGGCTGGGTCTCGTGCCGCTTCAGCGCTCGACAGGCGGTAAGGACCGGCTCGGGAAAGTTTCGAAGATGGGTCAGAAAGACATCCGAAGCCTGTTGATCATCGGGGCGATGTCAGTGATCAATGCGGCGACGCGGTTTGGGGTTCGCAAGGGAAGCTGGCTGGCCAGAATGCTGGATCGAAAACCGAAGCTTCTGGTCGCGATCACGCTGGCCAACAGGATGGCACGGGGTATCTGGGCCATGATATCGAAACAGGAGAATTATCGGAATCCGGAGGCGGTAGCGTAAGCGCGGATCGCGCAACGCTTCGCGTCGGTGCCCGGGACGTGTGAAGAGGTCGACGAATAGCATGGGAGATTGATCGGAAAGATCCGGAGCGGGAAAACCATGTTGACCCAAAAGGCAAAATAGCTTTGGAACTTGATTTGGACCCGGTTCGCGCATCACCATACCGGCCCGCGGCTGCACAAAAAGCCGCACTGTGAGGCCTGATAAATGACCGCATCCGATCACACGCTCACATCACCGTTCGAAAATCGCTTGACACCGGGGTATCCATAAATGAGGGTCAGGGAGTCATCGGTCAGCACATGCAGCCACTGGTTTTTGCTGTCGACCCTGAAACCGGTCTCATCGGCATGCAGGGCCGGGCGGGTCAGAAGATGTGCGGCGGCAGCCGTTTCCCAGGGTTCAAGCGCCTCGTGCAGTCGCTGGATGTAGCCCAGGCAGGTGGCCTGCGACATCCTGACGCCAGAGATGGCCCGCACCAGTTCGACGGCGCGGCGCAAAGACAGCATCTGGGCAATCAGCAGGTTGATCACGAAGGCCTGAAAGCCAACGCCATATTGCAAAGGCCCCGGCATGTTTTCAGGGAAACGCCCCTTGGTTCGGGTGCGGCATTTGGGGCAGTCCCTGGTTTCTGCGACGACCTTTTTCTCGACAACCTCGAACATGATATCGAGATGGATGCGTTCCTCGCGCGCCGAGGGTTCGACGTCTGAGAGATCAGCCCCGCAACTGTCACAAACCTGGACGGTGGAGGTTTCCCCGACGGTGACCTTGCGAAGGTTTTCGCCCGTCATCCAGTTCGGCGCCACACCCTTGCCGGAAGCCTTTTTGCTCCGTTTCCCGGTGTTGTCCTTATCCGTCTGCGACGGCGCAATACTGGAGTTCTTGCCGGTCTTCCTGGTCGTCTTTTCCAGAAAGATGGCGATCAGGATGCCCAGCAAGCTGCACAACACGCCAATAACCGCATCGACGTCATCTGAAATCCTGCCCGCTTTGCGCAGCGCGGCAATGCGCGCCCTGGCAGCATCGAACTCTTCACGCAGGGAAGTGCCATTCACGCTTGCCATCAGTCCGCCCGCGATGCCATGGACATCAGGCCATGCGGTGGCCGCATCGCCTTTTCAGGCTTCCAAATGCAGCGAGTAGCCTTGACTGAAAGACCACCCCAATGCGGCTTTTCCCAAATCAATCGAACACGTGTCATAACCCGATAGAATCACGAAAATCGCAATGAGGGGATCGTTAATAGCCGATTCAAATCGTCGCACCACTCCGAGGCCAAAAAGGCATCTCGATTGAGCTAGTGGGTCTGAAACCGCCGTTGAATCTCGGGGACTTAAAGTGGGGGTGAGCAGTTACAATCTAACAAAACATGATTACCGATTGCAGGGCTAGTTGGCGCTCCTGTCGGTGCCGACCCGTCCAAGCTACAAAGCTCTGCGAGCAGCTTCGCTCCATTCGGCCCATATCCGATTTCCCGAAACCAACCCGAGATCATTTTGACGCTAATGCTTGGAAAGAACTTCTCGATGTCCATGTTGAGCATGTGCTGACAACCAGCGTGTGACTGGGCGTTGGTAATGTAGCTCCGTCCTCTCGTAAAGCCGTGTATCGCTTCCTGCTGAAGCGAGCGGTTCAATATGTTGTCGCATATCCACCACTGGATAACCTTCAGGTAAGTCTTTGGTGTGGAAATTACCCGAGGCGTTCCATCGCTTTTTTTAAGCTCAAATTGCCGGTAGTGATACTCCTTTTTGTGAAGTATCTGCCTGATCAAGGATGGCGAAATCGAAAGGTAAGATGCGATATGCTTGGCACTCTCAATGAATGGCAAGCCCGTTGTTTCGATGAAAGCTCTTGCTTCATCCAGTTCATCTGGAAAATAGGCTTCCGCAAAGGCCAGATAGTCAGAAGTTCGAGGGTTGTTGAAATAGGAGCGGGGTGGCATGGTTGAGCCAATCTCGTTGGATTGCTTAAATGTGTGATTTGTAAGAGCCGAATGTGATTTGGGTGAATGCCAGCCGAAGCGCATTCGGCTCTTACAAATCACACGTTCTTACATGGTTAGACCTGATAGGCAGAGACGCTGGTGCAGCGTCCTATCCAGGCCACCCCGCATGCTCTGATGTCCGCTGTCAAGGTTTGGCACGTCGAATATCCGGCCGATCCAGAACGAGGAGGAGATCGGCTGTTCATGATATTGATCGCGCATGGGTGGAGGCGGAACTGAAGGACGTCGGTGATCAAGCTCTGATGCGCGGGTTGGCTACCGCATTTCCGATTGTGCGTCCGGGTCTGTTCCTGTCTTACAGCGGGCGTCGGCCAGTAGCCGGCCACAAAGCATTCGACGGACATTTCCCTGCCGTGGTCCCGCCTCCGCCCATGCGCGAGTTTCGTGTTGCCACAAGGGCAAGATCAGCTTGCCTGCGCCTCCCTGGCAACGGCCCACATGAAGCCGGCCAGTTCGCGGGCGACCGCAGTGCAGACCACCGTTGGCCGCTTGCCGCGTCCACTCAGCGTTCGGTACCGGGCCGTCAAGCGGCTCTGCGCCTTCCATGCGATCTCGCGCACGCGCGGTGACGCCTGCTCCAGTCTGTACAGCTTCTTTATCCCGACCCTGGGCGGATGCCGATAGGCCCAGGCGCTCTCGACCAGCATTTGGCGCACCCGGCTGTTTCCTGCCTTGGTGATGCCGCCGCGCCTGATAGTGTCGCCAGTCGAGCGCTCACCGGGAACGAGGCCGAGATATCCCATGAGCTGGCGCGGACTTTCGAACCGGCTCACGTCGCCAACTTCGGTGACGAATGTCACAGCGACGATCAGGTCCACGCCACGCAAAGTCCGGAGCGCTCGTACGACCGGTGCCAACGACCAGGCCGGAACGAACTCCTCGATGGTGCGCTCCAGCCGTTCAACCCGCTCTTTGGAGATGCGTACGGCTTCAACCATTTCCTGGAGCGCAATCTGGTGCGCCGGGTGATCGAACGTCTGTTCCTGCAACCAGCGCAAATAGCGCATCGTCCAGCCTTTCTTGCGCGGATAGACGCGGCCGTGCTTGAGCATGAAAGCGCTCACCTGCTGGCGATGGACCCGCAGCACCTCGACCGCTGCCGACCGTGCGCGGACGAGATCCCGCATCGCCTCGTGGCCTGCATCGGGAACCCACACCGCAGTAAGCTCGCCGGCGCGCAAAAGCCGGGCGAGCGAGAGAGCGTCCCGGCGGTTCGTCTTCACCCGGTCGCCAGGCTTCCTTGGGATCAGCGACGGGGCGACGACCGTGCATTCATGCCCGAGAGAACGGATGAGCCGATAGAGCCCATAGCCTGTCGGTCCGGCCTCATAGCAAAAATGCAGTCGATCAAATCTGTCGGCGATCCGCTGAATGGTCCGGCGCATGCTTGCGACACAAGCGTCGACTTCTCCGAAGAAGCGAACTTCTCCCTCACGGCCCGCATCGGCAATCGCGATGGCGTTTCTCAATTTGGCAACATCGATTCCGACAAATGCTTCTCTATAATCTGCCACGGCTCGTCCTCCTGTGATGAGGATCGGCTCAGCCCATCCGAGCAACCCTCGAACGTGCAGTGTAGGGCGAGCCACCTCACCGGTAGAAACGGACATACGGTCTTACGGTACGCCTTTCGCTGATCCTTCATCAAGAAAATTCTTGCATTGTCCAAGTTTCGCTCCTTCAAGAGTTTTGCCGCAATTGCCATTCCTTGTTGGTCTAATATGTAGGTTCCCCGTCGCACGGCTATCAGACGAGCATCCTCCCTCAGCTTTGCATGAACCACATCCAACTGAGCCGAGAGATCATCGTCCATCTCCATGCCAAGTATACGGGGCATCATCCGCTTCACGTCTTGGATGCGAGCCGGTTGAATGATGCGCATGACCACTAGGTAGTCACTGACGAGGGTTCGCCTATTTGCGGCCATAAAGCTCCTCCACTTGAAGGCGGTGGATCACGGACATCAGGTGATCCTCACAAGCTTTTGCGGCTGCAGCGTGATTGGCGTAGTCAATGTATTGAACGTCAGCACCATTTGACTTCGCAAATTTCACCACCCCCTCGTTAATGTAGTTGAGCTTTCCCTCGTGAGTGCCGTCGATCAGAAGGAGCATCCCTGCGCAAGTCTCAGGCGAAGACGCCCAGTCTCCAATTTCACAGAACGATCCGGGGCTGTCAGGCAAGACAATGACAGCCTCGTTGTGATTAGTTAGGTGATGCCGCTCGTAGACTACAGCGTTGGCATATTTGCCAAAGTTCGCAGTACCGTTGACGCGCATCTCAACGTCCTCTCCCAGATAGACGACATGTCCTTTCGCTTCGAGACTTGAGTAGAGATGGTAACGGAGCTTTTTGGCATTCGACCCGTTATTGTCGGGGTCCGTAGCTGGCTTCTCAATGTCAATGAACGGCCCGGCGAGGAAAACATTCAAGGAGCGATAGTCTCTTTCGGCAGCGTCTTGCGCTGCGGCTTGTTTGTACCGTCGTATCTTTTCGTAGTTCGTCATGCTTATTCAGACCAATGAATTTGCGAACAAATCTACGGTGATTTGGAGGGAGAGGCAAAGATTAGTGTACATCGACCGCTTGGGAATTTTTCGTCCTCAGCGACGGATTTCCATCTGCCGCTCGAAAAGGCGGTACGTTGTCAGAAAGGGGACGCTCGAAACGAGCCCCGTGATCCATTCTCATGGCGATGTGTGAACGACCTATCCGCTTCCACCCAGCCACTCTTGGGGCCAGTAGTTGCGCATTTTGACATCAACGCACGATCCGGCCAGGTATTGCGAGCGCGGCAAATGACCGCTTAAAGGAAGCTGCGGCGTTGTGCTGTAAGCAAAGGTTAATGTTCGGCTTGGGCCGAGAGCACCAGGTGGTCGAGAATCGTCGGAAGTCGCGAAAGTCCTCAATTCGAGCATTACCGTGGTTTTATCGAACGTCCGCTGTTGGTGGGAGCTGCCTTACAGGCCTGAGCCTGTTTATGGGTCCTTACGCTAGTCCGAGACCACCGGAAATACACGCAATTCTCAGTATTTTGGCACTGCAGCGAAACGGCAATAAAGGGCTCAAAAAACCGTTTCCAATTCACCCTTTGTTCTGGGGTTTTCTGGGGGTTACGTCTACGATATTGGAAACGGGGGGCATTGAATTTATTAAATAATTTCGTTTGACATATGATTTGTAATCAGGGGGTCGGGAGTTCGAGTCTCTCCGGGGGCACCACTCGACAAAAGACAATGCCAAACAGCGCTTCAAACGGAGCCGGGACATCCGGTGCGGTTCCGGTCAGACTGTTTGTTCGCACATTGGCCGGCTATGCCTTTGCAATCGACCATGCTCCATTGACAGCGGTGTCGCTTCATCAATAAGGGCATTGGGTTGCAATTGTGGCGAGCGCTGCGGAACATGCAAAACATTGCGATTCTGATGCAGGGTTTGGCCGAGCGCATTGAGGCGTTTGTGTCGGCACACCCGTGGCTGGAGCCGGAGGATGTGTTCGTTCTGGCCTATGACCGGCCTGTCGTTGAGGACCTGAAAATCTTCAAAATCCACGATCCGGAATGCAGTTGGGCAGCCGGTCGCAATTCGCTCTTCGAGGCTGCACGGGCGACCGGGCGGTTCCATGGCTACATCTTCATGGATGATGACGTGGCCTTCGATGAGGGAGACATGCGCGGGTTTGTCGGCCTGTGTCGCGCAAACCCGGATTTGTTCATTACGCCGGTTGTTGAGAGAACGGTCATCGGAAGGGGTGTTCTTGACCGTGAATTCCAAAGGCCGCTCATCATTGACGACCAGATGTATTACCTGTCGGCGGACCTTGTTCAAAGAAGCGGTGTCTACCCGCTTGTTACGGATTACGATGACATAAGTTGGTGGATTTCTGGTGAGATCTGTCAGCAGATATTGCTCCAACATCATTGGAGTGAGTGCTTACAGGCCAATCGTTTTCGCATTGCCAATCTGCTGCACCGCGCCGGTTCGGAAGAATCGAACTACACATTGTCGAGCCTGGAAACGGTATTGGAAATCGCGCATGGCCGTGTCCTCCAGGAAAGGGGAACGCCGGCGTTTTACAGCAATTTTGAACGCCATCCAGTCGGCTGGTTTCCACGCAGGTACTGGCGGCTGACACGCGCCTTGCGCCGCCTGCGTGCGCGGTTCCCAGCGCATGTCAGGCAGCCCTCGTGAAGGGTCGCTGTACGCCAGGCGACAACACGACACCCGCGGACAAAGCGCATATTGAACGCAGAATTATGAATTGGCAGCACGCTTGAATATCCCTAAGAGCCGGATTCAAAAGTTATTCAAACGTAACAATACCTTGCGAGACGCCGCGTCATGAACCGGATGCTTGCTATGAACGCCCACGCGGTTGAGTTCTGGATGGTCCTCTCCCAGTCCCGGGCCAGTCTGCGGCAGCGCCCGAGCCAGGCGAAAGTTCGTTCCACCACCCATCGACGCGGCAGAACCTTGAAACCGACTGCGCTGTCGCAGCGCTTGACGGTCTCGACCGTCCAGTCGCCATGCCCCGCGAGCGCTGCTCGCAACTTCGGTCCCGCATAGGCGCCATCGGCGAAGATGTGGCGCAGCCAGGGGAAGCGGTCGCCGACAGCCCTGATCAGGTCGCAGGCCCCGTCCCTGTCCTGAATGTTGGCGGCGTGAACGATGATGAACAGCATCAGGCCGATCGTATCGGTGACGATGTGTCGCTTGCGGCCCTTGACCTTCTTGCCGGCGTCATAGCCGCGAACGCCCCCGCTTTCGGTGGTTTTCACGCTCTGGCTGTCGATCACGCCGGCCGTCGGTGAAGCCGCGCGGCCTTCCAGTTCGCGGGTATTGAGGACCAGGAGGTGATTGATGGCTGCAAAAAGACCCATGCGGCTCCAGGTGTAGAAATAGCCACGTACCGTCGATACCGGTGGGAACTGCTTCGGCAGCATGCGCCACTGGCAGCCGCTGGTTGCGATATAAAGGATCGCGTTCATCACCTCGCGCATATCGGTCGTACGCGGTCGTCCACCCCGTTTTGCCGGCGGAATGAACGGGGCAAGTATCGTCCATTCCTCATCGGTCAAATCGCTTGGAAATCTCAAATGGTCTCTGTTATGTTCGGCGCGGGCGATATCATTCCATGGCATCGTGATTCTCCATCTTCTTTGAAAAGACTGTTGAATCACAAACCATTGATATCGCTCAACTACTTTTAAATCCGGCTCTAAAGACTGGTCAGCTTTAGGGAAGAGGATCCATGAATCTCGCCATATGGCTGCAGCGAACGGCAAAGCAGCATCCGGAAAGACCGGCGCTCTTCGAAGGCGCACAACAGGTCGCGGAATATCGGGAGTTCGCCCGGCGCGTCCGCTCCATAGCAGGCTATCTCGGCACATTCGAAAATATTCGACCCGGTGATCGCGTTGCGATATTTGCCCGCAATTCGATTGCCTATCTGGAGCTGGTCTATGGCATTTGGCACGCCGGGGGAGTGGCAGTGCCGATCAATGCGAAACTGCACGCGGCCGAGGCCGCCTGGATCATTGAGAATGCCGGTGCAAGGCTGACCTTCAGTGACGCAAGCAGCATGACGGCGTTGCGCGACCGGCTTGCCTCGGGTGCAGATGCCGTAAGAGCGATCGACGGTGACAAGTTTGACAAAATGCGGAACGCGCAGGAGATGTACGATCCGCTCGAGCGATCGGCGAATGATCTTGCCTGGCTGTTCTATACTTCGGGAACAACCGGCCGCCCGAAGGGTGTCATGCTCACCCATGGCAACCTGCATGCCATGGCGTTCTCCTATTTTGTCGATGTCGATGTCGTCTTGCCCGACGATGCCGCGCTCTATGCGGCTCCGATATCCCACGGGGCAGGGGTCTACAATATCCAGCATGTGATGAAGGCGGCGCGCCATGTCGTTCCGGTCTCCGGCGGTTTCAACGCCGCCGAGATCCTTGACCTGGCTGCAGAACATGAAAACGTGCACATGTTCGCGGCACCGACAATGGTACGCCGGCTGGTCGATGCTGCAAAGGCAAATGGTGTCAACGGGCAGGGGATCCGCACGATCGTCTATGGCGGCGGGCCGATGTATCTGGAGGACATCATCGAAGCCGTCGACGTTTTCGGCCCGCGTTTCTGTCAGATCTACGGACAGGGTGAAGTGCCGATGTCAATCACGGCGCTGGCGCGCGAGACAATCGCCGACCGGACCCATCCCCGGTGGCGTGAGCGTCTGGCGTCGGTGGGAACCGCGCACTCTTGCGTCGAGATCCGCATTTCAGATTTAGATGGACAGTCTCTGCCTGTTGGCGAGACCGGTGAAATTCTTGTACGCGGCGCACCGGTCATGGCCGGTTACTGGCGCAACGAGGCAGCGACCGCCAAAACGCTGCGCGACGGTTGGCTGTGGACCGGTGACCTGGGCGCAATGGACGAAGACGGCTTTCTCACGCTCAAGGACCGGTCGAAGGATGTGATCATCTCCGGTGGCAGCAATATCTATCCACGCGAGATCGAGGAGGTGCTTCTTCGCTTTCCCGGAATTCGCGAGGTGAGTGTCGTCGGGCAGGACCATCCCGAATGGGGAGAGGTTGTTATCGCCTTCATCGTTTCCCACGCGGATCAGGAAGTGGACAGTGAGGCCCTCGATGACCACTGCCTTAACAATATCGCCCGCTTCAAACGGCCCAAACGCTATCACTTTGTCGAAGAGCTGCCCAAGAACAACTATGGCAAGGTTCTGAAAACGGAACTACGCCGCATGCTGGAAAGATTGGCCGACTAGAGTACGGGCGGCCAGGCCGCTCAAATGTGCTAGGACAGCCGTGCGTCCAGAAATGTCCGCGCTGCATAAAGCGAGATGGCGGCCGCGTTCGATACGTTCAGCGACTTGATTGCACCGGGCATGTCGAGACGGGCCAGTATCTTGACGGTTGCGCGTGTCTTCTGTCTGAGGCCCTTTCCCTCGGCACCGAGTACAAGTGCGAGACGGTCTCCGGAAAAGGTGTGTTCGAGCTTGTCGCTACCTTCGGAGTCGAGGCCGATGGTCGTGAAGCCGAGCCGGTTGAGCTCCTCGATGGCTTCCGCCAGATTGACGACCTGTATATGCGTGATGAGCTCCAAAGCGCCCGAGGCGGATTTGGCTAGCACGCCGGATTCCTGTGGGCTGTGACGCATCGTCGTGATGATCGCACCAGCGCCCAGCGCGACGGCCGAGCGCATGATCGCGCCGACATTGTGCGGGTCGGTGACCTGGTCGAGAACGAGCAGGAGCGGGCAGTTTCCAAGATCCGAAATCGGACGCGCGGCCAGTGGTTTGGCTTCGATAACCGCGCCCTGATGGATCGCGTCACCCGAGAGCATCCTGTCGATGGCCTGAGGCGTTGTCTGTTCGATCGGGAAGGGCAGCGATCGCGGATCGTCAATGCCCAGCCGCGCAAGCGCATTGCGGGTGGCGACCATGCGCTTGATTGTCCGCTCAGGATTATCGATGGCCGCCCGCACGGTGTGCAGCCCGTAAAGCAAAACGGAATCGGGCACCGGGCGTGCGCCGGATCCGCCTTTGCCCTGGTGCGAAGGCGCCTTTGCCGCCTTGGCATCGCGATAGGCTCTGCGGCGCTTCGCATAGTAACTGTCGCGCTCGCTCCGTTCGTCGTTTTCGTCGTTGCTCATGGCTCGCCCTTATAGATGTGCGCAGGTGTTTGGAAAAGCGCTATGTCATTCATCCACCGATTGGATTTCGGGCCACCGCACAAAGCGGAAAATTTCCGCAAATGCGTGTTGACAGAAACTGGCGCGACCTTCATAAACCCGGCGCAGATTCACCGGCGACTGCCGCGTTGAATTGGTCATTTGCCTTGTCACTTGACCCCGTCAGTGGAATTGGAGGGGTGCCTGAGCGGTTAAAAGGGGCGGACTGTAAATCCGTTGGCTATGCCTACGCTGGTTCGAATCCAGCTCCCTCCACCATCTCCCACTGTCTGCGCGGGTATAGCTCAATGGTAGAGCAGCAGCCTTCCAAGCTGAATATGCGGGTTCGATTCCCGCTACCCGCTCCATAACCCCGTCAAAATGCAAATATCTTCGTGCCTCGCCAGGCGTTCAATGCGCAGGGACGGTTAAATTCCTGTAAGAACATACTATCTTAAGGGCAACCGCGCTCTTGAGAGCAATCAACCGGCGAAGGGTGACGTGGAAGCGATTTGGTCTTGCTTCGCGGCGCTGAAAGTCTTATTTGGCCTTCGATCATCTGGGTTCGCTTCGCCGGGAGCGCCCGATCTTGAGCGCCCAAGTGCAATCTTTGAGTATGACAGGACTGGAATATCATGGCGAAAGGCAAGTTTGAGAGAAATAAGCCGCATGTGAACATCGGCACGATTGGTCACGTTGACCATGGCAAGACGTCTTTGACGGCAGCGATCACGAAGTACTTTGGCGACTTCAAGGCGTATGACGAGATTGACGGTGCGCCGGAAGAGCGTGCGCGCGGCATCACCATTTCGACGGCGCATGTCGAGTATGAGACGGATGCGCGTCACTACGCCCATGTCGACTGCCCCGGCCATGCTGACTATGTGAAGAACATGATCACGGGCGCCGCGCAGATGGACGGCGCGATCCTGGTTGTTTCGGCTGCGGACGGTCCGATGCCACAGACCCGCGAGCACATTCTTCTTGCCCGCCAGGTTGGTGTTCCTGCGATTGTTGTCTTCCTCAACAAGGTCGACCAGGTCGACGACGAGGAGCTTCTTGAGCTTGTCGAGATGGAAGTGCGTGAGCTTCTCGACACCTATGAGTTCCCGGGCGACGACATACCGATCGTCAAGGGCTCTGCGCTTGCTGCGTTGGAAGACAGCAACAAGGAGATCGGCGAGGATGCGGTTCGCGAGCTGATGGCGCAGGTTGACGAATACATTCCGACGCCCGAGCGTCCTGTTGACCAGCCGTTCCTGATGCCGATCGAGGACGTGTTCTCGATTTCCGGCCGTGGCACGGTTGTGACGGGCCGTGTCGAGCGCGGCATCATCAATGTCGGTGACGAGATCGAGATTGTCGGCATCCGCGACACGACGAAGACGACGTGCACGGGTGTTGAGATGTTCCGCAAGCTTCTGGACCAGGGCCAGGCCGGCGACAATATCGGTGCGCTGCTTCGCGGTGTCGACCGCGATGGCGTTGAGCGCGGCCAGGTTCTTTGCAAGCCGGGTTCTGTTACGCCGCACACCAAGTTCAAGGCCGAGGCCTACATCCTGACGAAGGAAGAGGGCGGCCGTCATACGCCGTTCTTCACCAACTACCGTCCGCAGTTCTACTTCCGCACGACGGATGTGACGGGTGTTGTGACGCTTCCTGAGGGCACGGAGATGGTGATGCCCGGCGACAATGTGACGGTCGACGTTGAGCTGATCGTTCCGATTGCGATGGAAGAGAAGCTTCGCTTTGCGATCCGCGAAGGCGGCCGCACCGTCGGCGCCGGCATCGTCGCCAGCATCACGGAATAAGCTAAAGACTGCAAAAACGCGCCGGCAAAAACCGGCGCGTTTTGTTTCGCTTGATGTTTCTGCCAGCGAAGTAAGGCATTAGCGATTGCGGCATGAACTTGCCGCTTGAACCTGAATACAAATGCGGATAAACCGCGACACGGCCTATAGGGGTATAGCTCAGTTGGTAGAGCGACGGTCTCCAAAACCGTAGGTCGGGAGTTCGAGCCTCTCTGCCCCTGCCATTTTCGATAATTGGATGCTGCAAGTGCACAAACGTCAGACCCGTGCCGCACAGGCGGTCTTGATTTGGCCGCATTGCCTCACCAATTAATGAAATAATTCCACACAAACCCCTTGTGATTTTGGGAATCGCCGATTAATAAGGGGAAAAACAGACACGCGGCGCGTGGGGCTGGCCGGCCCTGTTTAAGCGCCGTAAATGCGTGAGCGGCTCATGGCATCGAAAACAAATCCATTTACGTTTCTGCAGCAGGTGCGCGCTGAAACGTCAAAAGTGACATGGCCTTCGCGGCGGGAGACGATGATCTCCACGCTGATGGTACTAGTCATGGTTGTCCTGGCAGCAACGTTTTTCTTTGCGGCCGATCAGCTTCTGGGCTGGCTAGTTGGGCTGGTCTTGAACGTCGGCAGCTAGAGCGGGCAGGAGAATTTTATGGCAGCGCGTTGGTACATTGTCCACGCATACTCGAATTTTGAGAAGAAGGTCGCCGAATCCATTGAGGAACAGGCGCGCGCCAAGGGGCTCGACAAACTCTTTGAAAAGATTCTTGTGCCGACGGAAAAAGTGGTGGAAGTGCGCCGGGGCCGCAAGGTCGATTCAGAGCGCAAGTTCTTCCCCGGCTACGTGATGGTGCGGGCCGATCTGACCGATGAGGCCTATCACCTGATCAAGAATACGCCCAAGGTCACGGGCTTTTTGGGATCGGACAACAAGCCTGTTCCGATCCCTGATTCGGAAGCCGAGGCAATCCTCACCCAGATCCAGGAGGGTGTCGATCGTCCGAAGCCGTCGATCTCTTTTGAAATCGGCGAGCAGATCCGCGTTTCCGACGGCCCGTTCGCGTCCTTCTCCGGCACGGTACAGGAGGTGGACGAGGAGCGCTCGAGGCTCAAGGTGGAGGTGTCGATCTTCGGTCGCGCCACGCCGGTCGAACTGGAATACGGTCAGGTCGAGAAGGTCTGATCGCTACGCAGGGCAACCTGCACGCCGCGTGGGAGGCGAATGAGGCATAGCCGGCCTCATGAACCGGACCACGCAACCGCAGCCGCCGGAATTCCGGCAACGGTCCGCAAGACGGTTGTTACCGGCTCGGACCGCAACATGAGACGGGCCGCTCGCGCGGTACCAGAATGTAGAGGCAGAGAGAGAAATGGCTAAGAAAGTTGCAGGTCAGCTCAAGCTGCAGGTCCCGGCAGGCGCCGCCAATCCGTCGCCACCGATCGGACCGGCTCTTGGTCAGCGTGGCATCAACATCATGGAATTCTGCAAGGCCTTCAACGCGGCCACGCAGGAAATGGAACGCAATGCGCCGATCCCGTGCGTCATTACCTACTACCAGGACAAGTCCTTCACCTTCACGATGAAGCAGCCGCCTGTCAGCTACTACCTGAAGAAGGAAGCCAAGCTGAAATCAGGCTCCAATGAGCCGGGCCGCACGACGGCGGGTTCCATCAGCAAGTCGCAGGTCCGTACCATCGCCGAAGCGAAAATGAAGGACCTGAACGCGGCAGACGTCGAAGGTGCAATGAGAATGGTCGAGGGCTCCGCCCGCTCCATGGGTCTGGAAGTGACGGAGTAAGACGATGGCCAAGATTGCAAAACGTATCCAGAAGAACCACGAGGGCCTGGAGCCGACAAAGCTCTACGACCTGACCGAAGCCGTTTCCATGGTCAAGGAGCGCGCCACCGCAAAATTCGACGAGACCATCGAGGTCGCCATGAATTTGGGTGTTGATCCGCGCCACGCCGACCAGATGGTCCGCGGTGTCGTGAACCTGCCCAATGGCACCGGCCGGTCGGTCCGCGTTGCGGTGTTTGCCCGCGATGACAAGGCAGAAGAAGCCAAGGCTGCCGGAGCCGATGTTGTTGGCGCCGAGGAGTTGGTGGAAAAGGTGCAGGCCGGTCAGATCGACTTCGACCGGTGCATTGCGACACCGGATATGATGCCGCTCGTCGGACGTCTCGGAAAGGTTCTCGGTCCCCGCGGCATGATGCCGAACCCGAAAGTCGGAACAGTCACGGCTGACGTGACCGCCGCCGTTAACGCCTCCAAGGGCGGTGCGGTTGAATTCCGTGTCGAGAAAGCCGGTATCGTCCATGCGGGCGTCGGCAAGGCATCTTTCGAGCCGAAGGCCATCGAAGAGAACATTCGTGCATTCGCCGATGCCGTAATGAAGGCAAAGCCCAGCGGCGCCAAAGGCAACTATGTCAAGCGCGTTGCCATTTCGTCGACCATGGGCGCCGGCGTGAAGATTGATCCGGCAAGCCTGGCCTCGGCCTGACTGTCGGTGGCATGACCGGCCTTTGCCGGTCCAAACAGTTTTTCGGCCCTAGGGCCGAAAAATCCGGGCCTTAAAAGCCCGGAACTCCTGTCCGAGATTGCGGGTGGTTTTCCTTAATCACTTGGCCCGCATGAGACGGGTAAGATCCGAAATTCATGCGCCTCGCGCACTGCAATTCGGTTCGAACCTTCTTTGCCTTGCGTCGGCCCTTGCCGGCTCGAGGGGACAGGATCCTCAAGCGTCGCTTGCGGGTCGCAAATGGCCCCAAGTGGCAAGGCAAAACCCGACAGGTACCCGCAATGGGCCTGTCAACTGGAGAGTGGCAGTGGAAAGAGCGGAAAAACGCGAATTCGTCTCGGCACTGAGCGAGGTCTTCAAGTCCTCGGGTTCGATTGTCGTGGCCCACTATGCCGGTCTTTCGGTTGCGCAGATGAGCGATCTTCGCTCGAGAATGCGTGAGGCCGGAGGCACCGTCAAAGTCGCGAAGAACCGCCTGGCCAAAATTGCTCTTCAGGGCACGGAGTCGGAAGGGATTTCAGGTCTCTTCCAGGGACAGACCGTCATTGCTTACAGCGATGATCCTGTCACAGCTCCGAAAGTCGCCGTCGAATTCTCCAAGTCGCACGAAAACCTCGTGGTTCTTGGCGGAGCGATGGGGGCAACCGAACTCGACGCGGATGGTGTGAAGGCGCTCGCCTCGCTGCCGTCCATCGACGAGTTGCGTGCGAAGATTGTCGGCATGATCAACACGCCGGCAACACGCATCGCTCAGGTTGTCGGCGCACCGGCCGGTCAGCTTGCTCGCGTTGTCAATGCTTATGCCCAGAAGGACGAAGCCGCTTAGGCGGAACTTCGCTGTTCATAACCAGTTCGAACCGAACGTGTAAGGAAACTAAATCATGGCTGATCTTGCTAAGATCGTAGAAGACCTTTCCAACCTGACAGTCCTGGAAGCCGCAGAGCTTTCCAAGATGCTCGAAGAGCATTGGGGTGTTTCTGCTGCTGCACCGGTTGCCGTTGCAGCCGCTGCAGGCGGTGGCGGCGATGCCGCGGCTGCTGAAGAAAAGGACGAGTTTGACGTCATTCTTGCCGCTGCAGGCGACAAGAAGATCAACGTCATCAAGGAAGTCCGCGGCATCACGGGCCTTGGCCTCAAAGAAGCCAAGGACCTCGTCGAAAGCGCACCGAAAGCCGTCAAGGAAGGTGTTGCCAAGGCAGAAGCCGAGGAAATCAAGACCAAGCTCGAAGAAGCAGGTGCGTCTGTCGAGCTCAAATAAACGGTTTTACCCGTTACGGGGCGGGGCCGCTTTGCGGCTCCGCCTTCGGTGTTTCTGAACACCGGACCGATTACCCAAGGGCCTGAAAACGGCCCTTGGGTAATGGGTTATCAAAAACCCGATATTCGAAGCCCCCTGGCCAGAGGCTTCGTCATTTGCAGGCCCGGATGCAAGCACAAGGAGCGACGATGGCTCAGACCCTTTCGTTTAACGGTCGCAGGCGCGTACGCAAGTTTTTTGGAAAAATACCCGAGGTTGCAGAGATGCCGAACCTGATTGAGGTTCAAAAGGCATCCTACGACCAGTTCTTGATGATAGATGAGCCGGAGGGCGGACGTCCCGATGAGGGGTTGCAGGCGGTCTTCAAATCCGTCTTCCCGATTTCGGATTTCTCCGGCGCATCGATGCTGGAGTTCGTCTCCTATGAATTCGAACTGCCGAAATTCGATGTCGAGGAATGCCGGCAGCGCGATCTGACCTATGCGGCACCGCTGAAGGTTACCCTGCGCCTGATCGTATTCGACATCGACGAGGATACCGGCGCCAAGTCCATCAAGGACATCAAGGAACAGAATGTCTATATGGGCGACATGCCGCTGATGACCGACAACGGTACGTTCATCGTCAACGGCACAGAGCGCGTGATCGTTTCGCAGATGCACCGCTCGCCCGGCGTGTTCTTCGATCACGACAAAGGCAAGAGCCATTCCTCCGGCAAGCTGTTGTTTGCCGCGCGCGTCATTCCCTATCGCGGATCCTGGCTCGACATCGAATTCGACGCCAAGGACATTGTCCACGCACGCATCGACAGACGCCGGAAGATTCCGGCCACATCGTTGCTCATGGCGCTCGGCATGGACGGCGAGGAAATCCTCGACACCTTCTACACCCACTCGACCTACACGCGTGAGAAGGAAGGAGGGCGCATTCCCTTCCAGCCGGACGTGCTGAAAGGCACGAAGGCGGTCACAGACCTGATCAATGCCGACAACGGCAAGGTCGTTGCGGAAGCCGGCAAGAAGCTGACACCGCGTTTCCTCAAGCAACTCGGTGACAAGGGGCTCAAGGCGCTGAAGAACACCGACGAGGATCTCTACGGCACCTATCTCGCCCGCGACATGGTCAACATGGAAACCGGCGAGATCTATCTTGAAGCCGGTGACGAGCTTGACGAGAAGACCTTGCCGGTGCTCATCGAGGCTGGGTTCAAGGAAATTCCGATCCTCGACATCGACCACGTCAATGTCGGCGGATACATCCGCAACACGCTTTCGGCTGACAAGAACGAGAGCCGTCAGGACGCGCTCTTTGATATCTATCGCGTGATGCGACCGGGCGAGCCGCCGACCATGGAGTCTGCGGAGGCGATGTTCACGTCGCTGTTCTTCGATCCGGAACGCTATGACCTTTCCTCGGTCGGCCGCGTCAAGATGAACATGCGTCTTGACCTCGATGCAGAGGACACCGTTCGTGTCCTGCGCAAGGAAGATATCCTGGCGGTCGTCAAGACGCTGGTCGAACTGCGCGATGGCAAGGGCGAGATCGACGACATCGACAATCTCGGCAACCGGCGCGTTCGCTCGGTCGGCGAACTGATGGAAAATCAGTACCGCCTTGGCCTTTTGCGCATGGAACGCGCCATCAAGGAGCGTATGTCGTCCATCGAGATCGACACGGTCATGCCGCAGGATCTCATCAACGCCAAGCCGGCGGCTGCTGCCGTGCGGGAATTCTTCGGCTCGTCGCAGCTGTCGCAGTTCATGGACCAGGTGAATCCGCTCTCCGAGATCACCCACAAGCGGCGCCTCTCGGCGCTCGGCCCGGGTGGCCTGACGCGTGAGCGCGCCGGCTTCGAGGTGCGCGACGTGCACCCGACGCACTACGGCCGCATCTGCCCGATCGAAACGCCGGAAGGCCCGAATATCGGTCTGATCAACTCCCTGGCGACGTTTGCGCGCGTCAACAAATACGGCTTCATCGAAAGCCCGTACCGGCGCATTGTCGACGGCAAGGTCACCAATGAGGTGATGTATCTGTCGGCCATGGAAGAGGCCAAGTACCATGTCGCGCAGGCCAACGCGATCCTGAACAAGGACGGGTCCTTCGTCGACGAGTTCGTCGTTTGCCGCCACGCCGGTGACGTGATGCTCGCACCGCGCGATTCCATCGACCTGATGGACGTCTCGCCAAAGCAGCTCGTTTCGGTCGCAGCGGCATTGATTCCGTTCCTGGAAAATGACGATGCCAACCGCGCGCTGATGGGTTCGAACATGCAGCGTCAGGCCGTGCCGCTCGTGCGCGCCGAAGCGCCGTTTGTCGGTACCGGCATGGAGCCCGTCGTGGCACGCGATTCGGGTGCCGCGATTGCGGCGTACCGGACCGGTGTTGTCGACCAGGTGGATGCGACCCGTATCGTTATCCGCGCCACCGAGGAGCTCGATCCGTCGAAGTCCGGCGTTGACATCTACACGCTGCAGAAGTTCCAGCGCTCCAACCAGAACACCTGTATCAACCAGCGTCCGCTGGTGAATGTCGGTGATCAGATCCAGAAGGGTGACATCATCGCCGACGGCCCGTCCACCGATTTCGGTGACCTGGCACTCGGTCGCAACGTGCTCGTCGCCTTCATGCCCTGGAACGGATACAACTACGAGGACTCGATCCTGCTGTCCGAGCGCATCGTCCGCGATGACGTCTTTACCTCGATCCATATCGATGAGTTCGAGGTGATGGCGCGCGATACGAAACTTGGACCGGAGGAAATCACCCGCGATATCCCGAACGTTTCGGAAGAGGCGCTGAAGAACCTCGACGAAGCAGGCATCGTCTATATCGGCGCCGAGGTTGCGCCGGGCGATATTCTCGTCGGCAAGATCACGCCGAAGGGTGAAAGCCCGATGACGCCGGAGGAAAAGCTCCTGCGCGCCATCTTCGGTGAAAAGGCTTCGGATGTGCGCGACACGTCGATGCGCATGCCGCCAGGAACCTTCGGCACAGTTGTTGAGGTCCGTGTCTTCAACCGTCACGGCGTCGAGAAGGACGAACGTGCCATGGCGATCGAGCGCGAGGAAATCGAGCGTCTCGCCAAGGACCGCGACGACGAACAGGCGATCCTTGACCGCAACGTCTATGGCCGTCTCTCCGACATGTTGTCCGGGAAGAAGGCTGTTGCCGGTCCGAAGGGCTTCAAGAAGGGCACCAAGCTCACTGCAGATATCATGCAGGAGTATCCGCGTTCACAATGGTGGATGTTCGCCGTCGAGAGCGAAAAGCTCCAGGGTGAAATCGAAGCGCTGCGCGCCCAGTATGACGAATCCAAGAAGCGCCTCGAGCAGCGTTTCATGGACAAGGTCGAAAAGGTCCAGCGCGGCGACGAGATGCCCCCCGGCGTCATGAAGATGGTGAAAGTCTTTGTCGCCGTTAAGCGCAAGGTTCAGCCCGGTGACAAGATGGCCGGCCGTCACGGCAACAAGGGTGTGATTTCGCGCATCGTGCCGATCGAGGACATGCCGTTCCTCGATGACGGAACCCATGTGGACATCGTGCTCAACCCGCTCGGCGTGCCTTCGCGCATGAATGTCGGCCAGATCCTCGAGACCCATCTGGGTTGGGCCTGCGCCGGCATGGGCCAGCGTATCGGTGACATGCTGAGCGCCTACAAGGACGGCGGCGACATCAAGCCGCTGCGCAAGACCATCGACGATGTTATCGGGTCGGGGCCGAAGGGCGAGCCGATCACCAAATACGATGACGACTCGATCGTTCGCCTCGCCGAGCAGACAAAGCGTGGCGTGTCCATTGCAACGCCGGTCTTTGACGGTGCCGTTGAAGCCGATGTCAATGAGATGCTGACAAAGGCGGGGCTGCACGAGTCCGGCCAGTCGACGCTCTTTGATGGCCGTACGGGTGAACCGTTCGATCGCCAGGTGACTGTCGGCTACATCTACATGCTGAAGCTCAACCACCTGGTCGACGACAAGATCCACGCCCGGTCCATCGGTCCGTACTCGCTCGTCACCCAGCAGCCACTGGGCGGTAAGGCGCAGTTCGGCGGGCAGCGTTTCGGTGAGATGGAGGTCTGGGCACTCGAGGCCTACGGCGCCGCCTACACCTTGCAGGAGATGCTGACGGTCAAATCCGACGACGTGGCGGGCCGTACAAAGGTCTACGAGGCGATTGTGCGCGGCGATGACACCTTCGAGGCCGGCATTCCGGAGAGCTTCAACGTTCTCGTCAAGGAAATGCGTTCGCTTGGTCTCAATGTCGAGTTGGAGAACACACGGGTCGATCCGGAGATGGATCAGGACTCGGAGCAGCTGCCGGACGCGGCGGAATGATCCGGTGCGGCGCGCCTGATGGTGCGCCGCGCTCAGCGCATTTGCCGTTGGCGCTGAACCAACAAAACGCGGCGGAACGATTTGGACGGGATGTGGCGATGCAGGCAAGGCCGCATAACTGTCCGCAAAGGGGCCGAGCCCCACGAAGGAGACAGGCATGAACCAAGAGGTCATGAACCTTTTCAACCCGCAGGCTCCGGTGCAGACCTTCGATTCCATCCGGATTTCGATCGCGTCTCCGGAGAAGATACTCTCCTGGTCCTACGGCGAAATCAAAAAGCCGGAAACCATCAACTACCGCACGTTCAAGCCCGAGCGTGACGGCCTCTTCTGTGCGCGTATCTTCGGCCCGATCAAGGACTATGAATGTCTTTGCGGCAAATACAAGCGTATGAAATACAAGGGCATTATCTGCGAAAAGTGCGGCGTGGAAGTCACGCTCTCGCGGGTCCGCCGCGAGCGCATGGGCCACATCGAGCTCGCAGCGCCCGTTGCCCATATCTGGTTCCTGAAATCGCTGCCGAGCCGCATCGGAACGCTGCTCGACATGACGCTGAAGGACATTGAGCGCGTTCTGTACTTCGAAAACTACATCGTCACCGAGCCGGGCCTGACCTCGCTCAAGGAGAACCAGCTCCTTTCCGAGGAAGATTTCATGCTCGCCGTCGACGAGTTCGGCGAGGATGCCTTCACGGCCATGATCGGTGCCGAGGCGATCTTCGAACTGCTCGCCGCGATGGACCTTGAGAAGATTGCTGTTGATCTGCGCGACGAACTTGCCGCGACGTCCTCGGAGCTCAAGACCAAGAAGCTGATGAAGCGGCTCAAGCTGGTCGAGAACTTCATCGAATCCGGCAACCGTCCGGAGTGGATGATCCTGAAGGTCGTGCCGGTGATCCCGCCGGACCTGCGTCCGCTGGTGCCGCTCGATGGCGGCCGCTTTGCGACGTCCGACCTCAATGATCTGTACCGCCGTGTGATCAACCGTAACAACCGCCTCAAGAGGCTGATCGAGCTGCGTGCGCCCGGCATCATCATCCGCAACGAAAAGCGCATGCTGCAGGAATCGGTCGATGCGCTGTTCGATAATGGACGCCGCGGCCGTGTCATCACCGGCGCCAACAAGCGCCCGCTGAAATCCCTGTCGGACATGCTGAAGGGCAAGCAGGGACGGTTCCGCCAGAACCTGCTTGGCAAGCGCGTCGACTATTCCGGCCGTTCGGTCATCGTGACCGGTCCGGAGCTGAAGCTGCACCAGTGCGGTCTGCCGAAGAAGATGGCGCTCGAGCTGTTCAAGCCGTTCATCTACGCGCGGCTTGACGCCAAGGGCTATTCGTCGACGGTCAAGCAGGCCAAGAAGCTTGTCGAGAAGGAAAAGCCAGAAGTCTGGGATATTCTCGACGAGGTTATCCGCGAGCACCCGGTCCTGTTGAACCGTGCGCCGACGCTGCACCGCCTCGGCATCCAGGCGTTCGAGCCGACCCTCGTCGAGGGCAAGGCTATCCAGCTTCACCCGCTGGTCTGCACCGCCTTCAATGCCGACTTCGACGGCGACCAGATGGCGGTCCACGTACCGTTGTCCCTGGAAGCGCAGCTCGAGGCACGCGTGCTGATGATGTCGACCAACAACATCCTGCACCCGGCCAACGGCGCGCCGATCATCGTGCCGTCACAGGACATGGTGCTTGGCCTCTACTATCTCTCGATCATGAACGAGAACGAGCCGGGCGAGGGCATGATCTTCGCCGATATGGGCGAGTTGCACCATGCGCTGGAGAACAAGGTCGTCACGCTGCACGCCAAGATCAAGGGCCGCTTCAAGACCGTGGATGAAGAGGGCAACGAAGTGTCGCTCATCCACGACACGACACCCGGCCGCATGATCATCGGCGAGCTGCTGCCGCGCAACGTCAATGTGCCGTTCGACATCTGCAACCAGGAAATGACCAAGAAGAACATCTCCAAGATGATCGACACGGTCTACCGCCACTGCGGACAGAAAGAGACGGTCATCTTCTGCGACCGCATCATGCAGCTCGGCTTCGGCCATGCCTGCCGCGCCGGCATTTCCTTCGGCAAGGACGACATGGTGATCCCGGCCACCAAGACCAAGATCGTCAGCGAGACCGAAATGCTCGTGAAGGAATACGAGCAGCAGTACAATGACGGCCTGATCACCCAGGGCGAGAAGTACAACAAGGTCGTCGACGCCTGGGGCAAGGCGACCGAAAAGGTTGCCGACGAGATGATGGGCCGCATCAAGGCGGTCGAGTTCGACGATGACGGCCGTCAGAAGCCGATGAACTCGATCTACATGATGAGCCATTCCGGCGCCCGTGGTTCGCCGAACCAGATGCGCCAGCTCGGCGGCATGCGCGGCCTGATGGCCAAGCCGTCCGGTGAGATCATCGAAACGCCGATCACCTCGAACTTCAAGGAAGGCCTGACCGTGAACGAGTACTTCAACTCGACCCACGGTGCCCGTAAGGGTCTGGCCGATACGGCTCTGAAGACGGCCAACTCCGGGTACCTGACCCGGCGGCTCGTCGACGTTGCGCAGGACTGTATCGTTACGCAACAGGATTGCGGAACGCAAAACGGCCTGACGATGACGGCGATTGTCGATGCCGGCCAGGTCGTTGCGTCTCTCGGCCAGCGCGTGCTGGGACGGACCGCGCTCGAGGATATCACCCATCCTCAGACCGGTGATGTTCTGGTCGCCGCCGGCAAGATGATCGAGGAACCCGATATCGCGGCCATCGAGGCGGCGAATGTCCAGTCGGTCAAGATCCGCTCGGCTTTGACCTGCGAAGTCCAGAACGGAATCTGCGCCACGTGCTACGGTCGCGACCTTGCACGCGGCACGCCGGTCAATATCGGTGAGGCCGTCGGTGTCATCGCAGCACAGTCGATAGGTGAGCCGGGCACGCAGCTGACCATGCGGACCTTCCACCTTGGCGGTACCGCCACCGTGGTCGACCAGTCCTTCCTGGAAGCCTCGTATGAGGGCAAGGTCAAGATCAAGAACCGCAACATCCTGCGCAATTCGGAAGGCAATCTCGTCGCCATGGGCCGCTCCATGGCGATCCAGATCCTTGACGCTCAGGGTGTCGAGCGGTCCTCGCAGCGTGTCGCCTACGGCTCGCGGATCTTCGTCGACGACGGCGACAAGGTAAAGCGCGGCCAGCGCCTTGCCGAATGGGATCCCTATACACGCCCGATGATGACGGAAGTGTCTGGCACGGTGGAATTCGAAGACGTCGTCGACGGCGTCTCGGTTTCCGAATCGACCGACGAGACGACCGGTATCACCAAACGCCAGGTTATCGACTGGCGCTCGACCCCGCGTGGTACTGACCTGAAGCCCGCGATTGTCATCAAGGACGGTAAGGGCAAGGTCGCCAAGCTTGGCCGTGGCGGTGAAGCCCGGTTCATGTTGTCGGTGGATGCGATCCTGTCGGTCGAGCCCGGCTCGAAGGTATCCGAAGGCGACGTTCTTGCACGTGTGCCGATGGAGAGCGCCAAGACCAAGGACATCACCGGTGGTCTGCCGCGTGTTGCCGAACTCTTTGAGGCCCGTCGTCCGAAGGATCACGCGATCATCGCCGAAATCGACGGCACGATCCGCTTCGGCCGCGATTACAAGAACAAGCGCCGCATTGTCATCGAACCGCTTGAGGACGGTGCCGAGCCGGTCGAGTATCTGATCCCCAAAGGCAAGCCCTTCCACCTGCAGGATGGGGATGCCATTGAAAAGGGTGACTACATTCTCGACGGCAACCCGGCGCCGCACGATATTCTTGCGATCAAGGGCGTCGAGGCTCTGGCATCCTATCTCGTCAACGAGATCCAGGAGGTCTACAGGCTGCAGGGCGTTGTCATCAATGACAAGCATATCGAGGTGATCGTTCGCCAGATGCTGCAGAAGGTGGAAATCACCGACTCCGGCGATTCTGCCTATATCGTCGGCGACAATGTCGATCGCATCGAGCTCGACATCGCCAATGAGCGTCTTGCCGAGGAAGGCAAGAAGCCCGCGGTCGGCGATCCGGTGCTGCTCGGCATCACCAAGGCATCGCTGCAGACACCTTCCTTCATCTCGGCGGCATCCTTCCAGGAGACCACCAAGGTGCTGACGGAAGCAGCGGTTGCCGGCAAGATGGACGCGCTCCAGGGCCTGAAGGAAAACGTCATTGTCGGCCGGTTGATTCCGGCAGGCACGGGCGGCGCGATGAACCAGATCCGTCGTATTGCGACATCGCGCGACGACCTCATCCTGGAGGAGCGCAAGAAATCCTCCGCGGAAGAAGCCGGCCCGATGCTTGCCGATCTCTCCGCGGAAGCCGAGAAGGCAACGGCCGGCGAGTAGCGCCATCCGCATTCAAACAAAAAACCCGGCCAACTGGCCGGGTTTTCTTATCCGCGTTTCAGTTTACAGCTGGATGATGGCAATCTCGCCTTCTTGAGCACCCTGGAAGGCCGAGGCATGCGGCTCCTCGTCGGGCATCCCGTCCATGACGCCGATCTGGTCGAGCTCGGCTTCTTCATAACCTTCCTCCGCCAGCGCGTTAAGGGCGGTGCGCACAGCGGTGTCGTCATCGGGTGCGGCAAGCAGGATATGAACGTCAATCGGCTCGCTGTCCTTCTGTTCAAAAACAGTAAGCGCCGCGCCGTCACCCTTGTTGTGATCTGAGATTTTCGTGGTCATCTGGACCCTGTCAACAACGGAGGTGACAGATGACAGACACATTGCATGAACGAGTGACGGAGGACGCCGCCGGCGCTTCGGTCGCGACGGGCGCGAACGGCGCACGGGTCTGGCCGGAAGCGGTGAAGGCGCGGCTCGTGCAGGAGACGTTCGAGGAGGGAGCGACGGTGGCGGGGGTTGCCCGGCGTCACGGTCTCTCACGGACGCAGTTGAGCGGCTGGCGGCGCCTGGCTCGGGACGGGCTTCTCGGTCCGGTCGTCGGCGCGGGCGAGGATCCGTTCGGCCTGGTCCCGGTGACGGTTTCGGCCGCCGCCGAACGGAACGGCGCGGCATCGGTGCCCGCGGACGGTATCGCGATCGAGATCGCCGACATCCGGGTGGTGGTGCCGCCGGACTTCGATGCGGGGCACCTGTCGCGCATCCTGGTCTGCGTTCGGGCCGCGCCATGATCCTGACCGGGGAGAAGATAAGGGTCTGGCTGGCGACCCGCCCCGTCGACTTCCGCAAGGGACATGACGGGCTGTCGGCGGTGGTGCAGACGGTGCTGGGTCACGACCCCTATAGCGGCGCGGTCTTCGCCTTCCGCTCCAGGCGAGGCGACAGGATGAAGATCCTGGTCTGGGACCGCACCGGGCTGGTGATGGTCTACAAGCGCCTGGAGGGCGGCGGCTTCCAGTGGCCGCGCCCCTCGGACGGGGTGATCGGACTGTCGCCGGCGCAGTTCTCGGCGTTGTTCGAGGGTCTTGACTGGAAGGCGGTCCGGGCCGTGCGACGGCCTCGGCCGCGCCAGGCGGCCTGACCGCGCCGCTTGCCGCTTCACCGGGGAACGGTGTCTATCCCACCGTTTCCCCGGTGTCGCCAAGACGAGCTATCCGGCCCCGTTTACGGCGGGGCCGGAAGCATGTTCACCTTGCATTATCTCATTGGTTCTGCTAGACGAATCCCATGCCAACAAGCATGGGAAGGGCCGTTCCCGTGAGCGATTTGCAGCACCGTCTGGCGGCCGTCGAGGCCCAACTTGCGAAGGAGCGCGCCGAGCGCAAGGCCGCCGAGGATGCTCTGGCTGTGTCCGAGCAGGCGCGCGAACGCCTGGAGCGGATCATCGCCGCGCTGAACCATGCCGTGTGGGGCGCGCGCTCGGAGAAGCGCCATGCCGATCAGGACCGGCTGCCGCTGTTCGAGGACATCGCGGTCGCCGAGGGGATGCTGGCGCAAGCCCGGGAGAAGGCCGACGCGGCGACCGGCAGACAACGGCGCAAGCCGCAGCCGACCAATCGTAATCTCGGCCATCTGCCCAAGCACCTCGAACGCTTCGAGAAGGTGATCGAGCCGGAGAGCACGCAGTGCCCTTGCGGCTGCGGCGAGATGGTGAAGGTCGGCGAGGATCGCACCGAGCGGCTCGACGTCGTGCCGGCGAAGTTGAGAGTGCTGGTGACGATCCGGCCGAAATACATCTGCCGCGCCTGCGAGGGCAAACAGAGCGTCCAGGCGCCGGCGCCGGAATATCTGGTGCCGCGCGGCCTGCCGACCGAGGGGCTGGTGGCGCACACGCTGGTCGCCAAGTTCGCTGACCACCAACCGTTCTACCGTCAGAGCGAGGCATACCGGCGCGAGGGGATCGACCTCGACCGCACCATGCTGGGGAACTGGGCGGGGCGCGGGATGCAGGTGCTGGCCCCGGTGATCGACCGGATGATCGAGCACCTCAAGACGTCGGACGGTTTGTTCATGGACGAGACCACGGTGCCGGTGATGGCGCCGGGGACCGGCAAGACGCGCCTCGACTATCTGTGGGCGATCGCCCGCGATCAGCGCGGCTATGGCGGGGCCGACCCGCCGGTCGTGGTGTTCCACCACTCGCACCATCGAAGTGCGAAGGTCGCTCTGGAGTTGATGCGGGGCTACACCGGCGGCGGCCCGCTGCATGTGGACGGCTACAGGGTGTACGACGCGCTCGGCGATCCGAAGCAGACGGTCAGCCCATGGGTGCTTGCCTACTGTTGGACCCACTGGCGCAGACGCTTCGTCGACTTCCAGCGCGCCACGCAGTCGCCCCTGTGCGAGGAAATCCTCGAACGGATCGCGGCGCTCTACCGGATCGAGGCCATGGTGCGCGGTCACCCGCCAGAGCTGCGGCTGAAGGCGCGGCAGGAGTTGTCGGCGCCGATCGTCCAGGCCATGCGGCCCTGGCTCGAGGCCCGGCTCGACCGTTTGTCCAGCGCGTCCGAACTCGCCAGGCACATCCGCTACGCCCTCAAGCGCTGGGATGGCCTGTGCCGGTTCCTCCATGACGGACGTATCGAGATGGACACCAACCCTGTCGAGAACCTCATCCGTCCGGTGAAGCTCACAAAGAAAAACGCGCTGTTCGCAGGCAGCGACGACGGCGCCAGGACCTGGGCGCGGTGCGCCAGCCTGATCGGCACCTGCAAGCTCAACGGCGTCAATCCGCAGGTCTACCTGACCGACACCCTGCGCCGGATCATCGACATGCACCCCCTGTCACGCATCGACGAACTCATGCCCTGGAACTTCGACCCGACAATCCCGGGCGTCACCCGTCAACAAGGGTAACGGCGCGGCGCTTACCAAAAACACGCCCGATGATGACGAATACCGTCTGCTCTTCGTCGGTCTCTTGGTCCGTTGAGTTCATTCCGGCTTGCCTTTCTGGATCGGCCTGGGTGATTCCCCGAAACCTGGCATAGCGAAGCGGGGAGGGGTTTGTTCTTCTTGTGTGCCTGACGCCCCGAATCTGCAAGAAGAATCGGTGCCGGAAGCGGCGGGTTGTGCTATAATTTGCCGAAACCGCGATCGAATTGGCCTGGCGTCCATATTATTTCCGCGAACCACTTGACGGCATCCCGGCAAATAAGTATCTAGCGGCCACCAGAGCCGATGTGGGGCTGGCTGGTTCGGGATGACTCGTCCTGAAGTTCGCTCCAGACACGGTTCTTACTGCACGTTGATGAAAATGCTGCATGCACGACACGGTGACATCGTGTCCTCTGCGATTTTTTGGGGCAAGCCGCCAATGGCGGGTTTGCCCATTTGCGCATGGATATGACGTGTTGGAAGCGCCCGTGAGGGCATATGCAAGGTTTTGTTCAAAAGGAAGGTTGAATGCCTACCGTAAACCAGCTGATCCGCAAGCCGCGCCAGGCGCAGGTAAAGCGAAACAAGGTTCCGGCCCTCGAGGCCAATCCGCAGAAGCGTGGTGTGTGCACCCGTGTCTACACGACGACACCGAAGAAGCCGAACTCGGCGCTGCGGAAAGTCGCAAAGATTCGCCTGACCAACGGCTTTGAGGTCATCGGCTATATCCCCGGTGAGGGTCACAATCTTCAGGAGCACTCCGTGGTGATGATCCGCGGCGGTCGCGTGAAGGACCTTCCGGGTGTGCGCTATCACATTATTCGCGGCGTTCTGGATACGCAGGGCGTCAAGGACCGCAAACAGCGTCGCTCGAAATACGGCGCCAAACGTCCGAAGTAAGCAAACAGTTCGGATCGTGGCGCGGGGCGTCTCGTATCCGACGGCAGTTGAGAGACTAGAGCATGTCCCGACGTCACAGAGCAGAAAAACGCGAGATCAACCCGGATCCCAAATTCGGTGATCTGGTGATCACGAAATTCATGAACGCCATCATGCTGGACGGCAAGAAGTCCGTCGCCGAAAGCATTGTCTATGGCGCGTTCGACGTGATCGAAGAAAAGACCAAGCAGGAGCCGGTTGGAACTTTCCATTCCGCGCTCGAAAACGTGGCGCCTCAGGTCGAGGTCCGCTCACGTCGTGTTGGTGGCGCCACCTATCAGGTTCCCGTTGACGTTCGTCCGGAGCGCCGCCAGGCACTTGCAATCCGCTGGCTGATCAGCGCCGCCCGTAGCCGCAACGAGTCAACCATGGTCGAGCGCCTGTCCGGCGAACTCATGGATGCGGCCAACAATCGCGGCAGTGCGGTCAAGAAGCGCGAAGACACGCACAAGATGGCCGACGCGAACCGCGCATTCTCGCATTATCGCTGGTAACCGGTCGCATAGACATTTGCACTGAAAGGCACTGAAATGGCCCGCGAATACGCAATTGAAGACTACCGTAACTTCGGCATCATGGCGCATATCGACGCCGGCAAGACGACGACGACGGAGCGCATCCTTTATTACACGGGTAAATCGCACAAGATCGGCGAAGTGCACGACGGTGCGGCCACCATGGACTGGATGGAGCAGGAGCAGGAGCGTGGTATCACCATCACCTCCGCTGCCACGACCACCTTCTGGAAAGGCCGTGACGGCAACATGCGCCGCTTCAACATCATCGACACGCCCGGACACGTCGACTTCACCATTGAGGTCGAGCGTTCGCTTCGCGTTCTCGACGGTGCCGTAGCGCTTCTCGACGCCAATGCAGGTGTCGAGCCGCAGACGGAAACGGTGTGGCGTCAGGCTGACAAGTACAATGTCCCGCGCATGATCTTCTGTAACAAGATGGACAAGATCGGCGCCGACTTCTTCCGCTCGGTTGAGATGGTCGGATCCCGCCTCGGTGCGACGCCGGTTGTCATGCAGCTGCCGATCGGCGCTGAAAGCGACTTCAAGGGCGTTGTCGACCTGATCGAGATGAACGCGCTTGTCTGGCGCGATGAGTCACTCGGCGCCCAGTGGGATGTCGTGGAAATCCCGGATGATCTGAAGGATCAGGCGGAAGAATACCGCGAAAAGCTGATCGAGACGGTTGTCGAGATCGATGAGGCGGCAATGGAATCGTACCTGGAAGGCAACATGCCCTCCAATGACGAGATCCGCGCGCTCGTGCGTCAGGGCACCACTAATGTGGACTTCTTCCCGATGTTCTGCGGCAGTGCCTTCAAGAACAAGGGTGTCCAGCCGCTGCTCGACGCCGTTGTCGACTACCTGCCGAGCCCGGTCGACATTCCGTCCATCAAGGGCATCGACGTCAAGACGGAAGAAGAGATCAGCCGCAAGGCTTCGGATGACGAGCCGCTGTCCATGCTCGCCTTCAAGGTCATGAACGACCCGTTTGTCGGCTCGCTCACCTTTGCCCGCATCTACTCCGGCTCCATTGAAAAGGGCTCGTCGGTAATGAACACGGTCAAGGAGAAGCGCGAGCGCATCGGCCGCATGCTTCAGATGCACTCCAACAGCCGCGAGGACATCGACATTGCCTATGCCGGCGACATCGTTGCGCTGGCCGGCCTGAAGGAAACCACCACGGGTGATACGCTGTGCGACCCGCTGAAGCCGGTCATTCTTGAGCGCATGGAATTCCCCGAGCCGGTCATTCAGATCGCGATCGAGCCGAAGACCAAGGGCGACCAGGAAAAGATGGGCATTGCGCTCAACCGCCTGGCGGCCGAAGACCCGTCCTTCCGCGTAAAGTCTGACGAGGAATCCGGTCAGACCATTATCGCCGGTATGGGTGAACTTCACCTCGACATTCTCGTTGACCGCATGAAGCGCGAATTCAAGGTCGAGGCCAATATCGGCGCGCCGCAGGTGGCATACCGTGAGACCATCACCCGTGAAGCCGAAATCGACTACACGCACAAGAAGCAGTCCGGTGGTTCGGGTCAGTTCGCCCGCGTCAAGATCATTTTTGAACCCAACCCCGAGGGTGAAGAGTTCGAATTTGTTTCCAAGATCGTCGGCGGTGCCGTTCCGAAGGAATACATCCCGGGTGTCCAGAAGGGTATCGAAAGCGTGCTTTCGTCCGGCCCGCTGGCCGGCTTCCCGATGCTTGGCGTCAAGGCGACCCTGATCGACGGTGCCTATCACGATGTCGACTCTTCTGTGCTGGCATTCGAGATCGCGTCCCGTGCAGCCTTCCGGGAAGGCGCTCAGAAGGCTGGTGCGCAGCTCCTCGAGCCGATCATGAAGGTCGAGGTTGTAACGCCTGAAGAATATGTCGGTGACGTCATCGGCGACCTGAACTCGCGTCGCGGTCAGATCCAGGGTCAGGAAGTGCGCGGCATTGCCGTTGTCATCAACGCCCACGTGCCGCTGGCCAACATGTTCAAATACGTGGACAACCTGCGTTCGATGTCACAGGGCCGCGCCCAGTACACCATGCAGTTCGACCACTACGCACCGGTGCCGTCCAACGTTGCGCAGGAAATTCAGGAAAAATACGCCTGATCGTGGATTGAAATTTAGACAGATCAAATTGTCCCTCTGAGGGGCCAGAAAAAACGGAGAGCCGAAAATGGCGAAAGGCAAGTTTGAGAGAAATAAGCCGCATGTGAACATCGGCACGATTGGTCACGTTGACCATGGCAAGACGTCTTTGACGGCAGCGATCACGAAGTACTTTGGCGACTTCAAGGCGTATGACGAGATTGACGGTGCGCCGGAAGAGCGTGCGCGCGGCATCACCATTTCGACGGCGCATGTCGAGTATGAGACGGATGCGCGTCACTACGCCCATGTCGACTGCCCCGGCCATGCTGACTATGTGAAGAACATGATCACGGGCGCCGCGCAGATGGACGGCGCGATCCTGGTTGTTTCGGCTGCGGACGGTCCGATGCCACAGACCCGCGAGCACATTCTTCTTGCCCGCCAGGTTGGTGTTCCTGCGATTGTTGTCTTCCTCAACAAGGTCGACCAGGTCGACGACGAGGAGCTTCTTGAGCTTGTCGAGATGGAAGTGCGTGAGCTTCTCGACACCTATGAGTTCCCGGGCGACGACATACCGATCGTCAAGGGCTCTGCGCTTGCTGCGTTGGAAGACAGCAACAAGGAGATCGGCGAGGATGCGGTTCGCGAGCTGATGGCGCAGGTTGACGAATACATTCCGACGCCCGAGCGTCCTGTTGACCAGCCGTTCCTGATGCCGATCGAGGACGTGTTCTCGATTTCCGGCCGTGGCACGGTTGTGACGGGCCGTGTCGAGCGCGGCATCATCAATGTCGGTGACGAGATCGAGATTGTCGGCATCCGCGACACGACGAAGACGACGTGCACGGGTGTTGAGATGTTCCGCAAGCTTCTGGACCAGGGCCAGGCCGGCGACAATATCGGTGCGCTGCTTCGCGGTGTCGACCGCGATGGCGTTGAGCGCGGCCAGGTTCTTTGCAAGCCGGGTTCTGTTACGCCGCACACCAAGTTCAAGGCCGAGGCCTACATCCTGACGAAGGAAGAGGGCGGCCGTCATACGCCGTTCTTCACCAACTACCGTCCGCAGTTCTACTTCCGCACGACGGATGTGACGGGTGTTGTGACGCTTCCTGAGGGCACGGAGATGGTGATGCCCGGCGACAATGTGACGGTCGACGTTGAGCTGATCGTTCCGATTGCGATGGAAGAGAAGCTTCGCTTTGCGATCCGCGAAGGCGGCCGCACCGTCGGCGCCGGCATCGTCGCCAGCATCACGGAATAAGCTAAAGACTGCAAAAACGCGCCGGCAAAAACCGGCGCGTTTTGCAACCCCGGCGGTTCCAATCCGCGAACAACGAGATTTGGACTGGTTTTCAGTCCTTGAACTAAGGATTAAGTCGAATGAACGGCCAGAATATCCGTATCCGCCTCAAGGCGTTTGATCATCGGATTCTCGATGCCTCCACGCGTGAAATCGTGTCGACGGCCAAGCGTACGGGTGCCAGTGTGCGCGGACCGGTTCCGTTGCCCACACGAATTGAAAAATTCACGGTCAACCGCTCGCCGCACATCGACAAGAAGAGCCGCGAACAGTTCGAGATGCGTACCCATAAACGGCTTCTCGACATCGTCGACCCGACACCCCAGACCGTCGATGCCCTGATGAAGCTCGACCTGGCTGCCGGCGTGGACGTGGAAATCAAGCTTTAACGAGCAGTCTGTGGGGCCGGTTGCGAAAAACCGATACGGGACCTTCGCGCAAGACCGGACCCAAACTGAGACAAGGACGAACCAATGCGTTCAGGTGTAATTGCACAGAAAGTGGGAATGACCCGGGTCTACAACGACGCCGGTGAGCATGTTCCGGTGACCGTCTTGCGGCTCCAGAACTGCCAGGTCGTTGCCCAGCGTACGGAAGAAAAGAACGGCTACACCGCAGTTCAGCTCGGTGTCGGCATTGCCAAGGCCAAGAATACGACCAAGCCCATGCGCGGCCATTTCGCCGCCGCAAAGGTCGAGCCGAAGGCCAAGCTTGCCGAGTTTCGCGTGAGCGAAGACAACATGCTCGACGTCGGTGCCGAGATCACTGCGGAGCACTTTGTCGCCGGTCAAAAGGTCGATGTGACGGGAACGTCTGTCGGTAAGGGTTTTGCCGGTGCCATGAAGCGGCACAACTTCGCCGGCCTGCGCGCCTCGCACGGCGTGTCGATCTCGCACCGTTCGCACGGCTCAACGGGCCAGTGTCAGGATCCGGGCAAGGTCTTCAAGGGCAAGAAAATGGCTGGTCACATGGGCAGCACCCGGGTGACGACCCAGAACCTCGAAGTCGTGTCCACCGATGGTGACCGCGGTCTGATCCTCGTCAAGGGCGCCGTTCCCGGTTCCAAGGGTTCCTGGATCATCGTCAAGGACGCAACCAAGGCACCGATACCGGATGATGCGCCGAAGCCGGCTGCGCTGCGCGCCGCTGTTGCCGCGGCTGAAGCCGCCCCGGCCGAAGAAGCCAGTGAGGGAGCCGAATAATGGATTTGAAGGTAACAACCCTCGAGGGCAAGGCCGCCGGCAAGGTGAAGCTGTCCGACACGGTGTTCGGCCTCGAGCCGCGCCAGGACATCCTGCAGCGCATGGTGCGCTGGCAGCTTGCCCGCAAGCAGCAGGGTACGCACAAGACCAAGGGTCGCTCGGAAATCAATCGCACCGGCGCCAAGCTGTTCCGACAGAAGGGAACCGGCCGCGCCCGTCATTCTTCGGCGCGTGCGCCGCAGTTCCGTGGTGGCGGCAAGGCACATGGCCCCGTTGTCCGTAGCCACGAGCACGGTCTTCCCAAGAAGGTTCGCGCCCTGGCACTGCGCCATGCGCTTTCTGCCAAGCTGCGCGACGAAGACCTGATTGTCGTCGATGAAATCGCGACAAAGGAAGCAAAGACGAAGGCGCTGAGCGGTTCGCTCGAAAAGCTCGGCCTTTCCAATGCGCTGTTCATCGGCGGTGCCGAGCTCGACAGCAACTTCAAGCTGGCTGCTCGCAACATCCCCAACATCGATGTGCTGCCAGTACAGGGCATCAATGTTTACGACATCCTGCGCCGTGGAAAGCTGGTGCTTTCAAAGGCCGCGGTCGAGGCTCTTGAGGAGCGGTTCAAATGACGGATCTTCGCCACTACGACGTGATCACCTCGCCGGTGATCACCGAGAAATCGACCCTCGTGTCGGAGCAGAACCAGATAGTATTCAACGTCGCCAAGACCGCGACCAAGCCGGAAATCAAGGCGGCTGTCGAGGCCCTGTTCGGCGTCAAGGTCAAGGCCGTGAACACGCTTGTCCGCAAGGGCAAGGTGAAACGTTTCCGTGGCCGTGCCGGTCGCCAGAGCGACGTCAAGAAGGCGGTAGTGACACTCGTCGACGGCGAATCCGTTGACGTCACCACCGGTCTTTGACGGCAAGCCTAGAGGAAAGAAGAAGACAAATGGCACTGAAATCTTTCAAGCCGACGACGCCGAGCCAGCGCCAGCTGGTCATTGTCGATCGCTCCGGCCTCCACAAGGGCAAGCCGGTCAAGGCATTGACCGAAGGTCTGGCAGCAAAGGGCGGCCGCAACAACACCGGCCGCATGACGGTTCGTCATCGCGGCGGCGGTCACAAGCGCACCTATCGCATGGTCGACTTCAAGCGCCGCAAGTTTGATGTCGAAGGCACGATCGAGCGTCTGGAATATGACCCCAACCGCACGGCGTTCATCGCACTCGTCAAGTATGACGACGGCGAACTGGCCTACATCCTGGCCCCGCAGCGTCTTTCGGCCGGCGACAAGGTCATCGCTTCGCAGTCGGCGGTTGACGTCAAGCCCGGCAATACCTTGCCGCTTCAGTCGATGCCGGTCGGAACGATCGTCCACAATGTCGAGATGAAGCCAGGAAAGGGCGGTCAGATTGCCCGCTCCGCCGGCACCTATGTCCAGCTCGTCGGCCGCGACCAGGGCATGGCGATACTGCGTCTGAATTCCGGTGAGCAGCGTCTTGTACCGGGCAGCTGCCTGGCAACGGTCGGTGCCGTGTCCAATCCGGACAACGCCAACCGCAACGATGGCAAGGCAGGCCGCTCACGCTGGCTCGGCAAGCGCCCGTCGGTCCGTGGTGTTGTCATGAACCCCATCGATCACCCGCATGGTGGTGGTGAGGGACGCACCTCCGGCGGTCGCCACCCGGTGACGCCTTGGGGCAAGCCGACCAAGGGCAAGCGTACGCGGTCCAACAAGTCGACCGACAAGTTCATCATGCGCTCCCGCCATCAGCGCAAGAAGTAAGAGAGGAAGTCTCAAGTGGCTCGTTCAGTTTGGAAAGGTCCGTTTGTTGACGGCTATCTGCTCAAGAAGGCGGAGACGGTTCGCGAAAGCGGCCGCAACGAGGTGATCAAGACATGGAGCCGCCGCTCCACGATCCTGCCTCAGTTCGTCGGCCTGACCTTCGGCGTCTACAACGGCAACAAACATATTCCGGTATCCGTGTCAGAAGACATGGTCGGACACAAACTCGGTGAATTTTCTCCGACCCGTACCTATTACGGCCACGGGGCGGACAAGAAAGCGAAGAGGAAGTAGCAATGGGCAAGGCCAAGGCCGAGCGCCGGCTCAAGGATAACGAGGCAAAAGCAGTTGCCCGTACGATCCGCGTCAGCCCGCAGAAGCTCAATCTCGTGGCTGCGATGATCCGCGGCAAGAAGGTTGAGCGCGCTTTGGCGGACCTGGAATTCTCGCGCAAGCGGATTTCAGAGACCGTCAAGAAGACGCTGGAATCGGCGATTGCAAATGCCGAGAACAACCACGATCTCGACGTCGACTCGTTGATCGTTGCCGAGGCCTATGTCGGCAAATCCATCGTCATGAAGCGGTTTCATGCACGTGGTCGCGGCCGCGCATCGCGGGTCGAAAAGCCATTTTCGCACCTGACGATCGTCGTTCGCGAAGTCGAGGAACAAGGGGAGGCCGCGTAATGGGTCAGAAGATTAATCCGGTCGGCCTTCGTCTCGGCATCAACCGTACCTGGGATTCGCGATGGTTCGCCGAAAAGGGCGAATATGGCGATCTGCTTCAGGAAGACCTGAAGATCCGTGACTACCTGACGCAAGAGCTCAAGCAGGCTGCGATCTCGAAGGTCGTCATCGAGCGGCCGCACAAGAAGTGCCGCGTTTCGATCCATTCCGCACGTCCCGGCCTCATCATCGGCAAGAAGGGCGCGGATATCGAGAAGCTGCGCCGCAAGCTGTCTGTGATGACCAATTCGGAAACGCACCTCAACATCGTCGAGGTCCGCAAGCCCGAGATCGACGCAACGCTGGTTGCCCAGTCGATTGCCCAGCAGCTCGAGCGCCGTGTCGCGTTCCGTCGGGCAATGAAGCGGGCGGTCCAGTCGGCCATGCGCCTCGGTGCGGAAGGCATCCGCATCACCTGTGGCGGCCGTCTTGGCGGCGCCGAGATTGCGCGCACCGAATGGTACCGCGAAGGCCGTGTTCCGCTGCACACGCTGCGCGCGGATATCGACTACGGCACGGCCGAAGCGCACACCGCATACGGTGTTTGCGGCATCAAGGTCTGGATCTTCAAGGGCGAAATCCTCGAGCACGATCCGATGGCCTCGGAGCGCCGTGCTACGGAAAATGACAATCAGGGCAGTGGCGGACGCCGCCGCGAGAACGCGTCAACAGCCGCGCGGTAAGTCAGTTCGGAGAAAAACAAAATGTTGCAGCCAAAGCGTACGAAGTACCGCAAGCAGCACAAGGGCCGGATCAAGGGCGTCGCACAGAGCGGCACCAAGCTGAATTTCGGGTCCTACGGCCTGAAGGCCCAAGAGCCTGACCGCGTCAATGCGCGTCAGATCGAAGCTGCCCGCCGTGCCATCACCCGTCACATGAAGCGTGCCGGCCGCGTGTGGATCCGCATCTTCCCGGACACTCCGGTCACCCAGAAGCCGACCGAGGTCCGCATGGGTAAGGGTAAGGGTTCCGTCGAATTCTGGGCTGCCAAGGTCAAGCCCGGACGGATCATGTTCGAGATCGACGGCGTCAGCGAGGAAGTTGCCCGCGAGGCCCTGCGCCTGGGCGCGGCCAAGCTGTCGGTCAAGACCCGCTTCGTACAGCGCATTGCAGATTAGGAAGTCAGATCATGAAAGCCGTAGATGTACGAGCGATGAGTGCCGACGAGCTGACCGATGAGCTGGCCAAGCTGAAGAAGGAGCAGTTTAACCTGCGCTTCCAGAGGGCCACCGGACAGCTCGAGAAGACCTCTCGCATCAAGGAAGTCCGTCGCGATATCGCGCGCATCAAGACAATAGCCCGCCAGAAGGCGGCAGAAGCCAAGGCCTAAGGACCGATAAAAATGCCAAAACGCGTTCTGCAGGGCACTGTCGTCAGCGACAAGAGCGACAAGACCATCGTCGTGAAAGTTGAGCGTCGCTTTGCCCACCCGATGATGAAGAAAACCGTGCGCCGCACGAAGAAGTACAAGGCGCATGACGAAGCCAACCAGTTCAAGACCGGCGACACGGTTTCCATTCAGGAATGTGCGCCGATCTCAAAGGACAAGCGCTGGACGGTCCTATCCGAATAGGCGTCTGTCCGGACCAAAGACAATGAAAACGCCGGGGCCGAAAGAAAACCCCGGGCAAGCTTTAGAGAAGGCGGTCTGACATGATTCAGATGCAAACAAACCTCGACGTAGCCGACAATTCCGGCGCCCGTCGTGTCATGTGCATCAAGGTGCTGGGCGGCTCGAAGCGGAAATACGCATCCGTCGGAGACATTATTGTGGTCTCGGTCAAGGAAGCCATTCCGCGCGGCCGCGTCAAGAAGGGCGATGTCATGAGAGCGGTCGTTGTGCGCACGGCCAAGGATATCCGGCGCTCCGACGGCAGCGTCATCCGTTTTGACAAGAACGCGGCAGTCCTGGTGGACAACAAGAAAGAGCCTATCGGCACCCGTATCTTCGGACCGGTCCCGCGTGAGCTTCGTGCGAAGCGTCACATGAAGATCATCTCGCTGGCGCCAGAAGTTCTTTAAGGAGATAACGATGCAAAAGATCCGCAAAGGCGACAGTGTCGTTGTTTTGGCCGGCAAGGATAAAGGCCGCACCGGTGAAGTGATCCAGGTGATGCCCAAGGAAAACCGTGCCCTTGTCCGTGGCGTCAACATGGTACGCCGCCACCAGAAGCAGACGCAGACACAGCAGTCTGGCATTGTCAGCAAGGAAGCGTCGATCCACCTGTCCAATCTGGCCATCACCGACAGTGACGGCAAGCCGACCCGTATCGGCTTCAAGATCAATGACGATGGCCGCAAGGTCCGCGTTGCGAAAAGTTCGGGAGAAGTCATCGATGGCTGAGGCAAATTACGAGCCACGGCTCAAGACAGAATATGGCGACCGCATTCGCCAGGCCATGCAGGAGAAGTTCTCCTATCAGAACGTCATGGAAATTCCCCGTGTCGAGAAGATCGTGATCAACATGGGTGTCGGCGAAGCAACGACCGACTCCAAACGGCCTGCAGCGGCGGCTGAAGACCTGGCAGCGATCTCCGGCCAGAAAGCCGTTGTCACCCACGCCCGCAAGTCGATCGCCGGCTTCAAGGTGCGTGAAGGCATGCCGATCGGTGCAAAAGTGACGCTTCGCCAGGCGCGCATGTACGAATTCATGGATCGCCTGGTCAACGTTGCGTTGCCCCGCGTCCGCGACTTCCGGGGTCTTAACCCCAAGAGCTTTGATGGCCATGGCAACTTTGCCATGGGTATCAAGGAACACATCGTGTTTCCGGAGATCGACTACGACAAGGTCGATCAGATCTGGGGCATGGATATCATCGTTTGTACGACCGCAAGGACGGACGACGAAGCACGGGCTCTGCTCACAGAGTTCAACTTCCCGTTCCGGCAGTAACGGCAAGCGTAGAGAGGATATTTGACATGGCTAAGGTTAGCGCAGTCGAAAAAAACAAACGCCGTCGCCGCACGGTTGCCGCCCATGCTGACAAGCGGGCAGCGCTGAAAGCGATCATCAAGAACCAGGAAGCGCCGATCGAGGAGCGTTTCAAGGCAACGCTGAAGCTTGCCGAGATGCCCCGCGACGGATCGAAGACCCGTGTTCGCAACCGCTGTGAGGTATCGGGGCGTCCGCGCGCCTATTATCGCAAGCTCAAGATGTCCCGTATTGCCCTGCGCGAACTTGGTTCGCTTGGCCGGGTTCCGGGCGTCGTCAAGTCCAGCTGGTAAGGAGACAGGCAAATGGCTATGACTGATCCGCTGGGCGATATGCTCACCCGTATCCGCAATGCGAACGGCCGCCGCAAGTCGACCGTGTCCACCCCGGCCTCCAAGCTGCGTGCCCGCGTCCTCGACGTGCTGCAGTCCGAGGGCTACATCCGCGGATACTCGGAAGTCAAATACGACAACGGCAAGTCCGAGATAAACATCGAACTCAAGTATTTTGAGGGCGCACCGGTTATTCGCGAGATTGCTCGCGTCTCAAAGCCCGGTCGCCGTGTCTATGTCTCGGTCAAGTCGATCCCGAATGTCTCGAACGGCCTCGGCATCTCCATCCTTTCGACACCGAAGGGTGTGATGGCCGACCATGAGGCCCGGGAACAGAATGTTGGTGGCGAGGTTCTCTGTCACATCTTCTGATGTGGCGGACCTCCATAACGGTCAGACAGGTTTGAAAAATGTCTCGTATCGGAAAAAGGCCCGTTTCGGTTCCCGCTGGCGTCACTGCGTCCGTCGAGGGACAGAAGGTCACTGCAAAGGGGCCCAAGGGTGAGCTGAGCTTCGTCGTCAATGACGAGGTTCTGGTGAAAATGGAAGAAAATCAGGTGGTGGTTTCCCCCGCCAGCCAGTCCAAGGACTCGCGCTCCAAATGGGGCATGACCCGCACGATGATCGAAAATATCATCACCGGTGTCACGGACGGCTTCGAGCGCCGTCTTGAAATCAGCGGCGTCGGCTATCGTGCCGCCATGCAGGGCAAGAACCTGCAACTTGCGCTCGGGTTCAGCCACGACGTGATCTATGAGGCACCCGACGGAATCACCATTGCCTGCCCGAAGCCGACAGAGATCGTCGTGACGGGTATCGACAAGCAGCAGGTTGGCCAGGTCGCCTCGGAGATCCGCCGTTTCCGCAAGCCGGAGCCTTACAAGGGCAAGGGCGTCAAGTATGCCGAGGAGCGGATTGTCCGCAAAGAAGGCAAGAAGAAGTAGGGATTACGCAAAATGGCAAGCAGGAAACAAACACTTGCACGTCGTGCAGCGCGTGTCCGCCGGCAGCTCAAGTCGGTCGCCGATGGCCGTCCGCGGCTATCCGTCCACCGTTCTTCGAAGAACATCTATGCGCAGATCATCGACGACGAAGCTGGCAATACGATTGTCGCAGCGTCAACGCTCGATGCCGACCTGCGCAAGAAGCTGAAGACCGGAGCCGACAAGGACGCTGCTGCCGCCGTGGGCAAGCTTGTGGCGGAACGTGCCTCAAAGGCGGGCGTCAAGGAAGTCGTCTTCGACCGCGGCGCATTCATCTATCACGGCCGTATCAAGGCGCTTGCAGATGCAGCGCGTGAAGCCGGCCTGAATTTCTAACCAACTGACCGTTGCACCCGGAAAAGAAAAAGGACAAGGACAATGGCAAGAGAAGCGCGCCGCGACAATCGCGGTAAAGAGGAAGAGCGCGACAGCGAATTCGTCGACAAGCTCGTCCACATCAATCGCGTGGCCAAGGTCGTCAAGGGCGGCCGCCGTTTCGGTTTCGCCGCACTGGTCGTCGTCGGCGACCAGAAGGGCCGTGTGGGCTTCGGCCACGGCAAGGCCCGTGAAGTGCCGGAAGCGATCCGCAAGGCAACCGAATCCGCCAAGCGCAACATGATTTTTGTTCCGCTGCGGTCCGGCCGCACGCTGCACCACGATGTTCGTGGCCGTCACGGCGCCGGCAAGGTTCTGCTGCGCTCGGCCAAGCCGGGAACCGGGATCATCGCGGGTGGCCCGATGCGCGCTGTCTTCGAAACGCTCGGCATGCAGGACGTTGTCGCCAAGTCGACCGGTTCCTCGAACCCCTACAACATGGTTCGCGCCACGTTCGACGCGCTCAAGCACCAGATGCATCCGAAGGATATCGCTGCGCAGCGCGGCATCAAATATTCCACGCTGCAAGCGCGCCGCGCGTCCATCGTCGGCAACGAAGAATAGGGAAGCGGTCCGTTATGGCTGACAAGAAACAAGGCAAGACGGTTACGGTCGAACAGATCGGTAGCCCCATCCGCCGACCGGCCAACCAGCGCCAGACGCTGGTCGGTCTTGGTCTCAACAAGATGCACCGCCGCCGCACCCTGGAAGATACCCCGGCCGTGCGCGGCATGATCCGCAAGGTCAGACACCTCGTGCGCGTCGTCGACGAAGGCTGAGGGGAGTTGAAATCATGAAACTGAATGAAATTCGTGACAATGTCGGTGCGAAGCACAACCGCAAGCGCGTGGGCCGTGGCATCGGCTCCGGCAAGGGCAAGACCGCCGGTCGCGGCGTAAAGGGCCAGAAGTCACGCTCCGGTGTTGCCATCAAGGGATTTGAAGGCGGTCAGATGCCGATCTACCGCCGGCTGCCCAAGCGCGGCTTCGTCAATATCTTCAAGAAAGACTACAACATCGTTTCGCTGGGTCGCCTCCAGGCCGCCGTCGACGCGAAAAAGCTCGATGCCAAGAAGACGGTCGATGCGGCCGCCCTCCTTGAGGCCGGCGTCATCCGCCGCGAAAAGGACGGGGTTCGTGTTCTTTCCGATGGCGAGCTGAAGGCCAAGCTCAAGCTTGAAGTATCCGGCGCATCCAAGTCGGCGGTCGAAAAGATCGAAAAGGCAGGCGGTTCCATCACGGTTGTCGGTGTCGAAGCCGAGGCTGCCGAGTAAACAGATGTTGGCCCGTTGTGATTTGCAATGGGCCCGTTTGTTCCCATATGGGTGACTTACGCATGTCGCCCGGCAGGGTATCGATGAAGGGGCGCGTATCGCATTGACATTTTGTCCTATTGTGCGAGCGCCCCGACAACAGCAAAGGTGACCTCGTCAATCAGCACGCACGAAACCTCGTGGTAACTGGGTCAAGGTCTCGCGGAGATTTCGCATGGCATCTGCAGCCGAACAACTCGCAGCCAATCTGAATTTTTCAGCCTTCGCGAAAGCCGAGGATCTCAAGAAGCGCATCTGGTTTACCCTGGGTGCGCTTCTGGTCTATCGGCTGGGCACTTATATTCCGCTGCCCGGGATCAATCCTGAAGCGTTTGCGCAGGCCTTCGCACAACAGGCTGGCGGGGTTCTCGGGCTGTTCAACATGTTCGCCGGCGGCGCGGTTGAGCGTATGGCGATCTTCGCACTCGGCATCATGCCCTATATCTCCGCCTCCATCATCATGCAGCTGATGACGTCGGTGGTCCCGACGCTTGAACAGCTGAAGAAGGAAGGCGAGCAGGGCCGCAAGGTCATCAACCAGTACACGCGCTACGGCACGGTTCTGCTGGCGACCATGCAGGCCTACGGCATATCGATCGGATTGGAATCGGGCACCAATATCGTCACCGACCCCGGCTGGTTCTTCCGCATATCAACCGTCATCACGCTTGTCGGCGGCACCATGTTCCTGATGTGGCTGGGTGAGCAGATCACCGCGCGCGGCATCGGCAACGGCATCTCGCTGATCATCTTCGCAGGCATTGTCGCGGCACTGCCGGGCGCCATCGCCAGCATGCTCGAACTTGGCCGCACTGGCGCAATGTCCACCGGGCTGATCATCATGGTGATCGTCATTGCCATTGCCGTCATCGCCTTCATCGTCTTCATGGAGCGCGCGCAAAGGCGCTTGTTGATCCAATATCCCAAGCGGCAAGTCGGAAACCGCATGTTCCAGGGCGATTCCTCGCACCTGCCGCTGAAGCTGAACACCGCGGGTGTCATCCCGCCGATCTTCGCCTCATCGCTGCTGCTGTTGCCGGCAACGCTTGCCGGGTTCTCCGGAACGACGGATCTGCCCGGCTGGGCAACGACCGTGCTTGCGCTGCTCGGACACGGCCAGCCGCTTTACATGCTGTTTTATGCGGTCATGATCGGCTTCTTCGCGTTCTTCTATACCGCTGTTGTCTTCAATCCGAAGGACACGGCAGACAATCTGAAGAGCCATGGCGGGTTCATACCCGGTATCCGGCCCGGTGAACGCACGGCGGAATATATCGATTTCGTGCTGACGCGCATCACGGTGGTCGGCGCGATTTACCTGATCTTCGTCTGTCTTCTGCCTGAGGTTCTGATCGCCCAGACGGGCATTCCGTTCTACCTCGGCGGCACATCCCTGCTGATTGTGGTCAGCGTGACCCTGGACACGGTTGCCCAGGTACAGGGACATCTGATTGCCCAGCAATATGAGGGGCTGATCAAGAAGTCTAAACTGCGGGGAGGAAAGAGGGGACGATGAGACTGATTCTGCTTGGCCCGCCGGGTGCGGGGAAGGGGACCCAGGCGCAGAGACTGGTGGAAAAGCACAGCATACCGCAACTTTCCACCGGTGATATGTTGAGGGCTGCCGTCGCCGATGGCACGGAAGTCGGCCTGCGCGCAAAGGCGGTTATGGATGCGGGCAAGCTCGTTTCCGACGACATTGTCAATGCGATCGTGTCGGAACGTCTGGACCAGCCGGATTGCCAGAACGGTTTCATTCTGGACGGCTATCCGCGCACGCTTGCCCAGGCTGACGCCATTGGCGCCATGCTCGATGCAAAAGGAATGCCGTTGTCGGCCGTCATCGAGATGCAGGTCGATGATGATGTGCTGGTTGACCGTATCGCCGGTCGCTACACATGCGCCAACTGCGGCGCGGGTTACCACGACGTGAACCTGAAGCCGGCCGTTGAAGGCGTGTGCGACAAATGCGGTTCGACGGAGTTCAAGCGGCGCAAGGATGACAATCCCGACACCGTCCGCACGAGGCTGCAGGCCTACTACAAGGAAACCGCGCCACTGCTCGGCTATTACTATGCCAAGGGCCTGATCCGGCCGGTAGATGGTATGGCCGATATCGATGAGGTTACGGCGCAGATCGACAATCTGCTGGCCTCATTGTGAGTCTTTGGAGAATTTATTCGCCAAAATCGCGCATTGTGCCTGATTTTCGGCATCTGGACTGTTGACGTTGGTGCATCGAGTCCGTTAGAAACCCGCCAATTCGAGATTGTCGAGCGATTGGCGCGGTTTTCGAAAGAGAGAGCCGGGGCTGGTCGCTTATACATGTCCCGGCTATGAGCAACTTGCAGCCGAACGGCTGCTAATTGAACCAGCCAGACCATACTGGTTTGGAAGGCAAGGAGAAAAGACGTGGCCCGTATCGCTGGCGTCAATATTCCAACGAACAAGCGCGTTGTGATCGCGCTGCAGTATATTCACGGGATCGGCCCGACTTTCGCCAAGCAGATCACCGAAAAGGTCGGTATTCCTGCCGAGCGCCGGGTCAACGAACTTTCGGATGCCGAAGTAATCCAGGTTCGCGAAGCGATTGACCGCGATTACCAGGTTGAGGGTGACCTGCGCCGTGAAACAGCCATGAACATCAAGCGCCTGATGGATCTGGGCTGCTATCGTGGCCTGCGCCACCGCCGTAACCTGCCGGTTCGCGGCCAGCGCACGCACACCAATGCCCGTACCCGCAAGGGACCGGCAAAGGCGATTGCAGGCAAGAAGAAATAAGCAACCGGATTGATCCGGTATCGGCCGGCTGGTTTTACAATCTGCCGGCCATTTGCATAGGAATTGTTGGGGCGGTCATAGCGCCCCGGCTGGTGGAGCCGCTGGAATTACGGCGGTGTAGAGATCGATGAAAGGGTCGTAATGGCAAAGGAAGCCGCGCGCGTTCGCCGTCGCGAGCGCAAGAATATATCGTCGGGCGTTGCCCACGTGAATTCGACGTTTAACAACACCATGATCACCATCACCGACGCACAGGGCAACGCCATTGCCTGGTCGTCTGCTGGTGCCAAGGGTTTCAAGGGCTCGCGCAAGTCCACACCGTTTGCGGCACAGATTGCCGCAGAGGACTGTGCCAAGAAGGCCCAGGAACATGGAATGAAGTCGCTTGAGGTCGAGGTCTGCGGGCCCGGTTCCGGTCGTGAATCGGCTTTGCGGGCGCTTCAGGCTGCCGGATTCACGATCACGTCCATCCGTGACGTGACGCCCATTCCGCACAATGGTTGCCGTCCGCGCAAGAAGCGGCGCGTCTAAAGTGTGATTGACTGCCGATGAGCGTTTCATCGCTCCTCTCGGTACTCCAGCTCTATTGCCACGATTGGATGGTGGCAAGGAACGGAAGGTAATGAAATGATCCAGAAAAACTGGCAGGAACTGATTAAGCCGAACAAGATCGAGTTCAGCGCCGCGGGCCGCACAAAGGCGACCCTTGTTGCCGAGCCGCTTGAGCGCGGCTTTGGACTGACGCTTGGCAATGCCCTGCGCCGCGTGCTGCTGTCGTCGCTTCGCGGCGCGGCTGTCACTGCCGTCCAGATCGACGGTGTCCTGCATGAATTCTCTTCGATCCCTGGTGTCCGCGAGGACGTCACGGATATTGTGCTCAACATCAAGGAAATCGCCATCGGCATGGAAGGCGATGAGCCCAAGCGCATGGTCGTGCGCAAGCAGGGTCCGGGAACGGTCCTCGCCGGCGACATCCAGACGGTTGGCGATATCGAGATCCTCAATCCTGAGCATGTCATCTGCACGCTCGATGAGGGTGCCGAGATCCGCATGGAGTTCACGGTTCAGAACGGCAAGGGCTATGTTCCGGCCGACAGGAACCGTGCCGAAGATGCGCCGATCGGCCTCATTCCGGTCGACAGCCTCTATTCGCCGGTCAAGAAAGTCTCCTACAAGGTCGAGAACACCCGCGAGGGACAGGTTCTCGACTATGACCGCCTGACGATGACGCTCGAGACCGACGGATCGGTATCCGGCGAGGACGCGATCGCCTTTGCGGCGCGCATCCTGCAGGATCAGCTTGGCGTGTTCATCAACTTCGACGAGCCTCAGAAAGAGGTCGAGGAAGTCCAGGCGACCGAACTCGCTTTCAACCCGGCTCTGCTGAAGAAAGTTGACGAACTGGAGCTGTCGGTTCGCTCTGCCAACTGCCTGAAGAACGACAATATCGTTTACATCGGCGATCTCATTCAGAAAACCGAGGCAGAAATGCTGCGCACACCGAACTTCGGTCGCAAGTCGCTCAACGAGATCAAGGAAGTTCTGGCTTCCATGGGCCTCCATCTCGGTATGGAAGTGCCCGCATGGCCGCCGGAAAACATCGAGGATCTCGCCAAGCGCTACGAGGACCAATACTAACCGAACCCGCGGGCGTGTCCCGCACGCAAGGAGAAGGCTCATGCGCCACCGTAAGTCAGGCCGCAAGCTGAACCGGACACCAAGCCATCGCAAGGCAATGTTTGCCAACATGGCGGCGTCCCTGATCGAGCACGAACAGATCGTCACCACCTTGCCGAAGGCCAAGGAAATCCGGCCGATCGTTGAGAAACTCGTGACGCTTGGCAAGCGGGGCGACCTGCATGCCCGCCGTCAGGCGATCTCGAAGATCCGTGACGTCGAAATGGTGCGTAAGCTGTTTGACACCATCGCCACCCGCTATGCGGACCGGCACGGCGGTTACATCCGCATCATGAAGGCCGGCTTCCGCAAGGGCGACAACGCGCCGCTTGCCGTGGTTGAGTTCGTCGACCGTGATGTGGATGCGAAAGGTGCGAAGGATCTTGCCCGCCTCGAGGCGGAAGAGGTCACCGAGGAAACCGAAGCAGCGTAAGAACTGCAACCTGAAAGCTGGTCAGGCCGGGCATCGCCCGGCCTTTTTTTATTGAAATCACCGGAAATTGCGTTGTCTTGCTTCAGCCTTTTTGATCGGTAAATCCTGCATATCTATATACAATAGGGATTCTGTCGGAGGGATTCGGATGCGCCGATACAAATGGGCCGGAATGATTGTTCTCGCCGTCATTGCCATCGCGGTGATGCTGCCGGTGACGGGTGCGCAGGAACAGCGCGCGACGGAGAGGCTGCGTGGTGTGATTTCCGAGATATTGGGCAATTCGGGCAACCAAGCCGGCGAGCCCAAGCGTGTCGTTCCGCCCTCGCGTCCGGCACTGCAGTATTCCTATGCTCCGCTCGTAAAGCTGGCGGCACCGGCGGTTGTCAATGTCTACGCGGAACGCATGGTCCGCACCCGCTCGCCATTTGCGGGCGATCCGTTCTTCGAGCGGTTTTTCGGACAAGGCCCGCCAGGACGTACGCAGCGCCAATCTTCCCTTGGCTCCGGGGTGATCGTCGATGCATCCGGCATCGTAGTTACAAACAACCACGTTATTGATGGTGCGGACGAGATAAAGATCGCGCTGGCCGACGGACGGGAATACCCGAGCCGGGTCCTGTTGAAAGACCAGCGCGTCGACCTGGCTGTGTTGAAGATCGAAGACAGCGGCACATTCGCAGCGATCGATTACAGTGATTCAGACCGTCTGGAAGTCGGTGATGTCCTGCTGGCGATCGGCAATCCATTCGGCGTCGGCCAGACGGTGACTAGCGGCATTGTCTCTGCCCTGGCACGCAACGGCGTGGGTATCTCGGATTTCGGCTTCTTCATCCAGACCGATGCGGCGATCAATCCCGGAAACTCCGGCGGCGCTCTCATCGACATGAACGGACGGCTGGTCGGCATCAATACCGCCATTTTCTCACGGTCAGGCGGGTCTAACGGCATCGGCTTTGCCATACCCGCAAACATGGTGCGCGCGGTCGTCGACGCGGCCAGAAAGGGCGAGGAGAAATTCCTGCGGCCCTTTATCGGCGCATCCTTTGTGCCGGTCACGGCCGACATGGCCGAAGCGCTCGGCATGGAGCGTGCATTTGGTGCAATCGTCACGGACGTTGTCAGGGATGGTCCAGCGCATAATGGCGGTCTGAAGGTCGGCGACCTGGTGATCAGGCTGGATGGCTGGACGGTTCAGCACCCCGATGCGCTGGGATACCGTCTCGCGACGGCCGGTGTTGGTAAGATCGTGGAGCTTGAAGTCATTTCAAGATCGTCCGTCCGCACGCTAAGTGTCAAACTGGGCGAGCCCCGCGATCCGCAGCGCCCGGGCGAGTTGCGCATAACAGGGGAGAACCCGTTTGCCGGCTCGGTCGTCGTGGACATAGATCCGCGCATAGCCGAGCAACTGCGATTGCCGCCGAGCATCCGCGGTGTGGTGGTCACCGAAGTCGAGCGCGGCTCCCCGGCCAACCGTTACGGTATCCGGCCGCGCGACATCTTGGTGGAAATCAACGGCGAAACGATGCGTCAGGCCAGTGATGTTGCGGAAGCGATCGCCCAGGATCCCGGCTACTGGCAATTCGAGATTACCCGGAACGGTCGCAGGCTTCGCCAAGTGATACGCTGATGAGTGACTTGTTTTCATCGCTCGCCGATGAAACGGCACAAAAGGCAAGGCCGCTGGCCGACCGGCTCCGCCCGCAGTCTCTGGCCGAGGTCACCGGCCAACCTCATCTGACCGGCAAGGATGGCGCTCTCACCCGCATGATTGCCGACGGCACGCTCGGCTCGATGATTTTCTGGGGGCCGCCCGGCACCGGCAAGACAACCGTCGCGCGGTTGCTGGCCGGGGAAACGGATCTGGCTTTTGAACAGATCTCGGCGATCTTCTCCGGGGTGGCGGATCTCAAAAAGGCGTTTGAGGCTGCCCGGGCCCGGCGCATGTCCGGCAGGCAGACCCTGTTATTCGTCGATGAGATCCATCGCTTCAACAAGGCACAGCTCGACAGCTTCCTGCCGGTTATGGAAGACGGAACGGTCATCCTGATCGGTGCGACGACGGAAAACCCGTCCTTCGAGCTCAATGCCGCCCTTTTGTCTCGCGCCCGTGTGCTTACCTTCAAACCGCACGATGACGAAAGCCTGCGATTGCTTGTCGAACGCGCCGAAGCGGCGCAGGGCAGGGCACTTCCGCTCGATCAGGAGGCCCGGCAGAGCCTTTACCGCATGGCCGACGGCGATGGACGGGCGGTATTGACCCTTGCCGAGGAAGTCTGGCGGGCCGCCAGGGAAGGTGAGACTTTCGATGCGGCCCAGCTCCAGGAGATCGTACAGCGCCGCGCGCCTGTTTACGACAAGGGGCAGGACGGGCATTACAACCTGATCTCGGCTCTGCACAAGGCCGTGCGCGGCTCTGATCCGGATGCGTCGCTCTATTATCTTTGCCGCATGTTCGATGCGGGTGAGGATCCGCGTTTCATCGGGCGCCGGCTGGTGCGCATGGCATCCGAAGATGTCGGCCTTGCCGATCCCCAGGCGCTGGTTGTCGCCAATGCCGCCAAGGATGCCTACGATTTTCTCGGCTCCCCGGAAGGCGAACTGGCGCTTGCCCAGGCCTGCATCTACATTGCCACCGCGCCGAAATCCAACGCCGCTTACACCGCCTTCAAGCAGGCAAGCCGTGCGGCTAGGGAATACGGTTCGCTGCTTCCACCCAAGCACATCCTCAATGCTCCGACACGGCTGATGAAGGACGAGGGCTACGGCGCGGGTTACGAATATGATCATGATGCGCCCGATGCCTTTTCCGGACAGGATTACTTCCCGGAGAAGATGGGAAGGCAGAAATTCTACGATCCGCCGGAAAGAGGTTTCGAACGGGAGTTACGCAAACGCCTTGAATATTGGGCGAAGCTGAGAGCTGAACGGGAAGATGATGGGCGCTGATATTGGACCGATCGGTGTTTTCGGTGCCGGCGCGATCGGTTGTTATGTCGGCGGCATGTTGAAGGCGGCCGGTGCCGATGTGCGTTTCCTGGGTCGTGAGCACGCCGCCGATACCATCAAGAAGCACGGACTTACAATGACCCGCTACGACGGGCCGGAGGTCGTGGTTAAGCCCGAGGACATCGTGATTTCCGCCGATCCGTCGATCCTCTCCGACTGCGACGTCATCCTCTTGTGCGTCAAATCGCAGGCGACGCCCGAAGCGGCCGTTGATGTCGCATCGCGGATGAAATCCGGTGCGCGTTTGATTTCTCTGCAGAACGGTGTCGACAATGCCGCGACCTTGGCAGACGCCCTCGGGAGTAAACGGGTATTTCCCGGCATGGTGCCATTCAACGTCGTATCGTCCGGTGAAGGCAAATTTCATCGCGGGACCGCGGGTGAATTGCTGATCGGTGATTCTGAATTGACGCGCAAACTGGCGGATCTACTGACGCGGGCAGGTATACCAGCTGCCACGCGCAGCGACATGAACGAGGTGCTGTGGGGAAAACTGCTGCTCAACCTCAACAACGCGCTGAACGTGCTGTCCGATGTCCCGCTGGTCGAACAGCTTTCGAACAGGGCCTACCGGCTGGTGCTGGCCGACATGGTGTCGGAGGCGCTGTCGGCGGTCCGCAGGGCCCGTATCAGGCCGGCTGCGATCGGAAAAGTGCGTCCCTGGCTCATCCCGCTCATTTTGCGCCTGCCGGACTGGCTCTTCTTGCGCGTCGCCCAATCCATGCTGGCGATGGACGCCAAGGCCCGGTCTTCCATGTGGGATGATCTCAAGAACGGCCGACAACCGGAAATAGACTTCCTGAATGGCGCTGTCGTGCGGCTTGCCGGGGAAGTCGGGACGCCAGCCCCCGTAAACCGCAAGGTGATTGCCCTGGTGCATGAGGCGTTCAAGTCCGGACATTCCCCCGGGTTCAGCGGCGATGAATTGTTGCGGCTGGTGGGAAGCAAGACGGTTTAGGAAAATTCGGTTCCGGCCTTTTCTGGACCGGCAAAAGCGATTAAACGCACAACCATGGCACAATTTCTCATTGTTGCGCTGGGCGGAGCTGTCGGCGCGACGCTAAGACATCTCATAAACCTGGCAACGCTGAGAATGTTCGGTCCGAACTTTCCCTGGGGAACTTTGACCGTCAATATTGTCGGATCATTTGCTATGGGCCTGTTTATCGAATTGCTGATGCGGCGATTGGGAGGATCGCAGGAATTGCGCCTGCTGATCGCAACAGGTGTTCTCGGTGGCTTTACAACATTCTCTGCTTTCTCGCTGGACTTCGCCGTCATGTGGGAGCGTGGCGCGGTTCTGAACGCGTCCCTGTACGCCCTTTCCAGTGTCGTGTTCTCCATCGCTGCCTTGTTCGCAGGCCTGGCGACGGTCCGGGCATTCGTATAGAGCGAGATGATTTTTCATGGCAGGTGTTGAACAGCGCAAGGTTGATCAGGACGAGTCGGGAATGCGCCTCGACCGCTGGTTCAAGGCTCATTTTCCGGGGCTTGCTTTCGGCAAGCTGCAAAAGCTCCTGCGCTCCGGACAGATACGGGTTGATGGTGGCAGGGCCAAGCATGACACCCGCGTCCAGCCGGGACAGGTCATTCGCATCCCGCCGCTTGGCACGGACGAAAAAGGTGGCGGGCCCGTGAAGCAGCAGGCAGGTTCGGAAAGTGCCGACGCCGAATTCCTGTCGAAGATGCTGCTCTACGAGGACCCGAAGGTCTTTGTGTTCAACAAGCCTGCGGGACTGGCAGTGCAGGGTGGCTCCGGCCTGTCACGGCATGTGGACAAGATGCTGGAAGCATGGCGCAACCGCAGGGGTGAGAAGCCGAGGCTCGTTCACCGCCTCGATCGCGACACATCCGGCGTACTCGTCGTTGCACGAACCCGCGGGGCAGCCCAGGCACTTACCGCAGCGTTTCGTGCACGCGAAACGAAGAAGATCTACTGGGCGCTGGTCAAGGGCGCACCGCCAAAGCAGGAGGGAAGGATCTCCACTTGGCTCGTAAAGGAAGCGACGCCCGACGGTGACCGCATGCGTGTTTGCAAGCACGGCGAACCCGACTCCGTTCACGCGATTTAAAACTACAGGATTATCGAGCAAGCCGGTCAGAGGCTTTCATGGCTGGAGATGGAGCCCTATACCGGCCGGACGCATCAGCTGCGTGTCCATGCGGCATACCTGAAATGCCCGATCATCGGCGATCCGAAATATTTTGAAGCCGATCACAATTGGGAGTTCCCCGGCGGTATGCAAAAGAGGCTTCACCTCCATGCCCGCAGGATTTCCATTCCGCATCCCGACGGTCGCGGAACCATTGACGTCACAGCGCCGCTGCCACCGCACATGGTCCAGAGCTGGAACCTGCTCGGTTTCGACAAGGACCATGAAGAATGAGACTGGTGCTGTTCGATTGCGATGGCACTCTGATCGACAGTGCGGCCGTCATCCATGCCAGCATGGAAAAGGCGTTTGCGGATGAAGGGCATCCGGCTCCGGAACTGGCGCATACGAAATCCGTGATCGGGCTAACGCTCGATGTTGCGATGTCACGTCTGCTGGGGTGCAAGATCGACGAGATGATCCACCGCATGGTGGCCAACTACAAGCGCCACAGCATCATGATGCGCGAAACGGAAACGTGCGATGAGCCGTTTTACGACGGCATCTGGGATCTGCTCCAGACCCTTTCGAAGAGGGATGATATCCTGCTGGGTGTCGTCACCGGAAAATCGCGTCGGGGGCTCGACAACCTGCTTGAAAAACACGGCCTTGCCAAATCCATGATATCGACACGTACGGCCGATGAGTGTCCGTCCAAGCCGAATCCGGCGATGGTGCTCGAATGCTGTTCCGATGCCGGTATGGATCCTGCCGAGACAATTGTCATCGGCGACGCTATCTATGATATCCAGATGGCGCGCAACGCTGGTGCGATGGCGGTCGGTGTTTCGTGGGGTTATGCGGATGCCGGGCAATTGCACGATGCCGGCGCGCATCATGTCGTTAGTCAACCGGCGGAGCTGATGCCGATCATCGGCATCGACTGAGGAAGAATATCATGCGCGAAATATTGGACGATCTCAGCGATATGCTGAGCGATGCCGATCCTGTCCGCCGGGCGCAGATCAAGTCCAGGCAACCTTTGCCGCAACGCTTCTATGAATCCGCCGATATCGGAGAGACGGCGGACGGCTATTCCATCCTCCTCGACGGAAAACCGATCCGCACGCCGGCGAAACAGCTGCTGGAACTGCCGACAAGGAAACTTGCCGAACTCCTGTGCGCGGAATGGAATGCGCAAAGCGAGGAGATCAATCCTGTCTCCATGCCCGTCACACGGCTTGTGAATACGGCAATTGATGGTGTTGCAGCCGATCCGCAGGCGCTTGTCGAAGACATCCTGCGTTTCGCCGGCACTGACCTATTGTGTTATCGGGCCGACGGACCGCAGCGGCTTGTCGAACGTCAGACGGAAATGTGGGATCCGGTTGTCGATTGGGCCCAAACGACACTCGGAGCGCGTTTTCTGCTTGCGGAGGGCGTCATGCATGTCGAACAGCCGAAGGAATCGATTGCCGCGGTGGGGATTCATCTTTCGGCTTTTGACGGACCCATTGCAATTGCGAGTCTGCACACATTCACGACGCTGACCGGTTCGGCGCTGCTTGCGATGGCAGTCGCAAGGGAGTTCCTGACAGCGGAAGACGCATGGACCGCAGCCCATGTCGACGAAGATTGGAATGCCGAGCAATGGGGCGAGGATGCAGAAGCCAGGGCGCGCCGGGACTTTCGCTGGGGCGAGATGCAGGCGGCGGACAGGGCGCTGAAATCGCTTTCATGAGAAACTCCTCTGGCAATCGCACCATTGGAGCCTAGTTAGGTAGCCGGAAGAGAGACATCCAACAGCCGGAGGGAGAGACATCATGACTTCAAGGACAGCACTGATCGTTGGCGTTGGAGACGGGCTTTCCGCGTCTCTGGCGCGCCTGTTGCACAAGGAAGGCTACAGCCTTGTGCTCGCCGCCCGGAACCGGGAAAAACTTGGCGAGCTTGCCGAAGAAACCGGCGCGACGGCGATCTCCTGCGATGCATCGGAGCCGGAAAGCGTGCGCGAACTCTTTGACGCGACCCCAAGCCCGTTGCGTGTCGTGATCTACAATCCCTCGGCGCGACAGCGCGGACCGCTGATCGAGCTCGACCCGGTAGCCGTCAGACAGGCCATTGATGTTACTGCTTATGGAGCGTTTCTGGTCGGGCAGGAATCCACGCGAGCAATGCTTGCCCAGGCGGAAGAGGGTGGGGTCCGCGGGACAATTCTGTTCACCGGCGCGTCGGCCGGTGTAAAGGGATTTCCGAATTCCGCGCCATTCGCGATGGGAAAATTTGCGCAGAGGGGTCTGGCCCAGTCGATGGCCCGGGAACTCCACCCGCAGGGAATCCATGTCGGCTGGATCAATATCGACGGTGCCATCCGGAATCCCGGCCGTGTGGAGCCGACAGACAGGCCTGATTCAATGCTGGATCCGGATGCAATCGCCAGAAGCTACCTCGATCTGATCAACCAGGATCGTTCCGCCTGGTCCAATGAGATCACTGTGCGGCCCTGGGTCGAGAAATTCTAGGGCAGGAGAAAGGTCATAAACGAGCAGGTCGACAATTACTGCGAACGGGTCGGTACGGCATTCTGGGCCGAGCCGATCAATGCCGTTACCAATCTGGCATTTGTAATCGCGGCAATTCTCCTGGTGTTTGCCTGGCGAAGAAGCAGGGAAAAGTCGCCCGCTGTTCTCTATTTGAGTTTCTGGATCGCCATCATCGGGATCGGATCTTTCCTGTTCCACACCTTTGCGACAATCTGGGCGGCTGCGGCCGATGTCATTCCGATCCTGATTTTCATCCTCAGCTATCTGTTTCTGGCGGTGCGCTACTATCTCGGACTGCCGCTGTGGCTGAGCGTGATCGTGGCACTTGCTTATGTTCCGATCAGCTATGTTGTCGTGCCGCTCATTGAGCCTCTGGTCGGATCGTCCTCTGGCTATGTGCCGGCTCTATTGGCGATCTTCATTGTCGGTCTGCTGATGCTGGGGCGCGACCGCCGGTTGGCGCTGGGTTTGATCGTCACGGGAGGGGTCTTTCTTGCCTCGATCGGATTCAGGATGGCCGATGAACCCGTGTGTGCGCAGTCTTGCCGCTGGGCACGTATTTCCTTTGGCACATCTTCAATTCGGTTGTTCTTTACCGCCTGACGATGATTTATCTCAGAATGAGGGAACGCACTGGCGCAGCTGTGGCCGCAAACTAAAAGGCCGACCGAAACGGTCCCGTCCGGTCAGCCCATATGTCCTGGAGATGTATACCGTTATATGGCCGGGCTTTTCAGTTTCATCAGACGCACACTGGAAATGTGGTAATCCCCGTCGTCCTGTCTGTTGAGAATGTAGATTGCCCGCCAGTCTTTGCCTTCCGGACCGGTAATCAATAACTCCAGCGCAATGGTCTTGCCGCCGGTCGCGCTGTGAGAACGGCCGAAGGCGTAGTTCCCCGGACGATAAACCGGCTGATAGTTGCGCTTGACCATATCGATGAAGCGCTGCGGCTCGGGGTACATGTTCTTGATGCCCGGTGAGGCATAGGAGTAAGCCGTGTCGATATCGTCGTTCAGAAACGCGGTGATCTGTTGCTCGACGACACCTCTCGCCGTTGCCAGGTTTGTATCCTCGTCAATCGCGAACGAGGACGTGGCCCACAGCATGCAAAATCCTACAACACTTGACGGCGAATCCTGCCGCACTTGACGGCGATTCCTACAACACTTGACGGCGAATCCTGCGTACTTGACGGGATCGGTTCCGTCCTCCGCACGGCCCTTCGCGCGCGTCACACGGTGACGTCACTCACGCGCGGGTGTCGACCTCACGGTCTGTCTCCCGGCACTGCCTCATCGATCAAAAGATCGAATTGAGGAGGCATGGGCCTGATGAAGAGGACCGACATGATCAACATAAAGGATATTCTGCGTCACCGTTATGAACTGGATTTGTCGCGCGACGAGATTGCCGCAGCGATTGGCGTGAGCGCAGGCACGGTATCGAATGTGCTTAAGCGGGCGGCGGCGGCGCGGCTGTCCAGCTGGCCGCTTGCGGACGACCTCGATGATGAGGCGCTTCGTGCACGGCTTTACCCGCGGAACGAACGCGACAGTGAGACCGTTCAGCCTGACTGGGATGCGCTCATCGAAGCGTACACGGCCCCCCGCGGTCGGCGCCGTGCCAGGCTCACCCGGCGTCAGCTCTGGATTGAGTACCGCGACGAGGTTCGGGCGCAGGGCGGCGCTGCCTACAGCTACAGTCGGTTCTGCGCGGTGCTCAAGGGGCAACTGGCTGGCCGGCACGCGCCGACGCAGATGCGTTTCGACTATGCGCCGGGGCTTTACGGCATGTCGGATTTTTCCGGTAAAACCCTGCCTGTGCGCACGGCCACCGGCGAGGTGGACGTGGAGATCTTCGTCGCGCTGCTGCCCCACTCGACCCTGATCTACGCCGAGGCGTTGCCGGACCAGACGATCTGTCATTGGACGATGGCGCATCGACGTGCGCTGGAGTATTTCGGCGCCAGCCCCAGGCGCTGGATCATCGACAATCTGAAGTCCGGGGTGACAAAGGCCGACCGCGAGGAGCCGCATCTCAACCCGAGTTTCCGGGAATTCGCCAAACATTACGGCCTGGCAATTCTACCGGCACGACCGAAAAAACCGACGGATAAGGGTCCAGCCGAGGCAGCCGTGAAAGCGGTTCAGTGCCGTATCCTGCTGCCGCTGCGCCACGAGACGTTCTTCTCGGTCGGCGCGATGAACGCCGCCATCCGCCGCGAGCTTGAGCAACTCAACACGACACCAATGGCAAAGGGGGAAAGCCGGCGCGCGGTGTTCGAAGCGCACGAGCGCGCAACTCTGGTTCCGCTCCCGGCGCATCCCTGGGAGTGGGGCGCCTGGCACAGCCGCAAAGTGGCTCCGAATGGTCACGTGGCGTTTGATCGCAACCATTATTCCGTGCCCGAAGGCCACATCGGGCGTGGCGTCGAAGTGCGCGTCGGCGAGCGCATGATCGAAGTGTTCCTTGACCGGGGCGGGGAACGCATCGCCGTCCATCGTCTCAAGAGCGGGCGCAACCAATATGCGACGCACCCGGATCACATGCCCGATCGGCTCAAGGCGGTGCGCGACATCCGCAGTCCCGACTACGGCGATGTCCTGCTCGCACGGGCGCGCCGCATCGGCGCGAATGCGCTGGCCTGGGCCGAACGCTGCATGGCCTCCCGGGACTTTCCGGAACAGGCCTACACCGCCGTGCAGGGCATGAACCGCCTCGCCGAAACCCATGGCGACAAGCGCGTCGACGCGGTTTGCGCACAGGCCCTCAGCCTCAACCGGCTCGCTTCGGGCTATCTGCGGGAGCGCCTGAAGAAAGGCGGCAAGGTGGTTGTGCGTCCGGAGCCTGAAGAGATCATCCCCGGCCACGCCAATTTACGCGGGCCAAACTACTACGCGAAGAACAAGGAGGAGGAGAAACCATGACCCTGCGCCAGCCCAATATCGAGCGTATGCTTCAACTCAAACTGTCCGGAATGGTCGAGGCTCTGGAAGAGCAGCGTGACATTGCCGACATCGATCAACTCGGCTTCGACGACCGGCTTGCCATGATGCTTGAGCGTGAAGTCGCACACCGCGACCAGAAGAGCTACCTCAACAATCTGCGCCAGGCCCAGCTTCGCATTCGCGCCGACATCCAGGATGTCGACTGCAGCGCCGGGCGCGGCGTCGCCCGCGGCACACTGACCCAGCTCGCCGCCGGTGACTGGATCCGGCAAGCCGTCAATCTGATCGTCGAAGGGCCGACCGGATCCGGAAAGACCTTCCTTTCCTGCGCCCTTGCGCATCAGGCATGCCGCCAGAAGCAGTCCGTGTTGTACCGACGCGTCCCCGAACTGATCTCGGCCCTCAATCATACGCGGGACGACGACGAGAAGCACACGCGTGTGATGCGCCGCCTCGCCACGGTCTCGTTGCTGGTTCTGGATGACTGGGGCCTGCAAGGCTTCTGCGCCGAGGGTCGGCGAGACCTGTTGGAAATCGTCGAACATCGTTACGGGCGAAAATCCATCCTGATCGCCAGTCAGATCCCCATGGAACACTGGCCGGCTGTTGTGGGAGAGCCAACAATCGCCGATGCCATACTGGACCGCATTGTTCATAATGCTCTGATGTCCGCTGTCAAGGTTTGGCACGTCGAATATCCGGCCGATCCAGAACGAGGAGGAGATCGGCTGTTCATGATATTGATCGCGCATGGGTGGAGGCGGAACTGAAGGACGTCGGTGATCAAGCTCTGATGCGCGGGTTGGCTACCGCATTTCCGATTGTGCGTCCGGGTCTGTTCCTGTCTTACAGCGGGCGTCGGCCAGTAGCCGGCCACAAAGCATTCGACGGACATTTCCCTGCCGTGGTCCCGCCTCCGCCCATGCGCGAGTTTCGTGTTGCCACAAGGGCAAGATCAGCTTGCCTGCGCCTCCCTGGCAACGGCCCACATGAAGCCGGCCAGTTCGCGGGCGACCGCAGTGCAGACCACCGTTGGCCGCTTGCCGCGTCCACTCAGCGTTCGGTACCGGGCCGTCAAGCGGCTCTGCGCCTTCCATGCGATCTCGCGCACGCGCGGTGACGCCTGCTCCAGTCTGTACAGCTTCTTTATCCCGACCCTGGGCGGATGCCGATAGGCCCAGGCGCTCTCGACCAGCATTTGGCGCACCCGGCTGTTTCCTGCCTTGGTGATGCCGCCGCGCCTGATAGTGTCGCCAGTCGAGCGCTCACCGGGAACGAGGCCGAGATATCCCATGAGCTGGCGCGGACTTTCGAACCGGCTCACGTCGCCAACTTCGGTGACGAATGTCACAGCGACGATCAGGTCCACGCCACGCAAAGTCCGGAGCGCTCGTACGACCGGTGCCAACGACCAGGCCGGAACGAACTCCTCGATGGTGCGCTCCAGCCGTTCAACCCGCTCTTTGGAGATGCGTACGGCTTCAACCATTTCCTGGAGCGCAATCTGGTGCGCCGGGTGATCGAACGTCTGTTCCTGCAACCAGCGCAAATAGCGCATCGTCCAGCCTTTCTTGCGCGGATAGACGCGGCCGTGCTTGAGCATGAAAGCGCTCACCTGCTGGCGATGGACCCGCAGCACCTCGACCGCTGCCGACCGTGCGCGGACGAGATCCCGCATCGCCTCGTGGCCTGCATCGGGAACCCACACCGCAGTAAGCTCGCCGGCGCGCAAAAGCCGGGCGAGCGAGAGAGCGTCCCGGCGGTTCGTCTTCACCCGGTCGCCAGGCTTCCTTGGGATCAGCGACGGGGCGACGACCGTGCATTCATGCCCGAGAGAACGGATGAGCCGATAGAGCCCATAGCCTGTCGGTCCGGCCTCATAGCAAAAATGCAGTCGATCAAATCTGTCGGCGATCCGCTGAATGGTCCGGCGCATGCTTGCGACACAAGCGTCGACTTCTCCGAAGAAGCGAACTTCTCCCTCACGGCCCGCATCGGCAATCGCGATGGCGTTTCTCAATTTGGCAACATCGATTCCGACAAATGCTTCTCTATAATCTGCCACGGCTCGTCCTCCTGTGATGAGGATCGGCTCAGCCCATCCGAGCAACCCTCGAACGTGCAGTGTAGGGCGAGCCACCTCACCGGTAGAAACGGACATACGGTCTTATCACATCGAACTTGCAGGCGAGTCGCAGCGCAAGCGGCACACACCGCCGCCGCTCGGCGGCAGCGGGACTTGAGGAGGCGCCGGCCTGTCGACCGGCGTCAGGGGCGCCTGCGACGCCGGGCGCGCAATGCAGACGCTGAACATGCGCGGCGGTCATGCCTGATGAAGGGCCAACCGCCGCGTGCAACCGTATCTTGAAAATCGACAAGGGCTCGCTTACGCTCGCCACGGGCTGGCCAAAGGCCAGCCTGCCAGGATCAACAGAAGGGAGAATGCGCCCAGGCATCAGTTCCGGGAGAAACAGCGCGCTTCGTGTGGATCAGCGCCGTCAAGTACGCAGGATTCGCCGTCAAGTGTTACAAGATTCTCCGTCAAGTGTTGTAGGAATCGCCGTCAAGTGCGCAAGATTCCGCACACAGCAAACCGACCATGATGGATAAACCGAGTAGACGCATGGTTTCATCCTCCTTTCTAAACCCAAATAGGGTGCTGCATCAGGACGAAAAGCTCACGCAAACTAAACTTTTACTGAACAGATTCGTTGTACTTTATCACTATTGTTGAACAGTTTGTAGTTTGCCGCCTCTGAAAGTCACAATTCTTGCCGAGTGAGGGCGCCGTTCTAACCGTGATGCTCTGCGCCGAGGCCCTGAAACATGGCGCGCAAATCCACAGTGGATCGTTTGCCGACATGGTCGATATTGTCTGCAAGCCAGCGTTCGGCAGTCTCCCGCCCGATATCGCGAAGATGGACGAGAAAGCGCCATTCCACATTGACCTTGGAGGAGGCGCCAAGCGGCTTCAGTTCGTCCTGGTTCTCGATCACATGCACCCGTGTCTTGCGGTAGTGTTTTTGCGACAGCTTGCCGTCTTCGATGAGGCGTCGCACGAAATCGATCGCGCGAAACTCCCGCAGTAGACTGCCGTTGAAGCTGATCTCGTTGATGCGATTGAGAATTTCCTGCGCCGTGCGCGGTGCGCCACGGCGTTCGATCGGGTTGATCTGAACGACGACGATGTCGCCGGATTCAGAGTGTGTGTGAAACGGAAACAATGACGGATTGCCCATGTAGCCGCCGTCCCAATAGGGCACGCCGTCAATCTCGACAGCTTGAAAAAGGAAGGGCAGGCAGGCGGAGGCCATCACCATCTCGGCAGTCAGCTTGCTGCGGTCGAATATCTTGACACGGCCGGTTTCGACATCGGTGGCCGAGATGAACACCTTTAGGATGTTGCAACTGCGTACGCGATCGAAATCGATGCATTCCTCAAGCAGCTGGAGCAACGGATTGATATTGAGCGGGTTGAACTGGTAGGGCGACGCGATGCGTGTCATCGCATCAAAGAAATGGTAGCTCGGCGTATGATCGAGGCTCCAATTGCCCATCAGCACGTCGAATGGAAGACGCTGGATCGGGCTGAAGGCGGAGCGCTCGCTGATGGAGTGCCAGAACTTTTCGAGCGCCGCACGGGCCCCGTCAGCACCATCGCGCATGAGCCCGTCCGCAACGGCGACGGCATTCATCGCGCCGGCCGACGTGCCGGATATCGCCTCGATTTCGAGACGGCCGTCTTCCAGCAGCTTGTCAAGCACGCCCCAGGTGAAGGCTCCATGCGCACCGCCGCCCTGCAGCGCCAGGTTCACTGTCTTCCGGTTCTTGCTCATGGCCGAACGCTCCCGTCACGCGCCAGCGAGGTTGTCATTGCGCGACCCAGCCGCCGTCGACGGGCAGCGATGCGCCTGTGATTGAAGACGCATCGTCGGAACACAGGAAATTGGCGATTGCAGCCATATGCTCGACGCTGACGAATTCCTTTGTCGGTTGCGCAGCCAGAAGAACGTCGCGCTTGACTTCCTCCTCCGTTATGCCGTGGGCCTCGGCGGTATCCGGGATTTGCTTTTCCACGAGAGGCGTCCACACATATCCCGGGCAGATGGCATTGACGGTGATACCGTGCTCCGCGACTTCCAGCGCAACTGTCTTCGTCAGCCCGACAAGTCCGTGTTTCGCCGAGACATAGGCGGATTTGAAGGGGGAGGCGACGAGCCCGTGCGCTGATGCGATATTGATGATCCGGCCCCAGCCACTGGCCTTCATTCCGGGCACCACGGCCCGAGTGGTGTGGAACGCGGCGGAAAGGTTGAGCGCGATGATCGCGTCCCACTTGTCCTGGGGAAACTCCTCGACGGGTGCGACATGCTGGATCCCGGCATTGTTGACCAGGACGTCAACGCTGCCGAACGCTTCAAGAGCGGTGGAAATCAGCGTATCGACGCCTTCCGGCTTCATGATGTTGGCATGGCAGTACACCGCCTTGCCACCGGAGACCTTTTCGATCTCCTGACGCAACGGCTCAATCTGTTCCGGGGGCTCGATACCGTTCATGACGATATTCATGCCCCTGGCGGCAAATCCTTCGACGATACCGAGACCGATACCGCTGGACGAGCCGGTGACCACGGCGGTTTTCGTATCTGACATGGGAAATCTCCGTCAGGTTATTCATTGGTGCTGCATTGCAACATAGCGCTACCTGAGGACCAAGGAAGCACCCGAACGGAAATTCTGCTGAAATGTTGTATAAGCGACGCAAGCCGCGGATTGGGGCAGCATGTCCTAACCGCGCACGCTGTCCCGGTACAATTTGAAGGTACCGGTCGCCGAAGCAACCGGGACGCCGGTGTCCGTGGAAAGCAACGCGTTGACGAAGACGATTTTCTTCCCGCCTCCCGAGACATTCGCGGTCGCCACGACACGGCCGTCCTGAAAGCGCGACAGGTAGTTCACGGTAAGCGACAGGGTCGATGTGTAATAGAGAGACTTGCCGTCGACCGAGAGACTGACGGTGTAGCCGGCGACTGCATCGAGCATGGTCGCGATGACGCCGCCATGCAGGCTGTCGCCTCGGTTGATGTGGCGTTCGTCGATATCGAGAACAACGCGGGCGACCCCCGCATCGATCTCGACGACATATCCCAGCGTCCTTTGCGTTCCCGTCTGGTCGCGGATGACCTTCATCGCAAGGTGCCCGTCATCAAGCCGCCTTGCGGGAAAACTCGGCAAACCGGGCAGTGTGGTAGTCAACGTCGCCGAATTGGTGATCGATCATGATCAGTCGCTTGGCGTAGTGGCCAAGCCCGTATTCCCAGGTCATGGCGATGCCGCCGTGCATCTGAATGGCTTCCTCCGCCACCAGCCGGCCGATGCGGCCTGTCAGGGCCTTGGCCGAGGAGATCGCCATCTCCCTTTGGGCACGGGGCTGGTCCAGCCGGCCCGCGGCATTGATGGTCGCCGATCGGGCCTGCTCGATTTCCGTCAGCACCGTTGCCATGCGGTGCTGAAGCGCCTGAAACTTGCCGATTGGCACACCGAACTGCTTGCGCGTTCGCAGATAATCCAGTGTCATGTCGCGGCATACTTCCATGAGCCCGACGGCTTCGGAGGCCAGTGCCACATTGGCCCTTGCCGCGGCCATTTCGATTGCGGGATAGGCCTTGCCGGACTCGCCGAGCAGACCATCGCCGGGAACATGCACGTCTGTCAGCGAGACCTCACTTGCATGCAGCCCGTCCATGGTCGGATATCCTCGAATGGCGACCCCGTCGGTATCGGCAGGAAACAGAAAGGCCGAGATGCCATCCTCGTCCCAGGTATCACCCGAAACACGTGCCGTTACGATCAGAACGTCGGCGCTGTCACCATTGAGCACAACCCCCTTGTTTCCGTTGATGAGCCATCCGTCACCATCCTGCACCGCCGTGGTGCCGACATACGACAGGTCGTAGTGGCTGTCCGGCTCACCGTGGGCGAGGGCGATCAGCTTGCTGCCGGCGACAACATCACCGATGAGTGCTTTTTGTTCGGCAGTTCCGAGCTGGGCGAGCAGGGTTCCCGAAAGCACAGCGCTTGCAAGAAACGGTTCGGCAACCAGGCCCTTGCCGAGTTCCTCGAAGAGGACATTGATGTCGAAACCGGCGCCGCCGAACCCGCCGTCGCTTTCGCTGAACAATGCGCCGATCAAGCCTAGTTCGGCGAACTGCGCCCACATGTCGCGCGAAAAACCCTCAGGATTTTTCACTGCCTCGTTGCGGGCTTCCAGCGCGTAGTTGTCCGCTATGAAACGGGAGACCATGTCCTTGAGCATGGTCCGGTCCTCGGTGTGGTTAAAGTCCATGCTGCCTCACAGTCCCATCATCATCTTGGTGATGATTCCGCGCTGGATTTCATTGGAGCCGCCGTAGATGGTGATCTTCCTGTTGTTGAAGTATTCCTGCGCGACCGGCGCAGCGTAGTCAGGCCCGATCGGCTCTTCGTTGTAACCGGCGTCCAGCGCCTCCGAAACGAACGGCATCGCATAGGGACCGAGCGCACGACGAGTCAGGTCATTGAGCGCCTGCCGGATTTCCGTGCCCTTGATCTTCAGCATAGAGCTCATCGGCCCGGCATTCGCGACGCTGTCCGGTGATGAAAGGAGCCGGAGGTTGGTGGTCGCCATGGCGTCGAGTTCCATTTCGATCTGCGCCAGCCGTGCTGCAAAGAGCGGGTCTTCGATCAATGGACGTCCGCGGACTTTCTGCGTCCGGCCGATGAACTTCAGATGGTTGAGGGAAACCTTGTTCGCGCCTACATTGGCGATGTTTGTGCGCTCATGCGTGAGCAGATACTTGGCGTAGGTCCAGCCCTTGTTTTCTTCGCCGACAAGATTGGCTACAGGCACCCTGACATCGTCGAAGAATACTTCGTTGACCTCGTGCGTGCCTTCCAGAAGGATAATCGGCCGGACGGTGACGCCGGGTGTGTCCATATCGACGAGAATAAATGAGATACCTTCCTGGGGTTTTCCTTCCGTCGATGTGCGCACCAGGCAGAAGATCATGTTGGCGTACTGGCCGAGGGTCGTCCAGGTCTTCTGGCCGTTGACGACATAATGATCGCCATCGCGAACCGCCCGCATCTTCAGAGATGCGAGGTCCGAGCCTGCACCGGGCTCGGAATAGCCCTGGCACCACCAGTCCGAACCATCGAGGATCCGCGGCAGATAGTGGTTTTTCTGTTCTTCCGAGCCGTATTTCATCAAAACCGGTGCCAGCATCTTCAGACCGAAGGGCACCGTTCGCGGCGCACCTGCGGCACAGGATTCATCCTCGAATATCTGCCGTTCCACGGCATTCCATCCGGTCCCGCCATATTCGACAGGCCATGATTCCGCCAGCCAGCCGCGCCGGTTCAGGATCGCATGCCAGTTTTCCATGTCTTCCTTCGTCAGGCGCTTGCCGGTCTTGACCTTGCTGGAGATCGAAGAAGGCAATTCGGCATCCAGAAAGGCACAGACTTCATCGCGGAATGCCAGTTCCTCATCGGTGTAGTTGAGATCCATGATCTCGCCTCCTCAGTAGATTTCGAACAGACCCGCCGCACCCTGGCCGCCGCCAATACACATTGTCACCACGACATGTTTGACGCCGCGGCGCTTGCCTTCGTACATCACATGGCCGACCTGACGCGCGCCGGTCATACCGTAGGGGTGACCGATGGAAATCGAACCGCCATTGACATTGAGGATGTCATTCGGAATACCGAGCTTGTCGCGGCAGTAGAGAACCTGGCTGGCAAATGCCTCATTGAGCTCCCACAGGCCGATATCATCCATGGTCAATCCGGCACGCTCAAGCAGGCGGGGAACCGCAAAAACCGGCCCGATGCCCATTTCGTCCGGCTCGCAGCCGGCGACCACGAAACCGCGAAATGCACCCATCGGCTCGATATTGCGTTTTTCGGCCTCGCTGGCCTCCATCAGGACACAGGCGGAAGCACCATCCGACAGTTGTGACGCATTGCCTGCGGTGATGTACTGATCAGGACCACGCACAGGTTCCAGCGACTGTAGGCCCTCGAGCGTCGTGCCAGGTCGGTTGCATTCATCCCGTTCGATCGTGATCTCGTGTTTCGAGATTTCTCCCGTTTCCTTGTCCTTGACAGCCATGACAGTTGAAAAGGGAATGATTTCATCGGCATACCGGCCCGCCTCCTGCGCGGCGGCCGTGCGTTGCTGCGAGGAAAGGGCGTACTCATCCTGCGCCTGCCGGCTGATGCCATAACGCTCCGCGACGATGTCGGCGGTGTCGATCATCGGCAGGTAAATTGCCGGCTTGTTCTCCAGGATCCAGGGGCTCTGTGCCATATGCGTGTTGGCATTGCCCTGCGCGAGTGTAATCGACTCGATTCCGCCGGCCAGCATCGCCGGTGCGCCTTGCTGGGTAATGGCGTGCGAAGCCAGCGCAACCGCCTGAAGGCCGGATGAGCAGAACCTGTTCACCGTCATACCGGCAGTTGTTACCGGCATTCCCGCACGGATCGCGATCTGGCGGGCAATATTGCCGCCTGTCGCGCCTTCCGGCAGGCCGCAGCCGATAACGGCATCTTCGATCATGTCGGGGTCGACGCCCGAGCGGTGCACGGCGGCATGGGCTGCAGCGCCGCCGAACTCTGCGCCATGGGTGATGTTGAGACCGCCGCGAAAGGCTTTGGTGATCCCGGTCCGTGCGGTCGAAACGATAACAGCTTCACGCATGATGTCTTGTCCTCAGCTCTTGGCGCTCTTGTTCAGGCTGTCGAAATTTTCGCCCCGTTCCACGAGGTCGACGAGAAGCTTGGCCGGCTTCCAGAATTCCGGATCATCCTTCTCGAATTCGCGAATATCGGCGAGCACCTTGTCGAGGCCGATCATGTCGGCATATTTCAACGGACCGCCGCGCCAGCGCGGAAACCCGTAGCCGTAAAGCATCGTGATATCCACATCGAGCGGTCGCAACGCGATACCTTCCTCGACAACGCGTGCTCCTTCATTGATCATCGCCGCCATGTAGCGCCGCATGATTGCCTCTTCGTCCAGCGGTTTGGGCGTAATTCCCTTTTCCGACCGGACCTGATCGATGATTTCCAGCACCTCGGGATCGGGTGTCCCGACCCGGCTGCCGTTCTCATAGATATAAAAGCCGCGACCTGTTTTCTGTCCGTGGCGGCCAAGTTCGGCAAGCCTGTCCATGTAATCGGCGGCATAGCGGCCCTGCCAGCCTTCCTCGCGCTTGCGCTTGCGGTTGGCATAGCCGATATCGAGGCCGGCGAGATCGCCCATCTGATTGGGACCCATCGGATAGCCGAATTTCAGCACGGCCTTGTCGATATCGTAGGGGCTGGTTCCGTCCTCGACCATATAGGCGGCTTGCGACAGATAGCGCTCCAGAATGCGGTTGCCGATGAAACCATCGCAAACGCCGGCGCGCACACCGACCTTCTTGAGTTTTTTCGCGAGTGCAAATCCGGTTGCTGCAACGTCAGGGTCGGTCCTGTCCGCCACCACGATCTCAAGCAGCCGCATGACATGGGCCGGCGAGAAGAAATGCAGTCCAAGCACATCCCGCGGTCGGCCGGTGACGGAAGCAATTTCGTTGATGTTGAGATAGGAAGTGTTGCTTGCAAGCACCGCGCCTTGTTTCGCGTGCTGGTCGATTTGCCGGAACAGGTCTTTCTTGACATCCATGTTTTCGAACGCCGCCTCGATCACAATATCGGCCTGTGACAGCGAAGCGATGTCGGAACTGACGCTGTAGAGTTCGTTGGCAAGGCGGTCGCGGTGCGCCTGGTCGAATTTCCCGCGCCGGACGCCGTCGTCAAGGATGCGCTCGACATTCTGGCGGCCGCGCGCCGCACTTTCCTCGTCACGCTCGATCATTGTAACGGGCATTCCGGCAAACAGCATCGACACTGTAATGCCGGATCCCATCGTGCCGCCGCCGATGACGGCGGCCTGGTTCAACGGCCTGGGCGTTCCGTTCTCCAGCTCCGGCACTTTGCCGACCTGGCGATCGGCGAAAAACACATGGATCAATGCCTCGCGCTGAGGGGAAGCCATGAGCTCCATGAACAGCTCGCGCTCGCGCTTCAGCCCATCGGCGAAGGGCAGTTCCGCCGATGCGATCACGGCCTCGAGACACAATTGAGGAGACAATTGCCCCTTTGCCTTCTTTTTCACGCTTGCCCGCAATTCATCGAAGAGCGCCTGGTTGCCGCGCGCGGCCTGAACCTTCTCGTCAAGCGCGCGCGTGCGGCGTACAGGCATATTCTCACTCAGTACCTGGCGGGCAAATGACATTCCGGCGGCGAGCGGATCGTCGCCGTCATCAACAGCATCGACGATGCCCAGTGTCAAAGCCTCCGGCGCCGGAACATGCCGGCCGGACGTAATGATTTCGGCAGCTGCCTCGATCCCGGTCAGGCGCGGCAGGCGCTGCGTGCCGCCGGCACCCGGCAACAGGCCCAGATGCACTTCCGGAAGTCCAACCCGTGCTGATTTGACTGCCACGCGATAGTGACAGGAGAGGGCGGTTTCCAATCCGCCACCCAGGGCTGTTCCGTGGATTGCGCAGACGACCGGCTTGTCGAGGTTCTCTATGGCGTCAATAACCTCACCGAGGCCCGGTTCTTGCATCGGCTTGCCGAACTCCCTGATATCGGCTCCGGCAATGAATGTACGGCCCTTTCCAACAAGCACCGCGACACGCGCCGGTCCGTTGGCGAATTCTTCGGTAGCGTCAGCCAGGCCCTGACGGACCGCGTGGCTGGCAGCGTTGACCGGTGGATTGTCGATGGAGATAACGGCGATATCGCCGGCTTCATCAGACAGGACTTCATAGGATACGGCTTCGGTCATCACACTCACCGGTTAACTCTCTCGCAATAGGCTGGATCAAATCGTCTAAAGTCGTTGGTCGCCGGCGCCCCGAAGGGCGCCGGTTATATTCGTCGGCTAACTTATTTTTCGCCGAGGATTTTCCACTCACCGCCTTCGATCTGGGAGATGATGATCGCATCGCCACCCTGGTGATCGTCCGGACCGAAATCTATGGTTACACCCGTAATCGGGTCAACATAGCTCATGCTTTCCATGGCCTTTTGAAAGCTTTCGGCGGTAAGATCCGGGCCTGCGGCCTCAAGTGCCATTACGAGACCTTCGGCGGACGAACGGCCCAACACAGCGCCGGTTCCGGGTTCTTCACCGAACTCGGCCTTAAAATCCTCAACCCATTTTTTCACGTGGGGATCGTCCAGACGCGTGTTCAGGTCCGGCCAGCCAGATGCAGCGAAAAATCCGTCAGTAACGCCACCAGGAACTTTCGCCACAGCTGTATGGAACGAGGCCGATGAGCCTACGAAATTGGCGTCCCATCCAATTTTCTTTGCGGTGGCTAGTGCTGTAATGGTCTGACGCACACCCAAGGCCATGGCAATTGTGTCGCAACCTTCGTCTTTCAATTTTGTCAGAGCGCCGACGAACTCCTGTTCGTCACCCTTGTGTGTCGTCTCGGCTGCGTATTTTAGTCCGAGCCTCTCGGACGCTTCCTTTGCACCCTGTTGTACCTCTTTTCCGAAGTCATTCGGAATGTACATGGCGCACACGACTTCGGTGCCGGCGTTTTCTTTAAGGTATTCGATACCAGCGCCCAATTGGTCGTAATAGGAAGAAAAGCCAGCAAACTTGTAGGGAGCAGGCGGTTCGATCATCTGGCGTGCTGCGGAAAGAGGAGAGATATTTGGAATACCTTTTCTCTCCAGCAGCGGGAAACTGGCCATGTTCATGGGCGTTCCCAATTGAAGGAACATCACGAAGATCCCGTCGGAGTTGACCAATTTGTTGATGTTTTGCATCGCCTTGGGCATCGTGTAGCCGTGGTCTTCCGCGATGAGCCTGATTTTGCGTCCGTGGACGCCGCCAGCCTCGTTCACTTCTTTGAAGTACTGATTGGCAGCTTCGATTGCAGATGCTGAAAACGCAGCAAAAATACCTGAGAGATCAACGTTTGATCCAATGATGATCTCTGTGTCGGTCACCCCTTGAGTGTCGGCGCTGGCCTGTGGCAGGAAAGCCGTCGAAAGAGCCAAAGCAAGGGCCATGGGTTTGATGAGATTCTTCATGTTTTCCTCCTTGGAATGCAAATCTCTAATTTGGCTTAGGCATACATCTCGTCTATGAGCGCTTTGTGTTTATCCTCCACGAAGCTGCGCTTGAGTTTCATGGTGGCAGTCAGTTCATCGTCTTCCGCGGTCAGCAAGACATCAATGAGGCGGAATGCCTTGATCTGTTCGACCCGGGCGAATTCTTCATTGACCTCCCTGACGACGCCGCCGATCAATTCCTGGACCTCCGAAGTTGCGCAAAGCGACGCGAAGTCACCAAACGGTACGCGTCGGTCCTGTGCGAATTTTTCGACATTTTCCTGGTCGATCATGATCAGGCAGGACAGGAACTTGCGCCTGTCGCCGATGATGACCGCATCGGAAATGTAAGGCGAGAACTTCAGCTTGTTCTCGATCTCTGCGGGGGTGATGTTCTTGCCGCCCGCCGTAATGATGATGTCCTTGAGACGGCCTGTGATGTTCACAAATCCGGAATTGTCGATATGGCCGACATCGCCGGTTTTCAGCCAGCCGTCATCGGTCATCGTTTCGAGGGTCTTGTCCGGTTTCTTCCAGTAGCCGGCAAAAACATTGCCGGCCTTGTATTGAATCTCTCCGCCGTCACCGATCCGTACCGCGCCGCCGGGCACGACTTGGCCGACCGTGCCGACTTTCCTTTTTTCAAACGTGTTGAGCGAAATGATCCCCGCCGTTTCGCTCATTCCATATCCTTCGAACAGATCGATTCCGATGGCCTTGTACCAACGCAGGAGATCCGGCGATATCGGTGCGGCGCCTGTATTGCCGCGGCGCAGGCGATCCATGCCGATCATGCGCCGGATGTTCTTCAGCACGAGGAAATCCCAGATCTTGTAACGCCATGCCAGCAGACCGGGGACCGGTTTGCCGTCCTCAAGTAATGCTGCCATCCTTTCACCTGTGCGAACAGCGCGGTTGAAAGCCCAACGTCCAAAAGGTGTGGCATCTCCCACCATGATCGATATGCGTGAATAGATTTTCTCCCAGACCCGCGGAACGGCGGTGAAGAGGTGCGGGCTCACCTCCTGAACGTTGTCGAAAACGGTTTCCGGGCTTTCGGCGAAATTGACGATCGACCTGCCTGCAATCGGAGACATGACGGATACAAGCCGCTCCAGGATATGACACAGCGGCAGGAAACAGACTTGTTCATCGTTTTCGAAAGCAGCAAACGAATAGGCGCCTGACGAAAGCGAGAACATGATGTTGCTGTGGGTGATCATCGCGCCTTTCGGCTGTCCCGTTGTGCCGGAGGTGTAAATGAGGATCGCGAGGTCCTCGGGCTTTGACTTGGCGATCTCCTGCTCGAAGAGGTCCGGGTGCTTCTTGGCGTGAACGCGGCCGAGGTCATAAAGTTCCTCGATGAACAGCACCTGGTCATCGTGATAGTCGTGCAGGCCTTCGCGGTCGAAGACTATTACTTTGGCAAGGCCCGGCATCTGGTCCCTTACGGTCAGGAACTTGTCCAGCTGTTCATCGTTCTCGACAAACAGGAAGCGGCTGTCGGAATCATTGATGAGATAAGCAAGCTGGCTCGCGGAATCAGTTGTATAGACACCTGATGCGATGCCCCCGATGCACTGAGTAGCCAGGTCGCAATAGACCCATTCCTTGTTGTCCTCAGAAAGGATCGAAACCACTTCACCACGCTTGAGGCCAAGAGACACCAGACCGTGGGCGATAAGCCTGGCATGTTCGTGGAAATCGTGCCACGAGTAGGAAAGCCAGATGCCGAAATCCTTTTCGCGGTGCGAGGTGCGTTCGCCCATCTCCCTGCATCGTTGCAGGAAAAGTTTCGGTAGTGTGTCACAGCCGTCAAGAAAATAGGGACCCTTCTCCAGATCCGTGTTGACGCTCAGGCCATTGATCTGTGTTTGTGGCGGAATGGGTTCCATGTTGCCCATAGTGTCCTCCCTTCGGCCTAACGCCAGGTCTTGCGCTGCTTCCAGCGTCTTTGTCCGCGCTGGGTTTCCTGCTGCGCGCCCAGGTAAAACTCCTGGATGTCCTTCGATTGTTGCAACTTTTTGGCTTCGCCGCTCATCACAATACGCCCAAGTTCAAGAACATAGCCATAGTGTGCAATGTCGAGGGCAACCTTGGCATTCTGTTCCACCAGCATCATGGTCACATTCTGCTCGTCATTCAGACGCCGGATGATGGTGAAAATCTCTCGGACCAAGAGCGGGCTCAGACCAAGGCTTGGTTCATCGAGAAGCATGATGCGCGGCTTCGTCATCAGTCCGCGCCCGATGGCGAGCATCTGCTGCTGGCCACCGGACAATGTACCGGCTTCCTGCATACGACGCTCCTTGAGGATCGGAAAGTAGTCATAAACAAGGTCCATATCCGCGGCGATCTGCGCATGATCAGAGCGCGTGTAAGCACCCATTTTCAGGTTTTCTTCGACCGTCAGGATTGGAAAGATCTCGCGGCCCTCCGGAACATGGACGACGCCCTTGTTGACGACCGTGTCCGGCGCCGATCCCTGGATCTCGGAACCTTGCAGCGTGACGGTGCCTTTCTCGGGGTCCATGACGCCTGAGATGGTCTTTAGAAGCGTCGTTTTGCCGGCGCCGTTGGCGCCCAGAACGGTGACGATCTGTCCTTCATTGACTTCCAGGCTCACGCCGCGAATGGCCATGATCGGCCCATAGAAGCTTTCCAGATTATCGACTTTGAGGAGAGGGGCGTAATTGTCCTGTTTCATGCCGCCTCTCCATCTTCGGGCATTTCGTCTGAACCGATATAGGCCTCGATTACGGCAGGATCGTTCTGGACTTCCTGCGGTGTGCCGATTGCCAGCATGCGGCCGTCGGCCAGTGCCATGACGCGGTCGGAGACCGCACTGACCAGATGCATATCGTGCTCAACCATAAGCACCGTGATACCCATGACCTTCTTGATGTCCTCGATCCAGAAGGCAACGTCCTGGGTTTCCTCCACTGACAAACCCGAAGCCGGCTCATCAAGCAGAAGCAGCTTCGGCTTGATGGCCAGGGCGCGCCCCATCTCCACCACCTTGCGGACTCCATAGGGAAGCCCCGCGATCATCTTGTCGCGATAGGCCTGAAGATCGAGAAAATCGATCACATGTTCAACAGCTTCTCGATGCACACGCTCCTGATTTCGCACAAACGGTGTGAAGACCATGTCCGCAAGAAAACTGGAGCGTCTGTGGGTTTGCCGGCCGACCAGCAGGTTCTGCAGCACCGTTGCCTGTTCGAACAGTTCAATATTCTGAAAGGTGCGGGCAATGCCCTGCGAAGGGATCTCATGTGCCTCCCAACTTAGGATACTCTTGCCTTCAAAGAGAATGTCGCCTTCGGCCGGCGTGTAAAAACGTGAGATCATGTTAAAGATTGTGGATTTTCCGGCGCCGTTCGGTCCCACAAGGGCAAAGACTTCGCCTTCCTCCACGTTGAAGGAAACATCATTGACCGCGACAAGGCCGCCAAATCGGAGCGTGACGTTGGAAAGCTCAAGCAAACTCATCGCGTGCGCTCCGTCTTGAGGTAGCTCTTTTGCCGCCTGAACATGTCTTTGCGGTAGAACGGAAACAGTTCGAAATAGGTCCTGATTTTCAGCCAACGGCCATATAAGCCCATGGGCTCGAACAGGATGAAAAGGATGAGCAACGCACCGAAAATGCCGCTCTCCAATCCGGGAATTGTTACCGACCCGGAACCAGTTATGGAGCCTATGGTGTCGCGTGTGACCGATATCAGCAACGGCAGCAAGACAAAAACGATCGAGCCGAAAAATGCGCCGTGAATCGTTCCGAGGCCGCCGACGACAATGATCAGCAACAGGTTGATCGAAATGATCAGGTTGAAGGTCTCGTTGGTAAAGACAGTGGCGAAATGGCCCATCAGTGCCCCGCCGAGTCCCGTTATGGTGCACGAGATCGCGAATGCAATCATCTTCGTTCGCGCAACATTGACGCCCATGGCCTTGGCCGAAACTTCTGAGTCACGTACCGCGGCAAAAGCGCGGCCGGTGGGCGACCGCAAAATATTGCGATAGGCATAGACCACGACAAAGGTAATTGCCAGAACCAGCCAGTAAAGCTCGACCGGATTACCGTAACGGTTAAATGTGAAACCGAATATTTCAATATCGGGTGCAAACAAACCTGCGACCCCACCGGTGATGGGCTCCAACATCACGATGAGATCTTCAGTAAGCACAGATATCGCGAGTGTCGCAATCGCAAGATAAATGCCGTGCAGACGGGTTGTAGGTAAAGCCACCAAGGCACCTGCAATACCTGCTGTCAGGCCCGAAAGAGGGAAGGACAGCAGAAACGGCATGTTGAAATTGATCTGGTAGATGACATTGGAGTAGGCGCCGACAGCCATGAAGGCCGCATGGCCGAGGCTGGCCTGGCCGGTTTGGCCTACGAGCAGCATCAGACCCATGCCACATATAGACCAGATCAGTACAAGTGTTGCCTCTCCGATCAGAAAGTCACTAACCAGAAACGGCAGCAGGATCGCGATGGCAATCAGCAGAATATACCAGAACGCCTGTGCGTTGTGCTTGAAGAGGCGAATATCGGCATCGTAGGAGGTCTTGAAGACAATGCGCATTGCGGGTCCCTACACCTTCTTCGTCTGAATCTGCGAAAGGATGCCGTGCGGCCGCACAATCAGCATGATGATCAGAATGAGATAGGGAAAGATCTGAGAATACCCGGCCGGCATATATCGCGCCGCGAACGGCTCGACCAAACCGACGATCAATCCGCCAAGCAAGGCGCCGGGAAGGCTGCCGAAACCGCCAATAACCGCGGCAGCAAAGGCCTTGATACCGAGAAGACCGGCCGTCGGGTCGATTGATCCCTTGGACGCGAACAGGATGCCGGCAATTGTCGCGACAATTCCCGACAGCGCCCAGATCATCGAATGTACCCTCTTAACGGGAATACCCATGTAGTAGGCAGCAAGCTGGTTCTGTGAGGATGCCTGCATGGCAACGCCAAGCTTTGTGCGTGCAAAAAACACATAAAGAAGGACAGTTAGTACAACTGTCACAAAAATGACCCACACCTCGTCAAGGCCAAGAACAAGACCACCAAACCTGACTTCGCCGCCTGCTAAGGGAGATTCCAGCGACTGCGGTTCATGGCCCCAGATGGCGCCGGCGACAAATCGGATGACGAAACCGAGTGCAATGGTCAGAATAACAACAGCGACCTGTGACTGACCGAACATTCTGCGCAAGACGACAAGGTCTAACAGGTAGCCCAACGTGCCCATGATGCCAATCGCCAGGCAAACGGACAGCCAGAATGGAAGCCCCATATAAAATTCGTTGGTAAATCCGAGGGTGATGAAGGCGCCGAGCATCATGAAGTCGCCCTGGGCGAAATTGACCGCTTCGGTCGCCTTGTAGATCAGCACGAAACCTAGTGCGATGAGACCATAGACACATCCATTGGCCAGACCGCTGACAATCAGTTGCAATATATCCACTCAATGGCCCTCCCAAAGCCTGAGTCTGAGCTTCTTTTACGCCGTCCCTTTCCGGTTCGCACTGTCCTCCGTTACGGAACCAGCATGACTTTTCCATCGGCATTGCGCAATGCATCAGCCAGGTCAGCCATCGCATCCTTCAGTCGGATTGTCGCGGAGACCTCGGTCTGCCATTTCCCGGAAACGAAACGTTCCTGGACTTCGCCGATAACGCGTATCTGTTCCTCAAGCGGTGTGCTCATGAACCAGCGTGTCAGCCAAAAGCCCTCGATGCGCTTTTCCATGAACACGAACTGCCCCATCTCCCTGAATGTCGGCGGCGTCGGATCGAGTTTGCCGTAGACCACCCACCGGGCCCTGTTGGGCATGGCTGCGAACAGGTCTGCCGAAACCTGGTTGCCCACCGCATCGAGCAGGACACGGGGTTTTTCCTGCTTGATCACGCTGCGGACTGAATCCGCAAAATCTTCGGAGGCCGTGGAAAGCACATGGCCAGCGCCAAGTTCCTCGAGATGTGCGGCCTGTTCCGGCTTGCGGACGATGGCGATGGGCGTGATGCCTTCGTCCCGACCCAGTGCGATCATCAGCTTGCACAGCTGGCTATTGGCCGCAGTCATGATGAAGCTGCCGGTATCCGCTTTTCGCACGATGTCGAACATGGCCATTGCCGTCAGGGGATTGACCACATGGCCGGCGGCGTCCTCGTTGCGCATATCATCACGGACCGGAATGCAGACCTTGGCGGCAGTGATCGCGTAATCTGCCCAGGCGCCGGACCCGGCGGGATCAACGGTGAATGCCACGCGCTTGCCGACAAGCGATTGCGCATATGAGCCGTTTCCGGCGACTACTTCACCGACGCCTTCAAAGCCCGCCGCAGCGCCTTTGACGCGGGGGTGCCCGTATTCGCCCTTGATGTAGTGGAGGTCGGACGGGTTGATCGATGCCATCGCCATCTTGATCAGCACTTGCCCGTCGGCGAGGTCGGGCAGAGGGATTTCCGCCGCATCGAGATAAAGATCCAGGCTTTCAATCGACGGTCCTTCCGACTTGCCGGAATAGCCGTCATGTTTCTGGACGAGTGCGAAAGTCTGTGACGGGTGGGACAACATCAAGCTCCTTCCGGAATGAGAACCAGCTTGCCGGTGGCGCCGCGGCCGAGAACCCGTTCAAGCACGGACGCTGCGTCCGACAGCGGATAGCGGCCTTCGATCATGGGCTTGATCTGGCCCTCCAGATACCAGCCGACCAGCTCCTTCATATTGTCGGCATAGACTGCGGGTTCATGTTGCGTGAACGAGCCCCAGAAAACACCAACCAGAGAGAATTCCTTCACCAGCGTCAGATTGACGGGCAGTTGCGGGATGCGGCCGGAGGCAAATCCGATGACCAGCAGGCGGCCCTTGCGCGCCATGGCACGGCATGCACTGTCGAACGCATCGCCGCCAACGGGATCGAACAGGACATCGACACCCTTGCCGCCGGACAGCGATTTGAGGTCGTCCTTTAGGTTGTCATAGCCGGTCACGTCATCGGCGCCGTTCTCTTTTGCGATGGCCTGTTTCTCGGGCGTAGACGCCACCGCAATCACCCGGGCGCCCATCGCCTTGGCGATCTGGATAGCGGCACTGCCGGTCGAACCTGCTGCGCCGAGAACGGCAACGGTTTCACCCGCTTGCAGATTGGCTCGCTGTTTCAGCGCATGATGGGCTGTGCCGTAGGCGCAAAGCAGCGCACAGGCATCCGCCGGGTCCATGGCGTCCGGAAGGGGAAAAACCGCCGCCTGCGGCACGGCGGCGAGCTCGGCGTAACCACCAAGTTGCCCGAGAGCCGCAACCCGGTCACCGGGTTTGAATTTTTCAACAGCCGAACCGACAGTTTCGACAATTCCGGCAACTTCCATACCCGGAACAAAGGGTGTCGGCGGCTTGACCTGGTAAAGGCCCTGGACCAGAAGCCCGTCGGGAAAATTGACGCCAATGGCCTGCGGGCGAATGACGACCGTATGGTCCTTGACCCGCGGCTCGTCCATTTCCCGGTAAACCAGCTTGTCCAGCCCGCCGAACTCTTCGCAGACAATCGCTTTCATGATCAAACACGCTCCTGCGTGTATTTGCGCAATTCGGTTCGCGCGACCTGCATGCGGTGAACGGCATCCGGGCCGTCGGCCAAACGCAAAGTACGCAAACCTGTCCAGGCGCGGGCGAGGGGAGTATCCTGCGAGACGCCTTGACCGCCGAACATCTGCACGGCCTCATCCGTGACCTTCAAGGCCACCTGCGGAGCAACGACCTTGATCTGGCTGATCCAGGGCGCGGCGGCGCGTGCGTCGCCCTTGTCCATCATCCAGGCCGCCTTGAGGCAAAGCAGGCGGGCCATTTCGATTTCCATCCGGCACTCGGCAATGATGTCGTAATTGGCGCCGAGCTTCGCCAGCGGTTTTCCGAAGGCCTCGCGGCGCAAGGATCGCTGGCACATCAGCTCGAGCGCGCGCTCCGCCTGTCCTATGGCCCGCATGCAATGGTGAATCCGGCCGGGGCCGAGGCGGCCCTGTGCGATCTCGAAACCGCGTCCTTCCCCGAGGATCATGTTCTCTGCCGGCACGCGAACATCGGTGAAGCGAATATGCAGATGGCCGTGCGGCGCGTCGTCGTGACCGTAAACCTGCATGGCCCGCAACTTTTCGATGCCGGCGGTTTCGGCGGGCACGAGGATCATCGAGTGGCGCTGGTGGCGCGGCGCATCTTCACCGCCGGTCTTGACCATGACAATGTAGATCATGCAGCGCGGATCGCCGGCACCCGAGGACCACCATTTCTCGCCATTGAGAACATAGTGGTCGCCGTCGCGCTCGCAGCGCATCGCGATATTGGTCGCGTCTGAAGAGGCGACATCGGGTTCGGTCATCAGGTAGGCCGAGCGGATTTCACCGGCCAGCAAAGGTGTCAGCCATTCCTGTTTGTGGCTCTCGGCGCCGTAGCGTTCGAGGACTTCCATATTGCCGGTATCAGGCGCAGAGCAATTGAACACTTCGGCGCCAATGCTGGCTTTGCCCATTTCTTCGGCCAGATAGGCGTACTCGACCGTCGACAGCCCGAAACCACGATCGGAATCGGTCAGCCAGAAATTCCACAGGCCGCGTTCCTTAGCCTTGGCTTTCAGGCCCTCCAGGATTTCCGTCTGCCGTGGCGTGTGCGACCAGCGGTCACCGACATCGACCTCGGCGAGATATTCCTCCTCAACCGTCTGGATCTCGTCGCGTATCATGGTGCTGACCTGCTCAAGCAGAGGTGCGAGTTTGTCGGTAATTCCCAGATTCATCTCAGACATCGGCGATTAACTCCTCCTCCATCCCGAGACCCCGTAGTGCGAACACGACGCACTGGCTCGCAATGTGATCGATTGTGGATGCGTCCTGCCCTTCACGTTCTCGATACCAAAAGAGATGTGAATTCAGAGACATAAACATTAATTGTAAGGCAATGCTTGAGCTTTCGAAATGCGCGAGACCCTCGCGTTTCGCCGCTTCAAGAACGGATCGAAAGATCTCTGCATAATTGTCCCGCATCGCCTGCAGCTCGATCAGAACTTCCCGTTGTTCGGGTGTTGTGGAACCGCGCTGAAGCAGCTCCACACCCTCCCAGACACAGCGCTGAAAGTGCTGTGTTTGTATCATCGCGATGCAATGGGTCTTCGTCATGTCACGCAGTTTTTCAACAGTTGGCCTGGATGATTGGGCGATCGGCGTCAGCACGTCGAAATTCATCTGCATGCCATGACGAAAGACGTCGAAAAACAGGTCGGCCTTGGAGCGGTAGTGATGGTAGATGCGACCCTTGGTGGCACCAAGGCTGCGGGCGACATCATCAATGCTGGTGGCAGAATATCCGCGGTCCATGAAACAATGGGCTGCGGCGTTCAGTATGTCCTCATGGACAGGACGAACAGGATTTTCTGTCGCCGAAGCTGACATGTGCCGTTGTTTCCTCCGCAACGAGACTGTGTTCTTCTTCCGTGCAAATGCCGGAGTTGCTGTCTCGGTTACCCTGACAAGAGGTACATACTACCGGGTATGTTGTCAACGTGCGCGCTACCGATTGTTGTCGTGGTTGCTCGATGAAGGTCAGGCATCGAGCGTGTGGCGGAACCAGGACACGGTCTCTTTCAGACCATCCTCCAACTGCACTTTCGGTTTCCAGTCGAGCGCCTTTGCGGCGAGCGAGATGTCCGGGCACCGCTGCACCGGGTCATCCTGAGGCAAGGGTCTGAACTCAAGTTCGGACCGGCTGTCGACAATCTGCAAGACACGCTCGGCAAGTTCCAGCATGGAGAACTCACCGGGATTGCCGAAATTGACCGGTCCGGTCAGTTCCTCCGGACTATCCATGAAAGCAACCATGCCTTCGACAAGATCGTCGACATAGCAGAAACTGCGTGTCTGTTTCCCGTCACCGTAGATGGTGATGGGTTTACCCTGGATGGCCTGCACTATGAAGTTGCTGATCACGCGTCCATCATTCGGGTGCATGCGGGGACCGTAGGTGTTGAAGATCCGCATGACCTTGATTTGCACATTGTTTTGCCGATGGTAATCAAAGAACAGCGTTTCAGCACACCGCTTGCCTTCGTCATAGCAACTGCGGGGTCCGATCGGATTGACGCGGCCCCAGTAGTCCTCGTTTTGCGGATGAACGCGCGGATCGCCGTAGACCTCGGATGTCGAGGCCTGCAGGATCCGCACACCCAGCCGCTTGGCAAGGCCGAGCATGTTGATCGCGCCGATAACGCTGGTCTTGGTGGTCTGGACCGGATCAAACTGATAGTGCACCGGCGATGCAGGGCAGGCCAGATTGAATATCCTGTCGACCTCAACATGCAATGGCTGGATCACATCGTGGCGCAGCAATTCGAAGTCAGTACGTCCTAATAGATGCTTGATGTTGCTGCGTTGACCGGTAAAGAAATTGTCGACGCAAAGGACGCTTTGTCCGCGCGCCAGTAGCGCATCGCACAGGTTAGAACCAAGAAAACCCGAACCACCGGTAACGAGGATCTCGCGCATTTGGTCTCCGTATCTTTTTTGCTGACCAACGGTGATGGCGTTGGAACCACGGCCGGTGGCCGTGTACTCAAAGCTTTAGATTATCAACGCGAAGGCCACAACAGGATTGTACAACCGATCGGAGCATGTACGTTTTGGCTAGCTCTTATTACATTGATCCCTTACTGCCGATACCCAGCTTGTGATCGGAACACCACGAATGGGCATGAAAACAAACCTGAGGCGCTCCGCCCGTTTCGCTGATGCCGCGTTGCGACATTGGCTCTACCGGTATGGCCGGCAACAGCCGGATGAGACGCATTGCAGGTTCATCGGCAGTCACGGCCTGAAAAAAGTCTGTGACTACTGGGATCCGGAAGGCAAACCGCCGCATGCTGGCGATCTTGAGAAGCTTGAGTGGCACGGCAAGCATCTGCCAACCATCTATGTGAAGACAAACTATCTGAGTGAATTCGCACGTGGCGGCATTGCCCACATAGAGCACGATTTTACACTCGTCTCGGGGTGCTGTGACATTGAAGCCGGGCCGCGCGACACTGAGCCGGATATTCTGCGGGTGCTGCTGGACCATCCGCACCTCAAGACATGGTATGCACAAAACAGCAATTTGGATGAACCCAAGATGCGCACACTGCCGCTCGGGCTCGACTACCACACGCTGACCTTTGGCATACATTTTTGGCCCTGGGGGCACTTCAGCACGCCGGTCGCACAGGAAGCTTCACTGGACGAAACCCGGAACGCAGCGCCTCAACTCGCCGACAAGGCGGTTTCCGGTTACTGCAACTGGCACCACGTCCTTCAGCGCGGCGACCGGCTTCGCTGTATCAACGGTGTCGCCTACGATGTCCTTTCGCTGGAACAACTGAACGTCCGAAGAACGTTGAGTTGGAGCAACAATGCACAACACCTGTTCACCATCAGTCCTTTGGGCATGGGCCTGGACTGCCATCGTACCTGGGAGGCAATCTTGCTCGGCAGTGTTCCCATTGTCCCAAAATCGGGCATATCGTCCCTTTTTGAGGATCTCCCTGTGTGCGTGGTCGATGATTGGTCGGAGGTGACGGTTCCATATCTCAGGCGAAAACGGGATTGGGCATTGGAAACGGAGTTTGATTTTGCTCCGCTTTATCTGGACTGGTGGCGGTCGCAATTGCGCGGAAAGACTGATCTGCCCGAACGTCGTCAGACCTTCCAGGCATTCATGGATACGGCCAGTGAGCCGCTTCTCCGCAGGGACAGCAGGATTGCCGATGCGGCTTGAGAGATTGGACAGACCCGCATGTACGATGCCATCAAAAACAAGCGCGTTCTGATCACGCACGCAGACCGGTTTATGGGCCCCGCCAGCGCTGCATCCTTCACCGAGCACGGTGCGCATGTCATAGCGCATGACGGCGACCTTTCCACCGAAGACGCATGCCATGATCTTGTCGAAAAAGCAGGCGTGATCGACATCCTGATCGTCAATCTCGCTTCACCCAACCACTACGGCACGCTCGTCACGGATGTGGCGGAGAAGGATTGGCAAGAAGTATTCGATCTGCTGGTTCACCCCCTCCACCGGCTCACCCGTTTTGCATTGCCTCAGATGATCGAAAGAAAGCAGGGCAAGATTATCGTTTTCGGCAGCGCCGTGCCGCTGCGGCCTATGGGCAGAATATGCGCCTACAGCGCCGCCCGGGGCGCGCAGATTTCCTATGTCAAGTCGGTGGGAGTCGAAGTCGCCAGACACAATGTCCAGGTCAATCTGATCGCCCAGAACTGGGTTGAAAATCCGGCCTACTTTCCGCCGGAACTACAAGAGAATCCCAAGTTTCAGAAGAACCTGAAAGAGCAAGTCCCGCTCGGCCGGCTCGCACGGCCGGAGGAAGACACGGCGCTGGCTCTCTTTCTGGCGAGCGATCAGAGCGATTTCTTTGTCGGCCAGGCAATCCCGTTCTCGGGCGGTTGGGCAAGCTGAACGGTCTAGTCTGCCACGGCAGGCTCAGCCGGTGCGGGCTTCGCCCGGTCGCGACCGATGCTTAGATAGGTAAAGCCGTGGCGTGTCGGTTCCTTGCGCCGGTGGATGTTGCGCAAATCGATCATCAGTGGATCCGCCATGGCGTCCCTGAGCCGGTCAAGCTCCAGTGCGCGCAGCACATTCCACTCGGTCATGATCACGACAGCATGTGCGCCGATCGCCGCTTCATAGGGATCGCTGGCCCAGATAACTTCCGGATAGAGTTCGGCAGCCGACTCCATTGCCTTGGGATCGAATGCCCGGACCTTGACCCCGTTCTTGATCAGCAGATCGACGACAGGCAACGCCGGCGATTCACGGATATCGTCGGTATCGGGCTTGAACGAAATTCCAAGCACCGCCACGGTCTTGCCAGCGGGCTCGCCGATCGTCTCGAGTACGCGCTGGGCCATATTGTCCTTGCGTGTCTCATTGACCCGGATGGTCGCTTCTACCAGTTCCTGGGGCGCATCCATTTTGCGGGCGAACGACGCGAGCGCACGGGTGTCCTTGGGAAAGCACGAGCCACCGAATCCCGGACCCGCTCGCAGGAACTTGTCGCCGATACGCTCATCAAGGCCGATGATTTCAGAAACTTCGATGATATTGCTGCCATCAACTTTTTCGCAAAGATCAGCGATACCGTTGATGAAGCTCACCTTCATCGCAAGAAACGCATTGGATGCGTATTTGCTGAGCTCGGCGCCTGAAAGGGATGCGACGGAGATCGGCGTATCCTGCAGCTTCAGGGGCCGGTACAGCGCTTCGGTCACTTCGCGACCGCGTTCGTCATGGATCCCGATCACCACCCGATCCGGGCGCATAAAGTCCTGGATCGCGGAACCTTCACGCAAAAATTCCGGGTTGCTGACGACCGAAAAATCAAGATCAGGGCGCAGGGTTTCGATACGCTCCTTGATCTGCTGGCAGGTTCCCGGGACCACCGTGCATTTGACAACGACGACAGTCCCGTCTGTCAAATGCGGCGCGATATCCTCAACGGCGGCGAACACATATGTGAGATCGATCTCTTCGCCACTTTCCGCCGATGGCGTCCCGACGGCCAGGAAGACAACATCAGACTCCGGCACGCACTGCGAAACATCACTTTGAAAGTGAAGTCGCCCGGCGCCGGCATTGGAGCGGATCATCTGTTCCAGACCGGGCTCATAAATGGGACTGACATTGTTTTTCAGGAGAGCGATTTTCTCCGGCACATTGTCTACGCAGGTAACGTTGAAGCCAAATTCAGACAGACATACGCCCGTTACTAGCCCCACGTAACCGGTTCCGATTATCGTTATGATCAATGCAGCCTCACTGGTCTCTTTTCGGGTTGTTAGGCCTGTCCCACCTGCCGACGAATTGCGGCATTTCCATTGCAGTTTTGTGGCTGTATATACAATCCGCGGAATAATTCCATAGCATATCAAGTTGTCCCGAACACCTGCCCCAAAGAGACACAGCACCAATGGTCAATCAGACATCAGCTCCGATTTTGGTAACCGGAGCAGCCGGATTCATTGGTGCCCAAGTGGCGCGGATGTTGCTGGACGCAGGACATTTCGTCGTCGGCATCGACAATTTGAATGCTTACTATGATGTGGGTCTGAAAGAGGCTCGGCTGGATCTGCTGAAAGGACGCAACGGGTTTTCCTTCCACCGTGTCGATATCTCCGACCGGCAAGCCATGACGGAGGTATTTGAACGCACCAAACCGTCATATGTCGCACATCTGGCAGCTCAACCCGGCGTACGCTACTCGCTTGAGAATCCGCACGCCTATATCGAGAGCAATGTCGCTGGCTTCATGAACATCCTTGAAGGCTGCCGCAATTTCGGTATCCAGCACCTGGTCTACGCGAGTTCCAGTTCCGTCTACGGCAACAGCCCGGATGTTCCCTACAACACTGAACAAGATGTCGATCATCCCATCAGCCTCTACGCGGCCACCAAGAAGTCGAACGAACTCATGGCGCATGTCTACAGCCACCTGTGGAACATCCCGACGACGGGCCTGCGTTTTTTCACCGTTTACGGGCCATGGGGCCGCCCGGACATGGCCGTCTACCTGTTCACAAAAGCTATTCGCACGGGACAGCCGATCAGGATATTCAACAATGGAGACCTGCGCCGGGATTTCACATTTATTGACGATATCGCGGCCGGGGTCGTCAAGGTCCTGATGTCGCCACCCGTGCCGGGAAGCACAAACCAAAACGGACGTCACCAGACTGTCTCGCCGCTTTACCGTCTCTACAATATCGGCAACAGCGAACCGGTCGACCTCATGAAGATGATCGAAACGCTTGAAAGGGTTGCCGGCCGGAAGGCCGTCAAGGAGTTTCTGCCCATGCAGCCTGGCGATGTTTATGAAACCTTTGCCGACACATCCGCTTTGGAGCGGGATTTCGGCTTCAAGGTCCATACGCCCCTTGAGGAAGGGCTCTCGGCTTTTGTCGACTGGTATGACACCTACCACACAAAATAGACCTGAGCTGCCGTCTGCGGAATTGCCGGACATTTTCTTTGTCCGGCATGGCCAGACCGACTGGAACCTGGAAGGCAGGTTTCAGGGAAAGAGCGACATTCCGCTCAACGAGACCGGCCTGGCACAGGCACGCACAATCGCACGCAATCTGTCGGACTGGCTGAAGCGCAACTCTTTGGAGCCGAACGACCTCGAGCTTCTTTCGTCACCCCTTTTGCGGGCACACCGGACGGCACAGATCATCGCTGAATATCTGCACCGTGATGCCGGACCGATTTCGACCATGACGGTCTTGCGCGAGGTTTCCTACGGTGCATGGGAAGGACTGACCACTTTGGAAGTCAAGGAGCGGTTTCCCGATCAGCGAAGAAGTCGAAAAGCGGACCGTTGGAACTACTGCCCGCCTGATGGAGAGAGTCACGCTTCGAGGCTGCCGGAACTCAAGGCGTTTCTCAGTGGATTGAAATCGCCGGCCGTCATCGTTACTCACACGGGTGTCATAAGACTCTGCCTATATCTGCTCGGATGTTTGGGGCAGGCCGCCGCGCTTTCTGAGCCGATTTCTCAGGATAAGATTTATGTGTTTTCAAAAGGATCATTGGCACGGATATAAAAATGCTGCAAATATGACTGCAACGAGGTGGTTCAATAAGACAGTATAAATTCCGCCGCCGTCCGACAGGGGAACTGATGTTGAATGAATAAGGGTGCTTCCGATCTGCTGCGTGTGGAGGATTTGCGGGTAGCGATCGGTTCGAGAGAAAACCGGGTCGATGTTGTAAAGGGTGTCAGTTTCCGCATCCCGAAGGGAAAAACAGTCGCACTGGTCGGCGAGTCCGGATCGGGCAAATCGATTATCGCCCAGACGATCATGGGCATCCTTCCCGACATAGCGTCGGTAACCGGTGGCTCGATCAAATTCTATGATCCCCTGAACGGGGACGAACCCGTTGATATCGTGAAGCTTGCGAGGGACGGCAGGCAAATGCGCCAACTGCGGGGAGGGCGCATCTCGATCATATTCCAGGAGCCGATGACGTCGCTGTCTCCGGTTCATACGGTTGGCAATCAGATTGACGAAGCGCTCTACCTTCACCGCGACGTCAGCAAGAAGGAATGTCGCGATCTGACCGAGCAGATGCTCGCTCTTGTCGGCTTTCCTAACCCCTCGCGTGCCTACGACATGTACTCCATGGAATTGTCCGGCGGCTTGCGCCAGCGGGCCATGATCGCGATGGCGCTTGTCTGCAACCCGGCGCTGCTCATCGCCGACGAGCCGACCACGGCACTTGACGTGACGGTCCAGGCGCAGGTCCTTGCCGTGCTGAAGGATGTCCAGCGCAAACTTGGCATGTCATTGCTTCTCATCACGCACGATCTGGGCGTTGTCGCCAACATGGCCGATGAGATCCTGGTGCTATACCACGGCACGCTGATGGAGGCCGGCACGCTGGAAGACATCTTCCACAATCCCGAGCATCCCTACCTGAAAGCACTTTTGGCCGCGGTTCCGCGCCTCGAGATGGAACCCGGTGAGAAACTGGTCGCGCTGCGTGAGGTCACGCAGCCACTTCCGGAGTCCTTCAAGGAACGCGCCGCCAAACGCAAACACGAGCCGGATGACCTGATCCTGCAGGTCAGCAATCTGTCCAAGAGTTTTGAGTCAAAAAAGGGCAGCCGCCTTGTCAGTTCCGAGGCCAACCGCGTCATTGCGGTGGACAATGTCAGTTTCACTGTCCGCTACGGTGAGTGTTTCGGCCTTGTCGGCGAGAGTGGTTGCGGCAAGACATCCCTCAGCAAGATGATCATGCGTGCGATAACACCCTCCAGCGGCTCAATCCTTTTCAATGAAGGGACGAAGGACGTCGATTTGGCATCCTTGAGTGCACAGGAACTGCTCAATATCCGCCGTCGGATACAGATGGTGTTTCAGGATCCGTTTTCATCGCTGAGCCCGCGTTCGACGGTTTTGAATATATTGTCCGAACCGATGGAGATACACCGTCAGGGCACCCGGCAATGGCGTATGGAACGCGCACGTGAGCTGATGAACATGGTTGGCCTTTCGCCGACATTCCTCAATCGCTACCCGCACAGTTTCTCGGGTGGCCAGAGGCAGCGTATCGGTATCGCCAGGGCGCTGGCGCTTGACCCCGATCTTTTGATTTGTGATGAACCGGTATCGGCGCTCGATGTGTCCGTCCAGGCTCAGATCCTCAATCTGCTGATGCGCCTTCAGCGGGAGCTCAATCTGACCTCCATATTCATTTCTCACAACCTTGCGGTTGTAAACTATGTGGCTGATCGCGTCGCGGTAATGCGGCGTGGCCGCATCGTGGAGATTGCCCCCGGTCAGGTGTTGTTCCGGGAGCCAATACACCCCTATACTCGCAACCTCTTGCAGTCCATTCCGACAACGGATCTAGCCTGCCCTCTGGCGTTGGGAAATACCGACATCTTGTCGAGCAGCGCACAGGAAAACTGGGATGAACAATTCATCCCGGAAGGGCCCGGAGCCGAGATGGAAATGATGGAGGTCGGCAAGGAACACTACGTCCTTGTGCGGCCCAACTGTGATACAACAAGGCTGGTAGCATGATGTTCAAGCACCTTACTTTTGCAGCGGCGACGATCGCATTTTTACATATTATGGCAGTCTCCGCGGTCCATGCGGACACAATGCTGAAGGAGCCGCCGGCTCTGGAACCGCTCGTGAAATCCGGTGATCTGCCGCCCATGAAGGAACGGCTTCCCGAGAGCCCGATGGTTGTTGATTTCGCAGCCAGCGGCAAGACCATCGGTCGCTATTGCTGTTCCCTGGAAATGCTCATGGGCAAGGCCAAGGATATCCGCATGATGACCGTGTACGGTTACGCGCGGCTGATCGGCTTCAATGACAAGTATGAGTTGAAACCCGACATTCTGGAAAGCTTCGACGTCGAAGAAGGGCGCATTTTCACGCTGAAGATCCGCAAAGGCCATAAATGGTCGGATGGCCATCCCTTCACATCAGAGGACTTCCGGTATTATTGGGAAGACGTGGCGAACAATGAAGAGCTGTCGCGCTCTGGCCTGCCACAGGTCCTGTTATCCAACGATAAGCCGCCGAAGTTCGAGGTCATTGACGAATATACGGTCCGCTACACATGGGACGACCCCAACCCGGCGTTCCCGCTCGGGCTTGCCTATCCGCTGGCAACCTACATCTACAAGCCGGCACATTTCATGAAGCAGTATCACGTCAACTACGTTGATCGGGAGGAACTGGAAAAGCAGGCCGAAGAGGGCGGTTACCGCAATTGGGCCGCCATGCATACGTCGCTTGGGCGGCAATACCGCCCGGAAAATCCCGACATGCCGACGCTGCAGCCCTGGCACAATACAACGGAAGGGCCTTCGAAGCGTGTCGTGTTCAAGCGCAACCCGTTCTATCACCGGGTCGATCCGAACGGACAGCAACTCCCCTATATCGATGAGATGGTGCTATTGCACGGTTCGACCGACATCGTTCCGGCAAAGACCGGAGCGGGAGAGAGCGATCTCCAGGCTCGGTACCTGCGCTTTGACAATTTCACCTTCCTCAAGGAAGGCGAGGAAAAACAGGGATATCGGGTACTGCCCTGGCGGGCAGGCATTGCTTCGCAGATATCGATCTATCCGAACCTGAATTTCAAGGATCCGGTCTGGCGCGATCTCTTTCAGGACCGCGAGTTCCGCAGGGCCCTGTCAATTGGCATCAACCGCAATGAGCTGAACGAGCAGCTCTATTTCGGCCTGGCCAAGATCGGCGGCGATACGGTTCTTGAACAATCACCGCTTTACAACGAGAAACTGGCACACAGCTGGGTAGAGCACGACCCGGAGCTCGCCAACAAGATGCTCGACGGGCTCGGGTTGTCTGAGCGCAACGATCAGGGAACGCGCCTGCTGCCGGATGGCCGGCCAATGGAGATCATCATCGAAAGCGCCGGTGAAAGCACCGAGCAGACGGATGCCCTCGAATTGATCCGGTATCATTGGGAGCAACTGGGCATTCGTTCCTTCAGCCGCTCCCTGCAACGCGATATCCACCGCCGCCGTTTCCTGACCGGCGAAACCATGATGACGATCTCGAAGGGTCTGAACATCGGTCTCGCAACACCGGACCTGAATCCTGAAGAGCTGGCACCGGTATCGCCGGCGCAACCGAACTGGCCGGTTTGGGGGCAGTACACGCAGACCGGGGGAAAGGCCGGCGAGCCGCCGAGCCTGCCGGCAGCGAAACGCTTGCTTGAGCTCTACGAGGCTTGGCGCGATTCGACCAATTTTGCCGAACGGGAATCCATTTGGTCCGAGATGCTTCAGATTTATTCCGAAGAGGTTTTCTCGATTGGCACCACCCGTGAGGTAATCCAGCCCGTCGTCGTTAACAGCAAGCTGCAGAATGTGCCACAGGAAGGCATCTGGGCCTGGTCACCATCCTCGTTTTTCGGCGTCTACCGGCCGGAGACGTTCTGGTTCGCGGAATAAGGCATTAGGCATTAAATGCTCAAATACATCTTCCTGCGGTTTGTTGCGATGGTGCCCACGCTCGCGATAGCGAGCGTGCTCATCTTCACGATCGTTGAACTGCCGCCAGGAGATTTCTTCGAGAGCTACGTCGCCGAACTTGAGGCATCCGGCGAGACGATCGATCCAAAGAAGATCGAGTACCTCAGGACCGAATACGGTTTCGACAAGCCCGTGTGGCAACGCTATTTCCAGTGGGTCTGGGGCATGTTCCATGGGGATTTCGGCTACTCGTTTGAGTACGAACGGCCGGTTTCGGAGTTGATCGGAAGCCGATTGTTCCTGACCATGCTGCTGTCGTTCGTGACAATCATATTTACATGGGTTGTCGCGTTTCCCATCGGTATTTATTCCGCGACCCACAAATACTCCATGGGCGATTACGGTTTCACCTTTATCGGCCTTCTTGGGCTCGCGACACCGAATTTCCTGCTTGCGCTGGTCATGATGTATTTCGCCAAGGTGTGGTTCGGTACGTCCATCGGCGGCTTGATGGATCCGCAATACATCAACGAACCCATGAGCCTCGCCAAATTCGGCTCGATCATGGAGCATATGGTCATTCCGGTCATTGTGATTGGCACCGCCGGTACCGCCGCCATGATCCGTCGGATTCGCGCCAACCTGCTCGATGAACTCAAGAAACAGTACGTCATCACCGCGCGTGCAAAGGGTGTACCGCCTGTCCGCGCGGTTTTGAAATATCCGTTCCGCATGTCGCTGAACTTCTTCATCGCCGACATCGGCAATATCCTTCCGGCGATCGTTTCCGGAGCGGAGGTGGTTGCGATCGTTCTTTCCCTTGAAACAACCGGTCCGTTGCTGATTTCGGCGCTTCAGAGTCAGGATATGTACCTCGCCGGAACCTTCCTGATGTTCCTGGCCGTGCTGACAGTCATTGGCGTTTTGATTTCGGATATTGCTCTCGTCATCCTCGATCCCCGGATCAGGCTGCAGGGGAAGGCGCAGAAATGAGCAACTCGTCTTTGCCCGAACCAGGCGAGCCCCTGGGCCACTATGTTTCGTCTGATCCTTTCGATCCACTTGCCGCGGAGAAACTCACCCCGGAACAGGAAAAATACTATTTCGCATCCCAGCGCCAGCTGATCTGGTGGAAGTTCAAACGGCACAGACTTGCGGTCTATTCGGCTGTTTTCCTGCTGTTCTGTTACTTCGTCATCACATTCGCCGAGTTCTTCGCCCCTTACGATCTGGCGCACCGTCACGTCGACCACATCTATGCTCCGCCCCAGGCAGTGCATTTCTTCGAGGACGGCAAGTTCGTCGGACCGCGTGTCTATCAGCGTGTCCGAACGCTCGATCTCAACACGATGAAGCGGGAATACTCGGCAAATCTCGACAAGAGTTATGCCATCCATTTCTTCTGCAGGGGCGACTCTTACAAGCTCTGGGGACTTTTCGAGGCAGACAGACACCTGTTCTGCGTTGAGGAAGGTGGTCATTTCTTCCTGTTTGGCACCGATCGCCTCGGACGGGATATGTTCTCGCGCATCATCTACGGCGCACGCATTTCGATTACCATCGGTCTGATCGGCATTGCAGTGAGCTTTGTCCTCGGCATAACGATCGGGGGTCTCGCCGGATATTATGGCGGCTGGGTCGACGTGATCGTGCAGCGCATCATCGAGGTCCTGCAATCAATTCCAAGCATACCGCTATGGATGGCGCTTGCGGCTATTCTTCCGGTGACATGGAGCCCGATCCTGATCTATTTCGGCATTACCGTTATTCTCGGATTGCTGGACTGGACCGGGCTGGCGCGTGCCGTGCGCTCGAAGCTGTTGTCTCTGCGCGAGGAAGACTATGTGCTGGCGTCACAGCTCCTGGGCGCCAAACCGCGACGGATAATCCTGCGCCACCTCATTCCGGGCTTCATGAGCCATCTGATCGCCTCGGCAACCATCACCATTCCCGCGATGATCCTGGGCGAGACCTCGTTGAGCTTCCTCGGCCTCGGATTGCGGCCACCGGTCACCAGTTGGGGCGTCCTGTTGAACGAAGCACAGAACATCAATGTCGTCGTGCTTTACCCGTGGCTCATATTGCCGGTTGTGCCTGTCATTCTGGTAATTCTGGCGTTCAATTTCATGGGCGACGGATTGAGGGATGCGGCCGATCCCTACAATTAGGGCCGGTTGATCAGCGGATCGATTGTCGACCTGAAAAGCTCTGCGACGGTGGAGACGTCGTGGCCTGCTGATACGTAGTCCCGTCCCTGACGTCCAAGTCTTGACCTCAAGGACGGATCTTGCAGCAACCGAACCAGCGCTTCTGCAAAAGCCTCCGTGTCATTCTCGGGAACGAGCAATCCGCCGACCTCGTTCGCTACAACGAGCGGAACCCCGGCCGTCTCGAATGCCACGACGGGAAGTCCGCGCGCCTGCGCCTCGAGAAAAACCAGCCCGATCGCCTCGCCGACGCCGGGCCAGACGAAGATGTCGCTGTCATCCATGAGCGAAAACATGTCTTCATGGACCACGCTGCCGCGAAAGTCCACGCGGCTCTTTCCCGCAAAGGAGAGCAGTTCTGCAATCGCATCGCGTTTGGGACCATCGCCGGCAATGGTCAAGGTCCAGGGTTGGTCCTCTATTGCGGCAAGCACCTCGGCAAGCAGCCGGTAGCTTTGCATTTTCGCCCCTGGCCGCATCATGCCTGCTGCAAGGAGCACCGGAGAATCCGCCATGACACGACGCTTGCTGCTAGGAGGCAGCGCACCGAGGTCGATAAAGGGCGCAATGCGAATTGCCGTGTTCATGTCGGGCAGGACGGTTGAAAGATAGCGCCAGTCACTGTCCTTGAGCACGAAATTGGCCGATGCCATGCGCACGGCCTTTTGTGTTGCCGCTCTGCCTTTCAACCAGTCGTCCGCGCCGCCCTGGCCAGTCCGGCACGCTTCCGCGGTGACATAGGGAATGTCAAACGCGCGACACAGGGGCGGGCCAAGCCAGTCCGGGGACTTGCAATAGGGATGATAGGTAAACCAAAGGTCGGGAACTCGTTCCGGCTCGTCGGACCACAGCTGCCGAATGCGCGCTTCCTCCGAGGCGACAGAGGCAAGGCGGGTTTCATAGAGATCCGCCGACGGCCGCTTCTGATAGCTGATCACATCCGATACGAGCCTGACGTCATAGCCCGCGAGCGACAGCGCCCGCATCATGAGCCGCGCGATCTCCCGGTCACCGGAGGGGATTGGATGGTCCGGAGACTTAAGCGGCGCATAGAAAGCAACTCTTGCCGCCATTAGTGGCTTCCTTTCCCGTCCACCTGAAGCGCTTGACGCAATATCCGCAGTGTCTCCTCCGCACCGTCCTGGCGAACGCTTCGCCAATCCGGTGGCTTGCCATCCATTGCGCGATCAATCGCTACGCAAAGAGCGTCCGGTGTTTTGTCTTCGTGGGACAACATGACCGCGAGGCCACGTGCGTCGAGCAGCTGCGCCCGCCGCAACTGTTCCGTTTCCTTGTCGTTCCACTGCGGCGCGATGATGGAGCGGCAACCCGCCGCCATGATATCGGCCACCGTATTGTAGCCGGCTAGAGAGATGGAGAGCTGTGCGGTCAGCAACAACCGGTATAGATCCGGCACAAACTCCAGCACTGTGGCATCGGAACGGGCGAGCCGCTGGCGATCGGCCGCGTCCATGTAGGGCCCTGTGAGCAAACACCATCGCTTGTCACTAAGCCCCGATATCGCCTTGGCTTCCATGGCGGCAAACAGAAGTTCCTTTACCAAAAGGCCGCCACCGGCGGAGACGACGACGTCGTACTGATCATTCCGCGCTACCGTCTCGGTCTGCCGTTGCGGCGTCACGATACCAGTGTAGTGCAGATATTCGGCGATCTCGGCGGTGAATGGAAACGTCTGCGACAGGTTGATCAGCCCGTCATCGCCGTGAACCAGAACACCATCGAAATAACGCTGCAGCAGATCAACGGTCTGCCTGTCCTTCGAAACCTTGTTGCCTTCCTGCAGGATGTCGCGGATGGATGCGAATATTTTCGGTCGGGGTCGCATGGAAGTGGCTGCTTCCATCAGCGGCAAAAGCTCGAAGTGCATTTGCCGCCGGCCAAACGGGAACGCCTCTGTAACGACGAGGTCGGGGCCGCAGTTTTCCAGTATTTTCAACACCATATCGCGACGTCGGAGCCGGTATGCCTCATCGGCGATCTGGCCGTCTTCCGCGATCAGCTTGGAAAAATCGCCCCTGGCAGTCGATAGGGCCGGGAGGAAATGGACTCGCGCACCCTGATCGTCAAAATGCGGCAGTCTTTCACCGCCATGGAGCAATTCGACGTTAAATCCGCCGCGAACGAGAGCCGAAACGATGCGCATGGTCCGGAACACGTGCCCGACACCGAGCAGGTGTTGCACATAGTAGAGGACTGTGGGGCGCGGCGTCATTGGGCCGCTTCTTGAAAGCCCGCCTCCAATCCGACGTCGGCGAACAATGCGAGAAGGTGCGAAATTTCAACGCGATGGTCGAACTGTTCGGTGACCTTGCGGGCGCCTGCCATTCCCATACGACGGCGCAGCGCGGGATCGCGCGCCAGCTTTTCGATCGCCTTCGCGAGAGCCGCGGCGTCGTCGGGCGGCGTGAGCAAACCATTCTCACCGTCATCGATCAGCTCGACAATGCCGGAAATCGGTGAGGAGATGCAGGCAAGACCCTGGCTTTGTGCCTCTACCAGCACGTTCGGCAAGCCGTCGCGGTCGCCATCTTCGGCGATACGGCAAGGAAGGACGAACAGGTCGCTGTCACGGTATGTCCCAAGGACGAATTCCTGCGGTTTTGATCCGATCATTTCCGCCCGGTCAGACAAACCCAGTCGCGCAATCTGGTCGGCCAGCTGCTTGTAAAGGACGCCGCCGCCTATATGGGCCCATTTCCAGTGCAAATCGTCCGGCAGCATGGACAGTGCGTCAAGCAGCGTATCAATACCCTTTTTCGCGACGGCGCGACCAACGGTGATAAGGCGGACCGGGTCCTCCTGCCGACTGCCGTCACGCTCCGACGGGACCTGTTCGGCCGGAGGAAAGCGGCTGAGATCGATGCCGTGATGGGCAAGGTGAACCGAGCCTTTGTCTGCCGCCAGCGATTGCAAGTGCACAAAGCCGCTGTTCGTACAGGTGACAGTCCAGGTGGCATCATCGAGTTTTTCCGACAGTTCCCAATCCGGCGATGTCCAGATGTCCTTGGCATGCGCCGAACAGCTCCAGCCGATTCCGGTCATGGTGTGGGCATAGTATGCCACCGATCCGGGCGTGTGGATGAAGTGCGCATAAAGCCAATCCGTATTGGCAGGCAGTTCATGGGCCAGAACAAGCGCCTGTCCGAAGCGCCGGATACGGTTTCGGGTCCGGTCTCGCCGCAGGTCTTTCAAGAATGTCCGCAGCGCTTTTCCGTAGCCGGGCAATTTTCGGCTCGATAGCCACCCACGAAGGACCCGCATGGGCGCCTCGTGCAGATATTCGGGAAGATATGTGACCGGCGCCTTGATTTCCGAATGTATCGGATGGCGAGCCTTGTCGGTCGGCTGTCTGAGGGAAAACAGGTGAAGTCTGTATCCGGCTCGCTCGAGTTCAAGCAGCTCCTGTGCAATGAACGTCTCGGAGAGCCTGGGGTATCCCTTGAGAACGACAGCGATATTTCTGCCCATCAACCCACATTCTCCACCTCGAAGGGCGCTTTGCTGCGCAGTTCGAGGATGGATCCGACCTTCTGGCAAATGCGCTGCAATCCGGTTGAATCGAAACAGTAGCCCTGACCGGGCTTGTCCGCGTCAGCGATCAGTGCGCGAATGGCCGAAGCAAGATTTTCCGGATTTTCCGCATCTTCCGCTCGCACCATCTCGCAAAGACCAAGTTCCCGCGCGCGTTCGGCTCGGATCAGTTGTTCCATGCGCGGACTCTGGCGTGGCACGAACAAGACCCGCTTTTCGCGGGCGACAACTTCACAAAACGTATTGTACCCGCACATGCCGATAACGGCTTTTGACTGGCGGATCAGTGCCTCCGGTTCCGTGTTGAAACGGATTACTTGCACGCCTTCGATCGCATTCGCTCGCTCCCTGATCTGCTTCTCATGCTGGGCACCGGAAAACGGTCCAAGCAGGAGCACAGCAGGACAGGGTATCGTGGCATCGTGTTCATAGGCGCCGAGCACCGCATTCATGAGGAAATCACCGTCGCCACCGCCGCCGGCGGTTACCAGCAGATAGTCCTCCGGGACACCGTCGACCGGTGTCATTTCGAATTCGGGTTGTGGCTGATAGAGATAGCCAGTGTAGCTGCATCGGCTGACTACCGATTGGGGCAGATCAAGATGTGCCAGCGGATTGTAGAAATCTTCGGAGCCATAAATCCATATCTGGTCATACAGCCCCTCGATCGATCCATAGATGCCTTTGTTTTTCCATTCTTTTTTTAGTTTTTCGGCTTCGTCAAGGACATCACGCAAGCCCAGGATCAGTGTCGTGCCCCGCGTTTTTAGATAGCCGAGCGCGTCGGTCAGTTCTCCAAGAAGTCCCAACGGTTCCTTATCGGCAATGAAGATATCGGCCGGATTGGAATGCACGAAATCCATAATCGCCGCGCGGCGCGCCTCGATGGCCTCTGAGATGCTCATTTCCGGGTTTACCGCCCGGTACTCTCCATCTGGCTGCTTTTCAACCTGATCGATCTCGACAAACCGGATACGCGGATGAGACGCGTATTCGCCCGACAACCCGGAACCGGTGATGATTGTCGCTTGCAGGTCAGGGAACGCGTCGACCAGCGATCGCGCGATTTTGCGGTTGCGCCTTATGTGCCCAAGACCAAAGGTGTCATGGCTGTATAAGATGAGGTGCGCAGCGGTGCTCACTTGTGCCAACCTACCATGTTTGGAATTAAAACCTTGGTTCGTCGCAGATCGCCGGGCGAATCGCGGACCATCCGCTGTGGCGCCATTCTATCGTGTTGATCCTGACAGGGCCTTAACAGTCATAGCCCGGATAATGGTGCAACGTACATAGGCGGTTGCGCTTCATATGTCACGGTTCTTTTGCGCTAATGTGAACCGAGTTGAATAGGGGTGGCAACCCGATTCGGCTGGTTTTACGGGGGGATAAGTTGATAGTGTGGCAAGGACGCGCGCTTCACCTGTCCGGTGAACGCGGCGCCGGCAGCGGGTGACAGGATGATTTCGACTTTGAGGGTGTTGGTTAAATCAGTGCTGATCGTGACGGCGCTGCTTTTGTTCGAGGTTGAGCCCGGCCAGGCACAGACGTCGCTCTTGCAGTCTGTGACCGGCGAACCAAGTGAACAAAAAAACGAAGCGGAAGCGCTGAACACCCTCATCGAGGATGCGCAGGCGCAAGGTTCCACCGTCATAGTAATTGCTCCGCCATCTGCGAGCCCTGCGCCAGACGATGCGGTCAAGATGGCCGTGAACAGCGAAATGCTGCTGATGGCGCGAACCAACGTCCGGCGCATGCTCATTGGCGCCGACGATTTTCGAGCGAAGCTCATTGATGCTCTTGAACGGGCAAGCCCGGACGGAACGCCCTGGTGGCTCGCCTGGGCTGTTGGCACGGCCGTCTTCGGCATGATTCTTGGCATTGCCATCTATGAGTTGGTCGGGCGATGGATACGCGACCAGTTCGCGGGCTATTACAAGGCAGAAAATCTCACCCGGGCCGACAAGCTCACCTATCTGATGCTGCGCGGCAGTCTCATCCTCGCCTCGACCGCGATCATGTTCACGGTCACCATCATGGTGGCGGTGGTGCTCGATTACGAACACGAGCCGTCGCGCATGACAATTTTCACGATCGTCGCGACATACGCGTGCTACCGAATTCTCAGATATGTGATCATGCTGAATTTCTTTGCGCCGGACCTTCCGAAGCACCGCATGATCAGCCTCGACGACAAGCGGGCGCGCAAGCTCTACAACGACTGGATCTACGTCCTCCTGGCGTCCAGCTACATCCTCGGCGTCATCGCATGGGTTCGTGGACTGGGCATCGACAATGATAGCTACCGGCTGCTGTCGATCGGGGGTCTGGGTGTCGCCTGCCTGCTGATGGCGGCGCTGACGGTCTTTCACCGTAAGGACACTTTCGACATTGTCCGCGGCACAGGGTCAGACGGTGTCGTTTCGCCCTGGCGCAACTTTGCCGCCCGGGCAACGACACCCCTGTTGCTGCTCTATATCTTTGTATCGTGGGTCGTGAGTTCCTTTCGGCTTTCGCTCGGCCTGCCTGGCGGCTACATCATCATTATGGCGCCAATCATCGTCTTCATTGGCGGCGCATTGGCCTATGCCGTCGCGATCGTCATTCTTGATCGCATTTACGAGCGACGCGCGAAAAACTACCGCCATATGCAGATTATCAAGTTGCGCCGCGCACGCGCGGAGGCCCGCCGGCGCGAGGTTGCCGAGCGCATCGCGGCAGAAGCCGAGGTCGACGAGGAGGCCATGGTCGGCGAGGGCGAGGAAATGATCGTCCATCACGTCGAAAGCCCCGTCGAGGAAGATACCGATCTTGATGATGTGGACGCCCCTGCGCGGCGCCAAGTATGGTGCTGAGAAAGAAGTGAAGGCAGGAAAGGAAGGTTCCAATGAACATCACAACACTTGGGCTGGATCTGGCGAAGAGCGTTTTCCAGGCGCATGGGATAGATGGATCGGGCAAGACAGTTCTAGTGAAGAAGCTGCATCGCAAACAGATGCTGCCATTCTTCTCGAAACTGGCGCCCTGTGTGATCGGGGTTGAGGCCTGCGCGACAGCGCACCACTGGGCGCGTACACTGATCGCCATGGGCCATGACGTCAGGATCATGCCGCCGTCTTACGTAAAAGGATACGTCAAGCGCGGCAAAAGCGATGCGATTGATGCAGAAGCGATCTGCGAGGCCGTGCAACGTCCGACAATGCGGTTTGTGCCGGTAAAGACAGTTGAGCAGCAGAGTGTTCTGATGGCGCACCGAACCCGATCGTTGATTGTGCGCCAGCGGACCATGGCGGCGAATGCGCTACGCGCGCACTTGGCCGAATTCGGCTTGGTTGCCAACCCGGGTATCGCCAATCTGGTGAAGCTGGCCGACAGGGCCTTTGCCGATGAAGCCCTTCCTGCTTACGCTCATCGAGCGCTTGAGATCCTGATCCGACGGATCGCCGAATTAAACGAGGAGATTGGCGAACTCGATAAGGAATTACGCATCTGGCATGCCGAGAACGAGGCCAGTCGAAGGCTCGCGGCTATCCCGGGTGTCGGGGTGATCACAGCGACAGCCATTGCGGCGACAGTGACAGACCCCGATCAATTCCAATCAGGCAGGCAATTTGCCGCCTGGCTTGGGTTGACGCCGCAACAACAGTCGACCGGAGGCAAAACACGTCTCGGTGGTATATCCAAACAGGGCGACAGGTACTTGCGGCGACTGCTCGTCGTTGGCGCAACGGCCGTCATGCGACACGCCAAGCGGAACCCGACGCCGATGACAGACTGGGTGAATGGGTTGCTGGAGAAGAAGCCGTTTCGGCTCGTCTCGGTCGCCCTTGCGAACAAGCTCGCCCGGATAGCCTGGGCAATCCTTACCCGCGGAGAGATTTATAGACCTTACGGGCAGCCTGCCTAACCGCGCGCAGCCCGAACCGAATTGGCAATGGCAGTCGATGATGCGTAACGATCGAGCCAATGGAGAGGCAAACCCGTCTGATTCAATGCGCCGTTCAAGCGCGCCAACTTGATCAGGGGCCTCACCGGCGGATTTCCATCAGGGCCAGCGGCAAGTATCTGCCGCACAAACAGGCCGGACATATGAAAGCAACCGATCACCGCAACAAGACAAAATCAGCCCTTGCCATAAGGGGCGTCCACATATGAATACAAGCCGCTCTTCAAGCGGCTTATCGAAAACGCAATCGTGACTCTCATCTTCATTTTCGCGGTCGGAGAGCTCGGGCGGTTGTGGGGCGTTGACTACGATCGGGTCGGCGGACATCCGCTGGCAACGATCCTCGATAGCATCCTGATCATCGTCTATACTTACCTCGCTTATCAGGCCGTCAATCTCTACATCGACCGGAAGATCATAGAAGAAGGCGGTTCGCTGGATGACAGTCCGGCAAACCCGGGCGAGGGGGATAGTGAAGGCGGCACCGGTGAATCGCGCATGGCAACTTTGCTGCCGATCTTCCGCAGCGTGTTCATCGTCCTGCTGTTCATGGTGTCGGTGGCTTTCATCCTTTCCGATTGGGGCGTCAACATTGCGCCGCTCTTTGCCGGTGCGGGTGTCGTCGGCCTTGCCATCGGATTTGGTGCCCAGACCCTGATCCGTGACATTTTTTCCGGCGTGTTCTTCCTGATCGACGATGCATTCCGCAAAGGCGAATATATCGAAGTCGGAACCGTGAAGGGTGTGATCGAGAAGATCTCCATGCGATCCTTCCAGCTCCGCCACCACCTGGGCGCGGTCCACACGATTCCGTTCGGCGAGATCACGCAGCTCACCAATTATTCGCGCGACTGGGTCATGATGAAACTCCCGCTGCGTCTGACCTATGGCACGGATGTCGAACGCGTCCGAAAACTGATCAAGAAGCTGGGACAGCAGCTTCTGGAGCACGAACAGGTCGGTCACCTGTTCCTGCAACCGCTGAAATCGCAAGGTGTCTATTCCATGGAGGATTCGGCAATGATCATACGGGTCAAATTCATGACCCGTCCCGGCGATCAGTTTGTCACCAGAAAAGTGGTCTATGGCGCCATCAGGGACCTGTTCGAGAAAGAGGGCATTACATTTGCCCACCGCGAGGTCACGGTCCGTTTGGCCGAGGAGGGGCAGGCCAGCAATCTGACGCCTCAACAGAAAGAAGCAATCAGCGGTTCTGTCCGCAGCATCATCGACGAGGAGGAAGCGCAAAGGGCCAGTACCGGCGCGGCCGATCCCTCCAAGGCTGCCGCGACCGAACGCTGACCACTGCGAATCCTTGGTATTGTAAAACGTGGCGGAGTCGGCGAAAGTCCGCTGATCTATGCAAGTGCGGGGGTAGCAGAAGGAAATGGAGCGGGAACTTGATCTGATTTCCGACTTCGGCACCCGCAAGATCGGTTACCTGCCACAATTAGCCTGGACGTTGGCAACCCATCGGAAGATCGATCGGCAGTATCGCAAGCGCATCCGAAAGAAGATTGCACGGCGCTTTCCGGGACCCTTCGACGTCAAGGTCGAGGGCATCCTGATGCGGGCCTATCCGTTAGAGAACTATGACGACAGGATAGCTGTCGGTCGCGGAAGCCTTCCTGAAATTCCGGAACGCAAACTGATAGGGCCACTGCTGAAGCCGGGCATGGTTTTTGTCGACATCGGAGCTAATGTCGGCAGCTACAGCCTTTTTGCGGCAAGCCAGTGCGGCGACACTGCCAAGATCCTCAGCTTCGAGCCGCACCCCAGAACATTCAGCAAGCTCAAATTCAATGTGGGCGCCAACGGCTTTTCATCTATCGAAGCTATCAACCAGGGCATTGGCCCTGAGAAGGCGCGCATGCGTCTTTATTCGAGCGGCGGAACGAATATCGGCACTGCATCCATACTCCCGGAAGCAGCGTCCGATCGACAGTTCGTCGATATCAAGGTCGCGCCGTTGGCTGAAGCGCTCAAGACACGTCTCATCAGCCGTATCGATCTTCTCAAGATCGATGTCGAGGGGTTTGAGGACAGGGCCCTGTTGCCGTTGATGACCCCGGAGCAACAGAATTACTGGCCGCGCGCGGTGTTGATCGAGACTGTATTGCGGCGGCTTTGGAAAGAAGACTGTGTCGGTCGTCTGACCGAACTCGGCTACCAGATCGCAGGCGATACAGGAGAAAACCTGCTCCTGCTTCACCCGATGACCGAGAAGCTCGAATTCTGATTGATTTCGCGGTTGCGGGAAAACGCGCCCAGCGAAATATCCATGTCGAGATGTTCCAGGTGAAACCGGAACGGGTCCCGGTCGTGATCGTGCCCGTTCTCGCAGGCCTCTATCAGCGCCGCCATCATTTTTCCGGCGACGGGCGCGTTCTTGTACTGGTTGCCGCTTGTTCCGACCGCCATGTAGAAACCGTCGAGATCGCTGCGGTCGTAGATCGGCATCCAGTCATCCGTAACGTCATAGAGCGCGACCACCCCCCGCGCCGTTGACGGAATGCGCAGATCCGGCATGCGTTGCGCCATCCGCATGACCAGGACATTCCACTGTTCTGAAAAATTGTCATCGAAATGATCGGGGTCGTCGATCCATTCCTTCTCATCGCATTCGGGATCTTCGGAGCCGATGAGAATATTGTTGCCGATCTCCGGGCGGCAATAGGTCTGGATATCGCTGTCCGAATAGACAACGCCCTGGTTCTCGAAGTCGACATTTTTGGGTGCCGGTACATGGGCGACCTCATGGCGAAGTGCCCGGGTCGAAATACGCATCCCGTCGGCAACGCCCGCCATGGCGTTGATCTTTGACGAATGCGGGCCGGCAATGTTGACGACAACGGGCGCTTCGATCCGCGTGCCGTCATCCAGAACGACACCCGCCGCCCTGCCGGCTGACTGCAGTATCTCGACGACGGCCCGGTTAAACAGGAACTCGGCGCCATGCGCCTCGGCCGCCGTTTGCACATTTTGTGCCGAGAGCTTCGGATCACTCACGTAACCGCCATTCGGAAAGTAGACGGCACCATTCACGCGCGGTCCCGTCGCTTCACCGAAACCGGCTTCTTCCGGGCGCTTTGCCGGATGGTACTGCCGTGTATCGGCATTGGGCATCCGCTTGGGGATGTCGTCGACCGCAACGTGTTCATACGGGCAGCCGATCCGGTCCATCATTTCGCACACGCGATCGAGTTGATGATTGTGGTCGGTCTTGATCACCAGGCAGCCGGTATTGTGATACTTGATGAGGTCATGGTTATCATCCGCACCGACATAGGCGGCCCAATCCTTCCAGTAGTGCCAGCCTTCATAGGCAATGGCGCAGGATTCAAGGGCCGAGTAGTAGGTACGGATGATCGCGCAGGATCCGGAGGTGGATCCGTGACCGGCTTCGGGCAGCTTGTCGATCGAAAGGGTCCGCAAACCCTTTTTCGCCAGCTCATAGGCCGTACACGCGCCGATAATTCCGGCACCGATGATGATTACATCATAGGACGGTTGTGCAGGCATGGTACGGCCTTTCCTGTCTCGTCATTTCAGTCTCAAAGAGCAACGCCTTGCGCTCTTTCCGCCCGACGGGCGATGACGGAATAGTCCGACTCGCTGTAGGGCGCAAAGCCGTTCAGAAGCAGCGCGTCGGCGATATCCGGTTCCAGCGTCGCCATGGCCTCAACCACCGCCAGATGCATTCTGTCGACAGACCAGCCATTGTTCCGGGCACAAATCATCGGCAGTCCCGGCAACGGCTCCGTCAAGGCCAGCACACGAAGTCCCGAGGCGGCAGGTTCATGCCTCTGTGCAAGGCGCCATGCAACCGCATCGATTGCCGCGACGTCGGCTTTGTCACCCGCAATCATACGGACAGATTCACGGTGAGAGCCACTCTGGATCTTTTCCGAAAAGATGGGCGCGTCGCCGGCGAGATCCCGCAGGTGATAGGCAAGACCAGCATATCCCGACTGGGAACAGGGACTGTTATACGCCAGCCGGCGGCCTTTCAGATCGGCTATATCTTCGATATCGCTGTCGTTCCGCACCACGATCGCACTGAAATAACTTCCAGCCCCGCACTCGATTTCATAGGACGGCGTTCCGACCACCGAGACGGTTTGCATCAGATCGCGAACGAATGGCAGGCCGCATGTCTGGCCGAGGACGAGGTTTCGGCTTCGCCACAGATCGTCGGCCGGCTCACCGCGTTCGAGCCGTTCAGGTGCCGGAAAACCATGGTCACGCAGGGAAACACGCAGGCAGTTCCAGAGTTCATCATTCGCGGCTCTGACTTCCGGCCAGTCATACATTGGCAATGTCGCGACAAATGCGCCGGCGTCCATCAGTGCCGCTGTCCCGTCTCAAGCGGGTAGACAACCGGCTCCTTGCGGTGAAAGGCGAAGCGGCGGAATATCTCTCCATAGCTCTTGAAGAAATAGCCCTTGTTCATGGCCAGGAACCGTGCCCGGTGACGACGGTAGAGCGAAGGGAGCTGGTGCCATGCCACCGCCGGATAGGCGTGGTGAACGGCGTGCAGATTGTTATTCAGAAACAAAAGGCTGAATGGTCCGCGATCCTCGATGATGACCGATCGACCACGCAAGGTCTCCTCTGCCTGGTGTTCCAGATAAGTTCGGACCATGAGGAGGGACAGCCCGACATAGGCGCTCAGGAAATAGACCGCGAACGGAAGGGGAGACCATCTGACAATGGCAAAGATGACCGGTGGCAAAAGAACTGCATGCAGTGCCCATGCCAGCATCACTCTCCTGTCACCCTGCATGATCGCCCTGGAGTCGGAAATCACCAGCCGGATCAGTGCGATGGCCGGTCCGAGGAGCATGCGTCCGAACAGCGTGTTGTTGGCCTCGAAGACAAGCTTCAGCCATCGTGGCAATCGCACCCAGAAGTCCTGTTCCACATACCAGCTCTCCGGGTCGTCGTAAGGGTCGCAGATACGCGCGTTCTGGTGGTGCTCCAGATGCACATCCTTGAAACGGAGAAACGGGATGAATAGCCCGATAGGCGGCAGAACAATCGCGTCATTCATCCAGGCAAAGCGAAACGGATGACCGTGCAGGCATTCATGTTGCAGCGATGAATGCAGCGTGATGACCGGTATCACCAGCAAGGCGGCAACGATTGGGATGTAAGCCGAAAGGCCGAAAACGAGAAACGCCCAGGAAAAGTAACAAAATGCAATGAGAGCGGCTGTCCGCCATTCCGTATTATCTTTTAGAATCATTCCTTTGTCCCCATAAACACGGACCGATAATGATCACATCGAAGCACCATGGACAATGTGGGAATGCGCGAATAAAAATGAGAATGCGACTTTGATTGTGTGGAAAATGGAAATTGATGAATAATCATGATATTACACAACATATGGAGACAGAATACACAGACAAACGCGATGTCGCCGAGGTATTCCGCGACCGCATGGCGCTGTTAATTGCGCAAAAAGGCTTTAACCTCAGTCGCTTCGCCAGAAGCATCGGTATCGACCGGTCGGCGTTGAGCCAATTCCTCGCCCCGGGCTCGACCCGGTTGCCAAGGGCGGAGACGCTTTGTGCGATTTCGCGCACCTGCGGCGTGTCCCTGGACTGGCTGATGGGCCTGATAGCCGCCGAGACCTTCGGCGAGGAGAAGGCACCGATGCTCGAGGTCGAAAGGGTCACGGACGACACGGGCAGCCGCATGATCGCCGAATGGCACCGCGAAGCCATGGGTTACAAGATCCGCTATGTGCCCAGTGCCTTGCCGGACCTGCTGCGCACGGAAAGCGTTCGCAATTTCGAATTCTACACCCATGACCGCGATGATCGAGAGGTGCGCGACCAGCTTGCAAAGGATCAGCTCATCTACTCACGCCGGCCGGAAACCGACATGGAAGTGTGCATGCCGCTGCAGCGCCTGGAGGAGTTTGCGAAGGGGCAGGGCGTGTGGCGTGGTCTTCCCGTTGACGTTCGCCGCGAACAGCTCGATCACATGGTGGCGCTGATTACCGAGCTTTATCCGACCTTCCGTCTGTTTCTGTTTGACGGAAGAGAAACCTACGCCGCGCCCTACACGCTGTTCGGCCCGTTGCGGGCGGCCGTCTATCTCGGCAACATGTACCTGGTCGTCAACTCGGTCGAACACATCAGGGCGCTCGCCGGACACTTTGACCAACTCATCCGCATCGCCCGATACGGCCCTGACCGTGTGTCAGAGTTCATTGTCGGACTGTCCGGCGCCTTGTCGGACGATTCCTAAGACCTGATGAACTGATCGAGGCGCGCGAAGGCGTTGTATATCGCGTTGCGTGATGCAAAGCCGACGCCTTTTGCATCGCGATGTTCCGCGGCCGCCACGATGAGGTCGATATCATTCAGAAAGATCCCGACCTCTTCGGCCCTGTCCCTGCTGGGAAGATAGTGAAACCACAGTCGGGCCGTCCGGAAGTACAGTTCATCATAGGTGCGAAACAGCAGCGGATTGCCGATGATGCGGCACACCGCCGCATGGAGCTCCATATCCGCATTGGCAAAGAATGCCGGATCTTCCTCATCCATGATCTGGCCATAGGTGGTGCGTGCGTGCCTGATTGCGGAAATGATCGGCTCGTTGATCGGGTTCGGATCGAGAACGCCGATCAGCGCTGCCAGTTCAACCCGCAGTTGGACGGCATGCCGGGCAACCTCCAGCTCGATCGGGGCGACAATCGTGCCCACGCCATGCCGGGTGATCACCAGGCCTTCCTGATCCATGCGTTGCAGAACATTTCGAACCGGCGTACGGCTGACGCCGAATTCTTCGCTCAGCCGATCCACGTCAAGTCGCATGCCCGGCTCGTACTGAAGCGTGGTAATTCGCTGCCTGAGGGCCATATGTATATGGTCGAAACGTTTGCGCCAGGGGCTGCTATCGTCCGTTGTCAGAAATATGTCCGGCAAAGAGCCGACGTCATCACCAATAGTATCCGTTGCCATTATAGTTCCTGAAATATGTTGCAAATCGTATAGGCGCGGTATGAGCGCTTGCATAATAATTAGGCAACGCTAGCAGCTTTCATTGATTTGGGACAACTATCGGAGCGAATTATTTCCAGATGCAATCGATAATGGCAAATAAAGCTGGCACATTTGCTTGCTAGGAACGAGAAACAAGAAAGCACAAGGTCGAAGGTTCAGATGATGAAGAAGATTGTTATCGCCGCAGTCGGTTTAGTCCTGACCGTATCCGCCGCCCATGCATCCGACGCCACAGGTCTTTGGCGCACGCAGTCAGCGCCTGACGGCGGATATCTTCAGGTAAAGATCGAACCCTGCGGATCCAGCCTCTGCGGCACGATCGCCGGGGCCTTCGGTTCCGACGGCAAGGCAGTGTCCGGTTACAAGTATGACGGCAAGCAGATGATTTGGGACATGAAACCTGACGGCGCCGGCAAATGGGACGGCGGCAAGGTCTGGTCACCGGCCGCCAACATCACGGCCAACGGCAAATTGTCGCTGGAGGGCGGCAAGCTCGTCGTCTCCGGATGCAAGGGACCGATCTGCCGCTCGCAGGACTGGATGCGCGTGGAATGAGGTTGCTCTCGGGCCCTGAATGATTGGCGGATGGCGAGCTTGTGTGAAGCAAGAAAATTCTTGCATAAATCCGGGTCGATTTGATTGGAATCGGCGTCCTGAGATTTGGTGAGCCGACAGGGATTCGAACCCTGGACCTACTGATTAAAAGTCAGTTGCTCTACCAGCTGAGCTATCGGCTCCCGAAGGGCCCGACGGCCGCTCTCAAGAATTGCGCGGAACATATGCATGCCGTCTGACCGGGTCAACTGCAAAATGACATGATTCTGTTTCTTTTGGGAAATTCATTTCACCACGCAAAAAGGTGACTGGCGTGTGATCGTCATGCGGCCTATTAGAAGGCCATAAGACAAATCGGACGAGTCATTTGAACATCGCGGATATCTCAATCCTGGTTGCTATTTTTGCCGGCGGACTGTCCTTCCTGTCGCCTTGCGTATTGCCGCTCGTGCCACCTTATCTTTGTTACATGGCCGGGGTCAGTGTCGAGGATTTCCAGACCGGCCAGGAAAGCGACAATGGCGCACGGCGTTCGATCATGTTCGCCTCCCTGTTCTTCACGCTCGGGTTTTCCACGGTGTTTATCGCATTGGGTGCGGGCGCATCGAGCATTGGCGGCATGCTGCGAACCCACATCGATGTTCTGGCGCAGATTGCGGGCATCGTGATCATCATTATGGGGCTTCATTTCCTCGGTCTCTTCCGGATCGGGATCCTGGCGCGCGAGGCAAGGTTCCAGGGTGGTGGAACGCCCGCGACCATCACCGGCGCCTACATTATGGGTCTTGCATTCGCATTCGGCTGGACCCCGTGCATCGGACCGGTACTCGGCGCGATCCTTGGTGTCGCAGGTTCGCGCGAGACCGTGGGAGAGGGCGCATTTCTTCTTGCCGCCTATTCTCTCGGCCTAGCGGTACCGTTCTGGATCGCCGCCGGATTTTCCGGCATGTTCATGCGCTTTCTTACCCGGTTCCGCCGTCATCTCGGCACGGTGGAAAAAGCCATGGGCGGGCTGCTCGTGCTGACCGGCGTCCTGTTCCTGACCGGTGGCATGCAAACAATGGCTTTCTGGCTGCTCGAGACCTTCCCGGTGTTTGCAACGATCGGCTAGCCTCAACCGGATTTTCGCGACGGGATTGTCGCCAGCAACACGCCGCCCAGAACCAGCACGATGCCCACGACGTGATGTAGCTGCATTCGTTCACCGAGAAACACATAGGCGAGAACTACACCGTAGACCGGCATGAGATACATGAATATGCCGGTTATCGAAGCGCCCATCATGCGCAGGCCGAACTGGAACCCGGAAAAGGCGAACAGCGAAGAAAATATGATGATGCCGGCAATGCCTTGCCACGCAGCGGCGGAAGACGGCATGCGCGCGCCGGAATAATACTCGTATGCCGCGAACGGAAAGAGCAGCACAGCGCCCGCAGCGCAGACAAGGCCGAAAAGCGCCATGATCGGCAGCCGTGACAGACGCGGCCCCCTGAAGATGATGGAATAGGCGGCCCAGGATGCTGCAGCAATGACCACACCGATATCACCCGGGTTCAACGCACCGGTAACAAAGGTCAACAGACTGCCCTGGATGAGGATCGCCGCAACGCCAGCGAAGGAAACGATGATTCCCGCCACCTCGCGACTGCGTATCGCCCGCGCAAACAGGATTCGTTCGAGCAGAATGATAAAGAGCGGCGACGTTGTATAAATCATCGTCGCATTGGTCGCCGTCGTGAACTGCAGCGACACATAAAAACCCGCGCCGGAAAGCCACATTCCCAGGAACCCGAGCGCCAAAAGGGTTCCGGGCCGTTCCCTGACTAGGTCGAGACATTCACGGCCGGATCGCAGAACAAATGGCAGCAGGATCAGCGCGCAGGCCCCCCAACGCAGGAACGCCAGTGTAAAGGGCGATACCTCGGCAACGGTGACGCGCCCGATCACGCCATTGCTGGCAAACAGCAAAGGCGTAACCAGCATCACGGCATAGGCAATCGGCATGCGCACGGATGGTGGGCCGCCGGGCTGTTCGGAGGATGTCATCAGATCGGGACGAACCGGGCTTTCGCAACAAGAACAAATTCTTTAGACGTCCTGTATAGGATTTGCGGCGACAAAAGAACCGAAAACGGAGAAAGCTATGGCGCGCAGTTGTCTGGCGGTTGTGCTCGCGGCAGGCGAGGGCACTCGGATGAAATCCGCCAAGTCCAAGGTTCTGCATGCGGTGGGCAGTCTGCCGATGATTGCGCATGTGGTCAGGGCCGCGCAGTCGGCGGAAGTCGACGCTGTTGCGCTGGTAGTGGGCCGCGATGCCGAAACGGTCAGGACGGCGGCCGATACCGGTCTTCCCGTCTCGACGTTCGAACAGACCGAACGTCTGGGCACCGCACACGCGGTCCTCGCCGCGCGCGACGCCATCGCAAAGGGTTACGACGACGTCCTGGTGATCTTCGGTGATACACCGCTGATCACGCCATCCACCCTGGCGAATGCGCGGGCGTCGCTGGCAGCGGGCACGGATGTCGTTGTCATCGGATTTCGCACGGAAAATCCGCACGGTTACGGCCGTCTCATCGAAGAAAACGGCGAACTTGTCGCCATCCGCGAACACCGTGACGCGTCCGAGGCGGAACGCGCCATCACGTTCTGCAACGGCGGCATGATGGCGATTGCCGGCGACAAGGCGCTCGATCTCCTCAACGCCATCGGCAATGACAATGCCAAAGGGGAATATTATCTCACCGACATTGTCGGCCTGGCGCGCGAGCAGGGCGGTTCGGTAACGGCGATCGAGGCCAGCGCCGATGAGATTCTCGGCGTCGATACACGGGCCGGCCTTGCCCGGGTCGAGGCCATCTGGCAGGCACAGAAACGCCATGAGATGATGATGGCTGGTGTGACATTGCGGGCACCGGAAACGGTGTTCCTCAGCCACGATACGCTGATTGAGGCCGACGCGGTCGTCGAGCCGAATGTGGTCATCGGACCGGGCGTTACCATACGAAGCGGCGCGACCATCCATGCCTTTAGTCACCTGGAGGGCGCGACGGTTGAGAGCGGATGTTCTGTCGGGCCGTTTGCGCGGCTGCGGCCGGGCGCGGCGCTCGAACCCGGCGCCAAGGTCGGTAATTTTGTAGAGGTCAAGAATGCCGCGATCGGCACCGGCGCGAAGGTCAACCATCTGGCCTATGTGGGCGATGCGGAGATCGGCGCAAATGCCAATATCGGCGCCGGCACGATTACCTGCAACTATGACGGTTTCAACAAGCACAAGACGACGGTCGGGGAGGGCGCGTTTATCGGTTCAAACTCATCGCTCGTTGCTCCGGTAACGATCGGCGCGGATTCCTATGTCGCCTCCGGTAGTGTCATAACGCGCGAAGTGCCTGACGATGCGCTTGCGTTTGGCCGCGCCCAACAGGCAAACAAACAAGGATTTGCAAGGAAGTTGCGCGAGCGTCTCAAGGCCGATAAAGAGCGGCGTCTGAAGTCCGGTCAATAGATGGTTTTTGCGTCACGGATCTCCTAAAATCGAATTTTACCATGTAATTGAATGTGAAGCCGGCGCCGTTTGCAGTGTTGAGCCGATTGGCTATCAAGGCGTTGTTGTGAGGGGTTACACATGTGCGGAATCGTTGGAATCATCGGCAAACAGCCGGTAGCGCCTTTGCTTGTCGATGCGCTCAAGCGGCTGGAGTACCGTGGATACGATTCAGCCGGCGTCGCGACGCTGCGCGAAGGTAAGCTTGACCGCCGCAGGGCGGAAGGCAAGCTCGCCAACCTTGAAACCGAACTTACGCACCACCCATTGGACGGCAAGGTCGGTATCGGTCATACGCGCTGGGCGACCCACGGCGCGCCGACCCAGCAGAACGCCCATCCGCATTTCTGCGAGGGCGTTGCGGTCGTTCACAACGGAATCATCGAGAATTTTTCTGAAATCCGCCAGCAACTGACGGCGCGCGGCGCTCAATTCACAACGGAAACGGACACGGAAGTCGTCGCGCAACTGCTCGCCAGCCTGATCCGCAACGGAAAAACCCCCCGCGAAGCCATGCAGGCGACATTGGGTCTTATCAAGGGGGCTTACGCGCTGGCCGTGATTTTCGATAGCGAGGATGGCAAGATCATGGGCGCGCGCAACGGCCCGCCACTTGCGGTCGGCCACGGCGACGGCGAGATGTATCTCGGCTCGGACGCCATCGCGCTTTCTCCCTTCACCGACGACATCACCTATCTTGAGGATGGCGACTGGGCAGTGGTCGGGAAACATGGTGTTGAGATTTTCGATGCCAGCGGCAACACCGTGGAACGTCCCCGCTCCAGGGCTTCCACCGCCTATGCCCAGGTGGAAAAGGGCAACCACCGCCATTTCATGGAAAAGGAAATCTACGAACAGCCGGAAGTCGTTTCGCACACACTGGCGCACTACGTGGACTTCACCGCAGGAAAAGTGCGCAACATAGCGCCCGATATCGACTTTTCGGCGATTGACGGCATCAAGATCGCCGCCTGCGGCACAGCGTTTTACGCCGGGCAGATCGGCAAGTACTGGTTCGAGCGCTATGCCCGGCTGCCGGTCGAGATCGACGTGGCCTCGGAGTTCCGCTACCGCGAGATGCCCCTGCCGGGCAATCAGGCGGCGCTGTTTGTTTCACAGTCCGGCGAAACCGCCGATACGCTGGCTTCGCTGCGTTACTGCAAGGAACATGGACTGAAGATTGGCGCTATCGTCAATGTCAGTGAATCGACGATTGCCCGCGAATCGGATGTCGTCTTCCCGACGCTCGCCGGTCCGGAAATCGGCGTCGCTTCCACCAAGGCCTTCACCTGTCAGCTTGCCACATTTGCTGCCCTGGCCATCGCGGCCGGTCGTGCGCGCGGCACGCTCATCGCCGATGAAGAGGCCAGCATGGTACGCGCGCTTTCCGAAGCGCCGCGGATTGCATCATCGGTTCTCAACACCATTCAGCCACAAATGGAAAACCTGTCTCGGGAACTCAGCCGGCACAAGAATGTGCTTTATCTCGGGCGTGGCACGAACTTCACTCTGGCGATGGAAGGCGCGCTCAAGCTCAAGGAAATCTCCTACATCCATGCGGAAGGATATGCCGCGGGAGAACTGAAGCACGGACCTATCGCCCTGATCGACGAGAACATGCCGGTCATCGTCATTGCCCCGTATGACCGCCATTTCGAGAAGACCATCTCAAACATGCAGGAAGTGGCGGCCCGTGGTGGCCGCATCATCTTCGTCACCGATGAAAAGGGTGCAGCCGCGTCGACACTCGATACGCTTGCAACAATCACGCTGCCGGACGTCGACGAGTTGATGATGCCGCTGATTTTCACACTGCCGATCCAGTTGATCGCCTACCATACGGCTGTCTTCATGGGAACCGATGTCGACCAACCGCGCAATCTGGCCAAATCGGTGACGGTGGAATAGGCGGGCACGAAAAAACAAACTATTACAATTTGTTACGTTAACCACGTCGATACCCGCCGGCATCGACGCTTGTTGCCTGCCGCAGATCTCCCTATATTGTTTCGCGAAATGTCTGCTTCCCGTTGCGGCCTGGTGCATGCCTGAAAAACAAACCCGCCTGTCAGCTTCGACACGGATCAGGAACTACTTCCTGACAGGGTTGATCATTTGCGCTCCGTTGGCGATCACGGCCTATCTGACATGGTCTTTTATCATGTGGGTCGACGGCTGGGTGAAGCCGTATCTGCCCGCCGTCTACAATCCGGACAATTATCTGCCGTTTTCAATACCGGGATTTGGTCTCCTGACGGCCCTGGTGTTCATCACCCTGGTCGGTTTTCTGACTGCCAACCTCATCGGCCGCACGATTATCGCCTACGGCGAGTCGGTCCTGAACCGCATGCCGCTCATACGCGGCGTCTACAAGGGCCTGAAACAGATTTTCCAGACCGTGCTTGCGGAGCAGAACAATTCCTTCAACCGGGCAGGGCTGATCGAATATCCAAGGAGAGGCATCTGGTCGATCGTCTTCCTGGCGACGGAAACCAAGGGCGAAGTGGACGCCAGGCTTCACGATGCCGGCGAGGAAACGATGTCGGTTTTCCTGCCGACAACACCGAACCCCACGTCGGGTTTCCTGCTTTTCGTTCCCAGCAAAGACATCATCATTCTGGATATGACAGTCGAGGAAGCCGCCAAGATGGTCATTTCGGCGGGATTGGTGGCGCCGGAATACCATGCCAGGACAGAACAATTGGCAAAGGAAGCGCTGGAAGAGCAGGAAAGGCGAGACAACCAGACGGCTGCCGAATAGGTACGATCAGCTTCGCCACTGCTCCCTTTGCTTGTTGATTTTACGGAGCAATTTCGTCTTCAAACTCATACCGGCATTGTGCGGGGTGTTGCCACGCCCGTTGATCAGTCTCGCATCGATGTAGAGGTGACCGCCCCGGGCCTTGAGGCATTCGTGGAAAGCGACGTGTTCGCAGACTTCCTCGCCATCCTCTGCAAGCCCAACATAGCGGCAACCGTCAAGCGCTTTCAGGCGATAGACGCCAAGACCACCGAACGCACTGTCGACCTCAATGAAACCGCGGCTTGGATCAAGCCTCTCGCGCCGCTTGACGACAAACTCCTGAACAGCATCCTCCTTGGACATGCCATCAGGCCGCTCTCTCACTCTCCTCCAGCAGTCATCCGGGGACCATGTCGGGTGCCTTAACGCCCAAATGTCGTAGTAGCGTTCACTCTGGTTGGCAAAGACCGCTGTCCAATCCGGATCGCTCAATTCCATCAACTCAAGGATGCGTGCCTTGTCGAGCCGTTCATTGACGGAATCAAGATCGAGGATGACAAGAAAGTCGAAGTTGCAGAGCCTTTCACTCGCTTGTATTTCCTCCACACACTGGTTCCGCAGCATGGCAAGCCGCTCTGTGCGTATCTTGATTTCAGACTGCAGATCGCCGTAGGAGCGTACCACGCCCCGGTTATGGCGCCGGTTGAACCGCTCGAGCAAATCAAAGCTGGCGTCGACCGAATTGTTTTCCAGGAATACGTAGCCCCAATCGTCCAGGCTCTGGCCGAAATCCTCCAGGGATTGAAAAATCTGGGGCAGCGCATGTGCGCAGTCGCGCGCCAGACCTGCAAAAACGACCTTGTGCTTCGCTGTCACGAAAGTAGACCCCGCCCTCAACAATTACCGCACCCTAGTAGCGTTGAAAGCCCGGTGCGGCAAGACACAGCGGCCTGTGGCGGAATCCATCCCTCAAGCAGCCGGTTTGCGGATCTTTTTTCTTTGGTGATAGTTCAGGGCAAGCGCAAGGCAGTGCCTGATCGCATCGGCATCGGGCGGATCATCTGCCAGATAGGACATACGGCGATTGCCATCGAATTCGAACAGATCCGGATAGAGCTCGCGGCAGGTCGAGATCAGGTTGGTCTGGCAATGGAAGAAAACCGAGCAAAGTCCGGGACGGTCGGGTTTCCAGTCGATCCGTATGGTCGATCCGCTCTTCGGCCGATGGGTAAGATAGCTCGGTTCGCCCCACTTCAGTGTCTCTTCGATTTCTCCGACACCGTCAGTTTGCCTGGCCGCATCAAATATGTGCTCGCGCAATGCCAGCATACCGGCGCGGACCGGTTCCGGATAACCTTCAAAAACAGTCTCGACATCGGTTGACTGAAACGGTGTCATTTCCTGATCCTAACCGGCTTGCAGCAATCGGATTGCCTCGTCACGCCTCCAGATATAGAGCAGCAGTCTAAGCGCATGTCCACGCTCTGTCGCAAGTTCCCCGTCCTGATTCAGGATGTAGCGTGCATCGTCGCGCGCCGTCTCGAGAAGGTCACGGTGCGCTTCCAGGTCGACCAGCCTGAATCCCGGCGTGCCCGATTGCCGGGTGCCCAGCACTTCGCCTTCGCCCCGCAAGCGCAGATCCTCCTCAGCGATCCGGAAACCGTCCTCGCTCTCGCGCATGATCGATAGCCTTGCCCTTGCAGTTTCGCTCAGCGGCGCCTTGTACAGGAGTATGCAGCTCGACGCCTCGTCGCCTCTGCCTACCCGGCCACGCAACTGGTGCAGTTGCGCTAGCCCGAAGCGTTCCGCATGTTCGATGACCATGATTGAGGCATCCGGGACATCGACACCCACTTCGATCACTGTCGTCGCGACCAGGATGCGGGTCTTCCCGGATTTAAAGTCCTGCATCGCCCGGTCTTTTTCAACACCGCTCATGCGCCCGTGAACAACATCGACAAGCGAACCGAACTCCGCTGCAAGATATGCATGGCGTTGTTCGGCCGACATCAGTTCCGACAATTCGGATTCTTCGACAAGCGGGCAGATCCAGTAGGCTTTCCGACCATTTGAAACCGCATCCCGCAGGCGATGCACGATGTCGCCGATGCGCTCCAGTTCGATTGTTACGGTCTTGATCGGTTGCCTGCCGGCCGGTTTCTCCGTCAGGCGCGAGACATCCATGTCGCCGAAGGCGGCAAGGACCAACGTCCTCGGAATGGGCGTCGCGGTCATCACGAGCATATGCGGGGCGGACCCCTTGGCGGTCAGACGCAATCTTTGGTGAACGCCGAAACGGTGCTGTTCATCGACGACTGCCAGAAGCAGATCATGGTAACTGACATTCTCCTGGAAGAGTGCGTGTGTTCCAACGATCAGTTTCGCATCGCCGCTCTCGATACGCGATAAAGCGGCCGCGCGCTCCTTGCCCTTCATTCGACCGGTAAGGAGTTCCACCCGCAGCCCGGCCTTTTCCGCCAGTGCGTTGATGGTTGTGAAATGCTGCTGGGCAAGAATTTCGGTGGGTGCCATCAGCACCGCCTGTCCGCCGGCCTCGGCACAGGCGACCATCGCAAAAAGCGCGACCGCAGTCTTGCCCGAGCCGACATCACCCTGCAGCAGCCGAAGCATCCTCTCGGGGCTCTCCATATCGGTCAGAATTTCCGAAATCGCCTTTTCCTGGCTGCCGGTGAGGCGGAACGGGAGCGCGGCCTGCAGCTTTGAGCGAAGCGACCCGTTGCCTCGAACCGGATTGCCACGCAGCTTGCGCACGCGCTGCCGGACCAGCGCAAGCGACAATTGCCCGGCGAGCAACTCGTCATAGGCAAGGCGACGCCGCGCCGGCGCGTTGATCTCTATATCGGCGCCATCACGCGGATCATGAATGCGCTCTATAGCCTGCGCAAAGTCCGGAAATCCCTGTCGGCGCAACAGTGTCCCGTCAAGCCACTCGGGCAAAGCGGGCAGGCTGGCAACGGCACCGTCAACTGCCCGCCGCAGAAGTTTCGGCGAGAGCCCGGCGGTCAACGGGTAGACAGGCTCGATGACCGGAAAATCGTCCGCATCCTTTTCAAGAGCCATGTGATCCGGATGGACCATGGAGGCGCGGCCGTTGAACCACTCGACCCGGCCGCTGACCAGCACGGTCTCGCCGACAGGCAGCGCTTTTTCCAACCAGTTCTGCCGGGCATGAAAGAAAGTCAGTGCGATGTCGCCGGTCTCGTCATGGGCGAGCACCCGGTAGGGAATGTTGCGTTTTCCGCGCGGCGCAGGCTGGTGTCTGTCGACGCGCAGCTCCAGCGTGACAATCGCGTTTTCAACGGCATGCGCAACGCCCGGCCGGTTCCGGCGGTCGATGACCCGGTGTGGAGGCAACAGGACAAGATCGACCGCGCGTGTTTCCTCTGCACTTTCACGCCCAAGGGCCCGGGCAATCAAGGTGGCGATCTTCGGCCCGATCCCGGTAAATGACGTAATCGGCACAAAAAGAGGATCAAGCAGGCTAGGGCGCATCACGCAATGCCCTCCGCGCGCGGAAGCCTGTTGCACAATCGGGATGCTTGACCCTGATTTCTTCGGAGTTATCTTCCATTCAATTCCCGTACCTCAGAACCGACGCCAACCTATCACGAAGCCAGCCGATCTTTGATCGGGAAGCTGACATTTCGAATGGCCTTCGCTATAGAGGCGCATATCCATCAGGAATACCAATCGACAATGACCGGCACCACCCGCACGAGTGCACAACTGGACCCCAGGCAGCGGCGCATTCTGTTCCGAGCCTGGCATCGCGGAATAAGGGAAATGGACCTTATTCTGGGACATTTTGCTGACCAGAATATTGATCGTTTGAGTCCGAAGGAACTGGATATCTTCGAATCGATCCTGGAAATCGATGACCGTGATCTTATCCAGTGGGTAACCGGAGAGATCGCGGTGCCGAAGGACTATGACACCGATCTTTTCCAACGGATCTGTGCGTATCGGCAAAGTGATACGCAATGCTGACGAACATCGCCACCGAGCGGATCATCGATATCAAGGCGCCGACGACCCTGGCAAATGTTCCATCAGGGACCGAGCCGCTCATTCTTGCGGAGGCGGCCCGAAAGGGCCGGGCGGTCGCCTATATTCTTTCGGACGGCCAGCGTATGGCGGATGTTGCCCAGAATCTTGAATTCGTTGCACCGGATATACCGGTCCTGCAGCTGCCGGGCTGGGACTGCCTTCCCTATGACCGGGTTTCCCCGAGCCCCGATACGGCGGCGCGGCGCCTTTCTGCCCTTGGTCGGCTTGCCGATCACAATGAAAGCCCGGATGCCGCAATCGTCCTGGTATCAATCAACGCGCTCATGCAGAAAGTTCCACCCCGGTCAGAACTCGCCGGGTTGAGCTTCCAGGCGAGGCCGGGAAACCAGATCAGGATGGACGATCTCGCCGAACGGCTGTCGAACAACGGGTTCGACCGTGTTCCAACCGTTCGGGAAGTCGGTGAATTTGCCATCCGTGGTGGCATCCTGGACGCGTTCCTGCCCGGCTATGAAGAACCACTGCGCCTTGATTTTTTCGGAGACACGCTCGAGAGCGTCCGGTCTTTCGACGCGGCTTCCCAAAGAACGACCAGCCAGGCGAAGGAGTTCGTCCTTCAGCCCATGAGCGAGGTCTCGCTGGATAGCGAAACAATCAGTCGTTTCCGCAGCAACTACCTGTCGCTGTTCGGAGCTGCGACCCGAAAGGACGCGCTCTATCAGGCGATCAGCGAAGGTCGCCGTTTTGCCGGCATGGAGCATTGGCTGCCCCTGTTTTACGAGCGGCTGGAAACGGTTTTCGACTATTTCGATGGCTTTGCGTTTTATGCCGACCGGCACGCCATGGAAGCTGCCACGGAACGCTACGCCCAAATCACGGATCATTTCGGCGCGCGCCGCGATCTGGCTTCAGAACTGTCCTCATCGCAGGCGACGCCCTACAATCCGGTGCCGGTTGAAGAGCTTTATCTGACACCTGACAGACTTGCGGATTTCCTCAATGATTTGAATGCCGTAACGTTGTCACCCTTCATGGAGGACGATATCGGCGAGCGCCGGGTTATCAATCTGGATGCCCACGCCGGTCCGAGATGGGCGAGCACTGTCGAGCAGAAGGGCGAGGCGGCCCGTGTCAATGTGTTCGACCAGGTCGTCCGTCACATCGGCAAAATGCGCGCAGACGGAATCTCGGTCGTCATCACCGCTTGGACGGAAGGATCGCTCGACCGGCTTTTGCAGGTGCTTTCCGAGCACGGTCTTGAACGCGTACGCCGGATCAAAACACTTTCTGAAACACGCAACCTGGAAACCGGTGAAGCGGCTTCGGCGATCCTCAATCTCGAGAGCGGTTATGAGATCGATGGCCTTGCCGTTATCGGCGAACAGGACATATTGGGCGACCGTCTGGTTCGTCGCGGACGCCGTCGCCAGAAAGGCTCCGATTATATCTCCGAGGTTTCCGGCCTCGAGGAAGGCGATATTGTCGTTCACGCAGAGCACGGAATAGGCAAATTCATTGGACTGCAGACCATAGAGGCCGCGGGGGCGCCGCATGCCTGTCTTGAACTGCGCTATGCGGAAGAGGCGAAACTCTTCCTGCCGGTCGAAAACATCGAATTGCTGTCGCGCTACGGATCCGATGCGGCGGAGGCCGTTCTCGACAGGCTCGGCGGCGTCGCCTGGCAGTCGCGCAAGGCAAAGCTGAAGAAGCGCCTGCTCGACATGGCTGCCGCGCTGATCCGCATCGCCGCGGAACGGCAAATGCGTCATGCACCGCAACTCACAATGCAGGATGGTCTGTACGATGAATTCGCCGCCCGGTTTCCCTACGAGGAAACCGAGGATCAGGCTGTTGCGATCGACGCTGTCCTGGCTGATCTCGGCGGCGGCGTCCCGATGGACCGTCTTGTGTGCGGCGATGTCGGATTCGGAAAGACCGAGGTCGCGCTGCGCGCCGCGTTCATAGCCGCGATGAACGGTGTCCAGGTTGCCGTGGTTGTGCCGACCACGCTGCTTGCACGGCAGCACTACAAGACGTTCACGGACCGCCTGCGCGGCTTTCCGATACGTGTTCAGCAGGCGTCAAGGCTGGTCGGGCAGAAGGAACTGGGCTTGACGAAAAAGGAACTGGCCGACGGCAAGACCGATATCGTCATCGGCACGCACGCCCTGCTTGGAAAGGCAATCAAATTCGCCAATCTCGGACTGCTGGTGATCGACGAGGAGCAGCATTTTGGCGTCAAGCACAAGGAGCGCCTCAAGGAGCTCAAGAGCGACGTCCATGTCCTGACCCTTTCGGCGACTCCGATACCACGAACCCTGCAACTGGCGATGACCGGCGTGCGCGAATTGTCGCTGATTACCACACCGCCTGTCGATCGCATGGCCGTGCGCACCTTTATCTCGCCTTTCGACCCGCTGGTCATTCGCGAAACCTTGCTGCGTGAGCATTATCGCGGCGGTCAGAGTTTTTATGTGTGCCCGCGCATTTCGGATCTCGGCGAAATCCACGCGTTCCTGGAATCGGACGTGCCGGAACTGAAAGTTGCCGTCGCGCACGGACAGATGCCCGCCGGCGAGCTCGACGATATCATGAACGCCTTCTACGACGGTCAGTACGATGTGCTGCTGTCGACGACGATCGTCGAATCGGGCCTCGACGTTCCGACGGCGAACACGCTGATCGTGCATCGCTCCGACATGTTCGGTCTGGCTCAGCTCTATCAGTTACGGGGCCGGGTGGGGCGCTCGAAAGTCCGCGCATTCTCTTTGTTCACCTTACCGGTCAATCGAACGCTCACAGCAACCGCGGAACGCCGTCTCAGAGTCCTGCAGTCGCTGGATAAGCTGGGTGCCGGTTTTCAACTCGCAAGCCACGATCTGGATATCCGCGGTGCAGGCAACCTGTTGGGCGAAGAGCAGTCCGGTCACATCAAGGAGGTCGGATTCGAGCTCTATCAGCACATGCTGGAGGAGGCGGTCGCGGAACTGAAGGGCGAAGAGGAACGCGTCGACACAGGATGGTCTCCGCAGATCACGGTCGGGACATCGGTCATGATCCCGGACGGCTACGTACCCGATCTGCACCTGCGGCTGGGCCTTTACCGGCGACTCGGGGACCTGACGACACCCGATGAGATCGATGCATTCGGCGCCGAACTCATCGACCGCTTCGGGCCGCTGCCGCAGGAGGTCCAGCACCTTTTGAAGATCGTTTTCATGAAGTCGCTGTGCCGCCGGGCAAATGTCGAAAAACTCGATGCCGGCCCGAAGGGGGTAGTTGTCCAGTTCCGCAATGCGGAGTTTCCAAATCCCGCTGGCCTGGTCGCCTACCTGGGCACCCTGGGCTCACTTGCCAAGATCAGGCCCGATCAGAGCGTCTTTTTCCTAAGGGACCTGCCCAGTGCCGAAAAGCGATTGGGCGGCGCGGCCGTCATCATGACGAAACTGGCTGAAATCGCGGAGGCCGACTAGAGTGCTTCGGACGCTGCGGCTGTTTCTTTTTCCTTTGCAACATCGCTGATGGCGTTTGAAAGGATGTCCGCCGCCTGCGAACCCATGACGGCGTATTTGTTATCAAGAATAAAGCAGGGAACGCCGGTGACGCCCATCTTGCGGGCGACCTCGATTTCCTGCTCGACCTCCAGGCAATCGGCTTGTCCGACCAGCAGGCTTTCCGTGATTGCCCGGTCCATGCCCGCTTGCTCCGCCGCATCAAGCAAAACATCATTGTCGCCGATGTTCTTTCCCTCGATGAAGAACGCCTTGAAAAGGAGGTCGACGAGTCGATCCTGCACACCGGGCGCCTCTGATGCTGCCCATCGTATGATCCGATGCGCATCCAGCGTATTCGGTGACACGGCAATTGCTTCGAAATCGAATGGGATGTTCTCCTCGCGTCCCGCATCGACAATGTTTGCATAGATCTGCTTGGCACGCTCAGACCCTCCGAACTTCTCGGAAAGGTACTGTTCCCGGTCCTTGCCTTCCTTCGGAAGTGTCGGATCAAGCTGGTATGGCCGCCATCGCACATCGACATCGATGTCGTCGGGCAATTTGCTGAGCGCCTGCTCAAGCCGTTTCTTGCCGATATAGCACCACGGACACATGACATCCGAAACGATGTCGATATTCACGGAAGGCATGGGAATTTCCTTTCTGTGAGGCGCTATTTCTCGGCTCTCTTGTCCCACCAGGTTGGCAGCACATATCCGTAAATGGGCGTCACCTGCGGATGTTCAAGATTTGAACGGTAGGCGACCCGTTGCCCCGGCAGGTAGTAAAGCGGAACAACATAGTGCCCTGATATCAGCACCCTATCAAATGCCCGGACAGCAGCGACGAAGTCTTCCTGGGAACGGGCATCCAGCAGCGCCTGGATCATGGCATCGATGGCAGGGTCGGCGGTTCCGGCATAGTTGAATGTTCCAGGCACATCACGGGAACGGCTGTCCCAGCGCCATACCTGTTCGGCACCGGGCGACAGGGAGGCGGTATAGGTCTTGATGATCAGGTCATAGTCATAGTTCTGGCTGCGGCGCTGATACTGTGCGTCATCCACCGTGTGGATGCTCATGTCGATGCCGAGTGCCGCAAGATTTCTCTGGTAGGCGAGCGCGATTTTCTCCTGTCCCTCGTTCTGGGTCATCACTTCGAAGGTGAGGGGCTGGCCTGCATCATTGATCAGTTTTCCGCCCTGGATCTTGTAGCCCGCTTCGTTGAACAGCCTCAACGCGTTGCGTTGGACCGTCCGGTCGCGACCGCTGCCATCGGTCCGTGTCGCGTGGTAGGTGCCATCCATCACCGATGGCTCAACGGCATCCGGAAAGGGTTCAAGGAGTTCACGCTCGCGCTCGCTCGCCGGAACGCCGATCGAGGACAATTCTGAATGCTGGAAATAACTTTCCGTTCGCTTGTAGGCATTGTCGAACAGGCTCCTGTTCACCCATTCAAAATCGAACAGCATGGCAAGCGCCTGCCGCACGCGCACGTCGCCGAACTTGTCCCGGCGCGTGTTGAACACAAAGCCGTGCATCCCGGCGGGAAGCTGATTTTCGAATACCGTTTTCTCGACTTTGCCCTTTTCAACCGCCGGGAAATTGTAGGAACGTTTCCAACTGGTCGGGTTGCCCTCGAACTGGATGTCGTAGACACCTTTCTTGAATGCTTCGAACTGGGCGCTGTCTGAAAGGAAATACTCGATCGAGATTTCATCGTAGTTGTCGGTGCCGCGTTTGGCGGGAAGATCCCTGGCCCAGTAATCAGGACGCCTTTCGAAGGTGATCTTTTCACCGGGTTTGATTTCGCCGATCCTGTAGGGACCGGACGTGACCGGCGGCTGGAATGTGGTCTGGTCGAACGTATCCGGATCCGTGGCATGTTCAGCCAGAACAGGATTGAGGCCGAGAATCAGCGGAAATTCGTGCCCGGCATCCGCCTTGAGGGCAAACCGAACGCTGAGCGGACCGGTCTTTTCCATCTTTTCAACCTTGTCGAGGCGGTTCGAGTAGGGCGGGCGGCCCTTTTCCTCAAGCAGATTGAACGTAAAGATCACATCATCAGCAGTGACCGGCTCGCCATCCGACCAGCGCGCCAGCGGATTGATATTGAACTGGATATAGGTCCGCTCGTCGTCGAACTCGACGGATTCCGCCAACAGGCCGTACAGCGTGAAGGGTTCGTCTCGCGAGCGCTGCATCAGGCTTTCATAGGTCAGGTTGCCAAACTGCGGGTCCCACATGCCGCGCGCTGTTGTCCGCATGCTTTTGAGAATAAAGGGATTGAGGTTGTCGAACGTCCCGAACACGCCGTATGAGATCCGTCCGCCTTTGGGTGCGTCCGGGTTCACGTAGGGGAAATACTGATAATCGGCCGGCAGCGCCGGGTCCCCATGCGAGGCAATCGCGTGCCGCGGATTTTCAGCCCGAGCCAAGCCAATGGCCGCTGCGAAGACAAACAGTACCGCGGTGATAATTCGTAGTGCTATTTGCATGGCATCCCTTTACTGATTCGCCGCAAACCGTAACACGATCCGCCTGCAATCCAACGATACAGCTTCTGCCCGCCGATTAAGGCTATTACAGGAAATCGCCCACATTCCATGTTCCTTAGTAGTAAACGGGGTGACATTGCGGCCTTTTGCCCTTAGACAACGGTGGAATGACCGGTTATTTGAGCCTTGCAATGGCCGTATTTGAGGTACAGGGAGTGCGCGATTGGCGAGGCGGATCCGCCGGCCAAGGCCGCGGATAGGACACCAAGGGTAGGGCCGCCATCAGGATGGATACGCCCGGCACCCCGGTTATGATAGATATCGAAAGCCCAGGAGATGATGCAAGAATGACCTTCAGGACATCAAAAGTCGCAAGGACTGCGTTGGCGACCATGTTTGCGGGGGCTGCGACCCTTACGCTCATGAGTGTTTCGCATGCGCAGGCCCCGAACCAGGGTTGGTTCAAAGTGTGCACGAAACAGGAAGACAATGACGTATGTGTCGTTCAGAACATTACGACCGCGTCGACCGGGCAGTTGCTGACCGCGGTTGGACTGATTCTTGTCGAGGGCAAGGTCAACAACAAGCTCTTGCAGGTATCAGTACCCTCCGCCCGCACCATTCCCCCCGGTGTCGTCATGCAGATTGACGGCGGAAAGGGCCAGAACATTCCGTTTTCCGTTTGCATGCCCGATAAATGTGTTGCCCAGGTGCCGCTGACCGATGCAATTGTGAGTTCATTCAAGCGCGGTGGCGAGGTGGTCTTCACCTCGGTCAACTTTCAGCGCGCACCCAATCCCATAAAGGTGTCGCTGCAGGGATTTACGGACGCATTTGACGGCGAACCGGTGGCCCAGTCCGAGCTGCAGGAGCGGCAGCGCCTGCTGCAGGAAGAAATGCAGCGCAAGGCGCAGGCGGCGAGGGAAAAGCTGGAAGAGGCGCAGCAAAAAGCCAAGGAACAGAACTAAAGAAAAAGGCGCGGTTTGACCGCGCCTTTTGATTCCGGGAGAGTGCCGTTGATCATTCAGTGACCGACGGGTCCCCGCAGCTTGTAGACACCATCATCGGACCCTTCGAACAGCTCGGATATCTGGGGGTGCTGCACCGGTTGACCGCTGTCATCGGGAAGCAGGTTCTGCTCTGATACATAGGCGATGTAATCCGTGTCTTCGTTTTCCGCAAACAGGTGATAGAAAGGCTGCTCCTTGTGCGGCCGCACATCCTCTGGAATGGACTGGTACCATTCCTCCGTATTGTTGAAGATCGGATCAACGTCAAATATGACGCCGCGAAACGGGTACACGCGGTGTTTAACCGTCTGACCTATCTGAAATTTCGCCGTTCTTGTTTTGAGCATATGATGTATGCCTCCTGTCATCACTAATAGAGGCAACGCGTCCGCAATTTCAACGCCTTTCCCGCAAATCCAGTAACAAATCAGTAACTTTGGCGGCGCTGTGGAAGGTTCGTTCCATTATTTGCCGGCTACAATTGCTTGATTATGCACGATTTCTGAATACAAGCTGTATCGCAACCACAGTTTCATTCGATGTCACAGATAACAGCGCTAATTCTCCCGTTGTTCGGGCTTATTTTCCTGGGCTACGTCACGGCCCGGCTTGTGCAGCAGCCCTCCGATGCGCTCGGCTGGCTCAACATATTTGTCCTTTACCTTGCCCTGCCGGCCCTTTTCTTCAAGCTCTTGTCGCAGACACCGATTGAGGAATTGGCGCGCATGGATTTTATCCTTGCAAGCCTTCTGTCGACCTATTCGATTTTTGCCATCGTTTTTGCACTGGCCGTCATAGTCGCACGGGCGACAATCGCAGCCGGCACGATCCAGGGACTGGCGGCCGCCTATGGCAATATCGGCTATATGGGCCCGAGCCTCGCTATCCTGGCTTTTGGCGAAAAGGCGGCCGTGCCGGTCGCACTGATCTTCTGTTTCGAGAACATCATGCATTTTGCCATTGTGCCGTGCATGATGGCGGTTTCGGGCAGCGAAAAACATCCGCTGCCGACGCTCGCGGTACTGATCGCGCGCCGGATTTTTCTTCATCCATTCATCTTGGCAACCATCGCCAGTGTGGCCGTCGCGTGGTTGAATATATCAATACCCGACGCACCGCAGCGGTTGATCGACTACCTGTCACAGGCGGCGGCGCCCTGCGCTCTTTTTGCAATGGGTGTGACGCTTGCCCTGCGGCCACTGAGGCGAATGCCGGCCGAATTGTCGTTCATCGTGCCGGCGAAGCTGATCGCGCATCCGCTGCTGGTTTACCTCGCCATGGGACTGGTCGGGGATTTTGACAGGACCTGGATTTTCACAGCCGTGCTCCTGGCATCGCTGCCGACGGCCACCAATGTGTTTGTGCTGGCGCAACAGTATGAAACATGGGTCGAGCGGGCATCGGCAACAGTGTTGGTGACCACCATACTGTCAGTTATCACCGTGACGGCGCTTCTCTACGCAATCACCTCCGGGCTTCTGCCGGCCGATCTCTTTCCAAATGCCCGGAACGCCGCAGGAGGTTGAAACCGCTGCCCGGTTTCATGCCCTCGCGCATGGCAAAAACGCGTAGTGGGGCGATCGCAGAAAGCGCGGCAAGCCCGCCGGAACGAAGGATTTGAACCGGCAGGAAATCGTGCAGCAGTGTCCGGTTCAGCATGTCGACGCTGGCCGTTCGCGAAACGACATCGCTGCGCCGCGCCCGGTTGTAGTATTGCGCGGCCGCGATTGCGTTCGCCGGACCACCGGCATGATCGAGCGCGGACACGAAGTCCAGCACGTCCCTGAGGCCGAGATTGAGGCCCTGTGCGCCGATCGGCGGAAAGACATGTCCTGCCTCGCCGACGAGGACCATTCGACCGTGCCCGAAAGAGCGTGCGATCATCCCGCTGAAGGCAAAGCGTTGCACGGCGCTGACGACTGTCGCCTTGCCGAGCATGGATTGCATCTTTTCTTCAATAACCCGTGCCAATGTTTCGGCCGGCATCGCCTGCTTGGCCTCCGCGTCTTCGGGTGCAAGCGCCCAGACAAGGCTCGACCGGTGGCCGGGCAGGGGTACCTGCGTGAACGGCCCGACTTCCGTGTGGAACTCGTTGGACGTGTCCGCATGGGGGTATTCATGTTCAAAATTGAGAACGATTGCCGTCTGCGGATAACGCCAATTGTGGGCTGCGATCCCGGCCGCCTCGCGCACTTTGGAATTGCGGCCATCAGCCCCGACGACAAGACTGGCCGAAATGGACGCGCCATCTCCCAAAACGATGTCGACCCGGTCCAGGCGTCCAGCCACGGCAACGGCCGTTTGAGGAACGCGGATTACAGTGTCACTTGCATCAACGGCTGCTGACAACGCAGTGAGAAGCGGCCCGTTGGGCATGTTGTAGCCGAAAGCATCGATATCCAGTTCGCTGGCGTGAAAGGTAACGGTTGGCGCACGAACGAGCCTGCTGGTAGCGTCAATAATGCGCATTGTGCGCAGCGGTGCCGCCGCCTCTTGTACCGATTGCCACACATTGAGCTGCTTAAGCAGTTCGATCGAAGGCATCATCAGAGCGGTCGTGCGGTCGTCCTCACCGGCCGGCCGCGGCGCTACGAGGGCGGTCTTGTAGCCGCGCTGCGCAACAGCGAGTGCTGCGGCCGTTCCGGCCAGGCCGCCGCCGATTACTGCGATGTCGTATGTCTCGTCCATTGGAGGCCCTGTGGATACAATCGGCTGTAACACTACCATTCAATTGGTGGGTGTCATTCAAAAAGTCAGCATGATGGACTATCTGCCGCAGCCCAAGGATTAGGCGTGTTGCGCAAATATTTTGCACTGCAACATTCCTGGATGACAACGGAACAGCCGGCTGCAATTATGTGTCAAAAATTTGAAGCTCTTTATAATCGTTCGATCTTTCCGGCACGTGCCGAGTGCGCCTAGGATCACTATGGTTGGATCCGCGACATGCGGGGGAGGATATTTTGGCTAATCACGAACCTGGGCAAAGCGATTGCCTTCTGGAAGTGCGCGGCTTGACCAAGATCTTTGGCGAATTGCGCGCCAATGACCACATCGATCTGGAGATCAAGTCCAGCGAGATCCACGCGCTTCTCGGCGAAAACGGTGCGGGAAAATCCACACTTGTCAAAATGCTGTTCGGATCGCTTGAGCCGACATCCGGTCAGATTTTCTGGAAGGGAAGTCCCGTCACGATCACCAGCCCGGGGCAGGCCCGCGGCCTGGGCATCGGCATGGTGTTCCAGCATTTCTCGCTTTTCGAGGCATTGACCGTCGCAGAGAACATCGCTTTGTCGATGGACGACGATGTCAGCATCGAGAACATTTCGGAACAGGCGGCGGTCCTTTCTCGTGAATACGGTTTGCCGCTCGATCCCCATGCCCATGTGGCGGATCTTTCCGTCGGCGAGCGCCAGCGCATCGAGATCGTTCGCACCCTTTTGCAGAATCCCGAACTCATCATCCTTGACGAGCCGACCTCGGTCCTGACACCGCAAGAGGCCGACAGGCTGTTCGAGACACTGGAAAAAATCCGCTCCGAAGGGCGCTCCGTTCTTTACATCAGCCACCGGCTTGAGGAAGTGCAGCGGATCTGCGACCGCGCCACCGTGCTGCGCCATGGCAAACTGACCGGCGACTGTGACCCGCGTTCGGAAACGCCGGCCTCACTGGCGCGCATGATGGTCGGATCGGAAGTCAAATCCGTCTCCAATACCGGCGCCAAGGTAACCGATGAGCTCCTGATCGAGGCAAGAAGCCTCTCGGCGCCGGCAAGGACACCCTTCGCCGTGGCGCTCAAAGACATCGACCTGACCGTGCGTGGCGGAGAAGTAATCGGCATCGCGGGTGTCGCGGGCAACGGCCAAAGCGAATTGTTCGATGTTCTGTCCGGCGAGGAACTCGTCGACAATCCGGGCGATATCCGGATCTGTGGTAAGGATGCGGGCCGCCTGGGCATTTCCGCGCGCCGGCTTCTCGGCGCAGGCTTTGTGCCGGAAGAACGCCATGGCCATGCGGCAGTTTCGTCGATGACGTTGTCGGAGAACATGGTTCTTGCGCGCCACCGCTCTGATGCGGCCGAGTTTTTGACTGGCGGCCCCCTGAAGATCATCCGTCACGATGCCGTCAGACAGGCATCCGAACGGATCATCAAGGAAATGGATGTGCGCATGTCCGGCGAAGACCCGGACGCCTCGTCTCTCTCCGGCGGCAATCTCCAGAAATTCATTGTCGGCCGCGAACTCGACCGAAAACCGTCGGTCATTGTCGTGAACCAGCCGACCTGGGGCGTCGATGCAGGAGCCGCAAGCCGCATTCGCCAGGCGCTGATCGATCTTGCCGACTCCGGATCGGCCGTGGTTGTGATCAGCCAGGACCTCGACGAGATATTCGAGGTCGCCACCAGCATCGCGGTAATCAATGAGGGGCGGCTCTCGGCGGCGGAACCCGCCGAGAACATGACCCTGGAGCGAATTGGCCTCCTCATGGGCGGCATCCACGGCGAAGACACGCCGATCGAAGGAACACACCTGGAGGCTGCCCATGCGCATTGAACTTGAACGCAGACCGTCTCATTCTGCGCTGTTTTCAATCGTGTCGCCGTTTATAGCGCTGGGCCTGACCATCATTGCAGGCGCCATCATTTTCTCCGCGATGGGCAAAAATCCAATCGACGCTCTGTACAGTTTTTTCATCGAGCCGCTGACCGAAGTCTGGTCCCTGCATGAGCTTGCCATCAAGGCTGCGCCGCTCATCCTGATCGCTGTCGGCCTGTCGGTGTGTTTCCGGTCAAACAACTGGAACATTGGCGCTGAGGGACAGTTCATCGTCGGCGCCATTGTCGGATCAATCCTGCCTGTTCTGGTTCATGAGTGGGATTCGTTTCTGGTATTGCCGGTCATGCTGATCATGGGGGCTATCGGCGGCGCCCTTTATGCCGCGATACCGGCACTCCTCAAGACACGCTTCAATACCAACGAGATCTTGTCGAGCCTCATGCTTGTCTATGTGGCGGACCTGTTCCTGGATTGGCTGGTACGCGGACCATGGCGCAATCCGGAAGGCTTCAACTTTCCGGAAAGCCGCGCTTTCGATGCTGAGGCGATACTGCCCGAGCTTATGCCCGCGGCTGGCAGGGCCGACCTCGGCATCATTTTCGCCATCGTTGCGACGCTGCTTACCTGGTTCATGATGAGTTACATGCTGCGCGGTTTCCAGGTGACTGTGCTTGGCCAGTCAGCACGGGCCGGACGGTTTGCCGGGTTTTCGGCAAACAAGATGGTGTTTTTTGCCTTCATGTTTTCAGGCGCACTCGCAGGGTTCGCCGGGATTTCGGAAGTCGCCGGTACCATCGAGCAGCTGCAGCCGGAGATTTCACCCGGTTATGGATTTACTGCGATTATCGTTGCGTTTCTGGGCCGTCTCAATCCGCTCGGCATCTTCGCTGCCGGACTTGTCCTGGCGCTCACCTATCTGGGCGGGGAAGCAGCACAAATATCCATAGGTCTGCCGGACAAAATCGCACGTGTCTTTCAGGGACTGCTTCTTTTCTTCGTGCTCGCCTGCGACACACTCATTCACTACCGTGTGAGGCTGAAACTTGCCACTCACTCGGAAATGGCCGGGGAGGGCGCATAGATGACACCGGTAGAATCCATTCTTCTGACAGTCACGACCGCCGCGACACCCTTGTTGCTTGCCGCCATCGGCGAACTGGTCGTCGAACGGTCCGGAGTGCTCAATCTCGGTGTTGAAGGCATGATCGTTATCGGTGCGGTGGTTGCCTTCGCCGTAGCGCAGCTTTCAGGCAATCCCTATTTCGGCGCCCTGTGCGGGCTCCTCGCCGGGTGCATCTTTTCGCTTCTCTTCGGATTTTTGACCCTGACGCTCGTCACCAATCAAGTCGCGACAGGGCTTGCTTTGACGATACTCGGATTGGGACTGTCCGGCATGATAGGCGAGAGCTTTGTCGGCGAAGCCGGCATACAGCTGGAGCCGATTGCCATTCCGTTGCTCGATCAGATTCCGCTGCTTGGGCCGCTGATCTTCAATCAGGACATCATATTCTACATATCGATCTTCAGTGTCGTCGGCGTGAGCTGGTTCCTGTTCAGGACCCGCATCGGCCTGCAACTGCGCGCTATCGGTGACAGCCACGGCTCCGCCCATGCGCTTGGTATCTCGGTCATCAAAACCCGTTATCTCGCCGTCATGTTCGGCGGTGCCTGTGCCGGGCTTGCCGGCGCCCAATTGTCGCTCGTCTACACGCCGCAATGGGTAGAGAATATGTCCGCGGGCCGCGGTTGGATCGCCCTGGCACTGGTTGTTTTTGCAAGCTGGCGGCCGTTGCGTGTTCTGGCGGGCGCCTACCTGTTCGGTGTGGTCAGCATTGCCGGACTGCACGCCCAGGCCTACGGCATACCGGTTCCGTCACAGTTCCTGACCGCATTGCCCTATCTTGCAACTATCATTGTTCTGGTCATTATTTCACGCAACAGGCGTCTGACGCTGATGAACACCCCGGCATCGCTTGGCCAGTCCTTTGTGCCGGACCGTTGATAACACTCGATCACAACAGAAGAGGTGAACACCATGAAAAAAATTCTCTTGGCTCTGTCTGCAGCAGCCGTGATGAGTCTGGGAGCCGGTGCGGCCCAGGCCGCCACAAAGATCTGCTTCGTCTATGTCGGCTCGAAGACCGACGGCGGCTGGACCCAGGCCCACGATATCGGCCGCCAGGAATTGCAGAATCATTTCGGCGACAAGATAGAAACGCCGTTTCTTGAGAATGTCTCAGAAGGTCCGGACGCCGAGCGTGCCATTGAACGTTTTGCCCGTTCCGGATGTGAACTGATTTTTACAACATCCTTCGGCTTCATGGAACCGACCCTTGATGTCGCGAAGAAGTTTCCGGACGTGAAATTCGAGCATGCAACCGGCTACAAGACAGCCGATAATGTCACCAGCTACAATTCGCGTTTCTACCAGGGACGCTACATCCAGGGCCAGATTGCCGGCAAGGTGTCGAAAACCGGCGTTGCCGGATACATCGCCTCCTTCCCGATCCCGGAAGTGGTTCGCGGGATCAACTCCTTCCTGCTCGGCGCACAATCCGTCAATCCGGATTTCCAGATCAAGGTGGTTTGGGTGAATTCCTGGTTTGATGCCGGCAAGGAAGCCGATGCCGCCAAGGCATTGATCGACCAGGGTGTCGATATTCTGACTCAGCACACGGATTCCACGGCTCCGATGCAGGTGGCAGCCGATCGCGGAATCAATGCTTTCGGCCAGGCATCCGACATGATCGAAGCCGGACCCAACACGCAGTTGACTGCCATCATCGACAGCTGGGGCCCGTACTACATCAAGCGGACACAGGCGATGATGGACGGGACCTGGGAAACCCAGTCCACCTGGGACGGCCTGATCGATGGCATTCTCACCATGGCACCGTATACCAACATGCCGGACGATGTGAAGGCGATGGCCATGGAAACGGAAAAGAAAATCACCAATGGTGACCTGCATCCCTTCACCGGACCCGTCATGAAGCAGGACGGCACCGCTTGGCTGGCCGATGGCGAAGTCGCCGATGACGGTACGCTGCTGGGCATGAATTTCTACGTCAAGGGCGTGGACGACCAGCTTCCGCAATAGCGGCAAGCCGAATGATCGAAAAGGCGCCGCTCGGCGCCTTTTCTTTTTCAGCCGTTCGTCTGCGTTGCATCCACAGCCACAGGCACGGGGCGTCCGTCTTTGTCCACGGCGACAAATGTGAAGAGTGCGTCGGTGACTTTCTCATGCTTGCCGTAACGTTCGCGCAGAACCCATGCCTCGACATGGATCTTCATCGAGGTGCGGCCGATATGCTCGATTTCGGTATAGACGCACACAACGTCTCCGACCTTGACCGGCCTTATGAATTTCATTGCTTCGATTGCAATGGTCACAACCCGCCCGCGCGCCCGCTGACCCGCAGCAATGCCGGCTGCAAAATCCATTTGCGAGACCACCCAGCCACCGAAAATATCGCCCGCCGCGTTGGTATCGGCCGGCATCGCCATGGTGCGGATCGTCAGCTCGCCCAATGGATTTTCTTCACTCATCGACCTGTCCTTGATGCTAACTGCCCCGGTCCATTCCAGCATGCCGCCGCATCGATCGTAAAGGGCGATTGCGGAGCACCGCAGCGCGTCTGTTGGTACACGTTCCTCGCGGAATTTCATTTTTCCCGCAGGCTCCACTAGACTGCGGCCATGCCGAAAGCCAATCCCCATCGTCCGTTCACGCCGGATCCCGCACAAATGGAATGCGCGCCGGACGTGTCGGGCAATGCGATCAATGGACTTGGGGAAGAGGAATTCCGCCGCCCGGACATTGTCTATTGGGCACCTGACCCCGATACCATACCGCATGGGCGGCTGCAGCGCTGGTTCTACACCGTCAACCCGGATGAACCCGAGATCGTCGCCGAGCGCGCCAGGCGCAAGGAGATCCTCGACGCGCCGTTGCCGGAACTGTCGGAGAGGCCGGTCGAGCGTTCGCCAGGGGCCTGGCTGGAGGCCCTCCAACAATATGTTTCAGCGGGCCATTGCGAGCAGGTCGGCGCAACAGCGCTCGACCGCAACTGGCTTTTTGCGGGACACGATACGCCATTTTCCAACGTGATCGTCATCGGCGTCCAGCATGATTACGCGGCCATTTCCGAGGCGCCCAAGCCGGGAGCCGGTGCAGAGGTCATGCGCCAGTACAGCCGTGCCGCCTTCGCCGCCAAGGCAATCGCCGGTTGGCTGAGACGGTCGGGCTGGGATGCCGATCCGGTCACTGGTCCGATGGCGGGCAAAATCACTCTGATCCCGCCGGCCATTGCCTGTGGTTTCGGCGAACTTGGCAAGCACGGCTCGCTGATCACCCCTGAAATGGGTGCCAGCTTCCGACTGTCCGCCGTGCTGACCGATGCGCCGTTCGCGTCGACCCCGCCACAGCCGTTCGGGCTCGACGACTTCTGCATGAACTGCCGCATCTGCGAGGATGCATGCCCGCCGGATGCGATCTTTCCGGAAAAGCAAACCGTGCGTGGTGAAGAGAAATGGTATGTCGATTTCGACAAGTGCCTGCCGTTCTTCAACCAGACCCACGGCTGCGCGATTTGCATCGCTGAGTGTCCGTGGAGCCGCCCCGGCGTCGGCGCCAAGCTGGCAGACAAACTGGCACGCAGGGCAGGGCGGCTTGCAGCCGTTTCAAAGTAGCTGGCGCGCAACGCCCACTATTGTAAAGCGAAACGCCCGGCATAGCGGCTTTCAGCGCCCGGCACGACATTCGCCTTGTCGATATCGCCGCCGGCCCAGCGCATGACCTTCGGATCCATAACCCTCCGCCACCAGGGCGGTATCACAGCCATCACGAAGCAACCCGGGTAGCCGCTCGGAAGACGCGGCAGTTCTTCGAAATCCCGAAGCGCCTGGTAGGGACGCAACGGGTTCGCGTGATGATCGGAGTGCCGTTGAAGGTGAAACAGCATCAGGTTCGATACGATATGGTTCGTGTTCCAGGAATGGCGCGGCGCACAGGGCTCATAGCGCCCGTTGTCGCGCTTCTTCCGTTTCAGGCCGTAGTGCTCGACATAGTTTGCAAAGGTCAGCTGCAGCCACCCGGCAAAATGGTGGATCAGCAGGAAAGGCAGCACGATCCAGCCGAGCAGCGAGGCAAGTATGACCGCCACGGCAAGCGTGATGGCATAACCTTGCAGGATATCGTTGCGGAGATTCCAGAACCCAAATCCTTTCTGTCGCAGCCGCAGGCGCTCAAGCTGCCAGCCGCGTCTTGCTGCGCCGGGTATCTCCCGCACCGCAAAGGCGTAGACGCTTTCACCGAGACGCGCCGAAGCGCAATCCTCAGGTGTTGCGACATGGCTGTGGTGACCACGATTGTGTTCGATGCAGAAGTGGCCGTAGCCGGTGAGCGCACAGACGAGTTTGCCACCCCACCGATCGAGCGCATTCAGCTTGTGGCCGAGCTCATGCCCGACCGCAAGTCCGCCGCCCGAGGCGGCGCCGGCGCTGAGCGCCAGCGAAACATAGGCCCAGACGGGCAGGTTCGCGGTTGCCGCCACACTTGCGCAGATCAGAAAGCTCGCCCGTAACTACCCAGCTACCAGATTTGCAATTTGAGTGTGCGACGATTTGAATCAGGTTGACAGGCTTTCCGGACGCGGTCGTTTCTGACTCCATGAGCGCATCATGAAGCAAACTCGTTTCACCCGCGATCGCCTCAGCGCCCTGTCAAAACCGGACCTCATTGATCTGGTCATGGAGCTTGCCGGTCAAAATGCGCTCTTGCAAGCGCGGGTCGATGAGCTTGATAAACAGAACAGGCAGTTGCGGGAGCAGAATGCCTCGCTTGTTCAGCGGGTCTGTGATCTTGAACGACGGTTGGGGTTGAACAGTTCCAACAGCAGTAAACCGCCGTCCAGTGACGGGCTGGCGAAGCCAGCGGCCAGAGAAAGACGCACCAGGAGCTTGCGCGGCAAATCAGGCCGCAAGTCTGGTGGCCAACATGGCCATAAGGGCATAACGCTGAAGCAGGTCGCGACACCGGATGCGCTCGTCCATCACTATCCACATCAGTGCACGCGCTGCAGTGCGACGCTATCGCCTGAGGCCGCCACAGGTTTTGCCGCGCGCCAGGTGTTTGGCCTTGCGCCGCCTCCGCCTCTTTTCATCACCGAACACAGAGCCCATACCTGTCTATGCCGGTCCTGTGGCACGCTGGTGCGCGCTGCCTTTCCCGAGACCGTGAAAGCCCCCGCCCAGTATGGTGACGAAATCGCTGCCCTGGCGGCCTATTTGCAAACACAGCACTGCATTCCCGAGGATCGCCTGGCACGGATCTTCTCGGACCTCTACAAGATCAGGATCGCCCCGGCGACGCTGGCCAGTCTGATCGCCAAAAAGGCCGACAGCATGCGCGTTTTCGCGGACAGGGTAAGGGAACTGCTGTCCGGCACAGCTGTTGCCGTGAAGCATCTGGATGAGACCGGCTTGCGGATTGCCGGCAAGACGCGCTGGCTGCATATGCTGTGTTCCACATCCCTCAGTCATCTTCGGCTCGGGACCGGGCGAGGTGATATCCCATCGGGACTGGCAGGAACGATCGTTCACGATTGCTGGCCACCCTATTTGGCGCTGGAGGCCGTGGAGCATGGTCTTTGCAATGCGCATCTGCTCCGGGAGTTGCAGGCCGTCATCGATCACGACAGGGAACCCTGGGCGACGGATATGAAAGCCCTTTTGTGCGACGCCCTGACGCTGACACAAATCGCACGCGATCAAGGCAAGTCAGCGGTCAGTCCGGAACATGCCCATCAGATCGATCAGAGGTTTGATGCCTGTTGCGACCGGGCGATCAAATTCCATGAAGGCCTGCCACCGCTTGCACGTCCAACGACCGGCAAACGCGGTCGCCCGAAGCGACGGGCTGGACATAATCTGGCGAGACGGATGCAAACACATAAGGCCGCGGTCCTGCTCTTCCTCGATGACCTCAATGTTCCCTTCACCAACAACGAAGCCGAACGTGACCTGCGCATGACAAAGGTTCGGCAGAAGGTCTCCGGAAGCTTCAGGACTGAGACAGGCGCTGAAAACTACTGCATTCTACGCACCGTTGTTGAAACAGCGCGAAAGCAAAGCTGGGATGTTCTGAGAGCCTTGAGCAAAAGCCCCGTTCAGCTTATCCGTGACCTCAATACATTCCATCAAATCCAGCTTGATAGGGTAGCTGGGTAGTTACGCTCGCCCACAAAATGGGTACGGAGCAGAACAGGAGAAACCGGTAATAGGCCCAACCGGCTTGAAGCTGTGAGATCGGACAAATTCTGGAACATTTGTGAACAAGGGTTGTCTTCTGAAGGGTTCTCCCTGAAGTTTTTCGCGTAATGCGCGTTGGAGGCTATTTTTTGGAGAATATCGTGAACGATTGGGGTTTGTCATTTTCTGATCTGATATTTCTGGCGGATCAGCCGGACGATATTCGTTTGGAGACTGCCCTTCAGCTTTGTCATTTGCGGCGAACAAGCCGATTTATCGAAGACTGGTCAGGTTTGGCCGGAAATGTGATTTCATATGTAGCCAGCCAAACCGAACGGCCCGCAGATTGTCCAAAAAGTTTGTTTGATGACCGCAGATCGCGCCGGTATCGGAAACGAGTTGCTGAGCATTTGGGGTTCTCCCGGCCGAAGCAAACAGATTTGACAGAGTTCGAGACCTGGTTGCTTTCGGATGTTGTCCAACGCGGCACTTCCCTTTCCGAGATGACTGATTTGGGGTGTCACTGGTTTCTGGCACGCAAGCTGGTTTCACCACCGGAGCAAACCGTTGAGCGCATTGTACGTTCCGTGCGTCAACGCGTTCTGGATGGCTATCTTTCCGAAGTTTCTGCTCAGTTGTCAGCATCAGCAGCCTTTGAACTGGAAGCCAGTCTTGCTGGTCCGCGTGGCCGCACTGGATTTCAACGACTGAAGCGAGATGTCGGTGCGGCGACGCTGGATAACGTGCTGGATGCCGCAGACCGGCTTGCCTTCATTCAAGGTCTGGGCCTGCCAGATCACGCACTCTTGGATATTGACCCCACTTGGATCAAGGCCCTGGTGCGCCGGGTTGAAGGCGAAGCCGCCTCAGAGATGAGGCTACATTCCAAAGAAAAGCGCACTGGATTGCTGGCCATTTATCTTATGTCGCGCAGATCACAACTGATCGATGGGCTGGTGGAGTTGCTGATCGAAGTCGTGCATCGCATCGGCACAAAATCCAAACGCAAGGTCGTCAAGAGAATTGCCGCCGACATTGAGAAGGTTCACGGTAAAGAACAATTGCTCGTTGACATGGCGACCGCAGCAGTGATGGCACCAAAGGGGATTGTTTCGGATGTGATCTTTCCGGTTGCAGGTGCTGCAAAGTTGAAAGCCGTTATCGATGAACATAACGCCAAGGGTACGCTTGATATTCGGATCCAAACTGTGATGCGCGGCTCCTATGCCAATCACTATCGTCCGATGTTGCCGTCATTGCTCTCTGTTCTGAATTTCCGATCGAACAATAAGGTCTGGCGGCCGATCCTGGATGCTTTGACTTTGATTGTCCGCTTGAATGAAGAAGGTCGGCGCTATGCTCCGGCCGCGCTCGCTCCTGATGGGTCAATCCCACGAAAATGGAGGGAAATTGTGATTGATGGGCGGGGGCGCCTGAATGTCATTTCTTATGAACTGTGTGTTCTGACACAATTGCGGGAGCGGATCAGAGCGAAAGAGATCTGGGTTGAGGGGGCAGACCGCTATCGCAATCCAGACGACGATCTGCCGAAAGATTTCCCAGAACGGCGAAACGCTTACTATGCTAGCCTGAACCTCACGCAGGATGCAAAGGCGTTCACCCAGTCCGTTCGCATGCAATTGGAACAGGAACTGCTTCAGCTGAATGCCACGCTGCCCAACAATGATAAGGTTCGGTTGCGATGGTCTGGCGAGAACCGGATCAGCATCACACCTTTCAAACCGGCCCCCGAGCCAACGGGCTTGATTGGGCTGAAGTCAGAGATCAATCGACGGTGGCCGATGACGGGACTGCTGGATGCGTTGAAGGAAACAGCTCTGGACACAGGGTTTCTGGACGTCTTTGAGACCTCCGCGACCAGAGAGGTGCTGCAGCCAGACATTCGAGATCAACGTTTGCTGCTCTCTTTATATGGTCTGGGCACCAATGCGGGCTTGAAGCGTGTTGCCGCCGGCGTACCCGGGACCAGTTATGACGAGCTATTGCATGTCCGTCGACGGTACATTGACCCTGCCTCGCTGCGCGCGGCTTGCAGCCGGGTCGCGGATGCGACGCTGGCTATTCGTAATCCTGCCATCTGGGGCGAAGCCGGAACAGCATGCGCCTCGGATTCCACCAAATTTGGTGCCTGGGACCGCAACCTGATGACCGAATGGCATGCGCGCTATGGTGGACGCGGCGTCATGATCTATTGGCATGTCGAGCGTCAGGCCACCTGTATCTATTCTCAATTGAAGCGTTGTTCGTCCTCGGAGGTGGCGGCCATGATTGAAGGTGTGCTGCGCCACTGCACCGACATGGAAATCCAGCGCCAATATGTGGACAGTCATGGCCAGAGCGCCATCGGCTTTGCCTTCTGCCATTTGCTTGGGTTCGAGCTTTCACCCCGATTGAAGGCCATCGCGCGACAGAAACTGGCCTTGCCAAGCGCCGGCATGCGGGGACAACTGCCAAACCTTCTGCCCATCCTGTCCGGTACCGTCGACTGGGCCGAGATCGAGCGGCAATATGATGAGATGGTCAAATACGCTGCAGCCATGCAGCACGGCATGGCTGATCCGGAAGCCATCCTGCGCCGCTTTGCCCGCGCTGATGTGATGCACCCGACCTACAAAGCGCTGGCGGAGCTTGGCCGCGCCATCAAGACGATATTCTTGTGCCGCTATCTGCGTTCTGAGGACTTCCGCCGCGAGATTCATGAAGGATTGAATGCTGTTGAGAACTGGAACAGTGCCAACGGGTTCGTCTTCTTTGGCAAAGGGGGCGAGATATCCAGCAACCGCATTGCCGATCAGGAGATATCGGCCCACGCATTGCATCTGCTTCAGAGCCTGAATCTAAAGTTTTACGTTGCATTGCAGTGCCTTGCCAGTCTGCGTGTCACCAGGCGGATGCTTGCAATGTGCGCCCAGGCGGTTGAACTTTCGACGGTGTTCTCCCAGTCTTTGGCCAACCGGCGGCACCTTCCCAACCATGCAAAAGTACGCTCGACCACCCAACGCATGGGCAGCAGAACGAAACCCTTTACCGCACCTGGTCGCTTGACGATCTCCAGGGTCCACTTGTTGCCCATGGTTTGTCGGAGCTTGTCACCTGCATACCCGCCGTCGGCGAAAATATGGCGCAGCCAGGGGAACTTTTTACCGACAGCCTTGAGCACATCGGGTGCACCGTCACGGTCCTGGATGTTGGCGGCATGAACGATGATCACCAGCAGAAGCCCAAGGACGTCCGTCACGATATGACGCTTGCGCCCCTTGGTCTTTTTGCCGGCGTCATAGCCGCAAACACCACCACTTTCTGTCGTTTTTACGCTTTGGCTGTCGATCACGCCAGCCGTCGGCTGCGCATCGCGCCCTTCCAATTCACGGGCAGCGGTGACCAGCAGATCGTTCATTGCCTCCAGAATACCGGCATTGCGCCAAGCGTAGAAATATCCCTGCACTGTCGTCATGGGCGGGAAGTCAATTGGCAGCGCACGCCACTGACAGCCTGTCGATCCGATGTAGAAAATCGCGTTGATTACTTCGCGCATGTCTGCGGTCCGGGGGCGTCCTCCGGGGCGTGCTGGTGGAACCATAGGTTCGAGGATTGCCCATTCTTCGTTCGTAACGTCACTTGGATAACGATCCGTTTTGCGGTTATACGTGAGGCGGGCGGTATCAGTCCAAGGCACAGTGGTTCCTCCGTTCGGTTTTCGATTGCGAACATGGAATCACAATTGACTGGTATCGCTCAACAATTTTTCCCAAAGACTTTTCGGTCAGGCTCTCAGGCGTCACTGGTTTATGTGAACACGCACATGGTGCAATCGATCCTGTCGGAACCGGAGTGGGTCAGCCGATTGTCTGAGCGGGATCTACAAGGGCTGTCCCCACTCTTCTATCTTCACATCAATCCCTACGGCCGGTTCGATATCGATCTGGACAAGCGGATCGACTTTGGAAAACTGGCCGCTTAGAACTCTTTACAAAGTGCGTGAACTGTAAAAAGTATGAGGATAGACTTGCCTGCAAAACAAGGACGATGCGAGGTTTGAGAAATGCCGCCCAACCGGCCAAAAGTAAAGAGTGATGCGCATGATCGTCCTGCGGATGGTCATGAGCGTGGCCGGGACTTTTTGGGTGAGGCGGAAATCGAACGGCTGTTGAAGGCCGCCAAACGGGGCCGCCATGGTGTTCGGGATCACCTTCTGCTTCTGCTGCTGTTCCGGCATGGGCTGCGTGTTTCGGAAGCGACTACCCTTCGCCGCTCCAATGTGGACCTTGATCAGGCGCGCCTCTGGATATCGCGCCTGAAGAATGGGCTTAGCGTCGAGCAGCCCATTGCAGGTGATGAACTCAGGGCGATCCGCCGCTGGCTGGCTTTGCGAGAAGACACACTTCCATGGTTGTTTGTGTCTGAACGCAAACAGCCCCTGACGCGTCAGGCTGTGAACTACATCGTTGCCCGTGCCGGAAAACAGGCCAAGCTAGGGCATATCCATCCCCATATGCTGCGGCATTCCTGTGGGTTCGCGCTCGCAAACAAAGGCCACGACCTGCGCTTGATTCAGGATTATCTGGGACATCGGGATCCACGGCACACCGCACATTACACACGCACGGCCGCAGGCCGGTTTGAAGAGCTATGGTAGAGGACAGAAAGAGTGACCATCAAAATTCCTGACAGTATTTTCGAGGGTCTGGTCAGATGGATGGTTCGGGGCCCATGGCCCGAGCATTTCCAACAGGCCATTCACGACCACACCGGACTTTATTGCGAAGCCCACGACATCGACAGCTTCGAGGCGCTTGCCGATCGGATCGGCGGGCACTGGGTGAGCGTGCTAAATGATATGGCCCTCAACGATTTTCTCGGTCGGGAAACCGAGGATGGCAATGTTGTCGATCTGTACCTCAAGCGACGAGGCTGGAAGGAAACCAAGATCGCCCGCGCCTATCTGGAAGGCATCCGGGATTCCGCCGTCAGCCTCTACGAGGTCAGCGATATCGTCCCCGGAAAATCTTTTCTGGCTCGTGATCTGATCCTGGACGGCGAGCCCTTCCGGGTATTGGAACGAAGCGCAACAAAGACAATGGCACCCTGGGAACAATTCGCCATGCGTATCGTCAATGTGCGCGGCCAGAATATCATTGCTGGCGGGCTCTTGCCGCTCGAACCGGAACGGGCAGATGATCTGCTGTCTGAATTCAACGAAATGGTCGCAGAGGCCGAAAGCCGGTTCGAGGAGATAATCGCCGAAGCACGCGCAGAAGGTGACTTTGACGAAGAGATCCCGCCCGAAGGGATTCAGGACATCGCTCTCGGCCTCGCCCTGAAGTCGGCAAGCTCTTTCTTCGCTACAACCTGGATGGCCGTAACGCCCCTGCATCCGGACGAGCAAACACTTCCCCAACTCTTCAACTTCGATGGTGATGAGGTGGAGTTTATCCAGCTTGTCTACCGTTTTGAAAAGGGAACAACCCAGGCCCAGATGCGCAAGATCCTTGACGGCGAGGCGGACATGGAAGCCGCGTCAGACAAGATCTGGAACTGGGTGGATCGCGGCGGACGCGCTAAACCAAAGCCGCAAAAAGCTCTGCCAGAGAGCGGTCAGATGTACAACTCCCAACTCGACGACGGATCACCGGTGCTCGGAATGATCGCCCTCAAGGGCCGCACGCTCGAAGCGGACATCAATTCCGAGCCCCGGGCGAAGGAGATCAAAGCCCGTCTTGCTGATTTGCTCGGCGATCATGTCAAACCACCGCTGATAGCCCGGCAAACGCTGGAACAGGCCATGGCGGCGCATCGTGAAAATGGAGCGGCACCTGAACCTCCCCACCTTTCCGAAGAAGAGCAGGCAGCTATCCGGGCAGAGGTGATGGAACAGCATTACCAGGGCATCCTGGATCGCCCGATCGGCCTGCTCGACGACAAAACCCCGCGCGAGAGCGCACGGACGGCGAAAGGCCGACAGAAAATCACCGCCTGGCTCAAGATTCTCGAGCTAAACGAAGCCAAAGCCAGAGCGGGTACAAATGCACCGGTCTACGACTTCAGTTGGATGTGGCAGGAGTTGGGGGTCATTGAACTCAGACAGTGACGTTCACAAATGTTCCAGAATTTGTCCGATCTCACAGCCTCAAGCCGGTTAGGCCTACCTGGAAGAAAAACTACGAACGCTCGAGCGAAGATGCCGGCGTTGACCTGGTCAGATATCCCGATAAGGCACTCGATCCCGTCATTGGCGCACGCATCCTTATCCGTGGCCTTTTGGATGGCCGCTGGAACGGTAAAGGCTTCGGGATCCAGCACTATCTGACCGAGGTCGGCCAAGACGATCTACGCAACGCCAGGCGCACCGTCAACATCACGGACAGATGGGATCTGATCGCCGGATACTACCACTCGTTTCTCAAAGCAATCGAGGAAGCAGGCGGGGTGCCGAAACTCTCACTCGATTCGAACAGGGTCCCCGAGCCGAAGTCCGCAGAAGACGAAACCCCTCAGACCGGCATCAAGAACCCGGAAAAGTCCGAACCCGCATCTCCGACTTCTGGCGGCGTGCTGGCGGCTTTGTTCCAGTTGCTTGCTGGATTCTTCAAGAAAGGAAACTGACATGGGCGCGTACAACAAATTCATCGTGGCCCTGCTGATGATGGCAGGCAACGGAATTCGCTCGCACTACGGTGTTGATCTCGGTGTCGACGAGGCAATGGCCACGAGCCTTGCAGGTGGTATCACAGCCGCCCTTGTCTGGCTGGTTCCAAACCGATGATCGGTCTGATTGCTAAGGCCGGTGGCGCGGTGCTCGGCTGGCTCACCGGCGGCACGCTGGACCGTGTTCTGGACAGCGTCGATCACCGTATCGACAACGATACCGAACGCGAGCGCATCAAGGCCGATATCGTCAATGTCCACACGCGGGCGCAGGCAAACCTGCTCGCCAGCCGCACATGGTGGTTCCAGCTGTTCTTCGTTGTCCCACTGGGAATCTGGTTTGCCGCCGTCGTCGCCGACAGCCTGTTTCATTTCGCCTGGAACGTCGCCGCCTTGCCCGCACCGCTCGATCAGTGGGCCGGCTGGATCGTTACGTCACTGTTTCTTGTCGATGGCGGCAAGGCGCTCATCGGGAGGTTCTCAAAATGATTATCGGTATCAACAGAGCTCGCAGGGTTTTGGCCACAGTCTTCTTGGCCGCTGTGATTTCCGGTCTGCATGTTGCACCAGCAACGACACAATCCGGGAATCCATTATTTTCCGGAGCGCTTCCGGTTTGCGGACCAGCGGGCGCTGCTTTCGCAGATCTGTTCGGCAAAACCGGGCTCAAACCGGTCTGGCGTGGCGTACATGAGAACAGCGAGGGGGAACTGGAGCTTGCGACCATGCGAAACGGCGCCTGGCTCCTCCTATATCATTCGATGGACCGACAGGGTCGAAATCTGGTCTGTGTCATTGCACGCGGTCATCAGAGCCGAGAACGGTTTGGAAGGCCGGTGTGATGGCCGGGACGTCGAGATTACCCAACCTGTCATGGAGCGGCCTTCTGGGGGTGGTCGCGATGCTGGTCAGTCTGATCGCAGGTTACGTCACCCTCCAGAACACGGTTGCCGCCAACGCGACAGACATCGCCGGCATCGACAGCAGCATTGACCGTTTAGCCCGAATAATTCACGATGGTTGTGTTGCCGGCCCTGGCAGCATGTTTTCTTCGCCCTATTGATTCTGGACGCACCCCGAATGCCACGTCGGGGTTTTTCCGGCGGGCGGCGGGGTTATCTGGAGTTTTGCGTGTTGCTGTTTCAGGTTGGTCGGGGCGATATGAGCGTCAGGCGACGCGCGGCGGGGCCAGCGCGTCGAACATAAGCCGAATGAGGCTCTGGCACGGGCACGAAGCTGGCAAAGTCATGACGACCCTTGTTTTCTTCTCGACGATGGTCGCGGCCAGTTTGACGAGGTGAAGCCGCAACGTATCAAACTGGGCGTGTCGCCACTGGGAGCGTTTTGGACAGGTCGCCCGCAGCATCCACCATAGCCAGTAAGCACAGCCGTGCAGCATGAGCCGCATCTGATTGGCGCTGGCCCTTGAGCAAGACGTGCGATCCGAGGCGAGGTGGCTCTTCCAGCCCTTGATGTGGTTCTCGGCCTGTCCGCGTGCGCAGTAGATCTTCTCGTAAACGTGCTTGCCGCGCGGGGCGGTCAGATTGGTCACGACGAAGCGTGTGTCGCGCCCCAGGGGACCGACCTCGACCCGGGCAATGACGCGCTGTTCTTTCGACCAGGATCGGGCCGCATAAGAGAATGTCTTGAACCGACGCAGTTTCTCGCCCTTTCGCGCGTAGCGTTCCGCCGTGGATGCCTCCAGAGTTTGCACCTGTGCCTGAAGCCGTTGGTTACCCGACAGGCCGAAGACGTAGCGCAGCCCGAGAGTGTCACACAGGTCCAGAACCTCGGGAGTGCCGTAGTGGCTATCGGCCCGCAGCAGGATCTCGGTCGTAGGCCAATGGCGTCGGATCGATCGGATCAGGCGCCGGATGTGGGCAGCGGCCTCCTTGCCGGTTGGCCGACGGGCCGGGCGCAGCACAGCCCCGACAAGACGTCCCTCGCCGTCGAAGACCACAATCGGCTGGAAACCATATTCATCGTAGTAGCTGTTGAACAGGCGTAGCTGCTGGTGGCCATGGACAGCATCGAAAGTGTCGTCGATGTCGAGTACGATGTGGCGGGGCGCACGGGCAAAAGACGTGCAATAAAACCGTACCATCTCACGCCCCATCCGGATCAGCGCCCGTGTGTTGGCCAGGTTTTCCATGCGCGAGATCGTGGGCTGCGAGCACAGGGCCGCCCCGGTCCCGGGATCGCGCTCGAGAGCGAGTTTGAACGCCGGTTCAGTCCGTAGATCATCCGCGTCGTTGCCATCCTCATATCCCGCTGCGATCATCATGATCCGGAACCGGATGATGTCTTGCAGGCTGTGCCGCACCTTGCCCGGTTCTCGTGGATCGGTGAGGCACGAAGAGACAAGGCCCGCCAGGTCGTGCCGACGTTCGACCTCCCGCAAAAGCGTCAGACCGGCATTGGAACTCATCTCCGCGCCATCAAAATTGAGAAGGATCGGTTTGCCGTTTAAGGGTGACAAAGCGGGCGAGGTGAAAGTAGACTGCATCATGGTAAGGGGGCCTGTCTGTGAAACTGGAGCTTTCGGCGTCGTTAACCGAAAAATACCTGCTTTCAAAAGCTTGCGCCACCCTTACCACACACCCATGAATTATTCGGGTTAGAGCAGCGGTCGGCCGACATCCGCGAGCGTCTCAAGGCGATCGAGGTCATTCAGCAACAACAAAACGAAACCCTGAAACGGATTTTGAATGCGGTCGAGAACTAGTCCAGCAATACGCGACCCTGAGGCGCATTAATTCTGCAGGCGTGACGCTCTGTTTCGATACGCGCCGGATCGTTACCATATTCGATAAGAGGATTCCGCTTGAGTTTGTCTTCTATCATATCCTCTATTCCATTGAATTCCGGACCTTTATCGCCAGTTAAGCGCATCTGGTCATATGCCTTCATTTCATTCTCATTGATGTAAAACATCACCAACACATCACGGTCGACCGTGGTTGAAAATCCGTGATAAGAGTAAAAATGCGGCACAAACACACAGACTGAGTTCTTTCTGAAGCGGGCGCCATAAACCGGCTTCAACTCTTTGTTGTAAAGAACCGTGGCGTTCCGCTCTTCCTCCTCAGAGGACAGCTCACCATCCGGAAAATAGAACACGAAAGACATGTACTTTGGAGGTATGTCCACATGTATGTTCTGAAATCGTTCCGGTTCGCAGAAAACGAATTCGAATTCGTTCTTATGTATTTCCGCAGAGGACACCAGTTCATCTGAAGGGTTCATATAGAATTTTCGGAACAGCGCTTTTTTGATGTCCGCATCCTCAAACAGAGTCTGAAATTGTCTGATCTCAAGATGGCGACATTCTGCTAACGGAAAGCGCCTATTGACGAATCCTGGATTGTCTTGCTCACGTGTTTGCATTTTCCTCGGTTTTTTGTAGGAGCGCATACGCCGTTGGAGCGCCTGAAAAAATTCTTCAGGAAATAGCTGGTCGATGTAAAGGTGGAAAAACGGACTTTCGCCAATCGTGGTCCGGTTGATGCGGTCTAACACGTGCGCCTTGAGCGCGCGATAATTGTCGTCAAGTGGCACCTTGGGCAATCGCCTGTGCTTCTTTGAGAACAGATTTTTTAGCACCGCGTTTCTCCTATCCATTTCATCAAATTTCGGAGCACTCTGTTTGATGACATACTTATCCGTGTATTGTTGCCAATTTCAAGGATGCAAACCGTTTGCGAAGCGATCGATGAATGGCCAGACGGAAGTGTGGATATTTCCCGAAACGAACGAGCTGTTGAACTGGCGGTCAGTTGGTGACTTGGTACTCACCACAACATTAATCCAAATTGTGGCCGATTGAACTCGTAAACGCCGCCACCACCGTTACAGTGAATGCATCGCGGACAATCAAGATTGAGTACAGTCAACGCGGTTCACTGCATTTGGGGAGTGAGCTGCACTTTGTTTGCCCTGTACAAAGAAATCCTGCTCTTCCAAGTTGAAGTTGGATACTCTCTAGAATTGAAAGGTACTCTAACGCGGTTCGGTAATTTCAACACCGCGTTCGGACAAATTACGTCTCAAGTCGGCCGAAATTCTCTCCTTTACCGCGTCAAAATCAGGATTTGTGAACATTAACTCTGAGACCCCCAAGCGTCTGTATTTCGAGAATTGCATGCGCGGAAGGCCGATCATGTTGACGGCATCGGTCCTGTAGTCCGCATTGCCGCAAAATATAGTGGGAATTCCCATCGCGTAACACGGCATGGCACAGTGAATTTTCGAGGTAATTACGTAGTCGCCGACGTTCCGATAATAATCCAGCAGGTCTGCCGCTATCATATTCTTGGTGTGGTGGCCCATTTTGCCCAATTGCAAATCATGAGAGATCAATATGTATTCACTACGCTCCGGTCGTCTGAAATACCTCTTGTTTACATCCACCAAAATCACCTTACCGGCTTTTGGTGCATGCTTCCTTGTGGGAAAAGTCATGGTTGCACAACCGCTGACATAAGCCTCCACGCCCCAACTTTGAAATATGTCGGCCGTCCCTTTGTCTCGGCAGCCGATCGGTTCGTATTTTGTAACTGCTCACCCCCACTTTAAGTCCCCGAGATTCAACGGCGGTTTCAGACCCACTAGCTCAATCGAGATGCCTTTTTGGCCTCGGAGTGGTGCGACGATTTGAATCGGCTATTAACGATCCCCTCATTGCGATTTTCGTGATTCTATCGGGTTATGACACGTGTTCGATTGATTTGGGAAAAGCCGCATTGGGGTGGTCTTTCAGTCAAGGCTACTCGCTGCATTTGGAAGCCTGAAAAGGCGATGCGGCCACCGCATGGCCTGATGTCCATGGCATCGCGGGCGGACTGATGGCAAGCGTGAATGGCACTTCCCTGCGTGAAGAGTTCGATGCTGCCAGGGCGCGCATTGCCGCGCTGCGCAAAGCGGGCAGGATTTCAGATGACGTCGATGCGGTTATTGGCGTGTTGTGCAGCTTGCTGGGCATCCTGATCGCCATCTTTCTGGAAAAGACGACCAGGAAGACCGGCAAGAACTCCAGTATTGCGCCGTCGCAGACGGATAAGGACAACACCGGGAAACGGAGCAAAAAGGCTTCCGGCAAGGGTGTGGCGCCGAACTGGATGACGGGCGAAAACCTTCGCAAGGTCACCGTCGGGGAAACCTCCACCGTCCAGGTTTGTGACAGTTGCGGGGCTGATCTCTCAGACGTCGAACCCTCGGCGCGCGAGGAACGCATCCATCTCGATATCATGTTCGAGGTTGTCGAGAAAAAGGTCGTCGCGGAAACCAGGGACTGCCCCAAATGCCGCACCCGAACCAAGGGGCGTTTCCCTGAAAACATGCCGGGGCCTTTGCAATATGGCGTTGGCTTTCAGGCCTTCGTGATCAACCTGCTGATTGCCCAGATGCTGTCTTTGCGCCGCGCCGTCGAACTGGTGCGGGCCATCTCTGGCGTCAGGATGTCGCAGGCCACCTGCCTGGGCTACATCCAGCGACTGCACGAGGCGCTTGAACCCTGGGAAACGGCTGCCGCCGCACATCTTCTGACCCGCCCGGCCCTGCATGCCGATGAGACCGGTTTCAGGGTCGACAGCAAAAACCAGTGGCTGCATGTGCTGACCGATGACTCCCTGACCCTCATTTATGGATACCCCGGTGTCAAGCGATTTTCGAACGGTGATGTGAGCGTGTGATCGGATGCGGTCATTTATCAGGCCTCACAGTGCGGCTTTTTGTGCAGCCGCGGGCCGGTATGGTGATGCGCGAACCGGGTCCAAATCAAGTTCCAAAGCTATTTTGCCTTTTGGGTCAACATGGTTTTCCCGCTCCGGATCTTTCCGATCAATCTCCCATGCTATTCGTCGACCTCTTCACACGTCCCGGGCACCGACGCGAAGCGTTGCGCGATCCGCGCTTACGCTACCGCCTCCGGATTCCGATAATTCTCCTGTTTCGATATCATGGCCCAGATACCCCGTGCCATCCTGTTGGCCAGCGTGATCGCGACCAGAAGCTTCGGTTTTCGATCCAGCATTCTGGCCAGCCAGCTTCCCTTGCGAACCCCAAACCGCGTCGCCGCATTGATCACTGACATCGCCCCGATGATCAACAGGCTTCGGATGTCTTTCTGACCCATCTTCGAAACTTTCCCGAGCCGGTCCTTACCGCCTGTCGAGCGCTGAAGCGGCACGAGACCCAGCCAGGCTGCGAAGTCACGCCCCCGTTTGAAGCAATTCATGTCCGGGGCAAAGGCCTCAATTGCCAGTGCCGTCTGCAACCCGACGCCCGGCATTGTTGTCAGCCTTCGCACTGTGCCGGATGCTTTCGCCTCCGTCTTGAGTTGCTTCGTCAGATCGAAAATCCTGGTCGCCAGCAGATCGATGTGCTCGGCATACATCCGGGCCGTGTTACGCACGAGGGCGGGCAGCCCATTGGTATCGTCGTCCAGCGCGGCTCTCAACTTCTTGATCCCCGCCTTGCTCTTCGGCCCGATCACGCCATATTCGGCGAGATGGCCGCGCAGCGCATTGATGGTCTGCGTGCGCTGCCTGACAAACATCTGCCGTGATCGGAACAGCATGCCGCGCGATTGCTGCTCGGTGGATTTCACCTCAACGAACCGCATGGTCGGCCGGGAGGCAGCTTCAGTGATCGCCTCAGCGTCTGCCCTGTCGTTTTTCTGCCTTTTGACAAAAGGTTTCACGTACTGAGGTGGAATCAGCTTCACCTCATGGCCCAACTTACCGATCTCGCGGCCCCAATCGTGAGCTGTGGCGCAGGCCTCCATCGCGACAATGCATCGGGGCTGCTGTGCAAGAAACGGCATGAACTGGGCGCGGCTCAACTTCTTGCGGTAGCCAACCGAGCCATCGGCTGTGGCTCCGTGGACCTGAAAAACCTGCTTTGCAAGATCAACGCCGATGATGCTAACTTCCGACATGTGGATACTCTCCCTTTGATTTGTGACGTTCAGTATAACGGCACCTGGCACATTACGATGCCTCCGGGCGGGGTATCCACACTATCAAGTTCCTGCACCCCAGGCGCGGCAAGGAAGCGATAGAGGCATTCGGCATCATTCCGGTCTACACCGGGGTGTTGATCCATGATTGCTGGGCATCCTACCTTGCATACAGCCAGTGCAAGCATCAGCTATGCGGGTCGCATCTGCTTCGGGAACTGACCTTTGTCGTCGACTCCAGCAATTACCGTTGGGCGCGCCTGATGAGGAAGGTGTTGCGTGAGGTCTGCCATAAGGTCAACAAGAGCGAGACCGGGGTGTTGAGCGAGGCCGAATGTCGCAAGATACGCAAAAGGTATCGGACCATTCTGACGCAAGGTGCCGGGGAAATGCCCGAAGTTCCTGCGAAACCGGAAGGTAAGCGCGGACGGGTCGCAAAGTCGGATGCCCACAACCTGCATGAGCGTCTGTTGAAACACGAGGACTCCGTGCTTCGCTTCATGAGCGAACCCGATGTCAGCTTCACCAATAACGCGGGCGAGCAAAAAATCAGGATGGCAAAGGTCAAAATCAAAGTCTCGGGCTGCTTCCGGACAGACCGCTATGCACACGCCTGGTGCCGGATATCAAGCTACCTGAGTTCCATGGGTGCCCTCGGATATAATCCACTTGTCGCGATCCAGATCGCGCTGGCCGGAAATGCCGCCAATATGGTCAAATCACACTATGCTCAAGACGCGTGACGGGGTGAGCAGTTACGATCACGGAAGTCATTCTCGATGTCGAAGAGCGCTTCGGTGTTTCGATCTCCATTGCGGAGTTCATGGCCGCTGGGAGTGCGTCGCAACTGGCTAAACGCATTGTTTTAAAGAATTGCACAGAGACAAAGAATCATGCTCACGCATCGAGTACTGCGCCCACTCGCGGAACAATCTCGAAAGTGCATGAGGGAACAAGTCACCCCCCGCTGGTCGTTGCCCATGGTCGTCGCGGAAATGCCGGTTGGGCTCTGAGATTATCAAATCATCTGCCAGATGATCGGCCCGTGGTTGCTCTTCTCCCAAGGGAAGCTTCTCTGCTCGAAACAAAACCGCAGTCTTTGACAGCGTTGGCTGAGGACTATGACGGCTTGATTCACGCTGAGTATTCAGGTGCACCATACGTAACCGTTGGATTTTCAATGGGCGCTCATCTCGCTCTTGCATTGGCAAATCTTCAGGCCCGGCGTGAAACGCCACCGGATTTGATCGTTGTCATGGACGACGAAGCCGACCTCGTAAAGCGGCATTTCGGCGCCTGCGAAAGGAACGTTCAACCAACATCAGCCATAGAGTGGCTTGCGCATTCCTTAAAAATGACGGCAGCTGAACCGATACCGTCCCATATTCTCTATTTCAGATCGGCCGAGAATGAAGCCGCATACAGATCCGATCCGACGAGCGGTTGGAGCGAAATTGCGACGGGCGATGTGACCGTTGTTGATTGCGCGTTCAGCCACCGCAGCTTTGTGGATGATCCATGCCTTTCAAGCATCAGTCCCCGCATTGCCGCGGAGATGGCCCGAACACGTGCAGCTGCGCCACCGGTTGATCCCATGCGGAAACTGCGTTTTGAAGCGCGGGTCGCATCTCGAAGGGGCGCTCTCGATCAAGAGATATCGTTGTTGAACAACATCATCGCCCAAGATTGCGAGCAGCCGTCATGGGTTTACGCAAATCTGGCTGCAGCCACGATGCAAAACGGCGACGTTCGAAGGGCCCTGCAGTTTGTCTCGGAGGCTCGAAAGCGGGACAGCTGGCCATTGACCGTTGATTTGAGATTCGTGAGAGCGTTCAAGAACAAAAGAATCAAGAGCGAATTACGCGGTGTTTCCGAGCGCTTGACTGCGTTGCAATACGATCACCCGTCCGTGCATCATCAAGCAGCGCGTGCATATGAATTGATGGATGAGTTTGACAAGGCCGAACATCACGCACGAATGGGTCTTGCCATGCAGCCAACCCACCTTGCGCTGTCGAAACAACTCTGCAATTGCCTGCGACTGAGGGGTGATTGGCAGAACCTTCTCGCGTTCTCAGAGCAGCAGCTGGAAGTCTTTCCTCGGCAAAAAACCATACGGACGGCGTTCATCGATGCCTGTGTTAACACCGGCGAAACGGACAAGGCACGCCGATTCGAGTGATCGCTACAGACGTAGCTCTCACTATCTTCCAGAGCATTCGTCAGGACGGCGTGGGTTTTTCAGTTCGGAAGCTGACAAAGGGTGATTTCGTTGAATCTGATCTGTTTGGCTCGACTTGGCAGCCAATCATCGGATTTGAAGGTTTTTCGAGGAAATCTGACGCATTGGCACCGCTTTTCTTCCGGGAATTCCATTTTCCCTCTTGCGTCAAAATCGCCGGAAGACTAAGGAAACCAAGGGTTTTTCAGGCAACGGAGCGTAGCGCAGCCTGGTAGCGCATCTGGTTTGGGACCAGAGGGTCGCAGGTTCGAATCCTGCCGCTCCGACCACGACAGGGCGGTTGCCGTTCAAGGTGCCGCGAGGTCAGGACGGGAGTGATCGGCATGTCCGCAAAAATCTATCGCCCGGCGAAGACGGCCATGCAGTCGGGCAAGGCGAAAACCCATCTTTGGGTTCTGGAGTACGATCCTGAAGTCGCACGCACGATCGATCCCATCATGGGATACACCTCATCGAGCGACATGAAGCAGCAGATCAGGTTGAGCTTCGAGACTCGCGAGGAAGCGGTCAGCTACGCCGAACGCAACGGGATTGCCTTTCGGGTGATCGAACCGCATGATCCGAAGCGCAGGCGTTTGGCCTATGCGGACAATTTCCGCTTCGACCGCCGTCAGCCCTGGACACATTAGGTCTCAGTTGCGGGACACAGTCCCGGTCGGCCAAGGCCCCGTAGCTCAACTGGATAGAGCAATTGACTTCTAATCAATAGGTTGCAGGTTCGAGTCCTGCCGGGGTCGCCAGCCGCTCTCAACGCAGTTGGTTCAGCGAAAGGCGCGCAGGATCCGGAACAGGTTCAGCACTTGATGATGTGGACGCCCCTGCGCGGCGCCAAGTATGGTGCTGAGAAAGAAGTGAAGGCAGGAAAGGAAGGTTCCAATGAACATCACAACACTTGGGCTGGATCTGGCGAAGAGCGTTTTCCAGGCGCATGGGATAGATGGATCGGGCAAGACAGTTCTAGTGAAGAAGCTGCATCGCAAACAGATGCTGCCATTCTTCTCGAAACTGGCGCCCTGTGTGATCGGGGTTGAGGCCTGCGCGACAGCGCACCACTGGGCGCGTACACTGATCGCCATGGGCCATGACGTCAGGATCATGCCGCCGTCTTACGTAAAAGGATACGTCAAGCGCGGCAAAAGCGATGCGATTGATGCAGAAGCGATCTGCGAGGCCGTGCAACGTCCGACAATGCGGTTTGTGCCGGTAAAGACAGTTGAGCAGCAGAGTGTTCTGATGGCGCACCGAACCCGATCGTTGATTGTGCGCCAGCGGACCATGGCGGCGAATGCGCTACGCGCGCACTTGGCCGAATTCGGCTTGGTTGCCAACCCGGGTATCGCCAATCTGGTGAAGCTGGCCGACAGGGCCTTTGCCGATGAAGCCCTTCCTGCTTACGCTCATCGAGCGCTTGAGATCCTGATCCGACGGATCGCCGAATTAAACGAGGAGATTGGCGAACTCGATAAGGAATTACGCATCTGGCATGCCGAGAACGAGGCCAGTCGAAGGCTCGCGGCTATCCCGGGTGTCGGGGTGATCACAGCGACAGCCATTGCGGCGACAGTGACAGACCCCGATCAATTCCAATCAGGCAGGCAATTTGCCGCCTGGCTTGGGTTGACGCCGCAACAACAGTCGACCGGAGGCAAAACACGTCTCGGTGGTATATCCAAACAGGGCGACAGGTACTTGCGGCGACTGCTCGTCGTTGGCGCAACGGCCGTCATGCGACACGCCAAGCGGAACCCGACGCCGATGACAGACTGGGTGAATGGGTTGCTGGAGAAGAAGCCGTTTCGGCTCGTCTCGGTCGCCCTTGCGAACAAGCTCGCCCGGATAGCCTGGGCAATCCTTACCCGCGGAGAGATTTATAGACCTTACGGGCAGCCTGCCTAACCGCGCGCAGCCCGAACCGAATTGGCAATGGCAGTCGATGATGCGTAACGATCGAGCCAATGGAGAGGCAAACCCGTCTGATTCAATGCGCCGTTCAAGCGCGCCAACTTGATCAGGGGCCTCACCGGCGGATTTCCATCAGGGCCAGCGGCAAGTATCTGCCGCACAAACAGGCCGGACATATGAAAGCAACCGATCACCGCAACAAGACAAAATCAGCCCTTGCCATAAGGGGCGTCCACATATGCATCAAAGACGCTGCCACATAGGTGTATGCGGCGGCTTTCAGAACCGAGCGCACCGCCGGCAGATCGTCATCCGGAAGGTATTTTCCACCGGCAATGATCGGCAGCGCACGCTTGAAACTCGCATCGTGCTCAACCGGCAACATAACGAGGTGGGCTGCAACCCGGACGAGGCCGATCAGAAGAATCGCCAGAACTCCAAACAGGAAAAACCGCGGCGAGAACGCTGCACCGCCGATTGCCGACAATCCCATGATCAGCAGCGATCCGATACGGTCCGTGATGTTTGCGGTGGTGACCAGGCGTTGACACCAGGCAAGCGGGCGATAACCCTCGTGATCCTGCAGTGCGTGCCCGACTTCGTGGGCGGCGACGGCCACGGCGGTGACGGACCGCCCGTCGTGAACCTGATGTGAGAGCCGCACGGTTTTTTCCTTCGGGTCGTAATGATCGCCCTGCTGTGTCGGTTCGACGCTCACCGAATCGAGGCCATAGTGGTCAAGAAGATGGCGTGCAAACTCGCCTCCGGTCCCGGGATAGTCATCGCGGTCCGCGGCGTGCTTCTGCATCACATGGCGCACCCAGTATGTGGGTGCGAAGGCGGCCAGCATCATGATGGCGAATGCAAAGATCCAAAGCATCCGAAGTGTTCCAGGGTGGTGTTTGAAGTTTGCGTCTTTACGCTGTTAACATATGTCGTCACCTTTCGCGCTTCAAATGGGCGCGCCAGACAATGGCGCCAAGTCACGCGACTTTGAAGGCAAATCGAGAGCCCAACGATGGACAATGATGCCATTCACGACATGTTCGACGGTCTTGGACCGGTCACCATAAAGCGCATGTTCGGCGGAAAGGGAATCTATCACCAGGGCCGCATCCTGGCGCTCGAAGTGGATGGTGAAATCCTGCTCAAGGCCGACGCGCAAAGCGCCGAGGCATTCAAGGCGGCCGGATCAAGCCAGTGGGTCTATCAAGGCAAGAACAAGCCGGCAAAAATGCCGTACTGGTCGATCCCGGACGAGGCGCTGGACGATCCCGATGAGATGAAGGTCTGGGTGCTTCTAGCCTGGGAAGCAGCGCTCAGGGCGAAGTAACGGCCGCTCGAACGCTGTGGATCAGCGTTTCGCGCCGATCATCATGAAGGCCGGAATTTCGTCGCCGAAACCGACAGGTGTCGGAAAATCATCCGCTTCCCTGCGCTTACCACGTTTGTTTTCGTTGTTGTTGGCAGCTTTCTTCTTCTTCGGTTCCGGCTTGGCGGCATCGGCCGTGTCAGCCTTGCCGTTTCGTGTGCTTTTTGCTGTCGCGGTGGAATCGGTTTTCTGTCCGCGCCTGGATTTTGATTTCGGTTTGTCCGTATCCGCGGGGTCGGACGACAGCGAGGAAAGATCGCCCTTGTGCCACTCGATCGTCTGACCGATCAGTTTTTCTATGGCTTCGAGATGACGGTTGTCGCGTTTGGTCACGAGCGTGAAGGACGCGCCCGATCGTCCGGCCCTGCCGGTTCGTCCGATGCGGTGCACATAGTCTTCAGCATGGATCGGCACGTCGAAATTGAAGACGTGGCTGACATCGGGAATGTCCAGACCGCGCGCAGCAACGTCGGAAGCGACAAGGAGCTGCAGATTTCCTTCCTTGAAATTGTGCAGCATCGTCATCCGGGCACGCTGATCCATGTCGCCGTGCAGAGCGCCGGCGTTGAATTCATGCCGTTCCAGGGAACGGAAAAGGTCTGACACATCACGCTTGCGATTGCAGAATATGATGGCGTTCTTCAGATCGTCCTGCTCGCGAATGAGGTCGCGCAGAACGGCGCGTTTCTCGAAGTCTTTCGATCCTGCTGCCACCAGCCGCTGCACAACGGTCTTCGCCGTTGTCGATGGCGGTGCGACCTTCACCTCTTCCGGATTTTGCAGGAAGCGGTCGGCAAGGATCTGGATTTCCGGCGGCATGGTCGCAGAGAAGAACAATGTCTGCCGGGTGAACGGGATCAGCTTTGCAATGCGCTCGATGTCGGGAATAAAGCCCATGTCGAGCATGCGGTCCGCTTCGTCGATCACAAAGATCTCCACACCGGTCAGAAGCAGCTTGCCACGCTCGAAGTGATCGAGCAGCCGACCGGGGGTCGCGATCAGCACATCAGCACCGCGTTCAAGTTTACGGTCCTGGTCGTCAAAGGAGACACCGCCGATCAACAGTGCAATGTTGAGTTTGTGATACTTCCCGTATTTGACAAAATTCTCCTCGACCTGCGCGGCGAGTTCGCGCGTCGGCTCGAGGATGAGCGTCCTTGGCATGCGGGCACGGGCACGGCCCTTTTCCAGCCTGGTCAGCATGGGCAGAACAAATGAAGCGGTCTTGCCGGTGCCGGTCTGTGCGATTCCAAGCAGGTCGCGTCTTTCGAGGGCCGGGGGAATCGCGCCTACCTGTATAGGTGTCGGTACGGTGTAGCCAGCGTCGTCGACCGCTGAAAGCACTTTTTGGCTTAAGCCAAGTTCAGAAAATGTTGCCAAAGGAAATTTCGTTTCCGTTGTAAGAGCCGTTCATTGTTTGAGGCGCCCATCGACCCGGCCCCAGTATGCGCCCCACTAGTCCGATCAATCCACTGAGTCAAGGAAATCACGGAATTTGTACCCGATCCATAAAAATTATGGGGTATTTGTGGCAAATAACGTTAATTCTGTCGCATAATCACTATGTTTTGCACGGGGTTACTGAGGCGGTCCTGATCCGTGGACAACCTTCAAAAATTCGTGAGAACACAAGGGGCCGTCGCAGCCCAACCGACGCTCATGCGTCCGCTGACGCTGTCTGAAATGAACCTACAGGTAGGACTGGAGTTTTGTTCCGGCCGTCAGGAAACGCTGGGGATTGACCGCGCGGTCGTTGATGCGGACGTAATACCGGCATAACACCGGGCAGCATTGTGTTTTGATTTGTCATTTCCGGTGGTGCGGCAAATCGACTCGATCAGCGCTGCTGGGGTTCTCACCGAGATGTTTTTGTGAGTCGATGAGGTTATGTCGGATTTCCCACCTCACGCACTTGATGATCTGTCGAATACAGAACTCAAAGATCTGGTTGTGACCCTGCTCGGCGAGGTGGCCGAGTTGAAGCAAATCGTCGCTGAACAAAATCAGGTGATTGCCGAACAGAAACAGACAATTGCCAATCTGCGCGACGAGGTCGCTCGATTAAAAGGGGTGAATGGGCGACCGGACATCAAGCCGAGCAAACCAAGCGGCATGAACCAGGCCAGCGAGAAAAAGGCGCGTAAGAACGGCAATAAAAGCTGTGGACGCGGCAAAAAGAAGCCACCTCGGCACGGTTCAATGAAAGACCGGATTGTAAAAGCGGACGTTCCAGAGGGTTCCCGCTTCAAAGGGTACGAGGACTTCCTCGTTCAGGATCTCATCATTCAGCCAGTGACCACCCGGTTTCGGCGCGAGCGCTGGTTGACACCTGATGGTAAGACTGTCGTGGCTCCGCTGCCACAGGGCCTCAAGGGCCATTTTGGTGCCGAACTGCGCCGTTTTGTGCTGATGCAATACCATCAAGGCCAAGTCACTGTGGGACGATTGGTAAAGCTCCTGAGCGAAATCGGCATAGATATCTCCGAGCGCCAGGTCATGCGGTTTTTGAATGAGGGTCATGAGCATTTTGCCTTGGAAGCACGCGCAATATTGCAGACGGGATTGGACGCGGCGTCATGGGTGACGGTCGACGACACCGGGGCACGCCACAAAGCCCAAAACGGCTACTGCACCCAGATCGGCAATGATCGGTTTTCCTTCTTTTCCACAACCGGTTCTAAAAGCCGCATCAACTTTCTCGAACTCCTGCGGGCCGGGCATGAAGACTATGTGATCAACGCCGATGCACTTGCCTATATGCAGCAGCGTTCTCTCAATGCTCCGGTTCGCCAGTTGTTGATTGACGCTGAAGATAAGTATTTCCCGAACTGCGCAGACTGGCAGGCCCATCTCGACCGGCTCGGGATCACTGCACTGAAAGTCACACCTGATCCCACGCGCCTTGCCACCGAGGGTGCGTTATGGGGCAGTATCAGCGCACATGGCTTGCTCACCGATACGGTGATCGTCAGTGATGATGCCAAACAGTTCAAAGTCGGCGATCATGCGTTGTGTTGGATTCACGCCGAACGGTTGGTGCATAAGCTCAACACCTTCACAGATAAGCACTATGCCATTCAACAGCGCACCCGCAGGCTGATCTGGCTCTACTATGAATGCCTCAAAACCTACCGTCTCAACCCAAGTCCACAGCGCAAGGCGGTCTTGCAAAACCGCTTCGACCAGATATTCCGCCACCGAACCGGTTTTGCAGCCCTTGATAATCTGTTGAGGCGATTGCACGCCAACAAGGCTGAACTGCTGATGGTTCTGGAGCATCCGGAAATACCGCTGCACACCAACGGTTCCGAGAACGATATCCGAGTTGTTGTAGTCAAGCGCAAGATTTCAGGTGGGACGCGCAGTGACATTGGTCGGACCAACCGCGACACCTTCTTGTCGCTGCTCAAGACCTGCAACAAACTCGGCATCTCGTTTTGGGACTATTTGGGGGATAGGCTGGGCCTCAATGGGAAACCGGTGCCCGCTCTGCCGCAACTCGTAGGCCAGTCTCATTTTGCATCCTGAACAGCCACTCTTCGGCAAGATCGAGATTGCATTGCGCGACAGCTGGATTGTGAAGATGCGGTCGACATGACATTTCCAATCTTGCATTGTGGCGATGGTTCATCCGTCTGACGGCGCAATCATATCGACACATATAGCAGGACGTTTCACACAATGGCTCAGGCTGGCAATCAACTTGATATAGTTCGTCTCAGCATCACGTTGCGGGATGTGAAGCCCAGGGTCACAAGACGAATGGATGTCCCTGCGAACACATGCCTTAATGACCTCCACTTATACATTCAGGCCGCAATGGGGTGGCACAACTGCCATCTATGGGAATTTGAGGCGATCCGGTATGAGCAAGTTGTCACTTGGAGTGCTGATAGTGATCAGTATTTCTCCAGCCCCAAATCAGACGCCTCTGCTACCGTTCTCGACGTCATAGAGCCGGATTCAAAAGTTATTCAAACGTAACAATACCTTGCGAGACGCCGCGTCATGAACCGGATGCTTGCTATGAACGCCCACGCGGTTGAGTTCTGGATGGTCCTCTCCCAGTCCCGGGCCAGTCTGCGGCAGCGCCCGAGCCAGGCGAAAGTTCGTTCCACCACCCATCGACGCGGCAGAACCTTGAAACCGACTGCGCTGTCGCAGCGCTTGACGGTCTCGACCGTCCAGTCGCCATGCCCCGCGAGCGCTGCTCGCAACTTCGGTCCCGCATAGGCGCCATCGGCGAAGATGTGGCGCAGCCAGGGGAAGCGGTCGCCGACAGCCCTGATCAGGTCGCAGGCCCCGTCCCTGTCCTGAATGTTGGCGGCGTGAACGATGATGAACAGCATCAGGCCGATCGTATCGGTGACGATGTGTCGCTTGCGGCCCTTGACCTTCTTGCCGGCGTCATAGCCGCGAACGCCCCCGCTTTCGGTGGTTTTCACGCTCTGGCTGTCGATCACGCCGGCCGTCGGTGAAGCCGCGCGGCCTTCCAGTTCGCGGGTATTGAGGACCAGGAGGTGATTGATGGCTGCAAAAAGACCCATGCGGCTCCAGGTGTAGAAATAGCCACGTACCGTCGATACCGGTGGGAACTGCTTCGGCAGCATGCGCCACTGGCAGCCGCTGGTTGCGATATAAAGGATCGCGTTCATCACCTCGCGCATATCGGTCGTACGCGGTCGTCCACCCCGTTTTGCCGGCGGAATGAACGGGGCAAGTATCGTCCATTCCTCATCGGTCAAATCGCTTGGAAATCTCAAATGGTCTCTGTTATGTTCGGCGCGGGCGATATCATTCCATGGCATCGTGATTCTCCATCTTCTTTGAAAAGACTGTTGAATCACAAACCATTGATATCGCTCAACTACTTTTAAATCCGGCTCATAGACTTTTTGCAAGGCAAACCCGAATTCAATTACCTCTATGATTTCGGAGACTCATGGAGACACAAAATCCGTATTGGAAAGATTCAGTCGGCACATAAGGACAGACAGTATCCATATCTTGTTTCCGGTAGCGGGCGTTGTCCACTTGAGGACATAGGAGGCGTATGGGGATACTCTGAATTCTTGGCAGCATTCGAAAACCCGGATTCTGAATACCGGGAGTACTATCCCGATTACTTCGATGGAAGTGACAACTGGAATCCGGAAGACGCGGAACTTGAAAAAAGGCGAGCAGCTATTGCGCGATTCCAATAGAATCCCCACCCCAGCCACCGCAAGCACAATTCCCCCATTCGTTGATGCCTCCAGAAAATCATGGAAACAGAAAGAGCGTCCGCTCTGACGCCTGAATTCTGCCCGGTGTTATGCCGGTATTACATGCGGACTTCATAATGCAGGTGAGGGCCCGTGGAGCGTCCGGTGCTGCCGGCCCGTCCGACCTTTGCATTGACGTCGACCTTTTCGCCGACCTTGACCAGGATGCGCGACAGATGGGCGTATCGGGTTGTCACGCCGTTGCCGTGATCGATCTCAATCATCTTGCCGTAACCGCCCTTGCGCCCGGCGAAAACAATCTTGCCTGAACCGGTTGCGAGAATAGGCTGCCCATAGGGGGTTTTGAAGTCGATACCGGCATGATGCGCGAGACGCTTGAGGAAGGGGTCGCGGCGCTGTCCGAACCTGCTGCTGATGGGGTGATTGGGTGCCGGATTGCCGACAGGGATCTGGCGTGCCAGCGATTTGGCATTTTCCAGCGTATTTAGCGCAGCGCCAAGATCGTTGAGTGTCGCGTCGAATGCCGCAGGCTCTTCTGTTCCGATAAATGGCCCACCGACACCCGTCTGCGCGCCGGTGGCAATGCCGGTGCCGCGCAGGATCGAGTGAATAGTCTCCGCGGTCTGATAGGCATTCGAGGTCAGCGTGCGTGCTTTCTTCAGCTGCTCCTTTTCCATGGTCTGCAGCGAGAACAGGACGTTGTTGAAGATCTCGTCAGCCAGATGTACCGGCGCCTCTGGCGCTTCGGCATAGGACAGCTCGCTCGTGCGTATTGACAGGTCGACAGGTTCCGCCTGCACGCGCCGGGTCTTGCCGGTCTCTTCAATGGAAGCCTGGTCGTTGATGTCGGTATTCCCGGTTTCGGCCGGTCGCGAGGTCGGTACCGGGATTTTGGCGGGAACAAACTCGACCACGTCGGCGCGTTTCAGCAACATGTCAAGGCGCCCATGCCTTGTGCTCAACATGGCCTGCTGTTCCATCAGCCGGGTCATCTTGTCGTCCATGACCTGCTGGTCGAGCAGTTGCCTGCTGGTAATCCGGTCGACCTGTGATCTGAGTGCAGCGATACGGTCTTCATAGGCGTGCTGCATGCGTGCCTGACGGGCCATGGCCGCACCGATCAGATCGTCACGCAAGACCAGGTATGTGGTCCCAAGGAGATACCCGATCGCAATCACCGCCAGCAGGCTTGCGGCAAGTCCGAACATCCACGGACGAATTGTCCAATGCCGGATCTCGTCACCGCTGGCCAGAATAATGGTGTGTTGTTTGGAGCGCTTGCCGAATACGCGGCTTACGGAACTGTCCGGCACTATTAACCCCCTAATGCCTAATAACCGTCTCGGCGTTATTAGACTCTGTTAAGGTTAACAAATGCTTTGAAAGGGCCTGAATCAGGAAGCGTTTGTCGATGAAAGACTGCGGTAGAATGAAGGGGTAAGGCCCGCCTCAGCGCGGGCCAGATCGTTGAAGGGCGCTTTCAGTTGGCCGCGGAAATTGGCCCGCACCAATTGCTGGAATGCACGCTCCGGGTTTTGACCCTGCCGATGGCATAAAAACCGGAACCATTTGGCACCGACAGCGACATGTTTTTTCTCGTCTTCGTATATAATCCGCAGGATATCGGCCGTTTGGATGTCGCCGGTGTCGATCATCTTTGCCTGCAGCGATGGCGTGACATCAAGTCCACGTGCTTCAAGGATCAGCGGAACCACCGCCAGTCGGGCGGTCAGGTCGTTTCGCGTGTCGTGCGCAGCCTGCCAAAGTCCGTCATGTGCCGGCAGATCGCCATAGTCGGCACCGAGTTCCCGCAGCCGCGCTCGAATAAGATTGAAGTGCTTGGCCTCCTCGAATGCAACCTGCATCCAACCATCATAGAATGTCCGCGGCATTGATTCGCCTGCAAAGCGCGCAACAATATCGAGGGCCAGATCAATCGCATTCAATTCTATGTGGGCGAGTGCGTGCAGGAGTGCGATACGACCGGCCGCGGAGTTGAGGTTGCGCTTCTTGACGAGGCGTGGCGGCAAGAGCTCTGGCTTGCGCGGCCGACCGGGTCTGTCTGCCACAGGATCGTCCAACGGCGATCGCAACGACAGGTTTCTCGACGACCATCGGTGTGCCGCCTCTCGGGTAAGTGCAGTCTTTTTGTCGAGGTCCGAGGCTGCGATGGCCAGACCGGCGCCCTGGCGAAGGGAATCGAATTGCAGCATTGTCATAGCAACGGTCTTACCAGATGCGCCAGGGAATGACTCAGAGTGGGCTGGCGACCTATCAGGCCGTGACGGCCTCCAGGACGGCTTCCGCATGGCCCGGCACTTTCACTTTGCGCCATGCCTTCTCGATTTTTCCGGCCTCGTCAATCAGGAATGTGGAGCGCTCTACGCCCATATACTTTCGGCCATACATGCTCTTTTCGACCCACACGCCGTAGGCCTCGAGCGTTGTCTTTTCCTCGTCGGAAGCCAGCGGTACGGTAAGCTCGTGTTTGGCAATGAACTTGTCGTGCTTTTTTGGGCTGTCCGGCGACATGCCCAATATCGCGACACCGGCCGCATCGAATTTATCCTGCAACTGCGAGAAGGCAATGGCTTCGGCGGTGCATCCGCTCGTATCGTCTTTCGGATAAAAAAACAGTACCAGCTTGCGTCCCGAATAGTCTGACAGTGCCACGGATTCACCGCCGTCACGGTGCAGCGAAAATTGCGGCGCTTTCATACCTTCTGCGGGTGCGGTCATGGGGGGTGTCCTTTCCGAATATGCTAATCTGTTGCTACGGTCGCCGTGCTATATATAGTTGAGGCAAGAGTCGTCCAGTTCCTGTAACGATTTGCGGGTGTTGGCGGCGCAATTTTGTGGGCATCGGAACCGTTTTCCATGAAGGAAAATCACAGCGGGAACGGAAGCAGTGACCGGCATGACAATATCGGGCCGGACGAAGTGCTGACCGCGCAGGGCGGGGAACCGGTTATCCTGCGCGCTCCGAGGCCTGCTGGACTTCTTTACAGGGGCTTCCGAGTCGTCACCCTGGCCGCGGCGCTTTCGCTTGTCCTGATGCTGGGCGCTTTTCTCCTCCTCGAGTTGGGTGCCTTTGACGGGCCTCTCACAAAGCGCACCCAGGAACTGCTGCAAAGCGCTGTCGGTCAAAGGTTCACGGCGAGCGTCGAGAATACGAGATTGCGCGTGGCCAAGGGCGGCTTGATCGCTCTTGAGGCGCGGGATGCCGGCTTGCGGTTGCCCGATGCGGATGGTGAGGCCGTGCATGCAAAGAAAGTGCGGCTGGCGCTCGAGGTCCGGCCGCTGTTTTCGGGCACGTTTGTCGTTTCGCATATCGAAATTGACGGCGGCTTTGTCGACGCATCGCTTGTCGGCAAAACCCTGGGTGGTGGAACCGGACAAGAGGGTGGCGCACCTTTTGAGATCGCAGACCTGGAGCCGATGACAACGCATGGGCTTTCGACCATGCGGGCATTGTCGAATGTGTTGCGGCATCTTGGGACGCAGCGGGTCTATTTTACAAACACCACCATAGCCGGTGTCGGAAATGCCGGTGTGCCGATCATCGTTGAGACGGCGGAGATCGCCGAGACCGGTGACGACAGTCTTCAAATCGATGCGCAACTGACGCATGCGGAGCAGGAGATCAGCCTGGACGCGCATGCTGCACCCAAGGCCGACTCCGATGGCCGAATGCAACTCAATGTGCAGGTCACCGGTCTGCATCTCGGCAAGCTGATTCAGGGCCTTTCAGGCAACCCGCGTCGGAAATTTCGCATGGAGAGCGCTGTCGATATCGACCTTGCCGCGCTGGAGGGCGATGCGGAGAACGCGCTCGAGGCGCGCGCGCAAATCAAGCTTTCCGCTGGTGAGCTTTTCATGGACGGTGTCGCAGCCAAGCTCGATCCAAGCTACATCAATCTGGCATTGGATACCGCGCACAGGAAGCTGGAAATCGAGCCGTCGCGGCTCGACATCAGCTCGTCGTCCTACAGCTTCAATGGCGGCATCATTGATCTGCACAACCTTCCTGATCAAAGTGAACGCGGTTTCGCCATAGACCTTCTGGTCGACGATGCCATCGTCGCGCCAACCGATTCCAGCGAACCGGCGGTGCATGTCGCGATGAAGGCCTTTGCCCGATTTGTACATTCCGAACAACGCCTTTATGTCGACGACTTTATCGTTTCGAGCGAGACCGGCGCCATGTTCTCTTCGGCCAGTGTCCGATTCTCCGATACCAGTCCCGAGATCAGTTTTGTCGCCAATATCGAACAAATGGACACCACATCGGTCAAGCAGCTTTGGCCGTACTGGATCGCAAAGAAAGCACGCAACTGGGTGCTCGGAAATCTCTATGGCGGTACTGTGCGGGACGGGTCGATCAGGGTCTACATCCCCGAGGGCCGCATGGCATCGGCACTGCCCAATTCACTTAACCTGAGCGGTGACCAGCTTCAGGTCGATTTCAATATCGAGAATGCCCGCTTCGATGTGGCCGGTGAAATTCCGCCGGTGCGGAATGCCAACGGGCTTCTGATGCTGCGCGGCAAGCACCTGGAACTGAAAATCAACAGCGGCACATCGTATTTTCCAACCGGCAGGAGCGTCAGCGTGTCGGACGGGCTCTTCGTCATCGATCATACGGATGCGCATCCATTGATGGCCAGCCTCGATATAGATGTCACAGGCCAGGCGGCGGCCGTGGCGGAGCTGGTGTCCTACCGGCCCATCAATGCGCTTCAGCAGACGCCCTACAAACCGGATGATTTCGAAGGTTCGGTCTCCTCGAACGTCAAGGTGACCTTTGGGCTGATATTGGATCAGAATCCGCCAGACCCGGACTGGCAGGTGGAGCTTGATCTTGAAAGCGTCAGCATCGGGCCGAAGGTTGACGGCGTAAAGGTTACGAACGCCGACGGCAAAATGCATGTCAACACGACAACCATGAAGATCGACGCGGATGCCGATCTGAATGGCTTGCGATCCCATATCGAATTCACCGAACCACTGGATCGGGGAAACGGCGTCGAATCCGATCGAGTCGTGAAGATGCAGGTTTCGGAAGCGGACAGGGCGACTTTCGCGCCGCAACTGAACGAGATGGTGAAGGGCACGGTCTTCCTGACGGCAAAACTGGAGGAGGACGGGCGCCAGATCGTCGATGCGGATTTCACCGAGGCGCGGCTTATCCTGCCCTGGATCGGCTGGTCCAAGGGAAAGGGCATCAAGGCGACGGCGACATTCGAAATGATCCCCGGGAATACCGAAGAAGGCTCGGGTTCCGAAACCCCGCAGGAAGCGGAAGAGGAGGTCGGCGGACTGGGCGTGCCTGACACATTCGATGTCAAGAATTTCGATCTGAAGGGGGAAGGCTTTTCCCTGAGTGGTGATTTCGGATTTTCAGAAGGCGAACTGATAAGCGCGGTGATCTCCAGGATGTCCCTGAGCCGCGACGACAGTTTTGCCGTCAATATCGACCTGAAAGACGGGACCTATCATATCGATGTGGCCGGCAAGTCCGTTGATCTTCGATCGTCCATCAAGCATCTGATTGCCGAGACGGAAAGCGAAGAGGAAGCGGCCACACAGCAAAAGGTCGAATTGCGGGTCAGGGCCGACCGCGCGACCGGTTTCCACGGTGAGGCGCTGCAACCTTTCCGGTTCGATTATACCGGCAGGGGCAACACCATTCTGGGGCTCGATCTGAGGGCAGCGACTGCGAGCGGCCGGTCGATCACGGCGGCGGGGCAGCATAACGGCTCCGGCCTGATCCTCACGGTCAGGTCCGACGATGCGGGAACGGTGGCCCGTTTCGCGGACATTTACGAGAAGATCGAGGGCGGAACTCTCGACGTTCAACTTACGAAGGCCGGTGACGGCCCTTATATCGGAACCGTTGACGTCAACGATTTCAGCGTCGTTGATGACGAACATCTGAAGAGGCTGGTGTCCTCGAGCCCTCAGGGCGGGGAAAGCCTGAACCAGGCGGTGCGCCGCGAGATCGATGTCAGCCGTGTGCACTTCGAACACGCCTACGCACGCGTCGACATGGGTCGAGGGTACCTTCGGCTGGGAGATGGCGTTGCACGCGGAAACGAAGTCGGCTTTGCATTCCAGGGCGCCGTCTATGATTCAAGCACTGGCATGGACATTGCCGCGACATTCATGCCGGCCTACGGTCTCAACCGGATATTCGGCGAAATCCCCGTGCTCGGCTTTTTCCTCGGCAACGGACGCGACAGAGGCCTGATCGGCATCACCTTTCGACTGACGGGAAGCCTGGACGATCCAACCCTGACCATCAATCCGATCTCGATCATCGCACCGGGAATCTTCCGGCAGATTTTCCAGTTCAGGAGCGACGGCGCCGGGCCAGCCGCCCAGGGCGAATACAATTTCAGACAGGAAACCCGATAGTCAGGCTATACCGGCCGGACCAGAATGTGCTTCTTCTTGCCAAGGGACAGCTTTACGACACCGTCAACGGTCAGGTCGTCCTGGCCGACGATCCGCCGCTCGTCGGTCACCGGTGCATCGTTGATACGCACCGCGCCGCCTTTGACATGACGCCTTGCCTCGCCGTTGGAGCCGGCTAGCCCAGCGGTGACAAAAAGGCTTAGAAGTCCGATGCCCTCGCCAAGGTCCGAAGACGGGACCTCAACAGTCGGCAGGTTCTGCGCCAGCGTGCCTTCTTCAAAGGTCTTGCGCGCTGTTTCCGCCGCCTCATCCGCAGCTTCACGGCCATGAAGGATGGCCGTGACCTCCGTCGCAAGAATCTTCTTCACCTCGTTGATTTCGCTGCCGCCGAGCACCTCCAATCGGGCGATCTCGTCCATCGGCAGTGTCGTGTAGAGTTTGAGAAAACGCCCGACATCCGCATCCTCGGTGTTGCGCCAGTATTGCCAGAAATCATAGACGCTGAGCAGATCCGCATTAAGCCAGACGGCACCGCTCGCGGATTTACCCATCTTGGCTCCGGAAGACGTCGTCAGCAGCGGTGACGTCACGGCGTAGAGTTGTGGCGTTCCCATGCGGTGGCCGAGATCGATCCCGTTGATGATGTTGCCCCACTGGTCAGAGCCGCCCATCTGCAAGCGGCAATCGTAGCGCTTTTGCAGCTCGACGAAATCGTAGGCCTGCAGGATCATGTAGTTGAATTCAAGAAACGACAGCGATTGCTCGCGGTCCAGGCGCAGCTTGACGGAATCAAAGGTCAACATGCGATTGACGGAAAAATGCCGCCCGACATCGCGCAGGAACTCGACATAGTTGATATCCATCAGCCAGTCGGCATTGTTGACCATGAGCGCGCCCGACGGTCCGTCGCCGAACTCAATGTAGTTGGAGAAATTCTTGCGAATGCCAGCCAGGTTCTCATCAATCCTCTGCGGCGTCATCAGTTGCCGTGCCTCGTCCTTGAAACTCGGATCGCCGATCATGCCGGTACCTCCGCCCATCAGTGCGATCGGGCGATGGCCGGTCTTCTGGAACCAGTGCAGCATCATGATCTGGATCAGCGAGCCGGCGTGCAGGCTGGAAGCGGTCGGATCGAAACCGATATAGGCCGTCACCGATTCCTTCTGCAGCAGGGCGTCCAGGCCGTTGTCATCCGATGTCTGATGGATGAAGCCGCGCTCGCTGAGCGTATGGAGAAATTCGGACTTGAAGGCGGACATGGTTCTTTCCCTTGGCATCCGAAGGACGGATGCGTATCTGGTGTCTGTTCGGCGGCGCGTTTATCATCCTTTCCAGGAGATTTCACGCCATTTGTTGAAATGGCATTGATCGAGGGTGTTGATGGCTGCGTCAAAGACAAGATCAGATGTGGCGACCGCCATCGGCCTGATGAGCGGCACATCGATGGACGGCATCGATGTCGCGCTGATCAGCAGCGACGGCACGACGATCGCCGAACGCGGACCGTTTCTCACCGAACCATATGGACCGGCATTCAGGCGCCGGCTGGCGGATGGGCTGGAGACCGCGAAGGCGATCGAGCGGCGTGATGAACGGCCGGGCGCGCTGGCGGATCTGGAAAAGGAACTGACGGATCTGCACGCAGGTGCTGTTGCGGCCTTTATGCGAGAATTCGATCTGTCATCAGAGAAAGTGGATCTCATCGGGTTCCACGGTCAAACCGTTCTGCACAGGCCGGAAAAGGGGCTTACCGTGCAAATCGGCGACGGGCCACTCCTGGCAGCCGAAACCGGCATCCCGGTGGTCTACGACATGCGCGCCGCTGACATGAAGGCCCGGGGCGAGGGTGCGCCGCTGGCGCCCGCCTATCATGGCGCACTTGCAGCTTCTGTTGCGGAGCCTGGGCCTGTCGCCTTCGTCAATATCGGAGGCATCTCCAATGTGACGCTGATCGACAAGGACGGGACCCTTCATGCTTTCGATACCGGTCCCGGAAACGCGCTGATCGATCAATGGGTTGATGTTAAAGCCGGCATTCCGTTCGACCAGGGGGGCGCGATTGCAAGCGAAGGACAAATCCTGCGCAGACTGGTCGATCCTTATCTGGAGAACCGCTTTTTTCAGGCCGGCTCGCCGCGTTCTCTCGACCGCAACGATTTCCTGCCGCCGGATCCGGCCTCCGCCACACTGGAAGATGGCGCACGCAGCCTCGCGCGGCTGACGGCGGAGGCGATCCTGAAATCAGTGGAGTCGCTACGAGTGATGCCAAAGACCTGGATCGTGTGCGGCGGCGGACGTTGCAACCGGATGATCATGAGCGATCTTGCGGATCTGGTCGCCAGCCAGGACGGAACCGTGTTTGCCGCCGAAGATATTGGATTGAACGGCGATGCGATCGAGGCGGAGGCCTGGGCGTTTCTGGCGATCCGTTCGCAGCGCGGATTGCCGTTGAGCTGGCCGACGACGACCGGCTGCGCAAGCCCAGTCACCGGCGGTGTCCTGGCAATGCCGGATCGGCGATGACGCCCTAATCACTAACGAGACGAAAACCGACCAGTATATGCTTGATGCCGTCCGGCCTGCTGTGACGCGCGGCAGGGCGGCAAACGCCGCAACCCTTGTCGTCCCATGAACCGCCCTTGACGATGTGGCGGCCTTCACCAGCCGGTGTTGCCGTCCATTCAAAGACCTGGCCGGCGGCATCCAGAAGCCCGTACGGGCTGGCGCCGTCGGGAAATCGGCCGACGGGCAAGGTGGAGAACGGCCCCGCATCGTGACTGTTGAGCAGTGCAGGATTGAATTCGCTGCCCCACGGAAAGTAGCGGCCGTCCGTGCCGCGGGCGGCCTTTTCCCATTCTGCCTCCGTCGGCAGTCGCCAGTTTTCGCCTGTTTTTTCACTCAACCATGATGCATAGGCGAGGGCGTCTTCATGGCTGATCATGACCACCGGATGGTCTTCGCGCCCGGCGGGCGGATCGGGTGACGTCCAGATATAGGGCTGTGCCCGCTCGTAGGGATGAATGAGGCCGTAACCGTCCCATTCTTCGCGCCCGACAGTCGGAGGCGTATGGCCGGTTTCCTTCAGAAACGCACTGTACTGTGCGTTTGTGATCGGTGTCAGCAGAATCCGGAAATCATCGAGATCGACGGTGCGCTGCGGCTCGTGATCGTACCAGCCGCGCTCACGGGTTACACTATGGCCATAGGCCGCTTCATCGAGGCGGTAGGCTGCCTCGCGTTCCTGTGCGTCGGAACCCATTACGAATGGACCCGCCGGGATTTCGACGGCCTCGGGCGGGGTGAAGGCCTCATCGGACCAACTGGGCGAGGCGAACAAAATCATGCCCGCCAACAACACCAACAAGAACAACGTGGTTGACCTGCATTGATCGAACCGCGTCTTGATCATATTGGCTGTCTCCGGTTTCTCAGCGTATGCGCTTGGGTGCCGGTTCCGGAACGAGTTCGCCGTTTAGTCGACGGTCCAGGTAATCGGCGCATTCATCCACCAGTTCGTCAACCATGCCGTTGAAAAAGTGATTGGCGCCCGGCATGGTTTTCTGGGTGATCATGATGCCCTTCTGGGTCTTCAGCTTTTCAACGAGTCCCTGGACATCTTTCTCCGGCGCGACCCTGTCCGCATCACCATGGATGATGAGACCGGATGAGGGGCAGGGCGCAAGAAACGCGAAGTCATAGATATTCGGTTGCGGCGCTATCGACATGAAGCCCTCGATTTCCGGCCGCCGCATCAGGAGTTGCATGCCGATCCAGGCGCCAAAGGAGTAACCGGCGACCCAGCAGCTCTTGCTGTCGGGATGCAGGCCCTGGATCCAGTCGAGGGCCGCCGCGGCATCGGAGAGTTCGCCGGTGCCATGGTCGAAAGCGCCCTGGCTTCGCCCGATGGAGCGGAAGTTAAAGCGCAGCGTCGTAAAGCCGCGCTGCTGGAACATGTAAAAGAGCTGGTAGACGATCTGGTTGTTCATGGTTCCGCCGAACTGCGGATGCGGATGCAGCACAATGGCGATCGGTGCGTTCTTTTTCTTGCCAGGCTGGTAACGGCCCTCAAGCCGTCCCGCAGGACCATTGAATATGACTTCAGGCATATTGTCTCCGGCTCAAAATGGGTAGCGGCAGCATCTCGCATGCGGCGTGGATGTTGCATGCAGTTCCACCAGCACCATTCGGGTTTGAATTGGTTTTTGGTTATCCTTCCGGATATAAGGTCGTGTCATACGGCATCGGTATCTGAAATTTCAAGAAAAATGAGGCCATAGCGAAACGGCGGTTCCATGAGCAAGTCGCGCATCTATCTGGACTACAATGCCACAGCGCCGTTGATAGAGCCGGCGCGTGCCGCCATGCTCGCCGCGCTCGATCTGCCCGGTAACCCGTCCTCTGTCCACGCGGAAGGCCGCGAAGCACGTGCATTGATCGAAAGGGCGCGCCGTCAGGTCGCCGGTCTTGCCGGTGCCGCAAGCAGCAACGTCATCTTTACCAGCGGCGCGACGGAAGCCGCCGCAACGGTGCTGACGCCGCGCTACAAAATGGGCCGCTCCGGTCTGGATGTGGCGCATTTATACGTCTCAGCCGTCGAGCATCCATGCATGCTTTGCGGTGGGCGGTTCTTACCGGAAGCAGTGACCAGGCTTGGCGTTGACCGGCAAGGTGTCGTGAATTTGCAGGCGCTCGCCGACCGTTTGCAGGCGCATGACAGGTCAAAAGGGCTCGCCATGGTGGCAATCCAGCAGGCGAACAACGAGACCGGTGTCTTGCAGCCTGTCGGTGAAGTCGCTGCAATTGCCAAGGAACACGGCGCACTGATGGTCGTTGACGCCGTCCAGGCTGCGGGCCGTTTGCCGATCGATATCAACGCTCTGGGCGCGGATTTTCTGCTGCTGTCGTCGCACAAGATCGGCGGTCCGAAAGGCGTGGGCGCATTGATCTGTGCGGGCGAAATCATGATGCCTTCGCCGCTGATTCCGGGCGGCGGGCAAGAAAAGGGGCACCGTTCCGGCACGGAGAACCCAGCCGCGATTGCCGGTTTCGGTGCTGCTGCCGAGATCGCGTCCATCGGTCCGGATGAGAAGGCCAGGCACCTGGGTGAGTTGCGCGATCGCCTGGAGGCCGCTGTGAAGGCGCGTGCCGCGGATTGCGTCTTTTACAGCGCCGAATCACCGCGCCTCGCCAACACCTCCTTCTTCTCGCTACCGGGGCTGAAGGCGGAAACCGCTCAGATCGCCTTTGACCTGGAAGGCATTGCCGTCTCGGCCGGTTCGGCCTGCTCGTCCGGCAAGGTGGGGCCCAGTCATGTGCTCGCAGCGATGGGTGAAGACGCCGTTCTCGGGGGCATCCGTGTCAGCATCGGTGCCGAAACAACACCGGCAGACATTGACCAATTCATGATGGTTTTCGACAAGATCAACGCCAAACGTGAGAAAAATACGAAAGAAAACGGAGCGCTAGTCTAGAAAAGTTACAAAATACAGCTTACAAGCTGCGGCAGTGATGGAAATCTGATTTCCCGCACACTAAATTCGAAGAGGCGAGGCGAATTAGCTGAGCCGAACACATATGACGTTGACAACTGCCGGACCTTGACCCCGGCGAGATTGGAGAGCGCCAATGCCTGCTGTGCAGGAGACGATCGATCAGGTCCGCCAGATCGATGTAGACCAGTATAAGTATGGTTTCGAAACACTCATAGAAATGGACAAGGCCCCCAAGGGGCTGAACGAAGACATCATCCGTTTCATCTCCGCGAAGAAGGATGAACCGGAATGGATGCTCGAATGGCGACTTGATGCCTATCGCCGCTGGCTGACGATGGAAGAGCCGACCTGGGCGCGCGTCGAATACCCGCAAATCGACTTTAACGACATCTATTATTACGCCGCGCCGAAAAACCAGACCGGCCCGAAAACCATCGATGAGGTGGACCCGGAACTTCTGGCGACCTACGAGAAGCTCGGTATTCCGCTGCGTGAGCAGGAGATCCTGGCCGGCGTGCAGGAATCGAAAGTTGCAGTGGATGCGGTGTTTGACTCCGTTTCGGTCGTCACCACGTTCAAAGAGGAACTGGCGAAGGCCGGCGTGATCTTCATGTCGATCTCCGAGGCCATTCGCGAGCATCCGGACCTGGTACGCAAATATCTGGGTTCCGTCGTGCCGGTGAGCGACAATTACTACGCGACACTGAATTCCGCGGTCTTTACCGACGGGTCCTTCGTGTTCGTTCCCAAGGGTGTTCGCTGCCCGATGGAACTGTCCACTTACTTCCGTATCAACGAGAAGAACACAGGCCAGTTCGAACGCACGCTGATCATCTGCGAGGACGGCGCATACGTCTCCTACCTGGAGGGCTGCACGGCACCGCAGCGCGACGAGAACCAGTTGCACGCCGCCGTGGTCGAACTGGTGGCGCTGGATGATGCGGAAATCAAATATTCGACGGTACAGAACTGGTATCCGGGCGACAGCGAGGGCAAGGGCGGCATCTACAATTTTGTTACCAAGCGCGGCGACTGCCGCGGCGCCAACTCGAAGATCTCCTGGACGCAGGTGGAAACCGGTTCGGCGATCACCTGGAAGTACCCGTCCTGCATCCTGCGCGGCGACAATTCGCGCGGCGAGTTCTATTCGATCGCCGTTTCGAACGGCCGCCAGCAGATCGACAGCGGTACCAAGATGATCCATCTGGGCAAGAACACATCCAGCCGCATCATCTCCAAGGGTATTTCCGCGGGTCGCTCCAACAATACCTATCGCGGCCAGGTTTCGGCGCATCGCCGCGCCACCAATGCCCGCAATTTCACGCAGTGCGATTCGCTTCTGATCGGCAACAATTGCGGTGCCCACACCGTGCCTTACATCGAGGCGAAGAACGCTACCGCGCAGTTCGAACACGAGGCGACAACGTCGAAGATTTCGGAAGACCAGCTGTTCTATTGCATGCAGCGCGGCATCCCGGAAGAAGAGGCGATCGCGCTGATCGTGAACGGCTTTGTCAAGGAAGTGATCCAGGAACTGCCGATGGAATTTGCGGTCGAAGCCCAAAAGCTCATTGGCATCAGCCTGGAAGGCAGCGTCGGCTGAGCATCTCCGGGAATTGCCGATCGCAACCGATTTAGAAACGGCCGAGTGCCGATCATCAAACGTTTGGACAACAGAATGCTTGAAATCAGAAACCTGCACGCCCGCATTGCGGAAGACGGAACGGAAATTATTCGTGGCCTCAACCTGACTGTGAACAAGGGCGAAGTTGCCGCCATCATGGGACCGAACGGATCCGGAAAATCGACGCTGTCTTATGTCTTGGCAGGCCGCGAAGACTACGAGGTCACGGAAGGCGATATTCTGTATGACGGCGAGAGCATCCTGGAAATGGACACGGCGGAGCGCGCCGCTGCGGGCATCTTTCTGGCTTTCCAGTACCCGGTGGAAATTCCGGGTGTCGCAACAATGCAGTTCCTGAAGGTTGCGATGAATGAACAGCGCAAGGCGCACGGCGAGGAAGAACTGACAACGCCGGAGTTCATTCGGCGTGTTCGCGAAGCTGCCGGTGAGTTGAAGATCGACATGGATATGCTGAAGCGACCGCTGAATGTCGGCTTCTCCGGCGGTGAGAAGAAGCGCGCGGAAATCCTTCAGATGTCGTTGCTGCAGCCCAAGCTGTGTGTGCTCGATGAGACGGACTCCGGCCTTGATATCGATGCGCTGAAGATCGTCTCCGATGGCGTCAACGCACTGCGTTCCCCGGACCGGGCGATCGTCGTGATCACCCACTATCAGCGCCTGCTTGAACATATCGTGCCGGACACGGTGCACGTGCTCTACAGGGGACAGGTGATCAAGTCCGGTGATAAGGCGCTGGCGTTGGAACTGGAGAACAACGGCTATACCAACATCATCGAGGATGCTGCCTGATTGCGGCTGATTGAACAGGTTTTATAATGAACATGCACAGCGAAAAACCGATCACAGCGGCGGAACAGGCGCTCGTCGACAGCTTCCTCAACAGGCTGGGTAGCTTGCCCGGGGATCATACGATCACTGCACTTCGTGACGGCTATATCGAGGACATAAAGCGGGACGGTCTGCCGACGCGTCGCGTTGAGGCCTGGCACTATACGGACCTGCGAAGCCTCCTGAAAGCCGTGCCTCAGGACCTGGTCTCAACCGGTGCAAGCTCAATCGAGCCGCTGGTCGAAGGATCGGACGTTTTTTCCGTAATCAATGGAATGGCCGACGCCGGACAGGCGCCAGGTGGCGTTGATGTCGGTCATTACCGCGATGCATTGAGCGACGGCAGTGCTGCCTCGCGCATGACGCTGAAGGGCGCCGATGATGTGATCGGGCGGCTCAACGGCGCACTGGCGCGCGACGGGCTGGCACTTGATGTCGCAGACAATGCCCAACTTGAAAACCCGATGGAAATCCAGGTCGTACAGGGCGGCGGTCAAGGCCACGTTCGGTTCCCCGTTTCGATCGGGGAAGGTGCCAAGGGAACCCTTATCGAGCGTCATGTCTCGGCCTCTGAAGACCATGCGCTTGTGTCCTCCATTACCGATCTGAAGATTGGCGACAATGCCGACATTGTCTGGGTGATCGCTCAGGAGCGCGGCCTGTCGGACACCCATTTCGGCCAGATCAATATTGAACTGGGCGCGGGTGCCAAGCTGACACTCTTCGTCGCTAACTCCGGTGGCGCCTTGGTGCGCCAGGAGATCCACATCACGGCACGCGGCGAAGGCTCCGAACTCGTTCTGCGGGGCGTCAACCTGCTTGGCGGCGAGAGCCACACGGATGTGACGATGACGCTCGATCATCTCGTGCCCGACTGCGTCTCCAGCGAAACCTTCCGCAATGTCGTCTTCGACCGGGCGCACGGCGTTTTCCAGGGACAGATCCGTGTCGCACAGATCGCCCAGAAGACCGATGCGCGCATGGCCTGCAACACGCTGCTATTGTCCGATCACGGTGAGTTCTCGTCCAAGCCGGAACTTGAGATCTTCGCCGATGACGTGCAGTGCGCGCACGGCGCAACGGTGACAGATATCGACGAGAACCATCTCTTCTACATGAAGACACGCGGCATCGGCGAAAGGCGGGCGCGTGCCATGCTCGTCAAGGCGTTCATTGCTGAAATCGTCGAGGAACTCGAAGACGCTGCGCTTGTCGATGCGCTCGAAGCGCGTTTTGAGCACTGGCTGGATCACCATGGCTGACCTTTCGCAGGCCGTTATTGGCAAGACCGGCGATTACGATGTTGAAGCCATAAGGCGGGATTTTCCGATCCTGTCACGCGAGGTCTATGGCAAGCCGCTCGTCTATCTTGACAATGGTGCGTCCGCACAGAAGCCGCAGGCGGTTATCGATGCGATATCCGACACTTATTCGAACGAATATGCCAATGTGCATCGCGGCTTGCATTTTCTTTCCAACGCGGCAACCGATGCCTACGAAGCGGCGCGCGGGAAGGTCCGCAGCTTCATTAATGCGGAATCGGCCGACGAGATCGTCTTTACCAAGTCGACAACGGAGGCCATCAACACGGTCGCCTATGGCTATGGCATGCCGGAAATCGGCGAGGGCGACGAGATCGTGCTGACGATCATGGAGCACCACTCCAACATCGTTCCGTGGCATTTCATTCGCGAAAGACAGGGCGCCGTCATCAATTGGGTCCCGGTTGATGACAAGGGCCAGTTCCACCTCGAAGAGTTTGAAGCAAACCTGACGGACCGGACCAAACTTGTCGCCATCACGCACATGTCCAACGTTCTGGGCACGGTCGTTCCGATCAAGGAAGTCTGCCGCATCGCGCATGAACGCGGCATTCCCGTGTTGGTTGACGGCAGCCAGGCGGCGGTCCACATGCCGGTCGACGTGCGTGAACTCGATTGCGACTGGTACGTATTTACCGGCCACAAGGTGTACGGGCCGTCGGGAATCGGCGTGCTTTATGGCAAGAAGCAGATGCTGCAGAAGATGCGTCCCTTCCAGGGCGGCGGCGAGATGATCTTCGACGTCAGCGAAGATGTCATCACATATAACGATCCGCCGCATCGCTTCGAAGCCGGTACACCGCCGATCGTTCAGGCTATTGGACTGGGCGTGGCGCTTGACTATATGGAGAGTGTCGGCCGAGAAAAAATAGCGGCTCATGAGGCTGACTTGCGGCAGTACGCACATGAAAAATTGAGTAAAATCAATTCATTGCGTATTTTTGGTGAAGCGCCAGATAAGGGTTCTATCGTTTCGTTCGAGATGGAGGGAATCCATGCGCACGATATTTCGATGGTCATTGATCGCGCCGGCGTTGCAGTACGCGCCGGAACCCATTGTGCGCAACCACTGTTGAGGCGCTTCGGCGTGACTTCGACGTGCCGGGCGTCGTTCGGCATGTATAATACTCGCGCTGAAGTGGATGCGCTCTATAATGCGCTGCTGAAAGCACGGGACTTTTTCGCCTGACGGGACTGGATCGATGAGTGACGATGTACAAATGAGCGATGAAAGCAAGAGCGGCACCTTTTCCGCATCGGCCATTCCGCGCGAGGAACTTGCCCGTTTGACTGATGACATCATCGCTGCCATCAAGACTGTCTACGATCCGGAAATCCCCGCCGACATCTATGAACTCGGACTGATCTACAGGATCGATATCGAGGACGACCGAACCGTAAAGGTCGACATGACATTGACGGCACCCGGGTGCCCCGTCGCCGGCGAGATGCCGGGATGGGTTGAGAATGCGGTGAGTTCCGTCGAAGGTGTTTCCGGTGTCGAGGTCAATATGACTTTCGACCCGCCCTGGACGCCGGATCGCATGTCCGAAGAGGCGCAAATTGCGGTTGGCTGGTACTGATTGATTGTTTACCCCCGACGCAATCCTCTGAGGCGTATTTGCGAGGATCCAGCGTCTGGTTTGGAGAAGAATGATGGGCCGATTTGAAGTCATGACCATGACCGATCGCGCAGCCGAGCGGGTGAAGAACCTGGTGGCTGCCTCGGATCAGCCTGCAGTGGGCTTGCGCATTGGCATCAAGAAGGGTGGCTGTGCCGGGATGGAGTACACTGTCGATCTCGCCAGCGAGCACAGTGACAAGGATGACATGATCGAAGCTGACGGAGCCCGTGTTTATGTGGCGCCGGAGGCCGTGCTGTTCCTCCTTGGAACGGAAATGGATTTCGAGACGACCAAGCTGCGTTCAGGCTTTGTCTTCAACAATCCCAACCAGACTTCCGCCTGCGGATGCGGAGAGTCGGTGGAACTGAAACCGGCCGACCTGAAGGCGCTGGCAGAAAAAGGCGATGCCGTGGTACGCGCGGACGGCTAGCAGCGGTCGTAGCCAGGTAAATCATACAAGAAAAACCCCGCGACATTGTCGACGGGGTTTTTCTTTTTTGGCTTGTGCCTGATTTCGAAATCATTTCGATCCCGAAACAGCGCTGACAATTCTCTTGTAAGCACTTTGCAGCCAGCCATTCTTCGTCCGCCTGGGCGGAATGTGGTCGTTGATGTTGTCAAAACCCACGGTCGAAGTATGAGAGTTACGTGCGTATTTATGTTCCATCACATACACCCCCTTTCGGTGACATACATGTCGGTAGCGAATGTGACTTTCGCCTGTCCGTTTCATTACTTCGTCGTAATGTTCGGCCGGAAGCGCTCACCCTGACGTGACTTCAGCACAATTCAGTAATCGAAATCACGGTGCCCACAATGCCCGGTGTTGCCAGGGGCCCGGCACTGAAAGCGTACCGTGCAGCGGCTGCTCATTGCCGGACAGACCGAGTGACTGCCAGGCGCCGCGCCATTCATCCGGAAGCGGGTAAGGCGGAGCGATATCCTCATCAGTGGCAAACCCGAAACGGGCGTAATAGGAGGGATCGCCGAGGACAAAGGCACGGAGCGTTGAGGCCTTTTCTTCGCGTTGCAATCCGGCGCGCACAAGCGCGCTGCCGACACCTTGCCGCTGCTGCGTGGAGGCAACGGCAAGCGGGCCCAATAGCGCAACCCGGTCGGCCTTTCCGACGAGGCCGCAGGCGGTGAAAATGACGTGTCCGAGCAACGTCTCTTTTGCGACCGCGACGAGCGAGCGAACGATCCCGGTTTCACCGAGCAATTCTCCGACAAGCGGCAGCAAGTCCTCGTCAGGAAATGCATCCGGATAGAGTTCCCTGATCAACGGGAAGTCCTCCGGCACGCTGTCGCGGATTTCCATGGTGATGGTCATCTACTGCCATTCGAGTTTTCGAGCTGCACCGTAGGCGCAGTTTGCCCGTCGCTGCCGTTTGAGGCAAATGTGACGGTACCGACGGGCTTTGGTCGTGGTCTGGATCTCAGACGTTGCGCGGAATGCGCAGGACCTGGCCGGGAAAGATCAAATCCGGATTGGCAACGATATGCTGGTTCGCCTGCATGATCGGCTGCCAATCGGAACTGCCCTCATAGTAGTGCTGGGCAATTTTGGTCAGCGTGTCGCCCGCGTCCACCTCATGCTGGAAGTATCCGGTGTAGCCGGGAAGTATCATTGGGCCATAGAGGACCGGCACGGTCACGGTCGGTATGCCGCCTTCACCACCGGCGCTGTCATCGGCAACGGTGACAAACAGGCGGTTGAGCGTAAAGCCAACATTGTCGGGAATGAAGATGCTTGCCTGGAACTGCCGGATCGAGGTGGATCCAGCGGTGGCTGCCCCGACGACCTCGTCATGGCCTTCGCTGACGGTGACCGTGAGATGGGATTCGAAACCGACCGCGTTGCCGGCGATGAGGATTTCCTGGCCGACCAGGTCGAAAGGTTGGGGCTGCTGAATTTCAATGTTCATTGTCGCCATCTCCATTGGTGCGAATCCGCGCGCCAGCGCTGTGGTTGCACGCAAGCACGTCATTTTGATGGCCGGCGGCTGCCTCCTGACGGCCCCGAGGATTGCCTGTCCTGGAGCTTTTCGCGCCAGGCCGGGTTGGCGCGCGGTTCCACGTGCCGTTTGATGTCGGAAAGGTCATTCTCCCATTGCCTTAGCCAGTGTGCCGCGATCAGCCGCACAATTGGCCGCAGCGCTGCCATGGGATAAGACGCGACGTGCGCCGTGACCAACGTTCCTCCGCGTTCGTCCCTCAGGGTGATTTCAAGCCGTATCGGCAAACCGAGCCAGCGTTGGGAGAAGGCTATGTAATCCGGCGGCCGGTATTCGACAATTCTGAAACTCCGACTGAAAACCGTGCCGATTGCCCGTTTTTCGCGGACGCTTGTTCCGGCCTCGACGGGCAGCGGCTGGACTTTGATCACACGCCGGACAGAGGACAGGAAAGACGCGCGGTTCTCCATATCTGAAAGGACGGAGAACACGGCGACCGGAGCAGCATTTACAAAGACCTTGAGGGAGGGCCTCGGCGCATCGTTTCGCGAACCCACATTTGCCTCCACGCGGCGGGTAAGTCCGGCTGTGGCCGTTCATTTTCAGGGACCAGGCCGGCAACGGGCATAGGTTGCAATCGCCCATTGTGATATGCGAGTTTCCATACCACGTTTTGCTCCAAAGGCTACCGCAAACAGGTAACCAAAACGGAGCAGTACAAGACGCGGGGATGATGGAGCCAGAATAATCACCGGTGAGGAGGCGGTATGATTGAGATTCGCGACGCCCTGGCACAGGATGCTCGGCAACTCGCGCTTATCGGCATCCGTTCGTGGGAGGCGGCGATCACCTCCTGGGGTGAAAACTCTGCCAAAATTCGTGACAATGCCCATGCGGCCTACCGGGATTTTACAGCCAACTACTGGGACCGCATCGTGGTGGCCCAAGCCCGGGGCAGCATCCTTGGATGGGGCGCACGCGAAAACTTCGATCACCGCATCTCGGATCTTTGGATCGATCCGCAACATCATCGCAGGGGAGTCGGCACGGTTTTGCTGAATGCACTGGAGAACGGGGTGGCAGCGGCAGGCTACGAGTTTGCCGAACTTGAAACCCATGCCCGAAACACAAATGCAATTTCGTTCTACGAGCATTTCGGCTACAGGGTGACTTCTTTTTCCGTCAAATATTCAACGAGCCTCCAACAGGACATCGAAAAGGTCACCATGCGCAAGGAAATCGGTGACCCCGCCGACGCGCAAGCCTGACCGCGAAACGAGAAAGGCTGCAAGCGGATGAGCGTCAACAAGATCGCACTGGTTGCACATGACGCCTGCAAGGACCTCATGGTCCAATGGGTGGGCAAGCACATTAACCGGCTGCGACAGATCTCCGTCGTCGCCACGGGAACCACTGGCGGGCGTATAGCGGCAGCCTATCCGGAACTGTCGGTCACGCTGCTGAAAAGCGGCCCGTTGGGTGGCGACCAGCAAATCGGTGCGATGATTGCCGAGGGGGCGCTTGACGGTCTGATCTTCTTTGTAGACCCGATGTCGCCGATGCCGCACGATGTCGATGTAAAGGCGTTGACCCGCCTCGCCATTGTCTATGATCTTCCCATGGCCTGCAGCCCTTCGACTGCTGATGCCGTTCTCGACTATCTATCTGACGACCAAGAGTGACCCAATGCTGAAATCCGCTGCAGGCGATGCATCTGGCGCCGTTTCCATCGGTCTCATTGAAGACGCGGCGGAGCGGCTGAATGGTCTGGCGGTGCGCACACCGTTGCTCGGGTCATCCCAGCTCAACGAGATCCTCGGCATGCGGTTGTTCTTCAAGCCGGAATGCCTGCAACGGACCGGTTCATTCAAATTTCGCGGCGCCTACACAAAACTCTCGCGGATACCGTCCGAAGAGCGCAAGCGCGGTGTCGTGGCCTATTCTTCCGGCAATCATGCCCAGGGTGTCGCGTCCGCGGCGCAATTGCTTGGCATGCATGCAACGATCGTGATGCCCAGCGATGCCCCACGCATCAAAATCGAAAACACACGCGGCTATGGTGCGCAGATCGTTCTTTATGAACGTCATGTCGAGGACAGGCGCGCTATCGCGGAGGAGATTGCGGAAAAAAGCGGTTCGCTCGTCGTTCCGCCCTTCAACGACCGGGACATCATTTCCGGACAGGGAACGGTCGGCCTCGAGATTGCACAGCAGGCCGGTGACCTGGATATCAGCTTCGATGAAGTCCTTTGCCCCGTCGGCGGCGGCGGATTGCTGTCCGGCCTTGCAACCGCCCTCGCGGCGAGGTTTCCGATGGCCCGAATGTGGTGCGCGGAACCGGTCGGTTATGACGATGTGATCCGCTCCCTTGAAGCGGGGACCCCCGTTACTGCGGAAGTTGGTGCTGCGTCGATCTGCGATGCCATCGTTACGCCCCGGCCGGGCAATATCACGTTCGAAATCATGCAAAGGCTGGTCTCGGGCGGCTTTGCGGTTTCGGATGACGAGGTCGTCCGTGCAATTGCGGTGCTGTTCGATCGGCTGAAACTCGTTGTCGAACCCGGTGGAGCCGCCGCCTTTGCCGCACTTCTTCAGCAACGAGAGCGATTTGCCGGCAAAACAGTTGTCATCGTGCTTTCGGGCGGAAATGTCGATCGGGATGATTACGCGGGATTTCTGGAGCGGGCCAAAAGCATGGACAGCAGCTTGCCGGCCTGAAATCAGGTTTGCGACGTTGCTTTCCGGTCATGCGCGTCGAGTTCGCGCATGATGGCTGTGGCTGTCTCGCTGAGCGGCTGTTGAAACGAGGCGGCAAACTCTTCAGCGGAGAGATAGGTTCTCGGCCAAAGCATGGTTGCCGCGCCGACCGGTCGGTCGCGCCAGATAATCGGCAGGGCGATGGCGGACAGGCTGTCGTCGATAACCGTGTCGCCGAGATAGTCATGCAGCCGCGACCCGTATCCCCGACCGCGCGTTTTCTCAATCTCTTGCCAGAATTGGCCGGGGGGCATGCCGAAGCGCGCCAGGCCCCAGATGCGGTGGCTGCCGAGACGTTCGATCCGCCGCTCGATTTCGCGGTCCTTCATGGCTGCCAGGCAAGCAATCCCGCCCGCCGCCCCGAACTGGTTGATTTTCCGGTCGATTTGTCCCCGATAGAGATGAAAGGGACTCAGCGGTCTTGTCGAGTCGACGATGCGCATCCAGTCATCTTCAAGCAGATGCAGATCCGATGGCCATTCGACGGACTTGGTCAGCTCCATCAGATAGGGCATGGCAATGTCGACGATCAGCATCTGGTCGATCGTCGGTGCTTCAATGTGACCCGACGGCATTGAGACATTTGTGCGGTACTTGCCGTCCGAGAGGCTGCGGCGGACAAGCTGGCGGTCGATCATCGTAGCCAGCAACCGCCGGATCGTCGACTTTGCGATTCCCGTTTTCTTGTGCAGGTCGCTTAAGGAGCTGGCACCGTTGCGTGCCAGCGCGTCGAGCAAGGTGATTCCGCGGTCAAGCGACCTGTTGCGAACGACATCCATGCTGCTCCTCCCATGGCCATCTTGCCAGTTGCGCGGAAGGATTACCAGCCTGTGCCATAGAGTGGCACGAATGGCGAATTGGAATTGCCGGTCGGCGGCGATTGCCGCACATTTCCTGAAAACAAGGAATGAAGTTCCGGTCCAGGGATAGTCTGCGGGAGGAGACGGTTTGAACGCGCTTCGTGCGACAGGCCGCGTCGTGGCCGATGTCCTGGCGGTCGTTCTGGCCTGTGGGGCCATCTACACCGCCGGTTTTGGCGTATTCGACAATGTCATCTATTACGGCAGTATCGTCGCCATTGCGATGATCATCTCCATTTTGAGCTGGGATGCGCAGGAAAGAAGCGTGCTGCGGTTTGTTTTCCACGCGGCTCTCGCGGTGCTGTTTGTCTACATAAGCTGGGTGTGGATCAGCTTCATGCTCGAGCAGGAGGAATTCCTGCTGGATGCCGAACAGTGGCAGCTGGTGCTGGCGTGGGTCGCTTTTGCCGTTGTTGCTTATGCGACCTGGCGGATCTTCGGGCTGCCGATGCTGGTTGTCTTCGCTCTCGTCGCCCTCTATGTGCTGCTGCCATCGCGGTTCTTCGGCGCGGGCGAGGACTGGACACGGGTTGCGGAAAACCTGTGGTACTCGAGTGACGGTGTTTTCGGCCGGCCTGTCGAAGTCGTGGGCCGGACGGTGTTGGTCTTCATCGTTTTCGGTGCGGTGTTGCAGACGTCGGGGGCGGGAAATGTCCTGCTCAAAATGGCATTTGCCGCGACGGGACGGTTCGCCGGCGGCGCAGCCCACGCGTCGATTGTCGGGTCAGCACTGTTCGGGACCATGTCCGGCGCCGCCGTTGCCAATGTGGTTTCCACCGGTGTCTTTACCATACCGATTATCAAGAAGGCGGGATTCAAGCCGAAATTTGCCGGCGGCGTCGAGGCGGCGGCCTCGACAGGCGGCCAGATCATGCCGCCTGTCATGGGCGTTGTCGCGTTCATGATGGCGGATGTAACCGGCATTGCCTATGTGAACATCGTTCTTGCCGCGCTGATCCCGGCGGTCTTCTACTATATCAGCCTCTTCGTGGTCGTACTCCTCGAGTCGCGCAAGCTCGGCATTGGTGCAGTCCCGGCGGCGGAGCGCGAGACAATGACCTCGCGAGACTGGATCAACAGCACGTCCTTCTTCCTTCCACTGCTGTTGCTTGTCGTGCTTCTGGCCATGGGGCGGACTGTGCAATTTGCCGGCTACTACGCACTGATCGCGGCGACTGTGCTGTCGCTGATCCTGTTCCCGAGCTTCCGGCATCCGTCCGCCTGGTGGCGTGCCCTTGTCTCGGCCGGAAGCACCGCAGCCACACTGCTTGTCATCGTTGCGGCAGTCGGATTTGTCATCGGCGTCATCAACATGACCGGCGTCGGCCTGAAGATGGCCCAGCTCATCCTGTCTGTTTCCGGCTCAAGCCTATTCTTCAGCCTCGTCCTGGTGATGATCGGCTGCCTGATCATGGGCATGGGCGTTCCGTCTGTCCCCGCCTATCTGATCATTGCCGTCGTGATGGGGCCGGCACTCGGCAAGCTCGGCGTGACGACGATCTCGGCACATCTTTTCATGGTCTATTTCGGCGTCCTATCCGTCGTCACGCCACCCGTTGCGCTGGCGGCCTTCGCTGCAGCGCCGCTTGCCGGCGCCAAGCCGATGGCGACCGGCTTCGAGGCGCTTCGGATTTCGATTGCCGGCTTCATCATCCCGTTCATATTCGTCTATCACACCGACATTCTGCTGATCGACGGGTTCACCGTCGCGGGCCTTGCCTGGGCCATCGGCGCCTTCCTGCTGGCAACATGGCTGATCGCCAGCGCCATGGCGCGGTTTGAGCGGTTGACGCTGCCGCCATGGCAGAGCGTTGCCCGCCTAGTCTGCGCTGTTGCACTGCTTGTGCCACAGCCTTTCCTGAGCCTGGCCGGAGCGGTCGGAGGTGTGCTGCTTTTATTCGAACACAAAATCGCATCCGCAAGGGATGCATCGCCCAAAACAACCTAACAGGGAGAAAACGCATGAACGCATTCAGAAAATTGGCTCTTGCCGGTGTCGCGATCATCGGATTGGGAGGCACGCTCCAGGCCGCGGACGTTGTCAAGATGGCAACGATCGCGCCGGGAACATCGGCCTATCTGACCCAGTCAACGATGGCCAGCATCGTCAACCAGGAACAGGATGACTACGAGATCCAGGTGGATGCCACCGGTGCCGCGACCAAGCACATCATTGACATGGCCGAGGGCGAGCTGGACATGGTGATGACATCGCCAACTGTCTACTTCCTCATGAAGAACGGCAAGGCGATGTATCAGAAGATCAAGAAGGCGCCGGAACTGTCCGAGAATGTGCGTCTCGTCTTCTGGTATCCCTACGGCGCCTACCATGTGCTCACCTATGCCGATGACGGAATGAAGGACCTGAAGGACATCAAAGGCAAGAAGGTCTTTCTGGGGCCGCCCGGCGGCGGGGCCTGGAATGCGGCCAATCAGTGGATCGAGGCGCAGACCGGATACAAGGTCGGAGAGGACTACGAGAACTTCAAGGGATCCTGGTCTTCGGCATTCCAGGCGTTTCAGGACAAGCAGGTCGATGTCTACATCAATGGCGGCATCGCGCCATTCCCACAGGTCGAGCAGCTCGCCGCCACCAACAAGCTGACGATCCTCGGGCCAAGCAAGGAAGAGGTCGACAAGCAGACCGAAGAACAATTGAAGCCGACCAAGGCACTCGGCCGCTTTCTCGATGTGATCCCGGCGGGAATTTATGGTGATGGGGTGAGCAACACGGAAGACGTATATTCACTCGGCGCTGTCGTCGGTGTGGTCTCGCGCGCCGATCTTGATGACGACACGGTGTACAAGATCACCAAGGCTTTCTGGGAGGGTGCCGAGAAGATGCGGGCCGATGCGCCCTGGCTTGACCGGGTGACACTCGAATATGCGGTCCAGGAAGGGGGCGTGCGCCTTCATCCAGGTGCACAGCGCTACTATGAAGAGATCGGGCTGGATATTCCCGAGGGATCCAAAGCCCAGTAGACTGCTGCCAAGGCGGGCCGCATCGGTGGCCCGCCCGTTTCATTTCCAGTAAAGGACTCAAATGCCGCGCACCATCAAAAACATCCTGTTCATCATGTACGATCAGCTGCGTTACGACTATCTGAGTTGCGCTGGTCATCAGACGCTAGAGACGCCCAATATCGATCGCGTTGCGGAAATGGGTGTGCGGTTTTCCAACGCCTATGTGCAGTCACCCATTTGCGGTGCGTCGCGCATGTCCTTTTACACGGGCCGTTATGTCCACAGCCACGGAGCGGCGTGGAACAACTTTCCGCTGAAAGTCGGAGAGCTGACGCTCGGGGATCACATGCGCGAGATTGGCGTGGAAACCTGGCTTGTCGGCAAAACGCACATGAAAGTCGACCAGAAAGGGATGGATCGGCTGGGCATTACGACCGATTCCGTCATCGGTGCGCGGGTCTCGGAATGCGGCTTCGACGTCTTTGAGCGCGATGACGGCTTGTGGGCCCAGGGTCCACAGGGCTTCTATGATTCCCGGCGCTCGCCCTACAATGAATACCTGAAATCAAAGGGTTACGATTCCGAAAACCCCTGGCACGACTACGCCAATTCGGGTGTCGAAGATGATGGCAGTGTGGCCTCCGGCTGGTTCATGCAACATGCCGACATGCCGGCGAACATCCGCGAGGAAGATTCCGAGACGCCCTACATGACCGGGCGTGCCATTGATTTCATCGAGATGATGGAGGCTGAGCGGCGCGGCCCCTGGCTCTGCCATCTTTCCTACATCAAGCCGCATTGGCCCTATATCGTGCCCGAGCCCTACCATGCGATGTATGGGCACAACCAGATCCAGCCGGTTGTGCGAAGCGAAATCGAAAAAGTGAACCCGCACCCCGTCTATGCCGCCTACATGGACAATGCCAACGGCAAGGCGTTCTCCCGCGATGAAGTGCGTGACAAAGTCATCCCTGCCTATATGGGCTTGATCAAGCAGTGTGACGATCAGTTGGGCCGGCTGCTGGCCTATCTCGAAGACTCCGGTCGCATGGACGATACGATGATCGTCATTACGTCTGACCATGGCGATTATCTGGGCGATCACTGGCTCGGCGAGAAGGACCTGTTCCACGAGCAATCGGTCAAGGTTCCGCTGATCATCTACGATCCTTCGCCGTCAGCGGATGCGACACGCGGTACGGTGTGCGACGCATTGGTCGAGAGCATCGATCTGGCGGCGACATTTGTCGAGGCCGAGGGCGGCAAGGTTCCCGATCACATCATCGAGGGTCGTTCGCTGATGCCGTTCCTGCATGGGCAATCGGTGGAGAACTGGCGGGAGTTCGTGATCAGCGAATTCGATTATTCGGCGACCGCGCAGGCGAAGGCGCTTGATATCTCGCCAAAGCAGGCGCGCCTGTTCATGGTCGCGGACAGGAACTGGAAATTCATGCATGCCGACGGCGGCTTCCGCCCGATGCTCTTTGATCTTTTGAACGATCCGCAGGAGTTCAACGATCTCGGTGACAATCCGGAATATGGGGAGATCATCGACATCATGTACGAACGCCTGGCGCAGTGGGCGCGCCGCGTATCGCAACGGACCGCCATCTCCGACGAAACGATCATGGGTTTTTGCGGCAGTTCGAGACGCACAGGTGTTCTGCTCGGGCTTTATGACGGAACGGAAATCAGTGCCGATCTGACTGAACTCTACCGTGGAAAGGCCGGCCGCCGCTACACGGGGGCTGAGGAGGATTCCGGCTAGGTTCCATACCGGAGACACGGACATGACCCCACTCGAGCGCCTGAAGAACCATTCAAACGAATTCCGCAAGGAGGTCATTCCTCTGGCGCCGAATGTCTATTGCGCCGTCGGTTTCGCAGCATCCAATGTCTATATGATCGTGGCCGACCAAGGCATCATCATCGTCGATACAACGGAATCAACGAAGGCGGCCGAGAACGTCTTTGCCGCGTTTCGCGAGATCACTTCGCTGCCGGTCCGGACGATCATTTATACCCATTCGCACCGGGACCATATCAGCGGGGCGCGGGTGTTTGCCGGTGAAGACGATCCGGAGATCATCGCGAGCCACCGGTTTTCGTCCGATCTTGTTGCGGTTGATTCAGACAAACCGCTCCCGAACAAGGCCCTGGCCGCGCGGACCAAACGCCAGTTCGGCATCGGGCTTTCATTTCCGGATGAGCGAATAAACCTTGGATGCGGTCCGGGCGACCGTCCGCTTGAAGGTCTGGGCGCCGGGTTTGTGCCGCCGACCACCCAAATCACCGAGGAACGGGTCAAGCGCGAGATTGGCGGTATCGCGCTCGAGCTGGTTCATGCACCGGGTGAAACACCCGACCACCTGGTTGTCTGGGACCACGAAAACAGGATCCTGATCTGCGGCGACAATTACTACAAGTCTTTTCCCAATCTCTACGCCATTCGCGGCACGCGATATCGTGACTTCGATGCGTGGGCGGATTCGCTCGATCTGCTTCTGGCGTTCAATGCCGACACGCTGGCGCCCGGTCACAGCCGCCCGGTTGTCGGTGCAGAGAATGTGCGCACCGTCCTGACGGATTATCGCGACGCCATCCGGCATGTGGTCGCCGAGACAGTCGCCGGACTGGACCGCGGCGAGGGGGCTGATGAACTGGCGGACAAGATCGGGCTTCCGGCATCCCTCGCCGAAAAGCCGCATTTGCAGGAGTTCTATGGCAAGATCGCATGGGCCGTTCGTGCCTATTGTTCCGGCACGCTTGGCTGGTTCGACGGCAATCCGACCAATCTGGACCGGCTTTCGCCGCGTCAGGAAGCTGAGAAAATTATCGCGCTTGCCGGCGGTGAGGCCGCAGTTTTCGACACGGCGCTCACCGCTCACCGGACGGGCGATCACCAATGGTCGCTGGAACTGCTTGACCGGCTTCTAGCGGTTGATAGCGAGAATACACAATACCGTTTGCTCAAGGCCGCTTGCCTGCGCGCCCGCGCAGATGAGGAAATCAACGCAACCGCAAGAAACTATTATCTCGTTGCTGCTGCGGAGATTTGACGCGGGCGCTTCCGGCCGCCCTCACCAGACGGTTCAATCCGATCCAGACTTGCTCTAAGGTCGCCCCAACCGACATGCAGCGCGTCAGATTCGAACCATATGATCGAGCAGAGCATCCACACAGCGGCCGGAGAACCGTCTCCGGAACGCCACGAAATCTACGATGAAGACGGCGTTATCCGCGCCGACTACGTGGCGCGTATCGGCGCCGCAATTGCCGACCGCGATATACTACTCCTCAAAGAACACGTCGCCAGCCTGCACGAATCGGAACTCGGCGATCTGATCGAGTCGCTGCAGCCCGAACAGCGCCATGCGCTTGTTCGTCTGCTCGGCGACGATTTCGACTATACCGCACTGACCGAGGTTGATGAGGCGATCCGTCGGGAGATCGTCGACGACCTGCCGAACGAGAAGGTCGCCGAGGGTCTGGAGGACCTCGATTCCGACGATGCCGTTTACATCCTGGAGGATCTGGACGAGCAGGACCAGGAAGACATCCTGGCGAAGCTGCCCTTCACCGAACGCATCCGGCTCCGGCGGTCGCTTGACTATCCGGAAGACACAGCCGGACGGCGTATGCAGACAGAGTTCGTTGCGGTGCCGCCATTCTGGAGTGTCGGACAGACGATCGACTACATGCGCGAAGAAGACAATCTGCCGGATTCCTTTGCGCAGATCTTTGTTATCGATCCGACGTTTCGACTGCTCGGCGCCGTGGATCTCGACCGCATCCTGCGCAGCAAGCGTGAGGTCAAGATCGAAACCATCATGCATGAGACAAGCCTGCCGATCCCGGCCGAGATGGACCAGGAGGAAGCCGCGCAACTGGTGGAGCAGTACGACCTGCTTTCGGCCGCGGTGGTCGATCAGAACGACCGGCTTGTCGGTGTCCTGACAATCGATGATGTCGTCGATATGATCCAGGAGGAAGCCGAGGAGGACATCAAGCGGCTGGGCGGTGTCGGTGACGAAGAGCTCTCCGATGACGTCGCCGCGACCGTGCGCTCACGTTTTCCCTGGCTGATGGTCAATTTGGGAACCGCTGTGCTTGCATCGATGGTCATCGGACTTTTTGATGCAACGATCCAGCAGATGGTGGCACTTGCGGTGCTGATGCCGATCGTTGCGTCCATGGGTGGCAATGCGGGGACGCAGACACTGACCGTGACCGTTCGCGCCCTGGCAACACGTGATCTGGATATCTACAATGCGACGCGGATCGTTCGCCGTGAGTTCATGGTCGGATTCATCAACGGCATCCTCTTTGCTTTTGTGGTCGGGCTGCTAGCCTATGCATGGTTTGGAAGCGCCCAACTCGGATTCGTCATCGCGGCCGCCATGGTCATCAATATGATCGCGGCCGGCCTCGTAGGCATTCTGCTGCCGCTGGCCCTGGACAAGCTCAATGTCGACCCGGCGATTGCGTCCGCCGTTTTTGTAACGACCGTCACCGATGTGGTCGGCTTTTTCGCGTTCCTCAGTCTTGCCGGCTGGTGGTTCGGTCTCATCTGACACGCAAACCGGGTGCGCCGCTCACGAGAAGGCCCGTGTGCTACAAAAATTGACTTTTACGTAAAAGAAAGTCAGAATTGCTAAGGCTCAGAAATTACAGGAATCAATTTGCGCAAATATTATACCATAACCGAATTGACGCGCGAATTCGGCGTGTCGACGCGTACGTTGCGCTTCTATGAAGATGAGGGCCTCATCCAGCCTGACAGACGCGGTCGGACACGCTTGTTCCGGTCGGCCGACCGGCATCTGATCAAGGAAATCCTGCGCGGCCGGCGCCTCGGTTTTACCATCGCCGAGATCCGCGAGATCATAGAGATTTACAAGGGGCCGCCCGGAGAGCTGGGACAGCTTGAACTGATGATGAAGCGGGTCGCGGAAAAACGCGAGCAGCTGAATCAGAAGCGTCAGGACATCGAGGACACGCTCGCCGAACTGGATAGCGTCGACGAAGCCTGCCTCGCGCGGCTTGCGGAGCTGCGTGTCGGGACATGAGCTCCCCGCGATACTGCCCGGTAATTCAGATCCAGCGTCGAACGCGGCGGCAATAGGATTCGTACTCTGCACCGAACACGGCCAGCAGATGCATTTCCTCGCGTTCGACCGCAAATCTGTGTATGCCGACAGCCGTCGCGGCAGCAAAGGCAACGAACCAGGCATTTGCGAGGATCAGCCCCAGCGCGATGAGCAAAACAACGTAACCGCAGTAAATCGGATTGCGGCTGAAAGCGTAGGGACCCGTTGTTACCAGATGCGTCGATTTGCGCGTCGGCAAGATGGCCGTCTGCGCCGCGTGCAAAGTCCGAATAGACCAGACATCCAGCGCAATCGCCGCGAACAGCAACAGGATTCCGGCCATGCGCAATACGGCCGCATCGGGCAACGGAAAAGCAAAGACCTCACTCGCCAGGATCGCCAGCACAAATGCGGCCACAGCCATTATGGGCGGCCACGGCACATTGCTTGGTTTGGCCCGATATGCGTTCATTCCGTTCGGCTTCCCTCTAGCACAGATGCTGTACACGCGTTCACGATCTCCGTAATGCCCGCAGTCAATTGCGGATCGGTTTCCGCAACGAGCAGTTTTTCCAACAGGCCCGCATTCCTCAATTCATCCAGCGTGCAGTCGCAGAAACGGCTGCAAAAACCGGCCGGGTTTTCCAGACCGCAAGACTGATTGCAACTGGCAGCAAAACTGGCCGCGGGATCCGCCGCCGGCGCAGGAACAACAAGACTTGCAAGATAGATCAGACCGATCAGTACCGGTTGATGAATGAGGTAAACGGCAAGACTGTGGCGGCCGGCAAAGGCAAGCGGCTTTTCAACAAAACTTTGCCTGCGATCGATTGTCGCAAGCCAGCCGAACAGGCCGCGCGCCTGACCGATCCTTGCAGCCGCGATACCAAGCAGCACCGGACCGAACCATGGGAAAACAGGAACATAGTCGTTTGAGCGGACAGGATCCGCCGACAGGCCGAGCCACAAAAGCCAGTTCTGGCTGAAGAAGTCGGAGGCAAGATATTGCGGCGCCAGAAGCACCAAAATCGCAGCAAGGGCCGTGACCAGTGGCGGCAGCCGCAGGAACGCCAGTCCGAAAACGCTGGAAAGGGCAATACAGTGCAGGATGCCGAAGAAAATGTAACGGTCCGGCGTGGCGAATCGGGTGGCAATCGTGATGGCGAGCGCCGCGGCGGCAATCATCAGGACACGCCTTGCAAAGGATCGCCAGCGGATACCGCGCGTGTGGGCCAGAACCAGGCTGATACCGACAAGAAAAAGGAAACTGCCGGCAATCAGTCGCGCAAACAGCCTCCAGCCGCCCTCGGTGGTCAGGCCTGGCGTGACGTAGCCGAAGAACTCCAGGTCCCAGGTGAAGTGATAGATCGCCATCGCCAGCAGCGCCAATCCCCGGGCCACATCGATCAAATTCAGGCGTTTGCTTGCGGTCACGTCCGCGGTGGCGTCAGTCATGGGCCGCAGGCTCCGGGGTTCTTTTCTTTGGCTCAATCCTGGCAATGAAAAGTCCACACACGACAAGGCATAGTGCCAGAAGGATCCGTGCGGACAGCGGTTCGCCGAGCAGCCATATTCCGAGGAATACACCAAAGACCGGGATCAGATTAAGTCCCATTGCAAAGGTGGAATAGCCGATTTTTCGTATGAGATGAAAACGCAGGATGTAGGCCAATCCGGTCGGTAGAAGTCCGAGATAAACCAGAGCCATGGCGGCATTCGCGGACAGATCCATCGTCGGTGCGCCATCGGCGACGAATGCAAGTGCGAGCAGCGCAATGCTGGATGTGCCAAGCGCCAGACAGGCAAGACGTCCAGGAGGGATGTCGATGCGGCGTATGAGCAATCCGGCGGTGACGTAGCACATTGAGCCGAGGAAGCACGCGCCCTGGGCGAGCAGGTTCGAGCGGCCAAGGCCGGCCAAAGCGTCGTAGCCGACAATGATCAGAACACCCGTAAATCCGAAGGCGACGCCGATGAGTTTCGTTGCCGAAAGCTTGTCGTCCTCGGTGAAAATGTGGCTTCCGACCAAAGCAAAGAATGGTCCCGTGCCCATCAGGAGCGCGGTCACGCCGGCATCGATCGAAAGTTCGGCCCATGAAATCAACAGGAACGGGAACACCACGTTCAGGAGCGACATACCGATCAACAGCCACCACGTCCTGCTGTCTTGCGGAAAGATGAAGCCTTTCCACAACGCGTAGGGAAGCAGAACGATGAAGCCGAGCACAACGCGGATGGCGGCCAGCCAATAGGCCCCGGTTTCCGGCACCGCCACCTTGATCGCCGTGAACGCGGAAGCCCAGATCAAGGCGGTCAGCCCGATCAGTAGAAGATCGGCAATGGTCGCGCGTTCGATCTTTTCCAAAGAATTCCTTTCAGCGTTCCCGTATTGCCGGAAGGGTGCAGGCGGTGCGCATTAACCGCGCGGCGGCGCAATGACAAAGGGAAGTCCTGAGAATGACCGGGCAAAACTGGAGCGTGCGGCGTTCCGTGTCAACGCCGGATGTTCGATCGTGCCGGGCTGCCGCGGATGTCTGTCGGTGGAGGCATCCGGTTGGCTCGGCAAAAATGCGCCACGAGTCGCCGGACTGACAGAACCCAAGACACAAATCCCTGTCCGGTTCCGTGGCATTCGCCACAAAATGTGCAAAAAAACGCCATCCGGCCTTTTTCTTAAGCAGTTGAAATGTCTGATATGTTTAACGAAGTCTGAATCAATTGCAGAAAATCCGCCACGATGCCGCCATTTTTGCAGTTGCGAACGCGATTTCGTTCCTCTAGCCCGAATAATTCATGGGTGTGTGGTAAGGGTGGCGCAAGCTTTTGAAAGCAGGTATTTTTCGGTTAACGACGCCGAAAGCTCCAGTTTCACAGACAGGCCCCCTTACCATGATGCAGTCTACTTTCACCTCGCCCGCTTTGTCACCCTTAAACGGCAAACCGATCCTTCTCAATTTTGATGGCGCGGAGATGAGTTCCAATGCCGGTCTGACGCTTTTGCGGGAGGTCGAACGTCGGCACGACCTGGCGGGCCTTGTCTCTTCGTGCCTCACCGATCCACGAGAACCGGGCAAGGTGCGGCACAGCCTGCAAGACATCATCCGGTTCCGGATCATGATGATCGCAGCGGGATATGAGGATGGCAACGACGCGGATGATCTACGGACTGAACCGGCGTTCAAACTCGCTCTCGAGCGCGATCCCGGGACCGGGGCGGCCCTGTGCTCGCAGCCCACGATCTCGCGCATGGAAAACCTGGCCAACACACGGGCGCTGATCCGGATGGGGCGTGAGATGGTACGGTTTTATTGCACGTCTTTTGCCCGTGCGCCCCGCCACATCGTACTCGACATCGACGACACTTTCGATGCTGTCCATGGCCACCAGCAGCTACGCCTGTTCAACAGCTACTACGATGAATATGGTTTCCAGCCGATTGTGGTCTTCGACGGCGAGGGACGTCTTGTCGGGGCTGTGCTGCGCCCGGCCCGTCGGCCAACCGGCAAGGAGGCCGCTGCCCACATCCGGCGCCTGATCCGATCGATCCGACGCCATTGGCCTACGACCGAGATCCTGCTGCGGGCCGATAGCCACTACGGCACTCCCGAGGTTCTGGACCTGTGTGACACTCTCGGGCTGCGCTACGTCTTCGGCCTGTCGGGTAACCAACGGCTTCAGGCACAGGTGCAAACTCTGGAGGCATCCACGGCGGAACGCTACGCGCGAAAGGGCGAGAAACTGCGTCGGTTCAAGACATTCTCTTATGCGGCCCGATCCTGGTCGAAAGAACAGCGCGTCATTGCCCGGGTCGAGGTCGGTCCCCTGGGGCGCGACACACGCTTCGTCGTGACCAATCTGACCGCCCCGCGCGGCAAGCACGTTTACGAGAAGATCTACTGCGCACGCGGACAGGCCGAGAACCACATCAAGGGCTGGAAGAGCCACCTCGCCTCGGATCGCACGTCTTGCTCAAGGGCCAGCGCCAATCAGATGCGGCTCATGCTGCACGGCTGTGCTTACTGGCTATGGTGGATGCTGCGGGCGACCTGTCCAAAACGCTCCCAGTGGCGACACGCCCAGTTTGATACGTTGCGGCTTCACCTCGTCAAACTGGCCGCGACCATCGTCGAGAAGAAAACAAGGGTCGTCATGACTTTGCCAGCTTCGTGCCCGTGCCAGAGCCTCATTCGGCTTATGTTCGACGCGCTGGCCCCGCCGCGCGTCGCCTGACGCTCATATCGCCCCGACCAACCTGAAACAGCAACACGCAAAACTCCAGATAACCCCGCCGCCCGCCGGAAAAACCCCGACGTGGCATTCGGGGTGCGTCCAGAATCAATAGGGCGAAGAAAACATGCTGCCAGGGCCGGCAACACAACCATCGTGAATTATTCGGGCTAGAAGACCTGTCCACCACACGGCGAAACAATAAGGGCCGGTGGTACTAATGAGGCATCATTGGAGCCAACATGGAAGAAACAGTCCAAAAGTCCTGCTGGGGCGTCACTGCTCGCGCAGTGATCGGGTTTGTGGGCTTGCTGGCGTTGATCTACCTTTTCGGTGGCATCTGAGCCGGAAATACACACCTAAGGTTCTTGAAAACAGCGTGGGAATTGGCCCGCGCTGTTTTTTGTTGCGCATGGTTTTGCCTGGCGTGTCGCGCGCAACCAATTCAATGTCGGCGCACAGGTGCACAATTGCCGGCCGAGCACCTAAACTACCTTGACTGGCAGCGACAGGTGGATACGCGTTCATGTTCCTCTCGGTATTTGATGTTTTCAAGATCGGCATCGGTCCATCAAGTTCCCACACGATGGGGCCCATGGTGGCCGCCGGCCGTTTTCTCGACGATCTCCTCAATGGTGACTGGCCCAGACCCGCAAACTACCGGGTAAATCGGTTCACTGTCAGCCTGCACGGTTCGCTGGCGTTCACCGGCATCGGTCACGGAACCGGGCGTGCGGTTATTCTGGGTCTGATGGGTCAGCAGCCCGACACGGTGGACCCGGATGCCATGGATGCCATCATCGCAACGGTGGAGAAAGAGCGGAAGGTTACACCGTCCGGACATCCAGCCTATGTGTTCGATCCGGAAAGTGACCTCATCTTCGACCGGAAGAACCCGCTTCCCGGACATGCCAACGGGATGACATTCAGCGCCTTCGACGCTGATGACCGGCTGCTGTTGCGGCGGGTTTACTATTCCATCGGCGGCGGGTTCGTGGTCACCGACCTTGAGCTCGAGGCGATGAAGAGTGCGTCGGAGACTCCGGTTGAAGCCGGCGTCCCTTATCCTTTCCACAATGCAACCGAAATGCTCGCCATGGCCAGCAAGTCCGGCCTGTCGATCGCCGAGATGAAACGGGCCAATGAGGAGACGCACATGGATCGTGCCGAGCTCGACAACAGGCTCGATGCGATCTGGTCGGCGATGCATGGCTGCATTGAACGGGGTCTGCAGCAGGATGGCGTCATGCCCGGCGGTCTCAATGTTCGCCGCCGAGCGAAGGATATTCACCACAAGCTGCAGGACGAATGGAAGCAGAACAAGGCCAATCCGTTGCTGGCCAACGACTGGCTGAGCGTCTACGCGATGGCGGTCAATGAAGAAAACGCCGCGGGCGGACGGATCGTCACGGCGCCGACCAATGGGGCGGCCGGGGTCATTCCGGCGGCGATAGAATATTTTAAGCAGTTCCATGATGGGGCTGATGCAGCGGGCATACGCGATTTCCTGCTGACGGCTGCCGCAATCGGCGGGATCATCAAGCACAACGCTTCAATCTCCGGTGCCGAGGTTGGCTGCCAGGGCGAGGTTGGATCCGCTTCGGCAATGGCCGCTGCCGGGCTTGCTGCCGTGATGGGCGGCACACCCGAACAGATCGAGAATGCCGCCGAGATCGCCCTTGAACACCACCTTGGCATGACCTGCGATCCCGTTGCCGGTCTCGTCCAGGTGCCGTGCATCGAGCGCAATGCGCTCGGAGCGGTCAAGGCGGTGACTGCCGCGTCGCTGGCGCTCAAAGGCGATGGTCAGCATTTCGTGCCGCTCGATGCCTGTGTCGAAACGATGCGTCAGACGGGCCTCGACATGAACGAGCGCTACAAGGAAACCAGCGAAGGCGGGCTCGCGGTCAACGTCGTCGAGTGCTGACGAAGAGGCGTCCGATTTGTGGACATCGGCACGCGGGGCTTGACGCAAGGTCTCAGACCTTTACCTCAGTTCCATGACCCTTAGTCTCGTGAAACTGTGTGTCGGCGTCGATAATGTCGAAGATCTGCAGGCTTCGATCGATTTCGGCCTTGAGGACAAGAAGAGCCGCGGTGTTGAGGAAATCCAGTTTCACACCACGCGCATGATCCCCAAGCGGACGGATGAATTGCTGGATGGCGGTTCCCTCTACTGGGTCATCAAGGGCAATATCCAGGTGCGGCAATATATCCAGGAGATCAGGCCTTTCACTGATCCGGCGGGCATCTCGCGATGCCGCATCGTTTTGGAACCTCGGCTTATTCCGACCGCCTGGCAGCCGCGCCGAGCATTTCAGGGTTGGCGCTACCTGAGCGCAAAGGACGCACCGGCCGATCTGACCGCCGCCGATGCCGGAATATTGGCCCTGCCGCCGGAGCTGCGCCGGGAACTGGCGGATCTGGGTCTCCTTTAGCGGTGCCGAAAAGTTGAAGGATGTTCGGCCACTTCCCGTTTGCCGCCTGATAGCTTTTGTCGATCAAGCGCTTCAATTTGAACACATCTCGCTCTAGATTTGTCTAGGCGAGAGTATTGCGGCGTACCGTGGTACTGGTTTCAGGGAGTTACGCGATGCCAGGTCGCGACATTGCGGACAAGGGCGGTTCCAAGAAGGTCGTCCCGGATAGCGACGCGCAGTCGTCGAAAAGCGATATCGCCGATTTCCTGACGGCAGCGCGATCCATCGCGAAGCCGGCGGATGGTGGAACCGGCCGCCTGATTTTTGCACTTGACGCCACCATGAGCCGGCAGCCGACCTGGGATGCGGCGTGCATGCTGCAGGGCGAGATGTTCAACGCCGTCGGGCGGGCCGGGGGCCTCAACGTGCAGCTTGTCTACTTTCGCGGTTTCGGTGAATGCAGGTCATCGAAGTGGGTTGCCGACACCGCCCAACTGCGCGATCTCATGGTGCGCATCGACTGCCGCGGAGGGCACACGCAAATTGCCAAGGTGCTGAAACATGCCCGCGACGAGACGGTCCGAAAACCGGTCAGCGCGCTGGTCTTCATCGGCGACGCGATGGAGGAGAATATCGACAAGCTGTGCCAGCTCGCCGGCGAACTCGGTATGCGCAAAGTGCCGTGTTTCATGTTCCAGGAAGGCGGCGATGCCGCGGCGCAAACGGCCTTTCGTGAGATTGCGCGCCTGTCGGGTGGAGCCTATCTGCGATTTGACGCCGGGGCCGCCAATGCGCTGCTCAATCTCCTGAAGGCCGTTGCGGTCTATGCCTCAGGCGGCATGCCGGCCCTGCAGAAAGACAAGAGCCGTGAATCACGCCTGCTGCTTGAACAGCTTTCCGGAGGGAAGGGCGGCAAATAGGTGTTTATCCTGTTTTATATTGTACTGGCAGGTCTGTTGCTGGCAGGTCTTGCCGCGCTTTTCGTGCGAATGGATCCGAGGCGGCTGGCCGTTGTCTTGCGGTATTCCATTCCGTCGCTGCTGACCCTGCTTGGCGTCGTCTTCATCCTCCTGGGGCGGACAGGCATGTCCCTGGGTCTTTTCGGCCTTGCCGCGGCGCTGTTCGGGCGCGCGCGGGCCAGGTCACGCGGTACGCGCAGCGCACGCCAGACGTCGCGCGTGCGCACGGCCGCGCTGGAAATGGAACTTGACCTTGATAGCGGCGATATGAACGGGCTTGTGCTTGCCGGGCAGTTCGAGGGCGAGGAACTGAATGCACTGAGCGAGACGGATCTGATGTCACTGCATTCGGAACTGCGGGGCGATCCGGAGAGTGTCCAGGTCCTAGAGGCGTATCTTGACCGCCGGACTCCCAGTTGGCGTGACAGCTTTGAGACGGATACTGACGACGGGCTGGGCGCCGCGCCAGCTTCTGGCTCCATGACTGAGGAGGAGGCTTACGAGATCCTTGGTCTTGCGGCTGGGGCCTCCGAGGCGGAGATCCGCGAGGCGCATCGCCGCCTGATGAAGCGCGTGCATCCCGATACCGGTGGGTCGGTTTTTCTGGCGGCCCGCATTAACGAGGCCAAAGATGTTCTGCTGCGTCGACATTAGGCGTTCCTCAATACTCAATACATATTTCGAGGATGCGTCGGTTTGAGCCGCCGCACCATTTGCTGACGATCACTGCTGCGTTGCCCAGCAGCCATAGCCCTTTTTCTTCAAGGCCGCGCAGGCCTTCCATGCATGGGATTTTCCGTCGAAACCGGCGAAGCGGGCCCGGTGGAGCTGTTCACCGTTGCGTTGTGTGACAACCGTGAAGGGTTGCGCGCTCTTCATCATGCCGCCGGTCTTTGCCTTGGCTTCGGCCAGAAGCTGTTCCGCTGCATGTCTGGTCGGCGTGGCGCCAATCTGCACGACCCAGCCCGAAGGAAGGCCGGTGCTCGACGTGGTGACGACGTCGACGGTTGTGGTCGTGGCGACTTGACCGGCGTTGCCGATGTCGTTCTTCGGGCGCGGAACGGGAGCGACAACGGCGCGCTGCTTGTTCAGGCTGTCGATCAAGGCAGTCTTGCCGACCACCGGCCGATCGAGCGGTATCGGAAAATTCGAGGCCTTTTGCGGTTTGGCATAGGCCAGGGCGACACGTACTTCATTGGCGTCACGGAACTTTGGCACGGGACCGGTTTTCGGAAGTGCAATGCGGGTGGCGCCGCCCGTCTTGGCGACAAGGTTGCCGCCACCCTTGCGAGATGCCTTTTTCAGATAGCGTGAAATAAGGTTTGTCATGTGCTTGTTGCGGCTGGCGCCGCTCTTGCCGCCCATGACAACGGCGACGATGCTGCGTCCGTCCTTGCGCACGGAACTGACCAGATTGAATCCGGAGGCCCTGGTATAGCCGGTCTTGATGCCGTCTACGCCGCTGACCGAGCCGAGCAAACGGTTGTGATTTCCGAACCGCGTCTTGCCGTATTTGAACGAGCGCGTCGAAAAGTAGTGGTAGTGGTGCGGATAGTGTTCCCGCAGCGTAATGCCAAGCCGCGCCATATCCCGAGCGGTGGTCCTTTGACCGGAGTTCGGCAGGCCGTGTGCATTCCTGAAGGTGGTCTTCTTCATGCCCAGTGCCCGGGCCTTGCTGGTCATGCTCTTGGCAAAGCCGCTTTCCGATCCGCCAAGATGCTCGGCGATCGCGGTCGAAGCGTCATTTGCCGACTTGGTCACAAGCGCATAGATCACCTGTTCGACGGATATCGTCTGACCGGCCCTCAGGCCAAGCTTGGATGGCGGCTCCGCTGCCGCGTTTTTTGAGACCTTGATCCGGGTCTTTTTCGAGATTCGGCCGCTGTCGATTGCCTCGAAAATCATGTAGAGCGTCATCATCTTGGTAAGCGACGCGGGATAGCGAAGCGCATCGGCATTCGAGGCGTAGAGCGTCTTGCCAGTCTTGGCGTCCATGACAAAGCCGGCATATTTGGGATTGGCGGAAGCGCTGCCAGCACTCGCGACGATGACCAGCGCCACGGCCGCAAACAGCAAAAGTGTTTTTTGAAGTCCGGATTTCATCTGGGCGGGGCCGAGATTGCCGAAGGAAGCTCTGTACACGTTACAGTCCCATCAATTACGCGAGCACAATGAGGGATCACCTGACCCCGAATTTTGGAGAAGTGTAGGCAGACTGCGTTACCAATCCGTTTATGGTTGCTGAAATCTTTCGGTGCTTCCGGATGCCGGATATTAGTATTGCTGCAATGCACAAATCACATTGACTTTCTGTTGCAGCGCACATAATATTGGGACTCAGAGCGGGGCAGTGCCCCGTGTTGTGTTCAGATCCCCACCGAATGATAGGAAATCCAGATGTTCTCCTTTGACGATGCGAGCAAGTATGGCAAGGACGCCATGGAAAACATGCTCAAAAGCTACTCCGCCATGGCCCAGGGCATGCAGACGCTGACCACCGAGGCAACCGACTACTCCAAGAAGTCCTACGAGGACAATGCCGCGGCTATCGAACAGCTTTTCGGCGCCAAGACCCTTGAAAAGGCCTTCGAAATCCAGAGCGAATTTGCCAAGAGCAGCTACGAGGGTTTCGTCGCCCAGGCGACAAAGATGAGCAAAATCTACGCCGACACAGCACGCAAGGCCTACAAGCCTTATGAAGCTGCCGCGGCTGCTCCGGCACCGGCACCGGCTGCCAAGAAGGGTTCCTGATCAGAGCCAGCGGTTTTCAGACTGCTGAAGGAATATGCAACCCGGCAGCCATCGGCGGCCGGGTTTTTTGTTCTGCGGACCGGTCTTCATGTGGCACGTACAATTTTTTTGCGGGGAGTCCCTCTGTCCCGGCGGAAATTCATACCTATGTAATAGAGCGGCAGTCCGCCAGAGCGAGCCCCTGTCCGGGGCTTAAAATTGCACAAATTCGGTATAGATTAGAGTAGACTGGAAAACGGATCGTGACTGTATCAAAATCAGTGCGAGACACGAGTGAGTCAGGGCAGGGATAAATGGCATTGAAGCCTTTTTGGGCAACGATGAGCGGCGATGATGATGACGACGGGGACGGCAAGGGATCCGGTAACGGTGTCTCCGTCATTACGCGCACCCAGAAGAAGCTGAAAAAGCCGAGTCTCTACCGGGTGCTGCTCCTGAACGACGACTACACTCCGATGGAATTTGTCGTTCACGTCCTCGAACGTTTCTTCCAGAAGGACCGGGAGGCTGCCACGCGAATAATGTTGCATGTTCACAATCACGGTGTGGGCGAGTGCGGAGTCTTTACTTATGAGGTCGCGGAAACCAAAGTTACACAGGTGATGGATTTCTCGCGACAGAATCAGCACCCGCTGCAATGCGTGATGGAAAAGAAATGAGGATATAGCCGTGCCGACATTCTCCAACAGCCTCGAAAAAGCGCTGCATCAGGCACTGACCTTTGCCAATGACCGCCATCACGAATACGCGACGCTGGAGCACTTGCTGCTGGCGCTGATGGACGATTCGGATGCCGCGGCCGTCATGCGTGCCTGCGGCGTCGATCTCGATGCGCTGCGCTCCACCGTGACCGAATATATCGACAACGAACTGCACAACCTTGTGACCGGCTACGACGAGGATTCAAAGCCGACCTCGGGGTTCCAGCGTGTCATCCAGCGTGCCGTCATCCACGTGCAATCCTCGGGCCGTGACGAGGTTACAGGTGCCAATGTGCTGGTCGCCATCTTTGCCGAGCGCGAGAGCCACGCGGCCTATTTCCTGCAGGAGCAGGAGATGACCCGCTACGATGCGGTCAATTTCATTTCCCATGGTATCGCCAAGCGTCCGGGCGTGTCGGAAAGCCGGCCGGTGCGTGGCGCGGAAGACTCCGACTCCGACAGTCCGTCCGCACCCAGCGACAGCGAGGACGGCGGCAAGCCGAAGAACCAGGACGCGCTGAGCGCCTACTGTGTGAATCTCAACCAGAAGGCCGCCGACGGCAAGGTCGATCCGCTGATCGGGCGCACGGATGAGGTCAACAGGACGATCCAGGTCCTTTGCCGGCGCTCGAAGAACAATCCGCTCTATGTCGGTGATCCGGGTGTCGGAAAAACGGCCATCGCCGAAGGCCTGGCACGGCGCATCATCAATGGTGACGTGCCGGAGGTCCTGCTCGATTCCACCATCTATGCACTCGATATGGGCGCGTTGCTGGCCGGAACCCGCTATCGCGGCGACTTCGAGGAGCGTCTCAAGCAGGTGGTGAAGGAGCTCGAGGAGATGGAGGGCGCCGTCCTGTTCATCGACGAGATCCACACCGTGATCGGTGCCGGAGCCACGTCGGGCGGAGCAATGGACGCCTCGAACCTTCTCAAGCCGGCGCTGTCTTCCGGTTCGATCCGTTGTATCGGTTCGACCACATACAAGGAATTCAGACAGTTCTTCGAAAAGGACAGGGCGCTTGTCCGCCGTTTCCAGAAGATCGATATCAACGAGCCGACCATCGACGACGCAGTGGAGATCCTGAAGGGCCTCAAGCCCTATTACGAGGACTACCACAAGGTCAAATACAGCAACGAGGCGATTACGTCGGCCGTTGAACTGTCGGCCCGCTACATCAACGACCGCAAGCTTCCGGACAAGGCGATCGACGTGATCGACGAGACCGGCGCTTCGCAGATGCTGGTCGAGGAAAGCAAGCGCCGCAAGACCATCACCGAGAAGGAGATCGAGGAGACGGTGGCGACGATGGCGCGCATTCCGCCGAAATCCGTTTCCAAGGATGACAAGCTGGTGCTTGCCAATCTCAACAAGGAGCTGCGCCGGGTTGTCTACGGGCAGGACAAGGCGATCGAGACGCTGGCCTCCGCAATCAAACTGGCACGTGCCGGTCTGCGCGAGCCGGACAAACCGATCGGAAGCTACCTGTTCTCAGGCCCGACAGGTGTCGGCAAGACGGAAGTTGCCCGTCAGCTCGCAAGCTCGCTCGGCGTGGAGCTGCTTCGGTTCGACATGTCGGAATATATGGAGCGCCACACGGTTTCGCGGCTGCTTGGTGCGCCGCCCGGATATGTCGGTTTCGACCAGGGCGGCCTGCTGACTGACGGCGTCGACCAGCACCCGCATTGCGTGCTGCTGCTCGACGAGATCGAGAAAGCCCATCCCGACCTCTTCAATATCCTGCTGCAGGTCATGGATCACGGCAAGCTGACCGACCACAACGGCAAGCAGATCGACTTCCGCAACGTCATCCTGATCATGACGACCAATGCGGGTGCTGCAGATCTTGCCAAGCCGGCGATCGGGTTCGGTTCGTCAAAGCGGGAAGGCGACGATGTCGAAGCCATAAACCGGATGTTCTCTCCGGAGTTCCGCAACAGGCTCGACGCGATCATTCCTTTCGGCTCCCTGCCAACACCGGTTGTCCATCAGGTCGTCCAGAAATTCGTCATGCAGCTTGAGGCGCAACTTGCCGAGCGTGGTGTCACCTTTGATCTTTCGAAGGACGCCGTCGCATGGCTTGCCGACAAGGGTTATGACGAACGCATGGGTGCCCGTCCACTCGCGCGGGTTATCCAGGAGCACGTCAAGAAACGGCTGGCTGACGAAGTGCTGTTCGGCAAGTTGAAGAAAGGCGGTACCGTGAAGGTCACGGTCGCGCCGGACGAGGACGGCAAGCCCGGGCTTAAACTCGAGGCAATACCGGACAAGCCGCCCGCAAAGCCACGCAAGGAGCCGGCAACCAAGCGCAAGACTTCTGCAAAGACCAAGGAAGCCGATGGTGGAGCTGAGGCGGCCAAGGCTCCGGAAAGATCTGCCAGCGCGGTTGCCGAGAAAAAGGACGAGCCGAAGAAGCCGCGTGGCGGAACCGTTCCAAAAGTTCCCCGGAAGAAATAATTGAATGGGGACTCGATGCGCGATCGCCTGATGGATGGCGATCGCCGCGAGGTTGGCGCGGCGGGCAGCGTGGCCGATCAGGTCATCCAAGACGATACATTGCTGCCGCAATTGATTGCACTGCTCGAGGATGACAATACGGCTGTTGTCGCACATGCGGCCCACGCGCTGATGCAGGTGGCCATGACGGCACCGGCGCGGTTCGATCCACATGTCGATCGCTTGCTCGACCATCTGGAAGCTCTCCCGCAGTGGGAAATCGGCGAGCAATTGCCAAAAATCCTTGTCCGCACTGCCTTGAGCGATGCGCAGGCCCGGCGTCTGGCGGATATTCTTGAGGCCAATACACACAACAGGTCGAATATCGTTGCCGCCTGCTCGCTGCAGGGTCTCGTGGACCTTGCGGGCGACCAGCGCATAGAGACGGAGAGGGCCGTACGCATGATCGACGCTGCGCTTTCGTCCGATCGCAAGGCACTGGCAGCGCGCGCGAGGCGGTTGCAAAAGGTTCTGCCGCCACGCTGACTGCCAAAGCGCTTTTCATTCGACGATTGCCGGTCTAACAAGGCTTCATGAGTTCAAGTTCCTCGTTTGCCCGGATGCCTTGGTTCCTGGCTGGAGTCCGCGGTATTTTTTCCGGACCGGCTCTCATATTGATGAGCGCGATGATCGGATTTTGCGGTTTTGCATACGAGGCCGGAGTCTCGATGTGGCACGCGGTCTTCATGGCGGGTGCGGTGTGGGCGCTGCCTGGACAGTTCGTCCTCATCGGCGCGATCCTCGCCGGCACGTCACTTCCGACCGCCGCGCTCGCTGTCACCTTGTCCTCGATGCGGCTCATGCCGATGGTTGCGGCACTGATTCCTGAAATCAGGACACGGGATACGCCGACATGGATCCTGCTTGCCGTGTCGCACTTTGTTGCCGTGACCAGCTGGGTCTTTACCATGCAGCGGCTGGACCAGGTGCCGCGCGAGGGGAGGGTCGCCTTCTTTGCCGGTTTCGGATTGACCCTGTCGCTTGTCAATATCACCATTGTTGCGCTGGCCTACGGGGTTATCCGTCACATGCCGGCAATGATCGGCGGCGCGCTGTTTTTCCTGACACCGATTTATTTCCTTACATCCATCTGGGCGTCCGCGCGGCACAGGGAGGTCTATTTCGCGCTGGTCGTCGGCCTTGTTCTGGGACCTGTGTTTCACTTCGTGGACGAAGAACTCGGCCTGCTTTATGCCGGGCTGATCGGAGGAACGATCGCTTTCGCCCTGGAGCGGATGGTCAGCGCGTACCAAAGGTCCGGCAAGGATCCTTCTGCCGGTCCGGCTGGCTGAATGGCCTCTAACGCGAAGGGATTGACTGTGATGAGCATGTTGTGCCGGTGCCAGATTTGCGAGCGCGGCAGAGCTGTGCGGTTCGTAGAGAGTTGAACGTGAACCAGGCTGTTCCAGCAACCGATGGCAGTTCCGGGTATGGCCGTGGGGTGCTTTTTGTGCTGACGGCCGGGATCATCTGGTCCACGGTCGGTCTGGGTGTGCGCCTCATCGAGGACGCGTCGCACTGGCAGATCCTTCTTTACCGTTCGCTGACGGTGACCCCGTTTCTCTTTGCCGTATTGTGGATCCGGTCGCGCGGACACCCGTTGGCGGTCATAAGGCAAGCCGGCCCGTCGGCCGCTTTCGCCGGCCTCTGTCTTTTCTTTGCCTATGCGGGCGGCATTTATGCAATACAGGCGACGACTGTCGCAAGCGCGCTGCTCATCTTTGCCTCTGCTCCCATGTTTGCGGCCTTGCTTGGATGGCTGGCGCTCGGGGAACGTGTCCGCACCGCAACAGCCATTGCCATCCTTTTTGCGGTTCTCGGCGTCGGCATCATGGTTGCCGAGGGTTTTTCTTCCGGAAACCTGGAAGGCAATCTGGCAGCGATCGGTTCAGCACTTGGGTTTGCCGTCTACACGGTCATCCTCAGATACGGCCGGGCGAGGGACATGATGCCCTCGGCTTTCCTTTCCGGCTTTATCACCCTGTGCCTGACCATTCCCATATGCATCGGGCTCGGCCTGCCGCTGGTCATCAGTGCCAATGACGCATCGATCGCCCTTTCGATGGGTGTATTCCAGATCGGCGCCGGCCTCGTCCTTTACACGATTGGCTCGAAAACGGTGCCGTCGGCTGAATTGACATTGCTTTCTCTGGGTGAGGTGCTCCTGGCGCCGGTCTGGGTGTGGATGTATATGGCCGAGGTCCCGTCGCCCCATACGCTGCTGGGTGGGGCTGTCCTGCTCGCGGCGATCGTCGGCAATGCGGTGACCGGCATGAGGCGCAGGGCCGCTCCTGTCGCTGCAACGGAAAACTGACAGATGAGGCGTTTCACTCTTACACCTTATCCGTCTGAAATCGTATCAGAATCCATATGCTGACAGAACCACTAATGACGGCAATCTGGCCCTATATCTTCATCGCTGTCGCCGGTTGGCTTGCCACAGACATATGGCGCTGGCTGGGCGTATTGCTGGGCAACCGCATCAGGGAAGACTCGGTCTGGCTTGTTTGGGTGCGGTCTGTGGCCATCGCGCTTGTTGCTGCGGTTGTGGCGCGGCTCATTCTGTTTCCGACGGGTTTTCTGGAGACAACACCGGTGGCGCTGCGTGTCGGCGCGGTGATCATCGGATTTGCCGTTTTCCTGCTGACCCGGCAACGGGTGCTTGTAGGGATCCTGACCGCGGAGGCGGTGCTGATCGGCGGCATCTTCCTTCTGCCTGCGAGTTGACTCAGACCAGCACTTCGCTCATTCGCTTGATGTCTTCGATCTTGGTTCTTGTTTCCTCATAGCCGCGATCGATCGCTTCGGCTGCCCGGTGGAATTCGGACAGGCCGATATCGGACAGGCGCGGCATGAGCAGCAAGTCCGGCGGATCGCCGGCGAGCCTGGCGCGTGAGATGCGATCCTGGATAATGTTGTAGGCCTCCACCATCACATTGGTCATCCCGATGCGGGCGGACTTTTTGCGTTGTGCGCGTGTGCGCGCCGGTTCGGCCGATATCTGTGTCGCGGAGGCCGCGTGCTTGACGACCGCCGAGCGTCCATAAAGGTCGTAGTGCAGGTTCACCGCCACGACGAGACGTTCCTCCTGGGCACGGCAAACGGAAACGGGGACGGGATTGACGAGGGCGCCGTCGACGAGCGTGCGGCCGTTGCAAACCACAGGTTCGAAAATGCCCGGCAATGCATAGGATGCGTGAATGGCGGTCGTCAGGGAGCCGCTGTGGATCCAGATCTCGTGTCCAGTGGCGATCTCGGTCGCGACAGCCGTAAAAGGCCGGTCAAGATCTTCGATGTCGATATCCTGGAGATGCTCGCGCATGCGCTTGCTGAGCCGCATGCCGCCGAGCAGGCCGCTGCCGCCGATGGCAAAGTCGAGCAGCGCAACGATCCTGCGCATAGTCAGGCTGCGTGCGAATTCCTCAAGTTCATCGAGCTTGCCTGCAAGATAACAACCGCCGACCAGTGCGCCGATCGATGTTCCTGCGACCATGCCGATCTTGATTCCGGCCTCGTCGAGTGCCCGTAATACGCCGATATGGGACCAGCCGCGCGCTGCGCCGCCGCCGAGCGCCAGGGCAATTGTTGTTTCCGGTGCCTGTTGCAGCACGGCTAATTTCTCCTGGACCATGACAGTCTTGAGGCTCGTCGGATGCATTCAGCAATGACCGTATACACTCCGAACCTCTCCGGATACGGCTATTCAACGCCCATTTTATTTAAGATTAATGAAGTTGGCACGCCATGGCGTTCACGGTAATTCGACCGTTTCTGACTGCGATTTGAATAATGGTGAGGCATCCAAGTGTCCAATACTTGGCTTTTAGTACACGTCTTTCGGGTCAAAACGCGGCGCATCGTCGGCATCCGCCACGAGATACGCGTCGCCGGTCATTGTATCGATACGACGATAAAAACAGCTTTTCCGGCCCGTGTGGCATGTGGCGCCGTGGCCTGACACGCTGACTTTCAGCCAGATCGCGTCCTGGTCGCAATCGATGCGGATTTCCTCAACTGTCTGAAGGTTGCCCGAGCTTTCCCCCTTTTTCCAGAGTGAGGCGCGCGAGCGGCTGTAGTAGTGGGCAATCCCGGTCGAAAGTGTCATCGACAGGGCCTCGGCGTTCATATGCGCGAGCATGAGGACCGTTCCGTCCGCGGCGTCGGTCACGACGGCGGTCACCAGGCCATTTGCGTCAAAGCGCGGTGTCAGGCGATCGCCTTCCTCGAGCGCAGACTTATTGTCGGGCGCCGGCGGAAAGGGCGTCGCGGAATCGGCTGTATCGGTCATTTTTGCCTAGTCCCGGCCACGCAGCATGGACATGAAGCGCGCCTGTTCCTGCGGCTCGGTCTTGAACACACCGGTGAATGTCGACGTCAGTGTCGACGATCCAAGCTTTTGGACACCGCGCATCACCATGCACATATGTTCCGCTTCGATCATCACGGCAACACCGCGCGGCTTCAGCGTCGTGTCGATGGCATCGGCCACCTGTGCCGTCATCGCTTCCTGGGTCTGCAGCCGGCGTGCGAACGTGTCGACGACGCGGGCAATCTTGGAAAGACCAAGCACGCGTCCGTCCGGAAGGTATCCGACATGCGCCTTGCCGATGATCGGCACCAAATGGTGTTCGCAATGGGAAAAGAACGGAATATCCTTCACCAGCACGAGCTCATCGTAACCCGAAACTTCCTCAAAGGTCCGGCCGAGGATCTCCTGGCTGGAGTGACCGTAGCCGGAAAACAACTCTTGATAGGCCTTGGCAACGCGCTTCGGCGTGTCGCGCAGGCCCTCGCGCTGCGGATCCTCTCCGATCCAGCGCAAAAGCACTTCAACGGCGGCTTGCGCTTCCTCTTCCGTCGGTCGCTCGACGGTTCGTTCGGGCGCGGTCGCGTCTTCACCCATGCCATTGGGGAAATTCTTAATTACGGCGTCCATTGTCACTTTCATCTCCGGGGTTGCAATCGCAACCCACTCATTCGGACCATCCGCCTCTGGCCGGAACTCGGACTTAACCGGGCACGGGATCTTTGGCAAGGTTCCGGGGCCTACAATCCAGGCACGGTTTCCTTATCTCAGGCGACAGACCACTTGCAATGCTGACGCCAGTTCCCAAAATAGGGTATAGAACGCTCAAAAGCCAACAGATTGACGACGTTATCGCGTCGGAAATGGATGGGTGGCTTATGCAGAAACAATACTTGGCCGGGGCCGTAACGCATGATCGATGAAGTGTACAACTCCAAAATCCTCGAATTCGCAGGCAATATCCCGCGAATCGGGTCGCTGGAGGATGCCGACGCCAGTGCCAGGGCCCACTCGAAACTGTGCGGTTCCACGGTGAAGGTCTGGATCAAGCTCGACGGCAACGAGGTCAGCGACTTTGCCCACGAGGTCAAGGCCTGTGCGCTTGGTCAGGCATCGTCGTCTATCATGGCGAACAACGTCATCGGAGCCACGACGGCGGAGCTGCGGACGGTTCGGGACCAGATGATCGCCATGCTGAAGGAAAATGGTCCGCCGCCGACAGGCCGGTTCTCTGATCTGAAGTTCCTGGAGCCGGTTCGCGACTACAAGGCGCGGCACGCATCGACGCTTTTGACCTTCGATGCGGTCGTCGACGCGATCAATCAGATAGAGGAACGGCGCGCAGCGGGTGCAGCGGCCTGAGTTCATCATGTGTTCACATGGCCAATCGCAGCGGCGCGGCCCCGGTGCCGGCAGCCGAAATTACGACGGGCCGTTCAGGAAGACACCCGGACGATTGCTCGGAACGGGTTTCATTCGTCTTTATCAGCTGACACTTTCGGGATTTGTCGGCAACCACTGCCGCCACCTGCCAACCTGTTCCGAGTTCGGATATGAGGCGATCGCCCGCCACGGCCTTTGGGCGGGCGGCTGGATGACCTTCTTTCGAGTTATCCGCTGCGGCCCGGGCGGAACGCAGGGCTTTGATCCGGTGCCGGAGTCCCCGCCGAGCGACGCCAGATGGTTCCTGCCCTGGCGGTACTTCCTGCGCCACCACCAATAAAGCCCGCTGCAGCGGTCAGGTTTACGCGTTGCAATGGGCGTGAGGCCGGGCTAAAAGGCCGGCGCCGGGCCATACGCACCGGCTGACAAAACCACCCGCATTCGTTGGCGGGACTGGATAGGAGAAAGACTGATGACTGCTTCCCAATCGCTTGCCGATTCCGTTTCCCTTAAATTTCCCGATGGTACCGAACGAAGCTACGACACCGGCAGTACCGGCCGTGACGTCGCCGAGAGCATCGCGAAGTCGCTTGCCAAAAAGGCTGTCGCTATTGCCATCAATGGTGAGATCCGCGACCTCTCGGATCCCGTAACCGACGGAGACATCCAGATCATCACGCGCGAAGATCCGCGCGCTCTGGAGCTGATCCGCCATGATGCCGCGCATGTAATGGCTGAAGCGGTTCAGGAACTGTACCCCGGAACCCAAGTGACGATCGGTCCGGTCATCGAGAACGGTTTCTACTACGATTTTGCGCGCAACGAGCCGTTTACGCCGGAAGACCTGCCGAAGATCGAGAAAAAGATGCGGGAGATCATCGCCCGCAACCAGCATTTCACCAAGGAAGTCTGGTCACGCGATCAGGCGAAACAGGTCTTTGCCGACATGGGCGAGGCCTACAAGGTTGAACTGGTCGACGCCATTCCCGAGGGCGAAGATGTTAAAATCTACCGACAAGGCGAATGGTTCGACCTGTGCCGCGGCCCACACATGGTGTCGACGGGCCAGATTGGTAATGCCTTCAAGCTGATGAATGTCGCCGGTGCCTATTGGCGCGGTGATTCCAACAATCCGATGCTAACCCGCATCTATGGTACGGCCTGGGCCGACCAGAAACAGCTCGATGCCTATCTGCATATGCTGGAGGAGGCCGAGAAGCGCGATCACCGTCGCCTCGGCCGGGAAATGGACCTGTTCCACTTCCAGGAAGAGGGGCCTGGGGTCGTGTTCTGGCACGCCAAGGGCTGGAAAATGTTCCAGAAGCTCGTCAACTACATGCGACGCCGGATTGCGGAACACGGCTACCAGGAGGTCAACGCCCCCCAGGTGCTTGACAAGGTGCTTTGGGAGACCTCCGGTCACTGGGACTGGTACCGCGAGAACATGTTCGTCACGCAGACCGAGGACGATCGGGTCTTCGCTCTGAAGCCCATGAACTGTCCGGGCCATGTGCAAATATTCAAGCATGGTCTTAAGAGTTATCGGGAACTACCCATAAGACTTGCAGAATTTGGAGCTGTCCACCGTTATGAACCATCCGGCGCCCTACATGGTCTGATGCGGGTACGCGCCTTCACGCAGGACGATGCCCATGTCTTTTGCACCGAGGAGCAAATGCGGGCGGAATGCCTGCGCATCAACCAGCTGATCCTTTCGACCTACAGCCATTTCGGCTTTGATGAGATCACCGTCAAGCTGGCAACCCGTCCCGAGAAGCGGGTCGGCACCGACGCCATGTGGGATCATGCAGAAGCAGTGCTTGTCGAGGTTCTGGAACAGATCGAACGGGAATCGGGCGGTCGCATCAAGACGGGCGTCAATGAAGGCGAGGGGACGTTCTATGGACCGAAGTTCGAATATGTCCTGCGCGATGCAATCGGCCGCGAGTGGCAGTGCGGAACGACACAGGTCGACTTTGCCCTGCCGGAGCGTTTCGGCGCGTTTTACATCGACAAGGATTCTGAAAAGGTGCAGCCGGTCATGGTGCACCGCGCGATCTGCGGCTCCATGGAGCGTTTCCTCGGTATCCTGATCGAGAACTATTCCGGCAATATGCCCCTCTGGTTCGCGCCGGTGCAGGTCGTCGTTGCGACGATTACCTCCGATGCCGACGACTACGCTCTTGAGGTTGCGGCTGAACTCAAGAGAGCCGGGCTGGATGTGGAAACCGATTTTCGCAACGAGAAGATCAATTACAAAGTGCGCGAGCATTCGATGGCAAAGGTGCCGGTGATACTCGTGTGCGGCAATCGCGAGGCAGAGGAACGCAGCGTCAATATGCGCAGGCTCGGAAGCCGGGACCAGACCTCAATGGCACTTTCCGAGGCGGTCGCGTTGCTCGCCGACGAAGCGACACCGCCGGATCTTCGCACTGACTAAGATCGGCAAAACGGCGGAATGGAAAGGCGGGCTCAGACCCGCCTTTTTGAGATGGTGGCAGCCGCGTCCGACAAACGCTGAAACCTGTGCCTGATGCGGCTGATCCACCAAACCATAATTGCTTAATTCTGAACGAGCCGGCGGCTGAATTCGTCATTGAAGAATGAGACGATCTGGCTGTAGACGCCGTTTGCAATGATCCGCTCAAGGCCGACATTGAACTCGTCCAGGTACCGGTTTGATTCATCGTTGGTCGCGTATGCGAGTAGATGAAGTGTTCCGGGAACAGAGAAATTCGACATTTCAATGCTGTCGCTGATCCCCATGTCGTGGGAAACCGCGAGGCCGACAAATCGGTTCAGCGCGACATAGTCCGCAGTGCCCTCCAGGAGGCGCTGGAAGCAGTCCTGCGGTGAATTGCCGACCACCAGGCCTTCAATGGAAAACCCGGCCTCGACCATGTCGAAGGTCGAATAGCCCTTCGGGCGGCAGATCCGACGCTTCTTGACGTCTTCCAACGACGTGTCGTTGAGGTCGGCGCGGCCCACTTCCTGGAAGAATACCTGTGTCGTGTTCACGATCGGCTTGGATTTGCTGTACTCGCAGCGGATCTGCATCGGCTCGGGCAGGCGGTCGCAGCTCTGCCAGAAATCCATGTTCGGCATCGCCCAGGGAAAAGTCATCTGGTAGCGGTCCTTCTTGACCAGGCTCGTAACCTGCGCGTTCCAGTCATCGATGATGTCGATTTCGACATTGGCGCCGATGTCGGACGCATTGAAGGCGGCCCGGATGATCTCGGTCGCCATTCCGTCGTTGGGCCAGCTCGTGTCGGTAAATGGCGGCCAGTTGTCACCGGTGACAACGTAGACGGTTATCGGTTTTTCCCCCGCTGCGGGCTGCGGGCTGACGCTCGCATTGACGGTTGGAAGGCTCTCAACCGAGCCGGGGCAGGGAGGAATGCGCAGCGGCATTCCGATGAGCAGCAAATCGGGGTTGTTGCCGATGACATCGGCATTGCCGGGATACTCGTAGATCCGCGGCCACATCAGAGAATCGCCAAGCGATGCCCGCGCGATTTTCGACAGGGTGTCGCCCGAGGCGACGCTGTAATCCTGGACGTTTTCCGTGCAGGCCGCCGGTGCTGCGTGGGCGGGTGTGCCGATGCTGGCGGATACCAGTGTTGCGGTCAGGGCCGCAGCTGCCAGGCCGGACAAATGAGACAATCGGGTTTTCACAGAAGACTCCTAATCATGGGTTTGCGGTTCAGGTGAATTTCTTCGTTTCAAGTGGTTGGTTCTGTGGCCTGTGACGGAGCCGGGTTGTGTGTTGCGAACCGCAGGGTCACCTGTTGCGGCCGGTTGTTTTTGAACGCAAAGGACCAGCGCGCTGCCGAGAGGGCGGCACGAGCCAGCGTTCGAATTTTGGCGGGCATCAGTACATGCTCGGTGTTGATGCCGGCTGCCCCCGCATCAGGGGCAGCTTTGTTTCAACGACGGCCGAAGGGCCGTTGCCGTTCCTACTGGGTCAGGCGCCGGGTGAACTCGTCGTTGAAGAAAGAAATGATCTGTCCGTAGACTCCGTTGTCGATGATCGTCTGAAGGCCTTTGTTGAATTCGTCGAGATACTGGACGGTGTCCATCGGGTTGTTCCGATAGGCAAGGATGTGGATCGGGCTGGCGATCGTTATGTCCGCCATTTCAACATTGTCGCCGATGCCCATCTCGGCAGCCACGGCAAGGCCGGTGAACCGGTTGAGAAGGACGTAGTCGACGCGTCCCTCGAGGAGCCGCAGGAAGCAGTCCGTCGGCGACTGTTCAATGTGAAGGTTGTCGACCGACAGGCCGTTTTCAACCAGCTCGAATGTCGAGTAGCCCTTCGGGCGGCAGAGACGCTTGGACTTGATGCCCTCCAGCGTGTCCTGTGCGAGATCCGCGCGGCCGGCCTCCTTGAAGAACGCCAGGGTCACGTTGGCGATCGGATTGGAGTGATCATATTCACAGCGGATCTGCATTGGTTCCGGCAAGCGGTCGCAACTCTGCCAGAACTCCATTTTGGGATAATACCAGGGGAAGGTCAGCTGATAGCGGTTCGTTTTTGTCAGCGTCTCGAGCTGCGCCGACCAGTCGTTGACATAGTGGATCTCGACATTGTCGCTCATTCCCGCGGCCTCGAATGCAGCCTCGACAATGACGACTGCCATGCCGCCCTTCGGCCAGCTGGTAGAGACATAGGGTGGCCAGTCGTCGCCGGTCACGACGTACAATTTGATCGGCAGGCTCGTCGTCGTGCTGCCGGTGTTCTTTGCAGACCTGGCCGTTTTCGCAGCCGGCGTGGCTTCCTGCGGAATGCTTTGAACGGCGCCGGGGCAAGGTGGAATTTGCAATGACACGCCAATGTTCAGAACATTCGGATTGCGGCCTATTGCTTCCGTGTTGCCGGGATATTCGAAAATCCGCGGCCACTGGCGCGGATCTCCGAAGGCGGCCTGGGCGATTTTCGACAGGGTGTCGCCGGAACTGACAAAATACTGCTGAACGGTGTTGTTACATGCGGCTGGCGCTGCTGAGGCAGGCATTGTGACGTTCAGAGCCGGATTTAAAAGTAGTTGAGCGATATCAATGGTTTGTGATTCAACAGTCTTTTCAAAGAAGATGGAGAATCACGATGCCATGGAATGATATCGCCCGCGCCGAACATAACAGAGACCATTTGAGATTTCCAAGCGATTTGACCGATGAGGAATGGACGATACTTGCCCCGTTCATTCCGCCGGCAAAACGGGGTGGACGACCGCGTACGACCGATATGCGCGAGGTGATGAACGCGATCCTTTATATCGCAACCAGCGGCTGCCAGTGGCGCATGCTGCCGAAGCAGTTCCCACCGGTATCGACGGTACGTGGCTATTTCTACACCTGGAGCCGCATGGGTCTTTTTGCAGCCATCAATCACCTCCTGGTCCTCAATACCCGCGAACTGGAAGGCCGCGCGGCTTCACCGACGGCCGGCGTGATCGACAGCCAGAGCGTGAAAACCACCGAAAGCGGGGGCGTTCGCGGCTATGACGCCGGCAAGAAGGTCAAGGGCCGCAAGCGACACATCGTCACCGATACGATCGGCCTGATGCTGTTCATCATCGTTCACGCCGCCAACATTCAGGACAGGGACGGGGCCTGCGACCTGATCAGGGCTGTCGGCGACCGCTTCCCCTGGCTGCGCCACATCTTCGCCGATGGCGCCTATGCGGGACCGAAGTTGCGAGCAGCGCTCGCGGGGCATGGCGACTGGACGGTCGAGACCGTCAAGCGCTGCGACAGCGCAGTCGGTTTCAAGGTTCTGCCGCGTCGATGGGTGGTGGAACGAACTTTCGCCTGGCTCGGGCGCTGCCGCAGACTGGCCCGGGACTGGGAGAGGACCATCCAGAACTCAACCGCGTGGGCGTTCATAGCAAGCATCCGGTTCATGACGCGGCGTCTCGCAAGGTATTGTTACGTTTGAATAACTTTTGAATCCGGCTCTCAGAGCCGCCGGGATGGCAAGGAACATCGCTGCTGCAATTCCATTGATGCTACGGGCAAATCTATTCACTGAGGGCTCCTGGGCAAAGTTATTGTGCTAAGCGAAATCCAATATTCTGATAGGGGGTGTTGTTTGACCGGCCGATACGGTGCGCAAGGCCGGCGGTTTGGTCGTCGATATTGCCGGGAAGTGGTCCAAGGATGATGCCCAGGCTGCGGAAGCACTCACCGTTGGACAATTCCTTGATCCAGCAACCGGTGACGCGCTCGGCGGCGTTGTCGGCCATGCCGTAAAGTCCGTTCACCGGTTCACCGTGTTCAACAGGGATTAAAATGTCGGTTGCGCGGATCATCGCCGGATCAAAGTCCTGGCCCCAGGCAAAGTTGCGATGGCCGGATTCTCCACCACGCGCTGCCACGATCCATTCTGCATCGCTGGGCAACCGGAATGGAGGCTCGTTGGTTTCGCGCTTGGAGTTGATCCAGTCAATGAAGCCCAGAATCTGTTCCGTTGTGATCGAAGTGATGGGCAAAGAGAGTTTGCTCTGACCGAAATACTGCTCCGGGAAGCCTTCGGTCGAACAGCCCGCATCGGCCGCACAGGCCTGCCACTGCTCACGGGTGACTTCGCTCGTCGCAATCCGGAAACGATCCAGACTGACGCTTTCGAGTTGGAAATCGTTGCGATTGATTTCGGGTTTTGGAACCAGATATTGCCCTTGCTCGATCGTGACCATCGCGGGCATCGGCGCTCTTTCAGAAGCCGGTGCCGCGTTGGTTGCCGGTTTGGTGACCGATGGCTCCGGAGCAGGCTCGGCAGGTTGCGGAGGTGCCGGATCAGGAGCCACGATCTGGGCCTGGCTTACCCTTACTTCATCAAAAATGGATGGCGTGACGATCGTTTCCGTCGCCGCTTCCTGTTGGACTGTCGGTGATGTTGCCCTCGGCGCGGACGCATCCCGTGACATGAGCCCGACATCGGCGGTCAGATAGTCCGTAAAGATGCCGACGCTGCTGATTGCCAGCAACAGGAAGGCAGCGGCAAAAACAAGTGCCTGCTTGATCCGGCGGCCGCCGTTTCGATTTTCGTTTGGTGTGTTCGGATCCTTGAGCAGGAAATCGGGAATATCGAGCGCGCTGTCCGTGTCGTCTTCCCACTTGAACTTGGGGGCGAACGCCTTGCTTGCCTGCTGTTTGCTTTTCGGATGTACCAGCCTGATGTTGTTGAGCGGTGGCCGCTTTGGTGTTTGTTGTTGTTGGCTGGAGCTGGAGTTTCCTCTGGGGTCGCGTACTTTATACATAATACATAAACTTTCGTAACTGCTCACCCCGTCACGCGTCTTGAGCATAGTGTGATTTGACCATATTGGCGGCATTTCCGGCCAGCGCGATCTGGATCGCGACAAGTGGATTATATCCGAGGGCACCCATGGAACTCAGGTAGCTTGATATCCGGCACCAGGCGTGTGCATAGCGGTCTGTCCGGAAGCAGCCCGAGACTTTGATTTTGACCTTTGCCATCCTGATTTTTTGCTCGCCCGCGTTATTGGTGAAGCTGACATCGGGTTCGCTCATGAAGCGAAGCACGGAGTCCTCGTGTTTCAACAGACGCTCATGCAGGTTGTGGGCATCCGACTTTGCGACCCGTCCGCGCTTACCTTCCGGTTTCGCAGGAACGTCGGGCATTTCCGTGGCTCCTTGCGTCAGAATGGTCCGATACCTTTTGCGTATCTTGCGACATTCGGCCTCGCTCAACACCCCGGTCTCGCTCTTGTTGACCTTATGGCAGACCTCACGCAACACCTTCCTCATCAGGCGCGCCCAACGGTAATTGTTGGAGTCGACGACAAAGGTCAGTTCCCGAAGCAGATGCGACCCGCATAGCTGATGCTTGCACTGGCTGTATGCAAGGTAGGATGCCCAGCAATCATGGATCAACACCCCGGTGTAGACCGGAATGATGCCGAATGCCTCTATCGCTTCCTTGCCGCGCCTGGGGTGCAGGAACTTGAGGGTCAGGGAGTCATCGGTCAGCACATGCAGCCACTGGTTTTTGCTGTCGACCCTGAAACCGGTCTCATCGGCATGCAGGGCCGGGCGGGTCAGAAGATGTGCGGCGGCAGCCGTTTCCCAGGGTTCAAGCGCCTCGTGCAGTCGCTGGATGTAGCCCAGGCAGGTGGCCTGCGACATCCTGACGCCAGAGATGGCCCGCACCAGTTCGACGGCGCGGCGCAAAGACAGCATCTGGGCAATCAGCAGGTTGATCACGAAGGCCTGAAAGCCAACGCCATATTGCAAAGGCCCCGGCATGTTTTCAGGGAAACGCCCCTTGGTTCGGGTGCGGCATTTGGGGCAGTCCCTGGTTTCTGCGACGACCTTTTTCTCGACAACCTCGAACATGATATCGAGATGGATGCGTTCCTCGCGCGCCGAGGGTTCGACGTCTGAGAGATCAGCCCCGCAACTGTCACAAACCTGGACGGTGGAGGTTTCCCCGACGGTGACCTTGCGAAGGTTTTCGCCCGTCATCCAGTTCGGCGCCACACCCTTGCCGGAAGCCTTTTTGCTCCGTTTCCCGGTGTTGTCCTTATCCGTCTGCGACGGCGCAATACTGGAGTTCTTGCCGGTCTTCCTGGTCGTCTTTTCCAGAAAGATGGCGATCAGGATGCCCAGCAAGCTGCACAACACGCCAATAACCGCATCGACGTCATCTGAAATCCTGCCCGCTTTGCGCAGCGCGGCAATGCGCGCCCTGGCAGCATCGAACTCTTCACGCAGGGAAGTGCCATTCACGCTTGCCATCAGTCCGCCCGCGATGCCATGGACATCAGGCCATGCGGTGGCCGCATCGCCTTTTCAGGCTTCCAAATGCAGCGAGTAGCCTTGACTGAAAGACCACCCCAATGCGGCTTTTCCCAAATCAATCGAAAACGTGTCATAACCCGATAGAATCATGAAAATCGCAATGAGGGGATCGTTAATAGCCGATTCAAATCGTCGCACCACTCCGAGGCCAAAAAGGCATCTCGATTGAGCTAGTGGGTCTGAAACCGCCGTTGAATCTCGGGGACTTAAAGTGGGGGTGAGCAGTTACCAAAGATGAAACAAAAACTGAACTGCGTTCGACCTGGGCGCCGCGCTATGTTTTACCGCGTCAAGTTCCCCGTTCTGGTTCAACTGTCCGGCGGGACTACGAAACGCTGAGTGATCCTACCTTTCCAATCAGCGAACTCTCTGCGCTACCAGACGAGTACAATGCATGGATTGATGGTCTAAGAGCCGGATTCAAAAGTTATTCAAACGTAACAATACCTTGCGAGACGCCGCGTCATGAACCGGATGCTTGCTATGAACGCCCACGCGGTTGAGTTCTGGATGGTCCTCTCCCAGTCCCGGGCCAGTCTGCGGCAGCGCCCGAGCCAGGCGAAAGTTCGTTCCACCACCCATCGACGCGGCAGAACCTTGAAACCGACTGCGCTGTCGCAGCGCTTGACGGTCTCGACCGTCCAGTCGCCATGCCCCGCGAGCGCTGCTCGCAACTTCGGTCCCGCATAGGCGCCATCGGCGAAGATGTGGCGCAGCCAGGGGAAGCGGTCGCCGACAGCCCTGATCAGGTCGCAGGCCCCGTCCCTGTCCTGAATGTTGGCGGCGTGAACGATGATGAACAGCATCAGGCCGATCGTATCGGTGACGATGTGTCGCTTGCGGCCCTTGACCTTCTTGCCGGCGTCATAGCCGCGAACGCCCCCGCTTTCGGTGGTTTTCACGCTCTGGCTGTCGATCACGCCGGCCGTCGGTGAAGCCGCGCGGCCTTCCAGTTCGCGGGTATTGAGGACCAGGAGGTGATTGATGGCTGCAAAAAGACCCATGCGGCTCCAGGTGTAGAAATAGCCACGTACCGTCGATACCGGTGGGAACTGCTTCGGCAGCATGCGCCACTGGCAGCCGCTGGTTGCGATATAAAGGATCGCGTTCATCACCTCGCGCATATCGGTCGTACGCGGTCGTCCACCCCGTTTTGCCGGCGGAATGAACGGGGCAAGTATCGTCCATTCCTCATCGGTCAAATCGCTTGGAAATCTCAAATGGTCTCTGTTATGTTCGGCGCGGGCGATATCATTCCATGGCATCGTGATTCTCCATCTTCTTTGAAAAGACTGTTGAATCACAAACCATTGATATCGCTCAACTACTTTTAAATCCGGCTCTAAGACCGTATGTCCGTTTCTACCGGTGAGGTGGCTCGCCCTACACTGCACGTTCGAGGGTTGCTCGGATGGGCTGAGCCGATCCTCATCACAGGAGGACGAGCCGTGGCAGATTATAGAGAAGCATTTGTCGGAATCGATGTTGCCAAATTGAGAAACGCCATCGCGATTGCCGATGCGGGCCGTGAGGGAGAAGTTCGCTTCTTCGGAGAAGTCGACGCTTGTGTCGCAAGCATGCGCCGGACCATTCAGCGGATCGCCGACAGATTTGATCGACTGCATTTTTGCTATGAGGCCGGACCGACAGGCTATGGGCTCTATCGGCTCATCCGTTCTCTCGGGCATGAATGCACGGTCGTCGCCCCGTCGCTGATCCCAAGGAAGCCTGGCGACCGGGTGAAGACGAACCGCCGGGACGCTCTCTCGCTCGCCCGGCTTTTGCGCGCCGGCGAGCTTACTGCGGTGTGGGTTCCCGATGCAGGCCACGAGGCGATGCGGGATCTCGTCCGCGCACGGTCGGCAGCGGTCGAGGTGCTGCGGGTCCATCGCCAGCAGGTGAGCGCTTTCATGCTCAAGCACGGCCGCGTCTATCCGCGCAAGAAAGGCTGGACGATGCGCTATTTGCGCTGGTTGCAGGAACAGACGTTCGATCACCCGGCGCACCAGATTGCGCTCCAGGAAATGGTTGAAGCCGTACGCATCTCCAAAGAGCGGGTTGAACGGCTGGAGCGCACCATCGAGGAGTTCGTTCCGGCCTGGTCGTTGGCACCGGTCGTACGAGCGCTCCGGACTTTGCGTGGCGTGGACCTGATCGTCGCTGTGACATTCGTCACCGAAGTTGGCGACGTGAGCCGGTTCGAAAGTCCGCGCCAGCTCATGGGATATCTCGGCCTCGTTCCCGGTGAGCGCTCGACTGGCGACACTATCAGGCGCGGCGGCATCACCAAGGCAGGAAACAGCCGGGTGCGCCAAATGCTGGTCGAGAGCGCCTGGGCCTATCGGCATCCGCCCAGGGTCGGGATAAAGAAGCTGTACAGACTGGAGCAGGCGTCACCGCGCGTGCGCGAGATCGCATGGAAGGCGCAGAGCCGCTTGACGGCCCGGTACCGAACGCTGAGTGGACGCGGCAAGCGGCCAACGGTGGTCTGCACTGCGGTCGCCCGCGAACTGGCCGGCTTCATGTGGGCCGTTGCCAGGGAGGCGCAGGCAAGCTGATCTTGCCCTTGTGGCAACACGAAACTCGCGCATGGGCGGAGGCGGGACCACGGCAGGGAAATGTCCGTCGAATGCTTTGTGGCCGGCTACTGGCCGACGCCCGCTGTAAGACAGGAACAGACCCGGACGCACAATCGGAAATGCGGTAGCCAACCCGCGCATCAGAGCTTGATCACCGACGTCCTTCAGTTCCGCCTCCACCCATGCGCGATCAATATCATGAACAGCCGATCTCCTCCTCGTTCTGGATCGGCCGGATATTCGACGTGCCAAACCTTGACAGCGGACATCAGAGCGTTCGGATCGATCCGGCCCGCGGCGTTAACGATGCCAATGAAGCGCTCATCGAACAGCAGAACTTCGAAGAAGACTGCGAGGCCTACAGGATCGAAAGCCAGGATATCGCTCGTGGCATCGATCTACTCACCCGCGCTCAAGCAGCGTTCAAAGCTGATCCAAACAACCCTGCGGGTGCGCCGTTTCGTGCCTGGATCATGATGAACGAAACCTTCGAGGATGCAGGCAGCGACAAGTTCATTGAATGGCGATTGTTCCAACTCGCATTCATTCTGGCTCAGATCGCAGGCTTTGCATCACGCCTTCCGTCGTATGCAGACGACTTTGACGTTGAGCGTGATGAAGAGACGGCGTCCCTCCTATATTTCGCGACCGGAGGCGGCAAATCCGAAGCATTTTTCGGTGCGCTTGTTTACCTTCTTTTCCTGGATCGGTTACGGGGAAAAACATTCGGCGTCAGTGCGCTTGTGCGCTATCCGCTGAGGCTGCTGACGGTTCAGCAAGCACGACGATTGTTTCGCTTGTTGGTTCGAGCAGAACTGATCCGGAAGTCTCAAAAAGTAGAAGGAGCGCCGTTTCAGCTTGGGTTTTGGGTCGGTGATAGTAATACACCTAACCGGCTCGCTGATGCCAGATTAGAAGATATTCCGTTTGACGACGCGCCGACTTTGGCGGCGGGCAGCAAAGAAGAACGCAAATATCTTTCTGTACGCAGAGCGCTGAATAAGGTGCCGTCCTGCCCATTTTGCAACCAAGCCACAGAGTTGCGTCGGCGGCGATCTGAAAGCGCCAATGGTAATCACCGGCTGGCACTTGTTTGTTTGAACGACAGCTGTCGATGGAACATCGAGCACCCTGGCGCCACACCAGAACCCCTGCCATTCTTGCTGGTTGACGAGGATATTTATGCGCGCGCGCCAGCAGTAATTCTGGGCACAATCGACAAGCTTGCGTTAATCGGTCAACATGACAGCACGATTTCCAAGATATTCGGAATGTTCGGGCTCGCGCGTTCGGCGTTCAACGGATTTGGGAGGGTGGGTGTTCCGAGGGACTACAGCCAGAACTCCCCGCCAACAGGTCAGATCTCATTAAGTCCTCTCATTGAAGGGGGACACGAGCTGTTTTTCGATCCACTTCCGTCCCTCATTATTCAAGATGAGGCTCACCTTCTTGAGGAGAGTTTGGGGGCATTCGCAGGTCTCTTCGAAACAGCCCTGGAACAGGTGTTTCGTCAAAACACAGAATTGTTTGGCGACCGAGTCGTGCGTGGAAAGATCGACCACGAAGGCCGCCGTGCGGTCCGCATGCCAAAGATCATCGCTGCGACCGCGACGGTATCAGACCCAGCCAGACAAACGGAGATTCTCTACCAGCGCGAATGTCAGCAGTTCCCGCGACCGGGACCGGATCTTTACGAGTCATTTTATTCCCACCCTAAACGTGCCGACAGCTCAGCACGCCAAGCCCTGCAAGAGGGACCTGACAACGTCGAAGAAGCCGCGCTTTGGTCTCGAGTCTACGTGTCTTTCATGACGAATGGCGGAACGCACACGATTACGACGGTCACGATTTTGGCGGCACTGCATGCGGCAATCACCTCATTGCTTTCAGACCTTTGGCGAGAAGGGGGCGTAGCGGGCCAAGCGAGAGCGGTCGATCGGATGATTTCGGCGCTCTCGCCGTCCAATCAAGACAGCGTGTCCGCTCTTCGAGCCGACGCATTGGCAAAAGCGCGCGACAATAAGCAATTTGATGTGCTGGCCAGCCTCGTCGATCTTCACAGAGTGGTTCTGACATACGTCACCAACAAGAAAGGGGGTGATGTCGTGTTGGACGCACTGCAAGACATTTCAGAGGAAACACATAGATATGATGGGCTACCAAGGGACGAATTAAAACTCGATCTGATCTCAGGTGGTGTCGACATGGAAGGCATTGAACGGATCATGCGCGACGCAGATTTAGACCAGACAGAGGATGGCGAATTTGTTCCGCTTGCCGACGGCTTAAGGAATATCGTCGCCACGTCGGCCATATCGCATGGTGTCGACGTTGATCGTTTTAACTCGATGGTATTCGCCGGAATTCGTAACTGCTCACCCCGTCACGCGTCTTGAGCATAGTGTGATTTGACCATATTGGCGGCATTTCCGGCCAGCGCGATCTGGATCGCGACAAGTGGATTATATCCGAGGGCACCCATGGAACTCAGGTAGCTTGATATCCGGCACCAGGCGTGTGCATAGCGGTCTGTCCGGAAGCAGCCCGAGACTTTGATTTTGACCTTTGCCATCCTGATTTTTTGCTCGCCCGCGTTATTGGTGAAGCTGACATCGGGTTCGCTCATGAAGCGAAGCACGGAGTCCTCGTGTTTCAACAGACGCTCATGCAGGTTGTGGGCATCCGACTTTGCGACCCGTCCGCGCTTACCTTCCGGTTTCGCAGGAACGTCGGGCATTTCCCCGGCACCTTGCGTCAGAATGGTCCGATACCTTTTGCGTATCTTGCGACATTCGGCCTCGCTCAACACCCCGGTCTCGCTCTTGTTGACCTTATGGCAGACCTCACGCAACACCTTCCTCATCAGGCGCGCCCAACGGTAATTGTTGGAGTCGACGACAAAGGTCAGTTCCCGAAGCAGATGCGACCCGCATAGCTGATGCTTGCACTGGCTGTATGCAAGGTAGGATGCCCAGCAATCATGGATCAACACCCCGGTGTAGACCGGAATGATGCCGAATGCCTCTATCGCTTCCTTGCCGCGCCTGGGGTGCAGGAACTTGATAGTGTGGATACCCCGCCCGGAGGCATCGTAATGTGCCAGGTGCCGTTATACTGAACGTCACAAATCAAAGGGAGAGTATCCACATGTCGGAAGTTAGCATCATCGGCGTTGATCTTGCAAAGCAGGTTTTTCAGGTCCACGGAGCCACAGCCGATGGCTCGGTTGGCTACCGCAAGAAGTTGAGCCGCGCCCAGTTCATGCCGTTTCTTGCACAGCAGCCCCGATGCATTGTCGCGATGGAGGCCTGCGCCACAGCTCACGATTGGGGCCGCGAGATCGGTAAGTTGGGCCATGAGGTGAAGCTGATTCCACCTCAGTACGTGAAACCTTTTGTCAAAAGGCAGAAAAACGACAGGGCAGACGCTGAGGCGATCACTGAAGCTGCCTCCCGGCCGACCATGCGGTTCGTTGAGGTGAAATCCACCGAGCAGCAATCGCGCGGCATGCTGTTCCGATCACGGCAGATGTTTGTCAGGCAGCGCACGCAGACCATCAATGCGCTGCGCGGCCATCTCGCCGAATATGGCGTGATCGGGCCGAAGAGCAAGGCGGGGATCAAGAAGTTGAGAGCCGCGCTGGACGACGATACCAATGGGCTGCCCGCCCTCGTGCGTAACACGGCCCGGATGTATGCCGAGCACATCGATCTGCTGGCGACCAGGATTTTCGATCTGACGAAGCAACTCAAGACGGAGGCGAAAGCATCCGGCACAGTGCGAAGGCTGACAACAATGCCGGGCGTCGGGTTGCAGACGGCACTGGCAATTGAGGCCTTTGCCCCGGACATGAATTGCTTCAAACGGGGGCGTGACTTCGCAGCCTGGCTGGGTCTCGTGCCGCTTCAGCGCTCGACAGGCGGTAAGGACCGGCTCGGGAAAGTTTCGAAGATGGGTCAGAAAGACATCCGAAGCCTGTTGATCATCGGGGCGATGTCAGTGATCAATGCGGCGACGCGGTTTGGGGTTCGCAAGGGAAGCTGGCTGGCCAGAATGCTGGATCGAAAACCGAAGCTTCTGGTCGCGATCACGCTGGCCAACAGGATGGCACGGGGTATCTGGGCCATGATATCGAAACAGGAGAATTATCGGAATCCGGAGGCGGTAGCGTAAGCGCGGATCGCGCAACGCTTCGCGTCGGTGCCCGGGACGTGTGAAGAGGTCGACGAATAGCATGGGAGATTGATCGGAAAGATCCGGAGCGGGAAAACCATGTTGACCCAAAAGGCAAAATAGCTTTGGAACTTGATTTGGACCCGGTTCGCGCATCACCATACCGGCCCGCGGCTGCACAAAAAGCCGCACTGTGAGGCCTGATAAATGACCGCATCCGATCACACGCTCACATCACCGTTCGAAAATCGCTTGACACCGGGGTATCCATAAATGAGGGTCAGGGAGTCATCGGTCAGCACATGCAGCCACTGGTTTTTGCTGTCGACCCTGAAACCGGTCTCATCGGCATGCAGGGCCGGGCGGGTCAGAAGATGTGCGGCGGCAGCCGTTTCCCAGGGTTCAAGCGCCTCGTGCAGTCGCTGGATGTAGCCCAGGCAGGTGGCCTGCGACATCCTGACGCCAGAGATGGCCCGCACCAGTTCGACGGCGCGGCGCAAAGACAGCATCTGGGCAATCAGCAGGTTGATCACGAAGGCCTGAAAGCCAACGCCATATTGCAAAGGCCCCGGCATGTTTTCAGGGAAACGCCCCTTGGTTCGGGTGCGGCATTTGGGGCAGTCCCTGGTTTCTGCGACGACCTTTTTCTCGACAACCTCGAACATGATATCGAGATGGATGCGTTCCTCGCGCGCCGAGGGTTCGACGTCTGAGAGATCAGCCCCGCAACTGTCACAAACCTGGACGGTGGAGGTTTCCCCGACGGTGACCTTGCGAAGGTTTTCGCCCGTCATCCAGTTCGGCGCCACACCCTTGCCGGAAGCCTTTTTGCTCCGTTTCCCGGTGTTGTCCTTATCCGTCTGCGACGGCGCAATACTGGAGTTCTTGCCGGTCTTCCTGGTCGTCTTTTCCAGAAAGATGGCGATCAGGATGCCCAGCAAGCTGCACAACACGCCAATAACCGCATCGACGTCATCTGAAATCCTGCCCGCTTTGCGCAGCGCGGCAATGCGCGCCCTGGCAGCATCGAACTCTTCACGCAGGGAAGTGCCATTCACGCTTGCCATCAGTCCGCCCGCGATGCCATGGACATCAGGCCATGCGGTGGCCGCATCGCCTTTTCAGGCTTCCAAATGCAGCGAGTAGCCTTGACTGAAAGACCACCCCAATGCGGCTTTTCCCAAATCAATCGAACACGTGTCATAACCCGATAGAATCACGAAAATCGCAATGAGGGGATCGTTAATAGCCGATTCAAATCGTCGCACCACTCCGAGGCCAAAAAGGCATCTCGATTGAGCTAGTGGGTCTGAAACCGCCGTTGAATCTCGGGGACTTAAAGTGGGGGTGAGCAGTTACCGGAATTCCAAGTAACATTGCTGAATACATTCAAGCTTCGTCGCGGGTCGGTCGCACGCATGTTGGGTTCAGCCTCTTGGTGCCCACACCGCAGTCACGACGAGATCGCTACGTTGTTGAAGTCCATAGTCCATTCCACCGGTTCCTTGAACGCATGATTTCACCGCCAGCGGTCGATCGCTGGGCAACGCAAGCGATTAAGCGGGTGATGCCAAGCCTATTTCAGGCTTGGCTTGTTGGATTTGTCGAGCCACGCCTTTTCAGCAATGCTCCCGACAAATCACGAGCGCCCCAGATGTGGCGACTGCATGATATCCGACGGTATCTGGAGCCGATCAAGAACCAAGAGATCTATCGGTCCAGCTTCACTGAATTTGCGTTGGGAGCCACCGGCGCAGCAGGACGCGGGCGGCGAAATATCGGTGAACCGCATAACCAAGTTTACTATCGCAACTTGGTGCTCGATGAAGCACGAGAGATATACGACCTTTTTGTCGGTCCTGAAGCCGAACTCACTGTTAGCAGGCTATCTGACTTTTGGCGCGGCAGCACAGACGTCAACCAACCGATGAGGTCACTGAGAGACGTAGAGGATGCGGGGCAGATCGCGCCTGCGGTCGCCCCAATAGGTCGTAAACGATCAGATACCTATCAAGACCAAGTAGAACGCGCCTTACAATACCTGAGAAGGCAAAGGGCTAGCGGCTCAGAACTAGACGATGAGACAGGAGATGGCATGAATGGGATGTGAGCGGTCATGCATCCCGACTCGGCTAGAGTGCCGGGAGAGGCGGATAGGCTGCAGGCTGGATGTCTTTTTAGGGCATTGCGACCCTGTACAGGAGATTACCCGCCGCCTGCATCCGAACGACCAGCATGAGGCCCGGTTCGACCCGGTGACCTCGTATAGGAGTCTGGCCTGGCCGTTCACACCCCTTTGCAGGGTTCCGCCTCCCGCCAACGAGAGGATTTTAGCAATGGCTTTCATCGGTGTCGATCTCCACACGACGTCTTTCACGGTCTGCCGCCTTGCCGCGGACGGCAACGAGGTTTTTGAAACCTGCCAGCTGGCAGCGGCCGATCTGGACCGGTTCTGCCTGAGCCTTGATGCGGACGATGAGGTCGCCGTGGAAGCGACGGGCAATTCGGCCTGGTTCCGCGACGAAGTGATCGCCTGCGTTGGCCGTGTGGTGGTGGTCAACCCGAAGCAGTTCGGCGTGATCCGCAAGTCGGTGAAGAAGACGGACAGAAACGACGCCCGGGCCCTGGCCTTCTTTCTGTCAAAGGACATGCTGCCTGAGACCCGCGTCAAAACGGTGGCCGAAGGCGAACTGGCGTCGCTGACCCACACGCGCGACCTTCTGGTCAAGCAGCGCACCCGGCTTTTGAACAAGATCCACGCGCTCCACACCCGCCACGGCATCAAGCTGAAGAAGGAAAGCCTGGGCTCCAAGCGACGGCTCAATGCCCTGGAGACCGGCCGGTTCTCCAGCCTCGAACAGGTGGAACTGCGCATCGTGCGCGATCAGGCGCTCAGCCTGACGGATGCAATCGCCGAACTTGATCGCGAGATCGCCTCCGCCGCTGAGGCCATGGACGGATATGACGGGCTGATCTCGATCAAGGGTGTCGGGCCGCGCGCGGCAGCCGTATTCCTCTCCGGCATAGGCAACGTCGATGACTTCGAAGACGCGGACAAACTGGCCGCCTATGTGGGCATTGTCCCCCGTGTCAGCCAGTCAAGCGAGACTGACAACCGGGGCCGGATCACCAAACGCGGGAACAAACTGATGCGCACCACGCTGGTCCAGTGCACGCTCATTGCCATTCGTTACTCGGGCTACCTCAATGCCTTCTACCAACGGATCAAAGCCCGGCGCGGGGCCGGCAAGGCAATCATCGCCACAGCGCGCAAGTTGCTCGCGATCATCTACGACACACTGAAAAACGGCTGGGTCTTCGATGACTTTCCGGCATTCAAAATCGCGGGACAGAACAATCCTGCTGGACAATCATCATAGGAGGCTAATGTCATGGTGAAAACCGTGATGCAGCGCTCGCAAACACAAATGGCGACGGCTTACGCGCCAGATAAGCATTTTACATTTGAGGGAGGCGCTGGCGCCTGCCGATCCGTGCCAGTTACGCGATCAGACGTTCACATAAAGCCCGCCGAGCGCAATCAAATTCGCGAGGGGATTCTTGAGTTCATACAAAACTGGCACCGACGCGCGACAATGCGCCAAGATCCGCCTGTCGCTCCTGAACAAGCGCTAGATGAACAAGTCTTCCTAGATCGGGAAAAACGTCCGTCCTTTGAGCAATCCAAATTCGAATACTGCGCCCCGGACAGAATGGCCTATGTGCCTGACCCTTTGGTGCTAGTGTGCCGCAAATGCGGAGTCGTTCACGAAGCAACACTGGCCGAACTCGCTTATGATGAGGGATCATTCAATAAAGTTCGCCCCTGCCAAGCTGATGAAAATGATAAGCACGAATGGCGACAGATCGATGTCGTTTTCGCCCATTGGTCAGGGCGTGTCGATCCGTTGTCCCCCTATCGCAAAGACATCAACACCAACAATGGAGACATCACCCAGCAGTTTCCCGGGCGGTGTGACGCGGCGCAGACCTGCGAATTCAAACTCCATAAAGGGCGATCAGGAAAGTTCCGAGATTGGTATTTTTATTGTCATTGTGGCGAGCGACGAGAACTGCGTCAGAAGGATGAAAACACGCTGAGATGGCTTCTGGACCGTTATGCAAAGGAACCTGGTGAAACGCTCCGGGAAATCAACATGCTTCCCGTGTCCTATCGCGCAAACAGTCTTTATTACGTTCAATCTGAACAGATGATTTCTTACGAAACGACGCGCCATATTGACTTAATGGCGGAAGACAAGATCGAGGAACTTCTAGAAACGCTTCTAACTCTTTATGGCTATCCATCGCGCTCTCAAGACGACGAGGCAATCGTCCAGCCACTTGAGGCGACCAACCAACCAGGCTCATCAGAACTTGCAGCAAAGATTCGAGATGCCTTGAACGCGATCAAGACGCTTGAAGCAAGCGGCCAAACCAATGCCAGCGACCTCCTGAAGCCTAAACTGGAAGGCTTTCGTCAAGAAGCCCAGACTAAGGGTTGGATCGACATACGCCCCGAAGCACCCGTTGCCTTGCGCCGTCAGGCGATAAATCGCGCGAATATTGCGCGAAAGTTTGATCCGATCAGGCTGGGTCTCGAACATCAGGCGCTTCGTGAAGAACAAATAGATGCGCCCGTCTCAAACGATGCGATTCGTCCTGTGGTCGATCTTGAAGCGCCTGACACGGACTTACAACCGTCGGGCGACAGCGATGCCCGGAGAGCTTATCTGGACGCCATTGTTGCTCGCAAATCAGTATTGGGCATTAGCGACCTGAAACTGGTCCGAAACCTTAAAATGCTTCAGTACTCGTTTGGATACAGTCGGGTGTCGCCGTCGCCGACAACAGAACAAAAAGGCCTGGTGATGCCGGTCCGCCTGTGCGGATTCCCGCGCGTCGATGACCGCAAACGCCCCATCTACGTTCTCCGACAAAATAACGAAGCGCTCTATGTTAAACTGGATGAGATGCGCGTCATACGTTGGTTATGCGAGAATAACCTAGCCAGCGCGGTAGAAAACCTGGGAAGCGGCTCCCTAGGCGGACGGTTGATTGAACTTCACGAAGATTTTGGACGATTTGCAGAAGCATATTCGGAAACATCTGGAAATCGTGAACGCAATGCACCGGTGTTTGTTTATGGCTTGCTTCACAGTCTGTCTCATCAGCTCATTCATGCTTGTTCGCGATTTAGCGGGTTGGATCTTGGCTCATTTGGTGAACGGATTTTTCCCGCGGACCTTGCCTTTGTCATCTATCGCAAAGGGATGACACCAGACTTAGGAAATCTCGCCGCGATGTTGCGCAATCACGGCCAAGACGTTCTTATGTCCCTCGATGATCCGCGATCATTGCGCTGCGGATCAGGAACTCTTTGCGATCAACGAGGCGGTGCTTGCCCAGCTTGCATCATGATCCCCGAAGTAAGCTGTGTGGCGGCGAACAACATCCTTTCTCGGGCGTTTCTTGCTGGCGGAGAAGCGATGTCCTGGGATACCAACCGAGCGCCTCTTGTCGGCTATTTCTCGTGAGCGCTGAGCTTTGACAAATCCTCAGGACATCCGAAATGCTGCAACCGCGTGCTTACCCTATGCGGTCTCGGCGATTGATCTGTTACGTAATTTTGGAGATGGACGCGGTTCCCCCGCGTGCATTGACTTCACCATCAAACTAGGAAATTCCGATGGATTACCCATCAAGCCATGCTCCGTTCGAGCCTTTCCTTCCTTCGTTCCCAATCCGGCAGAACGGTTGAGAGCAGGTCGATGAAATCAGCGCCATGATGCGGGTGCCGGATGTGACACAGTTCGTGGGTGATGACATAATCGATTGCGTCGACTGGCGCTTCTATCAGACGGGTATTGAGCACCAGGCGATGGGACGGCGACATCGATCCCCATCTCTGACGCGAGCGCCGGACAATGATTGCCGACGGCACAAAATCGTCCGGCCGGGCAAAACGCGCTCTGCTGAATTCGAGCCGCTCATGGAACTTGATCCGGGCTCGAGCACGGTACCAGTCCTGAACAAGATTGCGGATATGGGATGATGCTTTCGGCCGGCTGCTTTCGACATCAATGATGCCGCGATAAAGCTTCACATGATCTAAAAGTCCGAGGCGCACTTTCAACCGGTATTGTCGCCCCAGATACCGGTGTGTTTCCCCGGCGATATATTTCCGGTCCGGGGTTCTCGGCAGGTACTGACGGAAATAAGCCTGTTGCCGCTTGATCCATCCAGCGCGTTTGTAGACCCTGGAATCTATGTCCTCGGCTTTGGCATTGCGCGGGGCGACGATTTTCACGCGCAGATCCGGTTCGACGGTGATCTCAAGCGTCTTGCGATCCCGGCGCTCGATATCGAATACGATAACAGAACTGCCATAGGTGATCTGCCGTCTCTGAGTGCTCATCCTGGAAATCTCGCTCGCGCCAGCCTCATCAGCTTGCCTTGCAGCGCGTTCAACTCGTCGTCGGTCAGTTCTATTCCCTTCCGGTCGCGCAGCACGTCGAAGAAATAATCGTCCATGGCGTTGCGCAAGGCGTTCTGGGCATCGTCGTTGGACCAGATGTCAACAATATGGTTCGCCTTGACGATCCCGATTGCGCAATCCGGCTCATTCCGGCCACTGAATCCGGTTCAATCCGGCCATCTATTCCGGTTTATTGCGGCCACCGAATCCGGCTCATTGCGGCCAGCTTGTGGACAACGGTGATCAACCTTTCTGGGTGATCTGAAACACGGGCATTCTTGCGCCTTTTCAACAGCAAAGGTGGCGAGGATGGCCAGGGAAAGATTACCCATGCGTAAGATCAGAGATGTGCTTCGGCTCAATGCTGAAGGTTTGTCGAACCGCAAGATTGCCGTCAGTGTGGGCGTCGGGCGAACGAGTGTTGGCGAGACGGTCCGGCGGGCGCAGCAGGCTGGCCTGAATTGGCCGTTGCCTTCCGATTTGAGCGATGAGGCGCTTCAGCGGCGCTTGTTTCCGGTGGTGGTCAAGGCGAAGAAGCCAAGCCTGCCCGACTGGGCCTGTATTCACCGCGAGCTGCGGCGCCCCGGTGTGACCTTGCTGTTGCTGTGGGAAGAGTACCGCACCGCTCATCCTGACGGGCTTGGGCGCACGCAATTCTACCAGCTTTATCGTCAATGGAAGGGCAAGCTGTCGCCGACCATGCGGCAGACCCATACCGCTGGCGAGAAGATGTTCGTTGACTATGCCGGCCAAACGATTCCGATCATCAACGGGCTCACCGGCGAAGTGCATGAGGCGCAACTCTTTGTCGCTTGCCTGGGTGCGTCCAGCTACACCTATGCCGAAGCGACCATGACGCAGAGCCTGTCCGACTGGACGGGATCACATGGTCGTGCCTTCGCGTTCTTTGCCGGCGTTACCGACCTTGTGGTGTGCGACAATTTGAAATCCGGCATCACCAAGGCCTGTTTCCATGAGCCGGCGATCAATCGCACCTATTGCGATCTTGCAAGGCACTACGGAACGGTCGTGGTCCCGGCAAGGCCGAAAAAGCCTCGGGACAAGGCAAAAGTCGAGACGTCGGTGTTGGTGGCGGAGCGCTGGATCCTCGCCGCACTCAGGAACCGGCAATTCTTCTCGCTGACGGATGTGAATGCGGCGGTCCGCGAACTGCTCGAAAAGCTCAACAACCGCGTGACGCGCCATCTTGGCGGCAGCCGGCGGGAACTGTTCGAAGACCTTGACAGGCCGGCACTGAAAGCACTGCCGCAGGATCCATACGAATATGCAGCGTGGAAGGAATGCCGTGCCGGCCTTGATTATCACGTTGAAGTGGACAAGCACTACTACTCGGTGCCTCACACGCTTCTACGCAAAAAACTGTGGGTCCGCTCCACCGAGCGCACCGTCGAGATCTTCGATCGGGGCAATCGTGTTGCCAGCCATCTGCGCGGTCCAGGTAACAGACGACATACAACCGTGCTCGAGCACATGCCGGCCAACCATCGCCATTACGCCGAGTGGACACCTGAAAGTATCAAGCGCCAGGCTGGCAAAGTCGGCCCGACCACCCAGGCCCTGGTCGAAATCATCCTGCGCGAAAAACCCCATCCCGTTCAGGGGTTCCGCGCCTGTATCGGCATCGTGAAGCTCGCGCCGCAGCATGGAGCGCAGCGCCTCGAGGCGGCATGCGGCCGCGCCATCGACATCGGGGCGCACTCCTACACCTCCGTCAATTCCATCCTCAAGAACAATCTCGATCGCAAACGGCCCGAAAAAGCCACGGACGGGCCGCCGATCCTCCATCAAAACATCCGTGGCTCAGGCTACTTCCATTGAAAGGAAATGAAATTGCTCAACCATCCAACCCTCGACCAGTTGAAAGAACTCAAACTGGACGGCATGGCCGACGCCTTTGTCGAGCTGCAGGCACAAGACCGGGCTGCCGATCTCAGCCACCCCGAATGGCTGGGACTGTTGCTCGATCGGGAAACAGCAAACCGCAGCACCAAACGCTTCAATACGCGATTACGGGCCGCCAGGTTGCGCCATGTTGGCGCCTCGATAGAAGACGTCGATTACCGCGCGTCCCGTAAGCTCGACAAGGCATTGTTCCAGCAGTTGGCAACCTGCAACTGGATCAGACATCACCGTTGCCTGCTGATTACCGGGCCGTGCGGGGTCGGCAAAACCTGGCTTGGCTGCGCCCTCGGTCAAAATGCATGCCGCCATGGCTACACGGTCCTTTACAAGCGTGTGCCGCGGCTCTTCGCCGAACTCGAACTGGCGCATGGCGATGGTCGGTTCCCGCGCTTGTTCCGGACGCTCGTCAAGGCCGATCTGCTGATCCTCGATGACTGGGGCCCCGATCGTCTCAATGCCAGCCAGCGGCGCGATCTCCTGGAAATCATCGAAGACCGCCACGGTGCCGGCTCGACAATGATCACGAGTCAACTGCCGGTGCACACTTGGCATGACGTTATTGATGAGCCCACATTCGGCGACGCGATTATGGACCGAATTTCTCACAACGCATACCGGCTCGAACTCGATGGGCCCTCGATGCGCAAATCGCAAGGCAATCAAACTGAACAGGAGCAATCGGCATGATCCGAACGAACCTCACGCCCGCCCCGGTGGGTCCACAGGGGCCTCCCACGCGCGCCGCTGCGATAGACTCGTGCCGGTCTCTTCGCGCCGCGCGCGGGTCCCTCCTGGGGACTACCGGGACGGCCTGCACCGTGCTTGACGAAAGGCCAAAGTGCTGACATCAAGAAACCCATCCAGAAGGGTTGATCGCGCCGTCCACAATGCCAGACGCGGAAGTGGCCGCAATGAGCCGGATTCGGTGGCCGCAATAAACCGGAACAGGTGGCCGGATTGGCCGGAATGCGCAATCCCGATAATCGAAAGCGCTATTTCCGCGGTTTCTTCAGGGTTCAACGGGCCGGACTCCGTTTCAAATACGCCATGCAGAGTACCGTAAAATGCCTGTCCGTTATCATTGCCCTGCAGGCTTTGCGGGAAGGCTGGCCCCCGGTCCTTGGCCGCAATCTTCTGGGCCAGGTCCATGACGGTGGCGAGATAATCCCGCTCGGACAGGCGCCGTTCGCGATAGTCGCGAATGGTCTCTTCGAGCAGTTTCGAAAACCGTTGATAGAAGACCGGATCCTGCTCCATGTTTTCCGTAATCGTCCGCTGCGTAGCGCTGGCAATCCGATCGGCTTTCGAGGCATCGGAGATGTCTGATTTCGCGACAACGTCCTGCAGCGCCTTCGGATCATTGATGTTCAGTACATCAATAATGGTCTCGGCCGGCAGGGCCACAACATGATCGTCCAGAAGATTCTGGATCCTGGGTTCGAATTCCTCGATGTCCACGGTTTCCTGATAGCGCAGTTGAACCGAGCGGCGCATTTCCGAAAAGCGCTTCCAGTCCCGCCTCATCTTTTCCATTGCATCGGGCGCGATGACATCAAGTGCCTTGTCAGAGGACATGGCGATATGCAGGCAGCGACCGAACGTGCGGAAACGCTGGTAGAAATCCTGGCGAATGGCTTCATCGCCGAGGAATTGTTCAAACGCCTCCATATCCTTCCTGTTGGCAACCGGCCCGAAGATATCCCAGAGCTGGTCATGCAATTGCGGCAGCCGCCGGATCTCTTGGCGGATATCATGCACCGTTCCGGTCAGATCGGCATCTTCATAGCCTTCGAAGGCGGTGTAGCTTGTCAGCGCGCGATCGAGTTCGCCGAGCAGGCCTTCATAGTCGATAACAAAGCCGAACTGTTTTTCGGTGCTGCCCTCTTCAAAGAGGCGGTTTACCCTTGCAATGGCTTGCAGAAGATTGTGTTCGCGCAGAGATTTGCAGACATAGAGCACGGTGTTGCGGGGGGCATCGAAGCCGGTGAGAAGCTTTGAAACCACGATCAGGATTTCCGGATCGCCCGATCCCTTGAAGGCGTCAATAATTTGGCGATTATACTCACCCTCATTCTTGTATCGGTCCATCATCGAGGACCAGAACCGACGCACGAGATTCTTTGACTCGACATCGACTTCCTCATTGTCCTCGTTCTCATCGGGCGGCGAGATAACGATCTCGCTCGTTACATGACCGATCTCGTCCAGGACCTCCTTGAAACGCACCGCAGCGGCCTTGGACGGGGCGACCAGTTGAGCCTTGAACCCTGTTCCCTGCCAATATTGGCGATAATGCTCGGAAATATCGAGCGCCTTGGCGCGGATGGCCTGACCTGTCTTTGACAGCGCATCCATCCGGGAGAATTTCCGTTTGAGATCGGCCTTCTGCTGATCGGTCAGGCCCTCGGAAAGCTTGTCGAACCAGGTATCGATCACGGCTCCGGTTATCTGTTGATCGACGAGCCGTCCTTCGTAGAGCAGGGGAACGACTGCACCATCGGCGACCGCTTCATCGATCTTGTAGTGGTGAATAAGCCCGCCAAATGTGCGAAGCGTGTTCTTGTCCTTTTTCAGAAGCGGCGTGCCGGTAAAGCCGAGATAGCAGGCCTTTGGAAGCAGTTGCCGCATCTTCATCGCGAACTGACTGTGTCCGCCATAACGGCCTGTCTGGGTGCGATGGCTTTCATCAATCAGGACAAAGAGATTGGGGTCGTCATCAGACGCATCCCCATGGCCAAGCGCCCTGTCGAACTTGTTGATGATTGTCGTGATCAGGGGCGCTCGGGCGCGGATCAGCGAAAGCAGATCGGAGCCGCTGGTCGCGCGCACGGGATCCATCTCGCAGGACTTGAACGTGCCCTTGATCTGTTTGTCGAGATCATCCCGGTCCGTGACAATGACGATGCGCGGATTGGTAATTGCCGGGTCGAGCGCCAGCGCTCGCGCGAGCATGACCATGGTGAGGGATTTACCCGAGCCTTGCGTGTGCCAGATGACGCCGCCCTTGCGGACGCCTTCGAGGTCGAACTGCTTGACGCGCTGGGCTGCGAGCTTGATGCCGAAATATTGCTGGTGACGGGCGATCTTTCGCACACCGCCATCAAAGACGGTAAAGCGCCTGACAAGGTCAAGCAGCCGTTCCGGTCGGCATAAGCCATATAGCAGGCGATCCTGTTCGGTGACCACGCGTGCGCCGCCTGTCTGCATGTCTTCGAAGAACCGTCTTGCCGAGGCGAAAGCCCCGGAGAAGATTGCATCCTTTTCTGCCGGGCCGAGCAGGCGGTTCGCGGCGCATGCGATCTCGTCCTCGCTGTCTTCGTCGTCGCGCCAGGACTGCCAGAATTTTCGAGCCGTTCCGACAGTTGCATAAAGCGCTTCGGTCCGGCTCATCACCATGAGCAGTTGCGCAAAGTGAAAGAGCTGCGGGATTGCGTCCTCACTCTGATAACCGATCAGCTGACTGCCGGCTTTTTTGAGGCCGGCCGTCGGGCGTTTGCTTTCGATGACGATAAAAGGGATGCCGTTGACATAGGCGACGATATCGCAGCGCTTGGTCGCGCTGCTGCCGGTGCGTTCGACAGACACTTCAGCGGCGACATGGAATGCGTTGTTCGCGGGATTATCCCAGTCGATGAAACGGAAGCTGTAGCTCCTGGAGTCCCCGTCAATCGTCCTGGTGATCGTCGTGCCGAGGATCAGTGTGTCATAGACATCCTGATTGGTGCCCTTGAGCCCTTTGATCCGATCGGGCGCCGGTTTCAGGCGGCGGACGGCCTCGCGGGCGTCCTCAAGATCGAAACTGTAGCTCTTTCCGCGATACGCGAAGGCGTTCAGCCGCAGAAGCTGATCCACGAGAATATCGTCCAGCACGACATTCCGCAGACGTCCGCCGCGCTGGCGAGTGACTTCCTCCTCGCTGAGCGGTGTGAAACCGAGCGCCACAAGCATCTGCAAAGCCGGGATTTGGGATTGGTGTTTTTCGGCCGGGTTGAAGGCGTCGGAGGTCATGCGGCCTCTCTCCGGACGACCTTTAATTTGCATGCGTCACAAAATATGACTATATATCGGTCAAAGGATTGGGAATTACCCGGTCGACAGAGGGGTTCTGGGCTGACTGGAGCCCTTTTGTTTTTTCCAAAAACGCAAAGCCTCAAGGGAAGCATCTCAGCGCCTCCAATTTGGGGCGAATGATGTCGAACGCCCGGTTTGGCTGTTCTGGGCGCAACTCGCTGAGGGCGACCGGGCGCGCCGTCAGATCGGCGAGTTGAAGCCCGCTGGAGTTCACCGCCTTTGGCAGGAAGACAGGCTGATAGTCGAAGTGGCTGAAGTCTTGCTGACGGAAGCCCCAATTTCTATCATTGGTGGCGATGCGCCGAAATTCGAGTTCCAACTCGCGGTCTTCTCTCTTGCCGCGCCCTTCGAAAACAACATGCACGGTTTTTCCTTGTTCTCCTTCGCGCGCTAGCATCATATTCAGTCGTTCCATGCAGAACAGCAGCGCGATTTCGTATGGCTTCCGGGGATCGGTGTAACGCTCTCTCAGCCTTATCTTGTCGATGACGGAGGCGAGGATGAAAAGCGGCGCATCAGCTATGAGATCGTTCAGGCGGTCATAGAATCCTGCCCGCAATGCCTGATCGGTCAGTAGAAAAGAAAATGAGCCTTTGCTCTTTCTGATGTCGTGTTCGTGCAGAATGACACCGTCGTGGCCCCAGAAGTCGAATTTGAGTTGCTGAACCGCCGGCACGATGGTTCCGATAAAGTCGTCCTTGCGCATGACGCAGAAGGTCAGCGCGAATACCGGGTAATCCGGATCAATCGATACCAACCCATGATCACCGCTCTCGTCGGCATAGATGATATAATCGGAAAAATCGGGCAAAACGTGACTCAGCCTTTCGGAGGATACGGATCCTCGCCGTACGTATTGCGTTCCCGGATCTTTTGAACACGTCCTTTCAAAATGGCTTCGCCACCGGCTTCCTTCGCCTTCTCTTTCGAATAGGCCCAAGCCTCTGCCTGCGTGTCGGTGACCTTGGACGCGCGGCTCGCGCCTTCGCGCTTGCTCTCCCACTTCCCGTCTTCGCGTTGCTGGGTCCAGTAGTTCTTGTCGTCAACCAAGAGCGGCCTCCTTTTCATCTGCCAGTGATTGATGGGAATTTACCTTCACCCGCCATTCGCCGGTGAGCAGCTTTTGCATCAGGCCGCGTTTCTGGCGCCTGAGAGCGGTGATTTCTCGGGCGGTGGCTTCTATATCCTGTCGCCCAGTATCGAGGATGCCTGCCAACCGGTGCTGTTTCTCAAAGCCTGGGAGTGGCACCTTCATCGCGGCGAGGTCGGCATAGTATGTCCTTTGGCGGACACTGCCCGAGCCACCACTATTGACGTAATGCGCCCACCACCTAGTCTTCCTCAAATGGTCTAGAAAATCGGCCGAAAGTTCCCCGTCGATACAGGCAAAAACGACGTAGTCCGGGCTCACGAGAATGGTGTTTTTCGTCTCGTTCATGGCGATCGATCCGACATTCACACGCATCGGATTGTATGCGAACGCCCGGTGTGGAAAGAGCTTGTAACGGCTAATGTCGTCGGCGATCGTTTGCTCTCGCATAGGCACAATTCCACGCGAATTGGTTATGCCCATGACCAGATCTCGACCGAGAGCGTTGTCACCATTCCGTGCGATAAGTTCTTTCGTAACATCGGCAAGTCGCTTGGGTTCGCCGGCAGCATCGGCGAATGCCAACTTTTCCCGAAGTGCTTCCTGGCGCCGCTCCTTCGCTGCTTTCAGCGCTTCCAGCTTTTCGATGGCCTCATCCCAGGTCCGGAGGATGTCGGCAATGCGCCGTTGTTCTTCTATGGATGGCAGCAAAATCTTCGCGCCTTCAATACCTTCAATAGTCAGACCGAAGCGGATGGCTCCGTTGGCTCTGGTCCCGAAATAGTGCCGCGTTTGTGGTAGCTCGAAGAAGTATTTCAAAAACCGACCATCGGCTTCACGGTCAGGGCGAATGATAGCGAGGTGGTAACCGCAGACCAGATCATCTGCTGTTTCCAATACGTAGGTTGGCATCGCAATGTCATCGGCGGTTTCGGAGTCCTTCGTTATGATCACATCGCCTGCTTTAACGCCGAACTTTTTGATTTCGGTCGCAGTCGCCGTGGCCTCCATAAAGGCCTGTGCTGGATCAATTGTGTCGCGCTTGTAGACATCGGTGTAGTTGCAAAGCCGGACAGTGCGCTCGCCCGCATTCGATTTTTTGTCCACATTCGAAATGATAATTTGGGCAATGTCCCCCAAACGCATTTCTTTCCATCCTTCACAGATCAACACCCAACTCCCTCAGACAGCCACCAATGCAGGGTTTTCAGAGTTTTGTTTGCTCCGTTATTGACCCGGTAAGGTATTTGTCCCATATAGGAAATGGAGGCTCGGTCCGGCTGGAAGCCCTTGGGGAGAACAGTTGGAGCATTGCCTCCTTTCGTGTCTATGCAGATCATGCGCGCGCCTCGTAAGGGTCGCGGACGAGCACGATGCCGTGAGAGCGAAACGTTTCCTGTTCCCGATAGCCGTCTCCATGCCACTGCAGGCCTGCCACCTTCGGGCCGAATTCGTCATAGATCTCCTGCCGGATCTCGTAATCCGGTCCGTAATCGCCCCATGAGGGAAGCCGGAAGCCCCAATTGATGCAGTAAAGGCAAAGATCGGCAGCCTGCACCGCATAGCTCATGTCTGAATCGACAAAGATCGGTGTCGGCACGATCCAGGCCGAGCGATTGCGTCCGGTGGCTGTCTTGCGGAAATAAGCCGTCAGGCAGGTGACAAACGCCCGGTCCTTGGCCTTCTCCGTCTGATCCATGACGAGCAGGCCATGTGCGCGCTCACGTTCCAGAAAGTAGAAATAGCGCTCCAGAAGAAAAACGTGATCCTTGCGCAGATAGTCTTCGCGGATAAATCCTTTCGGTGGCTTGACACCGCGCGGGATGAGCGATGCGAAGAGTCTTGCATCATGGGCGCGCAGAAGATCGAAAGCACCGCGCGCCATCTCGACACTCGCCTGCCCGTAGGCGGCAAAATTCTCGGATTTGGGTTCGCCTTTCACGCGGCCGATTTCCAGGAAGGCGCGGGCCTGTTTCTGCCTGCGATCGTCCGGCATGACAGGCGCTTGTGCTGCCCATTTCAGCCGGTCCCTGTCGAGCAGTTTCGATCCCTTTGCTTCCTTGCCGTAGTCGGCCAGCAGCGCACCGAAACAATGCTCTTCAAGCCGGCGCCATAACTGCACGAAATCCCAGAGTTTCGGCACCGGCAGCGCAATACCGCCCCGCACCTCGAACGGCATCTGCTTGTGGTCATGACCGCTTTCGTCGAGAAACAGCATCCAGGTCATCCGGTTCCCCCGGTATCAACACCCAACTCCTTCAGATATCCGGTCATGCGCCGGCGCACATCGGCGAGTTCGGCTTCGATGGACACGATCTCCTTCTGGACGGCGGCGACGTCGATTTCCTCTTCCGGCTCGAACGTGTCGACATAGCGGGGAATGTTGAGGTTGTAGCTGTTCTCGGCGACCTCTTGCGGCGTTGCCACATAAGCGAACTTGTCGATAAATTCGCGCGCCCCGTAAGCGGCCAGCACCTTGTCGATGTGTCGATCCCCCATCGCATTCTGCGTCTTGCCGGGCGTGAACTCCTTGCTGGCGTCGATGAACAGCACATCCTTGCGATCCTCGTTCGCGCCGCCGTCTTCACGTGAGCGGTCGAAGACGAGAATGGCGACCGGAATACCGGTGGTCGTGAAGAGGTTTGCCGGCAGACCGATGACGGCGTCGAGGAGGTTTTCCTCTATCAGCTTTTGCCGGATGCGTCCTTCCGAACCGCCGCGGAACAGGACGCCATGGGGCACGATCACCGCGACGCGTCCGGTATGGCGCCTGGCGATCTCGATCATGTGGGTGATGAAGCCATAATCACCCTTGGACCTGGGCGGCACGCCGCGCCAGAAACGGTTGAAAACGTCCGTATCGGCATTTTCAGCGCCCCAGTTCTTCAGGGAGAAGGGCGGATTGGCGACGACCACATCATATTTCATGAGGCGATCGCCCTCGACGAGGGTGGGATTGTTCAGCGTGTCACACCATTCGATGCGAGCGGCATCCTTGGCATGCAGGAACATGTTCATGCGCGCCAGCGCCCAGGTCGCGCCGTTCATTTCCTGTCCGTAGAGCGCGAAATTGTCCGAGCCGACTTCCTCAGCCGCACGAATGAGAAGCGAGCCCGATCCGCAGGCCGGATCAAAGATCGTGTTGCCGGGCTTCGGCCTCGCCAGTCTTGCAAGCAGGCGCGAGACCGGTGCCGGTGTGAAGAACTCGCCCGCCTTCTTTCCGGCATCGGATGCGAAGCGCGAAATCAGATAGATGTAGCACTCGCCGATAATGTCCTCGTTGACCCGGCCGGGACTGAGATCGAGTTCGGGGCCGGCGAAATTCTCCAGCATGTTCTTCAGGCGGCGATTGCGGTCCTTCGGGCGGCCGAGATTGGATTCGGAATTGAAATCGATATTGCGGAACACGCCTTCGAGCTTGATCCGGTTGGCGTCTTCGATCTGCTCAAGGGCGATATTGATCAATTCGCCGATATTCGCTTCGCCCCGCGCCTCGTGGAGATCGTAAAAGCTTGCGCCTTGCGGCAGAATGAACCGTTCGCGTTCAAGACGGCGACGAATACGCGCTTCATCATCGCCATATTGCTTCCTGTAATGGCGCACATGATCGGCCCAGAGATCCGAAATGTACTTCAGGAAGAGCATCACGAGGATGTAATCCTTGTACTGGGCAGGATCGACGGCGCCCCGGAACGTGTCGCATGCGGCCCAGGCCGCCTGATTGATTTTGTCCTGCGTGATCCGGTCGGTCATGGCTGCGTGCCCCTCAGCGAGGCTCGGTGGGCGAGGTTCGGCAAAGTACGGCCGAATTGCGTTGCAGGTTTGAGCTCTTCCAATCCGCTCACGCAGCTTCCCCTGTCGGACTCGAAACCCGCGTCCGAACCCGGACGTCAGGGCATTCGATGACGAAAGTGCGCCGCTCCTCACACCGCAATCTGCACGCTTGGCGGCATCTTGTGTTTCGTTCAGCTGTGATTGCTACGCAGGACGCGGCGCACCTGGCAAACAGGGCATTTCCGTAAACGGAACGGGGATCCGAAAAGGGTGTTCGGTCTGCCGGAATTGACCGCCTTTCTCCAGACAAGATAAGAATTTTCGGGTTCAAAAATTTCTGCTCAAACGTCCTAAATATCGAACGAGGCACGCTGCTCGATTTGATGCGCGTTCAGCGTGCCAGGAAAGTACTTTTACACGTTTGTCATGGCTTGGCCGCTATGGATTCAATTCCTCTGCGAGGTGGGTATGCGGCACCGGAAACGCGGACAGCGGTGCTGCGGTACGGATCGGTTCCCCAGGCCCTGAAGAGAGTGAGAGCCTGTCGGTTTTCGTGCGACGGGTCTGGAGGCCTGAGAGAGTGTCTCTTGGCCGCCCGTCACGGAGAACAGTCATGACAGAAATGGAGATCATGAGCGGCCGTCCCGAGGATGGCGGCTACACGGTGGATGTGTCGCGCGGCGGCCATGACGGACGGGTTTCGTCCGAGTGGTTCTCGCGTCCGGACGACGAGAAGTACCTATCCCTATCGGACTTATACGCCTCAGTGAAAGGCCGGGCCGGGCGGAGCCGCACACGCACGGTCGAGAGCGCCGCGATCCGGGTTGAGGCCCATCGCGACGATCCGGAGCGGCTGGCGCTGGTCCTGCCGGAGGGGGAGGCGCCGGTGGCCCCGACCCACTGGAGCTTCGGCCAGCTTGCGAGCCTCGTCGGCGCGCCGGCGGCCTACCTGCGCCGGCTTCCTGCGCCGCTCGCCGGCATCAACCTGCAATACGGCCTGACCAAACATCGCGCCGAACAGGTCAAGACCCTGGAGACCGAAGGCGGCCGCACCGAGCTCCGCGCCGTCACCGGCCCGGATTACGGCCGCATTTACGATCATGAACTGGTCTCGGCCGTGCAGCGCATTGCCGGTGACGGTGTCGGCGACACGCGCTGGAAGGTGCCGGGCGTGCTCGACTGGTCGACGGGCGTCTACAATCCGATGGTCGACGTCACGAAGGATACGACGACGCTTTACGCCTCGGACCGGGACGTCTTCCTCTTCCTGGTCGACGATATGAACCCGATCGAGGCGGGCAGGCTGGCGGACGGATCGCCGGACCTGTTCTTCCGGGGGTTCTATTGCTGGAACTCGGAAGTGGGCGCGAAGACGCTGGGCATTGCCAGTTTCTACCTGCGGGCCGTGTGCCAGAACCGGTGTCTGTGGGGCGTCGAGGATTTCCAGGAGATCAGCATCCGCCATACCAGGTATGCCGCCAGCCGTTTCGCGCACGAGGCGGCGCCGGCACTCATGAACTTTGCCGACTCCTCGCCGCGCCCCTTCGTTGCGGGCATCCGGGCGGCGCGCGAGCGTATCGTCGCCCGCAGCGACGAGGAGCGCAGCGATTTCCTGGGGAAGCGGGGCTTTTCGAAGGCGCAGACGGGCAGGATCGTAGAGACGGTGCTTGCCGAAGAAGGCCGCCCGCCGGAGAGCGTGTTCGACTTCGTGCAGGGCGTCACGGCGCTCGCGCGCACGAAGCCGCAGCAGGATGCGCGCCTTGCCATGGAGACCCGCGCGAAGAAGCTGCTGGAGGCCGCCGCCTAGGCGTCGTCGTTCCGCTTCGGTCCCAACCCTCCATCCGCGGTCCATCGCTTCCCGAGGAAGAGGTGGGCCGTGGTTTTCGTGACGGGTCTGGAGGTCAGAGAGAGTCTCGTGACCGCCCGTCGCGGAGAAATCCCATGACGAAGTCCAGGAAGATCACCCTCAGCGCCTCGCGCGACATTCCCTTCAACAAGCTGGTGCTCAGCCATTCCAATGTCCGCAAGGTCAAGGCCGGCGTGTCGATCGAAGAGCTGGCCGAGGACATCGCCCGGCGCACGCTCCTGTCGTCGATCACGGTGCGTCCCGTTCTCGACGATGAGGGCGCGGAGACCGGCATGTTCGAGATCCCGGCGGGCGGGCGGCGCTACCGGGCGCTCGAACTATTGGTGAAGCAGCGCCGCCTCAACAAGACCGCACCCGTTCCCTGCATCGTGCGCACCGATGGTCTCGCGGAAGAGGACAGCCTTGCCGAGAACGTGCAGCGCGCCCCGCTGCATCCGCTCGACCAGTTTCGCGCCTTCCAGGCGATGCGCGAGAAGGGCAGGTCCGAGGAGGAGATCGCCGCCGCCTTCTTCGTCTCGGTCAATGTCGTCAGGCAGCGGCTGAAACTCGCCGCCGTTTCGCCGACACTGCTCGACGCCTATGCCGACGAGGAGATGACCCTCGACCAGCTCATGGCCTTCACGGTCAATCCCGACCACGAACGCCAGGCGCAGGTCTGGGAGGCGCTGAAGCAGCACTATTCCAGGCAGCCCTACGAGATCCGCCGCATGCTGACCGAAGGGGCCGTGCGGGCCTCAGACCGGCGGGCTCGGTTCGTCGGCCTGGACGCTTATGTCGAAGCGGGCGGCGACGTGCTGCGCGACCTGTTCCAGGGCGACGAGGGCGGCTGGCTGCAGGATGCGGCCCTGCTCGATGCCATGGTCGGCGGGAAGCTGAATGAGGAGGCCGAGGCCATCCGGGCCGAGGGGTGGAAATGGGTCGAGGCGGCGGCGGACTTTCCTTATGGCCACACCTGCGATCTGCGGCGCATCCAGGGCGAGGCCGAGCCGATGAGCGATGAGGAGGATGCGGCACACGCGGCGCTGAAGGCCGAGTACGACAAGCTCGAAGACGACTATGCCGAAGCGGATGAGCTTCCAGAAGATGTCGACGAGCGTCTGGGCGAGATCGAGACGGCGATGGAAGCGCTCCGGAACCGCCCGATCCGGTTCGAAGCGGAGGACTACGCCATCGCAGGCGCGTTCGTCAGCATCGACGGTTCCGGCGGGCTGCGCGTCGAGCGCGGCTATGTCCGGCCGGAAGACGAACCGGTCGCGGAACCCGACGAGTCCACCGGTGAGGCATCAGCCGACACTTATGCGGATAATGGGACCGACGACACTGTCTCGGATATTCAGGATCAGGAAGAAGACGAGGATGCCGACGGCGCCAGGCCGCTATCGGACCGTCTTGTCTGCGAGCTGACCGTCCATCGCACGATGGCGTTGCGCGATGCGCTGGCGAACGATCCGCAACTGGCGATGCTCGCCTGCCTGCATGCGATGGTCCTGCAGCTTTTCTACCATTACGGTCAGGACAGCTGCGTCGAGATCACGCCGCGCTCCACGCAATTCGGCTCGCAGGCGCCGAACCTCGGCGAGGCTCGCTATGTCCAGTCGGTCGACCTTGGGATCGAGACCTGGGCGGACAACCTTCCGAAAGCACCGGAAGATCTGTGGGATGCACTGACCGAGTGGGACAGCGACAGCCGCGACGCGCTCTTCGCCCATTGCGTGGCGATGACGGTCAACGCCGTGCAGGAGCCGCACCATCGCAGGCCGCGCCAGATCGCCCATGCCGATGTCCTGGCATCGATGCTCGGGCTCGACATGGCGAAAGCCGGCTGGGCTCCGACGGCGGACAGCTATCTCGGCCGCGTGACCAAGGCGCAGATCCTCAGCGCCGTGCGCGAAGCCAGGGGCGACAGGGAGGCGGAGCGGATTGCCGGACTGAAAAAGCCCGACATGGCCGCAGCCGCCGAAGATCTGCTGGCGGGCACGGGCTGGCTGCCGCAGCCCCTGCGCACGCCGGCGCTTCCCGACGGCGGCGGTGAGCCGACTGCCGGTGACGAAGAGGCGGCCGCGCTCCAGGCGGCCGAGTAATCGCGCAAAGACCGGCGACTGGCGGTGTTCGGTCGATGGTCGAACCGCCCGGATGAGGCGATGATGTCCTTGTCGCCGGCACCGCCTTCGCCGATTGCGACACCGCACGAGGGAGCCGCTTGCCGGGCTCCCTCGTCCCCCGAAGACCTGGCAGGCCTGCCGTGTGCGGCAGGCCCGTTTTCGTCTCGTCATCCGGAGCCCCGTCATGGACAGTCCTGCCGCACGACTTTCGCACAAACTCAGTCGCCAGGCCGAAGCCGTCTGCCGCCACTACCTTCCGGACGGGCGCAGGCAGGGACGCTACTGGATCTGCGGCGATGTGCACGGCACCCCGGGCCGCAGCCTCTATGTACGCCTGAACGGTCCCGACCGGGGCAAAGGCGCAGCCGGTCGCTGGACCGAACATGTTGCGGCCACCAGCGAACATGGTGATCTGCTCGATCTGATCGCGCTCAATCTCGGCCTCACTCACCTGCGCGACACGCTGGATGAGGCGCGACGCTTCCTCAACCTGCCGCGTCCGGATCCGCTGAACCCGGTCACGCCGCATCCGGGCCTGGCGCGCTCGACCGTGCACTATCCGGCTGCGTCCGGCTCGCCGGAGGCGGCCCGGCGCCTGTGGGCCATGGGCAGGCCGCTTGCCGGCACGCCGGCCGGGCGCTATCTCGCGAACCGCGGGCTCGCGGGGCTCGGCCATACCGGAGCCCTGCGGTTCCATCCGCATTGCTACTATCGCCGGGAGGGCGCGGAGCAGGGGTGCGCACCGGAAACCTGGCCCGCACTGCTGGCCCGGGTCACCGACAATGCCGGGCGTCTTGCCGGCCTGCAGCGCACCTTTCTCGATCCGCACACGGCCGGCAAGGCCCCGCTCGATCCGAACCGCAAGGCGATGGGCCGTCTTCTCGGCAATGCGGTCAGGATCGGCAGGCCCTGCGGCGTGCTGGCCGTCGGAGAAGGGCTGGAGACCATGCTGTCGCTCCGCATGGCCCTGCCGGGCCTGCCGGTGGCCGCGGCGCTGTCCGGCCATCATCTCGCCGCCTTCGATCCGCCCGAGGGTCTGACACGGCTCTATATCGCCGCCGATGCCGACGAGGCGGGTCGCATGGCCGCCGAAACGCTCCGTGAGCGCAGCACATCGGGCGGTCTTGAGACGATCCGCCTGTCGCCGGTCTTCAACGACTTCAATGACGACCTGCGCCGCCTGGGTCTCGAAGAGATGCGCGACCGCCTGCGCGTTCAGCTCGCATGATAACGCAGTGTTCTGTCCGGCATCGGCGCGGTCGCGTTTGCATCCGCGGAACCCCGGTAAGGAGCCATAGCGCCTCATCGCATCCCGGGAGCCGCGCCCGCGGCCTTCAGGAGAGGGGCGAGACGGAGCAGGCCGCGTCCGGTCCGGCAACGGCTCTGGCCCCCGCGATTTTCCGCCGCCGGACGGGCTGTCCGGCTTTGCAGCGCGAAACAAAATCGCGGGGCCCGCCGCCGTCCTGCGCTGTCGCTGCGGTCCTTGCAGGCAAGGATGCAGGCCCGGCCGCGCCCTGCTTGTCCGCCGCCCGTGAAGGCCGCGCGGGGCGCGGCCGCGAGACGAAGGAGACTGCATTCCATGACCTTTCACCCTCAGACCCGCTCTTCGACCGCCATCGTCCTCGACGAATTGCAACTGCACGGCTACCGGCCCTTCGCCGACGAGCCGGACCCGCGCCCGCTGCCCGGGGCGTCGTGCCTCGAAGGCGCCATCGCCGATATGTTCGACGCGCTCATGGTTGCCCTTGGCGACACAAGGCTGGAGCCGGATCTTGAAGACCTGCTCTGGTCGGTGACGAATGTGTTTCACCGCATGGCCGCCCGGATCGAGCGCAGGCTCGACGCCAACGAACAGGCGCAGAAGCGCTCACAGCGCGAACAGGACGGCTCGGAAGTCCGGTCCGTCGAACTCGAACGCCTCACCGCCGAAGGGCTGACGTTAATGGAACAGCGCGGCGCCTATGAGGGCATGCGCGATCTTGCCGCCCATCTCTTCGAAACCCATCTCGGATCGCCCTGGCGTCCGCGCTCCGGCAGCCACGTCAATCGCAAGCACATGACCGCAGCCCTCATCGACAGCCGCGACTATCTCGACGCCCGGCGCAGGACGGAACTCGAACCGCTGATGCCGGCGGGCCCGAAGATCGCCTTCACCGGTGGTCAGGACGTCACCGACACGAAAGGGATCTGGGCCGCCCTCGACCGGGTCAGGGACAGGCATCCCGACATGGTCCTGCTGCACGGCGGCTCGCCCCGCGGCGCCGAACGCATCGCCGCCTGCTGGGCGGACAACCGCAACTGCACGCAGATCGTCTTCCGGCCCGACTGGGCCCGGCACGGCAAGGCCGCCCCGTTCCGGCGCAACGACCGGCTGCTCGAAACCGTCCCCATCGGCCTCGTCGTCTTCCCGGGCTCCGGCATCTGCGACAATCTCGCCGACAAGGCCAGAGCCATGGGCATCCCGCTCTACGATCTGCGTGACAGGAAAGGCGGGGCGTCATGACCCGCAAGGCCTCGGACGCATCACCGTGCACTACAGGGGAATCGACGCTGATCCTGTCGCAGGCCTCGCGCCGGGTTTCCGATATCCCGATCAGCCCGAGCACACAGAGCGCGGCGCTGGTCGGGTCCATGTTGCAGGCGCCCAAAACGAGTGCGGGCGTGTCGTATTTTCCGGTTGTGTCCACGTTTGCGGTCATCGCCGTCAGGCGATGAAGGTATGGCGGGTTCGTCACCACGATGTCAGCCTGTTTCCGCCCACGCCGCCAACAGGGATGTCGAGGCTGCGGCGGAGCGGGTCGGCGCGCGAATTGCCGAGTTGTTGCGGTTTGGTGAGGGCGATGGGACAGATGGACAGATTGGCCGGGGTGCTGCCACGAGGCCGCAAGTGCAATACATTCGAACATTCGTTCCAGAACGCGGCCGTTCGGCCAGACCTTTGCTCCCGTCGCAACCGCAATGCCGGGCAACCCGCAAAATGAAGCGCATGGGCCGACGGCACCGGCCCCCGTAAACCTCCCGAAGGTCCAGCCGGCCGGTTCACGACGCCGAGCGATGGTCCGTTCGCAAATCCCCCGATGGACCTTCAGCCATTCCTGGAATTCCACCACATGTACATTGTTGGATGCCGCAGCCTGTGGCACGGCAACCGGCTTCCCGATCCCACGCTCCGCCAGGAAGCGGACGAAGCGGCGTGCGCGATTCACATACTTACGTGAGAGCCGTTCGGATCGCCTGCTCCCGCCGCAGCAGCAATCGTGACGCGCGAACTCTTCAATCGTGCCACTGTCTATTTCGGTTGGGGCGACCCCGGTTTGGTCCAGCCACGCGGCAAAGTGGCGAGCCGAATCTGCGTAAAACGAGACCGTCAGGCGCGTGTGGCCGAGTGCTGTCAAATCATCCGCAAATGCCTCGACAAGTGCCGAAAGCGCACCCGGGTCCATGCACCGCGGACGTGTTGGTGAAATTAACTTCGGATTGGTCATGTCCATTCCCCTTTCGATGTTCAACAACAAGAGGAACTCTAGTTATGCGGAGTGGCAGGAGCAGATGGCATCGGCTACGTGACGGCTATCACATCACTTTCCTGTGGATCGCCGGCGCGGGCTCCGCATAATGACAGGCTCTACAATGAATAGGATCTTATTGGTCGTGCGCAGCATGGCCGATAAGAATCATTGAACTGGGCCGCGCGGCACGGGCGTACGACACAACTGCTATGGGGATAGTATCAGTTCAGGGTGAGTAGATTACGCCGAGAGTTCGCAGCCGAGCGAGCCCGAAGGATGCGATTCCAGCACAACATCCGATCGAAAAGAGCCTTCGGGGTCCGAGCCGCCGTTGGAGAAGATGATTTTGTCTATTTGCGGCACGAGTTGGGCACAACGGTGACTGCGCCGCAGCAAGCGCGACGTTGTCAGGCGATTTGAATCGGAAACGGCGCAACGTCATGGCGGTCCAGTCTTCATCGTGTGCGCCGATGTCTGGTTCTGCGGATGGAGAACGAGTATTTGCCTTAGCGTTCCCTTGCCGCATTGCCTGCATACGGTGATGTCGACCCCGGTCAAACGCAACAGCATCTCCTGCGTCGTTTCCGGCTGGCGCGGTTCAGGGGCCGGCTGGTGAAGCAACTCCCGACAGATGCCGAGCTTTTGAGCCCGGTAACGATTGGCGAGCAGCCCGTAATGGCGCAGACGGGTGAAGCCACGCGGAAGCACATGCAGCAGGAAACGGCGGATGAACTCGTCGGCGTCGAGCCGCATCACCTTGATCTTGTCACCATCGGCGTAGTCGCGCCATCGGAAGCGAACCTGCTTGCCGTCGAAGTCGACGAGACGGTGGTTGCTGATGGCGGTCTTGTGGGTGTAGCGCCCGAGATAGGCCACGACATTGCGGGCGCCAGCGAACGGGGCCTTGCTGTAGGCCACCCGGTCGCGGGATTGCAGTGAGGTCTTCAGGCACTCGAACGCGTGGCTGTCGTCGTCGCCTGCGATCTTCAGCCGAAGCTCACCGCTGCGGTGCGCGGCACCGAGAAAATCGAGATACTTGCCGCGGAAGACCTTGGAGAGCGCTGCCGTCGGGAACAGGAAGCCTTTTCGCGCGGGAGTGAGCCAGCGCTGTCCGTCCGGGCTCAAACCGCCGTCGGTGACGATGCAGTGGACATGGATGTGCTGTCCCAGGTTCTGCCCCCAGGTGTGCAGCACCATGGTGATGCCGAGTTCGGCGCCGAGCCAGCGGGGATTGCGGCCGAACTCCAGCAGGGTCCGGGAGGCGGCCTTGAACAGCAGCTTGTAGACAAGCGCCGGGTTGCCCTGGGCGACGGCATTGAGTTCGTGAGGCAGGGTGAACACGATATGCCAGTAGCCGATATCGAGCAGGTCGGCGCACTGACGCTCGACCCACCTGATCTGCGAGAGGGTCTGGCACTTGGGGCAGTGGCGGTTCCGGCATGAGGCGTACTGGATGGTCACCGCCCCGCAGCGGGCGCATTGCGACTTGAACCCGCCGAGCGCGGCGGTACGACAGTTCACCAGCGCTTCGATGACCCGCTGCTGCTGGGCCGAGAGCCGATGGGTCTGGCGATAAACATCTGCGCGCTCACGCAGGATATCGGCGACCTCCAGCGCCGGCCGCTTGGGCGACGCTGGGGCGCCGGTATGGGCCACTGGTCATCTCTTGGCTGGACTTGGCAACTCCAGAAGATCCAGGGGTGACGGGGTGGCGCTCGTCTTGTCGTGGGCCAGATGCAGGTAGCGCATGGTCGAGCGGATCGAACTGTGACCGAGGCGGCGCTGAATAACATGCAACTCGACCCCGGCCTCAAGCAACCCGGTGGCATAGGCATGGCGCAATGTGTGGATCCCGCCGGGCTTGTCGATCCCGGCCTTCTCCTTGGCTCGTTTGTAAATACGCGCTGGCCCATGGCGCGACATCGGTTGGCCGAGAAGTTGGTTGGGGAAAAGCCAGGTCTCGGGACGTATGCGGCGCCAATAATCACGAAGTTCCTCCAGCAGCCGAGGCGAGAGCGGAACGTAGCGGTCCTTGCTGCCCTTGCCCTGATCGATGCGCAGACACATCCGCTGTGAATCGATATCGCGGATCTTCAAGCGGCCGAGTTCGCTCGCTCTAAGCCCCGCAGCATAGGCCGTGATGAGCATGGCCCGGTGCTTGCGGTTGGTGGTGACGTCGAACAGCCGCACCAATTCGTCCTGGTTGAGGAGTTCGGGCAGAACCGAGGGCGTCTTGGCGCCCGGCAAGTAGAAATGCGGATCGGGCAGACCGAGCGTGATCCGGTAGAAGAAGCGGATTCCGTGGCGAACGCAGTTGCAACTCTGCCAAGTCAAACCGCGCTTATCGTGCAGGAAGATGAGGTAGTCCTGAACTTCCTTCGCCGATATCCGGTCCGGGCTGCGGCGGTAGTAGCGGGCGAGGCCGGAAACGGAGTTGGCATAGGATTTCTTGGTGTTGTCGGCAAGACCGCGAACGGTCATGTCGGCGACCATGCGTTGACGAAGCTGTGTCATGGGTATCTCCCTTTCGATGATAGGTTACAAAGACACGCCCATGCTCTTGCTCGTGAGCATGGCGGTCGAAACCTATCGGTCGGTCAGGGAAAAAGGCGCCAAGATGTCAGGCGGATGGTGCGCGCAAGCTTGCAGTTGCCATAGGGAGATCATTTGCCGCGCAGTGCAGGCAGGGCATCCCGCCGCGGAACGCGGCTCAGTTCAATTGCGGTTATGTGGAGCTCCACATAACCGCAAGGGACATGACGGGCTGTCGGCGGTGGTGCAGACGGTGCTGGGTCACGACCCCTATAGCGGCGCGGTCTTCGCCTTCCGCTCCAGGCGAGGCGACAGGATGAAGATCCTGGTCTGGGACCGCACCGGGCTGGTGATGGTCTACAAGCGCCTGGAGGGCGGCGGCTTCCAGTGGCCGCGCCCCTCGGACGGGGTGATCGGGCACTACCCCCAAAAATCAGGATGACGATTCCTGTATAGAGGAAGTTGAGATTGTCGATCCGCGACATCCATTGTTCGGTCGTCGTTTTACAGTAACGATCTCGTTGGGTGCGTAACGCTCGGCGAAATCGGCATTGTGCTGTCTATCGACGTCACGCGGCTGGCCCGCAATTGTACGGATTGGTATCCGCTGCTTGATATTTGCGGCCATCGTCGCTGCCTGATCGCCGATCGTGACGGCGTCTATGACCCCGGTACGCCAAACGGGCGTTTGCTCTTGGGTTTAAAGGGGACGATATCGGAACTGGAATTGCACACGATCCGCACGCGGCTGACGGCCGGGCTCTTGGCGAAGGCGGAACGCGGCGATTTGGCCTTGCAACTGCCAACCGGCCTATGTCGTGATCCGTCCGGAGTCGTCATTAAAGACCCGAATCTGGAGGTTCAGTCACGCATTGAATTGCTGTTTGCAACATTCCTGGAAGTGCGAACTGCAGCGAAAGTGATGAAGGTCTTTCTGCAACGCGGTCTATCGCTGCCGCGTACTGATCGTCATGGTGATCTGTGCTGGCGAAAACCCACTGTCGCCGCCGTGGCCACGATTCTGAAGAACCCCGCCTATGCCGGCGCCTTCGTCTATGGCCGCACCTATCAGAAGCCGTCCAGCGCTCAAAAAGGATGCATGCAGAAAGCGCCGCGCGCTGCGGCTGACTGGCGGATTGTGGTGAAAGACAAATATCCGGCGTATATTGCCTGGGAGACCTATGAGAAGATCCGGAAAATGTTGCAGGATAATCGCGCGGAGTACGCCGTCATGAAGAGCCGGGGCGTACCAAGAGACGGTGGCGCGTTGCTGCACGGCATAACCTGGTGCGGCGAATGCGGCCATAAGATGTTCGTTCGTTATAAAGGCGGCAGCCAATATGTGTGCAACCACCTTCAAACAGCGAACGGTGCGCCAGAATGCCAAAACCTGCGGGCGCGCGCGATCGACGAGAAAGTCGCCGAAGCCTTTTTGGAGGCCGTGGCGCCCGCCGAGACCGACGCACTGTCCAAGGCGCGAAAAGCGCAGATTACGTAATTCCGTCCTCGGGCGCGCATCGTCGTATATGAAGGATATAAGCGTTTTTCATGCCCTGTAGCATTCTCGTTCTTGTCCGGCGGAAGCTTCTTCCGCGTATTCGGGGGCTGGACGAGATGACGGATAGGCGGCGTAATCGGGGTGCGAGAGCAAACGGCGAGCGGCAAGCTGTTTCCGTTCCGCCGTCGCATCGCGCCATTGATGAGGCGTTTCTGGATAGGACGATCGAGCTTTTCCAGACCCGCACGGATCGGCCGCTCACCAGGGAAGACGCGCGGGAGATGATCGAGAATGTGACGGGGTTCTTTCGCATTCTTGGCAAATGGAACCAGGCGGAACAGGAATCGCGGGATTCTGATCCGGCCGAGGAATGATGCTTCCGTCTTGACGGCAAGCATCACGGGACATGAAATCATCGTCAGACTTGAATTTGCCGTTTTCCCTGTCGTTTTCCCTTGAAGCAGAAACAATTGCGCTTATGATTTTGGCAACGGTGAAGCAAACAAACAAAACAGATGATGAGCGACGCAGCCGTGATCCGGGGGTTCATGCCCCAAAACACGAAATCTGGCTGTAAAGGAATTCATCCATGGCGCGACGCCTCAAAAACACTGCTCGCAAGAACGTTCAGACTTCCTCCGAACCGAATCAGACCGTCAAGGCGCTGCTTTATGCGCGGGTGTCGTCGAAAGAGCAGGAGAAAGAAGGCTTCTCCATCCCGGCGCAATCCAAGCTGCTGCGCGATTATGCGGCACAGAACGGCTTCAGGATCGTCGAGGAGTATATAGACGTCGAAACGGCAAAGAGCACCGGGCGCACCAACTTCGGCGAGATGATCAAATATCTGCGCAAGCATCCTGGCGTGCGGGTGGTGCTGGTGGAGAAAACCGACCGGCTCTATCGCAACCTCAAGGATTGGGTGACGCTTGACGAGTTGGATATCGAGATACACCTCGCAAAGGAGGGCACGGTCCTCTCGGCCAATTCTCGCTCATCGGAAAAGTTCATGCACGGCATCAAGGTACTGATGGCGAAGAACTATATCGACAACCTCTCCGAGGAGGCGCGCAAGGGGCAGATGGAGAAGGCCGAAGAGGGCATCTGGCCGTCCAGGGCGCCGCTGGGCTATCTCAACGTCACCGCGAAGGACGGCAAGAAGATCATCGAGCCGGATCCGGCGATGGCGCCTATGGTCACCAGGCTGTTCGAGCGCTATGCGACCGGCCATTATTCGCTGAAGGCACTCACCAGGGCGGCCCATGCCGACGGCTTTGTCTACCCGAGGAGCGGCAACCGCGTTCCGGTCAGCACGATCCATGGTATCCTGCGCAACCGTCTCTATTCGGGAATGTTCGAGTGGAACGGCAAGCTGCACCAGGGCAGGCACGAGCCGTTGGTTTCGATAGAACTATGGGAGCGGGTTCAAGGCGTCCTGACGGGGCGGAACACGACGCCGATCCATTCCTATGGCCGCGAATTCGCCTTCTCCGGGCTCATGAAATGTGCCGATTGCGGCTGTGCTGTCGTGGCTGAAATCAAAAAGGGCAAATACATCTACTACCACTGCACCGGCCATGCCGACGGCAATCGCGGCAATCCGTCCGACTGCCGGCGCAAATATGTGCGCGAGGAGGCGCTGGAGACGCAATTCGCGGCGCTGCTGGATCAGCTCTATTTCGACGAAGAAGCGCTGGAATGGGTGCGCGAGGCGCTCAAAGCCAGCCATGCGGACGAGCGGCGCGAGCATGAGGAAGCCATCAAGCGCTGCCAGACCGAATACAAGCGGCTGGAGGACCGGCTGAATGCCATTTATCTCGACAAGCTCGACGGGCGGATCGACCAGGCCTTCCATGATCGCATGGCAAAGGCATGGAAGACCGAGCAGGTGCGGCTCTTGCGCGAGATCGAGCGGCATACGGATGCCGAACATTCCTACATGGACGACGGAATCAAACTGCTTGAATTGGCCCGGAATGCCCGCGAACTCTTCGCCAAACAGGAAGCTCACGAGAAAAAACGGCTTCTGAACCTGGTGCTGTCGAACTCGATCTGGCGGCAGGGAGAGGTTGAGGCGACCTTCCGGCAACCATTTGATTTACTTGTGAAAACAAACGCCGAAATCGCAGCGGCAAATAACCCTGATGGAAACTTATATACAGGTCATACAGTTTGGCTGGGGCGGCTGGATTCGAACCAGCGCATGGCGGTACCAAAAACCGCTGCCTTACCGCTTGGCTACGCCCCAGCAGGGTCGCGAAGCGCTGTCGCGACCGGACCCTGCACTAAACAGTTCCGCAGGGAATTTCAAGCGCCAGTATCGCAATTTTGGGCAACCGTTTCCCTGGCGGTTTCGCAGAAACAGCTGCCTCCCGCGGTTGGCACTTTCCTGCCGGCATCGGACCTTACCGGTCGGAAATCTCCCAGTTCGGATTGATCCAGGGCTGGAGATTTGAACGGGGCAGGGGCTGGACGTCGAGGATGTGGTCGGAGGCTTTCTCCCCGACCATGATTGACGGTGCGTTGAGATTGCCGTTCGTGATCGTCGGGAAAATCGAAGAATCGGCAACCCGCAACCGGTCGACACCGATCACCCGGCATTGCGGATCGACCACGCTCATGGGATCGTCGGCCCGGCCCATTCGGCAGGTGCCGCAAGGGTGATAGGCACTCTCCACGTGCTCGCTGATGAAAGCGTCGAGTTCGTCGTCCGACTGCACGGTGCCACCTGGAGAAATCTCGCGACCGCGATAGGCGTCGAAAGCGGTCTGCTCGAAGATTTCGCGGGTCAGCCGGATACAGTGACGGAAATCCTCCCAGTCGGACGGGTCGCTCATATAGTTGAAACGGATGACAGGCGCTGTCGCCGGGTCGGCGGACCGCAGCGTGACAGTGCCGCGCGACTTCGATCGCATCGGTCCGACATGCGCCTGAAAACCGTGGGCCTTCGCCGGCGCGGTGCCGTCGTAACGGATCGCCACCGGCAAAAAATGGTACTGGATATCCGGATATTTGACGCCAGGGCGCGACCGCAGAAAGGCGGCCGCCTCGAAATGGTTGGTGGCGCCGATGCCCGATTTGAAGAACAGCCATTCCGCCCCGATCAGCCCCTTGGAGATCAGGTTCATCTTGGAGTAGAGCGTGATCGGCTGGGTGCACTCCTGTTGAACGTAGAGTTCCAGATGGTCTTGCAGGTTGGTACCGACACCGGGCCTGTCCGCCACGACATCGATGCCGAGTTCATTGAGATGCCCGCCGGGTCCGATACCGGACAGCATCAGCAGCTTCGGAGAATTGAACGCCGATGCGGCGACGATGATCTCGCGCGCAGCGCTGATCGTTTCGCGCTTGCCGCCGCGCTGGATCTCGACGCCGGTGGCGGTTCCGTTCTCGATGATGATCCGCCGTGCCAGCGCCCGGATCAGCTGCAGGTTCGAGCGCTTGAGCGCCGGTTTCAGATAGGCATTGGCCGCCGACCATCGCTTGCCGCGATAGATCGTCTGTTCCATGGGGCCGAAGCCTTCCTGTTTCTCGCCATTATAGTCTTCGGTAAGTTCGAACCCGGCCTGCGCACCCGCCTCGATGAAAGCCTGGAACAGCGGATTGTGGCGCTTGCCACGCCGCACATGCAGCGGTCCCGACTGGCCGCGCCAGCCATTCTGCCCGCCATGCGACGTTTCCATCTTCTGGAAATAGGGCAGGACGTCCGCATAGGACCAGCCGTCCGCCCCGTCCGCCTGCCAGCTGTCGAAGTCTTCTGCGTGACCGCGCACATAGACCATGCCGTTGATGGAGGACGAGCCGCCGACCACCTTGCCACGCGGCGCTGCCAGGCGCCTGCCGCCAAGGTGCGGCTCGGGCTCGGTTTGATAGCCCCAGTCGTAAAGACCCATATTCATCGGATAGGAGAGGGCCGCCGGCATCTGGATGAACGGTCCGACATCGGAGCCGCCATATTCAATCACGATGACGGAATTTGTGCCGTCCTCGGAAAGCCGGCTCGCCATGGCCGACCCCGCCGATCCCGAGCCGATGATGACATAATCCGCTTGCATATTCTTTTGCTTCCCGCGGCCTCAGTAGGGGCTGTCGACCGGCCCGGAAGCCACGTAGACGCTCTTGATCTGGCTGTAATATTCGATGGCCGCACGTGAGTTTTCGCGCCCCACGCCGGAGCGCTTGTAGCCGCCAAAAGGCGCTTCGACGGGTGCCAGGTTGTAGGTGTTGATCCAGCAGCTGCCGGCCTTGATTTCGGCGATCACCCGGTGGCCGCGTGTGAGGTCGCTGGTAAAGACGCCCGCCGACAGACCGAATTCGGTGTCGTTTGCGCGGGCAATGACCTCGTCTTCATCATCAAAGGAAAGCACGCTCATTACCGGGCCGAAGATCTCTTCGCGGGCAATGCGCATGTCATCCGTTACATCGGTGAAGACCGTCGGTTCGACGAAGAAGCCGTTTTCCATGCCCTGCAGGGTCAGGCGATTGCCGCCCGTCGCAAGGCGTGCACCCTCGGCCTTGCCGATTTCGACATAGTCCACCACTTTGTCGCGCTGTGCAGCGCTCACCAGCGGCCCCATCTGTGTCGCTTCGTCCTGCGGGTCGCCGATCCGGATCGCTTCTGTGCGGGTGATGAGTTTCTCCATGAATTCGCCCATGCGGCCGCGCTGCACGTAAACGCGCGTTCCGTTCGAGCAGACCTGTCCGCTTGAATAGAAATTGCCGAGAAGGGCGCCGCCCACTGCATCGTCCACATTGGCATCGTCGAAAATGATCAGCGGTGACTTGCCGCCGAGTTCCATCGTCACATGGCGGATGCCGGCGGACGCGGCGGCCATGACTTTCTGGCCCGTCGGAACGGATCCGGTGAGCGAGACCTTGTCGACATTCGGATGGGTGCTGAGCGTCGCGCCGACATCGCCATAGCCTTGAATGACGTTATAGACGCCCGCGGGCAGGCCGGCCTCGACGAGGATTTCCGCAATCTCGAGGGCGCAGAGCGGCGTCGTCTCGGACGGTTTGAAGATCATCGAATTGCCGCAGGCAAGCGCCGGTGCGCCCTTCCAGCAGGCGATCTGCGTGGGATAGTTCCAGGCGCCGAGACCGACACACACGCCAAGCGGTTCGCGGCGCGTATAGACGAAGTCTCCGCCGAGATCGATATATTCGCCGTTGATGGTGGCCGCCAGTCCGCCGAAATACTCCAGCGCGTCAGCGCCCGATGTGGCATCGACGGCAAGCGTCTCCTGCAGCGGTTTTCCGGTGTCGTAGGTTTCGAGCTCCGAAAGCGGCCTGTTGCGCTCGCGGATGATGTCGGCGGCGCGGCGCAGAACCCGCCCGCGCTCCGTTCCCGTCATCCTTGCCCAGACCTTCTGGCCCTCGACCGCCGCATTCACCGCCTGTTCGATGATCGCGGGCGTTGCCGAATGCAGGCGGGCGATGACTTCACCCGTGGCCGGGTAGATGCAGTCGATGACAGCGCCGTCCGTATCTTCCACGAAGGCGCCGTTGATGAAATGCGAAGCTTCAGGTTGTGCTTTCATGTTGCCTGCTCGCCTTATTCGCCTCGGGGAAAGCGCTGGCTTTCCTCAAGGTCGTTGAGATCCAAATGATTGCGCATGTACCGCTCAGACGCCCTCTGAAGCGGTTGGTAGTCCCAGGGATAGTAGGCACCGTTGCGCAGCGCCTGATAGACGACATGGCGCCGTGCCTGGCTCTCGCGCACGGCCGCATCGAACCGACCCATGTCCCAACGCGCCCTGGCTTTCTCCTGAAAGTCCTCAAGGACATTTGCGTGTTCCGGGTCCGAAGAAAGGTTGTTCAGTTCGTTCGGGTCGGCATCAAGATCGAAAAGCTGCGGCGGATCGAGTTCGCAATGCACGAATTTGAAACGGCCCTGGCGGATGCATGCCATCGGTGCGTATGAGCCCTCGGCGGCATATTCCATCAGGACGGGTGCGCTTCGCGCGCCGCCGGCGACCAGTGGCAGCAGGCTCTCGCCATCGGTCCAGGGCGCGACAGCCTCGAGATCGGCTCCAGCGAGGTCGGCGAGGGTCGGACAGATATCGAGATTGGAGACCGGCGCTTCGACCAGTGCCGGTTCGATGCCCGGACCTGCGATCATGAGCGGCACGCGGGACGAACCCTCGAAGAAGCTCATCTTGAACCAAAGGCCGCGCTCGCCGAGCATGTCGCCATGGTCCGAGCAGAACATGACAATGGTGTTGTCGAGCATGCGTGTTGCCTCAAGCACGTCGTTCAGTTCGCCCACCTTGTCGTCGAGATAGGAGATGTTGGCGAAATAGCCGCGCCGTGCGCGCCGCACATGTTCAGGTGTGATGTCGAAACTGCTGTAGTCATTGGCCAGGTAGACGCGCTTGGAATGCGGATCCTGGTCATCGAAGGCGATCGGCGGGACGACAGGTTCCAGATGCGGGCAGCCGTCGTAGAGGTCCCAGTATTTGCGGCGGGCCACATAGGGGTCGTGCGGATGGGTGAATGATACAGTCAGACACCACGGCTGCGCTTCAGCATCGTCCGACGTCCGCGCGAGCTGGTAGAGTTTCTGCACGCCGTGGAAGGCGACTTCGTCGTCATACTCCATCTGGTTGCTGATTTCGGCGACGCCGGCGCCGGTGACGGAACCAAGGTTGTGATACCACCAGTCAATGCGCTCGCCGGGTTTGCGGTAGTCCGGCGTCCAGCCGAAATCGGCCGGATAAATGTCGGTGGTCAGCCGTTCCTCGAAACCGTGCAACTGGTCCGGTCCGACAAAATGCATCTTGCCGGACAGGCAGGTGTGGTATCCACTGGCACGCAGGTGATGGGCAAAGGTGGGGATGTCGGATGAAAACTCGGCTGCATTGTCATAGACGCGCGTGCGGCTTGGCAACTGTCCGGACATGAAGGACGCCCGGCCCGGCGCGCAAAGCGGAGAGGCGGTGTAGTTGTTCGAGAACCGCGCTGAACGCGCGGCAAGCGCATCAAGATGGGGCGTGTGCAGCCACCCGGCGGGACCGTCGGGAAACAGTGTGCCGTTGAGCTGGTCGACCATGATGATCAGGATGTTTGGTCTGTCAGGCATTACGATCCCTATAGTCCCGGCTCTCAGAGCCGGATTCAAAAGTTATTCAAACGTAACAATACCTTGCGAGACGCCGCGTCATGAACCGGATGCTTGCTATGAACGCCCACGCGGTTGAGTTCTGGATGGTCCTCTCCCAGTCCCGGGCCAGTCTGCGGCAGCGCCCGAGCCAGGCGAAAGTTCGTTCCACCACCCATCGACGCGGCAGAACCTTGAAACCGACTGCGCTGTCGCAGCGCTTGACGGTCTCGACCGTCCAGTCGCCATGCCCCGCGAGCGCTGCTCGCAACTTCGGTCCCGCATAGGCGCCATCGGCGAAGATGTGGCGCAGCCAGGGGAAGCGGTCGCCGACAGCCCTGATCAGGTCGCAGGCCCCGTCCCTGTCCTGAATGTTGGCGGCGTGAACGATGATGAACAGCATCAGGCCGATCGTATCGGTGACGATGTGTCGCTTGCGGCCCTTGACCTTCTTGCCGGCGTCATAGCCGCGAACGCCCCCGCTTTCGGTGGTTTTCACGCTCTGGCTGTCGATCACGCCGGCCGTCGGTGAAGCCGCGCGGCCTTCCAGTTCGCGGGTATTGAGGACCAGGAGGTGATTGATGGCTGCAAAAAGACCCATGCGGCTCCAGGTGTAGAAATAGCCACGTACCGTCGATACCGGTGGGAACTGCTTCGGCAGCATGCGCCACTGGCAGCCGCTGGTTGCGATATAAAGGATCGCGTTCATCACCTCGCGCATATCGGTCGTACGCGGTCGTCCACCCCGTTTTGCCGGCGGAATGAACGGGGCAAGTATCGTCCATTCCTCATCGGTCAAATCGCTTGGAAATCTCAAATGGTCTCTGTTATGTTCGGCGCGGGCGATATCATTCCATGGCATCGTGATTCTCCATCTTCTTTGAAAAGACTGTTGAATCACAAACCATTGATATCGCTCAACTACTTTTAAATCCGGCTCTCAGGAAACTGCACGCATCCAGCGTCCGCGTTCAAAGTTCGTTTCCGGCACCCAATGCCGGCCGAATGGACCAGCCCGCGACGCTCGTGCTGCATGCATATGGTCTGTTTTTATTTTTAATTGGTCGTTCATTCAATAAAAATGTGATGCCCCATCGAAGATTTGCCGCACCCACCGTCTAACCTGCCAACGGTGGCTTCCGACATCTGACAATATCCGGAACAACAAATGCGAGTAGCAAAAAAACTTAGGCCAACTCAAAAATGGGTGCTGTTTATTTGATTGATTTTGGCGTTGGAAGCGCTAAGCCTTTGCGCAGAAGTTTCAGGACCGCAGGAGAAGCGAGCCATGCTGAAGAAGACGGAATTCTACATCGACGGTGAGTGGGTGGCGCCGGCCCAGCCGAAAGAGTGCGAAGTGATCAACCCGGCGACCGAGGAGGCCTGTGCAGTCATTTCGCTCGGGTCCGAAGCAGATGTCGATCGCGCCGTCGCCGCCGCCAAGAGGGCGTTCGACAGTTTCGCCAATACATCGAGAGCTGAACGGATCGCCCTGATCGAGCGGCTGCTTCAGATCATGCACGAGCGCAATGAGGATATGGCGCAGGCGGTTTCCGCGGAAATGGGCGCGCCGATCAAACTGGCGCGTGGCGGGCAGGCGGGTTCCGGCCCCTTCCACGTCGAGGGCTTCCTGAAGGCGCTCTCGGAGTATCATTTTGAAGAAGATCTCAACGGCGAAGGCGAACACATTGTCCACGAGCCGATCGGGGTTTGCGGATTGATCACGCCGTGGAACTGGCCGGTCAATCAGATCGCGCTCAAGGTCGTGCCGGCCCTGGCGGTCGGCTGTACCTGCGTGCTCAAACCGAGCGAGATTGCGCCGCTTTCAGCAATCGTGTTTGCTGAAATGATCGACCAGGCGGGCTTCCCGAAGGGCGTCTTCAACCTAGTGAACGGTGAGGGCGCTGTTGTCGGCGAGGCGATGTCCCGGCATCCCGATATCGACATGATGTCCTTTACGGGTTCGACCCGGGCTGGCGCCGCCGTGTCGCGCGCCGCCGCCGAGACGGTCAAGCGGGTGACCCTTGAACTCGGCGGCAAATCGCCGAACATCGTCTTTGATGATGCCGATCTCGACAAGGCCATCAAGTCGGGCGTCTTCAGCTGCATGAACAATACGGGCCAGTCCTGTAACGCACCGACGCGCATGCTTGTCCAGCGCTCCGTCTATGATGATGCGGTCAGGCTGGCGGGCGAATATGCGGCGATGGTGGAGGTCGGAGATCCGACGCAAGAGGGACGGCATATCGGGCCGGTGGTTTCGGAAGCCCAGTTCAACAAGGTTCAGGGTCTCATCCACGCAGCGATCGATGAAGGCGCGCGGCTCGTCGCCGGCGGTCCGGATCGCCCGGACGGCCTTAACCGCGGCTATTTCGTCAAGCCGACCGTTTTTGCCGATGTCAGCAATGACATGACGATCGCCCGTGAGGAAGTGTTCGGGCCGGTGCTCGTCATAATCCCGTTCGACACGGAAGAAGAGGCGGTCGCGATTGCGAACGATACGCCATACGGGCTGGCCGCATTTGTCCAGACCGCCGATCAGGCGAAGGCGCGACGCGTCGCCAGGCAATTGCGCGCCGGCATGGTGCAGATCAACGGCGCCCAGCGTCCGGCGGGCAGTCCTTTCGGCGGATATAAGCAATCGGGCAATGGCCGCGAGGGCGGCCGCTGGGGCCTGGAGGATTTCCTCGAGGTCAAGGCGATCAGCGGCTATTGAGCCGCTGAAGCACACCTCATTAAATCCATGTTGTGCGCTGCAACATGACGGTTGCAATCGCCCCTTGATATTGTTAAACCTTGAACAATATAGACCGATAGGACCGCTATCGGCCCATTGTGTTTGAAGCGGCCGCCCTGATGGATCATGATGGGCGGACTAAGATCAACGGCCCGGCAGAGGAGCCGGGCGTCAGGCGGAGACGGCGACATGACAGCTTGCATTACCGGATGGGCGCACTCGAAATTCGGCAAACTGGAAGGCGAGACGGTTGAGAGCCTGATCGTTGATGTGGCGTCAAACGCCCTTGAACATGCCGGCCTTGAGGCAAGCGATGTCGACGAGATCGTGCTCGGCCATTTCAATGCCGGTTTCAGCCAGCAGGATTTCACCGCGAGCCTTGTGCTTCAGGCCGACGACCGGCTGCGGTTCAAGCCGGCCACCCGTGTCGAGAACGCCTGCGCGACCGGTTCGGCCGCCATTCACCAGGGCATGAAATCCATCGAGGCGGGCGGTGCGCGCAACGTGCTCGTCGTCGGTGTCGAGCAAATGACAACCACGCCCGGTCCGCAGATCGGTGAAAATCTCAAAAAGGCATCCTACCTTCCCGAGGATGGCGATATCCCGGCCGGATTCGCCGGTGTTTTCGGCAAGATCGCCCACGCCTATTTCCAGCGCCATGGTGACCAGTCCGACGCACTGGCGATGCTTGCCGCAAAGAACCACAAGAATGGCGTCGGCAATCCATACGCGCAAATGCGCAAGGATCTCGGCTATGAATTCTGCCGCAACGAGAGCGAGAAGAACCCCTTCGTCGCCGGCCCACTGAAGCGTACCGACTGCTCGCTTGTTTCGGACGGCGCGGCAGCGATTGTCCTGACCGACCTGGAAACGGCGATGCGGGCACCGCGTGCCGTCATGTTCCGAGCAGCCGAGCATGTCCAGGATTTCCTGCCCATGTCGAAGCGCGACATCCTGCTGTTCGAAGGCTGTGAGGAAGGCTGGAAACGCGCCTTCAGGAACGCCGGCGTCAGCCTGGACGACCTGTCTTTTGTAGAAACCCACGACTGTTTCACCATCGCCGAGCTGATCGAATATGAGGCAATGGGTCTCGCCAGGCGCGGCGAGGGCGGTGCGGTCGCCATGTCCGGCGAGACGGCCAAGGACGGCCGGCTGCCAGTCAATCCATCCGGCGGTCTCAAGGCCAAGGGACATCCCATCGGCGCCACCGGTGTCTCCATGCACGCGCTGACATCGATGCAGCTTTGCGGCGAGGCCGGCGACATCCAGGTCGACGGTGCCACGCTCGGCGGCATCTTCAATATGGGCGGTGCGGCGGTCGCCAACTACGTGTCGATCATGGAACGGGTGCGCTAGACCTCTCTGTCGCACCAATATCACTCTCGCGGCAAGGCGTTCGCCTGTGCTAACCAGTAGCGCAGACGAGTCGTTCGAACTGCCCGTGAGGTGATTGATGTCCGTACTGGTGACGGGGGCGCCGGCTATATCGGCAGCCATATGGTCTGGCGTCTGTTGGACGCTGGCGAGACGGTCATTGTGATCGACCGGCTTTCAACCGGGTTCGACTGGGCGGTTCCGCCGGAGGCCAATCTGGTGATCGGCGACATCGGCGATCAGGACCTGGTCGCAAAGGTGCTGCGGGAACACGCCGTGGAGGCGGTGTTCCATTTCGCCGGTTCCATTGTGGTGCCGGAATCGGTGAACGACCCGCTGGGCTACTATCTCAACAACACGGTCAAGTCGCGCGCCCTGATCGAAGCCTGTGTCACAGCCGGCGTGCCCCATTTCATCTTTTCCTCCACTGCTGCCGTCTACGGAACCCCGGTCGATAACGATCCGGTCGCTGAGGATGCTGCGCTGCGTCCGGAGTCGCCCTATGGCACGTCCAAGCTGATGACCGAAATGATGCTGCACGACGCCGCTGCTGCGCATCCTTTGAATTATGCCTGCCTGCGGTACTTCAACGTCGCCGGTGCCGATCCCGCCGGGCGCACGGGCCAGTCGACCCGTGACGCGACCCATCTGATCAAGGTGGCGACGCAGACCGCGTTGTCCAAGCGCCCGTTCATGCAGGTCTTCGGCACCGATTATCCGACACCGGACGGCACCTGCATCCGCGATTACATCCATGTCACCGACCTGGTGGAAGCACATTATCTTGCCCTGCAACATCTGCGGTCCACCGGCCGGAACCTGGTCGCCAATTGCGGCTATGGTCATGGCCATTCGGTGCTCGAGGTCGTCGACGTGGTCAGGCGAATGAGCGGCGAGGATTTTGAGGTCCGTCTGACGGAACGGCGTGCCGGCGATGCAGTGACGATTGTCGCCAATTCCGACCGCATCAAGCAGGAGCTTGACTGGCAGCCGCGCTACGATGATCTGGAAAAGATCGTCACCCACGCCCTGAACTGGGAAGCGGCGCTGACGCGCCGCAATACCGGACCCGACAGCGCCAAATAAAAGGGCCCGCTTGCGCGGGCCCGTGCTTTCCTCTGTCCGGCTGCCGTTAGTTGATCGGCACCGAGCAGATCATGCGCGTATGCGCGCTGTTGATGTAGCAGTGCGCCGGGATCGGGCCTGCCGGGATCGGATAGATGTAGGTCTGCGGCTGGTTCGAGCTGGCGGCTGCCGCACCCACAACCGCGCCCGCCGCGAAGGCCGCACCCGGATAGTAGTACGGATGGTACGGCGGATACGGAGGATAGGGCGGATACGGGTGGTAGGGGTGATAGTGACACTCCGGGTCTTGCGGTGCGTGGTAGCAATACGGGCCAGGAACCGGGTGATAGGGATGATACGGATAATATCCGGTTCGCCGGGTTGCCGAAGTACGGCGCGGATTCGGACCGTGATCGACGAAGAGCGCGATGTTATCCGCGGATGCCGGCAGTTCGCCGGACAGCACCTTGACGCCATACTTGACCTGAACGCCATCCATTTCAGCGCTGGTCAATTCGACGATAGCGGGTGCGTCTTTGATATTGCCGAGCACCGACACGGCCGCGTTGGGCGGATCGGATGCGAAAGGACCATCCGGTGAATTCCACAGTTCCACGAACTGCCCGCTCGATACGAGCCCGGTCAGCCGATTGGGCCGGTCGCTGAAGAATACGGTGGAGGGCGCTACGCCCTGGAGCGTCATTGTGGTGCCGTCGAACTGCATCGAACTGGCCTGCTGGACATATTCGTAGGACGGAGCAGGGACTGCGGGCTGCTGGGCCTGGGCCAGCCCAGGACTTATTGCAAGGAATACAGCGCCGATGAGGGCGGTTAGTCTGTACATGCGTGTTTCCTCCAGGTTGAGAATTGAACCATCAATACACTTCAATTGCTGTGCGATGTCCACAGAACCTATCGGCCGCGGCCACCGCATCATGTGCTCCGGTCCCTGCGCATCGCCCTTATGCGGTAGACCGGTATAATGCCCGATTGTGACGGCGGTTCACGCGCCTGCAAAAGGGCAATTGTCAGCGAGTCCCACACCCGCTAATGAAGACAGGATGCAGACTTTGAGGCGATTTGATGACCAATCCCGTGATCGTTGAAGTGACCCGCGGCGGGCGTGTGGAAAGCCGGCACCGTGGATCAGCAGTTGTAGTCGATGCCGATGGCAACACCTTGCTTTCATTTGGCGAAGCGGACGCGCCGGTCTTTCCGCGATCGGCGGTAAAGGCCATGCAGGCTTTACCGTTGGTTGAGAGCGGCGCCGCGGACGCGTTCGGTTTCGGCGACAGGGAACTCGCACTTGCCTGCGCCTCGCATTCCGGCGAGCCGGAGCATGCGGACCTTGCCGCGTCGATGCTTGGCGCAGCCGGACTCGACGAGACGGCGCTGGAGTGCGGATCCCACTGGCCCATGGATCAGAACGCGATGCTCGCCCTGGCAAGAACCGGCGCCGAACCGACACAGCTTCACAACAACTGTTCCGGTAAACATGCCGGCTTCATATGCGCGGCTTGCCATCTTGGTATCGATCACAGGGGATACATAAACTACGATCATGCCATCCAGGGCATGATCCGCGATGTCATGTCCGATCTCACCGGCGAGCATCTTGGTGTCGACAATTGCGGAACCGATGGCTGCTCAATCCCGACATATGCCCTGCGGCTCCATGCGCTGGCAGGCGGTTTCGCCAAGATGGTGACCGGCAGCGGCCTGCCTCCGGCCCGTGCTGCTGCCGCCCGGCGGCTGATCGACGCCTGCATGGCGGAGCCGTTTTATGTTGCAGGCACCAAGCGGACTTGCACCCGTCTGATGAAGACAGCGCCCGGACGCATATTCGCCAAGACAGGGGCCGAAGGCGTGTTTTGCGCGGCGCTGCCAAAGGAAGGGATCGCCATCGCCGTAAAGTGCGACGACGGGGCAAAACGCGCCGTCGACGCGACGATCACTGCGCTGATCGCCCGCTATCTGGACGCCGGCGAGGAGATCCGCGCGGAATTATTGAACCAGGCCGGCCACACGTTCAAGAACTGCAATGGTATTGAGGTCGGAACCATCCGCGTGTCAGATCTCTAGGCCGGCGGTGCGCTGCGGCCCTAGAGGACGGAGTTGCCGGCGACGGTCAGGTGATTGTACTGCTCGGCGCCAGTTTGCGTCAGGTCAGCGGTGGTGCGTTCGTTCCAGCGAAAGCCGATTACCGCGCCGCGCGGCGTATTCTGGAAGATGTTGCTGCTGATTTGCGTGGCGGCGGCGCCCTCGACAACCGAGACAGCGACGCCGATGGCGCTGTTGCGAATGACATTGCCGGTTGCCGCGACACCCCGAAGGTAAGGCCCCCATCCGACGAGCATGCCGGCGCGCGGCGCGTTGTCGATGACATTGCCGGTCACCGCGATATCGGCCTCGACCCCGATGCCCCAGCCGAAGCCGAAGCCGTCCGGCTTATAGGGTCCTTCGGTCCTCAGATTGCGAATGACATTGCCGGTGACTGTCGCCAGCCGTCCGCCCTCGTTGAAATTGGCGATTGATACGCCATTGGCTGCGCCATCGATCAGGTTGTTCGCAACAACGGCGCCCTGGAACGAGAACTCCGAATAGACCGCGGTTTCGCCGCTCTGATAGCACTGGTTGCCGATGATCTGGACGTCGGAGCCGCTGTTGGATCGGATGGCCGAAAAAGCGCAATCGCTGATCGAGTTGTTGGCGATCAGCACATTTCCGGCGCGAAAAACGTTGATGCCATTGCCGTACTGCCCGGTGCCACCGGCCTGGGCGGCGATACGGGCAATGCGATTGCCGGTCACCATGCTGCCGTCATAGGCCTCTTTCCATCGATGCACGAGGATGCCGCCATTGGCACAATCGAGGATTTCATTGTCGGCGATCCGGAGCCCCTTGCTCTCGATACTGTAAATCGCGGTCATCGCAGCACCGGAGATGACCGACCGTGTGACCGATCCGCCGCATCCGCTAAGCGAGACAGCGTTTTTTCGGCTGCCCGCGATGGCGCAGTCGCTGATGACGACGTCGTCCGTGTTGCCGATCTGCACGATGGCGTCGGCATAGTCGGCGAGCCAGCGATTGTCCCCGTCGATCGTCAGTCCCGATAGCTGGATGCGTTCGGCATTCTCCCCGGCGAGCAGATGTCCGCCGCCGCCATAAACAAGGCGCGTGGCGCCCGCCACACCGGTCAGGTTGACGTATTCAGGCAGATTCAGATTGGACACCGTGTAGGTTCCCGCTGGAAGATACACAGGTTTTCGTTCTGCCGACGCCTGTTTGAGGATCGTGTCGAGCCTCTTGCTCTGATCGTCCGATACGCCCGGACGCATCCCGAGATCAATCGCGTCGAGCGAACCGCGCAGCTCCGCGAAACGGTCATCCGCGAACTGGGCGCGCGACGAAACCGGTGATGCGATCAGCGCCGAGGCTGCGCCTGTCAGTAGGTAACGGCGGGTCGTTTTCATCGTCTGTCGGTCGATGTCCTGCGCTTTGCGGTTGTCTGGACCTGTCGCACAGACTAACGGGGGAGTGTAAACAGACCATGGACAAGCCTCTGGAGGGATGTGTTGGGTGCCAATTATCAGGCCGTCGTGTTCGACTGGGCGGGAACGACCGTTGATTTCGGTTCCTTCGCGCCGATGGGCGTTTTTGTCGAGCTCTTCGCTGCCAACGGCATCGCGGTCACAATAGACGAGGCGAGGGCGCCGATGGGTTTACCCAAGCGCGAACACATCAAGGCCATGCTGGAAAGCGAACGTATCGCCGGTGCCTGGGAGGCGACACATGGCGGCGTGGCCAGCGAGCACGATGTCGATGAACTGTACCGGGCATTCCTGCCGATGAACGAACGGGTCGCGGCGCGTTATGCAACGCTCGTGCCCGGAGTGAGCGAAGCGGTCGCGACGTTACGGTCAAGGGGACTGAAAATCGGATCGACCACCGGTTACACGCGCTCGATCATGGAACACGTGCTGCCCGTTGCTGCTGGACAGGCCTACAGCCCGGACAATCTGGTTTGTTCAGACGATCTGCCATTCGGCCGTCCGACACCGATGGGTATCTACAAATGCTGTCTTGATCTCGGCGTTGCCGACGCGCGGCTGATCGTCAAGGTCGATGATACGGAACCCGGCATTGCCGAAGGCGTGGCCGCGGGCTGTCTGACGGTGGGTGTGGCGATGTCTGGCAATTATGTCGGCAAGACCGTCGATGAAATGGAAGCTATGGATCCGGGCGAACTTGCCGTATTGCGGGAAGGGGCGTCGCGCCGGCTGAGGGAAGCCGGAGCCGACCACATCGTCGACACGGTGGCCGACCTGCCGGCCTTGCTGGTAAGTCTGGACTAGCCTTGCCTCAAGCCGGTTCCCAGAGCTCGATCGGGTTGCCCTCGGGGTCATACAGGCGCGCAAAACGCCCGTTGGGGTAGGTTTCCCCGTCAACGTCGACAGAAATGCCCGAGCCCCGCAACTGGCCGACCATCGCATCGAGGTCCCGGACCCGGAAATTGACCATCCATTGCTGCTCCGGCCGGCCGAAATACTCGCTGTCCTGGTTGAACGGCGCAAAGACAGTGGCGCCGGCTTCCTGGTTCCAGCACTCGGCCTCGTAACTCTGAGGCACTTCGTCAACGCCTAGATGCTCGGCATACCAAACCGCGAGTGCCTTCGGATCCTTCGACCTGAAGAACAGACCGCCAATACCAACAACCTTTTCCATCAAATGCTCCCATTGACCCCCGGGCGGAACCGGCGGCCTTGACGCCGGCGGTGCCCCATGTGTCGGATTTGCCGGCCAATTATCGCGCCCGTGTGCCAAATGCGCAATTGTCCCCGGTTCACGGCGCCCCTATAAATAGGCGGTTTGAAGATGAGGACAGGGCAGCGACATGCTTGAGGACGGCAAACTCTACATCGGAACCAGCCGCAAACCGGATGATTCCGTCAACAAGGGCGAATACCTTGATCTCGGATTTGCCAACCGGCACGGGCTGATCACCGGGGCGACTGGAACGGGCAAGACCGTGACACTGCAGATACTGGCCGAGGGCTTCTCGAATGCCGGCGTCCCGGTTTTCTGCGCCGATGTGAAGGGCGACCTGTCCGGCATCGCCGCCATGGGCGAATACAAGGACTTCCTGGAAAAGCGGGCCAACACGATCGGGCTCGATCCCTACGAGTTCCAGGAGTTCCCGGTGATCTTCTGGGACCTCTTCGGCGAGAAGGGGCACCGGGTCCGCACCACGCTGACCGAGATGGGGCCGCTGCTTCTTGCCCGCTTGATGGATATGACCGATGCCCAGGAGGGCGTCCTGAACATAGCCTTCAAGATTGCCGATGAAGGCGGGCTGACATTGCTCGACCTGAAGGATCTTCAGGCGATGCTTTCTTATCTCGCGGAGCACAGCAAGGAACTGTCCGGCACCTACGGCAACATCTCGAAACAGTCGGTGGGCGCCATCCAGCGCGACCTTCTGGTCCTCGAGCAGCAGGGCGCCGAGATGTTCTTCGGCGAACCGGCGCTCAAGATCAGCGATATGATGCGCACCACGCCGGACGGCCGCGGCGCCATCAGCGTGCTTGCCGCCGACAAGCTGATGATGAACCCGCGCCTCTACGGCACCTTCCTGCTGTGGCTGCTTTCAGAACTCTTCGAGGAATTGCCCGAAGTCGGCGATCCCGACAAGCCCCGTCTGGTCTTCTTCTTTGACGAAGCACATCTGCTATTCGACGAGGCGCCCAAGGTGCTGATCGAGCGCGTTGAGCAGGTTGTGCGGCTGATCCGCTCGAAAGGCGTCGGTGTCTTTTTTGTCACGCAAAACCCGCTGGATGTGCCTGAAACAGTGCTCTCGCAGCTCGGCAACCGCATCCAGCATGCGCTGCGTGCCTACACACCGCGCGAGCAGAAGGCGGTAAAAACCGCTGCCGACACATTCCGCCCCAATCCCGAATTCGATTGCTTCGAAGCCATCACGCAGCTTGGTGTTGGCGAGGCGCTGGTGTCGACACTGGAATCAAAGGGTGTTCCCTCCGTCGTGCAGCGGACCCTGATCCGTCCGCCGTCCTCGCGGCTCGGCCCGCTGAAGGATAATGAGCGCCGCAACACGATGGATCTCAGCCCTGTCGCCAGCCTCTACGACGAGGATGTCGACCGCAATTCGGCATACGAGATTCTGAAAAAGCGGGCCGATGATGCGGCGAAGGCCGAAGAAGAACAGCGCCGTCGCGAAGAAGACGATGAGGAAGAGCTGCAGGAAAGCCGCCGCTGGACCCTGCCCGGTTTCGGGGACCCGGATGACGATGATGATGACGATGATTACGATGATCGCGGACGCAAGCGGTCATCCCGGCGCAAGAAACGCTCCAGCAGCAGTCGTTCAAGCTACCGTCGCCAAACCGTTGCCGAAGCAGCCATGAAGTCGGCCGCCCGTACTGTGGCGACCTCGCTTGGCCGGGCGCTCGTGCGCGGCATTCTGGGCAGCCTGAAGAAGGGCCTATAGGATGACAACGCGGGCGCCGGGTTTGACGCGCCGGTCAAGGTCCATCACGTCCTGATTGAGCATGGCAATGCCGCCGGCCTCGGACTCCGTGCCAAGCTCCCGCCACCGCGACGTTCCATGGATGACGACACCGTTGCCGAGATAGAGTGCGCGGGCGCCATAGAGGCTGTTCGGGCCTGCCGTCTTTTTCGGTTTGGAACCGTTTTTGCGGACATCCTGCGAGACGGGCCAGCTTTCCCGGCCGTTGACGGTCATCGTCTGGCCCGAGCCTGAAAAAGCCGGCCCAGTGGCGATGCCGTAGCGCACGGCCTTTGCATCGGGCAGAACCACGTAGAGATAGTGGTCCTGCGGATCAATGACGACCGTTCCGGCCGGTTCCAGGGTGCGGTCGTGAACGATCTGTCTCAGATAGTCGGGATTGAGCCGCTGGTAGGGAATGGGCCGGATCTTGTATTTCCCGTCGCGCCGGGCGCCATACATGATGTCATAGGGCTCGATCGGGTAGTTGAGTTGCCGAGAGGGAGCGGTTTCCTGGCGAAAACCCTCCGGTGACATGCGGTCGACGCACCCGGCAAGCGGAAACAGCGCCGCCATGAGCAATGTGCGGCGTGAAATCCCGGCTGTCATTTTGTCGCTGGCCACCAAGATGAGTCATCCCGAATTCTGGGACGATCCTTATCTGATTCTCCCGCTGGCGGCACCGGGCTGTGGACGAGGGGCTATTTGCCTTCAGAGCTGCTGCAGGTTCGGCAACACTACATCCGGCGAGTAGTCCCGGTATTCGTCCGGGTTCGAGGCGCGGTTGATCCAGACGGTCCGGAAGCCGAATTTCTTGGCGCCCGCAATGTCCCACCGGTTGGAGGACTGGAATGACACCGCGTCGGGATAAAGCCGATAGGCGGTCGTCACCATCTCGTAGACAGAAGGTGTCGCCTTGAAAGTCCTGAGCGCATCAACGGAAAAAACGTCATCGAGGACGGAATCGAGCGCCGCGTTCCGAACGGCTGAATCAAGCATCTCCGGCGAGCCGTTCGAAAGGATCGCCAGCTTCGCTCCGCGGTCCTTCAGCGCCTTGAGGACCGCTGGAACCTCCTCGTAGCAGTCGAGCTTCCAGTAGGCTTCCAGCAGGATCTCGCGGTGCTTCGGATCGACGGTCCGAACCTGCGCAAGTGCGAAATCGAGCGCCTGTTCCGTGAGCTGCCAGAAATCGACATAGGCGCCCATGAGGGCGCGCACCCAGGAATATTCAAGCTGTTTGGCGCGCCAGATTTCGGAAAGAAGTTGACCCTCCGGCCCGATATCGGCTGCGTGACGGCGCACCGCCGCGTGCACGTCGAACAATGTGCCGTAAGCATCGAAAACATAAGCCGCATATCCGTTTGCGGGGGGCATTGCAGTCGTCCTTTCATTTTGCGCTGCAGCATGTGCGCGCGGACTCATTTCGTCAAGTGCGCTTCGGCGCTTGCCCGATATTGACGTTGCGTGCCGGATGGATTTGAGTGTGCCCAGGTTTTGGTACCGATCAGCCGGAGGAGTATTCCATGACAGTCGTTTCCAGCGTTCAAACCGAGACATGGACCTATGTCGATGGCGACTGGCACTCCGGAAACGTGCCCCTGGTCGGTCCGCGATCGCATGCCATGTGGCTGGGAACCTCGGTTTTCGACGGCGCGCGCTGGTTCGAAAACGTCGCGCCCGATCTCGATCTGCACAGCGCGCGTGTCAATGAATCGGCGTCGGCGCTTGGGCTGAAGGCGACCATGTCCGCCGAGGAGATCGAGGGCCTGGCGAAGGACGGGCTGAAAAAATTCGACGGCGACACGGCGGTCTATATCCGGCCGATGTACTGGGCCGAACACGGCGGCTACATGTCAGTGCCCGCCGATCCCGAATCGACTCGTTTTTGCCTTTGCCTCTATGAAGCGCCGATGATCCCGTCGAACGGGTTTTCTGTAACCGTCTCGCCATTCCGGCGGCCATCGCTGGAGACCATGCCGACAAACGCCAAGAGCGGCTGTCTCTACCCGAACAACGGCCGCGCAATCCTTGAGGCGAAATCCCGCGGATTCGACAATGCGCTGGTGCTCGATATGCTCGGCAATGTCGCAGAGACCGGTACTTCCAACATCTTTCTTGTCAAGGATGGCGTGGTTTTCACGCCCGTTCCCAACGGCACTTTCCTTGCCGGCATTACCCGTCAGCGCATCATCAATCTCCTGAAGGCGGACGGCCACGAGGTTGTCGAGAGCCGGCTGCATGTTGCCGATTTCATGGATGCCGACGAGATTTTCTCGACCGGCAACCACTCCAAGGTGGTGCCGGTCATCCGCATCGAGGATCGCGAGCTTCAGGCCGGTCCCGTAGCGCGGCGCGCGCGCGAGCTCTACTGGGACTGGGCCCATTCCGGTTCGAAAATCTGATTGACACGCGAAGGCTTTAATTTTCGCCGGTGCCGCCTTGCCGTGCAGCCCCGACGGCCATATGTTCCACGCCAAACCAACCATCGGCCGACTGCCCGAAAAGGAGAGCGACATGGCTTTTGAACTTCCGGATCTTCCCTATGACTACGAAGCGCTTGCGCCTTATATGTCGCGCGAGACGCTTGAGTATCACCATGACAAGCACCACAAGGCCTATGTCGACAATGGAAACAAGCTCGCGACCGATGCGGGCATGGACAGTCTCTCGCTCGAGGATGTCGTGCGCCAGTCCTTCGGCAGCAATGCCGGCCTTTTCAACAATGCCGCCCAGCACTACAACCATGTGCATTTCTGGCAGTGGATGAAGAAGGATGGAGGTGGCACCGCGCTGCCAGGCAAGCTGGCTTCGGCTGTCGATTCCGACCTTGGCGGCTATGACAAGTTCCGTGCCGATTTCATCAATGCCGGCATGACGCAATTCGGGTCCGGCTGGGCCTGGGTCGCGGTCAAGGACGGCAAGCTGGAAATCATGAAGACCCCGAACGGGGAGAACCCGCTGGTACACGGTGCGACACCCATTCTCGGCGTCGATGTCTGGGAGCATTCCTATTATATCGACTACCGCAATGCCCGCCCGAAATATCTCGAGGCCTTTGTCGACAATCTGATCAACTGGGATTACGTGCTGCAGCTCTACGAAGCCGCCTAAGCACATCGGTATGGATCAGCAAAGCCCCGGTTTCGCCGGGGCTTTTGTTATCAGCCGGCTAAATCCGTTCTTTTTCTCTTCACATTTTTCTTGTCTATTGCTGGAACTGTTCCAGTTCCAAACACGGAGAATCCCATGAAGAACGCTCTCGCACTCGCCCTGGCGGCCTTGTTTTTGTCCGGCCAGGCGTCCCTGGCCGCCGAGCCGCAGGAAGAGCGCCAGCAATCGATGAAGAGCGTCGGGCAGGCCATGGGAATGCTCGCCAAGACCGCAAAGGGCGAGATCGACTATGATGCCGTGGCGGTGGAAGAAGCATTCGCGGCAATGAACACGGCCGCGGTCAACTTCATCAACCAGTTTCCGGAGGGATCGGAAACCGGCTATGAGACCGAGGCGAGCCCCAACATCTGGAGCGACCGTTCCGGCTTCGAAGCGGCCGTCAAGAAGTTTGACACCGACACCGCAAACGCCGTGACCGCTGCGCCGAAAGATATCGCCGCATTCCGCGTGGAGTTCGGCAAGGTGGCGCAGAACTGCAAGACCTGCCACGAATCCTACCGCGTCTCAAAGAACTAGGTCAGGACGAAGTATCTCTGATAGTGTAGGCGACAGGAACCGCCGGATTCTTTTCCGGCGGCTCTCATCAACTTCGTTGCGGTGGAGCGGCAATGCGCAGGCTTTTCGGGATTCTTGTCGTACTGGCGGTTATTGTCGCAGTGGTGCTGTGGTTTCTGTCGGCGCCCGGCACGCTGGATGAGGCGGAATTCGCCGGCCTTGGCGAGCCGGACTTAGCCCGCGGCGAGGAAATGTTCTGGGCCGGCGGATGCGCCTCCTGCCACGCCGCGCCCGGCGCCAAGGGTGACGACAAGCTGCTGCTGACCGGTGGCCTGGCGATCAAGAGTGATTTCGGCACCTTCTATGCGCCGAACATTTCTCCGGATACGAGCGCCGGTATCGGTGACTGGACCTTCGCGCAATTCGCCAATGCGATGAAGAAGGGCACATCACCGCAAGGAACGCACCTGTACCCGTCCTTTCCCTATACATCCTATACCCGGATCGCGATGGCGGACCTCAATGACATGTGGGGCTACCTCCTCACGCTGCCGGCAAGCGATAACGTCGCACTGCAGCACGAGCTCGGTTTTCCATTCAACATCCGCCGTGCCGTCGGCCTTTGGAACCTGCTTTACCTGCGCGATGTTCCGGTGATGAATTTCAGTTCGCCGGATGACCAGCTCAGCCGCGGACAATACCTTGTCGAGGGGCCGGGCCATTGCGGTGAATGCCATACGCCACGATCGCTGATCGGCGGATTGGAACTGGGCGAATGGCTGGCCGGCGCCACCAATCCGGACGGCGAGGGCATCATTCCGAACATTACGCCCGACGGCAGCATCAAGGACTGGAGCGCAGGCGACATCGCCTACTATCTGGAGAGCGGCTTTACCCCGGACTTCGACACCGTGGGCGGCTCCATGGTGTCGGTGCAGGAAAACATGGCGAAACTGCCGGCTTCCGACCGGGAAGCCATTGCCGCCTATCTGAAGGCCATACCCGGACGCCCGAACGGCTATCCCGCGCGAAGCGACTAGATACAATGCCTGCGAACGGCCGGTGTTGGCAAAGGCCCGTGTCGACCCGTATTCCATAGCGCCTAGGATTTCACATCCGAGGCGAACCGGGCCGCATTTTCCTCAAGAAACGCGTCTTCGTCCACGTCACCCCAGAAAGCCGGTTGCGCCTTCGGTATTGTCAGCGCCTTCTGGATCATCGGACGGGCGTCAATACGCTCAAACCACCTGTTGAGATTGGTCAGGTCATCCACCGGCACATTGGCCCAGCGAAACGCGCGTGCCCACGGATAGGTCGCCATGTCCGCGATGCTGTATTGATCGGCGGCCAGCCAATCATGTTCGGCCAGCCTCGCATCGAGGACCTCGAGGAGACGCCTGCTTTCGTCCACATAACGCTTGATCGAAAAGGGCTCCTCCTGACCGTTCGGAAGCGCGATGCGTTGGAAGTACATCGCCTGTCCCATCATCGGGCCGACACCCGCCATCTGAAACATCAGCCATTGCAGCGTTTCGGAGCGGTCATTGGCATCATGCGGCAAAAACCGGTCGTACTTCTCAGCCAGATACCAAAGGATCGCGCCGCTTTCGAACACCGCGAAATCGCCATTGGAACGATCAACGATTGTCGGAATCCGGCCATTCGGATTGAGCTTCACATAGGCCGGATCCTTCTGTTCCTTCTTTGCAAAATTCACGAAAGTCAGGTCATACGCGATACCGGCTTCCTCCAGGAAGATGACAGGCTTGTAACCGTTCATCGTCGCGGCCGTGTAAAGATGGATATCCGGTTCATTCATCGACGTGTTCTCCCCGCGCAATTCTGTTTGTCCAAAATCCAATGTGACTTGCGTGGACATGTGGTATTAAAGATAGAAAAGCAACCAGTATACTTTTGGTAACCTGGGAAGATACACATGCGCGCTCGCGTTACCGAAGACAGCAAGGGCCGGCGAAACGCACTGGAGCCGTGCGAGAAACCCTGTGCCATTGAGCGCGGCATGCGCATACTTGGCGGCAAGTGGACAGGCTCGATACTCTGGCACCTCAAGGACGAGCCCGTACGCTTCAACGATCTGGCCCGAATGATCAACGGCGCCAGCAAGAAGATGATCACGGAACGATTGCGTCATTTAGAGGCGCACGGATTGATCAACAGGACTGTATTGTCCACGTCGCCGGTGTCGGTGCACTACACGATCACGGACCATGGCCGAACGGCATTGAACGCGCTCGATGCACTGCGCCATTGGGCCGATGAAGAAGCAGGTGGATAGTCAGCCGAACGTCGTAAACCTGTTTAGCCAGACGTTTGCCGTTCAACACAGGACGCGGTTTCTGTCGTGCCGTACGGTTCTCCTCCGCTCGCCTCAGCGGCTCGAACCGATGGTTGGCCGACGAAGCGGTCGGCGAGCCAGTTCAGATCGTCCGACAGTGATGTCAATTGCCCTTCGATGGCTTGCGGCGGGATCGATCTGACATTGCCGGCGGCATATTCGGCGACGGCAAATCTGAATACATAGCTTGGTGTCAGGCCCATCCGCAGGTCCGAAATGACCACTTTGCCGCCTTGCAGCGCCGTGCCGAAATACCCGCGGCTGAACCATCTGAGTTTCTCGAATGCGTCATTGCCCTCCAGGCAGGCCGTCAGGTCGGATCGGGTCGGATGAGTGTAAACTCTTGCCTGTTCGTCATCCTCGTCGAAGAGCGAGATGTAGAGGTTATGGTAGCGGTCGTCTTCCTGGCCGATAACCTTCCAGACAATCGTGTTGAAGGGACCAGCGATCGCAAAGACATTGCGCGCGTCGATGCCGGCGTCGGCGAAAATGGTTTCTGCCCGGTTCTCCACATGGGCCTGTAAGGCAATGCTGAGCCCCATATAGGACGTGCTGAAAATCAATGCAGCAACGAGCCAACTTTGAAAGCGTGAGGTCCAGTTTGCTGAAAAGAAGGCCCAGATGACGACGATCAGAAGGGGCACGGTGTAGAGCGGGTCGATGATGAAGATGGACCCGACACCAACCGGATCGGGATCAAACGGCCAGAATATACGGGTCCCGTAAACCGTCATGGCGTCGATGATGGCATGCGTTGTAAAACACAGGAACACGGTCAGCCAGACCCTGGCTCGCGATTCCCTCAAGGCACCAATGGAGCGAACAAGTATTTCGCCCACCACGGGCGTTGCGAGTGCGTGGATGAAAAACGAATGCGTCCAGCCACGGTGGAGGACGAAAGCGTCCACGGGATTGTCAAACGGAAGGAAAACATCGAGGTCGGGGACGGTGCCCAGGATGCCGCCCAGGAGAGCCGACTTGCGCGGCCCGAGTTTCTTGCCCAGGCACAACGCTGAAACCGCTGCGCCGAGGGTAAACTGTGTCAATGAATCCATCGAGTCTTCTGGTCCCCGATTTGTTGCCGGTGTTCACAATACGCACTTTGCCGCGTTTGAGTTCACGTCGACCGGCGGAATTTCCACTGGACAATGGATGCTGTCATACAGACGGAGACTTTATTTGGTCGAAAACCACAGGCAGCGGACTGTCATGGTCAGCGGCTGCTAAGCCGCCTTGGCGTTTTTCTCGATCTGGTGCTGATCCTCGATCAGGCCGATCTTCCAGTATGCGCTGATATACATCTTGCGCTTGTCGAGTCCGCGATCATTGACGAGATAGCTGCGCAGGCCGGTCACCGCACCGGATTCACCCGCCACGAAGACGCCCGGCACCCCGGGAGCCCAGTCGAGCGCCTTGAAGAACTCAAGCTGCTGGGTACTGCTCGCATGCGGGTCCTCATGCACCAGCCAGTGGACTTTCACGCCCGGCGGCGGGCTGATGGGCTGAATATCGTCATCACAGGTGATCTCAAAAACCGCGTGACCGATGGCGTCCTGCGGAAGCGCCTCGAGTGCCGCTGCCGCCGCAGGAATGGCCGACATGTCTGCACCGAAGAGGAACCAGTCCGAACCATGATCCGGGGTCTTGATGGGGCCTGGACCGGCAACGCCGATAAAGTCTCCGGGCCGAGCACGCATCGCCCAGTCGCAGGCCGGTCCGCCGCCTTCGTGGACAACGAAATCAATGTCCATTTCAACGGCACCCGCACGATGATGGCGAACCGTGTAGGTCCGCCGGGTGATTTCCTTCGAACCGCTTTGCATCTCACGCGCGAAATCTTCCTGTGACTGGTTCGCACGCGGTAAAAAGAGCTTCACATGGGCGCTCTCCTGACCGGCGGGAAAGTCGGCAAGATCGCCGCCGCCAAGCGTAACCCTCTGCATGTTGGGTGACAGCTGCTGCGTGCGCACGACATGCAGCAGGCGCGTTCGTCGTCCTGGTTTCGGTGTTTTCGTCAATGCTCTGTATCCCCGTTCTTGTCGTCACCTGCGGAATCCGGTTCCGGTCTTAAAGGTGAAACTATTTGTCATATTATAGCGTTGTTGCTAATTCCGTCCACCGAAGCGCCCGTGCATTGGGCCTTTCAGGCCCGGCCGGTCACTTTCAGCGCAAATGCGTACTCGTATGCCACTTCCTCGAGCCGCTGGAAGCGCCCCGAAGCGCCGGCATGACCGGCATCCATGTTGGTCTTTAAAAGCACCGGTGCATCACCGGTTTTCACAGCCCGCAGCCGCGCCACCCACTTGGCGGGCTCCCAATAGGTCACGCGCGGATCGGTTAGCCCGGCGAGCGCCAGGATGGGCGGATAGTCCTGCGCGCGGACATTGTCGTAGGGAGAATAGGAGGCAATGATTTCATAATCCTCCTTCGAGGCGATCGGATTGCCCCATTCCGGCCACTCGGGCGGGGTGAGGGGAAGCGTGTCGTCGAGCATCGTGGTCAGCACATCGACAAACGGCACCGCAGCGATGATCGCGCCAAACCGGTCCGGCGCCATATTCGCGATGGCGCCCATCAGCATGCCGCCCGCCGAACCGCCTTCGGCGACGATACGGTCGGCCGAGGTGAAATTCTCCGCTGCCAGATACTCCGCCGCGGCGATGAAATCGTGAAATGTGTTGGTCTTTTTCAGGTGCTTGCCGTCTTCGTACCAGGCGAACCCCTTGTCCTTGCCACCGCGCACATGGGCAATCGCGTAGACAAAGCCGCGATCAACCAGCGACAGGCAATTGGTGTTGAACGAGGCGGGAATGGTCGCGCCGTAGGATCCATAGCCATAAAGCAGACACGGCGCCGACCCGTCGAGCGCTGTATCCTTGCGATAAAGCAGGCTCACGGGCACCTCGGTGCCGTCATGCGATGGCGCCATCACGCGCCGTGTCACATAGTCTTCCACATTGTGTCCGGACGGCACTTCCTGGGTCTTCAGGAGAACCCGCTCGCGTGTCCGCATATTGTAGTCGAATTGCTGTGACGGCGTCGTCATCGATGAGTAGGAGAAACGGATAACCTCCGTGTCATACTCATAGGAGCCCTGCAGTCCCAGCGAATAGGCTTCTTCATCGAAGGCGATGGCATGTTCTTCGCCGCTGCCGCGTTCGCGGATAACGATCGTGGGCAGGCCGTTCTCGCGCTGCAGCCACACCAGATGACCGGCAAACACCATGTGGCTCAAAATGAGCCGCCCGGGCTGGTGGGTGACCACGTCACGCCAGTTCTCCCGGCCCGGCGCGTCAACAGATGCTTCAACGATCTTGAAATCCTTTGCACCGTCTGCGTTTGTCAGGATGTAGAAGACATCACCGCCTTCGTGCATGTCATATTCAACGCCCGTCTGCCGGGGGGCGACAATTCTCGGCTCTGCCTGCGGGTCATCGGCCGGCAGAATGCGGTATTCCGACGTCTGGTGGTCGTGAATGTTGATGAAGATAAAGTCGTTCAGTTTGCTGCCGCCGACGCTGACGAAGAAGCCCGGATCGGATTCCTCGAAAATCAGGCGATCGTCCGGCTGCGCGCTGCCGATCCCGTGATAGTAGACCCTGGAAGGCCGGTGGTTCTCGTCGAGAAGCGTATAGAAGAAACCGTCGGAGCCGCGCGACCATGCCCCGCCGCCGCCGGTATTCTCGACCGAATCCTCCAGGTCGTTTCCGCTGCCGAGATCACGCACCCTGAGCTTGAAGATTTCTGATCCCTTGTCGTCAAAGCCCCATATCATACGCTTGTGATCGGGGGCATGATTGGCTCCTGAAATCCTGAAATAGGCACCGTCGGCTGCCTCCGCGTCGCCGTCGAGCAGCAGTTCCTCGTCGCCGCCCTGGCGCGGTATGCGGAAGAACCGTGGCTGCTCGCCGCCGGTGACGTAGGACATGCCATAGGCGAATGGGCCGTCAGGGGAGGGGACGGACGAGTCATCCTCCTTGATGCGTCCGCGCATTTCGGAAAAAAGCGTCTTTTGAAGCGCCTCCGTGTCGGCCATCGCCTGTTTCTGATAGGCGTTCTCGGCCTCAAGATACGCCCTGATCTCCGCATCGAGAACCGACGGGTCCTGGAAGACCTGCTGCCAGTTGTCGGCGCGTAGCCAGGCATAGTCGTCGGTGCGCGAAATGCCGTGGCGGGTGTCCGTGGCAGGCCGTTTCTCGGCGGCAGGGGCGGCCGGCAGATCCTTGAACATGGTGCTTCCTTCTACAGGGATTTTCTGTTCATATCACGCAGATAAAGAGGCAGGCGAGCCACTTCAAGATGCGCATGAACGCCACATGAATTTCCGCGTCAGTAGCCGTTCACGATTGAAGTGCAAACATGCGAACATCGAAACGCAACCGCCGCCATGGGGGATCGAATCATGACCATTTATCGCACATTCTTCGCATCGATTGTCGTTGCTGCAACCCTTTCAGCGCCCGTAGCGCATGCATCGTCTTTCGCCGCCTGGGAAGTCGCCAATGTTGCCTGGGATGACGTTCTGAATGTCAGGGCTTGGCCTTCGACCCAATCGGCAATCCGCGCCGGCTATCCGAACGGAACGCCGCTTTCCATGACCGGCCGTTGCATGAACGGTGTCGACCTGAAGAACATCGTTACCTTGCCAAGGTACGAACAGACCCAGATGGTCCGCTACACCTGGTGCGAGGTCTGGCATGACCCGTCAGATACGGGCGACTGGCAGACGGGCTGGGTCTACGGCCGCTATATCCAGCCCCAGTAAGGTCCTGACCGTCCCAGCTCATTCGTCGGCGCTTTCCTTCCTGAAGGTAAGCGCCGTACCGTTCATACAATAGCGAAGACCGGTCGGATGCGGACCGTCATTGAACACGTGGCCGAGATGCGCATCGCAATCGGCGCATCGGATCTCCGTGCGGGTCATGAACCACGAACGGTCCGCATGCTCGGTCACCGCGTTCGCGTCGATCGGCGCGTGGTAGCTCGGCCAGCCGGTTCCGGAATCGAATTTCGTGCCGGAGTGAAAAAGCGGCCGCTCACAGCACACGCAGTGATAGATACCGGGATCCTTGTTGTCCCAATAGGGGCCGGTGAATGCCCGTTCCGTGCCGCCCTTTCGCGTTACATGGTATTGTTCCGGTGACAGTTGTGCCCGCCATTCGGCTTCCGTTTTTTCAACTCTTTTCTTTTTCGTATCGGACATCTCGGCACCTCCTTGCAGCTATTGTGTAGTGTCGGTGCACCGCCTTCGCAACAATCGGCCGATGAAATGGCGGTAAAACCGCCGTGTAGGCCCGAATCGGGTGGAAATCGACCGTTGTGATCTTGCCGTTGATGCACTGCATCATTAAATTCGATCAAACACTTGCAGGGAAACTCCATCCGGGAGAGAGAATGGAAGCCTACATGCCCAGCACGACACTGTTTGTCCTGCTGCTACCGTTCCTTGCGGCTCTATTCGCTCCCGCGCTCACCCGGCTTTTCAGACACAATGCGGCTTGGTTGCTGGCAATCGTGCCGGCAGTCATCTTCTGGCATTTTGCCACCTTCCTGCCGGAGATCTCGAACGGCGAGGTGGTAACCGGCGGCTATCGGTGGATACCGGCGTTCAATGTGAATTTTTCGTGGTTCGTCGATGGCCTCTCGCTGACCTTCGCGCTGCTGATCAGCGGGATCGGTGTGCTGATCGTGCTTTACAGCGGCGGCTATCTCAAGGGCCACGAACATCTCGGCCGGTTCTTCTCCTTCATCCTGATGTTCATGGGCTCGATGCTCGGCCTGGTCGTGTCGGACAGTTTCCTGATGTTCTTCGTGTTCTGGGAACTGACGTCGATCACCTCTTTCCTGCTGATCGGTTTCGACCACAAGCGTGAAGCTTCACGCCGCGCCGCGCTCCAGGCACTTGTCGTCACGGGCGGCGGTGGCCTGTTTCTGCTGGCCGGTCTCTTGCTGATCTGGAACGTCACGGGCATTTCCGAGTTGTCGCTACTGCTGCACTCGCACGGTGCGCTGGCGGACAGCCCGTTCTATCTGGCGATCTTTGTGCTTGTGCTCGGCGGCGCTTTCACCAAGTCCGCCCAGTTCCCGCTGCATTTCTGGCTGCCCAATGCCATGGAGGCGCCGACGCCGGTTTCGGCCTATCTGCACTCGGCAACCATGGTCAAGACCGGCGTTTATCTGCTGATGCGCCTCAATCCCGTGCTCGGCGGGACCGCCGCCTGGGAAACGGTGTTGCCGATCTTCGGCGGTGCGACCCTGATCGTCGGGACACTCCTTGCCGTTCGGCAGACCGACCTGAAGCTGATGCTGGCCTACACGACGGTTTCCTCGCTCGGTCTTCTCGTCATGCTCACCGGTTTCGGCCATGAGAAGGCGGTTGCGGCTGCGGTGCTTTACCTTGTCGCGCACTCTATGTTCAAGGGCGCACTCTTCATGGTGGCTGGCGGCATCGACCACGAGGCCGGCACGCGCGATGTCACCAAGCTTGGCGGACTGATGTCGGCTATGCCCATCACCTTTTCAGCCGCTTTCGCCTCGGCCTTTTCCATGGCGGGGCTGCCGCCATTGTTCGGGTTCCTTGCCAAGGAGGAGATCTATGCAGGCCTGTGGCAACCCGGAGCCTGGCCACTGCTCCTGACCCTCGTTGCGATTGTCGGCAACGGGCTGATGTTTGTAATCGGCTTTGCCGTGGCCCTGAAACCGTTTCTGGGTGAGAAGCGGCAAGAGTTCAGCCATGCGCATGATGGCCCCGTGCTGCTGTGGATAGGACCTGCGGTTCTGGCGGTATTGAGCCTTTTGACCGCACTGTTCTCCGGGCTGACACACCGGCTCATCTCAATACCGATGGCAATGGCCGTCGAGGGCGAAAAGGTCTCCGTTTACATATCGCTCATTCCCCCAATCGGCATTCCGTTGCTGCTGTCCGGCATCACGATTGTCTTCGGCATCGTGGCCTATCGCAATCTGGAGCGGATGCGGGCCGCAATGGTGGCGACGCTTGAAACGATCGGCTGGGGTCCCGACAAGGGCTTCGACCAGTTCATCCGCGGCACTGTCCGGCTGTCCTTCGCCGTCACCCGGGTCATCCAGAGCGGGCGCATGGAATTCTACATGAAGGTGACCTTCCTGCTTCTGATTGTAGCCATCCTCGTGCCGATGGTGTTGTTCGACGAACTGCCGGCGATGCCGCAATGGCCGGAGAGAGTTGCGCTTTACGAGCTGAGCATCATGGCCATAGCTGCCGTGGGGCTGATCGCTGTTATCTTTGCCAGGGATCGCCTGACGGCGATCGTTTCCCTCGGAATCCAGGGCTTTGCGGTCGCGCTCCTGTTCATGCTTTTCGGTGCCCCCGACCTGTCGTTTACACAGTTTATGGTCGAGACCCTGTCCGTGGTCATATTGGCACTCGCCATGACGCGGCTGCGGCTCACACCGACCGACCACAGGCCGATCGGCAAACGCCTGTCCGATGTGACGATCTCGGTGGTCGGTGCCGGCGCCTTCCTGCTTCTGCTGCTTAAGGTCACGCAAATGCCGTTCGACCTGACGCTTCCGGAGTTCTTTTCGAACTACTCCATGTCGATCGCCTATGGCCGCAACATCGTCAATGTCATCCTGGTCGACTTCCGCGGAACCGATACCTGGGGTGAGATCGCTGTTGTCATGGTCGCGGGCCTGGCGATCCTTTCGCTGATCCGCATCAGCACAAAGCGGGCAGCGGCAGCCATCGCTGCAAACGATCCGAACGACGAGGAGCGGCGGTAAGACCATGCGCACCCTGATTTTCCGGACCGTCGCGCCTTACCTGAGCAGCCTCATGGTGCTGTTTTCGGTGTTTGTCCTGCTGCGCGGTCACAATGAGCCGGGCGGCGGTTTCATTGGCGGACTGATCGCCGCCTCGGCCTTCGCCATCTACGGCATAGCATGCGGTGTTTCACCCGTTCGGCGCGCCATGTATTTCCACCCCATGGCCCTTTCCGCGGCGGGATTGCTGATGGGGTCCGTGGCCGGTCTGCTGTCGATCTTTGCCGGCGTGCCGTTCATGACGGGTCTGTGGCTGACGGTTCCGTTCTTTACCGAAGAACTGAAGCTCTCGACGGTGCTGCTCTTCGACATCGGTGTCTATTTCGTTGTGGTCGGCGCGATCAGTTCGATCGCGCTCGCCCTGGAAGAAAGGGAGGTTGAGTGATGGAAGTCCCTATGGCGTTTCTCGTCGCCATCTTCTTTGCTGTCTCGATCTACCTTTTCCTGTCGCGGCATATCATTCGCATTCTGCTTGGCGCGGCCATACTGAGCAATGCAGTCAATCTGCTGATCTTTACATCCGGGCGGCTGACCCGGGAAATTCCGCCAATCTTGCCGGCTGACGGGGCGACTGCAGGCATCATGACTGCCAATCCGCTGCCGCAGGCACTGATTCTGACAGCGATCGTGATTGCGTTTTCCTTTTTCGCCTTTCTGCTCGTGCTTTCCTACCGCGCGTATCAGGAACTTGAGACGGATGACACCAATGAAATGCGGTTTGCCGAGCCTAAAGAGCAGAAGCTTCCGCCGCTGGGATATTGACTAGAGTAAAGCTGGGTTAGAATGGCATCGTCCGACAAACCGCCTGTTGATATCTCCGTGGCCATGGTCACCGATCCGGTGCCGCTCGCCGACTGGCTGATTATCGCGCCGCTTATCCTGTGCACGATCATGGGTGCCGTGCTGCTGATGGTGCGCAAGGACACGCGCCTCCAGCCCTATATCGCCTTGCCGGGACTGGTGGCGCTTGTGGTAATCGCCGCCGGCCTTCTTGCCCATGTCGTCATCGGTGGCCCCGTGACCATGACCATGGGTCGCTGGCTGCCGCCTTTCGGCATTTCCTTCACGGTTGATATCCTGGGAGCCCTGCTGACGCTTGCAGCCGCAATTGCGGCACTCGCAGGCGGGGTCTACGGCGCCGGGGACATCAACAACAGCGGCCGGCGCTATGGATTCTATCCGTTCCTGTTTCTGATGATGGCCGGTGTCAGCGGTGCCTTCCTGACCGGCGATGTCTTCAACCTCTATGTCTGGTTTGAAGTGCTGCTCATCGCGTCGTTCGGTCTGTTGATCCTGGGCTCGGAAAAGGGCCAGATCGACGGCGCCACCAAATATGCCTTTCTCAATCTTGTGGCGACGACGTTCTTCCTTATCGCCACCGGTTACCTCTACGGCATCTTTGGAACGCTCAACATGGCCGACATCGCGATCAAAGCGCAGGCGATGGAAGAAAAGGCACCGCTGGTGACCTTGCTGAGCCTCTATTTCCTGGCCTTTGGTATGAAGGCCGCCGCTTTTCCGGTCAATTTCTGGCTGCCGTCTTCCTACCACACGCCGCGTGTCGTCGTTTCGGCGCTGTTTGCCGGGCTTTTGACCAAGGTCGGCGTCTACGCCTTCATGCGTGTCGCGCTGGTGCTGTTTCCTGCTGAGCGGGATGTCCTCGGCTGGGTCATCGCCGTCATCGCCGCCCTTACGATGATCCTCGGTGCCATGGGTGCGCTTGCGCAAACCGATTTCAGGCGGCTGTTGGGCTATCTGGTTATTTCCGGTATCGGCATCATGTTCGCCGGCATCGCGCTCGCCAGCCCCGGCGGCATCACCGCCACCATTTTCTACGCGGTCCATTCCATCATCGTCATGACGGCGCTTTATCTGGCATCCGGACTAGCGGCGCGGGCCAGTGGCGGCTTTTCCATTGCCGGATCAGGCGGCATTTACACAACCCATCCGTTCCTTGCGGCTGTCACCCTCATCCTGTTTTTCGCGGTCTCAGGCCTTCCGCCGCTGTCCGGCCTGTGGCCGAAGGTGATACTGGTCAAGGCGTCATTGGATGTCGGGGCATGGTGGCTTGCCGGCGCAGTCCTTTTGTCCGGGTTCCTGACAACCATAGCCGTCGGGCGTGTTTGGGTGTTGTCCTACTGGCGGCCGGCGCCGGCAACCGCTGCCGACCAGGCCGGAGATGTGGCACTGAACCCGCTCATCGACTATGCGCCGCTTGTGCTGTTGACGGCCATCGTTGTGGTGCTCGGCGTCTTCCCGCAGCAGATCCTTGAATTGTCGCAGACAGGAACAGAACAACTGCTCAATCCGATCGAATATATCCGTTCGGTGTTTCCGTCAGGAGGCGTGCAATGAGGCTGTTTTTGATCAATGTGCTGCTGGCGCTGGTCTGGGCGGCGGTCACCGGGTTCTACAGTTTTCTCAACCTGGCCTTTGGCTTTCTGCTCGGTGCCGCAGTCCTCTACCTGATCCGTGAACAGGTCGGCTCCGTCGGCTATTTTTCGCGCGCCTGGCGCATGATCAAGCTGCTGCTTGTGTTCCTTTATGAACTCGTCATGTCGGCTATCCGTGTAGCGATCACGGTGTTGAGTCCGAATATGAACCTGAAACCGGGTATCTTCGCTTACCGGCTCCAGGTCGATCGGGATTTCGAGATTACACTGCTTGCCAACATGATAACGCTCACCCCGGGGACTCTGTCTGTGGACGTTTCGGACGACAAGAAACTTCTCTACGTCCACGCGATCGACTGTTCGGATCTCGATGCGACTCGCCGGGGCATTGCCGACGGGTTCGAGCGCAGGATACTGGAGGCATTCCGATGACCGATGCCGCGACCCTCGTGGACTGGGCTGTTCAGATTTCACTGACACTGCTGTGCCTGTCATTCGCCGTCACGGTCTACCGCGTGATCAGCGGGCCGACCCTTCCGGACCGCATACTCGCACTGGATATGCTCGTCGCCACCGCCATTGGTTTCATCGCGGTGATCGGCATCAAGACGGGCTACACGCTTTACGTGGACATTGCCATTGCACTTGGCCTCGTGGGCTTCCTGGCGACGGTCGCCTTCGCACGGTTCATCCTGACGCGCGGAGACATTCACGCACAAAACGAAGAACCGGACGCGATCCGGGACGGAAAGAAAGCCAATGAGTGATTTCGTTGCCATTGTGGTTGCGCTGATGATGGTCGTCGGCTCCGGGTTCACCCTTGTCGCCGCCCTTGGTCTTATACGTTTCCCGGACGTCTACACGCGCATGCATGCCGCGTCGAAGGCCGGAACGCTGGGATCGGGTGTTGTGCTGATCGCACTTGGCATTCAGGCAGGCGACACCGGAACACTGACACGCGCGCTGGCCGGCGTTTGCTTCTTCGTCCTTACGGCACCCATTTCAGCGCATCTGCTCGCCAAGGCGTCCTACGCAGTTGGCTATCCACTAAGCGACCAGTCTGTAGTGGACGAAATGCCGAAATCATCGGAGGGCGTGAATAGTGCGGCTGAATAATACTGCACAAATTTCACGCATGGCTGTTTCTGGCCGTTTAGACTTGCTTTCCGGGAGTTTTAACAGGCGAAATGCATCTTGATCGCCTGAAAGGGCCTGATAACAGATTTTTTTTGTTTAAAATGTAATTGATTGGTGATATCCCGGCTTCGGGTGACAATAACAATAAGGTGTCACAAAAAGACACCAACTTGCTGGCAACACCGAAAGAAGATGGGATTTTGGTAACATGAAAACTTGAAATCTTTTGAGGCGCGAAAATGACTGAAGCAATCGAAAATACCAGAGACGACTTGCTTGCCGAACTGACTGCAGAAGTTGTTGCAGCTTATGTGAGTAACAATGTCGTCCAGACCAGCGATCTTCCAGGGCTGATCGCAAATGTTCATTCCGCATTGGGATCAACGACTGCCGCGGATGCTGTTCCTGCGGAAAAGCCCAAGCCCGCTGTCCCCATCCGCAAATCTGTACAGCACGAATACATCATCTGTCTCGAGGACGGGATGAAGTTCAAGTCCCTGAAACGCCATTTGATGACCTATCACGGTCTGACTCCAGAGGAATACCGGGAGAAGTGGGGCCTGCCAGCAGACTATCCCATGGTCGCACCTGCTTACGCTGAAGCGCGGTCCCGTCTTGCCAAGGAAATGGGGCTCGGCCAGAAGCGCAAGAACAGCGAATAGGCATTCGAACCGGTCCGCATATGCCGGTTTCGTGATACGGGTTCTAAAGGCTACAAGTCTTTGCGGCACGAAAGAAACGGGCACCGAATCATCGGTGCCCGTTTCGCTGTTTGCCGTTATGTCGCCGAAAGCAAAAAATACCGGCGACCGACTTGTCTAGAGAATACCCTGGATGATGATCATGACGATAACGCTGCCGACCCAGTAGCCCATATCCGTCACACGCGCATAGGCACTGTTTTTCCTGAACATACCGCCCGAATAGGCCAGAACCGCGAATGCGATCGTACCGAGAATAACCGTAAACAGGGCGTCGGCCGCAGCAGTCACGCCGACAAACCAGCTCAGCAGAAGCAAGCCGATGATCTGGCTTACCATCGCGCCGACGGGCATTTCACTTGCCGTACCCATTTCGACACCGACGCCTTCAGCCCATTTTGGTCCGAACAGCATGGGCGAATACCAAAGCCAGCCCAGCAAAAACGAAACGACCGCACCAATAACAACAGCGATCCAGTTCACACCGCTTGCGATCTCTTCCATGATAATGATTCCCCGCAATGATTGTAGAACGGCCATCAGTTAACACGAATGTTAATTGATGTACATTCCTGCGTTTACCGGCTGTTCGTGTTCCTGGTGAAGCGCAATTGCGTCAGGAGACCGCTGATCCTTCCAGCGAAGCTCTGGCTTCCCGCTTGATCCGTGCAACCAGCGATTTCAGGCCGTTCGCGCGCTGGGGTGTCAGATGTTCGATAAGGCCGAGCCTGGAAAAAAGGGCGCCCTCGTCGAATGCGACGATTTCAGAGGCGCGTTGGCCGGAACAGGCAGCGAGCATGATCGCAACAAGCCCACGCACGATATGCGCGTCCGAATCGCCTTTGAAATTCAGTATCGGACCCAGTGGATCGGACGCATCGACCGTGTAGGTAAGCCAGACCTGGCTGACGCAGCCTTGCACCTTGTTTGCGTCGGTCTTGTCAGCGTCGGGCATGGGTTCCAGCGTACGACCAAGTTCGATCACGTAACGATAACGATCCTCCCAGTCGTCGAGATATTCAAAGTCTTCAATGATCTGCTGAACTGTCGCCATGTTTCACTGCGGTCTGTTGTCGGTGCCGGACGTCCCGTTGCCGGACGATCACGCGATCACCCGGAGGTCATAGTCGGATATAGGCAAAATGACCGGACAAAGCACGAAAAAAGAGTTCAGTCCCTGGCGGTCGCCAGGAGTGCGGCTTCGTTTCTCAGCAGCCTTGCGATTTCGTCATCTTCAAAGGATGGATTGGCGGACAACAGCTCCTCGGCGCCAGCCCGGCAGATTTCGGGGTCCCGTTGGCAAATACGCTGGATCTTGAAGGCCAACTCGCGCAATTCTTCCGCGGATTGCGCGGATCGGTCGGAGAGCGCCAGCGACCGGGTGTCCGAATTGCCGGGCAGGAACAGCAGCACAACGCCGAACCAGAACAGAGCTTTGATTATGAACCGCATTAGAGTCCCCGGATCGCCTCTTTGGATCCTGTCGCCGTATCCTTCAAACGGATCGCCGCCGCGGTCATCTCATCCGATATTGATGAAGATTGTGTTTCCGGCCCTGGTTACCCGGCGTTAACCACGTTGCACAAAGGATTGCGCGCATATCTGCAACCCACCGGAAATTCCTGGTTTTTGGCCCAAGAATCCCTTCGCTTTATCCATTCCTTAAGCTGAATTTGGCATTTTCGCATTTGCCAGAACAACAAGCGTATCGAGTACAATAGTGGCCATCAGGGTGAAGCATTTACTGTCTTCGGGTTTTGGGTCGGCCGGCGACCGGACCGTCGCCAACTGGGTGCACCGCGATATCGTTCACGACAACGAGCGCAATATCCAGTCGCGGCTGATCGCGCTGCTGTTGATCGCCGGCACGATTCTGGCGTCGGTTTTTCCCTTCACGCTCATTCCAGCTTTCGGTGCCCGCGCCGCCGCCGCACCGGTTCTGGCGCTCTCGGCGACACTGCTGGCACTCTCGGGCATCCTGATGCAGACGGGTCACCGCCGGGCCATCGAGACCGCGACGCTGATGCTCGGCGCGATCTCTTTGACCGCAGCCACGGTTGCGACCGGCGGCCTGACCTCGGCTGTCCTGCCGCTTGTTTTGCTGTTTCCAGCCGAAGCATATCGCATAAGGCGGGACCGGCAAGCACTCCAAGCCGGTTTCGGCGCCATGGCATTCGTGCTGGTTGCCACGGCCGTCATGCAGATATCCCTTCACTTGCCGTCCGTTCCGCGGGCAGGTGGTGCCGACATCGCTTCCGTCGCCGTAATCGTCGCGCTCGGTATTTACGGCCTTCTGTTTGCGCTTGGCCTCAGACGCCCCGGTTCTGCAAACGACAAAGCCGCCAAACCGGCCGCGGGGTCCGGATTTGACGTCGTTGCTGTGCTTCCGGGCCTGGTGACACGCCATGACGCGCGCGGCGATGTTGTTTCGGTCGCGGGCGCTGATGCAGCCGAAATGCTGGAGCAGATCGGAGACATAACCGGTCGCGGGCTTATCGAGCACATGCATGTCTCCGACCGGATCCGGTTTCTCCAGGCGGTCGACGACCTGCGCACCGGTTGCACGGTCAATTCAATCAATGTTCGTCTGCGAAAGGGAACGGACAAGTCCAAGCAGGACCAGTTCCTCCACCTGTCGATACGCCTTGTTGCCGACCGCAGGCAAAGCGATTTTCGCGGTTTCCTGGCACAGGCCTACGATATCGGCGAGATGGTGGAGTTGCAGCGGGCATATGCCAAGAAGGCCGAAGAGGCCGACGCCGCCAACGAGGCCAAGACCCGGTTCCTCGCCGCCGTCAGCCATGAACTGCGCACACCGCTCAATGCGATCCTGGGCTTTTCCGACTTTCTGTCCGGAGAGTATCTGGGTGACAGTCTGAGCCGCGAGCAGCGCGAATATGTCGGCTTGATCAGCGAGTCCGGGCAGCACCTGCTTTCCGTCATCAATTCGATGCTGGATTTGAGCAAGATCGAGGCGGGCCGATACGAATTGAACCTTGAGACGTTCAACGTCAAGGAGGCGGTTGACACCTGCGAGGCCATGCTGGCGCAGCAGGCGCAAGAAAAAGGTGTTGTTCTCAACGCGCGTGTCGCCAAGGGACGCCGCAAGATCACCGCCTGCCGCAGGGCGCTCCAGCAAATCCTCATCAACCTGATGGCCAATGCAATCAAGTTCACCGATTCCGGCGGCGTCGTGACAGTGGATGCACTGGAAAAGGACGGTTGGGTGGAACTTTCAGTGTCCGATACCGGCATTGGGATCGCCCAGGACGATCTGCGCCGCATCGGCGCGCCCTTCGTCCAGGTTGAAAGCCGCTATGACCGCCAATACGAAGGAACGGGCCTTGGCCTGAGCCTTGTCAAAGGCCTTGTTGCCTTGCATGGAGGGCAATTTTCTATCGACAGCACGATCGATATCGGCACCACCGTTACCGTTCGGCTGCCGATTGGCGGACCGGAGCGTCCGGACGGCACTGTGCAGGACAACGCGGTAGAATTTCCGCCACGGTTGAAGGGCATAGAGAATAATACGATGGAGACTGTGCATGACCAGGCGAAAACGGCCTGACAAGAAGCGGCATCGCTTCCAGGCACTGACCGGCCTGGTTCGTGCTGTTGGTGATCTGATCGCCAGGCATCCGTCGGTTGCCGGTGGCGTCACCGTGTTCGCGGTCGCTTTCGTGTTCGTTTCACTCAATGCACTCGTCTATCAGCCGGGCAAGCATCCGGCGCCGATCTACGATACGCGCGGCATAACCCAAAAACCCTATCCGCTGGATCTGAAGAACATTCCAGTTCCGTCCAGCCGGGTGACCACATTCAGGATCGAGCACAGTGATCCCCAAAGCACGGCCAGCATCCCGGAAAGGCGTGTGCTTGAACCGGATGCAACCGTGTATGACCTGCAACTGGCAATGCGTCGCGGCGGCTTCTACGGTGGTTCTGTCGATGGCGTATTCGGCCCGCAGACACAGGACGCAATCCTTGCCTATCAGATCAGCGCCGGGCTGGAGCCGACGGGCGATGTCTCGGATGTGTTGCTTGTGCATGTGCTCCTGTCTGGACACGACCCGATTGCCGTCCCGCAGGCAAAGCCGGTCGCCGCGCAACCGGAAGCCGAGACCGTGCCGGCTGCGCCGCCGGCGCCAAGCGAACCCGAAGAGGATCCGGTCGCCGATCTGATCGCCGACATCCAGAGGGGCCTGAGCAACATTGCCTATGCGGACGTCAAGGTTGATGGTGTTGCCGGCAAACAGACGACAACCGCGATTGCCGATTTCCAGCGCCATTACCGACTGCCGGTCACCGGCAAGCCGGACAAGGTCGTTCTGAAGAAACTGCGCGAAATCGGTGCGCTCTGATAGCGGCATTGACACCCTATGCCGCCTTGCACTAGGCGCATTCCATGTCCGATTACTCTCTCACCTCAGCCGACCGCATAGGGCTCTGCCTTAGATGACGATGCGGCTGACATCGGAATTGTGGGTGAAAGCGCTTGTGCGCAGGATCTTCACCGACGGCGGATTTGCCGCCGTTGAACGGCATGGCTCGCCCGAAGCGGGTGCTGTCTTTGTGCGCGCTCGCGGAAAGAATGGCGTCCAGAAGCTGTTCTCGCCAGCACCTCAAAGCATGTTCGACACGGCGAAGCCTTCGGACCGGACTTTCGAACTCCGGCTTGAAGCGGATCAGGACGACAAGATAGACGATGTGCTGGAACGCGAGCGGAATTTTGATCCGGATCTATGGGTGGTGGAAATCGAGACCGACGAGCCGGACCGCTATATCTTGATCATGCCCGCTTGACGACTTTGGCCTGCTCCGGCTCTCGCCGCATGGTGTCGCCTCTTTCTGCGCGACGGTCCTCACGCGATTGCGTCACCGGCTGATAACGAACACTCTGGCCGGTTCCTTCCGGCGCATTGGCCCGGACCCAGGCCATCACCCGTTCAATGCTGGTTCGCCGGTCGGTGCCCCTTATCAGAAGTTCGGCCTCGGGGACGCCGTCAATGGTCTGCCCCAGGTGCGGGAAGACAGCGACCAGCACGCGGTTGATATCATCATCATGCATCTCGAGGGCGAAAAGGGCCATTGCCAGTTGCCGGCCTGAAAGATCGAGCATGATCCGATCGGCAAGGGATCGTTGTGCTCCGAGTGCGCGTGAAAGCAGCTGTGCGAACCGTGTCGGTTGACTGCTTTCGGCGGCCCGGATCAGTTGGCGGATATCCGGACGTCCCGTTTCCGGTTTCGCGTCGGCGGACTGATTTGCGGCACTGACGCGCCGCAGGGCAAGATCCTCAATCCGGTTGCGCAGCACGTCTTCATTGTAGCGCCGCGTGGCCTCTTGCGACGGCAGGAGACCTGCCGGCTTGTCTTTCGGGGTGTGCCGCAGGCGCAAGGACCGGGAAACGGCGGCATCATCCATGGAAGAAAGGGCCGCAACGATGGCCGGTGAAAGCTCCTCACGCCGGGAAATCGCCCGCGCATGCGCCATCCCGTTGCGCGCCAGCGTCAGCAAAAGCAGTTGGTCGCCCAGGCAGGGGCTCAGCGCAAGAAACGGTGCCGAGATGCGGATCGGTTGGTCCGCGACCATCATTGCGACATCCGCCGGAAGGTGCCGAATGCGCGAGAGCGCGGCAACGGCCGTTCGGCGCGTGTCTTCGCGCGTCAGTTCGAACAGGCCGGCAAACAGATTGGAAAATTGTTGCAGATCTTGCGAGGTCGGGTGTTTCAGCGCCTCGAAGCCGGTAATGGCCGCCAGCAACGCTGCGTCCTTACGACCGGTTCGACCGGCTCTTTCAAGGTCGCGAAAACGATCCAAGATACTCCACCCACGCTACGCACAACTCCGTTTTGACTAAATGTAAAGCCAAATAATTAGCAGACTATTAACTATCGCCGGTTTCTAATCCGACTGTTCGCTTTCCGGAGTTGCTTATCGAGTTGTGACGGACCGGAAGTAACGAACACGCAGGTATCAGTATGGAGTTGTGCAGCGTGACAATGGTTAGGAGAGGGGACGGTTAAGTGCGCAGCGCGCCGTTCTCGTCGAGGGAAACGGTGAATCCGATGGCTGACATTATCCAACTCAGTTCCAGGTCAACAGCACGCCGGCCGCGCCGGTTGCCCAAAAATCACCACCGGGACGGTGCAACCGTGCTGTTGTTTACCGGTGTGCGTTATGAGCAGAAAGACGGCCGCAAACAGCTGATCGCCGAACGCAAGCGCGGCAGCAAGGGCTGAACCTGCAAAACGCTTCTCCGGACTTCAGGCAGGGACCGGTACCTCCCGCTCTCAGCCGTTGTCCGTGCTCTGACACTCGGCACTGCTCAGGAACTCCCTGACGATCAACTCCCAGCTCTCATCGGGCGTGATCGTTCGCAGGACAAGATAACCGGTGGTGCCCGGAAATTCGATCAGCACCGAATCAACCAGTGTGTCCGGAAGGCTCTTCCGATAACCGATCATTTGCAGCGGCGTGACGACGGCGATGTCGAGCTTGCCTTCCGTCGCCGTTCTGTCGTTCATGCTGTAGATTTCGTTGGCACCGGGATCGAAAATCGCCAGCGACCAGTAATAGGCAAGGCCGGAAGCGGTGATCCGCGCCGGCCTATCTGCAATATCGAACCGGCACACGGCCGTACGGACAAACGGGTTTGCCGAGGTCAGTCCACCGGGCCTGTCTTTCGGCAATATGTGGAAGAACTCCGTTGGGCCGAGGGCGTTGATTTTCGTCCATGCGTCCCGCTCCGCATAGGCCGGGATCGCCAGGATAATGATGATATGCAGCAGTGCGGCGCCCGCCACGCCGGCAAGTACGACATAGATCAGCCTACCCATTGCGGCACTCCTGGCGGATGATCTCCGGCATCTGCAGATCGATCAGGCGCGAACTTCCGGCCGTGGGCGTGTCGAACAACGTCAGGACGAGCTTGAAAGGCTGGTATCTTCGGCCGGTTGCCAGCCAATTGCCGGTTTTCGGAGTGCCGCTGACATTGATGACAAACGCGCCGTTCTGGCGTTTCGCCACGTTCTGCGAGTGAAATGCCGACGGGAAGTCGGAGTTGACCTCGAGCAGTGCATCGTCGGCGTCGGTTGCGTGCAGCGTCCAGAAGCGAGCAGGGGGCGTCTGACCGGAAATGACATAATTGCACTCCACAACAAGCCGTTCGCCATCGCTGTCGCTGTCGGCAAAGAAAACCAGCCCTTCCGCATCGCCCAGGAGAAGCTGTCCGGCCCGTGCGCGGTGCGCCTTGGCATAAGGGTCTGCCCGTTCGGTTTGCGCAAGTGGCCAGGCGGTCCACGGACCGATCGCGATCGATCCGAAACCGATGGTCGCCTGCAAAGCGTAGACGGCGCTCAGCATTGCGCCGCCGAAAGCTATGGCGACAATCGCAGCAATGATGACGGGGACGCGGAACAACGACGTTTGACCTCAGGCCGGTTGGCAGTTCCACTGACATAGCAGTTGCCGGCAGAATTCTCCAAACCGGAAATCGGCACTATTCAACGTTGGCCGATGGCGCATCCGGGTTGAGGGCAACGGAGCGTTGCGGTTGAACGGTCGGCGCCGACGCATTGGCGAAATCATCCGCCAGCTCACGCAGCAGGGATGTCGCCCGCTTGGACAGGACCCGCGGCCGTACGATCGGCGTTCCGCCATCGTCGACAAGCTCGCTTTTTGCCGTCAGCGTTTCAGTCGCATTGTCCTCCAGTTCCGGATTTTCAATACCCGGAATCGGTTTTAATTCAATGCCTTGATGCGCGTAAGTCATCAATTCCTTGAAGGTCATGGCGGGCAGGGAACCGCCGGTCATGCGTGCTGTCGGTTGAAAATTGTCCTTGCCGAACCACACGGCCGCCGTGAAATTGCCGGTAAAGCCGACAAACCATCCATCGCGATAGGCCTGTGTCGTACCGGTCTTGCCGGCGGTCTTGATACCTTCGAGCTTGGCCCGGCGTCCGGTTCCCCACTCCGGTATCTGCGTCAGGATCGTATTCATCGAGCGGATCGTTTCCTCGTCAAGCAACTGCTTGCGCTCCGGTGCATCACGCCGATGGTCGTAAAGCACACGTCCCGAGTAGTTCATGATCTGCGTTATTCCGTGACGGTTCGGCGCCAGCCCACCGGCGGGAAAAACCGAATAGGCGGTTGCCTGGTCAAGGACCGTGACCTCCGAAGTGCCGAGCGGCATGGTCTTGTCCAGCGCAACATTGCTTTCCACGCCGAGCCGTTTTGCCATTTCGGCGATCTTTTCAGTGCCCAGGTGATCTCGCGCAAGACGCACGGGGATGGTGTTTACGGATTTGACGAGCGCTGTGGTCAGATCGATTCTTCCCTTGTAGCCGCGGCCGTAATTGCGCGGTGACCAGCCCCGCCACGTGATGGGAGCGTCCCGGATGGTCGTTTCAGGGGTAAAGCCGTTTTCCATGGCGGTGGTGTAAACAAAGACCTTGAAGGACGACCCGGGTTGCCGCAGGGCTTTCGTCGCCCGGTTGAACTGGCTTTCGCCGTAGTCGCGTCCACCGACCATCGCCCGCACCGCACCGCCATTCTCGATCAGGACAATCGCGCCCTGGTCGACATCATAACGTTTGCCGTATTGCCGCAGGCCCGCCTCAAGAGCCTCTTCTGCCGCACCTTGCAGGTTTTCATCGATCGTGGTGCGCACGATCAGCGAATGATCCGAATACCGTCCGGCGATGCGCCTGACCTCCTCGAACGCCCAGTCGAGGAAATAATCCGGCGATTCCTTGTCGCCCCGGTCCACGATATCCGCTGGTTTGCGCCTTGCGCCGATAACCTGGCCTTCCGTCATCAGGCCGCCCTGCACGAGATTGGTAAGGACCTCGTTGGCGCGCCCGCGTGCCGCCGGCAGGTTGATATGCGGAGCGTAGCGCGCCGGAGCCTTGAAAAGGCCCGCTAGCATCGCCGATTCGGCCAGCGTCACATCGGTGATTTCCTTGCCGAAATAGAACTGGGCCGCCGCCGCGATACCGAACGTACCGCCACCCATATAGGCGCGGTCCAGATAGAGCCGCAGAATCTCGTTTTTCGACAGATTGGCCTCCAGCCACAAGGCAAGGAACGCTTCCTTGATCTTGCGCTCGATCGTCCTTTCGTTGGTCAAAAACAGGTTTTTCGCCAGTTGCTGGGTGATCGTCGAACCGCCCTGGACAACCGAATTGGCCCGCACATTTTCGGTCATTGCACGAACCAGACCGAACATGTCGATGCCGAAATGCTCGAAGAAACGCCGGTCTTCCGTCGCCAGGACCGATTTGATCAGGTGGTCGGGAAGGGCGTCAATCGGTACTGAATCCTCGTGGATGATGCCACGGTGGCCGATTTCGTTGCCGTAACGATCGAGGAACGTGACCGCGAAATCGTCCTGTTCACGCCAATTGCCATAAGTTTCATCGAAGGCGGGAAGAGCAAGGGTAAGCAAAAGCACGGCGCCTGCCGTTCCGAGCGTCATGGCTTCGCCAAGCACCTCGAAAAACGCTCTTTTGTAACCCTTGGCGTGGAAGCGGCGGAAGAAAATATTGATATCTTCCCACGTCTCGCCCAACCCCGATCCGGCCGACCAGAGCACAGAATCGATCCACGAATCGACGCGCAGAAACAGGTGCCTGCGCTTTCTCGGTCGCTGATCCTGGCTGAAAGGGTCCTGCAACGTGTCATCCCGTCTATTGACTGGCATAGCGGCGGCGTTCACAACGCCCCGGTCAGCCAGGGTCCATAATGGCCGCGCACCCTCTTGTCTTGTGCCTATAATAGAACATGTGGGCAAGGGGTGCAGCAAAAAGTAACAGACATTGTTACCACGGCCGTAACAATCGGAGCGCAGATGACTGGTGAGCCCTTCTGGAAGACCGTCCGGCTTGAGGATATGTCCGACGCACAGTGGGAGAGCCTTTGTGACGGATGCGGGCGCTGTTGCCTCAACAAGCTCGAGGACTGGGATACCGGAGAGATTGCCTGGACGAACGTCGCCTGCAAACTTCTCGATTCTGACACATGCCGGTGCACCGACTATCCGAACCGCCAGGAAAAGGTACCGGAGTGCATCCGACTGACCCCAAAGTCCGTGCGTGCCATCACCTGGCTGCCGCCGACCTGCGGCTATCGCCTGATCGCCGAGGGCAGGGACCTTTACTGGTGGCATCCGCTTGTTTCGGGCGACCCGGACACGGTGCACCTGGCAGGCGTTTCCGTACGCGGAAGAACGGTCCCTGAGGCCGGCATGGAGCCGGAGGACTACGAGGAACACATTGTCGATTGGCCTTTCGAGCCGGTCGAGGTGTGACCAATCGCGGTCGCCCGCGCCTGAACATGAACCGGCCGTTCATTTCTAGTTCAGACACGGTCCTGTAGACATTAACGACAAGTTTAATCAGTTGGCTTGCGCCATGGACGAAACGGCGGGGCCGCATATATGGTGTGCCGGGTTTTTCCGGCCATTTCAGGGACAAACGGCCACGGGGCCGACTTGAAGGACGAGTATGAACGGTTATAAGAAAATACTGCTGGTCACGTTGATGACCCTGCCGTTTATGGCGCTGGAGGCCGGCGAAGCCGCCGCCCAGGGTGCCGATTGTTCGGCCGCGGTCCAGCGTGTCCTGGCGCAGACCAACGGTCAGTTGCTGTCGGTCAAGGTCGCCCAGAACGGCGGACAGCCCGTCTGCAAAATCACCGTGCTTGCCCCCGATTCAAGCGGCAAGAGGCGGCGCAAGATGACCGTTAATGCCAGGCCTTGACCGGCCTGGCTAGAGCGGAGGCGGGTATAAGATGCGCATACTTGTTGTCGAGGATGACCGGGATCTCAACCGTCAGCTCAGCGAGGCGCTTGAAGAGGCCGGATATGTGGTCGACAAGGCCTTTGACGGCTCCGAGGGCCACTTCCTCGGCGATACGGAACCCTACGACACCGTTATTCTCGATATCGGCCTTCCCGAAATGGATGGAATTACCGTTCTGGAGGAGTGGCGCGGCGCGGGACGCTCCATGCCGGTCCTCATCCTGACGGCGCGTGATCGCTGGAGCGACAAGGTGGCCGGCATTGACGCGGGCGCCGACGACTATGTTGCAAAGCCCTTCCATGTCGAAGAGGTTCTTGCCCGCGTGCGGGCGCTGATCCGCCGCGCTGCAGGGCATTCCTCCTCGGAGATTGCCTGCGGACCGCTGCGTCTTGATACGCGGGGCGCAAAGGCGACCGTTGAGGGCAAGGCGCTCAAACTGACGTCCCACGAATTTCGTTTGCTGTCCTACCTCGTGCATCACGAGGGGAAGGTGGTGTCGCGCACCGAACTGGTCGAGCATATGTATGATCAGGACTTTGACCGTGATTCATATGTGGACGCCCCTTATGGCAAGGGCTGATTTTGTCTTGTTGCGGTGATCGGTTGCTTTCATATGTCCGGCCTGTTTGTGCGGCAGATACTTGCCGCTGGCCCTGATGGAAATCCGCCGGTGAGGCCCCTGATCAAGTTGGCGCGCTTGAACGGCGCATTGAATCAGACGGGTTTGCCTCTCCATTGGCTCGATCGTTACGCATCATCGACTGCCATTGCCAATTCGGTTCGGGCTGCGCGCGGTTAGGCAGGCTGCCCGTAAGGTCTATAAATCTCTCCGCGGGTAAGGATTGCCCAGGCTATCCGGGCGAGCTTGTTCGCAAGGGCGACCGAGACGAGCCGAAACGGCTTCTTCTCCAGCAACCCATTCACCCAGTCTGTCATCGGCGTCGGGTTCCGCTTGGCGTGTCGCATGACGGCCGTTGCGCCAACGACGAGCAGTCGCCGCAAGTACCTGTCGCCCTGTTTGGATATACCACCGAGACGTGTTTTGCCTCCGGTCGACTGTTGTTGCGGCGTCAACCCAAGCCAGGCGGCAAATTGCCTGCCTGATTGGAATTGATCGGGGTCTGTCACTGTCGCCGCAATGGCTGTCGCTGTGATCACCCCGACACCCGGGATAGCCGCGAGCCTTCGACTGGCCTCGTTCTCGGCATGCCAGATGCGTAATTCCTTATCGAGTTCGCCAATCTCCTCGTTTAATTCGGCGATCCGTCGGATCAGGATCTCAAGCGCTCGATGAGCGTAAGCAGGAAGGGCTTCATCGGCAAAGGCCCTGTCGGCCAGCTTCACCAGATTGGCGATACCCGGGTTGGCAACCAAGCCGAATTCGGCCAAGTGCGCGCGTAGCGCATTCGCCGCCATGGTCCGCTGGCGCACAATCAACGATCGGGTTCGGTGCGCCATCAGAACACTCTGCTGCTCAACTGTCTTTACCGGCACAAACCGCATTGTCGGACGTTGCACGGCCTCGCAGATCGCTTCTGCATCAATCGCATCGCTTTTGCCGCGCTTGACGTATCCTTTTACGTAAGACGGCGGCATGATCCTGACGTCATGGCCCATGGCGATCAGTGTACGCGCCCAGTGGTGCGCTGTCGCGCAGGCCTCAACCCCGATCACACAGGGCGCCAGTTTCGAGAAGAATGGCAGCATCTGTTTGCGATGCAGCTTCTTCACTAGAACTGTCTTGCCCGATCCATCTATCCCATGCGCCTGGAAAACGCTCTTCGCCAGATCCAGCCCAAGTGTTGTGATGTTCATTGGAACCTTCCTTTCCTGCCTTCACTTCTTTGTCAGCACCATACTTGGCGCCGCGCTGGCAGGGGCGTCCACATCATCAAACACGATTGAAGTGTTCGTCGGTCGACTGCGCAAGAAGCTCGGCATCGACATGATCGAAACCGTGCGCGGGCTTGGATACCGGATTCAGGCCCCCGGCGATGGCAGCTGAAGAACGGCAACCACGCTCGCTAGCGGCGCGTGTTCTGGCCATCGCGAGTGCCTGGGCGGTTATCGCGTTGTTCGTGATCGGCATTTTGATCCTGACACTCTACAGAAACGGCACCGAACGCGGCTTCCGCGATCTGCTGCGGGCCCAGCTCTATAACCTGATCAACTCGGTTTCGCTGGACGAGAACGGCCGGCTTGAGGGAACACCCCAGCTCGGCGACCTGCGCTTCAGCCAGCCGGGAAGCGGATGGTACTGGATCGTGGATATCGTCGGTGACGGTCCGCCCGACAGGCTCGCCTCTGTCTCCCTTGGCGACAGGACGCTGACAATTCCAAGCACCGATGTCGCGCCGTTCAATGACCGATATGAGCGTATTTACACGACGCAGGACAGTCAGGGGCAGGAGGAACTGGTCGCCGAAACAGAAGTGCTGCTCGGCGACAACGGCGAAATCGCCCGTTTCCGTGTGACCGGCGCCATGGCCGACTTCAATGCGGACGTGTGGGCGTTTTCACGCCAGCTCATCCTGTTTCTGGTCATTTTCGGCCTCGGCAGCCTTCTGGTGAACGCGATCGCGATTCTCTTCGGTCTTCGCCCCCTCGACCGGATCCGCCGGTCGCTGGAGGAAATCCGTGCCGGCAAGACCGAGTCGCTGGAAGGAAGCTTTCCGCGCGAAATCGCGCCGCTGACCGGTGAGGTCAACGCCCTGATCGAGAACAACCGCCGAATCATCGAGCGGGCCCGCATGCAGGTCGGCAACCTTGCTCATTCCCTGAAAACGCCGATTGCGGTTCTCCTCAACGAAAGCCGCGCAATGGAGCCGGACCAGGCCCGGCTGGTAAATGAGCAGGCAACCGCGATGCAGAACCAGGTCCAGCACTATCTTGACCGCGCCCGTATCGCTGCCCAGCAGAACTCCGTGCTGGTGCGGACGGATACGCAAAAGACGATTGAACGCCTGATGCGCGTGATGGAACGGCTCAATCCCGATACCGAATTCGAACTGCAATTGCCGGGCAATCCTCCGAACCTTGCCATGGAGCAGCATGACGTCGAGGAGATTCTGGGCAACATGCTTGAAAATGCGGGCAAGTGGGCGGCCGGCAAGGTACGGGTGCGGGTCGAATTTGATCCTTCGATGCCCGGTCACACCGAGCCGGATGCGCGCGCCACCCTCGCCATCTCGGTCGAGGATGACGGGCCTGGCATGGATGACGATGAGCTTGCCGAGGCGGTCAAACGCGGTCGCAGGCTGGACGAAAGCAAGCCGGGAACCGGATTGGGACTGTCGATTATCAAGGAGATTTCCGAAGAGTACAAAGGCGCTGTCAAACTCGGCCGCAGCGAGCTCGGCGGCTTGAGCGTGACGGTTCGGTTGCCGGTTGCGGTTCGTTAATCTTTGCGCCCCATCATGTCAGCCAAAACACTGCCACAATGACGCCCTATGTCGGCATCGAATCTAGGTACATTTCATAAAGGCGCGACCATGAGGATCGGGTACCTGATATTGTCGTTTACGCTTGCGCTGGCGGTTGCCGGTTGCTCGAACACGGGCGGACAGTCCAGCTTTCTCAACTCCTTCGTTCCCCAGTCCAGCGGTCAATCTTCCGTGATCGACGCGCTCAATGGCGGAATTATCGATCCCACCGTATCGGCGAAATTGAGCTCCGAAGACCGCATCAAGGCGCTGGAGGCCGAATATCGCGCCCTCGAAGTCGCTCCGAGCGGACAGATCGTCGCATGGCAGGGCGCGCAAAACGGGGTTTCCGGCGAGGTTTTCGCGGCTCAGCCCTACGAAGTCGGTTCCCAGAACTGCAGGCAATATGTGCACAAGGTTGTCCAGAACGGGATCGAGACCACAGCCCGCGGAACAGCCTGCCGCAGTGAAGACGGCAACTGGACGCCGCTTGTTTGAAGCCCATAATTACAATAATTAAAAGCTGAACGTCCGACCGCCGGGATAAGCCTCGGCACGGGCATTGGAACAGGGTCTGACGCCTGAGTCATCATGTTGTTTTGGGTTTTGGCCGCACTGCTGACGGTGGCCGCCACCATTAGCCTGCTGGTGCCACTGGCGCGCGCCGCCGGTCGGCAGGACGATGCGAAAGAGCACGACGCGGAGGTCTATTACGACCAGCTGCGGGAGATCGATCGCGACATCGAGTCCGGCCTGATTGCCGATGAGGAAGCGGAGTATGCCCGCGCCGAGGTTGGCCGGCGGCTCCTCAAGGCCTCGGAAAACGCTTCCGGACAGGGCAAACACCGCTCTCCGCTTACCACCGCCGCCCGCTATGTGGTGATTGTCTTTTTGCCGCTTATGGCGCTTGCGGGCTATCTCGCCATCGGTAAACCCGGAATGCCCTCCCAGCCGCTTGCCGCGCGCATGCAGGCGCCGGACGGAGAGGGCAATGACATTTCCACACTGATTGCTCAGGCCGAAGCACATCTCGCGAACAATCCCGAAGACGGACGTGGCTGGGACGTTCTTGCGCCGATTTATCTTAATCTCGGACGTGTCGGGGATTCTGAAACCGCCTATCGCAACGCCATTCGCCTGCTCGGTTCGACGGCGCCACGCCAGGCCGGTCTCGGACGCGCCTTGTTTGCCGCCAGTGGCGGCATTGTCACGGCGGAGGCCCAGGCAGCCTTCCAGGCCGCGGAGGATCTGGAGCCAGGCAATCCGCTGTCTTCGTTCTTTCTCGCGCTTGGACTTTCCCAGGAGGGCAAATACGCCGAAGCCAAGACAGCGTTCGAAGCGCTTGCCGCAAACTCGCCGCCGGATGCGCCGTGGATGGCACAAGTGCAGGCGCATCTGAAGGGTATCGAAGCCAACCTTGCGGTCGCAGGCGAGGACGCACCAGGGCCAGACGAAGAGGATGTCGCGGCGGCCATGGAGATGAGTTCGGAAGATCGCATGGCGATGATCGGCGGAATGGTCTCCGGCCTCGATGCGCGCCTGCGGGACAATCCGGATGATCTTGAGGGCTGGTTGAGACTGGTACGCTCCTACATGGTGCTTGGCGAGACGGAAAAAGCCGGTGACGCGCTGGGCCGGGCGATGGAAAACTTCGCGGACGGAAGCGCAGGCAGACTGGCCTTGACGCAGGCCGCTGAACAATTTGGACTGACGCCGCAGAAGGTTGAACAATGACTCGCAAGCAAAAAAGACTGGCTGTTATTGCAGGCGGCGTCGGCGTTGTCGGTGTGGCCGTGCTCCTGGTGCTTTTCGCCTTGCAGGAGCAGATCGTCTATTTCCACTCGCCGACGGACATCGCCGAAAAGCCGGTTGACCCCGGCACGCGCATTCGGCTTGGCGGTCTTGTTGCAGAGGATTCGGTGAATCGGGGCCAAGGCACGGCTGTCGAATTTGCAGTGACCGACACGGCCAACACGGTAGAAATCAGCTACAACGGGATTCTGCCGGATCTGTTCCGGGAAGGGCAGGGCGTTGTAGTCGAGGGTGTCTTTAGACCCGGCAATTCTCAATTTGTCGCCGATACCGTCCTCGCCAAACATGACGAGACATACATGCCGAAGGAGGTCGCCGACAGCCTCAAGGCACAGGGTGTCTGGCAGGGTGATGGGGAGTAGGACCGAACCATGATAGTCGAACTGGGCCACTACGCGTTGGTCATGGCGCTGGCGGTGGCGCTGCTGCAGTCTGTCCTGCCCGTCATCGGTTCGATCCGGCAGGATTCCGGGCTTATGGCGATTGCGCCCGCCGCCGCCGTCACGTCGTTCTTCCTCGTGCTTCTCGCCTTCATCGCCCTGACAATCTCCTACGTCACCTCCGATTTCTCGGTTCAGAATGTCTGGGAGAACTCGCATTCGCTGAAACCGATGATCTACAAGATCTCGGGCGTTTGGGGAAACCACGAGGGCTCGATGCTGCTTTGGATCCTCATCCTGGTTTTCTTCAGTGCACTGGTGGCGTTTTTTGGCGGCAATCTTCCGGCGGCCTTAAAGGCCAACGCTCTTGCGGTTCAGGCCTGGATTACCGCTGCTTTTCTGCTCTTCGTCCTGCTGACGTCGAACCCGTTTCAGCGGCTCAGCCCGGCGCCGATCGAGGGACGGGACCTTAATCCGATACTGCAGGACGTGGGTCTCGCGATCCACCCGCCGCTGCTTTATCTCGGCTATGTCGGATTTTCCATCTGCTTTTCTTTTGCCGTGGCAGCGCTGATCGACGGCCGCATCGATGCGGCCTGGGCCCGGTGGGTCCGGCCTTGGACACTCGCCGCGTGGACGACACTGACGGCGGGCATCGCGATGGGCTCCTACTGGGCCTATTACGAACTCGGCTGGGGCGGCTGGTGGTTCTGGGATCCGGTCGAGAATGCGTCCTTCATGCCCTGGCTCGCCGGCACAGCGCTGCTTCATTCCGCCCTCGTCATGGAAAAGCGCGAGGCACTGAAGATCTGGACGGTGTTGTTGGCCATTATTACATTCTCGCTGTCCCTGCTCGGCACATTCCTGGTGCGCTCGGGCGTTTTGACTTCGGTACACGCCTTTGCCACCGACCCCACGCGCGGAGTGTTCATTCTGGGCATCCTGGTGATCTTCATCGGCGGCGCGTTCACGCTTTTTGCGTTGCGCGCCCAGACCCTCAAGCAGGGTGGGCTGTTCGCGCCGATCTCGCGTGAGGGTGCGCTGGTGCTCAACAATCTGTTCCTCACGACAGCAACACTGACCGTTCTTGTCGGAACGCTCTATCCGCTCGTGCTTGAGTCGCTGACCGGCGAGAAGATCTCGGTCGGCCCGCCCTTTTTCAACCTGACTTTCGGACCGCTGATGGTTCCACTCCTGCTGGCGGTACCCTTCGGCCCGCTGCTGGCCTGGAAGCGTGGCGATCTGTGGGCCGTGTGTCAGCGACTCTATCTCGCTGCCGGCGTGTCGCTGCTGGTTGCACTGGCCGTTGTTTACTTTTCCACCGGCGCGCCCGTACTGGCGGCGCTCGGCATCGCTATCGGAGTCTGGCTCATTTGCGGAGGCCTGACCGATCTCGCCTATCGCGCAGGAGCCGGCAGGGCTGAACCTTCAGTGATGTGGCAGCGCTTCAAGGGTCTTCCCCGTTCGGCATTCGGAACGGCGCTGGCCCATATGGGTATGGGCGTCTGTGTCATCGGTATCGTGGCCGTCACCGCCTTTTCCACCGAACTGGTGACGACGATGCGGCCGGGAGAGCAGGTGGAGAGCGGGTCCTATACGCTGCAATTCGAGGGACTGCGGCCCAATACCGGACCAAACTACACGGAATTGCAGGGCCGCTTTGCAGTATCCCGGGACGGAGAGCAGTTTGCCACCATCACCTCGGCCAAGCGCATCTATACGGCGCGCCGCATGCCGACGACGGAGGCCGGAATCCTGACGATGGGGCCGAGCCAGTTGTACGTCTCTCTCGGCGACGAGGCGCCGGATGGTTCAACCGTTGTGCGCATCTGGTGGAAACCGTGGGTGACGTTCATCTGGTACGGCGCGGTCATTATGTCGATCGGCGGTATTGTCTCGCTGTTCGATCGCCGCCTGCGGGTCGGCGCGCCGGCGGTCAGCAAGAAACGCGCCGTGGCCGCGGGTCAGGCGACATGAAACATCTGGCATTCCGCGCAATGGTCGTACTGGCGGTGCTGGCCGCTTTCGCTGTGCCGTCCGCAGCGGTGACGCCCGACGAGGTGCTTGATGATCCGGCTTTGGAGCAACGGGCACGCGATATCTCCGCCGGTCTGCGCTGTCTTGTCTGTCAGAACCAGTCCATAGACGATTCCGACGCCGATCTAGCCAAGGACCTTCGCGTTCTCGTGCGCCAAAGGCTGGTGGAAGGCGACAGCGATCAGGAAGTGGTCGGCTACATCGTTTCACGGTATGGCGAGTTTGTCCTGCTCAAACCCCGCATCTCCGCCAGAACAGCGGTCTTGTGGGCCGCACCCGCCATCATCCTGCTGGGTGGGCTTGCCTATCTCTTCTTCAGTGCGCGGCACCGAAAGGCCGTCTCGGAAGCCGCGCCGCTGTCGGCGGAAGAACAAGCCGATCTCCGGAAAGTTTTAAGTTCGCGTGATCGCGATAGCTGATAATGTCGCGCCCGGCTCGCAGCGCACAAGCCTCAACGACCGGGAGCAGGGACATGACGGCGACATCAATAAAATCCGAGTTCAGCGGCCACTCCGGCGCGACGCTGGCGGCACGCATTGACATTCCGGCAGGGCATGTGCGCGCCTATGCGCTGTTTGCACACTGTTTTACCTGCACGAAGGATATACTCGCGGCCAAGCGTATAGCCGCGGAGCTTTCGCGCGCCGGGATTGCCGTCCTGCGATTTGATTTCACCGGGCTTGGCTCAAGTGAGGGAGAGTTCGCGTCGACGAACTTCTCATCCAACGTCGCCGATCTCCTCTCGGCTGTCGATTACATGCGCGCCAATTTCGAGGCGCCGTCCATTCTGATCGGTCATTCGCTTGGCGGTGCTGCCGTACTGGCCGTTGCCGGCGACATACCGGAGGTGAAAGCCGTTGCCACCATAGGCGCACCGGCGGATGTGGCGCATGTTGTGCACAACTTCGGAACCAAGATCGAGGAAATCGAGAGCCAGGGTGAAGCGACTGTGAATCTGGCCGGCCGTCCATTCACGATCCAGAAGCAGTTTCTGGATGATGTCCGGCAAAGCGTTCTGACCGAGCGGATCGCCACGATGCGCAAGGCGCTGATGGTTCTGCATTCGCCGATCGATCAGACCGTCGGAATAGATAACGCCGCCACCATATTCACGGCCGCCAAGCACCCCAAGAGCTTTGTGTCGCTCGACAAGGCCGATCACCTTGTCAGCCGTGCGGAGGATGCATCCTATGCCGCCTCGGTCATTTCCACCTGGGCGACACGCTATCTCTCCGAGGATGCACCGCAGGGGTTGACTGAAATCGAAGCCGTTCGGGTATCCGAGACTGGAGAGGGCAAGTTTCAGAACACGGTCCATGCCGGCAAGCATCGCCTGTTTGCGGACGAGCCCGTCAGTGTCGGCGGTCTCGATTCCGGGCCTTCACCCTACGATTTTCTTTCAGCTGCGCTTGGCGCCTGCACATCCATGACACTGCGTATGTATGCCAATCACAAGAAGGCGGATCTCGGACGAATCACCGTGGATGTCTCCCATGCCAAGATCCACGCCAATGACTGTATGGAGTGCACCTCGGAGGAGCAGCAGAAAGGTGGTCGCATCGACCGTTTCGAACGGGCGATCACGATCGACGGCCCGGTTGCCGACGGGCTGCGCGACAAGATCGAGGAAATTGCCGACAAATGCCCGGTTCACAGGACCTTGGAGGCAACTTCCAAGGTTGTGACGCGTGTCTCCGTCAACCAGTCATAGGCGGCTGCAGACCGGGAATTTCACCAGCTGAAACCGGGAAGTCCGAAGATTACAAATTTGTCATATTTTGGATAGGCGACCGTAAGGTACGCGTCACTATCTCTTTGCAGAGAGAGGGGACTGAACCGTCAGTCAAAGGACCTTTTTATGCCAAAGAGATTTTACCGGGTCACCACCCGTAACGGATTGCTGACCACCACAGCCGTTCTGGGCCTGGCCGCGGCGATGATGGCAAGCGGAATTCCGTCTCGCGTTCAGTCGGCCTATGCCGATGCCGTGAGAGTTCAGGCTCCCGAGGAGCCGGGCTTCGCCGATGTTGTTGAGGCTGTCACGCCGGCCGTTGTCTCCGTCCGCGTCAGATCCGACGTCAAACCTGTTTCATCCAACGGATTCAACTTCGGCGCACCCGGAATGGAGAACCTGCCCGAAGATCATCCCATGCGTCGTTTCTTCCGTGAATTCGGCCAGGGCAATCCCTTCGGTGACCGGTTTGGAGATCGGGGTGATCAGGCCCGTCCGGAGCAGCGCATGCCGCGCGCCCGTCCGGTGTCGCAGGGATCGGGGTTCTTCATCTCCGATGACGGCTTCATCGTGACCAACGCTCACGTCGTCGACAATGGTTCGGAGTTTGCCGTCATCATGCATGACGGAACCGAGCTTGAAGCAGAGCTGATCGGCAAGGACTCCCGAACCGATCTTGCGGTCCTCAAGGTCGAAAGTGATCAGACATTCACCTATGTCAGCTTCGATCAGGACGACAAGACGCGCATTGGTGACTGGGTCGTGGCCGTCGGCAACCCGTTCGGTCTCGGCGGTACGGTTACCGCGGGCATCGTGTCTGCGCGTGGCCGTGATATCGGCGCCGGCCCGTATGATGATTTCATCCAGGTCGATGCCGCGGTCAACCGCGGAAACTCCGGCGGCCCGACCTTCAATCTCGAAGGCGAGGTCATTGGCGTCAACACGGCCATCTTCTCGCCCTCCGGCGGCAATGTCGGCATTGCCTTTGCGATCCCGGCTTCTCTCGCCAGCGAGGTTGTCGCGGATCTGATGGACAAGGGCACGGTCGAGCGCGGCTGGCTTGGCGTCCAGATCCAGCCGGTTTCGGACGATATCGCCGAGTCGCTTGGCCTGAGCGAAGCGAAGGGCGCGCTTGTCACAGAGCCGCAGCCGGATTCGCCTGCACAGAAAGCCGGCCTCAAATCCGGTGATGTCGTCACGGCCGTCGAAGGAGAACTGGTCGAGAGCCCGCGTGACCTGGCCCGCAAGATTGCCGACATCACGCCGGGCGAAGATGCCGAAATTACAGTCTGGCGCGACGGAGACAGCCGCACGCTCAATGTCGAGATCGGCACGCTCAAGGAGCCCAAGAAAGCCGCGGCAATCGGTGCCCCGCAGCAGCGGGACAACGGCGAATCCCTTGAGGAATTCGGATTGACCGTGAAGCCGGCCGATGACGGCAACGGCCTGATGATCACCAAGGTCGAGCCGGGCAGCACGGCTGCCGATCGCGGAATGCGCGAGGGCGACATCATTGTCGCCGTCAACAACACGGATGTTCAGTCTGCCGAAGACGTGGCAAAGGCAGTCGATGCTGCCACCGATGCCGGTCGCAAGGCAGTGCTGTTCCAGCTGAGCAACCAGGACAGCAGCCGGTTTGTAGCTTTGCCGGTGTCTGTCGGTTGAACAGATCGGGTGGGCGGTCATTAATGTCGCCCCCGGCCAACCGCCCGATTCTGTGGACAGCGGGTCTCCCATCGACCCGCTGTCCTTTTATTTGAAGATGTTTGGAAGAACTGAAGCCGGTCTGGGGCTGATTTCTTATGGTTTGTTATTCGCCAGAATATTCGCCTAATATGCCGGATATGAAGATTCTGGTTATTGAGGATGATCTGGAGGCGGCAGCCTACCTGGTGAAGGCCTTCAACGAGGCCGGCATCGTTACCGATCATGCCAGCGACGGCGATCTCGGCTTCTACCTTGCGACGGAAAACAATTATGACGTCATGGTCATCGACCGCATGCTGCCCAAGCGGGACGGCCTGTCGATCGTCAGCGAACTCCGTGAAAAATCTATCGATACGCCGGTTCTGATCCTGTCTGCACTGGGCCAGGTCGACGACCGTGTGACAGGACTTCGTGCCGGTGGAGACGACTATCTTCCCAAGCCCTATTCCTTCTCGGAACTCCTGGCACGTGTCGAGGTGCTTGGCAGGCGCAAGGGTATGCGTGACAACGACACCGTCTACCGGGTCGGAGACCTTGAACTCGACAGGCTGGCCCACGAGGTGCACCGCGCCGGGCAGAAGATCAACCTGCAGCCACGTGAATTCAGGCTGCTCGAATATCTGATGAAACATGCGGGGCAGGTGGTAACACGCACCATGCTGCTGGAAAATGTCTGGGACTATCATTTTGATCCACAGACCAATGTCATCGACGTGCACATCTCCCGTTTGAGATCCAAGATCGAAAAAGGGTTCGACAAGGCCTTGCTGCGTACGGTCCGGGGTGCGGGTTACATCCTCAAAGCCGACGGTTAGGCAATGAATCGCTTCAGCGCTTTGCTAAGAACCACAGCCGTCCGCATGTCGGCGCTTTATCTGGGGCTGTTCGCCATCTGTGCGGTGGCGCTTGTTTTCTACGTGACGGACCTGACTTCCAGCCTGCTGCGCTACCAGACAAGGCAGGTCGTGCAGGATGAACTGCAGCTTCTCGGCAACTTTTACCGACGCGGTGGCGTGTCCATGCTGATCGGGCATATCGACCGGCGATCGCGTGAACCGGGCGCCAACCTTTACACCATCGCGGGTCCAAACGGGGAAATCCTCGCCGGCAATGTGCAGAGCCTGCAGCCTGGTGTCCTCGATATCGAGGGCTGGACGGACCGGCCGTTCTCGTACCGGCGGTTCTATCAGCCGGAGGGAACGCCCGGCCATGCGGCCCTGGCGGAGGTCATCTTCCTGCCCAACGGTATGCGCGTCCTGGTCGGCAGGGACCTTGGCGAGCCGACAAAGTTCCGGACCATGGTGCAACGCTCCCTCGCGATGGCGCTCGGCATCATGGTATTCGGTGCGCTGGTCATCTGGTTCATCATCGGCCGCGGCGCGCTGCAGCGGATTGATCGCGTTTCCCAGGCCAGCCAGAAGATCATGGCCGGCGATCTCAGCCAAAGGCTTCCCGTCAGCGGATCGCGCGATGAATTCGACCGGCTGTCCGAAGCGCTGAACGCCATGCTGAGCCGGATCGAGAAGCTCAATGAAGGCCTGCGTCAGGTCTCCGACAATATCGCGCACGATCTCAAGACACCTCTGACCCGGCTTCGCAACAAGGCAGAGGCCGCGCTGGCGGGCCGGGAGGATACGCAGGCCTATCGATCCGCCATGGAGGAAATGATCGAGGAATCGGATCAGCTGATCCGCACTTTCAACGCGCTGCTCATGATATCCAGGGTCGAAGCCGGAGCGGCCGTCGCCGAGATGAACGATGTCGACCTGACTCAGATAGCCCGCGATGCGGAGGAACTCTACGAGCCGGTTGCCGAGGAGGCCGGCATACGCCTGACAGCCGCCATTGAGAGCGGCGTCGTGATCAACGGCAACCGGGAACTGATCGGCCAGGCGCTGACCAATCTGATCGACAATGCGATCAAGTACTGCACCGATGCCAAGGGTCCGCCGGCGATTGAGCTTCGCCTCGATTGGGAGGACGGCTCAGCCGTGCTTTCCGTATTGGACAACGGGCCGGGCATTCCTGAAGACATGCGTGCCGATGTCGTGAAGCGATTTGTCCGCCTCGACAAGAGCCGCACGAAGCCCGGCACTGGACTGGGCCTCAGCCTCGTCGAGGCGATCATGGGCCTTCATGGCGGCCGCCTGGAACTTGTCAATTGCGAAGAGAGCGAGCAATGTGGATTGTGCGCCCGAATGGTGTTTGACAGGCGGAGTTAGGACTTGAACAGCTCAGGAGCGGCGGACGCGATGTCCGTTGCCGGATACGGTCAGCCGATAAGATCCGTATCGACGGAATTGTCACAGGAACTGTTAAATGATCTTCGCAATAATGCGCCTGATCATCCTGATTTGCTTGAATTTTTGGACGAAGACACCCCGCAGCGCGACCTCTTGCTCGCGGCAATGACCCTGTCGCCCTATGTTTGCGAACTCGCGCTTGGCCGCCCGGAATGCGTAATGCCGGTATTTCGCTCGGACCCGGAAGTGCTGCTCGACGGATTGGTTGAGCAGGCAAAGGACGCCTGGCGTGAATATCCGGCCGAAGCGGACCTGATGCGCCGCCTTCGCGTTCTGAAGCGGCGTCTTGCCTTTTCACTGGCGGTCTACGATCTCGGACGCACGCTGGAAACGCGCAAGATCACGGCCTGGCTCAGCGCTTTTGCCCGTGCCAGCGTGTCGGCGACCGTCAACCACCTGCTGTCATCGGGACATAATGGCGGGAAGCTGGCGTTGAAGGACACGGACAACCCAAGCCGCGGATCGGGATTTGCGGTGATCGGAATGGGTAAGCTGGGCTCCAGCGAGCTCAACTACTCGTCCGACATCGATCTGGTCGTCATCTACGACCCGCAGGCGGGGATTGTGAAAGAGCGCGATGAAGCGACCGATGTTTTTTCGCGCATAGTTCGGCGGCTCATTCACATACTGCAGGAGCGGACCGGTGACGGCTATGTCTTCCGCACCGACCTGCGCCTGCGGCCCGACCCCGGCTCGACGCCCTTGGCGCTGCCCTATGATGCGGCGCTTCACTATTATGAAGGCCGAGGACAGAATTGGGAGCGCGCCGCCTATATCAAAGCCGATGTCGCGGCCGGTGACCTGCAGACCGGCAGTGCCTTCTGCCGTGACCTGACGCCGTTCATCTATCGCAAGTACCTCGATTACGTGGCCATTGCCGACATCCATTCCATCAAGCGGCAGATCCATGCACACAAGGGTTTCGGCGATATTTCCGTCTATGGGCACAACGTCAAGCTCGGCCGCGGCGGCATCCGCGAAATCGAGTTTTTTGTTCAGACGCAGCAGCTGATCGCCGGGGGCCGAATGCCGGCGCTGCGCACCCGGCCGACGGAGGTGACCCTGGCGGCGCTCGCCGCCGCCGGCTGGATCGATCATGACACGGAAGCCTCGTTGAGTGGCGCCTACTGGTTCCTGCGTGATGTCGAGCACCGTATCCAGATGCGCCGCGATGAGCAGAGCCATGTTCTGCCCGACAATGATGAAGAGCTGGAAAAGATTGCCCTGATGATGGGCTTTGAGGGCAGGGAGGCCTTTTCGGATCAGCTCAGGGCGACGCTCAAACTCGTTGAGGAGCATTACGCCAGGCTCTTCGAGCACGAAAAGGGGCTCACCTCGGGAACCGGCAATCTCGTCTTTACCGGTGACGATGATGATCCGGGTACACTGGAGACGCTGGGCCGAATGGGTTTCGAGCGCCCGTCCGATATGTCCCGTATCATTCGGACCTGGCACTACGGCCGTTATCGCGCGACCCAGACCGCCGCCGCCCGCAAGCGGTTGACCGACCTGATGCCCGAACTCCTCCAGATCTTCGCAGATACCGGTCGCCCCGACGAGACCCTGCTGAAATTCGATGCGTTTCTTTCTGGTCTGCCGGCCGGCATCCAGCTTTTTTCGCTTCTGGGAAGCAATTCCGGGCTGATGTCACTGCTCGTCAGCATTCTCGGTTCCGCGCCGCGCCTGGCATCCGTGATCAGTCGGAAACCGCACGTGTTTGACGGCATGCTCGATCCCACGCTGCTGGCTGAATTGCCAACGCGGGACGTCATGTCGGAACGGTTGGAGGCCTTCCTGGACGGTGACTATGCCTATGAGGAGATCCTCGACCGCCTGCGCATCTTTGCTGCCGAACAGAAGTTCCTCATTGGTGTGCGGCTGCTCACCGGTGCGATCAATGGGGAGAGGGCGGCTCGGGCCTTCTCGCACCTGGCCGATCTGATCCTGAAGGCCGCCATTCTCGCCGTTCAATCTGAAATGGAAGCCGCGCATGGACGCGTCGCCGGCGGAACGCTGGCGATTGTCGGCCTTGGTAAACTCGGCAGCCTGGAGATGACCGCCGAATCCGACGTCGATATGATCCTGCTATATTCCCACGATCCTGATTGTGTGGACTCCGACGGCAAGAAACCGATCGATCCGGTGCGCTACTATACGCGGTTCACGCAGCGCCTGGTTGCCGCATTGTCCGCGCCGACGGCCGAGGGTGTGCTTTATGAGGTGGATCTGCGGCTGAGACCATCGGGCAACAAAGGGCCGGTGGCAACGCATATAAGGGCATTCAGCAAATACCAGCGCGAGGAGGCCTGGACCTGGGAGCACATGGCCCTGACGCGCGCCCGGGTCGTTGCCGGCGATACGGCGATTGCCGCCGAAGCGCAGGACGTTATTGCCGACGTTCTGTCCAGGACACGCGACATCGAAAAGACTGCTGCGGATGTTGAAGACATGCGCAAGCGCATCGAGGATGAAAAGCCTGCCAAGAATATCTGGGATCTGAAACTCATCCAGGGCGGGCTGATCGACATCGAGTTCGTGGCCCAGTTTCTTCGCCTGCATGAATCGCGTCTGGGGCGCGACGGACCGGAACCTGGAACGCGGACAAAATCCATATTGGAGACACTGGCACCGCCGATGATCGGCGAGGACGCGGCGGCGACGCTGATGGAGGCCTTGAAGCTGTATACACAGATTTCGCAGATTATCCGGCTGTGTCTTGAAGAGCGCCTGGATCTTGAAAGCGCCCCCCTTGCATTTCGCGAGCTGATGTTAAGAGGCGTGGATTTTCCAGATATCGGCGCGCTTGAAGCGTATCTGGATGAAACGGCGCAGGCTGTGCGTGCGATCTACACCAGGACGATCAGCCAAAGACAGCTGCTTTAGAACAAGGTTTGCCCCGATCAGATGGGCTGGCCTATTGAACGGCCTTGTGCGGGTTGATCGGAAGTCGCAACGAGACAATTGTGCCGATATCCGGCGTCGAGCGGATTTTCATGGCGCCGCCATGCAGGGCCACCAGTGCCTTGGAGATCGCAAGCCCCAGCCCGGACCCGCCCCGGCTTTTCGAGAACTGGTTCTGGACCTGTTCAAATGGCTGCCCGATTCTCTTCAGCGACTTTTTCGGAATGCCGATGCCGGTGTCTTCGATCGTCAAGGTCACTGCATCAGAGTATTTCCGGGCCCGTACGGAAATGCGTCCGCCGTCTTCGGTGAATTTGGTCGCATTGGAAAGCAGGTTCAGGAGAACCTGCTTGATTGCCCGACGGTCAGCATGAAGCGTCAGGCCATCGGAAATTTTCGATTCCAGGGAAATGGATTTGGCCTGTGCCTGAACAGCCACAAGACGCAGTGTCTCTTCGATCAGCGGCGCAATGTCAACACGCTCGCAGGCAAGGTTCAGCCGGCCCGCCTCGATCTTGGACATGTCAAGGATGTCGTTGATCAGCCCGAGAAGGTGCTTGCCGCTGCTGTTGATATCGTCCGCATATTCCAGGTATTTGTCCGAGCCGAGCGGCCCGAACATGCGGTTCTGAAGGATCTCGGAAAATCCGATAATGGCATTCAGCGGTGTCCGCAACTCGTGCGACATATTTGCGAGGAATTCGGATTTTGCCTTGTTGGCGGCCTCGGCGCGGTCCTTCTCGGCCAGATACTTGGCATTCAGTTCGCTGAGTTCAACGGCCTTTTCCTCGAGCCGTCCCTGCGACGCGGACAGGTCGCCGATGCTAGCCATCAGCCGGCGCTCGGAATCGCGCAACCGGTCCTGGTGGCGCTTGAGTTGCGTAATGTCCGTTCCGACCGAAACCGAGCCGCCGTCGCGGGTGGCGCGTTCGTTGATCTGCAGCCAGCGACCGTCCGCGAGCTGCACCTCCATGCTCTTTGAGTCGCTGTATCCCTCGGACGCCGCCACGGATTTCTTCACGACTGGCCTTCGTGTGGCTGCAAGGACATCGGCCTTCGCCGCACCCGGGCGCACGGCTTCGTCGGGCAGACCGTAGACGCGCTGATATTTTGAATTGCACATCACAAGATGATCGTCGCGGTCCCACAATACGAAGGATTCCGAAGTGCTTTCCACGGCATCGAGCAGCCTCTGGTCAGCCTCCACCGTCCGCTGTGCCAGGCGCTGTTGCTCCGTCACGTCCATAGCGATGCCGATCAGATGCATCGGCTCGTCGGCACTGCTGGTTATCTGCCCGCGTGCCCTCAAGAGAACGTAGTGGCCATCCGCATGACGCATGCGGAATGTGTGATCGATTTGCCTGATCTGACCGTTCGTGATCGGTCGGGCTACCTCGAGAAGGCTCTGATCGTCGGGATGCATCAGCTGCGTGACATCGCGGTAGGATAAGACACAGTCCAAGGGCTCGCGGCCGAGGATTTCGTACATGGAGCGCGACCAGTAGAGGCGTCCGCGGTCAAGGTCCCAGTCCCACAGTCCGCATCGCCCGCGCGACAGTGCCGTGTCAACGCGGTGATGCGCCTCGAGATAGATCGCGTCGGCATCGCGGGCGCGCGATGCCTGGGTGAAATAGGCATAGAGGATGACGAGAAGGATGCTCGATGTCGCGGCGAACAGGGTTACGTTTAGCGAGACCTCCTGTTTCCACGGTTCAAGGATGCGATAGGTCGGGGTCAGTGCCGTGACGGACCCCACACCGCCCGGCAGGTTGACCTGCGCGGCATAGTAGCTGCGCTTTCCGTACTGAATCGTGTGAACGCCGGCCCGCACCCCGAAGAGCCGAAGCGGCGATGCACCCGGTAAAATGCGTTCGAGGCGCCGGCCGACGAAGGTATTGCCGCTCGAAGTGGCCGCGAAGATCCGCCCGTCAGCACTGGAGACGAGCAGAAACCGTCCATCGGTGATCAAGGTGGCGGGCAGCGTGTCACTGATCGTCAGCTCGACGTACCATCTGTGTTGCGATTCGAAGGCGCTGGATTCTGTCGTCAGGGCGGCGGCACCTGCCAGGGCCGTGAGCGCGGTCGCCTGTTTGGCGTTGCTTTCAAGCTTGCCGCGCTCGTTCAGAAGATCGGTCATGCGCGCTGCCGCGATGACGATCAGGAATGCAACGATCAATACCGGTATGGAGCGCTTGAGGACCGGCTCGGCCTTAACCAGCCTGCTATAGGCCGGTTTTGCAAAAAGTTTCGCGTGCCCGGCCAGCTCTGAACGCCAGTCCGGACCTTCCCGAAAACTAGACAGACTCTCCCCGTCAGTAGCGCCCGCACGCCGCGCTTCTGCCATTTGTCCCACCTTTTATTTTTAAGTGATTCGGCCGCCGCATGTCCGAACCTGCTCTAATGAATCAAAGGTGATTCGGCTTGTCTAGCCCTCTCGTTAATTCTTTTTTAACTCTTTAAAAACGCTGGATAAATCAGGCGCGTGGTTGCGAGTCAGACTTGCTGCGTCGCAATAAATTGAGCAACGTCACGCAAATCACCCTGACAATTTTCCGGCTTACTGTCCGAGTGTTCGGTCGGCAATGTCGCGAACGTCGGGTGAGAGCGGGGAGTGTTGCGCGATTTCCGAAAGCGCAATCCGTGCCCGTTCCCGGCGGACCGGCTCCAGCGACTTCCATGAGCGCATCGCCGTCAGGATGCGCGCGGCCACCTGCGGATTGCGCGCGTCGAGGTCGATGATCTGCCCGGCAAGAAAGTCGTAGGCCGCGCCATCCGGAAGGTTGAACCCGGTCGGATTACCGGCGGCAAAACTGCCGATCAGCGCCCGGACGCGGTTCGGGTTTTCGATCGAGAAGTGCCGAGTACCCATCAGTTGCAGTACGCGCTCGAGCGTGTTGGGCCCGGGAATGGTTGCCTGGATGGAAAGCCATTTGTCGATGACAAGCGGGTTGTCGCGGAAGCGCAGTTCAAACTCGGCAAGGGCCGTTTCGGCACCCGCGGAACCCGGGAAGCGATGAACGAGGATGCCAAGAACGCCGCTCATGATCGTCATATTGTCAGCCGAGCGGATGATGGGCAGAAGCGCCTCGGGCGGCAGTGCCACGCGAGTGAGGTAACTGATTGCGGCAAGATAAAGCGCGCGCCGGCCTGCAGCCTCCGCATCAGGACTATAGCGGCCGCCGGGCAATATGCTTTCACCGATATTTTCGAAGACATCCTGGCCGTGGCGCGCGATTTCATCCATCACCCCGGAGCGGGCGGCATGTACAGCGTCTGGATCAATATCGGTGCCGATCTCGCGGGCGATGTCGGCTTCGCCGGGCAGCGAAATGGCCTGACCGCGCAAGGCCGGCTCGAGTGAGCTGTCATCCAGCGTCGTCAGAAGGCTCTCGATCAACGAGCCGTCGCAACGGACCGTCTGGCCGTCGCGTGTCGCGCCCGTCGCCCTGATCAACTCCCGCATCGCCAGATCGCTCAGGGACTGCCAGCGGGAGTAGGGGTCCGTTTCAAACCGGGCAAGATGCGCAAGGTCAGCGGAGGATTGCTCGTAGCGAATGTTGACCGGCGCCGAGAAGCTGCGGTTCAGGGAAAGTGTCGGCCGGTCGATGACATTTTCGAAGACAACCGCGTGCTTGCGCTCCCTGATGTGCAGAACATCGCCGCTGAATTCGATGCCGGATACCGTCCGCGCCGTTATTTCCTTGCCCTGCGGATCAAACAGTCCGAAGCGAAGGGGAATGTGCATCAGTTTCTTCCGCTCTTCGCCCGGCGTCGGCGGCACCGACTGCTCAATATCGACGATGAGCTTTTTTGCGGAAGTATCGTAGCGTGATCCAACCGACAGGACGGGCGTACCGGCCTGATGATACCAGACGGAGAATTGCGAAAGATCGACCCCGGTTGCGTCCTCGAAGCAGGCCAGGAAATCCTCGATCGTCGCCGCATCGCCATCGTGGCGCGTAAAATAGAGATCAAGACCGCGTTTGAAATCTTCGGTGCCCAGAATGGTGGCAAGCATTCGCACCACCTCCGATCCCTTTTCATAGACCGTTGCGGTGTAGAAGTTGTTGATCTCGCTGTAGCGCAACGGCCGCACCGGATGGGCAAGCGGGCCGCTGTCCTCGGGAAACTGATGGGCTTTCAGAAGCCGCACTTCGGCGATGCGCTTGACCGGCCTTGATCGCGTATCCGCCGAGAATTCATGATCGCGATAAACGGTCAGCCCCTCCTTGAGGCAAAGCTGGAACCAGTCGCGGCAGGTGATGCGGTTGCCGGTCCAGTTGTGAAAATACTCATGTGCGATGATCGCCTCGATATTCGCGTAGTCCGTATCGGTCGCGGTATCGGCATCAGCCAGGACATATTTGTCGTTGAAGATATTCAGGCCCTTGTTTTCCATGGCGCCCATGTTGAAGTCGGAGACCGCGACGATCATGAAGACGCTGAGGTCGTATTCGCGGCCGAACCGCTCCTCGTCCCATTTCATCGAACGCTTCAGCGCGTCCATCGCATAGGCGGCACGGGCTTCCTTGCCGTGTTCGACGTAGATCTCCAGTTTGACGGGCCTGCCCGATGCCGTGACAAAATCATCGCGGACCACTGCAAGGTCACCGGCGACCAGTGCAAACAGATAGCTTGGTTTCGGATGCGGATCGTGCCAGACGGCGTAGTGCCAGCCTTCCCCAAGGTCTCCGCTGTCTGTCGGATTGCCGTTTGACAGAAGCAGTGGAGCATCCTCTTTCGGCGCCTCGATCCTTGTTGTGTAGATCGCCAGGACATCGGGCCGGTCCAAAAAATAGGTGATGCGGCGAAAGCCTTCCGCCTCGCATTGCGTGCAGTAGACGCCGCTCGAGCGGTAAAGGCCCATCAGTTTCGTATTGTCGGCCGGCGCCACTTCCGTGACGATCTCCAGTGTGAAGAATTCCGTCTGCGGTAGATCGCGAACCTCCAGTCGGGACGGCGAAGCTTCAAAACGGTCACTGCCGGCCGCATGGCCGTCGATCTTGAGCTCGACGAACGTCAGCTCGTCGCCGTCAAGAACCAGGGGTGACGCCGGCTCACCGTTTCTGCGGCGCATTGAGAGGCGGCTGGTGACAATCGTGCGGGCAGGATCAAGCCGGAACGTCAGGTCGACCGTCTCGATTTCGAACGCCGTCGGTTTGTAGTCTTCAAGACGAACTTCGTGTCCGGTCATGGTGCCTGTTCCATACTGCTGGCCATCCAGCTTGCTGTAGTCCCCATCCGGTTGCGCCGTCAATATCTTCACGCGTAGCGGAGCCGGCGATTCAAAACGACACCTGTGGTGACAATGTGCCGGGCAGACCCTATAAAGGACGCAGGACGCGGTTCCTGTTCCATTCCGGTTCTCCAACGCACAGGTTTGTCAATGAATATTGTGACTCCGAAATTCGGCGTCGGGGCCTCCGCGCTTCGAAAAGAAGATGATGCCCTTGTCCGAGGCAAGGGCCGGTTCACGGATGATTTCCACAAGCCGGACCAGCTCTACGGCTATGTTCTGCGTTCGCCCTATTCAGCAGCGAACTTCACGATCAACTCGATCGCGGATGCTGCGGCTGCCGATGGTGTGAAACTGATCATGACCGCAAAGGATGTTTCCCATCTCGGCAGCATCCATTGCTTTACGCCGGTACAACAACCGGACGGAACCAAGTGTGAGCTGCGCGAGACGCCGGTGCTGTGCGACGGGCAGGTGCGCTATGTCGGCGATGCGGTCGCCTTCGTGATCGCCGAGAGCACAAGGCAGGCGCAGGATGCCGCCGAGCTCATCGATATCGAATGGGACGATGCCGAAGCCGTCGCCGACATGAATGACGCCCTGGCCGAAGATGCGCCGCTTTTGTGGCCGGAACTCGGTTCGAACCGGGTCTATCTGTTCGAGCAGGGCGACGAAGCGGGAACCGATACGGCTTTTGATGAAGCACATCACGTCACGGAAATCTCTTTCATCAACAACCGGCTGATCTCCAACTTCATGGAACCGCGCGCTGCGCTGGCCGAATGGAATTCCCAGTCCGAGAGCTTCGAAGTGATCCTGGGTTCGCAAGGCGTGCACGGCATCCGAAACACACTTGCCAGACATGTGTTCGACATGGATCCCGAAAGGATCCGGGTGATTTCCGGTGACGTGGGTGGCGGCTTCGGTACGCGCGCGCACAACTACCGTGAATACGCGCTTGTCATGGAGGCCGCGCGCCGGCTGGATCGTCCGGTCAAGACGGTGGCGGACCGGTCCGAGCACTTCGTTGCCGATGCCCACGGGCGTGACAACCTGGTCAGCGCCAGAATGGCCATGGACGAAAACGGCCGGTTTACCGCGCTGCGTATCGACGTCAAAGCCAATATGGGCGCCTATCTGAGCGGTTTCGGACCAAGCATCCCGCTTTTCGGCGCCATGATGGCGACGGGTGTCTACGACATCCGCACACACCACTTGCGCATTCAGGGCGTCTACACGAACACAACGCCGGTGGATGCCTATCGCGGGGCAGGGCGCCCCGAAGCGGCGCTGCTTCTGGAGCGTCTGGTTGATGCCTGCGCGCGCGAAACGGGCATCGACCCCGCAGAGCTGCGTCGCCGCAACTTCATCAAGCCGGAGCAGTTCCCCTATACGACGGTTTCGGGCCGCGAATATGATGTTGGCGAGTATCAGGGACATCTGGACCGGGCGCTTGAAAATGCCGGATATGCCGACTTTGCAGCCCGTGCCGAGGAGGCGCGCAGCCGTGGCCGGATCCGGGGTCTCGGTATCTCGGTCTATATCGAGGCCTGCGCATTTGCCGGTTCAGAACCCGCGCATCTTCAGCTCAATGATGACGGAACGATAACACTCTTTATCGGCACTCAAACCAACGGGCAGGGGCACGCGACCGCCTACAGCCAGTTCATCGCCGACCGCATCGGCATCGACTTTGAAAAAATCATCGTCAAGCAGGGCGATACCGCCGATCTCGCCAAGGGCGGCGGGACGGGTGGATCGCGATCCGTGCCGCTCGGCGGCGTGTCCGTCGATCGGGCCGGCGAGATCCTTGCCCGGCAGATGCGGCAGATTGCCTCCAATCAGCTTGAAGCCTCCGCCGACGACATTGAACTGGTGGGCGGTGAGGCGCGTGTTGTCGGCACCGACCAGAAAATCAGCTACGAAAATCTGGCCGCCGCTGCCGAGGACAAGGAGCAGCTCAAGGCCGTCGCCGACATCAAACAGGATGAGGCAACCTATCCCAACGGTACCCATATCTGCGAGATCGAGATTGACCCGGAAACCGGCCATCTGGAAATCGTGAACTACAACATCGTCGACGATTTCGGCGTGGTGGTGAATCCCGTCCTGCTGCTCGGCCAGATCCATGGCGGTGCCGTTCAGGGCATCGGTCAATGCCTGCTGGAAGGCGCGTCTTACACCGAAGATGCACAATTGCTGACTGCAAGTTTCATGGACTATGCGATGCCACGCGCGGACAACATGCCGTCCTTCAAATTCGAAACGCGCAATGTGCCGTCGACGACAAATGCGATGGGTATGAAGGGTGCCGGCGAAGCAGCGACAATCGGCGCCTGTCCGGCGGCCCTGAACGCCGTGATCGACGCGCTGGACCGGGCTTACGGGATACGCCACATCGAGATGCCGACGACCCCGCAGCGCATTTGGTCCGCGATCCGGGAGGCAACTGGCGGGTAAGCACCGGCTCGCCTCGATGAAGAAGGAAACATGAGCGAAGCCTCTCTGGATGACGGACAAGCGAATGCACTGACCGGCATATTCCTCAAGCTGGCTTCAGTCATGTTCTTCGTTGCCATGGCGACCTGCATCAAGGCAGCGGGAGACGGAGTTCCTGCGGGACAGCTGGTATTCTTCCGCTCCTCGATGGCGATGATCCCGGTATTCCTATATCTCGCCTGGCGTCGGCAGCTCCACACGGCATTCTATACGCGAAACCCGATGGGACATTTGTGGCGCGGCCTTGTCGGCGTTTCGGCCATGGCCTTCGGGTTCTATGGACTTACGCAACTGCCGCTCCCCGATGCAATCGCGATCGGCTATGCCCGACCCTTGCTGATGGTGGTGCTTGCGTCCCTGGTTCTTGGCGAGACGATCCGAATTTACCGGTGGTCGGCGGTGGGTGTCGGCCTGATCGGTGTGCTTGTCATATCCTGGCCGTTGCTGACCCTTTTCGAGGGCGATTTCTGGCAAAGCGGCCAGACGCGTGGTGTCATGTCCGTTCTGACCTCCGCTTTCCTCGTGGCATTCGCCATGATCCTCGTGCGGCGTCTGATATTGACCGAGAAGACGCCAACCATCGTTCTCTACTTCTCGCTTTCCGCAACCGTGCTGTCGCTCTTCACCATTCCGTTCGGCTGGGTCCCGCTTGATACGCCGGGCCTCATCTTGCTGGTGAGCGCAGGAATACTAGGGGGACTTGGCCAGATTCTGCTGACGCAAAGCTACCGCTATGCCGAAGTCTCTACGATCGCACCGTTCGAATACACGTCGATCGTGTTTGGCATCGCTGCCGGCTTTTTCCTGTTCGGTGATGTGCCGCAATGGTCGATGATCATTGGAACGGCTATCGTCATTGCCGCCGGTCTCTACATCATCGTTCGCGAGCACCGGTTGGGCGTCGAACAGAAGGCGGCGCGCAGGTTCACGACACCGCAGGGTTGAAGAGCCTCTAGCCGTTGACTGGTTCCTGCTCGTCCCCGAGCTCGACGCGCGGGTCCAACTCGTATGTCTGCGGCGTCTGGGCGCGATCGAGCGGGATCGCCTGGAAGTCGACCCGTTCCTCTTCGGATGCCTGTGGACGGCGGAAGCTCCGGAAATAGGCATAGCCGCCATACAGGGCAAAGCCCACACCGATGACTGCGAACAGCGCCTGGGTGCCGAAGGTGTCCATCAGGACACCGGAGACGGGTGGTCCGAACATCGTACCGACGCCATAGACGATAAGCAGTCCGCTGGAAGTCGAGACAAACTCGTCGGCCTGCGCATAGTCGTTGGCGTGGGCGACAACCAGCGAATAGATCGGATACATGACCGATCCGAGCAGGAGTACGAAAACCAGGAACAGATAGATGTTCGAGGTTCCCACCAGGAGATTAAGCAGGCACGCCACAACCCCGATGACACCTGCAAGCGCCATGACATAGCGCCGGTCGACCCTGTCCGACATGCGCCCGAGCGGAAACTGGAACAGGGCGCCGCCGATCATCGCGACGGCCAGCATGGTCGCACCGGTGGTCGTGGAAAGCCCGTTGAGCTGTGCGAAGACCGGCGCAAGATTGTTCCAAGCACCGGTAACCGCACCGGCCAGTGTTGCACCAACCACCGCTGCCGGAGACTTCCGATAAAGCGCGAAGATGTTGACGGACACCTGCGTGAGCGGCTGCGGCGACTGGGCATTGGAAAGTCCCGTCGGCATGAGCGCAAGGGCAAAGACGATGGCGCAGACCATAAAAAGCGACGCCGTGAGCGGATTTCCCAACGGCACCATGAACTGTCCCAGCATAACGGCGATCATGGCAATGACCATGTACACGGAGAACACCGTGCCGCGCGTCTCATTGGTAACGCGTTCGTTGAGCCAGCTTTCGATGACCATGTAACCGCCGGCAATCGAAAAGCCGGTTATGCCGCGAAAGAGAATCCAGGCCGCCGGGTGGATAACGAGTGCGTGCATCAGCAAGGAGATCGACATCAGCGCCGCCAGGACGGCAAAGACACGAACATGCCCGACACGCAGAACAAGGCGCGGTACCGCGAGGCAACCGGCCGTGAACGCGATGGCGTAGCCGGTCGCGATCATCGAAATTTCGAAGGTGGACCAGCCTTCCTGCACTGCTCTTAGCGGAATGAGATAACCCGAAAGTCCGATGCCAAGCAGCATGAAAAATGCCGAAAGGAGGAGGCTTGCTATCGGAACAATACTGCTCGCCATAACATGGACCTTCATGTGCACGGTTGTGGTTAGGAAGCGTTCGGACAGCCGGCTGGACCGATCACGTCGGGCTACCGCTCCCAATACACTCCAATGTGGCGGAAATATTTGGAAAACACGCTCTTATAAGCGACATGGTCGCCAAAAACGTTCCAGCTGGTTTGTCGCCAGGCGGAGCATCGATCATCATGACGTCTGGAGGGCGTGCGATCAGGCGGAAATCCGGTCCAGCCGATCGCGGATCGACAGAAAATCCTGCCAGGACAATTTCTTCTGCGCCGGGTTTCGCAGCAGATAGGCCGGATGGAGCGTTGGCAGTGCGGGAAGTGTCGTGTCGTTATTAGGACGATACTCGGACCAGGTTCCCCGCAGGGACAGGATGCCGCGTGTCGTGCCGAGCAGGGCCTTGGTCGAAACATTGCCGAGGAAAACCACGATCTTCGGCTCCACCAGTTCGACGTGCCGCTCGATGAACGGCCGGCAAAGCTCGATCTCCAGCGGGGTTGGCGAGCGGTTGCCCGGCGGCCGCCAGGGGATCATGTTGGTGATGTAGCATCCGGTCCGGTCGAGATCGATCGCGGCAAGCATTTTGTCGAGCAATTGGCCGGCGCGCCCGACGAATGGAAGGCCCTGCCGGTCCTCGTCGCGGCCCGGCGCTTCACCGATGAACATGATATCGGACTGCGGGTTTCCGTCCGCAAACACGGTGCTGCGGGCTCCGAATCTGAGATTGCAGCCCTCGAATGAGGACAGCGTTTCACGCAGCGCGTCAACGGACTGCGCGTCGCGGGCGGCCTGCCGCGCATCCGAGACCGCCGTTTCGTCCGGAACGGTCGCGGCCATTTTTTGCGGGGAGGGGGTGTTCACGGCCCGAGTGACCGGATCAGGGCTGGCCGCTTCGGATGTAGGTTGCGTTGACGGTGCGGGTTGCGTTTGACTCGCGCCCCTCGTCCTGGATTGGTCAAACCGGTCGATCGCTGTATCGGCAAGCGAGCAGTCGACACCCGCTTCCGCATAAAAATGCAGCATTGCCGCCAGTTCGCCGGCCGTTGGCGCCCTGGCCGAGTTTTCATCTTCACCGGTCATGGCTGGATTGTATGATCTGATGCGGCTGAATTGAAGCATCCGCTGTGGAATTCCACTGCCGCACGCAAGAGAAACCGCGACAATTCGCAGCGCTTCACCGAATACCATTGACGTTTACGTCAAAGTAAATCATGGAAATCCTGACAGAATGATTCTAAATCATTGCGCTGTAATTCCCGAAACGCTATTGGCCAGTGTCGGGACGGACACCGGGCGCCCCGTTAATGTGGAGGAGCTGAACTATGAGCGACGAACTCGAATTGCCTGAGCGCGAAGGCATGGAATTCGACGTGGTCATCGTGGGGGCGGGGCCGGCAGGGCTTGCTGCTGCCATTCGTCTCAAACAGCTCAATGAAGAACTCTCTGTCGTCGTGCTGGAAAAGGGCGCCGAGGTCGGTGCGCACATCCTGTCCGGCGCGGTAGTCGATCCTGTCGGTGTCGACAAGCTGCTGCCCGACTGGCGCGACGATCCGGAGCACCCGTTCAAGACCCCGGTCAACCAGGACCATTTCCTGGTGCTTGGACCATCCGGTTCACTGACGCTGCCCAATTTCATGATGCCGCCGCTGATGAACAATCACGGCAATTACATCGTGTCGCTCGGCAATGTTTGCCGCTGGCTTGCCGCCAAGGCGGAAGAACTCGGGGTTGAGATTTATCCGGGATTTGCCGCTACCGAGGTGCTTTATAACGATGAGGGCGCAGTGATCGGCGTTGCGACCGGAGACATGGGCGTCGGGCGCGACGGCAAGCCGGGCCCCAATTTTGCGCGCGGCATGGAACTCATGGGCAAATACGTGCTCATCGGCGAGGGCGTTCGCGGATCGCTCGCAAAGCAGTTGATCAGTCATTTCGCCTTGGACAAGGACAGCGAGCCTCAAAAATTCGGCATCGGCATCAAGGAACTTTGGGAAGTCGATCCGTCGAAGCACAAGCAGGGCCTGGTGCAACACTCCTTCGGATGGCCCCTCGACGGCAAGACGGGTGGCGGCTCGTTCCTCTACCACCTTGAGGACAACCAGGTCGCTGTCGGCTTTGTCATGCACCTGAACTACAAGAATCCCTACCTGTCTCCGTTCGAGGAGTTTCAGCGCTTCAAGACACACCCGGCCATTGCGCCGACCTTCGAGGGCGGCAAGCGGATCGCCTACGGAGCGCGTGCAATCACCGAGGGCGGCTACCAGTCCGTGCCCAAGCTGGTTTTCCCCGGCGGTGCGCTGATCGGTTGCTCGGCCGGATTCGTCAATGTTCCGCGTATCAAGGGTTCCCACAACGCGATGCTGTCCGGCATGCAGGCGGCTGAACAGGTTGCCGAGGCCATTGCCGCAGGACGGTCCGCAGATGAGTTGAGCGGATATGAGGCGGGCTGGCGCGACAGCGAAATCGGCAAGGACCTCAAGAAGGTCCGCAATGTCAAACCGCTCTGGTCCCGGCTCGGGACGGTCGGTGGTGTTATGCTCGGCGGTTTCGACATGTGGTGCAACACGCTTTTCGGCTTTTCGGTGTTCGGTACGATGAAGCATGGCAAGGCTGACTACGCAGCGCTCGAGCCCGCGTCGAAACACAAGAAGATCGACTATCCCAAACCCGACGGAAAACTGACGTTCGACCGGCTTTCCTCCGTGTTCCTCTCGAACACCAACCATGAGGAAGACGAGCCGGTGCATCTCCAGCTTCAGGATGCCGCGCTTCAGAAGAGTTCGGAACACGACGTCTTTGCCGGCCCGTCAGCACGATATTGTCCGGCCGGCGTCTATGAATGGGTGGAAGAGGACGGCGGTGAGCCGAAATTCGTCATCAACGCGCAGAACTGCGTGCACTGCAAGACGTGTGACATCAAGGATCCCAACCAGAACATCAACTGGGTACCACCACAAGGTGGCGAGGGACCTGTTTATCCGAACATGTAACGTCGGACCAAGACTTCCTATTTGGCGGTATTCTGTGTCGATCCAAAAGAACTTGGCACGTAAATACTCGTAATTTAGCCGTCAAACTGCTTTGATGCTGTTGCCCTGGCAGCATGACTCGGAGGTCGGCATGGGAATTTCACGCTTTGCACTCCTGATGGTGGTGTTCATCGACATCATGGGCCAGGGCCTGATGTACCCTTTGATAACCGCGATCCTCTTCGACACCAGCCGGCAGTTCCTGCCGCACGACATGCCGCAGGCTTCGCGCGAGGTGCGCTATGGAATCGTTATCGGCCTGTTCTTTGTTTCCTGGTTCTTCGGCGCCGCCTTCATATCCAAACTGTCCGACTATATAGGCCGCAAATACGGGATCCTGATCTGCCTGACCGGTACGCTTGTCGGTTATGTCCTGACGATCCTTGCGCTCATGACATCGAGCTTTGTGCTTCTTGTCGTCGGTCGCGTCGTTGCCGGTTTCACGGCTGGCAACCAGCCGATCGCGCAGGCGGCTCTGATTGACCTGGCAAACGGGCCGGACGAGAAGAACCGCTATATGGGCTATATCGCAGCGGCTGCGGCCGCCGGCCTTATGGGTGGGCCGATCATTGTCGGTGTGCTCGCCAGCAAGCAGGTTCTGGGCGATTTCGCCTCACTTGAACTTCCAACTTACTTCGCAGCCTTGATCGTTCTGGCGGCCCTTGTTCTCATTCAGGTGTCCTTCAAGGAGACCCTCAAACAGCGCCGCAAGATCGATTTCGGTCTTTCCGAGGTTTTCCTGACGCTTTGGAGAGTTGCCAAGCATCCCGTCGTTGCTCGTGTTGGCGGAGTTTTCTTTTTTGCGGTTCTCGGCCTCAACTGCTTTTTTATCTTCCTCGACGATTACGTTGTCGCGAGATTCAAATTCGGAACCTTCTCGACCAGCGCGATCATCGTCGCGGCAGGCGCTGCGATGGCCTTCAGCAGCACCTTTTTGCTGGGGCCGGTGCTCGCCCGTTTCAGGCAGATCAGAACGATTGCGGTCACGGTGATCATCATGGCCGTATTCCTGGCGCTGTTCATGATCAATCCCTTCCCGGATCTTTCGTTCATTTTGGTCCTTCCGATCCTTGCTGCCTTCGCCATCACCTATCCGACCCTGCTGTTGATGTTTTCCGAAACGGTGGACGAAACACAGCAGGGCTGGGTCATGGGTGTGTCGATCGCCCTGTTTACGCTGGGATCGGGATCGATTTCGCTTGTCGGCGGGCTGACCATGGCTGAAAACCGCGACCTGCCGTTCATGATCGGGCTCGGTGCATTCGCAATCGCGCTGGTGCTGGTGGCAACGGCGTGGCGGTCACAGAGTATTGTCCAGCTTGATCCCAAGAACCGTAAAGAGGCCGAGGCAGAGGCGTAATTTACTGGAACGCCGGCTCGAAGAAGCTGCGCAGTTTTCGCGAATGAAGACGTTCCGGCGGCATTGCGGCAAGTTTTTCAAGTGCCAGAATGCCGATCTTCAAATGCTGATTGACCTGCGTTCGGTAGAAATCCGTCGCCATGCCGGGAAGTTTCAGTTCTCCGTGCAGCGGCTTGTCCGAGACACACAATAAAGTTCCGTAAGGCACGCGGAACCGGAAACCATTGGCGGCAATCGTCGCCGATTCCATGTCGAGCGCGATTGCCCGCGACTGTGAAAGCCGGTGCACGGGTCCGCTCTGGTCGCGCAGTTCCCAGTTCCGGTTGTCGATTGTTGCCACGGTTCCCGTACGCATGATGCGCTTCAGGTCATAACCTTCAAGCCCTGTGACCTCTGCAACGGCCTCCTGCAACGCCACTTGCACCTCGGCAAGCGCCGGCAGCGGAACCCAGACAGGCAAATCATCATCCAGGACATGATCCTCGCGCACATAAGCGTGCGCCAGGACATAATCGCCCAGTTGCTGGCTGTTGCGAAGACCGGCGCAGTGACCGAGCATCAACCAAGAGTGCGGGCGCAGGACGGCAACATGGTCGGTGATGGTCTTCGCATTGGAAGGGCCGACGCCGATATTGATCATCGTGATCCCGGTGTGATTGGACCGTTTGAGGTGATAGGCCGGCATCTGCGGCATCCGGGACGGCCCGACATCCGGCCTCGGCGCAATATCGCCGGCGCAGGTGATGGCGTTGCCGGGTTCAACGAAGGACTCGTAACCGCCGCCGCCATCGGCCATCAGCGATTTGGCGAAGGCACAGAACTCCTCGATGTAGAACTGATAGTTGGTGAAGAGAACGAAATTCTGGAAATGCTCGGCGCGCGTCGCGGTGTAATGTGCGAGCCGCGCCAGGGAATAGTCGACGCGCTGGGCGGTAAAGGCCGCCAGCGGCAGCGGTTCGCCGGCGTCCGGATCGTAGGTGCCGTTGACGATTTCATCATCCGTAATATTCAAGTCGGGCGCATCGAACACGTCCCGCAAGGGAGCGGAGATATTGTTCGCGAACGAGGCGTCCACATTGGCGTCCTCGCCGAGTGCGAAGTGCAGCGGGATCGGCGTCGTAGATTCCTCGACGATCACTTCGAGATCGTGGTTCTTGATCAGCAGCCCCAGTTGCTGTTCCAGATAGGATTGAAAGAGGCTGGGCCGGGTAATGGTCGCGGTATAGGTGCCGGGCGCCGTCACATGGCCAAAGGACAGGCGGCTGTCGATATGGCCGAAGCTGGACGTTGTCACCCGCACCTGCGGATAAAAGGCACGATAGCGCGTTCCCTCTACGGCGCCGCCGCTTCCGAATGTTTTGAAATGATCTCGCAGAAAAGATGTGTTGCGCTGGTAGATTGCCTGCAGCGCAGCCACCGCCTCCTCGGCATTTGAAAAGGATTCCGGATTGATGGTCGGCGGTGTGACGATGGCCGACCTGTTCGTTGAGCTGATTCGAGTGTCCATGCATTAATATAGTCGCCGTGGCGTGACATGAAAACGACCATGTCCCGGATCAGCCGCAAAATAGGCATTCAATCTTAACGGGCCGAGGCGGCATTGATGGGATGGGATCAGCGGTTCCGCTGCAGACTGACGAAGATAACCAGGCCAGCGCCTTTCATGCCCGCCTTGTCCGGACCGGCCTGGCTCGCCGCGAAACCGGCAACCGGACCAATGAAGAACATGCTGACAAGACCGATACGCAGTGCGGTCGAAATGTGGTGTGTGGCATTGGCAATCATTACAAGTCTCCAAAACCTATCTTGGGGCCTAAGGGATGCAATGCGACACGTCTTGGACAACGCATGGTACGGACTGTCCGGCGACCCAGGAGCGGCTGTGGCGGTCCTGCTTGCCCACAGCGAATGCGACCGCACCGGCGACAATGGCGAATGCCAGGCTGATCAGGATGAAACGGCGGGTCAAAGCAGCGATCATGGTGCGCACCTCGGTTTCGTGTCTTTGCATGGCGCAATCATGCGCCAGGCGCTCTGAACTGTTGCTGAGGGTGTCATTCATCGCCAGTTCACATTGCGGGCAGGGTCAGGAAGGCTTTGACGCGCAATTGGAAAGGGATTTCCCGGGGTCCCGGTTCATTTTGGCGAACGGCTGCCCTATGTCTGTTTCTGTCAGTAATCGGAGACGGGATATGGCAGAGCAGAATTCGCCAATTGAACTTTATTATTGGCCAACGCCCAATGGCTGGAAAATTACCATCATGCTTGAGGAGCTTGGCGTTCCATATGTTGTAAAATTTGTGAATATCGGAAAAGGAGAGCAGTTCGAGCCGGAATTTCTAAAGATCGCGCCAAACAACCGGATGCCGGCAATTGTCGATCCGGAAGGTCCGGATGGCGAATCCATATCCGTTTTTGAATCAGGCGCTATCCTTCAATATCTCGGCCGCAAGTTCGGCAAGTTCTACCCGACGGACGAACGTGACCGGGTTGCAGCCGATGAGTGGTTGTTTTGGCAAATGGGCGGGCTTGGCCCGATGGCCGGTCAGGCGCATCACTTCCGTCAATACGCCCCCGAAGAGGTTCCTTATGCGATCGACCGCTACACCAATGAGGTCAACCGGCTTTATGGTGTGATGAACGAGCGGCTGGCCAAGCATGAATATCTTGCCGGCGACTATTCGATCGCCGACATGGCCAGCATCGGATGGGTCATTCCATTCGAACGCCAGGGTCAGACGCTGGACGACTTCCCCAATCTCAAGCGCTGGTTCGATGTCATGATGGCGAAACCCAGTGTTGAGCGCGCCCTGGAAATTGGCAAGGAAGAACGGGCGAAGCACAACATCGCCGATGACAAGGAAGCGCAGAAGGTCCTTTTTGGCCAAAGAGCGCGTTAATTCGATGTGATTTTTTGCGGCGGCGAGCCTTCAAGCGCCGCCGCGGAACATGGCTAGAGCTTTGTCCAGGTCTGAGACTGACAGATCAGACCACCGAGCACACAGCCCTGCATCTTCATTTGAGCTCCGGAAATGGAAGCTTTTCCAGTATAGGTTCTGTCGGTCTCCGGATCGGTGATCTTGCCCTTGTAGCGGCCGCCGGAATTGGCGAGTGTGCCGATCGTTGCGCCGGCATATGTACCGGTTTTCGTAACTGCTCACCCCGTCACGCGTCTTGAGCATAGTGTGATTTGACCATATTGGCGGCATTTCCGGCCAGCGCGATCTGGATCGCGACAAGTGGATTATATCCGAGGGCACCCATGGAACTCAGGTAGCTTGATATCCGGCACCAGGCGTGTGCATAGCGGTCTGTCCGGAAGCAGCCCGAGACTTTGATTTTGACCTTTGCCATCCTGATTTTTTGCTCGCCCGCGTTATTGGTGAAGCTGACATCGGGTTCGCTCATGAAGCGAAGCACGGAGTCCTCGTGTTTCAACAGACGCTCATGCAGGTTGTGGGCATCCGACTTTGCGACCCGTCCGCGCTTACCTTCCGGTTTCGCAGGAACGTCGGGCATTTCCGTGGCTCCTTGCGTCAGAATGGTCCGATACCTTTTGCGTATCTTGCGACATTCGGCCTCGCTCAACACCCCGGTCTCGCTCTTGTTGACCTTATGGCAGACCTCACGCAACACCTTCCTCATCAGGCGCGCCCAACGGTAATTGCTGGAGTCGACGACAAAGGTCAGTTCCCGAAGCAGATGCGACCCGCATAGCTGATGCTTGCACTGGCTGTATGCAAGGTAGGATGCCCAGCAATCATGGATCAACACCCCGGTGTAGACCGGAATGATGCCGAATGCCTCTATCGCTTCCTTGCCGCGCCTGGGGTGCAGGAACTTGATAGTGTGGATACCCCGCCCGGAGGCATCGTAATGTGCCAGGTGCCGTTATACTGAACGTCACAAATCAAAGGGAGAGTATCCACATGTCGGAAGTTAGCATCATCGGCGTTGATCTTGCAAAGCAGGTTTTTCAGGTCCACGGAGCCACAGCCGATGGCTCGGTTGGCTACCGCAAGAAGTTGAGCCGCGCCCAGTTCATGCCGTTTCTTGCACAGCAGCCCCGATGCATTGTCGCGATGGAGGCCTGCGCCACAGCTCACGATTGGGGCCGCGAGATCGGTAAGTTGGGCCATGAGGTGAAGCTGATTCCACCTCAGTACGTGAAACCTTTTGTCAAAAGGCAGAAAAACGACAGGGCAGACGCTGAGGCGATCACTGAAGCTGCCTCCCGGCCGACCATGCGGTTCGTTGAGGTGAAATCCACCGAGCAGCAATCGCGCGGCATGCTGTTCCGATCACGGCAGATGTTTGTCAGGCAGCGCACGCAGACCATCAATGCGCTGCGCGGCCATCTCGCCGAATATGGCGTGATCGGGCCGAAGAGCAAGGCGGGGATCAAGAAGTTGAGAGCCGCGCTGGACGACGATACCAATGGGCTGCCCGCCCTCGTGCGTAACACGGCCCGGATGTATGCCGAGCACATCGATCTGCTGGCGACCAGGATTTTCGATCTGACGAAGCAACTCAAGACGGAGGCGAAAGCATCCGGCACAGTGCGAAGGCTGACAACAATGCCGGGCGTCGGGTTGCAGACGGCACTGGCAATTGAGGCCTTTGCCCCGGACATGAATTGCTTCAAACGGGGGCGTGACTTCGCAGCCTGGCTGGGTCTCGTGCCGCTTCAGCGCTCGACAGGCGGTAAGGACCGGCTCGGGAAAGTTTCGAAGATGGGTCAGAAAGACATCCGAAGCCTGTTGATCATCGGGGCGATGTCAGTGATCAATGCGGCGACGCGGTTTGGGGTTCGCAAGGGAAGCTGGCTGGCCAGAATGCTGGATCGAAAACCGAAGCTTCTGGTCGCGATCACGCTGGCCAACAGGATGGCACGGGGTATCTGGGCCATGATATCGAAACAGGAGAATTATCGGAATCCGGAGGCGGTAGCGTAAGCGCGGATCGCGCAACGCTTCGCGTCGGTGCCCGGGACGTGTGAAGAGGTCGACGAATAGCATGGGAGATTGATCGGAAAGATCCGGAGCGGGAAAACCATGTTGACCCAAAAGGCAAAATAGCTTTGGAACTTGATTTGGACCCGGTTCGCGCATCACCATACCGGCCCGCGGCTGCACAAAAAGCCGCACTGTGAGGCCTGATAAATGACCGCATCCGATCACACGCTCACATCACCGTTCGAAAATCGCTTGACACCGGGGTATCCATAAATGAGGGTCAGGGAGTCATCGGTCAGCACATGCAGCCACTGGTTTTTGCTGTCGACCCTGAAACCGGTCTCATCGGCATGCAGGGCCGGGCGGGTCAGAAGATGTGCGGCGGCAGCCGTTTCCCAGGGTTCAAGCGCCTCGTGCAGTCGCTGGATGTAGCCCAGGCAGGTGGCCTGCGACATCCTGACGCCAGAGATGGCCCGCACCAGTTCGACGGCGCGGCGCAAAGACAGCATCTGGGCAATCAGCAGGTTGATCACGAAGGCCTGAAAGCCAACGCCATATTGCAAAGGCCCCGGCATGTTTTCAGGGAAACGCCCCTTGGTTCGGGTGCGGCATTTGGGGCAGTCCCTGGTTTCTGCGACGACCTTTTTCTCGACAACCTCGAACATGATATCGAGATGGATGCGTTCCTCGCGCGCCGAGGGTTCGACGTCTGAGAGCCTGACCGAAAAGTCTTTGGGAAAAATTGTTGAGCGATACCAGTCAATTGTGATTCCATGTTCGCAATCGAAAACCGAACGGAGGAACCACTGTGCCTTGGACTGATACCGCCCGCCTCACGTATAACCGCAAAACGGATCGTTATCCAAGTGACGTTACGAACGAAGAATGGGCAATCCTCGAACCTATGGTTCCACCAGCACGCCCCGGAGGACGCCCCCGGACCGCAGACATGCGCGAAGTAATCAACGCGATTTTCTACATCGGATCGACAGGCTGTCAGTGGCGTGCGCTGCCAATTGACTTCCCGCCCATGACGACAGTGCAGGGATATTTCTACGCTTGGCGCAATGCCGGTATTCTGGAGGCAATGAACGATCTGCTGGTCACCGCTGCCCGTGAATTGGAAGGGCGCGATGCGCAGCCGACGGCTGGCGTGATCGACAGCCAAAGCGTAAAAACGACAGAAAGTGGTGGTGTTTGCGGCTATGACGCCGGCAAAAAGACCAAGGGGCGCAAGCGTCATATCGTGACGGACGTCCTTGGGCTTCTGCTGGTGATCATCGTTCATGCCGCCAACATCCAGGACCGTGACGGTGCACCCGATGTGCTCAAGGCTGTCGGTAAAAAGTTCCCCTGGCTGCGCCATATTTTCGCCGACGGCGGGTATGCAGGTGACAAGCTCCGACAAACCATGGGCAACAAGTGGACCCTGGAGATCGTCAAGCGACCAGGTGCGGTAAAGGGTTTCGTTCTGCTGCCCATGCGTTGGGTGGTCGAGCGTACTTTTGCATGGTTGGGAAGGTGCCGCCGGTTGGCCAAAGACTGGGAGAACACCGTCGAAAGTTCAACCGCCTGGGCGCACATTGCAAGCATCCGCCTGGTGACACGCAGACTGGCAAGGCACTGCAATGCAACGTAAAACTTTAGATTCAGGCTCTGAGAGATCAGCCCCGCAACTGTCACAAACCTGGACGGTGGAGGTTTCCCCGACGGTGACCTTGCGAAGGTTTTCGCCCGTCATCCAGTTCGGCGCCACACCCTTGCCGGAAGCCTTTTTGCTCCGTTTCCCGGTGTTGTCCTTATCCGTCTGCGACGGCGCAATACTGGAGTTCTTGCCGGTCTTCCTGGTCGTCTTTTCCAGAAAGATGGCGATCAGGATGCCCAGCAAGCTGCACAACACGCCAATAACCGCATCGACGTCATCTGAAATCCTGCCCGCTTTGCGCAGCGCGGCAATGCGCGCCCTGGCAGCATCGAACTCTTCACGCAGGGAAGTGCCATTCACGCTTGCCATCAGTCCGCCCGCGCTGCCATGGACATCAGGCCATGCGGTGGCCGCATCGCCTTTCCAGGCTTCCAAATGCCGCGAGGAGCCCTGACCTTGACTGAAAGACCACCCCAATGCGGCTTTTCCCAAATCAATCGAACACGTGTCATAACCCGATAGAATCACGAAAATCGCAATGAGGGGATCGTTAATAGCCGATTCAAATCGTCGCACCACTCCGAGGCCAAAAAGGCATCTCGATTGAGCTAGTGGGTCTGAAACCGCCGTTGAATCTCGGGGACTTAAAGTGGGGGTGAGCAGTTACATCAGATTGACGAAGATCTCTTCCAGCGAGCTCTCGTGTGTCTTGACGTCGCACAGCACAAGGCCGGCGGATTTGAGGTCCGAGAACAGCGAGGTGATGCCGGTGCGCCCGCCGGTCGGGTCATAGGTGTAGATGAGCGCGTTGTCGCTCGCGGCGATCTCGAGTTCGTATTTCGAAAGCGCGTCAGGAATGCTTTCCAGCGGGTCTTGCAGTTCGATGCAGATCTGCTTGGTGCCGAGGCGTTGCATCAACGTCGCCTTTTCCTCGACAAGCATCAGTTTGCCCTTGTCGATGACGCCGACGCGGTCGGCGATCGCTTCGGCCTCTTCTATATAGTGGGTCGTCAAAATGATGGTGACTCCGTCCGCCTGCAACGCGCGCACGGTTTCCCACATGTCCTTGCGCAATTCGACATCGACACCTGCCGTCGGCTCGTCTAGGAACAGGACACGCGGCTCGTGCGACAGCGCCTTGGCAATCAGAACGCGCCGTTTCATGCCGCCGGACAGGGTCACGATCTGGCTGTCGCGCTTGTCCCAGAGCGACAGCCTGCGAAGGACCTGCTCGATCGTGCCGGGGTCCCGCGGTTTTCCAAACAGGCCGCGCGAGAAGGTGACGGTGTTGTTCACCGTCTCGAAGGGCTCCAGATTGACTTCCTGCGGCACAAGGCCGATCAGGCTGCGGCTCTGGCGAAAATTGTCCACGACATCGTATCCGCCGACCGTGACCGTGCCGCCGCTGGCGTTGACGATGCCACAGATGATGGAGATGAGCGTTGTCTTGCCAGCGCCGTTGGGTCCGAGCAGGGCGAGTATTTCGCCCTTTCTTATGTCAAGCGAGACCGAATCAAGCGCAACAGAGCCGCCGGCATAGGTTTTGGACACGTTCCTGATCGCGCAGATGATTTCGTCATCGCCCTGCGCTGCGGTCGCTTCTGTGCCCGTTCGGAGCGGAACATCATTCATGGGTTGAGGCGCCTGGAGCCAATGTGGATTGGATTGGCCCGAACTCTATTTCAAAACGCCGTCATTTCAAGCGTGTTGCTGGCAATTCCTGACATGCCGTACTGGCAAACGCCGGTGTTTTGTCCCCGGACGCACCACAAAGCGGTCAACTGCCTTCCATCAATCAAAAAGCCACACCGGACGGCAATCCGGTGTGGCAGGGTGCTCGCATAGGCTCTAGCGCTCGAGCGCGCCGACCCCGGAGAACCTGAACGCCTCCTTCTCGAGAGCGTCGATTTCCTCATTGCTCATCTGGTCGTGGGCGACGGTTATGCGGCCGAGGAACACCAGCGGCAGGTCCCCGGCACGGTCTTCCATATGTGCCTTGATGGCCTCGGCGGTTGCTGCGCCGACGTCATCGCCCATGCGCATTGGAGTCGCATCCAGTTCGCCCCGGCGGATGGCATCGAGCTCCAGGCCGGTGCCGCCCCAGCCCGTGCTGAAGATCTCCTTTTCCTTGCCGGCGGCCACCTGCGCCTCGACCGAACCCATGGACATGGCCGTGTTGGCGTTGTGGATGACCTTGGCTTCCGGGTAGGCCTGCAGGATCAGCTGGGTGCCCTCGAAGCCGCCTTCGCGCTGGTACTCTCCATAGTGCTCATAGACCGCATTCCAGTTGCCCTTTTCCTTCACGCATTCCATGAAGTCGCCGGAGCGCTGGTTATCAGTGATGCCGGGTATGCCGCGGTTCAGCGCATAGGTCACGTCGCTACCCAGGCGCTCGACCATATAGTCGCAGATCTTCTGGGCACCGTAGGCGGACGAAAAATCGAACCACGCGGCTGGCTGGTTTTTCAGATATTTGAGGGGTGTATGAAACGCCCAGACATAGGTCACCAGCCCGTCCGTACCGGCAAGCTTGTCGATATTGTCAGCCTGTGTTGCCAGTTCCGACGGGCCGAAGATCACATAGTCGTAAAGGTCGGCATCCTGCGCCACCTGTCCGGCATAGGTCGACTGCAGCGAGTGCTCGATCTGCCGCGAGGCGAATTCACGGGTCTCGTATTCAATGCCGAGCTCGTCGAGGCGCTTGGTCATGGCCAGATAGTTGCGGGCCCAAAAATCGGAGACATCGGCGGACGGATAGATCAGTGCGATCTGGATGGGCCTGTCCTGGGTGCCGCTGAATTTCACGGCCGGCCCGCCGGTGACATCCTGCAGTTTTTCGAGCGCGCCGTCGGCATTGACCTGTTGGGGCAGCCAATGATCGCGGTCCGCATCGCCCGGAAGCTCCTTCAACGGAAGCTCGGCAGCGAGCGCGGTAGAGCTCATAAGCAACAGCGTGGTTATCAAGAGTTTTCTCATTTTTTCCTCCCTATGAAAAAGATCGTGGTGATCCGCACCGGCGTCAGCCGCTGGGAACGGTTTGTCCTGCGAACAGGAAGCCCAAAATCAGGAACAGGACGAGCGCAGCGGCCAGACCAGCCGTGAGCTTGAAAAGCTTCACATTGTCGGGTGTACGCAGGGCTTCGAGCATGCTGCCGCTTCCGTCCCGGTCCTTCTTCTGCAGCCAGGTGTAGAGCGCGACCGACGAGATGATGACGACGCCGGAGGCGACCGACTGCCAGAAGAACTCGATGCGCAGCGTCACAAGGGCGTTGATCATCATTGACAGCAACAGGACGCCGGCAAAGGAACCGATCATGGAAGCACGCCCGCCGAAGAGGGACGTCCCGCCGACGACGACGGCGGCGATGACATGCAGGTTGAAATAGGGCGCGGAGGTCGCCTGTATGGCGTTCAGCTTGCCGGTCAGCATGACGCCGGCAAGACCGGCAGCTGCGCCCATCAGCACATAGGCATAGACCTTGTGGCGATCGACGGCGATACCAGTCATTTCCGCTGCTTCCGGATTCGAACCGATGGCGATGGTGTAGCGTCCGAAATAGGTGTTGCGCAGCACCAGCGCTCCGCCGATGAAGGTGGCGATGCCGATGACGACGGGGATCGGCAGGAAACCGGGGATCTGGCCACGGCCGATGCCGGTGATCAGCTCCGGAAAGCGCGCGAGAACGAGGCCTTTCGCCAGCACCAGCGCAAAGCCGCGATAGACAAGGTCCATGGCCAGCGTGCCGATGAGGTCGGGCACCCGGAACTTGGTGATCACAAGCCCGTTGACCAGGCCGAGGAGGGCACCGATGGCGATTGCCGAGAGGACGCCAAGCCAGGCCGGAAAGCCGTAGCCCTTGACGAGAAACGCCATCAGGATCGCTGTCAGCGCCGCCACCGAACCGATCGAAAGATCGATGCCGCGTTGCGTAATGACGAATGTCATCGCCATCGCCATGGGCATGTAGAGCGCGGCGTCAAGCAGGATGATGTTGAGATTGGAAATCCGGAAGTACCGTGCCGGTTCCATGACACCCATGAAAAGCAGGATCATGAGGATCATCACCAGCGGGCCGACGAAAGCGAAGTAGGGCTCCAGGCGCGACTTGAGATCAGGTGCTTCGGTGACGGACATTACTGAACCTCCTCGGCCATCTCACTGGCGCCGACGATCATCCCCAACACCTCCTGGCGGGTTGTTTCCCTGGTGACGACGGTGCCGACGCGGCGCCCGCGGCGCATGACCTGGATGCGGTCGGAGACCGCAAATACATCGTCCAGCGAATGAGAGATCAGGATGATCGCCAGGCCCTGTTCGCGCAGCACTTCGATGAGCTTCAGGGTCCGCGCCGTCTCCTGCGGTCCGAGGGCGGCGGTCGGTTCGTCCATGACGAGGATGCGCAAATTCTTGTTGTAAACGGCCCGTGCGATAGCCACGGCCTGCCGCTGACCGCCTGAGAGGCTCGATGTTTCGGCGTCCATGCTTTTCAAATGCACGCCGAGCCTGTCGGCGAGGACGCGCTCGGCCTCGGATCGCATTTTCCTGTTGTCCAGAAAGCGGATGCCAAGGACAGTCTTCGTCAGTTCGGAACCGAGGAAAAGGTTCGAGGCCGGGTCGAGATGGTCGGCAAGGGCCAGTGTCTGATAGACGGCGTCGATGCCGCGCTCGATCGCGTCGGCATGGCTGTTCATCGTGAGGGCCTCGCCGTCCAGTTCGATGGTGCCGTCGGTCGGCTGAAACACACCGGTCAGGATCTTGATGAGCGTTGATTTTCCTGCGCCGTTGTCGCCGACGATCGCCAGGACTTCTCCGGCCCGGGCATCGAGATCGACATCCTGCAAGGCCGTAACGCCGCCGAACCGCTTGGTGATCTGCCGCATCGAAACGATGGGCTGTTGTGACTGCGACACGTTTTCCTCCCAGGGCCGGTAAGCGCCGGAATTCAAGGGGATTCCGCGTTTTACGTTACCGGTAACTCTTGTGATGTTATCGATAACAATTCTGGTCGTCAAGTCACAAAATCAGGAAGCCGGCAAAGCCGGGCACATGGCCCGGCCGATTCACGGTGTCGAAGTTGTGTCGGGTTTGCCGCCAGCGCTGATACGCTGTTCGCCCACAATGAATGCGGGCAGGGCAGCCTCAGAAGAGACCTTCGATCAGACCCTGTTCGTTGAGGTGGATCGCCTCCGCCGACGGCGTTCTGGGCAGGCCGGGCATGGTCATGATCTGACCGCAGATGACGACAATAAAACCGGCGCCCGCGGAAAGCCTGACTTCACGCACCGGCACGCTGTGGCCGGTCGGCGCGCCGCGAAGGTTCGGATCGGTCGAAAAGGAGTATTGTGTCTTGGCCATGCAGACCGGCAGGTCACCGAAACCGGCTTCCTCCCACTGGCGCAGTTGATCGCGGATCTTCTTGTCGGCGAGCACCTCGTCGGCCCGGTAGATGCGCTTGGCGATGGTCTCGATCTTTTCGAACAGCGGCATGTCGTCCGGATAGAGCGTCGAAAACTGTGCCATGCCGCTGTCGGCGATCTCGGCGATGCGCTCGGCAAGCTCGGCAATGCCTTCCGATCCGAGCGCCCAGTGCTTGCACAGCACCGCCTCCGATCCGAGGCTCGCGACATAATCCTTGACGGCAGCGATTTCGGCTTCGGTATCGGTGACGAAGTGGTTGATCGCGACGACGGCAGGGACGCCGAAGGATTTGACGTTTTCGATGTGACGCCCGAGATTGGCGCAACCGCGCTGCACGGCCTCGACATCCTCGATCCCCAGATCCTCCTTCTTCACGCCGCCATTCATCTTCATGGCGCGAACGGTGGCGACGATGACGACGGCGTCCGGTGCGATACCGGCCTTGCGGCACTTGATATCCATGAATTTCTCGGCACCGAGATCGGCGCCGAAGCCGGCCTCGGTAACAACGTAGTCGGCAAGTTTCAAAGCGGTCTTGGTGGCGACGACCGAGTTGCAGCCATGGGCAATATTGGCGAAGGGTCCGCCATGAACGAAGGCCGGATTGTTCTCAAGCGTCTGCACCAGGTTCGGCTGCATCGCGTCCTTCAAAAGCACCGCCATCGCGCCGTCCGCCTTGATGTCGCGGCACGTTACCGGCGAGCGGTCGCGCCGGTAGGCAACGATAATGTCGCCAAGCCGCTTTTCGAGATCTTCAAGGTCGTTCGCGAGACACAGGATCGCCATAACTTCGGAGGCGACGGTGATGTCAAAGCCGGCTTCGCGGGGAAAGCCGTTGGCAACGCCGCCGAGCGAGGCGACGATCTCGCGCAGCGCACGGTCGTTCATGTCCATGACGCGGCGCCATGTGACACGTCGGATGTCTATGTCCTGGGCGTTGCCCCAGTAGATGTGGTTATCGATCATTGCCGACAGGAGATTGTGCGCCGAGGTGATCGCGTGAAAGTCGCCGGTGAAGTGCAGGTTCATGTCCTCCATCGGAACGACCTGCGCATAGCCGCCGCCCGCGGCGCCACCCTTCATGCCGAAACAGGGGCCAAGCGACGCTTCGCGGATACAGATGGCGGCCTTCCTGCCGATACGGTTGAGGCCGTCGCCGAGCCCGACGGTCGTCGTCGTCTTGCCTTCGCCGGCGGGTGTCGGGTTGATCGCCGTCACAAGGATCAGCTTGCCGTCGTCCTTGCCCTTCTGGGCGGCGATGAAATCAGCCGAGACCTTTGCCTTGTCGTGGCCGTAGGGAAGCAGGCTTTCGCTTGGAATGCCAAGCTTCGCGCCAATCTCCTGGATTGGCTTCTTGCTCGCCTCGCGGGCAATTTCAATGTCTGATTTGTGGGCCATATCGTGTGTCTCCGAAAACCGGCGGCGGCCGGGCGGTTGTTACTGGATGTTGTTCGCCGAGGTGATCACGGCATGCAGGAAGGACGGCGCGGAGGAACGCGCAGAAAACAGCATGAACGCATTGTCCTCATCGCGCAGGATGATGACGCCAAGGTGTTCCATCGCGGTGCGGGCGACGGCGCCTGGTTCGAATTTGCCGGGATGCAGGTCGAGCGGGCAAATGCGCTCCAGCGCCTCGCGGCTCCTTTCTCCGCTCAGCCGCAGGACTGCCCAGCTGTCGGACTGATCCGTAAAGTAGCCGCTGTCGCTCAGCTTGCGGGTGATCGTCTCGACCGGCCGATCGTCCTGACGCTCGAACACCGAAAAACACTGTCCAGGTTGCAGTCCGAGAAAACGGATTTCAGCGGAACCGGCCTTGATCGACGTGCCCACCGCGGGCAGCGCGATCCCGTAAGCCTCTGAAACGGCGCTTGCGAGCTCGGCCTCGCGGCCCTGCGGCGTCGCTATCGAGACGATGGCGAGGTCAAGCACCTCGGCGATTTCAATCCCGTCGAAATCCTGCCGGAAGCCGTCGAGCGGTGAATTGGCTGTAAGGCTAGGCACGCTGGCGTTCTCCCTTCGGGTCGACGAAATGCGGCGAGACGATCCTTACCTCGACTGTTCTGCCGCGCAGGGGATCGGCTGCCTGGACGATCTCACCCACGCGATCCTCGCCACGTGCGATGAACCCGAGACCGATCGAATGACCCAGTGCCGGCGAGTAGGCGACCGAGGTCATCCATCCCTCGTCGTTTTCCGTCGTTGCCCGTTTGCCGCGCCGGATGAAATGCGATCCGGCCGACAACTGCTCGTTACGCTCGAGCGGCTCGAATCCCATCAGCGCCATGCCATCCTCGCGATTGAGATGAGGACGTTCGGACAAGGTGTTGCCGATACAGTCTTTTTTCTTCGAGACCATGCGTTCGAGGCCAAGGTCGCGTGCCGTCGTCTGGCCGCACAGCTCATTGGCAACCGGATGGCCCTTTTCGATGCGCAGCACGCTGAGCGCCTCGGTTCCATATGCGACAGCGCCGAACTCCTCGCCAACCTCCATGAGCGCGCGGACCATCGCATCGCCGTAGCGGGACGGCACCGCGATTTCATAGGCGAGCTCACCGGAAAAGGAGATCCGGAACAGGCGGGCAGGCGTCCCATCGAAGACAGTCACTTCGCCGCAAGCCATGAAGGGAAAGGCCTCGTTGGATATGTCGAATTCCGGATCGATCGTCTTGCGCAGGAGATCGCGGGAGCGCGGACCGGCGACGGCGAACTGGGCCCACTGCTCGGTTGCGGAAATCAGATGGACGTCAAGGCCAGGCCATAGGCACTGACGGCAGAATTCCAGATGGCGGAAAACGCTGACAGCATTCGCCGTTGTGGTCGTCATGATGAAGTGGTTTTCGCCCAGCCGCGCCGTGGTGCCGTCATCCATGACCATGCCGTCCTCGCGCAGCATCAGCCCATAGCGGACCTTGCCGACGGCCAGTTTCGCAAATCCATTGGAATAGACCCTGTTGAGGAACTCTGCGGCGTCACGCCCCTGGATATCGATCTTTCCGAGTGTCGTGACATCGCAGATACCAACGGCTTCCCGCACTTTTGCGGCTTCACGGTCGACACTTTCACGCCAATGGGTTTCGCCCTTTTGCGGATACCATTGCGCACGCAGCCATTGACCGGCCTCGACAAAAACCGCACCGCGCTCCCTGGCCCATTGATGGCTTGTCGTCAGCCGGGTAGGGCGGAATTCCCTGCCGCGCGAACGGCCCGCGAATGCACCGATCGACACTGGCGTATAGGGCGGCCGGAAGATCGTCGTTCCGGTTTCGGGGATCGATCGTCCGGTGCATTCGGCCATGACGGCAAGGCCGAGAATATTGGCCGTCTTTCCCTGGTCGGTCGCCATACCCAGCGTGGTGTAGCGCTTGAGATGTTCAACCGAGCGAAACCCTTCCTGGTGGGAGAGCTTCACATCCTTTGCTGTCACATCGTTCTGCAGGTCGATCCAGGCGCGCGGACTATCGCTCTTCACGTGAAAGAAGACGCTGGTTTCGACGGCCTCATCCTCGGCGGCCGGAAGCTCCTGGGCCGCTACGTTGAAACCGAGTTCCCCGGCAGCCGAACTGGCCTGTTCCTGTCCCTCGCGCAGGCATGCAGCCAGCGACATGGAGGCGTTGGCGGCTCCCGCAACGCGCATACCGACCGGCAAATCCCGCCCCGGAACAAAGCCGGCAATATCGGCGCGCCATTGCGGCTTTCCGCGCTGGTGGCAGGTCAGATGCACATTCGGGCTCCATCCGCCGGATACAGCAAGGCCGTCGCATTCGACCGTGGTTCCGTTTGAAAGCGTAATGCTCTTGAGCCCCTGACGGCCCTTCGTGTCATTCACCGTCGCACCCATCACGACGGACGCACCTGCGGGAGCTGCGAGCGGCGCCTTCTCGCGGGTGTCGACGACTGCGGCGATCCCGACACCGTGTTCGGCAAGGTCGGACGCCGTGCGCCAGCCGTCGTCATTGTTGGTAAAAACGGCGATGCGTTTGCCGGCCATAGCGGCCCAACGGTTGGCATAGGCCCGCATGCTGCCGGCCAGCATGATGCCCGGTCGGTCATTGTTGCCGAACGCGATGGAGCGTTCGGTTGCGCCGGCACAAAGGATTGCACGCCGGGAATAGACGCGCCAGAGCACCTGGCGAGGCTTTCCGTCACTGCTGTTGAGGTGGTCTGTCCTGCGTTCCAATGCGCCATAGATCCCGTGGTCATAGGAACCGTAAATGGTGGTGCGCGGCATTAGCCGGACATTGTCCATGGAGGCCAGTTCGGCGGCTGCGGCGGCCGCCCAGTCCGCGCCGCTTCCATCCGCGATTTCCAATGTTTCCGCATTCAGCCTGCCACCGGGGCGGAAATCCTCATCGGCAAGGATCACCCGTGCTCCGGAGCGCCCTGCAGTCAGCGCGGCCGACAGCCCGGCGGGACCGGCGCCGATGACCAGGATATCGCAATGCAGGAAGCCCTTGTCGTAAGTGTCGGGATCGGGTTTTCCGGACAGGCGCCCCAAGCCGGCGGACGACCGGATGACCGGCTCATAGAGCTTCTCCCAGAATGCCTTCGGCCACATGAATGTCTTGTAGTAGAAGCCTGCCGACAGGAAAGGCGACAGATAGTCATTGACGGCCATCAGATCGTAACGCAACGGGCCGCGGTGGTTCTGGCTGCTTGCTGCGAGCCCGTCGAAAAGCTCGGTGACAGTGGCGCGTGTGTTGGGTTCGCGATGTCCACCGCTGCGCAACTCGACCAGTGCATTGGGCTCCTCGGAGCCGGCGGTGAATATGCCGCGCGGGCGATGGTACTTGAACGACCTGCCGACAAGCTTGACGCCATTGGCAATCAAGGCGGATGCCAGCGTGTCTCCCGGGTGCCCTTCAAAGCGGCTGCCGTTGAAAGTGAAGCGGATCGTTTTGGAACGATCGATCAGGCCGCCACTGCTGCGCTCCGATTGACTCATCGACCGCGCCCCCTCTGCAAGGCAACATCTCGCGCAAGCTCGACGCCGGTAATCTCGTGGGTGAGCGTGTTGCGTGTGACGACCAGCCAGGAGCGATCGCCCTGTTCATGAAACCACAGCTCCCGGTGTTCGCCGGCCGGATTGTCACGCAGATACAGATAGTCGTGGAACTGCTGCTGGGCGTCCTCAGCCTGCCAGTCAGGCCGGTCAATCAGCGACGCGTCGCCGAGATAGACGAATTCGGAAGCATCGCGCGGGCCGAGGAGGGGGTGATTGATGATCATGGGCAACTCGCTCTAATGCAGATTCGGCTGGGCGCCGGCGCCGCGCTCATCAATCATGCGGCCGCTTATGAAACGGTCGAGGCGGTATTCCGTGGCGGTCGGATGCGGCTCGTCCCTGGCCAGAAGATGCGCATAGCAATAGCCGGATGCAGGCGTTGCCTTGAAGCCGCCGTAACACCAGCCGCCATTGAAATAGAGGCCGTCAATATGGGTGCGATCGATAAAGGGCGACCCGTCCATCGACATGTCCATGACCCCGCCCCACATGCGCAGGAGCCGGGCCCGGCCGATCATGGGCATGATCGCCATGCCGCCTTCGCACACATCCTCGACGACCGGAAGATTGCCGCGCTGGGCATAGGTGTTGTAGCCGTCGATGTCGCCGCCGAAGACGAGGCCGCCCTTGTCGGACTGGGAAATGTAGAAATGTCCCGCGCCGAAGGTGATCACGCCGGGAACGATCGGTTTCAGGCCTTCCGAGACGAAGGCCTGGAGCACATGGCTTTCGATCGGTAGGCGCATGCCGGCCTTTTCCATGACCCGGCCAGAGGAGCCGGCGACGCACACGGCCGTCTTCTTCGCCAGGATTTCGCCGCGTGAGGTCTCGACACCGGTGCACACGCCATCCTCGATCAGGAACCCGGTGACCTCGCAATTCTGGATCAGGTCAACGCCGCGCATGTCGGCGCCACGGGCATAGCCCCAGGCGACGGCGTCGTGACGGGCGGTTCCGGCGCGTGGCTGCCACAGGCCGCCCTGCACCGGAAAGCGGGCATTATCGAAATCGAGAAACGGGCAGTGTTTTTCAAGGCCGGCGCGATCCAACAGGACGGCATCCGCACCGGCCATGATCATGGCGTTGCCACGCCGCGCATAGGCGTCGCGCTGCGAATCCGAATGGTAGAGGTTGATGATGCCGCGCTGGGAAACCATCGCATTGTAGTTGAGATCCTGCTCCAGATCCTCCCAGAGCTTCATGGAGAACTCGTAAAAGGGCTCGTTGCCGGGCAGCAGATAGTTGGAGCGGATGATCGTGGTGTTGCGGCCGATATTGCCGGAACCGAGCCAGCCCTTTTCCAGGACCGCTATGTTCGAAAGGCCGAATTCCTTGGCAAGGTAGTAGGCGGTCGAAAGCCCGTGGCCGCCGCCGCCGACGATAACGATGTCGTAGGACTCTTTCGGTTCGGGATCGCGCCAGACAGGCTGCCAGCCCCGGTTGCCCGTCAGCCCCTCCCATAACACCTTCAATCCGGAGTAACGCATGCGGATCCATCCTCCCGTCGCAGGGGCGCATCTTCAATCCGCTCTTGCCGATTGACTTTCCTGAAACAGTCGTTTTTTTTCGAAAAATGGACAAAGACGAGACAGGCAGCAAACCCTTCAGGGTCGGGTTCCTGCTGGTGGACGGCTTTGCGCTGATGTCATACTCGGCGGCCGTCGAACCTTTGCGCGCAGCCAACGTTCTTTCGGGCCGGGATCTCTATGCGGTCGAACATCTGCCCGTGGTCGGCGGCCAATCCGTCAGCTCCAGCGGTGCCATCGTCAAGGCGACGGCGCATTTCGGCGAGCGTGTCGATTTCGACCTGCTGCTGGTCGTTGCCGGCGGTGACCCGATACATTTTTTCGAACCGCGGGTCTTTCAGTGGCTGCGCCATCTGTCCCGCCGCGGCGTGCTGATCGGCGGCGTGTCCGGCGGTCCTGTCGTCCTGGCACGGGCTGGGATCATGGAAGGGCGGCGTATGACGGTGCACTGGGAGCATGCGGCGGCACTGGCGGAATTCGATCCGTCTCTGCTGCTGGAGCGCAATATCTATGTCATTGACCGCGATCGTCTGACCTGCGCCGGGGCAACCGCGGCGCTCGATATGATGCATGCACTGATCACCTCCCATCACGGAGCTGATTTTGCCACGCGGGTCAGCGATTGGTTCGTGCACACGGAAGTCCGGCCTGCGGGCTGGCCGCAAAGGGCTGGTCCCGTTCAGCGCTACGGGACATCCAGCCAACCGGTCCTGCAGGCGATCGAACTGATGGAAAACCACATGGCCGATCCGCTGGCACTTGACCAGATCGCGCAGCTTGTCGGTCTTGGTGCCCGCCAGCTCAACCGGCTCTTCCGCGCGCAGCTCGGGCGTAGCACCATGGGGTTTTATCGTGACCTGCGCCTGGATATGGCCGACAATCTCTTAAGGCAATCGGCGCTGGGCGTGACCGAGATCGCATTGGCGTCCGGGTTCGCCAGTTCGGCGCATTTTTCGGACACATACCGGCGGCGTTTCGGGCGCGCCCCTTCAGCAAGGCGCAAGCCGGTGCGTTTGGACGGAATAACCTAGCCGCGGCCGATAAACGGCATGGTCGTCGCCATCACCGTCATGAACTGGACATTTGCATCGAGCGGCAATTCGGCCATATGCAGAACCGATGCGGCGACGTTGGCGACGTCCATCGTCGCCTCGGGCCGGACGGAGCCGTCAGCCTGGGGAACGCCCTTGGTCATCGGTGCGGCCATTTCGGTGAGCGCGTTGCCGATGTCGATCTGACCGCAGGCGATGTTGAAGGGTCGCCCGTCCAGCGAGATCGTTCGTGTGAGGCCGGTGATTGCGTGTTTGGTAGCCGTATAGGGAACAGAACCGGGGCGCGGCACATAAGCCGAAATGGAACCGTTGTTGATGATACGCCCGCCTTGCGGCGTTTGCTCGCGCATGAATTTGAATGCCTGCCGCGCGCATAAGAAGGCGCCGGTCAGATTGACATTGACGGTTTCAATCCAGTCCTCAACGGGGATTTCGTCGATCGGGCGGCCCGGTTTGGCGATGCCGGCATTGTTGAAGAGAACATCGATGCGGCCCCATTTGTCGTAGGCCCTCTGGAAGATCTCCTCGACCTGCTGCGGATCAGTGACGTCTCCAGGCAGGGCAAGCGCATCGGAATGCTCATCTGCGATCGCCTTCAGAGGTGCGACCCTGCGGCCGACGAGACCGACGTGATAGCCATGACCAAGGAAAACTTCCGCGCAGCTCTTGCCGATACCGGAGCCGGCGCCGGTGATGATGATCGACTTCTTTGCTTCGCTCATGGCAGGAGGATCCTTTCAGAATACTGATTGATTGACCGGACGGCGGCCGGTGCATGGTCTGCGGGTCCGGATGTCGGGGTTTAAGCCTTATGTGTTTCGGTCGTCAATGAGCGGATTCGGCTTGGCCAGCGTGGTCAGGGACTCCAGTTCGTTGAGACTGATCTTGTTGCCGTTAACGGAGACGCCATAGGGCTTGAGGGTATTGAAGGCTCGCGACAGATTTTCCGGAGTCATGCCCAGCAGCGAGGCGAGCGTGCGCTTGTCGTGCGGCAGTTCAAGCGTGCCGCTTTCACCCTGGTCGATGTGGTAACGCAGCAGACGGTTTGCCAGGCGCTCGACGGCAGTGCGCAGTTTCAGGTCCTTGTGTTCCTTGACGACCGTGCGGTAGCAGCTCGCGAGCTCGATCACGATGGCCCGGGCGAAGGCCTCGTCGCGCTGAAACACCTCGCGGATATTCTCGGAAGGGACGAGCAACAATTTTGAACGCTGGCAGGTGCGTGCCGACATCAAATAAAGAGCGTCCTTCAGTACCGCCGCCAGAATGAAGGTCCCGACCGGTGTCACCATACCCATCGTCGACTCGCGCCCGTTGGCACGTGCGAAAAGCTCGACGCAGCCTTCGATGACAACATAGAGGAAATCCGCTGGATCGCCCTCCGTGATCAGCTCAAGTTGTGATGGGAAGGTCTGCAGATAGGCCGCCTGCATCAGCGTGTCGAAATTCGAGTCGCTCATGCTTTCGAAAAACTCCAGCGAACGGACCTGCGGCAGGTCGGAAGAACGCACAAAAAAATCCTTAATATTTATCAAGTCGTCAATTGACGTAATTAGCAGCCTGCGCCTTTAACCGCAATCGCCCGCTTTGACCTGTTTTCGGGGTCGGCTTGCCGCTTGCAAGCGCCGTTCTTGTTTCTTCGGCAAGCGTTCAAGCCGTTGATTTAGATCAATTCCAGAAACCGACTACGGCAGGATCGTTGATCCCACAGCCATCAGGAACGGATCTTCCGCTCCTCACTCATTGGGGGTCGATTCCATGCATTCGCTGCACGATGTCAGCCGCTCCGACCAGTACCGGGCACTGGGCCTGAGCACATTTGCATTTACCGTTTGTTTTGCCGTCTGGACCATCTTTTCGATTATCGGCGTCAAGATAAAGGGTGAGCTCGGCCTGTCGGACACGCAATTCGGTCTGCTAGTTGCCACGCCGGTCCTGACCGGATCTGTCAGCCGCATCTTCCTCGGCGTCTGGACCGAACAGTTCGGCGGGCGGATCATGTTCCCGCTGCAGATGCTGATCACGGCGGTCTGCGTCTGGTTGCTGACTTCGGTCCGCAGCTACGAGGTTTTTCTGATCGCCGCACTCGGGCTGGGTCTCGCGGGCGGATCGTTCATCGTCGGTGTTGCCTATGTTTCGCAGTGGTTTGAGAAGGAACAGCAGGGCACCGCTCTTGGTATTTTCGGCGCCGGCAATGTCGGCGCGGCCGTCACAAACTTCGCAGCACCCTTCCTTGTCGTTGCGCTTGGCTGGGAAGGGACCGCGAGGGTCTATGCCATCGTGCTGGCGATCACTGCGGTGCTTTTTTATCTGCTGTCAAAAGACGATCCGGCCCAGATCGAGCGCAAGAAGACCGGGGCCAAGCCGGTATCGGCTGCCGACCAACTCGCTCCGCTGAAAAACGTACAGGTCTGGCGCTTCGCAACATATTACTTCTTCGTCTTTGGAGCCTTTGTTGCGCTCGCGTCTTTCCTGCCGCGCTACTATGTGGGCGCCTACGGTCTCGAATTGACGACCGCCGGTGTGTTGGCGGGTCTCTACTCGTTGCCGGGTTCGGTTTTCCGTGCGCTCGGTGGTTGGATGTCGGACAAATGGGGCGCACGATTCGTCATGTACCTGACCTTCGTCGTCTCACTCGTCTGCCTGTTCGTCATGAGCTATCCGCAAACAGGATATGTGGTTCAAGGCATTGCCGGCGAAATCACGTTCGACTTTGGCATCGGGCTGTCCGCATTCGTCTTCCTGACCATCGTCCTGGGCTTTGTCATGAGCCTGGGCAAGGCGGCCGTCTACAAACACATCCCGGTCTACTATCCGCACCATGTCGGCGCCGTCGGTGGTCTTGTCGGCATGATCGGTGGCCTGGGTGGCTTTTTTCTGCCAATCGCGTTCGGAATCTTGCTGGACTACACCGGAGTGTGGACCGCGCCTTACATGCTGATGTTTGTTCTCGTCGCGGTTTCGACCATCTGGATGCATGTCGCCATCCGCCGGATGGAACTGCGCCGCCACCCGGACCTGGAAGGGGAACTGTACCTCTCCGACATTCCGGACCAGCCGTTGGAAAAGCCGAATTCACCGGACACTGATGAACCGGCCAGCGGCGCCACGAAACCAGCGTGATCGAGACTCGGGAGGGCACCCGCATGCCCTTCCGATGGTGCCCGGACAACCGGGCCGACACCCAATACGGCGCATCCATGCGCCTGAGCATCACAGGAGAACAAAGTGGGACATGACCTTCGCAACTGGAACCCGGAAGACGAAAAATTCTGGGAGAGCGATGGAAAAGCAATCGCGAACCGGAATCTCTTGATCTCCATCCCCAGCCTTTTGTGCGGATTTGCCGTGTGGCTCTACTGGGGAATCATCACCGTGCAGATGCTCAATCTGGGATTCCCGTTTGAAAAATCCCAACTCTTCACGCTTGCGGCGATCGCCGGCCTGTCCGGAGCGACACTGCGCATTCCCAGCACGTTTTTTATCCGCATCGCCGGCGGGCGCAATACGATCTTTTTCTCCACTGTGCTGTTGATGATCCCGGCTGCCGGCACTGGTTTTGCGCTGCTCGATCCGAACACCCCGCTGTGGCAGTTCCAGATCCTGGCGCTGCTGTCCGGCATCGGCGGCGGCAATTTTGCCTCCTCGATGTCCAACATCAGCTTCTTCTTTCCGAAAAAAATGCAGGGTTACTCACTCGGCATGAATGCCGGTCTCGGCAATTTCGGCGTCACCACCATGCAGATCCTTGTCCCGTTGGTCATGACCATGGGCATTTTCGGCGGCGAGGGAATGGTGCTTCAAAACACGTCCGGCACGCTGATCGGCAAAATACCCGCCGGCACTGTTACCTATATCCAGAATGCAGGGTTCATCTGGCTGGTCTTCCTGATTCCGCTGGCATTTGCCGGCTGGTTCGGCATGAACAACATCCGCGACGATCACGTGTCGCCCGACATCGGCAATCCGGTCAGCGCTTTTGCCATCATCGCCTTCATGCTGGTGATCGGGCTTTTCACGGCCTCCTGCGGTCTTTGGCTGATGTTGCCGGAGCATGTGGGTGGTTCGGATTTTGAGCTTTCCAAATGGATCGTCCTGCCGCTGGTCATCGCGGCGACGGTCTTTCTGCTCAGGTTGATTCCCGGACAGATCGGCAAGAACCTTGAGCACCAGTACCGGATCTTCGGCAACAAGCATACCTGGGCCATGACCGTCATCTACACGATGACCTTCGGTTCATTCATCGGCTATTCGGCCGCGTTTGCGCTCGCCATCAAGGTTATTTTCGGTTTCCAGCACCTGATGGTCGATGGGGTGATGACCCATGACACCGTCAATCCCAACGGACCGAGCGCGCTCATGTATGCCTGGATGGGGCCGTTCATCGGCGCCTTGATCCGGCCCATCGGCGGGTCCATCTCGGACAGGATCGGTGGTGCGAAGGTGACGCAGATCATCTCCATAGTCATGGTCGCAAGTGCCCTCGGCGTTGCCTATTTCATGCAGCAGGCCTACGCCTCGGCGACACCCGAGCAGTATTTCATCCCATTCCTGATCCTGTTCCTCATCCTGTTCACGGCAACGGGCATCGGCAACGGGTCGACCTTCCGCACCATCGCTGTCGTGTTCGACAAGGAGCAGGCCGGTCCTGTTCTCGGCTGGACCTCGGCGGTCGCCGCTTACGGCGCCTTCATCATCCCGAAGGTGCTGGGTGAACAGATCAAGCTCGCAACGCCGGAACTGGCGCTCTACGGCTTCGCCGCGTTCTACATGATCTGCATCATCATCAACTGGTGGTTCTATCTACGCAAGGACGCCTACGTGAAGAACCCTTGAACTGACGTGCCGCCACCGGGCGGGTGCGCAGGGGCGCCCGCCGTACAAGAAACCGGAGTACCCCAATGAGCCATCTCCTCGACCGTCTGAATTTCCTGTCGCCGACGAAAACGGGCACGTTTTCCGATGGCCATGGCGTCACCACCAGCGAATCCCGTGACTGGGAAGACAGTTACCGAGCCCGATGGCAGCACGACAAGATCGTCCGCTCCACCCATGGTGCCAATTGCACCGGCTCGTGCTCCTGGAAGATCTACGTCAAGGGCGGTATCGTCACCTGGGAGACCCAGCAAACGGATTATCCGCGCACGCGGCCGGACCTTCCCAATCACGAGCCGCGCGGCTGCTCGCGTGGCGCCAGCTACAGCTGGTACATGTACTCCGCCAACCGCGTGAAACATCCGCTGATCCGCTCCCGGCTGCTGAAGCTGTGGCGCAAGGAGCGGACCCTGAAAACCCCGGTGGGGGCGTGGGCGGCAATCCAGGAAGATCCGGCCAAGCGGGCGGAATATGTGAAGTTGCGCGGACTGGGCGGTTTCGTTCGCGCCACCTGGGACGAGGTCAACGAAATCATCGCCGCCGCCAATGCCTATACCGCTCGGCGCTGGGGGCCCGACCGGGTGATCGGCTTTTCACCGATCCCGGCGATGTCCATGGTCTCCTATGCCGCCGGGTCACGTTATCTGTCGCTGCTCGGTGGCGTGTGCATGTCGTTCTACGACTGGTATTGCGACCTGCCGCCATCGTCCCCCATGACGTGGGGTGAGCAGACCGACGTTCCGGAGTCGGCCGACTGGTACAATTCCGGCTTCCTGATGCTGTGGGGTTCCAATGTCCCGCAGACACGCACGCCCGATGCGCATTTCTACACCGAGGTGCGCTACAAGGGCGCCAAATCCGTCGTCGTGTCGCCGGACTATTCGGAAGCGGCGAAATTTTCCGACATGTGGCTGCATCCCAAGCAGGGCACCGACGCGGCGCTCGCCATGGCGATGGGCCATGTGATCCTTCGGGAGTTCCATCTCGACCGCCAGGCCGAGTATTTCGAGGACTATTGCAGGCGCTATACGGACATGCCGATGCTGGTGCGCCTGGTGAAGAAGGACGGCAATTATGTGCCGGAACGGTTGGTCCGCGCATCCGATTTCCAGGACGGGCTCGACGAAGAGAACAACCCGGAATGGAAGACGGTGGCGATCGATGAAAATACCGGCGAAGCCGTCGCACCGAACGGGTCCATCGGGTATCGCTGGGGCGAACAGGGCAAGTGGAACCTAGAGGCCAAGGACGGCAAGGGCAGGGATGTCGAGCTCCGCATGAGCCTGATCCTCGACACCGACCACGATCAGGTCGCCAGTGTCGCGTTTCCCTATTTCGGCAATCGCGAGCACGACCATTTCAAAGGCACAGACCACGACAGCGTTCTCGTGCGTTCGGTTCCGGCCAAAAAGCTGAAACTTGCCGAGGGCGAAACGCTGGTTGCCACGGTCTTCGACCTTTTCGTTGCCAATTACGGTCTCGATCGGGGGCTGGAAGACAGCAACTCGGCAAAATCCTTCGACGACGACCTGCCGTACACACCGGCCTGGGCGGAGAAGATCACCGGCGTGCCGCGCGAGCAGATCATCACAGTCGCTCGCGAATTCGCACGCAATGCCGAAAAGACAAATGGCCGTTCCATGGTCATCCTCGGGGCGGGGCTCAACCACTGGTACCACATGGACATGAACTACCGGGGGATCATCAATCTCCTGGTCATGTGCGGCTGTGTCGGCCAGTCCGGCGGCGGCTGGAGCCACTATGTCGGGCAGGAGAAGCTGCGGCCGCAGACCGGCTGGCTACCGCTCGCCTTTGCCCTCGACTGGGGCCGCCCGCCCCGGCAGATGAACTCGACCTCGTTCTTCTACGCGCATACCGACCAGTGGCGCTACGAGACGCTCCAGGTCGAGGAGATCCTGTCGCCCACGGCGCCGGAAGGTCCGTGGGACGGCACGCTGATCGACTACAACATCCGCGCCGAGCGCATGGGCTGGCTGCCGTCGGCGCCGCAGCTCAAAGCCAACCCGCTGGACGTCGCCAAGGCTGCTGACAAGGCCGGAAAGGAAGCCAGGGATTATGTGGCCGAAGAGCTGAAGTCCGGCCGGCTGCACATGTCCTGCGAGGACCCGGACGATGCCGCCAACTGGCCGCGCAACCTCTTCGTCTGGCGTTCCAACCTGCTCGGCTCGTCCGGCAAGGGGCACGAATATTTCCTCAAGCATCTTCTGGGCACAAGCCACGGCGTCATGGGCAAGGACCTGGGCGACGAGGGGCGCCAGCGCGCGAAGGAAGCCGTCTGGCACGACGAGGCGCCGGAAGGGAAGCTCGACCTGCTGGTCACGCTCGACTTCCGCATGTCGACGACCTGCGTCTATTCCGACATCGTGTTGCCCACCGCCACCTGGTACGAGAAGAACGACCTCAACACATCGGACATGCACCCGTTCATCCATCCGCTGACCAGCGCGGCGGATCCCGCATGGGATGCACGCAGCGACTGGGAAATCTTCAGGGGCATTGCCGAGACGTTCTCGCAGGTCGCACCGGAAATTCTCGGCGTCGAAAAGGATGTCGTTCTGGTTCCGATCCTGCACGACACGCCGGGCGAACTTGCCCAGCCGTTCGATGTGAAGGACTGGAAGAAGGACGAGGTCGAGGCGGTGCCCGGCAAGACCATGCCGGCCGTGGCTGTCGTCGAGCGGGACTATCCCAATCTCTACAGGCGCTTTTCGGCGCTCGGCCCGCTGATGGACAAGCTCGGCAATGGCGGCAAGGGCATTTCGTGGAACACCGAGCATGAGGTCGACCTGCTCGGCCGACTTAACGGCGTGGTTGACGATGACGGACCGACGAAGGGCCGTCCGAAAATCGAGACCGACATCGACGCGACGGAAGTGATCCTGTCACTCGCACCGGAGACAAACGGCGAAGTGGCTGTCAAGGCATGGGAGGCGCTGTCAAAGAACACCGGCCGCGACCACACTCATCTCGCCGTCCCCAAGGAAGACGAGAAGATCCGGTTCCGCGACGTGGTTTCCCAGCCGCGCAAGATCATCTCCTCGCCGACCTGGTCGGGCCTGGAATCGGAGAAGGTCTGCTACAATGCCGGCTATACCAATGTCCACGAACTGATCCCGTGGCGCACCATTACCGGCCGGCAGCAGCTCTATCAGGATCACCTGTGGATGCGAGCCTTCGGCGAGGCCTTCTGCCTCTATCGCCCGCCCATCGACACCAAGACAATCAACCCGGTGATCGAGGCGAAGTCCTCCGGCAAGCCGAAGGTGGTGCTGAACTTCATCACCCCGCATCAGAAGTGGGGTATTCATTCGACCTATTCGGACAATCTGATGATGCTGACGCTCAACCGCGGCGGCCCGGTCGTGTGGATTTCTGAGTCCGATGCAAAAAAGGCCGGCATCGTCGACAATGACTGGGTCGAGGTGTTCAACGTCAACGGCGCGATAGTTGCGCGGGCCGTGGTGTCGCAACGCATGAAGGACGGCACGATCTTCATGTACCACGCCCAGGAAAAGATCGTGAACACACCCGGCTCGCAGCTCACGGGGCAGCGTGGCGGCATCCACAATTCCGTCACACGGGCGATCACCAAGCCGACGCACATGATCGGCGGCTACGCCCAGCAATCCTACGGCTTCAATTACTACGGAACGGTCGGCGCCAACCGCGACGAGTTCGTCGTCGTGCACAAGCTCGACAAGGTCGACTGGATGGAAGGCCCTTACCAGGGGCCGGTTTCACCGAATACGGAGGCGGCAGAATGAAAATCCGCGCGCAAATCGGCATGGTGCTCAACCTCGACAAATGCATCGGGTGCCACACCTGCTCTGTCACCTGCAAGAATGTGTGGACGAACCGTGAGGGGGTTGAATACGCCTGGTTCAACAATGTCGAGACCAAGCCCGGCGTCGGTTATCCCAAGGAGTGGGAAAACCAGAACAAGTGGAACGGTGGCTGGGAGCGCAAGGCCAATGGCAAGATCCAGCCGAAGATGGGGCCGAAATGGCGCATCCTTGCAAAGATCTTCGCCAATCCGGACCTGCCCGAGATCGACGATTATTACGAGCCCTTTGATTTCGACTACGGCCACCTTCAGACAGCCGGTGAAAGCCAGACCATGCCGACGGCCCGGCCACGCTCCATGGTCAGCGGCGAGCGCATGGAGAAGATCGAATGGGGACCGAACTGGGAGGAGATTCTCGGCGGCGAATTCTCCAAGCGGTCAAAGGACACCAATTTCGAAGGCGTCGAGAAGGAGATCTACGGCGAATTCGAGAACACCTTCATGATGTATCTGCCGCGGCTGTGCGAGCACTGCCTCAATCCGGCCTGTGTCGCGGCCTGCCCTTCGGGTGCGATCTACAAGCGCGAGGATGACGGCATCGTGCTGATCGACCAGGAAAAATGCCGTGGCTGGCGCATGTGCGTTTCGGGCTGTCCATACAAGAAGATCTACTACAACTGGTCTTCCGGCAAATCCGAAAAATGCGTCTTTTGCTATCCGCGCATCGAGAGCGGCCAGCCAACGGTGTGTTCGGAGACATGCGTCGGGCGCATCCGCTATCTCGGCGTTGTGCTCTATGACGCGGACCAGATCGGCGAAGCGGCTGCAGCCTCGGACGAGCGCGATCTTTATGAAGAACAACTCAAGATCTTCCTTGACCCGAATGATCCGAAGGTCATTGCGCAGGCGAAGAAAGACGGCGTTCCGGACGACTGGCTGGAGGCCGCCAAGAAATCGCCCGTCTACAAGATGGCCATGGACTGGAGAGTGGCGTTCCCGCTGCATCCGGAATACCGGACGCTGCCGATGGTGTGGTACATCCCACCGCTATCGCCGCTGCAGTCTGCCGCGGAAGCCGGCAAGATCGGCGTCGACGGCGACATGCCGGACGTGAAGTCGCTGCGCATACCGGTCCGCTACCTCGCCAATCTCCTGACCGCCGGTAAAGAGGCGCCGGTCGTTTCGGCGCTCGAGCGCATGCTTGCCATGCGCGCCTATATGCGCGCCAAGACGATCGACGGCGTCATCGATGAGGTGGTGGCAGAGAAGGTTGGTCTGACCGGCGCGATGATCGAGGACATGTACCGGATCATGGCGATCGCCAATTACGAGGACCGCTTCGTCATTCCGACAACGCATCGCGAAATCAGCGAGGACGCCTATGACGTGCGCGGCTCCTGCGGCTTTTCCTTCGGCAACGGATGCACGGTCGGCACGTCTGAATCCGATCTCTTCGGCGTCAAACGGACACGCACAACGCAGACGCCGACGGACCATTTCAAGGAGAAGGTCTGATGAACAGGACCCTGAAAGTCATTTCGCTGCTGCTGACCTATCCGACTCAGGACCTGGCCGATGCCATGCCTGAATGCAAGGCCGTCGTCGAAAGCGACTGCGGTCTCGGGGTTCGCGAGAAAGACCTCCTGGCACGGCTGTGTGACGATATCGCCGGGCGCGATCTTTACGACGCGCAGGAGCGCTATGTCCATCTTTTCGACCGGACCCGGACTTTATCCCTTCACCTGTTCGAGCATGTGCACGGCGAAAGCCGCGACCGGGGCGGCGCGATGGTCGATCTGATGGACATGTACCGCAAGGCCGGTTTCGACATCGGCGTCAAGGAACTGCCTGACTATCTGCCGATGTTCCTCGAATTCCTGTCGACCAAACCGGAAGCGGAGGCCACGGAACTCCTCGGGCAGACGGCGCATATCCTGACCGCTCTTCGCGAGCGGCTGAAGAAGCGCAAGTCGGTCTATGCCAACGCTTTCGCGGCGCTGGAGCTGATTGCCGCGGGAAAGCCGGACCGGGCGCTTCTGAATGAACTGCTCGATGAGCCGCTGGACGATCCGGACGACCTGGAGGCGCTTGACCGGGTCTGGGAAGAGGAGGTTGTCACTTTCGGCGGCAACGCCGGCGAGAATGCCTGCGGTCCGGACCGTATTCAGCGCCAGCTCCGCGCCCATCAACGCAAGCCGGAAAGCGGCACGGCCGCGCCGAATGCCTGAACGGAGGCTTTCATGTCGGACTATCTCAATACACTGCTCTTTACCGTTTATCCCTATGTGGCGCTGGCCGTCATGATCATAGGATCCGTCCTGCGCTATGAACGCGAGCCCTACAGTTGGCGGTCGGGTTCGTCACAGCTGCTGCGCCGTCGGCAACTCGTGTGGGGCTCGGTGCTGTTTCATGCCGGCATTCTGTTCCTGTTTTTCGGCCATTTCGTCGGTCTTTTGACCCCGCATTCCGTCTACGAACTCTTCATTTCGGCGGAGGCCAAGCAGTTGCTGGCGATCATCGCCGGATCGATTGCCGGGATCGTCTGTTTCATCGGACTTTCAATGCTGATCCATCGCCGGTTCTTCGACGCACGCATCCGCGCAACGTCTACCTTCGCCGACAACGCGATCCTGGTCATCTTGTGGATACAGCTGACGCTTGGCCTGATCACCGTGCCTTATTCGCTGCAGCATACGGACGGATCGGTCATGCTGGCGCTGTCCGAGTGGGCGCAGCGCATTCTCACGCTTCGCATCGACGGAACCGCCGAGCTGGTCGCCGCGCAAGCGTGGCCCTATCAGGTCCATATTCTGCTCGGATTGACGATCTTCCTGATCTTCCCGTTCTCGCGGCTGGTGCACATGCTGAGCGTGCCGGTGCGTTACATGTGGCGGCCGGGCTATCAGGTGGTGCGCGCGCGCAACCGGCGCGAAACGCCCAACCGTCTGCCGGCGGAGTAGTCAATGGCAACCGTCTACAGGAATCCATCCATCGAACCGGCCGCGGTTGCGCCGCGGCCGGACGGCGAGGGCTACACAACCTATCGGGAACCGGATACATCGGTTCCGCCGAAGGCGGGTCCGGTCATGCGCGAGATCAGCGTCAACGGTGTGGTGATTGCCGAGACCGACCTCCTTGCCGAGGCCCAGAACCATCCGGCTGAAAATCCGGGCGGTGCGCTTGCGGAAGCGGCGCGTGCCCTGGTGGTGCGTGAACTGCTGTGGCAGGAGGCGCAGCGAACTGGCATCATCGCGGAACCGGACCGTGACAGTGAGGGGCGCCCGGAAATCGCGCGGGATGCCGCCATACGTCAACTTGTCGATCGAGAGATCGACGTACCTTCGGCGGGCGAGGCAGAATGCCGGCGCTTCTACGAGAAAAATTCCGACAGGTTTTTCTCGCAGCCGCTCGTCGAGGCACGGCACATCCTGCTCGCTGCGGCGCCTGAGGATGGCGCTGCACGGAAGGCTGCGTCTGCACTCGCACAGCGGCTTTGCGATCACCTGTCAGGGAACCCGGAGGATTTTGCAGGCCTGGCCAGGGAGCATTCCGACTGTCCATCCCGCGAGCAAGGCGGCAATCTCGGGCAGTTGACGCGTGGAAGCACCGTGCCCGAGTTTGAGCGGGCGATTGCACAGATGAAACCAGGCGCGGTGTCGCCGGTGCCCGTGGAAAGCCGGTTCGGCTTTCATGTCGTCGCGCTCGGCCGCAAGGAAGCCGGCGAGCAATTGCCGTTCGAACTGGTGCAGGTGCGCATCGCCTCGTGGCTTGAAGCCGCGGCATGGTCGCGGGCTGTGTCGCAGTACATTTCAATCCTGGCCGGCCGCGCCGACATCCGCGGTATCAGCCTCAAGGCCGGTGAGGGGCCTCTGGTGCAGTAGGACATAGAGCATGGACAGGCTGGCGGAAGCACGGAAACTGGCGATTGCCGCGCTCGGCGAGCCGCCGCCTGCTTTGCAGCTTCTGGCGCCGCTCGACTACATCCTCTCCGAACATTTTCGGCAGCGCTCCCTGTGCCAGGCGGTGGAACACCTGGCCAATGCTGATGGATTGGATCGCGAAATGGCCGACGCGATCCTGGGATTCATGGCGTTTGATTTTGGCCTGCATGTTATCGATGAGGAAGAGGACCTTTTCCCGATGTTGCGCCGGCGTGCGCTTCCCGAGGATGGTATTGAGGATGTGCTTGGTGCGTTGAGCCTCGAACATGCCTCGGACAATGAAATCGCCGAGCGGATCGTCGAGGGATTGGCGCAAGCACTTGAAACAGAAGGGGCTGATTTTCCCCGAGCGGAGTTAGCAGCGCTCCTCATGCGCTTTGCGGATGGCGAACGACGGCATCTGATCGTTGAAAATGCCATTGTGCTGCCGCTTGCACGCGCACGCCTGACGGAAGACGACCTGCGCAACCTCGGGCGCCGCATGGCAGCGCGCCGTGGCATAGATTATCCGGAGAATAAAAATGCCGTCTGACCAAATCAGTCACAATGTCCAATGGGCCACCGTGAAGCGGCGCCGGTACCCCACTTTCTGTGTGTCGGCCGTTGGGACAGCCGCGTGCCGGCCGATCTGGTCACCGGCCATTTGTCCCATTTGCCTTTGTGCAAAAAGGTGTAGGCTGTTGTGATGCAACGGAGTTTCAAATGACAGACAAGACCGCGCACCGACTGGCGGCAATCCGTTTCGGCAAGGATTTTCACGTGGATGGCGTCTTTGACACGGCAATCGCCGCCTTGCGCGCGGAGGGCCTTCGTATTGTCGGCTTCGTGCAGCGGGAGACGCCGGACCCCACGACCTGTTGCGACATTACCTATCTGGAAGACATAGTGACGGGCCAGCGGCACCGGATTTCCCAGGCACTGGGCGCCGGATCGCGCGGGTGCAAACTCGATCCGCAGGCCCTTGCCGATGTTTGCGGCGATCTCGTCGGCACGCTGGAAGAACGCGTCGACCTTCTGATCCTCAACCGTTTCGGCAAGGGAGAATCCGACGGCCACGGTTTCCGGGTTGTCATTGAAAAGGCGCTTGATCTCGGCATACCGGTTCTGACCGCGGTCCGTGACACCTATGAACCGGCTTTCGAAGAATTCGCCGGCGACCTGGCGATACTGCTGCCAGCCGAACACGGCGCTGTTGTGGGCTGGGGCAAGGCGGTTGCGGGCAGCATGCGCAGCAGCGCCGCCTGAGAATAGATAACCGACTAAGTCCGGACATTGGTAGCCATTAACAGTCTCCGCGGCAGCGCTTGACAACGCCGGTCGTGCATGATTTGTAACATACTTGTTACGAAAGAGAATGGTTACATAATGCATGACGGAATGATCGACACGCAATTGCGGGCGATGGCCGACCCGACCCGCAGGGCGATCCTGAAGCAACTCGCGTCGGGCGGCGAGATATCAGCGGGTGAGGTCGCGGCCGGATTCGAAATCACCCGACCCGCTGTCTCGCGCCATTTGCGCGTGCTGCTCGACGCGGGCCTGATCATCGTTCGAAAAGAGGCACAGTCACGGCTTTATTCAGCAGATCCGTCGACAATTGATGAGCTGCGGGCCTGGTTTGTCGACTACTGGGATACGGCATTGCCGCGATTGAAGCATGTTGTCGAGCGCGACAAGAGGGGTCGGAAATGACGGCGATCGTCAAAACCATCTGGATCGATGCGTCGCCCGCGACCGTGTTTGAGTATCTCGTCGTTGCCGACAAAATGCGGCAATGGTGCGGGCTGAATGTGCGGCTCGAACCGGTTCCCGGTGGGCTTTACGAGCTGGATATGGGCGAAGCCGGAGTCATAACCGGCCGCTTCTTGTCGGTAGAACCACCGACCTTTCTTTCCTATGAGCTTGAGCCACCTGCCGGAATTACGGCCCCCAGCAACCTTGTCGAGGTTCGTTTGCTCGAACAAGCGGGCGGTACCCGCGTCGAGATCACCCATACGGGTCTCGCCGATCCGTTCCCGCAGATCGCGGCGTTGGGCTGGGACCATCATCTGGCGCGGCTTTCCGTTGCTGCAACCGGTGGCGTGCCCGGCCCCGATACGCTGTGCAGCCGTCCGATGAATTCACTGACCGAATAGGAGGCTGCCTTGTTCTACGTCGTTACGCACACACGGTTTTCTGCAGAGCAAAGAAAGGACGTGCTGGATCTTTCACAAAAGGCCGTCGAGATTGCAAAGGAGCAACCGGGTTTTGTTTCCATACGCGTACATTTGGCCGAGGACGGCAGCCATACGATGACCTATTGGGAATGGGAAACCGAAAGAGACCATATTGCCTGTATGGGAAGCGACGATTGGGCGCCGTGGAACCCGAAATGGCAGGCACTTCTTGAAAGCGGCGTGTCCTTCGACATTGCAACCTACAAGGCGATCGCCGAATAACGGGAACGAATTACCCGCCGGCCAGGTCCTCGTCGAAAAGGCCGATCAGTCTCGCGTCGAACTGAGCGCGTGTCCTGGCCACCTCGTCCTTTGTCGCGTCGACGAAGGCGAGCCGGTGATCGTCGCCGAGTTCGCTGATCTCGACCCCTTCCGCAACCAGCTTCTCGGCGCAGACCGCATCGTCTTCATCCGCGAAGCCACGCTGTGCAAGCGTCGCCTTGCGCAGCGCCCGCTGGACGCCGTCCTTGAATTTAGAAGGCCAGGCGTCCACGGAGTCCTTGTTGAATAGCACCATGGCGACGCCGATCAGGTGGCGGGTCAGGGTGATGTATTTGTGATGCGAATGAAGCCCGAAATTGTAGATGTTGGTCAGCGGGTTTTCCTGCGCGTCGACGGTTCCATCCGCCACCGCGGCGGGAAGGTCGCGCACATCAATGGTCTTCGGTTCGAAACCGAGCGCACGGAAGACGCGCTGGTGATTGTCGTTGGCAAGGGTGCGGAGCTTGAGGCCCGCGCAGTCCTGCGGCGCAAGGATCGGCCCCTTGCCGTTCGAGATATGGCGAAAGCCGTTGTCCCAGAAATCGAGCACCGCGTATCCGGTCTTCTCGCGCATCAGACCGGCAAGTTCCTGTCCGAGCGCGCCGTCGAGCACCGCATAGGCACGGGCCCGGTCCGGCACGATGAAATGCTGGTCGAAGATGCCGAGTTCAGGAACCCGCGAGGCGAGATAACTGGAGGAAAAATAGCAGGCGTCGAGCGCCCCGGTTTCCACCATGGACAAAAGGTCGGAGGCTTTCTGCCCGCGCTCGACGATGTTGCTGTCGAAGGAAAAATCCACCGCACCGCCGAGTTCTTCGTTCAAAGCCTTTCCGAACGCATGCCCGGCGCGGGTGTGCACGGAAGCGGGCCCCTGATAGCCGCCGAACCTGAGCGGGATCGCAGCCATCAAACAAGTTCCCGCATCAGTTCGTCCGGATCAGCAGGCAATTCAACGGGGCGGCCGCGCTTTGCCGAAAGGTCCATCGCCATCGTCAAAAGCAGGTTGTTGTGCCCATCCGTGGCCGTGGCATGCGGTGTGCGCTGGCCAGTGTAGACCCGCTGGTACCAGGCGTTGGTTTCCTCGCGCATCGGCCCCCACAGCTGGTTGTCGTGCAAATCGCCGGGCGGGTAGCTGGTCAGGAAATCGACGTGCCGCGGTGCGCCCGGATCGAAGCCTTCCGGCGCATAGCCGGCGCCCTGAGCCACTTCGGTCGCCAACACAACGTCGCGGTGTGTGTCCTCGATGTCGATAACGCCCTTGGTGCCGACAATGCCGATCTCGATACCGTAGACGGCACCCGGCCAGACCACCGGCAGCGCCCAGGAGATATTCATGCTCCAGATGGTGCCGTCATCCATGGTGAAGATGCCGAAGGTGGAATCCTTGGTGCCCCATTTACCGAGTGCCGTGTCGCAGGACTGGGCATAGACCGAAACGGGTTTCTTGCCTTCCATCAGCCACATGCACATGTCGAGGCTGTGGGTGCCGGAAACGACCATGGGCGTCAGGTTGGCCCGGTCCTGGGTGCGGCTGACGGTGGCGATCGGCACCATGCGGTTCATGAACGCGCGGGTGACAACCGATGTCACATCACCGATCTGGCCTGTCACCAGCCGCTCCTTGACTGCCAGGAAACGGCGGCGGAAGCGCTGCGTGTAGCCGACAACCGCATCGACGCCGGCGGCGTTGATCGCGTCGAGGATCTGCTGCGACTGGCGCGCATCGGTCGCGAGCGGTTTTTCGATAAAGAGATCAAGACCGCGCTCGACGGCGGCGAGTGTCGGGTCGGTGTGGAAATTCTCGTCCGTCGCGATGATGGCGGCCGTCACTTCCGGCCGGGCGAGCAGCTCGCGGAAATCGGTGGTGAAGAAATCGGCATTGACGTCGTCGCGCAGTTTTTCGCCGATATCGGACTTGATATCGCAAAGGCCGATCCAGCCGACACCCGGATAGGCGCGGGCCAGTTCCGCGCGAATGCGTCCGATCGTGCCGCAGCCGATGATGGCCAGGCCGATTTCCTTTCTTTTCTCAGAGCCGGATTCAAAAGTTATTCAAACGTAACAATACCTTGCGAGACGCCGCGTCATGAACCGGATGCTTGCTATGAACGCCCACGCGGTTGAGTTCTGGATGGTCCTCTCCCAGTCCCGGGCCAGTCTGCGGCAGCGCCCGAGCCAGGCGAAAGTTCGTTCCACCACCCATCGACGCGGCAGAACCTTGAAACCGACTGCGCTGTCGCAGCGCTTGACGGTCTCGACCGTCCAGTCGCCATGCCCCGCGAGCGCTGCTCGCAACTTCGGTCCCGCATAGGCGCCATCGGCGAAGATGTGGCGCAGCCAGGGGAAGCGGTCGCCGACAGCCCTGATCAGGTCGCAGGCCCCGTCCCTGTCCTGAATGTTGGCGGCGTGAACGATGATGAACAGCATCAGGCCGATCGTATCGGTGACGATGTGTCGCTTGCGGCCCTTGACCTTCTTGCCGGCGTCATAGCCGCGAACGCCCCCGCTTTCGGTGGTTTTCACGCTCTGGCTGTCGATCACGCCGGCCGTCGGTGAAGCCGCGCGGCCTTCCAGTTCGCGGGTATTGAGGACCAGGAGGTGATTGATGGCTGCAAAAAGACCCATGCGGCTCCAGGTGTAGAAATAGCCACGTACCGTCGATACCGGTGGGAACTGCTTCGGCAGCATGCGCCACTGGCAGCCGCTGGTTGCGATATAAAGGATCGCGTTCATCACCTCGCGCATATCGGTCGTACGCGGTCGTCCACCCCGTTTTGCCGGCGGAATGAACGGGGCAAGTATCGTCCATTCCTCATCGGTCAAATCGCTTGGAAATCTCAAATGGTCTCTGTTATGTTCGGCGCGGGCGATATCATTCCATGGCATCGTGATTCTCCATCTTCTTTGAAAAGACTGTTGAATCACAAACCATTGATATCGCTCAACTACTTTTAAATCCGGCTCTCAGTCACCAAAACCTCCAACCGAGTTCTTGTTGCGCCGCGCGCGAATGAGGCCCTCGGCGAAAATCATGCAAAGGGCGATAAGCAGGAACGTTCCGAAATATTGCGACAGCACGAAGCCGAAAGTCTTGTCCTCGAAGAGCAGCATGGCGCGCCGAAGATTCTCGTCCGCAAGCGGCCCGAGAATGACGCCGAGGACGACCGGTGCCGTCGGAAAGCGGAAGGCGTGCAGCACGTAGTCGGCAATGCCGGCGGCGAACATGACCCAGACATCGAACATGCTGAGCCGCACAGCATAGGCGCCGATGACGCAGATCGGGATGATTAGCGGCAGAAGTAGGCCGCGCGGCAGGCTGAACAGCTTCACACACGGTTTGATCAGTGCGATCGCCGCGACATACATCAGGATATTGGCGACGATGAGCGCCGAATAGATGAAGTAGATCAGGCCGGGGTGATCGATCTCGATGGTTGGCCCGACGACAATGTTCTTGAGCGTGAGGGCGGCAAGAAGCGCGGCCGCGGCGGCGTTGCCCGGGATGCCGAGCGCCAACATGGGAAGCATCGATCCGCCGATATTGGCGTTGTTCGCGACTTCCGAACTGACGATCGCCTCGTAACTTCCCTTGCCCCATTTCTTGCGCTCCTCGGGCTTGGCCCGCCGCCGGCCGATGTCGTAGGACAGGAATGACGCGACGTTGGCGCCGGCGCCCGGGATCGCGCCGATAAGGGTGCCGATGATGCCGGAGCGCACGGCCGTGCGGAAATAGCGAAACAGCATGCTGAGCGAAGGAAGAACACGCCCGACTTCCGAGGGTATGGAATAGTGCTCGCGTTGCGGAAGCACCCGCGAGGCCGAACAGGCCGATCAGGACCGCAACGTAGTTGATGCCGTCCATCAATTCGAGCGTGCCGAAGGTGAAGCGCGGCACGCCGTGAATGGGATCGATACCGACAAAGGCGACGAGTAGACCCAGCCAGCCGGCAATCCAGCCCTTGAGCGGCAGGCTGCCGGCGGACATCGAGCCGCTGACGGTGATGCCGATCACGGCGAGCAGGAACATCTCCCAGGACCGGAAGTGCAGGGCAAAGGCGAGGATCAGCGGAATGAAGCCGATCAGCAGCAGGATACCGACCCAATTGCCGATAAAGGATGCACCGATGGCCATGCCGAGCGCCTTGCCGCCTTCACCCTTTCGGGCGAGCTGGTGCCCCTCGATCATGGTCGGAACGGCATCGGGCGTGCCGGGAATATTGATCAGCACCGCGGAGATGGCGCCGCCGAACACGCTGCCGGTATAGACGCCGAGCATGAAGGAAATCGCTGTCGCCTGGTCCATGCTTGCCGAGAGGCCGATGAGGAGGGCCATTGCCATCGTCGTCGAAAGACCCGGCATCGCGCCCCAAACGATACCGAGCGACACGCCGGCGAGGGTAACCAGAAGGATGTAGGGCGTCAGCGCCTGAAGGATCGACTCCAGCATCATCGGTCAGATCGAGCCCGGCAGCGGTATGACAAAGACGTAGCGGAAAGCCGCGGCAAGCAGCGTGATCCACACTGCCGAAACAAGAAGGCACTTCCAGATGGCGGTGGTCCAGAAAACGGTCAGGATGATCGTCAGGAAAACGATGGTGATGACTTCGAAGCCGCCATAGGCCAGCTCCATGCCGCCGACCATTGTCGTGTATTCGAAATTCAAGAACTGAAGCGCCAGGAGATAGGCGCCAATGAAAGCCGCCAGCATCGCGGTGCGCACATGTTCCGGCCTTTCGTCTTCCGCGGCGGTTGCGCCCGCTGCCCGGCGCCGGATCGCCATGGCGCCGAGGATCAATGCCATGACACACAGGCTGCCGGCTGTCATGAAGGGCAGCAGGCCGGGCGTCGTCGACAACGATCCGGGATTGGTCATGCGCACGCTTTCGATCATGATCCACAGCGAGAGCACGATCAGGAAAGCTGCCGCAATCATGTCCTGTACGGGTGTCGCGAAACCGGCGTGCTCGTCCTCGCCGGCGAACTTGTGCTGTTCGGTCATGCCGCTCTTTCCAGAAGTCGAATGGTGGCGGAACCGGACACCGTGGCCCGGTTCCGCAGCGTCGCTTCAGGCGCGATCATAGCGCCCCATGCCATCCGCATCAGGTGCGCGGCTTGTAGCCTTCCGGCGGCCACCAGGATTCGAAATCGGCCGGTGCGGGCAGACCAAGATCCTGGGCGGTGACAACGTCGGCCCCGATCTGATCGGAGAATTTGTTGAACGTGTCGACCGTGACAACTTCCAGCAGGGCAGCGCGCTTGTCGGCTTCCTCGCCGGTGCGGATATCGGTCTGGAAGAACTTGCTCTTGACCATCTCCTGGAAACCATCGGAATTCGCAGCCTCGACAAAGGCCTTGCTGACTTCCTCCAGGACCTCGGTCGGCGTGTCGCGCTTCATGATGAAGTTGTAGGTTCCGCCGATCGGAAGGAATGGCTGGATCGCCGGCAGGGGACCGCCGATCGTGGGCATGATCTTGCCGTCGCCGAGATCGATATCCGCCGTTGAGGTCTGCTGCAGGCAGCGCAGCTTACCGGCGCGGACGAGGTCAACATGCTCATGGACACCGCCGCCGGCAATGTCGACTTCTCCCTGCAGGCCGGCCAGAGTTGCCGCCTTGCCGCCCTTGTAGTGCACGTATTTCAGGCTGATATCGGCGAAGGATCCGACGATCAGCGCAAGCTCGTGCCAGAGGCCGCCGGTGCCGGATGTCGAAATGGTGATCTTTCCGGGGTCGGCCTTGGCAGCGGCAACGACGTCATCGAAGGTCTTGAACGGCGAGTCGACCGGAACCGACCATGCGGCGTTTGCCGTAGCGGCCTGGAAGAACACCCATTCCTCCCAGGGCACGAAATCAACGTGGCCCATGACGCGCACGAACTTGTTGTAATTGGCGCCGCCGAGAACGGTGTAGCCGTCCGATGCCTGGCCGTGCACATATTGCGTTGCGACGCCGCCGACAGCGCCCGGCTTGTTGATGACGTTGATCTTCCAGCCACGCGAATTGGCCATCTCCTCGGCGAGCTTGCGCATGATGGTGTCCGTGCCGCCTCCGGCGCCGTACATGACGACCAGCGTTATGGCGCGTTCCGGATATCCGGCTGCCCGCGCCTTGTCGGCGGGTATGGTGATCGACAGTGCCGCCATGGACGCGGCCGATCCGGCCAGAAATGTCCTGCGGTCAATCGAGGCGATTGCGTTCCCTTTGGTTCTTGGCATTTTTCTCCTCCACTCAAATAGCCGGACTTGCATCCGGAATGGCTAGTTCGTTTGCTCCTTTGAAAGTGACTTTCCAGCAATGAATTCAGTAACTTCCGGCTCCAGGTCCGTCGCCATGAACGCGTTCCAGCGATTGTTGAAACCAAAGAGCGCGATGACCGCGCCGATTTCGACAATCTGTTCCTCGGAAAAGTGCCGGCGCAGTTCGGCCATGTCCTCTTCGGTCGCGTAGGCGGGACACTGGCCGCCGGTGACGGCGACACGCAGTGCCGCACGCTCCGCATCGGAGAAGACAGGGCTTGTCTCGAATTCCCAGATCGCAGCCAGCTTGTCGTCCGGTACGCCATTGTCGGCGCCGTTCTTGAAGGTGTGGGCGGAACAATAGGTGCAGCCATTGGCGCGGCTCGTGACATGGGCGACCATCCAGCGCAGGGCCGGATCGACCTTGCCGTCCGGGTTACGGACGACGGCGCGTATGAGGCCAAGGACGGCGCGCGCGATCTCCGGACGCCGTGCCAGCAAAAGCATGGAATTGGCGACGAAGCCGGTGGCGGATGCAAGTTGTTCGATGTCGGCCTTTGCCGCGTCCGTTTCCTCGATGCTCAACGGCTCGACATGCGACATTCCGATCCCTCCCAGGCACGCGTCGTTGCGCGCTCCGCCGTTTCCTGCACGGCGGCGTTTGTCGTTGTCGTTCATTCGCGGGGCGTATAGGGCGCGTCGCCATCCACTTCCGAACCCGACTGCGAGGATACGGTTTCAAGGCGGGGATTTCGATGAGAAATGTCGGTCCGGTGATCATATGTCACTATGGCGCATATCAAGAAACCTGATTGCCGAAGCGCCTCGGGATGCGAATAGCGGATTGCGGATTTTAGCCAGGCGGCGGGTCAGTCAAACATCGCGTTGGGCAGCAGCAGGGCGATGTCAGGCACCAGAACCAGGAACAATAGGGCAATCGCCATGGCGAGCCAGAACGGCATGATGCCGGCAAAGATCGTTTCCATCTTCACGTCGTGAACGATGCTCTTGACCACAAAGACATTGACGCCGATTGGCGGCGATATAAGGCCCATCTCGAGTACGATGACCATGACGACGCCCAGCCAGATCGGGTCGAAACCAAGGGAAACAATCAGCGGGAAGACAATCGGCAGGGTGATGACGAGCAGGGACAGGCCCTCGATGAACATACCCAGCACCACATAGCCGAGGAGGATGACCGCAAGCGTTCCGTAGGCGCCGAGCGCCAGAGCCGCCATGCCGCCGGCGATGGTTTCCGGCAGGTGCGAAAGGGCGACGAACGGCGCAAAGACGTTGGCGCCGATGAGGATGAAGAATGCCATGCCTGTCGTTCGCAACGTATCGGCGCTGGCTGCCCACAAGGCGTGCGGTGTGCATTTGCCGCGCAGGATCAGCATCAACAGGGCAAAACAGGCCCCGACGCCGGCTGCCTCGACAGGAGTGAAGAACCCGGTATAGAGGCCGCCGATCGTGATGACGATGATCGTGATGATGCCTGTTGATCGCAGTAGACCCGAGAACTTGTCCCGCAAACTGAAGGTCGGCCCCCTTGGGCCTTCGTCGGGGGTGATGAACGTGATGGCGGCGATCGCCACGAGGAAGAGGCCCGTCAGCATCAAGCCGGGAAGAACGCCCGCCATGAACAGGCGGCCGATCGATTCTTCTGTCAGCACCGCATAGATGACGAAGCCCGTGGATGGCGGGATGAGAATGCCCAGCGTTCCGCCGGCGGCGATGGAGCCTGTCGCCAGCCGCGCACCGTAGCCGTAGCGGCGCATTTCAGGGTAGGCGACCTTGCCCATCGTTACCGCGGACGCAATGGATGATCCGGACAACGCGGAAAATCCGGCGCAGCCAAGAATGGTCGCGGCAGCCAGCCCGCCGCGCAAATGGCCGATCAGGCGATAGGCGGCGTCGAAAAGGTCGCGGCTGAGCCCGGCGGCGGATGCGAGATTTCCCATCAGGATGAAGAGCGGAATGATGGAAAGTTCGTAGATCGTTATCGTCGCAAACGCCTGGCCGCTCAGCGTATAGGCGGCCGCCTGAAAGCCGGACAGCAGGATCGTTCCGACGAAACCGACAACAAGCAAGGCAATTGCGACCGGCGTGCCGAGCGCCATCAGCGCAAACAGCACCGCGAAGCCGGCAACGCCAAGCAGTTCAGGACTCATGACGGCCGCTTTCGGTCAGCAAGAGCAGGGCCGCCAGGGCGCTGCCGGCGGCAAGGGCGTAATAGGAGATGTCGAGCGGCAATTGCAGCAACAGTGTCGTCTCGGCAAAACGCGCCGCCTCGCGGGCGTTCAGCAGCGCCCGCCAGGCGAGATAGGCCATCATGACCGCCCCGGCAACCGACACCAAAACGTCCACCGGACGACGCAAGCGGTCTGAAAGCAACGCGACCAGCGTGTCGATGGCGATAACACGGCCGGCAAGCACGCAAAGCGGCAGGCTGATGGACACGGCGATCGACAGAATTATCTGGGTGTAGTCGTTGGCGCCGAAAATGGGCGCATTGAACAGCGAGCGAAGGAGCGCGTCGCCGACCGAAAGGAACATCATGGCGAAAACGGCAAGCGCGCCGCAGGCGATCAGCGGCGTTTCTATGAAGCGCCGCCAGCCTGCCGCCGGTACCGGTCGGCCGGCGTCCTCGCTATCCTCATCGGACATGCCTATTGCCCGGAAAATCCTGAAATGATGGCGCGGGCATCGGCACCGGTTTCCTTCGAGGTCTTGTCGACCAGCGCTTCGAGCGCGTCGGCCATCGCGGTGCGGAACTCGGCATCAGCCGCAGCGTTTATCTCGATGATTTCAACACCGCTGTCGCGGGCGAGTTGAATGCCGGCCTGACCGGCGTCATAGAATGCCTTGGCGCCGCGCAGGCTGAGGCCGCGGCCGGCCAGCTCGTCGAGCTTGGCCTTGTGTTCGTCGCTCAGCTTGTCCCAGCTGTTGCGGTTCATCAGCAAGTAGAAACTGTCAACGGCTGAGGGGATGTTGATGGTGGCGTGCTTGCCGATCTCGTTGAGCTTGTAGGAACGGATGCCGGAGGGGCCGATCATCACGGCGTCGATCACGCCGGTGTTCATCGCGTTGTAGATGTCCGGTGTCGGCATCGATACCGGTATGCCGCCCCAGGCTTTGACCACTTCCGCCATGACCGGATTGGGCGTGCGGACCTTGAGGCCTTCTATGTCGGCCAGAGTGCGGACCGGCTTTTCACGGGTGATCAGGACTGACGGGTTGTTGGCCCAAAGGCCGAGCAGCTTGGTTTCGGCATATTCGTCCTCGATGGCCGCGAGATTGTCCCACAGGGCGTTGGTCGCCTCCTCGCCGCTCGCAAAGAGGCCGGGCATGTGCACCAGAACCGTCTTGCCGAACTGGGTGGGTGTGTAGGCGGGGATGCCGAAGGCGATGTCGGCAACACCGGTGACAACGCGCTTGTATTGCTGGACCGGGCCCTTGCCGAGTTCGCCAGAGGGGTAGATGCGAATGGTCAGATCGCCACCTGTCGCTTCAGCGAGTTCTTCGGCCAACGGCGTCATCACGCCACGGTCCATCGGATGCATGGGCGGCATGAAATGCGCGGCTTTCAACTCTTCGGCCGAAGCCGGGGTCAGCGGAATTGCTGAGGCAACAATCACCGCAACCGCGAACATGGCACTTTTCACTTTCCACTCTTTGGTTTGAAGCCTCCGACTTCCAGTCGGACCCCGCTTCAGCGAAAACGAATCGTGCTATGACTCTGGCCTTCCAAAAATGAGCCGCCCGTTGAGGGCAAAGGCTCATTTTTGGAAGGCCAGAGTCATGCAATATGATCGCTCCGCGCATTGCGTCTATTACCACCGGTACCATATCGTTTGGGCGACGAAGTATCGCTACAAAGTTCTGACTGGCGATCTGGCCCTGCGGGTACGCACCATCTGCCGTCAGGTCTGCAAGGAGAACGGCGTTTCCATCTTGCATGGCGTTCTGTCCAAAGATCACGTGCATATGTTCGTGTCCGTGCCCCCAAAAGTCGCCATCTCCGATCTGGTACGCAAGATGAAAGGCCGTTCGTCTCACAAAATCCAGCGCGAGTTCCCGGAGATACGCAAGTGGTACTGGGGCCGCCGGTTCTGGGGCCGGGGCTACTTCTCGACAACCACCGGGGCCATCACAGACGAACTTGTACTTCAGTACCTCGACAATCACCTGCCTGACGCTACCGGCGCCAGCCGGTAGTTATTCACATAGTGTACCGATTTCATGACATCCCTCCCAGAACGCGATCGATAATCTAATTAATAATGATAATTATCTATGTTATCTACTAAGCAAAATAGTGGACCGCGGCCGATTCACTGTCAACCGGAGAGTTCCACCTTACCGAGGGGCGCCCATGAAAGACTTCACGCTGCACAACCGCATTGGCTACAAGGTCACACGGCTGGCCCGGCTGATGGAGGTGCGACTTGAAAAACAGATTGGCGAACACGGCATTACACGCCTGATGTGGTGCGTGTTGCGCGGTGTCGGCATGGAGGGTGTCACCACGCCGTCAGCGCTTGCAAGTTACATCGGCATCGCGCGGCCGGCGATATCGCGGCTGCTGAAGACCATGGAGCAGCAAGGCCTGCTTGTGCGCAACGGGATCGATACGGATGGCCGCGTCACCGAAGTGCACCTGACGGATACGGGTCAGAGCAAGATGCGGGCATGCCATCGTCTCGTGAAGGAACTGAACGTGCATTTTTCCGGCAAGCTCGAACAAAAGGCCTATGAGGAGTTCATGTCCACCATTGATCGTTTGACAGAGGGCGAGAACGCCACGCTGGTCCGTTTGTAGGCACTCTCACCCGGTTTGCCTTGGAGCCCGGGATTGCCGGCTTCAAGCGATGAACCGGGCGAAAACACGTGCTCGATGATCACCTGTCGCGATGGCGGACATCAAGAAACCTGATTGCCAGACCCCGTTGTGAACAGGAAATCTACAGGCTAGATTCGTCTGATTGCGCCCCGGATCCGGATGCTGGCTCAACGCCCTTCCGCGCGCGTTTGTGTATTCATTTTTCGCATAGACCAAGCTGTTTTTTGCATTTCTGTTGCCGCTCCTATGCAATTAGGTTCAGGGCTCCACTCATGGCTCCCAATGTTGCAGAAGGCGGTATTCATGCGGCAGATCAATGTAGGCGTAGTCGGAACCGGCTGGTGTGGCGGTATCCGCGCGGAGGCGTGTTTTGCCAATCCGCTGGTCGCCGATCTTCACATCGCTGAAATCAATGAGGACCGGCTGGCGGAGGTCAAGGCGCTTTCTCACCCGGTCTCGGCATCGACGGACTACAACGAGATCATTGAAAATCCGTCGGTCGATGCGGTCATCATCTCGGCGACGCCGGAGACCACCCACTACCCGATGGCCAAGTCTGCGATGAAGGCCGGCAAGCATGTCTTCCTCGAAAAGCCGATTGCCATCACCCTTGCAGAAGCGGATGAGCTGGTGGCGCTGTCGCACCAGCACAAGGTCAAGTTCACCATCGGCTATTCGCAGCGCTTCAATCCGAAATACGCGTTCATCAAGAAATCGCTCGAGGACGGAACGCTTGGCGAGCCGGTCAGCGCGCTTGTCAGCCGGCATATCACGCGAAGCCTCGGCAAGAAGATATCCGGCAGGGTAAAGCTGTCTCCGGCAGCGATGGAGGCCACGCACGACCTTGACTTCGTCCTGTGGTGCCTGGAGCCGGCGAAGCCGGTGCGCGTCTATGCCCAGACCGTCTACAAGACGATGAAGGAGATCAACGGTGCGCCCGACTGCACCTGGATCATCGTCACGATGGACAACGGCATTTCCTTCACCATCGGCGCCGGCTGGATCCTGCCGCTCGGCTATCCCAATTATTCGGCGACGACGCTGGAGATGGTCGGAACGAAGGGCGCGTTGCTGATCGACGACACCCATCGCGATGTGGTGCTGAACACGGTCGACAATGGCATCCAGTTTCCGATGTCGTCGATGCCGGGTGAGCCCGTGAATCATGTTTTTGCCGGTCCGATGGCCAGCGAGACCCACCATTTCATCGAGGCGGTGGCACTCGACAAACCGGTCCTTGTGACGCCGGAACAGGCCCGCAAGGTCATGGAAGTCTATATCGCGGCGGATCTTTCCGCGGAGCGCAACGAGCCCGTATCCCTGCCGCTCAACAGCGCGGACGTAACGTCTCTGGCGAGCTGAATGGCAGGCGCTAGCCGACGGGGCCGCTCTCCTGCGTCTGCGGTATGAACTGGCTTGAGCTTGAGAAACAGATGCGCATGTTTTTCGAAAGCTGATCGGCCACCCGCAGGCGGCGGGCGCCCTCGGCGTAAATCAGGCCGTAGCTGATATCGACCTCCGGTTCGAAGGGCCGGATTTCAAGCTGGCCGCTGAAGTGCTCGGCGACGAAGGGGTGAACGATCGCAACCCCGAGGCCGATCCTGACAAGGTTCCCGAGTAGGATGGTGGATGTCGCCTCGATCGCCGACTGGCACTTGATCTTGCGCCGGGTGAACAGCTCTTCCGTGCGGTAGCGCATCACCGTATCGGCGGACAATGAGACAAGGCTCTCGCCGTCGAGATCCTCGGCGTTGACCACGTCCTTTTGCGCAAGCCTGTGCCCTTTCGGCATGATGATGACCGAGCGCACGGTGCACAGCGGCTCGACAACAAGGCCCTGCTGAACAATCGGCAAGGTGGCGAGCCCGATATCGTATCGGCGCTCGGCAACGGCCTGTTGCAGTTCGCTCCGGTTCTTCAGGTCAACAATGATGTTGAGGTTCGGATACTCCTCACGCAGCATCTTCAAAGGCTGCGGCAACATGCAGGTGCCGATGGCCGGCATGGCCACGACCCGGAGCGTTCCCGTGCCGTGCGCGCGGATGTTGGATGCCGTCTCCTGGATCTGATCGACCTGCGCCAGGATATCCTCGGCGATGCCATAGAATTCGCGGCCCTCCGGCGTGATCGTCAGCCGGCCCCGGTGCCGGTCGAAAAGAACGAAGCCAAGCGTGTCCTCCAGCTGGCTGATCAGCCTGCTGATCGCGGACTGGCTGATGCCCATCACTTCAGCGGCCTGGGTAGTCGTTCCGGTGGCGATCAACGCCCGCATGGCCTCGAGTTGCCTGATCTTCATCTGTCTTTTCCCGCTCAAATGATCCAACACGGTCCGGTGCGGCAGACCAACTGCGAACTATTCCAAATAGTCATAGAAGTAAACCAAGAATGCATTTCGGATTGCCCGTGTGAGACAGTAGACTTCGGGGCAGAATTCGGGAGGCAGGATGAACATCGGAATGATTCACGTGCGGCGGGATCGCTGATGCAGAAGCGCCTGGAAATCGCCGTTGCCGGAACACTGCTGCTGATGGCGGCGGTTTTCGCCGTGTTCATCGATGCCTTCGTTGCCAAGCCGAAAACCCTGTTCGGCCGATCGCTGAGCGCAATCGAACCGACCGCTTTTCCGCTGATCACGATGGCGATGATGATCGGCCTGTGCGGTCTCTTCTTCTACGGGATCTACCGTCGGTCCGGCGCCAGGCAGGCGGTCGAGGATGAGGGCCTCAACAGCGGAACGAACTGGCTTCGTATCGGCGCCTTTTTTCTGGTGCTGGTGCTTTACGCCCTGACGTTCGATCCGCTCGGCTTTCTGACGTCGACCTTCATCGCGATGGTGCTTCTGTCGCTTCTTGCCGGTAACCGCAACATCCTCCAGATCGCCGTGTTCTCTGCGGTGCTGCCGTTGGCTTTCTATCTTCTGGCGACCCGTATCCTGCTGGTTTCGCTGCCCGAACAGAGCGGTATCGAGTTTTTCATCGCAAGAATGCTTGGAGGCTGAACCAGACTGATGCACATCCGCACGACACCGCAGGCCGATCATGATTGACCAATTCACATCCGGTTTTTTCATGGCTTTCCGGCTCGATACCTTCTTCATGATGAGTATCGGGCTGTTCTTCGGCATGCTGGTCGGATCGCTGCCCGGCTTCACGACGCTGATGGCGATGGCCATCCTGCTGCCGGTGTCGTTCTTCCTCGATCCGATCGTCGGCATCCCGTTCCTGCTCGGTATCTACAAGGGCGGCATTTTCGGCGGCAGCGTACCGGCCATCCTGGTCTCGATGCCGGGAACCGGCGCGGCGGTCGCGACGACAGCCGACGGTCATGCGCTGACCAAGAAGGGCAAATCACGCAAGGCGCTCGATGTCGCGCTCTTTTCCTCGACCTTCGGTGACTTCACCTCCGACATCCTGACGATCATGATGATCTTTCCGATCGCGCTCCTTGTCATGCAGTTCGGGCCTCCGGAACTTGCGGCGATCCTTTTCCTGAGCCTGATCGTCATTGCCATGACCGCCGGCAGCAACCCGGTCAAAAGCCTGATGATGATGACGGCGGGTCTCTGGCTGTCCTTTGTCGGCACGGATCCGCTTGGCGGCGTCGAGCGTTTCACCTTCGGAAGTTTCGAGCTGCGCGGCGGCATACCGCTGCTGCCGATGCTGATCGGCCTCTTTGCCCTGCCGGAGATCGCTGCGGTCGTCGGGCGGCGTGTCAACGTCGCCCAAACCGCCAAGATCGTCGGCGAGCGGCTTCATCTTGCCGAGCTCAAGCGTTGCATGCGGACGATCTTGCGATCCACGGCGATCGGCACTGCCATCGGTATCGTGCCGGGTCTCGGCCAGGTGGTTGCGGCGATGCTCGGCTACACAGCGGCGAAGAATGCGTCCGACCACCCGGAGACCTTCGGCAAGGGCGAGATCGAAGGTGTCGCGGCCGCCGAGGCGGCGAACAATGCGGTCAACGGACCGACACTCGTGCCGCTGCTGACGCTCGGCATTCCAGGCGACAATGTCACGGCCATCCTTCTCGGCGCCTTCGTTGCGCAAGGACTGCGACCCGGACCGCAGCTCTTCGAGGAGCAGGGCGCCGTGGTCTTTGCCATCCTGACGGCGATGGTCTTCGCCAACATCCTGTTCCTGATCATCGGCTATCTGTCGATCCCGTTCTTTGCCCGCATCGTCACCATCAAGAACTCGCTGCTTATCCCGGCGGTGATCATGTTCGCCTTTGCCGGCTCATTCGTCTTTCGCTCCGACCCCGTCGATCTTCTGATGCTTATCGGCTTCGGCGCTTTCGGGATCATCGCCCGCATGGCGCGTTTCGAGGTCATGCCGATGGTCATGGGGTTCATACTCGGCGGACCGCTCGAATATGCCTTCGGCCAGACCATGGCGATGTCGAACGGCGATCTCATCGGCTTTGCCATCAGCCAGAGGCCGAGCATGCTGGCCATCCTGATCATTACACCGCTGATTGGCTACTACCTGTGGCGCAGGATGGCCAATCTGTCCCGGGTTTCAAATGCGCACTAGCCACAGATGAGGAGGGCACAGGACATCTCGAACAACACAAAGATTGCGTTTCAAACATGATCAACAGGATCGGGAGGATACTATGATCAGACGTCATATTCTAAAATTCGCACTTGCCGCGGCGATGTCCGCCGGCCTTGCCGCACCGGCGGCCGCGGAGTACCCGGAAAAGCCGGTCACCCTTGTCATTCCGCTTGGAGCCGGCGGCTCACACGATCTTAATGCCCGGGTGATTTCCAGCATCATTCCGGCCTATCTCAACCAGGCCATGATCGTGCGCCTGACCCCGGGCGCGGGCGGACAGAAGGGCACGCAGGAGGCGGCAACCGCGCCGGCCGACGGCTACACGCTTCTGTTCAGCCACAACTATATCGACATGCTGCAGCAGCACGTCGAGAACCTGCCCTACGATCCGAACAAAGACTTCGTGCCGGTTGCGCGGGTCAACTACGCGCCGATCGGCATCGTGGTTCGCGGCGACAGTCCGTTCCAGACCTTCGATGATGTGGTCAAGCACGCCAAGGAAAACCCCGGTACGCTTAAGATGGCCCATTCTGGCAACTGGGGTGCGCTCTTCGTGCCGGCTGCACAGATCATGAAAGCGCGCGATATCACGTTCAACATGATCCCCTACAAGGGCGGAGGCCCGGCCATGCAGGCACTGTTGAAGGGTGAAGCGGACATTACCATGGGTTTCCCGGCGACGCTTTCGAGCCTGCTGGAAAGCGGTGAAGTGCGGCTGCTTGCGACCGCCGGCCAGGAGCCGATGGTCGAGGGCGTCCCGACATTCCCGGACATCGGTGTTGATGGCGATGTCGGCTTCATGCACCGCGTGGTGCTGGCGCCGGCGGATACGCCGCCCGAGGTGCTGGATACGTTGCGCAACGCATTCAAGGCGCTCCAGGAAGACAAGACCTACACCCGAATGATGGGACGGCTCGGTGAAAACCGTGATTTCCTGGACGGGCCCGACTACCAGAAGATGCGCGAGGCGCAGGCGACGGAGTACAAGGCCCTGGTGGATCAGATCACGTCCAACTAGGCGCTTTACAATCACCGGCATGCCGGATCCTCCGGCATGCCGACACCCGGGAAACGGACCATGAAAATCAAAGAAAAGCCGATCTGGAACTTTCGCACGAAAGCTGCTGCACAAAGCACGACGCGCAGCGTCGCATCATCGCGCACGTTTGACATGACCATCGACGAGCCGATCGAACGCGGCGGCACCAATGAGGGTCCGATGCCGGTGGAGTTCGTGTTTGTTGGTCTCGCGGGGTGCACGCACGTCATCGCCAACAAGCTGGCGACCCATCACGGCATTTCTTTTGATTCCATGGATATCAACATCCTGACCACGATGGACAGCCGCGGCACGCGCCTGATCGAGCCGATCGACGTGCCCTTTCCGAAGGTCACCATCGATATTGCCGTGACGACCCACGGTGCGCCGGAGGCCGTCGAGCGGGTGATGAACGATCTGCGCCACCATTGTGCGGTTTCCAAAATGCTGCAGCAATCCGGTACGGACGTCGTTGAGAAATGGACCGTGAACGGTGTTGCCCAGCCGGTCCTTGAAATGACCTGAAGGCGCCGGCCGGCATTTGCCGGCCAAGCCTGCACGTACTATAGGTCCGGTCTATAAAGGTATGATTCCATTGGCATGATGAAGCGCCATCCGGCCGATCCACACCCAAGGTATTGCGATGTACGGTCAGATATTGAACGTGGTAGGTCCGATTTTCATCATGACCTTCGTCGGCTACCTGCTCGGCCGTTCGAAATTGCATATCGACAGCGCGACAATCAGTTCACTGGTGTTGCTGATCGCGACGCCCTGCCTGATTTTTTCAACGCTCACCTCGCTCGATATCAGCGGGGCAACCGTTGCGAAAATGGCGCTCTCCGCGGTTTTGTGCGTTTCGATCGCCGCCTTGCTCGGGCTCGTCGTTCTCAAACTCGCCGGCATGTCCTACCGGACTTTCCTTCCCAGCCTGATGATGCCGAATTCCGGAAATATCGGGCTGCCGCTGGTGCTTCTGGCCTTCGGAGAGACGGGGCTGGCGCTCGGCGTTTCCTATTTCTTTGTCATCGCACTGCTGCAATACACGGTGGGTGCAGCCATTTCATCGGGTCAGTACCGGTTGAGGGACCTGGCGCACCAGCCGCTGGTCTATTCCATCCTGCTCGTCGGCGTCGTCGTTCTGACCGGCATCGAGGTGCCCGTCATCATCGCGTCAACCACCGAGCTGCTTGGCGGCATGATGATCCCGGCGATGCTGATCCTGCTCGGCACCTCGCTCGCCAGGCTTTCCGTTTCGGATCTCAAACCGGCCATGACGATCGCCGTCGCGCGCCTTTGCATCGGTCTGCCGGCAAGCCTTATCGTCATTACGGTCTTGTCGCTGAGCGGTGTCGAGGCTGGAACGGTTTTCCTGCTGGCGACCATGCCGACGGCCATCGTCAACTACGTCTTTGCCGAGCGGTATCGCGAAGATGCGCGCCAGGTGGCGGGAGCCGTTGTGGTTTCAACGCTCCTGACGTTTACGCTGCTGCCCGCACTTTTGTGGTCCGCTTACGCGGTGTCCGGTCAACTGCCCTAGAAAGCGTGCGTTGCGCGACGTCCGGAGGTGATTTATAAGATATCAGCAATAATGATAACGAACAGGGATAGCTATACGATCACATGATTTATGTGAATCTCCGACAATTGCGGTTTCTCGTTGCCATTCACGAGGAGCGCTCCTTCACGGCGGCTGCCCGGCGGGTCAATGCGACACAGTCGGGCCTCAGCATGCAGATCAAGGAGCTTGAAGAGCGGCTGGGCCTTCGGCTCTTTGACCGGTCATCGACAGGCGTCACACCGACCACTGCCGGCGACCGTCTTTACGAGCGCGCCACCCGCATCCTGCGTGAGGTCAGCGCCATCGAGAACGATGTCCAGACGCTTTCCGGCCAGGTCAGCGGGCATGTGCAGGTCGGCATGATGCCGACCTTCGCCCGTGCCGTGCTTGCACCGGTCCTCGAGCGCTTTGCCCGTCACTACCCCAATGTCGATATCAAGGTCACCGAGGCCTACAGCGCGGTGTTGTCCGAAGCGGTCACCAATGGCCAGATGGACATGGCGGTCGTGCCATCGGGCAAAATGGTGCCGGGCCTGAAGGCGGAGCACCTTGCGACCGATGTCGAGGTGTTTGTCACATCCCCGAACACCAAACGCACCCATCTCGAACCGGTCGATCTGTCCAAATGCAAGCCGTTGAAGCTGGCGCTTCCGGGACCGGGCAACGCCCGAAGGGAAAAAATCGACACCTATCTGGAAACCTATCAGGTGCCGATCGATTCCATCATGGAACTCGATACGATGATGGCGACACTCGATCTCGTTTCGCGCAGCGACTGGACGACGATCCTGCCGGGCTGCCTTTGTCTGCCGGACATCGACGATCCGCGCCGCAAGCTGCATCCGATCGTCAACCCGCCGCTCGTCGTCGATTATGTCTTCATCGAGCCGGCGTCGCAGTCGAAGACCCAGGCCGCTCAGCTTTTTGCCGATGAGATCGTCAAGGAAATCCGAACGACATGCGCGTTCTGCAACAGCAAGCTCGGGGCAGGGGACGTGACCAGCGCGTAGTGCCGCTCACGCACGCCCGAGCCAGCCCGTAACGGTTTTGTTGAAGAGATCGGGCCTTTCGATGTTCGAAAGATGCGCGGCGCCCGGGATCACCGTGAACTGCGCGTCCGGCGTCGCAGCGGCCATGTCGCGCATCACCTCAAGCGGCGCCGCTGGATCGAGTTCGCCGACGATGAAGTGCGCCGGAACGCTGATCTCGGCAAGACGCGGCAGGTAATTGAGACGCATCAGAGCGGATGCGCAGCCCGCATAGCCTTCCACCGCCGTGCGCCGGATCATGTCACCGGTCCTGTCCAATGCCGGCCTGTTGGCGGGGTTGGCCCGGAACTCCTCGCTGAACCAGCGTTCCAGCGTTGGCGCGACAAGGGCGTCCATTCCCGCCTCGCGGGCCTTGCCGATCATTGCCGGCCACATTTGCTTGTAAACTTCCGGCGCATCGGAACGCGCGTCGCAGCAGATGATGCGGTCAATGCGGTCCGCGTGCTCGAGTGCCAGCCCAAGCGCCGTCATGCCGCCCAGCGACAATCCCATGAATGCCGCTGTTTCGATCTGAAGCGCATCCATCAGCGCGATCACATCGGAAACGAGATGATCGAACTCATAGGGCCCATCCGGAGCGGAACTCATGCCATGGCCGCGGGTGTCGTAGCGCAGGACCTGGTGGGTGCGGGTGAGGACATCGATCTGCGGCTGCCACATTTCGTGGTCGGTTGCCAGCGAGTTGGACAAGACAAGCCACGGATGGCCCGGCTGACCGTCTATCCTGTAGTTCAGCGTATGCGTGCCGATAGCAACCGTATTCGACGACATCTACTGCGCCGCCACCGGTTTCGCGATGGCTGCATTGATTGCCGGAAGCACTTTTTCGGCCATGAGGATCATTGAACGCCGGCCAAGCTCCAGGTCTCCCCAGTCGTGGCCCGCGTAGACAAGGTGACCGAATTCGCCGACCTCTTCACGGAACGCAAGGACCTGATCGGCCACGCTTTCGGGCGTGCCGTAGATGATGAGCCGGTCACAGACGTCTTCGAGCGTGACCTCGTCGTCGTGCATGTTCTGATCTTCCTTGAACAGGTTGAGCCGGCCGCCGCGGCGCATCTTGGTGAGGATAGACCGGTAATAGGAGACGTAAGGCCCGTTCGCATCGGTGGCATAACGCCTTGCCGTCTCTTCATCGTCTGCGACAAAGATGCTCTTGGCGACGCGCCAATTGTCCGGATCGGCCGGACGGTTCCCGAGCTCGCACCCTTCCGCATATTTCGGCCAGTGGCTCGCCACCCATCTGGGCAGCAGAAAATTCGCCGAGATGGGCTCCCATCCGCGCGCAGCCATGGCCGTAACCCCCTTGGAGAAGGGAGCGACCGCGGTGCCGACGATGGGCGGATGGGGATCCTGGAAGGGCCGGATTACCGAACCCTGTCCGATCTCCGGCATCATGGTCTTCTCCGTGGAGATTTCCCAGAAATCGCCCTTGAGATTGTAGGGTGCTTCGCCGGACCAGATATCGAGGATCATGTTGATGCACTCGACGAACATCGCGTTGCGATCAGCCTCCAGGTTTCCGAAGACCTCGGCATCGGACAAAAGGCCGCCCGGGCTGATGCCGAAATTGAACCGGCCTTCGAGCATGTGATCGAGCATTGCGATCTGGCCGGCGACGGCGGCGGGATGGCTGTTCGGCAGGTTCACCGTACCCGTTCCGAGGCGGATGTTCTGTGTCTCGTAGGCGAGGCTGGCGACGAAGGCGACGCAGGATGTGACGTTCTCGGCGAGATCGGTCGTGTGCTCGCCGATATAGCCTTCCTTGAAGCCCAGCCTGTCGGCCAGGAGGAAGGCCTCGCGGTCCTCGCGAAGCGACTGCGCGATCGGCTTGCCCACCGGATGGATCGGCATGGTGAAAAACGAGACGTCCATCGTGTAATCCCACTGATTTTTCTGGTTGAAGGGAACGTTTCAAGCATAGGGTCCCGGGCGGCAAAAGCGTAATGATTTTGGCTTATTGGGGTGTTCAGCAACGCTGATGGCCGGGCTTCAGAAGTGCTGATGACCGGCATAACGCAAAATAATTTGTCGGCGTTTGCCGGCCCTCCTATTTTGTCGGCAATCCGCAACCTGCAAACAACAACCGGCGGCGAATTATGAGTGATACGATCCCGAAAGCGGTTCAGATCGACCGCAACATGCTGCGCGACGCGCTCGGCCACTTCGCCACCGGCGTTGCGGTGGTGACAACCGTCGGCGACGGCGGTGCACCGGTCGGCCTGACGATCAACTCCTTCAACTCGGTGTCGCTGTCTCCACCGCTCATTCTGTGGAGCCTGGCGCGCACGGCGCCGAGCTTCGACGCGTTCCGCAACTACAACAGTTTCGCCATCAACATACTTGCACGGGACCAGCAGGACCTGTGCATGCAGTTTGCCCGCCCCTCTGAGGACAAGTTCCGAAACATCGCATACCGTCCGGGGATCGAGAATGTGCCGCTCATTGAAGGCGTTCACGCCCAGCTCGAGTGCCGCACCTACCGGCGTCACGAGGGCGGCGATCATGAGATTTATCTCGGCGAGGTGATCGGCATTTCGACCTATGAGAAACAGCCGCTGGTTTTCCACCGCGGCCAGTTCACCCACCTTTCCGAGGCCGCTGCCTGAAGCAGGCACCTGAATTAGGGGAGAAAGGGCGCTATGGCGGAGGATCGGTCCGAAGCGGTCAATGTGGCGATTGCCGGCTTCGGCTGGTGGGGCCAGCACATGGTGCGGCGTCTCTCGGATAATCAGAACATACGTCCGGCACTGGTGATCGATCCCGATCCGGAGCGGCGCGAGCTCGCCGGTCAACAAGGCGTGCGCACGACGGCCGATTTCGACGCGGCGCTCGCCGATCCCGAGATCGCGGCCGTGATCCTGACAACCCCGAACACCATGCACGAGGAACAGGTGGTTGCGGCGGCAGATGCGGGCAAGCACGTCTTTTGCGAAAAGCCGCTCGGGCTGACCGGTGCCAGCGCACGACGATCCGTTGCCGCTTGCGAAACCGCCGGCGTCATCCTCGGTATCGGTCATGAGCGTCGATTTGAACCGGCGCTCATGAAGGTTCGGTCGCTCGTGGAGGAGGGTGCGCTCGGCACGATCATGCACGCCGAGGCGGCATTCAGCCACGACAAGCTGGTCAACGTGCCGGCCGGCGACTGGCGTACGTCCAAGGCCGTCTCACCAGCGGCCGGGATGACCGCGATGGGCATCCACCTTACCGATCTTTATATCTCGCTCTTCGGCCGCGTGCGAACCGTGCAGGCGCTGACCGCGAACCGGATACTCGGCTGGGAGACAGGTGATGTGGTCACCGTACAGCTCGGCTTCGAGGCCGGCATGACCGCAAGCCTCAGTGCGGTGCTTGCAACGCCGCACTTCATTCGTTTCCATGTTTTCGGATCGCAGCAATGGGTCGAAGTGCGCAACGATACGCATCCCGATACCCCGGGAGGTGTTGCCGAACTGATGCTGTCGCGAACAGGCATGCCGATGAGCATCGAACGTTATGACTGGACGGATACCGTGGTTGCCAACCTGGAAGCATTCGCGGCCGCCATTCATGGCGTGTCAGACTATCCCTACACCTCCGAAGAACTCGTGCACAATATCGAGGTGCTCGAGGCTATCGCGCAGTCGGCAGAAAACGGAGAAACCGTGCACCTTGGATGACCTGCTCTGGTCTGGCGTCTCCTCCGGTTCGCAGCACCGGAAACTATCAGGGTGCCTGACGTGCCAGAAAGTCGGCGAAATCGTCGAGATTGTCCGTGTCCAATGAATCCACGATCCGCCAGAGTTCGCTGCTCGCTTTGCCCCCCAGGAGTTTTTCCGCCTTGGCGCGGATCTTGTCTTCGCGCAGTTGCACCGGCAGTGGTGCGCTGAGATCATGCGCTGAGCTGAGCGCCGCGCCGGATTCAAGCGCTATGGAAACGCGGGCGGCGGTATCCGGGATCTGGTCATCAGTTTCAACACGCACTCTGTCACGCAGCCGGAGCAACCGTTCTTCGCTGCAGACTTCATCGGTGAAGGACTTCAGATCACCAGTATCGACGCCGCCAAGGGCCATTGCCGCTGTCAGCCGGTAACTGAATTTTGCCTCAAGTCCCGTCCGGGGTTCGGCAATATTGCACACGCGCAGCCACTGCGGATTGGTCGTAATGACGACTTCGGCGATGCTTTCTGGCTCAGGTGGATCCTGAAGCTCCGATATTGCTTCGAGCATCGCATGCAGGCCATGGCAGCAGGCATGGAACTTGTGCTGGACCGCTTCGAAAACGAATGCCTCGCCAAGACCTTCAAGCACCTTGTCCTGATCGCGAAACGCACCGGCGTGCGTGTCGGCAAATCCCTGCTGGCATTCCAGCCCGTCCGGCTGGGACACAAAGCCGGCTTTGGCAAGAAGCGCGGCTTCGACACCGTTGGATGCGGCAATGCCCGCATTATACGGCTTGCCCATGGTTCCGAACTGCGATTTGAGGCCTGAGAGCCGGATTCAAAAGTTATTCAAACGTAACAATACCTTGCGAGACGCCGCGTCATGAACCGGATGCTTGCTATGAACGCCCACGCGGTTGAGTTCTGGATGGTCCTCTCCCAGTCCCGGGCCAGTCTGCGGCAGCGCCCGAGCCAGGCGAAAGTTCGTTCCACCACCCATCGACGCGGCAGAACCTTGAAACCGACTGCGCTGTCGCAGCGCTTGACGGTCTCGACCGTCCAGTCGCCATGCCCCGCGAGCGCTGCTCGCAACTTCGGTCCCGCATAGGCGCCATCGGCGAAGATGTGGCGCAGCCAGGGGAAGCGGTCGCCGACAGCCCTGATCAGGTCGCAGGCCCCGTCCCTGTCCTGAATGTTGGCGGCGTGAACGATGATGAACAGCATCAGGCCGATCGTATCGGTGACGATGTGTCGCTTGCGGCCCTTGACCTTCTTGCCGGCGTCATAGCCGCGAACGCCCCCGCTTTCGGTGGTTTTCACGCTCTGGCTGTCGATCACGCCGGCCGTCGGTGAAGCCGCGCGGCCTTCCAGTTCGCGGGTATTGAGGACCAGGAGGTGATTGATGGCTGCAAAAAGACCCATGCGGCTCCAGGTGTAGAAATAGCCACGTACCGTCGATACCGGTGGGAACTGCTTCGGCAGCATGCGCCACTGGCAGCCGCTGGTTGCGATATAAAGGATCGCGTTCATCACCTCGCGCATATCGGTCGTACGCGGTCGTCCACCCCGTTTTGCCGGCGGAATGAACGGGGCAAGTATCGTCCATTCCTCATCGGTCAAATCGCTTGGAAATCTCAAATGGTCTCTGTTATGTTCGGCGCGGGCGATATCATTCCATGGCATCGTGATTCTCCATCTTCTTTGAAAAGACTGTTGAATCACAAACCATTGATATCGCTCAACTACTTTTAAATCCGGCTCTGAGGCACGGGTTGAGGCGATGCCCAGCGCATGTTGTGCCTGAACCGGATCCAGTTCGAGTAGCCGGGCGCAGGCCATTGCAGCACCGAAGGCACCGGCTGTCGCGGTCTGGTGAAACCCGCGGTCGTAATGGGCCCGGCCGAGCCAGTCGCCGACCCTGCAGGCTGTTTCCACGCCGATCAGGCAGGCATCGAGGAAGTCGCTGCCGCTTGCCGGTGACTTTTGTGCCACGGCCAACGCGGCGGACACGACAACGACGCTGGTGTGGCCCACATGAATGAAATGGGTGTCGTCGTAATCGAGCGCGTGGGAGGTCGTTCCGTTGGAAAGAGCTGCTGCGCGTGCCGGCAGTCTGGCGCCCAGTCCGATGACCGTTGCTTCGGCAGCCCCGCCATCGCCCGAGACAAGCTCACGAACGATGCGGGCAACCGGTTCACCGCGGCCGCATATTGCGACGGCTGTCCAGTCCATCAGGGAAAGCCGCATGATATGCCGCGCGCTTTTTGGAATGGCGGCACCGGCAAGCGAGACGGCGAATTCGGCTACCCGCGGCGACATGGACGTCTTCGCAGGCAGGTTTGCCGAAACTGCATTGCCGGACATCGGACGTTCTCCCTCATCGGTTCTCAAAAAGAGCGCGGCAACCCCAGAACGTGCTCGGCAAGGTAGCTCAGGATCAGGTTGGTTGATATCGGTGCGACCTGATAAAGCCGCGTTTCGCGAAACTTGCGCTCGACGTCGTATTCCTCGGCGAAACCGAAACCGCCATGAGTCTGCAGGCATGTTTCGGCCGCTGCCCAGGATGCATCTGCGGCGAGCATCTTGGCAAGGTTGGCCTCCTCGCCGGGGTTTTCGCCTGCCTCGTAGAGCCGGATTGCCTCGCGCAGCATCAGCTCGGCGGCGCGCATCTGCGCATAGGCCCTGGCGATGGGAAACTGGATGCCCTGGTTCCGGGCGATCGGGCTGTCGAAGACGACCCGCTCGTTTGCATAGGCGATCGCCCTTTCGATGAACCACTTGGCATCGCCGATGCATTCGGCGGCGATCAGGATACGTTCGGCGTTCATGCCAGACAGGATGTATCGGAAACCCTTGCCTTCCTCACCGATCAGGTTTTCGGCCGGGACCGGCATATTGTCGAAGAAGATCTCCGTCGTTGAATGGTTCATCATCGTGGGGATCGGCCGGATGGTCATCGACTTGCCGCGGACCTCGCGCATGTCGACAAGCAGAACGGAAAGGCCGTCGGTCTTTCTCGACACCTCCTCGCGCGGCGTCGTGCGGCACAACAGCACCATGAGGTCCGAGTGTTCGGCGCGCGACGTCCAGATCTTCTGGCCGTTGACGACATAGGTATCGCCCTCAAGCCGCGCCGTGGTGCGCAAGGCACCCGTGTCGGTTCCGCTGGTCGGCTCGGTCACGCCAAAGGCCTGCAAACGTAAATCACCGGAGGCGATTGCTGGCAGAAAGGTGCTCTTTTGTGCATCCGAACCGTGCCGCAGGACTGTTCCCATCGTATACATCTGCGCATGGCAGGCGGCCGCGTTGCCGCCGGAGCGGTGTATCTCCTCAAGAATTGCGGCCCCTGCGGAGATGGTCAGGCCCGAACCGCCATACTCCTGCGGTATCAGCGCGGCGAGGTAACCGGCCCTTGTCAGCGCTTCGACGAAATCGGCCGGGTAAGCCCGGTCGCGATCGCATCGCCGCCAGTAGCTGCCCGGAAATTCGGCGCACAGGCGCTGCACGCCGTCGCGGATGTCCTCATTGCCGGTTTCGTACTTCATCGCGCTTCCATCGCAGCTTCCTAGCGTTCGGCGAATTCCCGCCGGATCGCCTGTCCGTGTTCGTCTAGTTTCGGCACATGGGACGGGCGCGGACCGGCGGTGATGATCGGCAGGTCCGCCGCCATAAGCTCGGCCTCGCCAAAGTGGATGTCCGTCTGCCTGAGAAATTCGTGGTTGGAAAGATCCTCGACACTGGAAATCCGCGCACAGGCGATCCTGTGCTCGCGCAAGATGGCGATCAATTCATCGCGGCTCGACCTGGAAAAGACGGCATTGATCGCCTTGTCCATATCCGCGCGGTTCTCGACCCGCGCGGTATTGTCGATGAATTTCGGATCGGTGCCGAGTTCCGGGCGCTGAAGGACGGTTTCGCAGAAATTCTGCCATTCATGGCTGTTTTGAATGGCAATCATGATCTGGCCGTCGGAGGCCTCATAGGGGCCGTATGGCGCGATGACCGGATGGGTCAGGCCGGTCCGGGCCGGTGCGTTCCCGAGATAGCGGTAGACCAGCATCTGCATGTTCATCCAGTCCGCCATCACGTCGAACAGGGATACGGAAAGATCAAGGCCCTTGCCTGTGCGCCCTCGCTGGATCAGCGCGCGCAGGATTGCGGAGAATGCCGTCAGCCCGGTGGCGATATCGCAGATCGATACGCCGGCCCTCGACGGCTGTTCAGGTGTCCCGGTCACGGAACAAATGCCACTCTCGGCCTGCACGAGCGTGTCATAGGCCTTCATTTTCGCAGCGGCACCGTGGTCGCCGTAACCGGAAATCTGGCAGGTGATCAGCCCGGCATTCGTCTCCCGCAGCGCTTCGCCGCCGAAACCACGCCGCTCGAGTGCGCCGGGCGCGAGATTGTGCAGAAAGATATCGGCCTTTCCGATGAGCCTGTGGAGCAATGCGGCGTCCTCGGGCGTGTTCAGGTCGACCGCGATCGATTCCTTGCCGCGGTTGAGCCAGGCAAACCAGACGCTCTCGCCATCGGCACCGTGATCGTAGCCGCGGGCGAAGTCACCGTCCGGCCGTTCGATCTTGATGACCCGCGCACCGGCATCGGCAAGCAGCAGTCCGCAATAGGGCGCTGCGACCGCCTGCTCCAGCGATACGGCCACGATGCCCTCGAGTTCGCGATCAAGCATGGCGGACATCGATTGGCCTCCGTCTGTTTTCGGTGTCTCAGTTTCCGGCAAATTGCGGTTCGCATTTCTTATATGGTCAATCGGCCCGGCGATACAGCCCTTGGATGCCGGGCTTTTCCAAGCGGACAAAAGCTGCCATGTCTTGCGGGTGGTCATCAGGAGGAGTCACCGTGCCGGAGAATGTTGCCGCGGAACCGGATTTGCAGTTGCTGCGCGGCTGGATTGGCCGGGAGGAGCGTGTTTCGGACGTCATCACGCCGGAACTTGTGCGCCGCTTCAATGCAACGCTGAATCTGGATGTTGATACGCTGAAGGTTGGGGAACCGGCGCCGCTGCTCATTCACCTGTGCCTGGCGCCGACAGTTGCCGCGACAGCCATACTCGGCCCGGACGGTCATCCACCGCGCGGCGATTTTGTGCCGCCGGTGCCGCTCCCGCGGCGCATGTGGGCGGGCGGAGAGTTGACGTTCAACAACAGTCTTCGGGTTGGTGACAGGGTGGAGCGACTGTCGCGTATTGCCGACATCGCCCTGAAGGAAGGGCGCAGCGGTCGCCTGTGCTTTGTGACTGTCGAGCACAACATCGTGGTCGGTGGCAAACCCGCATTGACCGAAATTCAGAACATCGTCTATCGCGGGCAGGGTGATCCTGCCGGTAAGACGGAGACCGCATCCGTTGCGAAACCGGGTGCGTACAGCCGCCGGATCGCCGTCAACACGCCGTTGCTCTTCCGATATTCGGCACTGATGTTCAACGGGCACCGCATTCACTATGACCGGCCCTATGCGATGGAGACCGAAGGCTATCCGGGTCTCGTTGTGCACGGCCCGCTACAGGCGACGCTGCTCGTGCATTTCGCTGCTGAACTGAAAGATGGCGTACCGCCAAGGCGGTTTGCGTTCCGTAGTGTTGCTCCGTTGTTCGACGATGCTGATTTCGCCCTGCACGCGGCGGAGGACGGTAAGAACCTGAGGCTGTGGACGGCGCGGGAGGGCGGGCCAGTAGCGATGCAGGCCACAGCGTGCTGGCTTTAACCCGGATTGCCAATTGACCAGCGTGCTGCCTCAGCTGCAGCTTTAAGGAGAGGTATCTTGGCCGGAACGGAAACACTCGGCATTGTCGCCGTCTTCATCATGGTCGCCAGTTACGCACTTGAACACCGCCATCCCGTATTTGTTGCGATCTTCGCATCCGGCTGCGCCCTTGCAGCCGTCTATGCTTGCTGATCCATTCTTATCCATTTGTGATTGCAGAGGGCATCTGGTCAGTCATCGCGGTTCGGCGCTGGCTTGCTGTGCGTAAACATCCCTGATCGTTACGGCTTTCACGCTGCCGCCATTCCTGCGCCGGGATCCTTTCACAGGTTTCCAGCTTTGGCGACCGAGCCGCTTTTCTATTACTGGTTGCATATCTGTAGCGGCGTGGGACCGGCTTACTTAGAATAGTTGTGGCATCTTCTTGTAAACAGTTGTTTAATTAATACTAGAAAAATATGAATAATTTTCATTTTCACACTGTGTCAGTTTTTCTACTATTGTAATAATTCGTGAATTCCGTGCTAGTCTTTTAAATATATTGCAAAAAATACCGCATCTCGCAAATTTAGACTTTTTTATGGCGCAGTAAATAATTGACGAACCTTTGTTTTTTCTGTGAATTAACTTTCTGACAGTTGAAGATGCTGGTGGCCTCGCATCGAGTAATTCCACCCGTTTAAGTAGTCACTTGAAAGTACAATTGAGACTGTCGCCAGTTTTATGCGGGCCCCAGGGCCGCGCCGGCAACGTGCAGCCATGCCGGCAGCCACGGGGCGAATGACCATAATTCAACCCGAGCTGGAGTGCTCAACCATGAACGTTGCTACCACCTATCCGGGCGTCTACGTGCTCGAAGTCCCGAGTGGCGTGCGCGCGATCGCCGCCGTCTCAACATCCGTGACAATGTTTATCGGAGCGACCCAGTTCGGTCCGATCAATCAGCCCCGCCGTTTGTTCAATTATTCCGACTTTGCGCGCCAGTTCGGCGAGGACACGTCGATCGGCGACATGGCGCGATATCTTCGCCTGTTCTTCTTGAATGGCGGCACGGATTGCTACGTGATGCGTATCGCCGAGGGCGCGACCGCCGCGACCGTTCAGCTGCAGGCGGCCGATACGACTCCGGTGCTTGAATTGACGGCCCGACAAGCGGGCCGCAGCGGGGACATGATCCGAGCCCGAGTGACCTACGACTCCAGCCAGCCCGAGACGACCTTCAATCTGGAGCTCTGGCGTGCGGAACTGCTGCCGGCCGGCGGCACCACTCAGGCCGATCTGGAAACGTTCCGGAACCTTTCAATGAACCCGGCAAGCCCGCTTTACGCACCGGATATCCTTACCCAGCAGTCAAAGCTTGTGACCGCGGCAGAGATTGCGGCCGGCGGACCCGCAGCGGGTATATCCCAGGCGGGGCGGCCGGTTCCATACACGGATGGAACGCCGGTTGAAATACGCGACCGCATCGAGGCGATACTCGCCGATCATGGTGCGCTGCGCCTTTCCGTTGCGGGCAGTTCACCGGTCGACGTTACTCTGACCGCGGCCAACCAGCCGCAGATCGATCCGGTGGGAGACGGGCTGACGTCGGCCCAGGTTCTGACCGAATATGCGACCCGCATTACAGGTCTCATCAACGCGGCGCTTGTTCCGGTCGCCCGCACCGTGACGGCTTCATTCGAGGCGGGTCCCGCACCGGTTGCCGGCGACGGCGACAACACCGCGCTGTTGCGCATCACCGCTGATGACGCCGATGCGAGTGTCCACGTGGTGCCGGCGCCGGATCCCGCGGACATTGCCGTTCACCTGATGATGGGCGGTGAGCAGGGCGGTCTTGAAATCGGCGCTTCTGCTGCAACACGGCCGGCCTCCAACGGCCTGGCGCTATCGATCGATGCGGCGAACGTACTGGCGCTGATGGGCGCGCAACAGGATGCGATCCAGGAGATCAGCCTGCCCGAGCGGCAGCCCGATGATTCCTTCGCACCGGTCTCTATCCCGGTCGATCTGGTCATGACGGCTGCGGCCGAGCCGCTCTACAGGGCCAGCAACGTCGCGTTTCCCGGTGAAAACGCAAATGGCGTGCGTCTGGCGCTGGAAACCATTCGCGACGCGATCAACGACTATCGCGATGCCCATCCGGACACGATTCCATGGGCCGCCAGCGTGGCCGGCCTGAGGTTGCTGATCCAGCCGGAGGGTGAAGCCGGTGACCTCTTTACCGGCGCGATGACGACTTCCGATGGCGGCGGCGGGGGGCTGGACCTCGGTCCGCTGACGGATGAGAACGTCAAGAATTACGTTGTCGGCGCCGGCGGGACTCTCGGCCTGCAGACACCGGGCGCGGCGGGTTTCGACGGCAATCCGCCGACCGCAGACGAATATGAGGATGCTTTCGACATCATCGACAGCGAAGTCGACATCTTCAACCTGATGTGCCTGCCCCCGACGGCGGGGTCGGCGCTCGATATGGCCGATGTCTACCGGCCGGCAAGCGTCTTTTGCCAGCGGCGCCGGGCATTCCTCCTGATGGATCCGCCGATCGGCTGGAACACCGCCCAAACCGCGAGTACCGGTGTCTCGGCCCTGAAGATCGGCCTGGTGAAAGACCACGCGGCGATCTACTACCCGCGTCTTCAGATCACTGAAGACGGCCGGCAGCATTTTGTCGGGCCCGCCGGTGCGGTCGCCGGGCTGATGACCCGCATTGACGGCTCGCGCGGCATCTGGAAGGCGCCGGCCGGCACGGAAGGCGACATCCGCGGCATCAGCGGGGTCGAATATCCGTTCTCCGACATGGAAAACGGTATCCTCAATCCGCGCGCCATCAATGTCATCCGGCAGTTCCCGAACGGCATCGTATCCTGGGGCGCACGCACCATGGATGGCGACGACACGGCGGGTTCAGAGTACAAATACGTTCCGATCAGGCGCCTTGCGCTGTTCATCGAGGAAAGCCTTTACCGCGGGCTGCAATGGGTAACGTTCGAGCCCAATGACGAGCCGCTGTGGGCGCAGATCAGGCTGAATGCCGGTGCCTTCATGCACACGTTGTTCCGGCAGGGCGCTTTCCAGGGCCAAACGAAGAACGATGCCTATTTCGTCAAATGCGATTCCGAGACGACGACGGCGACCGACCAGAATCTCGGCCGGGTCAATGTGTGGATCGGCTTCGCGCCACTGAAACCCGCCGAATTCGTGATCCTGCGGCTGCAGCAGATCGCCGGGCAGATCGAGAGCTAGAGCGAGTTGTGGTCAGATTGAAGCATTTGATGGCGGAAAATCGGTTCAGTCGGTTAGGCGCGTCGCGCAGTGCGATGCAGACCATCGGGCGAGCGGCGCAACAACGCCGTTGGGCCGATTTTCCCCACCCTCGAATGGAAAGAGAATGTTGAATACGAACACAGAGCGGGCCGGGCGATTTTGGCCACTGGCGTCGTTGGCTCGCGTTTGTGGTGGTGTGGCACCACGGCGCGCAATCCGCCTAACCGGTGACCAAAATCGCCGCGGTCAAATGCGTCAACCTGACCACAACTCGCTCTAGGAGTCAGAAAATGGCACAGTTTACGGTCAATACGCACCGTTTCGACCCCTACAAGGCCTTCAAGTTCCGCGTCAAATGGGACGGCCGTTATGTTGCGGGCATCAGCAAGGTCTCGGCGCTCAAGCAGTCCACCGAGCCGATCAAGCACCGCGAGGGCGGCGATCCGTCAACGCAGCGCATCATGCCCGGTACACGCTCATTCGAGCCGATCACGCTGGAGCGTGGTGTCACCCACGACACGGAATTCGAGGACTGGTCCAAGCTGGTCTATTCAACCGACGGCGATGCGTCGATCTCGCTGAAGAATTTCCGCCGCGACGTGATCATCGAGCTTCTCAACGAGCAGGGCCAGATCGCCAAGGTCTACAACGTCTTCCAGTGCTGGGTGTCGGAATACACGGCATTGCCCGAGCTTGATGCGAACGGCACCAGCGTGGCGATCGAGAGCATGGTCATGCAGAACACCGGCTGGACCCGCGATCTCGACTTCGGTGAACCGACCGAGACCTGATCCAGACTGTCAGCGGCGCAGCCGTCTTTTCCACGGGCGCTGCCGATTCCCAAAACCCGCCGTCACGCTTGATTAAGGAAGGATCATTGCCGTGCAGCAACGCATTTGGCGGCAAGACGTTAGCCCCAGCCTCGAGGGACGGGTGGAATGGCTGATCACCGGCCGTCACGGCGACGGCGCGCGGCTGGTTTCGCATATGGTCGGCGATGCGGATGCCCGTGCCATACCGGTCAGCGCACGGGATCAGTTGTTGTGCGATCTTTATAGCGAGATATTCGGCCCCCATGTCGAGGCAAGCCGGAGCTGCGGCCACTGCGGTGAGCCCTACGATTTCGACTTCGCGCTCGCCGACGTTGTCTCGACGCTGGCCGAGACACCAAAACCTGACATTGTGCGCGGGCTTTCGGAGCAGGGACACGCGCTGCTTGAAAGCGGTCATGTTGTCCGCGCGCCGACACTGGAAGACGAGGAAGCAATCTCAGGCCTGGATATCGACGCCGCCGAGCGTGCGCTGCTTGACCGCTGCGTGGATGCCACCCATGCCAGCGTGCCGCTCGATGCGGATACCGCCGGCGTTGTCCTCGAGTGGCTGAGCCCCATGGTCGACCTTGACCTGCAGGGCAACTGCCCGGAATGCGGCGCCACCGAGTCCTTGCGCTTTTCCATCGAACACTACCTTGTCCGTGCGCTGGTTGCCGAGCGCCGCCAATTGCTTCGCGAGGCCCACCTGATCGCCGCTGCCTATCACTGGAACCTCGATCAGATCCTGGCGCTTTCGCGCAATGACCGGAAACAGCTTGCATTGCTTGTCGAGGGCGACCGGTTTTCCGCCCGCAGCGGGGTCAGCCTATGACCGGCTATTTCCGACGTCTTGCCGAACGGGCGACAGGCGCCTTTGAAAGGCCGGCCATCCGGCCGATCCTCAGGGTTCGCGATGAGCCGCAGGAATTGATGCCGGAAACCGTTCCGCCGAGACAGCCGGAACCTGAGCTTTCTCCCCCTGCCGCCAATATTGAACCGGAGGCTGTGGATACAAGCAGACCGGCAAAGGCTGAGCCACCGATTGCACCGCAGCCCAGTGACCGTCCCGTTGCCATCCGCCAGCCGGTGGAGAGCAAGCGCCGATCGACGGAAAAACCGGCAAGGACCGTTGATGACGATGCGCCTCCGCGTGTGACACCGGCGCCTCTTCAGCCTCCAATTTCATCCATAAAGCATCTTCCCGACCCGCCCGCGCAACCGGCCGTCACCGAGCGTCAAACCATCAAACCGGATGCATCCATCGACGAACCAGGGCGGGGAATTGTAACGCCGCCATCACCGGTGCAAATCCCGCGCTCCGCAAAACGGGCCGCCCACGAACACAAGGTGCCCGATCCAGTCACGCCCACAGCGGTTCAAGCACGAGAGGACGTCATCGAGCCGCCTGTGGTGACGCCGGAGTCTGTGGTCATCCAGCCGGACGCCACAACCAGTCAGCCGGAACCTCAGCCGGTTTCGACGCCTCTCGAACCACCGCGCCGCGCGGAGCCGAACATGCCAGCTCCCGCACCGGATGTGCATATCGGGCGATTTGAGATCGAAGTTGTCAACGAGGAACGGCCGCCGGCGAAGAAATCGCGCGGTTTGCGCCGTCCAAGGGCGCGATCATCGCTGCGCCAACGACGCAGTGCGTCGGGCTCCGGGCTCGGGTGAGGGGATGCGATGAGCCTTCTTGACCTCTCCCTTGTTACCCGTTCCTTCACCGAGCTGGTTGCCCGGACCGTCGAATTGTCACCTGCCTGGCAACCGCGCGCGCGGCCGACAGTATCGCCGCTGCCGCCTGACCAGATGCCGGCAGCGGGCCTTTCCTTCTACCTCTACCACGTGACGGAAGTGCCGCAGCACAAGAACCCGGCGCCGGCGGCCGTCGGGTCCGACGCGATCCGCTACACGCCGATGGCGATCGAGCTGCACTTCCAGATGTCGCCGGTGGCCGCCGGCCTGACTGCGCCTGAAATGCACGAAGCGCAGCTACTCTTCGGTTGCGCGCTCAAGGCACTGCACGATGCGCCGGAAATCAACGACGACACGGCCGTCAACGGCACAAATGTCTTCGATCTGGTCGGACTGGGCGGCGCGGACAACCGGTTCAGGCTGCAGAAGGTTCCGGTCATGCCGAATGATGCGGTCAGCTACTGGACCGCAGGATCGTCCTCAATGCGGCTTTCCGCCTATTACAGTGCGGCCGTGGTCTATCTCGATCCGGATGCGATCGCTGCCCGTTCGGGGCGGGTCCTGACCTACAGTGTTTCAGCTTTCCCGTCGGGATCGCCGTTCATCTCTTCTTCGGAAGCGCAATCGACATTCGTCCTGCCTGGCGGTCAATCGCAAACGATAACAACCAGCCCCGCCGTGGTTCCCTTTGGCGGTGAACTTGTCCTGACCGGTGCCAATTTCTCCGGAGAACGTGTCGATCTGCTGTTGCGCGGCAACGGCGACGAAGCACCGCGTATTGCCGATCTCGGATGGGCCGTTGTCGCCCAGCCTACGCGGCTGACGGCGCGCATCTCGCGCACCATCGACGGACAGGTCCTGCTTCCTGGCGTTTATACGGCGAGCGTGCGGACCGGCCGGACGCTGTCGGGCCGCATGATCTTCTCGCGCTCCAACGCGACACCGATCCAGATCACCCCCGCCGTCGATCTCGTCGGCGATCTCGGTGGAGGGCTGTTCCGCATCGATGGCGGCCTCTTTGCCGACCCGGCCATCGCGCCCGATGACGTCGAGGTCTATGCGGCGGCAGAACAACTGACACTTGCCGGCGGTGCGCCGGCTGCCGGCGAGTTCGAAGTTGTCAGCGCAGACAGGATTGAACTGCGGCTTCCGGCCAGCCTTCCAAGCGGTGTGGATATTCCGCTGCGCATTTTGGTGAATGCGGCGGAAACGCCGCCGGTGTTTGTGAGGGTGCCATGACAGCGGGCACCGGACCGATGCCGGGCACAAAGGCCCGAATGGAAACAGGGCCGCTTGACCAGGTGCCGGACCTGGCTGCTCTGGTGGTGCGGCGTGTGCGGCTTGCCGCAGCCTGCCGCGCGGCATTCCTGCACGGGCTTTGGCAGCAGGAGGAACAGGACGAAACGGCGCGCCCGGTCGACCGGCTTGCCCGGCAGATGGACAATCCGCACGCCGAGACTGTTTTCCGACAAGCCGATCCCGAAGCATCGGCGCTTGCAAAGGCAGCCGACGAGACCGCGGCGCTGCTTTCTCAATTCGATGATCTGCCTTTCCGCCGGCTCGTCGACACCTTTGGCCTCGATGCTGCCGAACAGGCGCTGCTTCACCTGGCGCTGGCAGTGGAATTCGACCCTGCCATCGGCGCTCTCTTGCGGCATGTTTCGCCACATGATCGTGTAGATTATCCAACGGATGCCGTGGCTGTCCGGCTGTTTGGCGCCGAGACGACCGGGCTCTGGCGCGAGCATGGCCCCGCCGCCCGCTGGCGTATTCTCGTTCGCGAACCGATGGGGCCGGCGCTGCCGGACCGCCTGTCCGTCGATCCATCGATTCGGCGGTTCCTGTGCGGAGACGGTTCGATGCCGGCGCCTTTGCTGGGAATTGCGCGGGTCGTCAATCCGCGTGAACCGCTTTCCGGCTGGCCTGTTGTGCAGACCGCCGAACGGCTCTCTCGCATGCTCGAAGACCGGCGTGAGGAGCCGGCAACCGTCGCGGTTAACGGCCAACCGGGCAGCGGCAGAAAGACATTTTGTGCTGCCGTAGCGGCTGAACTCGGACTTTCATTGCTGGCTGTGGACCTTGATCGGGTTCCGGCGGATGCGCTCGAGGACGTCCTGATCGCTGCCCACCGTCACGCCTATCTGACGGGTACGGTTCCGCTGCTTGAGGGACACCATGCGCGTGCGGCGTGGCTGCCGCTGGATCTGGCGGCGTTTCCGCTGACTTTCGCACTGCCCGGATCCGGCGTCGCGGTTGCCGCCGATGCGGCCGCAGAAAGATCGGAACCGGTCTTCGTTGTCGATCTCGGCGTGCCGACCGCGGAGGAGCGGACTGCGCTTTGGCGGCGCCTGTGTCCATCCTCCATATCCTGGAAGCAGGGCGAAATCGAAGGACTTGCGGCGCGTCACCGGACACTGCCGGGGGCAATCGTCAGGGTCGCGGAAACGGTGCCGGCCGGCGCGGCCGAGGCAGGCGAAGCGCTGCGTGCCATGGACCGGGACCGGTTTGGCAAACTCGCGCAACACATTGCCTGCGCCTTCACCTTCGACGATCTGGTGTTGCCCGATCGGCCGCAAAGGCAGATCCGGACGCTTGTTCACGAAGCCAGGGCTCGCGAGCGTTTCTGGGAAAAACCGGGTGCCGACAGGCTCTTTGCGCAAGGACGGGGACTGACAGCGCTGTTTGCCGGGCCGCCAGGGACCGGCAAGACCATGGCGGCACAGGTCATTGCTGCCGACCTGGAGCTTGATCTTTACCGTGTCGACGTTTCCGCACTCGTCAGCAAGTATATCGGCGAAACGATGGAAAACGTTCAGCAGGTCCTCGACATCGCGCGGTCGATTGACGCGGTACTCCTGTTTGACGAAGCCGACGGGTTCTTTGCACGCCGGACAGAGCTCAACAACTCCAACGACCGGCATGCCAACCAGGATACCGGTCACCTGCTGCAGGCGATCGAGACTTATCCCGGCATTGTGCTGCTTGCGTCAAACCGCAAGCGCAATATCGACGAAGCTTTCACAAGGCGTCTGCGCTATATCGTCGAGTTTCCGCCGCCGGACGATGCGGCGCGCCGGCGCATCTGGCGCCAGATAGTCGCCGAGGTCTTCGGCGAGGCCACACTTGCAAGGCTCTCGGCGCCCATTGAGGGGATCGCGCGGCGTATCGACGTTACCGGTGCGCAGATCAAACAGGCTTTGCTGACAGCCGCATTTGCCGCCGATGCCGACGGCTGCGATCTTGACGTTGCGCATCTGCTGGACGGTGTCGATGCAGAACTGATGAAGGATGGTCGGGCACTCACCGCACGCGAACGGTCCGAGCTGGAGGCCGGGCAATGAGCGGTCGGTTGACATCGGTCCGCCGCAGGGGCGGCGCGCGCGACCTGAAGGACGGCGTCAGGCGCCGGCCTGTTCCGGCGCACGGCAAGCGGCAAACGGACAAAGCGGCGCCTGTCCGTCAGGATGATGCGCGCGAACGCGAAGCCAGGCGATACGCCGATGATTGTGCGCCACGACGGTGCGAAGAGGAGGTTCTGATGACGTAGCAGTACTGACTTTGAGCACCTTGCTACACAGGAGATGAGGGAAGGCCCCTCGGGCTCGGGTTGCAGGACCAGGGTCCAAACCGCCACAAGCTGCTCTGGCCCAATGGCCGGGGTGGCGAGCGTTGTGGAAAAGGCGGGGATTACCCGTCAGGTGACTGCTGGTAAGACGAACGCGAGTGAACCGTTGATGAAGTGTCGAAAGCGTAGGGATGTCGCCGAAACCAGGCTCCAGTCGTTGGCCTGGGACGAAGTTCGGAGGATGCCTGCTGACTGTCCGAGCGGCGACCGGCATAAAGATGGCGTGAGACCAGCGAGAGGCTCCTGTGTGGAACGTGGGAACCTGGCGCTCCGATGCCAAGGGAGACCTCCAAGCGGCAGACCCGCAAGGAGCCGAGTACCGAAGCGGAGCACAGGGGCGGACGGGTCCGTATTAGTGATGAAACCCGGTAATGCGGGTAGAGCGAAGGGACCCGGCTCTCCAGCCGAAGACGGCGGCCAACCAGAGATGGGAGGAGCCGTTGTCTGAGGCAAAGCCATTCGAAATTCCGAAGCGGCTGGTCTGGGACGCCTACCGACAGGTACGGGCGAATCGCGGCGCGGGCGGTGTTGACGGCGTGTCTATGGCAGCATTCGAGGAAGACCTCGGGGGAAACCTTTACAAGGTCTGGAACCGGATGTCGTCGGGCTCGTATCACCCGCCGCCGGTGCGGCTCGTCGAGATACCCAAAAGTGGGGGCGGTCTTCGACCTCTTGGCATTCCGACGATCGCCGACCGCGTGGCGCAAACGGCTGTGAAGATGGTTCTGGAACCAATGGTGGAACCGATGTTCCACCGTGATTCCTATGGCTATCGGCCCGGTCGTTCGGCGCTTGATGCGGTCGGAGTGGCACGGAAACGCTGCTGGACGTTCGACTGGGTGATCGATCTTGATATCAAAGCATTTTTTGATTCGATTCCGCATGACCTGATCGAACGTGCCGTTGCACATCACACTGACCTGGCCTGGATCCGGCTGTACGTTGGGCGGTGGCTTCGCGCTGCTGTCGAGCGACCGGACGGCACCCGGGAAGAACGGACCAAGGGAACGCCGCAAGGCTCACCAATCAGTCCGATTCTCGCCAATCTCTTCCTGCACTACGCGTTCGACTCGTGGATGGAACGAAACCATCCAAACGTCCGCTTTGAACGTTACGCGGATGATGCAGTCGTTCACTGCAGGAGCGAAGGAGAGGCGCAGGCGGTGTTGGAGGCCATCCGGAAACGGCTGGCCGATTGCGGTCTGGAATTGCATCCGACGAAGACCAAAATCGTCTACTGCAAGGACGATGACCGCAGGCAGGAACACGAGCGGGTCAAGTTCGACTTTCTCGGCTTTACGTTCCAGCCTCGGCGAGCCAGGAACCGGTGGGGACACTACTTCGTCAGCTTCCTGCCGGCGATCAGTGTTCAAGCGGCGAAGGCGGTGCGCAGGACCATCCGCGAGTGGCGGATGGCATCCACCAGGAACAATCAGACCCTGGAGGATCTGGCCCGCCTGATTAATCCGGCGGTGCGAGGCTGGATGAACTACTACGGGCGCTATTACCGCTCGAAGTGCGTTCAGGTGCTGCGTCAGGTGAACGTGGCCCTCGCCCGCTGGGCGCGACGGAAATATAAACGGTTCAGACGCCGGGAGCGGGCGTCCACGCATTGGCTGGGACGTATCGCGCGACGGGACCCCAACCTTTTTGTCCTGTGGCAACTCGGTATTCGACCGGAGGCTGGAGAGTAGGAGCCGGATGAGGCGAGAGTCTCAAGTCCGGTTCTGTGAGGGCCGAGGGGTGAAATTCCCCTCGGCTACTCGACGTGCGCCACGACGGTGCGAAGAGGAGGTTCTGATGACGTAGCAGTACTGACTTTGAGCACCTTGCTACACAGGAGATGAGGGAAGGCCCCTCGGGCTCGGGTTGCAGGACCAGGGTCCAAACCGCCACAAGCTGCTCTGGCCCAATGGCCGGGGTGGCGAGCGTTGTGGAAAAGGCGGGGATTACCCGTCAGGTGACTGCTGGTAAGACGAACGCGAGTGAACCGTTGATGAAGTGTCGAAAGCGTAGGGATGTCGCCGAAACCAGGCTCCAGTCGTTGGCCTGGGACGAAGTTCGGAGGATGCCTGCTGACTGTCCGAGCGGCGACCGGCATAAAGATGGCGTGAGACCAGCGAGAGGCTCCTGTGTGGAACGTGGGAACCTGGCGCTCCGATGCCAAGGGAGACCTCCAAGCGGCAGACCCGCAAGGAGCCGAGTACCGAAGCGGAGCACAGGGGCGGACGGGTCCGTATTAGTGATGAAACCCGGTAATGCGGGTAGAGCGAAGGGACCCGGCTCTCCAGCCGAAGACGGCGGCCAACCAGAGATGGGAGGAGCCGTTGTCTGAGGCAAAGCCATTCGAAATTCCGAAGCGGCTGGTCTGGGACGCCTACCGACAGGTACGGGCGAATCGCGGCGCGGGCGGTGTTGACGGCGTGTCTATGGCAGCATTCGAGGAAGACCTCGGGGGAAACCTTTACAAGGTCTGGAACCGGATGTCGTCGGGCTCGTATCACCCGCCGCCGGTGCGGCTCGTCGAGATACCCAAAAGTGGGGGCGGTCTTCGACCTCTTGGCATTCCGACGATCGCCGACCGCGTGGCGCAAACGGCTGTGAAGATGGTTCTGGAACCAATGGTGGAACCGATGTTCCACCGTGATTCCTATGGCTATCGGCCCGGTCGTTCGGCGCTTGATGCGGTCGGAGTGGCACGGAAACGCTGCTGGACGTTCGACTGGGTGATCGATCTTGATATCAAAGCATTTTTTGATTCGATTCCGCATGACCTGATCGAACGTGCCGTTGCACATCACACTGACCTGGCCTGGATCCGGCTGTACGTTGGGCGGTGGCTTCGCGCTGCTGTCGAGCGACCGGACGGCACCCGGGAAGAACGGACCAAGGGAACGCCGCAAGGCTCACCAATCAGTCCGATTCTCGCCAATCTCTTCCTGCACTACGCGTTCGACTCGTGGATGGAACGAAACCATCCAAACGTCCGCTTTGAACGTTACGCGGATGATGCAGTCGTTCACTGCAGGAGCGAAGGAGAGGCGCAGGCGGTGTTGGAGGCCATCCGGAAACGGCTGGCCGATTGCGGTCTGGAATTGCATCCGACGAAGACCAAAATCGTCTACTGCAAGGACGATGACCGCAGGCAGGAACACGAGCGGGTCAAGTTCGACTTTCTCGGCTTTACGTTCCAGCCTCGGCGAGCCAGGAACCGGTGGGGACACTACTTCGTCAGCTTCCTGCCGGCGATCAGTGTTCAAGCGGCGAAGGCGGTGCGCAGGACCATCCGCGAGTGGCGGATGGCATCCACCAGGAACAATCAGACCCTGGAGGATCTGGCCCGCCTGATTAATCCGGCGGTGCGAGGCTGGATGAACTACTACGGGCGCTATTACCGCTCGAAGTGCGTTCAGGTGCTGCGTCAGGTGAACGTGGCCCTCGCCCGCTGGGCGCGACGGAAATATAAACGGTTCAGACGCCGGGAGCGGGCGTCCACGCATTGGCTGGGACGTATCGCGCGACGGGACCCCAACCTTTTTGTCCTGTGGCAACTCGGTATTCGACCGGAGGCTGGAGAGTAGGAGCCGGATGAGGCGAGAGTCTCAAGTCCGGTTCTGTGAGGGCCGAGGGGTGAAATTCCCCTCGGCTACTCGACTCATGCGTGATGCCCCCAAAGCCGGACGCACGATTGAAGATGTTGCAGGGGGAGGCCGGCCTTTGCCGGACGAGCTGCGGCGCGCCCATGAGGAAAAGACGGGAGCGGATCTTGGCGCCGTTCGCATCTTCGATGACTCCGCTTCCGGCGATGCTGCCGACCAGCTTGGCGCACGCGGCTTCCAGGACGGCGACGCGATCCATCTCGGCCGGGCCGCACCGGGAGCCGGCCCGGCGCGCCGGCGGCTGATCGCCCATGAGGTCGCCCATGTCGCGCAATCGCAACGGAACAACTCCATTGCCGGTACGCGCTCGCTTGATCCGGAGCCGACGCTGATGCCATCGGTTCCAGCACCGGAGGTCTTTCGATCGGATTTCGGTATCTCGCTGACGCTCTATTTCAGCCAGGGCTCTTTCCTACTCGGGGCCTCAAGCCTGCGTGCGCTGAACCGCGTTCAGCAGCAGCTGCGCGGCATGCCCGATGCGGCCGTCAGCATCGACGGATTCGCATCCGCCGAGGGCACCGACGAATTCAACCAGCGCCTTTCTGAAAGCCGCCGCCAGACAGTGCGGATGCTGTTGCTCGCGGGGCTTGGATTTGCGCCGGAGATATCGGGTAGCGGTCACGGGGAATCGCAATCGCAGGAAACTGACGTCGATGCGGCCGAGCGCGAGCGTTTCCGCGCACGCCACCGCCGCGTCGAAATCACCATCGTCAGCCCGGCACTTGCGTCGACGCCGTCACCGGAGCCGGAAGCGCCCCCCGTGCCGCCCATCATCACGGCGCCGCGGCTTCCCTTCCGGCCCGAAACCGATAAAGAGCGCCTCGACCGCCTGCTGCGAACACCGGTTATCAGGCCGGAGCCGTTTACATTCTCGGTGTGTGGCGTGTGGCGCGACAGCACCCGGCGCTGGTTCGACCGGCGCCTGCGTGATCTCGGCATCGGTGAGGGCATTCGCGGCCGCCTTGTCGATCTCGGCGTCGGCGCCGTGGAACGTCTTCCTTTCACCGCCGTGGAGGAAGCGCTCAAGGCCGGCGAGGTTGGGGGCACCGAGCGCCGTGCCATCATGTCGGCCTTGCGGGCGGCGTGCCGGCAGGAGGTGCGGCGATGAAACGTGCGTCTGTGGTCATCGATCGCCTGAAAATCCGGATTTCCGATGGCGCTGATCCGAAGGCGCTGGCAGACGCAGTCCGCCAGGCACTTGCCGAGACGCAGCCGCAGAAGGCCGCAGCCCATTCGGATAGCTGCAGGCACACGCTTACCCGTCAGGACGGGGAAGACACCGCAGCGCTCGGCAGGCGGATCGTGCGCAAGGGACTTGGAGGCGGATCGTGAAGCGCTCGGCCGACAGGAAACCGAAGGCACCGCGCATCCGGCCCGGCCCGAGCCGTCATGAGGCGCAGGCTGTCGCATCTGTTCGCGCGATCGACAAAGGACAGCCGATCCCGCGCCTTGATCCGGCTCCGGCGGCGCCGCGACTTTCGCCGCCAGGCAGCGGCCGGCCACTGCCTCTTTCACTGCGCGACGATGCGGAGCGCAGCTTCGATGCCGATCTTTCGGCCGTGCGCGTCCACACGGATGCAGACGGATCGCACGCCCCGCAGGGTATCGCAGCGCTGTCAGCGGGGGCCGATATCCATGTCGCGAGCGTTAACGGACTGAACGGAGAGGCGGGCCGCGACCTTCTTTTCCACGAGATCACACACGTGCTGCAGCAGACCGGCGAACGCGGGCCGGACGGCCGGCTGCGTGCGACGCGCCGTTTCGGTTCCGGTGTGCCGCTTGCGCTTGGCGGACCGCTCTATGGTTGGGGTGCACCGGACCGGGACGATCTGATCCGCAAACTTGTGGACATGCACCGCACGGGCGACGGCGGTGCCGAGGATCTGGACCTTGAGGCGGTCGTCACACGCATATCCGGAGAATTCGATCCGGAACGCGCCGGCGGCTCGGCGCTGAGCGCGGAAATCCGCGCAGGTGAGGTCAGCGGGACTGGCAAGCCGTTGCACGAACTGTCGCGACGCGCCCGGGGCCTGTTGTTCGATGTTCTGAAATTTGGCGGATTCAACACCGCCGCAGCCACGCTGCTCACAGGCGACATCGATATCCCGTCCGTCGCGCTGCATCATCCGTTTCTGACCGATGCAATGTCACGGTCCGCGGTTGTCGATGTCGTGAAACGGCGTGTTTTTGCGCGGGGTAGGCGGTTGCGGCAATTCATTACGCGCGCATATCCGCAGGCGGTCTGGAATTACCTCATCGATCTGTCGCGTGGCAGGCAGCCCATCTACGGATTTATTTCCTATCGCGACGAGCTGTTAGAAGAAGCAAATGACTGGAATGTGCTCGGTCGCAACGAGGCAATTGTCTATGGCGCCGGGCTTATCGATTCCTTTGTCACCGCGTATGAACAAATGATCGATCAGATCCAGGAGCAAACCAGCTACCTCAGGGACAACCCTGTTCTCCAAAGAGCAGAAATAGCTGCCCGGATCGGCAGGTGGTCAACCGCGATGGCAGCGTCGATCGAAGAGTCTGGTGGACAGGCGTTTCGGATTGAGGCCCATCGGCACACCGCGATGCTGGCGCAGCGTGCCATCGACTATTGGACATCGGCCAGTACCCGCGGCAAAGAAACATTCGAAGCGGCCATCAGTGACGCAGAAGAGGGTCGTGCGTTTCCGGAATTTCCGATCGTCGCGTTGGTACGCTCACGGATTGAAGATGCCGGGCTGAGGCTGCTTGAAACTACACCGGAAAACAATCTGCCTGCACCGCGTGTAGACCGGGCAAACCGGCGCAATTTCCGCCGTGCCATGGAACGGCTCATAGCCACACTCGATACCCACATCCGCAGGCAGGTTTCGCGCGAGGAAGGAGAATTCGAGGAAGCGCATGTCATTGCCGGTGCGTTGCGCCTGTTGGTCCCCCGACTGATTGAGAATCTCGACTATTTCCAATCCTTTACCACAAGTTCCGATGCACCCAGCCAGATCGGCGATGTCCGCGTTGCGAGCCGGATCCGAATGGCACGTGTACTTTCGACGTTCGCCAAGATGTTGCGGTCGCGGTCGCTTGAGCGCCGATCCGCAGACGTGCTGGCCGGCCGCGATATCGAAGAATCATCGCTGGCACTGCTAAGCGACTGGGAAGAGGATCCAAGCACGCCGGTCAGTGCAATGGCTGGTGAAATCGGCAAACTTACAGTGGAAGACGAAGCGCATCTGCCCATCAGTTTCACCGTCGGTGAAGGCGAAGACAGGCGCAGCATCTACCTGCCACTGACGGTCAGTGACCTTGCCGGAATTTATGAACTGATGCGCTCCCGCCGCCTGGCCAATGCCCTCTCGCGCATGCTCGCTGCCCCTGAACCGGAGGCGGGCGATGAGGATCAAGGCAACATCATCCAGCGTGCACAGGCGGAAGCGCGCGGCGACGACCGGCCGATGCGCTGGCAGGTCGCAACGTTCGAATATGTGGAATACGAGAAAAACAAGAGTTCTTTCCGGGAACTCGTCAAATCGCATCGGCGCACCAGGGAGGAATTGGCACCGCAGGTGCAGAAAATGGGTGCGGTCGTATTCCCCGACCATCCGTCGGCAGGCGTCTTTGCATGGCTGATCCCGTCTCTTGATCCGCTCATACGCATCCTTCGCCCGGTCCGTCTGCTCAATCAGATGATCGAGCAAGAGAGCGGCTCGCCGGCCTCGGAACTCTCGAATGCCGAGTGGATCGCAACACTGTCGGTTGCCACCAAGGATCCGGACAACCTCAACACGATCCTTGGTGCAGTCCCGGTCACGCTTGGTACGTTGCAAGACACCGAGAACGAGCGACTGGCCAGGTTGCTGCCGCTCGCCGTCTCCTACGAGCGCCGGCGCACCGTGCGAAAGGTGCGGGGTTACCTTGAGAGATACGTCGAAAACAGCCTGATGAACTACGGCGCGCCGAATGACGCCGAATATGCGATCGAGGAATTTCTTCGGCTGGTCATCCCCGACAAACTCATCGACAAGGATGAGCAAGAGTTTGGTCATGGCGAGAAGCAGCTCGCCATCCTGATGCTCACTCTGTCCGAGGACATCGAGAGGGCGTTCAACCCCAAGGTCACTATCGCGGGTAAGTCGTTTGGCCATAACAGCGAAACACGCTTTGACGTGATCACAGGCTTTACGCCGCTGATACGGCGCGCGCTGCGCAGCTCGGTTGCCGGCCGTTCGCATCAAATGCTGCAATTGATGAACAGCACTGAGAAGGCTGATTTTGATATTTCCGCATCCCGGCGGCGTTTGCTGCGTGTGGTTCGTCAGTTTGAAGCCACGGCGCGGGAAATGACCACGCGCATCGCACTTGTCAGCACGGGAACTGCGCTGAAAAACAACCTGTTCGCCAGCGAAATCCCTGCTTCTAACGAGCCATTCTTCCACGATGGAAAAGCGGTTCAGATTGTCCGAATTTTCAAGCCATTTACATTCCTGCCCGCCTACGGGCGCGGCGATGATCAAATCTTGCCGCCGACCCTCCTGGACGCCGAGCACAAAACCATCAAACCGACCGGTGATGTGCTGGTTCGCATTCGCATTGGCAGTGGAGAGCCGATCGACATAACCGACAGGTTGACCGGGCTGGATCTGGAGCTTCTCATGTTCCTCAACGACGCGGTTGCCAATCGTGCGTTTTACCTGTCGATGGTGGGGATCGGCGAAGCGATCGAGGAAGCGGCCATACTGACGCTGGATCTGGCGGAGTTCATTCCGGGCGCAGGCCAGGTCATCATGGTTGGCCGTATCGTGTTCGAGGTCGGACAGTTCCTCTTGTCGGACGAGTTCGACGACATGCTTGATATCGTCCGAGGTCAGCCGGCTGAAGCTCTGATGGAACTCAAAGCCAAGCTTGATACGGATCTGCTGAATACAGATGCAATCTGGCAGTTCCTGCTCTTCAGCGGCACCGCGATCGACTACCTCGATGAACCGCGGCCAGATCCACAAAACCGCAGAAACCGGCGCCGGCGTGGCCGGAGAGGCAAGTTCTCCCGTATCGCCGACAGCATCGGCAAAATACCCAAACACTTCTACGACCGGCTGAATGCGGTCCGCAAACGGACAATTCCGCAGGTTCGCAATGTGCAAACCTTTGTGGCCTCTCACCAAAACGTGGCCCGGGGGTTGGAGATTGCGTCTGGCCTCGCCGTCGGCATCAGACCTGATGGTCTCAACATTGATGAAATCGAGGACAATATCTCCAGTGCCGGAGACATAGGGCCGGCATTCACGGAGAAAATCAATGCAATGCTCTCGGCGATCGACAAGATCGAGTTGCCGGACGAGCTGATTCCGAACGATCTGGTTGTCGCGGCGATGATCGAATTCATCCTTGAGCGCCTCAAGCGCATGGGGCGCCTTGGAAAAGCGGTGCGCGTGGTTCTTCCAATCCTGCGGGCCACTGGCGCAATCGACAAAATCGGCGAAGAGGTGGCCGAAGCATTGGCGGGTACCGGGGTTGACCCGAACAAGTACTGGCAAGACAAAATCAAACCGGACATTGCCGAGGCATTCGCACGGGCCAAGGCTGAATTCGCCGCGACTGCAAACCGGCAGTTGGAAGATTTCGGACTTGGCGGCGGGATTACGCCGGGTGAAGTGAATTTCGAGCCGACGCCGTTGCCGGAAATGACGGCCGACGCAAGCCCACTGCTCGGAGACAGGCCGGAACCTTCAGCACCCATCGGAACCATCGGACCCGGCAGGCCGTTGCCGCGTCCGTCGCTGACGCGCGCTGCCCGGGAATTTGGTCACGATTTTTCGCATGTGCGGCTGCACAAAGAGGGCGACGGGGCAGGGCTGACACGCCGATATGGTGCGCTCGGGCTGACATCCGGCAGCCATGTCTTTCTGCGGCCCGGACTTTCGCCTGATCACGGTGAGGGTCTCGATGTTATGCGTCACGAGCTTGCTCACGTGCTGCAGCATACCGGTCCCAGTCCCGTTGGCCGCAAAGGCAGCCAGCGACGCACGCCCTCAATCGGTCAGCCGGGCAAGGGATTGAATGTCGATCGGGGTAGAGAAGCAGCGGCCGATCGCGCAGCCTCGCGGGCCGCCGCGCCCGGCAACAGGATAAATCAACCCGTCGACGCCGGGAGCCCCGGAAAGCCGGGCCTGTCGCCATTAGGCGGAAAGCTGTTCAAGGACATTCTCGATCGTTTCCTCGTGCCTAGCGATATCGACGCGTTTGTCGGCGATATCATGGGCCGGTCCGAGGTCGGCATTGCCACCGTGCCGGGAATGAATGACGCCCGCAGGATCTGGCAGCAGGTAAAAGCGGCACTGTCGGACAACCGGAAATCGCGGTTCACAAAGCATGCCGGCATCGGAAATGTTCCCGACCTCATTCGCGCGCATCTGGTATCGGGCCGCGGCGCCGAAATCAATGATCGGGTCATCGCCAATCTCGCCGCCCGGGCGCAGCGCCCGGACAGTCGAGCCGGTTCCGGATCGGCAGCCGGTGCGGATACGACCAAACTGAGTCAAAAGGCTTTTGCCAATGTCCTGGAAACATTCCTGTTCGGCTTCACGGGCATTGCCCTGAGCATTGATCTGGAGCAGACCGGGCAGAGGCGTGATGTCCGCAAGGTGACCGTCTACATGGTCCACCTTGGTAGAATCACCGACACTACGAATCCGCTTTGGGAAAAGGCGCTGGCCGGGCGGCCGGAAACGTCGAACATGTCGCCGCAGTTTCGGGAGATCCTGCGTCGACTGGCCATCAGCAGCCGCCCGAGCGACAGCCTGCTCAAACTGACTGGAAGTTCGTTTGAGTTCCACGATGATTTTGTAGCCCGGTTTGAGCGGTTGAAAACTGAAACGGCCGGGATTTCGATCGCGCCGTGGCGAGACTACACCACTGTGAATGCCGACGGACCCGGATCGGGCGACGAGCACAAATTGCGGCTCGGAACGCACGGGCAGTTGACCAGCATCGGTACGCCAGACCGGCAGTCCCACCACATCCCCCAATTCGTCCTGATCCAGTACTTTCGCAATCAGATCAGTGACAGGCGGATGTTCAATACCGAGGCCGAACGGCTGCCCGGTTTCGAGGATGCCGATGAACCGAGACATTTCAGCGACGGCACCAATCGCATTGACCTTGGAAAGCTGCACGGAACCAGCGGACGCGGTGACGGAATGCCTGCCATTCTTCTTGCCGCCGAAACGCACAGGCGCGGCAAGCTGCACATTAACGCAAGCGGAAGCTGGACAAAGGAGGAAGAATACGGAAAACCCCCGAGAAGCCAGAGCGGGCGCGTTGCCCGCCGCTTCAAAGCCAGCGCTTCGCGACACCTGCGCGAACTCGGTGCGCCTTCGGGCAATAACTTTTCCAACATCGCCCAATGGGCAAATCTGCCGGCAAATCAGTCATCCGCGAAGCGGGCCGTGTTCCGCGCGATGCAGGACACGTATCACTGGATGTACCGGGACGTCATGCGACCGGCGTTGGCGCGTGCCCTGCCGACAGAAGAAGCGAACTTCTACGCCGCCGCAGCGCTGCAAGCCCGCGGCGAGACCGCGACGACGCTGGATCAGCAGCATGATCCGGGCCGCGACATCGGTCGCACCAACCGTGTCATGAACGAGGTCGACAAAATGCAGACATCGAACCGCTACGAGATCCGCAATTTCCGGCCGAGTATCTAGGAGGGAATGATGGCCGCCGACAATCCCATCGCACCCAAGCTTGTGAAAGGCGCTCTCGTCGAGATGTCCGAGCGGTTCCTCGGGCCGGTGCCGAATGTCATCATTTTCCGGATGAACCCATCACAGGTGACGCGCTCCTTTGAGGCGTGGAAGCCGGAGGATGCGGGTGACGGCGAGGCTGAGGGCCGGAGCCAGGCCGCCGAGCGCACGGCATCCGGCGCTCAGCCGGGTGATCCGACGGAGACGATCAGTCTCAGCCTCATCCTCGACGCTACGGACGCGCTGGAAATGCCGGAATCCAACCCGATCCAGGTCGTATCCGGCGTCGCAGACCGCTTGTCTGCCCTGGAACTTTTAATGTTCCCGCAGGAAGACAGCCTGCTCGGCCAGCTTTTGACTGCGGCGGCCTCGGCCTTCGGCGGCAGTGTCAACTTCTCCGTAGCCGAGGCGCGCCGCGGCTCGGTACCGATCACGCTGTTCGTATGGGGTATCAACCGCATCGTGCCGGTGCGTGTCACCTCGTTCGAGGTCGATGAGCAGGAATTCTCGCCGATCCTTTACCCGCACCGGGTCAAAGTCTCGCTTGGCATGCGCGTTTTGACGCAAGGGGAACTCGAGGCTCATCCCAACGAGATCGCCCGGGAGATCGCAAAGATCAGCTACACCTTCACCAAAAAACAGCGCGAGGTCTGGGGTGCCGCCAATCTTGCGAACACTGTCGAGTCCGTTCTCGGCATGCTGCCCTCTTGAGGATAGGTCCATGAGTGAAAACAATAGTCGCTACAAAGGCTTGCAAGCAGATCTTGTGAAGGATTCGAATGGCCGGGACGTGCCGGCGCTACCACCGGCACCGCGCGGCCAGGAAACCCTGCGCGGCTATCACAAGCGACGCGACCGCGAGAGGATCGACCAGCTTGCCTATGTCTATCTCAAGGATAGCTGCGCCTTTCACCGCATCGCCGACGTCAACGGCGCGATCCTGCCCGATGCACTCACCGAAGCCGTTGAAACCGCGATCCCGGAAAAGGTGCGATGAATGGGTCTCGGCATAACCATAGGGACCGGAACACCGCCCATTCCCAACCTGGAGCTGACTGGCAGTGCTTCCCAGGTGGTGGTCGAGGAGCGCCTCGGCATGCCAACCCGTTTCTCTATTGCGTTGCCGATCGACATCGAGAGATCAGATCTTCCGGCGCTTGCCGATGGCAGCTACGGACCGGGTGCGACCATCATGATCGCCGGGCCAGGCGGGCTGGATTGCATGGTCCATGGTTTCGTTCACGGTCATCGCATAGCCCTGGTGACGGGCGGGGAGGGGTCGAGCCTGGAGATAGTCGGCTCCGACATGTCCTTGAAGATGGACCGGGAAACCAAGATCAAGAACTGGCCGAACCCCACGGACGGCGAGGCGGTCATGGCGATCCTTGCCCAGAACCAGTTCATTCCGGATGCCAATCCGACACCGGCGCGCCATCTGATCACCCAGAACACGCTGATGCAGCGAGCGAGCGACTATGCCTTCATCCGCATGCTGGCGAAGCGGAACGGCTTTATTTTCTGGGTATCTTCGACAGTCATCGGCATCGACACCGCCCATTTCAAGCCACCGCCTGTCAGCGGGGCAGCATCGACGTCATTGTCGATCAAGGACGCCGATTCCGCTCTGTCGCGGCTCGATATCAGCTGGGATATCGAGCGTCCGACTTCCGCCGAGGCCCACGGACTCGACGTTTCGAACAAATCGGTGCTGACAGGTGTCGCGCCGCAGACGCCTCTGGCGCCGCTCGGTTCCATGCCGCTTTCGGCCATTGCGTCGGAGACACGCAAGGCCGTACCGACCGTGGCGGCGAACGATACCGGCGGCCTGTCGGCGCGGGCGGAAGCGGCGCTGGTAGAAGACGGGTTTTTCATTACCGCGAAGTGCCAGACCACGCCGGAAGCGGCCGGGGGGCTGGTGCGGGCGCATACGCTGGTCGAGGTCGACGGTGCCGGCACGCTGCATTCGGGCAATTACCTTGTCGGCGGCGTGACCCACCGCATCGGGCCGGACGCCCATCTGATGGACCTAACCCTCTACCGAAACGCCTGGGGATGACGCTATGCAACATGATGTAACGGACGAAATCGCCACATTCCTGCGCAACCGGTTCTTCGGCAAGTACCGCGGTATAGTTGTGCAGAATTTCGACATGACCGGGCGCGGGCGGCTCGATGTCAAGGTACCGGCGGCGCTCGGCGATCAGGTCGTCACGGCGATGCCTTGCGTTCCTTACGCCGGAAACGGCGTCGGCCTGCATCTCCTGCCGGAGCCGGACACCGGTGTGTGGGTCGAGTTCGAAGCGGGCGATCCGTCCTATCCGGTCTGGACCGGCTTCTTCTGGGCCGACGGCGAGGTTCCGGAGAGCGCGCTCTCGACCCTGAAGATCCTCAAGACCGAACGCCACACCATGAAGTTCGACGATCTGACGGGCGAGATCCTGGTCGAAAACGACATGGGCGCGAGCGCCACGTTCACGGTGGAAATTGCCCTCGATGCGGGCAGCAGCGTCAAGATCGCGCCGAGCGGGGTGAAGGCGCAGTCGACGCCTGCCAAGGTCGAGGTCAAGGCCTCCGGTGTTTCCTGCTCCTCGGGCGGGCTCGGCAAACTCGATGTCACGCCGGCGAGTGTATCCATCAATTCCGGTTCCATGGAGGTGTTGTAATGGCTGGATTCACGCTGACAGACACGGCTTTCATGATGTGCCCGCATGGCGGTGTCGTAACCGCGATCCCGTCCAGCAAAGCCCGGGCGGGCGGCGGCACGGTGCTGACCGCGACTGACACCTTCACCATTGCCGGCTGTCCGTTTCATCTGCCGACGCCGGTGCCGACACCGAGCCCCTGCACACAGATCGTGTGGCTGCTGCCGGACATGCAGAGCAAGGCAAACGGTGTTCCGACGCTGTCGCAAAGCAGCGTCGGCCTTTGTTTTTCAGCGCTTGGCCTGCCGCAGGGTCCGGTAGTGACCGCGTCGACCCAGGCGAATCTTTCGACGAGGTGAGGTTATGGCAATCGACACCAACATGCGCTCGCTTTCCCACCCGCTTCGGATCGATGCGGGCCTGTCGGAGATGCGGCAGGAACCGGATACCGGCGCACATGTTGACCAGATGCTGCGGCAGCTCTTGCTGACCGACCCCGGAGAGCGGATCAACCGGCCGGACTTCGGCTGCGGCATCCGCCGGATGGTGTTTGCCCCGCTCAATGAATCGGCGGCGAGTCTGGCCCAGGTGACGATCCTCACAGCTATCGAGAACTTCATGTCGACCGTGGTCGAGACCGACAAGGTGGAGGTCAAGTTCGAGAGCGAGACCATCGACATTGCCATCGTCTACCGCCTGAAGACCAGCGGCGAACGGCGGTATCTCAACCTGGAGGTCGGTGTGTGATGGCTGCTCCGGACCGCCTTGAACTGCTCGCTGCCCAGACCGAACTGACCGGTCTTGATTTCATCTTCGTGCACGAGGACCAGACACGGCTCGATCTGCATTTCATCGTCGATCCGGCGGTCATGGCGCCTGCATTCGCCGGCACGCTGACTGAGGCCGATATCCTTATCCGGCCCGCCGAACGCGATGATGATGATTTCCCGATCTCCGGCCTGAGCTGGCCGGTCGTCGACGGCCGCCATGTGCTGCGGATCGACGTGCCTTTCCCCGGCGGTTTCGAGGATTACCTGATCGAGATCGACAGCCCGCGCATCGATGACTGGTATCGCTCGCTGCGCTTTTCATTCAAGGCAAACTGCGAGAGCGGCCTCGATTGCCGCCCGCGCGAACGCTGTTGCCCGCAGGACGAGGACATTGTTGTCGATATCGACACGACCGCGCGCGACTTCCAGGGTCTTCGCGGGGCACTCATGGACTTTGCCGCGCAGCGCTGGCCTGACTGGAAGGACCGCCTCGCTGCCGATGTCGGTGTCATGGTCGCGGAGCTTTTCGCCGCGCTTGGCGACGAATTTGCCTATATCCAGGATCAAATCAGTTTCGAAACGCGCTTCGACACGGCGCGGGAACTTCGTTCGCTGCGACAGATGGCACGGCTGGTCGATTATGAGATCGATGACGGCGCGGCCGCTGCCGGCTGGGTTTCCATGGAGGCAACCGCCGGCGGCGTCGGAAACATCGTCGCCGGCACAGCCGTACAGGCACCCTCGGATACGGGCAATCCTGTGGTGTTCGAAATCGGCAACGGGCTGTCTGAGGTCGTGGCCGGGCGGCTCTACCCCGTCGATGCCGCGGCGAATGTGTTTGGTGCCTACATCTGGGAAGAGGACCTTCCCGAGGCGCCGGAAGGCGAGGTGCCGCCACTTTGGCCGCCGGGCAAGGAGCTGCCGGCAAGCTGTCTGCCCATCGGCTCGACCGAAATGTGGCTGGACGGACACCATGCGGCCGCGATCGTCCTGACCGACATTCCGACCGATCCCGAAGCACCGCTTGGCCGCTACATGCTGCTGCGGTCCGATCCGCCGGATGCGTCGCTGCCGATGCGCCGCTGGATCGTTCGCGTTGTCGCCGTCGAAGAGGAACTGGACGAATTGAACGGCGACGCACCGGTCACACGCATCCGCTGGGAGGAGGGGCAGGCACTGCCCTTCGACTTCGATCTCGAATTCGCAACCGTTGAAGGCAATGTGCTGCCGGTGACTGCCGGGCGCACCCATTCCGCCCGTTTTGCGGCCGGCGCACAGCCGCCTGCCGATCCGACGCTGGTGCGGACCGTCGAACGCGAGGGGCCCGGTGACGTGACCCGTCACCTGTTCAGCCTGCCTCTTTCCGATACGCTTTCGATGACCCGCTTTGACAGAGAAGGTGGCGCAACCCCAGAAATCCTGCTCTTCGAGACGGAATGGAATGCCGGGCTTGCCGAATGGCAGCGGATCGACGATTGGGACTATCGTCGCTCGCTGATGGGCGTGAATGCATCCTTGGCGGATTCAACCCATTTCACGCTTGACGACGGTGTCTGGCGGCCGATCGTGCGGCACTGGCGCGATCCGGCCGACTATGTCGGGCGCAATGACGCGGGTGGTCCGCCGCGTTTCGAGGCGGCGCGTCTCGTGCACTACGATCTTGCCATCGGTGATGGCGCGACAATCCGTTTCGGAACGAATGATTTCGGGCGCGTGCCGGCAGAAGGCACGGCATTCGAATGCATATACCGGCTGGGTGGCGGCCGGCCGACCAATGTGGCGCGGGACACGATCACCGAATTTGCCGACGCACCGCCGCCGTTTGTCGCAAGCATCTACAATCCGCTGCCGACGGAAGGCGGACGGGACCGGGAGTCCATGGACCGGATGCGCCGGCTGGCACCGGCGCTCTTCAAGACACTCACCTTCCGGGCGGTGATCGAGGCCGACTATGTGGAGGCCGGCGAACGGCTCGACTGGGTCCAGGCCGGTGGTGCGCGGTTCCGCGATACCGGCAGCTATCTGGCCCTGTTCGCGACGGCGGATCCGGAGCGCCGCAACACGCTGACGGACGAACTTGCACGCGGACTGCACGATCATCTCGACCGGTTCCGCCAGACCGGTCGGCAGTTGCACGTGGTTCCGCCGCGCTATGCCGATATCGACCTCGAGATCACGGTCTGCGTGGCGCTCGGCTATTTCCGCGGCGATGTCAAGCAACGGGTGCTTGAAGCCTTGTTCGGCACCTGCGACGCGGCGGGCTTCTTCTCGCCCGACAATTTCACCTTCGGTGTTCCGCTCTACCGCTCGGCTCTGGAAGCTGTCATCCAGGCGGTGGAGGGCGTGCGCGCGGTAGAGGAGAGCCATATCCGGCGTCGTGGTGTCTTCGACTGGAAGGTTCTGGATGCTCCCTACGAGCCGGCGCGGGCCGACGAGATCATCCGCATCGCCAATGATCCGCTGCATCCCGAATGGGGTCTGCTGACACTCAAGATGGAGGGCGGCTCATGACCTGTCCCTGCGACCGCCAGGGCACTGAATCGGGCCGGCGCATTGCGGCTGGCCTGTCGGTCCTGCCGCATCCGGTGAACGACTTCTCGCAACTGCGTTCGTCGATGCTTGGATCGATCCGCGATTTCGAGGCGCTGGACACCTGGAACGCCCGCTCCGAGGATGATCTCGGGGTGATGTTGCTCGAGTTCATGGCCTATGTCGGCCACAATGTCGAATTCTACAACTGGGTGGCGGCGAATGAGAGCTTCCTGAGAACCGCCATCCGGGAGTCCACAGTGGCAGGCATCGTCTCGCTATTGGGCTATTTTCCCCGACCGGCGTCGCCGTCCTTTGCCGAACTGGCCGCCACAGCAAGCGGACCACGAATGGTGACGATCCCAGCGGGAACCCAGTTCCTGTCCGGCGCGTTTGACGACGAGGCGCCGCAGCTTTTCGAGAACGAGAAAGACGCGCACATCCATGAGCGGTCCAACAGTTGGACCATCGCGGCACCGAAACGATCCACGCTCGGCGTGGGCGGCGGGCAGTATACGGGCGATACCCTCGACCTCGAACCGTTCCGTGCGGATGTCGAGACCGACGACATGATCCTGATCCGGACCGGTACGGTGCTGCACGGCACGTTTTTGGTAACCGGCGTTGAGGATGCGGCAGCGGCCGACGGCACACCGGTCAGACGGGTCATGTTCGACCGCCCCCTAAACCTGCCGAATTCTACACAGGTCTCGCAGATCGATGTATTGAAGCCGACGCAGACGGCGAGCCTCTTTTCCGTTCCGCTGGATACGGGCGGTGTCGAATTGCTGATCTTGTATTCACATCCGCTGCCTGAATTCAAGCAGTTCACGCTCGACCGGGTGCGCAGCGACCTGCGGCCCGGCGAACCGCTTGTCATTTCCCTCGATGACGACCATCGCTGGTTCAACGTCGCATCCGTCCGCAACGTGCAAAAGACGCTGGTCGCGGCACAGACCGTGGAGGTGACCATCGATGTCGACGGCACGCCGACAACAAGCAGTTCCGAGATTCCCGCCACCAAGACCACGGTGACCCGGCTGACGCTTGACTTGGATTTCAACAATCCCCACCGCCGCCTGCCGGATTATACTGCCTACGCGCCAGTCAATAATCTGGAAAGCTACGAGATCCGATACGGCTTTGCCCGGGCAGGGCGTGTCGCCAGGCCGCCTGTCATGGAAATCTGGCCGGACGCGCCTCTGGCCCTTCAACCGGCCGCGGACCGCAGGGTCGTAATGCCGCCCGAGCCGGAAACGCCCCGCCGCTATGTGCTTGCGGACGAATTCGGCGTTGCCTACGCGGTGACCGGCTCTCTCGATGCCGCCGCCGGTCGTTTCGTCTTCGAGCAGGCCGAGGACTGGCCGGTTCCGCTCACACCGCCGGTAACCCTTTACGGCAATGTCTTCGGCATCCGGCGCGGCGAAACGATCCTCGGTGAGGTGATCGGCAGCGGCAATGCCGCGTTACCGGGACAGGAATTCGCGCTCGGCAAGGCACCGGTGGCGTTTCTTGCCGATACGACCGGCGCAACGGAACGCGGCTACAGTTCGACCGTCAGCATGCGGGTGGACGGAATCCTTTGGGAAGAGGTTGAGGATTTGGTGACGGCAGGGCCGCAGGACAGCGCCTTCATGCTGCGGCAGGCCGCCGACCAGGAAACACTGGTGATCACCGGGGATGGCGCGTTCGGCCGGCGCGTTCCGACCGGCGCCAGCCTCAGCGTTGACTATGTGCACGGCGCCGGTGAAGCCGCACCGCCGGCGGATGCCATCAACCAGATCGGAACGTCCGTGGAAGGGCTTTCAGCCGTCGTCAATCCGGTTGAGGCATCGGGCGGAGCGGACGGGGAGCGGCCCGAAGACGTCAAGCGCAACGGCCCGTCCGTCGCGATGCTGCTCGGGCGGATCGTTTCGCTGGGCGACGTCCTTGCCGTGGCGCGCGCCTTTCCCGGCGTGACGGCTGCCAGGGCTGACTGGATCTGGCACGATACGCTGCAGACCGCCGCGATCCAGGTCTGGTGCATTGCTGCCGATGCGGTGGTTGATTCGCTGCAGATCAAGATACGCAACCTTTCCGAGCCGGGATTGTCGGTTTCCGTCGATGTTGCCGATCCCGTGTCTCTGCGGCTTGCAATGGATCTCGAAATCGATCCGCGATACGTGCCCGCCGATGTCGAGGCGGCCGTCCGGATTCACCTGATGGATCCTCTGACAGGTTTGTTGCATGCGAGCCGGATTGGCATTGGCGAGCCGCTTTTCCGCAGCCGCATCTTTGCCGAAACGCTGAGTGTGCCCGGCGTCGTGGCCGTACCTTCGCTGCAGCATGACGGTTCGGCCTTCAACGACACCGGCCTGATCCCCGGCGGTGGTCGGTACTTCGATGTTGCGGCCGGCGGTCTCGTCATCAACGGCAAGGAGGAAGACGATGGCGAATGACGCCTACGAAGTCTACTTCGCCGAAAAGCTCTGGGAACTGATCCCGGGTGTCTATCGTGACCTCGATGGCCGGGAAGACGGCGCCGGCACGATGCGGGCGGTTGTCGAGATCGTCGCGCGGGAGGCCGCCAAGATCCGCCGCAGCCAGGACCATCTTTGGGACGATGCATTCATCGAATTGTGCGATGACTGGGCAATCCCCTATATCGGCGATCTCGTCGCGACCCGCATGCTCAGCGGCCTCAATGTGCGAGGCAACCGCATCAGCGTTGCCAAGAAGGTTCACTACCAGCGCCGCTCCGGCACCCGGCCGGTGCTTGAAGAGCTGATCACCGACATTGCCGGCTATGAAGGCATCGTCACAGAGGGGTTCCGCCGCCTGGCGCGGGCCTGGCACAGGCTCGATCCACCCAATGCCATCGTGGCCGGTTCCACGGGGCCCACACCGCCGGGCGGGCTTGCGGACCTGCGCTCGCCGCGCCTGAGCGATCTCGGCGGCGGGCCGTTCGACAGCTTTGCCTATCATCCGGACATCCGGCGGCCCGGCGGGCGGCCGATGCCGGGCCGGCCGCATCGCACAACGGCGCCGCTGGCGGTGCTGGAGGGTGGCCTGCCGACGGCCGGTATCCGCAAGGTCGGTTTCCATCTCTACAGGCTGCAGGCCTATCTGGTGCGCGATGTGCATGCGCGCCTGGCGCAGGGAACGACGGCGTTCCGGTTCGATCCGTCCGGCCGGGATGTACCGCTGTTCCAGGTTTCGTCGCGTCTTTCCGGCGGCAGCCAGGGTCTTACCGGGACCGGTTTTCCCGACTGGCGCGAAGCCGAGAGCTGGGAAGTCCCGGGACCGATGATCTGCCGGGTGCTGGGCCATGCGGATTACGTGATCAGCGAAGCGGCGCTGGCGCAGCTGGAGGGTTCGCCCGGCATGAATGCCGGACGGCTCGATCAATTGCGCCGCCTGCGGGGTCAGCGCCTGTCCGGCGAGGCCAAACTGCGCCTGGCGCTTTCGCGCCTGCCGGACGCCGCCTTCTTCACCCAGACCGCCGTCACGCGGCGGATCTGGGCGGCATCGCTCGCCAGCGACTGTGGCAAGGCCGTTCTTGTCGGCGATTCTGTGTCTGTCACCGACAGCGCGACCGGTCCTTTGGCACAGGAGCGTGTCGGCGCGGCGTCCCTGCCGCAATGGACGGTGACTGCGGCCGGGCGGCGCGTGGTCATCGATCCGGAGCGCGGTCGCTTTCGACTGATCGGCGCCGCGCCCACAATCTCTCCGCTGACGACCTACGCCTACGGGGCGCCGGGTCCCGTCGGCGCCGGGCCTTATCCGCGTCCCGAAGCGGTTGCCCGCGACCCGGACAGTGTCATTCCCGCCGGCAACACGATTACGGCGGCGGATCTTCCCACCGAAGGTGTTGTCGAGATTGCCGACAGCGGCACCTATGACGTGCAGCCCAACCAGAGCTCAGTACGTGACCTTGTGATCCAGGCGGCAGAAGGCGAGCGTCCCTACCTGACGCGCGCCGCCAACTGGACATTCGTCTCGGCCATGGACAATGCCGAGCTCGTGCTCGACGGTCTGTGGATCGGTGGCGACAGCCCGTTCAGCGTGCGGCTGCGAGGCAGTTTTGCACGGGTGCGCATCGCCAATACGACGATCGATCCCGGCGGAACGCAGACACATGAGCCAGGTTCGCCCGAGCTTCCCAATATCCACCTCGTCGTGTCGGGCGAGGTCGACCGGCTGGAGATCGATCATTCGATCATCGGCGAAATCTCGACCTTTGGCAGCGGCCAGGTCAACCGGTTGGTCATCCGCGACAGCATAGTCGAGGCTGATGGCGCAAGCCCGGCGATCGCTCTGCCGTCCGGCGAAGTCGTCACGGAACGCGTGAGTGTCCTCGGTGATATGGAGGTTCATCGCCTTTATGCCACCGAAACGCTGATTTCGGGAACCGGCCGCGTGCGTGACAATCAGACCGGCTGTTTCCGTTTCGGCGCCTATGTCGAGCCCAGCCGGCTGCCCAAGCGTTACCAGTCCCATGCGATAGCGGACGGAACCACAATCTTCACGTCACGCCGCTTCGGCGATCCGGGCTACGGCCAGATCAGCCTGGCGGCGCCGCAATTCCTGCGCACCGGCGCGGAACACGGATCGGAAATCGGTGCGTTTTCCGGCCTCAACGAACCGGTGCGCCTGGAGGGCCTTCGCCAGAAGGCCGCGGAATACATGCCCTTCGGTCTCTTACCGTTCTTTATTGCTGAAACCTGAGAGGAACAGTGCCATGGCGACCCGCGACATTACCCGTTCGGCGTATTCCAGAGCCAAAAGGTACGTTGATGTCCATGCCCAGCAGGGAAGGCTCTTCACCGATTCCGACCAGGTGGAACAGGCGGAAACACGTCTCGAGGAAGGGCGGCGATCGCGTATCGATATCATCGGTCCGGCTGGCAGCCCGGATGACGGTTTCCGAATCTCAAATCCGACTGCCAATGGCGGCGGTATCGATTTCACCATTCATGCAGGCACATTCTATCTCGGCGGCCACCGCCTGGAGCTGCTGCAGGACCAGACGTTCCAGCTGCAATCCGACTGGCTGAACAATCCGGGACGTTCCTCGCCGGGCGCGAATGAGCAGAGGCGGGACATGGCAGTGCTGTTCACATGGCTTCAGCCGGTAGCGTCGAGCGAGGATGCCGAAACGCTTGAGCCCGGGCTCGGTGGCCCGGACACCTCGACCCGGCTCCGGCCGGTGACGCGGGTCGTGCTGATGGAGGACGTCGACGGGGAAACCTGCGAGGAGGCGTGGGCGGAAGTCCTGGAGCGACTTGCTGCAAGCGGATGGGGGACGCTGAGCAACGAAATGGAACTCGTGCCCGACACGGTCATGACCATCGGCCTTGAACCGGGTAGCGGCGGCGACGATCTGTGTTCGCCCAATGTCGACGGCGGCTATCTCGGCGCCGAGAACCAGGCGATTCGGGCGGTGCTGACCGGCGATGACCGGTTCATCTGGGGCTTCGACAATGCCGCGCCGCTTTATCGCGTCGTCCTCGAGGATGGCGGCGCGACAATCCGCTTTCTGACCGAACCGAAGGATGCACTGCATTGGCCGGCACCCGGCCAGACCGTCGAGATCATTCCATGGGGCAGCGTGCTTGCCAATGGCGAGAAGCTCGCGGATGAGAGCATTCCCGGCCATTTCGCGACGGTGGAGGGCGGCTACGATCCGGACGAGCGGCGCATCACGCTGACGCCGGCGACCGTTGTTCCGGGCGGTTTCGGCGAGGAATGGCAGGCAAGGTCGGACGCGGCGGCCTTGCTGACGACGCGGCACGGCCTGCAGCCGCTCGACAGCGCTTACTACTTCCTGCGTGTGTGGGATCGCGGCACCGACACCGGTCCCGATCCGACGCTGCCATTGCTGCCGGCGCCGGCAACACTGGGTACGACCGGGCTCAACCTGACAGTGAATGGCGATGACCAGCGCCCGGGCGATCACGTGATCGTTGCAGCCCGGCCGGCAACGACCGACGTCGTCATGCCATGGGAGCTGCTCGTCGGGACCGATCCGATGGGTGTGCGCCGCTTTGTAGCGCCGCTTGCGCTGATCGGATGGAACGGCACGGATGGAGAAATCCTGCACGATTGCCGGCCGCGTTTCCGGCCGCTGACGCGCATGCGCGGCTGCTGCACCTACACCGTGGGTGACAACAATGAGAGTTTCGGCGACTTCTCGCGCATCCAGGACGCGATCAACGCGCTGCCGGCCCATGGCGGCGAAGTCTGCGTCCTGCCTGGTGTCTTTGACGAACGCTTCAACCTGGACGGGCTGGAGAATATTCGCATCAGCGGCTGCGGCCGGCGCACACGGGTCGTCGCACCGGATGCGTCCTCCGGTCCGCTGGTCAGCATCCGCGGCGGCGGCGGGCTGCAGATTGAGAATATGGCCTTCGAGGCGGCGGAGGGAGAGGCCATTTTCGCGCGCGGCCTCATTGAGGATGGCGCCCTTTCGCCAGTTTCGGGTCTGCGTCTTGCGGGTCTCATCATCACGGCGCGTGACCGCAGCGCCATCAATGCCCGCTTTGTTGACAATCTGGCGATCCGGGACTGCCGCATTACCATCGCGCCGCTGACCGGTGATCTCGAGGCGGTTGCGCCGGCCGGGCAGGCGCCCGCCGTGTTCGCCCAGGGTGACGGCATCACGATCATGGACAATGCCGTGCGAACACCGGGTGACCGCTCAATCGTACGCGCTTCGGGCGGCGTCCAGATCGGCGGCGGATCCGACCATGTGCTCATTGAGCACAACCTGATCGCGGGCGGCAACGGCAACGGCATCACGCTCGGCCATTTTGTCGTATTGAGCGTCCAAAACGCCGGGCGGATCTTCAATGAATACGCGCTCGTCGCCAATGCACCGATCGCCTATATCGCCGGCTATATCTCGATCGACAACAATGGCTGCATCATCTACACGCCGCCCGGATCTGGCGGTGGTGACCTGGAGCAGCCGCCGACGGAGGTCCCCGTATCGGGCGGCGATCTGCGTGATGTGGTCATCCGCGACAACCGCATCACAGGCATGGGGCTTTCCGGCGTCGCATCGCCGATCGCCATCGATCCACGCCGCCAGGTTCCGGTGCTCGACAATCTGCACGGCCTGCAGATGGACCGGAACATGATCATGGGCTGTGCCCAACTGGAGACGCCGGAACTCGCGGGCAGGGAGCGGCTGCTCGTCGCCTTCGGCGGCATTGCCCTGACGTCGATCGAGGTCGGCGTTATCTCCGGCAATGTCATCGAAGCAAATGGCCGACGCCACATCGATGCCATCTGCGGCATCAGTGTCCTGCGCGCGGAAGGTCTTTCAATCTCGGACAACAGGATCGTCGACAATGGCCCGCGCACAAATGCCAGCGGCCAGCCACGCATCGGCGTGCGCGGCGGTATCCGTGTCCTGATTGCCGCGCCGCAGGGCTCTGCCCATTCGAGCGCCGCCAACGTCAAGGCCGTGGCACAGCTCAACAGCCGCTATGGGGCGGCGCGTACGCTGTCGGCGCCGGCGCTGCTCATTCACGACAATATTGTCCATCAGCCCCTCGGCAAGGCGCTGCAGGTGATGGGAACCTGCTCCATGTCGATCGTCGGCAATCACCTTTCTAGCCAGGGCACGACGATCGGTTCGCTCCAGACGCTGCTCGGCGAGATGTTCGTCGGCAACGGAAACTCGACCCTTTCGGAGGCCGAGCTTCTGTATCTGGCGATCGAACGCCTTCTCGGGACGGCGGCAACCGTCATCAATCTGGGCTTTTCTTCCGAACTCATCGAAGGGCTCCTGTTCATGGCGCTGTTGCGGCGCGGGACGTCGGGACTTCGCATGTCGGGCAAGGAGGCGATTTCCACCCGGCAGCCGACCACAAGCTGGGCAGGGCTCGCACGGCTGCTTCAGGGCGGCGAAATCCAGTTCAACGACAACACCGTTATCCAGAATTTCCTCGACGGTGTGCCAAGCCTGACCCTCTCTTCGGGATTCTTCATGAGCTTCGACGATGTCTCCGTACAGGACAACACGATGGTTTCGCATGTCGATTTCGCCAGTGATTTCTGCCTGACGAACATTCTCGGTTTCGGCTGGTCGATCCGGGTTAGCGGCAACCGGTTCGAGGAGACGATCTTCAAGACGCTGAACTCTGCCATCACCTTTGGCATCTACAATGACACCAGCCACAACCAGGGCACCCACTGCATCGATGCGCGGGGGCCACAGCAGCTTTTGATCGACGGGCCGAACCGCACGCTCGTGCAGGCGATCAATCCGCTGGCCTGCGGCGGCTGCCTCGTGCCGCCCTTCGACGAATTGCCGAAAACGGCGACGGACAAAGGAGGGAATTTTGTGTCACCGCGTCTCGCCCATCTCGATGGAGCCGAGGGTCTTTGGTTCGGTGACAATCTTGTCGTCAACCTGCCGAACCCGGTCGATGGGGTCAAGCTGACGCTTTATGGTGTCGAGGCCTCCGCAGAAGTCATTGTGGAAACGAGTTCGGGAGCAAAACAGACCCAGACTTTGAACATGTTCCGGCATGAGGCCACAGCCGAATTCGACGTCGACAACATTACGAGTATCAGTGTTCTGAACGCCAGTTCGCAAGTGCTGGTAACAGGACTGTGCGTGGACCGGCCCAATCTGACGGCGGTCGGCGGCGGTGATATTGCCACGGGCGGCAACTACATTACGGGAAAAAGCGCATGAGCGATCCGATCAAGACGATCCCGACCTCGAAAGAGGCCGAACAGATCAAGCAACTGACCGCAAACGCCGCGGACCGGACCCGCATCGCGGGGCTCGATCTGGCGGCCGGTCTCGACGATGCCCTGGCGGAGTCCGCGCAGCTGGAGGCGGCGCGGCTGCGGTTCAAATACGGCAAGGGCAAGGATGAGCCGGCCGTCAAGGCCGCAGAGGAACTCTCCGCGACCTATAAGCGGCGTTCCGAGGCTTTCAAGATCGAGGCCGACCAAAGCCGGACAAGCTTGGAACTCGAACTGAAGCGAACGGACGACGATGATGGCAAAGGCGATAATGGTGACGGCAATGACGATCGCGAAGGCAATGATGACCGCGACGACAATGGCGATGTGACGGATCCGACCCAGCCGCCCGTCGAGGAGCGCAAGCCCTTCAAGCTGGCAGTGCGCGTTGTCAGGGGCGAGAAGGGTGTATCGGGTGTCAATGCGGAACTGATGGTCGGCCAGAAGGTTCTTGATACACAGGTGACGAACACGAAGGGTGGCGCCACCTTTGCCATTGATCCGAAAATGTTTTCGACCATTCGGGTTGTCACGGACCGCAGCTTTGACCGCGGCCTGGTGGGCATTGGGCCGACCGTCGCGCGGCGCATGGTGCTTCTTGCCGTGATTGCCCGCGACAAGAACGCGAAAGCCATCGGCAAGGGATCGCTGAATGCAGAGGTCGTCTCCGGCGGTTCTGCGGAAATGACCGTGAAGGTCGGATAGACCCGATTCACCATTTACTGTGGCGTGAACGCGTCGAGATTGTCGGAGATGAAGTCCTCGACAGGCCTGGCCGGTCGCCCGGTCAGACGCTCGACGTGGTCGCTCACAGGTTCCTGCGCGCCGGCCTTCATCGCCGAAAGCAGGTCGACAACAAGGCTGGACTGCCAGCGCGGCATGCCGGTAATGAACGGCAGCACGATGCGGGCGGCGAATGCCGGCGGGCTGGCAAAGCCGACCTTATGGCCGAGCCGCTCTGAAAGCTGTCCGGCAACATCGCCGAAACTGTGCGCAGCCGGCCCGGTCAGCGTATAGATGTGTCCATGGTGGTTCTGATTGAAAATGACCGCCTCCGCAGCGGCCGCAACGTCCGCGACATCAACCATTGCGACCCGGCCGTTTCCGACCGGCGCCGTGATTTTCTGTTTTCGCGCAACGTCGCCGGAAAAAAGCAGCAGCGATTGCTGAAAGAAAGTCGGCCTTAGAGCCGGATTTAAAAGTAGTTGAGCGATATCAATGGTTTGTGATTCAACAGTCTTTTCAAAGAAGATGGAGAATCACGATGCCATGGAATGATATCGCCCGCGCCGAACATAACAGAGACCATTTGAGATTTCCAAGCGATTTGACCGATGAGGAATGGACGATACTTGCCCCGTTCATTCCGCCGGCAAAACGGGGTGGACGACCGCGTACGACCGATATGCGCGAGGTGATGAACGCGATCCTTTATATCGCAACCAGCGGCTGCCAGTGGCGCATGCTGCCGAAGCAGTTCCCACCGGTATCGACGGTACGTGGCTATTTCTACACCTGGAGCCGCATGGGTCTTTTTGCAGCCATCAATCACCTCCTGGTCCTCAATACCCGCGAACTGGAAGGCCGCGCGGCTTCACCGACGGCCGGCGTGATCGACAGCCAGAGCGTGAAAACCACCGAAAGCGGGGGCGTTCGCGGCTATGACGCCGGCAAGAAGGTCAAGGGCCGCAAGCGACACATCGTCACCGATACGATCGGCCTGATGCTGTTCATCATCGTTCACGCCGCCAACATTCAGGACAGGGACGGGGCCTGCGACCTGATCAGGGCTGTCGGCGACCGCTTCCCCTGGCTGCGCCACATCTTCGCCGATGGCGCCTATGCGGGACCGAAGTTGCGAGCAGCGCTCGCGGGGCATGGCGACTGGACGGTCGAGACCGTCAAGCGCTGCGACAGCGCAGTCGGTTTCAAGGTTCTGCCGCGTCGATGGGTGGTGGAACGAACTTTCGCCTGGCTCGGGCGCTGCCGCAGACTGGCCCGGGACTGGGAGAGGACCATCCAGAACTCAACCGCGTGGGCGTTCATAGCAAGCATCCGGTTCATGACGCGGCGTCTCGCAAGGTATTGTTACGTTTGAATAACTTTTGAATCCGGCTCTCAGAATTGTGTATGGGAGGCCGCTCGCCTCCAGTGCCTGTTCCGAGCGGCGGTGCAAGGCACCGAAGCTGACCGGCGGGTCAAGGCCAGCGGACTGGGCGGACAGCTTTACAATGTGGGGTGTGCCGGCAGTGGCAAATTGCGTGATCAGGCTGCGCTCGAGGGCATCCTGGCTCGGGTGATCGGGCGTCGCGAGGAAGACCGCGTCAACGCCTTCCGCTGATTGCTGCAGCGTTTCAGGCCTGTGCAGATCGGCAACCACCGGAATTGCACCTGTTTCCTTAAGCTTTTCTGTGGCTTCCGGCCGGCTGGTGACAGCGAGAACCTCGTGGCTGGCGGCTACGAGCCTTTGCGTCAGTGCCGAGCCGACACGGCCAGTGGCAGCGGTTACAAGAATGCGGGCCATTTCGGATGCCTCAACCGCGCCGCCCGGCAAGCGCCGAACGCGCTTCATCCGTCATACGCCGGACCACGTCCGCCGCCGAGGGCAGATCGGTGACAAGTCCGACGCCCTCTCCGGCAAGGAGGGGAAGCTCCTCGAAGTCGCCGGTTGCGCCCGTCATTGGCACAAGATTGGTGAATTTGAGCAAGGGTGTTGCTTCACCGAAGAGGTCCATCTGCCCGACCACCGGCTCGCCGGAATTGTCGGCCGGAATTTCGGCGACGCGGCCCTGCCATTCCGTCACCACCCGGTTCTTGAGCACCCGGATCGGATTGAACTCGGGATGATGACGTCCGAAGACATGGGTGATGACGGTGTCGGATGTGCCGGACGAAACCACGCGTTGCTTGTATTCCTCGGCGACGGCGCTCTCGGTCGTCGCGACAAAGCGTGTCCCCACCCAGACACCGTCTGCTCCGAGCATCAGCGCCGCCGCCAGGCCGCGTCCGTCGGCTATGCCACCGGAGGCCAGGACCAGGGCCCGATCACCGACCGCATCGACAATGGCAGGCGTCAGCGCCATTGTGCCGGCCGTGCCGTAATTGTGGCCGCCGGCCTCCGTGCCCTGCGCGACGATCAGATCGACGCCGTCCGCAACGGCCGCCTTGGCATCATCAACCGAACCGACCTGCTCAAAGACGTCAATCCCCGCATCGTGAAGCTTGCCGATCCACGTGGTGGAGGGGTGTCCCCAATGGAATGAGACCGCGGCCGGCTTCATCTCGCACATCAGATCAATATGCGCATCGGTCGTGTAGCAGGAGATGAAGTTGACGTGGAACGGGCGTGACGTTCCCGACTGGACACCGCCGACAAGCATCTGAACGCCCTCCGGCGGTATGATGCCAACGCCGGCGATGGAGCCAAGCGCGCCGGCTTCGCTGACGGCGATACAAAGCGGCGGCGTCATGCCGGCAAAGGCCATGCCTGCCTGCACGATGGGGGTCGAAAGATCGTATTTTTCGGTAAGGCGCGTGGCGAGGTGGTCGTCCATGGTCGGCTCCCGGTCTGATTTCGGGAAGCGTAGATGAAGGCCATAAGGGGCGCTTGCCCCAGCGTGATCCCCTCTTGCCTGTCCGTGCACTCTTGTCCGCACCCGTTGCCGCTGCGGGCGTTCGGTGTCATATTTTGCTGATGGCAGCAGTACCTTCGGGATCCAATGTCTGGTCGACCGTCGGGCGAAACGACACTTTCGCACATTGGCGCGAAGTGGTGTGCCAGGCCTTTACCAAGCTCACTCCGGAACGCATTGCGGATGGTCCTTTTGCCGGCGAGATCCGCCTGTCGCCGTTCGGCGGAATGGGTACGTTCTCCAGAATCACGGCCAGTCCGCAGCGGGTCGTTCGGCGCAGGCGCGATGTCGAGGACCGGCCCTGCGATGCCGTCTTTGTCAACATCCAGGTATCGGGCACTAGCGCCGTTCGGCAACGCGGCATCGAAACCAGACTCGCGCCCGGTAGCTTTGTCATGCTGGATGCGCGCCAGCCTTTCGACATGCGCTTTGACAGGAACTTCAGGCAGATCTGCATGCACCTGCCCATGGCGCTTCTTGATGCGCACGGTTTCGATCCGGCGAAGGCCGTGGCGAGGTCGGTCGGTCGGGATGATGTCTTCGGTGCGGCCTTGCTGGACAGTGTCGATGCGATCCTCGACGAAGAGGATACAGAGGGATCACCCGACCACCTCGTGCATCTGCTGCGGCTGAGTTATGGCGGAGGCCGGTCGGATATGCTCGCGGACCAGCACCTGCGGCACATCAAGCGGTTTGTCGCCGGCAATTGCGCCGATCCGGCCATCTCACCGCGTGCGGTGTCGGCGCATTTTCGGATTTCTGTGCGCCATCTGCACAAGCTCTTTGCCCGCTCGGGCGTGACTTTCGGGCAGTTCCTGCTGCGTTGCCGTCTTCGCAAGGCGCGCATCGCGCTGCTGCTGCATCCGCGGCGGCCGATCGTCGAAATCAGCCTTGAGGCGGGGTTTCAGAGCCCCAGCCATTTTTCACGGTGCTTTGTGCGGGAGTTCGGCCTTACACCGTCCGCGATGCGGCGTCTGTGCTAAGCAAAGATGATCGGTTTGGCCGTCAGTTGCATTGCGTTGCGGCTCCCGGTCCCGGGTGACTTGCGTTCCGATTGCGGTTAACTGATGGGCTGCCGAGCCAAATCCGGGGAGGGGACGTGCGCCTACTGATCATCTATTGCCATCCATGCGAGACAAGCTTTGTCGCATCTGTTTATGCGCGGGCAAGCGCGGCGCTGGAAGCTGCCGGTCACGACGTGCGCGCCATCGATCTTTACAAGGAGAAATTCGACCCGGTTCTCGGTCGGGAAGAATGGCTCACCTATTTCAGCACACCTGAGAAAAATATCGCCGCCTTGAAGAGCCACACGGATGCGCTGGGCTGGGCCGAGGGCCTGGTGCTGATCTTCCCGACCTGGATGTATGGACCGCCGGCGATGCTGAAGGGCTGGCTGGAGCGTGTAAGCCTTCCGGGCGTAACCTTTGACGTGGCGCCTGAAAAGAACGCGCGGATCGTCGGCAAGCTGAAGAATATCAGGCGGTTTTGCGTAATCACTACGTCCGGTTCTCCACGCTGGTGGCTGCGCATCGTTCGCGATCCGGGACGCAACTTCCTGACACGTGGTATGCGCATCATTTTCAATCCAACCTGCAAGATCACCTGGCTCCAGCTCTACGACATGGACCATGCCGGTGACCGCGACCGTGCGCGGTTCCTGCAGAAGGTTGAAAAGACCCTCTCGGCATTCTGATCGATTGTGCATTGCACAAAAATTAGGCCGCGCGCCTGTTTTTTCACACGGACATCCCGGTGTGAACCGAAGAAACTGATTCAGATATTTCTGATAAAATACTGAAATTATTAAAATAAAATGAGATTTCTCAATCTGGCACACAGCTTGCAGAGGGTAGCGCAGGTCCAGAGGGGACCATCACGAGAGCGCCGAAAAGGCGCTCCGGAAGCGGGTCGCCGGCCGCGTTGCGGTCTGGTCGGGCACGAGCTGGCCGGCGACCCAATTTTGAACAATGGGTGATACCACCAACGCCGATCCGTCCGGAGGCGAAAATTCAATGGGTGCGGCCAATTCGACCGGAATTCGTGCGAGCGCAATCTGAAAACATGCCGCAGCGTCTGCCGTCTGTGCTGGTTGTCGATGAGAACACCGTGCGTGCGGCGATCATCGAGGCAGGATTGCGGGAGGCCGGCCATGACAGGGTGACCGTCGTCACCGATGTTTCCGGCGTGGCGGGCAAGATTGCCGCCATCGCCCCGGATGTCATTGGCATTGATCTGGAAAATCCCAACCGGGATATGCTCGAGAGCATGTTCCAGCTCTCCCGTGCCGTGAAGCGACCGATTGCCATGTTCGTTGACAGGTCCGACAGCGATTCCATTGAGCGTGCCATCGATGCGGGGGTTTCCGCCTATGTCGTTGACGGGCTTCGCCGGGAGAGGGTGAAGCCGATCCTCGATATGGCGATCAGCCGTTTCAACGCCTATTCGCGGCTTGAGAGGGAACTGGAAGACGCGCGCATGGCATTGCAGTCCCGCAAGGTCATCGATCAGGCAAAGGGGCTATTGATGCGTTCGCGCGGCATGAGCGAGGACGAGGCCTACACACTCATGCGCAAGACCGCGATGAACCAGAACCGCAAGATTGCGGAGGTGGCACAGAGCCTCGTGCTGGCCGCGGATTTGCTGGGCGATGGGGGTGCCGATGACTGATGTCAGCGCAGCTTTCCTGCCCCTGACCGACAGCGCCATTCTGGTCGTGGCCCGGGAATGCGGATTCGCGGAGGAAGAAGGCCTTTCGTTGTCGCTCATTCGCGAGACGTCGTGGGCCAATATCCGCGACCGTATGGCGATCGGGCAGTTCGAGGCGGCGCACATGCTTGCGCCGATGCCCATTGCCTTTGCGCTCGGACTGACGCCCCTGTCGCTGGATGTCATCGCCCCCTTCGCTCTGGGGCTTGGCGGCAATGCGGTGACAGTCAGCCGCTGGCTATACGATCTGATGCAGCAGGCCAATGCCTTCGAGCCGTCCGATCCGGCAAATGGCGGCAAGGCGCTGCAGCAGGTGGTGAGGCACGGAAAGAGGCGCCTCCAACTCGCCGTGGTGCACCCGCATTCCGGTCATAATCTTGAGCTGCGCTACTGGCTCGCGGCATCCGGCATCGAACCCGATCGGGATATCGACATTGTCTTTGTGCCGCCGCCCTATATGCCGGACGCGCTCGCATCTGGGCAGATTGACGGCTTTTGCGTCGGCGAGCCGTGGAATTCGGTGGCTGTCGGATCCGGCAACGGAGTGATCGCAACGACCAAATCGGCAATCTGGAAATCGAGCCCGGAGAAGGTTCTGGGTGTCCGCGCCGACTGGGCGGAACGAAACGAAGAGCAGCTTGGGGCTTTCCTGCGGGCACTCTACCGCGCTGCCCGGTGGTGCGGGGAACCGGAAAACTTTGACGCTCTTGCCCATATCCTCGCCCGGGTCGAGTATATCGGGCAACCGGCCAGGCTGATCCTCAAGGCATTGGACGGTTCAGTGGCGGCGTCGCAGTTATCGGACCAGTCGCGCTTCTTTGAAGCCCACGCACGGGCGGCGACCTTTCCCTGGCAGAGCCAGGCGCTGTGGTTCTACAGCCAGATGGTTCGATGGGGGCAGGTGGAACACAGTCCGGATCGTGCCGCCGCAGCGTCCCGCTGTTTCAGACCCGACATTTACCGCAGAGCCATGGAGCCGCTCTCAGTCCCCATTCCGTCAGCCAATGCGAAGGTCGAGGGGGCGATGACGGCCAGTCAGCCAGTCGGTTCGACCCATGGTTCGCTTGTTCTTGGGCCTGACGGATTCTTTGACGGTGCGGTCTTCGATCCCGACCAGCTTGAGACCTACATCGCCGGGCAATCAGACATTTAGGCATTGGAAGGTCACAGTGCGCTCATTCGGCGTGCAAGCTTTCGATCTGCCGCAATTTTAGACGCATTCCTGTGTGCGCTGCACAATTTGCAGCCAGTCCGGATGTGGATTGGTGCGAAGAAGAGAAACGCCAAGGGACTTAGTCAGCTGAAAAACAAGAATAAAAAGCACATGCTGTGAGTTTGGCACGTTTCCTGCTTTGGTATTTGCAGCCTCCCAAGGCTTCATATCGCGTCCAAAGTCGGGCGCGCCCAGGCGAAGCTGCCAGCCGTGCGCAACCTCTTCCAACCGAGGTTCGAGCCGGCTGGCAGCTTTTTTATTGGTACCGCGCGTGCGGCAGTCTCTACAGGAGCGATCGTGATGACCACATTTTCCATAAACAGGCGGGTGTTACTGACCGCCGGCGCAGCCATTCTTGCCGGGTCGGCAGCGCTTTCCTCCGCACGGGCTGAAATGCTTGATGTGGAAAAGGACGAGCTCAAATTCGGCTTCATCAAATTGACGGACATGGCGCCTTTGGCGATTGCCTACGAGAAGGGCTATTTCGAGGAAGAAGGCCTGTTCGTCACGCTCGAGCCGCAAGCCAATTGGAAAGTGCTCCTGGACCGGGTCATAACCGGGGAACTTGACGGCGCCCATATGCTTGCCGGCCAACCTCTGGCGGCGACGATCGGCTTCGGCACAAAGGCGCACATCGTGACACCGTTCTCGATGGATCTGAACGGCAACGGCATAACGGTCTCCAATGAAATCTGGGCGATGATGAAGCCGAATATTCCGGTCGGTGACGATGGCAAGCCGGTTCATCCGATCAAGGCCGATGCGCTGAAACCGGTCGTCGACCAGTTTCATGCCGAAGGCAAGCCCTTCAACATGGGCATGGTGTTTCCTGTCTCGACCCACAATTACGAACTGCGTTACTGGCTGGCATCCGGAGACATTCATCCCGGATTCTATTCGCCGACCGACGTATCGGGGCAGATCAAGGCCGACGCGCTCCTGTCGGTTACGCCGCCGCCGCAAATGCCGGCAACACTCGAGGCAGGCACGATCCATGGCTACTGCGTGGGTGAACCGTGGAACCAGCAGGCGGTCTTCAAGGGCATCGGCGTTCCGGTGATCACCGACTACGAGATCTGGAAGAACAACCCGGAAAAAGTGTTCGGCCTTACCAAGGAATTCACCGAGGAGTACCCGAACACGACCCTTGCGTTGACCAAGGCGCTGATCCGGGCCGCCAAATGGCTGGACGAAAATGACAATGCCAACCGCATGGAAGCCGTCGAGATTCTTGCGCGCTCAGAATATGTCGGTGCCGACGCGGAGGTGATCGCCAACTCGATGACGGGAACGTTCGAATATGAGAAGGGCGACGCCCGGCCGGTGCCGGACTTCAACGTGTTCTACCGGTATTATGCCACCTATCCGTATTATTCGGATGCTGTCTGGTACCTGACGCAGATGCGCCGCTGGGGCCAGATCGCGGAAGCCAAGCCGGACAGCTGGTATGACGAGGTTGCGAAATCGGTCTACCGCCCGGACATCTATCTCAAAGCCGCCCGCATGCTTGTCGAAGAGGGGCACGTCGCGGAAGCGGATTTTCCCTGGGATACGGACGGCTATCGCGCACCGACTCCGGCAGCCGACATCATCGACGGCATTCCCTATGACGGCCGCACGCCGAACGCCTATATCAACTCGCTTCCGATCGGCCTGAAAGGCAACCAGACCGTCGACGGCTCGGAAGTTGTCGGCGGCTGAGCCTCAACTTGCCCCAAAATTCCGGTCGGCCGGACGTGTTCGGCCGACCCTGGCAAAGGACGGAAAAAGAGAGACGAGATGACAACTAGCAATCCGACCGCCGACGAACAGACCGTTGCGAGGCGCGAAAAGCTCTTTACCTGGATAAACCGCGCGTCAGGCTGGCTCGATGCCCTGGGTTTCTCATGGCTCGTACCGCTGTTGAAGATGGCCGCGGGGGAAAGTCCGCGCGAGCAGATGAAGGAGCTTCAGCGGGCACTCCTGATCCCATTGACCGGTATCCTCGTCTTCATCGCCGCATGGGCCGTTCTTGCTCCGCAGGTCCAGACGTCCCTCGGTGCCATACCGGGTCCAGTTCAGGTCTGGGAGCAGGCCGTCAATCTTGTTGCCGACCACAACAATGAACGTGAAAAGGCCGCGGCCTTTTATGAGCGCCAGGAAGTGCGCAACGCGAAACTCGAATCCGAGGGCAAATCGGACAAGATCAAGTGGCGCGACTACACCGGCAAGCCGACCTATTTCGATCAGATCCTCACGTCGCTGAAAACAGTGGGCCTGGGTTTCCTGATCGCCACGGTGATTGCCGTGCCGCTCGGTATCGCCTCCGGCCTTTCGCAGGCCTTCAACGGGGCGGTCAATCCGTTGATCCAGATCTTCAAGCCGGTCTCGCCGCTCGCCTGGCTACCGATCGTCACGATGGTGGTGTCGGCACTCTATGTCGACCCGTTTGACGCCCTTCCCAAATCCCTGGTCATCTCTGCGGTCACGGTAACGCTGTGCTCGCTCTGGCCAACGCTGATCAACACAGCCCTCGGTGTCGCGTCGGTTGACAAGGACCTGATGAATGTCGGGCGCGTGTTGCAACTGCCGACCCGCAAGACCATCACAAAGGTTGTCCTGCCATCGGCGCTGCCACTGATCTTCACGGGCCTTCGCCTGTCGCTCGGTGTGGGCTGGATGGTGCTGATTGCCGCCGAGATGCTGGCCCAAAATCCGGGTCTTGGAAAATTCGTTTGGGATGAGTTCCAGAACGGATCGTCGCAGTCGCTCGCAAAAATCATGGTCGCGGTGCTCACCATCGGCCTGATCGGCTTCATGCTCGACCGGCTGATGTATGCGCTTCAGCGCGCCTTCACTTTCTCGGCGAACCGTTAGAGGACCATATCATGTCATTTCTGGAGCTTACCGGACTGTCCAAACACTACGGGGAGGGAGCCAGTCGCACCGACGTGCTCACCGACGTCAACCTGAAGGTCGAAGAAGGCGAGTTCATCGCCATCGTCGGTTTTTCCGGATCGGGCAAAACGACGTTGATGTCGCTGTTAGCCGGCCTGATTCCAGCCGATGAGGGCGGTGTCATCTTCAAGGGCAAGGAGGTGGACAGACCGGGCCGCGAGCGGGCGCTGGTCTTCCAGTCCTACTCGCTGATGCCCTGGTTGTCCGTGGCCGGCAATGTGAGCCTTGCCGTCGATTCCGTCTTTTCGGACAAATCCGCGGCGGAACGGCGGGAGATAGCCGACACATATATCGACATGGTGGGGCTGACGCACGCACGCGACCGCCGGCCGGCGGAACTATCCGGCGGGATGCGGCAGCGTGTGTCAGTCGCCCGGGCCCTGGCCATGCGGCCGGAAGTCCTGTTGCTCGACGAGCCGCTGTCGGCACTCGATGCGTTGACCCGAGCCAAACTGCAGGATGAATTTGCAGAAATCAGCCGGAAAGAGAAAAAGACCATTATCCTCGTGACCAACGATGTGGATGAGGCGATCCTGCTTGCCGACCGGATCATTCCGCTCAAGCCCGGGCCGAATGCAACACTGGGTGAGGAATTCGCGGTCAATCTCCCGCATCCGCGCGATCGCGGCGAAATGAACCATAACGACGAATTCATCCGGCTGCGGACCGATATCACCAAGTATCTCATGGACCTGGGCGCGGAACGGGGCGTTGATGCGGGCCGGGACATTGTGCTCCCGAATGTGGTTCCTATCACCCAGAAAAACCGGTTGCCCGAGGCTTACGCCAGGGCCGCCGAAAGCCGCATCGACGACCGTTACCTTGAGTTCAGTCAACTCAAGAAGGTCTATCCGACACCGAAGGGACCGCTGACGGTCGTCGAAGGTTTCGATCTTAAAATGCGAAAAGGGGAATTCATTACCCTCATCGGCCACTCGGGTTGCGGCAAATCAACGGTGCTTTCCATGGTTGCCGGGCTCAACAAGATTACCGAGGGAAGCATTATCCTGGACGGTACCCATGTGACACGGGCCGGTCCCGAGCGTGCCGTGGTGTTCCAGGCACCGTCCCTGATGCCGTGGCTGACGGCCTATGAGAATGTCGAACTCGGTGTCGACAAGGTTTATCCGGATGCCAACCGTGCGGAAAAAAGGGACGTCATCGAATACTATCTTTCCAGGGTCGGCCTCGGCGATGCCATGCAGCGGCCAGCATCGGCGCTTTCCAACGGCATGAAACAGCGCGTTGGCATTGCACGCGCCTTTGCGCTTTCCCCCAAGCTCCTGTTGCTCGATGAGCCGTTCGGCATGCTCGACAGTTTGACGCGCTGGGAGCTTCAGGACGTGCTGATGGACGTCTGGAAGCGGACCCAGGTCACGGCGATCTGCGTGACGCACGATGTCGACGAGGCAATCCTGCTCGCCGACCGCGTGGTGATGATGTCGAACGGTCCGAATGCGCGTATCGGCAACATCATGGACGTTGACCTGCCGCGTCCGCGCTCCCGCAAGGCATTGATCGCCCACCCGGACTATTACGCCTATCGCGAGGAACTGCTCGATTTCCTCGAAGCCTATGAGGGCGGCGCGGATCCGGACGAAGCGCAACTTGAATCGATCAAGCAAAAACGGGCCATGCGCCTGGCCCGGCAGAACGGTTCACCCATGCAGGCGGCTCAATAGGAATGACATCCATGAAGAAGAAACTGGTGATCATCGGCAACGGAATGGCGCCGGGCCGCATGCTAGAACATCTCTTCGAGCAGGCACCCGACGCCTATGACGTCACGATCTTCAACGCCGAACCACGGGTCAATTATGACCGTATCATGCTGTCGCCTGTGCTCTCCGGCGAAAAACGCTTTGAGGAAATCATCATCCATGGAGACGGTTGGTATGTCGAGCGCGGCATTACCCTCTACAAGGGCCACCGGGTCGAAGCCATCGACCGAAATGCAAAGACGGTGACGTCCGATCAGGGTGTGACACAGACCTACGACAAGCTGGTGATTGCAACCGGCTCCGTACCATTCGTGATACCCGTGCCCGGTCATGACCTTCCGGGCGTCCTGACCTATCGCGACCTTGACGACGTCAGCGCCATGCTGCTCGCTGCCCAGTCACGCAGCAAAGCCGTCGTGATCGGAGGTGGACTGCTCGGGCTCGAAGCAGCGGCCGGCCTGAAGGAACGCGGCATGGACGTGACGGTGCTGCACCTGATGCCGACGCTCATGGAGCGACAGCTTGATGCTTCCGCCGGCTACCTGCTGCAGCGGGAGCTGGAGGCGCGGGGCATCAGGATCATAACCAAGGCCACGACGAAGGCGATTATCGGCGACGGTGCCGTCGAAGGTGTTGAACTCGATGACGGGACCGTCATTCCTGCCTCGCTCGTCGTCATGGCCGCCGGCATCCGGCCCAATTCGAGCCTTGGCAAGGCGGCCGAACTCGAGGTGGAACGCGGCATCGTGGTCGACGGCTGCATGCGCACCAGCGATCCGGATATCTATTCGCTGGGCGAATGCGCGGAAGTCGACGGGCATGTCTATGGCCTCGTTGCACCACTCTATCAGATGGCGCGTGTCGCGGCCGGTCACCTGGCCGGGGTTCCGACGGAAGCTTTCCAGCACCTGGAAACACCGACCAAGCTCAAGGTCACGGGTGTTGACCTGTTCTCGCTAGGCGATTTCGCGGAAGGGGATGACCGCGAGGAAATCGTTTTGCGCGATGCGACGGCTGGCATCTACAAAAGGCTGGTCTTGCAGGAGAACCGCATCATCGGCGTGGTGCTTTACGGTGAGACAGCGGACGGCGCCTGGTTCACGGACCTGCACAAGAAACAGACCGACATCGCGGATCTCAGAGCCGGATTTAAAAGTAGTTGAGCGATATCAATGGTTTGTGATTCAACAGTCTTTTCAAAGAAGATGGAGAATCACGATGCCATGGAATGATATCGCCCGCGCCGAACATAACAGAGACCATTTGAGATTTCCAAGCGATTTGACCGATGAGGAATGGACGATACTTGCCCCGTTCATTCCGCCGGCAAAACGGGGTGGACGACCGCGTACGACCGATATGCGCGAGGTGATGAACGCGATCCTTTATATCGCAACCAGCGGCTGCCAGTGGCGCATGCTGCCGAAGCAGTTCCCACCGGTATCGACGGTACGTGGCTATTTCTACACCTGGAGCCGCATGGGTCTTTTTGCAGCCATCAATCACCTCCTGGTCCTCAATACCCGCGAACTGGAAGGCCGCGCGGCTTCACCGACGGCCGGCGTGATCGACAGCCAGAGCGTGAAAACCACCGAAAGCGGGGGCGTTCGCGGCTATGACGCCGGCAAGAAGGTCAAGGGCCGCAAGCGACACATCGTCACCGATACGATCGGCCTGATGCTGTTCATCATCGTTCACGCCGCCAACATTCAGGACAGGGACGGGGCCTGCGACCTGATCAGGGCTGTCGGCGACCGCTTCCCCTGGCTGCGCCACATCTTCGCCGATGGCGCCTATGCGGGACCGAAGTTGCGAGCAGCGCTCGCGGGGCATGGCGACTGGACGGTCGAGACCGTCAAGCGCTGCGACAGCGCAGTCGGTTTCAAGGTTCTGCCGCGTCGATGGGTGGTGGAACGAACTTTCGCCTGGCTCGGGCGCTGCCGCAGACTGGCCCGGGACTGGGAGAGGACCATCCAGAACTCAACCGCGTGGGCGTTCATAGCAAGCATCCGGTTCATGACGCGGCGTCTCGCAAGGTATTGTTACGTTTGAATAACTTTTGAATCCGGCTCTCAGAGATACGTTGATCTTCGGACAGGCCTATCAGGGGGGCGCTTCCGCGGACCCTTTGGCGGCCGTTGCAGCCCTGCCGGATGATGCAGAAATCTGCGGCTGCAACGGCATTTGCAAGGAAACGATCACCGACGCGATCACCAGCAAGAGCCTGACCTCGCTGGATGATGTGCGTGCCCATACCAAGGCGTCTGCCTCCTGCGGCAGTTGCACCGGCCTCGTTGAGCAGCTCATGGCGCTGACGCTGGGCGATCAGTACAATCCTGCGGCGGTCGCATCGATGTGCGGCTGCACGGATCTTGGCCATGATGATGTCCGGCGGCTGATCAAGGCCAAGGAGCTAAAGACCATTCCGGCCGTTATGCAGGAGCTTGAATGGAAGACGGCCTGCGGCTGCGCCAAGTGCCGGCCGGCGCTCAACTACTATCTCGTCTGCGATTGGCCGGATGAATACGCGGATGATTGTGCGCCACGACGGTGCGAAGAGGAGGTTCTGATGACGTAGCAGTACTGACTTTGAGCACCTTGCTACACAGGAGATGAGGGAAGGCCCCTCGGGCTCGGGTTGCAGGACCAGGGTCCAAACCGCCACAAGCTGCTCTGGCCCAATGGCCGGGGTGGCGAGCGTTGTGGAAAAGGCGGGGATTACCCGTCAGGTGACTGCTGGTAAGACGAACGCGAGTGAACCGTTGATGAAGTGTCGAAAGCGTAGGGATGTCGCCGAAACCAGGCTCCAGTCGTTGGCCTGGGACGAAGTTCGGAGGATGCCTGCTGACTGTCCGAGCGGCGACCGGCATAAAGATGGCGTGAGACCAGCGAGAGGCTCCTGTGTGGAACGTGGGAACCTGGCGCTCCGATGCCAAGGGAGACCTCCAAGCGGCAGACCCGCAAGGAGCCGAGTACCGAAGCGGAGCACAGGGGCGGACGGGTCCGTATTAGTGATGAAACCCGGTAATGCGGGTAGAGCGAAGGGACCCGGCTCTCCAGCCGAAGACGGCGGCCAACCAGAGATGGGAGGAGCCGTTGTCTGAGGCAAAGCCATTCGAAATTCCGAAGCGGCTGGTCTGGGACGCCTACCGACAGGTACGGGCGAATCGCGGCGCGGGCGGTGTTGACGGCGTGTCTATGGCAGCATTCGAGGAAGACCTCGGGGGAAACCTTTACAAGGTCTGGAACCGGATGTCGTCGGGCTCGTATCACCCGCCGCCGGTGCGGCTCGTCGAGATACCCAAAAGTGGGGGCGGTCTTCGACCTCTTGGCATTCCGACGATCGCCGACCGCGTGGCGCAAACGGCTGTGAAGATGGTTCTGGAACCAATGGTGGAACCGATGTTCCACCGTGATTCCTATGGCTATCGGCCCGGTCGTTCGGCGCTTGATGCGGTCGGAGTGGCACGGAAACGCTGCTGGACGTTCGACTGGGTGATCGATCTTGATATCAAAGCATTTTTTGATTCGATTCCGCATGACCTGATCGAACGTGCCGTTGCACATCACACTGACCTGGCCTGGATCCGGCTGTACGTTGGGCGGTGGCTTCGCGCTGCTGTCGAGCGACCGGACGGCACCCGGGAAGAACGGACCAAGGGAACGCCGCAAGGCTCACCAATCAGTCCGATTCTCGCCAATCTCTTCCTGCACTACGCGTTCGACTCGTGGATGGAACGAAACCATCCAAACGTCCGCTTTGAACGTTACGCGGATGATGCAGTCGTTCACTGCAGGAGCGAAGGAGAGGCGCAGGCGGTGTTGGAGGCCATCCGGAAACGGCTGGCCGATTGCGGTCTGGAATTGCATCCGACGAAGACCAAAATCGTCTACTGCAAGGACGATGACCGCAGGCAGGAACACGAGCGGGTCAAGTTCGACTTTCTCGGCTTTACGTTCCAGCCTCGGCGAGCCAGGAACCGGTGGGGACACTACTTCGTCAGCTTCCTGCCGGCGATCAGTGTTCAAGCGGCGAAGGCGGTGCGCAGGACCATCCGCGAGTGGCGGATGGCATCCACCAGGAACAATCAGACCCTGGAGGATCTGGCCCGCCTGATTAATCCGGCGGTGCGAGGCTGGATGAACTACTACGGGCGCTATTACCGCTCGAAGTGCGTTCAGGTGCTGCGTCAGGTGAACGTGGCCCTCGCCCGCTGGGCGCGACGGAAATATAAACGGTTCAGACGCCGGGAGCGGGCGTCCACGCATTGGCTGGGACGTATCGCGCGACGGGACCCCAACCTTTTTGTCCTGTGGCAACTCGGTATTCGACCGGAGGCTGGAGAGTAGGAGCCGGATGAGGCGAGAGTCTCAAGTCCGGTTCTGTGAGGGCCGAGGGGTGAAATTCCCCTCGGCTACTCGACACCAGTCACGCTTCATCAACGAGCGCGTGCACGCAAATATCCAGAAGGACGGCACTTATTCCGTGGTTCCGCGCATGTGGGGCGGACAGACGAGCGCCAAGGAACTGCGGGCGATCGCCGATGTCGTCGACCGTTTCGAGATCCCGACCGTTAAGGTCACCGGTGGCCAGCGCATCGACATGTTGGGCATCAAGAAGGAGGATTTGCCGGCCGTCTGGGCGGATCTGGGCAAAGCCGGGTTTGTTTCAGGCCATGCCTACGCCAAGGGGCTGAGGACGGTAAAAACCTGTGTCGGGACCGACTGGTGCCGCTTCGGTACACAGGATTCCACAGGCCTCGGCGTGCGCATCGAGAAATTCATGTGGGGCTCATGGACACCGGCAAAGGTGAAGATGGCAGTCTCCGGCTGCCCGCGCAATTGCGCCGAAGCGACGTGCAAGGATGTCGGAGTGATCTGTGTCGATTCCGGCTATGAAATCCATTTTGCCGGCGCGGCCGGCCTCGATATCAAGGGTACAGAGGTGCTGGGCCTGGTGACCAGCGAGGACGCCGTGCTCGAACATATCGTGGCGCTCGTCCAGATGTACCGGGAGCAGGGACGCTATCTTGAACGCATCTACAAATGGGCGAAGCGCATCGGTTATGACGAGGTGCGAAAGCAGATCATGGATGATGATGCAAAGCGCAAAGCCTACTATGACCGTTTCGTCTTTTCGCAGCAATTTGCGCAGGTCGATCCGTGGTCCGAGCGCGTATCGGGCGCCGACAAGCACGAGTTTCGCCCAATGGCGACGATCTCCCTGGAGGCAGCGCAGTGAACGCGATGACACAGAACTGGGTCGCCGTCGGCGCGCTCAACGATATCCCGCGACGTGGTGCGCGCTGTGTCGAGTATGGCGAGACGACCATCGCCGTGTTCCGTACCGCCGACGACCGGGTCTTTGCACTCGAGGATCGATGTCCCCATAAAGGCGGCCCGCTCAGCCAGGGCATCGTCCATGATGGCTGTGTGACCTGTCCGTTGCACAACTGGGTCATTTCACTGGAATCCGGGCAGGCCCAAGGCGCCGATGATGGTTCGACTGCGGCCTTTGCGGTTAAGGTGGAGGGCGATATGGTTCTTCTTGCACTCGGCGAGGGGCGATGACCACGGCTGAAATACATCAGGTCAACCGGGTAGGGGAGCAAGACGCGGCATCGCGGGCTGTGCGGACCACATGCCCCTATTGCGGGGTCGGCTGCGGTATCCTCGCCGGTCGCCACCCCGATGGTTCGATTTCGGTCAGGGGCGACCATGAGCATCCGGCCAATTACGGCAAGCTGTGCTCCAAGGGATCAGCGCTTGGCGAAACAGTCGACCTTGATGGTCGGCTGCTGTTTCCGCAGATCGGAAACCGGCGTGTTCCCTGGGACGACGCGCTCGATCTGGTGGCACGGCGGTTCTCGGAGGCGGTCGCCGATCATGGCCCCGACAGTGTCGCCTTCTATGTGTCCGGGCAATTGCTGACCGAAGACTATTATGTCGCAAACAAGCTCATGAAAGGTTTCATCGGCTCGGCCAATATCGACACGAATTCGCGGCTCTGCATGGCATCGAGCGTCGCCGGGCACCGCCGTGCATTTGGGTCCGACACGGTTCCGGGAACCTATGAAGATCTGGAACTGGCCGACCTCGTGGTGATAACCGGATCCAACCTTGCCTGGTGCCATCCGGTGATCTATCAGCGCCTGCATGCCGCAAAGGCAGCCCGCCCACACATGCGCATTGTGCTCATCGATCCGCGCGCGACGATGACGGATCATATAGCAGACATGCATCTTGCCATCAGGGCCGACGGGGATGCGGCGCTCTTCAGCGGGCTGCTCGCACATCTGGCTGCCGCCGGACGTCTCGACAGAACCTATGTCGAAGAGCATACGGATGGTTTCGACGACGCGCTCAAGGCTGCCCAGGCGCTGTCGGCGTCTGAAATTGCCAGACAGACCGGATTGCCGGTGGAACAGGTCGATGCGTTCTACAGGCTCTTTGCCGGGACCGAAAAGGCCGTGACGATCTACAGCCAGGGCGTCAACCAGTCGTCGGGTGGGACCGACAAGGTCAACGCGATCATCAATTGCCACCTTGCGACGGGCCGAATCGGAAAGCCGGGTGCCGGCCCGTTCTCTGTCACTGGTCAACCGAACGCCATGGGCGGCCGCGAGGTCGGCGGGCTGGCGAACATGCTCGCCGCGCATATGGAAATCGAAAACGCCGCGCACCGCGATATCGTCAAGAGGTTCTGGGGAACGGATCGGATCGCCGACAGGCCAGGGCTCAAGGCCGTCGATCTCTTCAAGGCAGTTGGCGCGGGGCGTATCAAGGCACTGTGGATCATGGCGACCAATCCGGTCGACTCGCTTCCCGATGCAAAGGCCGTCGAAGCCGCGCTGGAGAATTGTCCCTTCGTGGTTGTTTCCGATGTCATGGCGGACACCGATACGGCCCGTCATGCCCATGTGCGCCTGCCGGCGCTTGCCTGGGGCGAGAAGGACGGCACTGTGACCAATTCGGAGCGGCGCATCTCCCGTCAGCGAGCGTTCATGCCTGCGCCCGGCGAAGCCAAACCCGACTGGTGGCATGTGTGCCAGGTGGCCCGCCGGATGGGATTCACCGAGGCATTCGACTATCGTGGCCCAGCCGAAATCTACCGGGAGCATGCCGCACTCACTGGGTTCGAGAACAACGGGTCACGCGATCTCGATCTTGCTGCGCATGGTGTTATCACCGATGCTGATTTCGACCGGATGATGCCGTTCCAGTGGCCGCTGGCGGAGAGTGATGCGGGGGGCGAAAAACGGTTCTTCGCCGATGGGCGTTACTACACGGAAACCGGCCGCGCGCGTTTTGTCACCATCAATGCAAACTGTCCCGAAAGAACCACTGACGCCTTTCCGTTGCTGTTGAACACGGGCCGCGTGCGCGATCACTGGCACACCATGACACGCACCGGAAAGAGCCACCGTCTCTCGGCGCATGTGACGGAGCCCTATTGTGAAATCCACCCCGATGACGCGGCTGCGCTCGGGATCGGACCCGGGATGCTGGTGCGTGTCGAAGGCGCCCATGGATCAATGACGGCTCGTGTCCTTCTTTCCGACCGGCAGGCGCGGGGCTCGGTTTTTGTCCCGATGCACTGGAACGACCAGTACACGGCGAGCGGCAGGATCAACGCGCTGGTTCCGCCGACGGTCGATGCTTTGTCCGGTCAGCCCGCGTCGAAGAACGTGGCCGTTCGCGTCGCGGCGTTGCCGGTGGCGCAATACGGTTTTGCGGTTTTCGCTGAAAGGCCCCCAGTCCTGGCAACCGACTACTGGGCGATTTCCAGGGAAATTGGCGGGTGGAGTGTCGAGTTTGCAAATCTCGTTCCTCAGGAAGACATCAGCGATCAGGCAAACGCGATGACGAAAGCGTCTGACGGTGCCGGATTGCTGACCTATCGTGACGAGGCCACCGGGTCGGAAAGGGTGGCGCTTTTCAGGGATGATCGCCTGATCTGTGCCGTATTTCGCGGGCAGAGGCCGATCGATGTTGCAAGGGCCCATCTGGCAGAGGCGTTGCTGCAGGAATTCGACGATCCGCGCAGCCGCTTCCTTGTCGTCGCCGGACAGCCGGGCAGCGGAAGGCCCGACCCCGGGCGCATCGTCTGTTCCTGCCTGTCCGTGGGGCTCAACCAGATCAACGCGGCGATCGATGACGGGTGCCAGGATATGGAGGCGATCGGCCGGACCACGAGCGCGGGAACGAATTGCGGTTCGTGCCGTTCCGAGATTCAGGCGGTTATCAATGAGCGGTCAAGTGAAGCAGCGGAATAAAAGAGGGTCCGGACCCGCATCCGCGCGGATACTTCCTCTGTCCGTTCTGCCCGTGTTTTTCAACCTTCACAACAAGCGCGTTGTTGTTATCGGCGGGTCCGATGCCGCGGCCTGGAAAGCGGAGCTTTTGGCGGCGGCTGGCGCATTTGTCGACGTCTTTGCAACGGCTCCGTCGGAACAGATGCTGAAACTTGGCGGTTTATTGGCTTCGGATCAATTCAGGATCCGGCGGCGTGTTTGGACACCTGCCAGTTTTACCAATGCGGCGATCATTGTTGCGGACGCAACTTCGGACGATGAAGCTTGCGAGATCAGACATGCGGCGAATGCGGCGGGTGTGCCGGTCAATGTGATTGACCGACCGGAGCACTGTGAATTCCAGTTCGGATCGATCGTCAATCGTTCTCCGGTGGTCGTCGGAATTTCGACGGACGGCGCGGCGCCCATCCTGGGGCAGGCAATCCGGCGGCGGATTGAGGCCTTGATGCCGTTTTTTTTGTCCGGTTGGGCGGCTCTTGCGAAGAAAATGCGGGCGATCGTCAACGAGCGTCTGGAGCCGGGACGTCAAAGGCGGGTGTTCTGGGAGCGGTTTTCGCAGACCGCCTTTTCAAGGCCATGCCACCGGGACGAACCATCTCTGCTTGACGACGTGATGGACACGATTGCGGTGGGCGTCGATCAAACGGTCGGGCGGATCACAATCGTCGGCACGGGACCGGGCGATCCGGAGCTGTTGACGATCAAGGCCGTACAGGCGCTGCAAAGTGCCGATGTCATTTTCTACGATCATCCATCGGCGGATCGCTCGCTGGAGCTTGCCCGCAGGGAAGCGGAACGAAAACCTGTTGAACCGATGGCTGCCGATAAAATGCCGAGTACAATAGAACTGCTTTGTGCGACCGCCGCTGGCGGGCGGCATGTGGTTTGGGCAACACCGGCAAATCCCGGTGCCTGTCCCCTGGCAAGCGGCCTTGCCGATCGGCTGAAGATCCGCGGTCTGCCGGTCAGTATCGTCCCCGGCCTGTCTATGCCGGGCGTCGAAATTCGGAGGAAAGAAAGCCGGATAACGCCTGAGCGGCGCGCCCGGTCTGCTCGATTTGCAGGTAGTGCCCGCAATCTTCCAGGGCAACGAATTTCGCATCTTTGAGCGTTCCCGCCAAGGCCTCGCTCGTGTCGGCGGGCACCATCTTGTCCGCTGATGCAGCGACGACCAGAACCGGGATGTGGACATTACCGATCCGATCCGAAACGTCGTAGCCGCTACAGGCGAAGTAGTCGTCATAAACGACCTGCTGGCCGCTCTCCATCAGGCGCTGGCGGCCCTTCTGCTTGAAGAAATCGCCGGTGTTTCGATGCCAGGAGTATTTGACGAGGTTGTCGACCGTCGCTTCGAAATTGTTTTGAAGGCCGTCGAGGATCGCCGGGCTGACCGACAGTTTGCTTGATCCGGCGACGAGCGCGACCGCGCAAAGCCGCGGATTGCGTTCCGCAGCGAGCGTCAAGGCAATGCCGGCCCCCATGGAGTGGCCGACAAGAAAGACTTGGTTCAGGTCAAGCGCGTCAAGGAACGCGGCAACCGAACGGGCGTAGTCATCGACGGTCTGTCGGCTTGAGCCGCCTGACTGGCCGTGTCCGGGCAGGTCGATCGCGTAGACCGGATATTTCTCCAGCCCGCCGTCGTGCGATTTGGGTGTCAGCCCGACCAGCCGGGTCATGTCGGCATTGCTGCGCCACGCTACGGGCCAGTCGGCCATGTGCCCGCCGGCACCGTGAACGAGCACGATGACCGGATGGCCTTCATCCGGCTCGACGCCGTTGAAGCTGTAAGCCAGCTCATGATCTCCGACCGATACTTTCGGCATGGGGCCTCCTATGATGATTGTCCAGCAGGATTGTTCTGTCCCGCGATTTTGAATGCCGGAAAGTCATCGAAGACCCAGCCGTTTTTCAGTGTGTCGTAGATGATCGCGAGCAACTTGCGCGCTGTGGCGATGATTGCCTTGCCGGCCCCGCGCCGGGCTTTGATCCGTTGGTAGAAGGCATTGAGGTAGCCCGAGTAACGAATGGCAATGAGCGTGCACTGGACCAGCGTGGTGCGCATCAGTTTGTTCCCGCGTTTGGTGATCCGGCCCCGGTTGTCAGTCTCGCTTGACTGGCTGACACGGGGGACAATGCCCACATAGGCGGCCAGTTTGTCCGCGTCTTCGAAGTCATCGACGTTGCCTATGCCGGAAAGGAATACGGCTGCCGCGCGCGGCCCGACACCCTTGATCGAGATCAGCCCGTCATATCCGTCCATGGCCTCGGCGGCGGAGGCGATCTCGCGATCAAGTTCGGCGATTGCATCCGTCAGGCTGAGCGCCTGATCGCGCACGATGCGCAGTTCCACCTGTTCGAGGCTGGAGAACCGGCCGGTCTCCAGGGCATTGAGCCGTCGCTTGGAGCCCAGGCTTTCCTTCTTCAGCTTGATGCCGTGGCGGGTGTGGAGCGCGTGGATCTTGTTCAAAAGCCGGGTGCGCTGCTTGACCAGAAGGTCGCGCGTGTGGGTCAGCGACGCCAGTTCGCCTTCGGCCACCGTTTTGACGCGGGTCTCAGGCAGCATGTCCTTTGACAGAAAGAAGGCCAGGGCCCGGGCGTCGTTTCTGTCCGTCTTCTTCACCGACTTGCGGATCACGCCGAACTGCTTCGGGTTGACCACCACCACACGGCCAACGCAGGCGATCACTTCGTCGCGGAACCAGGCCGAATTGCCCGTCGCTTCCACGGCGACCTCATCGTCCGCATCAAGGCTCAGGCAGAACCGGTCCAGATCGGCCGCTGCCAGCTGGCAGGTTTCAAAAACCTCGTTGCCGTCCGCGGCAAGGCGGCAGACCGTGAAAGACGTCGTGTGGAGATCGACACCGATGAAAGCCATTGCTAAAATCCTCTCGTTGGCGGGAGGCGGAACCCTGCAAAGGGGTGTGAACGGCCAGGCCAGACTCCTATACGAGGTCACCGGGTCGAACCGGGCCTCATGCTGGTCGTTCGGATGCAGGCGGCGGGTAATCTCCTGTACAGGGTCGCAATGCCCTAAAAAGACATCCAGCCTGCAGCCTATCCGCCTCTCCCGGCACTCTAGCCGAGTCGGGATGCATGACCGCTCACATCCCATTCATGCCATCTCCTGTCGTCACCGTGATTTGCCTATCATCTTTTCAAGCAGATGACGCTGGATCTTTCCACTGGTCGACCGCGGAAAATCGTCGAATGCGATAATGCGGATCTCGCTCGGGCGCTTGTATCTGGCGAGCGAATCCGTGCAGCGCTGCATCAACATGTCCTGTGACAGACTATCGTCCGATACCGAAACGAAGGCGACCGGCACTTCGCCCCATTTGTCGTCGCTGGTGCGCACCACGGCGGCATCCGTGACGGCGGGATCGGCGAGCAGCACCCGCTCTATCTCGGCCGGGTAGACGTTTTCCCCACCGGTCTTGATGAGGTATTTTGCCCGATCGACGAAATCCAGTGTTCCATCCGGATTGCGGCGGAACATGTCACCCATGTGAAACCAGCCGCCGCGAAAGCACTCGGCATTGGCCTCGTCCGCGTTCCAGTACCCGGAAAAGAGGGTCGGGCCACGCATGGCCAGTTCACCGGCTTCGCCATCTGCGACATCATCGTCTTCGGCATCCACCAGCCGGACCTCACAAAAGGCGGTTTGGTGTTTTGAAAGGGTTTCGGGCACCACGCCCGGCGCGATCTTTCCGCGTGACGCCGGGGCGAGGCCGGTTTCCGTTGCGCCAAAGGAATTGGCGTATGGCGTGTCAAGAATCCGGGTCACCGCGGCAATCTGATGCGGAGGGACGAGATCGGCCATCGCGCCGCATATCCGGATACCGTGCGGCCTTATCTTTGCGGCCTCGCAGGCGGCAATGAAATCCTCGATCATGCCCGGGATGAGTACCAGCCACCCGATCGGATGGTTTTCGATCGCGTCGATGATTTCATCCGCCCGGTATCCATCGACGACGGTAACGAGACCGCCGCGCATCAGCGTGGATAGGGCATGATCGGTGGAGGCCATGTGAAACAAGGGCGCCCAGGCGACGAAACCGTCATCCGTTGCCAAGGTCCATTCCGATGAAAATACCAGCGAGCGGGCGATCATCGCGCGGTGGCTGATGACGGCGCCCTTGGGCAGGCCGGTCGTGCCGCTTGTGTAGAGGACGATAAGGCCATCCTCGGGTTCGACATTGCACGCGACGGCTTCAGCGGGGGCCTCGTCGATCAGCTTTTCATAGGACTTTCCCAGCAGAAGGACCGGCACATCGGTGTCGCGGGGAACGCTGGATGCCAGGTCTTCCTCGGCAACGATGAGGGTCGGACTAACCAGGTCTATGCAGTGGAAAAGCTCGTCCTTGACGAGGCGCCAGTTCAGACAGCAGACGATCGCTCCGATGGCCGCCGCGGCAAGTTCCAGCTCGATATATTCCATGCGGTTGTGGGAGAGGATCGCGATACGGTCACCCCGTCCGACGCCTTGTGCCTGCAGCGCGCTGGCAAGCCGGTCGGTTCGTGACAGGAGCTCACCGTAACTTCGAACATCGCCGTGTTGGCTGAGCGCGGGCTGCTGCGGAGCGGTTTGCGCGCGCGCGCGAAAAAGTCCGTATACGGTAGACCGGCCGGCAAGAACCGTTGGCTCGTTCAATGGGTGCACCTCCCAGCGTCGTCGCCGGATGTTACACAAAAAACAAATGAATGTTAGTTTTTTTCCTGTCGGACGCCGGTGCTCTCGATTGACACGGTTTTTCGGCGCAAATAATCTAACGCATGTTAGAAAAACGGCGGCGGATATACAAACCGGACCGGAGGCAGGATGGTGAGCGAGGCAGGCGGGGCATTGTCACAGGAAAAAGACGGATATCTGCAGCCGACTCACTATATTGACAGTGATTCCGAAGCGATAGGCAGCTTTGTGAGGAAGGCCCTGGACGGTCCTGATGCGCTTTCCGACACGCAAAAGGCCGTCCGGCTGTTTTACGCAGTCCGCGATGATATCCGATACGATCCCTACGCCTTCTCGGTCCGCCCGCAAGACTATGTGGCAAGCCAGATTACCGGGTTCCAATCAGCTTATTGCGTGCCGAAGGCCATACTCCTGACCGCTTGCCTGCGAGCGGTGGGCATTCCGGCGGCTGTCGGTTTTGCGGATGTCCGCAATCATCTGAACTCGCCGAAGCTTGCCGAACTCATGCAGTCGGACCTTTTCATCTATCATGGCTATGTGCAGCACTGGCTTGGCGATAGAACCTTCAAGGTCACGCCTGCCTTCAACAAGGAATTATGCGACAGGTTCGGCGTCAAACCGCTGGAGTTTGACGGCACGGGCAATGCGCTGTTCCACGAATTCGATCAACAGAACCGCCGCCATATGGAGTATGTCAGGGACAGGGGTGTTTACCGGGAAGTGCCGATGGAGCAGATTCTGTCCGATTTTCGTGAATTCTATCCCAGACTGGCCGCTTACGCCGCGACACAGGGAGATCGGGGACTGCAGGTGGAAGACGATGCGTTCTCCGGCTCCGGTTGACGGGCGGCTTGAACAGCAAGGAACACTTCATGACAGACCACTATGCCGCCTTTGGAAGGTTGAAGCTCGACCGTCCCGCTGACCGGATCTTGCGCATCACCTTTTCCAATCCGTCCAGCTACAATTCCGTGGACGGCGAAACGCATGGGCAATTGACGGACATCTGGCGCGCCATCGACCGCGATCCCGACATCAGCGCGGTCATCGTGACGGGGGAAGGGAAGGCGTTTTCCTCCGGTGGCGATTTCGGCCTGATCGAGGCAATGGTCGAGGACTATGACGTGCTGATGCGGGTGTGGAAGGAGGCAAAGGACCTCGTCTACAACATCATCAACTGCAACAAGCCGATCATCTCGGCCATCAACGGGCCGGCTGCCGGTGCCGGTCTGGTGGTCGGGCTTCTCGCCGATATATCGGTGGCCGGCAAATCGGCGCGCATTGTTGACGGACATCCGCGGCTCGGCGTGGCGGCGGGAGATGTCGCGGCGATCATCTGGCCGCTCCTTTGCGGCATGGCCAAGTCAAAATACTATCTCCTGACCGGCAAGCCGCTGAGCGGTGAGGAGGCCGAGCGCATCGGCCTTGTCTCGCTGTGCGTCGAGGACGACGAACTTCAGGAGACCGTGCTCGGCATCGCGACCGATCTTGCTGGCGGCTCACAGAGCGCCATCCGGTGGACCAAATATTCGCTCAACAACTGGCTGCGCTCAGCCGGTCCGATTTTCGACACATCGACCGCTTTGGAGATGTTGGGCTTTGCGGGTCCGGATGTACGCGAGGGCGTCGCATCGCTTCGCGAGAAGCGCAAACCGAAATTCGATCCCGACTGCCCCGTTTAGCCATGCATCGTGAGGCCGCCTGATACGGATATGGTTTGTCCGGTAATGAAGCCTGCATCATCGCTTGAAAGGAAACAGATGATGCCGGGAAAGTCGTCCGGTCTGGCGAGCCGCCCCATGGGAATAGCCTTCTCCAGCGCCGCCTTTATGCGCTCGCCCGAAGCGCCCTCGGCAAAGCTCTCGAACAATGGTGTGTCGGTCGGGCCGGGACAGACCGCGTTGAGCTGCACGCCGGCACGTGCCAATTCGCGCGCCATGGTCTTGGTAAAGGCAATGATGCCGCCCTTGCAGGCCGAATAGACGGCTTCGCCGGTCGAGCCGACCCGGCCTGCGTCGGATGCGATATTGACGACGCGGCCGCGGCCCTGGCCGATCATCACCGGCAAGACCGCGTGGTGCATGTGAAGCGGACCGTAAAGGTTGATGTCGATGACGCGGGTCCAAAGTTCGGTATCGGACTCCACGAACGGCACCAGCCTGTCCCAACCGACATTGTTGACCAGGACATCGATGCCACCTGAGCCGATATCCGACACCGCTTCTGATATGGCGCTGGCGTCAGTGATGTCGACATCAAGTGCATTCGCCATGCCGCCATTTGCCTTGATGTCATGCGTGACTTGCTCAGCGCTATCCATGTTGATGTCGAAAATGAAGACCTCGGCGCCTTCTTCCGCGAAACGACGGCTGGTGGCTGCCCCTATTCCGCTAGCTCCGCCGGTTACGATGACTCGCTTGTTCTTTAGTCCACGCATGCTGGTTCCCCAGGATTCAGGCTGCTCAATGGTTGTACCGCCATGCTAGCCGGTGTCGCTTGCTGCGGCGATGATCACGATCAAATCCCGACGCTTTACGTGCCTTTGGGGCGGGCTTGGAACGCAGTGTCCACGAAATCGGAACATGTCCGTCGTTTCAATGGGCTAGCGGCAATTCCGCGGCTGATGACGGGGCAATTTCCGGAGTTGCTTAAAAAATTGGCGCTAAATCGTTGACCACGACCAAACGACAATCCATGTTGAATAAGAGGGAGGGGGCGACCCTTGCGTACTGAGCGAGTATCGCTCCAGGGTGGATTGATGGAATTATTTGTCGTTTGGGTGCTCGTTGGATTGCAGGTCAAACACTACGTGGCGGATTACACGCTTCAGTGGCCTTCAATGATTGCCGGCAAGTGCCACTTCAACAAGATGGGCGGATATCTTCACGCGGGAATTCATGTCTTGCTGACACTGCCGATCCTGCTGGTGTGCGGATTGAGCGCCCTAACCATCATCCTCTTGATGATCTTCGAATATGTCGTTCACTACGCGACGGACTACGCCAAGGGCTGGTATGACTGCAAGCACAAGCTGGACGTGAACACACGCCACTATTGGGCCATTCACGGGGCCGACCAGCTCGTGCACCAGTTTACCTATGCGGCGATCATAGCCGTGATCATCCTGTCTCGGCCTGCGTGATACGAAGTTTCAGCCCGATTTCTGCTTGTCCAGTACATGGGCGAGGTCGGATGTGGTGTGCGCAAGGCGACGCGCCAGTTCGCGGATAACCTCGACGGCAACATCCGGAAACTCGCCGATCAGCTCCATCAGGTTTTCACGCTTGAGTTCAAGCAACGTCAATTGGCCGTGTGCGCGTACGGATGCTGTGCGCGGTACGTCGCAAAATGCGGATATCTCACCAAACAGGGCATTCGTTCCAAGTGTCGCCACCACGACCTGATTGTCGCCGCTGTCGGACAGAATGTCAGCCTCGCCATTGGCGATCAGATAGGCGGACGTCCCGTTGGAGCCCTGAGAGAACACTTCCTCGCCATCATCGAACACCAGCTGTGTCGATGTATAGGCAATCAGCTTGAGCTTGCTGGGGTCGACGCTTTCAAAAAGCGGCACCTTGCGCAGCATTGCGACATCGTCATTCAGCGTGCTCATCTACTAACTCCCGTTCGGTCCCTGCCATCGAGCGAAGGCCTGCCTCATTTGGCCATTGCGTCAAGCCGCTCCGAAACCTTGTCCGGCGCTCCTTCCGACACGATGCGTCCATGTTCCATAAAGATGATTCGATCGAAATCATCCCATCCGCCGTTGTCGAGCGGGACGCAGATAACGCCCATCTGGCGTTCTCCGTGATCAAGCCCCAATTGAACAATCCCGCGGATGATCTTCATCCGTTCTCCGGCTTCCAGGGCCGAAAGTGCGCGGTTCAGAATAACAATATCGGGTTTCTTCAACAATGCCCGCACAAGCTTCAGCTTTTGCGCCTGGTTCGTCGACAGGTTGCGTCCGCCGTTGCCGACGTCATAGGAGAGGCCGATATGAAAAACGGTGTCCGAAACGCCGCTTGATTCCAGCAGCGACTTGATTGAATTCAGCACCCGTTCGCGGGCGCCGATGCGCCGGGCATCGATGCGCCCGAACAAAATGTTGTCGAGAACACTCAAAGCGGGATTGAAGCTATCCGGATCGAGGAAAGCGATCGCGCCGCTGTGTTCCTTTTCGAGCATCGCACGAAGGCTGTCGCGCGCCGTCAGCAACTTGCCCTGCATGGCCTCATCGATCAGGCCGAAACGGGTCTGCGCCTCGCAATACTCGAAGGCCAGCCGGAGCATGGTCTCCCGGTCCGATTCATCGGCGCTCTTGCTTGTCTTGCCGTCGAGCTTCTCAAGGGCGATGCGCATTTCCTGCAGGCGCTCGGGCGAAGGGCCGCCGGAGCGCTGAAGAAGCGTGCTGTCTTCAGCAAGATCGCCGAAGAGTTCGATGTTGTTCCGCGCGATTTCAACCCCGATATCAAACAGCGCGGACAGCAGGCCGGCGTCGTCAAGCAATGTGCGCACCGGCTTGTTCGAAGGCAGGTTTTCCGGGCTGAAAGCATCATCGACGGGTGTTCCGAATATCAGGTTTTCGCCGATCGTGAGTTCCTGGCTGTATTTCTCCGGATCAAAGAACTCCACCGCGCCCTTCATTTTCGCGCCCGACTGGTTGGCCGCAAAACTGCGCCTTGCCTCCATGATGCCGGTCTTGATGTCCTCGTCCGCGTCATCGCCCAGCCGGCGCAAGAGGCCGTACTCGAGCACGTCGTCATAAAGGTCGACCCGATGCATGATCGACAAAAGACGCTCCGACGTTTCGCCCTGCGGCCATTCCCGGTTGATCTCCCGGCCGAAACTCTCATCCTTGAGCACGCCTGCCTTTGCCGGGATCGGCTCGTTTTCGTAGACACGGAAATCGGCGATCGCGCTTTCCTCGTCGAGGATCGGCGGCGCTCCATCGGTATAGGGCAGGGTCTCGGCGAGCGTCGTCCTGATGCTTCCGCCTGCGAAAAAGATGTTGCTGTCGGCGTATCCGACACGCTGCCCGCTCAGCCTTTCCGGAACCCTTTCGAGATCCTGGCCGTCCAGCATGACGCGTCCGGAACCGATGACCAGCAGGCGGGCCAGCATCTCGGCGACGTGTTCGGCGCCGGAATCGGCATTGCCGACGATGGCGACCGATTCACGGCGGGAAATCGATCCGGAGATATCCTGGATGACCGGCTGCTCGGCAGCATCCAGGACCGTCACATGCTCGAATGAGAAGCCGTCCTTGATCGGATCCGCCGGTGTGTCGCTCGGCTCCTGCCGTGCACCCGACATGATCTGCGTATTGGCGAAATCCTCTACCGCCTGCTCGTAGCGGATCTGGTTGAGGAGGCGTTGCTGATCCCAGTCGATGATGCCCTTGATCGGCGCCGGGAGATCCTTGTAGGCGGCGATCGAGGCGACCAGGGCACCGAGGTCCATGCGGCCGGTGATCACCAGGTAGCCGCCAAGGAGATAGAAAATGAAAGCAAGGACCTGAATGAGGAAGTTGTTGAGGAACTTTACCTGGAATTTCCGCTGATAAAGCTCGAAACGGATCACCACTATGCGTCGGAGCATCTGCCAGATGTTTTCGCGGGCGCGGTTCGACATCGCATGCAGGTGAACATCGTCCATGCCCTGGACATATTCGCCGATCCGCCCGGAGAGCTTGCGGGCGGTCTGCTGGCGCTGTCGGCCGAGTTCCAGGAGGCGCCGGCGCAGAAGCGGAATGATCCAGGCCTGGAAGAGCACGATGGCCAGGGTAATGAGGCCGAACATCGTGTTCTGAAGGAAAAGGAACGTCAGTCCGGTGATTGCCTGTGCACCCAAAAACACAGGCGACGAAAACGCATCGCCGAAAAACTGGCCGAGCGGTTCGATTTCATCCTTGATGACACTAGTGATTTCTGCAGGTTTGACCCGGCGCGCCTTGGCAATCGGATAGCGCAAAACCCGGTCGAAAAGCTCGTAACGCAAGCGGCGCAGGAGTTTTTCCCCGAGCTTGCCCTTGTAGGTATTGATATAGAGCTTGAACCAGCCGTTCAGCGCAACCGCGACCAGAAAGCTGAAGCAAAGGGCGATCAGCATTTGCTGGCGGTCGAACTGCATCCCCGAAAAAATGTTGATTGTCTGGCCGAAAATGGATTCGGAAAACGGCAGATTGATCGACAGGAAGCTTTGCGTTGCGCCCGGGGAATCGAAGCCGTCACCCTGGATCGGTCCGTTGACGATCAGCTTCGGCAGCTGCAGCATCTGAAAATAGACCGGCATGGAAACCACCACGATCATGAAAATCCAGATCTGCTGGTTTCTCGAATGCGTCCAGATGTATCGTAGGAGGTTGCGCTGCAAGGTTTCCTCGGTTGCGTAGCGGATCCGTTTCAGCAATCAAAGCGTTGTATTGCCCGACGAATTTATCCAAAACACTTCATGGACGGTCGGATTGTGTCAAGTCAAGTCAGCAACATGCGGGCCCCATGCGCCGGATTTCAACCGGTTTCGGCAAGTCGGCGATGGCTGAACGTCGGATTTCGCCGCCAAATCTGTCGAAACAGCGGAAAATTCCGATCGACACGCATATTCAAGGCTTATATTGCTCGGCGACATTTTCCTTCAACAGGACAGGCAACCTTTTGATCGGGTAAACTCTGCATGAATGTCTCGGACGCCTTAACCACCCGCATTACCTGCCGCGCTTTCCGGCCCGACCCGGTGCCGGACAATACCGTGCGCGCCATCATCGACAAGGCGCGTTTTGCGCCATCGGGCGGAAATCTTCAGCCATGGCACCTTTTCGTCCTGACCGGAAATGCGCTGAACGCGTTGCTGGCCGATATCAGAGAAACCATGGTCGATACACCCCGCGGACAGGTGCCCGAGTATCGAATCTACCCGGAGAACCTGAAAGATCCTTACGAGGCCAGGCGCTTCAAATGCGGTGAGGACATGTATGCCACAATCGATGTGACACGGGAGGACAAGAAGGGGCGTATTGCGCAGTTCCAGCGTAACTTCCAGTTTTTCGGCGCGCCGGTTGGCATGTTCGTCTATCTCGACCGGACCATGGTGCCGCCGCAGTGGGCCGATGTCGGGATCTTTCTGCAAAGCATCATGCTGCTTGCCCGCGAACATGGCCTGCACACCTGTTCACAGGAAGCGTGGGCGCAGTGGCACGGCACCGTTGCGACGCATCTCAATCCACCCGATAGCTGGATGCTGTTTTGCGGGATGGGCCTCGGCTATATGGACGAGCATGCCCCGATCAACCGGCTGCGCACCGACAGGGCGGCGATCGACGAGATCGCGACTTTCCATAGCTGAAGCCAAAGCGGCCTTATTCAGCTGCGAATTTGATTGCTTCTGAGGCCCGGTTGAGATTGCCTCGCCCGACCGCCTCATAGGTCAGACCCGCCTTTGAAACCTCTGCCGGATCGAACATGTTCCGCAGGTCGACGAGGACATTTGACATCGGATCCATTTGCCGGCCAAGGCGTTCGAGGTCCAGGGATTTAAACTCTTCCCATTCGGTGATGACTGCCAATCCGATCGCGTCTTGCGCGACATCGTAGGGGTCATCGCAGATTTCGATCTCGCGCAACGTGTGGTGCGCAGCCGCGTTGGCGGCCGGATCGTAGGCGCGAATAACGGCGCCCGCATCCAGTAGTGTGCGGATGATGGGAATTGACGGCGCCTCCCGCATATCGTCGGTGCCCGGTTTGAATGTCAGGCCAAGGATGCCAATCCGGCGGCCGCGGACACGGCCGCCGCAGGCGCGGATGACCTTGCGCGCCATGGCCCTGCGGCGCTGGTCGTTTATCGCCACAGTGGTTTCGACGAGACGCAACGGGCTGTCGCTGTCCTGCGCCATGTTGGTCAGGGCCGTGGAATCTTTCGGGAAGCATGAGCCACCATAGCCGGGCCCGGCATCCAGGAAGCGATTGCCGATGCGGGCGTCCATTCCCATCCCGCGCGCCACACCGAGCACATCGGCACCGACACGCTCGCACAGATCTGCCATCTCGTTGATGAAGGTGATCTTCATGGCCAGAAAGGCGTTGCTTGCATATTTCGTCAGTTCCGCGGTGCGGCGGTCGACAAATAGAACCGGCGTGTTGTTTGCGCCGAGTGGCCGGTAGACGTCCTCCATGATTGCCTGGGCACGGGTGTCGTCGGTTCCGACGATGATCCGATCCGGTCGTTTGAAATCTTCAATAGCTGAGCCCTCGCGAAGGAACTCCGGATTGGAGACGACCGTAAACTCCGCTGCAGGATTGGCGTCCCTGATAATCCGTTCGACTTCATCGCCAGTGCCGACGGGAACCGTTGACTTCGTCACAACCACGGTGAAGCCGGCAAGATGCGGGGCAATGTCACGGGCTGCCTCGTAGACGAAGGTCAGGTCGGCATAGCCGTCGCCGTGGCGGGAAGGCGTTCCCACGGCAAGGAACACGATGTCCGCGCCGCGCGCCGCCTTTCCCACATCGTCGCCGAACCGAAGCCTGCCTGCTTCGGCATTTGATTTTGCCAGATCTTCAAGACCTGGTTCAAATATCGGTATTTTGCCCTGCCGCAGGGCGTTGAGCCGGTCCGGATCCTTGTCAATGCAGACAACGTCATGGCCGAAATCGGCAAAGCAGGTTGCCGACACAAGGCCGACGTAACCTGCACCAATCATCGCAATGTGCATGCTGATTCTTTCGGTTGGCGACTTTGACCGATTTTATCATCGGGGCGGGGCCACTTCAAACATTCCAACCGGTTTGTCCCCGGCCTTTGATGCTAGCGCAGCCGCGGGTTGAGCGCATCGCGCAACCAGTCGCCAAGCAGATTGACGGACAGCGCGAGCGCCAGCAAAGTCAGCCCGGGGAACAGCAGGATCCACCACTCGCCCGAGAACAGAAATCCCTGTCCGATCCGTATCAGCGTTCCCAGCGAAGGCTGGGTTGGCGGGGCGCCGACGCCGAGGAAGGAGAGTGTCGCTTCGGCGATGATCGCGAGAGCAAGGCTGATGGTGGCAATGACCAGCACCGGTCCCAGGACGTTGGGCAGTATATGGCGCATCATGATTGCGGCTTTGCGCCGCCCGATCAGCTGCGCCGCGTGAACATATTCCTTGTTCTTTTCTACCAGTGTGGCGCCGCGGACGACCCGGGCAAACTGCACCCAGTCGGACAGGCCGATTGCCAGTATCAGCACCCAGATCGCCATCTGGTCGCGCAAATGCACGGGGGTGAAACCCTTCGCGACCCCGAAAATCAGCATGGCGACAAGAATGGCCGGGAAGGTCAGCTGCACATCGGCGATCCGCATGATGACGGATTCGACCCAGCCGCCGACATAACCGGCGAGCAGGCCCAGACCGACCCCCAGGACCATGGCAAAAAGCACGGCCATAAAACCGACGAAGAGCGACACACGCATTCCGTAGAGGATCGTCGAGAACATGTCGCGCCCCTGTCCGTCCGTGCCGAGCCAGAAGGATTCACCCGTCATTGCATTTTGCTGCATCGGCGGCGTGAACCCGTTCAAGAGGTTGAGCGTCGACGGATCGTAGGGATCATGCGGCGCGATCAGCGGGGCAAAAACCGCACCGAAGATCAATAGTGCCACCACGAGGAAGGAGATCACCGCAAGCGGCGAGCGGCGAAACGACCACATGAAATCCGACTGCCAGGCGGTGGCGAGCGCGCTCATGATCCACCCGCCTTGACCGCATCATCCCGCAGGCGCGGATCGACCGCGAAGTAAAGCAGATCGACGATGAAATTGATCGCAACAAACATGACGGAAATCAGCAACAGGTATGCCGCCATCACGGGAATATCGACGAACTGTATGGCGTTGACGAACAAAAGACCGATGCCGGGCCACTGGAACACCGTCTCGGTGATGATGGCAAACGCGATGATCGAGCCGAGCTGAAGGCCGGTCACGGTGATCACCGGAACAAGCGTGTTCTTCAGCGCGTGGCGAAAATTGACCACCTTGTCGGAAAGGCCGCGGGCGCGTGCGAACCGGATGTAGTCCTGGCGCAGCACTTCAAGCATTTCCGAGCGCACGAGGCGCATGATCAACGTCATCTGGTAGAGACCGAGGGTAATCGCCGGAAGGATCAGCGCCTTGAGGCCGGATTCGGTAAGAAAACCGGTTGTCCAGTCGCCGACTTTGACTGTCTCGCCGCGGCCGAAACTGGGCAGCCAACCAAGCTCAACGGAAAAAATGTAGATGAGCAGGATACCGATCAGAAATGTCGGCAGCGAAACCCCGATCAGCGACAGCGCCATGATGATGTTGGCCGCAATGCCCTTGCGCCGAATTGCGGTAAAGACGCCCATGGCTATGCCAAGTGAAATGGCAAATATTCCTGAAACAGCGGCCAGTTCCAGCGTCGCGGGTGCGCGTTCCGCAATGATCTCGGCCACCGGACGGCCCTGCCGGTAACTGACGCCGAAATCCGCGCGCAATGCGTTGCCGAGGAATTTGACGTATTGGACCGCAAATGGCTGGTCGAGGCCGAGCTGTGTCCGCAGGCGATCGATGTCTTCCTGCGTCGCTTCCTGGCCGAGCATGTTGTCGATGGGATCGCCGATGAAGCGAAACATCGAAAAGGCAACCAGGCCGACGACGAGCAGTACGACGACGGCCTGGAAAAGACGCTTGATGGTGTAGGCGAGCATGACGCCCGGTCAGTTCACATTCACCCAGCGCAGGATGAAGAAATTGTCCGGACGTTGCGTGAGGTCGACATTGCCCTGCGCGCCCCATACGAGAGGCTGCACGTAGAGCGGGACATAGACGGTCTCGTCCTGCAGGATCTTTGCGACCTCGTCGAGCATCGCCTGGCGTTTCGCGTCATCGATCTCGGACTGGATCATCGGCAACAGTTCGTCGACCCGGCCATTCGAGTAGCCACCGAAATTCCATGACCCCAGCTTTTTCTCCGCATTCGGGGTGGTAACCAGGAAGCGGATCGGGTGCTCGGCGTCAAACGTGCCGGGTGACCAGCCGAGCAGATACATGTCGTAATTGTCGGCCCGCAGTTCCGGCCAGTAATTGCGCACCGGCATGGCTTCGAGCTCGGCGGTTATGCCGATTTGCGCAAGCATGCCGACAACAGCCTGGCAGACGGCCTCGTCATTCAGATATCGGTCGTTCGGGCATTTAAGTCCGAAGGAAAAGCCGTCGCCATAACCGGCCTCGGCAAGCAGTGCCTTGGCACCCTCGACATCGTAGGCGGGGCGGTCGATATTGCTCGTCGAATAGCCGCGCATCGCCGGACTTACCAACTGGCTGGCAGGTTCCGCGTTGCCGCGCATGATGGTCGCCAGGATGGCATCAACATTGACGGCCTTCGCGACGGCTTCGCGGACCCTCGGATCCTTGAACGGATTGGGCTTGCCGGCGTCGCCGGTGTATTTCAGCGCATCGGCCTCATGTCCGAACCCCAGCATGATGACGCGTGCCTCGATGCCCTGCAGAACCTTCAGGTCGTCACGCGCCTTGAGCCGTTCGGCATCCTGTATCGGAACCGGGTTGATCATGTCGACATCGCCGGAGAGAAGTGCTGCGACGGCCGTCGCCGGATTCTGGATCGGCGTGAACTCGGCCCGCGTCACATTGTGTTCGGCCTCGCCCCACCAGCCATCGAACGGCACGAGCACGGTCTTCAGGCCTGGCTGGCGCTCGGACAGCATGAAAGCGCCGGTCCCGTTGGCGTTGAGCGTGGCGTAGTTGCCGTTTTCCTTGTCAGGGCGTTCCGTCGCGTTGCTCGCCGCCCAGCCGGAATCCATCATCATCCAGTTGGCAATCGAGTCGGGAAAGATCGGATTGGGCTGCTTGGTCATGATATCGACGGTGTAGTCGTCGACCACGATCACTTCCGAGACGGGTGCGAACCAGGAGGATACGTCTGATTCCTCGCTCGAGGCGCGCTCGTAGGAAAACTTTACATCCTCGGCGGTGAAATCAGAACCGTCATGGAACTTTACGCCTTCGCGAAGCTTGAAGCGCCATCCCTCGCCATTGCCGATGGGTTCCCAGCTCACGGCGAGCGAGGGCTCGATGCGCATGTCCTTGTCGCGCCGCACAAGGCCTTCATAGACATTGTTGAGGAAACCGAGCACCGGCGCAGAACTTACGGCGTGCGGGTCCATCGTCTGGGGGTCGGTTGTCGAGGCCCAGCGAAACGTCTCGGCCTGCGCCGTCGTTCCCGCGAGGGCCAAAAGGAGAGATCCCAATATCAGTCTCTTCATTATCCAGTCCTTTTTATAAAGCCAGCCGGGATTTCGCATCGTGCCCGAGGCGCTTGGAGCACGCATGCCAACCCGCAGGCCAAAAAACCTTGCGATGCAGCGACGATCAATAGCTGGCGACGCCGCCGGTGTTGCCAGTCATGTTTACGATCGGCCGCACCGAACTGACATTATGGTTGTCATAGCTCGGACCGCAAGAGTGGATCGGTGGTGGCGCAGCGATGGCGGTCAGTAAACGGCCTCGTAGGCGGCGCAGATTTCTGCTTCAGATTTGTCCTTCAGGAAGTCGATCTCGCCGAGCTTGTGCCTGACATAGACGTCCTGGAACTCGGCCGAAAACCAGTCACCGATGATCTCGGCGGAGCGAAGGGCATCGATCGCCGCCTCAAGCGTACCGGGCAATCCGACGATGCCACGCTTGGCGAGTTCCTCAGCAGACAAAAGGGACAGGTCCTCCTCCGTCGCCTCGGGAGTACCGAGCTGCTCCTCGATGCCCTGAACACCAGCATGAACGACGGCCGCGAGCGCAAGATAGGGGCTCGCGGCTGCATCGGCAGCACGGATCTCGAAATTGAACTGCTCCTCGATCGGTACCCCGCTGACCTGCGAAACCGGGCAGATGCGGACCGCAGCCTCACGGTCCCGCAATCCGAGATTGTTGAAGGCGGCGCTCCAGCGATGCGGCGTGAGCCGCGTATAGGAAACCACACTTGGCGCCGTCAGGGCGACAATGCGATCGAGATACTTCAGAACACCGGCAACGAACTGCCCGGCTTTCTCGCTCAGCCCGTGCTTGCCGTCCGGGTCATAGGTGGCCGGATTTCCGGCGCTGTCACGCAGGCTGAGGTGCATGTGAACGCCGTTGCCGACACCGGCGGGATCGCGCAGCGGCGAAAAGCTTGCATGGATGCCGTTGCGTTCGGCGGTGACATAGACCAATTCGCGCAAAACAGCCGCGTGGTCGGCGATGGCAATGCCATCGGCAGTGCCCATGGTCACCTCGTATTGATCCCTTCCGTACTCCTTCATGAACGTGTCCGGCTTCAATCCGGCACTGTGCATGGCGGCAAGCAGTTGCTCGGCCAATGGGCGCTGCATCCGGAAGCCGGATGCCGTGTAGGCGCTGCCAAGCGGACACGCGGCGTCCTTGACATGAAACTCGTGCTCAAACGCTCCGTGGAGTGACATGCCGGCGACAGATCTGAGGCGGTCGAGGGCCGATTTGAGAAGTGAGCGCGTGCAGCATTCCCATGGGCGGCCGTCCATATGCAGAATATCGCCAAATACGAACTGTTCGGCCGGACGTTCGTCCTGGTAGTCGAGGCTGACGCGCGTCTCCGGTGCCGGGATGAGGACAAGATCGCCCAGTGCGCCATAGGGGCTATCCGCAATGGCATCGAAACACGTGATCTGAACATTGGTCGGAGTCCAGCCGACGCCGCGTTTCAGGCGCTTTTCGAATTCGTCCTGCGGGAAGGCCTTGCCGCGCACTTTGCCGGCGAAATCACTTGTGCAGGCTATGATCAACGGTTCCGATTTCATGTCTGGTTGTCCTTGATGCCTTCATGAGCGCCAGCGGATTGCAGCCTGGCGCCGTCCCATTGTTCGATGCGTTTGCGCGTGGCGTTCCAATCCTGCTCGGATATCTTGACAATCATTGCCTCGGCAAGCGTCAGGGCGCTCACCTGACCGTCCCAGGCCGTTCCGATTTCCGTGGGCACGGCCAGAACATGCGCGGCATAACGCGATGCCGGCGTCAGCCAGCGGTCCGTAATCACCACGATCTGGGCATGACGTTTTACGGAGGTGATCTGGGCAAGCTCTGTCAGGCTGGCCTGGTAACGACGAAAATCGAGCAGGATCAGGACATCCTGTTTGCGCATGCGCAGAATATAGTCCGGCCACAGTTCCGGATTGGCCGGTATGTGGAAGATGCGTCCCCTGATCTGGCGCAAATGCATCGACAGCATGGCCGCGATGCAGTCGCTCATGCGTCCACCGATCAGAAAGATGTTGCGACTGGGATCGCCGACAAGATCGCATACCGCGTCGAACTGGAGTTGCGACACGCCGCTGGCCATCTCGTGGACCTGAGACGTGATCCGCTCGGCATAGTCCGCCAGGAAACGACCGGGCTGGGCCGGGTTTTCGGTCAGCTTCAGCTCAACGGGTGACCGGTGGCTCTCCTTGAGTTCCCCGATCAGGCGGCGCTGGAACTCCTGGTAGCCGTTACAGCCGATCTTTGACACAAACCGCGTAATCGATGGAGCACTGACGCCGGTTACGGCAGCAAGTTGCTGGATTGTCTGAAGGCCGGCAAAGGGATAGTCGGCAAGAACCACGCTGGCCACCTTGCGCTCGCTTGATGTCAGTTCCGGCCCGACCTCTTCTATCCTGTCGCGTAGATTTATCATCGCTTGCTTTCTTGTCCGCTCGTCACCCATCATGGATCTTGAAAATTATTTGTCAACACGAAGTATTTTGTTGACATTGATATAAAATTTCAGGTCAGATCATGCACGGATTTACCGCAGGTACCGTTCGCGCAAGAGGGAGGGACATCAGATGAGCCCGCAGGAAACGCTCAGCCGGGATGTGCCGCTGGTTGCCGAGCAGTCAGCGCTGCTTTTCGTCGATGTGCAGAACTTTTGCGTCCGTCGCGAGGGCGGTGAGTTCAAGGATGTCGCGGACGACGACATTGCCGGCAAATACGGCTACTATTTTGACCGACTGCGAAGCTCCGCGATACCGAATATGCAAAGGCTTCAAAGCGCGTTTCGCAATGCCGGTATCGAGGTTCTATATACGACGATCGAGAGCCTTACCAAGGATGGAAGGGATCGAAGCCTCGACTACAAGATCACCGGTTTCAACGTCCCGAAAGGGTCATGGGACGGCAAGGTGATTGATGAAATCACGCCCGGAGACGACGAGATCGTCCTGCCGAAGTCCTCCTCCAGCGTCTTCATGTCCACGCATATCGACTATATCCTGCGCAATCTGGGTGTTCGCCAGCTTGTGATCAGCGGGCTGATAACCGACCAGTGCGTCGAAAGTGCCGTACGCGATGCCTGTGACCTGGGGTATCTGGTGACGCTGGTGACCGATGCCTGCGCGACATACAGCCAGGAAAGACACGACAATTCGCTTCGTGCCATAGCGGGTTATTGCAGGCAGATAAGCACCCGGTCGCTGATCGATGAAATCACCCAATAAACCCGGTTTTCGTTCTGAGTTTGCTGCAGCTGTGTCCGATAACTATTGAAAAACACAGGGCGTTCGCTATATGTTCGCATATGAGCGCAAGTTTGAACACTGAAGGGAAAATTGTCGAGGAGCGTGTCAATGTCGAGCGCAAGCGACGGCGTTGTCTGATGTGTCGCGAGATGTTCGACAGTTTCGGCCCCGGCAATCGCATCTGCAAAAAGTGCAAGTCCAAGCAGGCCTGGCGCAGCGGCGTGTAGGTATGCCGGGCGGTCGGCAATTCTGCGATTTGACCATCAGGCCGGTGCCATCCAAATCAATATCTTGTCCGATCTTCAGGTTTCTGTGCGAAATAGCCCCGTTGCGCGCAAATGCCTTCAGGTATTGACACCCGTCAATGATCCGACGGATTTGGATGTCATAATCCGCCCATGAGCCGGATCACGACGGACTTTGAACGCCAAAGAAAACAGATGGTTGCAGGCCAGATCCGTAGTCGTGGCCTATGCGATACGCTTGTCCTGGCCGCCATGGAAAACGTGCCGCGCGAGGCTTTTGTCCCTGAACAGTACCGCTTCATGGCCTACGATGACGGCCCGCTGCCGATCGGCGAGGGGCAGACGATTTCACAGCCCTATATGGTTGCTTTCATGGTCGAGGCACTGGCTTTGAAGGGCGGCGAAACGGTACTGGAAATCGGCGCCGGGTCGGGCTACGCCGCCGCGGTCCTGGCTGAAATCGCGGAAGAGGTCTATGCCGTGGAGCGCATCGGCGCACTGGCGGGTTTGGCGGCGCGCAACCTTGCCGAAACCGGCTATGACAATGTGCATGTGTCCCACGCAGACGGTACACGCGGCCTGGAGGCGCACGCGCCTTACGATGCCATCCTTGTCTCGGCCGGGGCGCCGGATGTTCCCGAAACGCTGAAAGGCCAGTTGGCGGCGGGTGGCCGCATCGTGCTTCCCGTCGGCAGTGACCGCCGCTCGCAGTCGCTTGTTCGCATTACGAAAACCGCTAGCGGTGAATTCGAGCGCGAGGTCCTTGCGGACGTGCGGTTTGTTCCGCTTATCGGCGCGGAGGGCTGGGACGAATTGTCGTGGCCGCGGACCTTCTGGTGACGCGTGCCAATCCGACCCCGGGTGTCACGCAGCCTGGCTCTTCTGCGTCACCTTGACCTTCGCCTTGAGGTCGGTGCGGCAAAAGGCGTGCAGGAAACAGGTTTGCTCGGCCATGTCGAGGCACAGGCGCGCATAGTCGTCGTCCTCGCCGGAGGCCAGATAGCAATGGGTTTCCAGCGGATCGGCCTCGCCGGGCTTGCCGGTGCCGCCCGAGGCGCCACCTAGGGTCGCGTGAAAGTCCTGCAGGATACGGTATTCCTCGAGCGGTTTCTTGACGATCTTTGCGTAGCGGCCGAACTGGGTCATGAAGCAGAAACCGATGCTGGCGGCGATATAGGAGATCGCGTCCGGAGCCCGGCCTTTGCCGCCATTTTCAGGAGCTTCCTCGCTGAGGAACCTGAAAATGGATCCGTGCGGATTATACAGGTGCTGCTCGATTTCCTTCATGCCATCCGGGCGCAGCCTACAGATGACCTTGACGTGCAACCTGCGGTCCTGGTGGTCTGTCAGCGAGCCGCCGGCCAACGTTGTCGTCTCCGTGGTCTTCGGCGTCATGTGGCCGGTATGAACAATCAGATCGGTCCACTCGCCGTCGGCCACGGCGACAGCATCGAATTTGTCACCCGGATCTGGCAGGGTGGGGCCGTCGACTGCAAGCGCCTTGCCCGTCTTGATGTCGTTGCCGTTGTGAACCAGCGTGAAAAGGCTCTCCTTCTCGCCGCGCATCAGGCCGTTTAACGGCGATGCCGCGACGGCGTCATAAATCAGGCTGGTCAGACTCTCCTTGTCGGCATCGGATTCAATCACGGCCTCGAGATCGATGTTTTCAGCACCGCCCGTCATGGTGCCTTTCAGCGCAGAACCCTTCATCGTGTAGTAGTTGTCCTGGATAAGGGTGATGTTGCCAATGGCAATGCCGCGTTGTTCGGCGAGCGCCAGGATTTCGTTCATGTAGCTGCAGACCATGCCCGTCGACAGGAAGGAAAGCGGGCAGGGTGCGTAGTCGTGACCGTCCAGGTACGCGCCCTCGTCAGAGGCGAGCCGCCATACCTTTCCGGACCTTGCCGAAGCGACCAGTGCTTCCTTCTGCATCACCGTGAGTGAGCGGACCGCAAGGCGCACAGCCTCGCCGCGACTGTCGCGAATTGTTGGCGGCTCAAAGCCAATTGCCTGTGGATTTGCGACTTCAAAAAACAATGGTTTTCCAGAGGCTTGAAGGACATTTGGATCCTTTGGCATGGTCAGTTTCCTCCCTGGCTTGGGTCGCGCAAACGATAGAGCCAAGGCTCCAAATTGCAACAGGGAAGCTCCGATGCGGTGCAAAAGGCGCGTGAATCAGATGGCCACATGCCCGCGGAGCAGCGACTCGTCAACCGCACATTCAGGCGCGCGATCTTTATGGCCAATCGGCAAAGTTCGCCGCTGCGGCGGCGGTGTTCGATTCGCGGTTCTCGATGTGCCATTTGCGATAGGTTGCAGGCGGCAGGCCGGCATGTGCCTTGAAGTATCGGCTGAAGTGTCCGGGGTCGCGGAATCCGAGATGGCCGGATATCTGCTCGGTCGTCATTGCCGTGTTTTGCAACATCAGGCGCGCTTCGTGGATAGCCCGCTCGGTGATCAGGATGCTGGGTGCACGCTCCAGGTGGCGGGTGCAGATGTCGTGCAGCCTGTCGGGTGAAATTCCAATTTCCGCAGCATAGCGGCCTATGGGCCATCGTTCGCGAAAATGCGTTTCCAACAGCTGCCGAAAATGCTGCAGGACACGGGCTGACTTGCCGATGTTCTGCGTCACCGCTTCGCTTTCGGTCGCGTGCCGCAGCAAAAGGACGAGGATCATCCTGACTTGCGCCTCGATCATCACAAGCGATCCGATCTGCATACGGGCCGCTTCCCGAAGGATGACGTCAAATGCCCCACGGGCGTCGGCAAGCGCGTCCTCCGGCTGATCCAACTGCAGCGTAATCTGGCGCTCGGACAAAAGCCTCAACTCCGTCGCCTCTGCCCCGTGGCCGATTGCATGCGACAGCGAGTCATGCGTGACCGCGAAATGCGCGCCGACGCTTCCGGCCGAGATTTTCAGTGACTTGTCCTCGGACCAGGGAACCCATGCGAGGCTTTGAGCGTTGATGTGTGTCTCGTCGGCTTCCGACAGGATCAGGCCGGCGCCGGATGTGAGGAGGATGCCTCGCCAGCTGCGCTCGTAGTGCCGCGCGGGCAGTGTGAAAACCCGGTCATGGAGCGCGCAGTCGATGTTCTCCGCTCTGATCATTACGGGTCATGCGCTCCTTTCGATCCTGCTATGAAACCGCAAATTCCGCCAGAATTATACAACAACATGCCAGAAATTTACATTAATTCACGTCGGAGCGTTTGATTTGCTTACTGTCGGGAGGAGAATACGGTCTTGTATGAGGCGAAACTGATCATACGCGGCCAGACGGTCGCGGCGAGGGACGGCGCAACGTTCGATCGTCTGCAGCCGATCACCGAAGAGGTCGCAACCCAGGCCGCCTCGGCTAGTCGCGAAGACGCACTGGAGGCGGCGAACTCCGCGGCGGCGGCGTTTCCGCAATGGTCTCAAACACCGCCCGATCAGCGCGCCGACATACTCAACGGGGCGGCCGAGCTGATCCGAAAACGGGAACCTGAATTCATTGATGTCGTCGCGAGCGAGACCGGCGGGTCCGAAAGCTGGGCGCGGTTCAACTGCGTGCTGGCGGCCGACATCTTTCGCCATGCCGCGGGCCTGACAGGATATGCTCGCGAGACCGAGCACGCGGGCCGTGACGCGAATGTCCGTTCGATCCTCGTGCGCCAGCCGGTCGGGGTGGTGCTGGGCCTCGCGCCGTGGAATGCGCCGATCGTGCTCGGGAGCAGGGCGGTTGCTGCGCCGCTCGCCTGCGGAAACACGGTCGTGCTCAAAGCGTCGGAACTCTGCCCGAAAATCCACTCGATGATTGTGGAGGTCCTTGAAGAGGCCGGACTGCCTGCGGGCGCCGCAAACCTTGTGACCAATGCGCCCGAGTCCGCGACTGAGGTTGTCGAAGCACTCATCGGGCACAATGCCGTGCGTCGCGTGAACTTCACCGGCTCCACGCGGGTCGGCAAGATGGTCGCTGAAACCTGCGCCCGCTACCTCAAGCCCGCTGTTTTGGAGCTCAGCGGCAAGGCGCCGCTGATCGTGCTTGAGGACGCGGACATCGATGAGGCGGTGAAGGCGGCTGCGTTCGGCGCGTTCTTCAATCAGGGGCAGATTTGCATTTCGACAGAACGGGTGATCGTCGACCGCAGCGTTGCCGACACGTTTGTGGAGAAACTGACGGCGAAGGCCGAAAGCCTGAACGCCGGTGATCCCCGGCAGGGAAAATTCCCGCTCGGATCGATGATCTCCGCCAACGCCGCGGCAAGGGTTCGGGAACTCGTTGAGGACGCGATCTCCAAGGAAGCCGCGTTGCTGGCAGGCGGCACAATCACCAACACCATCATGCAGCCGACCGTGGTCGACCATGTCGACAGCTCCATGCGGATATACCGTGAGGAATCGTTCGGCCCGGTCGCGGCCGTCATCCGTGTGTCGGGCGAAGACGAAGCAATCTCGATTGCCAATGACACCGCCTACGGTCTCGCCGCCTCTGTGTTCAGCCGTGATATCGACAGGGCGCGGTCGTTGGCCATGCGGCTGGAATCGGGCATTTGCGCCATCAACGGCCCAACCGTCTACGACGATCCGGCAATGCCGTTCGGTGGCATGAAGGACAGCGGCTACGGCCGTCTCGGCGGGGAGGAATCCGTTCGGGAATTCACCGAGCTGAGATGGTTGGCCATCCACGACAATCCGAAGGAATACCCGATCTGACGAACCGTCGCTGGAAGCAACGAGGCTGTTCAGCGGAAGACCAGGATCAATGCAAGGGAGGAAAGAATGCATCGAAGAAGCCTTTTGAAACTGGCTGCAATCTCGCTGGCAAGCAGCGTCGCGTTGTCAGGTGGCGCCATAGCCGCCGATACGGTCAAAATCGGCGCTGTCGCACCGAAGACCGGACCGCTCGCCGGCGGTGCCGCGGTTACCCAGTGGCCGAATGTCGAATTGTGGGTCAAGCAGGTGAACGACCGCGGCGGTCTCAGGGTCGATGGCACGCAAAAGATGATCGAGCTCATCGAGTATGACGACAAGACCAACCCTGCCGAACACATCAAGGCCGCGCAGCGGCTTGCGACGCAGGACGAGGTCGACTTCATCGTCGCGCCCTACGGAACCGGTTTCAACATCGCCGCAGCACCGATTTATGCAAAATACGGCTATCCGATGATCGCCGTATCGGCCATCACCGACAAGATCGGCGAGCTGACCGACCGATACCCGAACCTGTTCTTCACGCTGGGTTCGACCACGGCCTTCGTTGAAGGCGTTCGTGACGTGCTGGTGGAAATGCGTGATGCCGGCACGATCGGGAACAAGATCGCGATGGTCAACGTGGCCGATGCCTTCGGCATCGAACTGGCCGACGTTGCCCGCCCGAAACTCAAGGAGGCGGGCTTCGAGATTGTCTATGACAAATCCTATCCGCTGGGCACGCCCGACCTATCACCGGTCATGAAGGGTGCCAAGGCCTCCGAGCCCGACGCTTTTGTCGCCTGGTCCTATCCACCGGACACGTTCGGGCTGACGGAGCAGGCCATCATCGAAGACCTTGATGTCAAGGCCTTCTACACTGCCGTCGCCACAAGCTTCCCGGCCTATTCGGGTGCGTTCGGGCCGAAAATCAACAACGTTCTGGGCGCCGGCGGAACGAATCCGGATGATCCGGCTACCGCCGCCTGGCGCAAGGCGCATGAGGACATCACGGGCAAGGTCCCGGATTACTGGGCGTCGGCAAACACCTATGCCGCGCTGCAGATCCTCGAACAGGCGATTGAAGGCGTGGGTTCCACGGACCGGGAGGCCGTGACCCAGTACATCAAGGACAATTCCTTCGACACGGTCATGGGTGAAATCACCTTCGACGGCCAGAACTCGGCAAAATTCTGGAGCGTCGGCCAATGGCAGGACGGTGTCTTCCGCGGGGTCAAGGGCTCTAATGTCGATGGTGCCGCGGACGTTCGCGCAAAGGACGGCTGGAACTGACGCTTGCGTGGCCCGGTCCGCCTTCGGGCGGGCCGGGATGACGCTTGAAGGACGAATCTAAGTCATGGATATCCTTGTATCGGGACTGCTTCTGGCAGGCACCTATGCCTTGATGGCTATGGGTCTCAACCTGCAATACGGTGTTGCGCGGATCATGAATCTGGCCAATGGCGAGATGCTGGTGCTCGGCGCACTTGCGGCCTTCTGGCTGTTTGTTACCTATCAGGTCAGCCCGATGCTGACCCTGTTTATCGTCGCTCCGGTCTCGTTCGTCGGCAACTGGCTGATCTACAGGATTTTCCTGCGCCCACTGGTGCGGCGGTCCAAGAACCAGGGTCAACTGGAAGTCGATTCCATCCTGGCGACTTTCGGGATGAGCTTTGCGCTCGTCGGGATCATGGTGTCGATCCATGGCGAGTACTTCACCTACAAGTACCTCTCGGAACCGATTTCACTGCTCGGCACGACTGTCGCACTGAACCGGTTCGTCGCGTTCCTTGTCGCCGTGTTGATCGCTGGCGGGCTCTATCTTTGGCTCAATCGCACTCGTCCCGGTGTCGCGGTGCGGGCGGTTGCCGTCGATACCGAGGCGGCCGGCCTTGTCGGCATCGACGTGCCGCGGATTTCGGCTCTCGCATTTGCAATCGGCGGAGCTGTGACCTCCGTCGGAGGGTCGCTGATCTCCACCTTCATTACCCTTGATGCATCCATCGGCGTCATATTCACCATGAAGGCTTTGATCATCGTCATTATGGGCGGTGTCGGCGACATTCGCGGTGCCATTGTTGCGGCGATCATTCTCGGTCTTGTGGAAACAGCCGTCGCGACTTTGATCGATCCCGGTCTGACGCTGGCGGCCGCCTATCTCATCTTCCTTGCCGTGCTGCTGTTTCGCCCGCAGGGCCTTTTCGGGAGGCGTGCGACATGACGGCATCCGGCTTTCAGGAACTGGCGATCGCACTGGTCCTCATCGTGGTTGCCGTATTTGTCCCGATGGTCTCGGACGGTTACTGGCTGTCCATCGCCGTTACCGCGATGATGTATATCGCCCTTTCGACAAGCTGGGTCCTGTTTTCGGGGCCGACCCATTACATCTCGCTCGCCTCAGGCGCCTTTTTCGGGGTCGGCGGCTATCTCGTCGCCACCGGGATGAGCGACTACGACCTGTCATTCTGGCTGATGGCCGCCATCGCACCGGTCGTTGCAACCATTCTTGCCGCTCTCATCGGTCTGGCCACGCTTCGCTTGTCGGGTGTCTACTTCGTGATCTTCACGCTCGGACTGGCAGAGATGATCCGCAATATCGTCAGCTGGGTTCAGAACAATTTTCTCGGCTCCCGCGGCCTCTATGTGCTGACCGATTTCACCGAGGCGCATATCTACTGGATGCTGCTGGCGATCACGGCGGCCGTTTACCTGCTTGGCTGGCTCGTCAACCGGTCACGCATCGGCTTCGCGCTGCGCATCATCGGCAATGACGAGACGGTTGCCCGGCATGTCGGCATCAACACGGCGACGCCGAAGGTGATCCTTTTCATGACCACCGGTTTCTTCGCTGCGCTTGTCGGGGCGGTGATCGCGCCGCGCTACTCCTACATCGAACCGAACCAGGTGTTTTCGCCGGAACTCAGTTTCCTCGTCGTCATCATGGCGCTGCTGGGCGGCTCCGGGCGCCTGTGGGGGCCGATCGTCGGGGTCATTCCCTTTACGCTTGTGTGGGAGTTCGTCGCTGTCCAGTTTCCCAACCAGACGACACTCTTTATTGGGCTCGTATTCCTTCTGATCGTTTATGGCCTGCCGCACGGCGTGGTCGGACGCATCGAACAGCTTGCCGCATCGGTGCGCGAAAGGAGGGCCGCATGAGATACAGCGGTGCGGTCCTGTCGGTGCGTGGCGCCACAAAGCGGTTCGGCGGCCTGGTGGCTGTCGACGGTCTCGATTTCGATGTCGGCGAGCATCAGGTGATGGGGCTGATCGGCCCAAACGGCTCCGGCAAGACTACGATGATGAACCTCATCTCGGGTGCGCTTCAGCCGACGGCGGGGTCAATCGCGCTGAAAGGCGCCCGCATCTCGAATCTGCCGGCGCAAGAGATCACCAGGCGTGGCGTCGGGCGGACCTTCCAGCTGGTCCGGCTGCTGCCGACACTGTCGGTGCTTGAAAACGTGGTCGCCGGCGCTGTTTTCGGACATCGCCACCGCTGGGGTCGTGATGCCGAGGATCACGCGCACCGCATGCTCGAACGCGTCGGCCTGGAGGCGATGGCCTATGCGCCCATTTCTTCGCTGACTTACATCGACCAGAAACGGCTTGAACTGGCGCGTGTTCTGGCCGGCGATCCGGAGCTTCTGTTGCTTGACGAGTGGCTGGCCGGCCTTAACCCGACCGAGCTCGAGACAGGGATCGAGCTGATACACGATCTGCGGCAGGAAGGCCGCACCATTATCCTCGTTGAACACGTGATGGACGCCATCCGATCGCTTTGCGATGCCTGTGTCGTCATGTCTTCGGGCCGCAAGATCGCGGAGGGAAGCCCGGCGGATGTCCTGTCTGACCGCGAAGTAATCCGTGCCTATCTGGGGGACGAAGATGCTTGAGGTTCGCGATCTATCGGTCAGTTATGGCGAGCACCGCGCACTGGAGGGCGTGTCGGTGAAGGTTGCGCCGGGCGAGATTGTCGTGATCCTCGGTGCGAACGGCGCCGGAAAGAGCACGCTGCTGCGGTCTATCGCCGGTATTTGCGAGGGTCGGCACACGGGCGCGGTCGAAATGGACGGCCACGCGGTCCTTGGTCTTTCCTCCGATGTTATCGTTGAACGCGGCATTGCGCTTGTGCCGGAAGGGCGCGGAATATTCGGCGATCTCACCGTGCGCGAGAATCTGCTGCTCGGCGCCTATTCGGCGCGGGCGCGAAGCGACGAAACGGCCAACCTTGATCGTGTGCTGAGCCTCTTTCCCAAGCTGAACGAGCGGCAGGGCCAGGTCGCGCGGACAATGTCGGGCGGTGAGCAGCAGATGGTCGCGATCGGTCGGGCGATGATGTCGAATCCGTCAATCCTGATGCTCGACGAACCGTCGCTCGGTCTTTCTCCGCTGCTTTGCAAAGAACTATTTCAAAGCCTGACGATCATCCGTCAGGCCGGCATAGGGATCCTGCTGGTGGAGCAGAACGCCAAGCAGAGCCTGGCGATCGCCGATCGCGGTTATCTGCTGGAAAATGCCCATATCGTGCACGAGGACTCTGCGGCCAATCTGGCGCGCGATCCAGCCGTTCAAAAGGCTTATCTTGGCGCCGGGGCGGCCAAGTCGCCACAACGGTCGGTCGAACCGCCGGCAACGCAAGCGACGGAAACCAGCGTCCCCGAAACACCGCGTCCAAAGGCACGGACCTTGCAACACCAGAGTGCGGATGACCTGGTGGGCATGCCGATCAGCGATCTTGTGGCCGGTGCCTCGAAACGAGCGGTCTCGGTTCCGAAAGGCCGGTCAGGTGAAACACCGAAACGTGACCCTGCAAATGGCTCAGACCGGTTGCGTGCAACAATCCTCGAGATCGAGCGTGCCGCCGCCGACGCGCGCCAACGCCCGGTGCGTGCCCGGTTAAGGGACCCCGAAACGCCAACAAAAATGACCGCGCCGAAATCGGCCGAACCGAAGGAAAAGCCCGTGGTCGTGGAAGTCTACCGCGCACCGAGGGTCGAGATTTATCGCCGCCGTCCCGATACGGGCAAGTTCACCAGGGAATAGTCAGGAGAAACCGATGCTGGACGAAGTCAGGAAAGGCCCTTCAATCAGGGGCATGTATGTCGGTGGAGAGTGGCTGAAGACTGCGGCCACCTTCGATGATGTCGACCCGTCGGACGGCACGGTCTGGGCACAGGTGCCGGACGGTCGCCGATCCGAGGCAAGTGCTGCCATCGAAGCGGCCCATGCGGCCTTCGGGGACTGGTCGTCGCGCACATTCAGCGAGCGCGCGCATGTTCTCTTGAAAGCCGCTGACATCTGGCAGCGTCGGATACCGGATTTTGTGACCGCCATGCAGGCTGAGGGCGGCGGCTGGTTCGGCAAGGGCATGTTCGAGGCGAATTACGTGGCCGAGGTGTTCCGTGCGGCGGCAGCGGCCTGTTACCAGAATATCGGCGAGATCATGCCGTCCGAACACCACAAATTCTCAACCGCCGTTCGGGTCCCGATGGGGGTGATCTCGGTTATCAGCCCGTGGAACTTTCCCGGCATCCTATCCTCGCGCGGTTTTGCATTCCCGCTTGCGGCCGGCAACTGCATCGTCCTCAAGCCGTCTGAAGACACGCCCTATTGCGGCGGAATCTTCTTTGCTGAAGTGCTTGAGGAGGCAGGTATTCCCGCCGGTGTCTTCAATGTGGTGACCTGCTCGCGCGACCATGTTGCGGAAGTCGGAGACGAGCTCGTTGAAAACCCACTTGTCGAGGGCATTTCCTTTACCGGCTCGACTCCGGTCGGACGGTCGATTGCCGCCAAGGCGGGCGCACATCTGAAAAAGTGCTGCGTTGAGCTCGGCGGCAAGGACAGCCTGATCATCCGTGCCGACGCTGACATGGAGCGCGCCACGCAGGCGGCCAATTTCGGGAGCTTCATGCATCAGGGGCAGATCTGCATGTCGGTCGAGAAGGTGCTTGTGCACGAGAGCATCTATCCGCAGTTTCTTAAAGAGTTCGTCGAGCGCGCCGGCAAGCTTGCGGTGGGCGATACGAAACAGCAGGACAATGTGATCGGCCCGCTCATCAATGACCGCCAGGTCGCGCGGGTAAAAGCGCAGCTCGACGATGCGGTGGCAAAGGGTGCAAAGGTTGCAGTTGGCGGCGGCATCAAGGGGCGCTTCGTTGAGCCGACGATCCTTACCGACGTCACGCCGGACATGGACGTCTATCGCAACGAGACCTTCGGTCCGCTGGTTCCGGTGATCCCGTTCCGCACCGACGATGATGCCATCGCCATCAGCAATGATACGGAATATGGCCTATCCGCCGGGATCATCAGTCAGGATGAACAAGAGGCGCTTGCGATGGCGAACCGGCTTGAAACGGGCATGTGCCACATCAATTGCTCCTCGGTGAATGATGAACCGCACATACCCTTCGGCGGTTCGAAATCGAGCGGTGTCGGCCGGCATGGCGGACGCTGGTCGATGGAGACCTTCACGGAGACACGCTGGATCACGCTCGATCGCGGCGGTCGCCACTACCCGCCGGTATTCTGATCCGGGAGGAAATCATGTCCGTGAAAGATTTATTGAAAGACAAAACGATCATTGTTACCGGCTCGGCCTCCGGGATCGGCTATCAGACGGCCAGGATACTGACGGAGCAGGGTGCCACGGTCCTCGGTGTCGACATGACCAAGAGCTTTGACCATGTCGAGGAATTCTATCGCGCGGATCTCAGTGACAAGCGCACCATTGAGGCGCTGGTCGATGTGCTGCCCGACGGCGTCGACGGCCTGGCAAATGTCGCCGGCCTGCCGCCAACGCGCCCGGCAGACAAGGTCATCGCCGTCAATCTTGTCGGCTTGAAACACCTGACGGAAAGCATGATCCCAAAGCTGGCCGACAATGCATCGATCGTCAATGTGGCGTCCCTTGCCGGCATCGGCTGGCCGCAGGCAGTCGATGCGATCCGGGCGAGCGAGGCGCTTGATTTCGACGGGATCCCGGCATTCATCGACCAGTGGAGCGTCGGCAATGAAGGCGGGCGGTCCTATTTCTTTTCCAAGGAAGCGCTGATCGCCTGGACGATGAAGAACCGCTGGACCTGGCGTGACCGAGGCATCCGCATCAATTCGGTCAGCCCCGGTCCCGTGGACACGCCGATCATCGGCGATTTTCTGGAAACGCTGGGTGCCCGCGCCGAAGAGGACGCCAAGGTCATGGACCGCTTGGGAACGCCGGAGGATATCGCCCCGGTGGTCGCCCTGATGCTGTCGGACCTGACCAACTGGATCAGAGGCACGAATATCCCGGCGGACGGTGGCATGTCATCCAACATCATGTGCGAGATGCACAGCCTTTGATTGGGGTACGCCGGTAGGCAAGAAAGGACATAACAATGAGCGCACTTGTCTGGTTCATCGCAATTCTGATCATCCTGGCGGCGGTGATCGTGGTCATCGCGTGGCTCTATGAGCGCGCGACCAATGAGACAAGTCTCGTGAAAACGGGCATTGGCGGCCGCAAGGTCGTCATTGATGGGGGCACAATAGCGATCCCGTATTTTCACGAAATTTCAAAGGTTAACATGCAAACGCTGCGGCTTGACGTTAAAAGAACAGGCGATTCCGCGCTGATAACAATGGATCGGTTGCGTGTCGATGTGGGGGCCGAGTTCTATCTGTCCGTGACACCGAGCGAGGAAGCGATCGCCCGTGCCGCGCAGACACTCGGCAAACGCACGTTCCAGCCGGACGAATTGCGCTCTCTTATCGACGGCATGCTGGTGGATGCCTTGCGCTCGGTAGCCGCCCGCATGACCATGGACGAGTTGCATGAAAACCGGTCGGATTTCGTCGGTCAGGTCCAGGCATCGCTCGGCGATGTGCTTTCCCGTTACGGCCTGCAGCTCGATTCCGTATCGCTGACCGCGCTTGACCAGACGCCGTTTTCAGCGCTCGACGAGAACAATGCCTTCAATGCGGTCGGCATGCGCAAGCTCGCGGAAGTCGTCGCCAATTCGCAGAAGGAGCGTGCGCAGATCGAGGCGGATGCCAAGGTATCCGTGCGAAAGGCCGATGTCGACGCGGCACGCAAGACCCTGGAGATCGATCTGGAAGAACGGCGTGCTGAGATCGCCCAGCAACAGGAAATCGAAACGCTGACGGCGGCGCAGATCGCAGAAGTGGCGCGCCGCAAGGCCGAAGCCGAACAGGCCGCCGCCGAAGCGCGCATCCATATGGAAGAGCGGATCCAGGTTGCTGAAGTCGAGCGGGCACGTTCTCTCGAAATTGCCGAGCAGGAGCGCAACATATCAGTGGCTGCCAAGAGCCAGGAGGAGAGCCGGGCGGATGTGGAAGCCGATGCGGCCCGAACGGAGGCGGTCAAGGCAGCCGAGGCGCTGGAAACCGCCAAGGCATTGGCCGAGGCGGACCGGCGCAAGGAACTTGCGCTGATCTCTGCCCGTGCGGAGGCGGAAGCCGCGGCCGCGCGAGCGGCGATCGCAGCCAAATCGGACGTTGCGGTCGCGAAGGACCGGGCGGCCGCAACCAGGGAAGACGCCGAAGCGCGCAAGGCTATCGGGCTTGCCGAGGCGGAAGCCGCCAAGGCACAGTTCGCGGCCGAAAACACGCGCTCGGAAGCACAAGTGGAACTTGATCTGCAAAAGGCGCGGCTGGAGGCGATGCCGAAGATCGTCTCGGAAATGGTAAAGCCGGCGGAGAAGATCAACTCGATCAACATCAACCATCTTTCGGGCGGCTTCGGCCGGTCGAGTTCAGGCGAGGGCGGCAGCCCGGTCATCAATCAGGCGCTGGATTCCATCCTGGACATGGCGGTGCAACTGCCGGCGTTGAAAAAGATCGGGGATTCGCTCGGCATGAACTTCGACGAGGATACCGGGAGCAAGGACCGCGGTGGCAAACGCAAGGGGTAATCAGGGTTGATAGTCGATATTGAATACTTCAATGAGCCGCTGTACCTGCACGGCGCTGAGCGTGTTGGCGTTGCGACCTGAAAGCGTGATCGCGAGACGTGCAGTCTCCTCGAGTTCCTCCATCGCATAGACAGCGCTTTCCAGTGTCGCTGTCGTAACGACGGGGCCGTGATTGGCAAGGATGACCGCCGATCGCTGGCCCTCCAGATTGCGCACCGCCTCGCCCATGGCCGGGTCGCCCGGCTGGAAATAGGGCAGGATCTTCACGCGCCCGAGCTGCATGATGGAGTAGGGTGTGTAGGGCGGCAGCGCGTTGTCGTGATCGGTTTCCGGCAGCATTGATAGAGCGACGGCGTGATGGCAATGAAGATGCACCACGGCACCCGAACGGTTGCCCCTTGTGTCGTAAAACGCCGTGTGCAGCGGCATTTCCTTGGTGGGGCGATCGCCGTCAATGTGGGCCCCTTTGCTGTCGAAACGCGAGAGCCGCGCTGGATCGAGCCAGCCGAAACTGCTGCCCGTCGGTGTGACCAGCAGCCCGCCGTCATCGGTTCTGGCGGAAATGTTGCCGGTCGAACCGTGGGCCAGCCCTCGGTCATACAAAGACCGGGCAAACGTGCAGATCATCTCCCGAAGCCTGGTTTCGCTCATGCGCTAGTTACCTTTGCCCGCGTGCTCGAATGTCCCAAGGCCGCAAGGGCTCTTGAAAAGAAATCCGTCTGGCCGAAATTGCCGGATTTCAGCGCCAGGCAGATACCGCTTTCCGGATCGCGGACGGCCGGAACGCCGGGGGCGATCTCCGGGCCAATATCGAGGCATGCGATGCCGAGGCCTTCAACAATGGCGCCCGATGTTTCGCCGCCGGCGGTGACGATTTTGAGGACGCCATTCTCAACAAGCGTCCTTGCGATGTCGACAAAGACCTGTTCGATGCGTGCGGCCGTTTCGTCGCGACCGTGGCGCTGCTGTGCGGCTTTTACCTTCTCAGGGTCAGCCGACGAGTAGGCAATCGGCGCCGCGCCCTGCCGTTCGAGCAGCCAGGCCGCAACCTCGGCGGCGTCCTGTTTGCCGTCAAAAATTCGATCGACGTCGATCTCCAGCGAGGGATGCTCCCGGATATGGTGTTCGACCTGTCTGCGGGTCGCGTCCGAGCAGGAACCGGAGAGGACGACGCCTGGTCCGGCAACACCTTTCCAATCGGGCTGCTGTGTCTCGAAGCCCGGCCCGCGGTGGAAATTGTGCGGCAGCGCAAGTGCGATGCCGGAACCGCCGGTGATCAGCCGCCGATCCGAAGCGGCCCTGCCGATGGTCACAAGGTCTTCGTCGCGGATGGCGTCAATGACAACCATGGCTGGGCCGGGTGCCGCGAGCGCCGAACGGACGGCATCGACCCCGGCAAAGACCGTGGAGGCATCGATGTGTTGGACAGGCCAACTGGTCTGATGCGACAGCCAGCGTCGGATATCCGGATCGCGCATCGGTGTCAGCGGGTGGTTGCGCATGCCGCTTTCGCTGAGGAGCACATCGCCGACAAACAGATGGCCCTGGTAGACGGACCGCCCCGTCGCCGGAAAGGCCGGGCAGACGATCACCCGTTCTTCTCCCAGCCGTTCGGCAAGCGCCTCAGCGACGGGTCCGATATTGCCGTCTTTCGTGCTGTCGAATGTCGAGCAGTATTTGAAGACGATCTGCTGACATCCCTGATCGATGAGCCAGTCCGCCGCGGCCAGCGACTTGCCGACTGCGTCGGCAACAGGCTCGGTGCGGGTTTTTAACGCGACAACGCCGGCATCAACATCGTCGGTGGCGGGACTTTCGGGCGTGCCGCAGTAAAGCGTGACCCGCATGCCGCCCTTGGCCAGCGTGTTGGCAATGTCGCTCGATCCGGTGAAATCGTCGCCGATACATCCCAGAAGCATGGCTCAGATCTCGATGGACGAGTGCGGGCCGACATCCAGCCGCCAGCCAAATTCGATATTGTCCATTGCCGGGAAGTGGCGCGTCACCAGCGGGTCGTGGCCAGGTATCACCAGGTCGCGATGGCTGGAGAGCGCCTGGATGGTGTTCCAGCCATTGTGCATGTCCTCGATGCTGTCGACGATGGGGAAAGATTTCTGATGGATGAAATTCTCATAATAATGCGCCGCATCGGAAGCGAGGCACAGATAGCCTTTCTCCGTTTTGACGCGGACCGCCTGCAGACCCCTTGAGTGCCCGCCGACATGATGCAGTGTCATGCCGGGTGCCACCGCGCCTTCACCTTCATGAAAGACGACACGGCCGGAATAGACATGTCGGATCATCTGGCAGACATGCTCGGCGGTGTAGGGCATCTGCAAGGTGTGGTGGCACATGCACGGTCCGGTGGCAAAGGCCATCTCGGCCGCTTGAAGGTGGAAAACCGCTTTCGGGAATGCATCGAGCCCGCCGGCGTGGTCGTAATGCAGGTGGGTGATGACGATGGTGTCAATGTCCTCCGGCGCAATGCCGATGGCCTTGAGCGCCTCGACCGGATGACGCAGGACGGGTCGGCCGCGCCGCGCGCCTTCCGCCGCATCGTAGCCCGTGTCGATGAGGATCGTGCGGTTGTTGTTGCGCGCCACCCAGATGAAATAGTCCATGGCGTGGGGACTGGCATGATCATCGTCGAAGATGAAGCTGTCGGCCCGTACCCGTTCGTTGCGCTCGGCGTATTTGAGCGCGTAGACCCGCCAGGTTTCCTCCATCATGTAACGGACCTGTAGGTGATTACCGCCTTGGATTCGACCATGTCAGCGGCGGCTTCGGAGAAGACCGCATAGTGATCCGTCCCGTGATGCGTTTCAAACGCAGCTTCATCGTCGTAGATCTCGTAAAGGAAGACCTCGTGCGGGCGATCCGGATCGGTGCATACATCAAATCTCTGGCAGCCCGCTTCGTTTTCAATCGAGGCTGATGCGTTGGTTCGAACGGCACTCAGAAACGGTTGCCAGTGTTCCGGCTTGATGCGAAATGTCACGGTCACGGCATACATCAGACGGCATTCTCCTTCTTTCCGGTCAAACGGGAAAAACGTCGCTGCACCACCGGCAGTTGGCTGAGTATAAGCAGGACGTTGAGGGTCAGCAAAATGGCAGCGCCGGGCCGGCTGATGAAGACGGTCGGATCGCCATCTGAGATCAGCAATGAGCGGCGGAAGGTTTCATCAAATAGACCTCCAAGGATGGCGCCGATCACAAGCGGTGCGATGGGATACTTCATGACATTCATGGCATAGGCAAAAAGGCCGACACTGATCATCAGAAACAGATCGTTGACACCGCCGCCGACCGAGAAGGAACCGATCGTCGTCAGCACCATGACAACCGGCAGGAAAACCGTCTGCGGTATGCGCAGGATCATGATGAACACGCGGGCGGTAAAAAGGCCCATGATGAACATGGTGAGCGAGGTCATGACGAGAATGGCGACAACCCGCAAGATGAGGGCAGGGTCGATGGTCGGTCCGGGGATCACATTGTTGATCTTCAACGCGCCGAGAAGGGCGGCGGCCGGAGGCGACCCCGGAATTCCGAGCACCAGCAGCGGGATCAGCGCGCCGCCGATCGCGGCATTGTTTGCAGCTTCAGCCGAGATCAGGCCATCGACCGAACCCTTGCCGAACGTCTTGTCCTCCTTGGAGGACGCCTTGCCGACGCCGTAGGACACCCAGCCGGCGACGTCCTCGCCGACACCGGGCAGCGCGCCGACACCGGTGCCGATGGCGCCGGATCGGGTGATGCTGGGCATGCGGCGCAGCACCTCGGTAAATCTGGGCACGATGCGCCCGACCTGGGGCATCTGCGCCGTCATGATCGCGGTGCGCAGTCCGTCCATGATCTGCGGTATGGCAAATGCGCCCATCAGGACGGGCACGATCTGGAAGCCGGAAAGCAGATAGGACCAACCGAAGGTGTAGCGGTCTTCCGACAGGATGGGATCAAGGCCGACCATGGCCATGGCCAGGCCGATCAGTCCGGATATCCAGCCCTTGACGACCAGGTCCTGGCTCATCAGCGTGCCCGAAAGCAGAATGCCGAACAGCGCCAGCAGAGCCTTTTCCGGTGAAGCAATGTTCCTGGAAATCAGCAGCAATACCCAGACGAAGATCAGCAGGCACACGGTGCCAAAGAGCGTGCCGATGAAGGAGGCGGTCGTGGTGATGCCAAGGGCTTCGCCGCCGCGTCCGCTGCGTGTCAGCGGATAGCCGTCCATGGCCGTCGCCGCAGAGGCTGCCGTGCCCGGAATATTGAGGAGGATGGACGGGTAGGAGCCACCGTAAATTGCACCGACATAGGCGCCGATCAGTGCGATCAGCGACTGCTCCAGCGGGAACTTGTTGCTGAAGAAACCGGTCAGGATCGTCACCGCCAGTGTTGCCGTGAGGCCGGGCAGGGCGCCGAACACGATGCCCAGAAACACTGAGGCGATCAGATAGACATAGGTGACGGGATCAGTGGCGAGATCCGTAAAGGCAAGCCAGAAGCCGGCGATCTGTGTGGCGACGAACTCCATGCTAGCGTTCGCTCCACAAAGGCTTCAGTGTCACATAGTAGTGGTACTCGATCTGGGAGAAAATCAGCCCCTGGCGGTTGGGAACATTCTGGCGAAATCCGAATGCCATTGCGACAACCAGCAGAAGCGGGGCGCAGACGGCAATGACGGGCGTCAGGCGCACAACGCCGGTGACGAGTCCCCGCCGCCGCTCATATCCGAACATCAACAGTGTCAGCAGAACGAACGCCACGAGGGTGGCAATGTCGTCGTCATGGGGCTTGGTCCACTCAGCACGCGGGAAATGCGCAATACCGGCATATGTCGCGGGCAGCAGCACCATCACGGTCGATAGCCGTCTTGCTGTGGCGTTTCCGGTATGGAAGCCCCAGATCAAGGCGGTGATCAAAAGCGCCGAACAGGCGATGAAGTCCACCCGCGGCACGAGCAGGAAAATATAGGCGCACAGGATTGCGGCAACGCACAGCAGCCGTTCGGCTTCCGCGGCGGTAAAGCCGAGTGCCTCGCTTTCGAAGGGCCGGGTGGCGCCGCCGCCCTTGATGGCTATTACAAGCAGAGCGCAAGCCAGGAGGAGCAGGGCCGAGAAAATGCCAAAGGGCACCAGTGCCGCCGAGTTGAACCAGGCACCCTGCACACCGGCCGCATCGGCCTTGAAAAAGGGGATCAGGCTGGTCTGGTAAAGAAAAAATGCGCTGACGACGATCAGGAACAGCGATGTCCAGAAGTCGCGCCGGCGCATGACGATGGTGTCGGCCAATGAACAGTCCTCGGAATTTCGTCATCCCGCCCCGGCATTGCCCCAATTGCCGGAGCGGGTTCAGCGGATCGACCGGCCGTTGTTACGGCTTGGGAATGTCCAGGGAGGACGGATCGACCTTTGCCGCGCCAAGTTCCCAAAGCGTCCAGGCGAACGTGCTTTCGAGCTTGTCGAAGATTGCCGTTGCCTCATCGCCCGACTGACCGCCGATGTCATAATTGTTGGCAGCCGCCCATTCCGCCACGACATCGGATGCGATGGCCTCCTGGAACGCGGCCGTCAGCTTTGCCTTGACATCGTCCGGCGCCGAAGCGTGCACAGCAAAGCCGATCGCCTGCTTCAACGGAAGGTACTTGTCGAGGCCGTCATACATCGAAAACGCGGACTTGATGGTCTTGCCGTCGAACTCGGCATCCTCCGGCGTCAGCATGGCCAGCGGCTTCAGCTGGCCGCCGGCGATGAGCGGTGCCTGCTCGGCAAGCGAGGTGACGACAAGATCGACTTCACCCGCGACGGCGGCTTCCTGTCCGGGAGCCGACCCCTTGTAGGGAACGAATTTGAATTTCGCACCCGTGCCGTTTTCGATGGCCAGCAGGTTGAGGTGATGGATCGAACCGGACCCTGATGCCGCGGCGGGGATGGTGCCCGGTGCTGCCTTTGCCGCCTCAACCAGCTCCTGGAGCGAGTTGTAGGGACTGTTTGCCGGCACGGAAATCAGATCGGGCGAGCCGCCGACAATGAAAGGGTGCCAGTAGTTGAAGCGTCGATCCCAACCGCCCTGTACAGCGGCGGTTACATTCGACTCAGAGAGGCCGACCAGCGTGTATCCGTCGTCCGGCTGGTTCATGACATAGGTCATGCCGTTGGAGCCGGCGACACCGCCTGTCTGATTGATAACGGCGATGCTGACCGGCAGGTGCTTTTCCATCTCCGCCATGATCATGCGGTTGATGCTGTCTGTTCCCCCACCGGCGCCCCAGACCACCGCCGTGGTGATATCGCGGAACGGATATTCCTGCGCCGTCGCCGAAGTTACGGCGAGCGAGGCTGTGAGCGCTGCCGCCAAACCGATTGATGTAGCAAGGTTTTTCATGGTTCCTCCCAAAACGGTGTTGCTATGTATGAAATTATGTATACATTAAAAAATACATTGTCAACCAAAGTCCGACCCGCTATCAACAGTGTCGCTCAGGCAACTGCAGCATGCGGTCCGGCACAAATCGGGAAATTTCCATGAGGTCTTCGTTCGATATCGCGGTCTTTGAAGGTGATGGCATCGGTCCGGAGATCATGCGGCCAACGCTGGCCCTCCTCGACAGGGTCGCCAGGCGCCATCAGCTTTCCCTGCGTTTCAACGAGGTTCCCGCCGGTGCGGCTCTCTATGCGTCAACCGGCGAAGCGCTTCCGGCAGCATCGATGGAGGCGGCCAGGAAAGCCGACGCCGTCCTGCTGGGCGCAATGGGCCTTCCCGATGTGCGCTATGATGACGGGACAGAGATTTCACCGCAGATCGACCTGCGCAAGGAGTTGCACCTATTTGCCGGCGTGCGGCCGGTAACGCTCTCCGAAGACCAGCGTTCGCCGATCAGCATCGAGCCGGGGCGGCGTGTGGACTTCGTCCTTATCCGTGAAAGCACGGAAGGCCTGTTCTGGTCGCTGGGCCGGGGCGAGGTAACCGCCGATGAGGCGCGCGAAACCCTGGTCATTACCCGCGAGACCTCGCAGAAGCTGTTCCGATTCGCCTTTGACCTGGCGGCCCGGCGCAAATCAGAAGGGCGCGGGACCGGGCGTGTCACATGCGTCGACAAGGCCAATGTGTTTCGCGCTTTTGCTTTCTTTCGCGGCATCTTCGATGAAGAGGCGACGAAACGTCCGGATCTCGCCGCCAATCACGCCTATGTCGACGCCATGGCGCTGCACATGATCCAGAAGCCGTGGGATCTGGATGTGCTTGTCACGGAAAACATGTTCGGCGATATTCTCTCCGATCTCGGAGCCGGTCTCATGGGCGGGCTCGGAGTGGCGCCATCCGCAGACATCGGCGACCAGCATGCGGTGTTTCAGCCTTGCCATGGCTCGGCGCCCGATATTGCAGGCCAAGGCGCTGCCAATCCCCATGCGATGATCCTTTCGGCCGCGATGATGCTCGAGTGGCTGGGGCATCAGCATCAGGTGACGACCGCCATCAGCGCCGGCGATGAACTTCGCCGGGCCGTGGAAAGAACCCTGTCTGAACAGCGGGGCCTGACACGGGATCTCGGCGGCGATTGTTCAACCGAAGAGGCCGGTCGTGCTGTTGCCGAACTGCTGGAAGGCGTTACGGCATGAGAATGCCGTCGCCGATCCGCGTCGCCTGTGTCGGCGCCGGATATTTCAGCCGTTTCCACTATGAGGCCTGGAACAGGATCGCGGACGCGCTTCCGGTCGCCTCGATCAACCGGGATATCGAGAAGGCGCGGACCACCGGCCTTCCTGCCTATAGCGACCTGGACATGGCGCTTGGCGAGCAGAAACCGGACCTTCTCGACATCATCACGCCGCCGCACACCCATCTCGAAACGATCCGCCGTGCGCTCGATGGCGGCGTTCGCGCCATTATCTGCCAAAAACCGTTTTGCCGTGATCTTGGCGAGGCTAAGGAGGCCGTGGCCCTTGCGCGGGATTCCGGGGCGTTGCTCGTGGTGCATGAGAATTTCCGGTTCCAGCCGTGGTACAGGTTGATCAAAAGCGAAATCGAAGGCGGGCGGATCGGCACGATGCTGCAATTCACATTCCGGCTTCGCACGGGCGACGGGCAGGGGGACGATGCCTATCTCGACCGCCAGCCTTATTTTCAGGAAATGCCGCGGTTCCTTGTCCATGAGACCGCGGTGCACTGGATCGACGTGTTTCGTTTCATCGCGGGTGAACCGGACGCCGTTTACGCCGATCTGCGGAAACACAATCCGGCGATTGCTGGCGAAGATGCCGGTCACATCCTGTTTGATTATCAATCGGGCGCGCGGTGCCTGTTCGACGGCAACCGGCTGCTGGATCACCGCGCCGAGAACTACAGATTGACGCTCGGGGAGGGGCTGATCGAAGGAACGGATGGCACGCTTTCGCTGCACGGGGACGGCACGGTCCGCTATCGCCCCTTTGGCTCGCTGGAGGAAGCGGTGCTGCTGGAAGTGCAAAAATATCAGGGATTTGCGGGTGATTGTGTCTACGCGCTGCAAAAACATGTTATCGATGGACTCGTCAACGGTGCGCCGATCGAGAACCTTGCGGAAGATTATCTGCAGAATGTGCGGATCGTTGAGGCCGTCTACCGGTCAAATGAAGCGGGGGAACGCGTAGAGCTTTGATCATGCAGCATCAGGCGGAAATCTCATCAGACGGGAAAAAACCGAAATCGCAGACGCAGCGCGCGGCAACGGAACTGCGGCGCATGATCGTATCGGGTGAGCTGCCGGCTGGATCGAGCTATCTGGAAACCGAGCTTGCGGAAATGCTGCACATGTCGCGCACGCCCGTGCGCGAGGCGACGCTGATGCTCGAGGCACAGGGCCTGCTTGAGGTGCGGCCGCGGCGCGGCGTCAAGATCCTGTCCATCTCTCCTGAGGACATGGAGGAGATCTACCAGATCCTGACAGAGCTTGAATCGCTGGCCGCAGAGCGGGTTGCCGAACGCTGCACGTCCCCTGAAATGCTGGAGCCGCTTCGTGAGGCGACCTTGCGCATGGAAAAAGCGCTGAAAGAAGATGACCGGGAAGCCTGGGCCGCCGCCGACGAGGATTTTCACATGCTGCTTGTTGATCTTTCCGGCAGTGAACGGTTGAAATCGGTCATCGCGAATTTCAATGACCAGGTCCGGCGGGCACGGGCGTTGACGCTCTATATCCGGCCGGCGCCGACACAATCGAATGCGGACCACCGTGCCTTGATCGCCGCGCTGGAGAAGGGCGACGCGGCGCTGGCCCGCAAGATCCACCGCGATCACCGGATCGCTGCCAAATCACTCATGATTTCGCTGCTCGGCAAACACGGTTTCCACCAGATTTAGCGCGGCTTTGCGCACGCCTGAACCGTTTGTGTCCTGATTGATTGTCAAAAAGACTTGGCTCGCTGCATCAAGGCTGCTTCTATTGGCGCCGGCAAGGGGGAGCGATGGCGCGCGGAATATCTGGAATGAATGACGACGAGCGCCAGGTTGCCATGGAGTCCATCCTGTTCTCGACGGCGCCGGATGATGTTGCCGCGGATCTGCTGGACAAATCCAACGTGCGCGTTTTCGATCGTGGCGAGACGATCTTTCCGCGCGGGGAACACGCGCACAGCGTCTTTGTCGTTCTCGACGGGTGGGTCAAGCTGTTTCGTGTAACGCCGAACGGTGCGGAAGCGGTCGTGCATGTGCCGACCCGCGGACAGAGCTTCGGCGAGGCCGCTGCCTTCCGCAGCGACGTCTATCCCGTCACCGCAGAGGCGGCGACCGATTGCCGATTGCTGCAGGTTCGAGCAGACTTGCTTCTTGAGATGATGAAATCACGGCCGGAGATCTGCCTCGCCATGCTGGCGTCAACCTACCAGCACCTGCAAGGCCTCGTATCGCAGGTCGAGCAGCTGGCGGCCCAGACGGCCACACAGCGGGTGGTGGAGTTTCTTCTCGAACTCTGCCCCGTGGACGAAGGCCCATGTGCTGTGACGCTTCCTTACGACAAGGCGCTGATCGCAGGTCGATTGGGCATGAAACCGGAAAGCCTTTCGCGTGCGTTTTCGCGGCTACGATCCGTCGGAATAAAAATCAATCAGAACCAGGCTGCGATTTCCGACGTCGCGCGGCTGCACAGCTATGTCGAGGCCGACAGGCCAATTGGCCTGCGCCGGGCGTAGAGATTTCGCGTCAGGCAAGATATTCCAGCTTCACTCCCGGCAACTTGGCGACAATCGAATCGATCTCGTCACGCGTGTTCAGGCAAAATGCCGTCGACAGCCCGTCGGAAAGCGCCGCCGTCTGCGCGGAAACGGAAACCACTTGCCAAAGGCCTCCCGGCAAACCGCTGCGCGGGTCCAAAATGTGGCCGAGTTTTCCGGCCCGGTCGAGCAGCGTGCCAAAGGGTGCCGATGTGGCCAATGCCCGGCCCGACAGCGATACTTCTTTAATAACAGTCCCGTCCGGTGCGGAAATGCCGGCCCTCCACGGCATGCCCGATGGGCTGCGGCCAAGGGCTGCGACCTCACCGATGTCGATGGCAATGTCGTGAAGATCAAATGATCTGAGCAGAGCGGCGATCTTGTCCGTGATGTAGCCCTGAGCAATGCCGTTGAGTGTTATCGCCATGTGCGGTCGGTCGAAGGAGACGGAACGGTCATGTCGACTGACGTGCGGCCAGCCGCATCGTTCCCGTGCCGCTGCAATTTCGTACCTTGTCGCCACGTCACCCGATGCCGAGCGGGCTGCGTGGAGCGCCCACAGCGGCTGAACGGTCGGGTCAAACGTCCCGCCGGTTGCCTCATGCAACACGTCACACAGGCCCAAGAGTTCCACGAACTCCATGGACGCTGTTTCGAGTTGGCCGGCGGTGTTGAGGCGCGTGATCTCCGATCCTGGCCAGTAAAGGCTGAAGATCGCTTCCAGCCGGCGGATTTCAGTTTCGACCGCGGCAAAGACCGGCGACGCGTCATCCCGTCCGACACCGACAAGTGTCATATGCGCGGCGGCTCCCAGCGCAATGCCCCGCCAACGGGCCACCGGGGCGTTCGCCAGGGCGGAGCCCGGTACCGCCGCCGCAGCCGCCGAGAGCATTATAAAACGCCGGCGGGAAAGGGAAGGTCTCACTGGGACTTCTCCTCGCCTGGCAAATCAAACTCGACGGCACTCAGCACCGTCTCATCGGGAATCTCTCCAAGACTGGCGACGCGACCGCCGCGGTCGGCCGCAAACCGATCCGCGTCGGCCCGGTCACCAAACGGCACGACTTCCGGTGCACCCATGCCGCCTCTGGCATCGGAATTGATGACGAAGGATGCGTCATCGGCGTTGATCCAGTTCGATTGACCCGGTTCATCCCAGCTCTCGGCCACCGACATGTTGCTGACATAGACCGCGATCACCGGCGCCTCCCGTTCGGCGCTGCGCAGATAGGCGACGGCATCGCGGACTTGCGCGAAAAACAAGGGGGCCGGATAGCCTTCCAGATGGATCTGGGCCTTCGGGCCACCATGCTCAGCGACATACATCTGGCAGTAGTGGCTGAGCGCCGCTTCGGTCAGAGGAACCGGGTCCGGCATCGCTACTTTTTCCTCGCTGCATGCTGCCAGGAAAACCAGTGCGACGGCGCTCAAGAGCAGGTTGCATCTCATGGGCGAACCCTCCCGAACATCTGGCGCGCGATAACAAATGCCGCGATCGGCCAAAGCAGCAACGACAGCGGTGCCGACCAAACGGGCAGGGCGCTTGCGACGCCCGTCATGCCGTTTGCAAGCGCCACGTTCTCCGAGGCCCCGACGTTCCACAGGCGAAACGCATCCGCGGGGTTGAGAACCAGCAGCCAGGGAAAGACCTGGCGGGTGAAGAAGCCATCATTGTCATAGACGACGGCGCCGAGCAGGCCGAGGTCGTAAAGGACGACGAAGATCAGCCAGAGGCCCGCGGCAAGACCCGCGGCTGCCGTCGGTGACGCAACGGCGGCGGACAATGCGTAGCCAAGGGCGAGGAAGACCGCGCCGAGCAGGACCGATGTTCCGATCAACCGAAGCAGGGCCGTAACACTTTCCGCGTCTGCGCCGCCGGTGAGGGCGGCCGCAATACCGGCAGCGCCGAACCCGATCACCATGGCAAGGGCGATTGTCCCGATATGGGCGAGGAATTTGCCCAACAGAATCTCGCCGCGCGAGACCGGGTAGGTCAAAAGCAGGGCCAGCCCGCCACGTTCGTTCTCACCGGCGATCGCATCGAACGACATCATCAACGCGAGCAGCGGTGCCAGATAGACCGAAAGCGTCGTCATCGAAGCAACGGAAACGGTCAGCAGATCAACACCGAGCGCACCGGTTGGTGCCGCGCCGGCAAATGTCAGGGCCAGTGCAAACAGCGTCATGATCACGGTTGCCATCAGAACCCACAGATTGCGCCGCGCGATGTGGAGCTCCGCTGCCGCGACGGCAAATATACGGGTAATCATGTGCGATCCTCCCCCGAATAATGCCGGTAAAGGTCTTCGAGGCTCGGCGGCGCCATTTCCACATCAACAATGAGGTCGCCCAGAGCCGCGATATGTGCGAGCCGTTCCATCTTGTTTTCCGGACTGCACAGCAATTCGACCGAGGCTCCATTGATGCGGTCGCCACCGAGGCGGGCATGCACTTCCGTCGCGTCATTGCCCTGGGCCGTCAGTTTCAACCGGATCGGCAATTCGGCCTTGGCGCTGAGCCGGGCGAGGGTGTCGTCGGCGACAAGGCGGCCGTTGCGCAATATGGCAATTCTGTCGGTCCTTGCCTCGACCTCGGTCAGCGCATGGGATGCGATGAGCACCGCCGTGCCATTCTTCGCCATTTCATCGATGATTGCATAAAGATCGTGGCGGGATATCGGATCGAGGCCGCTTGTCGGCTCGTCAAGCAGAGCGATACGTGGCTTTCCGAGCAGCACCTGTGCGAGGCCGAGGCGCTGGCGCATTCCTTTCGACCAGGTTCCGATGCGGCGGTCGGCGGCATCGGCGACGCCGACCCGTTCGAGAAGTCCGTTCACCGAACTGACCGGCGCGCCGGCGAGGCGGGCAAACAAGGTGAGTTGCTCGCGCCCGGTGAGTGCCCGGTGAAAGGCAACGGCTTCCGGCAGATAGGCGGATGCCCTCCGCGCTTCGGGACTGCCGGGCGAAAAGCCGGCGACGCTGATGTTGCCGCCGCTCGGTGTCCAAAGACCAAGGATCAGCTTCATCAGGGTTGTCTTGCCGGCGCCATTGTGGCCGAGCAGAGCGACGCGCTCGCCCGGCCCTAGGGCAAGGCTCACGGTGTCGAGGGTCTGGATGCGGCCGTGTTGCTTGCACAGCCGGTCGACTACCAGAACGTCCGGCACACGGTCCTTGCCGATGTCAGTCTTTGTGCGTTCCGTCATGACGGATCTCCAAAATCCGGAACCGCGATCTCGATCGGGCGCATCAGCGGGCGACTGTCGATGACGCCGCCCGGCAACAGTGCCGGGAAGCTCGATTGCGCCCAGCGAACGAGCTGGACAGCGGGCGCACCGAGCAGCAGTTTGGCTGACGGCTGCGACCACAGGATGTGATCCATGCGGTCGTTCGGCCGATAGGGTGCATCGGCGATGCTGTCGCCATTGATGTCGTAACCGGCAAAATCGCTCCAGTAGTTGCCGCGCTCCTCCGCTGACCAGTCGAGCCAGCGCGAGCCGACATATTTGACCTGTGTGCGGTTGCCGATGAAGGCATTGCCTGTGATGGCGTTGCGCTCGGAACCGGCGGTGAAGTGGATGCCGATCGAGCAGCGCTCGAAACGGTTGTTTTCAATTCGGTTCTTGTGGGCGTTGTAGAGGAAAACGCAGCGGTTGTTGCCATCGCGGACAAGGTTCCCGGAGACATGCGACTGGTTGGCGTAGTTGAGCATAATTCCGTGCTCGTCATCGCCGATGGACACATTGTCCAGGACCTTGACCCGCTTTGAGAACATGACCGCATAGCCAAGATCGTTGCCGATCGAGATGTTTCCAGAAACCTCGCTGTCGTTGGCGTACATGTAGTGCACGGCAAAACGCAGATTGCGGAAGCGGTTGTTGGTGAACTTGTTCTTCTTTGAGGTGTTGACGAAGATGCCGTCGCGGCCCCAACTGATGTCGTTGCCATCAACGACGGCGCCAGGCGCGTTCCAGACATAGACGCCGTTGCCGCGTTCGTTCATGCGATGGTCGCGGCGGCCGACAATGACATTGCCGGTGACGCGGGAATCCTCCGCGCCGTGGATGTCGACACCATAAAGGTTGCCGAGGATCTCATTGTTTTCGACAATGGCGCGATCAGCCTTGCGGCCGAGGCTGACGCCGGAGTCGATTTCATCGTGTGAGGAGCCCGATCCGGTGATGGTCAGGCCGCGTATCGTAACGTCCGGTGCATTGACGGTGATGACGCTTCCTTCACCTGAACCCTCGATGGCGGCTGCACCGCCGCCATCCAGCGTCAATGGCCGGTCAATCTCGAAATGGCCCTGATGGACACCCGGAGCGAGGCGCAGGACATCGCCGTCCCGCGCCTCGTCGATTGCGGCTGCAAGCGCCCCGGTTTCAGCCGGCACGTGCCGCTCCGCCGCCAGGCAAGCCAGGGGCGAAAGAAGCAGTACTGCAAGCAAACCGAGGCGTTTCATGCTCAAGCGCCCCGCGGTTCGACGAACATGCGTCCGCGCATTTCCATGTGCAGGGCGTGGCAGAACCACTGGCAATAGAACCAGTGAACACCCGGCCGTTCCGCAACGAATGTCACCGAAGCGGTGGCCTGCGGCGCCACCTCGATCGCGATGCCGAAATTGGACAGGCAGAAGCCGTGGGTCAGATCATCGATATCGTCAAGATTGGTGATGTAGATCGTCACCTCGTCGCCTTGCTTGACCGTGAACTTCTCGAGGCTGAAGCTCGGAGCGATCGATGTCATGTAGACCCGTACCTTGTTGCCGTCCCGGATCGGTTCTTCCGCTCCGTCTTCCAGGTCGACCCCGTCGGCGGCCGCCTGTTGGCGGGCTTCCTCCCATGTCGGGTCATCACGATCCCAGATGGTAACCGGGTTTACCTTCGAACGGTGGACGATGATGCTGTCATGCGGCTCGGCGAATGTCGGGCCGTCATGCACCACCTTCATCTCGTCCCCGGAGATGTCGATGAGCTGTTCGTTCTCCGGCTTCAGCGGACCGACATTGAGGAAGCGGTCCTTGGAGAACTTGTTCATCGAAATCAGCCATTTACCATCGGCTTCCGCGGTTTCACCCATGGAGGTCGAGTTGTGACCCGGCTGATAGTGGACATCGACCTTGGAGATGATCGGATCCACATCTGCGCCGCCATAGGCCTGGATCGCCCTGTCCATGTTCCATTTCACGACCTGACTGTCGAGGAACAGGGTGGTGAAACAGTTGCCCTGGCCGTCAAAGGCGGTGTGGAGCGGGCCAAGACCGAGCTGTGGTTCGGCGACGATGCAGGAGCGCGGATCGGCATCTTGTTCGAAGAGCGCCGGAACCTTCTCCACGTCGATAACCGAAACAGTCGGTGACAGCTTGCCGTTGATGACGATGTGCCGCTTGTCCGGAGCGGCGTTGCAGCCATGCGGACTGTTGGGGATTGATACGTAGCGTGTGTATCTGGAGCCCTTGCGGCCATCGACGACCGGCACGCCCTGAAGCTCCTGATAGTCACCAGCCGCGACCGCTTCCTCGATCGCCTTGATGTCGAAGATAACCGCGTGATCGGTTTCGCTCTCCGTCATCTCGGCAAGGTTGGTGCCCATCTCGGAGTTGTAGCTGGTGGCAAAGGCATATTTGCCCTGATAATCGGCGTCGCAATTGTCGAGGTTTCCGCTGACAATCACCTGCCAGGCAACTTTCATCTCATCGCCGTCGATGGCGGTGAAGATGTTGACGTACTCCTCCGGCTTGTCGAGGATCGTGCCGTCGTTGACCAGCGGCGCCTCGTGCTCGCCATTGGCGAAGACGTAACCGGTGCGCGGGAACTTCTGCGGCCGCAGACCGTGGATGTCCTTGGCATTCGGGATCTCGATGATCTTGTCGCATTTCATTACATCGCAGCGGATACGGGCAACGCGGGTGTTGGCCTTGTCGTTGGCAAACAGGTAGCGGCCGTCATAGGTCCCGTCGGTGAAGGACATGTGCGGGTGGTGCAGGTCGCCATTTTCGTAGGTGACCTTGCCCTGTGCAGCGAGGTAGGCCTTGGTTTCAGGAAGCAGGCCTTCGGTCAGGATCTTCAGCGATTCATTGGTCTGGCCCCAACCCGTTGCCGAGCAGCGGTTGAACACCGGAATGCGCATGAGTTCACGCATCGAGGGAACACCGAGGATGCGAACTTCACCGGTCTGGCCGGACGACCAGAAGCCGTAATATTCGTCAAGTTCGCCGGGCGCCAGCGCAAAATCCCCTTCCGCCGCGCGCGCCGGCGCGGTGCCGGACGTCAGGAGGCCGGTGCCGGCGGCTGCAAGCACGGCGCCTCCAGCCGTGGCCCCAAGCAGGTCACGCCGGTTGATGGTCAATGACTTTCCTTTTTCAGACATGGGCTTTCTCCTTTTCGGTAGCCGGTTTGGCGGCGGCCGCTGATGCCGCCGTGAAACTGTTTTTGTTGCGCGCCTCGAACGCGGCGCGGCTCTTCAGCTTGCGCATGACCACCGGACATTTCGTTCCGGACTGGTAGAGCACCTGGCAATGCAGGCAGTTGACGCATTCGTTGGGATTGATCTCGCCGGTCGGGTGAATGGCCTGGACTGGGCACTCATTGGCGCAGGTCCGGCACGGATGGCCGCACTCGTGGTAGCGTTTGAGCCAGTCGAACATGCGCATGCGGGCGGGAATGGCCAGCGCGGCGCCAAGCGGGCAGAGGTAGCGGCAGTAGAACCGCTCGACAAACAGGCCGATCACCAGGAGACCGACCGCAAACAGAACGAAGGGCCAGGCACGGGCGAATTTCAGGATGATGGCGGTTTTGAACGGCTCAACCTCGGCCAGGGATTCGGCGAGCGGGATCGAGGCGAGCGATACACCGAAGAGGCCAAGGAAGATCATGTATTTGACCGGCCAGAGCCGCTCGTGCAGGCCCCATGGCAGCTCCCATTGCGGCACCTTCAGCGCGCGGGCGATCTGGTTGGTCAGTTCCTGCAGGGCGCCGAACGGGCAAAGCCAGCCGCAATAGGCGCCGCGGCCCCAGAAGACCAGCGCGGCAGCCACCGAGAACCAGAGGACAAAGATCATCGGATCAAGCAGGAAGGCATCCCATGTGAAGCCCGCCTGCAACGCGCCGGCGAGCGCCATCAGGTTGACCACCGACAGCTGGGCATTGGCATACCAGCCAAGGAAGAAGAGCGTCATGGTCAGGAAGCCCATGCGAAACCAGAACAGGAAACGCTCGTTGCGGGTCCACTGGAACTGGAAAAAGAAGACGCCGGTCAGGACGGTCAGCATGGCAGCAAGCACGGCGATCTCGAACTTGCGGTCGAGCCAGATGCGTTGCCACAGCGCCGCCTTCGCGGCTGCTTCCTCCGCGCTTGCATCGGCGAGGGGAGCGAGTGGCAAAAGATGTTTCTCGGGCAGCCGGTAACCGAGATCGAAGGTCAGAAAACTCTTGTCGACCGGACCCGTTGCCCGCTGCGCCAGCAATTGCAGACGCCATGGTGCCGCCGGATCGAACTCTGCATCGGCCGGGATCTTGAAGATATCAAGCTCGGTGAAACTTGGTGCGCCGGGCGCGGCTATGTCGCCGAGTCGGCGGTGCTGCCTGTCGAAGAAACGCACGGATCGGTCGCCCTGAATCAACTGGATTCGGTCGAATATGCCGCCTCGCACATAGCCCGACCCCTTGAAGGAATAGCGCCCGCGACCGGCAACCAGGATCGCGTGCTCACCTTCCTGAAGCCAATTTTGAAGATTGTCGTATTCGGCTTCGCCAAGCAGGCTCAGTCCGATTGTCGGGACACTGATGAGCGCCGCTTTCATATCGATAAAGGTGTCGGTGTCGGGCCCGCTCTCGGGACGCGCGGCGGCACGGGGATCTCCCGATGTCTCAAAGGCCTGATTGATCTGGCCAATATCGAGGGTCAGTGCGCGGACGGAACCGTCTCCGGAAAGGGTCATCCAGTCCTGCGGCTCTGTCATCTCCGGATTGACTTGCCGCTGAGGTCCGGCGGACGCTGCCGGAGCAAGGCCTCCCAGTCCGAGCGCCCGTGCAACCTTCAGGCCACCGCGCACAATGGAATCGTCAATCACCATGATGGTGACCGTCGCACCCGATATAATGTCGAGATCGTGCGCCGATCCGCCTGCCGCAGCCTCGGCCTTGAGGTCGAGCCCGGCATAGCTTTCCGTCAGCCGCTGCACCTTCGCGTCGGGAATGCCGATCAGGACGATGGGTTCGGAGTGCTCGACAAGCTGGACGCCGGTAAGAACCGCGTCATCGGAGACCGCAGCGACAACATGGATCGGCTTTCCGGAATAACCGGTCGTACCCACGAAATCAGATGTCAGGAAGGCCCAGCCTACGGTCTCGCCGTCCTTCAATACGGCAGCGACCGGAATATCGGTTCGCAGATTGCCGAAACCGTTTGCGCCCGACACCAGGCTGTCCGGCTCTATCTCGCCGAGGAAACGGGGCAGTTGCGGATCGGCGGCAATTGCCGGCAGCGCGAACAAGATCGCCGCCAGTGCAAGAATTGCCGTCAGGTAGACTCCGATGCGCAAAGCTGTCCTCCCCACAATACGGGAGGACTAGTGTCAGCTTTCGGATCAGTTCTCCTTGATTTCCGTCAAGTCACCGTAAAATTTACCGGGTTTGGCTGGTGTATTCGCCTTTGCCCGGCGGATCTGAGCGATTACCGGCCCATCCAGCCGCCATCGACCGTGACAATCGAACCGTGCATGTAATCGGACGCATTTGAGGCGAGGAACACGACAGGTCCTGCAAAGTCATCGGGCGTGCCCCAGCGGCCGGCAGGGATACGCTCGAGGATCGCCCTCGATCGGTCGGGATCGTTTCTCAATGCCTCGGTGTTGTCGGTGTCGATGTATCCCGGCGCGATGGCGTTGACGTTGACGCCCTTTGCCGCCCACTCGTTGGCAAATGCCATTGTGAGCTGGCCGATGCCACCCTTGGATGCGGAGTATCCGGGGACGGTGATCCCGCCCTGGAACGTCAGCAGGGAAGCGGTGAAGATGATCTTGCCGGATCGCCTCGCGACCATGGTTCGGCCAATTTCGCGCGTCAGGACGAACTGCGCAGAAAGATTGACCTCGATCACTTCGTCCCAAAGATCATCATCGTGGTCCACCGCCGGCGCCCGCCGGATGGTGCCGGCATTGTTGATCAGAATGTCGATGTCAGGGTGTTCGGCAAGAACAGTTGACGCAAATTCCCGAACGTTTTGACGGTTGGAAAAATCGCATTGATAGGCGGCAAAGTTCCGGCCGAGCCCGATGACCGCCTCTTCGACGGCGCTTCCGGACGGCTCAAGACTTGCACTGACGCCGACGATATCGGCGCCGGCATCCGCCAGGGCCTGCGCCATACCGCGCCCGATGCCGCGCTTGCAGCCGGTAACTAGTGCTGTTTTGCCTGTCAGATCGAATTTGTTCAGCACGCCCACGTTCAGGCCTCCGCGTTGCATTTGATGAGTGTCTTCATGGCGCGGGGATTTCCAGCCAGTTCCGCGAAAGCGTCTCCCAACTGCTCCAGGCTCCTGACATCTGTGATCATTTCGTCAACACTGATCACCCGATCCGAGAGAAGCTTCATCGCCGCCTCATAGTCTTGGGGTTCATACACCCGTGCGCCGAACATCTCGATCTCCCGCCAGAAGAACTGGAAAAGATCGACTTTTGGCGCAGTTGCGTGAATGGCGACCATGACGATACGGGCTCGTGTTGCGGCCGCAGCCGTCATCAGATCGACGCCCGGCTGGCTGCCGGAGACCTCGAAGATTACATCTGCACCCTTGCCGCCGGTCTTTGTCTCGATCGCTTTCGCCACATCGTTTTCAGCCGGATTGCAGGTGGCAAATCCGAGTTTGTCGGCAAGAGCAATTCGATTTTCGTTGATCTCAGAGATCGTTACCTCTCCACCCGCGTTGCGGGCGACCATCGCCACAAGCATGCCGATCGGCCCGCCGCCGATTACCAGTACATCTTCTCCGGCAGCGACCCGGCCACGCCGCACGTCATGGCAGGCGACGGCGAGCGGTTCGATCAGGGCGGCATGGTCGAGCGGCAGCCCCTGAGGCAAATGGTGCAGCGTGTGAGCCGGAACGGTCCATTTCTGCTGGAAGGCTCCGTCGGTATCGAGCCCGAGAAACTTGAGGTTCTGGCAGATGTGCTGGTGTCCGCGTCTGCAGGCCGGGCAATGGCCGCAATGATCCAGCGGCCTGACAACCACCGGATCGCCGGGCGCAAAACCGGTGACGCCTGCGCCGGTTGCCGCGACGGTGCCGGACATTTCGTGCCCGATGACCCGGTGAGCGCCGACACGCGCATCCATGTGGCCCTGATACACGTGGAGATCCGTGCCGCAGATGCCGCAATAAGCAATGTCGATTTGCACTTCACCCGGTCCCGGAGGCGGTGAAACCACCCGTTCGACCGAAAAACTGTGGTCGCCCACATAAAAGGCGGCGGTCGTTTCCATGTTTCTGTCCTTGTTTAGGCGGCCAGGTGGTGTGCGGCCTGAAGTTTCTGCCAGTCAAATTCCACACCCGTGCCGGGTATGTCTGGTGCGACGGCGAGATGGTCTTCGACTACCAGCGGCCGTTTCGTGTAAGAATCGATCGGGAATGAGTGTACCTCGAGCCAGCCGGCATTCGGTCGTGCCGATACCAGACTGACATGAAGTTCCTGCATGCCGTGGCTGCAAATGGGTATGCCGGCCCGGCGAGCCAGTTCCGCGGCACGCAGCCACCCGGTAATGCCGCCGCAGTTGGAAGCGTCCGGCTGAAGGTAAGAGAGCTTTGCCTGCGCGATGGCGTATTCGAACTCATGGATTGTATGCAGGTTTTCCCCCATGGCGAGCGGCATGCCGGTAATATCGGCAATGGACCCGTAGCCGGTATAGTTGTCCGGGATGATCGGTTCTTCGAACCAGAGCAGATCGAAAGGCCTGAAAGCCTCGCAAGCCGCGATTGCCCGTTCGACATTCAGCGCATAATTGGCATCGGCCATCAGCGCCCTGTCCGGTCCAATGAGCGCACGCACGGCCGCAAGCCGCTCCACGTCATCATCCAATTCCGGCCGGCCCACCTTGATCTTCACCGCGTTGAAACCACCCGCCAGATAATCGCGAACGCTATTGAGCAACTTCGGCAGGGGAAAATTGAGATCAATGCCGCCGCGATAGGCCTTGCAGCGGTCAGCGCTGCCGCCCGCCATGATGCGCAGCGGCTCGCCCCGCGTCCTGCCGCGAAGGTCCCACAGGGCGATGTCAAGCGCCGAGATGGCAAAGGATGCGATGCCACCTCGTGCCACATAGTGGATATGCACCTGCATGGCATCGTGAAGTGCCTCGACATCCGACGCCTCGCGGCCGATCAGGAAGGGCGCCAGATCGTTTTCGATGAGAGCCAGAATGGCGCGTCCGCCGCGCCCTCCGGTATAGGTATATCCGGTGCCCTCCAGGCCGTTGTCGAGATGTATGGTCGCCGTGATCAGTTCGAACTCCGAGTGGCTGCCGTGCATCGCATCGGTCAGAACCTCCTCAAGCGGCACGGCAAAATAGCGGGCCTCGATGTGTTCGATCCTGGCCATAACCTAGCTTGCCCTCTGCCTTGAGGCGTTCATGCGCGTTTGCAGCAGGATGACGACAAACAGGAAACCGCCGCGGATCACCATCTGCCAGTAGGCGCTGAGGCTGATCGTGCCGCGTCCGTTCTCGAAATTGAGAATGTTGAAGACCAGCCCGAGCAGGAGAGCGCCCGCGACCGTTGCAGTGACCGATCCGAGGCCGCCGGTCAGCAGCGTGCCTCCGACAACAACGGACGCGATGGCAGAAAGCTCCCATCCGATGCCTTCGAGCGGCTGCCCGGCGCCAAATCCCGATGCCAGGAACACGCCGGCCAGTCCCGCGCAGCCGCCACTCAGCATGTAGACGAAGATCTTGGCGCGGTTGACTTTCAGTCCCATGAGATTGGAAGCGTCTTCGCCGCCGCCTATGGCAAGCACGGTGCGCCCGAGCGACGTCTGTTCAAGGACCACCCACAGGGCAATTGCCACAATCGCGACAATGACGATGGTCCAGGGCAAGACGTTGAACGCCTTCTCCATGCCGAGCTTGGTGAAGTTGCTTCCCCAGTCGACGGAGATCGTCTGCGCGCCGCTGATCACCAGTGCACCGCCCTTGGCGGCAAGCATTGTCGCCAGCGTCGCGATGAAAGGCGGGATGCGCATCGCGATGATGCAAAAGGCGTTGACCGCCCCGAAGGCCGCGCCGGCCAGAACGCCGCCCGGCAACGCGACCTCGATGCCGTAGGGGCTGAGATAGGCGGCAACAACCGATGTAAATGCAGCCACGGAGCCTACGGACAAATCAATTCCCCCGGTCATGATGACGAAGCACATGCCGATAGAAATGATGATGAACATCGAGTTGTAGTTCAGGAACGAGACGATGTTGTAGGCACTGCCGAAATTGTCGTAGCGCGCAAGGCCAAACAGGATCAGCGCGATGAGGGCAATCCATACGCCGGCGTTGCGGCCGTCGCTGCGAAGGAATTGTCGAAGATCGAATGCATCGGAGCCCGGCATGGCTATTCCTTTCGCGCCTGTTGGATATAGACAGCCAGAACGATGATCGCCGCTTTGGCAATCAGCGCCACCTCATCTTCAACTCCGTTCGCAAGGAGCGTGTATTTGACGAGCTGGATGATGACGGCTCCAAGGATCGCACCGAAGATCGGCGCCCGGCCGCCCTGCAGCAGCGCACCGCCGACAACGGCCGCGGCAATGGCATCGAGTTCCATCAGATTGCCGTTGCGGGCCGCATCGGAGGCCGAGTTGATGGCAACAACGATCAGGCCGGCGATGCCGGACAGGAAGGCACACAGAACATATGCGCCAATCTTCACTATGCGGACCGGGGCACCGGCGAGGCGGGCGGCTTTTTCATTGCCGCCTACGGCGAGAAGGTAGCGACCGAATATGGTTCGAGAAACCAGCCAATAGACCGCGATGGCGAGAACCAAAGCGAGCCAGCCCTGGAATGGAAGGCCGAGGATCTTGCCGGTTCCAAGATAGCTGAAATAAGGATTGCTGAATGTCTGGAGGTTGCCGTTCGTCAGCACCTGGGCGATGCCGCGACCGGAAATGAACAGGATCAGTGTCGCGATGATCGGCTGGACATTCAGGTAGCTGATCATGATCCCGTTGAAAAGGCCGCACATCGATGCGGCAATCAAGGGCAGCACGAAGGCCGCGGCAATACCGAGGGCTGGATAGGCCTGGCCGAAATCGGAGAGAAAAATCAGCGGGGCGAGGGCGCCAGCCAGTGCCATGACCGCGCCGACGGAAAGATCAATCCCGGCGGTGGCGATCACCAGTGTCATGCCGATGGCAACGATGGCGATCGTGGCCACCTGGCTGATGTTCACGAACAGCGTCTGGACCTGCAGAAAGTTGGGCGTGAACAGCGCGTTGAATACCAGGATGACAATGAGTGCGATGATGCCGCCGTGATTGCGCAATGCGCCAAGCGAAAAAGATGCAGGGGTCCTGGTCACCGCCTTGTCGTTGGATAGGGATCCGTCGGACATCACGCCTGCTCCTGCGTATGGTGGTGCGCGATCGCCTTGACGAGCGCGTCCTCGGTGATGCCCGGATTCTCCAGCGTGGCTACGGTAAAGCCGTCCTGCAGCACGACAATCCGGTCGGCGCCTTCGACCAGTTCCTCGAATTCGGAACTGATCAACACCACACCGAAACCACGGTCGACATACTGGCGGATGATTGCCTGAATCTCGAGCTTGGCGCCGACATCGACGCCGCGCGTCGGTTCGTCGAGTATCAGCAGTTCCGGTTCGGTTGCCAGCCAACGCGCAAGAAGCACTTTCTGCTGGTTGCCGCCCGACAGTTCGCGGATCGGCTGATCCATGTTGGACGTCTTGATTCCGAGCGCCTTGATGTATTCCTCAACCAGCTCGCGCTCGCGTCCCGCCTGGATCTGGCCGTTTCGGCTCAGTTTAGGCAAAAGTGCCAGCGTCATGTTCTCGCGAACGGACATATCCGGCACAATCCCCTCAGCCTTGCGGTCCTCGGTCAACATGCCGATGCGGTCGCCGATGGCACCGGCCGGGCTTGTCGGCGTCCAGCGTTGGCCCTTGAGCCTGATCTCTCCGGAAATCACGGCGTCAACGCCGAACAGGGCCCGTGCGGCTTCCGTCCGCCCTGAGCCGAGGAGACCACCGAGACCGACGATCTCGCCACGGCGCACGGAAACGGTGAATTCGAAGAGCCGACGGTTCGTCGCGATGCCGTCGGCTTCGAGCAGGACGTCGCCGAGTTGTTTTTCGCCGCCGCCGAGATCGGTCATGCCGGCGGCCTCGATATCCTCGACATTGCGCCCGAGCATATCGGCAATCAGTTCCAGCTTGCTTGTTTCCCCGATATCGCGAACGGCGACCGTCTGGCCGTCGCGCATGGTGGTCACCCGATCGCAGATCTGGAACAGTTCGTCGAGAAAGTGGGAGACATAGAGGACGGAGACGCCGGAGTTCTTGAGCTCGCGAACAACACCAAAGAGAACATCGACTTCGCGGTCGTCAAGCGAGGATGTCGGTTCATCCATAATGACGAGCTTGGCGTCGAGGGAAACAGCCCGCGCGATTGCAACGAGTTGCTGAATGGCGGTGGAGTAACTTCCGAGCGGCGCCCTGACGTCGATGTCAATGCCGAAACGTGACAGGATCTCGCGCGTGCGCCGGTGTGCCTGCGACCAGTCGATAAGTACTCCGAGCCTTCTTGGCTCATATCCCATGACCACATTCTCGGTGACGCTGCGCAGCGGGACGAGATTGAGTTCCTGATAGATCGTGGCAATGCCGGATTTCTGCGCCTGTCCCGGATTTGAGATTTCCGCCGGCTTTCCGTCGAAGCGGATATCGCCGCCGTCCCTGCGGTAAACGCCGGTCAGTATCTTGATCATTGTGGATTTGCCGGCGCCGTTCTGCCCGATCAGGGCGTGGACCTCACCCGGGGCAATCTCCAGGCGGGCCTGGCGCAAAGCAGGCACGCCCGAGAATGCCTTGTCGATGGCGCTCATGGACAAAAGGGGTTGCATGCGACGCTCCGGAAAATGCGGGAGAGGCCTCGGAAAGCCCGGCGGCCTCTCCCACGGGAGGATCAGTAGGCTTCGTCTACGTGATCGGCGGCGTTGTCAGCGGTAAAGATGCGGTCCTTGACCTGCACCCAGTGCTCGATCTCTTCGCCGTTAGCGTAACGCTTCATCGTTTCGCAGGCCAGCGGCCCGAAGAACGGCGACGATTCCACCGTCACGCCCATCTTGCCGTCGATGATCGCCTGGAGCGCATCGCGGGTTCCGTCGATGGAAACGACAAGCACGTCATCCCCGGGCTTGCGGCCGGCAAGTTCAAGCGCCTGGATAGCGCCGATCGCCATTTCATCGTTATGGGCATAGACGATATTGACGTCGGGATGCGCCTGCAGAAGCGTTTCCATGACCTGCCGCCCGAGATCACGGGCGAAATCTCCGCTCTGGGATGCAACGATGGTCATGTTGTCATGCTTGGCCATGACATCGTCGAAACCCTTCTTACGGTCGTTGGCCGGGGACGAGCCCGTGGTGCCTTCCAGCTGGACGATGGTGCCTTTGTCGCCTTTGAAGTTTTCGAGCGTCCATTCGGCGACGCGCCGGCCCTGGTCAATAAAGTCGGAGCCGAGGAAGGCTACAAAGTGTTCACCGGGCTTTGCAACATCCGGATCGACCGAGCGGTCGACGAGGAAGGTCGGAATTCCCGCGGCCTTTGCTTTCATGACCGCCGGGATCAGTGGTTTTTCCTCGCGCGGCGGCAGGAACAGCACATCAATGCCCTGTGCGATCATCGAATCGACGTCGGCGACCTGTTTTGCGGCCGAACCGGCCGCATCGGTAGCGATCAGGTCCCAGTTGCATGCTTCGGCGGTGGCGTGGAACGACTTTGTCTCGGCGATGCGCCACGGATTGTTGCTCTCCATCTGGGCGAATCCGACCTTGTACCGGTCCTTCTTTTCCAGCGGTGGCAGATCGCCGGCAATTCCGGCCGTCGCGAAACCTGCCAGACCGATTGCGGCTGCTGCTGCGGTAGCAAGCAATGTTCTTCTGTTCATAGTCTCCTCCATTCTCACGGCGCGGCTCCTCCGCCCCGTTCTAGCAAAGGGCCGATCAGGCCCAATTCACATAGGTTGTCTGCTTGCGCAGATAACCGTCGAAGCCGTACTTGCCGTCTTCGCCTCCCAGTCCCGACTGTCCCCAGCCGGTATGGAATCCCTGTACCTGTTCGCCGTTGCTGCGGTTGAAGTAGATCTCGCCGAATTTCAACTTGTGAGAAATGCTCATCAACCGTTTGATATTCTTCGTAAAAAGATAAGCGGACAGGCCGTATTCCGTGTCGTTTGCAAGATCGATCGCCTGATCGAAATCATCGACCTTCATGATCGGAACCACCGGGCCGAATATCTCCTGCTGCATGAGCGGAGAGCTGTTTTCGTCAACAGCGAGCACGGTCGGTGCATACCAGTGGCCACGGCTGTAGTCGCCGCTTGCAAGAGGACCACCCTCCAGCAATGTCTCGGCGCCCGCGCGGGTGCCTTCATCGACGATGCGCTTGATTTTCTGCACCTCGCCGCCGCTGATTTTTGCACCGATATCGGGATTGGAAAGAGGGTCGCCAATTGTCAGCGCGCGCGAGGCCGTGACAAACTTTTCCGTAAATTGATCGGCGACGCTTTGATGGACGTATACCCGTTCACTGCAGGTGCAAACCTGGCCGCAATTGGTGTAACGGGCCTGCAGGGCGGCTGTCACGGCTGCGTCGACATCCGCATCTTCCATGACGATGAACGGTGCCTTGCCACCGAGTTCCAGCCTGAGCACCTTCAGCTGTGCTGCGCCGGACCCGTATATCTCGCGGCCGGCACGGGTGCTGCCGGTCATGGTGACGAGGTCCGAAAGGCGGCTCTCCACGAGGGCGCGCCCGATAACGGGTCCGCGCCCGGTCACGACATTGAAGACGCCGTCGGGAATGCCGGCAGCCGCTGCCAGCCGCGCAAGCTCCAGGCCGGAAAGCGGCGTGAATTCATGCGAAAGGAGGACAAAACAGTTACCGGCCACCAGGGCGGGGCCGAGTTTCCGTCCGGCAAGTGCAGCCGGGTAATTCCACGCCGTCAGGCCGACGACTACACCATAGGGCCGACGCCTAATCCAGATTTCCTCGGCGGCGTTATCAGAGGGCATGATCTCGCCCTCGATACGACGCGCATTTTCAGCGGCGTAGCGCAGGAAAGTCTCGAGCGCCGCAATCTCGCCCTCGGCCTGGTTCAACGGCTTTCCCTGTTCGGCGACGACAATGCGCGCAAGGCGGTGGCTGTCGGTTGCAACAGCATCGGCGAGGCGCGATACAAGGCGGCCTCGTTCGATTGCCGGCAGGGCCTCCCAGCCCGGCTGGGCTTTCGCGGCGGCTTCAAGCGACCTTTCGGCATCGTCCTGTGTCCCATCAGGAATGGTCGCGATGATTTCCTGATTGGCGGGATTTTCAACCTCGATCACGTCACGGTCGCCGCCTTCGGTCCACGCACCGTCGATGAACATCGAATACGCAACCGCTTCGGCTTCCTTGGATGAAATGTCGAGCATCAAGTTTCCATTATTTGGTACGACCAAAAGTTAATGAAATAAAATCTTAATCAGTCCAAAAGTCAATATCAAATTTGCGAATCCTGTGAAAATCGGAAAATTCAGAAAAAATTGTCAATCCGTTTGACTTTTATTCATACCAAATATTCAGTATAGGAGGTCAGCCGATGATTGACGCATGTGTCTGAAGGGCAGGGAGGTTTGAACTGAAGTGAACGAAACCATCCAAGAAACACGGGATATCGCAACCGCACAGTCCGGTCGGGCGGCTGATATCGTCATCGCCAAGCTGGAAGAACTGATCGTATCGGGTGCACTGGAAAACAACGCGCCACTGCCCGCCGAACGCAACCTGATGGAACAGTTCAACGCGAGCCGCACCGTCATCCGCGAGGCCATCGCGACCCTGTCGAGCCGCGGGCTGATCGAAAGCAAGCCGCGCTACCGTCCGATCGTCAAAAAACCCGACTATGCGACGGCTCTTACCGCGGTGGGCGGGATCGTGCGACACCTTCTCGGCGAACGCGGCGGCGTCAAGAACCTCTATGACAGCCGTGTATTCATCGAACGGGCCCTGGTTCGTGATGCGGCGCTCTCGGCGCAAAAGGAAGACATCACGCTGCTGAGGGAAGCACTGGCCGCAAATGAGCGCGCGATCAACAATTCGGACGCGTTCTACGCAACCGATACGGCGTTTCACGGCGTGCTCTACAGAATTCCAAAGAACCCGATTTTTCCCGCCATTCACGAGGGATACAAATCCTGGCTGGCGCCACACTGGGAAAAAATGCTGCGTTCACCGGAACGCAATCTGGTCAACTACAAAAGCCATGAAGCGATTTTCAATGGTATTGTCGAGCGGGATCCCGATGCCGCCGAGGAAGCTCTGGTCAATCACCTCAAGGCAGCCTGGGAATATGTCCGGGTCACCTTCGATACAGAGCAGTTATGACAGAAACTTTTGATTATATCGTCGTGGGTGGCGGCTCCGCCGGCTGCGTGGCGGCGGCCCGTCTTGCGAGCGACGGCGGCGCACGCGTCCTCCTGCTGGAAGCCGGATATTCCCACCGGCACCCGTTGCTCGATATGCCTCCGGGCATCTTCAAGATGATCAACGGTTCGAAATACATGCGCTATCACAGGACGTCGCCGCAGGATCACCTCGATGGCCGCGTCCATGATATTCCGCAGGGCCATGTGCTTGGCGGGGGCTCCTCAGTCAATGCGCAGGTCTACATGCGGGGCAGGCCGTCCGACTACGATGAATGGGACGACACGCTGCGCGGAAACAATGACCGTGTCGGATGGGGCTGGGACGACGTGCTTCCGCATTTCGTCCGCATGGAAAGCAACAACCGGCTGAACGGCCAGTATCACGGCACGAAAGGACCGATGCTGGTATCGGATCCCGGCCATATCGACCAGTTCTCCCGCTGGTTCGTCCAGGCTGTGCAGGCCATGGGTGAGCCGTTCAATTCCGACTTCAACGGGCAGAGCCAGCGCGGCGTCGGCTTCTACCAGTTCATGAACCGTCACGGAAAACGCAGTTCCGCCGCCTATGCCTATGTGGCGCCGCAGGAGCGGAACCCAAATCTGACGGTCCGGCTGCGCTGCGAAGTGCAGAAAATCATCGTCGAGAATGGCCGTGCCGTCGGCGTTGTCTACAAGGACAAACGTGGTGAGAGGAGAACCGTCCTTTGCGACGGAGAGATCATGGTTTCGAGCGGCGCGCTGGTGACGCCGAAAGTGCTGATGCTCTCCGGCATCGGACCGGCCGATCACCTTGCTCAGCATGGCATTGACTGTGAAGCCGATCTTCCCGGGGTCGGACAGAATCTGATCGATCATCCCGAAGTGCCAATCACGGCGCTCGCGAACGGCCCGTACGGATATTACAGGCAGGGCGATGGCTGGCGCATGCTGAAGAACGGTCTGCAGTTCAAGCTGTTTGGATCGGGTCCCGTGACTTCAGCCGGCGTCGAGGCCGGCGCTTTCGTCAATCCCGACGATGTCGACGCACCGCCGACGATCCAGGCATTCTGTGTTCCGATCGTTTATCTTGACCGCGACACGCTCGACCTTGTCGAGGACGGCTACGGGCTGACCGTCACCACCGTGGTGGTGAAGCCGCGGTCGCGCGGAGAGGTGCGGCTCGCATCATCCGATCCATCGGCAATGCCGGTGGTTTCGCCGAACCTCTTGAAGGATCGCGACGACATGAAGGACATGATCGCCGGACAGCGCTTCTTCCTGCGGGCATTCGCGACACATCCGCTGGCGGAACGGATCGAAAGGGTCGCGATCCCGTCTCCGGACGATCTGTCCGATGCCGCGCTTGAGGCCCACTGCAAGCGTTTCGTCAAAACGAACTATCATCCGGCCAGCACAGCGCGCATGGGGGCGGACGGTGATCCGATGGCCGTTCTCGATGCGCGAATGCGTGTGCGCGGGATTGAAAAGCTGCGGGTCTGCGACATGTCCGCCGTTCCCAACATCAATGCCGGCAACACCAACGCGCCGGCCATGATGCTGGGAGACCGATGCGCGGATCTGGTGATGGGTCTCTAGGCAACTTTTCTTGTGGAACCAGGCCGGCTTTGAAGGCCATAAACCGCAGACTGTTGCCGAGACGCAACACCGCTTGCCGTTTCTACCAGTGAGTGCAGCTTGTAGCGCTAAATCGCGCAGAAGGCGTTGAACCGATGCGATGAATCAAGCATTTTGACCAGCGACATATTTTAAGGGATTGCTTGATGATGGGTAATGGCGTCCGGTCAATATTCTTGGCATCAGCGGCCATGGTTTCGGTCAGCCTCTGTATTGGGCCAACGTGGGCAGACGAGCCTTCGCCGAATACATGGGAAGGTTTCTACGGCGGCGTCAGCGGCGGGATCGGCTCGTTCAACGGGCGCGCCATGGACTGGGGCCGCGACATCTTTGTCAATCCGGACGGCGATTTCGATCTGCGCGGCTTTGCCGGTGTCTTCGGCGCCCAGGCGGGCTACAACTACCAGCTCGGCGGTCTTGTCATCGGCCTTGAAGGCGATGTGAGTTGGACGGGCTTCAATGAAGGCCGAAGTTATCAGGCTCGTTTTGGCGAACAATACGTCAAGGCGAACATGGACTGGCTGGCGACGGTGCGCGGACGCATGGGTGTCGCCAATGACAGGGCCATGGCCTATGTGACCGGCGGGCTGGCGCTGGCCGGCGTCGAGCATTGCGGCAATAGCTCTACTCCGTGTTCGGTCGACAATAATGATGACATCGCCTGGAGCGGCACACAACCGGGCCTCGTGGCCGGCGCCGGCGTCGAGGCGCGGCTTTCGGACCGCTGGTCGTTCAAGTCGGAATATCTCTATCTCGTCACCGCCGACAAGAACATCTTCTACGATACAACCGCCGGTCAGGACATCGATTTCGGCTTCGATGCGCATATTTTCCGGGTCGGGCTGAACTATCACCTGGGCGGATTGCCGACGGGCGGCGGCAACGACATGTATGCGGGTGGTCCCTGGCAGGGCCTTTACGCCGGCGTGAGCGGCGGCATCGGCTCCTTCAACGGGCGGGTGACGGATTGGGATCGTGGCACCTTTACGGATCCTGACGGCGATATCGATCAGCGCGATTTTGCGGGAATATTCGGCGCCCAGGTTGGTTACAATTACCAGCGGGGCGGCCTTGTCTTCGGCCTTGAGGGCGATGTGAGCTGGACCGGTTTTAGCGAAGAAAGAACGTTCCTCGATTTGACCACTCTCGATAGCTACGTCAAGTCCAACATGGACTGGCTGGCGACGGTGCGCGGGCGATTGGGTGTCGCCAATGACCAGGCGGTGGCCTATGTGACCGGCGGCCTGGCCCTGGCCGGTGTTGAGCATTGCGCCAACAACAATCACGCCAGCCCCTGCTCGATCGATGGTGATGACGATATCGCCTGGAGCGGCACGCTGCCGGGCCTTGTTGCCGGCGCCGGCGTCGAGGCGCGGCTGTCGGACCGCTGGTCCTTCAAGTCGGAATATCTCTATCTCGTGACCGCAGACAAGAACATTGTCTACAATACGGCTGAGGATCAGGACATCGATTTCGGCTTCGATGCGCATATTTTCCGGGTCGGCCTGAACTATCACCTCGGTGGTTTGCCGACGGGCGGATCCGACATCCCGTCTGGCGGGCCCTGGCAGGGCGTTTATGCCGGCGTGAGCGGCGGCATCGGCGCCTTCAACGGACGCACCATGGACTGGAGCTGGGCTATGTTTAAGGGTCCGGATGCCGATGTCGATCAGCACGGCTTTGCCGGCATCGCCGGCGCCCAGGCCGGTTACAACCACCAGCGGGGCGGATTTGTCTTCGGTCTCGAGGGCGATGTGAGCTGGACGGGTTTCAGCGAAGGCAGAACATTCTTCGAGGGAAGTGAGCCTGACGGCGGTTATGTCAAATCCAATATGGACTGGCTGGCGACGGTGCGCGGACGCATGGGTGTCGCCAATGACAGGGCCATGGCCTATGTGACCGGCGGGCTGGCGCTGGCCGGCGTCGAGCATTGCGGCAATAGCTCTACTCCGTGTTCGGTCGACAATAATGATGACATCGCCTGGAGCGGCACACAACCGGGCCTCGTGGCCGGCGCCGGCGTCGAGGCGCGGCTTTCGGACCGCTGGTCGTTCAAGTCGGAATATCTCTATCTCGTCACCGCCGACAAGAACCTGGTTTATAATACGACCGCAAACCAGGAGGTCGAATTCGGCTTCGACGCGCACCTGTTCCGGGTCGGGCTGAACTACAAGTTTAACGCGCCGCCACAACTGTAGCCGTCACGGGTGATGCGGCACGCGCTGTCGTCACACCGGGATCCAATACGGTTGATGTCGTCAACCCGGTGATCGGTATATCCGGTGGAACCCGGATATCGATTGACCTTGCTCCTTTCATCGCGCCGGCAGCCGATGACACCCCGATCCGCTTTGATGACTTCGAGCGCGCTGCCGCCCGTGTCGATCCTGTACGCGAAAGCCAGAATGCAAGCCTTTACATTTCAGCCTGCAAGCGCTTACATTACACGTCACCGCTGGTTCTGGCTGGTTTGAGTGCCGCATTTGCCACCGCGTTCGAACCATGCCTTTTGCTGTAATAATATCCGTTCCGCCCTTGAGCGGCATTGTTTCAAAATCATTTGACGAGGAGGCATGATGCCCCGCGCATATCTGAAGAAGGCACCCGTTACCCCCACCAGCGAGACCACGGATGTGCGTGCCACGGTGCAGGAAATCCTTGATGACATCGAAGCCGGCGGCGATCAAAAGGCACTCGAATATGCAGCAAAGTTCGACAATTATGACGGAAGTGTCGTTCTCAGCCGCGACGAGATCGAAGCGGCCTCGGCACAGGTTCCGGAGAAGCTGAAGGACGACATCCGATTTGCGCATGACAATGTGCGCCGTTTCGCCGAGGCCCAGCGCGAAACCCTGAAAGACATCGAGGTCGAAATCGTCCCGGGTCTCGTCGCCGGGCAAAAAAGCATCCCCTGTGGTGCGGCCGGCTGCTACATACCGGGCGGACGATACAGCCACATAGCCTCGGCCATCATGACGGTTACGACGGCCAAGGTCGCTGGCTGCCATCGCATCCTTGCCTGCTCGCCGCCGCGGCCCGGTATCGGCATTGCACCGGCAGTTGTCTACACGGCCGATCTCTGCGGCGCAGACAAAATTCTGGCGATGGGCGGTGTCCAGGGCGTCGCCGCGATGGCATTCGGTTTGTTTGGCCTGCCCAGTGCCGATATCCTGGTCGGCCCCGGCAACCAGTTTGTTGCCGAAGCAAAGCGGATCCTTTACGGCCGGGTTGGGATCGACATGTTTGCCGGGCCGACGGACAGCCTGATCATCGCCGACGGAACCGCCGACGCGGCGATTGTTGCGGCGGATCTCGTCGGACAGGCCGAGCACGGCTACAATTCTCCCGTCTGGCTGGTCACCGATGACCGCGCACTTGCCGAGAAGGTTCTTGCGCTTGTACCGGATCTGATCGCGGATCTTCCCGAGATCAACAGCAATAACGCCGAGGCCGCTTGGCGTGACTATGCGGAGGTCGTGCTTTGCAGCGACCGCGAGGAGATGGCCGCGACGGCTGACGAATATGCCCCGGAACACCTGACCGTCCAGGCACAAGATCTGCACTGGTGGCTGGATCGGCTGCAGTGCTACGGCTCGCTTTTCCTCGGTGAGGAAACAACGGTCGCGTTCGGTGACAAGGCCTCCGGCACGAACCATGTTTTGCCGACATCCGGTGCCGCCAGCTACACGGGCGGCCTTTCGGTCCACAAATACATGAAGATCGTTACCTGGCAGAGGTCGACGCGGGAGGGTGCGAAGCCCGTTGCCGAGGCGACCGCACGCATCTCGCGGCTGGAAGGCATGGAAGGCCATGCCCGGACCGCCGACATTCGCCTGAAGAAGTATTTTCCGGATGAGCGCTTCGATCTTTCGGCGCAGGAATGATTTATGTCGGATGATGCAGCCAAGCTTTTTGATCTGACCGGCAGGATCGCCTGCGTTACGGGCGCAAGTTCGGGGCTGGGCCGGCGCACCGCGGACACGCTGTGCAGGGCCGGCGCCCGCGTCGTCGGTGTCGCGCGGCGCGCCGACCAGCTGGAGGAATGGCAATCGGGCGTTGCAGGTGACGCGGCGATCGTGCCCTTTGACCTTGCACGGCGCGACGAACTCCCGGAGCTAGCACGATCGGTCGCCGGCAAATTCGGCGCACCCGATATTCTCGTCAATGCAGCCGGCATCAACACGCGCGAGCACGCGGATGACGTGACACCGCAAGCCTGGAATTTTACGCTGGATCTCAACCTTGCCGCACCTTTCTTCCTCAGCCAGGCTTTCGTGCCGGCAATGAAGGAAAAGCAGTGGGGCCGGATCGTCAATTTTGCTTCGCTCCAGACGACAAGGGCGTTCTCCGGCGGCGTTTCCTACGGCGCCTCGAAGGCGGCCATCGGCCAGCTGACGCGGTCCATGGCAGAGAGCTGGTCGCAATTCGGGATCAATGTGAATGCCATTGGACCCGGATTCTTCCGCACCGAACTCACCGCGGCCGTGTTCGACGATCCGGAGCGCGCACGGCGCAACGCCGCGCAGACCTGCATCGGCCGCAATGGAGAGGCTGACGATATTGACGGACCGATGCTGTTCCTGTGCTCCGATGCCTCGCGCTATGTGACTGGTCAGGTGCTGATGGTCGATGGGGGTTTTACGGCAAAATGAAAGCGCTTGTTTACGAGGGGGAGAAGCACCTTGCGTTCAAGGACGTGCCGGATCCGGAGCCGGGCGACGGAAACGCTGTCGTCGGGGTAGAGAGCGTCGGCATCTGCGGCTCCGACATGCATGCGTTTCTCGGGCATGACGATCGCCGGCCGGCGCCCCTGATCCTCGGCCACGAAGCCGCCGGCGTCGTATTGACCGGGGACCTTGCGGGCAAGCGGGTTACCGTCAATCCGCTGGTCACATGCGGTGTGTGCAAAGCCTGCAGGTCAGGCCGTGAAAACCTCTGCGCGGACAGGCAAATCCTGTCGATGAAACCGCGCGAGGGCGCCTTTGCCGAGATGATCGCGGTGCCGCCGGGGAACCTCTTTGAGATACCCGACGCGGTCTCTTTCGACATTGCCGCGCTCGCCGAACCGATTGCCTGCGGGTGGCACGCCACGCGGCTGGCGAAGCGCGCGTCATATGTCGGCCTGGAGGATGCAAGCGTACTCATCCTTGGCGGCGGCGCGATCGGCGTTGGTGCCGCTCTCAGCCTCAGGGCTGCCGGTGCGAAGGACATAGTCGTTTCCGAACCGAACGCGGCCAGGCGGGCGTATCTGGCCCGAACCTGCCGGTTGACGGCGATCTCTCCGGAGGACATCGGCACCGACGATCTGTTCGACGTGATCATCGATGCTGTCGGATACGCGGCGACGCGGTCACAGGCGATTGCGCATGCGCGTCCCGGTGGCGTGATCGTTCATATCGGCCTTGGCGGCGGCGGCGGTGAAGCCGACTTCCGCCGCATGACGCTTCAGGAAATCACGTTCATCGGCACCTATACCTATACAAGGCAGGACTTTCGCGAGACGGCGCAGGCCATCTGCGATGGCCGGCTGGGGGCGCTCGACTGGACTGAGATGCGACCGCTCGCAGCAGGGCAATCGGCGTTCGAGGATATTCTCGCGGGGCAGGTGGACGCCCCGAAGATAATCCTCAGACCCGGCAACTAGAGCATCAGTAGGCGACCGAACGCTGTGGCAGCCACTACCCGGTGGACGCGAGATGTGGCTTGTGTTGTTTGCCTAGCCACTTGCGGCAGGCACAAAGTCGATCAACCGATCCGCTGCGAACGGCGCAGCTTCTGTCCGGTTTCTGACATAATCCAGGGCCGGCCTGGTCGCCTGTTTGACAAGCATCTCCCGAGGTTTGATGTCAAAACCGACCGAACGCTTTATAGCGGCCCTGATAAATTCATGATCGGAAATCTGCTTGTACTCCACGGATTCGACATTCGAACGACCCGAGAGGCGTAATTGCACCTCCAGAAACTTGGACGCCATGAAAGAGCGCCAGTCCAGATAATCCTGTCTGCGAAACTCGATGAGCGTGTTGTCTTCGGCGTATCGCTTCCCCTTCCACTGCGTCCACTGTCCAGTGGCCCGGGCGCGTTCCAGAGACACGAACTGGGCAAAGATGTCTTCCCGCCAAAGGTGGAGGACAGGGAAGGCGCCACCATAGACGTGATCCCAAATCCCGCTGTTTGGACGATGTTTGTAAAAGAGTTTTACCACCAGGAATAACTCGGTTGATTTCTCGCAGATGGTGTTCAGATATTCGACCTGGTCATGCTCATGCAGGCGCTCCGCGAGCGTTGCGTTTCCAATCAACTCGCAGATGGCTTGCCAACCGACCTCATTCCGAAACGGCCGCTTGAATATCTCGCCGAGATATTTGGACCCGCGGACCTGGCCAAAATAATGTCCGAGTTGTGTTGAACCGCTTCGCCCGCTGGCGATTATGAAAATGGGAATTGTCATCCAATTACACCGTGCGGGAACAAATAAGAGGCGCCTATCAATTTACAGGCAGCTTCGCTGTATCTGTTTTCACGCCATCACCCTGCACCAGTTCATATTGCGCATCGGCCTCCACGGGGCCAAAGAGTTCGACACTCCCGTTCGGCCATTGAACGATGATCTCATCAACGGTCTTGGCGTCCCCAAGGCCAAAATGCAAAATCTTTGAATCCTGGACACCTGAACGAACGCCTCCTGTCTGGTACCGCACCTGGAAACGGTCACCGGCCTTGGCGAATACGCGCGACCCCACGCCATCGCGGTTGTCTTGCGTGCCGACAAGTTCGAATTTGATCCAGTGGTTGTCGTTTTCGGTGACATTGCGAAGCAATTGCCTCCGGCCATGGATCAAAAACGGCGGTCCGTAACCATTGGCAACGTAGATATCGAGCCTTCCGTCATTGTCGTAGTCGGCAATACTCACATTGTCACCAACCCCCCTGCGAACGACCCGGGACGTCACCCCATTTCGCATCAGTGTCAGTTTCCTTCCTGCATCATTTACGTAGAGCCGGTCCAGTCGATTTCGGACTGATCCGGCACATGCGAGATAGACATCCAGGTCCCCGTCATTGTCGAAGTCGCCGGCTCCGGCCGAATTGCACTGTGTCTGATCAGGTGGCAAAAAACCTTTCAGTTTTATGGTGTTGCCGTGCACATCTTCAGAGACGATTGCGTCCGGTCGCCCCGCGGGCTCCACCGCTTCCATCATATCGGAACAGCAATTCTAATTTTGGCTCATTTTTGGGTCTCAGATGAATTTGAGCTGATTTTCAGGAGGGTTTAGGTTGCTTCCGGGCTGACTTGACGGTCGGTGGTGGCTCACCATCGACAAGTGTTCGTATGAGTGCACCCCAATCCGGGAAGATCAAGTAGCAAACAATCGTGCGGATGTGATCGAAGAACCGATACCGCGCCGCTAAAACACTGCGGGCTTTCTTCCAGAGCGCTTCGAGTACATCACAAACTGTATGCATGGCGAAGGCGAGCAGATTGAGCGTCGCCAGCACAGATGCCAGATAATTGTCGCCATGCCCAAAGTTGTGCTCCAGATTGTATCCCCGGGTTTTCAGAACATTGAAGGTCTCATTTTCAATCTTCCACCGTGCGCGTCCGCAAGCGGCAAGGTCCCCGACATTGGTCTCATCGACAGCGATGTTGGTCACAAAGCTGTTGCGATATGTGGTCTTCCCTTTGGTGTTGATAATCTCGATTTCGAACCAGTTGACGTGGGTCGCGTCCTTGCCATCGCGCAGGGGTACATCATTCAGCCAGCGATAGATGTGGGTGGCAGCCTTGCGACCCTTTTTGATACGACGGCGCTTTGTCGAGTTGATCTCGGCACCGTCCAGCCACTCGTACAACGTCTTATGGGACAAGGACTTGGCAGTCAGAATGAAGTCGCCGCCAACCGACTGAATCGTATCAACAATCGGCTGATTAGCATACAGGTCATCGCCAAGATAAACTGGCTTTAGCGAAGCGTAACGTTTCCCATTGGCGGCAAGCCAGCGTTTGACGGCATTCCTTTCACAATCCTGTTTCGCATGACCGTCCTGCGGGCTAATAAATTCCGGCTGCAGCGGTATCGCTCGGCTGTCACCCGGGACGACGACCGCGGCGGAAACCATGGTGTGAAAATACTCGGTGCCGCCATCATTGCGCTTGCGATGAGAACAATTCCGGCAATGCAACTTGCGGCTACAGAAATATTCTGTGCCATCAAGTGCAATCAGCACGCGACCATCCAGACATCGGAAAGGCTCCAAACCGTTATGGCTTTTCAGATGGTCAACAAGGTTATCAAACTGCCCAAAGAGATGCTGCGGTTCAGCCTCATCAAGCATCGAGCGGATATGATTATCGCTCGGAAGCTTCTTGATTCCGAACAACGTCTGACAGTTCGAGCAACCGTTACCCGCTTGCATCTCGCGCTGATGCGACAGGAACGACGGAGACTGCATGAAAAATATCGAAAACGCCGACAGGCCGATATCTGCCATCGTGTAACTCGTGTTTGGGCCAACCCGTCGGTCAGGCAAGTTCGCGCAGCACGATCTGAGCGAGCCAATGAGGGAATCCAAGTGTAACACGCAACAAACGAATCATAGATCGAGCGATTTGAGAATCCCAAAAATCCCAAAATTAGAATTGCTGATATCGGAAGCGTTGATACCGGTGTCCAGTTCAACCGTTATCCTCAGCCGTTTCCCCGGCACATCGCCGGAATTCTGAAGTCCGAGATGCCAGGATCTGGAGGCAAGATGATAACCAATCCTGAACACCCCGCCGTCACCCTCGAACAAACCGTGTGTATGGGTATTGTCCCTGCTCAACTCGACATAGAGTTGGTCTTCGCCAACCCGCAAATAAGGATCTGCACCGACGCCGGCCTCGCCGATACGAACATCGGAAAGAGGAAACATATCGCCGGGATAGTAGAGTTTCAGCGTTCGCGAATCCGGAAGAACCAGTGTCTCCTGAGAGTTTCGGCCAAACATCAACATGGTGTTCACACGGTTCCCGACCGCCGCGTATCGACTGCCGCCGTATCGTCTCGTCGGGATAAGGAAATCGGGCCTCAGATCGTTGTTGAAATCACCCGTAGCCATGTCAGTGGCGCCGGGAACTTTGAGCCGGTTCCAAATTTTTAGTTCGACGTTGCAACCTTGCGTTTTCCAACCCCAGCGCGAGAAATTGCCGCCTTGTGCCACGACAGCCTGTAGTCGCCCTTTCACTCCCATTCGGACCGGAGTCAGTGGAAACAACGACCGTATCAACGCTGGATCTTTTGTGTCCCAACTGTCATTTGACACTTCGCACTCTTCGAACTTTCCTTCCATCTGTCGCCGCAATACGGATGTGCGGTCCAGCGGATCAAGCTGGCCCAACGCTATGTCCAAAAAACCGTCGCCGTCAAAATCAAGCCAATTCGGGGTTCTGCCTCGGGCACCGGCGTTCCCAAGATGCTTTTTCCCGGACTTTTCTTTGAAGTGGCCGTGTTCGTTTTCCCAGAAGTGGTTTGTTGTTGAAAAGTCCTGTGTTCGCAATCCGCGAACGCCACCGGTCGAAATTATCAAATCGGGGTCGCCATCATTGTCGTAGTCGCCCCAGGCTGCTCCATGAAAATCCGGCCACCAAAGATAAGTGCCGCTTCGTTCGACGCGCGGGTGAACCGTAAACACGTCGTCTTCAACTTCATGAAACGTCCCATCGCAGTTGTTCGCCAACAGAATTGGCCTTTGCTGATGATTGCTGAGAAACAGGTCTACACAGCCGTCTCCGTTGAAGTCGGCCCACGCGCTGCCGTAGCTTTGGGTGACCGGAAGCTCCGAAAAAGCACCCTCGACTTCCTCAAACTGAATTGTCGCAGCTGCGGGCCCAGCGAACGCGACCAGGAGAAATGCTGTCAGAAGCCTGCGGGTTTGAGAATTGGGGTTGGGTCGCATTAGTGGCGGTCTTCTCCTGTCACATGCTTCACAATTGCATTGATGCAGATGCAACTCAGCTTTTCTAACGTGTCCGCGTTATTGAAGTGAAAATCCTAGATCACTGTTGAAGAACGGTACAAATCAGACATGGTCAGCGGATGACAATAACGCCAGTTGGATCGGGTGTATACGCTCATTTATCCGACGCAACATAGCCCGTTCATCAGTTGAACGATGGTGGCGTCCATCCACACAAATTCTACCCCATGACCTCCGAAACTCCTTTATAGCAAATTGTGTAAACCATGTGCCCGGAATAAGCTGTCGGTCATCTCGCCTGAAGGACACGAAACATGCAAAAGAAAACTGTCATTCTGCATATTGGCTGGGAGAAGACCGGAACGAGCTCGCTACAGACCTTTCTCGCATCCAACGCAGATTGGATGGAAGCAAACGATCTTCACTATCCCGCACTCGGAAGCGTCCCTCAGCACAGGTGGCTCTATCGTCGGATGGCGCGAAATCACCCAAGGCAGTTCGAACATGCGATAGCGACCGTGCAAAACATCATTCGGGACCGGCATGAGTCAACGATCATTCTGTCCCATGAATCCCTTCATCTCATTCCGCCACACTTGTTTTCCGAATTATGTGCCGGAGCCGACGTGAGAGTAATTGCCTATATCAGGCGCTACGATTCCGCCGTACTCTCCTACGCCGGAACAATGGTCCGTTGGGGCATGTTGAACGCACCACGTTCTGCGAATCTGCCCCTCAAGCTTCGCGGCTTCCTGGGCCGGTTTGATTACTATTGGACGCTGCTTGGATTTGCACGGGTCGTTGGCTTCGACTCCGTTACAGTGCGTATTTATGATCCGGATCGAATGTCGGGGGGCTCCATCATTCCCGACTTCATGACCTATCTTGGGCATAAGGATCTTTCGGCAGCGCGGTACCCGGACCGACGTGCCAACATTTCTCTTTCTGCCGCTCAGCTTGGTGCTGCCATTGCCGTTGGAAGAGAGCTCGATGGTGAGCGACCTTTCGCCGGAAAGCGTATGGTCGACCTCTGTCATGCACTGCTCGCCCTCGGAAAGGATGATGTTGGCCCGTCGATCGAAGAGGCGACACCGCTGGCGCTGCGCCATCTCATACTGAACTTCTACCGGTCAAGTACCGAGCGGCTCAGTGAAACATTCTTTCAGGGTGCTGATGTATTCAAACCGCTTGATGAAACCAGCACTGTACCCAGGCCTGGCGCTGAAGAGGTTGTCGACTGGCTCAAGCGGCTCAGGTCTGGCAGGCAACTTGACAAGTCTTTCACGGAGCCGTTGGACAGAGCGCTCGCAAGAATTCAGTTTGACCCGAAAAACACCAATAAAACCGGACCTTTGCGTCCCGTTGCCTAAGAGCCGGATTTAAAAGTAGTTGAGCGATATCAATGGTTTGTGATTCAACAGTCTTTTCAAAGAAGATGGAGAATCACGATGCCATGGAATGATATCGCCCGCGCCGAACATAACAGAGACCATTTGAGATTTCCAAGCGATTTGACCGATGAGGAATGGACGATACTTGCCCCGTTCATTCCGCCGGCAAAACGGGGTGGACGACCGCGTACGACCGATATGCGCGAGGTGATGAACGCGATCCTTTATATCGCAACCAGCGGCTGCCAGTGGCGCATGCTGCCGAAGCAGTTCCCACCGGTATCGACGGTACGTGGCTATTTCTACACCTGGAGCCGCATGGGTCTTTTTGCAGCCATCAATCACCTCCTGGTCCTCAATACCCGCGAACTGGAAGGCCGCGCGGCTTCACCGACGGCCGGCGTGATCGACAGCCAGAGCGTGAAAACCACCGAAAGCGGGGGCGTTCGCGGCTATGACGCCGGCAAGAAGGTCAAGGGCCGCAAGCGACACATCGTCACCGATACGATCGGCCTGATGCTGTTCATCATCGTTCACGCCGCCAACATTCAGGACAGGGACGGGGCCTGCGACCTGATCAGGGCTGTCGGCGACCGCTTCCCCTGGCTGCGCCACATCTTCGCCGATGGCGCCTATGCGGGACCGAAGTTGCGAGCAGCGCTCGCGGGGCATGGCGACTGGACGGTCGAGACCGTCAAGCGCTGCGACAGCGCAGTCGGTTTCAAGGTTCTGCCGCGTCGATGGGTGGTGGAACGAACTTTCGCCTGGCTCGGGCGCTGCCGCAGACTGGCCCGGGACTGGGAGAGGACCATCCAGAACTCAACCGCGTGGGCGTTCATAGCAAGCATCCGGTTCATGACGCGGCGTCTCGCAAGGTATTGTTACGTTTGAATAACTTTTGAATCCGGCTCTAAGACACAGGTCAATTCCACCATCGAAAGCGCCCTGTGACCTCCCTATGAGACCAACGGCGAGTTTTGTCAGTAAGATTTAATCGAACGTTTTGCGGTGACGTGCTGGACTCGGCCTAATTCCGCTGTCCGACAAACGCGTATAGTGACAGGAGTGCGTCGTTTACCGAGCGATTGTCGAACCCGCCCTCGCGCACGAAGCCTGCCGCCTGGTCTCCGATGACCGAGCACTTTCGCCGATCGCCTTCCAGCATTGCCAGCAGATCGGAGACCTCTGCGGCTTGTTCCTGCATGCTTCCTTCAGCAAGCAGAAAGCCCGTCTTGCCGTGCCGAATTACGGCCTCGCTTCCGGCAAAGTGTGTCGCGACCGGTACGCAACCCGTCGCCGCCGCTTCGATCAGGATCCGCGGAATTCCTTCATTGTAACGGCTCGGTAGCACGACGACGTCGCACTCACTCAATAGCTTCGGCATATCATCGACATGACCCAGAAGACGAACACCTGGTGCGTCAACCAGATCGGCCAGGGGTACTTCATCGGGGTCACCCGTGTGCGAGCCGGCTATCATCATTTCGATTTGCGCACCTCGCGCGTGACGTTGCACCATTTGTGCTGCCTGCAGAAATGTGTCCAACCCCTTCGTCACGAGCAGGCGACCCGCGTAAAGTACGCGGAGGCGCTGTCCGTCGCGCCGCTGCCGGCGTGCCGGAGAAAAGGCATTCATATCTATGCCCGCTCCATTGACGACATGGGCCTTGAGCGCTGACGTGAGCCGCTCGTCAACCCAAAAATCCCGGTCCGCCTTTGTTTCGAAAGTGACGTCCGCGTCCTTCAGTGCGATGCGCAGCATCGGTTGGACGATCCGTCTGCGCAGTTTTCGCATACCCGACCGAGAAGTATCACCGGCGTATAGCCGCCCCCGACCGGGTACCGTGGCAATCAGACGGCCACGCCATCCCGCAAGGCGTGCGATTTGTGCCGCCAAACCGCCATACAGATACGGCTTCAGATGAAATAGGTGCACGACTTCAGGGCGCCAACGAATGATCTCCCTCAATATCGTCAGAAAGAGCATGCTGTCGCCGATAGCGTCGAAACCGTAGCGATTGATGCGAACGTTGCGGAATACCAGCCCGTCAGTATCTGATTTTGAGTCGGCGTCCGCGATAACAACGCTGGCCACGCCCTTGTCTGCCAAGGCTCGAGCCAAAGCGCCACGATGATGCAAAAAATTGCCCAATTCGTTGGCTGCAAACAAAACGCGCGAGTCTGAAGGTCTGATAACTAGGCCCCCTAGCGGTCCAGCGTAAGTGTTAAGCCTTGGGCACCAATTGACCTTTTGGGTCAAGGCAGGATGTCAGCTGTTTGGGCGATCCAATGGAAACCGGTAAGTCGTTTTTCGTAACGTACCGCACCTTCCGATGCCGCTTCGGCGGTACGGCATATTCCCAAGAACCTCCAAAACCTCCTCCATCAGTGGTCGGGAGTTATACCAATTTGGAACTGTTGTCGATTTACTGCATTTGATTTTTTGACGCGAGGTTAACATCACGCTGTACCAGATTGCACAGGTCAACGATGCCTGACGCCAACTTTGACCATTCTGGCTCGGGCACATGATCAGCAAGAGCGTTCTCTGCCAGGCGTCGGCAAAAAGCCGGATCATCGACGAGATTTCGAACAGCACCGGCAAGTGATCGAGCCGTTGCAGCCTCCGTAACCACACCATCTCGGCCCGCCGCGACCTGCTCTGCGATACCACCGGCCGGACTGACAACAACAACGCGGCCACGCGACTGGCAAAGTGGTATGAGGCCGGACTGGGTGGCAGCAACATAGGGAAACAGTACGATATCCGCGGCGTCGATTTCGGCGACGAGATCGCGCTCGGACAGCCATTCCGGCCTCAAGTGAACCGAATTCATCGCTTCCGCCCGAACCCGCCATTTTGGCCTGCCCAAAGCGCCGGCAATACGCAACCTCACCGGAACATCGGACAAGTGGTCCATCATCGCGAGCGCCGTTTCCACGCCTTTGTATGCCTTTATGCGGCCAACGATCAGGATGTTAGACGGTCCGCCGTGCGGTTTCCATGCGACCGGCGATTTAAGCATTAGATCGGAAAATGCAAAGGGCGGATGTGCCAGACGCCTGAGATGTCGCAAGCCCGACATCTCCGACGATCCGCCGCGCAACTGCTGTTCAACGTGATCTGAAAGCGTCACGATTGCCGCGCTATCACGTATCACGCCTCGCTGCAGCCGATAGACCAGATCGTGCCCGTCGCCGGCATGGGCGCGCCAATCGTGAACGATGGTCACAAGCGGTATGCCAGCGCGCCGGAGCTTTGCGGCTACGGCGCGGTCCCAGTATCCCGGCATGGCGCAAACTGCGGCATCGATGCTTTCGTGCCGCAGAAAGTTCTCAAGTTTCGACAAAGTGACCGGAAGACCGAGGCCAAACCTGGCCTGGCCGAGAAGACTGCCGCCGGCATCGATGTGATAGCCACGCGTACACAGGCTTTTCAGGCCCGCAAAACTTTCTGCGCGCTGCGACAGAGACAACACCGGTTCGTGGCCGGTCCGCTCGAACGCCTCCGCCAGCTCGGCAGCAAAGCGCGGACCTGCGCCCCTGCGACCCCATTGCCAGACGAGAAGACGCTTGCCGGATTTACCGAGACCACTCATAAGGCCTCTTCAACCTCGGGCCGGATGCTTCCTTGGTGGCGCTGTGAAGACGTAGCGGCGTCATGAACGCCCTCTTTGCGTAAAGTGTTGATGTGTGCAATTCAAATATTCCCAAATACCAAGATATTAGAGTGAAATTCGGAACAAAAGCCTTGCCAGTCCGAGATCGAGAAAATTCTTGTAAACGGCAAAAATCCGTTGGAGGCGGTTTTCACTGGTTTCCGCAGGCGAACTCTATGCAAAAGTTCACCTCTGGAGCCCCGGATGGCTTTGAACTTTCACTGTTCAACCACCCACTGGAAGCGGTCGGTTTCCTATTCAGTCTGAAGACTTACAGAGTAGAACAACTCGGCTTTTTTGGGCAACGCTGTTATCAGACGCATGTCTGGATATTTGTAACCGTGATTGGGTGGGTAGCGGCTAGGTGACGAATTTTGCTGATGAGATCGCCGGAAACAGGCGCCGCATTGTGGTTCTCGATCCGGCCCGCGCACATGCATCCGAATCCGAAAAAGAGTTTACACAAGAGGTCGTTCGCCTTCTGGATGAGTCTGGTTGGGCTGTCGACTGGCACGTCGACTGTGACGACGATTTGTCTGCTGGCGACCGAGCGACCGTCTGGCGGACCCTATATCCGGCTGGCTGGGCGGAACTGCAGGACAAACCCGTGCCGGACAACACCACGACAGTTCGCAAAGGCGCAGGGAGAACACACGCCACCGTGATTGCAGGCCGGATTGCGTCTAGAATAGCCGCAATGGATATGTGGGCCCGCACCACATGGCATGCCGCAAACAAGGGTATCCTAGTGCGCCTGACTGCTCTGCTGGTGTGGGTAATCGTACGAATCTTCTACAAACTTCAACGTGTCGCCGGATGGTGTCTGCGGGCGGTGCGGCATTTGCAAAGGCTGTTGACGAAACACCTCTTTTGGACGCTGCTGTACCCCTATGTGTTAAAACCCGCCGGGCGTGCATCTTTATCTGCACATCAACGCCGGGCATTTCCCGCGCTGGAGTTTTTCCGCCGAGCAGGGGAGTGGATTTATTGGCGTACGGTTTTTGTGATTTTGGTCGAACCGGCCCGTAACCTGGCGAAGAAGATCAAATGGAGGATCCGCCATCGCTATGCCCTGGGTGTGCACAGATCCGGCGCCGTGCATCGAGACGGTTCCCGTCGGAGTAATGAAAGGCAACCCCGTCCCGAGGGAAGTGTTAATGATGAGGAGATTGGTGTTGTTCCCGCCACAGCAATGGGCGAGCACGCAATATTCACGAAATTCGGCGTCTGGCTGAAGGAGCGCGAGAAGGCGGCCCAGCTTCCTGATCTGATATTAATGCCAGCGGTCGAGGTGTGGCATCTCGAAGCTCTGCTCGGGCTCGCAGCGCAGCTGCAACTCGACAATCCATTGCCGATCAAATTTGTTGCCGTGCCGGCTCAGCGTCAATCGATGCGCGACACGCCTGGGCTTGCGGATCGCGCAACGCTCAAATCTCGCCTCCAGAGCGGCTCTCCGTTCCACCGTATAACCGTCCTAACCGCAAACGGCACCGACGGCAGCGCGTCGCGATGGAACGATATTTCGACGGTTCAGATTGACCGCACGGCCGATCACTTGGCCTTTCCCGCGCCCGAAGCCGTTGCTGGATTTGTTAAGAAGATAAGGGAAGCCGACGCTGAAAGTAATTACTCGCTTGTTGTTGATTCGTTCGGGCCGATTGCGATTGTTTCATCAGCCTTTTGGGGCAGGGTGGGCAGTTCCGCAATATTCGATGCTCAGGTCAGGGTGTTGATTGAACTCGGCTTCCGCGTAGCACGTCTGTATTTCGATCACTGGCCTAATAATGGCGCAAGGCGGGTCGATCGGATAAGGAAAATGATCGGTCAGGATCAGGCCGTGGTCCGTCCGCACTATTTTGCGATCATGGAGCGTGATGAACACAACGGCCTGAATGAACTGAAGTCTACGGCGGAGTTCAGATCAGCTTCTGCTCTCAAGCGCATGTCCATGCTTTTGGCCAATGCCGTTACAGAAACCCCAAAGCTGGTCGACTGGATTGGTCGAACTGCAAAAGTGGCCATCGTCAACCACGCCCCACATGTCGAGGCAACTCGTAGTCTCACCAACGCTCCCATTATTCTGGAAACGCACGACATCTACTCTCACCTGCTCGATATTCACGGTGTTCCCGGATTTGTCCCTTCAGGACCGGACGGACCAGCTCTCAGGCTCGAGCAGGAACGAGCCATATGGAAGGCAGTCGATTGTTGCGTAAACCTGTCTGAAAGCGAACAGCGCGAAATTGCAGATTTCGCCCTCCGCTCTGTTTTTGTCCGGCCGATACGCAATCGCTCCACGCCATCTGACAGGCCATGGCTGCAGTTTGCCAAGGAAAACAACATAGCGTGTGAGAATGGAGCCCCGGGTTTTTTTGATATCATGCTTTGGGGCAGCTGGCATGAGAACAATGTTCAGAGCATACGTTGGTTCCTGGAAAAGGTCCGGCCACGGCTAGAGAAGCGTCGGAAGCTGCGCATTGTCATCGTGGGAAGGGTGCTCAACGGTCTTCGGCCCTACATCCGCAAGTATCCCGACGTGGTTTGTTGCGAGTTTGTCGATCGCCTCGAAGACATCGCGATACGGTCCAGCGTGCTTGTGCTTCCGGACCGCAAAGGAACCGGCATCAGCATAAAGGCAATGGATGTGTTGGGGTGGAGTGCATGCTTCAGTTCGACCAAGCAAGGCATGAGGGGAGTTGAATTCGGTCGCTTTGACAGTCCCGTAACCGAGACCGCAGAGGAAATGGCCGCCGATATTCTGGAACTGCTGGATGAACATTCCAAGCGCGAAGCGCGTCGCGAACTGGCACAGAATCTCCATGAATTGAACTCTTCACAAGATGCGTATTTCGAAGCCTGGCAGGGCATCCTGCGCGATGTCTTGCCGGGCATATCCGCCGGGTTCAGCGGCAAGCACCGAAATAAAGAAATTCCGGAAAGCGGCGGACAAGCAAAGAACGCACCGAGTATATCAGGCAATACATCCTTGCCTTCGACAGATAAGCACAAGCCGTGGCTTTCCGTCGTTGTGGCGACGTGTGATCGCTATGAGACACTGCCGGACACAATCCGGTCCTTGACTGAGCAAAATGTGCCGCCGGGGTTTCTGGAGGTCATTGTCGTCGACCATTCACCGGATCAGGATTTCGCAGCAGCCGTCGCAGAACGTTACTCACCATCTCCGCACCTCAACTACATTTTGGAGCCGGCCTCCGGGCAATCCAACGCTCGCAATTTGGGGCTATCGAAAGCGCGTGCCGACATCGTGGCCTTCGTCGACGACAACGCGATAGCAGACCCCAATTGGGCAAGCGAGATCGTTGCAACCTTCCATGTGTTTGACGGATCGGCCGGTGTTGTAGGTGGACCTGTATTGGCGCGGTGGATCGGGCCACAACCAACCTGGCTACCCGACGAGCTGGTGAAATATCTGTCGGTCGTCGACTGGGAAGGAACGCGTCGAGAACTCGATTCCGACAAGAGGATGTCCGGATGCAATATCGCCTACAAAAAAACAGCGCTGCAATCGGTGGGAGGCTTTTCCAACACTCTTGAAAAAACAACGCAGGACCAGTTCAACATGTCGAACGGGGAAGCGGAAGTTGAAGAGCAGCTACGGCAGCAGGGCTATTTGAGGGTCTACACGCCTGAAGCCAAAGTGTCTCGCGTTATCGATCCCGAGCGCCTGGACCGGCGGGGGTTGCGACGACAATCCGCTTGGCAGGCCGTGTCGGACTTTCTCAAGGATGCCAAGGGGCCGGCCGATGGAGTTCAGCCTGCCGGTCAGCGCCTGCGCCAGGCACAGAAGGATCGCAATCCGCCACTTCCTCTGCATTTTTTCAGGCAGACCGACCGGAGCGAACTGGTGCGGCAGGATGTCGGTCTGATTTATGACTTGGTCTCGGTTATGCTCGTCGGCGGTGTCCAGCAGAACGACGAGACCGACCAGGAAAATGGCGGATTGACATCGATGCCGCCCCTGACATCCGCTGGGGATAAACAGAACAGGACGCCAGGCGATTGGATTATCACCAAGCCTCGCCTTAGCGTGGTCATCGCGACTTATGACCGCTATGACCTGCTTCCCTATGCATTGGCTTCATTGCAGTCGCAGACAATGCCGCCCGAGCAACTCGAGATCATTGTTGTCGACAATTCACCGGATAAACGAAAGGCTTCGGCATTTGCCGAGCGCTTCGATGACGATCCGCAAATTACCTACATTATCGCGGATCAGCCCGGTCTTTCCAACGCTCGAAACATCGGGCTCGAAACGGCACGCAGCGATTATGTGGCTTACATTGACGACGATGCTCTCGCAGCTACAGGGTGGGCTGTTGAAGTCCTCGCCGCGTTCGAGGCTTTTGGAAAACGAACCGCCGTCGTAGGCGGCCGCGTGCGGCCGCATTGGCTCTCACAAAGACCGGACTGGCTAGCCGACCACCTTCTTTCATACCTTTCCGTTGTTGATTGGGGCGACAAATCCCGAAGGCTCAAATCGACGGAGTGGCTTGTTGGCTGCAACATCGCATTCGACAAGGCGGCTCTGGTTTCGGCGGGTGGATTCTCAGCTGGGCTTGGCCGGATTGGTCCGGGTCACGCGTTGCTGTCAAACGAGGACAACGATGTCGTCGAGAGATTAACTGCCGATGGCCGATTGGCGATTTACGCACCTGCGGCCGAGGTTGAACACGTTATCGACCCTGGACGGCTCAGACGCGGCTGGTTCCGGCGGCGGGCTGCCTGGCAGGCCGTGTCGGATTTCGTCCAGGATGCAGATAGGACGATCGCCTATGCCCCGGCCGCGGCAGAACATCTGCGACATGCGCACGGTAACGATGTTAGACAGGATATTGCCGGGATCTTCGCGGCGTCGGGTCAACCAGAAGCTTTCGAAAAAGAAGTCGGCCTTTGTTACGATATAGTTGTCTCCCTGCTCAACGGAGGCGAGGAGTTCGACCTGTCAGGAATGCCGGCGAAGGCGCCTTCTGTTCGCTCCAAGTTGCGTGGTCGTGCCCGTCGGGCGATCCTGGCGAACAAGGAGTTGACGCGGCTCGCCAGAAAAGTCCCGCACCGGTTTCGCTGATCGGATCGGCTCTGATTTGATGCCGCATGGCCAGCTTGCCATGCATGGACGCAGTGACACCAAAGGCACGACGTGCGATCCACCGGGGCCAGCGGATTTGCCAGGCGTGGCCGTGAAGCGGAGAATTTCAGCGGATAGTTGCAGGTGACGCGTGGATGCCGTTGCCGCCAAGGCTTGTCGCGTTGGATGAAAGCCGCGGTTTGAGACTAAGCCAGCGTCTCCAGGACCTCCCGTAGAATGGTGGCCCTTTCTTCGCCGATCGTGCGTACGATCATGTCGTTTTGAGCTTCAACATGCTCGGTCACCTTCTGACAAACATCCATCCCGAGATCCGTCAGCATCAGCTGAACCCGTCGATTGTCTTCGACGTCGAGTTGGCGCTGAACAAGTCCCTCGGCCACCATGCGGTCAACCAGCTTGGTCAGCGTCGGAGGGTTCATGAGAACGATGCCGGCAAGCTCGGTCATTGTGTAGCCGTGACCGGTTTGCAGTGTCTGCAGGACGAGCCACGTCTCGATCTGCACGCCCATTTTCTTGAGCTCGCGATTGAGCTCAACGCTGAGTCTGCGATGCGCAGCAGCAAGGGAATAGGACAGATATGCGCTCACAGGGGACGTCGATGGGGCCATTGTCAGATCGTTCTCAGTTGAACTTGTTTGGTAAAATTAGTTGACTTGGAAAGGAATTTCAATTCCGATAGGAGACGAAACACAGAGAAAGACCGTCGCAATGCGCCTTGAATTGGGTGTTACAGCAGACAAATCCCGGCTGCCGTATACATTCGACACCCTTGATGACGATCAGGAAAACGTGCTGGACCAACGCGCCTACAAGGTGGCGCTGCTGATTCCGATGTGCGGGTCTGCGGGCCTTTGGGCGCCATCGTGTATCGCCAGTGCACAGGTGGCCGTTCGGGAACTCAACCGGTTTTCAGGCATTTCCGGCCGTCCGGTCCAGATGATCATGATCGATTCCGCGATCGAATCGGAAACTCCGGTAGATGAGCTGGTGCACACGCTGATTGAGAATGGATCGATCGATGCGATCGTCGGAATGCATATCAGCGCGGTGCGCCAGCGTCTGACCAAGGTTGTCCAGGGCCGCATTCCCTATGTCTACACACCGCTTTATGAAGGCGGCGAGCACTCAAACGGCGTGTTTGCCATCGGTGATACACCGCCCAAGCAACTCGGCCCGGCAATGGAGCATCTGTGCCGCAAGTTCCGGCTGAAGAAATGGGCGTTGATCGGAAACGATTATGTCTGGCCGCGGACGTCGCACAATTATGCCAAGGCTAAGATCGCATCGCTCAGTGCAGAACTGGTCTTCGAGAAATATCTGCCGTTCTCCTGCGGCAATCTGGAGAAATACGTGGACCAGATCGGCGGCTCCGGCGCCGACGGTGTGCTGGTTTCGCTCGTGGGTCAGGATGCGGTGGACTTCAACCGCATTTTCGGGGCGCTCGAACTGCACAAGAAAATCGTCCGTTTGTCCTGCGCGATGGAAGAAAACGGATTGCTGGCGAGCGGCGAGGAAAACCTGCAAAGGCTTTTCTCCTCAGCCTCCTATTTTGCTGCGCTCAACACCGCCGAAAATGCCAGCTTCCGAGAAAAATACCACACGCTTCACCGCGATCGGGCACCTATGCTCAATGCGCTGGGCCAATCGACCTATGAGGGGTTTCAGTTCCTTTCAAGCCTGATGGAAGAGGGCGGAGGCAAGTGGCACGGTGCCAGAGAATCATCCAGCTGTCCGGTGCCCTACAAGAGCGCGCGACAGTCTGTGTACATATCCAACTCGCGCAATACGGCACCAATTTATCTGGCGCGCGCCAACGGTGTCATTTTCGATGAGTTCGAAAAAATACAATAAAAACAACATGTAAAAAAATTACTTGAAAAGGAAAGTAATTTCTGCCTAGCATTTCCCGGATATTTTAGGGGAATGGCGAACCGATGACTCACGGCCATTTCCACATCAGGGAGTGCTCCGTGGTCTGGACGATTTCTTTGCTGCTCATTGCGATTGCGGTTGCCGTCTTTGTCTGGTTCCTGCACCGGTTCTACGCAAAGGCGACACGCGACTTGTCGCTCGTGCGAACCGGTTTTGGCGGTCAGAAGGTCGTCATTGACGGCGGTTGCCTCGCGCTTCCGATTCTCCACCAGGTTCAAAAGGTTTCGATGGGCGCAATAGCCATCCGGCTCGACAGGTCCGGCCCGCATTCGCTGCTGACCGGTGACCGCCTCAGGGCTGACGCGGAAATGGAGATCGAGGTCCGGGTCGATCCGACACGGGATGGCGTTGCCCGCGCGGCCCAGGCGCTCGGCAGCCGCATTGCGCGGGGCGGTGAGGCGGTCGAGGCGTTGCTTCACGGCCAGCTTGCTGCCGCGATGCAGGACGCCGCAGCGGCGCGCTCGCTCGACGAGATCCACCGGGAGAGAGCGGCCTTCTCGGAGCAGGTGGCCCAGATTGTCGAGCGGCGGATCGAAACGCTCGGGCTGACACTGGTCTCGGCTGTTCTCTTGAATGTTGACCAGGGCAGTTTCACCGGCCTCGACGACAACAATGCCTTCAATTCAGAAGGTATGCGAAAACTGGCCGGACTGGTGGCCGACAACCGCAAGGAGCGGATCCGTATCGAAACGGAAGCCGACATAGCCGTGCGGGAAAGCCAGTTGGCGCAGGCCCAGCGCCGCCTTGATATCGAGCGCGCGGAGCGGGAGGCGGAAATCGCCCAGCGTGAGCATTTGGCCAGGCTGCAGGCGGAGGCCGAAGCCAAGTCGGCGGAGATCAGGACAGAGGCGGACCGCACGGCCGAAAAAGCATCGCTGGTCAAAAACCTGGAGATCGATGCCGTCAAGATCGCCCATGACGAGGATCTGCGCCGCAAGGAAATGGCGGCCATCCTGGCGCTCGAGGAAACCAAGATCGACAACGCCATGCGACTGGCGCAAAAGCGTGCCGAAGAAGCGGAGGCGAAAGCTGCGGAAGAGGCGTCGCGATCGAAGGTGCTGCTTGCCGCCGAAGCGGTCCAGACCGAGAAGGAAACCGCGATCGCGAGCCGTGAAAAGGCAGTTGCGATGATGAAGGTCGACCGCGACATCGCGGTCGAGGACGCCAGGGCGAAGTCGGACAACGAAACCATGCTGGCCAAGGCGGCGGCGGATGCGAAGGCCGCCGAGATCGCCGCCAAGGCGGAAAAACTGCGCCTTGAGTCCGAAGCCGGCGGCAAGGCCGCGCTGATAGCCGCGGAAAACGGATTGAGCGACGCGATCATCTCCATGCGCCTCGAAGAACGGCGGCTGGACCGCATGCCGGACATCATGACCCAGATGATGAAGCCGGTCGAAAAGATCGACTCCATCAAGATCAATCAGATCGGCGGCGTGGCCCAGGGCGGCTTTTCCGATGGCGAGGGCGTGAACGGTGCATTCGGTGCTGCCATGGACCAGATCCTCGGCATGGCGGTCCGGCTGCCGGCCATGAAGCAGATGGGTGAAGAAATCGGCTTTGATTTTGATGCGAATCTGGCTGGGCGCACCGCCGACTATGCCAATCGCATCCGATCGAAATCCAGCGACAAAAATGAACCGGGAGGTAAGAAATGACCATCAAACGACGTGACTTCATCGCCGCATCAGCGGCGCTGGCGGGCACCTTGGCACTGCCAAAGATCGTGGCCGCCGCAGATACGATCAAACTCGGATCCATTCTCGACACGTCCGGAATATTCGATGCCTATGGCAAACCCATGGACATGGCCATGCGGCTTGCAGTCAAGGAAATCAACGAAGCTGGCGGTCTCAACGGCAAACAAATCGAGGTCGTCAGCTACGACACACAATCGGACATGGCGCTCTACACGCAATTCGGCCAGCAACTGGTGCGCAGGGACAAGGCCGATGTCGTGCATGGCGGCATCCTGTCCGCCTCGCGGGAAGCCATCCGGCAGACGATGCGCAAGGCAAAAACGCTGTACTTCTACAACGTGCTTTACGAGGGGGGCGTGTGCGACCGGAACATCTTCATCAACGGCGTGACCCCGGCCCAGCAGGTGGAAGCGCTTGTTCCCTTTGCCATGGAAAGAGCCGGCGGCAACAAGGTCTACATCCTCGCGGCCGACTACAATTACGGGCAGATCACCGCCAAGTGGATCCAGAAATATGTCGAGGACAATGGCGGCGAGGTCATCGCCGTCGATTTCTTTCCGCTTGATGTGTCCGATTTCGGTTCGACCATCGCCAAGATACAGGGTGCAGCGCCAGACCTTGTCATTGCGCCGCTGGTTGGCGGTGCGCATCTGTCGTTCTTCCGCCAGTGGGCGGCGGCCGGCATGAAGGACAAGATCCCGCTGGCGTCGACCACGATGGGTGTCGGCAACGAGCACAAGGTGCTGACGCCCGAAGAGGGCAATGGCATCATGGTCGCCTATAATTACAGCCAGGAACTGGACACACCCGCGAACAAGGCCTTCAAGCAGGCCTGGGCCGATGCCTACGGCGACAGCAGCGCGATCCATGAAATCGCGGTTTCCAACTACCAGGGCGTCAAAACCTGGGCCGAAGCGGTGAAAAAGGCCGGCAGCACGGACCGCGATGCCGTTATCGCGGCGCTGGAGTCGGGACTGTCGATCGAAGGTCCCGCCGGCAAGGTCACCGTCGATCCGAAAACGCACCATGCGACCCTCGATGTGCATCTGATGGTCGTCGAGGACCAGGGCATGAAGGTGATCGACACCCTTCCGCAACGCCCCCCGATCGACACACAGGCCGTCTGCGACCTGGTCGCCAATCCGGACGACAACACCCAGTATGAAATCAAGATCTGATCAACTCCTCCCTTGATTTCGCTGTGGAGGCGCCCGGTTTCGGGCGTCTCCCGTGCACTGCGGATTAATGGCCGTTTGAACCGGCCTGCGCAACAACCCGATTTATGAAGACAACTTATGGACCTCACAGCCGTCATACTGGTGGAAATCATCTACGCAATCGCGTCGCTGGTGCTGATCAGCGCCGGGCTTGCGGTTGTCTTCGGCATGATGAAGGTCATCAACCTTGCCCATGGTGAATTCATGATGCTGGGCGGATACGTGACCATCACGGCCGTTCATGCGGGTGCCAATGTCTTTGTCGCCATGATCATCATAGCGCCCATCGTCGTCGGCTTCATCGGGCTCGTTGTCGAAAGGCTGGTCATACGTCACCTCTACGGGCGGCTGGTCGACACAATGCTGGCGACCTGGGGGCTCAGCCTTTTCTTTGTCGGCGCCGTCACCATGATCTTCGGCAACACCACCACCGGGATTTCGACGCCGATACCGGGGATTCCGATCGGTGCCTATCAGATCAACGGCTACAATTTCTTTATCGTCTTCGTGGCGATCGTTCTGGTGATCACACTCTATGCCGTTCTGAAGGGAACGCGCGTCGGCCTGGTGGCCCGCGGAACGATGCAGCGCGCCGACATGGCGGCGGCACTGGGCTACAGCCCGGACCGCGTCTACATGGCGACCTTTTTTGTCGGTTCCGCATTATCCGGACTGGCTGGTGCCGTTTTTGCGCCGCTGGTCGGCCTCGTGCCTTCATCGGGCGGCGCTTATATCGCCAAGGCCTTCATCACGGTCATTGCGGGCGGGCCGTCACTGGTCGCCGGCCTTCTGAGCAGCGCCGGGTTTTTCGGGCTGGTCAATCAGGTTTTCACCTTCGCCCTGTCGCCCGTTGTCGGGGAGGTCGCGCTGCTGATCGCTGCCGTCGTCCTCCTGCGCCTGCTGCCGCAGGGTATCACCACCCGCTTTTTCAAGGGCAGGCTGTGATGCGAACCGATCCGTTTCGCGAGTACGCCTGGATCGTTGTAATCTCGATCGCTCTGATCCTGGTCCTCCCGAGCCTCATCGATACCTATACGCTGACGGTCCTGCTGGTCTATTCCATGCTCGGCCTGAGCCTCGGCCTGATCTGGGGCTTCGGCGGCATCCTGTGTTTCGGCCAGGCGGCATTCTTCGGGCTCGGCGCGTACACTTACGCCATCTCCGCTATCAATTTCGGTGAAAGCACGGTTCCCATGTTGCTTGCGGTCGTGGTTCCCGCTCTGTTTGCGTTGGTTCTCGGTGCGATGATGTTTTACGGGCGGCTGGCCGATGTCTATCTCGGCGTCATCACGCTTGTTGTGACCCTGATCTTCTATAAATTCATGAACTCGACCGCCGGTCCGGAATATGTGATCGGTTCGGCGCGGCTCGGAGGCTTTAACGGCATACCGGGTTTTCAGACCCTGAACGTGCCCGGCTACCCCGATGCGTATGTCTGGGGGGACAGTCTCTACTATGTCGTGGCCATTGCGCTGGTGCTCGTGTTTCTGTTTGTTACCTGGCTCTTGAACAGCAGTTTCGGCCGTATTGCGATCGGCACGCGTGAGAACGAAATCCGCATGTCCTTGATGGGTTATGACGTCAGGGCGCGAAAAACACTGCTGTTTACAATCGGAGCAGCAGTTGCAGGCCTTTCCGGTGCGTTTTTCGCCAACTGGGCAGAAATCGTTACGCCCGGTCTGTTCAGCCTGCAGCAGACCGCGGAAATCATCATCTGGTGCATTGTCGGCGGTCTTGGCACCCGTCTTGGACCGATTGTCGGTGCCGCCGGCCTTGCCTATCTGAAATTCCTGCTGGGCCAGCAGTCCCTGGTGGACAACACGCTGATCACCGGGCTCATTCTTGTCCTGTTCGTGCTGTTCCTGCCCAAAGGTCTTGTCCCGGCTGTCGCGGATGTTTTCCGTCGGGTTTCGACGCGCCGGCAAAGAACCGGCCGCCGTATCCGGCAACGGAGCGCCGTCAATGGCTGAAACAGTGCTCGAGACGGAAAACCTGACAATGCGGTTCGGTGGTGTCGTTGCCGCCGACAACGTCAATTTCAAGCTCGCTGCCCGGGAACTACGTTGCCTGATTGGGCCGAACGGTGCCGGAAAGAGCACGTTCTTCAAGTGTCTGACCGGCCTGCTGACTCCAAGCGAAGGCCACATCTTCATGCGCGGCGAGGAAACCACAGAATGGCATCCGCACGAAATCGCCGCGCTGGGCGTCGGCGTGAAAACACAGGTTCCGAGCGTCCTCGACGGTCTGACCGTGCGCGAAAATATCTGGCTTGCCGCGCGGCGAAGAAATCCTGCCTCCGAAGCAGACCGCAAAACCTCGGACATGATTGACCGTCTTGCCCTTGGCGGGATTGCAAAGTCCCAGGTCGGGCGCCTGGCCCATGGCGAACGTCAGCAGGTTGAACTCGGGATCGTCGCGGTGGCTGACCCCTGGCTTGTTCTGCTGGACGAACCGGTCGCAGGGATGTCCGCTGACGATGTCGAACGCATGGTATCGATCATCCGCGAGCTCAACCGGAAAGCCGCTGTGATCATTGTCGAGCATGACATGCAATTCATCCGCTCGATCGCGTCCACGGTGACCGTGTTCCATCAGGGCGCAATCCTTGTCGAAGATGACGTGGACAGGGTCATGTCCGATGACACCGTTCGCCGTGTCTATCTTGGGAAGAAGGGCTGAAATGACGGGGGAAGCGGAAACAGTCCTTGAGGTGAGGGGCCTTTTCGGCGGCTATGGCCGTGTTCCGGTCCTTCACGGGATCGACATCGACGTCGGAGAGAACCAGGTGGTTGGCATCCTCGGCCATAACGGCATGGGGAAATCCACGCTGCTCAAGACGCTGATGGGTTTCCTGCCGGCAACCGGGGGCACGGTTCGCTTTCGCGGACAGGAGATCACGAAATCGACCCCATATGCACGCGCCGCGATCGGCATTGGATATGTGCCGCAGGGGCGCGGGATATTTCCGCAGTTGTCCGTGCGCGACAATATGCGTTTTGCCTACCACGATCACGGACAGGGCAGTGAAGCCGAAACGTTCGAAACGATCCTTGAACATTTCCCGCGCCTGAACCGCCTTCTGGACCGGGAGGGCGGCGCGCTGTCTGGCGGTGAACAGCAATTGCTGGCGCTGGCCCGCTGCCTGATGGCCGACCCCGACTTTCTGTTGCTGGATGAGCCGACCGAAGGCATTCAGCCGTCGATCATCGAGGAGATGGCCGAGACTCTCGACGGCCTGCGCCGCCAACGTGGCCTGACAATGTTGCTGGTGGAGCAGAATTTCGACTTCATCGCCGACCTGTCGGACCGTGTCGTCGTGCTGGAGCGTGGCCGCCTGACCGGCGAACTGACAAAACAGGATCTGCAGGACCGCGCCAAGGTCGACCGCTTTTTGGGTTTCGGTACCGCCCGCTCGACCCGGCCGGGCGAGGCGTCCAGCCATCCGCCTGGATCATCCGCAAACATTGCATCGTCTCTGTCCAAAAGCTCCGCGGTGGGCAGAGAAGGAACAGCGCCCGTGCACAACCTCAACACACCACCGGTGACGAATATGACGATCATACGCCCGACCCTTTCTCAAATGCAGGAAATGGCACAGCGCTTCGGCATGCATCTCACCGATGCCGAGCTGGAAGAATACCGGGAGATCATGGAGCCCTACATCCAGTGTTACGATCGCATCGATGCAGCGCCGGACTATCTGCCGGAGGTGCGTTATCCGAGAGCGCCCGGCTACCGCCCGTCACCTGCGGAAAACCCTCTGAATGCCTGGTACTACAAAACCGACATCAAGGGTGCTGTGGACGGCCCGCTGCGCGGCAAACGCATTGCCCTTAAAGATACCGTTTGCGTCGCCGGTGTGCCGATGATGAACGGCAGTTCGATCATGGAAGGATATGTTCCCGAAATCGATGCTACGATTGTCACGCGCATTCTCGATGCCGGCGGCATTGTGGCGGGAAAAGCCCACTGCGAGAACCTCTGCATATCCGGTGGCTCGCATACCAATGCGACCGGGCCGGTGCACAACCCCTGGAAGCACGGTTACATGGCCGGCGGATCTTCCAGCGGTTCGGCCGCGCTGGTGGCGGCGGGCGAAGTGGACATGGCGATCGCCGGCGACCAGGGCGGGTCCGTGCGTATCCCTTCGTCAAGTTGTGGCGTTTACGGCATGAAGCCGACCCATGGTCTGGTGCCCTACACGGGTGTCATGCCGGTGGAACAGACCATCGATCATGTCGGTCCGGTCACCAGCAATGTTGCCGACAATGCCTTGTTCCTTGAAGTGCTGGCCGGTGAAGACGGGCTTGATCCCCGGCAGAACGCGCCGAAGGTCTACCGCTATACGGAAGCCTTGAACCGGGGTTGTAACGGCATGCGCATCGGTATCCTGAAGCAGGGCTTCGGTCGCCCCGAGAGCGAAGCGGATGTGGACGATAAGGTGCGTGCCGCTGTGGACCGTTTCAGCGAACTCGGCGCCCGCGTGGAAGAGGTTTCCGTCGACGAGCACCACTTTGCCGCCGATCTTTGGACCGCCATTACAGTGGAGGGGCTTCAGGACCACATGATGCACGGCAATTGCGGCGGTACCAATTATCGCGGCCTGTTTCTGCCATCAATGATCAACCAGGCCGCCGCCTGGAGGCACAGGGCCGACGAATTGTCCCATTCCCTGAAGGTTTGCATGTTTCTCGGCGAGTATTTCCAGACGCAATATCGCGGTCGTTATTATGGCAAGGCGCAGAACCTAATGCGCAAGGTTCATGAAAAGTACCTGGAAGCGCTCAACAAACACGACCTCCTGGTCATGCCGACCCTGCCGATGAAACCGCAGAAAATCCCGCCTGCGGACTGTTCCATCACGCTTTACGTCCAGCGCGCATTTGAAATGATCGGCAACACGGCGCCGTTCAACGGCGGATTGCCCGCCATGTCTTTGCCATGCGGGCTGAGCGAGGGCCTCCCGATCGGCATGATGCTGGTGGGACCCCATTATGGTGAGCTGAAAATCTACCAGGCCGCGCATGCATTTGAGCAAAGCGTCGATTGGCGAACGCTGTGAGGAGGAACGCATGTCCATACTCAACGAAAGTCTCGCCGGGGTTCTGAAAGCCGGCCCGGACGGCGGTCACACGTCCGGCGACGACCGATCCGCCCTTGCACCGCAAGACGGTCGATCCTACGTGCGCGGTGCGGAACGGCCCGAACTCAGGCACATGACAATTCCCGATCTGCTTCGCGAAGCTGTCACCAGACATGGACCGCGCGAGGCGCTGATCTTCCCGAACGAAGATGCGGCATACACCTATTACGACGTCGACCGAATGGTCGATGAGCTGGCTTCCGGCCTTCTTGCCCTTGGGCTTCAGAAAGGCGACAGGATAGGGATCTGGTCGCCCAACCGACTCGAATGGGTTCTGACGCAGTTCGCCACCGCACGCATCGGGCTTGTCCTGGTCAATATCAACCCGGCCTACCGGATCTCCGAGCTGGAGTTTGCGCTCCAGAAGGTCGGCTGCCGCGCGCTTGTCCTGGCGCAAAGTTTCAAGACCTCGAACTATGTCGAAATGCTGCGAAGCCTGGCGCCGGAGCTGGCCGACAGCGAACCCGGGCGATTGTCGGCGGCGAAGCTGCCGCAACTGAAGCATGTCATCGTCATGTCCGACGACCCGGAGCCCGGTTCATTCACCTTTGCGGAGGTCCAGTCGCTTGGCGGGCCGGCGCAGCAATTGCGGCTTGATGCGATAGCAAAATCCCTTGATCCTGATGATCCGATCAACATTCAGTTTACGTCCGGGACCACCGGTTCGCCGAAGGGCGCGACACTCACGCACTACAACATCGTCAACAATGCCCGGTTCACGGCCGAGCGGATGAATTTCAGCGAACGGGACCGGCTCTGCATACCGGTCCCGCTCTATCATTGTTTCGGCATGGTCCTCGGCGTGCTCGGCTGCGTCAGCGCAGGCGCAGCAATGGTGTTCGCCGGAGAATCCTTTGCGGCGGCCGACACGTTGAGGGCGGTTTCCAAGGCACGCTGCACGGCGCTCTACGGTGTGCCGACCATGTTCGTCGCAATGCTGGAGGAACTGGCTGACGGTGCCTATGACGTTTCTCATTTGCGCACCGGCATGATGGCCGGTGCTCCGTGCCCGATCGAGGTCATGCGGCGTGTCATTGACGAGATGAACATGACGCAAGTGACCATCGGCTACGGCATGACGGAAACCTCACCGATTTCGTTCCAGAGTTTTGTCGACGAACCCATCGAAAAACGCGTCACCACCGTCGGCCGAATTCATCCGCATCTGGAGGTCAAGGTCATCGACCAGGAAGGCGCCATCGTGCCGGTGGGTGAAGAGGGTGAGCTTTGTACACGCGGATACTCGGTCATGCGCGGATATTGGGATGATGCTGAAAAGACGTCAGAATCCATCGTTGATGGTTGGATGCGCACCGGCGATCTGGCGACGCTCGACGCGGAAGGTTATTGCGCAATCGTCGGCCGGGTAAAGGACATGATTATCCGCGGCGGCGAAAATATCTATCCCGCCGAGATCGAGGACTTCCTGTTCAGCCACCCCGCGGTCAGGGAAGCGCAGGTTTTCGGCATCCCCGACAGCAAGCTCGGGGAGGTGGTCGGTGCATGGATCGTGTCGGTTGAGGATATGGAACTGAGCGCCGACGAAATACGCGGTTTTTGTGACGGACAAATCGCCCACTACAAGATCCCGAAACACATTCGCATCGTCGATACCTTGCCGATGACGGTTACCGGCAAGCCGCAAAAATTCGCCATGCGCGACTGGATGGTGGAGAATGGATTCAGCGAGTGAATCGGGTATGTCGCCGGCTCAAACCGCATACTGAGACCGCTGGACACAGCGCGACAGAGCGTCGGGAAAATTTCGATCTGCTCTGTCAAAGATGACTGAGCGCGGCCGCTTGACGCAGCAGACCATGCTTCATCGAAGCAGTGCGTACTGGGTTCGGGGTGGAGTTGACAGCAGCTTTTGCCGACGCTAGGTTCGCGCCGTGCGAAGATGCACATGAAATTCAAAAGCCACGTAGCTGAACACAGGATTCGAGCGCGTGGCTTTATGTTTTCCAGGTTGCGATAATTCGGGTGTTCAGCTCTTGATACCAATCAAGGGAGGAAAACCTCTTATGAAAAAATCGCTGCTTATTCTCGGCCTTTTGTCATCGGCCAGCTTTGCCACCCAGGCAATCGCTGAAACCAAGATCGGTGCGATCTTCGATCTCACCGGTGGCCTCAACATCTACGGCATTCAGCAGAACAATGCACTGGAACTCGCGGTCGAGCAGATCAATGCGGACGGCGGCCTGCTCGGCGCACCCGTCGAAGTCGTTACCTACGACGCCCAGTCAGAACTCAACAAGTATACCCAGTTTGCCAATACCGCGATTTTGCGAGACAGGATCGATGCCTTGTTTGCCGGTCTGACGAGTTCGTCGCGTGAAGCCATACGCCCGATCGTCCGCAAAGCCAGTGTGCCTTACTTCTATTCGTCACTCTATGAGGGCGGTGCCTGCGACAAGCAGACGTTCGTGACAGGTTCGTCCGCTTCGCAGCAGATGTCCGTCCTCATTGACTGGGCCATCAAGCAATATGGCCCGAAGATGTACATCATGGCGCCCGACTACAATTTCGGAACCATCTCGGCCCACTGGGTGCATGAATATGCCAGGCAAAACGGCGGAGACGTTGTTGGCGAAGATTTCCTGGCGCTGACGGTCACCGACTATGCGCCGACAATCCAGAAGATCCAGGCGGCCAAGCCCGACTTTGTCGTTGCCCTTCCGGTGGGCGCAAACCAGACAGGTTTCCTGGAACAATTCGCGGCCGCCGGTTTGAAAGATACCATCGGTGTTGTCTCGACCAACTACGGATCCGGCAACCAGCAGGTCGTCGTTTCTCCGGAAGCCGGCGAGGGGCTCATCGCCAGCCAGGGGTATTTCCAGCAGGTCGAGGGTGAAGCCAACGCCAAGTTTGTCGAAGCGTGGCAGGCAAAGTATGGCAGCGATACGCCCATCGTCTCAGGTGCGGTGGATGTATGGAATGCCGTCAATCTTTGGGCGGAAGCGGTCAGGAAAGCCGGCTCTGCCGATGCGGAAGCTGTAACGGCGGCGCTTGAAAGCGGGCTGGAGTTTGAAGCCCCCAACGGGACTGTGAAACTGTCTCCCGGCTCCCATCACCTGGTGCAGAACATCTATATTGCCGAAGGCGACAACAACCACGGCTTCAAGATCATCGAGACGTTCGAAAACGTTGCGGCGACCTATGAGGATGACAAATGCGATCTGATCGCAAATCCTGATCTTGCCGAGCATTTCACACCGGAAAATCAGTAGACATATCGGTCCGTCGCACGCCCGCTTTGCGGGCGTGCGCCACTGGGAGGACTTCATGGAAATGGACTATCTGGCGACAGTTCTGTTGTCGTCGCTTTCAAGCGCATCGATCCTGCTGATCGCCACAATTGGTCTGGCCGTTGTTTTCGGGCTTATGGGGGTCATCAATCTTGCCCATGGCGAGTTCCTGATGATCGGCGCCTATGCTGCGTTGACGGCCACTCAGCTGGGGCTTCCCTTCCTCCTCGCGATACCGGTGGCCGTGGCGGTAACCATGCTGATCGGTGCAATCGTCGAGATGCTGATCATCTCGCGCCTCTACGGGCGGCTGTTCGACACGATGCTGGCGACATGGGGGCTGAGCATTGCCTTCTACCAGCTCGCGGTTCTCATATTCGGAACCGTCACGCCAGGTATCGGCATGCCGCAAGTAAGTCTGACAATCGGCCAGTACAGCCTCGCGGCCTATCCTCTCCTGATGATCGCGGTGGCGGCCGCGATGGTCTATTTCGTCTATTTTTTGATGACCCGAACCATCTACGGGATGAAGGCGAGAGCCGCCATCCAGCAGCCCGATATGGCAAGGGCCATCGATATCGATTCATCGCGGGTCAATACCCTGACTTTCTCGATTGGCTGCGGCCTGGCCGGCTTTGCCGGTGCGGTGCTTCTGCCCATTGTGCCGGCGACGCCCTCCATGGGATTCGCCTTTGTCATCAAGGCGTTCCTGACCGTGGTTGTCGTCGGTCCGGTCACCCTGACCGGTAGCGCTCTCACTGCAATAGGCCTCGGTGGCGGTGCGTCGCTGACAGCGAGTTTCATGACTTCAGTCGCCGGTGATGTGTTCTTTTTCGTCGCCACCGCATTGCTGCTCTGGCTCTTCCCAATGGGAATATCCGCCAGATGGCGGCGGAAGATGTGAGGCCGGTATGAACACGTCGAAAACACTGTTTGATCACGCTGGCCTGGTCTTTCCCGTGTCTGCCGTGATTGCCGGGCTGATCCTGTCGAGGACAATGGATCCCTATCTTGCCTACGTTGCGACGTCCTGGGTGATCTTCGGAATCCTCGGCCTCAGTCTCGATGTTGTGTGGGGCAAGGGCGGCCTGCTCAGCCTCGGGCAAACGGCCTTTTACGGTTTGGGCGGCTATTTCGGCAGCGTGATTGCCATCAACCTTGCGCCTTTGACCGGAAACACGCTGATCTGGGCGTTGCCCGCCGGTGCGCTGTTTGGTGCCGTCACGGCCTGCGCGCTCGGCTGGATCATCTTCTACGCCAGGATGGGGCCTCTGCAGAGCACGATCCTGTCCTACACTTTCACCCTTCTTCTGTGGTCTCTCAGTCAGTCTTTCAAGCTGAAGGTCGGCGAAGCCGTCATTGGTGGCGACAACGGCATGTCCAACATTCCGGGTTTTGTCCTCGGCTTTGGAGAAAATGCCCAAGCACTTGACCCGTCTGAAGCCTTTGCCATCGTCGTTGTCGTTGCCGCGATCGTCTATCTGGTCACCTATTTTGTGATGCGCGGGACCTTCGGCGCGATTGTCAATTGCATCCGGCTGGATATTCAGAAAGCCGAGCTTATCGGCTTTGATGTGCGGAAGTACCAGCTCCTCAACTTTGCCTATGCCGGCGGTGTCGCGGGTCTGGGCGGCGCACTGTTTGCCGGTTGGTCGAACTATCTCAACCCATCGATTTTCTCGGTTCAGGAGGCATTGCTCGTGCCGATCTATGTCCTGGTTGGAGGGCTCGGTACATTGGCCGGCGGTTTCCTCGGGGCGCTGGCGATTGGCGGACTTTCCTTCTGGCTCGGCGGCGGGGCTGTTGGCGGGCAGACGACGCTTGTCCTGGGTGTAGCGCTTGTGCTGCTCGTGCTGTTTTTGCGCAATGGCATCCTTGGCGCGCTCAGGCAGGTCTGGGCACGCTACCTGCCGGATCCCAACTCGGCGGCGCGCGATGCCGGATTGGTCGAGATTGATCGCGATGTGCTGGAGGGGATCCTCGATGATGCCGCAGAATCCGCCGGACCGGCCAAAAGCCTTTCTACCCAGGATGCGTTGAAACGGTTCGGCGGCGTGGTGCCAGTCAATGCCGTGAGCCTGTCCTTCGATACCGGAAAGCCCTTTTCGCTGATTGGTCCCAACGGTGCCGGCAAGAGCTCGTTTCTCAAGACCTGTGTCGGCATCTACAAACCCGATGACGGGGCAGTGTGTATCGGTTCAGATAACGTCACCAACGCTTCCATCTACGAACGGGTCCATCTCGGCATGGGCGTGAAGAACCAGAAACCACAGGTATTCGGCGATCTGTCTGTCGCGCAAAATCTCTGGATCGCCGCCTATGCCCGAACCCGCGACGACGGCCAGGCTCGCCAAATCAGCGCGAAAATACTGCACATGCTTGGCATGGACAAACAAAGGGAAGTCCAAGCATCGGCCTTGTCGCATGGCCAGCAGCAATGGCTGGATATCGGCATGGTTCTTTGCCTGGCGCCCCGGGTCGTCCTGCTCGACGAGCCGGCCGCCGGCATGACTAACGAGGAGACCCGGGAACTCTCAGTGCTTGTCAGGATCCTTGCCAAATATACCACGGTGATTGTCGTCGAACACGACATGGAATTCGTGAGGACCCTTGAAGGACACGTCACTGTCCTTCACCAGGGTTCGGTCTTCGCCGAAGGCGACATCGACACATTGCGGGCGGACGACCGCGTGCTCGATATCTATCTCGGGAGGCGCGCCCATGTTTAAGGTTGTGGACGCGGTCGGCGGCTATGGAAAAACGGTCATTATCCGGGGTGTGAACCTTGATGTGCGGGCCGGTGAAATCGTTGCCCTGCTGGGTCGAAACGGTGTCGGCAAATCGACGCTCATGAAGTTTGTAACCGGGCTCGTGCCGGCAACATCCGGACATGTGGAGTTCGACGGATCGGTTCTGCCGGAAAAACCGGCCAAACGCGCAAGGCTGGGGATCGGCTATGTGCCACAGGGCCGCTACGTTTTCGAGCGCATGACGGTTTCAGAGAACATCGCAGTCGCCGCCGCATCAAACGGATATGATGGAAAGGAGGCGGTCGCCGCCGCTTTACAAGATTTTCCGCTGCTTGAGCCCAAAATAGACGATCTTGCCGGTGGATTGTCCGGTGGACAGCAACAAATCCTCGCCTTGGCGCGGGCCCTGGCCATCCAACCCAGGCTTTTGCTTCTCGATGAGCCCACGGAAGGTGTCCAGCCATCCATCATCGACGACATGGCCGGAGTCCTCAAGCGTATCAACCAGGAGCGCGGCATTTCCATTCTTGTGGCCGAGCAGGATCTGGAGTTTTGCCTGTCCATCGCGGAACGCGCCTATGTGATGGAAAAAGGGACGATCCGCCTTGAAACGGATCGCGAGACACTGCTTGCCGACAAGACACTCCAACAGGAACTCCTGGGGGTCTGAAATGGTTGTGCAATCGGAACTTTCAAAGGATCAGAAGGAGCGCATGAGGGCTACCCTGCAGCGCATAGAAGCTGGTCTTCGAAAAATCGATGTCGACGCGGAGCCAGCGAGCTATTTTGATCCGGAGGCACTCCATGAGCCGTCTTCCCGATAGTGTCTCAAGCCAAGTTGCCGCCTTGGCCCAGGGAACTGAGGCGCCTACCTCCCTCGCCGAACGTGCCCTGGATCGCGCCGCGCAGAGGGCGGACCTCAATGCGTTTGTCGCGCTGGATCGGCCAATCGTCATGGCCCAGGCCGAGGCGGCAACACGGCGCAGAAGGAACGGAGATATCCTCAGTCCGATCGATGGTGTGCCGATAGCCGTAAAAGACAACTATCTCACGCAAGACTATCCGACCACGGCCTGCTCCAATGCCCGACCTCTGGAGCGCTCTGGTGTTGATGCAACCGTCGTCGCCAATTTACGAGCTGCCGGAGCCGTCATTTTTGGCAAAACGAACATGCATGAGTGGGCATACGGGGCGACCAACACAACATCCGCCTTCGGACCGACCCGCAACCCGTGCAACAGCGATCACATAACCGGTGGCAGCAGCGGAGGCTCCGGTGCGGCAGTCGCCGCTGCAATTGTTGGCGCAGCGCTGGGCAGCGACACGGGCGGTTCGGTGCGCATTCCCGCCGGTGCCTGCGGTACATACGGATATAAACCGAGCTATGGACGCTCGTCGCGAAACGGTGTTCTCGCGCTCAGCTGGTCGCTCGATGCGCCCGGGCCTCTTTGCAGTTCGCTAGCGGACCTTCCCCTGTTGCTTCCCTATTTCCTCGGTCCGGACCCGGCTGATCCCGCTACGCGCCACGCCAGGCCATTTGACGGCATTCCACCCTGCGAACGTCCACGGCTCGTCAATCTCAAGGGGCCGGGGCTCGAACGGTCACCAGAAGTGGACGCGGCTGTGTCAAGGATACTTGCCCAAAGTGGCGCCGAAGTGTGCGAGGCGGGACTGTCCGATGTGGCAAGCTATTTTGCCGCCTGGGAGACGATCCTTCATTGCGAGGCATCGAGCTACCATTCCAAGCTGCTTGGATCCAACCCGGGCGGATATTCACCGGTCACGCGCGCGCATCTGGAAGCTGGCAAAAAAATCTCCGCGGTGGACTACCTCAAGGCGCTGCGCATCAGGACGCGGTTTCTGGACATGCTCTTCAATGATCTTCCGGAATGGGATGCGCTGGTCCTTCCGACGTTACCGGTCCCGGCTCCAAGGGCCGATGAGGAACAGCAGGAGTTCGGCGGACGGTGCGTCACGACCCAGGACAGCATGACCTGGTTCTGCTGGCCCGGAAACCTTGCAGGACTGCCGTGCATCTCTCTGCCGCTGGGGCAATCTTCGCTCGGACTTCCCATCGGCGTGATGCTGATGGGACGACCGGGTTCAGATGAGAGATTGCTTTCTGTCGCAAAATGGGTCGATGATCAGGTAAGGCAGCGTGAACCGGAATGACAAAAGAAAGCATTAAAATCGGGGTCCTGTTTTCCCAGACCGGACCCATGGCCGTCACGGAGAACGCCCATATCCAGGGGATTCTGCTTGCCTGCGAGCAGATCAATGCCGGTGGCGGCGTCAATGGTCAGCCTTTGGAGCCGGTTGTTCTCGATCCGGGGGGCGACGACCGCAAATACGCGGAATGCGCGACCGAACTCTTCATCCAGCACCAGGTCAACGTGATCTTCGGCTGTTGTCTTTCGACAAGCCGCAAAGCGGTGCTTCCTATTGTCGAACGGTACAACGGTGTTCTGTTTTATCCATCCGTTTACGAGGGCTTTGAATATTCTCCGAGTGTAATTTACGGCGGCGCCGTGCCCAACCAGGTGGTGCTTCCCTTGCTCGACTACATCTTCAGGCACCAAGGAAGCCGGATCGCCCTCATTGGTTCCGACACATTGTATGCCAGGGAGATCAACCGCATCGTCAACGAGTTTCTGGACGAAAGCGGCGGAATAAGAACCTTTGAAGCCTACGTGGATTTTGGCGCCGGCTCCGAAACCTTCGGGCCGGCGATTGAGCAGATCCGCGGATCCGAGCCCGACGCAATCGTCTCGACGGTTGTTGGTCAGGACAGTGTTACTTTCTATGACACATTCGCGGCTGCAGACCTGATCGGCGGCGAGCTTCCCATCGCTTCGCTCACAACCACGGAATCCGAGCTTGCCCGGATGCGCCCGGAGGCGCGGGCGGGGCACCTGTCGGTTGCGTCCTATTTCTCGTCGCTCAACAATGATGAGAACCGGACCTTCCTCGACCTCTTCGCAGATCGGTATCCGGCAAACGGGCCGCCCTGTGTCTATACCGAGGTCTGCTATGTGCAGGTACATCTGCTGGCAGATGCGTTGCGGGTGGGCTCAGGACTGGATACCAATTCCATCCTCGCCGCGTTGTCGGGCGCTGTCTTCAAGGGCCCGGGCGGCAATGTCTATGTCGACCCTGGAACCAATCACACCGCCGCCCGCCAGCACATCGGCCGAGCAACGGAGGCAGGGACATTCGATATCGTGTGGAGCGGCACATCCGTCGTGGTTCCTGATCCATATCTTGTGAGTTACGAACGATCGCTTGGAGGCGAACTCGTGGAATGACCGAAACCGGCGACTTCAGGGATGAAAACCTCCTGCGCAAGCTTCGCAGGATGCGGATCCTTGTCATCCATCCGGAGGACGCCGAACGGGAGAACTTCCTGGCGCATTTGAAACGGATCGGCTGCCAGGTGGACAGCACCTGGCCAGCTCCGCAACAGCTGCCGGACCACGTCGATGTGGTTCTTTTCCTGCTCAACCGGTCTGCCAGGGAGGGCGGCATCGCCTGGATGGCATCAGACCTGCCCATCGCCAAGATCGCGATCATCAATTTCGAGACGCCGGAGATCCTCGGTGAATTGCAGAAGTTGAGCGTGCATGGCGTCCTGTCGAAACCCATTCGGCTGTTCGGCGTGCTGGCCGTGCTGACGGCGGCGATCAATCTTGCGCGCCACGAGGCACGGCTGCAGCAGCGTATCCGTTCCCTTGATGAGACATTGAAAGCCCGACGCAAGATCGAGAAAGCGGTGGCAATCCTGTCGGAAAGCCGTTCGATTTCGGAGGAAGAGGCGTATCAGCGCATTCGCAAGAAGTCGCAGGAGTCGCGCGAAAGCGTCGGGGTTATCGCTGAGGCGATCATTGCGTCTGAAGGCCTCTGATCGAATTTCAGCGAAAATCACAGGCAACCTTTTGATTGTGCATGCCCTGAAACGAGCCCGCACAGGTCGTTTCATAGAGGCCCGCTCTAAGATCCGCCCAAGGGGCGGATTTTTGTTTGTGCCCGCAAAACAGGCCGCTTGAATCCAGATCGGTTCTCAAATAACTATACAATTGTATAATTAGAACTGCCTGAGGTCATGCATTGCGAGTGGAAAGGCGACAATTCAAACGCGAGCCGCCCGATCAGAGAAAACTCGACCTGATTGAAGCGACGCTGTCGGTGGTCGCCGAAAATGGGGTGAAGGGGGCGACCGTGCGTGAGATCTCGCGGCGGGCGACCGTCACCCAAGGCCTGATACGGCACTATTTCTCATCGAAGGACGAGCTGATCGATGCGGCCTACCACCACCACATGACGCAGATGAACGATTTGATCTACGCCCGGGCCCTGGAGAGCGAAGGCAACGCGACGGATCGGCTGAAGGTCTTTGTTGAGGCCTCGCTGATGCCGCCGGTCGTTTCGCCGAGAGCAATTGCGTTGTGGGCCAGCTTTCTGTTTCAACTGCGGCAAAACCCGAATATGCGCAGAACGCACGAAAAAACCTACATCGCGTTTCGAGCCCGTCTTGAGGATCTGATCGGCGCTGCTTTTGAAGAAACCGGGCGCAAAGCAACGAAAGACCGCTTGCGGCACCTGGCCGTCGCCTGCAACGCGGTGATCGACGGGCTGTGGCTCGAGGGCGGCGCATTGCCGGAGGCTTTTACACCCGGAGAGCTTTGCGACATCGGATTGCGATCTGTCGGATCGATCATCGCGATCGATCTGCGGCAGAATGCGGAACAAGCATGAAGATGGCCGCGATTACCCAGAGGCTTTCCGGTCTTGGAAGTTCCAAGTGGGAAGTGCATGTCAGAGCCCGGAAAATGGCCGCATCCGGTGCCGATATTGTGGAGATGACCATCGGCGAGCCTGATGTGTCCTTGCCGGTCGAGCTCGCGGATGCCTCCATCGAAGCGATCAGGTCCGGGCGTACCGGCTATTCGGATGGTCGCGGGGAAATCAATCTGCGCAAGGCGCTTGCGGAAAGCTACAGCTTCAGCCGCGGACGACCGTTCGGCCCGGAGAATTTTCTGTGTTTTCCCGGTACCCAGACAGCATTGTTCGCGGTCCTGAAAGGGATTGCGGAGGACGGCGATGAAGTGCTTGTCGGCGATCCGATGTATGCAACCTACGAAGGGGTGGTGCGCTCCACGGGTGCAGACATGGTGCCGGTGCCGTTGCGCCCTGAACACGGATTTCGCATGCAGGCAGACGATATTGCCGCCCGGATCACGCCGAAATCCAGAGCGCTGTTGCTGACGACGCCGCACAATCCGACCGGTTCCGTTCTGACCGAAGAGGATGTCGAAGCCATCGGCTGTCTGGCCAGGGAGCATGATTTCTGGATCATTTCGGACGAGGTCTACGAACACCTCGTCTTTGAAGGAACGCGTTTTGTATCGCCGCTGTCCTTTCCCGCCTTTGCGGACCGGGCGGTCGCGGTGTCGTCGATCTCGAAATCACATGCCGCACCCGGATTTCGCAGCGGATGGTGCGCCGGGCCGCAAGCGTTCTGCGACCGATTGCTGCCGCTGGCCGAAACCATGCTGTTCGGCAACCAGCCCTTTATCGCGGATATGACAGAGACGGCCGTTCGCGACGGCTCGCCGGTCGCCGAAGGCATGCGTCGCCGCTTTGCCGCCCGTGCGGCGTTGCTCGCCGACCGACTGGAACAGCACACGAACCTGAAAGTGCATCGGCCAAAGGCGGGAATGTTCGCGCTGGTCGATGTTGCGACGACCGGCATGGATGGCGAAGCCTATGCCCTGGATCTGTTGTCAAACGGGGGTGTGGCGGTGATGCCCGGAACCTCTTTCGGTGAGGGGCTGGCGACGTGGGTCCGCGTTGCGCTGACGATTGCGGATGCCGACTTTGAAAAGGCGCTGAGCAGGATCGTCCGCCACGCCAACGCATTGACGAGGAAAAGCGCATGAGCCGTGTCGGCGAGGCATTGGCCGGGCAACTGAAGCAAAGGGGCGTCGATACGGTATTCGGCATTCCGGGCGTCCACACGGTTGAACTCTATCGCGGCCTGGCCGCTTCCGGCCTGCGGCATGTCACGCCCCGCCACGAGCAAGGGGCCGGTTTCATGGCCGACGGCTATGCGAGGGTGTCGGGAAAGCCAGCGGTCGCGCTGGTGATAACGGGACCAGGCCTCACCAACGCGCTGACGCCCATGGCGCAGGCGCGAGCGGATTCCGTGCCGCTTCTTGTTCTGTCGGGCGTCAACCGGGCCGCAACGTTAGGCAAGGGGTTGGGTCATCTGCACGAATTGCCGGACCAGCATGCTCTGGCGACCGGTGTGGCGCTGGTGTCAGAACATATCTCGGCACCCGATCAGCTTGGCTTGGCGCTTGACAGGGCATTTGCGCCCTTTGTCGAAGGCAGGCCCGGGCCGACGCATATCCAGATCCCGCTGGATGTCGCATCTGCAACCATTTCAGGTGCAATATCCGTCACGCCGCGTCGGCAGCCCGTCGCCGATCCGGCAGAGATTGCCGCCGCTGCCGAGGCGGTTGCGCAAGCTGACCGCCCGGTCATTCTTGCCGGGGGCGGTGCGCGATGGGCCGGGGCGGAACTCAGGGAACTGGCCGAACGACTGTCCGCGCCCGTTGTCCAAACCGTGAATGCACGTGGTGTCGTTTTCGCCCATGGTTTGAGCGTACCCGCGAGCCCGAGCCTGCGCGCTGTACGGCGGTTGATCGGGGATTCGGATCTGGTTCTGGCTGTCGGCACGGAACTCGGCCCGACTGACTACGATATGTACGATACCGGCGCGATGCCGGATATGAACAGCCTGATCCGGATCGACATCTGCACCGATCAACTGGCGCGTCACGAATGCCATTTCGCGCTGCGGGGCGATGCACGGCACACGCTCGCGGCAATTCTGGACTCGATGCCGCAGACGCCGATTGGCACCGCCGGACCGACACGTGCCGAGCAGGCGCGGCGGGCAGCGCTTGAAGAGATCGGGCCACAATACCGCGCCCAGGTGGAGGTGCTCGGTGCTCTGCGCGAGGCGCTGCCGGGAAGCCTTATGGTCGGAGATTCCACGCAACCGATCTATGCCGGCAATCTCTATTATGAGCACGACAGGGCCGGTGGCTGGTTCAATGCGGCAACAGGTTACGGGGCGCTGGGGTACGGTATCCCGGCGGCAATCGGCGCCTCCATCGCCGATCCCGCGTCACCGGTCATTTGCATCACGGGCGACGGTGGCGCGCAGTTCTCACTGCCCGAGATCATGACAGCGGTGGATGAACGGCTGCCGATCACATTCCTGGTCTGGAACAACCAGGGATATCGTGAAATCGCGGCCGCCATGCAGGCAGCGGATGTCGAGGTGATCGGTTGCGATCCGAGCCCGCCGGATTTCGGCAAATTGGCTGCATCCTTTGGTATCCCCTTTGGCAAATGCACGCCCGATCCGGATGCGGTCGTCCGGTCCGTCTTGCAGGCGCGCCGGAGGCCGGGCCCGCATTTGGTCGAAATCGAGGCCCCGCCATTTTCTCCGAAAGGCGGCTGAGCGCATTGATATTGCCTGGCCTGGAATTGGCGTGCATAGAACGATCAAATTGTGTACAAGAGCGTGCAATTTGGTCCATTGGACTGCAAGCCGTTCACGACATGGCCTCGTTGAAATTTATCATAACGCTTTGAAAAAAAACGACAAAATATTTGCCGTTGCGCCGATGATGGACTGGACGGACAGGCATTGCCGGTTCCTGCACCGGCTGCTGACGAAGCGTGCGCTGCTTTATACCGAGATGGTGGTGGCGGACGCCGTCATCCATGGCGACCGGGAAAAGCTTATCGGTTTCAATCCGGTCGAGCATCCCGTGGCGCTGCAGCTTGGCGGCTCGGAACCCGAAAAACTTGTCACAGCCGGCCGCATTGCCGCGGATCTCGGCTATGACGAGATCAACCTGAATGTCGGCTGCCCGTCGGACCGGGTAAAATCCGGCCGTTTTGGCGCCTGCCTGATGCGCGAGCCGGAACTGGTAGCCGATTGTGTTGCCGCCATGAAGGCGGCCTTGCCGGTGCCCGTTACCGTCAAGTGCCGCATCGGCGTCGACGAACAGGATCCGGAGGAAGCGCTGAGTGCCATGGCAAGGGGCGTTTTCACCGCCGGCGCTGATGCGCTCTGGGTGCATGCGCGCAAGGCCTGGCTACAGGGTCTGAGCCCCAAGGAAAACCGTGATGTTCCGCCGCTGGATTATCATCGTGTATTTCGCCTCAAGGAAGAATTTCCGAATAAATTCATCGGCATAAACGGTGGAATTGAGGATCTGAATCATGCGCTGGAGCTCTCGCGGCCGGTTGATGGCGTAATGCTCGGGCGCGCCGCCTATCACAACACCGGCCTGCTGGTCGATGTCGACAGGGTCTTTTACGGCGATCAAGGCCCGGCCATCGGCTGGACCGAGGTCCGCGACGCGATGATGGAGTATGCGGCGCGCTATGTGGGCGAGGGCGGCCGGCTGATCCATGTGACCCGCCACATGGTGGGACTGTTCCACGGCATGCCGGGCGCGCGCCGTTACCGGCAGATCCTGTCCGATGACGCACGGCGCGATGATGCGGGCGTCGAGGTGATCGCAGAGGCCTTTGCCGCGGTGCGGTCGCCCGAGCCGCTTGTTGCCTGATACCCGGCGCCGATCAAGCGCTTGTTATTGCTTGCCTCTTGATGGCGGGCGCCTAGTCTGGTGAAACAGGCTCTGCTTGATTGCACAAGACCGGACCGGAAACGCCCATGGACAGCACACCGCTGAAATTCGATCTTTCCAAGGCCCTCGCTGAATTGCCGCCGGAGTCGCTCGACCGCATGGGCGACGCGGCGGATGCGGTGCGGGAGAACCTGCGTCTGTTGAAGAAATCCGGACAAAACCTCGTCGGACAGTGCCTGGCTCACCAGGGCACCTTCTACGAGGAGGAGCACTATCCGAAGGGTGATGTGTACGACGCTGAATCGCACGCCCAGTATTACTATCATGCCCACCGGCCCGAAAGCGGCGAGCACGGGCATTTCCATACGTTCCTGCGCGCCAAGGGCATGGCGCGCAAGACACGGCCCGCGCCGTATTCCGGCGACGCGGAACGTCCCTCCGGCAAGGACGCGCTGTCGCACATTGTTGCGATCTCCATGAACCGCCCCGGGCTCCCGATCGGCATGTTCACGACAAACCGCTGGGTAACGGGCGAGACTTTCTATGCCTGTGACGATGTGATCGGGATGATCGATCGTTTCGACGTTGAGCAGAGCTATCCGTGCCTGGCGACCAACCGTGCGCTGTCGGCGCTGATGCAACTGTTCCGGCCTCAGGTGGTTGCGCTGCTCGAACAGCGTGACAGGACCCTGGAAGCCTGGTCGAAACTGCACCCGGATCGCGATATCTACGAGGATCGCGAACTGGAAATCACGTCGATCGTCGATATCAGCATCGAGCGGCAGACCAACGAGCTGAAGAAGGCGCGCCGACGCGCAAGCAGCAGCTAATCCACCCGCCGGCGAGCGCTCGCGAGATGCGCTGAGCCGATTCGACGAGACTGTCCCGGTAAACTCGATCTCTCGAATAGTTGACGGGGGGATCAAGTGATTGTGACACGTGGGTTACCGCCGACATCTTAAGCTTGGATCGTGGATGAGGAGACAACCCAGCCGGCGCTTGCACGCCGGCAAGGTGGAGGAACGTTTTATGGCGACAATCAAATCGAAACTGCTGACGACGGTTGCCGTGGTGCCGTTGGCACTGGCGGGAGCGGCGGGTGGGGCGCTGCTTCTTTCGGCCGGTCTTTCCACGCCAAGCACGGCGTCCTGCGCCGCCAACCCGTGTGCAGCGAAGAAACCCGATGCCTGCAATCCTTGCGCAGCCAAGGCAGCCTGCGGTGCCTGCAATCCGTGTGCTGCAAAGAAGGTTTCGGCGTGCAATCCTTGCAACCCCTGCGCGGCCAAGGCGGCATGCGGCGCCTGTAATCCATGCAATCCGTGCGCCGCGGCAGCCTGCAATCCATGCAATCCGTGCGCTGCCGGCGGCGGATCGGCGACGGAATGTTATGTTCCGCGGCTGCAACAGGCCGCGCTGTGCAATCCGTGCGCGGCCAAGGCGGCCTGCGGTGCGTGCAACCCCTGCGCAGCCAAGGCTGCCTGTGGCGCCTGCAATCCCTGCGCAGCCAAAAAGGCGTCAGCCTGCAATCCCTGCAATCCGTGTGCCGCCAAGGCAGCCTGCGGTGCATGCAATCCGTGCAACCCATGTGCCGCCAAGCAGGCCTCGGCCTGCGGCGCCTGCAATCCTTGCGCGGCGAAAGCAGCTTGCGGTGCTTGCAATCCTTGCGCTGCAACCAAGACGGCAGCGGCCTGCAACCCTTGCGCGGCCAAGAATCCCTGCGCAGCGGCCAATCCCTGCGCGGCGGCGGCCTGCAACCCGTGCAATCCATGTAATCCCTGTGGTGCAAGTTCTGCCGCGGCCGATCCGGATGATCTCAACCTCGGACCGCAGGAGGTCACGGCTCTCTATGACTGCCTGAAGTCCGAACTCGTGAAGACCTACAAGGGCGGCGGGCACTGGGCGGTCAACCGGTGGGAGAATTTCGTTCACTTCTCGAAATATCCATATCCGAGCGCCACGCACGGCAACCGCTTCGTTGTGAACTATACCAACGATATCGGTGCGGATGCCTACGCCAAGTATGAGGAGATCGGCAGCGCTCCGATCGGCACCACCTCGGCCAAGGCCAGTTTCGTGGTCGATGCCAAGGGACAGGCCTCGCTCGGGCCGTTGTTCATCATGGAAAAGATGACCCGCGGCTTCAACGCGGCGACCGCCGACTGGCGCTATGCGATGGTCATGCCGGGCGGCCAGACGGTGGGACTGACGGGAGGGGCGGGCAGCGATGCCATGACCTTCTGCCACGACTGCCACACCGGCGCTGAAGACGCCGACTATCTCTTCTTCCTGCCGGAAGAAGTGCGGGCACGTTAGCCGCCCGACCTCCAGCTGCGCCGCCGGTGATTGGGCCGGCGGCGTGGAGCACGCAGCCTAAGACGGCTTTTCGGCCTGTTTCTCCGGATCGCGGTGCATGATCAGGCGCACGCCGCGCTGCCACGTCAGGTAAAGCCACAGCCAGTGCAGCATGACAAAGAGCCGGTTCTTGAAGCCGATCAGGAAATAGACATGCGCCGCACCCCAAAGCAGCCAGCCGGCGAAACCCTTCACCTTCATTCCGTAGATGTCGGCGACGGCGCGGTTGCGTCCGATTGTGGCCAGCGCGCCTGCGTCGGCATAACGAAAACCCTTTGACGGCGTTTGTCCGCGGACCAGCGCTGCCAGCCGGCGCCCGACATAGATTCCCATTTGCTTGGCGACCGGTGCGATGCCTGGCAACGCTGTCCCATCCGCCTCATGCCGGGCGGTGTCGCCGATGATGTAGACGTTTTCCAGCCCTTGAGGCCGCAGCGTCGCATCGACTTCGACATGGCCGCTTTTCGTAACCGGCAGAGACAGCCAATTGCCGGCCGGAGACGCCTGGACACCTGCCGCCCATATGACCGTTTCCGCGGCAATGGTGTCCTCGCTGGTGGTGACCTGACCGGCGACTATATCGGTTACCATCGTGCCGGTTCGCACCTCGACACCGAGCGTTTCCAGATCGCGCGCGGCCCGGATTGAAAGGTCCTCGGCGAAGGACGGAAGCACCCGGGGGCCGCCTTCCAGAAGAACGATCCGGTTGTCGCCCTTGTCGATCTTGCGAAAGTCGCGCATCACCGATTGCGCAAGCTCGGCGATCGCGCCGGCCATCTCAACGCCGGTCGGGCCGGCGCCGACAACGACGAAGGTCTGGAAACGCCTTGCCGATTCGGGGTCGCTGTCGACCACGATCTCGGCCTTCTCGAAGGCGGTGAGGATTTTCTCGCGCAGGGCAAGCGCGTCGTTCAGTGTCTTGAGGCCAGGCGCATGATCCGCCCACTGGTCCTTGCCGAAATAGCTGTGCCGAGCACCCGTTGCAATGACGAGAAAATCATAGGGCACTTTCTTGCCGCTCTCTGTCATCACGATTTGCGCATTCGCATCAACGCCGACAACCCGGTCCATGATGACCTGTGCATTGCGCTGGCTGCGCAGGACGTGGCGAATGGGCACGGCGATTTCGGCGGGCGTCAGCGAGGCGGTCGCGACCTGGTACAAGAGCGGCTGGAAGAGGTGGTGGTTCTGCTGGTCGATGATGGTGACATTAACCGGCGCCTTCGCCAGTTCCCTGGCCGCCGACAGTCCGCCAAAGCCCGCTCCGACGATGACCACGTCCTTGATTGCCCCGGACATGCGCGTTCAGTGTCCCGGCTTGCCCGTCTTGGCGCGGGTCATCTGGCGTCGCCGCTTGCCGCCGCTCTCTTCGTGGGAACCGGTGCCTATCTTGCCGCGCCTGGCGGGCTTGCCGTCCGCAGCGGCCGGCCGGGGCATGTCGGTCCCGGGACCCATGTCGTCGAGTGTCGGCTTCTTGAAATAGCCCGTATCGCGTTCGCTGCGCGGCAATGGACCGCGACGCTTCTGTTTTTCGCGCCGCGCTTTCGGGCTGGCGTCCATATCGCTCTCGAGCCGGGCAAGGGGATCGTCGAGGACGGCCAGTTCCGTTTCGCGCAGGCGCTTGATCTCGTCGCGCAGGCGCGCCGCTTCCTCGAAATCTAGATCGGCCGCCGCATCGCGCATCTTCTTTTCAAGATCCTCGAGGTGAGCGGCGAGGTTGTTGCCGATCATCACGCCGTCTTCTTTGAAGCCGGAGATATCGGCGCGCACGTGATCCTGCTCGTAGACGCTGTCGAGGATATCGGCGATCTGCGCCTTGACGCTTTCCGGCGTGATGCCGTGCTCGGCGTTCCAGGCCATCTGCTTGTCCCGGCGCCGGCTGGTCTCGGTCATCGCCCGGTCCATCGAACCTGTCACTGTGTCCGCATAGAGCACGACCTTGCCGTCGACATTGCGCGCGGCGCGGCCGATTGTCTGTACCAGGGAGGTTTCGGACCGCAGGAAACCTTCCTTGTCGGCGTCGAGAATGGCAACCAGGCCGCATTCCGGAATGTCCAGGCCCTCGCGCAGGAGGTTGATGCCGACGAGCACATCGAACGCACCGAGGCGCAGGTCGCGGATGATCTCGATGCGTTCCAGCGTGTCGATGTCGGAGTGCATGTAGCGCACGCGAACACCCTGTTCATGCAGGTATTCTGTCAGGTCCTCGGCCATGCGCTTGGTAAGCACCGTCACCAGCGTACGGTAGTTTTTCTGTGTCGTCAGCCGGATCTCGTCGAGCACATCATCGACCTGGTTCTTGGCCGGGCGCACCTCGACGGGCGGATCGATCAGCCCGGTCGGACGGATGACCTGTTCGGCGAATACGCCGCCGGACTGCTCCAGTTCCCAGCCGCCCGGTGTTGCGGAAACGGCAACGGTCTGCGGGCGCATTGCGTCCCATTCCTCGAAGCGCAGCGGCCGGTTGTCCATGCAGGACGGCAGCCGGAAGCCGTATTCGGCGAGCGTTGCCTTGCGCCGGAAGTCACCGCGATACATGGCGCCGATCTGCGGCACCGTCACGTGGCTCTCGTCGAGGAAGATCAGCGCATTGTCCGGTATGTATTCGAAAAGGGTCGGCGGCGGTTCGCCCGGTGCGCGGCCCGTCAGATAGCGGGAGTAGTTCTCGATGCCCTGGCAGGAACCGGTGGCTTCAAGCATCTCCAGGTCGTATCGCGTGCGCTGCTCGAGGCGCTGGGCTTCCAGCAACCGTCCGGCACGCTCCAGTTCTTCAAGGCGATGCACCAGCTCCTGGCGGATCGACTTGATCGCCTGGTTGAGCGTCGGGCGCGGTGTCACATAGTGCGAGTTGGCGTAGATCTTGACCGATTTCAGTTCATCCGTCTTCTGCCCGGTCAGTGGATCGAATTCGGTGATCGCGTCGATCTCGTCGCCGAACAGGGAAATCCGCCAGGCACGATCCTCAAGGTGAGCCGGAAAGATCTCGATCGTGTCACCGCGCACCCGGAATGTGCCGCGCACGAAGTTCACATCGGAACGGCGATATTGCTGCGCAACGAGGTCGGCAAGCAACTGGCGCTGGTCAATGCGATCGCCAATCTGCATCTGGAAGGTCATGGCGGTGTAGGTTTCGACCGAACCGATACCGTAGATGCAGGAAACCGACGCCACGATGATCGCGTCGTCGCGCTCCATCAGTGCCCGTGTCGCCGAATGCCGCATCCGGTCGATCTGCTCGTTGATGGACGATTCCTTCTCGATATAGGTGTCCGAGCGCGGAACATAGGCTTCCGGTTGGTAGTAGTCATAGTAGGAGACGAAATACTCGACCGCATTCTCGGGAAAGAAGTTCTTGAACTCGCCATAGAGCTGCGCGGCCAGTGTCTTGTTCGGTGCGAGGATCAGGGCGGGGCGCTGGGTCTCCTCGATGACCTTGGCCATGGTAAAGGTCTTGCCCGAGCCGGTTACACCCAGCAGCACCTGTGTGCGGTCCTCGTCATTCAATCCCGAAACGAGATCGCCAATGGCGGTGGGCTGGTCGCCACTCGGCTCGAAATCGGTCTTCATGTGAATGGTTATGCCGCCCTCGGACTTTTCCGGGCGGGCCGGGCGGTGCGGCACCCACGTCTTGCCGTCCTTGAAGAGCGGGTTGCCGCCTTCGATGAGTTTGGACAGCGCATCCACAGTCGCCGTCACGCCGCCGGTGCTGCCCGTTTGTGCATCCTCCAGCGAGATATCGAGGCCCGCCACGGGATTGAGACCCGCCGCCGCCCTGGTCTTGGGATCCGTGCTTCCGCCGATGGACGTGCCGCGGGCGGTGCGCCCGGCTGTTGCCTTGCGGTCCCGCTTTGCCTTGGCTGGCGCCTTTTTCGCTTCTTCGGCGATTTCCTTTGCCCATTCGCCGACACCGCCCGTCAGCGGCGTGCCCTCAAGCGGCTTCTGCGGCTTCTCCCCGAAGCCACTTCCGCTGTTCTTTTTTCTTTGAGATACCATGCAGCGAATATGGCGAGTGAAATCAAAAATGGAAAGGGTTTCGGACGCTGATTTTTACCCCTCCTGACAGTGTTGTGTCAGGAGACAGGAAGAGTGCGAAACGGCGAAACAGCGCCATGGAATGTTGTAATTGCGCAGCCAGCCAATAATGTGAAATCCTAGAGCGAATCCAATCTGCCGGCAGTCGTTGCGCCAGGCGTTGAAGTGCTGTGAGGGGAAGAGCCCATGAATGCGGAGCCGGATCAAAAGGCCGAAGCGGCTGGTGGCGAACAAGCGCCGAGCAAGTTGCGTGAAGGGCTGATCGTAGTCGCGGCACTGGCGGTGGGCGGTCTGCTCCTGTTCGGCATCTACGTGTATTGGAATTTCGAGCGGGACCATCCTGCGACGGACAATGCTTATGTGAATGCTAACTTCGTATGGATCTCGCCGCGCGTTGACGGCGAAGTCGCCGAAGTCTTCGTCGGGGACAATCAACTCGTCAAGGCGGGAGACAAGCTCTTTGCGCTGGATTCCAGCCTATACGATGCAGAGCTCAGCGCCGCCGAGGCCGCGCTGGTGCTGGTCCATCAGGACATAGAAGCGGGAAAGGCGCGAGTTGATGCTGCCAAGGCGCAGGTGGCCGAGCAGAAGGCGCTTGTGGCGACCGCAGAGCAACTGTCAAAGGCAACCAAGCCGCTGGTGCGGGACGGCGTCGAACCGGTGCTGAAGGGCGTCGAGGTCGAAAACAGCCTGGCCGAGGCGAAATCGAAACTGGATACGCTGATGGCCGACCTGACCGTCGCCGAGAAAGAGTATGGAACACCCGAATCGATCAACGCTCAGATCCAGCAGGCCGAGGCGGCCGTTACCCAGGCAAAACTCAACAAGCAATGGGCCACCATTGTTGCGCCGGCCGATGGATACGTGACGAACCTGTCGCTGCGCACGGGCGATGTTGTCAGCACGGGCGACCAGCTGTTTCCGTTCATCGAGACCGAGACCTGGTGGATCGACGCCAATTTCAAGGAGACCAATGTCGACCGAATCAGGCCCGGGCAGCCGGTGACCGTTACCCTCGACATGTATGACGACAAGACTTTCGACGGTGTCGTGGAGAGCATCGGATTCAGTTCGGCAGCGTCTTTCTCTCTTTTGCCGGCACAGAACACGACAGGCAACTGGGTCAAGGTCACCCAACGCATCCCCGTCCGCATTTCCCTTTCCGAATCAGAGGACGGTTTTCCATATCGGATCGGCGCCAGCGCCGCTGTTGAGGTCAATACGGACGATCCGCCACCGGCGCAGAGCCAGTAGGCGCTAGGACGTGCCGATGGCCCAGGAGCCAGCCAACCAGATCAAGCCGCTGCCGCCCGGTTTTCACCGGACGATGATCGTCGTTACGACGCTGTTCATATCCTTGATGGCGTCTATCGATCTGACGATCGTAACGGTGGCGCTGCCCTATATGGCGGGCAACCTGAATGCGACCACCGATGAAGTCACCTGGGTCGTGACCATGTTCGCGGTCGGACAGGCCATCGTAATCGGCATCACGGGCCACCTGTCGCGCATGCTCGGACGCAAGGTGCTCATATTGACGGCAGTGATTGGTTTCGTTGCCTCTTCCGTGGCCTGCGGCCTTGCCCAGGACCTCGACATGATCGTCGCGTTCCGGTTTGTGCAGGGACTGTTTTCCGGTCCGCTCATCCCGTTGTCGCAGGCCATGCTGATCGACGCGGTGGAAGAAAAGGAGCGTACACGGATCCTTGCGTTCTGGGTCGTCGGTGTCATGGGCGGGCCGGCACTCGGTCCGATGCTTGGCGGCTATCTGGCGCAGGATCTGGACTGGCGCTGGAATTTCTGGGTAAACGTCCCCGTTGGCGCCGTGGCCACCATCCTCATCCTGTCCTTCGTCCGACGCACGCCGCACATACCGATGCGCACCGACTGGCTGGGACTGGGATTCCTGGTGGCCATGCTTTCGACGATGCAGATTGCGCTCAATCAAGGCGACAAGCTCGATTGGTTCGGCTCCCACACGATTGTGCATCTGTTTCTCATTTCCTTTGTGGCGGCACTGGTTGTCATCGGGCGTGGTGCCTATCTCGGCCAGCGGCACATCATCGACATCCGGCTTTTCGCCGATATCAATTTTACGCTCTGTTGCCTTGTGGTGACGGCCATGGGAAGCACCTTCCTGGCGCTGATGATCCTTGCACCGCAGCTGTTTGTCGACGGGCTCGGGTGGCAGGCATCGACAGCGGGCGTCGTGATCGGCTGCTATGGCGCCGGCGGTGTCACCGGCAGTTTTGTGGCCGGCAGGCTGCAATCATTCCTGTCGTTCAGGCAGAGCTATGTCCTGGCCTGTGCGATCATGGGTTCTGGCTGGCTCTGGTTCAGCCGGCTTGATGGGAACATAGGCATGTGGGAGGCCGTCCCGCCCGGGGTTCTGATCGTATTCGGCATGATGCTGGTCTTTCCGATCCTTGCAGCGCGTGCCTTCGCGAATCTGCCTCCCGACAAACGCGATGAGGGGGCCGGCCTCTTCAACCTGACCAAGACGCTTGGATTTTCGTTCGGAACAACAGCTGTTGGAACGCTTTATTACAACGGGCAGCTTGCCAACTGGAGCCGCCATGTCGGCGAGATCAGCCCCGCGAACCCGGCCTTGCAGCAATATCTGAACGACCTCGGCAATGTCAGCTACAATACGAAGATGGTGTATGTGGCCGACCTGTTGCAGACGCAGTCGCAGCTACAGTCGATATTCGAGATTGCGCAATATATGGCCTTCTGTACCAGCAATTCTAATTTTGGGATTTTTGGGATTCTCAAATCGCTCGATCTATGATTCGTTTGTTGCGTGTTACACTTGGATTCCCTCATTGGCTCGCTCAGATCGTGCTGCGCGAACTTGCCTGACCGACGGGTTGGCCCAAACACGAGTTACACGATGGCAGATATCGGCCTGTCGGCGTTTTCGATATTTTTCATGCAGTCTCCGTCGTTCCTGTCGCATCAGCGCGAGATGCAAGCGGGTAACGGTTGCTCGAACTGTCAGACGTTGTTCGGAATCAAGAAGCTTCCGAGCGATAATCATATCCGCTCGATGCTTGATGAGGCTGAACCGCAGCATCTCTTTGGGCAGTTTGATAACCTTGTTGACCATCTGAAAAGCCATAACGGTTTGGAGCCTTTCCGATGTCTGGATGGTCGCGTGCTGATTGCACTTGATGGCACAGAATATTTCTGTAGCCGCAAGTTGCATTGCCGGAATTGTTCTCATCGCAAGCGCAATGATGGCGGCACCGAGTATTTTCACACCATGGTTTCCGCCGCGGTCGTCGTCCCGGGTGACAGCCGAGCGATACCGCTGCAGCCGGAATTTATTAGCCCGCAGGACGGTCATGCGAAACAGGATTGTGAAAGGAATGCCGTCAAACGCTGGCTTGCCGCCAATGGGAAACGTTACGCTTCGCTAAAGCCAGTTTATCTTGGCGATGACCTGTATGCTAATCAGCCGATTGTTGATACGATTCAGTCGGTTGGCGGCGACTTCATTCTGACTGCCAAGTCCTTGTCCCATAAGACGTTGTACGAGTGGCTGGACGGTGCCGAGATCAACTCGACAAAGCGCCGTCGTATCAAAAAGGGTCGCAAGGCTGCCACCCACATCTATCGCTGGCTGAATGATGTACCCCTGCGCGATGGCAAGGACGCGACCCACGTCAACTGGTTCGAAATCGAGATTATCAACACCAAAGGGAAGACCACATATCGCAACAGCTTTGTGACCAACATCGCTGTCGATGAGACCAATGTCGGGGACCTTGCCGCTTGCGGACGCGCACGGTGGAAGATTGAAAATGAGACCTTCAATGTTCTGAAAACCCGGGGATACAATCTGGAGCACAACTTTGGGCATGGCGACAATTATCTGGCATCTGTGCTGGCGACGCTCAATCTGCTCGCCTTCGCCATGCATACAGTTTGTGATGTACTCGAAGCGCTCTGGAAGAAAGCCCGCAGTGTTTTAGCGGCGCGGTATCGGTTCTTCGATCACATCCGCACGATTGTTTGCTACTTGATCTTCCCGGATTGGGGTGCACTCATACGAACACTTGTCGATGGTGAGCCACCACCGACCGTCAAGTCAGCCCGGAAGCAACCTAAACCCTCCTGAAAATCAGCTCAAATTCATCTGAGAGCCTGACCGAAAAGTCTTTGGGAAAAATTGTTGAGCGATACCAGTCAATTGTGATTCCATGTTCGCAATCGAAAACCGAACGGAGGAACCACTGTGCCTTGGACTGATACCGCCCGCCTCACGTATAACCGCAAAACGGATCGTTATCCAAGTGACGTTACGAACGAAGAATGGGCAATCCTCGAACCTATGGTTCCACCAGCACGCCCCGGAGGACGCCCCCGGACCGCAGACATGCGCGAAGTAATCAACGCGATTTTCTACATCGGATCGACAGGCTGTCAGTGGCGTGCGCTGCCAATTGACTTCCCGCCCATGACGACAGTGCAGGGATATTTCTACGCTTGGCGCAATGCCGGTATTCTGGAGGCAATGAACGATCTGCTGGTCACCGCTGCCCGTGAATTGGAAGGGCGCGATGCGCAGCCGACGGCTGGCGTGATCGACAGCCAAAGCGTAAAAACGACAGAAAGTGGTGGTGTTTGCGGCTATGACGCCGGCAAAAAGACCAAGGGGCGCAAGCGTCATATCGTGACGGACGTCCTTGGGCTTCTGCTGGTGATCATCGTTCATGCCGCCAACATCCAGGACCGTGACGGTGCACCCGATGTGCTCAAGGCTGTCGGTAAAAAGTTCCCCTGGCTGCGCCATATTTTCGCCGACGGCGGGTATGCAGGTGACAAGCTCCGACAAACCATGGGCAACAAGTGGACCCTGGAGATCGTCAAGCGACCAGGTGCGGTAAAGGGTTTCGTTCTGCTGCCCATGCGTTGGGTGGTCGAGCGTACTTTTGCATGGTTGGGAAGGTGCCGCCGGTTGGCCAAAGACTGGGAGAACACCGTCGAAAGTTCAACCGCCTGGGCGCACATTGCAAGACCGTATGTCCGTTTCTACCGGTGAGGTGGCTCGCCCTACACTGCACGTTCGAGGGTTGCTCGGATGGGCTGAGCCGATCCTCATCACAGGAGGACGAGCCGTGGCAGATTATAGAGAAGCATTTGTCGGAATCGATGTTGCCAAATTGAGAAACGCCATCGCGATTGCCGATGCGGGCCGTGAGGGAGAAGTTCGCTTCTTCGGAGAAGTCGACGCTTGTGTCGCAAGCATGCGCCGGACCATTCAGCGGATCGCCGACAGATTTGATCGACTGCATTTTTGCTATGAGGCCGGACCGACAGGCTATGGGCTCTATCGGCTCATCCGTTCTCTCGGGCATGAATGCACGGTCGTCGCCCCGTCGCTGATCCCAAGGAAGCCTGGCGACCGGGTGAAGACGAACCGCCGGGACGCTCTCTCGCTCGCCCGGCTTTTGCGCGCCGGCGAGCTTACTGCGGTGTGGGTTCCCGATGCAGGCCACGAGGCGATGCGGGATCTCGTCCGCGCACGGTCGGCAGCGGTCGAGGTGCTGCGGGTCCATCGCCAGCAGGTGAGCGCTTTCATGCTCAAGCACGGCCGCGTCTATCCGCGCAAGAAAGGCTGGACGATGCGCTATTTGCGCTGGTTGCAGGAACAGACGTTCGATCACCCGGCGCACCAGATTGCGCTCCAGGAAATGGTTGAAGCCGTACGCATCTCCAAAGAGCGGGTTGAACGGCTGGAGCGCACCATCGAGGAGTTCGTTCCGGCCTGGTCGTTGGCACCGGTCGTACGAGCGCTCCGGACTTTGCGTGGCGTGGACCTGATCGTCGCTGTGACATTCGTCACCGAAGTTGGCGACGTGAGCCGGTTCGAAAGTCCGCGCCAGCTCATGGGATATCTCGGCCTCGTTCCCGGTGAGCGCTCGACTGGCGACACTATCAGGCGCGGCGGCATCACCAAGGCAGGAAACAGCCGGGTGCGCCAAATGCTGGTCGAGAGCGCCTGGGCCTATCGGCATCCGCCCAGGGTCGGGATAAAGAAGCTGTACAGACTGGAGCAGGCGTCACCGCGCGTGCGCGAGATCGCATGGAAGGCGCAGAGCCGCTTGACGGCCCGGTACCGAACGCTGAGTGGACGCGGCAAGCGGCCAACGGTGGTCTGCACTGCGGTCGCCCGCGAACTGGCCGGCTTCATGTGGGCCGTTGCCAGGGAGGCGCAGGCAAGCTGATCTTGCCCTTGTGGCAACACGAAACTCGCGCATGGGCGGAGGCGGGACCACGGCAGGGAAATGTCCGTCGAATGCTTTGTGGCCGGCTACTGGCCGACGCCCGCTGTAAGACAGGAACAGACCCGGACGCACAATCGGAAATGCGGTAGCCAACCCGCGCATCAGAGCTTGATCACCGACGTCCTTCAGTTCCGCCTCCACCCATGCGCGATCAATATCATGAACAGCCGATCTCCTCCTCGTTCTGGATCGGCCGGATATTCGACGTGCCAAACCTTGACAGCGGACATCAGAGCATCCGCCTGGTGACACGCAGACTGGCAAGGCACTGCAATGCAACGTAAAACTTTAGATTCAGGCTCTGAGACCCAAAAATGAGCCAAAATTAGAATTGCTGCTTCTGTACCTACGGGCTGGCGATCCTGGCAATCTTCTTCCGCAGTCCAACGCCCACCGGTTCGCGCGGCTATGCCGGCTGGCTCGATATCCGCCCGTTCGGGCGCTTCAGGCAATTGGCCAGATCCGCAGGCTCAGGATGATGAACACCGGCAAGGTGGCCGCGGACAAAAGTGTTGTCAGCAATACAAGGTCAGACGCTTCCTGAACGTCTTCGTGGTATTCGCTTGCAACGATGTAATCGAGAACTGCTGTCGAAAGGGCCGCCATCAACACGGCCGAAACCGCCCATTTGGGATCGACGTCGGGAAAGAGCAGCAAGACGCCCATGGTGATGAGCGGCATCGCGACAAGTTTGACCGCCGTCAGCAAACCGATTTCGCCCAGGCCCGCCAGACGGGATTTGACCAGTGCCTCACCCATGGCAAAAAGCGCCACAGCCGGGGTTGCTGCGCCAATGATTTGCGTCGTCCGGTGGATCCATTCCGGAAGCGGCCAACCGCTCATCGAGTAGGCGGCACCGCACAGCATCGCCAGGATCATCGGGTTCTTGAACGTATGGAAGAGCGCCGTGCGCAAGGCGGTCAGAAAACTGCCGGTGCCGCTGCGGGCGAGCTCGAGAATCAGCATCGCAATTGCCAGCACGGTCAGGGAGATGATGTTGGAAACGCCCACGGCCGGAAGCGCCAGCGCACCGACAATCGGCGTCAGCAATGGAATTCCAACGAAGCTGACACTCGGGAAGGACGCGCCAAGACCGCGCATTGCCCGTTTCTGAATACCGGCGTCGCGACGTGGCAGCAGCACAAGCGGCAGCAAAAAACAAACAAAGGATGCGGCTCCAAACGAAACGAAGAACGCCAGATTGAATGTCTGGTCAAGGGGCGAGCCCGCAAGCGCGCCGAACAGCAGGAGCGGAAGCGAGAACTGGGTTACGAACCGATTGAGGATCGGCGCGCTGTTGTCTCCGAGAATACCAAATCTGCCGGAGGCATAGCCGAGCCCCATGATAAAGAAGATCGGCAGCAGGATCGAAACGACTTTCGCAAGCATGTCTTATCCCCGGCCGCTTTCTCTCACTCCGAATCGCGTATCTGCGTTGGCTTGCCATCCTCATCGAGCGCAACCATCACAAAGCGGCCGACAATCACCTTTTCGCGGTGCGGGCGCAGATAACGCTGCGCCCAGGCCTCGACATCGAGTGTCATTGACGTGCGGCCGATTTTCTCAATGTGCGTATAGACACACAGCGTGTCGCCGACATGCATCGGTTTTTCAAAGACCATTTCGTTCACCGCTGCGGTGACGACCCTGCCGCCGGCACGTTCTGCCGCACGAATGCCGCAGGCCAGATCCATCTGCGCCATGACCCAGCCACCGAAAATGTCTCCGGCCGCGTTCGCATCGCTCGGCATTGCCAATGTGCGCAATGTGAGGTCGCCCGTCGGTGTTCCGCTGTCCGCAGTTGTCATCATCCTCTCCGATGCAATTATGCCCGGGGGACAGATACCTGCTTTAACGGAGATTGCAAACGCCAGACACGCTCTACCGATCGCCGAAGCGCTTGCAGATCTTGACGCGGCAGGCGGCGTTGTCACGCGTGGGAACGGTCGCCAGATTGGCGATCGAACGCGACCCGCAGTAGGTGCTTCCCGCAACATATCTCTTGTAGATCGGCACGGATGGATTGCTCTTTGAATTGTAGCGCAATTGGGCGACACCATCGCGTTGGACAATCGCCTGAACCTGGCTGCAGGTCCTGTTGCCGATATCATATGTCTGGACGGCGACCGCCGGCGTCGCGGAAAGCAGGACCGTCAGCGAAAGGATCAGTTTCTTCATGGCGTTCCCCGTTTTGAACATCGGACCACGGCCGATGTCGCGTCGTTTGCAAAACATCGATTGCCCGGCGAAAGACGCCGAGCCACTCGCACATTTTCGCGTTGCTGCCTTCAATCAGTCGTCAAACAATAGGTTGTCGCTGATATCGGCACATTTGTAGACCAGGCAGTTCGCCCGGTTTTGTGACGGAACATAGGCCCGCTTGGCATACTCATTCGGATCGCAATAAAGTCCGTTACGGACATAACGATCATAAAGGGGAAGCGACGGATTGCGTGCGGACTGCCATCGAAGGATCGCCGCACCGTCCCTTTTGACGGCCTGTTGAACGGACGCGCAGCTCATTGCCTGCACGTTGTATCGGTTGATCGCCAGCGCGGGAAAACTGACGGAAACAATACAAAGGGCTAATAGAACGCTTTTCATATCCTGTTTCTCCATGGGGCCACCGCGCGCATGACTCTATTTAAGTAGGGCATGTCCGGATTGCCATGGTTGAATTTGACCTATTCAAGGCAATCCGGGACACATGGTTTGACACCGTTGTTACATACTCAGTCTCCGAACGACCGGTCGAAGGTCGCGTTGGCGCATCTCTTGACCGGGCAATTGGGCGTGTCGCTGGACGGGACATACGCACGTTTGGGGAATTGACCCTTGTCACAGAAAAGGGTGTTGCGGACGTAGCGGTCGTAGATCGGAAGCGAGGGGTTGCGGGGTGATTGCCATCGCAGGATTGCGGCGCCATCCCGGTCGACCGCCCGCTGTACAGCCGCACAGCTCATGGTCTGCACATTGTACCGGTTGATTGCCAGCGCTGGGAAGCTGACTGAAACAATGCAAATGGCAAGTAACAAGGTCTTCATGGGTTTTTCCTCCCAGTTTCGTCTCGCAGATGAGGTGTCCCGCACCACCATTGTGCGGTGTGCAAAGTTAACTATGGCACCCCGAATGACCGGAAAGTGCAGTTCACGGATTTGCTATCGGCGGGAGCCAAGGTGTGATCCACGCGTCATCGCGGGCACTTGTGCGGGTTGCAATTTTTCAGCGGGCGCGTTGAATCTGAACTACATGTCGGATTGTCGCTGACGAGATCGTTCTGGATAGACAAGCGGAATCAGGAGCAAGTCATGCAATATGCAATATTGATCTATGCCAATGAGGGATTTTTCGAGCGCTTGCCATCGGACGAGCAGGACACCGCGATGGACCATCATCGCGCGCTTCAGGCCGAGCACGGCGCCAAGGGAACACTCGGTGCGGTGGCCAAGCTGATGGAAACGTCGGCTGCGATGACGGTGAGGAAACGCGGCGACAATGTCCTCGTCCTTGACGGTCCGTTCGCCGAGACCAAAGAACAATTGCTCGGGCTTTATATTCTCGAATGCGACAACATGGATGACGCGATCGAACAGGCAAAAAAGCTGCCCCAGGGTGTTGCCGCCTACGAAGTGCGACCAGTCGGCTGGGGCGGCGGCACGATAGCGGAAGCGGGCGAGGCGGGCTGAACCGGTGTCAGCCGTCGGTGAAATCGGCGCGCATTTTGCCGTCGCCAGGCCGCGGGTTCTGGCGGCATTGACCCGCCAGTTTTCGAATCTCGATGTCGCCGAGGAAGCCTATCAGGAGGCCTGCATGCGGGCCATGGAGCGCTGGCCTGCCAACGGTGTTCCGGCGGATCCCACGGGCTGGCTGATCATGACCGGCCGTAATGCGACAATCGACAGGATCCGTCGGGACAAGCGGATCGTGTCGGGCGAAGCGCTTCCCGATGGCCCGGCGAGCGAGGACGACATCGAGGCGGCCCTGGCTGATCAGATTGATATGTCCGAATTGCGCGACGACGTGCTGCGGCTCATGTTCATGTGCTGCCATCCGGATCTGTCGCTGCAGGACCAGTTGGCGCTCGCGCTGAAGGTGATCGGCGGATTTTCGGTGGACAAGATTGCGCGCGCCTTCGTCGTCAAGCCAAAGGCCATGGAGCAGCGCATCACCCGGGCCAAGAAGAAGGCCGCAGCTATTGCCGAACGCCTGGACACGCCGAGCCTTCAGGAGCGGACGGCGCGGCTCGATGCCGTGTGTACAATGGCTTATCTGCTTTTCAACGAGGGCTATTCGGCAAGCGGCGGCGATGAGCATATCCGGGCGGAGCTTTGTGAAGAGGCGATCCGGCTTATCCGGCTGCTGCTGACGCTTTTCCCGTCCCAGGCCGAGGTCATGGGTCTGCTCGCGCTTTGCCTGTTTCAACACTCACGGCGGCAGGCGCGGCTTGATTCCGCCGGAAAGCTGATCCCCCTGGAGGAGCAGGACCGCAGCCTGTGGAACCGCCAGGAAATTGCTGAGGGACAGGTGCTGATCGAGAAGGCGCTCAGGCACGGCCGGCCCGGTCCTTATCAAATCCAGGCTGCCATTGCGGCAGTCCATTGCATGGCCGAGATGCCGGAGCAGACCGATTGGCAGGAAATCGAGCGGCTTTATGCAGCGCTTGAGCAAGTCCAGCCTTCGCCGGTGGTATCGCTGAACCGCGCTGTTGCGCTATCCAAGGTAAAGGACGCACGAACCGGCCTGCAATATCTGAACGGGCTGTCAGATGCGCTTTCCGGCTATCTCTACTACCATACCACCCTTGCGTCCCTGCTTGACGAGGCCGGTGAGGCAGATCGGGCGATAGCCGCCTATGAGTGCGCTCTGCAGCTTGGCCCGACCGAGCAGGAAGTCGCCCATATCAGACGGAAAATGAAGCAATGCCGTTCGCACCAAAAAAATCCTGAGCCGATGTAGGATCGGGGCGGCCTCGTTCGTCCTTGGATTATTGCAACCGCTATTCCAAGGAGAACATGATGACAAATCCGATGCAGACACACGGTGCGGCAAGCTGGATCCAGCACAGCGGCAGCGACCCGGCCGGCGCCCGCAAATTCTACGAGACCGTCCTGGGTTGGAACGTCAACGACATGCCCATGCAGGATGGTTCTTCCTATGCGGGGATTGTTGTCGGTGAAAATCCGATCGGCGGGTTCATGCCGATGCCGACAGCAACCGGCGAGTGGACCATCTACATCACGGTTGACGATGTCGACGCGCGTTTCAAATCGGCACTTGATAAGGGCGCCGAAGGCGTCGAGGAGCCTGCCGATTTCCCGGGTGTCGGCCGGATGGCCAAGATCCGCGATCCATACGGCGCTTCAATTTCGCTCATAACCTATGAAAGCATGCAGGGTTAGACTGGAATGGCGCGGCCGCAATCGCCGCGCCGTCTGCCTTCCCACCGTGCCAAAGGAGACGTGTCATGATAACGATCACCATGGTGTTCATGGGGATATTCCTGCTGATGCATACGGCGCTTTCGGCGACCACAAGCGCGCACCGGGCAAAATACGATATCGACTATGGCGACGGTGGCAATCTCGCCATGCTGAAGGCCATTCGCGCGCAAGGCAACTTCATCGAATATGTGCCGATCCTGCTCATCGCGATGGGCGCGAGCGAATATGTCGGCGCGCCGTCATGGTTCATCTGGACTTGCGGCTGGATCCTTGTCGTCGCGCGCATTTCTCATGCCGCCCACATGCTGGGATATGCCGGCCTACCGGCGCGTCTCCTGGGAGCCGGGCTGACATTTCTGCTGATGACCGTTCTTGGCGTCTATCTTATCGGCCGCGGAACGGGCCTGATCGCATAACCAATCGAAGAAAAACAGACTGGAGGATGACATGGCACCCGATCCGCATCTGACAGCGCTGATGCGCGAAGCTCTCGAGAGCCGGCCAGGCATTACGGAAAAGCGGATGTTCGGCGGCATCTGTTTCATGCTGAACGGCAACATGTTTGCCGGCGTGAACAAGGAACGCTTCATGTTCCGTGTCGGAAAGCAGCTGGAAAGCGAGGCGCTTTCAAAACCTGGCGCGCAGCCGATGGACTTTACAGGCCGCAAGATGGGCGGCCTCATATGGGTCGACGCTGACGCCGCCATCGATGCCGGGTTGAAGCCATGGCTGGATTTCACGGCACAATTTGTTGGCGGGTTGCCGCCGAAATAGGAGAGGGTCCTCATGTTCAAAGGTATTCCGAAGCAAACGGTCTCGTATCTGAAGGCGTTGAAGGCGAACAATAATCGGGAGTGGTTCGAGGCGCACCGGAAAGACTACGACGATTACTTCGTCGAGCCGGCCCTCCAACTCATCGAAGCATTGTCGCCGGTCGCGGCCGCCCTTGATCCGCCGCATTTCGCAATACCGAAGGTCAACAAGTCGCTGCGGCGGATTCACCGCGATACACGTTTTTCGAAGGACAAGACGCCTTATCACACGCATCTGCACATAGTTCTGTGGACCGGCGACCATCCGAACCGCTCAGCCGGAACCCATCTGGTGTTTTCTGACAATCACTTCGGTTACGGCTCCGGGCACTGGGCATTTTCCGGCGACGGGCTGGAGCGGTTTCGCGCCGCTGTTCAGGACAACAAGGCGAGGGCGGAGCTGGATACGGCACTGGCTTCAGCAGCGAAAGTGGACTGCACGCCTGGCGATCCGGAACTGCAGCGCGTCCCGCGCGGTTTCGATGCCGACAGCCCGGCCGCGGACTACCTGCGCCGCAAGGGTATCGTCGCACGAACCCACAATGATCCGGCCTACGACAAGCGCCTGTTCGGCCCCGAAGCGCTTGACTATCTGAGGGACCTACTCAAGGCGCTCAGCCCGCTCAATCGCTGGGTCAACAAACACGTGGAGACAGCCTGAAGGCCGGTCCTTCGTGATAGCCGGCACATAGATGTAGCGGCAAGGCATTTTCTTGCCGGAAGCGCTGTGTTATCGAAAACGCATGACATTGCCCGGCCCTGTGCGGTCCGCACTTCTGTTTTTCGTTCTGACCGCGCTTGCCCTGCCGGCTGCGGCACAGGCGACGTCCGTGCCTGTTCCGACGCCGAAACCTCCTGTCGGGACGCGGACGGAAGGCGGCCAGAAACCAGCGAACAGTTTCGGTCTTCCCAAGGAGGAGATTGCCTGCCGCAAGCGCCTTGAAGGTCTTGGAGTGCGCTTTTCACCGGTCAAACGCATCACCGAAAAGAAGGGCTGCGGCATCCGGTACCCCATCGAGATTTCGCAGTTGCCGGGCGGCATCATCCTTTCGGGACGCGCAGTGTTGAACTGCGAAACCGGCGAAGCGCTTGCCAAGTGGACGGCGAAAGCCGCCGCGCCCGAAGCCAAAAAGAGATTGGGTGCGGGGCTGAAAAAGATCGACCAATACGCGTCCTATCACTGCCGCACGCGCAACTCCCTGAAAGGCACCAAGCTTTCCGAGCATTCCAAGGGAAATGCCGTGGATCTCGGGCGCTTTCACCTGACCGACGGACGGGTCATTGACGTTTCATCGCAACCGAAAAAGGGAAGCGCCGAGGCGCGGTTCCTGAAGGAGCTCAGGGACGCGGGCTGCACCTTTTTCACCACCGTGCTCGGACCCGGCAGCGATATTTATCACGACACGCATTTCCACTTCGATATTGCCAAACGGCGCAACGGTTCGCGCTACTGTAAATAGAAGCGCTCCAGATCTGCTCTAGTCCTTGTCGCTGACGCCGGCCTGCTCGAAAGTTGCCATGCCGGTGTGGCACAGCGCTGCCGACTTGACGATGCCGGCGGCCAGCGCCGCACCCGTACCCTCGCCAAGGCGCATGCCAAGCGACAGCAACGGTTCCTTGCCAAGTTTCTCGGTCAGCCTGATATGTCCGGGTTCAGCGGAAACATGGCCGACCATACAGTGGTCGAGTGCCGATTCGTTCGCAGCGTGAAGAACCGCTGCAGCGGCCGTTGCAACATAGCCATCGATGATGACAGGTATGCGCTCCATGCGTGCCGCGAGGATGGCGCCGGCCATGGCCGCGATCTCCCGACCGCCAAGGCGGCGCAACAGTTCCAGCGGGTCGCCGAGATGTGCCTTGTGAAAGGCAACGGCCTTTTCGACTGCAGCAATCTTGCGTGCCAGCCCTTCGCCCTCGGCGCCGGTTCCCGGGCCAGTCCATTCTTCGGCACTCCCGCCGTAGAGCCCGTGACAGATGGCGGCTGCGATCGTGGTATTGCCGATGCCCATTTCCCCGATGCACAGCAGATCCGTTCCGCCCGCGATCGACTCCATACCGAATGCCATGGTTGCCGCGCAGGCGCGTTCATCGAGCGCGGCCTCCTCGGTGATATCTCCGGTGGGCAACTCCAATGCCAGGTCAAACACCTTGAGGCCCAGATCATTGGCAATGCACATCTGGTTGATGGCCGCTCCACCAGCAGCAAAATTGGCGACCATCTGGGCCGTTACCTCGGACGGGAATGGGGAAACGCCCTGGCGGGTGACGCCGTGATTGCCTGCGAACACGGCGACCAGCGGCCGGGTGACCGCAGGCGAGCGTCCGGTCCACGCCGCGAGCCACTCGGCAATGTCTTCGAGCCTTCCGAGCGCTCCCGGCGGTTTTGTCAAAAAACGGTCCCGTTCCCGGACCGCCGCAACGGCGTTCTCGTCAGGTCCGGGCAGATTGGCAAGCAGTTCGCGAATATCATCAAAGGGAAGGCCGCTGGTCGACATCAAAATAGTCCTTGTTTTTTCAATGCGCTCCCGCAATAGGCTAATTGGTGATAATTGCAAATAGGCCCATTGGCCATCACCACATCGCCCTATTTTGCCGCACGGGGAACAGCATGGATAAGATCGTCGCCGATACCGTTCGCGCCGTGTCCTTCCTGAGCCGGTTGCCGGTCCCGGGACGCTATTTTTCCGACGGTGCGGTTCCGGCTGCGCAGTCCTCGCGGAGTTATCCACTGGCAGCGTTGATCGTCGCGTTGCCGGCTGCGGCGCTTTTGTTCCTGTTGCGGTCTGTGGGCCTCGATGCACTCTTCGCCGCTGCTTTGACTGTGCTGGTGCTGGCGCTGACGACGGGCGCGCTTCACGAAGACGGGCTTGCCGACTGCGCCGACGGGTTCGGCGGCGGGCGTGACCGGGATCGCGTGCTGGCGATCATGAAAGACAGCGCTGTCGGGGCCTATGGCTGTACCGCCCTTGTTTTCTCGATACTGCTGCGCATAGCCGGTGTCGCGGCCATTGCATCGGGCACCAGCGCCGCCGCCGCGGCGCTTGCCGTTATCGGTGTTGCGGTCATCAGCCGGGCGGCCATGGTCTGGCACTGGCACTACCTTCCGGCGGCCAAACCAGACGGTGTCGCGGCCTCAGCAGGCCAGCCAAGCAGCGATTCAACGGCTTTTGCGCTGATCAGCGGGGTCGTGATCGGCGGTGTCCTGAGCCTGCCTGCAGCCGGTTTCGGTGGAGCGATCACGGCATTGTTGCTCGCCGCCATACTCTGTTCAGGATTCACGCGTATGACGAGCGCAAGGATCAACGGGCATACCGGCGACACAATCGGCGCAACCCAGCAGGTTTGCGAAATCGTGTCGCTTTTGGGACTTGCCCTTTGGATCTGACACCCCAATATGCAGGGAAAATACAGGTTTCGGCATTGTGAAAGATGAGCAACGTGGAATCCCCCTGCATTCTGGTCTGTTCGATCGACATGAAAACCGGCTATTGCTTCGGATGCGGCCGTACGGGCGATGAAATTGCCGCCTGGCTGACATTTACGCCCGAACAGAGGCGCGAAGTCATGGATTTGCTGGCGGCACGGCTCGAAACAATCGAGCGTAAGCCCCGCCGCGAGACACGCCGGCAGAAAATGGCGCGGGAACGCGCCGGGAGCTGAAACGTGGGCCGCCCTTTGTGGATCATATTCGGTATCATCGGATTCGGGTTGCTGCTTTTGATGATCAACCACAATTCCGGTGAGACGCTGGGTGTTCCGAATGACAGTTTCGCCAGCGTGCTTTATCTCGGCGTCTGGGGCGCCGTCGTGGCTGCAGCCGTTGTCGGATCAGGCCAGAGGATTGGCGAGATGGCGCGCAATGCGCTGATATGGCTGATCGTCATCCTGCTCTTGAGCACAGTCTATGTTTACCGTTTCGAGCTGCAGGAAGTCGGCTACCGCCTGGCCGGCGGGCTGATGCCGGGAATGCCAATCACCAGGGTCTCGTCGGACGGCAGGGCGGAGGTGATCCTGAACAAGGGCCGCGGCGGCCACTTCCAGGTTCGCGCCGACATCAACGATGAGCGGATCAGCATGATGGTCGATACGGGTGCCAGTACGATTGCGCTCTCTTACCGCGATGCCGAGCGAATCGGTCTCGACATGGACAGCCTGCGGTTCGTGCAGCCGGTCGCGACCGCGAACGGCCGTGGCATGGCGGCTCCGGTCACACTGCCCGAAGTCGCGATCGGCGACATCTCGCGGCGCAATGTGCGTGCCGGCGTGCTCGAGCCGGGCAAGCTTTCCGAAAGCCTTCTCGGAATGAGTTTCCTCGAGACGCTCTCATCCTTTCAAATGAGTCGCGACGAACTTGTCCTGCGGGACTGACCCGGATCTGCTCTAGAAAATACTCCAGAAGAAGCGCCCCGCGACAATCAGCATGAAGATGCCGAATGCTGTTTCCAGCTGTCGGCTGTTGAGGCCGTGCGCCGCCGCCGCGCCCAGCGGTGCCATCAAAAGCGTGATCGGTATGGTCAGCACGACCGCTATCCAGTTGACGTAACCGGTTGAGTAGATCGGCAGGTCCGGATGGCCCCAGCCCGCCCAAAGGTAACCGATCAATCCGGGCCAGGAAATGAGAATACCCACCCCGGCGGACGTTGCGACAGCCTGGTGAACCGTCCGGCCGAAGGTCGTCATGAACGTATTGTTCAGGACGCCGCCGCCGACACCCATCAGCGCAGACAAGAGGCCGATGACGAAACCGCAGACGGCGCGAAGGGGATTCTTCGGCAAGTCTGTTCCGAGGCGCCAGCTTTCGCGGTTGAAAATCATGCGCAGGCCCACCAGGACCGCGATCACGGCAAAGACGAAGCGCAGAACCGAGCCGGACACCCAGGCCGCGATGATGGCAGCGGCGATTACGCCGAGAGGTACCGGAATGATCCAGCTTTTCAGCAACGCCATATCGGGCGCCTTGCGCCGGTAATGGGCCCGGAACGAACTGATCGAGGTCGGCACGATCACCGCAAGCGAGGTGCCGACCGCAAGGTGCATGCGGACAGAATCGGCGGTATCGAGCAACGTGAAGGCCTGGTAGAGCACCGGAACAAGTATGGCGCCGCCGCCAATGCCGAACATCCCGGCCAGAAAACCGGCCACGGCACCGGCAACGGCAAGCACCGAGACAAACCAAAGTAGCTCTTGCAATGGAACCATTGAAAACCCCTGACCGGCGGCCCGTGTGTCACGCGCACTGGAGCACTGTCAAGTCATGGTTGCGGCCTTAGGCGAAAGACCGGCGCTTCGTTTTTTCCGGATCCGGAGTCTCGATACTGGGTGCGTCCATCAACACCCGGTCGCGCGGCAGGATAGCGGTCGCCTCCGTGCCCTCGCGCAGTTTTGATCGCAGAATAAACTCGCCGCCGTGCTCAGCGAGGATGGCCTGTACGATCGGCAATCCGAGTCCGGTGCCCTGTTCGGCGCTCTTGATGGCGATCGACCCCTGGCCGAATGCCGACAGCACCACGGGAATTTCGTCTTCGGGAATGCCGGGCCCATCGTCCTTGATCGAGACATACTGGCCGCCGCCCGCCGTCCAGCCGACTTTCAGGGTGACGATACCCTTGGGTGGCGTGAATTTGACGGCATTTGAAAGGAGATTGAGGATGACCTGGCGCATCGAGCGCTCATCGGCCCAGACCAACGGCAAGACACGTTCAAACTGCGCGTTGATCGTTATGTTCTTGTTCTTTGCCTTCAGCTCCACCATCGCGATGCAGTCTTCGGCAATATTGCGCATGCTGACGGGTTCTTCATTGAGGGAATACCGTCCCGCCTCGATGCGCGACAAATCGAGTATTTCATTGATCAGGCGCAGCAGATGATCGCCTGAGCGGTGGATATCGGCCACGTATTCGCTGTACGTCTCGTTTTCGAGCGGCCCGAGAACCTCGTTCTTCATAACCTCGGAGAAACCGAGGATCGCATTCAGCGGTGTCCGCAGCTCGTGGCTCATGGAGGCGAGAAACCGCGATTTCGCGAGATTGGCTTCCTCGGCACGGCGGCGCGCTTCGTCCGACGTCGATTTGGCCAGTTCAAGCTCGGCGATGAGCCAGTCCTTCTCGGCCTGGACCGAGAGCATGCTCAAATTGGCGTTGTAAAGCCGGCCGGACACGAAGATGAAGAAGACAAGCGTGCCCAGCAGCATGGCGAGGATCGATATCTGGAACGGGCTGTTGGGCGGTGAGCCGGCCAGATAGAACATCAGGATCGGTGTCGAGAACACCAGCAAGGGCAGACGCTGAAGGGTGAAACTCGACATGGCGGTTACCGCCATGGCGATCAGCAGGACAACGCCCTTGAAGAACGCAAAATCGAGACCGGTACACTGGGCGCAGGGCTGAAGAGCGAAGATCGCCCATCCAAATCCGGTCAATGCGTGGGTGGCTGTGAACTGGAGTTCCAGCCGGTGGGCATATTCCGTGGTCAGTTCCTGGCGCGAAGCGCGGCGCGCAAGGACCGCCTGCACGGCATAGCCGAACAGGGCGGCGACCGTCCACGTCAGGACGTTCTGCCCGTGGAAGAACGCGATGCTGATACCAGCGGTGAGAAGCACAAGCACGGGCATGGCGGCCGCGCCCTGCACGGCCGAGTTGATATACATCGCCATGAGCTCACGGTCGTACCGCGCACCACGCTTCCCATCGGATTGCAGCCGGTCACGGGTGGCCTTGACTGCACGTGAGATTTCGGGGTTGCGGCGGATGCGCGACCGGTCAACGATGTTTTTGTCTGCGCTTTTGTTTTCCGAACTCATACCACTAGGAACATTTACCGATGGTTTGGACCTTAGGCGCGAATGATTAAAAAGAACCTTCCAACCGTGTGTACAAGCGTTATGCATAGAAAGAATTCGGGCTTTTACGAAAAACGGTCAAAACCGCAGAAAACGGGAGATTTTGATGCTGCTTTACGATGGTGGACGCGCACCCAATCCGCGCCGGGTACGTATTTTTCTGGCGGAAAAGGGGATCGAGGTGCCGATGAAGTCTGTCGATATGACGGCACTCGGCCATCGCTCGCCGGAAATCACCACACTCAACCCGTTCCAGCGCCTGCCGGTACTCGTTCTTGACGACGGGACCGTGCTGACCGAAACCGTTGCGATCTGCCGCTATTTCGAAGAACTGCATCCCGACCCGCCGCTCATGGGCACCGATGCGCTGGATAGGGCGACGGTTGAAATGTGGAACCGCCGCGTCGAACTGAATTTTTCCTATTTCGTCGCACAGGCGTTTCGTCACACGCATCCGGCGATGGTTGAGTGGGAAGTGCCGCAAATCAAAGAATTTGGTGAAGCAAACCGTCCCAAGGCTCTGAAATCAATGGAATTTCTTGATGAAGAGCTGAAATCGCGTGAATTCATCGCCGGTGAACGGTTCACGATTGCCGATATCACGGCCCTTATGGGCATGGATATGCTGAAGCCGGCACGTATCGAGCGTCCCGTCCATCTGGAAAACCTCATGCGCTGGTACCAGTCGGTTTCGTCGAGACCAAGCGCTTCGGCCTGAGCGGCGGGCCGTGCAAATGCCGCTCGACGCATTGCTTCGCGACATCAGGAATTGCCGTATTTGCCGGGATGCGCCGCGCTACGGGAAGGTTCTGCCACACGAACCGCGGCCGGTTATCGTCGCGTCTTCCGAGGCACGGCTGTTGATCGCGGGGCAGGCACCGGGGACACGCGTGCATTCGAGCGGCATACCGTTCAACGATCCGTCCGGCGATCGGTTGCGCGACTGGATGGGCGTCGATCGCGACGTGTTCTACGATTTGCACCGGATCGCGATTGTCCCGATGGGTTTCTGTTTTCCCGGCCTCGACTCCAAGGGCGGAGACCGTCCGCCGCGGCGCGAATGCCGCGAAACATGGCACGATCAGGTCATCAGTGCGCTGCCGCGGATCCGTCTGGCGCTGTTTATCGGTCAGTACGCCCATGCCTACCATCTCGGCGCACATCGCGAGGCGACGCTGACGAAGACGGTTGCCAACTGGCGGGTCATACGCGACAGCGCCCGAGCTTTCCGTGTCTTCGCGCTGCCGCACCCCTCATGGCGCAACAATGCGTGGCTGAAGAAGAATCCTTGGTTCGAGGACGAGCTGTTGCCGGAGCTTCGCAACGATGTTCGTGGTATCCTTGACCTGTGACCGGGAAAAGTCACGTGTTAGAAAAATATTTCGCGATTTTGCGGAATAGGGATTGAAATTCTGAAAATTCATGCGATTTAGAGCTTTGGTGAAACGCCCGTGCTGGTCGCGGGAATCCTGGCAAATGCCCAAAGCAGCTGCCAGGAAACGAGTTTACGGCGCGCAACAAGGAGGACCGGCATGGACCGGCTTGACCGAAAGATACTGCGGCTTCTGCAGGAAGATTCGACACTCGCTGTGGCGGACATTGCCAAGAAGGTCGGGCTGTCGACCACGCCATGCTGGCGTCGTATTCAGAAACTCGAGGAAGAGGGCGTGATCCGCCGCCGGGTCGCGTTGCTTGACCAGTCGAAGATCAATGCCAGCGTGACGGTGTTCGTGGCGATCCGAACCAATTCGCACTCGCATGAGTGGCTGATGCGGTTTTCGGAAGTCATTACGGAGTTTCCCGAAGTCGTCGAATTCTACCGCATGAGCGGCGAGGTCGATTATCTGCTTCGCGTCGTGGTTCCCGATATCGCGGCCTATGACGCGTTTTACCAGCGGCTTATAAAGAAGATCGAGATCCGGGATGTCTCATCGTCCTTTGCGATGGAACAGATAAAATACACGACCGAACTTCCCCTCGACTACATGGTGCTCGACGGAAGCCGCGCTTCGGAACCGGCATAGGTTCGCAGCGAAGCATTATGTCCGTTGTGACTTCGCGGCCAACCGTTCGAGCGTCTTTGCGGCAGTCAGTTCCCTGACGGCGTCCTTGCCGATCCAGCGCGCGGTCCGGTCGTCGCTGGCAGCGAGCTTTTCTGCCAGCGCCAGGGCAGGTGCGTGCAGTGCAAGCGAGCGCTTGCCGATCTGGCGCAGTGCCCAGTTGACAGCCTTTTTCACGAAATTCCGCTGATCGGTCGCGTAATGCTCTATGAGCGGCAGCCAGGCCGACATCACGCTGTCGGGATGTTTTTTCAGGTGAACGGCACCCCAGGCCATGGTCGCGAAGCCTGCGCGCCGGACAAACTCGCGTTCGTCCGCAACGAAGGGCTCAATGATCGCGTCATGCAATCCGGCTTCGACAAACAATGCCGTCGCATGATCGACGACCTCCCAGGAATTGAAATCCGCTGCCCAGGCCCACGCCTGCTCCTCCGAGACCTTTCGCGGCTCGTCGCTGAAACAGGCGATCAGCCGTGCTTCGCGGATTCCGGTCTGCCACAGATCGAGCGCCCGGTCATGGTTGCGCTTTATCTTGCGGGCGAGGGGCCGCAGCTCCGAATTGCGGATGCCGAGGGCGAGACCGGTTTCGATGCCGAAACGGGCCATACCGGCAACATCGTCAGGAGACGCGTGGGCGCGTAGCCAGTTGACGACGTCGTCACAGCCCCAATCGGGTGCCGGTTCGACCCGGTCCAAGTCAGCGCTCCAGCCGGGCCAGCAAAGAGGACGTGTCCCAGCGGCCGCCGCCCATTTTCTGAACGTCGCGGTAGAACTGATCCACGAGCGCCGCGACCGGAAGGCTGGCACCGTTCCTGCGCGCCTCGTCAAGGACGATGGCCAGGTCCTTGCGCATCCAGTCGACGGCAAACCCGTGTTCGTAATGGCCTTCGTTCATGGTCTTGTGGCGATGTTCCATCTGCCAGGAACCCGCGGCCCCCTTGGAGATGACGTCGACGACCTTCTCGATGTCGAGCCCGGCCGACTTGCCGAAATGGACGGCCTCCGAAAGGCCCTGGACAATGCCGGCAATGCAAATCTGATTGACCATCTTGGTCAGCTGGCCGCTACCGACGTCGCCCATCAGGCCGACCATTTTTGCGTAGCACTCGATGACCGGGCGGGCTTTCTCAAAGGTCTCGGGCTTGCCACCGACCATCACCGTCAGCATGCCGTTCTGGGCGCCGGCCTCTCCTCCGGACACCGGTGCGTCGAGAAATCCACAGCCTTTTTCCGCTGCGGCGTCGCTCATTTCGCGTGCGACTTCGGCGGAAGCGGTGGTGTTGTCGATAAAAATGGCGCCGGGTGCCATGCCTTCAAATGCACCGTCCGTACCGGTTGCGACGCCGCGCAGATCGTCATCATTGCCGACACAGGCAAAGACGAATTCAGCGCCGGCGGCAGCTTCCCGCGGCGTGCTGGCCGAGGTGCCGCCGAACTCGGCAACCCATTTGTCTGCCTTTGCGCCGGTGCGATTGTACACGCAGACATCGTGACCGCCGCGGGTCCTGAGGTGCCCGGCCATGTGGTAGCCCATTACGCCCAGTCCGATAAACGCCGCTGTTGCCATATCAATCGCCCTTCTGCAAAGTGCTGCCCGTTATTTGGAGTGCATTTGAGGAGGGAATAGATCAATGCGGCGGATCATCAAAGCCCTTGTCCGTTTTATTTTTGTCGCGGTGCCGCTGCTGATCGTCGCTGCCGGCGCGGGCGTTGTCTGGCTGGCGCGCTCACTGCCACCTGTGTCAGGTACCCTGCAGGTCGCTCAACTTTCCGAAACGGTGACGATCGCGCGTGATGAGAACGGCGTGCCGCACATCAGCGGTGAAACGATGAACGACGTCTTTGCCGGCCTCGGTTTCGCCCATGCGCAGGACCGGCTGTGGCAGATGGAAGTCGTGCGCATCGCCGCCCAGGGCAGGCTTTCCGAACTGTTCGGCGAAACGACCGTCGACAGCGATATCTGGCTGCGCAGCATGGGGCTCTACGAGGCGGCCAAGCAATCCTATCACCTGCTGTCGGACGAGACCCGCGCGGCGGTTGATGCCTATTCCGCCGGCATCAATGCTTGGATGAACCGGGACGGGCGCACTTTCGCCTCGAAGCTGCCGCCGGAATTCGTCATCCTCAGCCACACGCCCGAGCCATGGGAGCCGGCGCACACCGTCGCAGCGCTCAAGATGATGTCGGTCACATTGGGGAAGAACGCGGCCGATGAGGTCATGCGGTTGTCTTTCGCGCGTCTTGGCTATTCGTCACAGGACATCGACGAACTGCTGCCGCTGCTGCCGGATGACAATGCGCCGCCGCTTCCCGATCTCACGGAACTGCTGGAGCTTTCGTCCGGTCCGCTGCAGGTTTCCGAAAATCAGCAGGCGCGTGACACCTTTGTGCTGCCGCTGGAGGACGAGACGCGCAAGGGGGCATCGAACAACTGGGTGGTCTCCGGCGCGCGGACAGAAAGCGGCAAGCCGATCCTGGCCAACGATCCGCATCTGTCGTTGTCGGCGCCGTCGATCTGGTATCTCACGCACCTGCGGGTGGAAGCGGGAGAGGGTGCCCGAAACTTCATCGGCGCGACGACACCCGGATCGCCGCTTGTGCTGCTCGGGCGCAGCGACACACTCGCCTGGGGCCTGACCAATACCGGCTCCGATGTTCAGGACATCTTCATCGAGAAGGTCAATCCGGACAATGAGGAGGAGTATCTCACTCCGGATGGCTGGCAGGCGTTTGGAAGCAAGCAAGAGACCATCAAGATCCGTGGCGGGGACGAACGCGTGTTCACACGCCGCTGGACACGCCACGGGCCAGTCCTGCCGCCTACCTATCTCAATATCGGACAGTATCTGCCGGAAAACACGGTTGCCGCCCTGCAGTGGGTTGCGCTGGCGCCAGACGATCTGACGATGAATGCGGGCCTGCGAGCCCTCGAGGCAACGACGGTCGAAGAATTCCAGGCGGCTATGTCGAGCTATGTCACGCCGATGCAATCGATGGTCATAGCCGACGCGACGGGCAATATCGGGCTGATCGCGCCGGGGCGCGTGCCGATCCGCGATCCGGACAATGCCGTCATGGGGCGGGCGCCCGTTCCCGGCTGGGATGCCACCTACGACTGGAAGGGCTCAATTCCGTTTTCGCGACTGCCGCGGGAAAACAACCCGCCGATTGGCGCCATCGGCACCGCAAACACCAAGATTGTCGGCGCCGACTATCCCTATTTGCTGACGCTCGACTGGGAGGAGCCGTGGCGCCAGGACCGTGTGGATGAGCTGATCGTCAACAACCGGACACCGCAGACATTTGCCATGAGCAGGGATGCGCAGGCTGATGTCCTGTCCCTTGCGTTCACCGAGCTTGGACCGAAGATGGTGGCTCTCGTGGAGGGGCGGGACGGTGTCGACGTGGCAGCCGTGGCGACCGTCAAGTCCTGGGACCACGAGATGGTCCGGGAGAGCAATGTGCCGTTGATCTTCATGGCCTGGCTGCGTGAGAGCATGATCGGCATCTACGGCGACGATCTTGGGCCGGCCTTCGATCCGTGGTTCAAGGCGCGCGGCAATGTGATGATCAATGTGCTTGACGGCAAGACCCAGCGCGACTGGTGTGACGACGGCAGGACCTCCGAGAAGGAGAGCTGTGCGGATATCCTGGCCACCAGCCTCGACCGCGCAATTGCCGATCTCAAGGAGCGATACGGCTCGGACCGCGACAGCTGGAGCTGGGGTGCGGCACACCAGTCGGCCGGTGCGCATTCGCCGTTTTCACAGATCCCGGTTCTGAAATCGATCTTCGACGTAAAGGTCGACAGCCCCGGCGGACCGTTTACGCTGGATCGGGGCAGCACGCGTCTGCGGAGCCCGGACACGCCCTTTATCAATGCGAGCGGGTCGAGTTTTCGCGGGATTTACGACTTCGACGATCTCGACAAATCCACATATATCCAGACAACCGGCCAATCCGGCAACCCGTTCTCGCGACACTACCGGGACTTTGCCGTCCCGTGGTCGAATGTCGAGAGCATCACGATACCGGCCAACCCGGCCCTTTACGAGCCGAATGTGGTCGGTACCTGGCAGCTGACACCGGGCTAAATCTGTCAGCGTTTGAGGTGCCGTGTCAGCCGGTTCTCCAGAACATTCCAGAGATTGCGCAGCACCTCGACGATAATCAGGTAGAATATCGCCGCCCAGATATAGGTCTGGAAATCGAAGGTACGCGAATAGGCGCGCCGTGTTTCGCCGAACAGGTCAAACACGGTTATAATGGCGACAATTGCGGAGCCCTTGACCATGAGGATGATCTCGTTGCCGTAGGGACGCAATGCCACGATCATCGCCTGTGGTATGATGATCTTTCGGTAGGTCAGCAGGCGCGTCATTCCGAGTGCCTGTGCGCCCTCGAACTGACCTTTCGGCACGCTCTGGATCGCACCGCGCAGGATCTCGGCCTGGTAGGCGGCGGTGTTGAGGGTGAATGCGAGGATCGCGCAATTCCAGGGATCGCGGAAAAAGCCCCAAAGGCCGATCGCCTGCAATTGCGGACGGAACTCTCCAAGGCCGTAATAGATAAGGAACAGCTGTGCGATCAGCGGCGTTCCACGGAAAAAGTAGACATAACAGTAAGCGGGCCCTGAGAGCCATCTGTTTGACGACATGCGCCCGGCGGTCACCGGGACCGAAACGATCGCACCCAGAACTATCGAAATGCTGACGAGTGAGATCGTCACCCACAGGCCGGAGAAATATCTCGGCGCATAGCGATCGATCTTTTCCGGATCCCATTCGGCGACAAGGAACAGGATGATGCCCACGCCGACCACCAGCCAAAGTGCCATCACCGCAAGACCGGTCACGCGTGCGCTTGTCCAGGGACGCGCCAGGGGAATCGACTGAACGCTATTGCCGGATTATGGCCTCCATGTAGTCGTCGTCCCAGGCAGCTGAGCGTCTTTTTTGCGGCAGGCTCATTTTCTTGCCGGGAAACCGCTTCAGCAGGTTTATCGCGGCATGATTGATCGTTGCGAAGTTGGCCGCCGAGTTCGCTTTTCTGATACGACAGTCGTCCTGTCCGAAGGTGACGTCCAGGACCCAATGCAAGCAATTTTCCACTTGCCAGTGGTCGCGGATGCACCGCGCCATTTTCTCTGGGCTATCTGCGAATGACGCGATGTAGAACCGTCGGATCGTTTCTGTTTCACCTCTGATCTCGCGTGTGTATTGCGTCATGATGACGGCCTTCATGCCCGGCCAATGATGGCGTTTGTCCAACCATCCGATGTCAGTGCAAACGGTGCAGCGCCGCGTTTCAATCCGCCCGTGATCGGCGTCAACGGTTTGTCTCTGCTTGACGAAATCCCCGCCGATATCCCGCTCCAGATGCTCATCGAAAAACAGCTCGACATCCTCATGCAGGCTGCCCTGATTACCTTTCAGGCCGATCACATAATCCGCCTCCTGATCAATGATTTGCTGGCAAATTTTGCGTTGGCATCCCATCGCATCAATAGTCACGATAGCCCCCTTCAGCGCCAGCAGTTCCAACAACTCGGGAATGGCCGTGATCTCGTTGGATTTGTCATCGACCTTGCGTTGTCCAAGGACGAGTTGCTGATCACAGGCCCAGGCAGAAACCATGTGGATAGCGGCCTTGCCGGAGCCGGTATCGAATGACCGCCGAAGGGTTTTCCCGTCTACGGCAACGACACCTCCAAACATCTCATTCAGGCTTGAGATCCAGCTTATGAAGCAGCTTTGGAAAGCTTCCATATCCAGGCGAGAAAACAGGATACCCAACTGATCATGGCACGGTGTTCCGTTCTCAAACGACAGGAAACGACGCAGAAGCTCAAGTTTCTTTTCGCCATAGAGTGCGACAGACGTCCAGCCGTCAGCGCCCGATATCACGGCGCATAAAACCAGGAGCAGAATTTCGTCGAGCGGATAGCTGACTTTCGCCTCCTGACGCGGATCTTCGATCGCTTGAAAATGCGTCAGAAAGTCGGGGGTGTGGGAATCTTCGGGGGTGCGGGACATGTCAAAGCTCCGGAAAAAGGACAGTTCCAAACCTTTGATTCAGAAAAATGCAACTTTGTCAGCAATTTATTCGATCGATTACCCTGAGGGACGCGCCTGTAGGGGTGGTGGGGCCTGTGCCTCTATGATCTGTTTCGCGACGCTCATACCCGCACCTCCGACCGTTCGACACGGCGCTCAATGGCGCTGATGACAAAGGAAGACAGAATGGCGAGGACGAGGAACAGCAGGCAGGCGATGCCGAAGAACAGGAAAGCCTCCTTGCTCACCCTTGCGGCAATGCCTGCCTGACGCAGGATATCGGGTAGCCCGATCACGGAGACGAGCGCCGTGTCCTTCAGCAGGATCATCCACAAATTGCCGAGACCGGGCAGGGCAATGCGGATGAGTTGCGGCACGATGATCTTGACCATGGTCTGGACCTTGCTGAGGCCGAGCGCATATCCGCCCTCATACTGCCCCGCGGGAATTGCCCGGAATGCGGACAGAAACACCTCGCTTGCAAAAGCCGAGAAGACGACCCCGAGTGCAATCATGCCGGCAAGAAACGAGTTGATCTCGATCTGCGATTCAAAACCCAAGGCCGAAACCGCCTGACGTATGCCGATCTGGAGCCCGAAATAGACGAGGAACAGGGTCAGCAGTTCCGGCAAGCCACGGAAGATCGTGGTGTAGATTTCGGCGGCCATCTTGAGGGCTTTTTCGTCGCTCTGCTTGGCCAGTGCCAGCAGAAATCCGAAGAAGAGACCGATCGGAAGTGTCGCGAGCGCCAGGCCCATGGTGACGAGCACACCGGAGGCAATCTGGTCACCCCATCCGTCCGGACCGAAACTCAGCAGCTTTAAGGTCTGTTCCATGTCGTTATTCTAGCGGTAATCACCGCATGTTCCCCAATAAAAGAAAACGGCGGGAGTGATCCCGCCGTTTCGATTTGCGTAAAAGGCCGGCGATCACTCGCCGTAAACGTCAAATTCGAAGTATTTGTCGTTGATTTCCTTGTATTTTCCGTTGTCGCGAATGGCAATGATCGCTTCATTGAACATCTCGCGAAGATCGTCTTCGCCCTTGCGGATCGCAATGCCGGCGCCCGGACCGTTGATCACGGGATCGGGTGTCAGCGTATCGAGGATCTTGCAGCACGCGCCGTCATCGGTTTTCAGCCAGTCGGACAGAACCACGACATCGTCGATCACCGCATCGACGCGACCGCTTGCAATGTCGAGCTTGTACTCATCGGGCGTCGGATAAAGACGCACGTCAACCGACGGCAGCTTCTCTTCGGCATAGTTCGAATGCGTGGTCGAGCTCTGGGCGCCGAGCACTCTGCCGTCAAGACCGGCATCGCTGGCCTCGCTGATGTCGAAATCCTTCGGAACCGCGATGGCAGGCGGCGTGTTGTAATACTTGTCCGAGAAGTCGACTTTTTCCTTGCGTTCCTCGGTTATCGACATCGACGCGATAACGGCGTCAAATTTTCCGGCAATAAGCGATGGGATCATGCCGTCCCAGTCATTGACTACGAACTCGCATTTGACCTTCATTTCCTCGCAGAGCGCATTTGCGATGTCGATATCGAAGCCTTCCAGCTTGCCATCCGACGTCAGATTGTTGAATGGCGGGTAAGCGCCTTCTGTCCCGATCTTGATCGTCTTGGTGTGGCTGTCGGCCTGCGCGGCACCGACCGTAAGAGCCACCGCCACAGCCGAGGCTGCAAGGGTAAGGTACTTGGAAATACGCATGTTAATCCTTCCTGATATCGTGCCTTGTTCGTTGATGTTTGCGGCACATTGATGCGGGTCCCCTTTGTCCCGCTCAGGCGGCGATATTCCCACTGTTTTTGAACAAATTGCAACAGCAAAATTGAGAGCTAACACCCGGTTTTTTAGCAAATAGTCGCTGCTGATCCGTCAATTTGCAGCGAATGGCCCGGTCGCCTCACCCGACACACGGTTTGACACTACAGCGCGTCGATCCCCAGTTCGGAAAACGGGATATAGGCGACGACATCACCTTCGTCGACTTTGCGAACGTCCTCGCCGAGCTCGATGAATCCGCGCGCGGAGCGCAGCCCCGATATCAGTCCGGATCCATCGCGTGCGAATTTGCGGACAACCGTCCGCCCGCTGGTGTCGGTTTCCAGCCAGCCGCGCAGGAATTCCCGGCGATCGGGTTTCTTCGATTTGATCGCAAAACCGGCTGGCAGCGGGTAGCGCTGCGGTTCGTCGTAGATGCCGCCGCCAAGTGTCAGGAGCGCGGGGCGGCAATAGAGCAGGAAACACACGAAGGCGGCGACCGGATTGCCCGGCAGTCCGAGGAAAACGCAGTCACCAATCTGGCCGAAAGACATCGGCCGGCCGGGCTTGATGGCGATCTGCCAGATATGACGCTTGCCGAGCCGGTCGATCGTGCGGACGATGTGGTCTTCCTCACCGCGCGATGCGCCGCCGGTCGTCAGTATGACATCATGGTCCGCGGCGGCTTTCGAAAGGACGGCGGTTATCGTCTCCTCATCGTCCGTCAATATGCCGAGATCGGTTATCTCCAGCGGCAGATTGCGACACAAGGCATTGAGCATGTGCCGGTTGGTGTCGAATACCTGGCCCTCGCCAAACGATTGACCGGAACCGGGCTCAACAAGTTCGTTGCCGGTCGAAACAATGGCGACACGCAGCTTGTCGAAGATGCGCAGCCCGGATCTGCCGAGCGAGGCGATTGCTGCAATCTCCTGCGCCCTCAGGCGCTGCCCCGGAACGAGCAGCCGCTCGCCGGCTTTCACGTCCTCTCCGGCAAGCCTGCGATTGGCACCTAGTTTAAGTCCGGGCGGAACCGTGACCAACAAGCCGTCCGCGGAAACCGTGCAGTCTTCCTGCATGGCGACCGTGTCGGCATTGGGCGGCATCGATGCCCCGGTAAAAATACGCGCCGCCGAAGCCCCGGCAAGCGGTCCGGAGGGCGGGTCACCGGCAGCGATGCGCGGTCCGATCGCGAGCGTGTTGTTTGCTGAATATTCGGTGTGCGCGAAGGCGTAACCGTCGACCGCGCTGTTGTCGTGCAAGGGTACGTTTCGTGGCGCTTCAACGGTCTCGGCGAGCAACCGTCCCTCGAGCGAGCCGAGAGGCAATTCCGATGACCTGACAACGCAGTTCAGGCGTGATGTGATCAGGGACACGACATCGGCATGGCGCATTCGGTCCCGGTCGTGCAGGAAACAATCGTCAACAAGGTTCTTTGCGCCGTTCATCGCACAAGCCCGGTGTGGCTTTCGATGAAATCGGCAATGGCGACCGTGTCGTCGAGATCGAAAACCGGGATCGCCGCGTTCGTGACCGGGTAGTCCGATGCTATGGCAACAATGGTCGGGTCCTTCTCCGACAAGGCGTCGTGGCTCTTTGCCTCGCGCCGCCTGGCTTCAAGCTTCGGATGTTTTTGCGTTTTGTATCCCTCGATCAACACAAGGTCGCAAGGGGCGAGGCGTGCCAGCATGGCCTGCAAGTCGGGCTCGTTCTCCTCGCGCAATTCATGCATGAGCGCCCAGCGCTTGTCGGATACGACCGCTACCTCGGTGGCACCTGCCGTCCGGTGCCTGTGACTGTCCGTACCCTCATGATCGATGTCGAATGCGTGGTGGGCATGTTTGATCGTCGATACGCGGTGGCCGCGCCCCGTGAGTTCCTCCAGGAGGCGGACGGTCAGCCCGGTCTTGCCGGCGTTCTTCCAGCCGGTGATGCCGAAGACGCGCTGCGTCACCCCGGCTCTCCGGCATTCTGCTCTTCCAAGGTTCTGGAGAGGATCTTCTCGGCCAACGCAAAATCCTCCGGCGTGTTGGCATTGAAAAACGGATCGAGGGGACCATCGGCCGTTTCCACAAGCGGAAAATCCACCATCTGCAGGTCGTGCCGACGCGCCCACGCCAACACCTTAAACGTGTCTGTCCGTTCAAGCCAAGCAGCCAGATCGTCGCGCAATTCCACCGGCCACAATGCAAACACGGGATGCCTGTTGCCGTCCGATGTGGCCATCACGATGGTGTCCGGACGCAATGCGTGACCAGAAGTGAGGCAGGTGACGAGATCGGCCGGAAAAAAGGGCGTATCCGCGGCGGCAGTCACGATATGTGTGCAGGCCGGAGTGTTGGAATGGGCCCAGCCCATTCCCGCGCACACGCCGGCGAGCGGACCGGCAAATCCTTCGATCTCATCGGCGACCACCGGAAGGCCGAGGTCGGCAAAGCGCGACGGATCTCCGTTGGCATTCAGAACAATTTGCTGCACCTGAGGGCCCAGGCGCGCGGCAACGCGAGCGAGCATGGACACGCCGCCGAGTGGCAAGAGCGCTTTGTCGCCACCGCCCATGCGGCGCGAAAGCCCGCCTGCGAGAATGCATCCCAATATGGGGCCGGCCCCCTTGCTCATCGTTTCGAACCGCCCTTGCGGAAATGTCTCGTCTCCTCGTCGGCGACAATCTCCGGATCGGTGTCGAAGACGATACGGTCTTGGCCGGAAAGGGCGACAAAGCGCTTGCCGCGCGCGCGTCCGATCAGGGTGAGACCGACCCTGCGCGCAAGGTCCACACCCCAGGCGGTGAAGCCCGACCTGGAAACAAGGATCGGTATGCCCATCATGGCTGTCTTGATCACCATTTCAGATGTCAGCCTGCCTGTCGTGTAGAAGATCTTGTCGTGCGGTTCCACGTTGTTCATGAACATCCAGCCGGCAATCTTGTCCACGGCGTTGTGTCTGCCGACATCCTCCATATAGACGAGCGGCCGGTCCTTCTGACATAGCACGCAGCCATGAATTGCGCCGGCCTCCAGGTATAGCGACGGCGCCGTGTTGATGGCCTTGGTGAGTGCGTAGAGCCAGGATGTTTTCAGCAAGGCATCCGGGTTGAGCGATATGGTGTCGAACCCCTCCATAACATCGCCAAAGACGGTGCCCTGCGCACAGCCGGAGGTGCGCACTTTCTTCTGCAGCTTGTCTTCGTAGTCCGTTTCGCGCCCGGTCCTGACCACTACAACATCGAGTTCATCATCATACTCGACATCGACAACATCGTCGTCGGCCCTCAGCATGTTCTGGTTCAGCAGATACCCGATGGCCAGCAGATCGGGATAGTCGCCAATTGTCATCATGGTGATGATTTCCTGGCGGTTCAGGTAGAGCGTCAGCGGTTTCTCGGTCACCACGCGGGTCCGCACGGCCTTTCCGTCCTGATCCAGGCCGTCAACTTCCTGCGAAAGACGCGCATCGCCCGGATCGGGACCAAGCAACAACCCGTTCCTGTTTTTCGTCGGCTTCTGCACCATGCCAATCACTCGCCGGCTGTTTCTCTTGCTTCGAGCGCCACCTGGCGTGCCACGTGGATGACGTAGAGCGCTGTCACTACGCCCGCCGCGGCCGATATAAGCATAATATAGAGCAGGGGATAGGGACCCGTCTGCGGGTTCAGCATCGAGCCGGACAAAACCGAGAGCGCAGCGCCGCCGCCAATCATGAGTGCACCGCCCAGACCGGCTGCGGAACCTGCCAGGTGCGGGCGGACGCTGACGATGCCGGCATTGGCGCTGGGAAGACTGATCCCGTTGCCGATTCCGACGAAGAGCATGTAGCCGAAAAACGCCATTGGATGTGTAAAGCCGAGCGACAGCGTCACAATGGACCCGATCATGCCGAGGCCGGTGACGATGTTGCCGTTAAGCATCATGTTGTTGATGCCGAACACATGCGTGTAGCGACCGGAAACGAAGTTGCCGGCGATATAACCAATTGCCGTCAGGGCAAAGTAAAAACCCAGCTCGGATGGCCTCAGGCCCAGAAACTCCACCGAAACATAAGGAGCGCCGCCGAGGAAGGCGAAGAAAGAGCCGGATGTGAATGCCGCCGACAGGGCATATCCCCAGAACCGCCGTGAACGGATGAGTTCGGGGTAGGCCCTGAACTGTGCGCCGAAACTGGCGGAGCGGTTTTTGTTTGTCTCGCCAAGGTCGAGCCACACGAGAACGAGGACAAGAAGGCCGAAAGCCAGTGTCAGCCCCATGCCGGCGCGCCATCCGTAGATCTCGTCGAGAATGCCGCCGATCAGCGGCCCGACCATCGGGACCAGGGCCATGCCCATGGTGATATAGCCGAACATGCTGGCGGCCTCGTCCGCGCCGACCATGTCGCGGACAACGGCGCGGGACAGCACCAGTCCGGAAACGATAGCGGTCTGGATCAGGCGCCCGATCAGGAGAACCTGGAAGTTGGGTGCCAGAAGACAAAGAACGGTCGCAGCAAAAAAGACAAGCAAGCTCGCCAGCATGACCGGACGGCGGCCGAACCGATCGGACAGCGGACCGATGATGAGCTGCATGAACGCGGTCGCGCCGAGATAGGCCGAAATCAGGAGTTGTGCATAGGAGTAGCTGACGCCGAATTCGCGCGCGATACCGGGCAGGGACGGCAGCAGGATATTCAGATTCAGCGCACCGGCGCCCGTCATGATCACCAAAGTGGCGATATGCGGTGCCGTGCGCCTGTCCAGAAACCTGATGTCCTTATTCACAAAGTGTTCCTTAACTCACGAATCACAGACCAGCCGCTGACCGGATTCGATGTTGGCTTAGACCGAGGATTTGCCCGGAGTTCGGTTGCGGAGTGGCCTAGGCCGCCTCTCCAAGTTGCGATGCCTTATCGCTCCGCAGCCGGGTACGACGTTCCCGATATAGGGTATAAAGGCCTGTCATGACAATGATTGTGCTGCCGGCAATGGTCAATCCATCGGGAAAATCGGAAAAGATTACGATGCCGAGAAGGATCGACCACAGCAAGCTGGTGTAGCGAAAGGGAACAATGAATGCGATGTCGCCTTCGCGCGTCGCCAGTACGATGAACTGATATCCGACGAGGATGAAAACAGCGGCGCCCAGGATCTGCAAGGTGTTGGACGCCTCGACCGGGGCAATGGTTCCACTGACCATCCACATCACAAGGCCGGTCAGTGCCACGACAGGTGCCGTCAGCACCGACAGAAAGAGAGATGGAACGTCTTCGTTCATGCGCCGTGTCGCAAGATCACGTGAAGCGGCACATATCACCGCGCCGACCACAAGCAGCGAGTAGACGGTGTAGCCGGACAATCCCGGGCGGATGACCAGGATAACGCCGAAAAAACCGATGAGGGTTGCCGTCCAGCGGCGCCAGCCGACCGGTTCCTTCAAAAAAATGGCTGCGCCGACGGTCACTGCTAGCGGCAGTGCCTGCAGGATTGCCGCTGCGTTGGCCAAAGGGATGCGGGCGAGCGCGGTGAGAAACAGGACGGTCGCCAGGGCCTCGCTCGCCGTGCGCAGCAATGGCATGGGTTTGAGGATTGTCGTCAGCGGTCTCAAGGCACCGCTGCGCCAGGCGATGAGAAAGATCAGAACGGACGCGACGATGCTGCGCAGAAAAATGGCCTGACCCATGCTCATGTCTTCCGACAAACGCTTCATCAGCGCGTCGTTGAAAACGTATCCGGCCATTGCCAGCACCATGTAGAAGGCGCCGCGCATGTTTGTCGAACGCAACATCAGGCGAGGCCTTGTGCGTGATACTCACACCTGCCGGAAAGCATGATTAGCCGCCGGTCACACTCATATGGCGTGCAACGGCCGGCTTGTTTCTGCGCCGGTCAATCACGAAATCATGGCCTTTCGGCTTGCGCAGGATGGCTTCGTCTATGGCCTCGGAGAGCAATTCGTTGCCTTCCGACGCCCGCAGTGGTGCGCGCAGATCCGCAGCGTCATCCTGCCCAAGGCACATGTAGAGTGTTCCGGTGCAGGTCAGGCGTACGCGGTTGCAGCTTTCGCAGAAATTGTGGGTCATCGGCGTGATGAAGCCGAGACGGCCGCCGGTCTCGGACACCTCCACATAGCGCGCCGGTCCGCCGGTCTTGTAGTCAATCTCGTTCATGGTGAACTGTTCGGCAAGCTGGGCGCGCAACAGCGAGAGCGGCAGGTAGTTATCCGTCCGGTCTTCGTCGATCTCGCCCATCGGCATCGTCTCAATGACGGTCATATCCATTCCGAGGCCATGCGCCCAGCGCAGCAGATCCGGGATTTCACGGTCGTTGAACCCCTTCAGGGCCACCGTGTTGATTTTCAGCTTCAGCCCGGCGCTCCTGGCGGCTTCGATGCCTGCCTGGACCCGTTCGAGATTGCCCCAGCGCGTGATGTGGCGGAACTTGTCGGGATCCAGAGTGTCGAGCGAGACATTGATCCGGCGGACCCCGCAATCGACAAGCTCCTCGGCCACTCGGGCAAGCTGCGAGCCGTTGGTCGTGATCGTCACCTCGTCAAGCCGGCCGGAATCGAGATGCCGCGAGAGACCGCGCATGAAATGCAGGATGTTCTTGCGCACCAGAGGTTCGCCGCCAGTCAGGCGAAGCTTCCTTACGCCCTTTTCGACAAAAACGGTGCACAGTCGGTCGAGTTCCTCGAGGGTCAGGAGATCCTTCTTCGGCAGGAATGTCATGTTTTCCGCCATACAGTAGGTGCAGCGGAAATCGCACCGGTCTGTTACTGATACCCGCAAATAGCTGATCGCCCGTCCAAACGGATCGATCATGGGCGCTGCTGCCGTCGCGCTGCCGGATAAATCGGCCCTGTCGCCGGTTCTGCCCTCTCGCACTGAATTTACCCCTGGTTCCAATATGTCATGCCGCTATTTCAAAGCATGTTATGTTGCGCTCTGCGGCGGCTTCGTCAAGACGCAATTGAACAGGATGATATCTGTACAATCCCAGCCCTGTCGCGCTCAGTGCCGAAAGGGCAATCAGATTAGAGATGCAAACCGGACCGAAAGATGGAGCAAACCGAGACAATTCGTCCCACTGAAATGCGTGTGTCGCGTGATCGGCAAACGCTGACCGTCGCGTTCGGCGATACGGACAGCTTTGCTCTGCCGGCGGAAGCGCTGCGGGTCTTGTCGCCGTCAGCGGAGGTGCAGGGACACGCGCCGGACCAGCGCGTGACCGTGCCGGGCAAGCGTCAGGTACGAATTACCGGAATGGAGCCCGTCGGCAATTACGCGGTTCGGATCGTTTTTGACGACGGCCACAACACCGGCCTTTTCACCTGGAAATATCTGCTTAGTCTGGGACAGGATTTCGAGCGCCACTGGTCCGGATATCTTGCCGAGCTGGAAGACAAGGGAATGAGCCGCGACCGTCCGGAGCCTCCGCGCTAGGACATTCCGTCTATCCTTCCTGCGGCTCCCGCTCGGTTTCCCAGTCCTCCATCTGTCGGATCATGCGGTTCATCACTTCACCGACAAAATTGCAGCTGTCGGTGTCCGTCGTGGACATGGAATGCTCGATAAGTTCGAGTTCGATGGCCAGTGCCTTGAGGGTGATTTCGCGTCCCTTGTCCGTCAGGTAGAGCCGCAGGATGCGTTTATCCGTTTCGTCCTTGCGCCTTTCGATCAGGCCGCGTTTTTCAATCTGCGGCAAAAGCATGCTGATGTTTGAACGCCCGACCAGGAGCTTGTGGGCCAGATCCTGCTGAGAAATGCCTTCGAACCGGTAGAGATTGGCAAGAATGTCGAGATGCGGGACCTTGATGTCCAACGGGGCGAGCGCTCTTCCAAGTTTCTGGTGGATCAATTGACTGGCCCGTGCGACGGCGATCCAATTTCGAAAGCGTGGATTGTCCCACGGCAGCGCTTGATTTTTGTTCATAGTTGTACAATATTGTTCATAGTTGAACTTACCCTTGGATTCCGACTATGACATCAATCATGCAAAAGGTCATCCACTTCGGCCTTGATATCACAGGACGAATTGCCCCGGAAACCGCCGGGCGCGCCGCATTCAGACTTTTCAGCACGACGCCGCCGCGCCGGCCCGGAAGCCGAAAGGCACGCCGCGCGCTCGAGCTTTCCAAGCCCGCCATGGCAACTGCGAAGAAGCTTGGCCTTCGAACCGGAGGCGGTACAGTCTCGACCTGGTATTTTCCGGCGCTCGCCAACAAATCGCCAGAGACGGTTCTTGTCGCCCATGGTTGGGGGTCACGCACAGAATATATGCTCGATATCATCCATGCGTTGCAGAACTCGGGGAAGGCCGTCGTTGCTGTCGACCTGCCGGGCCATGGCGGTTCCACGGGCCGCACGCTGAATATGGCGCTTGCCGTCGAGGCCATAGATGCCGCCTGGCGGCAGTATGGGCCTTTTTCGGTCATGCTCGGTCACTCCTTCGGAGGCGCCGTCGTGCTCAATGCGGCCATCGGCTCGGTCAACGATTTTGAACCGCGAAGACCAGACCGACTGGTGCTCATCTCCGCGCCGAATTCACTTCCCGGCGTCTTTGCCTGGTTCGCAGACCGGATGGGTCTTCGGGCGGCAAGCCGCCGGAGCCTGTACGACCGGGTCAAAGAGGTGACGGGACAGCCGCTGGATTCATTTGTCGGCACGCTGCAACTGGCCGAACTCGAAACCCCGACACTGGTCATCCACGACCCGCAGGACCGGGAAGTCACGGCCGATAACGCGCGAGCCTTCGCGACCGCCGGCTCCCATGTTGAAGTTCTGTGGGCCGAGGGATATGGTCACCGGCGTATTCTCAAAGCGCCAGGGGTCTTGCAGGCGGTCGTCCAGTTCGCCGGCCGCAATGACAGGGCGGAAGCGGCCTGATGGCTTGACGCATCACACGGCCGTGGCCAACCGGTCACGCATTCGCGCGACGATCCATCGGTGCAGCCAGGGAGCAACCGCCCGATGACAGTCGTGCAGACCGTCGAACAACTCGAAATCCTTTACGGCGTCGCCGGTGAGACCTCACTCGTCAAGGTCGCCAACCGCATGACCGATCACTATGCGACGATCATCAATGCCTCGCCCTTTTGCGCTCTTGCGACCGTGGGACCCGAAGGACTTGATTGCTCGCCGCGCGGCGACCTGCGCGGTTTTGTCCGGATCGGCGACGCAAAGACCCTTTAGCTTCCAGACCGGCGCGGCAACAACCGGATTGATTCCTTGCGCAATGTTGTGCGCGATCCGCGCGTTGCCCTGATGTTCCTGGTGCCGGGGTCGGGCAATGCATTGCGTGTCAATGGCCGTGCTGTCGTCAGTATCGATGCGGAACTGCTGGAGAGTTTTGCCGTCGACGGCAGGGCGCCGCGCAGCGTTCTCATCATCACCATCGCCGAGATCTATTTTTAGTGCGCACGGGCAATCATCCGTTCCGGCCTTTGGAATTCCGACAATCATACCGATCCGAAAATGCTGCCGACGCCCGGCGAAATCCTCAAAGCCATGTCCGAAGGAAATGTTGGCGGAAAAGACTACGATGACGCGTGGCACGACCGTGCGAAAAAGACCATGTGGTAGTCGGTGATCCCGATATGTGACGGGCTCGTGAAACATTTGGCGATTTTTTCATTGCCATATTGCGGGCTAGCGCCCACAATACGGCGAGCGGTTGTTATAAAGGGGACACACGCAACTGTTCAAAAGACAAATTAAGGCGTGACCCGCCGAAACAAGGAGGAAGAAATGGAAGGTCCACAAAAGAAAACGTCCGTGCTGACGCGTATTTCGCGACGCCGCGTCCTGCAGGGCAGCGCAGCGCTCGGTACCGCTGCGCTCATAGGCCCGCTTGCCGCGACACATGCGGCGGCACAGCCTAAAAAGGGTGGTGTGTTGCGCGTTGCCATGGCACACGGCAACACCTCGGACAACTATGACCCGGGTGCCTGGACGCACGCCTATGTGCAGGTCTTCGCACATGCCCGGCATCAATACCTGACCGAAGTTGCTGCTGACGGATCGCTTGTCGGCGAAGTTGCCGAAAGCTGGGAAAGCTCTCCGGACGCGTCTGTCTGGACATTCAATATCCGCCCCGGCATCAAATTCCACAGCGGCAAAGATCTGACGCCGGAAGACGTCATCGCTTCGCTGGACTACCATCGCGGCGACGAAAGTACGTCTGCGGCCAAACCCTTTGTCGATCCGATCACCGACATGACAGTCGACGGCAACAAGGTGATCATTACACTGGAGAGCGGCAACGCCGATTTCCCGTTCATCATGTCGGACTACCACCTGCCGATCATGCCATCCACGGACGGCAAGATCGACCCAACGAGTTCCGACGGAGCCGGCGGTTACATCGTCAAGCAATACGAGCCGGGCGTCAGGGCGCTGCTCGAGCGCAATCCGAATTTCTGGAAAACCGACCGGGCGCATTTTGATGCCATTGAGTTGCTGACCATTCTTGACCCGGCGGCCCGCCAAAGCGCGCTGCGCACCGGAGACGTCGACGTTATCGACCAGGTTGACCTGAAGACCGTTCACCTGTTCCAGCGCGTACCGGATGTGACTGTCCTGGCGACAACGGGAACGCAGCACTACACTTTCGCGATGGACACGCGCAAAGAGCCGTTCAACGATCCCAATGTGCGCATGGCGCTCAAGCACGCCATCAACCGGCAGGAACTCGTCGACAAGATCCTTTTCGGTTACGGCGGTGTCGGCAACGATCACCCGATCGGAGAATCAAACCAGTACCACGCCGATCTTGTTCAGAACGACTATGATCCGGCGAAGGCCAAGGAATATCTTAAGAAGGCTGGTCTCGACAGCCTGGATATTTCCCTGTCGGCTGCGGATGCGGCCTATTCAGGCGCCGTGGATGCCGCGATTCTGTTTGCCGAGCATGCCAAGCCTGCCGGCATCAATATCGAGGTGGTGCGCGAGCCCAATGACGGCTACTGGTCCGATGTGTGGATGAAAAAGCCGTTTTCGGCTGTCTACTGGGGCGGCCGTCCGACAGAAGACTGGATGTTTACCACGGCCTACGCCAGCGGCGCCGCGTGGAATGACAGTTTCTGGGAAAACGAAGAGTTCAACAAACTGCTTCTGGATGCACGCTCGGAGCTGGACTCTGACAAGCGCCGTGAAATGTATGGCCGTATGCAGGACATCGTACGGAGCGACGGTGGCGTCATCGTCCCGATGTTCGCCAGCTACGTCATGGCGCACAACAACAAGGTCAAGACGCCTGAGACGGTCGGCGCCAACTGGACGCTTGACGGCTTCCGCGCGCCCGAGCGCTGGTGGTTCGACTGATCTGAAAAGCTGGACCGGCCCGTTCGCGGGCCGGTCTACTATAACTGAATACGGGTCCGGGACGGGCTAGTTGCGCACCACAACCCGCGTGCCGATATCGACACGTTCATAAAGATGGCGCACATCGTCGTTGGCCATGCGGATGCAGCCGGACGACATGGCCTTGCCGATGGTCCAGGGCTGATTTGTACCGTGGATGCGGTAGATGGTTGAGCCGATATAAAGCGCCCGCGCGCCAAGCGGGTTGTTCGGTCCGCCCTTCATGTATTTCGGCAGGATGCGGCCCTTTGCGGCTTCCCTGCGGCGCATCACCTCCGGCGGTGTCCAGCCCGGCCATTCGGCCTTTCGGCTGATACGGTTCTTGCCTTGCCAGGTGAAGCCGTCACGGCCAACGCCAATGCCATATTTCATCGCCTTGCCGTTGCTCATGACGTGATAGAGCCGCCGCTCCGATGTATCGATGATAATTGTTCCGGCTGGATAGCTCTCCTTGAATCGCACCACCCGCCTCGGGATTGGCGATTTGTCCGACCTGTATTTGCCCTTCTGATAGTTGGGCGATGGCGGAAACAGGATCCGCAGCAGGGATTTACGCTCGGTGTTACGCTCGGCAAATGCAGTTCCGCCCAGCGGCTGCAGCATTACCAGTGCCGCCAGTGCGGCAATCGCGATGGATTTCATGGATCAGTCGCCCCCCGATGACCAAACAGTAACAAGACGTTACTCTACAACGGATTTGTGAAAGAACGTCTACAAATAAGTAAAACCCAGTAAAAACCGCAACGGTTTATATTTCGTTGCGTTACGTATCGTGATCTTGGGGGTTCCAACGGATCCATCGGCCGTGAAAGTCGACCCGCGCCAGTTCCCGCTCGATTCCGCCGGGCCAACTGCGCAGTGTGAGCGCGGCGCCGGGCGAATTTCCATCCGCCTCGAGGCCAAGAAGAAACAGCGGCGCATCGGGCGTTGCCTTTGCGCCAGCGGCCTCGATGATCACCTGTCCCTGACGGCGGCTTTTTTCCGGAAGGTATTGCCAGGCAATCGTGTGATAAATTACATGTGCAGAGCCGTGATATCGGCCGCTCAGCCGCTGCCCAAGCCAGCTGACGGCATCGGCTGCGTCGACCATAACCGGCTGCTCGTCATGCAGCGCCAGCGCGGCGCTGATCCGATCCAGGCGGTTCGTCTGATCAGGCCACACATAGGATAACAGACGCAGCCGGTCAGCCTGACTGGAAAGGTCGAACGGGCTGAGGTCGCAACCACGCCGTTCTGCAATGGAAAGCTGCGCGGCGGGTGGCGGCGGGCCGGACCAGTCGGTTGAAAGCCGCACCGCCGAACCATTGTTGCCGTAGTCCGCTCCTGCGAGGTCAAATTCAAACCGGTCAAGCAGCAGGTTGAGGCCTGCACTGGCGCCGACTTCCGACAGGACAACGGGCTTGCCGGTTGCTTCGCTGATGTGCAGCAAAGCGGCATAAACCGCCGTCGAGCGCCGAATTTCATTGGTCTGCGGCGCAAGGCGCAGGCGCTCGCGGATCCTTACGTCGTGTCTGCGAACGGCATCACTGACTGCCGCAAAAAATCTTTCTGAATCGACGCCTACATGGTTCGGGGGATAGACAGCGGCAAGCGGATCCTCACGGTCCGACAAGACGATCTCGTGCAAGGCGCCACACAGGCGAAGCGGCACGGAATCGCCATTGGCTGACGGATCGCCGGGCCAACTGCTTACCACCTCGTGCACCCGAGACACCGGCAGGCCGTGCTCGGCAATCGTTCCACATAACTGGGCGGTGAAGGGCGATCCAAGGCGGTCGCAGGCCTGCTGCTGCAGGGCAAAGGCCCGGCGAACAGTTTCGGGCAGGATCGATCCGCTCATTCCAGGTTGAATTCCTTGAAAAAATCATTGCCCTTGTCATCGATAACGATGAAGGCTGGAAAATTCTCGACCTCGATCCTCCAGATCGCCTCCATGCCGAGCTCCGGATACTCAACCACCTCGACCTTCTTGATGCAGTCCTGGGCAAGCCTTGCGGCCGGTCCGCCGATCGAGCCGAGATAAAAGCCGCCATGACGGGAGCAGGCTTCCCGCACGGCACGGGAGCGGTTGCCCTTGGCCAGCATGATCTTGGAGCCGCCAAAGGACTGGAACTGGTCGACATAGCTGTCCATACGGCCGGCGGTCGTGGGGCCGAACGAGCCGGATGCGTAGCCTTCAGGCGTCTTGGCCGGACCGGCATAGTAGATCGGGTGATCCTTGAAGTAGTCAGGCATTTCTTCGCCGTTTTCGAGACGTTCCCGAACCTTGGAATGTGCCAGATCGCGCGCGACAATGATGGTACCATTCAAAGAAAGCCGTGTCTTTACAGGATATTGGGACAGTTCCTTGAGAACTTCATCCATCGGTCGATTCAGATCGATGTGCACGACATTGTCCGTGAGGGCCGATTCGTCGATCTCCGGCATATATTTGGCCGGATTGGTCTCCAGGGCTTCCAGGAAAATCCCGTCGCGGGTGATCTTGCCCATGGCCTGCCTGTCGGCAGAACAGGATACGCCAAGTCCGATGGGAAGCGACGCACCGTGGCGCGGCAGGCGGATCACACGAACGTCATGGCAGAAATACTTGCCGCCGAACTGGGCTCCAATGCCCATCTGCTGCGTTAGCTTGTGGACCTCGGCTTCCATTTCCACATCGCGAAACGCATGGCCCAGTTCCGAACCTTCTGTCGGCAGATTGTCCAGGTATTTGGTCGATGCAAGCTTGACCGTCTTGAGATTCATTTCAGCGGATGTTCCGCCGATAACGATTGCGAGATGGTAAGGCGGGCAGGCGGCGGTGCCGAGCGTCAGGATATTCTCTTTAAGAAAATCGATCATCCGATCATGGGTCAAAAGCGATGGCGTGCCCTGGTAGAGGAATGTCTTGTTGGCCGAACCGCCGCCCTTGGCCACGAACAGGAACTTGTAGGCATTCTCGCCCTCCTCATAGATATCGATCTGTGCGGGCAGGTTGTTGCGCGTGTTCTTTTCCTCGAACATGGCAATGGGGGCGAGCTGGGAATAACGCAGGTTCTTGTGCTCGTAGGCGTCCCTAACACCCTGTGCCAGCGCCGGTTTATCGTCCCCGTCGGTCCACACACGCCGACCCTTTTTTCCCATGACGATGGCAGTGCCGGTATCCTGGCACATGGGCAATATCCCGCCAGCGGCAATATTGGCGTTTTTCAGCAGGTCATAGGCGACGAAGCGATCGTTTTCGGTCGCTTCAGGATCTTCGAGGATCTTGGCAAGTTGTCTGAGGTGCGCCGGCCGCAGCAGGTGATTGATGTCGGCGAAAGCGGCCTCCGCGAGCATGCGGATTCCTTCCGGCTCCACCGTCAGGATTTCCTGACCCTTGAACGTGTCTACCGAGACGAATTCATCACTGATCTTGCGGTAGGGCGTCTTGTCTTCCGCTAGCGGAAACAGTTCGGCGGGGGCGACGTCTGACATCTGGCTGGTTCCTTGCTGGCCACTGGCTGGCACCTTGTTATTACCCGTCAGGGGCAAATGCAATGTGCGCGGCAGGCCCGCAAAACAAAGACCGGGCGCTGGCTGGCAGCGCCCGGTCTCTCAGATCCGCCGATCTCGGTTCTAGCTGTCCTGGTTGTTGATGTAGTCAGCTATTTGGCCCGACAGCTCTCCATACTCGCTGCAGTCACGGCCGTTGCAAAGACGCCTGATCTCCGCAAGCTGTTCCAGCGCGCCGGCAAGGTCACCCTTCTGCAGCAGCGCCTCACCCATATATTCGCGCACCAGCGTATACTCAGGATCGATGGCCAGAGCAGCCTGGTAGTACCCCAGACCGACTTCCACCCGGCCAAGTTTGCGGTTGGCGAACCCAAGGTAGTTCAGCACACGCTTGTCATCTGCCGAAGCGAGTTCAAGCACGTTGATGGCTTCCTGATAGCGACCGGCGTGTGCCAGGCTTCTGCCCGCTTCGTAGAGGCTTTCCTGGTCCACTTCGGAGGATTGTCGGACGCATTTTCTTTTGGTCTTGTCCCAAACCCAGCCTGCATTACACGCATCGTTGTTCGACGATCCGCCACCGCTGCCTGCGGCAAAGGCGGGTGTCGTCAGCAAAAGTCCTGCTGAAAGCAGCAGTGCGGAAGAGATGGTTGTACCTTTCATCGGTATCCCTCTGGCGGTTGGTGGTTGCCCTATCTTACACAGTTCTCCGCAACCTGCAGTTCACGATCGTATGAACCGGGCCGCTCACGCGACCACAAATAGTGTAGTCGAATTGCAGAGCAAGGGACGGGATGCGGCTGTTTCCGTCGGTTCGTATTGTGACCATCAGATTGTTCCACTTAAATTATGAAGGAGTGAGGCGATGTCCCTGGAGATGGTTGAAATGCAGAAGCACGGTTGGACAGACGAGGAACGCTGGCAAGCGGTTCAGCAGCGTGACAAGGCTGCTGACGGCCAGTTCGTCTTTGCCGTCCGTACCACCGGCATCTATTGTCGTCCATCATGCACCTCGCGTCCGGCACTGCGGAAGAACGTTACGTTTTACGACACGGCCGATCAGGCGGAAGCAAACGGTTACAGAGCCTGCAAGCGATGCAATCCGAAACTGGACGGTCCGGCCAATGACCGTGCCGCGGTGGTTGCCAAAGCCTGTCGCACCATCGAGGCGGCAGAAGAGCCTCCGAGCCTTGATGCGCTTGCGAAGCAGGCTGGCATTAGTCGATTTTACTTCCATCGGATCTTCAAGGATGTGACGGGCGTCACACCCAAAGCCTACGCCGCGGCGTGCCGGGCTGCGCGGGTGCGTGGCGAGCTTGAAAAGGGCACGTCAGTGACCAGCGCCATCTTCGATGCCGGCTACAACGCCAGCAGCCGGTTTTATGAGGAGGCCGGAACGCGCCTTGGCATGCGGCCGACACAGTTTCGCGACGGCGGCCGCGATGCAAAGATCAAATTCGCGGTGGGCCAGTGTACGTTAGGCACCATTCTAATCGCCGCAACCGATCTGGGCGTTTGCGCCATCGATTTCGGCAGTGATCCAGAGCAACTGGTGCATCAGCTCCAGGACCGTTTTCCGAGGGCCGAACTGATCGGCGATGACACGGACTTCGAGGCGATCGCCGCAGCGGTGATTGCCTATGTCGAGGATCCCGAGGCCGGGCTTGACCTGCCGCTCGATATTTGCGGCACCGCGTTCCAGCAAAAGGTATGGCAGGCCCTGCGGTCCATTCCTGCCGGGCAAACGGTTTCCTATGCCGATGTTGCACGGGATATCGGAAGACCCAAGGCTGTTCGGGCCGTTGCACAGGCCTGCGGCGCGAACCGCATTGCCGTCGCCATTCCGTGCCACCGCGTGGTGCGCACGGACGGGGCACTCTCGGGCTACCGCTGGGGCGTCGAACGCAAACAGGCACTGCTTGACCGGGAGGCCGGACGGTGAGTGCCCCGGCGGAAAAAGTCAGTGGCGGCTCGCCCGCCGATGCCGTCGATCGCCTGGACTGGACGCGAATCCGCGGGGAACTCGACACCCGCGGATTCGCTGCCACAGGTCCGATCCTGGACCCGCAGGCGTGCCGGGATTTGCACGGCCATTATGATGACGACGCGCAGTTTCGAAGCCGCGTTGTCATGGCACGGCACAGTTTCGGACGCGGCGAATACAAGTACTTCGACTATCCGCTGCCCGATATTGTCAGCGCATTGCGCGGCGCGTTCTATCCGCGTCTTGCCCCGATTGCCAACCATTGGCAGGAAATGACCGGGGCACCAAGCCGTTTTCCACCCGACCATGGCGCGTTCCTGCAACGCTGCCACAAGGCAGGGCAGAGACTGCCGACACCGTTGCTGCTGCGTTACGAAACGGACGACTACAATTGCCTGCATCAGGACCTCTACGGCGAGCATGTGTTCCCGCTGCAGGTCGCTATCTTGTTGTCCGATCCGGCGTCGGAATTCACCGGCGGCGAGTTTGTTCTGACGGAGCAGCGGCCGCGCATGCAGTCGCGCGCCGAGGTCGTCAATCTGCGGCAGGGCGAAGCCGTCATTTTCGCGGTCAATGAGCGGCCCGTGCAAGGCGGCCGCGGCGTCTACCGGGTGCGCATGCGCCACGGGGTCAGCCGGGTCAAATCAGGCCGGCGGCATGTGCTCGGCCTGATCTTCCACGACGCGTCGTAATCACGGTTCGTCAGGGACAGCGCCCGGCTGGGTGCTCTCGATCGCCGGCTGTACCGCGCCGGCGATCGCCTTCCGGGCTTCCTCGTCCAACGGTCCGTCCCCCTTGACCTCGACGGTGACATTGCGCTGCGCGAAGCTGATGCCGTTAGCCTCGAACGCGTCACGCAGTTTCTGATAAGCGTCGCGGCGCATCAGCCACTGCGTTCCGGGCTTGCACATGAATTTCACGCCGACGACCATGTTGAATTCTTCCATGCGGCGCACGCCCTGCGACTTCAGCGTCTCGATGATGCTGCTGCCGTAGTTTTCGTGCTCCAGCATCTCGGCGCCGATCTTCTTGACCAGTTTGATATCGGTGTCGAAGGGGACGCGGAACTCGAGCCGCATAATGACCCAGTCGCGGCTGTAGTTGGTCAGCGATTTCAGCTCTCCGAAGGGGATCGTGTGAATCGCGCCGAGATGATGCCTTACCCGGAGCGACCTGATCGACATGGATTCGACGGTCCCGCGCAATTCGCCGATCTCGATATACTCGCCGATCCTGAAGGCATCGTCGATCAGGAAGAAGATGCCGGAAACGATATCGCGCACGAGCGCCTGTGCTCCGAAACCGATGGCAATGCCGATCACGCCGGCACCGGCAAGCAGCGGGCCGATATTGATGCCGAGCGAGGCGAGAACCGTCATAATCACAATGACGATGAGAAACACAAACAGCGTGACGCGAAGAATGGGCAGCAAAGTCGCCATGCGCGCTTCAGGGCCGGGCGCTTCGCTTCCCTGCGGCGGAACATAGTTGGCAAGGCGCCGGTCGATGGCCGACTTCGCCCAGACCCATATCAGATCGGCGATCAGGAGGGCCGCGAGAATGTCCGCGAGGATAGCGACGAAGCGCCCGGTGATTGTCTGGGATTCCGACAGGGTCAGAATGTTGCCTTCCCATACATAAAGAACCGCGAATATCGCCCCGATCAGGATGACAAAGCGCGCGAGGCGTCTTGCCACCGGCCGGTACAATTCGAAGGGGCCGACAATTTCATCGTCCTCGCTGTCCGCGTCATCGGCCGGATCCGCCGTCATCACTTGCGGCGGCTGTTCCGGCCCGGCGGATTGTTCTTCAAGCGGCACGGCAGCGGCGGAAAGGGTCGCCGGTGCCGGTCTTGGCGGCGGCATATTGCGTCCCTCGGCCTGATCGAAGAGATAGTCGACGAGACCGTTCAGAACGCGCGTTACCGGAATGACCAGACCGACGATGAGGAGCGTCCACATCACCGTCGTCGCATCCAGCACCCAAAGTACCAAGGCCGCAAGAACCAGCACGGTCAGGAAGCCGGGCCAGAACGAGCGCCGGCGTTTGCCTTCACGAGCGTCGGTGCCGGAAGCGGCACGGACAACCGCCGCGATATGCCAGATTGCGGCAACGCAAAGCAGCGCGCACATCAGACCCGCCGCCACCGATACGGCGAGTGTGGCGCCGACGGCGTCGGATTCTCCCGCCAGTTGGTCGAAGATGTCGGCAATGGCAAAGGATATGGTCGTCACCGAGACCAGGGCAACGATCCAGATATGAAGCGGCCGCGCCAGTCCTGTCCTGAGCGGCACCAGCCGCAAAGCCCTGACACGCGGTGCAAGGACGAAGACGGACAGGGTGGCGGCACTGCGGATGGTAATGAAAACGATCAGGATGTTAAGCACCACGTTCTCGACGAAGGGCGGCCAGTCGAAGCTCAGGAACGCGCCGATGGCGCCGACCGAAAACACGGCCAGTCCGCCCAGCATCAGGACCGCGCGCATGAGTGCCGCCTGGACGCGGCCCCACAACGTGTCGCGCTGGCGAAGCTCGAGGCGCATGAGCGCCGCCTGGACGTATTGACGATAAAGCCATTCGAGCCCGCCGCCGACAACCAGGAAGATCAGGACATAGGTAATGCTTCGCAGCGTTTGGTCCGCGGTCATCTGGGCGCGCCAGGTGTCTTGGAGAAAGGCGGGAGCCAAGGGCAGGTTGCGCCAGCTGTTGGCAAGGTCGACCAGCCGCTGCCTGATATGGGTGACGCGCTCGGCAAATTCCTGGCGGAAGCTCACCGATGCGCCTGTCTGGCCAGCGATATCCGAAGATTCCTGTCCCTGGGTCCGGAGCCACTCGATCATGCTTTCGTCTGACAGGAGGCGCATCAGTTCACGAACGTCGTTGGGCGAGGGCGGCGGAACAGGCGCTTTTTCTTCCGTGGCCGTTTCCGGCAAGGTGCCGGGCATGATCTGGGCCAAGGCCGCGTCATGGCCAATCGTAAGAAAGGCCAGTAGCAATAACGCGATTGCGAAGCGGGTGCGGGAGCGGATCTCAGACATTGGCGTGCTCCGCATTTACGTCGTCCCCGTCGGCTGCCTGTTTGCCCGCGTGCAGGTCGGCAGGAGCGATATCGGGGGCCACCAGCCGCTCAACGACCAAGGACCCTGGTCCGGGCACGATCTGGCAGGCGAGGCGGATATCAGGTCCAAGATCCAGCCGCCGCAACGTGTTGGCCTCGACCTTGCCGGGCTCCGGCAAGGGCGGCGTGGCGCTAATGACGCGAATGCGGCAGGTCCCACAGCGCCCACGCCCGCGGCAAAGATTGGCGTGCGGTATGTCATTGAGGCGCGCGATTTCCAGCATGCTGCTGCCGGCTTGCGTATCGAACGCCGGGCCGTTCAGGTATCGGACCGAAACCCTGTTTTTGTGTGCCCGGTAGAGCCGGATGCCTCGTGCCAGGAATGTCAGCGCGACAAGCGCCGTGTAAACGCCGATAATGGTCCAGGTGATGGTCGACAGGAAATCGAGATTGCGCTGGATTTCCTGTTGCCGTTCCGCGATGGCTTCTTCCAGTGCCGCGCGTTCCTCTTCGGTATAATCCTCCGCCGGGGCTTCCTCGACCGGCTGTACGGCAGCTGCCTGTCTTTCGGCAATGACTTCATTGCCCGCGTCGACAAAGCCGACAAGTGCGAGCACCGGAACCGCGACGACAAGAGGATAGATGAACAGCGAAAGCCGGTCCCAGGATGCGCGAAGGCGCAGCCAGCTGAACATTCCGATGCTGCCGTGAAGCCAGGCCACGATCACCACCAGCACCTGTCGAAGACCCTCGGCGGGTGAATCAAGCCAGAAAAACCCGAGTATGTTGCGGTAGTCCGGATCAAACTGAAACACTTGCTTGGCGCCCTGGATGCCGACGATGTGGGATGCGAGCAGCGGAATGATGACAAGACCCGAGATCAGCTGCACCTGGTCGTATCCGGACATTCTGAGCGTATTGCGCTGATAGATCGCATGAAGGCCCAATCCGGCATGCACAAGCAGGGAAATGCCGAGCAGCTGGGCGATCGGGGGAATCGTCCAGGGCACCGTGAGGAAGGTGCGGGCAGCTTCGACGGCTTCCACTGATACCAGGCCGAATGCCATATTGAGCAGGTGGCAGGTCAGGAACACAAAGAGGATTGACCCCGAGATCATCCGCAGGTTTCGCTTCATCTATTCTGTCCCATCCCATTATTTGTTCGTCTTTTTTGGAATTATTCGCGATTCAGGTCAATTGCGGCGTGTATAAGTGCGGCACTGCCGGCTTGCCGGCACAGCCCCAGCACGCGCAGCAGCCGCGATTTTCCGAACCGCTTGCATTTATCCATATTTCATGATTTCCAGATGCATCCGCGTGCGTGCCGCCGCAGTTCGCTGGTCAATTATTTGTGAACAGGATGGCAGTTTTTGAAGGTGCCGAAAGCCGGCTCAGGGGGAAAATATGTACGACAGTCTAGCAAGGCGCCTTGGGGCGGAATTCACCGGCACGGCGTTTCTGCTGGCAACCGTCGTCGGCTCCGGCATCATGGCGGAGGCGCTGGCCGGCGGCAATGTCGCCATTGCGCTCCTCGGAAACACGATCCCGACAGGTGCCATCCTGGTCGTTCTCATAACGATGCTCGGGCCGATCTCAGGCGCTCATTTCAATCCCGCAGTCACACTTGTCTTTGCGGTCAGACGGGACATATCCGGCGGGGATGCTGTCGCCTATGTCGTCGCGCAGATTATCGGCGGCATAATCGGGGTATGGGCGGCGCACATGATGTTCGACCTTGAAATAATTCAGTTTTCACAGAAAGCGCGCACCGGTTCGGCGCAATGGTTCGCCGAAGGCGTGGCGACCTTCGGCCTGGTGTTCACGATCCTCGCGACGCTCAAAGCGCGCGAGAGCGCCGTAGCGATGGCAGTCGGTCTCTACATAACTGCCGCCTACTGGTTCACGGCATCGACATCATTTGCCAATCCGGCAGTCACCATCGCCCGTGGATTGTCGGACAGTTTTGCCGGCATCAGGCCTCAGGACATATTGCCGTTTGTCGGTGCGCAGCTTGCTGCCGGTCTGGTGGCGCTCTGGTTCTGCAACTGGCTGTTGATAAACCGGCAAATGGATGCGTCGAAGCAACACTGATCAAATTTTTAAACATTGATCAATTTTTTAGAAATTCTGATGTATTTTATGAAATTCCGACACCGGGCTGTTGCGCTTCTGCAGTAACAAGTCGTAGCAATAGCTCTTGCAAAATTCGCGCGGCGGGGAGCGCGAAGCGGATGAAGGGGGCTGGAGTGAAAACCAGGAGTTTGAGGATGCGCAAAAGCTTGGTAGCGCTAGCATGTGTATTTGCAGTGGGAGCCGTCGCACCGACCGCACCACCGGCTTTCGCTCAGAATTCACTTTTCGAAGTGATTTTCGGTCAAAAGCACCGGACGCGGACGCACAGGAAGCGCCAGATCGAACGCTACCGGGCGCGCAAGGCACGGGCCCAGGTATCAGCGCCCAGGATCAAGGGCCCGACGTTTTACACCTACAAGCCGGACGTGATGAAGACTGTCGACCTGTCTGAGCTGTCAAGGATTGAGGTGGCTTCCGCAGATCCATTCATTATTCCTACGCTGCCGCGCGGTGAGTTCGAGGAAGCGCTGCCATACCTTGACGGATACAAGATCCGGGCAATCAAGGAAGTCGGCAATGCGCTGATCGAACATTACAAGACAAACCACACCTTCATCTGGGTGGAGGACATGGCGCCCAGCGATCGCGCGCGCGCGGCGCTTGAAGTGATGGCGGCGGCCGACGAAGTGGGTCTTTCCGCGGCGGATTACCAGGTTGCACTGCCTGACGAAGCACTTGACGGCAGTGACAGGAAAGCACTGCAAAAAGAGCTTATCCGTTTCGAAATGGAAATGAGCGCAAAGGCGCTCAGCTATGTTCTTGACGCCACACGCGGACGCATCGATCCGAACCGGTTATCCGGTTACCACGATTTCAAGCGCAAGGATGTCGATCTCGTTTCGGCGCTCGGCAATCTTGAAGCGACATCGGATACCGGCGTCTATCTGCTTGGAAGCAATCCGGGCAACCGGCAGTTCGAGGCGCTGTCCGACGAACTCGCCGCACTGCGCTCGGCGGAAAAGGAAGATCATATCGAGATCGCCAAGGGCACGTTCCTCAAGCCGGGACGCAAAAGCCCCGAGTTGAAGAACATTGTCGCCGCCATACGCAAGCGCGGTTCGGACTCACTGCTCGTCGACCATGGTCTGACATTCATCGAATACGAGACGGCCGGCACTGATCTTTACACGCCTGAACTGGTTGAACTGGTTCGTGATTTCCAGCGTGAGAACGGTCTTTCGGCTGACGGCATCGTCGGGAAGATGACGATCGGCAAGCTCGCCGGTGTATCGAATGCGGACAAGATCGACAAGCTCGTGCTGGCGATGGAACGGCTGCGTTGGCTGCCACGCAACCTTGGAAGCCGCCATGTCTTTATCAATCAGCCCGCTTACCAGGCGACCTTTATCAAGGACGGCAAGGATGAAATTTCCATGCGGGTTGTCGTTGGCAAGAAGTCAAACCAGACCAGCTTCTTCCAGGACGAGATCGAAACCATTGAATACAATCCCTACTGGGGTGTGCCGCGTTCGATCATCGTCAACGAGATGTTGCCGAAGCTGCGCCGTGATCCGTCCTATCTGGATCGCCTCGGCTACGAACTGACCGACCGTCGCGGGCGCCGCGTCGCGTCGCGCAACATTGACTGGTACAGCGTCGGCTCGACCACGGTGCCGGTCGATGTCCGCCAGCCGCCGGGCCGCAAGAACGCGCTTGGCGAGCTGAAGATCCTGTTCCCGAATAAACATGCGATCTATATGCATGACACGCCGGCCAAGAGCCTGTTCGACAAGGATGCGCGGGCCTTCAGCCATGGTTGCATCAGGCTTCACGATCCGCGTGGCATGGCCGCCGCCGTGCTCGGTACTTCACGCGAACACATTGCGCAGCAGATCGCTCAGGGAAGCAACCTGGCGGAACCTGTTCCAGGCAATATTCCGGTCTATGTGTCCTATTTCACGGCCTGGCCGAATGAAGATGGCTCGGTCGGATACTATGCGGACATGTACGGCCGTGATGCTCATCTGGACAAGGCGATCGAGCGCACCGCGCAGACCCGCCAGGTGAGCGGATAGTCACGCAACTTCCAAAAGCCTATCGGTTCAAAGACAACAGACGCCCGACCAGTTCGGGCGTCAATTCGTTGTAGTGGCCCAATATGTGATCGGGACCGAGTTCCTCCATGGCCGTATCGCTGTAGCCGAACGGAACGCCGATCGAGGCAACCCCGGCGTTGCGGGCGGCGCTGATGTCGTTGACGGAATCGCCGATCATGATTGAAAGCGCGGGATCCCCGCCTGCTTGTTCGATGGTGCTGAGGATGTGGCCCGCATCCGGTTTCTTGACCGAGAAAGTGTCGCCGCCGGTAACCGCTGAAAATCGCGGAAGGTGGCCCGTCAAATCGAGCAGCCTGCGCGCCATCGCCTCTGTCTTGTTCGTGCACACGGCGAGAGCGTAGTCAGCCGCGGCCAAACGATCCATGGCCTCCACGACGCCCGGATAAGGTTCTGATGCGCCGGGCATCGATGCGCTGTAGTGTTCGAGAAACTGCATAAACATCTGTTCGAATGCGGCGGGTTCCACCTGTGTTTCGCGCAACTCCAGCGCCCTTGCTATCATGGCCCGTGCACCGCTGCCGACCAGGAATGTCATGTCGTCGAAATTGACCGGTGCCAGACCGGCAGTGCCGATGACGTGGTTCAGGCTGTCCATCAGGTCGGGAGCGGTATGAAACAGTGTACCGTCGAGATCGAATATAATGAGCGGTGAAGGCATGGAAGCGGACCTGTTTTGATGTCTGAGCGCCGGCAGTCCTAGCCGGCCACTGCGCGCTGTCAAGCCGCTGCTACAGAGCGGAACCGAATTTGAGCACGGCGGTAAGCATACTGGACAAATACGCCTTTGCTTGAAGACAGCGACATGGTAACAGCGTCAGGTCTTATACAGGAGCTTTCGGCGCATGGACGCCCGACAACTTAAAATCCAGGCTGCCGGTGCAGCTCTGGAACATGTGCGGTCCGGAATGCGGCTGGGTATCGGCACGGGCAGTACCGCCGACGAATTCATCCGGCTCCTGGCGGAAAAGGTCGAGGGTGGCCTGGAGGTCCAGGGTGTACCAACTTCGGAACGCACCGCGGGTCTGTGCGTCGAACTCGGTGTGCCGATCCATTCGCTCGACGAGTTGCCGGAACTGGACCTGACAATCGACGGTGCCGACGAGGTGGACCCGTATCTGCGGCTCATAAAAGGCGCGGGCGGTGCATTGCTGCGGGAGAAGATCGTTGCCTGCGCCTCGGAACGGATGATAGTGATTGCCGACAAGACGAAGGTTGTCGATGTGCTCGGCCGCTTCGCACTGCCGATCGAGGTCAACCCCTTCGGCCTTGCGGCGACCCGCATTGCCATTGAAAAGGCAACATCAAGGCTCGGCTTGAGCGGTGCGCTGGATCTTCGGATGGACCGGGATGGCCCTTACGAAACCGATGGCGGCCATTTCATATTAGATGCATCATTTGGCCGTATTCCGGATGCAGAAGCGCTCTCAAGTGCGCTCAATGCCATACCAGGGGTTATCGAGCACGGTCTCTTTCTCGGCCTCGCAAGCGAAGCAATTATCGCCGGACCTTCTGGCGTAACGACAATGAAAAGCAGAGGAAATCAGGAGATATGAAACACATGAGCATGGCCACGAGCATTCGCCGATACGGCGTTGCGGCCGTGATTGCTGCGGCAGTCAGCCTTGGAACCTCCGCGCAGGCTCAGGAGCCGACAGAAGAGCATCTTGCTGCCGCGCGTGCGGCAATCAGCGCAATCAATGCGACGGATCAGTTCGATGCGATCCTGCCGAATGCGGCCCAGAACCTTAAAGCCAACCTCATCCAGACGGCGCCGAATCTTCAAGAAGTTATCTCAGTGACAGTGGATGAGACTGCGATCGAAATGGCCGGCCGGCGGGCGGATCTCGAAAGGGAAGCAGCCCTGATCTACGCCAGGAACTTCACGATGCAGGAACTGAACGACATCCAGGCGTTCTACGCCAGCGAATCCGGCAAGAAGCTGCTGGAACTTGGCCCGATCGCCACACGCCAGCTTCTGCAGGCCGCCGAGGTCTGGTCGAACGGCATATCGCGCGACCTTGCGGCGGCAACCCAGGAAGCGCTCCGGGCGCGGGTCGGCGAAACGCCGACAGAGGGAGGTTCCACCGACACGCAATAATGCGCGTCACGCCTTATTGAGCAAGCCCGGTTTCAACCGGGCTTTTCTTTTGTTAAGCGATGCCTAAATTTCGAGTTCCGGCTGATCCGGATATACTGGCGACAATTCGAGAGCCGCAATATGACAGACTATGACTATGATTTCTTTGTAATTGGCGGCGGTTCGGGTGGTGTTCGTGCAGCGCGGCTCGCTGCCGGCCTGGGCAAACGTGTGGGGATTGCAGAGGAATACCGCTATGGCGGAACCTGCGTCATCCGGGGCTGTGTGCCCAAGAAACTCTTTGTCTATGCCTCGCATTTTTCGGAGGAATTCGAAGATGCCGCCGGATATGGCTGGCGTGTCGGCGAAAGCCGCTTCGACTGGCCGACGCTGATTGCCAACAAGGACAAGGAAATCGCACGGCTTGAAGGTCTCTATCGAAAGGGGCTCGGCAATGCAGGGGCGGAAATCTTCGACAGCAGGGCGGAATTGGTCGATGAGCACCGAATCCGGATCGTCAGCAGCAACCAGATTATCTCGGCCGAAAAAATCCTCATCGCAGTCGGAGGCCGCGTCAATGGCGTCGATCAGCTGCAGGGCAACGAGCTGACGATCAGCTCGAACGAGGCGTTTCACCTTGAAACCCTGCCGAAGTCCATCCTCATCGCCGGTGGCGGCTATATTGCGGTCGAGTTTGCGAATATTTTCCACGGCCTCGGCGTCGAGACGACGCTGATCTATCGGGGGCCGGAAATTCTGAAGAATTTCGATATGGACCTGCGGCGGACATTGCATCGGACCATGGAGGAAAAGGGCATCCCCATCCTGTGCCACGAAGTGATCACCAGGGTGGTGCGGTCTGCGGATGCACGCCTTGACGTGACCACATCGGGCGGCAAGAACCTGAAAGTCGACCAGGTTATGATGGCGATTGGCCGCGTACCCAACACCGATGGGCTCGGGCTGGAAAATGCCGGCGTCGCGACAAACGAGAAGGGCGCGGTGATTGTCGATGACTACATGCGCACCAATGTCGAGCATATCTTCGCCGTCGGCGATGTCACCGACCGTATTCAGCTCACACCGGTCGCCATTCACGAATCCATGTGCGTCGTCGAAACGCTGTTTAAGGACAATCCGACCCCGGCGGACCATGAAATGGTTGCCACGGCGGTCTTTTCCCAACCGGAGATCGGTACCGTGGGCCTTTCCGAGGACGCGGCCGCCAGGCAGTACGATGAGCTTGAGGTCTACAGTGCGACCTTCCGGCCGATGAAACACACGCTTTCGGGGCGCCAGGAGAAGATGATCACCAAGTTGGTGGTCAATGCCGCGGACCGCAGGGTTGTCGGTGCGCACATTCTCGGGCCGGATGCCGGCGAAATGGCGCAACTTCTGGCGATCGCCCTCAAGGCCGGATGCTCAAAGGATGACTTCGACCGCACGATGGCGGTGCATCCGACAGCAGCCGAGGAGCTGGTGACCATGTATCAGCCAACCTACCGGGTCAAAGGCGGCGTCAGGGTGGAGTAGTGGCGGCGGGGCCATCCAGCAGCCAGGTAATCGCAGCCGGCCAAAGCGTGTCGCGGAACCGCGAGCGGAAAAAGCCCAGATGCCCGATCGGCTGTCCACCCGCGTTCTCCGGTGCAAGCCAGCGTTCGGTGATATCCGCGTTGACGTAGTGCTTCATCAGGGCATGGATCGCTTTCGGCGTTCCCCACGGATCATCGGTCATGCCAAGCGAAAGAATGGGCATCCGCACTGTTGCGTAACCTTCGCGCGCACCGACTGACGGGTCGTCGAAAAAGTACTCGTGGTGGAAGCACCAGCGCGCCCAGTCCCGAAACACGGTTGCCGGTATCGGCTCGCCGAGGCCCATCCATCGGGCTGTGCGGCCAAGCAGGGCCGTCATGGGCAGGCCGAACATGTGCATCATGACGAGATTCCGCAATGCGGTATCCGTGTTGCGCCAGTAGCCCGACAGTGTTGCGACCATGCAGTAACGATCAAACCGTTCCGGTTGTCCGCAGATGCCGAGCGCCTGGCCGCCAAAGGACTGGCCGACGCCGACCATCGGGTGTCCGGGCGCTACTGCATCAAGCCGCCGCATCGCGGCGGGCATGTCCCTGTGCGCCCAATCGCGCATGTTCAGGCGGCCCTTGTAACCGGGCGGACGCGGGGAGTCCGGCAGGCCGCGATAATCATAGGTCAGGACGGCGCGGCTGCCACGGGCAACGAGTTCCTGGGCGAAGGAGCGATAAAAACCCCGGGGCGCGCCGGTCGCCGATGAGATCAGCACCAGCGGTCCCGAATTCTCCGGGCAACCGGATGGTGTGGTGAACATGGTTCCTGCGAGCGCGAATCCGTCCGATGCCGTGAAACGGACGTCGCGCACGTCGATGTCGTCGCTTGTCGGAGTTGCCTGTTGTCCGGTGTTTCCGGTTTTTATCGTATTTACAGCAGGTTGCGTGTTGATGTTCATGATCTGATTCCGCGGAATTCGACCTGATGTCGGCCGCCATGCAGCAATGCTACCATTTACGTTTACGTCAAAGTCAACCAAAAATTGGCGTTTGCAGATTTTCTTTGGCGCGATATAGCGATTGCAGGGATACTCGAAAGCGGGTGAACAATGCCGAACGAGGATGCGCCGGAAGATCACTCCGAGGGAAACGGGCTGGTCGCCTATATCGGCTACGGATCGCTGGTAAACCGCACGACGCTCAGGACCGACTATGTTTCGGCCCAACGCGTCAGCCTGCACGGCTGGCGGCGTTGCTGGCGGCCCCGAATGAAGGGTGATCCGATCGTCAGCAAGCGTCGGACTTCATTGCTCAGCGCACGTCGCGTTGCGGGAAGCGTCATTGAAGGCCTGCTGGTTTTCGATCGCGCCGAGAACCTGCCGGCCGTTGACAGGCGCGAGGCAACCTATGACCGTATCCGCGTTCCCGAGGCGGCGGTGCGGGCGCTGGATGAGGATCTGCCGGATTGCCCGATCTATGTCTATGAGGCACGGACCAATACGGCCGATCACGATCCGCACCATCCCATCCTGCAGTCCTATCTTGACGCGGTGCTGCAAGGCTTTTTGCGTGAGTTCGGCCGGAACGGCGTGCATTCCTTTCTCGACTCGACGGACGGGTTTGAACGCTCGGTTCATGCGGACAGGCATGATCCGGTTTACCCGCGCGCAGTCGAGTTGCTGGAACATGAGCGGCATTTTATCGACACCGTCCTGGAAGAGCGCGGTACCCGCTTTGTCTGACGGTTGTTTCTTGATTTTTGTCTGAAGCCTTTCGATGTCGTTGCTCATTGCAAAGATCCTGACGACGGCATTGGTGGTGCTGGGACTTTCCAGTATTGCCGAGCGCGCAGGTCCGGCGCTTGCCGGTACGCTGGCCGGCCTTCCGCTCGGTGTGGCCATCGTCTATTTCTTCATCGGTATCGAACAGGGTCCGGTGTTCGTAACCGAAGCAGCGGCCTATACAATTGCCGGCTTCGCGGCGACCCTGTGCTTCAATCTCGGCTACTGGGCGGTGTCCAGCCGCGCGCATTCGCATCGTTTGCACCTTGCCGTCGGCGGTGCGCTGCTGGCCTACCTGATCGCCGCCATCGCAATCACGATGGTGCCGCTTAACGTTTGGTCCGCGACGGTGATTGTCGCTGTTGTCGCCGGATTTTCCATTGCCGTCATGCGTCGCCATCAAGACACCGTCATCGGAAGCAAGGTCAGGATGACCTGGCTGGTTCTGGCTGCCCGCATCGGCGTCGCCGTGGCGGTGGTGGTGGCGGTGACCGGCATAGCTTCCACTATCGGCCCACGTTGGTCCGGCCTCCTGGCAGGCTTTCCCATCATGCTCTTCCCGTTGCTGATCATATTGCAGGTGAGCTATTCGCCGGAGGATGCCTATACGGTCATCAAGGCGTTCCCCTACGGTCTTCCAAGCCTGGTCGTGTTCGTTCTGTGTGCGTGGATGGTGTTTGTACCGCTGGGCGTGCCAGCCGGGTTTGTGGTTTCCCTGCTTGCATCCTTGCTCTGGCTGGTGGCCTACTTCACGCTCAAACGCCGTTGGAAGATGATGAACGGCCCACAGAACGGGTAATTTTTTCGATCCGGACAGGGCTGGTGTACACTCGGCCTTTGCATGCGCGAATGGCGCTGGCAATTCGCTGCAATAGGGGCTATAAGCCCGCCGTCGAGGCGCTGTGGCGCCCAAGAGTATCAATGCAGGTGAGTAAAATGGCACAGAAATGGACACCGGAAAGCTGGCGCAGCAAACCAATCCTCCAGGTGCCGGATTATCCGGACCAAGAGGCACTGGAAAGGACCGAGGAGCGTCTTGCTTCCTATCCGCCGCTGGTCTTTGCCGGTGAAGCCAGGCAGCTGCGCGACCGTCTTGCCGATGTTGCGAATGGCAACGGTTTCCTCCTGCAGGGCGGTGATTGTGCCGAGAGCTTTGCCGAGCACGGTGCTGACAACATTCGCGATTTCTTCCGCGTTTTCCTGCAGATGGCTGTCGTGCTGACCTTCGGGGCACAGCAGCCGGTGGTCAAGGTCGGACGCATCGCCGGCCAGTTCGCCAAGCCGCGCTCATCCAATATCGAGCGTCAGGGCGATGTCGAACTGCCGAGCTATCGCGGCGATATCATCAACGGCATCGAGTTCGACGAGGCATCGCGTATTCCCGATCCGCAGCGTCAGGTCATGGCCTATCGCCAGTCCGCGGCGACGCTGAACCTGCTTCGTGCCTTTGCCCAAGGTGGTTATGCCAATCTGGAAAACGTTCACCAGTGGATGCTGGGTTTCGTCTCGGACAGCCCGCAGGCGGAGCGTTACCGCAATCTGGCCGACCGCATTTCCGAGACCATGGACTTCATGCGGGCCGTCGGCATTACCGCGGAGAACCACGCGCGCCTTCGCGAAACGGAGTTCTTCACCAGCCACGAGGCGCTGCTGCTTGGCTACGAGCAGGCGCTGACCCGCACGGATTCGACATCAGGCGACTGGTACGGCACGTCGGGTCACATGATCTGGATCGGCGACAGGACGCGCCAGCCCGACCACGCCCATGTCGAATTCTGCCGCGGCATCAAGAACCCGCTCGGCCTGAAATGCGGACCGTCGATGGAGCCGGATGGCCTGCTCGAGCTGATCGACCTGCTTAATCCGGCGAACGAAGCCGGCCGGCTGACGCTGATCGCCCGGTTCGGCCACGACAAGGTTGCCGACCACCTGCCGCAGCTGATCCGCGCTGTCGAGCGCGAGGGCAAGAAGGTTGTCTGGTCGTGCGACCCGATGCATGGCAATACGATCACCCTTAACAGCTACAAGACGCGGCCCTTCGAGCGCGTGCTGTCGGAGGTGGAGAGTTTCTTCCAGATCCATCGGGCGGAAGGCACGCATCCGGGCGGCATTCATGTCGAGATGACCGGCAAGGACGTTACAGAATGCACAGGCGGTGCACGCACCGTGACCGCTGAAGACCTTTCCGACCGCTACCACACGCACTGTGACCCGCGCCTCAATGCCGATCAGGCATTGGAGCTGGCATTCCTTGTCGCAGAGCTGATGAAAGGTGGACGTGGCCAGGAAACGCGTGTGGCCGTGACGGCCTGATCCGCATACAGGAACGGAACTTTCGGAAGGCAGCGGCTCAATCCGCTGCCTTTCTGTTCAGAATACCGAAAAGTACCATCAAAAGAATTGGCTTGTGCCGCACGGTCCTTGTCTGTTTGTTTCAGGGACCGACGGAGGTGAGTCATGTCGAAATCCTACAAGGGATCCTGCTTGTGCGGTGCGGTTGAATATACCGTCGTAGGCCAGATCAAGAATGTAACGGCCTGCCATTGCACGCAGTGCCGCAAGCAGACCGGGCACCACTACGCCACAACAAGCGTCGACGATGAACAATTGACAGTCACGGGCCTTCAGCACATCACCTGGTACCATGCTTCGGACGATGCAAAACGCGGGTTTTGCAAGATCTGCGGCTCGGCGCTCTTCTGGAAGTGCCATTCCGATCCCTACACGGCCGTCCTCGCGGGAAGCCTCGATGGGGAAACCGGGTTGAAGCTCGAAAAGCACATCTATTGTGCCGACAAGGGCGATTATTACGAGATTACCGACGGGTTGCCGCAACACCCGTAATCCGGTCCGACGTTCACTATTGCTGGAAGATGTGTGCAGAAATTGCCGTCTTTCGCTGACTGTGCATCGCGTTAGTTGTTGGGCAAAGGGGTTTGCTTATGACTGCGATGTCCACACTGTTCTTGTCCCACGGCTCGCCCGATATCGTGATTACCGATACCGAGGCGCATGCATTCCTCGGCAACCTCGGCCGTGAGCTGCCGAGACCGGATGCCATTGTCGTCGTCAGTGCCCATTTCGAGGCGGGAGGCGTTGCGATATCCGGGGACAGGACGCCCGCAACGATCCACGATTTCGGCGGTTTCGCACCGGAGCTCTTTGAAATCGAATATGCCGCGCCTGGCTGCCCGGGACTGGCCGAACGCATCGCGTGCATGATGCGAAACGAAGGATTGGCGGCCGGTGTCGTCTGCGATCGCGGATTTGATCATGGTACCTGGGTTCCCCTGCGCCTGATGTACCCCGATGCGGACGTTCCCATCGTCCAGGTGTCGGTCGATCCGCATGCCGGCCCGCAACATCATTTCGGGGTCGGTCGTGTTCTGGAGCCGCTTCGCCACGAAAACATCCTGATTGTCGGATCCGGATCGATGACGCACAATCTGAAAAAGGCCTTTGAGGCCTTTCGTTCCGGTGACCGCACCGCTGCCACACCCGGCTGGGTCGCCCAGTATGTCGACTGGATGGACAGCAAGCTTGAAAGCGCGGATCTGGATGCGCTGCTGGCCTACCGGGATCGGGCGCCCTATGCGGTTGAAAATCATCCGACGGACGAGCACCTGATGCCGCTCTACAGTGCACTCGGGGCGGCAGGTGACGGGTGGCGCGCACGCAAGATCCACAGCTCTTGCGATCTCGGTGTGCTGTCGATGAATGCCTATGCCTTCGACTAGGCCAGGTTGCTCCGGTGCGCGGTTTTAATCTGTTGCGCAAAAGGTTTAGCGTGCAGCCGGTCTAGTAACTGATTCGGGGGTGCCGCATGAACAGGCTGCTGCTTGCGTTCCGCAATTCCTGGAACGGACTTTCCCATGTCATGCGAAACGAAACCGCATTCCGCCAGGAAGCTGCGGTGTTCCTGGCATCGCTGCCGGTTGCGCATTTCGTTGCCGACAGTGCACTGGTCTATCTGCTTTTGACGGGGTCACTGGTGATTATGCTGGCGGCTGAACTGATGAACACCGGCCTTGAGGCCCTGTGCGATGCGCTCAGCCGCGAAGACATGGATGAGATAAGGATTGCCAAGGACTGCGGATCGGCGGCGGTTTTGCTGACCATCGCGCTGGCGGCCCTAATCTGGCTCGTCGTTGTTGCGGGCAGGATCGGCTTCCCGATGTGAACCGGATTGCGGCCGGACCGCGGCATTGCCATGTCACGCGCGGCGCGATACATGGCAGTTCATGAGCGACAATCCGGAAGTGAACGACATCATCCGCATCGCGGTGGTCCAGCAAAATCCCACCATGGGAGACATTGCCGGTAATCTTGAGCTCGCCCGGCTGGCGCGTGCGGACGCGGCGCGCCAGGGCGCTGATCTCGTGCTCTTTACCGAGCTTTTTCTTTCCGGCTATCCTCCCGAGGACCTCGTCCTCAAACCGGCCTTCATGAGTGCCTGCGACAGCGCATTGCTTGCGCTTGCCGAGGAGACGGATGACGGAGGTCCGGGCGTTGTCATGGGCGTGCCACGGCAAAACGGGGAGGGTCGCTACAACGCCGTAGCCCTGCTTGATGGCGGGCGGATTGTTGCCGAGCGCTACAAGGTGGACCTGCCGAACTACAGCGAGTTCGACGAAAAACGCGTCTTCGATGTCGGCCCGATGCCCGGCCCGGTCAATTTTCGCGGCGTGCGTCTTGGCTTGCCGATCTGCGAAGATATCTGGGGCGATTTCGGTGTTTGCGAGACGCTTGCTGAAACGGGAGCGGAATTGCTGCTCGTTGCCAACGGTTCGCCCTACTATCGCGAGAAAATGGATGTGCGCCAGCAGATCGTGCTCCGGCAGATTATCGAAAGCGGGTTGCCGATCGTCTTTGCCAATCAGCTCGGCGGGCAGGACGAGCTGGTGTTCGACGGCGCCAGCTTTGCCATGAACGCCGACAAGACGCTGGCTTTCCAGATGAGCCAGTTCGAGGCGCAGACCGTTGTGACGACCTGGCGCCGCTCGGACGACGGCTGGGTCTGCTCCGAAGGGCCGATGTCGCAGATTCCCGACCGCGAAGAGGCGGATTACCGGGCCTGCATGCTGGGACTGCGCGACTACGTCAACAAGAATGGCTTCTCCAATGTCGTGCTTGGCCTTTCCGGCGGCATCGACAGTGCGCTTTGCGCGGCGTTGGCGGTGGATGCACTCGGCGAGGAGCGTGTGCGCTCCGTGATGCTTCCCTACCGCTATACCTCCGACGAATCGTTGCGTGATGCCGAGGCCTGCGCCAGGGCGCTTGGATGCCGGTATGACACGGTGCCGATTTCCGGACCGGTCGAGGGTTTCTCGAATGCGCTGTCGGATCTCTTCGCGGGCACCAATCAGGGCGTTACCGAAGAGAACCTGCAGAGCCGGACGCGCGGGACAATCCTGATGGCGATTTCCAACAAATTTGGTTCGATGGTGGTGACGACCGGCAACAAATCGGAAATGTCAGTCGGGTACGCGACGCTCTATGGCGATATGAATGGCGGCTACAACCCGATCAAGGACCTTTACAAGATGCAGGTCTACGGGCTGTCGCGCTGGCGCAACGCCAACGTTCCGCCGGGGGCGCTCGGGCCGTCCGGCGAGGTCATTCCCGTCAACATCATCGACAAGGCGCCGTCGGCCGAGCTGCGTCCGGACCAGACGGACCAGGACTCCTTGCCGGAATACCCGGTGCTCGACGATATCCTCGAATGCCTGGTCGAGAAGGAAATGGATGTCGATGGCATCGTCGCCCGCGGCCACCCGCGCGAACTCGTCCATCGCATCGAAAACCTTCTTTATATTGCCGAATACAAGCGACGCCAGTCGGCGCCGGGCGTCAAGATCACCCGCAAGAATTTCGGCCGTGACCGACGCTACCCGATCACAAACCGGTTTCGCGATCGCGGCTAAAGATAGAGCGCCGTCAGGGATCGTCCGACGATATAAAGACCGAGCAGACCCAGTGCGAGAAGGAAAACGATGCGGAAACCGTCTTCGGTTGTCCGCTTGCGCAGCCGCGTGCCAATCATCAGGCCGATGAATGTCGGGGGGAAAGCCGCGAAGGAGGCCAGGCCCAGGTCCCAGTTCAACAGGTTTTGCGAGCCCATTGAAACGGCCAGGCCCACCGTCGACAGAGTAAACAGCATGCCCATCGCCTGCACCAGCTGATCGCGCGGCAGGCGGGTCGCCTGAAGATAGACGACACCCGGCATCGTAAAGGCGCCGGTCATGCCGGCCAGGACGCCACTTATGATGCCCATGACCGGGTTGAGCGGTTTCTCAAGCCGGTTGGGCACGACGAAATTATGCCGGCTGAAGCTGAGCACCACGAACAGGCACAGCAAAAAACCGAGCAGCGCTGACAGGTAGTTCGTGTCGAAGCGCGACAGGGCGAGCGTGCCGGGAAAGGTGAAGACCATCGTCGGAACGAAGAATGTCCAGTAGCGCCTGAACAGCGACGCCGTGTCCGCCCCGGCAAAACCCTGCCACACATTTGTCAGCAAAGCCGGTACGAGAAAGAGCGCGATGGCCGCTGGAAGGCCGACGACGGTGGTCAGAAGGCCGATTGCCACCAGAGGCAGCCCGAATCCGACAAATCCCTTGACGAATCCCGCGAGCAGGAAGATCGAGCAGATGATGGCAAGGGTCGTGTAATCGGGCATGAATGAAAAACGGGTTGAGAATGACAACGAGCCGCCGCGGAGCGTGATGCGGTAACTTGACCCCGATTATCCTTTTGATGCATAGCGTTAAAGACCAATTCCGGAATTTGTTGAATATTTTTGGTTTGCCCGCGCCCACCGGCGGGTATTTGTTCTCAAATCATTTGGCGAGCCGCATATGCCGTTTGTTGCCTTTCTGCGGGAGAATGTCCGCTGGCTTGCCGGTGGTTTTTTGCTGACCTGCTTTTCCAGCTTCGGACAGACATTCTTCATCGCCCTTTCGGCTGGCGACATCCGTGAGGCATTCAACCTCAGCCACGGCCAATTCGGGACAATTTACATGGCCGCAACGCTCGCCAGCGCGATGGTTCTCACCCAGCTCGGCAAGATCGTCGATTTCATGAGCGTCTCACATGTGGCTCTGCTGATCATACCGATGCTCGCCCTGTTTTCGGTCTCGATGGCCTATGCCGACAGCATAGCAATGCTGGTGTTTACGATATTCGGCCTGCGGTTGTTCGGTCAGGGCATGATGACCCACAATGCCATCACGGCCATGGGCCGATGGTACGTCGCACAACGCGGTCGTGCCGTTTCCGTGGCGACGCTCGGCCACCAGGCGGGCGAGGCGGTATTGCCGTTCATCTATGTCTCGATTGTATTCAGTGTCGGCTGGCGCAACACCTGGCTTCTATCGGCGTTGTTCCTGGTGGCGGTCGCCCTTCCGGTCATTTACGGGCTCATGCGGGTGGAACGGCAGCCGCGATCAAGCGACGGCACAGAGTTCAACAGGGCACCGCGGGACTGGAGCCGTCGCGAGGTGATGCGTGATCCGGTCTTCTGGCTGATCCTGCTCGGGATCCTGGCTCCGGGCTTTATCGGTACGACAATCTTCTTTCACCAGGTCTATCTCGTGGAATTGCGTGGCTGGTCGCTTGCGGCATTTGCCGGTTCCTTTGCGTTGATGGCAGCGATGACCGTGTGCTTCGCGCTGATCGGCGGCGTGCTGATCGACCGGTACTCGGCCGTTCGATTGTTGCCGACATTTCTTCTCCCGCTGGCCGCTTCCTGTTTTCTGCTTTCGATCGTGGAAACCCAATAGGGCATCTTTGCCTTCATGGCACTTCTTGGATTGTCCTACGGGCTCTCCTCGACACTCTTTGGCGCGCTCTGGCCGGAGATCTACGGGACGAAACATCTCGGATCCATCCGCGCGGTCGTCATTGCACTCATGGTGTTCTCGACAGCCATGGGTCCCGGAGTGACGGGATTCCTCATCGATTTCGGTATTGATTATCCGTTGCAGATATTCGTCATGGGCCTTTATTGCATCGGTATCAGCCTGCTGATGGTTTTTGTCGGTCGCAAGGCCGCGGCCCGGATCGCTTCGCCCGCCGGCGCGGCGGCAAATTGAAGCGACAAAACCCTTGCCTTTAACGTTTTGCTTGAGTAACCCGCCAGCATGACCGAACTCGAAGACAAACGTCCTGCCACCGTCCGGTTCGCACCATCGCCGACGGGGTACATCCATATCGGCAATGCACGCACGGCGTTGTTCAACTGGCTTTTTGCGAGACAGAATCACGGCGAGTTCATCCTGCGTTTCGATGACACCGACGAAGCCCGCTCGAAGACCGAGTTTGCCGACGCGATCCGTGCTGACCTTGAGTGGCTCGGAATTGAACCGGATACCGTGGCCTGGCAGTCAAAACGCGCCGATGCCTATGCCGCCGCCGCAGACCAACTGCGCGAAGCCGGGCTGCTTTATGCATGCTACGAAACCGGCGAGGAGCTTGAACGCCGCAGGAAGTTGCGCCTGGCGCGGCGGTTGCCGCCGGTTTACGGGCGCGAGGCCCTCAAGCTGACGGACGAGGACAGGGCAAAACTGGAAGCGGATGGCCGCAAGCCCCATTGGCGTTTCCTTTTGCCAAATTACGCCGACAGCCCCTTTGAAACCCGGCGCACGGAGATCCACTGGGACGACCTGGTGCGCGGTCCGCAAACGGTCGATCTCGCATCGATGTCCGATCCGGTGCTTGTCCGGGAGGATGGTACTTACCTCTATACGCTGCCATCCGTTGTCGACGACATCGAGATGGGCGTTACCCACATCATTCGCGGTGACGACCATGTGACAAACACGGGCGCGCAAATCGCCCTGTTCCGGGCGCTTGGCAGTGACGCTCCGGCTTTTGGCCACCACAATCTTCTCACGGCGGCGACCGGTGAGGGCCTTTCCAAACGTTCAAGCGCGCTGTCGATCGGCGCGCTTCGTGAAGCCGGCTACGAGCCGATGGCCATCAACAGTCTCGCCGTGTTGATCGGCACATCCGAAAGCGTTGCGGCCATGCCGTCCATGGCGGCACTTCTGGAATTGTTCCGGCCGGAATCTGCCTCGAAATCCGCGGCGAAATTCGATCCCGCGGAACTTACGACGCTGAACCGGGCCCTGGTCCACGACCTTTCCTTCAAGACGGTCGCCAAAAGACTTGAGTCGCTTGGAATTTCCGGACAGAAAGCCGAGCCCTTCTGGAACGCGGTCAGAAAGAACATCGATTTCGTCCAGGACGTTTCGCGCTGGTGGGCCGTCGTTGAAGACGGACCCGCCAATGAGGAACGCCTGGACGGTGACGATGTGGATTTCGCACGCGAGGCGTTTTTGCTGCTTCCGGCGGAGCCGTGGGATCATGAGACCTGGACGGCCTGGACCAATGCGGTCAAGGCGCAGACCGGCCGCAAGGGCAGGGCGCTGTTCATGCCGCTACGCATAGCGCTTACCGGGATTCGCTCGGGACCGGAGCTCGCAGATCTATTGCCTCTGATTGGTCGGGAAGGAACTTTGGCCCGACGACCCTGACGCGCCGTGTTGGATCAATCTCACGCGCTGGTGCCTGTTCGGCTGTCTCAGGCTGTTTCGCGTTTTCGTCGTCAGGCTTGTTTTCCGGCGATATGACGACAATGGAACGACCGCTGTCCTGTTCAACCGCTATGTCCTCAATGGGTGCCGATGCCTGACACGTGCATTGCGGATCATCAGACCGGTCGCTGGTGCGGTAGGCAAAGGCGGTCGGCAGGTCTCGATAGGGGGTCTGGTCGACAGCCGAGACCATGTCCTCGCTTTCCTGGTCCGGGACCTTGTGAAAATAAAGGTCCACATCCGCCGCCGGGCACATCTCTGCGCAACGCTGGGCGTCACTCACGAATTGCAGCGGAGAGGCGGAAAAGGATACCGGAAAGTAGTAGCCGTCGCAGGTGCGCACACAAACAGTGCGATACCGGCTGTAGGGATCGTCAAGGTCGATCAGGTTTTCATCGCCCTCCAGATCAAGCGATTGGCGGATGCGCACACCATCGTCCTCGGGACATCCATTGGCACGAAGCGCGGCCAAGATGCGCTGCCGCGCCGCGGAGCCCCTGGGGGCAGGGGCCGCTGCCGCATTCCTTTGACGCAGGAGCCGTTCGAGCTCCGCCTCCTCCCGGTCCAGCGCGGCCGCCACACGCCGGCACATGGACTGGGTCCGGTTGTTGAAGACGATAATGCTGCCACCACCGCAGTCCAGGCTATAAAGGTCCGAGCGTATCTTATCGATCTTCTGGCGCTGCTGCCGGATCGCCGCATCATTGCGATAGACAGGGACGGCGGCGACCTCCCCATCATCAAACCGGTCAAGTTGTGCACGCAGACGCGAGCACAGCGCCGCATCCTGCGCAACTGCGACAGAGCTATCAATGATCGTAAGGGTGACCACCGCCAAAAGGAGCGCCAACCAGCCCCGCATTCGATGTCGATCCTCCGCCAAACCAAGATCCCCTGTTGCGCAGCCGAATGATACACCGATCCATTTCTTTGTGCAGCCTCATGAGCGGCAAATACCGGCATTTCGGTGCGACAAATTTGGTCGGGTCCATGCGATTGAACTAGGCAGCCTGGCGGGCATCAACCATTGTCATTGGCGCCTCCAGAACCGGGCCGGTGATCGATGCGACGGCTTTCATGTGGTCCAGCAAATGCTCCGTCACTTCCCATCCGACCGCAACCGCGATGACAGAGCCAATTCTCCTCGGCCTTCCAATGCGTTCTCCGGGGCATCCCATCCGCCGGAACATCCGCTCCAGAAACACGTCCATTACCGTTACGATATGAGCGATACCGGAGGCGAGACCCAGTTCTCCGACGCCGCACATCAATTCCGCCGCCGCCACCGTCACCTGATTGGACGACCGGTCCTGTGCCAGATCCGGATCGATGCAGAACCGGCTGGACTCCCAGATCGCAGCACTGCGGATTTCCGGCCCTCCGTCCAGCAATTGCGGGAATGTGTCGGCCAGCATGTTCGGCCCCAGCGTCGGCAACAGCCGAAGCGCGCCACGCATTTTTCCGCTGATCGGTGAAATCGAGGTCACATAAAGCGGGTTTACATCGTCGAATTCATCGATTTCCTGGTCGCCAGTAATCTGGACATCCCATTTCAGCGCGTCGTGGAACACACGTTTGCGCAGCCGGAAGATTTCGGCGGTTTCCGTTGGTCTGGTCTTTCGGTCGGTGCCGTTGAAAATTCGGATCATGATACTTCTCCAGTCGTTTGAGGACTCAAGAAGTATGTGTTTCGCCCGCCGCCGCCCGGTACTGTCGGTTGTGACAGTTTTCAAACACCGGCAAAACATGATGGACTCTGCGGTTGGGGTGAAACGCCCGTCTGGTTTGCGTCAGGCACGCCCTGCCACGGGACAGAGCGCCGCCCCATCAGAGCGGAATGATACCGCGCGAAACAGCAAGTGCGACGGCCTGGGAGTTGGTCACGACACCCAGTTTCTGGCGCGCGTTGGTCATGAAAAAGCGAACTGTCCGCTCTGAGATGCCCAAAATCATCGAAATTTCCCAATAGGACTTGCCGGCTGCTGTCCAGGTCAGCACTTCCGATTCGCGTGCCGTCAGGTCGGCAAGGATGCTTTCCTGGGCGCCTTCCTGCCGCGCTGAATGCAGGTAAGTCGCAAGCACCTGGAGTTCGCCGATGACCTCCTTGCGATAGCGTGACCATTCTTCTGGTGACATGTCGACGTTGATCGAGAACATGGCCGCCTGGTTGCCCCGGCACAGGAGGGGAATGGTCATGCCGGTGTCGCTGATTCCGAATTCCGCCGCGACCGTGAAGACCTTTTCGGCCGCCGGTGCATTTCTTCGGCGCTCTTGCCAATCAACGGGTTTGATGCCGATCAGTGCGGCATGCATGATCGGATCGCCGATGTAGAGTTTCGTCTTGTAAATGTTGACGAAGTCTTCCGGAAAGGAATGCATGACATCGAGGACATTCTGCTTTCCACCTGCCAAAGACAGGTTGATATAGCACTGATGGCGGATGCCGTATTGCGCCTGCATCCTTGAGAAAATCTCGTCAGTATCCTTCAAACCATCCTGTTCCAGTTCGTCGAGCAAGTCGGAAAATGCTTGTTGAACTGACATTTCGAACCACTCCCAATGTTCCGGGCGTCGCTGTCGCCGAGATGCCCGGAGCGGAGACGGCCGGCTGGAGTCAGCCCGGCCGAAATCTCCACGTGCACGGGGCACCGTTGGTTCCCAGGCGAAAATTCGGTTCGTTCAAGACGTTCGCGCGGTTATTCCGGCACTGAGGCTTCGACCACTGCAAGGGTTGCCATATTTACTACGCCACGCGATGTCACCGAAGGTGACAGGATATGCGCCGGCTTGGCCCCGCCCAGGAGAATCGGACCAACATGCAGCGCATCTGTCATGGTCTTTACCACACCCAGCGCAATATTGGCGGCATCCAATGTTGGAAAAACAAGCAGGTTGGCTTCGCCGGTCAACGCCGAATCGGGCATGACCCGCTGCCTCAATGCCTCCGAAATCGCTGAATCGCCATGCATTTCACCGTCGGCTTCAAGGTCAGGATCCCTTTCCCTGATCAGCTGGATAGCAGCGCGCATCTTGCTTGCACTGTCCGATTCGCGGGAGCCGAAATTGGAATGCGAGACCAGTGCAGCGCGCGGTTTGATGCCGAATCGCCGGATTTCCTTCGCCGCCATCAGCGTCGTTTCAGCCAGTTCCTCGGCCGACGGATTGAGCGACACATAGGTGTCGGTGAAGAATGTCGCGCCTCTTTGCGAGATCAGCAGGCTGAGCGCCGAGAAATCCCTGACGCCCGCACGCCGACCGATTACCTGTTCGACATCTCTAAGGTGCTTGGCATAGCCGCCCTCGACACCACAGATCATTGCGTCGGCATCACCGCGCCGGACCGCCAGGGCGCCGATCACCGTGGCATTGGTGCGTACCATGGTCCGCGCCGCTTCCGGATTGATACCCTGTCGGCCGACAAGGGAGAAATACAGGTCGACATAGTCCCGATAGCGCGGGTCGTCCTGCGGATTGGTTACCCGAAAATCCTTGTCCGGACGGATCTTCAGGCCAAACCGCTTGAGCCGTGTCTCAATGATTTCCGGCCGTCCGATCAGGATCGGCTTGGCGATGTCCTCCTCGATCAGGACCTGGCTTGCGCGCAAGACGCGTTCATCCTCACCCTCGGCAAAAATCACCCTCTTGTTCTGAGCCGTTTTTGCAGCCGCAAAAAGGGGTTTCATGATCAGGCCGGACTTGAAGACGAACCGGTTGAGAACGTCCATATAGGCGTCCATATCCTCGATCGGCCGCCCAGCCACACCGCTTTCGGCCGCTGCCTTGGCAACTGCGGGCGCTATGCGCAGGATAAGGCGCGGGTCGAACGGCGAGGGGATGAGATAGTCCGGGCCAAAAACCGGCGTCTCGCCCGAATAGGCCTTTGCGGCCACATCCGAGACTTCCTCCCGTGCAAGATCGGCGATGGCGCGCACGGCAGCCATTTTCATTTCTTCATTGATCGTTCGCGCACCGCAATCGAGGGCGCCTCGGAAGATGAAGGGAAAGCACAGGACATTGTTGACCTGATTGGCGAAATCCGACCGGCCAGTGCAGATCATCGCATCCGGCCGCGCCTTGCGGGCGTCCTCCGGCATGATTTCCGGAACCGGGTTTGCAAGCGCCATGATCAGCGGTTTCTCCGCCATCCTGGCGAGCATTTCGGGTTTGAGCACATTGGCCGCGGAAAGACCGAGAAACACGTCCGCGCCCGCAATACTCTCGTCGAGCCGGCGTTTGTCCGACTCTTGTGCGTATTGGTCCTTCCATGGATCCATGAGCACCTTTCGGCCCTTGTAAACAAGCCCCTCGATATCATGGACCCAGATGTTCTCGTGTTTGGCGCCGAGTTCAACGAGCAGGTTCAGGCAAGCGAGTGCCGCGGCGCCAGCGCCGCTGGTGACGATCTTGGCGTCCGAGAGCTTCTTGCCAGCAAGTTCCAGTCCGTTGATGATCCCCGCCGCGACGATGATGGCGGTCCCATGCTGGTCGTCGTGGAAAACCGGGATGTTCATGATCTCGCGCAGTTTTGCCTCGACTTCGAAACATTCCGGCGCCTTGATGTCCTCGAGATTGATCCCGCCAAATGTCGGCTCGAGCGCCGATATGACGGAAACCATATGGTCGACTTCGGTCGAATCGATTTCGATATCGAAGACGTCAATTCCAGCAAATTTCTTGAACAGGACGGCCTTTCCCTCCATCACCGGCTTTGACGCCAATGGACCGATCGCGCCGAGACCCAGCACAGCAGTGCCATTTGAAATGACGGCGACGAGGTTCGCCCGTCCGGTGTAGTCCGCGGCAGTGTGGGGCTCATTCTTGATTGCCAGGCAGGGCGCCGCGACACCGGGCGAATAGGCGAGCGCGAGGTCGCGCTGGTTGCCCAGGGGCTTTGTTGCCTGAATCTCCAGTTTTCCCGGACGGGGATGCTTATGGAAGAACAGCGCACTTTCATCCAATTCGCTGTGATCCGTTTCGCCGGATTTGCCGCTCTTCGCATTCATCTGGATCGGTCCTCCGCTTCCCTGCAGGATATGTATCGCCTCATCCTATTTACCTGAATCCGCGTGCGGATAAAGGGCGTCGCTCACGTGTCGCATCAAGTCGGGGGCAGGGACCGGCCGACCGGGTTAACGCAACGGGCATCTGGGCGCGTGCGGAACAGGCCGCGTGACCACGCAATTGCAAGCTTGTGAGCCGTCGCTCCGGTCGGGCCCGGCGAGCGCTGTCATCAGATTGTGACACGACTCTGACAAGCCATCGGCAACGGAACGGCAGAAGCGGTGATGATGATGACTGAGACCGTGAAACGATTCAGGACCCTGTTCATTTCGGATATTCATCTGGGATCAAAGGCCGCGAAAGCGGATTATCTCATCGACTTCCTGCGCTATCACGAAGCCGATCAGATTATCCTTGTCGGCGACATTATTGACGGTTGGCGGCTCAGGCGCAGCTGGAACTGGCCGCAAGACTGCAATGACGTTGTACAGAAACTGCTCAGACAGGCGCGCAAGGGCACACGCATCGTCTACATCCCCGGAAACCATGACGAATTCCTGCGTGATTTTCCCGGCACACATTTCGGCGGCATTGAAGTGTCCCTGGAGACAATTCACGAAGGTGCCGACGGCAAGCGTTACCTGGTGCTGCACGGTGACGAATTCGATGTCATTGTCCGCCATGCGCGAATTCTCGCCCATCTCGGCGATTGGGCCTACGACCTTGCCATATTCGTCAACCGTGCCATCAACGGTGTCCGCCGCCGTCTCGGCATGCCTTACTGGTCCTTTTCAGCCTGGGCCAAGTTGCAGGTCAAGCAGGCGGTCAACTTCATCGGGGAGTTTCAGAGGGTTGTCGTTGAAGAGGCCCGCAAGAGGAACGTCGAAGGCGTCATCTGCGGTCACATCCATCACGCGACCATCGAAGACTTCGATGGCGTACAATACATCAATACCGGAGACTGGGTCGAAAGCTGCACGGCCATCGGCGAGGATTTCGACGGCCGTATGCACCTGCTGCGGTGGGATCACCACATCGGTCTGGCGATGCGGAAGAGCGACAGCGAAAACATGGCAATCAGTGGCGCTGAAAAGGGACTTCCGGCAAAGGCAGCGTGACCGTTTCCTATGCGGAAAGCGCGGCGCGCGACCGGTCCGGCAAACCCTCCACCAGTTCGTCCAGGGTGCGACTTGCCTCGGGCATGTCTAACAACATCCACGCGTGGAACATTTCCGGTTCGACATAAAGTTCAATATCGGCGCCGCATGCATTGGCGATTTCGGCAAACGATACACAGTCCGGATAAAGGATGTCGCGGGCGCCGACAAAGATGCGTGTCGGCGGCAACGTGTCCAGATTTCCGTAAATCGGACTGATACGGAAGTCCTTGAGATCATGACCGTGCGCGTAGAGACGCGCCGCTTCCTGCATGGCCTCGACACCCAGCCACGGGTCGTCATCGATGAAATCTGCGATGCGGTGGTTCGTCAGGCTGGCGTCAAGCCAGGGACTGAGCAGAAGAAGTTCATCCGCTGGCCTGTGACCCTCCTCGGCCAATTGCAGAGCCAGTGAGGCGGCCAGGCCGCCACCGGAGGAATCGCCCATCAGAACAAGCTTTCCATCGCCGGTCTGGCGGGCAATATCGGTATAGAGCGGTTTCAGCGCAGCGTGCGCATCGCGCCAGTTGTGCTCCGGCGCGAGGGGGTAGATCGGAACCGCGATGCGAGCATTTTTTCGGCGGGCAAATGCGGAAAGAAAATTCCAGTGCATCGGCGCCAGCGCAAAGACGTTTGCTCCACCGTGAAGATAAAGAATAGTGAGGTCCGTCCGTCCGCCGAGCGGCGCGATCTCGAAGACCCGGCAGCCATGACTTTGATAGTCGGCTATGTTGAAGTTATCCCGGACGAACCGCGGCGGCTCAGCTTCGGGACTGCGCCGTGCGACGCCAATTTGATGATGCAGGGCCTCCGGGCTGGAAAAATGCTTTTGCATCGTCAGCCGAATAGTCAGCAACTGCACTCTACACTTGATACTGGTCATACTCTACACGCCGTTTAACGACCTTTTCACCAAATACCGTTCAAAAAACTCCTGTCAAGACAATAGGATAAATCCATTACAGTGAAAACACAGTCGGTCAGGACGTGAATCTGATAGGTTGGTCGATCATTCAGGACAATATCCAGTGGAGCGATAAAGCTGAATGTTTACAGTCAATGACAACAACCGAAAATGGTGGCTGCTGACAGCAATGTCGGGCGGACTCGGCCTCGTCCTCTTCGACGAAACGGTCGTTGGCGTCGCGCTGCCCGTCATTCAGGCCGAGCTCGGCATGACGGAAATCGCCTCTCACTGGGTGGTGAATTCCTATCTGCTGGTGTTCGCCGGCCTTGTTGCCGTCGGCGGCCGGCTGGGCGACAAACTGCCGCTGAAGCCGCTCTTTTTGACCGGAACGGCGCTGTTCGGAATCACCTCGGTGGCCGCCGGTTTTGCACCGAACACGGAAACGCTGATAATTGCCCGGGCTTTGCAAGGCATTGGCGCTGCAATTGTTTTTCCATTGTCACTGTCCATAATCGCCCTGATTTTTCCGCCGGAGCAACGCGGATTTGCGCTTGGATTGAACGGCACCATCGGCACCGTCTTTCTCGCGCTCGGACCGTTTGTCGGCGGTCTGTTCGCCGATTTCGTTTCCTGGCGGTGGATCTTCTGGATCAATCCCTTCCTGACGGCAGCAATGATATTCATTGTGGCCAGGTCCTGGCGCGATGTAGAAGAGCAGAAAGACGCGCGGCCACTTGATGTTCCGGGCGTGATTCTGCTGTGCGCCGGCCTTGGGCTCATTGTCTTTGCGCTGATGCAGGGGCCGGATTTCGGCTGGAGCAGCCCGATCACCATCGTCCCGCTTGTCATCGGCCTCATATCATCGGCGGTCTTTGTCGTTTACGAGCTTCGACACCGGGCGCCGCTGATTGATCTCGAACTCTTTGCCAGTCCGACTTTCGCCGCCAGCAATTCGATCATATTCCTGGCGCAGTTCATGAAGGTCTGCACATTCGTCTTCGGCGCGCTTTATTTCCAGGCCGAACTTGGAATGAATCCGTTTGTCGCCGGCCTTGCCATCCTGCCGACCGTTGTGTTGCAGCCGTTCCTGGCCGCGCCGACCGGCATGATCGTCGACCGCTATGGAACGCGATTGCCGTCGATCATCGGGGTCGCCATCGCCTTCGTATCTGTCCTTTGGTTTACATTGGCGATACCCGGTCAGTCCTACTGGGTGATCTTTCCGGCCTTTGTGCTTTGGAGCGTTGCCATGCCGTTCCTCTTTATCGGACCGCAAAAGGCAGTCATGGGCTCCGTCAAACCGGAAAACCGCGGCCAGGCCGGCGGCATCGTCATGTCGGGCCAGATGCTTGGCGGGACTATCGGCATGGCTGTCGCAAGCGCGATATTCTCAACAACGCAGAGCTATCAGCCTATCTTCTGGGCAGTCACGGTGGTGACGCTTGCAACGCTCATCTATGTTTGGTTGAACCTTGGTGAGGATGAGGCGGGTGCGGTCGCCGAAGCGCCATAGCGACAATGCCATCGAAGGGACATGGCGGTGATTACCGATGAGAACAGGAAGTGGTGGCTGCTGACGGCGCTTGCCGGCGGCCTGGGCCTTGTCCTTTTCGACGAGACGGTGGTCGGTGTAGCGCTTCCGGTCATCCAGAAGGAGCTGAACATCTCCGTTCTGGAGTCCCACTGGATCGTCAATGCCTATCTTCTTGTGTTTGCCTGCCTGGTGGCGATCGGCGGCAGGCTCGGCGACGTCTTGCCGCTCAAGACCCTCTATCTCGCGGGCACGGCGCTGTTCGGTGTCTCGTCCATTGTCGCCGGTTTTGCTCCGGATGCCGGCGTGCTGATCGCGGCACGGGCCGTCCAGGGCATCGCCGCAGCGCTCGTCTTCCCGCTGTCGCTGGCCATCGTGACGCTGATGTTTCCGGTGCAAGAGCACGGCAAGGCGCTTGGCATCTATGGCATGGTCGGCACTGTCTTCCTGGCTCTCGGACCGCTGGTCGGCGGTGTCCTGGCTGATTATGTTTCGTGGCGCTGGATCTTCTGGGTCAATCCGTTCCTCACGGCCGCCATGATATTCGTTGTCATCAAGGCGTGGGCGGGCATCGAGGAGAAAAAAGATCGAAGACCGCTGGATTTCCCTGGTCTGGTATTGCTCTTCGCCGGTGTCGGCTGCCTGGTTTTCGCGCTCATGCAGGGTCCAGAATACGGTTGGTCGAACAGCCTCATCCTTGCATCTGCCACCATCGGTGTCGCGGCGTCGGCAGCCTTTGTCTGGCGCGAGCTTCGGAGCAGGGCGCCGCTTATAGAAATCACGCTTTTCGGTGACCCGACATTCGGTGCGGCCAACGCGATCATTTTCACGGCGCAGTTCATCAAGATGGCGATCTTCATTTTCGCTGTGCTCTACTTTCAGCGGGTGCTCGGTCTCAGCCCTGTCGTCGCCGGGGCGGCGATTGTGCCGGCGGTTTTCGCCCAACCCTTTCTGGCCGCTCCCGTCGGGGCCCTTGCTGACAAGCACGGTTGCCGCAAGACATCGCTGGTGGGGATCGGCGGATCGCTGCTGGCGATGCTGGCGTTGACGCTTGTCATCCCGCTCCAGAGCTACTGGGTGGTCTTTCCGGCATTTGTTTTCTGGAGCTTCATGGCGCCGATGCTCTTCACGCCGCCCAGGAAGGCGGTCATGCGGGCTGTTCCGGAAACGCAAAAGGGGCAGGCGGGCGGAATTGCCATGTCGGCACAGATGCTTGGCGGAACCATCGGCATGGCCGTCTGCAGTGCGGTCTTCACGACAACGCAGAGCTATCAGGCGGTGTTCGCCGCCGTGACGGCCGTAACCATCATCGTCTTCCTGTATGCGTGGTTCGGGTTGAAGGAAGACGCAGACCTGTCCGCGCCTGTCGAGTCAAAAGCCACCTAAGTTTTTGATAATTATTGTTTTTCGCAAGGCCTGCTGTGCGTGTCAGGACGCCTTGCGTACCGCGACGACCGCGTTGGTGCCACCGAATGCAAATGAGTTGCTGACTGCGACATCGACATTGCGTTTCTTGGCAACGTTCGGCGTAACATCCAGATCGCATTCGGGATCCGGCTCATCATAGTTGACGGTCGGCGGTATGATGCCGTCCTGGATCGCCTTGATGCAGGCGACAAGTTCGACGCCGCCACTGCCGCCAAGGGCATGGCCGTGCATCGATTTGGTCGACGAGATCGCAACCTCATCCGCGTGGCTGCCGAACACCTGGCGAATGACCTTGGTCTCTGTCGCGTCATTGGCCTTGGTGCCCGTGCCATGGGCGTTGATGTAGTCAACATCCTGCGGCGACAGTTTCGCCGATCGCAGGCAATGCTCCATTGCCCGCGCCGGACCATCGACTGTCGGGTTCACAAGATCCCCGGCGTCCGCGGTAATACCCGTGCCGACCATCTCGCACAGGATATTCGCTCCGCGCGCCTTGGCATGTTCGGCGTTTTCGAGAACGACCACTCCGGCGCCGTCAGCAAGCGCGAGACCCCTGCGGTTGGCGGAAAAAGGACGGCACACCTCCGGCGCCAGAACCCTGAGGGCTTCCCATGCCTTCAGCACGCCCCAGATCAGCGGCGCGTCAGTTCCGCCGACAACGGCAACATCCGCATCTCCGTTCCTGACCGCCTGATATCCGGCGACTATTGCGTGGTTTGCCGACGCGCAGGCTGACGTCACGCCATAGACCGGCCCCTTGATTCCATGCCACATGCTGATCTGGCTAGCCGGCGCGCTGGACATGGAGCGCGGCACGGCCATTACGTGAATGCGCTTGGCGCCTTCCACAAAACAGCGCCGGTAGCCCGATTCCACGATTTCCCAGCCACAATTGCCCGCACCGATGATGCAGGCAGAACGGTTTGCTAGGTCTGGATCACTGAATTCCAGCCCGGCCTGCTCGATGGCCTGACGGGCGCTCTCCATCGCCAGCAGCGTGAAGCGATCGAATGCGGACATGTACCGGTCCGGCACGCCCGCGGTCACCGGCCCCGGTATTTCACCGCCAATCCCGATCTTGAGATCATAGGTTTCGATCTGCTCGAATGGTCTGATTCCGCAAACGCCGTTCTTCATTGCCGACCAGGTTTCGTCGACATTGTTCCCGAGCGCCGAGGTGCAACCCATCCCGGTGATGGCAACTTTGGCTGCACTCATGCCTTGGCGGATCCGATGCCCATCGACTTGCCGAGTTCAAGCAGGTCGCCAACGGTCTTGATGTTTTCAGCGGCCGAGACGGTGTCGATGTCGATGGCGATATCGTACTCTTCCTCGATCGTCATAATGATTTCGATCAGCTCCAGTGAGTTCACCCCGAGCGAGTCCAGCGACGTTGAAGCGTCGATTTTCTCCGGATCGTGCCCGAGTTGCTCGCCTATGATCTTCGCGATCGTGCGTTCTGGATCGAGTGCCATGGTTCTATTCAGTATCGCAATTTCAGTTTTACTTCATTTTGGTTCGGCCGGTCGCGCATACTGATCTACCTGCGACCACGAGGAAATGGGATAGCGGTTTCGCACCGGCAGGGCAAGAAGCTATTTGGTTTCCATTTTCTTTAGCAGGCGATCGAGCTTGCGCAGATTGTGAAGTTCGCGGGCGGCCTGTTTTCTGGGAACGGCCGGCGTGCCGTGATAGATGCCACCTGCCGGGACCGGTGTTCCGACCGCCGCCGTTGCTCCGATTATGGAATCGTCGCCGATTGTCAGGTTGTCGCCGATACCGGCCTGTCCACCGAGGGTCACGCGGTCCCCGATAACGGTACTTCCGGCAATTCCGACCTGCGCGCACAATATGCAGTCTTCTCCGATTTGCACGTTGTGTCCGATCATCACGAGATCGTCGATCTTGGTGCCGCGTCCCACCCTTGTCGGTTTCAGCGTTCCGGAATCAATGGCCGACGCGGCGCCGATCTCGACATCGTCGCCGATGATCACCGAACCAAGGCTTTCGTTTTTCAACAGGGTAGAATCGCGACCCTTGTTGTCGGAGACGTTTCCGGTCGCCTTTGCGGCTTCAACATTGCCCGGATCCACGGGATGAAAACTGAATCCATCGGCGCCGATGGCAGCATTGGGATGTATCACGGCGCGGGCGCCGACCTTGACGCCGATGCCGATCCGCACGCCCGAGAACAAAATCGAGCCGGGACCGATTTCGGCGAGGTCCGAAATTGTCGCCTGGGAGACGATGGTTGTCTCGTCGCCGATGGTGACGTTGTCGCCGATAACACACAGCGGCCCGATCCGGACCTTTGCGCCGAGGGAAACATTCTCACCCAAAACCGCCGTCGGGTGCACGCCGTCATTGACCTTCGGGCGCCTGCGAAGGAGGGACGAAAGCAATGGCAGCGTCTTGCGATCCGCCGGAACGCGAACAACCGTTCCGGCTGCGATCTCGATATCCGTTACACCGGCCGGAACAAGTGCCGCTGCTGCCCTGGTTGTTGCAAGACCCGCCAGGAACTCGCGCGAAAGCGCAACCGCAAGGTCGGCGTCGCCGTCCGCGATATCCGGCTGAACCGCGCGAGTGATCTCGAGCTCCGGGTTTCCGTCCACCTCTCCACCAAGTGCCTCGGCGATCTCATGTGCTTTCATATTTTTATTCTCCCGGGATCTGGTGAACGCCCGCTGTTGTTCCCGCCCGCGCCGTTGCGAGCCTTTGGATCCTGCGACAGGCGCAGAGAATTCGGGGTTGGCGATAGGGGGTTTCCCGAGCCGGCGCGACCATACATGCATTCAATGGGCACTTCAAACAGTACCAGCGGCAGCCCTTGTTCCGGATCACAAGGCAGTGGTTGCAGGCCTTCACAATAGTTATAGGCGGTGACAGGGGACCTAGAACTCGGTATTTGTCAACAATGCCGTTGCCACCACGCAGTGATTCTAACAGTGCCGCATCCGCCGGGGAAAACACGGCGGCCGTCGACGAACCGAGTGAACCGAAAGTCGATGTGAGCACGTCAGCGGACCAGTCTCGTGTTGCCTTGTCCGGTGACTGGCAGCTCCATTGCGTGGCCGAAATCGACGCGACGATGCGCGGTCTTGAAAAGTCTCTTTCCGGCCAGCAGGTGATCGTGGACTTTGCCGGGGTCGGCAAGGTCGATACCTCGGGTGCACTGATCGTGGAGCGGCTGCGTGATCACCTGGAGTTGCGCGGCCTGAAGGTCGCCTATCAGTCCGTAGGCGAGGACCTGAACACGCTGCTCGACGCGGTCGGCAAGGCGCTTCGTGTCAAGTATGAGGATGATGAAGCCGAAGACCGGCGGAGCATGCTCGACAGGATTTTTGAACCGATCGGCCGCCTGACCATGTCCTTCTGGGAGGACTTTCTGGCGGCCATGTATATTCTGGGTTCGGCGGTGCGGGGCACGCAACTGAAACTCGACCGTTCCGACGGTGTGTCACCCGCGGCGATCATCAGCCAGATGGACCACACCGGGGTACGGGCGGTGCCGATCATCGCGCTGATGTCGTTCCTGATCGGCGGTATCATCGCACAGCAGGGTGCCTTCCAACTGCGTTACTTCGGCGCCGAGATCTTTGTAGTGGATCTCGTTGGAATCCTCCAGCTGCGGGAAATCGGCGTGCTCCTGACCGCGATCATGATTGCCGGTCGCTCCGGTTCGGCGATTACAGCCGAAATCGGCTCGATGAAAATGCGCGAGGAAGTTGATGCCCTCAAGGTGATGGGCCTCAACCCCGTCGGCGTGCTGGTGTTCCCACGCCTGGTGGCGCTGACCGTCATGCTGCCGGCGCTGACAATCGTGGCGAATTTTGCAGCTTTGATCGGTGCGGGGCTAACGACTTGGGTTTATTCAGGAATTACGCCGGATACGTTCATGACGCGGCTGCGCGAGGCGATCGATATGTCAACGATTGTATCCGGCATGATCAAGGCGCCGTTCATGGCGCTGATCATTGGCATCGTTTCGTCTGTCGAGGGACTAAAGGTCGGCGGCAGCGCCGAATCCCTTGGACGTCATGTCACCTCCGCTGTGGTCAAATCGATTTTTGTGGTTATCCTCGTCGACGGCCTGTTTGCCATCTTCTATGGCGCGATCGATTTCTAGAGATATGGCGGACGTCTCCCACAACCACTACCAGCTCGATGGCAAGATCCGGCGCAACGCGGCGGGGCGCGAGTGCATCCTTGAGGCGCGCGATATCAGCGTATCATTTGGGACACACCAGGTTCTGGATCATCTCGATCTCGATATCTGGCGGGGTGAGATCCTCGGCTTTGTGGGCGCATCCGGCGCCGGAAAGTCGGTCTTGCTGCGCACGATCCTGCAGCTTTCGTCGCGCCAGGGTGGATCAATCAAGATCCTCGGCATCGATTACGACACCGCAACGCCGCACCAGCGTATAGCGCTGGATATGCGTCTGGGCGTGCTTTTCCAACACGGCGCCTTGTTTTCGGCGCTGACGGTGCTTGAGAACATACAGGTTCCGATGCGTGAATATCTCGATTTGCCAAAGGAACTCATGGATGAGCTTGCGCTCCTGAAGATCGAACTTGTGGGCCTGCGTCCGGAAACGGCGGATCTTTACCCGTCGGAACTTTCGGGCGGCATGATCAAGCGCGCGGCGCTGGCGCGTGCGCTGGCACTCGATCCGGATCTCGTCTTTCTCGACGAGCCGACCTCCGGACTGGACCCGATCAGTGCGGCAGAGTTTGACGAATTGATCAGCAAACTGCGGGACACGCTGGGTCTGACGGTCTATATGGTGACTCACGACCTCGACAGCCTGTTCTCGGTCTGTGACCGGATCGCGGTGCTGGGAAACCGGAAAATTGCGGTCGAAGGGACAATTGAGGACATGCTCGCCAGCGACGAGCCATGGGTTAAGTCTTATTTCCGGGGTAAAAGAGCCCGTTCGCTTGTGCGCAAGAAGTGAATTGGGCCATAGTCGGGCTCCGGAATGTTCAAGAATCACCGGCGGATGAGGCTGAACCGGACGTTCAACGATGGAAACCAAAGCCAATTACACGCTTGTCGGCTTGTTCACGATTATCGTGATGGCTGCGGCTTTCGGGTTCGTCTACTGGATGGCGACGTTCGGGAAGTCCGGCCAGATGGCGCAGCTCGAGATTCGCATTCCGGGTTCGGCGAGCGGCCTGAGCGTCGGCGCACCCGTGCTCTTCAACGGCATCAGGGTGGGCTCCGTGCAATCGCTGACCATCGACGGCGTGGATCCGAATTTCGTGCTTGCCATGACCGAAGTTCGGGCATCGGCGCCGGTCTATGCCACCACAAAGGCGAAACTCGGTATCCAGGGTCTGACCGGTCAGTCGCATATCGAGTTGAGTGGCGGTGACACAAGCGGTGTCAATATTCTGGAAGAGGCGGTAGAAAAGGGCAGCTATGCCATTCTGACCGCCGACGAATCGAGCGTAACCAACATATTGGCAACTGCGGAGGATATCCTCGGACGGGTCAACAATGCGGTCAAGGGCATCGAGGAGTTTGTCGATACGGCGAAGGGGCCGCTGACCAAGACCGTCGACAATGTTGAAACATTCTCTGACGCGCTGGCAGCCAATTCGGATGGTATAAACGATTTCCTGAAAAATGTGTCGTCGCTCTCGACGACGCTTGAGAGCGTATCAGGAAAGCTGGAATCCGTTGTTACACGTGCGGATAACATCCTGGCCGCGGTGGATCCTGAGAAAGTCACGGAGATTGTCGACAATGTTGCCGAGGTGAGCGCCAATGTTGCCGACGCGTCGACCGATATCCAGCCGATCATGGAGGATGTGAAGGCGGCCGCGGCGAGCCTGGCGAAACTCGGGGAGGATGCCCAAAAGACGCTGGAAGGCATCGATACGATCGTTGCCGCGATTGATGCCCAGAAGGTGGGTGAGACCGTAGACAACGTCGCCGCCGCGAGCGCGCAGGCGCGTGAGGGCATCGCCAGCCTGACGACGGTTGCCAATACGATCGAAAACCGCAATGACGATATCAATCAGATCATCACCAATGTCGAGCAGCTTTCGGCGAGCCTGAACGAGGCGGCGCAGAAGGTTCAGACGACGCTCGACAAACTGGACGGGTTCCTGGGGCAGGGTGATGGTTCCGGCCTCGTGGCCGAGGCGAAGAAGACGCTTCAGACATTCCAGGAAGTCGGTGAGAAGATCAATGTAGCCATCGGTCCGATTGCCTCAAACCTGCAGCAGTTCACTGGAACCGGGCTGCGCGACTTTGAGGCCCTGATCAATGAGGCCCGCAGGTCCATTACGCGGATCGAGCGCGCCTTCACCAAGATCGGCAATGACCCGCAGAGTATCCTTTTCGGCACATCCGGTGACGTAAAGACCTATGACGGGCGTCGTCGGCGTTGACATTCCGTTCCGGGGTACTGATAGCTAGAAGATGCTGTGGGGACAGCTTGAAAGAGGGGACTTTGACTTACGGGACCGGAAAATCCTTCGCACTGGCGGCTCTCATGATCAGCGTAGCGGCGCTGGGGGGCTGTGCTGCGCTTGGTGGCGGTGCCAAGAAGGATACCTATGAGCTCTCCAGCATTCCGCCCGTAAAGGGACCCTATTCGCGCGGGCGGCAGGTTGTCGTGACGGATCCGGGCGCATTGAAATCGCTGGATGGCGCCAACATCGTCATCCGCACTTCGCCCTCGTCGATACAATATCTTTCGAAATCGCAATGGAATGACAATCTGCCGGAGATTATCCAGGAAAAGCTGGTTGAGGCGCTCGAGGATTCAGGCCGGCTCGGCGGTGTCGGAAAGCCGGGTGACGGGATTGCGGTCGACTATCTCATCTCACCGACGATCAGAGCGTTTGAAATCATCACCGGTGGTGAGGATACGGCTGTCGTTGAAATCTCCGTCAGGATCATCAATGACCGCAACGGCGTTGTACGTGCCCAAAGAGTGTTCCAGGCCACGGCACCGGTTCCCGGAAGCAACAACGAGGCCTTCATCTCAGCGCTGGATCAGGCCAATGGCGATGTCCTGAACGATATCGTTGCCTGGGTCCTCAAGATCGTCTGAGGCTGGTAGAGACCGACTTCAAACAGAGCCTGATTAAAACCGAAAGCCGCCGGCGCATGTTTGCACCGGCGGCTCTTAATTGAGACTGACTTTTTCTGCTACTTCAGCCGTCCACTCGCATGGGCCAGCATGGTGTAAACCTTGCCGGTGTCCGATGTCAGGTAGGTCTGGGTGACGACCTTGTCGCGGTCGTTCTTGGCGACATCAGCCAGCAGTTTCTCGAAATCCGCGATGTAGTGATCGACGGCGGAGCGGAATTCCGGCTCCTGTGCATATTTCGATTTGATCTCTTCAAAGGTCTTCTGGCCCTTGAGGGTGTAAAGACGCCGGGTGAAGATGTCCCGCTCTCCGCTTTGGTAACGCCGCCACAGATCGACGGAAGCGTCATGATCGATGGCACGGGCAATGTCGACGGAAAGCGAATTGAGGGATTCCACGACCTGGCGCGGATTGCGTTCCCGGGCATTGCTCGCGGTGCCGCTTGCGCTGCTGCGCTGGGGTTGTGTTTCCTCTTCCTCCTTGCGGGAAGCGCTGCGCAACAGATCCCTGACCCAGCCCTCGCTCTGGGGCTTGCGGCTCTCCGGCTGCCTCGGCGCCGACTGGGATCCGCTTTGCATGACACCGAGCCCGCCGCGCAGGTCGCTCTTGGGCGTCGCGGTCTTGGGTGGTGCAACTTCGCGCGGCGCTTCGGCTGCTGGCTGTTCCGGTGCACGCTCAGCGGCAGGAGCAGCGGGAGCCGGGGGCTCGGGAGCCGCTTTCCGCGGACTGGAGTGATCAAACATCTGCGATGATTGCTGCACGATCGATGACAGGTCCTGCAGCGCTTTGATCTGATCCGAAACGGCATTGCGCATGGCCGCTGTGCTCTCGCGGGTCTCTTCAGGAAGGTCAAAGACGCCCTTCTTGATTTCCGTGCGCGTATCCGAAAGCTCGGTGCGAATGGCGCCGGCCAGTTCACGGATTTCGTCCGTGGCGCCGGAGAAGCGTCCGATGGCGTCGTCGACAGCTTCCTTGATAGCGTTCTTCATCGCGTCAGCGGTGGTCGATGACCGGGTCTCGGTGTCGGAGAGCAGATTGCCGATGTTGTCGAGCGACGAAGATAGGCTGCCGGACAATTCCTTGGCTGTGCTGCTTGCGCGGTTCTGCGCCTTTTCGAATGCATCCTCGACGATCGTCTCGAGCGAGCGCATGTTCTTTTCGATCTCTTCGGAACGCTTGACCAGCCCGCTCGACAGGCCGTCCAGCGCCTCCTTGCGCTCTTCCAGCGTGCTGGCAAGGCCGGACTGTGCCGAACCCAGAAGGTCCGAAGCCGTCGACAGCATCTTGGAATGATCCTCGAAGCTGCCGGAGATCGCGCTGACCCTTGCCAGCGTGTCGTTCGAAATCGAATCGAGCTGCGAGATATTGGATTGCAGGATTTCGGTCGATCCCGAGAACATCTCCGCCGCACGACCGGCCGTGTCGGCAAATCTTTCGGTCGTGTTTGTCAGCTTCGAATCGACATCCTCGAGTGTTGAGGCGGTGTTGTTGACCAGATTGGAAATCGCAGAATTGCTGCGCCCCAGCTCGGAGATGAGTTCGGTCACCTCGGTCCGCAGACTGCTGCCGGCGGCATCTATGGCTTCCAGCGTTTCACGGGTGCGCGACGTCAGCGCGTCGACCAGTGCGGCGCTCTGGGCGCGCAACTCCTCTGCGCTCGCCTCGGTGATGTTCTTCAGCTCGCCGGTGATCTCATGCCCGCGCTCCGCATAGGCCTGGACGAGCGGTACAGCCTGCTCGTCGATGAGCTTGGACAGTTCGGCCGAGCGGCTCGACAGCATCGAGTTAAGCTCGCGTGTGTGCTCGTCTAGCGTCGCCTTGATGGCAACATTGCGTGCATCCATGGCCCTTTCGCTGTCAGCGAAATGGGAAGCAATGGTCTGGGCCTGCTCGCCGACCTTCTCACCGGCCTCCACGGCCGCGTCGGTGATGGCCTGAGCAGCGCCGAGGATACCGGATTCGCTGTCATTGAGGCGGTTGGTCAGTTCCGAAAGCTGCTTGTTGAGAGATTCGGTGCGCTCGTTCAGGCGAACCTCGATTGCATCGGAGTAGGCGGATGCCGCCTCGCTCAGTCTCGCGGAGAAGCCTTCTCCAATGCCCTGCAGCGACTGGTAGGACCGCTGGGCTTCGGCATCCATGTGCTCGACAGTCTGCGCCACCGTTTCGCGCAGCGTCGTTGCCATGCCGAGCGCCTGTGTCTCAATGGTGGCCGTAACACTCTCAAGGCCGGCACCGAGCGCCGTGTCCATTGTTTCAAGCCGCTCTTGCATATTTGCCGTGCGCTCGTCGATCGTCGCGCCGATGCGGTCGACATTGGCAGAGAGCGTCGTATCCATGGCCGATACGGATTCATCCAGCTTGCCGGACAGCGCCACGAACTCATTCGACAGCGTTTCGGTGATCTTCTCGTTGCCGGCGCTCATCAGCGTATCAATGCGGTCGGCATTGGTACCAAGCGTGCTTGCCAGGGCCTCGGTGTTGTCAATTACCGAATTGGCGATCTTCTGCGAGCCTTCGCTGATCAGGACGTCGATGCGACCGGAGTTCTGGTCAAGCGTTTCGGCGAGTTGCTGTGTCGAATCCGTGACCGCCCTGGCGATCGAGCCGGTGCCGTCACTGACCAGTCCGTCGATCCGCTGCGCGCCGGAATCCAGCGCGTTTTCAAGCGATTGCGTATGGTCGGTGATGGATTTCGCAATCGAGCCGGTTCCCTGGCGAAGCAGGTTATCGATCCGCTCGGCGTTGGAGCCGAGCGTGACGGCCAGCGCATGGGTGTTTTCCGTCACCGCGCGTCCGACGGTCTCGGAACCCTCGGTCAGGATGCTCTCAAGCCGCTCAGCGTTCGTGCCCAGCGTTCCGGCAAGCGTTTGCGTGCTCTCTGTCGAGATATTGCCAATGGCCTGGGTGCCTTCACGGATCAGGTTCTGAAGCCGTTCGGCGCTCGATCCCAGCGTCGATTCAAGCTTGTCCGCGCTGTCGGAGGTCGCATTGTTGATCGCCGCGGTCCCGAACCCGATGAGACCTTCGAGGCGCTCGGCACTGGCGGTGAGCGTCTCTTCCAGCTTCTGCGCATTGTCGATGGCAGAGTTGTTGATGGTTTGGGAGCCCTCGTTGATCAAGCCTGCAATGTTGGCAGCACTTGTCTCGAGAGAGGCCGACAACGCGGTTGTCCGGTCGTCAACGGCCTGTGCGATCGCCTCCGTGCCGCCGACCATGAGCTGATCAACACGCTCGGAGGTATTGCGTAGTGCCGCTTCCACGGCACCGGCTTTCGCCTCCAGTTTGGCCTCAATCTCTGCGCTGCTTCCGGCGAGCATCTGCTCAAGCGTGTTCGACCGTTCGGACAGCGTGCCGGCGATGCGATCGGCATTTGATGACAGCGTGTCGGCGATATTCTCCAGGCTTTCGCCCAGTTTTTCGGTCAAACCGCCGCTGCGCTGCTTAAAGGCCGCCGTAAATTCAGACACGCGCTCGTCGAAAGCCGTATTGAGCTGCGAGATCGAACTCTGCATGCGTTCCTGGAAGAAGCCGGAGCGCACATCCAGGTCGCTCATCGCGTCCTCGGCGTGATGCTGGAGGCTCTGGCGGAAATTCACCGCCTTCTCGTCGAGCTTGGCATTGAGCGACTCGATGACGCTGTCCAGACCGCCGCTGAGCGCCTGCTCGCCAACACTGAGGCTTTCGCTGATTTCCTTGGTACGGGTGACCAGGGTCTCGTTGAGCTGGCGGGCCCGCTCATTGAGGATGGTGTTGAGCTTCTTGGTGTTGTTGTCGAGCGACGAGGCGCGGGTCTCGAATTCCGAAAGAAGTGCCTGGCCGTGCTCTGTCAGATTGAACTGCAGCGCCTCCAGCCGGTTGTCGAATTCGGTGGCCAGTGCCCGTCCGGAATTGCCGAAGGACAACATCAGCGCTTCGGTGCGCTTCTGCAGCAAATCGGAAACCGATTGTGTCAGCTCGTCGGCCTGCTCGGAAAGTTTCGTGGTGCGCGTGTCGAGGAGCGCCGCGACAGCCTTGCCGGATGTGGTCAGGCGGCTCGAAATCTCGTCGCCGGCGGTCTCCAGTTCTTCACGCAGCTGCTCATGCGCGCTGACGATCGACGCGCGAACACGCTCGGAATGGCTGACAATCGCCTCTCGCTCGTTGGCAAGGCCCTCCACGAGGCTTCGCAGCCTCACCTCGTTGTCGGAGTAGCTGTGCTCAAGCGCATTGATTTCCGAATGGACCAGCGTCTCCAGTTCGGATGCTCGGGCGATTGTCCGCTCGATGCCTTCGTTGATGGCGGAAACTTCGCGGCGAACCGCCTGTCCGACGCGCATGATGTTGTCGGTCGCCATCGTTTCGGGCTCAAACAGGCGTACCGCGAGTTCTGCCATCGACTTGGCAACGGCGCGCATTTCCTGCGCCCGCGCGATCATCATGCCGAATGCAAGAATGATCATCACCGGCAGAACGATTGCCAGGATCATCATCATGAATTGCGGGCTGTCGGCCAGATCGGCCACGGATGTGAAGCTGTCTCCGTAGACGAGGTTGAAGAGACCGAGACCGCCAAGCACCCAAAGGCCTGCGAGGACATAGGTTATGATGCGTGCGGTCCGGCCGCCCTTGCCGTCGAGGGAACGCATGATGGCGGCACGCGATTCCCGGCTGTCATCGTTGGCCGGCGCGAAGAGCGGTGCCGGTGTCTTTGCGGCCTTTTGCTGGGCCGTCTGCTGGCGTTTTTGCGACCGTGTCTGGGGTTTCGGTTGAACCCTGCTGACGCGGTTTTGCTGAGCGGGCTGCTGCGGCGCGGATTTGGCGGCCGTATTGCGTGTCGGTGCCGGTTTTGCGGACTGTCGCCGAGAGGACTGGCGCGTATTGCTGCTTGCTTCCTTGGCGCTGGCCTCAGAGTCCGATTTTGCAAGCTCCGCGGCCGCGGAAGCGACCTGTGCCTCAAGATCCTCGAGGGAAGGCTCATCGACCAAACTCGAGTCGCCATCACCTTCAAGGTCCAGGCGCAACGCGTCTTCTAATGCCTTGAGCGGATCGTCGCTGGCCGTTTTACTCTGAGCGTTTCTCTTCGCCATACTGATCAATGCCTCGTACTCTGTACCTTATTCCCGGGACACCGCCTGGGTTGCCGGTCCGGTGATCCGGGGGGAATGACCGCCGTCGCAAACGGCGCCGCATGCATCCGGAATCCGGCCGCAATTGACAGGGCACTCCCTACACGCCGCCCCTATTTTTGAGGGCTTGCCGCGTGCCAGCTTCCTTTTCTGGCACAGTTAACGGCTGGAAACAAATTCTACAGCACGTTTAATGAGTTCGCTTGATCAAAGAACAAGTGTGCCCAACGATACCCACAGTTAAATTTTGCCGCAAATCCGGTGTTTACGTTGCATTAACCATAAAAGCAATTTTTTGGCCTGTTCTGTGGACCTGTTAAGTGCTTACCGAAGATTCTGATGTGCACTGTTTTTTACAACAACGGGAAAGGGATAGGCGATGGTTGCACATCAGGAAATATTTGAGCCGCCCGAGCACGGGCATGCGCACAGCCCATCAAGCGAACGGCCGATCGATCTGGTTCATCTCGCACGCAAGACGTCGGGCGACAAGGAAGCGGAGACACAGGTTCTGTGCCTTTTCGCGCGCCAGGCGCGCCAATGTGTCAATCAGCTGTGCGGTACGAATCACCTGACGGACAAAAAGGACCTCCTCGCCGTCGTGCGCACGCTGCACGGATCGGCAAGCAGCGTCGGAGCGTTTTGTGTCTCCCGTGCGGCCGAGAGCCTGGAGAAGGATCCAAGCGATGGCGTCCTTCACGACGCACTGACAGATGCCGTCGTCGACGTGGAGAACTTTATCTTCGGTCTGTCTCGCTAGGACGGTTATCCGCAGCGTCGCAATTGCGGTGTGAAACGCCGCAATCCAATAGGAGCGCGTGCAAAACGCGCATCAACGCTTGACTTCCGTGCAAGTGTCTTTAACTCCGCATTGTTGTTCTTGAATGCGGAGCCTGCTGAATGACCAAGCTGACAATTGTGGCCCACGACGGCACGAATTTCGAGCTCGACGCCGAAGACGGCTCGACGGTCATGGAAAACGCCATCCGCAACGCAGTTCCGGGAATAGAAGCCGAGTGTGGCGGCGCGTGTGCCTGTGCCACATGCCACGTCTATGTGGACGATGAGTGGTCAGATATTGTCGGCTCTCCGGATGTCATGGAAGAAGACATGCTGGATTTTGCCTATGACGTCCGTCCGACTTCCAGACTATCATGTCAGATCAAGGTCAGGCCCGAACTTGACGGGCTGGTCGTGCGCGTGCCCGAACGCCAGGCCTGATCACATCGCAGACCTCATCTCGCCGGGGAAGGTCAGGATGGGACAATGACAGACGCTGTTGAAACCGATGTCGTAATTGTGGGGGCCGGCCCCGTTGGCCTTTTTGCCGTATTCGAACTCGGCCTTCTCGACCTTGAATGCCATCTCGTCGACATATTGGACCGGCCAGGCGGCCAGTGCACCGAGCTTTATCCGGAAAAACCGATCTACGACATTCCGGCCTGGCCGGTCATTTCCGGACAGGAACTGACAGACCGGCTGATGGAGCAGATCAAGCCGTTCAACCCGCAGTTCCACTTCAACCGTATGGTCACGGCTTTACGGCGGCTGGATGATGGCCGCTTCGAAATCGAGACCGACGAGAGCGAGGTTTTGCGCGCGAAAGTCATCGTCATTGCAGCCGGTGGCGGATCTTTCCAGCCAAAGCGGCCGCCGATACCCGGTATCGAGGAATACGAAGGGCAAAGCGTCTTTTATGCGGTGCGGCGCATGGAGGCGTTTCGCGATCATGACCTGCTGATCGTCGGCGGCGGAGACTCGGCGCTCGACTGGACGTTGAACCTGCAGCCGATCGCGCGGTCGGTGACACTGGTGCACCGGCGGCCGCAGTTCCGCGCCGCCGATGACAGCGTCAACAAGATGTTTGCCCTTCGCGACCAGGGCTCACTGCGTTTCGAGATGGGCCAGATCTCGGGTCTGACCGGCGGGAACGGCGAACTCCGGTCGGCGACGCTCAAGGGGCCGGATGGCGACACGGAACTGGAATGCACGCGTCTGCTGCCGTTTTTCGGGCTGACCATGAAGCTTGGCCCGATCGCCGATTGGGGCCTGAACCTGAATGAGAACCTGATCACGGTCGATACGGAAAAGTTCGAGACCAGCGAACCCGGCATATTCGCCATCGGCGATATCAACTGGTATCCCGGAAAGCTCAAATTGATCCTGTCCGGCTTCCACGAGGCTGCCCTGATGGCGCAGGCGGCGCGGGTGATTGTTCGTCCCGACGAAAAAGTTGTTTTCCAGTACACCACGTCGTCCACCAGTCTTCAAAAGAAACTGGGCGTCAAATAGGCTTGGCCCGATGATACAGAGCGAAGCGGATCTGGCAGATTCCCATCCCGGTTTCAGCCCGCGCGTGTGGCGACTGGCCCACGGCCGTTCTCTGGAACTGGGCCCGCGCGGTTACCTGAAGGCGATTGTCAATGTGACGCCGGACTCGTTTTCGGACGGGGGACGCTTCGATAATGTCGGGCAGGCAGTAGATGCCGCCGAAGCGATGGTTGCGGAGGGAGCGGTAATTGTCGACATCGGCGGGGAATCGACACGTCCGGGTGCCGATCCGGTAGATGCGGCGACTGAGCAATCCAGGGTGCTGCCCGTTATCAAGGCGCTGGCAGGACGCGGTGACGTGATTTTGTCGATCGACACATACCGTTCAGACACTGCCAGGCTTGCCGTTGAAGCCGGGGCTCATGTCATCAACGATGTGTGGGGACTGCAAAGAGATCCGGAAATGGCCTCAACCGCCGCCGAACTCGGCGCGGGACTCTGCATCATGCATACGGGCCGCGAGCGCCAAAAGGCCGCGGATGTGATTGAGGACCAGCACCTTTTCCTTGCCCGTTCCCTGGAATTTGCCCGCGAGGCAGGGGTCAAGGATGATGCGATCGTGCTCGATCCAGGCTTCGGCTTTGCCAAGGATGCCGACGAGAACATTGTGCTGATGGCGCGTTTCGCAGAACTGCACGACCTCGGTTATCCTCTCGTCGCCGGCACGTCGCGCAAGCGTTTCATCGGTGCGATCAGCGGCCGAGACATGGACCGGCGTGACGTCGCGACCGCTTCGACCACAGCCATGTTGCGGCTACAGGGTGCGGCCATTTTCAGAGTTCATGATGTGGCGGCAAACAAGGACGCGCTTGCCATGGCCGATGCTGTTGTCGCACAGCGCATTTCCGGAGCGCGAAAATGAGCAAGACCTATCGTATCGGTTTGAAAAACTGTGCTTTTTTTGCACGGCACGGCGTATTCGAGGCGGAAGCGCAGCTTGGCCAGAGTTTCTATATCGATGTTGAAATGGACGTCCTGGCCGGTGACGCCCTGAGCACGGATACGCCGGAGAGCACTGTTGATTACGGCGCTGTGCACACGGCACTGCAGCAGATCGTGACCGAGGAGCGCTTCAAGTTGATCGAGGCGCTAGCCTACAGGGTCGGCAAGGATCTTTGCGCGCAGTTCCCGACGATCAGGCGTGTGGCGGTGACCATTCGCAAACCGAGTGCGCCCATTCCGGGCGTATTCGACCATGCCGAGGTCAGCGTCGAATATGTCCCTGAATAGCAAAACGGCTTTTGTGCACTCAGCATTTCTGGGGCTTGGCGGCAATATCGGCGACCCGCCGGCAAGCATGGCCGCAGCCTTGCGTCTGTTTGACGAAATCGAGGGGACATCGGTCTCGACCGTTTCGCGTCTTTTCCGCACCCCGCCCTGGGGCAACACAGATCAGGACTGGTTCTTCAACTGCTGTGCGCTTGTTGAGACCGATCTTGATCCGCGGGGTCTTCTCAATGCCTGTCTGGACATTGAAAAGAAGCTCAAGCGCAAGCGGCGTGAGCGTTGGGGCCCCCGCATCATCGATATCGATGTGCTGACGTTCGATGACGCCGTCATCGATGAGGACGGTCTGGTTGTTCCGCACCCGTTCATGCACGAAAGGGCATTCGTTCTCCTGCCGCTGCTGGATATTGCGGACGGGTTGCGCATCAAGGGCAGGGTGATCAGCGAATGGGCTGCAGAGTCCAACAGTGCCGGCATTGAAATCGCCAGCGACGGCGGATTGTGGTGGAAGCGGTAGGCGGGCTCTTCTAGCGAAGATGATCCTGCGTTCTTGACGAACCAACGCGCTGGTCGCGCGACAGGGTCATGCCGATAACCGGGATCAACCGCTCGCGAACTTTCACGGAAATCGTGACGTTCATGACATCCGGTTCCTGCAGGTGGGCAACCATTGCGCCGTTCAGCTTTTTTCTGTTCAGGCCGACAACGATCTTGTTGCCGTTGACCTGGCCGGAAATAAGATCGAGACCTTCGCCCTTGGCGCCGTCCTGAAACTGGCCGCTGTACTTGCCGCGCTTGCCGCCGATGAAAGCGGACATCTTCTGCGAAAATATGCCAACGCGGCAATGGCCGTCCATTGCCACGCCGACGGAGTGTTCAGCAGGGGGCGCACCTTTGAATTTGCAGACGAACTTGGTGCCTTTGTACTTGCCGGCGACAATTTCCCCGGGGCCGCTCCAGATACCGTTTACGGAATCAAAGAACACCTTGTCCTTTGACCCGGCCCATGTCGGGGTCGCCATTCCGACGATGATGAATGCCAGTGCGGTCAGGGACAAACGAAAGAACATGATCCAGCCTGCTGCAAATTGGGAACACCCCACAATCAACCGGAATGGTTAAGGGGCGGTTGAAAGTCGCGCGGATTGTAGCAGAGGGCAGTGAAAAGATGAAATCAGGCCGATTCTGGGCCGATAGCCGGCTATGCTGCGTTGTCGACCACCGTTCCATGTGCGTATTGACGGCAGTGCAGCAGGGATTATGTTCCGGCTATGGACGAATCCAACGCAGCAAAGTCCCTTTCGGCGCTCGGCCATGAAGCGCGGCTTGCCGTCTTCCGCCTTCTGGTAAAGGCGGGCGAGGGCGGCCTGAATGTGGGAGATATCGTCCAGCACCTGTCGATACCGCCCTCGACGCTAGCGCACCATCTTTCGGCGCTTGTCGATGCAGGCCTTGTGCGCCAGGAGCGTTTCGGACGCGAGATCCGGAACTATGCCAATTATGACATGGTCAACGAACTGGTCGAGTTCCTGACCACCGAGTGCTGTGTCGGTCTCACGCAACCGGACAGCGCCGCCTAGAGCAATTCTGAGGTATATTGGATCATTTGACCGGGGCGATTTTGGTCGCTGGCTAGGCGGGTTGCGCGCCGTGGTGTCACCCCACCACAAGCGCAAGCCAACGACGCCAGGGGTCAAAATCGCCCGGCCCAATCAGTATATTGTTTCAACATCTTCTTCCCTTCCGAGGGTGGGGAAAATCGGCCCATCGGCGTCGTTGCGCCGCTTGCCCGATGCCCCGCATCGCGCTGCGCGACGCGCCTAGCCGACTGGACCGATTTTCCGCCATCAAATGTTCCAATCTAACTCAGAATTGCTCTAGGTCCTTGACTTCTCTTTCTTCTCATCTTGCCTGCCGCCTGCCGCCTGACGGGTGAGATCGCCGACGAACTCTCCAATTCCCGGGCGCTTGAGGCTGTGAAAGGCGAGCGGCCGGCACAGGTCCATCGCTGCAATGCCGATGCGGGCCGTCATCAGCCCGTTGACGACGCCTTCGCCGAGGCGTGCCGATAGCTTGCTTGCCAGTCCCTGGCCCATGAGTTGCTGAATCACACCGTCACCAAGCGCCAGAGAACCTGTGACGGCAAGATGGCTGACCACATCGCGGGCGAGCCGAATGGCGCCAAGCGTTCCGGGCCTGCCGCCATAGAGTGTCGCAAGGGCTCTGATCAGGCGCATCGCCTCGAAAAGAACATAGCCGATGTCGATAAGCGCCCGCGGGCTCAGCGCCGTTACCACCGATACCCGTTTCGACGCGTTGAGAATGAGACGGCGCGCTTCCTGATCGACCGGTCCAAGCAATTGCGTTTCCATGAGTTCCATCAGATGCGGTCCATCGATGACCTCGCCGTCAAGCTCGCGAAGCTGTCGCCGCGCGCGAGCTGTTTCAGGGCGGTCGGCAAATATCCGCATCAATCTTGCCTGAACGGCCTTTGCTTTCTTGGGCAGTTTCTCAAGGCGTGCTTCCTCTGCCATCTCCCGAATGGCATGGACGGCGTCGAGCCGCATCAGCGAACGGATTTCACGAACAGCAAGCCCGACAAGCGATCCGACGGCAACGACGGTGAGGGCGGTTGCCAGCCATCCCAACCAGATTGAACGGGCGAAGAAGGAAGCAATGAGCCCATCGAGCCACACGGCAAATGCAAGCGAAAACAGCAACCCGAATGCGCCAAGCGCCAACCGGCCGAAGGAAATGCCGCGCCGCCGCGGCTCCGCAACAGGCGGTGTCAGCGCCTCCACCGGCAATGTATCGGCGCCGGCCTCGGCAAAATCCAGCGGTAGGCTGTCATCATCGCCGTCCGCAACGTCGAATGCGGCCGGCTTTCGGTGATTTTTGGTCATGCGAGCCAGTCCCCGAACAGAAATTCAAATGCCCTGTCCAGACGAATATGGGGCAAGGACAGTGTGACGCCTTCTGCAGTGCGTTCCAGCCTGGGTGGGCGAAAGCGAACGAAATTGAGTTGTGGCGTGGCATCGTGCGATGACGAATTCAGTTGTTGAAAAAATGAGTCCGCATCTTCCGGCAAGTCCCCGGGAAATATGCGTTTATCGGTGTTTCCGTTAAACGTTTTTCCATCGATTTTCTCGCCTTTCATCGGTGTCCCGGTGATAAGCGGCAATGTGTCCTTTCCCCGTTTTGCGCTGGTCTCTCGCGTGGCACGCACGGCGGCCATTGCGATGACTTCGATGTTGGCCCTCGAATAGCCGGCCTTTTCTGTTGCGCGCGCAACAAGCCGCCGGACAATTGCCTCCAGCCGGTCATGGCTTTCCTGGTGGAGATGATCGGCCTTGGTGGCGCCGATCAGCACCCGGTCGATGCGCCTGGAAATCAAGGATGTCAAAAGGTTGCCGCGTCCCGGCCGAAAGCAGGACAAAATGTCGACCAACGCGCGTTCCAGATCCTGGACCGCTTCCGGACCCGCATTCATGGCCTGCATTGCGTCGATGAGTATGATCTGGCGGTCAAGCCGCGCGAAGTGTTCGCGGAAGAACGGTTTAACGACGAGGCTCTTATAGGCCTCGTAACGTCGTTCCATCATTGCCCAAAGGGAACCTGACGGCGACGAGCCCTCGGGCAGATCCGGCAGCGGTGCAAAGGTCAGCGCAGGCGAGCCCTCGAGGTCGCCGGGCATCAGGAACCGGCCGGGAGGCAGTGTTGAAAGCGCCTTCTCATCGCTGCGACACGACCGCAGATAGTCGGCGAACAGCGTGGAGATACGGCGCGCATCGGCCTCATCGGCGTCGGCGCGCACGTCCAGGCCGGCAGCCGCCTCAAGCCATTCTCGCGACAGATCCGCGCGGACCGGTGAACGCGCCAGGCCAACCGCCATCCTGCTGAATTCGGCAAAGTCCTGCTGCAACAGCGGCAGATCAAGCAGCCATTCGCCTGGATAATCGACAATGTCGATCGAGAGCTTTCCCGATGACAGGAGCCTGTTCCAGGCGCTGGCCGACTCGTATTCGATGGTCAGTCGCAGCTCGGATATTGCGCGGGTCGACTGGGGCCACAGGCGATCGTCGACCAGCGCGCGCACGTGATCCTCATACTGGAAGCGTGGCACGCCATCGTCAGGCTGGGGTTCAAGATAGGCTGATGCGATGCGGCCGCTCTGTTGCGCCTTGAACAGCGGAAGCCGCCCGCCGTGAATCAGATTGTGCACAAGCGCGGTGATGAAGACCGTCTTTCCGGCGCGTGAAAGTCCGGTCACGCCAAAGCGCATGGTCGGGCGCAAGAGATCGCCGGCGCGATCGACGAGATTGTCGACCGTGATCAGTGCTTCGTCCGAAATGCGGGAAAGAGCGGAACTCAATCGTCACCTGAAATGCTTGTGCGTTGGAGCGGATATAAGAACCCACCCTGCGGCTGTTCAACCCGAAGTGAGCCAGCCAGATGCCGTCGGCGCGCCGCATAGCAGCATGTCCGAGTTTGGCGACATCCGGGACAGCCTGAAAATTATATAATTATTTCAATTTCTTAAATCGAAAGCGCCGCACTTGTTCAACCGTCGATCCGATGCGCCAGCTTGCGCAATCGCTTGGGCGACAGAAACTCGGTCAAGCGCCCGCCCTGTTTGATTGTCGCCAATGGTCCGTCAAATTCCAGCATTGCGAGGCCTGCGGTCGGAAATCCCTTCTGCAGCCTTTCGCCGGGCCTTTCCTTGGCCGTTGCACTCAAAAACCTTGCCGTATCCTCCATCATCGGATTGTGGCCGATCAGCATGATCGGTGACAGGGTTTGCCGCGAAAGCAGATCCACATAGTACCGGTAGTCGTTGCTGTAGAGCGCGTCGATCTTGTCGACCGGCGGCGGATCCGCAAGCTCCGAAAGGACGATGTCACAGGTCTGCCGGCACCGTACGGCAGTCGAGCAAAGAACGATTTGCGGAAGGCGGTCCAGTTTGGAAAGCGCGGCACCGACGATATGTGCGTCTTCAATCCCGCGTTCATCGAGCGGCCGGTCGAAATCCCGCTGACCGGGCCGCGCCCAGGCGGAATGGGCATGCCGAAGCAAATAGACGATCGATGAATCAGCAGACTGGTTGTCCATACGCGCTTTCTGGTTCGTTGGCGGTCGTGCCGACCGCATCATTCCTGAACCGGCATTTAAAGCATCATTCGGTTTGCGACGCGAGGGGGTGGCTGAATTTCACACGGAATGCACAAGTGTGGGAAGGCGTGTGGCTCGCTGGCAGCGCATTGAAACGCACCGGCAGCGTGTATAAACGAAACCGTTCTCACCTGGCTGTCAGGTTCAATAGCAGGTTACAGGATCGATTGGCGACACATTCACATAGCAGGCAGGATGCCTCGCCCCATGTTTCCAGCTACTACGCGTCCCGCACTGCGCCGCGCGACCGGATCGAAAGTCTGAGCGGCATGGAGGAGGCGGATGTGGCTGTGGTCGGCGGCGGTCTGGCCGGGCTGACCACGGCCCTGGAACTGTCTGCACGCGGACTTTCCGTCGTGCTTCTGGAGGCCCAAAGGATCGGTTGGGGAGCGTCCGGACGCAATGGCGGCTTTGTGTCCCAGGGTTTTGCCCAGAATGTGGACGCCATTGAAAGGCGCGTCGGCATCGAACGCGCGAAACAGCTCCACGCGCTGTCGGTGGACGGCGTACGCTATGTCGAAAGCACGATTTCCAATGCCGGCCGAAAGGACATCATCGGCGGTCGGGGCTGGCTGCATGTGATACGGCACAAGCGTACGCAGGAGCTGCGCCAATGGCAGCAAAAGCTGGCGGACCAATATGATGCGGATCTGGAATTCCTGGACCGCGCGGCCGTGTCGGGGCTTCTGGAAACAGGCATCTATCATGCAGGTGTCATCGACCACCGATCCTTCCACATTGACCCTCTGGCCTATACCGAACTGGTCTTGGAATTGTGCGTTGCCTCCGGCGTGCGCGTCCATGAGGGGACACGCATCTCCGACATCGGGCCTTCGGGGACGGAGTACCTTGTGCGTTCGGCAGACGGTCAGGTGAGGGCGCAAAATGTCGTGGTTGCAACGAGCGCCTATGGCGGCCCTGTTCGCGCGGTCGAGCAAAGTGTCCTGCCGGTCGCGACCTATGTTGTCGTCAGCCGGTCATACGATGCGAACATCGGCGACGTCATCCGCTATCGCGGCTGTATCACCGATCAGCGGCGCGCCGGCGACTATTACCGTATCCTTGAGGACGATCACGGATTGCGTCTTCTTTGGGGCGGGCGCATCACGACACGCAGATCCGAACCGTCGCAGCTGGTCGCGATGCTTCATAACGACATTGCCGGCGTCTACCCGCAACTCGGAGACATTGAAATCGAATACGGGTGGTCCGGATTGATGGGTTATGCGCGTCACAAGATGCCCATTGTGGGCGAGATCAGCCCCGGGCTTTTCGTGGCGACCGCATTCGGCGGCCACGGCCTCAATACGACGGCCGCGGCCGGCCTGGCTGTTGCCGACGCAATCGCCGGTTCACGCGATCGGATGGCACTTTTCGGGAACTACGGAATCGCGTGGGGCGGGGGCTGGCTTGGCCGAATTGCCACCCAGGCCGAATACATGCGGCTGAGACTTGCCGACTATATTGATGAAATATAGCCCAAGCACATTTATGAAGTTGATGTGACAAATTCACAGTTCTAACCGGTTGCTTACTGAATCCAGTAAGCTCACAAAAAACTGAACCAACGCATGAATTCCCGCTTGTAAGCACTGAGCGGTGTGGCTATACACACGCCCCAAAAGCACTGCGAAACAAGGAATCACCATGAATGACATGATCGATCTTGGTTCCTACGTTCCCTCGGACGACGAGGAGTTCATGAATGAGAAGCAGCGTGCCTATTTTCGAGCCAAGTTGAATGCATGGAAGAACGAGATCCTGCGCGAGGCGCGGGAAACGCTCGGCAACCTTCAGGAAGACAGCGCAAATCATCCCGATATCGCGGACAGGGCTTCGTCGGAAACAGACCGGGCCATTGAGTTGCGTGCAAGAGACCGGCAACGCAAGCTGATCTCCAAAATCGACGCGGCACTGCGGCGGCTCGACGAAGGCACCTACGGATATTGCGAAGAAACTGGCGAACCGATCAGTCTCAAGAGGCTCGATGCAAGGCCCATCGCAACACTTTCCATCGAGGCACAGGAGCGCCACGAGCGTCGCGAAAAGGTCTACCGCGACGAATAGCTGACGCGGAGAAATTCATACAAAAAGGCGGCCGGGGCCGCCTATTTTATTTGTCGGATTGTTCTGACGCGATGCGCTAGTGCTTCACAGTAAGGTCGCCCAGCAGTTTCTTCATCTCGTCTTCCAGTGATGCTGCCGGGGGCCGGACTGTCTCGTCCTTCTCGGGTTCCGGCGCCTCAACCGATACCGGTTCATCCGTGGCGATTTTCTGTTGTTCGGCCTTGGTCATCTCAGCCTCGAGGACCCGGTCAAAATCGGCGATCAGTTCATCCGCCGTCACGGTCGGCGCCGTTGCATCGGCGATGTCTTCAGGATTTGGCGCCTTCTCGGCTACCGGGATTCCCACCGTCGCCGCCGCTGACGCGGCCGGTTGCGGGCCGGCAGGCTTGATATCGGCGTCCGTTTGCTCTGCCTTGACCTCTGCTTCAACAGGCGGCGGAGTTTCCTTTTCAGGCAGAACCAGATCCCGGGCGGCGTCTAGAACATCCTCCAGTTCGGCGGTGATTGTCGCGTCACCATTGCCGGCTGGCTTGACCGCCGGAGAGTCCACAACATCCGATGCGACCGCCGACACGGCAACGGCCGCGAGTTCAGGTGCCGGTGATTTCGGCGGTGTTTGCGTTGCCGGTTCCACTTCGGCCGGCGACAGGTCGGCCGGCTTTTGAATCTCCGGCGCCGGTGTGTCGGTCTTGGCCGCAGTTTCGGTCTTCGTTGGGATGATCGGTTTCTCTACCGGCTTTGCTGCCGGCGCGCCGGCCTGTTCCGCGGCAACCGGTTCCGCCGGTTTTTGCTGCGGGGGTGCCTTTTGCTGCTGTGGACGCTGCGCGGGCTTCGGAGACTGCGGAGCTGCCGGCTGAGGCGCAGCCGCCGGAGATACCGCTGCCTGCGGGGCAGGTGCCTGTGGCGCCGGTGCCTGAGGGGTGACCGGTGATGGCGTGGACGCTTGCGGGGCCGCTGCCGGTGGCGCGGTCGCCTGCTGGGCGGCACTTTCCTGCTGGGCTGCGCGCATCGCCGCGCGGTTGATGCCGCGCTCAACCACGATATCGCTCGGACCTCCGATCATGATCAGGTGCTCGACATTATCGCGGCGCACAAGCACGAGCCGCCGCCGTGTATCCACGGCCGTGTGGTCGAGAACCGCCAGACGCGGCTGTCGCGAATTGCTGCCGCGCATGAAGGCCATATGACCGCGTCGCCGCAGGTTCCAGACAAGCAGGCCTATGGCTATCAATATGACCACGCCCACCGCGAGCATGGAATACACAGACATGCCGTCCGTGCTGAAAAGCGCTTCACTCATATTGTTCAACATTTTTCAATGCCCCAAACTCGTGCAACAATCGCACAAGTCTTAACTCCACCATTGTGTGGAAGCGTAGATGCCGATTGTGGCGCTTGCAAGCTTAGGGGCGTCAAAATCCAAACAACACACAATTTGCACACCGCTTTTGCCGCTGTTTAACCACATAATGCTGCGCATTCAAGGCGATATCCGTATTTGCGGTGCATAGCCGGGGTGCAATCGGCGCATACTCTTTCAATGTGTTACGGAATGTGGTCCAAACGGAATTATGCAATCTGAGGGAATCAATCTCGCTTCAAGAGGACGTTGATGGCGCGGGAAAACCAGTCGGGAGACTACCCGACGCCGATCATAGACCGGCATTCGAAACCCGGTACCGTGGTTCGCCTGACCGTCCTCGCCGTCGTCCTTATCGGCGCTGCGATCGCATTCATCTATCTCGAGGGCCGCGTCAACACGAACCTTGGACTCGGGCTCCTCGGCATGCTGGCGATGGTCGGCATCTTCTATCTTGTTTCCACCGTGATCGGATTTGTTCAGCTCATGCCCCGCGGAGGCGGCGATGTGCTGTCGCGCATATTTATCGACGGTCATCCGGAAGGAACGGTCGTTACCGACAAGAAGGGCCGCGTGGTCTATGCGAACCGGACCTATGCCGACCTGATCGGTGCGAAAAATCCGGCTGATGTGCTTTCCATCGAAGCCATTATGTCAAGCGACAACCAGGCGGCCGAGGCGGTTTACCGTCTGACAAACCAGATCCGCGAAGGCAAGGAGGGGCAAGAGGAGTTTCGGTTGCTGAAGCGGCTGGGCGGCTCTCAAAACGGGGCAGAGGGTCCGCGATGGTACCGATTGCGGGCGCGGCTCCTCGATGTTGGAGATGCCGGCGAGCAGTTGCACGCCTGGCAGCTGTCGGACATCACAGCCGAACGCGAGGACCAGGAGAAGTTCTTCCGGGAGCTGCAGCACGCGATCGACTATCTGGACCATGCGCCCGCGGGCTTCATGTCTACCGGCCAGAATGGCGAGATCGTCTATATCAATGCGACGCTCGCCGACTGGATTGGCCTTGACCTCACACAGTTCACGCCGGGCTCCATTGCGCTCAATGATCTTGTTGCCGGCGAGGGAATGGCTCTTATTGAATCCGTTGAGGCGGCACCCGGTCTGGACAGAACAGCAACGCTCGACCTCGACATGCTGCGGCAGGACGGCAAAAGCATGCCGGTGCGGCTCGTGCACCGGGTAAGCGCGCCAAGGGACGGTGCGCCGGGCGAAAGCCGGACCATTGTGCTGCTGCGCGGTGGCGAGGCCAGCGGTCCGAGCGCGGCGGCCGCGGAGATGCGCTTTACGCGCTTTTTCAACAACACGCCGATGGCCATTGCCTCGGTGGACGGCAGTGGCAAGATCGTTCGCACCAATGCGCCGTTCCTCAAAATGTTCTCCGGCGCGGTTTCGCGCGACGACCTCGAAAAGGGCACGCGGTTCGAAACGGTGGTTCACGAGGCAGACCGCAAACTCTTTGCTTCGGCGCTTGAAGCCGCGGCCGAAGGGCAGGGCGACATTGCGCCGGTTGATACACGCCATGCCGCGGATGAAGAGCGCTTCTTCCGCTTCTACGTGACGGCCGTCATCGATGACGGGGACAGCAAGGAGACGGCAATCGTCTATGCCGTTGAGACCACGGAGCAGAAGGCGCTTGAGGCGCAGATGGCCGAAACCCAGAAGATGAACGCCGTCGGAACGCTGGCGGGCGGCATCGCACATGATTTCAACAATGTGCTGACCGCCATACTGCTTTCGGCCGACCACCTGCTGTTGTCGCTGCGCCCGTCCGACTCCGCCTTCGCCGATCTGATGGAAATCAAGCGGAACGCGAACCGTGCGGCTGTGCTCGTGCGCCAGCTGCTGGCCTTCTCGCGGAAGCAGACCATGCGCCCGACCGTGCTTTCGATGACCGACGTCATCGGTGATTTGCGCATGCTCGTCGACCGCCTGACCGGGACGCATGTGAAGCTCGATATCGACTATGGAAAGGATCTTTGGCCGGTCAAGACCGATCTCGGGCAGTTCGAGCAGGTGATCATAAACCTGGCCGTCAACGCCCGCGATGCCATGCCGGATGGCGGCACCATCAAGATCAGCACGGCCAATGTCGAAAGCAGCGAGGTGGCGGCACTGAACAATCGCGGCATGGAGGTCGGCGAATATGTGATGATCGCCATCGAGGATGAGGGCACCGGCATCGCACCGGACCTGCTCGACAAGATCTTCGAGCCGTTCTTCACAACAAAGGATGTCGGCAAGGGCACCGGGCTCGGCCTGTCGATGGTATACGGCATCATCAAGCAGTCGGGCGGCTATATTTATCCCGAATCCGAGGTCGGCAAGGGATCGGTCTTCCGCATCTACCTGCCGCGCCATATCGAGACGGAAGAAGATACCGCTTCCGAAGCGGTAGCTGAAAAGCCTTCCGAGTCGAGCACTGAAGGCGTCAACGGCACGGGCGGACAGAAGGAGCCCACCGACCTGACCGGTTCCGCCACCGTGCTTCTCGTGGAAGACGAAGAAGCGGTGCGGCGCGGCGGCAAGCGCATGCTCGAAACGCGCGGCTACACGGTGCACGAGGCCGGCTCCGGCGTCGAAGCGCTGGATATCATCAAGGAGCTGGAAGGCGAAGTGGACATCGTCGTGTCCGACGTGGTCATGCCCGAGATGGACGGGCCGACACTTCTGCGCGAATTGCGCAAGGACTATCCCGACATGAAGTTCATCTTCGTTTCCGGATATGCCGAGGACGCGTTCGCGAAAAACCTTCCCGAAAACGCGCAGTTCGGTTTCCTGCCGAAGCCGTTTTCCCTGAAACAGCTGGCGACGGCGGTCAAGGAGGTTATCGACAGTTAGACACAACGTGTTGGAACGCTGAAGCGGGTTCCCGGCCAATGCCGGGCCACGGCTGGCACGGCCGCGAGAAAACGGTCAACGATTGGACAATCATTCGTTATTTGGCGTGCCGGATGTGGAAGTTACCGCATGGTATTCCCATCTATCGGCAATCGAAACGAACACAATGGCGCCGCAATATTGATATTGAAGCCAGTTCAATTCTCATTCACCTTGGACGGGGGAAGACAAATGTACAAGAAAATAGCAGTTGCAGCGGTGGCGAGCGTTTTTCTCGCTGGCTGCGTGACCACCGATCCCTATACGGGCGATCCTCAGGTTTCGAGGACTGCGGGCGGCGCTGCGCTGGGCGCGGCTGCAGGTGCCGGACTTGGACTGCTCGCTGGCGGCAATGATCGCCGCAATGCGCTGATCGGGGCCGGTATCGGTGCGCTGGCCGGCGGCGCCATCGGCAATTACATGGATCGCCAGCAGGCCGAACTGCGGGCACAGTTGCAGGGCACCGGCGTTTCCGTCACCAGAAACGGCAACAACCTGATCCTGAACATGCCCTCCAATGTCACTTTTGCAGTGGACCAGGCACAGATCGACCCGAGCTTTTATGCAACGCTCAATTCCGTCGCCATCATCCTGAACAAGTACAACCAGTCCTTGATCGATGTGTACGGCTTTACCGATTCAACTGGCACTGCGAGTTACAATCTCGACCTGTCTCAGAGGCGCGCGCAGTCGGTGTCGTCCTATCTTGCTGCCCAGGGCATCGACCGGCGCCGCATGTATGTCGTCGGCTTCGGCCAGGAGCGGCCCATTGCCTCCAACGCAAGTGCAGAGGGGCGTGCGCAAAACCGGCGGGTCGAACTTCATATCGTTCCGCTCAGCTAGCCCGAATAATTCACGATGGTTGTGTTGCCGGCCCTGGCAGCATGTTTTCTTCGCCCTATTGATTCTGGACGCACCCCGAATGCCACGTCGGGGTTTTTCCGGCGGGCGGCGGGGTTATCTGGAGTTTTGCGTGTTGCTGTTTCAGGTTGGTCGGGGCGATATGAGCGTCAGGCGACGCGCGGCGGGGCCAGCGCGTCGAACATAAGCCGAATGAGGCTCTGGCACGGGCACGAAGCTGGCAAAGTCATGACGACCCTTGTTTTCTTCTCGACGATGGTCGCGGCCAGTTTGACGAGGTGAAGCCGCAACGTATCAAACTGGGCGTGTCGCCACTGGGAGCGTTTTGGACAGGTCGCCCGCAGCATCCACCATAGCCAGTAAGCACAGCCGTGCAGCATGAGCCGCATCTGATTGGCGCTGGCCCTTGAGCAAGACGTGCGATCCGAGGCGAGGTGGCTCTTCCAGCCCTTGATGTGGTTCTCGGCCTGTCCGCGTGCGCAGTAGATCTTCTCGTAAACGTGCTTGCCGCGCGGGGCGGTCAGATTGGTCACGACGAAGCGTGTGTCGCGCCCCAGGGGACCGACCTCGACCCGGGCAATGACGCGCTGTTCTTTCGACCAGGATCGGGCCGCATAAGAGAATGTCTTGAACCGACGCAGTTTCTCGCCCTTTCGCGCGTAGCGTTCCGCCGTGGATGCCTCCAGAGTTTGCACCTGTGCCTGAAGCCGTTGGTTACCCGACAGGCCGAAGACGTAGCGCAGCCCGAGAGTGTCACACAGGTCCAGAACCTCGGGAGTGCCGTAGTGGCTATCGGCCCGCAGCAGGATCTCGGTCGTAGGCCAATGGCGTCGGATCGATCGGATCAGGCGCCGGATGTGGGCAGCGGCCTCCTTGCCGGTTGGCCGACGGGCCGGGCGCAGCACAGCCCCGACAAGACGTCCCTCGCCGTCGAAGACCACAATCGGCTGGAAACCATATTCATCGTAGTAGCTGTTGAACAGGCGTAGCTGCTGGTGGCCATGGACAGCATCGAAAGTGTCGTCGATGTCGAGTACGATGTGGCGGGGCGCACGGGCAAAAGACGTGCAATAAAACCGTACCATCTCACGCCCCATCCGGATCAGCGCCCGTGTGTTGGCCAGGTTTTCCATGCGCGAGATCGTGGGCTGCGAGCACAGGGCCGCCCCGGTCCCGGGATCGCGCTCGAGAGCGAGTTTGAACGCCGGTTCAGTCCGTAGATCATCCGCGTCGTTGCCATCCTCATATCCCGCTGCGATCATCATGATCCGGAACCGGATGATGTCTTGCAGGCTGTGCCGCACCTTGCCCGGTTCTCGTGGATCGGTGAGGCACGAAGAGACAAGGCCCGCCAGGTCGTGCCGACGTTCGACCTCCCGCAAAAGCGTCAGACCGGCATTGGAACTCATCTCCGCGCCATCAAAATTGAGAAGGATCGGTTTGCCGTTTAAGGGTGACAAAGCGGGCGAGGTGAAAGTAGACTGCATCATGGTAAGGGGGCCTGTCTGTGAAACTGGAGCTTTCGGCGTCGTTAACCGAAAAATACCTGCTTTCAAAAGCTTGCGCCACCCTTACCACACACCCATGAATTATTCGGGCTAGCAGCGCATTTCGTTGAAAAACCGACGGGGCGCCGGAATGTCCGGCGCTCTATTCGTTCAGCGCACCCGCGATGCGGGCAGCGAGACGGGCATTGTTGCGCACCAGCGCGATATTGGTTTCAAGGCTGCGGCCCCCGGTCATGGCCAGGATCTCGGATAGCAGGAAAGGTGTGACGGCCTTGCCGGCAATGCCTTCTTGTCTCGCCTTGTCCAGGGCGCGGCGGATGTGAATATCCATCTCTGCGCGCGGGATCTCGTCCGCCTCCGGCACGGGATTGGCCACCAGCACGCCACCTTCTATGCCCATCGAGGCGCGTGTCGTGTGAAAGCGGGCAATGGCATGCGGATCGTCGATACGCAGCGGACTTTGCAGACCGGACCGGCGCGACCAGAATGCCGGCAGTTCATCAGCGCCGAATGTAACGACCGGAACGCCCCTTGTTTCGAGCACTTCCAGGGTCTTTGGAATGTCAAGGATTGCCTTGGCACCGGCGCAGACCACAATGACCGGCGTCTTGGCGAGTTCGTCAAGATCGGCGGAGATGTCGAAATCTGATTCCGCACCGTGATGGACGCCGCCGATGCCGCCGGTCGCAAAGACCCTGATGCCAGCAATGGAAGCGGCGATCATCGTGGCGGCAACGGTCGTAGCGCCTGTTTTACCCATGGAAACCGCATAGGCGATGTCGGCGCGCGACACCTTGAGGGCATCCCCGGTCTTGGCGAGTTCCTCAAGAGCCGCATCATCGAGGCCGATATTGAGGCAACCGTCGATCACGGCAATTGTCGCCGGAACGGCGCCACCCGAGCGGATCACGTCTTCAACGCCCCGTGCCATTTCGAGATTGCCGGGCCAGGGCATGCCGTGCGTTATGATGGTCGATTCGAGGGCGACGACGGGTTTGCCGCTGTCGAGCGCTGCGCGAACCTCGGACGAATACTCCAGCGGGAAGGGGGGCTTGTTCATTTTTTGTCCAGTCACGAGAAGGGTTCGGGCTGCGGCACGCTCTTCAGCGCTGCAACGATCTTTTCGGCGCTCAATTCGCTCGGGGCGGCTTCCGCTGCCTGCACAGCCAGCCCCGCCGAGGCGATCCCGTAGCGAAGGGCGGACCGAAAATCTTCACCGTTCATCATGGCGTGCAGCGTGCCGGCGGCCAGGGTATCGCCGGCGCCGGTGACATCCACCACGGCCTCGATCAGGGGCGTTGCGATCCGGAAGGCGCCGGTTTCGTCAAAGCCGATCACCGGATCCTTTCCGCGAGAGATCGCAGCGCGCGATATCCCGAGCGCCCGCAGCTGTTGCGGCCACTGATCCGCCGATGTGGTCTTTCCGCAAAGAACCGTGGCTTCTGCTGCATTCAAAAAAAGTGTCGAAAGACTGGCGAATGCCTGCGAAAGGCGTTCGACCTTCGGCGGCGAAATGGCAATGGCAGCCAGCGGCTTGCCGTTCGCATCCGCCAACCCTGCCAGCGCGCGAAGCGTATCGGCGGGCAGATTGGCATCGCAAAGGATCAGATCCGACCCGGCGATCGCCTTGCGGATCGATTTTCGCGACAGTTGCCGGTAGACGAAGTGATCGTAGAGATCCATGTCCGCAACGGCGATCGTCAGATTGCCGTCCCTTTCAAGGACCGCCGTGTAGCTTGGGGTCGCACGGTCGAGAAAGACCTGCGCCATATCATCGATGCCCGCCGCCTCCATCGCCAAGCTGACCGTTTCGCCCGCATGGTCGCCCCCGCGCACGGACACCATTGCGACATTGTGGCCGAGATGGGCCAGTCCGCGCGCGGCATTGAAACCGCCACCGCCGGCCTCTTCGCGCCAGCTTCCCGGGTTGCTGGCGCCATGCACCGTGGCGCCGCTGATCGTCGCGCGCCGGTCGATATGCGCCCCGCCCAATACAACAACCCGTGCCATGCCAAAGAACCTTCAATACTGCACGGCCGCGACCGCGCTTTCACGCCGCTGGCTTAGCGCATGGCGCTGGGCAATTCAATTTCCAAAATTATAGCCTAGTTCGCCGGTGTGTCGCGGAAGAGTACAGCACCATATTCACACGACAGGGCCGCACAGTCCCTGGGGGTTATCCGCACGATGCGCCGGCCTTTTTCCTCTACGTCGAAGATGAAAAAGGTCGCCGAAAAGTCATCGGGCTTGGCCTCGATGACCGTGCCGTTCGCGTCGACGAGTTCGGCCGACAGGCCGCCGCAATTGGCGCAGGCAACCGCCAACTGATAGTCGCCGGGCTCCAGTTCGCCGAGATTAAGGCTCCCTGCGCGGCCTGCATTGACCGTTCCGGATGCACCGCCAAGCTGCTCAAGCTTCCGGTCGTAGCGCGCTCCGACATCCTGCATCTGCAGTGACATGACCTGAAGTTCGTCAATCAGATCCCTGGACGCTTGCTGTGCCCATGAAGGCGCATTTCCGGATACCAAGATCAGGCAAGCTGCAAACAATACCTGCACATGCGAGCGCATCAGCGCAAACCCCCTCAGTTCAAGGAATGAATAGTCCTGGCCCAGTCTGGCAAATCGCGTTGATCATTTCCACTGTTTACGGCTGTTTGGGGCCTGTGGCGTGTCCGGAGGCGAATCAAATCCGGCTGCGTGCACATTCCCTGTATTGAACCGTGCGCCATGTACGGACTATTCAACGCCAAGCTGCAGACAAAATAAGAACAAACAACATTTTATTCCATAATTACAGTTATTTAAATGTATGTTGCAAAATGAGAACAAATGCAGTACATTTTTTCCGTGCGGCATTCATTGCCAGTGATGCGTATATAACCTAAAGGTGGACGGAATGGCTCAGAACTCTTTGCGGCTTGTAGAGGAAAATTCGGTGGACAAAAGCAAGGCACTCGACGCGGCGCTCTCACAGATTGAAAGGGCCTTCGGCAAGGGTTCGATCATGAAGCTCGGCTCCCAGGACCAGTTCGTCGAGATCGAGACCGTTCCGACCGGATCGCTGGGGCTGGATATCGCTCTTGGCGTCGGCGGCCTGCCGAAGGGGCGCATCATCGAGATTTACGGCCCGGAAAGCTCGGGCAAGACGACCATGGCGCTGCACACGGTTGCCGAGGCGCAGAAGAAGGGCGGCATCTGCGGCTTCATCGATGCCGAGCATGCGCTCGATCCCGTCTATGCCCGCAAGCTGGGCGTTGACCTTGAGAACCTGCTGATTTCGCAGCCCGACACCGGCGAACAGGCGCTGGAGATCACCGATACGCTGGTGCGCTCCGGGGCGATCGATGTCCTGGTGATCGACTCGGTCGCGGCACTGACACCGCGCGCCGAGATCGAGGGCGAAATGGGCGACTCGCTGCCCGGCATGCAGGCCCGGCTGATGAGCCAGGCCCTGCGCAAGCTGACGGCATCGATCTCGCGCTCCAACTGCATGGTCATCTTCATCAACCAGATCCGCATGAAGATCGGTGTCATGTTCGGCTCGCCCGAAACCACCACCGGCGGCAACGCGCTTAAGTTCTACGCCTCGGTTCGCCTTGACATCCGCCGCATAGGTTCGGTCAAGGACCGCGACGAGGTGGTCGGCAACCAGACCCGCGTGAAGGTGGTCAAGAACAAGATGGCGCCGCCCTTCAAGCAGGTGGAGTTCGACATCATGTATGGCGAGGGCGTATCGAAGACCGGAGAGTTGATCGATCTCGGCGTCAAGGCGGGCATCGTCGAAAAATCGGGTGCCTGGTTCTCCTATAACAGCCAGCGCCTCGGCCAGGGCCGTGAGAACGCCAAGCTTTTCCTAAAGGAAAATCCGCAATTTGCTGATGAGATCGAACTGGCACTGCGCCAGAATGCCGGCCTGATCGCCGAGCAGCTTCTGGAAGAAGGCCATCCCGAGGCCGAGGATGACGGTGAACCGGATGCCGCCGAAGGCTAGAAACTCCAGTTGATGCTGTTTTTGACGGCCGGCGGTTTCAACGAGACCGCCGGCCGAATTGTTTGCATGGTTGAATTCGGACGCTTCCGTCCGGTTCGGCTGGACAGTGCCTGGCCGGGCGGATAAAAGCCGAACAGACTGTCCACCGCCCCGGCGGACACTGCATGAATTTGATATCAAAGGGCGTTCCATGAATGGCGTAAACGAGATCCGTACGGCATTTCTCGACTATTTCGGCGCGAACAGGCACGAGATTGTTCCCTCCAGCCCGCTGGTCCCGCGCAACGATCCGACGCTGATGTTCGTCAATGCCGGCATGGTGCAGTTCAAGAACGTCTTTACCGGGTTGGAGCACCGGCCCTATACGCGTGCCGTAACCGCGCAGAAATGCGTGCGCGCCGGCGGCAAACACAACGACCTCGACAATGTCGGCTATACCGCGCGCCACCACACATTCTTCGAAATGCTGGGGAACTTCTCCTTCGGCGATTACTTCAAGGATCACGCCATCGAGCTTGCCTGGAAGCTGATCACCGACGAGTTCAGCCTCGATGCCCAACGCTTGCTTGTGACGGTCTATCATACCGACGATGAGGCCTTTGATCTGTGGAAGAAGATCGCCGGGCTGCCCGAGGACCGCATCATCCGCATCCCCACCCATGACAACTTCTGGGCAATGGGCGATACGGGTCCTTGCGGTCCGTGCTCGGAGATCTTCTATGATCATGGTGAGCATATTCCAGGTGGTCCGCCTGGATCTCCTGATGAAGACGGCGACCGGTTCATCGAGATCTGGAATCTCGTCTTCATGCAGTACGAACAGCTGACCAGGGAAGAGCGCATCGACCTGCCGCGCCCGTCTATCGATACGGGGATGGGCCTGGAACGGATTGCAGCCGTTTTGCAGGGAAAACACGACAACTACGATATCGATCTCTTCCAGGCGCTGATCGGCGCGTCGGTCGAACTCACGGGCGTTGCCGCCGAAGGCAAAGCGCAGGCGAGCCACCGGGTGATTGCCGACCATCTGCGCTCGTCGGCCTTCCTGATTGCCGACGGTGTGTTGCCGTCGAATGAGGGCAGGGGCTATGTGCTGCGCCGGATCATGCGCCGCGCGATGCGCCATGCCGAGTTGCTGGGCGCGCACGAACCGCTGATGTGGAAACTGCTTCCGGCGCTGGTCGGCCAGATGGGCCATGCCTACCCGGAACTGGTTCGGGCCGAGGCGCTGATCTCGGAGACGCTGAAACTGGAAGAAACGCGTTTCCGCAAGACGCTGGAGCGCGGCCTCAACCTGCTCGCCGAGGCGAGCGCCGATCTCGGCGCGGGCGACGAGCTGAGCGGCGAGACGGCGTTCAAGCTCTATGACACCTACGGGTTTCCTCTGGACCTCACACAGGATGCGCTGCGTCAGCGCGGCATTACCGTCGACGATGCCGGATTCAACGCCGCCATGGAGCGCCAGAAGGCCGAGGCGCGCGCCAATTGGGCCGGTTCCGGCGAGGCGGCAACGGAAACGATCTGGCTGGAACTGCGTGACCGGCTCGGCGCGACAGACTTCCTCGGCTATGACACCGAGCAGGCCGAAGGCGTTGTCGAGGCCGTTGTGCGCGACGGTGCCGAAGTGGACGAAGCGGGCCAGGGCGACACGATACAGCTTATCGTCAACCAGACGCCCTTTTACGGCGAATCCGGCGGTCAGGTCGGCGATACCGGAACGATCTCCGCCGACGGTCTTTTGCTGCGCGTGACCGATACGCAGAAAAAGGCGGACGGCCTCTTCGTGCATCAGGCCGTTGTCGAGGACGGCACGGTCAAGAAAGGTGTCGAAGTGGTTCTGAGTGTCGATCACGAGCGGCGCAGCCATTTGCGGGCCAACCACTCGGCGACCCATCTGCTGCACGAGGCGCTGCGCGAGGTTCTCGGCACGCATGTTACGCAGAAAGGTTCGCTTGTCGCGCCGGACCGGCTGCGTTTCGACATCTCGCACCCGAAGCCGATGAGCGATGAGGAGATCACGCAGGTCGAAGATATGGCCAACGAGATCATCCTGCAGAACAGCCCGGTAACGACACGGCTGATGGCCGTGGACGATGCCATTGCCGAGGGCGCCATGGCGCTGTTCGGCGAGAAATATGGCGACGAGGTGCGGGTTGTCTCGATGGGGACCGGCCTGCATGGCGACAAGACGGACAAAACCTATTCGGTCGAACTTTGCGGCGGCACGCATGTCGGCGCCACCGGCGATATCGGCCTCGTTCGCGTAGTTGGCGAGAGCGCCGTCGCGGCCGGCGTCCGACGCCTGGAGGCGCTGACCGGTGATGCGGCCCGCAAATTCCTGACAGAACAGGACGGCCGGGTCCGCACGCTGGCGTCTTCACTGCGTGTGCAACCCAACGAGGTGGTCTCGCGGGTCGAATCCCTGATGGACGAACGCCGCAAGCTCGAACGCGAGATCGCGGACCTCAAGAAACAGCTGGCGCTTGGCGGTGGCGGCGCCAAGGAGGCTGATGAGACGCGCGAAATTGCAGGCATCAAGTTTCTCGGCAAAACCGTCACGGGTGTCGCGCCGCGTGACCTCAAGGGCCTCGTTGATGAAGCCAAGAACAGCATCGGTTCCGGTGTCGTGGCGCTCATCGGCGTTTCCGAGGACGGCAAGGCGAGCGCCGTTGTCGGCGTGACCAACGATTTGACCGAACGCTACAGCGCTGTCGATCTGGTGCGCGTGGCCTCAGCCGCGCTTGGCGGCAAGGGCGGCGGCGGCCGACCCGATATGGCGCAGGCCGGCGGGCCCGATGCCGGCAGAGCCGACGCCGCCGTCGAGGCGGTCGCCGAAGCGGTCGCCGGCTGACTGTTTTCAGTCTCCTTTGCAAATGGCAAATCCGCGGCAGCCGCTGCGGCTACGCGCATCTGTGCCGTCAAAAAACGGTGCTGTTGTGGTGTCACATGTGATGCCTGTAGAGTTCGGGTCTAACCACCAGGGAGCGGCATATCATGAACAGGACAATCGGTTGGTCCATCGGCATTCTGATCGCGACGGCGACACCATCTTTGGCCCAGCAGACCGGTCAGGCGGCATTTGATGCCTGGCTGCAGAACTATCGCGATCTCGGCGCAACCGTCACCTATGACACCGCACATACCAGCGGCGACACGCTGACCATCAACGGTCTCGATATCTCGTTCGAAACGGAGTTTTCGATTCCGGATCCCGATGAAGACGGTGATGATGTGTCATTGCAGATCGATTTTTCCTGGAAGAGCCCGGAAGTGGTCAGCACCAATATGACCGCCGATGGAGATCTTTTCAGCGTCGCCAAAATGACGATCGCTGACGGCAGCCTGATTACCGTGCGCCTCGATCCGGACGGCGAGGATGACGACATCCTGCTGGAGTCGCGCATGGACGGTTTCGAACTGATTGACGGGACCTGGCCGGCGCTGCCGAAACTGGCCGAGGATCCGCAAAGGCCGTTCAGCCGCTGGCTTCCGCTGCTGCGGACGATCAAGGAAACGTCCTTTGCCGAGGAGCGGGTCGGCCGGTTGACATTCGAATTCGACGGCGGCGACAGTATGGAAGGCGCGAAGGTCGTGTCGGTGATCGAGGATCTTGTCGTCCGGGACATGCAGGACGGCCGGATGGCCGAATACAGCACCGGCCAGGTCCGCCAGGAAACCACCGTTCCAACCGAAGACGGTGAGACCTATACGGAAACAACGACGGTCTCCAGCACCTCCATGACCGGTCTTGACTACAAGGCACTGCTTGCGATCTTTGATCCGCAGGCGCGCGGATCGGGCGGCTACCAACCGTTCATCGATTCCATGTCAAGCAACGGGTACCGGGTCGAAAGCCCGTTCTATGATGCCGCGGTCGATTTGAGCGGATACGAGAATGTGAAGCTGCGGGCACCGGAAACCGACATTCTGGCGCTTCTCGACGGCCTCATCATATCGGGAGAGGAGCCGGAAGCATCGACGATCGTTCTCGCCGTGATCGACCTTTACCGCTCGTTTTCGCTGGGACGCGCTTTCGCCGACGGGATCACGTTCGGGTTCGATGTCGATCCGGGGATCACCGGGTCCGGCGGTGTCGGCCAGATCGTTCTTTCCAACCTGAGTTCCGACGGGCTTGAAGAGTTCTCCATCTCATCGGTCGACCTTGATCTGGGCACCGAGGGATCATTCTCGCTCGGCAAGTTCTTTTTCGGCGACATCGAGTTTGCGCCCTATGGTCCGATGAAGGCATTTGCTGCCGAACTGGATACCATCGACGAACCCGATCCGCTTGAGGTGGCGCGCATCTTCAGCCCGCGTTCCATTGCCGCGGAGATTGCGGGTTTCGCGCTTGTCGGTCTTGTTCCTGAAGGCGATTTCAGCCTGGACCGCTTTTATTTGGACATGAAGACGGTCGTGCCTCCGATCCCGACATCGATCGAGATTTCGACGGAGGGCCTGGAGTTTCCGGTCGCGGCGCTCGATGATCAGGAAGCCATCGACGCGCTGAATGCCGCCGGCATCGATGTGCTGCGTATGACCGAAAAGGTCAAAATGCGCTGGGACGTGGAGACCGAGGACCTGATGATCGACAACATTGTTGTTGAACTCGGGCAGGTCGGCAAGGTTCGCGCCAGTGCGCGGCTTGGCGGGCTGACCCGGACCGTGATGGAAAACCCGGAACAGTTCCAGGCGTTGATCGCGACGCTCAACATCAAGTCATTCGAGCTGGAGCTCGTCAATGATGGCGGTGTCGAGACGGCCCTTGCCCTTATGGCGGAAGAATCCGACGTCAGCGAAAACCTTATGGGTGAACTGCTCCTCGAGCAGCTGCGGCAGGCGCTGGCGATTATCGACAATGAAGAGTTCACCAATATGGTGATGGAAGCGGCCGAGGCCTTCATCGATGACCCCCGCAATCTCAGTCTGTCGATTGCCCCGGGTCGCTCTGTGCCCGTCTCGCAGGTTGCCGCAAGTGTCATGACCGCACCGCAGATGCTGCCGGAATTGCTTGGCGTCAGCGTCGAAGCCAACCGGTAGGGATCAGAAAAAACCCCGCCGAGGCGGCGGGGTTTTCGCATTTCAGGAAGGTTTCGTTCGTCAGGAGGCCATGGCTGCCTGCAGGTTCTCGTCGACCTTGTCGAGGAAGCCGATGGTCGAAAGCCAGGGCTGGTCGGGGCCGATCAGCAGTGCCAGGTCCTTGGTCATGTGGCCGCCTTCAACCGTTGCGACGCAGACCTCTTCCAGGGTCTTGGCAAAGCGGGCCAGCTCGGCATTGTCGTCGAGTTTTGCCCGGTGACTGAGGCCGCGCGTCCAGGCGAAAATCGAGGCAATAGAATTGGTCGAGGTTTCCTCGCCCTTCTCGTGCTGGCGGAAGTGGCGGGTCACCGTTCCGTGGGCAGCTTCCGCTTCCACCGTCTTGCCGTCCGGCGTCATCAGAACCGATGTCATGAGGCCGAGAGAGCCGAAGCCCTGGGCAACGGTATCGGACTGGACATCGCCGTCATAGTTCTTGCAGGCCCAGACATAACCGCCCGACCATTTGAGGTTGGCCGCGACCATGTCGTCGATCAGGCGATGCTCATAGGTGATGCCGGCTTCCTTGAAGGCATCCTCGAACTCGGCTTCGTAGATCGCCTGGAAGATGTCCTTGAAGCGGCCGTCATAGACCTTGAGGATCGTGTTCTTCGTGGACAGATAGACCGGCACCTTGCGCTGCAGTCCGTAATTCAGCGAAGCACGGGCAAAATCCTCGATCGACTTGTCGAGATTGTACATGCCCATTGCGATACCGGCGCCCGGCGCATCGAAGATCTCGTATTCCTGCTCCTTGCCGTCCTCGCCGACGAATTTCATGAACAGCTTGCCCTTGCCGGGAAACTTGAAGTCGGTGGCGCGGTACTGGTCGCCGAAAGCGTGACGGCCGACAATGACCGGGCGGGTCCAGCCGGGAACAAGGCGCGGCACGTTCTTGCAGATGATCGGCTCGCGGAAGATGACGCCACCGAGAATGTTGCGGATGGTGCCGTTGGGCGAGCGCCACATGCTCTTCAGGTTGAATTCCTCGACGCGGGCCTCATCCGGCGTGATCGTCGCGCATTTGACGCCGACGCCGTATTGTTTGATGGCGTTTGCCGCATCGACGGTGATCTGGTCGTCGGTCGCGTCGCGGCTTTCAATGCCGAGGTCGTAATATTTCAGGTCGATGTCCAGGTAGGGATGTATCAGCTTGTCCTTGATGAACTGCCAGATGATCCTGGTCATCTCATCGCCGTCCAGCTCGACGACCGGGTTTTCGACCTTGATTTTTGCCATTAGAAAAGCCTCGTTACTGAAGAATGAAGGACCCCGACCACGGGAAAGCCGTGTTGTTCGCGGCTCCTATACCATTGTGGTGCCGGAAGGCAAAGGCACGGTGGCTCCTCATTTTGTATTAGGACGGACCAGGGGCGTTTCCGGCCGCACCGATTGTGTTATCAGGGCGTGATCCAAACGGGAGACAGCGGGAATGGAATTCACTTCAGCCACGTTCAGGGACGACGCGCGGCACATTCACTACGTATCGGCCGGTGATCCCGCTGACCCGCTGATGCTTTGCCTTCATGGCTTTCCGGAGTATTGGGGCGGCTGGCGCGATATCATGCCTCATCTTGCCCAAAAATATCGCGTGGTCGCACCGGACCAGCGCGGATTCGGCAAATCCTTCAAGCCGGAAGGAGAGGCGGCCTATCAGACGCGTCACCTTGTCGCCGATATGGCGGCGCTTGCCGATCACCTGTCGCCGGACAGGCCCTTCATACTGTTCGGCCATGACTGGGGATCGGCTGTAGCCTATTCCTTCGCCTTCAGCCTTGCGCACCGCCTCAGAGCGCTGATTGTCGCAAACGGTGTGCATCCTTACTGCTTCCAGAAGGCCATCATCGACGATCCGGAACAGCGGGCCGCAAGCCAGTACATGACCTTCCTGCGCAGTGACCGTGCCGAAGCGGTGATGCGGGAAAACGATTTCGCGCGAACCATGAATATGATTTCCGGGTTCTCAGCCGCCGGATGGATGAGCGATGCCGTGAAGGCGGATTATCGCGAGGCTTGGAGCGGCGAGGGAACCATGCAGGCAATGCTGAACTGGTACCGGTCTTCACCGGTACTTGTGCCGCCGGTAGAACAGCCTGCCTCTGAACTCCAAGGATCGGTGCCGGTCTATGCCATTCCGAAGGAAGCGCTGCGGGTCAAGGTCCCGCACCTGGTGGTCTGGGGCGATGCCGACGAGGCATTGCGGCCGACCTGTCTCGACGGCCTTGATCGCTTCGCCGCCGACCTGACGATCAATAAGGTTGCCGGTACCGGTCACTGGATCCTGCACGAACGACCGGCCGAGGTCTCGGAAATCGTTGATGAATGGCTGGCAGGGCTGGAAGGATGACAAGGAAAGCCGGCTGTCAGGCCTTTCTTGCGCCATCGGATTGTGTCAGTTACGCGCAATCAGACCGCATGAACCGGAATGGCTGATGGCAGGAACGGACAGACAGAAGGAACTGATGACCGGCGGACCGGCTGTGATCCTTGTCGAGCCGCAACTCGGCGAGAATATCGGCATGGTGGCGCGGGCGATGGCGAATTTCGGGTTGTCGGAAATGCGGCTCGTCAGTCCGCGCGATGGCTGGCCGAGCGAAACTGCGCGTGCTGCCGCGAGCAAGGCCAACCATGTGATCGATGGCGCCGTGGTGTTTGAAACACTGGAAGACGCGATTGCCGACCTCAACTTCGTCTTTGCCACCACCGCGCGTGAACGCGACGGGTTCAAGCCGGTGCGCGGTCCGGTCGAGGCGGCTGCGGCACTGCGCACCAGAATTGCCGGCGGGGAGAAATGCGGCGTTCTCTTCGGACGCGAGCGGTGGGGCTTAAAGAACGAGGAAGTTGGGCTCGCCGACGAGATCGTGACCTATCCCGTCAACCCGGCCTTCGCATCGCTCAATATCGCCCAGGCAGTGCTGCTCATGTCCTATGAATGGATGAAGAGCGGGATGGAGGATGGGCGGCAGACACCATTTTCGCATCCAGACATGGAGCCGGCCACCAAGGCCGACATGCAGGGTCTCTTCGAGCATCTGGAGGACGCGCTGGAAGCGCGCGGCTATTTCCGCCCGGCTGACAAGAAACCGAAGATGGTCGACAATCTGCGCGCTGTGCTGAGCCGTCAGGGCTTCTTCAAGCCCGAGATTCGCCTGCTGCGGGGTGTCATCCGTTCGCTGGACCGCTTCAGCCGGCAAAAGCCAAAAGGCAGCGGACCGGTCGCCGAAGACGGCGGGGCGGTCGCGGGAGAGGAGCTTGACCGTTGAGCCGTGGTCCTGTCCTCGTGTTCGATTCCGGGATCGGAGGCCTGACCGTCCTGCGGGAGGCGAGGGTGCTGATGCCGGAACGGTGCTTCGTCTATGTGGCGGACGATGCGGGTTTTCCGTACGGCGTTTGGGGTGAGGAGGACCTGAAGGATCGCATCGTCACGATGTTCGGCCGGCTGCTTTCAGAACACCGGCCACAGCTGTGCGTGATCGCCTGCAACACGGCATCGACCCTTGTCCTTGAGCCGCTGCGCAGCGCATTCCCCGACATGCCGTTCGTCGGCACGGTGCCGGCCATCAAGCCCGCGGCGGAGCGGACACGATCGGGTCTCGTGAGCGTGTTGGCAACGCCCGGAACCGTGCGGCGGGCCTATACGCGCGATCTCATCCAGTCCTTTGCGGCGCAATGCCACGTGAGGCTCATCGGTTCGGAATATCTCGCCGGGTTGGCCGAGGCCTATATTCGCGGAGATCCCGTCAGGTCACCGCAGATCCACGCGGAGATCGAGCCCTGTTTTGTCGAGCAGGACGGCCGCAAGACGGATATCGTCGTGCTTGCATGCACCCACTATCCGTTTCTCGCCAACCAGTTCCGAAGACTGGCGCCATGGCCGGTCGACTGGCTCGATCCGGCCGAGGCCATCGCGCGGCGGGCCCACTCGCTGCTGGCGCCACAGCACGTTGTCTCTGATGATCCGGATGTCGCGATATTCACATCCGAGGCGCCGGATTTTGCGATCAGGCGGCTGATGAGCGGCTTTGGGCTCACCCTTGCGCCGATGCGCCATTGACAAGGCGGGCCACTTGTCATACATCCCCGCGGTCACCGGGCGGAAAGCCCGGTGTTTTCATACGTGTCCCGTGAATGACCGCACGCCAAGCAGGCCATTCTGTCAGTCGGCAAAAACAGTCGGCAGAGGAGGGCGCGTTTCCTTCGACCGGTTTGGAGACAAACCGGTAAAACCGATTGAAAGGGAATGCGATGAGTAAGCGCGATTCTTCAAAATACAAACTCGATCGCCGTATGGGCGAAAACATCTGGGGCCGTCCGAAGTCCCCGGTTAACCGCCGTGAGTACGGCCCGGGTCAGCATGGCCAGCGCCGCAAGGGCAAGCTTTCCGACTTCGGCGTGCAGCTGCGCGCCAAGCAGAAGCTCAAGGGCTATTACGGTGATATCCGCGAGAAGCAGTTCCGCAAGATCTACGAGGAAGCCAACCGCCGCAAGGGCGACACGCCGGAAAACCTGATCGGTCTCCTGGAGTCGCGCCTGGACGCCGTTGTATACCGCGCCAAGTTCGTGCCGACGATCTTTGCCGCGCGCCAGTTCGTCAATCACGGTCATGTCACGGTAAACGGCGTTCGCACGAACATCCCGTCCTACCGCTGCAAGCCGGGTGACGTCATCGAAATACGCGAGAAGTCCAAGCAGATGGTGCTGGTCCTGGAGGCCATCCAGCTCGCCGAGCGTGACGTGCCGGAATATATCGAGGCCGACCACAACAAGATGGTCGCGACCTATGTGCGCGTTCCGACCCTTTCGGATGTGCCTTACCCGGTTCAGATGGAACCGAACCTCGTCGTCGAATTCTATTCGCGCTAAAGCAAGCGAATGGTTCAGAAAAAAAAGCCGCCGGCACAACCGGCGGCTTTTTTGTTTTCATGACCGGCGGTTCGCGATAGGTATGCAACGCATCACCGGAATGAAGCTATGAACCTCCACGATCCCCTTCTGAAGAAGACCGACAACGCGCATACGGATGATGAGGAGCACGGCGATGCCTGTCATCCGATGTTCCGTGACGTGCCCTCGACGGTCAGCTTCAACAAACTGCGCAAGCGCCTGCTGAGGCATGTTCGCCAGGCGATCGACGAATTCGGCATGGTGCGATCCGGCGAATCGCAGCGCTGGCTTGTGGCGCTGTCTGGCGGCAAGGATTCCTATGGACTTCTGGCGCTTCTTTTGGACCTGAAATGGCGTGGTCTTCTGCCGGTCGATCTCATCGCATGCAACCTGGACCAGGGGCAGCCGAACTTTCCGAAGCACATTCTGCCGGAATTCCTCGAGCGCAATGGCGTCGCCCACCGCATCGAATATCAGGACACCTATTCGATCGTTACCGAGAAGCTTTCGGAAAACAGCACCTATTGCTCGCTCTGCTCGCGCCTGAGGCGCGGCCATCTTTATCGCATCGCGCGCGAGGAGGGATGCAACGCGCTGGTTCTCGGCCACCACTGCGAGGATATCCTCGAGACCTTCTTCATGAACCTGTTTCACGGAGGGCGCCTGGCGGCCATGCCGCCGAAACTGCTCAATGACGAAGGTGATGTCCTGGTATTGCGGCCGCTTGCCTATAGTGCCGAAGACGACCTCCAGAAGTTTGCCGATGCGATGGAGTTTCCGATCATTCCCTGCGACCTGTGCGGCTCCCAGGACGGTCTTCAGCGCAATGCCATGAAGGCGATGATCGCCGATATTGAACAGCGCATGCCAGGTCGCAAGGATACGATGATCCGAGCGCTCGCCAATGTTCGCCCGTCACACCTTCTCGACCGGAACATCTTCGATTTTCTCGGCCTCGATCAGCAGGCAAAGCCACCGGTGAAAGCCGCCAAATGACGTTTTCAGATTCGGACATTGCATCGCTCTCCGTCCTATTGAGGCAGGCCGGCGAAGACGAGATCATGCCGCGGTTTTCAGGCATGAGCGATGCCGACATCAAGGAAAAGCAGGCGCCCTGGGATGTCGTGACGGAAGCCGACACGGCGGCGGAAAAACACATCGCCGCAGCGCTGCTGGAACGCTATCCGGATGCGCTGATCGTGGGAGAAGAAGCGGCCGCCGCCGATCCGGCGATCATGGACGGCCTCGCCGAGGCGAAACTGGCCTTTGTGATCGATCCGGTGGACGGGACCTATAATTTCGCATCCGGCATGCCGGCCTTCGGCACGATCCTTGCAGTGGTCGTCGCCGGTGAATGCGTTGCCGGCCTTATCCATTATCCGGTCGGTAACGAGACTGCGATCGGGGTCCGAGGGGCCGGCAGCCGCCTGGTCGGCGAAAACGGATTTGAACAGGTCATGAGGATTTCAGAACCGGTTGCACTGGATCAGATGGTTGGAACCGTGTCCTGGGGCTTCATGGAAGAGCCGCTCAGAAGCCGGGTCGCCGCCGGGCTTTCAAAGATCGGCATGTCTTTCGGCTTCCGGTGTTCCGCCTGGGAGTACAGGCTGGCCGCGACGGGCAGGGCACACTTTGTCAGCGCGCAGAACCTGATGCCCTGGGATCATCTGGCAGGTGTGCTTATCCACACCGAGGCTGGCGGTTACACGGCATGCCTCGATGGCTCGCCATACCGTCCGGGCATCACGGACGGCGGCTTGATAACTGCCACCGATCCTGAAAGCTGGCGACTGATCCGCCGCGCGATCTTCGGGATCTAGGCCGGCTCGTTGGGGCGGACGAAAAGCCTGCCCTTTTCAGTCCACATGATGATACCGAAAGCCGTCCAGCCGAAGAGCGCATAGCCAGCGGCGAGCGGAACGAGGGAACCGTCAAATGCCTGGCCGACAATCGCACCCAGAACGGCGCCGCCGGTGAAACTGATGACGCCCATGACAGACGATGCCGTACCGGCGATATGGCCAAGCGGCTCCATGGCGAGTGCGTTGAAATTGGGCGGCACGAGCCCAAAGGCGCCGGTTATCGCCGCAAGCATCAGATAGGCGAGGAGGAAGGGCGGCTTTCCCGCAAGGCAAATCAGCAGCAGGGTCGTTCCCAGTATGGCAAAGGCCAGGAGGGCGCTGTGGGAGATCAGCCGCATGCCGACTTTCCGCACGATGGTTCCATTGGTGAAATTGACGATGGCCATGACACCGGCATTGAGCGCAAAGGCGAAAACAAACCAATGCCCAAGGTCGTAAACCGACTGGAAGATCTGCTGGGCTGATACGACGAAGGCGAACAGCCCGCCGAAACAAAGGGTCGAAGCAAGCGTGTAGCCCATGGCCAGCCGGTTGGTGACCACTTGGCGAAACGCGTTGCCGATCGCTGCAAAGGAAAGTGGCAGGCGCTCGTGCGGCAGCAGCGTTTCACGAATGCGCACGCCGCTCCAGGTGGCAAGGCCGATTCCGGCGATGCCGAGAAAGATGAAGATCCATTGCCAGGATGCAATGACGACGATGCCCTGGCCAATGGCGGGCGCCACGATCGGCACGATCATGAAGATGGTGAACGTATAGGACATGACCCGCGCCATTTCGCGCCCGCCGAAGCAGTCGCGCACCATGGCGTTGACGACAATACGCGCCGCAGCCGCGAATATTCCCTGCGCGAGCCGCAGTAAAAGCAGTGTGGTGAAGCTGCCGGCGAATGCATCCGCGATGGCCGCTGCCGAATAGAGCAGGATTGCCGGGATCAAAACGATCTTGCGTCCGAAGCGGTCGGAAACCGGGCCGAAGAAGATCTGCGCACAGCCGAATCCGAGCATGAATACGGTGATCACTGCCTGCCGGTCATTGTCGTCGGCAACGGCGAAACTGTCTCCGATAAGCGGCAGTGCGGGCAGCATGATGTCGATCGAGAGGGCGACGATCGAGCTCAGCGCGGCCAGCAGAACAATGAACTCGACAAAACCGACACCGGCGCGCTCGACCCTTTCAGATCGGCCCTGCGCATCAACTGACTGCCCGCCCGGTCCGGGTTCGCTCTTGGTGTCCATCTGGCTGCCTTTGTGCTACACACCCGGAAGCCGGTGAATGGCCGGTGCGCTCCGATACGGTCAATCGGAAGTTCTGGCGGGGTCCGGCGGACATTAACTGCAATTCAAGGCTGCGGCCGGATGAACCGCACGACCGGCCTATCGTGAAAACATCTGAATGGCAATACGGTGGTAATACGACACCGCCGGCGGACGGCGTCCGCCGGCGGTGTGTTGTTCCAAGGGGCGATTGCTAGCTTGTGTAGCCGGCGAGGTTACCGTTGATCACATAGTCGAGAATGTGGACGATCTGGTCCGGCGTCTCGACCACGGCGAGGGCCGCTGCGTCGACCTCTTTCAGCGCGTGTTGGTGATCCGGACCGTGCATGACAACGAGCGGCTTTCCGAGCGCAGCAGCGTAGCCGGCATCGAATGCAGCGTTCCATTGCTTGTATTTCTCGCCGAAACGGACGACGACGAGGTCCGCATCGCCGATCAGCGTTCGTGTCCTGATGGCGTTGATGCTGGCGCCCTTGTGGTCATGCCAGAACTTGTCCGGCTCTTCGCCGAGGATGGTCACGCCGCAATCATCGGAGGCCTCGTGATGGGTCACCGGTGCGCTGAACTTGACCGGCAAACCGGCCGCCTTGACACCGGCCTCGATCTGTTCGCGCCAATCGGTGTGAATCTCGCCTGAAAGATAGACGTTCCAGTTGCGCATCAGGCTGCGCCCTTGACCGCGATTCCCTTTTCAGAGAGGTGTCCCTGCAATTCCTCGGCCTGGAACATCTCGCGGATGATGTCGCAACCGCCGACAAATTCGCCCTTTACGTATAGCTGCGGGATGGTCGGCCAGTTCGAATAATCCTTGATGCCCTGACGCAGATCGTCATCGGCAAGCACGTTGATGCCCTTGTACTCGACACCGAGGTAATCGAGGATCTGAACCACCTGGCCGGAAAAGCCGCACTGTGGAAAGGCGGGTGTGCCTTTCATGAAAAGCACGACGTCGGCGTTCTTGACCTCGTTGTCGATGAATTCGTTGATGGCTGTCATGGGTCGTTCCTTGTCTCTGCCGGGGAAAAGGCCCGGAGGTTGCCTTGGCACGTAAATAACTCCGGAGCCGGCAGATTTCCAGCCCCGCTGCCGCAACCGCTGCGTTTAATCGGCGTCGCCACGTTCAAACCCACGACACGAACAAAAAACCGCGGTTAAAGCCGCGGTTTTTTTGAGGGTTTGCGCCGAAATCAGAAGTTCAGGCACTTATCCAGAAGATCGGCATCCGGATATTTTGCGTCGGGGCCAAACTCCGCATAGCAAGCGGCTGTCCAGGCATAGGCCGTGTTGTCAAAGGGCTTGGCGGTCGGCTTTGTGTTCGACTGGATTTTCATTGGGCCCGAAGCAGCAGGAATGCTCGCGCGACGCGGTCCATCGGCGTGTGCCATGGAATACGAAGCGACGGAAAGTGCGGCTGCGATTGCAAGTACGGTCGGGTTGGCGAATTTCATTTTGTCTCTCCTTGGTGTTGTCGCCCCCATCAAAGGGAGCATCAACACAGTAGAAAAGACGGTCTGAACCTATTTCGAACGCTCCGTTCAGGAAGCGTTCACGCTCTAGTCGGGTGCGCTGGTCTGCAGCGCCAGGGCATGCAAAGCCTCTCCCATATTGCCCTGCAGGGCCTTGTAGACCATCTGGTGCTGCTGCACCCTGGACTTGCCGCGAAAACTCTCGGAGACGACTTCAGCAGCGTAATGATCGCCGTCGCCGGCAAGGTCACGGATCGTCACCTGCGCATCCGGAATAGCGGCCTTGATCATCTCTTCAATGTCTCCGGCGCTCATCGGCATGGCATTCTCCCCGTAATCTGTTTTTCCGTTGTGCGCAGTCAGCCTTCCCCGGCCTGTGCTGCCGTCCCATCCATATAGTCAGGGAACCATGATTCATAGGCACCGCGCAATTCTTCTATTGATATGGAAAGCAGGCCGCCGATCGTCAATCGATCGCCGCCGACTGTCCCGAGACGCCGGAACGGCACACCGGCGCCTTCCGCGTTGACGCAGACAAAATTGGCAAGTTTCGGTGATACCGTGACAACATAGCGGGCCTGGTCCTCCCCGAACAGCTGCGCATGCGCGGGCCCGATTTCGCCATCGATATCCAGTTGCATGCCTTTGCCGCTGGCTATCGCCATCTCGGCCAGGCAAAGCGCAAGACCGCCGTCGGAAATATCGTGGCAGGCTGTGAACTGCCCGTTGCGGATCGCCGAGCGGACGACCTTGCCATTGCGCCGCTCCACATAAAGATCGACTGGCGGCGGCGGGCCGTCCGACTGGCCAAGGCAATCGCGCAGATAAATCGACTGTCCGAGATGCGTGCCGTCGCCGCCGAGCAGGATAACGACGTCGCCTGCATTGGCGCCACCGATTGTTGCCATCTTCGACCAGTCCGGGATGAGGCCAACACCGGCGATGGTCGGGGTCGGCAGGATCGCCTCGCCGTTCGTCTCGTTGTAAAGCGACACATTGCCCGAGACGATCGGGAAACCGAGCGTCGAACAGGCTTCGCCGATGCCCTCGATCGCCTTGACCAATTGTCCCATGATCTCGGGTCGCTCGGGGTTGCCGAAGTTGAGATTGTCGGTGGCGGCCAGCGGCTCTGCGCCAGTGGCGGTCAGGTTGCGCCAGCATTCGGCAACGGCCTGCTTTCCGCCTTCAAAAGGGTCGGCTTCGCAATAGCGCGGCGTTACGTCTGAGGAAAAGGCCAGTGCCTTTGCCGGATGACCATCGACGCGCACAACTCCGGCATCGCCGCCGGGAAGCTGCAGGCTGTTGCCCTGGATCAGCGTGTCATATTGCTCGAAGACCCAGCGTCGCGAGGCGTTGTTAGCCGAGCCGACCAGGGACAGGAGCGCATCGCCGTAGTCTTCCGGCTCGTCGATCTGATCCGCCGGCAGCGGCGAATAAAGACCGGTCTCGCGCCACGGACGATCGTACTCTGGAGCCTCGTCGCCGAGATCCTTGATCGGAAGGTCGGCGACCTCGTCTCCCTGATGGACAATGCGGAAGCGCAGATCGTCGGTTGTCTTGCCGACGATGGCAAAATCAAGCCCCCATTTGTGGAAGATGGCCTCCGCCTCCGCCTCCTTTTCAGGGCGCAGGACCATGAGCATGCGCTCCTGGCTCTCGGAGAGCATCATCTCGTAGGCGCTCATGTTTTCTTCACGCACCGGCACCTTGTCGAGATCGAGCTCAATGCCGAGATCGCCCTTGGCACCCATTTCGACAGCCGAACAGGTCAAACCCGCGGCGCCCATGTCCTGAATGGCGATGACGGCGCCGGTCTCCATCAATTCCAGGCAGGCTTCCAACAGGCATTTTTCGGTGAAGGGGTCGCCAACCTGAACGGTCGGGCGTTTCTCATCGATCGATTCGTCAAACTCCGCCGATGCCATGGTCGCGCCGCCGACGCCGTCGCGGCCCGTCTTGGCGCCGAGATAGACCACCGGGAGGCCGACGCCCTCGGCCTTGGAGTAGAAGATCGCGTCCGTCCTGGCGAGGCCAGCGGCGAAGGCGTTGACGAGGCAATTGCCGTTGTAGCGGGCATCGAACTCGACTTCGCCGCCGACGGTCGGAACACCGAAGGAGTTGCCGTAACCGCCGATACCGGCGACAACGCCGGCGACCAGATGGTGGGTCTTCGGGTGGTCCGGCTCACCGAACCGCAGTGCATTCATGGCGGCAATCGGTCTGGCGCCCATGGTGAAGACATCACGCAGGATGCCGCCGACGCCGGTCGCCGCGCCCTGATAGGGTTCGATGTAGGATGGGTGGTTGTGGCTCTCCATCTTGAAGACGACGCATTGTCCGTCGCCGATATCAACCACCCCGGCGTTCTCGCCCGGCCCCTGAATGACCTGCGGCCCGTCGGTCGGCAGGGTGCGCAGCCATTTCTTCGACGACTTGTAGGAACAGTGCTCGTTCCACATGGCAGAAAAAATGCCGAGTTCCGTGAAGGTCGGCTCGCGGCCGATCAGTGCAAGAATGCGTTCATATTCGTCCGGTTTGAGGCCATGCGCTTCAACAAGGTCCGGCGTGATCTGGATTTCGTTCGGGATCGTCATCTTGATGGCGTTATCGGTTCCGAGTTAGCTCGAACAGGTGGAGGCGCCGCCGCTCCAGCGCCGGACGTCGGTGGCAATCCGGTTGCCGACCGAAGCGGACATGAGCGGGCCGTAGGCGCTGATCGTTGCGGGGCTGCCCTGACCCTCGACCACGGCGAGCGGCCGATCTTCAGGCCGGTCCGCGGGCACGATCAGTATACGCGGGCGGCCGGAAAAGGAATTGAGTTCCGGAGCGAGCCGATATCCGCGAAACTGGCGGTTCCCGCTCTTGAACCAGCAATTGCGTGCGGCAAGGGCTATTCGCTCCATGGCCGGCCGGGCGGCATCGGATGACTGGGCCGTGAGGTTCCCCGGTCCCGTTCCCGCGGTCTGGCAAGCGGATAGCGACACTGCAAGCACCGGTACAGTCACCGCACGGGCCGACCGCAGTAAACTCATGCCGCGATCTCTAGTGCGGCCGTAAAGAGGGCCTGGCCATCGTCGCCGCCATGGGCCGCCTCGATCAGGTTTTCCGGATGCGGCATCATGCCAAGCACGTTGCCGGACTGGTTGACGATGCCGGCGATGTCATTGATCGACCCGTTCGGATTGGTGTCTTCGGCGTAGCGGAACACCACTTGCCCGTTGTCCTCAAGCTTCTTGAGGTCGTCCGGAGCAGCAAAGTAGTTTCCGTCATGATGGGCCACCGGGCACCGGATGACCTCGCCCTCTTTGTAGCGGCTTGTGAATACCGTATCGGCATTGACCACTTCCAGCCGGACTTCGCGGCAGACAAATTTCAACGAGGCATTGCGCATCAGCGCGCCCGGAAGCAGGCCGGCCTCGACGAGGATCTGAAAGCCATTGCACACACCGAGAATTCGGGTTCCGGCCTGTGCCTTCCGCTTCACAGCCTCCATGACCGGCATGCGCGCGGCAATGGCGCCGCAGCGAAGATAGTCGCCATAGGAGAAGCCGCCCGGTATGACGATCAGGTCGACGTCCGGAATTTCCGTCTCCGTCTGCCAGACAGTGACCGGCGGCTCGCCGGAAATCTTGGTCAAGGCGGCAATCATGTCCCGGTCGCGGTTGAGGCCGGGGAGGAGAAGGACGGCTGATTTCATGTTTCCGGTTCGGATGATCTCAAGGAAGGATGCTGTGCGTCTCGGATTTGCGCCGCTTGTAACGCAAATGCCGTGAAATTGCGATAGCCGATGCCTTGCTATCCAGTGCTGTGTACCGTATAAATATTTTAGGCTTAAAATATTTATACGGTTTTCCGGGATTCGGATGTGTTTGGACCCGAAGGTCCGTGAATTGGAGGACGCATTGGCCGATCACGACAGCCGCGTCGAAAGCGGAATCTCCCTCGATTTCGAGGGACGCATGTCCTATGGCGACTACCTGAAGCTGGACATGCTCCTGTCGGCCCAGTCGCCGCTCAGCGACAAGCAGGACGAGACACTGTTCATCGTTGTCCACCACGTGCAGGAGCTGTGGCTACGCCTGATTATCCACGAGCTGGAATTCGCCATGCGCAACTTGCGCGAGGACAAGGCGGGCATCGCCTTCAAGGCACTGGCACGGGTTTCCGCCGTCCAGGAGCAACTCGTGACGGCCTGGGACGTTCTGTCGACCATGACCCCGTCGGACTACATGACGTTCCGCGATCAGCTGGGGCAGGCCTCCGGCTTTCAGTCCTACCAATACCGGTTGGTCGAGATCCTGCTCGGCGCCAAGGACGAGCGTATGCTAGTCCCGCACAAGCACCGTCCGGAGATCTATTCGCGGCTGCGCGAAGCATTCAATGGCCCGAGCATCTATGACGAGGCGATCGCGCTCGTTGCCCGTGCCGGCTTTGACGTGCCAAAGGAGTTGCTTGAGCGCGACTTCTCCAAGACCCACACACACAATGATGCATTGCGCGATATCTGGCTTGTGGTCTACCGCGAACCGGAACGCCATTTCGAACTCTACGAGCTCGCCGAGGAACTGGTCGATGTCGAGGACCGGTTCCAGCAGTGGCGCTTCCGGCACATGAAAACGGTCGAGCGAATAATCGGCTACAAGAAGGGTACGGGCGGATCGTCCGGCGTCGGCTTCCTGAAAACCGCGCTTGACCGCACGTTCTTTCCGGAATTGTGGGCCGTCAGGACCGAGCTTTAGTCCGGTCAGCGCTCGAGCAGTTCGACCGCGTAGTCCTCGATGACGGTGTTTGCGAGCAGCTTCTCGCACATCTCGGCGATCTGCTTTTCGGCCTTTTGTGGATCGGCTGAGGCAAGTTCCAGATCGAATACCTTGCCCTGCCTGACCTGACCGACATCGTCGAAGCCGAGTGAGCCGATAGCGCCCTCGATGGCCTTTCCCTGGGGGTCGAGCACCCCGTTCTTCAGAGTGACGGTCACGCGTGCCTTGATCACCTGCAATTCCTCGCTTTGCGCCTGCTATTTCACGAGCACGGGTCCGGTCCCGCGGGGCGGCTCGTTCTTGTTGACGATGCCCAGCCTGCGGGCGACTTCCTGATAGGCCTCGACAAGGCCGCCAAGGTCGCGCCTGTAGCGGTCCTTGTCGAGCTTGTCCTTGGTCTCGACATCCCACAGCCGGCAGCTGTCAGGCGAGATTTCATCGGCAACGACGATGCGCATCATATCGCCTTCGAAGAGCCGGCCGCATTCGATCTTGAAATCAACGAGCTGAATGCCGACGCCGAGGAACAGGCCGGACAGGAAGTCGTTGACGCGAATGGCCAGTGCCATGATGTCGTCAATCTCCTGAGGACTGGCCCAGCCAAAGGCCGTGATGTGTTCCTCGGATACCATCGGATCATCCAGGGCGTCCGCCTTGTAATAGAATTCGATGATCGAGCGCGGCAGCACCGTGCCTTCGTCGAGGCCGAGCCTCTTTGACAGCTGACCGGCGGCAACATTGCGAACCACGACCTCGAGCGGAATGATCTCCACTTCCTTGATCAGTTGCTCGCGCATATTCACGCGTTTGATAAAGTGTGTGGGGATACCGATGCGGTTGAGGTGGTCGAACACGAACTCGGAAATCCGGTTGTTGAGAACGCCTTTTCCTTCAACAACATCGTGCTTCTTGTTGTTGAACGCGGTGGCATCGTCCTTGAAGAACTGGATCAGCGTGCCAGGCTCGGGGCCTTCGTACAGAATTTTGGCCTTGCCTTCATAGATTCGGCGGCGTCGGTTCATGATTTTCTCTGTTCCTGCAGCGGATGTTTCGAGCTGCGACCATTTGCATAAAATTCGGCTACCATCTAGCTGAATCCCGGCCATATAACAATTGCCGCGACGGCGCAATTTGGGCTTTTACAAGGCAATCGTCCCAACCGCGTCGCGCGTTGGCCGGCAATCGGCGGTTTTTGCAGACGATCCTGCGACGATTGATCTTTTCAAGGCCATTTGATTTACACATATAAGAGACACGGTTCCTTTGGTATAAGGAAAACAATGCAGAGTAATTTGACGTTCTGGAGACCTGAATATGAGCGGCATGGACGATCGCAGCGAAGCCTACGAAAACAAATTTGCCCACGACGAGCAACTGCGCTTCAAGGCGGAAGCGCGCCGTAACAAGATGCTGGGACTGTGGGCCGCAGAGCTTCTGGGCAAGGAAGGTGAAGACGCCGAAGCCTATGCCAAGGAAGTGGTTGTGGCCGATTTTGAAGAGGCTGGTGACGAGGACGTGTTCCGCAAGGTGCGCCGCGACTTCGACGAAGCCGGCGTCGAACAGTCTGACCATCAGATCCGCCGCCGCATGGACGAATACATGCAGGAAGCGATGCAGCAGGTTCTTACTGAATAGCCTGTCCTGGCTCCGCCTCGCGCAGGCGGAGCCGCAACGCCTCAAGGCTCAAGCTTGCTCAAAAACCGTGCGAAGACCATGAGCCCCTCCGGCCAGGGGCCGAAGCCGGATTCGGCGTTGATATGCCCGGCCTTGCCGGCATCCATGAACAGTGCACCCCAGGCATGGGCGGCGTCGTCGGCGGCCTCGTAGCTGCTATAGGGATCGTCACGGCTGGCGATGACCAGCGACGGGAAAGGCAGTGGGTCGCGCGAATACGGCCCGAAGGTCATCAGGTGCTTCGGCCGGATTTTCGGATTGGCGACATCGGGCGGCGCCACGAGCAAAGCGCCGGCAACGGCATTTTCAAACTCCGGGGCCGCCTGGACTGTGGCCGCGGTTCCCAGCGAATGCGCAACGATGACCACCGGTTTGGTTGCTTCATTGACCGCAGCCGCGATGTTCGCCGTCCAATCCTCGCGCTCGGGTTTTGCCCAGGACTGCTGTTCGACGCGACGCGCCGTCGACAGTTTGGCCTGCCAGCGGCTCTGCCAGTGATCCGGACCGGAGTTCTTGTAGCCGGGAACGATCAGTATGTCGGCGTCGGAAGCTTTCATTCTTCACCCAGGAAATGAAAAATCGGATTTCAATCTTCGGATCCGAAGACACGGGCAAATATGGTGTCGACATGTTTGGTATGGTAGCCGAGATCGAACTTTTCGCGGATTTGCTCTTCGCTTAGCGCGTTCCGCACTTCCTCGTCGGCAAGCAGTTCCTGCAGGAAGTCCTTGCCGTCTTCCCAGACTTTCATCGCGTTGCGCTGGACCAGCCGATACGCATCTTCGCGGCTGACACCAGCCTGGGTGAGGGCGAGGAGGACTCGCTGCGAATGGACAAGACCCCGGAATTTGTCGAGGTTCGCCATCATGTTATCCGGATAGACGACAAGTTTGTCGACCACAGCGGTCAGACGCGCCAGCGCAAAATCCAGCGTCACGGTTGCGTCCGGGCCGATCATCCGTTCAACGGACGAATGGGAAATGTCGCGCTCGTGCCACAGGGCGACATTCTCCATCGCCGGCGTGGCATAGGACCGCACCATGCGCGCTAGACCCGTCAGGTTCTCTGTGAGCACCGGATTGCGCTTGTGCGGCATGGCCGAGGAGCCTTTCTGGCCGGGCGAGAAATACTCTTCGGCCTCAAGCACCTCGGTGCGCTGCAGGTGGCGGATTTCGACGGCCAGCCGCTCGACCGACGACGCGATCACCGCAAGGGTCGCAAAATACATGGCGTGCCGGTCACGCGGGATCACCTGTGTCGAGACCGGCTCGGCCGTCAGGCCCATTGCTTTCGCCACATGTTCCTCGACACGCGGATCGATGTTGGCGAAGGTGCCGACCGCGCCTGATATCGCGCAAGTGGCAACCTCTGCTCGCGCCGCTTCCAGCCGGTCGCGGCAGCGCTCGAATTCGGCAAAGGCCAGGGCCAGCTTGACGCCGAAAGTTGTCGGCTCGGCATGGATGCCGTGGCTGCGTCCGATGGTGACGGTTTCCTTGTGCTCCAGAGCGCGTTTCTTCAGCGCCGCGAGCAGACTGTCGATATCGGCGAGCAGGATGTCTGTCGCCCTGACGAGCTGGACGTTGAAGCACGTGTCGAGCACGTCCGAAGAGGTCATGCCCTGGTGCACAAAGCGCGCGTCCGGCCCGACGATCTCGGCAAGGTGGGTCAGGAAGGCGATGACGTCATGCTTGGTCACCGCTTCGATCTCATCGATGCGCGCAACGTCGAATACTGCGCTGCCGCCCTTTTCCCAAATCGTCTCTGCTGCTGATTTCGGAATGACGCTGAGCTCGGCAAGTGCATCGCACGCATGGGCCTCGATTTCGAACCAGATGCGAAACTTCGTTTCCGGAGACCAGATGGCCGTCATGTCAGGTCTGGAGTATCGGGGGATCATCAATGCTACTCACGGGTGGGGTGTGTTTGGGGCGCGCGCGCTGCCTGGCAGCCTGCTAGCAGAAAAACTAAGCGATCTCAACGCATGCTTTTGGCAAGCCAGATGCTGGCCGCCGCGAGCAGGACTGGGCCCAGCGGAAGATAGTTCCTGAGCCCGATGACCGCAAACTGGTAGGCCGCGGAGGCGGCGGTAACGGCAAACTCGTAGAACCAGAATGTCGTCAGGAAATCGCCATGCCATTGCACGTAGTACAATTTGTAGCTGATCGCATAGAGGCCGGCGGTTACGGCGATTGTCGCGGCTGACAGGCAAACGAAAGAGGCCGCGAACCGTTTTTCCGGCTGCCTGTTGTTTGCAATCCGCCGCGCCGCCCAGATAGCCGGGACAAAGGCTATCAGCCCGCCGGTGAAGTAAAGCAGGATGAGCGCATCGCGGCTGGTCGTTCGCCCGCCCACGGACAATTCCAGCCCGCCGAGTAGGCTCGCTGCCATGGCCACTGCCCAGAGCACCGCGCCCACCAGAAGGTTCAGTCGTCGCGGAACATTTTTTTCGGCAGGTTTTTGCGTTTTTGCTGTCATCGCTCGACGTTCGGCGCGGATCCCGATGACGTGTTTGCTGGCTATTTTCGCGCCGATTCCGCGGCGTTGCGAATCGCTGCAATGTTGTCGCGATAGGCGGTTGTCGTCCCGCCTTTAAAGACAGCCGACCCGGCGACAAGCGCATTGATGCCTGCAGCGGCGGCATCGGATGCCGTTTCGGGAGTGACGCCGCCGTCGATTTCCAGGTCAATCGGGCGATCGCCGATCATTGCGCTGATGCGGCGGGCTTTCTCAAGCACGGACGGGATGAAGGTCTGACCGCCGAAGCCGGGATTGACGCTCATAACCAAAACGAGGTCGAGATCATCGAGAACATATTCAATCACATCCTCAGGGGTCGCCGGGTTGAGTGAAACGCCGGCCTTCTTACCCAGAGATCGGATGGCCTGCAGCGAGCGGTGCAGGTGCGGCCCGGCCTCCGCATGAACCGTGATGATGTCGCAGCCCGCCTTGGCGAAAGCCTCGATATAGGGGTCGCAGGGCGCGATCATCAGATGGCAATCAAAGACGAGATCGCTGTGCGGCCGCAGCGATTTGATGACATCGGGTCCATAGGAGATGTTGGGCACGAAATGGCCGTCCATGACGTCCAGATGGATCCAGTCCGCCCCGGCGTCCGTCACGTCTCGAACCTCCTGGCCGAGCTTTGCAAAATCAGCGGCGAGAATTGATGGCGCAATGGTGATCGGACGGCTCATCTTTTGCTCCGGCGTCGGGAAATTGTGGCGCAATTACCATTTCCGGCGAGGCCAGACAATCTGGCCAGAAAGCTTTCAACGGTTTGTTGGCATCAGCCAACGTTGCCGTATTTGGCTTTCCAGGTCGGCCAAAGGTCGCCCGGTTCGGCTTTCGCGTCATAGATGCCGCGCGCAATCGCCCGCGCCATCGTTGCCGCCGCCGCCGCGCAAAGGTCAATGAAGCCATCGACATTGATCCTTGTGCCGCTCCCTCCGGTGGCAAGCCCGAAGATGAGGTCGCCGTCGAAGGGCGTATGAGCGGGCCAGATTGCCCGCGCATAACCGTCATGGGCCGCGATGGCGAGCCGTTTGGCCTCTGCCTTGGTCAAAATGGCGTCGGTAGCGATGACCGCGATCGTGGTGTTGGTCCCCTCCAGGTTCTGACGTTCACGGAACTTGATGCGAAGATCCGTGGTGCTCGCGGGAAGGGGCGCGGGCAGGCCGAGGCCGCCGAACTCGTCGCCGATCTCGAACGGTGCGGCCCAGAAATGAGCACCGCCGCCCACATTCACCGTGCCGACGGAGTTGACGGCAACCAGCGCTCCGACGGTTACGCCGTTGTCGAGAAGGGTGGACGCCGAACCCAGTCCGCCTTTCAACTCGGCCGTCACTGCACCGGCGCCCGCGCCGGCCGTGCCGGTGTCAAAGTCGGGCTTGGCGGCGCGCACGGCCTCGTAGCCGAGTTCCCGATAGGGCGGATAAAGGCCCCAGTCCTTGTCGCCGCCGTTGATCATGTCAAAGAGAATGGCGCCCGGAACAATCGGTATTACCGCTTCGCCAATCTGGAAGCCGACGCCTTTTTCACGCAAGGCAGCCTGCACGCCCGATGCCGCATCCAGTCCGAAAGCGGAGCCGCCCGAAAGGACGATCCCGTTGATGGTCTCAACGGTGTTGTGCGGGTCAAGAAGATCCGTGTCCCGGGTTCCCGGTGCTCCGCCAAGTACCTGGACGGAAGCCACGGCCTCATTCTCGCACAAAAGTGCTGTGACGCCAGATTTCAGCTTTGAATCCTGGGCGTTGCCGACAAGAAGGCCTTCGACATCCGTGATGAGGTTACGCGCACCGGTGGTCTTCATTGCGTTGTTTCCCCGCCGCCTTCGGTCTGCAACTCGTCGGCAAGATTGGTGGGAACGAACGTGCCGTCATACCAGACCATCAATTCGAAGGGATTGTCCTTGCGTTCGCCGAAATCGTCGAACTCGATGGGTCCAAGTGCAGTGAAAAACTCACGCCCGGCCATATATTCGGCGAGCGGCGCCCGTGCGACCGATGCGGCCCGCTTCGCGGCGAGGAGTATCTGCCCGGCGGCGTATGACGGGATGCTGTAGCCGCTGATGCTGATGCCCGCATCGTCGAATTGCTTGACCGCCCGTGTCGCGCTCGGCAGGAAGCGCGGTTCCGGCAGTGTTACCGCAAGAAATCCGTTGGCCAGCGGAGGATCCCCTTCCGCGGCATTCAGCGCGTCGCCTCCCAGAAACAGGAGGTCAAGATCCGCCTCCGCACTGTCGCGGGCAATGGTGGCAGCGTCCTGGCGGTCGCCGCCGACAAACACATGGGTCGCCCCGGACCTCTCCAATCGCCGGACGAGGCCGAATTGCCGGTCTTGCGACGGCCGGAAGTTGTCGACGAAAATTGGACTTATGCCCATTTCTTCAAGCAATATTCGAACAGACTCCGTCAACTCCCTGCCGTATATGGTCCCGTCTTCCACAAGCGCCAATGGCTTTCCCAGCCAGTCCGTCGAGATGACCCTTGTGATCATCTTCGCCTCGTCGTCATCCCTCGGGGCGAGGCGGAAAAACTTCCAATCATTGCGATTGGCATCCTCGGCAATGATCGCCGAGCGCACGCCGAGCGAAATTGAAGGAATATCGGAAGCTGAAAGCACCGGCAGCGCGGCCGCGAGGCTCTCCATGCATAAAAATCCGATGACGGCGTCCACCCCGGCTTCGACGAAGGCGCTCGCGGCATCCTGACCGCCTTCGGCATCACAGGTATCGGGTTCTTCCAGGATCTCGGTAATCGCAAGCCCGGAGTTGTCTTTCAGAACATTGATTCCGTTGATGATTTGCTGGCCAAGAATGGCAAAATTGCCCTCCGTGGGCACGAGAACACCTAGCCGCAGGCTCTCATCCGTCTCCTGAGCAGAAACATGCGTAGAACAGAATTGAAAACCCGCGAGGACGAGTGCTGCGAAAAGGGGCAGTCGTGCAAGCCTCATCGGAGTCCCTTCAAATTGATCTTCGTCGATCCTGACACAGCGATATCAGATCAGGTTTCAGCCACCAAGTCGAACGTTGCAGTTTTGCGGCCCGGATCCACCGACCGGCCTGCGGCGCGACGGCCCTGGTTGGGGTGAAGTTTCTCAAAGTACCGAAAATTAGGAGAAATTCTGCAAAATGGTTCCAATATACGCAGATGTGTCTATGTATTGCGATCACGCCGATACTTGCACGGATATCACTGGAGACAACGCGTGTTGGAACGAAGGACGGTTCTGTCCGACGATTACAGGAATGCCATGGCCCATTATGCCGGGCACGTGCAGCTTGCCACGACGGAACATGGCGGCGTGCGGCGTGGTGTTACGGTGACGGCGGCCTGTTCGGTTTCGGATGATCCGCCGATTGTCCTTGTGTGCCTCAACAAATCCAATCCCAACAACGCGATCTTCCTGGAAAGCAAGCGCTTCGCGCTCAACACGCTCGCTGCGCAGCACCAACCCATGGCTGCTTCGTTCGCAGGCTTTGATCACAAGAACGCAGATGAGCGATTTGCCATGGCGCAGTGGGACACGATTTCCACCGGCAGTCCGACATTGACTGATGCCATGGCAGTCTTTGACTGCAATCTTTCGGACCACAAGATCATGGCCACCCATATGGTGTTGTTCGGCGAGGTCGTGGGATTGCGCATCGGAGAAATGCAGTCTTCACTGCTGTTTCTGGACCGGCAGTGGCGGAGCCTCTAGGCTCTCTTGAACTCCCGCTCCAAAGTCCATCTTGAGGAAATACGCTTGACCAATAAGCCGAAACCCGTTCCAGCCTCGATCGATGCCACACTCGAACTGATGGACAGTCAGAATTATGTGGCCAGTCGCGCGCTGGCGACAGTCCTGTTCCTGAGCCTCAGGATGCAGCGTCCGTTGCTGCTCGAGGGCGAGGCCGGTGTCGGTAAGACCGAAATCGCCAAGATCCTGGCGCAAGGACTGAACAGGCCGCTGATCCGTCTCCAGTGTTACGAGGGCCTCGACATATCGACAGCCGTCTATGAATGGAATTATCCGGCGCAGATGCTGGAGATCCGCCTTTCGGAAGCGACGGGCGAGACCGAACGCAACGCGATCGAGCGCAACATATTTTCCGATCAATATCTGATCCGCCGGCCGGTCTTGCAGGCATTGTCCGCCAAGGAGAGCGGTGCTCCGGTCTTCCTGATCGACGAACTCGACCGCACGGATGAGGCATTCGAGGCCTATCTTCTCGAGTTGTTGTCAGAGTATCAGGTTTCGATACCCGAAATCGGCGTTATCAAGGCGGATGAACCGCCAATCGTGATTATCACCACGAACCGCACCCGCGAAATCCACGATGCGTTGAAGCGCCGTTGCCTCTACCATTGGGTCGATTACCCGACGGCGGAAGCGGAGCTTGAGATCGTTCACCGCAAGGTGCCCGGCTGCAATGAAGCCTTGTCCCGGCAGCTTGTTGCCTACGTGCAAAAGCTTCGCACTCTCGATCTGTTCAAGAATCCAGGTGTTGCCGAGACCATCGACTGGGCGACGGCGTTGACGGAACTCGACAGCGTCGCGCTCGACCCGGAGATTGTCTCCGACACGATCGGCACGCTGCTGAAATATCAGGATGACATCGCGCGCATCGAGGAGGGCGAGGGCAGAAGACTTCTGGAAGAGGTCAAATCCGATCTCGCTGCCGTTTGAATTGAACGTCGAAGACACTGTGCATTTGAGAGCATGAGCGGATCAGACAACGCCAAACCCGATGGAAGGCTTGCGGACAACATCGTGTATTTTGCGCGGGCTCTGCGGCGTGCCGGCATGCGGGTCGGTCCTGCAGCCGTGACCGATGCGGTGGAGGCCGTTAAGATCGCCGGTATCGGATCGCGCGAGGATTTCTACTGGACGCTGCATTCGGTTTTCGTCAACCGGCATGAGGACCACGCGGTCTTCGACGAAGCCTTCCGGCTTTACTGGCGTTCGCGCCAGCTTGTCGAAAAGATGATTGCCATGTTCTCGCCGGTCGCGCTCGAACGCACCGAACGCGAAAAGCAACGGGCCGGTGCGACACGGGCCAGCCAGGCATTGCAACAGCGGGACGAGCGACGTCCGCAAAAGGACGAGCCCGAGATCGAGGTCGATGCCCGCTTTACAAGTTCCGGTCGCGAGATCCTGCGAAAAACAGATTTCGCGCAAATGACCGCTGAAGAGATTGCCGAGGCGAAGCAGGCATTGTCGCGGCTGGTTTTGCCGTTCGACAGGGTTCGGACGCGGCGTTTCGCGCCGAGCCACCGACCGTTGAAGGTTGATCCCCGCGCAACGATGCGCACTGCCCTGAAGACCGGCGGCTCGCTGATTCTGCCAAGGTTCCGCGAACCAAGGATGGTGCATCCGCCGCTTGTCGTGCTGGCCGACATCTCGGGTTCGATGAGCCAGTACACGCGGATCTTTTTGCATTTCCTGCACGTTCTCACCGAAAAACGCAGACGCGTTCACACGTTCCTGTTCGGCACGCGGTTGACCAATGTGACGCGACAGATGCGCTATCGTGATCCGGACGAAGCGCTGGAAGAATGCGCGGCGGTTGTGGATGACTGGTCGGGCGGAACGCGCATCGCCGATACGCTGAGCGAATTCAACCGGCTGTGGTCGCGCCGCGTTTTGTCGCAGGGAGCGGTCGTGCTCCTGATCAGCGACGGGCTCGAGCGGGAAGGCGTCGGCGATCTTCCGCAACAGATGGAAAGGCTGCACAAATCGTGCCGCCGCCTCATCTGGCTCAACCCGCTCTTGCGCTTTGAGGGGTTCGAAGCGCGCGCCATGGGTGTGCGTGCCATGCTGCCGCATGTTGACGAGTTCAGGCCGGTGCATAATTTAGATGCATTGACCGACCTCGTGGACGCCCTTGAAGGACAGGGTGACGCGTCCACCGATCCGCGTCGCTACTTGTCTGTCGTGGCCTGAGGCCCTGGAGGAAACCCATGGACGAAAATTTCGACACGCTTGATCCGTTGACGGTTGCTGAGCGCTGGGCAGGCGAAGGGCGCGATGTCGCCATCGCCACGGTCGTCGAGACCTGGGGCTCCGCACCCCGACCGGTTGGCGCCCATCTCGTCATTGACGGGGAGGGCAACTTTCACGGATCGGTGTCTGGCGGCTGCGTCGAGGGCGCCGTGGTCAGTGAGGCGATCGATATCATTTCAGAGGGCAAACCTCGAACGCTCGAGTTCGGTGTTGCCGACGAGACGGCCTGGCAGGTGGGTTTGTCGTGCGGCGGACGCATACGCGTATTCGTCGAGAAGCTGGGGTAATGCGTGGATAAGGATCTCCTGCGGCAATTGAACATCGAACGCCGGGCGCGGCGGGCTGCCATCCTGGTGACCGATCTCGAGGACGGCGCGGGCAGCCTGCTTCGTGAAGGCGAGCGCGCCGGAGAAGGGCTGGACGAGGCGGTCGACCGGGCGTTCAGAAGCGGTAAGTCTGCCGTCGTTGAGGCGGAGGGGCGCAAGCGGTTCCTCAATGTCCATCTGCCGCCGGCGCGTCTCGTGGTGATCGGCGCCGTGCATATTTCCCAGGCGCTCGCGCCCATGGCCCGCGTGGCCGGTTTCGACATGACCGTCATCGATCCGCGTACCGCCTTTGCGACAGACGAGCGTTTCTCTGAAGTCACTTTGCTGGCGGAGTGGCCGGACGAGGTCCTCGAGCAAACACCACTCGATGCCTATACGGCGCTTGCCGCGGTCACGCACGATCCAAAGATCGACGATATTCCGCTAAAGAGCGCCCTGGAGGCGGGATGTTTTTATGTCGGTGCCCTTGGCAGCCGCAAAACACATGCAAAGCGCGTGGAACGCCTCAAGGAAATGGGGCTCGACCAATCACAGATCGGTCGCATTGCATCACCGATCGGGCTTGATATCGGCGCCGCCAGCCCTGCGGAAATCGCCGTGGCGATCCTGGCTGAGGTCATCGCCGCGCTTCGCAAGCGCCAGGTTTCGGTCAATTGAAGTTCGGAACCGTCAGAACGGACGATGCGCTCGGCGCTGTGCTGGCGCATTCGCTTTCGGCGGGAAAGCTGAGGCTGAAAAAGGGCCGCGTCCTTGATGCTGGCGATCTCGAGGCGCTGCGTTCGGCCGATATTGCCGAAGTCATCGCTGCGCGGCTCGAGCCAGGTGATGTTGGAGAAGATGAGGCGGCCAGGCGCCTGGCGGACGCCCTCAATGCAGAAGAGATCCGTGCCGGGCCAGCGTCGACAGGGAGAGTCAATCTGTTTGCTGAGTGCAACGGGCTCTTTATTGCGGACGCGGAAAAGGTCGACCGGTTCAACCGGATCGATCCGGCTATGACGCTGGCCACGATTGCCGACCACCAGCAGGTTGCCTCCGGCGACATGGTCGCGACCATCAAGATTATTCCGCTGGCCGTGGACGGTGACAGCCTCGGACGTGCGCTCGAATGCATTGCCTTGCCGGAAACAATGGCCATTCGGCCATTTCGCAGCGCGCGTGTCGGATTGCTGGCGACCGAGCTTCCGTCGTTAAAGACTTCGGTTATGGACAAGACGGCACGGTTGCTTCAGGAGCGCCTCAACGCGTCAGGCAGCACATTATCAAAGGAGATCCGGGTTCCGCATGATGCCGAGGCCGTCGGCGATGCGATTTCAGAGCTCAGTCAAGCATCCGATATTGTCGTTGCTTTCGGCGCATCGGCGATTGTCGATGGCGAAGACATCATTCCGGCAGGCATCCGACGCGCGGGAGGTATCGTCGAACATGTCGGAATGCCGGTTGACCCGGGCAATCTGCTGGTGCTGGCGCATATCGGTGACGTGCCGGTGATCGGCGCGCCCGGCTGCGCGCGCAGTCCAAAGGAAAACGGGTTCGACTGGATCCTTGCCCGAATCCTGGCGGGTGAGCGTCCGGGCGCCGATGTGATCATGTCCATGGGTGTCGGCGGGCTGCTGAAGGAAATTCCGAGCCGTCCGCAACCGCGCCTCTCAGGCAAGGCCGTGACGCAGGAGGAACTGCCCTTGGAGATCATCGTACTGGCCGCAGGGCGGGCGAGCCGCATGGGCGCGGCCATTGCCGACACCGATCAGGGCGCGCCGTCGCCGCACAAGCTGCTGGCGGAGTTCGATGGCGTGCCGCTCATTCGACGCTCCTGCGAAACGGCGATCAACAGCAAGGCCGGCGCGGTACATGTGGTCACCGGGTTTCGCGGTGACGAGATGGCCGGTGCGCTCTCTGGTCTGGAGATTTCGCTGATCGACAATCCAGACTACGAGGAAGGCATGGCGTCATCACTGCGACGCGGCGTGTCGGCGGTGGGTCCGGAGGCGACGGGCGTACTGGTCATGCTTGCCGATATGCCGGCCGTGGAAACGCGGCACCTTGACGCGCTGATCGATGCCTTCCGTCAATCGGGCGGCAATGTCGTCATACGGGCCGCCAGCGGTCCGGTACGGGGCAATCCCGTTATTCTGCCGCGCGAGACTTTCGACGCAGTCATGCGGCTGGAGGGCGATGTCGGTGCCCGGCAGATCATTGCGTCGGCCGGCCTCGACGTCATAGACGTCGATATCGGAGACGCCGCTCTGGTTGATGTCGACACGCGCCAGGCGGTGCTTGACGCGGGTGGGGTCCTGAAGGACTAGCCGGCCACGAGCTTCGCCGCTTCGAGGCCGCGTTCGATGTCAGCGAGCAGGTCTTCCTTGTCCTCAAGCCCGATCTGCAATCGGATGACCGGTCCGGCTGTCGGTCCCTCCGCGATCGTTCTGTCTTCGAGCCAGACATGAACGGCAAGGCTTTCGAAACCGCCCCAGGAATAGCCAAGGCCGAAAATCTGCAGCGCATCAAGAAATGCATGTGCCTTCTTGCGCTGGACCGCGCGGGACGGGCCGCCATCGAGAACAATCGAGAACAGGCCGCTGGCGCCCTTGAAGTCGCGTTTCCAGAGTTCGTGGCCCGGAAAGCTGGGCAGGGCAGGGTGGAGAACGGCTGAAACGCCCTCGCGGCCTTCAAGCTGCTGGGCGATATTCAGGGCTGATCTGCTGTGTTGCTCAAGGCGAACGCCCATGGTCCGCAATCCCCGCAGGACCAGGTAAACGTCATCAGGGCTGCCGCAGATGCCGAGATGTGTCTTTGCTTTCTCGAGCCGCTCCCAATGTTGTTCATTGGCCGAAACCAGACCGAGAAGCACATCTGAGTGGCCGGCAGGATATTTTGTTGCCGCATGGATGCTGATATCAACGCCGAAATCCAGCGGTTTGAAATAGAGCGGTGTTGCCCAGGTGTTGTCCATCATGACCACCGCATCACGTTTGTGCGCCACGTCCACAATGGCCGGGATGTCCTGGATCTCCATAGTGTTGGATCCGGGCGACTCGGTGAACACCACCGTTGTATTGGGCCTCAAGAGGTCTTCAATACCAGCGCCGACAAGCGGATCGTAGTAGGTGATCTCGACACCGAGATCACCCAGCATGCTGTCACAAAAGCGGCGCGTCGGATGATAGACGGAATCGACGATCAGCGCGTGATCACCAGCCTTCAGAAATGCCAGAAGCGGAACCGTCACAGCGGCAAGGCCCGATGGTGCAATGATCGTGCCGGCCGATCCTTCAAGCTCGTTGACGGCGTCGGCAAGCGCGTCGGTCGTCGGGGTTGCGTGCGTGCCGTACTGGTATTTTTGATTGCGGCTTTCGATCGTTGCTGAATCAGGAAACAGCACGGTCGAGGCATGAACGACCGGTGGATTTACAAAGCCATGATATTCATGCGGATCGTTGCCCGAATGGGCGAGCCGGGTGTTGATTCCCCAAGCGGATCGGTCAGAGGACTTGGCCATTTTCGTTCCTGTGGTTCTTTATGTCGCGGTGCCGGTTTACAGGCACAACAGCCGCAATTCAAAGGCCAAGAGAGCTGTGCGAGACTGAATCCGGAAAATATTGTTCAAATTACCCCAAAGCACTGGGGTGTTTAACCAAATTGGGCACGAAATCCCGGATTCTGGCAGTAGGCACTTGACCGCAGCGCCGATTTCGGAATGTGATAGCGTCGTCATAAGCGCGGTCGGAAAAGCAAGGCGCCAAATCGTGTAGGCTTTTCCGCCGGGCTTATTGGGAGTGACACACAGGGCAAATGAAAAGGTTTGTACAAAATGACAAAAAGAATCCTGTCGGCGATCGTCGGCACCGCGGTTTTGAGCTTCACAGCCGGGACCGTATCGGCCGCGACGCTGGACGATGTAAAAGGCAAGGACTCGCTGCAGTGCGGCGTTAGTCAGGGACTGCCCGGATTTTCCAACCCCGATCAGGACGGCAATTGGTCCGGTCTGGATGTTGATTTCTGCCGTGCAGTTGCTGCAGCGATTTTCGGAGACTCATCCAAGGTAAAGTTCACGCCGCTTTCGGCTAAAGAGCGTTTCACAGCTCTGCAATCGGGCGACGTGGATATCCTGTCCCGCAACACCACCTGGACGATGAGCCGCGATACCGCGCTTGGACTGAACTTCTCTGTCGTCAATTATTACGACGGTCAAGGTTTCATGGTTCGCAAGGACCTCGGCGTCAATTCGGCGCTTGAGCTTTCGGGCGCGTCCATCTGCACCAATACCGGAACGACAACCGAGCTGAATGTTGCCGACTATTTCCGTGCCAACAACATGGAATATGAACTGGTTGCATTCGAAAAGGCCGACGAAGTGGTTGCAGCCTATGATGCTGGCCGCTGCGACGTCTATACGACCGACCAGTCGGGCCTTTATGCTCAGCGGCTGAAGCTTACGGACCCGGCTGCGCATATCGTTCTTCCGCAGATCATTTCCAAAGAGCCTCTCGGACCGGTGGTCCGCCAGGGCGACGACCAGTGGCTGAACATCGTCAAGTGGACGCACTTTGCCATGCTCAATGCCGAGGAACTCGGCGTCACGCAGGCAAATGTCGACGAGATGAAGAACAGCGACAACCCGTCGATCAAGCGCCTGCTTGGTACCGAGGGTGAATTTGGTGGTGCGATCGGCCTCAGCAATGACTGGGCCTATAACATCATCAAGGAAATCGGAAACTACGGCGAATCCTTTGACAGGAACGTCGGTCCGGACACGCCGCTCGCAATTTCACGCGGCGTCAATGCCCAGTGGAACCAGGGCGGCCTGCAATACGGCCCGCCGATCCGCTAAGGTAACGGCTCCTTCGCCCGGCGGCACAAAAACCGCCGGGCGGATTTTTATCAAGATAACGAAATGATCCGCCGGCAAGGCGGACGTGGGGAATAATAAAGCCCGGTCGCCGGCGGACAGGCGCGACACGGGCAGGAGAATTCAAAATGGCTCTGCAGGACGTTTCACAGGACGTCGGTCAGCCAAAGGTTGCGCTTTTCAATGATCCGCAGGTTCGCGGCTGGGTTTACCAGATCGTACTGCTCGTGGTGATTGTCTATCTGGTCGTTGTCGGCGTCCAGAACATGTTTGCCAACCTGGCCGCCCAAAACATCGCCTCCGGCTTCGGCTTTATCGAACGTAATGCCGGCTTCGCAATCAGCCAGTCCCTGCTGGAGTACAATCAGGCTGAATCGAGCTACGGCAGGGTTTATGTGGTCGGCCTGCTCAACACGATATCAATCGCGTTTATCGGCATACTCCTGGCGACCGTCCTTGGATTTCTGATCGGCATCGCGCGCCTGTCGCACAATTTCATCGTGCGTGGCGTGGCGACGGTCTATGTGGAGATTTTCCGGAACATTCCGCTGCTCCTGCACATCTTCATCTGGTATTTCGGCGTTCTGCGCCTGCTGCCGCACCCGCGCGACAGCGGTGATCTCGGCTGGCTGGGCCTGTTGAACAATCGCGGCTGGTTTGCACCCAAACCGTTGCCGCAGGAGTTGTTCTACATCACCGCCATAGCGTTCATCATCGGGATTATCGTCACGATTTTCATCTCCCGCTGGTCGCGCCAGAGACAGGCCAAGACCGGACAACAGTTTCCGGTTTTCTGGACAGGTGTCGGGCTGATACTCGGCCTTCCGTTGCTGGTGTTCCTGTTTACCGGCCTGCCGCTCGAATTCGACTATCCCGTCGCCGGCGGGTTCCGTCCCAGCGGTGGCATGACCATCATCCCCGAATTCATCGCGATGCTTCTGGCGCTGTCCTCCTACACGGCGGCCTTTATCGCCGAGATCGTTCGCGCCGGCATCATGGCGGTGAACAAGGGGCAAAGTGAAGCGGCGCATGCGCTCGGCCTTCGGCACGGGCCAACGCTACGGCTCGTGATTATCCCGCAAGCGATGCGGGTGATCATTCCGCCGCTGACCAGCCAATATCTGAACCTGACGAAGAACTCGTCACTGGCGGTTGCGATTGCCTATCCGGACCTTGTTTCGGTGTTTGCGGGCACAGCGCTCAACCAGACGGGACAGGCGGTCGAGATTCTGGGCATGACCATGCTGACCTATCTCGCGCTGTCGCTCCTGACCGCTGCGTTCATGAACTGGTACAACGCCAAAATGGCACTGGTGGAGAGGTAGGATCATGGCAGATACAGCTGATAACACCTCCGTCGCCTTTGTCCGCAAAGAGATGGTCGAACAGTCGGCAGCCCCGGCAAGGGCCGTCGGCATTGTGGCCTGGCTGCGTTCGAACCTGTTTTCCAACTGGGTCGATGCGCTGCTGACGCTGATCATCATCTATGGCCTTTACCTGATGATTCCGCCGCTGCTCAATTTTGCGTTCTTTGACGCAATCTGGAGCGGTAGCGACCGCACGGTCTGTTCCACAGAGGCACAGGGCGGGGTCCGGCCCGACGGCTGGTTCGGCGGTTGCTGGGCGTATGTCGACGCCTACTTCAACCAGTTTATCTACGGGCGTTATCCGGACGCGGAGCAATGGCGCGTCAACATCGTGTTCCTGATGTTCTTCGGTGGCTTGGTGCCGCTTCTCATCCCGGCCGTTCCGTTCAAACCGGCGAACATCATCTTCCTTTGCATCGTTTTCCCGGTCGCATCCTTCATCCTGCTGACCGGCGGAAACCTGCACTACTCGGGTTTCCTGCTGCCGGGTTTCATCATGGAGCCGTCGGCGTTCAAATTCTGGGCCGACTACGTGATTGTCACGCTCCTCGTGCTGGCCATCGGCTACGGCGTGTCGCGCGGGACGGATTCGGATCCGGGGCCGATGGTCCGGATGGTGCTCTGGATCATGGGCGGCCTGGCGGTCGTGCTGGCCCTGTTCGCCATTCCATTCGGCTTGGAGCCGGTTGAAACGGACCGTTGGGGCGGCCTTCTCGTCACGCTGGTCATCGCGATCACCGGTATCGCCGTTTCGCTGCCGATCGGTATCGCGCTTGCGCTCGGGCGCCGCTCGAACATGCCCATCGTGAAGCTGTTCTCGGTCATCTTCATCGAGTTCTGGCGCGGCGTGCCGCTGATCACCGTGCTCTTCATGTCATCAGTGATGTTGCCGCTCTTCCTTCCGGAAGGCGTGCATTTCGACAAGCTCCTGCGTGCGCTGATCGGTGTGGCGATGTTCTCGGCAGCCTATATGGCGGAGGCTGTCCGCGGTGGCCTGCAAGCCATTCCCAAGGGACAATATGAGGGAGCCATGGCGCTTGGCCTGGGTTTCGGACAGATGATGCGGATGATTATCCTGCCGCAGGCTCTGACCCTCGTCATCCCGGGAATCGTCAACACATTCATCGGCCTGTTCAAGGATACGACGCTTGTGCTGATTATCGGTCTGTTCGATTTCCTCGGCCAGATCCAGTCAAGCTTTACCGATCCGACCTGGGCATCTCCGGTGCAACTGGTTTCGGGCTACATGTTCGCGGCATTCGTCTATTTCGTCTTCTGCTTCGGCATGTCGCGTTACTCAGCATATATGGAACGCCGGCTCGATACCGGTCACAAATCATAAGTTAGGGGAAGAACCATGTCTGAAGAGGCTGTACACGACGTCGGCGAAGTCGATCGCTCCAAAATGACGGTGTCCGAGACGGACGTCGCGGTCGAGATCACCGACATGAACAAGTGGTATGGGGATTTCCACGTCTTGCGGGACATCAACCTCAAGGTGATGCGTGGCGAGCGCATTGTCATTGCCGGCCCGTCGGGTTCGGGAAAATCAACGATGATCCGCTGCATCAATCGGCTCGAGGAGCACCAGAAGGGAACGATTGTCGTCGACGGCATCGAGCTCACCAACGATCTGAAGAAGATCGATGAAGTGCGGCGTGAGGTCGGCATGGTGTTCCAGCACTTCAACCTGTTTCCCCATCTGACCATCATCGAAAACTGTACGCTGGCTCCGATCTGGGTGCGCAAGATGCCGAAGAAGGAAGCCGAGGACATCGCCATGCACTTCCTGGAGCGGGTCAAGATCCCGGAACAGGCGCACAAGTTTCCGGGTCAGCTGTCCGGTGGTCAGCAGCAGCGCGTCGCGATTGCGCGGTCTCTGTGCATGAACCCGCGCATCATGCTGTTCGACGAGCCGACTTCAGCGCTCGATCCGGAAATGATCAAGGAAGTGCTCGATACGATGGTCGGGCTTGCCGAAGAGGGCATGACCATGTTGTGCGTCACCCACGAGATGGGATTTGCGCGACAGGTGGCGAACCGCGTTATTTTCATGGACCAGGGGCAGATCGTCGAACAGAACGAGCCGGGCGAGTTCTTCGACAATCCGCAGCACGAACGCACAAAACTTTTCCTCAGCCAGATCCTGCACTAAACGGATCATCAGGGAATTGCTCTTATGGCCGGCCTTTGCCGGCCATTTTGCATTTCAAGGCTATGAAGCAATGGCCGTGGCGTCGTGACCGTAGAGCCAGTCAAAATCGGCAGCAAGGCCGTCCTGTGACCGTGCGGACAGGACAAGGTCTCGTCCAAGCCGGATCAATCCACCGGCATGGTAGGCGAATTTATTGAAATCGCCGCGCCTGCGAACGCGGGCGATGCGCGGTGCGCGGACCGCGCTGAAACGTTCGATGGTCCCGGCGATGTCTCCATCAGCCCTGGCAAAAAGGGCAGCCAGTGCGCAGGCGTCTTCTATCGCCATTGCCGCGCCCTGGGCAGCGTGCGGTGTCATGGCGTGGGCTGCGTCGCCGATCAAGACCGTTTTTGTGCCGGCGACAAAGGTCGTCTTCCGCACCTCGAACAACGGCCAGTAGCGCCACGACGTTTCAGCAAGGGCCGATTTGATGGCGCTGTTCCAGCCGTCCAGTTGGCCCAGCAGCGTGTCCGTATCACCCACATTGTCCCAGTTTCGATCGCTGACCGTGCCTGGCGTGACGACAACGGCGTTCAGACCTTCGCGTCGGCCGAGCGGATAGGTGACCAGGTGTGCGCGCGGCGCAAGGAAGGCGTTGACGTTGTTCTCGTGTGCAGGTTCGGGAAGGCTGGCCGCCGGCAGCAATCCGCGCCAGGCGATTGCGCCTGAGAAGGTCGCAGGTCCGGTATCGGGCGCAAGCCCGCGGACCGTCGACCAGACTCCGTCCGCCCCGATGACCATGTCGGCCGGCTCACCTGTCAGGTCCTCGATTTGACCGAACAGCGACTCCTCTGAACCAGCCGTAATCTTCCGGCTGAGAAACAGGCGCGCCTCTGGTTGCGTTTGCACCGCATCGGCCAGCAGCCGCTGCAGATCGGCCCGATGAAGCACACCATAGGGTCCGTTCCATCTTTGGGTGGCGATCCGCCCGACAGGTATCGCGTTGAGCATCCGCAGATTGCGCCCTGACAGCAACGAAAGGCTGGCAGGCTCGACCATGACGCGCGCAAGCGCGCCGTCGATCCCGAGCGCGGCGAGAAGCCGGGTCACGTTCGGCGAAAGCTGAAGGCCTGCGCCAGCCTCATCGAGGCGATCGCTGAACTCGACGATGTCGACACGGCAGCCGAGGCGGGAAAAGGCAAGCGCGGCGCACAGTCCGGCAATGCCGGCACCGACTATCGCAATTTTTGGTTGCATATTGTCCCCGCGCGCCTGTTGGTCGGAAGTGCGCCAAGGCTCCGGCGGAACGGCGCTGTCGAGCGCCTGTAGCGTAGCAAATGCATGGAGGGCACGCCAGCCGCGACGGGTCGCGTGAAGATCAGGATATCAGTCGGCTTCGACTTCCAAACTGCATCCCTCAGGAATGGTCTGGTGGGCTTCCAGATCCGGATTGTACCGATAAAGCGTTGAACAATAGGGGCAAATGATTTCGTTCTCGTCGCCCATATCGAGAAATTCGTGTGGGTGATCGAACGGTGCCCTGGCTCCGACACACATGAATCTCTTTACGCCGATTTCGATCACCGGGTGACCAGCGTCATTGTGGAAATGCGGGATTGGATGCCCGGCCATTTCAATACTCCAAATTCTCGTAGACCATGCGGAACATATACGCATGGTTGTCAAATGTGTAGAGTGAATGTATTCGCCCTTGCACGATTTCCCCCGGGAAGCGCTTCCCAAAACCGTAGTAACCTATCCCATCCATGATGCAACACTTTATGCTTTGCGCCGGCTGAAAACATGTCTTTGACACCAGTCGGGCACCATTCGTCGCCTCGACAGTTGAGAAATGTTCAAGATTGTCATAATGCACTATTCCAACATGTCGATGGAGCCGGATTGATGGATATAGATCGCCTGCCAATGCGCGATTTCAGCAACAAGGGTGCGCGCATTGCGTTTCTTGATGCCGGTCCGCATGACGGCTATCCGGTTCTGCTCATTCACGGCTTTGCATCGACCGCACATGTCAATTGGGTCTTTACGGGCTGGGTCAGCACCCTGAACCGGGCGGGGTATCGTGTCATTGCGCTGGACAATCGTGGCCATGGCGACAGCGAGAAGTTCCACGATCCGGAGCATTACACACCCGAGCTGATGGCGTCCGATTCGCTGGCGCTTTTGGAGCATCTGGCGATCCACCGTGCCCATGTCATGGGCTATTCCATGGGCGCGCGGCTTAGCGCTTTTCTGGCGCTTGCCGCACCGGAGCTGGTCACGACGCTGGTTTTCGGCGGCCTTGGGTCCGGCATGACAGAAGGCGTCGGCTACTGGGCGCCAATTGCGGAGGCGCTGCTGGCTCCCTCGATCGACGAGGTTACGGATGAAACGGGCAGGGCCTTTCGCGCCTTTGCGGATCAGACAAAGTCGGACCGGCTGGCACTCGCCGCGTGCATCGAGTCGTCGCGAAAACTGATTTCCACGAGCCAGTTGGCCGATCTCGTCATGCCCACGCTTGTCGCGGTCGGGACCAAGGACAATATCGCCGGCTCGGCCGAGACGCTTGCGCGGCAATTGCCGGATGCACGGGCTTTCGAGATCGCCGGAAGAGATCACATGCTGGCGGTTGGAGACAAGACATACAAGGCGGCGGTGATTGATTTTCTAGGGGAGCATGCAAATTGACGACCGAGGCGGAAGAAAAGCGGATCGAAACGGCAAGCCCTGTGAAACGCGATTTCACCGGTGTTCAGGGAAACCGGCTGGCGGCCAGTGTCTATGAGGCCGGCGAAAAGACGATCCTGTTCTTTCATGGCGGAGGTCAGACACGGCACGCCTGGGACAATGCCGCGAGGGCTGTCCAGTCGGAGGGTTATACGGCGATCACCGTAGATCTGCGCGGCCACGGCGACAGCGACTGGATTGCCGACCAGCGCTACGCTTTCGACGACTATGCGGCCGACGTCGGAGCTATCAGCCGTCACCTGTCAGAAGCCAGCGGTGGCAAACGACCGATTGTCGTCGGCGCATCACTCGGCGGTATCTCCTCGCTGGTGGCGCAGTATGAATCCGGACAGACACTGTTTTCGGCTCTCGTTCTGGTCGATGTGACGCCGCGCATGCGGCGTGACGGCGTTGATCGCATCCTCGGCTTCATGTCCGACCGCATGGAGGAAGGCTTCGGCTCGCTCGAGGAAGCCGCCGACACGATCGCCGCCTATCTGCCGAATCGCGGCCGGCCGAAGTCGCTGGACGGTCTTTCGAAGAATCTGCGGTTGGGAGATGATGGACGCTATCGCTGGCATTGGGACCCGGCGTTTATCAACGGTCCGCATCCGGTTAACTCCGGCAAGTTGCGTTCCGATGATTTCAGGATGTCGGCAACCCGTGCGCTGACGATCCCCACGCTTCTGGTCCGCGGCCGGCAGTCAGAGCTGGTATCCGAAGAGCATGCAGAAGAGTTCCTGGAACTCGTGCCGCATGCGAAACTCGCGGATGTATCGGGTGCCGGCCATATGGTGGCGGGTGACCGGAACGATATATTCCTGCGGGCAATCCTGGAGTTTCTGAACGATCTGGACGATCGGTAGACGACGGTTGCTCTGACTATTTTCCGTTAAATTCCGGCCGCCTTTTTTCGCGGAAAGCACGCCGCCCCTCCGCGTAATCGGCGCTGGTGAAAGTCGACAGCGCGAGTTCCTCCGCATGCTGCCTGTCCTCCTGGCCTCCCGACAACGCGGCGCGGATGGATGCCTTGGAAACACGGTTGGAAAGTGGTGCATTGGCACAGATCCTGTTGACCAGGTCCTGTGTGGTTTCGCTAAGGTCAGCAAGGCCGCAGACGGTCAAGACCAATCCGGCTGATTGTGCCTCTCGTGCCGTAATCCGTCGCCCTGTGTAGAGCATCGAGCGCGCCATCTGCGGTCCCAACGCGTCGACAATGTCGCCCATGGCGTCGACAGGATAAGCAAGACCCAGACGCCCGGCCGGGACCGAGAAAATCGCGTCGTTGCTGGCAACGCGCAGGTCCGCGGCGGCGGCAAGCCCGAATGCGCCCCCAAAACAAACGCCGCTGATCATGGCGATGACAGGCACGGGACAGAGGCGCACAGCACGAAAGGCCGAAGCGTTCGACACTTCGTAGTCCTGTGCGGTCTCGGTATCCTGCCTGACCCGGTCGAACTCGGAGATGTCGGCGCCGGCGGAGAAATCCGTGCCTCCCTCGCCATGGATAACGATGCAGCGGATGTCTCCCTGGGTGCACAGCCAGTCCAGTGCGGTCGGGATCTGGCGCCACATCTGGAAGCTGATGGCGTTTTTGCGTTGCGGACGGTTGAAGCTCAGGAAACCGGCATGGCCGTCGGTCGCGGCTATAAGGGTATCATCCGCAAAATTGCGCCGTGATTTCATGAAAAATATATCCGTTTGAATTTAGATCTATCTGGCCTATCTTTACCGGATGTTGTTCCGGGTGCGATAGGGATTGCACGGAATTGGTTTGACCGGGTGGAATCGCCTGGGAATCATAGACGCCCGATGGGGCAATCGTCGGAGGATGAAAACATGGTTGCTAGCAAGGCCTTGACGGCCGAGCAGGTCAAATCGATGGACCCCATATGGGACGCCATCCGCACCGAAGCACTGCAGGCGGCCGAGAACGATCCGGTTCTGGCCACCTATCATTATTCGACCATCCTGAATTTCCGGACGCTTGAAGATGCGGTCATCCACCGCGTCTGCGAACGTCTCGACCATGCCGATATGCCCACCAACCTCCTGCGGCAGACCTTCGAGGAAATGCTTGAAGACCAGCCGGAATGGAGCTCGATCCTGCGGGTTGATGTGCAGGCCGTTTATGATCGTGATCCGGCATGCGACCGCTTTATCGAACCCGTTCTGTACTTCAAGGGTTTCCACGCGATTCAGGCGCACCGTCTCGCCCACTGGCTGTGGGAGCAGGGCCGCCGCGACTATGCGCTCTACCTACAGAGCCGCTCGTCCGAAGTCTTCCAGACGGACATCCACCCGGGCGTGCGTATGGGCAAGGGCATCTTCCTTGATCACGCGACCGGACTTGTTGTCGGTGGGACAGCGGTCATCGAAGACGATGTTTCCATCCTCCATGGCGTCACGCTGGGGGGAACAGGCAAGGAGCCGGGCGACCGTCATCCGAAGGTCCGCCACGGCGTGCTGATCGGAGCGGGTGCAAAGATCCTCGGAAATGTCGAGATCGGCTGCTGCTCGCGTATTGCGTCGGGATCGGTTGTCTTGCAGCCCGTGCCGGAAGCAACCACGGTTGCAGGCGTTCCGGCGCGTGTTGTCGGAAAGGCGGGTTGCAAAGAGCCGGCCCGTTCCATGGACCAGACCCTGGGCGAGGACTAAGCGGTTCTGCAAGATACTTTCGGCGTCAATTCCGTGAATTGACGCCGCGGGGCTTTACAGCCGGTCGATTGCCATGCAGAAAGCCGGCTGACAGACATTCAGACGGAGAGCACCTTGAAGCCCGAAGAACTGCGCAAACTGGATTCCTATTTCAAAAAGACCTTCAATCCCAACATGGCGGTGCGGGCGCGGCCGCGTAAGGACGATTCGGCCGAAGTCTATATCGGCGACGAGTTTCTCGGCGTGCTTTTCCGGGATGATGAGGACGGGGACCTGTCCTTCAACTTCTCGATGGCAATCCTGGACATCGATCTCGACGATCATTGAAACCGAAACTGCACGTTTGATTCAAGGATGAAGGGGCCGCGTTTACGCGGCTTTTTTTTGTCAGGCGGCCGGAGGTTCGGCTGCCTTCAGTGCGTCGCCGATCAGACCGATGATTGCAGGATCCAGCTTTTGCCATTCGGAGAGCAATTCATGGGAAAACCGATAGGTCATCGTCAGCCCCGGCATGACATTCACATCGCGCATGCATGAGCGCGATCCCGCCGGCAGGTTCTGGTTCCTGAGGCAGCGGACCACGAAGGGTGGCTGGCCCTGACGCTCACCGACATAGAGCAATTCGCCGGCGTAGCGCGTGTCGGCACCGAACTCCAGCTCCATCAGCCCCGTCTCACCGAATGGCGTGCGGTTTTGCGTGAGCCTCCCGTAGACGGCTTCAAGGCGGGAGGACATGTCGAGCGGCATGGTCTGGCCGGAAAGCGTAAGGAAGACCAGTTGATCGGCGTCCTCGATCTGATTGAAGCTGCGATGATTGGTCTTGGAATAGCCTTCCAGTCGCGGCCAGGTGAAATAGGTGTCGACCCGTTCGTACACCCCGAGTTTCCTCTGGTTCTTGAAGCGCAGCATGTTGGCGGGGATGGCGAGTGCGTGCTGTCCGATCGTGACCTGGACGGGCGTATCGTCCGTGCTGTGCCCACCCATGACGATGCGTTCACCGACCATGCGTCCCGTGATGCTCAAAGCCAGCGTCAGCAGTCCGATAATGGCGATAAACAACAGGATCCTGCGGATCAGCCGCGGTGAAATAAGCGGTTGGGGCTCGTCCGTTGACGTTGACGCGACAGTGTTGTTCATGAATAGAGGTCCGGCCGCACGCGGCAGATCGCAGTTTAAGTACACTCTTCGGCGATCATTCAGGATTATGGTTAAGAGGCGGTAAACCGAGCGGCGGCCAGGGCGATGATTTTGCTGTTGCAGCGGGTAACCCGCATTGGAGGAACAAATGCCACTTTACAGGCTCGGATCTGACGCACCGGCGCTTCCAGACGGTTTCCACTGGATCGCGGAGACAGCCGTGGTGATCGGCAAAGTGGTGATCGGGGAGGATGTCGGCATATGGTTCGGCAGTGTGCTGCGCGGGGATACAGAGCCCATAACGATCGGCACCGGAAGCAATATCCAGGAAAACAGCGTCCTGCACACCGATATGGGCTTCCCGCTTACCATCGGTCGCGGCTGCACCATCGGCCACAAGGCCATGCTGCATGGCTGCACAATTGGCAACAACAGTCTTGTCGGTATGGGCGCAACGGTGCTCAACGGCGCGAAAATCGGCGACAACTGCCTGATTGGCGCGGGGGCACTCATCACCGAGGGCAAGGAAATCCCCGACAACAGCCTCGTTATCGGATCCCCGGCCAAACCTGTTCGCACATTGGACGACAAGGCCGTGGAAATGCTCAGCTGGTCTGCCCGTCACTATATCGAAAATGCCCGCCGGTTCGCCCGCGATCTTGAACGGATCGAGGGGTGAGCTCGCAAAAATAAATGGGGAGCCGGTGGGAACCGGCTCCCCAGGCCAGGGTCTGAGACGGGAAGGGTGGGGACTGACCGTGGCCTAACTCAATGCGTGCCCCGCATTTATCTGTTTTCGCGTCGCGCTGGTTTGTCCGATCAATTGCGACGAATGCTGCCGACCGTGGTCGGCCTGCTGTGTTTCAGTTTGATCCAGCGCCCGGAATGACGCGAGGACTGGCGCTTCAGGAAGGTGTACTCTGTGTCGGACCAAAGCAGCACCTTGTCGCGCATGTTGTCGAGAATGTAGTCACCGAGATCGGTCCTGACCGTCAGAACCGCGTGCCCGGAACCATCCGGTTGCCGGACGACCGTTATCAGCAGGTCCGCCGCCTTGAATCCGGCCCGCATCAGCATGTTGCGCTTCAGGAGGACGTAGTCTTCGCAATCACCGACCGATTGCGGATAAGTCCAATGCTCCTCGACACCGAAGATTTCCATGTCCGTGCGTGGCTCAATACTGCGGTTGACCGCCTGGTTGACTTCCAGGATCTGACGCCAGGCCTTCCGGGTCAGCGTCATGGGCTGGCTGCGGCCGGAGCGCTGGCTGCATTCGCCCGGATTGGACTGACAGAAATTGTAGTGACCGATCGGCTGGCTGGTAAGGCCAGCGGTCTTCATGTTCGCCTGATTGGCGTGCGCCTGTACCGGAAGCAGGAAAAGCGCGCCTATCAGTGCACCTTTTGCAAGCGTAACGGTTTTCATTGCATGTCTCCCCGTCGATGTGGGAGGGATCATGCCATTGATGTTTTTATATCACGCAAATAATAACAGTATAAATAAGTGCAAATTCTTGTTTTATTTGGCTTTATTTATCATAAAATCAATATAAAATACGAATAAAACAAGTATAAATATTGAATCAAATTTTAGACAATCCACCGCGCCTGAACCGGCACGCGATCGCCTTCAGCACGCACCCCAAAAGGCGGTGCGACGGGTTACGGGGATGGAGTGTCGGATTCGACCGGGAGGGCACTAAAAGCGCAAACGCGCCCTGAAGGTCATCTGCAAGACCCGCCGGACGCGACTGATTGTGATTTGTGGAAAGCCTAAAAGCCGCCGTCCTGTCGGGGAGACCGCGGCGGTTGCCGTAGCGGCAGCTACAGTTACGGGCTTATTCTAGATAAAGTTTTCCAGGGATTCCGGCGGCTGGATGGTCGCGAACTCGATGGCGATGCCATCATCGAAGTGACGTACGACGCGGGCACGCATGGTGCCGAGGATAACCTGCGTTCCGAGTTCGGGACGAATCTCCAGTTCGAGCGCGGCGCCCGACATGGAAAGATCGACAATGCGGCAGGCGTAGGTATCGCCGTCCGGCAGGCGGATTTCAGCGTTGGGGTTGCGCGGCACGATGCGCTCGTGCCGGCGGTCTTCCGGCAGCCCGAGCTCATTGCGGTTGGCAAACCAGGTCAATTGCGCAGCCAGCTTCTGACGTTTGCGGTCCGGAGCCTGGACAACGATCATGAATCCGTCGTCGAGCAATTCCGTGACCTTGCCTTCGATCCGGCCGATATGGTCGATATAGGAGACAATCCGCTCGGAAACGCGGGGCAGGGCCGAGCTCTTGAAGCGGACCTGACCCGGAGACATCTCCATTGCAACGCATTCATACTCGGTGAAATCAGCGCACATCAAGCGGCCGTGAAGATTGACGACAACGTTCTGAAACGTCGTGTCTTCTTCCGGTTCCATGACCAGTGTTTGCGCCGATCCATTCGCGAGTTGCATGTGGTTAATTTCCGCTCCTAGAACATCTGCATTCACAATAGGATGTTCTGGTTAACAACCGGTAATCGCAGAGCCGCACAAAATCGAGAACGCCGAAAAATTACGGCGGACCATGGTTACTTTCGGCCGCAGGTCAGTCCAGTGTCGTCCGAGTTAAGGTTAACAACCGGTTTATATTGCCGGTCACCGGCATGTATGTCATAGAAAACACAACGAATTTCCCGCCGCATTCGGTGTGGCGGTTCAGCACAAATTGCCGGTTCGGGTGGGGCCCGACCCAAGCCGTTTGACAGAGATGTCAGACGGCTTCTTTTTTTTCCGGCCCTGATATATGAAGACCCTCGAGACAGCAAAGAGGCGCTTTCATGACAGGCAGTCACGCGACCGACCGGTCCGGCGACGAGGGCGGTATTCCGCCCGGACGGAGCGCTCGGCAACCCATGTTCAACCTGCCGTCCGTCATCACCTGGATGCTGGTGCTCATGTGGGCGCTGCAGATCGTTCGCGACTATGTGCTGACCCGATCACAGGACATCCAGGTCCTGATCCAGGGCGGCTTCATTCCGCTGCGTTACTCGATTGATTTTTCCGAGCAGGGTCTCGCCTGGCTGTGGACGCCGCTGACCTATTCCGTTCTGCATGGCGGTTTCGCGCATCTGGTTGTCAATTCCATATGGCTGATGGCCTTCGGAGCCGTGGTCGCGCGCCGAATCGGCGTATCCAAGTTTCTGATTTTCTGGGTTTTTTCATCCATCGCGTCGGCAGCGGTGTATTGGCTTGCCAATCAGGACAGCAATATCCCGATGATCGGCGCTTCCGGGGTCGTTTCCGCGCTGATGGGGGCGGCAGCGCGCTTCGCCTTTCCGATGAGCGGCCGGTTCAACCGCATGTTCGCGCATCTGCTGCCGCGATTGACCCTGGCGGAAGCGATGACCAACAAGACCGTCATAACCTATGTTGCCATCTGGTTCGGCATCAATGCGCTGGCAGCTTTCGGGTTTTCCGGCGGCGTCGGCGAGGGCGCCCAAATCGCTTGGGAGGCGCATATCGGCGGCTTTTTGTTCGGATTCTTCGTTTTTCCGGTCTTTGACAATCGGCAGGCGATCTGATCGCCGATGCGGACAACTGCCGAACAGGGCAGTTACACGGCTTGCAATTCACATTCAGTGCGCGCACCATGGCATTCGAGGAACGGCATACCTGCAATTTCCGCGTGTGTTCCCAGTCACGTTCCTCGGCAAAAGGAGGTCACGATGACAGTTAAAACTATTTTGGATCAAAAGGGCCGTGACGTTTTCACAGTCGGACCCAATATCTCGGTTGCGGAAGCCGGAACACAACTGTCAAAGCACAAAATCGGTGCCATTGTCGTCGTGGATTCCGCTGATAAGATAAGCGGAATCCTGTCCGAGCGCGACATCGTGCGCGCGATCGCGGACAACGGTCCCAGCGTTCTCGACAACCCGGTGTCGTCGGTCATGACTTCCGACGTCAAGGTTTGCAACGAGAATCACTCCATCAATGAGCTGATGGAAATGATGACCAGGGGCCGATTCCGCCACCTGCCGGTCGAAATCGACGGAAAAATTGGTGGAATCGTGTCGATCGGTGACGTTGTGCGTATGAAGATCGAGCAGATTGAACGTGAAGCTGAAGAGATAAAGGCTTATATTACCAGCTAAATCTTCAATTCAGAAAGTTACGCTCAACGCACACATCTGCTATTCGGCCAGTGCCTGCCGGATTTTTTCAGCGTTTTCCTTCAGAACGTCCGGCTCTTCCATCGTGCTGGCCGGCGGACCCATTTTGATGCCGTCAAAACGTGGAATGATGTGTACGTGCAGGTGGAACACGACCTGACCGCCGGCCGCTTCGTTGGCCTGCTGGATCGACACGCCATCGGCGTCAAATGCCTGCAGCACGGCCCGGGACAGTTTCTGGACCGTTGCCATGACCTTCGCAAGGTCATCCAATTCAACATCCAGGATGTTGCGTGCCCGCGACTTCGGGATAACGAGACAGTGACCCTTGCTGCGTGGCATGATGTCCATGAACGCGAATGTGTCTTCATCTTCGTAGATCTTGTGGCACGGCATTGATCCGGCAAGGATTTTTGCGAATATATTGTCATCGTCATACGCGACCGTCTGCGTCATCATGTGCCCCTGTGATCGTCGGTTGTTGCCTGAATATCCTTAGCGGCAACGATTGCCCTGACTGAGCCGGTGCGTCAAGCGTGGCTCTATGTCCAACACCGATGGCGAGATCTGTGCATGTCACCGGGTTTACAACGAATTTCCTTGCAACCGGGTTTGAACATTCGCGAAAATGATCCGTGACCGGCAGACGGGTCGCGATCGACCGGAACCGAAAACCAGAGGATCATCGTCATGGCATCAAAAAATGTTTGTGAAGTTCTGCTCGACAATTTGCATGCAGCCGGTGCGCGGCAGATCTTCGGTGTGACCGGCGATGCCCTCAACCCATTTCTTGAAGCGATCAGAAGCGATGGCCGTTTCGAATGGATCGCTGTACGGCATGAGGAAAACGCAGCATTTGCCGCCTGCAGCCAGGCGGCCCTGACAGGTGGAATCGGCGTTTGCGCCGGAACGGTCGGACCTGGCGCCCTGCACCTCATCAACGGCCTCTACAATGCAAAGCGTGAGCTGGCCGGTGTCGTGGCGATCACCGGCCAGATCTCGCACAAGCAGCGCAGCACCGAGTATCACCAGGAGGTCAACCTCACGAAGATGTTCGATGAAGTCTGTCATTTCCAGGCGGTCATTGACAGCGCGGAGCAGACGTCGCGGCTGGTGCAGATCGCTATCCAGCGTGCCATGATCGACAAGGAAATCGTGCGCGTCGAACTGCCGATTGACGTGTCGGAAGAGAAGGTCCCGGCATCGCGGAGCAGGCATCATCTGGTGACACAGCCATCGACGGTCATCCCGCCGCTATCGGAAATCGAGCGGGCTGCCGCAGTGATCAACAAGGCAAAGAAGGTCGCGTTTTTCTGCGGAGTCGGTTGCCGGGAAGCAAAGGGCCAGATCATCGAACTCGCCAGGCGCATCAACGCTCCAGTCGTGCACACGCTAAAGGGCAAGGATATCTTTGACTATGACGACGGACCGGTCGTCGGCATGACGGGACTGATCGGCAATCCGGGCGGTTACCATGCGCTGCGTGACTGCGATGTCATGATCATGCTTGGTACCGACTTTCCCTATGACTGGTTCATCAAGGACGGGCCCGAGATCATCCAGGTCGATCGCCGCGTCGGCAATGTCGGGCGCCGGGCCGCATTGACGGTCGGCCTTGTCGGAACGGTCAAGGAGACAATCGAACTGCTGGCCCCGCTCATAAATGACAAGGCCGACAGCACTTATCTCACCCTTCAGAAGAAACGCTCCGGCAAATGGCTCGAGGCCATGGACAAACAGGGCGATCTTTCCAATGACGGCGAGCCGCTGCATCCGCAGCTTGTGGCCAAGGCGGTCTCCGACCATGCCGCGGACGATGCGATATTCGCCACCGATACCGGCCTTTGCGTCGTGTGGATTGCCCGTCAGATGCGTCTGAAGGGCGGGCGCCGCCTCGTCGGATCATTCAATCACAGCTCGCTTGGCTCCGGCTTTCCAACGGGTCTGGGCGCCATTGCGACCCATCCGGACCGCGAGGTCTGGGTCATGTGCGGCGATGGCGGTTTCGGCATGTCGATGCAGGATTTCGTCACGGCTGCCCGTTATGGATGGCCGCTCAAGGTCATCGTCTTCAACAACAGCGAACTGGGTTTCGTCAAGATGGAGATGGAGGTCGCGGGATATGCATACAATCGTGACGCCACGCATCTCGACAATCCCGATTTCGTTGCCTACGCAAAATCCTGCGGCGGTGATGGCGCACGCGTCGAGAAAGCCAGCGAAATCCTGCCTGCGATCGAGGCGGCGTTGAAATCGGACAAGCCCTTCCTGATCGATGCCATCGTCTCGGCGGGAGAACTTGTGATGCCGCCGCATGTCGACGTGAAGCAGGCCTGGGGCTTCGGAATTTCGAAGATCAAGGAGGGCATTCTCGGCCTGAAAGGTGATCATGCCCAGTGGGACAACTGGGAGGAAGAGATCAAGGCAACGCGCTGACGGATTGTTTCAACCCTGTTACCAAAGCTCGAATTCTTTGAAAACATGAGTTAACAATTGCTTATCGAATTCGGTTAGGATTTGGTGAGGATTGGGGCCTATCATTTGTGGTTGCGTTGAGTAACGGTCGTTTGAACGACCGATTCGGATGTGTGCAGCGTCCCGGGACACCGGCCGCAGTGCCTCTTCCGGGTAGAGAATCGCCATTTTCCGCGAATTGGCGCGGCGATGGTTGTGTTGTGTGAGGAAGGGTGTTGCAGGCCGGCGGTTTTGCGTCCGGAGCGTTTGCTGCAGGTCGGAACAGTCCGGCCAGCCGACGCGAGGCTGCTCCTGCTGACGGGACTATGAAAAGCGATCGGCGCTCCATGTCCAGATACCGGGCAACGGCGATTTGTTTCGCCGGAGCAATGGTGGCCGCCCTCAGCTTTTCCACGCCAGCCGTTGGTTTCGAGATTTTCGGCATAAGGCTGTGGGGGCGCGAGCAACCGCAGGAGGTTGCCGAGCCGGTGCCGGACGCCGTTCCATACAATGTTTCCCTGACGGTCGATGATGCGGAACAGAAGGAGTTCCTCGAATCGGTGTCACTGCTTGTCACCGAAAAGGAGAAGCCACCGTCCGGAACGATCGGCCTGCTAACCCGCTCCAAGAATGACAAGAGGCGGCTGGTTGCTGCGCTGTTTTCCGTGGCCCGATACGGCGGGACGGTCAATATAACGATCAATGGCACACCGTTTGAAGAGGTGCCGATCGATGCGGTGCTCAACAGCGGAGCACCGGTCAATGTCGCGATCCGTGTCGAGGTGGGGCCGGAATTCACCTTCGCGGAACCCGATGCGTCGACGACGACCGGAGAGCCGATCGACCTGTCGCAATACGGCGTTGTTGCGGGAGAGCCGGCGCGCTCGGATGCCATCGTTGAAGCCGAGCAAAAGCTTGTTGTTGCCTGGCACGAGCAAGGATACGCCTTCTCGAAAATCGCCAGCCGCAAGATGATCGCAGATCATGCAAGCCGCACACTGGAAGTCGATTTGCGGCTTCAACCCGGACCGTTGGCCATCTTCGGACCGGTCACGGTTTCAGGCGCCGAGGATGTGGACCCGGCATTCATTGTCCAGCAGGCCAATATTCCGGAAGGCACGGTCTACAGTCCCAAACGGCTCAAGGATGCCAGCACACGGCTGCGCGGGCTTGGTGTGTTCGACAGTGTGGTCATCGTTGAATCTGAAACACCGGGACCGAACGATTCCGTCGCCATCAGCATAGAGGTCAGCGAACGAAAGCCGCGCACCATCGGCGTTGGTGTCACCGCCGCCACGGAGGACGGAATCGGCGCGGAGGCGTTCTGGGTTCACCGGAACCTTTTCGGCAGGGCCGAAACGCTGCGTATCGAAGGTGCTGTCTCCGGTCTCGGCCGAAACAATTTCTCGACGTCGCTGGATTATCATGTCGCTGCGACGTTCACAAAGCCGGGCGTATGGGGTCCGACCACGTCGTTCCGGTCGCGCGTTGAAGCCCAGATCCAGGACACCGATGCCTTCTACAAGAATTCCGTCAGCGGCAGCGCCGGCCTGGAACGGGAGTTCAGCGACGAACTGACCGGCCAGGTGGATGTGGTCGTCGAATATGCCCGGTTCGAAGATACCAACGGTCCGTCAACCAGTGTCCTTGTCTCGATCCCGGGTCAGCTTGTCCTTGATACACGCGACAACAAGCTCAATCCGACGACCGGTTATCGGGTACTGCTTTTCGCCGAGCCGACTTACGACGCCTACAACGGCAACGCGTTCTTCAAGACGCAGGGTGCGTTCAGTGCCTACAGGTCCGTGAATGCCGCCGACACGCTGGTCCTTGCGGGCCGTGTCGCGGTCGGCTCCATCCTCGGCGCAAGCCTCACTGATGTTCCGGCTGACCGGCGTTTCTATGCGGGTGGCGGCGGCTCCATACGCGGGTATGAATTCCAGCATGCAGGACCGCGAGTCGGCGGAAGTCCGACCGGCGGGTTGTCGGTGATCGAAACATCGGTCGAGGCACGCTACAGGCTCACCGAGAATTTCGGTCTCGCCGCATTTATCGATGGCGGCGGTGCCTTTACATCGTCGACACCCGGACAGGGCGGACAGTGGTTTACCGGTGTCGGCGTGGGTGGGCGCTATCTGACACCCGTAGGACCGTTACGTGTCGATGTCGGTGTTCCGCTCAACAAGATCAGCGGCGATCCCGATTTCGGAATCTATCTTGGCCTTGGACAGGCTTTCTAGTTTCAGTGCGCTATTTTTCTTAGTGCGCTATAATAGTTGCGCGAATCCCTTTTCCGGAACGGCAGAATGAAAACCGTCCTTCGCCTCCTGATCGTCCTGGTGCTCATCGTTGCGGCCGTGTTTCTCGCCGCGTTGGCGCTGGTCGGAACCGGGCCGGGGCTTTCCCTGACGGCCTCGATCATCGGATCGGTGGCCAGCGGCGACAGCCGGACCGTTGTGATTTCGGAGCTGAATGGTCTGGTCGGCGGCGCACCGCGCATAGGCCGCATAACGGTCGCGGACGAGGCCGGTGTCTGGCTCACAGCAGACGATATCGAAGCCGATGTGGCGCTTGGCAGCCTGCTGACCGGATCGGTCAATGTCAGCCGGCTGCATGCGGATTCCGTCACCGTGGCGCGGCGACCTGCCGCCTCCAGTAACGCGCCGGCCCAGTCCGGCTCACCGTCGCTTCCTGCAATTCCGATCCGGGTCGACAATATCTTTCTGCGATCGATCGATCTGGATGAACCGGTTCTCGGTGAAAAGGCCGCGCTGCAACTGACCGGCTCCGTTCTCCTGCGGGACTCGCCGGTCGATCTTTCCGGGACACTCGACATCCTGCGCATAGACGGGACATCCGGCGAAGTGTCCGCGGACTGGAAGATATCGCCCAACAGCAATGAACTGGCGCTTGACCTCAAGGCCAGCGAACCTTCGGATGGCCTTGTCGCCCGCGCGCTGAATATCTACGGGCTTCCGGCCGTGAACATCGACCTTACGGGCAGCGGTCCACTGGACGCGTGGCGAGCCAGCCTGGCGGTTGAGCTTGACGGCACGAAAACCGTTGAGGGTGACGTGTCCCTGTCGATCAGTGATGAACGGCAAGCCGTTGACGGTACGCTCAAGGGATATCTGGCGCCGTTGCTGCCGCGTCGGCTGGCGCCGCTCTTTGCGGGTGATACGCAGATAGAGCTCACGGCCGAACGCGACGGGGAAGACACAATCAGGCTCGAGAAGTTCGATGCAAGCTCGGCGCTGCTGAAGATCGCCGCGTCGGGCGATGTGCTTGCCAGTGAAAACTCCGTCGATCTGACCGCGGACATTGAATTCGGAAGTGCCGGATCGCAGGTCGCGTTCCAGGTGGCACAGAACCAGTCCCTCGATATCGGCCATGTCCAGCTGAATTCGTCGCTGAAGGGAAGCCTTGAAACTGCCGAATGGCGTTTGAATGGCTCCGTGAAGTCTATTTCAGACGGATCAGTTTCTGTCGGGGATGTTGTTGTCAGCGGTGCATCATCAAATGTGAGTTTCCGGGACGCGACCGGTGAAGCAAGTGTCGACCTGTCGGCTGCGTCCGTCACAACGGGCCAGAATGTCGTCGATACGCTGATTGCCGGTTCCCCTGAGCTGTCGACCGATGTGACCTTCAGCGGCAGCGAGATCGAATTCAAACGGCTCGAACTGAAAACCTCGGCGTTGGACGCAACGGCGCGGGGGCAGGTCAATGTCGCGGAACGCTTCGCCGATATGCGGCTGCAGGCACGGGTTACCGCACCGTCCGGTTCGCCGTTGCCACAGTTGCTGGGGTCCCAGCAGGCGGATATTTCGGGCAGGGTGACCCGCCAGGGCGATGGCTCGCTTGTCCTGACCGATCTCAGCGTCGAAGGTGAAAACCTGACGGCAAGCGGCAGCGGTGAGCTCAGCGATGGAACGATCGAATTCAGCTCCAAGCTTTCCCTGATGGATCTGTCCCGTTTCCGCGAGGAAGTGCAGGGCGGTTTCAATATCGAGCTCGGGCTTTCCGGTACGCAATCGACACCGGAATTCAAGCTTGACGCACGGGGCGTCGACATCTCCGTTCTCGATAATCCGCTCGAGGATTTCTCGGTTTCAGCGAGCGGTGTCGCGTCGCCGGATCGTCCGAACGCGGATCTAAAGGTCGACGGGCGCTACGAAGGGCACCCGATCAGCGTCTCAGCGCGGGTGTCCGGCGGATCCGACGGAGTTCCGGTGGTCGAAACGCTCGACCTGACAGTGCCCGGCGCACGGGCAATCGGCAAGGTGAACGCCGATTCCAACGGCATACTGAACGGGGAACTGAGCCTCGACATCACCTCGCTCGCGGAGCTCGGACCGCTTCTTTTGCAGGAGGGATTGAGCGGTTCGGCGTCCGGGACCGTCACCTTCGCCGGTGTCGACGGAAAGCAGAATGTCACCGCCAGTCTCACGTCACCGGACTTCGCGACGGGGCCGTTATCGGCGAATAATCTCGATATAGAAGTGAACCTTGATGATGCCCGGCAGGCGCGGAACCTTTCAGCATCCGCAACCGCCAGCAGCGTGACAGTTTCGGGCACCGAGATCACCAATGCGAAGGCCAGTATCCAGGGTGCGCCGGATTCGATGCCGTTTTCTGTCTCCGGCACGGTTTTCGATGCGCCTGTTTCCGCGGAAGGAAAACTGGCGTCTGTGCAAGGAACCACAACCATTGAGTTGAGCAGGGCCAACGCCACTTTCCGGTCGGTACCGGTGCAGCTCTCGGAGCCTGTCTCGCTGACCATTGCGCAAGGCGGTGCCAATGTCGAAACAGCCACGTTGCGGGTCGGCAGCGGCACGATTGTCGTAAAGGGCTCGGCGGCCGATGAGCTGGATTTCGATGTCACCGTCAGCAGTTTTCCGGTGGCGCTGTTCGAGAATGTGGCACCAACCGGACTTGGCCAGAACGGAACACTGTCGGGAACCGCCAGCATCTCCGGCAACGCCTCTGACCCATCCGTTTCCTATGATCTCAGGGTGGCGAATTTCTCGGTCGAGGCGAGCCGCGGTGCGCGGATACCGTCATTGTCCGTCCGGTCCTCGGGCCAGTTCCAGTCCAACCAGCTTACGCTGAACACGCAAGCATCGGGCAGCGGCATTGACTTCAACGTCACGGGAACCGTTGACGTCGGGGACGGTCCCCGGCTCAATCTCAAGGTAGACGGCAAGGCGCCGCTGGAACTTGCAACGCTTCCGGCGGCAGATGCCGGTGTGCAGCTTGAAGGGACAGCAGAGGTTTCCATCTCGGTGACCGGGTCGGCACGAAATCCCTCCATCAACGGCACCCTGACTACAACAGGCGCCGATTTCATCGAAACGAATACGGCGCTGACCATCCGTGATATAAACGCGAATATCGCGTTTGACGGTACGACCGCCCGGATCTCGCAACTGACGGGCCGGCTGGGCTCCAGCGGCACGATTACCGTCACCGGCTCGGTACAGACGAGTGCGGCGAGCGGTCTGCCTGCTGATCTTGCCATCGCCGTGCGTGACGGCACTTACATCAGCGAGATCGTAACGGCCCAGTTCGGAGCCGATTTGAAAGTGGAGGGACCGTTGCTGCGGTCCGGCAGGATCGGTGGCTCGATCTCACTCGAACGGACCGATATCAGCATTCCGGACAAGCTTCCTTCTTCGATCCCGTTCATTGATGTCAAACATGTTCGGGCACCGCGGCAGGTTGTTCAGCAGGCCAAAGAACTGGAACCGCGGGATTCGCAGACAAACGGCGGCGATTCCGCAGGCGGCCTGCAGCTCGACATTGCGGTGAACTCGCCATCGCGGATATTCCTGCGCGGGCGCGGTATCGATGCCGAATTCGGCGGATCCATCAATGTCAGCGGTACGAGCCAGTCGCCGCGTGTGCGCGGCACCTTCACGATGATCAGGGGCCGTATCGATGTGCTGACCAAGCGTTTCAACTTCAACACGGGAACGATCACCTTTGCCGGCCCGCTCGACCCGTCGCTCAATTTTACTGCGACCACGACCCGCGGCAGTGCGTCCTATTCGATCGTTGTCGGCGGAACCGCGTCGGATCCCGAAATCAGCTTCTCATCCTCTCCGTCGCTGCCGGAAGATGAGATCCTCGCAAACCTTTTCTTCGGAAAGAGCCTTTCAAATCTCTCCGCCATACAGATCGCGCAGATCGCCAACGCACTGGCTTCGCTGGGCGGCGCCAATACACGCGGCGGCGTCCTGTCACGGTTGCGCAACCTGACCGGACTGGCGGATATCGATATCAACACCGACCAGGACGACGGAAGCACATCGATCGGTATCGGCCGCTACATCAATGACCGGACATATCTGAATGTCGAACAGGGTGTTTCCGGCGGTTCGGGCCGCGTGACCATCGACATGGATCTGACGGATAATCTCAAGGCGCGCGGCGAAGCCGATACGGACGGCAATTCGAAGGCGGGGATCTTCTTCGAACGGGACTACTAAGAGCTTGTAGCACAGTGCCTGTATCCCACGGCGGGGACGCCTTCGCCTGACAGATCATCTTCCATTTTCGTGTTGCGACTGCCATGTTTCTGCTATCAATGTCCAATTAAACTATTGGCAATGCTGGCAAATGCAGGGTGCGACCCGTCTCGGGGTGCGCGCGGACAACGGGGTGATGCATGAGTGAGGAACTGAGGCGACGGATCGATCAGGGCGCCGGAAACGAACCGGCGGACCTCGTCTTGAAGGGCGGCCGCCTCTTCGATCTCATTACTGGCGTGATCATCGAATCGGATATCGCGATATGCGGTGACACGATTGTCGGAACCTGCGGGACCTACAGCGGCACGAGGGAGATCGATGTTAGCGGGAAGACCGTCGTTCCCGGTTTCATCGACACGCATCTGCACATCGAGTCGTCCCTCGTCACGCCTTACGAATTCGACCGTTGTGTGCTGCCGCGCGGTGTAACAACGGCCATCTGCGATCCGCATGAAATCGCCAATGTCACCGGTGCCGCCGGCATACGCTACTTCCTGGACTGTGCGGAAAACACACTCATGGATGTGCGGGTTCAACTCAGCAGCTGCGTTCCGGCGACATCCTTTGAGACTTCCGGCGCCGTTCTCGAAATCGATGACCTGTTGCCGTTCAAGGAGCATCCGAAAGTGATCGGCCTCGCCGAATTCATGAACTATCCCGGTGTTCTTGCGAAGGACCCGGCGTGCCTTGCGAAGATCGCTGCCTTCTCGACCGATCCGATCGACGGTCATGCGCCGCAGGTGCGCGGCTATGACCTGAACGGCTACCTCGCGGCCGGCATCCGGACCGACCACGAGGCAACGACCGCGGACGAGGCGCTGGAAAAGCTGAAGAAGGGTATGCATATTCTGGTGCGCGAGGGCTCGGTGTCAAAGGATCTCGAGGCGCTCATGCCGATTATCACCGAGCGCAACTCGCCATTCATCGCGCTATGCACCGATGACCGCAATCCGCTGGATATCGGGGAATGGGGGCATCTGGATCACATGATCCGAACCGCCATTGCAGCCGGCGCCGATCCACTGGCGATCTATCGCGCGGCCAGCATTTCCGGCGCACGCATCTTCGGCCTTCGAGACCGGGGCCTTGTCGCACCCGGCTGGCGAGCCGACGTGGTTGTCCTCGACGAACTGGAAAGCTGCTCTGTCAACACCGTGATCTGTGGCGGCGTACTCGTTGCGGAAACTGCATTTGCCGGCCGCAAAATCGTGCCGCCGGTCGGGCGCGACAGCGTCAAGGCGCCGGTGGTTCATGCGGACCAGTTGATGTCTCCGGCCTATAATGGCGACATTCCCGTGATCGGCATCATCCCCGGCAAGATCATTACGGATCATCTGCGCATGGATCTCCCGGTCAAGGCGGGTCTTCCGCAGGTTGATCTTGATCAGGACGTGATCAAGACGGCGGTGATCGAAAGACATGGAAAGACGGGCAATATCGGTGTCGGTTTCGTCAAGGGATTCGGCATCAAGCATGGCGCGATCGCCTCGACGGTCGGTCATGACAGCCACAACATCTGCGTGGTCGGCGCCACTGAAGAAGATATGGCCGTGGCTGCCAACCGGTTGCGCGATATCGAGGGCGGCTTTGTCGTTGTCGATGGTGGCGAGGTTCTTGCTGAAATCAGCCTGCCGGTTGCCGGATTGATGAGCCTTGAACCCTATGAGGCCGTTCACGAGCGGCTTTTGAAACTGCGGGAGGCAGCGGAATCGCTGGGGACCGTGCTCGAAGAACCGTTTCTTCAGGTGGCGTTTCTTCCGCTGCCGGTCATTCCGCATCTGAAGATCACCGATCACGGCATGTTCGATGTCGACCTTTTTGAACTGGTTCGGTCTGCGGATTGACGGACGGGCTTTACCAGGCCTCCCTGCGGCGCCGACGCATGTACTGGTATTCCAGCCCCATGCAACCCCACAGGATGCCGAGCAGGATATAGAAGTGCCGCCAGTGGTCGGTGTCGATGAAGGTCGAGATCAGGATGTGGCCGAAATAAACAACATAGGCACACAGAAAATACGGCTGCCAGGGGCGGTCACGCAGCAGGCACCTGAAACCGGCGACCAGCGTCCAAAGGGTCAGCGTCAGGTAGGAAACGAACCCAAGCCATCCGTAGTCCAGCAGGGCCTTCAGCCAGATGTTGTGCGTGTCTTCTCCGAACATCTTGCCGAATTCCAGCGGTCCTATGCCGAACGGATTGAGCAGTGAAACCTGCAGCCCGAGCAGGTAGCGGTTGAAACGACCGAACTGGCCAGCGTCGTAATCCTGGACGAGTTGCGCACGCGTGGTGAAGAGCTCCGAAACCTGCTCGAATTGCAGGGCGAACATCAATATGGCGGCGAGCAGGATGAAGCCGAAAGCGCCGACAAACAGGATGCGCATGCGAAACGCGGTCGAGTGTTCCTTCAGCAGCATCAGGAAAACCAGGATTAGCATTGAAACGGCGTAGAGGCCCCAGGCGGCACGGGAGAAGGCCAGGAACACGGCGAGCGTCAATACCACCAGCGCCACGATGCGCGGTATGCTCGCCGCAAAGCCGCCTGTCAGGGTCTGGTGCATCAAGAAGCAGGCAGGCATAACGAGAAACGGTCCGAAGACGTTCGGATCCTGAAAGACACCCTTTGCCCGGCCGTAGCGCAGAAACAGCTCGCTGTTCGGCAACAGCTGAAAATAAGCCAGGATGCCAAGCAGGCCAGTGACGAGCGCGCCGGCCAGATAGGCGGTAAAGATGACCTTGAGGCGCTCTTCATCGGCTTCGATAACAGCGGCAAAAAAGACGGAAGACAGGGCAAGGAACACCGAGACAGCCATGTAGAGCTTCAGGTTGGTGTCCATCTCGTCCAATGTTGCGAGCGATATCAGGCCGCCGATGTTGAAGCACATCAAGATGGCCAGAAGGATCGCGCTGTTGCGGGACAGGCGCAATCCGAAGATGAACCAGATCGCGATCAGTGCGACCATGTAGAGTTCGTAGGGCGCCGGCTCGTAAAGGACGAAACCGGCGAGAAATGCGCCAATCGCCAGGGAAAACCTCGCGACAATAGAAATGACGACCGGATGCGTCCTGTTGTCGAACGCCGTATCGCTCATCAGTATGCGGTTTCCGAACCGAAAAGCCTGATCGGCGTCAGGAGAAGAATCTTGAGATCGAACAGCAGCGACCAGTTTTCGATGTAAAAGAGATCATAGGCGGTGCGCTGCCTGATCTTTTCATCGTCGTCGATCTCGCCGCGCCACCCGTTGATTTGCGCCCATCCCGTCACGCCAGGTTTGACCCGGTGCCGGGCAAAATAACCGTCAACGACTTCGGCGAACATACGGTCATGGGACTGGGCATGCACGGCGTGTGGCCGCGGTCCGACAAGTGAAAGGTCGCCCCTGAGCGCATTGAAGAACTGAGGCAGCTCGTCGATGGACGTGCGGCGGATGAACCGTCCGACGGGCGTCACACGTGGGTCGTTCTTCGTAACCGCATTGCGTGCCGTCGGGTCCGACTTGTCGGCATACATGGAGCGGAACTTGTAGACATTGATGACCTCGTTGTTGAAGCCATGTCGCTGCTGCGTGAAGATGACCGGACCCTTGGATGTCGCCTTGACGGCGATCGCCGTGATCAGCATGACCGGCGAAAACGCGATGATGCCGAGCAGACTGAAGAGGATGTCGAAGAGACGCTTGGCAACGGAATCCCAGTCGTTGATCGGCCGATCGAAAATATCCAGCATGCGCACGGAGCCGATGCTTGAATAGGCGCGCGGGCGAAAGCGCAATTCACTGGAGTGGGCGGCAAGGCGGATGTCGACGGGCAGTACCCAGAGTTTCTTCAAAAGTTCCATGACGCGCTTTTCTGCCGTCAGGGGCAGCGACAGGATAAGCATGTCGATGCGCGCGAGCCGGGCAAATTCGACGAGCTCGGACACATTCCCGAGTTTCGGGTAACCGGCGACAACGGCGGGAGACCGACGTTCGCTTCGATCGTCGAATATACCGCAGATCCGGACATCGTTATCCGGCTGTTGCTCAATGGCGCGGATAAGCTGTTCCGCGGCTGGACCGCCGCCGACGATAACCGCACGGCGTTCCATGGTCCCGTCGCGTGCCCAACGACGGATGGCGAAGGCGATGAAGTAGCGGTAGGCGGCCAGGAACAGAATGCCGGTCAGGAACCATGAGCCGAACCAGACACGGGAGTACTCGGCGCCGATCTTCAGGAAAAACGCCACCGCGGTCATCATCGCGAAGGTTATCGCCCAGCATATGACCAGTTTTGGAAGCGTCTTGAAGACACTGCGAAGCGCTTGAACCTCATAGGCGTCACAGAGCTGGAACAGCAAAAAGGCGAAAAGCGCGCCAGCGGCGGTGGTGAACAGATAATAGATCTCAAAGCCGGATTTCGGCAGGACGTAAAACAGAAAGACCGAGATTCCGCAGACGCTGAGGCCAATGACCTCAAACAGCCGCGTGAATCCGGTGATCATTGCCGGCGAATAGCTGTCATCACCCAGTTGCCTGGCTATCTGAAGCGCCAGCTTGCCGACCTTCTCCGCGGGCTGCCCGGCTGCGTCCCCGCTGCGGTCGGCATTGCTCGGTCCGGTCTTCTGAATACCGGACTCGTTCGCTTTGATGGAACGTTCTGCGGTCATGTAATCAGCTTTGTCCCTGGCTTCGTAAGCAAAGGATTATCATCGAGCTGTTAATTATTGTTTGATCCGCCGTCGCGTTGCCGGTCGGGACTTAGCTCAAGCCAGGCGGTCCCTGTAGAATTCGGCCATCTCGTTGGCCATCCTGCTGGCAGAAAAACGTGTCTGGAGAGCTGTCTTTTGCGGCATAAGCTCTTCGATTTCATGCGGTTGCTGTACGGCTTTGGCCATGGCGCCTGCCAGCGCCTCAACATTTTCCGGGGGCACCAGCGCACCGCTGCCTTCACCGAAGATTTCCGGGATGCCGCCGACACTCGTTGCTAGAAGCGGGCGACCTGCCGCCAGGGCCTCGAGCACCAGATAGGGAAGGGACTCTGCCCTTGATGGAACGATAACGGTTTTGCCGAGCCGCAGAGCCTCGCGAACCGGCATTGCCGGATGCAGGGTGACGCGTTCACGCAGTCCGCTGTGGTCCAGCATCTGCCGGTAGCTTTCCTTCTCGTCGCCGTCTCCGATCATGACCGCTGTCAACGGTCGGCCGACAATGTGCTCGGCCCGGGCGACCGCCTCAATAAAAATGTCGGGCCCCTTCAGCCGGCGCATCATGCCGATATAGAGGAAATCCGCCGCATCATTGGCCGGTCGTATATCCTCAAATTCGCTTTCCAGCAGGCCGTTATAGATCAGCCTGTTTGGTGGCGCGGCACGGCCGACCTTGTCCAGATAGGCCTTGCGCTCGTAGTCGCTGACAAAGGCCAGACCATCGGTAAAGCGTTCCAGCAGGTTCTCGATCAGGAAATAGAATTTGCCGGAAAGACTGCCGCTGCTGTAGTGCAGGCTGCCGCCATGGGGTGAATAAAAGCGGGCTACGCGAGACCTGGAAACCCGCAACCGTGAGCCGATCAATCGGGCAAGGGCGCCGCCCTTGGCACCGTGCCCGTGAATGATATCCGGCTGCAATTTCTTGATTTCGTTCGTACATTTTACAAAGGCAACAAGGTCGGAAGGCCCAATCGAGCGACGGATCGGTGTCCGTGTGAGCCCAAGGTCGAGATAGGGGCGGATGCCGTCGAAAAGAGCGTCTTCGTGTGCGCCGCCAGTTGTGCTGTCGCACAGGATACCGACCTTGTGTCCGGCCTTGTGGTGATATTCGATCAGATCGCGTACATGCCTGAAGATTCCGCCCACCGGTGAGCGAAAGCAGTGCAGAATGCGTAGGGAATCCGATTCCAGCATATTCGCCCCGAACCTAGCCGTCAGAACAGACGTTCGCGAACATAGATGGTGTCGCCCGCCAGGATCGGGTCCGAAATGGAAACCCTTCCGGTCAGGACCTCGCCGTCGACCTTTCTCGTAATGTCGACATTGGACTGATTGGCGCGGGCGGTGTAGCCGCCTGCGATAGCGATTGCGTTTTGCACGTTCATCCCTGGCACATAGGAGTATTGGCCGGCCGAATTGACTTCTCCGAGAATGAAGAAGGAGCGGTGCCGATCGACCTGAATCGACACATCGGGATCTCGGAGATAACCCTTGCGCAACTGACCTGCGATCTTGGTTTCAAGTTCCTGGACTGTCTCGCCGCGCGCGCTGACGGATCCGATCAGCGGGAAGGACACATAGCCCGCCTGATCGATCACATAGGTATTTGTCAGATCTTCCTGCTCAAAGACCGTGATGCGCAGATTGTCACCGGCATCGAGACGATATGGCTGGACCACCGCCTTGTGAAACGCATCCGGAGCCGGACGGTATCCGGAGCAGGCGGAAAGCGTCAGTGCGAGGCCGATCAGGCAAAGGACAGCCGTAGTTCTCAGATTTTCAAGCGCCATCTTCAGCAATACTCTTGGACCACGAGGCGAGCGAATTGGCCCTGTTATCATCCGGTTAAGGTTAATGGCCGGTAAAGTGGGAATGAATTTTGAACGACAATTTGTAATTTGCCGTGTTTCATCCTGATTTGGCGCGAAGACGTAAACGATCCGTAAAGAAGCGCTTAACCCTTAAGTTACTATAATTGTTTACCTCTGCGACTGTTGAGAGGGAGAAACAAAGAATGTCGCGCCCGCAAACCAACGGCAGTGATGTGGACATTGATATTGCGCGGCTCTTTGCAGCCGTCTGGCAGCGCCGTCTGGCCATTGTGTCCTTGCTTCTGATCGTATGCGCCGCGGCGTTTGTCATATCCGGGATGATCGCGCCGCGATACCGCGCGGAAGCGCGAATCCTGATCGAGGCACGGGAATCCGTGTTTGCGCAAATCGGGCAGCAGGAAAGCGGACAGCCACAGTTTCTCGACGAGCAGGGCATCGCCAGCCAGGTCGAGATCATGAATTCGACGAACCTCATCAAATCCGTTGCCGACCAGCTTGATCTTGCCGACAAGAGCGAATTCAGCGGTGCGGTCCAGCCGTCCATCATCGACAGCCTGCTCATCAGCACCGGTCTGGTATCGGATCCGATCGATGCGCCACCCGAAGAGCGCCTTATCGAAACGTTCCGTGAGCATCTGACCGTTTATCAGGTGACCAACTCCAGGGTGATTGTCGTCGCGTTCTGGTCGACCGAAAGGAGGCTTGCCGCCGAGGTCGCCAATGCGATGGCGCAGACCTATCTGAGCATGCAAAGCGGCGCGAAGCTGCTGTCGAATGCCGATGCCACGGCGTGGCTGGAGCCTGAGATCGCCGATCTGCGTGAACGGGTTCGTCTGGCCGAAGCAAAAGTTGCCGACTACCGGGCAAGCTCCGGATTGCTGCTTGTTGATGAAACCGCCACGCTCGCGACACAGCAACTGGCGGAGATTTCGACCGAGTTGAGCCGCGTGCGCGGCGAAAAGGCCGAGGCGCTGGCGCGGGCAACCGCCGTCCGGAATGCAATCGAAAGCGGCCGCTCAACCGGTGAGTTCGCCAACGCAGCGCAATCTGACGTGATCCAGCGGCTGCGCGAGCGGCAGGCTGCGGTTCAGGCCGAAATCGCGGATCTTTCCGTCACGCTGCTTGATGCCCATCCGCGCATAAAGGGGCTGCGCTCCCAATTGCGCGACATAAACGGTCAGATCCGGGCAGAGGCACGAAACATCCTTCGCGGGTTCGAAAATGAGGCGGAGATTGCGCAGCTCCGCGAGGAAGAGCTTACCGGCCAGTTCGAGGCGCTGAAGGCGGATTCGGCGCGTGCCGGGAGCGAAGAGGTCGAATTGCGCGCGCTGGAGCGCGAAGCAACTGCACAGCGCGAATTGCTTGAGGCGTACCTTATACGCTACCGCGAGGCCGCGTCTCGATCCGACCGGGGCAACCTGCCGGCGGATGCGCGGATCATCTCGGAGGCGCTGATCCCCACCGAACCCTATTTCCCGAAGCCGATCCCCATCACGATCATCGCCGGCCTGATCACTCTGATGATCGCGTCGATTACCCTCATGCTTCGCGAACTCTTCTCGGGCAGGGCGCTCAGACCGGTTGACTACGGAAGTTCAGATCGGTCCTTTGAGCCGAGAAAAGTGGATCCCGTGCCTGAGCCTCCCGTCGAACGGGCACCACTCGTGGCTGCTGACCGCACTGCAAAGGTGACGGAGACAGCGGACCGGATCGCCCGAATGACCGAGCGGCATGTTCCGGATGGCCCCGCAAACGATTTGGTGGCCGTAGAAGAAGAACCCGAAACGACCGAACCGGACGAGATAAAAATGGCCGCGGAAGAGCCAGACGTGGCGATTGACGAACCGGCGGACCCAATTGTTCCGGATGAGGGTGTTGAGCGGGCTTTCCCGATCTACGCGAAGTCATCGCCGCATGCCGCCGACGAAGAAGATTCCGATATTCTGGACCCGGTCGACACTATTGATGAAAAGGCATTTCCTTCGCCGGCAAATGACGAAGATTTCGACGCACACCAACTAATCATAAATCGGGAGGTCGAGCACAGCGTCAGCGCCGTCACCGGGCATCTGATCGCAGCGCAGACAAGAATTGCCGTTGTCGTATCGCCGGAAGGCGATATGGGCTCCACGACGTCAGTCATGCTGGCCCGTATGCTTGCCAACGAGGGCTGTCAGACACTGCTGGTGGATATGACCGGTTCGGCCTGTCCGAGCCGGATGATGGTTCCCCAGTCCGGCCTTGCGGGCATAACCGAGGTCCTGGTCGACGCCTGCACGATTCCGGAAGCGCTTCATGCGGACAGGCTGTCCAATGCGCATATTCTTCCGCAGGGCGGGGTCAACCCGGCCGAGGCCATGCACTATGGCGACAAGCTTCCGGAGGTGATTGACCAGGTGTCGAAGGTCTACGACATCGTGGTCATCGAATGCGGTCCGGCCAATTCAGCCGGCGTCAAGCGGTTGTTGGATGGTCTGGATGTCGACGTGATCTTTTCGGTCGTACAGCCCGAGGAGGCACTGATGACGGAGTATCTGACCGATTTTCATTCCGAAGGGTTCGGCGAACTTCTCATGATGACACCGGGCGCCGGTTCGCCAAATACACCGGGCCGCAGCGCAGCCTAGGCCCAACCGGTAACACTCAGCGGTTTGTAATCCAGAGGCGTACGGCCCTTGCCACCTTGAACAAGCCGGGGCGCGACTTGACGAAGCGTTTGAGGTCGGTTGCGATGCGTGCTGTGAGCGTGCCGGCCCGACCGAGCGGCGTGATGGCCAGGTAAGTGTCGTATTGCCTGGTCTCGACGTCGCACCAATTGCGTTTGTAAAGCTCGTCACCCACACCGAAATCGAACATGTTGGCGCCGGACTCGCAAGCATCGCGGATAAGCAGATAAAAGAGGAGTTCGCCGGGACTGGCCTGTTCGGTCGGGCCTGTCGCTATCGAACTGAACTGGCAGATGATATCGCGGCCCTTGCTCGACAGGGCGGCGATCGCGCAAATCAGGCCGTCGTGCTGGCGCAGCCGGATAGCGTACATTTCAAGCATCTTGCGTTCCTGGCCGACGCTTTCGCGCGCAAGGCGATGAAAGTATGCCTGGATATCGGGTTCACCAAAGACGTCGGGCAATCCCTGAAAGGAAAACCGCTCGGATTTCTGCAGGTAGAATTCCTCAAGCAATTCGTGCGCCTCATCCTGCGTCCCGGCCTTGATGAATTCATAGCCGCCGATCTGATCCAGTTTGCGTTCAGACTTGCGAAAACGCTTGCGGCGCCGCTTGGCATTGCCGAAATCGAGAACCGCGTCGAAATCGCCGTTCAAGGTCACCTGAAAGGAACGGTTCTGGTTCTCGACGCTCGGCCAGTGGGAAAACGGGTTTCTGTAACCGTGCCATTCGCGCGGCTGGCGGTCGAGGTGGACAAAATCCACGCCCAGGGGCAGTTGTGAGAACTGTTTGCGCAGCTCGAGCATGGTTGCCGGATTGGCATCATCCAGGCAGTGCGACGAGAAGACGCCGAAATTGACGTTGTTGAACGGCGCAGCGATGAATTTTGCGACTTTCAACGGACCGTGCCGGGCAATGTAGAGCGGGAGGATGAAGGCCGTCTCGCCGGATCGCGCACCCGATCCATAGACGGCGGTGATGATCAGCGGTTTTGTTCCGGTTTCTATGATCCAGCCGCGACACCAGTCATAGGTCTGGTGCACCGGGCATTCGGGCGTTGCCTCGAGCGCGCGCCAAACAGGCTCAATCGCCTCCAGTTCATTCGAGCACTGGAGTGAAAAACTGGTTGCTTCAACCGGTTTTCGCATCGCAATTGTCTCCGCCGACCCTGCTTTCCCCTACACAATGGCCTGATGCTGCGCGTCAGGCACCTGCACGGGCAAATGGCTTTTCAACCAGAGGACCAAATCCACACCCCGACTGATTGTAGCCGACTGAACTTAAAAAATTCTGATTGCGGATTGAAATAAAAGCAATAAGCGTCGTTCAGCGTTCGCGCTGCGGGTCGCTTTCCGGTCTTTCCATCCAGCGGATGATGAACATGGCGGGAAGGATCCACAACAGGCCGGTCACGAGGAAATACAGCAGGTGCACCCACCATGGCGATTCCGCCAGTCGATAGGTGGCCACCGTCGTGGCAATCAGAGCATACAGCACCACGAGCACGATGAGGGCGATCATTCCGATCAGTTTTCTCAGGCGGACTGGCATTCGAACCCTGCAAGTGAGCGATAGGTTACGGTGCAAGTATAGGAATTGACGCAGCGATCAAGCCCATATCGCCGGGGTCGACTGCATAAAATGCCGCATCGGTGACGTGTGGGGTGGCTTGCCTTCTGGCGTGGACTGTTACAAATGTCGGCAAACATACACTCATCAAGGCCTGCAAACCGAATATGTCACAGTCCCAATCCGCATATGATCCTGACGCAAACCGGGTGGCCATCCGCATATGGCTTGGCATCGTCAGCCTTGCGATCTTTGCACTGGTCATCGTCGGCGGCGCGACCCGGCTGACCGATTCCGGATTGTCGATCACCGAGTGGAAACCGATCCACGGTGTCATTCCGCCACTGAGTGAAGCGCAGTGGGAGGCGGAGCTCGAGCTATACCGGCAAATCCCGGAGTACCAGCAGATCAACAAGGGCATGAGCCTGGCGGAGTTCAAATATATCTACTGGTGGGAGTGGGCTCACCGGCTGCTGGCTCGCGGCGTTGGCGTGCTGTTCGCCGTCCCGCTGCTGGTTTTCTGGTTCAGCGGCCGAATTGAAAGGCGCCTGCGGTGGCCGCTGGTTGTCATTCTGGCACTCGGCGGCCTGCAGGGCTTTATTGGCTGGTGGATGGTCACATCGGGCCTGGTAGACCGCGTCGACGTCAGCCAGTACCGGCTGGCTACGCATCTGACGCTCGCCTGTGTCATCTTCGCGGCGATCGTCTGGGTGTCGCGCGGGCTCGCCGTTTACAGTGACGATCCGCCACCTTCGTCCGGATCAGCGAATGCGGCAGCGATCATAACCATCATGGTTCTGGTCCAGATCTATCTCGGCGGGCTTGTTGCGGGTCTCGATGCCGGGCTTGCCTACAATAGCTGGCCGCTCATGGACGGAGCGCTTGTTCCATCCAACCTCTTTACGATGCACCCCGTTCTCGTGAACTTCTTCGAGAACGCCAAGACGGTGCAGTTCACGCACCGGGTTTTCGGCTATCTGTTGTGGCTGGCTGTCCTGGCGCACATGATTGCCAGTCTTGCCCGCGCGCCCGGGACAACACACGCCCGGCGCACGGTGGTTCTGTTTGTCCTTGTGACTTTGCAGGCGGCCATCGGGATCTCGACGCTTCTCCTGCAGGTTCCCGTTTCCTGGGCGCTCGCACATCAGGGCATGGCGCTGGTCGTGCTGGCGTTTGCGGTCGCGCACTGGCGGGCATTCCGCGGCAGCTACAGTCTTCCCGAAACCGTTTTGCGGCCGGCGGTTTAACTCGCCAGCATCAGGTTCATGTTCTGAACCGCGGCACCCGACGCACCCTTGCCGAGATTGTCGAGCAGGGCGATCAGGTTGACATGCGCACCATCGGCACTGCCGCAAACGAAGAGCTTCATGCCATCGGTCCCGGCCAGCGCCTCGGCGTTGATCCGTTCCGTCGATGCGCTCTCTTCAAGCGAAGCCACGTCGACATATGGCTGGCCTGCATAGTGCTCCGTCAGTACAGCGTGTATGCCGACCATGTCTGTCGGTCCGCTCAACAGGTCCACAAATAGCGGTACCTGAACGATCATCCCTTGCGGGAACCGGCCGACGCTCGGCGAAAAGAGCGGCAGACGGTCAAGCAGACCATGTTCCCGCATTTCAGGCAGGTGTTTGTGCTTGAGCGTCAGGGCATAGGCAAAATGATGCGCCTCGATGTGATCGGGATTGTGCTCATCTTCCATCTTGGCGATGAGCTGCTTGCCGCCGCCGGTGTAACCGGACACGGCATTGACCGTCACCGGATAATCGGCCGGCAGAATATTGGCCATCCGGAGTGGCCGGATCAGCGCAACGGCGCCGGTCGGGTAGCAACCCGGATTGGCGACAAAGCGCGCATTGGCAATCCGTTCGGCCTGCGCCCGTTCCATTTCTGCGAATCCATAGGCCCAGCCTGAATCCGTGCGGAAGGCGGTGCTCGTGTCGATCACCCGGGTGGAGTTGCTGCCACCGAGCATGCCGACGGCCTGCCTGGATGCAGCATCCGGAAGGCACAAGATGGCGATGTCGGCCTCGTTCAACCGGTCCTCGCGCATGGCATCGTTGCGGCGGTCGGCTTCTGGAATCGAAATGACGTTGATATCATCGCGGCCGGCCAGCCGGGACCTGATCTGCAGTCCGGTTGTACCATGCTCGCCATCAATGAAAATCTTCGGTTTCATGTCCGTCTCGATTTCTGTTGCCCGCCCAATATTGCCTTGATGTGCAGGACCTCAAACATAAGCGAAGTGCGGCAATTGGCCAATGTCACAGTCCGCCCAGATGCCATAGACTGGAAAAACACGCGGCGGCCCAAGCGTTTTCCGCGCGCTTCCTATATGTTCAAGAAGTTAAAAACTCAATAGGTTTCGTTCCATGCGGGCAGTCAAAAGTGCCGGTTTCGGTGTCATTTGCGCGGTGTTTGTGCTGGTTCTGCAACAGGGGGCAGGGGCCGATCAGGCCCTTATTCCTTCGGTTGAAGAGCTCGGCAGGGCGTTGTTCTTCGATACCAATCTTTCCAGGAACAGGACACAGTCCTGCTCAACCTGCCATTCTCAGGAAGCCGGTTTCGCCGATCCGCGGGACAATGGATTTGAAGGCACGGTCTCACGGGCGGTTTCACTGGGCGACGACGGAACGTCGATCGGCGACCGAAACGCGCCCACAGCCAGCTACGCCCGGTTCATTCCGAAATTCCATCTGCGTGAGGACGGCGAATATGTCGGCGGACTGTTCTGGGACGGGCGGGAGGCCGATCTGGAAGGCCAGGCCGGTGGGCCGCCGCTCAACCCGGCCGAGATGGGCATGGCAACAAGGGGCCATGTTGTCGCGCGCCTGCTTGAGAACCCGGATTACGTGGCGGCGTTCAAGGCCCATTTCGGGGAGGCGGTCTTTGACGATCACGACGAAGCCTATGCCGCCATGACAAGGAGCATCGCCGCTTTCGAACGAACGGATGAATTCGCGCCGTTCGATTCCCGCTACGACCGATACCTGAAGGGAGAGGTGGCGTTCACGAAGCAGGAAGAACTCGGACGCACGCTGTTCTTCTCCGAGCAGTTCGCCAACTGCAATCAGTGCCATCAACTGAAGGAGATACCGGGCGCGGAATTCGAGACATTCAGCAACTACGAATACCACAATATCGGAACGCCCGTTCACACGGCTGTGCGTGCCGCAAATGGAAACGGTGAGAAATTTGCCGATCTCGGGCTGCTTGCCCACACGGACGTCAGCGATCCAGCGCAGGCCGGCAAGTTCAAGGTGCCGACTCTGCGCAATGTGGCGGTGACCGGACCCTATATGCATAACGGTGTGTTTGAGAACCTGCGCACGGTCGTTGCGTTCTACAATCAGTACAACACGGAAGCCGAGTCCGCGAAAATCAACCCGGAAACCGGCGAGCCGTGGGGCCGGACCCAGTTTCCGAAAACGCTGTCAGTTGAGGAACTGACGGTCGGCCCGGCACTGGAGGACGAACGCATCGACGCGCTCGTGGCCTTTCTGAAGACGCTGACCGATGCACGCTACGAGCATCTGCTCGCGGCCGAGAAGTAACGCTTGCCCGCGTGCATCACACCCGCATCGGCAGCCAAAGGACAATCGCCGGAAACGCGACAAGAAGCGCAATCGTGATCGCGTCGGCGATGAAGAAGGGCGTGACACCCTTGAAGACGTCCTGAACGCTCAGATCCTCACGCACGCCGGCAACCACAAAGCAATTGAGGCCGATGGGCGGCGTGATCAGACAGAACTCCGCCATCTTCACCACAAGTATGCCGAACCATATGGCGCACATGGGGCCGCTCATGCCGAAGGTGCTGTCCGCCGCGGACACGAATTCTCCACCATTGAGCGCCATGACGGCAGGATAAACGACAGGCAGCGTGAGCAGCAGCATGCCGATGGCATCCATGAACATGCCGAGGACCGCGTAGGCCAGCAGAATGCAGACGAGAATGAGCAAGGGCGACATCGAAAGGGACGTGATCCAGTCTGCGAAAGCACCGGGCAGGTCGGCAAAGCCGAGGAAGCGGACATAGATCAGAACGCCCCAGATGATGGTGAAGATCATCACGCTGAGTTTCGCTGTTTCCAGCAGCGCGTCCTTCAATTGCGACCAACGCATTCCGCGGTAGGCAGCCATCAAAAACACGACGAATGCACCGATCGCACCGCCTTCGGTGGGCGTTCCCCACGCGTCGCCGCCAAACGGATTGTAGACGAAGAGTATGATGGTGATGACGACGAAAAAGATCGGCAAGACGGGTGGCAGCGACACGAGGCGCTGCTTCCATGTGAAGCCTTTGACCGCCGGGCCGAAACCGCGGATGGTCAACGCCAGGCCGATGATCAGCAATCCGTAGACAAGCGCGGAGAATGCACCCGGGATAAAGCCCGCCAGCAACAGTTTTCCAACATCCTGTTCCACGATAATCGCGTAGATAACAAGGATCGCCGATGGCGGAATCAGCGAGGCCAGAGTGCCGCCGGCCGCAACCACGCCCGCTGCGAAACGCTTGTCGTATCCGATCTCGAGCATTTCCGGTATGGCGATCCGGGCAAACACGGCGGATGTCGCGACCGATGCGCCGGAAACAGCGGCAAATCCGGCGGTCGCAAAAACCGTGGCGACGGCAAGGCCGCCCGGCACCCATGCGAGCCAGCGCTTGGCCGCCTCGAAAAGCGCCTTCGTCAGCCCGGCGTAATAGGCGAGGTAGCCGATGAGGATGAATGTCGGGATCAGGCTGAGCGCCTGGCTCGATATCTTGGAGTGCGGCACCTGACCGGCGGTCTTGACGGCGACAGTCAGGGCCCAGCCGAAATCGTCCGCGCCATAGTCCTTCCTTGCCCAGAATATCCAGATCAGGCCGACGAGCCCGGCCAGTCCGGCGGCAAAGGCGACACGCATGCCCAACAGGACGAGGACGAGAAGCCCGCCCGATACGATCAATCCGATTTCAATAGGTTCCATGACGGTGCGCGCCCCTAATCGTCATGTCCGGAGACGTGTTCGGCTTCCATGGCCGCCTGTGTTGCCGCATCAGCGATCAGCGGAACCGCCACGGGGCGTTCTTCGTTGCGCCAGAACGCTAGCCCGTATGCCCAGATTTGAAGCACAAGGCGCAGGCAAAGAACAGAAAAGGCAATAGGCGCAAGCAGTTTCGCGGGCCAGATTGGCAAGGCGATATCCATCGAACTGTCGCGGCTCCACATCGGCGCCGCAAAATCAAAACTTCGCAGGAAATGCGACCAGCTTCCCCAGACCATCAGAACCATGAGGATAAGTATCGCGAGGGTCGTGATCAGCTCGACCAGGTAGAGGGTACGGCCGGAAAGCGCCGAAGCAACGATATCCATGCGGATGTGGCCGCCGTCGCGCTGTACGTATGCAATGCCCAGAAACGCGATGAGCGGCATCGCCTGCTCAATCCAGTTGACATAGCCGGGCAGCGGCTGGTTCATGAAGTTCCGCCCGGAAACGGAGACAACGGCCAGCAGCATGAGTGCAAACACCGCCAGGCCGCTCAGCAAGGCCATGAAGGTCTCCAGCCGGTAAAGCCGGCGGTCGATTCTGCTGAGCGTGCTGTCATCGGTCAGCACCAGGGATGAGCCTGCCACAACCACCTCCCGATTTGCGGCAATTCAAGTCCGAGACCCCCGCGCCGCAGAAAAGGCGGCGCGGGGGCATGGTAAAGGTCAGAACCTAGCTGCCCTGATTGATCTGTTCGAGAACGAAATCATACAGCTCCTGGGCGGGGAGCCCACGTGCATTGTTCTCCTCAATCCAGGCTGACGCTGCCGGGGCGGCTGCAGCTTCACGGAACGCATCGATCTCTTCCTGGGTGAATGTCACCTGTTCGATGCCGCGCTCCTCGAGAGCCGGCCCCCAGGCATTCATGGTGTTGTTGTTGTAGTTTTCGATGTAGTGGTCGAGCGCTTCATCGACCGAGCTCAGTAGAGCATCACGCTCCTCGTCGGTCAGCGCGTCAAGCGCATCGGTGTTGACCACGACCGGGCAGTTGACGGTGCCGGGGTTGAGGTTTGTCGTCCACCAGTTGCCGCTTTCGATGACACCGAAAGACATGTGTGCGTGCGGTGCGAACGCAACCGCCTTGACCACACCGCTGTCAATTGCCTGGCGCACCTCGGTCGCCGACATGGAGGTTGGAACCGCGCCGACGGACTTCATCGCAGCGCCGATACCGCCGGTTGCGCGAACCGTCAGGCCGTCAAAGTCTGCAAGGCTCTTCGGCGCGTCGCCAATACCCACGAGATTGTACTGCGGCAGCGGTGAGGGCATCAGCAGCGTCGCGTTCCAGCGGGCCAGGTCCTTGATGGCAGCCGGGTGCTTGTAAAGCGCCATCGAGATGTCGCGTTCCTTCTCGAGCGAATCGACGCCCAGGAACGGCAATTCCAGCACGGTGATCGACGGGTTCTTGTCGCGGTGATATCCGGCGCAGAACTGCGCCATTTCAAATGCGCCGATGGAAATGCCGTCGAGGTTCTCGCGATTTTTCGACAGGCCGCCATAGCTCAGATTGAGCGTGAAGCCGCCATTGGTCTTCTGGCTGACGAGTTCAGCCAGCTTCTCGACATGTTCGGTAAAGGCGCGGCGCTTGCCCCACAATGATACGTTCCACTCGGTTGCCATGGCCTCCGTCGCCATGGAAACGGCGATCGCCGCAAGAGCTGTGCGGAAAAAATATTTGCGCATGATGATCCTCCCGGATGACTGTGAATGTCCCGACTATATCATCAAGAAGAGCGCGGCGGTTGCCTATGAAGAAATTCGCATGCTGAATGCTGAGAGCCCTGCGGAATTCCGCAAGCACCGAAATCAGAGCAGGGCCTCCTTGTCGAGGCCCAGCTTGACGATCTTGTCGTTCAGGGTCCGCCGCCCGATGCCGAGCGCCTCTGCGGCAGCGTCCATGCGTCCGTTATTTGCCCTGATCGCCTTGCCGATCAGCTCCCGTTCGAAAGCCGCAACGGCTTCCCGCAATGTGTGGGGCACATCCTCGATCTGCGGATCGGACGAAATGGCCTGCGCGATCGTACCGCTGCCGCGGCGGGAGGAAAGGACCCGTCGTTCAGCCACGCTCCGCAGTTCGCGCACATTGCCTGGCCAGTCATGGGCCAAAAGCGCGGTCAGGTCATCCTGCGTCATCTCCGGTACGGCCGTTTCATAAAGATCAGCATACTCCTGGAGGAAGTGAGTGATCAGGAGCACGAGATCATCGCGTCTGTGGCGCAGCGCCGGAAGGTCCAGCACCATGGTGTTGATGCGAAACAGGAAGTCCTGGCGCAGTCTGCCCAGACTGACGGCCTCCTGAATGTCCTCGTTGGTGGCCGACACCACGCGAAAACTGAGCGGGATGGGTGCCGAACCGCCAACCGGCAGGATCTGCTTCTCCTCAATGACGCGAAGCAGCTTCGCCTGGACCGGCAGCGGGCACGAACAGATCTCATCCAGAAACAGCGTGCCGCCGGAAGCCGCCAGCAAGCGTCCGTCGGGTCCGTCACTGGCACCGAACATTTCGGCTTCGAAACCGTCCGGATGCAGTGCCGCGCAGTTCAGTGCGAGGAAAGGGCCGTCGGCGTTCGGACCGAGGTCATGCAGGGCCCGTGCGACGAGCTCCTTGCCAGTCCCGGTTTCGCCCTGGATCAGAACAGCCGCTTCTGTTTCGGCAAGGTTGAGGATGTTGTGGCGAAGGTCGCGGATTTCCTCCGTCCGGCCGAGCATGATGCGGTCGAGACCGGAGAGCTGCAGGAGCCGGTCTTTCAGCCGGTCATTGCTTTGGCGCATGCGCGACTGTTCGGCCGCATGGCGTAGAATCGTGAGCAGCCTTCGCGGTTCATAGGGTTTTTCGACAAAGCTGTAAGCGCCGTCCTGAATGGCCTGAACAGCTGTCGGAATGTCGCCATGCGCCGATATCAGGACCAGCGGCGGCGACGCGTTCACGTCCATTTCCTCAAGCAGATCCAGCCCTGACATGCCCGGCATTCGCACATCCGAAAGGATCACATCGGGTCGCATTTCCGCCAACCGGCCTTCAACGAGGGATGCGCGGTTGACTGCTTCCGTGCGCCAGCCCGCAGCCTCCAGAAGGGTGACGAGCGAGTGACGCATCGACTTGTCGTCATCGACGATCAGGATGCTGAATTGCAGGTGCTCCGTCATCGGGCCTCGCTTTCGGGCGTTACGGGAAACTCGACCCGGAAAACAGCACCACCGCCTTCCGCATTCGTGGCGGTCATGACACCACCGTGATCGTTGACGATGGTTGAGGATATCGCCAGTCCGAGGCCCATTCCGCGACCGCTCTCGCGCGTCGTGACAAAAGGTTCCCTTATGTCCGCCAGGGTCGCGTCGCCAAGCCCATGGCCGTTGTCACGGATCTCGAACCACGCAGTCGGCCCGGCCAAGCCGATGCCGATCCGAATTTCCGGTCTGTCGGTTTCCTCCATCGCGTCAACAGCATTGCGCAGGAGATTGGTCATGACCTGTTCGAGCCGCAGACGGCTGCCGCGAACAACCACAGGCTCCTCGGCAAAGCCGGTGACGACATCTGCGTCGATCGTGCACAGATTGGGCTGAACCAATGCCAGGGAGGCCTGCATGGCCTCCCTCAGATCCACGTTCTCAAAATTCTCCGATTCCGTTCTTGCGAAAAATTTCAATTGCCTGGTGATGCCCTCCATGCGGTCGACCAGCCCGCTCAGTCCACCGGCGAGGGCGATATTGCCCTGTGCGGACATTTCGGCGGCGGCCAGGTGGTTGCGCATGGCAGCGATCGGCTGTCCAAGTTCGTGCGTGACGGAGGCTGCAAGCCTGCCAAGGGCCGCAAGGCGGCTGGCACGGTCCAGTTCGCCCTGAGTGCGTTTCAGTCGTCGCTCGGCTGTTCGCCGTTCTTCAATCTCAACCGCCAGACGTTCATTGGCCCGCCGTAACTGTGCTTCTTCTTCTTCCGAACGTTTCAATGCCGCCTTCATGCGCCGCGTTCGCTGGATCTGCATCAACATGAAGAGGATGCCGGCAAGGATCACGGCCGTGCCCGTCGCCAGCCAGGCCCGGGTGATCGCCCGGTCGTCGCTGGCAAGATAGTGCAATTGCCATCCGTGTGGCAGGCCGGTCTCGGTCAGGTGAAGACGCTCGGTGTTGTTGATCCTGGCGCGCTGCGCGGGGAGAGGCGTCCAGTCCAGTGGATCCAGGGCCTGGCCGGGAAACTGGCGGCTCGAGCGGATCAGTTCCCTTTGTTCGTTGGTCAGCGGCGAAAGCACACGATAGGACCAGTCACGATCGGAAGACAGCAGCACCACGCCATCCGCATTGGTCATGAAGACCTGCTCACCACCCCGGCGCCAGCTTTCCTGCAGCCGGGAAAGATCGATCTTGATGGCGATCACGCCGAGCACGGCACCGCTTGCGTCGCGCACGGAATCGGCAATGAAATACCCTGGCTCGCCGGTCGTCGCTCCGATACCGTAAAATCGGCCCTGGTTTCCCGCCATGGCGTCCTTGAAGTAGGGCCGGAAGCCGTAGTTCTGCCCGACAAAGCTGGACGGTTCCCCGGCATTCGATGCCGAGATTGTCTCGCCGTCACGGCCCATCAGGTATATTGCGTCGAGACCTGCCTGCTGTGCGAAACCCTTCAGTCTGCGGTTCAGAAGATCGGTATCGTTGTCGCCGGCCGTTGCGATCACGAAGGGATCGCGCGCAAGGACGTAGGTGAGGTGTGAAAAGCGTTCCAGTGCCGCAACGACCGAACTTCGGTACAGCGACAGTCTCTCATCGGCCTTGGACAGTTCCTCGGACTGGAAATAGGCATAAGACAGCCTGAAAATTCCGGCAACTGCAAGAACCGCAACGGCAAGCATGAGTGTCCGCAGCACGATGCGCATGGTGAGCGATTGGCGGGAAATCGCGACAAAGGCAAGTAAAATCTGCAAACTGCAACGCACGGCCGAGGCATCAAGACCGGTCGGCAACGGGACAATCCCGGTCCTGCATCCTCAGAAATCGCGACCCGCTTCTTCCCGGCAGCTATTTTTGGTCGGTGTCTTTCTTTGTCGATTCCCGTCTCGTGCTTTCCCGCTGGAACTCGGCGATATTGTGCGCTGTCGAGTAGACCTCCACGCCACGGCTGATCCAGAAGGAAAAGCCGCTGAGCGTCACAACCACCCAGATGACGCCACCCAAGGCGGCCGAGAATATCCACACAAGGACAAGCAGAAGCACTTTCAGCGCAAGTGCGATGCCACTGGCGACCACGGGTGTGGCAAATACAAAATAGAGAAAGTCCAGAAAGTCGTTTTCGCCCGGAAGACGGCTATGAACGAAGACACCGGCCACCCACATCGCAGGGACAAAAATCGCCAGACCCAGCCACGTCGATTCGCTCCACAGTCTGCCTATCGCATTGAACACGGCCTCAACGAAGCGCTGGCTCAATTTCTTTTCCTGGCCGTAGATCCTGCTTTCCGTTTCCGTCATTCTCGGCCCTGAAAGACCGTCACCGGAGCAGTTGATGCCATACTTCGGAAAGTCGCCCTCAATCTCGCAGCCGATAAACTCGTAGTAGAAAACATTGACGATCTTGAACGTGTCGACAGACGTGAGAGAACTGTCCACATACTCAGTGAAGCCAGCAAGACGCTGGAGTTTTTCAATCAGATTGATGTTGGTAATCAGGTGCGTTGCGCCGACAATGATCACCGCAAGGATGAGCGAGACAATCATGCGGGGGCTGAGCAGGCGTTCTTTCAGTCTATCGAGCATCTGACAAGATCTTGGATTGATCTGAACTACCAACATTACCGACGGCTGGATCAACATTCATTCAAGGTCGCAATCCTGCTGCGCCACTGCAGTATTGCATCAATAAATTGATAGCCGTTTCTCAAAAACTAGCAAAAAACCGAAGTGAAAGCCAATTGGCGGGACGGCAACCCGAAAGCCGGTTTACTTCAGAACGAGCCAGGGTCGGCTCCAAAGGCGCAGGACGCCCCAATGGGTGTTTTCCATATGCAGACCAAAGGCGAGCGCTTCCTTGGCATATTCGCCGTCGCCGCCGGCCGCGCCGCTGAGCCGGGAACTGAAGGTCCGTCCGGGCTCGTTCCATTTTTGGGACTGGGCCCTGACAAAGCCTATGATCGCTTCCTCCATTGTCACGCGCTGATCGCCGGGAAGCCCATTCTGATCGGTTTCCGAAACGTGTGATATCGCCGCATGAGGCACTATCTTCATCTGATCCAGAAAACGTTCCTCGACCGGGTTGATGGCGGAAATGCCGAACGCCGTGAAATCGTTCCTTTGCGATTTGTAGCCCATCAACATACGAACCAGGGATCTCAGGTTCTCCTCACGCTCCGACTCAAAATAGACCGTGCCGCCGGTGGCTTGATCGAGCGGTGCATCAAGGAACGGATTGCCGGTGATCTTCCCATCACTGAAATAGTAGCCAGGCTCGCGAGCCGGAGAGAGCGACGACGAAACCGGCGACCCGGCCAGAAAATTGCGCGGAAGCGGGCGATACTCGTATTGGAAAGCCTTGTCTTTGCTGACAGGCAACTCAATAAAATTGAGTTTCAAGCCAGCCGGAAATCCGTTGGGCATAGCGGTCTTTATCCACGGCGCTCAATCAATGTCGACAATCTAAGGCTCAGATCCCGATGCTGAAAGCAGATTCTGCGATCGGCGCTACAGGAGCCTCGTTCTTGCGGTCTCAAGGAAGCGTGTCAGTTCCAGCCCGAGGCTGGCTTCAATATCGACCTCAAGGCGCAGATCCTTGTCAAAAAGTGCCTCCAGATCCGCAAACGTCCAGGCAATGACGCGTGATTGCCTAGTGGTTTGCACGGAAACAGGCGCTTCATATTGGTTGACCCTGTTGAGGAACGCAGCGCCACCCAGGAACCGTCCCTGATCGAGCGTGTCCACAACAGTTCCGTTCATCTCGACATTGACTTCGCCATCGACGATGACCGAGAGGTGCTCTACCGCGTCCCCCTGGTTCACCAGTTTTGTGCTGGCCGGAACGGATGTCCATTTGCCCATGCGAAACAGCTTGAATGCGTCACGTTCGCGAATATTGCGGAACGCAATCCGGTAGATGCGTTTCTCCTCCTCGGTAAAGGGCACCGGGCGCCGATCCAGCGCTAGCTTTGTGATCCAGAAGAGATTGATTGCGATAAAGACGACATTCCAGCCGATCGGCGCCCAAAGCGGCGTTTCCTGCAGGTAGTAGTAGGGCATGAGCAATGTGCCACCGACCACGGTCAGGATACGCAGCCACAATATGTCTCGCACCGAATAGGAAAACAGATAGACAACGTTGGCAACGCTGACCAATACATCGAGCCCCAGCATAATATCGACCCCTTAGAACCTTTTCTTGAAGGTCCATCCTAAGTCACCGGGTTTCGGGGTGATAGGCTTGTGGGCGACGCAGATTGCCGGTGCGCGTCGCTAATTCTGGTTCTGGAACCTTCGAATGGAGGCCGCCAGTTCGCCTGTCTCCTCGCAGCCCTCCGGACAAAGGGACTCCATGCGTTGAAGATTGCCCAGGGCTGACTGGACATCGCCGGTCAGCAAGAACAATTCCCCCTGATATTCCAAGGCACCCAAATGGTCTGGATCGAGCCGGAGCGCCTTTGTGTAGGCTTCGGCACTTTCGTCGAGGTTTCCGCTGTTGCGCTGACTGAAGCCGATCAGATTCCACACGTCCGGGTTTTCGGGGCTTGCCTCGGCGGCCTCCGCAAGGACCACCATTGCCAGGTCAAATCTGCCCCTTTTTATGTAGGTCTGTGCCTCGTCGAGAAGGACGTCTGCCGCCTCATCGGGCGTGCGGCTCCAATGGTCCTCAGCGGGTGCGGCGACGACACCTGTTGAGGACATCATCAAAAGGGCGAGGGCGGCTACAACCGAGCGACCTGATCGAAACTGCATATTGCGCATTCCGGCTGCTACTGGATCGACGAACAGATCCGACGGTACGGAACGAATATGTCAAACATGTCGCTGCTTGTTCGAAGGCCTCACCATTCGACCAGTGCGGCGAATGGCCGTGTCCACGAATGGTTCCTATTTCCGGCCGACGGCCAGTTCCTGCCTGATTTCAGGATCGGCATCGAGGAATTCAGCCTCCACAGTTGCTCCGACGGCGTCAAAATACCGGCTCATGAAGTTTCGAAATGACGCAGCAAGAGCAATATCGGCGATATTGAGGTCACTGAAACCGACGTCGCGCAGGCGCTTGATGTCCGTCTCGGTAATCTTTGAGGCATCGCGGCTGATCTGCTCTGCATAGGCCAGCATCTCGACCTGTTGTTCGCTAAGGCCGGCATTTCGATAGTCGCGGTGAACGGCCAGGGTTTCGTCGCGGCCGATCATTGATGACAGCGCTCGAAAATACACGTGCGAGCAATAGCTGGAAGGAACAAACCGTGCGGCTACGAAGGTGATAAGCCGGAAATTCAGCAGACCAAGGGAGAATTCATCCCGGATCTGGTGCAGCAGGTTTTCAATCGGCACGATAATGTCCGGCCGGGCGGACCAGCATTGCGTCGCCTCCATGACCTGTCCCATGGACGCGCGTTCCGCGTCGTAGAGCGCGGCAATTTCACCGCTCGCATCGTCAGGTTCGATCGTTTTGATATACACGTCAGCCTCCCACTCGAGCACGGTTGCAAATTGTACCATGAGCAGGTGAGGTCTGCGACCGGAGCCGATGGGGTGGCAAAATCGAAAAGCCGATGGCGAGGCGATGCCCTTTCGACTGCCGGTCGTGTTAGCTGGACCTGCGTGCTGCGCTCCAGTACTCAAACCCCGTGGTCGCCGGTCAACAGCAATAGCCCGGAAAGCAGCAGCGCGGCCGATACGACACAGGCGATCGTGCGAACGGTGTTCCAGAAAGTCCATTTTGGCAAATAGGTTACGACCCAATAGTCCTGCGTAGCGTCGGTTCCGAGTTCCATTCCAGCGAGCGCCTCGTTCATTGGAACATTGAAGAAAACGGTGACGCCGAAGCAACCAATCAGATAGACCAGTCCTGCCGACATGATCGCTGTTCCAGCGATGCCGCCAATGCCAATGGCGGCATAGCCCGTTATCAGCAGCGAGCCGGCCGCCATACCGAGAAACAAAGCCATAAAGACCCATCGAAAAACTTCCCGGTTGATGACCTGCATTGCCTCAACGCCATTTGCGTGTGCGAGCGAACGCATGATGAAATCGGAAAATGCGAGAAAGACACCACCGACAATCGCGTAGGCGATGATGGCGAATTGAGCAAAGAAAATAAGAAGCGGTGACATAGTTGCCTCCTGGCACCGATGTTGGTTGATGCGGGAGGCGTGTGCCCCCCGCGTTTCCGAAATTCAGGCCGCCGTCGACCAGACACCGCTCTTTGCGGCTGATTGTGCGAAATCGTCAAAGTCCCGGGCCGGTCGGCCGAGTGCGCGTTGCACACCGTCAGTAATGTGGGCGTTGCGTCCATCGAGCGTTTCGCGTGCGATCGCAGTGAAAACATCAGCAACGAACTCACCGCCGGCCTGCGCCACGTTGGCGTGGAAATCCTCGAAGGAAATCGGGAGGTGCTGGACGGGCCGGCCGATTGCGTGGGAGAGAGCGACCGCCATGTCAGCGAACGTCATCAGTCTTGGCCCGGTCACTTCGTAAAGTTCGCCGGTATGGCCATCTTCGGTCAGCGCCGAAACCACAACATCTGCAATATCATCGATATCAATGATCGGCTCCTTGATCATGCCACCGGGCATTGGCAGGATGCCGTCCATCAGTGGATCACGCAGGTAACCTTCGCTGAAATTCTGCGCGAACCAGGCGGAATGGACAATAGTGAAGTCGACTCCACAGTTTCGAACGACCTCTTCGCCGAGCCGGGCGTGGTGCTCTCCACGGCCCGACAGCAATACGAGCCGCTCGATCTTAGCCCGCTCTGCTGTCGCACACAGTGCGGCAAGTTTCTCGACCGCTCCGGGGAATGCGAGATCGGGGAAGTAGGTGACGTAGGCCGCTCCTACGCCGTCGAGTGCGGGTCCCCAGGTGTCAGGTGCTTCCCAATCGAAGGGAATGGCAGCGTTACGGGAACCGCGGCGGACCGGGTGTCCCAGGCTTTCCAGCTTTGCGGCGACGCGCGATCCGGTCTTGCCGGTGGATCCGATAACGAGAATTGGTTTGGTTTGCATCGTCTTGCTCCTTGGTCTTGTTTGATAGCCAAAGAGTAAGAATGCCGGTCTTCGGGGTCTTGACCGCGCCTGCCAGAGTTTTGACCGAAGCCGCCAATCGATCGTTATGTTGCCGGCTTGTCCTTGCGATAGCTGGCTGGTGTGCTTCCCACCCAGCGTTTGAAGGCGCGGGTAAAGGAGCTTTGCTCGGAAAAGCCTGTCAGAAAGGCAACTTCAGACAGCGAATAGCGATCGTCCTTCAGCAATCCTACGGCCAGTTCGCGCCGTGTGTCTTCGGTGAGCATCTGGAAGCTCAAACCGTGGTCAGAAAGGCGGCGATGAAAGGAGCGTGCGCTCATCCCAAGGCCGCGGGCAATATCGGCCATTTTCGGCAGGCCTTCGCTAAGTGACCGGGCGATGGCATCCTTCGTCTGCGTTTCAAGCGATTCATCGTCTCTGATTTCGCTCAATTCCGTGTCGAGATGAGAAAGCAGAAACCGGGTTATGCCCTCGTCGCCGAGCTTGTTCGGTCGTGCAAGATCGTCATGGGCAATCAGAAGCGCATCCAATTCCGAGCCGAAGCGGACCGGGCATTTGAAATACGCTTCGTGAAACTCAAGGGTCTTCGGTTCGGGGTGTTTCACAAGAACCTCTATGGGCGCAAATTGGGCAGGGCAGACTTGGCGGCTGATTGAGACAGCGCTGGCCAGCGTCGCTTCGTTTGAGAGGCGAAGTCCGAGCCGCCGGTCGCCGGCCCTGTGCAGAATGAAAAGAAGGCCGCGATCCGTTTGGCGCAACTCATATTCGACAACGCTGGTCCAGAGGCGGGCATAGCGTTCAACCCGGGAAAAGGAGCCCATGAGCGTGGGCGCCGCCTTCCAGGCCAGGCCGAGCGCGCCATAGTCATCCGGGCTCAGGAGTTCGGCGACCTTAAGCGGAAGGTCCGTAACATCGGTCTGCGATGCGATCCGTTCGAGAAGATCGTAATAATCTTCATCGATGAGCATCAACTTGGGATCTGCTTCCGCCTCGTGATCAAGATTGACCGACGCAAGCAGATTACGCTGGTCGACGTCGGTTCCAGCCGCGGAGACCATCTTCCTGGCGAAGAGCGAAGTAATGTATCCCATGGTTGCCGCGCTCGTTTGGTGGCGCTGTCAATTGCCTGTGCAAGAAAGTTAGCACCGGTGAAAAATGAAATGTAGACACCAGGAGTAGAAGTGAATTCGGCAGCCAAACGCAAAACAAATGGCGCTGCCGGGGCAGCGCCTTTCAGAAGAACACCATGTGGTGCGATTAACGCTTGGAGAACTGGAAGGAGCGGCGGGCTTTCGCCTTGCCGTACTTCTTGCGCTCAACAACGCGGCTGTCGCGGGTCAGGAAACCGCCTTTCTTGAGAACAGCGCGCAGCGCCGGCTCGTAATAGGTCAGTGCCTTGGAAATGCCGTGGCGGACTGCGCCGGCCTGGCCGGAAAGACCGCCGCCCGTCACTGTCGCGATGACGTCAAACTGGCCATCACGCGCTGCGGCGACGATCGGCTGCTGCAGGATCATCTGCAGGACAGGGCGCGCAAAATATTCCGAGAAGTCCTTCTTGTTCACGGTGATCTTGCCGGTGCCGGGCTTGATCCAGACGCGTGCTACGGCGTCCTTGCGCTTGCCGGTCGCGTAGGCACGGCCGTGCTCATCGATCTTCTGTACGTGGACGGGTGCCTGGACCTCGGCGGCTTCTGTTGCCTCGCCGAGTTCCTCCAGGGAGTTGAGTTCAGCCATGGTCAGCCATTCCTCTTGTTCTTGGCATTGAGCGCCGCGACGTCGAGAACGACCGGCTGCTGGGCTTCATGCGGGTGTTCGGAGCCTGCATAGACGCGCAGGTTTTTCATCTGGCGGCGGCCAAGCGGTCCACGCGGGATCATGCGCTCGATGGCCTTTTCAACCACCCGCTCGGGAAAGCGGCCTTCAAAGATCTGCCGCGCTGTGCGTTCCTTGATGCCGCCGGGATATCCGGTGTGCCAGTAATATTTCTTGTCGGTGTATTTGCGGCCGGTGAAGACTGCCTTGTCCGCATTGATGATAATGACGTTGTCGCCATCATCGACATGCGGAGTGAAAGTGGGCTTGTGCTTGCCGCGCAAGCGCAGGGCGACGAGGGAAGCAAGGCGGCCGACGACGAGACCTTCAGCGTCGATCAGCACCCATTTCTTCTCCACCTCGGCAGGCTTCTGCGAATAGGTTTTCATGTGGGTTGCTCTTTCATTGGGACCTTTGAGACAAAGGCTTTTCTTGTTGCTTGGCGCCGGTCCGTGGCCGGTAAAAACAGATCGGCCCCCGACGGGGACCGATAATGGCGCGCGTTATAGACCATGGGTCATGAGCATGCAAGCGAAATAAACGCACAAACACTCATAAAAATATATAAGAATCAGTAGTTTATAAAAAAGGTAATATAATACCACAAACGAATGGATGGTCGTGGAGGCTATTTTCGCGGTGGAATGGAATAGGTGCCTGAGGCATGGGCCACCGTCAGGCCGTTTTCCGGCGTCCTCATCTCGACGTCAAATACCATCAGCGACTTGCCGAGCTTGAGAATGCGGCTGTAACCGTCGATCGGGCCGGCTTCTGCCTTGCGCATGAAGTTGATGTTCAAATTGGTGGTCACGCTCAATGCTTCGGGGCCGAGATGGGAGAGCACGCAGCCGTATCCGCCGATATCAGCGAGCGTAAAGAGTGCCGGACCCGATACCGTGCCTCCCGGCCGCAGGTGCCGGTCCGACGCCTGCAGCCTGACGGTACAGCCGCCGGGCGTCACGTCGATCAGGCTATAGCCCTCGAGATGGTCGTTCAGCTGCGGGTAGACCTGCGACAGGAATGCGTTGACCTCTTCGGCGGTCATGACCGGTGTTGGAAGTGCTTGCGTCATATAAGCGGGTTCCTAGCTGTCTTTTGCGGAATTGATCGGCCGGTTCGCCGTCCAGTCGAAGGTTCCAAGGTCACGCTCACGGACCGCCTGTTTCCAGCCGACCTCCTCAGCGCGGTGCTTGAAATTGAGACCCTCCGGCGAGTGCCGGGTGATGCCATCGAAGATGGTGGCGAACATCTGGGTCTGTTTGAGGCCCATGGCTTCAATGGCCTGATTGACGACGAGTTTCTGCATCATGAGCTGATTGAGCGGGACGCCCGCCATGCGCTCTGCCAACGCCTCGACCTCTTCATCCAGCCTTTCGCCAGGCACCGATTTGAGCACCAGGCCAAGTTCCTGCGCCTCCTTGCCATCGATGGTGTCGCCCGTGAAGAGCATGCGCTTGGCCTTTTCCGGGCCGAGCCGGTAGACCCACATGGCGGTCGTCGGACATCCCCACACACGCGTCGGCATGTAGCCGATCCGGGCGTCGTCCGCCATGACGATCATATCCGCGCACAGCGCGATGTCGGAACCGCCGGCGACGGCGAGCCATGCACTTTTGCTATGACGGGGATATGGGATCGCCACAGCGACATGAAGGCCTCCGTGTTGCGCATCATGAAGGCGTAGTCCTTCATCGGATCCCAAGGCATGTCCTGCGTGGCCTCGAAACCCTTGCCGTCGCGCGCCTCGGCGTAATAGGCAAGATCGTAGCCGGCGCAAAATCCCTTGCCCGCACCCGACAGAACAATGACATGTATGCCGCCATCTTCATTGGCGCGCGCAACAGCGGCCTCCAGTTCACAGGGCAGGTCGTCGTCGATGGCATTCATGACGTCCGGCCGGTTGAGCGTAATGCGGCCGATGCGGCCATCCTTCTCGAACATCACCTTGGCCATGGCAACTCCTCCCGCGACTCTGTTACCGGCAATCTTTAACGTTGACGTAAACGTAAAAGCAAGTGCGGCGCTTGCCAAGATCGCGGCTCGCGATATACCAGTAAATCAGAGGACACGGTCACAGTGACCGCGGGTTGATTTCCTGGAGGATTGACATGTCTGAAGCCACCGCCGCTCAAACCGTGGATGAGAGTGCACTTGTCGTTCGCCAGTTGAACGACGGCATTCTCCGGCTGACTTTGAACAATCCAACTGCAAATGCGCTTTCGATCGCCATGATGGATGCGATGAAGGCGGCGCTCGACGAGGCGGGAACCGACCCGGATGTCCGTGTCGTCGTGATCGCGGCGGCTGGCAAGGTGTTCAGTGCCGGGCATGACCTGAAGGAGCTGACGGCGCGCCGCGCGGACAAGGATCGGGGGCGAGCGTTCTTCGAGCAGACGATGCGCCAGTGTTCAGAGATGATGATGACCATCACCCGGCTGCCAAAGCCGGTGATTGCCGAGGTGGACGGCCTTGCAACGGCGGCCGGCTGCCAGCTTGTCGCGACCTGCGATCTGGCGATGTGCACGGACACGTCGACCTTTTGTACGCCTGGCGTGAATATCGGTCTGTTTTGTTCCACGCCCATGGTGGCCGTTTCGCGCGGCGCCCACCGCAAGCAGGCCATGGAGATGCTCCTGACGGGGGAACCGATTGATGCATCCAGCGCAAAGGAATTCGGACTGGTCAATAGAATCGTGCCGCGCGAGTATCTGCGGACCGTGTCTGACAAATATGCTTCCGCGATCGCGTCGAAATCCGCGCTCACGCTGAAAATCGGCAAAGAAGCCTTCTACCAGCAGATCGAACGGCCGCTCGCGGAGGCCTACGACTACACCGCCTGGGTCATGACTGAGAACATGCTGGCGCGCGATGCCGAAGAGGGAATCAGCGCTTTCCTCGAAAAGCGCGATCCGAAGTGGACAGGCCGCTAAAACGGCAAGACGCCGCCTTTACCGGTTGCTGTCGTCGGTGCGTTCCTTGCATTCAAGGACACGGCACTGTCGCGTATCGCTTGCGGGAACATAGGCGGTGACGCCGCGCTCGCCGGCACTGCAGAACCGCGTTTCCGACACGTAAATATCATAGAGCGTCAAATCAGAGATACGGGGAGAAGGATAGCGAAGGATAGCCGCATTCTCGGTTTTCAGAATCTGCTGTATACGTTCGCAAGTAAGGGTTGGTGTCGAATAACGACTGAGTGCGTGGGCCGGTAGGCTGACGATCAGCAAACACGCTGACAGCAGTATCGTTCTTACCATTCCCTATCTCCTCATGTGCTGTTTTGCCACTTGGCAGTCCGGCTGGGGAACTTTATCGTGCCGCCGCTGTCCGAAAATCAAGGCTGTGACGTCCAATCGGACCGCCACACTTTCGTGCGCAGTCCTTTGACCGTTCAAGATCCTGGTACGCAATCGAGCTGACAATTCAATGAGATTTCCATGAACCACGACAGTTACCCCGACAGCTATATTGCCAATATCCTGCATTCGGTCAAATCGATTGCGATGGTCGGTGCCTCGGCAAAGGATGTGCGGCCCAGCTACATTGCCATGAAGTATCTGCTTGCTAAGGGATATGAGGTCATCCCGGTCAATCCCGGACAGGCCGGCAAGCAAATCCTCGGACAAAAGGTCTACGCCCGTCTGGCGGATATCCCCGAACCGGTCGACATGGTCGAAGTGTTTCGCGGCTCGGAGGCATTGCCATCGATTGTCGATGAAGTCCTCGCAATGGAGCCAAGACCAGCGGTGCTTTGGGCGCAGCTGACAGTCCGGAATGACGACGCAGCCGCGAAAGCCGAGGCGGCCGGCCTGAAGGTCGTCATGAACCGCTGCCCGAAGATCGAATATGGGCGCCATTCCGGCGAAATCGGTTGGAACGGCGTCAACAGCCGTATCATCTCGTCGAAAAAGCCGGTTGCGCAGCGCGGCTATCAGGCGCTCGGGATCCGTGCCCGCCCGCAGTGAACTGACACCCCGGACCGGGGTTCGCATTTCAAAACACCTTTGACGTCGAGGCCATCCTGCGGATAAACGTGCTTTCGCACATCAGTCTCAGAAGGTTTTTTTCCATGTCGAACAGCGAACCGGGCTTCAGTACTCTGGCCATCCATGCCGGCGCCCAGCCGGATCCGACCACGGGCGCGCGCGCCACGCCGATCTACCAGACCACAAGTTTCGTCTTTGAGGACACGGATCATGCGGCCTCGCTGTTCGGGCTCAAGGCGTTCGGCAATATCTACACCTGGATCATGAATCCCACGCAGGCGGTTCTGGAAGAACGCGTCGCGGCCCTCGAGGGCGGAACTGCCGCCCTGGCGACGGCATCCGGTCACGGCGCCCAGCTGCTTGTGTTTCACACAATCATGCAGCCCGGTGACAACTTCATTGCCGCCAACAAACTCTATGGCGGTTCAATCAACCAGTTTGGCCATGCCTTCAAGAGTTTCGACTGGCACGTGCGCTGGTGCGACCCGGACAATATGGGCGCCATCGAGGACCAGATCGACGACCGTACCCGCGCGATCTTCATCGAAAGCCTCGCAAATCCCGGCGGCAAGTTTGTCGATATCAAGGCCTTCGCGGAAGTCGCGCACAAGCACGGCATCCCGCTTATCGTCGACAACACGATGGCCAGCCCATACCTGGTGCGTCCGATCGAGCACGGCGCCGATGTCGTCGTGCATTCGCTGACGAAATTTATCGGCGGCCATGGCAACTCCATGGGCGGCATCATCGTGGACGGCGGCACTTTCGACTGGTCGGCGTCTGGCAATTATCCGATGCTTTCCGAACCGCGCCCCGAATATGGCGGGCTCGTTCTGCACGAGACCTTCGGCAACTTTGCCTTCGCCATCGCTTGCCGCGTGCTTGGTTTGCGCGATTTCGGCCCGGCGATCTCGCCGTTCAACGCATTCTTGTTCCTTACGGGCGTAGAGACCTTGCCGCTGCGCATGCAGCGCCATTGCGACAATGCGCTGGAAGTTGCCGGATGGCTGAAGAAACACGACAAGGTCGCCTGGGTTTCCTATGCCGGTCTTGAGGACGATGAAAACCATGCAATGATGAAAGCCTACTCGCCGAAAGGGGCCGGAGCCGTATTCACCTTCGGGCTGAAAGGCGGTTATGAGGCCGGAGTCAAGTTCGTCGAAGCGCTTGAGATCGTCTCGCACCTTGCCAATATCGGCGACACGCGCTCGCTTGTCATTCATCCGGCGTCGACGACGCACCGGCAGCTTTCCCCCGAACAGCAGATCGATGCGGGCGCGGGACCGGATGTCGTGCGGCTTTCGATCGGGATCGAGGATGTAACGGACATCATCGGCGATATCAGCCAGGCGCTCGACAAGGCCTGAGCCGCGTGATCCCTGAAGATACGTCGCCGGCCGCGCCCTGCGGCCGGTACAATCTCCGGTTCTTGCACCCTGCCGCATTTGCTATCATCGGTTAGTTCGATTCGCGCAGGGAGGTTCCGGCGATGATAGCCCTTATGTTCGCTTTGCTGGCGATTGCCATGATTCTCGCCTGGATGGACCACTGGCGGTTGTCCTACCTGCTCTTTGCGGTAACACTGGTGTTGAGCATCTACTGGCTCGACTATCACGCCACAACGCCACTCAAGATCATCCTGTGATGGCCGGCACATGATCGTCGCGCCGCATCCGTCAAGAACACTCAACGCAATCGGGCTGCTGGTCATCTGCGGCGTGCTGATTGCCGCCTATGTCTTCCAGTTTGCGCTCGACGAGCTACCCTGTCCGCTTTGCCTGCTGCAGCGTGTCGGGCTCGTCATGGTCGGCTTCGGGCTGAGCCTCAACCTGATATACGGCGCAAAGCCGCATCACTACGGGATCATGCTGATCGGTGCGCTCTATGGCGGTTCCGTGTCTGTCCGGCAAATCCTGTTGCATATCGTGCCCGGTACCGGCGCCTACGGATCGCCGGTGATGGGGCTGCATTACTACACATGGGCGGGCATATGCTTCTTCCTCGTCCTTGTCGGCACGGCCGTGATGCTGCTGTTCGAGGGGCAGTACAAAGGCCTGAAGGACGAACCCGGCCACGAGAAGTTCGGCGGCCACAAGCTGGCGCTTTTCGCTTTTTTCCTGATGCTGTTGTTGACCGCAGGAAATGCGTTTTCGACGCTGATCGAGTGCGGGCCGACCGTCTGCGCCGATCCGCCGACCGATTACAGACTCATCGAGGATGTCGAAAAGAGCGGTTGATCCCGAAGCATCAGCTTCTGTCGTAAACCTTCCTGCCGGCGACGAAGGTGGTGGTCACGGTCGGGTGATGTGCATTGTTCTCATCGACAAGTATGATGTCTGCCCGCTTTCCGGGGGCTATCGTTCCGCGATCCGACAGTCCGGCAACTTCGGCAGGGTTATTTGAAACAAGCGGCCATGTCCCCGCGAGATCGCCGTTACCATTGCGTGCCAACATGAAGGCAGCAAGAAGCGGTGCGGGGTAGTAGTAGTCGGTGGCCAGCACGGAACACAGGCCTTCCGAAATTGCGCCGGTCGCATCCAGGGCGCCATTGTGGCTACCGCCGCGAACGACGTTCGGCGCGCCCAGCACGACGTGTTCGTCATTGGCGCGCGCATCCGCCGCGGTTTCCCGGGTGAGGGGGAATTCGCTGGCCACGGCGCCGAGATTGCGGAACCACTGCCGCTGCTCGACACTCGCCTCGTCATGGGCAAGCAGGATGGCACCGGCATCGCGGCCGCGGCGCGCCAAACGGGCGATCATCGGTTCGACATCGTCGCGCCGCGACCAGACACCCTCCAGAAGCGTTCGGAATTCTTCCTGCGACTTTCCGCAACGTTCCGCCATCTGCGCGAATTTATGCGGCTTTTCCCTGCCGAGTGCCGATTTGGTCGTGTGGTCGTTGAAGGCGAGAATGGCGTTTGGCTGCTCCTCCAGGATTTGCAGCACACCTTCCGCCTCATCAAGCGCAAAGGTCTCCCACCGCAGATGAACGAGCGTGTCGCACGCAAGTTTGTGCCTGTTGCGTGTGATCGCCTCGCACATCTCTCGGGTGTGGTCGAAGCTGCGCAGGCCCGGCTCCCAGGAAACGGTCAGCCCGTGGTAGGCGGTTGTGATGCCGTTGGAGACGAGTTGGCGATCGGTTTCATGAAGCCCGATATCGGGCGGGAAGTGAACCTTGGGCCGCGGCATCAGATTGCGCTCGAAAGCATCGCCATGGATATCGACGATGCCGGGCAGGACAATGGCGCCGCCGGCGTCGACGACATCTCCCGCCGTGTCGTCGAAGCCCGCGACAACACCGTCGGAGATCCGGACCGGCACTTCTGCAAGGCCGTCCTGCAGCAGCACCCGGCCGTTGACAATCGAGATATCGCTCATCCGTGGACACCGCCGCGCTTTGTGTGATGGTAATTTTCCGAGGGACTGGGAAATACAAACTCGACCGCCGTCAGCGGCCAGCAGCCGTTGCTGTACTCAATTCGGTTACCCGTTTCATCCTCATTGACCGAGCGGCTGCGCAGCAGTGGCGCACCCACCGCCAGTCCGAGCACGGCAGCCTCTTCCTCTGTTGCAAAGCCGCTGGTGATCCTTGTTTCCTCGCGCCGGTGGGTGTCGATGCCGTGATGCCGGTACACGTCGTCCACCGACTGGCGCCTTGCATATACGGCATCAAACTCCGGAAACAGCGCCGCCGGCAGCTGTTTGCAGTTCAGGAAAGTCGGCTCGTTGTTGATCAGCCTCAGGCGCGTAATAACGATGACCCGCGTGCTTCGGGGCACTTTCAGGGCTTCGGCCGGTTCCGCCAGCGCGCGTTCGCGGGATATCGACAGCGTCTGCGTGCCGACCGTATCGCCTGCCGCGGTGATGTTGTCGATGAAACGATTGCCGTCGGTGATCTGGTAGCAGGGCGGCGTGCGCCTGACAAAGACACCGACACCCTTGCGGGCAATCAGCATGCCCTCCTGCTGCAGCGCCTGCAAGGCGCGCCTCACCGTCATTCGGGTGACGGAAAAACGGTCGCAAAGCTGTTTCTCGCTGGGCAACCTGCTGCCGCTCGGCAGATTGTCGCTGAGGATTTCGGATCGCAACGTCCGATAGATCGTCAGCCATGGCGATGGATCAGCCGCACCGTTGGAAACATGCGCATCCGGCTTTTGAATTTCGTCCAGGGACATTGTACGGATTTACCCCGCCGTCTGGGTTGCTGTGGATTACCTGATCGGTTAGCGGGAATCCGTGCGCCTTTGGTTCAAGCCACCGTATCCACCGCATCTCTGTCATATGCGCGTCATGTCCATAACGTATTGACACCTCACCTGTCTAGACAGGCTAGGCGAAAAGTGGGGAGATGAAGATGCTTCGCAAAATGATAATTTCAACCTTCGCCGCCGTGGCGATGGCGTCGTCGGCCATGGCCGATTCAGCGGTGAAGTTTGCCGTTACAGATGTTGAAGGGCTTGAGGCCCTGCAGCAGGAGTTCGGTGCGTTCGAAGGTGCCCTTGAAAAGGCGGCCGGCCTTGAAATCGAACTGTTCCCGGTCAACTCGCGGACGGCCGCGGTTGAGGCAATGAACGCCGGACACGTCGATTTCGTCCTGACCGGCCCTGCCGAGTATGTTGTGATCAAGCAGCTCACCGATCCCGAGATCGTCGTTGCCTGGCAACGGCCCGACTATTTTGCCCAGATTGTGGTCCTGGCGGACGGGCCGATCAAGGCGGCCGATGACCTGAAGGGCAAGACGGTGACGTTCGGATCCGTTGGTTCGACCTCTCAGCACCTTGGTCCTGCGCAATCGCTTGCCGATCTCGGTCTTGAGTATGGCAAGGACTACGAGCCGCAGATCATTTCCCGCAATGTAGCAATCGAGGCGCTGATCCGCGGCGATGTTGCCGGTGTCGGCATGAACCTTGGACATCTGCGCAAGATCCGTGACGCGTTCCCCGACCAGGCTTTCACTGTCGTCGCGCGTGGACGCGATCTGCCGAACGACATTCTGGTCGCGCGCAAGGACGTACCGGCGGATGTTGTCGAGAAAATCCGCGGCGCCTTCCTTAACAACGGTAACGAACTGATGGCCGCCGTTCTGAAGGGCGACGACAACCAGAAATACTCCGGCGGCTTCTTCCTGACCGAAGTCAAGGACAGTGACTACGATTATGTCCGCTCGATGTACAAGACAATCGGTGTCGACACCTTCTCGAACTTTATCGGCAACTGAGCCAGCTTGGCAGACGAAGCCTTGGAGAGGGCCGGCCCGGTCCTCTCCACTTTCATACCGTTACCGGTGGTTCCCATGGAACAGGACAGCATTATCCGCACCAGCGGTTTTTCCAAAAGCTACAGCCCCGGTACTCCGGTGCTCCGCGATCTCGATATCGATATCCGTCCGCGCGAGCGGATCGCATTGATCGGCGCAAACGGGACCGGGAAGTCGACGCTACTGAAATGCCTTATCGGCCTGGTTCCGGGCAGTGACGGAACCGTGTCTGCGCTCGGCGAGACCTTCAGCGGCGCACCCAGCAGGATACAGCTCCGCCGCATCCGACTGCAGATCGGATTTGTCTTTCAGCATCATGGCCTCGTCAGGCAGTTGTCGGTGCTCTCGAACGTCACCCACGGCATGCTCGGCTATCCGGGTTCGTGGCGGGCGGCGATCCAGATGATGGCGCCTGCGGAATGGCGCATCCGCGCCATGGAGGCGCTCTCGGCGGTCAATCTCGAGGCGAAGGCGCTGGAGCGGGCAGATGCGCTTTCTGGCGGGCAGCAACAGCGTGTGGCGATCGCCCGGGCGCTGATACGCCGTCCGCGCCTGATGATCGCGGACGAACCCGCGGCAAGCCTTGATCCGGCTGCCGGGCGTGATGTGATGACTGTCTTTAGCCGGCTTGCAAGCGAGCAGGGCATTACGTTGCTCTATACCTCGCACGACATGGAACATGCGCTCTCCTATTCAGACCGGGTGATCGCGTTGAAAGACGGCCGGGTGCATTTCGACCGCCCCAGCTCCTCCGTCTCGGAGGCCATGTTGTCGGAGGTGTTCGATGGTTGAGCGCGTATTGCCGAGAAGGACGTCCAACATCTCGGCCGGCGGATTTACGATCGCGGTCGCCGTTGCGGCGCTGATCATCGTGTCGGCCGGGGACGTTGCACCTTCGGTGCAGCGGCTTGCCGACGGATTTCCGCGACTGGCCAGCCTGGTCGACCGGATGATGCCGCCGAACACGGAGCCGGAGTTTCTGACACGGGTTTTCTGGCGCATCCTGGAGACCTTTCAGATCGCGCTTGTCGGAACCGCAATCGGTCTCATCATCAGCCTGCCGATCGCCTGGCTCGCCGCACGGGGCGTCACACCGCTCGGCGTCTTCGGCTATGCGTTCAAAGCGTTGGTGTCGCTGTTCAGGACGGTGCCCGATCTGGTCTGGGCGCTGCTCTTCGTCGCGGCCGTCGGCCTTGGCGCGGTGGCCGGCACACTGACGATCATCGTCGACACGATCGGCTTCTGCGGCCGCTTCTTTGCCGAAGCCATGGAGGATGCGGACAAACAATCCCAGGAGGCACTGGCGGCGCATGGCGCCAGCCGCTTCTCGATCCTGTGCAGTGCCGTGATACCCGATGCAATGCCATCGATGATCAATACGGGCCTGTTTGCGCTGGAAATGGCGGTGCGGTCTTCCGTTGTTCTCGGACTGGTAGGCGCCGGCGGTATCGGCCAGGAGTTGAAGGTCGCTTTTGACCTTTTCCAGTATCAGAACGCCTCCGCCATCATCCTGGCGATCTTCGTGATCGTGCTTGTCATGGAATTCGTGACCGACCGGCTGCGCGCGCTGATCCAGTAGGATCGGCTACCAGGCAAGGTCGAGCCGCTCGAGGCCATGGAAATGGTAGGCGTCGCGATAACGGGGCTCATTCGCTAGGCGCAGACCCGGCAGGCGTTCGAAAAGGATCGGCAGCGATATCTGCATTTCCAGACGGGCCAAGGGTGCGCCGATACAGAAATGGATGCCGGCACCGAAGGTCACATTTGCCTGGTCGGGGCGTCCGGGGATTATGGAAGCCGGGCTCTCGAATTGCTGCGGGTCGCGGTTTGCCGCGCCGAGCATCAGGCCGATCTCCTGCCCCTTTTTGATCTCGATGCCGCCCTCGAGCGAAATGTCCTGCAGCGCGTAGCGCGTGAACATGTGCAAGGGCGCATCATAACGAAGCAATTCCTCGATCGCCGCTGTGGTGGACGCGTCGTCCTTGAAAAGCGCGTGATGATCGAGCCCGTTCTCAAGGATCGCCTTTGCCGCATTGCCGGTCTGGTGGACGGTTGCCTCATGACCGGCATTGAGGAGCAGGACACTTGTGGAAATCAGTTCTGCGTCGGAGAGCCGGTCGCCTGCGCGTTCAGACGTGATCATGTGGCTGAGCAGGTCGTCGGATGGTTCACGCCGCCGCTCGGCGATCAACTCCGTCAGGCAGTCGGCGAATTCGCGGGCCGCCTGGTTTGCCGCGCGCTCGGTCGCCTCATCGGCTTCGAACATATACATGCGCACCATGGCGTGTGACCAGTCGAGCAGGTCGTCGCAGCGTTCCTGCGGCACTCCCAGCATGCGCGCGATAACCGAAACGGGGATCGGTTCGGCAAATGCCTTGATGAGCTCGACTTCACCGTCAGCAGCAAAGCTGTCGATCGTCGCATGGGTGTGGGCGGCAATCTCAGGGCGGAGTTTTTCAACCTGCCGGGAGACGAAGGCACGGTTGACCAGAGTCCTCAGCCGTGTGTGGGCGGGGGGCTCCAGTTCAAGCAACGAGTGCGCCTCGACCCCATCGAAGTCCGCAAGGTGCGGTTTCGGCGGCGCCATTCCCAGTTCCTCGCGGGTTGCCACATGCAGGATCTGACGGCCGAACCGCTTGTCGCGCAGCAGGCGGTTGACATCGCTGAATGCGGTAAAGCACCACATGCCGTATTCGTTCCAGAAAAAGCTCGGAGAGACGGAGCGGATCTCTTCATAGGCACTGTACGGATCATTGAAAAAGTCCGGATCGCGTGGATCAAGATCGATGGTTATTGCGTTTTTGTCGATGTTCATTCAACGCTCCTGCCGCCCAAATGGCGCCGTCTGGAAACGCCGCTGCAGCTTAACTATCTTTGACGCTTTACGGACTGCAAAGGCTTGCCAATGTCAACATGGCTTGAACCGAAACGCCTTGCCATCCTATGTATGAAAAGAACTTGACCCGATTCCCCGCTTCATCCGCAAGACGGGGACAGCACAAGAAGGCTACGCAATGTCCAATCCTGTCGATACAGCACTCTCGCTTGTTCCCATGGTGGTCGAGCAGACCAACCGCGGCGAGCGCGCCTTTGACATTTTCTCGCGGCTTTTGAAGGAGCGCATCATTTTCATCACCGGCCCGGTCGAAGATGCCATGGCGACCCTGGTTTGCGCCCAGCTGCTCTATCTTGAGGCGGATAATCCGAAGAAGGAGATTGCGCTTTACATCAATTCACCGGGCGGCGTGGTGACCTCCGGCATGGCGATCTACGATACCATGCAGTTCATCAAGCCGGCCGTTTCGACCCTGTGCATCGGCCAGGCGGCCTCCATGGGATCGCTGCTGTTGTGCGCCGGCCACAAGGACATGCGTTTCGCGACACCCAATGCCCGCATCATGGTCCATCAGCCTTCCGGCGGCTTCCAGGGCCAGGCATCCGACATCGAACGTCACGCGCAGGACATCATCAAAATGAAGCGCCGGCTCAACGAAGTGTATGTGGCCCACACCGGAAAGGACTACGATACGATCGAGACGACGCTCGATCGCGACCACTTCATGACCGCCGAAGAGGCAAAGGATTTCGGTATCGTGGACCGGGTCATCTCGTCCCGCGAAGCCATGGAGGACGAAGCCAAGGAATAGCGCATTGCCGCCAGATCAACACAATGGTGCTGCAAAACAGCAACATATTGGCGTATTTGGGGGTGGACCGGCTCAGAAGATACGTTAATTCTGAGTGTTAAGGTATTTTTCAAGACAAAGCGCATAGCTTTGTATTTGGTGCTCTGTATATTGACGAGCGGATATCTCCGTTGGGCACCGTCAATAAGTGCTCCGGTTGGCTGCTTTGACGGCTGATCGAGGCGGAAGGTATAGAGACTGGGCCCGGCTTTGGTTGCGGCCGGTGGAAGGAATAAAGTATGAGCAAGGTCAGCGGTGGTAGCGGCGGCGACTCAAAAAATACGCTCTATTGTTCGTTTTGCGGCAAGAGCCAGCATGAGGTACGCAAGCTGATCGCGGGACCGACGGTTTTCATCTGCGATGAATGCGTCGAGTTGTGCATGGACATTATCCGCGAGGAAAACAAATCCTCGATGGTCAAATCCAGCGACGGCGTGCCGACACCCCAGGAGATCATCGACACGCTTGATGAATATGTGATTGGCCAGGGCCAGGCGAAGCGCGTCCTGTCCGTCGCCGTGCACAATCACTACAAACGTCTCGCCCACGCAAGCAAAAGTGCCGATATCGAGCTTGCGAAATCCAACATCATGCTGGTCGGCCCGACGGGCTGCGGCAAGACCTACCTGGCGCAGACGCTGGCACGCATCATCGATGTGCCGTTCACCATGGCTGATGCGACGACACTGACCGAAGCTGGATATGTCGGTGAGGACGTCGAGAACATTATCCTGAAGCTGCTGCAGTCGGCGGACTACAATGTTGAGCGCGCGCAGCGCGGCATCGTCTATATCGACGAGGTCGACAAGATCTCGCGCAAATCCGACAACCCGTCGATCACCCGGGACGTCTCGGGCGAGGGGGTTCAGCAGGCGCTCCTGAAGATCATGGAGGGGACTGTTGCTTCGGTTCCGCCGCAAGGTGGCCGCAAGCACCCGCAACAGGAGTTCCTGCAGGTCGATACCACCAACATCCTGTTCATCTGTGGTGGCGCTTTCGCCGGTCTCGACAAGATTATCTCCGCGCGCGGAGAGGGGACATCCATCGGTTTCGCGGCGACCGTCAAGGCGCAGGATGAACGGCGTGTGGGCGAGATTCTGCGGGAGCTTGAACCGGAAGACATGGTGAAGTTCGGGCTGATCCCCGAATTTATCGGCCGGTTGCCGGTGATCGCCACACTCGAGGATCTTGATGAAGACGCACTGATTTCGATCCTTTCAGAGCCGAAAAACGCGCTGGTCAAACAGTATCAGCGTCTATTCGAGATGGAGGATGTCGAACTCACCTTCCACGAGGACGCGTTGCGCGGCATTGCCCGCAAGGCCATCGCACGGAAGACCGGTGCACGCGGATTGCGCTCGATCATGGAAAAGATCCTTCTCGACACCATGTTCGAACTGCCGTCCCTGGAAGGCGTCCAGGAAGTGGTTATATCGGACGAAGTGGTTTCCGGTTCCGCACGGCCGCTCTATATTTATTCCGAGCGCGAAGAAGAAAAAGGCAACGCCACGGCCTAGCTTCAGCGCAAAGGTTCACAAAAACCCGCCCAAGTTGGCGGGTTTTTTGTCTCTTGCCGGCGTCCGGGTGCGGCACTTGTGCACCTGTGGCCAATTTTGGTCCAGTGGCCGGCAGCTTGCCCTTGACAAGGACCGGTGCACGGAAAATAGAACGGACATGGATTTTCCACAGCAATTCCGGGGGTTCTGCGTCCGTCGGGCGGTATGCGTTCAATTCTTGTTTCCGTGCGTTTGACACGGCGCAGAGCTGCGCTAAAGCTGGTGCAATACAAGCAGGTTGAGATTCGAGTGCGATTATACGGTCGGTGTAGTCTTGTCGCGTTCCTGCGGGCTTGAAACGGCTATTTGAACACTCCAATTAGGATGCAAGTGATCAAAAGGCCGCGGAGGGTGCCTGAATGCCCAAAATCGACGGCCGAAAGGAAACAAGATGAATGAAATAGCCACCCAGCAAAATGAAGCGGCCACCTATCCGGTGCTTCCGCTGCGCGATATCGTTGTGTTTCCGCACATGATCGTGCCTCTGTTTGTGGGTCGGGAAAAGTCCATTCGTGCCCTGGAAGAGGTCATGGGGGCCGACAAACAGATCCTGCTGGCGACGCAGATCAACGCCGGCGACGACGATCCGGCGACGGACGACATCTATGAAGTCGGAACGGTCGCAAACGTCCTGCAATTGCTGAAACTGCCCGATGGGACCGTCAAGGTTCTCGTCGAGGGAAAAGCACGTGCGCAGATCACCGGATTTGCACAGAATGAAGAGTATTATGCGGCTTTTGCCGACATTCTGCCGGAACCGGACGAAGACGCGGTGGAAATCGAGGCGCTGTCCCGTTCGGTGGTTTCGGAATTCGAAAACTACGTCAAGCTGAACAAGAAGATCTCTCCGGAAGTTGTCGGGGCAGCAAGCCAGATCGATGACTATTCCAAGCTTGCCGATACGGTTGCCTCGCACCTGTCGATCAAGATCCCCGAGAAACAGGAGATGCTGGCGACGGTCAGTGTCAAGGAACGCCTTGAGCGTGCCCTCGGCTTCATGGAAGGCGAGATTTCCGTCCTGCAGGTCGAAAAGCGTATCCGCTCGCGGGTCAAGCGCCAGATGGAGAAGACGCAGCGCGAGTATTATCTCAATGAGCAGATGAAGGCGATCCAGAAGGAGCTCGGCGACGGCGAAGAAGGCCGCGACGAAATGAGCGAGCTGGAAGAGCGCATCGAAAAGACCAAGCTCTCGAAGGAAGCCCGCGAGAAGGCGGAAGCCGAACTCAAGAAACTCAAGCAGATGAGCCCGATGTCCGCCGAGGCGACAGTCGTTCGCAATTACCTGGACTGGCTGCTTGGTATCCCGTGGGGCAAGAAGTCCCGGATCAAGGTCGACCTGAACAAGGCCGAGGATATCCTGGAAGCCGATCACTATGGCATTGAAAAGGTCAAGGAGCGGATCCTTGAGTATCTCGCAGTCCAGAGCCGGTCGAACAAGATCAAGGGACCGATACTCTGCCTTGTCGGCCCCCCCGGGGTCGGCAAGACATCGCTTGCCAAATCGATTGCCCGAGCGACGGGCCGCGAATATGTGCGCATGGCACTCGGCGGCGTTCGCGACGAAGCCGAGATCCGTGGACACCGCCGGACCTATATCGGCTCCATGCCGGGCAAGGTCATCCAGTCGATGAAGAAGGCCAAGAAGGCCAACCCGCTGTTCCTGTTCGACGAGATCGACAAGATGGGCATGGATTTCCGCGGCGATCCTTCATCAGCGCTGCTCGAAGTGCTGGACCCGGAACAGAATTCGACCTTCATGGACCACTATCTCGAGGTGGAGTACGACCTGTCGAATGTCATGTTCATCACGACGGCGAACACGTTGAACATTCCTCCGCCGTTGATGGACCGCATGGAGATCATTCGCATTGCCGGCTACACGGAAGACGAGAAGCTCGAGATCGCCCGCCGCCACCTTCTTCCGAAGGCGTTGCGCGACCACGCGCTGCAGTCCGAGGAATTTTCGGTCAGCGACGGCGCCTTGCGCGAGATCGTACGCCGCTACACCCGTGAGGCAGGCGTTCGCAATTTCGAGCGCGAATTGATGTCGCTTGCCCGCAAGGTCGTCACGGAGATCCTGAAGGATGGTGTCGAATCCGTCAGTGTGACGGATGAAAACCTCGACAACTATCTGGGTGTGCCGCGCTTCCGCTACGGCGAAGCCGAGAGAGACGACCAGATCGGTGTCGTGACCGGACTTGCCTGGACCGAGGTCGGCGGTGAATTGCTGACCATCGAAGGCGTCATGATGCCAGGCAAGGGCAAGATGACAGTGACCGGCAATCTACGCGACGTCATGAAGGAGTCCATTTCAGCGGCGGCGTCCTACGTGCGTTCACGTGCGGTCGACTTCGGTATCGAACCGCCGATGTTCGATCGCCGCGACATTCACGTGCACGTTCCTGAAGGCGCAACGCCGAAGGACGGACCTTCAGCCGGCGTCGCAATGGCGACGTCCATCGTGTCGACGATGACATCGATCCCGGTCCGCAAGGACGTGGCGATGACCGGCGAAATCACGTTGCGCGGCCGCGTCCTGCCGATCGGCGGGTTGAAAGAGAAGCTCCTCGCCGCATTGCGAGGTGGTATCAAGACGGTCCTTATCCCGGAAGAAAACGCCAAGGACCTGGCCGAGATTCCGGACAATGTTAAGAACGAACTGGAGATAATCCCGGTTTCGCACATGAGCGAAGTTCTTGAGCGGGCTCTCACCAGCCAGCCTCAGCCGATTGACTGGGAAGAGGCGGAAACACCGCTTCCGACCGAAAATAGCGGCGATGAAACGGGTGCTTCGGTCGCCCACTGATTCTGTCCAAATTCAACCAGCAAAGCGATTTGGGAACGGGCGAAAGCCCGTTTCTGTCGTTTTAACGGGTAAAAACCCATAAAAAACGCCGGATTACGGGGGTTTTCCGCACTGAATCATTGTGATTTTGCGTTTGCAACGTACAATTCCCTTCGACTTTGTAGTGAGTCGATTCTTACACACTGAGAGGGTTGGAAAATGAACAAGAACGAATTGGTGGCTGCCGTTGCTGACAAAAGCGGTATGAGCAAGGCTGATGCCGGCTCTGCGGTTGAATCAGTTTTCGACACCATCACATCCGAGCTGAAGGGTGGCGGGGACGTTCGTCTGGTGGGATTCGGTAACTTCACCGTTTCGCACCGCGAAGCATCGAAGGGGCGCAATCCGATGACTGGCGCCGAAGTCGACATCCCAGCCCGGAACGTTCCCAAGTTTTCGGCAGGCAAGGGTCTGAAGGACGCTGTCAACAGCTAGGCCCGATTTCCGAAAAACGGTTCATTCGACAATTAGCCCGGCATGCGTGCCGGGCTTTTTCTTTGAAGTCTCCGGTACGATTGCCGGCAATTCGACTTTGCACTATGGATGAGGCGGGGCGCGAGACATCGCGTGCACCCGGTAGCAGCACTCATCCTTCGGTGAAACATGGACAACATGCGCGACCCATCCGGGAAGGGCAGTCAGACCACTCTTTCATGGTCAGGACACACGCGGGCGACGTTGGCGCTGGGCGTGCCGCTGATCGGTGCCCAGCTGGCGCAAATGGCGATCGGCGTCACCGACACGGTCATGATCGGCTGGCTCGGCGCGCCGGAACTGGCAGCGGCCGTCCTTGGTGCACAGTCGTTTTTTCTGTTCTTTATCTTCGGAACGGGTTTTTCACTGGCGGTTATGCCCCTGGCGGCACAGGCTCATGGCCGCGACGATGTGCGTGGGGTCCGTCGTTCGGTGCGCATGGGCATGTGGGTCATCCTGCTATACAGCGCTGTCGTAATGGTGCCCCTTTGGATGACGGAGTCCATATTGCTGGCACTTGGACAGCCGCCCGCGACGGCGGCGCTTGCCGGCGATTACATGCGCGTTGCGCAGTGGGCCATGGCGCCCAGCCTGATGATCATGGCGTTCCGTTCCTATCTGAGTGCGCTGGAGCGCGCGCAGGTCGTCCTGTGGGCGACCGTGGCCGGAACGATCGCCAATGCCTTTTTGAACTACATGTTCATCTTCGGCAATTTCGGCGCACCGCGGCTTGAAGTTGTTGGCGCGGCGGTAGCCTCCGTCGGCACCGCGACGGTCACATTTCTCCTGCTGACGCTCTACACGGTGACGCGCCAGGACCTGCGGCGTTATCAACTTCTGGTGCGCTTCTGGCGTCCGGATTGGCAGGCTTTCTTCGAAGTCCTGCGGCTCGGATGGCCGATCAGCGCCACGATCCTGGCCGAAACCAGTCTCTTTGCCGCATCGTCCATCATGATCGGATGGATCGGAACGATCGAGCTCGCCGCGCATGGCATAGCGCTGCAACTTGCATCGATTGCGTTCATGTTTCCGCTCGGCCTTTCGGGTGCGGCGACCGTGCGCGTCGGCAATGCCTATGGCCGCGGCGACTGGGTGGGGCTTGGCCGGGCCGGAGGCGTCGCGCTCGCGCTTGCCGTTGTCATTACGCTATCGCTGGCAGCCGTTTTCTGGATTTTCCCGGAGACGCTGATCGGTCTTTACCTGGACAAGAGCAATCCGGATGCTTTTGAGGTGCTGCGGCATGCGGTTCCGTTGCTGGCCGTTGCGGCGGCCTTCCAGACCGTGGACGGCTTGCAAGCCGTCGGTGCCGGGCTTTTGCGCGGTCTAAAGGATACGAAAGTGCCGATGGTCTTCGCCGTCGTGAGCTACTGGGCCTTCGGCATGTCAGCGGCCTATTTGCTGGCCTTTTATGTGGACCTTGGAGCTGTTGGGGTGTGGTGGGGCCTTGCCCTTGGACTTCTTCTGGCGGCGGTGCTGATGAATTGGCGCTTTTATCAGCGCGAACGGCTTGGTCTCGTCGGCACTCACACTTGACGGATCATGACCGCGGCCTTTTCCGCGATCATGAACGTCGCCGCGTTCGTATTGGCCGATGTGATTTTCGGCACGACAGAGGCGTCGATGACACGCAATCCTCGAACGCCCCTGACCCGAAGTTGAGGATCCACGACCGCAGTCTCGTCTTCGCCCATTCGACAGGTTCCAACGAGGTGATAAACGGTGCTGGCGTGTTTCCTGATCGCCGACAGGATCTCGGCATCGGATCTTATGTTCGCACCGGGAACGACTTCCCTTCGCCAACGCCCTGCAAAGGCCGGTTGGCGGTAGATGTCACGTACAATTTTCATGCCCTCGATCACCACATCGCGATCCCGTTGTGTGCTCAGATAATTGGTCCGGATCACCGGATCCTCGAATGGGTCGTTCGAGGCGATTAGCACCGAGCCGCGGCTTTCCGGGTGACATTGCCAGTAAGACGTCGTGAAACCGGAATAGCGGTGAAGCGGCGTGCCTGGCTTGTCGACGGACAGCGGCATGACAAAAAGCTGAAGATCCGGGCGGTTTCCCGAAGCAAAGCGGGTACGGGCCGCGCCCCCAACCTGGCCGGCACCAACGGTGAGCGGTCCCTTCGACAACAACAGCCAGTCGAGCCCCATCTTCGCCAGCTTGAGCGGATTGCGCACATGGTCGTTCAGGCTGTCTTCTTTCGAGGACAATTCCACGATGGTTCGCATCTGCAGGTGATCCGCGAGATTGCTGCCGACCTCCGGCGCCTCCACCCGAACCGGTATGCCGTGCGATTGCAGCAGGGCAGGCGGTCCGATACCAGAAAGCTGCAGGATCTGCGGACTTTGCACCGCTCCTGCGGCGAGGATAATCTCGCGGGCGGCACGGGCTATCCGGGTTTTTCCGCGTTGCTGATAGCGTAAGCCCACTGCACGATCACCGTCGAATTCAAGGCCGACGACATGGGATCGCAAACGCAACACCAGATTGGGTCTCTTCAGCGCCGGTGCCAGGAACGCCGTTGCCGCGCTGTCGCGCCAGCGCCCGCGCAGCGTGAGCTGATAGCGGCCGAGGCCGTAGGATGATTCACCATTGAAGTCAGGGTTGTCCGGAAGGCCGGTTTGCCGCGCCGCCTCCAGCCAGGCGTCACACGCAGGATTTTCATTGCGCAGACCGGAAATCTGCAGCGGACCGTGGGCGCCGCGATATTGCGATGGCGGACCGGCATAGGTCTCGATGCTGCGGAAGTGGGGCAGGACATCGCGATATCCCCAACCGCTGGCACCGAGTGCCTCCCAATCATCGAAATCCTCGTGCTGGCCGCGTATGTAAATAAGGCCGTTGATGGAGCTCGATCCGCCGACGACACGGCCGCGGGGCACGTCCATCTGCCGTCCGGCAATGCCATCATCCGGTGCGCCTTTGTAAAGGTGGGAGACGCGATCGTCATAGATGGACTTGAAATAGCCGACCGGAAGCCGCTGCCAGAAACCGCGATCCGACCCGCCGGCCTCCAGCACCAGTACCCGGCAATCGGCGTCTTCGCTCAGCCGTGCCGCCAGGACAGAACCGGCCGTGCCCGAGCCGACGATGATGTAGTCAAATTCGTCCCGCATGGGTGGGCGTTCTCACTTTCGTCCGACGCAAACGGTTGCTTCCCGACGTCACACTCAAACCTTCAGGGCAATCCGGTGGGTGATATGTTGTTCGATGTCCCGTGGCAGCGCGGTTATACCCAATCCGGGCCCCGGGGTCGTTGTGTATGTGCCGGTCCCAGGGTCCAGTTCCGGGAACCCGAACGCTTCCCTCAGCGGATTGGGATTGACATCATATTCAAGCAATCCGTCACCGCCCACGGCAGCGAGCAGTTCTGCCGAGGCCGCAAGACCAACTCCACCGCCAAGAAAATGGGGACAGTAAACCGCGCCGGCCGCCATTGCTGCCCGGGCTACTTGCAGGCAACCGGTGATGCCGCCCCATTTGGCGACGTCCGGCTGAATGACCTTGAGCGCGCCAGCTGCGATTGCCTCGGCGAATGCGTCAGAGCCGGCAAGGTTTTCTCCGCCGGCCAGCGGTATATGCGTCGACGCGGCTAGCTCTTTCCAATCCGACACCGGCGTATCGGCCGCCACAGGCTCTTCAAACCAGCCGAGCCGGGTTTCCCTGAGCGTTGAAAGAAAGGCCTCAGCCTCGAACACATCGAACGCCTGGTTGGCGTCGGCAAGGAGAATTTCGTCTTCACCAACCTGTCGAGCCAGCAAACGCAGCCGCTCTGCATCCTGCCGCAGTTCGAAGCCGACCTTGACCTTGAACGCCCTGAAGCCCTCGTCGCGCGCCAGCGCGAATGCGCGTTCCGCCGCATCGATGTGAATTCCGCTCGCATATGCCGGGACCCGGTCCTTCGCGCGCGGTTCAAGAAAGCGGCGCAGCGGGAGCCCGGCTGCCCGGGCTTTCAGATCCCATAGCGCGGTGTCAATGCCGGCAATGACCTGCCTGAACGGTCCCCATTCGCCGCTTTGCAAAGCCGTCAATCGGGTTTGTGCACCGAGGCGGCGGAAACAAACGGCCGGGTCCTCAACCGCTTGGCCGAGCACTATCGGCCCGATGTCTCGTTCGATCAGATTTACCCGGTGTTCGGCGCCGGCTGCGGGCCAGTTTGCAAAAACCTCGCCCCATCCGAAACAGCCATCATCTGCTTCAATTCGCACAAAAACAGCCGGCCGGTCCGACATGCGCCCGAAGGATGTGTCCACCGGCCTCTCGACAGGGCAGCGATACGCCAGCGCTTCGATCCTGGCGATGCGGTGCTTCTGCGGCATGGATACTCCTTCAGCCGTCGCCGTTCATGCGAACGGGCCAGGCGAACAAACACCCTTGGCGCTTCGAGCGCAACAGGCCGCAGGCCAGCATTGTCCATTATGCCGGAGTGAAAGGGGTGAAAAATTTGAGATTGATGGTGGGCGGTGAGAGACTCGAACTCCCGACATCCTCGGTGTAAACGAGGCGCTCTACCAGCTGAGCTAACCGCCCTTGGAAAATCTTGGCACCGTTTATGCGCTTCGCCCGATGAGTGCAAGAAAAAAGACGTGCATGCGGCAAAGTTTTTGTCGCGCGCCGGGGTCTTTGGTCCCGAGCAGAAATTTGTCGCTCTATTGCAATAAAAGCACCGGATGAGTGCTTGACAGGATCGGGGGAACAGCTTAATCCACCGCTCACGTTTTGCAGACTTGCAAAGCCAAGCGCGGGTGTAGCTCAGCTGGTTAGAGTGCCGGCCTGTCACGCCGGAGGTCGCGGGTTCGAGCCCCGTCACTCGCGCCACTCATCTCCTCAATCTTCCAGATGTTTCGTTGTCTACGCCGGATGTGTTCCGTGGAGCAGGACGGGCTAGCCCCATTCGACGCTCAAAACGCTTGTCAGCGATTATGCGGGAGGGTGGGTCCTGAACGCAGATGACCCTCGGCTTGGGACTGACAGCAAGATTACAGCCATTGACGGTGAGTAGAACGGCTGATCGTTATTGAGATCAGTGTGTTCCCGTAAGCTGTTTTTCTGCATTTGCTTTGGCGCAATCAAAAATTGCGGAAGATTTTTTTCAACCAGCGGCTGAACGCCCATCGTTCCGTACTCTTCATCCAGCGCCAACAATGCCACTCTCAACTGTATTCTTCGCTGTTTGCGGCAAGATGTTGAAAAGCGGCCTCAATTCCGATTTGAGGCATTAATGTGGCAGCATCATTTATAGAGAAGTATAAATCAATAATAATATTTATAAAATTTGATTAAAATTTTATCTATTTCAATATCACAAATAATAACGCTCATCAATATTGACTTATAGAATACTTAGAGTTGATATAAATTGTCAGGCGGAAATTAATTGTTGAAAAAGCAAAGAATTTAGCGTTCTGCAGCGGGGAGGCCACGCGATGGGAAGCGTGAAAGGGGAGTGCCATGAAGTTTTCCAGGCGATTGAAGCTGCCGGCCATGCTGGCAGCTGCCGTGCTGTTTGGCGCGGCGCATGCTGTAGTATGGCCTAGTATAGCCCTAGCAAGCGAGAGCGGCTCCGAGAGCGGGGAAAGCTCTGGGAGCAGCGGAGCCTCTGGCGGCAGCGGAGCCTCCGGTGGAGGAGAAAGTTCCGCGAGCAGTTCAAGTTCTGCCAGCGCCTCAACCGGTGGTGATGGCCGAGGCGATCAGCAAGGCCGCAATAACCGCGGCCGCGATAACGATCAGGGCCGCAACAACCGTGGCCGTGACAACGATCAGGGTCGCAACAATCGGGGCCGAGACAACGATCAGGGTCGCAACAATCGGGGCCGTGACAACGAACAGGGTCGCAATAACCGTGGCCGTAACAACGAACAAGGCCGCAACAACCGGGGCCGTGACCGCGGAAACGGCAAACACGGCAAGGGCCATCACGGTAAAAAGGGTCCAAGTGTCAATGAAGACGGCACCCTGAACTTTGGCAAGCGGGATCGTGGTGACAAAGGTCGCTACAGCCGCAATGGCCGCCACAACAAGCACGGCGGTTGGGGCAATGATGCCCGCACGCCAGGCAAGTACAACAAGAACAAGAACCGCGATCGCAGGAATGACGGCGAACAAAGCCGTCGCAACAAGAAGAGTGGTGACTGGAAGCATCATGCCAACAAGCATCACTACAAGCATCGTTCCGAAAAGAAAGAAAAGGAACGGCGCCGCGGTGAAGGCGACAAACGCAAGGACAAGAAATTCGGCGAAAACAAAAAACGTCGTGAAGGTCCGCGCAACGAAGACCGTCGCCGTACTGAAGACAAGGACAAGCGCAAGGACAAAAAAGTCAGCGAGAACAACAATCGCAAGAAGTCAAAGCGCGAGGGCGAGCGTCGCTCCAGAAACAATGAAAACTGGAAACGTCACGCCAACAAGCATCACTACAAGCATCGTTCCGAAAAGAAAGAAAAGGAACGGCGCCGCAGTGGAGGTGACAAGCGCAAGGACAAAAAAGTCAGCGAGAACAACAATCGCAAGAAGTCAAAGCGCGAAGGCGAGCGTCGCTCCAGAAACAATGAAAACTGGAAGCGTCATGCCAACAAGCATCACTACAAGCATCGTTTCGACAAAAAGGATAAGCGCAAGTTTGCGGAGAACGATCGCCGCAAGCCCCGCGAAGAGTTGGAGCGTGGCAAAAAACGCAAATTCGCCTACGAGAACGACAAGAAGCGCAAGAAGCATGCTCACAAGCATCACGACAAAAAGAAGAAGAAGCACGCTCACAAATACGACAAGAAAAAGAAGAAGAAACACGCCGACAAACATCACAAGAAAAAGAAGAAGTACGGCAAGAAGCACAAGAAAAAGCGCAAGTACAAGAAGCGCAAGCATCGTCCCGAGCCGGTGGTAGAAGAGGCCCAATTGGACCTGAACAACTGCGCCGTCTTCCGGGAACCCGACGGAACGTTTATCTGCCGGTAATCCTGCTTCGCTCAAGAGACGCCAGCACCTCAGTCAAACGTGCTGGCGTCCCGCACGAAACAAACTGCCCGCCGCGACCCGGCGGGCTTTTTTTGCCTTGATGACCCGGAGCGGATCACACACCACAGGGATCGCAGGTATTGCGGGCGGCTCTCGGCCAGCCTTCACGGGCGGATGCAAATGCCGCAAGACAGATCTGGTGGATCGGGGATCGCTCCTGCTGTTGCGGACTATTTTTTGCAGTGCACTTTCCTAATGGTCAATTCGTCGCATTTATGTGTTTGGGGAGGGGCATTTGCGTTGACTGAGCGGGGTTTATGTGTAAACCGGCACATTGGAACCATTCGCGACTGCAGCGGCCGTGAAACAGCAAGGAAACCAAGATGACTGAACTGTTGAGTTCATATCTCCCCATAGTGGTTTTTCTCGGCATTTCCCTGGTAATCGGACTAGCGCTTCTGATCGCCCCGTTCGTGATTGCCTACAAGGCGCCTGATTCGGAAAAACTGTCGGCCTATGAGTGTGGCTTCAATGCCTTCGATGACGCACGCATGAAGTTCGATGTCCGGTTTTATCTGGTTGCGATCCTGTTCATCATTTTCGATCTGGAAGTGGCTTTCCTGTTCCCCTGGGCGGTTTCTTTCGGTGGTATCGGCTGGTTCGGTTTCTGGTCGATGATGGTGTTCCTGGCAATACTGACGGTCGGGTTCGTTTATGAGTGGAAGAAGGGAGCGCTGGAATGGCAGTAGGCGACGGCAGCTCCACGCTGGTTGCGCCGCAACCGCGCGGTATCCTGGATCCGGCGACGGGCAAGCCGGCGGGGACAAATGATCCATTCTACGGTGAAATCAACAATGAGTTGGCCGACAAGGGCTTCCTCGTCACGTCAACCGATGAACTGATCAACTGGGCGCGCACGGGATCGCTCATGTGGATGACCTTCGGCCTGGCATGCTGCGCCGTGGAGATGATGCAGATGTCAATGCCCCGATACGATGCGGAGCGGTTCGGCTTTGCGCCACGTGCGTCACCCAGGCAATCCGATGTGATGATCGTCGCAGGAACGCTGACCAACAAGATGGCGCCGGCCCTGCGCAAGGTCTACGACCAGATGCCCGAACCGCGATACGTCATTTCCATGGGTTCCTGCGCCAATGGCGGCGGCTACTACCACTATTCCTACTCGGTGGTTCGCGGCTGCGATCGTGTTGTCCCTGTCGACATATACGTTCCCGGCTGCCCGCCGACGGCGGAGGCGCTCTTGTACGGTGTCCTGCTGCTTCAGAAGAAGATCCGCCGCACCGGGACCATCGAGCGATAGGAGAAACCGGTTCCATGAGTGAAGCGCTGAACGAACTTGCGTCCTATCTGGCGGAGCGTAAGGGCGAGTGCATTACGACCTCGGAGGTCCGATACGGTGAGCTGACCGTCGGCACAACGCCGGAGAATGTGCTTTCGTTGCTGACCTTTTTGCGGGACGATGCGCAGTGCCAGTTCGTCAACATTACCGACTTGTGCGGCGTCGACTGGCCATCGAGGATGCGCCGCTTCGACGTGGTTTACCACTTTTTGTCTCCGCGCCAGAACATGCGCATACGAGTGAAGCTCGAGGTCGGCGAGGAGGAAACCGTTCCCTCCGCAACGCCGGTCTTTCCCGGTGCCGACTGGTTCGAGCGCGAAGCGTATGACATGTACGGGATCCTGTTCACCGGTCACCCGGACCTTCGTCGCATCCTGACGGATTACGGTTTTGAGGGGCATCCGCTGAGAAAGGACTTCCCGACGACCGGCTTTGTTGAGGTTCGTTACGATGACGAGGTCAAACGGGTCGTCTACGAACCCGTCCAGCTGAAGCAGGAGTTCCGGAATTTCGATTTTCTGTCGCCTTGGGAGAGTGCCGAATATGTGCTGCCCGGCGATGAAAAGGCTGAAGGCTGACCCGGTGTTGAATGTGATCGGACATGACCGACGAGAAGCCCGACAGTTGCGGTTTTGTCGACGACACGGAAAAACTGACCGGGGTGCAGGCACGCGCGATATCTTCCAGCGGGCAGGGCAGGCAGGAATAAACCGATGACCGAACACAGCGTACGGAATTTCAACATCAATTTCGGTCCACAGCACCCTGCGGCGCACGGCGTCCTGCGGCTGGTGCTCGAGCTTGATGGCGAGATCGTCGAACGCGTCGACCCGCATATCGGTCTGCTGCATCGCGGCACTGAAAAATTAATTGAAACAAAGACCTATCTACAGGCAGTTCCGTATTTCGACCGGCTCGACTACGTCGCACCGATGAACCAGGAGCATGCTTTTGCCCTGGCGGTCGAGAAACTTCTCGAGCTGGAAGTTCCGATGCGCGGCCAGCTCGTGCGGGTGCTTTACTCGGAAATCGGCCGGATACTCTCGCATCTGTTGAACGTGACGACGCAGGCCATGGATGTCGGCGCGCTGACGCCACCGCTCTGGGGTTTCGAGGAACGTGAAAAGCTGATGGTGTTCTACGAGCGCGCCTGCGGTGCGCGGATGCACTCTGCCTATGTGCGGCCCGGCGGCGTCCATCAGGATCTGCCGGCCGAGCTGGTCGAAGATATCGGCAAATGGTGCGATCCGTTCCTCAAGGTCTGCGACGACATCGAGGGATTGCTGACGGACAACCGCATCTTCAAGCAGCGCAATGTCGATATCGGCGTGGTCACGCTCGATGAATGCTGGGCATGGGGCTTCTCGGGCGTCATGGTGCGCGGCTCCGGGGCGCGCTGGGACCTGCGCCGGTCGCAGCCCTATGAGTGCTACAACGATCTCGACTTCGAGATTCCGATCGGCAAGAACGGCGATTGCTACGACCGCTACCTCATTCGTGTCGAGGAGATGCGCCAGTCGGTCAAGATCATGAAACAATGCGTCGAGCGGCTTCTCGGCCAGCACAGGACCGGCCCGGTATCGTCGACCGACGGCAAGATCGTGCCGCCCAAGCGCGGCGAGATGAAGCGCTCGATGGAGGCGCTGATCCACCATTTCAAACTCTACACCGAGGGCTATCACGTGCCGGAAGGCGAGGTGTATGCCGCGGTCGAGGCGCCGAAAGGGGAATTCGGCGTTTATCTTGTTTCCGACGGAAGCAACAAACCTTATCGATGCAAGATCAAGGCGCCGGGTTATGCGCATCTTCAGGCGATGGACTTCATCTGCCGCAATCACATGCTGGCAGATGTTTCCGCGATCTTGGGCTCCCTCGATATCGTCTTCGGAGAGGTGGACCGATAATGACCAGAACGATCCTGAAAACAGTCCTGAGCGTGGCTTTGCTTGCGGGCACGGCGCAGCTGGCAAGTGCGCAGTCGTCAAGCGGAACGGGCACCAACATGAAAGCCCTGCTTCAGGATGGATACGAGATCAAGGCCATGGCCCCGAATGGCAGCCAGTATGTCGTGCTGCTGCAAAAGGACGAGTCGGCCTATGCATGCGAGTTCGTTACGGTAAACAATTCGCGGTGCCGTGCCATCAATAGTGGAAACGAGTAAGAATGTCCGTCCGCCGTCTTGCAGAAGATACCGTCCAGCCGGATGAGTTCAAATTCAGCCGCGACAATGCCGCTTGGGCAAAGGCGACCATAAGGAAATATCCTAAGGGCCGTCAGCAGTCGGCGGTCATACCGCTGCTGATGCGTGCGCAGGAACAGGTGGGATGGGTGACGCGGGCCGCCATCGAACACGTCGCCGACATGTTGCAGATGCCCTATATCAGGGCGTTGGAAGTCGCGACCTTCTATACCCAGTTCCAGCTCAAGCCGGTCGGAACGAAGGCTCACGTTCAGGTGTGTGGCACGACGCCGTGCATGCTGCGCGGCTCCGAGGAGCTGATCCGCGTCTGCAAGAGCAAGATCAACGCGCAGCCGTTCGAGACCAACGAGGCCGGCACGCTTTCCTGGGAAGAGGTCGAGTGCCAGGGGGCCTGCGTGAATGCGCCGATGGTGATGATCTTCAAGGACGCCTATGAGGATCTGACGCCGGAGCAACTGGCGGACATTATAGACAAGTTCGAAGCGGGAGAGGGCGACACTGTTGTGCCTGGTCCCCAAAATGGCCGGCACCTTTCAGCACCGATTGGCGGTCTGACGACCCTCAAGGATGGAGCCGCGGCTTCATCGGCCAGCGCTAAGAAGCCGGCTGCAAAGCCGACAGAAGCCGCTGCACCGGCAGCCCAGCCCGAGGGCAGGCAACCGGCCGCGATGGAAGAGCCCGAGGACAAGGATGACCTGAAGATGCTGTCCGGCGTCGGTCCAAAGATCGAGACGGTGCTCCATTCCATCGGGATCTTCAAATTCGAGCAGATCGCCGGCTGGAAAGAAGAAGAGCGCGCCTGGGTCGATGGCTTCCTGAAGTTCAAGGGCCGCATCGAACGCGAGGAATGGGTCAAGCAGGCCGATGCGCTCGCCCGGGGCGGTGTAGATGAATATGTCCGCGTCTTCGGCAAGAAACCGCGGTAAAGGGGCAAAGAATGCTGCAGGACAAGGATCGCATCTTTACCAACATATACGGCCTCAAGGACAAGAGCCTGAGGGGGGCGATGGCGCGCGGCCACTGGGATGGCACCAAGGGGCTTATCGAAAAGGGCCGCGACTGGATCATTGACGAGATGAAGACCTCGGGCCTGCGCGGCCGCGGGGGCGCCGGTTTCCCGACCGGCCTGAAATGGTCCTTCATGCCGAAGGAGTCCGACGGCCGGCCGCATTATCTTGTCGTCAATGCGGACGAGTCCGAGCCGGGCACCTGCAAGGATCGCGATATCATGCGCAACGATCCGCACACGCTGATCGAGGGGTGTGTGATCGCCGGTTTAGCCATGGGCGCGCATACGGCCTATATCTACATTCGCGGCGAATACATCCGTGAGCGCGAGGCGTTGCAGGCGGCGATCGACGAATGCTACGAGGCCGGCCTTCTCGGCAATGACAACAAATGCGGATGGGACTTCGACGTCTACGTCCATCACGGTGCGGGCGCCTATATTTGCGGCGAGGAAACGGCTCTGCTCGAAAGCCTTGAAGGCAAAAAGGGACAGCCCCGTCTGAAACCGCCATTTCCGGCGAATGTCGGCCTTTACGGTTGTCCGACGACGGTCAACAATGTTGAATCCATCGCCGTTGCTCCGACCATCTTGCGTCGCGGCGGCGCCTGGTTCGCGAGTTTCGGCAAGCCGAACAATCACGGCACCAAGCTGTTTTGTGTCTCCGGCCACGTCGAACAGCCCGCGACGTTTGAGGAGGCAATGTCGGTTCCCTTTCGCGAACTGATCGAACGGCACTGCGGCGGTGTTCGCGGCGGGTGGGACAACCTCCTGGCGGTGATCCCGGGCGGCTCCTCGGTTCCCTGTGTCCCGGCAGATCAGATCATCGACTGCCCAATGGATTTCGACAGCCTGCGCGATCTCAAGTCCGGGCTTGGCACCGCGGCCGTGATCGTCATGGACAAATCCACCGACATCATCAAGGCGATTGCGCGGCTTGCGCACTTTTACAAGCACGAAAGCTGCGGCCAATGCACGCCGTGCCGCGAAGGCACCGGCTGGATGTGGCGTGTCATGGAGCGTATGGCGACCGGCAATGCCCACAAGAAAGAGATCGACATGCTCTTCGATGTCACCAAGCAGGTCGAAGGGCACACGATTTGCGCGCTCGGTGATGCCGCGGCGTGGCCGATCCAGGGCCTGATCCGGCACTTCCGGCCGGAGATGGAAAAGCGCATTGATGAATATACGCGAAAGAATTCCGGCGACGCGCCGGCGCTGCAGGCCGCAGAATAGGCGCTTGCGGCAAGAGACGAGGTGAGGGCGGGAAACCGCGGAACTGGACGAACGATGGCAAAGATCAAGGTTGACGGGAACGAGATTGAAGTGCCGGACCACTACACGCTGTTACAGGCGTGCGAGGAGGCGGGCGCACAGGTTCCACGTTTCTGTTTTCACGAGCGGCTGTCAATCGCCGGAAACTGCCGCATGTGTCTCGTCGAAGTAAAGGGCGGGCCACCGAAGCCGGCGGCATCGTGTGCGATGGGCGTGCGCGACCTGCGTCCGGGGCCGGATGGCGAGCCGCCGGAAGTCTTCACCAATACGCCGATGGTCAAGAAGGCGCGCGAAGGCGTCATGGAGTTCCTGCTCATCAACCATCCGCTGGATTGCCCGATCTGCGACCAGGGCGGCGAATGCGACCTTCAGGACCAGGCCATGGCCTTCGGGGTGGATTCATCCCGCTTCCAGGAGAACAAGCGCGCTGTCGAGGACAAGTATATCGGACCGCTGGTCAAGACCATCATGACCCGCTGCATTCACTGCACGCGGTGTGTCCGCTTCACCACGGAAGTGGCCGGCATATCCGAACTCGGCCTGATCGGCCGTGGCGAAGATGCCGAGATCACCACCTATCTCGAGCACGCCATGACGTCGGAACTGCAGGGCAATGTGATTGATCTTTGCCCGGTCGGGGCTCTGACATCGAAGCCCTATGCCTTCCAGGCACGGCCGTGGGAGCTGAACAAGACCGAAACCATTGACGTGATGGACGCCTGCGGTTCGGCGATCCGGGTGGATACCCGCGGCCGCGAGGTGATGCGCATCATGCCGCGGGTCAACGAGGCGATCAACGAGGAGTGGATTTCCGACAAGACCCGCTTCGTCTGGGACGGCCTGAAAACACAGCGCCTCGACAGGCCGTTCATCAAGGAAGGCGGTCGCCTCCGCGCCGCGAGCTGGCAGGAGGCGTTTGGGGCGATCAAAAACGCTATGGGTGGCTTGTCCGGCGATCGGATCGGGGCGATTGCGGGTGATCTTGCAACCGTCGAGGAGATGTTTGCGCTCAAGCATCTGATGACGTCTTTGGGTTCACAGAATTTCGATTGCCGGCAGGACGGTGCCGGCCTCGATCCGGCTCATGGACGGGCGAGCTATATCTTCAATCCGACGATCGATGGGATCGAGGATGCCGACGCGCTCCTGATTATCGGTGCGAACCCGCGTTACGAGGCGTCCGTCCTGAATGCGCGCATCCGCAAGCGCTGGCGCGCTGGCGATTTTCCGATTGCCATGATCGGCGAGAATGTCGATCTGCGTTACGAGTACGACTATCTCGGCGCCGGTCCGGAGACTCTGTCCGAGGTTATCAGCGGCGTCAACAAGTTTGCGGCAAAGCTGAAGCGCGCCAAGAATCCGATGATCATTGTCGGTCAGGGTGCGCTTGCCAGGGCCGACGGCGGTGCTGTCCTGGCGGAGGCTGCCAAGCTTGCGGAAGCCGTGGGCGCCGTTTCCGGCGACTGGAACGGCTTTGCGGTCCTGCACACGGCCGCGGGCCGTGTTGGCGGGCTTGATGTCGGATTTGTGCCCGGCGCCGGCGGCAAGGCCGCGGCTGCCATGCTGGCCGATACCGATTTGCTTTTCCTTCTGGGCGCCGATGAACTCGACATGACCATGCGCAAGACGGGCTTCACCGTCTATATCGGCAGCCATGGCGATGTCGGAGCCCATCATGCAGACGTGATCCTGCCTGCGGCGACCTACACGGAAAAGGCAGGCATTTATGTCAATACGGAAGGCCGCGTCCAGTATGGGTCGCGCGCGGCATTCGCACCGGGAGAAGCCAAGGAGGACTGGGCGATCCTGAGGGCACTGTCCGATGTGCTTGGCCACAAGCTTCCGTTCGATACGCTGCATCAACTGCGTTCGACGCTCTTCGAAGCCCATCCTCATTTTGCCGATATGGACGTCATCGTACCGGCGGATGGTGCTGCCATATCAAGGCTCGCGGCCTCTGGCGGCAAGCTTGATCCGGCAGGCTTTGAATCCGCCGTTTCGGACTTTTACCTGACAAACCCGATTGCCCGCGCGTCCGCGGTGATGGCGGAGTGCTCGGCGCTCGCCCGTGACGCCGGCAAGGTCGCAGCGGAATAGGGGCAGACAAACGATGACATTCGACGCGTTCATCACAAACTATGTCTGGCCGGCCCTGATCATGATCGGCCAGTCGCTGCTGCTGCTTGTCCTGCTGCTGATCTTTATCGCCTACGTGCTCTACGCCGACAGGAAAATCTGGGCAGCGGTCCAGATGCGGCGCGGACCGAATGTGGTCGGCCCGTTCGGGCTTTTCCAGTCCTTTGCGGATCTACTCAAATTTGTCTTCAAGGAGCCCATCATTCCGGCGGGGTCCAACAAGGGCGTGTTCCTGCTGGCGCCGCTTGTTTCGGTGACGCTGGCCCTCGCGGCCTGGGCGGTTGTTCCGGTTGCCGAAGGCTGGTCGGTCGCATCCATCAATGTCGGTATCCTTTATGTCTTCGCCATTTCGTCGCTGGAAGTCTACGGCGTGATCATGGGCGGATGGGCTTCGAACTCGAAATATGCATTCCTGGGCGCTCTGCGGTCGGCCGCGCAGATGGTGTCCTACGAAGTCTCCATCGGTTTCGTCATCATCACCGTGCTGCTTTGCGTGGGCTCGCTCAATCTCACGGATATCGTGCTCTCCCAGGAGACTGGATTGGGCACCATGCTCGGTCTGCCTGCCAGCTTCCTTGACTGGCACTGGCTGGCGCTGTTCCCGATGTTCGTCGTGTTTTTCATCTCGGCGCTGGCCGAGACGAACCGGCCGCCATTCGACCTGCCCGAAGCCGAATCCGAGCTTGTTGCCGGCTTCATGGTGGAGTACGGCTCGACACCGTACATGATGTTCATGCTCGGCGAATACGCGGCCATCGTGTTGATGTGCGCGCTGACGACGATCCTGTTCCTCGGCGGCTGGCTGCCGCCGGTCGATGTCTGGTTCCTCAACTGGGTGCCCGGTATCATCTGGTTCGTCCTCAAAGTCTGCTTCGTCTTCTTCATGTTCTCCATGGTGAAGGCGTTCGTGCCGCGCTACCGCTACGACCAGCTCATGCGCCTCGGCTGGAAAGTGTTCCTGCCGATATCGCTTGCCATGGTGGTGATCGTTGCTTTTGTCCTCAAACTGACCGGCTGGTCCGCCTGAACCGGGAGATAGGGAACATGTCGCTCGCACAAGCCGCAAAATCGGTTTTCCTGAAGGAGTTCGTTGAAGCATTCCTGCTGTCGATGCGCTACTTCTTCGCGCCAAAATCGACGGTCAACTATCCCTATGAGAAGGGACCGGTCAGCCCGCGCTTTCGCGGCGAGCATGCGCTGCGTCGGTACCCGAACGGCGAGGAGCGCTGCATTGCCTGCAAGCTGTGCGAGGCGATTTGCCCCGCCCAGGCAATCACCATCGAAGCCGGACCACGCCGCAATGACGGCACACGCCGCACAGTCCGCTACGACATCGATATGGTGAAGTGCATTTATTGCGGATTCTGCCAGGAAGCCTGTCCGGTGGACGCCATCGTCGAAGGGCCGAATTTCGAATTTGCCACCGAAACCCGCGAAGAGCTGTACTACGACAAGGACAAATTGCTCGATAACGGGGACCGGTGGGAGCGGGAAATCGCCCGCAATATGGAGATGGACGCTCCCTATCGGTGAGTGTCTTAGCGGGCCGCGGAGGCGGCGGCCCGGCAATTGAAATTTGCCGTCGGACTCTCCGGCGGTTCATCTGCGGAAGCCCGTGTTTTCCTCGCGGGCTTCGGGGGAAATAAAAAGGCACAGATCATGGGTCTCCAGGCTCTGTTTTTCTACCTGTTCTCGGCGATTGCCATTGCCTCGGCCTTCATGGTCATTTCGGCGCGCAATCCCGTGCACTCGGTATTGTTCCTGATCCTGACATTCTTCAACGCGGCAGGGCTGTTCCTTCTGACCGGCGCCGAATTTCTCGCGCTTATTCTGGTCGTCGTCTATGTCGGCGCCGTGGCGGTATTGTTCCTGTTTGTTGTCATGATGCTCGATATCGACTTCACCGAGTTGCGGTCGGGCGTGATGGAATATGCGCCTGTCGGAGCCCTGATCGGATTCATCCTGGCGGCCGAACTGGTCCTGGTCCTCGCCGGCAACGCCTTTACCGTCGAGCCGGCTGCGGACCCGACACAGCCGATTCCGGATCTCAACGAGGTGCCGAATATCCAGGCACTCGGCGACATCCTCTATACCGACTACGTTCATTTCTTCCAGGCTGCCGGCCTGATCCTGCTGGTCGCGATGATTGGCGCGATCGTGCTGACGCTGCGCCACAAGGAGAACGTCAAGCGGCAGGACATCAATGCCCAGGTCGCCAGAACACCGGAAACGGCCATCGAGGTGGTCGATGTCAAACCCGGACAAGGCATCTAGGCGGGGTCAGGAAAAGACATGGAAATCGAGCTTTCCCATTATCTCACGGTTGCCGCCATCTTATTCACGCTCGGCGTGTTCGGCATTTTTCTCAACCGCAAGAACGTCATCGTCATCCTGATGTCGATCGAGCTGATCCTGCTTGCCGTCAATTTGAACCTCGTGGCGTTCTCCGAACACCTCAACGATCTGGTCGGGCAGGTGTTTGCCTTGTTCGTGCTGACGGTCGCGGCGGCCGAGGCGGCCATCGGACTTGCGATCCTCGTCGTCTTCTACCGCAACCGCGGCTCTATCGCGGTTGAAGACGTCAATATGATGAAGGGCTGAGCGGACCATGTATCACGCAATTGTATTCTTCCCGCTGCTGGGAGCAATCGTTGCCGGACTGTTCGGCCGCTCGATCGGCGCGCGGGCTTCTGAATATGTGACATGCGGCCTGATGGTCGTCGCCGCGTTCCTGTCCTGGATCTCCTTCTTCCAGATTGCTCTCGGACATGGCGAGATGATCCAGATCGACGTCCTGCCTTGGATTGTCGCCGGGACGCTCAATGTCGACTGGGCTTTCCGTATCGACACATTGACGGCAGTGATGCTGGTGGTGGTCAACACCGTCTCCTGCCTGGTGCATATCTATTCGATCGGATACATGCACCATGATCCGAGCCGGCCGCGATTCTTCTCCTATCTGTCGCTGTTCACCTTCGCCATGCTGATGCTGGTGACGTCCGACAATCTGGTGCAGATGTTCTTCGGATGGGAAGGCGTCGGTCTCGCTTCCTACCTTCTCATCGGTTTCTGGTTCAAGAAACCGTCCGCCAACGCCGCGGCGATCAAGGCCTTTGTTGTCAACCGGGTTGGCGATTTCGGCTTCTCTCTCGGCATATTCGGAGTCTTCGTGCTCTTCGGCTCCGTTTCGATGGACGTGATTTTTGCCGGCACCGCCGATTTCATGCCGGCTGCTGAAGCCCGCAACTCCGAAGCCTTTTTTGAGTTCTTCGGCGTCGAAATGGACAAGGGCGACGCGCTGACGACCGTTTGCCTGCTGTTGTTCATGGGCGCCATGGGCAAGTCTGCGCAGTTCCTGCTGCACACCTGGTTGCCGGATGCGATGGAGGGACCGACGCCGGTTTCAGCCCTGATCCACGCCGCGACCATGGTTACGGCGGGCGTATTTCTCGTTGCCCGCATGTCGCCGATTTTCGAATTGTCGACCGACGCGCTGACAATCGTGACCATTGTCGGTGCGGTCACCGCGTTCTTCGCGGCGACGGTGGGCCTGGTGCAAAACGACATCAAGCGCGTTATCGCCTATTCGACCTGCTCGCAGCTCGGTTACATGTTTGTGGCACTTGGTGTCGGGGCCTATGGCGCCGGCATCTTCCACCTGTTCACGCACGCCTTCTTCAAGGCGCTGCTTTTCCTTGGCGCCGGTTCGGTTATCCATGCGGTTTCGGACGAGCAGGACATGCGGCGCATGGGTGGCCTGCGCAAGCACATCCCGATCACCTACTGGATGATGATCATCGGCACGCTGGCGCTGACCGGCTTCGGCATTCCGTTCACGCCGATCGGCACCGCCGGATTTATCTCCAAGGACGTGATTATCGAATCGTCGTTCGTCGGCCACAATCCGGCGGCGGGTTTCGCCTTTGTCATGCTGGTGATCGCGGCGACTTTCACGAGCTTTTATTCCTGGCGGCTGATCTTCATGACGTTCCACGGAAAGCCGCGCGCCTCGTCCGACGTCATGCACCATGTCCATGAATCGCCGCTGGTGATGCTGGCGCCGCTCTATGTGCTCGCAGTGGGCGCGTTGTTTGCCGGCATGATCTTTATCGGCAACTTCTTTGGTCACCACTACGAAGAATTCTGGAACGGTGCGCTCTACACGCTTCCGGACAATCACATTGTGCATGAATTCCACAATGTGCCGGCCTGGGTGAAACTCAGCCCGTTTGTCGCCATGGTGGTCGGTTTCCTGTTCGCGTGGCAGTTCTATATTCGCTCACCGGAAACGCCGAAGGCGCTCGCCGAGCAGCATAGCGGCCTCTACAAGTTCCTCTTGAACAAATGGTATTTCGACGAGCTTTACGATCTGATGTTCGTTCGTTCATCGAAGTGGCTCGGCCACCAGCTCTGGACCAAGGGCGACGGATGGCTCATCGACGGTTTCGGGCCTGACGGCATTGCGGCACGCGTGCACCAGATTACGAACCGGATCGTCCGGCTGCAGACCGGATATCTCTATCACTATGCCTTTGCGATGTTGATTGGTGTTGCCGCGCTGGTCACCTGGATGATGCTCGGGAGTGCCGTGTAATGACCGACTGGCCGATCCTATCTGTGGCCACATTCGTGCCGCTTGTCGGTGTGCTCCTGATATTGCTGATCCGCGATGACAGTGAGACAGGCCGCCGAAACATCCGCAATGTTTCGCTGATCGTCACGACATTCAACTTCCTGTTCTCGCTGTTCATCTGGGCGAACTTCGACGATTCCAAGGTCGGGTTCCAGTTTGTCGAGCAGGCCCAGTGGCTGGGCGAGGGCATTTCCTATCATATGGGCGTTGACGGCATATCGGTGCTGTTCGTGGTGCTGACCGCCTTCCTGATGCCGCTGTGTATCCTGGCGAGCTGGGAGTCCGTACAGCACCGGGTCAAGGATTACATGATTGCGTTTCTGATCCTGGAAACACTGGTTATCGGTGCCTTCTGCGCGCTTGATATCGTGCTCTTCTACGTCTTCTTCGAGGGCGGCCTCATCCCGATGTATCTGATCATCGGCGTGTGGGGCGGCAAGCGCCGCATCTACGCGGCATTCAAGTTTTTCCTCTACACGCTGGTCGGTTCGGTGCTGATGCTGCTGGCGATCATGGCGATGTACTGGAATGCCGGAACGACATCGATCCCGGAGATGCTGGCGCATGATTTCCCGGCCAATATGCAGATATGGTTATGGCTCGCATTCTTTGCATCCTTTGCCGTCAAACTGCCGCTGTGGCCGGTCCACACCTGGCTGCCGGATGCGCACGTCGAGGCACCGACCGCCGGATCTGTCGTGCTGGCCGGCATCCTGCTGAAACTCGGTGGCTACGGGTTCATCCGCTTTTCGCTGCCGATGTTCCCGATCGCATCCGTGGAACTGTGGCCACTGATCTTCACGCTTTCCGTCGTTGCGATTATCTGGGCCTCGCTTGTCGCGCTCATGCAGGACGACGTGAAGAAACTGATCGCCTATTCTTCCGTCGCCCATATGGGCTATGTGAAGATGGGCATCTTCTCGGCCAATGCGCAGGGCGTCAACGGCGCGATATTCCAGATGCTGTCGCACGGCCTCGTTTCCGCAGCGCTCTTCCTTTGCGTCGGCGTCATCTACGACCGCATGCACACACGCGAAATCGCCGCCTATGGCGGGCTTGTCAACAACATGCCCAAATATGCCGCCGTGTTCCTGGTCTTTTCCATGGCCAATATCGGCCTGCCTGGAACATCCGGCTTCGTCGGTGAATTCCTCGTCCTTATCGGCGCCTTCCAGGTCAGCAGCTGGATTGCCATCCTGGCGACACTCGGGGTGATCCTGTCGGCTGCTTATATGCTGTGGCTCTACAGGCGGGTCATTTTCGGGCCCCTCGAGAAGGAGAGCCTGAAATCGCTTCTCGATCTGTCGCAGCGCGAGAAGATCATCCTCTATCCGCTGGCGGCGTTGATCATTTTCTTCGGCGTCTATCCATTGCCGGTATTCGATGTGACGACCGTGACCGTCGACGCGTTGATCAACAATTACAATGCCGCGCTTGAGGCCGCCAACGGCCTGGCGCTCGCGGACTGACGAAGGACACTGGCGAAATGACAGCTGAAACCCTCGTAGCGAGCCTCCAGCTTTCAACACCGGAGCTCATACTGGCCGTCGGGTCGATGGTGCTTTTGATGGTCGGCGTGTTCTCCGGCAAGCAGTCCTCGAACCTAGTTACGGGTCTTGCGGTCGCGCTGCTGATCGCCGCCGGTGTCTGGATGGTCCTTGTCTCCGACCTGGGCGTCGGATACGGCGGCTCGTTCCTCCAGGATCCCTTCGCCCGTTTCATGAAAGTGCTGACACTGATCGGCTCGATCACCGCGCTGGCTATGGCCGTCGGCCACGCCCAGGAAGAGCAGATAGACCGTTTCGAGTTTCCGGTTCTCATCGTGCTGGCAACGCTCGGCATGATGATGATGATCTCGGCCAACGATCTCATCGCGCTTTATCTCGGCATCGAACTTCAGTCGCTGGCGCTTTATGTCGTTGCCGCGATCAACCGAGACAGCGCCCGATCGACCGAAGCCGGTCTGAAATATTTTGTCCTTGGCGCATTGTCCTCGGGAATGCTGCTTTACGGCGCGTCCCTGATCTACGGCTTTACCGGCCAGATCGGGTTTCCGGAGATTGCCGCCGCCGTGGCCGATGGCGAACGTTCCCTCGGTGTTGTTTTCGGGCTGGTTTTCCTGCTGGCCGGAATCGCCTTCAAGATCTCCGCCGTTCCGTTCCATATGTGGACCCCGGACGTCTATGAGGGCGCGCCGACGCCCGTGACGGCCTTCTTTGCGGCCGCGCCGAAGATCGCAGCCATGGCGATGCTCGTGCGCGTCGTGATCGGTGCGTTCGAGCCGGTCGCGCTGGACTGGCAGCAGATCATCGTTTTCATTTCCATCGCGTCGATGGTTCTCGGCGCGTTCGCGGCAATCGGGCAGCGCAACATCAAACGGCTGATGGCCTATTCGTCGATCGGACACATGGGATATGCGCTGGTCGGGCTTGCCGCCGGCTCGCAGGTCGGCGTGCGCGGGGTTGTCATTTACATGCTGATCTACATGATCACCACGCTCGGCACGTTCGCCTGTATCCTCGCCATGCGGCGGAAGGAAGAAGGCAATGTCGAGCAGATCGACGATCTTTCCGGCCTTGCCTCGAGCAATCCGCTGATGGCGACCATCCTTACGATCTTCATGTTTTCGCTCGCCGGCATTCCGCCACTGGCGGGGTTCTTTGCGAAATATTTCGTTTTCCTGGCGGCGATCGAGTCCGGGCTCTACGCGATGGCGGTCATCGGGGTGCTCGCCTCGGTGGTCGGGGCCTATTACTATCTGCGCATCGTCAAGATCATGTGGTTCGATGAAGCAAGCGCGGGCTTTGTGCCGGTCGCGGGGGAACTGCGGGTCGTCATGGGGGTTTCAGGCCTCTTCGTCCTTGGCTATGTGCTGGTCGGCGGCCCGGTCGGACGCGCAGCCGGCGTTGCGGCGCAAACCCTGTTCGTGGCAGGATGACTGGATGAACAGCGACGGCGGAGAATTCAGGCATATTGCCCTCGGCGACGTGGATTCGACCAATCTTGAATGCCTCGAGCGCGCGCGGCAGGGCGACAAGGGAAAACTCTGGATCACCGCCAACAGGCAACTGAAGGGCCGCGGCCGGCGCGGCCGCGATTGGGTATCCGAACCCGGCAATCTCTACGCTTCACTGCTCCTGGTGGACCCTGCGCCGCAGGCGGCGCTGGCAAGCCTGCCGCTGGCGGTGGGTGTTGCCGTTTACAGGGCAATCTTGCAAACGCTGCCGCAGGACGGGAGCAAGGCGGCGATCAAATGGCCCAATGACATTCTCATCAACGGTAGCAAGGTCGCCGGCATCCTGCTCGAGGGGGAAACCCTGCCGGACGGAAGACAGGCTGTCGTCGTTGGTTGCGGAGTTGATGTCGCCACCGCGCCGGACCATGTCATGTATCCGGCCACGACACTGCGTGCCGCGGGCGCGACAGTTTCGCCCGACGAGCTCTTCGCGCGGCTTTTTCAGGCCATGGAAGAGGAATTGAACCGTTGGGACCAGGGGCGGGGCATTGCCGCAGTGCGGCAGGCCTGGCTCAGCGCGGCACAGGGGATCGGCAAACCCATCAAGGTCAATTTGCCGGACACAACTCTCTCCGGCACGTTCAAGGAAATTGACGCATCCGGCTGCCTCGTTCTTGTTGACAACGACAACAAGACCCAAACCATCGCCGCGGGCGATGTCTTCTTCGGTCGGCCCTGATGCGGGCGCGATCCTCCGACAATCGGCACTAGCGTAATGGCTTCTAAAGACGAACTAGTATTCCTGCCGCTCGGCGGCGTTGGCGAGATCGGCATGAACCTCGCGCTCTACGGCTATGGTCCTGAAGGCCACCGTGAGTGGATCATGGTTGACTGCGGTGTGACATTCGCCGGTCCGGAGCTGCCGGGCGTGGATCTCATCCTGCCCGATATCCGCTACATCGAGGATGAAAAACTCAACCTCCGGGCCATCATCATCACGCATGCGCATGAAGATCACTATGGCGCGGTCGCCGAGCTGTGGCCCTATCTTGGGGCGCCGGTCTATGTGACGCCGTTCACCGCCGGCATGCTGGAGGCCAAACGTGCCTATGAGGGGGATGTCCAGGAGGTTCCCCTCACAATCTACAGGGCTGGCGATACGTTCGAGGCGGGCCCGTTCTCGATCGAGGCCGTGCCCGTCAACCATTCCATACCCGAGCCGGTATCGCTGGTCATCTCGACACCGGCGGGACGTCTCGTCCATACCGGCGACTGGAAGATCGACGAGGCGCCCTCGCTCGGTCCGCTTACCGATGAGAAACGGTTCCGAGAAATCGGCGATGAGGGGGTTCTGGGGCTCATCTGCGATTCGACAAACGCGCTGCGCGACGGGGTTTCGCCCTCCGAAAAAGAAGTCAGCGAGAGTCTCGAGAATATCATCAGCGCCGCCAAGGGCAGGGTGGCGATCACCACCTTCTCGTCCAATGTCGGGCGCATTCGGTCCGTCGCTGAGGCGGCGAGGGATGCCGGCCGGAGGGTGCTGCTCCTCGGCAGCTCGATCAAGAGGGTCGTCGATGTTGCGACGGATCTCGGCTACATGGAAGGGCTGCCGCCGTTTGTCGACGAGGATGAATTCAACACGATCGACCGGAACAAGATGGTCATCATCCTGACGGGCAGCCAGGGAGAAAACCGCGCCGCGCTGGCCAAGATCGCTCGGGATGAAATGCGGAACGTGATGCTGAATGCCGGCGATACGGTCGTCTTTTCCTCGCGCACCATACCGGGCAATGAAAAGGCAATCCTTGATATCAAGAACGGGCTGATCGACCAGGGCATCAACATCATTACCGACGATGAAGCGCTGGTGCACGTATCGGGCCATCCAAGGCGCAATGAACTCAAGCGCATGTATGAGTGGATCCGCCCCGAGGTCCTTGTTCCCGTGCACGGCGAAGCGGCGCATCTCAGCGGCCACGCCGAGTTTGCGCGTCAATGCGGCATCAAGACCGTGCCGCATGTGCGCAATGGAGACCTGCTGCGCCTTGCTCCAGGGCCGGCCGAGGTTATCGACGAAGCCCCGCATGGCCGGGTCTTCAAGGATGGCGACCTGATCGGCGACTTCGACGAAATGGGAATTGGCGAACGGCGCAAGCTTTCTTATGTCGGCCACATTGCCGTTAACGTGCTGCTCAACGGCAAGCACAATCTGGTGCGTGATCCGGTAGTAAGAACACATGGCTTGCCGGAATTCGACGAGAATGGCGAGCGCATGACGGACCGTCTCGAGGAGGCCGCGGTCAGTGCCGTGGAGAGTATTCCGCGGGTGCGGCGCCGGGACCTTGATGTCGTGCATGAATCGGTGCGGCGTGCTGTCCGGGCGGCTGCGCGCGACGTGTGGGGTAAGAAGCCGGTTATGACCGTCTTCCTCTCGCGCGTCTGATAAAGAGTTGGAAGGAACCGGTTCCGATGATTGGCAGGTTGAATCACGTAGCTATCGCAGTGCCCGATCTTGAAGCTGCAACGGCGCAGTACCGCGATGTCCTGGGTGCTTCGGTCTCGCAGCCACAGGCACTTCCCGAACATGGCGTGACCGTTGTCTTCGTCGAATTGGGCAATACCAAAGTCGAGCTTCTTGAGCCGCTGGGAGAAGGCTCACCGATCGCGTCTTTCCTGGAAAAGAACCCGGCGGGCGGCATGCACCATGTCTGCTACGAAGTCGGGGATATCGTTTCGGCGCGGGAACGGCTGAAGCAGGGTGGTGCTCGCGTCCTCGGCGATGGCGAGCCCAAGACAGGTGCGCATGGCAAACCGGTGCTGTTTCTGCACCCGAAGGACTTCTGCGGGACCCTTGTGGAACTGGAACAGGTCTAACGGATAAACGAGCGCCATGAGTCTTCTTACGGGTCTTGCCGTCTATTTCATCATCTGGTGGGTCACGCTGTTCGCGATCCTGCCCATCGGTGTTCGCACGCAGGCCGAAGAGCGCGACGTTACGCTCGGCACCACTGAGAGCGCGCCTTTGAAATTCCAGATGCGCAGGAAGATCATCCAGACCAGCGTGGTATCGGCGGTGATCTTTGCGGTCTATTTTCTGATGACCGTGATGTTCGGCCTCTCCGTCGATTCAATCCCGCGCATTGTCCCGGATTTTTCGGCCGATTGATGGATCGGCGGCTAGCCGGCAATCGCCTTTTCAAAGAAGACCCTGTGAAATCCATCCTGTTCGCCTCGGCCCGTCTCGCGGTAGCCCAGTGACCGGTAGATCGTGAGATTCTCGGTCATGTGAATGTTGGTGTAGAGACGGACTGAGCGGAATTCGTTCTTCAGCGCATACTGCTCGACAAAGTCGATCATCATGCGGCCATATCCCTTCCCGTGATGCACCGGATCAACGGCGATGTTCTCAAGGAAAACGCAGTCCTGAGCATCATAGAAGGCAACAAATCCGAGCAGGTCGTCATCATCTGCCAGAACAAAGATCATGCCGTCGGCAATCTGTGACGCAAAATCCGCCGTCATCGGCGCTGGTTCACGTCCGATGCGTTCGACAAACTTCTGATAAGCCTTTCGCGCGCAGGCAGCGATGGCTATTTCGTCTTTGCTGTCTGCACGCCTGAGTGTGGTCATGTCAGCGCCTGCCCATTCGCTCGTGTGATTTCTGCCCGAAACCTAGCCGCATTTTCGCGGCGGCACAGACACTCAATGGCTTTGTGCGTGACGTCAAAAATCGGTCTCAATTTTGGCCACACGACACAAGGCTGACGCCCCTGCAATTCGACCGATCACGGATCACCGCGCGCCGGTCCGTCGCCGCCGTCCAGTTCCATTTTTTGAAAGGGCAAAAAAAAACAAGGCATAGAGCCTTGTATTATAAGTATCGCGTTGATCGTTTAACCGATTTTACTCGGCGGCTGCAGGTCAACCCGCGCCTTAGATCCATCCTCCCAAGACTTTGACCGCGAAACGGACAGAGATCGATTGCCTCTGCCTCATTGGTGGTGGAAACTAGCCCATTGTTTGCGCGATGTCACCCGAAAAAGTGACATTTTTATCGCTGTCGAGAAATTTTTTTGCTGCAAGCGCAATCTGAACATACACCGTTGCAATAAGCGGACAGGCTCAAGGGGGCTTCGGGTTCCCTTCCGACCGCCAAGCCGCTAATACAACTGTCGTTTTATTGCTGTTCGCCTGATTCCTGAATCCGGCGATGAATCCCGACCGGACATGAAGATGCGCCTTTCCCGCTATTTCCTTCCCATTCTGAAAGAAAATCCCAAAGAGGCCGAGATTGTCTCGCACCGGCTGATGCTGCGTGCCGGCATGATCCGCCAGCAAGCGGCCGGAATTTACTCGTGGCTGCCGCTCGGAAAAAGGGTGCTGGAGAAGGTCAATACGATCATCCGGGAAGAGCAGGACCGGACCGGTGCCATTGAAATCCTCATGCCGACCATACAATCGGCGGAGCTCTGGCAGGAAAGCGGGCGCTACGATGATTACGGGCGTGAGATGCTGCGCATCACCGACCGACAGGACCGGCCCATGCTCTACGGCCCGACCAATGAAGAGATGGTCACGGACATCTTCCGCAGCTATGTGCGTTCGTACAAGGATCTTCCGCTCAACCTCTACCACATCCAGCTGAAGTTTCGCGACGAGATCAGGCCGCGTTTCGGCACGATGCGTTCGCGCGAGTTCCTCATGAAGGATGCCTATTCCTTCGACATCGATCAGGACGCCGCGCGTCACGCCTATAACAAGATGTTCGTGGCCTATCTGCGCACATTTTCGCGCATGGGCCTGTCGGCTGTCCCGATGCGCGCCGACACCGGTCCGATCGGCGGCGATCTCAGTCACGAGTTCATCATCCTGGCGGATACCGGCGAGTCCGAGGTTTTTTGCCATCGCGATTACCTCGGCTTCGACATTCCTGACGAGACAACGGATTTTGAAGATGTCGGCGCCTTGCAGGCGATTGTCGACAAGTGGACATCGCTCTATGCGGCGACGTCAGAAATGCATGATCCGGAAGCGTTTGCAGCGGTTGCGGATGATGTCAAACTGTCGGCGCGGGGAATCGAAGTCGGGCACATCTTCTACTTCGGCACCAAATATTCGGAACCCATGGGCGCCAAGGTGATGGGGCCCGACGGAAAGGAACATGTGGTGCATATGGGATCATACGGGATCGGGCCGACACGCCTCGTCCCGGCCATTATCGAGGCTTCCCATGATGAAAATGGTATCATCTGGCCAAAGAGCGTTGCGCCGTTTGATGTCTGCGTCATCAACATGAAGGTCGGCGACGCGGCCTGCGACGACGCCTGTGAAAAGCTTTACGCCGAACTCGGCGCCGCTGGTCTCGACATCCTGTATGATGACAGGGACGAACGGGCGGGCGCCAAGTTTGCGACGGCTGACCTGATCGGAGTGCCGCAACAGATTGTTGTCGGACCGCGATCGATTGCAGGCGGTGAGGTCGAAATCAAGGACCGGAAGACCGGTGCCCGGCAGAACGTGACGCTCGAGGCCGCCGTCAACCGACTGGTTTCGGAAACTTAGGGAGTGGCGATGAGCGGCGACATCGCGCAGGCGACAGGGACTTCGAAACCGGGCGGTGGACCGTTTGCCGGAGCGTTCTGCGCCTATGAGCGCATGATTGCCTGGCGCTATCTTCGCTCCCGGCGCAAGGAGGCATTTATCTCCGTCATTGCCGGCTTCTCCTTTGTCGGAATCATGCTTGGTGTCGCCACGCTGATCATCGTCATGGCCGTGATGAACGGATTTCGCGGAGAACTGATCGACCGCATCCTTGGTGTCAACGGTCACATCATGGTTCAGCCCATTGACGAACCGTTCGATGACTATGATGCGTTAGCCGGCCGGTTCGCCGGCGTGCCGGGCGTGCAGGCCGCGATCCCGAAGATCGACGGACAGGCCCTCGTATCGGGCTACAGAGATGTCGGCACCGGTGCGCTGGTGCGCGGTATTCGCGCCGAGGACCTGACGAGCCTTGGTGGTGTCGCCGACAACATCCTCAGCGGTGATCTTGTCGGCTTTGCGTCGGGCGAGGGGCTGCTGGTCGGCTCGCGGCTTGCCTCGCATCTGGGTCTCGGTGTCGGCGATACGATCAAGCTGATCTCGCCGGAAGGCGACGTGACACCGCTTGGCGTGACGCCGCGGATCAAGTCCTACCCGGTTTCCGGCATCTTCGAGATCGGCATGTCGGAGTATGATGCCTCCATGGTCTTCATGCCGCTTGAGGAGGCGCAGCTCTACTTCAATTCGGACGGCCTCGTCCAGTCGATCGAGCTCTTTATCGACGACCCCGACATGGTGGACGCGGTGCGGCCCCAGCTTGAGGCGGCGGCTGGCCAGCAGGTCTATATCTCCGACTGGCGCCAGCAGAACAGGACGTTCTTCTCCGCGCTCGAGGTCGAGCGCAATGTCATGTTCATGATCCTGACGCTGATCGTCCTCGTTGCGGCACTCAATATCATCTCGGGCCTGATCATGCTGGTGAAAGACAAGGGGCATGACATTGCGATCCTGCGAACCATGGGCGCGACTTCCGGCGCGGTGCTGCGGATCTTCTTCATGACGGGAGCGGCGATCGGTGTCACCGGAACACTGGCCGGATTCCTGCTCGGCGTCATTGTGTGCTGGAATATCGAATCGATTCGGCAGTTCTTCTCCTGGCTTTCCGGGACGACCCTTTTCGATCCCGAGCTTTACTTTCTCAGCCAGCTGCCGGCCGACATGAATGCCGGTGAAACCATCTCGGTCCTGCTGATGGCAATCGGACTTTCGTTCCTGGCGACGCTGTTTCCGGCGTGGCGCGCTTCCCGGCTCGATCCGGTCGATGCGCTGCGTTACGAATAGGCGGTCTGATGGCTGACACGGTTCTGCAGATCGAATCAGTGCGCAAGCACTACCAGCAGGGTGACAATACGCTGTCGATCCTCAACGGTGCTGATTTTACCTTGCATAAAGGCGAGACCGTTGCGCTTGTCGCACCGTCGGGTGCCGGAAAATCGACACTGCTTCACGTTGCGGGGCTGCTCGAGCATCCCGATGCGGGCGAGGTCTTTATCAATGACCGGGCATCGAGCGGCCTCAGCGATGACGCGCGCACGGGCATGCGGCGGTCGGACATCGGTTTCGTCTACCAGTTCCATCACCTTCTGCCGGAATTTACGGCGCTTGAAAATGTCATGATGCCGCAGATGATCGCCGGCCTTTCACAAAAGGACGCCTCCGAAAGGGCGCGCCAGCTGCTCGATTACATGCGGATCGGGCACCGGGCAGATCACCGGCCGGCGGAACTGTCGGGCGGTGAGCAGCAAAGGGTGGCAATCGCCCGGTCTGTTTCGAACGCGCCGCTGGTCCTGCTCGCCGATGAGCCGACCGGAAACCTTGATCCCGGAACGGCTGGCTATGTTTTCGAAGCGCTGGATGCACTTGTCAGGCAGTCGGGTCTTTCCGCCCTGATCGCGACGCACAATCATGAAATTGCCTCGATGATGGACCGGCGCGTCACCATCGAGGACGGCCGGGTTGTCGAATATTGAGGCCTGACGCCCTTATCGGCAAAGCCGGCGTTTGATGCGGCAACCGCGGTTTACGGGCGGCGGAAAAAGTAAACATCCAGACGATTGGCCGAGGCGCCTTAAGGCTTCTTTAAGCACAATCCGCTATTCGCTTGACTTGAGAACAAGAAAGGAACAAAATGCAAACATAGACGGAATAAGGAGGAACATATGTTCGACTTTGCTAAAGACTGTGCCGCGTTCGCCTCCATGCTCATGTTTGTAACAAGCCTGACCCTCGTCGTCATGGCCTTGTGATCGGGGCCTGAATTCAGACGCTCTCCTCATTGCGCGTAGCGCGCATAAACACGATCCAGGCCGTAGATGATCAGACCTGCGGCCAGTCCCCAAAATGCCGAACCGATTCCGAATGCCGATATCCCGGATGCGGTGACCGCGAAGGTGCCGACTGCGACGAAACGGTCCTGATCCTTCGACAGGCTGTTTCCGAGAGCAGCGGCGAGTGCACCGATCAATGCGATGCTGGCGACCGTGGCAATCAGTGCTTTCGGAAAGCTGGCAAAAAGTGCCACAAGCGATGCGCCAAAGGCGGCTATGACAACATAGCCGCCGGCATAAAACGGGCCACACAGCCAACGTTTGTCCTTATCCGGATGCGCGTCCGGGCCGGTGCAGATGGATGCGGTGATTGCCGCGAGGTTCGTCGCATGTGCCCCGAAGCCGGCGGATGCCAGGGATGCCAATCCGGTGACGGACAGAACCGGCCGCGAGCGCGGCGTGTAGCCGGATGCCTTGAGAACGGCGAAGCCGGGCAGGTTCTGCGAGGCCATCGTAACCAGATATAGCGGCAGCCCCAGGCCGATCATGGGCTCGATGTCGAACTTTGGCGTAATCCATACAAGGCGCGATATCTGCAAGCCGCTGACCGGACCGGCAAGCCCGAGGAGATAGGTCAGCGCAATGCCGCAAACCAAAACAGACAGCACTGCCCAGATCGGCGAGAACAATCTTACGAGAATAAACAGGACAAGCAGGGGCAGGACGAGTTCGGGCACCGATTTCAGGTGATCGAAAACACCGAGCACAAAGCTGAAGAGCACACCCGCCAGCATGGCGGAGGCGACCGCTCCCGGGATGCGCTCGATCATGGCCGCGATCGGCTTGAATATGGCTGTCAGGAGTGTGAGGACGGCGGCGAAGAAAAACGCGCCGACGGCCGTCTCGATAGTCTCGCCGGAGGACTGTGCTATCAGCGCGGCACCCGGCGTCGACCACGCGGCAACAATGGGCATGCGGTAGCGGATGCTCAGGATGGCGGTCGTCGCAGCAGTGGCGAGACAGATGGAAGCGATCCAGGAGGACGTCTGCGCTGCATCGGCGCCAACTGCCTCAGCGGCCGCGAGCACGATGGCAACGGAACTTCCGAAGCCGACAAGCACGGCAACAAGGGCCGAAATAACGACAGATGCACGCATTGATTCCCCCGACAAAGCCGGAAGAAGCTAACGTCAATCGGCGTCGTGCGCCAGACGCGACGGTTTCCCACGCGAAAAGACCGGGGTGCTATTTGCTTCCGAATCGGCTCAATACTGTGTGGATTGGTTTTCCGGCGCCATGCGGACCGTGGATCGATGCTCTATGATCGGGCGGACGCCGGACGGCGGCCGTTGGCAGATAATCACAGAACCGGGGAAACGACGAATATGTCCGATAGAAAAACGGCAGGCCCGGGATTTATCCACCTTCGTGCCCATTCGGCCTATTCACTGCTCGAAGGCGCATTGCCGCTGAAGAAGATCATTTCCATGGCGGTCGCCGACAATCAGCCGGCTATCGGCATTGCCGACACCAACAATCTTTTCGGGGCGCTCGAGTTTTCCGTCAAAGCCGTTGAAGAGGGTTTGCAGCCTGTATTGGGCTGCCAGCTCGACATCGACATGGAAGACAGCGGTGACGAGGGCCGGCGCAGTCATCGCGACCACGTGGTCGAGCGTCCGTCGATCGTGCTGATCGCGATGAACGAAGAGGGATATCGGCGGCTCGTCGAACTGGTCAGCCGAGCCTATCTGGACGGGTCCGGTTCCGACCGTGCGCATATCTGCTTCTCGTGGCTCGCCGATGGCGGAGCCGGCGGCCTCATTTGTCTTTCCGGTGGTTCTACCGGGCCGATCGACAGGGCTGTTTCACAGGACCAAAAAGATCTTGCAGCCTCCCGGCTCGACCGTTTCATCGCGTCCTTCGGGGACCGGTTCTATATCGAGCTGCAGCGGCAGGCCGGGTTCGATCGCGCACACGAAAATCACATGCTTGATCTTGCCTACGAGAAGGCAGCGCCCATCGTCGCGACCAACGAGGCTTTCTTTCCGGCGCCGGCCGATTTTGACGCCCATGACGCACTGATGGCTGTTGCGCACAACGCCATGGTCTCCGATGACAGCCGGTTTCAACTGACGCCGGACCATCATCTGAAGAGCCGCGCCGACATGTGCGCATTGTTCGAGGATCTGCCGGAGGCGCTGGACAATTCCGTCGAAATTGCCCGGCGTTGTTCGTTTCTGCTCGATACGCGGGCGCCGATCCTGCCGCGCTTTACCGGCGCATCGCAGGACGCGGATGAGGCCGAGCGCGCCGAGGTCGCGGAACTGCGCCGCCAGGCCGAGGAGGGGCTTGATCAGCGACTCGAGGAACTTGGCTTTGCCGAGGGTTTTTCGGAAACGGACTATCGCGAGCGTCTGGAAGAGGAACTCGGCATTATCGAGCGTATGCGCTTTCCGGGTTACTTCCTGATCGTTGCAGACTTCATCAAATGGGCAAAGGCGCATGACATTCCGGTCGGGCCGGGCCGCGGATCGGGCGCCGGATCACTGGTCGCCTATGCACTGACTGTGACCGACGTGGATCCGTTGCGCTTCTCACTGCTTTTCGAACGTTTTTTGAACCCGGAACGTGTCTCGATGCCGGATTTCGACATCGATTTCTGCCAGGACCGGCGCGACGAAGTCATCCGCTACGTGCAGGAAAAATACGGACGCCAGCAGGTCGCGCAGATCATCACATTCGGGTCCCTGCAGGCACGCGCGGCGCTGCGCGACGTCGGACGCGTTCTGGAGATGCCCTATGGGCAGGTGGACCGCATCTGCAAGCTGGTGCCCAACAATCCTGCCAACCCGACACCGCTGCACAAGGCGATCGAAGAGGAACCGAAGCTGCGTGAAGAGGCTGAAAAGGAGCCGGTCGTCGGCCGCCTCCTTGATATCGCGCAGAAGATCGAGGGGCTTTACCGGCATGCGTCGACCCATGCCGCCGGTATCGTGATCGGCGATCGGCCATTGTCGCAACTGGTGCCGATGTATCGCGACCCGCGCTCGGACATGCCGGTGACCCAGTTCAACATGAAATGGGTCGAGCAGGCAGGCCTCGTCAAATTCGACTTTCTCGGCCTGAAGACACTGACGGTTCTCAAAACGGCTGTCGACTTCATCGCCGAACGGGATATCGAAATCAATCTGAATGCCCTGCCGCTGGATGATGAAGAGACCTACGCCATGCTGGCGCGAGGTGAGACGGTGGGCGTCTTCCAGGTTGAAAGCGCGGGCATGCGAAAGGCGCTCATCGGCATGCGCCCGGACCGCATCGAGGACATCATCGCGCTGGTCGCTCTGTACCGTCCTGGTCCGATGGAGAACATCCCGGTCTACAATGCCCGCAAGCACGGCGAGGAAGAAGTTGCCTCGATCCATCCGAAGATCGACTATCTGCTCGAGGAGACCCAGGGCGTTATCGTCTACCAGGAGCAGGTGATGCAGATTGCGCAGGTCCTGTCAGGCTATTCGCTTGGCGAAGCCGACATGCTGCGCCGTGCCATGGGCAAGAAGATCAAGGAGGAGATGGACAAGCAGCGCAGCCGCTTCGTCAGCGGTGCCGTTGACGGCGGGGTGACCAAGCCGCAGGCCGACCTTATCTTCGATCTGCTGGCAAAGTTCGCCAACTACGGTTTCAACAAGTCGCACGCGGCTGCCTACGGCATCGTTTCTTATCAGACCGCCTATCTCAAGACGCACTACCCGGTTGAATTCCTTGCGGCGTCCATGACGCTGGACATGTCCAACACCGACAAGATCAACGATTTTCGGCAGGACGCGGCGCGGCTCGGCATCGAGGTCGTGCCGCCGTCGGTGCAGACATCGCACCGGATTTTCAAGACCGGGGAGAACCGCATCTACTATTCGCTTGCCGCCATCAAGGGTGTCGGAGAAGCGGCCGTCGACCACATCGTCGAGATACGCGGCGACCAGCCGTTTGAAAGTATCGAGGACTTTTTCCTGCGGGTCGATCCGAAGCTGATCAACAGGCGGGTGCTGGAACACCTTATCTGTGCGGGCGCCTTCGACTGTTTTGGCCGCGACCGGGCGGAACTGGTCGGCGGGATCGATCGGCTTCTCGGCTTTTGCCAGACGGCCGCGAGCGACCGTGACACGGGCCAGGGCGCCCTGTTCGGGGCCGGTGCCGCAACAGGCCCTGAAACGATTCAACTCGATGCCATAACGCCTTGGGTTCCTTCAGAAAAACTCCATCGGGAGTACCAGTCGCTTGGCTTTTACCTGTCGGCGCATCCGCTCGACACCTATAGCGAGCTGCTAGACAAGATGCGCGTGCAGACCTTTGCCGAATTTTCAAAAGCGGTTCGGCAAAAGGCGACGGCCGGCCGTCTTGCGGGAACCGTCACGTCGAAGCAGGAACGCAAGACGCGAACTGGCAACAAGATGGGCATCATCGTCTTTTCCGATTCATCAGGGCAGTATGAGGCCGTGCTGTTTTCCGAAGGCCTTGCGAAATATCGCGAGCTGCTGGAACCCGGCAAGTCGCTGGTGATCACGGTCGATGCTGAAGAGCGGCCAGAGGGAATCAGCCTGCGCATCCAGACCGTCCAGTCGCTTGAGGAGCGGGCGGTTCAGACGCAGAAGGCCCTGCGGATCTTTGTCCGCGACAGTTCTCCGATCGCTCAGATCGCCGGCCACCTCAATGCCAGCGGCGACGGGCTGGTCTCCTTTGTCGTCATCAAGGAGGACGGCCAGATGGAGATCGAGGTTGAACTGCCGCGGCGCTACCGGATATCGCCGCAGATTGCATCGGCGCTCAAAACAGCCAAGGGTATTGTCGACGTTGAACTCGTATAGGAGCTCCAGCCATGTCCACCGTATCCTTGCCGGACGACCCGGAAGCGGACCCGCGGGTCAAGCAGGTCTTTGACGATATTCGCGCCACTCGGGGCAGTGAATTCATCAATCTCCTATGGAAATATCTGGCGTTTGATCCACCTTTGCTGAAACAGGTCTGGGACGATGTGAAGTCGGTGATGGCGGAACCTTCGGCGCTTGATTCCAAGACCAAGGAAATGATCTATGTTGCAGTATCGATCGCCAATTCCTGCAGTTATTGCGTTCATTCGCACACCGCCGCCGCCAGGGCCAAAGGAATGAGCGACGCGGAACATGCCGATCTGCTGCGGGTCGTATCGACCGCATCGAAGACCAATGCGTTGCTTAACGGCCTGCAGGTGCCGGTCGATCCGCAATTCAACAGGGAGACAGGTTAGTGGCTTATTCCGTGGTTACGCCAAAGCCGGGCGGAAGTGACGTCCTGGAGGTTCGCGAGATCGATGTCCCGGCGCCGGGGCCAGGCGAAGTCCTGCTGCGCCATACCGCCATTGGCGTCAATTATATCGACACCTATTTCAGGACGGGGTTGTATCCGTGGCCGGTGGAGGCCGACCTCGTGCTCGGCGCCGAAGCGGCCGGGGTTATCGAGGCGCTCGGAGCGGGCGTCGACGACTATGCCGTGGGCGACCGGGTTGCCTACGTGTCGGCTAACGGGGCCTATGCATCCCATCGCACGATCGCGGCCTCGCAACTGGTGCGACTTCCGGACAATGTGCCGGATGAAACTGCTGCGGGCTGCATGGTCAAGGGGCTGACGGCACGATACCTGCTGCATGACAGCTTCAAAGTCGAGCCGGATCACAACGTGCTTTTTCATGCCGCTGCGGGCGGTGTCGGTCAGATTGCCGGCCAATGGCTTGCGGCAATGGGCGTCCATGCGATCGGAACCGCGGGCGGGCCGGAAAAATGCGCACTGGCCCTGCAGCACGGATATGCTCACGTCATCGACTACCGGTCGGAGGACTTTGTCGAAAAGACACGGGAACTTGTTCCCGATGGCGTCGAGGTCGTCTATGACGCGGTTGGCAAAGACACTTATCCCGGGTCGCTTCACTGTTTGAAAATGCACGGAACCATGGTCAGTTTCGGACAGGCGTCAGGCGTAGCAGCTGATTTCAAGCTTGCCGATCTTGCCGCCGGCTCCTTTCATGTCACGCGGCCGATCCTGTTTCATTTCACGGCGCTGCCCGGCTGGCTGGACAGGGCTTCGAATGAGCTGTTCTCGCTGATCGGCGAGGGCACGATCAAGGTCGATGTGAACCAGAGCTTCGACTTGCGCGACGCGGGCAGGGCGCATGATGCCCTCGAAGGACGCCAGACGACCGGCAGCACGGTTCTCATTCCCTAGTATGGGCGTGCGCTAACCGTCCTTGGGACCGGTGGCATCGCGATCCCGCTGAGGCCGCGCGCTGCGATGACGGCCGAAGGTGTAGCCGGTTTCGACGGCATCGCGGCCGAACCGGTCCCGGACCTTGTCGATGGCCTTCTCCGCCACGGCACGCTGCGTCGCCTTCGTGTCGACGAGATCGGGCGGATCGGCGAGATCCGCACTGGACAGGTCTGAAACGCCGATGCCGAGCAGGCGATACTTCGTCCCGTCGAGTTCCTTTTCGAGAAGGGCAAGGCCGGTGTGAAAGATGCGGTCCGCGAGGCAGGTCGGATCATCCAGCCTTCGGTTGCGCGTGCGGATCTTGAAGTCCGCACTTTTCAGTTTCAACACAATGGTCTGGCCGGCGATGCCGCTCTTCTTCAGCCGGCGCGCCACTTTCTCCGAGAGTGAACGAAGTACCGCCACCAGTGTCTCCCGATCGGCGTGATCGCTGTTGAAGGTGGTTTCCGACGACACGCTTTTGGCGCTGTCGCGGGTATGGACCTGGCGTGCGTCCTCACCGCGGGACAGGCGAAACAGGCGTTGTCCGATGGCGCCGTAACGCCGCATCAGGTCACCTTCCTCCATCTCCTGCAACTGGCCGATTTTCGTAATGCCGTCGCGCTCGAGCGTCGCGGCGAAGGCCTTGCCCACACCCCAGATCGTCGTCACGGGCATGTCCTTCAGGAATCCGATGGCCTCGGCTTCGCCGATCACGGAAAAACCCCTTGGCTTCTCCAGGTCCGACGCGACCTTCGCCAGGAACTTGCAATAGGAGAGGCCCACCGAGACCGTGATGCCGATCTCGTTCTCGATCCTATTGGCGAAGGCGGCAAGCGTACGTGCCGGCGGGTTGCGGTGAAGCGTTTCCGTGCCGGCAAGTTCCAGGAACGCCTCATCGATCGATATCGGCTGCACCAGAGGGGTCAGCTCCTCCATCATCTGGCGGACCTGTTTGCCGACACGGCTGTATTTTTCCATGTCCGGTTTGATCACCACCGCCTGCGGGCAGGCCTTGAGGGCCTTGAACATCGGCATGGCGGAGCGGACGCCGTGGATGCGTGCCAGATAGCAGGCAGTCGATACGACACCACGCCTGCCGCCGCCGATGATCACCGGCTTGTCGGCCAGTTCGGGATTGTCGCGCTTTTCGACGGTCGCATAAAACGCGTCGCAATCGATGTGGGCGACAGTCAGCGAATACAGCTCGTCATGGCGCAGGACCCGCGGACTGCCGCATTCGTTGCAACGGCGCCTCGTGTCTTCCTGATAGGTCAGGCAGTCACGGCAAAAACCGGCTTGTGGATCCCGATTGACGACAGTCATGGCTCGACCGGATTGGAACTAAGGTTGAACATATTCGGTTTACGCCGCATCGGATCGGTGATCAAGCGTCCATATGGGTGCGGATGATCTGTTCGATATGGGGCCAGTCATCCGCTTCGACGACATCGTCGCCGGGATGCGGGGCCATGGAACGAAATGTAGCGTTGCTCATGTAGTAGATGGCGTGCGCGGCGGGGGCGTGTTTCTTCGCCGAATGCAGGTTGTAGACCATGTCGTCGATAAAAATGAGCGGCAGTTCCCGGTCCGCATGGATCTCGCGTATCAGCGGTCCCTTTTCGGCTTTGGTGGCGACAAGCGGGTAGGGCATGTTGTGCCGGTCAAGCAGCGCTCGCCTGATGTCGTAGTGATGCGGCGGCATTGCGGACAGGAAAACGATGTCGGCGTGCTCGGAAAGGCTGGCAAGAACGGTCTCGACATCGCCGGTCGGCGTTTGCCAATCGAGCTGCTTGGAATAGAAGTCATCCATCAGTGTCCTGCAGGTCTCCCGGTCTGCCTCCGAACCATCGTTTCGCGAGACGATATTGCCCGTGAGGCGAAAGGAGCGCGGCAGCAGCTCATAACCGTTGGCGTTGAGATAACCATTCAACGGCGTCAGGAATTCGAGCACCACCTCGTCAATATCGCAGATGATCAAAGGTCGTTGCCCAAGCGAAAGCCGGGTGTGCCCAACGGTCGCCTGTCCCGCCATCAGATACTTCCATCGAACGGGGTGTCGCCGCCAAGCGCGCGCCAGGCGTCTTCAACAGCCTGCGGGTCGACATCACGGTCGTTGCAGTAGGCGAGCAGTGTGGGTTCATGACCCATCAGGAAACCGAGGACACCGGCAAGGAATCCCGGCTCGGACGATGCCTCGCGCAGATTGTCGATGCTGAGGCCGGATATCGCGAGAAATCGCGACATCATTTCCCCGTCGGCCGCGATCCAGGTCAACGCGTCGATCGCCCGTGTTTGTGTTTCGGCTTCGTTGTTGAAATCGTTAGGATTTGAGCTCAAGAGTTTGCTTTTCTTCAACCAAATTGCGCTAGCGTAGATCCCGATCAGTTTTGAGAATCTGTCCTGCGGCAGCATAATGTGTGGCGTTGGAAGAGCAAGATTGAGTGGGGATGAGGGTGGTCAATGCCTAAACGGGTCATGATCGTGGAGGACAATGAGCTCAACATGAAGCTCTTCCGCGATCTCATCGAAGCATCCGGCTATGAAACGGTTCAGACCCAAAATGGTCTCGAAGCCCTTGATCTTGCTCGCAAACACAAACCTGATCTTATTCTCATGGATATCCAGCTTCCGGAAGTATCCGGCCTTGAAGTCACAAAGTGGCTCAAGGAGGATGATGAGCTGCATTCGATACCGATCATTGCTGTGACGGCATTTGCCATGAAGGGCGATGAGGAAAGAATACGTCAGGGTGGCTGCGAGGCTTATATGTCCAAGCCGATATCGGTGCCCAAATTTGTTGAAACCATAAAGACTTATCTGGGCGACGGATAACGCGAGGAAGATTTATAATGACAGCCCGCATCCTGGTTGTGGACGACATTCCTGCAAATGTGAAACTGCTGGAAGCACGCCTTCTGGCCGAATATTTTGATGTCATTACTGCCGTGAACGGCGAAGAAGCCCTGGCCATATGCGCGAATGGTCAGGTGGACCTGGTGCTTCTCGACATCATGATGCCGGGAATGGACGGTTTCGAAGTCTGCGAGCGGCTGAAGGCCGACAACGCAACGACTCACATTCCGGTTGTCATGGTGACGGCGCTCGACCAGCCCTCGGACCGTGTCCGTGGCCTGCGGGCCGGTGCCGATGATTTTCTGACGAAACCCGTCAACGATCTGCAGTTGCTGGCCCGGGTCAAAAGCCTGGTGCGGCTCAAGGCGCTGACCGACGAATTGCGCATAAGGGCACAGGCCGCGCATGATGTCGGCATCAACAGCCTGCTCGGCAGCAAGGCGATGGAAGAAGGAAAGGGGCGTGCGTTGCTCGTGGACGAGCGTCGCAATTCCCAGGACCGGATCACCCAGATCCTGCGGAAGACCGCCGACCTTACGGTGATGTCGGATCCGCAGGCCGCATTGTTCGATGCGGCGGAGAATTCCTATGAGCTGATCCTGGTCAGCTCCAATTTCTCGAACCACGACCCGTTGCGCCTGTGTTCGCAACTTCGATCGCTCGACCGCACCCGCTTCGTGCCGCTGCTACTGGTCTGCGACCAGGGCGAGGAAGATATTGTCAACCGCGCCCTGGAACTCGGCGTCAATGACTACATTATCCGGCCGATCGACCCCAATGAACTCGTTGCGCGATGCAGCACCCAGTTCCGCCGCAAGCGCTACAACGACTATCTTCGGTCGAGCGTACAGCACTCTATCGAGCTTGCCGTGACCGATCCGCTGACTGGTCTCTATAACCGGCGCTATCTCGATTCGCACCTGCACATTCTCATCGACCGCTCGACCGCAAGAGACAGGGTGTTGTCGGTATTGGCCATCGATCTTGATCGGTTCAAGGCCGTCAACGACACCTATGGCCATGACGTTGGCGATGAAGTGCTGCGCGAATTCTCGAACCGCGTCCGTGCGGCCATCAGGGGAATTGACCTTGCGTGCAGGCTTGGCGGCGAGGAATTCATTATCGTTCTTCCGGACACGGAAGGCCCGGTGGCCGAATCGATAGCAGAGCGCCTGCGCCGCGAGATTGCCGAAGTGCCGTTTCCGGCCGGACCCGACGGTCAGGAGCTGACGGTAACCGCATCAGTGGGGGTCGCTTCGCTTTCAAAAGCCGGCGAATCACCTGCGCAATTGCTCAAAAGAGCCGATAACGCGCTGTTTGAGGCAAAGGCGAGGAGCCGAAACCGGGTCGTTGCACAAGCCGCATGAGCAATCTTGCCAACAGGTGGCACAACAGGGTCACCGTCCTGACGTTGACGTCCGGTCGACGTATCCCGTCACAAAAGTCTGATTCTTAAGATTTATCGCAGCAGATTCGATTTCCTGCGTTTACCATGTGCTCAATTGCGGCTTCAAAACGGTTAAGAAAACGTTGATTTTTTTGCTCCGATGAGCAAATGTTGTGGATAGGGGTGAGAGCGGGACGGTTTCCGTTCTGCGCATAGCCTATCGAATCGTCTACCCCATGGTGCTCAGGTCCGCCGCATCTCCTGGGTCGTGGGGTCGGCTGGTCGGCATAAGGAAATGTGGCCTCCTCGTACCGCAACCTGTGCTGACCAGCCCCCAATTAAAAAAGCCGCTTCGCAAGGAAGCGGCCTTTTTTTGTTCTAAAGGCGGCTCGTCGCTACTTGATTTTGGTTTCCTTGAATTCGACGTGCTTCCTGGCAACCGGGTCATACTTTGTCTTGACCATCTTTTCCGTCATGGTGCGGCTGTTCTTCTTGGTCACATAAAAATAGCCGGTATCTGCAGTCGACTGCAGCTTGATCTTGATTGTGGTGGCTTTGGCCATTGTTCTACCTGCCTTGCAAAAACGAAGCCGTGGACAGCCTGAAAGCCTCCACGGCAAAATTCTGCGCGGAAACTACAATTCGCCGAGAAAAAGTCAAGACCCGTTGCGGCCGGATTTGCCGCGCTGTGAGGAAAGAACTAAAGCAGTTCCCTGACAAAGCGACCGTACCGGGCCTGGTAAAAAGGGACCGGGCGTCCGAAGGGCAATGACGGGTCGTTGCTCAGTTCGTTGACCAGTTCGGTGATGATTGCCTGAGTGATGCGCGGCATCTCGACATCGCCCACCTCAGAAAGCCCGACCCATTTCAAATCCAGGAGCTCAGTGCTGGAGATGGCATCGGCATATCCTATCTCGTCGCGGAAACACGCGAAGAACCGTGTATCAAACCGACGGGTTCTGCCCGGCGGGGTTATCGCACGTGCAACGTAGCGAAGCGGGGAGAGGCGGGGCGCCAATGAGCGGTGCGCGAATGCCGACCAGTCCTGATGGCGGATTGCCGGACCCGGCCCGCCAATCAAAATACCGACTTCCTCAAACGTTTCGCGCACCGCGGCAATCGCCAGGGCCCGGGCGCGGAATGCGCTTGCGGGTTTCGGCATCCTGTTCATCAGCTTTTCTTCGACCGCCGGATGCAGTTTGTCCGCCGCCGGAACGTATCCGTCGCCACGGTCGCGCCGCCCGCCGGGAAACACATATGTATCGGGCATGAAAGCGTGGGCCGAGTGGCGCTTGCCCATCAAAAGGGCCGGTTCACTGCCGGAGCGGTCAATCAGGATCAGCGTCGCGGCGTCCTTTGGCCGAAGTTGGGGGCCTGCGCCGGATCCGCGCTGCTTGCCGGCTGCGGACTGCGCTGATTTTTGATTGTCCTCCATGGACAGGATCATGCCCCCAATGCGTTGGTTTGGCTAGCCGCCGTTCGCAATCTCGACCGCATCATCGTCTTCGCCGCCGAACCCGTGCATGTAATTCGCCCACTGCAGTCCGATGACCGCACCTTTTGTCGGCTGAATCATGGCAAGAGCCATGACAAGCGTAACCGGGATCCACATGGCCAGGTGCTGCCAGCTGTTCCAGTCCAGGAACGGTTCGGCGATCATATAGCCAGCGACCACGACGTGACCGACGATGAAGATGACCAGATAAGGCGGCAGGTCGTCAGCACGGTGGTGGTGCATTTCCTCGCCGCAGCTCTCGCAACTGTGCACGGGTTTCAGAAAAGACCGGAAAAGGGAGCCCTGGCCACAATGGGGGCAGCGACCCGACCAGCCCTTGACGATTGCACGCCAAAGATCACGTGGCGGGCGGGCGGCTGCAGGCCGGCTCGAAAAGGCATGTTGATTGGCCAATGTCAGTATCCTCTGCGCTTTTTCTTGCGGACGCCATTCGATCGCGATGCGCCTCTTTTCGATTTGTGAAATGACCGTGTCGCGGCGGAAAGCTTGCGCCCCTCACTGAGCATCTCAAATCGCAGGGCTCCGGCCAGGGGAATTGCCTCGGCCAGCCGGACCTCCACGCTGTCGCCCAACCGATACCCCTTGCCGGTCTTCTCTCCGACCAGGGCCTGGTGCGCTTCGTCGTAGATATAATAGTCAAGCCCGAGTGTTGAAACCGGGATAAAGCCATCTGCGCCAAATTGTTGCAGGGAGACGAAAAGCCCCGCCTTGGTGACACCGGAAACCCGCCCGTCGAATTCCTCGCCGACCCGATCGGCAAGATGATGCGCGATCAGCCGGTCGACGGTCTCGCGCTCGGCGGCCATCGCGCGACGCTCGAAGGTCGATATCTCGGCGGATATCTCCTCCAGCGAGGCCTCTTCTTCCGGTGTGATGCCGCCATCGCCAAGCCCCAATGAACCGATCAGCGCCCGGTGGACGATCAGGTCGGCATAGCGCCTGATGGGTGACGTGAAGTGCGCATATTTCATCAGGTTGAGACCGAAATGGCCGATGTTTTCGGGGCTGTAGTTGGCCTGGCTCTGCGAGCGCAAGACCATTTCACCGACCATCACCTCGTAGGGTTTGCCGCGCGCTTTTGCCAGGATGCCGTTGAAGCTGTTGGCGCGCAGATGTCCGCCTTTTGCGAGCGAAATATCCAGTGTCTTCAGAAAATCGCGCAGGGCTTCCTGCTTGGCAAGCGAAGGCGCGTCATGGACACGGAAGACCAGCGCCTGGCGCTTGTTCTCCAATGTTTCGGCGGCGGCGACATTGGCCTGGATCATGAATTCCTCGATCAGCCGGTGCGCGTCGAGCCGCTCCGGGATCACGACCGTGTCGACGCGGCCGTCCTCGTTGAGCCGCAGCTTGCGTTCCGGGATATCAAGTTCAAGCGGCTGGCGCCTGTCGCGGCCGCGTGACAGCACAGAATAAGCCTGCCAGAGAGGCCGCAGGATTTCCTTTAGCAGGGGCTCCGTCCTGTCGTCCGGAGACCCGTCGATGGCCGCCTGCGCCTGAGGGTAACTCAACCGGGCGAAGCTTTTCATCATGATGCGGTGGAAGGTGTGGCCGATTTTTCTGCCCTCTGCCGAAAACACCATACGCACGGCCAAGGCCGGCCGATCGACGCCTTCCTTCAGGGAGCAAAGATCATTGGATATACGTTCCGGCAGCATGGGAACGACCCGATCCGGAAAATAGACAGAGTTGCCGCGTTTGAGGGCCTCGCGGTCGAGCGCCGAACCCGACCTGACATAGTGGGCAACATCTGCAATAGCGACGTATACGACAACGCCGCCTTTATTGGCAGGATTGTCATCGGCCTCAGCGAACACGGCATCGTCATGGTCCTTGGCATCCGCCGGATCAATGGTGACCAATGGCAGCCGACGCCAATCCTCCCGTTTGCCAAGGGAAACCGGCTTTGCCTTCTCGGCTTCCGCCACGACAGCCTCGGGAAACCTGTAGGGAATCCCGTGGGCATGGATGGCGATCATAGAGATTGCTTTCTCGCTCGCCACCGAGCCGATCACACCAAGCACCTTGCCGCGCGGTGCACCGAAGCGGCTGCTCCTCATTGCTTCGACTTCCACAAGGTCGCCGTCTTTTGCCTTGCCCACGTGATCCGGGTCGATGTTGATTTCCTTGCCGCGACGCTCGATCGGGTCGATGCGGCCGCCGCCACCCGGTGTCTCCCTGTAGACACCCAGCGTTGCGCCGCGCTGCCGGTCGAGGACCTTCATGATGCGTGCCGTGTGGGCCGGTCCGACATTGTCATCGGACGAAAATATGCGTGCCAGGACACGGTCTCCAACGCCGGCGACGGGCGCTTTGCCCTTGCCTTTTGTCTGCCGGGAATGCCGAATGAGCACAGCCGGTGCAATGGAGCCGTCATCCGGCCATTCGGCAGGCCGTCCGATCAACGCACCGTCCTCGTCGCGCGATGTGATGTCGAGCACCGTCACCGGGGGCAGGGCGCCTGGCCTGATGAGCTGCTTGCGCCGCCGGGTAAGAAGGCCCTCGTCTTCAAGATCACGCAATATGCCCTTGAGCACGATGCGGTCATGTCCGCGCACAGAGAATGCCTTGGCGATATCGCGCTTGGAGGCGCGCGTCGGGTGCTCCGCAATGAACCGAAGGATCGTTTCCCGGTCGGGTACGCCGGTGTCAGGCCCGTTGCCCTTTCCCGGAGCCGTTCTCTTTGGCAATATTATTCCTCGGCCTTGACCGCCTTGCTCTTGCGCGAGGCGGCTGTTTTCCGGGTCGTTTTCTTGCGCGTCGTCGTGGATTTCTTGCGTGTGGTGGCGGCCTTCTTGCCGCCACCCTTGGCCGCCTTGGCGGCAATCAGCTCAAGCGCCTTTTCCACGGTGATCGACTGCGGATCCGCATCTTTCGGCAACGTCGCATTGATCTTGCCCCAGTTTACATACGGCCCATAGCGACCATCGCGCACCGTAATGGGGCCGCCGTCCGGATGATCTCCAAGTTCCTTCAATGCAGCCGGCCTTGCCCGTCTGCCCGGACCCTTCGCCTGCTTTTCGGCAAGGACCGTGACGGCACGGTTAAGTCCGATGGAGAACACGTCCTCGATGGTCTCGAGATTGGCGTAGGCGCCGTCATGCAAGAGGAACGGTCCGTATCTGCCAAGGCCTGCAGAGATCATCTTGCCGGATTCGGGATGGGAGCCGACGTCGCGCGGCAGGGAAAGAAGTGCCACGGCCTTTTCGTGATCGATGTCCTCGGGCTTCCAGGTTTTGGGAAGACTGGAGCGTTTCGCGCCTTTTCCCTCGCCCCTTTGCACGTAAGGTCCGAAGCGGCCGGTGCGCAGCGTGATTTCCTCTCCGGTCAGCGGATCCTTTCCGAGATCCTTTGGATCGTTGGAGGCGGCTGCTTCATCGGATGCGGCATCAGCGGAGATTTGCCGTGTATATGCACAGTCCGGATAGTTCGAACATCCGACGAAGGCGCCATAACGGCTGAGCTTCAAGGACAAAGTGCCGGTTCCGCATTTCGGGCAGACCCTCGGATCAGAGCCGTCTTCCCGGGCCGGGAACACAAGCGGTGCCAGCTCCTCATTGAGCGCATCAAGAACGTTGCTGACCCGCAGTTCCTTGGTTCCCTCAATATGGTTGAGAAAATCGCGCCAAAAGTCGCGCAGCACATCTTTCCATTTCAGTTCGCCGGCGGAGATACGGTCGAGTTTTTCCTCGAGATCGGCGGTGAAGTCGTATTCGACATAGCGATCGAAAAAGTTCTCGAGGAACGCCGTGACCAATCGTCCCTTTGCCTCGGGGATTAGCTTGCGGTTCTCGATTGCCACATATTCGCGGTCGCGCAATGTCGCCAGGGTCGCAGCATAGGTCGAAGGGCGACCGATGCCGAGTTCCTCCATCTTCTTGATCAGCGAAGCTTCGGAATAACGCGGCGGCGGCTCGGTAAAGTGCTGCGTGGCGTTAATCTTTTCGCGCACAAGGTCTTCGTTCACATTGATGGGCGGCAGGCGGCGGCCGTCCTCATTGTCTTCGGACGCTTCTGATTCATCCTTCTGGTCGGTATAGGCAGCGATGAAGCCGTCGAAACGGATTACCGAGCCGGTTGCCCGCAGACCGGCATGCTCGCCATTGTTGTCGGCGGCAATGTCGACCGTTGTGCGCTCAATTTCGGCCGGTGCCATCTGGCTGGCGATGGCGCGTTTCCAGACCAGCTCATAAAGGCGGAACTGATCGCTATCGAGATGTTGCTTGACCGACTCCGGCGTCCGGCTGAAGTCCGTCGGCCGGATTGCCTCGTGGGCTTCCTGGGCATTCTTGGCCTTGGTCGCGTAGTGCCGCGGCGTGTCTGGCCGATAGCGCTCGCCGAAATGCGACGCGATCATGAGGCGGGCACCATCTATTGCCTCGGAGGCCATCTGCACGCCGTCTGTCCGCATATAGGTGATCAGGCCAACGGTTTCGCCGCCGATGTCGAGACCCTCATAGAGGCGCTGCGCGACCTGCATGGTGCGCGACGCGTTGAAGCTCAGCTTGGAGGAGACGGCCTGTTGCAGGGTCGATGTCGTAAAGGGCGGGGCTGGATTGCGCCGTGTCGGTTTTGCCTCGACGCCTCTCACCGTGAAGCTGGCGCCTTCCAGCAGCCGCTTGAGCGCTTCCGCCTGTTCGGCATTGCCGATCGACATTTTCTGAAGCCGCTTGCCGTCGGCAAAGACCAGCCGTGCCTCGAAACTGTCACCGCGCGGCGTTTGAAGCTGCGCCAGCAATTGCCAGTATTCCTCGGCGACGAAACGTTCGATCTCGCTTTCGCGGTCGCAGACAAGACGCAGCGCAACGGACTGGACGCGCCCGGCGGAACGGGCGCCCGGCAGCTTGCGCCAAAGGACCGGCGAGAGATTGAAGCCGACGAGATAGTCCAGGGCCCGGCGCGCGAGATAGGCATCGACCAGCGATGCATCGATTTCGCGCGGGTGCGCCATGGCGTCGAGAACGGCCTGCTTGGTGATCGCGTTGAAGACGACCCGCTTGACCGGCTTGTCGTCGAGCACGCCGCGCTTTTTGCGCAGCACCTCTAGTACGTGCCACGAAATCGCTTCACCTTCGCGGTCAGGGTCGGTCGCGAGAATCAACCCGTCCGAGGCCTTCACGGCGTCCGAAATCTGCTTGAGCCGCTTGTTCGAGGCGGTGTCGACCTGCCAGGTCATGTCAAAGTCTTCGTCCGGATTGACCGAGCCGTCCTTGGCCGGCAAATCGCGCACGTGACCGAACGATGCCAGGACCTTGTAACCCGAACCCAGGTATTTGTTTATCGTCTTGGCTTTCGCGGGTGACTCAACGACGACTACGTTCATATAATAACTCTGTTGTGATGCCCTGCGGGCGAATTCCGCTGTGAGATTTCCAATTGAATTAGCAATCCCCCGCTCCGAAATGAACACCGAATTGCTGCGGGTCAAGGGCTTACGTCGGAATTTTTGCCCTGATAACCCGTTTACAACACCTTGCGTACCGGGGAATTAAGTTCTTATTCGCAAAGGAATTGGCCTGCATTCCTAATCCAAGACCGGGCGAAATGAAACTGATTGAGAGTAATTCCGGCCGACAGGATTAACGCGCTCAAGCCGGCAGCAGGGATACCATACCGCCCGGATGGCGGGCCAATCTGCCGGCAAGGTCCAGTTCCAGGAGAACCACGTAGATCTCGGCGGGAAGCAGACCCGTATGCCGGACTATCTCGTCTATCGCGACCGGCGCCGGACCGAGCGCACCAGCCACCTGCGTTCGGCTCCTGTCTGTCGGACCGGCCTGTTGCTCAACGGCGATCTTTTCTTCTTCGAACATCATCTGCGCGCCGCCGTGTGATGTCAGATTGCCACTGAGCGGCGCCAGCGCATCAACTACATCGCCAGCCCCGGTCGTCAATATGGCACCGTCCTTGATCAGATCATTGGTACCCTTGGCACGCGGATCGAGCGGCGAACCGGGCACGGCGAACACAAGCCTGCCCAATTCGCCCGCCAGTCGCGCCGAGATAAGAGACCCAGACTTTTTCGCCGCCTCAACGACGATCAGTCCGAGCGCCATGCCGGCAATGATCCGGTTCCTGCGCGGAAAATCGCGGGCGCGCGCTTCCCAGCCTAGCGGCATTTCGCTGACCGCGGCGCTGTTGCCGCCTGCGCAGATCTTCTCGAAGAGGGCGATGTTCTGTGGCGGATAGGGCCGGTCCAGCCCGCCGGCCATGACCGCCACTGTGCCGGTTTCAAGGGCAGCCTCGTGGGCCGCCGCGTCGATGCCCCTGGCGAGGCCCGACACAATGCCGTAACCGGACTCTCCGATATCGGCTGAAAGTGTTCGTGCGATGCGGCCACCGACGGCGGATGCGTTGCGAGATCCGACGATGGCCACAAAGGGACGGGCGAACGCGGACATCGATCCCTTGACCGTCAGGAGAGGCGGTGCGCCGTCGGCGGAACGAAGCGCTGACGGGTATTGCGGCTCACACGAGCAGACCAGTTGGCACCCCAGCCTGTCTGCCGCCTCCAATTCGATTGCCGCCGCATCGGAAGAACAAATCCTGGGGTCTCTTTTGGAGCCGCCGTTTCGCGACAGGCCCGGAAGTGCCTCCAATGCCGTTGTGGCGGATCCGAACCGGCCGATCAGCTTTCTGAACGTAACCGGACCGACATTTTCAGTGCGCGCCAGGCGAAGCCAGGCGAGACGTTCCTTTTCGGAGAGCTTTCTGCAATCCGGACCGGCTTGCGCCATCAGCCCTTTTCTCCGATCCGGCTTTCTTCGCCGGACAGAAGCCGCGCAATGTTGGCTCTGTGCTTGATGAAGGTGAGCGCACTCATGACCGTGAAGAGTTCAGCGACCTGAATGTGTCCAAGCACGAACAGGGCGACCGGCACCACGATGGCCGCTATCAGAGCGGCCAGAGACGAATAGCGGGTCACGGCTGCCGTCGCCAACCAGATGACCGCGAATATGACAACGCCAATCGGCACAAGTCCGAGCAGGACGCCCAGATAGGTTGCGACTCCCTTGCCGCCGGCAAATCTGAGCCAGACCGGAAACAGATGACCGAGAAACGCGCCGAAGCCGGCGATAATTGCGGTGTCCGGTCCCCAAAGACCGGCGATCAGCACGGCAGCGGTTCCCTTCAGCGCGTCGAGAAGCAGAGTCGCAGCCGCCAGACCCTTGTTCCCGGTGCGCAGAACATTGGTCGCGCCGATATTGCCGGAGCCAATCTTGCGCACGTCGCCCAGTCCGGCCATACGGGTCAGGATCAAACCGAACGGAATTGATCCGAGCAGGTAGCCGAACACCAGAGCCGCAGCAAAAAAGGGCAGGCTCAATTGCCAATTTATCGGATCCGGCATGACATCCTTCCCGTGACAAATACCCGTTCGCGGGTTGCATTCTGAAATGCGGGCAAACTAGAGCAAGTACCGACTGATTTAAAGCGCCCCATCCAGTGGTCTGCACAGAGCGCCTTACAGATCTCCGAAAACAAAACGGCCGGCAACCATGGTTGCCAGAACCCGGCCCTGGAAACGTGCATCCTCGAACGGTGTGTTCTTTGAACGGGAGCGCAGCTTGTCCTTGGAGACCACCCAGGGCTCGTCAGGATCAACAATTGCGAGATCTGCCGGACAGCCGGGCTTCAACGAGCCTGCATCGAGACCGAAAATGGCCGCCGGGCGGGTCGACATCGCATCGACAAGCCGCATCAACGGGACATCGCCGTTGTGATGCAGGCGCAGGGCCGCTGCCAACATGGTCTCCAGTCCGACTGCTCCATCTGCCGCGTCGGCAAAGGGCAGGCGCTTGGTATCAACATCCTGCGGATCGTGTGACGACACGATGATATCGATATCGCCGCTGGCGAGCGCGGAAACCATGGCCTGGCGATCATCTTCGCTGCGCAGCGGCGGCGACAAGCGGAAAAATGTCCGGTACTCGCCGATATCATTCTCGTTCAGCGAAAGATGATTGATCGAAATACCGCATGTGACATCGGCGCCGCGTTTGCGTGCGGTGCGAACGGCTTCGACCGATTCCGATGTCGAGATCTTAGCGGCGTGATAGCGCGCGCCGGTCAATTCAGCGAGCCTCAGATCGCGCTCCAGCGGAATAATTTCTGCTTCGCGCGGAATGCCCTCAAGGCCCAGCCAGCTTGCAAAAAGGCCCTCATTCATAACGCCTTGCGCGGCAAGGTTCTGGTCCTGGGTCTCGCACGCAACCACCAGCCCGAAATCGCGCGCATAAGTCATTGCCCGTCGCAGGACCAGATTGTTGCCGAGAGGCTCCCGGCCATTGGTCAGCATCACCGCGCCGGCATCGCTCAGGAGGCCGAACTCGGTGAGTTCCGTTCCCTTGAGCGCCTTGGTCATTGCCGCTGCGGGGTAAACATGCACGCTGGCCTCATCCCGTGCCGTGCGCATGACGAACTCGACCAGGGCGACATCATCAATCGGCGGAGCGGTGTCGGGCATCATGATCAGGGATGTCACGCCACCCGCAGCGGCGGCCTGACTTGCGGAAGCAATTGTTTCCCTATGCTCGGCACCCGGCTCGCCGACAAAGACCCTGGCATCGACAAGGCCCGGTATGACCAGTTTGCCGCTGCAGTCGATCTGCCGGGCATTGGACGCCGATTGCACGGAACCGGCAGCGGCGATGCGGCCGTTTTCGACGAGCAGATCGCCGACTTCATCCCGCTCCTCCGACGGATCGACAATACGCGCGTTTTTCAGGAGAAAAGTTGTCACTGGGCTGGCCCTCCGTCGCCGGAAAGCAAGAGCGCCTCCATGACCGCCATGCGAACGGCGACCCCCATTTCAACCTGCGCCTCGATCACGCTTTGCGGGCCGTCGGCGATATCCGAGGCGATCTCGATGCCGCGGTTCATGGGTCCGGGATGCATGACGAGTGCGTCCGGTTTGGCAAGGGCAAGCTTTTGCGCATCGAGCCCGAAATAGCGGAAGTATTCGCGCACCGAGGGGACAAAGGAGCCGGACATGCGCTCGCGCTGCAGGCGCAGCATCATTACAACATCCGCGTCGCGAAGGCCGTCCTCCATTTTGTGGAAGACCTCGACGCCCATCTTGTCGATGCCCGCGGGCAGCAGGGTCGAAGGCGCAATGACGCGCAGCCGGGCACCGAGCGCGCCCAGCAGGATCATGTTCGAGCGGGCGACGCGGCTGTGCAGGACATCGCCGCAGATGGCGACGGTCAGACCGGCGATCCTGCCCTTTTCGCGGCGGATTGTCAGCGCGTCGAGCAGTGCCTGTGTCGGGTGCTCGTGCGCCCCGTCTCCGGCATTGACGACGGAGCAGTCGACCTTCTGCGCCAGCAATGCCGTCGCTCCGGCGGACGAGTGACGTACCACGAGGATGTCCGGATGCATGGCGTTGAGTGTCATCGCGGTGTCGATCAGCGTTTCGCCTTTTTTGACCGAAGAGTTGCCGACGGACATGTTCATCACATCCGCACCGAGGCGCTTGCCGGCCAACTCGAAGGAAGCCTGAGTGCGCGTCGATGCCTCGAAAAAGAGGTTGATCTGCGTCAGACCGCGCAGCGTGGAGGTTTTTTTCTCGCGCTGCCTGCTGAGCTTGACAGCCTGGTCTGCCTTGTCGAGAAGAAACGAGATATCCAGTTCCGAGAGCCCGTTGATGCCAAGCAGGTGGCGATGGGGAAAAACCATGGATAGTACTCGCAAATTATGCCGATTGGCGCTTCTATAGGCGTCATCGCCGCAATGGGCAAGAAAACGACACGCCGGGTGTGGATCATCCCCATCTAAGTACCAGTAGAGTATGCTGAATGACGTCGAGACGTCCGACCCGTTCAGCCGCAAAGTAAACGGGGGCAGCCCCAGCAGGAACATGACCCATATGTCAAAGCCGTCAGCGAACCGCGCCACACATGAGGTTCTCAATCAGCCGACGCCCTTCTCGGGCATCAACGCCTACCAGTCGGATCCCATGCTCTTCGAGGTCGCAAGCCAGATGCCGAAAAAGGTGCGCGACGAGTTTTCGGCGGTCGGACGCTTTGTCACGACGCCCGAAGCCCAGGATCTTGCGCGCATCGCCAACGAGTCGACACCGCAATTGCGGACCTTCGATCCAGCGGGTCACCGCATCGACCAGGTTGATTTCCATCCGGCGTATCATGCGTTGATGCGACGTTCCTGCGGAAACGGGCTGCATTGTTCGATCTGGGAAAACCGGCCGGAAGAAAAGGGCATTGCGCAGCAGGCGCGCGCCATCAAGTTCTTCATGACGGCCGGTCTCGAAAGCGGTCACCTTTGCCCGATCACCATGACCAATGCATCGCTGGCGTCGATCCGCGCCAATCCGGCCGTCTACCAGATCTGGGCGCCGAAAGTGCTGACACATGCCTATGATTCATCGCATCGGCCCATTGCCTCGAAGTCTGCCGTCACGATCGGCATGGGCATGACCGAAAAGCAGGGCGGTACGGATGTGCGCGCCAATACCAGCCGTGCCGAGAAGGCAGGCGAGGGGGTCTATCGGCTGACCGGCCACAAATGGTTCATGTCGGCGCCGATGAGCGATGCCTTCCTGATGCTTGCCCAGATGCCTGAGGGACTCGGCTGTTTTCTGGTGCCGCGTTATCTCGAGGATGGCAAGCCGAACGGCCTGCAATTTCAGCGACTGAAGGACAAGCTCGGCAATCGATCCAATGCATCCAGTGAGGTGGAGTTTGCCAATTCCTACGGATACCTGCTGGGCGATCCGGGCAAGGGTGTGCGCACAATCCTTGAAATGGTGACCCTGACCCGGCTTGACTGCGCACTGGCGTCTGCCGGGATCATGCGCGCTTCGCTTGCCGAGTCGGTACACTTCTGCAGGCAGCGCAAGGTCTTCGGAAAGGCTCTGACTGAGCAACCGCTTATGGCCCGCGTACAGGCGGATATGGCGCTGGACGTGGCGGCTGCCACAGCGCTCGTCATGCGGCTGGCGCGCGCTTTCGACAACTCGGGCAATGACGAGCAGGAAGCGGCCTATGCGCGGGTGATGACGCCGGTCATCAAGTACTGGATCTGCAAGATGGCGCCGGCCCTTATCTACGAAGCCATGGAATGCATGGGCGGGGCCGGCTATGTGGAGGAGCGCGCGCTGGCGCGCCACTACCGGGAAGCGCCGGTCAATGCGATCTGGGAAGGTTCGGGCAATGTCATGGCGCTCGACCTGTTACGCACATTGAGCGCGGACCCGCGTCAGCTCGAGGCGGTGATCACCACCATAGCGGCCGATCTCGGTCCGTTTTCGAAACGCACGGTCGATGTGCTGACGGCGGCGACCGCGCTGTGTCAGCGGGACGAAAGCGCGGCGCGGCTGCTTGCCGAACAGCTTGCCTATTCCGCGGCGTCGGCGGAGCTTTATCGCATGGGCGCCGGCCGCATCGCCGATGCATTTGCCGAATCGCGGCTCGCCGGATCCTGGCGCTCGACTTACGGCATGCTCGATATGCGGTTCGATGCCGCCCAGATCGTGTCGCTGCTCTATCCCGAGGCGACATAACCAGCGGCGTAGATGACCAGCGGGATTGAGAAAAAGGCAGCGGCCGTCTGCAGCGTCGCCACGGTCGCGTAGAGCGTTGCATCGCCGCCCATCTGCCGGGCCAGCAGGTAGCCGTTCATGGCCGTCGGAACGCTGCCGCAGATGGCCAGGATGATCAGCGTCTCGCCTTCCGCGCCTGCCCACCAGCCGATCGTTGTCAGAACGGCCGGGTAGAGCAGCAGCTTCAGAAACACCGGCAGGATCGCAACGGGTTTGGGTTTGACCGTGTCGCGTATTCGCAGCCCGGCACCGACCATCAGCAGACCCATGCCGAGCGCGGCGCTGGCGATGAGATCGACGGCCTGTTCGACCGGCGCGTAAACCGGTATCCCGAAATACTGAAACGCTATACCTGCAAGCGACGACAGGATGAGCGGGTTGGTCAGTAGCCGCCAGGCAAGCGACCGGATGTCGCGGTTGGGGCTGACGAACCAGACCAGCATGGCAACATTGCCGAGATTGATCGGAATGATGATGAGCGCCATGACGAGTGCGGTCAGCGCAAGTCCGGTGTCGCCATAGAGCTTGTCGGCGATTGCAAGGGCTATAAAGCCGTTCCAGCGTGTCGCGGTCTGGAAGACCGTGGAATAGGCGGCATTCGATACGCCTTTGTTTCGCATCATCGGCCACATTGCCAGCATCAGCGCGAACATCACGCCCATCGTCGCGAAAGTTGCGACGCTGACTTCCGTCAATTCGAGACCGCTGAAATCCGCCCGGTAGAGTGTCAGGAAAAGCAGGGCCGGGAAAAGCACATAGTATCCGACTTCCTCAAGCCCGTGCCACACATTGCGATCAACGATCGGCAAGCGCTTCAGGACCACCCCGAGCAGGACGATCAGGAATATGGGCAGGATGCTCTCAAATATCGGTAACATCAGGAAAATCGCGGAGGCAGAACGGTTTGTTCATAGCCTCCGCAAGCGGACGGCACAAGCGCAAGCTCCAGCGCCTTGGCGTGAATATTAACCTTAACAAATGGTTTACGTTGCGCCGGGCGGAAAAAGGGCCCAGATTTGGTTAACCACGTGTGTCCCGAGGGCGACGTGGCCGCATACGCATATAAGCAAATGCCGCCCTGCTATGCACGGGGCCTTTCGTCAGGGGGCAGGCCGCATGAAATGGTTTCTAATACTGTGGTTTGTACCGGTCGCGCTCATCGGATCGTGGTACGGTCTGTCCTATCACGACATCAATTTCGGCTTCATCATGCTTTCGCGGCAGGTCCATGACCTGGTTTTCCAGATCTATGGCGAAATGCTCGGCATGCCACCGGAGTCCATTCCACCGCTGCTGCTGAAAGCTCTCATTGTCGACAGCCTGATCGTGCTGGCCATCGCTTGTTTCCGTTGGCGCAAGCAGATTTGGGCGTGGATACAAAGCAAGCGCAGCGCGTTTGAGGAACAGCCTCTCGAGCCGGTCTATTCGGAATTGCCGGTCGAGAGCGACGAGAGCCTGTCGAGGGCGCCCTGAAGGATAAAGGCCGCAGCGGCTGCATCGATCCTCTGTGCCCGTTTCTTTCGCGAGACATCCATCTCCAGAAGTGCACGCTCGGCCGCGACCGTTGAAAGGCGTTCGTCCCAGAAAGCGAATCCCATATCCGTCATTGCTTCCAGGTTCCTGACAAAAGCCTTTGTTGCCTGAGCCCTTGGCCCCTGTGTTCCGTCCATATTGACGGGAAGCCCGATGACGCAGCCACCGACCCGCTCCGCCTCAAGCATCTCCAGCAGTTTGTCAGCATCCTTTGTGAAGCGGGTGCGACGCAGGACATCACGCGGCGTCGCCAGCGACAGGCCAAGATCGCTCAATGCTATGCCGATCGTCTTCGTCCCGAGATCGAGCCCCGCCAGAACCATGCCTTCCGGCAGGCTCTCGGCCAGCTCCTGCAATGACATCACACTCATATGACGTTGTCCTTTTGCCCGGGTTGATGCTTTTCACCGACGCTGTCAACCCATAAGCTGTCCGCGGAAACATCAAGAATTGTGAGGCGAAGCGATGAAAATCCAGTGGCTTGGACATTCGGCATTTCGACTGGAGACGGCAAAAGCGACGATCCTGATCGACCCGTTCATTACGGGAAATCCGAGTTTCGAGGGGCACGACAAGGCAGAGGCAGTCAAGGGCGTCAGCCATATCGTCCTGACCCATGGCCATGGCGATCATGTCGGCGATACTGCCGATATCGCCAAGGAGACGGGTGCGACTGTGATCGCGAATTACGATCTTGCCATGTGGCTCGGTCAGCATGGCGGCGTTGAGAAACTGGATCCGACCAATACAGGCGGCACGGTCAGCCAGGAAGGCTTCACGGTAACCTATGTCAATGCGCTTCATTCCTCTGCGCACATTACAAGCGATGGCGTCTCGCACTGTCTCGGAAATGCGAACGGCGTCGTCCTTCACATCGATGGCGAACCGACGCTGCTGCACATGGGCGATACCGACATCTTCTCCGACATGGCGCTGATCCATGAACTGCACCAGCCGGATATCGGGATCGTGCCGATCGGAGACCGCTTCACCATGGGTGGGGCCGTGGCCGCACTCGCCTGCAGGCGGTATTTCAAGTTTTCGAAGGTCATCCCCTGCCATTTCGGCACATTTCCGATCATCGACCAGACGGCGGACAAATTCATTGCGGCGATGGAAGGCGACGCCGGGCTGGTTCAGACACCGGGTGTCGGCGGCACGCTGGATCTCTAAGTCGGGCGAACAAAAGCCGGCGGGCATGCTCTTGCCCTTGCGCGTGGGCGCGTTTATAGCCTCGGTTTGAATTTCCATCGTCCGGAGCCAACCCCCGATGTCAGTCGATCTTGCAACCGTCAAACGCGTTGCCCACCTTGCCCGCATTGCTGTCAGCGAAGAGGAAGCGGCAAAAATGGAAGGCGAGCTCAACACGATCCTGGGCTTCGTCGAACAGCTGAACGAAGTCGACGTAGACGGCGTTGAACCGATGACGTCAGTCATGCCGATGCCGATGAAAATGCGTCAGGATGTCGTCAATGACGGCGGCAAGGCGGACGACATCGTCGCCAATGCGCCGCAAAGCGACGAGAATTTTTTCCTCGTGCCGAAAGTCGTCGAATAACAGCGGCATTGTCGATACCCGATCGCGCCGGCCAAGGCCGGACATTTCAGTTGCCTGAAGAGTGACAAGAAGACCATGAGCGAACTGACACGCCTGACCATCGCGGAAGCGCGGGAGAAACTGAAGAACAGGGACATAACTTCCGCTGAGCTGACCAACGCCTATCTTGAAGCGATCGAGGCCGCAAACCCGTCACTCAACGCCTATGTGGCAGTGACTGCCGACAAGGCGCGGGAACAGGCTGCACAATCCGATGCGCGGCTTGACAAGGGCGAGGGCGGTGCGCTCGAAGGCATCCCGCTCGGCATCAAGGATCTGTTCGGGACCGAGGGTGTCCATACGCAGGCCTGCAGCTATATCCTCGACGGCTTTCAGCCGCGTTATGAATCCACCGTAACGGCCAATCTGTGGGCTGACGGTGCCGTCATGCTCGGTAAGCTGAACATGGACGAATTCGCCATGGGGTCGTCAAACGAGACGTCCTATTACGGGCCGGTGACCAATCCCTGGCGGGGCAGGGACAACAACAAGGCACTGGTGCCGGGCGGCTCGTCGGGGGGCTCGGCTGCTGCGGTTGCCGCGCGGCTTTGCGCCGGCGCGACGGCAACGGACACCGGCGGCTCCATCCGCCAGCCGGCCGGCTTTACCGGCACCGTCGGCATCAAGCCCACCTACGGGCGCTGCTCGCGCTGGGGCATCGTTGCCTTCGCGTCGTCACTTGATCAGGCCGGTCCGATTTCACGCGACGTGCGCGACTCGGCCATACTGCTGAAATCCATGGCCTCGAGCGATCCGAAAGACACGACGTCGGTCGACATGCCGGTGCCGGATTACGAGGCGGCTATCGGGCAGTCGGTCAAGGGTATGCGCATCGGCATTCCCGAAGAATACCGCATGGACGGCATGCCCGAGGAGATCGAGACACTGTGGCAGCAGGGCATTGCCTGGATGAAGGACGCCGGGGCGGAAATCGTGCCGATTTCCCTGCCGCATACAAAATATGCGCTGCCGGCCTATTACATCGTTGCTCCGGCGGAGGCCTCCTCGAACCTCGCGCGATATGACGGGGTCCGCTACGGCCTGCGCGTACCCGGTACGGACATTGTCGAGATGTACGAAAAGACCCGTGCGGCAGGTTTCGGCCCGGAGGTCAAGCGACGGGTGATGATCGGAACCTATGTTCTGTCGGCCGGCTATTATGACGCCTATTATCTTCGCGCGCAGAAAGTCCGCACATTGATCAAGCGTGACTTCGAAACGGTTTTCGATGCCGGTGTCGACGCGATCCTGACGCCGGCAACGCCGTCGGCGGCTTTCGGCATTGCAGACCAGGACATGGCCGCAGATCCGGTCAAGATGTATCTCAACGACATCTTCACCGTCACCGTCAACATGGCCGGTCTGCCCGGCATTGCCGTGCCGGCTGGTCTGGATGCACAGGGCCTGCCGCTTGGCCTGCAGCTCATCGGAAAGCCCTTCGAGGAAGAGACGCTCTACCGGCTGGCCCATGTTGTCGAACAGGCGGCCGGACATTTTGAAGCGGAGAAGTGGTGGTAGGCACCGCGGTTGTGGCTTGCAACAGGCCGCCGACAATGCGGATAATGAGCGCGCTGACTTTCGTCGGCGCGCTTTTTTTTCCCGACGACAAAGGATGTTCCATGCCTGACGAGATACCTGCCGGCTTTCAGGTGCTTTCCCGAAGCAGCCCCTTTATCGATATGGCAGGGCCGCTTTACTACCAGGTGACCGACGATGGCTTGCTGATTGCCTTCCGGGCAGAAGAAAAGCACTGCAACTCGCGCGGCTTCGTGCATGGCGGAATGCTGAGCACTGCAGCCGACATCGCGCTTGGATACAGCGCCGGCGATTTTCCCGATGGCAACCGGGCGATGGTGACCACCAGCATTACGATTGACTTTGCCGGCAGTGCCAGGCTCGGTGACTGGGTTGTCTTCAAGACGGATGTCCAGAAGGTCGGTCGCATGGTGGCATTCGCCAACACCTACGCCCATGTGGGCGAAAAACGGATTGCGCGGGCCAGCGGTATTTTCAGCGTTCTGGATGGAGGCTCCTGACGCCGTCCCCGGGGCTGCCCGATTATTCGAAATTCACATTCACCGAACGGAATTTCGATCTCCAAATAGGCCGGTTGCAGCGGTCTCTTGATTGGGCTTTGGCAAGGGTGTGATATTTGGGATACGGCCTTGAAATTGCTGCTTAGTGGGCGGATTTAATTGTTGCGGACCGGCATCGAATCCAACTATGTACTTACGTCACTACTGTCCCGTTAAAAGTCGAATAAATTCAGTTGCTTGGGCTGAGCCCCCGGCGCAGATGTGTTGTCGGAACTTGTAATAAGCTGATCCAGTTGAATTTTCTCGAAAAGAGTGACGTCCAGAATCTGGAGAATTGTGTAGAGACTCATGTCGCTATCGAGCCGTTTCTTTAGGATCGCGGCAAGCACATAAACGCAGACTGCAATCCATATCTGTGTCTTCACCGCATTGATAGAAGTGCCGAAAAACGACTTGATGCGCAAGTGCTGCTTGATCCATTTGAAGAACAGTTCTACCTGCCAGCGCGATTTGTAGAGTGCGGCAATGGTCTTTGCCGACAAGACAAAGTTGTTGGTGATGAAGATCAGAGTCTTGTCTCGTTCAGTGTCGCGATACCGAATTCGCCGCAGTTTGTCCGGGAAGCTGCTCGAACTTTTTGCGCCGCAGTCCTTACGACTTGATAGCAGATAACCCCGGTGCTGCGATCAACGGGCTCGGAATAAATACGCTGCAACCTGGTATTCGACTTTGCCCTCAAGACAAAGAACCCGCCGCTGATGTGGATGCGATGGAGGCGTTCGAAATCAAGATAGGCGCGGTCCATGATATAGAAGGCACCAGGTTCGGGCGTCAGGATGTCCAGCATATTGACGTCGTGCATTTTGCCTGGCGAAATGTCTATAAATGTTGGGATATTTCCACGCAGATCAAGCAAGGTGTGCATTTTGATCGCTGCTTTTGCGCGCCGAAAATGCGCCCAGGGAAATACTGAAAGGCACAGATCAATGGTTGTGGAATCGAGGGCATATACGGTGTTTTGCAAGTCAACTTCAAAGCTGTCATCGGCGTAGAGCGCTCGAGCGATTGTGATAAGCGCCGCAGCAAAATCCCCATAGATGCGCCAGTCACGTCGCTCGTTGGCCCTGGCCAGAGTGTTGCGAAATACCGGGGAGCGAAAGCCCATGTGGTATCGCTTTTGAGCCTGAGCGCGCAGGCAGGTTTCGATGTCGCGCAAGCTTTCTCTTGAGGTCAACTGGGCAAATGCCATGCTGCGGAATTGATCCTCGCAACTAAAGCTCCTGATGCGATTGTTTCCACCGTAACGCCGGATGCAGCGTCGAAGAGTGTGCATCGGCAGATGATCCATAGCCTGCGCGAACACAAGTTTGCCTGTATACATTGTTCGGATCTCTCCATGTGAAATTACTCTGGAGAGCATGATTGCCACGTTTAGCAGTTCAAGTCGGTGACAGGCTATCAGACCGTTTTAAATGATTATTTACAGAATCTTATCGGAAATTCTTATGAGCTTAACGGGACAGTAGTGTACTTACGTATTGATTTGTTGATTTTTTTCGGGGGATCCCATGAGATCTGGATACGTCTTCGCGGTCGCGGTTGCGGTTGCATTGACCGCGGGCAATGTGGCAATCGCGGCGGATGAAATCCAAGATACAGTGCTGCCGGTTGACTACTGGACCGGCGCTTACGTCGGCATTCATGGCGGGTTCGGCTTCGGAACGGGCGATTTCTCGGATCAGAAATTCCCGACCGGATTTGGTTCCATTGATGTGGACGGTTTCGATATCGGTGTATTCGGGGGTTACGACTACAAGTTCGATGACTTTGTCCTGGGCGTAAGCGCCGCCGCCAATGTCGACAATGTTGACGGTAGCGGATCGTTGCAGAGCGTTGATTGGTGCAGCCTGCTAGCATGTGGTGGCGGCGCGTCTGGAAACTCGGATATCTGGGATTTATCGGTGGATTATTCCCTCAGCGCCGGATTTCGCGGTGGCGTCCTCCTGGATGACCGGACGTTGCTTTTTGCGACGGGTGGTGTAGCCGTTGCGAGAGCCAACCTGAAGAACACCAATGCGGTCATTGGCGGCACCTACAATCCGGCTTTGGGTTTTCCGCTTAATTTTGATCGTACGCATGTCGGGTACTATATCGGTGGCGGTGCCGAGTATGCTATTTCAAAGCGCTTTCACGTCCGCGGCGAGTTCACTTACTCGGACTACGGTTCGGAGACATATGGCAACCCGGGCGCTATTCCGGTTGGAGAAATCGATCTGGAGATGTTCAATACGCGCCTTGGTGTATCGGTATCGTTCTGAAATCGCCGGGAAGCGTCAACTGCGCTGTGTGAATCTAGTCAACTGACGAGGTTTATTGCGGTTTCGGCGGCCCGCAAGAGGGTGAATCACACATCAGCGAACAGGCTAGTCTTGCCCGCTTCCCGCGTTTCGCATAGTCTGCGGCAGCCGTTGCAGGCGGCATCCTGATCCGCGGAAAGCCGTATCGGCACCTCGCAACAATCTGACCCATTCAATCGGTCAACTCGGGCCCGGACAGCGGATCAGCGGGCGAAGCGAGGAAACCGATGAAACACTCAGTCGACTATCTGCGCCGTCAGGCCAAGCAATTGAAACGCGGCTTTGCGTCCGGCGATTCCAATGCGATTCAACGTGTCAGGGCGGTGCTGCCGGAGGCGCAGTCGCTCAAGCATTCGCAGGCGCTTCACGTGATTGCGCGCGAACAGGGGCAGCAAAGCTGGCCACGCCTCAAACTTGCCGTCGAGACTGCCCAGATGAACCGCGAACAGAAAGCCGAGCGGCTGAAGATCGCCCTGTACTTCGGACAACATTGGGTCGTGAAAGCGCTGCTGGACGCAGACCCGGATCTCGGGGACGCAAATTTCGGGCTTCAGGTCGCGCTCTATGATCGAGCAGCCGTTGAAGCCGCACTGGCCGATGACCCAAAAGCAGCGGTACGCGATGTCGGGATCAGAAGCCCGATCCTGCATCTTTCGTTTTCGCAGCACATTCATTCCGTACCCGACCGGGCCGGCGACATGATTGCTATCGCCGAGGCGCTGGTGCGCAACGGCGCCGACGTCAATGACAGCTATCCGTTCGAGCCGGGCGCCGAGCACAGGCTTTCAGCGCTTTATGGCGCGCTTGGGCATGGCAACAATATGCTCCTGGCCCGATGGCTTCTGGAGAACGGCGCCGATCCGAACGACAATGAATCGCTTTATCATTCGACGGAACTCGGCCACCACGAGGGCCTGAAAATGCTTCTGGAGCATGGCGCAGTCGCCGAGGGGACCAACGCACTGCCAAGGGCGCTGGACTTTAATGACTTCGAGGCGGTCAGGCTGCTGCTCGAAGGCGGTGCCGATCCGAACGAAGGAATTGAACCGCATCCGTCCGGGCTGCCGATGATGATGGTTTTCGCCCTGCATCAGGCGGCACGACGCATGTGTTCCGGCGAAATCGCACAATTGTTGATCGACCACGGAGCTGATGGCTCGATGCCTTTCAATGATCATTCGGCCTATGCGTTTGCGCGCATGTTTGGCAACACAGAGGTCGCTGGGGTTCTTGAACGGTGTGGCCAGACAACCAGGCTGGATGCAACAGAGGCCCTTCTTGCTTCGGCCGCTGACGGGCCGGTTTCCGGGCGTGTCGATCCAGCGGCACTGACGCCTGAAACGCGGCGGATCATGACGCGTATGATCGGGTTTGATGGACGGCTTGATCATATCAAACGTCTTTATGCCATCGGCATCAATCCGGACTGGACAGACGAAATGGGCTTGACGGCCATTCATGTTGCCGGTTGGGAAGGACGGGCGGATGCGGTCGAGTGGCTGCTGACGCTGGATCCGGACCTGGAGCACAAGAACGATTACGGCGGTAATCTTCTCGGCACGATTATCCATGGCGCGGAATTCAGCCCGGCGCGGGCGGAGCGCGATCACCTGACTTGCGCGCGGCTGGTGCTTGCAAAGGGCGCCGTGCTGCGGCAGACGGAGATCGACCTTTGCGGCGTCGAGGACATGGCCGAATTGCTGACGGACTGGGCTGAAGCCAATCCGGGACAGGTCAAAGACGACCGGCAAAAGGATCAAAAGGGGTGAATGTGTGGTTGCCGAAAGGCGATTGATCGAGACCGCGCGATTGCGGCTGCGCTGGTGGCGCGATGCGGACAGGGACGCTCATGCGGCCCTGTGCGCCGATCCGCGGGTCATGGCTGACCTTGGCGGACCGCGTGACCGGGCAGGCAGCGACCTGCGTTTCGACAGCTATCTGGCGGCGCTGGACAGCTTCGGATTTGCCCGCTGGTCCGTCGAGGACAAGTCCGGCGTGTTTCTCGGCTATGTCGGCGTGATGCCGCGGCGCGGGGATCATCCGCTGGGCGACCATGACGAAATAGGTTGGCGGCTGAACCGGCATGCCTGGGGCCATGGCTATGCCCTCGAAGCGGCAAAGGCCGCTTTGGACGACGTCTTCACTCGTGTCGGATTGACCGAGGTGATTGCCTATACCGCACCGGACAACCACCGCTCGAAGGCCGTTATTCGCCGTCTCAGAATGCGCCGCGACCGGGCACGTGACTTCACGGTCGAGAGCGACCTGGGCGGTGCGTGGAGCGGAGAGGTCTGGGTGGCGCCGCTACCGTAGCGCGGCGCCACCGGCGCTCAGTTCAAGTGTTCCTTGAAGAAGGCGATCGTGCGCTCCTCCGCCAGGGCCGCGGCCTCTTGGTCGTAGCGTGGCGTGGTGTCGTTATGGAAGCCGTGATTGGCACCGGGATAGAAATGGACCGTGTAGGTCTTGCCATTGTCCTTGAGCGCTTCTTCATAGGCCGGCCAGCCCTCATTGATCCGCTGATCCAGCTCGCCATAGTGAATCAGCAAAGGTGCCTGGATGCGAGCAACGTCCTCGGCGCGTGGCTGGCGTCCATAGAAGGGAACGGAGGCGGCAAGTTCCGGGTAGGCCACCGCCAGGGCGTTGCACACGCCGCCGCCGTAGCAAAATCCAACGCAGCCGACCTTGCCGGTGCTGTCGTCGCGAGAGACCAGATACTCATAGCCGGCGAAAAAGTCGTTCATCAGTTTTTCCCGGTCAACGGTGCGCTGAAGCGCGCGGCCCTCGTCATCATTGCCCGGATATCCGCCGACCGATGTCAGCCCGTCCGGCGCCAGCGCCATGAAACCGGCCTTCCCGAGACGGCGGGCGACATCCTCGATATAGGGATTGAGGCCGCGGTTCTCGTGAACGACCAGAACGGCAGGCAGCGGTCCGGACGCATCAGCCGGCCGGACCAGATAGGCACGCACCTCGCCATTGCCATTGGGTGAATCGTAAGTAACGGTTTCCGTGCTTATCGCCGGATCGTTTTCCGCGACCTGCTGTGCCAGGGCATAGTCCGGACTGAGTGTCTTGAGCAGCGCTAGCGCGGTTACGCCGCCAACGGCAAACTTGCCTGCCCGGTCGAGGAATTCGCGCTTCGTGATCAAGCCGTGGGCGTAGTAGTCGTAGAGATCAAGAAGTTCCTGATCGAAATCCGCTGCAGTCAACCGTCGTTCCAATGTCGTCAAGCTCATTGCCGTTCTCCTTGTTGCAATGGATCGGGCGCATTGTTTGATCGTGCATAACGCGGTCCGGGCGGAAGGCCACCAATTTCGAGCACCAGCTTGCGCCGTACCGCGACTGCGAAGTTAGCAGCGTTTTCCGCCGTAATTGTGAAGGAGCCCGGGCCACCGATGATGCGATCGGTAAATGCGGCCTCCAGATCGTAACTGACGGGTCGGCCGCTGCATTGCCGGCACAGGATCGCCAGGCCGTTGATGACAATCCCTGCGTCGAGCACCTGTTGCCGCGCAACGCTGATGGGTGGGCCGTTCCAGTTATTGGCACTGTCGGCGGACAGGTCGATGACCCGACGCAGACCGGTGAGATCATTGTTCTCAATGAGCTCCTTGCCAAAGAGCAGCGCCGCGCCGATGGCGTTTCGGCCCCGCGCCCGTCGCGGCGCCGTCATGAGTTTGTCGGCAAAGGATTGCGCGGTTTCCGGACCGTCGATGACCGTCCATGAAACAACAACATCCTGGGAGATATCGTTTCCCCACTCCACATAGGTCACCGCGATGTTTCCGATCGCGTTGTTGCGGATGGCGTTCAGAACCTGCTGACTGGTGATTGCCTCGGCATAACCGCGACGCTGAAACAGGATCTCCGCGTCGTCGATGGAACCGGTCGCATCCGCCAGCAGTACAAGTTCCAGGTCGGTCTCGGTCTGTGCGGATGCAGCCATTGGCCACAATGACAGACAAAAGAACACGATGGTCAGGGCTTTTTTCATGAGCGATGAGCCTAGGGCAAAGTGCGCCATCCACCAACTCAAACTTAGTTCAACGATCACGGCGGCGGCCCGATAGGCATTTTCTATCAGCCCGATCAGCCTTTCGTCGCAAAACTGTCGCAAATCTGTAACTAGAATAATTTTAATTCGAATTAGAAATTCCCATGATCACAGGCCCCGTGCCCGACCAACCACCACCAGTAGCCCGGTCCATTTTTCGCATAATTTCACGCCGCAGACCGGAACCCGGGATCGGCATGAACCAAGTTGTTTAACCGAGAGGAGCCCAGAATGTCTTCATCGCATAACGAACCCTTGTCATTTGACGACTTTGATGAAGTCGTCAATCCGCGCCCGGAAGAAACCGATTTTGACCGCATCGTCGAGGCAGCGATCAAGCGCCGCGGTTTTCTCGGCGGTGCGCTCGCGTTCGGTAGCTTTGCGCTGCTGGGCGGAACGCTCGTTCCAGGCACTGCCAAGGCTGCTTCCGACCGCTTTGCCTTCAAGCAGATCCCCGCGAACACCGACGATGCCATTACCGTGCCTGAGGGCTACAATGTTGATGTCATGGTGCGCTGGGGTGATCCGCTCTGGTCGAATGGAGCAGAATTCGATCATTCCACGCGTGGAACGGCCGCCAGTCAGGCGACGGCCTTCGGCGACAATATCGACGGAATGGAAGTCTACGCCGTCGGCGACAAGATGGTGCTGATCGCCAACAACGAATACACCAATCGCAAGATCATCTGGGGCAACCGCGAAGAAGGCAAATCCGCCAATGACGATGATGTCAACAAGGGCAAGATGGCCCATGGCATCTCCGTCGTGGAAATCCGGCCCGAGAACGGAACGTGGACCATCGTCAAGGACAGCCCGCTCAACCGGCGCATCACGCCTGACAGCGAGATGGAGCTGACCGGTCCGGCAGCGGGTCACGACCTGCTGAAAACGGCCGCCGATCCGACCGGCACGAAATCCATGGGGACATGGAACAATTGCGGCAACGGCTCGACCCCTTGGGGCACCTATTTAACCTGCGAAGAGAACTTCAACGGTTATTTCTCCGCCGCCGATGAGAACCACGAGGTCTCTCCGGAACTCAAGCGCTACGGCGTATCCTCGAAAGACTGGGGTTACGGCTGGGCCAAGGTTGACGAGCGTTTCGATGTTTCCAAGCATCCAAACGAGCCGAACCGTGCCGGTTACGTCGTCGAGATCGATCCGCGTGATCCGAATTCGACGCCGAAGAAACGCACCGCGCTTGGCCGGTTCAAGCACGAGAACGCCGAGGCAGTCGTCAACAATGATGGCCGTGTCGTGGTCTATATGGGTGACGATGAGCGCGGAGAATTCCTCTACCGTTTCGTTTCCGATGGTGTTTTCGCACCGGGCGGACCCACGGACAGCCTGTTGGATGAAGGCACGATTTCCGTTGCCAAGTTCAATGACGACGGCACCGGCCAATGGCTGGAGCTGACGCCGGAGACCACCGGAATGGCCGACAAGGCCGCGATCTGCGTGCACACGCGCCAGGCCGGTTCCGCGGTCGGCGCAACGACGATGGACCGCCCGGAGTGGGTGACATCCAACCCGAACACGGCCGAAGTCTACTGCGCACTTACCAACAACAAGAACCGCGGCATCAAGCCGAATGCGGGCGGCGACCCGACGCCGGTTGGCGGACCGAACCCGCGCGAGGCCAACAATTACGGCCAGATCGTGCGCTGGCGTCCGAAGGACGGTGATCACACGTCGAAGGACTTTACCTGGGATCTCTTCGTTCTCGCCGGCAACCCCGCGGTTCACCAGGACGCCAACAAGGGCTCGGACAACGTCAATGCCGACAATATGTTCAACTCGCCCGACGGATTGAAATTCGATTCCAACGGCATCCTGTGGATCCAGACCGACGGAAACTATTCCAACGAGGAAGGTTTTGCCGGACACGGTAACAACCAGATGCTGGCGGGCGACCCGGTTACCGGCGAAATCCGCCGCTTCCTGGTCGGACCGAAGGAGTGTGAAGTCACCGGCATGACCTGGAGCCCGGACCTGCGGACAATGTTCGTCGGCATCCAGCATCCGGGCGAGCGTGGAGAAAGCCATTGGCCGGAGGGCGGCGATGCCGTTCCGCGTTCTGCGGTCATCGCCATCACACGCAAGGATGGCGGCCCGATGGGTTAAGCTCCAGCAAATAAAGCGCCAAGAGAAACCCCCGTTCTGAAAGAGCGGGGGTTTTCATATTCCCGGTCGCTTAGATTTGCGCAGCAATTGGAAACATTTGTCGGGATTTTCTGAAGTATAGATTCAGACATAATTTTATTACGGGCTTGGTATTCTTCCCGTTGCCGGTTTATTTTATTTGCGGGCAACCGGGGGTTTATCGTGAGCGACAGCAAATCCACACAATCGGGCACCGGATCGGGGACGAAGGCAGCGCAGGGAAACGACAAGACGACCGGTAGCGGATCGGGACAATCGGCAACAAATGCAGCCCAGCAAAGGGCTGCCGAGTTTTTGCGCCAGGCCAGTGCGGCATTTGACGACGGCAAGCTTGAAGAAGCAAAGGACCTATGTGATCGCATCATCCAGGAAAACCCTGAGAGTATCGAAGCGGGGCAGGCAAAGGACCTGAAAGCGAAAATCAGGGCGCAGGACGAACCCGGGACAATCACGCTCATTCTGTTCGTCATCGCCGGCCTTGGTTTCTGGTTCTTCATCATTTCCGGTGGCGCGGCGCTCTTCAACGCCTGGAACGCGCGGGCTTTCTGGAGCAACAACTGGCTCGGCATCATTGTCGCGGTGGCGGCGTTCGGCCTGCTCACTTGGGCGGTCAACATGGCGGAAAAGCACTATCCGCAAATGTCCGAGAACACCAAGAATTTCGTCCTTGTCTTCGGTGCCATTCCGCTGATCATCATTGCGCTCGGAAGCATCACCTTCCTCAGCCCGACGATGCAGAAATTTGTCATTGAATCGACATTCATCACCGTGGTGTGCATCCTGCCGGCGGCGACCTATTATCTGTTTCTTCGCTCACGCCGGCTGGGCATTCTGAACGAGTTTATCGGCAACCTTGCGCATTTCTCGCTCTACGAGAGGCGCCTTATCTACGATCCCGACAAGAAACAGGAAGCGGACGGAAAGCCGAAACAGGCTCCGCGTCACGAATCCAAACGCGAGCGACAGCTTCGGATCGAAGGCTATCTGCAGCGCTTCGAGGCGATGTACGGTCAGCTGCGCTTTGATGACGGCAGGAACCTGCGCAGTTTCACCACGACGCTGATCGAGGCCTCCCAGCCGGAACAGAGCCCTGAGCGCGACAAAGCCAGCGGCACTGGAGACGGCGGCATTTTCATGCCGGAGAATGTGGTGCGGATCGCCGACATCTTCCAGGCGAACCTTGTCATACCCATCGGTCTTGTAACGATCCTGTCGGGCGTTGGCTGGATGCTGTCGATACACCCGGCGTGGTCGCCTGTTGCCGGCGGGACGAGCAATCCGGAAGACTTCCGGCTGACGCTAGAGCTGACGCCGGTCAATTTTGCCTTCTTCGGCGCCTATTTCTTCGGCATCCAGATGCTGTTCCGCCGCTTCGTGATCCGAGACCTCAGCCCCAATGCGTTCATGGCGTTTGCGGTGCGCATCGTGCTTGCCGTAATCGCGGCATGGGTGGCGGCGCTGTGTCTGCAGATCCTCGGATCGTTCGGCAGCGAAAACAATGCCTACACGAAGATTTCCGCCAATCTTGCCAACTCGAGTGGCCAGTATGAATGGCCGGCATTCCTGCTCGTACTGGCCTTTGTCATCGGATTCTTCCCGCAGGTACTGTGGCAGGTCATCAAGGCGATGTTCACCAAGTCAAAGCTGCTGTCGATTGCGGTTCCGGAAACGGACCAGGATCAGCCCTTGAGCCAGCTCGACGGGCTGACGATCTGGCACGCGGCGCGGCTGGAGGAAGAAGATGTCGAGAATGTCGGCAACATGGCGACCGTCGACATCGTCGATATCATGCTACGCACCCAGATACCGGCTGAACGGCTGGTCTCCTGGATCGATCAGGCAATCCTCTACAGCGTGCTCGGCAAGAAACACGCGAAAGGGAAGGGTGGCGAATCGACGGTGGACAAATTGCGGGCGCTGGGCATCCGGAATGCGTCGCAATTCATCGCCAACTACAATGATCTGGCCAAACAGGGCAAAGCGCTCAACGAAACGTTCGGTGGGGACGAAAACAAGACGAACCCGATCCACACTATCGCCTGCTCGATCGAAAAGGAGGCCAATTTCCACCTGATCCGGGCATGGCGTGGCGTGTGAAGCACTCTAACCCAGCACCCGGTCCAGATCGGCGATGAGGTCTTCGGCGTCTTCGAGACCGATAGACAGGCGAAAGATGCCGTCGCCGGCATAGGCGCGGTAATGCTCGAGCTGTTGTCCGTTCAGCCGGAACGAGGTCTCCATCATGCCGCTTGTCGGAAGCCACCAGATGAGCGAGCGGTGATGGCCAAGCGAGACCGCGTAATGGATCACCTGCAATTCGTCCGCCATGCGCGCGGCCAGCGCTTCGCCGGTCCGTTCATCGCCCACCTGAAAGGCGATCATGCCGGACGTGTTGCGCATCTGCCGTGCCGCAAGTTCGTGCTGCGGGTGACTTGAAAGGCCGGGATACAGAACTCGCGTCACCTTCGGCTGGTCCTCGAGCCATGCCGAGACGGCCATCGCGCCTTCCTGGTGGGCGCGCATGCGCAATGGCAGCGTCGACGTTCCACGGGCGATCAGCCAGGCATTGAAGGGCGAGAGGATGCCGCCATGATGGATGGCCGCTTCGACAGTCAGCGCCTTTATATCCTCGGCACGCCCGCAAATCGCGCCGCCGATGGCGTCCCCATGGCCGCCGATATATTTGGTGATCGAATGCATGACGTAATCAACGCCAAGCTCCGCTGATTTCTGTCCGATCGGTGAAGCAAACGTCGCATCGCATGCGTGTTTGGCGCCTGCAGCGCGAGCAATTCCGGATATGGCTTCAAGGTCCGTCAGACGCATGATCGGGTTGGCCGGCGTCTCCGTATGGATCAGCCGGGTGTTCGGGCGAACCGCCGTGGCAACGGCGTCCAGATCCGTCATGTCGACCAGCGAGACCTCAATACCGAGCCGCGGCAGCGTATCGCGTGCAAGTTCGGCAACACCGGCATAGGAGACGTCTGAGACAATCACGTGGTCGCCGGCGGAGAGCACTGTGAGGAAAATGGCGCTGGCGGCGGCCATGCCGGATGCGAGGCACAGGCAGGACTCGGTGCCTTCGAGCGCAGCGATCTTGTTTTCAAGAGCGCGCACTGACGGGTTGGCCCATCGCCCGTAGAGGAAAGGGCTGTCGTCCGAAAGGTCGTGGGCGGAGAAGCCGGCGACCTCCTCGGCAACATAGGTCGAAGACATGACGATGTTGGGGGCCGATGCGCCGGTGACCGGATCCGGACCTTCGCCCGCATGGATCGCCGTTGTTGAAAGTCCGCTATAGGCATTGGATTTCGCCATGGTCGTCTCCTATGATGATTGTCCAGCAGGATTGTTCTGTCCCGCGATTTTGAATGCCGGAAAGTCATCGAAGACCCAGCCGTTTTTCAGTGTGTCGTAGATGATCGCGAGCAACTTGCGCGCTGTGGCGATGATTGCCTTGCCGGCCCCGCGCCGGGCTTTGATCCGTTGGTAGAAGGCATTGAGGTAGCCCGAGTAACGAATGGCAATGAGCGTGCACTGGACCAGCGTGGTGCGCATCAGTTTGTTCCCGCGTTTGGTGATCCGGCCCCGGTTGTCAGTCTCGCTTGACTGGCTGACACGGGGGACAATGCCCACATAGGCGGCCAGTTTGTCCGCGTCTTCGAAGTCATCGACGTTGCCTATGCCGGAGAGGAATACGGCTGCCGCGCGCGGCCCGACACCCTTGATCGAGATCAGCCCGTCATATCCGTCCATGGCCTCAGCGGCGGAGGCGATCTCGCGATCAAGTTCGGCGATTGCATCCGTCAGGCTGAGCGCCTGATCGCGCACGATGCGCAGTTCCACCTGTTCGAGGCTGGAGAACCGGCCGGTCTCCAGGGCATTGAGCCGTCGCTTGGAGCCCAGGCTTTCCTTCTTCAGCTTGATGCCGTGGCGGGTGTGGAGCGCGTGGATCTTGTTCAAAAGCCGGGTGCGCTGCTTGACCAGAAGGTCGCGCGTGTGGGTCAGCGACGCCAGTTCGCCTTCGGCCACCGTTTTGACGCGGGTCTCAGGCAGCATGTCCTTTGACAGAAAGAAGGCCAGGGCCCGGGCGTCGTTTCTGTCCGTCTTCTTCACCGACTTGCGGATCACGCCGAACTGCTTCGGGTTGACCACCACCACACGGCCAACGCAGGCGATCACTTCGTCGCGGAACCAGGCCGAATTGCCCGTCGCTTCCACGGCGACCTCATCGTCCGCATCAAGGCTCAGGCAGAACCGGTCCAGATCGGCCGCTGCCAGCTGGCAGGTTTCAAAAACCTCGTTGCCGTCCGCGGCAAGGCGGCAGACCGTGAAAGACGTCGTGTGGAGATCGACACCGATGAAAGCCATTGCTAAAATCCTCTCGTTGGCGGGAGGCGGAACCCTGCAAAGGGGTGTGAACGGCCAGGCCAGACTCCTATACGAGATCACCGGGTCGAACCGGGCCTCATGCTGGTCGTTCGGATGCAGGCGGCGGGTAATCTCCTGTACAGGGTCGCAATGCCCTAAAAAGACATCCAGCCTGCAGCCTATCCGCCTCTCCCGGCACTCTAGCCGAGTCGGGATGCATGACCGCTCACATCCCATTCATGCCATCTCCTGGTTATCGCCACTGGCTCCGCATTACCATGGAACGAGGCCAGTGCGCTGTCTGCCTGCGGCAGAATTGCGGCGCATGCGAGTGACTGGCTTCACGTTTCGGGTCGACCGCGTCAATCCGACTGTGGATGGCCGCTATCCATATCGACCAGGGCGCCCGGTTTGGACAGCGCATCCCTGATCTCATCCGGAATCGGGATCGACTTGATGTTGCCGTCGTCCTGAATCTGGGCGTGGATGCGGATGGCGCGGCCCATCGTGATCAGATCGCCCGACGAGGAATGCTCCGCGCGGCAATCCCAGTGCAGGGTCGATCTCGTCATTTTCGACAATTGGATGACGGTGCGGACGCGGTCGCCATAGGCTGCCGGCCCGATGAACTTGAAGTGCACGTCGCCCATGACGAAGGCGCTGCGGTTTTCGGCAATCATCCTGTTGGTCGGAAAGCCGATGGCGCGTAGGAGCTCGTGTTCCGTATCGTTGAACCACGCGAGCATAAGCGGGAAGTAGACCAGGCCGAACGGGTCCGATTCACCCCAGTTCACGGTGAGTTCGCGCGAATACATGATCATGGAGGCACCCCCGGCTAAAGATCGACAGCAAAACACACTAATCCGAATGGCGGCAGAATGGAAAGCGCCGGAAGCGTCCGTGCTGGAGGCGAAGGAAAGCAAATATGGATCTTGTGGACCGATGCCGCGAATCCGCGTATAACGCGGTCATGTTCAACTCAACGGAAGGAGGTGGTCCAATGTCTAGCGTTTTGACGTGTCGCGTTGGGACAGTGTTTAAAGGTACTGTGAAGGAGCAGCCTCCGAGCACCGCCTGATAACCGGATGGTCGTCGTTATGGACGACGTTCGGTCCCTTCCGAACACGAGAAATGCGGGGCCACCCATCGGGTGGCCCTTTTCTGTATCGGCACAAAAGTCCGACAGAAATTAGCGGTACAATCAAGATGGCGGACGAGCGTCGCGCGTCCATTCCATGCGGACATCCGGCGTGCGCTCCTCATTGTCGGCGCCGTCGGTGCAGCCGACTTCCTTGAAGCTGTGCCCGGTGTAGAAGGCCCGTGCGGCGTTGTTTCGCTGAAATGTCCAGAGCCGGAGCACGGTCGAGCCGCGCATCGCGTGACGAAGCAAAACCGTGCCGATGCCCTGGCGCCAATGATCCGGCGAAATGTAAAGGTGATTGATCCAGTCCTGGTCGACGGCAATGAACCCGGCGATTGCATTCCCGCATGCAGCAATATGTACGCTATGGCTTGGCAGAACCTGTTGTGCGAAGAACCTGATGTCTTCTTCCGGCGAATGAAGGACCGGTAGCCAGGGCATAGCAGCCGCACGCGCGGAACGGTGAATGCGGGCAAGGTGCTGCGCATCTTCGGGCACGGCGTTTCTCAATCTGACCTTGTGCATTTCCGCTAGCCGCAGCGCGTTGCTTTCGCGAGCGCCTCGCGTCGCTGTGCCGCGCCGAGCCTGCCGATGCGTCTAACCGCGCTGTAGTAGCGTTGATAGTCGCCGTCGCAAAGCTCCAGGAGGCGCGAGAAAGCGGGCTCCAGGTCATTGTAGACCGCAATGGTCGCAAGCTTCGCGTTGTTGATCGGCTCGCTGAACCATGCGTCATAGCCGCAGTAGCCTCCCCATTTGCGTGCTTTCAGACGCCGGTAGCGGGTGCGCAGGCGCTCGATGGCTGCGCGTTTTTGAGCGCGTTTGTCGGCGTTGCTGCGATCGCCGGTATAGATGGCTTGGAGTTCCGCGCGCGTTTCGGCAACCAGGTCCTGGAAATCCGCATTGCGCCTTTGCGCCAGCCGGTAGCGCCGCAGTGCCGCTTCATCGCCCTTGTTCTCGAGCCACAGGACCGTGCCGCTGTCTTCCACCGAGACGGCAAAGGCTTCATTGAAGGCCGCGTCGCCCTGTACATAGATGACCTGGTGGGAAAGCTCGTGGAATACGACACTGGCGAGATAAGTCTCGCCACGAAGGAACATGGTGTTGAGCAGCGGGTCGCTGGTCCAGCCAAGTGTCGAATAGGCCGGAATGCCTGCGACATAAACATCGTCGCCTGCATCAGCGAGCCCCTGGGCAAATCTGAATGCTTCTTCCCTGGAAAAGTAGCCGCGATAGGGAACGCAGCCGACAACCGGGAAACACCAAGTGCGCACCTCCAGTGACAGTTCCGGTGTCGCGAACACGGCCCAGGTCACAAATTCCCGTCCGGTGTCGACATAGGACCGGTAGCTTCGGTTGTCGGGCAGGGCAAGGCGCTCGGAGGCAAATGCCCTGATCGCACGGGCTTCCGTCAGTTGCGCCTTCAGATCCGGATCTGATGCCGGATCAGCGATCAGCCGGTCGACCGGCTGCCCCGCGCTGATGAGGTTGAGATGGCCGCCCAGCGACTGGGAATAATAGGAAAGGCTGCAACCGGAAAGCACGGGCGAAAGGGTTGCAAGCAACAACAGTCTGAAAAGCAGCGGCATGGCCGGACCTTACCATGCGGCTTGGCTTATGGAAGGCGGTCGTTCGCCGGTCGGAGCCGTTTTTTGTGAACGGCCGTCGCGTGTTATCATCTGCAAAGGTCCAGACATCGCCCTATCTTGCAGTCGACGGACAACAGGAAGCCGGCGTCATATAGAGCAGCAACGGGAAGGGAGCAGCGCAGTGTCGGATTTGATGACTTTGATCGGGGCACTTTATGCCTGCAATATGCTCGCAGAACAAGGGCCGTTGACCCGTCAGCAGATCACCGAATGCGGCCAGTTCCAGGAAGCTGTCAAGATGCGTTTCCTGACGTCGGGCGAAATCGAGGACATGCAAGGTCGACCGCTGGCGGAGCGATATGCGATCGCGCTTAAGGGCTATGAGCGGTTCAAGGTCTGGGAGCTGGAAAATCCCGATACCGTGCGACGGCTGCGCCAGTGGGTGCGGTAGAACTGACGAGGCTGCCTCTCAAATCAGATGACGGATGGCATTGGCGTAATAGGCAATCAGTGGTTCGTTGCCCTTCGTGACCTGCAGGAGGCCGTCGCTGTCTTCTGTGACAATCCGGCGCAGGGTCAACATTCGCAGGCCCACCGTGACCTCATAGTCGCGATCGTCATGTGCGATGTGCACATGAGCGCCGCGCTCGAGTAGCTGGTCGATCAACGCATCCACCCGGGCCTTGAGAGAAAGGCGATCGAGCCTTTCATCGCCCGCCCGGTCGAGAGCAAGGGCAACAAGAGAAACGGGAAGGGCGGGGATCAGATTGCCGACATCCGCCATCAAGCGTTCGCCGAGTTCAAGCGTCAAAGATGCGTGCTCGGCCTCGTCCAGCGCCGCCAGATGCGTCACGCCTTTTTTATTCAGGAAATCCATCAGAGAAACCGGCCTGCCGAACGAAACACTGGCGTAGCCGAAACGATGCCAGCGTCCGGCGAGGCGCAGGCGCAGGTTCTTCCAGATGAAGGCAAGGGTCGTCGCGGTCTTCTGACCGGTTGTTCGCGGCGCGCTGCCGTCCTCCGCAGCCATCAGTGAACGATCCTCAAGGACACGATCGTAGTTGAGACCAACGGGGATGAAGACGGTGTCATGAATGGCCTGGTCGTTGGCGGCCAGAATATAGGACAAAAGCCCCAGCTTTGCCGGCCGCAGCTTGCCGTCTCGCGACAGTCCGCCTTCCGGGAAAATCGCCTGTGTCACGCCGGACTCCGTTGCCATGCGTACATAGCTTGCCAGCACGCGCCGGTAGAGACGGTTGCGCGCATCGCGGCGTATGAAATAGGCGCCGGTCGAGCGTATGAGGGTCTGAAGCACGGGCAGGCGCGCCCATTCTCCAACTGCGTAGGAAAGCGCCGACGTCGCCGAGGCGAGATAGGTGACGATCACGTAATCCATGTTCGACCGATGGTTCATGACAAAAACGACGGCGGCATCCGGCGGCACGGCAGACAATGCTTCTGAATCGGAGTAACCAAGCCGGACCTTGTAGAGCGCCGTTGAGACCCATCGGGCGAGGCGGGTGCCGATCCGGAAATAGACATAGGCGCTGAACGCCGGAACGATCTCGCGCGCGTAGCGTTCGGCGGTGTCGATCGCCACTTCGACGGGCATGCCCTCGGCGCGCGCATGTTCCTCCGCCGCCGCCAGTACATCGGGATCATGGGCGACGCGGTCGACGACGATGCTCCGGCCGGTGGTGCGGAAGGGGCGGATTTTCAGCTTCAGGCGCGTGTTGAGTTCGTCGATCGCCCGGTTGGCCCGACGGTGCAGGTACCAGCGCACCGATGGCGTCAGCAGCCGGTCGACAAGACCGATCAGCGCTAAAATGCCTGCAAGTACAACCAGCCACAAAGGCAGTTCGACGGTTTCCCCCATGGGCGCATATTCGGGCGGACGGTGGCGATTTGCAATGGCGTCACGCTTTCGACACGAAGGACCGATTGATTTCGCAGGCGCCGTGTGCAAACTCGAAAGTCTGGTATTCTCGTATTCAATGCGCGACGGGATGAAGATAGCGATGATTTCGGCATTGCCTGTCCCTCGGTTGTTCCTGATTTTCATTTTGCTGCCGATCCTGGCGGCGGGTTGCGTCAACGATCCGGCTGTCTTCAACAAAAAACCGGTAAGCGTGTCCCAGGTGGCGGCGGTCAAGACTGTCTTTGCCGCGACCAGCCGCAAGGCCAGCGATGACCCGGCGCTGATGTTTTCCGCCGAAAGGTCGAAGGCCTTGAGTTATGTGCAGTTGGATGTCGGGATACCCGAGGCGCATAAGCCCGGGAAGGTGGAGTCATCGACCAAGGAACCGGATCCATCAAAACACTTCACACTGGTCAACCGTCGACGTATCGACAATCAAGCCGCCCTGCGCAGCAACATCAATCAGCAATTGGGCACGCTTCCTGACGGTGAACGGGAGCTTTTCGTTTTTGTGCACGGCTTCAACAACAGTTTTCCCAGTGGCATTTTCAGGCAAACGCAGATGCTGGCTGATTTCGGGGCCAATGTGGTTGCTTTGAATTACTCATGGCCGTCGGCGAGCCGGCCGGAGGGCTATGTCTACGATCGGGACAGCGCAATTTTTGCACAGGACGGGCTTGTCGAGGTTTTGCGGCTGGCCGTTTCAACGGATGCGGACCACGTAACGGTTTTTGCTCATTCCATGGGCTCGCTCGTGACCGTCCAGGCATTGCGTTCGCTGGTCATTTCGGATGGCAGGGAAACGCTGAACGCGATCGATACGGTGGTGCTCGCGGCGCCTGACGTGGATATCGATGTTTTCGACTCTGTCATCACCGATATCGGCAGAGACCGGCCACAGGAATTCGCCGTGCTTGTTTCGGACAATGACCGGGCATTGCAGCTTTCAAGCAAGCTGCGCGGGGGGCATCCGCGCGTCGGTCAGAGTGAAACAGCAGAATTCCTGCAAGAGCGCGGCATTGTCGTCCTTGACGTCTCGAAGCTCGATGGCGGCGGTCATTCGACCTTTGCCGGCTCGCAGGCGCTGATCGATATGGTGCGCAGCGATGCTTTGCGGCAGACACTCAACAGCGCGGAACAGAACGACCAGACTGCGACCGTGGTCAACAATGCAGGGGACGCTGCTTCGCTGCTGATCCTGCTTCCGACACGAATGCTGTCTTCGATTGCCGGAGACGGCAGCCAGGCACCGAACCGGACGGAAAAGTAGCGGGCACGGCGCTGCGGGCCACATTCAAATGGCGCGTCCCATCAATTCGATCAGCGCTCCACCATGGTCGCGGGAAGCGGCACCGATCCCTCAATGCGTTCGGGAATGTCGTTTTCGCAATCGAACCCGGTATAGACCCGGTCGGCCGCCTGGCGCGCCTTGACGTTGGCATCGGGATTGCCTGTTGCAACGACATAGGCGGCAACGCAGCCGCCGCCGATACCGGGTTGTCCAACCGTTTCGACAACCAGGACCTGGACACTGTCAGGATCAACCGTCCAGCGATGTATCGTGGCAAAAGGCCTGCCGCCCTGCAGCCGCCACTCAATGGTATCGCTGACATTGTTGAAAGAGCCGAAGCTTTCCCACGTCGTTCCATCCGCTGTCGGAAAGCCATAATGGACGCTCTGTCTCAGATCGGCCTCGGAAAAGAAAACGGGAAAGCCCTTGTAGCCGGCACACAGCATGTCAACCCATTCGCCGCCCCCATCGTCCGCCGGCTGGCCGATCACAATGCAACCGGCATCGAGATCGAGTTTGGTATAGGCGCTCTCGACCTGCGCCAATGCCGGATGCGGGGCGATTGTCGCTGCCAGAAAGATGGCGGTGGCACTCTGTCGTTGCTGGCGGCCCATTGCAACATTCCTTTGTCTGCAGGGATTAGTTCGGCGAAGGACTGTGCCGTCCGGTTCCGGCAGTTGGCAATGGATGATATGGTAATGCGGTCGATTGTCACTATCTATTGTGGTGAACCGATAGGGATCTTGCCCCTTGTGTCGGTTGTCGGGGCGACATCCGCTGACTGGAGGATGCAATGCTTTATTCGCTAGCCCATCTTGAATCGGAAAAACTGAAGGCGATCCAGCAACTGGAAAAGGATATCGGCAGCCCGGTCGTCGCGCTTGAAGGCGTCGATGCCGAGACCGTCTTGTTGCCAGATGACAAGCTGAAGAAGCTGCAGGAGCTGGAAGCGCGTCTCGGCGTCGTGCTTGTCGCGGTCAAACCGCACTAGAACAAGCCGGCGCTCAGCGCATTTGACGAAAGCCGAACCGCTCGCCCAGCGACAGACATTCGCTCAGGGAGCCGATGCCACCCGAGGCAGTGGCGTCAGACAAGCTCGCCGCCGCAATGCAGGTCGCGTGATGCAGGCACTGCGTCATCTCCAGAGATTGGTGAATACCGTATAGAAAACCCGCAGCGAAGGCATCGCCGGCACCGACTGTCGAGCTGATGAAGTCCGCCGGCAGATCGACCGCGCCTTGCATCACAACACCGTCGCGCCGATGCGCACAAACCGAACCGCTCTCGCAATGCAGGATGACGGCGTTGTGGATTCCGAGGTCCAGGACCTCTTGTGCTGCATCAGCCATTGACCGCGCGTTGACACTGCCGTCAGACAGACCACGGCCGACGATCCAGCCCGCTTCCAATTCGTTGAGAAGCAGATAGTCGAGATGCGGTGCTGCTGAAGCGACGATTTCCCGCATCCGCGGGTGTCGACGGCTGACAAGATCGGCCGCCGTGATCAGTCCGGCGGCCCTGGTGCCCTCGAATACACGACTTGCCGCGGTTCGACCTTCACCGTCAAAGGTATCGAGTCGGTCGAGCAGTGTCAGGTATCCCAGATAGAAGATACGGGCTTCCGTCACGCTGAGGTCAAGATGGCCTTCGTCAAGCAGCATGTTGGCTCCCGGATAGTGGAAGAAAGTCCGGCGGCCCGTCGGTATGGCCGACATGACATCCGTCCAGGCGGTGCCGGTTTCATCAGTGTCGAGCAGGCTTGTCGTATCCACACTGCGCACACGGCAGTCATTCCTGATCCAGTCGCCTTCGGCATCCTTGCCGATCAGTCCCGCTGCATGGAGCGGGAATTCGGCGCTTAGAGCCGGATTTAAAAGTAGTTGAGCGATATCAATGGTTTGTGATTCAACAGTCTTTTCAAAGAAGATGGAGAATCACGATGCCATGGAATGATATCGCCCGCGCCGAACATAACAGAGACCATTTGAGATTTCCAAGCGATTTGACCGATGAGGAATGGACGATACTTGCCCCGTTCATTCCGCCGGCAAAACGGGGTGGACGACCGCGTACGACCGATATGCGCGAGGTGATGAACGCGATCCTTTATATCGCAACCAGCGGCTGCCAGTGGCGCATGCTGCCGAAGCAGTTCCCACCGGTATCGACGGTACGTGGCTATTTCTACACCTGGAGCCGCATGGGTCTTTTTGCAGCCATCAATCACCTCCTGGTCCTCAATACCCGCGAACTGGAAGGCCGCGCGGCTTCACCGACGGCCGGCGTGATCGACAGCCAGAGCGTGAAAACCACCGAAAGCGGGGGCGTTCGCGGCTATGACGCCGGCAAGAAGGTCAAGGGCCGCAAGCGACACATCGTCACCGATACGATCGGCCTGATGCTGTTCATCATCGTTCACGCCGCCAACATTCAGGACAGGGACGGGGCCTGCGACCTGATCAGGGCTGTCGGCGACCGCTTCCCCTGGCTGCGCCACATCTTCGCCGATGGCGCCTATGCGGGACCGAAGTTGCGAGCAGCGCTCGCGGGGCATGGCGACTGGACGGTCGAGACCGTCAAGCGCTGCGACAGCGCAGTCGGTTTCAAGGTTCTGCCGCGTCGATGGGTGGTGGAACGAACTTTCGCCTGGCTCGGGCGCTGCCGCAGACTGGCCCGGGACTGGGAGAGGACCATCCAGAACTCAACCGCGTGGGCGTTCATAGCAAGCATCCGGTTCATGACGCGGCGTCTCGCAAGGTATTGTTACGTTTGAATAACTTTTGAATCCGGCTCTGAGCGCCGAGAGAACACACAGGATGTTATAGGGACCGCCGCCGGTGGCGCGGTGCTCAGACTGGACGAGGGCCAGTTGGTCCTCTTCAGGGTACCGGTCGATCAATTTGACCCGGTCGACGATGAAATGGCCGCCGGCCAGTATGCCCTTGCGTTCGCTCATGGCATTCCTCTTACCGTGGACGGAATGTAATTGCTGTCCTGGCCCTGTTCCACCGCCGTTTCGCAACGCGTTACATTTTTGTAATTTGCATTCCCGCCGCACCATCATCACATCCGCCTAAAGCGAACAGAAAAACGGATCACGACGATGATGACACCGGCTTCGGAACTGCACCGACAAGCGGCGCAGCACAGGGTCGAGCGGCTCATGAGCCTCAAGCGCAGACGAACCGCCCGGGAAAACGATGAACTGGCGGCGAGTTTCCGTATCGCCTATGCGAGTTTGACGCGCTGACGTCACAGACGTCCTTGAACTCTTTGCGCATATTGCTGCCACAGCTTCTCGCAAAGATGTGAACGGCGCCCGAAGGAATTCAACATCCGGTCGCGCGGCAAGGCGTATAGTTGCTGAAATCACTGGCCCGGTTCTCGAAAGGTGAAACCATGCGTCTTGTGCTGTCCGGACTGTTTGCCCTTCTTCTTTCTTCGACCCTTGCAATTGCCCAACCCATCACGCCGCGCGAGGGTTGGCAGGTGTTCGAAACGGACTTTTCCTATTCGGCTCTGATCGAGCGTCTGGAGGCCGCGATCAAGGCCGAGAACATGGGCCTTGTCACACAGGCGAGCGCTTCTGCGGGTGCCCGGGCACAAGGATACGAAATACCGGGAAATCGCGTTATCGGTGTCTATCGCAACGACTATGCGCGACGCATGCTGGAAGCGAGCATCGCCGCCGGCGTTGAAGCGCCGATCCGTTTTTATGTCGTCGAAGACCCGGACGGTGGCGCGACACTTGCCTGGAAGACGCCCAGCTTCGTCTTCGCGCCCTATATGGAAGAAGGCGGCGAGGCGCTTGGGGCACTGGCGTCGGAACTCGATGGGGTTTTTGCGGCGATCGCGAAGCGGGCGCTGCAATAGACGTCACCAAATCCTGATCCGTTTGCCCGCCACGCCCGTATTTGAAGAGCGGGCTTCCGAAAACCGGATGAGCCGACCGCTCAAAGCCACTGCTGATGACGGAGATTTGCAATGAGAATCCTGACCGCAGCGCCTCTGGCCCTGGCAATGACCCTTGCCGGATTTGCCGCAACTGAACACGCAGCAGCACAACAGCTCACCAACAATATGTCCTGTGCTCAGGCCAAGGCGATGTTCAAGTCGCAGGGCAGGGTGCAGACCCGTACCCGCTCCGGCACGGTGTTGCCGATTTATGGCGGAGTTCCGGAAGCTGAGGGTCGTTCCCTTCGCTGCGGGCGCGAAAATACAGTTCGCCCCGTCTCGGTGATGACGCGGGACCAGAACCGTTGCGTGATCGCCTACACGTGCTAGGGCCTGCCGGAACTTGTCCTATAGCGCTTTCTTGCCGGTGATCTGAATCGCCGCGGACGCGCTTATGCGATAGTCCCGCTTTGTCATGGCAAGGTTGGATGCGACGTCATCCACGTCCTCGCCTGACGCGAGGTTGAGGCCAACAATCGCTTGCTTCATCTCACGCGTCAGAGCAATGCGGAGCGTGTCGACAACTTTCTGCTGGTCTTCGAACGGCCAGTAGGCCGACACGTCGAGGCCTGTGAAACCGGCCGCGATCATATCGGCCGGCATCGCATCCAGACCGTAGTTGGGATTCCCGCCGCCGGCCTTGATCAGTCCGGCAAACCAGCCGGTCATGTTTTCATACCAGGCGGCGCGGCCGTCCTTGACGTAGAGCTGCGCGATCTCCTCACCAAGAAAAATCCCGGAGGGTGCGAGGCTCTTGTGGATTTTCTGCAAAATAGCGGCAGCGTCGGAAAGGTAAGACAGCACATAGCGTGTGTGCGCAAAGCCGAACCGACCGGCCTCGAAGGAAAAATCCTGTGCGGATTCGCAGAAGAAAGAGATGTTCTCTATTCCCAATTCGGCTGAGCGTTGCCGGGCGAGTTCCACCAGGTCTGGCGCCTTGTCGAAGGCTGTGACATGTCCGTCAGGCACCAGGTGCTGCGCGAAGTAACAAGCCGTTTCGCCAATGCCGCATCCGATTTCCAGCACTTCACTGTCGGGTGCAAGGCTCAGGTTTGCCAGGCGCTGCGTAGTTCCTGGCATGTAGATTTCATTGAACAAACGATAACGTTGCAGCGCGCTTTTCTCGCTACCGAGCAGATAGGTGTCCTGTTCGCCCTTTTGCGACATTGGAACATCTCCAACAGGTTGTGTTTCGAAGGTCTTATCAGTGTTTTTGCCCACCAGAACAGTACAAGAATAAAGATCCGGGTATTCGGACAACCGCCGTTGGATACATGCTGCATCCAATTCAACATAGACCTTGTGCGGCGCTCCGGCCGCTTCTTACAATACTGGTATGGTCAAAGAAGGAACGTACCAATGCCGACGGATGCCGAGAAAGCTTTTGACGCCCTGTCCGAACTGCTCGTGGGTGCCAAGGTCGCCTTCATGCTTCGTGCCATGGCCGATCTGAGGATTGCCGACGAACTGGCGCACGAAGGCCAAACCGCAGATGCGCTTGCACAAAAGCTGGGCCTTGCGGCCGATCCTCTCAAGCGGGTCATGCGCGCCCTGACGCAGTTCGGCGTGTTCGAGGAACTGCCAGACGGACGATTTGCGAACACGCCCATGTCGGAGTATCTGCGCGGCGACACTCAGCCTTCGCTTCGCGATGCCTTCCTGTTTCTCAATCACGACGTTTCCCTGATGCCTTGGCTCAAGATCGGCGACACGCTCAAGGACGGTGCGTCCCGTTTCAATGATATTCATGGCGGCCCGCTCTTTTCCCTGTTTGCAAAGGATCAGGAACTTGCCGATCACTTTGCCCGCTGCATGCGCAATCTCTATGGCACGCAGGGTGGGAGAATTGCTGCCGGCTATCCCTTCAGCCGCTACAGCAGGCTGATCGATGTGGGCGGTGGACAGGGTCATGTGCTCGCCGCCATTCTCGCAGCAAATCCGGAAATGAAGGGAACACTGTTCGATATTGAAGCGACCGCGCCGCTGGCCCGGGACTTTTTCGCGGGTCTGGGTCTCGATGGTCGCACCGAAGTCATCGGCGGTGATTTTTTTATCGAACTTCCGGGCGATCATGACGCCTACATGGTCAAGTCCGTGCTGCACGACTGGGATGACGACAAGGCGGTGGCGATCCTGGAAACCTGCCGTGCGGCGATGCCTCAGGATGCGGATCTGTTGATTGTTGACAGCAATTCTAATTTTGGGATTTTTGGGATTCTCAAATCGCTCGATCTATGATTCGTTTGTTGCGTGTTACACTTGGATTCCCTCATTGGCTCGCTCAGATCGTGCTGCGCGAACTTGCCTGACCGACGGGTTGGCCCAAACACGAGTTACACGATGGCAGATATCGGCCTGTCGGCGTTTTCGATATTTTTCATGCAGTCTCCGTCGTTCCTGTCGCATCAGCGCGAGATGCAAGCGGGTAACGGTTGCTCGAACTGTCAGACGTTGTTCGGAATCAAGAAGCTTCCGAGCGATAATCATATCCGCTCGATGCTTGATGAGGCTGAACCGCAGCATCTCTTTGGGCAGTTTGATAACCTTGTTGACCATCTGAAAAGCCATAACGGTTTGGAGCCTTTCCGATGTCTGGATGGTCGCGTGCTGATTGCACTTGATGGCACAGAATATTTCTGTAGCCGCAAGTTGCATTGCCGGAATTGTTCTCATCGCAAGCGCAATGATGGCGGCACCGAGTATTTTCACACCATGGTTTCCGCCGCGGTCGTCGTCCCGGGTGACAGCCGAGCGATACCGCTGCAGCCGGAATTTATTAGCCCGCAGGACGGTCATGCGAAACAGGATTGTGAAAGGAATGCCGTCAAACGCTGGCTTGCCGCCAATGGGAAACGTTACGCTTCGCTAAAGCCAGTTTATCTTGGCGATGACCTGTATGCTAATCAGCCGATTGTTGATACGATTCAGTCGGTTGGCGGCGACTTCATTCTGACTGCCAAGTCCTTGTCCCATAAGACGTTGTACGAGTGGCTGGACGGTGCCGAGATCAACTCGACAAAGCGCCGTCGTATCAAAAAGGGTCGCAAGGCTGCCACCCACATCTATCGCTGGCTGAATGATGTACCCCTGCGCGATGGCAAGGACGCGACCCACGTCAACTGGTTCGAAATCGAGATTATCAACACCAAAGGGAAGACCACATATCGCAACAGCTTTGTGACCAACATCGCTGTCGATGAGACCAATGTCGGGGACCTTGCCGCTTGCGGACGCGCACGGTGGAAGATTGAAAATGAGACCTTCAATGTTCTGAAAACCCGGGGATACAATCTGGAGCACAACTTTGGGCATGGCGACAATTATCTGGCATCTGTGCTGGCGACGCTCAATCTGCTCGCCTTCGCCATGCATACAGTTTGTGATGTACTCGAAGCGCTCTGGAAGAAAGCCCGCAGTGTTTTAGCGGCGCGGTATCGGTTCTTCGATCACATCCGCACGATTGTTTGCTACTTGATCTTCCCGGATTGGGGTGCACTCATACGAACACTTGTCGATGGTGAGCCACCACCGACCGTCAAGTCAGCCCGGAAGCAACCTAAACCCTCCTGAAAATCAGCTCAAATTCATCTGAGACCCAAAAATGAGCCAAAATTAGAATTGCTGGATTGTTGAAGAGGTGCTTGCGCCCGGCAAGAAGGTGGGCAATCCTAACCGCCTTGTCGATCTTGACCTGATGATTCATCTCGGCGGTCGTGAACGCACGGAGGATGAATATCGGAAACTCCTCACGCGCGCCGGTTTTTCGCTGAGAGGTGTCACGCCGATCGAGGGGAGCTTCTTTTCCGTCATCGAAGGCGTGGCGTAATGTTCGGATAAAGGCAATCGCGGATCCGTCCGCACAATCGCATTTATGGCGTGCCGGTCTCCATCGGGTTGTCCGGATCTTCGGTCCACTCCCGCAGCGAGCCCATATAGACGGCGACATCCTTGAAGCCGAGGCGCGACATGACGAAAGCATTCGATGACGCCATGACGCCGGCAGCGCAATAGGTGATCTGACGTTCCTGACGGTCTCCCGTGACCAGCTCGGACAGGGCCTCATCGCTACGATACCGTCCTGTCTCGTCGAGGAGCGCGCCGGCAAAGAGATTTATCGCGCCGGGAATATGGCCCGGGCGGTCGAACAGGCTTTCTTCTCCGGAAAAATGGTTCTCCGGCAACGTATCGATTAAGCAGGCCTTGCCATCGGCTGTGGCCGATTTTACCTCGTCTTCGTCGGCCACCAGGTCGGGCCTGAGGCCAAGGGTCAGTTTCTGCGCCGGGCGATCGACCGGACCAGTGGAAAGCGGCCGTTCCTGCGCCACCCAATGGTTGAAGCCGCCGTCAAGAATTGCCGCGCGGTCAAAGCCTACCCATTTCAGTTTCCACCAGACGCGTGCCGCCCAGATCGACATGAAACTGTCATAGAGCACGACCCGCGTCTGGTCCCCGACCCCGAGTGCGCCCATGGCGGCGCAGAATTGCTCGGCAGGCGGAAGCATGAAACCGCCCGGGTGGCGGCTGTCGGAAAGATCGCCCAAAAGGTCGGCGAAACCGGCGGAAGGGATATGTCCCTTTTCGTAATCGGCGCGCCCGCTTTGGTAGCTGAAACCGCCAGAGACGTTGGGTTCCATGTGTACCCTGCAATCGAGTACGACCAGATCGGGTTCATCAATGTTGCGGCTCAACCACTCCGTGGAAACAAGGCTGTCCAATGCTACCTCCGCCAACTTTTGGTCAGTGCCGAAGTCTTGACGGGTTGCGGTGTCGGAATTGCGACCGGCAGGCACCTTGTTGATCGAATGTTAATCGGGGTTTGCTATTCATCGACCGGTTGTAACCGTTTTCGAAGCGAGAACCATCCGGGGGCCAAGATGGGTGCGTTGAGCCCGATCATTGGGTTGCTTGTCATCTACCTTTTCATTCCCGGCGTGTTCGGGTTGCTCGTCACTTGGGGCGGCTGGAAGTTTGTCTTGCAAGCCCTTTTGGCCTGGTACCTGTTCCTCGTCGCAGGTTTCTTTGTCATTAGCGGCGGCAATATCGACCACACGGCCTATGGCGCGCTGCTCTACGGCATGTTCTTCTCCGTTTTCGCTGTGCCTGTCCTGGCGCTGATCCTCAAATTCCGGGCCCGGTTTCGCGCGCGTATAGCCTGATATTACACAGCTCCAATCCGGACCATGGAATAATGACCGCCGCCAGCCGTTATCCCCCGAACAGGAGGGATAGCCAGCCATGTTCTATCGACCGGACGAACCCAAGATCGTATTTCTGTGCCGTCCGCAGGATGCGGGCGTCATACCGGTGCCGGTTCCGGCGAAAAACTACTTGCCGGATTGGTTCCGCCGGTTGAAGCCGGTAACGGAAGACGCGGTCACGCCGACGAGCAGCGGACTGACGGTCAAACGATGCATGCCGTTTCTCGATGCCATGACCACGGGATGGATCATTCCGCTGGCTGCCACCGTGCGCCTCGAGATCAGCGATAGCGGAAGAACGGTGAACTCCGGATGGGACTTCGACCGGGAGATGGTGAGTGGCCACGGCGCACACCAGATCAGGGGGCATCCAAGGGGCCATCTGCCACCGTGCAAGTTCCACAATTACTGGACGATCCGTACGCCGCCGGGCTGGAGCTGCCTGTTCGTCGATCCGCTGAACCGTCCGAACGGCGTCTTCGAGCTGATAGCCGGGATTGTCGACACCGATACCTATGTATCGGAAATCCACTTTCCCTTCCTGGCGACCGGAGCGGAGGGAATTCACATCATCGAACAGGGCTCGCCCTTGGTCCAGGTCATCCCGTTCCGGCGCGAAGATACGCTGATCGGCGAGGAAATCCGGGCTGAAACGCCGAACGAGGGCGCCGACCGGGAGCGCATCCTGCGCAATACACAGGCTTCACCGGGCTGGTATCGCGATCACGCCCGGGAACGACGCGCCTAAAAAAGGCCGGCTTGCGCCGGCCAGTCGGGGGAGACTTCCTTTCACTGTTCAACTGCTGTTCGAACTTGAATTTGAACTCGAATTCGAACTGGAGTTGGAGCTTGAATTCGAGCTGGAGTTGGAACTTGAATTCGAGCTGGAGTTTGAACTGGAATTCGAGCTGGAGTTTGAGCTCGAGTTGGAGCTTGTGTTCGAACTCGAATTGGAACTGGAATTGGAGCTTGAGTTTGAACTCTGGTTGCTCGCGCTGCGATGATGCCGGTCGCTGTCACCGCCCTTGATGAATGTGCTCATAAAGCGGGAAAGTCCGTTCTTTCCGTCGTCACTGGCGATCGCGGGTGGAGCGGCCGCACTGGTGCCCAGGAGCAGCGCTCCGATTAGTCGGGATAGTTTCTTCATTAACCGTTCTCCTTCATGCCCGAGACGGGCGGCTATGGGCGCGGCGGCCCCATTCCGATTTTGGAAGGCGGCGCAGCGCTCCGGCTTCAATCAACGACCCGTGCCCGCGTGGCCGGACTGCGGAACGCTGATTGCTAGGAAAACGGATGAGTTGGGGATTTATTCCCCCGCTCGGGATTCTCACCCCGGTGTTTGCCATGAAGGTCAATCACCGCCGGTGTGTTCCGGCCCGGTTTTGCAGGCTGTGCCGGGATTGACTGACGTGGAATTCGCTGCTTCGCTGCAATGATGAGCGGCGTGTGGATTTTGGTTGTGGAGGATGACGATGGCCAAGAATTCAACCAACGGCAAGAAAACGAAGGCGTCGGGCAACACCAAGAAGAACGGCGCAATGAAGAAAATCTCGAATTCCGCCTATGAAAAAGAGCTTGTCAGGCTGCAGGTCGAATTGGTGAAGATGCAGGAGTGGATCAAGCACGCGGGCCTTCGCGTTGTCGTCATTTTCGAGGGCCGCGACGCGGCCGGGAAGGGCGGCACCATCAAGCGTATCACGGAACCGCTCAATCCGCGCATCTGCCGGGTGACGGCGCTGCCGGCACCAACGGAACGCGAGCAGGGGCAATGGTATTTCCAGCGTTACGTGGCTCATCTGCCCACCAGAGGTGAAATGGTGATTTTCGACCGCTCCTGGTACAACCGGACGGGCGTTGAAAAGGTAATGGGTTTCTGCACCGATGAGGAATATATGGAATTCCTCCGCAGTTGCCCGGAGTTTGAGCGGATGCTTGTACGCTCCGGCATCAGACTCATCAAATACTGGTTCTCGGTGAGCGATGAAGAGCAGGAGCGGCGCTTCCAGTCGCGGCTGACCGACCCGACCAAACGTTGGAAGCTCAGCCCGATGGATCTGGAATCACGCAAGCGATGGGTCGCTTATTCGCGCGCCAAGGACGACATGTTCGCCCATACCGACATCAAGCAGGCGCCGTGGCACGTCGTCCGCTCCGATGTGAAAAAGCATGCAAGGCTCAACTGCATTACGCATTTGCTTAACCAGATCCCCTATGAGGACCTGACACCGGAGCCGATCGTGCTCGAGCCGCGGCCGCCGCAGGAAAGTTACGTGCGCCCGCCCATGGAGGAACAGAACTTCGTTCCCGAAGTCCATGATCGGCTCTGATCGGATCTGACCCGCTTTATTTTTCCGGGATGTCCATCCGCTTGGTCATTCGGTATTCGACCGGTGATTTCGGCTTGTCGGATCTGGCGATATCCGCCTCGATGATATCGTCGGAAACTGTTCCGCGAACGCGGATGGTGAATTCTTCGCTCTTTTCGCCGAAAATCGCCCTCGGTGGCCCGTAATAATGGACCGCGACGTTCGCTTCATAGCGACCGTCTTCAACGGTGTAGGTGCCGGTGGAATAGTGGCGGCTGCTACCGCCGATGATGCGCCCGTCCTCTAGTATGTAAACGCCGCTGTTTTCCCATCCGTACGGTCCGAGTATCTCGCCGGTCCATATGCCATCAATCGACATTTGCTCCTCCGTTCAAGTCGAACATGATCCAGTTCATGCCGGGCTTGTCAATGGGACGGAATGGATGCATCGACCTGCCGGCGGCAGCCGACGACACAGCGTGCCGGCAGGACAGGCCAGCGCCGTGAGCGGTCGATCCCAATCAACTAGCGCCGGCGGATCATCACTGCCAGCGTCAGGTCGTCGAACGGATAGTCGTTCGGGTTTTCGATGAGCTTTTTAACCATCAGCGCGAAAAACCGGTCTGTGAGCGCATCCGGGTCGCCTTCGCTCTTTGAGAACAGGCCCTGGCGCAGGCTGGTCTCGCTGAAGGCGCGAGTGAACGCCGCATAACCCTTGGCGAAGGTCTCGACATCGCCGGTCTTTTCGAGCGCGACGTGATAGGGTGACGGGACGGGAGTGAGGCCGCAGTGGAGCAGTTCAAGCCTGTCCGCTAGCGGGCCGTTGACCGGCGCGGCTGCTTCCTCGACGGTTCGGGGAACAACCGGGAAGCAGTAGGCGGCGTAGGTCGCTTCCGGCACATCGCCGGCGTCGACCATCTGCCGCCCGCACTCGTTCATCAGCTTCAAGAGACCGGCGGCGCTGACGCGCACCGGATCCACTTCGCCGTCGGAGCCAAGCATCTGCACCAGGAGCACACCGCCGGGCTGAAGCTCATCGGCGCGTGCGGAAAGGAAGGCAAGCCAGTCCTCAGCCGCTTGGGCGAGGATTTTTTCCAGTGCGGCCGGCGGAGCGTCGCTGCGGTAGAGCCCATCAGGCATATCGAGCCCGGGCGGCTGGCGAGACAACCAATGCGCTGCAGAGCCGGACGTGCCGAGCGTGACGCTCGATCGCATCGTCACACGCTCGAAAAAGCCCCGCGGCGCGAAAAGAACACGGGCGTCAGGGTGCCTTGAAAGATAGCTGGCTTCGCTCGAGAGATTGGTCGCCAGGCTGCTCCAGTCATTGGTTGGCAGGTCGCTGTGAAGAACCGACATTTGTGTGACGCCGCGCTCCGCCAGCCGGTCGAGGGCACTGCCGACAATCGCCATTGAGTTCTTTCCCTCGCCGCAGCCATAGTCGGCTACCGTCACAGCGCTGCCCGCAGCAGTCTTCAGAGAATCGACTGCCTGTTCCAGCAACGCCGCGCCGCTTGCCGCAACGTCGCCCTGAAATGTCGAATGGGCGTCGTAATAGCCTTTGCCCCGCATACCTGTGGTCGCTTTTGTCATTCGCCGGTCCCTTTCTGCTGTGGCACCTTTTGAACAACTCTGGTTTATGGCCGCCGGTTTCACAACGTCTTTTTGTCAAGGCGCAGTGCCGGTCGGTTACAGGGTCTTTGCCGTGCCGGCGCGCCGCTTGATCCGCCCCATTGGCGCAGCTAACCTTCAGCGCAAAATATGGTGCAACCCGCCGTTCGGCGAAAATCGACGAGACTGGAACCTGTGATGAGCCTGGTCCATCGTGTGGGCGAGCGCTGGAACGAGCAACTGGCGAGGACCGGACCGCGTGACATCGACCGGCTGCTTGACACACAGCGGGAACGGCGCCTCTTGGTCCGCGACCGGCCGATCTGCACGGTTGCCAGGCCGCACTTCGTCAGTGAAGCGGATCTCAAGAAACACGGGCACGTCGTCAATGCGCTTTCAAGCGCGCTCACCCATGCCCGCAACTTTGTCGTCGCAAACCGAGAACGCGAGGCCGCGCATCTCGGACGCTACTATGACTGGATCGGCGATCTCATGCACCTGGAGCCGGCAGGCGCCGATCATGGCGCGATCACCCGTCTCGACGGGTTCTGGACCGAGAACGGGATGAATTTCGTCGAGTTGAACGCGGATTGTCCGGGCGGCGCCGGCCACAATGACGGACTGACGCAGGTTTTCCAGACACTGGAGGCATTCCAGGCCCTCAACGGGGCATTCGACCTTCAGCCGCTGATGCTGCAGCCGGCCATGGGCAAGGCGCTGATGGATGCATGGCGCGACTGGGGCGGTAGCCGCCCGCCGACGTTGGGCATCATCGGCTGGTTCCACAATTTCGGAACCACCGCCGAAGCTGTCGCCAGCGATGCCGAACCGCTGCGCGATGCCGGGATTGGCGGTATTGTCGCGGACGTTCCCGAGGCGCTTGAATTCGATGGGCGCCGGCTTAGCGCAGGTGGAGTGGAAATCGATCTCGTCTACCGGCTGATGCTCACGCGCGACGTGCTTGCAAAGCGCGATACGCTGAAGCCGCTGCTGGACGCGCTGCGGAAGAATACCGTGTGCATGGTGAACCCGTTTCGCGCCGAACTGATGGGCCACAAGGCGCTGTTTGCCCTGATCACCGATCCCGACATTGATCTCGGGCTCTCGGCAACAGAGCGCGAGGCTGTTCGTGACCATGTTCCCTGGGGGCGGCTGTTGCGGGAGGGCGCGTCGCTGGACAGTAACGGGCGACGGGTCGACCTGGTCGACCACGTGATGGCAAACCGCGAGCAGCTGGTGGTCAAGCCAACCCACGCCGCGAAAGGCGACGGCGTCGAGCTTGGCTGGCATCATGATGCATCGTCCTGGGAGACGGTTGTCAAGGCGGCGCTCGAGGCGGACAGCATTGTCCAGGAGCGCGTGCCGACGCGCAGCGCGCTCTATCCCGCCGCCGAACCGAGCCTCGAAGAACGCGCGGTATTCGAGGACACCGATCCGCTGGTGGCGCGGGGCGTGCTTGCCGGCTATCTGACGCGCGTCTCGGACCGGGAAATCGTCAACGTCGCCAAGGAGGGCAGCCTCGTGCCGTCCTTCGTTGTCAGAGAGCGGTCGTGATTGCGAGTGCCCTAACTTGCGGAACTATGGCTCGCGATAGCAATCGTCGCAATTGCCATTCGAGCAGTAGCAAACGATCCTCTTGCCATCAGCATCCGGTGCACTCTCAAAGCATTTTCCGCCCTCTCCAGCATCCTGGCAACTTCGCTCGAACACATCAGACCCTACAGAGGGTTGTGCTGAAGGGCTGCGGGATGGCCCAAAATCCATCGATTGAGGTCGATCGACCTTCTCGAAGCCAAGTGCTTTGGCTTCTGATGCGCTGCTTGGTAATTCGGTGTTGTTCGCCATTTTCAGAAATCTCCATTGCAAATAATCGGATCAGGTCTCTACCCTAGGGAAGCGATTTGACCGCCTGACCAATTTGCGCAGCCAAATCAGCATTGCGTACCGCCTCAGACGGGCCTTTGGCGGGAACGCTTACAGATTTGCTCGGATCCGCCTTAAACGTGCGTTTCTTGAAGATCTCTTCAGTGGGTCCCATCGTAATAAGAATGTTGTCGGTATGCTTGCGCGTGGCGCCAAGGAATGGACTTGTGGTGTTGGCTGTCACATTCACCAGCTGTACTTTTGGTGTCGCTCCGCCAGTCATCGTCACGACGAACGCCCGCTCTTGCTGTATGTATTCCACGGGCGGCTCATCCACGAACACCGGGCGGATAGTTCCAGGTGTACTGGTTGAGAGTATCGATGCTTCAATCCACTCTTTGAGCTTGAAATCGCTCTGAATTAGGACGCCGTCTTCGAAGCGGCAGGGCCGTTTCAAACTGGGATCCGTGAACTCATCAAAAGTATAGTAGTAGGATAGTGTTTCTGTCCGAGTTGCCTCGGCAGAAAATGAACCACCAGCAGCGACGGAAAGATTTTGTGCAATGACCCTCGTGGTTCCGTTGCTGAAGCTCCGTGTCTGAGTTGAAAGCGGCGCTCCGACAGAAACGCCAGGGTTGAAATCGCTACGTTCCAATACTGTCACCTTAAGCGTGACCTTTGCACCCCAGGTGGGCAACCATGTAGCGTTTGGAAATTGCTGATAGAGTTCATCGATGGCAGTCGCAAGCTGGCAACGAACGTGGTTTACGAGCTTGTTGACGGCAATTGCAGTATCTTCGGTCTCACGCAGATACAAATCCGGAGTCAATGTTCCGCAACCGGCCAGAGCGACCGCTACAGTTGTAGCTATGAGTTTTGACTTGAGTTGGCGCATTTTGATCTGCCCCCTATCGAAACGCGTGTTCGTATCATCGGGGACGAAGGCTTTGTTGCCAGCAACGCAGCCACAAATATGCAGTTAAATGCCCAGTTGTCACAGGCTCTGCGACGTTGCCCGGCTCAGACGGTCAAGGTCACACTGATATTACGCATTTGATTAATTGTTCGCTCCCCACCTCTTCAGACTAATAGAAGCGCACCTCAGAATGCAACATATAGTTGTTGTCCTGAGAGTGTTACCGATGGAGAGATCGTCAACGTCGCCAAGGAGGGCAGCCTCGTGCCGTCCTTCGTTGTCAGGGAACGGTCGTGACGGTTGCCGGCGAGGGCATCAGGCCTTATTCGAACCAGGCTGACCAGCGGCCGTTGTTTTCCTCAAGCCAGTCCTCGACGACCGTCTCCACGCTCATGCCACCAGTCGCCACCTTGGCGTCCAGGGCTGCCATTTCCTCGTTGGTGATGCGGAACTTGCGGATCGCAGCCTCGGCGGCAGGCCAGGTCCCGGCGAGGCGTTGCGAACCGGCCTTGAAGATGGGACCGGTCGGCTTACCGCAATCATAAGCAAGTTTCGGGTTCACGCCCCAGGACGGATCGTCGTAGCAGGCGTCCTCATATGCGGGGAAGGCCACCCAGGATCCCTCGTAAAGGGCCTCGGTGAAATTGGGGGAGTAGACCCAAAGCATCACCGGCGCTTTATCCTCATAGGCTTTTTGCAACGTCGTCGTCAGCTCTTCGACGTCCCTGGCGTGTCGCATCTCGAAGGGCAGTTCCAGCGCCTCGATGCGCTCCTCGTCAAAGCCGCCCCAATCGGCCGGCCCGCCGAGATAAAACCCCTTGGGTTTTGTTGCGTCGGTTGCAAAGGCCTCCGCGCAGGTCTTCAGCGCCGTCCAGTCCGGCAGGCCGGGGCATTGATCTTCCATGTATGCGGGATACCACCAGTTCTCGATGGCGGTCATGCCGGTCTCGCCGAGGTTGACGACAGTGCCATCGGCCACGGCCTTTTCGAACGGCTGTTTCAGCGTGGTGGACCAGATCTCCATCGCAACATCGATCTTGCCCGTTCCGATGAGATGGAGGTCCTCTTCATACTGCGTGTCGACATAACTCACCCGAAAGCCCTTGCGGGAAAGGGCCTCGCCCATGATGCGGGTCGAGATGTGCTGGCCGGCCCAGTCATTGACGGCAAATCGGATGCTTTCCTGCGCGTGTGAAGCCGTCGGAAAAAGCACGAGGCAGGTCAGCAGTAGGGCAAGTTTTTCCATGGGAACTCCGGGGTTGAGCGGGCGCGGATGCAAGACACCATATGGGCAGAGCAACGGCGCGATTGCAACGAGGGAAACGGGATCCGGTAAATGATCGCTTACGAACCCGCCGGCTGCCCGCTACCGCCCGTTCATCAATTGAAGGACCAGCTCATGGACATGCCGCCCCGGCGCATCTCGGACCGCTCGAAGGCGCGGGACCGGGCCTTGCGGTGCCCTCTGTGCTGCATATAATCCAAAGCTCGCGTGTCGGGGGGAAGAAACATGTCTGTCAGAAACCGTGCGGCCATTTTGGCGGCGCTCTTTTGTCTTGCGCTTTTGCCGATCCGGGCAGCCCTCGCCGAGGAAACGACCGCCGGTGCCCCGTTGAACAGCAACGTGCCGGTGGTGCTGAGCGAAGATCTCGGCTTCGGGAAAAAATACCGTTTGAGCCTGAAGGACAATTTTCAGGACTGGGGCGTTCAGAAAGTATCGAGGGCCGACGGCCATCCGGTGCGGCTCGGTGACTACAGCCTCCGCTTCGAAACGCGCGAGGGCGTGTGCGGCTGGGAGGGCAAGGTCTGGAACGATTGCCGAAAGGGCCGGCATCGCCACGAGCTCAGCACCGCTGTCCACGGCTTCGATCAATGGAACAGGGAATACTGGTACGCTTGAGCGTCTTTATTCCAAAGGACTACAGCGTGCCGCGCTCGGTCGGCAACAGCATGTTCCAGTTCCTGGCGGGCGGCAAACCGAGCTGGCTGTTCAAGTTCGACGATTTCGAGGGCTTCTTCCTGCAGCGTGAATTCGATTATCAGCGCACACCGGTTGCCGTGTCCTATACGGGCAAGAATAAATGGAACGATATCGTCATCCGCGTTGTCCACTCGACGAAGAGCCGGGGCCGGTTCACCGTCTGGCGCAACGGCAGGCAGGTCTACGATCACAAGGGCCAGACGACCAGGAAAGTCTCATCCAAGCACAAGCCCTATTTCAAGTTCGGGATCTACAACACCGGCTTCAACAAAAAGGGCGCGCCGATCAATGGCGGCGGGTTTCGTGACGGTGAAGGTTTGCTCGACCTGGTGCTTTATTATGACGAGGTTCGCTCCGCAGCCTCCTGTGACGGGCTGAAGCTTGGCGATCTCGGCTATGACTGTTCCAAACTGCTGAATTAGGGCGCTGGCGTCCCAAGTGGCTGCGGCAATCTGCCGGCCAGTCTCCGGGCTGGCGAACGGCCTCGCGCCAAGCTACTGGCCGTTGACCAGTTGCAGGATGAGCTGGTGGACATTGCCGCCCTGGCGCATCTCGGATTCTTCAAATGCGCGGTTGCGGGCCTTGTAGCGGTCGAACGCGGCCTTGAGCGGGGCCTGGATGGCCTGGCGGATCTTCTTGCAGCCCGGATCGTTCGCCTGCCGGAAGCCCACGGTGGTGTCGTAGATCTGCTGCGCCATCTCGACGACATAGCGGCCATGCACGGCCTCGTGGGTACGCATGCCCTTGATGAAGACGCGCCAGCGGGCGGCAACATCCGGCGGCAGCTTCTGTGACGGCTTCGGGTAGGTGTAGGTGATTGTGAGGAACGAGCGCGCGGCTGCAAGCACGCAGTCATTGCCGTCGCGCACATAGTCGCGGCCCCATTTGAGGTCGAACTCGGTGAGCGCAATGGCGCGCGACGCGCCGCCGCGAATGACGGGACCGCGCGCGCCTATGGATTCGTAAAGTTCAATGCCGCTTGTGCCGGAGACTGAATAGAACTTCTCGACGAAGTTAGGCCGGATGTCGGCGCCTTGGGCGGGCAGGGCAAGCGCGGCGGCGAGACCGAAGGTGCAAACGAGGATGCGGGCAAGGGGAGGCACGCGATCAGTTCCGCAGCCGAACCAGGCGCATAACAATGCCCGCCTGCGGATTGGAAAGGATCAGTTCCTCGGAAAACGGGTCGAAGGAAATGTCGATGCGGCCCTGCAGGGCGGCGAGAACGGTCTTTTCCTGGTTTGTCACCGCCGCATCGGGGCAGGCCATCCGCGTCGTCGCGATAGGGCCGTCGATCCAAAGCACGCCGCCATGGAAAGTGCCAAGGGTTCGGAACTGGTTGCAGCCGGTCGAACCCGACACCGCACCGTCGTCAGCGAAGCGCATGAAGGCCTGAGCCGCCGGGGGCTCGCCATTGAGCGCCGTCAGGCTCCAGCTGAGCGGTTCCGAGGCACTCGCAGGCACCTGGTGCGCGCTTTCTTCCAGGAAGCGCCCGGCCACCCAGCCCTCAACGCTCTGATAGGCGATACGGCACCATCGCCGGCGGTCCGAGGCCTCGCGCTCTTCCCTATTTGCTTCCAGCCACGCGTCAATGCTCAGGCCGCCCTCGCATCCAAGGTTCCGGATGCCGTCGCCATCGGGCGGGATCTCGCCGATCTTTTTCGATTTCGCGGTCGGTTCGGCGCGGATATTGAGCACGTCGTCGGCGGCGACACCGCGCACCATGAAGAAATCCGGCCCGTCCGCCGTGGCGCGCGCCATTGAGACCGCCGCGAGGACCATGGCGAGGCTGAGCGCAAATCGTGCCGCAAGGTTGGCGTTCATGAATTGACCTGTTTTCGTGTTTCGGCCCGCGGGCCGGAGGCTGGCATTATACGGAGCGTTAGTAAAACGTGACAGTGCGGCGATTGCCGGGCATGATCTTGCCGGGGGGCTTGCCCATGAAGATCGTCATCCTGACCTTCGATTTGCCGGAGGCGAATGTCGTCACGCGCGCGCTGCTGAAAGAGCTGGGCGGCGAGGTGGCGGGCATCATCTGCTCCACCGCGCTGATTGCCGGCAAATCGGACCGCGAGGCGATGGTGAAGCTCGGGCGGGCCATGGGATGGCGCTATGGCGGCGCCTGGCAGCTTCACCGCTGGCTGGCGAGGCTCGGGGCATTGAGCCTGCGCCTGAGGGGAAAGCCCGCCGGCGCCGGCTCGCTGAAGGCGCTGGCGCGGGAGGCCGGCATCCCCGTTTTCGAAACGGCGGACGCTCGCAATGAAGATTGTCTTGATCAGGTTCGCTCATGGGCGCCGGACCTCATCGTCTCCAACTATTTCAACCAGGTGATCCGCCAGCCGATGCTGGCAATCCCGAGGGTCGGCGCAATCAACATGCACCCGGCGCTGCTGCCGCGGAACCGGGGCCTGAGCCCTTGTTTCTGGGCGATGGCGAATGGCGACGACACCACCGGCGCGAGCGTCCACTGGGTGGATGAAGATCTCGACACGGGCAACATCATCCTGCAGGCGACCGTTCCGATCGCACCCGGCGAATCCGTAATTTCCGTGTCGCAGAAATGCAGCGATAGCGGGGCCCGCCTCCTCATCGACTGCATCACGAAGCTCCGTACCGGCCATGTGCCGGGCGCGCCGCAGGACGAGACGAAACGCAGCTACTATTCCTGGCCCAGCCCCGGCGGCATCCGGCGCCTCTACCGGCGCGGCTATCGCTACGGCTCGCTTGGCGAGATGTGGCGGCAGGTGACCGGGCCGTAAAGAGCTGTCAGAAAAATCCGTCCTGTCCTTCGCGCGCATGACAGGCGATGCGCGCCGCCCGCGCTAGGGTCTCCACCATGGACAAGGCCATGGACGATGGAGAACGGGAATGGATCTTTATTCAGCGGCGCTGCTCGCAAACCTTCGCGACCGGTCTTGCGAAAACCGGCCGGCTGGCCAGGCGGCGGAAGACCGCTATTATCGCGAGGCGACCGACAGCCTGCGCATTCCCGCCCGGATCGCCGCGGCCCTCCGGTCGCTGGTCAACCCCGGACCGACCACCGCACGCGAAAACTCTCGAAAGGTGACTGGATCATCATGCCCCCCAGCCCCAGCCTCAGCACCGGCGCGCCGACGGATGCCCCGTCTTCCGGGCCGCCCGTGGAAAACGACGACGACCGCCGCGAAATCCTCGACCTTCTAGAACGGGAGACCGCCGCCTTTTTCGAAAAGGACTATGACACCTGGGCCGATTGCTGGCTGAAATCGCCGGATTCGCTCGTCGCCCAGGCATCGGTCGCCGACGGCATGCGCGTGCAATACGGCTTCGAGCAATACAGGATGGCGATGCAGGACCGCTTTGCGCGTTTCCCGGAGCCCAACACGTCTTTCCAGCACATGCGGCGCGAGAACATGCGCATCAATGTCGGCGCCGACATGGCCTGGGCGACCTTCGACCAGATCGGCGTCGACACGGGCGATGCGTTCGACCTTGCGGGCATCCAGCATGAGCTCAGGATCCTGCACAAGGTCAACGGCAGGTGGAAAATCGCCTGCCTGATGGTCATGCAGCGCAGCATCGACCAGGTGCACCATCCGCTCATCGAAGTTGACGAGGCGATGCGGGTCCTTTGGATGAATGCGCCGGCAAAAACGCTGCTTGGCGACCTGCCGGAAGTTACGCTTACCCATGGCCGGCTGAAGGCAAGGGACGAACGCTGCGGCGAGGCGCTGCAGGAGGCGGTCTTGAAACTTAGCCGCGCGAACCGCGAACGGGTCTGTTTCATTCCGAAGAATGAGGGCGTGATCCCCGTGGCGCTGGCGGAAGATGATTACGGCGTTCCGCAGTTCTGCTGGGTCACCTGCAAGGACGACAAGATCCTCATCTCCTTCAACGACGCCAGCATTGTCGAACAGCGCATCGGCTGGGCGCGGCAGGTCTACGGGTTCTCATCGACCCAGACATCGATCATCCGGCTGATCCTCGAGGGCCACGATGTCGCCGAGGCCGCTGAAGACCTCGGCATCAGCGTCAACACCGTTCGCACGCATCTGCAGCGCATCTACGACAAGACCGGCGCGCGAAGCCGCCATGCGCTGGTGCAGGCGGTGTTTGTGGTGGAGCCGCCGCTGGCATGAATGGCGGTGGCCGGTCAGTCGCTGGAAATGCAGTGATCAATCAGGGGACGCCGATCGTCGGCGTCGCCGTCGCCGTCGCATACAGTTTGAAACGTCGGCACCTGGAGCCGGTGTTCACGCTTCAACGGATGTGCGCCGCCGGCCGTCCTGGTTGGCGGGGCGTTTGGGCAAGGTCCGCAACATGCAGATTGTCCCGGTGCGCGCAGACCAGGCTCCGCCGCCGCATGCGGCCCAGGACCATGGCCGCGACAATTGCGCCGTGCAGCGTGAACAGATAGAGCGGATAGGCAAGCAGGAGCACATCGAACCGGCCGATGGACAGGATGGCGCAGACGGAAGCCATGAACGACACGACCCAGGTCGCCATCGTCTCGCTGCCGGGATGCTGATAGGCTTCCAGGACCGTGACGCTGCCGCCCAGAAGGCTGATCGAAATCGTGATGGCAAGCGCATAGGCCGCCGAGTCGGTGTTGTACCACAGCACGAGACCGACAGCCGCGCCGGCGAGCATGAGATAGTCGGACGTCGTCAGGCGCCTGCCGGTTCCAAGCCGGATTGAAAGGCCCAGAACGATGATCGCGCCGGAAACACGCGCGCCGGCGAACCACAGCGAGTCCCCGGCGCCCTCATGGACCTGGGAGAAGAAAGCGATCGTTCCCAACGCGGACCAGATCAGCCATGTCTGGCGCTGCGGCGTGGTCCGGCGCCTGGATGTGTCGACAACATAGGGAATGAAGGCGAGGGTGCTCAGCACGCCCGACAGGACGCCGAAAACCGTCAGGTGGGTTATCGTATCGAAGAAATCGCCGCTCATGGGTGCCGTCCGTCTTGAATGCGTGGCCTTTCGGCCGCGTTGGATCGTTTCGAGGCAACAGCGCGCCCTTCGGCACGAGGCAATCGTGCCGCTGGTCATGAAGTGCCGATGGGGTTTCGGTGGGTAAGTCCGGACTTCGCTACCCGGCTTTGCTCATGCGGTCGTGCCTGCCGAACCGTCCCGCAGATCGGGAAGATCATGCGGACATGGGTGTTGCATTACGGCTTCAATTGGAGCTTTTTTTAGTTAGTTTTTATGTAGTGAAACCTACAAATACTTTGAAAAATAAGTATTGAAATCGAAAATTTAGTAACTATGGCAGGCGCGTGTAATTGGCCGCCACGCCTCAGGGGCTCGCGATCAGGGCCGTCCGGTCAGTCGGTCGAAATGCGGTGGTAAATCAGCGGGCGCCGGTCGTCGGTCGCGCCGAAGCTGATCACGCCGGTTTCGTCATCGCGAACGAGGATCAGATCACGGATGCTGGTGGGTTCGCTGCCTTCGCAAAAGAGCCGGGCGCCGTGGCGCTCAAGCCGGTTGTCATCCAGCGCGCGTCCCTGCGCAACAATCCATCCGCGGCCGCTTTCGCACAGCGAGATGACGGACGGCATGATGCGGATTTCAAAGGCTCCCGGGCCGGTCGTTGAAATCGACATGGTGTCAATCGAGCCATCCAGCGCATCGAGCCCCTTGTAGAGACCGACCTAGTCATTGTCGTCAGCCGAGGCGGCGCCGGCCGTGGCAAGGAGGGCGGCAAGGGCGGTAGCGGCAATCCGGTGTTTCATGATCTGATCCGTTCAATCGTGTTTCGATAATATGGCGGCGTATTCTATCCGGGATTTTCAAATGGCGGGTTCGGGATTTCGGCCACGGTCATATTAAACCGGAAATGCAGTCAAAGCTGGGCCGGGCCGCCGCCCGACGGCCACGTTCCAGGCGGGGCGCGTGGAAACCATCTTTCAATGAAGTGATCTCCCGGCGGTTGCCCTTGCGCGAAAACGGGTATCTGATGGCGGAGACGATGCGGCGCGGGTTTGCCGGCGCACTGAAAAGACCGGCGTTTGCCGCCGCTTCGAAACGAGAATGAGGGACCGTGATTTTATCTTTCGCCCATATCCGCCCCGCCTACAGCCGTGCCGAGCGGCTCAGCGATGGCGTGGTCCACGTCGTCGGCATTTTTCTCGCCATGATCGCCGTGCCGTTGCTGATCGTGCTCACGGCCCTGTTCCGTTCGGAGCCCGCTCCGGTTGTGGGGGTCTCGATCTATGGGGCGACGCTGGTCGCGATGCTGTGCTGTTCGGCGCTCTACAACATGGTCGACAGCGCGCGGTGGACCGGCCTTTTGCGCCGCCTTGACCACTCGGCGATCTACATGAAGATTGCCGGAACCTACACGCCCTTCGTGCTTGTATCAGGCGCTCCGGCGACGGGGCTTCTGACGGGCCTTTGGGGCGCCGCGACCATCGGCTCGCTCATGAAAATACTCGCGCCCGGCCGGTTCAAGTGGCTTGCGCTTGCGCTCTACCTTGCCATGGGCTGGGCCGTTCTTTTGGCCGGCGGCCCGATCATCGCGGGGCTTTCCCCGGCGGTTTTCTGGATCGTCACCGCCGGCGGCATTGTCTACACCGTCGGCGTCGGGTTTCACCTTTTCGAGCGCCTGCCGTTCCACAACACGATCTGGCACGTCTTCGTGCTGGCGGGCAGCGTGCTCTTCTTCATCGCCGTTGCGGTGTTGATCGCCAACCTGCCGGTGCGCGGGTAGGGCGGAAACCCGGTCGCTGATCCGTCTCTGGCCGGCGGCGGCAATTCGTGCCGCCGGCGGCTTTTCGGGCGTGTCCTGACAGGCCCTCAGTGGGCCATCATGGAATGGGCGATCGCGTCGCCGCTCATGCCGGCCGGCCAGTAGGTCGGCCAGTTGGTCAGCTCCTCCAGGATCTTCGCCCGGTCGTCGCCCCAGTAGAGGTGATAGTGATCCGCCTCTTCCGGCGCGATCTTGTGGTCGCTGAACTGGATGAAGAGCGGCGCGGCGTCATCGCCCCCGGCTTTCTTGAAGATGAAGCGCACGCCGCGATTGCCCTTCTTGTAGGTGAGGATCTCGTAGCCGTCGCTTTCATAGCTGGCGGCAAGCGGCTTTCCGTCACGGTAGAAGGTCACGCTGCCTTCGTCGATGACGATGCGGTCCACATCCGTCTTGAAGCCGGTTGTATAATAGGCGCGGTATTCCTCGGCTGACTTGTCGCCGTGCGCGGCCTTGTGCGCCAGCCATTCGTCCAGCGTGCCGTCCTGGAGATGGGGATAGATGCTCTGCCAGTCGCCCTTCCAGTCGGCCAGCGGGCGCGGCTTGATCTGGTCGTCCTCGAAATAGCCCTTGTAGACGGTTTTCTCGTCACCGTGGCTGTGGCTGTGGGCGGCATTCTTGTCCTTCTTTTCCGCCACCGCGGGCGCGGCCAGCAACGCACCACCGAGAAGAAACGCACAGGAAATTCCGGCAAAGCTTTTACGCATGATCTCAAACCTCAATTCGTTTTTCAAAGAATCGTAATGTTACAACATAACATAACAAGAACGCGTCTTAAGGGAGATCGGGTGCGCGGGCAAGGGCAAGCCTGGGTTGTGGGTGGGATTTTTGCGGGTGGGATTGCGTAATCCGGTGATGGTAGAGATTGCAGCGACCGATTCTGTCAACATGAAACTGGTGCCACAGCCGCTCATCCGAGGTCTGATGCCGTTTGTCCGAGTCCCGGAGGGTGGCAATGCGACTAACGCTATGGTTTGTTTGGCGAAATGTGCCAGCAGGTTAGTTTGAGGTGGTGTTGGTGACAGTACGGGATTAAATGAACCGCCGCCGAAGCAGACTTAAGCGCAAGATGTGCTGAACTTGTCAGGCTAAAGTCAGATCGGCATATTCTCCATATGCCTTCAAATGCTTTCAACAAATTCGAGACAAGAATGCTCAAGGACGTTGACCGTCTTATAGAGAGTCACAATACGCTTGGGCATGGCGGTCCTGGGCGTCACAGCCTAGGGCATATCACACGTAGTGGAGTTTTCTTGCTTTGCGCAGCCTGGGAGCTCTACGTTGAAGAACTGGCTATAGAAATTGCACGCCTTCTTGTTAATCGTGCTAATGCCTGCGCATTCCGGCCAATCCGGCCACCTGTTCCGGTTTATTGCGGCCACCGAATCCGGCTCATTGCGGCCACTTCCGCGTCTGGCATTGTGGACGGCGCGATCAACCCTTCTGGATGGGTTTCTTGATGTCAGCACTTTGGCCTTTCGTCAAGCACGGTGCAGGCCGTCCCGGTAGTCCCCAGGAGGGACCCGCGCGCGGCGCGAAGAGACCGGCACGAGTCTATCGCAGCGGCGCGCGTGGGAGGCCCCTGTGGACCCACCGGGGCGGGCGTGAGGTTCGTTCGGATCATGCCGATTGCTCCTGTTCAGTTTGATTGCCTTGCGATTTGCGCATCGAGGGCCCATCGAGTTCGAGCCGGTATGCGTTGTGAGAAATTCGGTCCATAATCGCGTCGCCGAATGTGGGCTCATCAATAACGTCATGCCAAGTGTGCACCGGCAGTTGACTCGTGATCATTGTCGAGCCGGCACCGTGGCGGTCTTCGATGATTTCCAGGAGATCGCGCCGCTGGCTGGCATTGAGACGATCGGGGCCCCAGTCATCGAGGATCAGCAGATCGGCCTTGACGAGCGTCCGGAACAAGCGCGGGAACCGACCATCGCCATGCGCCAGTTCGAGTTCGGCGAAGAGCCGCGGCACACGCTTGTAAAGGACCGTGTAGCCATGGCGGCATGCATTTTGACCGAGGGCGCAGCCAAGCCAGGTTTTGCCGACCCCGCACGGCCCGGTAATCAGCAGGCAACGGTGATGTCTGATCCAGTTGCAGGTTGCCAACTGCTGGAACAATGCCTTGTCGAGCTTACGGGACGCGCGGTAATCGACGTCTTCTATCGAGGCGCCAACATGGCGCAACCTGGCGGCCCGTAATCGCGTATTGAAGCGTTTGGTGCTGCGGTTTGCTGTTTCCCGATCGAGCAACAGTCCCAGCCATTCGGGGTGGCTGAGATCGGCAGCCCGGTCTTGTGCCTGCAGCTCGACAAAGGCGTCGGCCATGCCGTCCAGTTTGAGTTCTTTCAACTGGTCGAGGGTTGGATGGTTGAGCAATTTCATTTCCTTTCAATGGAAGTAGCCTGAGCCACGGATGTTTTGATGGAGGATCGGCGGCCCGTCCGTGGCTTTTTCGGGCCGTTTGCGATCGAGATTGTTCTTGAGGATGGAATTGACGGAGGTGTAGGAGTGCGCCCCGATGTCGATGGCGCGGCCGCATGCCGCCTCGAGGCGCTGCGCTCCATGCTGCGGCGCGAGCTTCACGATGCCGATACAGGCGCGGAACCCCTGAACGGGATGGGGTTTTTCGCGCAGGATGATTTCGACCAGGGCCTGGGTGGTCGGGCCGACTTTGCCAGCCTGGCGCTTGATACTTTCAGGTGTCCACTCGGCGTAATGGCGATGGTTGGCCGGCATGTGCTCGAGCACGGTTGTATGTCGTCTGTTACCTGGACCGCGCAGATGGCTGGCAACACGATTGCCCCGATCGAAGATCTCGACGGTGCGCTCGGTGGAGCGGACCCACAGTTTTTTGCGTAGAAGCGTGTGAGGCACCGAGTAGTAGTGCTTGTCCACTTCAACGTGATAATCAAGGCCGGCACGGCATTCCTTCCACGCTGCATATTCGTATGGATCCTGCGGCAGTGCTTTCAGTGCCGGCCTGTCAAGGTCTTCGAACAGTTCCCGCCGGCTGCCGCCAAGATGGCGCGTCACGCGGTTGTTGAGCTTTTCGAGCAGTTCGCGGACCGCCGCATTCACATCCGTCAGCGAGAAGAATTGCCGGTTCCTGAGTGCGGCGAGGATCCAGCGCTCCGCCACCAACACCGACGTCTCGACTTTTGCCTTGTCCCGAGGCTTTTTCGGCCTTGCCGGGACCACGACCGTTCCGTAGTGCCTTGCAAGATCGCAATAGGTGCGATTGATCGCCGGCTCATGGAAACAGGCCTTGGTGATGCCGGATTTCAAATTGTCGCACACCACAAGGTCGGTAACGCCGGCAAAGAACGCGAAGGCACGACCATGTGATCCCGTCCAGTCGGACAGGCTCTGCGTCATGGTCGCTTCGGCATAGGTGTAGCTGGACGCACCCAGGCAAGCGACAAAGAGTTGCGCCTCATGCACTTCGCCGGTGAGCCCGTTGATGATCGGAATCGTTTGGCCGGCATAGTCAACGAACATCTTCTCGCCAGCGGTATGGGTCTGCCGCATGGTCGGCGACAGCTTGCCCTTCCATTGACGATAAAGCTGGTAGAATTGCGTGCGCCCAAGCCCGTCAGGATGAGCGGTGCGGTACTCTTCCCACAGCAACAGCAAGGTCACACCGGGGCGCCGCAGCTCGCGGTGAATACAGGCCCAGTCGGGCAGGCTTGGCTTCTTCGCCTTGACCACCACCGGAAACAAGCGCCGCTGAAGCGCCTCATCGCTCAAATCGGAAGGCAACGGCCAATTCAGGCCAGCCTGCTGCGCCCGCCGGACCGTCTCGCCAACACTCGTTCGCCCGACGCCCACACTGACGGCAATCTTGCGGTTCGACAAACCTTCAGCATTGAGCCGAAGCACATCTCTGATCTTACGCATGGGTAATCTTTCCCTGGCCATCCTCGCCACCTTTGCTGTTGAAAAGGCGCAAGAATGCCCGTGTTTCAGATCACCCAGAAAGGTTGATCACCGTTGTCCACAAGCTGGCCGCAATGAGCCGGATTCGGTGGCCGCAATAAACCGGAATAGATGGCCGGATTGAACCGGATTCAGTGGCCGGAATGAGCCGGATTGCGCACTAATGCCCCTAGCGATTTGCCTCGGGGTGCACAGAAGTCACTCTCTAACATGGTCAGGAATCATCGCCACGAATTGAAGCCTTTGGAATTGGCTGGAGTGGGATGGGAAAACCTTTACACGAGCCATGTCAGAGATGTGATTGGTAAGTTAAATACTCCAAAGGCAGGTGAGATAGACGAGAAATACAGATCGCTGCTCGGTTGGACGAAACCCTCCGAAAAGTGGACACGTGGGAACCGTTACATTGACGAATTTGTGAGTGTCAGGGGTGATATTGCGCACCGCGGCTCAGATGCCAAATATGTTCGCATCAATTCTTTACGAGACGACTACCGCCTTGGTGTGCCGGCTACAGCAATCGAACATGACAATGCTGCATGTGATTTTGTCAATGACAACTCTAACGGTCAGCGACCTTGGAGAAGAAGAGTTTGAATAGGTTTTGTGTGGACAATCTTAATCTCGGGGGACCAATCCTGATTGGAGCAGCGACCTGAGGCCGGTTAAAAGGTTGCCAAATAGCTATGTAGAAAACAACTCTCTTTCGACAGTGGTATCCTGCATCACGACAGCCCGCTTCACATGCTGAAGTATATCTGGGACTGAATGATCCACAGCGAGTTCTACAATTCGTTCTCCTCTCCGCCTTTTAGTCCGCCAAGTGCTATATGGGTAGTCGGCGATTCTTGAAAATGTTGATTCATCACGAGGATGTGGAAATGGAAACGTGTTGCCGCTGTTCATCGGACACAGCCAGATACGGTCGCGATGCGCATCAATTAGTGATTTCGTATCCAGTTCCAGTACATCGTGTGACTTGAACCTGTAGGTTCTTCCGCCGGTAAGACGGTGTAAACGATCACGGGTCAACCAAAAGAACACCTTGGTGTTTAGAATTTCGTACCAATCGGTCGGACTCAAATGTGTGGGCAAGCATTGACGCAACCGGTCATCGGTCATCGGGATCTGATCTCGCACGACAGCAGTGGGTAGTCCATCTGCTTGTAGTGGCACACTGTCAGGGCGGCGCATCGATTCTATGGAGGTGCGTTGACTACCAGAGATCCCGTATAAGTCGAGTAACGCTGAGGTGCTTAGTAAACCACGATCACGAATTGACTGCCAAGAGCCCCGCTCAGCCATGTGATACAATGTTGGGCAATCCGCAATGACTTCTTGTAATTCCTCCTCGGTCACCAGGATCTCCGATCGATCACATTACGCCAATCGAAAGCAGTCGATAACAGCGAAACAGGACGACCAGACACCCGCTCTACCTCTTCCACAAACCGCAAAGTTTCTTCGCTTAGTTGCTCAAAACGGTATGCGTCACGATTCTTGATAGTGAAATAGTCGACGAATGTTAGTGCGACGTCGGTCGGGCCGTTTAACTGAACCGATTGTTTAAGTTGTTCCCAATCGAATTCCGCGATGCGGCGCGGTCGGTCCGTAGTGGTTGTCCTTTCGGTCTTCTTTAGCTCGTTCAAAGGAATGCCAGACCGTTTGGCAATTTCTTCGATTTTCACCTCAAGTTCCATCTTGCCGGATGGGCCACCAACGCGAATTGGATAGGTGCGGCACACCAAAACGATACGCCGAACATTTTTTGGTGCGATGCCAGCATCTGCTAAGCAGCCTGAAACGGTCGTATCCCTGCTTGTCACGTGAGGGTATTCGCCGTGATGGAGGCTCAATGAAGTACCCTGGGTCCCCTCCAACATAATACGATTGCCTTCGACAAAGGCATCAGCGATGATCTCATGGGCGGGTTTTTGAGTGTACTTCCCGAGCAAATCGTGGTCCCGCGCCAAGTGTAGAGATGTACCATCTTTGTAGTCGGATCGCCCTAATATCTTCTGAGCGCTCGCAATTCCAACTCCCTGAGCGGTGGAACTGATGTTCCCGAATTTTTTAACTTCTTCAGCGATATCATCGTCTGTGATGACCATCGCTTGTGGGTCGATAAATAAACGATCTGTGCCAAGCTGGTGGTGAGCAATCTCGTCCAATAGTTTGGTCGGATTGATTACTGCGCCTGGTCCCAATAACAGCTTTGCATTCGGCGCGCGTTCCGTTCCCGATGGTAGATGATAGTATTTTTCTGGATCAGGCTCCGCATAAACAGAATGTCCGGCATTCGGTCCGCCTACTCTGACCAATAAATCATATTCGGGAGCAATGTGTCCTACAATATTGCCCTTGCCTTCGCTGCCGAATTGGCCTCCGACAATAACATCCACGAGTGCATCACTGCCTCTTGGATACAAATTCAAGAGTGCCGTTGCTCGAACTAAAACAGCCCCTGATGTACATCGATCAGTTGACACCACGACGTCTGCGAGGTCGGCCAATTTTTCGATGTTTTTCTCTGTGCGGTTGCGTTTTAGTTTTTCATATGTGACGTCTTCATCGCCGTCGGCTTTTCGTTTCTTAAATCGGGTTTTGAGTTCGGCATCCTGTGCTGTCAGGTGGATGTGATGTACATCCTCACCATATGCTTTCCTGATCGCCGCAATTTGTCCTTCAACGCGGACTGAATCAACAACATACAATCCGGTAGGTGTTGATCCACTGCTTCTGCCTTCCAACAGTTCAGACAATGCGCTAGCAACCCATGCTCCGTTGTCCGCATTGTCCAGTGCTTGTCCAGCTAACTGCAGTGAGCGTCTAACTGGTTTCGTATTTGGTTTCGCCTTTAGGATTAGTTCGCGTGTCTTTACAATTCGCGCCTTGTATCGATCCCGCAAATGTTCCGTAAGTACGGTTTTTCCCGAACAGATCGGACCTGAGACTAAGACAATGCGAAGCTTTGAGCGTGAACTAGTCAATCAAAAAGCCTAAGTTGCTTACGCTTTGGTGGCAAATCGTATACTGTCACCGATATACCGTTTGCAACCATACATTCATCAATAATCTCTTCTACAACTTCCCAGGTCCCGCCGGCGGCGCCGGTTCCGATTCTCGGCATATGTACTGTGAAACCATTTTCTTGAGAATACGACGCGGTTGAGTTCAAACACTGTTCCAAAGCTCCGTATCGAATTCTCGGAAATTCGGATTTGCCAAAGCCTTCCTGTGCAATAAGGCTGGCAAGGACGATGCCGTCAGTTTCTGAAGAAAAATGCACGCAACCTAAACGATCTTTATTCGGAAGTGCTGCGATCCAGTTTGCGAATTCTTTTTCTGCTTGCGGAAATTTTTCGGCGGCGCGCCGGGCGATACCACCACCCCATTTCCGCGCGCGATCATTTACGAGCTGACAAACCAAGCGTTTGCCATCGCCCTTTGGATCAAGCGCATTTCCGTGCACGTAGGTTATGGGTCTCGAGTCATCACGGCGTGAATCAAATCTGATTAGACCAGCGACACGCGGCAGGTTGCTACCGGGGAACCCAGGAATACCAACACACTCGATTGAATGACTTTGCCTATCTACCCATTTCTCCCTAGCACTGTCGGTGTAACCAATTGCTGTACAACGGTTGATAACGCTTTGATCTGGGATCCGGCGCCCGGCGATAAAGATTGTCGGGGCGGTGGGTGATGGAACAAAGTAGTCTATGCGGTAGTGACGTTCTCGGTGATCCTGAGTCGTTGAAGACGCACAAAACATCGCAATCGGATCCACAGATGTTTTTGCGATCCGAATTAACCCGAATAATTCACGATGGTTGTGTTGCCGGCCCTGGCAGCATGTTTTCTTCGCCCTATTGATTCTGGACGCACCCCGAATGCCACGTCGGGGTTTTTCCGGCGGGCGGCGGGGTTATCTGGAGTTTTGCGTGTTGCTGTTTCAGGTTGGTCGGGGCGATATGAGCGTCAGGCGACGCGCGGCGGGGCCAGCGCGTCGAACATAAGCCGAATGAGGCTCTGGCACGGGCACGAAGCTGGCAAAGTCATGACGACCCTTGTTTTCTTCTCGACGATGGTCGCGGCCAGTTTGACGAGGTGAAGCCGCAACGTATCAAACTGGGCGTGTCGCCACTGGGAGCGTTTTGGACAGGTCGCCCGCAGCATCCACCATAGCCAGTAAGCACAGCCGTGCAGCATGAGCCGCATCTGATTGGCGCTGGCCCTTGAGCAAGACGTGCGATCCGAGGCGAGGTGGCTCTTCCAGCCCTTGATGTGGTTCTCGGCCTGTCCGCGTGCGCAGTAGATCTTCTCGTAAACGTGCTTGCCGCGCGGGGCGGTCAGATTGGTCACGACGAAGCGTGTGTCGCGCCCCAGGGGACCGACCTCGACCCGGGCAATGACGCGCTGTTCTTTCGACCAGGATCGGGCCGCATAAGAGAATGTCTTGAACCGACGCAGTTTCTCGCCCTTTCGCGCGTAGCGTTCCGCCGTGGATGCCTCCAGAGTTTGCACCTGTGCCTGAAGCCGTTGGTTACCCGACAGGCCGAAGACGTAGCGCAGCCCGAGAGTGTCACACAGGTCCAGAACCTCGGGAGTGCCGTAGTGGCTATCGGCCCGCAGCAGGATCTCGGTCGTAGGCCAATGGCGTCGGATCGATCGGATCAGGCGCCGGATGTGGGCAGCGGCCTCCTTGCCGGTTGGCCGACGGGCCGGGCGCAGCACAGCCCCGACAAGACGTCCCTCGCCGTCGAAGACCACAATCGGCTGGAAACCATATTCATCGTAGTAGCTGTTGAACAGGCGTAGCTGCTGGTGGCCATGGACAGCATCGAAAGTGTCGTCGATGTCGAGTACGATGTGGCGGGGCGCACGGGCAAAAGACGTGCAATAAAACCGTACCATCTCACGCCCCATCCGGATCAGCGCCCGTGTGTTGGCCAGGTTTTCCATGCGCGAGATCGTGGGCTGCGAGCACAGGGCCGCCCCGGTCCCGGGATCGCGCTCGAGAGCGAGTTTGAACGCCGGTTCAGTCCGTAGATCATCCGCGTCGTTGCCATCCTCATATCCCGCTGCGATCATCATGATCCGGAACCGGATGATGTCTTGCAGGCTGTGCCGCACCTTGCCCGGTTCTCGTGGATCGGTGAGGCACGAAGAGACAAGGCCCGCCAGGTCGTGCCGACGTTCGACCTCCCGCAAAAGCGTCAGACCGGCATTGGAACTCATCTCCGCGCCATCAAAATTGAGAAGGATCGGTTTGCCGTTTAAGGGTGACAAAGCGGGCGAGGTGAAAGTAGACTGCATCATGGTAAGGGGGCCTGTCTGTGAAACTGGAGCTTTCGGCGTCGTTAACCGAAAAATACCTGCTTTCAAAAGCTTGCGCCACCCTTACCACACACCCATGAATTATTCGGGTTAAGAACGCCTCAGCTGACACATCAAACTTCCTACGTTCAACCATGAGTTCTTCGATGGAGCTCACGGAGTTTTTCGAAGCCAGGCTTCCGAATGGCATGACAAATTCGGATGCTGCGAGATTACACAGGAGTTCAAGTTGCCAGTCGTCTGCTATGTCTTTTGTTCCGCCTCGATTTCGAACGCGTTCAGCGGCATCGGGGAACAACAGGTGTGCTATTTCGTGGGCGATTGAGAATCGAACCCGTTCACGAGCTTGCCTTGGATTGTACTCAATACGTGTATCGCCATCCGAACTAATGGTGCGCGCGTCAGCAATGTTTGTGTTGGCTTCGATTTGGATGTTTAACAATTTTGCAATGAAAACTGGATTGAACGGTGGACCAGACCAACCTTTCTGCCTTGCAAGATTAACTAAATCGCGGGTTGCCCTTTCAATCGCTTTTATTGGGTCAATGTTCCCCGCAAACGATAGAACTGACTTGTTGGTCCAGGTGATTTGATTGGTATTCGTCACCTTTAGCCTTCACATAGAATCTCTAACGACACTATGCACTCCTGAGCCATTCAGATTCAAGTTAAAGTTGAAGGGCACTTGGTAATCAGCGCTCACATGTGGTTGGTCCGTTCACGGCTTTTATTTTGCTGTTGCGTCGCCTGCAAAAAACCCCCCGCATCGCTACGAGGGGTTTTGTCAATCCGTCAATTTCTCTGCCCTCAGGCGCTCGGGCTCTAACTACACCCGCTCGTGGCACCACACGTGTCACACTTCAGACACGTACCGTTCCGCACCATGGTGAAGTTCGAGCATTCCGAACAGGCATCGCCCGTGTAGCCCTGCATGATCGCCTTGGCTCTCCGGTCGGCTTCTACGCTCTTGGCCTCGGCGCGGGCGTCTTCGATGGCATCGCTGTCGAAGAGCTCGTCCGTGACGGCTTCCTCCTCGGCGATCTCCTCGGAGAGCTGCTTGGCGCGCTCCTCATAGTCGCGCTTGAAGGCGAGGGCCTCTTCGGCGTTCTGCGCCGCAACGGCTTCGGAGACGAGTGCCGCGCCGCCGGAGATGGCCGTGACGTTGGAGCCGCCGCTTCCGGCCGGCGCGCCGCCCATGGGCTGGCCGCCGGGGGCGACGAGTTCCAGCTTGTGGCCGCGGGTCCAGCCCTTGGAGACGGGCGCGGTCTTGCCTTCCTTGATGCCCTTGCCGAGCGCCGTGTTGGAAAAGTCGGAGGTGTCGACATGGGCAAGATCGTGCCGCTCCAGGTAGGAGACGGCCAGCTCGCGGAAGACATAGTCGAGGATCGATGTCGCGTTCTTGATCGCGTCATTGCCCTGGACCATGCCGGCCGGCTCGAACTTGGTGAAGGTGAAGGCCTCGACATATTCCTCCAGCGGCACGCCATATTGCAGGCCCAAGGAAATCGCGATGGCGAAGTTGTTCATCATGGCGCGGAAGGCGGCGCCTTCCTTGTGCATGTCGATGAAGATCTCGCCGATGCGGCCGTCGTCGAACTCGCCGGTGCGCAGGTAAACCTTGTGGCCGCCGACCACTGCCTTCTGGGTGTAGCCCTTGCGGCGGTTGGGCAGCTTCTCGCGCTCGCGCACGACCTTTTCGACCACCCGCTCGACGATCTTCTCGGTGACGGCCACCGCCTTGGCGGCGGCGGGCGCCTCGATCAGCTCCTCCAGCGCGTCCTCGTCCTCGTCATCCTCGATGAGCGAGGCGTTGAGCGGCTGCGAGAGCTTGGAGCCGTCGCGGTAAAGCGCGTTGGCTTTCAGCGCCAGCTTCCAGGAGAGCATGTAGGCGGACTTGCAGTCCTCGATGCTCGCTTCGTTCGGCATGTTGATGGTCTTGGAAATGGCGCCCGAGATGAAGGGCTGGGCCGCGGCCATCATGCGGATGTGGCTTTCGGTCGAAAGATAGCGCTTGCCGATCTTGCCGCAGGGGTTGGCGCAGTCGAAAACGGGCAGGTGCTCGTCCTTCATGAACGGCGCGCCTTCCAGCGTCATCGCCCCGCAGATGTGGATGTTGGCGGCGTCGATGTCCTTCTTCGAAAAGCCGAGGAAATTCAGCATGTTGAACTCGAAATCGTTGAGTTCTTCCTCGGAGATTTCGAGAACATCGCGGCAGAAATCGGTGCCGAGCGTCCACTGGTTGAAGGCGAACTTGATGTCGAAGGCGGAGGCGAGCGCGCCGTTCAGCGCCTCGATCTTCTCGTCGGTGAAGCCCTTTGCTTTGAGCGTGCCAGGGTTGATCGCCGGCGCCTGGTTGAGGTTGCCGTGGCCGACGGCATAGGCCTCGATCTCGGCGATCTCGCTTTCCGAATAGCCTAAAGTGCGCAGGGCTTCGGGAACGGCGCGGTTGATGATCTTGAAATAGCCGCCGCCGGCGAGCTTCTTGAACTTGACCAGCGCGAAATCGGGCTCGATGCCGGTGGTATCGCAATCCATGACGAGGCCGATCGTGCCGGTCGGCGCGATCACGGTCGCCTGCGCGTTGCGGTAGCCGTGCTTCTCGCCGAGTTCCACGGCCTTGTCCCAGGCGGCCTTGGCGTGGGTCACCAGCTCCTCGTCCGGGCAGTCGTCATGGGCGAGCGCCACCGGGTTGGTGGAGAGCTTTTCATAGCCCGCCGTCTCGCCATGGGCGGCGCGGCGGTGGTTGCGCATGACGCGCAGCATGTTGGCCCGGTTCGGCTTGAAGCCGGGGAAGGGGCCAAGCTCGCCCGCCATCTCGGCGGAGGTGGCGTAGGAGACGCCCGTCATGATGGCGGTAATCGCCCCGCAGATGGCGCGGCCGGCTTCGGAGTCATAGGGAATGCCGGAGGTCATCAAAAGGCCGCCGATATTGGCGTAGCCGAGGCCGAGCGTGCGGTACTTGTAGGAAAGCTCCGCGATCTGTTTCGACGGGAACTGCGCCATCATCACCGAGACTTCGAGAACGATGGTCCACAGCCGCGTTGCGTGCTCGAACTCACCGATGCGGAACTTGTTGGTCTTCTTCTCCATGAACTGGAGCAGGTTCAGCGACGCCAGGTTACAGGCCGTGTCGTCGAGGAACATATATTCCGAGCACGGGTTGGAGGCACGGATCGGGCCGGCGGACGGGCAGGTGTGCCAGTCGTTCATCGTGGTGTTGAAGTGGAGGCCCGGATCGGCCGATGCCCATGCGGCATGGCCGACCTGGTCCCAGAGGTCGCGCGCCTTGACCGTCTTTGTCACATCGCCCTTAATGCGGCCGATGAGATCCCAGTTGCCGTCCGCCTCGACGGCGTTGAGGAAATCGTCCTTCACCGAGACCGAGTTGTTGGAGTTCTGGCCGGAGACCGTGAGATAGGCTTCGGAATCCCAGTCGGTGTCGTAGGTGGTGAACTCGATGTCCTTGTGGCCCTGCTCGGCGAACTGGATGACGCGCTTGACGTAGTTCTCCGGAACCTGCGCCTTCTTGGCGGCGCGGATCTCGCGCTTCAGGGCAGGGTTCTTCTTCGGATCGAAGCAGTCGCCGTCCGGGCCCTCGCAATTGACGCAGGCCTTCATGATCGCCTTCAGGTGGGAGGCGACGACCTTGGAGCCGGTGACGAGCGCCGCCACCTTCTGCTCTTCCTTGACCTTCCAGTTGATGTAGGCCTCGATATCGGGGTGGTCGATGTCGACGACGACCATCTTGGCGGCGCGGCGCGTGGTGCCGCCCGACTTGATGGCGCCGGCGGCGCGGTCGCCGATCTTCAGGAACGACATCAGGCCGGAGGACTTGCCGCCGCCCGACAGCTTTTCGCCTTCGCCGCGCAGGTGCGAGAAGTTGGAGCCGGTGCCGGAGCCGTATTTAAAGAGACGCGCCTCGCGCACCCACAGATCCATGATGCCATTGTCGTTGACGAGATCGTCCTCGACCGACTGGATGAAGCAGGCATGCGGCTGCGGATGCTCATAGGCCGATTTCGATTTCACCAGCTTGTTGGTGAACGGGTCGACATAGAAATGGCCCTGGCCGGGTCCGTCGATGCCGTAGGCCCAGTTGAGGCCGGTGTTGAACCATTGCGGGCTGTTCGGCGCGACACGCTGGGTGGCGAGCATATAGGCAAGCTCGTCATAAAAGGCGCGCGCATCCTCTTCGGAATCGAAGTAGCCGCCCTTCCAGCCCCAGTAGGTCCAGGTGCCGGCGAGGCGGGTGAAAACCTGGCGCGCATCGGTCTCGGAACCGTAGCGTTCGTCCTCGGGCAGCTCTTCCAGCGCCTCAAGGTCGGCCGTGGAGCGCCACAACCAGGACGGGACGGAGTTTTCCTCAACTTTTTTCAGGCGTGCGGGGACGCCGGCCTTGCGGAAATATTTCTGCGCAAGGATGTCGCTCGCGACCTGCGAGAACTGTTCGGGTACGTCAATATTTTCCAGGCGGAAGACAATGGAGCCGTCCGGGTTCTTGATTTCGCTCGTTGCCTTGCGGAACGCGATCTCCGCGTAGGGAGACTGACCTTCTTTTGTAAATTGACGCTCAATGCGCATGCTAGCTTTTCCTCGTCTCAAGACTGCCTCGCCGCCGCCCAGTGTCGACAAGACGCGATTTCCCCTTCCTGCGTGCCGTAAACTCGTGTGAACCGCAGCAGACCTTAAACTATTGAAGCGTGTTTCGCGAAGCCCCCCTCGCTAATGACGCTATATCTTGTGTCGATATTTGCTGCAAACACTAAAGATAGTATTAACAGCTTCTTCTCGTCAAACACATTTTTCAAACAGCCTCAGCTGCAAAACGCGCAAAAACCTCCCCACGTCCCGAACTGGAAAACGACCCGTCAGGGACCTCATGTCCTTACACATTACAACTGATAAAGATCTGCCTTGAACGCGCAGACCGGCGCTGTTGGAACAACGTCTCTACAGTACAACGCGACTCGTTTTCGACCGTCAAGGGCTTGATTGAGACAGAATTGTGAACACCAGATGTTGTGGGTGGACCGTGTGGAAAGCGGGGAAAGCGCAATGCCTTGTAATCCCCGCACTTGGCCGCCCGTCAAGCCTTTTTCGGCTCCTATGTGTTGACCGAAAAAAATTTGTGATGCACAGCGTGCGCACCGTCGCTTGACAGTTCCACAGGGCCTTGACCGCGAATCACCCGCAAACCGCTTTTCAATTCAGGATTGCAGGAATCCGATCCCGATTCAGCTATTTCTTGCAAATTCGATGAGCTTTTCGGCAAGCAGCGGCCCGGCATCTTCCTGCAGGAAGTGCGAGGCGTCTTCCGTGATGAAGTGATTCTGTCCGTTCGTGCCCGGAACCAGCTTCTGGAAAATCTTCTCGCCGCCGCGCATGATCATGTCCTTGTCTGAAAAACAGGTGAGGAACGGCTTCTCGAATCGGCGCAGGCTCTCCCAGGCGGCGCGCTGTGCGTCTGCCGCCGGATCCTCGGGGCTCGCCGGCACCAGCATCGGGAAGGCGCGCGCGCCCGCCTTGTAGCTCTCGTCGGGGAAGGGCGCGTCATAGGCGGCGGCCACCGCCTCGGACATGCCGCGCGCCGTGCCGCGCGAGACAATGCCTCCGATATTGAATTCGGGCGTCGTCTGGCTGTATTCGCGCCACTGCTTGAAGGCTTCGCCGAGATCGTGGTCGCCGGTCGGCAACGCCGTGTTGCCGATCATGACGCGGGCAAAGCGTTCCGGCTCCTCGGCGACAATCCGCAATCCGATCAGGCCGCCCCAGTCCTGGCCGAAATAGGTGATGTCCTTCAATTCAAGGGCTGCGAGAAACTGCTTCATCCAGTTCACATGGCCGAGATAGGTGTAGGCGGCGCGGTCGTCGATCTTGTCGGACTTGCCGAAGCCGATGAAATCGGGCACGACCGCGCGAAAGCCGGCCGCGGCGATCGGCGGGATCATCTTGCGGTAAAGATAGGACCAGGTCGGCTCGCCATGCAGCATAAGGACAACAGGCCCGTCCTTCGGGCCTTCATCGACATAATGCATGCGCATGGGGCCGTGTTCGCCGCCGTCGATCTCGAGATAGTTCGCCGCAAAGGGAAAATCCGGCAGGTTCTCGAACCGGTCCTCCGGTGTGCGCAAGACATTTGCATTGCCCATGACAGTCCTCCCGAAATTTGTTCAACCATGAAACAGATAGGACGTGCGGGCCGTCAATGCCAGAGCCGATATCAGTCGGGCGCCGGCGCGGGCACCACGCGCCGTGCCGCTGAAAGGAGCGCGACCGCAAAAAGCAGTGCGCCGACCAGGAACCAGATGCCAGGCAGGTTGACGAGCGGTGCGGGGCCGGCGACATGCGCGAGCAAGAGCGACGCGGAAATCGGCCCGACGATGATCGCCACCGAGCCGATGCTGGCAAGAACGCCCTGCAGCAGGCCCTGGTGATCGTCCGGCACCGCCTTCGAGCAGATGGCCTTGAGCGCCGGCTCGGCAAGCGCTGCGCCGATGATATAGACGGCGGTCAGCGGAAAGAGCATCCAGCCGCGGTCGGCAATCCCGAACAGGAAGAGAGCGAAGATCGCAACGCAGTATCCGTAGAGCACGACGCGGCGCTCGCCCAGCAGGCGCACGGCCGGACCGACCAGCACGCCCTGGACGAGGATGAACATGACGCCGACAAAGGCCAGCGAAAGCGCCGAATCGCGCAGGCTCCAGCCGAAGCGGAAATCGGTATAGAGCACCCAGATGGATTCCAGCCCGCGGGCAGAAATGGCGGTGAGCAGCAGCGCAATGAAAAGCGGCATCAGGACCGGAAATCGACCCATATTGCCGAGCGCGGCGACCGGGTTGCTCTTCCACAGCCGTCCGACGGAGCGCCGTTTTTCCGGCGGCAGCGATTCGGGCAGCAGGAAGAAGCCGTAGAGCGTGTTGGCAAGGCTGAGGATCGAGGCCGCGACGAAGGGCAGCCTGATGTCGATCTCGCCGAGCAGGCCGCCGAGCGCCGGGCCGGCGATAAAGCCGATGCCGAATGCCGCGCCGATCAGACCGAAATTGCGGGCCCGGTTCTGCGGCGTCGAGATATCGGCCATATAGGCGTTTGCGGTGGTAATCGTGGCGCCGAGCACGCCGGAAATCAGCCGCGCGGCAAGCAGCCACCAGTAATCCGGCGCAATGGCGAGAATGGCGTAGTCGATCGCAAGGCCCATCTGCGAGAGCAGCAGGACGGGCCGGCGGCCGAAGGCGTCCGACAGATTGCCCATGAGGGGCGCAAACAGGAACTGCGCCAGTGCATAGGCCGAGGCGAGCAGACCGTACTGGAAAGCCGCCGACGATATATTGCCGCCCTCGAAGGCCTGGACGAGTTTCGGCAGGATCGGCCAGGCGAGGCCGACGCCAAGCATGTTGATGACGACGACAAACAGAATGAAGGAGACGGAGGCCCTGCTGCCCTTCACGGCGTTCTAACCGGCGTGGTCCTTGGCGATCGGTTCCTGGTAGGCAAAGCCCATGTCCCAGGGAAAATAGATCCAGGTGTCCTGGCTGACTTCCGTGACGAACGTGTCGACCATGGGGCGGCCCTTGGGCTTGGCGTAGACGGTGGCGAAATGCGCCTTGGGCAGCATGGCGCGGACGATCTCGGCGGTCTTGCCGGTGTCGGTGAGGTCATCGACGATCAGCACATCCTTGCCGTCACCGGCGGCAAGGTCCGCGTTGATCTCCTTCAACACGGTCATTTCACCCTGGCTGGTGTAGTCGTGATAGGAGGCGACGCAGACCGTCTCGATCAGCCTGATATTGAGTTCGCGGGCAACGATGGCCGCCGGCACCAGTCCGCCGCGGGTGATGCATACAATGCCGCGCCATTGTTTCTCCGATCCTGAAATGCGCCAGGCAAGGGCGCGCGCGTCACGGTGGAACTGATCCCAGGAAACGGGAAAGGCTTTTTCGGGAAGGGACATGGGTTCCTGCACTCCTTGCGGCATTAAAGCGGTGCCGCAGCATTAGCCGGGCACGCAATAGCAACGCAAGAGGCCGGCCCAGTCAACCGCCGGGCCGGCCCGATTTCAGCAGGGGGGCGCGCTTCCTAGCGCGACATCAAAGTCAGGTTCGGCATCGATTGCAGCATGGTGCGGGTGACGCCGCCAAACAGATATTCGCGCAACCGCGATTTGCTGTAGGCACCCATGATGAGCAGGTCCGCACCGGTGTCGGCCATGCGGTTCTGGATAATCGCGGCAGCCGGGAGCCCGTCGGAGATTTCCGTATTGACTGACACTTTTGCGCCGTGACGGGTCAATGCTGCAGCGATCTCGGCACCGGCCATGGATTTGCTCTGCTCGACATTTTCCTCGGGGTCAACGCACAGGATCTCGACGCTTTCCGCGGCCGTCAGGAAGGGAAGGGAGTCCCAGACCGCACGGGCCGCCTCGCGCGAGCCGTTCCAGCCGACCACCGCCTTTTTGATTGGCCCGGTGGTGCGGCCGACATAGGGAACAAAAAGAACCGGGCGCCCGCCTTCAAGCACCAGTGCCTCCAGATCAGCCGAATCGTCTTCCTTTTCCTCTTCGTGCTGGCGTACGACCACGATGTCGGCGCAGCGGGCGCTCGACAGGGCCGACAGCGCATTGTCACCGGACAGCGACCGGATCGGCCGCCATTCCCACGATACACCCTCGCGATCGCACTTTTCCTTGAACTTCGAGCCCATCGCGCCCATGCGCTCGTCCATTTCTCCCTGGTCGGTCTGGAAGACGCTGGCGTCCGGAATCTCGATCGGCGCCGCGTAGGAGACCTTCACGGCGGCCTCCGCGTGCAGGCCGATGAGGTGGGCATCGAACGATCGGGTCATCTGGATGGCCTCGTCCAGCACATGATCGCAATCTTCCTCGCTGCGCAGGATCACCAGAACGGTCTTGTATGGCATGCTCGTCTCCCTCGGCTATCGGCCATGAATTCGGGCGCGCGGGCAGGGCGCCTGACGCGCTGATAACGATACATTGTCATTTATAAGCCCTCGGCGCGTTGATTTCTGTCAAATCGAGAGGCCTGCGCCTAGTGCTTTGGTCGCAGGACAAGGAGCCGGTTTTTGCACGGCTGAATTATTGTGCAATGCAAAAAATGCAAGGCTCCCTTGCAGAAAAATCACTGCAAATTCAGCGCTTAAAGAACCATATGGCGTTTCGAGTTACGCACAAATGTGGACCAGCCAGAAAAGGAAAACAAAATGAAGTCCGTATTCAAAGCCCTGCAGAAACAGCGTGCCCACAACCGCGCCTGCAACGAACTGAACAACCTTTCGGACCGCGAACTTGCCGATCTCGGCATTTTCCGCGCAGACATTCCGAGCATTGTCGCCGGTAACCGTCGCCTCGACTGAGCGCCGCCGCACATGGCTCGATGAAGGAACCGCCCATATTCTGGGCGGTTTTTTTATCGCTGCACCTTGGTCGATTTGGCCGTGCCGATCTCGGACAGCATGGCATTGACGGCAAGCACCGCCCGGTCGATCGCATCGGTGTTTCGCGAGCGCACGACGATCTGTGTCGAATAGGTCTCGCCATCGAATTTCGGATAGGAGCCGATCACCGTGTCAGGATTGTCGTTCTGGATCGCTTCCAGCCCTTCGCCGATGGTTCCTTCGCCATACGGGCAGTCGACGATTTGCGAGTGAATGACGGCGCCTGTCTCAAGGCGCGGCAACAGCCAGTCCAGCATCGCCTGGAAAATCGACGGAACGCCCGCCATCACGTGAACATTTTCCTTGGTGAAGCCCGGCGCGACGGAAACGCGATTGCGGATATGAACTGATCCTTCAGGCATACGCGCCATGCGCTTGCGGGACTCGGTGAATTCCATGTTGCGGGCTTCGAAAACCGCACCCATGATCCGCAACGCTTCATCATCATATATGCACGGGACACCGAACGCCGCGGATATCGCCTCTGCGGTGATGTCGTCATGCGTCGGTCCAATGCCGCCGGAGGTGAAGACGTAGGTGTAACGTTCCCGCAACGCGTTGACCGCGGCGACGATTTCCGGCTCGTCGTCGCCGACTATGCGTACTTCCTTCAATTCGATACCGGCCGTGGTCAGCATGTCGGCGAGATGCGCGATGTTCTTGTCCTTGGTCTTTCCCGAGAGCAACTCGTCGCCGATCGCCACCATCGCAGCCGTAACGATTTTATCTGACATGCGTACCCTAATCCTCAACGCGGTTCAGCCCACACAGGTAGCGCGCATCGGGCGGGGCCGCAAGAAGATGTGGCCGTACACGCGGAACGGTGTATTTTGGCATCGCCGATAGCGAGCGGAAAGAACCGATGACATTTGAGCAGCTTAGGACATTCTTGTGGGTGGCGCGGCTGGGTGGCGTACGCCGGGCGGCCGAACAGATGAACCTTTCCCAGCCCGCGGTGTCGGCGCGGATCGCTGCCCTGGAGGCGGCGCTTGGCGCAACGCTGTTCGACCGTGCGCAAAGCGGCATGCGATTGACCAAGCGCGGCGAGAAGCTGCTTGCCTATGCGGAGCAGATCCACCGCATCCAGGAAGACATCAAGGCGAATATTGTCGACCCGGCAGGTCTGGAGGGGCAGTTGCGGGTGGGTGTTTCCGAGACTGTCGTGCAGTCCTGGCTGCCGGAGTTCGTCGCCGGCCTGCGCTCGGAGTATCCGCTTGTCGATGTCGAGATCACCGTCGATGTCTCGCACAATCTGCGCGACCAGCTTTTGAACCGGTCGCTGGATCTTGCGATCCTCATGGGGCCGATCTCCGAATTCAGTGTCGATAATATCGAGTTGCCGGCATTTGAGCTTGAGTGGATCAAATCACCGTCGCTCCGCGTCGAAGGCGCGGACACGGATATCCTGCGCATCTTGCCTGTCATCTCCTACGCCCGAAACACGCGGCCCTATCAGGACCTGAAGATCCAGCTCCTGGAGCGTTATGGCGGCGAGGTTCGCCTTTTTCCCTCGTCGTCGCTGTCGGCCTGCATCCGCATGGTGGCAACCGGTCTAGGCGTTGGCGCATTTCCAGTTCACCTGATCCGGGAACAGGTCGAAAACGGACAACTTGAGGCCTTTGACCCCGGATGGCGGCCGGACACGCTGCGCTTTACCGCATCTTACCTAGGCGAGCCGAAGAGCCATCTCGCCGAGCGCGCTGCAAACATCGCAAGGGATGTCGCAATCGCGTATATGGGATGATCAGAAACTTGGATCAAAAGTGAAAGAAAATTACAATTTGACGTGATCATCCCGATTGCGAATGATCTGTGAAAGTCCAAAACCGGCCAACCGGTGTCACAGAGGCTCGCATGACTTTCGTCCAGAACTACAGCGAATTGCGGAACCTTCCGACAGCGTCGGTGCGCGAGATCGTCCGCGCCGGCCACTACACCGGTCACACGGCGGGGCTGGCGCCGGGCCGCCTGCAAGCGAATATCGTTATCCTGCCGGAGACCTATGCAGTCGATTTCATGCGGTTTTGCCAGCGCAATGCCAAGGCCTGTCCCTTGGTCGGTGTTTCCGACCGGGCCAGCCCGATGATGCATACACTGGGCGCCGACATCGATATCCGGACCGATGTCCCGTCTTACCGGATCTACCTCGACGGCGAAGCTCGGGAGGATGTCTCCGATATCCGTTCGCACTGGCGCGATGATCTTGTCGCCTTCGCGCTGGGCTGCTCGTTCACCTTCGAGCGGGCCTTGCTGGCGGATGGCATCAGCCTACGGCACATCGAGCAGAATTTTACCGTGCCGATGTACCGGACAACCATACCGACCGAACCCGCCGGCCCGTTTTCCGGCGGCGTCGTGGTTTCCATGCGGCCGATCAAGGAAAGCGACGTCGAGAGGGTAACCGCGATTTCCTCCCGTTACCCGTTCGCCCATGGCGGACCGCTGCATGTCGGCAAACCCGGTGCAATCGGCATCGAAACCCTCGACCGGCCGGACTGGGGCGACGCTTGCTCAATCGGTGCGGATGAGGTGCCGGTCTTCTGGGCTTGCGGGGTTACGCCACAAAACGCCGTTTTGAATGCCCGTCCCGATATCTGCATCACCCACAAGCCCGGCTGCATGCTCGTCACCGATGTCGACGAAAGCCAGGAGGTTCCCGTCTTCCGGCCGGCGGCCGGGTAGTCCAATCCGAACCAGAGAAAAACTGCATAATGAGAGAAGGAGCACATCTGATGAAACACTTGAAAACACTCGCCTTAAGCGTTGGTCTCGCCGCCATGGCCGCGACCGCCACGCTGGCTGCGGACAAGCCGGTGACCGTCAAGGCGGTCGGCACCTGGGGCAGCCTGACGAACTACCAGAAGCACGAAGGACCGTTCTGGAACGATCACATCAACGAGGCGACCGGCGGACAGATCGTCGGCGAGATCCGCCCGCAGACGGAACTCGGTCTCAAGGGCTTCGAGATCATGCGTCTCGTCAAGAACGGTGTCTTCGACTACGCCTTCGGCCTTCCGGGCTATGTCGCGGCTGAAAACGCAATCTTCGAAGGTGCCGATCTTTCCTCCCTGACCCAGGACATCGAAACGCAGCGCAAGGTCGCCGAAGCCTATTTCCCGACCCTGGAAAAGGCGTTTGCGGAGATCTACAACGCCAAGCTCCTGCAGCTCTACCCGTTCCCGAGCCAGACGCTTTGGTGCAATGGCGAGGTCAACGGTCTTGACGATCTCAATGGCAAGAAAATCCGCGTCTATGCGACAACGCTCGGCGATTTTGTCGAAGGCGTCGGCGGCACGTCCGTAACAGTCCCGTTTGCCGAAGTCATTCCGGCACTCGAGAAGGGCGTCGTCGATTGCGGCATCACCGGAACCATGTCGGCCTACAAAGCCAAGTGGCACCAGGTGGCGACCCATGCCTATACGCTGCGTGTCGGCTGGGGCCTGGCCTTTGGCGCGATGAACATGGACAAGTGGAACTCGCTGTCTGCGGACCAACAGGCAATGCTCAAAAAGGAGCTTGATGCCCTGACCGATGCCATGTGGGCGGAAACCGCCACGGAGGATGAGGTGGCAATTTCCTGCATCACCGGTGGCGCCTGCGAAATCGGCGAACCGGGCGCCATGACCCTGGTGGCACCGAGTGATGACGATCTGAAGCGTCGCGACCAGATCGCCAATGATGTCGTGCTTGCCCGCTGGGCAGAGCGTTGCGGCGAGGATTGTGCCCAGAACTGGAACGAAACCGTCGGTTCCATCCTCGGCATGAAAGCTGAAGCCAAGTAACCACCATCAACGACCACGGCCGGCGTTTCGGCCGGCCGTGTACTAGGGAGGATCCCATGTTGGAGAAGTCGCTGCTGCTGTCGGAGCGGCTGAGCCGTATCCTTGTGTGGACCGGCGGTGTCCTCATCATCGGCTCTGCACTCATGGTCACCGTCGAGGTTGCGCTCCGGAAGCTTGTCAATGTCAGCATCGGCGGCGCGGACGAACTCTCCGGTTATGCTTTCGGTGTCGCGACCACGCTGGGGTTTTCCTTTGCCCTTTTTGAACGGGCCCACATCCGCGTCGACGCGCTTTTTCCGTTCTTTCCGAAATGGCTGCGGACATTCTGCAATTTCCTCGGGCTGGTTCTGCTTGTCGGCTTCGCCGCCGTCGTCACCACCATGGCCTGGTCGCTTGTCGCCGATACGCTCAATCACGGTTCGCGTTCGATCACGCCGCTGCGCACGCCGCTGGCAATCCCGCAGATCCCCTGGTTGTTCGGCTGGCTGTTCTTTGTTTTCTGCGGCGTACTGCTCGGGCTTGTTGCGCTCATGCGGCTGATCCGGGGAGATGCGGCGGGCGCAAATCTGCTTATCGGCGTGAAGTCGGTGGAAGAGCAGATCGAGGACGAGGCCGTCTGATATGCTTGTCAAAACGCTCCTCATCCTGATTGCGCTGATTGCGCTCGCCGTCCCGGTCGCCGCGTCGCTCGGTTGGCTCGGATTGACCCTGCAATATCTTGAAAGCCCCATGCCGCTGCACCGGGCGCTCGGCGACATGGTGTGGCAGACGGGAACCGATTTCCTGCTCGTCGCCATTCCGATGTTCGTGCTCCTGGGAGAAATCCTGCTACGCGCCGGCATTACAGAACGCATGTATGAGGGCATCGTGCGCTGGGTGGGCTGGCTGCCGGGCGGCCTGATGCACTCGAATATCGGCTCCAGCGCGTTGTTTGCCGCCACCTCCGGCTCGTCCGTTGCGACGGCTGCAACAATCGGCACCGTCGCCGTGCCGCAGATCACAAAACGCGGCTACAATGAGCCGTTGTTCCTGGGAACGATTGCCGCCGGCGGCACGCTCGGCATTCTCATCCCGCCGTCGATCAACCTCATCCTGTATGGCCTGCTGACCGACACGTCAGTGCCGGAGCTTTACCTTGCCGGTTTCATTCCGGGCTTCCTCCTGGCGAGCCTCTTCATGGGCACAATCGTGTTGCTGTGCCTGATGCGGCGCGGCTGGGGCGGCGAGGCGATCCGCACGGATTGGGGTGCTCGCTTTGCCGCGCTTCCGGCGCTGATCCCGCCGATCGGCATTTTCCTTGTTGTCGTCGGCTCGATCTATGCGGGTCTTGCCACACCGACCGAAGCGGCATCATTGGGTGTCGTCGCGGCGATGATCCTCGCGGCGCTCAACGGCAAGCTCACGCTGACCATGCTGCGTCATGCGGTCGAGGGCACAATGCGCACGACGTCGATGATCATGCTGATTATCCTTGCGGCGGTGTTCCTGAACTTCGTCCTTTCGGTGATCGGCCTCACGACGGCACTGACCGATTTTGTCTCCGGTCTCGGACTGACGCCCTTCCAGACAATGCTTCTGATCATCGCGGTCCTGGTGGTGCTCGGATGTTTCATGGAAACGTTGTCGATGCTGCTGACGACCGCGCCGATCATCACTCCGATTGTGATTGCTCTCGGCTACGACCCGGTGTGGTTCGGCATCCTTTTGATGGTGCTTTTGGAAACAGCTTTGATTACGCCTCCGATCGGCATCAACCTTTATGTGGTGCAAGGCATTCGTGGCCGCGGCGAGATTGTCGACGTCATGAAAGGGGCGGCACCTTTTGTCATCACGATGTTTGCGATGATCGCGCTGCTGCTGGCCTTTCCGCAACTGGCGCTCTGGCTGCCGTCGCTGGTGTACTAGCACCCGCCAAGGCCGAAAGGCTTGATCGAAACTGAAAAAATGCAGACGGTGGTCGTCTTCGGACCGCCGAAGTATGGAGATGTGCCAAATGTGGCAATTCTGGATAGACCGCGGTGGGACATTCACCGATATCGTGGCGCGCAGGCCGGACGGATCGCTCGTGACCCACAAGCTGCTGTCGGAGAACCCCGAACAGTACAAGGATGCGGCGGTGCAAGGGGTCCGCGAACTGATCGGCGTGGCCGGCGATGGACCGCTGCCGCAATCGACCATTTCCGCCGTGAAGATGGGAACGACCGTCGCCACGAACGCACTGCTCGAGCGCAAGGGCGATCCGACGCTGCTCCTGATCACCGAGGGTCTCGGTGATCTGCTGCGCATCGGATACCAGAACCGGCCGCACCTGTTCGATCTAAAGATCGAGTTGCCGGAGCTGCTATACTGCGACGTCGGCGAGGTGCGCGAGCGGATGGGATCTGATGGCGAGGTCGTCACGCCGCTTGATCTGGATACCGCACGCGAAGCACTTTCCCATGCCTATGAAAACGGTGTGCGCGGTGTCGCCATTGCGTTCATGCACGGATATCTCAACCCGCAACACGAGAAGTCGGTCGCCGAGCTCGCACGCGAAATGGGCTTCACGCAGGTCTCGACCAGCCACGAGACAAGCAAGCTGATCAAGCTGGTCTCGCGCGGCGACACGACGGTCGTCGATGCCTATCTGACTCCGATCCTGCGCCGCTATGTCGACCAGGTAGCTGATGCGCTTGATGTCGAGGGCGGGGCCTGTGAGCGGCTGATGTTCATGCAGTCGAGCGGCGGGCTCACCGATGCACGGCTGTTCCAGGGCAAGGACGCGATCCTCTCCGGGCCTGCCGGCGGGGTCGTCGGCATGGTCAAGACCGCCGGTCTAGCCGGTTTCGACAAGCTCATCGGCTTTGACATGGGCGGCACGTCGACCGACGTTTGCCACTATGCCGGCGAATATGAGCGCAGTTTCGAGACCGAAGTCGCCGGTGTGCGCATGCGCGCGCCGATGATGAATATTCACACTGTGGCAGCCGGCGGTGGCTCGATCCTCAGTTTCCGCGATGGCCGCTATCAGGTCGGGCCGGAAAGCGCCGGTGCCAATCCCGGTCCCGCCTGCTATCGCCGCGGCGGACCGCTGACCGTGACAGACTGCAATGTGATGCTCGGAAAACTCAATCCGGATCACTTTCCGAATGTCTTCGGTCCGCAGGCCGATCAGCCGCTGGACGTTGAAATCGTGCGCCAGAAATTTGCCGTTATGGCGCAGGAGATCGCCGACCATACCGGCCTTGAGCCTCTGTCGCCAGAAGAGACGGCGGAGGGATTCCTGCGCGTTGCCATTGAAAACATGGCGAATGCGATCAAGAAGATTTCCGTGCAGCGCGGCTACAATGTCACCGCCTATACGCTCAACTGTTTCGGCGGCGCCGGCGGACAGCATGCCTGTCTTGTCGCCGACGCGCTCGGCATGACTTCGGTCTTCATCCATCCGTTTGCCGGCGTTCTTTCCGCCTATGGCATGGGTCTGGCCGAGATCCGGGCCATGCGCGAAGAACAGTTCGATGGCGGTATCGAGGACGCCGAACGCGCAGGCAGGGTCCTTCAGCGGATCGAGCGGGAAGTCCGGGCGGAGGTGTCGGATCAGGGTGTTGAGGACAGCAAGATCCGCACGGAACTGCGCGCGCATCTGCGCTATGCAGGTTCGCACCAGACCCTGGAAGTCATGTTCGGCACGCCGACGGAAATGCAGGAACGTTTCGACGCGGCACATGAGGCACGCTACGGCTTCGCATCGCCGAGCCGGGAGCTCATCATCGATATGCTGGCGGCCGAGGCGATCGGCATGTCCGAGGAGGCATCCGAAACGCTGGCCACAGGCCAATTGGAAGATGCGATGCCGCGCGCGTCCGTGCCCGTGCGCAGCAGCGGGCGCTGGACAAAGGCGCCACTCTATGAGCGTAGCGAACTGCCGGTCGGGCAGATCGTTGCGGGACCAGCCATCATCACCGAGCGGACCGGCACCAACGTCGTCGAGGAGGGCTGGCAGGCGCGCATCGACAACTACGGGAACCTGGTTCTCAACCGCGTGGCGGAAATGGCCCGGCAGGCAGCGCTCGGAACCGAGGCCGATCCGATCATGCTGGAGGTCTTCAACAATCTCTTCATGTCGATCGCCGAGCAGATGGGCGCAACGCTCGCCAACACGGCCTATTCGGTCAATATCAAGGAGCGGCTGGATTTTTCCTGTGCGCTGTTCGACGGATCGGGCGGGCTGGTCGCCAATGCGCCGCATGTGCCGGTGCATCTTGGCTCGATGAGCCAGAGCGTGCGCACGGTGCTTGCCATGAACCGGGACAGGATCCGCCCCGGCGACAGCTATATGCTGAACAACCCGTTCGAGGGCGGCACCCATCTGCCTGACGTCACCGTTATCACGCCGGTGTTTGACGAAGCCGGCCAGGAGATTCTCTTCTTTGTCGGTTCGCGCGGCCATCACGCGGATATCGGTGGCCGGACGCCGGGATCCGCACCGCCGGACAGCCGGCACATCGATGAGGAAGGCGTGCTGATCAGCAATTTCAAGCTGGTCGAGGGCGGGTGGCTTCGCAATGAAGAGACCCGGGCGCTGTTGGGCTCAGGTCGCTATCCATGCCGAAACATCGATCAGAACATGGCCGATCTTGAAGCGCAGATCGCCGCGAATGAGACCGGCGTGCGTGAAGTGCAGCGGATGATTGCGACCTATGGGCAGGACGCGGTGATCGCTTATATGGGGCATGTTCAGGACAATGCGGAAGAGTCCGTCCGCCGCGTGATCACTCGCCTTGAAAACGGCAGCTTCACCTATCCGCTCGACAGTGGAGCGCAGATCTGCGTCACGATTTCCGTTGATCCTGACCGGCGCGAGGCGACGGTCGACTTTGCCGGAACCTCGCCGCAGGACGAGGGCAACTACAATGCACCGGCTTCCATTTGCACGGCTGTGGTCCTCTATGTGTTTCGAACGCTTGTCGGGGCTGAAATCCCGATGAATGAAGGCTGCCTGAAACCACTGCGGATCATTGCGCCCGCCGGCACGATGATCAATCCGGAATACCCGGCGGCGGTCATTGCCGGAAACACCGAGGTGAGCCAGTCGATTGCAGATTGCCTTTACGGAGCGCTCGGCGTGATCGCCGGTTCGCAAGGCACGATGAACAATTTCGTGTGGGGTAACGATCACCTGCAGAATTACGAGACCATCTGTGGCGGCACCGGGGCGGGGCCGGCGTTTTCCGGTGCCAGTGCCGTCCACTCCCACATGACCAATACGCGGATGACCGATCCGGAAGTGCTCGAGAAACGGTTTCCCGTTCGGGTCGAGGAGTTTTCCATACGCCGCGGCTCCGGAGGCAGCGGCATTCATGCCGGCGGCGATGGCATTGTTCGCAGGATGCGTTTCCTTGAAGCCATGACCGTGACCACACTGACTTCGCACCGCAAAACGCGTCCATTCGGCATGAACGGCGGCGAGGACGGCTCCTGCGGCGTAAACAGTGTGTCGCGCAGCGATGGTTCTGTGGACATGCTGGAAGGCAATGATCATACGGAAGTCGCACCGGGCGATGTGTTCATGATGAAAACACCGGGCGGCGGCGGCTGGGGAGTAGGATGAGCAGCGCGGTTTACAATTCGTTGTGGATGTTTTGACGGCGCCGAAGCCGCAACTTGACAACCCCGAGTTGCGCGCTCATAAAAAGTACACCACGCTTATTCCGTCTCGTGGTTGATAGGCCGGGCGCGACCTGACGCCCCTATGCCGGTCGCAAAGCTGCCGGTCGTTCAAGTTCGCCCGGCCGTCTGTTAACGAAGACCGCCATTAAGGCCGGCAAAACACCCCCGATGGGCTGTTTAGCGGCCAAAATGGTTTAGGCGACAGTTCAAATGCGGCGACAATAATTTCCTACGCGTTATGCATAATTAACGTTAAGCACATCCTTTAACACCCCCGAAATTGTATAGGTTTTACGTCCCGGCTATACTTTGGCGAATTTTAGTGGGTGACTTCTATGCAGGAATTTTTGGAACCGATTAACCGGGTGGCCGGGCATTATCGCTTGAAGATCGAGGAATTGGGGCTGGAGTTGCGCCATTCGACGGACTTCGAACTCTTCATGGCCGAGACCGAGCGCATGGGCTTTGAGGCCACGCCTCATTTCGCGCCGCGCTTCAACGCATTTTTCCGTGACGAGGCATTCTGGGTCGGCATTTACGATCAGGCCAAGTGCGTGGCGACCGTTGCATGCAAACGCCAGCCGCTGGGTTCGGAAACGCTGGCCAGCTATGCCAAGCGCTCGTGGACGCGCTACTACACGCCGGATCCAGAAAACCCAGTTGTTTTCCGAAACGAGCAGAAGCCGTTTCTGGAACGCACGAGCGGCAATTTGTGCTATTGCGGCGAATACCGCGTGCTGCCCAAATACCAGAAGCAGGGTATCGGGCAGCTGATGGCCGCCTATATCAAGCCCGTCGCATGGAGCTACTGGCCCGATACGGAGCTGTTTTACATATTTATGGAAAACAAGGATGTTCGCAGCGGGCTGATGGCGGCGATCGAGTTGTCTACGCAGATAAAGAATGCGCTGCAATGGGTGCAGCATCCGAGCCAAGCAAAACATGACTACTGGCTGGGTGCGATAAACCGGAGCGAATTTCTTGGCTGGCTGAAGGACGAGCTGCGTAGTCCAGCTGTTCAAGCTCCGAGTATGTTGCCAGAAATGGAAAACCTCTTGGTGTCTTGATCATCAGGACCAGACGCCGGTACTCAAGTTGAAAACGCTGACCTTCGCGGTGCGTCTCGTAGGTCACATGTTCGAGGACCGGCTCGCCTTCACAAGCCTTCAGATAGGCGGCGGCGACGGCATCGCTGCCGCCGCCCGAATTCAATTCCTTGCGCCATCCCGTGCCCATCACGCGGCCCGCCAGTGAGCGGCTGCCGACATGGGTGATCTCCGGTATCGCGGTCTTCATCGGCATGCCGAACAGAACCAGTTCGTCAGCCATGCCGAACAGACTTGCATGCAACTGTTCGTCCGCGTGACCGCCGCTGCGGTCCCACGCCCGGAAAAGGTCCAGCTGCGTCCTTGAAACGTCGCGCGTGTCAAAGACGCAGTCGTCGAGCAGTTTAGTGTGGACGGCCATACCCTGCCTCTTCGGCAGCCACAAATGGGCGATGACCCGACCGAAAAGGGCGGCGAACCGATCCCACTCGGCGGTGGTGAAGCGCTCTACATCGGTGTGGCTTGCGACGGTGACGGCAATGATGTCGCGCGACAGGTGACAGCCATAGTGCTCGCACATGGCGTCGAGATATTCGCGATCATTTCCATAGCGGTCCGGTGCGTCGAAAATCGCCTGCGCGTCAGGATGGTCGAAACCGACCATGTTCACATTAATAGATTTTATCATTTATGGATTTCCCGTATTTCCCCAAAATTAACCCGCGCCCAGGTGATAAGGTAGGTACTAGCTGCTGTCCTTTACAAGGTTCTTCGAACGCAGCGCTCTCAATCGACGATATTGCTGCTGGATAAGTTTGTGCCGCTTTTCCAGTGAAACCTGCTGGCCGTAGTCCTCAATAATCATATCCGCGGCATGGGTCGCCTGGTCGAACAGCTCGAGATCGAGTTCGGTGTCGGATCCGTTGGCGGAAATCAGCCGCGTATTCGGATAATCGTCGTCATCGCTGTCAGGACCGCCGCCTTTGCCGGACAGGAGCCAATCGGTCGTTACCTTGAAACGCTTTGCATATTGCGTGAGGGCAGGGCGGCTGACGCCGCGCGAACCGTTCTCGTGCGATGCATAGGTCGAGTAGCTGACGCCAAGTGCTTCAGCAGCGATTGCGGCTGTCTTATATCCGGCCGCCTCCCGCGCGGCTTTGAGTCTGGTATTGAGATGAGCCATGGCAGAATTATGAAGCCGTTGAATATACTTTTGGTGTTGTTCAGAGGTTATACGTTTTGCGTGATCCTATGCATATTTGCCGGGGATGTAAAACACATAAGGAAGCTGACTGAGTATCGGGCCTGTGGATGCGCCGGAGCGACATCGGCTCGCCCGCGGGCCTGTTAAAGAACTTGCAATCCTGTCATGGATAATTACCAGTAGGCGCGGGCCCCCTTGGCGAAATTGGTATACGCAACAGACTTAAAATCTGTCACCCGGAAGGGTTTGCCGGTTCAAGTCCGGCAGGGGGCACCAGCCCATCTGATTTTATCCTCAAGCCGTTTTCGGCTCGAATTGCTCCTGCAAACTCAGCGCCAGATACACCGAAATGATATTCAACAGTGCCAGGGCCGCCAGCGACAGAAGCACGCCCTGTTGCTGGGCGAGCAATCCGAGAGTGGCCGCGAAGGCGATGCCGGCGGTTCCGGCAACAACATCTCCAAGCGCAACCATGTAGGGACGGTCCTTCTCAGATGACATGGAGAGCAGGTAGAGGTACCTGCCGTTCTCAACGCCGCCGATCCCGAAAGACAGGAAGAAGATCGTTGTGGCGTAGACCCATGGATTGGCAGCAAGGCCGAACAGGTCGAAGCCGATCGCAATCAATGCGGAGAATGATGCGATGGCAGACGCGCCAGCGATTGTGTAGCGGATGGAGCGCTGGACCAGTCTTCGCCACAGCAATGCCCCGAGCGCCGTCCCGGCGCTGGTTGCGGTCACGAAAATGCTGAGGATGTGCGGCGTTGCCAGATGATAGCTGGCGGCGTGAATCGTATAGAACGGTGTTGCGAGTTCAACGGACAAGAAGAAGACCCGGGATACAAGGAATTTCCTGTACCAGGCATACCGCACGGCCAGTGCCCAGCCCCGCGCGACCTGAACAACGAAACTGAGTGTTTCCTCGGAAGATGCGCCGTCGCCTTCCGCGGTCTGCGATCGCTTCGTCACGACAACTTGATAGAGGCAAACACAGGCCACCAGGAGTGATACGACGCCCATCCAGAGAGGCACCCGGTGACGTTCGTATGGCGTGTCGCCCGACATCAAATCGCGGGTCAGCCAGACAACCACTATTGCCAGCACGCAGCTTCCGCCCAGTTGTGCGAAAACAACCTTGCCCCGCTCGCCTTCATCAAGTTCCGTTCCGTAAAGCTGGTTGCTTCCGAGAACCCAGACCCCGTTGCACAGACCCAGCACGACAGACACGAAGATGAACAGCGCCGCAGCGAGCCAGATTGGGAGGCTTTCCGCGGAAAGAGCGACGAGCGCCAAAACGGCGGCTATGGTCAGGTTTGGCAGGATCATCGCATATTTGGCGCGAACGCCCACGGTGATGTACGGCGAAATCAGTGCCTCGATGATCAGGCGGGCGGCCTTTACGCAGGGAAGCAGAAGCGTGGCGATGTACTGCGGTGCTCCGAGCGCCAGATAAAGGAAGGGCAGGACCATTCCCGGGCTTGCAAGAATGTCTGAGACGCTCTCAGTGATTCCCGACCACAGCAGATAGAAACGGTTTTTGTTTTGGCCCAATGGTGACGCTGTCCGAATGGAGTGAACCGTGCAGAAAATTCATTAAGTGATGATTCGCGCGGAACCGCAACTTTGAACGTCCTTCTGGTGTGCAAGACAGGTGCGGCGGTCCTTTTTGACTGTTCAAGACGCCGGGTTCCATCCCGGCAGGGGTCGCAAGTTTATGTCCTGCATCTGCCATGGTGCAACCTGCACTCGTCTGCCTCGCGCAGCCGGCAACCAACCAAAATATAACGCGCCCTTCAGCGCATTACCACGTTCGCTCATACGCGCACTAACACGTTCGTTCAAACGTTTGCGAACAATTGTCCGCCTGCCAAATATCTCAATTATTTGGGCAAATCGTCATGGGCGCAACAATCGGCTCTCAGGAAGTGAATTGCAGCCTGTTGTGCGAACGTTGCGCGAAACTGGAGGCATTTTGTGAAGAAAAGCTATGAAGCACCGGCAGTGACAAAGCGCGACAGCCTCGCGCATGTGGCGGCAAGGCCGGCGCCGGTCATCTCCGGCATAAAGGTGCCCATTTCCGATGAGCGGTAGCACCGAAAATGGGGACCGGCGGCCATGATGTGACGATGGCAGGCCTGTGCCGCAGGGGTTTCGAAATATCCAACTGCGTGTTCCGGGAACGCTGTTCTGTTTCCCGGATTTTTTCCAGACACTACGAGGACCCAAGAACATGAAGAAAGATTACCAGAGACCCGCGGTAAGGAATCGCGGGCAAATCAGACCGGCAATATGCAAGGAGGTCATCTCCGGAGTTGTCGTTGACACCGGGTGCGACGAATAGTGCCATGAAGAATACCTATACGAAGCCCGACATCAAAAACCGCGGCATGATCAAGCCGGCACTTGCGGTCGCTCCCGAAGACGGGGGTGGCGGGGTGAGACCGCCTGTGTCGGGTGTCTCCACCGAACGTTAGCCGCAAAGGGAAAGGCCCCCGGCGGATATTCGAGCCGGGGGCGGGATTTCGCCAAATCCAACATGAGTCTTCCGGGAATGCCCCGGTTCCGAAATGACACTACGAGGAACAGGAAACATGAAGAGAACCTACGATCAACCTATCGTCGCGAAGCATGGCAAACTGGCCGACAGGACGGCCAAACTTGAACCGAAGGTTTCGGGAATAGTTATCAAGCGACCGCTATAAAGGTCTTCGATTTAGCCGTTGCAGGCCGCTGTCCGATCCGCCATGCCTGCGGAAGGCATCCCGGATGCCCACCGATCAATCACTGCTGTTCGTCAGATACTGCCAGAGCTCCTTGCTGGCACCGCTCAGGGCGTCGCCTGCATTCGACAGGATGTAGTATCCGAGATCGGGGCGGCTGACCGGCTTGCCCAGTCGGACAATTTCACCGGCTTCGACGAGATGATCGTCCAGCCCGACATAGCCGAGCGCGACGCCTTCGCCGCATCGGATCATGTCGAGCAGTGTCGGATAGTTCCTGATATCGGCATTTCGCAATTCGCCCGAAAGTGCCGAGCCATGGTAATCGAACCAGTCCTTCCAGGTCATCCAGCCATAGCTGTGCAGGTCGCCATGTTCGAGCAACCATTCCGGCTGAAGCGTGCCCACGAGATTGTCGGGATCTAGTTGCGGTGTACGCTCCAGGAATGAAGGCGCGGCGATCACATAGGTCGTTTCGGTAAATAGGAGCTTCGCAGTCTTGCCCGGCCATTCGCCCGAGCCGAAGCGTATTGAGAGGTCGACCTTGCCGGCATCGAAATCGTTGTAGTTCTCGGACGTCATGAAGTTGATGGCCGCGCCCCCGGCAGCGCCGCGCATCGCGGTTATCTGCGGCATCAGCCACAAATGGGTGATGCCGAAGGATGCGCCTATGACAATCTCGTTGCTCCTGCGCACGGAAAGCGAGCCGAGTGATACTTCCAGCCGGTCGAAAGCAGAGGTGACCAATTCCGAGACGGCTTCACCGTCCGCCGTCAGCGAGACGGCATTGCCGGTCCTCCGGAAGAGACTGATTCCAAGCCAGGCCTCCAGATTGTTGATGTGCCGGGTGATCGCCGGCTGGGCGACGCCGAGCTCCTCTGCCGCGCGGGTGAAGTTGCTGTGCCGTGCCGCCGCCTCGAAGGCGAGCAGGGCGTTGAGCGGTGGCAGTCGCCGTCGCATCATCGGACCTTTATGTTCATAACAATTGTTTATGGCAGCCTATCAATTTCAGGGATTTTCGACAATTCTGTCATGCGATAATTTTGGGGCACGGTGACTGGCGGGAGTCTTGGCCATGAAGAAAGTCAGCTTTACCCAAATGAAAGACGGCACCCGGGAGGAGTATGAATTCCTGGTTGCCGAAGAAACCGGGCACACAAAGCACACGGCAGACCGACTGCTCAAGGCGATGACCGAACTGGACGAAAGTCTCTCCGGCTACCAGGTCACGCGGCTCGGCCACTGCGTGCAATCGGCCTCTCGCGCGTGGCGTGACGGGGCGGATATCGATTGGGTGGTCTCGGCACTGTTGCACGATATCGGCGACATCTACGCACCCTACAATCACGATGAATATGCGGCGGCAATCCTGAAGCCCTTCGTGCGCGAGCAATGCACATGGTGCGTGCAGACGCATGGCGACTTCCAGATGCTCTATTACGGGCATCACCTCGAGGGCTTTGAACAGCACAAGCGCGAACGCCACCGCGGCAACCCATATTTCGATGATTGTGCCGCGTTCTGCGAACGCTGGGACCAGGCAAGTTTCGACCCGGATTATGAAGACCTTCCGCTGGAGTTCTTCGCGCCGATGGTGCGCAAGGTCTTCGACCGCAAGCCGTACGACAAGGATGTGATGCGTCCGGGTGTCCGCGAGCCGTTAGTCAATGCCGCGGCCGCAGCCGAACGCGCGCGCGCCTGAACACGGGAGCAACTGACATGAGCGAAACGGTCGAACCGGCCAAACGGCCGGCCCGAAAGCTATGGAATTACACTCCAGCCCTGCCGCTTCGGCTGGCGCCCTATTGGGACTGGCCGATGCGTCCGCTGGCCTCGGTGCTTTACCTGTTGAAGAGCTGGAACCCGATCGCCATGCGCTTTGTCATGCTTCTTGCCGCCATTGCCACATGGCTCTGGTTCACGCCGGATATCGAACAGGCGAAAACGATCGCGTTTGGCTGGATCTTCGAAGTCTGGCTGCGCAACTTCCTAATCCTTACAGGCGTTGCAGGCGGCCTTCATCTGTTCCTGTTGCGGTTCAGCCTCCAGGGCGACGACTATCGCTACGACATGCGGCCCATGGCCAGGGGCGCGAAGGTCTTCACGTTCAGGAACCAGGTCTACGACAATATGTTCTGGTCCTTCGCTGCCCTGCAGTTCTGGACCTTCTGGGAGTGCCTGATGTGGTGGTCCTATGCCAATGGCTGGGCGACGATGATCACTTTTGAAAGCCATCCCGTGTGGTTCATCCTGCTCATTGTGCTTGTCCCGGTCTGGGCGGGGTTTCATTTCTACTGGCTGCACCGGCTGCTTCACGTCGGCAAGCTCTACACCATCGTCCACGCATGGCATCACAAGAACATCAACACAGGGCCATGGTCCGGTCTTGCGATGCATCCGGTCGAGAGCTTCTTCCTGATGTTCGACACGATGATCTTCTTTGTCTTGCCGGCGCATCCTGTCCACGTGATCTTTCTGCTGTTCCATCACGGCATCGGCGCGCCGACATCCCATGCCGGCTTCGAAAGGCTGAAGGTCGGCGGCCGCGACAGTTTCGAAGTCGGCGATTTCTTCCACCAGCTGCATCACCGGTTTTTCGACTGCAATTATGGAACCTGGGAAACGCCCTGGGACCGCTGGTTCCGCACTTTCCACGATGGAACTCCGGAGGGCGATGCGGAAATCAAGCAGCGGCGAATGCGGCTGTGGAGCAAGACCTGAATTGGATGCCGCAATCGGCTGTGCTTTATCCTGCGCAACCTGTCGTCCAGACGCACGAAGGGGTGTATGACAAGCTCCCGAGGGCGCTTGACCAGATCAAATTGTGCGTGAGCCGCTTACTTTTCGACGCCTATCTGGCCGCCTTTCTGGCCTTGCGTTTTTTCTCATTGGCGGCGCGCTTTGCACGATGTTTCCGGCGCTTGATCGAGTCCTTTTTCATGGTGTCGCTCCTCCCGTGCTGGCGAAAGCCAGCAACGGGAGATTATACGCCATTTTTCTGCACAACGCTTCAGCTGCAGGAAATCCGCATGGTGCCATGGCGATAGTCGCCAGGGGTTTTGCCGGATAGCAGCGTCTGATTGTTGATGGTCACACGGTAGAAAGGAATGCCGCGGATGTCGTCATGCGACGGTTGGATCTCGACCAACTGGTTTGCGGCGAACGGTTCTTCCTGCAGGGAACCATCCGGCAATTCACCGATGAAAGTACCGCCCTTGACGCATGACCGGCGGTCGAACTCGACCATGTGGAAGACGAAGTTGGAATTGCCAAATGAGGACAGTTCACTCATGGCGGTGCTGATCGTGTGGTCAAGCTTGGCGGATGCCGACTGCACGATCTGGTTTCGCAGGTCCTCTGCATCCTGAGTTATGTCGGTGCTGAGATTCTGGGTCACCGTTTCCAGTTTCTGTTCCACCGCCGCAGTCTGTTGCCTGGATGTCTCGAGTTCCGTCCGCACACTTGCCAGCTGTGTGCGCAGCTCCGAAATCTGGATAAACGCCCAGGCTGTCAGCAGTGCGAAGAAAATTGCGAATATCGCGACCGCGATCGTCAGGACGTCGAACGGCTCAAACCTGCTTTTTGGCAGTTGCGGTTGTCTTTGAGGCCCAGCAATTCTAATTTTGGGATTTTTGGGATTCTCAAATCGCTCGATCTATGATTCGTTTGTTGCGTGTTACACTTGGATTCCCTCATTGGCTCGCTCAGATCGTGCTGCGCGAACTTGCCTGACCGACGGGTTGGCCCAAACACGAGTTACACGATGGCAGATATCGGCCTGTCGGCGTTTTCGATATTTTTCATGCAGTCTCCGTCGTTCCTGTCGCATCAGCGCGAGATGCAAGCGGGTAACGGTTGCTCGAACTGTCAGACGTTGTTCGGAATCAAGAAGCTTCCGAGCGATAATCATATCCGCTCGATGCTTGATGAGGCTGAACCGCAGCATCTCTTTGGGCAGTTTGATAACCTTGTTGACCATCTGAAAAGCCATAACGGTTTGGAGCCTTTCCGATGTCTGGATGGTCGCGTGCTGATTGCACTTGATGGCACAGAATATTTCTGTAGCCGCAAGTTGCATTGCCGGAATTGTTCTCATCGCAAGCGCAATGATGGCGGCACCGAGTATTTTCACACCATGGTTTCCGCCGCGGTCGTCGTCCCGGGTGACAGCCGAGCGATACCGCTGCAGCCGGAATTTATTAGCCCGCAGGACGGTCATGCGAAACAGGATTGTGAAAGGAATGCCGTCAAACGCTGGCTTGCCGCCAATGGGAAACGTTACGCTTCGCTAAAGCCAGTTTATCTTGGCGATGACCTGTATGCTAATCAGCCGATTGTTGATACGATTCAGTCGGTTGGCGGCGACTTCATTCTGACTGCCAAGTCCTTGTCCCATAAGACGTTGTACGAGTGGCTGGACGGTGCCGAGATCAACTCGACAAAGCGCCGTCGTATCAAAAAGGGTCGCAAGGCTGCCACCCACATCTATCGCTGGCTGAATGATGTACCCCTGCGCGATGGCAAGGACGCGACCCACGTCAACTGGTTCGAAATCGAGATTATCAACACCAAAGGGAAGACCACATATCGCAACAGCTTTGTGACCAACATCGCTGTCGATGAGACCAATGTCGGGGACCTTGCCGCTTGCGGACGCGCACGGTGGAAGATTGAAAATGAGACCTTCAATGTTCTGAAAACCCGGGGATACAATCTGGAGCACAACTTTGGGCATGGCGACAATTATCTGGCATCTGTGCTGGCGACGCTCAATCTGCTCGCCTTCGCCATGCATACAGTTTGTGATGTACTCGAAGCGCTCTGGAAGAAAGCCCGCAGTGTTTTAGCGGCGCGGTATCGGTTCTTCGATCACATCCGCACGATTGTTTGCTACTTGATCTTCCCGGATTGGGGTGCACTCATACGAACACTTGTCGATGGTGAGCCACCACCGACCGTCAAGTCAGCCCGGAAGCAACCTAAACCCTCCTGAAAATCAGCTCAAATTCATCTGAGACCCAAAAATGAGCCAAAATTAGAATTGCTGTTTGAGGCCTGGCGCGCTTGTTTTTCATCTCGGCTTCCTGTTCGACCATCCCGAACGGCCTATACAGCATTTCGTTAACTGCGTCCGCACTTAAGCCTGATTATGGCGTTCACGGTTCTGTCGCTCGTCGTCAAACATAATTACCAGAGCGCAGCGTTCAAGATTCGGCAACGAAATCAACAGGACTTGATCATTCATCACGCCGGAATTGCGTGGGCTCCCATCAACGGCCGCGATGACCATGGTTTCGGACTATACGGTTTGCGATACCGGCGGATAACCGATAATGAAGTGATTTCCAGCCTTTCTTTCAAACCGGCAAAATTTTCCAAGCGGGGGTCACATGCGCGGTATTGCAAATGCAGCGTGCGCTATCGGGTGCGACGGGCGACGGCGGTCTGATCCCGCTTTCCGGACAGGCTGGACTGCCTGATGGCGGGAATTGCCGCGCTGGCCGCGGCCTATATCTTTTCGCAGTTCTACCGATCGTTTCTTGCGGTGTTGACGCCGGTCCTGACAGAGGAACTGGGAACCACCAAGGCCGACCTTTCGCAAGCGTCGGGTCTTTGGTTCCTGACCTTCGCGCTCATGCAGTTCGTTGTCGGGATTTCGCTTGACCGGTTCGGTCCGCGCCGAACAGCAACGATCCTTTTTGCGGTCGGTGTCGGGGGCGGTGCGTTTCTCTTCGCGGCCGCCTCGACACCGTTCGAGATCATTATTGCCATGGCACTGATCGGGGTCGGTTGCTCACCGGTGCTGATGGCGGCCTTCTTTATCTTCGCTCACACCTTTCCGCCGGCACGCTTTGCCATCGCATCGTCGTGGTTTGTCGCTTTGGGAACCGCGGGCAACGTCATCGGAGCAAAGCCGCTGGCGATCGCTGTCGAGAGTTTCGGTTGGCGGGAAACAATCTTTGGTCTCGGTATCCTGTCGCTGCTGACGGCGCTCGCCATCTACTGGTTTGTCCGGGATCCCAAGGTGGAGCGGGAGGAGGGCGGCGGCATCGGACTTTCCGGTTACGTTGCATTGATGAAGATCCCGGCACTGTGGCTGATCATTCCGCTCGTCGCGATCAATTACGCGCCGGCTGCCGGAGTGCGTGGTCTATGGGTCGGACCATACCTGGCGGACGTCTTTGGCGCTTCGACACAGCTCATCGGCACGATCTCACTCTTCATGGCGATTTCCATGATCCTGGGCAGCGTGCTCTATGGCCCGCTGGACACGCTGTTCGGTACGCGAAAATGGGTTTCATTCTTCGGCAACCTGTTCGGAGCAATCGCGCTGATCATACTGGCCATCTATCCGGTGCAGCCGCTTTGGCAGGTCACAGCGCTGCTGGTCGCGATCGGGCTTTTCGGCGCGAGCTATGGCGTCATGATGGCGCATGCGCGCGACTTCTTCCCGAGGGAACTCACGGGGCGCGGCGTCACGCTAATGAATTTCTTTACCATTGGCGGCGTGGGGCTAGGCCAGTTCCTGACCGGGCAGATGGCGCAGGCGCGTTTCGACCCGCTTGATCCGGCGCCGACCTTTTCGTTTCTGTTCGGCTTCTATGGCGTGATCCTGGCGATTACCGTCGCGATCTACTTTTTCTCACAGGACAAAAAGCCGAACCGCTAGCTTCAGGACACGTCTGGAAGCTTGCCGATCCAGTCCTCGATTATGTCCACCGTGCGCTGCGTGGTTCCTGGCGAAATGGCATCGCCGGCCAGGACGTGATGGTCCTTGTCCTCACTGTCATTGATGATGACGATTTCGCTGTCGGCGCCCCATTGGCCGGCGACGGATTTCGTCATCTCCGGGCGCACCACCGTATCGTTCTCCGAGAAGATGAAGAGGATAGGGATGGTAATCTTGGAGAAATCGGCATTCTGCACGAGTTTGACGAGTTCGGCCATCGGCAATACCGCTTCCGACGGATATTCATGCGTCCAGTTTTGCCTCTGCAGATCGTTCTTGGGTTCGAACGACCGGCGCTCGCCGGCAACTATGCCGAGGATCTGCCGGGCCCACGGGATGGTCAGCAGTCCGGCTCCGGCGGCCTGTATGCCGTAATTCGGGGAGATATTGACGATCCCGGCGACATCGGCGCTCAGATCGGGCTGCGTTGCGGCCCAGGTTGTCAGCGTGCCGCCGGTTGATGTGCCCACAAGGATGACCCTCTCGCCCAAACGGCGGCCAATGGCGATTGCCTCCGCGACATCGTTGACCCAGCCGTCGACCGTAGCCTCGGCCATGGCATCACCCGTGCGGCCGTGTCCGACGAGGCGGGTGTAATAGAGGTTGGCGCCGATATCCTCGGCGACGATATCCATGACGGGCCGTATTTCGCCGGGCGAGGCGGAAAAGCCGTGAATATAAACGAGTGATATCGGTGTCTTGGCGCGCGATGCCGGATAGGCCCAGACGACTTGCTTGTTGAGGCCGGGCCGGATGTCGTCAAAGCGCGCCTCCTGCCGGGCAAGATACGCCTCGACATCCTCGCCGATTGCCGCAGGATCGAAACTGATGCTGGTACTCACTTCTGTCCGCGGTCCCAAATAGAAAACGATTGCTCCGAGGATGATCAATACGACAATGCCGTAGAACCACCTTGTCAGTCGAGACCGTTTCGCCATTGCCAATCTCCAACTCTGTCAGTTGACAAATTACGCGGTCAGGCTAGCGCATATCAACGTCAATATTTGGCCTGTCGATGACTTCGCGCAGTGCGAACGCGGAATTGATGCGAACGACATGGGGCAGGGCGGACAGCCATTCCTTGTGTATTCGCTCGTAATCCTCAAGGTCCTTGGCAGCGACGCGCAGGATATAGTCATACTCACCCGACATCAGATAGCAGACCAGAACGTTGGGACAGCGCCGGACAGCCGCCTCGAATTCGCTCAGCGTCTTCTCGAACTGGCCGGAAAGCGAGATATGCACGATCGCCGTCATCCTGTAGTCGAGCGCCCGGTTGGACAGCCGTGCGTGGTAGCCGCGTATTACGCCGGACGTTTCCAGAATATCGAGCCGGCGCGAGCAGGCAGATGCCGAAAGGCCGACCTTTTCCGCGAGGTTCGCGTTGGAGATTCGGCCATCCTCCTGAAGCGTCTTCAGAATCGCGATATCAATTGTATCCAGCTTATCCATTCGATGATTCTTCAATATATTCCTAAATTGCGCAATAAAATTCGAAAACACCCATATCTTTAAGTGCACTTCGCAAGGACATTTCACACCTCCTGTGGTGCAATATGGCCACGAAAGGCAGCGCAATTCGCGCTTAAAGATGTGGAGGACGCTCAATGCGTGTCGGATGCCCAAAGGAAATCAAGAACAACGAATTTCGCGTCGGACTGACGCCGGGTTCGGTTCGTGAATATGTCGCCCATGGTCATGAGGTCATTGTCGAGACCAATGCCGGACTTGGCATTGACGCCGATGACGGTGTCTACCAGGCGGCCGGTGCCAAGATCGTTGCAACAGCCAAGGACGTCTTCGACCAGTCCGACATGATCGTGAAGGTCAAGGAGCCGCAGCCATCCGAGTGGGTGATGCTTCGCGAGGACCAGATTCTCTATACCTATCTTCACCTGGCTCCCGATCCCGAGCAGACCAAGGGGCTGGTTGAATCCGGCTGCACCGCGGTTGCCTATGAGACGGTCACGGACGATCACGGCGGCCTGCCGCTGCTCGCACCGATGTCGGAAGTTGCCGGACGGCTGGCCATACAGGCTGGCGCCACGGCGCTTGAAAAAGTCAATGGCGGTCGCGGCGTGCTGCTGGGCGGTGTGCCTGGTGTGCCGCCTGGCAAGGTCACCATTATCGGTGGCGGTGTCGTCGGATTGAATGCCGCCAAGATGGCGGTCGGCCTTGGCGCGGAAGTGACGATGCTTGACCGTTCGATCCCGCGCCTGCGGCAACTCGATGATATCTTCCACGGCCGCGTGCGTACCCGCTACTCGACGATCGAGGCACTGGAACACGAGGTCTTCTCGGCGGATCTGACGGTTGGCGCCGTGCTGGTTGCCGGGGCGGCGGCACCGAAACTGGTGACCCGCGAAATGCTGTCGGGCATGAAGAAGGGCTCGGTCATCGTCGATGTGGCGATCGATCAGGGTGGATGCTTCGAGACCTCGCACCCGACGACCCATTCGGAACCGACCTTCGAAGTTGACGGCGTCATTCATTACTGCGTTGCCAATATGCCGGGCGCTGTTCCGGTCACTTCAGCGCATGCGCTGAACAACGCCACACTCCATTACGGCCTGCAGCTGGCCGACAAGGGCCTCAAGGCGATTGCCGAGGACCGGCATCTTCGTGCCGGTCTCAATGTGCATCGTGGCCGTATTACCAATGGACCTGTCGCCGAGGCGCTCGGATACGAGTTTGCCGAGGCCGAGACAGTCCTCAAGGTCGCCTGAGGAATCGGGACGCCAGCCCACAGCCGCCCCGCCGCATGGCCGGGCGGCTTTTTTGCATGGGCCGGTGAACGCGTGGCTCGTCCGCGGTATCGGCGCTCACGGCTTTGATACTGGTATGAATTTGTTGAATCAATTGCATAGAATTTGAACCAATCGGTCAATCGGACCTTTAGCCCGGTGCGCTACAATCATGCGGTCTGCTAGATAAAGGGGGGCTTGTCTAGTGAATATCGGATCGATTGTTGTTACGGGCCTTTTCGGCGTCGCAATCCTTGGCGCCGCGGCCAATCTGCCATCACGCGCGCTGACCGAAAAAGACTATGAGCGGCTGGTTGCGCGGTCGGATGATGTTGAAAAACATGGAGAATCCTTCTCCGGTGCAGCACGCTGGCTGATTGAAGCAGGCATTTGCAGCGAATATGACCTGCGCCAAAATGGCGGCTGGATCAAATCGCGCACCCACGACAGTCAACCGATCTATTTCACCTATTGCAGCGGCTCATCCTTGGCCGACCGGGTCTATTTCGATGCGGAGACGCTGGAGTTCTACGGCCGGGCGCGGGGATACGGGGATGCTGTTCGGTTGGCGGGGTAGGACCGCCGGGTATCAATATCTGCGTTCAAAAATGGAATAGCCATTTCTGACTCGCCTGGACATGCTGGTCAGCCGGTATCCGGAATGGGCCTTGAGAATGCGGTGGGCGTTCCAGCATTTGAAGGTCATGATATCGTCCAGCGCGATTATCTTCGCTCCCATTACTTCCCACAGTTCGCGTTCTCCCGCGAATTCCGAACCGTCTATGAGCGCAAAATCGAAATCCCTGATGCCGTTTTCTGCCTTTATTGCGCGAATCCCGTGACCGTCCGCACCGGAAGCCACCAGATACTCGAGATCGGTGCGCATGTCGTTGCGTGCCATGCTGAGTTTATCAGCGGCCTTCCTGGGCTTTAGCGGATAGCGCACATTGCAGTAAAAATGCTCGAGTTCTGGGTCTGTGGGAAATGCAGCAGCCGGAATGGATGACATGTTGTAGCATCGTACGAAACCGTCTTCTTGATAGTGCGCTTGCAGCGCATCAGCGCGTTGCTTACTGATTTCCAGACAAAACAGCCGCAGCTCATCAGTATCCGGGCGCTTCCGCAGTCCACTTACCAGAGCATGGGTGCTGCCTTCGCCGCTTGACGAGCCGATTTCCAGGAATGTCCGTATGTCGGTGCGGCAAGCAATCTTGTGCAGGTCATTGTAAAATGCATTGCCTCTGATCTCAGGCGGAATGAGTTCGTTCAGCCGGTTCGACTTGATCTTGTTGTTGTCGCGCATTTCTCTGACCTGTACATGTTTAAGTAGCGTAGCCGGAACGGCGTCGCGACATCAAGTTCAGGCCATACTTTGCGGATTTGTTCCACACAGAATAGTCTATCTATGTCCCGGCGGAGCTTTTCCTGAACTGGATGGTATGAACGGTTGCCAGCGCGGTGCTGTGGCTCGTCGAGGTCGGCGTCAGCGGTGAATATGACCTGCATCGGGATGATCGCCTGGCCGGAATGTACAACCACTGTGGCCAGCCGATCCGTTTTTCAACTTCCGGCGGATCTAATCTGACAGAAAGTGCCTACTTCCACGCGGAGACGCTGGAGTTCTACGGTCGGGGGCGGGGATACGGGGATGCTGTGCGGTTGGCGGGGTAAGGCTGGTCCGTCGCATAAGCGGAATATCTACAGGTACCCTTCCAGTTGTTTTGAGGCACCGCTGAAAATACTCCTTTCCAAAGGCTTAGTGGTGCCGCTTGCGATATGTTTCGGCTACAGCTACCCAGACCGCAGACGAAAGTCTCTGGCGCTCTGACCTGAATTTCTTTGGGCAAACTTCAATGCCTGTAAAAACTTCGCCGTCGGTGAAAGCAGAATCGCACCTGACCATGGTTTCACTGTCGCTCTCACTGAAATCGGCTCCAAATTCCGCCAGGTATCTCCACCTGGCCGATCCGAGACTTCGCGACGTGCGGTACACTCGGGCACCTGAGTAAAAATCCTGAAGCGCCTTGGGTGTGAAAAGACTCAAAAATCCTTGTTCGTTCGAACCTTCGGATATCGTGTGTCCGAAATCTTCCGGAAGAAGGACACACTTTTCCAAGTGCCCATGTTCCTTTATGTAGTTGATTTCCCATCTGATACCGGTGTTGGGGGAACCTACCAGGAACAATAGGGTGGCGTTGTCGATGAGTTGAGCGGCGGCAGTTTCCCAATCTTCCTGCACATAAGACCTGTACGCACCGCCGATGCTTGGCACGCCGTCTCGTGGATCCCCAAGCGCGACTAGCGGGCCGATTCCGAAAACGGAATCGCTCAATACTGATTCCAGCTTTTGGTCATCGCGCGCGAACTCGCGAAGAAACAGGCAGTAGTCGTTATTCTCGGCCAGTCTCATTCCGTCTGGAGCTTTTTCGGAGCCGGCCAAAAGTGCCGAGCGCATAATATGCCCTCTAAATCGGCTCCTTAATGTAATATCGATTATAATTGCAATAATTATAAATAAATAGAAATTTGCTGCTAGCAATAGTAGTAAAATTGGTAATGTTACTATTGCAATTACTACTATCCGAATAGCGCGTTTCTTTGCCTCGTTCTTTTCCCTTGTTATTTTTTGGTGGTTGGGATGCAGCGAGAAATAGTCCTTTCGGAATTTGACTTTCTCCGTCAGTGCGCCGCAGCCAAGTTCATTGTAGATGGCATCCCTATTTCCGATTTCGGACACTCGGTGTTTGAACTTCGTATGAACTCCGGTCAATCGACTCTCCTGGCTCCCCAAACCAAGGTCTCAATTCCCTGATCGCGCTCCATCCAGACCAGTACTGAATGGTCTGCAGACTGTATAGACCGATCGGCCAGATCGAATAGCGGCATGCACAGTCTGGTGATGTTGGCTTTTTCCGGCGGTGTCGGCAACATGTTGATGCCCCGTCATCTGACGGGGCAGGTCGACGTTCGCTCACTGATAAACAATATCCGTAATCCGACGCAGGGTGACACGACGGTTGCGCCAGTCGGCATATGGCGTGTCGATCAACAGATCCTCCTCGCCGTAGCCGACCGTCTCGAGCACATGGTAGGGCACGCCGAAATAGTCGGTGAGCACGCGTTGCAACGAGCCGGCGCGGCGTTCGGACAAGTGCTGGTTGCTGGCGTAGGAGCCGACAGCGTCGGTATGGCCCTCGATCAGGAACAGTTCGTTCGGATTGTAGCCGAGCATGTTGTGCATGGCCTGTGCAATCTGCTCCACCTTCCAGTGCTGGCTCGGCGGAATGTGCGGCGAGCCGAATGCGAAATTGATCGCCTGGATCTCGATCGAAGGAGCGACGTGACGCAGCGCTCTGCGGCGCTTGATGTCCTGTACTGTGCCCTTCATCGACGGCTTGATCTTGACCGTCGGTGGGGCCTTGAGGCTCTTTTCGATGGTCAGTGCGCTGGGCGCCTTCTTGTTGAACTTGTTGGCGACAAAGACCTTCTTCGTCGGCGGATTGCCGTCGTCGATGGCCAGTTTGAACTGTGCAGCAGACGCGGCAGCGGGCGCGGCGACAACGGCGGCGATAGCGGTCAAAAAAGTGCGGCGTTTCATATCAGTCTTCCTCTCGTCCCGACCGGATCACCCGGCCGCTGAATAGATGGAGGAAGGTTAGAGAAAAGCTGCTGAAGCTGGGATGAACAGCCCGTTCAGCTTCAGATCGATTTGACGATGCGCAACAGGTCGGCGTCGGTGAGTGGATGGATAAAGGTCTCGCTCTGGCCGATCGGCGTAAAGCCGAGCTTCTGGTAAAGGGGCAGGGCGGCGGGGTGGTCCAGCGTGCAGGTGTTAACCGTGACCTTGAGCGGGCTGGTCTCCCACGCTGCCTCCAGTGCCTGGGCGAGCAGCCACCGGCCAAGCCCGTGGCCCTGCGCGTGCGGCATGAGGCCGAAATATTCCAGATTGACGGTCTCGGGATTGACCTGCCGCAGCTCGAACAGGCCGGACGGCGCGCCGTTGAGATAAAGCACGTGGATCGAAGTCTCAGGTGCGTGGACGATCTTTGACAATGCGTTGTCGCTGAGACGCAAGCGCGCAACCCAGTGCCATTCCCGGCCGGTACGCAGCTGCAGGAAACGGTAGAAATGCAGGGGGATATCCGTCTGCTTCATCAGCGCGACATGCAGGTTCACCGGCATCGGGCAAAGCTGTGTCGGCCGCTGTGTCTGTTCCAGATAGGTCACTATCGCCTTAAGCGGCGCACGTCCCCTGGCCATCACTGTTCCCCGGTTTCCACGGGCGTATCGTCGCGCGAAGCCCACTCCGACCACGACCCGTCATAAAGACGCGCGTCCTGATTGCCGAGCGAGTTGAGCGCGAGTGTGATGACGGCGGCGGTGACGCCGGAGCCACAGGTAGTGACGACCGGGGCGGACGGGTCGATGCCTGCGCCCTCAAGTGTCGCGCGCAGCGCGTCGAGGGATTTGAGATGGCCGTTTTCCGAAAGCGACAACACAGGGACATTGCGGGCCCCGGGCATGCGGCCCGACCGCAGGCCGGGCCGCGGCTCGGCCTCTTTGCCGGTAAAACGGCCAGCGCTTCGTGCATCGGCGATCTGGCTGGAGCCGGACGCGACGACGGCGCGCATTTCGTCAAAACCAACCACCGCGGATGCATCAAACGCCGCGTTGAAAACGCCTTTCGGATAGACAGGAATTTCCGTGCTCATGGGCCGCCCGTCAGCCTTCCAGCGGTCGATACCGCCATCGAGCACGTAAACCTTCGCCGCGCCCATGACGCGAAACATCCACCACACGCGCGGTGCAGCAAGCATGCCGGGACCATCGTAAACAACGATCGTGTCGCCATCGGAAATGCCGAGAGCGGAGACATGTTCTGTAAAGACAGCCGGGCGCGGCAGGGTATGGGGAAGATCGGCACCGGGTTCTACCGCGGCGTCCTGATCGAAGAAGACGGCGCCCGGAATATGACCGGCCTCGTATTCGGTCCTCGCGTCGCGTTCTTGCGCCGGCAGGTACCAGGACGCGTCGACAATGCGCAGACCTTCCTGTCCCAGATGCTCTTCCAGCCAGTCGGCCGAAACGACGAAAGCACTTTTTTCAGCCATGGGCATTATCGCGCCGATCAGCCGGGCAATTCGCCGAAGCGAATGCGGAAACGGCGGTTCTCGCGCCCCTTCTTCTCGATTTTGCCGATATGGATGGCGCCGATCTCACCGGTCTCGGAAACGTGGGTTCCACCGCAGGGCTGACTGTCGACGCCGGCCTCATCGCCGATGCAGACCAGCCGGATGCGGCCGCTGCCGCGCGGTGGGCGGACGTTCTTCGACTTCACCAGGCCGGGGTTGGCTTCCAGTTCCGCCTCGTCGATCCATTGTGCGAAGATCGGGTGGTTGCCGTCGACCAACTCCATCAGCCTTTCGCTGACCGTCGCCTTGTCGATGGCCTCACTCATGTCGAAATCGACGCGGCTTTCGTTCTCACCGACGGATGCGCCTGTAATGGGATAGGGGCACACCACGGTCAGGAGGTGGCAGGCCGAGTGCATGCGCATCAACCGGTAGCGGCGGGGCCAGTCGATATGAAGCGCGACCTTCTCTCCGATCTCCGGAACCGCTTGCTCGTTGGCGGGCACATGGACGATCTCGCTCTTGGACTGCCCATTGACCGTTGCGGCGATCTCGATCTTGGACCCGTCCTCACGCTCGAAAAATCCGATATCGCCGGGCTGCCCGCCGGAGGTAGCATAAAAACAGGTCTGGTCGAGCAGGATGCCGCCACGGTCGTTGACGGCGGCGACGCGGCCCTCGGCCGTCGACAGATAGGCATCGTCGATGAAGAGCGGACGCGTTTCCTGCAAGGCTTAAACCTCTTCGTAGGGGATTGAGATATCCGGAGACTTTTCAATCCACTGCGGCACAGGCAGATCCTTGGAGCGCAGGAATTCAGGATTGAAGAGCTTCGATTGATAACGGTTGCCGTAGTCGCAAAGAATGGTGACGATGGTGTGGCCGGGCCCCATCTCCTGTGCCATCCTGACGGCGCCGGCGATGTTGATGCCGGACGATCCACCCAGGCACATGCCTTCGTCCTCGATGAGATCATAGACGTAAGGGAAAGCCTCGGCATCCGGGATCTGATAGGCGAAATCCGGTGTGAAGCCTTCCAGATTGGCCGTGATGCGGCCCTGGCCGATCCCTTCGGTTATCGAACTTCCCTCGGCTTTCATCTCGCCGTGCTTGTAGTGGTTGTAGAGCGCGGCGCCGAGCGGGTCGGCAATGCCGATCTTGACGTCCGGGCTCCGCTCTCGCAGCCCGACGGCGACACCGGCGAGCGTGCCTCCGGAACCAACAGCACAAATGAAGCCGTCCACCTTGCCATCCGTGTCGCGCCAGATTTCCGGCGCCGTGGTTTCGATATGGGCCTGCCTGTTGATGACATTGTCGAACTGGTTCGCCCAGATGGCACCGTTCGGATCCTCGCGCGCAATCTGCTCTGCCAGCCGGCCCGAAAGGCGCACATAGTTGTTGGGATTGCGGTAGGGAACGGCGGGCACCTGGACCAATTCCGCGCCGAGAAGGCGTAGAGCGTCTTTCTTTTCCTCGCTCTGGGTTTCGGGGATGACAATCACTGTGCGATAGCCAAGCGCCTTGGCGACCATCGAAAGGCCGATGCCGGTGTTGCCGGCCGTTCCCTCGACGATGACGCCGCCCGGCCGCAACTGCCCCTTCTTTTCCGCATCGCGGACGATGAAGAGGGCGGCGCGGTCCTTCACCGACTGGCCGGGATTGAGAAATTCGGCCTTGCCGAGGATCGTGCAGCCTGTCAGTTCGGACGCTTTTTTCAGTTTGATCAGCGGCGTATTGCCGATGCCCTCGAGCACGTTCTGGAAGATGGTCATAGGTTTGCCCCGTTCGGATCGCTGCAACAGTATTTTGACGGTTGTGGATTATCAACACGGGTCGCGGCAAGAAATGATGTTTGCCGCCGTCGCAATTTCGCAAAATAGTATTTCAATTCAGCGGCAGAAGCATGGCTAACCGGCGAGCGTTGCGTCCTGAACCATGCCGTTCAAGAGCGCTGGTAGATAATCTGACGCACATTGATGTTCTCGGCGCGGAACCCGGCCTCGCAATAGTGCAGGTAGAATTCCCAAAGCCGCTTGAAGCGGTCGTCAAAACCCATGGGCCGGATGCTCGGCCATGCATCCCAGAAGCGCGAACACCATTCCGACAGGGTGCGCGCGTAGTCCTGGGCGAATGCCCGGTGCCCGGCCAGCCTCAGATTGGCCTTGCGGCCGAGATCTTCGAGGATCTCGAAGGTCGGCAGCATGCCACCGGGAAACACATAGCGCTGGATGAAATCCGGATTACGCCGGTAATTCTCGAAAGCATCCTCATGGATAGTTATGATCTGCAATCCCGCGCGCCCGCCAGGTTTCAGGCATTCGCTCAGTTTGGAAAAGTAGCCGGGCCAGTACTTTTCTCCGACCGCCTCGAACATCTCTATGGAGGCGATGTGATCGTAAACGCCGCGTTCCTCGCGATAATCCTGAAACTTCAGCTCGACCCTGTCTGACAGGCCGGCATTGTGAATGCGCTTTTGCGCGTAGGCGAGCTGCTCGCGGCTGATCGTCAGGCCGGTCACCCTCGCGCCGATCTCCCTGGCCGTGTATTCGGCAAACCCGCCCCATCCGCAGCCGATCTCGAGGACATGGCTGTCCCTTGTGATGCCGATGGCGTCGGCAAGCGCCTTGTACTTTGCTTTCTGACCGCTGTGCAGGTCGTTGGCGCCCGTCTGGAACAGCGCTGACGAATAGGTCATGCTCGGATCGAGCCACTTTTCGTAAAATGCGTTGCCGAGATCATAATGCGCTGCGATGTTCTTCTTTGCCTGGGTCTTGGTGTTCGAACGGAACAGATGACGCAGGCGCTCCATAAGGCTGGCAAGACCCTTCGCACCGCTGGCCATGTGGTTGCCGATATGGGTGTTCACGAGAAAGAGTTCGAGGAAGGTCGGGATGTCCGGGCTTTCCCAGTCGCCATCCATGTAAGACTCCGCCACCCCGATCGTGCCGCGGCGGAAGGCCGCGTAGGGCAGGTTCCAGTTGTGCAGGATAACACCGGCGCGAGGCCCGCTTTCCGAGCCTTCAATGCGCCAGCGGCGACCGTCCGGTAGCGTCAGGTCGAGCTCTCCGTTACGCAGTCCTGTTATCGCACGCAGTGCCAGCTGTGCCTTGAATGGCAGACCTTTCAGGTGCTGACCGATGTTTCCTGCCGAAACGATTTCCACGGCGCTCGCGTCATCCGCCTTTGTCGCTGTCCCGGTCATCTGCACGCCTCCGATGCGTATGCATACAAACCCTGCGTTCGATCCGCCCGGCCGAGATGGGTCAGCTTGTGCGGGCAGGGCGATCCCCACAATATCTTTCATGGACGTGTGCGCATATGCAAGTGGCGTCGGGAAGATATTTGTTTTTCCACGTTATTTGCGGAGCATGGCAGCCGTCGCGCCGGCCCGCCAGAGCCCTCAAACGGCGGACCGGCTGTGCCGGTCACCGCAATATGCAGAGGCACCGGCATATGAGCTGTGGTTTCGGCGCTGCGCCGATGGTGTTCAGACAAGCAAAGGGCGGGCGGAAGTCAACAAAACAGGCCAATTCCGTGAAGCACATTTGGAAACGTCCCGTGACACGCGGTGACAATGCCGCCGCAATGGCGGGTCTGTTGGCCGCGCCGTGTGAACGCGTGACCGGGTTTTTCATGTAATGACAGCGGAGATGAAAAGGGGCGGCACAAAGCCACCCCTTCTTGGTTAGATGTCAGCTGACATGCGGTGGCCGCAATTCGTGAATCGCGGCGCGGACGCGGCGCCAGTTCGCGGCATCCTCGGATTTGCCTTTGGCATCCAGTTCGTTGGCCTTTTGAGCAGCTTCCGCTTCGGCCCTGTCGCCATGGGCGTCGAGCAGTTGACGAGCGTGTTCGACAATCATTGTGGCTTTCATCGTCTCCTCCGTCGCTAGGGAGCCATACTGCCATAAACGGCCCGAAACGCCTTGATGCAGGTCAAGCATACATCCGCCACATCGGCAGCTGTGCGCACGCGTTGCAGCGCCCGGGCACGGTCCATTAACTGAAGAATTAGGGCGGCGGTGAGGGCCTTGCCACTCAATGCGCCGTTTATGTCGACGCGTCTTTAATGTTCCGAGTGCCGCCCGACGACCGCAAAGTGACTGAAATTTAATGTCGAGAAAGCCTAACCTTTTGTTGTGAAAGCCGAAATTCATACATATCTGCAAGTCTGGGAGGGGTGGCCTGAACACTGGAGCTGACCCGATGAAACGGTACCTTCTGACTGCGATCTTCTTCTTGCTGTGCATTCCGGCCAAGGCCGACCGGCCGGTAACGGATGCCGAACGCGTAAAGATTGAAGCCGCCCTTGCCGCGATCGGATGCACTGCGACGGACCTGGAATTCGACACCGATGACAACCGCTTCGAAGTCGATGATGCGACTTGCACTGGCCAGGGAACCTTCGATTTCGAGCTGAATACCGCTTTTGAGATTGTCGACGGCGAACGCCCGGTTACAGAGCAGGAACGGGCTCGTATCGATGCGGCGCTGGCTTTGGAGGGATGCTCCGGCGGCATCGCTGAATTCGATTATGATGACAATCGGTACGAGGTCGACCGCGCGTTATGTGGTCACATGCTTTACGAGTTTGATCTGGACAGGGACTTCAACATCGTCAGCAAAGAGCGCGACGACTGAAGGCCGGCGCCGAAGATCTCAGCAAAAGACCGGTGTCCAATGAGGTGGCTGGAAGCGTAAGGAAGGTGGCTCCCCGGGCCGGATTCGAACCAGCGACCAATTGATTAACAGTCAACTGCTCTACCACTGAGCTACCGGGGAACGATCCACATTGTGGCGTGGAACGGCGTATAGAAAAGAAATGCGCCGTTGCCAAGCCACTTTGTCAAAAATATTTGCGCCTTGCGCTTTGTGCAGGCGATGGCCAAATGGGGTGATACGCCAGTGCTGGCCAAGCACGGAAAACCGGGGATTGCCGATTGACGGGCTCGCTGCACAGTGACCATGAAACGTCCACGGAAACGCCGAGACGCGTGCTGCGCATCGGCTCGCGCCACATCAGGCTGCCCGAGAGCCGCATGTTGCGCATGGGGCTTGGGATCCTCCTTGTCATTGGCGGCATCCTGGGTTTCCTGCCCATACTCGGGTTCTGGATGATCCCGCTCGGCCTTTTGATCCTGTCGCACGATATTCCGATGGTGCGGCGCTGGCGGCGGCGCCTGGCTCTGCGCTTTGGCCGTCGCGGCAGGAAGGGCTAGGCAGCTTGCACGGACATACAGGTCCGGCGGATACTGGCCCGCTCGGAGGAAGATATGAAACTGCAGCTCATCAAGGCCGACATCACAACGCTTTCGGTCGACGCGATCGTCAACGCGGCCAATTCCTCACTGCTTGGCGGGGGCGGTGTGGACGGTGCCATTCATCGCAGGGGCGGACCGCAGATCCTTGAGGAATGCAAGGCGATCATTGAACGGATCGGTCGATGCGAGACGGGAAGGGCCGTCATCACGACCGCCGGCGAACTTCCTGCCAGACACGTCATCCATACGGTGGGTCCGGTATGGCACGGTGGTGGATCAGGTGAACCGGCATTGTTGGCGCAATGCTACACTGCCAGTCTGCGGTTGGGTGTCGAAAATGGCCTTCGAGCCATCGCGTTCCCCAACATAAGCACGGGAATCTATGGTTACCCGAAACAGCCGGCGGCCGAAATCGCTGTTGCAACAGTCCGAAAGTTTGATGATGGCGGCGGGATCGACACCGTCACATTTGTCTGTTTCGACGATGAGAATTACGACATTTACCGGCGGCTTTTGTAGGCCAGCCTTGTGCCGGTATGAGCGGTTTAACGCGTTGATCCATCAACGACTAACCATTCGACAACCGGCCCGGGGCAAATCCGGGAAATTTCCGGAAGCTCCCCTTGCGCAACTCGGGATTTCAATTTAAGTGCGTGCTTCGTCCGGCTGAACCGCCGGCTGAGGCCTCGTGGCGGAATGGTTACGCAGAGGACTGCAAATCCTTCTATCCCGGTTCGATTCCGGGCGAGGCCTCCAATATCCCCACACCGTTGTCATTTGTGTATCCGGTTCTGGTCCGCACAGAGTTTCCGAAATCCATGGGCGCGGAGGCGCCGACGATTATTTGGAAAGCCGGTCAAACGCGTCAGGATGGTGGTCTTTCACCCACGCGGTCGCGCCATGTTCGAAGGCCACTTTGACAGCGTCCTGGAGCTGCGCGTCCAGTCTTTCAATGGCATCGGCTGCCGCACGCGCCATCATGACATGATGCTGCCAGTCGAGATTGGCGGTCTCCTCGACGTTGCGCAAGTGACTGATGATATCCTTCATCGACGATTTTCCTTCTTTCGAGGCCTCAATGCTGTTGGGCACCCCTTCGGAATGCAGAGTTGTCGAGCCCGATCCTGTCAACTCTGTGGCGTGGGTGACACCGGAAAACGGTTGAAGCACATCGGATCAATCCGGGGCAAGGACAATTGTCCATGTTTGTGCCGCCGGGTTGCCGGTGAAGCCGCTGACCAGCAGGCGCACAGGAGCCGGTTTAAGAGCCGTGCGGGCTCCCGCAATTGTGATCTGAACGGGGTCCCGATTCCGGACGGATATCATTGTATCGGCAGCCGTTCCCACCCACATTTATCGCAGTTGCCCCGCCTTCAAGGCAGCGGCAGGGATAACGCTTCCAAGCGACCCCTTCACCATGACTGACCTTTTTGTGGCGTCGTTGCACTCACCGCGTGCAACGGTGCCCGGGCGGGGCAACAATTTGTTTCAACCAACCGCAATTCGTTTGGCGCACGGCCCGACAAAAGGCTAAGTTCGATGTTGCTCATACGGGTTGAGAAAGCCGCGCGTTCAGCCATATGCTCTTGAACAGCGGCTTGCCTTTGCGGGCGTGATGAACATTCGGCCTGACTCATCAATAAAAAGGCCGGACAGAAGAGGGACTGCGGCTCTGGGTGCGACACATTCCACAAGTAGGGTCAAGGCGGATATCGTCATCGCCGGAGGCGGCCTTGCCGCTTGTGTCGTCGCGATGCGCCTTGCAGAGCAGGGCGAAAGGGTTGCGCTTATCGAGGCCGGCGAGAATATTTGCGGCAACCACACCTGGTCGTTCCATCGGACCGACCTGGACCCTTCAGATTACCGGCGCCTCGGCCCCGTCATTGCTCATGAATGGCCCGGACAGAAGGTCATCTTTCCGCGTTTCACGCGCAGTCTGACGACCCCATATGCCTCGATCACGTCGGATGCGTTGCGGCAAGCCGTATATGCAACCGAAAACATCGAGACACTGGAAAACATGCGCGTAGAGGAAATGCGCGATTCCGGCGTTACGCTGGGCGACGGCTCCAGAATTGATGCTTCCTGTGTGATCGACGGTCGCGGTTTTGCTCCAATGGAAGGCCTGAAACTGGGGTTTCAGAAGTTTGTGGGCGTAGAGGTCGAGCTTGGCCGGCCACACGGTGAATCCGTTCCGACAATCATGGATGCCTCGGTCGATCAGAAAGACGGGTACCGTTTCATCTACGTGCTGCCGCTGTCACCGACCCGTGTGCTCATCGAGGATACGCGCTACAGCGATGAGGGGACCCTGGAATTTGAAGCGCTGCAATCGGACATTCTTGCCTATGCGGCAAATCGGGGCTGGGTTGTCAAACAACTGATCCGTACGGAAAATGGCATCTTGCCGATCGCACTTGCGCACGATGCCGAGGCCCATTGGAGCCGTGTTCCGTCTCATTTGGCGCCGATCGGAATGCGGGCGGCGTTGTTTCATCCGACCACCGGATACAGCCTGCCGATTGCAATCGACACGGCCAATCTCATCGCCACACTCAAACGGCCATTGACAACTGCGGCGGTTCGCAAGGCCGTCGAGGAATACGCTTTGGCGACCAACCAACAACAGGCATTTTTCCGTTTCCTGAACCGAATGCTGTTTCGGGCGGCAGCGCCCCGCAAGCGTTATGTCGTGCTGCAACGTTTCTACCGTCTGCCGCAGGCGCTGATCCAGCGCTTCTATGCCGGTCGTATCCGTCCTACCGACAAGCTGAGAATTGTCGCCGGAAAACCGCCCGTACCGATCCAAAAAGCAGTTCGCTGCGTAAGTGAAGCACGGGCGCTCGCGGGGGAATAGGGGACCGGATATGGACAACGGCAAAAAAGCGATAGTCGTCGGATCCGGTTTTGGCGGACTGGCCCTTGCGATTCGTCTCCAAAGCGGCGGATTTGAGACCACGATATTTGAAAAACGTGACCGGCCCGGCGGCCGAGCCTATGTCTATGAGGATCAGGGCTTCGTGTTTGATGCCGGCCCAACGGTGATCACCGATCCCGCCGCCTTGCGGGAGCTGTGGGCTCTGACAGGCCGCAACATGGATGACTATGCGCCGCTGTTGCCTGTCGATCCGTTTTATCAGCTCTGCTGGGAAGACGGATACCGATTCGACTACACAAACGACCAGGTGTCTCTCGACCAACAGATTGCGCAAAAATCGCCGAAAGACGTCGATGGCTACAAACGCTTTCTGGCCTATTCGGGCGAGGTGTACCGCGAGGGCTACGAGAAGCTCGGCGCTGTGCCTTTTTTAAGTTTCCGGGACATGATCAGGGCAGCGCCGCAACTCATTCGGCTGGAAAGTTACCGCAGCGTCTATTCCAAGGTCGCGAGCTTCATCTCGGATGAACAGCTCCGGCAGGCGTTTTCATTCCACTCGCTTCTGGTTGGCGGCAATCCCTTCGACACATCATCCATCTACGCGCTGATCCATGCGCTTGAACGTCGCGGCGGCGTCTGGTTTGCAAAGGGCGGTACCGGCGCTCTGGTGCGTGGAATGGTCACGCTGTTCGAGGAACTGGGCGGAAAAATGCGGTTGGGCGCGCCGGTTGACGAAATCCTGGTGGACAACGGGCGCGCTGGCGGCGTCATTGTCGACGGTGAACGTATCGACGCCGATACGGTCGCGGTCAATGCTGATGTCGTACACCTCTATGACAAGCTCCTGCGGCGCGAACCGCGTGGCGTTCAACAAGCTAAGTCCCTTAAGAAAAAGCGTTATTCAAACTCACTTTTCGTCATCTATTTTGGCCTGAAGGGTGAGCCGAAAAACCTTGAACACCATATGGTGCTGTTTGGTCCGCGCTACCGCGAGCTGATCAACGACATCTTCAAGGCGGACGGTCTTGCCGAAGATTTTTCGCTTTACCTTCATTGCCCCTCGGTCACGGACGACAGCCTGGCGCCGCCAGGACACAGCGCTTACTACGTGCTGTCGCCCGTCCCGCATCTGGGCACGGCAGCGATAGACTGGGACGAGGAGGGGCCAAAATACAGGGACCGGATCCTTGGCTATCTGGAGGACCGGTATATTCCCGGGCTCAAGAAGGACCTGGCGACCTGCCGGATCTTCACGCCCTTTGATTTTCGCGACGAATTGAATGCTCATCTCGGCTCGGCGTTCTCTGTCGAGCCGCTGCTGACGCAGAGCGCGTGGTTCCGGCCGCACAACCGCGATGATGTCATCGACAATCTCTACCTGGTTGGTGCCGGTACGCATCCTGGAGCCGGCATTCCGGGGGTCATCGGCTCGGCCAAGGCCACGGCAGGCCTCATGCTTGAAGGGATCGAGGCTGCGCGGGCGGTTTCATCATGACGATCGAAGCCAACCGGATGGAGTCAACCGACGATGTCCTGCGCATCAGCGAGGCCATGATCGCCAACGGGTCAAAGAGTTTCGCGGCGGCCGCCAAGCTCTTTGCTCCGGTGACGCGCCATGATGCGGTGATGCTCTATGCCTGGTGCCGCCATGCGGACGATGTCATCGACGGTCAGGAACTCGGTCATGCGGCCGCCGGCCAGAATGCCGACAGGGCAGGGCAGCTTGCCCGTCTGAAGCGGCTGAAGGAACAGACCGAAGCGGCGCTCAACGGTGTGGCGACGGATGATCCTGTTTTCGAAGCCTTGCGGCAGGTCGTCTCGCGAAACCGGATACCTGCTCGTCATCCACGGGAGCTCATGCGCGGCTTTGAAATGGATGTCGAGCAGCATGTCTACCGGACGGCGGACGACACGCTCGACTACTGCTACCACGTCGCGGGCGTCGTTGGCGTCATGATGGCGATGATCATGGGCGTGCGGGAAGAAGCCGTGCTCGACCGCGCCTCCGATCTGGGCCTCGCCTTTCAGCTGACCAATATTGCGCGTGACATTATTGACGATGCCAGGGCAGGCCGGGTCTATCTTCCGGCCGAATGGCTCGAGGAGGCCGGTCTTTCAGACGTGCGCGCCGACAACAAGGATGACTGGCCGGTCTTGCACGGTTTGGCCTTGCGGCTGCTGCAGCAGGCCGAGCCTTACTATGATTCTGCCTATGCCGGTCTGTCGGCGCTGCCTTTTCGTTCCGCATGGGCAGTCGCCGCGGCGCGGCGGGTCTACCGGGAAATCGGCACGGTATTGCAAACACGCGGACCGGACGCGTGGGAGCAACGTGTCTCGACGTCAACAGGCCGCAAATACTGGCTTTTGATTGTGGCTCTTGGTGACGTGCTTGCGACGCGCCTCAAAAACCCGAACGACGCCCCTCCACGGACCGTCCTTTACAAGCGTCCCTGAAGGATAAGGAGGCGCAAGTGCGAACAACCGCGTGTGTGGCCATCACTCGGCGACGGCCTCGCGCTCACTTTCATATAGCTCAAGATGCTGTTCTTCGCGGTTGCGGCGCAACTGAGCCTTGAGTCTGTCGAGATTGGGCGCCCACAGAAAGCCGAAGGAAACACAGCCCTCCTTGCCCTTGACGGCATGATGCAGGCGGTGGGCCTGGTAAAGGCGTTTCAGGTATCCGGTTTTGGGAACATAGCGGAACGGCCAGCGATGATGCACCAGACCGTCATGGGCGATGAAATAGAGCGCGCCGTAGGCGGTGACGCCGACCGCAATCCACCACACGGCCCAGTAGGCGGTTCCGACCCAGAAAAGGAACATCGCCACACACGCAAAGACGACGGCGTAAAGATCATTCTTTTCAAATGCCTCTTCATGCGGCTCATGATGGGAGCGATGCCAGTTCCACCCCCAGCCATGCATGACATATTTGTGGGCCCACCAGGCAAAAAGCTCCATGGCAGCTATTGTTGTAATGACAATTCCCAGGGCAATCAGAAACGAAACCATATTTGATGCTCTTTGTGGGTCGGATCACCGATCCGACGGGATAAACCGACTATAGCGCAAATAAGGCGGTACCGGCAGGCGGGCAATCGTCGCACCGTTCAGGCAAGGCGCAGACGGACACGGGACAAGACCAGCGCCGCGGCGAGGCCAACCGCGGCCGTCACCGCCAGCGGCCAGAACGACGGCAGAAGCGCTTGAAGTGAGGAGCCGCGCCAAAGCGCGCCCTGATAGGCATCGATCGCCCAGGCATTGGGGGTGAACCAGCCGATTTCCTGCAGCCATGGCGGCATCATGTAGCGGGGAACCATGGACCCGCCGACAGCGGAGGCCACCAGAACCAGGAAACTGGAAATCGTGTTTGCCTGTTGCCTTGACGCGCATGCAGAGGCCATTGCAAGGGCCAGACCGGCGGCTGCCGTCGCCGCCAATACTGTTGTTGCGAGCCAGGTCAGGAAGTGCGAAGGCACGTCAACGCCATAGGCGAGCCAGGCGACCAGAAAAATCAGCGACACTTGCAAAAAGCCCTGAAGGGTCAGGAACAGGAATTTGGCCAGGACGATGACATCGGTTCCGGCCCGGCCAACCGCAATGCGGTCGATGATTCCGGAGGTGCGCTCTTCAATCAGGGTTGCCGCGCCCTGCATTGCAGAAAACAGCAGAAACATGACCGCGACGGCACCGGCGTAGTAGCTTACGGTGACGCCGCCTGCACCACCGGAGATCGTCTCAACCGAAACGAGATCAGTATCGGTGGAGGCGTCGCCGGATCCGTCGGTATCCATGGCATCGATCGCGGCATCGAGCTGCGCCTGTTGTTGCGGCGAAAAGCCGCCGGCCATTGCATCGATGGTCGGCGCCACCCGGCGCATGGAAACGCCTGGAAGGTCCCGGGCGACCAGGCGCTGAACATGACCGGCCAGGATCGGACCGGTCATGGCACGTCCGGCATCGGCGATCACGAGGACAGGCGGTGCGTCATCCTCGCCGTAAAGCAATCCGCGGATGATCAGTCCGACATCGGTTGTGCCGCCAAGGACCGCATCGCGCAGGCTTTGCTCGTCGATGAACTCGTGCTCATGCAAGCGGAGCGCCGGCTCGGCATCGATGGCAGCGATCAGCATTTTTGTTTCGACGGTGCCGACATCGTCGAGCACGGCAACCTTCAGCTTCATTTCATCACCGCTGGTGCCGGAAAAGATCGCAGCGAAGATGATGAAGATCAGGGGCGGCAGCACGAAGGCCATGGCAAAGGCGCCGCGATCGCGCAGCAGACCGAGAATCATGACCTTCAGGATGGCGCCGGTCATGACTGGGTGTTCTCCGCGATCAGCCTGGCGAAGAGGCTGTCCAGATCCGGCTCCCGGAACCTGATTTCCTTGATGCGAAGGCCCGTGCGATGAAGCGCATCTGTCAGTCCCGCCTGGCTGTCGACGGATGCATCGATCATACGGCTCCATTCAAGGCCGAGGTGACGGCTGGCGAAACCGAGGCGCTTCAGCATATCGCGTATCACCGGATTGGCTGGCTCATAAAGATCGACAAGCAACTCGCATTGTGAACCGAACGTGTCTTTCAGAAGATCGGCCGGACGGCCCGTCGGGGCAATATGCCCGTTGCGCAGGAAACCGACCCGACCGCACAGCGTCTGGGCCTGGTCAAGGTCATGCGTGGTGAGAAGGACGGCAAGACCTGATCGGCCCAGATTGCGTATCACAGTGTGCAGGGCATTACGCGCATCCACATCAACACCGACGGTCGGCTCGTCGAGAATCAGCAGCGACGGACCATGCAGCAGGGCGGCGGCGATATTGGCACGTCGCTTCCAGCCGCCAGACAGCGTGTGCACGGCGTCGTCCAGGTGTTTTGTCAATCGCGTCGCTTCGACAACAAAATCCAGCGCCTTTTGGGTCTCTTTATGCGAAAGCCCCGAAAGCCGACCGAAGGCCAGCAGATTCTCACGAGCCGTCAAATGGGGGTAAAGGGCAATTTCCTGAGGCACCAACCCCACCCGGCGCAAAGCCTTTCGCCTGGAATTCTCCATGGAAGCTATGCGAATGGTCCCGGCATTCGGCTTGATTCGCCGGCATACAGCGCGAACGAGCGTCGACTTTCCCGAGCCGTTCGGACCCAACAGCCCGAATATCTCGGAAGGCCCGATCGTCAGGTCGAGCGAATCAATGACGGTGCGTTTTCCGTAGCGTACAGAAAGCCCATTGATTTCCAGCGCCGGGAGCGCCGCTTCCGGAGGGTGCACCGTCCTGGTTCCCCCGATCGGTTTTTTGATCACGAACATATGGGTCGTGATTATATTTTGGAACCGAAGATACTGTCCACAAGCGCCTGCAGTCCTGCCCCCTGCAATTGGGCCCTGTGCAAGGATTCCTGTGCATAGGTGAGATTTTCCTCGCACGACCGGCGCGCTGCCTCGTTGCCGGAAAGGGATACAAGCGTCGGAACACCGTCATCTTGCCCGACGTCTTTGCCGATTGTCTCGACACTTCCGGACTGATCGATGAGATCATCTGCCGTCTGAAACGCCAATCCGACATATTTGGCGAAGTCTTTGACGGCGTTTACGGATTCCGGTTGCAAACCAGCTGCAAGCGCACCGATATGGGCCGAGGCGACAAAAAGAACCCCGGTCTTGAGCCAGTTGAGGTTTTCGATCGGCCGAGCCTCGCTGAACCGGTGCCTTTCGTGAAGGTCGATCTCCTGGCCGGCAATCATTCCCTTGGAGCCGACAGCTTCACACAGGACATCAAGGGCATGCGCCTTGACGCCGGGTTCGGTCGCGGCGTGACGGGCTATGATTCCATAGGCCAGGTTCAGCAGACCGATAGAGGCCAGAATCGCCGTGGCTTCACCGAACTCCTGATGGGTGGTCTTTCGGCCTCGCCTCATCGCCGCATCGTCCATGCTCGGCAGGTCATCGAGGATCAGCGAAGCGGTGTGAACGCACTCGATTGCACAACCGGCGTGAAGCGCAAAGTCACGTCCATGGCCCTGTGCTGCTTCGCTGACGAGAATGCAAAGCAACGGACGTATGCGCTTGCCGCCACCCAGCAAGCTATAACGCATTGCCTGATGGAGTGTCGTGGGGTGCGTGGCCGCGTCCGGCAAGAGGTGTTCCAGGGTGCTATTCACCTCCTGGCGAATAGATGCCAGGTGCTTGTCCGGAGACTGGAGTCCCGTCCGTTTGAGGGATTGTGCAAATGTGCTGATGGTCCTGTCCCTTCCGCTTACTGGCCCCAATGACGGCTACGATATATGGCGCTCGCTGTGCCAGACCATAGCTGTATCACTATAGTACGAACGATGGCCGTGTAATGAACCAACAACGAATTGCTCTTGACCGCCAATCATTTTTTTACACCTACTTAGTGCCTGATCACAAAGGAACGGCCGGAAAACAAGATGCCAGGATGTTTGCCTGCTACCAATTACAATCGGGACTGCGGGTGAAATGCCGACAAACAGAAAAGACGAGCACCTGTCGGTCGTCCTTGGAAGGCGCCAGAAACAGACCACCAAAACGAACGGTTTTGAACGGATTGAGTTCATCCATTGTGCCTTGCCCGAACTGAATTTAGACCACGTCGATATCTCTACGTCTTTTCTGGGGAAACGGATCAGTGCGCCAATTCTCGTCAGCTCCATGACGGGCGGACCGGAACGGGCCATTGCCATCAATGAAAACATTGCACGCGCCTGCGAGGCACTGGGAATTCCGTTTGCAGTGGGCTCGCAGCGTGTTGCCATCGAGGACGGGCAGGATGGCGGACTTGGCCACGGCCTGCGCACGCTCGCACCATCGGTTCCCATACTCGGCAATCTTGGCGCAGCGCAGTTTAATTGCGGTTACGGTCCGGAACAGGCACTCAGGGCAGTTGAGATGATCGGCACGGACGCGCTTTACATACATCTCAATCCACTCCAGGAGGCCGTACAGCCAGAAGGCGACCGCGACTGGTCCGGCCTCTTTGACAAGATTGTGGCGGTTGCCGAGGCATTGCCGGTACCCGTTGCGGTCAAGGAAGTGGGCTCCGGGATTTCCGCAGACCTTGCAAGGCGTTTCGTCGATGCGGGCATTACCATTATCGATGTTGCAGGATCGGGCGGGACGAACTGGGCAGCTGTCGAGGCCGCGCGAATGGCCGATGCGAGCGAGGCGGCAATCGCAAATGCCTTTGCCGATTGGGGGATACCAACCGCGGAAGCTGTGTTCGAAGTCCGTGCCGCCTGCCCGGACGCGACCGTCATCGCCTCCGGAGGAATCAGATCGGGCATCGATGTCGCGAAGGCAATCCGGGCCGGGGCCGATCTCGCCGGTCAGGCAGCCGGCCTTGTTCATGCTGCCAATGATTCGCCCGATGCGCTTATCCAGCACTTTGAGGCTGCCATGCGGCAGCTGCGAATCGTGTGCTTCTGTACCGGGTCGGCAGATCTTGCGGCACTGAGAAGCGCCAAGATTAGAGATGGGCCGCAAGACTGACCAGAATTGCCCGCGATATGTATGGATTGGTCGCTTGAATCGGCGGACCGGGGGCTTTATTAGCAGGACGATCAATTCGGAGACATTGAATGACCATCGATTTTGAGCTGGCCCGCACCAGGATGGTTGATAACCAGATCCGCACGACGGACGTAACGTCCCATCCGGTACTCCAGGCGTTCCTGTCTGTGGCGCGGGAGGACTTTGTGCCGTCCAACATGCGGGAGCTGGCCTATATCGATGATGATATCCGGATCGCGTCCGGCCAGGATGGATCCCCCGATCGATTTCTCATGGAACCCTCACCACTCGCCAAACTGCTGCAGCTTGCTGGTGTGAAAAAGAGCGATGTCGTTCTGGAGATCGGCTGCGGAACCGGTTACGTCTCGGCGCTGCTTTCGTTGCTCGCCGATTCAGTGGTTGCGCTTGAGTCAGACCCTTCATTGGCGGAAACCGCAGCCGAATCACTTTCGCGGCTCGGATACGACAATGTAGCCGTCGTGACCGGAAATCTGGCCGATGGGTACAAACCGGAAGCGCCATTTGACGTCATATTTGTCGGCGGCGCGGTAGAGGTTCTTCCCCAGGCGTTGTTCGACCAGCTACGCGACGGAGGCCGTCTCGTGGTTGTCGAGGGAACAGGCAATGCATCAAAGGCCAAACTCTATGTTTGCGAAGGCGGGCACACCTCGGCGCGCCGGGGATTCAATACGTCAGTCAAGCCGCTGCCCGGCTTTGAAAAGGAAACGGAATTCAGTTTCTGATGGCACTGTTACTGTGGTTTCTTGGTAACACGGTCCATGCCAGTCATTGCGTTTGGACGAGGGCCATTGTAACCGACGCATGAACATATAATATCACGTGGCACGATTGGATGGGTTTGGTTGCAGTGCCTGAATATTGATGCAGCCGATATTGGGGATATTCGCTTTGTCCAGATTGCGTCGAACACTGTTGCTCACCGCCGCACTGGGCGCGGTGGTTTTTGCACCTGTCAGTGTTTCAGCCGAAACGATACTCGGCGCAATGGCAAAGGCCTACGAAAACAATCCGGATCTCAATGCAGCGCGTGCCGGTCTGCGCGCCACCGATGAAGGCGTGGCAATCGCAAAATCGGGATATCGCCCGCAAGTATCGGGCTCCGCCAGTGTGTCCGCGAACCGCGTCGATGTCGGCGGATTGCCCGTAACAAGGAACACGATCGATTCATCGGTCGGGGTGACCTTCACCCAATCACTGTTCGACGGGTTTCAGACGAGAAACAATGTCAAGGCGGCTGAGGCCAATGTATTTGGCGGACGGCAGGATCTGCTCAATACGGAAATGACCATCCTGCTGTCGGCGGCCCAGATTTACGCGAATGTTGTGCGCGATGCGCAGATCGTGCGGGTGCGTCGGCAGAACCTTGAGTTTCTGCGCGAACAGCGCAATGCAGCGCAGGCGCGTTTCGACGTCGGCGAGGGGACACGGACGGATATTGCCCTGGCGCAGGCTCAGCTCGAATCGGCTCGAGCTTCTTTGCTCTCGGCCCAGGCACAGTACAAGTCGAGCGTCGCCGTTTATGTACAGATCATTGGTGTGGCGCCGAAGAACCTGAAGTCCCCGAGCCCGACACGCAAGGCTATTCCCGGCTCGTCGGCGGCTGCGGTCGAGATCGGGCTGCGCGAACACCCCAATATTCTCAGCGCCCAGTATACCGTCGATGCGGCAGCCTTTACGGTGAAGGCGGCGGAAGGCACGCTGCTTCCGAGCGTGTCGCTTTCGGGATCCGTCAGTCATGCCGATGGCGGCACGACGACAAGCAGCGTCGGCGCAGCACTCAGTGTTCCGATCTATCAGGGTGGTGCGGCATCGGCTTCGGTCAGACAGGCCAAAGAAACACTCGGGCAGGCCCGCATTCTTGTCGACTCGGCGCGGCGGGAAGTGCAGCAGAATATCGTCACGGACTGGGCTCAGCTTGACGCCTCGAAGGCGTCGATCGCTGCCAATGTGGCTCAGGTCCAGGCGGCACAGCTTGCGCTGCAGGGCGTTGTCGAAGAACGCAAGGTCGGACAAAGCACCACGCTTGATGTCCTGGAAACCCAGTCCAACGTGCTCTCGGCCCAGGAGAGCCTCGCACAGTCCCAGCGCGATGCGGTGGTTGCCAGCTACAGCCTGTTGAGTTCCATGGGCCGACTGACAATTTCCCGTCTTGGCCTGCGGGTCGCCAAATACAGGCCCGAGCAGCACTATGAGGCCGTCAAGGACAAATGGTTCGGGCTGCGCACGGTCGATGGCCGCTGAGCCGAACAAGCGGCAATTTTTCATCTACTAAACTGTGCAACGGATTCCGCAATTATCAGCGTGGGATTCTATTCTGCAATTCAATAGCATAAACTTGTTTTGTGATTCGGGTTTTGCGGTTCGAAGGGACCCGGATTCTGATGCGGCAAAATTTCGAGGAACGGTATGGCACAGGCAAATGCGGCGCATGAGCCGAGTATGGAGGAAATCCTAGCCTCCATTCGCAAAATCATCGAAGACAATGACGATCCGGAAAACACAGGTGCGGCGGAACTGACGTCTCCCACAACACAATCCGCCCCTGACGATGTCGGCGACAAATCAGATTCGCCCGTGAAAGCGCTCAAGGCGGCAAACGAGCCGCACAAGGCCGAAAAGCCGGTGGTATCCGCAGCGGCGCCGGACACGGATCTGCGCGCCGCCCACAGCAGCGCCGAACTCAAGGCAGTAACAGACAAGAAGCCAGCACCTCCGCGCGGTCTGCCCGGTGACCCGGGTCGTTCCACGCGAACTGGTCCGGCTCCACAGGCGCGGCCTGTCTCACTCGCCCGTCTGGCGGCGCAGGTGGACGGGGCATCCGATCAGGATGATTCTGCTGATGCAGCAAGAGCTGAATCCTCGCGGTCCGATGATGCAAGTCCGGCAGCTCCATCACATGCGGGGAAAACAGAAATCAAGGCCGGGGCCGGAAAGGGCCAGGAACCCATGACCACCCAACCCGATACCAGCCTGCTTGGTGCGCGGGACGCGCGTGCGCTGATTTCAAGAGAAGCGGGCGACAAGGTTGCGGCATCGTTTGATAACCTCAATCACGCTGTCCTTAATGGCCCGAACCGTTCGTTCGACGAAATTGCCGAGGATATGCTGCGGCCAATGCTGCAACAGTGGCTGGATGACAATCTGCCAACTCTGGTCGAGCGGCTCGTGCGAGAGGAAATCGAACGGGTGGCGCGCGGACGTTAGCGCTTGCCCGCCTCGGGCATCATCGGTTGCCGGTGAAACACGGACCGTCGATCGGCGCTCCGGGAATTTGGCTTGAACGGCGCGGGCAGTGAGGGTACACCGCACAGCGACACTCCCTCACAGATGACCGGTTCCATGCTTGAGAAAAACTACAACGCTGCCGAGAGCGAGCCAAAAATTGCCCAGCGATGGGAAGAAACCGGTGCATTCAAGGCCGGCGCAGGCGCCAAGGACGGTGCCGAAACCTTCTGTATTGTTATCCCGCCGCCCAACGTAACGGGCTCCCTTCACATGGGACATGCCCTCAACAACACCCTGCAAGACATTCTTGTGCGGTTCGAACGCATGCGCGGCAAGGACGTGCTCTGGCAGCCGGGCATGGACCATGCGGGGATCGCCACACAGATGGTGGTCGAGCGCCAGCTGATGGAAAGGCAGCAGCACCGGCGTGACATGGGGCGTGAGAAATTCATCGAGGAGGTCTGGCGCTGGCGTGAGGAATCCGGCGGTGCGATCTTCAACCAGCTGCGCCGGTTGGGTGCGTCGTGCGACTGGTCGCGCGAGCGGTTCACCATGGATGAGGGGCTTTCAAATGCGGTGATTGAGGTGTTCGTCGCGCTCTATAAGGAAGGCTTGATCTACAAGGACAAACGGCTGGTCAACTGGGATCCGAAACTGCTCACCGCGATCTCGGATCTGGAGGTCGAGCAGGTCGACACCAAGGGACATCTGTGGCACTTCCGCTATCCGCTGGAAGAGGGTGTTACCTACGAGCATCCGGTCGCCTTTGACGAGGATGGAAAGCCGACCGAATGGGAAACCCGTGATTACCTGGTCGTCGCCACGACGCGGCCGGAAACGATGCTCGGCGACACCGGCGTCGCGGTCCATCCGGACGATGCCCGCTACACGTCCATTGTCGGCAAGCATGTCATCCTGCCGCTCGTCGGGCGGCGCATCCCGATCGTCTCAGATGAGTATCCGGACCCGGAAGAGGGGACCGGTGCGGTCAAGATGACACCTGCCCACGATTTCAACGATTTCGAAGTGGGCAAACGGGCCGGCCTTCGTGCCGTCAACATCATGACCCGGGACGGTCATATTACCCTGAAAGACAATCAGGACTTTCTTGAGGGGCTGGAGCCAAGCGAAGCTCTGGACAGGACGCTCGATGAATGCGACGGCGGGCCGCGTTTCGAGGTGCGCAAGAAGATTGTCGCGCGCATCGAAGAGCTCGGTCTTCTGGACAAGGTCGAGGACCACCGGCACAAGGTACCGCATGGCGACCGGGGCGGTGTCCCGATCGAACCGTATCTCACGGACCAGTGGTATGTGAATGCCGAAGTCCTTGCCAAGCCGGCGATTGAGTCGGTGCGGGAAGGGCGGACAAACTTCGTGCCCAAGAACTGGGAGAAGACCTATTTCGAGTGGATGGAGAACATCCAGCCTTGGTGCATCTCCAGGCAATTGTGGTGGGGTCACCGGATACCGGCGTGGTATGGGCCCGACGGTGAGATCTTTGTCGAACGCACGCAAGAAGCGGCACAAGCGGCCGCGGATGCGTATTATGACCAGCCGCGGGAACTGACACGCGACGAGGATGTCCTCGACACTTGGTTCTCATCGGCGCTCTGGCCGTTTTCAACCCTTGGCTGGCCCGAGAAGACTCCGGAACTTGCGCGCTACTATCAGACTGACGTTCTGATAACGGCGTTCGACATCATCTTCTTCTGGGTCGCCCGCATGATGATGATGGGTCTTCATTTCATGAAGGACGAAAACGGGACCCCGATCGAACCGTTCCACACCGTCTATATCCATGCACTCGTTCGCGACAAGCACGGCGCCAAGATGTCGAAGTCGAAGGGCAACGTCATCGACCCGCTTGAGCTGATCGATGAATACGGAGCGGATGCGCTGCGGTTCACGCTTGCGATCATGGCGGCGCAGGGCCGTGATGTGAAACTGGATCCGCAGCGTGTGGCCGGCTACCGCAATTTCGGCACCAAGCTGTGGAACGCGGCCCGCTTTGCCGAAATGAACGGCGTTGCGCTTCAAAAGGACTTTGATCCGCTCAAAGTGAACCTGACCATCAACCGCTGGATTTTGACGGAGCTGGCACGCACGGTCCACGAGGTGACCGCCGGAATCGAAAGTTACCGGTTCAACGAAGCCTCGGCCTCGGCCTACCGCTTTGTCTGGAACCAGTTCTGCGACTGGTATCTCGAACTCCTGAAGCCTGTCTTCAACGGTGAGGACGAGGTAGCCAAGAAGGAATCGCAGGGCTGCGCCGCGTATGTTCTCGACGAGATCTACAAACTGCTGCACCCCTTTATGCCTTTCATGACCGAAGAGTTGTGGGACAAGACGCCGGGTCGCAATGGATTGTTGTGTCATGCGGCCTGGCCGACGCCCGGATACCAGGATGCGGAAGCCGCGGACGAGATAAACTGGCTTGTGGACCTTGTTTCGGGGCTGCGCTCGGTCAGGGCGGAGATGAACGTTCCGCCCTCAGCGGTGGCGCCGCTTGTCGTCGTCGGGGCGGGCGAACAAACCTGTATCCGGCTGCTGCGCCACGATCCCGCGGTGAAGCGCCTCGCACGGGTCGAGGATATCGTGCTCGAGCAGGAGGCGCCGAAAGGTTGCGCGCAGATTGTCGTGGGCGAAGCCACCTACTGCCTGCCGCTTGGTGCGCTGATCGATATCGATGCGGAAAAGGCCAGGCTGGCCAAGGCGATAGGCAAGATTGCCGCAGAGCACGAGAAGATTGACAGGAAACTCCAGAACGAGAAGTTCGTGGCCAATGCCCGCCCGGAAATCGTTCAGGCCGAACGGGACAGGTTGGTTGAGCTCGAGAGCCAGCGGGACAAGCTCGCAGCAGCACTCAGCCGCGTTGAAGAGGCAGGTTAGATTCAACTTATTGGAGAGCAATAAATAAAGTTGTCGATAGCCTTTACACCGGTCTTTAATTTTTACTCCAAAAACCCCATGTGAATCTGAGCTGTGACGAATTGGCAACACTTTTTTGTCAAAGGTTTGCTATGACCGCAGTGTGACGGGGTCGCCGATATCCCGCCACAAAACAGGCGCATCCGTCGGCGATGCGCGTGCGTATGGTGTAAGTGAATACGCAATATGCATTTTGAGGACCTTTATGGACGCCAAGACATACGACAAATCCAGGCTCCCGAGCCGCCATACGACGGTCGGCCCGGCAAGGGCGCCGCACCGGTCGTATCTTTATGCAATGGGCTTGTCGTCCAAGGAAATCGCGCAGCCGCTGGTCGGCGTCGCCAGTTGCTGGAACGAGGCCGCTCCGTGCAATATCTCCCTTATGCGTCAGGCACAGGTCGTGAAGAAGGGCGTCGCGGCAGCCAACGGAACGCCGCGTGAGTTTTGCACAATCACGGTTACAGATGGCATAGCCATGGGCCACCAGGGCATGAAGTCATCGCTCGTCTCGCGCGACGTGATTGCCGATTCCGTGGAATTGACCATGCGCGGCCACTGCTATGATGCGCTTGTCGGCCTCGCCGGCTGCGACAAGTCCCTGCCGGGCATGATGATGTCGATGGTGCGTCTGAACGTTCCGTCCATCTTTATCTATGGCGGCTCCATCCTGCCGGGCACCTTCAAGGGCCGGCAAATAACGGTGCAGGACGTTTTTGAGGCGGTCGGTCAGCACTCGGTCGGCGACATGTCCGACGAGGATCTGTCGGAAATCGAACAGGCGGCCTGTCCGTCTGCCGGGTCCTGCGGCGCTCAATTCACCGCGAACACCATGGCCACCGTTGCCGAGGCCATCGGCCTGGCGCTTCCCTATTCATGCGGCGCGCCGGCTCCCTACGAGATCCGCGACCGCTTCTGCTATGCATCCGGTGAAAAGGTCATGGAACTGATTGCGCGCAATATACGGCCGCGCGACATCGTTACACGTCAGGCGCTCGAGAATGCCGCTGCCGTTGTTGCAGCATCGGGCGGCTCGACCAACGCCGCGCTTCACCTTCCGGCAATCGCCCATGAGTGCGGAATCAAGTTCGATCTTTTCGATGTGGCGGAGATTTTCCGCAAGACGCCCTACATCGCCGACCTGAAGCCGGGCGGGCGGTATGTGGCCAAGGACATGTTCGAAGCCGGCGGCATTCCGCTATTGATGAAAACGCTGCTCGACCACGGCTTTCTTCATGGCGATTGTATGACCGTAACCGGCCGCACAATTGCCGAAAACATGGAATATGTCGAATGGAACGAACAGCAGGATGTCGTTCGTCCGGCCGATGATCCGATCACACCGACCGGCGGCGTTGTCGGACTGAAAGGCAATCTTGCTCCCGAAGGTGCGATCGTGAAAGTCGCGGGGATGGCCAATCAGGTTTTCTCCGGGCCGGCGCGCTGCTTCGATTCCGAGGAAGAATGCTTCGAGGCCGTGACCAAGCGCCAGTACAAGGAAGGTGAAGTCCTGGTTATCCGCTATGAAGGCCCGAGAGGCGGGCCGGGCATGCGTGAAATGCTGGCAACCACCGCAGCGCTCTATGGTCAAGGCGTCGGAGACAAGGTTGCACTGATTACCGATGGACGTTTCTCCGGGGCGACCCGGGGCTTTTGCATCGGTCACGTTGGACCGGAGGCCGCCGTCGGCGGACCGATCGGCCTGTTAAAGGATGGCGACGTGATCGAGATCAACGCCGTCGAAGGCACAATCAACGTGCTTCTTAGTGACGAGGAACTGGCCGAAAGGGGTACGGCCTGGGAACCGCGTGAAACGGATTACACATCCGGTGTATTGTGGAAATACGCCCAGACGGTGGGTACGGCGCAGTTTGGTGCCGTTACACATCCGGGTGGAGCAGAAGAAAAACAGTGTTATGCAGACATCTAATTTGACAGCCCGGCCTTTGCTGGCCTGCATGTTGGCTTTGATAATCGGATCCACCGGTCCGGCGCTGTCGTTCGATCCCGACGCTGGCATTGACGAAAAGTCAGGGCCGCTCGTGCTCTTCAAGTTCGGTTTTTCCGCCTACAAGAACGGCAAGAAGGACGATGCCGCCGAGGCGTATCGGCATGCCGCCAAGCAGGGGCATTCCGGTGCCCGGTGGGCGCTCGCCAACATGTATGCGGCAGGCGATGGTGTCGTCGAGGACGACTACGAGGCGTTCAAGATCTACGATCGCATCGCCCGTGAGGGCGTCGAGCCGGGTTCAAGTGAGACCGGCTATTTCGTCAACGCGCTTGTCCAGCTCGCCAGCTACTATCGTCGCGGCATTCCGAACAGCCCTGTGACTGCCGATCCGACACAGGCCCGGCAGCTTTACTTCCAGGCGGCTTCCGTCTTCGGCGTTTCCGAGGCCCAATACCAACTTGGCAGCATGATGCTCGCGGGAGAAGGCGGAATCACCGACCTTCGGCAGGCCAAGAAATGGCTCAATCGGGCTCGCAAGTCCGGGCATCCCGGTGCCGCAGCCCTGTTTGGCGATGCCATCTTCCAGGAAGGCCACACCGTGCGCGGACTTGCCTATATGACGGTTGCGCTGGAACGGGCTGCCGTAAGAGCCGGATTCAAAAGTTATTCAAACGTAACAATACCTTGCGAGACGCCGCGTCATGAACCGGATGCTTGCTATGAACGCCCACGCGGTTGAGTTCTGGATGGTCCTCTCCCAGTCCCGGGCCAGTCTGCGGCAGCGCCCGAGCCAGGCGAAAGTTCGTTCCACCACCCATCGACGCGGCAGAACCTTGAAACCGACTGCGCTGTCGCAGCGCTTGACGGTCTCGACCGTCCAGTCGCCATGCCCCGCGAGCGCTGCTCGCAACTTCGGTCCCGCATAGGCGCCATCGGCGAAGATGTGGCGCAGCCAGGGGAAGCGGTCGCCGACAGCCCTGATCAGGTCGCAGGCCCCGTCCCTGTCCTGAATGTTGGCGGCGTGAACGATGATGAACAGCATCAGGCCGATCGTATCGGTGACGATGTGTCGCTTGCGGCCCTTGACCTTCTTGCCGGCGTCATAGCCGCGAACGCCCCCGCTTTCGGTGGTTTTCACGCTCTGGCTGTCGATCACGCCGGCCGTCGGTGAAGCCGCGCGGCCTTCCAGTTCGCGGGTATTGAGGACCAGGAGGTGATTGATGGCTGCAAAAAGACCCATGCGGCTCCAGGTGTAGAAATAGCCACGTACCGTCGATACCGGTGGGAACTGCTTCGGCAGCATGCGCCACTGGCAGCCGCTGGTTGCGATATAAAGGATCGCGTTCATCACCTCGCGCATATCGGTCGTACGCGGTCGTCCACCCCGTTTTGCCGGCGGAATGAACGGGGCAAGTATCGTCCATTCCTCATCGGTCAAATCGCTTGGAAATCTCAAATGGTCTCTGTTATGTTCGGCGCGGGCGATATCATTCCATGGCATCGTGATTCTCCATCTTCTTTGAAAAGACTGTTGAATCACAAACCATTGATATCGCTCAACTACTTTTAAATCCGGCTCTAAACGACCGCGGCTGGATCCAGGAAATCCAGGAGCAGGCGTTTTCCGTTGCAAACGAGGCAGACCGCCGTACAGCGATCGCGCTGGCGGAGGATATGCTGGCGAAGGGCAAGAACTAGAAAGCCCGGCGGGTTACAGCGCTGCTTTCTCTATGATTCTGCTTTGATTGTGTGCGCTCGGGCAGCCATCCTGGAGACGCTTCCAGGAGGTGTTGTTCAATACACGCTCACAGCGCGCCAGGAACTGTTTGCCCGATGCTGTCCTGATGCAGAATAGCTCACCGAGCTCGACACGCTGGCCGTTGGCGACGCAGCTGCAATTGATGCCGTCTCCGGCGATGACCGGAGATGCTGCAAACAAGCTGCAAACCAGGAGCGCGCTTCCGCTGAGAACCGCACTGCGGCGCAGTGCCGTCGCGAGTACCGCCCCAACGCATATGGGCCTGCTGTTTCCAAACATGGTCACATGATGCACCGATTGGCATTGCGCCGCAAGCATGGCTGGCTACCCAGCCATTGTAAAATGCCTGAGATTCTGCGCTTTACACCGGCTGAAAGGCCAGTTCAGCGACAACGGGAACATGGTCTGACGGCTTTTCCCAACCGCGTACATATTTCTCGATATCGGCTGACTGCAGGCGATTCGCCGCCTCAGGCGACAGCAGAAGGTGATCGATGCGAATGCCGTTGTTCTTCGGCCAGGCGCCTGCCTGATAATCCCAGAACGTGTAGACCTTGTCGGCGTCCGTCGTATTGCGGATCGTCTCGGTAAAGCCGAGATTCTCCAGCCTGCGGAAGGCGGACCGTGTTTCCTCGCGAAACAGCGCGTCTCCCTCCCAGGCGGCCGGATCGTGACAGTCATACGGATCGGGAATGACATTATAGTCGCCAGCCAGGACAAGCGGTTCTTCGAGGGCCAACCTTTCAATTGCCCATTTTTCGAGCCGCTGCATCCAGCGCAGCTTGTAAGGAAATTTCTCCGTCTCGACCGGATTGCCGTTGGGAAGATAAAGCGAGACCACGCGAAGCACACCGCCATCGACGGAAAAGACGCCCTCGATGAAGCGCGCCTGTTCGTCCGGTTCATCACCCGGTGCCAGCATCGGCAGCCCGCGATTGACTTCGTCGGGCGCCTTTTTCGAAACAATGGCCACGCCGTTGAGGCCCTTTTGGCCGTGGGTTTCGACGTGATATCCGATCGACTCGATGGCTTCACGCGGGAAGTTCTCGTCGACGGATTTGATCTCCTGAAGACAGGCGATATCGGGGCTGCTGTCCGACAGCCAGCTGACAAGATTATCAAGGCGCGCCTTGATACCGTTGATATTCCAGCTGGCGATTTTCATCGACGCCCTTTCAGACCGTGAAACTCGTTCCGCAGCCACAAGAGGCGATCGCGTTCGGATTGTTGATCTGGAATGACTGGCCCATCAGATTGTCGACGAAATCGATCTCCGATCCGCCCATATAGACGAGGGACAGCGAATCGATCAGCACCCGGGCGTCGCCCTTTTCGAGCACGATATCGTCTTCCCCGGCTTCATCGGCCAGGTCAAACTTATAGGAGAACCCGGAACAGCCGCCCCCCTCGACCGACACCCGAAGTGCCGATTTTCCCTCTTCCGAGGCCAGTATTGCGGCGATCCTGCTGGCGGCAGCGTCCGACAGCGTCACATCATTGGTCTGTGTCATGCAACCTCCTCACCGAGTTAAAGGCTCGGAGAGATTGTGATTGGTCATCGTTGGTCTATAGGTATGAACATCGGCAGGCCGCGTCAACGGGGAAGGCGGAACAATGACCATCGACGACAGCGCACTCGGCTTCGGCTCCGGTGCGCGGGCGGTATGGGCCAGCGATCCCGGAAACAGCAGGGGGCGGCTTTTTCCGGAAGAGCCCAGCCGAACGCGCTCCGAGTTTCAGCGAGACCGCGACCGCATCATCCACACGACGGCCTTTCGACGGCTGAAGCACAAGACCCAGGTGTTTGTCGCCGATGAGGGCGACCATTTCCGGACCCGGCTGACGCATACGATCGAAGTCGCACAAATTGCCCGTGCTTTGGCCCGGGCGCTGAAACTCGATGAGGATCTGGCCGAAGGCGTCGCACTGGTTCACGATTTCGGCCATACGCCGTTCGGCCACACCGGCGAGGACGCGCTCGACGCGCTGATGGAGGATGACGGCGGATTTGACCACAACGCGCAGTCGCTGAGGATCGTGACCCATCTCGAGCGCCGCTACGCCAATTTCGACGGCCTGAACCTTAGCTGGGAAAGCCTGGAAGGCCTTGTCAAACACAACGGTCCACTGACCGATCAGGCCGGTCACGGCCTTGACGGACCCGTTCCCCAGCCGATCCTTGACTATTGCGGGAGGCAGGATCTGCAGATTGCGACCTACGCAAGTCTGGAGGCACAGGTGGCAGCCATTGCCGATGACATTGCGTACAACACCCACGACATCGACGATGGTCTCAGAAGCGGCCTCCTCAAGCTCGAAATGCTGGACGGCGTTCCGTTTCTGCAGGAACTGCTGCGTGAAGTCACAGAACGATACCCCGGCCTCGAGCGCAGCCGGATGATCCATGAGATCATGCGCCGGCAGATTACGCTAATGGTCGAAGACGTAATCGCTGTCGCACAGGCCAACCTCTCCAGTCTGAAACCGAGCCACGCAGACGATATCCGATCCGCTGACAGGGCCTTTGCTGAATTCTCGCCTGAGATGAAGGATGCCGACCGGACCATCAAATCGTTCCTTTATGCGAATCTTTACCGACACCCCGCCGTCATGCGTGTGCGGGAGCAGGCCGCCGGCATCGTCCAGGACCTGTTCGCGGCCTATGTCGAGCGGCCGTCACTCATGGGCGGACACTGGACGCAGGGGGTCGCCGACTTCAATGAACGACAAATCCGCCGGCGTGTGGCCGATTACCTGTCCGGCATGACGGACAATTACGCGATCAAGCAGCACCGCGCATTGTTTGACCATACACCCGAATTGCGATAGTCAGCGGCAACTCTTGCCGGACACCGGACGCATCGAATCCCGGCCCCGGCTCCTCCCGGATGTACAAAAATGAATCTTTTCAAAGATTTTGAAGGCCGTGTTCTCAGCGCACTTGAAGCGTTGGAGCGCATTCAGGAAAAAAAGGACGACATCAGTCTTGCCCGTGTGTCGGTGGAGCCGCCGCGCGATCCGAGCCACGGTGACGTTGCGACAAATGCGGCCATGGTCCTTGCGAAACCACTCGGCACGAACCCGCGGGCATTGGCAGACGAAATTTCCGGTATCCTTGAAAAAGATACCGATATTGAACGCATTTCCGTCGCGGGACCAGGTTTCATCAACATGAAGCTTTCCGCCGCCTACTGGCAGCGGACGCTGGCCTCGATAATTGCTGAGGGCGAAAACTACGGACGAAGCGACAGCGGCGGCGGCGACAAGGTCAACGTCGAGTACGTGTCGGCCAATCCGACAGGGCCCATGCATGTCGGCCATTGCCGCGGCGCGGTGGTGGGAGATTCGCTTGCCAATCTCCTTTCGTTTGTCGGCTACGACGTGACGAAGGAATACTACATCAACGACGCCGGCACGCAGATCGACATATTGGCGCGTTCGGTTTTCCTGCGATATCGGGAGGCGCTTGGCGAGGACATCGGCACGATACCGCCCGGGCTTTATCCTGGCGACTACCTGAGACCGGTGGGCGAGGCTCTCGCCGAAGCGTTCGGGTCGAAGCTGCGCGGAATGCCGGAGGAAGAGTGGATGGCGATTGTCCGGGACCGCGCAATCAACGCCATGATGGAGATCATCCGCGCCGACCTCGCGGCGCTCAACGTCACTCATGAGGTTTTCTATTCGGAGCGCCAGTTGCACGACGACAATGCCAAGGCGATCCGCGAAGCCATTAACGACCTGACGTTCAAGGGCCATGTGTACAAGGGAAAGCTGCCACCGCCAAAGGGACAGCGGCCGGAGGACTGGGAAGACCGCGAGCAGACGCTTTTCAAGTCCACCGATGTCGGTGACGACATCGACCGGCCGCTGATCAAATCGGACGGCTCCTACACTTACTTTGCTGCCGATGTCGCGTACTTCCACGACAAGTACGAGCGCGGTTTCAAGGAGATGATCTACGTACTGGGCGCTGATCACGGAGGCTATGTGAAGCGCATGGAAGCGGTCGCCAAGGCTGTCTCGGAAGACAAGGCCAAACTGACCGTGCTTCTGTGCCAGTTGGTCAAGCTTTACCGCGACGGCGAACCGGTGCGGATGTCAAAGCGATCCGGTGATTTCATCACCCTTAGGGAAGTGGTCGACGAAGTGGGCAGTGATTCGGTGCGTTTCATGATGCTTTACCGCAAAAATTCGGAACCGCTGGACTTCGATTTTGCCAAGGTGACGGAACAATCGAAGGACAACCCGGTCTTCTATGTGCAGTATGCACACGCCCGCTGCCACTCGGTTTTTCGCCAGGCAGCCGAGGCTTTTCCGGACATTGACCTTGAAAACGTCGACTATTCCGAAGCGGTGGAAGGTTACGTCACGGACGAAAGTGAGATTCAGCTGGTTGCAAAACTTGCGGAATTCCCCAGGATCGTGGAAAGTGCGGCTGCGGCACATGAGCCGCACAAGATAGCGTTTTATCTCTACGATGTTGCGAGCGCGTTTCATGCTCACTGGAACAGAGGCAAGGAAACGGCGGAATTACGGTTTATTAACAACACGAAACCTAAATTGAGCATGGCCAGATTAGGTCTGGTTAGAGCTGTTGCAGCGGTGCTAAAGTCCGGGCTGTCAATTACCGGGACCGAAGCCCCGATTGAGATGCGCTGAGCGTCACCTTTTGCCCACAATGTGCTGGCATGACAAAACGCTCAATGTAGCGAGTGAACGGAATGGCCGACAATCGAATTTCTGAGACGCGCGAGCCGGCGGACAAGGATCAAAAGGACAACGATCCGCTCGCGGAACTGGCGCGTATCGTGGGATTTGAAGAAGAAGGCAATAAAACTGCCGACGATGACAGCACATCCGTGCAGGCCGATTCGGGATTCGACCTCGAAGCGGAGCTCATGCGCGAGCTCGAGATCGATGTCAACACAGGTGAAAGCGCCTCCGGCAACGCCGTTTTTGAACAGCCGGCCGCCGCAGAGGAGCCTGTGCAACAGGACGCCCAGCCGACAGCCTCACAGCAGATGAGTGAAAAAGTGACCCCGATCCAGCCGGAACTGGAGACGGGTGAAGCAGCCGGCGCCACGGATGACTGGCCGCATGCAACTGTCGGCGCCGCGGCGCAGATGACAAGTCTTGAAGCCGAACTGCAGGCAGCGTTCTCAGCCTTGGAGGGAAGGGCGGCGCGGCCGGAACCGGTGCCCGAGCCCGCACCCGCCCCAGAGCCGATTGTGGAGCCGGAACCCACGCCAGAGCCGGCGGTCGAGCCGGAACCCGTACAGGTTCAGCCGGCGACGTCGGAGACGCCCGCCGGTGAAGTGCGCATGCCGGCTGCTTCGGCCGCGCCAATCGAATCGATTTCGGAGAGTTTTCAGCTCAAGGAAGCCTACGACCGGCTGCAGAAGGACATTGAAGCAGCGAAGCCGGAAGCGGACGCACCTGTGAACGATGGCAATGCGTTGACTGAGATGCTTCTGGCGGAAATGGCAGAGGTGGAGTCGCAGGCGAACGAGGCTGCGGCCGATGCCAACACGATACCCTTTGATCCCGCGGGCATTGCCGAAACGGATTCAGCGCCGGAAGCGATCGCCAATCTGAGCGTACCGGAATACAGCGAACAATCTGCACCGGAGCCCGATCCGAAAGACAACAATTTCGGATTGCCGCTCGAAGATGAACTTGACGAGCTTACCTCGCCGGAGCCTATCGAGGTCGCCGCCGCTGCGCGGGCACAAAGACCTGCGCCGGTCGATCACGCAGACCCGAGTCTGGAGCCGACCGCTTTCGAAACCGCTGCGGCCTTCGGTGACGCCGCGGACCAGTCGGCGCGGCACGAGTACGACGATGATCCGGGAATGGATGACTATCAGGACGATTACGAGACTGATGTCTTCCCGGGTGATGATTTCACCGTTGATGACCTGGCTGCGCCGGGTTTTGACGACATGGCGGATGACCAGGGCGAACGGTCCGGACGCCGCGGTCTTGTCGCCGCAGCGGTGGTGCTCGGCATCGCGGTTGTCGGCGGCGGCGGCTTTTACCTGTGGAACAGTTCGCTCGGCGGCGACAGCGCTTCCGATAGCCCGCTCATCATTGCTGCCGACAACGATCCGGTGAAGGTCAAGCCGGAGGATCCGGGCGGAAAAACCGTTCCCAATCAAGACCTTGCGGTCTATGATAAAGTTGCCGGGAATGAGTCATCCACCACCCCGGAACAGAACCTCGTGACAACGACTGAAGAGCCGGTCGACGTGGTGCAAAGAACCCTCGACCCCGAAACGCTTCCGCTTGAAGGCCGGAGCGATCCGGTTGAACCGGCGGTGAAGTCGGAAGAGCGGCTGACAGCCTCTCAGCAGCTCGATCCGGATCCGGCCGCGTCCGACGCGGATGCCAACGGGGTGGCGCCGCGCAAGGTCCGCACACTGGTGGTCAAACCCGATGGAACCATCGTCGCCCGTGAAGAACCCGCCGCTGCGGCTGCACCGGCTGGAAACGCGACCGCTTCGCAGGACACAACGGCTGCGACGCAAAATGACCTGACAGCGGGCGCTATCGATGCAAATGGTGCGGCCGAAGCGCCGGTCGCTGTTGCGTCGGCTTTGCCGTCCGCCACGCAATCAACCACGGACAATCAGGCCGCGGCGGGTCAATCGGCAGCGCTGCCCCCGATCGACGAGAACCTGCGCGATACCGGCGCGTTGCCGCTTCCCGTCAACCGTCCGGAGGCAGCAGACGCGCAGACAACCGAAGTCGCGTCGGCGACAACGACAAACAATTCCGACCTGCGTGCAGCTGTTGCTGCGCCGGTTCCGGAAACCCGGCCGGCGGAACAGCCGGTGACCATCGTCGAGGCGGTTACAGAGCGAGGCAATCTTGCCGGTACGACGACCGCCGCCAATCCCGGTGGATACATGATGCAGATTTCTTCGCAGCCCTCCGAAGAGGCAGCGCGTCAGTCCTATCAGAACCTGTCGCAGAGATATGCGTCGATCATCGGTGGACGTGGTGTCGATTTTCAGCGTGCCGATATTCCCAATCGGGGTGTGTTTTACCGGGTTCGCATTCCCGCCGGATCGAAGGACGATGCCAACAGCCTTTGCGCGCGTTACAAGGCGGCAGGCGGAAGTTGCTTCGTCGCCCGCTGACGAGCTGATCCATGACCGCACCGGATAGGTACCGCGCAGCATGCATTTGCAGCAATTCTAATTTTGGGATTTTTGGGATTCTCAAATCGCTCGATCTATGATTCGTTTGTTGCGTGTTACACTTGGATTCCCTCATTGGCTCGCTCAGATCGTGCTGCGCGAACTTGCCTGACCGACGGGTTGGCCCAAACACGAGTTACACGATGGCAGATATCGGCCTGTCGGCGTTTTCGATATTTTTCATGCAGTCTCCGTCGTTCCTGTCGCATCAGCGCGAGATGCAAGCGGGTAACGGTTGCTCGAACTGTCAGACGTTGTTCGGAATCAAGAAGCTTCCGAGCGATAATCATATCCGCTCGATGCTTGATGAGGCTGAACCGCAGCATCTCTTTGGGCAGTTTGATAACCTTGTTGACCATCTGAAAAGCCATAACGGTTTGGAGCCTTTCCGATGTCTGGATGGTCGCGTGCTGATTGCACTTGATGGCACAGAATATTTCTGTAGCCGCAAGTTGCATTGCCGGAATTGTTCTCATCGCAAGCGCAATGATGGCGGCACCGAGTATTTTCACACCATGGTTTCCGCCGCGGTCGTCGTCCCGGGTGACAGCCGAGCGATACCGCTGCAGCCGGAATTTATTAGCCCGCAGGACGGTCATGCGAAACAGGATTGTGAAAGGAATGCCGTCAAACGCTGGCTTGCCGCCAATGGGAAACGTTACGCTTCGCTAAAGCCAGTTTATCTTGGCGATGACCTGTATGCTAATCAGCCGATTGTTGATACGATTCAGTCGGTTGGCGGCGACTTCATTCTGACTGCCAAGTCCTTGTCCCATAAGACGTTGTACGAGTGGCTGGACGGTGCCGAGATCAACTCGACAAAGCGCCGTCGTATCAAAAAGGGTCGCAAGGCTGCCACCCACATCTATCGCTGGCTGAATGATGTACCCCTGCGCGATGGCAAGGACGCGACCCACGTCAACTGGTTCGAAATCGAGATTATCAACACCAAAGGGAAGACCACATATCGCAACAGCTTTGTGACCAACATCGCTGTCGATGAGACCAATGTCGGGGACCTTGCCGCTTGCGGACGCGCACGGTGGAAGATTGAAAATGAGACCTTCAATGTTCTGAAAACCCGGGGATACAATCTGGAGCACAACTTTGGGCATGGCGACAATTATCTGGCATCTGTGCTGGCGACGCTCAATCTGCTCGCCTTCGCCATGCATACAGTTTGTGATGTACTCGAAGCGCTCTGGAAGAAAGCCCGCAGTGTTTTAGCGGCGCGGTATCGGTTCTTCGATCACATCCGCACGATTGTTTGCTACTTGATCTTCCCGGATTGGGGTGCACTCATACGAACACTTGTCGATGGTGAGCCACCACCGACCGTCAAGTCAGCCCGGAAGCAACCTAAACCCTCCTGAAAATCAGCTCAAATTCATCTGAGACCCAAAAATGAGCCAAAATTAGAATTGCTGATGCATTTGTAGCGGGCTATCCTTTGTGAAGCAGCGGTGTATGATTCGCCCATGACCGAATCAAAAGCGATGATCCTTGGATGCGGCGGATTAGCGCTAACGGATGAGGAAAGGGCCTTGTTCAGGGCGGAACGCCCATGGGGCTTCATCCTGTTTGCCCGCAATGTTCAGGAACACAGCCAGCTGCTCGATCTGGTCGCAGATCTTCGCGACTGCGTCGACCGGCCAAACGCACCTGTCCTGATCGATCAGGAGGGCGGGCGCGTACAGCGTATCAAGCCGCCGCTTGCACCGGTCTATCCGCCTGGCGCGTTGATCGGATCGATTTACTCGGAAAATCCCGATGCTGGATTGCGCGCCGCCTGGGCGATGGGGCGCTTACACGCGTTTGACCTTTCGACCTTTGGCATCAACGTCAATTGCATCCCGGTGCTTGATGTGCCGGTTAAGGGTGTTCACGACGTTATCGGCAACCGGGCACTGGCCGCGGATCCGCATGAGGTCGCCAAGCTCGGGAAAGCGATGGCGGACGGTTTGATGGCGGGCGGCGTCCTGCCGGTGATGAAGCACATGCCAGGTCACGGACGTGCGCTGGTGGACAGCCACCTCGGCCTGCCGAAGGTGGATGCACCTCTGGAAGAGCTTGAAGCCGTCGATTTCGTGCCGTTCCGTGCTTTGAATGAAATGCCGATGGGCATGACTGCCCATATGCTGTTTACGGCGATTGACCCGGATCATCCGGCAACATCATCTGCGATCGTTATCAACCAGATCATCCGTGGAAAATTGGGTTTCGACGGCTTGCTGATGACGGACGACCTGTCGATGAAGGCACTTTCTGGGGATTTCGCGGCAAAAACCGATGCAATCTTCAAGGCCGGATGCGATGTAGTGCTCCACTGCAACGGCTTGATGCAGGAGATGACCGAGGTCAGTTCCCGCACGCCCGTGCTAAGCGGGGCTTCAGCGAGACGGGCGGACCGGGTCATGTCCTTGTTCGGTGCTGGTGACGAAACTGATCAGCCGGCGTTGCGCGCCGAGTTCGACAACCTTGTTGCGGAGAAAATGTTGCTTGTCTGAGGCCATGTCATGGTGAACGCGATACGCGAACAGCAAAGCCGGGAAGGCGCGAAAGCGCCCATGGACCAGCTGTGGGAGAACACAGAGGAGACCGATCGCGGCGTTAGCGAGCCGGCGCTCGTGGTTGATATTGACGGCTTCGAAGGTCCGCTCGATCTGCTGCTCCACCTTGCGCGGAATCAGAAGGTCGACCTTTCCCGGATATCGGTGCTGGCACTTGCCGAGCAATATCTGCAATTCGTCGACAGCGCTCGCCGGCTCCGACTGGAGCTGGCAGCCGACTATCTTGTCATGGCTGCGTGGCTGGCTTTCCTGAAATCGAAGCTGCTTGTTCCGCAAAAGAGTGACGGCGACGAGCCGACGGGCGAGGAAATGGCGGCGCAACTGGCGTTTCGCCTCAAGCGGCTCGAGGCCATGCGCGACGTGGCGACCCGACTTGTGAACCGCAATCGCGTCGGCCGGGAGGTTTTTGCCCGAGGCGATCCGGAGCCGGTCATCATCGAACGCAAATCCGAGTTCCAGGCTACGCTCTATGATCTGCTGAACGCCTATGCGGGCCTGCGCCAGCGGCAGGCCGTTACCCAGGTGACGATTTCGAAACGCAGGGTCTGGTCGCTTGGCGACGCGCGCGTCATTCTTCAAAGGATGATGGGCGACCTGCAGGAATGGACTGCGCTCGACAGTTTCCTGGTTCGTTACCTGAGCGATCCGGAGGAGCGTGCAACCGCTATCGCCAGTGCATTTGCGGCATCGCTCGAAATGGTGCGTGAGGGACGACTTGAAATGCGGCAGGACGTGGCTTTCGCGCCGCTTTATCTTCGACGCGGACAGGACATCTCCGATCCGGAGGGGACAGAGGAGACGGCATAGGATGTCGGAAGGAACACAGGCCAACATCGTGCCCTTTGACAAGGACGCGGCCGGCGGCGACGAGACGAGCGAAGAAGGCGACAATGCCATGCGCGCCATGCAGGAGGCGGAGCGTGTCGCAGAGGCGCTCGTATTTGCTTCCACAGAACCGGTTTCGGAAAAGGCGATTGCCGAAAGACTGCCCGAGGGGACGGATGTCGGCGCGGTCATGAAACGGCTTGCCGGCATTTACAGTCTTCGCGGTGTCAATTTGCGCCGTGTCGACGATCACTGGGCGTTCCGGACTGCGGATGATCTGTCATTCCTGATCCACCGTGATCAGACCGAGGTGCGCAAGCTTTCACGCGCCGCACTCGAGGTGCTCGCGATCGTCGCTTATCATCAGCCGGTCACCCGCGCGGAGATCGAAGAGATCAGGGGCGTGGCGACGTCCCGGGGAACGCTCGACGTCTTGCTTGAATCCGGTTGGATCAAAATGCGCGGCCGCCGACGCACGCCGGGACGGCCGGTGACCTACGGAACGACACTCGACTTCCTCGATCATTTCGGGCTCGAGGAACTGCGCGATCTGCCGGGCCTCGAGGAATTGAAGGGTGCCGGCCTGTTGTCATCTCGCATCCCCTCAAACTTCAAGGTACCGGTTCCACCGGCAAATGACGATCTCGCCGAGGACGAGGACCCGATCACGGAGATGGATCTTGAGGAGCTGGGCCTCTTGACTCCGCTGGGTGAGGGAGACGAGTAGTAAGGCTGTAGCGTAGTCCGATCAAAGAAAGCAGCCATTGACCCCAGCTTCAGCACAATATCGCGCGCCGACGAGCGCCGGTGTGACATTCGCAGCAGAACTGGTTTTCCAGGATATCAGGCACGACTATCAGGGTCAGACAACCCTTGACGGCGTATCGCTGGATGTCGCTTCGGGTGAGGTGTTGTGCCTTCTCGGGCCATCCGGCTCCGGCAAGACAACGCTCTTGCGTCTGGCTGCCGGACTGGAAACGCCGCGCGAGGGTCGGATATTGCTGAACGGCAAGGAGATATCCGGCCCCGGGGTGTTCGTTCCTCCCGAACACAGGGGCGTCGGTCTCATATTCCAGGATTTTGCGCTGTTTCCGCACATGACCGTGTTCGAGAATGTGCGCTTCGGACTGAATGTGCTGTCGGAGGCCGAGTCCAGGAAAGAGGCCGCGGTCGCGCTGGAACGGGTCGGGCTGACCCACTATGCCGACCAGTATCCGCATGCGCTTTCCGGTGGCGAGCAACAGCGCGTGGCCCTGGCGCGTGCCCTGTCTCCGCGGCCGTCGGTTTTACTGATGGACGAGCCGTTCTCCGGCCTGGATTCGCGTCTGAAGGATACGGTGCGTGACGAGACCCTTGCCATTTTGCGCGAGACACGCGCGACGGCGCTGATGGTCACGCATGATGCGGAGGAGGCCATGCGCATGGCCGATCGCATTGCACTTCTCAAGGAGGGGCGCCTGATCCAGCTGGGATCGGCGGAAGATCTCTATCACCGGCCCGTGGACCTTTTTACTGCGGCGTTTTTCTCCGAATTGAATGTTTTTCACGCACAGGTCCGGGACGGGCGCGTCGAAACGCCGATCGGGTCCTTTGCAGCCAGGGATGCCAGGGATGGAGACAGGGTGGCTGTTGCCGCCCGGGTCGCGAATGTCGATGTCGTGGAACGAGACGGCGACATTCCCGCGCGCGTGGTCTTTCGCCGCTTCCTGGGTGTGGTGGAACAGTTGGGGCTTGCGGTACCGGGCACCGAGCAGATTGTACAGGCCAGATTGAAGGCCGGACGGCTGCCATCAGGATTGCGCGAAGTGATGCTTTGCGTTAACGAGCATGACATAATGATGTTTGAAAGTGGGTAGAAAGAACCTACATCAGACGATGAAATCCTCAGGGAGAAAAGAGTATGGGTAGTTTTAGCATTTGGCACTGGCTGATCGTGCTGGTCGTGGTGCTGTTGCTGTTTGGCCGAGGAAAGATACCGGAACTGATGGGCGACGTCGCCAAGGGCATCAAGAACTTCCGCAAGGGAATGGGCGAAGACGAGCCTTCCGAGAACGCCAAGACGGTCGAACACAAGGCCGATGAAAAGACGGAAAAGAGCTGACCGGGCGTAGCCGCAGGACAATTCGCTTTCTTCACATGCATGTTGACCGCGGCGGATGCCGCGGGGAGGCGCATTTATGTTGGATCTTGGCTGGCCGGAACTCCTGGTCGTAGCGCTGGTGCTGATCGTTGTCGTCGGTCCGAAGGACCTGCCGGGAATGCTGCGCACTTTCGGGCGCACGACCCGCAAGCTTCGGTCCATGGCCGGAGAGTTCCGCAGCCAGTTCGACGAGGCACTCAAGGAGGCTGAGTTGGATGACGTCAAAAGCGTCCTTGACGAGGCAAAGCAGCTCAATCCCACGAATATCCTGAAAGAAGCCATTGACCCGATCCGCGACGCAGGAAAGGAGATCAAGGCCGATCTCGACAAAGCGATGAAAGAGCCGGCCGCCACCCAGACCAAGGCCGAAACGGCAGCCTCTGATGTGAAGTCCGAGGCCGGCGCGGCCAAGTCACCGAAAGCAGGCGCCACAAAGACGGCGAGCGCGAAGACCGGTGCAGCAAAGAAAACGGCAGCGGCCAAGACGAAGGCAAAAACATCGACGGCTGACGGCACGAAGTCAGGCGCAGCCGGGGACAAGAAGAAGACAAGCTCGCGCAGGGCTGCGGCGCGAAAACCTGCCGATAAGAAGACCGGCAGCGCATCGAAACCGGCAACTGCGACCAAGAAACCGGTCCGCCGGGCAGCAACGGGTAAGGCCGCGCAGACTGCGAAATCCGCCAAAACCAGCGGAGAGACCGCGTGACGACCGAGGAACTAGACGACACGGCACAGCCGCTGCTTTCGCACCTGATCGAGTTGCGTCAGCGGCTGATGTGGGCGATCGGTGCCTTTTTCATTGCCTTCTTGGTTTGCTTTTTCTTCGCCAAGGAGATTTTCAATCTGTTGGTGGTTCCGTTCTCATGGGCGGTCCAGTGGGCCGGCCTCGAAGGCCGGCAGATCGAGCTTATCTACACGGCGCCACAGGAGTTCTTCTTCACGCAGATCAAGATCGCGATGTTTGGCGGCCTCGTGATTGCATTTCCGATGATAGCGGCCCAGGTCTACAAATTCGTTGCTCCCGGGCTATACAAGAACGAGAAAGCAGCGTTCCTGCCGTTTCTGATCGCTTCGCCGCTGCTGTTCCTACTCGGCGGCGCGCTGGTCTACCTTTTCTTCACGCCCATGGTGCTGTGGTTCTTCCTGTCGATGGAGCAACCCGCGGATGGCGGGCGAGTGGCTATCGAGCTGCTGCCGAAGGTCTCGGAATATCTCGACCTGATCATGACGCTGATCTTTGCCTTCGGTCTCGTCTTCCAGCTTCCGGTTGTGACAACTCTGCTGGCCCGTGTCGGCCTTGTTACGGCCGATGGTCTCGCGTCAAAGCGCAAATACGCCATTGTTGCGGCATTTGTCGCTGCCGCCATCCTGACTCCGCCTGATCCGGCAAGCCAGATCGGTCTTGCACTTCCCACCATCCTTCTCTACGAGATTGCAATCTATGCAGCCCGACTCGTGGAAAAACGGCGCGCCGAAAGCGAGGCCAAGGATGAGTCCGACGAACCGTCGGATGATGAAAGTGCATCCTCCGAAGCCTCCACGCCATAGCGTCGCGTTTCCGGTATTCGACACCGGACCTGTATGACGAATGACAATACTTCGCCTGAAACTGGGCCACGACCATGCTTGATATCAGATGGATCCGCGAAAATGCCAAGGCGCTCGATGCCGCGTTGATCAACCGGAGTGCTGAGCCGGCAGCCGAAGAGCTCATCAGATTTGACGAGGAGCGCCGCCAAAAGGTTCAGGCGCTGCAAGACATGCAGGCCCGCAGAAATGCAGCGTCCAAGGAAATCGGCGCTGCCATGGGCCGCAAGGACCTGGAAACTGCCGAGAAGCTCAAGGCCGAGGTCGCAGAATTGAAATCGGCGCTGCAGGCCGCAGAAGAGGAGGTCCGAGCGCTCGATGTCCGGCTGGATGACGCACTTGCGACGATCCCGAATATCCCGCTCGACAATGTGCCGGTTGGCGCCGATGAGGCTGACAATGTCGAAGAGCGCACGGTGGGCGTCAAGCCCGGATGGAACCACGCGGCCCTGGAGCACTTTGATATCGGCGAAGCACTTGGGCAGATGGATTTCGAAACCGCGTCGCGGCTGTCCGGCAGCCGGTTCGTGGTGCTGCGCAGCCAGCTTGCGCGCCTCGAACGGGCGCTTGGCCAGTTCATGCTTGATCTCCACACGAGCGAGCACGGCTATACAGAGGTGCAGCCGCCGCTTCTTGTGCGCGATGAAGTGGCGTACGGTACCGGGCAGCTTCCGAAATTTGCCGACGATCTGTTTCATACCACCGATGGCCGCTGGCTGATTCCCACTGCGGAAGTGTCCCTGACCAACCTTGTCCGGGAGGAGATTCTCGAGCACGACCGGCTGCCGCTGCGTTTTACGGCGCTGACGCCCTGTTTCCGTCTGGAGGCGGGTGCTGCCGGCCGCGACACACGCGGTATGCTGCGGCAGCATCAGTTCAACAAAGTGGAGCTGGTGTCGATCACGGATGCCGAATCGTCCGTTGACGAACTGGATCGGATGACCTCCTGCGCCGAGGAGGTGCTGAAGCGCCTCGGCCTTCATTATCGTGTCATGGCGCTTTGCACCGGCGATATGGGATTTGCGGCGCGCAAGACCTATGACCTTGAAGTCTGGCTGCCGGGGCAGGGCACTTATCGCGAGATATCCTCGTGTTCCGTGTGCGGCGATTTCCAGGCACGGCGAATGCAGGCGCGATACCGTACAGCCGGCGAAAAGGGCGTGCAATTTGTTCACACCCTCAATGGTTCTGGCGTAGCCGTCGGCCGTGCACTGATCGCGGTCATGGAAAATTATCTCAACGAGGACGGTTCCATAACCGTGCCCGACGCGCTGCTGCCCTATATGGGTGGGCTGGCACGCATCGAGCGCGACGCGTGACGGGATCGTAACGGGAAAGACCTGATGCGGATATTGCTGACCAATGATGACGGCATCAATGCCGAGGGCCTGGCCGCTCTCGAGCGCATTGCACGGACATTGTCGGACGACATATGGATTGTTGCGCCGGAAACCGATCAGAGCGGACTTGCGCACTCGCTGACCTTGTCCGAGCCTCTGCGTCTGCGTGAAGTTTCCGAACGGCATTATGCCTTGCGCGGAACGCCCACGGATTGCGTGATCATGGGTGTGCGCGACCTGATGGACGAACCGCCGGACCTGGTGCTTTCCGGGGTGAATGCCGGTGTGAATGTCGCGGACGGCCTGACCTATTCAGGCACCGTCGCCGGAGCCATAGAGGGAACGCTGCTTGGCATTCGTTCCATTGCGCTGAGCCAGGCCTACAAGTGGGATGACGGACGTATTGTGCCCTGGGAAACAAGCGAGGCGGTGGCGCCGGAGCTGCTGAGCAAACTGATCGATATCGATTTACCGCCAGGCACATTGCTCAACATCAATTTCCCATACAGCCGGCCGGAGGATATCGATGGCGTTGCGGTGGCATCGCAGGGGAAACTGGTACACGGGATCGACATCGACCGGCGCGAGGATGCACGGGGTGTTCCCTATTACTGGCTGCGCTTTTCCCACCGGACCACCGAGTTCAAGTCGGGCACGGACCTTGCCGCTCTCAGCGAGAACAAGATTTCCGTAACGCCACTCAAGCTTGATCTTACCGACTATTCGGTTCAACAGCGCATATTGGAGGCGCTTGATTGAACAGCGGCCTGAGCCAAAAGGAGGGCTTTGCCTCGCTGGTCCTGCGCCTGCGGGCCGAAGGCATTGCCGACAATCGCCTTGTCGCCGCGGTGGAGCAGACGCCGCGAAACCTGTTCACGCCACCTGCCTATCTGGATCTTGCCTATTCCGCACGCAGCATTCCTATTGAGTGCGGCGAGTACATGGAAGGCGCCGACCTTAGTCTGCGCCTTTTGCATCATATGGAGCTCGAAGCCGGCCAGCGTGTTCTTGAAGTGGGTACGGGATCCGGATTCACAGCGGCTGTCATGTCGCGGATCGTCGAGCGCGTGGTCACCATCGACCGCTACCGAACATTGTCCCAGCTGGCCGCACAGCGGTTCTCCCGCCTCGGCTTCTCGAACATCGTGGTGGAGGTTGGTGACGGTCAGGAGCGCACGCTTCAGGAAGGCACATTCGATCGTATCCTGGTGTCCGCGGCATTTCAGGAAATGCCGCGGTCATTTGCCGAGCGTCTGGTATCAGGTGGCAAGATGATTGCCGCCATTGGGGAAGCCGATCAGCCGCAAACGGTTGTCCGGCTCACAAAGATCGGCAGCCGCTTCGAGAAGGAAGATTTGTTCAAAGTCCGCTTCCAACCGCTCCTCAAAGGAAGCGCCGCTGTCTTGTGAGCTTCTTCCCAGCTCGTCCGCGATCCGTAGAATCTGCCCGGAAACGCTTGATTCACAGCTTAAAAAATTTCGTGATCGGCTTAACCCGGCAGTAACCTTAACTCCGTTAAATGAGACCGTGTTGTTTTGCGTACATGGGCTCGTATGATGCGTATCAGACTATCAGCCGTCTCGTCGAAAACCGCCAGTCGACTGGCAGGTGCTGTCTGTTTGGCAAGCCTGGCCGCGGGTTGCAGCTCCGAAGCAACGCGTTTCGATCACGGCCTATTCACCGGGACTGTTCCCGAAACGATCAATAGCCGAAGCACTGCCAATACCACGACATCCGCGCCTGTTCCGGCACCGGGCGAGCCGGCGTTGGCGCAGCCCTATCCGGGCAACTACGGTACGGCACAATCCGCGCACACCACAGATCGGACCTATACTGGATCGATTGCTCAGCCTTATCCGGCGACGAACCAGCAGAAGCCGGTCTTTGTGCCTGCAGTGGAGCGTCAGCCGTTGCGGTCCGCGCCCGCCATTGAGCCGCCTGTGCAGGACGTAAAGCTTGCTCCGGTGCCGATTGTGGTGCCAAAGGCGGCAGAGCGGCAATCGACCGTCGCCAGCCGCGTTGATATTCCGGTCGGTCGCATTCCGACACCGGTCGCTGCGCCGAAACAGTATGCATCCCGCAGTCAATCGATTGCCCAAGACCCGATTGTTACAGGAACGACGCCTTCAAGTGCGGCCGTGCGAAACGCAGGCCAGAACTCGCAGGCGATTGCCGGCGGGTGGACGACGACTGGTGGAACACGTGTCTCGATCGCACCCGGTGAGACGCTCTACAACCTTTCGCGCCGTTACGGCGTGCCGGCGCGCGAGATCATGAAGGCCAACAATATCGCCGATCCTTCAAGGGTTGCGGCCGGTCAGGTCGTGATTATCCCGACCTATGTGTATTCGCGGACAACGCCGGTGTCAGCGCCTGACAACAATCCGAAAACGCGTGCGGCCCGGGCCAGCACCGGTTATCAGGGCGAGGCGCAGCCGGGCAATGTGCCCGTTCCGACGCCGTCTCCGGTCAGGCAGGTTGCGGTATTGCCGAAAACGCCAACACCGAGACCCACGGTCCAGGTTTTCCGGACGGCCAATACCGTATCGCAAAACAGCGACAAGACCTCATCCGGCAAGACCTACACAGTACAGGCTGGCGATTCGTTGAGCGCGATCGCCTCGCGCACCGGGGTCAGCGTTGCGGCGCTTAAGGCGGCCAACGGACTCAGCAACGAAACAATCAAGATCGGCCAGACACTGTCGGTTCCAGCCGCAGGCCGCCCTGTCGATGGTGTGCAGACGGCAAGTGTTCCCGAGCAAACCCGTCCAGCCTCGGCTGCCAGCAGCTATGCCGATGATCGGACAACGACGAACGCCTCCGTTGCGGTGGAGACACCGCAAACGACCGGCATCGATAAACTGCGCTGGCCGGCGCGTGGCCAGATCATGAGCGGTTTCGGCGCCATGGACGATGGCGCACGAAATGACGGCATCGACATTTCCTTGCCAAAGGGAACGCCCGTCAAGGCCGCGGAGAATGGCGTGGTGATCTATTCCGGAACGGGGCTCAAAGAATTTGGCAAGACGGTTCTGGTGCGTCACGGAAACGGTCTGGTGAGTGTCTACGGGCACGCAAGCGAACTGATTGTACAGCGCGGGGACAAGGTCTCCCGAGGACAGGTTGTCGCGCTGTCGGGGATGAGCGGGCAGGCGACCCGTCCGAAGCTGCACTTCGAGATCAGGAAAGACGCAAAACCGGTCGATCCGATGACATATCTCGAATAGAGACTCTCCAGTCTCAGGCAGGAAAGACCGGGTCCGTTGTTCCCTGCGGGCCCGGTTTTACGTTTGAGGCCCGGATTCGTGACCGAATGCATACATATCCTCATGTGCATCGGATGAGGACCGTTCCGGGGACGCTGCGGTTGAGAATGCATTAAATTTCATCCATTTAGTGAATTTCTGTTTTCCCTTTACAATTGAATCGGCGATCCTTTGATATCCGCCCAGGTGGGCGAATCGGGCGACTGACTGGTTCCGGAACCGATTTTTTATGAAGATACCGCACAAGATATTCGGCATTGCAGCCCTGGTCTTCGTGATCATGGGCGCGTCAATCACCTATTCCACCTACAAGCTCTATCTCGTCAGTCAGGAAGTCACGGACCTGGCGGAGGTCTTCATTCCGCTTTCCGATCGAATTGCTGAGATCGACATGGAAATTGCCCAGCAGGAGATCCATGTCGAGCGGCTGGAGAAGCATCTGACCAATATCAAGCTGATCGATGAAGAACTCGAGGAATTGGCGTCGGGCATTGTTCCCAGACATCTGTTGAGCGGATTTGAGACGATTGAGGAAAAGACGGCGCGCCTCGAAAGCGAACGGTCCGAGCTTCAGCAACGCGTTGAAGCAGAAGAAAGTGACTTTGATTTGCGCGAAGCCCGGGTCGATTCAGCCGTGCAACGAGCGGAAGAGCTGATTGCAAACGCCGTCAACACCGCAAATACACAACAGGGGCGCGACACACTCAAGCTGCTGCTGCCTCAATTGCAATCCATCGATCAGCAGCACTCCAACCTACATTCCCAGATGACGCTTCTGATCGAGGCATTCCGGCAGGACAGTCCGATGCGGTTCGAGCTGGAGAAGCTGATAGAACAGGAAGAGGACCAACTGGCAGCCCACATGCGCGAGACCTGGGAGACGATTGCCGGGTTCACGGAAATGTCGGCAAGGAGCGCCGAAGAGCATGAACGTCAGGCGCTGATGATCAACATCGTCCTGGCGGGCGTTTCCGGCATCCTGGCGCTCATCCTGTGCAGCATCGTTATCAGAAACATGCTGAAGCCCTTGAGGCAGCTTATCGCCGGGACGCAGGAAGTCGAGGCCGGCAACCTTTCGGGACATCTGGAAGCGTCGACCAGTGACGAAATCGGCGATCTGGCCCGCAGCTTCAACGGAATGGTTGAAGGCCTCCGCAAGACCGAGGAAATCAAGGACACATTCGGACAGTATGTCGATCCGCGCGTGGTTTCCGGTCTGATTGGCGATCCGAACATGGAACTCGTCAACGGAGAGAAGAAGGTTGTTTCGGTGTTTTTCGCCGACATCGCCAATTTCACCAGCATCTCAGAGCGCTTCACGCCTGGCGGTCTCGTCACGTTGATCAACCGTTACCTGACGATGATGTCCGAGCCGGTTACCGAGCATCACGGATTGATCGACAAGTATATCGGCGATGCGATCATGGCGTTCTGGACTACACCGTTCTGCCAAGACGGCGAACAGGCGACGCTCGCTGTGACTGCGGCTCTCAAGGATGCCGCGCTCATTGAAGAACTGCGCAAGGAACTGCCGGATTTGACAGGGTTGCGGCGCGACCTGCCGGACGTAGCCATGCGTATCGGCATTGCTACCGGTGAAGCCGTCGTTGGTTCCATTGGTTCGGAGAAGACAAAGAACTACACGGTCATGGGCGATACGGTGAATCTCGGCGCCCGCCTGGAAGCGGCGAACAAGGTGTATGGAACCAGCGTGCTCGTGTGCGGCCGGACCTGTGCCATGGCATCCGGGGCGTTCGAGTTTCGGAAAATCGACAATCTGATCGTCAAGGGAAAGACCGAACCTGTCGCAATCTATGAACCGCTGGGGCCGCTCAAGACGCTGGCGGAACCGGCGATCGAGCTCAAGGATCGTTTTGAAGACGCCCTGGAGGCATTCCGGCTCGGTGATTGGTCACGGGCGGAGACAGGCTTCAAGGCGTGTCACAGATTCAATGATCCGGCCGCTGAGGTCTATCTTGAACGATTGGCGATCATCCGGCGCGAAGGTGTTCCGGAGGACTGGCAAGGCGTGTGGCAACTGGAAGAAAAGTGATGAGCGAGTGTTCAGGGGTCGCTGAAACGTTTTCCAAGTCGACCGGCGAGGTCCTGGATGAACTGCCAGGCAACACGTCCCGAGCGCGCGCCACGCGTGGTCGCCCATTCAAGCGCTTCCGCCCGTAGACGCTCTTCGTCGATTTCCAGACCGTAGTGCCGGGCATAGGCATCGATCATTTCCAGGTACTCGTCCTGGCTGCACTTGTGGAAGCCCAGCCACAAGCCGAAGCGATCGGAAAGCGACACTTTTTCCTCCACCGCCTCCGATGGGTTGATGGCTGTCGACCGCTCGTTTTCCATCATGTCGCGCGGCATCAGATGGCGACGGTTCGAAGTGGCATAAAAGACAACATTCCCGGCCCGTCCCTCCAGCCCGCCTTCAAGGGCGGCCTTGAGCGACTTGTAGGTCGTATCGTCATGGTCGAACGACAGATCGTCGCAAAACAGGATAAAGCGTTCGGGGCGGTCGCGCAGCATGGCCATCAGCCGCGGCAGGCTGTCTATGTCTTCACGGTGAATTTCAACAAGCTTGAGCGGATGCTCTGTGTTTGCGCCTTCTTCGCCGGTGATAGCCGCATGGGTCGCTTTGACAAGCGAGGATTTGCCCATGCCCCGCGCACCCCAAAGCAGCACGTTGTTTGCCGGAAACCCGTCCGCGAAACGGCGTGTGTTGTCGTGCAGTATGTCGCGCACCCGGTCAACGCCGCGGATCAGGCTGATGTCGATGCGATTGGGCTTGGCCACCGGTTGCAGGTAGCCGCTTGCGGGCTCCCAGATAAAGCAGTCTGCCGCCGAATAATCGTTGGAAGCACGCCGCGGACCGCTCAGGGCCTCGACGGCATGTGTAAGCCTTTGGATTTCCTCAAGCAGGTTTTGCAACGTCGCCTTTGCCAAGTCACTTCCCTTTTTGCCGATATCGGAAGCTGCGGTAGCACGATGGCGTGGATACGAAAAGGGTTGAGAGCTTGCGTCGACAGTTGCAATAGCGGCCATGACACTATATCTGGCACAGCAAAGGGCCGGTCCTTACCGCCTCAATGTCAATGAATAAGGAATTCCCAAAAGGAGCCACTCGATGTTTGTAACACCGGCATATGCGCAGGCTGCAGGGGGCGGCGGCGGCGATATTCTCGTGTCGATCATGCCGTTCATCCTAATATTTGTTATCATGTATTTCCTGATCATCCGGCCGCAGCGCCAGCAGATGAAAAAACGGCAGGAAATGCTGAACAATGTCCGGCGCGGCGATCAGGTGGTTACCGGCGGTGGCATCACCGGAAAAGTGACCAAGGTGGTTGACGACAACGAGGTCGAAGTCGAGATCGCCGAGGGACTGAAAGTCCGTGTCGTGCGTTCCCTTCTCGCTGACGTGAAAGTGAAGGGCGAGCCGGTCCAAGAAACGGCACAAAAAAGTAGATAAGTGAGTGGTGTCAAACTACTTTTTTGCCTTGAGTCGGCCGACCGGCACATTTGCCCGATGAACTGAGAACCCAATGCTGTATTTTTCCCGCTGGAAAACCACCCTTATCTGGCTCGCCGTCCTTGCAGGCGTAGTCTTTGCAGCGCCTAACCTGTTCACACAGCAGCAGCTTGCCGCGCTGCCGGACTGGTTTCCGAAGAAGCAGCTGACGCTCGGCCTTGATCTGCAGGGCGGTTCTCACATTCTTCTGCGTGTCGAGCGCGAGGACATCGAAAACGAACGCCTGGAGACGCTGGTGGACGATGTCCGCCGGCTGCTGCGCGAAGACGGTATCGGATATACCGGCCTTACCGGCAGCGGAATGGCGGCGCAGGTCAGGATTCGCGACCCCGACAACATTGACCGGGCCAAGGACGCCCTGGAAGAGCTGACACAGCTCGTCAATGCCGGGTTGCTCGGCGGTGGTGCCATACGCGAGGCGGAACTGTCCGAGCCCGAGCCAGGTCTGCTGCGTATTACATTGACCGAAGAGGGCATCAACAACCGCGTCTCCTCGGCCGTATCGCAATCCATCGAGGTCGTTCGCCGACGGGTTGACGAACTTGGTACCACGGAACCTGTGATCGCGCGTCAGGGTGCAGACCGGATCCTCGTGCAGGTGCCGGGTTTCGATGATCCGGAACGCCTGAAGCTTATTCTCAACCAGACAGCAAAGCTCTCCTTCCATCTGGTCGATCGCTCGATGTCGGCGGATGAGGCCCTGCGCGGCCGGCCACCGGTTACGTCGGAAATCGTCTATTCCAATGACGATCCGCCAATCCCGTACCTGCTCCAGAAACGGGCGCTGCTATCCGGCGACAACCTCGTCGATGCGCAGGCAGGTTTCGACCAGCGCACGAACGAGCCGATTGTCACGTTCCGCTTCGATACTGCGGGTGCTCAGCGCTTCGGTCAGGTAACACAGCAAAATGTCGGTTTTCCGTTTGCGATCGTGCTCGACGACGCCGTTATCACAGCGCCGGTGATCAACGAACCGATCCTCGGCGGCAGCGGTCAGATCTCCGGCAACTTCACCGTTGAAACAGCCAACGATCTGGCGGTGCTGCTGCGCGCGGGCGCCTTGCCGGCAACGCTGACCGTCATGGAAGAGCGGACGGTTGGGCCGGGTCTCGGCGCTGACTCCATTGCAGCCGGCGAAACAGCCGGCATTATCGGCGCGATCCTTGTCGTCGTCTTTATCTTTATTGCCTACGGATTTCTTGGTCTGATCGCCAACCTGGCGCTGATCTTCAACGTGGTGATGATCATCGCGGTTTTGACGGTTATCGGTGCGACACTGACCCTGCCGGGCATAGCGGGCATCGTGCTGACGGTCGGTATGGCGGTCGATTCGAACGTGCTTATATACGAGCGTATTCGCGAGGAGCGACGCGGCGGTCGATCGCTTGTCCAGGCCATTGACGCCGGCTTCCAGCGTGCCTTCGGAACGATCCTCGACGCCAACATCACCACGCTGATAGCAGCGGTGATCCTGTTTTATCTCGGCTCCGGGCCGGTACGCGGCTTTGCGGTCACGCTGGCCATCGGTATCGTCACCACGGTTTTCACCGCTTTCACAGTGACGCGCTGGATGATCGCCGAATGGGTGCGCAGGCGCCGCCCAAAGGAGTTGCCAAGGGGTCTCTTGACCAACCTCTTCAGCGGTGCTCATTACCGGTTCATGTGGCTGCGCAAGTTCACCTTCATGTTCAGCGCGGCTGCGGCACTCGCTTCGCTGCTGCTGTTCGCGACGGTGGGGATGAATTACGGCATCGATTTCACCGGCGGTTCCGTCATTGAGGTGGAATCGCGATCTGGCGCCGCCAGTGTTGGCGACATCAGGGGCAGACTTTCCAATCTCAATCTCGGCGATGTGCAGGTCCAGGAATTCGGCTCGCCGGAGCATGTCCTGATACGCGTTCAGGCACAGGGCGCCGGGGAGAATGCCGAACAGACGGTTGTGTCAAAGGTCCGGGCTGACCTTGAATCGGATTACAACATCGTGCGTGTTGAATCGGTCGGGCCGGTCGTTTCGGGCGAGCTGGCGCGCGCCGGCACGATTGCGCTTCTCGCAGCGCTTTTCGCGATCCTGATCTATATCTGGTTCCGTTTCGAGTGGCAGTTTGCGCTCGGCGCCATCATTGCGACCGTCAATGACGTGGTGCTGACCATCGGCATGTTCGCGATCACCCAGATCGAATTCAATCTATCGAGTATCGCCGCCGTTTTGACGATCATCGGTTATTCACTGAACGATACCGTTGTGGTTTATGACCGCGTCCGGGAAAATCTCAGGCGCTACAAGAAAATGGCACTGCCAGACCTGCTTGACCTTTCAGTCAACCAGATGCTCTCGCGTACGGTCCTGACATCCGTGACGACACTTCTGGCGCTCTCCGCGCTGTTCATTTTCGGCGGCGAGGTCATACGGTCCTTTACCTTTGCGATGATCTTCGGTGTCATTATCGGCACATATTCGTCCATCTTCGTTGCAGCGCCGGTCTTGATCCTGTTCAAGCTGCGTGGCGAGACCTTCCAGGCTGGAATGGGTTCCGGAGAAGACGAGAAGGACGCGAAGGGACTAGCGCCAGATACGGCGTGATGCGATGCGTAAGGGAATAGAAATCCGCGATGCGCATTTTCCGGACAGGGCGCCGATAGACGCCTACGGCAACGGCGGATTTCGGTTCGCCGACATGTCGCACCGTGGGTCCCTGCTGTGCCTGCCTTCCGGCATCCACGGCTGGGATGCGACACAGGACAGCATGCTTGAGCCGAAGTTGTTTTCGCGCATTTTTGAAGAAGCCGACGATATCGAGGTCTTGCTTGTCGGAACCGGTCCGGAGATCCGCAGACTGCCGCAGGCGCTGAAGATCCGGCTGCGCGATGCCGGCATCATCTCCGATCCGATGAGCACTGGTGCAGCCGTTCGGACCTACAATGTGATGCTCGCCGAGTCGCGCGCGGTTGCCGCGGCGCTGATCTCCGTGTGACCGGTGCCGCATTGTCCGGCACTCAAATCCCAAATGAAGCGCAATGCCTGGCAGCGCTGCGGGCCGGTGACCGGGACCGCTATCTGTGCGCTCTGCTGACGCCGGATCATGCACGGGGCGCTATCGTCGCCCTCTACGCCTTCAATCTGGAGATAGCCCGCATTCGGGAGAACATTACCGAACCGACAATGGGCGAGGTGCGGCTTCAGTGGTGGCGCGATTTCCTTGAAGGCAATCCGCACGGGGCTGCGCAAGCCAATCCGGTCGCGGCCGCCCTGGCCGCGGCCATCGACGGGTATGGACTGTCCACGTCTCCATTCCTCAACATGATCGCGGCACGTCAGTTCGACCTTTATGACGATCCGATGCCCGACCGGAACGCGTTTGAAGGCTATGCGGGCGAGACCGCATCCGCCCTTATCCAGCTCTGCATCAATGTTCTTGAGCCCGAGGCAGCAGCGCATTCGGCCGAGGCTGCCGGTCATGCCGGTGTTGCGCAACTGGTTGCCGGTACATTGCTTCTTCTTCCCGCGCACCGGGCGCGGGGGCAGGTTTATGTTCCTGGTGACATCCTGCGTTCAGCCGGGCTTGACCGCGATGGTTTCCTGGCGGGCAAGGAGCGGGACGCGATCGGGCAGGTGGTCTCGGCGTTTGTATCGCTTGGGCGGGAACATCTTTCGGCTGCCCGCATCCACTCGGATACGCTTTCCCCTGAAGGCTTTGCAGCTTTCCTGCCTGTGGTATCCGTCGAAACCGTTTTGAACCGGGCTGAAAAACTCGGAGCGGCGGTGCTTGAACAGCCTCCCCAGGCTGCTCAGTGGCGTCGGCAATGGCACCTCTGGCGCGCCGCGCGAAGGGGACGGTTCTAGAGCGCTCTGCAGCGCGCCAGACGGCGATTGTCAATGCTGCCTGCCGGCCGCATAATCGCCGTATCCGATATCTGGAAACGGAACCATGGAATTGCCGGACGGGTTCTGGCTGCTCTCAGCCATCATTGTTGCAGGCAGCGCGCTGCTTTTGTATCTGCGCTGGCGGCGTCAAGATGTAGAAAAAGCGGCAGGCATGGCGGATACGGGATCCGCTATTGTCGCCTTCACCAAGGCCTTTCCCGACCTTGCCGTGCGGGATGTCGTGATGACTAAGAACATGCTTTGCGCCTTCCTGCGTATAGCGGATGGCCGGGTGGGCTTTGTCGAACACACGTCATTGCACGTTGCGGCACGGCTGCTTGATCCGCACACACTGATTGTAGGCGTGCCGGGGGATACACGAACGATCAGTGTTGCGTTTCCAGGCGGTGGAGACGGAACCTACGAATTTGCCAGTACGGAGGAGGCAGCCGAAGTGTCGCTCTGGCTGTGCGGAGAGTTCGCCGTGGCGGGCGCCGAATCCCCTTCGCCGGCGGAGGGCTCAGATCGCGAGTGAACCTTCAGCAAGAAGGTCAGCGAATTCGGCCTCTTTCTTTGCCATTGCAGCCTGGACCGCATTCATCAGGTCCTCCGGTCGGAGCATGCCTGCATTCCAGGTGGCCATGTAGTCAAGACCGTCCGTGACACCATGGTCCCGGCTGAAGGCCAGGTTTGCCTTGATGCCGGCGATTGCCAGCGGAGACTTGGAACTGATCCGGTCGCCGAGCGCAAGGGCTTCCTCGACCAGCTTCTCGCGGTCCTCGGCAACGGTGCTCAACAAACCGATTTGCAGCGCCTCCTCGGCACTGAAACGCCGGCCGGTATAGGCAAGTTCGGCAGCGACCGACGGCGCGATGAGTTTGGGAAGCCTTTGCAGCGTACCGACATCGGCTGCCATACCGATGTTGATTTCCTCGATCGCGAAATAGGCGTCGCTGCTGGCAAGGCGGATATCACAGGCGGAGATCATGTCGATCCCGCCGCCGATGCACGCGCCGTGTATGGCTGCGATCACCGGAAAGCGTGCGCGTTCGATCGCGGTGAATGCTTCCTGCAACTGCATGATCTTCTTGCGGAACGCATAGGCCGCGCGGCCGGGTTCCTGTTGAAACAGCGCCGCGATGGATGCGAAAGCGGCGAGGTCCATGCCACCGGTGAAGTGTTTTCCCTCTCCGGTCAGAACGGCGGCCCGCACGGCCTCGTCGGCATCCAGCAGCGTCAGCAGGCGCGGCAGTTCGGTCCAGAAATCCGGCGTCATGCCGTTCGCCTTTTGCGGCCGGTTCATGGAAAGCTGCACGACGGGGCCGTGGCGCTTGACGATAAAGAAGGAGGAATCGAGATCGGACAAAAAATACTCCTATTCGGCTGCGGCGGTGCGTTGCCCGATGCCCAGCCAGCGGCTGCAGTCGGCGAGTGCGCGCGCAGCGATCGCATGTTTCTTGGCCAGCGCCTTTTCCTTTCCGCGAAAGCGTTTGACGCCTTCCGGCTTGACGATCTCGACGGGCGGAAAAAGACCAAAATTGACATTCATGGGCTGGAAAGAGCGTTTGCCCGGTTCATCGTCGGCAGCGAGATGGCCACCGGTGATGTGGCCGATCAGAGCGCCGAAGGCGGTCGTTGTCGGCGGCATTGATATGTCCTGGCCCAGCAGTTCGCTGGCGGCGAAGCGTCCCGTCAAAAGGCCGATGGCTGCCGACTCCACGTAACCCTCGCAGCCGGTGATCTGTCCGGCGAAACGCAACCCGGGCCGACCCTTGAGCTGGAGTGTTCCGTCGAGCAGCCTGGGCGAATCGATATAGGTGTTGCGGTGCAGGCCGCCGAGGCGGGCGAATTCGGCGTCCTGAAGCCCCGGAATCAGCCTGAAGATGTCCTTCTGGACACCGTATTTCAGCTTGGTCTGGAAGCCGACCATGTTGTAGAGCGTACCGAGCGCGTTGTCCTGTCGCAGCTGGACGACCGCGTGCGGTTTGACTTGCGGATCATGTGCATTTGTCAGCCCCATGGGCTTCATTGGCCCGTGCCGCAGCGTCTCTCGGCCTCGCTCGGCCATGATTTCGATAGGCAGGCAACCGTCGAAATAGGGTGTGCCTTCCCATTCCTTGAATTCGGTCTTCTCACCGTCAAGCAGCGCATCGATGAAAGCGTTGTACTGCTCCTCGTTCATCGGGCAGTTGATGTAGTCCTTGCCGGTTCCGCCGGGGCCGACCTTGTCATAGCGTGACTGAAACCAGCAGGTCTCCATGTCAATGCTGTCGAAATGGATGATCGGGGCGATCGCATCAAAGAAGGCGAGGGCCTCGGCACCCGTTGCCGCGCTGATGGCTTCGGCAAGGGACGGCGCGGTCAGCGGGCCGGTGGCAATGATCGACTGTTGCCAGTCAGCGGGCGGCAGGCCGGTGATCTCGCCGCGCTCGATTGTGATAAGCGGATGTTGCTCGAGGGCTTCTGTCACCGCATCTGAAAATCCGTCGCGGTCAACGGCGAGCGCGCTGCCGGCGGGCACCTGGTTCTTGTCGGCGCAGGCCATGATGAGCGAATCAGCAAGGCGCATCTCCTGGTGGAGCACACCAACGGCATTTGCCTGGAAATCGTCGGATCGGAAGGAGTTTGAACAGACCAGCTCGGCGAGGCCGTCGGTCTTGTGGGCATCGGTGCCGCGGACGGGGCGCATCTCATGGAGGATTACCGGAACCCCCATATGCGCCGCCTGCCAGGCGGCTTCGGAGCCGGCGAGGCCGCCGCCGATAATGTGCAGTGTCTTTTCGCTCATCTTCATGCCGGCGGTTTTAGCACTTTGCCCGTTCTCGTCCAATGAGCGGGCAGGATCTGCGGATGAAACCTTCGTCCGGATACAATTCGGGCGCCGAATCGGTCTGTCAGGTTCGTTGCCGTGACTTTCTAGACCGGTTCAGCGCCCTGGCTGGACCAATATCGGGCATTGTCAGTACTGAGATGCCTTGCGGGCATACTCGTCGATTGTGTAGCGGTCGACGCCGATGTCGTTGAGAACACTGTCCGGCAGGCTGCGGAGCTGTTCTACGGTGCGGCGGTACTTGCGCCAGTTCTGGTAGTCTTTGAGGATGCTCATTTTACTCTCCTTCCTCGGGTTTGACAACGAGCCCTATGTAGCCATTTTGCGCGCCCGCGTTAGTCCACTTTCGTCAAACCAGCTATGCAGTTTTTGCACTGCGCCCGTCGCTAATTCGACCGATTTTACCGCACGGAAGGTTCATTGAAGCAAGGTCTGGTTTGCGGACAAAGCGGCCCATCAGATACACGATCTTGGATGGTTAGGTTGACTTAGACGTCGTCGGTGGATGTCATGTCGGACGGACTGGCTAATCTCCATCAAACGAGCGTTTGCATATTCGCAAAGGATCGCCTCAGAGATTGATTTACGGAGTTCAGCCGACCGCTATGGTTCTGTCCATGAAGGATATTATCGCAGAAATACTCACATACGGCGCTGGATCGGCCAAGGGGGCGGATCTCAGGCGGATTATGGCGATAAACCTTGTCATCGGCATGAACCTGTTGTCCGGCGTTTCATATCTTCTGTTTTGCCTGATTTACGATGCGCAAGGTAATACCGGCATAACACCGGGCAGAATTCAGGCGTCAGAGCGGACGCTCTTTCTGTTTCCATGATTTTCTGGAGGCATCAACGAATGGGGGAATTGTGCTTGCGGTGGCTGGGGTGGGGATTCTATTGGAATCGCGCAATAGCTGCTCGCCTTTTTTCAAGTTCCGCGTCTTCCGGATTCCAGTTGTCACTTCCATCGAAGTAATCGGGATAGTACTCCCGGTATTCAGAATCCGGGTTTTCGAATGCTGCCAAGAATTCAGAGTATCCCCATACGCCTCCTATGTCCTCAAGTGGACAACGCCCGCTACCGGAAACAAGATATGGATACTGTCTGTCCTTATGTGCCGACTGAATCTTTCCAATACGGATTTTGTGTCTCCATGAGTCTCCGAAATCATAGAGGTAATTGAATTCGGGTTTGCCTTGCAAAAAGTCTATGACGTCGAGAACGGTAGCAGAGGCGTCTGATTTGGGGCTGGAGAAATACTGATCACTATCAGCACTCCAAGTGACAACTTGCTCATACCGGATCGCCTCAAATTCCCATAGATGGCAGTTGTGCCACCCCATTGCGGCCTGAATGTATAAGTGGAGGTCATTAAGGCATGTGTTCGCAGGGACATCCATTCGTCTTGTGACCCTGGGCTTCACATCCCGCAACGTGATGCTGAGACGAACTATATCAAGTTGATTGCCAGCCTGAGCCATTGTGTGAAACGTCCTGCTATATGTGTCGATATGATTGCGCCGTCAGACGGATGAACCATCGCCACAATGCAAGATTGGAAATGTCATGTCGACCGCATCTTCACAATCCAGCTGTCGCGCAATGCAATCTCGATCTTGCCGAAGAGTGGCTGTTCAGGATGCAAAATGAGACTGGCCTACGAGTTGCGGCAGAGCGGGCACCGGTTTCCCATTGAGGCCCAGCCTATCCCCCAAATAGTCCCAAAACGAGATGCCGAGTTTGTTGCAGGTCTTGAGCAGCGACAAGAAGGTGTCGCGGTTGGTCCGACCAATGTCACTGCGCGTCCCACCTGAAATCTTGCGCTTGACTACAACAACTCGGATATCGTTCTCGGAACCGTTGGTGTGCAGCGGTATTTCCGGATGCTCCAGAACCATCAGCAGTTCAGCCTTGTTGGCGTGCAATCGCCTCAACAGATTATCAAGGGCTGCAAAACCGGTTCGGTGGCGGAATATCTGGTCGAAGCGGTTTTGCAAGACCGCCTTGCGCTGTGGACTTGGGTTGAGACGGTAGGTTTTGAGGCATTCATAGTAGAGCCAGATCAGCCTGCGGGTGCGCTGTTGAATGGCATAGTGCTTATCTGTGAAGGTGTTGAGCTTATGCACCAACCGTTCGGCGTGAATCCAACACAACGCATGATCGCCGACTTTGAACTGTTTGGCATCATCACTGACGATCACCGTATCGGTGAGCAAGCCATGTGCGCTGATACTGCCCCATAACGCACCCTCGGTGGCAAGGCGCGTGGGATCAGGTGTGACTTTCAGTGCAGTGATCCCGAGCCGGTCGAGATGGGCCTGCCAGTCTGCGCAGTTCGGGAAATACTTATCTTCAGCGTCAATCAACAACTGGCGAACCGGAGCATTGAGAGAACGCTGCTGCATATAGGCAAGTGCATCGGCGTTGATCACATAGTCTTCATGCCCGGCCCGCAGGAGTTCGAGAAAGTTGATGCGGCTTTTAGAACCGGTTGTGGAAAAGAAGGAAAACCGATCATTGCCGATCTGGGTGCAGTAGCCGTTTTGGGCTTTGTGGCGTGCCCCGGTGTCGTCGACCGTCACCCATGACGCCGCGTCCAATCCCGTCTGCAATATTGCGCGTGCTTCCAAGGCAAAATGCTCATGACCCTCATTCAAAAACCGCATGACCTGGCGCTCGGAGATATCTATGCCGATTTCGCTCAGGAGCTTTACCAATCGTCCCACAGTGACTTGGCCTTGATGGTATTGCATCAGCACAAAACGGCGCAGTTCGGCACCAAAATGGCCCTTGAGGCCCTGTGGCAGCGGAGCCACGACAGTCTTACCATCAGGTGTCAACCAGCGCTCGCGCCGAAACCGGGTGGTCACTGGCTGAATGATGAGATCCTGAACGAGGAAGTCCTCGTACCCTTTGAAGCGGGAACCCTCTGGAACGTCCGCTTTTACAATCCGGTCTTTCATTGAACCGTGCCGAGGTGGCTTCTTTTTGCCGCGTCCACAGCTTTTATTGCCGTTCTTACGCGCCTTTTTCTCGCTGGCCTGGTTCATGCCGCTTGGTTTGCTCGGCTTGATGTCCGGTCGCCCATTCACCCCTTTTAATCGAGCGACCTCGTCGCGCAGATTGGCAATTGTCTGTTTCTGTTCGGCAATCACCTGATTTTGTTCAGCGACGATTTGCTTCAACTCGGCCACCTCGCCGAGCAGGGTCACAACCAGATCTTTGAGTTCTGTATTCGACAGATCATCAAGTGCGTGAGGTGGGAAATCCGACATAACCTCATCGACTCACAAAAACATCTCGGTGAGAACCCCAGCAGCGCTGATCGAGTCGATTTGCCGCACCACCGGAAATGACAAATCAAAACACAATGCTGCCCGGTGTTATGCCGGTATTACTGCGCAAGGGCTTTATGCGCAAATTATCACCTACTTGGTCGGCATTCCTATAATAAGCCTGAGCTATTTCATTCTGCCACGAAATGCCTTCCTCGCAGCACTTTGGTGGATCGTCACTGTTTGTATCGTCCTATTCACTCTCTCCTATTTGACGGGGCGTGATTCCGGTTTCCAATGGTACTTTCTCGGAGCGCCTGGAATAACGCTTTCGATTTTTGGTTCAAACAAATGGAGAGCAGCGTCCATTGTGTCTGCAGTGCTGGTCGCAGCCATTCTTTACGTTGAGTTCGCGTTTGAACAGCCCGCACCATTTATGCGCGTGGACGAAACGCTGCAGCGAATCTTTCTAACACTCTCAATATCCGGAACGATGGTATTCGCTTTCATTCCAGTTTTTGATGCTTTGACAAGAATACGAGAGGCAGAACACGCGCTGGCGGAAGAACATGCGCGGTCTGAGGCATTACTGTACAACCTGCTACCCGAACAGATCGCTGCGCGGTTAAAAGTCGAGCCCGATAAAATCATCGCTGATAGCCTACCTCAGGTGGCAATCCTGTTTGCCGATATCGTCAACTTCACACCGCGTTCGGCCCGCATGACGCCGGATGAAATCGTCGGTTTCCTCAACGGTATTTTCTCAGCCTTCGACGCGTTGGCAGAGAAACACGGGCTGGAGAAGATCAAGACCATAGGTGATGCTTATATGGTTGCCGCGGGGATGCCCAACCCCTGTGGCGATCCAGTACATCGGGTTGCAGAGATGGCACTCGACATGCTCGAGGTTACCAAAAAAATGCCGGACAGCGTCGAACTGCGCATTGGCCTGCATGCTGGGCCTGCTGTGGCTGGTGTGATAGGTAACCGTAAGCTTTTTTATGATGTTTGGGGCGACACCGTGAATACTGCCAGCCGGATGGAGAGCCATGGCAAACCGGGGCGGGTGCAGGTGACGGAAGCCGCGAAGGAGGCGTTAGGTGAAGACTACAACTTCATCTCGCGCGGCAAGGTTGCAGTCAAAGGGGTGGGCGCTGTCGAGACTTTTTGGCTTATTGGCAGAAAGGCTTCCAAGCAAGCCTGAAATAACCGTTTTTACTGTTTGCTTAAAGTCGTGTTCTGGCAGAAAGCCCACGACTGAAACTGAAATGCAAAAGTCTGCTTCGGGCTCGAAGCCGACAGTTCTCGCAGCGCGGCATAAGTGGTGACGCAGTCGCTTTAGGGTGCCGCGAATTCGGCCGATTCATCAATGCTTTGACAAAAGAAAACGCCCACCGGGGGAGGAGGTCCGGCGGGCGTTTCAGGAAGGGCTGACGTTTATTGGGAGGAGGAGAAAACGTCAGCCTGATATCCGGGCCATGGGAGGAGGTATGACCCGGTATGCGATGTGTTCGTCAGTTGCCGCGACGTGCAACGAAAGGAATGTCGCCGCGTGCGATTCCGAGGTCGTTCAGTTCCCGGTCAGACAGGCGGTACAGCTCGTTGCAGGTGTTGCGATACTGGCGCCAGGTGTTGAATGACTGTTTCAAAGATCCCATCTTCTTATCCTTCACTGGGTGGGGGCGGTGTTGTCACCGCAATGTTGCGTTGATGGCAATATAGGAACATTCGCTCTAATTGTGCAGTGCAATATACGCAAATGCGCTATGCGTTTTTGCGAGGATCGGCTGCGCCTGGATAAAGGGCCGAAAACAAATAACGCCCGCTGGGGGAGGAGTTCCAGCGAGCGTCATTTTAGTGGACTGACAGCTGGGAGGAGGAGTGCTGCCAGTCGGATCCGCAGGGACATTGGGAGGAGGAGTATGTCCCGGCGAAACTCTGAATTCCGTTTACAGCGCCCGATTACGAGCGATGTCGTCGATTTTGTCGCGTGTGATGCCCAGATCGGCCAGCTCACGGTCTCCAAGACGGTGGAGAGCGTCACGCGTGCGGTTGTAGTTCCGCCATTTCTTGTATGTAAGCATCAAGTTCATGTCTTCAATCCCCGTATTGCTTATCGCCGTTGTGGTGTTGTCCACTTGGTAAAATATAGGGGCTTCAGAAAAATTGTGCAGCGCAATATATGCATAGGAGCCATGCGCTATTTGCATGGCTAGCTATGCATAAACTGTCACATATCGCCGAATCGTTCCGCCCGGCAGTCGCGCCATTTTTGCTTTGACGCGGGTTTTGCCGGTGATATAGAGACGCGCTCCCGGCCGGTCCGACCGTTCCCGGGCGCAAGCGGGCGTGGCGGAATTGGCAGACGCACCAGATTTAGGTTCTGGCGCCGCAAGGCGTGGGGGTTCAAGTCCCTCCGCCCGCACCATCGGCAACATTTTTGATCAAACAATTCCGGGCTGTCGCGTACACCAGACCTACGAAGAAAAATCGAGCGTCCGCTAGCTGCCGGGCGAAGCTCCGGCTGGCAGCTGACGGCGGATCTGGTCGACAAGCGTCGGGTTTTCCTTTTCCCAGGCCTTGAAGCGTTCGTATCCCTTCAATCCGATCTGGTATTTTTTGCGGAACGACAGGCTTTTCATGCTGTCGATCTCGGCAACCGTCAGAAAATGCATCTTCACGGCATCGTGGTTCCTGACGCAAAACAGCGTCTGGTCAGGGGTCAGCGGCCCCTGTTCCGCAGCAAGATTGCATGCATAAAGTGCCCCGAGAAGTGTAAGAGCCTGAATCTAAAGTTTTACGTTGCATTGCAGTGCCTTGCCAGTCTGCGTGTCACCAGGCGGATGCTCTGATGTCCGCTGTCAAGGTTTGGCACGTCGAATATCCGGCCGATCCAGAACGAGGAGGAGATCGGCTGTTCATGATATTGATCGCGCATGGGTGGAGGCGGAACTGAAGGACGTCGGTGATCAAGCTCTGATGCGCGGGTTGGCTACCGCATTTCCGATTGTGCGTCCGGGTCTGTTCCTGTCTTACAGCGGGCGTCGGCCAGTAGCCGGCCACAAAGCATTCGACGGACATTTCCCTGCCGTGGTCCCGCCTCCGCCCATGCGCGAGTTTCGTGTTGCCACAAGGGCAAGATCAGCTTGCCTGCGCCTCCCTGGCAACGGCCCACATGAAGCCGGCCAGTTCGCGGGCGACCGCAGTGCAGACCACCGTTGGCCGCTTGCCGCGTCCACTCAGCGTTCGGTACCGGGCCGTCAAGCGGCTCTGCGCCTTCCATGCGATCTCGCGCACGCGCGGTGACGCCTGCTCCAGTCTGTACAGCTTCTTTATCCCGACCCTGGGCGGATGCCGATAGGCCCAGGCGCTCTCGACCAGCATTTGGCGCACCCGGCTGTTTCCTGCCTTGGTGATGCCGCCGCGCCTGATAGTGTCGCCAGTCGAGCGCTCACCGGGAACGAGGCCGAGATATCCCATGAGCTGGCGCGGACTTTCGAACCGGCTCACGTCGCCAACTTCGGTGACGAATGTCACAGCGACGATCAGGTCCACGCCACGCAAAGTCCGGAGCGCTCGTACGACCGGTGCCAACGACCAGGCCGGAACGAACTCCTCGATGGTGCGCTCCAGCCGTTCAACCCGCTCTTTGGAGATGCGTACGGCTTCAACCATTTCCTGGAGCGCAATCTGGTGCGCCGGGTGATCGAACGTCTGTTCCTGCAACCAGCGCAAATAGCGCATCGTCCAGCCTTTCTTGCGCGGATAGACGCGGCCGTGCTTGAGCATGAAAGCGCTCACCTGCTGGCGATGGACCCGCAGCACCTCGACCGCTGCCGACCGTGCGCGGACGAGATCCCGCATCGCCTCGTGGCCTGCATCGGGAACCCACACCGCAGTAAGCTCGCCGGCGCGCAAAAGCCGGGCGAGCGAGAGAGCGTCCCGGCGGTTCGTCTTCACCCGGTCGCCAGGCTTCCTTGGGATCAGCGACGGGGCGACGACCGTGCATTCATGCCCGAGAGAACGGATGAGCCGATAGAGCCCATAGCCTGTCGGTCCGGCCTCATAGCAAAAATGCAGTCGATCAAATCTGTCGGCGATCCGCTGAATGGTCCGGCGCATGCTTGCGACACAAGCGTCGACTTCTCCGAAGAAGCGAACTTCTCCCTCACGGCCCGCATCGGCAATCGCGATGGCGTTTCTCAATTTGGCAACATCGATTCCGACAAATGCTTCTCTATAATCTGCCACGGCTCGTCCTCCTGTGATGAGGATCGGCTCAGCCCATCCGAGCAACCCTCGAACGTGCAGTGTAGGGCGAGCCACCTCACCGGTAGAAACGGACATACGGTCTTGCAATGTGCGCCCAGGCGGTTGAACTTTCGACGGTGTTCTCCCAGTCTTTGGCCAACCGGCGGCACCTTCCCAACCATGCAAAAGTACGCTCGACCACCCAACGCATGGGCAGCAGAACGAAACCCTTTACCGCACCTGGTCGCTTGACGATCTCCAGGGTCCACTTGTTGCCCATGGTTTGTCGGAGCTTGTCACCTGCATACCCGCCGTCGGCGAAAATATGGCGCAGCCAGGGGAACTTTTTACCGACAGCCTTGAGCACATCGGGTGCACCGTCACGGTCCTGGATGTTGGCGGCATGAACGATGATCACCAGCAGAAGCCCAAGGACGTCCGTCACGATATGACGCTTGCGCCCCTTGGTCTTTTTGCCGGCGTCATAGCCGCAAACACCACCACTTTCTGTCGTTTTTACGCTTTGGCTGTCGATCACGCCAGCCGTCGGCTGCGCATCGCGCCCTTCCAATTCACGGGCAGCGGTGACCAGCAGATCGTTCATTGCCTCCAGAATACCGGCATTGCGCCAAGCGTAGAAATATCCCTGCACTGTCGTCATGGGCGGGAAGTGAATAACTACCGGCTGGCGCCGGTAGCGTCAGGCAGGTGATTGTCGAGGTACTGAAGTACAAGTTCGTCTGTGATGGCCCCGGTGGTTGTCGAGAAGTAGCCCCGGCCCCAGAACCGGCGGCCCCAGTACCACTTGCGTATCTCCGGGAACTCGCGCTGGATTTTGTGAGACGAACGGCCTTTCATCTTGCGTACCAGATCGGAGATGGCGACTTTTGGGGGCACGGACACGAACATATGCACGTGATCTTTGGACAGAACGCCATGCAAGATGGAAACGCCGTTCTCCTTGCAGACCTGACGGCAGATGGTGCGTACCCGCAGGGCCAGATCGCCAGTCAGAACTTTGTAGCGATACTTCGTCGCCCAAACGATATGGTACCGGTGGTAATAGACGCAATGCGCGGAGCGATCATATTGCATGACTCTGGCCTTCCAAAAATGAGCCTTTGCCCTCAACGGGCGGCTCATTTTTGGAAGGCCAGAGTCATAGCACGATTCGTTTTCGCTGAAGCGGGGTCCGACTGGAAGTCGGAGGCTTCAAACCAAAGAGTGGAAAGTCAATTGGCAGCGCACGCCACTGACAGCCTGTCGATCCGATGTAGAAAATCGCGGTAACTGCTCACCCCGTCACGCGTCTTGAGCATAGTGTGATTTGACCATATTGGCGGCATTTCCGGCCAGCGCGATCTGGATCGCGACAAGTGGATTATATCCGAGGGCACCCATGGAACTCAGGTAGCTTGATATCCGGCACCAGGCGTGTGCATAGCGGTCTGTCCGGAAGCAGCCCGAGACTTTGATTTTGACCTTTGCCATCCTGATTTTTTGCTCGCCCGCGTTATTGGTGAAGCTGACATCGGGTTCGCTCATGAAGCGAAGCACGGAGTCCTCGTGTTTCAACAGACGCTCATGCAGGTTGTGGGCATCCGACTTTGCGACCCGTCCGCGCTTACCTTCCGGTTTCGCAGGAACGTCGGGCATTTCCCCGGCACCTTGCGTCAGAATGGTCCGATACCTTTTGCGTATCTTGCGACATTCGGCCTCGCTCAACACCCCGGTCTCGCTCTTGTTGACCTTATGGCAGACCTCACGCAACACCTTCCTCATCAGGCGCGCCCAACGGTAATTGCTGGAGTCGACGACAAAGGTCAGTTCCCGAAGCAGATGCGACCCGCATAGCTGATGCTTGCACTGGCTGTATGCAAGGTAGGATGCCCAGCAATCATGGATCAACACCCCGGTGTAGACCGGAATGATGCCGAATGCCTCTATCGCTTCCTTGCCGCGCCTGGGGTGCAGGAACTTGATAGTGTGGATACCCCGCCCGGAGGCATCGTAATGTGCCAGGTGCCGTTATACTGAACGTCACAAATCAAAGGGAGAGTATCCACATGTCGGAAGTTAGCATCATCGGCGTTGATCTTGCAAAGCAGGTTTTTCAGGTCCACGGAGCCACAGCCGATGGCTCGGTTGGCTACCGCAAGAAGTTGAGCCGCGCCCAGTTCATGCCGTTTCTTGCACAGCAGCCCCGATGCATTGTCGCGATGGAGGCCTGCGCCACAGCTCACGATTGGGGCCGCGAGATCGGTAAGTTGGGCCATGAGGTGAAGCTGATTCCACCTCAGTACGTGAAACCTTTTGTCAAAAGGCAGAAAAACGACAGGGCAGACGCTGAGGCGATCACTGAAGCTGCCTCCCGGCCGACCATGCGGTTCGTTGAGGTGAAATCCACCGAGCAGCAATCGCGCGGCATGCTGTTCCGATCACGGCAGATGTTTGTCAGGCAGCGCACGCAGACCATCAATGCGCTGCGCGGCCATCTCGCCGAATATGGCGTGATCGGGCCGAAGAGCAAGGCGGGGATCAAGAAGTTGAGAGCCGCGCTGGACGACGATACCAATGGGCTGCCCGCCCTCGTGCGTAACACGGCCCGGATGTATGCCGAGCACATCGATCTGCTGGCGACCAGGATTTTCGATCTGACGAAGCAACTCAAGACGGAGGCGAAAGCATCCGGCACAGTGCGAAGGCTGACAACAATGCCGGGCGTCGGGTTGCAGACGGCACTGGCAATTGAGGCCTTTGCCCCGGACATGAATTGCTTCAAACGGGGGCGTGACTTCGCAGCCTGGCTGGGTCTCGTGCCGCTTCAGCGCTCGACAGGCGGTAAGGACCGGCTCGGGAAAGTTTCGAAGATGGGTCAGAAAGACATCCGAAGCCTGTTGATCATCGGGGCGATGTCAGTGATCAATGCGGCGACGCGGTTTGGGGTTCGCAAGGGAAGCTGGCTGGCCAGAATGCTGGATCGAAAACCGAAGCTTCTGGTCGCGATCACGCTGGCCAACAGGATGGCACGGGGTATCTGGGCCATGATATCGAAACAGGAGAATTATCGGAATCCGGAGGCGGTAGCGTAAGCGCGGATCGCGCAACGCTTCGCGTCGGTGCCCGGGACGTGTGAAGAGGTCGACGAATAGCATGGGAGATTGATCGGAAAGATCCGGAGCGGGAAAACCATGTTGACCCAAAAGGCAAAATAGCTCTGGAACTTGATTTGGACCCGGTTCGCGCATCACCATACCGGCCCGCGGCTGCACAAAAAGCCGCACTGTGAGGCCTGATAAATGACCGCATCCGATCACACGCTCACATCACCGTTCGAAAATCGCTTGACACCGGGGTATCCATAAATGAGGGTCAGGGAGTCATCGGTCAGCACATGCAGCCACTGGTTTTTGCTGTCGACCCTGAAACCGGTCTCATCGGCATGCAGGGCCGGGCGGGTCAGAAGATGTGCGGCGGCAGCCGTTTCCCAGGGTTCAAGCGCCTCGTGCAGTCGCTGGATGTAGCCCAGGCAGGTGGCCTGCGACATCCTGACGCCAGAGATGGCCCGCACCAGTTCGACGGCGCGGCGCAAAGACAGCATCTGGGCAATCAGCAGGTTGATCACGAAGGCCTGAAAGCCAACGCCATATTGCAAAGGCCCCGGCATGTTTTCAGGGAAACGCCCCTTGGTTCGGGTGCGGCATTTGGGGCAGTCCCTGGTTTCCGCGACGACCTTTTTCTCGACAACCTCGAACATGATATCGAGATGGATGCGTTCCTCGCGCGCCGAGGGTTCGACGTCTGAGAGATCAGCCCCGCAACTGTCACAAACCTGGACGGTGGAGGTTTCCCCGACGGTGACCTTGCGAAGGTTTTCGCCCGTCATCCAGTTCGGCGCCACACCCTTGCCGGAAGCCTTTTTGCTCCGTTTCCCGGTGTTGTCCTTATCCGTCTGCGACGGCGCAATACTGGAGTTCTTGCCGGTCTTCCTGGTCGTCTTTTCCAGAAAGATGGCGATCAGGATGCCCAGCAAGCTGCACAACACGCCAATAACCGCATCGACGTCATCTGAAATCCTGCCCGCTTTGCGCAGCGCGGCAATGCGCGCCCTGGCAGCATCGAACTCTTCACGCAGGGAAGTGCCATTCACGCTTGCCATCAGTCCGCCCGCGCTGCCATGGACATCAGGCCATGCGGTGGCCGCATCGCCTTTCCAGGCTTCCAAATGCCGCGAGGAGCCCTGACCTTGACTGAAAGACCACCCCAATGCGGCTTTTCCCAAATCAATCGAACACGTGTCATAACCCGATAGAATCACGAAAATCGCAATGAGGGGATCGTTAATAGCCGATTCAAATCGTCGCACCACTCCGAGGCCAAAAAGGCATCTCGATTGAGCTAGTGGGTCTGAAACCGCCGTTGAATCTCGGGGACTTAAAGTGGGGGTGAGCAGTTACAAATCGCGTTGATTACTTCGCGCATGTCTGCGGTCCGGGGGCGTCCTCCGGGGCGTGCTGGTGGAACCATAGGTTCGAGGATTGCCCATTCTTCGTTCGTAACGTCACTTGGATAACGATCCGTTTTGCGGTTATACGTGAGGCGGGCGGTATCAGTCCAAGGCACAGTGGTTCCTCCGTTCGGTTTTCGATTGCGAACATGGAATCACAATTGACTGGTATCGCTCAACAATTTTTCCCAAAGACTTTTCGGTCAGGCTCTAAGAAAATCTGCCATTTCGCGCTCCTGTTCGCACATCCTGTCAATCAAATCTGCTGCCGGCCGCTGTCTTGTCGGACGGTCCGCGGACCGCTCTTAGGCATTTGTGCCAGCTGAAAATGCCGTCCGGAGCACTGTATTTTCGGGTAAATGAGCGCGCATAACCCATTTGGATTACGTGTATGACTTTATTTTCTGAGCAGATTGTCAGAATTAGTTGGTAAGTAATTTCGGCAATACTGGTTTGTAGGATGTCGTTACCGTAACGCCGCCGCAACACCGCGGCTTGACGGTTGCATTTGCGTCGTATTCGCTTGGCATGCGGCTCGTGAATCCTGGCCGCGGTACAGCGACTGGCGAGACATGTTTGATATCACCCGGCCAACGTCCGAATTCGTCGACGATCCCTATCCGACGTACCGCCACCTTCGCGAGGAGGCGCCGGTCTGCCGGCAGGCGGACGGATCCGTGGTTCTGTCGCGCTATGCGGACCTGGAGATGGTCTATCGTGACACGCAACGCTTCATCTCGGACAAGAAGAAGGTGTTCGCGCCGAAATTCGGTGCCGAGACACCGCTTTATGAACACCACACCACATCGCTCGTCTTCAACGATCCGCCGCTGCATACAAGGGTGCGACAGGTGATGGTCGGGGCAATGAACCCGCGTGCGCTGAAGCATATGGAGCCTGGGCTGGTCCTTCTTGTTGACAGTCTCCTTGACCGCATGACCGGCCGGGAGGATATCGAAATCATTGCCGATTTCGCCGGCGCAATCCCGATCGAGGTCATCGGCAACCTGCTCGACCTGCCGCGTTCCGCACGCGAGCCCTTGCGCGAATGGTCGCTCGCGATTCTCGGTGCGCTGGAGCCAAGCCTGACGCCGGAGCAGCACGATAGGGGAAACCACGCGGTCTCGGATTTCGTGGCATTGCTGCGCGAGATCGTCGCCGACCGGCGGGCACGGCCGGGCGATCCGGAGATCGACGTTCTGACGCGGCTGATCCAGTCGGATATCGATGGCGGCCTGAGTGAAGTGGAACTTTACCAGAACTGCATTTTTATCCTGAATGCCGGACATGAGACGACCACCAATTTGATCGGCAACGCCCTGGCGCTGCTCGACAGGGATCGTGACGCGCGGGCGAAATTGATCGGGAACCCGGCGATGATGGCTACGGCGGTGGATGAATTCCTGCGGCTCGAAAGCCCCAACCAGTTTGGCAATCGTCTGACGACGGAATCCGTTGAAATCCAGGGTGAGCGAATCGCGCCTGGCACGGATTTGCATTTGTGCATCGGCGCGGCAAACCGCGATCCGGAACAGTTCAACGACGCGGATGCAATGGTGCTCGATCGCCGCCCCAATCGACATCTTGCCTTTGCAAGCGGCCCGCACACTTGCGTCGGGTTGAGCCTTGCGAGGATGGAAGGCCGGATCGGCATCAGCCGCTTCCTCGAACGTTATCCCGACTACGCGATTGCCGATGGCGCGGAACGCAGCGGCCGCATCCGTTTCCGCGGTTATAGCCGGCTGCCTGCACAATTGAGCTGACAGGGGTATCGTCGGGTCAACGGGTTCATATAGAATGCAAAAATTAGAGCTTTAGCGCCAATGAGATGGCGGTTTTGCGTTGCGGGCAGGCAACCAATTTGCTATTGCCCGGCGAACGCCCGTTGGCGGCAACCGCAGCAAGCGTGACCGGTTCCAAAATTACGGAAAGCGCAAAGCGGAAAAGGTCAATAATTACAATGGTGCTATGCCGCATATGCCCCGGCAAGGGCGCCCGAACAAACCGCTGCCTCACTTGGCAGGCAAAAGGGCATCGCGCTGGCCGCCGCATCGGCCGGACGCGGCAGCCAGGAAATTGAAGGTACGAAAATGCAGGTTACAGAAACGCTGTCTGAAGGACTGAAGCGCGAGATCAAGGTCGTGGTTCCGGCCAAGGACATGGAAACGCGCATGAACGAGCGCCTTGTCGATGCCAAGGACAAGGTGCGGCTCAACGGATTCCGCCCCGGCAAGGTGCCGATCGCCCATCTGCGCAAGGTCTACGGCAAGTCGATCATGGCCGAGCTGGTCAATGAAATGATCAACGAGAAGCCGACCGATATCCTGTCCGAGCGCGGTGAAAAATCCGCTACGCGTCCGCAGATCACGATGACCGAGGACGAGGCCGAGGCAAACGAGATCCTCGACGCCAAGGCTGATTTCGAGTTTTCGATGTCATATGAGGTCATTCCGGAATTCGAGATTGGCGACGTTTCCAAGCTGAAGCTCAACCGCCAGGTTGTCGACATTGCCGACGACGAGGTCAATGAGCAGGTCGAGCGTGTTGCCGAAAGCGCACGCAGCTACGAAACCAAGAAGGGCAAGGCGGCCGACGGTGACCGTGTGACCATGGACTATGTCGGCAAGGTTGACGGTGAGCCGTTTGACGGCGGCGCCGATACGGATGCCAATCTTGTGCTTGGTTCGAATACCTTCATTCCGGGTTTCGAAGACCAGCTCGTCGGTGTGAAGGCAGGTGATGAAAAGACGATTACCGTCACATTCCCTGAGGAGTACCAGGCAACCCACCTGGCCGGCAAGGAAGCCACGTTCGACGTCACGGTCAAGGAAGTCGCGACGCCCGGTGAATTGGTGATCGATGACGAACTTGCCAAGACGCTCGGGCTGGAGTCGGCCGACCGTCTGCGCGAAGTCGTGCGCGATCAGATTGAAGGCCAGTATGGCCAGTACACCCGTCAGAAAATCAAGCGTCAGATCCTTGATGCGCTCGATGAAGAGTACAAGTTCGACACGCCTGAGGGCTTGCTCGAGGTCGAATTCAACAATATCTGGGGACAGATCACCCAGGACCTGGAGCAGTCTGGCAAGAGCTTCGAGGACGAGGATACGACCGAGGAAGCGGCGCGCGACGACTACCGCAAGCTGGCCGAGCGCCGGGTCCGGCTCGGGCTGGTGCTGTCGCAGATCGGTGAAAAGGCTGAAATCAGCGTGACCGACGAGGAAATGCAGCGTGCAGTCTACGACCAGGTCCGCCAGTATCCGGGTCAGGAACAGCAGATCATGGAGTATTTCCAGAAGACACCCGATGCGGTTGCACAGTTGCGCGCGCCGATCTTCGAGGAAAAGGTCATCGACTACATCATCGGCGAAGCAGATGTCACCGATCAGACCGTCAGCAAGGAAGAGCTGATGGCCGACGATGAAGACGAGGTAAAAGCGGCTGCGAAGCCGGCCAAGAAGAAGGCTGCGCCAAAGAAAAAAGCCCCTGCGAAGAAAAAGGCACCGGCCAAGAAGGCAGCCGACGCCGAATAGCCGAACGCCGGACTAAATGTGGAAAGGCCGCAATTTTCGCGGCCTTTTTTGTGCCTGGATCCTCTACACGGCGGTATTTTTCCCTTTGACGAGCTTCGGTTGACGCGAACGCACTCCGTTCACCGAAGCCTTGTCGTGCGCAGAAATTACTGTCCTTCTTGTTCATATAAATGACCAGATCATTCAAGTTGAAGAGCGACGCCCGCCCGTAACCTTTGTGAATTCGGCGAATACCCAATGCTACGGAGTTTTTGTCCAAGACGAACAAGGGAGCTTTTCTATGTCTTTCAATTGCAGACGCCGCCAGGCGCTCGGAACTGCCGCTGCGCTCTTATTCGGTCTTTCGACGCTCAGCAGTGCCGCTTTCGGTGAGACGACCCTGCGGCTGTCGCATCTGTCGCCGCCGGAGTCCGATATGGACAAATGGGCTCACCAGTTTGCCGAAAGAGTTACTGCTGAAACGGATGGCCGGGTCAATGTCCGCATCTATCCTGCCAGCCAGTTGGGCGACTGGGAGGAAGTCTATGAGCTGTTGAGCCAAGGATCGGTCGACCTAGCGATCCAGTCAATTTCGACAAAGTTCGATTCCCGTCTGGCTCTAACGTGGTTTCCCTACACAGCAGTGGACTATGATTCTGCGCGCGAAGCCTGGAACACTGGCGGTTTTCTGTTCAACATCGTGGACGAACTGGTCAAGCCGCAGCAGATTGACGTGTTGGCGCCATATGCATTCGGCCTCGGTGGTATGGCTGTAAGTAAGCCTGTCGCCGATCCAAAGAATCCTGACGCTGATCATAGCGCGTTGAAAATCCGAGTGTGGCCATCTGGTGTGCCGACCCATAAACCGACCCTTGAACGTCTTGGCTATTCGACCACGACAATGCCGTGGGCGGAACTCTACACCGGCGTTCAAACGGGCGTTATTGACGGCATGGTGGGCGGCGTTCCCGAAAACGCTGTGCGTGACTGGAACGGTGTCGTCAATACCTGGCTGCAGATCAACGATCATTTCGAAATCAATTGGCTGCTAGCCAGTGCGATGTCCATGGCGAGTTTATCGGACCAAGATCGCGAGACGATCCTTGCCATCGCCAAGGATCTCGCCACGCAACGCTTCAACGCGGTCGAGGCTGCGGACAATGCCTATCTCGACCAGTTGCGCGACAGCGGCGTCACTGTCGTCACCTACACGCGTGATGAAATTGATGTTCTGGCCGATGCCGTGCGTAAGGACGCCTGGCCAAAAATGAAGGATGAAATTGGCGATGAGCTCTATGGGCTCATCCAGTCACATTACGCCAACTAGTTCACTCCCGGGCGCGGGGAGCCGGTTACGCTGCCGGCTCCTCGAATTCGCCTGCCGGCGGCGAGGTCGCTATGCTTCAGGAACGTCAGATACAGATCGAGCACCCGTTGTGGCAGTTCAAGCTGCGCCTGATGCGTTTCGTGATGTTCGCATCCAGTATTGCCTTCACGCTCGCAGTGTTTCTTCAAGTCGTCGCCCGTTACGTATTCAATTACTCTCTGTTCGGCATCGAGGAATTCGCCAGTTTTGCGGGCGTGAGTATGTATTTTATCGGTGCTGCATATGCCACCCACGAACGCAGCCACATATCGGCAAGCCTGATTGACACATTCTTCGGTGAAGGCCGCCTGACTGCCGCTGTTCACACAACCACCAAACTGCTCGCTTTCCTGCTGACGCTCTACATCATCAATTCGCTTTTTGACCTTTTCGTTTTTACCGAACGCATGAACACAAAGTCGGTTGAATTGCGACTGCCCATGGTCTGGGTTTACGGTACCATGCTGGTTGGTCTCTGCCTGACCGCGTTCTATTTCTTTCTGGAATTCCTGGAAAGCCTGCGCGTAACGATCTGGCACATACCGGAAAACCCAGCCCACCGAGCCAGCAAAAGGAAAAACGGAAAGTGAGTTCCCTCGTCCTAATCGACGTTGCGATACTCGTGACGCTCATGATTCTTGGTGTACCGGTGGCGCTGACGTTTGTCGCTGCCGCTGCTTTCCTTGTCTATTTCGGCGACTACAACTCGACAACATTCCTGATCACATCCGGTTTTTCGAAAGTGTCGTCAGTCGTCTTGTTGGCCATCCCGCTATATATTCTGGCTGGCGGTATTATGACCCAGGGTGGCATTGCGCGTCGTTTGCTCGATCTTGCCGACAGTGTTCTCGGGCGCTACCGCAGCGGTCTCGGCGTAGTAACGGTGATAACAACGGCCATTTTCGGTGCTATTTCGGGGATGGCGTCATCGGCGGTTGCAGCAATTGGTTCCATTGCCATTCCACGCATGGTGGAACAGGGATACGACCGCGGTTATGCCACATCGCTGGTATCGTGTTCGGCTGTGTTGGCGCTGCTGATTCCTCCGAGCGCGACGATGATCCTCTATGGTTGGGTTACCGGCACCTCGATAGCGGCCTGCTTCCTCGCGCCGCTTGTACCCGCCTTGATCCTGGTCGCACTGTTCTCATTCTGGAATGCGGTATTGACGCGAAAAATGGATATTCGCGTCACCGAACATCAACCGTTCAGGGTGCAGGTGAAAACCGTCTTTCAGCGCTCACGAGAAGCGGGCTTCGGTCTTGCGATGCCGCTGATCATCTTGAGTCTCATATATGGTGGGGTAACTACGCCCACAGAAGCAGCGGCCGTTGCGGTGATGTACGCTCTGCCCGTGGCGTTCCTTATCTACCGCGAACTGACCTTCAGTTCGTTTTACGAGGTCGTTTGGAAGTCTGCGCAGGTGACCGCGGTCCTGATGTTTGTGATCTTCACCGCCAATATGCTTGCGCGGGTCCTGACACTTGAGGACGTGCCACAGCAGATCCTGCATACGATGCTGGCGATCTCTGAAAATCCGATCGTGTTGCTGTTGCTGGTTAACGTCTTTCTTCTGATGATCGGCATGTTCATGGAGGACGTCAGCGGCATCTTGCTGGCAGCGCCGCTGCTTCTTCCGGTCGTCACTGAAGCAGGTGTCCATCCGGTTCATTTCGCGGCAATCATTGGGACCAATCTGGGTATGGGGCTGATCACGCCACCAACGGCACCCATACTTTATTTTGGAACGTTGATTGGTCAAACGACGCTGGCAAAGGTAATCAGTCCAACGCTCGTTTTTGTGTTCCTTGCCTATTTCCCGGTGGTCTTGCTGACAACATTTGTTCCGCAACTATCCCTTTGGCTGCCGTCGTTGATTACGGGCCTTTAGGCCTTGAAGGAGGCATCCGCAATGAGGCTTCGTATTCTTGTCCCCGTCGATGTCGAGGAACCGCGTTGTTGGAACTATGTGCTCGATCCGCTCCGCCAGCATGCGGCAGGCAACGACGTGGAACTGACCGTTGCAACAGTGGTTCCCGAACTTGGAACTGTAATCGCACAGGCGGCGCAGGCGGCCCCGTTCACCACTGCTTCGCCCGCGCAACTCGAGAAACATGCTCTCGAAGTGGCCAAGGAGCGGCTGGATCGGCTTATTGATGGGGTAGGGAATGAATTCGGCGAAATCAGCAGGGTGATACGCTCGGGTTCTGTTTACTCCGAGATTCTCGCGACGGCGAAGGAGATGTCTGCGGACCTGATCATACTGATGTCACATGTTCCCGATCTTGGTGACTACTTGCTCGGGCCGAACGCTGCAAAGATCGTTCGCCACGCAAAGTGTTCCGTTTTCGTCGTTCGCAACGGCCAAAATTCAAAATAGTCCCATGCCGGCTCCACCGTTGCAGCCCAAAACCGCCGTCACCGACCTCGAGCGTTTTTCCGTCGCTGTCATCATGACCGGTGGCACCATTGCCAAGAGCTACTTTGCTGCCGAGGAGAGGCTCCACAATTTCGAGCCAAGAGTTCGGGAAATCATCTCCGCATTACGGACTGATGATTTGAGCTTTACCTTTTGCGACCTGATGCATCGCGATTCCAGTGAAATTGGTCCGTCGGAGCGGTGCCGAATCATGTCCGAAATCAGCAACATGGTCGACCTTCATGATGCGGTGCTGGTAACCCACGGAACAGACAGCCTCGTGGAAACCGGCGAGGCATTCTGTCGGTCGATGGGGCCACCCCGTGTGCCGGTCATCTTCACCGGAGCGATGATACCCTTTGCTGTTCGCGGCTCGGATGCTGTTCAGAACGTGACGGAATCGCTTCTGGCGCTTCGCCTGTTGCCTCCCGGCACGTATATCGTCTTCCACAATCGGATCCTGCCGCTCCCTGGGGCGCGTAAGGATTACGATAGCCTGACATTCGCCCATGCGTGAAGTGGCGGTATGGGTTCCCTACGGCGTTAGCCTACTGCTGGGCTCAGAAATTTATGGATTTCGCCGCTGAAAACCGGCGATTATACAGGCGCTTGCCGCAACAAAACCTGTGGCGTTCGGGCAAGCTGCGAGCTGGAAACCCTCAATGAGGCGCAGGCGATCGCGACAAAAGCACTTCGCAACCGACACGCTGCGGCGGTGTTTACTCGACTGAAAGATGGTGCCTCCTAGTTTCGTGGGACAAAATGCGCGATTTCGGTACCCCAGGTGTCAGCCATGGTGTAGCCAAGCGGATAGGGATCCTGTGGATCCGAACCGAGCTGCATCATTCCGTAGATCCAGGCTCTGCCGGATAGGCGTGGCAATATGGCGGCCCGGTCGCCTACTGTCGTGGTACCGAGTATGCTTGCCAAAAACTGGCTGTCGATCGTCGACCGCATGTCATAAGTCTGACCTTCGCGAGCGTGACCCTTCGCGTGCATCACGGCAAGACGTGCCGCGCTGCCGGTTCCGCATGGCGACCGATCGATCCTGCCGGGCGGCATGATCGTCGCGTTGCGGTAAATATGTGCCTCAGCGTCAATCGTGTCGGCGAGCATCAGGAATCCAATCGTGTTGAATTGCCGGATTTCGGGATGCTGTACCGACAATTGCTCCTGTGCTGCTGATCTGATGCGGTTGCCGAGGGTAACCATGTCCCGTGCCGTATCGGGACCAATCCCAAGGTCCAGTTGAGCGACTTGTGCGATGACATAGTAGACACCGCCAAACGCGACATCGACGGTCAGGGTTCCGATCCCTTCGACCTCCAGCTTTGCATCTAGATATTCGGCAAATGCCGGAACCAGATCGAGTGCTACCCGAACGACCTGGCCGTCTCGGCATTCAGCACGCGCATTGACCAGTCCGGCCGCCGTATCGAGGACGACAATTGTTTCCGGTTCCTGCATTGGCAGGATCCCCGTTTCCAGCAGCACCGTGACCACACACATCGCGTTTGATCCGGACATGGCATGGCTGCCATCGGCCTGAAGCGGGATGAAAGCAGCATCCGCGGCCGGGTGGCTGGGCGGCAATAACAGGTTGGTCGTCATCTGCGCACAACCGCGCGGCTCGTGATTGACGAACTGTCGCAACTCGTCATTCGACTGTAGGTGTTCCAGTTTTTCCAGAGTTGTATTGCCTGGAATGTCCAAAACACCTGCCGTTAATACTCTGCCGACTTCACCTTCGGCATGGGCGCCAATGATCGTTACCGTCCGGTTCCAGCGCATCTGATCTCCTTAGATTCGTGGAGATGTTGCTGAACGTATAGGACATCAACTAGAACAATATGGACATAAACTTGTAGATTCAGGAATATGGCGACAATGAACGAGCACCCTTGGTCAGCACCCGTCTCGGCGGAAGTCGAGCCCGACGTCAGGTTTGCATTCATCCTGACACCGTCCTTCACGCTGCTACCGTTCGCCGGCTTTGTCGATGCCGTGCGTCATTCGGCAGATGAGGCGGACCGCAGTCGCCAGATCTTCTGTACATGGGAAGTGCTGTCACACGACCTTGCACCGGTGACCTCAAGCTCGGGCATGTCTGTTGTACCCTGGCGAACGTTCCAAGAGGCCGGGATCTATGACTATGTCGTGGTGGTTGGGGGTCTGCTTTCGGAGTTGGATCAGATCCATCCCGAAACTCTTGCCTATCTGCAGCTGGTTTATGAACGCGGAACCAAGCTCGTGGGGCTTTGCACAGGGAGCTTCGCGATCGCGAAGGCGGGTCTCCTTCAAGGTCGCCGGTGTGCCATACACGCTCACCACAGGCCGGAGTTTGTGGAATTGTTTCCAGATGTGGTTCCTATAGAGAACGAAATCTACATCGAAGACGGTGAAATCATAACCTGTCCGGGCGGGACAGCGGCAATTGATCTGGCAATCGAAATTCTCATCGAGCATTGCGGAAAGTCACGTGGCCTCAAGGGATTAACGGCCATGGTCGTCGACGAACACCGGCAGGCGCATGATGTTGGTCGCATGCCCTATCATGACCTTGAAGAATGCGGCAATTGGAGGATCGAGCAGGCGGTGCGGATCATGCGTCAGAAACTGCAGAATCCTGACACGACCGAGCGGCTGGCGCAGACACTGGGAACAACCGTTCGACAGCTCAACAGGGCGTTCAAGACGCACGCAAAGGCAACGCCGCAGGAAATCTGGCGCGATATGCGACTGCAACATTCCCGTTGGCGCCTGATCAATTCAAAGCGCACCATCACCCAGATTGCCCATGAATGCGGGTTTTCCGACAGCAGCCATTTCTCGCGATGGTTCAAGCGCGCGTTCAACGAGTCTCCCAGAAGCTATCGAGAGCAAAGAATTGCACGCGTCCGCTGAACAAATGAGTTGCTGCCAGAGTGGGAGTCGTCGAACTCAAATTAGAGACAGGCCCTTGAGGCTCGCGTGGTCGGCGCGGCCGATGATGATGTGGTCGTGAACCGTTATGTCGAGCGGTGCTGCTGCCTCGATGATGCGATGGGTCATCTCGACATCGGCGCGCGAGGGTGTCGGATCGCCGGACGGGTGGTTGTGCACCAGGATGATTGCCGTCGCCGAAAGCTCCAGCGCGCGGCGCACCACCTCGCGCGGGTATACCGGCGTGTGATCGACCGTCCCGCTCTGCTGGACCTCATCGGCGATCAGCCTGTTCTTTTTGTCAAGAAAGAGGATGCGGAACTGCTCGCGACGCTCATAGGCCATTGCCGCCTTGCAGTACTCGACCACGTTGGACCACGAGGCCAGTATCGGACGGTCGACGATGCTGGACTGCAGCATGCGCCGGGTGAGGGCGGTGATCACTTTCAGATCGGATGCAACGGTCTTGCCGATTCCGGGCACTTCCTGAAGGAGGCTTTCGGGCGCGCCCAGGACTTCGGGAAGCGAGCCGAATTTTTCGAGCAGAGCCTTGGCAATCGGTTTGGTGTCGCGCCGCGGTATCAGCCTGAAGAGCAACAGTTCGAGAAGCTCATAATCGGCAAGGGCCTCGGGACCCGCGCCTTGAAAACGCTGCCTTAACCGATCCCGGTGACCCTTGTGCCGGGCACTGTCAGCGGGTTCGGACAGGGCTCACTCCTACGTCTCGGAAAGTTCCAACCCAGGTGCAAAGAGACCGGCGGGGGAAAGCGTGAAGATTTCACAACCATCGGCGGTAACACCTACGGAGTGCTCATATTGTGCCGTCAATGAACGGTCGCGTGTCACCGCAGTCCAACCGTCAGACAGCACTTTTACGTGCGGTTTGCCGAGATTGATCATCGGCTCGATGGTGAAAATCATGCCTTCGCGCAGTTCCACGCCCTCGTGGGCGCGGCCGTAGTGCAGGATATTCGGCACATCATGGAAAAGCTGGCCAAGTCCATGGCCGCAAAAATCGCGAACGACAGAGCAGCGCTCGGCTTCCGCGTAGCTCTGGATTGCTTCGCCGATGGCACCTGTCCTTGCACCGGGCCTGACGGCGGCAATGCCGCGCATGAGCGATTCATGTGTGACTTCCAGCAGCCGATGGGCAGCCCGCTTGATCTGCCCGACCGGATACATGCGGCTGGAGTCGCCGTGCCAGCCATCGAGAACATAGGTCACGTCGATATTGACGATGTCGCCCTCACGCAGCGGCTTGTCACTGGGAAACCCATGGCAGACCACGTGGTTGACCGACGTGCAGCAGGAATGTGTGTATCCCCGGTAGTTCAGCGTCGCCGGAACGGCACCGTGATCCATTCCGAACTCGAAGACGAACTTGTCTATCGACGCTGTCGTCGTCCCCGGTTTGACCATCGAAACCAGCTCGTCTAGGCACATGGCTGTCAGCTGGCCAGCCTTGCGCATGCCGGCAAAGCCATCGGCTCCGTGCAGTTTGACCTGTCCGTTGTTCTTTCTCGGTGCCTCGAGGGCTTCGATGTAACTGACCACTTTATGTCCTCACAAACCCTGTTCATCGACTGGTACCAGCCGGTCGAAACGGATTTCCTGCGGCGTGATGTGGCACCGCAAGGCGATGGCTTCAACCCCGCGTGCAACTGCCCTGTCGAAGGCCGCACCGTAATTGCTATCGAGATCGCGGCAGATTTTCAATCTTTCGCAGTCAGAACGCTGGATGAGATAGACCATGACGGCACGGTTTCCGGCATCAACCATGTCGCCGAGTTCGTCCAGATGCTTGGCGCCGCGCTCGGTCGGGCTGTCCGGAAACTCGGCAAGTCCGGGTGTTCTGATGAAATGCACATTCTTGACCTCGACATAGGCCGGTGGCCGTGCCTCGTCGGTCAGCAACAGGTCGATACGGGAGTTTTTACCGTATTTTTGTTCGCGGCGCATATCCGCGTAACCTGCTAGCGGCTCCACGCGCCCGTCGGCGATTGCCTCTTCAACGATCTTGTTCGGAAGCCCTGTGTTGATGCCGACGGTGGTTCCATCGGCCTCGACCAGCTCGAGGGCATGGCGGTATTTGCGCGTCGGGCTGTCGTGCTCAGACATCCATATGGCGGAACCTGGATCCGTCAGGCCCAGCATCGATCCGGTGTTGGGGCAGGAGCCCGTTATTGTGCTGCCGTCGGTCAGCTCAGCGTCAAAAAGGAAGCGCTTGTAGCGTTTGATCAATGTGCCACGGGTGAGGGGTGTCGGAAACTTCATCCTGCTCTCATAGAGCAGCCGTTCTCTCGTTGGAAGTGTACTGTCAGCTTCAGGCCAGATTGGCTTGCAATTGAGATAGCCGTGCCTGGAAGGCGTCGGCCTCCTTCTGCCAGTGTTCAAAGTGTCCACCCTGCTTCAGGCGTCTGGCAGCCTGCACACCGAGAATTTCCTGCGCAGCTTTTTCGTTAGCCATGTGTCGCAGAACGTCTGCCACGGTCTCGGTCAGTGCCCGGTCTGGCGGAATATAGTATGTCTTGCAAAAGAGCTTCAGTCTGGGGCTGCCGGCGGTGATATCCGCCTCTGCAAACGAGACCATGTCAGCGGCATTGAATGAAAGTGGCGTCATCCAGTAGGCCGCATAGGCGACATCCCATATACGCGGACCCGGACCGGCAAGGTCGAAATCCAGGATTGCGCACGGGCGGTCGCCCGAAAAAACGAAATTGTACGGCGCAAAGTCGTTGTGGCAGATGACTTCGTGCTCGCTCCTCTTGGGGTGTTCGAACTTCCAATGCGGCTCCACGGCAACCAAATCGATCGTCGCGTCGTGATACTGACGGAGCATTCGCGCCGTCTCCACAAGCGGGTCGATGGTGGTCCAGATTGTGGGTTCGACACCGGTCTCACCTGGAACAAAGGTGAGGATTTCCCGGTTTTTGTCGTCCAGTCCGAGAAATCTCGGGCTTCCGGAAAAGCCCTTTGCCTCAAGATGCAGCAGCAATTGCTGAACCGTATTGCTGGAACGGGAAATGCCACGCCGGACGGTGTCGCCGACACGAACAACACCAGTATTGGTGTTCCCGCCGCTTAGGGGAATTTCTTCATCGACCACGGCCATGCGAATCGCGTGCCTTCTGATCGGCGGATTATACGCGAACCCGCACGAAACTTCCCGGCGCGTCCTCTATGGCGTTGAGCTTGCCGCCTCCCGGTTGGCGCGCATCGACTTCTTCGTCATCCTGTTTGCGGATCCACGCATCCCAGTGCGGCCACCAGGAGCCGGGGTGCTCATGGGCCTTGTCGACCCAGGCATCGAAATCACCGGTCGGCTTGCCGCCCGTCCAATACTGGTATTTTTTCTTCTCGGGCGGATTGACGACACCTGCGATGTGGCCGGAGCCGGCCATCACGTATGTGACCTTTCCACCGAAGGAGTCGCATCCGATGAATACGGATTTCGCCGGCGCAATATGGTCTTCGCGGGTCGCGAGATTGTAGACCGGGATCGTCACGTCCTTCAGCGAAATCTTCTTTCCGCCCAGCACCATGCGGTCGTTCGACAGGTTGTTTTCCAGGTAACAGTTACGAAGATAGTAGGAGTGGTTTGCCGCCGGCATGCGCGTCGCATCGGAGTTCCAGTAAAGCAGATCGAAGGGCATCGGCTCCTTGCCCTTCAGATAGTTGTTGACCACATAGGGCCAGATCAATTCAGAAGCGCGGAGCATGTTGAAGGCGGTCGCCATCTTCGAGCCGTCGAGATAGCCGTGCTCTTTCATGCTGGCTTCGATGGAATCGATGTTCTCCGCGTCGGCGAAAACCTTCAAGTCACCGGCATTGACGAAATCGACCTGGGTGGTGAAGAAGGTCGCCGAGGCGATGCGGTCATCGCCTTCCTTTGCGAGCAGCGCCAGGGTCGCAGCGAGCAGCGTACCGCCGACGCAGTATCCGATGGCGTTGATCTCTTCCTCACCCGTGACCTTTTCGACCGTGTCCACGGCGAAGCCGATTCCTTCGCGGGCGTAGGCCTCCCAATCCTTCTTGGCGTGGCTCTCATCCGGGTTGACCCACGAGATGACAAAAACCGTATGGCCCTGCTCGACAGCCCAGTGGATGAAGGATTTCTGCGGATTGAGGTCGAGAATATAGAATTTGTTGATCCATGGCGGGCAAATCAGCAGCGGCCGCTTCAGAACCTTTTCGGTGACCGGTTCGTACTGGATGACCTGACAGATGTCGCTCTGGGCAATCACCTTTCCCGGCGTCATGGCCAGGTTCTCTCCAACGGCGAACTTGTTGTAGTCGGACTGGCGCAGGCGCAGATCGCCGCGGCCGGCTTCGATGTCCTCGGCCAGCATGCGCATGCCGCGCACAAGATTCTCGCCGCTCTGAGCGACCGTTTCCTTGTAGACCTCGGGATTGGTCAGAACGAAATTCGTGGGCGACAGCGCGCTCGTGATCTGCTTGACGTAGAACTCGGCCTTGTGACGCGTATGCTCGTCCAGACCGTCCGCGTCCTTGACCAGCTTGTCGGCCCAGTCGGCCGTTACCCAGTAAGCCTGGCGCAGGAAACTGAAGAATGCGTTGTTCTGCCAGTCCTCATCGGAGAAACGCCGATCACCGAGGTGACTGGCCGCAGGGTCCTGTGTCTCCTCGCCGGACATTTTGCGAATGGAGTTCGACCAGATATCGAAATAGCTTGTCAGAAGATGGGTCTGGGCCTCAAGGGCCCGTTTCGGATCGGAAAGCCAGTATTCCGAAAGTTTGGAAAAGGTCTTGACCATGTCGGTCGCGGGGCCGGCGACCGTGTCTTTCTTCTCGCCTGTCTCGCGCGGGGATACCCAGGCGGAAGCGGCACGTCCAAGCTCCTCGACAACATGGGCCATGTTGCGCGCCATAGCTTCGGGATCCTTGACCACAAACGGTTCAATCGCGGAGAGACCGGGCACATCCGCGCCATTGCCGGAAACGGTTTCCGGTTTTGGCTTTTGTGCGGCTTTTTCGGTCGTTTCCTTTTTGGGTGCCTTCGGCGCTGCAACACTTGCCTTCGCGGTTTCAGGCTTAGTGGTGGCTCGCGGCCCGGAGGCCGTCCGTTTGGCGGCCTGAGGCTTTGCGGCGGACGGTTTTGCAGCCCGCGCCTTGACGCCCTGTTTGGCGGGTTTATCGTCTGCCCGCTTGGCGCTCTTGGCACTCGTTTTTTTGGCGGTCCCGCCCTTTGAATTTCCGCGGCGCACGCGGTCCTTCTTCTCTGCCACTTAATCCTCCCCGGCGCTGTCTTTGGCCGTTGCCCTCGGTCTGTGACCCGACGGACATCTTTATTCTGCAATTAGGACAATAATATAATACACACAAATCACTGCTGAATGGTGTATTTTGGAAGAAAGCGGATTGAAGGAATTGACGAGAAAACCCAAAAACAAAGGGATGCGGACCGCAGCGCGCGCGATGATGCTCCCGCTCGTGATTCTAACTGGCTGCGTTTCCGCGAACCTGGAAGACGCCGCGCCGCTCAATGCGATCATCACCGACGATGCCAATCCACCGGGTGGAACCGGCGACAATTCGAAGCAGGGAGATCAGTCGCAAGAGCCAGCGCGCGACAACAGCTTTGTCAACGAGGGTGCTCTGCGAAACGAGGCTTTTCCGACATTTGCCGTAATGCCGAAGGGTGCAACCGAGCAACTGAGCGAAGCGGACAGGAAAGCGATTACGGCTGAAATGGAAGCGATCAAGGCGGCACGTGGCAGGGGCGGCGGCAACACGGCATACAATGCCCGATACAAAGAGTTGAAAAAAATCGCCGAATCCCACGGCATAGACACCAAAGACGAAATCGAGAACGAATAGGCCCAAATAAGCGAATTGTTGCAATTTGTGCCATAATGGGCGCATAAGCCGCCATCGCCGTTCAATCTATCGAGAATGTCATGGAAGAGTTTCACAAAGTCCGCCGGCTGCCGCCTTATGTCTTCGAGCAGGTCAATCGCCTGAAGGCAAGCGCGCGAGCGGCCGGGGCCGACATCATCGATCTTGGCATGGGCAATCCGGATCTTCCGACGCCGCAGTCGATTGTCGACAAGCTGTGCGAGGTCGTCCAGGACCCGCGGACCCACCGTTATTCCACGTCAAGGGGCATTCCCGGATTGCGCAAGGCGCAGGCCCGCTATTACGAGCGGCGCTTCGGCGTCAAGCTCGATCCCGATACGCAGGTTGTCGCGACATTGGGCTCGAAAGAGGGCTTTGCAAATATGGCGCAGGCCATTACCGCGCCTGGCGATGTGATCCTGTGCCCGAATCCAACCTATCCGATCCACGCTTTCGGCTTCATCATGTCGGGCGGGGTCATCCGCTCGATGACAGTCGAGCCGGACGACAGTTTCTTTTATTCGCTGGAACGGGCCGTCCGCCACTCCATTCCGAAACCGCTGGCGCTGATCCTGAACTACCCGTCAAATCCGACCGCACATGTGGCAAGTCTCGACTTCTACAAGGATGTGGTTGCCTTTGCCCGCCGCCACGACATCATCATCTTGTCGGACCTTGCCTATTCCGAGTTGTACTATTGCGACGTGCCGCCGCCATCGGTTCTTGAAGTTCCCGGCGCCATAGACGTGGCCGTCGAATTCACCTCAATGTCAAAGACCTTTTCCATGCCTGGTTGGCGCATGGGATTTGCTGTCGGCAACGAGCGCCTGATTGCTGCGCTGTCCAGGGTCAAGTCCTATCTGGACTATGGCGCGTTCACACCGATCCAGGTTGCAGCCACAACGGCCCTCAATGGCGACGGTTCGGAAATCGAGATGGTCCGAAACACCTATCGGCGCCGCCGCGACGTCATGGTCGAATCCTTCTCCAATGCCGGCTGGGATGTTCCCGCGCCGCAAGCGACCATGTTTGCCTGGGCGCCGGTGCCTGAGCGTTTCAGGGATATCGGCTCGCTTGAGTTTTCCAAGCTGCTCATTGAAAAGGCCGATGTCGCCGTGGCCCCCGGTGTCGGGTTCGGCGAATATGGTGACGACTATGTGCGCATTGCGCTTGTCGAAAACGAGCACCGCATCCGCCAGGCGGCGCGCAATATCAAACGTTTTCTTGCGTCCAAAGATGAAAGCATGCAAAACGTCGTCCAATTGAACACACGGCGTTAGCCGGACTATCTTCAACCTCCGCGCACCGGGCCATCGGTGACTGCGGTGCACATTTTTGACAATTGGATCGCGTGACTATGGCAAATGCCCTCCGCATCGGCATTGCGGGCCTTGGAACTGTCGGTGCGTCGCTCGCCCGGATACTCACGAACCGCCACAACAAGCTTGCCAAGATTTGTGGCAGGCCGATCGAGATCGTTGCCGTCAGCGCTCGCAATCCAGACAAGGATCGCGGGGTCGATCTTTCGGGCGCGCGGTTTTTCTCGGACCCGGTCGAGATGGCGCGTGATGCCGATATAGATGTCTTTGTTGAGCTCATGGGCGGGGAGGGCGATCCGGCCCTTGGCTCGGTTCGCACGGCACTGGAGCGCGGTTGCCACGCGGTGACTGCCAACAAGGCGCTTCTTGCCCGCCATGGCGTCGAACTGGCGGGCATTGCCGAGGAGCACGGCGTCCTTTTGAACTTCGAGGCAGCCGTCGCAGGCGGCATTCCGGTCATCAAGGCGATGCGCGAGTCGCTGACCGGCAACAGTATCTCCCGCGTATTCGGCATCCTGAACGGCACGTGCAACTACATTCTGACGGAAATGGAGCGCGCCGGCCTTTCCTTCGACGATTGCCTCAAGGAAGCACAGCGCCTCGGCTATGCGGAGGCAGACCCGACCTTCGATGTGGAAGGCAACGACACTGCGCACAAACTTGCGCTGCTGACCAGCATCGCCTTTGGTACGCAAATCGCTGCGGACGACATCTATCTGGAAGGCATTTCCAATATTTCCATCGAGGATATCCGGGCAGCCGACGATCTGGGTTTCCGTATCAAGTTGCTCGGTGTGGCGCAGCGCACGGACTCAGGGATCGAGCAACGTGTCCACCCGACAATGGTCCCGAAGAATTCTGTTATCGCCCAGGTCGATGGCGTTACAAACGCCGTTGCGATCGATGCGGATGTCCTGGGTGAACTGATGATGTCGGGCCCGGGCGCGGGTGGCGATGCAACGGCGTCCGCAGTCATGGGCGACATTGCCGACATTGCCAAAAGCCGGCCGGGTCACCAGCACGGTCCGGTGCTCGGACGGCCCGCGGTGCATCTCGATCCTTATGTTCGGGCGCGCATGCGCAGTCATGAAGGCGGATATTTCATTCGCCTGACCGTTGAGGACAAGACCGGCGTGTTCGCAAGTCTTGCCAAGCACATGTCCGACAACGGAATTTCGCTGGAATCGATTGTCCAGCGTCCGACAAAGAACGGCAATGGCGACAAGAAGACCGTCATACTCGTGACCCATGCGACCATGGAGGCCTCGGTCCGGCAGGCTGTCGAGTCGATTTCCTCTGACGGTTATCTTGTCGATAAACCGCAGGTCATCCGCATCGAACGGCCGGAAAGTTAGTGTGCATTCGGCTCAATGCGCCAACCAAGAATTGCAATCTCTATTGGTGCAACCAAGTAAAGACAAGTATGACATAGTTCGAGCGTTCGAACATCTGAACGCGTAACTTCTTCTTTACCAATATACAGCTAGTCTTCCACCGGGTTTGGTTGCAGTCGAATGAAGTCGATTGCGGAATAAAAATATTCATGATGAATCATTCAGCACAGGATGGTCATCTCACACGTATCCTCAGTTAACTAGCGTCAATCAGAAGGCACGATTGAATTTCAATTGTGCCGACTGTCAGCGCATGTCTGCGGATCGATTTCGATGCCACCTTTGCCGAAACACTTGTCCGGCGATACTTCATGGGGTGACGTCATGAGCTTTGGCAAATCTGCCTTTCTTTCTTCCGATTCAGCAGCAGTCCTTTCGGCGCTGCACAAATCACTGGCGATCATCGAATTCGATGTCGATGGCAATATTCTCGATGCCAACCAGAATTTCTGCAACGCTGTGGGATATGACCGCAGCGAAATCGTGGGCCAACATCACAGGATCTTCGTTGCTCCCGAGGAGGCGGGATCGAGGGAGTATCAGGATTTCTGGTCAAGGCTCAAAAGCGGCGAATTTGATGCCGGCGAATATTGCCGCTACCGCAAGGACGGAAAGGAAATCTGGATACAGGCGACCTACAATCCGGTTCTGGGGCGAAACGGACGTCCGTACAAGGTCATCAAGTTTGCTTCCGATATCACCGAGGAAAAGTTCAAATCTGCTGACGATGCAGGAAAGATCGAGGCCATTTCGCGGGCTCAGGCTGTTATCGAATTCGATCCCAGCGGCAATATTCTGACAGCAAACGAGAATTTCTGCGCGGCGATGGGCTACGGGCTGGATGAAATCGTCGGCAAGCACCACCGGATGTTTGTCGACCCCGAATATGCCAATTCGGCCGAATACCAGCAGTTCTGGCAACGACTGGCCGGCGGTGAACTCGCCTCCGAAGAGTTCAAACGCTTTGCAAAGGGCGGCAAGGAAATCTGGATCCAGGCATCCTACAATCCGATCTTCGACATGAGCGGCAATGTGATGAAGGTTGTCAAATTCGCGACCGATATCACCGGCAGGGTGCACGCCGTCAACGCCATCGGCAACGGCCTGAACGGTCTTGCCGAGGGCGATCTGCAACTGCGCATCGAAACACCCTTCATCCCGTCGCTCGAGCGTCTGCGCAATGATTTCAATCACTCGGTCGAGAAACTCGAAATCGCGCTCAGCCAGGTCGGCACCAATGCAATGGCGATCAGGGGCGGCGCGTCCGAGATCAAGGCAGCGTCGGATGAGCTTTCCAAACGGACGGAACAGCAGGCCGCCTCGGTCGAGGAAACGGCAGCCGCGGTCGAAGAGATTACATCAACGGTCAAGACAACGGCCGAGCGCGCCCAGGAAGTCGGCAAGCTGGCACAGTCTACGCAGTCGGAAGCCGAGAAATCCGGCGCGGTCGTCGACAACGCCGTTTCCGCCATGGACGACATCAAGAAATCGTCCGACCAGATCGCCAACATCATCGGGGTGATCGACGACATCGCGTTCCAGACCAACCTTCTGGCACTCAATGCCGGCGTCGAGGCGGCGCGGGCCGGAGAAGCCGGCAAAGGCTTTGCCGTTGTCGCGCAGGAGGTCCGGGAACTGGCACAGCGCTCGGCCAGCGCGGCGAAGGAAATCAAGGATCTGATTACCACATCCGGCGGCCAGGTCCAGTCGGGTGTCGATCTGGTGGCCGAAACGGGGCATGCGCTGAAATCAATTGTCGGCTCCATCGTCGAAGTCACCAATCATGTCTCGGCGATCGTTCAGGCATCGCACGAACAGTCGAACGGTCTTCAGGAGATCAACCAGGCGGTCAACACGATCGACCAGGGCACACAACAGAATGCCACAATGGTCGAAGAAGCGACGGCCACGAGCCACACGCTCGAGGCCGAAGCGACGGCGCTGAGTGATCTGCTGGAGCAGTTCAAGCTTTCTTCCGGCCAGACCGGGCAGCGCATGAGCAATCAGGCGTCGCCATCGCAGGCGCAAAAACCTGCACCGGCAAGGGTCCACGCCTTTCACGGCAATGCAGCGGTCGATGAAGACAACTGGGACGAGTTCTAGAATAAAACGGTCTCAAGGAGCGCTGAGACCGGGCAGGCTGCTTCGGCAGCCTGCTTTTTTGTTGCCGTCTTTCCGGCGGTTGGCGCCAAGTGAAAGGCCCCGCGAATGGCAGGCGCTGCGCCCTAATCGATTTAGCGGTGTGCAAACTGATCAGAAGCGCAAATTTACCTTCATATTCAGACGTCCGGCGTTGCCAATCATCGATGTGACGGGCTATCAGAGCCGCAATCGAAACAATGAGGTCATGATAAATGGCGAGCAAGTCGGGCGGGGATAGCGGCCTTGATCGTATCCTGACATTGGAGATCGTTCGTGTGACGGAGAGGGCGGCAGTCGCGGCTGCAAGGCTTCGCGGGCGCGGCGACGAGAAAGAAGCGGATCAGGTCGCGGTCGATGCCATGCGCCAGGAGCTGAACCGGCTTCCGATCAACGGCCGCGTTGTCATAGGCGAGGGAGAGCGCGATGAAGCGCCGATGCTCTATATCGGTGAGGAAGTCGGCACGGGAAGCGGTCCGGAAGTCGATATAGCGCTGGACCCGCTGGAGGGGACAACCATCTGTGCGAAAAACCTGCCCAACTCGCTGGCTGTGATCGCCGTGGCCGAGAAGGACAGCCTGCTTTATGCCCCGGATGTCTATATGGAAAAGGTCGCCATCGGGCCGGGTTTTCCCAAAGGCACGGTTACTCTCGACGCCAGCCCGACTGACAACATCAAAGCCGTTGCGAAGGCCAAGGGTGTCACCATCCAGGATGTCACTGCCTGTATACTCGATCGGCCGCGACACGCGCGCATGATCGAGGAAGTGCGGGCGACCGGCGCCGCGATCCGGCTGATCGGCGACGGGGATGTTGCCGGCGTAATCCACACGACCGATCCCGACGAAACGGGTATCGACATCTATATGGGGATCGGCGGTGCGCCGGAAGGCGTGCTTGCCGCTGCCGCGTTACGCTGCATCGGCGGACAGATGCAGGGTCGCCTTCAACTCAATACGGATGAGAAGATTGCCCGGGCAAGGACGATGGGTATCGAGGATCCGCAGAAAGTCTATTCACTGGAGGAAATGGCCAGTGGCGACGTGGTGTTTGCGGCGACCGGTGTTACCGACGGCAACATGCTGAGCGGTGTGCGGTTTGCGCGGGACGCCATCGTCACGCACACCATTGTCATGCGGTCTTCCTCGCGCACGGTTCGTGAAATCAAGGCGCGCCACCAGGACCACGGCAAATTCGACTGACCGGCTGACCGCATTGTTGCGTGAGCGGCCTGATTTACGTCATTCGGCTTGATGCCTTACTGTGTGGCCGAATCGGAGAAGAGCCTTGGAGGTGACCGCCGCAGGCCGCGAACCGGCCTTTCTGGATGTCGAGGCATCGTTGTCAGGGCAGCGGTGGGTGCAAAGGCTCGATCAGGCGGGACTCAACCGTGCGCTGGCGTTGGCGCAGAGTCACGGCCTGCCGGATCTGGTTAGCCGGGTTCTGGCCGGTCGCGGTGTGAACAACGAAGAGGCCGCCACTTTCCTTTCCCCTGCGCTGCGTGACCTTATGCCGGATCCGTCCGGGTTGCAGGACATGGAAAAGGCGGCCTCGCGCCTTGCCGATGCGGTTGCCTTCGGGGAGCGAGTGGCTGTGTTCGGCGATTATGATGTCGATGGCGCCGCGGCGTCTTCGCTGGTCAAGCGGTTTCTCGACCATTTCGGCGTGGAAAGCGAGATTTACATACCTGACCGCATATTCGAAGGATACGGACCCAACCCAGCAGCGATGGATGAGCTGATCGAGCGGGGCGCCGGTCTCATCCTGACGGTCGATTGCGGGTCAACAAGCCACGCTGCGCTGGAGCGCGCGCGGGAGCGCGGCGTCGATGTGCTTGTCATCGATCATCACCAGATCGGGGCGGATCACCCGACCTGTCTCGCGCTGGTCAATCCGAACCGGGATGATGATCTGTCGGGGCAGGGGCATCTGTGCGCCGCCGGCCTCGTTTTCCTCCTGCTGGTTGCGACAATGCGCGAGCTGCGCAAACGCGGGGACGGCAGGACGTCCGCGCTCGATCTATTGACGATGCTGGATCTGGTGGCACTTGCGACTGTCTGCGATGTCGTGCCGCTCAAGGGGCTTAACCGCGCCTACGTCGTCAAGGGCCTGATGGCCGCTCGCCATATGGGAAATCCCGGCCTTGCTGCCTTGATGAAAGTGGCCGGTGTCGAGGGACCGGTCACGCCCTACCATCTTGGCTTCCTTATCGGGCCGCGCATCAATGCGGGTGGACGCATCGGCGATGCTGCCCTCGGCAGCAGGCTCTTGACGCTGTCCGATCTGACACAGGCACAGGACATTGCAGAGACGCTCAACCGACTCAATCAGGAACGCCAGGCCATGGAGCACGCGATGCTCGAGGAGGCCGAGGCCGAGGCGCTTGCCGAAATCGGCGGCGGAGAAGGGCCAGCCGTGATCGTCACTGAATCCGAGGGCTGGCATCCTGGCATTGTCGGCATCGTGGCGGCACGGCTGAAGGAAAAGTTCCGACGGCCGGCATTTGCCATCGCGTTTGACCCGTCGGGAAAAGGCACGGGATCGGGTCGTTCGATTGCCGGCTTTGATCTCGGACGGATGGTGCGCAGTGCCGTTGACAAAGGACTTGCAACGAAGGGCGGCGGCCACGCGATGGCTGCCGGGCTGAGTGTTGACCGTGCGCAGCTCGGAGCGCTGCGGTCTCACTTTGAGGAAAGCGCGGCGTCCACTGTCGGTGCACTGCGTGCCAACCAGTCGGTGAAGGTCGATGGGGCGCTTGCGGCCTCCGGCGCGACACTGGAGCTACTTGATCAGCTTGAACAGGCCGGCCCCTATGGATCCGGACACCCGCAGCCGGTTTTTGCCTTGCCGGAACACCAGTTGGCGGATGCGCGTATTGTCGGTGCCGACCATGTCAAACTTCGGCTCGTCGACACGGCGGGCAAGGCGTTGGACGCCATCGCCTTCCGTGCCGCCAGCACGGATCTCGGCAAGGCGATGATGGAGGGGCGGGGGCAGCGTTTCCATTTTGCCGGCACACTTTCGGTCAATCACTGGCAAGGCAGCCGCCGCGTTCAATTGCGGCTCATTGATGCAGCCTTGCCGTTTTCTTGAACGCAAATGCGGACCGTCGCACCAACTATGAGTGGACAGTTTGGTAAACCGCTTTATGGTTTGATTTGAATTGGAGGAACTGGCACGCCCTAGGGGAATCGAACCCCTCTTTCCAGAATGAAAATCTGGCGTCCTAGCCGATAGACGAAGGGCGCGCGGTGGGGGTTATATAGTCAGGTCATAGAAATCCCGCAAGCGAGAATTTTGCATTTTTGAAAAAAATATGACGTTGTTTTCCTAGGCGGAATTGCACTGCTGTTACCGTCGTTTGCAGCCCCAGTTCCAGTCCCGTTTGCTGCCGATATCGATGTGCACGGACTTGGTGTGGCAATAGGTTCCGACGCCGCCGCGACCGGGCAAACCACGCAGGTATGTGGCCAACTCCCACTTGTCTATTCCGGGCACCTGAATGTCGGCCGCCTCGCATGTTATGTGCTTCGAGCCGCTCACGCCGCCAATTCGGCGCTGGTGCTCGGCAGACCGGTAGCCGGAGGTGATGACGACATCGCGGCCGAAATGGTGCCGCACATCGTCCAGTATCTGCAAGAGGCCCGGTTTGAGGCAGGCGGTCTGAACGCCGCCATGCTGCACGCGCAGACCGTTGGGTGCGAGCCGCGCGAGGCCGGCTGCGGATGCAAGGTGAACCTGCCTGGTCCGATCGACAGTTGCCGCCTTGCTGCCGATGGGCGAACCGGGTTGCGCATCTGCGTGTGCCGCGTCGCTGATTGACGCGTGCATCCGGAACTGCGGGGCATTGCCGATGGCACCGTGCCTGAGACCCGTCCGTCCCGAGCGATCCATATTGATGATCGGTTTCAGCGTTTGCGATCTGCCGGAAGAGTAAAGCCGCGACAAATTACCCGTCTTTCGCGCCGGTGCCGCGAAGGCATGGACCATTTGCAGCGGGTCGTCGGAACTATCGCCTTGTGCACCCAGGGCGGACCAGTCCCTGAATGGGTCATGTGCCGAGCCGGCCGGCGAACCGGTATCTGATGCGGGCGTCACAGTCTTGCGGGGAATATGCTCAGCAGGCAGCCGGATCAAAGATCCGTCCTGCGGCATGTTCTCGCCGACAGTCGTGATCGTCGTTTCCGCGACTGCCGCGTTGCCGGCGAATGGGGCCAGAGGCGGATCGCTCGTTTCGGCCCTATCCGCGGGGCCGAATACGGGTTCGGTCAACACGCTGACACAGCCCGACAATGCGTACGCCATCAAAACGACGATGACCGAGTGGATGCGTGTCCGGATTGCCCCCACGGCGCTGATGCCCCCAAACAAAATCGGTCGGCTGCCCGCCGAAGCAGCAGCCGATACGCCGCGTGAACCCGGTGACCAGTCTGGCTTGCCGGAACCCGCATGTCACACGGGCAAAGCATTTGCGGCGGAAACATCATCCGCCACAACACTTGTCTCAACCTTGCGTATCTGGGAGTGGCGGCCTTACCAGCTGCCGGTGTTTTCCATGGATGCCCATGGCTCCTGAGAGGCGAGCGATCCGCCTTTCTGCAACAGCTCTACCGAGATGCCGTCCGGGGATCGGACAAATGCCATGCGGCCGTCACGCGGCGGCCGGTTGATGGTCACGCCGTTGTCCATGAGCGATTGGCAAACTGCGTAGATGTCGTCGACCTCGAAGGCCAGATGACCGAAATTCCGGCCGCCGTCGTATTCCTCCGGATCCCAGTTGTGCGTCAACTCAAGGAGCGGGGCGCTGTGTTTGTCGCCGGCTTCAGTATCCTTGGAAGCTGCAAGAAAAATGAGTGTAAACCGGCCTGCTTCACTTTCGATTCTGCGGATTTCCACAAGCCCGAGTTTGTTGCAATAGAAGTCTAGAGATTCGTCAACGTCGCTGACGCGAACCATTGTATGTAGATAACGCATTGATCTTTCCGTGGTTTTCAATCCGCCGAAACAATAGGGCATGAACTGGCGGAAACAAGGGAACGTAGAATTTCAAATGGGGTCAAACTAAGGCTTGCATCACCTTACGTTACCAATGTTATCCTTGTTTAAAGAATCAGTCATTGATTTTCGGGTTTGCGTATTTGAGAGGCTGGGGTGAATGGGGGACAAATCTCCGCGCAAGGGTGAGGCAACCCAGGCTGCAGTGTCCGGCGAGGCCCTAGACCTTATCGAGATATCCGGCGTCATTAAATGGTTCGACGTCGCGAAGGGTTTCGGCTTCATTGTTCCGGACAACGGCATGCCTGATGTGCTTCTGCACGTCACCTGCCTTCGCAGAGACGGATACCAGACGGCACTTGAGGGCACCCGCGTGGTCTGCGAGATCCAGAAGCGCGACCGCGGTTACCAGGCATTCCGGATTCTCTCGATGGATTCGTCGACAGCCGTCCATCCGTCACAACTTCCGCCTGTTCGAACCCATGTCCAGGTGACGCCGACAAGTGGGCTCGAGCGCGCGCTCGTGAAGTGGTTCAACCGCTCAAAGGGTTTTGGTTTCCTGACCCGGGGCGAGGGTACCGAGGATATATTCATCCATATGGAAACACTGCGTCGCTACGGGCTGACGGAGCTTCGGCCGGGGCAGGTGGTCCTGGTACGCTTCGGCGAGGGTGAGAAGGGGCTTATGGCCGCCGAAATCCACCCGGACATCGACAGCAACTTTCCGAAATCACACTGATCACGGTTATGTTTGCGTTTGCGTGTTGCGTGCGGCGCCGCGCTGTTGCACCGTGCGCGGCATGATCATCTCTTTCCTATCGACATCTCTCATTCCGGCTGCGCGTCAGTGTTTGATTGCATTGATCATCGTTCTCGTGGGCACGAGCTTTGCGGCGGCCAATGACCGGTTGCAGGTCGTTACGGAAGCGGGAACCTTCGACTACAGGGTCGAACTCGCCCTGACGAACAGGGAACGCGCTGTCGGGCTGATGCACCGCGAATGGATGGCGCCCGATACCGGTATGCTGTTCCGCTTCGATGCCGTAAAGCCGGTTGCCATGTGGATGCGCAACACGCTGATCCCGCTTGACATGATCTTCATTCGCGACGACGGAACCGTCGCCAATATCCACCGGAACGCGGAACCGCTGTCAGAGAGGATCATTCATTCGGCCGAGCCGGTTCTCTTTGTATTGGAGCTCAATGCCGGCGATGCCGATCGCATGGGCCTCAAGCCGGGCGATGAGATCCTTCATCCGGTCATACAGGGGCGTTAGATCCGGCAAGGCGGCCCCGGCATATAGAAGGGGAAGGGGACGATGACGGGAGAAGAAGCACCGAAGGTCGGTTACTGGCATCTTTGGACGGATTCCGACGGCGTCACGCATCAGAGCCGATGCCGTTTCGAAACATTCGACCTCCAGGCTTTTGCGCCGCCGTCACCGAACCTTTGGGTCAAGCGGCTCGCGGCGAGCCCCGCGGACATCACCATTCTTGTTCTGGAACCCGGGTGGGTGGGCGACTGGCACCGCAATCCGGAGCCGCAATGGATCGTGCCCCTGTCGGGTGCCTGGTTCGTCGAGAGCATGGACGGGACGCGCGTGGAAATAGGGCCAGGCGAAGCTTCCTTTGGCGAGGATCAGCTTGCGAAGCCCGACGCCGGTGGCCGCGAGGGGCACCTTTCCGGCGTTGTCGGCGATGAGCCGGCGGTGCTCCTGCTCATTCAGGTCTCGGACCGGCCGTTGGCGGACGCGGCATGCCGGTTCGATTGACGGCAGCTTGGGGGAATCGAAATGGCCCTTGTTGTATTTCTGCTCCTCGTCGCCGCTGCGGCCTGGTCAGGTTCCCGATTTCAACCCGGTGAATGGTATGCACAGTTACAAAAGCCCGCCTGGACACCGCCGAATTGGCTGTTTCCGGTTGCTTGGGGAGTGCTCTATCTCATGATCGCGATCGCTGGCTGGTTCGTCTGGCGCGGTGGCGGTCTCTCTTTGGCGCTGGTGATCTGGACGGTGCAATTGTGCATCAATGCCGCTTGGTCCTGGCTGTTTTTCGGGCGGCATCTGATGCGTGCGGCGCTTGCCGATATCATCCTGCTTTGGCTGGCAATCATCGCTTTCATCTTCGCCAGTTGGCCGTTGTCGCAAGCCGCCGCTGTGTTGTTTGTCCCGTATTTGTTGTGGGTCAGTTTTGCCGCATTGCTCAACTGGCGGATCGTTCGTCTGAATGCGGTCTGAGGCCTGCCAAGGTTTTTCACTGTCCGATTGCTTGGCGAATTTCATGGTCGATTGTCAGCTGTTTCGCGCATCGATTTGCCTTTCCATCTGATGTCGACTGATGTCTTACGCGCCTCAAGAACGGGTCGAACGGGGCTGGCTTCTCATCCGGAGACGGTTGTATAAGGTGCCGCCATGGGAAACGAACTATCCATATCAGCGTGGCTAGAGGAACAGGCCCGGATAAATGGGGTTGGACCCGCGCTTTTGTCCATTGATGGACAAAGCGCCCTGGACTTTGCAACTCTCAACAAGCGTGTGGCAGAACTAGCCGCGCTGCTTGCAGAATCCGGCTTCGGTCCGGGCACCGTTACAGCTGTGGCACTGCCGGACAGTGCCGAGACTTTGATCCTCTTGCTTGCCCTGATGCAGGTATCAGCGGTATTGCCGGTTCAGCACACGATATCGGACGAGCCGTTTGTTTCGCTTCTTGAAAGATCTGGAGCAAATGCAGTTATCGGTACAGTTCGTCCGGCTTCTACGCCTTGGCGAGTGGCCGAAGAGCGAGGACTTCCGTACGGAGCCGTGGATCTTCGGCCGCGGGTGTTTGGTCAGGTATCGCTGACGGTTCAGCGTCAGCGGCCGGTAATGCCCAGGGAAAAATTGTCAACCGATGATCCAGCGCTCTACATCGCGACTTCGGGGACAACGGGTGATTCCAAAATTGTCGCGATCACGCAACGCAGTCTCGACCTGAACATCGCCACGCATGGTCGCTTGAACAAATATGGCCCGGGTACGCGGTCTCTTTGTGTCATGCCCTTTACCTATCTGTTTGCCTATGTCCGGTCTTCTTTGCCCATGCTGAGGATGGGTGGATCCGTTGGTGTCGCTCCCGGCTATCGTTTCAAAGATGTGCGGAGGTGGTGCGAAAATGTCCGACCGACCTGCTTTGCTTCTACCCCTTCCATCTTGAAGCGGTTCATCGCGGACGCAAAGGCCGCTGACTGGCGACCCGGGAATGGGGTCCTGAAACGGATTCACAGTACCGGGGAGGCGATCCCGGCAAGCCTCGGCCGAGATGTTTTTGACGCATTCGGCGCCGACCTTGCAACAAATTACGGTATGACCGAAACGTCGCCGCAGGTGGCCGTCTCATTGCCCGAGGACGAACTTCCGGCGGGTGCTGCCGGGCGTGTCGTTTCACCCTGGCGGGTTTCTATCCTTGATGACAACGGTGGTTCCCTGCCGGCCGGGCAGGTTGGTCGGGTTGCACTCAGCGGCGGACTTTTCAACGCGATCGTCGGGACAAAGGAGGAAACCAGACTGGATGCAATGGGAAGGCTTCCCACCGGTGACCGGGGGTTCCTGGATGATCATGGCGTGCTTCATCTTGCTGGACGTGTCGATGACGTGATTAATCGCGGTGGCGAAAAAATCGATCCAAGGATAATCGAACTTGCGTTGGAAACAGACGCGGATGTTGAGCGCGCTGTCGTGTTCGGGCTGCCCGACAAGAATTACGGCCACAAGGTCTGGGCGATCGTGAAATTGCGCGACGGAACGGTCCGGAGTTCCGACGCGATCAAATCAGCCACCGCGGATTTGATTTCCGGTTGGGGGCTGCCGGAACGGCTGATATCAGTGTCGGATATACCGGTGAATAAGAACGGAAAGGTATCGCGTAGCGATCTTGCAGCACGATATTCAGATTCTGATCCAGTCCAAAATGTCCAATAAATGATTGTAAGTCGATGCGCGTAAGAGGAATCCAGATTAGTTTGTTCCGGCAGATAATGGCTCGAACACGCCTGCGACCCAGGGTAGGTGAGCGATCTGATATTGCTGGAACGCCAAATCAGGGCTCGGATCCTCTGTCTGCCTCACCTTCTAAAGAAGGTGAGCGATTAGAAGAGGATACAATCGCGGAACATATATTGTTGGCCTTCCGCGACGCACTCGGGAGTCCAGACTTTTCGCAGGACGAAGATTTCTTCAAGGCAGGCGGGGACTCTTTAACGATCACGGGTAACTGCTCACCCCCACTTTAAGTCCCCGAGATTCAACGGCGGTTTCAGACCCACTAGCTCAATCGAGATGCCTTTTTGGCCTCGGAGTGGTGCGACGATTTGAATCGGCTATTAACGATCCCCTCATTGCGATTTTCGTGATTCTATCGGGTTATGACACGTGTTCGATTGATTTGGGAAAAGCCGCATTGGGGTGGTCTTTCAGTCAAGGCTACTCGCTGCATTTGGAAGCCTGAAAAGGCGATGCGGCCACCGCATGGCCTGATGTCCATGGCATCGCGGGCGGACTGATGGCAAGCGTGAATGGCACTTCCCTGCGTGAAGAGTTCGATGCTGCCAGGGCGCGCATTGCCGCGCTGCGCAAAGCGGGCAGGATTTCAGATGACGTCGATGCGGTTATTGGCGTGTTGTGCAGCTTGCTGGGCATCCTGATCGCCATCTTTCTGGAAAAGACGACCAGGAAGACCGGCAAGAACTCCAGTATTGCGCCGTCGCAGACGGATAAGGACAACACCGGGAAACGGAGCAAAAAGGCTTCCGGCAAGGGTGTGGCGCCGAACTGGATGACGGGCGAAAACCTTCGCAAGGTCACCGTCGGGGAAACCTCCACCGTCCAGGTTTGTGACAGTTGCGGGGCTGATCTCTCAGACGTCGAACCCTCGGCGCGCGAGGAACGCATCCATCTCGATATCATGTTCGAGGTTGTCGAGAAAAAGGTCGTCGCAGAAACCAGGGACTGCCCCAAATGCCGCACCCGAACCAAGGGGCGTTTCCCTGAAAACATGCCGGGGCCTTTGCAATATGGCGTTGGCTTTCAGGCCTTCGTGATCAACCTGCTGATTGCCCAGATGCTGTCTTTGCGCCGCGCCGTCGAACTGGTGCGGGCCATCTCTGGCGTCAGGATGTCGCAGGCCACCTGCCTGGGCTACATCCAGCGACTGCACGAGGCGCTTGAACCCTGGGAAACGGCTGCCGCCGCACATCTTCTGACCCGCCCGGCCCTGCATGCCGATGAGACCGGTTTCAGGGTCGACAGCAAAAACCAGTGGCTGCATGTGCTGACCGATGACTCCCTGACCCTCATTTATGGATACCCCGGTGTCAAGCGATTTTCGAACGGTGATGTGAGCGTGTGATCGGATGCGGTCATTTATCAGGCCTCACAGTGCGGCTTTTTGTGCAGCCGCGGGCCGGTATGGTGATGCGCGAACCGGGTCCAAATCAAGTTCCAGAGCTATTTTGCCTTTTGGGTCAACATGGTTTTCCCGCTCCGGATCTTTCCGATCAATCTCCCATGCTATTCGTCGACCTCTTCACACGTCCCGGGCACCGACGCGAAGCGTTGCGCGATCCGCGCTTACGCTACCGCCTCCGGATTCCGATAATTCTCCTGTTTCGATATCATGGCCCAGATACCCCGTGCCATCCTGTTGGCCAGCGTGATCGCGACCAGAAGCTTCGGTTTTCGATCCAGCATTCTGGCCAGCCAGCTTCCCTTGCGAACCCCAAACCGCGTCGCCGCATTGATCACTGACATCGCCCCGATGATCAACAGGCTTCGGATGTCTTTCTGACCCATCTTCGAAACTTTCCCGAGCCGGTCCTTACCGCCTGTCGAGCGCTGAAGCGGCACGAGACCCAGCCAGGCTGCGAAGTCACGCCCCCGTTTGAAGCAATTCATGTCCGGGGCAAAGGCCTCAATTGCCAGTGCCGTCTGCAACCCGACGCCCGGCATTGTTGTCAGCCTTCGCACTGTGCCGGATGCTTTCGCCTCCGTCTTGAGTTGCTTCGTCAGATCGAAAATCCTGGTCGCCAGCAGATCGATGTGCTCGGCATACATCCGGGCCGTGTTACGCACGAGGGCGGGCAGCCCATTGGTATCGTCGTCCAGCGCGGCTCTCAACTTCTTGATCCCCGCCTTGCTCTTCGGCCCGATCACGCCATATTCGGCGAGATGGCCGCGCAGCGCATTGATGGTCTGCGTGCGCTGCCTGACAAACATCTGCCGTGATCGGAACAGCATGCCGCGCGATTGCTGCTCGGTGGATTTCACCTCAACGAACCGCATGGTCGGCCGGGAGGCAGCTTCAGTGATCGCCTCAGCGTCTGCCCTGTCGTTTTTCTGCCTTTTGACAAAAGGTTTCACGTACTGAGGTGGAATCAGCTTCACCTCATGGCCCAACTTACCGATCTCGCGGCCCCAATCGTGAGCTGTGGCGCAGGCCTCCATCGCGACAATGCATCGGGGCTGCTGTGCAAGAAACGGCATGAACTGGGCGCGGCTCAACTTCTTGCGGTAGCCAACCGAGCCATCGGCTGTGGCTCCGTGGACCTGAAAAACCTGCTTTGCAAGATCAACGCCGATGATGCTAACTTCCGACATGTGGATACTCTCCCTTTGATTTGTGACGTTCAGTATAACGGCACCTGGCACATTACGATGCCTCCGGGCGGGGTATCCACACTATCAAGTTCCTGCACCCCAGGCGCGGCAAGGAAGCGATAGAGGCATTCGGCATCATTCCGGTCTACACCGGGGTGTTGATCCATGATTGCTGGGCATCCTACCTTGCATACAGCCAGTGCAAGCATCAGCTATGCGGGTCGCATCTGCTTCGGGAACTGACCTTTGTCGTCGACTCCAGCAATTACCGTTGGGCGCGCCTGATGAGGAAGGTGTTGCGTGAGGTCTGCCATAAGGTCAACAAGAGCGAGACCGGGGTGTTGAGCGAGGCCGAATGTCGCAAGATACGCAAAAGGTATCGGACCATTCTGACGCAAGGTGCCGGGGAAATGCCCGAAGTTCCTGCGAAACCGGAAGGTAAGCGCGGACGGGTCGCAAAGTCGGATGCCCACAACCTGCATGAGCGTCTGTTGAAACACGAGGTCTCCGTGCTTCGCTTCATGAGCGAACCCGATGTCAGCTTCACCAATAACGCGGGCGAGCAAAAAATCAGGATGGCAAAGGTCAAAATCAAAGTCTCGGGCTGCTTCCGGACAGACCGCTATGCACACGCCTGGTGCCGGATATCAAGCTACCTGAGTTCCATGGGTGCCCTCGGATATAATCCACTTGTCGCGATCCAGATCGCGCTGGCCGGAAATGCCGCCAATATGGTCAAATCACACTATGCTCAAGACGCGTGACGGGGTGAGCAGTTACGAACTACGATGAAAGGGGACTGAAGCTGTCGGGCAAAGTTGCGGCGACCCTGCCTGGCAAGGGGCTGGTTGGTCACACACCCGAAATATTTAACACTGTAAGCAAGTTTGATCCGGTCGACCGCCACGGACCACATCAGTGCCCACATTGGCAGCCACCCTGTTCTTGTGGGGCATGCCGTGGGAACACATTGTTGGGAGTAAGACCGTGGCCAATGGTAGCGAACTGGCTTTGATACTCGAGGGCGGCAAGGACGCCCAGATAAGGCACAGCGACAATTTGCGGGAGCAGATGGAACGTATCGGCCTGATGGAAATGTCAGCGGTTGCGGCGCCTGCGCTTGCCGCGGCAGTCGGTTCGGCTTGTGCGGTTGTGTTCTATTCATCGAACCACGCCGAGATCGGCGCAAGCATCGGTGATCTGGCAATCATCCTCGCATGGTTTTTTGCCGCCATCCTGCTTTGTGTGGTGGTGCCTGGCCTGTCCTGGCTGCGCCAATACCTGCACGCCAACGCTGTTTTCGAGCAGAAGGTCGATTTCGAGGAACCGTTCATTCATGACAACGCACGGTCCCGTTTTCTGTCCCAATGGGGCCGCCTTTGCATGATCGCTTCGGTGGTTGCGATATTCGGCTCCTATGCGGCGCTGACGGCGGGCGGCTTTGCGTTTCTTGAGATAATGCGCTGATAATTCAGTCGTTTTCAGCAACTTCATCCCCGCCGCTTTGCGTGACGGCGGCGCTTTAAGTATGTTGCAATATGCGTTTTGTAGAATCCCGTCCTGCACGGGATTCGCAACGCGTCGGCTATAGCCGAATGCAGCAGGGGGTAAGGAAATTGCGCAAGGCCTATCCGCCGATCGAGCCGTACAATTCGGGGATGCTCGATGTCGGCAACGGACACGAGATCTATTGGGAACTATGCGGCAACCCTGCCGGAAAGCCTGCCATCTTCTTGCATGGCGGGCCCGGTGCCGGCTGCACGGAAGATCATAGGCGGCTCTTCGATCCGGATCGCTACCGTGTTCTCTTGTTTGATCAGCGCGGCTGTGGCCGCTCGACGCCGCATGCCAGTCTCGATTCCAACACCACCTGGCACATCGTCGACGATATTGAATCGCTGCGCATGAAATTCGATGTGGACCGCTGGCTTGTGCTCGGCGGGTCATGGGGCAGCGCTCTGGCGCTCGCCTACGCCGAGACCTATCCGGAACGCGTATCCGAACTCGTCCTGCGCGGCATATTCACCGCCAGGAGATCGGAACTGCTCTGGCTCTATCAGGATGGAGCATCCTGGCTATTTCCCGACAAGTGGCAACGATTCATAGATCCGATTCCGGAAGAGGAGCGCGGGGACCTGATCGCCGCCTATCACAAACGCCTGACAGGCACCGATGAGGCAGCCCGACTTGAAGCTGCCCGCGCCTGGAGCCTTTGGGAAGGCGAGACCATCCGTTTGATGCCCGACAAGAAACTGAGCGAATTGCACGGCTCCGACGAGTTTGCCCTCGCCATCGCCCGGATCGAGAACCACTATTTCATCAATAAGGGTTTCTTCAAAGACGCACAGATCCTGCGCGATGCGCACCGCATCAAGAGTATCCCAGGCGTCATTGTTCAGGGGCGATACGATGTCGTGACACCTGCCCGAACGGCCTGGGATCTTCATCGCTCTTGGCCGGAGGCTGATCTGCAAATCGTCGACGGGGCAGGGCATGCCTACAATGAGCCGGGCATCCTCCACCAGACGATCCTCGCAACCGACCGGTTCGCTGATCAGACCACGTAGTTGAAGCGTCAGACTTTATCCGCAAACAGGTTGAGCGCCGCATATTGCAGCAACATGATGGCCTTGCCGTCCTGGATGCGGCCATCACCGATCATCGCGTAGGCCTCGTCGAAATCCAGCTCCAGAACCTCGATATCCTCGCCTTCATCGATCAGGCCGCCGCCATCCGATACGCGGTTCGCCGGGGTATAGGGCGCAACATAGCAGAAGACCTTCTGATTGACCGCGCCGGGGCTCATGAACGCTTCAAACACCTTGGTGACGACTGAAACCCGAAATCCCGTCTCCTGCTCGGTTTCGACGCGGACGCGTTCTTCCGGTGCAACATCGTCCAGCAGGCCGGCCGGTGTTTCGATAATCAGGTCGTCATGTCCCGCGTCAAAGGCGGCATAGCGGAATTGCCGAACAAGTACGACGGTGCGTCTCTCCAGATCGTAAAGCAGCACTGTAGCGCCATGCCCGCAATCGAACACGTCGCGCTTCAGCGTTTGCCAGCGCCCGTCCCGTCGCTGAAAATCAAAGGTCGTGCTTTTCAGGCTCGACCAGCCCTCATGCAAGGACTGGGTACCGCGAAGCCGCAACCTGTCTGTTACCGTCATAGCAAGCAATCCTGATTGGCGAAGCTCCTGTGACCATGTCGGGCGGCCCGTGTCAATCGCGGTTTCAGGTTGGATCGCATTTGAAAGACCAGACTGAAATCTGTCGCAGAGCTTTCACTTTTCTTCCTTGAAAATGTCGCGGCGATGCGCTTAACCGGCCGGGCCTCGCGGCCGTGGCCGGCGGTCAGGAGCCTTCGGGAAATCAGTATCTTTATTGGTATCAAGGGCATACCGGCAGGCGGGCGGAAATTATCCCCTGAGTTATCCACTGTGGAATACTTCGACTCGACAGCTCCGGCAAATTCGACGCAATATATACGCGTTGGGTCCGGACAATTCCCGACCGCCGATTGGGAGACAATTGATCGGATCGCCCGACATCCTGTGAACGGCCCGGCCAGGAACGTTTCTGACGCCCCGACCGGAAAACCGTGAGGCACACAGGGCGCTGTGAATGCGGATGCATGTGCGATAACAGCAAGCGGTTTGCGGACCTTCCGGTCTGTATGACCGTAAAGGCCGAAAACGCCATCTGATGGGGTTACGGCCAAGCGGACGCGGGCGTTAAACCGGTGTTCGCGAGAGGCCTAACGGTCGACGCGGATAAAGCTGATTAGCGACCACGTTTGAACAGGGGGGCGCTGGCTGAGGCCAGCGTCTTTCCTTTTGTGCGCAGCAAAACCCACACTCGATAGAACTCGCCAAGACCGACAGCATCCATGGTGCTTTGCCACGGAAAGACGATGCATGCCTTTCGTCAAAATCGATCCGGACGAAAGGGATGAAGGTCGATTGACGGATCCTCGCCATCCACCAGTTCGGTCACCAGCATCGCCGTTCCGGCAGATTGCGTCAGCCCCAAATGACCATGTCCGAATGCATAGATGACATCGTCGCTTTGCCTGGACGTGCCGATCACCGGTAATGTGTCCGGCAGGGACGGCCTGAAACCCATCCATTGCGTGCCGCCCTCTGTCTTTAGGTCGGGAAGAAACGACTTCGCTTTCGCCAGCAGCGCATCAGCGCGCTTGAAATTCGGCGGTGTGTCAAGACCGCCGAGTTCGACCGCGCCGCCGACCCGGATACCGTTGCCCAGTTTGGAAACCACGAAGCCATGGGCCCCAAACGTCAATTGGGTGCGTAGTTCGATGTCTTGATCGGCAAGCGTGGTGTTGTAGCCGCGCTCGGTCTCGAGCGGTATCCGCTCGCCGAGCGTCGCAGCGAGTTTGTGGGACCAGGCGCCGGCGCAAACGATGACCTTGTCGGCGCTGAACTGCCGCCCGTCGGCGCATTTGACCCCGGCACCATCGCTCTGAGTGGTGATCGCGACGGCTTCACCGGTTTCGAGCCGCCCGCCGCGGTTGTCGATAATGTCGGCGATTGTCAGGGCGAACTCCAGCGGATCGGAAATGGAGTACCATTCAGGTGTATAGGTGGCCGACACGAAACGCTTGTCGAGACCCGGCTGATACTCCGAAATGGCAAAGGAGCCGTGAATATGCTCGAAAGGGACGGCGCAGCGCTCCTTGATGTCCCAGTAGGGCAGGGACTCCTCGAACTCCGTCCGGCTTTCGTAAAGTTGAAGATTGCCATCGCGCCGCAGCATGCTGCCGGTACCGGTTTTTTTCAGAAACGGCAGCAGGGCGTGTTTCGAAAGGTTCATCAGGTCGGACTGCGCGTAAATCCCGCTTTCGACGCGTTCCGGATGGCAGGCCCGCCAGAACCGTATCATCCACGGCAGCAGTTTCACCGCGTATCGCGGCGGGATGGAAAGCGGACCCAGGGGATCCAGGAGCCATCGTGGCGCCTTGCGCATGATGCCGGGTGTCGCAAGAGGGATGATGTCGGAGAAGGCGAAGGCGCCGGCATTGCCGCGCGAAGCCTCTGCCGCCGGCCCAGTGCGGTCAAGAATCAGGACGGAATAGCCTTTATGCTGAAGGGAAAAAGCTGCTGAAAGTCCTACAATACCAGCGCCGACAACAATAATATCCGGCCGGCTGTCGCCTGCAATTGCCATAATATGCCCAATGATCCCCGCCCTCCGTGCTCCGTCACGGAGGCCAGCGCAATATTCTATTTTCGCGCGTCAAAATTGCGGCAAAGTTGGACGGCATTCAATTGCAACTTTCACTATGTGCTCGACTTTTGCCCGGTGCTCACCCGATAGCGGCAAGCGTGGCAGGCGCACACGATCGTTGGATTGTATTTCGATAACCTCCGCCAGCTTGATCTGCTGCACCAGGAATGTCGACACATCCAGGTCGAGCAGGGGGCGGAACCAGCGATAGATTTCAAGCGCTTCATTGTACCGCTGCTGAAGTATCAGCTCGTAGATGGCAACCGTTTCTCTCGGAAATGCGACAACGAGGCCGGCGATCCAGCCGACGGCGCCGGCTGTCAACGCTTCAAAGGCAAGGTTGTCGACCCCCGTGAAGACCGCGTAGCGGTCCCCGAGCCGATTGAAGATCTCCGTCGTTCGGCGGATGTCGTCGGAGCTTTCCTTGACCGCGACAAAGCGCGCATCGTCAGCAAGCTCTTCCATCATGTCCGGCGTTACGTCGACCCGGTAGCCGACGCGGTTTGAATAGATCATCACCGGCAGGTCGGCGGCCTCGGCGATTGCCCGCAGATTGGCGATCGTCTCGGTTCTGTTCGTGTGATAGATCGGGGAGGGAACGATCATCACTCCGTCAGCACCTGCCGACGCCGCCTGTTCGGCCAGCGCGCATGCCTCCCGCGTTCCTGCTTCCGAGATCGTCAGGAGTGCCGGTTTTTCCTTGGTCGCTTCCTTGCAAAGGCGCAGCACCGCCAGACGCTCCTCCTGGGACAGCATATTGCCTTCACCGAGCGAACCGCAGGCAACCAGCCCGTGACATCCTGCGTCCATCTGAAGGTTGAAGCAGCGTTCCATCTCGGCGTGGTCGAGACTGCCGTCCTCCTTGAATTTGGTCGTAACCGCCGGAATGACACCTTGCCACATGTCGAACCTCGTTCTCTTTGAGAAAGCGCCGGTCTTTCAGACCGTCTGAGGCGATCAGTATCAATATTGGATCCAATATTCAATATCCTAAAATCGGAGATTATGGTATGAATGGTCGACGGCGGACCATTTGCGATGCAGGCTGGACGTAGAAAAAGTATTTTAAATGAATATGTTGGCTGACAAGATCGGAGAATTGGGTTGAAGCTCAGGGCTGTAGATATCGGCAAGACGACATCAGCGTCATCCATCATTTTCGATTCCCTCCGACAGGCGATCATCGAAGGTGAGCTCAACGACGGCGATCCTCTGCGCCAGGACGAGATCGCCACGCTTTTCAACACCAGCCGCATACCGGTTCGCGAAGCGCTTACACGTCTCGAGCAGCAGGGTCTGGTGGAGAGCCGGCGTTACCGCGGTGCTGTGGTCGCAGGCTTGTCCGCCGTTGAAGCGGCGGAGATTTTCGACTTCCGCAGCCTCCTCGAAAGTGAGGTCATTGCCGCATCGGTCCCGAAAATGACGCCCGCCGCGCTTCTTGAGGCACGGCAGCATTTCCAGGATTTTATGGACAGCAGCAATCCGCTCGAATGGGGAGAACTCAACCGTCGCTTTCACTACGCGCTCTACCGCGACAGCGGGCTCGTCTACCACCTTAAGGTTATAGACAACGCGCTCGACCGTGTTGAACGCTATTTGAGAGCCCAACTACTGATGACGGACGGGATGGATCTAGCCAATCGCGAGCACATCGGCATCCTGGCCGCCTGTGAGGCGGGTGATGGCGCTCTGGCCGCCGAACGCACGCGACAGCACATCCAGGGAGCCAAGCAGGCCCTGATCGAATTTCTGCTGGAACGAAAGGGCCGACAGCAAGAATGACCTCCTGTCGGCGCTCCGACGGCTCCCCTTACTGAAGAATCTCGCCGGCTTCCTCGAGCGCTGTGCGGCAGCCCCGTGACAAGTGCTGTTCGTGCACCTTCAGGCAAAACAGGATATTGCCCTGACCGACAGGCAGGTTGGGACAAAGCACCCGGTAGTCGCGCGCGCAGGAACGGGCAGCGAGGCGCATTTCCTGACGCAGCGACATCGCCGGTCTGCCGGCGGACGATGCCTGAGACGTCGTGGTCGCGGCGGACGTTGCCGCTTCGGCCTTCGGCGCTTCTGCCGTGGTGCCCTCGCTGCTGCTTTCGGCCGGCTTGGCCTCACTTGCAGCCGATGCAGCGGCTGTGGTTGCTGCCGGGGCACTCGATGCCGAGCTGTGATCGACCGCTTCGACAGCCGACTTGCACGCTGGCGACAGTTTCGCTTCGTGTTGCTCCAGGCAAACAAGGGCGTCCATGCCGCCGGTGGGCACACTGGAGCAATTGGCCTTGTAGTCAGCAACGCAGCTTGACCGGATGGCCTGCTGCTGTGCGTGTGTCGGTACCTGGGCAAAAGCAGTCACCGCGAAAGTTGTGCAGGCCAGTGTTATGGTCATCAGCAATAGATTGCGCATTCGATCCTCTCCATTGTGCTGTTGGCGGGCATGCAGCCTTTGCTTGCAACTCTTCCAGCCGTTTGCGGCGTGACTTTGACAGTCAATGTAAATCGCCAATATTACCCAAGTAATGTCCGCATCGCTCGGTGTTCGCGCACCGCGTGATAAAAATGCTCCGCGGCAGCCCGGTCGGATTCGATGCGCTCAGCGAGTTGGCGAAAGAGCAGCGCGCAGTAGGGATCATCCGTGCAGCGTGACAGGCGAATGTCTCTCTTGTCGCGATAGTTCCCCACCAGATTGCCTTCAAGCACGATCCCGGTCACCGCGAAACCGTAATCATGCATGCCGGCCTCCCCCTCAAGCAGGGCGGTCCCGGAGCACATGGCAAACTCCGTCTCGCCGATTGTCAGCGGCAGTTCTTCGAAAATGAACTCCGTATCGAACATGGACTGTCCGCTTTTGTTTCGGGAAATGGCGTAGTTCGGCTCGCGCTTCACGTCGCCACACCCCTTCACCAATGTTTCTGGAAATGAAACCGGATATACCGGTTCGGTATTTTGATGACAATGCCAATTGGCAAACGGCACGTTATGACAGTGCCCGGAGCCGGGTTTCGGAAGGCAGTTCGTCGAACTGTTTCTTGTAGAAACCCGAAAAACGGCTCCAGTTCCAAAATCCGCTGCGGGCAGCCAGATCTCCGATTGAGCTGGCTCTATGTGACTTGGACATCAGCATCCGGCGCACGCGGTTGAGCCTTACGGTGCGAAGATATTGGGTCGGGCTCATATCCGTATACCGCAAGAAAGATTTCTGGATGGTTCGTTCGCTGCATCCAAGTTCAGCGCGCAGCATGGTGTAGTCGATGTCACCGTCCGGCATCTGCAGGAGCAGTGCTCGAGCCCGTTCAAACACAGCAGAACCCTCACTGGCGGTCGGGCGATCCCAGGAGGAAAGTGCCTGGTTGAGTGTCAGTTGGGCGAGGACGGCCGACGTGAACCGTCTGCCGACAGGAACGTCCTCCGCCCAGGTATCTTCCGGTTCTTCGGTCTGGAGGATCGCCCGAACGATCCGCAGCGCGCTTTTGCGCAGGCTGTCGGCGAGCATGGGCGCATTCTGGACCGATACGTGGTTCCGGGAAATCGCGAAGGGATCCTGCAGGTTCTCATTAGCGCTCCACGCCCTTATGCGTTCATGATCCAGGCAAATCGCCAAGATCGTCGCACCGGCCGGGCTGAACATACTGAGTTCAGCACCGGGCGGGGTGATCAGCATGCCTGTCTGATCAAGCGGTTCACCGTTGACGACAAATGGCCGGTCGCCGTCGATGACCAGACCGATGTTGACCGTGTCCCGGGGACAGCCGACATGCTGCTCGAGCGCCTGGTTGGCCGTCTCCAGATGCAAGGAGACGCCGTCGTCCAGAAAGGCCGAAACGAACCGGCCGCGGAAGCCTCCGGAAGAAAGCTGGCAATACTGCTGGTCGTGCCCGCTGAGCTGCTCGGATTGTGCGTCGAAATCGTCGAACCGCTGATCACGCGCTGCAATCCGGGTTTCGTTTTCAGGGCAATCCGGCGCGTAACTCACTGACTGGATTTCCTTTTTTTAGTTCCGCACTGATCCGCAGCCGACGCGTTGCGGATAACGGCACTTTGGATAACGGATTATAATAACGCCGACGCAAATGACACAATATGGGAGGAGAACATGGACAGACGCGGATTTCTGAAAGGTGCAGCCGCCGGCACGACGATGATGGCGGCAGCGGGTTTGCAACCAGCCAGCGCCCAGGCCACATCGGGCACCGCCTTTGTCTTCGTACACGGCTCATGGCACGGCGGCTGGTGTTGGGGACAGGTCGAGCCGATCCTCAACCGCGCTGGCCACATGACCATTGCAATCGACTTGCCCGGACACGGCCTGAATGCCCGTTTGCCCGGAACATTCGCGGCGCGGCCGCTGGACGCCGCCGCATTTGCGGCTGATCCTTCGCCGCTGGCGGGTATCGGCATTGGTGAATATGCCGCCGCCGTTGTGGACGGTGCGGAGCGGGCGCGCGCCGCCGGGGCACAAAAGGTCGTCGCGGTCGGCCATTCGATGGGCGGTGTTCCGATCACCTTTGCCGCGGCCGGCCAGCCGCAGGCGTTTGACGGACTGGTCTACATCGCCGCCCTCGCGCCGATGCCTGGCAAGCCTGCGGGCGCATACCTGCAGCTTGAGGAGCAGCAAAAGAACAGCAAGCTTGGCCCCGCGCTGGTTGCTGATCCCGCGGTTGTCGGCGCCTTGCGGATCGATACACGGTCGACCGATCCCGAATACCTCGCCGTTCTCAGGGAAGCACTCGCCGCCGATGTCGATGAAGGTCTGCTTACCACGGTTATGCACATGCTGACACCCGATGCGCCGGTGTCGATATACGGCGAAACCGCCGAGTTCGCTGACGGATTTGCCGGGATCAAGCGCACCTATATCCGCTGCACCCAGGACCAGACGGTTGTTCCGGCCACCGGCGCGGCGATCGTTGCCGACATGAACGCCACATGGTCGTCAAACCCGACCGAATTGATCGATATCGAGGCTTCACACGAGGTGATGTTCGCCAAGCCTGCTGAGCTCGCGAACATTCTTGCCGGGCTGGCCTGAGGGATGTTGGCCCTGGCTTCAATCCTTCGCGGATGATGGAGCCAGGTGACCGCTCTTCACGTAGAAAAGGCATCCCTCCTCGGAAAAGGGCGTGTGTTGGGAAAGATGCGGGCTCCGGATCCAGCTTCCCGCTGGGTAGCTGCCGAGCTCATCCTGTAGTGTGCCCTCCAGAACGAGGATTTCCTCGCCGCCCGGATGTTGATGGCTGGACCCTTTGGTGCCGGGTTCGAAGCGCCAAAGCGCCACTGTTTCATTTGCCGTTTGATGGAGCGGCAAGATTGATATCCCTTCAGAGGGACCGGGCTCGAATGCCGCGCTGCCGGTATCGATGTGGAATTGATCCTGATCCGATTCGTCGAACTGGTACAGCTTGACGAAGATCGTGCAGCCATCGTCCGTATGGGGCTTGTGGCTCGTGCCGATCGGATTGCGGACGTAGCTCCCGGCAGCGAAGTCACCGCTCTGGTCCGAAAATACGCCATCGAGGACCAGATATTCCTCGCCGCCGCCATGCGTATGCGCGTCGAAATAGGAATTGGGCGCAAAGCGTACAATCGTCGTCGCCCGTGCCACCTCATCGCCGATGCGGTCAAGCATCATCCGGTCAACACCGTTTGCCGGCGAATGAACCCATTCGTAATCTTCCGGCAACACGACGGCGCGGCTCGAGAAATCATCGCGAATGTGCATGGTCATCTCCCTGCTGGACCCCGTGCAGGCGGAGCCCGGGGAGGTCATTCTACGTCAAGGCAATCAACTAGGGGATGCCCCAGCAACGTCAATTGCCGGCCGGTTTGGTGACACGCATGCGCTCTCCGGCCGATGGGCATCCGCGAGACTTGCTCTGTACTTGCGCACGGTACGGAAACTCGATGCTGGAACGCATAGCGGGCAAATTGCGGTCAGCCATAGACATCCAGCGCTTTCAACAACGCGCGCACGAGCGGCTCACGCTGGTCGACATCGCTGCGGTCGGCGACATCAATGGTCAGCGCGAAGACGAAAATCGCCTCACCGTGCTCAATCCACCCAACCCACCATCCGATCTGTGGATTTGTTGACGTACTCCAGCCGGATTTCCCGTAAAGCGTTGCCGCACCGCGCCGTTCAATGAGCAGCATATCGCGAACGGTCGCCTGGTTCTCTGAAGAAGCGGGCAGCGTGCCCCTGGCAAGCGCCGCGACGAATTCCACCTGCTCGAGCGGGCTGATCTCAAGCGGTCCGCGCAGCCAGAACGCCTCCTTGTTGCCGCCCGTCATGCGGTTTCCATAATCCAGTTTTTCGAGCCACTGAGCATAGGCGTCGGCACCGATGCGGTTTGCGAGTTCCTGGAACACCGGCACATTGGATACGCGAACGGCCGCGCGCATGGACATGTCCCGCTCCCAGGCCTTGACCGGTTGCGGTTTGCCGCCATAGGGGATGATCTCGTTCTCGTCGCGCACCGCACCCGTCTCCAGGGCAATGAGGCTGTTTGCGATCTTGAATGTCGAGGCGGGAAACCGTCGCTGCGCGAGCCGCGATGGGTTGACGGCGTGCAGCTCGTTTGCAGCCACATCCAGGAGCACGAACGCACCATCGACATTTCGCTCGCTGAACGCTTTCGCCAATTCCGGATGATCGGTCATTGTCGGACTATCGGTACTCTTGGCCGCGGTTGACGCGATCGTCAGGATCATCACCAGCGGGATTAACAGTCGCTTCATTTGACGGTCTCCACTCCGCTTCCATCAGCACCTGTTGCACAAAATTCGTGTCGAAATTACCGCCCAGCCTGTGCCGATCGCATTGCAGCGGGCCGGGTCCCTTCCTACGTTGTTGATGTATTCGGCGCCACCAAGGACGGCAACGGATACCCGGGGGCGGAGCCGATTTAACGATGAGGGAATCATGAACAAAGTCACATTAGCGATTGCCGCCGCATTGGTCTTGTCCGGCGCAGCATTCGCCGGTGAAACGCCGTCTGCGGAAGGCGCAAAGGTCTACTTTATCAATCTGAAAGACGGTGACACGGTGACGTCACCGGTGCTGATCCGGTTCGGATTGAGCGGCATGGGCATTGCGCCCGCCGGAACCGAACTGCCCAATACCGGCCACCATCATCTGTTCGTCGATCGCCCCCCGCTCGGACAGGGCGAAGAAGGTGCCGACGAACTGCTTTACAGCATTCCGGCAGACGAAAACCACGTGCATTATGGCGCCGGACAGACGGAGGCTCAGGTTGAACTTTCACCGGGAACGCACACCCTTCAACTTGTCCTCGGCGACATGAATCACATTCCTCATGACAAGCCGGTCACATCGGAAGTGATAACAATAACAGTGCATTAATGTTCTGAGGGCCGGGCGACGACCGTCCGGCCCCTGGTTGGCTGCTGCCAACATCTACCGTGAGAGCGTTTCCACGCCGAGCGCGGCCGACAGGATTTCGTCGCGTCCATAGACGTCGCGGCGATAGTGGACGGAGCCGTCCTTGTTTACCCAGGCGGTCAGATAGACAACATGCACCGGCACCGGAGTGTCCAGTTTGACGACGCGCCGCTTGCCTGAATTGACGATGCCGTCGATCTGCTCCCGTGACATTCCCTGTGCTGCGAGAATGACTTCCGCCAGCCTCATCGGATCCTCGACGCGGATGCAGCCATGGCTGTAGTAGCGCGAGGCGCTGTCGAATTTCGATTTCGACGGTGTGTCATGGATGTAGATGTTGAACTGGTTGGGGAACATGAACTTCACCCGGCCGAGCGCATTTTTCGGCCCAGGCTCCTGGCGAAGCCTGAACGGAAAATTGGAGCGCGAGTAGCCGCCCCAGGCCACAGCGCCAGGATCGACGCGCTTGCCGTTGAGCAGAACATTGATCTTCTGTGAGGCGAGCGCATAGGGATTGGATTTCAGCTTCGGAAGATACTCCCTGGTGGCAATGGAGTAGGGCACGTTCCAGTACGGATTGAATTCCAGATACTCCATCTCGTCTGAAAACACCGGCGTGCGGTGATAGGGCTTTCCGACCTGGGTAACGGCAGCATGGACGGTCTTCTCGTCAACAACATATTTGACGACCTGATCGGCCAGATTGACAAATATATAGGGGTTGCCGAAATCCGCCTGCATCCAGCGCCGCCGCTCGAGATTGAGTTCCACCTGCCGGATGCGCTGTTCAACGGTCGTGTTCAGCTGCTCCAGCGTAGCCGGCCCGACGACGCCGTCGGTCTCCAACCCCATACGGGACTGGAAGCGTTCTGCTGCTTCGACCAGCGCCCCGTCATAGACGTCTCCGGTATGGGTACCGCGTTCAAGGTCCTTCGATTCGACCAGGCGCTCCCGCAGGGCCGCAACACGCGGATCACTCATGCCCGGTTTCAGGCTGTTGCCCTCCGGAACCTTGGTCCATCCACCGGTCGCGCGAACCACGAAGAGATGCATCAGGTGGTTCTTCATTCGTTCGTAGCGCGCCGTTCCAGGTGCAAAGTCACGCAGCGCATCCATCGGGTCGGCGGCATCCGCCACGCGTTGAAGGAGCACATCGGCGCCGACTTCCTCGGGATATATAATAAGCTCCCGGTTGACTTCATTCGGACTGACCCTGCCGCTGCGCAGGTTCTGGCCGTATAGGGAGACGGCATAGGACAATGAAACCTCGAAATCCGCCAGCCCGCGTTCCGCGTCTCCCTGCAGCTTCGGGAAAATCGCATCTGCGGCATAGTGATCGGGGATCAGGCCGTCCTCATGCGCATTCAACAAAGCAAACACAACCTCCTTGGCCGCGTTGGTCGCTTTGCCGTTGCGGATCCAGATCGGTTCATAGTCGCGTTCCTCGTACCAGAGCGCGATGCGTTCGGCGCGCCTGGTATCGGATTCAAATCCCTTTTGCGGCAGATAAAGGCGGGTCTGCATCGCGAGATACCACTCGGGCGAACCGCTGCGTTCATCGATCCCGCTTTTGCGGATCACCTGATCGACTGTTTCTTCCACCGCCTCGGTTTGGGTCTCGTTGCTCTGGGCCCGCGCGTCCGCTGCCATTGCAAGGGCGATTGTTGCGCCCGCCAAAGCCGTTAGTAGTGTTCTCCTCACGGTCCTTGCTCCCTTTGGCCCGTGCATGGCAAAGACCGCGCATGCACAGAACTGCATTCCACCCCCGGAATCGCGGCTTCAAGGCGACACTATAGTGTTTCAGATGTCAAATGACATCACCGTCAAGTGCGTGTTCGTGCGCCCCGATTGGCGTACCGGTTGCCTGGATTTGCGCTGTGAAGAACCCGTTTTCGCTTATTACCGTATTCCAGCGATGATCTTTGCTAGGTAGACAAGATCGTTGGGACCGGCGATGGCAACGGTCAGCGTCGGCGTGCCGGCGGGTTCGACCTTGGCCGATTGATAGGAAAACCCCGCGTCTGCCAGTTTGCCCGGCAGACTGGTCAACTCGGGATCATTGTTGAAGCGCTCAATCGCCTGGAAGTACAGGTTCTGCAGGATCTGATTGCCCCCGATGGACGCGATCAGGTCGCCGATCCCGTCTATGCTCAAGGTGCCCGGTTGAAGATGCAGGCGACCATCGCGAACCTGCGGTGTCACACTGGCCGTTATCCGGGCAGTTTCCGAACCGAGACGTGTCTTGAGGAACGACGTGCAGACCCAGGCCTCTGCGTTTACAAGTGCGGAAAGGATGAGCTCGGTGCCGACAGCTCCGACGTCCGTCTCAGGAACGGTGATCCGCAGTTCGCAGGCGCTGATATTGTCATCGGCGAGGATTTGCAGCTGTTCTTTCAGGATCGGGGAAAGGTCGCGGGTATAGGCGGCCGCACGCAAGAGGAGCGTGTCCGCATCCGCACCTGTGGTCTCGCCGCTTAGCGTCACGGGGACCGTCACCAGCCTGTCCTTGATTTTGACGGGCAGGGGACCCTGATAGAGTGTTGATGTCTCCGCGCCGGCCTCGGCACAGAAGACACAAAGGGCAATCACAAACGGAACCAACCGCGATTTGATCATCATGTCCGAGTATCGACTCCACCGTTTTCATTCTTGTAACGAAATTTCATGATGGCTGCGGTAAAAAATAATATTTATCGAAAACAACACGCTAATCCGTGATCGGCGGAAGATCGCGCTCCAGCTGTTCCCGAAGATGCGCATGTTGGTCCGGCAGCTTGAGCGCTTCGCCGAGATGGGCCCGATCTTCATCCCGATCGAAGCCCGGTTCGGCGGTTGCAACTTCAAACAGGACGCCGCCGGGCGTGCGGAAATAGATGGCCCAGAAGTAATCCCGGTCGATGACGGGCGTTACCGAGTAACCGGTATCGACAAGCGCTTCACGCACTTCGAGTTGCTGTTGTCGGTTGTCGACCGCAAAGGCGATGTGGTGCACGGAGCCGGCACCTTCCACCGCCGGTTCGGCGCCAGGCATGGATGAAACATCGACAATGTCGGCGCCGTTTCCGGCTGCCAGCCTGAAGCGCTGATTGCTGCCCTCGCTTTCGGTCTGTTCGAAACCCATGAAGCTGAGAAGCTCGGCCATGGCCTCGGGCGCGCCAAGGCGCAATGTGGCCGAATGGAAGCCGCGGATTGCACAGTCACCCGGGATATCGGAGCCCTCCCAGGGTTTGCGGCTGTCGCCCGCCTGTTCGACGAGCGCGAAGCCGTCGCCGTCAGGGCCGCGAAATCCCAGTCGCCGTTCACCGAAACGGACGGCCTCCGTCAGTCCTTCGACACCGAGGCCTTCCAGCCGGTCCTGCCAATAGGGCAGAGACTCTTCCGGCACCGCGAAGACGGTGGTGCCCACTTCACCGGTGCCGGCTCGCGCCCGCTTGATGTCGGGAATGGGAAAGTAAGTCATCACCGCACCTGGCGTTCCCACCGCGTCGCCATAATAGAGGTGATAGACCTCGGGCCGGTCGAAATTCACGGTCTTCTTTATGCGTCGCAGGCCAAGAACCTGGGTAAAGAAGCCGTTGTTCTGTTGTGCGTCACTGGCCAGTGATGTGACGTGGTGAAGACCCTTGATCTGATCAATCATTGCTGCCCCGTATTCGATCGCGCTGCCTTAACGCTTCTATTATGGTGCGGCAGTTTCGTGCCGCCAAGGTCGCCGTGTGACCGAAAGGGCAGCTTCAAAGTCTGCGGATAAAGATCTGTTCGGTGAGCGGGACACCCCACTGGTCGCCGGAATATTCCTCTTCGAGGACGAAGCCGTTTCGCTCATAAAGCGCGCGGGCTGCATCGAGACCCTTGAACGTCCAAAGCTTGATTACGTAGAAGCGACAATGATCGCAGTGTTCCAGAGCCGCGCCGAGAAGACGTTTGCCGATACCGCCGCCGCGACCGGCACCATTGACAAGGAACCAGCGCAGATGGGCGGTGTTGTCACCAAGGCTCTCGCCATCGATGGCAATCGATCCGACAATTTCGCCAGCAAAATGTGCAGTCCAGATCTGGTTTTTCGGATTGGTGAGCCGTGTCGCGAATTCCGCCAGGCCGTCCGCGACTTTGGCTTCGAATGCAGCACCGAAACCTTCGAGTTCGTGATACGCGAGGCCGTGCATCTTTACGATATGCCCGATCAGGCCCGGCTCGTATCCGGAGACGATGTCGATCTGGCCCGTTTTTTCTCCAGGGAGCCCATCCAGCCGCGCCTTCTGAAGTGCTTTGGCATAGGCTGTCAGTCCTTTGACAATGGCCTTCCTGTCTCTGGCCTTGAGCGGCCCGAGTGCGCCGATGACTCGGTCGATGGCGTGTCGGTGGATACCGACCAAAGCATTGCGGCCCTTGTCGGTGAGTTCGAGCCATTTGGACCGGCCATCATGCGGTGCGACGACTTCCCTGATCTCGCCGCGGTCAGCGAGGTTGCGCACGAGGCGGCTGACTGTCGACTTTTCCAGAAGCAACGTCTCGCAGAGCGACTTTGCGGTTCTGCAATTGCCGCGCTCGATCTCCAGCAACGCGTGGACACCGGAAGGCGATAAATCGCTTTCGGCCAGATGGCGGTTCATGAAACCGAGTTCGCGGACAAGGGTCCGCGAAGCCGAGCGGATCACTTCGATATCGTCTGCGGTTTGCGGTGTGGGCCTGATCATAATAGTTGTACAATACAACTAAATAATTCGATCAGCAACCAGCAAGGCCGTGTCGTTCGCTATTCAGCGGCTTCGGCTTTGATCCCCATCCGCCGCCAGCCTTCGCGTTGCGACGGAACCTCCGGACGCCAGCCGGTCATGTCGCGGAAGCGTGCATTGGAAATACGCTGACTGCGGGCGAGGATTCCGCGCAGGTCACTTGGCACGGCAAATCGCAGCAAGAAGCGCGGCAGGCGCATCAACCGCTTGCGCCCGACCGCTGTGGCAAGTGCGTCCAAGGCCTCCTGCTGTGTGCTTGGATCGTCCTCGACAACATCGTAGACGCCGCTGGGTGCGTTTTCGACGGCCTCGACCACGGCGGCAGCCGCGTCGTCGATCCAGATCATCGATTTGTAACTCGGCCTGGCGGCAGCCGTCATGGCGAGGCCTTTACGCGCCATTTCGATAGCCTGCACGCTGTCCGGCGACGAGGGACCGTAGAAGTAGCCGAAACGCAAAGTGATGCCCCTTCGATCCGCTGAAGAGCCTGCAAAGGCCGCGACCTCGGCCTCGGCATCAAGGGACGATTTGAGAACGTCACAGGGCGCGATTTCAGCCATGTCAGCTGAAATCCAGTCGGGCCCACCATCTCCGTAGAAGAACGTAATGCTGGGATAGACGATCGTCTTTACGCCTGACGTGCCCCGGGCGGCCTCAATCAGGTTGCGGATGCCGTCGCGGCGTATGCGGTCATTCTCCGACCACAGGGTTGGATCCTTCAGATCCGCGACCGTAGGGATCCGTGTGGCAAGGTGGAGAATGGCGTCGCACCCTTCTACGGCGGAGGCCAGCGAAACCGGATCGAACAGATCCGCGTCCAGGGGAACCGCGCCGGCTATTTGCAGCAATGTCCGGTTTGTTTCGGATCGGCTGAGCGCGCGTACCTGGTGTCCGTTCTGGATCAGCCGTTGCACAACGGGACGTCCGAGGACGCCGGTCGCGCCTGTGACAAAGATAATCATGATTTCGGGATCCTCATATTCTCATCAAGCCAACGCTGGCCAAGCGGCATTAGCCGCGGGTCGGCTTCGGCTGTGAATTCGTCGGTAATGTCTTCAATTGTCTCTTCCGACAGAGCTTTGCGATAAGCCTGTTCCGCACGCAGCATCGCGCGATTGACTCCGCAGCAGGCCGTATAGGCGCTGTCTTCAAGGCTGCACGGCCCGCGCCGCCTGATCTCCGTGCATCGGAAAGCCGGACGTTTGCCGTCCACGGCCTGGACGACGTCAAGCAGGGTGATTTCCCTCGGTGTCCGCGCCAGACGGTATCCGCCACGCGGACCGGGAACCGAAGCCAGTATTTCGCTTGCGACCAGCATTTTGAGATGCTTGAGCAGATAGCTCTCCGGGACGCCGTGAAACTCGGCCAGCGCCTTTCCCGAGAGGGTTGCGTCCGGCGGCAAGGCACCCAGGAGCATCACGCAGTGAATGGACCATTCAACACCGTCGCTGAGTTTCATGAGGCGATCTCCTATTCATGGATAAAATATATCCACGATAAGAAATGTCAATGATAAAGACGGTAGTGTCCTGCGCTCACACTGGCCTCAGTCGATGGCGATATAGACGGCATTGCCTTCGACCTTGACCGGGTAGGTCTTCAGGTCCTCATAAACGGGTGCAGACAGCGCCTTGCCGGTGGTGATCTCGAAACGGCCACCATGCAATGGGCACTCGATCACCGTCCCGATGACAATCCCATCGTCAAGCGGATAGCCCTGATGTGTGCAAAGACCATCCGTTGCATAGAAGCCCTGGCCGGTGTTGTAGACGGCATATGAATTGCCATCCATTTCCTACAGGACGAGATCCTCAGCCGCGATCGCGTCGGCCGCGCATACCTTGATCCAGTTTTGCATAGGATCTCTCCGGTCCGGACTACATGGTGCGTTCGGCGACGCGTTCAAAACGGCCTTCGCCGATCATGTGGGGCGCCTGGCGGATCGATCGTGCCTTGGTGTTACGGCCGAGGCTGCGTCTCAGAACCACGGAAAGGACTTCGACATTCGTGCGCCAGAAACCGGGATCCGGTTCCGGCAACTGTCCTTTCAGTTCCTCGTGAAGTTCAGGCAGGGCATGGAACGGCACCTGCGGGTAGAGGTGATGTTCGATATGGTTGTTCATGTTCATGTATAAGAACCGGCCGATCCACGATGTCGCGAAGGAGCGTGTCGATTCAACGATCGATGGCGAGTTCTCCTGCATCTCGACATGCTGGATGAGCGTGAAAAGCAACATGGCCGGCGCTCCGAGAATGCGCGGAAGCACCAGGAACCATAGCGGCCACGAAACGCCGGCGGCGATGAGACCGGCAAGGGCAAGATAGAGCAAAAGAAAGATGCGGGCATTTCGGGTCAGCTTCGGAAGTTCCGTTTCCGGGATGACATCCCGCATCACTGGCGTGTACCGGGCTGCTGACAATCGGAGCAACGCCGTGACATGGAAGCGCGCCAGGCCGAAGCCGCTAACCTCCTGAAGCCAACCCCAAAAGTCCATGGGCGTCGCAAACGGCATCTGGCTGTCCTTGCCGGCGTGCCAGGTGAATGTGTGGTGGTTCGTGTGGGTGTAACGCCGGTGCAGCGGCTCTTCGATGTAAATAAACGACGTGACCCATAACACGGCTTCGTTCAGCCAGCGGGTCCTGAAGGCCGTGCCATGAGCCGTTTCGTGGCTAAGCGCGTAGGCCGGAACGCAAAGGACGACACCGTGCAGGAGCATTGCCGGCCAGACCCAGAAGGTTCCGAGGGCGAGCCAGATTGCGAAGCCTGACAGGGCCAGCGCAAAAAGCCATTTTGCAAGGAAGATCACGCCCGGCCGGTCGGAGCGGCGCGCCAGCGCCTTCAGGCGCTTCCTGTCTACCGTAACACCCGTCGAGGCTGCGTTCGTCGCGGCAAATGTGTGCGGAGCATTCATCTCAGTCTCAGTCCCTGTAGGAAGGATCGGTTTGATCGAGCATCAGTTTGAGCTGCTCGAAATGGGCATCGGCCGCACCGCGATAGTCGTCCCACGCCGCCGCAGTCTTTTCTGCCAACGCATCGTCCATGACGTTGAGCGGCTGGCCGGTGGAATAGGCAAGCACCATTGTCCTTGCGGCGCGCTCGAGGAAATAAAGATCCTCAAACGCGTGGGCCACGGTATCCCCGGCAACCGAGACACCGTGATTGCCCATTATCATGATGCTGTGGTTGCCGAAGGCGCTGGCGATGCGTCGCCCTTCCTCGGTCTCATCGGCCATGCCGCCAAATTCGAGATCAATCGTGCATCGATTGAAAAAACGGGCAGTGTTCTGGTCGATCGGCTTGATGGCCGGATCCTTCAGCCCGCACAGGGCGGTGGCGTAGGGCGGGTGACAGTGGAGCAGCACCCTTGCCTGTGGGACTGCAGCATGGACCGAACCGTGAATGCACCAGGCTGATGGATCCGGTGCGTTTTCGCGCTGCATGGTCTCATCGTCATCGGCGTGGAGCAGCAATAGGTCGCTTGCCCGGATCGTTGAGAAATGCTGCCAGCGCGGGTTTAAAAGAAAAGTCTTTCCGTCGTCGCTGACCGCCGCCGAAAAATGATTGCCGACAGATTCGTGCCAGTCGAAATGCACAGTCAGCCGAAATGCTGCTGCGAGGTCAACCCGCAGTTTCCACTCCTCGGCATCGGCCGACGGCATGTTCTGGATGGCCACGTCAACCTCCCGCTGTCACTGGCATCGGTTTCCGCGCAAAAGACTTGCGCCGCGCGGGAAAATTTACAAACGAGAAATTCCGAGTAATCTCATAAGTCAAACTTATGGATCATTTGGGCACACCATGTCTGAAACCTCCTTGCCTCCCTTGAACTGGCTGCGGGCTTTCGAGGCTGCCGCCCGTACACTGTCCTTTACCGCCGCTGCTCAGGAACTGCATATGACCCAGCCGGCGGTCTCACAGCAGGTCAAGGCACTGGAAAACCATCTCGGGCGAGCGCTGTTTGTTCGCCGCACGCGATCGCTGCAACTGACCGAGGCCGGCCGGATTTACCTGCCGACTGTTCAGGAGGCTTTCGAAACGCTGGGCAAGGGCACGCGCATGCTGATTGGCGGCGATCGCGGCAGGGTGCTGACCATTCACTGCAATCTGGCGTTTTCCGTGCTGTGGCTGGCGCCGCGTCTTGCCGGTCTCTACGACCGGCATCCATGGATGGTTCTCAACATCGTGACCATGGTCTGGGACCCGAAATCCTTCGCGCCGGCGGCCGATGTGGAGATCCGCTACGGGCGTGCCACCGACGACCCGCCCGGATCGGTCCGGCTGGGTGAGGACCGCTGCTATTGTGTTGCCTCGCCCGATCTGGAAATCGCCGGGGAAGACTGGTCCCGCCATGCGCTGTTCGATTGCGCCGGAATTGAAAGCAACTGGGAATACTGGCTAGCCGCCCGGCGGGAGAAGCTGCCGCGCGGCCGGGTGATCAATCTGGCGACGACATACTCGGTGTCCATCATGGCCGCGGCCAACGGTGCCGGGCTGGCGCTGGCGCACGACACACTGGCGGATGCGCTGATTGACAAGGGCCGGCTCGTCAAACCTTTCGATACCGAGGTTCCCTTGCTCGAGGCCTATTTTCTCATCCCGGCGGCAACCCACAACCAGACGCCGGCGAGCCGGGCATTCGAGGCCTGGGTTCTTCGGCAATTTCAAACGGACTGAGCATCATCCGGAACGAAATGCATGACGATGGCGGGACCGTTTTCTGAGGGCACCTCTTCGACAAATGAAAAGCCGGCTTTTTCATAGGCGCGACGCGCACGCGCGTTTTCAGGATCCGGATCGATCACGACACCGGACGCACCGTCTTCGATCAGTTGAATGGCGAGTGCGCGCAGAAACGCAGCGCCGTGACCGGCCCCCAACATCTCGGGGACGCCCACGAATGTATCGATGGCGCGCGTGCCTGGCTTTATGTGCTTGAGGTGAGCCTGCGGCCAATCATCCACATTGTAGTGCTGTGCATAGGCGAAGGGTGTGCCGTCATAGGCAACGATCAGGCTGGTCACGGTCCCGTCAGCAAGATCTCGCTTCATCAATCCGAGCTCATGATCGGGATCGCCCCACCATTGAGCCACTGCCGGTGTCCGCAGCCATTTTCGCAACATGTCAAAATCGGCATCGGTAACGGTGCGGAACGTGTAGTGTCCCTCCATCACATTCTCACCCGCCGCTCAGCTTCGGCTGAGCAGAAGCTTGAACCCTGCGAAGGTGAAGAACGCGCCGAGTGCGCCCTGGATCCAGCGCCTTGCGCGTGCATAGAGAGCCACCATGGGCGGGCTTGAGAAGGCCACTGCGTAGAGGAAATGGAGGACAAGCGAAAGAACGGCTGTTCCGGCAACAATGGCAAATGCCACCCACAGCGGTGCATCGGGCCCGAGACCGAGCGAGATGATCGCGATCCAGGCAAGGGCCGCCTTCGGATTGGTCATCTGAATGGTGAAGCCGCGAATGAAATAGCCCACCGGAGACCGGTCGCTGCCACCGAGTGCCTTGGCCTCCATGTCCTGGTGGGATGCCGCGGCGCGGAAGGATTTATAGGCAAGCCAGAGCAGGTAAAGGCCGCCGGCGATCTTGATGATCAAAAGGGCCGATGCGTAGGTCGCCAGGATGGCCGAGAGGCCGAAGGCCGTAAGCAAGGCCCAGCACAGCGAACCAAGGGCGACCCCACAGGCAAGTGCGACGCCGGGCCGGCGGCCGACGCCCATGGACGTTCCGATAATGGCCAGGACATTGGGGCCGGGACTGGCGATGCCAAGAAGGAAGGCGGAATAGGCAAGCAAGATGCCGGGCAGGTAAACGGAAATCTGGTCCACGGGGCAACCACCATCAAATGTTCATATTATGTTCCAGCATAGCCACAGCGCATTGGTTCTGGCAAGTGGCATTTGCCGGCCACCCACAACGGGCCGATGGACTTGACGCTGCGCAGGTTTGTTTGCCAATGATAGGCCATGGGGTCAGCGAACGCCCCGTGAGGCGACAGCCCAAGCTTCGCATCCGACCAAAACCGAACAACGGAAGGATGCGCCATGCCGTCGCCAACTGAAATCACGGTTTCACAACTTTCACGCCTCGTCGGAACGTCGGACGCGCCGGCAATTGTCGATGTGAGCCTCGATGAGGCATTCGATGCTGACCCACGACTTATCCCGTCGTCGAAACGGCATCCGTTCGATCAGATCGAGTCTCTTGCCCCGGAATTCGCCGGAAAGCGCGTCGTTGTCTATTGCCACAAGGGCCTCAAGCTCAGCCAAGGCGCTGCGGCTGTCCTGCGCGATCTTGGGATCGTTGCGGAAACCCTGCAAGGCGGCTTTGTGGCCTGGCGGGATGCTGAGCTTCCACTGGTCCCTGTGCAAAAACTGCCACAGGCTACCGAGAAAGGGCGCACCGTATGGGTGACGCGCCACAGGCCGAAGATCGACCGTATCGCGTGTCCATGGTTGATCCGGCGCTTTGTCGATCCGCAGGCGCAGTTCCTCTTTGTTTCGCCCTCGGAAGTGCTGGCGGTCGCGGAAAAATTCAACGCAACGCCCTTTGACACGGAGGATGTCTTCTGGAGCCACCGCGGCGAGAAGTGCACATTCGACACGATGATCGAGGAGTTTTCCCTGTCCACGGAGCCGCTTGAACGCCTGGCGACAATCGTGCGCGGTGCTGATACCAACCGGCATGACCTGGCGCCGGAAGCGGCTGGCCTGCTTGCGGCATCGCTCGGCCTTTCGCGCATGTACCGCGATGACCTTGAGCAGCTGCGCGCTGGCATGCTTCTCTACGATGCCTTCTATCGCTGGTGCCGGGACGCGACGGATGAAGGGCACGACTGGCCGGCTGCCAGCACGAGGAACTGAGATCGTGACGGTATCCGACACACGGGAAAACGAGGCAAATGCCAACGCATCGCTTTCGGATGCGACATCCGCTTTCGCCCGCATCGGCGTTCTTTCGTTCGGCGGGCCGGCGGCTCAGATCGCCTTGATGCACCGGGTACTGGTTGAAGAAAAAAACTGGCTGACAGAGCGGCAATATCTGAACGCGCTGAGTTTTTGCATGCTGCTGCCGGGACCTGAGGCCATGCAGCTCGCGACCTATGCCGGTTGGCGTCTGCACGGTGTCGTCGGCGGACTGATCGCCGGTCTGCTTTTCGTCCTGCCAGGTGCCGCCGTCATGTTGGTGCTGGCAATCATCTACGCGCTGGTCGGCGATGTTCCGCTGGTCAGCGCGCTGTTTCTGGGCATCAAGGCCGCTGTGCTGGTGATCGTCATCGAGGCGCTCTTGCGGGTTGCAAGAAAAGCGCTTCACCTGCCGCAACACTGGGTGATCGCGGCGCTCGCCTTTGTCGGCATCTTCTTTCTGAACCTGCCGTTTCCGCTGATTATTTTTGCTGCGGCCCTCTATGGTTTCTTCACCGGGTCGGAAGAGGCCGATGAGACGGATCAGGTATCCGGGCGCGTGCCGACGATGATGACAATGCGTACTTTGGTCCTTTGGCTCGCCATATGGTGGCTGCCGCTTTTAGCGATCGGCTCCATATCCGGGCAGCCGATCCTGTCAGAGCTTGGCCAGTTCTTCTCCAAGCTGGCGGTCGTCACCTTCGGCGGCGCCTATGCGGTGCTGGCCTATATGGCGCAGGATGTCGTCAACCAGTATGGCTGGCTTTCCGCCGGCGCCATGATGGATGGCCTCGGGCTTGCCGAGACGACGCCGGGGCCGCTGATCCTCGTTACCGAGTTCGTTGGTTTCCTCTCCGCCTATGGGGAGGGTGGAATCGCGCTCGGCATAGCCGGCGCGGCCGTAACGCTATGGGCGACCTTTGCGCCCTGCTTCCTGTGGATCTTCGCAGGCGCGCCCTACATCGACTGGATCGGCGCGCAGCCCCGTCTGCGCGGAGCCCTTGCTGCCATTACAGCGGCCGTCGTCGGCGTAATTCTCAACCTTTCCATCTGGTTCGCGCTGCACGTCGCATTCACGGACGTCACCGCGCAGCGTTATGGTCCTGTCACGCTCTGGCAGCCTGATTTATCGTCGCTCGACTGGCGCGTTATTGTCCTGGCTATTTTGTCGGGCGTGCTCCTGCTTCGAATGCACTGGGACATTCTGCGGGTCCTGGCAATCGCCGCTGCCGGCGGACTGGTTTTGAGCTATGTCTGACACACCGGCAAGGTCCATCATACGCCACGCCCTTCGCGTCAGAAGTCCGGATGAACTGGTGGATTTCTATTGCGGCACACTTGGCATGCAAAATTACGGCACGGCCAAGGAGCCGTTGCTAGGCTTCGACAAGGAAAACTGTTTGCTGGAGCTCCACAGCACAGCGATCGGTCCCTATACGGCACGACCGGACGATCTTTACTGGAAGATCGGCATCACCCTGCGTGATCTGGACCACGCCGTTGAACATCTTCGCGAACGCGGCTGCGCTGTCACGCAGCCGCGGCAGTTTGCCGATATCGGCTACATGAGCCATTTGAGCGACCCCGGCGGTTTCGTCATCGAGCTGCTGCAGCAGGGCTTTGAGGGCAGGGCGGCACCGGCCGGATCCGGTCATCCGGTGGGCGGCCAGGCGACGCTGGCGCACATCACCTTGCGGGTCAACGATATCGCTGCGGCAAGGGCCGATCTGGAAAATCGGCTCGGCATGCGGCTGATCTCTGTCCAGCCCGTCCCGCAGCATGGTTTTTGCCTCTATTTCTTTTGCTGGAGCGGCGAAGCACCGCCGACTGCGGACCTTGAAGCCGTCGCCAACCGCGAGTGGCTCTGGGCGCGTCCCTATACGTTGCTGGAACTGCAGCATGATTATGCGGGCGGCGTTTCCACGCGGACAGCTGCAGACACAGACGCGGGATTCGTCGGATTCGGCTGGAGGGAAGGCCAAGACGCCGGCCTATGCTACCTTCGGCCCTCCGACATGCGACATTGGCTCTAGGAATTCAGCTTTCGGCGCCGCTTGCAGCATAGCAGCTCACGCGCAGCCCATCACCCCTGAAGGGTGCCTGTGCGTCGGCTCCTCTTCCGAAAATGAGCCGGGAGACGTCCAAATGATCCAGCCTCTCGCAACCCCAAGACGATGCGTTCTGCATGGAACTCCAGGGCATCTCGTCATTGTCGCGCCACAGGATACCGCCCGGTCCCATCCGGAAATGCACAGCAAGCTGCACATCAAATGCACCATCGGCATCAAAACATGGACCGTGCCAGCCATGTGGGCTTCGTCCGGCCACCGGCTGAAGCAACACCGTCAGTCGGCGCTGCCGACCGACCAGGCCGATCCACAGTGGCATGGACGATCCGTCCTCCGACGGCATCGCGATCAGGGTCTGCGGTTCGCCATTGTCGTCGTTCGAAAGCCTGCCGCGCAAGCGAAAGGCGATAAATTCCGGCCAGTCGCCGCCAGACGTTTTGGCGGTGGACATCTCGGGCCGTTCCAGCCAATGGCTGCAATCCGGTGCGAGCGGTGGCCATGACAGCCGCTCCCGCACAAGGCCGGTTTCATCCACGACCTGGAGGCGAAACCCGCTCGTGTCCACGCAGGCCTGCACGAAGTGGTGATACTCATGGTCAGGCGGGGACAAATGCGCGGTTCCCGCACCGCCAGTGGTGATCTGAAGAACGCCCCGGTGCACCTGCACGTCGAAAGCCAGGATGTGGCTGCACAGATATGCCGTTACTTCATGTTCCACCAGCAGATCCCAGAACCTCGTGGCATATTCTTCGCCGATGGTTCGCTGATAGGGTCCCGAGTAACCGTTCACCGCAAAGGCGGGATGATGTCCCGCGACGAGTTTCCAGCGCGCATCCCCGTTGGATTTCATAACCTGCGCGAGCCATTCTGTTTCCATGTGGCCTTCGCCGCCAAGACCCCGGCACATAGTGTTGACAAAGACGACAAGCAGGTCACCATGCCGGACGAAATAGGAAAGCCCCTGCTGGTTCTCCGGTCCGTTTTGCGGCAGATGCGCATTCATCTCGCGGAAGACCTGTTCACTGTCCGCACTGAAGACGGTGTGGTTGCCCGCAATGTTGTAAAGCGGGACGCCGAGGTCTGAGATCGCCTTCATCTCGGTCTGATGCCAGTGACGCCATTGGGTCCGCAACGCCTCGGCGTCGTTGACCAGCCCGATAATTTCATCGCCGAGAAAGGCAATGAATTCCGGCCGGGCCGACATGTGCGATATGGCGGTATTGATTTTCGCCAATGTGGCTTCATGCGCTGCCCCCGGAACGCCGGAACAGCTGTCGCCATAGACGATGAACTGATGGCCGTCCCCGACGGGTACGAGTGACTGAATGGAAACCCGTTCCGATTCAACAGGAAATGTGTTCACGTCGCGCGCAGCCCTGACCGAGGAAAACGCGCAGTCTATAGCAAGTCCGGACACGTTTGCAGTGTATATGAACCTAACGGGCTTCGCGCCCGAGCGCCCGCATCTTGTCGAACCACGATTGCCGTTTCGCTTCACTGGCCTGTTCGACCATTCCGAACAGCGTGCTGCGGATCGGCTTGATGCCTACAAATCCCAGGATGTTGCGCTGCAGGTTCTTCAGGCTATGCGCCATGAAGTAATAGCGATAGGCGAGCGCAGGCATGCCCATCGTGACGACAATCCGCGCCGACTTGCCTTTCATGAGTGCCTTGGGAAATCCTTCGCCATAGCTGAGAGCAACGCCCGGCCGGAAAACCTGTTCCAGGAAACCCTTCAGGAGCGCCGGCATGGTGCCGAGCCACAGCGGATAGATAACAACGAAATGGTCGGTCTCGACACAGGTTTTCTGGGCTTCCAAAAGGCTTTGCGGCGTGCTGTCGGCACCGGCGTTCCAGTCCGACTGGCTGCGCAGCAGCGGAAAATCCAGTTGGCCGACCGGCAGAATTGAAACCGTGTGCCCGGCGTCCCTTGCACCTTCTGCATAGGCGTCGCCGAGCGCGTGACACAACCGGTTGCCTCCCGGATCAGGATGTCCCTGGATGATTGTTATGCGTGCCATGATCCTTCCGCCTCTAATGCCTGGACATCCAATTTGTTACGGGACAAATGCCGGGAAGTCCTTGACCCAAAGCAAACCATCGCGAAGTTAGTGCCGGACAGGAGCGAGCGTGGGAATGGCGACAGAACGCGAAAAGATGCAGGCCGGTCAGATGTATTGCTGTGTCGATGATGAGCTCGACGCATTACGACAGCGCGCCTATGCAGCGGTTCACTGCCACAACACGATGCATCCGTCGGAGCGCGGTGACATAGCGCCCGTTCTGAAAGCGCTGTTTGGCAAGGCCGGCGAAGGTGTTCGCCTGGAAGCGCCGTTTCACTGCGCTTACGGCATCAACCTGTTCCTCGAGCGGCGTGTCTATTTGAATGTCGGCTGCGTCATTCTCGACACTGCGCCCGTGCGTATCGGCGCCGGTACGATGTTCGGTCCGAACGTCCACATCTACTGTGCCGAACACAGCAAGGATGCGGCCGAGCGCGCCGCCGGACTGGAGATCGCCAAACCGGTGACGATCGGCGATAACGTCTGGATTGGCGGTGGCGCAATTGTCCTGCCCGGCATCACGATCGGAGACAACGCCATCATCGGTGCGGGTAGCGTGGTGACGCGCGATGTCGCAACAGGCTCCACCGTCGTCGGCAATCCGGCCCGTGCAATCGAGCAGCAGGCCTAGCTTAACGTTCTTACATTCTGCGCCGTCGGGTCTTGATAAACGCCGATGCCATGGGCCGTGCAAAAACCCATCCCACGATCAGTGCGGCTATGAGCAGAGTGGCCCAGTGAATGGGCGATGAGAATATGTGCGCGAATGCCGTGGTGGCATCGAGACCATGGTGGCTGCCGGCATGGGCATGGGCGGCGACCGGGGCGGTCAATGCCGTTACGACAGCAACCGCCCGTGCAAGGTGATTTCGCATGATTTACCCTTCTTTCTCTTCAGTTCTGTCCTTGAGCAATTCTGTAAGGTCAATGTCGACGCGCTCGGTGAGTGACACATAGGTGAATGTCATGGTCTCGCGCTCGCTGACCATTTCGCCGGGATACGGCAGATAAACGAGTTCACGCGAACCGAACGCCGGCGATCCCGTACCGATCTGCCAGTTCGCTGTGATATTGACATCGACAAGGTGCATTTTCAGCTCGTCGGTTCCGCTTCGGGAAAACGGAATGCCGGAAAGGCGCAGATAGCTGGTCTTGTCGGCGGCATTCCGGAACCCATCGACAAAGGCGGTGGAGAGGACCTTCAACTCCTCCAGACGCTCCTGCTTGCCGCCGCCATGGACATGGGAATGTAGGTGATCATGGTGGGCGTGGTTGTGGCCCGGTCCGTGGTCATGGTGATGCGTATGTTCGTTGGTCATCCGGTCAGACTACCTCCGGACCGGCCGGTATGCTCACCGGCTGGTCGATAATGGGCCGGTGCGCGCCCATCTTGCCGTGGGAAACAAGAGTGCCGAGCACGTCGACGATGACGCGTGTTGCAAGCAGCGCCGTAATCTCTGACTGATCGTAGGGCGGCGATACCTCGACGACTTCGAGACCGCAAATTCCCTCGGCTGCGACAAGCGAGACAAGTTCCAGCGCCTCGCGCGGAAGGAAGCCGCCGGGTTCCGGCCAGCCGGTGCCCGGTACGAAGCCGCAATCAACGCTGTCGATGTCGAAGGAGATGTAAACCGCGTCGGCGTTTTTCCACGCCAGCTCGAGCGCCCTGGCGGCCGTCTCGGCAAGTCCGAGTTCCTCGACGTCGCGCATGGTGAAGATGTTGGTATTGCGTTCGCGGGCGATTTCGACGCCCTCGCGCGGCACCTGCCAGCCGCCGATGCCGATCTGTACAAGATTGACCGCCGGCACATTGGCAAGATCCGTCGCATGGAACCAGGGCGTCGTATGCATGCGCTCGTCCAGGTCCTTCTCCTGGATGTCGATGTGACGGTCGAAGTGGACGATGCCGATGCGTTTTGAAGTGCATTGCGCGATGCCGCGCACGCATGGAAAGCCGATCGAGTGATCGCCGCCGATCATGACCGGCAGCGCGCCGGATGAGGCCACATGGCTCACCGCGCGGGTAATCTGGTCGAACGTCTTTTCGATGTTTGCAGGGATCGTAAAGACGTCACCGACATCGCAGAGCGTCATCTGCTCGCGCAGATCGACCCCCATTTCGTAGTTGTACGGCGTATAGAGCGCGGAGATCTTGCGCACGCCCTGGGGCCCGAACCGGGTGCCCGGACGGTAGGTCGTGCCGCCGTCGAAAGGAATGCCGATGATCGCCGCATCGTAGGCACCGACCCGGGTCACGTCCTCGATATAGGGTGCCTTGAGAAAAGTATTGATACCGGCATAGTGCGGTAGCTCCCCGCGCGCAAAGGTCGGGATCGACTTGTCTTCAAGGGAGTCCGATCCGGTCAGGCCCATACGCAGCGCCCATTGTTTTTCCTTCTCCCAGGCCGCCGAAGGGATGCCGGCTTCGGCCTCGGCGGATTTCCAGCCGCGCAGTTGAAGCTTGTCGAAGTCCGGGTGATGGTTCCGCGAAGGCTCTATGCGTCGGTGTGCACCCGCCCGTCGTGCCGACCGGGTTGGCCCTGTGAAGAAAAGATCACGCATGGGCAATGTCTCCTTGCCTTTCTGTATTGTCTGCGGCCATCGGCACGCCTGTCTCTGGTGGTTCTTGTCCGTTTAACTCGAGATCGTAGGTAATCGTTGCGCCGAAGGCCTGTGGTGCCTGCGAATCATGGCGCAACTTGTCGAAGACAAGCATGCGCGTACCGAGTTTGAAGGCTTCCTGGATGTCGTGCGTGACCATGAAAACGGTCATGCCGGTCTTCTTCCACAAATCGAGCAGCAGGACATGCATGTCGGCGCGGATCCCGGGGTCGAGCGCGCCAAATGGCTCGTCGAGCAGCAGAACCTTGGGTCGCTTCAGCAGTGCCTGGGCGATCGCGAGCCGCTGTTGCATGCCGCCGGAAAGCTGGGCGGGATATTTGCTGCGCGACTCGGACAGGCCGATATCATCGATGATGCCGCCGATTTCGTCGCGCGCCCTGCGTCGTGCGCTGCCAAAGAACCTGCCCGTTGCCGGTGCGCCGGCAAATTCATGCGCCAGAAGCAAATTGCCTTCGACCGTCAGATGCGGAAACACAGAGTATTTCTGGAAGACGATGCCGCGTTCGGATGTGGGTTCGGAGGGCAGGGGCCTGCCGTCGAGTTCGATCACGCCACGGTCGGGCCGTTCCTGGGAAAGCAGCATGCGAAGAAAGGTTGATTTGCCGCAGCCGGATGCGCCCACGATCGTGCAGAAAGTGCCCGCGACGACATCGAGGGTCAGCCGCTCGAGCACAATGGCCCCGTCATACTCTTTCGCCACCTGCCGGACACTGATCAGCGGGTTCGTGCTCACAGGCTCTCCCCCTCCAGATGCTTCCAACGAAAGGCGCTGCGCGAGAAGGCGTGAAGCAGCCGGTCCATCAGGAAGGCGAGCAGCGTGATCCAGGCCACGTAGGGAAGGATGATATCCATCGCCATGTATCGCCGGACGAGGAAAATACGGTAGCCGAGCCCCTCGGTCGATGCGATCGCCTCGGCCGAAACCAGGAAAATCCATGCCGGTATGAGCCCGATCCTGAGCGCCTGGACGGCAACCGGAAGGATGTTCGGAATGAAGACTCGGGTGGCGATCTGCCAGCTCGAAGCCCCCAGTGTCTCGGCCTTGATGATGAGTTCCCGCGGAATATCAAGCGATGCCTGAGCCACCGTCCGGATCATCACCGGAGCAGTGCCGACCACAATCAATCCGATTTTGGCCGCCTCGCCAAGACCCAGGAGAATAAACAGGATCGGCAGGATTGTGATTGGCGGAATAAGGGAAAACGCAGACGTAAATGGAGCAAGTGCGGCCTTGCCGTAGGGCAGGATCCCCATGACGAGGCCAATCGTCAACGCAAGGATTGCGGAAATGCCGAGTCCAGTGCAAATCCGGGCGAGACTGGCCAGCGTGTCTTTCCACAAAAGCAGTTCACCATTGCGCCTGTCCGGCACGAAAGCCATCTCGTGCATGGCCTGACCCATCGTGGAAAGCGACGGCAAAAGCCTGTCGGACGGGTTTTCGGCAAGCCGTGCCTGACTGGCGACCACGTAGACAACGACCAGCGCAATGAACGGCAACAGGCCAAGGAAGATACTGATTGCACGGTCGGGCTTGCGGTTGATCAGGCGCATTTGGCCTCGCTCCCGGCTTGGCCTAGGACCAGCCCCTCCATCCATGGCAGGGTCGAAAGGCGCACCTGCCATCCGGATGATGTCCGCTCGCAAAGCGACAGTGAAAGACTTGCCTGCCACACCAGGTGACTGCGAGACGGCTGGCCCGATGTTTGGTAAAGGTCGATTTCTTTGGGAGGCGTTGACCGTGTCGCCACGTGCACCGCCCATTTGCCGCTGCAAAGCAAAAAGGCTCCGTCACCCGACTCTACGATCGGGCTGGTATCCGGTTCCGGCCTTGATCCTGGAACCAGTGTCCAGTGTTCAAGATAATCCTCGGCAATGCCGTCCTCGACAATCAGGTTTTCCTTCTCGAACCGCATCCTGGCTACATCAAGCGCAGTGCCCGGATTGAGATCGAAGAGCCGCGACCAGGTACAGATTCCGCCCTCCACACGGGTGATGCCGCAAAACGCCTCCTGTCCGGCGATGAATGCGAGCTGTTGTTCGCTGCAGCTCTCGAGACTGGACACGCTTGCAAAGTCCGGCCGCTCCAGCGGGATGCGCAGATCGGCGTGCCAGAGCGGTGTCTGCAGCCAGTAGACCCGTGCGGGCCTGTCATTGGTCAAAATGCCCGGGCCACGCCGTTCAAGCAGGGTCCGTTCCCACAAACCGCGCCACCGTGCTGGCAAGTCCGGAAGACGGTCAAGCATTTGCGCCGGCTTTCTTTCTGGCCTCCTGGCCAAAGGAGGAGAGCCCCTTGGCCCCGTCCGGAAGCGCCAATTCGCCGTTTTTCTGCTTCTCGATCAGATAGGAAAAGCTCTGCATCGTCTGGGCAAAAAGGTGATCGCCCGCACGGATCGGCTGGTAGGGGGATGGCTCGTCACCGGAGATGAACTCTGGAAGCGGCGCGACCACCGTGTCGTAGTCGCAGGCAAAGAACAGCGGAAATGAATAGCGTTCTTCCTTGACCTTGCGGACCCGGTGCGACGTCGCGACAAATCGGCCATTGGTCCAGCACTCCATCATGTCGCCGATATTGACAACGAATGCATCGGGAATGAGCGGCACGTCGATCCATTGCCCGTCGCCATTCATGACTTCAAGGCCGGGCGCGGTCGGCAACAGCAGTGTGAAACACTCATAGTCGGTGTGCGCTCCAATGCCCTGCGCATCGACAGCGTCGGCATTGTATGGATAATGAAGCAGGCGAAGCTGGCTCGGCGGGCAGGTCACGTATTTGTCGAAGAATGCCGCCGGTTGGCCGAGCGCCAGCGCGAAACCGCGCAACAGGTGCCGGCCCAAATCGAATACGGCATTGTAGTAAGCTTCGATGGCAGGTCTGAAGCCTTCCAGCTGGGGCCATTGGTTGGGGCCGATCATCGGTGTGCCGGCAACCACCAGCGGATGATCCGCGGACACTTCGTAACCAAGATCAAGCGCTTCCTTCCGGTCGCGTTTCCCGTCGGCCATCACCTCTTCACCCTCGGGCACATAGCCGCGGTGGCTTGACGATTTGCCGATATAGATGTCCATCTTTTGCTCGTCCGGCAGGGCAAAGAAGCGTTTGGTTTGCGCCAACAGGCTCTGCCTGAGCGACAGTGAAACCCTGTGCCCCGTGACGTAGAGAAATCCGGTCTCCTCGGCAGCTTGTCCGAGCTTGGTGGCTGCGATTTGCCACTCGTCCGCGTTTTCAGAGTAAAGCGGCGAAACATCGACGATCGGAAGCTCGGTAAATGCGGTTGGCTTGCGTGAGGACACTTGGCACCTCCTTGTCAATTGCAGGTGTCGCGGTGCGGTGGACCCGGCCACCGCACCGCATGCCGATCAGAGTCAGAGTTCGCCCTTGGCGGCCATTTCAACGAATGCGTTGCTGAACCGCAGCTTCACGTTGTTGGCGTCACCGAAAACGCTGCCGTCCGGAAACTCGACGCCGACAAATTCCGCCGATTGCGCTCCCTCGCCGAGGATGCCGTGATCGAAGAGGAAGGTCGCCACGAACTTCATCGTGTCCTTCAGCTTCGGGTCGTTGGTGAAGGCGAGGAGATCGTCCGGCGTGTAGAACAACGCCGTGGAGGCGAGTTGAGACTTGTAGCCTTCGAGGTCCGTACCCGACGCAGCCGCCATTGCTTCCAGCGCCGCCGTTCCTTCCGGCGTGTCGGATCCCATCAGAGTGATGACCTCGAACCAGGCTCCGACCAGTGCCTTGCCGAGCGCCGGATTGTCAGCCAGCGTTGCGGTGTTGACCATCATGGCGTCGATGATTTCACCCGGAATCTGTGAGCTGTCGAAAACCAGGGTGCCTCTCTCGGTATCAAGGATTTCCGAAAGCATCGGGTTCCAGGTGGCAACCGCGGTGATCTCCGGATTGTCATAGACGGCAAGCATGTCGGCATCAGACGTGTTGATGACCGTGATGTCCTTCTCACTCAGCCCGACACTCTCAAGGGCGCGTGCGAGAAAGTAGTGAGACACGGATAGCTCGACCAGGTTGATGTTCTGGCCCTTGATGGAAGCCAGATCAGCCCCTTCCTTCAGAACAAGGCCGTCATTGCCGTTCGAATAGTCGCCGGCGATCAGCACCGTGGTGTCGACCCCGCTGCCGGACGGAATGGACAGCGCGTCCATATTCGTCATGGCACAGGCGTCGAATTCGCCGGCCGTATATTGGTTTATGGATTCGATGTAGTCGTTGAACTGGGTAATCTCGACATTGATGTCATATTTGTCGGCCCATTTTTTCATGATGCCGGAATCGGACAGGTAGCCCCAGGGCATCCAGCCGGCATAAATCGTCCAGCAAACCTTGAAGTCTGTTTTTGCTTCAGCGAGTGCAGGGGCCTGCGTTACCGGCAGCGCCAGGACGGTCGCTACACACAGGGACCGGAACAGTGTCTTGAACATCGGTTTTTACGCCTTTCCTTTTCAATGCCGCCGGCGTGGCGGCCACCGTTTCCGCAGAAACGGTTGATTGACGAAGGATTTGCGCACGACCGGGAGGAGGCTTGCGTGCGCAAACCTGTGCAGTTGTCTCCCGGGATTTTGGCCCGCCGTGTCACCGGCTCCTCGCCAGTGTGCGCCTCTCGGACCAGCATTTCCTGCGGAAACCGGAACCCTAGGCGCGCTGCACGACAAACAACACGCAAGTGCCGTGCCAATTGAATAATCCGGACCTGTTCACGGTTTCCGGTGCCTTGTCGGCTTTTTTTGCCGGCTTTTCTGTCTATTGATTGTGCAATGCAACAATATTGCACAAATATTGCGCAAATATTTTGGCCCCGAAAAACCCGCCCATACCAATGCGGAGAGCCGGGGGTGGATTCCCTGCGGAAAAGCTGATGAGGGGGTGAGGCTCCATTTCCTTGTCTGATCGGGCCACGCATACGATCACGAATGAAGACTTTCAGTAAATTCTGTTCACGGGCAATAGTGTGACGTAGACACAATTGCTGATCAATTGTAGGATGCAATTACTGGTTTAAAAGAAATACTAATGAAATACTGCGGAGTGAGCTTGTGCCTGCAGTAAAAATACTTTGTATACATGGCGTTGGCCATCATCCCAATGGTGGCGCCTGGCAGGATAAATGGGAGGCGGCTCTCGATCGCTCAGCCGGTCGGCTCGGCAAGCCGGTCGAACTCGAAGTCGCCTATTTCCTGTATGACCGTCTGTTCGAGGCCTTTGATATCACACCGCAGAGCACACTCGCGGCGCTGTCCAAACTCGCGGCCAGCGGACTGGTGCATGGCATAGGCGACCTGTTGTTGCCGAGAACGCGTTCGATCCCCGGGCCGGGCGCTCGCGCGGCGCGCGGTCTGAGCGACGCCGTCCGCTGGACGGCCGGCATGGTTGTGCAATGGGCGGAAAACATGGAATTGCGCGAACAGCTTCGCGCCGCTCTCGACGAGCACATAAGAGTGCTTAATCCAGACGTCATCTTCGCCCATTCGCTGGGCAGCCTCATTGCCTATGACACATTCGCGCATCCGGCACACCGCGCCTTGGCAAACGGCAGATCGTTTGTCAGTTTCGGCTCCCAGATCGGTAATCCCTTTGTGAGGGCGCAGTTTGCCGGTCGCATACAGCCGCTGCAAAGCGCGCACTGGTATCATCTCTTCAACATCCACGACGATGTGCTGACGACCCGTATCCCCTTGATCGATGACAGTTTCGAGGAAGTCGACACGACTTTCGACATTCCCGGTATGACCGATCACTTTGCACCCCGGTACCTGGAGCACGAAAGCGTCACCCATTCCGTTTGGTCCGATCTGCTTTCGGGCAAGCGTGACCGAACGAAAGCACGCACTATGCGCGGCGAGGTGCGGCGCGGCGGCAGTCACGACCGCAGGGCACTGATCATCGGCATCAACGCCTATGAGGATCCCGAGATGCGGCTCGATGGCTGTGTCAACGACGCTTTCCTGATGAGCGAACTGCTGCAGGAAAACGGCTACGAATCCGAGAACATACGGTTGTTGCTGGATCACCGGGCAACGGCTGTCGAGATCTGGCGGCGCCTCGAATGGCTGCTCGAGGGTACACAGGCGGGCCAGCAGCGAATTCTGTGTTTTTCCGGTCATGGCAGCCAGCTGGCCGACTACGGGGCGGACGAAACGGTCGATCGGGTCGACGAATGCCTCGTCCCGTTTGATTTTGACTGGAGCCGCGAGCGCGCCATCACGGATGACCGTTTCCACGATCTCTACAGTCAACTGACCTACGGGGCACACTTCACGGCGATCCTCGACTGCTGCCATTCCGGCGGCATGACCCGGGCGGGCGGTGCGAAACCGCGCGGCCTGACGCCGCCGGACGATATTCGCCACAGGACGATGCGCTGGGATCAGAAAAACGGTGTCTGGGTCCATCGCCGCCCGCCGAATCCGAACCCCGATCTTGCCGGCAACAAGACCGTGCGAAATATCGGATATGTCGGCGGCGATGGTCAGCGCCGGCTCATGCGTTCCACCGATCTCCTTACAATGGATAACCGCAGCTTCAACGCGACATGCGAGGACCTCGAGCACCATGGCCCCTATCTTCCGGTGATTCTCCAGGCCTGCCAGGAACAGCAACTCGCTTACGAGTATCGCCACGGCGTCACGTCTTACGGCGCATTCACCTATTCGCTGGCACGCATTTTACGTGATCCGGACCATTTGGGTGCCGACCTAATCCGCCTTGAGCAACTGACCACACATCGCATCAAGCAGATTGCTGACAATCAGGTTCCGAATTTCGTTGCGCCGGGAATGCGCTACGACGAGCCATTGTTCAACCGTTAGAACTAGCGAAGAAGCAGGAGGATAAGGATATGCAAGCAGCGAAACACATGTGTTACGACCGCATCCTGCCGCAGGATCTTGTCAAGGTTCAGCGCACGCGAATGTTGGGTGGCCGGCAGCGCGCCATAAGCCTGATCGGTAAACAGTGGGCCAACGGTAGCACGCTGCGCATCCGCTTCCTCGGCGGAACGCAGGACCAGCAGGACATGGTCCGCGCGATCGCGCCCAAATGGACCGAATTTGCCAATCTCACATTCGAGTTCACCGATGATCCACGGGCCGAGATCCGCGTCACATTCGACGAAAACGACGGCGCCTGGTCCTATGTCGGCACCGACAATGCGCAGATCCCGCTTCATGCCGCGACGCTCAATCTCGGCTGGCTTGACCAGGGTGTCATCCTGCATGAATTCGGCCATATGGTGGGATTCAGCCACGAACACCAAAATCCGGATGGCGGCATCGTGTGGAACGAGCAACAGGTGATCGATGACCTGTCGGGGCCACCAAATTTCTGGGACGAGGCGACGATCCGCCACAATGTTCTCAACAAGTACCGGGCCGACCAGGTCCACGGGACTGAATTCGATCCACACTCGGTCATGCTCTATGCATTTCCCGACAGCTGGACAACAAACATGGGCGCGACCAGCGAGAACGACGACCTTTCCGAGCAGGACAAGGCCTTTGTCGCCAGCGCTGTCATGTATCCCGGCCGGGGCGGCGCTGAAGATGATATCACGGAGCTGGATATCCAGCGCGGAACAGAGGCGGCAATCTCCGAAGCCGGCGAAGAGGATCTCTACAGCTTCAAGGTCAAGGAAGACGGCATGCATATCGTCGAGACCACGGGCTCGACCGATGTCGTCATGGTGCTCTTCGGCCCCGATAGCAAGACCAGAAAGATTGCCGAAAACGACGATGGCGGACGCGGTCAGAACTCGCGCATCGCCGCCCGCCTGCGCCCGGGAACCTACTATGCCGCCATCCGCCATTACAATCCGAACAGGACCGGCGACTATCGCATTATGGTCACCGCCTACTGACGGCAAGTATCGTCAAAGGGCCTGGTAAAGGCCAAGAACAAGGTTGACCAGGGCCGCTGTGACCAGTGCCGTAAAAGTAAGTCCCATCCCGAGCGTCCTCGAGCCGGAAATCTCGGGTTGGCGGCTGACGCCGTAGGCGTGGATCAGCCGACCGGCAAGAAGAATGAAGCCGATGATGGACACCATCCAGGAAGGCGCGCCCTGCAATTCCGCCATCGCCATCAGCAACAGGCCCAAGGGAACGTATTCGGCAAAATTGCCGTGGACCCTTATGCCGCGGAGCATTTCCGCGTTGCCGCCATCGCCGAGACCAACCCGCGCCGTCCTTCGCGTCGTGATGACCCTTACCGCGAGGTAGACGTATAGAAATGTCAGAACACCGGCAAAAATCGGCGTAACGTGAATCACGGCTAAGGCTCCCGATTGTCGTTAGCCTCATTACGGACCAACGGCACAATCGGATTACACGAAGCGACTTTCCTTCATTGGCGAACCACCTGATAGGCCCAGAAGTGACCTGCGCCATCGCTCGTGTAATTGGCGTCTTCGATCTGGTCCAGAAGCCGAATACGGCCTGCCTCTGTCAAGTCCCGGACCACCTGCCGGTAATTGCTCTCCTCGAAATACTGAATGCGGGTCGACAGAGCAACGAGGCCACCCGGCCTGACGAGTTTGACAAGCACGCCAAGTGCCTCGGGCGGTACATGACCAAGTGTGAACACGCCGACTGAGATGGCGGCATCATACGAGCCCGGCTCGAAACGGTCGGCCGCCTTCATCATGTCGACACCGCCGACTGCTCGCGTGTAGCAGTCGCGTTTCGCGGCGCGCTCTGCCATTTCGGGCGACAGATCAAATCCGTGAATATCGCGAAACCCTCTCCTGTAGAGGGCCTCACCCGACAGTCCGGTCCCACAGCCGGCATCAAGGATGCGCAGCGTGTCGCGCCCGGAAGCGCCGAGCTGATCGGCATGCTTGTCCATGAGCCCGGCGATCGTGTCCGGGCCTGAGTAAGCGATGTCGACAACATCCTCGTCGTATTTGTCGGCCCAGCCATCATAGAAGCGGCGAATGTTCTCCGGATTTCCGTCGAGATTGAGGGCTTCGTCCACGATCTCGTGGTTCGATCTGGATTTTCTGCTCATGCGTTCTTTCCCGCGAATTGTGTTCTCGTCGCTTGCCCTTTTCGCCGCGAGCAGGATAGCGTTATCCTCGCTAGCCCTGCAATGACGTCAGGGCGGGAAATCGGAGAAGGATCGATGACGGGCGAGTGGGTGGTTCTGGCAGCGGTCTTTGCGATTTTTCTTCCGGCGCTAATGCTCCCGGGCCCCGATTTTATTGCCGTGGTGCGATCGTCCATGACCCGCGGCGCAGGTGCGGGGTTGCTCACGACATTTGGCGTATCGACAGGTCTGGCTTTCTACGCAACTTTAAGCCTTCTCGGTCTGTCGGCCATTCTTATCGAATATCAATGGCTTGCCTGGCTGGTGAGAATACTGGGCGGGTGTTATCTGGCCTGGCTCGGCCTTCGCTTGCTGTTCTCGAAACCCGAGGCGATCGACGTCTCGGACGGAAAACCGGCCCGCAAAGGAAACGCGTTTCTATTCGGTTTCCTGGTGACGCTGACCAATCCGAAGGCAATCGTTCTCTTCGCCAGTGTCTTTGCGACTGCCGTCAATGCGCAAACGCCAGTCTGGCTCATGGCCGCGATGGTCGTTCTGGTGTTTATCAGTTCCCTGACCTGGTACACGCTTGTCAGCCTCTTCATGTCGTCCACACCCGTCATGCGCCGCTTCCAGAATGCCCGGCACTGGATTGAGCGGGCTGCCGGTGTCTGTTTCGTTGCGGTTGGCGGCCGCATTCTCGCCGACGCACGTAATCCGGTGACGCCCTGATATTGTTGCCAAACTGACCATCGGCCCGGAAGACCGCTGTCTTCATTACAAAAGTTTAATCCGTCCATTGCGACCAGATCGATGCAATCGCCCGTTTAAGGGACAGATCAGTCTTGGAGAACGGCGCGATGTCGATTTGGAAACAGGCCATTATATCTTTGATTTTGCTGGTGGTTTTTGCCGTCGGCTTTGTAATCTTTTCCCATGGTCCGGGGGTCATACCGGGGTTTGCTTCAGGTGCTGCCACCGCTGGCCTGCCTGGAAGCGGACAAGGCATGATGAGAGAGCGTCCTGCTCCGCTTGTGGTCCTGTCGCCGGTGGAAACGGCAACCACGGACGACACCGTCAAATCCATCGGCACGGCCCGCGCTATCGAACGGGCAACGCTTTATCCCGAGGTTTCCGGCCGCGTGACCGATATCAACGCCGTTTCCGGACAGCGTGTCGAGGCAGGCGACGTGATCGTCCAGCTTGACGATCAGGTCCAACGCCTCGCGGTCGACCGCGCGCGCCTGGCGGTCGAGGACGCGGAGGCACAGGTTGCCCGATTCGAGACGCTTGCGGCGCGCAATACGGTATCGGACGTCCAATTGAGCGATGCCGTGCTGGCGCTTTCCAATGCGAGGCTGGACCTGCGCGAGGCCGAAGACGCCCTTGAGAGGCGCGCAGTCAACGCGCCGTTTACCGGCGAAGTGGGCCTCATCGAAATCGGGGTCGGAGACTTCGTTTCGACGACGACACCGGTGACGACGCTCGACGAGCGCCGGACACTGCTTATCGAGTTCCGGGTGCCGGAGCGTTTTGCCAATCAGATCGAAACGGGCCAGCCGATGGCTCTTTCCACGCCCGCTTTGCCGGGCCTTGCCCTTGAAGGTGAAGTCAGCGGCATGGACAGCCGGATCGACACCGTGGCGCGCACTTTGACGGTCCAGGGAACAATCGCCAACGACAATGATCTGATCCGTCCCGGAATGTCCTTCGAGGTTACGCTGGCCTTCATCGGCAACAGTTATCCGAGCGTGCCGTCGCTCGCCGTCCAGTGGGACCGCGAGGGATCCTATGTCTTCAAGGCAAATGGAACGACGGCGGAAAGAACGGCCATCTCAATCGTCTCACGCCAGGACGGGCAGGTGCTTGTGAACGGCGATATCGCCGCCGGCGACAGGGTTGTCAGCGAAGGCACGAACGCGGTGCGTCCGGAACAACCCTTCCGCACACTCGCCGAAACACCAGCTCCCGGAACAGGAGCATGAAGACCATGTCCAGGATAACCGATGAACTGAAGGGTCTTCCGGCGTTTTGCGTGCGCCGGCCGGTGTTTGCGATCGTGATCAACCTTTTGGTGATCATCGCCGGCCTGGCCGCCATTACGGCGGTGGAAATCCGCGAATTGCCGAGCACGGACCGACCCGTCGTCACCATACGCACCACTTATTCAGGCGCCACACCGGAGACAGTCGACACCACGGTGACATCGGTTCTTGAAGGGGCTGCCGCCCGCACGCCGGGCGTCGCCTCCATATCGTCGAGCTCCAGCTTCGGCTCCAGCCGCATCACTGTTGAATTCTCGCCATCCGTCGATGTCGATACAGCTGCGAACGATCTGCGCAATGCGATTGCGCGGTCTGAACGGTTTCTTCCGGATTCTGCTGAAACGCCTTTGGTGATCAAAGCCAATGACGATGACAGCCCGATTATCCGGCTGGCTGCAACCACCGACCGGATGCCAATCGAGGAACTGACCCAAATAGTCGACAACCAGATCATCGACCGGCTCTCAGCGGTTCCGGGTGTCGGCGATGTAACGGTTTTCGGTGACAGGCAACCAGTCTTCAAGATCGATCTGGACCTGACGGCGCTGGCGAGCCGCGGCCTTTCGGCGGCTGACGTCCGCTCCGCGATCGAACGCGTCACTTCGGATACGCCGGCAGGATCGCTCACGACGGGCGGCACCGAAATCCTCGTCCGTACAGATATGAACATCGGTTCAACCAACGATATCAAAGAGCTGCGGATCGATGAGTTCACCAGGATCGCAGATGTCGCAGATGTCTCCTATGGACCCGATACGCGGACATCCTACCTGCGGGCCGACGGCAAAACCGGCATCGGCATCAATATTGTCCGCCAGGCCCAGTCGAATACGCTGGAGATATCGAAGGGTATTGAGCAGGCCGTTGCCGAACTTCAGCCGAACCTTCCGGACGAAGTCGAACTGCGTGTTACTTCGGACGATGCCGTCTTCATTGGTGCCGCGATCCAGGAGGTCATCAAATCGCTTCTGATATCGACGGCCATTGTGGTCGCAGTGATCTTCCTGTTCCTGCGCACCGCAGGCGCGACAATCATCCCGGCGGTAACGATCCCCGTCGCCTTGATCGGCACGGTGGCAACGATCTGGCTGGTCGGGTTTTCGTTGAACATCCTGACACTGCTGGCATTACTCCTTGCAACCGGCATGGTCGTCGATGATGCCATCGTCGTTCTTGAAAACATCGTGCGCCGCCGCCGCCAGGGTGATGGCGAGCGCGCCGCCGCGGTTCGCGGGACGCGGGAAGTGTTCTTTGCCGTACTGGCGACCACAGCGACGCTCGCGGCCGTCTTCATTCCGATCTCTTTCCTGCCGGGCACAGTCGGCCAGCTTTTTTCGGAATTCGGATTTGTCTTGGCCATCGCGGTAGCAATCTCGTCTTTCGTGGCGCTGACGCTGGTGCCGATGCTTGCATCGCGCTTTGCCGCCGATGTTTCCGATGGCAATCGCGTGACCTGGCTGGAACGCGCCGGTGCCGGCTTCGCGAGCGGCTACCGGTACCTGCTGCGCGCCGCCATGGCCGCTCCGATGGTGGTGCTGGTCGCCAGCATCATCTTTTCCGGCTTTTCCTATCACCTGTTCAACAATCTGCCGCAGGAGATAACGCCCCGCGAGGACCGCGCGAGCATTCCGATCGTCGTGCAGTTGCCGCAGGGAACCGAGCTTGAGATCGCCAATGAGAAAATGCGGCAGATTGAAGCGATCGGTGAAGACCTGATGGCGGCGGGCGAGGTCGATTCACTGTTCAGCATTGTCGGCATGCAGGCTTCGAACCGCGGGTTCATCATTTTCCGGCTGGTCGACTGGAATGCGCGTGAACGCAGCCAGTCGGAAATCGTCGCGGACATCAACCGGCAGCTGACCGAGATACCGGGTGTTTCCGCCTTTGCACGCCAGCCCAACACGCTGGGTCTTCGCGGCGGCGGCAGCGGGTTGCGTTTTGCCCTGACCGGCTCGAACTATGACGTTCTTTCCGATGCAGCAATCGACCTTACGCGTGCCATGGAGGACCGTTTCGAGGGCTTCGGCAACTTTGACATCGGTTATGACACGACCCAGGCCGAGCTGTCTGTCCGTGTCGACCGCGACCGGGCGCGCGAGCTTGGCATGGACCTGAACGACATCTCGTCCTTTGTCGCAATTGCGCTTGACGGACGGGAGATCGCCGAAATCCACCAGGATGACAATGCGATCCCGGTCATGTTGTCCCTCGGCGAAGGCGCAATCGGTGATCCAACTGATCTGGAGAACCTTTTCATACGAACCGGCGACGGGACGATGGTGCCCCTGTCTACGGTTGTCGAGGTCGAGGATACCGCGGTATCGCCGCAGCTGACGCGCGAGGAGCGCATGCGCGCTGTGCCGATCTCGGTGCCCCTTGACGCGAATTACGACCTGGAAAGCGCCGTGGCGGACATGCGGCACACCGCGCAGGAGATCCTGCCGGCCGGTGTCGAGGTGACGCTGCTGTCGGAGGCCGCGCTGCTGGAAGAAACGTCGACCGGCATGGGGCTCGTCTTCGTCTTTGCCATAGTCATCGTGTTCCTTGTGCTTGCGGCCCAGTTCGAAAGCTTCGTCAGCTCGATCGTCATTTTGCTGACGATCCCGGCGGGTGTGGCGGCAGCGGTCATGGCGATTGGACTGACTGGCGGCACGATCAATGTCTACAGCCAGATCGGCATCATCCTGCTGGTCGGCATCATGGCCAAGAACGGCATCCTGATTGTCGAGTTCGCCAATCAGCTGCGCGAGCAGGGTCTGAGCGTCCGCGAGGCGATCGAGGGTGCGTGTATGCGCAGGCTTCGGCCGGTGATGATGACCATGATCTCGACGGTCCTCGGCGGATTGCCGTTGATCCTGGCGTTCGGGGCAGGCGCCGAGGCGCGCATGGCGCTCGGCTGGACAATCGTCGGCGGACTTGGATTTGCCACCGTATCAACCCTTTTCCTGACACCGGTCGCCTACAACCTGCTCGCCGGCTTGAGCAAGTCGCGCAATGCGGACGAGCAAAGGCTGATCGAAGAACTTGAAACCAGCGGAAAGGAGGCAGGCGCCACCTGACGGATATTCCCCGCTGCGCGTTTGACGGCGAAGGGGACGGCTTGATAGCCTGACGCCACATCTGGCACGAGGCGGAAGGCCATACATGTCCCCATTCCAGTCGGACGGCACGGTTCGCAAGGACGGCGAACTGATGCGCCGCCTCGCCGCGGGCGATACCGGTGCGATGCGACAGATCATGGATGTGCATGCCCCGAGACTGACCAGGCTTGCGTTCGGCATTGTCGGCCGGATCGACGAAGCCGAAGACGTGGCCCAGGAATCGCTCCTTGCCCTGTGGGCGGCAGCGCCGGAATGGCAGGCGAAGTCGACCGTCGGCGCGTATCTGCGCACGGTCGCAACACGGAAATCGATCGACGCGCTGCGCAAACGACGCAGCCAGGTTGACGGTTTCGAGTTGGAACAGGTCCTGGATCCCGGGCAGGGACCCGAGGCCGAGCTTGAAAACCGCGAGGACCTGGAACTGCTCGGCGAGCTGATGTCGGAATTGCCAGAGAACCAGAGAACGGCATTGGTCCTGGCCCATTTCGAGGAGCTCAGCCACAGCGATGCCGCCGACGCCATGGATCTTGGTGTCGATGCCTATTCATCGCTGCTGGCAAGGGCGCGGCGGTCGCTGCGACGCAAATTCGAAGAACGGGAAGAAAAGAAGGGAGGCGATGACGGCAATGGATGATCGATTTGAGAACCTCATCGACCTTTATGGTGCCGACCTCAATGCCTGGCCGGACAAGGAAATGGCGCAGCAGGCGCGCCAGGCCGCGCTGAGTGATCCGCAATTCCGCATTATGCTGGATGCAGCCAAGCGGGTGGACCGGTCGCTCGCATCGCTTTCAGTGGCGCTGCACGACGGCACGGCTATGCGCGAGCGGACAGACAGTATGCAAGAGGCCGTCCTGAAACGCATCGATGAACAGGCACAGAGAAGGCGGGCATTTTCAGTACGGACCCTGAGCCGTCTGGCGGCAGGCATTGTACTGGCCTGCGGCCTGGGCATCGGTGTCGGGCAGATCGTACCGGATCAGCCATTGACACAAGGCGATGCATTTGACGAATTGCTCCTGGGTTCAGGAGACAGCAGCGCCGGAACACGGAGCGGATAGATCATGAGCAGGCAACGCATTTTGATTGTTACACTTGTCGTTTCGCTCCTGGCAAATGCGTTCTTTGTCGGATTTGCCGCGACCCGGATGCTTGATCAGCCGGAAATCAAACGCCAGGGCGGAATTCTGCGCGGTGTCAGCCACAGGCTGACGAAGAATCTCGACGAGCCGGCACGTCTGCAGATTGCGGAGGCCCTGGAAGCGGTGACCCCGCAATACGAGGAGAGCCTGCAGGCCCGACGCGAGAACTACAGCAAGCTTCGCAGCCTTCTTGCGGAGACAGATCCCGATCGCGGCGCGATCGATGCCGTGCTGGCTGATATGACACAACACTCTTCGCAACTCGTCATCACCGTCCACGAAGAAGTGGTAAAGGCAATTCTTGAGTTGCCGCAAAACCAGCGTGCGCAAATAGCGGACGAGAATTGAGGAGGCGGCCATGCGCGCATCGCTGGTGTCGATGATCTTCATCGTGATTTCAGCCTCGGCAGTGTCAGCTTCCGAGACCTGGCGCACCGAACGAATTGATGAAGCTGCAATGCCCGCCGGGGGATTTCAGGAACGTGGTAAGCCGGCACCTGCCGGACTGCCCGACGGCCTTGTCGCGACCGCCCGGGAGGGCGATGTTGCCGCGGCCTGGTATGGCGAGCCAACCCGCCGCTATCGCCACGCCATACTCGGCGATGCGATCGAGGCCGGTGCACTGATCGTGCAGACGGCGGATGGCGATGTACTGACCCTTGCTTTGCCCGCGTCCGAGGTCTTCGAGGATCGTACACCCAGGCTTGCCGATCTTGACGGCGACGGGAACCTTGAGATCATCACCATCCGTGCGTCACTGACGAAAGGAGCGGCCGTAACGGTCTATGGTCTTGAGGCCGGCGCGCTGAAACAGCGTGCGACCACCGATTTCATCGGGCGCAGCAACCGCTGGCTGAACATTGCGGCGATAGCGGATTTCGACGGAAAGCCCGGCCTGGAAATAGCGCATGTCCGGACACCCCATATCGGCGGAACGTTGATCCTCCATGCCTATCGCGATGGCGCCCTGGTGCCTGTTGCCTCATTGAACGGGTTCTCCAACCACGCTATCGGGTCGCGTGAGATGCGGTTGTCTGCGTTCGCCGATTTTGACGGTGATGGGCGCACGGAAATCGCTGTGCCCTCCGCAGACCGTCGGTCACTGCGCATCGTGGAACTGGAGCAGGGGCGTCTTTCCGAAATCGGCGCGGTCACGCTTCCGGGCCGCATCGACAAACCGGTGCTGATGCTTGGGTCGGCCAATGGTGTGCAGTTAGTTACCGGAACGGAAGACGGATCGCTATTCAGGATTTACCGCTAGTCGTAGCCCGGCTTTCCTGTGGGCGAGTCGCAAAGAACACAATCAATGTCGATTCGGGCACCTAACGTGTTCGTTGCGGCCCCAATAATGGACAGATTGCTCAACCTTTGAGTAAATGGGCCGGATTCGCGACATTGTTCCTATGCTGACGCTGGAGTGCGGCCCGCATTGGGAGGTGCACGAATGTCAGATCAATCACCACGAAACAACAATGGTCTCGTCGCGGAATCGGGTCCCTGGAAGGGGCTCCATCCCGGCATGGGCCTAGCAGCGAAGGGCATGGTTGCGGCGTTTGTCGTGTTTACCGCGTTGAACGTGGAATTCGCCAACGAGATCTACTCCGCCGTGCGTGGCTGGATCGAAAGCGCGCTGAACTGGTATTACATCAGCGCGGTTACGGTCATGCTGTTTGTCTGCTTCTATCTGATGTTCAGCAAGCATGGGCATATCAGGCTCGGCGACGATGACAGTAGACCGGAATTCAGCAACTTCTCCTGGTTTGCGATGTTGTTTTCGGCTGGTGTCGGCATCGGCCTTCTGTTCTTCGGCATCGCCGAACCGATGTTTTACTTCGACAACACCCAGCCATGGGGCTACCCGAACAACCCGTTCGCCGATCAGGCGGGGGCAACGGCAATGGACGCCCAGCGCGCAGTCATGGCCATGCGCGTCACCTATTTCCATTGGGGCTTCCACGGCTGGGCCGTCTACGTGATGATCGGGCTTTGCCTTGCCTATTTCGGCTTCCGCAAGAAGCTCCCGCTGACGCTGCGCTCGGCACTCTATCCGGTTATCGGCGACAGGATATACGGTCCCGCCGGACACGCGGTTGACCTTCTCGCGGTTTTCGGAACCGTCTTCGGCGTTGCCACATCGCTTGGTCTCGGTGTCAGCCAGATGGCGACCGGATTGAACTATCTCTTCGGCATTGATCCCGGGGTTTTGACGCAGGTCATCCTGATCGTCATCATTTCGATTGTCGCGACACTGTCCGCCGTCTCCGGGGTCGGTAACGGCATTCGCATCATTTCCGAATGGAACATTTACCTCAGCATCGTGCTGCTTGCCTTCTTCCTCTTCGGCGGGCCCTTCAAGTGGCTGATGGGCTTTTTCGTTACCACCGTCGGCGACTATCTTTGGAACGTCATTCCGATGGGCTTCCAGACGTTCAACGGTACCGGTGATGCGGCCTGGCAGGGTGGCTGGACCATCTTCTACTGGGGCTGGTGGATTTCCTGGGCGCCGTTTGTCGGCATGTTCATTGCCCGGATCAGCCGTGGCCGGACGATCCGTGAATTCATGCTCGGTGTGATGTTCGTCCCGACAACCATCGCCTTCTTCTGGCTTTGCGTGTTCGGCGGCAATGCGATGTTCCTTGAACTCACGGCGGATACGGGCGTCGGCACGGCCGGTGTTGCGCAGCTGGTACGTGACTGGAACCTGCCGGCGGCGCTTTACGGAACGATCGAGCGCATGACCGACCTGGTCTGGCTGAACTGGGCGATGGCGGCGCTGGCGACGATCCTTCTTGCCACATGGTTCATCACGTCGTCCGACTCCGGCACCCTGGTGATCACCACCATGCTGTCTATGGGCGACGACAACCCACCGCAGCGTTTCCGCATCGTATGGGGACTTGGCGAAGGCTTTGTAGCGGCAGTGCTGCTGCTGGCAGGCGGCCTGACGGCGCTGCAGACGGCGTCGATCGCAGCGGCTCTGCCGGTCAGCGTAATCATGCTTCTCATGACCTGGGGCATCGTGAAGTCGCTCAACGAGGATTCGAGCGCGGTTCCGGACAGCGGGGAACTGAAGGCGCCTGACGGCACCAGCCTCAGTCGCGAGTTGCATGCCTGACAGCCGGGGCTAAACTGACAACACGCCGCCTTCGGGCGGCGTGTTCGGTTTTGGCGGTTCGAGGATGTGGCATGAAGTTCGTTGACCTGGAAAGCGTGCCGTGGATAGCAGGTAAAGGCTATCGCAAGAAAATCCTGTTGCGCTCCGATGCGCTCAACGCCGCAGGCACGCTGGTGCAGATCGTCGAATTGGCGCCGCATGCACAGGTTGACGATCACCACCACGAAAGCTGCACGGAAGTCTTCCATATTCTGCACGGCAGCGGTTCCTTTGAGATTGACGGAGAGCTCTTCGAGCTCAGAGCCGGCGACACCCTGACCTGCGAGCCGCGCGAGGTCCACAATACCAAGAACCCGAACGACGAACCGTTTACCTATATCGTTTTCAAGACCAATGTTGTTGATGACGATCTCTTCTGGGAGCGCTCGCCTTAAGCTGCGGAACGGTCGGATGACCATGCTTGAGCGCAACGGCACCCGATGGTAGGGATTCCGTCGCAGTGCGCCGGTTTCCGGGCGCGTTTGCGAGCTGTCCACTGTCGCAAACGGGAGTTCCGACCGAATGAAAGCAACAATTCCCTTCGTCGCGCGCACGGATGATGCGGACCGGGAAACATGGCTTGAGGCGCTGCGGGCGGCGATGCCGTCCTTCAAGATCGACGCGTTTGAAACATTGAATGGTGAACAGCGGCAAGCCGCCCGCGTGGCGATCGTCGCCGATCCGGATCCGGCAGACCTTGGGCAACTACCCAATCTCGAATGGATCCACAGTCTCTGGGCCGGGGTCGAGCGGATTGTTACTGAACTGCCCGTCGACGGGCCAAAGATCGTTCGTCTCGAGGATCCGCAAATGGCCAGAACCATGGCCGAGGCTGTGATCGCGTGGACGCTCTACCTGCATCGTGACATGCCGCGATACCGTCGGCAGCAGGAAGCCCGTGTGTGGAAGATGCATGACCTGCCGCTGCCTTCGCAACGAACAATCGGAATCCTCGGGCTTGGCAATCTTGGCCGGATGGCGGCCGGGCAACTGCTGGACCGTCAATTCACCGTTTGCGGCTGGAGCAGGTCAGGCGCCGGAATGGATGGCGTTGAAACATTTAGCGGCCCGGACGGGCTGGACCGCATGCTGTCGAAATCCGATATCGTGATTGTGCTGGTTCCACTGACGGACGAGACCCGGGGTCTCCTCGATGCCGACCGCTTGTCCGCCATGAAAGAGGGTGCAAGCCTGATCAATTTTGCCCGTGGTCCGATCGTGGAGGCAACGGCGCTTCTTGAACAACTGGATCGTGGCCACCTGAAGCATGCCGTTCTCGACGTCTTCGAGCAGGAGCCGCTTCCGCAGGAAAGTCCGTTTTGGTCACACCCGGATGTCACCGTGCTGCCGCACATATCGGGGCCGACCAACCGGACGACCGCCTCCGCAATTGTGGCCGAAAACCTTGCGGCATACTTTGAGACAGGAAAACTTCCTGAGTTCGTCGACCGGAAACGAGGGTACTGACGGCAAACAAGCAACGAGCGGAGGCACCATTGAAAATTTCCATTCCGGAAAATGTGAATGAGTGGAACCGGCGTGGTGACGCGTATCTGCCCGGTCAAATGGGAATAGAGTTCGAGACAGTCGATCCCGATCTTGTTGTCGCGCGATTTTCCGTCACGACTTCCCTGATGGCATGGAACGGCTTCCTGCATGCCGGTTCCGTGGTCACCCTGGCCGATACATGCTGCGGTTACGGCACATTGCGTTGTCTTCCGGACGGCGCGCACGGGTTCACGACGATTGATCTTTCATCGAATTTTCTCGGTACCGCGCGCGAGGGCAGTGTGATTTGCAGGGCAACGCCGCTGCACAAGGGCCGCACCACCCAGGTCTGGGACGCGGTGGTCAGCTCTGTGGAAGCCGGAAAAACCATGGCGTATTTCCGTTGCACGCAAATGATACTTTGGCCAAAGCCGGAAAGTTGATGTTTCAAAGACTGCGAAAAAACATTTACAAAACATTGTATTGCGTCTATTTCCGGACTCTGTTTCGCAGCAAGAATTCAGAACTTGAACTGGAAAGAACAGGGGGAATCGGCTTTCCTAGTCTCATACCGCTGCGCCCACAAGCACGCGGGGCCGATATTGCCCGGTTGGCCAAAAGTCATAATCGTCACCATCGGAGGAAAGTGACATGAATTTGCCGACGAGACTTCTGGGCATTTGTATTGCGTCTGTATTGCTGGCGGCCGGGCCGGCAGCGGCTGACATACAGATTTCCCTCAAGTCGGCCAAATCATCATCCTCCTACTACAAGATGGGCGAGCAGCTGGCGCAGGCCCTCAAGACCGGATCGAACGGCGAAATTGTCGTCACGGTCGCAGAAAGCACAGGTTCCGTTCAGAACATCCTGGACATCGAAAACGCTTCTGATGACTATATCTTCACGTCACCGCCAATTCTGGTGAGCCTTTCCCAGCAGGGAAAGGCCATGTTCGCGGACAAGGACAGTGACGACTTTCACACGATCCGGGCGCTGTTTCCCATTCCTTCACTGACCATGCACTTCGTCATGGCGCAGGAGTCAGGCTCGCTGACCTTTTCCGACCTGGATGGCAAATCGCTGCTCATGGACAACGGCACATTCGCATCCAGGGAAGGTGCCAAATACATCAACCTCTTTGGCCTTGAGGGCAAGGTTACCATTGTCGACGCGGAACTGTCGGGCGCCGAGAAAGCGCTAAAAAGCGGCAAGGTCGATGGCTTCGTGACGGCGGGATCGTGGCCGGCACCAATGGTCCTTGAAGTGGCCATGGAGACCAGCGTCAATCTTCTGACCATGGACGGGGAAGAAGTCAAAAAGACCAAACGCACGCCGATGGTGATACCCGGCGGCACCTATCCAGGGCAGGATGACGATGTAACCACGACATCGGTTCCGATGGTGGTCTACACGACGACCGAGATGGATGATGACACAGCCTATCTCCTGACCAAGACCTTCTGGGAACAAAAGAAAGACATGATCAAATCCGCGGCCTGGTGGGAAGGCGTGGACGACCGCTTGATGGCGAACATCACCGGACGGCTGCATGACGGCGCTCTGAAATTCTACAAGGAAGTCGGATTTCCGATCGCTGAAGACCAGAAATAACCGCCTGAACTTCGGATCCGGTTGTTGTTGCAGGCCCTAAGCTCGATTGTGGCCGCAACACACCACCAACCGACTAGTTGAATGCTCCGGTGACGTGTGGTGTTAACATTTGCGGGCCGTCCGGTTACTGTAATCATCAACTATAACGGGAGGGGGCGATGTCGTTCCGTTGGTCGGCTCTTATTCTACTTGTTTTTCTATTGCCGGCACTGACTGCTTGCAACACGGGCATCGCGGAATTTCAGCTTTACGAACAGGCCTACGGGCAGCAGGCGGCGGAGGCCGACAAGGTCCTCGACCGGCTGGCAAGTGCCGAGCGCATCGTCGCGCGAAGGAGCGATCCGAGCCTGACGCGTGTTTTCGATTTTGATCCTGACAAGGCGGCCTACTATGTCGACGCTGGCGATCCGCCCCTCACGGCGGCAATTCGGGCGGGCCTCAACTCGGTGACAACCTACAATGCCATGCTGGCGGGCCTCGCAAACGGCGAAAATGCGAACGCGCTGGCGAGCCGTGCCGGAACGCTCTACTCGAACCTACTCGCGACAACTGAAGCTTTGTCTATTGCGGCCGGTTTGCCGACGGCATTTGTTCCGGGAGCCCAGGCCTTGGCAGGGCGCCTGCTTCCGCTTTTCGAGCAGGCACAGAAACTTCGAGACAGGGCAGCGTTTCGCCGCAAGCTGCTTGAGGCCTATCCGGATATGCGCGCCCTGCTGGTGCGGCTTCGGAACGGTACCAGGGAAATGTACACAGTCATCCAGTGCTCCTACGTGAAGCGTGGCGTCATCCGCAATCGCGGCATCCCTGCCGCCGATGTTCCGAAGCTGGAGGCAGACCGCAAGCTGCTTGCCGGATGGGTGATCCTGATGGACCAGACGCTTGTGTCCATGGACGCCGCAACGCAGGCGGTCCTGGCCGGCGCATCGCCGACCGATGCGAGCGCATTGCTCGATGCGTCCGTGGAGTTGCGGGTTCTGGCTGAAAGGGTGCGTGACGCTACTCGTCCTCAATAGCGGAGGTAATCCATGGCGACCAAGGCTCAAATGGAGCAGCAGCTTCTGACGCTTCGCGATTCGCTCGTTGAACCGTTCGAAAGGGCCGAAGCGGCGGGTGACGAAGCCGAAATGCGGCGTCTGGAGGGTATTGCCGGAGAGATTGACGACATGCTCGATCGCCTGGCACTCATCGGCCTGGCGCAGCTCGCCGCGGACATTACGGCCTTGCGGCTGAAGATTGAGGGCCACGCGGCATCCGGAAACGACAGCGTAACGGGCATTTCGCTGGATGCACTCAAGGAAAAGATACGGGAAATCCTGTCCGAGTCGTCGGAGGAGGATGTTGATACCCCTGGACCAGCGGTGCCGGCCGCGCCCGTTGAGGAAGACGAACCACCGCCCGAAGCACCGCCTGTCGACATTTCACCGGATGTTGTCACAGAGGATCCGGGCGGGGCGGAAACCGGCGCCCTGATCCTGAAAGAGGCCCATCTGATTGGCCTTTGGAAGCGCAGCCTGTTCCCGATCGACGGGCGCGGCATCATTGTGTTCGGCCTGCGCGGTTGCAGGCCCATCGATTTTTCCGGAACCGTGTTCGCTGAAGGACATGAACTCGCGCTGCGCGAGGTCAATTACAAGACCATGAACTGCACGATCGGGCAGTGGCGTCCGAATGGCGGCCTGGCTCTGTTCCCGGGATCGACTGTGCCGTTCCATACGGTCGTCGCCAGCAAGGTTGCCGGCGGCGGGAAAGGCGTCAACCAGATGGGTTGCGGGCGCTACAAGGAATACGCGGCCGGCTGGCACAAGCGCTCGGAGGGACAGAACGGCCACTGGGCGCTGCGCCAGGAGTGTGCCATTACAATCCAACGAACCGCCGACGACACGGACTTTGATCTGGACGACCGTTGGGAGGTCGGCCGCATTGCCGGCGACAACATCCACTGTGCGTTCAGTATGGGCATCGATGGCGCCATACCGGATTCGAAGTTCTCGAGCGCCGGGTGCCAGACAATCGCCGGCACGGTTAAGAAGGGTGTCCGCGGCAGCGAAAGTGGTCCGTGGAAGAAGTTCATCGCTCCGTTCCAGCGGGCGGCTGGCGTACAGGCAAGCACCGAATATGTGCTCCTTATGGCTGAGGAAGCCCAGCAGATGATCAAGACGCGCTATGACGGAAAGACGGTCATACTGCGCATGGGATCGCAAGGGGCTCTGGTGCGGCAGCTACAGCAGCGCCTCGGCGAAAGGTTGTCACGTCATGTTGGAGTCGATGGCGATTTCGGTCCCGGGACTTTCAAGGCTGTCATCGAGTTTCAGACAGAGGCCTTCGGCCCCAATGCTGACGATGGAATCATTGGCCCCGACACCGCAGAAGCGCTCGGCTTCAAACTTCCCGCCTTTGACTTCGCCGATGCGATTGCCGGCGGTCCGGGTTTCGAAGCAGGGTCACTGGCACCTGCAAACCCGATTGTGCCGGGTGCAGGCGATGCAGTCGGCAGTGATACTGAGGTTGCCTGGGGTGCGGTCACCGAGAAGAAGCACGGACCGGAATTCAAGCAAAAGGTACTTGCCATCGCAAATCGCCTGCATTGCGATCCTGACCACCTGATGGCGGTCATGGCCTTCGAAACAGGTGAGACATTTTCGCCGAAGATCAAGAATGCCGCGGGAAGCGGTGCGACAGGTCTTATCCAGTTCATGCCCACAACCGCCAAGGATCTGGGAACGACGACCGCGAAACTTGCGAAAATGACCGCGCTTGATCAGCTCGATTTCGTCGAGCGCTATTTTCGCAGGGCCGTCGGTTCAAAGCCAATGATCAGCCTGAGCGACGTGTACATGGCCGTGCTGTTTCCGCGGGCCGTTGGCAAGTCGGAGAGTTTCGTCCTGTTCCGCGAGGGTACCAAGGCCTATAAGCAAAATGCCGGGCTCGACAAGAACAAGGACGGTGTCATACACAAGGCCGAAGCCGCGGCGAAAGTTGCCGACAAGCTGGTGCTTGGCCAGAAGGAAGGCCGGATCGGCTAGTGCGTGTTTGAGCGCAGGAAGTCGATCATGAGCGGATTGACGGTGTCATGCATCTCGTAGAGCAAGCCGTGCGTCCCGCCCTCGATCATTTCCACGCGTGCATGAGGCGCGACCCTTCGAAGGCGTGCTTCGCTCTCGATGCCGATCGTTTGGTCTCTGTCGCCAAAAAACGCCAGCATCGGCACCTTCTTCGACGCTGATCCGAAGACGGCATCACGATCCTCCATCGGCAAATGGCGCCAGGTCTGCAACAGCGCCGGGAAGTAACCCCGGTAGCGCATCTGGATCGTGTCGTCGCCCTGCAGGCAGCGAGTAGGATCTGATGGAGGCTTGGTGAATTGAGGGTCACCCAGCAAAAGTGCGCGGGCGCGAAGTCGCCAAAGCCAGTCGCCGAGCAAGCGGATGCGCAACAGCCGGCCAAGGATTTTGCCGAGAAAGGGTTCCAGTGCCAGTCCGGCCGGCGCGAACAGGACTAGGGCCGTCAGGCGTTCGGGATGCCGCTCGGCAAATTCCGCTGCAATAACACCGCCCATGGAGTATCCGACAAGCGCCAGAGGCTCTTTCAGAGCAAGCGCATCCAAGAGGCCCGAAAGTTCCCGATCATAGAAATCCGCATCATAACGCGCAGGCGGGCGATCCGACCAGCCACGGCCGAAATGGTCGAAAAGGACCACGTGGAAACCGGCGGCGGCGAGGGCGTCCGCGTTCTGCTCGAACACCATGTGCGGCGTCCCGAAGCCGTGGATCATCACAACCACCGGCCCGTCTGCCGGACCCCGTCTCGTGAAATAAAGTTCGCCTGGTTCCAGGGGCAGCGTCTCGCCGGATGCTTCAGCCTTTCGAACCTCTGCCGTCAGAGGAATTTCATTGCGGCCGGCGATACGCCAGCTGATCGCAATGGCCAGACCGATAACAACAGCAATGCCGATGATCCAACTCATGGATGACCCCCGATCCGCCAAACAATGCTTGCGGACCTTAGGGAAGGGAAAACCACCTCACAAGACACAAAGGACCGCGAATGCGGTCCTTTGCGTAGCTGGCCTGGGGCGATCAATTAGGCTCAGCTATTTCCCGACAGACATGTCCGCATGTTGTCGGCCAGTGTGCGTATGAGCGTGAAATACAGCTCCCCGCCGTTATCAAAGTTCGCGCCTAACGGATCGAGCACACCGGAACTCGCATTGGTGTTTTCGGTAATCACTTCAACGATCTTCGGTTCGAACTGCGGTTCGGAAAACACACAGGTCACGCCGAGCGATTCGACTTTCTCCCTGATTTCGGACACCCGTGCAGCGCCGGGCGCTACCTCTCGACTGACCGTCACGGAACCGGCGGCCGAGATGCCGAAGCGGTTTTCGAAATAGGGATACGCGTCGTGAAACACGATGAAAGAACGGTCTTTGACCGGTTCAAGGACGGCTGAAACCTCAGTGGTCAGCTCATCCAGCCTCGCCTCCAAACGGGCGGCATTGGCTTCATATTTGCCGGCGTTCTCCGGGTCCGCCTTTACCAGCGCTTCTTCTATTTCGTGAACAAGGGCTTTGGCATTTTGCGGGTCCAGCCACACATGCATGTCAAATTCGCCGTGTGCGTCGTCGGCATGATCATCATGGCCAGCATGCTTTTCATGATCATGGTTGTCGTGATCCGCATGCTCGGCGTGTTTTTCGTGATCATGGTCGTCGTGATCCGCATGCTCGGCGTGTTTTTCGTGATCATGGTCGTCGTGATCATCATGGTCAGCATGCTTTTCATGATCGTGATCGTCGTGGTCCGCATGCTCGGCATGCTTCTCATGATCGTGGTCGTCGTGATCAGCATGGTCGCCATGGTCATGATCATGGTCATGCGATTCAAAGGCGCCACCTTCACGCAATGCCAGGCGCGTCAGTCCGTGCGCATCGCCAAGTTCGACCACGGTCGCATTCTGGCCGATCGTTTCAAGGGGATTGGTGAGGAAAGTCTCAATTCTGGGGCCAATCCAGAACACAAGATCCGCTTTCTCAAGACTTGCTGCCTGCGACGGGCGCAGGCTGTAAGTATGAGGCGATGCTGCGCCATCGACTATGATCTCCGGCGTGCCGACGCCCTCCATGACACCCGCGACGAGTGAATGAACGGGCTTGATCGATGTCACGACTGCCGGTGCGGCGTAGCCGGTCGCCGTCAGGCTAAGCAACGCAACCGAAGTGAGCAGAGTTTTGGATGCTGATTTCATGATGGGGACCGAACTTGTTATGTTGTAACACTGGTGTGTAACGCTATAACGTATGGAAAATTCGGTCACAAGCCCTGCCACTCAGTTTTTCGCAACCGAGAACATACTTTGTGAGGCTCGATATCTTCGGATCAAAGGCGGCTGCACCGGCGCTGTGCGCCGGCGCGATCTGATGTTGCTATTGCTTCTTCACACGATAGCTTTCGTGACAGCTGCCGCAATTCTGGGTCGCCGCACCAAAAGCCGCCCGGAAGCCGTCGAGATCCGCGACTTTCACGTTTGTGTCGGCGGCAAACTTGGCGACGGCTGCTTCAAACCCGGCCATGTCTTCCCAGATCTTAGGGGACGCTTCAGAGTCGTTTCCGGTTTCTGATCCGGCCGGGAACAGATATCCGTAACCGTTCGCTGCCGCGTTCAGTGTATTGAAGACCAGCTGTGCGGTGGCGGTATCGAACTCCATTTCACCTTTGGCAATCTTGGCGCCAACCCCGGTAGCCGCACCGACATTCTTCATGATGTTTTGCCGGTCAACAGTCGGATCAGCCGCGAAGCTGCCACCGATGAGGGCGGCGGAGAGAATTCCTGCCAATGCGATCGTGCGATTCATAACGTACTCCCGTGAGGATCATTGTGAAAACTGCAGTCGTGACGGTGTCTTGCCGTCCGCCATCTGCCGCAACCATGCATGCGTCACTCCGTCCCCTGTGGCGAACCACGTACCAGGGTGCGTACAATGACCCGGAAACTCTAGAAAATGCGAAAACGCTCGACAACGACCATTTTTGCATATTCAATCTGCGATTATGCAGAATCCCGACTGGGACATATTCCGTATCGTTATCGCGGTCGCCGACAGCGGATCGGCTGTCGCGGCGGCCGAACGCCTCGGTGTCAATGCCAGCACGGTTCTGCGCAGGATTGCGAAATTCGAGTCTGACAACGCAGTCCGGTTGTTCGAAAGACGCCAGTCCGGCTACCGGCCAACGGAAGAATGCGCTGCCATTGTCGATGCGGCTCGCAAGATCGAGCAGAATGTCACGGCCATCAATCGCGATCTGCTCGGCCGTGACTTGCGCATGGAAGGACATCTGGCGGTGACTACCACCGACTCACTTCTTGTGTCGTTGCTTGCGCCGCTTATTCAGAGTTTCATTTCGCGACACCCGGAGATCCGGATTGATGTCTCCGTCACCAACAGCCGGCTGAACCTGACGAAGCAGGATGCCGATATTGCCGTTCGGGCGTCGAATATGCCTCCCGACGCATTGGTCGGCCAACGTGTTTCGCGGTTGTCCTTCGCTGCCTATGCGGCAAAGTCCGTTGCCGCAGACCTGCCGGAAAGGCAGCGCGAGAAACTGCTGGCGAAGTCCCGCTGGGTGGGTATCGGAAATGCACTTGCAGGGTCTCCCGTCGGTGACTGGCTGTCACGAAACGTCGCGGCCGATCGCATTGCAATGACTGCAGACACTTTCGTTGCCGTGCGAGATTGCGCGCTTTCCGGTATCGGCATTGCGATACTTCCCTGTTGCCTGGGCGACACGACGGCAGCTCTGACTCGCATCACGGGACCAATCCGTGAAATGGACACTGCGCTTTGGGTGCTCACCCACTCTGACATCCGCGGCGCGGCCCGGGTCAAGGCATTCAACGAGTACGTAACCCGAGAACTGCGCGCCAGGTCGGCTCTGCTTGAGGGCACATCCGCCTAGCAGGCGCTCGATGGAAAATTTCCAATATGTTGGAATATGCGCTAGAAGGCGTTGCGATGGTACATGGCATGGGAGATGATTCATGAATGTCGCGCCGACGCCCGATATCGGCAAACTGGTCAGGTCAAAACGCAAGGCTCTTGACCTTACACTGGAGCAGCTGGCGGAACGCAGCGGTGTTTCGCGGTCAATGCTGTCGGCGATCGAGCGTGGCACCGCCAATCCGACATTCTCGATTGTTTGGGCACTGTCCCAGGCTCTGGGCCTCGATCTGGCAACGCTCGAGGGCGTGGCGCGTCAGGATGAGCCGATCGAACACCAGCACCACTATTCCACACCATTGCGACGCAGCGCTGACGGGCTGTGCGAGCTTTACATGTTGAGCCCCGTTCGCACGGTCTTGCCAGTAGAATGGCACCACCTCGTCATGCAGCCCTCCGGATGCCTGGATTCAAAAGCCCATGCCGTCGGCACATTCGAACATCTGACCTGTCTGGTCGGTTCCATTTCGGTGTCCATCAGCGGCAAAACGGTCTTTGCAAAGGCCGGCGACACGCTGCGCTATCGGGCCGATTCACCGCATCGCATCGACAACGTGGAAAAGGGCGAGACACAGGCTCTGCTGCTGGTCGCCCAGCCCGATCAGTATCGTGCAAAATCTGTTATGGTGTGATGCCGATCGGACGGCGGTTGCCTTTCGATTGACATGATCGAAATCTATTCCAATATACAGGAACTGGTACAACATACAGGAATATCATGTCCAGCACACTGATCGACTCCGCCCGGGCGGCGCTCGTAGATATCGAGGATGCAGGTACGCTGAAACGTGAGCGTGTCATCACGTCGCCGCAGGCTCCGATGATCCGGACCCGGGATGCCGAAGGCAACGAGCAGGAGGTCCTGAATTTCTGCGCCAACAACTATCTCGGGCTGGCCGATGAGCCCCGCCTGATCGAGGCCGCGAAGAACGCGCTTGACAGTCACGGTTTCGGCATGGCGTCGGTCCGGTTCATTTGCGGCACGCAAGACCTGCATCGCAGGCTTGAAGAACGCACCGCGTCGTTCCTGCGAACCGAGGATTCGATTGTCTTCCCATCCTGTTTCGATGCCAATGGCGGTGTGTTCGAAGTGCTGCTATCGGACGCAGACGCGGTCATATCGGACAGCCTCAATCACGCGTCGATCATCGATGGCATCCGGCTGTGCAAAGCGCAGCGCTTCCGCTATGCGAACAACGACATGGACGATCTGGAAAAGCAGCTCGTTGCAGCAAAGGATTGTCGATTCCGGCTGATCGTGACCGACGGCGTGTTTTCCATGGACGGCATCGTGGCCAACCTTCCGGCGATCTGTGATCTTGCCGAAAAACATGACGCGCTGGTCATGGTGGACGATTGCCACGCCACCGGTTTTCTCGGCGAGCGCGGTGCCGGCACGCCCGAACTGCTCGGTGTCGAGGGCAGGGTACACATTCTGACTGGCACCTACGGCAAGGCACTCGGCGGTGCTTCCGGTGGATATGTCGCGGCGGCACGGCCCATTGTCGACCTTTTGCGGCAGCGTGCGCGTCCATACCTGTTTTCCAATGCAGTCGCCCCTGCCGTATGCGCAGCCGCGATCGAGGCCATTGACATTGCAGAGGCTGCCGTGGACGCGCGTCGCCGCCTGCACGACAATGCGGCCCGCTTCCGCGCCGGCATGGCGGCTGCCGGCTTTACGCTGATCGAGGGCAATCATCCGATTGTCCCCGTCATGGTGGGAGACGCGGCATCGGCGGCCAAACTGGCGGACACGATGCTGCAGCATGGCGTCTATGTGATTGCATTTTCATATCCGGTGGTGCCGAAAGGCATGGCCCGTATCCGCACACAGATGTCCGCTGCCCACACGCCCGAACATGTCGGCCGCGCCGTTGCCGCCTTTACACAGGCCGGCCTTGAGCACGGCCTGATCAATTAGGGAGCGGACAAAATGCGCGCACTCGTCAAGGAAAACGCAGCGCCGGGATTGACCATGAAAAACGTGGAAGTTCCGGAACCGGGGCCAGGCGAGGTTCGTATCAGGATCGACAGTGCGTCAATCTGCGGCACGGATATCCACATCTACAATTGGGACGATTGGGCGGCAAAGACGATTCCCGTCCCCCTGACGATCGGTCACGAGTTCGTCGGACATATCGACAAGCTGGGGCCCGGGGCCGATGGGTTCGAGATCGGTCAGCGCGTGTCCGGCGAAGGTCACATCGTCTGCGGCCAGTGCCGCAACTGCCGGGCGGGGCGCGAGCATTTGTGCCGCGATACCAAGGGCATCGGCGTCAATCGGACGGGTGCATTCGCCGAGTTTCTGGTGATCCCTGTTCACAATGTCTACCCGATCCCGGATGACATACCGGACGAATATGCGTCGATACTCGATCCGCTCGGCAACGCCGTGCACACGGCACTGAGCTTCGATCTTGTCGGCGAGGACGTCCTGATTACCGGTGCCGGTCCCATCGGCCTGATGGCCGCCGCGGTCTGCCGTCATGTCGGTGCCCGTCACATTGTCGTCACGGACATCAATCCGGGGCGCCTGAAACTTGCGGACAGGATGGGTGCGACCCGTGCCGTAGTCGCCGGTAAGGAAGATCTTGACGATGTCATGGCCGAGCTAGGCATGAAGGAAGGGTTCGATGTCGGACTGGAAATGTCCGGTTCGTCTGCCGCATTGCAGGACATGATCGAGAACCTGAACAATGGCGGTCAGGTCGGACTGTTGGGAATTTTTCATGGTCCCGTGACGATCGATCTCAACGAGGCGATCTTCAAGGGTTTGCAGTTCAAAGGCATCTATGGCCGTGAAATGTTCGACACCTGGCACAAAGCGCTTGCGATGCTTGAAAGCGGTCTTGACATATCTCCCATTCTGACACACCGCTTTGCTTTTGAGGATTATGAAAAGGGATTTGAAGCGCTGCGAAACGGCCAGGCCAGCAAGGTGATCCTAGACCTTCGTGCCGCGGCCTGACCGAAGAGGAGATTGCGACGATGGCGAGCGTATTGTCCGGGGGTGACGCACCGCAACGCAGACGCGGCGGACGCGTGCGAAAGCGCGGCGCGGACGGTGTGGTTGCGCGTCCGTTCGTCCAGCCGACACGACCCCATGCCCCTATCGATCTGGTCTCGGACGAGGCGATAGAACGTATCCACCAGGCCTCGCTTCGGGTCCTTGCTGAGACCGGGATCAATGTTCTTCATGACGGTGCCCGCGCCATCATGAAACGGGCCGGTGCAGACGTCGATGCGGACGATACGCGGGTGCGTTTCGATCCGGACCTGATCCTCGAACACATTGCGTCCATACCCGAGCAATTCGTACTGCACGCCCGCAATCCGGAGCACAATGTACTGATCGGCGGCGACAAGATGGCGTTTTGCATGATGGCAAGTGCGCCGAATTCGTCGTGTCTCGACAAGGGACGTCGCAGCGGCAATGTGCAGGATTATCAGAACTTGCTGAAACTGGCGCAGCATCATCCCATCATTCACCTGATCGGCGGTTATCCGGTGGAGCCGGTCGATATCCACGCCTCAATCCGCCATCTCGATTGCATATCCGATTACATCACGCTGACGGACAAGGTTTTCAGCATTTATTCGCTCGGCAGGGAACGTGTCGCCGATTCGATCGAAATGGCCCGGATTGCGCACGGCATCAGCATGGATGACCTGAGGCGTCAGCCAACGCTCTTCACCATCATCAATACGAACTCGCCATTGCAGCTCGACATTCCGATGATGCAGGGCATTATCGACATGTCATCCATGGGCCAGCCGGTGGTCATCACGCCATTCACGCTCTCGGGGGCCATGGCGCCGGTGACGATACCGGGTGCGCTGGTACAACAGAATGCAGAGGCACTGGCGGGGCTGGCCTTCAGCCAGATGGTCAATCCGGGCGCACCGGCCATGTATGGCGGCTTTACGTCGAATGTCGACATGAAATCCGGCGCGCCGGCCTTCGGGACACCCGAATATATGAAGGCGCAATATGTCGGCGGCCAATTGGCGCGCCGCTACAACGTGCCGTACCGGACCTCCAATGTGTGTGCAGCCAACACGGTGGATGCGCAGGCGGCCTATGAGTCCGTCTTCTCGCTTTGGGGTGCCGTGAACAGCGGCGGCCACATGCTCAAGCACGGCGCCGGCTGGATGGAGGGCGGCCTGTGCTGTTCCTTCGAGAAAGTCATACTGGACATCGATCTCCTGCAGATGGTTGCCGAATTCTGCACGCCTTTGAAATTCGACGAGGACGAACTGGGCGTCGATGCCATCGCCGATGTCGGACCCGGTGGCCACTTCTTCGGAACGCCGCATACGCAGGCACGCTACAAGGACGCATTCTACGCGCCCATCATCAGCGACTGGCGCAATTTCGAGACATGGCACGAAGCCGGTGGTCCGACGGCGATGCAAAAGGCAAACGCCGTGTGGAAACAGCGCCTCGCCGAATATGAACCACCGGCGCTGGATTCCGCGATTGCAGAAGAGTTGCGGGCGTTTGTCGAACGCCGCAAGAGGGAGGGTGGCGTTCCCACCGATTTCTAGCGGAAGACATTGTTTAGGTTAGGACATATCCAATGAGCGACGAGAACAGGCAACTGGCGGGCAGGGCGTTGGAATTCTGGTCGAGCGACAACCGCGATGACCCCGCACTCGTTTTTTCACAGAACTATATCAATCACCAGGAACCGAGTATCCAGGGTGATGTGAAGGATCTCGACCTCACCGGGTGGAAAGCCCTTGTCGCGGACTACCATACTGCGTTCTCCGAATCCCGCGTCAGGGTCATTATGCAGGTTGTCGAGGGTGATCTCGTCGCCACGCGCTGGGAGTTTTCCGCAAGGCACACCGGGGACTATATGGGCAAAGCCCCGACCGGGAAGACCGCCGTTTGGACCGGGATAGATATCGACCGGGTTGCCGACGGTCGGATCGTCGAAAGCTGGGTTGACTGGGACAAGTATCGCTTGCTCGAAACACTGGGACTGCTGCCATGAAAGGCAGCCAGGTGGAAGGAACCAAGGTCTCCGCAACAGGTCACCGCGAATTCCTCGCATCGCTGACACCGCAGCAAAAGAAGCGTTTGACTGAAAAATCGAACCGCAAAGGAATTGCGGCGCTGGCCCTCCATGCGGGTGCAATTCTTGTCCTGGGTTCTCTGATCGCCGCCAAGGTCCCGTTCTGGCCGTTGCTGATGGTTCCGCAAGGCGTCGCGATTATCTTCCTGTTCACCACGCTCCACGAGACAATCCACCGCACGGCTTTCGCGACACCCTCGGTCAACGATGCGGTCGCACGCCTGTGCGGTTTCCTGATCCTTCTGCCGGCCGAGTGGTTCCGCTATTTCCACTTCGCCCACCACCGCCACACACAGGATCCCGAGCGCGACCCCGAACTGGCGCGCCCGAAACCGGAAACGATAGGCCAGTATGTCGCGCATATCTCGGGGTTCCCGGTCTGGGCACGGCAAGTCGCCACCATAGTGCGTAACGCGATCCGTGGAACTCGCGATGATTACGTTCCGCCGGCCGCGCGCCAGCAGGTCATGCGCGAGGCCCGCAATATGCTCGCCCTTTATGCGCTCCTTGCCGCGATCTCGGCGGTCGCCGGGTCCGCCATATTGCTGTATGTCTGGATCATTCCGGCGATCATCGGCCAGCCTTTCCTTCGGCTCTATCTTCTGGCCGAGCATGGCCGATGCGCCTTCGTGGCCAATATGTTTGAAAACAGCCGGACAACATTTACCAACCGGCTTGTCCGCCGGCTGGCCTGGAGCATGCCCTACCACGCGGAGCACCATGCGTTTCCGGGTGTGCCGTTTCACCGGCTGCCGGATCTTCACAAACTGACGGCCGGATACCTGCAGGAAACAGAAGATGGATACGCCCGCTTCAACGGCCGCTACGTTCGTTCGCTCAGCGGGTGAGGGTGGCCATCGTCAAATCAGGATCAGCGATGTACCGGCCACTGCAAGGAACGCTCCAAGCCATGCGAGCATCCGGGGCCGTTTGCGGGTCAGCGCCCAGATCATCGGCAGCATGATGACGGGTGCCGCGGAGCCAAGAACCACAGCAATGCCCGTGTCCATCCAGCGCACGGCATAAAGCAGAAGGCTGACGGCGACGACGTGTCCGAGCACGCCGGGCGCGATGGCGTGAAGCGTCAGGCCAAGCCCCGGTTTTTCCGGCACAGCAAACATGGGTGCATTCCACAGTGCCATGATCGCAATGACCAGCGTTCCTCCCGCTGTCCGGAGCGCATTGGCTGCCAGCGGGTCGGTTCCTGCGAGCATGGCGGGCTTCAGGAACACAAGACCAACCGCATTGGAAGCGGCTGCCAGTAAACCGAGGCCCACCATGATCGCCATCGGCCCGCGGACATCTTCCAGCCGGTCTTCCCTGTTGCCGCCGTAAAGAATGGCCAAAGCCATTCCTGAAAGCGCGATCGCGCAGCCGGCCAGCTTTTGACCGCTGATGACCTCGCCGAGGAAGACAAAACCCAGCAGGGCTGCAATCGGTCCGTTCATCGAGACGAGGAGCTGCGCGCGACGCGGCCCGCCGCGCCGCATGCAGGCGAACATCGCGATATTGGCTGCAACAACGCCCACCACGCTGGCGACGACAAATGCAAACCATTCGCTCCACACAACGCTTTGCCAGCGGCCAAGCAGTGAAACGACGACGATAAGAAGCGCAGCCGACCAGCCAAGCTGAATGCGTGTTAGCGCAAACGGGCCGAGGAGTGTCGCTGGCCGATGGGCAAGCAGGGCACCTGCCGCCCAGCAGCAGGAGGCGCCGAGGGCAGCGGCGACAGCAAAGACAGGCATGGGCGGGGTCAGTCTCCGGCGAATTGAATATCGCGCTCAGTTAGCACGAATATGTGGTATCGGCTATGCCTTTGCAGCGCGGGGTTGTGTGGTTCCTGGTTTATGTTTTCGGGCATGGGCCGAATATCCGCTTACGTCGCCAGTTCCGCGGCGGTGATCCGCGCAAGGTCCAGGCGCAAGTGGACGTCCTTGTCTTTGCCCTCGATCATCATGCTCGCGGACAAACCCGCCCAGGCATGGACCCATTTTAAAAGCCGCCTTGTAACTACCCAGCTACCCTTCAGGACTTTTGCGTCCAGGATTTTCCTGATCGTATCATTGGCGATTAGTTCTTTGTTTGCTGGTTTCTGACTCCATTCACGCACGAAGCTGGACCAGTTCACACATGGCGCTCTTGCCAATATGTCAAAAACAGACCTGATCGATCTGACTATGGACCTTGAGGTCTGGACCGTGACACTCCGGTGCGCGCCAGTTTCCACATAGAAAGTGACAGCAGAAATGAGCAGCGAACGTATTTTCAACGTTTTCGTATACTTCGAAAACGGAGCCGCCAATGAATACGGTATAATACACCATCGTCAACATGGTACCGATCTGGAAAAAAAGTCCTTCCTCCGATCGAAGATCGATTCCGATTTTCCTATCGCTAAGCGCTTCGCTCTTCCTCAGACCTACACAGTCGCAGAGTGGAGGGCCGTGCAACGTGCGGGGCAAGTGGTGGGCAAGTTTGAGGAAGGTTTTGTGCACTACAGAGCAACAAACAGTCCGCTTCTCTGCGTTACCTCTATCGTTGATGGCGTCCCGCGTTCCGATGTCCAATCTGACCTTTCACCATTTCAGGGAGAACAGGTCGGTCTGGACTTGCCAGGTGATATGGACGACTGGCTCATAAAATATACTGAAGGAAATACCTTTCGCCTTGACCAATTAATTGATGATGATTTTTTCAACGCCATAAGGCTTTTGTTCAATGAGAGACATTTGGTATCGGGCTCTAAGCTCTTAATGTCCTGCATCGACACTTTGGCGTTTGTTGAACATGGTGATGCCCCCAGAAATTTCACGAAATGGTTAAGCTCATATGTCGATCTCTCACCGCTAAATATCACCGCCGTTGAATTATGGGAATTTCGGAACTCTGTATTGCATATGACGAACCTCACATCACGTAAGGTCAAGAAAGGTCAGACATCGGCGCTGATGCCGTTTATCGGAACCGGATCGTTGATTGAGCACGCACAGCTGCCAAACATGAAACCTCTTGATTTTGGTCGACTAATTATTTTGGTAGCGGATGGGATCAAAAAATGGGGTGACAGCTATAATGCAGACCCAAACAAATTCCTTAAATTCATTGGTAACTACCCAGCTACCCTATCAAGCTGGATTTGATGGAATGTATTGAGGTCACGGATAAGCTGAACGGGGCTTTTGCTCAAGGCTCTCAGAACATCCCAGCTTTGCTTTCGCGCTGTTTCGACAACGGTGCGTAGAATGCAGTAGTTTTCAGCGCCTGTCTCAGTCCTGAAGCTTCCGGAGACCTTCTGCCGAACCTTTGTCATGCGCAGGTCACGTTCGGCTTCGTTGTTCGTGAAGGGGACATTCAGATCATTGAAAAAGAGCAGGACCGCGGCCTTATGTGTTCGCATCCGTCTCGCCAGATTATGTCCAGCCCGTCGCTTCGGGCGACCGCGTTTGCCGGTCGTTGGACGTGCAAGCGGTGGCAGGCCTTCATGGAATTTGATCGCCCGGTCGCAACAGGCATCAAACCTCTGCCTGATTTGACGAACATGCCTGAGACTGACCGCCGGTCGACCCTGATCGCGCGCCATCTGTGCCAGCGTCCGTGCGTCGGACAAAAGGGCTTTCATATCCGTCGCCCAGGGTTCCCTGTCGTGATCGATGACGGCCTGCAACTCCCGGAGCAGATGCGCATTGCAAAGACCATGCTCCACGGCCTCCAGCGCCAAATAGGGTGGCCAGCAATCGTGAACGATCGTTCCTGCCAGTCCCGATGGGATATCACCTCGCCCGGTCCCGAGCCGAAGATGACTGAGGGATGTGGAACACAGCATATGCAGCCAGCGCGTCTTGCCGGCAATCCGCAAGCCGGTCTCATCCAGATGCTTCACGGCAACAGCTGTGCCGGACAGCAGTTCCCTTACCCTGTCCGCGAAAACGCGCATGCTGTCGGCCTTTTTGGCGATCAGACTGGCCAGCGTCGCCGGGGCGATCCTGATCTTGTAGAGGTCCGAGAAGATCCGTGCCAGGCGATCCTCGGGAATGCAGTGCTGTGTTTGCAAATAGGCCGCCAGGGCAGCGATTTCGTCACCATACTGGGCGGGGGCTTTCACGGTCTCGGGAAAGGCAGCGCGCACCAGCGTGCCACAGGACCGGCATCGACAGGTATGGGCTCTGTGTTCGGGTAATACCGGCATAACACCGGGCAGAATTCAGGCGTCAGAGCGGACGCTCTTTCTGTTTCCATGATTTTCTGGAGGCATCAACGAATGGGGGAATTGTGCTTGCGGTGGCTGGGGTGGGGATTCTATTGGAATCGCGCAATAGCTGCTCGCCTTTTTTCAAGTTCCGCGTCTTCCGGATTCCAGTTGTCACTTCCATCGAAGTAATCGGGATAGTACTCCCGGTATTCAGAATCCGGGTTTTCGAATGCTGCCAAGAATTCAGAGTATCCCCATACGCCTCCTATGTCCTCAAGTGGACAACGCCCGCTACCGGAAACAAGATATGGATACTGTCTGTCCTTATGTGCCGACTGAATCTTTCCAATACGGATTTTGTGTCTCCATGAGTCTCCGAAATCATAGAGGTAATTGAATTCGGGTTTGCCTTGCAAAAAGTCTATGACGTCGAGAACGGTAGCAGAGGCGTCTGATTTGGGGCTGGAGAAATACTGATCACTATCAGCACTCCAAGTGACAACTTGCTCATACCGGATCGCCTCAAATTCCCATAGATGGCAGTTGTGCCACCCCATTGCGGCCTGAATGTATAAGTGGAGGTCATTAAGGCATGTGTTCGCAGGGACATCCATTCGTCTTGTGACCCTGGGCTTCACATCCCGCAACGTGATGCTGAGACGAACTATATCAAGTTGATTGCCAGCCTGAGCCATTGTGTGAAACGTCCTGCTATATGTGTCGATATGATTGCGCCGTCAGACGGATGAACCATCGCCACAATGCAAGATTGGAAATGTCATGTCGACCGCATCTTCACAATCCAGCTGTCGCGCAATGCAATCTCGATCTTGCCGAAGAGTGGCTGTTCAGGATGCAAAATGAGACTGGCCTACGAGTTGCGGCAGAGCGGGCACCGGTTTCCCATTGAGGCCCAGCCTATCCCCCAAATAGTCCCAAAACGAGATGCCGAGTTTGTTGCAGGTCTTGAGCAGCGACAAGAAGGTGTCGCGGTTGGTCCGACCAATGTCACTGCGCGTCCCACCTGAAATCTTGCGCTTGACTACAACAACTCGGATATCGTTCTCGGAACCGTTGGTGTGCAGCGGTATTTCCGGATGCTCCAGAACCATCAGCAGTTCAGCCTTGTTGGCGTGCAATCGCCTCAACAGATTATCAAGGGCTGCAAAACCGGTTCGGTGGCGGAATATCTGGTCGAAGCGGTTTTGCAAGACCGCCTTGCGCTGTGGACTTGGGTTGAGACGGTAGGTTTTGAGGCATTCATAGTAGAGCCAGATCAGCCTGCGGGTGCGCTGTTGAATGGCATAGTGCTTATCTGTGAAGGTGTTGAGCTTATGCACCAACCGTTCGGCGTGAATCCAACACAACGCATGATCGCCGACTTTGAACTGTTTGGCATCATCACTGACGATCACCGTATCGGTGAGCAAGCCATGTGCGCTGATACTGCCCCATAACGCACCCTCGGTGGCAAGGCGCGTGGGATCAGGTGTGACTTTCAGTGCAGTGATCCCGAGCCGGTCGAGATGGGCCTGCCAGTCTGCGCAGTTCGGGAAATACTTATCTTCAGCGTCAATCAACAACTGGCGAACCGGAGCATTGAGAGAACGCTGCTGCATATAGGCAAGTGCATCGGCGTTGATCACATAGTCTTCATGCCCGGCCCGCAGGAGTTCGAGAAAGTTGATGCGGCTTTTAGAACCGGTTGTGGAAAAGAAGGAAAACCGATCATTGCCGATCTGGGTGCAGTAGCCGTTTTGGGCTTTGTGGCGTGCCCCGGTGTCGTCGACCGTCACCCATGACGCCGCGTCCAATCCCGTCTGCAATATTGCGCGTGCTTCCAAGGCAAAATGCTCATGACCCTCATTCAAAAACCGCATGACCTGGCGCTCGGAGATATCTATGCCGATTTCGCTCAGGAGCTTTACCAATCGTCCCACAGTGACTTGGCCTTGATGGTATTGCATCAGCACAAAACGGCGCAGTTCGGCACCAAAATGGCCCTTGAGGCCCTGTGGCAGCGGAGCCACGACAGTCTTACCATCAGGTGTCAACCAGCGCTCGCGCCGAAACCGGGTGGTCACTGGCTGAATGATGAGATCCTGAACGAGGAAGTCCTCGTACCCTTTGAAGCGGGAACCCTCTGGAACGTCCGCTTTTACAATCCGGTCTTTCATTGAACCGTGCCGAGGTGGCTTCTTTTTGCCGCGTCCACAGCTTTTATTGCCGTTCTTACGCGCCTTTTTCTCGCTGGCCTGGTTCATGCCGCTTGGTTTGCTCGGCTTGATGTCCGGTCGCCCATTCACCCCTTTTAATCGAGCGACCTCGTCGCGCAGATTGGCAATTGTCTGTTTCTGTTCGGCAATCACCTGATTTTGTTCAGCGACGATTTGCTTCAACTCGGCCACCTCGCCGAGCAGGGTCACAACCAGATCTTTGAGTTCTGTATTCGACAGATCATCAAGTGCGTGAGGTGGGAAATCCGACATAAACTCATCGACTCACAAAAACATCTCGGTGAGAACCCCAGCAGCGCTGATCGAGTCGATTTGCCGCACCACCGGAAATGACAAATCAAAACACAATGCTGCCCGGTGTTATGCCGGTATTACTTTTTTGTCCAATTCAGGTTTGTTGATCACCGCGAATTGCGGTTGGCCTGATTTGGGTCCTTCGCCCCGCAGCCGGAATTGGACTTCCGGTAGAAATCAGGCGGCCTAGGCCGAAAGTTTATCAAAAGAATACTGCTGCGGCTCAATTGCACCTTGACGCGATGCATCAAAATCAGGGCGTTAATCAACGGACGCGCCTTTGATGCGGTCCCGCTGTGCGACATAGCGCCAGAACTGTGGCAATTGCCTTGGCCGCGGCCGGGTGCCAGATTGCGGCTGGAGGGTTGTGTGCCGGCGGGGTAAGGAATTGACGGTGTTGAAACGGGTTGCCGACTGGTACGCCTTTGTGCCGCCTGGATTGCCGGCCGGCGAAGCCCGCATATTTTCCGGTGCCAAGATCGGCTACACGGCGTGGATCGTCGTCCAGGCGGTCACGGCCTACATCTTCCTGCAGCTTGGCCAAAACGTGCTCGCCGTCTTCACCGCCGCCGGCTCGCTTCTGACAATTGTCTGCTTCTACTGCCTGGTGACAGGACGGGCCGGCACGGGTTTTCACCTGGTCAACGGCCAGAACATTGTCGGGATCGTCCTTGTCACACTGTTTATCGGGCTGAAACCCGGTTTCTTTCTTTTCGGTCTGGTGGGGCTCGTCTACTGCCCCTTGAGCGAATGGGTGAGCCGGCGGGTCCAGTGGGTCTGGATGGGTGCAAACGGTGCGGCTTTCCTCGTGGCGATCGCTGTCGGCGTGATGCTGCCGCCGATTGCCGAATTGCCGGCGACGTGGAACCTGATTTTCGCGGTCGTCAATGGCGCGACGACAGCGTCGTTGTTGTTGATGGTTGTCCTGACCTACCGCAACGCCGTCGATACCGCGGAGGCCGCACTGGCGGCCGAGTATCAAAAGTCCGAAGCACTGCTGCACAACATCATGCCGCCCGCGGTTGCCGAGCGGTTGAAACTCAATCCCAGGGTCATTGCCGACAGCCACAAGCAGGTGTCGATCCTCTTCGCCGATCTTGTCGGGTTTACAGCGATGGCAAGCCGGTCCTCACCAGAGGAGCTGGTGACCCTCCTGAACACCATCTTCAGCCGGTTCGATACCCTCGTCCACGCACTTGATCTTGAAAAGATCAAGACGATCGGCGATGCCTATATGGTGGTGGCGGGTCTTCCGGACGCACGGCCGGATCATGCGGATGCCATTGCGAGACTTGCCCTTGAAATGCTGACGGAAACAGAGCGTGTCTCGCAGGAGACGGGCCGCGAGCTGCAGCTGCGCATCGGTATCCATTCCGGACCGGTTGTTGCCGGGGTGATCGGGCAAAAGAAGTTCGCCTATGATTTGTGGGGGGACACCGTCAACATCGCCGCGCGCATGGAAAGTCACGGCGCGGCAGGGCACATTCAGATCAGCGCCGATACCGCTGTGCTGCTCGGTGACAGGTTCGAAACGGAGCCGCGCGGTACCGTTGAAATCAAAGGCAAGGGCCAAATGGAGACGTTCTTCCTGACGCGGGAGCGGGCTGATGCAAAAGCTGGAAAGGAGGGCTCTTAACAACACGGTCCTTCGCCGCGTGGTCCGCGCTGGATATGCCAAATGGTAGTGGCAGGAGGCGGCTAGCGCTCTGCATGGACAAGCGGCTCTCGCGTGTTGCGCGTGGCGCCGTGGATGGCCAGCAGCGCACCGACCATATAAAGGGCCGTGCCGGTCAGTGTCGCTATCGCGTAATCGACGCGGCCTTCGACCAGTTGCATGACGAAAACGATGACCGGTCCGAGCGCGGCAAAGGCCGCGATCACGGAAGCATGCACCAGGGGTATCGCTTTCTGCAGCAGGTATAGCGGATACGCGATCACCAACAGGCCGATGAAAACGATCCGCACCATCTCACCGGCCGGAACCGATGTGCCCTTGTCGTCGAGCCCGAGAAGAAAAGCCAACATCGACAACACCGTGTAGAGAATAAAGCGCAGTCCGAACGCGGGCAGGGGGCCGACGCCGCGGCCGTTGAGCCGCACCGAGAACAGGATCACCAGTGCGGTGAAGCCGCCTGAGACCGCTGCCAGCGCCACACCGGTGAAACCGGCCATCCAACCGCCGCGCACAAAACCCGAAAACCCGAAAACGGTAATGGCTGCGAGGGCAATGATCGACAGCAGAATGATTGCATATCCCGCGTTCTCGAGCCGCTGTCTTTTCGACGCCGCCTCAGGCAATCCCAACCATCCGGCAATGACCGTTCCCAGCGGCACCATTCCGGAGAAGACTGTAAATGCAATCGCCGGTTCGACGAGCTGGATTGCAAAGAAGTATGTGCTCCAGGTCACGGTAACGATGACATTCAACAGGACAATGACCCGCCAGGCCCGGATCGCTGCCGCAAGCTCGGCCGGACGAAAAAGGGCCGTCGCAACCGTGCAGCCGATAACCGATATGCCGAAAACCAGGCCACCGACGGCAAACGAGTCCACCGACTGGAACACAGCCCCGAGATAGACAGCCTGGAAAGCCTCGAGACCGACGAATGCCAGGCAGTAAATCAGTCCGAACGCGGCGTGCGACATGGTTCGTGCCTCCGTTTGCGGGTGACATCGGCATTGATGGAAGCGATGGGGAGCGGCAGAAATATTCAGACGCGCTCTAAGGAGAAAAAATCATGAAAAAAACCTACAAAAAAGCGATTTCTTGATCTATTTGCATGAGGCATGGTTATACAAAATCCGCTCCGCACGCTACCGCCATTATCGCGTCTGAAGCCGTTTGAGGCGGCGGCCCGCCTTGAGAGCTTCTCTCGGGCGGCCGATGAACTTGGAATGACGCAGACCGCGGTCAGCAAGCAGATCGCACAGCTTGAAGAGGAGCTCGGCACGCGGCTCTTCGAGCGCCGAAACCGCGCGGTGTTTCTGACCGAAGGCGGACGCCGGCTGGGCCGTGTCGTCAGTTCGGCCCTTTCGGAGATCGCCGAAGAGATCGCCCTGGTTCGGGGCGAGGGGCAGGCGGACCAGTTGATCCTGCACTGCCAGTTGTGCGAGGCGTTCTATTGGCTCATGCCAAGGCTTGCGCGGTTTCATGAACGCCATCCGGAGATCGATCTTCGGATTGTCAGTTCACTCAAACCGATAACCGAGGCGGTCGAACGCTTTGATGTGGCCATTCAGACATCCGGAAGGCCATCCGGAACAGCGCGCCTTGCCTTCACGGCGTCCGATGAAATCTTCCCTGTCTGTGCACCCGCCCTTGTACCGGCGGAAAACCGGCCATTGAAGCCCGCTGATCTGTTCTCCTATCCGATCCTGTCGCACCGGGTCGTTCCGCAAGACTGGATGGAGTGGTCGGAATGGTTCGCCGCGGTTGACGCTGCGCCGGCGAAGCCTGCCCGCCTGATTCATTTCGACAGTTATCCGCTGGCCCTTCAGGCCGCGGTTTCCGGCCAGGGTATCGCACTTGGCTGGCGGCGCACGACCGAAGGGATGATTGAAGACGGGAAGCTCATCCGACCGTGCGATGAATATGTATCGCGTCCGACGGAGCTTTCGGTTTATCGCGGCGCGGCGCATCGCGTTCATGCGGATGCTGAAAAGCTGGTTGCATGGCTTTCAGGCGAATTGACCTGAGTGTCGGGTGGGCAAATGCATCTGCGTTCCGGACCGGATCTATAGTTTTGCTCGAGCGGCCGGGTGCAATTACGTCCTGGTTCCCGATAGGTTATGATTCAGGCTGTCGAAGCTGTACAAGGACCGGTCACTGCGAAGGATGGCACTGCAATCGATCAGATGTGTATTCATGCGAGGCGGCACGTCGAAGGCCCTGATGTTCCATGTGGATGACCTGCCTTCTGATCGCGAAAAATGGCCCGCCATCTTCCTATCGGCAATGGGCTCGCCAGACGAGTATGGCCGTCAACTGGACGGCATGGGCGGTGGCATTTCGTCCCTGTCGAAGGTCTGCATCATCGGGCCGCCGAACCATCCCGAGGCGGATGTGGATTTCCTCTTCTGCCAGGTCTCGCCGGACAAGGCCAGCGTCGACTATGCCGGCAATTGCGGCAACATGACTTCAGCGGTTGGACCGTTTGCGGTCGATGAAGGCCTGGTGCCCCATCCCGAGGACGGACCCAAAATGATCCGCATCCACAACACCAATACAAGGAAGATCATTCACGCGCATTTCCTGGTGTCGGAGGGCCGTGCCGAAGTCGATGGTGATCTTCGGATCGACGGGGTTTCGGGAAGCGGATCGCCGATCCGACTCGATTTTCTCGATCCCGGTGGCGCCCGAACCAGCGGCATCCTTCCGAGCGGCAAGCCCATCGAACTGATCGAACCCGAGGGCGAGACCCCGATCGAAGCCAGCCTTGTCGATGCAGCCAATCCGAGTGTTTTCGTGCGCGCTTCCGATCTCGGTCTGTCGGGTGCCGAGGGGCCCGACGGTATCGAGCGCATTGCGGGCCTGCTCGACAGGCTGGAAAAAATCCGGCGGGCGGCGTCGGTTCGAATGGGAATGTCTGCCGATCTTGCGGAGGCGGCCACTCAGGCCAGCCAGCCGAAAATCGCCGTGCTCGGTGCCCCGGTGGCAGCAATCCTTTTGTCCGGGTCGGTGCTGCAGGCGGCGGATCAGGACATCAGTTGCCGAATGATCTCCATGGGCCGCCCGCACCGGGCCATCCCGATCACCGGTGCGCTGTGCCTGGCGGCTGCGTGCCGTATTCCGGGCACGATCGCGGCAGAGCTCGTCTCAGGCGCGAAGGGCAACGAAATTCGCATCGGACATGCGTCGGGAGTGATTCTGGTCGACGCCGATATGAGCGAAACACCGGAAGGAATCCGCATCGACCGGGCGACTCTCTACCGCACCGCGCGCAGGCTTTTCCAGGGCGAGGTCCTTTATCGCGGAACGTGAGCGGCCAATGGTCCTTATGTCTTGCGCAGCGGCGGACGCGATACCGAGAACGGGTTCTGGTAGAGATCGCCATGGCTCTCAACACCGACCTCGACCACGCAGTCGGAGCGCGGGTGGGCGACGCACATCAGGATGTAGCCGGCCTTGCTCTGGCGCTTGTTGAGCGCGGTCCCCTTGGGCTGGCGCACGGAGCCGGACAGCAGACGGCCGGCGCAGGTGATGCAGCCACCGTAGCGGCAGGCGACCGGCAGGATGAGGCCGTTTTGCTCGCAGACGTCCAGTATGGTCTGGTCTTCGCGCACATCAAATGTACGGCCGCCGCGATTGGCGACCGTCACTTTGTGGGCCCTGGCTTCGCTCATGGCGCTGTTTGATGCAGGGCGAGCGTCACAGCCAGATGTCGGATGTCACATCGCCGCCCGGATAGCGCATTTCATGGCAGCGGGCGGGGCCGTTCGGCTCGTTGCCGAAATCAACCAGGAAGCCATCGTTGATGGACATGCCGCCGTTTTCGATGTCGCAATCGACCATGAACATCTGGGCGCCCTTGTCCTTCATGCCGGGATAGAACTGGTTGTCCCAGGACGAGAACAGCGACGTCGTGACGTAAAGCCGCTTTCCGTCGAGCGAAAGCTGGATCATCTGCGGCGCGCCCTGCACGGCGACGCCATTGACCTCCGGCGCCTTGCCGAGCATGCCGCCGAGCCAGACCTGTCCGGTCATCTTCGGATTGGACCGGTCGCTGATATCGTATTGCCGCAGGTCGCCATGCAGCCAGTTGGCGAAATAGATGTAGCGGTCATCCATTGAAATCAGGATGTCGGTGATCAGGCTCGGCATCGGAACCGGGAAGCCCTCGACATCGATCGTCGGGATGTCGATCACCTTTTCCAGCTGGAATTCGCCGTCGTCATCCTTCCACCAGTGGAAGACATTCGACGACAGGGTGGCGGCGAAATAGCCGTGGTTCGATTCCGGATCGTGCAAACCGCGGACCTCGAGCGGGATCATGCCCTCGCCGCCGAGGTCGACGGACTTTGCGATGCGCTTGCCTTCAAAATCCCAGAAGTGGACGGACTGGCCGTATTTGCCTGCAGCCACGTCGTCGAGATCGAAACCGGGCATGAAGGTGTTGGGCGCCGCCCATTCGGAGCTGACCATCATGTTGTGGCGCGGCTGATACCAGAAGTCGTAATTGTAGTTCATGCCGGAGATATCGTTTTCCCAGCGGCCGACGATCTCGAAATTCTCATTGAGATGCAGGAAGCCGCCCGGCGCGTTGCCGTCGGCATCGCCAAGCATCGAGATGATGATATCGGCGCCGAGGCAGTGAACCGTATGGGGTCCCGACAGGCCGGTCTTGGCCTTGATGTCGTCGCCGGAGACGACCGTGTGAAGTTTCGGATTCTTCGGATCGTCCGTGTCGATGACATTGATGTTGCTGGTGCGAACGCCCGGCATCAGGAGATAGCGCCGGGATTTGGACTCGTCATGATGGCAGCTCGAACAGGCGTTCCAGCCGGAATGGTGCAGTTCGTCTCCGATCTGCGGCATTTCGGTACGGGCGATCACGCTGGAATAGGTCGGGCTGTCCGGATCGACATCGACCGTCGCAAGATAGTCCGGCTTCTCAACACCGGTCCCGACGTAAAGCGCAACTGTGTACAGAAGCTTTTCCCGCTCGGCCTGCATGGCCTCCTGCGGTGAAGCATAACCCGGTCCACAACATCCGTTTTCTGCCATTTCTTCCTCCCGTGTTCGAGTATTTCTCCAAGTATTCGTTTTGTGCGGAGAAGTATGACACGAGCAATTGATCAAGAAAACGGCACGTCGATCACAAGTGAACGACGGCGAGGTTCTCCAGGCATCAACGCCCCTTGAATTCGGGGCTCGTCTTGCCGAGGAAGGACTCCAGACCGTGCGGGCCATCATGGGTGCGCATCATGCCGGATATGCCCTGCGTTTCACGCTCAAGCTGCGTCTCAAGCGTGTCCGAATAGGCTGTCAAAAGCAGCCGCTTCAATCCGCCATAGGCTTTTGTCGGTCCGCTGGCGAAGTTGGTCGCGACCTCCTGCGCCTCTTCCATGAGCCGTGATGCGGGAACGACCTTGTTGACCATGCCCCAGTCGCACGCCTCGGCGGCTGTCAGGCGGCGATTGGTGAACAGGAGTTCCTTGGCGCGCAGGAGACCGACATGCTTTGCGAGGAAATAGGTTGACGAACCATCCGGCGTCAGACCGGAGGCGGTATAGGCAGAAACGAATTTGGCCTCTTCGGTGGCCAGCACGTAGTCGCCGGCAAGCGACAGCGAAAACCCGGCACCGGCCGCCGTGCCGTTGACGGCAATGACCACCGGCGCGTCCATATGGGCGAACCGGGTGATCGCCGAATGCAGCACGCTCGCCATGCGGATCAAATGTGCCGGCTTGTCGTCGCCGCGCTCGTGCATTTCCTTCAGATCACCGCCGGCGCAGAACATCGAGCCGGTGCCTGTAATCAGGACGGCGCGGACCTCATCATTTTCCGAGCACTGAACCGACGCGTCCAGAAGCTCCATCGCCATCGTCGCATTCAGCGCATTGGCATCGTCCGGCCGGTTGATGGTGATCGTGGCGACGTTGGATGCGATGTCGAATTTCAATGTTTCGAAAGTCATGGCCGGCTCCGGAGGGTCAGGTGTGATAGGCAGCGCGTGCACAGTGACAGACGCAACGGCCTGTCTCAAGGGGACTCAAGAGTGGTTCTTTTCATCGCTGATGCTGTAATGTCAGCGCTCAACAGCACGCTGTATGGGGGCCAATCATGCCGGAAGGAAAACCTGTCGCTCTGATCGTCGGTGCCGGAGATTTCATCGGTGCCGCAATCGCCAAACGCTTTGCGGCGGAAGGCTTTGTCGTGTGTGTTGGACGCCGCAACGAAGACAAGCTGGCGCCACTGGTGGCGGAGATCGAGGCGGCGGGCGGCTCAGCGCTTGCCTACAGGCTGGATGCGCGTGACGAGGAATGCGTCAAAGAGGTCTTCGCCGCGATCGAAAACGATGTCGGCCCACTCGAGATCGTGATCTGCAATGTCGGCGGAAATGTCAGTTTCCCGATACGCGAGACGACGAGCCGCGTGTTTCGCAAGGTCTGGGAGATGGCCTGCTTTGCCGGCTTCCTTTGCGGGCGCGAGGCCGCAAACTACATGATACCGCGAAAGAAGGGATCGATCTTTTTCACCGGCGCGACTGCGAGCATGCGCGGGGGGATCGGTTATGCGGCATTTGCCAGCGCCAAGGCCGGGCAGCGGGCGCTCGCCCAGAGCATGGCGCGCGAGCTTGGCCCGCAAAATATCCATGTTGCCCATCTGGTTGTCGATTCGGGCGTTGATACGCAGTTCGTCCGGGAACGTATCCGCGAGGCCGGCCGTGACCCCGATACGTTGCCGCCCGACACACTGATGAACCCGGATTCGGTGGCGGAGGCCTACTGGAACCTTCATCGCCAGTCACGTGATGCATGGACGTTCGAAATGGATATCAGGCCATTTGCCGAGACGTGGTAGCGGCCTTTTCGCAGATTGGCCGCGGTAAAGCCCCCGGGAGGGGTTCCGGGGGCTTTTAAAACGCCTGCCGCGTAGGGGGCGGCACGCGCCTGGTGAAGCTTTCGATCAGTTGGTGACCGGTCCGATGACACCGTCATACTGGGGAATTTCCCTGTCAGAGGCCGTATCGGCTTCCAGGTTCTTCCAGTTGACGGTGGCAGTGGAGATGTTGCCGGGGACGTCCTCTTCCCAGAAGCCGACCACATTTTTCGTGATGTTCAGGTAAAGCTTGCCATCAACGATGCGCCAAAGATGCGGATTGGCGGGAACCTTGCCGCCCTGGGCCACGCCGTAGGCGCAATGACCGTCATATTGCGGTGCGTATTTTGCGGGATCGGCGGCGAACCTGTCACGGTTCTCGGCCGAGGAAAACGCCCATTTGGCGCCATTGTGTTCAACCGTGTAGGCGGCATTACCGCGAACGGCCTTGGGCTGCGCCGTACCGACAGGATTCTGGTCCAGGTCGAAATAGGCGACGACGTCGTAACCGGATACGGCGTAGCCGGAGCTGTCGACATATTGGTCGCCCGCAAGGGCAGGGAAGGCGCTGCCGGCGAGCAGTGTCAGGGCGATCGCTGTTGTGCGTAAGGACATGGTGTGTCTCCCGTTGGATGTTCCGCAGCTATAACTACGGCCCGGTCCGGCGGAATTCCATTCACGGCTATACACACTATCGTTAGGGCCGCGTGTGCCGGCGTCGGCAGGTGCGCGCTTGACAAGCGCCGACATAAGGCGAAGTTTGTGGGCGGCCTGAGCACGCGCCCGCACAGGCATTTGATTTGAAACATTCATTCTTCCACCGGGGGTAAAATGAGAGACTTGTCGCGTCCGGGGCGCTCGCCGGTCCACTCCACGAAGGCCATGGCGGCAACGTCCCATCCTCTCTCTACGCAGACGGCCATCCGCATCATGCAGCAGGGCGGAAATGCCATGGATGCCGCCATCGCGGCCTGCGCGGTTCAATGTGTCGTTGAACCGGGGTCAACGGGTATCGGCGGCGACTGTTTTTGCATGTATTCGCCCGAAGGATCGGCGGAGCCCGTGGCGTTCAACGGGTCCGGACGAGCACCGGCGGGGGCTGACCCCGAGGCCCTTGCGGCGCGGGACGTGACGTCGATCGAGCGTCATTCGCCGCACGCGGTCACGGTGCCCGGCGCCGTCGACGCATGGGCGCGGCTCCAGGCCGATCACGGGAGATTGCAGTTCGGTGAGGTGCTGGCGCCGGCGATCGAATATGCGCAGAACGGCTTTCCGATCTCGTCGCGAGTCCATTGCGATTTCGAAGGCCAGGCGGAATTCCTAAGAGGTGATCCGATCACCTCGGCAATCTACCTGCCGAACGGCGAGGTGCCCGCGGTCGGCTCGACCCTCGCGCTGCCGCTGCTCGCCAACGCGTTGAAATCGATCGCGGAGGGCGGTCCTGATGAGTTCTACCGCGGCTGGATCGCACGCGATATCGTCGAGCACCTTCAAGGTCTCGGTGGATTTCACACCATGGAGGACTTTGCCTCGGCAAGCGGAGAGTATGTCACGCCGATCACTTCGGAATTCCGGGGGCGGACGATCCACCAGTGCCCGCCGAATGGACAAGGTGTCATCGCGCTGCTCCTTCTGAACATGATGAAACAGCTGGACATCGATCCGGCCGGGCCACTGACAGCCGATCGCATCCACCTGGAAATCGAAGCGTGTCGGCTTGCCTATGCTGCGCGCAATCACTATGTCGGCGATCCGTCCTTTTCCGATATTCCCGTGGATGCGATCCTGTCGCCGGACTATGCCCGTTCACTGGTCGACCAGATCGATCCGGCGCGTGCTGCGGACACGGCCCCCGACCTTGCGCTGCCGCGGCACCGCGACACCGTTTACATTTCCGTTGTCGACGAAGACCGCAACGCGTGCAGCTTCATCAACACGCTTTTCTTCGGATTCGGCAGCGGCCTGACCGCACCAAAGTCTGGTGTGGTTCTTCACAATCGCGGTCAGGGATTTACCCTGGATGAGGCTCATCCAAACCGCATTGCCGGCCGCAAAAGGCCCCTCCACACGATCATTCCCGCGATGGCGACACGGGACGGGCGGTCAAGCCTGTGTTTTGGCGTGATGGGCGGTCAGTACCAGGCCTTCGGACAAATGCAGTTCCTGACCCGCCACTTCGACTTCGGTTTCGACCTTCAGGAATCCATGGATCTGCCACGCTTCATGGCCGATCCCTTTACCGGAGAAGTGGAACTGGAGGACGCCATCGACGGTGATGTGCGGGAAGAACTTGTGCGCCGCGGGCACGAGATCGTAGTTCCTGCGGCACCGGTGGGCGGTTCACAGGCAATCGCCATCGATTGGCAAAGCAATGTCCTGACGGGTGCATCCGATCCGCGTAAGGACGGATGCGCCATTGGCTATTGAAGAGCGGCGCGCGGCATCCGAACTGCCGGCCGCCAGCGTGCCGCCCGTGCCGTTCACCCTCATCTGCTGTTCTTTATGTCTTGCCGTCGTCTGGGCGACACTGAGCGACCAGTACGCGGCACACAGCGCAGCCGCATTCCTGTTTGTACTCTTCAGCGCTTTCGGTATCGGCCGCTTCGGCACCCGTGAACGGGTTCTGATGCTGTTCGCGGTTCTGGTGACCGTTATTGCGTTCGTGAAGCTGGGTGATGGGGCATTGGACCCGGTGGTCCAGGATTTGTCTCGCGCAGCCTATCTCGCCGCGTTCATGATGCTGATTTCTACGCTGCGAGACGGCGCCTTCACATCCCGTTCGGTGCTGGAAATCGGACGGTACCTGACCAGCCAGCCGCCCGGCCGGCGCTATTTTGCCCTGCATGTCGGGGGCCATTTCATGGGAACCCTGCTCAATTTCGGCGCGGTCAGCCTGCTCGGGCCGCTTGTCCTGCGCGGTGTGCGGGCCGCCGAGGCGGAGGGCGATCCGCCGGAGCTATCGGAAATTCGGCTGCGCCGGCAGATCAGCGCGCTCAGCCGGGGTTTCTCGTGGTTCAATATCTGGGCGCCTACCGCAATCGCGCAAGCGGTTGTGTTGACCACCGTTCCGGGCTCGCGCGCCGGAACCATCGCGCTGGTCGGCATCACGATCGCATTTGTCCTGCTTTGGGTCGGATGGGCAGAGGACCGCGTAACCGGACACCGGGCGCGTCTGCGTTTCGCGGAACGCGGGTTCCGGGTTGCGCCGACGACGTTTCCGCCGTTTCCCGTCCGGTCTCTCTTGCGATTCTTCAGTGTCGGGGCCGGGCTGCTCGGTCTTGCGTGGCTCGTCCACCGGTCCAGTGCGATCCCCTTTGTCTCGGCGATCATGATTTCCGCACTGCCGCTGACTGTCCTTTGGATGATTGCGCAGTCTTTCTCCGGCAGCATTGCCGGCAGCAGAACGCTCTTGCGAAAGGTGTGGCAGCTGCCGCGCATAGCCATCCCATCGGGCAGCCCGGAGGCTGCCACACTGGGCCTTGCCGGATACATCGGCATATTGGGTGCGACGCTTGTCGATCGCGGCTCATTCGCCGTGTTTCTGTCAGGCGCAGATCTCAACCCGGTGAGCGTCTACATCGTTGTGACCGCGCTTATTCCGCTTGCGTCCTGTATCGGGCTTCCGCCGATGATGCTGGTCACGTTTCTGGGCGGTCTGCTTGTCTCCATCCCGGGCCTTGGTCTCGATCCGACAATGCTCGGTCTTTCGCTGCTTGTCGGATGGGCGCTCAATCTTACCGGATCGCCATTCGGTGCGACATCGCTTCTGCTGACGCGCGTCGTCGGCATTTCAGGCATCACGCATGCCTGGAAGTGGAACGGCATTTTTACCATTCTGTCCTGGATCGTCGCAGCAGCGGTCATTGTCGCGGCGAGCCGGATATTTTCCGCCTGAATTTTACGGGTCCTGCTGCCAGAATCGGGCCGCAATCGCTCGCTAACGAGCGTACCGATCGCTGCGGAACGGCGTTTTTCAGCCGGCTTTGTGTCGATTCGTATCGATGCTAGATTGTCGCAAACTATGAAACACTTGGACCGATTTTGATCTAGAGGCTGCACCGCGCTTACATGCTCCGCTTCATCCGCACCGAATTTGCCCTGATCCTGGGATTTGTCCTGACAGCCCTCGCATATGGTCCGTTGGCTCCGCTGTTCGGAGACACGTTCACGCCGCCAGTATTTATGGCGCTTTTTGTCGTGCTCTTTTGCACCATGCTGCTGCTGTCCTTCTCGGCCGTGCGGCACGCCGACCACCTCGCTCAGTTGCTGGGCGAGCCCTACGGAACACTGATATTGACGATCGCCGTGATCACCATCGAGGTGGCGTTGATATCGGCGATCATGCTGAGCGGTCAGGCCCAGCCGACACTGGCGCGTGATACCATGATGGCGGTGCTGATGATTGTCATGAACGGCGTTGTCGGCCTCGTCCTGCTGGTCGGGGCGTTCAAGCATACGGAACAGGAATTCAACCTGCGCGGCGCCAGCGCCTTCCTGACTGTTCTTGTCACGCTTGCGACGATGACGCTGATCCTGCCCAATTTCACCGAATCGACGCCTGATCCGAGCCTCAGCCGTATCCAGTCGGAATGGTTCGCCTTTATCACCATCGTGCTTTACGTGACCTTCCTGGCGATTCAGACGGTCCGCCACCGGTCGTATTTTGTTCAGCCGGGCGACGAGGACGGGCAAGGCGGTCATCATCCCATGGCTGGCGGCGGAACGGTGCCCTATCACGCTGTGCTGTTGATCCTGACGCTTGTTCCGGCGGTGCTTTTGTCAAAGAAACTCGCCGTGCTAGTCGATTTCGGTATCGGCACCTGGCAGCTGCCGGCCGCTCTCGGCGGTATCATCATCGCCGCGCTTGTGCTGGCGCCGGAGGCGCTGGCGGCCCTGCATGCGGCACGGCAGAATTATCTGCAACGCGCCGTCAACATATGCCTGGGTTCGGCGCTGGCGACGATCGGCCTGACCGTTCCCGCAGTGCTGGCGATCTCGATCTTCTACGACAAGGAGATCCAGCTCGGCATCGGCAATACGGATATGACGCTGCTGCTCCTTACCATGTTCGTCAGTGCGCTGACGTTTGGCGGCACGCGGACCAATATGCTGCAGGGTGCCGTGCATCTTGTCATATTCGTTGTCTACATCGTGTTGATTTTCAATCCATAGAAGAGTCACCGGGGCGAACCTACCGCAACGCGTGCGGCAAAATTGCACACGCAATCACAATACACGCTTTGCGATTGAATAGAGCCGGGCATTGACGATAATAGCCGCCACAGTGATTTGGACAGGGCGGGGTGTCTCCGATGCTTGAATCCATGGATCCGGTGCTGCTTGCCCGCATTCAATTCGCGTTCACGGTCTCCTTTCACATCATCTTTCCAGCCACCTCCATAGGGCTTGCAAGCTTTCTTGCCTTCGTTCAGTGGCGCTGGCTGAGGACGCGGGAGGAAGTCTTTCTCACGCTGTTCGATTTCTGGATCAAGCCCTTCGCCGTCATCTTCGGCATGGGTGTCGTGTCCGGCCTGATGATGAGCTACGAATTCGGCACCAACTGGAGTGTCTTCAGCGACAAGACGGGCCCGGTGCTGGGGCCGCTGATCGGCTATGAGGTGATGACCGCGTTCTTTATCGAGGCCGGCTTTCTGGGCGTCATGCTGTTCGGGCGCGACAAGGTGGGTCCGCGGCTGCATTTCTTTGCGACACTTATGGTGGCCGCCGGCACGCTGATGTCGGCATTCTGGATTTTGAGCGTCAACAGCTGGATGCAGACACCGACCGGCTACAGCATGAACGAAGCAGGGCAGTTTGTTCCCGAGGACTGGTTGAAGGTGATCTTCAATCCGTCGTTCCCCTACCGCTTCGTGCATATGGCGTTCGCCGCCTATCTGACGACCGCGCTGGTGGTCGGTGCCACCGGAGCTTTCCATTTGCTGCGCGACCGGCAGAACCAGACGGCCCGCGTGATGTTTTCAATGGCAATGTGGTTCGTTGCCATTCTGGCACCGCTGCAAATCCTCGCCGGCGACCAGCATGGGCTGAACACCTATGAGCACCAGCCGGCGAAAATCGCAGCCCTGGAAGGGCACTTCGAAAGCCAGGCCGCGGCACCGTTCTACGTGGTCGGCTGGCCGGATGTCGAAGAAGGCAAGATGGAGTATGCGCTTGCCATTCCCTATCTCGGCTCGTTCATACTGACGCATGATTTCAACGCGGAAATCACCGGCCTCGATGCCTTTCCGCGTGAGGACTGGCCCAATGTGCACATTGTCTTCTGGTCGTTCCGCATCATGGTCGGTCTCGGGCTGCTGTTTCTGGGGCTCGGTGTCTGGAGCCTGGTGCAGCGCTATCGCGGCCGCCTCTATGACAGCCCGCTTCTGGCATGGTCCGCACTGCTTCTCGGGCCGACCGGGTACATCGCTGTCCTGAGCGGCTGGATAACAACGGAGGTCGGGCGCCAGCCCTATACGGTTTACGGGCTGTTGCGCACCGCTGAATCGGCCTCGCCGGTGGCCGCGCCTGCCGTTGCCACGTCCCTGGCGGTGATTGTCGTGGTCTATCTGTTCATTTTCGGTCTCGGCACCTACTACACGGTGCGTCTGCTGGCGAAAGTTCCGCCCGACAGTCCCGAGCCGCAGACCCGCGGGCTGCTCGACCAGGGTGGTGCTCGCGCGGTAAGGATCCTGCGCCTGCTGATACCGGGCAGGGGGGCATAGTCATGGATCTTGCACTTGTCTGGGGCTTTGTCATTGCCATCGCCGTCTTCGTCTATGTGGCGCTGGACGGATTTGATCTTGGTGTCGGGATCCTGTTTCCGTTCCTGCGAGACGAGGCGGAACGGGACACGGCGATCGGCGCGATCGCGCCCGTATGGGACGGCAACGAGACCTGGCTGATCCTCGGCGGCGGCGGATTGTTCGCGGTTTTCCCGCTTGCCTATGCGGTGATATTCCCGGCGCTCTACGTGCCGCTGATCGTGATGCTCCTGGCGCTCATATTCCGTGGCGTGGCATTTGAATTCCGGGTGCACTCCGGCGGGCACAAATGGTTCTGGGAACATGCGTTCTTTGGCGGTTCGCTCGTTGCGGCCTTTGCGCAGGGCATTGCGCTCGGCGCCTGGCTGCAGGGTATCGACGTTGAGGGCCGCGCCTATGCCGGCGGCTGGTGGGACTGGCTCAGCCCGTTTTCCGTTACAACGGGCCTGGCGCTGGTCTTCGGCTATGCGATGCTGGGCGCCGGTTGGATCAATCTGAAAACGGAAGGCGCGCTCCATGAAAGGGCACAGCGCCTCATCATTCCGCTCGCTGCCGCGACCGTGGCCTTTATCATCGTCGTCAGCCTGTGGACGCCATTGTTGAAAGAGCGGTACTGGGTGCGCTGGTTCACCTTCCCGACCATGATCTATGCTATTCCGGTGCCGCTGCTGGTCGCCCTCACCGTATTCGCCCTGTGGCAGGCGTTGCAACAGGGCTGGGCGCTGCGGGCATTCCTGGCGACTGAATTCCTGTTCCTGCTTTGCTATATCGGTCTCGGCATTTCGGTTTGGCCGGACATCGTGCCCACCGCCATCACGCTTCAGGAGGCCGCCGCTCCCGACAAGAGCCTCGGCTTCCTACTGGTCGGCGCGGTGGTTCTCGTGCCGCTGATTCTTGTCTATACCGCCGCGGCTTACTGGATTTTCCGCGGCAAGGTCCGGCACGGCGGCTATCACCATTGACGCAGGAATCCGATCAGCAGCAACCGATGTGGAGCCGCCTGTTGTGGTTCGGGTTGCTGTGGTGCGGCGGCGTTGCGGCGATCGCGATTGTCGGATACGCGCTGCGCTCGCTGTTCTTTGCGGGTTGATCAGCCGCCGCTATTTCGAGCTTACCGCGGCGACAAACCGCCGTATGCTGTTTTGAAGCTCAAGCGGAAAGTGATCCTTGACCCGTTCATAGTGGTCGCTCCCGTACATGCGCTCGAGAGTCGGTCTTGAAATGACAAAGTACTCGATGCTGCCCAGCATCTGGTAGACGAAGCAGAACAACCGCGAATCGTCGACAGACCCCATGCCCGGGATGGATTTGACGATGGTGCCCAGGGCGTCAAGGAAAGGCACGAGATACCAGTTCCTGGCGGTATCGGCACGCGCCTGATTGTCCAAAAGCTCGCGCATCAGAATACGGCTGTCCTGAGGATTGTCGATTGCCGAATAGTGGAGGTTGAGAACAATGTGCTCGAGCTGCTGCTGCGGATCGTCATTCGCGTAGCCGGCCATCTTCACATAGCGCAGCAGCGTTTCCGATATTCCGTTGAGGACCTCGGCATAAAGATCCTCCTTCCTCTTAAAATGATAGAGCAACGCCTGTTTGGTGATGCCCAGCTCCTCGGCAATCTGCGCGATGCTGGCGCCGTAAAAGCCGCGTTCGGCAAAGTGCCGCTTGGCGGCTTCGAGCAGCCTTTCCCGTGTGTTTTCCCGCATTGCGGATTGATCCAATTGTAATTGTCGGTAAGTACCAACATATCACATAGTGCTCTTCCTTGAATGGAAAAATGTCATAATATCAGAATATTATGCTTACTTCTCCACAACTCTTGACACGAGTTAACAATTTGGATTAGCGTTTACTTACCAATCGGTAAGGAGAATTCGCAATGCAGGACTCGGTGAAGTATGCAAAGAATGGCGCAATCGCAACGATCACCCTCAACCGGCCGGAAAAGTACAACACCATCCGTCCGGAGCTGCTTGAGCAACTCGATGCGGCCTTGCGCGAGGCGAACACGGATAACGGCGTAAAGGTCATCATCCTGGAGGGCGCCGGCGACAGCTTCTGCGGTGGTTTCGATTTTTCCGACGGCCTGCAGCACTACGACGAAATCGTGGAGGACAACTACGATCCGGGTCTCGACGTCAATCTCGTTGTCAATCAGTACAAGACCTACCTCAACCAGTTCATGGGACTTTGGCGCGGGCTGAAGCCGGTGATCGCCAAGATACATGGCTATTGTGTCGGCGGCGGTTCGGAGATGGCACTTTGCGCCGATCTCGTCGTCGCCTCGGACGATGCCCGCATCGGGACACCCTATTCAAGGGTTTGGGGTTGCCACTTGTCGGGCATGTGGGTGTATCGGCTCGGATTGGCCAAGGCCAAATATTATGCGCTGACGGGCGACTGGATCAGCGGCAAGGAAGCGGCTGATATCGAACTGATCAATTTTTCCTGCCCGCTTGAAGAACTCGACGAACGGGTTCAGAAGCTGGCGGAGAAGCTTGCCAATATTCCGCTCACGCAGCTCATTTCCATGAAGCTGATCGTCAACCAGGCCTACGACAATATGGGCCTTCAGAGCACGCAGACGCTGGGGCCGATCCTCGACGGGATCATGCGCAATACGCCGGAAGGCCGGGAATTCGTCAGGGTCGCAAAGGCCGATGGGGTCAAGCGCGCCGTCACCTTGCGTGACGGGCCCTTTGGCGACTATAGCCAGGCGCCGGTCGAAGAGCAGCCGCGAAAACGCAGTGCCCTTCCATAGGTGGCCGGCGCGTCATCCGTTTCCGGACGCCGGCATCAGCCAGACGATCCAGGCATAGCTGACGGCAACGGACACGGCGGTCACGGGAATGACGAGGCGCGTAAACCGCCAGAAGCTGAATGGTGTCGCGCCGTATTTCTCGGTCTGCTGAACGACGATCACATTGCTGGCAGCGCTGATGATGAACAGATTGCCGGCCAGCGTGCTCATCGCCGACAACAGCATCAGCGTTCGCGGTTCGCCCGACGACAGAAGATTGAGATAGATCTCGACAACCGGCACGTTGGAAAACAGCTAGCTTGCCCAGAATCCGATTGCCGTGACCACCAGCGGATCGTCGAGGCGCATGCGCCACGATCCGAGCAATGTTTGAAGGGCGCCGGATTGCAGAACCGCGCCGGTGACGACAAACATGGCGAGAAAGAATATCAGCGTGGGCCAATCCACTGCGCGCAGAAGGCTGATGCGGTGCGGTGAAAAGATGTAGACCGGCAGGCAGGCGATCAGGCTCAGAACACCGAGCGGGATATCAAGCACCGGAAAGCGTTCCTGCAGGAGGCTGTCGCCGATGACAAGCACGGTCAGAAGACCGGCACCCAGATGGGCCGGCCACGCAAGGCGTCTGGTCGGAACCGGCAAATCGCCCATTCCCGTTTCGGATTGCGGCTCTCTTTTAAGGCACCACAGAAGCCAGAGATAGGCGAACACAAGTGAAAAGAGCGTCGGTACGGTCAGCCAAAGGGCGAAAGTGCCGATGGGATTGGAGAAGTGCCCATCGGCAACGATGAGTATGTTTTGCGGATTTCCGACCGGCGACATCGTGCTGGCGACCGTTACAACGACACACAGCGCGGCCAGCGGAACCGCCGGGCCGATACGGTAAGCAATTGCCAGCGAAAGGGCGATCGGGGTGCCGATCACTGCGCCGGCGTCGTTTGTAAGGACAACTGAAATGAGGCTGACGAGCAGTACAAAGAACAGCAGGGCTCTCGCAAGCGATGGCTCCGATCCCGCGATCCTTTCGCTGACCGTGTGCGGAAACCCGGAATCATACAGCGCCGATGCAATCGAGAACACGCCGAACAGATATACGACCACGTTCCAGTCGATCGCCCGCACGGCCTCCGATGGTGCAATCTGGCGTGTTGCAAGAAGAACAAGCGCCCCCACCAGCATGATGTGCCAGATGCGAACCGCAGCAGGCAGCCACTGGCGAATGGAAATAGAGAAGAAGATTGCAATCGCTACAGCCAGGCTCAAAGTCATGGCGGACATCTCATGGACGTCTCGTGCCTATTCGGCATTAACGCGGCGGCGCTCGATCAGAGCCTCTGACAATTGCCTGGCATCATCGCATTCGATGCGTTCCATCTCGCGAACCGACATGACCGATGCGTCGTCAGAAGAGACGGTCCAAATGTAGATCAGTTTGTCGCCCTCGGTCAGATGCGCGCGGCTGTAGCCACCGCCAGGCGAGCTGAATGTCAAAGTGGAGGTTACCGGATCAAATGCACCGTTCTTGAAGACAGGTCCGCTGACCGACCGTGTGTCTTCGCTCCACTCGAAGATCGAGCCGAAAACCAGGTAATCCGTGTTCCTGATCCGATTGAAAAGCAGCAGAGAACGGGTTTCGGCAATCGCAGCACTGTTCGGATCATTGGCGTCTGTCAGGCGCTAAACGGGACCGGCTTCCCCGGTCACCCAACATCCTACGAAGTCTTCCAGTGATGCAGCGTTGGAGACGCCGGCCAGCCCGGTCAGCAGCAGGAGCGTGGCGGCCATTCGCTGCATCATCGTTGTCTTCATTGGTGACGTCCCCAGGATTATCCGATTCCACTGCACGTGTGTGCCCGGACGGAAATTACAACCATCAACATGTTTTGTCCCTGTTTTTCTGTTAGCGTAGCGCCGTCATCCGTGGCGCTGGCCATTATTCCGGCGGCCGCCAGGCGATGCACCGGCCGGGTCCGATTTTGCCGGGACGGCAGCAATTATTTCATGAATTTTGGAGGGCAGGTCATGATCGAAACAACAATCGACAGGGAAAAGAATCTCATCGTCGCGACCGCGCGCGACATGCTCTCCGAGGCCGATTTCGAGAACCTGTCCAGCACGATCAATGACTACATCAACACCACCGACCGGGCGCCCGGAATTGTCCTCAATGCAGAGGGGTTGCCGCACTGGAAGAACGCCGCTGCCCTCTTTGCCCATCTCAAGCTGGTTCGCGATCATCAGAAGGTCCTGCCGAAAGTGGCGCTGGTCAGTGACAGCGCGGCGCTGTCCGTCATGCCGTCGCTTGTCGATCATTTCGTCAAGGCAAAGGTCAGGCACTTTGACCAGGACGACATGAACAAGGCGGTTGAATGGGCCGAAACCATCGACAACGACGAATCCGCGATCAAGATGATCAGCGGACTGCCGGCGGATGTCATTGCTTACGAGGTAACGGGCACTCTATCGTCGCACGACTACAAGGACGTTTTGACACCGCTCGTCGAGGAGAAGCTGAAAACCCACGACAAGATCAAGATCCTGGCCGTTTTCGGTGACGAGTTCGACGGTGCCACCGCTTCCGCATTGTGGGATGACGCCTGGCTGGGACTGGGCCATATTGCCGCGTTCTCGAAACTGGCGGTGGTTTCGGACATCGACTGGATTCGCCATGGTTGCCGAATATTCGGCCCGCTCATCCCCGCGCAGCTGCACGTTTTCGATATCAGCGCCCTCGACGACGCCAAGGAATGGATCAAGTCATAGTGTCTTTCCGGGCCGACTTTGGCCCGGATGCGTGTCTCGAATAATCCAAAAAATCGAATGTGTTGGGACAGTGCCGCTCCCACATGGACTTGTGCCGTTCAGAAGGATCGACGAGGACACATCCGTCGAAATGTACGAGGTGCCAGACAAGACGCTCGCCACGCCGAAGCTGATTGTCCCCTCACTGCAGGAGAATATGCGGGCCGGCAAACCGTCGCCGAAGAACGCGCAACGCGATGTCTTCATGAAGGCGCCGATCAAAAAGCTCTAGAGACGGTCAGGCACTACGGCGTGAACATGCGGCCGATTTGTGCGCCTGTGTTGGCGGCCTGGTATCTTGCCCGGTAAGGCCTGCTTGACGTTTCCACATCGCGCAGAACCCACCTTTGTGTCTCCAGGAGCTTCAACGACTGGGACAGCGCCCTGTCGGTGATGGGAAGCAACCGACTCTTGATTTCGCCGAAATAGCGAGGCTCCAGGCTTGCGCTGAGAACAGGCAAACTCCAGGCGCGGCGTAAAAGCGTCTGTTGGTCAGGTTTTTTTACGAGGGTTTCGATCCTGTTTGCGGTCCCGGCGATTTCGGCACCTTTGACTGTCAGCCGAAACTCAGGCCGCAGTGGATGGCCGTGTCCGGGATTACGTTCGATCAGCTCAAGATCAATCAGATGGTCAAGGCTCTGCCTGAAGGCGGTGCGTCCCGCGCCGATGGCCGAAATCAAGGTTGCCTGCCGCCCGGGAACACCGCGGTCCATCTGCGCGAGAATACTCAAGGACCAGGCCCTTGAAGTGAGCTTGACAAGCAGTTCAATGTCCATAAAGTATAGTATATATATTTTTGTATCAGGAGAAAAGCCCGTGTCACTCGTTTCGTTGCAAAGCACCATCACGATCGCAATATCCGTGCGCGATCGTCATCTCAGCGCAAAATGGTATGCCGACAAACTCGGATTTGAACTCCTCTACCACGCGGACGAAGCGGGCTGGAGCGAGCTGCAGACAAAGACCGAGGGCGTTACTCTGGGACTGGGTGAGCAGGCTGAACCGAATCCGGGCAATGCGGTTCCGGTTTTCGGTGTTGCGGACATTGCTGCCGCACGAAGCGCGTTGGAGGCCGCCGACGTGAGGTTTGACGGCGAAACCGATACCGTTGAAGGGATGGTCAGCACCGCGACCTTCTACGATCCGGACGGCAACGCACTGATGCTGGCACAGGATCTGACCGGTCAAGCCTGACGGCTGGGGCGTGCGTTTGTCGCCCTGAGCGGAATTCGGCTGCAGGGCCTCGGGCAGCACGCATGTTTTGATGCAAATCAAAACCGGTCCGCCACGGGCCTGTATGCTGGCGGGACCAACGCAAGGAAAAGGACCCGTGGCCGAATTGCACCCCAACGTCGCCCTTCTGAGCCGGTTCGATCCGCGAAACCTGGCTTCAGCCACCGAGCTGTTTTCGCAAGATGCCGTCTTTCACTATTTCAATCCCAAGCTTCCCGACGTTCAGGGCGACTATGTCGGACTGAGCGGAATCCAGAAATTCTTCGAAACCATCGCGGCGCGGACCGATGGAACCTTCAAGGTCGAGCCTATTTCGATGACACCGGTCGGGGATGAACTTGTCGTCATGCACACGCGAAACACGATGACATTGGAGGATCAGGCCTTCGCCATCGACGTCGTTTTGGTGTGGCGTATCGTCGACGGCCGCATTTCAGAAGTCTGGGACATTCCATCCGTCTACACGGAGGCAGCAGACGGTTAGCCGCATTGCGCGCCGCCACAAAGATGATCAAGTTTCTTGCGCATCGCTGATTGAAAGCACGATCGCCCCGCAACGCTCCTCGGTCTCCACCAGACGGTGCGCCCCTGCCGCCTCGTCCATCGGAAAAACGCGGTCGACGATTGTCGTGATCGTGCCATCCTCGATCATCTCAGTCAGCGTCGAGAGCTCTTCCTTCGTTTCCTTTGCAAATGCGAAACTCGCGCTCTTGTCGGAAAAGCGATTTGTCAACACCGTCCGCAGCATGACCGACAGACGCGGATTGCCGGAAAAGTAACGGCCGCCCGGCTTCAATACCGACATACAGGCCCTGTACGAGCTGCGGGGAACCATGTCGAAGACGACATCGTAATGCGGGCCGGCACTTGCGAAGTCTTCCTTTGTGTAGTCAATGAAATGGTCAATGCCCAGGCGCTGAAGGAAGGGCGCCTTGACCGCCTTGTCAACCGCGGTGACTTCTGCACCCATGCTCCTGGCGATCATGACCGCATGCGCACCGATGTTGCCGCCGGCGCCGTTGATCAGCACCCGGTCGCCTTTCCGTATCCGCGCAAGGCGCATGAAATGCAGCGCGTTCAGGCCTCCGAGCGGCACCGCGGCGGCGTCGGCGTAGCTCATGTTTCGCGGTTTGGGGCCAATGGTGTAATCCGCTGGCAGCGCAGCATATTCTCCATAGGCGCCCATGCGAAGGCTGGCCGAGCCGTACACCGCTTCGCCGCCGGAAAAGCGCGTCACGTCCTTTCCCACCGCCACGATATCGCCGGCAAAGTAGCCGCCGAGGATTGTGCGCCTCGGTCGCGTGATGCCGATCGCAATCCGCAACGGCAACCAGAACCATTTGACCGAAAAGCGAAAGCCGCGCAGTTCGCAATCGGATTTTGTCGCTTCAGCAGCCCGCACCCTGATCAGGACCTCATCGTCACCGGGTGCGGGGCGCGCGACCTCACTGATTTGCAGAACCTCGGGCGGCCCGTAACGGGTATAGGTGATCGCTTGCAAAGGTTGGCTCCTCCAGGGACTGCGTGAACGACGCAGTGTGCGATTGCTGAAAACGGTTTCGCCGTTATAGCTCTGCAGGCAAAGCCGGCAAGCGATTTGGATCGGAGGGATGGACAAACAGCGGCTGCGGCCTCCATGGACCCTTGCCCGGCTGCACTGACCTGAAAACACTGCCTACCTTCGGTTGGTTGCCGCTGGTCGTTTCAGGCTGTAATGACCGGGGCGAGACGACGCCACGGCTTGTGAATTGTGACAATATGATTGCCGAATCCGATATCGAGATTTCCCCTTATCAAGATGCGATGAAAGCTGAAGTTCTGGCGCTTTCGATGCGGGCCTGGGCACCGGTCTTCGAGAAGATGAAACCCGACGTTCAGGCTTATGTCTACGAGGCGTTTTACCCGGAAGGCTGGCAGATCCGGCAAAAGGCCGATATCGAGACCTATCTCGGCATTGACGATGTTCAGACCTGGGTTGCCACACATGCGCAGGCGGTGCTCGGTTATATCGGGTTGCGCCTCCATCCCGAGGACCGGATGGGCGAAATCTACATTCTGGCGGTCGATCCCGAGTACCAGCGACAGGGCATCGGCGCCGTGCTGATGGCATTTGCCGAACGCCGCATTCGCGACGCTGGCATGGATATGGTTATGGTCGAGACCGGCGGTGATACCGGACACCAGCCGGCGCGCGCCGCATACGAAGCGGCGGGCTATGACCGGTGGCCTGTTGCCCGCTATTTCAAGAAACTCTGATCGGTTTCGCCAGCCGTCAGCAGGATGCACCCGACGCTTTCAGCCTTGCCCTGCGGTATTCCACTACACCGGGTTTTCCATCCAGACCGGGGACTTTCCGATCCTGTCCAGTAGGAAATCCATGAACAGCCGCACCTTGGCGGTGAGCACATTGGATTTCGGATAGAGCAGCCAAAGGACGGATCGATCTGCGACTTCATAGTCCGGCAGAATCCGAACAAGCGATCCCTCCGCAAGTTCGCGGTAGACGCTCCACAGAGAATTGGGCGAGATACCGGCACCCGCGATGGTGGCCAGCTTGAGGCTCAGCCCGTCGTCGACCGAGAGCCGTCCCTCGGCGTTGCGCGGGTCGAACACGCCTTCCTGTCCGTCACGGCTAACCAGTCGCTTCGCGGCCTGATCGCCGAACGCGATGAGTTGATGTTCCCTGAGGTCGTCCGGTCGGTGAGGGCGCCCGTTTCTTTCGATGTATCGCGGCGCCGCGCAAAGGATGCGGGTGTCGTCTGCAAGCTTGCGGCCCTTCAGGCTGGTGTCTTCAAGCGGTGAATTGCGCAGCGCCAGGTCAAAGCTGCCTTCGATCAGGTCGAACTGTGTGTCCGACAGGCGCAGGTCAAGGTGTATTCCCGGATGCATCTGAAGGAACTCCGGCAGGATCGGAGCAATGTAGAGCTGGGCGAATGTGCTTGGCGCGGTAAATCGCAGCGTGCCCGTGGCAATCGTGCTGCCAAGACCAAGGGCGGCGCGCGCGGCGTTTTCCTGAGCCAGGATTTCCATGGCGTAGGGGAGAAAATCGGCGCCTTCCAGGGACAATGTGACCTTACGGGTCGAGCGGTGCAGCAGGTCTGCCCCAAGGGTTCTTTCCAGTTTTGCAAGCCTTGCGCTCGCAACGGCCGGCGCCATGCCGAGCATCTTTCCCGCGGCACTGATGTTGAGTTTTTCCGCTGCGGTAACAAACAGTCGAAGAGATTCGGTGTCCATGTGATTATATCCGATTCCCGAATTATGAACTCGAAATTGGGCTGTTTATATAATTTTTGCAAGCAGTATCTGTTGCAGGCATTCCAATCGCGTCATGTGGCGCGGGCGACCCGGCGCATACCTCATGCACCGCGTCGCGATCCAAGCAAGCACAGGAGCACCACAACAATGGCCTACTACTCTGTTCTCGCCGTCACCCCCACAAGCGAGGACTGGATTCCCGCATATATCGGCCCTGCAAATGCACTGGTTGCCAAGCATGGCGGCCGATATATTGCCCGCACATCCAGTCATGAACGTCTTGAAGGGGAGGGCGAGGATGCAGCATTGCGCATCATTATCGAATGGCCGTCCAGAGAGGCTGCCACGGCATTCATGAGCGATCCGGATTACATTCCGCACCTGAAGGCACGGACGGAAGGGTCCGACAGCCATCATTTCCTCATCGAAGGCAAGGACGACCTCGCCTGACGGATAAACAACTGCGGGAAATCTGCAAACAGGAAAGGCGCCACATTGCAAAAGACCATTTTGATTACCGGTTCGACCGACGGCATCGGACTTGCGACGGCTAAGCTTCTGGCGTCGCAAGGTCACACGGTACTGCTGCATGGGCGAAATGCCGCAAAACTGGCAGATGCCGAAAGGTCGATCTCGGCGTTGCCGCAAAGCAGCACGGTCGACACCTTTGTGGCCGACCTGTCACATATGTCCGATGTCTCGGGGCTTGCGGATGCCGTCGCCGGCGCGCACGCCGGAATTGACGTGCTGATCAACAATGCCGGTATTCTGCGCACCTCCAGCGCGGAAACACCGGATGGTCTCGACATCCGTTTCGCGGTCAACACCATCGCGCCCTACCTTCTTACGCAAAAACTCCTGCCGTTGATCAGGCCTGGCGGGCGGGTGGTCAATGTCTCCTCGGCGGCGCAGTCGCCGGTCGATGTGCAGGCGCTTGCCGCGCGCGCAGGCCAGTCCGATATGGAGGCCTATGCGCAAAGCAAGCTGGCGCTGACCATGTGGTCGCGCCATTTGGCGCAGGCGAACCGGGAAGGACCAGTTATCGTGGCCGTAAATCCGGGGTCCATGCTGGGCAGCAAGATGGTCCAGCAGGGCTTCGGTGTCACAGGCGGCGACATCCAGATCGGCGCTGATATTCTCGCCCGGGCGGCGCTCAGCGATGAATTTTCTGACGCGTCCGGCCTCTATTTCGATAATGATTCCGGCCGGTTCGCGCCACCACATCCCGACGCCCTTGATGATCGCAAGTGCCTTGAGGTTGTCAGCGCAATCGAACGGGTTCTGTCTGAATCCACCCGTTAGATCGCTTCACCCTTCTGATCGTGCAGACCTTATGATCTGCCGCCAGGAACGATTTCCGGACGATCTCCGTGGCAAGGGTGGCCTAGCAGGCGAGGGCCAAGGCGTCTGTCGTCACGCTTTGTCCTGCCGGATCCGTTCATCGGCTGATGGCGGCGAGCCGTTGCGAGATCTTGTTCTTCTTCTCACGCAGTGCGGCAATCTTTTCCAGATTGCGGCCACGGTCGACATTCTGGTCAATTCGGCTGTGCCGGCGGTCGATCTCGTTCTGGATGTTCTGAAGTTCGAACTCGAGTGCAAGCCAGCCGCTTTCGGTCTGGAAAGTCATCATAGTCTCCATGTTTGGTGAGGTCAGAGGCGGCATCGCTGGGAGCAGCGCGTTTGTGCTGCCGATGCGGCCTTCCACGAAACACAGATAGGCATCAATTGTGTCCGATGCAGCCGGTTTGGCCACAATTCGGGCCATTGGCGGATCGTGCTTTCGTCTAACTCGATCCGAACGATGTCTCGAGATCGGACGGCCCCGGGAAACTACTTGGCCACGCGGTAGACTTCATGGCACGCCGTGCAGCCTTTGCCGACAGTTGCGAAAGAAGCGCGGATTTCCGCCGCGCTCGTGGCACTGCCTGCAGCGTCGGAAAGCGCCATAGCATGGGCCGCGAATTCGCCCGCAGAATCTGAAAAGCCCTGCCAGTCGGACCAGATCACGGTCAGCGCCTCGCTCGGATGTTCGTTCGAGCCTTGCGGAAACAGCGACAACATGGTGTCGGCGTGTTGAACTATAGTTTCGGCTGCGGCGGCCGCGGCGGCGGCGTCAAAATCCCGCTCTCCCTTGATCATCGCACCGAGCTGCTTCATCTGGGCCGCGATATCCTTCATCGCATCCATGCGCTGCTTGACGATACCGGTCGCACCCGAATGCGCCAGCGCCCATCCGCCACAGGCAAAGAAGGCGATACCGAGCGCGCACAGGAAACGCCGGTGCCGTATTGGAAAGGATTTCGGCATATCTGCCGGTCGTTTGCGCTGCATGTGGTTCTTCTCCTCGGACAGAGTCTAGGGCTTCCAGTAACGGGAAACTCAAGCGGAATATCCAATCGGCTGGTCAACCGCGTCCCGGCAGACCGGCTACAGCCGGTCTTTCAACGCATAATAGGCCATCGCCAGCGCGAGCAAGGGGCTGCGAAGGGCACCGCCACCGGGAAACCGCGGAGTTGGAATGGAGGCCATCAGATCAAAACGATCGGCAGTGCCGCCAATGGCTTCCGCAGCCAGCTTGCCGCACAGGGTCGCCATGCCGACGCCGTGGCCGGAATAGCCCGAGGCCGACAGGATGTCGGGGGCAAGGCGTGCCAGATGCGGCATACGGTTTGCCGTGATGCCAAGGGTTCCACCCCAACCGAACGCGATCGCGGTGTTTTCAAGCTGCGGGTAGATCTGCAGCATGTATTTGCGCACGAAGCCGCGAATGTCGTCTGGAAACCGGTAGCCGTAGTTCTCACCGCCTCCGAACAGCAGCCGGTTGTCAGGCGAAAGACGGTAATAGTTGATGACGTTGCGAGAATCAGCGACGGCCGCATTGTTGGAAATCAGCGACCGCGCCAGATCGGGCTCCAGTGGTTCGGTCGCAATGATGAAGTTGTTGATCGGCATGACATGGCGCGTGACCGTGGCATCAAGATTGCCGATATATCCGTTGCAGGCCAAGAGGATGAATCGCGCGCGCACGGATGCTTTTCGCGTGGTGACGCGTGTGGTGCCGCCTTGTTTGATGGCGGTGACCCTGGTGTTTTCAAAGATACGCGCGCCCGCCCCGGCAGCGGCGCCACCGATGCCCAGTGCGAGTTTCAGCGGATGCAGATGGCGGGCGCCTTCGTCCAGCATGCCGCCGAAATAGGCTTCGGTCGCAAGAATTGACCGGATCTCGTCGTGATCGACGAAACGCACTTTCCGATATCCGTAGTCGTTATTCAGCCTGTCAACATAATGACGGGTTTCGGAAACAAACCGTTTGCGGTGGTCGGCATAGAGGATGCCCGGTTGGACATCACATACGATGGCATAGCTGTCGATCAGGTCGTGGACAAGCTGCTTGGATTCCTCTGCCAGATCCCAAAGCCGGTGCGCCATGTCGGTTCCGACCATCTGCTCCAGATCCTGCTGGTCGCGCCTTTGTCCGGACCCGAGCTGTCCGCCATTGCGGCCGGAGGCGCCCCAGCCGATGCGGTGGGCGTCCAACAGGACCGTATCGAGGCCCTGCAGGGCGCAGTGCAGGGCGGCCGACAGTCCGGTATATCCAGCGCCGACGATGCAAACGTCGCAGTCGGTGTCGGTTTCGAGTTCCGGATATTCCTGCGGCGTATCTACGGTCGCGGCGTAGTAGCTGTCGGGGTATTGCCCCTCTTTGTCGTTGGCATTGAGAAGATCCAAACCCGCTCCTTGCGATGTGGCACAATGTTGACTGCCTCATAGCGCAAAAGGCCAGCGCATTCACACCGAAATTGCCGACCGCGTTACGCTAATTGTTCGGCGCGGGGCTTTACAATCGGTACAGGGGCGGGACATACTACTGAGTATGTTGTAGCGATCAGAACAAGCGCCGTCTGCAAGGCGCATCGGGGAGGCTGAGTTGGAATATCTGGAAAATCTGTTTTCCGTGAAGGGCAAGACCGCGCTTGTTACGGGCGGCGCAACCGGTATCGGAAAGATGGTTGCGACCGCACTGGTCAGGGGCGGGGCGACGGTGTTGATCGCGTCGCGGAAGGGCGAGGCGTGCGTGGCCGTCGCTGAGGAACTGAATGCCCTTGGCGCTTCCGGTTCAGCAATCGGCTTTGGCGGCGATGTCGGGACCGAGGAGGGGATCGCAGCCCTGGTCGCAGACGTCAAGTCGCGCACAGACGCGCTGCACATTCTCGTCAACAATGCCGGCGTCACCTGGGGCGAGCCGCTCGACACTTTCCCGCATATGGCGTGGCACAAGGTGATGAATATCAATGTGGGCGGACTGTTTACCCTGACGCGGGAATTGCTGCCGCTGCTTGACGCGGCATCGTCGGATGTGGACCCCGCACGCATCATCAATCTGGGTTCGGTCATGGGTACCCAGCCGGTCGCAGAAGGTGCCTATTCCTACTCGGCGTCCAAGGCGGCTGTGCATCACCTGACCAGGATATTGGCCAATGAGTTCGCGAGGCGGCGGATTACCGTCAATGCCTTCGCGCCGGGTCCGTTCCAGAGCAAGATGACGGCGTTCGCCACCGCTTCCGACGAGCAGGCGGCCAAGGTGGGCAAGGGCGTTCCGCTTGGTCGCATCGGCACGCCGGACGATATTGCCGGCGCAACGCTCTATCTTTGCGGCAAGGGCGGCTCCTACATCTCCGGTGCCATCCTGCCGCTCGACGGCGGGCTTTCGGTCTACAGTTCCATGGGTCTCTTTGCCCATGCGCTCGAATAGGCGCAGGCGAACACGACCGCTTGTCATCGAAGCGCATGCCGTGTTCCCATTGCGTGGGAGGAATTGCTGCCATGAGCAACAGCAACGATCTTGATATCCAGCCGCTGAACACCGAACTCGAGGCCGGCATTGCGGGCTTTTCCGGGCTGCGCGAGGCCAGGAAGTTCAACACGGGCCAGTCCAACCCGACCTATCTGCTGATTGCCGACAGCGGCCAGTATGTGCTCAGGGCAAAGCCGCCGGGGCAGTTGCTGAAGTCGGCCCACCAGGTCGATCGCGAGTTTCGCGTCATGGGTGCGCTCAAGGGCAGCGGTGTGCCGGTGCCGGACATGCTGTACCTTTCGGACGAGGACTCGTCGATCGGGCGCATGTTCTTCGTCATGAACTACCTCGATGGCCGGATTTTCTGGCAGCCGGAGCTTCCGGAATGCGAGCTTTCCGAGCGCCGGCCGATCTACGACGCCATGAACGCGGTGCTGGCCTGTCTGCATGATGTTGACCCGGCTGCCGTCGGGCTTGCCGATTTCGGAAAGCCGGGAAACTATTTCGAACGCCAGCTCAGCCGCTGGACAAAACAGTACCGGGCAAGCGAGACGCAGACGATCAGCGACATGGACGCGCTGATCCTCTGGCTGGAAGCCAATATGCCGCCCGACGACGGCGCGATCTCGCTGGTCCATGGCGACTATCGGATCGACAACATGATCTTTGCCCCCGACCGGCCGGACGTCCTTGCGGTTCTGGACTGGGAACTCTCGACCCTCGGCCACCCGCTGGCGGATCTTGCCTATCAATGCATGCAATGGCGCTTGCCGCATGATTCGGGTTTCCGTGGCCTGGGCGGGCTGGACAGGACCGCGCTCGGTCTGCCGAGCGAAGAGGACTATGTCGCGGCCTATTGCCGGCGCAGGAATATCGACGCCATCAATAACTGGCCGTTTTACCTGGCGTTCTCCTTCTTCCGGCTTGCGGCAATCCTGCAGGGCGTTCTCAAGCGCGCACTGGACGGGAACGCCTCCAACCCGAAACGGGCCAAGGAAATGAGCGTGGCCGTCCCGGTCATGGCGCATATGGCAATGGAAATCACGAAAGAGGACCACTGAAATGGCAGGTCTGTTTGACGGCGCAACCGTTCTGATCACCGGAGCCTCGGGCGGATTCGGCAGTGCCGCGGCCCGGCGCTATGCGGCCGAGGGCGCCCGGCTGGTGCTGTCGGACTACAACGCGGATGCGCTCGATGAAATCGTTGGTGCCATCGGCAATGACCATGGCTGCGAGATTGCGGGGCTTGCCGGCGACATTGCCGATGAGAGCCTGTCGGAACGGCTCGTAGCGCTTGCGGTCGACCGGTTTGGCCGTCTTGACGTGACGTTGAACAATGCCGGCATCGCGCAGGACGATTTTGTCAAACTGCCGAAGACGGATTCGGAAGAAGCGCGGCGCATTTTCGATGTCGATCTTGTCGGCATGTTCTATGCGCTCAAACACCAGCTTCCGGTCATGGAAAGGCAGTTCCGCAGCAGCGGTGCCGGCGGTGCGATTGTCAACGTCGCCTCGGTCGCCGGTGTCACCGGAGCATCAGGCCTTGCGGTCTATGCTGCCGCGAAGCACGGCGTGGTCGGGCTCACCCGCTCTGTCGCGCAGGAATATGCGCGGCTTGGCGTGCGGATCAACGCGGTCTGTCCGTCCTTTGCGCGAACGCCGATGGCGACCGATATGCTTGACGTTGAACATCGCGGCAAGGTGATTACCGAAGAGCAACTGGTCCGCGGCATCCCGATGGGCCGACTTGCCGAGGTGGAGGAAGTCGTCGAGGCGTTCATCTTCGCCTCCTCGCCCAGCAATTCCTTCATGACCGGCCAGACCATCCATGTCGATGGCGGGCTGACCGGGTACTGACACCTATCAGTCGCCGATCTCGGTCGGTCTCTTGGCAATCGTGTCGAAATAGTGCGCGGCAAAGAAGCCGGCATCGATATCGAGCAGTGCGGTATGCTGCGGGCGCTCGCCCCAGCTCGGATCGACGGTGGGTTTTCCGGCCGGGTTGAAAATCGTCTGCCCGATGCCGGGACCGTCCGTCACGGTGGCGAGCGCGCCGCGCTTTTGCATGTAGACGCCGGGGATTGTCAGATAGGCGAGCGCCATCACGTCGTGCGGAATACAGCCATTGATGCCGGAATGGCTGCGGTAGAAGCGGGCGTAAAAACGCGCCATGTCCGACAGCAGTTTGCCGACTTTCGGATCCGCTTCTTCGAGGTCGGCGAAGAAGTGCGGCGACAGGACAACCTTGGTGGTGACGTCCAGCGGTGCGAGAACCACCGGCCATTGCGCTGCGAAGACCTGTTCGGCGGCGTGCGGATCGTTCCAGATATTGGCCTCCGCGACCGGGGAGACGTTGCCCGGACGGTAGACAGCACCGCCCATGACACAGACTGATTTGACGCGCTCCGCGATTGTCGGATCACGCTCGAGCGCGCGCGCCAGATTGGTCAGCGGGCCGACGGCGCAGATGTCGATCTGCCCCGGCATTTCTTTCGTTTTTTCAATAAGATAATCAGCAGCATCAAGGCCGGTTTCGGATCTGGTGGATCGCGGGATTTCAACCTCTCCGAGACCGTTCTGGCCGTGGACGAAATAGCTGTGCGGTTTTGGCTCCATGACGAGTGGCCTGTTTTCGCCGCGGGCGACATCGGCTTCGTGGCCGAAATAGTCGAGCAGGGCGAGCGCGTTGTCGGTCGCTTCGGCAACCGAGACATTGCCGAAGATGGTCGTCAGGGCAACAAGTTCGATATCCGGATGGGCGATGGCATAGGCGATTGCCATCGTATCGTCGATGCCGGGATCCGTGTCGATGATGATTCTGTGTTTCATATCCGTCCGTTTCTTGTTTTTGATTGTGCGAAGTGGCGCAGACCGTGCGTATATTGCCGTCGTGAAGTCAAGCTTATTTGATCAACCGCGCGCCGATGCAGATTGGGGGACACTGATGTTTGACCGGAATCGCCAATGGTGGCTGCTCGGCGCGCTGAGCGGCGTGCTCGGGCTGACAGTCCTCGGCGAGACGATTGTCGGTGTGGCCCTGCTGACGATCCGAAATGATCTCGGCATGACGCAGCTTGCCTCACATTGGGTGGTCAACGCCTATCTGCTGACGTTTACCTGCTTCGTCGCTCTCGGCGGCCGGCTCGGTGACAAGCTCGGCCACGGCCGGGTTTTCCAGGCAGGCTCCGCCCTTTTTGCGCTGGCCTCACTGGCCGCGGGGCTGGCACCGTCGGGAGGCTTTCTGATCGCTGCGACAGCGGTGCAGGGTATTGGGGCAGCCACCATATTTCCGGCCTCGATGGCCATGGTGACAGCCAGCTTCTCGAAGGAAAAACACGGGACTGCCTTTGGCCTGCAAACAACGGTCGGTGGCGTTTTCATGTCGAGCGGACCGCTGATCGGCGGTTTGTTTTCTCAGGTATTTTCCTGGCGCTGGATATTCCTGATCAATCTTCCGATTGTCCTGGCCATCGCTTTCGTGGTGCTCGCGACTTGGCGACCGTCGGATCAGGAAATCAAACGGGCACGGGAGCGGTTCGACGTGACGGGCTTTTTGACCCTGTTTGTCGGCCTTGTGGCGCTTGTCGTGTTCCTCATGCAGGGTTCGGACTGGGGATGGACGAGCCCGGCTGTGCTGGGGATGCTGGTTTTCGGCATCGTGCTGATGGTTGTTTTTGTCGCGGTGGAGCTGCGGCGTCCCGATCCGCTGATTGAGCTCGACCTGCTTTCCATCCGGACATTTACCGGCGGAACGATCTCGTTCTTTGTCTTCCAGTTCAACAAGATCGTGATCTTCGTCTTTCTCGCAATGTTCTTCCAGGAGAAACTGGGGCGCTCGCCGGTCGCCGCAGGTCTGGCGGTGATGGTCGCCATCCTGCCGACGCTCGTCACATCGCTTATCACCGGCCGCATGACCGACCGGCTCGGTGCCCGCGTGCCGCTGATTTTCGGCTACGCGATCAACGGTCTGGCGGTGGTGCTGATCGGTCTGCTCAGCGTCTTTGACAATTACTGGCTGATGCTTCCGCCGCTGATTGTCTGGGGCGCTACGCTCCCACCGTCATCGATCCCGGCGCGGCAGGCGCTGATGGGCGCGGTGCCCAGGGACAAGCACGGCCAGGCGAGCGGAATCAACCTGACGATCCAGATGCTGGGCGGCACGATCGGAATGGCGCTGTGCGGCTCGATCCTTGCGGCGACAGGCAGTTACCAGCTTGTGTTCCTGATTACCGGTTGCCTGATCCTTGCGACAATCGCCGTGATCTGGTCCATGGTGGAGCGCGATTAGGATCTGAACCGCCCCGGTCGGCAGATATCGAGCAGGCGGACATCAACCTCGTCAAGGATCTCGACGGCCGCGAAGCGTCCGACCGCAGCGGCAAGCGTGACGCCGGAATGCATGACCGAAAGGTAAAGGCCGCCGATCTCGGTCGCAAAGCCGACAATCGGCAGACCGTCTTCCGGTATCGGACGCCAGCCGACGTCAACGCGGTCCAATGCGACGGAACCGGCGTCGGAAAAGCTCTTCCTGATTTCTTCGAGCATTTGTTGCGCCACACCGCGCGGACCGTTCTCGCCGGTTTCATCGATATACTCGGCCGCGACGGCGACGCGGTCTGGGGAAATCTGGCGGATTTCCATGGCCGGGTGGATCAGGACCGAATTCACCATGGGTGCGTCGGTCCGGTAGTGGGCGAGGAGAGCCGGTGAAGCCTCCACGGGGAGCCCCAGGCCGAGCGGTGCGATGAGGTCGGTGGCAGCAACGCCCGCGGCGACAACAACGACGTCCGCATCAACCGTTGCCGAAGAGAGTTGCACGCCGGTGATGCGGCCGCCGTCGACAAGCAGCGCGGACGCTGTCTCGGGCACACGGATTTCCGCGCCGGCCTGCGCTGCAGCGCGCAACAGCACCTGGGTTGTCTCAACTGGTTCGATTGCACCTTCGCCTGCCGCATAGGCTGCGAGCGAAGGTGGATTGATCAGCCGCGGCTCCAGCAGCGTAACTGCGCCGGCATCCAGCAAGCGGACATCGTATCCGGCCGAAACCTGTTCGCGTACGCGGCGTTCCAAAGCATCGGGATCGTGACGGCAGACAAGTGTGCCCGTCCATTTGAGCGGAAGGGCGCCTGCCAATTCCGACTGGAGCCTGCGGTGCTCGCCAAGGGCGTGGTGCCGCAGCTGCGCATAGTCAGTGCTGGTGCCGCTCCAGGCGTTGATCCAGGCGAAGGACCTTCCAGTCGCGCCGCGCGTCGGATCGCCGGTGTCGATCAGTGTCACGGCCGCGTTGCGCCGCGCGAGATGATAGGCAATCGAGGCGCCGACAATACCGCCGCCGACAATGACGATTCTGGGTTTGGCGTTGCTCATCGCCGGCCCTCCGCGCCTTTGTCCGACCCGCTAGGTCTTTTCCGGCGGTTCACAATAGAGGTTGTACAGCGTTTCGAGGATCGCCCGGACCTCCTGTGAGGCCAGCGAGTAGTAGATCGTCTGTGCATCGCGGCGCGTCTTGACCAGCTTCAAGGCACGCAGCTTTGCCAGGTGCTGGGAGAGGGCGGATTGGCTCAGATCCACCGTGGTCGCCAATGCGCCGACCGCCATCTCGCCGCCGACAAGATTGCACAGAATCAACAGACGTTTCGGATTGGCCATCGCGGCAAGCAGCTGCGCGGCCTGTTCGGCATTGCCGGACAAATCCGCCTGGCCGGCTCTTTCCTGCACGGTTTGCGCCATGAGTCTCTTCCGCTTTTCCTCGTCATTCCTCACATTATTATATAAGAAAATACGTAACTGCTCACCCCGTCACGCGTCTTGAGCATAGTGTGATTTGACCATATTGGCGGCATTTCCGGCCAGCGCGATCTGGATCGCGACAAGTGGATTATATCCGAGGGCACCCATGGAACTCAGGTAGCTTGATATCCGGCACCAGGCGTGTGCATAGCGGTCTGTCCGGAAGCAGCCCGAGACTTTGATTTTGACCTTTGCCATCCTGATTTTTTGCTCGCCCGCGTTATTGGTGAAGCTGACATCGGGTTCGCTCATGAAGCGAAGCACGGAGTCCTCGTGTTTCAACAGACGCTCATGCAGGTTGTGGGCATCCGACTTTGCGACCCGTCCGCGCTTACCTTCCGGTTTCGCAGGAACGTCGGGCATTTCCCCGGCACCTTGCGTCAGAATGGTCCGATACCTTTTGCGTATCTTGCGACATTCGGCCTCGCTCAACACCCCGGTCTCGCTCTTGTTGACCTTATGGCAGACCTCACGCAACACCTTCCTCATCAGGCGCGCCCAACGGTAATTGCTGGAGTCGACGACAAAGGTCAGTTCCCGAAGCAGATGCGACCCGCATAGCTGATGCTTGCACTGGCTGTATGCAAGGTAGGATGCCCAGCAATCATGGATCAACACCCCGGTGTAGACCGGAATGATGCCGAATGCCTCTATCGCTTCCTTGCCGCGCCTGGGGTGCAGGAACTTGATAGTGTGGATACCCCGCCCGGAGGCATCGTAATGTGCCAGGTGCCGTTATACTGAACGTCACAAATCAAAGGGAGAGTATCCACATGTCGGAAGTTAGCATCATCGGCGTTGATCTTGCAAAGCAGGTTTTTCAGGTCCACGGAGCCACAGCCGATGGCTCGGTTGGCTACCGCAAGAAGTTGAGCCGCGCCCAGTTCATGCCGTTTCTTGCACAGCAGCCCCGATGCATTGTCGCGATGGAGGCCTGCGCCACAGCTCACGATTGGGGCCGCGAGATCGGTAAGTTGGGCCATGAGGTGAAGCTGATTCCACCTCAGTACGTGAAACCTTTTGTCAAAAGGCAGAAAAACGACAGGGCAGACGCTGAGGCGATCACTGAAGCTGCCTCCCGGCCGACCATGCGGTTCGTTGAGGTGAAATCCACCGAGCAGCAATCGCGCGGCATGCTGTTCCGATCACGGCAGATGTTTGTCAGGCAGCGCACGCAGACCATCAATGCGCTGCGCGGCCATCTCGCCGAATATGGCGTGATCGGGCCGAAGAGCAAGGCGGGGATCAAGAAGTTGAGAGCCGCGCTGGACGACGATACCAATGGGCTGCCCGCCCTCGTGCGTAACACGGCCCGGATGTATGCCGAGCACATCGATCTGCTGGCGACCAGGATTTTCGATCTGACGAAGCAACTCAAGACGGAGGCGAAAGCATCCGGCACAGTGCGAAGGCTGACAACAATGCCGGGCGTCGGGTTGCAGACGGCACTGGCAATTGAGGCCTTTGCCCCGGACATGAATTGCTTCAAACGGGGGCGTGACTTCGCAGCCTGGCTGGGTCTCGTGCCGCTTCAGCGCTCGACAGGCGGTAAGGACCGGCTCGGGAAAGTTTCGAAGATGGGTCAGAAAGACATCCGAAGCCTGTTGATCATCGGGGCGATGTCAGTGATCAATGCGGCGACGCGGTTTGGGGTTCGCAAGGGAAGCTGGCTGGCCAGAATGCTGGATCGAAAACCGAAGCTTCTGGTCGCGATCACGCTGGCCAACAGGATGGCACGGGGTATCTGGGCCATGATATCGAAACAGGAGAATTATCGGAATCCGGAGGCGGTAGCGTAAGCGCGGATCGCGCAACGCTTCGCGTCGGTGCCCGGGACGTGTGAAGAGGTCGACGAATAGCATGGGAGATTGATCGGAAAGATCCGGAGCGGGAAAACCATGTTGACCCAAAAGGCAAAATAGCTCTGGAACTTGATTTGGACCCGGTTCGCGCATCACCATACCGGCCCGCGGCTGCACAAAAAGCCGCACTGTGAGGCCTGATAAATGACCGCATCCGATCACACGCTCACATCACCGTTCGAAAATCGCTTGACACCGGGGTATCCATAAATGAGGGTCAGGGAGTCATCGGTCAGCACATGCAGCCACTGGTTTTTGCTGTCGACCCTGAAACCGGTCTCATCGGCATGCAGGGCCGGGCGGGTCAGAAGATGTGCGGCGGCAGCCGTTTCCCAGGGTTCAAGCGCCTCGTGCAGTCGCTGGATGTAGCCCAGGCAGGTGGCCTGCGACATCCTGACGCCAGAGATGGCCCGCACCAGTTCGACGGCGCGGCGCAAAGACAGCATCTGGGCAATCAGCAGGTTGATCACGAAGGCCTGAAAGCCAACGCCATATTGCAAAGGCCCCGGCATGTTTTCAGGGAAACGCCCCTTGGTTCGGGTGCGGCATTTGGGGCAGTCCCTGGTTTCTGCGACGACCTTTTTCTCGACAACCTCGAACATGATATCGAGATGGATGCGTTCCTCGCGCGCCGAGGGTTCGACGTCTGAGAGATCAGCCCCGCAACTGTCACAAACCTGGACGGTGGAGGTTTCCCCGACGGTGACCTTGCGAAGGTTTTCGCCCGTCATCCAGTTCGGCGCCACACCCTTGCCGGAAGCCTTTTTGCTCCGTTTCCCGGTGTTGTCCTTATCCGTCTGCGACGGCGCAATACTGGAGTTCTTGCCGGTCTTCCTGGTCGTCTTTTCCAGAAAGATGGCGATCAGGATGCCCAGCAAGCTGCACAACACGCCAATAACCGCATCGACGTCATCTGAAATCCTGCCCGCTTTGCGCAGCGCGGCAATGCGCGCCCTGGCAGCATCGAACTCTTCACGCAGGGAAGTGCCATTCACGCTTGCCATCAGTCCGCCCGCGATGCCATGGACATCAGGCCATGCGGTGGCCGCATCGCCTTTTCAGGCTTCCAAATGCAGCGAGTAGCCTTGACTGAAAGACCACCCCAATGCGGCTTTTCCCAAATCAATCGAACACGTGTCATAACCCGATAGAATCACGAAAATCGCAATGAGGGGATCGTTAATAGCCGATTCAAATCGTCGCACCACTCCGAGGCCAAAAAGGCATCTCGATTGAGCTAGTGGGTCTGAAACCGCCGTTGAATCTCGGGGACTTAAAGTGGGGGTGAGCAGTTACCGATGCGTTTGAAATTGATCAGTCCGCCGATGAAGTAGGGGATACGCCAAACCGATTCCAGGTAAACGATCGTTACCGATTTGGCGCCGTTGTTGGCAGCATGGACCGCAATGTCCGTTGCTGACTTGGAAAAACCGAGTACCACAACGTCCTTGTCCACTATTGTTTCCGGATCGGTGTATTCAGAAGAGTGCATCACCGCACCACCGGCTGCCACGAATTCGTCCTGGCCGGGATGAGTCAGGATATTCTTTTCGCTGAATTGTCCGGTGCAAACGGCGACAAAGTCGAAATCCTCGCGGCCTGTCGCGCTTTCTGACTGGATTTCGAGGCTCCAGCCCGGTGCACCGTCATCCCGCCGCGTCATGGAAATGACCTGTGTATGAAAACGGATGTGTTCGCGAAGACCGTGATCTGCTGCATAGCTGTCCAGATAGGCGTGAACCTGCGGTCCTTTCGGCCATTCAGGATAATTGTCCGGCATCGGTTTGTCCGTGTAACGGTAAAGGTCTTTCGGACTTTGGGTCTGAACGTCGGGGTAGGACCGAGACGGTTCCCACACGCCGCCCAGATCGTGGCTGCGTTCGATGATGGTGATGTCGTGGCCTTTCTCCCTGAACACCTTGGCTGCGGCAAGTCCGCTGACCCCGGCACCGATGATCGCAACTTTTTTGCGCTTGACCATGGCAAATCTCCCTCATTGCCTGCCAGCTCAGCCGGCAGGACACTCTGGTTTTTGCTGTTGGTTGGGCCGGGTCTTATCCGGCCGATATCTTCGATTTAGTCGTTGGCTTCCGGCGGGAGAAAGTCGACCTCATGCTGGGCCGAGATTTTCACAACCTCTTCCGGATCCTCCAGATTGTGGAGATTGTTAAACAACTCCTCGAGCTGCCTGGCAGGCGAAACCCAGAACAGGGCACGTGCCGGCTTTTCTGACTTGTTGAAGTAGCCATGCGGTATGCCCCGGGGCATGCGCACCAGGTCACCGGCCTCTGCCTTGACCCATTGACCATCAAGCTTCAGATCAAGAACGCCTTCCTGGACGAGGATAAACTCATCCTGGGTCGGATGAACATGGACGGGCACGAACTGGCCGGGTTCCGAGTTCGTCTCGAATGCGAATGTGCTGTCGCAGCAGGCCTTCGGATAGTAGGTCTGGCCCAGGATGTTCCAAGTTTTGCCGGCGTGGCCTGTTCCGTTCCGGGTAATGCCTTTTTCCAGATCTTGCGTCATGGTTTCCTCCCTATTGACAGTATCCAGATGTATTTTAAGCTTGAAGAATGGAGCCGGTCTCCTGCGTTGTCTATCCGATTTGCGCAAAAACCGACCGGGACCCGATGTTATGACCCCGCTCTCGCGATACACACTTTTCAGAACAGGCGACCCCGACGAGGCGCGTGAGCTGGTGGCGCGTAAATTCTGCGGACACCGGTTGGACCTTTTGGCGGACCGGGAATCTTTCGATGCCCGCCACCATTTTGCTCCCGGCAACAAGATCGCGATCAACTATATGCGATACGGTGCGACCGTTTTGATCGATCCGGGTGAACTTGAAGATTTTTATCTCATCCAGATACCTGTGGCGGGTGGCGCGCGCATCGCAAACGGCAGTGTGGAATTCGATTCCGATCTCGAATACGGAACGGTTCTTAATCCGGACCGTGCGACCCGCATGATCTGGCATGCTGGTTGCGAGCAGTTTCTCATCTACATCGATCGACGAATCCTGACAGATTTCGCATCCAAGTATATCGGCAGGCATTTGTCCAAGCCGCTGGTTTTCGACCCGCGCATCGCCTTCGGAAGAACGCGAGCGCAGGACTGGCGCAGAAAGGTCATGGCTTTCTACGCGGCCGCCGAAGACGGCTGCCTCTTCACCGCCGATAGCGACCAGTCTCAGCGGTTGTTGGAGGAGGAACTTCTGGCGGATTTCGTGCAACTGCAGCCGAGTAACATCAGTCAGTTTCTTGAGCGCGAACCGTCCTCGCTTGCACCAGGATACGTCGCCCGGGCACGACGCTACATTATTGATAATGCGCGAGATCCAATCGCCATAAGCGATGTCGCGGCAGCTGCGGATGTATCTGTGCGGGCCCTGCAGTACGAGTTTGTGAAGTGTTTGTCGATGAGTCCCGTGCAGGTTCTGCGAAAGGAACGCCTGATGCGAATCAGACAGGAACTGGCATCCGACATTGCACCGGCACGGTCGCATGCGTCGCCGCGAAGTGGGGCATGCCGCATTTCGGGCGGTTTTCACAATATTATGCCCGCGAGTTCGGTGAATTGCCGAGTAATACAAAAAATGCGTCGAATTTGCTGAGGCAATAGTAATTGTATCAGATTAAATAGATTTACTCAAAATAATCGTGCGCACTATATCCGCTTGCGCAAAGCAAAGTATCCACGCGCGCCAGCTTCATTTTTCTTTTCTGCGGCTATAGTTTCGCCAAAACACGGTAATGCGATTTCGGTCGCAAAACCTGTGGATTTTTGCTAAAATTGTGGGTGTGAAAAATCGTCAATCGAACAAAAACTACGGTATGACATATATTTTTTGTGATTGACGTGCGTTGAGAGTGTGAATTTTCACCGTAGTTTGGGCGTTTGGGCCCCTTTTGTATACACCACGTGCGCATCCAAGAATGTGAAATATATCTCGATGCATTCAAAAAACTAAATATGGAAATATTGGATAGTAATCGTGATGGAGTAATCATTTATTATATTGATAAGATACTTGATTTCTTATAATCAGGAAGGCGTAGTTCGTCCTCTTGAATGCATGCGGTGCAGTGATGGTTGTGATGAATTACGCAAAACAAAGAAACAAAATTTTGAGGCGCAAAATGAATGAAACCATCGAACATGGCCGGGAGGACCGGCTCGTTGAGTTAACCGCCGACGTTGTTGCGGCCTATGTCAGCAACAATGTGGTGCAGACAAGCGATCTACCGCATCTGATCGCGGAGGTGCACTCAGCACTTGGCTCAACGACGACGGGCGAGGAGCCGAAGGTCGACACGCAGCAAAAGCCAGCAGTCCCCATCCGTAAATCGGTACAGCATGAATACATCATATGTCTCGAGGACGGGCTGAAGTTCAAGTCTCTCAAAAGACATTTGATGACGTACCACGGCCTGACCCCGGAAGCCTATCGCGCGAAATGGAACCTGCCGGCCAACTACCCGATGGTGGCGCCCGCCTACGCGGAAAAGCGTTCGAAGCTCGCCAAGGAAATGAAACTCGGCCACAAGCGCGGCAAGTGACCCTATTCGCTTCTCTACGCTCGTTCGGTTAGTGCACCTGGTGCGAGGAGAATATGCCGGGCCGGGCATGCGGGACTAGAGGATTGGTTCACTGGAATTGAAACGGGCGCCGGGGGCGCCCGTTTCCCGTTGGTGCAGCATTCTTGGCAATCATCGACAGGCGTCCCGAAAGGATAGGGCGTTCGACGCCCGGGCCGATCAGCGTTCAGCTTCTCGGGTCTGCGGCCGACAGGCGCTCCTCGGCGATCCTGTCTGCCACCGTTGCGGTCGTGGCGCCATCGGTCTCTGCCCGCTCGAATATCTCGGCAAGCGTATCGCCAATCCGCCGCACATCGGCTTCGAGAACATCATCCTCGACATCATGCCGCGCCAGGGCAATAACGCCGCCGGCGTTGATCACGTAATCCGGCGCGTAAAGGACACCGCGGTCGGCAAGCGCCAATCCGTCAGATGGTTCTGCAAGCTGGTTGTTGGCAGAGCCAGCTATGATCGGCGCGCCCAGTTCTGGGATCGTGACGCTGTTTATCCCGGCCCCGAGCGCACATGGGGCAAAGACATCGGCCTCCACTTTATGAGAGTCCCTGGTATCGACAGCTCTAGCAGCGAATGCTGACACTGCCCGCTCGACGGCATTCCGATTGATATCCGAAACCACCAGGTCCGCGCCTGCATCGTGCAGGAAGCGCGCCAGAGTAAAGCCCACATTTCCAAGACCTTGAACCGATACGGTCCGGCCGTGAAGATCGGAGGATCCGTGCAGATGCTGGAGTGTGGACTGAATTCCGCAGTAGACGCCGAGTGCCGTGTAGGGCGAGGGATCGCCCCTATGGCTTTTCGATGTTCCGCGTACATGTTCGGTCGTGTTGCCGATCGCTTCCATGTCCGCCGGAGTGAGACCGACATCCTCGCCGGTGATGTAGAGTCCACCGAGCGCATCAACCTTCCGGCCGAACGCGTGCATCAGCTGGGCGGATTTGTCCTTCTTCGGATCGGCGATGATGACCGCCTTGCCGCCGCCGTAGTCCAGTCCCGCCAGCGCATTTTTGTATGTCATGCCGCGTGACAGGCGCAAAGCGTCCGTGAGCGCCTCTTCGGTGCTCGCATAGGGCCACATGCGGCACCCGCCCAGTGCAGGACCAAGGCGCGTGTCGTGAACAGCAATGATTGTGTAGAGGCCAGTTTTCGCATCATGGCCAAAGACAATCTTTTCGTGTCCGTCAAACTCCGGATGCTCGAATCCGGCCAGGATCATGGGATCTGTATCTTTGCTGGTTGATGTTATTTCCATCAAATATCTCCCGGAGAACCGACATTCGAGGGTGTCAGATTACGGGGTCACCGAACCGAATCGGCGTTTGCTTCCTGTATTTTATATGATCCTCGGCCGATTGGATTTAAAGCCAAGGATACACACAGTTATTTGAATGGTTGTGGCACGATTTCCCGGAAATATGCGCCCACATTCGCGGCTTGCATTGAAATCGGCCCAGATCACAAAGAACCAGCCAATGGCGAATTTTTGTCTCGCCATTGGCTGAGATTCGGCGATCGCGTTCAACCCCGCCGATTGTTGCGGGGACCGAGACCCTGTCTGGGCTGGATACCCCTTTGCTGGCCCATCCGCGGCTGCGTTGCCTGCGGTCGGCGCGGCTGTATCGGTTGCACAGCCTGAGGCGAGCGCGGCCGTATCGGCTGTACGACCTGCGGCGGACGCGGCGGACGCGGATTGGCCTGCGGCGGACGCGGCGGCAGGATCGGCTGCACAGCCTGCGGCGGGCGCGGATTTGCATGCGGCGGGCGCGGCGGACGCGGGTTGGCGTGAGGCGGACGCGGCGGGCGCGGACTGGCCATCGGCGGGCGCGGCGGCGGCCTGTAGTAACGGTCCCAGTTCGAGTACCAGGGACGACCGTAGTAGTACCGGTCCCAATAGGCGCGGTTGAAGACAACAACCGTCAGGCCAACTGACGGGGCGATTGCCGGGGTAATAATGCGCGGCTGGCCCTGATAGGTCACCTGGATGTACGACGCAGACATCCATCCGCGCTCCGTACCCCAGGAAACGTCGCACCAGTTGTAGCCGTCCAGGCATCCGTAGGTTGTGATCGATGTCCCGTTCGGCACGGTGACAAGGACCGGATAGGCGGTGCCCGGACCCGCCCGCAAATTGACATTTGCAGTGGTGTAGCTGGGTGTGGCAGCCTGTGCGGCGCCCACAATTGTGGATGCGCCGACGATGGCGACAAGACCCGTAAGTATCCGTTTTAACATGATCGTTTTGATCCATTCGTTGGTGTTTCGGGTTTCATGCCGCGCATGTCGGAAGCAATTGTGGCAACCACAAGTACGACTTTTGGATTAGAAAGCCGGGGCAATTCGATGCGTGCTCCGGGGCCACGAAAAGCGTTGTTTATTTCGGCTTCAAGGTGGAAGAGCCAAGTGCGGACAATGCCGAAAGGACTTGCCAAACGATCCCATTCCCTGAACACTTCGGCCGCGCACTGCTCGGCGGTGGAAGATTGGAGACCGGTATGAACAGCCGCTTTCGTAACCTAGTCTACGGCCTCGCATTCGCGATCATGGTCGGATTCGTCTTGCGAATCGGCAAACCAATTTTCATCCCGATCATGTCCGGGATTATCTCCGTCTACGTCCTGAGCACGATGGCCACGAGTGTCGGCAGGGTTCCGATCATCGGCTCGCTCATTCCGCTTTGGTTACGCCACCTGGTCGCGCTGCTGGTTTTCATATTCTTCGGTTTTCTGCTCGTGGTCCTTTTCGCCGAGAATATCCAACAGGTCATAGCGCTTGCCCCTCAGTACCAGGCAACGCTGCTCGGTTTCGCCGGTGACATCGCAAGAATGCTCGGCATTGATGACGAACCGTCATGGGCCACGATCCGCAACCTGATATTGGGTCAGATTGACCTGCAGCGGATCATCAGCACGACGGTCACGTCGGTATCAGTGCTAGGCGGACAGGTCTTTGTGGTCTTCCTCTATGCGAGCTTCCTGATGGCGGAACGCCTTCATTTTAGCCGCAAGATCATTCTCGCAGCGACGACCCAGGACGATGCCAAACGCATTATGGAAGTTGTCGGCAACGTCAATGAACGGATTGGCAACTACCTTACGGTAAAGACGCTTATCAACGTGATGCTCGGCCTCATCAGCTACGCGTGCATGCGCCTCATCGGCGTGGATTTTGCCGGCTTCTTTGCCGTCCTCATCGGCGTGCTGAATTACATTCCGTATGTAGGGTCATTGGTCGGCGTCGCCTTTCCGGTATTGCTGACGGCAGCCCAATTCGGCTCGATTGACACGATCCTGATCGTACTGGTCAGCTTGACCGCATCGCAGATGTTCATGGGCGGGGTCGTGGAGCCACGGCTCCTGGGCCGGTCCATGAATCTGAGCCCGTTCGTGGTCCTGATTTCGCTGACGGTGTGGTACGCGCTCTGGGGGATCGGCGGTGCAATCCTTGCCGTTCCGATGACATCGGTTGTGGTCATCATTCTTGCCGAATTCAGCCCGACCCAGCCGATTGCGATCCTCCTTTCGCAAAACGGCGATTTCGGCAGTAACAACAAGAAGGCAGCGGCCAGCGGGCAGGAGGGAAAACGGCAGCCCGCGGCGCCAGGTTAGTTGCTGCCCCCATCAACAACGGTCTCGCTTGCCTTGATCTCCTCGTCGACCACTGATTGGATCACCCGCAAGGTGCGTTCGAGATTTGTCGGACCGTCCTTTGCGGTTCGCGTATGGGAATCAAGATAGCCACCCGGGCCATTGTGACTGATGCCGTTCAGGCGGATCTTCGAGATGTGGCCCTGCTTTCGCGCCTGGTTCCAGTAGGACGAACCGAAGATTCGCCAGCGGTGGATGAAAAACAAACCGCTGATCCGGGAAACACGATCCGTCGATCCCTCCAAATGAACGATCCGGTCGAGCGATGCGATGCCTGCGTGTGAGGAAAGCACGCCGCCCAGCGATAGCAAAGTCAGGCGGCTTTGAAACTCGCCATGCAGGAAAGGCGCGGCGCCCAGCGAGATTTCGGCGCCACCGCTGTAGCCGAGCAGGATTACCGGCTGATGCGATTGTGGCGCATGGCCGTTTTCCAGGAGTTTCTCGCGAATGATGCGGAAGGTGCCGGCACTGTAGATCGGGCCGTAGCGCCCGTCGGCCGCCACAAGAACCTGAAACATGTTGCGCAGGCGGATAAGGTTTTGCGTAACGAACGCCCGGTGCCGGCCGGAGAACCGCCAGAAGCGTGCAAAGATTCGCTGGCCGGTTAGCGGAATGCCGGCTGGCGAATAGGGAAAAAAATCTTCGATTACAGTTACATAGGGCAAGCGAAGCTTGAGTTCGTCGAGGAAATGTTGCTCCAGTTTCGGATGCCGTTCGCCAGTGATTGTGCCGATGCCGGTGACGTAAAACACGACCGCCTTCGTTTCCGCCAAACTGCTTTCGTCCCGTTTTCTCGGGCGAGCGCTGTGACTTTCGTCTCCGACATCATCATCCGGCCCGGCGGTCCAGCGCGACCACCAGGTCATCGCTTCGAACGGCGCTGTGATGAGCGCGACAAACAGCATGACGCTGGCGATGAGGAATGCACCGAACAGGAGCTGCTGAATATCGGTCATCGGCTGCGCACTCTCTGCTTGACGAATTCAAGCACCTGATCTGACGTGAATCTTGAAAGCTGCCGGCTGGCAAAAAGGAAGCCACCACTCTGAGCCGCGCTGCTGCGGGTAAAGAACATGCGCTCAAGGAAGGATACCGCCACCCAGCCGGACAGCATGCAGACAGCGCCTGGCAGGAACGGGACCTGCGCACCATAGAAAAGGCCGTACATCATCGTCAGGCACGTCCATCCGTAAAGGATGTAGGAAATGATGACACCGATGCTTGGCAAGACGGCGAGAAACCCGAACACCAGCGGCGCGGTCGCGACGAAAATAACCGACATGAAATTCCACGGCGCGGTGACCACACCAAAAAGGATGGCGGCAAAAAGGACAGAGCAACTCACCCACAACCCAAGTCGAATGGTCAGGGACGCTCCGCTGAAGATAAGGCCGAGGATAAATCCCACCGGAGAAGCGGAGACGAGAAACAATGCGAAGCACTGACCGAGCAGGAGCGAAGCGCCGGCAAGAAAGACCACCATGGTTGAGATGAAACGGGTTCGATCATCCATGATCGCCGTGTCGTAGACGGTCGGGTCGAACCACAGTGCGCGGCCGATCATGTCGCGAAGTTGCGTTATGATATCAAACCAATCCATGAACCCGTCCGGCTCAACCTTCACTATCGACTGGAGGCTTGCCCATTTCTTTCAAAAACACAATGCGGCGGGGGCGTCCATTGCGCCTGTTGTCGCGCAATGGTGACATTTGGGCATTTTGCGAAGCGCGGCAATGGTGGTGGCCGTTCGAACCCGAGCGATCCCTGACTCTTATGGGATAGCGTCTTTGAAGGCTTGAAAATGTTCTATATTTGTTCCATTGGTTGTACGAACGGGAGCATTGCGTATGGACGGGAAATACGAACGTTTCAGGAAGATGCATGAGAGTGATGGCGCGTTCGTCATTCCCAATCCGTGGAATGCCGGATCGGCAGTCATTCTGGAAGCGCTCGGCTTTGAAGCCCTTGCAACGACGTCTGCCGGGCTCGCATTTGCGACGGGTGTTCGTGATGCGAGCCGTGAGGTGTCACGCGAGGCGGCGCTGGAAAATGCCCGCGAGATTGTCGACGCGACGGATCTTCCGGTGTCGGCCGATCTTGAGGGCGGCTTTGGCGAGCAGCCACAAGACTGCGCGGAGACAATCCGGCTGGCGAGTGCGACCGGTCTGGTGGGCGGCTCGATCGAGGATGCGACCGGAATGTCCGACAAACCGATCTACGATTTCTCCCATTCAGTTGAGCGGATCGCCGCTGCAGCGGATGCCGCCAAAGGATTGCCTTTCCTCCTCACCGCACGGGCTGAGAACTTCCTTTACGGCCGGCCGGATCTTGATGACACAATCCGTCGGCTCCAGGCTTTTGAGCAGGCGGGTGCCGATGTCCTTTACGCTCCGGGCCTGCCGGATCTCGATGCGATCCGACTTGTTTGCGCGTCAGTGTCGAATCCGGTCAATGTCGTGATGGGTCTGTCAGGGCCGACCTGGTCGGTTTCGCAGCTCGCGGAGGCGGGCGTCAAACGGATCAGCGTGGGCGGCTCGTTTGCAAGAGCCGCGCTTGGCGGCTTTATCCGTGCCGCCAATGAAGTGCGGGAGCGGGGGACCTTCACCTATGCCGTGGAAGCGTTGCCGGATGCAGAGGCACACCGTCTTATGCGGCGCAAAACAGGGTGAGGCAGCGGATCTCGGAACACAGGATTTACTGAATAAAATCAACAGGAAAAATCTTGATAGGGCTGCACTGGCCTGGTGCAGCCGGCAATTGGCATGGCTGATTGTCCATCTATCCCTTAATACATCTGACAAATACTTAGCGTGCCCGCAGTGAAGCCAAATCGGGAACGCAGCAACTCTTAGTTTCTGCAACAAATGTTGACAGTGGTTCCAATGGACAATTGTATCAAGAAATCGGGTATTTGCGGTAAAAGCCCTTCGGTTAGAATGACCAATAGACATCGTGAAAAGATCAAAAACAGCCTTGTGCTGGACGCGCTAATTGCACACGCAGAAGGTAGATACAAAATGACCAGCACGCAGGTTACAGCTGCAATAGCGCTTCTAAGAAAAGTACTCCCGGACCTCCGGCATGTTGAACTTGCAGGGACCGATGGCGCGCCGATCGAACATCTGTACTCGGTCACGTTTGCATCCACATCGGATCAATCCAGGAGCTCAATCGGATATCAAAGAGATGAAACCGAAGAAAAACAAGGGCGGGCGCCCATACGCGCTAAAACCGGACGCGCAAACGCTGAAAATAATCAGGGGTCTTGGGAAAATTCAGGCCACAACAAAGGAATGCGCCATCGTCTTAGGAGTTAGCAACCCAACGTTCATCACCTTCAAGAAAGACAATCCAAAGGCGGGAGAAGCCTATAAACAAGGGATTGCAGTCGGGCAGACATCGCGGCGAAGGAGGCAATTTAAATTGAAGGAGTTGAACGCTGCTGCGGAAGTTTTTCCAATAGCAGACCTGCTTGAACAAGAGATGAAAAATAAAACGAATTCCGTTTCGCAGAATAATGGAGATTAGGTTTCCGGAGGTTTTTCTGCCTCTCATTAACGCGGCACGATTCAAGGGTGCCTGGGGCGGTCGCGGCAGTGGCAAATCGCATTTCTTCGGCGGCCTGCTTTGCCTGCGCGCGCTCAAGCAAAGGACGCGTGCGGTCTGCCTGCGGGAGGTGCAGAACTCGATCAAGGACTCGGTCAAGCAGCTCATCGAGGACAAGATATCGGACTACGGGCTGTCAGGTCATTTCGACATCACCGATACGCAGATCCGTGGACCCAACGACAGTCTCTTTGTCTTTCGCGGACTAAAGAACCACAACGCCGCCAGCATCAAGTCGCTCGAAGGTTTTGACATTGCCTGGGTGGAGGAGGCGCAGACGGTATCGCAAAAGAGCCTTGACCTGCTGATCCCCACGATCCGCATGCCAGATAGTGAACTATGGTTTTCCTGGAACCCCGAGGCGCCGACCGATCCGGTTGATCGGCTATTGCGGAAGAAGAAGCCGGCCAATGCGACGGTGGTCAGGGCAAACTACGGAGACAACCCGTTCTTCCCAGAAGTCCTACGGGATGACATGGAGCGGGACAAGGAAACCGACTTCGCGAAGTATGAGCATGTCTGGCTTGGTGAGTATCGCGACCAGTCGGACATGCAATTCATCTCCCGCGAGGTCATCCGCGCAGCACAGGAGCGAATGAGCGAGCTTCCAGAAGGTCCACGTATCATGGGGCTAGACGTGGCCCGCTTTGGCGATGACCGGACCATTCTCATTTCGCGGCATGGCCACAAGGTCAACAAGATCTGGCGCTGGTCGAAACTGGACCTGATGCAGACGGCCGGAAAGGTTGTCGAGATCGCGGAGCGGGAAAAGCCAAATGCCTTGTTTGTGGACGGTGTTGGCGTGGGCGGCGGTGTTGTCGATCGGCTGCGGCAGCTCGGCTTGAAAGTGATCGACGTGAACAGCGGCGCCCGTGCTGGCAATGTGGCCAGATACTTCAACAAGCGCGCCGAGATGTGGACGAAGATGCGGAAATGGCTCACCGACGTTGGCGAAATCCCCGATGACGACGAGCTCGCAATTGACCTGCAGTCACCGAACTACGAGTTCGACAACCAGAACCGCATCAAGCTTGAGAAGAAAGAGGACATGAAAAAGCGCGGGCTGCTGTCGCCGGATCTGGCCGACGCCCTCGCGTTGACCTTTGCCGAGGCAGTAAGGACGGAGAACGTCAGCGCCGTACCACGTGTGAATTGGGCGAAGGGCGGTTCTCAGGCTGCCTATGATCCGCTGACTGGGTTCTGATCCGGGCTTGCTGCTTGGCAATCTTCGTCGTCGGGATGCGCAACTCGCTCACAAGCAAAGTTGTTGATTGCTCCTGTCAGATAAGGTGTTTGCAGCCAATACAGGACTTCGAGGCTTATGAGGAAAACAATGACAGTCACGACGCCTCGCACAAATCCAGGCAACAGCCGCGCGCCAAAGTAAAATGACAAAATAAAGAGTATCAAAAACCCTATTGTTGTCGTCGTATCATCGACATTTTTTATCTCAAATATTTCGCCACTTATTACACCATAATATAATCCGGTCCCCATAAATATAAATGTGAAGAAAACTACTACACTGAGTGCAATCCAGCTATAATGTAGAATGCCGTATTCGAGATTTCCTAGTTTGCTCTGGTTTTTGTTAAGCTGCTTTATCGCGGAATTTGCCGTAAGGTGTGCCGCACCTACCGCTGTAGGAACGCATATGGTTGCGACAAAAATGCAAAGGTTGATGAGGTACGGCGAAACGGCCGGTATGTAGGGTATTTTTCCTATCAGATGACCGACATATGACGCGATGTCATTCCAGGCGATCAAAGAAGCGTGAAATGCTCTTAGAAATTCGTACCTAGAGAGGTCGACAATACTCGGCAACAGCGCTGCAACACTGATGGCTGCGAATATGCCGCGCGTCCACCAAAACGTCTCTAACCATTTACTGAAATTGCTGATCAACAATGCCCCTCCCTGCAAGTGTAAGGTGCATGGGAACATGTAAACTACCTCGGTGACAATCGGAAGAAGCTGATCAATGATCACCATCGAGCCGGCGAACCTGCGCGATGTGTCGTGGATCGCAGCGAACATGCGCGCATCGGACAAAGAGGAAATCTACTGCCAGCTGCCAGCACGCGCGACACCGGAGATCGTTGCTCAATACAGCCTGTCGAGCAGTGAAGCATGGACGGTGAAGCGCAACGGTTTTCTGTTTGCTGCCTTTGGCTTTCAGCAAATGAGCGAGGGCGTTCTCAATGGCTGGGCCTACGGTCGGGACGGAATGGAGCGTTGTATCCTGGAGATAACCCGGTTTGTGTTCACCTACAAAGTCCCCGAGTGGCTGCAAGCGGGCATCCGCAGGATAGAGGTCAGGACGATTGAATCGCACGTCTCCGCTCACAGGTGGCTGGAAGCAGCCGGGGCCGAGCGTGTTTGTGCGTTGGACGAATGGGGCAAGAACGGCGAGCGATTTCTTCTGTATGCATGGGTCTGCTCCCGAGTTCCCAAAGAGATCAAACGGAGATGGACAAATGTGCTTCAGCACCAAGGTTGAAACCCCCGAACAGCTCGCGCCGCCTCCGGTGGCCCGTGACAAGGATGCAAATCTGCGCGTCGAGGCACGGCTGAGGCGCCGGCGGTCACGCGGTTCGCGCGCCAATATCTTCACCTCAGCGCTTGGCGATAGCAGCTTCGGCGGCAGCATCGTTTCCGGCGCCACGCGCCTCGGGCAGTCAAACAGATGAGCGATTTTGTCGACACGCTGCTTGATCGGCTGGCGCAGCTGGAAGACGCCCGCCGCCCCTGGGAAAGCCACTGGCGTGAGATCGCCCGCTATGTCGCGCCGGATATGGCCTATCACGAAATGCTGGAAGCGGTGGACGGCGGCGCGTCACGGCCTTACGGCGCGCAGCAGGCACCGAATATCTACGACCATACCTCGCTGATGGCGATCGACCGGCTTGCTGCGGGTGAAATCTCGCTGGTCATGCCGACAAGTGCCACCTGGCATACGCTGAAAAGCAATGACCCGTTTGCCGCGGAACCGGATGATACGGAAAAACGGTGGTTCGACGACCTGACCCGTTACTCCTTCCGTATGCGCTACAACCCGGTTTCCGGCTTCACACTGGCGAGCAAGGCGGCAGTCAAGGGCAGGGCGGCATTCGGCACAAGCATCATGTATGTCGAGGAGAGCTTCGGTAAGGGTCTTTCTTCGCCGATCTCCTATCGTCACGTCCCATTGCTGGAAAATCACCTGGCGACCAATTTCGAAGGCGTGGTGGACACCAACTTCCGGGTTTTCCGCCGCAATGCGCGACAGTGCGTCGAGCGGTGGGGCGACAAATGCTCCGAGAAGGTGCGTCAGGCGGCGGACGACCCCAAGCGGCAGGAAAAACCGGTGACTCTCATCCATGCGGTAATGCCGCATCCGAAGGGCGACGGTAGTCCGATGCGCTTCGCATCCTACTATTTCGAAAAGGACGAGAAGCACCTGATCGGAGAGGGCGGCTACCGCAGCTTCCCCTATATTGTTTTTCACTGGAACCGCGAACACCAGGGGCCGTATTGCGAAGGTCCCGTCTCGCTTGCACTGGCTGAGATCAAGTCGGTCAACATGCTGTCAAAGCAAGAATACATCGCCACGCAGCAATGGGTGAACCCGCCCACGGCGCAACGCGACGACGCGGCCAACCCGCCCAACCTCAACCCCGGTGCGCCCAATCCGGGGCTCCTGAGTGAAACGGGAGAACTGTTGATCCGGCCGATCATCACCCAGCAACGTCCGGATTTTGCTCGTGCCGTTATCGAGGCCAAACAGAGCCAGCTGCGCGACAGCCTTTATGTGAATCTGTGGCAGATCCTTATCCAGAACCCGCAGATGACGGCAACGGAAGCCGCAATCCGTGCACAGGAGAAAGCAGATCTCCTCGGGCCGTCCGGTTTGTCGCTTCAGGAAGGCCTGGCGCGCATGGTTGACCGCGAATTCGCGATCCTTGAAAGCAAAGGTGTCTTTCGCCCGGGAGCCGCTCTCGCCGCACCCGCAAGCCTTGAGGGCACTGACATCGGTGTCGCCTTCACCGGGCCGCTGGACAGGATGCGCCGTGCAGGAGAAGTGATCGGCATGCAGCGTGTGCTGGAACTGGCCGGCCTGATGGCGCAACTGGGTAAGCCGGAGGTGCTGCAGCGCTTCGACATGAACGAAATGCTCGAAATCGCACAGGATGTGCATGGCGCCCCGCGCTCGATCTTCCGGCCCGCCGAGGATGTCGAACGTGACACCGACAAGGCATCGCAGCTACAGCAGATCCTCGGATCCATGGACGTCATCCGGGCGGGAGGAGAAGCCGCCAAGGCCGCGGCAGAAGGCGGCAAGGCGCTGGGTGCGACCGGTCCCGACGGCGCAGTTGATCCCGAAACGCTCGCGGCGATGCTACAGGGCGCCGTCGGCGCGCCACCCGACCAGCAGGAGGCGTAGAGATGACAAAGACCATGCACTCGCTTTCCATGGGCAAGAGCGCCGGGCAACGCCGCAACGCGGCCGCGATGTCTGAACTTCAGGGCGCCTATCACCGTTTGTTCTTCGGCAAGGGTGCAACGCCGCAGGACCAGTCCGTCGTCCTGGCCGATCTTTCAGCCTATACGGGCTATTTCTTTTCGCAGGATGCGGAAGCAAGCGGGGAGGTTTTACGCGAGGCCAATGCGATGCGCCGGGTGCTGGCGCGCATTATCCGGCTCGGGCTTGGTGCGGAGGGCGATCTTTCAGCGCTTTATCGCGCAGCTGTCGCGGAGACGATCGCCACACGGGAGGAGGGCAGGTCGCTTTGAGGCGTGAATGGCGTCATTCGCCACAGGTGCAGAAATCAGGTTTCACCGCGGTCAAAAAGTTCAGGCGGAATCTTGAAGCCTGAAAAAGTCGCAATCTCTTCCGCGGCTATCTGGGCCAGATTGCTGCGTTTCGTAACTTTCGGCGTTTCGTAGCTCTTTTTCATCTGACTGCCTCCACGGTTAAACTGGCGTTTAGGGATGCTGTTCTGATTTACCCCGGATGCAGACCAAACGGTTCAAGCGGTAGGGGAGCACGGCTTATGAGGGTCTGCGCCTGTCGGGCAGCGTTATGGTGATACCCGAAATCTTCGGCTCAATTTTATCAATTGCAGTTGCGTCGGCCAGTTTTCCGCGCTTGGTGATGACCGGTGCCGAGTACAATTTTTTCATACCGATAACCTACTCTGTACACTTTACTTTTAGACACAACACCGGTGCTACTGACCTAAACCAGAAGAGATCAATCAGGCAAATCCGGCAGATCAAAGGTGATACCCGAGATATCCGGTTCAATATCCTTGAGAGCCGTCGCGTTGGCCAGTTTGCCACGCTTCGATACGACCGGTGCCTCATACTGTTTTTTCATGACCATGCCTCTGCGCTGTTCATTTGATTACCGGTTTCACCGGCGTGTTGCCACAAAGCCAATCGACAAGGGTGTCACAATGGCTCATCCGGCAAAATGATGGTGATTCCCGAAATCTTCGGCTCGACCTTTTCGAATGCGGTGGAATCCGCCAATTTGCCGCGCTTGTCGACCTTTGGCGTTTCATATCGACGTTTCATCGCCCGCTCACATCGTCAAAGATCCCGGTCGGTATCTTGAAACCGGAGAACACCGGATCAGTGGGTTTCCCCCCTGCGGTGAGCTGCTCAAGACGACCTTTCTTTTCAACGGCCGGCGTTTCGTACTCGCGTTTCATCAGGCTCCCCTCGGATCATCAAAAATGTCGATCGGAATCTTGAAGCCCGAAAACACCGGGTCCTTGGATGCCGTCAGTTGCTCCAGACGACCCTTCTTTTCCACCGCCGGCATTTCATACGATTTTTTCACGTTCTGCCCCCGAAATCCGTGAAATTAATAGAAAATCAACTACGATTTATTGTGTAACGAGTCAATTTTCATGCACACATGTTTTGTGCGTGTTTTTCGAATAATTGGCAAATTGGTAAATTTGCAACAGCACAACTTCTTGCCGCTGCGAGGGCGATTAACGGTTACTGTAGCCGGCCGCCCTTTGTCGTCGGTCCCGTCAGCCGGCCTACCAGTTTGTCGATTTCGTCTTGGTTTTCACGGACGAAATCCCGGCCAGCCTGTCGTATTTGTGCACGATTCTCCTGAGAGAAGTCGAAACTGCTGGAGCCATGCGGAACCTGCGGCGTTATCACCGTCAAGGATATGTCGACTTCGGATTCAAAACGGGCGTGCCTTTCCAGCGACCCCTGGCTGACCATTACCTGACCGCGGTAAAGCATGCGAAGGGCCGGGGTGAACCATTGCAACAATCCACCCTTGACGCCCGTTTCATCGGGAATATCGAATTTTCGGACAGTGCCCATGGATACGACGACAAATTCCTCGACGTCCGGAAGGTGCGTGCGTGCATGAAGGTAGGCCAGATCGGCCGGCTCGTTGGCAATGAGAACCGGATCGCCGTAGAAATAGGGCCTGATGTCATCCCCCGACAAAACCACCGCAGGAAAAATTGAAGGTACGCTTGTTACCGCGGTGATCAGCGGCCACAGGTAGAGATTTGAGTCCCGGCTTTCCCAGTTGCGGAAAACCCTAAGGCCGCTGGTTTTCTGCGAGTAGGCGGGAAACATGGTGGGCCGCAACAGGTCGCGGAACTGTGCGTCGCCAAGCACTTGACGCGCCGTCTCGATCCTTCCTTCATTGGTCAGCGCCGGCCCGAAGACGCCGAAGCCGGTCAGGATCTTGTGATAGAGCGGGGCGTCGAGGATGCGTCCGGACAATGCATCATAGGCCTTGATGGCATCGGCGGCGCTCATCGGGTTGCCCGTGTCGCCGTCCGGTAATAGAAGCAGGGTCGAGATGATGGCTCCGGTTGAGGATCCGGCAATGAAATCAAACAGTTCATGGACCGGTCTTCCCGACCGCTGTTCGATTGCCTTCAGCACCTCCAGATCGGCAAGTCCGAACAAGGCACCGCCCTCTATGGAAAGAATGCGGACCCGACGCGGATTGTCCGGTTTGATGGCGAGCGGCGCACCGAACGCCGTTTCCTCCGGCCACGCCTCAAGTTCGTATTGATAGTCGGCGAGATGCCGGCTGTAGACATAGCCGATTCCTGAAAACAGCACGACGGCGAATGCCAGAAGCCCGAGCAGGGAAACAACAAAACGGATAATTCGCCGCAATGATCTTCGCCTTTCCCGGTTTCAACAGCCAAAGCAAGCAATGCGCGCATCGGCAAATCCCGATCATAGCAGCCGAAACTAACAATGCTTTAAATTCGATAGGTTCGAGCGTGAACGATGATGCGAGCCCGCACCAAATAAAGACAATTGCCGGGCCGAGGTGCCTAAACCTCTTAAGAAGCTCAACGGCGACGGCTCGCGCGTATGGCTTCCGGTCCGTGCCCCGTGCCTGTGCTAGATCAAATCATCCAGCTCAATTTTCAGTTCTTTGAGCGATCGCTGAATAGGTTGATTCCATCCCCTCACACCCAGAGCCGATGCGTCTTCAATGGCATCATGCAGCGCGTAACGATCGGTTTCCTTTAGCGCTTTTATGAGAGCTTCTGCCTGCTGCAGATCCTTGCCGCGTTTCGCGATTTCACCCTTGTGCCGCTTTTGGGCGACGATCAGTTTGTGTACTGCATACTTCGCAGGCTGGGGCACTGACACCGGTATGCCGGTTCCGTGGAGTGCTACTGCGCGCACGGGATCAGCGATCAGCCAATCAAGATGCTGCAAGGGCACAGCGCCCGCAGCCAGGTTTTTCAGGGGCATGGGATTGGTGTCGGAGCTCCGCCTTTGCGGCGTCAGAAGATCGACAAAGAAGCCGGTCTCCGATTTGAATGACGATGATGGCGCAGCTTTGCTGAGCGCCGGGACCGGCTCAAATGTTTCATCGGCTCTTTTCAGGATGCTGAGTATCGATCCATTGTCATCGTCACTGTTGTCTGCGGCGATGGCCAATGATGCGGTTGCAAGATCGGCATCCTGTGTCATCAATGCACCGATCGGCAACACGACGCCTATGATCGGGCTGTAGCAGATGTAAGCCGCTGTGCCGACCAGCACAGCATCTTTAAACAAACCGGCGTCGGCCATGACATCCAGCACATTGCCAAGCTCTCGTGTCGGTACCGGAACGTGGTTGTTGCGCAATGTTGCGATGATCTTGCGGCGTTCCTTGGCGCTGGACTGTTCGCCGCGAACCTGAGCCGCGCGTTTTTGTACCTCCGGATTGTCAGCGGGGCCGATGGCTGTATCGCGACGCACTGTTCCCACCAACCTCCTGGAAAAGAGATATTTTCGGTCCTGCTTTGTCTGCGTGTAGACGCTCCCCGGTTTTTCAATGGCAGAGTGCACCTGCTGAATCAGATCCGCACACAATGTTTGAATTGTTGGGCTGAGCTTTTTCATGGAAGGCTCATTCTAGACGTTTTCCAAATATTTGTCTAGAATTTCACCAAAGGTTTCTAGACGTTTTCTCGATTATGTCTAGAAATCAACGCGTCGCAAATTGCGCGCGAGGGCTCTCGAGCAAAAATGCCAGTTGCTAATCCTGTCCCTTTTCCCAGAAGTGTTCCGGGTCGCCGGTCAGATCCTTGGCAAGATCGTCTATGGCGTCGAGAACGCTTCCTGCCTTGTTGTATCGTTGCTTGAACGGCTGGGAGCCGGCCTGGATTTTCATCGCGCCTTTGCGTCCGGTTTCGAGCATCTGCAGCGCTTCTTCGGTGCTGTAGGGTGAACGGCGGCCTTTGGACATGTGCGGTCTCCTTGACTAGAATCAGGTGCACATGTGCGATTGAATATAAACACAGAAATGTGGAACGGAAACCGATGAAAATCCGCGAAGCAAGCGATCAAAGGCTGGTGCTTGCTGACAGCCAGCTGGACAAGAAGATTGCGATCGGCGCGGCGTCGGCGATCCTTCTTTATGTGGCATATGAGTTTTCCAGAACCGGTGACTGGCTGGTGGCCGCCATTCCCGTTCTGATCGCCGTTGCGATGCTTGCCTATCTCCGGTTTTCGCTTGTCAGCTCCGAATTCACATTCGACAAGACAAAGGACAAGGTCACGCTGGTTGTCAGAAGCCGACATGGCTTGCAAGAATGGGACTGGAAGCTGAGCGATATCAAAACGACGGCCGTGAGCACCGTGCAAGACAGCAGCCACGACACTGTCAGAAGCCCGTTGAAACAACCCGTCTTCGTGTTGCATGACGGGACGACAGTCCCGATGCGGCCCTATCACTCCGCCGGCGGGCAGTCCTGGAAGGCGATCGAAGCCATCCAAAAATTTCTCGGCGACGACAAGCGTGACGATTTTCCGGTTGGCTATATCTTCGACGACTAGCAGACTAACGTAGTCGGGTGACCGCCCGGAGGCGAATTTTGCCGTTACGGATTACCCGATCCAAGGACCGACAGACCTTCACCCGGAAGCCACCGTTCAATTCAGGCTGAGTTTGCCGTTGCCCAAAAAAACGGATTGCAAGCGGCTGATTTTTCAACGAATTCGTAGCTCTCGATATCGAAACCGTTCTCGACCAGGTTTGAATTGAGAATAAACTCCGTACAGATCAATCGGCTGAACTGCGGATTCAGGACGAGGGCGGTGTTGACCCGGCCTGCCCATGGCATGGAATGGTCGAGGAATGCCTCCAACTGCGCATCCGACAGGCCATCGGACACTGTGTCATGAACGATGGACGCAATCCGGCGGCGCCACAGGGGAGCCGGCGGCGACAGGAAAAGCAGCCCCGGCAGTGCTAGGATCGCCCCGCCGGTCAGGAGTTTCAGTGTCGATCGCCGGTTTATTTTGGGTCCGCTCATAGAAGGTCCGCCGCATGGAGGGAGAGCGCCGCCGCCGTCAGGCTCGGATTGGCGGCGCTGCTAGTGGGTATGACGCCGGTGCCGACGATCATCAGATTGCGGATGGAGTGGTGCAGCAAGCCGCGGTCGACGACCGAATCCTCCTGCGATTGCCCCATGCGCACGCTGCCCTGGATGTGTGATGCGGTGCCGACGACGCCTCGGTCGATAATGTCCTCGACGGGCAGTGGAGCCAGCATCTGTGGCAGTTTCTCGACAGCTTTCCGGGTGCCCGTCAGGGCGTAGTCGGAGACGTGTGGGTGCTCGATGAGCGGGTTGTCATTATCGTCCAGCACGACACGATGCTCCGGGCTCGGCAGATCCTCGATGGACAGCCAGAGCGGCAGTGTCATGCGCCATTTGTTCTTTTCAGGCCGCAAACCAAAGGGCCATCGGTTCTCGAAATAGACGAGCGTACCGGCATAATCCTTCCGGTGCGGGCCGTCATAGAGGCTGTAATTCAGCGCCGTGGTGTAGCTGCCGCCGTCGAAATTCTCGACGCCGTCAAGATAGATCTCCTGATAGACAGAATGCTGCTCGTGCAGGCCGCGGCCGACCCAATGGTCACTGATGCCCGAGCGCAGCAGAATGGCCGGCGAATGGATCCCGTTGGCACCAAGCACGATCAGGTCGCCCGAAACAGCGCCATCGACGCCCTCGCGGCGATATCCAATCCCGCTGGCGGCGCCATTAGCGTGATCGATCGTTCGCACCTCGGCGTTCAGCAGAATGTCCACACCCGGATCTTCGATCATGCCTCGAAAACCGCTGTCGACGGAGAATTTGGCGTTGACCGGGCAAAGGTTGCAGCGCCCTGTCGAGCAGCAGGCGGATCGATTTTCATCGGCGATCGAAGCGCGGGCGCATGATATCGGAACATGCATTTCGGGTTGCGCGGCGCGCATGATCTGATCAATGCGGGTCAGCCGGTGTGCCGGTTGCGGGAATGGCCTGGAGCGCGGCAGCACCGCTGACATCGACATGTCACCGGCAATCCCCATGCGGTTCTCCGCCAGGATATAAAAGGGCTCCAGCTCATCGTAGGACACAGGCCAGTCGACGCCGCGGCCATAGAGTGACTTGGTGCGAAAGTCGGACGGATGAAAGCGGGGCGTCTGTCCGGACCAGCAATTCAGCCCGCCGCCGAAACCGATCGTGTAGTTCCAGACCTTTTCGCCCCGCCGTGTGGCGTGCAGGCGATTGATGTCGATTGCGGAGTTCCGGTTGTTCTGGATCTGCCAGCCATAGCTGCGATAGTCGCCGCGTTCGACAATGGCGATGGAAGCGCGGGGAAACTTGCGCTGATAGGCTTCCACGAAAAACAGCGAGCCGAAGCCGGATCCCACTACCACCAGATCATAGGCGTCGCGCAGTTTCGATACGATCATGGAAAGCCGCTTTCATCAGTCGAAATCCACCGGCCTTGACAGGCGGTATTCACTCCAGTCCGAGTGAAGCGGATTATTCGACCAAATCCTTAAAGTGGCGTTTAGAAACCGAACGGCGAACTACACATACGCGGTGCGGTGGAGCGAACACACCCCCGACACCCGTCGAAAACTGCAGGTGAGGACGATCCGGACCAACTGCCTAGTGACAACGGTATCCACCCGCGTCATTTCTGATCGGCACGGCGGAAGGCACCCTGAACGATGCGGTCTATGACCATTGCCACGAACAGGATGGCAAATCCGCCCAGCAGACCGGGGCCCTTGGCCGCAAATTGCAGTGCCTCGAGGATGACCTTGCCAAGTCCGCCGCCACCGATCAGAGAGATGATCACCACCATGGACAAGCACATCAGGATCGTCTGGTTCACGCCGGTCATGATAGACGGCAAAGCCAGCGGAAGTTCCACGTCCTTGAGCAACTGCCACCGCGAGGCGCCGAATGCTGTCGCTGCTTCCTTGATGCTATCGGGAACGCCACGCATACCAAGGGCCGTGAGGCGGATCACGGGCGGCATGCCGAATATGATTGTCGCCAATATACCGGGCGGATTGCCGGTGCCGAAAAACGCGATGATCGGGATAAGATAAACGAAGGCCGGCAATGTCTGCATCAGGTCGAGCACCGGTTCAGCGAATTTGTAGGCGCGTAGCGATTTGCCGAACCAGATGCCAAGCGGAATGCCGATGACAACGCACAACACCACTGCAGCCCCGACGAGCGCAACCGTTTCCATCGCGATTTCCCAGTAGCCGAGAAACGCGATGTAGGCGAGGGCGGCCGCCGTAAAGATTGCGACGCGTGGTCCCGCCGCGCGCCAGGCAAAGACACAAATCACGGCCATCACGACCGGCCAGGGCGTCCCGATCAGCGCAAGAGATATGGTATCGAGAATCTGTCGCACCAGAAGTACGATACCGTCGAAGGCGCCGGCGCCACTGCGCGCCGCATCGTCGATGACGGCTTCAAGCCAGCGGGCTGTAGCGCCATAAAAATCCGGATCGGCCGGGAAAGAAGTCAGCCAGTCTGGAATGTTTTCGATGGTAAATCGGTAAACGGTCAAGGGAATGATGACCAGACCGAGCACAACGCCGAACAGAAGGTTGGACAAGCGAAAGCCCGACGGTACCTCAGCAGGTGAAACGCGCCATCTGGAATACTGCTTCTCGTAGACGACATTCGACCAAACGCCTTGCACCAGACGCAACACGAGCAGGAGCACAAGTCCCGACATCAGGATCACGAAGGCGTCCGCGGCTGCTGCCTCGGCCGTTTCCCGGCTGCGCTCGGCGGCGCGCATGAGATTGCTCGAAAGCGTTTCAAAACGCGTGGGATCTTCACCGGCCTCGCGCGCGACCTGCGCCTGTCGCAGGAACTCTTCGGCGCGCGCGGCCTGACGCTCCGCCTGCGCCGTTGCTTCTGCGCCCAGTTCACCCCATGTGCCGCGCCCGATCTGAACAAAGGCAATGATCTCGAGGATCAGAAACGCCCAGAAAACGCCCCAGATGCCCCGTGCTGCCGCCCAGAACGGACCGAACGCAGCGGCGGCCCAGTTGAACACCCGCGGTATGCCCGCGGTGGTTTCGTGGATATTGTGGAACGCGTTGATGTAATATTCCGGGTTGCGATCGACGAACATCGTGATGGACTGATCAAGCGCATGCCGATCGACCTCGATATCCTTGACTGAAGACGTCCGGCCTTCGACATTGTTCTGCTTGTCGGTCGTCAATGGCTGGGTATCCATCACCGGCCTCCTTGAATGCCACGCAGCAATGCGGTTTTGGTAATGATGCCGACATCCTTGCCGGCGTCGGTGACGACGAGCTGCCCATCGCTTTCGACCGAAATGTCAATCAGGGAGTCAAGATCCTGTTCGCCATCAACGCGAATGGCATCGGCAGTCGCGGCCCCATTGGACAACGGTTCCATGATCGTATGCGCACGCACCAGCTTCAGCCTTGAAATGCCCTGAACAAATTCACGCACATAATCGTCGGCCGGCTGAGTAACGATTTCTTCCGGTGTGCCGATCTGGACAATAACGCCATCCTTCATGATCGCGATCCGGTGTCCGATCCTGATGGCTTCGTCGAGGTCATGAGTAATGAACAGGGTCGACTTGTTGAGATCGCGCACGAGCGCCTTGAACTGGTCCTGCAGTTGCAGGCGGATCAACGGATCAAGCGCTGAAAAAGGCTCATCCATCAGCAGGATTTCAGGATCGCTGGCGAGTGCCCGCGCAATGCCCACACGTTGCTGCATTCCGCCGGAGAGTTCCTTGGGCAATCGGTCTTCGTAACCGGTCAGATCCACAAGACCAAGCGTATAATCCGAGATCGCCCAGCGCCTGGATTTCGGGATTTTTCTGATTTCAAGCGGGTAGGCGACGTTTTCACGGACGGAGCGGTGCGGCATCAGTGCCATGTGCTGGAACACCATGCCGATGTGCCGTGCGCGCATTTCCCGCAGCTCGGTCTTTCCCATGGCGCTTACATCTTCGCCGAGCACCTTGATCGAGCCGGCACTGGGCTCTATCAGGCGGTTGACATGCCGCACAAGCGTCGACTTGCCCGATCCCGACAGCCCCATGATGCAGAAAATCTCTCCGCGCGAGACGGAGAACGAGGCATCACGCACCCCGATCACTGTCTGATATTTTTCCAGCGCTTCGGCCTTGGAGATATGGTTCCGTTCAGCGTCCGCGATCGTTTCCTTGCTCCGATCACCGAACACCTTCCAGACATTGGCCAGTTCGACGACAGTCTCTGCCATGTTTGTCCCCCAAGGCTTGCAGATACGGCCATGCGGCCGCAGGGAGGGTCACCGCCGAACGTTTGTGCGGCGGTGACCCTTAGAGCCGGATTTAAAAGTAGTTGAGCGATATCAATGGTTTGTGATTCAACAGTCTTTTCAAAGAAGATGGAGAATCACGATGCCATGGAATGATATCGCCCGCGCCGAACATAACAGAGACCATTTGAGATTTCCAAGCGATTTGACCGATGAGGAATGGACGATACTTGCCCCGTTCATTCCGCCGGCAAAACGGGGTGGACGACCGCGTACGACCGATATGCGCGAGGTGATGAACGCGATCCTTTATATCGCAACCAGCGGCTGCCAGTGGCGCATGCTGCCGAAGCAGTTCCCACCGGTATCGACGGTACGTGGCTATTTCTACACCTGGAGCCGCATGGGTCTTTTTGCAGCCATCAATCACCTCCTGGTCCTCAATACCCGCGAACTGGAAGGCCGCGCGGCTTCACCGACGGCCGGCGTGATCGACAGCCAGAGCGTGAAAACCACCGAAAGCGGGGGCGTTCGCGGCTATGACGCCGGCAAGAAGGTCAAGGGCCGCAAGCGACACATCGTCACCGATACGATCGGCCTGATGCTGTTCATCATCGTTCACGCCGCCAACATTCAGGACAGGGACGGGGCCTGCGACCTGATCAGGGCTGTCGGCGACCGCTTCCCCTGGCTGCGCCACATCTTCGCCGATGGCGCCTATGCGGGACCGAAGTTGCGAGCAGCGCTCGCGGGGCATGGCGACTGGACGGTCGAGACCGTCAAGCGCTGCGACAGCGCAGTCGGTTTCAAGGTTCTGCCGCGTCGATGGGTGGTGGAACGAACTTTCGCCTGGCTCGGGCGCTGCCGCAGACTGGCCCGGGACTGGGAGAGGACCATCCAGAACTCAACCGCGTGGGCGTTCATAGCAAGCATCCGGTTCATGACGCGGCGTCTCGCAAGGTATTGTTACGTTTGAATAACTTTTGAATCCGGCTCTTAGACATTATCAGTTGGTCAGCCATTCGAGGACGACGTCCTCGTTTTCGTTAACCCATTTCTTCGCAAATTCCTCGACATCCTGGTCTTCGACGGAAAGCGCGTAGCCCGCCTGACTTAGCACTTCGGCCGGCATCTGATAGTTGTCGAGCATTGCAGCCACTTCCGGGAACTTGTCGCGGACTTCCGACGCATAGTGCAGGTGCAGCGTTGCACCCTTCCAGGCAGTGGACGCCGAAGACTTTTCAAGCCATTGCGGGTCGTCGGTCGGCTGAACGATGGTCCATGTCGCTGGATCGTGCGGCGGCTCGTCCAAATAGACAAGGTCATAGGCAACGAAGATGAAGTGCGGCTCGTAGCAGAAGCCAATCCATGGATCGTCTGCTGCAGCCGCTGCGCCAAGTTCCCCCCAGGCAACCGTGCCGTCATACTCTTTCAGGTCCATCGTCTGGTCGTAGCCATAAGACTTGGCGCGAATTTTCTCGATAACGGTGGAGGCCCACCCCGGCGCGCCGATCCACACTTCCGGCGTGCCGTTTCCGTCCTTATCAAAGACCGCCATCTTGTCCGGATCGGTCAGGTCATTGATTGATGTAATGCCGTAAGTATCGGCGGTGTGCTTTGTCACACACATACCCTGAACCGCCTGGACCGGCTTTTCGTTCATCACGACAGATTTGTTTTCTTTGACATATTTTTCGTGGAGATTGACCTGGTTGGGCAGCCACACTTCAGGGTGCAGGTGCATCGAGCCGGAGTCCATAGCTTCAAAGATAATCGGGTTGGTGCCACTTTGCAGTTCCACATCGAGACCGAAGTTTTCTTCGATCACGACCTTGAGGATGTTGGATGTCGCATTCGCGGCCGGCCAGTTCGGCACGCCGAGCACAAGATCGGCAGCCTGTACCGCGGCCGTTGAGCCGATCGATACGAGTGCCGTCGCCAGCAACAGTCGAGACTTGCTTTTCAGCATTGCAGGTTTTCCTTTCCCTGGTGGTCGGTCTTTGTTGGTATGGAAGCTGCGCTCGACCTGCGCGCGGCTTCACTGGAGGGTAATTTGCCGTTCGAGAACGAAACGCAGGCATCGACGAGAACATCGAGCGTGTCGAAGATCGGCACATCGCAATCAAGACGGTCTGCAATCAGCGAAAACTCGCTGCAGCACACAATGACAACGTCAGCGCCAAGGTCGGTCACGCGATTAGCAGCCTTTTGCAGTGCATCGGTTGCCTGCTTCGACGGACCGTTTTTCTTGATGCTGCGAATAATGCCGAGACGCGCGTCGTTGTCGTCGGCGCAGACTGCTCGAATTCCGGAGTCTGCCATTGCGTTTTCGAAAACGCCCGTTGCCTGCAGCGCAGGCGAACCCAAAAGGCCCACACGGCCGCCTTGGGCAGTCAGCTCAACAGCCCGGCGCGTGGAAAGTTGCACCATGTCGAGAAACGGGATCGAAACGCTGTCCGTGATGGTGCGCGCATAAAAATGGGCCGTGTTGCATGGCATCGCCAATGCGTCGGCACCGGCCACCTGGAGCCTCTCGGCCATTTTTGCCAGCGCAGGGCCGGGGTCATCACCCTCTCCATCGAGGAGCGCCTTGATCCGCGATGGCACCTGCGTGTTGTGATCGACGATGAGCGGAACATGATCGGCATCGTCGTTGGCCCTTACAGCATCAAGCGTTTTCTGCATGAAAAGGATTGTGGCTTCCGGGCCCATGCCGCCCAGAACACCGATTGTCGCCCGTACTCCTGTCATGCCGCGCCTTCCATCGACAGTTGAGCCAGAGTGTGGGCGATGATCCTGGTGATATGCTCGCAGTCTTCGAGCGTGAATGTCAGAGGAATACGCATGTCAAACAGACTGGCCAGGATCCTGTCGGTACCCGGGACGTCCTGCTTTGTGATGTATTTCCAGCTGTGATGGTTGGATGTGAAGGCGACGGGATTATCGTCTCCGAACCACTTCAGCTCAACGCCAAGATTCCTGTTGGCGGAAACGAAGTCGCGCGAGGCTTTGGTTCCAGCCCAGGGAAGCCGGAATTGGATCGAACTGCCGACGTAGAGTTCCTTCGAGTAACGCCGTGGCAGAACCAAACCCGGGAGGCTTTCCAGATGGCCTGCAATCAGGTCGTATCGCTCATTCCACCGCCTGATATTATCGTCCAGCGCTTCGAGCTGGGGCAGCAGCACCGCCGCGCGCAAATTGTCCATCCGCCCGGACAGGTTCGGTGTTTTTAGCCGTATCGATTCGAAGGCCTCTTTTGGCGGCGCCGCGCCGTGGCGACCATAAAGCATGTACGATCCGGACAAGATGATTGCGCGGGCCATGAAAGTCGGGTCATCCGATGTCAGCAGCCCGCCTTCACCGGAATTCAAGTGCTTGTAGGTTTGAGTCGAAAAGCATCCCGCCAAGCCGAAACTGCCGCTTCGACGCCCGTTCCAGCGCGCACCCATAGTGTGCGCGCAATCTTCCAAAAGTACGACGCCGGAATTTTCCAGTAGGGCAACCAGCGCATCCATATCGCATAAATGGCCGCGCATGTTCGAAAGCAACAGCACTTTGGCATCGTCAGACACGATCTTGCGCTGCAGATCATCGAAGTCGATAACAAGATCTTCAGTCGTTTCGACGAGAACGGGCTCCGCGCCGATGCTGGCGATAGCGCCGGGCACAGGCGCCAGTGTGAACGCGTTTGTCAGTACCCGGTCGCCGGGCGCGACGCCGGCGGCACGTAATGCAAGCGACATGGCATAACCGCCTGAGGCGCATGCAAGGCAGTATTGTGCACCCTGATAGTCAGCGTAGGCGCGTTCAAGCTGCGAGACCACACTCGGCTCATCGCCCAGTGTGTTGTACCTGTGAAGCCGACCGCTGCGCATCACTTCGACGGCAGCATCGATCGCTGCTTCGGGCATCGCCTCTTGTTGGGTAAAGTTGCCGCGAAACGGGTCCAACAGTGCCTCCGCTCACTCGGCCGCTTGCATCATCGGCTCGTCGTAGCCGAATGCGTCAGTATAGCCGAAGAGCGCAACGGCACCGCCGGTATGCAGAAATACGATATTGTCATCGCCCGAAAATTCGCCCTTCCCAAGCAGGTCGATCAATCCGGCTGCGCCCTTTCCGGAATAGACAGGATCCAGCAGAATCCCTTCAAGTTTGGCAAACATCTCAATGGCCGCCAGACATTCTGGGGTAGGGATGCCATAACCCTTTCCAACATAGTCAGTGTTGGCAACAACATCGCCGCGTTCGACGACGCCGGGACAACCAAGCTTTTCGGCAGTAGCGACGGCCAGATTGTAAACGTTTTCCTCCTGCTTGGACCTGGGTGCACGCACACCGATACCAAGCAGCGGAACATTGGCGTTGAGAGCCTTTAGCCCGACGATCAGACCGGCCTGTGTGCCGGCACTGCCGGTTGCATGCACGATGCGGTCGATTCTCAGGCCCATCGTATTGGCCTGCTGGATAAGTTCCATTGCAGCATTGGCATAGCCCAATGCACCGGTTGCATTCGAGCCGCCACCCGGAATGGTGTAGACCTTGCGCCCGCTGGCGCGAAAAGTGTCGGCGACCGCCTCCACCTCCGCATTCATATCAAGGCCAGCGGGGCGCTTTTCCACCGTCGCGCCGTGCAGATGGTCCAGGAATACATTGCCGTTGTTGTTGTAGTTGGGGTCTTTGGAACCGGTTCTGTCTTCAAGAAGAATGTGGCAATCCAACCCCATCCGAGCAGCGAAGGCCGCTGTCTGTCGGACATGATTGGACTGCGTCGCGCCTTGAGTGATGACCAGATCGGCGCCCTCGGCGGACGCTTCAGCCATCAGAAATTCCAGCTTTCGAGTCTTGTTCCCGCCCGTCGACATGCCAGTGCAATCGTCCCGTTTGATCCAGATACGCGGCCCACCGAGAGCCTGCGAGAGGCGGTCCATTGGTTCGAGTGCTGTCGGCAGATGTGCCATATGAATGCGCGGAAAACGCGAAAAATGCATGAGCGATGTCTCCATCAAAAATCGAGTTGGATGTTGACACGCCAATCTGACGCGTTCAAATGCATTTTTCGCCGCTATCATGCAAGAATTGCATATTAGGGTTTGGGCAGAATGAGAATTGACTGGCTTGATGACCTCATAGCGCTGCTTGACACGGGTTCTGTCGTGGAGGCCGCCGCGTCGCGCAATATCTCGCAATCGGCTTTTTCACGCCGAATCCAGGCACTCGAAACGTTACTGGATATCGAACTGATCGACCGGCGATCGAAACCCAACCGCCCGGCGGGCGCATTGCGCAACCACCAGGAACAGATGCGGCAGATGTCGCGCCAGCAGCGCAGCCTCATCAAGCAGATGCAAACCGAAAGCCGCTCGGGATCCAGCGTTATTGTCGTCGCCAGTCAGCATGCCATTACAGCTTCGCTCGGACCGCAGATTGTCAAGCTGGTTTCAGCTCTGGGCAAGGCTCATGTGCGCCTGCGATCCGCCAACCTCAACGAGTGCGAGGCCTTGCTGCTGACCGGACAGGCCGATTTCTCCATAACCTACAGGCTCGCGGCGGACAATGCGGGCAAGCGGACCGCGATGACAGAAGAAGCCTTCATGGCGAATGAAACGCTGATTCCGGTCTATGATGCAAAAACCGCCAAACAGATGCTTTGGCGGTTTCACATGGGCGATCTGGACTTGGTCGCATATCCGTCTGACGTGTTCCTGGGCAATGCAATCGAAAGACACATCTTCCCTCGCATTGAACATCAATGCAGGTTGAACATTGTTGCGGAGACGGCGCTGACGCTGGCGGCCATGCAGATGGCGACCGAGGGCCTTGGTGTTGCCTGGGTGCCCGAGGCCCTAGCCCAGGCAGATCTTCGAACGCAGAGGCTTGCTGAATTCTCCGAGCTGTTCGGCAGCCTCGACATGCATATTGTTGCAGGACGGCGGTCGGGTGATATGGAAGAACTGCAATCCAGCATATGGAACGCCCTGTCGCGTGAGGGTGCGGTTGTTACACAGTAGGTTTCTGGAAGTGATCTTCGGAGGCGAAATAGCCAGATTAGTCTGTCGTTCACGTGTCTTTCGGTGACAACTGCATCAGGGCCATGATCCCGAACTCTCCAACGCAGCATCCGGACGCAATCGAGGACATGACATATTCCCTCTGTAAATCGGCCATATCCGCCGCCGAACTTTCAGCACGTGCGGGCGCGGCCTGTTGCAGCCTGTTCAGGATGGTCTGTCGAACGGTTCGCAAGGCAATCATGTTCATCTCCCTTGTAACGATGGTCAAACCGTAGGCGACGAAACTTTCCGCTGGTATCCGCTCCGGTGCTGTGCTGTTCTGCAAAAATGCAGAACCGATTCAAGGACTGGGGCGACATCAGGATCTTTCTTGCCGTTATGCGGGAAGGGTCCACGCTCGCGGCCTCCCGCGTGCTTGGCATCAACCAGACAACCGTTGCCCGCCGCCTGGATGTGCTCGAACAGGCGCTCGGTCTGTGCTTGTTTGAAAAAACCACTCGCGGCGCAAGGCCAACCGATGCAGCTCGGCGGTTACTGCCGCGGGCCGAGGCGCTGGAATCCGCCGCTTTAACCCTGGAGGGGGAGGCGCTTGCGGAACAGACCCGCGCCAGGCCACCGATCCGGATCACGGCGTTTGACCATGGCATGTTCGGAAATATCGGTCAGGTCGTTGCGGAGTACGTCGACGAAAATCCAGGCGCCACCTTCGAGTTCGTTGCCGCAGAGCGCATTCTCGACCTGAGCCAGGGCGATGCCGATGTTGCGCTGCGCCTCACGCCTCAAATTACCGACGACCGGCTCATCGCCCGAAAGGTCGGAGAGACCTGCTGGACCTACTATGCATCCCGCTCCTATGCCGACAAATACGGAACGCCGGATGTCTACACCGACGATATGGAACCGCACCGGGTAATCTTGCTCAACCATGTTGCCACGCAACGTCGAAACGTCCTGCGCTGCGCCGGTGCCGATGAGATAAGGCTGGCGATCCGTACCGGACAGGGAGTGGGTCCGCTGCCGGTCTTTGATGGCGACAGAGATCCCGACCTTGTGCGCTGCTTTGACCCACCGGAAGGCTCCGAACTTCCGCTTTGGCTCGTCACCTCCCCGGAAGCCCGGAAGCGCCCGGAAGTGCGCCGCTTTACAGCCTTTGCCGCACCCAGGATCGCGAAGAATATTCATAAGGTGTTTGGATAGGGACGTGGCGGCCGATAGCGGAACCGATCGTTAAGGCGTCACTTGATCTAATGCGGCTTGCTCATTTGATGGATTGCAAATTGCGGTACGAATGACCGACGTGTTTTCGTCCCAATAGTGCGGCGTTTCAATAGAGCGTTTTTCTGTATTGGTCCTCAAGCGCATCATCCAGTTTCTTCATTTCCTCCTTGTCGGATGGAGCGCCCGTTGTCTGGTCAAGGATGATGTTCACGAGCGAAGGCATTTCGCCACGGTCCTGAAGATGATCCGGATTCCACAGCTGCGAGCGCCGAAAGGCCTTGGCGCAATGCATGAAAACCGAACTTACCCTGACCACGATTGCAACCTTGGGAGATCGGTTGTTGACGCTCATGAGGTTGAGGATGTCAGGGTCATTGACCACGCTGGCTCTCCCGTTCACGCGCAGTGTGTCATCAAACCCCGGAATGATGAACAGCAGAGCGACATTCGGATTGCTCATGATATTGACCAAAGTATCCAACCGGTTGTTGCCCGGCCGGTCGGGTATGGCCAGGGTATGTTGATCAAGGATCTTCACAAAGCCTACAGGGTCGCCCCGGGGACTGACATCGGCCTTTCCGTCCGAACTTTGCGTGCCGATGCAGAGGAACGGCGAACGGCTGATAAAGTCCCGGGCATGTTTGTCCAACGAATCCATACATTTCTGTTCTGCCAGCGTATGCCGCGCATGAAACAGCGCACGAAGCGATTGCTCGTCGGAAATAGTGAATTCCGGATTGACTTTGAATTCCTTCATCGAAGCACCTTTCGCCACGCGGGTTTTTGTTGATTGAAGCCATCAATGCCGTCTGACCTCATTGCCCAGATTTATCATTGGCCAAGTCGGATCATACTATCCGCGTATTGCTTCCGTTCCAGGAAATTTGCGTTCAGAGGTGAGCTGGAAGAATTGGCGCGGCGCTGTAGCCGCCGAAACGCGGCAGGTCTGTCCGGAACACCTCCGAGCGCGGACGATCATTTGGAGCCGAAAGCCGCAATCAAGATAAACACAACAAATACCGCCGCGTATCGCGTGTTGAACTGCAAGGGGCTCCAGCAGTCATCTCTATTGGGATCGCGGGCTTTCCGTCAAACACCAATAGACGCAGACATCAAACGCAACGTCGACTTTCTCCGCTTGCGCAGGCAAGTTTCGAACGACTCATGGCCAATTGACATTTCCAGTGAAGAACTGATTGATAATCTGCGCGACACAATCATTCGTAGCAGGCAGATTTGATGTACATCAAAGAAATTGTAGTCCGCAGCTATCGCCATTTAGAGAATGTGACTTTCGGGCCTTTTGTCTCGCCGACCAAAGACTCAGATCTGGTGTGCCTGGCTGGGCCAAATGGCAGCGGGAAAAGCTCGGTACTTGAATTGATTGGTTACGCCTTGTCTCAACATTGGAGCTTAACTTGGAACCTAAACCGAACGTTTCCACATTCGGCATTTGAAATCGCCGTTGGTGTAACGTCTGACGAAATCGAATTAGCCAGGCGGTTCAATAGTTCAGGAAGCCTTGGAGAAGTCGAAGAAGCGGCTTTGGAGCTATTAGAGGAGACGGGACATTATTGGCGTGGTTTCAATTATCCTGAGGGTGAGTACGCGAAAAACCAAACGTTACAAAATAAGATTCACGACCTAGTTACGCGCAGCTTGCGTAGCCATTACAAACGCTCGCTTGGATTCTTTTTGAAATCCGACAGAGCATATTCAGCAAGAGGTTTTGATAGAAGTAAGCTATTCAACTTCACTCAAACCAAAACAACTGAATATGCTTGGTCAATGGCGTTCAACACATCGGAGGCTCAGTACACTGATATTTTTGAGTTTTTGTTGCAACAGAGGTACCACTTCCTCCGGAGCCTCGGTTCACACCATCACAAAAGAAACTTGAACCATAGCGATATAGGGGAGGAGCCCAAAGACCCCCTTATTCCTTACAATGAGCTATTACAACAGACATTCCCAGACTACTCGTTTGCCGAGTTGGATGAGGACGTACCAAGTAATCTATTTGTTAAACTGCCTGATGGCCAACACATACAATTCCACGACCTTTCATCGGGAGAGAAAGAAGTGTTCTTTGTCCTTGCCTTTTTTCTGAGGCATGCCGTCCAGAACGCGATGATTATAGTTGATGAGCCGGAGATGCATCTGCACCCGGAGTTGTCGAGGCTTCTTGTCAGGCAAATGCTCACCATTAAGCCTTCAAATCAGATATGGCTTGCGACGCACAATCCAGAAATAATTGATGAAGCTGGCGCTGACCGCACCATCTACATAGCCCGCGACGTGAACTCACGGAAGGCGGTTGTGACTTTAGGCTCAGATGAGGCTGAGTCAATTCGGCAGCTAAGGAACCTATTCGGCTTCTCTGGCTATCTCGGAATTGGTCGATCGATGGTGTTCTTAGAGGGAGAGGACAACAGTTCGGATCGAAAAATGTTTTCGAAGTTCTTTCCTCAGCACGGTGGGCAAATTCGTTTTGTACCTTCAAAGTCGTCAGACAACATCCTTCGCCTGAACCAAGCGGTTTTATCTATACTTGAAGATAATGTTGGGTGGATGAAATACTACCTGGTTCGCGACCGTGACTACCTACCAGATGACATTGCTGCAACTATCGCAAGGCGGGGCAAGGGGCGCATTCACATTCTTTCGCGCTACCACATTGAAAACTACCTGCTAGATTTTGACGTCATCGCAACATTGGTGAAAACACTCTACGAGATTGAAGCCGATGCGTCTTCAGTAGAGCAATGCTTCAAGGAGATAGCGATAGGTCATTCCGCCGAGTTTTTGCGTGACATAATTTCGTTCCGGCTCAATCTGCTATACAGAGCGGAAGACTTCTCACTAACTGATCGGTTTGGTGGTGTGAGCATTTATCTACCGAATGGCTCTGAAAACGATGGTCTGGTTTCTGATATGCGAACCCAGTTCGCCGACCGAATAAGCACAATAAAAAACGACTTAGACACAAGAACTTCCACGGATAATATTGCCGTGCTTATTGATTGAGCAAAGGCGTCAGTTCACGATGCCCTGTTTGGTGAAGTCGGCAAATGGAAACACTTGTTCCCCGGGCGAACGCTAATTGACCAGTTTGCAAAGCAAAAAGGCATCAAGGATCCCATCGCATTTCGAAATCTACTAATAAAGGAAATATCTGCGGATACGAGTTTGATACCAAACGAACTAAGCAGCTTGGTCGATACCATTAGAAATGAGGAGTTATTCGGCGAATGACCGATACTCATCCTTCGGAAAAGACAATAATAATCAGAACAATATGGGCATCTGGGCTGCATAGGCCTCGTGCAGCGCCCCAATGGGATCGCGGTCTGTCCGTGAATTCCCTATAAACGCACACAACAAATGTAACATCGCTTTTCTGCGCCTGCGCCGGACGCTTTGACCGATCGGCGGCAAGGCGCCACCACTCAAAACTGGATCACTGCCATGCACCGCGCCGAACCGCTCGGTATGGCGGCTGATTTCCGTACTGCCCCGGCCGTGCGGCTTTCGCGCTCGTTTACGGTCCTCTCAGCGCCGTGGCAGCACACAATACAAGGAACATACTCATGACGATGTCTGAAGCGTCCGCTCGGGCGGGCAGCCTGGATGCTGGAAACGGCGAGGCCGCTGAAGGGTCGGCGGCGCTTGCTTCGGATCTTCTGTCCGGTCTCGACGGAGACAGCCGGGCGTGGATCAACGCGAACGGGATCGGCGGCGAAACCCCGCAGGAGCTTCTTTCGGGGCTCGTCACCAAATCCCGCGAGATGGAAAGCCTGATCGGCCGTTCCGTCCGCCTGCCGGGCGAAGACGCTTCGGAAGAGGACGTAACCGGTTTCTACGATCGGGTGACCGAAAGGCTGCGACCGCAGGATCCGTCCGGCTACAAATATGAACTGCCGGAGGGCTTGCCCGATGACATGGCCTATGACGCCGATTTCGTTGATGCCTGGCGGGACTTCTCCCACGAGATGAAACTGCCCGCACAGGTCTCGGCCAGGGCCCATGACTGGTTCATGCAAAATGCCGCCAAGGCCTTCGAAGACCAGCGGCAACAGAGCCAGCAGCTCTACGAGGACTCCTTGCGCTCTGCCAGCAAGACCCTCGAAGAAAGCTGGGGCCGGCCCGGCAGCGACACGTTCAACGCCAACCAGGAATATTTCCAGAAGGCGGTCAACGCGCTCCTCGGCGAAGACCTGATGCAGGAACTGAAAGAGAGCAGTGTCATCGACGGGTTCGACCAGATCATGGCGCCCAATCTCGTGATCGCGCTCTCCAAGGTCGGCAGGGATTTCTTCACCGAGGATCACATGGTGACCGGGCAGGGCGGCGGCAAGAACCCCTTTGCCGACGACAGCAAGAACTGGGGCGAGCAGAACGCCATTATTCGCGATGACCCGCAACGTGCGCGAAACCTGATCAAGGCCGCCGGCAAGGACCCGCGGACCTACAAACTCTGAAGCAGACCAGGGTCAGGCGCGCAGCCATCAAGGACTAACGAAAATGGCAACGACCAAACAGACAGATCTCATCACGCCGGAGGTTTATCTCGCCTACATGGAGGAGGAGTTTCCCGAGCGCAATATCTTCGTGCGTTCCGGCATCCTCGAAAGCCCGCCCAAGGAGGTACAGTCGCAGCTCAATGCAGGCGGGCGGCTGATCAACATGCCGTTTTGGGATTACCTTTCCCGAAGCGCGCCGGACATCGTTTCCGACGACGACACGGTGGAGATCACGCCGCGCAAGGTCACGGCGAGCAAGGACCAAGCGGTCAAGCACTACTGGGCAAAGGCCTATTCGCACATGGATATCGCCGGCGTCATGGCGACCGGCAATCGCAAGGACCCGGAGGGCCATGTGCTCCGGCACCTTTCCGAGGACTGGATGGGCGCCGAGCAGACCATGCTGATCGCCGCATGCCGAGGCGCTTTCGCCGACAATGCGGCCAATGACAGCTCCGACATGATCTATTCGGTCTATCAGGACATCGCGTCACCGACGGCGGCCAACAAGTTCTCGCGCTCGGCCTTCGACCGGGCCTGCCAGACGATGGGCGACCGGCTCGGCGACGTCGTGGCGATCGCCATGCACTCATCGGTGTTTTTGTCCGTCCAGGACAATGACGATGTCGATTATGTGCAGGACTCAAAGCTGGAAAAGGAAATCCCTTACTACAAGGGGCGGCTCGTCATCGTCGACGACCAGATGCCGGTAACCGCCGGCACCAATGCCAGCAAATACACCTGTTTCCTCTTCGGCCGCGGCGCCTTTGGATACGCCTCGGCGGCACTCGATGCCGATCAGGCGCTCGAATATGACCGCTCGCCGCTGAAGGGCAATGGCGGCGGGCAGACCAACATGGTCACCCGCCGTCACTGCGTGCTGCACCCGCGCGGCGTGAAATGGACGGATGCGTCCTGCGCCGGCATCTCGCCGACGGAGGCCGAACTCGCCAACGCCGCCAACTGGGACCGGATCTATGACCGCAAGAACATCAAGCTCGCGCAGCTCGATGTGAATGCCGGCTGATCCGAAAACCGAACGGGGCGATGCAGTGCCGAACAAGAATCAAATGCTGGACGGCGTCGACGTCGTCCGCTCGAACGCGATCCGCCGCAACAAGGAAGGCGCAAAGGGCATCGCGCATCTCACCAACCGCGAAGACGCTGTCAGCAAAAGGCGGCGCGAACGCTCCGCCTTGGCCGACGCGGTCGCCAATGTTGGTCGAATGAACCGGGACGCGACAAAGTCCGCGTTTGAAAAAAGCCAGGTGGAAGAGCGCAAGAAAGAAGCCAGGGAAGCGATCAAGCAGGCCGAATGCGATGCCGAAAAGGCGCTCGAACTGGTCGAGCAGCGTGAGCGTGAATTGGCCGCCCTGGAAGAGCCGCCAATCGAGGAGCCGGCGCGCGCGGCCAACGGCAAGACAAAGGCAGGGGGCAGCAAATGACCATCGATCCGTTCAAAAGCGAGAGCGGCGACGTGCAGTCGCCGTTTCGCACGGCCCACGCCGTGACTCTGGACGCCGATTTCGCCTTCACCAGCCGCGCCGTCTATGCGGGTGCCGCCGGCGATCTCTCCGTCGTTCTCGCCGATGGCGGCGCCGCCACATTCCGGGGCCTTGCCGCGGGCACCGCGCTACCCGTTGCCGCGACGCGGGTGCTCTCAGCCAATACGACCATCGCCGCCTCGAACATCCTGGCGCTTTTGTAAGGAACATCCATGACATCAGCGTTGACCGAAACCGGCGTCTGCAACATGGCGCTGGACATTCTGCACGAGGGGCCGATCTTGTCGATCGAGGACGATGAGCCGAATGCCCGCCGCTTCAAACGCAATTTCGACGCGCTGCGCGACGCATTTCTTGCCGCTCATCCGTGGAACTTCGCGGTAAGCCGCGCAAACCTTGCCGCCAGCGCGGACGCACCGTTTTTCGGTTGGGACCACAAATATCTGCTGCCGGGCGACTGTCTGCGGCTGTTGCCGCTGAAAGAGGGTGGCCTCTTCGATGGCGCAAACATCGCCCATGAGGTCGAGAACGGTTATATCCTCACCGATGCGCCGGCGCCGCTTAAGATCCGCTACGTGCGGCGGGTTGCGGAGCTCGGCCTGTGGTCGCCGCTGGCTGTCACGGCATTCGCCTCGTTCCTGGCGGCCAATCTCGCCCACGCGGTGACCGGCAAGGCAAGTTATGCGCAGTTCGCCTCAGGCCGTTTCGACAATGAACTCAAACGCGCCCGGCGCATTGACGGGCTGCAGGGCTCGCTTGAACGCGCCGACACGAACGACGTGATCGCGGTGCGCGGATGACCGTCTACCCGATCCAGGCAACATTCAGCCGCGGCGAGCTGGCGCCGGCACTGCATGGCCGTGTCGATATCGACCATTACCGGATGGGTCTTGCGAAATGCGAGAACTTCACCGTGCTGAAGCAGGGCGGGCTGCGCCGGCGATCGGGCACCGTGTTCGTCGCCGAAGTCAAGGACAGCACCAATGCCTGCCGGCTGTTCCCGTTCGCCTTCAATGAAACACAGGCCTATGCGATCGAGCATGGCGATCAATATTGCCGGTTCTATGCGCTTGGCGGACAGGTGGAGAGCGGCGGCACCCCATACGAAATCGCATCGCCCTTTTTGCTGTCCGATATCCACGCGATCGACCATACGCAAAATGCCGATGTGCTCTATATGGCGCACGGTTCCTATGCACCGCGTGAATTGCGCAGGACCAGCGAAACGAACTGGTCCTTCTCCGCGTTCGATTTCCGCGACGGGCCCTATCTTGAGGAGAACGGCACCTCGACAACGCTGACGCCCGCCGAAACCGGGCATATCACCCCGAACATGACGGCCAATGCCGCGCCAAACGGGACGGCCAGCTCAAGCAATTCAAGCGCCAGCGCCTACCAGGTGTTCAATCGCAACAAGGCTGAATCCATTGTTCTGGACGGCGGCTCTTCGGGCTGGGTCCAGTATCAGTTTGGCAGCGGCGGGCAGAAAATTGCCGACGCCTATTGGCTGACGGCAGCCAAGAATGCGCCTTCGAATGCCGATTATTTTACGCAGTGGGAACTTCAGGGTTCAAACGACGGCACAACGTGGGTGACGCTCGACAGCCGCGACGGCGAGACCGGATGGGCCGGCTCCGAGACCCGTTACTTCGAATTCGAGAACAGCACGGCGTTCGAATATTACCGGCTCAAATTCTCTGGTGGCGGCGGCGCGGACGGCAATGTGACGACCCTGGCCGAACTTGCCATCCACCACAAGGCCGACGACCAGACGCCGTTTGACCTGACGGCCTCGTCGACGACCGGCATCAACAACGATGCCGGGTTTCAATCCTCGGACACGGGCCGCCTGATCAGGCTGCTCGGCGCCGACGGCCGCTTTCGCTGGGCGAAGATCACGGAAGTGACGTCAACGACGGTGGTCAAGATCCGTTTGCACGGCCAGGCGCTGCCGGATACCTCGCCCATCGTTGCATGGGCCCTCGGTGCCTGGTCGGTGGAAAGCGGCTGGCCGCACACGGTCGGCTTCTACCAGGAGCGGCTGGCCTTCGGACGGACCGATACGATGCCGCGATCCGTCTGGTTGTCAAAGTCGCTGAATTTTTCCGATTTCGGCGAAAGCACGCCGGCCGAGGCATCGGACGGCATGTCGATTACCATGACCGGAGGCCGGCTCAACGCCATCTCCTTCATCCGCGAAAGCGGCGATCTGGTTATCGGCACGAGCGGCTCGATGCGCACGCTCGGGCCGGCCTCGAGTGCCGAGGCGTTTTCGTCCACCAACATCCAGCAGCGCCAGCAAACGACGACCGGCGCGGCCTCGGTGCCTCCAGTGACGATCGGCAATACGGTCATCTATGGCGGGTTTCACAAGGCGGCATTGCATGAGTTTTCATACTCGTTTGACGTCAACGGCTACCTGTCGCCGGAACTGACTGTGCTATCGGCGCATGCCTTCAAGCCCGGTATATCGTTCATGGCTTTCCAGGAGTTTCCCGACAGCATCATCTGGTGCGGCTTGGCCGACGGCACGTTGACCGCCACGACCTATGACCGGGCGCAAAAGGTCGTCGGGATCTCGAAGCACCGCATTGCCGGCGGCAAAATTTCGGAAACGGGTATCGTTGAAAGCGCCTGTGTGGTTCGCGTCGAGAGCGGCGACCGCCTGTGGATGATTGTCCGGCGTACCATCAACGGGCAAACGAAGCGCTATGTCGAATATCTGGAGATGCCTTTTGACGGCGGTTCCGTTTCCAACGGCATATTCCTGGACAGCGCCCGAACCGTGATCAATGGCAGCCCGGCGACGTCGATAAACGGTGCTTCGCATCTTGAAGGCGCGACGGTCGGCGTTTTTGCAGACGGCGTCGATATCGGCGACGCGATGGTTTCCGGCGGCACGTTTATGCTTCCGGGCGGGATCGCGGCAAGCAAGATCACCTATGGCCTGCGTTACGAGAGTGTCGCCGAGACACTGCGCATGGCGCAGACCGGCAATCGGGACGGCACCGCCATCGGCCGGCGCGCGCACATTATATCCGTGGCGCTCGATCTCCTTGAGACCGCCTATATCAAGGCCGGGTCCGCGCTTCGGCAGTTCGAATATCTGTTTCGCGAAACGTCTGAGACACTCGAGAGCGAGCGGTCACTCTTCACCGGCGTGAAGTCTGTTTCGGCCGAAGACAACTGGTCAAACGGCGGGGTTGTGATCATGCGCTCTGACCGGGCCTATCCGGCGATCATTCGCAGCATCATCGCATCCGTGGAAGGAGAACCCTGACATGTGCACACCCCTTATCGGCGGCATCATTACCGGCATCGGCAGCCTGGTCGGCGCGCGCAACCAGGCTGCAGCCGTGCGCTCGCAGGCGCAGTTTCATGAACGCCAGGCGGCGATGGAGCGCCAGCGCGGTGCCTTCGAGGGTGCGCGGGCGACCAACAAGGCACGCCGGCTGCTTGGCCGGCAGGTGGCGAACTACGCCGCGTCCGGCGTGCAGCTATCCGGCAGCCCGGGCAACATTATCGACGACTCGGCGGCCGAGGCGGCGCTCGATATCGGCGCGATCCGCTACGGCGCGGAAGCCCGCGCGTCGAATGAACAATTCCGCGCCCGGCAGAGCCGTGCGAACGCACGGTCGATCATGGCGGCAGCGCCGTTCGGCTTTCTGGCGCCAGTCATTCAGGGCGCAGCGAAGCTCTAGAAAACAACCGGGTGAAAAATGCCACGCATACCGATCTATACGGCACAGCGAACGCTCGACACGGATCGCGGAGGAATGCCGCGCGTGCGGGCCAACGACCATGTCGGAAGGGGCCTTCGGGGGCTGGGACAAGCGATCGCCTCGCTGCCGCGGCGCGAGACGGAAGAAGGCCGTGACGGCATTACACCGCACCATTGGCAGGAACAACGCAAGCGGACCCGTGAATCCTTCGGGTTCGTACGCACCGTGTTGGACGCGCAAACCGCCCTGAAGAACGGACTCATTGCAAGCCGCAAGACCATCGAACCGGATGGCGCAGGTTTCTACGAAACCTACAACAAGGAAGTCGTGGAGCCTGAACTCGCCAAGGCCGTGGCGGCTTTTCCGCCGGAAGAACAGCCGGCGGTTAGAGACATGATCCTAAGCCGTGCCGAACCGGTCCTGCAGCGGGCCGCGGAAACCGAGCGCAACCAGTCAATCGGCTTCTACGAGGCCGAGACCGATCGGCTGGCAGCGGGTATCCTGGACGATGTCGATGGTTCGATTGAGAGTTTCGGCAACGCCCAGGGCCAACTGGATGTGCTGCTTGAAGCATCTCCGATACCGGAATCTGCAAAACTGGCTAAAGCGCTGGAACTGGAGCAGAATCTTGCCAGACACTTATTCGAATTAATGTTGGATGCGAACCCGGCATCACTCGTGCGGGGCGCTCTTGGATGGACCAAGAGCGGGAAGCGTTCGTCGAAAGGTGTATTTCCACAATTTAAATCATTGCCGGCCAAGGAGATGCGGACACTGTTTGAGCGGGCTGTCAGCGCAGTCAACCAATCTGAAAATTGACACCAACATGACAATTTCAACGACGGTCAACCGTGTCCGCGCGGCGGGCGACGGCAGCACGACGGTGTTTGCGTTTCCCTACTATTTCGAGGATGCGGGCCACCTTTCGGTGTATCTGACGAGTGCCGGCGGAGCGGAAACGCTGCAGACCATTTCAACGCATTATACGGTTTCGGGCGCGGGGAACGGCGGCGGCGGATCTGTGACCTTCATTGCCGCGCCGGCGGCGACGGAGATCGTGATCATTATCCGCAACGAGCCGCTGACGCAGGTAACCGACGCGGACGATGTCGGCACCTTTCGCGAGCAGGCCTTCGAAAGCCAGTTCGACCGCCATGCGCGCCAGGCGCAGCGCCTGCAGGATGAGCTCGACCGGGCGGTCAAGATGAAGAAGTCTTCGGCGGTTACCGGTCCGGATTTTCCGGAACCGGAAGCGGGCAAGCTGATTTCCTGGAACGCAGCCGGCGACGGGCTTGAAAACAACCTGACGGCGGATGAGATCGGCAACGCGGTGACCGCGGCTTCGAACGCGGCATTGAGCGAAACGGCCGCGGCGGTGAGCGCCGCCTCGGCGGCCGGGAGCGCGGCGAACGCGGCGGCCAGCGAAACCGCGGCATCGACATCCAAGACAAATGCGGCGGCCAGCGAGACGGCGGCGGCGGGATCGGCCGTGTCCGCCGGATCTTCCGCGACGACGGCCACCACCAAGGCCGCCGAAGCATCGGCCAGCGCGACCAATGCGGCCGCGAGCGAGGGCAACGCTGCGGCATCCGCGACAGACGCCGCGGGAAGTGCAACATCGGCCACGACATCAGCGGGCAATGCGGCGACCTCCGAAACCAATGCCGGCAACAGCGCCGGCGCAGCGGCGACCTCAGCAGGCGAGGCGGCCGGCTCTACGACCAGTGCCGCGAACAGCGCCGCCGCCGCTTCCACCTCGGAGACGAATGCGGGCACATCCGCCACCAACGCCGCAAATTCGGCCAGTGCCGCCGCGACATCCGAGACGAACGCCGCCGCCTCTGCGACGTCTGCCCATGTCGCCGAATTGCGCTGGGCCGGCGCGTGGACAACGGCGACCGCCTACACAGGGTCCGATCCGCGCCAGGCCGTGCGTAACGCCGGAAGCGCCTATGTCTGTATCGCGAACCATACATCGGATGCGGCATCGGAACCGGGTGTGGGCGGCAGCTGGAGCACCTTTTGGGAGCTGCTAGCATCGAAGGGCGATGCGGGATCGGGCACAGGGGACATGCTATCCGCCAGCAACCTTTCCGACGTCGCCAACGCGGCGACGGCGCGCGCCAATCTGGGGCTCGCCATCGGGACGGATGTGCAGGCGCACAGCGCTGTGTTGGACGCAACGCAACAATCCTTCACGACCGCATTGAAATCCAAGCTGGACGGCATCGAGAGCGGGGCGACGGCTGACCAGACCGGCGCCGAGATCAAGACCGTCTATGAGGGCGAAGCCGATACCAACGCGTTTACGGATGGCGAAAAGAGCAAGCTCGCCGGCATCGAGGCAGGCGCCGATGTCACCGACACCGGCAACGTGACCGCGGCCGGCGCACTGATGGACAGCGAGGTCGATCCAGATATCAAGACGCTGAGCCTGCCGGCCAACACGACAATCACGTCTGCCGGGGCGGCGCTGATCGATGACGCGAACGCCGCAGCTCAGCGCGCCACGCTCGGCCTCGGCAGTGTCGACAACACAGCGGATAACGCCAAGCCTGTCAGCACCGCACAACAGGCTGCATTGGACGGGAAAGTGCCGACATCACGGACCGTGTCCGCCGGAACGCTGCTGACCGGCGGCGGAGCGCTGACAGGCAATGTCACGATCAATGCCAATGTGGCCTCACAGGCGGAAGCCGAAGCGGGCACATCTTCGACAAAGGTGATGACACCGCAGCGGACAAAGCAGGCGATCGATGTGTTGGCTGGGGGAGGGTTCGTAAAAATTGGCTCTACGCTAACGGCGTCTAACTCATCAAATGTTGCGTTTACCAATCTTCCTGACAATTACGCGGCCTTTAAGGTCTTTGGTAGATTGATCCGCCCAGCCAAGAACGCGGTAGACTTTCAACTGAGATCATCCACTGACAATGGCTCTTCTTGGGATTCCGGTAGCGCAGACTACCGTGGTGCTAGCGCTGGCTATGCGACAAATAGCACACAAAACCTAGTGACCAGTTCAGGTCGCAGTTCGTGTGATCTGATGGAAAGCATCTCAAACGGCTCATCTGATAAGGCATCGTTTGAGCTTACGATCCTGCAAGCACGTGACGCTGCATTCACGCATTTTGCAATCCATGTCAACTACGAGAGGTATGGCGGTTACTCAGACCACTTTCAGGTTGGAACGTGGACGCGCACGGAGGAGGCAGCGATAAATGCAATTCAGTTCTTCTGCAGTTCAGGAAACATAGCGGCTGGTGAATTCCGGTTGTATGGTATCGCTGAATAGAAGAGAAACATTGACCAGATTAAGTGGCTGTTTTTGGCAGATCCTGCAGAGAGTAACCCGTATGCCGAGTGGAGCGCGAGAAGGCCCTGTAAATAAGTTGGCGGTCCTGTCGCGAAATACTCTCAACTGTTAGAGCCGGATTCAAAAGTTATTCAAACGTAACAATACCTTGCGAGACGCCGCGTCATGAACCGGATGCTTGCTATGAACGCCCACGCGGTTGAGTTCTGGATGGTCCTCTCCCAGTCCCGGGCCAGTCTGCGGCAGCGCCCGAGCCAGGCGAAAGTTCGTTCCACCACCCATCGACGCGGCAGAACCTTGAAACCGACTGCGCTGTCGCAGCGCTTGACGGTCTCGACCGTCCAGTCGCCATGCCCCGCGAGCGCTGCTCGCAACTTCGGTCCCGCATAGGCGCCATCGGCGAAGATGTGGCGCAGCCAGGGGAAGCGGTCGCCGACAGCCCTGATCAGGTCGCAGGCCCCGTCCCTGTCCTGAATGTTGGCGGCGTGAACGATGATGAACAGCATCAGGCCGATCGTATCGGTGACGATGTGTCGCTTGCGGCCCTTGACCTTCTTGCCGGCGTCATAGCCGCGAACGCCCCCGCTTTCGGTGGTTTTCACGCTCTGGCTGTCGATCACGCCGGCCGTCGGTGAAGCCGCGCGGCCTTCCAGTTCGCGGGTATTGAGGACCAGGAGGTGATTGATGGCTGCAAAAAGACCCATGCGGCTCCAGGTGTAGAAATAGCCACGTACCGTCGATACCGGTGGGAACTGCTTCGGCAGCATGCGCCACTGGCAGCCGCTGGTTGCGATATAAAGGATCGCGTTCATCACCTCGCGCATATCGGTCGTACGCGGTCGTCCACCCCGTTTTGCCGGCGGAATGAACGGGGCAAGTATCGTCCATTCCTCATCGGTCAAATCGCTTGGAAATCTCAAATGGTCTCTGTTATGTTCGGCGCGGGCGATATCATTCCATGGCATCGTGATTCTCCATCTTCTTTGAAAAGACTGTTGAATCACAAACCATTGATATCGCTCAACTACTTTTAAATCCGGCTCTTAGACCCGGCTCTCTAAAACCAGATTTGGCACGAACTCGGATTTGGCTAATGGACAAACCCACTGTAGCCATGAATTCGGACATCTCTTTTTCGAGTTCTTCGTACCTTAAAATGTGGTCTACCAAGAGCCGGCCGGTCGAACTCAGGTAGGATCGGTGGTCTGCTGGAAAGTTCCCTTTGCTTATATACCGTCGCCACGATAGTTCACGACCGGTAGTATTATGGTCCGGTGAATTCTTCAGCATCGAATAGTGCGAAATACACTTATCCACTGGTTCGCGTTCAACACAGAATTTTGTGTAGTTCTCGAAGATCTCAGCACCTGCTGCTCGACGTATCTGCGCGGCCGTGCCGTGCGGACGTAATTCAATGCCGTTTAGAATGTAGTTTCTAGGCCGATGCCCAGGTTCCGGCGGACCTACCGGTGTCACAATGTCATCGTCGTCCATATGTTTGCTCAGCTCGACCTCAATGGAGGTGCCTGCGGTTTTAACGGTCTTAATGAAAATGAACTTGTATCTATGGCTGATCAGCATGGCTGCCTTGTACAACCAGTGGTTTGTTAGTCAACATAAATCAATGCTCTTCCGACCTATGCTGCATGATCATCCCAGCCCACCGTCGATCAAGAGGTGAACTCCGCATTGTCTGAGGACCCGGCGAAGAGCACCAAATCCAGAGTGGAGCAAAGTGAGATTAGGTTTCGTTCCTAGATGGATCAGTGGCCTTATTTCAACAATCAGGGAAACAACATCAAGAACAAGCATTCGGTGCGGTACCTTGCCCGTATCGAAGCCATGTAAGGGGCACCGATCAATATTGCGGATGAAAGTTATCTGGCACGGCCGTCAGTCGAATTCATGGCGGTGGCCTACACGTTTCGGTTGACTGAAGAGCCCCACCGCAATATGGATCGGCAAACATACTGCTATACGAGTTTCTGTTGCCAAAAACCATTTTGCATGTCGGCCTCCATAAGTCGGCCTCGACGTATTTACAAAGACAGATTTTTCCGCAGTCAAAGCACCATTTGCTGCTTACCTTGCCCTATACGTCCCACAATGGGCCGCTCCAGCTTTTGCAGTATGGCGACGATACCGCGTATTCCAAAGACCTTCTCCAAGAAGAATTGGCAAAGCTGCCAACTGACAGTCTTATCCTCTCGGATGAGGGATTATCGGGGTGTCCTTTGCCTCTTCACAATGTGAACAGGTCAATGATCGCACGGCGACTAAGCGAAGTTTTTCCGGACGCGGAGATAGTCCTGTTTCTACGCGATCAACGGGACTACTGCATCTCGCACTACAGTTCCTATATCAAGATGCCCTATGGGTTCAATGAATTCGAGAATTTCCTTCATATTCGCAATGAAGAATACTCTTTTGACCAATATCAACGGAATGAACCACCGCGTTCAATGGGGAGCCTGCACTACGATATCAGCGACTATTACCTTTCGCTTGACAGTTTGAAATATACGCGGGTGATCGAACTCTACGAGACCCTTTTTCCGAAATGTCATGTGTTCCTGTTCGAAGACCTGATCACCGATCCTGTCGCAACCGTTGCGCGGCTTGGTGAGATATGCGGGGAGACCTTCGAACACCGGGAAGTCCGAGAAAATACGTCATTGTCTCCTAGGCAAATTGTAAAAATTCGGCGACGAAATTTGGTCAATCGTGTCCAGGGGAAGGTCCTTCGGGGAATATTGAGAAGCACGTATAAGTTGATGCCCGTGTTGCGTGCGCAAGATACCAGAAAGATAGCAGCCGAGAAAATCGGGAACTATTTCACAGCAGACAATGCGGCATTGCGACGAAAGCTGAGCAATGTCGACTGGGACAAACACGTTGGCAAATATCTTTAGCTTCTGCATGTTTGAAACCACACGGAAACCAGTTGAACGCAACGCAACCGGCGACGTGACAAACGCGTTTTGCATTCAACTCCACAGCGGAAATCAGACATCGAGAGCGACAGACCACTTTTGAGTGCAACATCTTCAAAGATCAGCGTGGCAATCCCTTCCACCCCGGAGCACGTCCAATACCTACCTCGGTTGCTGCTTGCCTACGCAAACGGTATCGAGAAACCGGATGAAGTGGTGGTCTCGCTCAGTAACTCGCATCAAGTTTGGAGTCGACAAAGGCACAACATCGATAAAATGGGTAATGAACTCTTCGAGTCATTCAAGCTGATCCAGCACCAAAAAAAGCTGTCCCACGGGCCCAACCGGCAGTCAGCGGTTGAGCATTGCTCGCATGATATAGTTTCCTTCTTTGACAGCGACGATCTGCCTTATCCAGACCGTATGATCACATTACGCCGCGCATTCGCCGATCCCGATGTTGTTCACGTTAACCACGGCTTTACCTGGTTGGGTGAACCGCTGGCAAAAAACGAAGAGGCGCCCATACCCGTGCTGGCTGACACCGGATTTCTTGTCGACGCCTTTTTTCCGCAGGGAGTGTTGAAGGAGTGCACAAAGGCATCAAATACATATGGCGGCGTAGTGCCGGGCGCTCACTTTAATCCATCCATGGTTGGTGTAACTTCCGGTCACGTAACAGTTCGAAAAACCGTTTTCGGAATAGTTAAATGGAAAGACTGGAATGAATTGCGCCTCGGCAGCGGCGAGGACTACGAGTTCAATATTGAATGTCTGTTTCACTTCAGAAAATCACTAATTCTGAACCTGCCTTTGTCCCAATACAGAGTCGGTCACAAACCTGCAAATAGGGTGTCACGGTGGCTCCGGTGGGGCTACAGGCAGTTTGTCGGTTCTTGCAATCGGATCATAGGCTAGACCAGCTCACACCAGAGCAGTTGCGTATGGATATTGTAGCCCGCTTCCATTGAAAGAATTCTAATTCTGCTCATATGCTTTGACAAAAGAGGATTTGTTCAACAGTTGCAAAACCCGTTTCGAAGATGGACACGCTCTTACAAGAGGCAGCACACTGTTATCTCCTTGAAAAGCAGCGCAGGACGCGGCCATGCGCTTCTGAGTTACATCAATGAGGGAGTTACGCTTCCCGAGGACGACCCATTCTTCAACGGTCACACAAACAAATGGGAATGCAGGCAGATCGCCCATCTGCTCGTGGAGGCAGGTTACACTACCGACGTCATTGACTTCCGGAACAAACGATTTGTGCCGGAGAAGCAATATGACGTCGTGATCGATATCCACCACAATCTGCAACGTCTGGCGCCTGACCTGCCACCAGAATGCAAGAAGGTCCTGCACGCCACCGGTTCGTATGTCCCGCACCTGAACAAACGGGAGGCAGAGCGCTTGGCCGACCTGCGGGATAGGCGTGGAATTGTCTGTCGACCGAGGCGATCCGGAGACGGCGGAACGCTCCAGGCGTCTCTGGAAACCTGCGATTTTGTGAGCCTGATCGGCAATGCCGTGACGCGTTCAACTTATCCGATGGAGCAACAAACAAAAATTACTTGCATAAACGCAACGGCATCCAATGTGTTTGACCGGAAAATTGGGCCGGTTCCGCAGCATCGGGAGTTCATTTGGTTTGGCGGAGGCGGCGCAGTCCTGAAGGGGCTTGATCTTGTCCTTGAGGCATTTGATGGACGGCGTGATGTTCGATTGAATGTGGTTGGAGGTCCGGGTGGCGAGCGCGATTTTCTGAAGGCCTTCAAACGGCAACTATTCGAAACAGACAACATTACATTTCATGGATTCCTTGAGCCTACAAGCCCAGAGTTTTGTGAAGTTGCCGAACGCTGTATAGCGGCAATAAAGCCCTCTGCATCCGAGGGTATGTCAACTGCCGTGACGACAACCATGTCCATTGGATTGATCCCGATCATTTCCCGCCAGACCGGGATCGACTTACCGCGGGGATCAGGATTTTACCTCGAAGCACTGACAAGTGACAAAATCATCGAGGCAGTTGACGCAACTTTGCGACTTACGGACCTTGAGGTTCAAAGGCAAATGGAATCAGTCCAAGCCCATGCTCAGGAGGCCTATTCACGCGAGAGATTCCGCGAAAACTACGTGCACTTTCTGACGGAGATCGTCGGTGCTTAACGGCAGCTTAGAAAACTGGAAAAATATGCGGGACTACACCGATTTTTCCGTGCGCACCGTAGACGATCCGCTTGCGCCGCTAGTCGCCGCGGTGCAGCGTTAATCGTGCCGGAACGCCGTGGCCAACCGACTACTACGCGGAGAGCGTCAGACAAGAAAAAAGCTATCAGCAAGAAAACGCCCTAAGGCGAATGAGCATTCGTTTGGCGCGCAAAATCGCGACGGTTTAGTTTGCGACAGATACCCCAGTGAGCATTGACAAGGAGACAGGCTCATTGCACGAGCGACTTCAGAAGAATTTTCCAAATAAGACATGAAAGGTTCAAGTGACAACAACGTCACCAGGACGCACTTGTTGCACTGAGTTACTCTATCAAGTACATCAATACAACTACTGATTGTATTGCTGAATAGGATCCCTTACATTCCAAATCGTTACTGGTCCGGTTATCAATCGACATGAAATCTTATCTGATTAACCTGGATCATTCGCCGGAGCGATTGAGTTGGTTTGTCCGCTGCAACGCTATGCCTGGTGTGGAGATCGTGCGCGTGCCGGCAGTGGATGCAGCAATTCTAATTTTGGGATTTTTGGGATTCTCAAATCGCTCGATCTATGATTCGTTTGTTGCGTGTTACACTTGGATTCCCTCATTGGCTCGCTCAGATCGTGCTGCGCGAACTTGCCTGACCGACGGGTTGGCCCAAACACGAGTTACACGATGGCAGATATCGGCCTGTCGGCGTTTTCGATATTTTTCATGCAGTCTCCGTCGTTCCTGTCGCATCAGCGCGAGATGCAAGCGGGTAACGGTTGCTCGAACTGTCAGACGTTGTTCGGAATCAAGAAGCTTCCGAGCGATAATCATATCCGCTCGATGCTTGATGAGGCTGAACCGCAGCATCTCTTTGGGCAGTTTGATAACCTTGTTGACCATCTGAAAAGCCATAACGGTTTGGAGCCTTTCCGATGTCTGGATGGTCGCGTGCTGATTGCACTTGATGGCACAGAATATTTCTGTAGCCGCAAGTTGCATTGCCGGAATTGTTCTCATCGCAAGCGCAATGATGGCGGCACCGAGTATTTTCACACCATGGTTTCCGCCGCGGTCGTCGTCCCGGGTGACAGCCGAGCGATACCGCTGCAGCCGGAATTTATTAGCCCGCAGGACGGTCATGCGAAACAGGATTGTGAAAGGAATGCCGTCAAACGCTGGCTTGCCGCCAATGGGAAACGTTACGCTTCGCTAAAGCCAGTTTATCTTGGCGATGACCTGTATGCTAATCAGCCGATTGTTGATACGATTCAGTCGGTTGGCGGCGACTTCATTCTGACTGCCAAGTCCTTGTCCCATAAGACGTTGTACGAGTGGCTGGACGGTGCCGAGATCAACTCGACAAAGCGCCGTCGTATCAAAAAGGGTCGCAAGGCTGCCACCCACATCTATCGCTGGCTGAATGATGTACCCCTGCGCGATGGCAAGGACGCGACCCACGTCAACTGGTTCGAAATCGAGATTATCAACACCAAAGGGAAGACCACATATCGCAACAGCTTTGTGACCAACATCGCTGTCGATGAGACCAATGTCGGGGACCTTGCCGCTTGCGGACGCGCACGGTGGAAGATTGAAAATGAGACCTTCAATGTTCTGAAAACCCGGGGATACAATCTGGAGCACAACTTTGGGCATGGCGACAATTATCTGGCATCTGTGCTGGCGACGCTCAATCTGCTCGCCTTCGCCATGCATACAGTTTGTGATGTACTCGAAGCGCTCTGGCAGAAAGCCCGCAGTGTTTTAGCGGCGCGGTATCGGTTCTTCGATCACATCCGCACGATTGTTTGCTACTTGATCTTCCCGGATTGGGGTGCACTCATACGAACACTTGTCGATGGTGAGCCACCACCGACCGTCAAGTCAGCCCGGAAGCAACCTAAACCCTCCTGAAAATCAGCTCAAATTCATCTGAGACCCAAAAATGAGCCAAAATTAGAATTGCTGCAGTGGATGGCAGCCACTTGACAGAAGCTGAGCGCCGGGAGCTGCTCAAACACAGGAAGAGCGATTATCCAATGCCCCCGGGCGCATTGGGCTGTTTTCTCAGCCATCGCGCAGCCTGGACGCGAATCGTCAGCTGCAAAGACAAATGGGCGTTTGTAGTCGAGGATGATGCACACCTCTCCAGTCACTCAGAAGTGCTCTTTGCTGGGACAAATTGGATTCCTGAAAACGCGGATATCGTAAAGGCTGAAACCTCCCGCGAAATGACGGAAGTTTCCGCGAGCGCCATACCCGCCCGTAACCAGTACAAGCTTCGCAGGCTAAAGGCTGCTCATCGCAACACCGCTGGGTATTTTGTCAATCGGAGCACAGCCGAGCGCCTTTTGGAACTGACCAGCCAGCGGTGCGACCCAATCGACGAACTGCTGTTCAATCCAAAATTGGGAGTCTCAACGGCGCTAACCGTATACCAACTCGATCCCGCCATCAGCGTGCAGGACAAAGACGCGCCGATGCCCATGGGTTTTGAGCAGACCATTATCCGCGATCAGGATCCGGTTCCACGTGTACTGATGCCATTCGGGCCGGCAAAAATAGCCCGTGAATTGACACGCATCCATCGGAGGAAGATACGCCCTAAATTGCTGCAGTGGCTGCAGATTTCCCAGTTCAAGACTATTCCGTTTGACGGTGATTAGCCATTGGTAATCTTTCGGTTGAACCACCTGAGCATTTTCTCGAATTGAGCGTTCGGAGGTGAAATCTTTCGAGAACCGTTGCTACTGGATACAGCAACAAAATTTTCAGGAGTTCCCAGAAGTTTACCCAGCACATTCTTGTTGTCGCAAAGGTAGGCGGCTAGCCTCGAAAATCCGGACGGAAAACCATCTTTGACATTCGCGTAGTAGAGGCTGTTGGCGTTCGCAAGCATCAGCAAATCCAATATTGACATAATGGCCATGCTTCGAGGCTGCGATTTGTCGGCTAAGGCGCTTTGCCCATGAAGTAACAGTTCTTTGTATTGCGGCAGATCGGAAACCGAAAACACGTCTGAAACTGTGAAGTATGACTTGGCATATCCGATAAGGTCTAGGTCGTCGCTGCAAACGAGTAGTTTTTTGCCGGAAACGCGTCTCGCTATCGTTCTGAAAAGACTCTGGTATTCGGTTTTATAGTTTGTGTTGCGAACATGGACTGCCACATATTCAAAGTCTAGACCGGCCAAAACGGTGCGGGCTATGCTTTGTAGCTCCGCGGACAGTTTCAGCCGAGAAAGGAGCTGAAAGGATGCCGTTCCGCCGCCGCACTGTTCGTGGACCAATACAGCTTGTGGGAGTCGTTTTGTGAAGTCAAAAGTCAGACGGTCTGACGACCCGCTTTCCACGTAATTTCGTTCACCGGTGAATACCGACTCATAGCTTTCTAATCGTCCTTGCACGGTCGGGGGAAAACATGTTGAGCGGTTTAGTGTTTCCAGGACATTTCCGGTTAGATCAAAAACCACGCTGTCGGACGTTTTTTGCGGTTCAAAAAAATCAGAAAAACTTCCGTTAAGCCTCGACCGACACGTATCGACGACCAGCGTCCGATCAAATCTTTCGGCGTATTGCCAGCATGACTCGACCTGGCAGAGCAAATCATTCAGGCCGCCCCTCGGACGGCAGAGCAGATAACCTTCCAACACCTATTACCCAAGAATGGCTGTTCGGGATCGCATCAGTTTTTCGCCTTGATATACCAGTCATCCATCATGGAGAGCTTTTGAAACTTTCTTTCATATCCTGCAGCACTGAGCAGTGCGTGGATTCTCTCCCGCTGCGGTGTAAAGTTGTGCTCACAGGTTATGATCGCAACATCATAAGCGCTAAAATCGAACGCCTTTAAAATCTCAAACTCGCTGCCCTCCGTGTCTACTGACAGATAATCAATGTGTTTTGGGGCATCATGCTCAATCAGCAGATCCATAAGTGAAACAGTGTCAACGCTATATTTTCTGGCTTTTTTTCTCGCTGCACTATGACTATCCGCATCCACAAATGTCGAAATCGTCGACAATTGATTTGATTCGGTCTCCGAGAATTCCAATTGCTCGCCGGTCGAATGCCAAACACATCTTTTGTCGATAACACAATTGCGGTTTGTCGACAGTGCCGAATGTGCATATCTGGCAGGTTCCGCCAGGATTCCACGCCAGCCATAAGCTTCTTCGAGCAACTGGGTGTTGCTGTGGCGTATGCCGTCTGCGGCACCAAATTCAACAAAGAATCCATTTCGTTTAAAACCCGAATGCATCAGCACAAACAAGTCCTGGCCCGCTTGCGATGGCGAACGCTCTACATCGCGAAGCGTTTCCGACACTCTTTGTTTGATGCTCTCACGAAAATACTTGATACCCAGGTCTCCAGGCAAAGAGGCAGGGAAAGACCGAGAGTTTTCAAGGCCGATTGCAGCGCCCAAAATCATAAGCCGTGATTCACTAAAGTGTCTTTTGAGTTTCTTTACGTTGCGACTGAAAATATCCAATTTGAACCCGGCGACAGACTTTTTCCGATTAATTTCAGATTGGTAACAGATCAGTTCGAGACGGTCCACGATCTGTATAGGTGCGCAATCCGGCTCATTCCGGCCACTGAATCCGGTTCAATCCGGCCATCTATTCCGGTTTATTGCGGCCACCGAATCCGGCTCATTGCGGCCAGCTTGTGGACAACGGTGATCAACCTTTCTGGGTGATCTGAAACACGGGCATTCTTGCGCCTTTTCAACAGCAAAGGTGGCGAGGATGGCCAGGGAAAGATTACCCATGCGTAAGATCAGAGATGTGCTTCGGCTCAATGCTGAAGGTTTGTCGAACCGCAAGATTGCCGTCAGTGTGGGCGTCGGGCGAACGAGTGTTGGCGAGACGGTCCGGCGGGCGCAGCAGGCTGGCCTGAATTGGCCGTTGCCTTCCGATTTGAGCGATGAGGCGCTTCAGCGGCGCTTGTTTCCGGTGGTGGTCAAGGCGAAGAAGCCAAGCCTGCCCGACTGGGCCTGTATTCACCGCGAGCTGCGGCGCCCCGGTGTGACCTTGCTGTTGCTGTGGGAAGAGTACCGCACCGCTCATCCTGACGGGCTTGGGCGCACGCAATTCTACCAGCTTTATCGTCAATGGAAGGGCAAGCTGTCGCCGACCATGCGGCAGACCCATACCGCTGGCGAGAAGATGTTCGTTGACTATGCCGGCCAAACGATTCCGATCATCAACGGGCTCACCGGCGAAGTGCATGAGGCGCAACTCTTTGTCGCTTGCCTGGGTGCGTCCAGCTACACCTATGCCGAAGCGACCATGACGCAGAGCCTGTCCGACTGGACGGGATCACATGGTCGTGCCTTCGCGTTCTTTGCCGGCGTTACCGACCTTGTGGTGTGCGACAATTTGAAATCCGGCATCACCAAGGCCTGTTTCCATGAGCCGGCGATCAATCGCACCTATTGCGATCTTGCAAGGCACTACGGAACGGTCGTGGTCCCGGCAAGGCCGAAAAAGCCTCGGGACAAGGCAAAAGTCGAGACGTCGGTGTTGGTGGCGGAGCGCTGGATCCTCGCCGCACTCAGGAACCGGCAATTCTTCTCGCTGACGGATGTGAATGCGGCGGTCCGCGAACTGCTCGAAAAGCTCAACAACCGCGTGACGCGCCATCTTGGCGGCAGCCGGCGGGAACTGTTCGAAGACCTTGACAGGCCGGCACTGAAAGCACTGCCGCAGGATCCATACGAATATGCAGCGTGGAAGGAATGCCGTGCCGGCCTTGATTATCACGTTGAAGTGGACAAGCACTACTACTCGGTGCCTCACACGCTTCTACGCAAAAAACTGTGGGTCCGCTCCACCGAGCGCACCGTCGAGATCTTCGATCGGGGCAATCGTGTTGCCAGCCATCTGCGCGGTCCAGGTAACAGACGACATACAACCGTGCTCGAGCACATGCCGGCCAACCATCGCCATTACGCCGAGTGGACACCTGAAAGTATCAAGCGCCAGGCTGGCAAAGTCGGCCCGACCACCCAGGCCCTGGTCGAAATCATCCTGCGCGAAAAACCCCATCCCGTTCAGGGGTTCCGCGCCTGTATCGGCATCGTGAAGCTCGCGCCGCAGCATGGAGCGCAGCGCCTCGAGGCGGCATGCGGCCGCGCCATCGACATCGGGGCGCACTCCTACACCTCCGTCAATTCCATCCTCAAGAACAATCTCGATCGCAAACGGCCCGAAAAAGCCACGGACGGGCCGCCGATCCTCCATCAAAACATCCGTGGCTCAGGCTACTTCCATTGAAAGGAAATGAAATTGCTCAACCATCCAACCCTCGACCAGTTGAAAGAACTCAAACTGGACGGCATGGCCGACGCCTTTGTCGAGCTGCAGGCACAAGACCGGGCTGCCGATCTCAGCCACCCCGAATGGCTGGGACTGTTGCTCGATCGGGAAACAGCAAACCGCAGCACCAAACGCTTCAATACGCGATTACGGGCCGCCAGGTTGCGCCATGTTGGCGCCTCGATAGAAGACGTCGATTACCGCGCGTCCCGTAAGCTCGACAAGGCATTGTTCCAGCAGTTGGCAACCTGCAACTGGATCAGACATCACCGTTGCCTGCTGATTACCGGGCCGTGCGGGGTCGGCAAAACCTGGCTTGGCTGCGCCCTCGGTCAAAATGCATGCCGCCATGGCTACACGGTCCTTTACAAGCGTGTGCCGCGGCTCTTCGCCGAACTCGAACTGGCGCATGGCGATGGTCGGTTCCCGCGCTTGTTCCGGACGCTCGTCAAGGCCGATCTGCTGATCCTCGATGACTGGGGCCCCGATCGTCTCAATGCCAGCCAGCGGCGCGATCTCCTGGAAATCATCGAAGACCGCCACGGTGCCGGCTCGACAATGATCACGAGTCAACTGCCGGTGCACACTTGGCATGACGTTATTGATGAGCCCACATTCGGCGACGCGATTATGGACCGAATTTCTCACAACGCATACCGGCTCGAACTCGATGGGCCCTCGATGCGCAAATCGCAAGGCAATCAAACTGAACAGGAGCAATCGGCATGATCCGAACGAACCTCACGCCCGCCCCGGTGGGTCCACAGGGGCCTCCCACGCGCGCCGCTGCGATAGACTCGTGCCGGTCTCTTCGCGCCGCGCGCGGGTCCCTCCTGGGGACTACCGGGACGGCCTGCACCGTGCTTGACGAAAGGCCAAAGTGCTGACATCAAGAAACCCATCCAGAAGGGTTGATCGCGCCGTCCACAATGCCAGACGCGGAAGTGGCCGCAATGAGCCGGATTCGGTGGCCGCAATAAACCGGAACAGGTGGCCGGATTGGCCGGAATGCGCAGTATAGGAACGCGCCCAATCAGACATGGCGAGATCAAGCACGAAGCCTAACTCAGTTCATATAGAGACAAACATGATCCGCGCAGCATTCAATGCGGCGACAAACAGGTTTATAGGGGATGTGACGCAACCGTTGGGGCGCACACAAGGCGGTGCGAACAAACAGCTGGTGCCGGTGGGACTTCGTGAAGACATACCTCATTAATCTTGACCGGTCGCCGGACCGTCTAGAGTGGTTCATGGGCGCCACGAAGGATCTTGGCCTGGATATTGTCCGAGTTTCCGCCTTTGATGGCAGGACCCTATCAATGGAAGAGTCAGCGGAAATCATCAGCAAGCGCCGTGGGCACGGTGCGATGATCGGGCGAGCGGATATTGGCTGCTTTCTCAGTCACCGCGAGACATGGCGGCAGATTGCCGCGGGAAATGACCCTTGGGCATTTGTTGCTGAGGACGACGTTCATCTTGCAACAAGTGCCCGGCGGTTTCTCGAATCCTATGACTGGATTCCCGAAGGAGCCGACATCATCAAGGCGGAGACATGGCTCACCCCGGTGCGCGTTACGTTATGGAACAATCCACGTGTATCGAATCACACTCTCAGAGTCCTGCATTCCACGCATTTTGGAGCGGCCGGCTATTTTATCAGTTCGAGATGTGCGGCAAACATCTTGCAGTGGACGGAGAACGCCTGGGGCATAGCTGATTGCATATTGTTTGACGATCGCGTGGAGTTTTTCCGCCGCTTTAAAATTTACCAGATTGATCCGGCAATCTGTATCCAGGATTTCAATGTCAAGAGCACCCGGCGGGTTGGCTTCGAGAGCGTTCGAATTGAGGCAAATATCAAAGACGGGGTCCAGAAGCGTATCATTCCCGATGAGAGAAAACGCAGCAAACTGTCTCATCTTTTTCGGATAGTCGCGCGTCCTTTTGAACACTTTTGGCGTCACAAAGCGTTTTTGCTCAAAGGGCAATGGGTAAAAACGATTTCCTTCGAAAATTAGCGAGCCAGCTAGGCCGCTTGGGACGCTTTCCTTCGAGACAATCTACCTCGGATTACCCGGCCGAACCGGTGCATGGTCGATAGTTCTATGCCGCTCGACAGCATCGCATAGGAGCAGTCGAATCCTCTTTCACTGAGGTTGCAGCCACAAAACCGAGTTCAGCTCCAAAAAGGTAAAAAACATGAACCGTTCAGCATTCTATGCGGCGTTGCGGCGCCGTGCGAGTGGCGTATTTGGCACGTCCATATCGCAGCGGCAGGTGAGGGGTATTGAAGGCATTCTCGACGCCTTCGCCACCCATGGCGACGGGCGTGCAAAGACGCTCGCTTATGCGTTGGCAACGGCATACCCCGAAACCGCCAGACGCATGGTGCCGGTGCGCAGCCGAACATTCATGCACTCGCCCGCCGTCATCCGGCTTTGCGATGGAGTGTCAACCAAAAGCGCCTTTGGGGACATTGTAACGCCGAGCACCAGTTATAAATGCGTCATGCAATAGTTTGCCATAGTGGCGGTGAATGAAGTTGGACACTTTTTCTATTGCGTCGTGTTCGAGGGGTTTCATCAGCGTCCAGGGAAAAAGAAAGAGATCAGAAAAATATCGTACCAGATCCGACTGGGACAGCGAAACCAAATCGAGTGAATATATGTTGCCACCGCAAGCTTTGGGGAGAGACCTCACGCTTTCCGGGAACTGGTCATAAAGATACTTCGGGCCTATTCCCTTGGCATTTTCTTGAGCCTGATAGAGCATTCGGTCGTGGTGAATGACAATCTGGTTGCCCGTCAGGTACGGCTTTACAAAAAGCGTATCTATAGTTGGCCAGGGGTGCTGGTGATTTCCATCAACAAACACCATGTCAAAGGTCTCATCGAATTCCGGCAAATCCAGTGCGGTTTTTTGTGGCCGTATTGATACGTGCACTTTTTTCCCGGTGTAGATCTGGTCGATCAAAAAGCCGACGGGTTTATGAGGGTCACCGAAAAACTTCGACGCGAAATCGAGCGAGATAAAAGACTCTCCGCCCGACTTTTCCATGAAACTTGCAATCAGGCCGCCGGATAGCCCCGATGCCATTCCAATCTCAAGGAAGCGACGGGGCCTGTGCTGCTCGATAAGTTCCTGAATGTAATAAGCCTCCCGCTGATTCACGGTGCCGTATCCGCGCCGCTTATACCTTTCGAAGACTTCGGCGATGGCCTCTCGTTTATCCATAGTCCATCCTGGCAGTAGGTCGGGGCAATCAAACATCAGCAGACAATCGCGCTGAAAAGCGCCCGATATTGCTTAAACTCAGCTTCAATTTCAACAGGAAAAACATGAACCGTTCAGCATTCTATGCGGCGCTGCGGCGCCGTGCGAGTGGCGTATTTGGCACGTCCATATCGCAGCGGCAGGTGAGGGGGATTGAAGGCATTCTCGACGCCTTCGCCACCCATGGCGACGGGCGTGCAAAGACGCTCGCTTATGCGTTGGCAACGGCATACCACGAAACCGCCAGACGCATGGTGCCGGTGCGCGAGACGCTGGCCTATGATGATGCGACGGCCCGGCGAAGGCTCTGCAATGCCCGTTATGCGCAACCGGAGCCACCCTATGGCCACGCCTACTATGGCCGCGGGCAGGTTCAGCTTACCTGGCCCAACCGGCTTGAAGCTGTGAGATCGGACAAATTCTGGAACATTTGTGAACAAGGGTTGTCTTCTGAAGGATTCTCCCTGAAGTTTTTCGCGTAATGCGCGTTGGAGGCTATTTTTTGGAGAATATCGTGAACGATTGGGGTTTGTCATTTTCTGATCTGATATTTCTGGCGGATCAGCCGGACGATATTCGTTTGGAGACTGCCCTTCAGCTTTGTCATTTGCGGCGAACAAGCCGATTTATCGAAGACTGGTCAGGTTTGGCCGGAAATGTGATTTCATATGTAGCCAGCCAAACCGAACGGCCCGCAGATTGTCCAAAAAGTTTGTTTGATGACCGCAGATCGCGCCGGTATCGGAAACGAGTTGCTGAGCATTTGGGGTTCTCCCGGCCGAAGCAAACAGATTTGACAGAGTTCGAGACCTGGTTGCTTTCGGATGTTGTCCAACGCGGCACTTCCCTTTCCGAGATGACTGATTTGGGGTGTCACTGGTTTCTGGCACGCAAGCTGGTTTCACCACCGGAGCAAACCGTTGAGCGCATTGTACGTTCCGTGCGTCAACGCGTTCTGGATGGCTATCTTTCCGAAGTTTCTGCTCAGTTGTCAGCATCAGCAGCCTTTGAACTGGAAGCCAGTCTTGCTGGTCCGCGTGGCCGCACTGGATTTCAACGACTGAAGCGAGATGTCGGTGCGGCGACGCTGGATAACGTGCTGGATGCCGCAGACCGGCTTGCCTTCATTCAAGGTCTGGGCCTGCCAGATCACGCACTCTTGGATATTGACCCCACTTGGATCAAGGCCCTGGTGCGCCGGGTTGAAGGCGAAGCCGCCTCAGAGATGAGGCTACATTCCAAAGAAAAGCGCACTGGATTGCTGGCCATTTATCTTATGTCGCGCAGATCACAACTGATCGATGGGCTGGTGGAGTTGCTGATCGAAGTCGTGCATCGCATCGGCACAAAATCCAAACGCAAGGTCGTCAAGAGAATTGCCGCCGACATTGAGAAGGTTCACGGTAAAGAACAATTGCTCGTTGACATGGCGACCGCAGCAGTGATGGCACCAAAGGGGATTGTTTCGGATGTGATCTTTCCGGTTGCAGGTGCTGCAAAGTTGAAAGCCGTTATCGATGAACATAACGCCAAGGGTACGCTTGATATTCGGATCCAAACTGTGATGCGCGGCTCCTATGCCAATCACTATCGTCCGATGTTGCCGTCATTGCTCTCTGTTCTGAATTTCCGATCGAACAATAAGGTCTGGCGGCCGATCCTGGATGCTTTGACTTTGATTGTCCGCTTGAATGAAGAAGGTCGGCGCTATGCTCCGGCCGCGCTCGCTCCTGATGGGTCAATCCCACGAAAATGGAGGGAAATTGTGATTGATGGGCGGGGGCGCCTGAATGTCATTTCTTATGAACTGTGTGTTCTGAGAGTCCGACTCGAAACTCACACTGACCGTGCCAAGCGTCTTGTGAGTAGCATAACCGAGGCGGCATAGAGGAAGGTTTCGGCCGAACTGATGGTTCCCTCGAAGTCCTTCGCCAATCGGCGATTGCGGTTGATCCAGGCGAAGAAGCGCTCGACCACCCATCTCCTGGGCAAGACCTGGAAGCCGACCTGGTCGGTGAATTTCTTGACAACCTCGATGGCGACCGACGTTGCGTCCCTGACCCGGTCGCCATTGTAGGCGCTGTCGGCGAAGGTGAGTTCGACGAAGGGAAACGAGCGTCGTGAGGCTTTGAGCAGCGGGATTGCGCCATCGCGATCCTGAACATTGGCTGCGTGCGTCTGGAGGACCAGGCCGCGGCCGTCGGTGTCGACCATGGCGTGGCGCTTACGACCTTTGATCTTCTTGCCGGCATCATAGCCGCGTGGACCGCCAGCCTCGGCGGTCTTGACGCTTTGGCTGTCAATCACGGTCGCTGATGGACTGGCCTCGCGCCCGACCCGCTCGCGGTCGAGCACGACCAGATGATGATTGATGGTCTTGAACAGTCCTTCACGTCGGAAGCGCAGAAACCAGCCGTAGACCGTCGTCATCGGCGGGAAGTCCTTGGGCAGCATGCGCCACGCACAGCCGGCCCGCAGCACGTAGAAGATGGCGTTCATGATCTCACGCATCGGCCATTCCCGCGGCCGACCAGTTTTCGCTGGCGGCGGCATGAACGGGGCGATAATGTTCCATTCCGCATCGCTCAGATCGCTTCCATAACGCAGATGATCGCGGCTATACTGCCGACGGGTGGTTGGGGTCCACATGAGGCTGCTCCAAACTGGTGTCGATAACCGTTTGGAATCACATTTCGCCCCGGCCATCCAACCCCTCACTGCGTTTCAAGACTGCCTCTGACACAATTGCGGGAGCGGATCAGAGCGAAAGAGATCTGGGTTGAGGGGGCAGACCGCTATCGCAATCCAGACGACGATCTGCCGAAAGATTTCCCAGAACGGCGAAACGCTTACTATGCTAGCCTGAACCTCACGCAGGATGCAAAGGCGTTCACCCAGTCCGTTCGCATGCAATTGGAACAGGAACTGCTTCAGCTGAATGCCACGCTGCCCAACAATGATAAGGTTCGGTTGCGATGGTCTGGCGAGAACCGGATCAGCATCACACCTTTCAAACCGGCCCCCGAGCCAACGGGCTTGATTGGGCTGAAGTCAGAGATCAATCGACGGTGGCCGATGACGGGACTGCTGGATGCGTTGAAGGAAACAGCTCTGGACACAGGGTTTCTGGACGTCTTTGAGACCTCCGCGACCAGAGAGGTGCTGCAGCCAGACATTCGAGATCAACGTTTGCTGCTCTCTTTATATGGTCTGGGCACCAATGCGGGCTTGAAGCGTGTTGCCGCCGGCGTACCCGGGACCAGTTATGACGAGCTATTGCATGTCCGTCGACGGTACATTGACCCTGCCTCGCTGCGCGCGGCTTGCAGCCGGGTCGCGGATGCGACGCTGGCTATTCGTAATCCTGCCATCTGGGGCGAAGCCGGAACAGCATGCGCCTCGGATTCCACCAAATTTGGTGCCTGGGACCGCAACCTGATGACCGAATGGCATGCGCGCTATGGTGGACGCGGCGTCATGATCTATTGGCATGTCGAGCGTCAGGCCACCTGTATCTATTCTCAATTGAAGCGTTGTTCGTCCTCGGAGGTGGCGGCCATGATTGAAGGTGTGCTGCGCCACTGCACCGACATGGAAATCCAGCGCCAATATGTGGACAGTCATGGCCAGAGCGCCATCGGCTTTGCCTTCTGCCATTTGCTTGGGTTCGAGCTTTCACCCCGATTGAAGGCCATCGCGCGACAGAAACTGGCCTTGCCAAGCGCCGGCATGCGGGGACAACTGCCAAACCTTCTGCCCATCCTGTCCGGTACCGTCGACTGGGCCGAGATCGAGCGGCAATATGATGAGATGGTCAAATACGCTGCAGCCATGCAGCACGGCATGGCTGATCCGGAAGCCATCCTGCGCCGCTTTGCCCGCGCTGATGTGATGCACCCGACCTACAAAGCGCTGGCGGAGCTTGGCCGCGCCATCAAGACGATATTCTTGTGCCGCTATCTGCGTTCTGAGGACTTCCGCCGCGAGATTCATGAAGGATTGAATGCTGTTGAGAACTGGAACAGTGCCAACGGGTTCGTCTTCTTTGGCAAAGGGGGCGAGATATCCAGCAACCGCATTGCCGATCAGGAGATATCGGCCCACGCATTGCATCTGCTTCAGGCGTCACTGGTTTATGTGAACACGCACATGGTGCAATCGATCCTGTCGGAACCGGAGTGGGTCAGCCGATTGTCTGAGCGGGATCTACAAGGGCTGTCCCCACTCTTCTATCTTCACATCAATCCCTACGGCCGGTTCGATATCGATCTGGACAAGCGGATCGACTTTGGAAAACTGGCCGCTTAGAACTCTTTACAAAGTGCGTGAACTGTAAAAAGTATGAGGATAGACTTGCCTGCAAAACAAGGACGATGCGAGGTTTGAGAAATGCCGCCCAACCGGCCAAAAGTAAAGAGTGATGCGCATGATCGTCCTGCGGATGGTCATGAGCGTGGCCGGGACTTTTTGGGTGAGGCGGAAATCGAACGGCTGTTGAAGGCCGCCAAACGGGGCCGCCATGGTGTTCGGGATCACCTTCTGCTTCTGCTGCTGTTCCGGCATGGGCTGCGTGTTTCGGAAGCGACTACCCTTCGCCGCTCCAATGTGGACCTTGATCAGGCGCGCCTCTGGATATCGCGCCTGAAGAATGGGCTTAGCGTCGAGCAGCCCATTGCAGGTGATGAACTCAGGGCGATCCGCCGCTGGCTGGCTTTGCGAGAAGACACACTTCCATGGTTGTTTGTGTCTGAACGCAAACAGCCCCTGACGCGTCAGGCTGTGAACTACATCGTTGCCCGTGCCGGAAAACAGGCCAAGCTAGGGCATATCCATCCCCATATGCTGCGGCATTCCTGTGGGTTCGCGCTCGCAAACAAAGGCCACGACCTGCGCTTGATTCAGGATTATCTGGGACATCGGGATCCACGGCACACCGCACATTACACACGCACGGCCGCAGGCCGGTTTGAAGAGCTATGGTAGAGGACAGAAAGAGTGACCATCAAAATTCCTGACAGTATTTTCGAGGGTCTGGTCAGATGGATGGTTCGGGGCCCGTGGCCCGAGCATTTCCAACAGGCCATTCACGACCACACCGGACTTTATTGCGAAGCCCACGACATCGACAGCTTCGAGGCGCTTGCCGATCGGATCGGCGGGCACTGGGTGAGCGTGCTAAATGATATGGCCCTCAACGATTTTCTCGGTCGGGAAACCGAGGATGGCAATGTTGTCGATCTGTACCTCAAGCGACGAGGCTGGAAGGAAACCAAGATCGCCCGCGCCTATCTGGAAGGCATCCGGGATTCCGCCGTCAGCCTCTACGAGGTCAGCGATATCGTCCCCGGAAAATCTTTTCTGGCTCGTGATCTGATCCTGGACGGCGAGCCCTTCCGGGTATTGGAACGAAGCGCAACAAAGACAATGGCACCCTGGGAACAATTCGCCATGCGTATCGTCAATGTGCGCGGCCAGAATATCATTGCTGGCGGGCTCTTGCCGCTCGAACCGGAACGGGCAGATGATCTGCTGTCTGAATTCAACGAAATGGTCGCAGAGGCCGAAAGCCGGTTCGAGGAGATAATCGCCGAAGCACGCGCAGAAGGTGACTTTGACGAAGAGATCCCGCCCGAAGGGATTCAGGACATCGCTCTCGGCCTCGCCCTGAAGTCGGCAAGCTCTTTCTTCGCTACAACCTGGATGGCCGTAACGCCCCTGCATCCGGACGAGCAAACACTTCCCCAACTCTTCAACTTCGATGGTGATGAGGTGGAGTTTATCCAGCTTGTCTACCGTTTTGAAAAGGGAACAACCCAGGCCCAGATGCGCAAGATCCTCGACGGCGAGGCGGACATGGAAGCCGCGTCAGACAAGATCTGGAACTGGGTGGATCGCGGCGGACGCGCTAAACCAAAGCCGCAAAAAGCTCTGCCAGAGAGCGGTCAGATGTACAACTCCCAACTCGACGACGGATCACCGGTGCTCGGAATGATCACCCTCAAGGGCCGCACGCTCGAAGCGGACATCAATTCCGAGCCCCGGGCGAAGGAGATCAAAGCCCGTCTTGCTGATTTGCTCGGCGATCATGTCAAACCACCGCTGATAGCCCGGCAAACGCTGGAACAGGCCATGGCGGCGCATCGTGAAAATGGAGCGGCACCTGAACCTCCCCACCTTTCCGAAGAAGAGCAGGCAGCTATCCGGGCAGAGGTGATGGAACAGCATTACCAGGGCATCCTGGATCGCCCGATCGGCCTGCTCGACGACAAAACCCCGCGCGAGAGCGCACGGACGGCGAAAGGCCGACAGAAAATCACCGCCTGGCTCAAGATTCTCGAGCTAAACGAAGCCAAAGCCAGAGCGGGTACAAATGCACCGGTCTACGACTTCAGTTGGATGTGGCAGGAGTTGGGGGTCATTGAACTCAGACAGTAACGTTCACAAATGTTCCAGAATTTGTCCGATCTCACAGCCTCAAGCCGGTTAGGCCTAATAGCTGTCATCTGAAAGCTGCTCGACAACCTCTTCGGGCGGGTTGTTTGTGTCTTCGCCAAACGCAACATCGAGGATCGGAACCACAAGATAATAAAAGGCCAGCGGCACAAGCGACCAGAGCGGCTGCCCGCTCCAGGCGAGCATCAGCGCCGACAGACCCGGCACGGACGGTGACAGCACAGACGCCCACCACAAATGGCGTTTCGTGTCGTGATACGTGACCTTTCCGCCATCTTTTGAAACCGCGATGAAAATCAATGCGTTGCTTGCTCCCTGCCTCAGAAGGGAGGGTAGGATAGCACATCATTCAGCCGGTACACACGGTCCATTCCATCGCGCAAATCATGGTAGGAGCTTGCAGGTGGTCTGGCGGAGGAGGTGGGATTCGAACCCACGAGACGGTTTCCCGCCTGCCGGTTTTCAAGACCGGTGCCTTCAACCACTCGGCCACTCCTCCGGACGCGCCTTCATGCGACAAGTCGATCGGATTTTCAAGATGGATTATCGCAAAATATGCCGGGCAGGCGCTTGGCCGGCAAAGGATTCACCAGCCGTTAACCAAGGTCCGACGAATTCGACTTAAATGCGATCGAATCGCCGTTTTGTCTGTCTTATTGCATTTCTTCACGGCGCCTTTTGAGGCATTATGCAAATTCTGCCATTAAGGCATTGGGATTCAAGCCTAATTGGTGTATGTAACCAATTACAGTTCTGCGTTCAGCGAAATCGGAATGAAAAAATTGATGCGAAACGGTTTTGCAAAAACCAGATCCTGTCCGGAGCGCGGCTGCGCAAAATCCGGAACAGTTCCGCATTTCTTTCGTTTCGCCTTCGTTGTTTCCGCAGGGATCGCGCTGGCAGCTTGCGGCAGCCATCCTGAAGACCGGGCCGACATCAACAATAAGACCAAATTCACCTCCAAGGATTACGGCGTCTCCGCCAGCAAGCGGGTAACCACCTCGAAGAAGGTGCCCAAGGGCGGGGGCACGTACAAGATCGGCAAGCCCTACAAGGTCAAGGGCCGCTGGTTTCATCCGAAAGAAGAAAAAGACTACGACAAGCGCGGATACGCTTCGTGGTACGGCCCGAATTTCCATGGTCGCCTGACTGCCAATGGTGAAGTTTACGACCAGTACCACCTGTCCGCCGCCCATCCGACATTCCCGCTGCCGAGCTACGCGCGTGTCACCAATCTGAAGAACGGCCATTCCGTTGTCGTCCGCGTCAATGATCGAGGGCCGTTCGAGAAAGGCCGCATCATCGACGTATCCAGCAAGACGGCCGATATCCTCGACATGAAGCAGGAAGGCGTCGCCAAGGTACGCGTGCAGTATATCGGCAAGGCCCGCATGGACGGGCAGGACATGCGTTATCTGGCAGCCTCCTTCACCAAGGATGGCCGCAGGACACCGATCCCAGGCACCGACACCGGCCGCTCGGGCGTCATGCTGGCACTGGGCAAGCGGCAGAAACCTGCCGATTCAATATTCAACACGGACGAGGTCAGGGTCGCAGCGGCGGTCTTGCCAGGCCGGCCTTCCCGGGTGGGGCTTGCGCCCGCGAGCAACGAGATTTCCGTCAAGGGCGGGCGATTGCCTGTGGTTGGAGACGTAACGCTTCCTGACATCGGACCCATTCCGCGAGAGCGTCCATCGCAGGTACCGGCACTTGCCGGAACATCACCAAAAACTTCGCCTGCGCTGGCTTCCTATGCGCAGCGGCGTGTTGAGCAGCAGTCCAAGACCCCGTTCCGCGTGTTGCTCACGGGTGACAACAGCCTGACCGTTGACAAGGTTGCTGCCTCCTGGAAACGCAGAAACCTCTGATCATTTAACCCTTCGGACGGATCGTCGTTGATCGGCGGCGGCTCGGTTGATAACCTTCCGGGCAGGGGTGTTTTGCGTAGTCAGAGGTTCGGGATTTATGGTGAGGCTTTTCGGGTCCTATGTCATCACGGCCGCGTTTGTCGCGGTCCTTTTCTTTCCGGGCGGAGCCTTCGCCCAGATATTCGAGACCAAAGCCAAACAGGCCTATCTGATCGAAGCGGAGACCGGCACCGTTCTGTTCGCCAAGAACGAGGACGATCTGATCCCGCCGGCTTCGCTTGCCAAACTGATGACCATGGAAATGGTCTTCAACGAGCTGCAAAATGGCCAGCTAACGCTGGAGGACGAGTTCCAGGTATCCGAAAACGCCTGGCGCACCGGTGGTGCCGTATCGGGAACATCGACCATGTTTGCGGAGATCAATTCGTCGATCCCGCTCGCGGATCTGATCAGGGGCGTTATTGTCCAGTCCGGCAATGACGCCTGCATTGTCATCGCCGAGGGCATGGCGGGATCTGAAGCGAACTTTGCGGAGATGATGACCGAGCGTGCCCGCCAGCTCGGCCTGGAAAAATCGGTCTTCGGCAACTCCACCGGCCTACCGCATCCGGATGCGCGCGTGACGGCCCGCGAACTCGTGCTCCTTGCCCGCCACGTGCAACAGACCTACCCGGAATATTACACCATCTATTCCGAGCTCGATTTCACCTGGAACAAGATCTTTCAGCGCAACCGCAATCCGCTGCTTCGCGCCAATATCGGTGTCGATGGATTGAAGACCGGTTTCACCGAGGAGTCTGGCTACGGGATTGTCAGCTCCATCCAGCGCGACGGGCGCCGCCTGTTTCTGGCAATGAGCGGCATGAGCAGCGTCAAGGAGCGGGCGGAAGAAGCGCGCAAGATCCTCGAATGGGGGCTGCGCTCCTTTGAGGAACGGGAGCTGTTTACTGAAGGCGAGATAATCGGCAATGCCTCCGTCTATGGCGGGGAGCAGTCGAAAGTCGCGCTGATGGCCGGCGGACCGATCAAAATATTCGTCCCGGTATCGAATGCGGATCGGTTAAAGGCGCGCATTGTCTATGACTGGCCGCTGAATGCCCCGATCGACGAGGGACGCCCCGTCGGCACGCTAAAGGTCTGGATCGGCGATACGCTCAGCCAGCAGACCCCGCTCTATGCGGCTGAATCGGTTCCCAAGGGTCCCCTGCACAAGCGTGCATTCGATGCACTGCAGGAATTGATGCTGTTCTGGTTGTGAACCGGCAACTCACAGTCACGCATTGCCGCGTTTCGCGGTTTGTCTGGACGCGTGCATAAAAGCCCCGTAATAACGGTGCCGGAGTGGCAAGGAATTGGCATCTTTGAAGGGACATTTCATTACATTCGAAGGTGGCGAGGGTGCGGGAAAATCAACGCAGATCCAGTATCTCGCCGAGGCCCTGAAGGCGCGGGGCTACGACGTCGTCATAACGCGCGAACCCGGCGGCTCGCCGGGTGCCGAGGCTGTCCGGCATGTTCTTTTGTCCGGCGCTGCAGAGGAATTCGGCGTGCGCATGGAAGCAATTCTTTTCGCAGCGGCACGCAGCGATCACGTGGAAGAACTGATCCGCCCAGCTGTTGAAGCCGGCAAAATAGTCCTTTGCGACCGGTTCATGGATTCCTCGCGTATCTATCAGGGACTGACGGGCGGGCTGGAGCCGGAATTCATCAACACGCTCGAGCGTGTTGCAATCAACGGAATGGTCCCGGATCTGACGATTATCCTGGATTTGCCTGCCGAAGTGGGGCTCGCGCGGGCACGCGCGCGTGGCGATGACCGCGGCACCGCGCCGGACCGCTACGAAAAAGAAGCGCTGGCCATCCAGGAAAAACGGCGCGACGGCTTTCTCGATCTCGCCGCCAAGGAGCCACGGCGCTGCAAGATCGTCAATGGCAATCAGCCGGCGGATGCCATCGCGCTCGAAATCGAGAGGCTCGCCGTCGAACTCCTGAACGGAACCGCACCCAATGGCGCGGACCGCGCCGAGGCCGAACCGTCATGAGCCTCGATACGGGCGTCCTGGATGGTGCGATACCGCCAGCTGAAAACACACGGCTTTTTGGACATGAAACCGCGGCCGAATTTCTCGCCCGCAGCTACCAGTCCGGCTATTTGCATCATGCGCTGTTGCTGGAGGGACCGGAAGGCATCGGAAAGGCGACACTTGCCTACCGCTTTGCTTATCACCTTCTATCGCATGAGGATCCGCAACAAGCCCCGCTTTCGCTGGCCGACCCGGACCCTGGCTCTCCGGTCGCAAGGCAGATTTCAAGCGGCGCCTCTCACAACGTAAAGCATTTGTCGCGCCCGCTCGACGCAAAGACCGGCCGTGTCAAATCGGCTATCACGGTCGACGAAGTGCGCAGGGCAGGGCACTTCCTTTCGCAAACGACCGGAACCGGAAATTGGCGTATCGTGATTGTTGATCCCGCTGACGACATGAACCGATCGGCGGCCAACGCAATTCTGAAAATCCTCGAAGAGCCGCCGAAGAAAACCGTCTTTCTGGTCCTGTCGCATGCGCCGGGCAAATTGCTGCCGACCATTCGATCGCGTTGCATGCCGCTTCGCCTCGAACCACTGACCGACGATGAATTGCGGCAAGGCCTGCAGCACCTCGGTCTGGTTGAGCATCAGGATACGACGATTATCGATGCTGTTGTTCGAAATGCCGGCGGCAGCCTGTCGAATGCGATACTGCTCCTGCGTTATGGCGGGCTCGAGATTGCCGAGACCTTCGAACAGATACTGACGGCCGGCGAGGGCGCGTCCCGTGAACAGGTCCACGCGCTTGCTGACTCCCTTTCTGCGCGCGACCGCGAAATGGCCTACGCCTTCTTTTGCCGATATGCTCTCGACAGGGTCGCGAACATGGCCCGCAATGCCGCTCACGCGAAGCAGCTGAATACAGCCAACCTCTGGGCCTCAGCCGCTGGCACCCTGCAGGAAAATCTCGCAATCGCCGATGGTTACAATCTTGATCGCAAGCAAACGGTAATGTCGGTCTTTTCTTCGCTGTTTCGAATGCCGGCGGCATAGCCAGCAAGAAATTTTTGCCTTATGACGGCACCGAACGGTAACCCGGACGGTTACACCACAACCAAAAAGATGACACCAGGCGAATGAGCGACTCCAACCGCTTTTACATAACAACGGCTATTTCCTATCCCAATGGAAAGCCGCATATCGGCCACGCCTACGAGCTGATTGCGACGGACGCACTGGCGCGCTTCCAGCGCCACGACGGCAAAGACGTCTATTTCGTAACCGGCACGGACGAGCATGGCCAGAAAATGTTGCAGACGGCCCGCAACGAAGGCCTGGAGGTTCAGGAACTGGCCGACCGCAACGCGGCCGAGTTCCAGCGCATGGCCAAAGTGCTGAACGCGTCGAATGACGACTTCATCCGCACTTCCGAGGAGCGTCACCATCTGTCCAGTCAGGCCATTTGGCAGAAAATGGTCGAGGCCGGCGACATATACAAGGATAATTATGCCGGCTGGTATTCGGTCCGCGAGGAGGCTTACTACCAGGAAAGTGAGACGGAGCTGCGCGACGACGGCGTCCGCTACAGCCCCCAGGGTTCGCCCGTCGAATGGGTCGAAGAAGAGAGCTATTTCTTCTGCCTGTCGGCCTATCAGGACCGGCTGCTCGAACACTATGAGAAACACCCGGATTTCATCGGGCCGGATTCCCGCAGAAATGAAGTGGTGTCATTCGTCAAGTCCGGTCTGAAAGACCTGTCGATCTCGCGTTCGACTTTCGACTGGGGCATTCGGATCCCGGATTCCGATGGCCATGTCATGTATGTCTGGGTCGACGCGCTGACCAACTATATAACGGCGCTGGGATACCCCGACACGAAAGACCCGCTTTGGGCCTACTGGCCGGCCATACACATTATCGGCAAAGACATCATCCGCTTTCATTCGGTCTATTGGCCGTCTTTCCTGTGGTCCGCCGGCATTGAATTGCCAAAACGCATCTACGCGCACGGCTTCCTGTTCAACCGCGGGGAAAAGATGTCGAAGTCCGTCGGCAATGTGGTCGATCCGTTTTCCATGGTTGACCATTACGGGCTGGATCAGGTCCGTTATTTTTTCCTGCGGGAGGTCCCCTTCGGTCAGGACGGCAACTACAGCCACGAGGCGATCGTCGGCCGCATAAACTCCGATCTTGCCAACGACCTCGGCAATCTTGCGCAGCGATCCCTGTCGATGATCGCGAAGAACTGCGACGGCAAGACCCCGCAGCCTGGTGAATTTACAGATGCCGACCGCGCCATGCTGGATGCGACGGATGCTCTGCTCGAAGAAACCAGGACGGCCATGGCGCGCCAGGCCGTGCACAGTGCGCTTGCGTCGATATTCGCGGTGGTTTCCGAGGCAAACCGTTATTTTGCAGCGCAGGAACCATGGGCGTTGAAGAAAACCGATCCGCAGCGCATGGGCACTGTCCTCTACGTGACAGCCGAGGTCATTCGGCAGGTGGCAATCCTGTGCCAGCCATTTATGCCCGACTCGGCCGGCAAGCTGCTGGACGTCCTGGCAATTGACACTGCGGATCGTGAATTTGTCCGGCTTGGAGGGGCAGGGCGCCTCGCAGCCGATGCGACACTTCCCAAGCCGCAGCCGGTCTTCCCGCGCTATGTGGAACAGGATGTGACAGAGTAGCTGCACCATGCTCGTCGACAGCCATTGCCACCTCGATTTTGCCGATTTCGACTCCGAACGGGATGCGATCATCGCGCGGGCGGAGGCGGCTGGGGTCGGCCGTATGGTTACAATCTGCACACGTGTCGCAAATTTCGACCGTGTGCGGGCGATCGCCGATGCCTACGACAGTGTCTATTGTTCCGTCGGTACCCATCCGCACAATGCGGACGAGGAACTCGATGTCACACCGCAGGAGTTGGTGCGACTAAGCGGCCATCACAAAGTTGTCGCCATTGGCGAGGCTGGGCTCGATTACTACTACGACAATGCCCCCCGTGAAGCACAGGCGATCGGGCTTCGCAATCACATTGCGGCGGCCCGCGAAACCCAGCTTCCGCTCGTCATCCACGCGCGCGATGCCGATGCCGATATGGCTGCAATACTCACTGAAGAGAGCGCAAGGGGAGCATTTCCCTTTGTCCTGCACTGTTTTTCGTCCGGTGAAGAACTCGCGCAGACCGGGATCGTACTTGGAGGCTATGTTTCCTTCTCGGGCATCCTGACATTCAAGCGCTCCGATGAACTGCGCCAAATCGCAAAAGGCCTTCCCGTCGAGCGGCTTCTCGTCGAAACCGACGCACCCTACCTGGCTCCGCCGCCGCACAGAGGCCAGCGCAATGAACCCTCTTATGTCGTTCACACCGCACAGGTGCTGGCCGACACGCTGGATATGCCGGCGGATGCTTTGTGGCAGCAGACGAGCGAGAACTTTTTCCGGCTCTTCTCAAAGGTGCCGAAGCCGGCTGGCGCCGTATGACCGTTACCCGGCGTTTTACTGTTCTTGGCTGTGGATCGTCTCCGGGTGTGCCAAGGATAAATGGCGATTGGGGCGCCTGTGATCCGTCCAATCCAAAGAACCGGCGTTTGCGTGCGTCATTGCTTGTCGAACAGATCGACGGTGATGGCCGGTCGACCGTCGTTGTCATCGATACCGGTCCCGATTTTCGCGCCCAGATGATCGCGACCGCTGTGACGCGTCTTGACGCGGTCATCTATTCGCATCCCCATGCCGATCATCTCCATGGTATCGATGACCTGCGCGGTTATGTCTTTGCACAGCGCAAACGCATTCCGATCCATGCCGACCGGCAGACCATGCAGCGCCTTCGCGAGGGTTTCCTTTATTGTTTCGAGAAGCCGGAGGGCAGCAATTACCCGCCAATCGTCGATGGCCACCTGATAGAAACGACGGATGACCCGGTCATCGTGAATGGGGAAGGGGGGCCGATACCCCTGTTGCCATTCGAACAGATACATGGCGACATTACTTCTCTGGGTTTCCGCATCGGCAATGTTGCCTATTGCAGCGATGTCAGCGGCTTTCCGGAAGACACAATTGACAAACTGCAGGGGCTGGACGTGTTGATGATCGATGCGCTTCAGTACAAACCACACCCGAGCCATTTGTCTCTTGGTGAGGCATTGGAGTGGATCGATCGATTGAAGCCCAGGAAGGCCGTGCTTACGCATATGCATATTCCGCTGGACTATGAAACGGTAGCGCGGGAAACACCGGACCACGTTGAGCCGGCTTACGACATGATGGTCATTGAACAGAAGCTTGGAGAACACGGTTGACCGATCAGGCTGAAAACACACCAAAACGCTCTAGTATCGACCGCGTTCGTGACAGCGCTGATGTCCTTGGTCTTGATATCGCGATCAAGCGCATGGAGCAGTCGACCCGCACGGCACAGGAGGCTGCGGATGCCTGCGGATGTGCGGTCGGGCAGATCATCAAATCGCTCGTCTTTGAAGATGCCGCGAACGGAGAACTGATATTATTACTTGTAGCAGGTGATAAAAATGCAGATCTCGCATTTCTCGCGGACCAGCACGGGCTGAACCTGCGGCGCAGCGACACCCGAAAAGTCCGCAGCGATACGGGATTTGCGATCGGCGGCGTATCGCCGATCGGTCATATCAACCCGATCAGGACCTGTGTCGACAAAACACTGCTGGAACATGACATCGTCTGGGCCGCCGCCGGACGTCCGGACAGTGTCTTCAGCGTTGATCCCAGGAAACTTGTCGAGGCGATCGGTGCCGAAATTATTTCGGTCACAAGATAGCTCCACGGGACCACGGGCCGATGCACTGGAAATTCTGGCTGCCATTGCTGATGATCCCGGTCATCTATCTCGCGATTGCATTGTCGCTCACGCTTGTCAGACCGGCCGTCAGCGGCGCAGAGAGCCTGAATTTCGACCGTCTGATCGCCAACAATAGCAGTGTCAAAACGCGACCGTTACAGACGTTTGTCGCGCGTGACGGGCAGGAGGTCTCTTACTCCCGCTACCCGGCTGATAGCGATCTGAAAGTCATACTGCTGCACGGTTCGGGTTACCACGGCACCTATCTCGCTCCGCTGGCGGACTATCTGACGAGAAACGACACAGCGGACGTCTACGTGCCGAATGTTCGCGGCCACCTGGGGTCCGGCAACACACGCGGCGACATCGGCTATGTCGGTCAGCTTGAGGACGATATCGACGATCTCATTGCGATGATCCACGAACAAGATCCGAATGCACGTATCTGCATCGGCGGTCATTCATCCGGTGGTGCACTTGCCATGCGTTACGTCGCTGGAAACCGTGCGACGTCGTTGGATTGCTATTTCGGCCTTGCGCCGTTTCTTGGCCCTGATGCGCCGACGATGCCGCAGACCGATACCGGCTGGGCGCACATCTCACTGCCACGTATCATTGGCATGTCGATGCTGAATACCGTCGGCATTCACACGCTCGACGGACTGGAAACGATCCGGTTCAACATGCCGGAAGCTTACCGAGACGGAACCGAAACGCTCGGCTATTCCTGGCGGCTGATGGCAAACTTCGGATTGCGCCGCGACTATGAGAAAGACATCGCTGGCCTCCCAAAGGCCTCAATTATCTTCATCGGTCGAAACGACGAAGCGTTGAACGCATCCGCATTCGAGCCGCTGTTCGGGGGCCTTGGGAAAGAAACGCATGTGATCGATGGCATCGATCATTTCGGCATTGTCCTGGACGCCAGAGCGATGTCACAGCTCAGCGACTGGCTCAATAGCCTTTAGCACCGGCATTCCGATACATCATTCAGTTCCATAATCTATCTTATGCGTTTTCTCCATATGGGTATGGCGACGCTTTGTCATGCCATGATTGCAAATGTGGAAAGCCGCGGACGTGTTGCTTGTGACTGTCCAACGCTGATCTGTTCCGTTAAAGATGCGGCCATGGAACCATCAAGAGATATCATCCGGCTGATCGAAATCATGGCGGCGCTGCGTGATCCTGAAAGCGGCTGCCCCTGGGATGTCGAGCAGGATTTTCAGTCCATCAAGCCTTACACGATCGAAGAAGCCTATGAAGTGGCTGACGCGATCGAGCGCAATGATCTCGATGATCTGTGCGACGAGCTCGGTGACCTTCTGCTTCAGGTCGTATTCCATGCGCGCATGGCCGAAGAGGACAAGGCGTTTGATTTTGGCGATGTCGTGCACGCCATTACGCGAAAGATGATCCGGCGGCATCCGCATGTCTTTGCGGTTTCATCTGCGGATACGCCTGAGGGCGTGAAAGTCCAGTGGGACGAAATCAAGGCCGTCGAGAAGGCCGAACGCGCCGAACGGCGCGGCAAAAACAATCAGGCGGAAGAGGCGGGCCTTCTGGACAGCGTGCCGCGCGCCCTGCCCGCATTGTCCGAAGCGTTAAAACTACAGCAAAAGGCTGCCGGGGTCGGTTTTGACTGGAGCGAGGCTGAGCCCGTTCTCGACAAGATCGAGGAAGAGATTGCAGAGCTGAGAAGCGCGCTGCAAATCGGCCTAAACGGACCATAGCTGTATATATGGACATCTGAAAGAACGGACAGGGAACAAATGGCTGCCTTAATGAACACAAATCCGGCGTCCATGATCCCCTATGAATATAGCAGATAGCGCGCGACATTTTCGGCCGGGAACTTGAAACCGCGCCCATCCGCGACCCGCTCGGCGCTGACCGGGTATTTGGGCCGGTTGGGATTGATCCCCACGATCCGATAGCGTTCACCTTCCCGCGAGAACGTCCGGCCATAATCGGAGGGTTCCAACCCGAATTGCGGTGCCAGAACCTCGAACAGGGCCTTGTCCGGCGAGTAGAGCGCCCCGTCTTCCATCGGGATCCCGACACGGAACCCGATCCCGAACCCGTGCCGCAGATCGATGTCGCTCAGACCTCCTCCCTCGACGGTGAGCCCATGAGTTTCAGCAACTTCGCGACAGGCCTTCATGAGGTCGCGACGCAGACGATCACAGAGTTGCGGGGTCAGAGCGCGCGGGGGGACAGCCCTGGATGTTGCAGGCATCCTGATCACGGTTGTGTTTGCATTGCTGGGCGTCCGCCGCCTGGCTGAGGATCGAACCCGCCTCTTGTTCTTCTTTTTCACATCAATGCCTTCGCTTTGTAGACAGTGCCGCGCGAGATACCCATGTCGCGCGCAATCTCTGTGGGAGAGAGCCCTTCGGTCAGTCTGGCCTGGATGGCCGCCATGTCTATTTTGGGGGTCCGTCCGCGGTAGATACCCCGCAGCTTTGCGGCAGCGATGCCCTCGGCCTGGCGCTCCTGTCGCAGGTTGGTTTCGAACTCGGCAAAAACCCCGAGCATGTCAAAGAAGGCCTTTCCTGTTGCCGAGGCGGTATCGACCGGCTGCTCTGTGGCAACCAGATACGCCCCCTTTGATTTCAGGTGGGTCGCGATGGTCTGCAGGTCGCCGAGACTGCGGGCCAGCCGGTCAATGCGGGTGACCACCAGTGTCTCGCCGGGATGGATGAAGTCGAGGATGGTTTTCAGTTCCGGTCGTCCTTCCAGAGTGGTGCCGCTTTTCTGCTCGGTCCTGACCACGCCACATCCCGCCGCTTCCAAAGCCTTCACCTGGGCATCGAGATTCTGATCGATGGTCGAGGTCCGCGCATATCCGATCCTGGCCTGAAAACTGTTCATTTTGGGTGTGCCCTCTACATGATCTGTTCATTATCCCGATTCAGACCCGAAATAAACACAAAAACGGCCTGTTGACCTGTTCATCGGGAGTGTCATTACGGGTATACCCGTAATGACGCCTGTGCGGCCAGCAAATTTCTGTCGAATTCGATGCGCTGCTCGAAGTCCAATTCGAAGTGGCCGTAGGGATTGATGTATTTGTAGAACAACGGTGACAGCCCTCGCATGTCTTCCGGCGTCATCCGTTCTGCCCAACTCGGGTCGGACAGGATTGACTGCACCATGTGCGTATTGACGTAGACAAGCGAGGCCTGGACGAGTTGGAGCGACAGCGCCGCAATCTCCTGCTCGTTGACCCGGTTGGTTGATATCTCTCCGCCCTTGCCGAAAAACACAAATCCGTTTGCGCTGTTCCAGTTCTCGATCACGTTCAGACCTTCGTTGATCTCGCGACGGTAGCTTTCAAGCCGGAGATAGCGGCAAAGGAAGATTGCTTTCACGGCCCGACCGAGTTCCGCCAGCGCCTTGTAGGTAGGGTGCATCACATCCCCCTTGGAAAAGCGCCGCAAGATCGACTCGGGATCGGCCGTGCCATGTTGCATCGCAGCAGCATACTTGACCATCTCGTCGTATTGGCGCGCAATCTCGTCCCAGTCCACGACGCCCGCAAGAATAGGGGTGAGATTTGACAGGTTGGCGCGTTGGTCAGCAGATGCCAGCATCAGTTTTTGGCTTGCAATCGCCTTGAGCCGGGGAGCCAGTTCAAAATTGAAAAGATGCGCAAAAGCAAAGCCCACGACACTCTGCCCGTGGGAATCCACATACTGGCGCTGGATTTCCATGTCCGTACAATGGCGAAGCACCCCCTCGATCATGGCCGCCACTTCAGAGGATGAACATCGCTTCAGTTGCGAATAGATACAGGTTGCCCGCCGCTCGACATGCCAGTAAATCATCACGCCCCGACCGCCATAGCGGGCGTGCCATTCCGTCATGAGGTTGCGGTCCCAAGCGCCAAATTTCGTGGAGTCTGCCGCGCATGCAGTCCCAACCGGACCCCAGATATCCGGGTCGCGAATGGCGAGTGTGGCGTTGGCCACCTTGGCGCAGGCCGCCCTCAGCGCAGTGGCGTTGACATAGCGTCTATAAACGTGGGCGAGTTCATCAATGCTGACATCCTCGGTTCCGGTTGCAATCCGTTGGAGACCGGCATTTGTGCCAACCCCGTAAAGCGCAAGCAGCAGACGTCGGTTGCGGACACCTTCCGGCAACACCTCTCGACTTGCCGAACTCTCAAAGCAATCCAGAAACCGGGTATCCAAGGCGGTTTCCTTCAGGACATCGAGAAGGCTTGTCATTGGCCAGGTTCGCCCGATCTCGTTCTTCAAGCTGATCAAACCGGCTGGCTCCGGTTGGCGCTCGAAAGGCGTGACACAGATGCGGTTATCCCCCGTTTCCCGCAATCGGACCTTGTCGTTTTTCGGCAGTGTCTCGTTCAACAATCGTAACTCTTGCTCCAGTTGGCTACGAATATTTGCGACAAAGGCCTGCGCGTCCCGAGGCAGGCCAAGGTCGGCGTAGTAGGACTCGCGACGCTCATCGAAATCGGCGGGCAAATCCTGGTCCGGATTGCGGTAGCGATCAGCGCCTTCAATCCATATCTCACGTGCGCGGATACTGGAACGAAGTTGGCCAAGTATGCAGATTTCATAGGAAATCACGTTCAAATGCCCCTTGTCGTCAACGACAAACTCCTTCCAGCCCGCAGGAATGGACCCGGCAGGTGCAAGCTCGACAGGCACTATCCTGCGACCCTCTTCCCGCCATTCGGTGATCCTTTCAAGGGCATCGAGTATTGGACGCCAGACTGTATTGTTCGACCGAAATTGCAGCACGGACAGGAGCGGCGGCATCATCCTGCGGTAATGGCTGGCATAGGAGCCGCGCATGACAGTCTGGATGCGCTTGTCCAGAGTGCCGCTGGCGCGATACTCTTCAATCACAGCCTTCAACTTCGCAACACCGGCAACCGGGTAGATCACATCGACGACCCGCCCCTCCGGATCCTCAACCGCCGCCTCCGCAATGGCGCACAACAGCTGATCCTTGCCATAAACCCGTTCGATGTCGCGGGCGATATTGGCAATCACCCTTCGCCGTGAGCGGGTTTGAAGGCGATGCGTGATTTCCAGAAACAGATCGATCAGATCATCCGTCAGCTTTTTCTGACGATCCATGAGATACAGGGCATAGAGGCCGATCCGACGATCATCGCTATGCCGCCGCATTTCCGAAGCGTTCTCCCGTTCAACCCGGCGGCACAACATGGCGGTCCATGTAGGGTCAATGCCAGCCAAATGCTCAGAGGACAAATCGAGACCCGCAAGAAAAGTCAGGCGGTCACAGGCCCCCAGGACGTTGGTGAGTGAAACCGAACCAACCCCGTTCTTCATCAGGTGAAACCCACCAGGCTCCCTTGGTTCCGAAAGGCTCTCGTCCAACTGCCGCCGCGTGTTAGCCGGAAGAACTCGGGCTGTCGTTGCCAGTAAATCCTCAAGAAAGTCATGTCTGGCACTACGCACCAGCCGCTCCATGATCTTGTCAGACGGAACGTAGATCGAGTTGCTGAGGCACCACGCATATGCCGATGCAACTTGCTCCTCCACAGTCGGAGCTGACTGGCGGCAATCCTCGGCAATCCATGAGCGCAAGGTCAAGCGGTCCCGGTCTGTGGCGCGGCGCACCCCAAGATGTTTCAGAATGGCAACACGGTGGCGGCGAGCATTGACGTGGCGGTAATCGAAGGTCTCTTGATCAAACGGAACCCTCACGTCCAGTTGCTGGGCCAAATACTCCAGACCTTCGGAACTGAGATCTTGCTCACGGGAAGGAAAACGCCCATGCGCCCGGAAAAATCGCAGTTGAAAGGCGACCCGTATCCGGCTGGTTAAATTGAACGCCTCAACGAACTCCATGTCGTTGAAATCCAGGCTCCAGGATTCCAGAAATGATCGATCAGACATGCTCGCTCCATTCGGAAAAGATACCCGATCTCAGATCAACCGCAGCCCTACGTCAACGTGTTTTGTACACCATATGTTCTTTCAGATGTACATATATGCAGCTATGGTCCGTTTAGCCCAAATCGGGGACAACGACAAGGTACGCGACGAATTCGGCGACCTGGTCTTTGCACTGGTCAACATTGGCCGTCACGTCGACGTCGATCCGGAAATGGCTTTGCGGGGCACCAATACGAAGTTTCGCCGTCGCTTCTCTCACATCGAACGCAAGCTTCAGGAGGCCGATGAAGACGTGAACGGCGCCACGCTCGATCGCATGGAGGCCCTTTGGCAGGACGCCAAGAACCATGACTAGCACCCTGCCCCATGGACAATGCCAATGCGGTGCCGTTCGTTTCAGGCTGAACGGCGAACCGATCGAGACCTATGTCTGCCACTGCCGTGAATGCCAGAAACAATCATCCTCGGCTTTTGGCATTTCGGTGATCGTTCAAGGTGGTGATTTGCAATTGCTTCAAGGCTCACCGAAGCAGTGGGCACGACGGACCGACACCGGTGGTATGCTCGATTGTTACTTTTGCCCCGAATGCGGATCGCGCCTGTGGCACATAGGAAACGACAATCCGGATCGTGTGAGCGTCAAGGGCGGCACGCTCGATACGGCGCCCGATCTTTCAGAAGTCGCGCATATCTGGACAATCCGCAGGCTCGATGGTGTCATCATTCCGGATGGCGTGCCGACCTATAAGAAAGAACCGCCACGGTGATGGACGAACTGTCCTGAGAGGTGCAGGTTTGTTCTATCCCCGGCGTGTTGAGTTTCGTCATGGAGGTTAAGATGGCGCAGGTCCGGTACATCGTACACGATGTCGAAGAATCCGTTTCATTCTACACGTCGCAACTTGGGTTCGAACTTGAACAGCAATACGGACCGGCCATGGCAATCCTCGGCAAAGATGACCTGAAACTCTGGTTGGCCGGACCGCCGGCATCCGCCTCGCAACCCATGCCGGACGGCTCCGAGCCGCAACCTGGCGGATGGTGCAGAATTGTTTTGACCGTTCCCGAACTGGCGTCGGTTGTGGAGCGGTTACGGGATGCGAATGTCCGGTTTCGAAACGAAATCATCGAGGGTCCGGGCGGAAATCAAATTCTTTGCGAAGACCCATCCGGAAATGCTATTGAGCTCTTTGAACCCAGTTAACGGAGAGCCATAATTACTAAATGAATCCAGTAGCTTAAAACTACCCCGCTAGCCGGCGCCGCTCAAATTCTGCCATCTCGTGCTGGGTGATTTCAAGATCAAGCGCAACACTGCCATCCTCTCGGTCCTGACGGTCCAGCACACTCGCGTGATCGTAGAGCCACGCCATATGCGACAGCTCTCGTGGACGCAGCACGACGGTCTCGCTGAGCAGCTTTCCCGAGAGGGTTTCCTCGATCAATGCGAGCAGCGTATCGATCCCCTCGCCCGTAACAGCCGAAACGGCTGCGATCCTCTGCGACGACGCCAGCTTGCCGGACATGTCGGCGACGGCGGTCTCCGGCAGGAGGTCGATCTTGTTCCATACTTCAATGATGTCAACGTGGCTGGACTCGTCCTTGTTGACACCAAGTTCGTCAAGGATCCGCAGGACATCCGCGCTATGCGCCTGGTTGTCCGGATCCGACATGTCCCGGACGTGCAAAATGAGGTCAGCCTCCAACACTTCTTCGAGGGTCGCACGAAATGCCGCGACGAGATGGGTGGGAAGGTCGGAAATGAAGCCGACGGTGTCGGACAGGATCACCATCCGGCCGTGTGGCAGCGTCATACGCCGCAGCGTCGGGTCCAGCGTGGCGAACAACATATCCTCGGCAAGCACGTCCGCGCCCGTGATCTTGTTGAACAATGTGGACTTGCCGGCATTCGTATAACCGACAAGAGCCACCACCGGATGCGGGACCTTCTTACGTTTCGCGCGATGCAGATGCCGCGTCCGCCGGACCTGCTCCAGATCCCGCTCAAGACGCACAATCTTGTCCTGCAGAATGCGCCTGTCGGCCTCGATCTGCGTCTCTCCGGGACCGCCCATGAATCCGGCGCCACCGCGCTGGCGTTCCAGGTGGGTCCAGCTCCGTACCAGCCTGCCCTTTTGATAATTGAGGTGGGCCAGCTGTACCTGAAGCACGCCCTCACGTGTCGAAGCGCGGCGTCCGAAGATTTCCAGGATCAGTCCGGTCCTGTCGATGACCTTTGCAGCCCAGGCCTTTTCGAGATTGCGCTGTTGGACCGGTGTGAGAGGATGGTCAACGATCACCAGGCCGGCATCAAGGCTGACGACAAGCCCCGCAATTTCATCAACCTTGCCCGAGCCGATCAGGGTTGCCGGACGAACCGTATTCAGCAGCACGGTGTCGGCATGTACAACGTCGAGGTCGATCGCCTCGGCCAGTCCCACGGCTTCCGCCATCCGCAGATCGCCTGGATGCGACAGCCGTGACGGCTGACCAGCCGGTCCGTTCGCCTGGGCGGACGATTTCAGAACGGGAACGATGACCAGCGCGCGCGTGGAATCCCCTCGCCCGTCCGTTTCCGTCTGGTTGTTTCCAATGCTGATTTTGTCTTTGGTCTGGTCAGCCTTCACGGCTTGCTTCTTCGCCTTCGAACATCTGAATAGGCTGGCCCGGCATGATCGTCGAAATCGCATGCTTGTAAACGAGCTGCGAATGGCCATCTCGGCGCAGCAAAACACAGAAATTGTCAAAAGATGTGACCACGCCCGTCAACTTCACACCATTGATCAAGAATATGGTGAGTGGAACCTTTTGTTTTCTGACAGTATTGAGAAATTGGTCCTGCAGATTCTGAGAACGCTCCGCCATTGCGCCAGTTTTCCTTGTCCTTGCCGGTTTTTTCTTCTTGAACGGCTGTACCTGAACTCCATCGTGGGATTTATTTTTTGTAGCAGCAGTCAGTCTTCCGAGTACACACCACTTTGTTGGTTATCAAATCGGCACCTAATCCGCAATCTTAAAACGGCCGGTCTGTCGCTATGGTTGAGCAAAAACCAACACTATCTCTATCGGTTGTACCAGTATTTGACATTCAGGACGGCGAATATGACCAGCACTTCCAACCGGCCGATCAGCATGAGAAAGATCGACACCAAATAGGTGACCTTGTGCGGAAGCTCCTGAAAACTGGGCCATTCCTGCAATGTCGGCTCGCTGGCCAGCGGGCGCAGGGCGTCATAGACCGGACTGGCATTGGAAAAGAAAGATACTGACATCACGATAGCCGCTTCGAAACCCGTCGCTGTCAGGGCCAGCAACATGGCGCCGGTTCCCACGACAAGCACGGCAATGATTAAGTATGTCCAGATCGCCTGCATTGAGCGCCGGTCAATGAGAAGGTCGCCGAACCTGTGTCGGTCGACACTGTTCGGATAGATCAGCCGGTTAAGTTCCGCGATCGTATAGACCCACATCGCGCCGATCCTGAACACCTTCACGCCGCCCGATGTCGAATAGACCCCTGCCCCGACAAATATGATGGCGAGAACAACGATTCCCGGCAGCAGCGCTATCACACCCGGCCGGGTTTCGATGCCGCTGGTTGAAATCAGCGAGGAAGCGGTGAAAAAACCTTCCTGCAACGCGGCAAACAAGCCTTGTCCAATTGAACCGCCCGACACGTCGAGTATCCGCGCCGCATAGGCAATTGAAAGTGCCGCGATAATTGAAACGACGATGATAGCTTCGAGGTTGTTCTGGAATATCCGCTTCGGTCTGCGCAGGATATTGCGCCGCCAAAAAACACTCATGGTGCCAAGACAAAGCCCGAGGGCCATTACCGTGGCCGCACCCCTTCCGATATTCTCTTCCAGCGGCCCCGTGAAGGGAAGAAAGCCACCGGTCGCGGCCGAGATCATGCTGAGCATCATCGCGTTCAGGGGCGCCACGCCGAACACCATCAATCCGAAAAAGACAACGGCGGTGATCAATCCGTATTGAAGCGCGAGAGTGCTGTAGGTTTCCAACCGGAATAACCCCTCGTCCGGATTTGCGGAAAGCATGCGGCTCCCCGCGGTCTGCAGGCCGCCGAAACCGGCCGGAGCGAGCACGTGGACAATGGACGCAAGGGCAAGAAAGCCGCCATACCACTCTGTTGAACTGCGCCAGAACAGCAGTCCCGCAGGCGCGCTTTCACGCACAATGACAGAAGCACCCGATGTCGTCAGCGCCCCGACGGCCTCGAACCAGGCAGGCAGGAAGGGAAGTTCGGCAAGCACGACGTAGAACAGACCGCCAATGAGCGGTGTGATGGCCCACACACCGACAAGCGCCAGATAGGTGAATGCGCGCTCTGTCTTCTTGGCCCTGCCCGAAAGGGCGGTGACGACCGCGACAGCAACAAAGCTGCCCACCGCGAAGAGGAGCAGCATGTCGGTTGCCAGATCGACTTCTGAATGCGCCACTGCAACCAGGATCGCCGGAACGAGCAGCGCGAGCAGACCGGAAACCGCGATGGTTATCAGGAAAAGCGCCCCTGCCATGGCGTTTAAAAGAATTCCAGGCTGACGCGAAATAGCTGCTCGACGTGGCGGACCGAATCCGTCTTCGCCAGCAACACGACACGGTCGCCGGTCTTGATTTTGCTGTCACCGTCCGGACGCATGACCGTACCGTCACGGTACAGCGCGCCCAGGCGTATTCCGTGCGGCAGGTCGAGATCCCGGAGTTCCGTTCCGACAATCGGCGATGTTTCCAGCGCCTCTGCTTCGATCACTTCGGCCGCCCCCTGCTGGATACTGTGGACGGCAAGGATCCGGCCGCGTCGCACATGCTGCAGGATGCGGGAGATGGTCACGGCCCTTGGATTGACCGACGCATCGATGCCCAGCGTCTTGGTGAAGTCCAGAAAGGCGGGGCTGTTGATCAGCGCAAGGTTCGCTTTGCAACCGAGGCGCTTGGCCATGACGCTGGAAAGAATGTTGACCTGGTCGTCATTGGTCAGCGCCACCATCAGGTCCGCATCCTGGATGTCCGCCTCGACCAGAATCTGCTGATCGAGCGACGAGCCGTTCAGCACCACGGTGCGGCTGAGATCATCGGCAATGCTGACCGCCCGCTCCCGGTCATATTCGATGATCTTGACCTTGGTGCGCGGCTGGCGTTCCTCGATCGTCTTGGCGACGAAGAAGCCGATATTGCCGCCTCCGGAAATCACAATCCGTGTTGCTTCGGGCTCCTCATGCCCGAACAGGCCGAGTGTTCGCCTGACATGGTTGCGGTCGCATATGACAAATGCCAGGTCACCGGTGATCAGCTGATCCGAGGAGTGCGGTACGATCAGGTTGTTGTCGCGCCACACGCCGACGACGGTCGCCGTCAGGTCCGGGAAAAGGTCGCTGAGTTGCTCCAGCGGCGTGTTGACCACCGGGCAGTCCTCAAGGCACTCGATCGCCACCATGGTTATGGAATCGTCGGAAAACCGAACCGCGTCATTGGCGCCCGGAAGCGCGATACGGCGCAATACCATTTGGCCCACCTCGATCTCCGGCGAGATGATGACATCGATCGGCATGTTTTCGCGTGAGAACAGGTCCGAATAATGCGACGCCAGGTAGCTCTGCGCACGAATGCGGGCGATCTTCGTCGGCACATTGAACAGCGAATGCGCCACCTGGCAGGCAACCATGTTGATTTCGTCGTAGAGCGTAACGGCGATAATCATGTCCGCCTGGTCGGCACCCGCCTGTGCAAGCACCTCCGGATGCGCGCCGTGACCGACATATCCCCGCACATCAAGCGATTCCCGGATGGCGTGGATCAACGGTGGCGAGGTATCGATAACCGAGACATCGTTGTCTTCTGTGGAAAGGCGCTCGGCAATGCCATAACCGACGCGCCCTGCCCCGCAGATGATGACTTTCATGCCGTCCGGTCCTTATCGTGCTCTACAAAGAATTCGTCCCTTGCGAATCTTATAGACCAAGCGTTTTCAGCTTTCTATGTAAAGCAGACCGTTCCATGCCGACGAATTCGGCGGTCTTGGAGATATTGCCGCCAAACCGGTTGATCTGGGCAACCAGATATTCGCGCTCGAAAAGCTCCCTTGCCTCGCGAAGCGGCAGCGTCATGACGTGGTTCTCGTCCTCCCCCGAAACATTCGGCAGCATTTCGCCGATTTCCTTGGGCAGCATGTCCGCTGTGATCGATCCGCTGCCGTTATCGCTTCTCGTGAGGATCATCAACCGCTCGATATTGTTGCGCAGTTGCCGGATATTGCCGGGCCAGTCATGCGCCTGCAGGACAGCCATAGCATCATCGCCGATGGGCCGTGCCTTGATACCCACCTGTTCGCTGATCTGTTTCATGAACTGATCGACCAGGAACGGGATATCTTCCCGCCGCTCGGCCAGCGAAGGAACCCGAACCGGAACCACCGCCAGCCTGTGATAGAGGTCCTCGCGAAAACCGCCCTCACCGATCAGGTGTTCGAGATTTCGGGATGTCGAGGAGACCACCCGGATATCCACACTGACCCGCTTCGAGCCGCCGACACGTTCGAACTGCTGATCAACAAGCACCCGAAGGATCTTGTTCTGCGTCCCCTTCGGCATGTCGGCAATCTCGTCAAGATACAGGATGCCGCCGTGAGCTTCTTCGAGAGCGCCGACTTTGCGTTCCTGCCCGTTTGCCGTCTCCGTGCCGAACAGCGCTATTTCCATGCGTTCAGGCGTGATTGCCGCGGCGTTGAGCGCCACGAATGGTCCGTCACTGCGCGACGAGTACCGATGGATCAGCCGCGCAACCAGCTCCTTGCCCGAACCCGAAGGGCCAAGGATCATCACGCGGCTGTTCGTCGGCGCCACCTTCTCGATCAGCTGCCGGAGCTGCGATATCGCAACCGATGTTCCGGTGAGATCCACCGGATCTCCCGAGCGGCGCTTGAGTTCATCGACCTCCCTTTTCAGGTTGGAGGTCTCCAGCGCGCGTTCAGCGACCAGAACCAGCCGGTCGGCCTTGAACGGCTTTTCAATGAAATCATAGGCACCGCGCCGTATCGCCGAGACCGCGGTTTCAATATTGCCGTGTCCGGAGATCATCACCACCGGCAAATGCGGATGCCTGGCTTTGATTTCATCCAGCAATGCGAGACCGTCGAGGCGGCTGCCCTGCAGCCATATGTCGAGAAAGACAAGGCGTGGTACGCGCTCGGCAATGGCCCGCAGGGCACTGTCGCTGTCGCCCGCAGTGCGAGCTTCATGCCCTTCATCGGAAAGAATACCCGAAACAAGTTCGCGGATATCCTCCTCGTCATCGACAACTAGAATGTCAGACGCCATCTGCTCTTACTTCTCCCATCGCATTAGAGCCGCTTTCCTTGGGATCTGCCGGCAGGACAACACGGATCATCGCACCGCCGTCCGGATCGAATTCCATGGGTGCGTCGTGTAGCTCGAGCACACCGCCATGTTCATCGATAATCTTCTTTACAATGGCCAAACCGAGGCCTGTGCCCTTCTCCCGCATGGTCATATACGGCTCGAAGATGCGGTTGCGGTTTTCCACCGGAAGCCCCTTGCCGTTGTCTATGACATCGACCTGGATCGTCTCGCCCTGTGCACGCGCAGCCCGCACCATGATCTTGCGCCCGTTGCGCTGCTGATCCGCTCCGAGGGCGTCAATCGCCTCGGTCGCGTTCTTGATCAGGTTCCCGAATGCCTGCCCAAGCATGCGCGAATCGTAAAAACCCGTCAGCGGTTCGTCGCCAAGTTCGCGTTCAAATTCGATGTCATTGCGACTCATTTCGCGAAGGAAAATGGCGTCCTTGAGTATTTCGCGCAGATCATGCTCTTCCTTGGCAGGCTTGGGCATGCGCGCAAAAGCCGAGAATTCGTCGACCATCCGGCCGATATCCTCAACTTGCCGGACGATCGTATCCGTGCACTGGTCAAAGACGTCCCGATCATCATCCGATATCTGTCTGCCGTAACGCCGCTTGATGCGCTCGGCTGAAAGCTGGATCGGGGTCAGCGGGTTCTTGATCTCGTGGGCGATGCGCCGCGCAACCTCGGCCCAGGCTGTCGACCTTTGAGCGATCACCAGATCGGTAATGTCATCCAGCGTCACCACATAGGATTCCAGACCCTGATGCGGTCCCTCCTGCGTTGCCTGCACATTGAGGGTGCGTTCCAGGCCGTTGCGCATCACGGTCACCTGGCTCCGATACTCCTTGCGGTGCCAGATCGCCGCACTGGCGAGAACAGGCGCGACTTCCGGCGCGACATCGGACAATTGTTTGCCGACCAGTGCGCCGGCCTCGACGCCGAGCATGATCTCCGCCGACCGGTTTGCGATGGAGATAAACCCGTCATCATGCACGCCGATAACACCGGCGGTCACACCGGACAGGACCGCTTCGGTAAACCGGCGCCGCTCGTCCATTTCGTCGCGCGCAGAGATAATTTCATCACGTTGGACACGAAGTTCTTCAATCATATTATTGAAAGTCTTCGATAAATTTCCAACATCACCATCCGATGCCTTTACCGGAACACTGACTTCGAGATCACCGCTTGCGACATCATCGGCTGCGCCGATAAGTTGCCGTATCGGCCGGACGATTCGGTCCGCGACGGCGATTGCTGTCCAGATGGCAGAAAGCAACACGATCAACGCAAAGCCGAGATAAAGGATCGCGAAGGCGAGCTGAATCGGGCGTCGGTCCTCTTCAAGCGCCCTGTATTCCTCAGTGTTTTCCTCCATCAGCCGCATGGAGCGGATGACATTGGGATCTACCGCACGAATGGTATAGAGAAACGCACCGGGAATATTCTGCAGCTTGATCACGGCGCCGACGATGTTGGTTGCACCGGGAGGGATGAGCGCCGGTTCGCCCGCCGCAGCGACTTCAAGGGCGACAAGCGGTACACTCGGCAACGGATTGTCGGTCTTGATGTCTGCCTTGACGATAACGCTGCCGTCGCTGCGCAGCACGCTTGCCGCCAGCAGACCGCGGCCGATCGCCTGGCGCGTCACGAGCACATTAAAGCCGGTCCGGTCGAGGCTGTAGAGCGTTCGCGCCGAATCGAGATCATTGGCCATGGAGACGGTTTGACCCTGCAGGTAGCGGGCGTTTTCGTTCACATAGGCTTCGGCGACACTGAGCGACGAGTTGACGATTTCCTTCGTTCGCAGCGAAAACCAGCGGTCGAGGCCGATATCGAGCGTGATGCTGGCCACAATCGCGACGAGGATCGCCGGCAATATGGCCACGACGCTGAACAGTACGATGATGCGCACATGCAGCCGGGAAGCGGCACGTCCTCGCCTGCGCGCGGCCAGTATATTGGATATCTCGCGCATGATCAGGCCGATCAGGGCGAGGACAAACACCAGGTTGACGATAACGGCGGTCAGTACGACTTCGTTGCGCGGGGCAATCGGGGTCAGGCCCATCAGGATGACAAAGGAGACGATTGCGCAGACCAGCGCGCACACGACGATGACGACACCGGGAAGCGCAAGCAGTTTCCGCCGATCTCTGTTTTGTGCAGGCGGTGCTGACGATGTACCGTCCGCAGAGGAAAGTGTGCTGCCGACTGTCATCGGGTCCCCAGCAGTCCTTTACGCTTTTGCTCTATGACATGACTTGCCACAGCGTTGCCTTGTTGCAACGCTTTGTGGCGAAAATGCAACTGTAAGAGGCGTCGGTCAAGCGCTTCTTGGGGAACGGTAAACAGAAACACCAAGTTCTCGTATTTTCTTGCGCAAAGTATTTCTGTTCAGACCAAGTAACTCAGCCGCTTTTATTTGATTTCCGTGCGTAGCGGTCAAAGCAGCAAGCACCAGCGGATGCTCGACCTCTTCCAAAACACGGTGATAAAGCCCGGGTGGCGGCAGGTCCGAGCCGAATTGGGCGAAATAACGTCGCATATTGTCTTCGACAGCCTGCGATATGGTCGCATTGCTGGCGATATTGCCGATTGAACTGGCTGCTTCGCCGCCGCTTTCGCTTTGCAGTTCCGATTCGACGATTTCTGCCGTGATGGCGTCCTGCGGATAAAGCGCCGTGATTCGCCGGACGAAGTTTTCGAGTTCGCGCACATTGCCCGGCCAGGGATATCCCTTCAGCCTGTCGAGTGCCGATGCCTCGAAGCGCTTGGCCTGCAGCCCTTCCCTCTCGGCCTCGCTGCTGAAATGGCGCACCAGATCGGGAATGTCCTCGGCCCGGTCCCGCAGTGGCGGAAGCCGCAGCGGCACAACGTTGAGCCGATAAAAGAGGTCCTCTCTGAAGAGCCCCTGGTTGATGGATGTTTTCAGGTCCTTGTTCGTTGCCGCGACAATCCGAACATCCGTGCGGATCGGTGTACGCCCGCCGACCGTCGTATACTCGCCCTGTTGCAACACGCGCAGCAACCGCGTCTGGGCATCCATCGGCATGTCGCCGATCTCGTCCAGGAACAGCGTCCCGCCTTCCGCCTGTTCAAACCGGCCGCTCGACCGTGTCTGTGCGCCGGTGAAAGCGCCCTTTTCGTGGCCGAAGAGCTCTGATTCGATGAGGTCGCGCGGTATCGCCGCCATGTTGATTGCAACGAACGGTCCGTTGCGGCGCTTGCCATAGTCATGCAGCGCACGCGCCACCAGTTCCTTGCCGGTCCCGGATTCTCCGGTGATCATCAGCGTCAGGTCCGTTTGCATGAGGCGGGCAAGCACGCGATAGATTTCCTGCATCGCAGCCGAACGTCCGACGAGCGGCATGCCCTCGCCAAGATCATCTTCCGCCTGGCTTGAAACAGATTTCGGTTCGGAAAGCGCGCGTCCGACAATGGCGATCATTTCGGTCAGATCGAAGGGTTTCGGCAGATATTCATATGCACCGCGTTCGGACGCCTTGATCGCTGTCATGAATGTGTTTTGCGCACTCATCACCAGAACCGGAAGATCGGGGCGCGCCTTCTTGATGCGCGGCAACAGATCGAAGGCGTTCTCACCCGGCATAACGACATCCGTGATGACAAGATCGCCATCGCCGGCGGCAACCCATCGCCAGAGCGTTGCCGCGTTTGATGTGATGCGCACGTCATAGCCGGCACGCGAGAGCGCCTGGTTGAGCACCGTTCGGATTGCCGCGTCGTCATCGGCAACCAGGATGGTTGCTTTGCTCATTTCTTCTCTTCTCCGGCTTTTGGACTGTTCTCTTTCGAGGCTGGCATAAGAACGCGGAAGATCGTCCTGTTGTTCTGGCTGTCGCATTCAACGATGCCGCCATGATCGCCAACAATCTTGGCGACCAGTGCCAGCCCGAGTCCCGATCCGTTGATCTTTGTCGTGATGAACGGGTCGAACAGATGTTGCAGGATATCGGCGGGTACACCCGGCCCGTTGTCCTGGACGCAAAATTCGAGCGGCAGCGACACGCGCTCGCTGGCACCTGGTATCGACAAGCGGATGCCCGGACGGTACGCCGTTGTCAGCGTGATTTCCCCGTTGGATTGCGAGGCCAAGGCCTCGCTGGCATTCTTGATCAGATTGAGGAACACCTGGACCAGCTGGTCGCGATTGGCGAACACCGGCGGCAATGACGGATCGTAATTCTCGATGATGTTGATTTTCTTGGCAAAACCCGCTGCAGCCACCGCTTTGACATGATCGAGCACGGCGTGGATGTTGACCGGCTCCCGGTCGACCGGCCGCTCGTCGGAGAAAATCTCCATACGGTCGACAAGCGAAACGATCCGGTCGGTCTCATCGCGGATAAGCCGCGTCAATGCCCTGTCCTCGTCGGTCACCGATGCTTCCAGCAATTGCGACGCGCCCCTAATCCCGGAAAGCGGGTTCTTTATCTCGTGCGCGAGCATGGAGGCTAGCCCGGTCACCGATCTGGCGGCGGAACGATGGGTAAGCTGGCGGTCGATCTTGTCAGCCATGGAACGCTCCTGGAAGAGCACGACGACCGACCCCGCCTGATCCGTCACCGGCGCAACATAGAGATCCACCAGCCGCTCGCTTCCAAGCTTGGGGGAACTCACGTCAACGCGGTATTCATTGACCGGAGCGCGACGTTCGCGCACCTGGTCTATCAGCGCCAGCAACGGGCTGCCGAAGGGAATATATGTATCGAGTTTTCGACGCGCCAACTGCGCCCGGCTGGCGCCGAAGAAGGACTCCGCCTCACCATTGGCATAGGAGATCAAGCTCTTTTCGTCGATCATGATGACAGGGTGCCTGATGGCATCCAGTACGACGCCGGCCGCTTCATCAACGAGACCGGCCGTCTTTGCCTGCATGGTCGTCATGCGGCCGCCCTTTCGGACTGGGCATTGCCGCCCGGCCGACCAAACGCCGATCGCAGGTCACCGATAACGGCATTCTGGTCGCGGCCGGTCATGATCCGTGCCTTCAGCTCCGCCGGACATTCCTTTGCATGCAAATCCAGATACCAGCCAAGGTGCTTGCGGAAATGCCGCACACCGACATCGGCACCGTGATGATCAAGGTTCATTCCATAGTGCTCAATGATCAGATCCAGGATCTCATCGCTGGTTCGCGGCGCGCTCGTATTCCCAGCGAGTTGGCCAACGAGCCATGGTCTGCCCTGTGACGCGCGGCCCACCATGACGGCATCGGCGCCGCTGACTGAAAGGATCCGTTCCGCATCCTGCCTTGTCTCGACATCGCCATTGGCAACGAGCGGAATGGAAATTGCCTCCCGTACGGCGCGAATGGCCGCCCAGTCAGCGCGCCCTTTGTAGAACTGGCTGCGGGTGCGCCCGTGCACCGTGATCATCTGAACACCGCAATCTTGCGCGCGTCGCGCAAGTTCCGGTGCATTGATCGATTGTTCGTCCCACCCGAGGCGCATCTTGACGGTCACAGGCACCGAAACAGCACCGATCGTCGCCTCAATGAGACCGACTGCGTGATCGAGGTCGCGCATGAGCGCTGAACCGGAATATCCGCCGGTCACTTTTTTGGCCGGGCAACCCATGTTGATATCGATAACGTCAGCGCCATTGTCCTGTGCAATCCGCGCCGCCTCGGCCATCCACCGGGCTTCCCGTCCGGCAAGCTGAACCATATGTGGCGAGATCCCGTCGCCGCGCAAGCGGGCCCAGGATTCATCGCGGTCACAAACCAGTTCCCGGCTGGCCACCATCTCCGTCACAACAAGGCCGGCGCCAAAGCGCCAGGCCAACCGCCGAAACGGCAGGTCGCTGATACCTGACATCGGTGCCAGGATTGCCCTGTTACGGATCTGGACGGGTCCGATAGCGAAAGGTTGTTCGATCATTCCATCTGCACTAAAAAGAGGCAACTCACATCATTGCATAGTATTTATGCATTGGCCAATAAAAATCGATAGTTTTCACGAGAAAGCAAGCTGGTCAAAACAGCGCAGGACAGTTACAGCACAAACGAGCATTTTCCAATCAAGAATGGCCATCATGTCGGATGCAGGAACCATAGGGGCGATCATTGTCGCGGCGGGCCGCGGCGAACGCGCCGGAAACCCTGAGGACGGGCCGAAGCAGTACCGGCCGATTGGTGGGCGCGACGTGCTGATATGGACACTCGATGCATTTTTGAAACATCCCCGCATATCGCAGGTCGTTGCCGTCATACACCCGGATGATCACGTGCTTTTTTCACGCGCCACCGAAAAACTGGATGCCCGGGCGGCGCTGATCGTTGTTGAAGGCGGCGCGCAAAGACAGCAATCAGTCCTCAAGGGACTTGAAGCCCTGGAAGGTGCCGACCCCACTCACGTCCTCATACACGACGGTGTCCGTCCCTTTGTGAGCGGTGCCTTGATCGACCGGGTTATCGATACGCTGGAAGCTGGCGAACAAGCGGCTCTGCCGGTCGTTGCCGTGGCTGATACGCTCAAGAAGTCCGCCGACGGCGCCCATGTCGATAAAACGGTTTCGCGGTCCGGTCTTTACGGGGCACAGACACCGCAGGGCTTTGCGTACCGGCCAATTCTTGATGCACACCACGCTGCGGCTGACGCGCAAAAGGCGGATTTCACGGACGACGCAAGCATAGCGGAATGGGCCAGCCTCCCGGTTGCGCTGGTTGAGGGTGACGCGGAAAACATAAAATTGACGACCGCGGGAGATATCGAATTGGCAGGAGAAAAATTGAACAACCGGCATGGCGCGGCCGACCTGCCGGACGTACGCACCGGCAATGGTTATGATGTCCACGCCCTTGTTGAAGGCGACCACGTGATGTTATGCGGCATCGAAATACCGCACGACCGGTCCCTGTCGGGACACTCCGATGCGGATGTCGCGCTTCACGCTCTGACCGATGCCCTGCTGGCGACCTGTGGCGCGGGCGACATCGGTGATCATTTCCCACCCACCGATCCGCAATGGGCCGGCGCACCGTCCCACATCTTTCTCAGTCATGCCGTTGAGATCGTTGCCGAAGCCGGCGGTACAGTCATGAACGCGGACGTCACGCTGATTTGCGAAGCGCCGAAAATCGGACCGCACAGGGAGGCGATGCGTCGAAGCCTTGCCGAGATCCTGGGCGTGTCGATCGAGCGGTGTTCGGTGAAGGCAACAACGAACGAGAAAATCGGCTTCATTGGCCGCCGTGAGGGCATTGCGGCCATCGCCACGGCAACCGTTGTCTACAGGAGCGATTCGAATGGCTGATCTGTCCGGACTTGCAATGTCTCTTGTCCAGCAATTCACACGAGCCGGCAGAATGATTGCCACTGCCGAATCCTGCACGGGCGGCATGATCGCCGCCGCGATCACCGATATCCCCGGCTCTTCCGCAGTGCTCGACCGCGGATTTGTAACCTACTCCAATGAAGCCAAGGAAGACATGATCGGCGTTTCCGTTGCCACTCTGGAGGCCCATGGAGCGGTGTCCCGAGAAACAGCAATCGAAATGGCGGAAGGTGCCCTCTCCCGCTCCAGGGCCGATCTTGCGGTATCCGTCACCGGCGTCGCAGGCCCGGACGGGGGTTCTGCCGAAAAGCCCATTGGTCTAGTGCATATGGCACTGGCACGCCGCGACGGCCCAACCACGCACAGGGAATTCAGGTTCGATGATCTCGGCCGAGCCTACATTCGGGAGGCGACCGTCGAAAAAGCGCTCGACGCGCTGATCGCCGCCGGCTGACGACTACAGCGCCCGTTGCAGGTCCTCTGCCGTCAAGACCGGCTGGATCTCGATGGAAGCGTTGAGCGCGGCGAAGAGCGGTTCGTTGATGACCGGCATGCGCGCCTGGTCCGATTCTTCGAAGATAACGATACCCATGCGCTTTCCGTCTTCGAGAGCAAAGTAAGACGCTTCGGCATTGACCGTTTCTACGAGTTTGGCGATGGCCGCACCGAGCGTGCCGTCCTTTTCCGCCTGGTTGCCCTTCTCGACCGGTATTGTGAACTTGAGCATCAAACGCATGTCATCCTCCGAACAACCAGACCGATACGGATCTTTAGATATGCAATCCGTGGCCGAGCGCAAGCATCGCTGCTTCCTGGATCCCCTCGCCTTGCGTCGGATGCGCGTGGATGGTGGAAGCCATATCTTCCAGGCAGGCGCCCATTTCCAGTGCCAGCGCAAAGGATGAGGCGAACTCCGAGATGTTGTTGCCGACGGCCTGGATCCCCAGAACCAGTCCATTGTCCTTACGTGCGACAACGCGCACGAAGCCGGTATCGGAACCAAGCGTCATCGCCCGGCCGTTGACAGGAAGCGGGAACTTGCCAACTGAAACTTCGTGACCGGCTTCGCGCGCTTCATCGGGAGAAAGTCCCACCGAAACCACTTCGGGATCCGTAAAGCAGACCGCCGGGATGGTGGCCGGCTCAAAGGATCGCCGCTTGCCGGCAATAAGCTCGGCGACGACCTCGCCCTGCGCCATGGCACGATGTGCCAGCATCGGTTCGCCGGTCACATCGCCAATGGCAAAGACATCCGTCATCGATGTGCGACACTCTTCGTCGATGGCTATGAAGCCATTGTTCATGGTGAGCTGCAGCTCCCGCAGGCCCCAGCCATCCAGCCGGGGTTTTCGCCCGACGGTGACAAGTACCTTGTCGGCATCAACGGCAAATGACGCGTCGCCCGGACCGGTTGCCTCAAGCGCTGTGCCTTTCTCGTTCATGCCGCCGGCGAGGGTATTGAGGTGGACTTCCACACCCAGCTTCTTCAATTGCCGGGAAACCGCCGCACCGATTTCCCTGTCATATTGCGGCAACAGCCGGTCCGTCGCCTCTAGCACAGTCACTTTCGAGCCCATTTTGGCAAAGGCAGTCCCGAGTTCCAGGCCAATATAGCCGCCGCCGACGACGACAAGACGTTTCGGCAGTTCTTCCAATCTGAGGGCCTGTGTGGAGGAAATGACATTGCCTCCAAAGGGAAGCGCCTCCAGTTCAATCGGCTCGGACCCGGGCGCCAGGACCACAAACTTGGCCTTGATCTGCGTGTTTTCCTTTTCTCCGGCAATGCTGCATGTCTTGCCGTCGCGCATGCGCGCCTGTCCGTTTATGACATTCACGCCGGCTTTCTTCAGGAGTGCTTCCACGCCCCTGTTCAACTGGCCGACAATGCCGTCCTTCCATTCGATGGCGCCGACCAGGTCCAGAACCGGGTCCTTGACAGAATAACCGTGCGCTTCGCCTTTGGATGCCTTGACTGCCTGCTCGAATTCGTCGGCGACATGGATGATCGCCTTTGACGGGATGCAGCCGACATTCAGGCAGGTGCCGCCCACCGATTTTTTTTCGACAAGGATCGTGTCCAGTCCAAGCTGGCCGGCACGAATGGCTGTGACGTAGCCGCCCGGCCCGCCGCCGATAACCAGCACTTCGCACGTCAGATAATTCATTTACGGCTCCATGAAGAGAGTTGCCGGTGTCTCGAGCGAGCGGCGTATGTGCTGGATAAACTCGGCCGCGTCCCACCCGTCCACGATCCTGTGATCGAAGGATGATGACAGGTTCATGATCTTGCGCGGGACGAACGCGCCATCCTGATACACCGGCCGCATGGCGATCTTGTTGACGCCGACGATGGCGACTTCCGGACTGTTGATCACCGGTGTTGAAACAATACCGCCTATACTGCCGAGGCTTGTCAGCGTGATTGTCGATCCGGTCAGCTCCTCGCGCGTGATCGAACCGTCCCGTGCAGCCGATGCCAGCCTCTGTGCTTCCTCGGCAAGGTTCCAGATGTCCCGCGCCTCGGCGTTTCGCACGACCGCGACCATGAGACCGTTCGGCGTCTGTACCGCCATGCCGATATGAGCGGCGCCGAATTCCCGCAGGATACCGGCATCGTCGTCAAACTGGGCACTGAGCTTCGGATAAGTCCGCAGGGCCTTGACCATCGCCCGCATGATAAACGGCAGGAGCGTCAGCTTGGGCTGCCCTTCCCGCCGCGATTCATTGAGGTGCTGACGCAGCTCTTCCAGCTCGGTCATGTCCACTTCGTCAACATAGGTGATGTGCGGGATGCGCCGTTTCGCGTCCTGTAATCGCTCGGCGATCTTGCGCCGCAACCCGATCACCTTGGTTTCGGTGATGGTGTTGTTTGGCTGGAACGAACCGGATACCGGCTCGGCCTTGCCGGCGATATAGGCATCAAGGTCCTCGTGCTGGATGCGTCCCGCCGGGCCGGTTCCGCGCACATAGACCAGCTCGACACCGGCATCCATTGCACGCTTGCGCACACTGGGGGCGGCCAGCGGCTTTTCCCCCTCGGGCCGCGGCGGTCCGTTTGTCACCGGTGCACGAGGTGCCGCGACTGGTGCCGGCTTGGCGGCGGCAGGCTGCGGTGCCTTCGGTTCTTGCGGGAGTTCCGGTGTCGGCTGCACGGAATTTTCTTCGGCTTCGGGTGGTTCCTCTACGGGAGGTTGCGGCGCAGCCTTTACAGCGGACTCGTTGCCGGCCCCCGCAACCTCGATCGAGATAATGGCCGCACCGACGGCGGTCATCTGGCCGACTTCGCCCTCGATGGAGACGATCTTACCCTCAACCGGAGAAGGGATCTCGACCGTTGCCTTGTCTGTCATCACGGCGGCAAGAACATCGTCCTCCCGCACTGTGTCGCCGACGGAAACATTCCATTCGACAATCTCGGCTTCCGTAATGCCCTCGCCGACATCCGGCATCTTGATCGTGTGCACGCCCATCACATCGCCTCCGTCAGCTCTTTCAGTTCGCGGCCGACCCGCGCGGGTCCCGGGAAATAGTCCCATTCCTGCGCGTGCGGATAGGGCGTGTCCCATCCGGTCACCCGCCGGATCGGAGCCTCAAGATTGTAGAAGCAGTTTTCCTGGACCTGCGCGGAGAGCTCCGCGCCGAACCCGGACGTCAACGTCGCCTCATGCAGCACCATGCATCGGCCGGTCTTGGTCACCGAGTTTGCGATCGTTTCGATGTCAAGCGGCAGCAATGTCCGCAAATCGATGATCTCGGCATCAATGCCGGTCTCCTGGACCGCGGCTTCCGCGACAAAGCACATGGTCCCGTAGGTGACGATCGTGGCAGCGCTTCCCTCGCGGCGTATGGCCGCCTTGCCGATCGGCAGCGTGTAGTGGCCCTCCGGAACGTTACCCAGCGGATGCGTGGTCCAGTTCTGCGCCGGGCGGTCGTGATGACCGTCGAACGGTCCGTTGTAAAGCCGCTTGGGTTCGAAGAATACGACCGGATCATCATCTTCAATGGACGCGATCAAAAGTCCCTTGGCGTCATAGGGCGTTGACGGGACAATGGTCTTGAGGCCCGAGACATGGGTAAAGAGCGCCTCGGGGCTTTGGCTGTGGGTCTGACCACCGAAGATGCCGCCGCCGACGGGGCTGCGGATCGTGATCGGCGCGGTAAAATCGCCGGCGGAGCGGTAGCGGATGCGGGCTGCCTCGGAGACGATCTGGTCGTAGGCCGGATAGATGTAGTCGGCGAACTGCACTTCGATGCAGGGCCTCAGCCCGTAGACCGCCATGCCGATCCCCGCGCCGACGATGCCGCTCTCATTGATCGGGCTGTCGAACACGCGTGATGTGCCGTACTTCTTTTGCAAACCGGCCGTACAGCGGAAGACACCACCGAAATAGCCGACATCTTCGCCGAATACGACGACATTCTCGTCGCGCTCCATCGTTACATCCATGGCGCTGCGAATGGCCTCGATCATCGTCATCTGGACCATGGTCACACTCCCAGCTTCTGGCGTTGCGCGACGAGGTGCGGCGGCATGTCCTTGTAGACGTCCTCGAAGATATCGCGCGCGCTCGCACCGCCGCCCATAACGCCATAGGATTCAGCCTCCTTGGCGGCTACACGCATTTCCTCGTCGAACTCCGCCTCCGCCTGTGTGTGCCGTTCTTCGCTCCACAGGCCGATCTTGATGAGGTGGTTCTTGAGCCTGAGTACCGGATCGCCCAGCGGCCAAGCAGCCGATTCCTCGCGCGGCCGGTACTTGCTTGGATCGTCCGAGGTCGAATGCGGCGCCACCCTGTAGGTGACCCATTCGATCATGGTCGGGCCGAGGTTCCGGCGGGCCCGCTCGATGGCCCATTTTGAAACGGCATGCACTGCCATGAAATCATTGCCGTCGACGCGCAGCGATGGAATGCCGTAACCGAGCGCCCGCTCTGCAAATGTGGCCTGGTCACCCCCGGCAATGCCCTGAAACGAGGAAATCGCCCACTGGTTGTTGACGATGTTCAACACCACTGGCGGCTGATAGACGGACGCGTTGACGAGCGCCGCGTGAAAATCGCTCTCTGCCGTCGAACCGTCGCCGATCCATGCTGTCGCAATCTTCGTATCGCCCTTGATCGCGGACGCCATCGCCCAGCCGACCGCGTGGATATATTGCGTTCCCAGATTGCCCGAGATCGTGAAGAAGCCGTGTTTCTTGGAAGAATAGAGAACGGGCAGCTGCCTGCCGCGCAGCGGATCGCGCGCGTTGGAAAGGTTCTGGCAGATCATGTCGACGACCGGATAATCCTGGCAAAGCAATAATCCCTGCTGCCGGTAGGTCGGGAAGTTCATATCACCCTGCGACAAGGCCAGCTGCTGACCGATGGCTATCGCCTCCTCACCGGTGCATTTCATGTAGAACGACGTCTTCCCCTGACGTTGCAGGGTCATCATGCGTTCATCGAATGCCCTTGTACGCAGCATCGAGCGGAGACCATGCAGCATCAACTCCTTGTCGGTTTCCTCCGCCCACGGGCCGACGGCATCACCTTCGCGGTTCAGCACGCGGATCATGGTTGTCGCCAGGTCCTTGATGTCATGGGCGTCGGTATCGATGCCGGGTTTGCGGACAGTCCCCGCTTTCGGCACTTCGAAATCTGAAAAGTCGGGTTCATCGCCCGGACGGACCGGTGGTTCGGGCACTTTGAATGAAAGCGGTCCGTAGTCGTTCATAGGTGTCTCGCTTTCTGGTCGACCGCCAGGGGCGGCAACCGTTAATTACGACAACATTACTGACCTATATGATGTGCCGGTTCGGCACTGACGACAATAGCGCCTTTGAAATTGGATTGTATATGGCGCGGCCTGTGGATGGACTTTGCAGTCATTGCGCCAGTACCGACAATTTTGTTCTTTCCTTGCGCGGAGCAGCAGCAATTTTGCGCCGCAACACGAAATCAGCCGTAAATCGCGTCCGCCCGCTTCTCGAATGCTTCGGCAAATTTGTGGAACGCACGGTCGAACATCGTGCCCATCAGCGCACCGAGCATGCGGCTCTTGAATTCATAGTCGATGTCAAACGACACATCGCATCCACCCTCGCCTGCTGCCTCAAAACCCCACCGGTTGTTGAGGTAGCGGAACGGCCCATCAAGATATTTAACGTCAATGACCAAATCGTCCGGGCTAAGCAGCACCTGGCTGGTGAAAGTCTCGCGTATCGCCTTGTAGCCGACAGTCATGTCGGCAACGAGCAGGGTCTTGGTTCCGCGCTCTTTCCTGTTGCGGACTTTCAAGGCCTCGCACAAAGGCAGAAACTCGGGATACTTCTCGACATCCGCCACCAGAGCGAACATGTGCTCCGGCGTGTGGGCCACGAAACGCTTGGTATCAAATTTCGGCATGGAGCGTGTCTGCGCTAGATCGAAAGGCCGCGCCGCTCCGCCCGTGCTGCCTGGAGCTTGGCAAAGTCATCGCCGGCATGATGCGACGAGCGCGTCAGCGGGCTGGCGGACACCATCAGGAAGCCCTTGGAATAGGCAATCGTCTCGTAGGACTTGAACTCGTCCGGCGTAACGAACTTCTCGACCTTGTGATGCTTGCGTGTCGGCTGCAGATATTGGCCGATGGTCAGGAAGTCGACATCGGCGACGCGCAGGTCGTCCATCAGTTGGAGCACTTCGTTGCGCTCCTCACCGAGCCCCACCATGATCCCCGATTTGGTGAACATGTCCGGATCAAGTTCCTTCACCCGCTGCAGCAAGCGGATCGAATGGAAATAGCGTGCGCCCGGCCGTACGGTCAGGTAGTTGGACGGCACCGTTTCCAGATTGTGATTGAAGACGTCTGGACGGGCGGAAACGACCGTTTCCAGGGCGCCGTCCTTGCGCAGGAAGTCAGGCGTCAGGATCTCGATTGTCGTCTCGGGAGAGGCTTCGCGGATTGCGCGGATCGTCTGGACGAAATGGTCCGCGCCTCCATCGGCGAGGTCGTCGCGGTCGACCGACGTGACGACCACATGTTTGAGCCCCATCTGGAAGACAGCCTTGGCAACGTTCTCCGGCTCATTCGGATCAAGTGCCGACGGACGCCCCGTAGAAACGTTGCAGAAGGCACAGGCCCGCGTGCAGATCTCTCCCATGATCATGAAGCTGGCGTGCTTTTGCTGCCAGCAGCTGCCGATATTGGGGCATCCGGCCTCTTCGCAGACCGTCACCAGATTGTTGGACTTCACGATGTCGCGGGTTTCGAGATAACCCTTGGACGTCGGCGCCTTCACCCGGATCCAGTCGGGCTTGCGCGCGACTTCGTTGTCGGGCCGATGGGCCTTCTCAGGGTGGCGAACACGCGGTTCGCGCGATACCGTATCGACAACAGTGACCATTTCGGCCTTCCTTAAACTACGGTCAGCGTCCCGCCAGTAGCGCAAACAGCCAGAGCACCACGATGGCTCCGACGGTCGCGACAATCAGGGTTCCGACAAAACCGGCATAGCTGATGCCGACCGCCTGCGCCAGAAATCCACCAACGACGGCGCCGATGACGCCAACGATCAGGTTCTTGATCAACCCGTGGTTCCGGTTCATGACCTTCTCGGCAATGAAACCGGCAATCAGGCCGATCAGCAAAAACAACAACCAACCCATATCCGCTCTCCTATTTAAGGATCCTGCCTAAGCATTCAATGCGCGGCCATAGGCGTCAAGCACGCTTTCCTTCATCATCTCAGATAGTGTCGGATGTGGGAAAACTGTGTGCATAAGCTCTTCCTCGGTCGTCTCGAGGTTCATCGCGACAACAAAGCCCTGAATCAGCTCCGTGACTTCAGCGCCGACCATGTGTGCGCCGAGCAATTGCCCGGTTTTCTTGTCGAAAATGGTCTTGATGAGACCCTGATCCTCACCGAGGGCTATGGCCTTGCCATTGGCACTGAACTGGAAGCGGCCGACACGGATGTCGTATCCGGCCTCTTTGGCGGCGGATTCCGTCAGTCCGACACTGGCAACTTGCGGATCGCAATAGGTGCATCCCGGGATCATGGATTTGTCCATGGGATGGACGCCGGGCACACCGGCGATCTTTTCGACACAGATGACCCCTTCATGCTCCGCCTTGTGGGCAAGCATGGGCGGACCGGCAACGTCGCCGATGGCGTAGATCCCCTCGACATTGGATTTCCCGTAGCCGTCAATCACGATGCAGCCACGATCGGTTTTGACACCCAGTTCCTCCAGGCCGAGATTTTCGATATTGCCCTGGACGCCGACTGCGGAGATCAGCCTGTCTGCAGTGATGGCCTGCGTCTTGCCGTCCTTTGTCTCGACATGGGCCGAAATGCTGTTGGTCGCCTTGTCGACCTTCGTCACTTTCGCCTCGGTGATGATCTTCAGCCCTGCCTTTTCGAGCCGCTTGCGGGCGAAACCGGAAATCTCCGCATCTTCTACCGGCATGATCGTCGGCATCAGCTCGACGACCGTGACGTCGACGCCGAGCGCATTGTAAAAGCTTGCGAATTCGATGCCGATGGCGCCGGAACCCATCACCACCATTGATTTGGGCTGCTCCTGGGGAACCATCGCCTCGAAATAGGTCCAGATCAGCTTGCCGTCCGCTTCGATGCCCGGCAGCAAGCGCGGACGCGCACCCGTGGCCACAATAATATGTTTCGCCTGATACGTGCCCTCGCCCAGTGTGTTTTTCGGAGCAGGATGCTGCGGCTCCATCGGCTTCTTGGTCGGTTTTGCAACCACTATTTCGGCCGGTGTGCTGCCTTTCGCGGCCTTGGTCAGTTTTGCCTCGCCCCAGATGACGTCGACCTTGTTTTTCTTCATCAGGAAGCCGACACCGCCATTGAGCCGCGCCGAGACCCCGCGCGAGCGCTGCACCACCGCCTTGATGTCGGCGGAAACCTTGCCTTCAAGCTTCAGGCCATAGCTGTCCGCGTGCTCGGAGAAATGCAGTATTTCCGCCGACCGCAAAAGGGCCTTGGTCGGAATGCAGCCCCAGTTCAGGCAAATGCCGCCGAGATGCTCGCGTTCGACGATCGCGGTCTTCAGGCCGAGCTGCGCCGAGCGCACGGCGGTCACATATCCGCCAGGACCGGACCCGATGATGATGACATCATATGTATTGGACACGTTCGTCTCCTAATTTCTGGGCATGGCCACGCCACCCTGGTCTTGGCCGGTTCTCGCTCACGCCGCCGGCTTTACTGACGCGGCCCGAGGCACGGGCCGCACGATTTTTGCGCGATGGCAGCACACGGCCGCACCGGATCAACTCTTCCGAAGGGCGAAGCCGGTCAACAACAGGGCAACGCCGTTGAAGGTCAGTTCGACGCCAAGGAATAGACCAAGCACCGAGGCGGCCGCCCATGGAAAATTCGAAAAGATGATGACGCCGAGAATGATCGACAAGACACCCGAAGCCGTCACCCATCCCCAACCGGCCGCGGGGCGCATCGACATTGCGTAAGCGATCTTCGCACCGCCGAGGAAGAACAGCAGAACACCGACGACGATAGTCAGCGAGACCGCACCGGCGATCGGATTGCCGACAAGAACAACGCCGACCAGCAGCGACAGGATGCCAACGCCCAGTGTCCAGAGGAAGCCTCCGGATTCACGTGTGGAAAAGGCCTGCACGATCTGCGCAATACCGACGAAGATGAACATGAACCCGGCGATATAGTCGACGGTCAGGGTTGCGGCGAATGGATTGGCGAAACAGAAGAATCCGCCAATGATCGAGATAATGCCGATGGCAACAAGCCACCCCCAGGCGCCTTTCAGCTTTTCGACAGCCTCTTCAAATTCCTTTTTTCCAATCGGGTCCGCCATTGCCCTCTCCTCTTTTCAGTCGGTTGAAATGCAAAAGCTACACCAGCATGGCGAAGGGATTCTCCACATATCCCTTGAACGCCGCCAGCAGTTCTGCGCCAAGCGCGCCATCGACCGCGCGATGGTCTGTCGACAGCGTTACGGACATGACCGTTGCGACTGCAAGTGCGCCGTCCTTGACGACGGGACGCTGCTCGCCTGCGCCGACTGCAAGGATCGTTGCATGCGGCGGATTGATGACCGCGGAAAACTCCTTGATGCCGAACATGCCGAGATTGGAGACAGCCGTTGTTCCACCCTGGTACTCTTGCGGCATCAGCTTGCGTTCACGTGCCCGCTTCGCCAGGTCTTTCATTTCATTGGAAATGACGGACAGAGGCTTGAGCTCCGCCTCCCGCACGATCGGCGTGATCAAACCGCCTGGGATCGAGACGGCGACGCCCACATCGGAGTGCTTGTGGCGCACCATGTTGCTCTCGGTCCAGGACGAATTGGCTTCCGGCACGTCGCGCAGCGCGAGGGCCATGGCCTTGATGATGAAATCATTCACCGACAGCTTGAAGGCAGGTTTGTCGTCGTGCAGCGGCGCAGACTCGTTAAGCTGCTTGCGCAGTGCCAGGAGAGCATCGAGTTGGCACTCGATGGTCAGGTAGAAATGCGGCACTGTCTGTTTCGATTCCACCAGCCGCTTGGCGATGGTCTTGCGCATGTTGTCATGCGGGATGAGATCGTAGGTGCCGTCCTCGAACAGTTTCAGGATCTGCTCATCCGACGGTGCCGTCGCAGCCGGCGCGGCTGCCGGCGCTGCTCCCGGTGCCGCCTTGCCGGTTCCGCCCGCTATCGCCGCATCAACGTCACGGCGGATCACTCTGCCGTGCGGACCGGTGCCAGTCACGGCTGAAATGTCGATCCCCGCATCCTTGGCAATCCGTCTGGCGAGCGGCGAGGAAAAGACCCGGTTTGCGCCCGACTGTGGCGGGCTCGGTGCTGCTGCGGCAGGAGCCGGCGCGGCAGCCGGCGCAGGCGCGCTGCCATTGGTTTTCGGCGCTTCAACGGCTGCAGGCTCGGCGGCAGGTGCAGCTGCATCGGCCGCGGGAGCCGCACTTGCGGCCGCCGAGACATCCTCGCCCTCTTCGGCGAGAACAGCGATCGGTGCATTGACCTTTACGCCCTCAGTGCCTTCCGGAACGAGGATCTTGGCGACGACACCTTCGTCAACCGCCTCGACTTCCATCGTGGCCTTGTCGGTTTCGATCTCGGCGATGACATCGCCGGACGAAACGCTGTCGCCTTCCTTGACCAGCCATTTGGCGAGATTGCCTTCCTCCATTGTCGGGGAAAGCGCAGGCATGGTGATATTGATCGGCATCTTATCGCCTCCCCTTAGGCCGTGTAGGTAACCGCTTTAACCGCGTCGACGACTTCGGCGACGTTCGGCAATGCCAGTTTTTCGAGATTGGCCGCATAGGGCATCGGAACATCCTTGCCGGCGACTGTCAGGATCGGCGCATCGAGATAGTCGAACGCCTGCTGCATCAACCGCGTCGCGATTTCCGTTCCGACGGAACTCTGCGGGAAACCTTCCTCAACGGTCACAAGGCGGCCGGTTTTCCTGACCGACTCGATCACTGTCGGCAGATCCATCGGACGGATGGTGCGCAGGTCGATGATTTCGGCTTCGATCCCCATGCCCGATAGTTCTTCCGCGGCCTTTTCGGCATAGGTCATGCCGATACCGAACGAGACGATCGTGACATCATTGCCGGCACGGTGAATGCGCGCCTTGCCGATCGGCAGCACGAAATCATCCAGTTTCGGCACATCGAACGAGTGGCCATAGAGGATCTCGTTTTCAAGGAAAATGATCGGATTGGGATCGCGGATCGCGGCTTTCAACAACCCCTTTGCGTCGGCCGCCGTATAGGGCATGACCACCTTGAGGCCAGGCACATGGCTGTACCAGGAGGCATAGCACTGGGAGTGCTGCGCGGCGACACGGGCAGCCGCGCCATTCGGACCCCGAAAGACCACCGGCGCATGCATTTGTCCGCCCGACATGTAGCGCGTCTTTGCAGCCGAGTTGATGATCTGGTCCATCGCCTGCATGGCGAAGTTGAATGTCATGAATTCGACAATCGGCTTCAGACCCGCCATGGCCGCGCCGACACCCACACCGGCAAAGCCATGCTCGGTAATCGGCGTGTCGACCACCCTCCGGGCACCGAATTCATCGAGCAACCCCTGCGTGACCTTGTAGGCGCCCTGGTATTCGGCAACCTCTTCACCCATGACGAACACGTCGTCATCGGCCCGCATTTCCTCCGCCATCGCGTCGCGCAGCGCCTCACGCACGGTCGTCGGAACCATTTCCGTGCCCGCCGGGATATCCGGATCGGAAGGAACCTCTGCTGCGGCTGGCGCAGCGGCGACCGGTTCTGCCGCCGACGGTGCGGGCGCATCTGTCGCTGCCGGTGCCGGAGTGGCAGCCGGCGTTTCGGTCCCGATGTCCGCGGCGGACTCGCCATCGCCGAGCAGAACCGCGATCACGGCATTGACTTTCACGCCCTCGCTGCCCTCGGGCACGACGATCTTGCCGATCGTGCCCTCGTCGACGGCTTCCACTTCCATGGTTGCCTTGTCGGTTTCAATTTCAGCGATGACGTCACCCGAGGCGACACTGTCACCTTCGTGCTTGAGCCATTTTGCAAGCGTGCCCTCTTCCATGGTCGGCGAGAGAGCTGGCATAAGAATATCGATCGGCATTTCTTCTCCCCCGGCCTAGGCCAAAATGTCCGTATAAAGTTCCGATGGATCGGGCTCCGGATCCGTTTGTGCAAATTCCGCGCTGTCGGCGACGATATCGCGCACGCTCTTGTCGATCGCCTTCAGCTCGTCTTCGCTCGCCCAGCCCTTCTCGAGCAGCCGAACCTTGACCTGCTCAATCGGATCATGCTCGGAGCGCATCTTCTGCACCTCGTCCTTGCTGCGGTATTTGGCCGGGTCCGACATGGAGTGTCCGCGATACCGGTAGGTCAGCATTTCAAGGATAATCGGCCCGTTGCCACCACGCGCATGCGCGAGCGCGGCCTCTGCGGCCGCGTAGACAGCCCGCACGTCCATGCCGTCGACCTGGTAGCCCGGAATGTTGAACGAGACGCCGCGCTGGGAGAAATCCGTTTGTGCCGAAGCGCGCGATACTGCTGTTCCCATGGCATAACGGTTGTTTTCTACGACATAGACAACGGGCAATTCCCAAAGCTCGGCCATGTTGAAGCTCTCGTAGACCTGTCCCTGGTTGGACGCGCCATCACCGTAAAATGCGATGCTGACATTGCCGTTGTCCCTGTAGCGGTTCGCAAAGGCGAGACCGGTGCCGAGCGGCACCTGTGCACCGACGATCCCGTGGCCGCCGAAGAAGTTCTTCTCATAGGAGAACATGTGCATCGAACCGCCCTTGCCGCGTGAATAGCCGCTCTGTCGGCCGGTCAGCTCGGCCATGACGCCGCGTGCCGTCATGCCGGCGGCCAGCATGTGACCGTGATCACGGTAACCGGTGATCAACTGATCGCCATCCTTCATGGCGTGCTGAATGCCCGTAATGACCGCTTCCTGGCCGATATAAAGGTGGCAAAAGCCGCCGATGAATCCCATTCCGTAAAGTTGGCCCGCTTTCTCCTCGAACCGGCGGATAAGAAGCATTTCACGGTAGACGGCGAGTTCCTGCTCCTTGTCGAACTCCGCGATTTCGGTTCCGATGGCCGCTTTGGCGGCTTTGCCGGACCTCGGTTTTGCGGATTTCGATGCACCGGCGCGACGGCCGGCTGACGCTGCACTTTTGCGCGGGGCCATAGAGTCCTCCCAATTGTTCGTCGGCCTTCACCTTACGGAATTGGGGAACCGCCAGCAAGGCCAATTCTGCATAACTTGCTTGAATTTCAAGATATTGGTTTTATTATACAAAATTAGTATTAACTCGATAACAGTTAATACCCTAAAAATTATAGATGACGATCTCGTTTGGACGTGACAGGTTGAGTGCCTCGCGCGCCTTCTCGTCGAGCATATCGCGCACCACCGGGCCGCTGGACGGCAGCAATTTCACGCGCCTTTGCAAAGACTTACGCTCTTCCGTCAACGCCGACAAACGCGCCTCCAGCTCCGCTTTTCGCACGTCAAAGCGCTGCGTCGCATTCAGTCCGCGATCGCCGTTGATGGAATGGAAGCCGAAATAGCTGATAAAGGCGATTGCAAATAGTGGAACGATCAGACGGCCGGTATTTCTGATCTTCTTCTGCCGTGTCGACATATCAGACGCTACTCTTTACTCGATACACAAAGCGTGCCGCGGCCTCTCATGGCCACAGGCGGATACTGGTACCTGTTTATGGGTGAACATGTTTAATATCGGGTTATCGCAACTGGGGTGACAAAAGGACCTAACGCTTGGCGAGAAGAGCGTCCGGCACTTTTCCTCCATCCGGGGCTTTGGCCGTGACCTTGGACAACACCCCCTCCAGCAGCGGCGTCATTGCACCGAGCCTCCGGGCACGGATAACGATGTCCCACAGCGGCTCGAATTTCTTCCAGCCAGCGGAATAGAAGAAATGTTTGGCGCGATGTTTGAACAGGGGATGGGTCGCGGCTGCGCGGGCAATGTTCCCCCAGCGGTAAAAGTCGCGGTAAGCCCTGTCATAGCCGGCTTTCAGGGTTGCGCCGCTCATGCCTTGCGGGCGGTAGACGACATGACGCGTGTCGTAGAGATCCCAGTTCCGTGTCGTTATGCGTCCGGCCTGCTCCATTCGCTGGAAGAGCCGCGTGCCCGGATACGGTGTCTGGATATGGAATGTGGCGGTGGTGATGCCGTTTTCGATTGCCCAGTCGACGGTGCGTTCAAAGACATCAGCCCCGTCATTGTCCATGCCGAAGACGAATGAACCATTGATCATGATGCCGAGTTCCGAAAGGCGGCTGGCGACAGCCGCATAGTCGCGTGCAAGGTTCTGCTTCTTGTTGCATGAAAGAAGGTTGTCGGGGCTGAAGGTCTCGAAACCGACAAACAGGCTTCGAAGGCCGGCATCCGCAGCGCGCTCCACCAGGTCACCCCTGAGAACGGAATCAACCGTCGCCGCACCCTGGAAAAGCCGCCCCATGCCGCGCATTCCGTCAAAGAGTGCCGAAGCAAAGCGTCGATTGCCAAACAGGTGGTCATCGAGGAAGTAAAGATGCCGCCCGGGCAGTCTTTCAATCTCCTCCAAGGCTTCGTCGACGGCTTGCGTATAAAAACTCCGGCCGCCTTCGAAGAAGGCGTCCTTGTAGCAAAAGTCGCAATGCTGCGGGCAGCCCCGCGTCACCACAATGGAATTCGGCACGAGGTACCGGTTGCGTTTGATCAGGTCGCGGCGAACCGGCGGAAGGCCTTCGATCGTTCGTCCCTTGCCCGAGACGTAGCGGCGCTTCGGGAAACCTCTGCGCAGATCATCCAGAAAGACAGGAAATGTCTGCTCGCCCGGCCCGATGAACAACGTATCGGCGTGCGGCTCGGCTTCGTCGGGCAGAGACGTGACATGCAGTCCGCCAAGAGCAACATGGGCACCCTTGGCCCGGTAATGGTCTGCAAGTGCATAGCTGCGGTAGGCATTTGTGAAGTAGACCTGGATGACCACAAGCTCGGGCTCATCATCGGTATCCAGCGTTTCGACATGATCGTCGATGAGTTCGACCTCGTCATCCGCATTCAGGAAGGCCGCAAGGGTGGCAAGTCCGAGCGGAGGAAAAAGGGCATACTTGACCGGTCTGAAGTAAGGGCTCTTGGCCTCCGTGAGTGCCGGCAGAATGAGTTTAACCTTCACGTCGTCACCATCCGCCAGCCCCCCCATCCGGTGCACGGCACCGGCATTTGCAGCTTAGCCAATGCTCCGGATGCGGACAACAAGCAAAGCCGGCTATCTCCGTGGACCGCATGACTGCTTTCACCGGCCATGACCAAAATCAAAAACGGCCTTCCCGAGGAAAGGCCGCTTGGGTATCGACGATGTGCTATCTGCTTAGCTGCGCAACATGCTGCATCCGGCATAGCTCGCCTGGGTATCGAGTTCCTCCTCGATGCGCAGCAGTTGGTTGTACTTTGCCAGCCTGTCCGACCGGGCGAGCGAGCCGGTCTTGATCTGTCCGCAATTGGTGGCAACCGCCAGATCGGCAATCGTCGCGTCTTCGGTTTCGCCGGAACGGTGTGACATGACCGCGGAATAGCTCGCCTTGTGCGCCGTCTCGACCGCGTCCAGTGTCTCGCTGAGCGATCCGATCTGGTTGACCTTGACCAGAATGGAATTGGCGACCCCCATCTTGATGCCATCGCGGAGACGCGCCGAATTGGTCACGAACAAATCATCGCCGACGAGCTGGCACTTCGAGCCGACCATGTCGGTCAGGATCTTCCAGCCGTCCCAGTCATCCTCGGCCATCCCGTCTTCGATCGAGACGATCGGATAGCCGTCAACGAGTTCTGTAAGATAGCCTGCCATGGCCTCGGGTTCGAGCGTGCGGCCCTCGCCCTCGAGCACGTATTTGCCGTCTTTGAAGAATTCCGTGGAGGCACAGTCAAGAGCGATGAACATGTCCTCTCCGGGTGCGTAGCCCGCCTTCTCGATCGACTGCATGATGAAATCGAGGGCCGCCGGCGCACTCGCCAGACCCGGAGCAAATCCCCCCTCGTCGCCCACATTGGTGTTGTGGCCCTGCGCCGACAGTTCCTTCTTCAGCGTATGGAAAACTTCGGAGCCCATGCGCACCGCATCCCTGATGCTTCCGGCGCCGACCGGCATGATCATGAATTCCTGGAAATCGATCGGATTGTCCGCATGTTCACCGCCATTGATGATGTTCATCATCGGCACCGGCAGAACATGGGCGTTCGGGCCGCCGACATAGCGGTAAAGCGGCAGGCCGGCCGCTTCGGCCGAGGCCTTTGCGACGGCAAGGGAAACGCCAAGAATGGCATTGGCGCCCAGCTTGCCCTTGTTCGGCGTGCCATCCAGTTCAATCATCGTGCGGTCGATCTGTATCTGGTTCTCGGCCTCAAGACCGGCCAGTGCCTCAAGGATCGGCCCGTTGACGGCATCGACGGCTTGCAGCACGCCCTTCCCGAGATAACGCGGTCCGCCATCGCGGAGCTCAACCGCCTCATGGGCGCCGGTGGACGCGCCGGACGGCACCGCCGCTCGGCCGAAAGAGCCGTCTTCCAGAAGCACATCGACCTCGACGGTCGGGTTGCCGCGGCTATCGAGTATTTCGCGGCCGACAATATCGACAATGGCTGTCATGACACAGATCCTTGTGGAGCACGTTTTGGGAGTTTCGGTGTCCTTTTAGGCAACCGTGCCGAAAACGCAACGCCGGTCGCGTGGAAACACAACAATTCGGCGGGTCAATCGCTTTGCTCGAAGGCAAAGAATGCACCCTGCCCGGCTGCTTCCGGAACGACGAGGCGGCCTGAAACAAAGGCAAACGCGACACCCGCGTCTTTCAGCCTTTGTTCCATGGCGTGAAGGTCATTCACCACGAAAACAAGGCCGCGCAGCCGCAGACCACGTGCGTGCGTTCCTCCCTTTACGCCGAAAAAACCTTCAAGACCGGCGGCGTTGAGGGCCGCGATGTCGGCATTCGACGCGGCAAGATCCAGGCCGAAGGAGTGCGCATTGACGGTGCGCTGCTGGACAACATGCTGAAGCAGGTACTGAAAATCGCTCGGATTTTGTTCCGACAAGACCACCTGCCGGATTCCTGTCACGCCGTTTTCGTGGCTCTCCAGGGCGCTCCGGTCGACCGCCGCCGGATTCCTGCGCTGACAGGTGAAGAAAAAGACGTCGGGTGCACGCAAATCCGCGGCGAATGCGAGTTCGAAACCGGCCATGACGCGTTCGCCATCCGGTGTCTCGAACGGCCGTGAAAACTCCAGATTCAAACCGGCACTGATCCCAGACTTGACGAACTGGCGCCGGTCCTCTTCGGCATTCTCGGTTCGCATTACGAGCGCCGAAATCCCCTCCTCCCCGCGCCGGAAACGATACGCCTGGTCGTGTTTGACGAAGGTGTTGCCGCCCAGCGCCGCGTGTTCGCACAACTCCCGCTGAGCGATCGCCACAGGTTCCAGGTAGGTTCCGTCTGAAAAGAAGACACACGCATTCGCCGTACCGAAAGGATGTCGCGCTTCCGGTGCAACTGTAAAACCGAGCGAAGCGAGACGCGCGCGGGCCACCTCCAGATCGGCGGTTGGCAGCACCAGATGATCAACGGGACGCGGATTGTCCAACTGCACCTCCATTTCCGTGTGAATGCGCCTGCAACTTATCCAATAGCCGCGGCAAGTGGAATCCATTTTCCCGCACGGCCGTGAATGGTGAAGCCGTCGGATCTTCGCAGAGCATGCGTCCAATTGACGATACTCTTCGGCGTTTCGCTGCGCTATAACCACTTCCAAGGGCGCGTATTTGAACTTGAAGGCCCGGTCGATCGCAGGAGATGAATCCACCGATGGACATTGCACAAGGCTCCCGCCCCGCGGAGGATTCCACGCTCGAAACAGTTGTGGTCCGTTTTGCGGGGGATTCCGGCGACGGCATTCAGGTGATCGGGTCGCAACTCGGCCTCGCCAGCGCCATGTCGGAGAACGACCTGGGCACATTTCCCGAGTATCCCTCCGAGGTCCGCGCACCCGTCGGAACCACCTATGGCGTATCCGCCTACCAGGTGCATTTCGGCGGAAGGCCGATCAAGACGATCGGCGATAAGGCGGACATGCTGGTTGCCCTCAATCCGGCGGCACTCAAGACCAATCTCGACATCCTGAAAGACGGTGGGACGGTTCTGATCGACGCTGGCGCGTTCACCCAGCGCAATTTCGAGAAGGCCGGATACGGCACCTCGCCGCTTGAAGACGGCACTTTGGACAGGTTCCGCGTGCTGGCGCCGGACATATCGAAACTGACACTGCAGAGCGTCGCCGACACCGGGCTCAACAGAAAAGCGTCATTGCGTTGCAAGAACTTCTGGGCGCTCGGCCTCGTCTATTGGATGTACGGCCGCAACCGGCAGCCCACCATTGAGTGGCTCAACCGGAAATTCGCCGGCAATGCCGAAATTGCAAATGCCAACATCGCGGCGCTCAATGCCGGTCATGCCTATGGCGAGACCATGGAAGTTGCTGCCAATGAGGTAGCCCGCATCGAACCCGAGGCGGGGACATACAGTTTCGTTACAGGCTATGAGGCCCTTGCCTGGGGGCTGGCGGCCGCGGCGGAACTGTCGGGTCGAAAACTCGTCTTTTCATCCTATCCGATAACACCCGCCTCACCGCTGCTGCACACGCTGGCGCGGATGTCGGATATCGGTGTCACAACTTTTCAGGCCGAAGATGAAATTGCCGCAATCTGCGCGGCCATCGGCGTTTCCTTTGCCGGCGGCCTCGGCGTCACGTCCAGCTCTGGACCGGGGATAGCCCTCAAGCAGGAGGCGATGAGTCTCGCCGTCTCGGCGGAATTGCCATTGATCATCGTCAACACGCAACGCGCCGGCCCCTCCACCGGCATGCCGACAAAAACCGAGCAATCGGACCTCAACCAGGCACTGTATGGCCGTCATGGGGAAAGTCCCCTCGCTGTTCTTTCCGCCGGATCGCCTGCCGAGTGTTTCGAGATGGCGATTGAGGCGGCGCGTATCGCGCTGACTTATATGACACCGGTCATCCTTCTGTCCGACGGCTTCGTCGCCAATTCCTCAAGCCCCTGGATCTTGCCGGACCTTGAAGAGCTGCCGCGAATTGAGGTTGCGAACCATGAGGATCCGGAGAGTTTCAACCCTTTCCATCGCAACCCCGAAACGCTGGCGCGCACCTGGGCGGTACCGGGAACGCCGGGTTGCGAACACCGTATCGGGGGTATCGAAAAGGATTTTGCCACCGGGCATATTTCCTACGAACCCGAAAATCACCAGAAGATGACGGATGTGCGCGCGGACAAGATCAATGGCATCGCAAAGTCGATACCGCCGCTCGAACCCGACCAGGGAGAGACACAGGGCGATATGGCGCTCGTCGGCTGGGGATCGACCTACGGCCCGATATCGCGTGCGGTCACCAATCTGCGCAAACGCGGCTTCAGAATTTCACACATCCATTTGCGGCACCTTCGACCCTTTGCAGCCAACCAGCCTGAACTCCTGTCCGGTTTCGGGAAGGTCCTGGTTCCGGAAATGAACACAGGACAACTCGCAGCGCTGTTGCGTGCCGAGGGCTACGAGAATGTCGATGCGCTGGACAAGATAAACGGCAGACCGTTCCAGGTCGCGGAAATTGAGAACGCCGTGCTTGCACGGCTGGAGCCCGGTAATGAATGAACAGCTGACGACAAAGCAACTGACGCCCGCCGATTTCGCCACCGATCAGGAAGTCCGCTGGTGCCCCGGCTGCGGCGACTACGCCATCCTCAAGGCTGTCCGAACCGTCCTGGCAGAGATTGGGGCGCGAAGGGAAAACACCGTTTTCGTATCCGGAATTGGCTGTTCTTCACGATTTCCCTACTACATTGACACCTACGGATTTCACACGATCCACGGACGTGCGCCGGCTGTTGCCACGGGAATGATGCTCGCCAATCCGGACCTCGATGTCTGGATCATCACCGGCGATGGCGATGGCCTGTCGATCGGCGGCAACCATCTGCTGCATGTCCTGCGCCGCAACCTCAACTGCCAGATCCTGCTCTTCAACAACGAGACCTATGGACTGACCAAAGGCCAGTATTCTCCGACATCGCATCTGGCGACGCGCTCGCCATCATCACCGGGCGGCAGCATCGATAATCCGGTGGATCCGGCGAGCTTTGCCCTTGGCTGCGGAGCGCGCTTCGTTGCACGCGGTGTCGACACGCAGATCAAGCAACTCTCGGAGATCCTCAAGGCTGCTTATCATCACAAGGGAGCCGCGTTTGTCGAGATCTTCCAGAATTGCATCGTTTTCAACGAGGACGTGTTTGACGGGTTTACGGCCAAGTCCAATCTTGCGGAGAATCAGGTTCAGGTCGAACCGGGACAACCACTGGCCTACGGCACGGATAACAGCCGTGGCCTGGCCTTCGATCCGCACGCGCTCGGACTAAAGACAATCGAACGCTCCGAAGACACGGCCAACGATGTTCTTGTTCACGATCCCGGCAACTACAATCTCGCAACCGCGCTTGCGCGCATGAACAATCCTGATTTTCCGATGGCCACCGGTGTTCTTTACAACAATCCCGGTCCTGTCTATTCAGCGGCAGGCGACCGGTCCGGGACGGAGGAAACCGGCCGGCGGACATTGGAGGACGCCATGCGTTCCGGCTTCAGCTGGAATGTCGCGGGCAAAGCCTGAAGGGTGTCGGTATCACCTATTTTCCGGCCAAGGCCGCGAGCTTGAGGCTTTCCGCAAACGGGCATTGCATGTTCGGATTGGCGGCGCGGAACAATGCGAATTTACAATGGGCGACGAGTTCCGCCTGTATTCGCACCTGAATTTCCGGATCCTTGGTCAACAAGACCGTATCGCAAAGGACGCTGAGCATATTGACGACGGTACTGCGCGTGACTTCCAACTGCTGCTCGCTGATGTCCGGAATTTGCTGCCGGACAAACGCATTGATCATCTCCCCGGTGAACTCCTCGACTGCCGCTTCATTCACACCCGGCGGTTTGTTCAGGAAAGAAAACCGTAGAAGCTGAATGTATCCCGGCTGGGCCTTGGCGCTTTCAATATAGATCCCGATGAGCTTTTCGATCGGGTCACCCTCGGGATCGGACATGATACCCTGAAACTCACCCGCTATTTTCACCGTTAGCCGCTCGAACATCCTGATTTCGGCTGCGATGAGCAACTCGGTTCGATTGCCGAAATACTGGTAGATCGTTCCGACCGCCAGGCCCGTGTGCTCGGCAATCTGCGTCGTGCTCAGGTCTTCGATTCGACATTGCGAAACAAGCTCCTCGACCGTATCGAGAATTTTGTCGACCTTTTCCTTGGAGCGTTTCTGCCGCGGTTTACGCCGTGTCTCTGCATTCATAGATCAGCCCGCCCCCGCGCTTGCGGCCAAATCGTAATGTGCAATATCCAAAATGTGAATGATTTTCATGTTAATTGCCATTGCGCAAATCTCGTGTTACGACACTACACCATAGTTTCCTGGGGAGGAGCAGATAGTGGGCAGCAAATTCCGTGTTTTTTACACATTGCCGCTCCTATTTGTTCTCCATACAGCCGCTCAAGCCACCGGCAGCATCCATATTGCAGCCGGTCCTGATTCGGCGGAGCAGCTGCAGGAGGCGCTGATCACTGCCGAAGCCGGCAGCACGATCAGTTTGGCCGAGGGTGTGTTCGAGTTTTCGGACGGGCTCTCTCTCGACGTCCCGGGAGTAACGATCCGGGGCGCCGGAATGGACAAGACCGTCCTCTCGTTCGGGGATCAAAAGGCCGGGGGCGAAGGCTTTCTGATCACGTCTGACAATGTCACGCTTGAAGACCTTGCTGTAGTAAACACCAGGGGCGACGGCATTAAGTCAAAGGGCGCTGATCAGATCAGTTACCGCCGGATCCGCGTTGAGTGGACCGGCGGCCCGGACGAGAAAAACGGTGCCTACGGCATCTATCCTGTTGAATCCAAAAATGTTCTGGTCGAGGACAGTCTTGTGCGCGGTGCGTCGGACGCCGGTATTTATGTCGGGCAATCGGAAAACATCATCGTTCGCAATTCGACCGCGGAATACAATGTTGCCGGCATCGAGATCGAAAACAGCAAACATGCGGATGTCTACGGCAACACGGTGACCCACAATACCGGCGGCATTCTGGTGTTCGATCTCCCCAACCTGCCGGTGATGGGAGGACACTCTGTCAGGGTCTTCGACAATCGCGTGTTCGACAACGACACGCCGAATTTCGCGCCGGAAGGCAATATCGTCGGAATGGTTGCCAAGGGTACCGGCATCATGGTCATGGCAAACAGGAACGTCCACGTGTTTGACAATATCCTGAAGAACAACGGCACCGTGCATGTTCTGATCGCCACATACCCAAATGATTTTGACGATGACAGCTATTTCCCGCATCCCCGCGCTGTCGTCGTGCGCGACAACACCTATGAGGACGGCGGCACGGATCCGGACGGCGAAGTCGGAAAGCTGATCGCGGGCATCACCGGAACCCCTGTGCCTGATATTGTTTGGGACGGTGTGATGCCGCTGACGGAATGGATGACCTGGACCGCCAGCGAGGACCGAATCTATATCGCCGAGCCCGATGGCACGACTTTCGCCAACCTGCGCATGATTGAGAACACCCTTTACCCATGGTCGACGTCGCCTGATCGCGACATCGCCGACCACAAGGGATCGCTTACCGAGCCGAAGGAAGTGGCATTGCCGCAACTGCAGGGACAATAGGCCGGAGCGATCAAACGGAATTGGCTATGATGGTCCGCACCGTATTGGGGATTGGACTGTTCCTGTTGGCGTTATCCGATGCCCGGGCAGACAAGGTGAACGATGCTGCCTTGATGGCCCCGAAGCCTGCACGCCTGCTTTCCGCATATGGCCTCTTTATCGAGCCTGCAAAGCAGACACCCAATGTCGGTGTTCTGCCCTATGACTTGATCACGCCGCTGTTCACCGATTATGCGACCAAATACCGTTTCGTCTATATTCCGGTCGGTCAAAGTGCCGCTTACCGCGGACAGGAAGTCTTTGAATTTCCTGTCGGAACGGCACTCGTCAAGACATTTGCCTATCCGGCGGACCTTCGGCAGCCGGCTGAACAAGTCCGGCTGATTGAGACACGGCTGCTGATCCGCCATGATGCCGGCTGGAAGGCCTGGGCTTATGTGTGGAACGAAGACATGAGCGATGCCAGGTTGAAGATTGCCGGCCAACGCCTTTCGATCGTCGTTGCCGATAAGAGCGGCTTACCGATGGAAATCGACTACGCTGTCCCCAACGCCAATCAGTGCAAAGGGTGCCACGCGTTGAACAAGGAGCTCACGCCGCTTGGTCCGAATGCCCGCAACCTGAACCATGACTACAGCTATGGCGGTGCAGTCAAGAACCAGCTTCGCATGTGGAACGATCTGTCACTTCTGACCGATATGCCTGAATTTGACGACCTGCCGCGCGCAACGGACTGGAGCGATGAAAGACAGCCGCTGGATGCACGGGCACGCAGTTATCTCGATGTGAATTGCGCCCACTGTCATCGCAAGGAGGGGCCTGCCAGCAATTCCGGATTGTTCCTCACGGCATGGGAGGATGACAGGACCGCCTGGGGATATCGCAAGAGACCGGTGGCTGCCGGCCGTGGCTCGGGCGGTCTGGAATTCGACATAGAACCCGGCAGCGCCGACCGTTCCATTCTTATTTACCGCATGCGCAGTCTTGACCCGGCAATCATGATGCCAGAACTTGGCCGCTCCATGGTTCACACGGAAGCGTTGGAGATGCTTGAAGGCTGGATCAACGGGCTGAATTAGTTCGCCCTGTGCCTAGACCAGACGCGATTGCTCCAGCGCCGCCTCGATGAATGATGCGAACAAGGGATGCGGCTCCAGCGGCCGCGATTTCAATTCGGGGTGATACTGCACGCCGATGAACCAGGGATGGTCGCCATATTCGATGGTTTCCGGGAGAACCCCGTCCGGCGACATGCCGGAAAAGACCAGGCCGTGCTCTTCAAGTGCATCGACATATTCGTGATTGACTTCATAACGGTGCCGGTGGCGCTCCGAGATCTCGTTCGATCCGTAGATATCAGCGATACGGGTGCCTTCCTTTAGGTGCGCCTTGTAGGCACCAAGGCGCATCGTTCCACCGAGGTCTCCGGATTTTGATCGTTTTTCCAGCATGTTGCCCTTGAGCCATTCGGTCATCAGGCCAACGACAGGTTCCGATGTTTCGCCGAATTCGGTGGACGATGCCCCGTCGAGCCCGGCCAGGGAACGCGCCGCATCAAGCACGGCCATCTGCATTCCGAAACAAATTCCAAAATAGGGAACCTTGCGCTCCCGAGCGAAACGTGCAGCGGCGATCTTGCCTTCTGCGCCGCGCTCGCCGAACCCGCCGGGGACGAGGATGCCGTGTACCTTCTCAAGCCAGGGCGCCGGTTCCTCCTTCTCGAAGATCTCGGATTCGATCCACTCCAGGTTGACCTTCACGTGGTTCGCGATCCCGCCGTGATGCAATGCCTCGATCAGCGACTTATAGGCATCCTTCAGTCCGGTGTACTTGCCGACGATGGCGATGGTCACCGCGCCCTCGGGTGTCCGGATCCGCTCCGCGACCTCCTCCCACCGCTCCATGCGCGGCGCCGGCGCGGGCTCGATGCCGAAGGCGGCAAGGACCTCGTCGTCAAGACCTTCGCGATGGTAGGAAATCGGAACGTCATAGATGTTGTCGACGTCGAGCGCCTGAATAACGGCGGAAGAACGCACATTGCAGAACAGCGACAGTTTGCGCCGCTCCTCTTCCGGTATGGGCCGGTCTGCGCGCACCAGAAGAATATCAGGGGCGATACCGATGGACTGCAATTCCTTCACGGAATGCTGGGTTGGCTTGGTCTTCAGCTCACCCGCCGCCGGGATCCACGGCATCAGGGTAAGATGGATATAGATCGCATTTCCGCGCGGCAGATCATTGCCCAGTTGGCGGATCGCCTCGAGAAACGGCATCGCCTCGATGTCGCCGACGGTTCCGCCGATCTCGCACAGGACGAAATCATAATCGTCATTACCATCCAGGACGAAGTCCTTGATTTCATTGGTGACATGCGGAATGACCTGAACCGTGGCGCCGAGATAGTCGCCACGCCGTTCCTTGTCGATAATATCTTTGTAAATACGTCCGGTCGTGATGTTGTCCGCCTGCACGGCTGACCTGCCAGTGAAGCGCTCGTAGTGGCCGAGATCGAGATCAGTCTCGGCCCCGTCATCGGTCACGAAGACTTCCCCGTGCTGATAGGGGCTCATCGTGCCAGGGTCGACGTTGAGATACGGATCGAGCTTGCGTAGCCGGACACTGTACCCGCGCGCCTGAAGGAGTGCGCCAAGTGCAGCAGCTGCAATACCTTTTCCCAAGGATGAAACCACGCCGCCAGTGATGAAGACATATCGCGCCATGGGCTTATTCCGTTACCGCGTTGTGACTGATTCCACCAGCCCCAAATCGAAAGCCGGTGCTTTTTTCGACAATATTGTGGGCGCACGCAACGTTTCACCGCGTGCAACGCCGCCACGCAAAGTAAAAACCGGCGACGCTGATCCGCCGCCGGTTTTTCATTCTGGTATCGGTCTATTGACTCGTTGGAACCTGTGTTCCGCCGCCGTCACCGGAATCGGCAGGCTGCGGAATATCGGTCGCACCACTATCATCGGATGTCGTGGGCGTGCCGCCGATCTGGTCGAGAACCGTCTGGCCGCCGCCGGGCGACGTTTGTTCGATGCGATCGAGAATATCGGTCGGGCTGGCTTCGTAGCGCGCATAAATGCCGAGAGCGATAGATGTTGCAAAAAAAGCGGCGGCGAGAATGCCGGTCGTGCGCGTCAATGCATCGGCGGCACCGCGTGCTGACATCATACCGCCCGAACCGCCGCCGATTCCCAGCGCACCGCCTTCCGAGCGTTGCAGCAATACGACGCCGACGAGGGCGACAACGATCATAAGATGAATAACGATCAAAACCGTTTGCATGGATTACTGTTCCTGCCGTTGACGGCGAAATGGAAAATTCGCGGCTGTGTACACGAGGCTGGATCGCTTTCCAACCCCCATCACCAGATCGTTCGCCGCAAGGCACAACGAATTGGCGGTGCGTTACCTATATGCCTCACAAATGGCGAGGAAGTCGTCGGCTTTCAAGCTCGCGCCACCGACGAGCGCACCGTCAACATTATGCACCGCCATCAATTCCGGCGCGTTGGCCGGCTTGACGGACCCGCCATAGAGAAGCCGCATGGCAGCACCATGGCTTGCGAATCTGGCCTCCAGCTCCCGGCGCAGGAACGCGTGTGCATCCTCGACATCTTGAGCTGTTGGCGTCACACCTGTTCCGATCGCCCAGACCGGCTCGTAGGCAATCACGGTATTTTGAGCGGTTGCCGCATCCGGAACCGACGCATCGAGCTGTTCCTTCAAGACATCAAGTGTCTTTCCCGCATCGCGTTCAGCTTTCGTCTCCCCGATACAGACAATGGCCACAAGGTTCTCGGCGTGGACCGCTTCGGCCTTCGTTCTGACCACCGCGCTGCTCTCGCCGTGATCCGTCCTGCGCTCGGAGTGCCCGACGATTATGTGTGTCGCATCGGCATCGCGCATCATCGCGGCAGAAATGTCTCCCGTATGGGCGCCGGACGCAGCCCAATGGCAATCCTGTCCACCGATGCTGATCCCCGTGTCCTGGACGGCCGCGGCGGCCAGGTAAATCAATGTCGATGGCGGGCAGACAAGCGCATCGATCTTCTCGCTGAGCCCGGCATCAAGACCTGTGGCCATTGCCGTGATCTCGTGCAGAGAATTGCGGTCACCGTTCATTTTCCAGTTACCAGCGACAAGCGGTCTGATGCCAGGTGTCATGAAACTTCCCTTTTACGTCCATCGGCCAAACACAAGGGACCTAGCAAATCCGGGAGATAAATCAATCGGGCACCGGCATCCTGCACAGCCCCATGCGCCGACCGCGGTCCGAACCAGCCCACGCCATTGTGCCTTGCGGCGTCCGCATTCGATGCGTAAAACACGCACAAAATTAGGATTTAGTCCATTTGCCCTCCTGCGGGCTTTAGGAGAACTCATGCTTGACGCGCTTCGCAACAGTGCAAGGTCCTGGGTCGTAAAGATCTTCTTGATGATTCTGGTCCTGTCCTTCGGTGTCTGGGGGATCAGCGGAACGATCTTTCAGGGTGTTGGCAACGCCGTCGTCACGGTTGGCGAAACGACGGTGACGCCAAGTGATTTTCGCCTTGCCTACGATCGACAGATCGCCACGCTGTCGCGGCAATTCGGACAACGCCTGACCCGTGAGCAGGCTCGCGCCATGGGTATCGAGAACCAGGTCCTGATCCAGGTTGCCATGAATGCGGCACTTGATGAGCAGTCGCGGCGAATGAATCTCGGGCTTTCCGAGGACCGGCTCGCGTCGCTGATCGCCGCCGACCCCGCATTTCAGGGCGTTGACGGACAATTCGACCGCACAACCTTCGCAGCTCTGCTTCGCAACGCCGACATGACCGAGGAGGACTACATCGTCAGTCAGCAGAACGCTGCGATACGCACGCAGATTGTTGAAGCAATCACGGACGGATACGAAGCACCGGCGGCGCTCATGAAAGCAGTCCACCAGTTCGACAACGAATCTCGAACCGTCGATTACGTCGTGCTTGACCGCGACATTCTCGAACCGATTGCAGATCCTGCAGACGATGTGTTGAGCGCCTTTTTCGAGGAGCGCAAATCGACGTACCGCGCGCCCGAGTATCGCAAGATCGCCTATGTCACATTGCGGGCCAGCGATATCATGGACCCCTCGACCATCGCCGATGATACGGTCCGCGCGGACTATGAGGCCCGCATCGACCGCTACCGGACACCGGAAACAAGGACAATCGAGCAGCTCAACTTTGCCGACGAGGCCGCAGCCAAGGCAGCGGCGGACAAGATCGCGGCCGGTTCCACCTTCGACGACATTGTCGCCGCCGAGGGCAAGACCTTGAACGATGTCGCGCTCGGTACCTTCAATCGTCAATCCATGCCAGATCCCTCCATTGCCGATGCCGCCTTTGCCATCGGCGAGGCCGGCAAGACTAGCGGTGTTGTCGAGGGCACGTTCGGGCCTGTGATTCTCCGCGTTGCGGAGATCAACCCGGAATCCACATTGAGCTTCGAAGAGGTCCGGGACGAAATCCGCGACGAACTGGCGCTGGTGGAAGCAGAAGCCATCCTCTTTGATGTTCATGACGCCTATGAGGATTCCCGGGCCGGTGGGGACACGCTGGAAGAAGCTGCGCGCAAGCAGAAACTCAACCCCGTCGTCATCGATGCGGTCGACCGCTCGGCGCGCACGCCCGACGGCACGATATTGCGCACCCTCCCCGAGTCACAGGACCTGCTGGCCGAGGCGTTCGACACGGAAATCCAGGTCGAGTCTTCACCGATCAACCTCAGTGGCGAAGGCTTCCTCTGGTACGAGGTTCAGGACATCATCCCTGCCCGGGACCGCACATTTGATGAAGTGCGTGATCGGGTGCTCGAGGACTGGAGGCGCCGGGAGGAGTCCGAGACGCTTGGCAAGCTGGCCACCGATCTTCAAAAACGCGTTGACGATGGCGAGGAACTGACTGCGGTCGCCGCGGATCAGGGTCTTGCAACGCAGACAAAGTACGACCTCAAGCGCCGGGACGAGGATGCGGTCTTTGGCGCGGCGGCGGTCAACGCGTCATTTTCCGGACCCGATGGCATCGCAGCCGTCGCGGATGACGCCAGCGGCACCGCCAAGATCCTTTTGAAGGTGTCCCAGGTGTCCTCTCCACCCGCTGCAAGCGGGTCCGGTCTTTCGGACGGTGTCGAGACCGCTCTTTCCCAGCGCATGGGCGACGATATGCTCACCCAGGCCATCGGTCTGATGCAGGAAGAGTTCGGCGTCTCCTACAATCCGAACGTCGCCGACCTCGCGCTGACCGAGTACTAGGGCGGGACGCTTTCATGTCCGAACTCAAAGACTTTATTGCCATCGCCGCAAGCGGTCAGCACCTAACCCGCGAGCAGGCGGAGGAAGCCTTCGGCATCATGATGTCGGGCGATGCGACCGCGGCGCAGATCGGCGGTTTCCTGATGGCGCTGCGCGTGCGTGGCGAAAGTGTTGACGAAATCGCCGGCGCTGTTGCTACCATGCGCAACAAGATGGTGCGGGTGTCAGCGCCCGATCATGCGGTCGATATTGTGGGAACCGGTGGTGACGCGTCGGGATCCTACAACGTATCTACCTGCGCCGCCCTTGTCGCCGCGGGTGCCGGGCTAACCGTCGCCAAGCACGGAAACCGCGCCCTGACATCAAAATCGGGAGCCGCTGATACGCTCATGGCTTTGGGCATACATCTCGAACTTGATCCGGCTGGCATAGAAGCCTGTATCCGCGCAGCGGGCATCGGCTTCATGTTCGCGCCGGGTCACCATTCGGCAATGCGCCATGTCGGGCCGGCGCGCGTCGAACTCGGCACACGGACGATCTTCAATCTGCTCGGACCGCTGTCCAATCCGGCAAGCGTGAGGAAACAATTGCTCGGCGTGTTCGACGTGCACTGGACAGAACCGCTCGCGGAAGTGCTGCGGGACCTCGGATCCGAAACCGTCTGGGTCGTGCATGGTGACGGCCTTGACGAAATGACCACCACCGGAACAACGCAAATCGTGGCTCTCGAGAATGGCGAGATTCGCAAATTCGAAATCACGCCGGACGAATTCGGTCTCGAGCGGGTGACGATCGACAGGCTGAAGGGCGGCGATGCGCAGCACAATGCCGCGGAGTTGCTGAAAGTCCTGCAGGGAGACAAGGGCCCCTACCGCGACATCGTCCTTCTGAACACGGCTGCATCGCTTGTTATCGGCGGTCTTGCCGAGGATATCCGCGAGGGGATCACGAAGGCGGAAGACGCAATCGACAATGGCGCCGCTAAGGCCGCACTCGATGCACTGGTAAAAACCTCCAACGCGCATGCCAAAGAAACCGAAGCATGAGTGACATCTTACGGAAAATCGAGGCGTACAAACGCGATGAGATTGCCGCCGCCAAGCAGTCCGTTCCGCTGGTCGAACTCAAGGATCGCATCGCCGACGTCGAGCCGCCGCGTGGCTTCCTCAAGGCTCTGCAGCAAAGGGGCGACGAAAACGGCTATGGCATCATTGCTGAAATCAAAAAAGCCAGCCCGTCCAAAGGTTTGATACGCGCCGATTTCGACCCGCCGTCCCTTGCCAGGGCCTATGAGGCAGGTGGTGCGACCTGCCTTTCCGTCCTGACCGACGGACCGTCTTTCCAGGGGGCGCCGGAGTTCCTCACCGAAGCGCGCGGAGTGACGCATCTGCCGGCGCTGCGCAAGGATTTCATGTTCGAGCCCTATCAGGTTTTCGAAGCGCGGTCCTGGGGTGCCGACGCCATATTGATCATCATGGCATCGCTCAGCGACGACGATGCGCAGGCGCTTGAGGACACGGCTTTCGAACTGGGAATGGATGCGCTGATCGAGGTGCACGACGAGGCCGAGACCGAAAGGGCGTTGCGGCTTCAATCGCGTCTCCTCGGCGTCAACAACCGCAACCTGCGCACATTCGAGGTCAGCCTGGAAACCAGCGAGCGCCTTGCCGGCATGGTGCCCGATGACCGCTTGCTGGTTGGCGAGAGCGGCATTTTCACCCACGAAGATTGCAACCGGCTTGCCCGGTCCGGCATCACGTCTTTCCTCGTCGGCGAAAGCCTGATGCGCCAGGACGATGTTGAGGCGGCGACACGTATGCTCGTAACGGGATCCGACTGAGGATTTGCAATGTCGAACGACAGCAAGCTCACCCATATCGCCGAAGACGGTGCAGCGAACATGGTCGATGTCGGCGACAAGGCCGAAACGGAACGTCAGGCGGTCGCGGAAGGCTATGTCAAGATGGCACCGCAAACGCTGGCGCTGATCCGCAAAGGCGATGCGAAAAAGGGTGACGTAATCGGCGTCGCCAGGCTCGCCGGTATCATGGGCGCGAAGCGGACATCCGACCTTATTCCGCTGTGTCACCCTCTGATGCTGACAAAGGTTTCGGTCGAAATATCCGAAGCGCCGGATCTGCCGGGCCTGCGGATAGAGGCAATGGCCGAGCTGTCCGGCAAGACCGGCGTCGAGATGGAGGCGCTCACGGCCGTTTCCGTCGCCTGTCTGACCATCTACGACATGGCCAAGGCGGCCGATAAATCGATGGAAATATCCGGCATCCGCCTGCTCTCAAAAACCGGCGGCAAATCGGGCAACTGGCAACGCGGCGGAGCCGGCGCCTGATGTCGTTGCTTCCCGTCGACGAGGCACGCGCCCGCATCCTGACTGATGTCGAGCCGATCGCTGATATCGAACAGGCACCGCTTGCCCTCGCTATTGGCAGGACGCTTGCAAGCGACGTGACGGCTATCCGCTCACAGCCGCCCTTCCCCGCCTCCGCCATGGACGGATATGCGGTCCGGTCCTCAGACATCGCCGATGCACCGTGCGATCTCGAGGTCATCGGCGAGGCCCCGGCCGGCCATGGTTACACTGGCACAGTCGGACCGAACCAGGCGGTTCGCATCTTTACCGGGGCGCCGGTACCGGACGGGGCTGATTCCATCGTCATCCAGGAAGACACGGAAACGCCAGAAAGCGGCGGCGTCAGGATCCTGGCTCCGGTTCAAGCCGGAAACTATGTTCGACCGCAGGGACTGGATTTTGCACGCGACGACAGGGTCTTGCGGGCCGGACAAATCCTTGATGCCGGACGCATCACCGTTGCCGCGGCCATGAACTATCCCGACCTGCCGGTCCGTCGGAGGCCACATGTTGCGATTCTTGCGACCGGCGACGAACTGGTGGCGCCGGGCGAGCAGCCGGGTATGGACCAGATCATCGCCTCGAACGGTTTCGGCGTGAGGGCCATCGCTGAGAAGGATGGTGCAACGGTCACCGACCTCGGCATCGCGCAGGATCGGCAAGCGCTTATTGAATCCGCGATCGACCGGACCGTTGCAGAAAAGGCCGATATTCTGGTGACGCTTGGCGGGGCGTCAGTCGGCAAGCACGACCTTGTTCAGGCCGCACTGGTCGCCCGCGGCATGAAGCTCGATTTCTGGCGCATCGCCATGCGCCCCGGGAAGCCATTGATGTATGGCAGGATGGACAATCTGCATGTGCTCGGCCTGCCCGGCAATCCTGTGTCCAGCCTCGTGTGCAGCCATCTGTTCCTGCGCCCGCTGATTGCCCGCTTGTCCGGCACCGAGGAAACAGATCCGCACAGAGACGCGGTGCTCGGCTGCGACGTTGGCGCGAATGATAGGAGGCAGGATTACCTGCGGTCAAAGTTACAGCGCCGCGACGACGGAATGCTGGTCGCAACGCCGTTTGAAAAGCAGGATTCCTCCATGACCCGCACATTTGCCGAGTCCGATTGCCTTGTCATCCGGGCTCCGCATGCGGCAGCAGCCCCCGCCGGAGAGGCCTGCCGCATCGTCCTGTTGCGGGACCCGGCATGATCGGCTTTCAAAGTCCCATCTGTTCGCGGATTTCATCGTAAAAGGTGGAATCATCCTCAGTCGCCCGGCGGGCGATAATATCTTTTGCAAATGAGCCCACCGGGTAGCGAAGCGTTTCCGTTCCATCGGTAACGGCCCGCCAGACCACTTCGGCAACGTCAGACGCCTCGGTGACCGCGTCAGAAGAGGCCATGCGCTTTCGCGACCGCAGGACGGCCCGAACGAGCGGCTGGTATTCGGAGATGTTCTCATCGTTGGAAAACACGACCGATTTGCCAAAACCGGTTCGGACGACACCCGGCTCGATGAGTTTGATGCGAATGCCGCAGGCCGCCAGTTCGTAGTGCAGTGCTTCGGATAGCCCCTCGATGGCGAATTTTGTCCCGTGATAAAGGCTCGTCAGCGGAAGTGCCACTATGCCACCGATGGAACTCATATTGACGATGACCCCGGTTCCGTTCGTTCGCATATGGGGAAGAACCGTCTTGGTCACCGCAAGCAATCCGATTACATTCGTGTTGAACTGGCGGTGAACCTCATCCATCGTGTTGGCTTCAAGCGGTCCGTAAGCGCCATAACCGGCATTGTTGACCAATACGTCGATGCGCCCGTAGCGCTTGATGGCCGAAGCAACAGCAGCCGTGATTGATTGTTCGTCGGTGACATCCAGATGCACCGCAAGCACATTGTCATGGGCAGCGAGCTTTGCACCGGCACGCGGATCGCGCATGGTAGCAACGACGTTCCAGCCCCGCGCCTGAAACAGAATCGCCGTCGCCCTGCCGATGCCAGAAGATGCTCCGGTAATGAGGATTGTGCCTGACATTGTGCGCTCCATGTCGAACTGTTGGTCGATGTCAGCTTAAGGCGAGACAACAACACATCAAAATCAGTTCGATCCACATGCCTGTTACGGAATTGAGAGCCACTGTTTGACCAAAGGGCCGATGCTGACGATTGCCCGCGGCTCAGCGCTGGCCCTTGAACCAGGGCTGAAGGAGCGCACGCGGATAGTCAGCACCGCGGGCAGCCACAACAAGCGCCACGATTGACAATATGTAAGGCATCATCAGGAAGACCTGCGAAGGCACAAGCGCGCCCACTTCCGTCTGCAAACGCACCTGAAGCGCATCGAATGCGCCAAACAGTAACGCGCCGATCAGCGCCTTGCCCGGCTTCCAGCTCGCGAAGATAACAAGAGCGATGCAAATCCAGCCGCGGCCATTGATCATGCCGAAGAAAAACGCGTCGAAGGCGGACATGGTCAGGAAGGCACCACCCAGCGCCATGAGCGCGGAACCGGCAACAATGGCACCGATCCGCAGGCCGTAGACCGACAGCCCCTGCGCATCGACGCTGCTGGGATTGTCGCCTACCGCCTTGATCGCAACGCCAAGGGGCATGCGGTTGAGCACATACCAGACGATCACCACCATCAACAAGGCAAGCCATGTCAGCGCTGTCTGCTGGAAAAGCACCGGTCCGAAAAACGGAAGGTCCGACAGCACCGGAACATCAAGCGGCCGGAAAGGTTCAATCCGCGGGGGCGAAGAAACGTCCGGAAGAGCCGTTCGATATGCGAAATAGCTGACGGACGTGGCGAACAGCGTAACGCCAAGCCCCGATACATGTTGGGACAGCCCCAGAGGTACCGTGAGCAGCGCATGAATGAGGCCAAAGAACCCGCCGGCAAGTGCAGCAACCAGAACACCGCCCCAAAGCCCCGCACCCAGCCAGACAGCCATCCAGCCGCACATTGCACCAACGACAAAAATACCTTCGATGCCGAGATTGAGAACCCCTGCCCTTTCGCAAATCAGGGCACCCAACACGCCGAAGATGAGTGGCGTCGCAATGCGAAGGCTTGCCGCCCAGAAGGATTCCGTAAGAGCCGGATTTAAAAGTAGTTGAGCGATATCAATGGTTTGTGATTCAACAGTCTTTTCAAAGAAGATGGAGAATCACGATGCCATGGAATGATATCGCCCGCGCCGAACATAACAGAGACCATTTGAGATTTCCAAGCGATTTGACCGATGAGGAATGGACGATACTTGCCCCGTTCATTCCGCCGGCAAAACGGGGTGGACGACCGCGTACGACCGATATGCGCGAGGTGATGAACGCGATCCTTTATATCGCAACCAGCGGCTGCCAGTGGCGCATGCTGCCGAAGCAGTTCCCACCGGTATCGACGGTACGTGGCTATTTCTACACCTGGAGCCGCATGGGTCTTTTTGCAGCCATCAATCACCTCCTGGTCCTCAATACCCGCGAACTGGAAGGCCGCGCGGCTTCACCGACGGCCGGCGTGATCGACAGCCAGAGCGTGAAAACCACCGAAAGCGGGGGCGTTCGCGGCTATGACGCCGGCAAGAAGGTCAAGGGCCGCAAGCGACACATCGTCACCGATACGATCGGCCTGATGCTGTTCATCATCGTTCACGCCGCCAACATTCAGGACAGGGACGGGGCCTGCGACCTGATCAGGGCTGTCGGCGACCGCTTCCCCTGGCTGCGCCACATCTTCGCCGATGGCGCCTATGCGGGACCGAAGTTGCGAGCAGCGCTCGCGGGGCATGGCGACTGGACGGTCGAGACCGTCAAGCGCTGCGACAGCGCAGTCGGTTTCAAGGTTCTGCCGCGTCGATGGGTGGTGGAACGAACTTTCGCCTGGCTCGGGCGCTGCCGCAGACTGGCCCGGGACTGGGAGAGGACCATCCAGAACTCAACCGCGTGGGCGTTCATAGCAAGCATCCGGTTCATGACGCGGCGTCTCGCAAGGTATTGTTACGTTTGAATAACTTTTGAATCCGGCTCTAAGGACGATCTGGAGAATATCCATCAGGCGCCTCCCCGTGCAGCGCGTGTGCGGACGATCCGGTAACGGGCAAAAAAACCGCCCACCAAAACGCACAGCAACGACATCGAAACCACAAGGTCCGCCAGATAGGATGAGACGCCCATGGCACGGCTCATGCTGTCTGCACCGACGAAAACGGAAGCAATGAAAAGCGCCGAGACAACGACGCCGGCCGGGGAAAGCCCGGCAAGCATGGCGACGACGATGCCGGTATATCCGAAGCCGGGCGAAAGATCCGCCGTCAGATAACCCTTCAGCCCCGCAACTTCGCTCACCCCGGCGAGGCCGGCGAGCGCACCGGATACGATGGCGACACTGTAGAGCAGGCGCTTGACGCCTATGCCGGCGTGCCGGGCGGCCGCTGCGTTCTCACCGACCGCTCTGAGCCTGAAACCCCAGACGGAGCGGACCAGCATGAATTGCGCAATGATTGCCGCAACGACTGCAAGCACGAGCCCGGAGTGAATCCGCATCCTGTCGATCAGTGGCGGAAGCATGCCCTGATCGAGGATCGGCGAGCTCTGCGGCCAGCCCAGGCCCATTGGATCCTGCATCGGCCCTTCAAGCATCATTCGCAGGAAAATCAGGATAATGAAGTTCAAGAGCAGCGTGGTGACGACCTCGTCGGCGCCGAACCGTGTCCTCAGATAGGTTGGCACCGCCATGCCCGCCGCGCCCGCCGCCGCGCCGCAGATGATAATCAACGGGAGGAGAAAAATTCCGGGCACGTCGAAGAGCCCGGTCCCCACCGCTACAGCCGCCATGGCACCAAGGTAGAGCTGGCCTTCCGCCCCGATATTCCACAGCCGGGCACGAAAGGCGATTGTGCGCCACGACGGTGCGAAGAGGAGGTTCTGATGACGTAGCAGTACTGACTTTGAGCACCTTGCTACACAGGAGATGAGGGAAGGCCCCTCGGGCTCGGGTTGCAGGACCAGGGTCCAAACCGCCACAAGCTGCTCTGGCCCAATGGCCGGGGTGGCGAGCGTTGTGGAAAAGGCGGGGATTACCCGTCAGGTGACTGCTGGTAAGACGAACGCGAGTGAACCGTTGATGAAGTGTCGAAAGCGTAGGGATGTCGCCGAAACCAGGCTCCAGTCGTTGGCCTGGGACGAAGTTCGGAGGATGCCTGCTGACTGTCCGAGCGGCGACCGGCATAAAGATGGCGTGAGACCAGCGAGAGGCTCCTGTGTGGAACGTGGGAACCTGGCGCTCCGATGCCAAGGGAGACCTCCAAGCGGCAGACCCGCAAGGAGCCGAGTACCGAAGCGGAGCACAGGGGCGGACGGGTCCGTATTAGTGATGAAACCCGGTAATGCGGGTAGAGCGAAGGGACCCGGCTCTCCAGCCGAAGACGGCGGCCAACCAGAGATGGGAGGAGCCGTTGTCTGAGGCAAAGCCATTCGAAATTCCGAAGCGGCTGGTCTGGGACGCCTACCGACAGGTACGGGCGAATCGCGGCGCGGGCGGTGTTGACGGCGTGTCTATGGCAGCATTCGAGGAAGACCTCGGGGGAAACCTTTACAAGGTCTGGAACCGGATGTCGTCGGGCTCGTATCACCCGCCGCCGGTGCGGCTCGTCGAGATACCCAAAAGTGGGGGCGGTCTTCGACCTCTTGGCATTCCGACGATCGCCGACCGCGTGGCGCAAACGGCTGTGAAGATGGTTCTGGAACCAATGGTGGAACCGATGTTCCACCGTGATTCCTATGGCTATCGGCCCGGTCGTTCGGCGCTTGATGCGGTCGGAGTGGCACGGAAACGCTGCTGGACGTTCGACTGGGTGATCGATCTTGATATCAAAGCATTTTTTGATTCGATTCCGCATGACCTGATCGAACGTGCCGTTGCACATCACACTGACCTGGCCTGGATCCGGCTGTACGTTGGGCGGTGGCTTCGCGCTGCTGTCGAGCGACCGGACGGCACCCGGGAAGAACGGACCAAGGGAACGCCGCAAGGCTCACCAATCAGTCCGATTCTCGCCAATCTCTTCCTGCACTACGCGTTCGACTCGTGGATGGAACGAAACCATCCAAACGTCCGCTTTGAACGTTACGCGGATGATGCAGTCGTTCACTGCAGGAGCGAAGGAGAGGCGCAGGCGGTGTTGGAGGCCATCCGGAAACGGCTGGCCGATTGCGGTCTGGAATTGCATCCGACGAAGACCAAAATCGTCTACTGCAAGGACGATGACCGCAGGCAGGAACACGAGCGGGTCAAGTTCGACTTTCTCGGCTTTACGTTCCAGCCTCGGCGAGCCAGGAACCGGTGGGGACACTACTTCGTCAGCTTCCTGCCGGCGATCAGTGTTCAAGCGGCGAAGGCGGTGCGCAGGACCATCCGCGAGTGGCGGATGGCATCCACCAGGAACAATCAGACCCTGGAGGATCTGGCCCGCCTGATTAATCCGGCGGTGCGAGGCTGGATGAACTACTACGGGCGCTATTACCGCTCGAAGTGCGTTCAGGTGCTGCGTCAGGTGAACGTGGCCCTCGCCCGCTGGGCGCGACGGAAATATAAACGGTTCAGACGCCGGGAGCGGGCGTCCACGCATTGGCTGGGACGTATCGCGCGACGGGACCCCAACCTTTTTGTCCTGTGGCAACTCGGTATTCGACCGGAGGCTGGAGAGTAGGAGCCGGATGAGGCGAGAGTCTCAAGTCCGGTTCTGTGAGGGCCGAGGGGTGAAATTCCCCTCGGCTACTCGACGCTGCGGCAAGCCCAGTGAAGATGAGTGGTGTCGCTCGCGTCAGCATCTCTGAGAATGCGAAGACGGAGCCGAATACGCCGGTGAACATCTCGACATAGGCATTGCCGACATTGGCACCTGCCAGCGCCAGGGGAATTGCTGCAAGCGCCAGGGCGATCAGGGAGGAAAGAACGGGAACGCCGTATTTCAGCGCAGGGCTGGTCGCCTGGCGCGGCTCGATGCGTATCATGCCATCTCTCCCGCCATCATCAGGCCGATGGTTTCCCGGTCCCGAGAAGGCGCGGCACCGAGTTGACCGTCGTGAATGACAAGGATGCGGTCCGCGAGGCCGAGAACTTCATCAAGATCTTCCGAAATCAGAATGATTCCTGCACCGCGCGCTCTCGCTTCGAGCAGCCGTCGCGCCACCTCGGCCGCCGCCCCCATGTCGAGCCCGCGCGTGGGCTGATTTGCAAGGATCAGCCGCGGCGATTCCTCGAAAACCCGGGCAAGGATCAGTTTCTGAATGTTGCCGCCCGACAGCAACCGCGCCGGCGCCTCGATCCCCGGACCGCGCACATCATACGCCTTGACAAGACGCTCCGCGTTTTGCGCGATGCTCTCCCGCTTCAGCAGACCGTTCCTCTGCACCGCGTCGTCGCTCAAGCGTTCGATGACCATGTTCTCTGCGACACTCATCGATCCGACGATGCCATCGTGATGACGGTCTTCTGGTATGCGTCCGACACCGGCGTCGATCATCACAGTCGGGCTGCTCATGGTGACCGCCTCGCCTGCGATGCTGATTTCTCCGCGCTGCGGCTGAACCGTGCCCGAGATAACGCCTGCGAGCGCCGCCTGACCGTTCCCCGACACCCCTGCGATGCCGACGATCTCACGGCTGCAAACATCCAGTTCGGAAATCTCCAGCGTATCGCGCTCGGAGCGGCCCGGCACCCGCACATCCCGCAGCGAAAGCACGGGCTTCCCGGGCTCCATCGCGGTGCGCTCAGCACGTTCGGTATCGGCGCCGACCATCATCCGCGCAATCGTGCGTTCGTCGGCGTCGGCAGTGGCGATCTCGCCGACATTGACACCGTGGCGCAGCACGGCGATGCGGTGAGAGAACGCCAGGACCTCGCGTAATTTGTGCGAAATGAAGATGACTGAAAGGCCTTCCTTAGCCATCGCCCCGATGTTCTCGAAAAGCGCATCGGCCTCCTGCGGCGTCAGCACCGCGGTCGGCTCGTCGAGAACCAGAATGCGGACGTCCCGGTAGAGCGCCTTGAGGATCTCCACACGCTGGCGTTCGCCAACGGACAACCGGCCGACCGGGATGTCAAGCGGCGCGCTCAGCCCGCTGCTCTCCATGATTTGATTGATCTTTCTCGCCGCAGCACTTCGGTTTCTCCGGAGCGCTCCAAGGTTTTCCGATCCCATGACGATGTTGTCGAGCGCATTCAGATTCTCCGCCAGCGCGAAGTGCTGATGCACCATCCCGACACCGGCAGCGATGGCGGCCTGCGGATGGCCGAGCGGCAACGGCTTCAGCTTTCCGTTTTCGTCCGCCACCTCGACGGTGCCGCTGTCCGGCAGGTAGTGGCCGAACAACATGTTCATCAGCGTCGTCTTGCCTGCACCGTTTTCACCAAGCAGCGCCAGAACCTCGCCCTTGTTGAGGGTAAGGTTGACGTCCTTGTTGGCGACAACCGAGCCGAAGCGCTTGTTCAGCCCGTTCAGCGACAGGACTTTCTCGGAAGCCATAAGCGCTTATTTCTGCAAGAGAAACGAAAACGGGCCGTGTCTGTTCACGGCCCGTTGGATGATCCTAGTTGTCGGAGACCGGGCGTGCGTCATTGACGTTGACGCGGAAGAGCCCGTCCATGATCTCGGTTTCCTTCGCCTTCGTTGCGGCAACGACCTCCGCCGGAACCAGTCCTTCGTCAAGCACCAGCGAGCCGCCGCCATAGCCCATGAAGCTGAACTGGCCGTAATCGGCAGCCTCGAAATTGCCCGACTTCACATTGGCGATCGCCTTGTCGATGGTCGGCTCCATGTGCCAGAGCGCCGAGGCGAGGATCGTGCCGGGATAGTCGCCGGATGTGTCGATAACGTTGCCGACGGCCTTGACGCCGCGCTCGACGGCCGCGTCCGAAACACCGAAACGTTCTGCATACATGATATCGGCGCCGGCATCCATCATGGCGAATGCGCTTTCCTTGGCCTTCGGCGGATCGTACCAGCTGTCGATGAAGTTCACGATGAACTTGACGTCCGGGTTGACTGAGCGCGCACCGTCCATGAAGGCGTTCATCAGCCGGTTCACCTCGGGAATGGCATAGCCGCCGACCATGCTGATCACATTCGATTCCGTGGCAGAACCGGCGATCATGCCGGTAAGGTAAGACGGCTCATGAATCCAGTTGTCGAATACCGCGAAATTCGGTGCGACCGGACCGAATGAGGAGCCCATGAGAAATGCCGTTTCCGGATAATCCTTGGCGACCTTTCGGGCGGCGCGTTCGAGGCCGAACACCTCGCCGACGATCAGGTTCTGTCCCTGTTCGGCATATTCGCGCATCACGCGTTCGTAGTCCGTATTGGCCACATTCTCGGAGAACACATACTCAATGTCACCGCGTTCCGCCGCCGCATTGAGCGCCTTGTGGATACGGCTGATCCATTGCTGTTCGACAGGCAACGTATAAATTGCCGCCACTTTGACGTCCTGTGCCGACGCAAATCCGGTGCTTAGAACCAGCGCTGCCAGCCCCACAAAATGCAGAACCCCTCTGCGTGTCACATCAAGTATTGATTTCATTTTTTCTTTCCTCCGTGCCGGAGAAAAAAGAGTTTCATAATTTGATCAAGAAGTCAAAAATTGAAACAGGACTGTGTGGATGGTGATCCGAAGGATCGGAGGAGAGCCTCTATCCCTCCGCCTGCACAATCAAAAGACGCCGCCTGCGGCTCAGGAGATAATGAATTGCGATTCCAAGAATATAACACAGCAGGATCGTCGCTATCATACCGCCATAGCCGAGCGAAACCATGATGGCGAGCGCCACGGGCGTGCCGCACGTGTTGCCGAGATTTCCCATCTGCGCCAGGGCACCGTTGGCCATGGCCTGCGTGTCTGCCGATTTATTGAGTTGCGGAACCGCCGCGAAACTGGCCCCCTGGACGAGACCCAATGCTGCAAAAAGCAGGATGCAAAGCCACGCGCTCCCCGGGCTGAACCACAATCCGGCGGAAACAAGAAGGGCCAGCGTAAAGCCGACAATCACCACATTGACCGCGCTGGTGAAACGAAGCATGGCCATGCCGACTGTCATCGAGCTGACAATGCTCGCCAGCGGCATCATCGCCGCGACGAAGGTTCTGCTTTCCGCCGGAACGGTATCGGGAAGCAATGTCAGCATGGAGACGAAACTGAACGTATAGAATAGCCAGCCGAGCGCCGGTGCCGCCATGTTGGGTGATCTGTAAATCACGACGTGCTGTCGGATGATCTGAACGAAGCCGGGCATCGTCCGGTCCGCACCGGCCGGCAGGATTGAGGGCAGCAGAAAATAGAGTAGCACCACGACAACCGAAATGGCGGCTGCATGGGCAATGAAGATCATGTGCAGACCGTGCATCGAAACGAGCGGAATGCCGAGCCAGGCGACCAGTGAAAACGCAACACCGAAAAATGTGCCCCACAGCGTCAGCGTATACGGACGGTGTCGCTCAGAGCTGATCTGCGCAATCAGGGTGGGAGCCGCCACCACGATGATCAGGTGCGATATGCCCTCGACAAACCGGCTGGCCATCATCATCGCGAAAGGCGGCAGGGTCGCCTGGTAGGCGGATACGGCGGCGCCGAGCACCAGTGCCCAAAGAAGGAGCCGCCGGAAGCCCAGTCGGGCAATCACCATGCCGGCCGACGTCCCGAGAAGAATGCCGATGAAGCTGATGATGGAGACAAGAAAGCCGATCTCCGCGCCGGCGAGCGGATATTGCTGCTGCAGGGCGGGAAAGACGACGGCCACCTTGGCGAACTGAGCCGCCGCACAAAGCCCGGCAACCCAGAGCAGGAAAACCAGACCGAATCGTGTGCCGCTTTGACCGTCCATCGCTCAGCCTTTAACCTGAACCGGCCACGAACTGAATAGGCATTGGAAATATGCTTGGAGCGGTCTGGCCCTAAACCTCGTCGAAGTCGAGCACGACCTTGTCCGTCAGTGGGCGAGACTGGCAGGCAAGGACGAAGCCGGCCTCGAGTTCCCAGGGCTCGAGCGAATAGTTCGCGGCCATCTCGACATCGCCTTCCTTCAGCCGGCAGCGGCAGGTGCAGCACATGCCGCCCTTGCAGGAGAACGGCAACTCGATCCCGTGCCGGTGCGCTGCATCGACAACGTTGTCGTCTTCGACACCCATCACAAAGGCACGCGAGGCACCGTCGAGCACCGTCTCGATGGCGACACCCTTTTCCGCGGCCTCCTGCGCTTTCTGAGATTTCGGCTTTGGCGGCGGGCTGCCCTCCGCAGGTGTGAAGAGCTCGAAGCGGATGCGGTCCGAAGCCACGCCCAGCTTTTCCAGCGTTGTGCGGCTGGTTTCGATCATGTCACCCGGACCGCAAAGAAAGACATTGGCGACAGTTTCAGCGTCGAAGAGACCGGTTTCGGCAAATTTTTCAATGCGTTCCGCGTTCAACCTGCCATGCAACAGGTCGACGTCCTGGCCCTCGCGGCTCAGCACATGGATGAGCGTAAAGCGCTCCAGGAACCGGTCCTTCAGGTCCTCCAACTGTTCGCGAAAGATCACCGAGGCACGGTCGCGGTTGCCATAGAACATCGTGAAGGTGCTGTCCGGCTCGCGGCTGAGGATCGTTTTCACGATCGAGAAGATCGGCGTGACGCCGGAACCGGCGGTAAACGCAACATAGTGATTGCGGGCCTCTGCTGAAGGGTGTGCCGTAAAGCGACCTTGCGGCCCCATAACGTCCAGCGCCATGCCGGCCTCAAGGTTGTCGTTGGCGAAATTGGAAAAGACTCCGCCCTCGACCCGCTTGATGGCAACGCGCAGTTCTCCCTCATCGAGACCGCTGCAGATCGAGTAGGTCCGCTGTACCGGTTCGCCTTCGACATTCGCCCTCAGCGTCAGATACTGCCCTGGTATGAAGGCGAATGCCTCCCTCGAAGCCTCCGGCACATCAAATGCCACGGAAACGGCATCCGGCGTTTCGCGGCGGACATCAGCAATCTTCAGTGAATGAAAACGGGCCATCTTTGATCCCTCAAAGGCATTTGAAATAATCGAAGGGTTCCTTGCACGCCGTGCACCGGTAGTGTGCCTTGCACGGCGTCGATCCGAACTCGCTCACCCGCTCGGTTTCGGCCGAACCGCAACGCGGACAATGAACCACGGTCTCACCGAACAGGGCGCGTTTGGAATTGGACGTCTTTTCAGGCGGGGCGATCCCGAACTGCCGCAGCTTCTCCTTGCCGTCATCGCTGATCCAGTCGGTGGTCCAGGCGGGGCTGAGCACGGATTCGACACGCGCATTTTCAAAGCCCGCCGCTTGCAGGGCCTCCAGCACCATCTGTTCGATCAACTGGGTTGCCGGACAGCCCGAATAGGTTGGTGTTACACGGGCGACGACAGTCCCGTCGGCGGAAACATCGACCGAGCGCAGGATGCCGAGGTCTGCGACCGTGACAACCGGGATCTCCGGGTCCGGGACGACAGCCGCCGCAAGCCATGCGGCCTGGCGGACTTTTGCATTGCTGCCTTGCTTTATGTCGACGACCTCAACCATTGCTGCCTACCAGGTCAATCCGGGATAGGCCCGCTGCATGTATTGCAGTTCGCTGAGGATATGGCCGAGATGCTCTGTGTGGAGACCGTCCCTTCCGCCCGATTGCATATGGCTCACGTCCGGAAGTTCAAGCGTTGCCTCGCCAAGTACCTGGTCGACCGTTTGCCGCCATTCCTTTTCAAGTGAAGAAACATTGACGCCAAAGCCGTCTGCAACGGCAGCATCCGTCACTGCATCATTCACGAAGAGTTCGCCCGTGTACATGGCGAGGTCTTCAAGCGCTTCGACCATGCGGCGGTGGCTTTCATCGGTGCCATCACCGAGACGCACGACCCATTCGGATGTGTGGCGAAGGTGATAGGCGACCTCCTTGCTGGCCTTGGCCGCGATTGCCGCCAGTTGCGCATCACCCGAATTTTCCATTTCGCGCCAGAACGGGACCATGAATGCGGCGATGAAAAACTGCCGTACGATCGTATGCGCGAAATCACCATTCGGCTGCTCGACGATCAACGCGTTGAGGTAATCGCGTTCGGGGCGTGTGAAGGCGAGCTGATCCTCATCGCGTCCCCTGCCCTCTATGGCGCCGGCATAGCTGTAAAGCGAGCGTGCCTGACCGATCAGGTCGAGCGCGATGTTGGTCAGCGCCAGATCCTCCTCGAGCGTTGGCGCACGGCCGGTCCATTCACCGAGGCGCTGGCTGAGAATGAGGTGGTCGTCCGCCAACCGCAGAAGATATGTGAAAAGCGTGTTGTCCTTGGCCATCATTGCCTCACATGTTTCCGACGTCTTCAGGGATCTCGTAAAAGGTCGGGTGGCGGTAGATCTTGCTCGCCGTCGGTTCGAACATCATGTCCTTGTCGACCGGGTCGGATGCAACGATGTCGCTGGAACGTACCACCCACACGCTTTGTCCCTCGCCGCGCCGCGTATAGACGTCACGCGCCGCCTGCAGCGCCATTTCCGCGTCGGTTGCATGAATCGAGCCGGCGTGCTTGTGGCTGAGGCCGTTGCGCGCCCGGATAAAGACCTCCCACAATGGGGTTGCTGTTTCGGTCATCGGAATCCCTTTCCGCAATTCGGAATGTATTTGGTGGGTTCGGAACTATTCGGCGGCAACGCGGGCAGCGGCTTGGCGGTCGGCGCGTTTTTGCGCAAAGGCGGCTGCTGCCTCGCGAACCCATTCGCCTTCCGTTTCGACACGGCGGCGTGTGCGCATGCGCTCGCGGTTGCAGGGGCCGTCGCCCTTCACGACGCGCCAGAATTCGTCCCAGTCGATCTCGCCGTGGTCGTAACCCTGTTTTTCCTCGTTCCACTTCAGTCCAGGGTCCGGGACTTTCAGACCCAGGAACTCGGCCTGGGGCACGGTGGCGTTGATGAATTTGTCGCGCAGATCATCATTGGAAAAACGCTTGATCTTCCACAGCATGGACTGCTGCGAATGCACTGACTGGCCTTCCGACGGGCCGAACATCATCAGCGACGGCCACCAGAAGCGGTTGAGCGCGTCCTGCGCCATCGCCTTCTGCTCGTCCGATCCGTTGCACAATGTAATCAGGATCTCGTAGCCCTGCCGCTGGTGAAAGCTCTCTTCCTTGCAGATGCGGATCATGGCGCGCGCGTAAGGACCGTAGGAACAGCGGCACAGCGCGATCTGGTTCATGATGGCGGCACCATCCACCAGCCATCCGATCGCCCCGATGTCGGCCCAGGTCAGTGCCGGGTAATTGAAGATCGACGAGTATTTCGCCGCGCCCGAAAGCAGCTGCTGATACATCTCTTCGCGGCTGATGCCGAGCGTCTCGGCCGCAGAATAAAGATAGAGGCCGTGACCGCCCTCGTCCTGCACCTTGGCCATAAGTGCAGCCTTGCGCCGAAGCGTCGGGGCCCGGCTGATCCAGTTGCCCTCCGGCTGCATGCCGATGATCTCGGAATGCGCGTGTTGCGAGATCTGGCGGATCAGCGTCTTGCGATAGCCTTCGGGCATCGGATCGTTCGGTTCGATCTTCTGCTCTGCATCGATACGTTCCTGAAACGCGGCAAGGAAGGCTTCGTCCTCGTCGGTCTTGCCGTCGGCGCCAATGAGCCCCTGAGAGTACATATCCCTGATCCTTCTTAAGTTTAGAAGGATTATATGTTACGAACCGTGAATTGTCAACAAAATATTCGTAACATATTAACGATTCCGGAGCCTAGTTTCCGAACCGTTCGGCGATATCGAATTCCGGTTTTCTGATCGGTCTCTCATGCGAATTGGGACATGTATCGAGCCAGGTTTCGCTGGGCCCCGCAAGTTTGCGGTAAATCGACGAAACCAACGTCCGGGCCGCCTCGCCGCGCCAGCCTTCTGGCGTAAGTTCTTCCGGAAATGCTGGATCGCGCAGTGCCATGCGGCGAAAGCGGTGAATCAGCAGGCTGCGCGCCGCCATGGCGGACAGCGGATCGGACAGCACGCCTTTATCAAGCGCCCGGCCGAGCGGCGCAAATGTATCGATGAACTCGGAATAGTGCGCTTCCACTTCACCAAGCTGCCAGGCTTGCGCAACCATCTGCCGGGCATCGGACGCCGGATCGAGCGACGAATGAAAGAGCACTTCTCCCGTCTGCAAGGCGGGCGCGCGCCCATTCTCCATCGTATCGGGTCTCAAGAAAACGGTTGGACTGATGGCGCCAAATCCAGCACTGCGCAGCTGACGCCGCCGTGCCTCCCTTCCTTCACCCGTATCGGTCGAAAGCGAAAGCATCAGCCATTTGCCCGACCATTCGCTGTGATGCGGCCGGTAAATGCGCCGGGCGGCCTCCTCAAACTCAGCCTCGCCGGCTTCGGCCAGCCGGTAGAAGCTCTTGCGGCCGAGCCGCAACCGTGTCAGCCAGCCATCCGCGGTCAGGCGCGACATGGCAGCACGAACTGCGCTCGGCTCGATACGCAACCGCTCCATCAACTCCTGCAGCGATCCGAGCCACAACTCACCACCACGCGGAATGACGGCATCGCCGAAGATGGTGATGACCAGCGACCAGACCCTGATGCGTTCACCGGAGTGGAAATCATCGATCAGGACTTCAAGCGCTCTGGATGCAGAATCAGACATGCCGCATTTATTGCCCGTCCGGCCGGCCAGAGCAACTTGCGGGGTGAAAACCTAACTTTATCAGTAAGTTGATTTAGGAAAGGCCGCGCGCACCGTCTATGATGAGTCGGCTCGCGATGCGGGCATACTCCTCGCGGTCGACCTCGCCCTCGGGGCGAAACCACATGTAGTGCCAGTTGAGCATTCCGAACAGCGACATGGTCACCGGCTTGATCAGCCGCGCTTCCATTCCCGGATTGATCCCGGTCACGGCCGCGGCAAAACGCGCAACGAGCCGTCGCTCCAGGTCTTTCAGCGCTTCCTGCTGCTCGCTCGGCAGGTGCTTCATCTCGTTGATCTGCACCTTGTGTTCGTGATCCGCCTCGCGATACGCATTGAGCAGCGCCGCAACAAGACCGTGCAACCGTTCATTCGGCTCTGCATCGGGCCTGTCGGCGGCTTCGACCGTCAGGCACAGATCCTTCAGATGCGCACCGATCACATCGTACAACAGTGCGTCCTTGCCGGAGTAGTAGTGGTACAGCAGAGCCTTGGAGACGCCGCAGACTTCCGCCAGCTGCGACATGGACGATCGATCGTAGCCGACGTCAGCAAACAGCTTTGCGGCCTCCCGTAGGATGGCACCCCGCTTGACCTCGTAGTCGATGGCTTTCGTTCTGGCCAAATGCTGTTCCCGTTATTGCTGCGTTTTCTTAGTCGGTTTTGCGACGGTCGACAACGCGCCGCGCCTTGCCGGCCGAGCGCTCGACGCCGCCGGGGACACGAACCTCGACCTTGGCTGTGACACCAAGTGAACTCTTGACGTGCGCGGCAAGTTCCGCACCGCTTTTCTCTCGGGCATCATCTCCGGCGGCTTCAGGCATCGATTCCACCATGATCGTCATCGTGTCCATGCGGCCCGCACGCGTCAGCTCGATCTGGTAGTGCGGCGAAAGACCGGCGCATTTCAGCAGTTGTTCCTCAATCTGCGTCGGGAAGATATTGACGCCGCGGACAATCATCATGTCGTCAGAGCGGCCGGTGACCTTTTCCATGCGCCGCATCGTGCGCGCCGTTCCGGGCAGCAGCCGGGTCAGATCGCGGGTGCGGTAGCGGATGATCGGAAAAGCTTCCTTGGTCAGCGAGGTGAACACCAGTTCTCCCTTTTGCCCGTCCGGCAGCACTTCGCCGGTATCCGGGTCGATGATCTCCGGATAGAAATGGTCCTCCCAGATATGGAGTCCGTCCTTCGTCTCGACGCACTCATTGGCGACGCCCGGCCCCATCACCTCCGAAAGGCCGTAAATGTCGACCGCATCCATGTTGAAGGATTCCTCGATTTCCTGCCGCATGGAGTTGGTCCAGGGCTCAGCGCCGAATATGCCGACTTTCAGGGAGGACTGACGCGGGTCGATGCCGACTTTGCGGAATTCGTCGAGCACGGACAACATGTAGGACGGCGTGATCATGATGATCTCGGGCTTGAAATCATCGATCAGCGTCACCTGCCGCTCGGTCATCCCGCCGGAAACCGGCACGACGGTGCAGCCGAGCTTCTCGGCGCCGTAGTGCGCACCGAGACCGCCGGTGAAAAGGCCGTATCCGTAGGCAACGTGCACCATCTCGCCCGGCCTGCCCCACTTGCATAAATCGACCGTGCGACCACCTGCGCCCAGGTGTCGATGTCCTTGAGCGTATATCCGACCACCGTGGGCTTGCCCGTCGTGCCGGAGGATGCATGGACCCTTGCGAGCCGCTCCTTCGGCACACTGAACATCGAGAACGGGTAGTTGTCTCGCAGGTCCTGCTTGACGGTGAAGGGAAAGCGGGCAAGGTCTTCAAGTCCGTGAAGGTCGTCCGGATGAATACCGTGTTTGTCGAAATGCGCGCGGTAGAAGGGCGAATTCGCATAGGCGTTTTGAAGCGTCTCTTTCATCCGAGAAAGCTGCAGCGCTGCAATTTCGTCACGTGACGCCGTTTCGATGGCCTCCAGCCCGCCCTCGCCCGATCTGGAAATCGACGCCGGTGCGCCCGGTTTGTTGGTTGATTGTGCCTGCATATGCCTGTCCTCCTGTCCGCCGATACCGTTCCAGTCAGTCTTCGACCGGCAGATGCGTTCCCTTGACGGTGCGCGATTGGCCGCGAAACTCCGCCACTGTCTCGCCGTCGCCCCTGGTGACGCGTATGTCGTAAATGCCACTGCGTCCTGCCCGGTGTATCTCGCGCGCCACCGCGGTCAGTTTCTCGCCGCTGTGCACCGGTAGCAGAAATGATACGGCGCAATGTTGCGCAACAGCGTTTTGGTTGTAGCTGTTGCAAGCAAAGGCAAAGGCACTGTCCGCCAGTGTAAAGATATACCCGCCATGGCAGATATCGTGGCCGTTGGTCATATGGTCCCGAACCGTCATGGACAAGGTGGCGCTGCCCGCCGATACCGCTTCGATCTCCATGCCGAGGTGCCTGGAGGCATTGTCGTTTTCCCACATGGATTGTGCACACGCCTCGGCAAGCGCGTCGGGTGAAAGTGTGGACGGGTGTTGCCTTTCAGCAGCCATCGGACCTATCTCCGACCGGTGAATGCGGCGGGTCGCTTTTCAAGGAAGGCGGTCACGCCTTCCGCATAGTCCGGTGTCCGTCCCGCTTCCCGCTGCGTGTCGCGTTCAAGATCCAGTTGCCTGTCGAGCGTATTCGTTCCGGCAGCCTGCACCAGCATCTTCGTCAGTCCAAGGCCGACCGTGGCTCCTTTTGACAGTTCGGCCGCCAGCGCCTGCGCCTCATTCATCAGTTCCGCGTCATCGACCGCCCGCCAGATCATGCCCCAGGTCTCTGCGGTTTCGGCTGTGACCGGCGCACCGGTGAGCATGATCGCCTTTGCGCGCGCCTCACCAACCAGCCGCGTGACCGTCCAGGTGCCGCCGCTGTCCGGAACTAGCCCGATCTTCGAGAAGGCCTGAATGAATTTTGCCGATCGCGCGGCCAGAACGATATCGCAGGCGAGCGCGACATTCGCACCTGCGCCAGCCGCGACACCGTTGACCGCGCAGACAATGGGAAGCTGAATGGCGCGCAGTTTGCGGATCATCGGATTGAAGTAGGTCTCGATGGTCTGGCCGAGATCGGGCGTGCCGTCCGCCGGATTGCGCTCGCCAAGATCCTGGCCGGCGCAAAATCCCCTGCCTGCACCCGTCAGAACAATGGCGCGACAATCCGGATCCTCGTCGGCGGCATCCAGGGCTTCCATCAAACTGTTGTTTTGAATGGGCGTAAATGCATTCAGCTTGTCCGGGCGATTAAGCGTGATGACGACGTAGCCGTCATGGCTTTCCACCAGAACCCGATCATCGCTCATTTCATTTATCCTCCCGAAAATCCGCTCATTTGTGCGTGTTTCGACAATTTATGTTGCATAAACCGACCGGTTGGTCAATGATTAAGAAACGTCTAATTTCCGATCACCCGATCGACAGGAGATGGCATGAATGGGATGTGAGCGGTCATGCATCCCGACTCGGCTAGAGTGCCGGGAGAGGCGGATAGGCTGCAGGCTGGATGTCTTTTTAGGGCATTGCGACCCTGTACAGGAGATTACCCGCCGCCTGCATCCGAACGACCAGCATGAGGCCCGGTTCGACCCGGTGATCTCGTATAGGAGTCTGGCCTGGCCGTTCACACCCCTTTGCAGGGTTCCGCCTCCCGCCAACGAGAGGATTTTAGCAATGGCTTTCATCGGTGTCGATCTCCACACGACGTCTTTCACGGTCTGCCGCCTTGCCGCGGACGGCAACGAGGTTTTTGAAACCTGCCAGCTGGCAGCGGCCGATCTGGACCGGTTCTGCCTGAGCCTTGATGCGGACGATGAGGTCGCCGTGGAAGCGACGGGCAATTCGGCCTGGTTCCGCGACGAAGTGATCGCCTGCGTTGGCCGTGTGGTGGTGGTCAACCCGAAGCAGTTCGGCGTGATCCGCAAGTCGGTGAAGAAGACGGACAGAAACGACGCCCGGGCCCTGGCCTTCTTTCTGTCAAAGGACATGCTGCCTGAGACCCGCGTCAAAACGGTGGCCGAAGGCGAACTGGCGTCGCTGACCCACACGCGCGACCTTCTGGTCAAGCAGCGCACCCGGCTTTTGAACAAGATCCACGCGCTCCACACCCGCCACGGCATCAAGCTGAAGAAGGAAAGCCTGGGCTCCAAGCGACGGCTCAATGCCCTGGAGACCGGCCGGTTCTCCAGCCTCGAACAGGTGGAACTGCGCATCGTGCGCGATCAGGCGCTCAGCCTGACGGATGCAATCGCCGAACTTGATCGCGAGATCGCCTCCGCCGCTGAGGCCATGGACGGATATGACGGGCTGATCTCGATCAAGGGTGTCGGGCCGCGCGCGGCAGCCGTATTCCTCTCCGGCATAGGCAACGTCGATGACTTCGAAGACGCGGACAAACTGGCCGCCTATGTGGGCATTGTCCCCCGTGTCAGCCAGTCAAGCGAGACTGACAACCGGGGCCGGATCACCAAACGCGGGAACAAACTGATGCGCACCACGCTGGTCCAGTGCACGCTCATTGCCATTCGTTACTCGGGCTACCTCAATGCCTTCTACCAACGGATCAAAGCCCGGCGCGGGGCCGGCAAGGCAATCATCGCCACAGCGCGCAAGTTGCTCGCGATCATCTACGACACACTGAAAAACGGCTGGGTCTTCGATGACTTTCCGGCATTCAAAATCGCGGGACAGAACAATCCTGCTGGACAATCATCATAGGAGAAAAGAATGAGCGGTTTTTTTGAAAGGCACAAGGCAACACTGGAAAAGGCGCTGGATGCCGCACGGACCCGGGACTACTGGTCGCCTTATCCGGAAGTGGCAAGCGGCAAGATTTATGGAGAAACTGCCAAGGACGATGGCGCTGGCGCATTCAAATCGCGGCTGGGACAGGCCTTTGATATCGCCGGGCACCCTTCAGACGGTGGTACGGTTGGCAAGGAGCAATCGCCCTACGGACTGGAGCTCGGGATCACCTATCCGAAAGCATCCCCTGCCCTCCTCCTGCAAGCCGCGGAAGACGCTGCAAGGGGCTGGTCGAGAGCCTCCATCGAGGCACGCGTCGGCGTTTGCCTTGAATTCCTTGACCGGCTGAACAAACACAGCTTCGAAATGGCAAATGCCGTGTCTCACACCACGGGCCAGGCGTTCATGATGGCCTTTCAGGCCGGTGGCCCGCATGCGCAGGACCGCGGGCTTGAGGCCGTGACCTACGCCTATGCCGAAATGGCGCGCACGCCCGGCTCGGCCATTTGGACAAAACCACAGGGCAAGCACGATCCGCTGGTTCTGGAGAAACGCTTCCGCGTCATTCCGCGCGGCGTCGCGCTTGTGATCGGTTGCGCCACTTTCCCCACCTGGAACTCCTATCCGGGCCTCTTTGCCAGTCTTGCAACAGGCAACACGGTCATTGTCAAACCGCATCCCGGTTCCATCCTGCCTTTGGCACTGACCGTGCAAATCGGGCGCGAGGTCCTGTCAGAGGCCGGTTTTGATCCGAATGTTCTGCTTCTTGCAGCCGACGAACCGGGTTCTGAAATCACCAAGGACCTTGTTTCGGATCCTTCCGTTCGCATTATCGACTTCACCGGCTCGAACGCATTCGGAGACTGGGTTCGCGAAAATGCGGGCCGAAACACCCAAGTCTACACCGAAGAAGCCGGCGTCAACTCAATCGTCGTCGCCTCCACCGACAATTTCCGCGGCATGTGTTCCAACATTGCCTTTTCGCTGTCCCTTTACAGCGGCCAGATGTGCACCGCGCCGCAGAACATCTATGTTCCGGACGGCGGCATCGAAACCGATGAGGGCCACAAGAGTTTCGATGAGGTGGCAGACGGAATCCGGATTTCCGTCGACAAGCTGCTCGGCGATCCGGACCGGGCCGCGGGCGTCTGCGGCGCAATTGCGAGCGATGCGACACTCGATCGTATAGTTTCCGCGGCCGATCTCGGTCCTGTGTTGCGACCATCTTCGGCAATCGAGAATATGAACGATGCGCGCACGGCAACGCCGCTCATCCTCAAACTGCGCGAAGGCGACAGCGATGCCCATCATCGGGAACACTTCGGGCCGATCAGTTTTGTGATTGCGGTTTCGGATGCCGACGAAGGCATAGAGCGCGCAGCCTCCCTTGCTGCAAAAAAGGGAGCGATCACCGCATCGATCTACGCGACGGACGACACGATACTGAATCATGCGGCCGATGCGTTTGCCGATGCGGGCGTCAGCCTCTCATGCAATCTGACCGGCGGCGTTTTCGTCAATCAAAGCGCTGCGTTCAGCGACTATCATGTCACGGGTGCCAACCCGGCCGGCAACGCCGCGCTGACGGATGCCGCCTTCGTCGCCAACCGCTTCCGCATTGCGGCAACACGCCGTCACATGGCTGCGTGAAACGCCGCGTATTCCGGCGGTAGCGGTGCACCTGTGTCGCTGCCGCCAACCAATCGGCGTATGCCGCTGCGTACCCGTTATTTATCATCAGCTTTGACAAAAAACCGTGAACAGCACACATTTTCTGGTTGTAAGAGCGCGAATAGGGGATAGTTTCGCGGTGGGGCAAATTACAGATGGTATCTACCAATGCGCAAAATCATTTTTTCCGGCCTGCTGGCCGTGACACTCGCCCTCGCAACCGGCGCCAATGCGGAAGACCTGACATTCAAACTCGTGAACGAGTCACCCAGTGCAATGACTGCATTTCATGTTTCTTCGGAAAACACGAATGCATGGGAGCGCAATCTGCTCGCCGGCGGCATTCTCGATGTCGATTATGAGGTCGACGTAGTCATTGCCGACGGGTTGAGCACGTGCATCTACGATATTCGCGCAGAGTTCCAGGACGGCGAGGTACTGGAAGATTTCGGTCTCGATTTGTGTGACATGGGGTCCTATGTTTTTGAATGATGCACCTGAAGTCCGGGAAGATATCTTGCGCCGCCTGAAGCGGGACATTCAACGTTTCAGGATCACTTCGGACGCCGGGTGATTTGCCGCATAGGCAATTTGATAAACCCCTCACCCGCACGCAGGCTGCGCGGTTGAGCCCTGGTGGCGACGTCAAACATCCCTCAATCAGGAGACATTCGGTAATGCCTGTTGAGGCTTCTTATGCGTAGCTTCATGATAGACAAGCTGCACAGCGTTGCCGCGAAAGGTTTGCGGCAATGGTCCACCACGCGCCGCGGCTACCGCACATGCCTGAGGATTAACCGCTCTCTGCTAAAGCGCGGCGCAGCGCCGGTCAAAATCTGCAAGATGGCGGACGGCACAAAGATGAAGATCGACCTGCGATCACACACGGAGTGGTACGCCTACTGGTCCGGTTGGTACGATGACTATACGGTCGGTCTGATCTGCAAATTGCTGAGAATGTCGACGGGACACTTTCTCGATGTTGGTGCCAATATTGGCCTTTATGCGGTGCGGGTAGCGGCACAGATGCCAAGTGGACGTTCAGCGCTTTGCTTTGAACCGGTGCCAGGCAACATCCTGCGCCTCCGGGAAAACGTCGACCTGAACGGTGCCTCAGGGAAAGTCCTGATTTGGCAAAAGGCGCTTTCCGACAAAAACGGCACGGTCAGCCTGGTTCTGCGCGAAGACTTCGAAACGGGTTCGCAGACGGGAAATGCCTCGATCGCCATTTCGAAGGAAGCAGACCTTGCGTTCAATCAAATCGAAGTCGAGACACAAACCTTCGATTCCATCTGCGACCAATATCCCGACTGGGAAATTCCCGTCGCGAAAATGGACATCGAGGGACACGAAGACCTCTTCTTGCGCGGAGCATCGAACTGGCTGGATCGTGACAGGCCGATCATATTCACCGAGATAAACAACTGGTATTTTCAGATGCGCGGAACAACGTCGACTGACGCCTTCCGTGCAAGTCTGTCAAACGACTACAGATTTGCCCGCCTACGACGAAACGGTGCGCTGGAATGGATAGCCATTGAGATGCTCGCACGGCTGCCCACGATCGACAACGTTGTTTTGTGCCCTCGAGAAAAGACGGCAATGCTTGAGAACGCGACCACACGCCTCTGATGACGCATCTGCGTGCCCGGGTGCAGACAAATCGCCGTCCGGGGCACACTGAAACATCTGAAACCTCTGGCAACAATTGAAACACGGTTCCGCCTGCCCGGACACCGGAATGAAATGCGGCGCGGCCAGATTTCCGGCAGATAAGCCGCGAGGCCTATCGCAAGCACTCATCCAACGGAACACTTGAGGAAGCTCAGATGACACAGGCCACAATGACACAGACCAAAGTCGACAACGGCGTTAACGTCCAGGCGCTGATCGGAGCCCGGGAAGCCCTTGAAGCAACCCCTGCTGCCGCCCAGTTCAAATGGCGCGCCACCTGCCAATGGGTAAACGGCACGCACAGCCGCTCGACCGTCAACAGTTTTTTCGGGCTTGGCGAAGAACAGGAACGTCCGCGTTCGTTCACGGTTGATGCCGATCACCCCGAAGTCTTTGCCGCAGAAGACAATGCCCCGACACCCGCTGAAATTGCCCTGACAGGGCTTGCAAGTTGCCTGATGGGTGGTGTGGCCTCGGTGGCACAGCACCGCGGAATCCAGTTGTACTCCGTCCGCGCAACGGTCGAGGGCGACATGGACCTCCAGGGAATTCTCGGGATCGACGACGAAGTCCGCAACGGCTTCGGAACCATCCGCGTGACCTTCAACGTCGACGCCGACGCGTCCCAGGAAGAAATCAGGGCGCTTGTCGCACAGGCCCAGAAACGTTCGGCGGTCTTCGATTGCATGACCAATCCAACCAACGTCGTGGTTGACGTTGCCTGAGTGGCACAAAAAAGGAGCGAGTGTCGTGAACCAGACAACGACCGTCATCATCGGCGCCGGCCAGTCCGGGCTCGCCATCAGTCAACAACTGACGCAGCGCTCCATCGACCACGTGTTGTTGGAGCGCGGCGACGTTGCCAATTCGTGGCGCACCGAACGCTGGGATTCGCTTCGCCTGCTCACCCCCAATTGGCAAAGCCGCCTTCCGGGCTATCAATATGACGGCCCGGACCCCGACGCTTACATGAACATGCCGGAGGTGATCCGATTTCTCGACGGCTACAGCCGGCATATCGCGGCACCGGTCCAGACCGGAACCTCCGTCGAGACGGTCCAGCGGACCGACACCGGCTATCGAGTGAAGACGAACCGCGGTGTCTGGCAATGCAGGACCCTCGTGGTCGCCACCGGCGCCTGCAATATCGCCAATGTGCCGAAACTCGCCGCACAGCTTCCGGGCAAGATCGACAGTGTTACGCCGATGCAGTACCGCAACCCCGCGCAGCTTGCCGATGGGCGCGTCCTCGTCGTCGGCGCATCCGCCACGGGCATGCAGCTTGCCCGGGAAATCCGCGAAGCCGGACACGAAGTCGTTCTCGCCGCCGGCGAGCACGTTCGGGTCCCAAGGGTCTATCGCGGCCGCGACATCAAATGGTGGATGGACAAATGCGGCCTGCTCGACCTGCGCTACGACGAGGTGGACGACATCAGGCGTGCACGCCGGGTTCCATCCCTTCAGCTTGCCGGATCTCCGGACCGCACAAATCTCGATATCAACGCCTTGTCGGAACAAGGTATCGAAATCGTTGGACGCCTGGCTGGCGTAAACGGCAACAAGCTCCTCTTTTCGGGCGCACTCGGCAACATCTGCGCGCTGGCAGACCTCAAGATGAATCGTCTGCTCGACACGATCGATGCGTGGATCGGCGAAAATGATCCAGGCAGCCTCGCCACGCCTGCGCATCGTTACGAGGCAACCAGGATAGCGTCTTCGCCGCGGCTCGACATCGATGTCCTGGCCGAGGGAATAAAGACGATTGTCTGGGCCACGGGCTACCGTCCCGACCATTCATGGCTTGACGTGCCGGTCTTCGACCACAAGGGCAGATTGCTGCACGATGGTGGCGTTACCGGAGCACCGGGGCTTTATGTGATGGGACTGCCCTTCCTGCGCCGGCGCAAATCGTCTCTGATCGACGGCGCGGGCGACGATGCGAAGGATCTTGCCGCACACCTGCATTCCTACCTCAACGGCCGGTCCCTGGCAGCCTAGGTCACGTGTGGGTTGGAGCTGCTCACTGGACCTTAGCAGTCTCGGTCTCTGGCCAGGTAACTTGTGCACCCTGGTGTCGTTTCACCCAGACAAAATCCAGCGACGCCAAAGGCCAAGGCCGCCCGGCCCGATCAATGTCCGAATTCTCCATCTTTCCTTCCCCTGGGGTGGCAAGAACCAGACACACCCAACCAACTCACATTGACCCTGACCGGTCCGGCGGCCGCACCCGACACCAACCGGAGATCTTTGGGTGGTTGAGGGACAGGCTGGTCCCGTCAATTGGTCTTCAGTTGTTGAAGCGGAGAATCAGAAAGCGCCGCCACCGGAAACCAGTGACAGCGCTCTTGGGAGGTATTGGGTGAAAGGGTGTGAAGCCTCAGCAGTCGGCGTCGCGAAAGACACCCTTTCCGCTTGAGATACCGAACGCCACGTCGCCACGTGTCATGCCGATGTCATGCAATTCATAAGTCGTCATGGCCATCAGCTGTTCGTGTTCACGCCGTGTACGGCGCTTGGCACGCGCCCGCTCCGAAAACGGGTTCAGCCACTCCAGTGCGGCTGCAGTTATCGCCATGGTCCGGGTTCCGGGCCGGTTGGCGCTGTGGTCGATGATTACAGTCATTTCCAGCTCCTGTGTCTTCGTCTGTTTCGTCAATGCCCGGTTCCGTTGTTTTCGGGCAGCGCCTTGATGATCCGAATTTAGGAGCCGGCCGTTTCACTTGGATTTCGAAACAGACGGTCGCGTGTTTCATTTGTTTTCGTGCAAGTACGGATCAATAATCGGATAATATTGTCTTTACAGACACTTACAGCGGAAGCGATGCGCTGAATTGCGCCCGATTGAAACAATTGTTACGAAAACGGGGCATTTTCCACCTGTGCTGAAAAGGCCTGGGACAAAGGCGCACGAATGCGCATTGCCTACCGGCTGTTACCGGATCGGCAGCTTTCGATCGATCGTTTTGGGAACCATAAAAAAAGAGACGCTGGGGTATTGTGTCCAACCCGAGGTCATCGCGCATAATACCGTCCCATCCTAGTATATCAGCCGTCGCCCTGTGCTCCTGTGCAGGCCCTCGGGCGGCGACCGCGAGGAGGTTCGGCCTGCACGCTGAATGGGAGGAGACCTATGAAAAAGGCACTTCTCGCCACGGCCATGGCCGCGGCGATCGCGCTGCCGTCAACGGCGATGGCGCAGGACAACACGATCAAAATCGGCATTCTCGTGGCACTCGAAGGAGCATTTGCTGAAGGCGGAGCCGATGGCGTGCGCAACGTCGAGCTGGCCCTGAAACAGGTCAACAACATGGCGGGCGGCAAGACGATTGAAACCATCGTCGCACCGACCGATACCACGCCGGATACGACGGTTCGCCAGGCCCGCAAACTGATCGAGCAGGACGGCGTTGACATCATTATCGGCCCGCTGTCCGGTTCTGAAGGCATTGCCATGCGCGACTATGCCAAGACGATCCCCAACAACACGGTGATCAACGGCATTTCCGGCGCGCTGGAGACCACTTGGGTCGATCCGGCGGAGAACTTCTTCCGCTTCAATCTTGACGGCGCACAGTGGGGAGCCGGCCTCGGTTCCTATGTCGTCCATGAAAAGGGCTGGAAGCGTGTGGCGACAGTCGCCGCCGACTATTCCTTCGGCTATACCAACTTCCTGGGATTTGCCGTTGACTTCTGCCGTTCCGGCGGGGAAATCGTGGAACGTTTCTGGGTGCCGCTCGGATCGTCCGATTTCGGCGGTGTGATTGCTGCCATGCCCGAGGATATTGACGCCATCTATCTTGGTGTCGGTGGCACGGACGCCATCAACTTCCTCAACCAGTATGAGCAGGCCGGCGCAGAGACCAATCTGATCGGCGGAACGATCATGGCCGACCAGACGGTTCTGACGTCACGCGGACGCGCCAAGGAAGCACTGATCGGCACGCCGACGTCCGGCGCCCTGGCTGAAGACAATCCTGATCCGGCATGGCAGAGCTACGTCAAGGCCTATCAGGACGCGTTCCCCGAAGACGAACGCTTCCCGTCGCCGTCTCTGTTCGGCGTGGGCTACTACGTCGCCACACTGGCAGCGATCCAGGCACTGAATTCAGTGGATGGCGATCTCAGCGACGGTCAGAACGCTTTCCGCGCAGCGCTTGCATCAACGCCGCTGGTAACCCCGCTCGGTACCGTCGAACTCAACGAGAACCGGCAGGCATCGGGTACCGTCTATATCAACGAAGTGGTTGAAACTGACGATGGCTCGCTCACCAACAAGATGGTCGGCAAGGCGGAGAACGTCAATCAGACCCTTGGCATGTCTGCGGATGATTTCCGGGCCATGGGCCTGCCATCCAGGGACACGCCGGACTGCGCGGCGTTGGCGCAAGGCGGCTGACGACGCATCATCTGTGGCCGGGTGCCATGCCCGGCCATATCGCTCCATGCGGCGATCCGCATGGAGCACTTAACGCGATTTCGTGGTTAGTCGAAATGTCGCTGATACAACTCGTATCTCGTATCCACTTTGCCGATCGGGTGCTTGAGGATGCGCTTCCCGATGCCATCAAACGCCTGAAGGCACGCCGGCCGCTTGTTTTGACCGATGACGATGGGCAAACCGGCGACAGGCTGGAACGGCTGCTTGATGCATTGCCTGCCGACTGCGTGCCGGAAACGTTTCCGAGTCTTCCTGTTCATCCCGGCAAATCAGAATTTAAGCAGGCAATCCGGTCTCTCAAGGCGGCACGCTGTGACGCGATCATCTGTCTGGGTGGTATCGCCGCACTGGATTTCGGACGCCTATTGGCTGCGTCGCAGGACTGCGGCAGCCTGCCCGTCATCGCAGTGCCGAGCACGGCAGCCGATGTCGGCCTCGGACCTGTTCACCGGCCGGACCTCGGCAAAGCGGGCCGCGTCGAGCCGCCGGCTTCGGTCCTGTGCGATCCGACCCTGACGCTCGACACGTCGCCGGACCGCACCGCCGCTCACGGTTTCGACGCACTGACTCATTGCATCGAGGCGTTTCTTGCAACTGCCTACAACCCGCCGGCGGATGGCATAGCGCTTGAAGGCATTCACCGTTCGACATTGTATCTGGAGCGTGCCGTTTCCGACGGCGAAGATCTGGAGGCGCGGCGGGAACTGCTGGCCGTCGCGCTCAATGCCGGTCTTGCGGCGCAAAAGGGGCTGGGCGGCGTTGAGGCGCTGGCGCGGGCGGCAGATGGCGAGTGCGGTGTCGCCGGCCGACACGGCGCCCTCAATGCGGCCCTGCTTCGGCCCGTATTGCAGTTCAATGCGCCGGCCGTCGGCAATCGCTACGCGCGCATCGCCGAGGCCATGAAACTTTCACCCGGCGCAGACGTGACAGGCGCACTGGTCGATCTCGGACGGCGCATCGGGCTGCCCGATCGGATCGGGCCCGTCTGGACCGGCGCCAATCCGCTGCATCAGGTCGCGAAATGGGCGGCGGCTGATCCGGCCAATCAAACCAATCCACGCCACGCGACGCCGGACGACTATGTCTCGCTTCTCAAGGAAGCCATGTAATGATGAGCAGTGCCAAGACGGCAGCGGATTTGTCAAAATCTGCTAATGGGTTATATTTCGCAAACCAAAGTAACAAAAGAAAAATCGAGGGAGGATTGTGAGTACAGCGATCGCCGTGTTTCACGGTGCCTTCGGCCGTGTTTGCCTTTATTCCATGGATCGCCGGATGGCGCCTCATGGGCACCGAGAAGGTCACCTCATATTCCATGTGGAAGGACCGCCTGCGCAGATGGTGGTTGAGGACAAGGTCTGGCCATTGTCTGCCGGCCAGGCTGTAGCAATCAGCCCGTGGCAGGGGCACTATTATGCGCCCTTGTCTGATGATACGCCGACCCTGGCGCTGGTCATGTATATTCGTCCGGATTGGTTCCTGGAAGCTGCGAGACAAGTCTCGGCATCAATGCAGTTCGGGCGTGTCGGCATCGAAGTAACCGATTATCTGATGCGGATGATCGTGGAAACCGCCCATGTCATGCTCGATCCGGATCTCGATGATCCGTTGCTCGAAGACCGGCTGTGTTCCCTGACCCAGGCAGCCTTTGACCAATCCTGGCAGTGGACGGAAAGCGGCCCGGTCTTTACCGGCGTTCGGCGTACCGCCCATGATTTTCGCATTCGCAAAGCGCTGCGCCTGCTAAGGGACCATGTTTGCGATGATCTGGAACTCAATATCGTCGCCAGTGAAGTCGGCCTTTCACGGCCGCATTTCTACAAGCTTTTCAGGGCACATGTGGGCCTGACGCCAAATCTCTATCTGAACGCGCTGCGCATGGAACGCGCAATCGACCAGCTTGCCCGAACACGTGCCGCGGTTGCCGATATCGGCTATGATCTTGGCTTTTCCAGTCAGGCGAGTTTCTCGCGCTTTTTCATCTCCAACGGCGTAGTCCCTCCATCAGCATACCGCCGCTGTGTACATTCCGTTGAACCGGCATAAACATGCAACAACGGCATGCGTTTTGCCGACGTTCGGCGCAATGAACAGACTGTCGGGTATGCCGCGGGGTCGGCGACCGGTTTAGGGTACAGTCAGGAGGAACGGCGCGTCCATGCCAGTTTTTTTTGAAAAGCACCCCGTCTGGTCGCTGCTCATTGCCATCGTGGCTGCGGTGGTCCTGTGGCTTATCTTTGCGCCATGGCCGCCAGGTCTGGTCGAGGTGCTTGGCCGCAAACGGGTGTTCCTGAACGCAACGTTCGGCGGTATCACGCTTGGGGCGCTCTATTTCCTTGTCGCGTCCGGCTTCACGCTGATTTTCGGCCTGATGCGCAATGTCAATCTCGCCCACGGCTCGCTCTACCTGCTCGGCGGCTATATCGGCTTTGAGATCTCGGAGGCGACGGGTTCCTGGCTGATCGCCTTCCCGGTCGTTTTTGTCATCGTCGGTATTCTTGGGCTGTTGCTGCAAAACCAGGTTTTCCGTCGCATGGAGGGCGAGGAACTGCGCCAGACAATGGTGACGATCGGGCTGTCCGTCGTGCTTGCTGATCTAATGCTTTGGTGGTGGGGCGGCCAGAGCTATACAATCTATTCACCGGACTGGTTGTCCGGTCCGGTGACACTGCCGATCGTATCAACGGTTCGGGAATCAGGCGACATCATCTACCTGCGATATCCGGCCGTGCGAATTGCGATCCTGGTGGCCGCCATCGTCCTCGGGGTCGGCATGTGGCTGCTCTTGAACCGTACGCGGCTCGGCATGCTGATCCGTGCCGGTGTCGACGATCGCGAAATGCTCGCGGCCTCCGGCGTGCGCATTCAATATGTCTTTCTGGCTGTTTTTGCCTTTGGTGCGGGCCTCGCCGGAATCGCCGGAATTGTGGGCGGCACCTTCCAGTCGCTGAGCCCCGGCGAGGACACCCGGTTTCTGCTTGCGTCGCTGGTTGTCGTCATCGTCGGCGGCATGGGCTCGATCCCGGGTGCGGCGATCGGCGCCCTGGTGATCGGGCTGTCCGAGCAGCTGGGTCTTGTCTATGCACCCACCTATTCGGTCGTCTTCACTTTCCTGATCATGGCCGGTGTGCTTGCTTTCCGGCCTCAGGGCCTCCTGGGCAAGTCGAGGTAAGCGATGGCGGTGATTGACGATACAAACCGCGCCGCCACCACGGCACAGACCACGCTAGGCTGGCTGGAAAGCGTGCCGATTGCCGCCTGGGTACTGGCCGTGATCATGTTGGTCATGCCGGTGCTGGCCAACGATTTTATACTGTTCCAGGTGTTTGGCTGGACATTCATCCTCGGCATGATCGCCCTGTCGCTGATGTTCCTGGCCGGCTATGGCGGCATGGTCAGCCTCATCCAGATGTCCGTGGCGGCGCTCGGCGGCTACATGGTCGCCATCTTCGGCACATCCGGCATGACGGATATCAGCATTGGCCTGCCCTGGTGGGTGTTTATCCCGATCGCGATCGTGGTTGCCACGATTTTCGGCACCATCGTCGGGGCTTTGGCGGTGCGCACCGAGGGCATCTACACCATCATGATCACGCTGGCGATCGCCTCGGCGTTCTTTTATTTCACGCGCCAGAACTACGCGATATTCAACGGTTATTCGGGCTTCAACCTCATCGTGCCGCCACAACTGTTCGGCGTCGACTGGCGCTCGCCCATGCCGTTCTACTATCTGACGCTTGTTTGCGCGGTGCTGAGCTACCTGCTGGTTGTTTATGTGTCGCGTTCGCCGTTCGGCCTGGCCTTGCAGGGCATTCGGGACAATCCGAGGCGGATGGCGGCATTGGGCTACAATGTCACAGCCCACCGCATCGCGGCCTATGCTTTCGCCAGCGCCATCGCTTCCGTCGGCGGCATCCTGCTGGTCTGGCAAAACGCGCAGATTTCGCCCGGAACGGCCGGTATTCCGGCCGTCATCGACATCCTGGTAATCGCCGTCATCGGCGGCATCGGCCGGCCCATCGGACCGTTCCTCGGCGCACTCATCTATGTGCTCCTGCGGACATTTTCGCCGGATGTCCTGACCACGTTCGGCATGTCAGGCGAGCGGTTCAAATTGCTGATCGGCCTCGGCTTCCTGGCACTGGTCTTCTGGTCGCCTGATGGTGTTTTGGGCATGTGGGACCGCTGGAAAGAGCGCCGCGCACGCCGCGCCGACCCGTTGACCGGGGAGACGGAGACATGAGCGCGCTCGCCATAACGGAACCCGCAGACCGGCTGGAATCGGTTTCAACCGGCAGCGCGCTCGAACTACGCGGTATCACCAAGATGTTCGGCGCGCTGGCGGCGATCGCCGACGTCACCATGACCGTCCAATCCGGCGAGCGCCGTGCAGTGCTGGGTTCCAATGGCGCTGGCAAAACAACGCTGTTCAATTGCGTCACCGGCGACTTTCTTCCGACCAGCGGCACCATTCGCCTGTTCGGCGAGGATGTCACGACCTTCCCGGCGCATGAGCGGGTGCGGCGCGGGCTGAGGCGGACCTACCAGATCAGCCTGCTGTTCGGGGGTCTGACGGTTGCCGACAACGTCTATCTGGCCTGCCGGGGCGTCTCGCGCGGACGCTTTTCTCTGCTGCGTCCAAGGCGGGGGGATCCGCTGCTGCGACGCGCTGAAGAACTGATCGATGCGGTGAATCTTACTGAATCGGCCGGCACATTGGTTGCCGAACTCAGCTATGGCCAGCAAAGACAGCTTGAGATCGCGCTTGCCCTTGCCGGTGCGCCACGACTGATCCTCTTCGATGAGCCGGCCGCCGGTCTTTCGCCGACTGAACGCACCGAACTCATCCGCATTTTGACCAGCCTGCCCGGCCATATCGGCTATGTCATCATCGAGCATGACATGGATGTCGCGCTGCGTGTCGCCGAAAGCGTGACGATGATGCACAATGGCCGCGTTTTCAAGGAAGGCACGCCCGAAGAGATCGAGAACGATCCGGAGGTTCAGGCGCTTTACCTGGGGGGCGGCCATGGCTGAGCGGCGTGGAGCCCCTGCCCTCGAGATTCGCGGGCTCAATGTCTACTACGGTGCTTCCCACGCGCTGCAGGGCGTGGACCTGCGCCTCGACGGCGGCGTTCTTTCCGTCGTCGGCCGCAACGGCATGGGCAAAACCACCCTTTGCAAAGCAGTCATGGGGCTCGTGCCGGTCACGTCCGGCTCCATAAGTTTTGCCGGGCAGTCGCTGGTCGGGCTCAGCCCCACGGAAATCGCCCGGCTGGGCGTTGGCTATGTGCCACAGGGCCGCCGGCTATGGCCCTCGCTGAGTGTCGATGAGCATCTCAGCATGACCGAGGTCAAGGGCGGCGCCTGGACCGTGGAGCGGGTTTATTCGGCCTTTCCGCGCCTCGCAGAGCGGAAAAACAATGGCGGCGGACAGCTGTCCGGCGGCGAGCAGCAGATGTTGGCCATCGCGCGCGCCCTGCTTGCCAATCCGCGGCTGCTGGTGATGGATGAGCCGACCGAGGGTCTCGCACCGGTGATCGTCGACCAGATCGAGGAGATGCTGCTGCGGCTTGCCGAGGACGGCGAGGTCGAAGTTCTGGTGATCGAGCAGAATATCGGCGTGGCCTGTGCCGTCGCCGAGACCGTGGCGGTCATGGTCAACGGACGCATCAGCCGGCGGGCAGCGGCGGCAGAACTTGCAAATGACCTCGACCTGCAACAGCGCCTGCTCGGCGTCGGCCGCCATGCGCATGACGACACGCCGGAATCCGTCGAGGCTGAGGGCGACGGGCACGGCGACAACAAAACGGCGAATGGCGAAGCAGCGTATTCCGCAAAGATCTACCAGTCCAATCCCAAGCCGCCGACACGCTGGTCGCAGCCCGTGCCGGTCGTGCAGCTCGAGCGCCTGGCACGTGTCGCAACGACGGCCGCAAGCCGACCAACGTCTACCGCCGACCAGGTCGAGATCCACTCGTTGGCGGCGCCGGGCCAGAATGTTGTTCTCGTCGCCGGGACGATGGATACCAAGGGCAATGAGTTGCGCTACATGCGCGACATCATCCGCGCTGCCGGTCTGCCAGTTCGGCTGGTCGACCTGTCGACCACAAACGGACACAGCGGCGCAGAAATCCCGGCCCATCAGATTGCCGCTTATCACCCCCGCGGCGCCTCGGGCGTCTTCACAGGTGATCGCGGACAGTCGGTCGCGGGCATGACCCTGGCATTTGCCCGATGGATTGCACGCCAGCAGGGCATCGCCGGCATTCTGTCGGCCGGCGGCTCCGGCGGCACGGCTATTGTCGCACCGGCGATGCGCGCCCTGCCAGTAGGCGTGCCGAAACTGATCGTTTCAACAGTCGCCTCGGGTGAAGTCTCCAAGTATGTCGGCCCGGCCGACATTATGATGATGCACTCGGTCGCCGATGTTCAAGGACTGAATGTGCTGACCGAAGAGGTTCTCGGCAATGCCGCCAATGCGATGGTCGGCATGGTCGAGGCACGCCGCACGGCCAAGCCCAAGCCGGCGGCCAAACCGGCCATTGCTCTCTCAATGTTCGGCGTTACGACACCGGCCGTGCAGCAGATTACGGCAAAGCTTGAAGACGATTATGACTGCCTGGTCTTCCATGCCACCGGCATTGGCGGACAGTCGATGGAAAAACTGGTCGATTCAGCCAAGGTGACCGGCATCATCGACATCACCACAACGGAAGTCTGCGACATGATGGTGGGCGGAGTGTTCCCGGCCACCGAGGACCGTTTCGGCGCGATCATCAGGACCAAGATGCCCTATATCGGCTCCGCCGGCGCTTTGGACATGGTGAATTTCGGCGCGCTCGACACGGTCCCGGAAAAGTTCCGCGGCCGCACCCTCTACGAACACAATCCGCAGGTCACACTGATGCGGACAACGCCTGACGAGTGTGCCGAATTTGGCCGATGGATCGGCGGGCGCCTCAATGAAATGGAAGGTCAGGTGCGTTTCTTCCTGCCGGAGGGCGGCGTGTCGGCACTTGATGCTCCCGGGCAGCCTTTCCACGATCCGGCGGCAGACAAGGCGCTCTTTGAATCCCTCGAGGCGACCATCCGCCAAACGGCGGCGCGACAGCTGATCCGCGTGCCACATCACATCAATGATCACGAATTCGCCGCCACCATCGTAGCAGCCTTCCGCTCGCTGCATGGTGGCGCGCCGCTTCGCAAAAGGCAGGCTCGAACATGATACCACGCAAGGACCTACTGGAACGCTTTCGCGCCATGATCGCCGGCGGCGAGCCGATCATTGGCGGCGGTGCGGGCACGGGACTGTCCGCCAAATGCGAGGAGGCTGGCGGTATCGACCTCATCGTGATCTACAATTCGGGCCGCTACCGCATGGCCGGACGCGGAAGCCTGGCCGGTCTCATGCCCTACGGCGACGCCAATGCGATTGTTCTGGAAATGGCCGGCGAAGTTCTGCCGGTGGTCAAATCAACGCCGGTTCTGGCGGGTGTTTGCGCCACGGATCCTTTCAGGCTGATGGATGTGTTCCTGGACGAACTCAAGCGCGTCGGCTTCTCCGGCGTTCAGAATTTTCCCACGGTCGGGCTGATTGACGGCACGTTTCGGGCCAATCTCGAGGAAACCGGCATGGGTTACGGCCACGAGATCGACATGATCACCATGGCCCGCGAACGCGACATGCTGACGACGCCTTACGTATTTGACGAAGACAGCGCGGCAGCGATGGCGGGTGCGGGCGCGGATATCATCGTCTGCCATCTGGGCCTCACCACGGGCGGCGCGATTGGCGCGGAGACCGCCCTGAAGCTTGAGGATTGTCCAGCCATGGTCGATGCATGGGCCGAGGCCGCATTGAAGGTCAACAAGGATGCGATCATCCTTGTGCATGGCGGTCCGGTGGCGATGCCGGACGATGCCGAATTCATATTGAAGAACAGCGGGACTTGCCACGGTTTTTACGGCGCCTCCTCCATGGAGCGTCTGCCGACGGAAGTCGCGATGACAGAGCAGACTCGCGCTTTCAAGCGCATCAATGGCCGCTGATACTGGCGGCAGGGGAGGAACAAATGACCGGACAGATAATCGGAGAGCTGATCCTGTGGTTGATCTTGGCGGTGATCGTCATCGCCATTGTATACTGGGTCATGCAATGGCTTTATCGCCGCTCGACCAAGGAAGTCGCCTTCGTGCGGACCGGTTTCCTGGGCGAGAAGGTCGTCATTGACGGCGGCGCGTTTGTCTGGCCGATCATCCACGACATCACGCCGGTCAACATGAACACGCTGCCGCTGGCGGTCAGCCGTACAAAGGACACGGCGCTGATTACCAAGGATCGCATGCGCATCGACGTGGAGGCCGAGTTCTACCTGCGCGTGCGCCAAACCCGCGAGGCGGTTGCCATGGCGGCGGCAACTCTCGGCCGCCGGACGCTTGAAGCCGAGAACCTTCATGGTCTGCTCTCGGGCAAGTTCGAGAGCGCGTTGCGCGCGGTCGCTGCCGAGATGGACATGGCCGAGGTTCATGAAAATCGCCACGCTTACGTGGAACGCGTCGGGCAGCTTGCCCAGGAGGACCTGGAAAAGAACGGCCTCGAACTGGAATCGGTGGCGATCATCGACATCGACCAGACCGCGCTTGAGTATTTCAATCCGTCGAACCGCTTCGACGCAGAGGGCCTGACCTCGTTGATCAAGGACATCGAGGAACGCCGCAAACTGCGCAACGATATCGAGCAGGAAACGATGATCAAGATCAGGTCGCGCAACCTGGAAGCGGAGAAACAGGCACTCGACATCGAACGCGAGAGCGAGGCCGCGCGCCTTTCTCAGGAACGCGATGTCGAATTCCAGCGCGCCCAGCAGCGTGCCGAACTGGCACGTGAACGCGCCGAGCGTGAAACCGAGGCCGAAAGCGCCCAGATCACCGCCCGCGAGGCAATCGAAAAGGCGCGGATCGAAAACGAACGGGCCATTGCAGAAGCGCGGATTGCCTCCGAACGCGAAGTGCGCGCCCGCGAGATCGCACGGCAAAAGGATATCGAGACCGAAGAGATCACTGCGCGGGAAACAACGGAGACAACCCGCATTCTGCAGGAGCGCACCATCCAGGAAGCGCGGATCGCCAACGAAAAGGAAACACAGGCGCTCGAGATCGCCCGTCAGAAGGATATCGAGGCCGAGGAAATAGCGGCCCGCGAAGCCACTGAACGTGCCCGCATTGCCCAGGAAAAAGCTGTCGCCGAGGCCCGTATCGCCAAGGACCGGGAGACGCAGGAACTGGAAATCGCCCGACAGAAGGCAGTTCGTGATGCCGAGATCGAGGCCAATGAAGCCAATGAGAAAAGGCGCATGGCACAGGATCTTCTTCTGGCACAGACCCGGATCAAGGGCGAGGAAGACATCAAGCAGCGCGAAATAGCCCGTCAGAAGTCGCTCGACGAGGCCGAGATCACCTCCCGCGAGGCGGTCGAGAGGTTGCGCATCCTCGAGGCGGCTGCGGTATCGGAAGCCCGCATTGGTGAAGATCAGCGGGTTCGGGAGCTGGAGATCGACCGCAAGAAGGCGGTTGAAGCAGCCGAGATCGCGGCATCGGAAGCCGTGGATGCGGCACGCATCGCACGCGAGAAGGAGATAGCGGCAACCCGCATCGCTGCGGATGAGGAAACCCAGGGCCGCGAAATTGCCCGCAACCAGGCCATCGATGCTGCGCGCATTGCCGCCGAAGAAGCGGTCGAACAAGCCCGCATAGCACAGAAGCGAACGGTCGAGGCAGAACGCATTGCAGCCGAACAACTCGTCCGGGCGCGTGAGATCGAGCGCGAAGAAGAGCTGGAGGCAGCAGATATCGACCGCCGCGAGGCCGTTGAGAAAAAGCGGGTCGCGACGGAACTTGCGCTCGAGCAAGACCGCATTTCCAGCCAACGCGCGCGCGAGGTCATCGAGATCGAGCGCAAGCGCGCCGTCGAGGAAGCCGACGAACAGCGCATTGTTGCGCTAGCCGCGATGAAGGCCGAACGTGCTGCCGCAGAGGCGGATGTCAAGCAGGCCGAGATCGCCGCCGAACGCGATGTCGAAACCGCGCAAGTCGGTCGAGAGAGAGCCGTCGAGGCTGCCCGGATCGAGCGCAAGCGTTCAGTCGAGCAGCTGGAAATTGCGCGCATGCAGGCGCTGCGCGAGGCAGAAATCGCCAGCCAGGAAGAGATCGTGCGTGCCCAGGTCGCCTCGGACCGCGGGCTCGACGAAGTCCGCATCGGTCACGAGACCGAGCGCCGGCGGCTGGAAGTCGAGCGCGAGCTGACCGTCGAAACGGTTCAGATGGAGAAGGCGATCACACTCTATCGCAAATCGCTTGACGAGAGCGCGGCCCGCGTCGAGGCAGAAGCGGCGCGTGCCCAGGCCGCTGAAGCCGAGGAGAAGGTCGTCACGGTGCGTGAAACGGAAGCCGCCAATCGCCGCAAGTCGATCGACGTGCTGATGGCCGAAAAGGCCGCTGCGGAGGCCAAGCATATTGCCGAAGCAGAAAAACTGCGCAGCACCGTCGAGGCCGAGGCACAACGGCTGATCAACGAGGCTGAAAATGTGCTCACGGATCCGGCGCGTGCGTCGCTGTTCCGCCGCAAACTGCTCGAGCATGTCGAAGGCATCGTTTCGGCCAGCGTCAAACCGCTCGAAAAGATCCAGGACATCCGGATCATGCAGCTCGACGGTGTGACCGGCCATGGCCACGGTCACGGCGACGCCAGCGGCTCGCCGACCGACGAGGTGATCAATTCGGCGTTGCGCTACAGGGTACAGGCGCCACTGATCGACAGTCTGCTCGCCGATATCGGCATCGAAGGCAGCAACCTAGCCAAACAGGGCGGCCTGATCCGCGAAGCCTCCGACATGACGCGCGTTTCGGGTGAGCTGGCCAAACAGGCCGGCCGAGGCGACAGCGGCGGCAATACGGGCGGCGATGAGAGCGGAGGCGGTTCAACGTCCCGCTCCGGCCGGGGCAAGTCGGGCAGAGGCAGCAAGACGTCTGGCGGAGGCAAGTCGTAGATGGCCAGGGTCTATATCTCCTCGGTGATCGACGTGCCGGCCGCCCGGGTCTGGGAACGCGTCCGGGACTTCAACGGGCTGCCCCGGTGGCATCCGGCCATCAGGGACAGCCGGATCGAGAACGGCGAACCGGCCGACAAGGTCGGCTGCGTCCGCGACTTCTATCTGCAGAATGGCGACCGCATTCGCGAGCGGCTGCTGGGACTGTCGGACTACGACATGTTCTGCACCTATTCGATCCTCGAAAGCCCGATGCCGCTGACCGATTACATCGCCACCATAAGGCTGACGCCGATTACCGATGGTGACCGGTGCTTTGCCGAATGGACGGCGGAGTTCGAATGCGAAGAGGCGGAAGAAGAAGGTCTGGTGACAGGCATCGGCAACGATGTTTTCCAGGCCGGATTTTCCGCGCTCAAGCGGCAACTGGCGATTTGATCGGGACGATGGTCAAGGTGGTCAAAAGCACGATCCTGGAAGCGCCCGTCGAGGCGGTTTGGGAGGTTTTGCGCGATTTCAACGGCCATGACCAATGGCACCCGGCCGTGGCCGACAGTGAAATCGAGCATGGTCACTCCTCCGACCGCGTAGGCTGTGTGCGCCGCTTCCATCTGGCCGACGGGTCCGAATTGCGGGAGCAGTTGCTGACCATGTCGGACATTGACATGGCCTTTTCCTATTGCCTGCTCGATACGCCGATTCCGCTCTTGAACTACGTGGCCCATGTCCGGCTCGCACCGGTAACGGACGGCGACATGACATTCTGGCACTGGGAAAGCCGCTTTGACACGCCAACCGGACGCCAGCGCGAGCTGGGCGAGATGGTGGCCGAGAACATTTACCAGGGCGGGTTCGATGCGATCCGCGAACATATGGGGCTTACGGCATGACGGTGGTAGAGACCTATCCGACCCTTGCCGAGGCCGCCCGTGCGATCGGCTCCGATGCCGCTTATCTGGGCGGTGGTACGGTGATGATGCGTGAGGTTAACGCCGGTGAGGCACCGGCGCGTCTGGTGCGCACGACCGACCCTGCACTCGGCCAGATCCGCGCGGCGGGCGACGCTATATCGCTTGGTGCCGGTGTGACGATGGCGGCCATCCTGGCGGATTCCGGACTGGAATTCCTGCATCCAGTGGCGCGCCAGATCGGCAGCCCTCAGGTGCGCAACATGGGAACTGTCGGCGGCAACCTGTTCTCGCCGCACCCCTATGGCGATTTCGCTGTCGCGCTTCTTGCCCTGGACGCACGCGTCACGATGGCGGCGGGCGGTGCGCGGCCGATCGAAGAGCTGCTGCGCGGGCGGGAACACTCGCCAGGGCTTGTTGCTTCGATAGAAGTGCCGCGACCGGGTCCGGGCTCTTTCGGCTTCAGGAAGGTCAGCCGTGTCAAACCCAAGGGTGTATCGGTGATCACGATCGCTGCACTGGTAACGCGCACAGGCGGCCGCGTACAGAATGCGCGCATAGCCTGGGGCGGCATGGCGCCGATTCCGGTGCGCGGTGCCGCAGCTGAACGCGCAATGGAAGGCCAGATGATCGACGACGCAATGCTGGACCGCCTCACCCGCAACGCCGCAGAGGGTCTCGATCCACCGACCGACCCGCTTGCCTCGTCCTGGTATCGCCGGGAAGTGGCCGGCGTGCACCTGGTACGGCTGCTGCGATCTATGGAGGGCAGATAATGGCCAAGATGCCGGTGACACTGACACTCAATGGCATAGAACGGGCCGGATTTGCCGATCCCGGCCAGAACCTGCTTGAGTTCCTGCGCCGCGGACTGGGAGACCTGTCACCCAAATATGGCTGCGGTCAGGGCACCTGCGGGGCGTGCACGGTAACGATCGATGGCGAGACACAGCTTGCCTGTCTGGTGCTGGCCGAAACCACTGAGGGTCGTACCATCGGTACTGCCGCGGGGCTTGCGAACGGTGCCGAACTGGATCCGTTGCAAACCGCCTTCATGGATCACTTTGCCGCCCAATGCGGCTATTGCACGCCAGGGATGCTGGTATCCGCACGGGCACTGCTCGAACGCAACCCCAGGCCGACGCGCGAAGATATCATCGAGGCGATTTCGGGCAATCTGTGCCGCTGCACCGGGTACGAGCCGATCATCGAGGCGATTCTCGCCGTTTCCGAAGGGAGGACCGGCCCATGAACGCCAGGACGGGCGGTTTTGAATTCCGCAAGGAACTCTTCGCCGATGAACGCGATGACGATCTGAACGAGATCGGCAAACGCATTCGCCGGCAGGACATTGAAGGCCACGTAACAGGCCGTTCTCCGTTTTACGATGACCACCTGTTCGATGGGCTCTTGCACATGCGCTGCGTGCGTTCGCCACATCATCACGCACGCATCGGCCGGATCGACACCACCGAGGCGGAACGCATGCCGGGCGTGGTGCGGATCCTCACTGGAAAGGATGTACCGCAAAACCTCAACACGCTCCTGTCGCTGCTTGATTTCGGCCTCGACGACGAACCGGTGCTCTCCGTCGACAAGGCCGCATACAAGGGCGAGCCGGTGGCGGCCGTGATTGCCCAGACGGAGGCCCAGGCCCGCGCGGCGGTCAAGGCGGTTCGAGTCGACTGGCAACCGCTGCCGCACGTTCTTGACCCTGAAGAGGCGCTGAAGCCGGGCGCGCCGACCGTCTGCGAAACCTATCCGGGCAATGCCTTTGTCTACCACGGCAAATACAATCACCAGAAACTGCGCTACGGCGATACCGAGGCGGCGCTGCGCCAGGCCGATCATATTGTCGAAGGCCGATACCAGATGTCGCCGATCGAACAGGCTCCGATCGAAACCTGCGGCGCAATCTCGGCGCCCGAGCAAAACGGCCGCTGGGTCTGCTACACCGGCACACAGGCGCTGTTTTTCTCACTCGGCACGGCTTCAAAAGTTCTCAATCTGCCCTCCTCCCGGCTGCATTTCATTGGCGGCACGGTGGGCGGCGGCTTTGGCGGCAAGGTGGATTCAATCCATGAACCGCTTTCGATCCTGGGCGCGATGCTGACAGGCAGACCCTGCAAGTCGCAATGGGATCGCGAGGAGGAAATGCAGGTCGGCGCGCCGCGCGGCGCCGAGCGCTGGTACATCACCGATGGCGTGATGAACGACGGGCGCATCGTGGCGCGGAAATTCAGGGGCTATTTCGACGGCGGCGCCTACACGCGCCTAACGTCATACGCGGCGATCAAGGGCGTGGGGCATCTACCGGGGCCATACACGATCCCCAATGTCCATGCGGATGTCTATTGTGTCTACACCAACCGCACACCGGCGACGGCAATGCGCGGCTTCGGAATTACCGGGGTCGATTTCGCCATTGAGGCGCATATGGACAAGGTGGCCGAGACCGTCGGCATCAATCCGATTGAGCTGCGCATTCTCAATGCCTACCGCGACGGTGACATGAAGGCGCATCGGCGCGAGGCAAAGAACTGCGCCTTGATCGAATGCTGCCAGGTTGTCGCCGAAAAGGCCGGTGTTACGATTTCACCGGAGGCGCGTGCGGCGTCCTCGAAGACCGGCGGCGGCGGAGAGCGCGCGCGCGTGCCTTCCTTCACCGCCACCGACGAGCATGGCCGCGTCGAAGGCTTTGAATCCGGCTCCTATGCACGCAAGGGCGGCGCACCCGCAGCGCCAGGCATTCCGGCCGAACTGACCCCGGAACGCCCCTCCCCGACGGCGCAGCCGGCAACGCGGCCCGCCGACACACCTCCGGCACCGCAACCGGCTCCACCGCCTGCTCCACCAACGCAGGAAAAACCGGCTGCACGGACGCAGCGGCGGTCGGGTGCGGTGCGTTTTTCCTCGATTTCCGGTTTCAGGAGGCGGTAATGGCGTTGCATCGCGGCCGCGGATTTGCGGCCATCAACTACCCGATCGGCATGAACCTTGGCGGCGACCCGTCCCAGGCGCTGGTCCATTCCAATCCTGATGGCAAGTTCACGGTTGCGCTGTCGGCAATCGATCTCGGCCAGGGCATGAAATCCGTCACGCGCCAGATTGCTGCCGAGACGCTGGGCGTTCCGATTGCGGATGTCTATGTCGATACCGCCGACAGCGACACCGGCCCGCACGATATGGGGTCCTTTGCCAGCCGCGGTACGCACCGCATGGGCAATGCGGTTATCATGGCCGCCAAGGAAGCGCGCTCGGTGATGCTCGAAGCCGCGGCCGAAGAACTCGAGGTCGACGCGAGCGATCTGGTCACCGACGGCAAAGGCAATATCCATGTGCGCGGCGCACCGTCACGCTCGATCACCACCATGGCGGCCGCTCAGGCCGCGCAGTTCAAACAGGGCCGCACGATTGCCGGCCGCGGCATCTTCCTGATCCCCCTGTCCGATGTCGATCCGGAAACCGGCGAAATGTCGCCGGTGACCACCTTCGCCCATGCTTCCCTGCTGGTCGAGGTCGAGGTTGACGACGAAACCGGCGAAGTCGCGGTAACTGACATGCAGTCGGCCTATGAAGTCGGACGCGCACTGAATCCCGGTCTCGTCGAACAGCAGTTACGCGGCGGCGCCTGGATGGGCATGAGCCACGCCGCCTGGGAGACGACCGAGCCTTATTATCCGGACCGCGATTACGGCGCCGTGGACTTCAATCACTATTTGATGCCGGGGCCCGGCGATCTGGCGCCGCATCATATTTCGGTGCTTGAACGGCCGGCCGCCGATGGGCCTTTCGGAGGCAAGGGACCGGGCGAAATGTGTGCCAATCCTGTGCTGCCGGCTGTTGTCAACGCCGTCTATGACGCGGTCGGCGTGCGCATCGACGAATTGCCCGTCACACCTGAAAAGGTTCTGCGCGGGATCAAGGACAACGGCGGCGCCAAGCCGCGGCAGGCAATTTGAGCGTGTCTTGATGGGTGGGAGCAAGTGATGGCGGAAGATCAGCTTATTCATTTGGGTTCAGCAGAACGGGATAGTTTCTAGTGCCGATCCGCCGCCTGCCAGCCGGCCTGGACGGCCCGGACCCGCTCGCCGACGCGTTGCGCGATGCGCAATACATCGCTTCGGAAGGGTTGGCCACGGCGGCGTTCCTGGCCCTGACGCTGCAAAAGCCGCTCCTGCTGGAGGGCTCACCCGGCGTCGGCAAGACCGAGGCAGCCAAGGCAATTGCCTCGATCCTCGGCCGTGAGCTGGTCCGCCTGCAGTGTTATGAGGGCATCGATTCCGCCGCTGCCATGTATGAGTGGAACTTTCCCCGCCAGATGCTGGCCATACGCCAGGCGGGCGACGATCACATCCATCTCTACGGCGATGAGTTTCTGATTGCCCGGCCGGTGCTGCTGGCACTGCAAAACCCGCGCGAGCGGGTGCTTCTCATCGATGAAATCGACCGCGCCGACCACGAGTTTGAGGCCTTTTTGCTCGAGTTCCTGTCGGACTTTACGCTGTCCATCCCCGAGCGCGGAACGATGCGGGCGCCGGAGCCGCCCGTCGTTGTCCTTACCTCGAACCGCACCCGGGAGCTACATGAAGCGCTCAGGCGGCGCTGCGTCTATCACTGGATCGACTACCCGGACCCGGTACTCGAAGCCCAGATCGTGATGATGCGTGCCTCGATCGTTGCGCAGGACACCGCCCGCAAGGTCGTTGCAGCGGTCGGCCAGTTGCGTGAAGAACCGCTCGCCAAGCCTCCTGGCGTCGCTGAAACGGTTGAATGGGCAGAAGCGGCGACGCTGCTGCACGGTCAGGGTGTCGCCTGGCCGCGTGCCTTTGCCCGCGCCATCGGCGTTGTGCTGAAGGACCAGGACGATTTGGCCTATATGGCTCCGCGAGTCGACCAGATGCTTGAAAAGGTGATGGCATGATCACCAACGCCTTGCCCCGGGCGATTGAGCCCTTTCTGGAGTTTGCCGCGGCGCTGCGGCGGGCGGGGTTTGCCGCCGCCCCGGAGCAGAGCGAAACCTTCATCGCATCGGTCGGCCTGCTCGGGCCGCGGGCGCTTGACGATGTGCGCCGTGCCGCCCACGCCGTATTCGGCCCCGGCCCTGACCGGAGCGCGGAATTCGACGCGGTGTTCGACGCGGTCTTTCTCGGCCGCAGTTTCGCGGCACCGGCAGAAGGCCGTCCCGAGGACATGCCCGATGCCTTTGACGGCGGCGATTTCGACCTGATGCCGGAGGCGGATGAGGAAGAGCCATCCGGCGCCGATGCAACGACGGCCGAGCGGCTTTACCAGCGCCAGCTTGCCGCCGGTGACGAGGACGCGGCCATGCGCGCCTTTGCTCGCCAGGCACCCAACGCGCTGCCACGACGTGTTTCGCGCCGCACCCAAAGTGGCAAGGGCCGGCTGTCCGATGCAAGGCGCACATTCCGCGAGATGCTGCGCCGGGATGGCGAGATCATTGCGTTGCCGACGCGCATGAGGCGCCATCGCCAGCGGCGTGTCCTCATTCTGATCGATGTTTCAGGATCGATGAAGGCTGGCACCGAGGGCAGCCTGCGGCTCGCCCATGCCCTGGTGCGGGCGGGAGAGCGCGTCGAGGCCTTCACGCTCGGCACCCGGCTGACCCGGGTGACGCGCGCGCTACGCCATCGCAATCGCGATCAGGCGCTGCAACTGGCTTCCGGCCTGGTTGCCGACTGGGACGGCGGGACGCGTCTCGGCGAGGCGCTGGCGGTCTTTCTTTCGGTGCCGCGCTTTGCGTCCTTTGCCCGCGGCGCACTGGTGGTGATCGTTTCTGACGGACTTGAGCGCGGCGGACCGGAGGTTTTGCACGCAGCGATGACGAAACTGCACGGTCTTGCCTGGTCGGTGCTCTGGCTGTCGCCGCTTGCCGGCGACCCTGCCTATCGTCCGGAAACCGACGCAATGTCCGCCATTCTGCCTTTGATCGATCGGCTCGGCGACGGATCGAGCCCGCAGTCAATTGCCCAGGAGGTCTTGCATTTCTCGAAGGGTGCGCGGGCATGAACAAATTGGGTTGAAACGAGAATTGGCCACAGTCGGTGCGCCAGAGCAGAAAGAGGGAAGGAAAAGGTCATGAGTTTGGAAATCAGGGTGCTCGACTATGGGGACATCGAGCTGGAATCGAGCTTTCTTGTGCTCGGTCGCGATTGCGGACGCACCAGGCGCGTGCCGGTTTACGGGTTTCTGATCCTGGGCGGGCAATATCCGATCGTCGTCGATACGGGCTATCGCGACAACGCCATCATGGAAACGCTCGGTATGCGCGGGCTCCAGTTCCACGAGAACATGATCGAACGTCAGCTCGACAATCACGGCGTCAAGCCGTCCGACGTGCGTTACGTTCTGCACACCCACCTGCACATCGACCATGCCGGCAAGGACGACCATTTCCCGATGAACACCACGGTGGTCATCAACCGCCGCGAACTGGAGTACTCGGTGTCCGGCCTGATGCATCCGCAGTACCCCAAGCCGGACATCATGCACCTAGTGGAACGTTTGCATACGCCGGGCGCCTTGAGGCTGGAAGATCTGGAAATCTCGGGACCGGTCGAACTGATGCCCGGCGTGTTCCTTGAGGCAGCAGGGGCGCATACAGAGGGGTCGATGAATGTGCATGTCGACACCGCCGACGGCCGCGCGACGATCTGCGGCGATGTGATCTACGATTTCAACGACCAGATCATCAATCCGATGCGCTCGTTCGGGCCGGAAGAATACCAGGTGACCGGCAATCATGGCGGCTCCAAACGCGGCGAGAAAGGCGCCATGCGCAAGCTGATGCACTCGGGCGCCAAATATCTGCTGCCCGTCCACGACAAGCCGGCAAAGATCGAAAACGGCCAGGTTGTCGGACGCCTCGACATGCAGGTTCCTGGACCGGTGAGCCAGTCCGTGCCGACACGCGACTGGTTCCCGGCATAGTGCCATGGCACACGAAGCTCTCGATCCCGACTTTCATCGCCTGATCGACGAACACGCACCTGTGCGTCAAGCAGGTTCCGGATTCACCTTTACCGAAGGGCCGATCTGGCATCCGGTTGATAATTATCTGCTGTTTTCAGACATGCCGGGCGATGTGCGCCGGCGGATGGACCGCAGCGGCGTGCGTGAGGTCATGAACCCGTCCCACAAGGGCAACGGCATGACCTATGATGCCGGTCTCAACCTGCTGGTCTGCGAACACTCCACATCCTCCGTGACGCGCTTTGATCCGGACGGGCGCCGCGAGGTGCTGGCCAGCCGTTTTGAGGGCCGTGAGCTGAACTCACCCAACGACATATGCGTCAAGTCGGACGGATCGGTCTGGTTTACCGACCCCTGGTACGGGCGCATGGCCGGCTTTGGTATCGAGCGCCCTCGGGACCTTGGTTGGCAGGGCGTGTTTCGCCTGCCCCCCGACCACCGGCCCGGCGACGAACCGCAACTGGTGGTGGACCGCTACACCTTCACCATGCCGAACGGTCTGTGCTTTTCGCCCGATGAAAGCCTGCTGTACATCAACGACACCGAACAGGCCAATATTCGCGTTTATGATGTCGAAGGCGATAGACTGAGCAATGGCCGCGTCTTCGCCTCGGGCATCAAGGACACTCTGTTGCCGGGCGTTCCCGATGGCATGAAATGTGATGCCGAGGGCAATATCTGGTGCACGGCACCAGGTGGGCTTTGGGTTTATACGCCTGCAGGCAGGCTGATAGGCAAGGTTTCGATCCCCGAATTGCCGGCCAATTTACACTGGGGCGGCGAGGACTGGCGGACGCTCTATGTCTGTGCGACGACCAGCGTCTACGCCATTGATGTGAAAGTCGGCCCCCGCAATGAGCCCTTCATGCGCGCCCGCGGATCGCAGCCGGCAGGCGTGGCAGAATCCGCACCGCAGACGGTAAACGGATCGTCAGGCCCGCTGACGCTCGATGCAAGCCGGTTCGCGCTGATCATCCAGGACATGCAGAACGATGTGGTCATGGAGGGCGGTGCCTTCGCCGAATCCGGCTCACCAGGCCACTGCCGCGATCAGAACGCGATCGCCAATGTCGCTCGCCTTGCGGACAAATGCCGGCAGATGGGCGTGCCGGTCATTCACGTCCACTTCGTCGTGCCGCCCGGCGCCCGGGGTCTAACGCTCAATGCGCCGCTGTTTGAGGGCGTGATCGACAACACGGCCCTTGTGCGCGGCACCTGGGGTGCGGCGGCCGTGCCGGGGCTCGAGCCAAAGGACGGCGATCATGTCGTTGAAAAAATGCGCATGTCGGCGTGGGAGGGAACCAACCTGGAGACGATCCTGAAAGCCGAGGGGCGCGACATGATCATCGAGACAGGTGCCTGGACCAACATGTCGATCGAGCACACGGCCCGCACCGGCGCCGACAAGGGCTACTTCATGGTGATCCCGGAGGACGGCTGCTCGACGATGAACGCGGATTGGCACAACGCCTCCATCAATTATGCGCTGCAGAACGTGGCGCTGGTGACGCGCACCGACGACGTAATTGCGGCCCTTTCATAGAAAGAGATAGAAGGATGAGGCCATGAACCGGTACGATCTCGAAGGACAGGTCGCCATTGTGACAGGCGGCGCGCAGGGTATCGGCCTGGCGGTCGCCAAACGCCTGCACGCTTCGGGCGCGACGGTGGTGCTTTGGGATCTCGATGGCAAGCTCGCGGCGGACTCGGCGGCCCAACTGGGCGACCGCGCCGAAGCCAGCGGCGCAGACGTTACCGACTACGACGCAATTGCTGCGCTCGCCGAGAACACTGCCGGGCGTCACGGCCGCATCGACATCCTCGTCAACTCGGCCGGCATTGCCGGATTGAACGCTCCGGTGACGGATTATCCCGTCGCCGAATTTCACCAGATCGTGGCGGTCAATCTGAACGGCATCTTCCACTGTTGCCGCGCCGTCCTCCCGGAAATGGTGAAGAACGGCTATGGCCGCGTCGTCAACATTGCTTCGGTTGCAGGCAAGGACGGCAACCCGAACGCAGCCGCCTATTCGGCCTCCAAGGCGGCGGTCATGGCGCTGACCAAATCGTTGGGCAAGGAACACGCCGGCCAGGACATTGCTGTCAACTGCGTGACACCGGCAGCCGCGCGCACACGCATCTTCGACCAGATGAGCCAGGAGCACATCGACTACATGCTGTCAAAAATTCCGCGCGGTCGGTTTCTCGAAGTGAATGAAGCGGCCAACATGATTGTCTGGCTGTGTACTGCGGAGAATTCCTTCACCACCGGCGGCGTGTTCGATCTGTCGGGCGGTCGCGCCACCTATTGAACAGTCAGTCGACCGCCAGGTCGGCCCGGCTTCCGATTCGATTTTCGTCCCATTTGTGCCCGGAATTCGCGAGAAATAGTCGCTCGCGATTTGGACGCGTCCCCTTGTTTTATGAAATTTCACCCGCCCCGGCGCATTGTTTACGAAATATAAACACTTGAAGAACACAACTGGAACATATAGTGTATGTTCCGTATTTGTTTCTCCGACTCGGGAGCCAGCGATGCTGACGCGCAAACAACACGAACTTCTGCTCTTCATCCATGAAAGAATGAAGGAATCGGGCATCCCCCCGTCCTTCGATGAGATGAAGGAAGCGCTCGACCTCGCATCTAAATCGGGTATTCATCGCCTGATCACGGCGCTGGAGGAACGCGGGTTCATCCGCCGCCTGCCCAATCGGGCGAGAGCGCTTGAAGTTCTTCGTTTGCCCGAAACCATGATCCCCGGCAGTCAGCCGCGCAAGGGGTTCTCTCCCAGTGTAATCGAGGGCAGCCTTGGAAAGCCGGCACCCGAGGACAATGTTCAGCCGCTTCACAGGGATGATCATGCGGAACCTGCGGCCAGTGTGCCGGTCATGGGCCGCATTGCGGCGGGTGTACCGATTTCCGCAATCCAGAACATTACGCATACGATCAGCGTACCGCCGGAAATTCTCTCCAGCGGCGAACACTACGCACTCGAGGTCAAGGGCGACTCGATGATCGAGGCCGGCATATTTGACGGCGACACGGTGGTCATCAAGAACACGGCAACGGCCAACCCGGGCGAAATTGTCGTGGCGCTTGTCGACGATGAGGAAGCGACACTCAAACGGTTCCGCCGGAAAGGTGCGTCCATCGCCCTTGAAGCGGCAAACCCGGCCTATGAGACGCGCATATTCGGCCCCGATCAGGTCAAGATTCAGGGCAAGCTTGTCGGATTGATTCGACGCTATCACTAATCGACTTCGAGAAGGCCGGTCGGCGCGCGGCCGCTATTGCGCCAGCCATGGCGGGATGCTCTGCGTGTAGGTCATGCTGCGCCAATCGAAGAAGCGTTGCCTTGTCCATTGCCGATCGGCAAGTCCGATGGCCGATACAATTTCCAGTTCGTTTTCACCCTGGCGGACTTCCAGCGATCCGCTTTGCCTGAGCATGCGCCCGGTAACGAGGATCGCACCGGAGTAGCAGCGTTCGAGCGCGATGCGCTTCGCCGTCACAACAAGATCCGCATAATCGCAGGCGGGGCCGAGAAAACGGAGATCCTCCAGCACGGCGACTATAGCACCCTGCCCCGCTACGCCGACGCAAAACAGTTTTTTCGCGCAAAGAAATCCCGGCATGGTTTCGGATCGTCTGATGAAGACCGGGAGAAGCGTCGTCGGGCTGTCTTTATCGCTACCCTCAGCCGCATCGACGACCGGGCCGACCGTCCTTGTTCTGTTCAGTGCGTGCTGCCACTGTTCGAATATGAACGCGCCTGGTCTTTTTCGGTTCGTTGCCAGTGTGTTGTCGGAAACCAACGCCACAAGGCGACCGTCTTCTGAAACAACACTGATCGGATCATCACGCGACGGGATTACCAAAAACACGCCGGCGCAAAGTGCGACAGCAAGCCCGGCGATCCGCAGTCGCGTCTTGCCGAGTGCGAACAACAGGAACCCGGCGGTCAGCACAAGGAGCATTCCGGTATTGATCCGCCCGATCACCACATGTCCGCCAAGATCCGCGACCGAATGTGCGATCCATATAACCGCATCAAGCCCAGCACCCATGGCGACAAGGGGCCAGTGCTCCAGGCCGATCGGCATGGCGAGCATCGACACAAGCCCCATGGGCATGACAACAAACGTCACCACCGGCATGGCGGCCAGGTTCGCCAGCAGGCCCAACGTGGCGACGCGGTGAAAGTGGAAGATTGAATAAGGCGCCGTCGCCAGCCCGGCCACGATTGATGTCACCGCCAGGCCGACAAAGAACACGGTGACAACACGCAAACCGCCCTGCCCGGAATAGCCTGGCGTCACGTATTTCATATCGGACGATTTCCGCCACAGCGAATATATCGCGATCAACGCTGCGGTCGCCGCGAAGGACATTTGGAAGCCCGGCCCGAGAACCGCGGATGGCGAGATCGCGATGATGACGATCGCGGCGATCGCGACGTTGCGCATGGTCAGTGCCGGACGGTCGACGAGCACAGCGACAAGAATGATGGCGAGCATGATCCAGGCCCGCTGTGTGGAGACGCTGGCACCTGAAATGAACAGATAAAGCGTCGCAACCAGAAGCGCGCCGACCGCTGCGATTTTCTTCACCGGCAGCGCCTGGGCGACGGCAGGAAAAAAGCTGAAGGCGGTGCGCAACATCAGGAAGAATGTGCCGGCGACCAGCGCCATGTGAAGCCCTGATATTGCAAGGACATGGGCAAGTCCGCTGGCGCGCAGCGCTTCCACCGTATCGGGACTGAGGCCGCGCCGGTCGGCAACTGTCAGCGCACTGGCAAAACCGCCCGTATCACCCGGCAATACCGAACGGACGCGCGCCGCGACCGCAGCCCGCTGACGTGACAGGCCGAGACGAAAGCGGGACGGCAGGGTCATCGCAGTAGCGTCCGCCTCGGCCATGATGTCTGGCGTCCCGTAGAAGAAGCCATAGGCACCCAAACCGTTGAAATAGGAGTGGAAGGCAAAGTCAAAACCGCCCGGCAGAGCTGGACCGGACGGTGGCTGCAACCGCGCCAGACCTGAAATCAGGCCGCCAATCTCAACCGGTGGATGATCGCCGCGTGCAACGAGCCTGACCCGTTCGGGCGGTCTTCTGATTTCCGGGTCATATGTCCTTGCAATATCGACCGTGTATCGCCAGCGGTCTGCATGATCGAGTTCCTTGTCCACAACACGGCCTTCGATCCGGGTTGTCAACTCGCTGTCTAACAGGATTGTCTGATGCCTGAAGGTTTCAAACTCGGAGGCAAGCATTCCAGCGAGGCAGGCCGCCGCCAGGATCAGGAATCCCCTCCATCGGCCCTCGTCTCTTGCAAAGAGCCAAAGGACAAGGACTGTAAACAGGACCGCAATGGGTAATAGCGCAAACTTTACGGTGCTGCTGAACCACAAGACGGCACCAAGTGCCATTGCCACCGGCAGCCACAGAACCGTTTGACCGGTTCCGCACTCCTCCCGCAGCAGACCTGAAAGACGATCGAGAAGCCCGGTGCGTCTGCCTTCTCCCATTGTATTCAAAACGACGGCATCAATCCCACCGCCGCTCTCACGAGGTTCAGACCGGTCCCCTGCCGCGCCTGTCCTTTCCATGGAAACGTCGCCTCACCGATTGCCTGCCACTGTGATCCTACACAGCAATGGCCAGGCGGCAAAGCAAGCGCCGGCAAGGCCTTGCACTCTGGCGGTTGTGTGTTACATGACGCGCCACGTTCCAGACAGTCCGAATAGAACAGGGAAACTCCATGTCCGGTGAAGTCATCACCCGTTTCGCGCCCTCACCGACCGGTTTCTTGCACATCGGCGGTGCACGGACCGCCCTGTTCAACTGGCTGTATGCGAGGAACCGTGGCGGCAAAATGCTGCTGCGCATCGAGGACACGGACCGCAGCCGCTACTCCGAGGAAGCTGTTGCAGCCATTCAGGACGGTCTTGATTGGTTGGGGCTTTCGTGGGACGGCGAGGCCATATCCCAGTATGAACGGGTCGAACGTCACCGCGAGGTCGCGCAGCAACTGCTCGATGCCGGAAAGGCGTATAAGTGCTTTGCGACCCCGCAGGAACTTGAGGAGATGCGTGAAAACGCGCGAGCCGAGGGTCGCCCGCCGCGTTATGACGGCCGCTGGCGCGATCGAGACCCGTCCAATGCGCCTGCCGATGCCGTGCCGGCCATCCGCATCAAGGCGCCGCTCCAGGGTGCAACCGTCGTCGCCGACAAGGTCCAGGGTGAAGTATCATTCCCAAACGACGATCTTGACGATTTCATTATCCTGCGCTCCGACGGCAATCCGACCTATATGCTGGCCGTTGTCGTCGATGATCACGACATGGCCGTTACGGATATCATTCGTGGCGACGATCACCTGACCAATGCGGCGCGTCAGACCATCATCTATGAAGCGATGGGTTGGCCGGTGCCGAATATGGCGCATATTCCACTGATCCATGGTCCCGACGGTGCCAAACTTTCCAAGCGCCACGGCGCGCTCGGCGCCGAAGCCTATCGTGCGATGGGCTATCTCCCGGAAGCACTTTGCAATTATCTCGTGCGCCTCGGCTGGAGCCATGGTGACGACGAGATCATTTCGATGAAGCAGATGATCGAATGGTTTGATATTGCCCATATCAACAAGGGCGCCGCACGCTTCGATATCAAGAAACTGGAAGCAATCAACGCGCATTATGTCCGACACAGCGACGACGGCGATCTGGTCCGCGATCTCGTCAATTTCCTTCCCTATATGGAAGGCGGCGCATTCTTTGAACAGCGTCTGACTGAGGACATTACCGGGAAATTGAAAACTGCGATGCCCGGCCTGAAGGAACGCGCAAGGACCCTGGTCGACCTTGCCGACGGTGCCCGCTTCCTCTTCGCCGAACGCCCGTTAGAGAACGAGGAAAAGGCGGAACAGATCCTGGTCGATGGCGGGCGCGACGTTCTTCGGCTTCTTTTGCCTCAACTGGAGACCGTGGCCGATTGGGACGTTGAACGCCTGGAAACGGTGATCCGCGCCTTTGCTGACGCCCGGGAACTCAAACTAGGAAAGGTCGCACAGCCACTGCGCGCCGCTCTTACCGGGCGAACGACATCGCCTGGCGTTTTTGATGTGATCGCCGTGCTCGGCCGCGAAGAGGCCCTGGGCAGAATACGGGATCAGTTGGACTGATCGGTTCCGAACACTGGAATTTTACGGTGCAGTGCGGTAAGTACTGATCTGCAGGCGGCTTGTAAGTTTCACGATAACGTGCGGCAACTGGCAAATTCGGCGGCACAAACCGCCGTCAAATGACGGTTGCTCATGGAAAACAGGCACATATTGCAACTGCTTGGCAAAGGCGGAGCGGCAACGGTCGTCTGTTGTACCGGTCGCATTGCAGTGCACAATTACACCAATGCCTAGCTTGGCAGCGCGTGTGAAATCGGCTAGCAACGGCGCAAAGCATTTCCGGTTTGATCCGCGGGAACCTCCAAGGGTCGTGTTTGAATGATAATATAAGGGGACCGATATGACGGAATCGAAGGCAAAGCTCTCTGTCGATAGCAACGACGTCGAATTGCAGGTTCGCGGCGGAACGGTTGGTCCGGATGTCATTGATATCGCAAGCCTTTACAAGGAAACAGGCACCTTTACCTACGATCCCGGATTTACCTCCACGGCCTCATGCGAATCCAAGATAACCTATATTGACGGCGACGCCGGCGTGCTTCTGCACCGCGGCTATCCCATTGATCAGTTGGCCGAGCACGGCGATTTCCTGGAGGTCTGCTACCTGCTTCTTTACGGCGAGTTGCCGAACAAGTCGCAAAAGGCCGATTTCGACTACCGTGTGACCCGCCACACGATGATCCACGAACAGATGTCCCGCTTTTTCACCGGTTTTAGGCGTGATGCGCACCCCATGGCCATCATGTGCGGCGTTGTCGGCGCACTGTCGGCCTTCTATCACGACTCGACCGACATCACCGATCCGCATCAGCGCATGGTTGCCAGCCTGCGCATGATCGCCAAAATGCCGACAATTGCCGCAATGGCATACAAGTACCACATCGGACAGCCCTTCGTTTATCCGAGGAACGACCTCGATTACGCCGCCAATTTCATTCACATGTGTTTCGCGGTTCCCTGCGAGGAGTATGTGGTCAATCCGGTTCTGGCCCGTGCCATGGATCGCATCTTCATCCTGCATGCGGACCATGAACAGAATGCCTCCACCTCCACGGTGCGTCTTGCCGGCTCGTCAGGCGCCAATCCGTTTGCCTGCATTGCAGCGGGCATTGCCTGTCTTTGGGGCCCCGCTCATGGCGGCGCCAATGAAGCGGCGTTGAACATGCTTTCCGAAATCGGCACGGTGGACAACATTCCCGAATATATCGCCCGCGCCAAGGACCATGACGATCCGTTCCGCCTGATGGGTTTCGGCCACCGGGTCTACAAGAACTACGATCCGCGCGCCAAGATCATGCAGAAGACAACGCATGAGGTGCTGGCCGAGCTCGGGATCAAGGACGATCCGCTTCTCGATGTTGCCATCGAACTTGAGCGCATTGCTCTGACCGACGAATACTTCATCGAGAAGAAGCTCTATCCGAATATCGATTTCTATTCGGGCATCACGCTTAAGGCACTCGGCTTCCCGACAACCATGTTCACCGTTCTATTTGCGCTTGCACGAACGGTCGGATGGATCGCGCAGTGGAAGGAAATGATCGAGGATCCGCACCAAAGGATCGGCCGGCCGCGCCAGCTCTACACCGGCGAGACAAGCCGCGACTACATCCCGATTTCCAGCCGCTCCTGACGGGGCTCCGGGCGAGCGACTTGGCGGCTTCGGCGAAGACAGTCATCTCCGGGGCCCAATTTGCTTCAAATATGCCACATTGCCAGAAATCCCGGTCAAGATAATGCTCAATGGCAGCGGACCCGCACTCGCAACAAGCGCTTGATTCTGGCAGACTCTCTGCGATGCGAATCAATGCAAGGGTCCGGTCGCGATTTCGGCACAGGCCCATTGCGGATGGATGACGAGGGCCCGTCTGCGCGATGGATGATACGACTGATCTCTTTAACGGCCTGGACGCGCCGCAAGCGTCCGACAATGCGGCAAGCGATAGAGAAACCAGCAAATCCGGATCGCAATCCCGGGCGAAGCGGACACGTACCAGCAAGGCAGCAGCAATGAAGGACAATGCCGAAGCCGGCTATTCTGCGTCCGACATCGAGGTCCTTGAAGGTCTCGAGCCGGTCAGGCGCAGACCTGGCATGTACATAGGCGGCACTGACGCCAAAGCCCTGCATCATTTGTTCGCGGAAGTCATCGATAATGCCATGGACGAGGCCGTCGCGGGCCACGCCAAGGTCATCGAGGTCGAGCTCGAGGCGGACGGTTTCCTCAGTGTCACGGATAACGGGCGCGGCATACCGGTCGACCCGCATCCGAAATACAAGAACAAGTCCGCGCTTGAAGTGATCATGACGACGCTGCACGCCGGCGGCAAATTCGACTCGAAGGTCTACGAGACATCCGGTGGCCTGCATGGTGTCGGCGTCTCGGTCGTCAATGCGCTCTCGGATCACCTGGAGGTCGAGGTCGCCCGCAACCGGCATCTCTACCGGCAGGACTTCTCGCGCGGCCAGCCGAAGGGAAAATTGCAGGATCTGGGTGAGGTGCACAATCGCCGCGGCACCAAGGTCCGTTTCCATCCCGACGCCGAGATATTCGGCAAAGGCGCCGGTTTCGATCCCGCCCGCCTGTTCAAGATGGCGCGCTCCAAGGCTTACCTGTTCGGCGGCGTCGAGATCCGCTGGACCTGTGATCCGGCCCTTCTGGACGAGAAGAGCGAAACGCCACCGAAGGCGACCTTCCACTTCCCGGGCGGGCTGAAGGATTATCTCGACGAAAGCATCGGCCCGGAGCACAAGGTCACACGGGACATTTTCCACGGCCGCTCCGAAAAAACCGGCGGGCACGGCACCGTCGAGTGGGCCGTCACATGGTATACGGGCGACGCCTTCATCAATTCCTATTGCAACACGGTACCGACGCCCGAAGGCGGCACCCATGAGGCTGGCTTCCGCCTGGCGCTGACGCGCGGCCTCAAGGCCTATGCCGAGCTTACCGGCAACAAGCGCGCTTCGATCATCACGACGGATGACGTGCTGATCTCATTGGCCGGAATGCTGTCTGTCTTCGTACGTGAGCCGGAATTCGTCGGCCAGACGAAGGACAAACTCGCCACCGTTGAAGCACAGCGCATTGTCGAAAACGCCGTGCGCGATCCCTTCGACCATTTCCTGGCCGATTCCCCGCAAGAAGCCGCCAAGCTGCTGGACTGGGTGCTGGAGCGTGCCGATGAGCGCGTCCGCCGTCGCAAGGAAAAGGAAGTCAGCCGCAAAAGCGCGGTTCGCAAGCTGCGGCTTCCCGGCAAGCTCGCCGACTGTTCTCAGAATTCTGCAGCTGGTGCAGAGCTCTTTATCGTCGAGGGCGACTCCGCGGGCGGCTCGGCCAAGCAGGCACGCAACCGTGCCAATCAGGCGATCCTGCCGTTGCGCGGTAAGATCCTCAATGTCGCCAGCGCAGGCCGCGACAAGCTGGGCGCCAATCAGCAGATCGCCGATATCGTTCAGGCGCTGGGATGCGGCACCCGATCGAAATACCGCGAGCAGGATCTGCGATATGATCGCGTCATCATCATGACCGATGCCGATGTTGACGGCGCCCATATCGCATCGCTGCTCATCACCTTCTTCTACCAGGAGATGCCGGATCTTGTTCGAGAGGGGCATCTTTATCTCGCGGTCCCGCCGCTATATCGCATCACCCAGGGCGGCAAGACGCTCTATGCCCGTGACGATGCCCACCGTGCCGAACTCCTGGAAACCGAGTTCAAGGGCAAGGGAAAGATCGATATCGGACGGTTCAAGGGTCTGGGCGAAATGCTGCCGGCCCAGTTGAAGGAAACCACCATGCATCCCGACAAGCGCACGCTGCTGCGTGTCGAGATCGATGAGGCGATATCCGAGGATACCCGCAAGACGGTGGATGATCTGATGGGGACCAAGGCCGACGCGCGCTTTCAGTTCATCCAGCAACGCGCCGAGTTCGTGGAAGATCTCGATATCTGACCGCGATCAGCGACGATCAGGCAGCCTCGTATGTCATTGAAACCGCATAATCTTTCGCAGCCTGCCTGCGGAAGTCGAGGTTCATGCGCTCGACCAGCGAGAGAAGGTCGGAAACCGGCCCGCCCTCACCTGCCCGGGCATATTGCTCCACCAGAGAGTCGGTAATCCGAAGGGCACTGGGACTTGCATCAAACCGCGTTGCCTTGCGCCAAAGTAGCGTCGCAGTGGCAAAGACCTCGGCCACTGCGCTCTCCAGGCCGCCCGACATGTAAAGCGCAAGGATCGCATTTCGGCGACCGTCGACCAGAATGCTGCGGACACGATCGTCGCTGACACCAGAGATCGAACCGATTGCCGCCGCGAAGAACTCGATATTGCCGATGCACAGCGTGTGCATCAGGAACGCTGGTGTGAGCCGGCCCGAAATGCGCAGATGCTCGACCAGCGCGGGCACCTCCTCACCGGCGATATTGCCTGCGAGCTGCAGGGTCGCCGACTGGCATGCGTCCTGTGTGATGCGTTCGACACGGCTCTGACCGATGGCACCGGAGACGAACAGGGATTGCGCCAGCGCATCACTTACCCGGACGATCAGGTCATGACGCACGTCGCACGGAAGATCATCGCGGTCGAGAAGCCGTGCCCGCAACTCCGGCTGATCCCCGAAACGCTCCGTGATGCGGCGCAGCGTTACCTTGGCAATACGTGCCGTCAGATTGTCGAGCATCTCGGCTATCGGATGCCGGCCTGCGACTTCCGCCAGGGCGGCGCAGATCGCAGGGCTCAAATCCTCGCGGATGGCGATGGCATTTTGTAGGCCGGCGCGACCATCCGCTGCGAGATCCACGAGATCCTGATCCCGCAGGACAGGCGAACAGCACACAACCACACCGGCCACTTCGACCTGGTCTCTCGCAAGGCTGCAAATAATGGAACGCGGCGCCTTTTCGCTGGTTGCCAGCGCTTCCGCCATCGCCTGCCGCACTTTCGGAGAGGGATCGTCAAGCAGCAAGGCCATTGCCGCCTCCGCCGCGCGCGTCTCTTCAACCGACAATTCGCTCATTGCAAACGCGCGTGCCAGCGCACTCGCCGCGCGGGCTCTCTCGTTGGAGCCCGCCGTTTCAGACCATTGCAAGAATTTTTGGACAATCATCAGGGAATTCCACAGTCACCACCTCTGTACCCGGACCGTAGAAGCAAAAGGTTTACGATCGGTTCACTATATCTGTTAACCGGTTGCGGGCGCAGGAACCCTCGCCTATTTTGCCGCCCAAACGGAGGGGCCCAATGCCAGGACTATATTTGCAGGAGTTTTCACCCGGCCAGGTAATCCGGCACGAGCTGCGCAGAACAATAACCGAAAGCGACAACATGTTGTTTTCCAACATGACGTTGAACCCGCAACCGCTGCATATCGATTTTGATTTTGCAGCCAAGACAGAATGGGGAAAACCTCTAGTCAACTCTTTGTTTACATTAGGTTTATTGGTTGGAATTTCTGTCAACGACACGACGATCGGCACCACAATCGGCAATCTGGGCATGACCGATGTGGTGTTCCCTCACCCCATGTTCCACGGCGATACGCTGCGTGTCGAAACGGAAGTCATCTCCGTTCGTGAATCGAAATCGAAGAACGACCGCGGCATCGTCGAGTTCGAGCATCGTGGCTACAATCAGGATGATGTCCTGGTGGCGAAATGCAGGCGGCAGGCGATGATGCGCAAGAAAGCGGTGTGAGTATGCGGTCCTATCTGTTCGTTCCGGGTGATTCGCAAAGAAAGCTCGAGAAGTCGCTCTCCAGCGGTGCCGATTGCCTGCTTATTGATCTTGAAGACAGTGTGTCCACCTCACAAAAGGCAACGGCCCGGCAGATGGCGCGTGAATTCATTGCCGAAACACGCCGCAACGGCACGTCGGCAGACCCCGGCATCGTCGTTCGTGTCAATCCGCTTGGTTCTGGCCTGACGCAAGATGACCTTGCCGCGGTCGTCGCCGCCCGTCCGGATGGCGTGCTGTTGCCGAAATGCGAGCATGGCGCGGATGTTCAGCACCTGTCCACGCTGATCGCCGTTCTGGAAGCGGATGCCGGGATCGACGAAGGTGAGACCAACATCCACGCTCTTGTAACAGAGACCGCGAAGGGCACATTGAATGCCGGCACCTACGCATCTGTTTCAGAGCGCCTCAAGACACTCTCGTGGGGCGGTGAGGATCTTTCTGCAGATATTGGCGTTGAAGCCAACCGCGACGGGGACGGAAATTACACCGATCTGTTCCGGCATGCCCGTACGATGACCTTGCTGGGCGCGGCTGCCGCCGGCGTTGAGGCTGTGGACACTGTCTATGTGGATTTCAAGAACGCCGAGGGCCTCGAGAACGAGTGCCGGCAGGCCGTCCGGGATGGATTCTCCGGGAAGATGGCGATCCATCCTTCGCAGGTTGAAATCATCAATCGTGCTTTTACGCCAACCGAGGCGGCCGTGGAACGCGCAAGGCGTATCGTCGAACTGTTCGAAGAGGCGGGAGAGGATGCGGGCGTGCTCAGCCTTGATGGTCAGATGATCGACCGTCCGCATCTCAAGCAATCACAAAGGATACTCGAGCGCGCGCGCAGCAGGGATCAGCTAGCACCCTGTTCGTCCTCGTCCCAGGTCGGACGTGTCATTTCGAACGTCAGGGCACCGTCGCTGTAATCGCGATAGCCGAGACGCGCCAGGGGTGCGGCCTTGACCATGTCGATCTTGCCATCGGCTATGATCGACGGATCGATATGGATGCCGACGACCTGGCCGATCACCAGTATGTACCCCGATTGCCCGCCAGACAGCGTTCTGGGACGAAAGATGTCGACCACGCGGCACTCTAGGGCAGAGAATGCCTCCCGCACATGGGGCGCGCTGATCAGCTTTCCGGGGGCCGCTGTGAGGCCGGCATATTGAAACTCATCGATATGCGCAGGCGCATCGACCGAACTGGCATTGACCTTTTCGGCGTGGACGCGGCTCGCAAGGCTCGCAGAAAACTCTCCGGTCGCCTCCGCATTGGTCACCGTGTCTTTGCGGCCGTCCGAAGCAAACATCACCATCTTCGGCCCGTCCCCAATCGCGTTGAAGTAGGAGTAAGGCGCAAGGTTCGGTGTTCCGTCGGAGCTGAGAGTTCCGATCCATCCGATCGGCCGCGGTGAGACAATCGCCTTGAAGGGATCGTGTCGCAATCCATGATCGTTTTCGTCTGTTTCATAGAACATTGATTGATTGCTCCCTAAAGCGCGTCACTTGTGTGCGCCAAAACAAATAGAGCGACTGCGTTTTGTGCTCAACGCGACCCGGTCATTCAACCCAGGTGGTCAGCGTGTCGACATCGGGACGCGGCCGCTCGCTCGGCGGCATTGTGGGGGTTCCGATATGCAGCATTCCGGCGATACGCTCACCGGGCCGCACGCCCAGAACCTCGAGCGCATCCGCATCGTAGCTCATCCACTCGGTCAGCCAGTTTGCGGCAAAACCAAACGCGTTGGCGGCCATGAACAGATTGAGGCAAACAGCACCGGCGGAAAGAACCTGTTCCCATTCCGGGATTTTCGGATGCTGTGCTGCCGTACTGACGACAGCGATCACCACAGGCGCTCTCGTCATTCGCGTTTCTTCCTGCGCCCGCCGTTCGGCCGGCATGTCAGGTTCCTTCTGCAGCGCGATCTCTTCGAGTGAAGCACCAACGCGCGCCCGGGCGGAGCCGGTAAACACGACGAAGCGCCATGGCGCCAGTTTACCATGATCGGGAACGCGCGTGGCAAGCGCCAGCATCTTTTGTATGGTATTGCGGTCGGGACCCGGCTCCGACATCACATTGGCCGGAATCGTCCGGCGCGTCTCGAGATAGGTCTTTAGAGCTTCATTCATGGCCATGTCTTTATCATACCTGCAAAATTGCCTTGAATTTGCCATTTGCATGGGTTTCAAACGACAGGCAAGTGATATCGGGAATCGGATGGGAATTTTCAGGCGCAAAAACGCTATTTTGTCGGTCGCGTTGCTGTTGAGCATGTTCGCGGCTGGTGCGTCGGCGCAGGAAAATCAGGCCCAGGGCGGTGAAGCGACCACACTTGACCTGCCGGGTCTGACCGAATTCGCACCCGCCGAAAACGCGCCCGATATCCGTATTCCTTCCGATGCATTGCGCAACGTCGATCTCGATGCTCGGCTTGTCGAGGGCGGAGCTCCGCTGGAACATGGGCTGATTTGGCGTGTCTACCATCCCATTCCCGATGGCGACGGAAAACTTCCCATCCTGGCGACCTCGGAGGGCGGCTCTGCCTTGATATCGATGGAGCCGGGCGAATACTTCGTGCATGTATCCTTCGGTCTGGCGGGCGTGACGCGCAAGCTCGTCGTACCGCCGAGCGGCCCGGTGGACACTCAGGACTTTATCCTGAATGCAGGCGGTCTTGTCCTCAACGCGGTTTCCGGAAACGATGTCCGCATTCCGCCCGCAAAGCTGAAATTCTCGATCTATTCGGAAGAACGCGACGCCAATGGCCAGAGGCAGCTCATCATCGCCGATGTGCAGCCGGCAGAAATTGTGCGTCTGAATGACGGCATTTATCACGTCGTATCCGAATATGGCGAAGTCAATGCAGTCATCCGGTCCGATATCAGTGTTGCAGCGGGCAAACTGACCGAAGCCACCATCCAGCACCGGGCGGCACAGATAACGCTCAAGCTGGTCGCCGATGAGGGCGGAGAAGCGATTGCCGATACCGCATGGTCAATCACCAATTCGGCCGGAGATCTGATCAGCGAGAGCGTCGGAGCGTTTCCATCGCTGGTCCTGGCGGAGGGCGACTACACGGCCATCGCCCGCCACAAGGAACAACTTTTTCGACGCGACTTCAAGGTGGCGGCCGGCTTCAACTATGATGTTGAGGTCCTGCTGCAATAACGCAGCCGGTGCCTGACATTGGAGACGAGGCGGCAATGGCAGATCACGACAATCCGAAGGCCGGTGTCGTTCGACGAACCATCAAGACGCTTCTTTATGCCGTAGTGGCTGTGTTGGGTGTTTTGGCTGCCTATCTGACGGCCGCAGTGGCCGGCACGCTATGGACCGTGTCGGGTCATGGGGAAGCGCTTTCTGAGCAACCCCGGGTCGTCTACGTCCTGTCCAACGGTTTTCACAGCGACATTGCCCTTCCGGTTGAAAACGGACGGCTGCCCGCCGGCCTCCCCGTTCGGGACAAGGACTTTCCCAACGGACTTGATCAGGCACGCTACCTGATCATTGGCTGGGGGTCGCAGAGCCGGATTTAAAAGTAGTTGAGCGATATCAATGGTTTGTGATTCAACAGTCTTTTCAAAGAAGATGGAGAATCACGATGCCATGGAATGATATCGCCCGCGCCGAACATAACAGAGACCATTTGAGATTTCCAAGCGATTTGACCGATGAGGAATGGACGATACTTGCCCCGTTCATTCCGCCGGCAAAACGGGGTGGACGACCGCGTACGACCGATATGCGCGAGGTGATGAACGCGATCCTTTATATCGCAACCAGCGGCTGCCAGTGGCGCATGCTGCCGAAGCAGTTCCCACCGGTATCGACGGTACGTGGCTATTTCTACACCTGGAGCCGCATGGGTCTTTTTACGGCCATCAATCACCTCCTGGTCCTCAATACCCGCGAACTGGAAGGCCGCGCGGCTTCACCGACGGCCGGCGTGATCGACAGCCAGAGCGTGAAAACCACCGAAAGCGGGGGCGTTCGCGGCTATGACGCCGGCAAGAAGGTCAAGGGCCGCAAGCGACACATCGTCACCGATACGATCGGCCTGATGCTGTTCATCATCGTTCACGCCGCCAACATTCAGGACAGGGACGGGGCCTGCGACCTGATCAGGGCTGTCGGCGACCGCTTCCCCTGGCTGCGCCACATCTTCGCCGATGGCGCCTATGCGGGACCGAAGTTGCGAGCAGCGCTCGCGGGGCATGGCGACTGGACGGTCGAGACCGTCAAGCGCTGCGACAGCGCAGTCGGTTTCAAGGTTCTGCCGCGTCGATGGGTGGTGGAACGAACTTTCGCCTGGCTCGGGCGCTGCCGCAGACTGGCCCGGGACTGGGAGAGGACCATCCAGAACTCAACCGCGTGGGCGTTCATAGCAAGCATCCGGTTCATGACGCGGCGTCTCGCAAGGTATTGTTACGTTTGAATAACTTTTGAATCCGGCTCGCAGACCGCCTATACGAGTTTGCTGGCACTGTCTGACCTTTCGATAGGCATCATTACACGGGCACTCGCATTCGATGAAACCGTTGTGCACGTCCTTCCGTTTACGGCTCCCCCGACTGGCGCCGGCGTCTACCGGATCGAACTCAATGACCGGCAATACCGGCGACTGGTGGCGTTCATTTCGAACTCCTTCGCGACGGATGCACAGGGCGATCCGGATTTGCTGACCGGTGTCACTCAGGGTTTCGGCGATGTTTTCTACCGTGCCAGGGGACGCTTCAGTCCGTTTTACGGCTGCAACGCGTGGACCGGTCATGCCCTGCGTCAGGCGGGTGTGGAGGTCGGCATCTGGACCCCGTTTGCTCAGTCGATCGAATGGAATATGAGCCGGCTTTGAAAGTGGCGCCCCTTTAAGAATTGGTCAACAATGGGGCAGCGCTGGTAATACCGGCATAACACCGGGCAGCATTGTGTTTTGATTTGTCATTTCCGGTGGTGCGGCAAATCGACTCGATCAGCGCTGCTGGGGTTCTCACCGAGATGTTTTTGTGAGTCGATGAGGTTATGTCGGATTTCCCACCTCACGCACTTGATGATCTGTCGAATACAGAACTCAAAGATCTGGTTGTGACCCTGCTCGGCGAGGTGGCCGAGTTGAAGCAAATCGTCGCTGAACAAAATCAGGTGATTGCCGAACAGAAACAGACAATTGCCAATCTGCGCGACGAGGTCGCTCGATTAAAAGGGGTGAATGGGCGACCGGACATCAAGCCGAGCAAACCAAGCGGCATGAACCAGGCCAGCGAGAAAAAGGCGCGTAAGAACGGCAATAAAAGCTGTGGACGCGGCAAAAAGAAGCCACCTCGGCACGGTTCAATGAAAGACCGGATTGTAAAAGCGGACGTTCCAGAGGGTTCCCGCTTCAAAGGGTACGAGGACTTCCTCGTTCAGGATCTCATCATTCAGCCAGTGACCACCCGGTTTCGGCGCGAGCGCTGGTTGACACCTGATGGTAAGACTGTCGTGGCTCCGCTGCCACAGGGCCTCAAGGGCCATTTTGGTGCCGAACTGCGCCGTTTTGTGCTGATGCAATACCATCAAGGCCAAGTCACTGTGGGACGATTGGTAAAGCTCCTGAGCGAAATCGGCATAGATATCTCCGAGCGCCAGGTCATGCGGTTTTTGAATGAGGGTCATGAGCATTTTGCCTTGGAAGCACGCGCAATATTGCAGACGGGATTGGACGCGGCGTCATGGGTGACGGTCGACGACACCGGGGCACGCCACAAAGCCCAAAACGGCTACTGCACCCAGATCGGCAATGATCGGTTTTCCTTCTTTTCCACAACCGGTTCTAAAAGCCGCATCAACTTTCTCGAACTCCTGCGGGCCGGGCATGAAGACTATGTGATCAACGCCGATGCACTTGCCTATATGCAGCAGCGTTCTCTCAATGCTCCGGTTCGCCAGTTGTTGATTGACGCTGAAGATAAGTATTTCCCGAACTGCGCAGACTGGCAGGCCCATCTCGACCGGCTCGGGATCACTGCACTGAAAGTCACACCTGATCCCACGCGCCTTGCCACCGAGGGTGCGTTATGGGGCAGTATCAGCGCACATGGCTTGCTCACCGATACGGTGATCGTCAGTGATGATGCCAAACAGTTCAAAGTCGGCGATCATGCGTTGTGTTGGATTCACGCCGAACGGTTGGTGCATAAGCTCAACACCTTCACAGATAAGCACTATGCCATTCAACAGCGCACCCGCAGGCTGATCTGGCTCTACTATGAATGCCTCAAAACCTACCGTCTCAACCCAAGTCCACAGCGCAAGGCGGTCTTGCAAAACCGCTTCGACCAGATATTCCGCCACCGAACCGGTTTTGCAGCCCTTGATAATCTGTTGAGGCGATTGCACGCCAACAAGGCTGAACTGCTGATGGTTCTGGAGCATCCGGAAATACCGCTGCACACCAACGGTTCCGAGAACGATATCCGAGTTGTTGTAGTCAAGCGCAAGATTTCAGGTGGGACGCGCAGTGACATTGGTCGGACCAACCGCGACACCTTCTTGTCGCTGCTCAAGACCTGCAACAAACTCGGCATCTCGTTTTGGGACTATTTGGGGGATAGGCTGGGCCTCAATGGGAAACCGGTGCCCGCTCTGCCGCAACTCGTAGGCCAGTCTCATTTTGCATCCTGAACAGCCACTCTTCGGCAAGATCGAGATTGCATTGCGCGACAGCTGGATTGTGAAGATGCGGTCGACATGACATTTCCAATCTTGCATTGTGGCGATGGTTCATCCGTCTGACGGCGCAATCATATCGACACATATAGCAGGACGTTTCACACAATGGCTCAGGCTGGCAATCAACTTGATATAGTTCGTCTCAGCATCACGTTGCGGGATGTGAAGCCCAGGGTCACAAGACGAATGGATGTCCCTGCGAACACATGCCTTAATGACCTCCACTTATACATTCAGGCCGCAATGGGGTGGCACAACTGCCATCTATGGGAATTTGAGGCGATCCGGTATGAGCAAGTTGTCACTTGGAGTGCTGATAGTGATCAGTATTTCTCCAGCCCCAAATCAGACGCCTCTGCTACCGTTCTCGACGTCATAGACTTTTTGCAAGGCAAACCCGAATTCAATTACCTCTATGATTTCGGAGACTCATGGAGACACAAAATCCGTATTGGAAAGATTCAGTCGGCACATAAGGACAGACAGTATCCATATCTTGTTTCCGGTAGCGGGCGTTGTCCACTTGAGGACATAGGAGGCGTATGGGGATACTCTGAATTCTTGGCAGCATTCGAAAACCCGGATTCTGAATACCGGGAGTACTATCCCGATTACTTCGATGGAAGTGACAACTGGAATCCGGAAGACGCGGAACTTGAAAAAAGGCGAGCAGCTATTGCGCGATTCCAATAGAATCCCCACCCCAGCCACCGCAAGCACAATTCCCCCATTCGTTGATGCCTCCAGAAAATCATGGAAACAGAAAGAGCGTCCGCTCTGACGCCTGAATTCTGCCCGGTGTTATGCCGGTATTACTGAACGTTACCCGCGGTGTAGAGGTTCCCAAGCCATTCGCCTTTGATGTTGGCGGCGAATTCAGGCGTGAGCTGCTGCTCGTACGAGGCCAGGACCGCCCATTCGGGCGTAAAGGTCGCTGCCGGTCCCGCGGCGGGAAGGACCACGCCGGCGCTCATATTTGCAGCATACGAGTTTGCACCGGAAGCATAGTAACCCTGAAGACGCAGGTTACCGCCAGCGCCGACATCCATGTTCAGGCCGATTTTCGCACCCCATTCGCTGGCCGTCGCGTCGTAACCGGCAACACCGAAGATGGTGATACCGCCGATAACGCCGCCGATACGACCGACAACATCCGGGTTCCAGGAAGCAATATTGGAATCGTCTTCAACAGCGATTGCCGCGAACCAGTTGGAACCAGTGAGCTGGTACTGGATCATGTTGCGAACCTGATAGCCGTAGTTCAGCGAGTAGATGCCGTGTGCACCGTAACCGGATGCGCCACCATTCGTGGAGGTGATCCAGGTTGAGTCATAGTAACCAGCGAGCAGGCCGCCGATAGCGACATATGCATGCTCGATGTCCACAGAGTTGCCAGCGGCAGCGTAAGTGCTGGTGGTAGCACCACCGACCACAGGCGTTACGCTGTAGGCCGGAGCCGTCGACCTCTGACCGAAGATACGGGCATGGCCGTGCAGGACACCCCATTCAGTATCTTCCTTCGCATCCCAGTTCAGTTCAACTTTACCGAGTGAATAATAGGAGTCCGCATCGTCGTCACTGAACACACGGAAACGGGTGTAACCGCTGATCCGCAGACAGGTCTCGGTGCCGGGGATGTAGAAGTATCCAGCGCCGAAGGCGTCACAAACGCGAACATATTCAACGGGTTCCGGCTCAGCTGCAACGATCGCATCGGCAGCGGAAGCACCGGAGACTGCGAACAATGCCGCAGCGGAGCCGAGAAGAAGGCTCTTGATTTTCATTTCTGACCTCCAGTCATTTTGTGGAACGCCACAACCGGAGGTCGGCAAAAAAATGCCGGCGACTCATCCGTTCGCCGGCATTTTCTATATTTGATTCATAAGTTTACGCGGTTTCTGGATGCGCCCTGCCCTGTTACGGCATGGCCGGCATTCAGTGCATCGTCATCCATTCGCGTGCCGAGCGAAGAGCCTCGGCGAGATCCGCCTTGGTCATGCTCTGTGCGAGATCGGAGCGGAGTTCGGCGGCGCGGCTCGAACCCTTGATCGCCGCGATATTCAGCCATTTGTGTGCAGCGATATGGTCCATGGGACAATCGCGCCCGGCGGCATACATCAATCCCATCTCGCAGAAGATTTCTGCCTCAGCGTCACCGCCCATAGCCGCAAGCTGCTGATCCAGTATCTCAAAACGTGCCATATCAAAGTCCCCGTCAAAAACTGTCTTTACCCTGTCAAGCTTCCAAGAGCCCTATTTGCGTGCCGGTTGTTCCGGCTTGGTCGTGATGGGTGGAGTTTGACCGGCGGCCTTGAATCCGGCGTTAAGCGGCATGCTTAACCGTAAGCAAACAAAGTTCAAACCATTGGTAAACTTGAACTTTCGTTAATCATCGAAAATCAGGAAAAGCGGGCTTTTGAAGACAACTTAATTAAAAATGAATCGAACGGGCGTAAACCGATCGCTAACCAAGGCAAAGATTGTCGGACCGGAAATCCTGTGTTCTGGCCAAAGATTCTGATCTCCGACAGGCAGAAACTGCTGGATTTTGATTGACGCATACGTCAATCAATAGTCGGTTTCCGATTACAATTCCGGGAGTAACGATGTTGAAGAGAACCGTCCTGGCAGCCGCCATAGTCACAGCCATGAGCAACGCCGCGCTCGCTGCCGATCCCATCGTCGGCAATTGGCGCACGCAATCCGGAGAGACCGCGGCCATCGCTCCGTGCGGCGGCGAAAGTTTCTGCGTTACGTTGAAAACCGGTAACTGCTCACCCCCACTTTAAGTCCCCGAGATTCAACGGCGGTTTCAGACCCACTAGCTCAATCGAGATGCCTTTTTGGCCTCGGAGTGGTGCGACGATTTGAATCGGCTATTAACGATCCCCTCATTGCGATTTTCGTGATTCTATCGGGTTATGACACGTGTTCGATTGATTTGGGAAAAGCCGCATTGGGGTGGTCTTTCAGTCAAGGCTACTCGCTGCATTTGGAAGCCTGAAAAGGCGATGCGGCCACCGCATGGCCTGATGTCCATGGCATCGCGGGCGGACTGATGGCAAGCGTGAATGGCACTTCCCTGCGTGAAGAGTTCGATGCTGCCAGGGCGCGCATTGCCGCGCTGCGCAAAGCGGGCAGGATTTCAGATGACGTCGATGCGGTTATTGGCGTGTTGTGCAGCTTGCTGGGCATCCTGATCGCCATCTTTCTGGAAAAGACGACCAGGAAGACCGGCAAGAACTCCAGTATTGCGCCGTCGCAGACGGATAAGGACAACACCGGGAAACGGAGCAAAAAGGCTTCCGGCAAGGGTGTGGCGCCGAACTGGATGACGGGCGAAAACCTTCGCAAGGTCACCGTCGGGGAAACCTCCACCGTCCAGGTTTGTGACAGTTGCGGGGCTGATCTCTCAGACGTCGAACCCTCGGCGCGCGAGGAACGCATCCATCTCGATATCATGTTCGAGGTTGTCGAGAAAAAGGTCGTCGCGGAAACCAGGGACTGCCCCAAATGCCGCACCCGAACCAAGGGGCGTTTCCCTGAAAACATGCCGGGGCCTTTGCAATATGGCGTTGGCTTTCAGGCCTTCGTGATCAACCTGCTGATTGCCCAGATGCTGTCTTTGCGCCGCGCCGTCGAACTGGTGCGGGCCATCTCTGGCGTCAGGATGTCGCAGGCCACCTGCCTGGGCTACATCCAGCGACTGCACGAGGCGCTTGAACCCTGGGAAACGGCTGCCGCCGCACATCTTCTGACCCGCCCGGCCCTGCATGCCGATGAGACCGGTTTCAGGGTCGACAGCAAAAACCAGTGGCTGCATGTGCTGACCGATGACTCCCTGACCCTCATTTATGGATACCCCGGTGTCAAGCGATTTTCGAACGGTGATGTGAGCGTGTGATCGGATGCGGTCATTTATCAGGCCTCACAGTGCGGCTTTTTGTGCAGCCGCGGGCCGGTATGGTGATGCGCGAACCGGGTCCAAATCAAGTTCCAAAGCTATTTTGCCTTTTGGGTCAACATGGTTTTCCCGCTCCGGATCTTTCCGATCAATCTCCCATGCTATTCGTCGACCTCTTCACACGTCCCGGGCACCGACGCGAAGCGTTGCGCGATCCGCGCTTACGCTACCGCCTCCGGATTCCGATAATTCTCCTGTTTCGATATCATGGCCCAGATACCCCGTGCCATCCTGTTGGCCAGCGTGATCGCGACCAGAAGCTTCGGTTTTCGATCCAGCATTCTGGCCAGCCAGCTTCCCTTGCGAACCCCAAACCGCGTCGCCGCATTGATCACTGACATCGCCCCGATGATCAACAGGCTTCGGATGTCTTTCTGACCCATCTTCGAAACTTTCCCGAGCCGGTCCTTACCGCCTGTCGAGCGCTGAAGCGGCACGAGACCCAGCCAGGCTGCGAAGTCACGCCCCCGTTTGAAGCAATTCATGTCCGGGGCAAAGGCCTCAATTGCCAGTGCCGTCTGCAACCCGACGCCCGGCATTGTTGTCAGCCTTCGCACTGTGCCGGATGCTTTCGCCTCCGTCTTGAGTTGCTTCGTCAGATCGAAAATCCTGGTCGCCAGCAGATCGATGTGCTCGGCATACATCCGGGCCGTGTTACGCACGAGGGCGGGCAGCCCATTGGTATCGTCGTCCAGCGCGGCTCTCAACTTCTTGATCCCCGCCTTGCTCTTCGGCCCGATCACGCCATATTCGGCGAGATGGCCGCGCAGCGCATTGATGGTCTGCGTGCGCTGCCTGACAAACATCTGCCGTGATCGGAACAGCATGCCGCGCGATTGCTGCTCGGTGGATTTCACCTCAACGAACCGCATGGTCGGCCGGGAGGCAGCTTCAGTGATCGCCTCAGCGTCTGCCCTGTCGTTTTTCTGCCTTTTGACAAAAGGTTTCACGTACTGAGGTGGAATCAGCTTCACCTCATGGCCCAACTTACCGATCTCGCGGCCCCAATCGTGAGCTGTGGCGCAGGCCTCCATCGCGACAATGCATCGGGGCTGCTGTGCAAGAAACGGCATGAACTGGGCGCGGCTCAACTTCTTGCGGTAGCCAACCGAGCCATCGGCTGTGGCTCCGTGGACCTGAAAAACCTGCTTTGCAAGATCAACGCCGATGATGCTAACTTCCGACATGTGGATACTCTCCCTTTGATTTGTGACGTTCAGTATAACGGCACCTGGCACATTACGATGCCTCCGGGCGGGGTATCCACACTATCAAGTTCCTGCACCCCAGGCGCGGCAAGGAAGCGATAGAGGCATTCGGCATCATTCCGGTCTACACCGGGGTGTTGATCCATGATTGCTGGGCATCCTACCTTGCATACAGCCAGTGCAAGCATCAGCTATGCGGGTCGCATCTGCTTCGGGAACTGACCTTTGTCGTCGACTCCAGCAATTACCGTTGGGCGCGCCTGATGAGGAAGGTGTTGCGTGAGGTCTGCCATAAGGTCAACAAGAGCGAGACCGGGGTGTTGAGCGAGGCCGAATGTCGCAAGATACGCAAAAGGTATCGGACCATTCTGACGCAAGGTGCCGGGGAAATGCCCGACGTTCCTGCGAAACCGGAAGGTAAGCGCGGACGGGTCGCAAAGTCGGATGCCCACAACCTGCATGAGCGTCTGTTGAAACACGAGGACTCCGTGCTTCGCTTCATGAGCGAACCCGATGTCAGCTTCACCAATAACGCGGGCGAGCAAAAAATCAGGATGGCAAAGGTCAAAATCAAAGTCTCGGGCTGCTTCCGGACAGACCGCTATGCACACGCCTGGTGCCGGATATCAAGCTACCTGAGTTCCATGGGTGCCCTCGGATATAATCCACTTGTCGCGATCCAGATCGCGCTGGCCGGAAATGCCGCCAATATGGTCAAATCACACTATGCTCAAGACGCGTGACGGGGTGAGCAGTTACAATCTGATCAAGGGTGACGCATGAACTTTCACGCTATCAGGGCGATTTACCTGTTCGAAATGTCGCGCACATTCCGTACGCTGCTGCAGAGCGTTGTCTCGCCGGTGATTTCGACCGCCCTTTATTTCGTCGTGTTCGGTGCTGCAATCGGCTCGCGCTTCGCTGAGGTCGAGGGCGTCAGCTACGGCACCTTCATCGTGCCCGGCCTCATCATGCTTACCGTGCTGACCCAGAGCGTCTCCAACGCCTCGTTTGGCATCTATTTCCCGCGTTTCATCGGCACCATCCAGGAGATTCTGTCGGCACCGATCTCCAGCATCGAGATCGTGGTCGGCTATGTCGGGGCGGCGGCCACCAAGTCTTTCGTCATCGGCATCATCATCCTGCTTACCGCCAACCTGTTCGTTCCGCTGCGCATCGATCATCCTTTCTGGATGCTTGGCTTTCTGGTGCTGACCTGCATCTCCTTCAGCCTGTTCGGCTTTATCATCGGCATCTGGGCAAAAAATTTCGAGCAGTTGCAGCTGGTGCCGCTGCTGGTGATCACGCCGCTGGTGTTCCTCGGCGGCAGCTTTTATTCCATCAACATGCTGCCGCCGCTGTGGCAGAACGTTACGCTCTTCAATCCCGTAGTCTATCTGATCTCCGGCTTTCGCTGGAGCTTCTTCGGCCAGGGCGATGTCGCCGTTGGCCTGAGCCTGGCAATGATTGCGCTCTTCCTCACCCTCTGCCTCGGCACCATCATGTGGATCTTCAAGACAGGCTACCGCATCAGGACCTAGCCAACGCCTGTGATCATGGAGACGATCTCGTTCTTGTCCGTTTTCGCGGTCTCGCGCACACCGATCTGTATGCCCCGCCGCAAGACGCAGATCCGGTCCGACAGCCGGAAGACCTGATCGAGGCTGTGGCTGATGATCAGGATGGCAATGTTGCGTTCGCGCAGTGTCCTGACGATATCCTCGACCCTGGCCGTCTCGGCCACCCCAAGCGCTGCCGTCGGCTCGTCCAGCAAGATGAGCTTCCTCGCCCAATGGGTCGCGCGGGCAATCGCCACACCCTGGCGCTGGCCGCCTGACAGATCCCGGATGACAGCCCTTGCCGAAGGAATGCGCACGTCCAGTTCGTCAACAAGCTGCTGTGTCTCGCGCATCATCGCCTTCCGGTCCAGGAGCTTCAGCGGACCGCGCACCGTCTCCCGCCCCAGGAACATGTTCATGTAGACCGGCTGCTGATCGGCAAGTGCAAGGTCCTGGTAGACCACTTCAATGCCGTGTGCCCGGGCAACGCTTGCATCGGCGAATGCCACTGCTTCGCCATCCAGGCTGATCGTGCCGGAGGTCGGTGCGTGGACGCCGGATATCATTTTGACGAGGGTCGACTTTCCAGCCCCGTTGTCTCCCACCAGAGCAACGATTTCGCCGGCGTGAAGCTCGAGCGAAAAATCCTCGACCGCCACCACGCCACCGAACGTCTTGTGAATGTTTGCGAGCGAAAGTACCGCAGATGCCGAATTGCCGGCCGCCGTGTCGGACATCATTGCAGCTCCGGCCATGTTTCGGTTCCGCCAAAAATGTTCTCGATCGAAACGACCTTCGGATCGCCGGATGCGATCCCGGAAATGCCGACGGTGAAGGCCCTTGTGACAAAGGCCTGGCCCCGGAAACCGAAGACGACACTGTCACCCGGCTGCGGCTTTGCCGGACCGGATGTGTCGATCATCCCGTAGTAGTCAATCGCCGAGGGCGGCGGGATCTCCACGCTTGCAAGGGCCGTTTCCTGCGTGGTCGGCTCCCGCGAAACGACAGCTTTGACATCGTAGTCCGGGAAAACCGGATCGATATACAATCCGCCGCCAAAGCAATAGGCCCGCCCGCCATGCAGATGCGACACCTCGCTGAGATAGACGACTGCCGGGCGTTCTGGCAGGTCTTCAAGCGCATGCAGGGGGGTTGTCCCGTGCAGTCCGTTCCCCGGCTCGCACTGCGTTGCACCGGCTTCAGCGAGTGCGTCGAGCACCACGGAAGACGTTGTGCCGGGCGCATTGATCTCGATTTCTGAACGGCCCGCCGCGGCCAGCTTTTCTGCAGCCGTAGAGAGCGTCGCAAGGTTCGGCGTCGGCTTCACCTTGCGGGTCTCATTGTCAAAAAGCAGCGCTGGAAACGTCGTAATGCCGGCAAAACATGCTCCGGCAAGACCGTCGATCATGTCCGCCGCAGCCACGATGTCCTCCGCCGGAAAACCACCCTCGTGGCCGCGGTAGAATATATCGCCTTCGGTCTGGATCCGCGCCATGAGCTGCTGCTCTCTGCCCTTGGCGTTGGACGCAGACGCTGCTTCCCGCGCCTTTTCTTGGGAGAAAACCGTCCAGTATTCGGGCTTGATACTCGTGACCGCCAGTTCCGCCTCATAGCGCGGAATCTGGACGAGGTGCCCGAGGTGCCCGATTGTCATGCCGGCGCGTCTGCAGGCGACGGCGCATGCCATGTCCACCGCCACCGCGCGATCGACGCCGGCGCGCATCAATGCCTGGCAGAAAGCGCTGCTGCGGCCAACCTGCTTGGTCATGGCGAAGACCTTGAGGCCTCGTTTGCCGGCCTCGGCTTTGAAGAGGCGTGCATTCTCTTCCACAGCATCAATGTCAAGCACGTAGGCGTTGGCCGGGATTTGACCCTGCTGGTGCAGCGCGATCGCCGCTTCGATCAAGCCCGGATTGCGCCGCCTCAAGACATCGAGAAACATTTCGACCTCCCTACCTGCTGGGATCGCGCAGCGAGATTGCCACTGCGATCAGGATGATCAGCCCGCGCACGATCATCTGGTCCGATACGGAAAGGCCCATGAGAATGAGCCCGTTATTGAGCATGCCCATCAACAGCGACCCGACCAGCGCTCCGACAACGGAACCCTTGCCGCCGTTGAGCGCCGTGCCGCCGACGATCACTGCGGCTATCACTGTCATAAGGTCGCTTTCGCCGAGTGTGTATCGCGCAGCCTGCAGCCGGCCTGCATAGAGCAATCCGGCGAGCCCGGCGCAGCCCCCGCTGATCATCAGGACAGCAAGCCGGATACGCGGAACCTTGATGCCGGAGACCTGCGCGGCGCTGGCATTATCACCGGTGGCGATGACATGCGCACCAAAACGCGTTTCGCGATAGACGATATGTCCGACAATGACCGCACCGATGGTCCAGAGGATCAGCGACGGGATGCCGAAAAGTGAACCGGATCCGAAAAACCCGGTAAAGGAGTCATTGATCACCGGTATCGAACGCAGGTCCGTCATCGATCGTGCGACACCGGCAAAGAGCCCTAGCGTTGCCAGCGTAACCAGGAAAGACGGCAAACGCAGATAGGCAACGAGGAACCCGTTGAACCAGCCGATCGCAAGTCCGACGCCAAGCCCGGCCGCAATGCCGGCGACCATCGGATAGTCCTGCATCACCACAGCGCCCGACAGCGCGGAAACCGCGACGATGGAGCCGAAGGACAAGTCGATTTCACCGGCCGAAAGGACAAACACGAAGCCGATCGCCATGATGGTCGCCGGCGCCGTCTGCAGGACGATGTTGGAAAGGTTCCGGGTCGTCAGGAAGCCGTCATCGCTCAGCGTAATGGCGAAGAACAGGAAGATGGCCAGGAACCCGAGATAAACGACATATTGCTGCAAATCGAAAGACTGTCTGACCGATTTCAGCCAATCCATGGCCTCTGGCTCCCCGGCAGGCGTTTGCTTGGAATCCGGCCGGCTGATCGCCGGCCGGGTGTGGCGAGCGTCTTAATTGCCCGCATTCTTCACGCTGTCCGGCGCCTCGCGATGCAGCGACTGCTTCCAGCCGGCCTCGACATTATCCGGTGTGACCGTCACAGCAGGCGCCACCACAAATGGCGGCGTTTCCTGACCCGCCAGCGCGCGCGCACCGGCCGCGGCCATGGCCCTGCCGAGTTCATAGGCCTCATCGGCGACGATTGCCGTAACATTGCCGCCCTTGACCATGTCCAGCGCAACCGGTTCGGAGAGATCGAGTGTGACCACCTTGGTCGTCTTGTTGCCGTTGGCGCGAAGCGCGGCAAGCACGCCCTCGGCCGGACCGGCCCAGGTCACATAGATGCCGCCGAGATCGGGATTTTTCAGAAGCATCGCATTGGCGATATCTTCCGCCCGCGCCGGATCGCTGATGCCCTGTTCCGCAACGATCTCGATATCCGGATAGTCATTCTCGATGGTCATCTTGAACGCGTTGTCGCGCTGGTTGGTCACATAGTAGTTGGCGTCATGAAAAATCCATCCGACGGTGCCCTTGCCGCCCATGCCCTTTGCGAGCGCATCGGCTGCCTGTTTGCCCATCTGGAACAGATCATCGGTCACGATGGCGGCGTAGTCAGACGGATGCTGGTAATCCTGCGGCAAATTGGACAGAAAAACGAGCTTCACACCTTCAGCCTTGGCTTCCTTGAAAGCAGCTGCCGACGTGACAGGATCAAGCGGAAGCGACAGGATGATATTCGGCTTCTTCGCAAGCGCGGTTTCGATGTCGCTGCGCTGCTTGGCGGCATCGAATCCGGCGCTGGTCGTCGCCACGACTTCGATACCAAGCCGATTGAACTCATCCGTGGCACCGGCAGTCACCGCGTTCACGAAATCGGACTGATCGTGCCAAAGCAGTGCGGCACGGTACTTCCCGTCCTTCAGCATGGAGACCTTGTCGTCATCGACCTTCACCGAAGATGACGGCGTCGCGGTCTCGCCTTGCGGACCGACCGTTTCGGCATAGGCAAGACCACCCAGAAGCAGCATCGTTGCAGAAGCCGCGGTTATCAGTCTGGAAAAATGCATAACAGGTACCTCCCATTTACGCGTTGTGGCGGGTCATCGGTTGGCGACACCGCACTGGTTGACAATGAACGCGGCAAACGCGACGGCGCCGGCCACGTATTCTTCGATATTCACGCGTTCTTCGAGCGTGTGGCAGTTGGTGATATCGCCTGGAGCGCAATAGACCGCCGGACATCCGATCTGGTCGTTCAGGAACGGGATCTCCGACCAGTATGGCGCACCCTCGATCTGTCCGCGTCCGGGCATGGATTTCCCAAGGACCTCGGCAAGGTTTTGAATCTGCGGCAGGTCTTCGGCTACCTCGGATGGCGAACCGCCAAACTGGTGATCGCGGCCGGCCGGATAGGAAATCCCGATGGAAATACCGTCGGACACGGCTGCGCCGTTTACGGCCTCCTCGAACTCTGCCACGGCATCGTCGAGCCGCTCACCGGGCAGCAATTTCCTGATGAGCGACAGCCGGGCTTCACCCGGTACGGCGATATAACCGCCGCCGCTCATTTCCGTCACAAGGGCAAATGCGCGTCCCACGAGCGGGTGGCTGTCCCGGGCCGAAATGGCATCCGAATGTTCCCAGATGGCCGCGGAGACTGTATGCGCGGCTTTAAGCGCGTCGACACCGAGTTCCGGCACACCGAAATAGGCCGATTTGCCGTTGATCCGGATGTCGGCGATGAAGAAGCCCATCTGCGCGGGAAACACGGCAAGTCGCGTCGGCTCGACATAGATTGCAAAGTCGGGTTTGCCGATTGCGCCGGACAAAACCCGTTGCGTGTAGTCCTTGATCCCGGCGCTGACGCCAGTGCCCGGCTCGCCGCTTTCCTCGTCCCCGACAAATGCAAATGCGATATCGCCCTTCAGCGTCACCCCGGCCTTGTCGAGCAATTCCACCGCGGACAGTGCTGCGCAAATGCCGGCCTTGAGATCCCCGGAACCGCGGCCCCAGATTTCGCCGTCGATTTCCGGTGCAGCGAACGGGTCCTCGCGCTCCGTTCCCTGCCAGCGTTCCTTCCAGCCGCGGACATGAACCGTGTCCGTGTGCCCGATGAAAAGCAACCGGTCACCGCCGCCGGTCCCGCCGCGCTCGCCCCATACGTTCGGCCGACCGGGCAGGAAATCCGCCCGTTGCGGCGCAAGCCCGAGGTCGGCCATCCGCCTTTCCAGGAAATCGACAAAATTGGCTTCGTTGCCCGTGACACTTTCCTGCGAAATGGCAGCGCGCAGCAATGATACCGTCTCTTCGCGATCGACGAGCTGCCGAAACTCTTCGACACCGGGGGCGTTCGCGGTCATGACCTGGCCCCGCCGAATTTGACGACATCACGCGGCGGCAGGGCGATCGCGGCGCCCGGCACGCCGCCGGAAAAGAGCGTCGCATGCAAATGACTGAGACCTGTGGCAGCCGCACCGACAATCGCGGCCTGCGTGCCGAGCGACGAAACGGTAATGTCGATTGCACGCGGATAACACTGAGGTGCGAACGCCCGGACACGCTCGGCGATCTCGTCACGGCTGCCGATCGACCCGCCGAGGACCACCCGGCCCGGGCCGGTTACCGCGCAGATGGCCGCAATGGCGCGTGCAACCAGTTTTGCCGTCTCGTCGAGGACTGTCAGCGCCGCGTCATCTCCAGCGGACGCAGCATCGAAGATCGCCGGTACGGTTTCCTCTTTGCCAGACAACTGCCTGTATCGTTCCCGCATGCCGAAGGTGGCCGTGACGCGCTCAAGCGCGCCGATGCGAAGGGACTCCGGCTCAAACGGATCGGCGCCAAAGGGCAGAAACCCGAGCTCGCCCGCGGCATGCGCATGACCGCGCACCAGTTCGCCGCCGACCATGATTCCAGCGCCGATGCCTGTTCCGAGCGCAACATAGGCAAGATCGTCAATTCCGGATCCAGTGCCAATCCAGTGCTCGCCGAGAACCGCGAGATTGACATCGTTCTCGACAAAGACATCCCGGTCCAGCTCCTGCTTGAGTTTCTCGACGAAATTGAACGTGTCGAAATCGGCAATGTTCGGCGCCATGAGGACCCGGCCGGTCTCCGGATCCGGCACGCCCGGCACGCCTATAACGGCAAGGCGCACCTTTTCGAAATCGATATCATTGTGCCGCGCCACGTCCCCGCACATTCGTGCGATCTGCCTGACGACATGGACGCCGCCCCTTTCGTCCGTGGGTTCGACCACCTCGGCGAGAACATTGCACGACAGATCGGCAATCGCGGCCCGCGCCTTGGTGCCGCCGAGATCCACGGCCGCAATACAGGCCGCGTCCGGCACAATTTCATAGGTTACGGCCGTGCGCCCGACATGGCCGCTTGTCCGTCCAGTCTCCCGGATCCAGCCGTCGACTTCCAGTCGGCGCGCGATCTCCGAGATCGTCTGTTTCGAAAGCCCTGTCTGCTTGGCCACGCTCGCCCGCGAGATCGGGCCGTAATGCACAATCGTTTCCATGACGGCGCAAAGCGAGAGTTGTCGTGAAATGCGCGAGGCGTCGCTCAACCTGCAATCCTTTTAGTTCGTTCTATTACCGAACTAATTAAACCGATCGGCTTTTGTCGTCAAGCGCTCTTCACGTTCACATCCGAACTGGCCGAAAAATCAACGCTAGCCGCAGACACGGCAGGCAGATGTTCAAGTGTCGAAATTCAGCCGTTTGAACTGCCGCTCCACAACACTTAGGAACAGGTGCTTGACCGGATCGATGGCAGTCGTTCCCGAAATGATGAGTCCGATCTTGTATTCGCTCAGCGCCTTGTGCGACAGCTTGACGAATTTCAGTTCGCCGCGATCGATCTCGTCCATGAAACCGATCTTGGTATAGATGCCGACCACCTGCTTGGACAGGATTGCCTGCTTGGCGATCACCAGCGCATTGGTGAAGATATGCGTCGACAAATGCACCGACAGCGACGCCATCTCCTGGTCGAGCAGGGAGTGCCCTGCCCTGGCATCGATCGTCCTGACCAGCGAATAGCTCTCGATATCTTCAACGGTAACACTGTTGCGTTCAGCCAGCGGATGGTCGGGGCGCATGATGACGCCGAACGGCGCGGCCTTTTCGGCAAAGACACGCACGTCCGGGTGCACGTAATTGCTGAAGCTGATGCCGATATCGGTATCGCCCGAAACCACGGAATTGACGATCGCCTCGGGCTGGTCCGTCGTGACTGAAAGGGAAATGCCCGGATAGCGTTCGCCGTACTCCGCCAGCACATGCGGCAGGATGCCGAAGGTGACCGAATCCAGCGTCTGGATGTTCAGGTGCCCGGTGCGCAGGTCCCTGATGTCGTCGATCATCGCCTTGATCCGGTCGAAATCGTAAAGCGTCTTGCGGCAGTGTTCGAGAACCAGCTTGCCGGCAGGCGTGATCTCGACACCCTCCGGTGAACGGTCGAGCAGCCGGATCCCGAGCGCATCCTCGATGTTGATGATCTTGCGGTTCACCGACGTCGAAGAGACGTTGAGCAGGTTCGCTGCCTTGCGGATAGACCCCTGCCGGGCAACTTCGTCCAGATAGCGCAGAAAAACCGTGTGCATGGGGTGCTCCGCAGGGGTGGTGCATTTTTTGCACCACTGTTGGCAACTATTGCTTCTTCTTGCCTCACCTGAATCAAGACTAAAGTCAAGATGGGAGGACCGGGTCCTGCCGCTCGCTCTGCGATCGGCCCCTGACCCCAAAATTGGAGACACGAATGACAAACAGGGTGAACACGAATATTCAAAGACGCACGCTTCTCAAGGGCATGGGCGTTGCCGCCGGCGCCGCGTTTACCGGCACGATGATCAGCATCGACAAAGCGGCCGCGGCGGACGAGTTCAAGGTGACCATGCAGCTTGGCTGGCTGGCCTCGAACGGAATCCTCGGCGAAGTCGCCGCAGACAAGCTGGGCTACTACAAGGATGAGGGTTTGAGCCTCGAGATCGTTCCGGGCGGCCCCAACATCGACGGCGTCGCCTCGGTTGCATCCGGCCGGGCCAATCTCGGCTCCATCTCGTCGAGCCCCTCGCTGATGCTGGCGCGCGCCGCCGGTATTCCGATCAAGTGCATCGCCGCGGGCTATCAGCAGCACCCGTTCACCTATTTCTCCCTGACTGACAATCCGGTCAGGGCTCCGAAGGATCTCGTCGGCAAGAAGGTCGCGACGCAGGGAACGGCCCGTATCCTGCTTCGGGCGCTGCTTGCCAAGAACGACATCAGCGAAGACGATGTGGAAGTTCTGACCAGCGGCAGCGACATGGCTGTACTGATGACCGGACAGGCTGACGTCGTCACCGGTTGGACCACCAACGTCAATGCCCTTTCGGTGCTCGGCGACAAGCGTGTCGACATGAGCCTCTGGGATGCCGGCATTCAGCTCTATGCCAACCCGTACTATGTGACCGACGAGACGCTCGCCGAACACAAGGACAAGGTCGAAGCCATGATCCGCGTCAGCGCAAAAGGCTGGGGCTGGGTCCACGAGAACCAGGAACAGGCCTGCGAATTCCTCGTCGAGCGCTATCCGAACCTTGATCTTGAAAGCGAGCTCAAGGCCGTGCCTTTGGTAGACGGCTACTCGTTCAACGCCGTGACGGCGAAGAGCGGCTGGGGCACCATGACCCGTGAAAACTGGCAGGCGCAAATTGACGCCTACGCCGCACTGGGTCAGTTTGATGGCGACCCACCCAAGGTGGACGACATGATGACCCTGTCGATCCTCGAGGCAACTGCCGCGGACCGGCCAAAATACGGATAAGCAAAATGCCTTCTGGAGCTACAGTCCAGGCAGCGGCAACCGGGGCACCCCCGGTTGCCGCATCCCTGAAGAACGCCTCCGTGCGGTTTGGTTCCTTTACCGCGATCGAGAACCTGACGCTCGATGTGGAGGACGGTGCCTTCTATACAATTCTCGGCCCTTCGGGCTGCGGCAAGTCGACCATGCTCCGGCTGGTATCGGATCTGATCCCGGCTGCGACGGGAGAAGTCAACATATTCGGCAAGTCCACCGAGGAAGCACGTCTCGCCCGCGAATTCGCCTTTGTCTTCCAGGACGCAACACTCCTGCCGTGGCGCACGGCAATCCAGAACGTACAGTTGCCGCTGGAAATGGGCCGCAAGCGCGGCGTGAAAATCCCGGTCAGTGACAAGAGCCCTTCGGAACTTCTGGATCTCGTCGGCCTCTCCGGCCGCGAAAACGCCTTGCCGCACGAATTGTCCGGCGGCATGCGCCAGCGCGTCGCCATTGCAAGAGCACTGGTCTGCAAACCAAAGCTGCTATTGATGGACGAGCCCTTCGGGGCGCTCGACGAAATGACCCGGGATCACCTGAATTTGCAACTGCTGAAAATTTGGCAGGAAACCGGTGTCACCATTCTCTTTGTGACCCATTCAATACCGGAAGCCGTCTTCCTCGGCCAAAAAGTCCTCATGCTGGCCGCGCATCCCGGAAGGCTGCGCGAAGTGGTCGAGATCGACCTGCCCTATCCGCGCGAGATCAAACTGCGCGACACACCCGAATTCACCCGCCACGCAGCCCATCTGCGTGAGCTTCTGGAGACCTGCTGATGACCATGGTGGACAAGGCAAATCCCGGAAGCGTCGAAACCGACGAATCCAAACTGCAGGCGCTCGAGGAAGAGCGCCGGTTCGAGCGGCGGCGCAAATTCGAAGCCGTAGCCATTCCGATCGCAACTGTCATCGGCCTGCTGGTCATCTGGCAGGTCGGGGTTCGGTTGTTCGAAGTGCCGACCTACATCGCACCCGCACCCAGTGAAGTCGCCGACAAGCTTGTCACCGAATTCCCGATTTTGCTGGCAAATTTCTGGCCGACGCTTTTCGAGGCTGCGCTTGGCTTTATCACCGGCAACGTGGCGGCCGTTTTGATCGCGATCGCCTTCGTGCACTCCAAAACCGTGGAAAAGGCATTTTTTCCGATCGCCGTGTTCATCAACACGATCCCGATCCTGGCGATTGCGCCGATTCTCGCGCTCATTTTCGGCCTCGGCATGACCACCAAGGTCGTGATTGCGGCCCTGATCTGCTTTTTCCCGACGCTTGTGAACATGGTGCGTGGCCTGCAATCCGTCAGTCCGCAAACAATGGAACTGGCGCGGATCCTGTCGGCGTCGAAATCCGAGATCTTCTGGAAGATCCGGCTGCCCTCGTCGCTGCCATTCCTGTTTTCCGCTCTCAAGATCGCTGCGACCACCTGTGTCATAGGGGCCATCGTCGGAGAGTGGATCGGGGCGGATCTCGGCCTCGGCGCGCTCATTCTGGAGTCGATGTACAATTATCGCTCACCCATGCTTTACGCGACGGTGTTCATGTCATCCGGCCTTTCCGTTCTGCTGTTCGCTATCGTATCGATTGCGGAGCGAAGCATCATCCGTTGGCACACATAGCGAGTATTGAATCAAAACTATCGCAAGTCCGCATAAGACACTGAGAAATATGAATTTTATTGCAACCGAATAGCTGCTCGGCATGCTGGTTGCACCCCAAGGAGACAGATAGATGGCTGAACAGACAAGGGATCACGTGCTTTCCGCAAGCGAACAGATACCGGTGGTCGCCGCATCGGATGTTGTTGTCATCGGTGGTGGCCCTGCGGGCGTGTCAGCGGCGATTTCCGCCGCTCGCAATGGCTGCAGCGTGACCCTGGTCGAGCGCTACCACCATCTCGGCGGCATGGCCTCCGGCGGTATGGTCCTTGTCCTCGACGACATGGTCAACGAGGGCAACGAGGTCGTCACCACCGGCATCGTGACGGAATATGTCGACCGGATGGAAAGCCAGGATGGCGCGGTTTACCCGCCGCGTGAAGATTGCCTGACAAACTGGGAGATGTGGCAGAAATGGTCGCGCTGGGGCTGTATCGACTTCCACAAGACCGGCATGCCGCAGCCGATCATCCACGCCGTTGCCTTTGATCCGGATTGCTGGAAACGCGTCAGCCTTGATCTTGTACGCGAGGCCGGTGTCAATCTGCGGCTGCACAGCTGGTTTTCCGAGGCCCTCGTCGAGGACAACCGGGTCACTGGCATCATCGTCCAGACCAAGCTCGGTCGCCAGGCCATCAAAGCCGACATGGTGATCGACGCATCCGGCGATCTGGACGTTGCGGCATCGGCCGGCGCATCCTTCATCAACGGCCAGTACATCGTCACCACGGTTTTCCGGCTGATGGATGTCGACACGGACAAGGCCGAAGCCTTCGAGTACAGCGAACCGGAAGCCTACAAGAAACTCGACCGCGAGGCGCGGCGGCGCATCGGCGGTGCCTGGGGCATGTGGTGGCTGAAAACGCCACTGCCCGGCGTCGTCTGGTGCAATTGCCCGCATATGCCGGGTTATGACGGCATCTCGCCGGAGGACATGGTCGCCGCCGAATTCGAGGGCCGCGAGCGCATGATGAACCTCCTGCACTTCGCCCGCGAAAACATTCCGGGTTTCGAAAACGCCAAAATGCTCGGCGCTGCCGAGCAGATGGGCATCCGCCAGACACGCCTCCTCAAAGGCGAATATATCGTCACCAAGAAGGATGTCGCCAGTCGCCGCTACTTCGCGGACAGCGTTTGCCGCGGCCGCGACTACTATACGCCCTACCGCGCATTGCTGCCCACGGGCATCGACAATCTGATCGTCGCCGGCCGGCACTATTCGGTTGACAGTGACGCCCAGAAACTGTCGCGCGAGATCCCGCCCTGCATGGCACAGGGTGAGGCCGCCGGTGTCGCCGTGTCCTTGGCATTGAACAGCGGCAAGGCGCTGCGTGACGTCGATGCGAAGCTGATCCAGAAACAGATGCGGGCCCAGGGTGCGGACCCGGGTGACATTCCGTCCGCGAACGCCCTGATCGAAGACACGGTTACTGCCTGAGGACAACAAAATGACCGACACAAATACAAAGCCCCTCGACGGTGTGCGCATACTCGATTTCACGCAAGTGATGCTCGGGCCCTGTGCGACGCAGATGCTGGCCGATTTCGGCGCCGATGTCATCAAGATCGAACGCCCGGGCGCCGGTGACCTTTCGCGCAACTTCTTTGGGGAGACCTCGGAAACGGCCATGAACAATGCCGTCTTCTCGTCGCTCAACCGCAACAAGCGCTCCATCGAGGTCGACACGAAATCAGCCGCCGGCAAGCAGTTGATCTATGACATGGTCAAGGTCAGCGACGTCGTCGTCGACAACTTTCGCGCCGGCGTCATGGACCGGCTGGGTTTCGGATACGAAGACCTGAGCAAGATCAATCCGCGCATTATCTGTGCTTCCGGCACCGGCTTCGGCGAGAAGGGTCCCTACGCCCACAAGGGCGGCCAGGACGTGCTTGCCCAGGCGATGAGCGGTGTTATGGAAAAGACGTCGGATCCATCCATCCCGCAGTCGATTTACCCGACGACACTGTGCGACTATACGGCCGGCATGCATCTCGTTCAGGGTGTGCTCGCTGCGCTTTTGATGCGTGAGAAGACCGGTGTCGGTCAGAAGGTTGGCGTATCGCTCTATGATTCCATGATCGCCATGCAGATGCAGGAAGCGGCGCAATGGAGCAAGCATCGCGAGGTCCTGAACTGGGCCGCCATGCCGCTCACCGGCGTCTTCGACACGACGGACGGATCGCTGGTCCTGGTCGGTGCATTCAAGGCAAATCCGTTGCAGGACATTTGCAACGCGCTCGGCATTGAAGATATCTCGCCGCAATATCCGGACCTTGCCTCGCAGCGCAGGAACAAGCCTTTCCTGCAGGACCTGTTCCGAAAGCACTTCGCCACAAACACGACAGCTCACTGGCTCGCGCGCCTCGAGAAGCAGGATCTGTTGTGCGCGCCGGTCCGATCGCTGGGTGAGGCACTTGACGATCCGCAGACCGGGATCAACGACATGCTCGTCGATATCGAACATCCGCTGCTTGGAACCGTGACCTTCGTCGCGTCGCCCGTCCATCTCGGTGCCGCGCCGCTGGAGGTGCGTTATACGCCGCCGAAACTCGGCGAACACACCGACGAGGTCTTGCGCGAGCTGGGCCTGGCGCCCGCCAGCAAGGACAAGGTCGCGATATGAGCGTTGATTTCAGCATCGACGATGGTGTTGCCCGCGTCACCTTGAACCGGCCGGATCGCATGAATGCGGTCGACGAGCCGACTGAGAACGAACTGGAACGCATCTGGACTGAAATCGAGGCGAATTCCGCCATACGCTGTGTCGTTCTGACCGGTGCGGGCGACCGCGCCTTCTGTGCCGGTGCGGATCTCAAATCGGATGACGGCAAGACCGGCATTGAATACTGGACATCGCTCAACCCGAATGGCTTCGGCGGTATCGCACTGCGGCAAAGCCTGAAGGTCCCCGTTATCGGCAGGGTCAACGGTGTGGCGCTCGGCGGCGGCATGGAGATGGCCCTCGGCTGTGACATTGTCATCGCTTCCGAAACGGCACGCTTCGGCCTGCCCGAAGCCAAGGTCGGCCGTCTTCCGGTGGCCGGCGGCATTGTCATGCTGCCGCGACTGATCCCGCAGAAAATCGCCGCCGGCCTGATGATGACAGGCAGGCTCATGCCGGCAAACGAGGCCGCATCTTACGGACTTGCCAATTCCGTCGTGCCTGCCGCTGACCTGGACGCGGAAGTGGACCGCTGGGTTGCCGATGTGCTTTCCTGTGCACCGCTCGCCCTTGCAGCCATCAAGGCGACGATCAAGCAGACCTCCCACCTTGCTGCAATGGAGGCAAGCCAGCTGAAACTGCCGGAGCTTCTGGCCGCTCTCGGCAGTGAGGACGGCGAAGAAGGTGTTGCTGCTTTCCGCGAAAAACGCCCGCCGCAATGGAAGGGCCGATAGTCTGATGCGGGTCGGATCGCAATGACGCTGATCATCAAAAGCGAGTGCATCGACGTCAAGGACGGCGAATGCACGGCCGTGTGCCCGGTTGACTGCATCTATGAGGGTGCACGCATGTATTATATTCATCCGATCGAATGTATCGAGTGCGGGCTGTGCGAGAGTGTCTGCCCGGTCGATGCCATACGCTGGGATGATGAAGTGAGCGCGGACGAAGAGATTTATGTTGCCATTAACCGGGAGTACTTCGAAGATGCCGTGACCGGTCTCGGCAGCCCCGGTGGATGGAGCTCCGGCATGCCGGCAGACAAGGATCATCCGCTCGTCGCCGCGGCCCCGCGAAATCCACTGGCCGACGAGACGGCAAAGAAGGAAAGTTCAGCGTAGATGCAAGGTGTCATTGCCGCCGTCCCGACCCCGATCACACCTGACGGGAATCCGATCCGCGATCTTTTCACCGCCCATGGCCGCTGGGCGCTGGAAAACGGCTGCGACGGTCTCAACGTGCTCGGCTCGACGGGTGAAGCCAACTCCTTCGCCGGCGGTGCGCGAAAGGCCGTCATGGCATGGGCAGCCGAGGATCTTGACCGCTCCCGCCTGATGGTGGGCACCGGCACACCATCGCTTGCCGAAACCGTCGATCTCACGCAAGCCGCCGATGATCTTGGCTTCAAAGTGGCGCTCGTGCTGCCGCCCTACTACTACAAACCGGCGTCAGAGGACGGTCTCTTCGACTGGTATGCCCGTCTGCACGAAGCCCTTGGCGCCCGCCCGATCGCCATCTATTTCTACAATTTCCCGCAGATGACCGGTCTTGCCATCCCGGTGTCGCTGATCGAGCGGCTCCACGGCATGTGGCCGCAACGCTTTGCCGGCATCAAGGACTCCTCCGGAGACCTCGCCTACTGTCGCGAATTGACGTCCCGGCTGCCGGATCTGAAGGTTTTTCCGAGTTCAGAGGTGGCGCTCGGTGAGGCGGCGCAAAGCGGGTTCGCCGGCTGTATATCAGCCACGGTCAACGAGGCCCCGCAGCTTTCGGCCCGGCTCTGGTCCAACCGCGCCGATCCGGATCCCGAGCTTGTATCCCACATCACCGATTACCGCAGCACAATTTCCGCCCAGCCGCTCATTCCATCGGTCAAGTTTCTGGTCTCACGGCGGACGGGCGATCCGGCCTGGCGGCATGTTCTGCCTCCCTTCCGCGAACTCGATGATACGCAACACACTGTACTGTCGCAGGCGATTGAGAAGCTTGAGGCAGTATGACAGTCTCTGACAAATTTCGCTCTAGAGGATCAAAATGACCAAGCACGACAATCTGATCGGCGCCGAATGGATCAGTTTCGGCAATTACCAGGACAACATCAATCCGTCCGACGTTTCCGATGTGATCGGCGCGTTCTCCTATGGAACCGCGGAAAGCGTCGATGCCGCAGTGGACGCCGCCAAGGCCGCCTTTCCGTCCTGGCGTGATGCAACACCGCAAGCGCGTCACGACGTTCTCGATGCCGTCGGCAACACCATCGCCGCTCGCAAGGATGAAATCGGCCGGCTGCTGGCCCGCGAAGAGGGCAAGACGCTTGCCGAGGGCATCGGCGAGACAATGCGCGCTTCGCAGGTCTTCAAGTTCTTTGCCGGCGAGGCTTTGCGCCAGTCCGGCGATCTGCAGGCCTCCGTCCGCCCCGATATCGACATTGAAGTCACGCGCGAACCGATCGGCATTGTCGGTCTGATCACGCCGTGGAACTTTCCCATTGCCATCCCCGCCTGGAAGATCGCGCCGGCGCTTGCCTACGGAAACTGCGTCGTCATCAAGCCGGCGGATCTGACACCCGGCTGCGCCCATGTGCTCGCCGGTATCCTGCATGAATGCGGTTGTCCGGCCGGTGTCTTCAACCTCGTCATGGGCCGCGGCTCGGTCGTCGGCGAGGCACTGGTCAACCATCCCGACGTGGCGGCCATTTCCTTCACCGGATCGGTGGCAACCGGTCAGCGCATCGCCGAGACTTGTGGCCGGCTGCGCAAGAAGGTTCAGCTGGAAATGGGCGGCAAGAACCCGATGGTCGTGCTCAACGATGCCGACCTTTCCGTTGCGGTTCCTGCCTGTATCAACGGCACGTTCTTTTCAACCGGCCAGCGCTGCACAGCTTCGTCCCGGCTTATCGTCGAGGCCGGCATCCATGATGCCTTTGTCGACGAAATGACCCGGGCCATGAAGGCGCTCAAGATCGGCAATGCGCTCGACCAGGCAACCCAGATCGGCCCGGTGGTCGATGCCAAGCAGCTCAACTCGAACCTTGAATATATCGAAATCGCCCGCGGCGAGGCTGAAGAGGTGATCGGCGGCGAAAGGCTTGAGCTGTCCGACAACGGCTTCTACCAGGCCCCTGCCCTCTTCATTGGCACGCGCAACGACATGCGCATCAACCGCGAGGAGATCTTCGGACCGTGCGGGTCGATCATAAAGGTTGCCGATTTCGACGAGGCGGTGGCGGTTGCCAATGACACGGATTTCGGCCTCTCCGCAGGCATATGCACCCAAAGCCTGAAACATGCCCGTGCCTTCAAGCGACAGGCGGAGGCCGGGATGGTGATGGTCAACCTTCCGACCGCCGGTGTCGACTATCATGTGCCCTTCGGCGGGCGAAAGGGCTCCTCCTTCGGCGCGCGCGAACAAGGCCGCTACGCGGTCGAGTTCTACACAACGGTCAAGACGTCCTATGTCTTTGCGGGCTGATGAATAGGGAAAAGAAGGAAAAATGGGATCGGCGGTTCATGGACCTCGCCGATCACATTTCCGCCTGGACGGAGGACCGGGACTTTTCCGTCGGTGCCGTGATTGTCGGCGATGATCTCGAAATCCGCTCGACCGGCTACAACGGCCTGCCGCGCGGTGTGAAGTCCGATGACGATGCACGCTTTGACCGGGCATCGGGCGAGAAATTCTTCTGGTTCGAGCACGCCGAGCGCAACGCCATCTACAATGCCGCGCGAATGGGAACGCCGGTCGACGGCTGCACGATCTATGTCAACCGATTCCCCTGCGCCGATTGCGCGCGGGCAATCATCCAGAGCGGCATCAAGACCGTAATCTGCCCACCGAAACCCGCCCATGACGGGGCGCTCGATCACAGTTTCGACGTCTCGGAAGTCATGCTCGCCGAGGCCGGGATTATCCTTCGCACCGAGTTTGGCTGAACCTTTCTGCATCGCGCTACCTAGGATGCGAGCGCAGGCTCGGAAACCCCGAGATAGGCACTGTGGAGAATATCCGGATCCGCTTTGAGCCGATCCGGCGTGCCGTCATATTGTATCCTGCCCTGATTGATAACGTAGCACCGGTCGGAGATTTCCAGCGCCAGATGGGTGAACTGTTCGATCAGCATGATCCCGATCGATTGTGCCTTCAGCCGCAGGACAACATCGACGAGGCGTTCGATGACGACGGGAGCGAGGCCGAGCGACATCTCGTCGATCAAAAGGAAACGCGGCCGGCTTACCAGCGCCTGCGCGAGTGCCACCATCTGCTGCTGACCACCGGAAAGCGATCCGGCCACCTGGCGGCTAAGCGGTTTCAATTCCGGGAAAACCTCGTAGGCCTCGTCCTTCGACTGTTCCAGCTCTGCCGACGAAAGCGTTGCACCGGCTGCGGAAAGATTGTCCTCGACCGACAAACCGGCGAGGACCTGATGGCCCTCTGGAACCGCCGCGAGACCGGACTCCCGGACCTTCTGAGGTGATAGCGATGTAATGCCCACTGCGTCGATGGAAACTGTCCCTGCTGCTTTTGCAAGCACGCCGGCAATCGCCAGAACAAGCTCGCTTTTGCCCGCCCCGTTCGGGCCCAGCAGCGCAACGATCTCGCCAGCGGAAACGGTCAGCGAGACATCGCCGACCACTTTCTTGCCGCCAAGTTCGACCGACAATCCCGAAACCGACAATACGGAATTCATCTCACCTCCTAGCGCCCGAGATACGCCGCCTTCACCTGTTCATCTTGCAACACCGTGCGGGTCGGCCCGTATGCAATGAGCCGCCCGAAATCGAGGACCGCAGTCCTGCCGCACACGGCGCGAATGAGATCGACGTCATGATCGATCAGCAGCACCTGTGCCCCGAAATGCGGCCTGATTCCTTCGATCACCGAGCGCAGCCGCGCGGTTTCGGTTTCAGACAATCCGCCACCCGGCTCGTCGAGCAGGACCACGCGTGGCGCTGCAGCCAGGCAGCGCGCGATCTCTGTCATCCGTCTTTCGAACTGATTGAGTTCGCTGCCCGGCACGTCCGCCCGGCCGCTGAGGCCGACATAATCGAGAACGTCCCGGGTCGTCTTTTCCCGTTCGTGCCTGGTGCGCTGGCGCGCATCGAGAACCACCTGCAAATGATCATCGACGCGCAGATCGTCGACGATCTGTACCTTCTGGAACGAACGCGCCAGACCCCACCGCGCCCGTTGATGCGGGCTGATGGACAAGAGATCCGTTCCCTCGACCAGAACCTGGCCCCGCGTCGGGCGCACGAATCCGGACAGCACGTTGATCAGGGTGGATTTGCCGGCACCGTTCGGTCCGATAATACCCGCAACGTCCTCGCCGATCTGAATGGTAACGCTGTCGAGCGCAAAGACACCGCCGAAATGGACGCTCAGATCGCGGATCTCGATCATCGCGCGCTCCCGAATGACCCGATCGCGCCCGACAGTTGCCCGGCGATGCCGCGTGGCGCGGTCATCAGGGCATGAAGCAGCGCGGCGCCGAAAATGACCAGCGACAGGTCGGAATCGAGCCCCCAATCGTTGAGCAACGCCGGCACGACCCGGTAGAGGATGCCGGCAAGCACCGCACCCAGCCAGCCATAGACGCCGCCGACCACCGAAAGCGCAAAGAGCAGGATACTTTCACTGGCCGCGAAGGATCGCGCATCGAGAATATTCAGCGCCCCGGCCAGGAGCCCGCCGGCAAGCCCAGCGAGGAAACCGGCAAGTCCGAATGCCCAGACCTTGTAAAGGGTGACATTGACACCCGCCGCCATGGCATTGGCCTCCGACTGCCGGATCATCGCCCAGGCTCGACCCGGGCGCGCCCGCTCATGCCAGGCGGCAAGCATCATGCCGAGTGCCGCAACGCAGATCACGTAGCGAAGATAGGCCGTGTCCTCCTCTGCGATTGCCGGACGGCGCATTTCTCCCGGCGACTGGAGCGCCACACCCCAAAAGCCGGTACCGCCATTGGGAAACTGGAAGGCCGTGAACAGGATCTGAAAGGCGCCTGCGGCCATCAGGGTGACAAGGGCAAGATAAAGGCCGCGCATGCGCAATGCCGGAAGCGCCAGGACCATAGCGATGATCGCGGTTACGACCCCGCCTGCCGCCAGCAGCATCTCGAATGGGAGCGACGTCGCATAATTCAGCCGCAACACGGTCCAGCCGCCGATGCCGACCAGTGCAACCTGTGCCAGATTGACCAGACCGAGCCGTGCATAGAGCACCGACGCGCCGCGGGCAGCCAGAGCGAAGATCGCAGCGGAGGTAAAGACCTTGATCCAGATTGCGCCGACAACCGCTGGGAGAAAAGCCACGCACACGATCAGCGCCAGTAGGACCGGAAGTCCGCCGCGCAATGCCGTCACACCAGTCATCTAGCCCTCCCTCGCAAAGGTCAGGGTTTCCTTGCGCTGCATCCACAGGATGACCAGTGCCGCAATCAGGAACGGTGTCATGGAGCGCAATGGCGCAAGCGGTTTGACCAGCGTCAGCATCGCTTCGCACACCCCGATCGCGAGGCCCCCGGCGAAGGTCAGCGGCAGCGATTGCAATCGGCCGCAAACGGCCGCGGCGATGGCCGGAATGACGGTAAAGGTGATGACCGTCGGATCGAGACGCACCAGGTCACCGAACATCAATCCGGTGAATCCCGCGAGCGCGCCGGACAGAGCCCATGCGGCCGTTTCCACCCGGAAGACCGGAATTCCGATGAGCGCGGAATGATCGCGGTTGTCCGCGAGGGCGCGCATGTGAAGGCCGGTGCGGGTCTTCTCGAGGTAAAGCATCGCCCCAAGCAAAATGGCAAGGCTTCCAAAGAACGCAATCATGCGCGTCACGGTGATTTTCATGCCGAGCAGCCGCACGCCCATCTTGTCGGTCGGAAGGACCAGTTTGCGCGCCGCATCGTCCCAAAGGAACGACACCGCCCCTAGGATGATCAGTGCAAAGCCGAGCGTCGCGACCGCCTTGACCGCCGGCTCGCGCCAGGCAAGACCGGGGGCGACGATCATCCCGTAGAGCAACGATAGAGCCGTGCCGGTCACAATGGCCGACAACCAGGCTGCCGGCCCCGGGAAATCCCACTGGGCGAGCTGCCAGCAGACCATGGCGGCCGCCGCCGCGATGGCCCCGTAGGCAAAATTGAGCACTCCGGTGGCGCGACGCAATACGACGAGGCCGATGCCGCCGAGTGCATAAAGCGAACCGACCGCAAGTCCAGAAATGAGAAACAGTCCGTAGATCTTCATGGATGATTGCCGATAAAGAAGCGCCGCGTGAAGACTTCAGCTCAACGCGGCGCAAATCGTTACTGTATTAGACCGAGCTGGCGTTCCTGCTCGCGGATCGGATCAAGATAGGAGGATTCGATATCGTAGCACTCGCGTACCACCTCGAACCCGCCGTCACGGAAGACGACCATGCGTCCGGCATGGTTGGGCATATGCCGGTCGAAATCCCCGACATAATAAGGTCCGCAAAGAAGATCGGACGTCTTGCCGGAAATGGCCTTGATTGCCTCGGTCACCGATGCGCGGTCTATCGTCGCCGGGTCCATCTCCAGCAACGCCTCGACAAAGAACTTCGCCGAGACGTATCCGGACTGGGAGAACGTGTCCCGCCGGTCGTCTTCCTTACCATAGGCATCCATCACCGCGTTCCAGTTCCTGTTGTCCGGACCATCGGAATCGAAAGGCGCCAGCTCGATATTGACGTAGAGATTGTCATCCCAGTAGTCGCCGAGTGCGGCGGGGACCGTCGGATCGTAGAGCGGCGTTGGCGAGACCCATTTGAACATGTCCCGTCCGTCCTGCTCTTCGGCAACCTTGAGAATGCCGAGGGCGGGTCCGGCGGGCAGCATGAGCAAGATCGTATCGACACCCTCCGCCAGCGCCTGGAGATAGACGGAGTTCAGATCGACGGCAGCCGGATCCATCAAAAGGGCCGTGGATTTCTTGCCCTTCGATTCCATGAATTTGCCCATCCAGTCACAGGCCCATCCGCCATTGTTCGGGATGTTGAACCCGATGCATGCGGCATGCTCGGTTCCCAGCTCCTCGATGGCAAATGTCAGCGCACCGATGCCGGACGGCAGAGGCCCCTGGTTGGTGGAGACGATATTGGCGTTCTCGTAACAGTCCGAAATGGCACAGGCTGACGCCATTGCCATGACATTCTCATCCTCATAGAGCCTGGCATTGACCGCCATCGATACGCCCGATCCGTTGCCGACCAGTGCGACGACACCGCGGTCCTTGACCAGCTTGGTGGCCACCTGTGCCGCAAGTTCCGGGTTCCACTGATCGTTCTCGACGATGTACTCGATGGGTCGGCCATTGATGCCGCCATTATCATTGACGCAGTTGAAGTAGGCTGCCGCGGCATCGGTACCGCCGGAAAAATCGCCGGGCGGTGCGTTGCCGTTGATGCCGCCGACGATAATCGGTTCGCCGGTTGCTGTTTCGCCATTGTTCAGACCGCAAACCGGTTCAGCGGCCACGGCAGCCGGCTGCAGGGCAAACAGCGCGAACGCGGTTGCGCCTGCGAGTCCCAGATGTCTCAGGTTCATGTTCTCCTCCACTATGATTGGGTGCGCAGCCCATCCGCATGGATGGACTGCGACCGGTGTTTCAAGCGGGCTCGGCCGCCTGCATGGCTATTCCTCCGAGCAGGCCCGTTCCGGGGCTGCAGCGCACATATTCGGCTAGCTGCCTTCCTGCCGGCAGGACCGACACCTCGTGCCAGAGACGCAATTGCAGCGCCGGCCCGTATTTCGGTGCGATTTCCAGGAACTTGTTGAAGATCGCCAGATGTGTCGGGTGATGCTCTGCCCAGTTCTCCAAGTCCGCCATTGTGCGGAAATAGGCGAGGCCGAAACTGCGCTCCGCATCCGCGAAGCCATGGTCCAGCTCTCGCATGTATCGGCATGAGTAGCAGCCGACCTCGTCACCCTTGTCCCGCAGGAAACGCATGCCGGCCTTCAGGACGGGCTCGATCTGCTCGAGATATTCCTCGCGCTGGACGCCTTCGGTAAGCGTCCAGTCCTGGCCGGAGCGGATAATGCACAGATTCTCGTGCGCCTCGACGGAGATGCGTTCGCCATCTTCCTCGACGACACGGATCGGACCTCCCGCCTCCAGCGGATCATTTGCTGACAGCGGTATACGGTCGCGCATGCCGCCCCAATACATGTGACGGTCCACCGGTCCCTCCAGGGATACGCGTTTCCGGCTCATGCCGTGATCGTGCTCCGGCCCTGAAAACAGCGTTTCCGATCGCTCAAGCGGTATGTTGACCATCTCGCGGAAAACACCGTATTCGGCGGCGGCGGCATGCTTGTTCCAGAATGCGCCGAACCGGTCGGATTCAGCCCAACGTGCCGAGTCATCGGGATTGAGCCAGTAGAGAATGCCGACCGTCTGCTGCCGGCCGTCCGCATCCGAACTGCGGGCAAAATCGACGATATCCGCATCGGCCGCCGCTTCCTTTAGGTCGCCCAGAAAGCCGGCCACATCCTGGCCCTCATCATGCTGGCAACCGATGACCGACATCGAGACGGAATGAACGTTGCCCTCAAAAACCGACATCCATGCCGGCACGGGCGGGCTCCAGCCCGGAGGCATCCGCAAGGGATACCTCCGGGCGTCCTGGGCGTTATTCTGCTGCATCCTTGACATCCTCCGCTTCGGCTGCGGTGACAACCTCTTCAAGCTCGACGGCCGCCTTGACACCCTCGTCAAAGGCCATGACCGGCGGATTGGCGCGGCGGTTGAACATCAGCCTGAGGACATCGGGCCGTGAATAGTGGCCGACGGGATCGGCGGCCGCCTTGGCGTAGGCAATGGCTGCCAGGTCGATTTCGGCAATCAGCAGCCCCTCCTCATTTTCTCCGAGCGGTTCGCCGATGGGCGCGCCGTCCGGGCCGAAGATGCGGGCAAATCCGCCGCCGGGCTGCAGGAATTGCTGCTTGTCGGGCGTGTCACACAGAAGTTCGTACATCTCCTGCGAAACGGTTGCCGAGGAGGCGATGACAAAGCACTGGCCCTCGGCCGCGTACATCTGACTTGCCGACGTGTTGAGTTCCGGTCCGAGCGCATAGGCAGCACCGCGATAGAGGCTGAAGCTCGGCCACGAGGCGATATGGATCTGCTCGTGCTGTGCATACATCGCATATTTGGTGAGCGGCTGAAGATGCTCCCAGCAGCACAATGCTCCGACTCGCCCGATCTCGGTATCGTGCACGGTCAAGTCACTGCCGTCGCCCTCCCCGAACACGGTGCGCTCCACATGGGTCGGCTTGAGCTTGCGGCGCCGGGCGATGATCTCGCCATCCGCGCCGATTATCCACTGCCCCATGTAAAGGCTGCCGCCGGCGCGTTCCGATACGCCCAGCACAACCTGCGTGCCATTGCGTCGTGCGGCCTCACGCAAAGCTTCCTCGTGCTCGCTGCCAGCCTCGATGGAATTGTCGAAGTAACGCCCGACAAACTGCATGCCCCAGGCCGGCGCACCGAGCCAGATCCACCACGGATAGCCCGGGATCCAGGTTTCCGGAAAGGCGATCAGCTTCACATCGTTGGATCCGGCTTCGTCGATCAGGGCAATGGCTTTCTCCACTGCTTTGTCCAGATCGAGAAATGCAGGTGCCGCCTGTACGGCAGCCACTTTAAAAGGTTGCGACATGACACTCCTCCCGTCGCTTCGCATTGAAACTGGAGGAAGTATTGCACCGCCCCACACAGGCCGGCTTTGGCGTATGGGCGGAAAAACTTGTCATTTTGAGCGGAAAACGTCTATAATCGCGCAAATTCGGACACAATAACGCTTCACTGGGAGGACGATCGCGCTTGGCACACCACTATCGCACAAACGATGTTCGGCCGCGTGAACGCTTTTCCTACTGGCGCGAGGCAGTGTGCGAAGCCTATGTGCAATTGGGCTGCGAGGGTGGCGACCGCGAGCACTTCCATGGCGGCATCGGCGTCGAGCACTACTCCAATCTGTCAATCTCGAATGTCTATGGAATGGCGCATGAGGTCTATCGGCGCGGAAAGGATATCGCCCGGGCCAGCGATGAGTTTTTCCTGCTCAGCATGCAGATGAAGCAGATCTCCTTCGTCGCCCAGCACGGTCACGTGGCGCAGCTCGAGCCGGGAGACTTTGCCCTCTACAGCAGTACGGATCCCTATCAACTGACGCTGACCGACAATTTCAGCCAGATGGTGGTGCAGTTGCCGAAGAGCCGTCTGCTCGCCCGGCTGCCGAACGCCGATCTGCTGACCGGGAGGCGAATCAGCGGCAACAGCGAGGTCGGCCGTCTCGTCGGCGAGAACATCGTCAATTTCTCGCGTCTGATCTCAAACGGCGGCAAGGTGATGCAGAGCATGGTCCAGGATGTTCTGATCGACCTGATCGCAACCGGGCTGTCGTCCCTTGACGACAGCAGGCTGGAGATGTCGTTGCCCGAGCAGCATATCCTTTTGCGCGCGCGCAGTTTCATCCACGCGAACCTCGCGGACCCGGAATTGGACAGGAATGCCGTGGCGGCTTCCGTCGGACTGTCCGTGCGGCGGCTCAACGAACTGTTTTCCAAGGAAGGCAATTCCCTCGCCGGCTTTATCAGGTCGGCACGCCTTGACCGCGCGGCGCAGGACCTTGCGGATCCCCGGCAAGCCGGCCGGTCCATCAGTGAGATCGCCATGAAGTGGGGCTTCAACAACTTCCAGCACTTCTCCAAGCTGTTCCGAAGCCATTTCGGGCACGCGCCGAGCGACTACCGCACATTGCGTATCGAAACCGACAGTCTACGTCACTGATCGTTCATCCAGGCGAGCCCCTCGACCGTTCCGGCCCGCGGGCGGTATTCAAGGCCTACCCAGCCCTTGTAGCCCAGTACGTCGATCTCCTTGAAAACACGGTCATAATCCAGTTCACCCGTGTCCGGTTCATTGCGATCCGGGACACCGGCAATCTGCATGTGGCGGATCATCGGCATGAAACGCTCAAGGCTCTTGAGAATGTCACCGTGCATGATCTGGTGGTGATAGATGTCGAACTGCAGGCCGACATTGGCAAGATCGAGCTCGGCCAGAATGTCAGCAGCCAGTTCGGTCGATGACAGGAAATAGCCCGGCATGTCACGGCTGTTGATCGGCTCGATGGTCAGTTCGAGCCCGGATTCGCCCAGCCGGTCGGCAGCAAAACGCAGATTCTCCACATAGGTCGCGCGCGCAGCACCGGGCGAAATATTGCCCATTGTTCCCGACAGGGCATGAAGGCGTTTGGCACCGGCCGCCTCTGCATAGCGGACCGCCGTTTCGACCGATGCCCTGAAATCCGTCTCACGGCCGGGGATACAGGCGAACCCGCGTTCCCCCCGCTCCCAGTCACCGGCAGGCAGATTGAATATGCTGATCGCGTGGCCGCTGTCTTCGACCGCCTGCCCGAGCGCGGCAACCGGATAGGCGTATGGAAACATGAACTCAACCGCCTCAAAGCCCGCATGCCGTGCCGCGTCAAAACGCTCTAGAAAGGGATGCTCATGGAACATCATCGACAAATTTGCAGAAAATTGCGGCATGGGAGCGTTCCGGTCGGTTTGAAACTGCTCTTTAGCGATATCTGCTCAAAGCGTCAGCCGGATTTTGCATGAATATCGGCCACCGGTGCGAAGGCCTGTACCGGATCGGACACGTTTCGCAGCTCGAATTCGCCGAGAGACTGCATGCTGTCCGCATGTCCATCCGTGATGGCCTGTGTTGTCACGACCCGGTGCCCGAGCTGTTTGCCGAGATCGCCAAGCCGAGCCGCGACATTCGCGGCAGAGCCGATCACCGTGAAATCGAGCCGCTCTTCCGAGCCGACATTGCCATAGGTGACGTTGCCGAAGGCAAGCCCGATGGCGCAGCGTATCCTGCTGTCGGATTCTCCAAGACCCATATTGACGTCGCGGTCAATTGTCAGCGCCGCCGACAGCGCCTGACGGCAGGCACGTGCCTGGTCTTCGCCGGCGGGGAAGATGGCCAGCACCGCGTCGCCGATGAATTTAAGCACCTCGCCGCCAAATTCATGCACGATCTCGGTCGTGACCTCGAAGAACTGGTTCAGCAGGTCAAGATAATCCTGCCGTCCCATTTCACCTTCGAGGCGCGATGAGCCTCGCAGATCGCAAAACAGGATCGCCGCATCGATCTCGTCGCCGTCGCCGCGGCGGATTTCACCGCCGAGCACCCGCGCGCCGGTCCCCTTACCGAGATAGGTTTCAAGCAGCGAAGACGCATTGTCGCGCAGCGTAAACACCTCGTAGAGACGGCTGATGACCGAGGAACATTCGAAGACAAGGCCGAGATTGGAGGTGGTAAATCCATCCGGATGGTCGCTGGTCATCGTCATGACATTGATCTGGCCGTTGGAGAACGGCAGCGGCATTGCCACGTAATCCGTGCCGCCATCCGCCTTCAGCTCTTCCATCACGGGAAAGCTGAACTCGGCCTCTTCGCTCAGCAGGTTCTGGCGCACCCCGCCAAGGCCGTTTGCGACATGCCGGAGCGGGCTGTTGACGTAGCTTGGATGTTTGAAGAGATCATAGGACGGCGTGTCTATGGTCACCTTTCCATTCTTCTTCGACCAGACATATCTGCGACCGGCGATCATCGGGTGCAGTGACCAGATCAGCACGCTCATCCTGGAAACGGCAATGCCATCCTCGTTGAACTTGCGCGCAATTGCCTCCGTCAGCTCCTCGGGCGAGCCGCAAAGCCAGGCCTCACGCATGATCCAGTCGATGGTCGGTCCGGATATGTTGCCGTAATCGATCGGCCCGGCATCCGCATCCTTGATGTCGACGGCGCCGAGCACATTCGGCATGAAGCTCACCATGCCCTCAATGTCGCGGGCTTCCGGGATGGTGTTCTTGTAGGTCCAGGCGCCGTTTTCATAGATACGGCCACCGATCTCGACATCCCAGTAGGTGGCTGTGCCCTTGAAGGGGCAGAATGTGCGATGGTCGCTCGTCTGCAGAAGCTTGGCTTTGACGTCCCTTTGGGGAAAGTAGACGACGGAAGGCAGCCGCGTCTCGTGCATCAGCTTGGCTTGTCGGCTCGCGGCGAGGATCTCGTCGCCACAGGTTGCCACTGTCTCGCCGGAGAGCGGTGTAACGGCAAGCCGGTAGCCCAGTGATCTTGAGTCTGGATGTACGGTCATAGGCTAAAGATGGTCGCCTTTTGCGGAAAATCCAATAGTAGCGGGAAACAGCGGGCGCTTAACATCCCACGCAATGGGCACCCAGCCGGTCCTAGAGCTGATTCAAACTATCCGAAAAATCGGCTAACGCGTTGAATCTGTTGCGGCCGGATCGATCCAGCGCTTTGTCATATCGGCCAGCACACCGTTGTCTTTTTGCAAACGCATCCAGTAGTTCAGATAATCCGACAGACCCGGCGCATCGGGCGGCATCAGATAGGCGAACAGGAACCTGGTCGCAATGTTGCGCGGCACGGCTGTTGAATAACCTTCATGGGATATCGCCCAGGCACGGGCCTGTTCCAGAGTCCAGATGGCCGCATCGACCTCCGCCTCGTCGGCAAGATTGTCATAGTTGGGCAGAACCTTGATTTTCGCTGTTGGGAAGCTGCGTTTTGCCGTCGGAATGAGAACCGGATCGTCGAAGACGGCAATCGTCAGATTTTCGATCGAATTGATCTTTTCGCGCGAGGCAAAATCATTGATCTGGTCGGTGCGGACGATCAGCGCTAGCGGATTCTCATAGTAGGGATCGCTGACGGTGATCGTTTCCAGCCTTTCATTGGTGATGTAGATACCGCCAATGGCGATATCGAATTCGTAGTTTGACAGGTTCTTGATCAGCGACTGCCAGTTATAAGGAACGAACACGATCTCAACGCTCATGCTCTGCGCGAAACGGTACATCAGTTCAACATCGTAGCCGACGAGCCGGCCCCTGTTGTTCTCATAGGTGAACGGCATGACGTTCGGATTGATGCCGACACGCAGAACGCCATTGGACTGGATGCGTCCCAGCACGTTGTGGGTTTCGGAACCGGTCGGGGCGCCGGTTGTATCCTTTTCGCTCTCCTGGCTGACCTTCCCCAGCCTTGAAACGAGATTTTCGTCGCTCAGTGCCTGGACTTCCTCGGGCAGACCCATCTCTAGGTAATTCGTTTCGGAGTGAAGCTGGATGTGTGTTCCGCCGAGGCGTGCGAGCGAGGAGATGGCTGACAGGCAAATCCCAGCAACAACGATTGTTGCAACAAAACGCCGGATGTTGAATCGAAGCTGCCCGTAGAAGGTAAATGTGACAAGGATGGTGACAAAGGCGAATGCCGCGACCGAGGCCAGCACCTGCACATAGCGCGTGATCGCCATTGTCTCCACATAGAGATTGGTCGTCTCTGCCGGCATTTTCAGCCAGCTCGCCATGAAGGTGACCGCGCCGATCGACGATGTCGGAGAGCCGATACCCGACAGCAGCGTGACAATCGGCAGTTCCATGAGATGCCATCCTGTCAGCGGAATGAAGAAATAGAAGGATGCATAGAGAAGAAACACCAGAATGAAGAAATTGCCGATCTGCGCCAGCGGATAGCTGATCGACAGGGTGGTCTGTATGATTTCCCTCTGTTCGGATTCCTTCTCGGCCTTGCAGTATTTCTGCGCCATGTTCTGCGTCGCTCTCTGGATCATCGGCAGCGAGGCAACCGACAGCGAGGTGACGACCGCGATGAGGAACGCTTCCTTGAGCTCGGACATCAGCTCCCAATATTTCATGGGCAGAAAGGCCGTCAGCATCATCGGAAGAATCCACAGGCTGATCAGCAGCGCCGAGGAAACGACGACGACGATGTAGATCGACATTGCCGCATAGCCCTCGGGATCCATGGAGCTGAAGGAGTTCGCAAAAAGCGCGCACACTCCGATCGGAGCCAGCAGAACAATCCACTCCCAGATGCGGATGCATGCCTGTCGCACAACCGACAACATTTCGAGCAGCTCGGTGGGTTTCTTGCTCTGCTGGACCGCGATCCCGAAGATGAGACCCATGAGCACGATCGACGGGATATAATTGTTGCTCAACGCCTGGAAGAGATTGTCGGGAACCAGCAAATCGATCAGCGATGAGGCGGAAGCATCCGGCGCGGACAGGGCGCTGGAAAAGTCGATCACCGCCGCCTGGCGCACAAGCGGCACTGTCAGCGCCGCGAAAAGGAGGACGGTGAAGGTCATCGCCCAGAGCGCAAGATAGATTGCCCAGCTTTTGCGGAACAGTTTTCGTGCCGTTTCTGGAGCCAGCTGTCCGAGGCCAAGGATCAGCGAGGATATCAGATATGGAAGCACGACGACTTCCATAAGCCGGATGTAGATGTCTCCGACCGGTGCAACCAGTGCGGCCAGCAGCGGACTGAACAGGCCGATCAATACTCCCGCAACGCCGCCGAGCAGCACGTATAGCGGTAAGCGTCTGCTTTGCAATGGTCCGCTCTCCTGGGCGTTTGCCGGTCGCATCAAGGCAATCTTACTTGCATTGAATGAACGGAAGAAAGCAGAAAATCAAAAAGATACGTCCTGGCAGGACTTTCCCGCCCGGCAATCCGGACAGGAGATGCATGGCCTAACGGTTTCGCCGCAGGCCTGCGACTTCCGCAAGAACGACATTTGCCGCATCGAGCACGTTGGAGCCCGGACCGAAGATCGCCGTCACGCCGGCATTTTGCAGGAAGTCGTAATCCTGCTCCGGGATTACACCGCCGCAAATGACAATGATATCGTCGCGGCCTGCGGCCTTCAGTTCGCTTATCAGCTCCGGCACCAGCGTTCGGTGGCCGGCCGCCAGCGATGAGACGCCGATCACATCGACATCGCCCGCTACGGCCTTGGAGGCCACTTCCGGCGGTGTCTCGAACATATCCGACAGCTCGACATCGAAACCCATATCCGCAAATGCGGTCGCAATCACCTTGGCGCCACGGTCGTGCCCGTCCTGACCCATCTTGGCGACAAGGATGCGCGGTTCGCGTTTGCGCTCCTTTTGGTAGTCGGCAATCTTCTTCTGGATCAGCTCGTACTGCGCATCGCCCTTGTAGGCCTCGCCATAAACGCCGGAAATCACCCGTGTGGTCGCCTTGTGCCGGTTGAAGGCTCGCTCCATCGCATCGGAGATCTCGCCAAGGCTGGCCCGCGCCCTCGCCGCCTCAACGGCGGCGTCCAGCAGGTTGCCCGTGCCGGACGCCGCCACCTCCTCCAGCGATTTGAGGGCCGCGTCACAAGCCGCCTGGTCCCGCGTCTCCCGGATCTTCTTCAGCCGCGCGATCTGCGCGTCGCGTACTTTCGCATTGTCGATTTCGAGGATATCGACCTTTGGCTCGTCTTCGAGTCGATAGCGATTGACGCCGACAATCACGTCCTCGCCCTTGTCTATCCTCGCCTGGCGGCGGGCGGCCGCCTCCTCGATCCGCATCTTGGGCAGACCCTGTTCAACCGCCTTCGTCATCCCGCCCAGGCTTTCGACCTCCTCGATCATCTGCCATGCCTCATCGGCGAGCTCTTTCGTCAGCGCCTCGACATAGTAGGAGCCGCCCAGCGGGTCGACGACATTGGTGACGCCCGTCTCGTGCTGCAGGATGAGCTGCGTGTTTCGGGCGATGCGTGCCGAAAATTCCGTCGGCAGCGCAATCGCCTCGTCGAAGGAGTTCGTGTGCAGCGACTGGGTACCGCCGAGTGCCGCCGCCATTGCTTCGAACGCGGTGCGAACGATGTTGTTGTAAGGGTCCTGCTCGGTCAGCGATACGCCCGAGGTCTGACAATGGGTCCGAAGCATCTTGGAGCGCTCGGACTTGGCCCCGAAATCAGTCATGATCCGCGCCCAGAGCTGCCTTGCGGCGCGCAGCTTCGCGGCCTCCATGAAGAAGTTCATGCCGATGCAAAAGAAGAACGACAGCCGGCCTGCAAAGGCGTCGACATCAAGACCCTTGCCCATCGCCGCGCGCACATACTCCATGCCGTCGGCCAGTGTGTAGGCAAGTTCCTGGGCCAGAGTCGAGCCGGCCTCCTGCATGTGATAGCCGGAGATTGAGATCGAATTGAATTTCGGCATCTCGCGCGCCGTGTATTCGATAATGTCGGCAACGATGCGCATCGATGATTCCGGCGGGTAGATGTAGGTGTTGCGCACCATGAATTCCTTGAGGATGTCGTTCTGGATCGTGCCGGACAGCGCCGCCCGGTCGACACCCTGCTCCTCACCGGCGACAATGAACATTGCAAGGACCGGGATCACCGCACCGTTCATGGTCATGGACACCGACATCTGATCGAGCGGGATACCGTCGAACAGGATTTTCATATCCTCGACGGAATCAATCGCCACGCCCGCCTTGCCGACATCGCCGACGACCCGTGGATGATCGGAGTCGTAGCCCCGGTGTGTGGCCAGGTCGAAGGCCACGGAAAGGCCCTTCTGCCCGCCGGCCAGGTTCTTGCGATAAAAGGCGTTTGATTCCTCTGCAGTCGAGAATCCCGCATACTGGCGGATCGTCCAGGGACGTCCGGCATACATGGTGGCGCGAATGCCGCGCGTGAAGGGTGCGATGCCGGGAGTTTCGCTCGCCGCGGCGGCCGGCAGGTCCCCGGCGCCGTAGAGCGGCTTGATGGTGATGCCCTCTGGCGTTTCCCAGTTGAGGCTCGAGGGCGGATTGCCCTTCAATTCCTTGGCTGCCAGTTCAATCCAGTCGCGATCCGGTTTGGTCATGGGTTTGTCCTCACGGCATCGGCGCGCCGCGGCTGGCTTCCAGGATTTCATACCAGTCGCGGCGGCTCATCTTGATATCAAAGGCCCCGGCGGCCACCCGGATGCGCTCGGGTGACTGGGTGCCGATAATGGGAACGACGCCCGCCGGATGGGCGAGCAGCCAGGCAAGCGCAACACATTCGCGCGTTGATCCATTGTCATCTGCAATTCGGTCGAGGACGGCGACCAGCCCGGCGGCGCGGAGATCCGCCCTATCCGGCACCCGACCGGTCGCCAAAGGCCCGCCCGCCAGAGGCGACCAGGCCATGGGAAGAATGGATGCGCTCTGCGCGTAATCAAGCGTGCCATCATCGAGCGGCACGGTGTGCATGGCGGAGAATTCCGGTTGCGTAACCGCAACTGGAACATCGAGGAAGGCCTGCAGGGCCCGTGTCTGTTCGAGCGTGTAGTTGGAAACGCCGACCGAGCGCACCTTGCCGCTCTCGACCAGCTCCGTCAAAGCCTCGGCGGCCTCCGCCGGCGCGGAGAGGAAATCAGGACGATGGATGAGAAAGACCTCAACCTGTTCGCAATTCAGACGCCGCAGCGAGTCCTCGCACGAGGCGATCAAATGGCGTTTTGTCGAATCGTACGGAACCGGCGGCGTGATGCCGCCTTTCGTGACAATGACGATCGCGTCGCGAAGAGCGGGGCGCTCTGAAATCAGCACGCCGAGCATCCGCTCCGCTTCACCGGCACCATAGACGGCTGCGGTATCGATGATGTTTGCATTCACTTCGAGCGCCGCGTCAATCTTGCCGGCGAGCTCCTCTTGCGGCGTTCCTGGCAGGCGCCAGCATCCATAGGCCAGCCGGCCGACTTCCCGTCCGGCGAGGGTTCCGTGGCGGCTGAGCACCAGATGTTTCGGCGCGTCCGTCATGCCTCGAACTCCATGATCACCGCATCGACCGCCAGGCTGTCACCCACCGATACCGGCACTTTGGAAACCCTGCCCGGCCGCTCGGCCCGCAGGACATTTTCCATCTTCATGGCCTCCACGATCGCCAGGGCCTGTCCTTCCTCGACCTCGGCGCCCTCTTCCACATGCAGCGCAACGACGAGCCCCGGCATCGGGCAAAGCAACATGTTCGACGTATCGGGCGGCAGCTTCTCCGGCATCAGCGCGGCAAGTTCCGCAACCCGGCCGGTAAGCACCTGAACCACTTGATCAATGCCACGGTGACGCAAGCGATAGCCGCCCGGCACGGGATTGACCTTGAAGGCGGCCATGGCACCTTCGATCTCGACACGGGCGAGCGTGTCACCGGGACGCCAGTCGCACCTTACGTGGACAGCTTCCCCCTCACCCAGGGTGACCGCATAAATGTCGGCATCATGCCGGATCGAGGCCGGCGTGTTCTCGCGGTCCATGCGTACCGTTCTTTCCACGAACTCTGACGCTTCGTTTTCTAGGAAGCGTTCGCTCGCCGTAATCGCATGACGCTCGGCTTCGATCGCATCGAGGACAACGGCAACCGCCTGAAGATCGGCCGCGGCCTTCTGATCGGCCTCCACTCCATGAAATCCCTCGGGATACTCCTCGGCGATAAAGGCCGTCGTGATGTTGCCGGAGCGAAACCGGTCATGATCCATCACCGCCGAAAGGAACGGGATGTTGTGGCCGATGCCCTCGACTTCGAAATGGTCAAGCGCGCCGGCCATTTTCTCGACAGCCGAATTGCGGTCCGGCGCCCAGGTGCAAAGCTTGGCGATCATCGGATCGTAGAACATCGAGATCTCGCCGCCCTCGAAGACACCCGTGTCGTTGCGCACGATCTGGCCGTCCGCGCCGGTGCCCTCCTGCGGCGGGCGGTAACGCGTCAACCGCCCGATCGACGGAAGGAAGTTCCGGTAGGGATCTTCGGCATAGAGCCGGCTCTCAACCGCCCAGCCGTTGAGCGTCACATCGTCCTGCCGGATGGCCAGTTCCTCACCGGCCGCGACGCGGATCATCTGCTCGACAAGGTCGACGCCGGTGATCAGTTCGGTGACGGGATGCTCCACCTGGAGCCGCGTGTTCATTTCGAGGAAATAGAAATTGCGGTCCTTGTCGACGATGAACTCGACCGTGCCGGCACTGGCATAGTCCACGGCCTTGGCCAGCGCCACCGCCTGTTCGCCCATGGCCTTGCGCGTTTCCACGTTGAGGAATGGCGATGGCGCCTCCTCGATAACCTTCTGGTTCCGGCGCTGGATCGAACACTCGCGCTCGCCAAGATAGATGCAGTTGCCTTTCGTGTCGGCGAGGACCTGTATCTCGATGTGGCGCGGCTCGGTTACGAACTTCTCGATGAAGATGCGGTCGTCGCCGAAGCTTGACGCCGCCTCCGACTTCGAACGCTCATAACCCTCGCGCGCCTCCTCGTCGTTCCAGGCGATGCGCATACCCTTGCCGCCGCCACCGGCGCTTGCCTTGATCATCACCGGATAGCCGATCTCGGATGCTATGCGCACCGCATGCTCGGCATCGTCGATCAGGCCCATGACGCCCGGCACCGTCGAGACACCCGCCTCCGCGGCGATCTTCTTCGATGTGATCTTGTCTCCCATCGCCTCGATCGCGCCCTTGGGCGGGCCGATAAAAGCAATGCCTTCTGCAGCAAGCCGTTCGGCAAACTCGGCACGCTCCGATAAGAAGCCGTAGCCCGGATGGACGGCCTCTGCTCCGGTTTGCTTGCAAGCCTCGACAATCTTGTCGATCACTAGATAGCTCTCCGCAGCCGCCGGCGGACCGATGAACACCGCCTCGTCGGCCATTTCCACATGCAGCGCATTGCGGTCGGCTTCGGAATAAACGGCAACGGTCGCAATCCCCATGCGCTTGGCGGTCTTGAAGACGCGGCAGGCGATTTCCCCGCGATTGGCGACCAGGATTTTCTTGAACATCTGCCTGTCCCCTAAAGCGGAATGTTGTCGTGTTTCTTTTCAGGCGCCGCGGCCTGTTTGGTCTTCAGGAGCTCGAAGGCCCTTAGCACGCGCCGGCGTGTCGAATGCGGCATGATGACCTCGTCGATGAAGCCGCGCTGTGCCGCGACGAATGGATTGGCAAAGCGGTCCTCGTAGTCCTTTGTGCGCTGGGCGATCTTGTCCGGATCATCCAGTTCCGAGCGGTACAGGATCTCCGTCGCACCCTTGGCGCCCATCACGGCGATTTCAGCCGTCGGCCAGGCATAGTTGACATCTGCACGGATATGTTTTGACGCCATCACGTCATAGGCGCCGCCATAGGCCTTGCGGGTGATTACGGTGACCTTCGGAACGGTTGCCTCGGCATAGGCAAAAAGCAGCTTGGCGCCGTGTTTGATGATGCCGCCATATTCCTGCGCGGTTCCGGGCAGGAAGCCCGGCACGTCCACCAGTGTCAGGATCGGGATATTGAACGCATCGCAAAAGCGCACGAAACGACCGGCCTTCTTGGCGCTGTCGATGTCGAGGCAGCCGGCCAGCACCATCGGCTGGTTGGCAACAACGCCGACGGTCGAACCGTCGAGGCGGATGAAGCCGCACATGATATTGCCGGCGAAATCGCGCTGGATCTCGTAGAATTCACCCTCATCGGCCACCTTCACGATTACCTCGTGCATGTCATAGGGCTTGTTCGGATTGTCAGGCACCAGCGTGTCGAGGCTCGTTTCCATGCGGTCGACCGCATCGGGCGTGTGCCTGACCGGTGGTTTCTCGCGGTTCGAAAGGGGCAGGAAATCAAACATGCGGCGCACCTCGAGCAGCGCCTCCACATCGTTCTCGAAGGCGCCATCGGCAACCGATGATTTCTTCGTATGGGTCGACGCGCCGCCCAGTTCCTCGGCCGTGACGACCTCGTTGGTCACGGTCTTCACCACATCCGGGCCGGTCACGAACATGTAGCTCGTGTCTTTCACCATGAAGATGAAATCGGTCATGGCCGGCGAATAGACAGCCCCGCCGGCGCACGGTCCCATGATCACGGAGATCTGGGGTATGACGCCCGAGGCCTGCACATTGCGCCAGAACACCTCGGCGTAGCCGCCAAGCGAGGCAACGCCTTCCTGGATACGCGCGCCGCCCGAATCGTTGAGGCCGATCAGCGGCACGCCGTTTTGCATGGCAAGGTCCATCACCTTGCAGATTTTCTCCGCATGGGTCTCCGAAAGCGACCCGCCGAAGACGGTGAAGTCCTGGCTGAAGACATAGGTCGGACGCCCGTTGATGGTGCCCCACCCCGTGACGACACCGTCGCCGGCGATCTGCTGGCTCTCCATGCCGAAGTCCGAGCAGCGGTGCGCCTTGTACATGTCGTATTCTTCGAAGGAACCCTCGTCGAGCAGCACCTCGAGTCGCTCGCGCGCCGTCAACTTGCCCTTGGCGTGCTGCGCATCGATACGGCGCTGGCCGCCGCCGAGATGGGCCTCCCGGCGCTTTGCCTCCAGTTGCTCCAGGACCTCAAGCATCAGACCGCTCCGCGCGACCGCAGGAATTTCCAGGCCGTCGGGAAGATCAAAGCGGCAAGCGCGGCCTTTGTCAGGTCACCGAGGATGAACGGGTAGAGCCCCCAGGCCAGGACCGGCTTGTCCCAACCGACGATGCCGCCCAGCCAAAGCAGTCCAGGAACATAAAGGATCGCTGTTCCGGCGAGCGCTGCAAGAAACGCCAGCACCACATTGCGGTCCCACCCGCGCTCCGCGAGCCAGCCTGTCAGACCTGCGGCTAGAACGAAACCGATGAGAAATCCGCCGGTCGGGCCCATCATGTAGGCGATGCCGATGCCCTTTTCGGGTGTTCCCGAAAAGACCGGAAGGCCGGCAGCCCCTTCGACGAGATAAAGCAGCACGGAAAGCACCGCGAGCCGGGAACCGAGCGCAAGGCCGAGCCCCACAACAACGAGGGTCTGCATGGTCATGGGCACGGGAAAGAACGGAACGGCGGCCTTCGCCGAGAGGGCCAGCAGGATCGAGGCGGCAACGACAATCAGCGTGTCGCGCAACAGCGCGTGGCTGCGGCCGGCGGTCAAAGTGGCATAAAGTGTCATGGGATCCCTCCGTGCGGTATTCCGGTAATCGTTAACGATGCCCAGATGTACCGCGACCGGCGAGCAGGCAAAAGGGTTGAAATAGCAACAAAGTTGAGTTAGCTAAATTTGCAAATCAATTTTTGCAAAGTTGCGAACATGCGTGCCCGCAAGCTCTTCATCGGCCGCAATATCCGCCGGATCCGCGAGGAAAACGGCCAGACGCAGGCGGTTTTTGCCAAACAGCTCGGTATTTCAACGAGTTACCTCAACCAGATCGAGAACAATCAGCGCCATGTCACGGCGCCGGTCCTTCTGGCGCTGGCCGAGAATTTCGCCGTGGATATTGCCAGCCTGTCGGAAAATGACAGCGACCGATTGTTGGCCGATATGGCCGAGGCGATCGCGGATCCGCTTTTCAAGGGCCAGCAGCCCTCGGCCCAGGATCTGAAACTGGTGACGCAAAACACGCCCTCGGTTGCCAGGGCATTCCTTGCCATGCACCAGGCCCTGCGGCGTGCGGGCGAGCAGCTCGCGGAACTCGACGACACGCTGGAACGCTCCGGCGGACTGAATGAACCGACGCCCTATGAGGAAGTCCGGGACTTCTTTCACTATCTTGACAACTACATCCATGAGCTTGATATCGCGGCAGAAAAGCTTTCCGGCGATACGCGGGGTACGACCCGGAACCGGGTGCGGACACTGGCCGATCACCTGGAACGCAACCATCGCGTCCGCGTCGCCATCGGCGGCGCCGCGACCGGCGCGAAGGCGATCCGGCGCTACGATCCGGTATCCCGCGTATTGTCCGTCAATCCGAAAGCACCACCCTCGACCCACGCCTTCCAGTTGGCCCATCAGATCGGCTTGCTGGAACACGCCGATACCATGACGGCAATTATCGACAAGGCCGGTTTCCGCACCGAGGATGCCGCGTCTGTTTGCCGTATCGGCCTTGCCAACTATTTCGCCGGCAGCGCATTACTTCCCTACGGAGAGTTCTTGTCCGCTTCCGCGGAGCTGCGCCACGATCTGGAACTGCTTGCCGACCGCTTCGGCGCCAGCATCGAGCAGGTCGCACACCGCCTGAGTACGCTACAGCGCCCCGGCAACAAGGGCATTCCTTTCTTTTTCGCCCGGGTTGACCAGGCCGGCAACATCACCAAGCGCCACAGCGCGACGAAACTGCAATTCGCCCGTTTCGGATCGGCCTGCCCGCTCTGGAATGTGCACAATGCCTTCGCAACGTCGGCCCGCATTCTCAGGCAACTTGCCGAAACGCCGGACGGCGTGCGCTATCTGTGCCTGGCGACGGCGGTAACCAAACCGAACGGCGGCTACCGCGACCCGGTGCAGCGCTACGCGCTGGCATTCGGCTGCGAGATCAAGCATGCCGGCGCCCTGGTCTATGCCGATGATCTGGATCTTGAAAGCGAGACGGCCTTTGAGCCGATCGGCATATCGTGCCGCATCTGCGAGCGGTCCGACTGCCACCAGCGGGCCGTACCGCCGCTCAAGCGCCGGCTGTCGGTCGATCCCAACAGCCGGGACACGATCCCCTATTCCTTCGATTGACCGGGGCCGAAACGGCCCCGGCGGTAGATTAGAAGTTCAGCGAGATATCCCGGTGATCAGACGTGCAGGCCGCCACGTAAAGCGCCTGTTCGCGGGTCAGTCGCCGCTGCTGGCGGATGCCGATCGTCGGGCTGAGCAAGGTCACATACTCCTCGACCCCGTCTTTCAGGGTGTTGTTCGCCTCGCCGCGCCAGACGAGCTGTGTCTGGTATTCGGCAATTGCCTTGTCGATCTCCGCCAGCGCGTTCTCCTTGCTCGGGGTCCTGGAACGAAGAGCCCGGCGTGCCTTTGAAAGGTCCGACTTGATATCGTCTGCACCCTCGATCTCGCCAAATTTCTTCGAAAGCTCGTTGAGCGGTTCGGTCATGTCTTCCGGCTCATTGTCCATGACCTGTTGGCCGATCCCCTCGAGTTCCGGACCCAGCGCCGTGAAATCATCATAGGCGTTGAGGCTCGCAAGCAATGATGCTGGAGGCGCATAGGCTTTCTCGGCCGTCTGGAAGAACTCCCGGTTAAGGTTCGTCTGATTGTCGATAAGCTTGTCGAATTCGCTGTAGACCTGTTCCCATTCCGCTGGAATGGATGCCGTCAGGGCTTCCCTGTCGGTCTGCAGCGTGGCGACCCGGCTCTCGTAGCGTTCCTTCTGCGCAGCCTGTGAAGGATCGCGTGCCCGCTCGATCAACACCTCAAGTTCCTCGAGCCGTTCGTCGATGTCGCGGATATCCTGCTCGATCGCTCGGACCTGTTTGTGAAGCGGCCGGTAGTCCGCTGATGCCGTGTCGATGTCGGTCCTGGCCGTTTGACCTTGATCCAGCAGGGCAATTGCCTTGGAGACATTGTCGAAGCTTCCCGTCACCGATTTCGACAGCCTGTCGGGAAGGACGCTGAAATCGAGCTGGCGGACCTTGTCGACGGCACTGATAAGCTCACCGCGGGACTCGCCCAGCTCCTCGCCGAGATATTGTTCGACGCAATAGGCAAGCCTCGGATTGCGGGGCGGCGGCGCGGTCTCGGACAAAAGCGCAACCCGGTTCGGCAGATAGTTCACCAGTTGCGGCGACATGCCGACGATGACCAGCGCCAGCAGCTGGATGCAGATAAACGGTATGACGCCCTTGTAGATCGACAGGGTCTTGACCGTCGAATCCGCGACGCCACGCAGATAAAACAGCGCAAATCCGAATGGCGGAGTCAGGAACGATGTCTGGATATTGAGTCCGATCATGACGCCGAGCCAGACGGCCGTCACATTGGCTTCGGGATCGGCAAGCAGGATCGGCGCGACGATCGGTACGACAACCACGGCGATCTCAATGAAGTCCAGGAAGAAGCCGAGCACGAAGATCACCGCCATCACGATGATGAATTTTGTCCAGAAGCCGCCACCGAGCCCTTCCAGGAACTCCTTGACGAGGTGTTCGCCGCCGAAGGCCCGGAAGGCTGCCGTCAGGATCGCGGCACCCAGCAGGATGATGAAGACGAGCGATGTCGTCTTGGCTGTCTCGATCATCACGCCCTTGAGCGTGTCCTCGATCTTGAAGGACCGCCATCCGCTCCACACAAGCGCAATGATAAGCCCGACAACACAGGCGATGGCAAGTGTGACGCCCAGAACGTCGGAACTCGTCTTGATGTTCTTGATATTCGTGTTGAAGGTCGACAGAACAAAAGCCAGCCCGACCAGCGATATGATGGCAATGATGGCCGGATAATAGGCATCCTTGTGCCCGTCTCTGAGCCTGTATCCCCCCATGATGAGTGCGCCGGCGGCACCGATCGCCCCGGCCTGGTTGACGGTCGCGACGCCGGCGATGATCGAGCCGAGCACCAGGAAGATCAGGATGAGCGGCGGAAACAGCGACAGGAAGACCTTCAGCATGAATTTCGCGTCGTATCGGCCGTCATAGTGAACCGGCGGCGCTGATTTCGGGCGAAGCGCCGCGAAGATCAGGATGTAGAGCATATAAAGCCCGACAAGCACCAGGCCCGGGATGATCGCGCCAAGGAACATTTCGCCGGCGCTGGTCGAGCCGACATCGAAGATGCTCGGCATGGTGAGTTCACCGGTCGAATCCTTGAACAAGGCCTTGCGCGCCGTGCCGGCCTGGTCGGCGGCGCTGGTCAACTGGTCAGCAAGGATGATCAATACGATCGACGGTGGAATGATCTGCCCAAGCGTGCCGGACGCGGCGATGGTACCGGTCGCCAGTTGCTGGGAGTAGTTGTTTCGCAGCATCGCGGGAAGCGAAATCAGACCCATTGCAACGACCGTGGCGCCGACGATGCCCGTCGTCGCGGCAAGCAGCGCGCCAACGAAGACAACCGAGATGCCGAGGCCGCCCGGTATCGGACCGAAGAGCTGCGCCATGGTGATCAGAAGGTCTTCCGCGATCTTCGATCGCTGAAGCATGATGCCCATGAAGATGAAGAGCGGGATCGCGATCAGCGTATCGCGTTCGGGTTCCCAATAGACCCCACGCAGGTTGGTAACACCCGCGCTGAGCCACTGCGACGGCCCTCCCTGGGCAAAGAAAACGTCCGTGTCGCCGACAAAGATATAGCCCGCGATGGCGGCGATCAGGATTGTGACGATCGATGAACCCGGCAACGCGAAGGCTACGGGATAGCCCGAGCCGAGGGCAATCGCCATCAGCAGCATCAAAAGGGCGAGAAAATAGAGTTCCATATTGTGTCCGCCCCTACGTCACCGATGGCTCGTGATCCACGTGCCCCGGCTCGCCGCGGTAGTCGGCGACAGCCTCCAGCAGGTAGCTGACGAATTGGATCATCATGGAAATAGCAAATACGCCCAGGAACCCGGCCATCATGTATTTCACATACATGCCGAAACCGGCCTGGGTGACTTCGAAGTTAAGCACCGGGCTGTTGATGATCGATGTCTTCTGTCCCATGCCGACGATCAGGATCGTCCAGCAGAAAACGAGCCCCATCAGCAATGTACCGACCGCATTGACCACAGCTTTGGTCTTGTTGGTAAACGCCGCGTAGAAGACGTCGACCCGGACATGCCCTTCCTCCTGCAGCGTGTAGGCGCTGGCAAACAGGAACAAAGCGCCATACCAGAACCTGACCAGGTCGGCCATGAAGGCCTGTTCATAGGAGAATATGAAGCGCATGAAGACGATGCCGAGCTCGGCAATGACGATCAGCAACGCCAGCCACGGAAACCCGAGGGTGCGGGTGAAACAGGCGAGAATGACGCCGAGGGCCATCAGCGGTACATGGACGTACATGCCGCGGAACTGAGACCGCCCGAGGTCCGACGCCAGATCTTCGCCAAAAAGGCCATCGAGCAGGCCCTCGACACGCAAGAAGGAAATGGCGACGTCGACGACGCCGACGATCAGGACGCACCAGAAGGCCGCCCGGATGAAGAAGGTGTTGATGCCCGCAATGCGCCGGCCGTCGGCGCGCAACGCCGTTTCGCGGCTTCGCATGACAAAGGCAAGTGCCGCAACAACGCCGAGCGGGTAGAGCACAAGTTGCACGATGCCGGCAAAACCGCCGCCGCCGTCAAATGGCGAGTTCGCGCCGGGGAACCCGACACCGAACGACAGGAAGTTGTTGATCAAGAACGCGACCATGATGGCCAATACGGACCATCCGAAAAACCGCACGAAGAGTGCGAACGGCGTGCCCGGTAGCGTGTCGGCCGTTGGCGATTCCGCCATTGTTGTTCCCCCAGCCTGGGTCCGAACGATCCAGGACATCCTTCATACGGGATAGGACGGACAGACGATGCCGCCGCCCGGGGTCAACGAGCCGCTACGTTTCTTTGCCGAAGCTGCCTCTTGAGCCCGTCCGTCTCATGCCCTGTCGATGCTTCCAAATGTGCGGGACGGAGGTTGCCCCGTCCCGCAAGCTTCGCGCATTGCCTGCGCTTTTATTGGTTGATAACGGCGTTGCGCTTCTGGACATAGGCGGTGTCGGAAAGAGCCGTCCACGCACCCAGTTCTGCGCGTTTTTCGAGCACTGCGTCGTAGATCTTCTTCGAAAGATCGTCGAACTCACGAGCCTCTTCGATGACTTCGGCCGAAGCTTCGCCGAACGCATCATAGACATCGTCGTTGAATTCGCGCAGCTGAACGCCGTGATCATTGATCAGCCGGTTCAGATACTCGCCGTTGAAGGCATTGGTTTCAGCCATGGTACGTGCGTTTTCTTCGTTACACGCGGCATGGATGAGGTTCTGCTCGTTCTTTGTCAGACCGTCCCACCAGCTCTTGTTCATGCCGAAGGCGATCTGTGCGCCCGGCTCGTGCATGCCCGGCCAGTAGTAGTACTTCGCTGCTTCATAAAACTTCATGAAGTAGTCATTGTACGGACCGACCCACTCCGTGGCGTCGATGGCGCCTGAAACGAGGTTTTCATAGATCTGGCCGCCGGGAAGCGAAACCGGAGATGCGCCAAGCTTGGCCATGACGTCACCGCCGAGGCCAGGAATACGCATTTTAAGACCCTTCAGGTCATCCGCGCTCTCGATTTCCTTGTTGAACCAGCCACCCATCTGCACGCCGGTATTGCCGCAGGCAAGGTTCTTGAGGCCGAACTGGTCTGCCAGCTCATCCCACAGTTCCTGACCGCCGCCATATTTGATCCAGGCGTCGATTTCCGTGTAGGTCATGCCGAACGGAATGGCTGTAAACGGCGCCCAGCCCGGGTGCTTGCCCTTCCAGTAGTAGTCGGCGGCGATGTAGGCCTGGGCATTGCCCGAGGCGACTTCATCAAATGAGTCAAATGCACCAACGCGCTCGCCGGCGGCAAAATACTGCACATCGAGAGCACCGTCGCTCAGCTCACCAATGCGTGCTGCAAGACGCTGTGCCGGCAGTCCAAGCCCGGGAAAGTCACGTGGCCAGGTGGACACGATAACCATCTCTTTTTTCGCCTGCGCAAGCGCAGGCGCAGCGAGCGTGGAAGCGGCGCCCGCGACTGCGGCACCTTTCAGAAATTTACGACGTTCCATTAATTTCCTCCCAAAAAAGGCCTTTTGCAACGAGGGTTTGTCGAACCGTTGCGCGGCCTGCATAGGCATTTGACAACAGTTTCTCAATTCGTGCAAATACCAGTCTTATCAGCACTACTACTGAGTTGGCCACCGTCTGCGTGCATTCGTCGCACACATGTGCCATTTTCCGAGCCTCCGCCGGTCAGCGGCGGCGGAAAAAGTGGAATTGTGCCATGAAATTCAAGACAAAGCTGTTCTTCATCACGCTCCTGCCAGTGATCCTGATCTCGGCAGCGATGATCTTCGTCATTGATTTCCAGTCCGGACGATTGTCGCGCTCACAGGCCGAAACGGTCGAGAATCTCTACCTCGATCTGAAGCACGCGGAGCTCAAGAATTACGTCATGCTGGCGCGAAATGCGCTGACGCCAATCTACGCGTCAAACCTGAAGACCAAGCGCCAGGCGCAGCGGCAGGTCACCGAGATTGTCCGCAAGATGACCTTCGGCGAGGACAGTTACTTCTTCATCTATGACGAAGACGGCACCAATATCGTCAATCCGCGCCTGACCTACCTGGTCGGCAGCAACTGGATCGGTCTTGAAGACGAGGACGGGAGGCATGTTGTCAGGGACCTGATCGACCGCGCCAAGAAAGGTGGCGAGTTCTACTCATTTGTGTGGAAGAAACCGTCGAGCGGCGAATATGTGGAAAAACTCGGATATTCCGTCTACCTCGACAAATGGAACTGGATGCTCGGAACCGGCATCTATCTTGACGAGGTTTCGCGGCAGGTCGCCGCCGTTCAGTCGGAACTGCATGACAATGTCGGCGAGACACGGCTGGTGCTCTTTGTTCTCATGCTCGGCGCGGTCAGCCTGACGGGCGCGACCATTGCCGCCGCGCGTTTGTCGGAACAGCGCTTTGCCGATGCGCGGCTGAAGGAACTGTCAGCACGCCAGGTGGATTTCCAGGAGGAAGAGCGCAAGCGCGTGTCACGCGAACTGCATGACAGCATCAGCCAGCTTCTGGTCTCGGCGCGCTACGGCCTGGAGAACGCGTTGAACAGTTCGCACAAGGAAGGCGACATATCCGAGCCGATCGAAAAATCGATGAACGCGCTCGACAATGCCATAGCCGAAGTGCGCCGCATTTCCATGGCCTTGCGGCCGTCGGTGCTTGACGATATGGGGCTGGCGGCCGCGGTAAAGAGCCTCTGCAGCGAATTCTCGCGCCAGAGCGGCATTGCCGTCGAGGTGGAAGCCGAACAGATCAAGGACATGTTGTCTGACGAGGCGAAGACCGCGCTCTACCGCGTGATCCAGGAAGCGCTGACCAATGTGGTGCGTCACTCCGGGGCCAACCATGTCAGCATCCGCCTGTGCCGGCGCGGCAAGACCATAAGGCTGCAGCTGGAGGACGACGGAACCGGCATGCCGCGTGGCGCAGAAAGGCGCAAGCGAGGCGGCGGACTCGGCATCCGCAACATGCAGGAACGCATCGACACCTTCGGAGGCTCGATCCGCTTCTCCAAGCCCCCATCCGGCGGACTTGCAATCACCGTGACTTTGCCGATAGTAAACAACAAAAAATGAGTACCGAATAACAAAGGGGAACGGAACGAATGCGGTCTGCACGATCAGACGGCACTCGGATTCGGCTGGTCATCGTCGACGATCACGACCTGCTGCGTGAGGGCATCCGGTCGCGGCTTGCTGACGAGGATTTTGTCGATATCGTTGGCGAAGGCAGCAACGGCCGGCAGGCGGTCGAGCTGTGCCGCTCACTTGAGCCGGACATGGTCCTTCTCGATATCTCGATGCCGGAAATGAACGGCCTGGAGGCGGCGAAGAAGATCAAGCAGTCGCGGCCGGAAACGAAGATCCTTTTCCTGTCAATCTACGACAATGAGGAATATGTGCAGGAAGCCCTGCGCATCGGAGCCAACGGGTTTGTGCTCAAGGATGTCTCCAAAGACGAGATGATCAACGCCATCCGGTCCGTTGCCCAGGGCGCCACCTATCTTGGTCCGCAGGCCGCCGCGTCACTGGCCGGCCGCACCGTCGACAAGCTTGTTCCCGCAAACGACTACGGTTTGACCGATCGGGAGAAGCAGGTTCTGGCAGCCGTTTCCAAGGGCATGACCAACCGCCAGATTGCCGAACAGCTTCACATCAGCGTGCGGACCGTGGAAAGCCACCGCCTCTCGATCCGTGAAAAGACCGGTGGTGGCAACGCCGTTGCCCTTTCCAAGATTGCCAACCGTCTCGGCCTCTAGATGATGAATTCATCCCCCGGCAAGCCGGCATCCCAAAACAGACAGAACGTTCGTCTTGTTTTGTTGAAGCGGCCCTGTAAACTGGCGTCAGGTAGCGTTCAATCTTTCGGCAGGTGCCGCCTTTGACAGGAATTCGACCATGAAAAATCCGTTCGAGACCCAGGAGCAGCGCGCATTCCGGGAAAGTTTTGAAAAATTCGTGGCAACGGAGATCCGACCCTTTGCGGACGATTGGGACGAGGCCGGAACCATTCCCTGGGAGCTGCACAGGAAAGCCGGCGCGCTTGGCATGTTCGGTTTCGGCATCGACGAAGCCTATGGCGGCCTCGGCTTCGATGACTGCTTTATGCGAGCCGCGGTCGCCGAAGAACTCGGCAAATGCGGCGCGACCGGCGTGGGCGCGGCACTCGGCGCGCGCAACATTTCGACCGGTCCGATTGCGCTGCTTGGTTCGGAAGAACTCAAACAGCGTGTCCTGCCGCAGATACTGTCGGGTGAGGAAGGCTCCTCGCTCGGCATCACCGAACCCTCCGGCGGCTCCGATGTCGCGAACCTGCAGACCACTGCCCGCCAGGACGGCAATGAGTGGGTACTGAACGGCACAAAGACGTTCATTACCGGCGGTATGACCAGCCGCTACTTTGTCATCGGCGCACGCACCGGCGGGTCCGGACTGGCCGGAATTTCGTTGTTTTTTGTCGAGGCCGACACGCCTGGTTTCACTCGCTCGGCGCTGGACCGCAAGATGGGCTGGTGGTGCTCCGATCAGGCGACACTTTTCTTCGATGACTGCAGGCTGCCGGCCGACAGTCTGATCGGTCCGGAAAACAAGGGCTTCATGGCGATCATGAACAATTTCAACTTTGAACGCCTGGCGCTGATCGCCCAGAGTCTGGGCATGGCCAAGCTGTGCCTTTCTGAATCGGTCTCTTACGCCAACGAGCGAAAAACCTTCGGCAAGCGCCTGATCGAGCACCAGGTGATCGCACACAAGGTCGCGGACATGTCGGCGCGCATCGATTCCCTGGAAGCCTATCTCAATCAGATCTGCTGGATGGCGAATGAAGGCTCGACGCCGGTCGCGGAGATCAGCAAAGCCAAGTTCCTGTCGACCAAGATCCTGGAATACTGTGCGTCGGAGGCCATGCAGATATTCGGCGGCGCCGGTTACCTGCGCGGCAACCCGGTGGAACGCATCTACCGTGAAGTGAAGGTCATGGCGATCGGCGGCGGATCGGAGGAGATCATGAAGGATCTCGCGATCCGGCAGATGGGCGTTGTACACTGACGCGAAGGGCTGTCTGCCGGCAGCCATCGGAAGCGGGGATCGCCGAATTTAGATATCGACACCGGCGGCAAAATCTGTCACCTGCCAACATATGGATGTGAATTACCGCACGTTGACCGACAGGCTTGCCGAAATCGCTCTTTCGGCCGGCGAAGCCATCATGCATGTCTATGACAGCATGCCGGAGGCCGAGGTCAAATCAGACGGTTCGCCGGTGACAGCGGCCGACAAGGCGGCCGAAGGGATCATTCTCGCAGGCCTCGAAGAATATGCACCGCAAATCGCGGTTATCTCGGAGGAAAACGAGGAAAGCCACCGGCTGAGTGCACCCGACCGGTTCTTTCTGGTCGACCCGCTCGACGGCACCCGCGAGTTTTTGAGACGCGACGGCAAGGGCTCCTTTACCGTGAACATAGCACTGATCGAAAACGGTGAGCCGGTGCTCGGCATTGTCTACGCCCCTGCCCTGCAGCGCTTGTTTACAGGCACCCGTCGTGGCGGTGCGGCCGAGGCCTCCGACGGTCAGACAAGAACGATCGCCGTCCGACCGGTTCCGGCATCAGGACCGGTCGCTGTGGCGAGCCGCTCGCACCGTGACAGGCAGACCGATGACTGGCTGAAACAACAGGGAATCTCCGAGACCGTTTCCATCGGTTCTTCGCTGAAATTCTGCCTGCTGGCATGCGGCGAGGCCGATGTTTACCCGCGTTTCGGACCGACAATGGAGTGGGACACGGCCGCCGGGCACGCCGTGCTCATTGCAGCCGGCGGATACGTCACGACGCCTCAGAATGAACCCTTTGCCTATGGCAAGCCGGAATTCAGAAACGGCCCGTTCATCGCCCGGACCGATCGGCCGGTGTGAACGACAAGCGGACTAGCTGACAGTTTGGCAGCTTTTGCAAATGCCGCGAAGTTCAACGGTCGCGGCGTGAACCTTGAAATGATCGGCCGCGGCGATCGTACCGAGCAGCGTTTCAAGCTCGGAATTCGCAATTTCCGAAACCCTGCTGCAATTCTCGCAAATGGCGAACGCGACCGTCTCGCGGGAACCGCATTCGGAGTTGCTGCAGGCAACGAAGGAATTCAGGCTCTCGAGGCGGTGCACAAGTCCAAGTTCAAGCAGCTTGTCGAGCGCCCTGTAGACCTGGAGCGGTGCCCGAATACCGTGTTCGCGGACACCATCGAGTATGGCATAGGCGCTCAGCGGCGCCTTGGCATGGGTCAGGGCATCGTAGACCAGGGTCTGATTTTTCGTCAGTGGATGTTGGTCCGCATGTGTGTGGACGCTCATGATGTTTCTCCCTGAGCCTGTCGACGGCTGCGTGACAAGAGGGCTGCAACCGGCGACACACTGATAAGAAAAAAGACGAGGGCCGCGACAACGATGGACGGCCCGGATGGCGTGTCCCAGGTCAGCGATCCGTACAGGCCTCCGACAATGGATGCAACGCCGATGATGGCGGCAATGACGGCCATCTGTTCCGGGCCGGTGGAAAAACGCCGCGCTGCCGCAGCCGGAATGATCAGCAGCGCAGTAATCAGCAGCACACCGACAATCTTCATTGAAATGGCAATTACAGTCGCCATCAAGATCATGAAAACCACATTCGTCCGCTCCGGATGCATGCCCTCGGCCTCCGCCAGTTCCCGATTAACGGTGGCGGCGAAGAGCGGCCGCCAGATCACCGCAAGCACGGCAAGCACAACGGCACCGCCGATATAAATGGTTGCGATGTCGGCCCTCGAAACGGCCAGGATGTCTCCGAAGAGGAATCCCATGAGATCCATCCGGATCCAGGTCATGAAGGCAAGAACGACAAGGCCCAGTGCCAGCGAGGCATGGGCAAGCAGGCCGAGCAGCGAATCCGACGACAATGTCGCGCGGCGCTGCAACAGCAAGAGCGCCAGCGCGACCCCGGTGCAGACCACAAACACCGCCAGCGTGATATTGACCTCGAAAAGAAAGGCCAGCGCCACGCCCAGGAGAGCGGCATGTGCGAGCGTGTCGCCAAAATACGCAAGCCGTCTCCAGACAACAAAACAGCCGAGCGGCGCGGCGACAATGGCAACGCCGATGCCGGCGATCATGGCCCGGGTGAAGAAATCGTCAAGCACGCCCGTCTCCGTTCCCGCTGACGCGATCGATATCGGTTGTTTCATCCGCCTGATGATGATGGCCGTCGTCCGGGTGGCAGTGATCGGTGATCGAACCATCCGCGTGCCTTACGCGTCCATCCGGCAGGTGGGTGTGGTCGTGATGATGGCGGTAGATGGCCAGCGCGCCCGAGGCCCTGTCACCGAAGAGGCGCCGGTATTCCTCGCTCTGCGCCACGGTTTCAGGTGATCCCTTGCAGCAAACATGGCCGTTGAGGCAAATCACCTGGTCCGTTGCGGCCATGACGACGTGCAGGTCATGAGAGATCATGAGGATCCCGCAACCCAGCCCGTCGCGGATCGTGGAAATCAGCTCGTAGAGCGCGATCTCGCCGGTAAAATCCACACCCTGAACCGGCTCGTCGAGAACCATGAAATCGGGACGACCGGCGATCGCACGCGCCAGCATGGTCCGTTGAAACTCACCTCCGGAAAGCGTTCTGACTTCCGCATCGATCAGGTGCGGGATGCCGGTGGAATCCAGCGCCGCCTCAAGCTGCCGGTCATCGATGCGTTGTGTCAGTCGCATGAAGCGGCGCACGCTAAGCGGCAGTGTCCAGTCGATCGAGACCTTCTGCGGCACATATCCGACCTTCAGACCGTTTGTGCGGTGCGCGGTTCCCTCGCTTGGTCGGTGAATGCCGAGCGCCATCTTCGCGGTGGTTGATTTTCCCGAACCATTGGGACCAACAAGGGTTACGATTTCACCCCTGCGAACGGAAAGGTCGACGCCGCGCACAAGCCAGCGCCCGGCCCTTTCGAGGCCTGCGTTGTCAAGCGAAACGAGCGGCTCTGCGACTTTCAACACGCCTTGCTACCTGTCGGATTCGTTCCGGGCTGTATTACACATGTTATAGTGTAACACAACAAGTGTTAAGCCCGGTGGACAGGGGTTGCAGGTCGGACAACTGAACCTGTTTCGATGCAACCGTCTGGATCACCAGCACACGAACCTTGGCGCTATTTGCCCCAATGTCGATCATTCAACAATGCGATCAACGGTGTCGCCCGAGGCTACGGCGATTGCAGCCAAAGCGCAATATTCAGCGTCTAGGCCAAGGTGCACATTGGTTCCGCCTTCGTGCAGTCAGATTCTGAATTTAGAAAACTCGGATTTTTAGGAGGATATTATTATGAAACGCATACTTTCTGGATTGACTGTCGCAGCCCTTTCCCTCGCATTTCTTGGCCCAATGACATCGACATCGTCTGAGGCCGCATCCTGGAAATGCACAGCGAAAAAACTGAAGAATGCCAGCTATCGGGGCGGTAAGACCGCGATGATACATCTCAGTCCCTACAAAAGCGGTGGAAGATACCCGGTGACAAAGGTAAGCGACAAGAAAGTGGTCGGAAAAACCAAGGACGGAACATCCTTTACCTGCACATTGCAGTAAGGTGGGAGCCAAACTGGCCGCATCCATACGAATGAAGAGTGCGGCCAGGAAACGGCGCTTTACGGCTCCGATATAGTCTGTTGATGCGGACGCGTGTCGATGCATGCGCACAACACCTCGAATTCTGGTGCAGAATTCATGCCAGCGATGCCAATATCCTTTGATCCGACACAAACTCGACTATATCGATGGTAGTCATCAACGCCATCGCCGCCGACGGGAGGAAGAAACCGCCTTGGCAAACAAACGACGTACGATCTTGAAGGGCGGCGCGGCTTTGGCCGCTGCGTCGGTCCTGCCCGTGAGCACATTTGCTCGTAACCCGCGCCGTGACGGATTGTCATTGGACCTTCCCACCCATCTGCTGCACGAGTCGATGATCGACCACTTTGAGGCCCGGGGATACAAGCTCGTCGATCACCAGCCGGTGGTCACCGGTGACGAGAGTTTCAACGGGGGACTACGATACGACGACACGGAAATCGACACGCAGCGCGGCCAGATGGCTGTCCAGCCGTGTTCGCGGATCGAGGACATCGAGAAGAAGGGCGATCCCTCGGTGCTGCCGCTGTTTCATATTTTCTATGTTCGTTCGCCGCTCGACATGACGCCCGAAGCGTCACTTTCAATGGTGCTCGACTACCTGTTGAATGTTGTCGGCCTGTCGCGCGACAAATTCGCGTTTGTGACGACAACCGCGTTTGACGGTCTCCTCCCGGTGCTTGAGGAACAGGGCTTCAATCCGATTGAACAGGTGATATTCCGGGATAAGGCAGAGGCACTGTCCGCGGGTGACGGATGCGGTTATTTCCGATATCCGGGAAGGCCGGATGCCCAGCCGTTTCCGACGGTGGGTTTCTACTACCGTGTGGACGACGAAGCGCCGCCCGCGACGTCCTATCACTTGCCGTCCGGATGGATCGAGATCGGGGAAGCATCGATCGACAACAGTGTCAGTCTGGGGTTCGGCCTCGGCACGGAACGCGTCGGCTATGCCCAGTCCGGCAATATTCCGAACTGGAGCGAGCGTCTATTCCTGTTGTTCGAGCAGGTGGACAGGAGCGCTCCGGTCAATCCACCATCCGGCCGGGAACTGTTCTTCAGAAGCTGATGACGGATGCGCCTTATGCGCGCTCCAGCGCTATCGCGATGCCCTGACCGACGCCAATGCACATGGTTGCCAGGGCCCGGTTGGCGCCCCGATCGTGAAGCTCCAATGCCGCCGTGCCCGTAATGCGCGCACCGGACATTCCGAGCGGGTGGCCGAGAGCGATGGCTCCACCGTTGGGATTGACGAAGGGTGCGTCCTCTGCGACGCCGAGATCGCGCAGCACGGCGATCCCCTGGCTGGCAAAAGCTTCGTTGAGCTCGATAACATCGAAATCCTCGATCGCGATCCCGAGACGCGCGGTGAGCTTCTTGCTTGCCGGTGCAGGCCCGATCCCCATTATACGTGGTGGAACACCGGCGGTCGCACCGCCGAGGATCCGTGCGATGGGCCGCAGGCCATGTTTTTCAACGGCAGTTTCCGATGCGACGATCAGCGCCGCCGCGCCGTCATTGACGCCGGAGGCATTGCCCGCTGTCACGCTTCCCCCCTGGCGGAACGGTGTCGGCAGAGATCCGAGCTTTTCAAGGGATGTCTCGCGCGGGTGTTCATCCCGGTCAACGATCACCGGCTCGCCCTTGCGCTGCGGGATGGTGACCGGCGTGATTTCCTTGGCCAGGCGGCCATTGGCCTGCGCGGCCGCGGCCTTTTGCTGCGAACGCAAAGCGAAAGCGTCCTGGTCGGCGCGTGAGACCTCAAAATCCTCGGCAACGTTCTCGCCGGTCTCCGGCATGGAATCCACACCATATTGCGCCTTGAGGAGCGGATTGACGAAACGCCAGCCGATGGTCGTGTCATGTATCTCCGCGCGCCGCGAGAAGGCACTGTCCGCCTTGGGCATGACGAAGGGCGCGCGTGACATCGATTCCACCCCGCCCGAGATGATCAGTTCGGCTTCTCCGGACTTGATCGCCCGCGCCGCCGCGATCGTCGCGTCCATGCCCGATCCGCACAGGCGGTTGACCGTATTTGCCGGAACCGCGACCGGGTATCCGGCCAGCAGCACACTCATGCGTCCCACATTGCGGTTATCCTCACCGGCCTGGTTGGCGCAGCCGTAGATGACCTCTTCAACCGCTTCGAGATCGAGTTGCGGATTGCGCTCGACGAGCGCCTTTAGCGGCACCGCGCCGAGATCGTCGGCACGCACGGCAGACAGGCTGCCGCCGAAGCGCCCGATGGGCGTGCGTATGTAGTCGCAGATATATGCTTCGGGCATTATGCCGCCTTTCCTGAATCCGGCTGACCTTCATGGGCAGCCTTGGTCCGCGCCTTCAGATCGCGCAGCGTCGTAAGCTCCAGATCCGTCGGCGGTGGCGTCTCTTCCATATGCTCGGCGAATCTGACTGTCCATCCGCAGGTCTGTTGAACATCGTCTTTCGACACACCCGGATGCAGCGACACCACCGTGAATTCCTTGGTCTCCGGATCGGGCCTCCAGATGGCAAGATCGGTAATGAGAAGGGTCGGTCCCTTGGTATCGATTCCGAGCCGCTGCCGGTGATCGCCACCCTCGCCATGGCCGAAGGATGTGAAGAAATCGATCTTGTCGACCATCCCGCGCAACGATTGCTTCATCGTGATAAAAATCTCGCGCGAAGATCCGGCAATTTCCGGCGCGCCGCCGCCGCCGGGCAACCGCGTCTTGGGATGCGCATAGTCACCAATAACCGTCGTGTTGATGTTGCCGAACCTGTCGAGTTGCGCGGCGCCGAGAAAGCCGATCGTGATGCGCCCGCCCTGCAGCCAGTACCGGAACATCTCCGGCACGCCGACCGTTGTGACGGCGGTATCACAAAGCTCGCCATCGCCGATGGAGAGCGGCAGCACATCCGGTGCCGTGCCAATGGTGCCGCTCTCATAGATCAGCGTGATGTCGGGCGCGTGAGTAAGTCTCGCGACATTGCAGGCTGCCGATGGCGCACCGATACCGACGAAACAGACATCGTCATTCTTCAGCGCGCGCGCGGCGGCGATTGTCATCATTTCATCGGGTGTAAAGGCTTTGTCGCTCATGCCGCGCTCCTCAGTCTGCCGACCCTTTCGGCAAAGTCCTCCGGCGTGGCATCCAGAACGTTTTCCTTCATCCAGGCCAGAAAGGTCTCGCGGTCCGCCGCGATCTTGTCCCAGGCGATGTAATAGGCGTTGTCGCGGCCATAATAGCCATGCGCATAGGATGGATGCGCGCCGCCGGCAACCGTGCAGATGGCGCCGACCGTCCAGTGCGGCAGGAGGCAGGCATTGGGATGCGCGTTGAGATCGTCGACAACCTCTTCGACCGTGACCACCGACCGCTTGGCGGCAAGCACCACTTCCTTCTGCACGCCGAGAATGCCCTCGATGAGCACGTTGCCCTTCCGGTCGGCCTTCTGGGCATGAATGAACGCCACATCCGGGCGAACGGCGGGAACCGCAGCCAGGACCTCGCCTGTGAACGGACAGGTGACCGACCGCACATTGCCGTTGACTTTCGCCAGCTCGGCACCGCGATAACCGCGGAAAACGGCGCAGGGAAGGCCTGCGGCGCCGGCCTCATAGGCGTTGGCCATGGCGGCGTGGCTGTGTTCTTCGAGCACGAGCGGCAGCGGCCAACCGTTTTCGACCGCGTCGCGCATGCGCCGCAACAACCCGACGCCCGGATTGCCGGCATAGGAAAAGATCATCTTCCTGACCATGCCCATGCCGATGAGCTGGTCATAGATGAGATCCGGCGTCATGCGGATAACCGTCAGGTCCTTGCGCTCCTGCCGGATCGCCTCATGGGCTGCAGCATGCGGAATGAGATGCGTGAAGCCCTCGAAGGCAACGATATCGCCATCATTGAGATTGTCGCGCACCGCATCGGCCAGCGGCTGGAATTTCGCCATTGTTGTTTCCGTGTCAGATATCGAAAAAGATCGTTTCGTTGTCGCCCTGCAGGTGGATGTCGAAGCGGTAGCCGTCATCGATCGGTTCTGCAAGCAGCGTCTGCACGCGCACGCGGTGCTCGATCCGCACCAGAACCGGATCTTCGGCGTTGGCATCTGCCTCGTCGGAGAAATACATGCGCGTATTGAGGCCGAGATTGATGCCGCGTGCGACGATCCAGAAATTGACATGCGGCGCCTGCAGGCGACCGTCGGTGAACGGGACGCGGCCGGGCTTGACCGTGTCAAAGCGGAAGACACCGGATTTGAGGTCCGTCGGCTGGCGGCCCCATCCGGTAAAGTTCGGATCGGCCGACCCGCGTGTCTCGGACGGGCTGTTGTAGAGGCCGTTGCTGTCGGCCTGCCAGATCTCGAGCAACGCATCCTTGAGCGGCGTGCCGGTACCGTCGATCACGCGGCCGGTGATCGCGATACGCTGACCCTCGGTTTCATCATTGACCATGGTCTTGCCCAGGTCGCTTTCGTAAACGCCGCCTATGCCAAGAAAGTTGGGTACACAGCCGATATGGACATAAGGGCCCGCGGTCTGTGATGGGCTTTCTTTCAGGCGGTTGAGTGACTGGGCCATCTAGTTGCCCTCCATGCGGTTCTCGAACATCGTCGAGCGCCGGCCGCGCAGGATGATGTCGAACTTGTAGGCCCGCGCATCCATGGGAATCGTGCTCGCCATGTCGAGCGGTGCGACCAGCTGTTCAATGGCCGCCTCGTCGTCGATCGTGCGCACGATCGGGCAAATCGGGATAAGCGGATCGCCCTCGAAATACATCTGCGTGATCAGCCTTTGTGCAAAGCCGTATCCGAAGATCGAAAAGTGAATATGGGACGGCCGCCAGTCATTGATCCCGTTCGGCCAGGGGTAAGGTCCCGGCTTTATCGTCCGGAACGCATAGCCGCCGTCGTCGTCGGTGATGGTGCGTCCGCAGCCGCCGAAATTCGGATCGAGCGGCGCCATGTAGCCTTCGTTCTTGTGACGATAGCGTCCGGCCGCATTGGCCTGCCAGAACTCCAGCAGGACGCCCGGAACACCCCTGCCCCGCTCGTCCAGCACCCTGCCATGCACGATGATGCGTTCTCCAATGGCGCTCTCACCGGGTTTGGCGAAATTGTGGATCAGGTCATTGTCGCGTTCACCCAGGATATCGTGGCCGAAAACCGGGCCGGTTATCTCGCTGACCGTGTTTTCCAGCGACAGCAGCGCCTTTTGCGGCGAGCGTGCCACACTGGTCTTGTAGTCAGGCGTGAATGCCTTCGGGTGCCATGACCTGTCGCGTACGAAAAAGGCACCGGTCTCATAAGTCGCGTTACGCATCGCCGGCCTCCTTGCCCGCTTCAGCTTCCATTTCCTTGTAGGTCTGTTTGACGATCTTGATCGCGTGGTTGGCCGCCGGAACACCGGCATAGATCGCCACATGCAGCAGCGCTTCGCCTATATCCTCCTGCGTCGCTCCGGTATTGGCGGTCGCCCTCACATGCATCGCAACCTCTTCGTCATGACCAAGCGCTGCCAGCAGCGCAATGGTCACAATCGATCGCATGCGCGGGGTCCATTGTGGCCGCGACCACACGTGCCCCCATGCCGCCTCGACGATCAGCTCCTGAAACGGGCCGTCGAAAGATGTTTTCCGAGCCTCGGCGCCATTGACATAGGCATCGCCGAGCACGTTGCGGCGGGTCTGCATCCCCTGCGCATGTCTTTCGGACTTTTGATCGGATTCTGACATGGACTGCTCCGTCACAAAACAACTCCGGGAGCGGCCGGATGCGCTCAAAAAACGCTCCGCATTTCCTCCCAAGCGCATGTTTACATATTTCAATAGGGATGAATAATGATTACTGAGGCAATTTAAATAGCGAAACGGTTATGAATTCACTGCGCAGGATAAAATTGCGGCATCTGGAGACCTTTGTCGAGGTGGCCCGTCAGAAGAGCGTCAGCCGCGCTGCGGAAAACCTGCACCTCACCCAGCCGGCGGTCACCCGGACCATCCGCGAGCTTGAGGATATCTGCGGCAAACCGCTTGTCGAACGCGAAGGGCGCGGCATCCGGATTTCCCAGCACGGCGAGGTGTTTCTGCGCCATGCGGGCAGTTCGCTGGCTGCCGCGCGCAACGGCATCAACGCGCTCGCTGAGCTCGATATCTCGGATGGACCAAAGATAAGGCTCGGCGCCTTGCCGACGGTTTCCACGACAATCGTGCCCCAGGCGGTCGCCAAATATCTGAAATCCGGCATGCGCAACCGGCTGAAGATCATCACCGGCGAGAACCGCGCGCTGCTCGATCAGCTTCGCAACGGCGAGCTCGATCTCGTCATGGGCAGGCTGCCTGCACCAGATGTCATGCAGGGCCTGATTTTCGAACCACTGTTTCGCGACAAGGTGATCTTTGCGGTTCATGCCAGCCATCCGCTGGCCGCAAGAAAGCAGTTCGCTGTCGAGGCACTCAACAACTTCCCGGTCCTGATCCCCACCATGCAGTCGATCATCCGGCCTTTCGTGGACCGTCTGTTTATCGAGCAAGGCATTACCGAACCCCTGCAGGTGATTGAAACCGTTTCAGATTCCTTCGGCCGCACCTTTGTCAGCCAGCACCAGGCAATCTGGATTATCTCCCGCGGTGTCGTTCTCGCGCAGATCGAAAGCGGCGAATATGTCACGCTTCCGATCGACACGGAATCGACCCTTGGTTCAGTCGGCCTGTGCACCCGGGCGAACACCAGGCTCAGCCCCGCATGCGCGCAGTTTGCCGACATGCTGCGCAGACAGGTGGCGGAGACGGAAGGGACTGGTAGTTAGTAAACGCGCAGCGAAATCCGGATCGTTCACGGCCATGAGTTGCCGTTGGGGCCATCAGTTCAATGCTGCACTGAGGTCCGACAAATCAGACAATCTCAAATTATGGCATATTGCTGATGTTTGCCTAAAACGGCCATTCCCCAAAGCCACCCGCAATACGCAACAATATTGTTGCGTATTGCGGGGCTTGAGCTTATGAAGGGCAACAAAGGAGTTGCACGATGGCTCATTCAGACAACGACAAGATTGTGAAAGTCGTTGAGCTGCGGGCGCCGCTCGCTCGGGTTTGGAAAGCCGTTACAGATTACAAGGAGTTCGGGCATTGGTTTCGCGTCGATCTCGATCAGGCGTTTCAGGTTGGCAGGAAATCAACGGGCAAAATGACTTATCCGGGTTACGAAGGCGCCCCTTGGGTCGTTTATATCGAACGGATGGAGCCGGAGCGGCTGTTCACCTTTCGCTGGTACGACTCCGATGACGGATCGAAGCAAAATGACGATCAGCCGGCCCTGCTGGTCGAGTTTCGGTTGGAAGAAATCCCGAACGGAACGCGCCTGACGATCACTGAATCGGGGTTCTCTGCGCTGCCCCATGCCCGCAGGATCGAGGTGATGCGAGGCAACCAGGAGGGCTGGGATATTCAGGCGGATCACATTGCCCGATATTTATCAGCATAAGGATCAGGAACCGTCTTCAGACATGGCGGCTATCTTTGCCGCCCTTGGTGACGACACGCGCCTCGTGATCGTCTCCAAGCTCCAAGACGGGTCCGACCGCTCTATTTCAAATCTTACCGAAGGCCTTTCACTTACCCGTCAAGGCGTGAGCCGGCATTTGCGTGTTCTCGAAAAAGCCAGGCTTGTTCGCCGCCGTCGCGTTGGACGCGAAACAAGATATCAGCTTGAAGCCGGGGCGTTGAGCCGGGCAAGAGACTACCTTGCACGCGCATCCTCGCAATGGGACCATACAATCGATCGTCTCGCCAGGCATCTGGAGACCTGATCCATTGCATCGGCCCGCCATCGGCAAAATGCCCGGAACGGTCCACAACAGCGCCGTTTCAGGTCCGCCCAGGGCTCGAAGCGGTTGAACCCCGGACAACGAACCCCCGCCGCAATCGGCATTCGCGGCCCTTACCGGACATTGAGTGCTTGGATGCCATTGGTGAAGATTTCCCCAAAGCAGTCGTCAAAATTGTCAGATGCGGTATTTTGTTTGATCGAACTATGGTTTCATTACCCTTGTCTCTGTCGAATAAAAACAAGGGTTTGAATAATGACCTTTATTGAATTCATCGGAACAATATTATCAGCTTTAGGAGTTTCTATTGCCGGAATTTGGGCACTAGGAGACAAATGGGCATCTAACCAATTTAAGAAAAACTTGGAAGGACATAAGGGCAAAGTAAAACTCGATGTTGAAGATCGGTTGGATGCTAAATCAGCACAAAGGTCTTATGAGTTTGAGGGCCGAAAGCGGCTATATCACACAATTGGTCCATTGAGATTTCAGCTTTTGTTAGCTGCGCGCGATCTTGCTCGTCATATTCAGACCCATGGTTTGAAGCGGTACGAATATGATCTAACTCCTTCGAATTATTATGGTGCAAGTACGCTTTTCAGATTAGTGCGGCCTCTAGCACTTTCAGAGCTCATTGAACGCCAAACGACTTATGCCGATTTTTCGATTGATCCCGAAGCCGTGGACCTTCTGCGCTTCAAGAGTTCTATTTATGAGGCATTTACTGACAATAGCGCCATATATTCCCACCCAGAGGCCTCTTGGGACGAACAGATTGAACACATATTCTCTCAATCACTTGGCATAATATCCAACGTCGCGATTGTTGGCGAGAATAAGACCGAAGACCGAGTGATGCGGTTCCACGAGTTTTCCCAGTTCATATCAAGTAAGGAAAACTTGAAAACACTACATCCTTTACCGAGCCAGCTATCTCAATTCACAATATCAAAAATGCCACTTTATTGGGTTCGTTTGGTGTGTGTTGGGAGCCTTTGCGCTTCGTTTGTAAATAAGCACGGTTCACAGATTGGATTTGAACAAATTGAATTTAACCGGAGAGAGCTATTGAAGCTTTGTGATGATAAATACGTTGCTGAAAATCTTGAGCAACTTGCGCTTGCCCACGAAGAGATTGCTCAAAGAGGCCTCTAAGTATTACTTGTAAGTATGCGTTGATCCGGCCCATGGCTGCCATTCAGTACGTCCTACATGAGCCACTAATGTGTTTCGCCCTTTGCTATATGCCTGCTTGCAAGCTTGCTATTTTCATGCAGCAATTCTAATTTTGGCTCATTTTTGGGTCTCAGATGAATTTGAGCTGATTTTCAGGAGGGTTTAGGTTGCTTCCGGGCTGACTTGACGGTCGGTGGTGGCTCACCATCGACAAGTGTTCGTATGAGTGCACCCCAATCCGGGAAGATCAAGTAGCAAACAATCGTGCGGATGTGATCGAAGAACCGATACCGCGCCGCTAAAACACTGCGGGCTTTCTTCCAGAGCGCTTCGAGTACATCACAAACTGTATGCATGGCGAAGGCGAGCAGATTGAGCGTCGCCAGCACAGATGCCAGATAATTGTCGCCATGCCCAAAGTTGTGCTCCAGATTGTATCCCCGGGTTTTCAGAACATTGAAGGTCTCATTTTCAATCTTCCACCGTGCGCGTCCGCAAGCGGCAAGGTCCCCGACATTGGTCTCATCGACAGCGATGTTGGTCACAAAGCTGTTGCGATATGTGGTCTTCCCTTTGGTGTTGATAATCTCGATTTCGAACCAGTTGACGTGGGTCGCGTCCTTGCCATCGCGCAGGGGTACATCATTCAGCCAGCGATAGATGTGAGTGGCAGCCTTGCGACCCTTTTTGATACGACGGCGCTTTGTCGAGTTGATCTCGGCACCGTCCAGCCACTCGTACAACGTCTTATGGGACAAGGACTTGGCAGTCAGAATGAAGTCGCCGCCAACCGACTGAATCGTATCAACAATCGGCTGATTAGCATACAGGTCATCGCCAAGATAAACTGGCTTTAGCGAAGCGTAACGTTTCCCATTGGCGGCAAGCCAGCGTTTGACGGCATTCCTTTCACAATCCTGTTTCGCATGACCGTCCTGCGGGCTAATAAATTCCGGCTGCAGCGGTATCGCTCGGCTGTCACCCGGGACGACGACCGCGGCGGAAACCATGGTGTGAAAATACTCGGTGCCGCCATCATTGCGCTTGCGATGAGAACAATTCCGGCAATGCAACTTGCGGCTACAGAAATATTCTGTGCCATCAAGTGCAATCAGCACGCGACCATCCAGACATCGGAAAGGCTCCAAACCGTTATGGCTTTTCAGATGGTCAACAAGGTTATCAAACTGCCCAAAGAGATGCTGCGGTTCAGCCTCATCAAGCATCGAGCGGATATGATTATCGCTCGGAAGCTTCTTGATTCCGAACAACGTCTGACAGTTCGAGCAACCGTTACCCGCTTGCATCTCGCGCTGATGCGACAGGAACGACGGAGACTGCATGAAAAATATCGAAAACGCCGACAGGCCGATATCTGCCATCGTGTAACTCGTGTTTGGGCCAACCCGTCGGTCAGGCAAGTTCGCGCAGCACGATCTGAGCGAGCCAATGAGGGAATCCAAGTGTAACACGCAACAAACGAATCATAGATCGAGCGATTTGAGAATCCCAAAAATCCCAAAATTAGAATTGCTGATTTTCATGTGCGTCGCTTGCAAGCAAGCAAGCGCTACCATATGTTGCGTTAAACCGATTCCGAATCACTACCTGGATGCATAACCGTGCAAACCAAACTGCATATCAATCTGACGCAAGGTATTATTGACGTCGAAGGCGATGTCGAATTCGTCAAAGCTGGTAACTACCCAGCTACCCTATCAAGCTGGATTTGATGGAATGTATTGAGGTCACGGATAAGCTGAACGGGGCTTGTGCTCAAGGCTCTCAGAACATCCCAGCTTTGCTTTCGCGCTGTTTCGACAACGGTGCGTAGAATGCAGTAGTTTTCAGCGCCTGTCTCAGTCCTGAAGCTTCCGGAGACCTTCTGCCGAACCTTTGTCATGCGCAGGTCACGTTCGGCTTCGTTGTTCGTGAAGGGGACATTCAGATCATTGAAAAAGAGCAGGACCGCGGCCTTATGTGTTCGCATCCGTCTCGCCAGATTATGTCCAGCCCGTCGCTTCGGGCGACCGCGTTTGCCGGTCGTTGGACGTGCAAGCGGTGGCAGGCCTTCATGGAATTTGATCGCCCGGTCGCAACAGGCATCAAACCTCTGCCTGATTTGACGAACATGCCTGAGACTGACCGCCGGTCGACCCTGATCGCGCGCCATCTGTGCCAGCGTCCGTGCGTCGGACAAAAGGGCTTTCATATCCGTCGCCCAGGGTTCCCTGTCGTGATCGATGACGGCCTGCAACTCCCGGAGCAGATGCGCATTGCAAAGACCATGCTCCACGGCCTCCAGCGCCAAATAGGGTGGCCAGCAATCGTGAACGATCGTTCCTGCCAGTCCCGATGGGATATCACCTCGCCCGGTCCCGAGCCGAAGATGACTGAGAGCCGGATTTAAAAGTAGTTGAGCGATATCAATGGTTTGTGATTCAACAGTCTTTTCAAAGAAGATGGAGAATCACGATGCCATGGAATGATATCGCCCGCGCCGAACATAACAGAGACCATTTGAGATTTCCAAGCGATTTGACCGATGAGGAATGGACGATACTTGCCCCGTTCATTCCGCCGGCAAAACGGGGTGGACGACCGCGTACGACCGATATGCGCGAGGTGATGAACGCGATCCTTTATATCGCAACCAGCGGCTGCCAGTGGCGCATGCTGCCGAAGCAGTTCCCACCGGTATCGACGGTACGTGGCTATTTCTACACCTGGAGCCGCATGGGTCTTTTTGCAGCCATCAATCACCTCCTGGTCCTCAATACCCGCGAACTGGAAGGCCGCGCGGCTTCACCGACGGCCGGCGTGATCGACAGCCAGAGCGTGAAAACCACCGAAAGCGGGGGCGTTCGCGGCTATGACGCCGGCAAGAAGGTCAAGGGCCGCAAGCGACACATCGTCACCGATACGATCGGCCTGATGCTGTTCATCATCGTTCACGCCGCCAACATTCAGGACAGGGACGGGGCCTGCGACCTGATCAGGGCTGTCGGCGACCGCTTCCCCTGGCTGCGCCACATCTTCGCCGATGGCGCCTATGCGGGACCGAAGTTGCGAGCAGCGCTCGCGGGGCATGGCGACTGGACGGTCGAGACCGTCAAGCGCTGCGACAGCGCAGTCGGTTTCAAGGTTCTGCCGCGTCGATGGGTGGTGGAACGAACTTTCGCCTGGCTCGGGCGCTGCCGCAGACTGGCCCGGGACTGGGAGAGGACCATCCAGAACTCAACCGCGTGGGCGTTCATAGCAAGCATCCGGTTCATGACGCGGCGTCTCGCAAGGTATTGTTACGTTTGAATAACTTTTGAATCCGGCTCTGAGGGATGTGGAACACAGCATATGCAGCCAGCGCGTCTTGCCGGCAATCCGCAAGCCGGTCTCATCCAGATGCTTCACGGCAACAGCTGTGCCGGACAGCAGTTCCCTTACCCTGTCCGCGAAAACGCGCATGCTGTCGGCCTTTTTGGCGATCAGACTGGCCAGCGTCGCCGGGGCGATCCTGATCTTGTAGAGGTCCGAGAAGATCCGTGCCAGGCGATCCTCGGGAATGCAGTGCTGTGTTTGCAAATAGGCCGCCAGGGCAGCGATTTCGTCACCATACTGGGCGGGGGCTTTCACGGTCTCGGGAAAATCAGCACGCACCAGCGTGCCGCATGCCCGGCATAGACAGGTATGGGCTCTGTGTTCGGTGATGAAAAGAGGCGGAGGCGGCGCAAGGCCAAACACCTGGCGCGCGGCAAAACCTGTGGCGGCCTCAGGCGATAGCGTCGCACTGCAGCGCGTGCACTGATGTGGATAGTGATGGACGAGCGCATCCGGTGTCGCGACCTGCTTCAGCGTTGTGCCCTTATGGCCATGTTGGCCACCAGACTTGCGGCCTGATTTGCCGCGCAAGCTCCTGGTGCGTTTTTCTCTGGCCGCTGGCTTCGCCAGCCCGTCACTGGACGGCGGTTTACTGCTGTTGGAACTGTTCAACCCCAGCCGTCGTTCAAGATCACAGACCCGCTGAACAAGCGAGGCATTCTGCTCCCGCAACTGCCTGTTCTGTTTATCAAGCTCATCGACCCGCGCTTGCAAGAGCGCATTTTGACCGGCAAGCTCCATGACCAGATCAATGAGGTCCGGTTTTGACAGGGCGCTGAGGCGATCGCGGGTGAAACGAGTTTGCTTCATGATGCGCTCATGGAGTCAGAAACGACCGCGTCCGGAAAGCCTGTCAACCTGATTCAAATCGTCGCACACTCAAATTGCAAATCTGGTAGCTGGGTAGTTACCAAAGCTGTTTATGAAGACTTCAAAGACCATATTGCAGCACAAGGTCCGGTCGCTTCTATGCCGCCGGAAAAACCCGCTGCACATGCTGTGGACGCTGGCGGTGAGACACCACCGAAGCGCAAGCGCCGTGCGAATTCGCGTTCTGCAACTGAAACCAAGACGTCTGGTATAAGCGCGGACTCACCCACGAGGGACAAGAATCTGGACACATCAAAGCTTCAAGCGTTCTATGACCAGTACGCCCCCGGCAGCGCACCGGAGAAAATTCTGATCTTCCTGAAGTTTTTGATAGATGAGTTGGGCATCGAAAAGCCCAATACCGATCAGGTCTATACGTGTTTTCTTGATGTTCGAGAAAAACCGCCACAAGCTTTTGCGCAGGCTTTCCGAGACACTTCCAGCAAGAAGGGCTTCATCGATCTCAAATCGTCGGAGGACATAACGATAACAACGAAAGGCAACAACCACTTCGAATTCGACCTGAAGCGGAAAAACGCTGAATGATGGATGCGGTCAATCGGTTTTATAACTCGATTGAGAGTGCAAGTGTCCAATCGCAAGCATCGCTGATTGAGATGTTTGTCTACTTCCTGACCGTTGAATTAGGTCAGGAAGCAGCGACCGCAAAAGAGGTTGATCAGTGCTTCACCGATTGCGATTTGACATCTCCGAGAGCCACAGCTTCACGGCTATCTGAAGGTCTGAAAACTAAGCCGCAGAAGTATGTGAAAACAGGTGATGGCTACAAACTGCAGCGCCACATGCGCGAAGCGCTGTCCAGGAAACTCGACGCTGAAACGACAACCTCGCAGACCAGCGCTACTCTGCGTTCGCTGGAGCAAAGAATGCCTGCAGGGGACGCAAAGCAGTTCTTGGCAGAAACGCTGGATTGTTTTGAAGTCGGGGCAAATCGAGCGACGATTGTCATGGCCTGGATATTGGCCATGAACCATCTGTGTGATTACATCCTCAAACACAAATTGGCCGAGTTCAATGCCGCTCTTGCTAAGAACACTGACAAGCGGGTGAAGGTCAGTGTCATCACGCAGCGCGATGATTTTAGCGACATCCCAGAAGGAAAGTTCATTGAGTTCTGCCGGAGCGCCAAAATCATTTCGAACGATGTACGCAAAATTCTGGATCAGAAACTCGATACCAGAAACTCCTGCGCACATCCCTCCGGCGTAAAAATCAACCGCACGAAGGTCATCGATTTTGTTGAAGACTTGGTTGAGAACGTCGTTCTCAAATACAAAATATGAGCGCTTGAAGAAAATTTAGCGGCAAGCGGCCTACAGGACGCGATCATCAGTCGAGAAATTAACTCACTGCCTGAATTTTGAGGTCCGCTATCTGTTTAAATGGCCGAACATTTCAACCGTAGCGAACGACCGCTTCCCCGCCCCAAAAAAAACGACAATTCCAACGTCCATGGTGAAGGTCTTAAAAAACCGGCTCTGCAGAGGTCAGCTGTCATCTGACTGGCTACGGTCATCACGTCGATAGCGGACATCAAAAATCCATCGTTCATGAGTGCACGGCCTGACACGACGGCAATCACAAAACACCCCCGGACGTTTCCGTCCGGGGGCGCTGGTGCAGCCTGCGCTTGGGAGCGACACGGCAATCCTATTCGTCGCAGTTCCACCAGTACCGCGAGAAATCGGTGTCCCAGCTCTGCATCGGAACCCAGGCATAGCCGTGCAGGCACTTGTTCGCGGCGGCGCGCCGCTTCTGCGTCAGCAGGAATACATCCGACTGGATGTCAAAGAGCTTTTGCTGGATGGCCTTGTAAAGCTCGTTCTGCTTGGCCGGGTCCGTCGTGCTGCGCGATTCGTCGATCAGCGCATCGACGTCATCATTGAGGACCCACTCCATGGATGCCCAGGTGCCCTTCGCATTCGAATGGTACTGGACGTAGAACACGGAATCGGGCGACGGATAGGTCGGGCCGTAAAACACCTGCGTCGCGTTCGGTGAGGTCTCGATCGATGTGGCGAGTTCAGTGATGCGGTTCCATGGCTCGGGTTGCAGGTCCACCTCGAATCCGATCGATTCCAGCGCCGACTTGAACAACAGGCCGATCTCTTCCTCGAATGCCGTCTTTGCCACATAGCCGTGGGAGATCTTGATTGGCTCCTGGCCGGCATATTTCGATTTCGCGACCTCGGCCTTGGCCTTTTCCAGATTGTATTCCGGCGCCGGAAGGCTATCGAGATAAGCATCGGCAAAAACCGGTGCCAGCGGCCCGTTGAGCTGCCCGCCCGGGAAGATCACCTCGCGGATCGTCTCGTAGTCCATCGCATAGGCGATGGCCCGGCGGATATGGACATCATCCGTCGGCGGAAGCTGATTGTTGAGCTTGAGATAGAACCCCGTGGCCGTGTCCGCCGAGATGATCTTGTAGTCCGGCAGCTTGGAGATGGCCTCATAGGTTTCGACGCCCTGATACTGCGAGGACATGCCGAGTTCGCCCTTCTGGGCCAGCGCCTTGACCGTCGCTTCGTCGCGTGTGACCACGAAACGCAGCTCGTCGATCGGCTTTTGCTTCGGCCAGCCTCCGTGATAGCCGGCATAGCGGCTCATCATCATTTGCGCGCCGCGGGTCCAGCCCGCAAGACTGTATGGACCGGCGCCGGCCGAGGCGTCGGCAAGATAGGTCTCGCCCCATTCGCCGTCATTCTGGTCGGAAACAAGATCCGAATTCACCACGAGGATCAGCGGCGTATTGGAAAGGAACGGCGAATAGACACGGTTGAGCCCGATCTCGACGGTCTGTCCGTCGATGGCCTTTACATTGTCCGCATCGATCAGCCCCTCGAACAGGTAGGCCGGTCCCTGATTGATGGAGATCAGGCGTTGCATCGAGTAGACAACATCTTTCGCTTCGACGGGGCTACCGTCCTGGAACGTTGCGCCGGACTTGAGCTTGAACGTGTAGGTCTTGTTGTCCTCCGAGACCGTCCAGCTCTCGGCGAGCTGCGGCACGATCTGGCCGGCGCTATTGACCGTTGTCAGCCCGTCATAAAGGTTCACCGCTGCCATGTACTCGGTGTAGTCGTTGATCTTCGCCGGATCGATGGTGCCGAAAATCTGTACCGTGTTGACGAGCAGCGTAACCTTGTCGTCGGCGACAGATGGTGTTCCCAGCACCGTTGATGCAGCCAGAGCGGCCGCGAATGCCATTCCCTTCCTTAAGTTTCTCATTTTTTCCTTCTCCATTTTAAGTTGGATTGACTGAAGCTCATGAGGGCAGGTCCTCCAGCGGCGTATAGGCCTGCGGATAACCGAAATAACCGGGTCCAACGAGTTCGATCCCGGCCTCGGAACGCCACTGCGCATCACATGGAAGACCGATCATCGTGACAGCCAGACCGAAGCGCAGCTGTTCGGTTGTCACCGGAAGGCCGCCATCCGCGTCGAGCGCGCAGATCAGATCGGGTGTCACCGCTAGCGGCTGGTCAGCTTCGTTCAGGGCAATCAGGAACTCGTTCTGGAAATCAACGCGGAACGTGTGCCCGTTATCCTGGTCCATGCCCTTGAGGACCGCTGTGCCGCGGGCAAAACCGCCCTCCGTGCGGCGCTCGATATCCACGACCCGGCCCGTGAACAGCCGTTTGCCGTTGAGCTTCTGGACGAGCGCATCGGCCGGATTGCGGTTCTTCGCCCGCTCACCGGTAATCAATTTGCCGATCTCGAAAATGAGCGAAAGCGTGTTGCGCAGGATACCCTTCTTAACCTGCGCACCGCTCATCGGATAAAGCGCCACAAGCGCTGAGCCGCCCATTTCGATCGTCTGTGACCTGGCAAGGCGCTCAGTCCAGGGATTGGAGATGGCGTTGATAACGGAGCTGTTGCCCTTTTCATCGGCAATCACCATCGGAGTTGCCGCAACGCCCTGCATGGTAAAGCTGACCATCTGCAGCTCCGGGAAGGCCCGCCCCATTCCATCCCCGTCGATGAGCGGCAAGCCGGTTGCCGCTGCGACGGCAAAGGGAATGGTTGAATTGAGCCCGCCGGCCTCGATGCAGATCAGTGCATCCGCCTTGCGGCCGAGGAACGCTTCCAACTGTTCGAGCGCGCTCCCGGCCTCGCCGCCATTGGGTAGCTTTTCAAGCATCACCGTCGGTGCGCCCATCATGCAGACCGGCACACACAGCCAGTCGTCATGGACATCCTCCGGGGAAATCACCGTGACGGGGCCATGCTGCGCGATGGCCGATTGTGCCATCAGCTTCCCGATATAGGGATCGCCGCCGCCGCCGGTTCCGAGGAAAGAACCGCCCGTCGCGATCGCTTCCATCTCGTTTTCGGTAATCGTGTAGGAGCTCATTTTTCTGCGTCCTCCAATACGCGTTGCCGATGTGCGTCGGCATCCTCGAGCGGCAGGTAGTTGAGATGTCCGAGGCCAAACCCGGCAGGACCGACAACCGCCAGTGCCTCGGGCGTACGCAGCAGCGGGTGACAGGGCAGTGCCAGCACACTCACGCGCTGTCCGTAGCGCAGCATTTCCGTGGTAATCGCCTCGCCGGTATCGATGTCCAGGATCACGATGAGATCCGGTACGATGACCTCCGTCTTGCCGTTGCGCTGGAAGACGAGGTTCTCGTTCTGAATGATGATATTGGCGACATCGCCATCATGGTCGTCGAAACCCTCGATCACCGCCTCGCCGGCAACGAAGCCGCCGCGCAACTCCCGCTTGACGTCGCCAATCTTGCCGGTGAAAACCAGCTGGCCTTTCTCGAATTCGCAGATTGCGGCGACCGGATCCTCGTTCCGCGCCTGCGCATCGCGCACAGCCTGCCCAAGCGCAATGGCGCGGCTGTAAGAGTCCGGAATGGCGAAACGCTTGACAAAAACGCCCGGCATCGGTGCGCTGGCAAGCGTCGATGCGCCGCCCTGCGAAATGACGCAGGCACGCGCCAGCCGCTCATGCCAAAGTTCCGATGCTGCGTGATCGAAAATCACCACATTGCCGTGCAGGTCGCACATAACGCTTGGCGTGCTGCGATGGCCATAGATTGAATAGGTGGTCATCTGCATTTCGGGAAAGGCCCGCCCCATACCGTCGCAATCGACCACCGGAAGATCCGCAAGCGCCGCGACGATCAGCGGCTCCATGGCGTTCTGCCCGCCGATTTCCTCGCAGGCGATGGCGTCGATCTTGATGCCGAGCCTTTGCTCGAGGGCGCGCACGCAGCGCAAACCTTCGCGGCCCTCCTTGATGCGCTCGTGGGAAATCAGCGGCGCGCCAATGCCGCCGAGGGAAACGACCTTCGCGTCGTCCGGTAGCGCCTGCAGCGGCATGACCCGCATCTTGCGCCCCTCGCGCAGCACCTGCAGGGCTCGCAGCTTGCCGATGTAAGGATTGCCGCCGCCGCCGGTGCCGAGGATGGCGGCGCCGATCTCGAGCGCTTCGATCTCCGCCTCACCGATCGAAATGAAATCAGCCTGCCGCGACAGCATGGGCGCCCTCCATTTCGCCGACGACCTTGACGTGGATCCGCGTCGCATTGCCCGGCAGATAGGCAAGCGGTACATCCTCGCGCTCGATCGTTTCGATAGTCGACGGTGACGCGCCGGAGGCGATGGCCTTTTCCGTCGCTTCTTCCTCGGCCTGTTTCAGGCAGGCTTCGCGCGTCAGCCCGTTTTCCAGCGAGAAGATGCGGTCCACCTCGCCGCTGATCTGCGCGATCGCGGCGCCGACGGCATTTGCCACGGCAAAGTTCTCCGGACGGATGACGTCGAGATCTGCAAGCCTGTCTGGCATCAGGATGGAGCCGCCGCCGACGGCGATCACCGGGATAGGCTCCGGCGAGATCCGGCTTCGCTCGACGGCCCGTTGCAACAGTGTTGTGATCGCGGCGCGTGCCTGATCGATGGTCTCCTTATCGAGATTGGCCACCCGCGAAGCGTCGCCGATATCGGCTTCGCCGAGCGCAACGGCGACGTCCGTTGCCGTCAGCGTCGTGCCACCGAAGACAAGCGCGTCGCTGGTAATGCGGAAGCCAACCGATTGCGGCCCGACCGTCACGTCGCCGGCATCGTTGGTGCGGACCAGAGAACCGCCTCCGAGACCGACGGAAAATACGTCCGGCATGCGGAAATTCGTGCGCACGCCGCCGATGTCGACCACGGTCGCCGCCTGCCTCGGAAACCCGTGCTGCAGGGCGCCGACATCCGTTGTCGTGCCGCCGATATCGACGACGATACCATTGCGTTCGCCGGTCAGGAACGCCGCGCCACGCATCGAATTTGTGGGACCGGAGGCAAAGGTCAGGACCGGAAACCGCTTGACCATCTCGGCACCCATAAGCGTGCCGTCGTTCTGGGTAATGAAGAACGCGCAGTTGAGGCCTGCGGATTTCAGCGCCTCGGCAAAGGCGTCGACCGTGCGCTCGCTGAGCGCCAGCAGACTCGCATTCATGATCGCCGCGCTTTCACGTTCCAGCAGACCGATCCGGCCGATATCGCTGGAAAGCACCACGGAGACATCAGGGCAACGGCGCATGATGTGCTCGCGCGCGACCTTTTCCATCTCCTGGTTGATCGGGCTGAAAACCGAGCTGACGGAAGCCACCTTGACCTTGCGCGCATTGATGTCGTCGCAGATACGGTCAAGTTCGGTCTCGTCGAGCGGCGCGATCTCGCGACCGTCGAACTCATAGCCGCCACGGACCATATAGCCGCTGTCTCCGGCAGCCACCCGCAGATCAGGCGGCCAGTCGACCATGGGCGGCAGGCATGCCGTCGCCGGCAGGCCGAGCCGGATCGCCGCCACCGGGTTGATGTGCTTTCGCTCGATCACAGCGTTGGTGAAGTGGGTCGTGCCGATCATCACCTTGTCGATCTGGGCCCGGTCGACACCGGACTTTGCGATCGCACCCTCCAGGGCCTCCACGACGCCGCTGGTCACATCCTGTGTCGTGGATGCCTTGAAGCCGGCCAGCACGTCGCGTTCATGCATGATGACCGCGTCCGTATTGGTTCCGCCTACGTCAATGCCCAGTCGATACACCGCACTCTCCTTGGTTTTCGTGTTCGGTCAGACGGCGGTATCGGCGAGATACCGGCGTCGCTCCTCTATGCTTGTTTGGGGTTTCAGACGGTCTTCCTCGTCGCTCATCACCGGCACGGCCGCGATCAGGGCGCGCGTGTAGGGATGTTGAGGATCGGCAAAGACCTGCCGTGGCTCTCCGCTTTCGACCACTTCGCCGCGCAGCATGATGGCGATGTGGCTGCAGAAATTGCGCATCAGCGACAGGTCATGGGAAATGAAAAGGAAGGTCAGGCCCAGTTCGTCGCGCAGCTTCTGCAGAAGATCGATGACATTCTTCTGCACCGACACATCCAGCGCCGATGTCGGCTCGTCGAGAACGATGATCTCGGGTTCTGCCGCCAGTGCCCGGGCAATCGCGACGCGCTGCTTCTGGCCGCCCGAGAGTTCGTGTGGGTATTTCGAGATGTACTGTGGCTGAAGCTCGACATGCGCCAGCAGTTCATGAATGCGCTTCTCGACGGCACCGGCCCGCAGACCGGCGAAGCGCAGCGGAACGGAAAGGGTCTGGCCGACGGTCCGCTTCGGATTGAGCGACGTGCCGGGGTTCTGGTAAACGATCTGGATCCGTTCTCGGAAATCCGGTCCCCGGCCCTTCTCGCCCACCGTATCGCCGTCGACCGTGATGATGCCGCGTGTCGGGCGGATCAATCCCATGATCATGCGCGCCACGGTCGTCTTGCCCGATCCGGATTCGCCCGCCAGTCCGAAAATCTCGCCCTTGGCGACCTGAAGCGACACATCCTTGACGGCCAGGTGCGACCGGCCGCGCCGGAACAGAAGCTTCTCGTCGAATGATTTCGATACATCCGACAGGCTGATGATCGGTTCGGCGTCAACTGCTTGCTGATCCTCGACACCGGGGCCGTAAAGCGGCGGGATGGCAGCAATCAGGGCCTTCGTATAGGCCTGCTGCGGCGTGCGGAAGATCGTTTTCAGCGGTCCGTGTTCGACGATCTCGCCATGGCGCATCACATAGATGTCGTCCGCCATTTTTCGCACCACGCCGAGATTGTGGGTAATCATCAGAAGCGACAGGCCGTTGTCGGAAACCAGGCGATTGATCAACTTCATGATCTCGTCCTGGGTGGTCACGTCGAGGGCCGTTCCGGGTTCGTCAGCGATCAGAAGGCGCGGCTGGTGCAACAGCGCCAGGGCGATAAGCACCCGCTGGCGCATGCCGCCCGACAGTTGCGAGGGATAGGCGTCGAATACCCGGTCCGGATCGGATAGCTGAACCTGCCGCAGCACCTGTCCGATGCGCCGGCGGCGGTCCGCGGCATTGGAGTTCTCGCCGAGCCTGCGGTCCGAGAAGCGCAAGACATCGTCCAGGTGCCGACCGATCCGGAAGACCGGGTTAAACGAGCTCAACGGGTCCTGCATGATGATGGAAAAGGCCGTGCCTTTCATCGCCTCGCGCTTCCCCTGCGAAAGGGTCAGGACATCCTCGCCGTCAAATCGGATCGTGCCGTTCTCGACGACTGCGTTGTCCGGAAGCGTGCCGAGGATCGTCTTGCTGGTGACCGATTTTCCGGAACCGGTTTCGCCGATCAGCGCAACCCGCCCGCCCTCGGGAATCTTCAGCCCGACATCCTTGAGCACATTGTTGCGGATGCCGTAGTTGCGGAACGATACGCTGAGGTTCTGGATATCCAACAGGCTTGTCAAACTTCACACCTCCACGTCGAACATGTCGCGCAGGCCGTCGCCAAGCAGGTTGAAGCCGAGTGTTGCGTAGAAGATCGCGAAACCGGGACCAAGGACCTCCCACCACATTTCCGGAAGGAACTGTCGCCCGTCGGCGACCATCGAACCGAGATCCGGGGTCGGCGGCTTGACGCCGAGACCGAGGAAGGAGAGCGCTGCGCCGAACAGGATGACAAAGGCTGCGTCGAGCGTCGTCTTCACCGAGATGACCGAAACGCAGTTCGGCAGAATTTCCCGGGTCAGGACATGCCAGTGGCTCGCACCGGCAAGCCTTGCGGCCTCCACGAAATCCTCGGTCGCAATCGACTTCGACACCCGGTAGATCAGCCGCGCATGCCACGTCCACCACAGCAGTGTGATCGCCAGCATCGCATTGACCAGATTCGGCTCAAGCACGTTGCCGATGGCCAGTGCCATGACGAGTGGCGGAATGGCGAGCATCACGTTGGTAAAACCGGTGATGATTTTTTCGGTCATGCCGCTGAAATAGCCGGCAAGCATGCCAAGCGCCGTGCCGACGGGCACGGCAACGCCGAGGACACCGATGACCAGCAGCAGAGAGATCCGGAAGCCGAAGATGACGCGTGTCAGAAGATCCCGGCCGACCTTGTCGGTTCCCATCCAGTGTGCCGCATCCGGGCTCATATGCCGGTTGCGGAAGTCGACCGCGGCCCCGACATCCTCCGGATAGGGCGCGATCAGCGGCGCGAATACAGCGACGAGGATGACCGACTGGACCATCAACCCGCCGATCACCGCCGATGGATTCCGCGAAAAACGGTACCACGCCATGTAGCGCGCGGAAAGGATCGTCGGCTGATCGTTGGAGACGGCGGACATCAATTCGCCTCCTTGAAACGCAGGCGCGGATCGATCGCCATCAGGACGATATCGATAACAAGATTGGCGACGACGAAGAAGAAGCCGGAGACGAGCACCACCGCCATCACCGCGTTAAGGTCCTTCTGAAGGATGGATTCCAGGCCGTAGGACGCAAAACCGCCCCAGGAAAACACCAGTTCGACAACGAAGGCGTTGCCGATCAGTGAGGCAAACTCGAGGCCCATGATCGTCAGCGGCGCAATCGACGAGAGCTTGAGCAGATAACGGAAGACGATGACCCGGTCTGGCACGCCGAACGATTTGAGCGTCAGGACATGATCGCGCCGCTGGTGCTCGATCATCGCCGAACGGGTGATGCGCGTGATCTGGCCGATACCGGCCATGGCCAGCGCCATTGACGGAAAAATCAGGTGCTGCAGGGCACTGCGGAAGACCTGCCAGTCGCCATGCACCACAGAGTCGATCAATAGAAGACCCGTCGGCCCGTCTGGAAGATCCAGCGAATAGTTGACGCGCCCCAGCACCGGCCAATCCGAGAGGAAGTTCGCGGCAATCAGCTGCAGCAGGATGGCAAACAGGAAACTCGGCATCGTCACGCCGACGATCGAAAAGAACCGCCCCGCATTGTCGATCCAGCTGTTACGGTAGCGCGCAGTCATGACGCCGAGCGGAATGGATACGGCAACGATCAGCAGTACGGTAACGATAACAAGTTCCAGTGTCGCAGGAAGCAACGCGGCGATCTCATCGCTGACCTGACGGCCGGATATCAGCGATTTGCCGAAATCACCCTGGATGCCGCGCCACACATAGTCGGTGTATTGCTGCCACAGCGGCGCATCGAGCCCCATCTCGACACGCATTTCCTCAACCTGTTGCTGCGTGGCACTCGGGCCGAGCGCGATACGAGCCGGATCCCCCGGAACAATCCGCGCCAGGATGAATATCATCGCCGAGAGCACGAACATGACACCGGCGAAGCCGATGAGGCGCTTCAGCATCAATTGGGCAGGATTGGTCTGCATGGCGGGTCCGGTTGTGATTGCGCCTCAAAGAGTGACGCGCCGCCGCCGTTGCTACAATCTCCAAAAAGTATAGGTTTTTCTAAAACTGGTATAGGTTTTGTGAGAAAGGCTCGCCTGCTCTTTGCTCAAGCCACCCAGTTGAGCGCTCGCGCGGCAGCGATTGCCTCGGCCCTCTTCGCGCATCCCATCTTCCTGTAGATATTGCCAAGATGGAATTTCACGGTGACCTCTGAAAGCCGCAACTGGCGGGCGACGAACTTGTTGGATGCACCTTCAGCGACCAGCGTCAGCACCCGCAGCTCCTGGCGCGTCAGGCCCGGAACGGCACCCCTGCCGGAACCCAGATGAAATCCCTCGAGGCGCTTGAGAATTTCCAGCGCACCCGGTGCGACTTTCACGAACTGGCTGATGCGCTTGTCATCCATCAGTTTTTCCAGGATCTCCCGCTCGCCGATAAGATGGGTCAAAACACCCATGCGGGCAGCGCTTTCCAGAACCTTGGTGAGCTGCGCACGCGCTCGTGTCGTGTCCCGCTGCAAACGTGCGAGGTAGGCTTCCCAAAGCCACAACGTGCTCCGCTGCCTGTCATTGATGTGCGCATTGGCCTGAAACTGTTCCACCTGTCGCAATCGAATCGCGTCGCGCGGCGCATGGCGAATCAAATGGCGAAGCCAGGCGAATGCGATGGCGATCTCGCGGGTGTTGTCGATGAGTCCGAGCGCCTCCTCTGCGCTTTCGACCCAGGTCATGTCGATGCGTGACTGCACGCTTGTCAAAAGTTCCGCGGCCTCCTGCCAGCGATTATGGTTCTGCAGGATATCGGCCTGGCGGATCGTGATGACGAAATTGAAGCGCCGCGAGCGCCACTCCTGGATGCGCCATTTGTCCAGAAACGAGCGCGCCGCAGCAACGCCCATTTCGCCGCTGATTGCCAGGCTTCCATAGTAAAGGGCCAACTCCGTGATGGTCGGCCACAATTCCCCGTAGGCGAATTTGTCGAACTCTTCGTTGAGGTAGTTCACCAGGTGTTTTGCATCGCCCTTTTCGAAGGCAAGTACCGCTTTCAGAAGGTCGAGCAGGCGCTGGTCGGTCGGCGTATCGAAAGCGACCTTGGACAACGCGGCATCAGCGGCTTCCACTGCCGCTTCGACCTCCGGAAGCACGCCCCGGTTCAGCGAGAAAACGGCGCGATGCAGCTCGACATAAAACTCCAGCAGCGGAACCTTTGCCTTGCGGTAGTGATGGCGGGCCCGGTTGGCCATTTCCTCGGCCGCATCGGTCTGCTGGCGCTGGATGCAGACTTCCAGCATTGTGTTGTATATGCCGCCACGATTCAGGTGATCATCAAGATCCAGCTCGCCAAGCAGTTCGAACATGTGTTCGCGCACGGTGTTGCCGACGGCGTAGTCTTCGTAAATCGACATCACCAGGCGGAACATGCGGAAGTCCCGCGAATACTGCTCCGGATTTCCGATGACCCGCTCGAGGTCGAGAGCCTCCGGCCCGAAATGGTCGCGCACAATATGCCGCGCCCGGTTGACGCTTCCCGATTTCAGAGCGTGCATGGCAAGGGCCACCGAAAGGGATGCGTTGTTCTCCTGCATCTCGGGCGGAAAATTCGAAATGATCCTGTAACAGGCGTCCAGACCGTGCAAATGCATGAAGAACTGGTTGCCCTGTTCGCGGAACCATTCGAGCGCCTGGGCGTAATCGCCCATATCCTGCGCCATTTCGATAGCCGCCACCGCCTCGCCACCGGCGTAAAGCGCCTGCGTCTGCTTGCCCTCGATTTCGCCGGACAATGCCGATGCGACCGCATCGCGCAGCGCCTGCGTGCGAAACACCAGCCGGCCGCCTTCCGCGATGGCAAGACAGGCCGGCAGTCTTTCGCAAAGAGCGACCGCGGCGGCATTCGATTCAACCGCGATTCCGTCATCGGTATCGGCAAGCGTCGAGAGCAGCGCCCTCTCCTTGTCGCCCAAGTGCAGCATCAGGTCCCTGGCGATATCTCTGGCGGTTGATTCCATGTTTGCTTCGTGGCGTTCCATCCGGATTCCGATGGCCTTATCTGAAAGCAGAAGCGGCGGCCACGCAAGCAGGCCCGGAGCGGGCAACGCAAACGGAAAACGAGTGCCGCGTCAGGATCGCTTTATGATCTTTTGTGAAGAATTGCTGATATATATATGATATATTTAAGCTATCGTGTATCCAACTGGACGGGACAATTGGATCCTGACGGGCCCTTTGGAGGTCCGGATGCCGATGCGGCAACCGCGTTGCGTTGCAACCGGTTGCAAGTAAACGCTTGATTTCTTAGGTTTGCCGGTATCTGTGCGGACCAGGAAGCGGAGCGTGGTTGTCCATTGACGGTGACATTGAAAGAAGTCGCGGCGCGCGCCGGCGTTTCCCGCTCTGCGGTGTCTCGCACCTTCACTGAGGGCGCCAGTGTATCGGCAAAGACGCGCAAGAAAGTCGAGATTGCTGCGGAGGAACTCGGCTACAGACCCAGTCTGATCGCCCGCAGCCTGGCGACAAACCGGACGCGGCTGATCGGCCTGGTTGCCAACAATTTCCGCAATCCGGTGTTCCTTGAAGTGTTTGACCTTTTTACGCGCGTCCTGCAGGAGCGCGGCTTTCGTCCGTTGCTGGTCAATCTCAGCACGGAGACCGATCCGCAGAAATCGCTCGAGATGCTGCGGCAGTACCGCGTTGACGGCATTATCATTGCAACCTCCACCCTGCCCCCGACCTTCCCGAATGCTTTCCGCAAGGCAGGTGTACCGGTGGTACATGCGTTCGGCCGGTTCGGCTCGGAGGCTGGCGTCCATGTTGTCGGGATCGACAATATCGGCTGTGGCGAAATGGCCGCGCAGACGCTCGTCGACCGCGGCTACAAGAGTATCGCATTGCTCGGCGGACCGCGATCGGCCACGTCCACCCAGGACCGCATGACCGGCTTTGTCCGCCGCCTGAAGAAACTCGGCATCGCGCCGGCCGACATCCGCTTTGCAGACAACTATTCCTATTCGGCCGGCAAGGACGCCATGAACGCACTGCTTGATGAAAAAGCCGTCGAAGCATTGTTCTGCGGCGATGACCTGATCTGCATGGGCGCCATGGACGCTGCCCGTGGTGCCGGGTTGAAAATACCGAACGATATCGGCTTTCTGGGTTTCAACGACATGAATATGGCCGGCTGGTCGACCTACGACCTGACCACGATCCGCCAACCGGTTCGCGACATCATCCTGAATTCAGTCACGCAGGTGATTGAAATGGTCGATGATCCGCAACGCGATACGGCCGCACATCCTCTGCCATGCTCAATCGTCGAGCGCAGCACATTAAGACCGCTGCCGAAAAGCTGATATCAGCTGCGAAGGGATGGCGGCCGGGCATCGATCCAGGCACCGTTCCCGCTCGCAGATTCAACTGCCGCGCTGATCGCCGCCATTGACCGCAACCCGTCCAGCGCCGTCGGATAATGCGTTGCCGCCGGATCCGGTGCCCGCCCTTCCTTGGCCGCTGCGATGACTTCCGCCAGGTCGGCATAGATGTTGGCAAAGGCGAGCGGCATGCCTTCCGCATGGCCGATTGTGACCCGTGATGCCCTCTGCGCTTCCGGCGACAGGTCCGGTGCACCGCGCTCGATGATCTGCGTGCGGCCGTCGACCGGCGTCCAGTAGAGCTGGTTTGGATGCTCCTGCTCCCAGCTCACGCCGCCCTTCTCGCCGAAAACCTGCAGCGTCAGCCCGTGCATGCGGCCGACGGCAACGGAACTCGTCCACAAACGCAGCACAGCGCCATCGGACATGCGGAAACTGACCATCGCATCGTCCTCGAGCGTCCGCGATGCGATGCAGGAAACGAAATCGGCAGAAAGCATCTCGGCTTCCTGACCTGCAACAAAACTTGCCATGTGCAATGCGTGGATACCGCAGTCGGCGAATTGCGCAGACGGCCCGATCTGTTGCGGATCATAGCGCCAGCGGATGCGCGGGTTGTCCGCGTCGGCGGCATTCGCGTGGAATCCGTGCGCGAATTCAGCCTTGATCAATCGCACCTGGCCGAGTTCACCGCCAGCAACCATCGCACGCATGTGACGCACCATGGGATAGCCCGAATAGCCGTAGTTCACCGCGCAGATGCAGCCGGATTTCTCTGCCGTTTCCACGATATCCTCCGCTTCGGCAACGGTCATCGTCATGGGCTTTTCGCACAAGACGTTGAAACCGTTTTCCAGGAACGCCTTGGTGATCTCGTAGTGCGTCGCATTCGGGGTCGCCACGGTGACCAGGTCAACACGATCCGCGCGACCGGCCTCTCCCTCAAGCATCGCCCGCCAGTTTCCGTACGCGCGGTCCTTGGAAACGCCCAATTGCCCGGCAAATGCGACACCCCTTTCAGGGTCGACATCAAAGGCGCCCGCAGCCAGCGTAAAGTGCCCGTCGAGACCCGCACCGATGCGGTGCGCCGGTCCGATCTGGCTGCCTTCTCCGCCACCGATCATTCCCCAATTCAACCTGGCCATGATGATACCTCAGTGGAAACCTATTGATTTGAGATAGCCGCGATTGGCGATCGCATCGTCAAGCGGCGATGTCGCACCTTCGGGGTCGCAATCCTGTTCAACCGTACACCAACCGGTAAAGCCGGATGCGATCAACTTTTGCCTGACAGCCGGAAAATCGGTCTCACCATCTCCGAGATTGCAGAAGATGCCCTGTCCGCATGCCTCGTAAAAGTCGGTTCGTTCGGTAATGACGCGGTTCTTCACAGCCGGATCGATATCCTTGAAATGCATGTAGGAAATCCGGTCGATATGGATGTCCATGAAGGACACAGGATCAAAGCCGGCATAATGCGTGTGGCCGGTGTCGAGGCACAGTTTGAGCTCCGCCGGATCGGTCTCCTCAAGCAGGCGCTGCGTTTCAGTTTCAAAATCGATGAAACCGCCGGCATGGGGGTGGATCGCCACCGTCAGTCCGTATTCCTGCGTGCCGATCTGCGCGATCCTGCAGATCTTGTCGCGGTAACCGGACCATTCATCGTCGCCCATAAGTTCGGCTTCGTGCGGACGGCCTGCGGTGGGTGCGCGCCGCGGCGAAATTGAATCGATCAGCACGAGATGATCCGCCCCATGCGCCGCCAGCGCCTTGCAGGTGCGGATCGAACCATCGAGTACATCGTCCCATTGGGAAGGATCGTGAAACGGGCGGAACACCACGCCGCCGATCAATTCAAGCTCGTTTTCAGCCAGCGCATCACCGAGTTCCGCCGGATCCTCCGGCATGTAACCGACCGGCCCGAGCTCAATGCCGTGGTATCCGGCATTCTTGCATTCGGCCAGGACCGTGCGCCAATCGGGGTTGCGCGGATCGCCAGCAAACTCAACGCCCCAACTGCAGGGCGCGTTTCCTATTTTTATGGTCATTGAAATTTCCTTTGATCGGCGTCCGGTCAGACTTCGTCCACCGACACCCAGCGCTTTTCCTCGTGGGAGCGCCACACGGCTTCGATGATTTCGGCAACCATTAGCCCGTCCCGGAATGTCGGCCACACCGGCTGCCCCGTATCAATGGCCTTGAGGAAGTCATGCGCCTCGATGATGATCTGGTCCTGATAACCGGTACCGTGCCCGGGACCCTGACAGAACGGAAGATAGTCCGGATGCTCCGGTCCCGTGAGGATCTTTGTGAAACCTTCGCGTCCGGGCGCGGCATCACCCTTGTAGAGCCAAATGGCGTTCTGGTCCTCCTGATCGAACCGCAAGGCACCCTTGGTTCCGAATACCTCATAGATGTAACCCATCTTGCGTCCGGTTGCGGTCCGGCTGGAAAAAATCATTCCCATCGCGCCGCTTTCGAAGCGGCAAAGAAACTGGCTCTGGTCATCATTGGTCACCGTCACCGGCCCGTCGGGACCAGGGCGGGTCTTGTGGACCGTATCAACGTCGGCAACGAGCGACCTTATGGGGCCTGCAAGGGCAAGAGCGGCGTTGACGATATGCGGGGCCAGGTCGCCGAGATTTCCGTTCGAGCGGCCATGCGACCGCCACGTTGCCGGCGCATCCGGATCGGCGAAGAAATCCTCGGTGTGCTCGGCGCGGAAATAGGTGATGTCTCCGATTTCGCCAGAACTGATGATCTCCCGGGCAAGCTGTGTTGCCGGTGTCCTGACATAGTTGAACGCGGCCATGTTGATGACGCCGGCGGCCTCCGCCGCCTCCGTGATCTCGCGGGCCTCGTCAACGGAAGCACCCATGGGTTTTTCACAAAGGACGGGCTTGCCGCCGGCGATGGCCGCAAGGGCGATATCTCGGTGGGTGTCCTGCGTCGATGCAATAATCACCGCATCAACCTTCGGATCGGCGACCAGTACGCGCCAGTCATGGGTCGATCGCGCAAAGCCGAAAAGCTGTGCCTTTTGTTCCGCCCCTTCCGCCGTCGTTGTGCAAATCATCTCGCAGCGCGGTCGCAGGCGCGTCTCGAACACCGCGCCCACGGCATTCATGGCGACGGAATGGGCCTTGCCCATATAGCCGCCCCCGATAATTCCAATGCCAATCTCGGTCATTGGCGCGCTCCTCATTGAAATTTTGCAACCGGTTGCAAAAACCATAAACTCGATTTAGGCTCTGGCGTCAAGCGAACATCACGCATCGCTGGAACCAAACATAAAGTCCGCCTGTGGAGGAGCAATGACGGGCCGCCAAACACGCTATGCAATTCTCTGCAACCAAGCCTGCGCGCCAGGAGTTTCAGCGCGCCGCAATGCCCGCCAAGCGCTAAAAGTATCATTTTTAAAATGCTGAATTCATTAAAGAAAAATCGTTTCGTGGTAATCGGCAGAGCCGGTATGGACCTCTACGCGGATCCACCCGGTGCACAGACCGAGACAGCCACGAACTTTTTCGCGGCTCTTGGTGGCTCTTCGGCCAATATCGCGGTGGCCATTGCACGACAGGGCGGTGCGGCTGCACTCGTTTCAGTGGTCTCTGATGATGCGGTCGGCCGCTTCGTCCGCCACCAACTCGATAGCTACGGCGTCGACGCAAACGGGGTACGGACGGTGGGCGGACAATTCCGGACTTCTCTCGCGGTTGTCGAGACCCGCATGGAAAACTGCCAGTCGGTGATCTACCGCAATGGCGCGGCCGATTTCGAGATCACCCAGGACGACGTGGATGCCATTGAATTCGAAGCCTATGGCGGCCTGGTTGCCACGGGAACATGCTTTGCCGCCGAGCCGTCGCGCACCGCGACGTTCAGCGCATTCGAAGCAGCAAGAAGCGCAGGCATTCCAATCATCCTCGACCTCGACTACCGGCCCTATACCTGGCCGAGCCCGGCTGACGCCGGAGCCGTATGCCTCAGGGCGGCCAAAATGGCTGACATCGTTGTCGGCAATGACGAGGAATTCGAGACCCTTGCCGGCGACCGCGACGCAGGCCTGAGGCTGGCCCGGGAACTCGCCCGGGAAGCGGATAGGCTTGTCATCTACAAGATGGGTGAAAAAGGTTCCGTTGCATTTCAGCAAGCGCGGTCCATCAAAACCGGCATCTATCGCGTCAAGGCTTTAAAACCTACCGGCTCCGGCGACGCCTTCCTCGGCAATTTCATTGCCGCGATGGCGCAGGGCAATCCCCTAGAGACTTGCCTCGAACGAGGCTCTGCCGCCGCGGCGCTCGTCGTCTCGAAGGTCGGCTGCGCACCGGCCATGCCGGATCCGGCCCAACTCGACGAATTCATTCAGAACCATCCCGGCCCGACCAGAACAACGGAGGCGGACAATGCACATCCCGCCCTTTAACAATTCCAACAAAGCCATCATCGACACGGACGACCGTCGCGTGCCGCTGAATTACTTCAACATCGTGAAGCTGGAGAGCGGTCAGGCATTCGACTATCGCGTGCCCGGCTACGAAACCTGCGTCGTACCGGCGACGGGCACCGTCGATGTGGTCGTCGAGGGCGAAGAGTTCTCGGCGATCGGCAACCGGACAGCTGATGTGTGGGACGGCGAGCCGGAGGGTGTCTATGTCCCGTCGGGTGCGCGGGCGACGATTATCGCCCAGAGCGACACGACGGAGGTTTTCATAGCCGGTGCGCGCTACAGCAAGACGCTCGAGCCCTTCGCCGTTCGGCAGGACGAAATCGATCTGGTCCAATACGGGTCGGATGACACGAAGACCCACCGCAAGATCAAACATATTCTCGGCACCAAGTACCACGACAAGGTCGGACGCTTGCTCGTTTCCGAACTCTTCACCGTCGGTCAGGGCGGCTGGTCCGGCTTTCCGCCACACAAGCATGACACCGACCGCCAGCCGGATGAAACGCGCCACGACGAAACCTACAACTTCCGCTTCAGGCCTGCGCATGGTTTCGGCATGCAACTGGTTCAGCGCGAAGACGGCCAGGTCGGAGACGCCTATCACATCGTCGACGGCTCGACGATCATCCTCGACAAGGGCTACCATCCCTGTGTCGTGGCGCCCGGTTACGAGATGTACTACTTCACCATATTGGGCGGTCTGTTCCAGCGCTCGCTGGTGCAGTATTTCCAGCCAGATCACGCCTGGCAGGTCGAAACGATACCCGGCATTAAAGACATGATCGCGAAGTTCAAATGACGCTTGCGAATTTGCGCGACGTGCTGGCGCCGGCGGCCGAGAATGGTTATGCGGTCGCCGGCTTTGTCGTGCTTGGATGGGAGGACGCCCTCGCCTATGCGGAGGCGGCCGAGGAGACCGGACGGGCGATCATCCTACAGGCCGGCCCGGGCTGCCGCCGACACACGCCAGTGCCGGTACTCGGCAAAATGTTCCGCCACCTTGCCGAGCAGGCCTCGGTGCCGGTTGTCTGTCACATTGATCATGCCCGCAGTATCGACGAATGCCGGGAGGGTATCGACAGCGGCTTTTCGTCCGTCATGTTTGACGGTTCCGACCGACCGATCGCTGAAAACATAGCCATTACGGCGCAGATCGCGGAGCTGGCGCGCAGCGCCGGCGTCTCCGTCGAGGGCGAAGTCGGCTTTGTCGGCTACGCCGAAGGCGCGTCTTCGGCGGCGACCAGTGTCGAGGAAGCAGCCCTTTTCGATCGCGACAGCGGCGCCGACGCGATGGCGGTTTCAATCGGCAACGTCCATCTGCAGACCGCCGCGCAGGCGAGGATCGACGAGGATCGTCTGCGTGCGATCGAAGCCGAGACCAAAATGCCGCTGGTCCTGCACGGTGCGAGCGGGATTCCTGGCGATCTGCGCCGGCAACTGGCGACCCAGAGCCGGGTCTGCAAGTTCAATATCGGCACGGAACTGCGCCAGGCATTCGGCAGGGCGCTGCGCCGGTCACTGGCCGACAATTCCGCTTCCTTCGACCGTATTGAACTGCTCAAACCGGTAATACCGGCGTTGCGGCAGGAAGCGGTCCGGCTAATCGGCGAACTCTCAAACTAAAGCGCTTCCGCCACTTCCTCCTCGATCCACTCGCGAAAGCGGATAAGCGGCGGGTGACTGCGCCTGGATCTTGGCCAGATGAGCGCATAGCTTCCGATACTCTTGTTGGCCTTGTCCCATGCGGCGATCAGCTTGCCGCTGCGCAGTTCATCCTCAATCAGGAATTCGGGCAGCAGCGCAAGTCCGAGGCCGTGGGCCGCGGCCTGCGCCATCGTCGCGAACTGGTCGAATGTCGTCCCCGGCTCCACCTCTGTTACGAGCCCGTTCATCTCGAACCATCGCTGCCAGGCCAGCGGCCGTGTCGCCAGATGCAGCAAGGGTCCCTTGGCGACATCTTCGACGGTTTCAAGGTTGAGCTGTGGTAACAGTGTCGGCGAGCAGGCAAGAACGACCGTTTCCTCGGCAAGGAACAGGTGCTCTGTTCCCGGCCAGTCATCGGAGCCGAAGTGGATGGCGGCATCAAGCATTTCGCTGCTGAAATCGAAGGGCCGCAGCTTGGTCGTCAGATTGACGGTGATGCCAGGGTGCCGCCTGAAGAATTCCGGCAGGCGCGGCGCCAGCCAGCGGGTCCCGAAGGTCGGCAGGATACCGAGATTGAGGACCCCGCCATCCGGATTGACCTGTAATGAGGTCGAGGCCATCCGGATGATCGAGAGTGCCTTCGATATCTCCTCAAGATAGGCCGTACCGGCCGGGGAAAGTGAAATGCGCTGGCGCTCGCGAATGAACAGCTTCGTGCCAAGCTGGTCTTCCAGTGCCCGTATCTGCCGGCTCACAGCCCCTTGTGTCATGTTCAGATCGGCTGCGGCAAGCGTGAAACTGCCGCGCCGTGCGGCGGCTTCAAATGTCTCCAGGAGGCTGGTTTGCGGAAGTCTGCGGGCCAAGATATGCCATATGTGGTTTAGAAAATTGCCGACCCGCATACTGTGGCACTATTGGCCGTAAAATGCACCCGTACGGGTCTGTAGAAAGGCCGCGAGCGGAATGTCTTCCTGCTTGAGGAAGCCGCTGTTCGGCAGCAGCCCATCGCGGACCATCTCGATCACGGCGACCACCGACCCTGCCGTTGTCCAGGCGATGGCTGTCCGTTCGGCGCCGGCAATCTCGATCGGCCGGTAGGCGCGGACAAATTCCTTGCGCGACAGGTGCTCGTCGATCGTCCCCTCCGCCGCGACATGCACATAGACCACGTCATGATCGACCGGTGGCTTGGCGTGGACCAGGATCTCTCCGGCAAGTTCGCGCCGCTCGCGCATCAACAGCTCGTGAAAAAAGAAGTTCATCAGTTCCATGTGCCCGGGATAGCGCATGGTCTTGTAATCGATATTGTCGACCACGCCATGATAGGTGTCGCACATCGTGCCGAGGCCGCCTGAAGTGGTGAAGGCTTCAAGTTTGACACCATCGATGTAAAGCGTCTCGTGCCACTCCATGGGCGAGACCCATTTGCGCTCGCCCCCCTCGATCACCTCGCAATCGTTGAGATACTCGTTGACCACCCCTTCCGGCGACCAGTTGAAACTGTATCCCATCAGCCCGGTCGGATTTTGCGGCAGTGCACCGACCCGCATGCGCACGGAACGGCACCGGTCAAACTCGCCGATCAGGGACGCACCGACAATGCCGACAAATCCGGGGGCGAGACCGCATTGCGGCGCCATCAGCCCCTTCGACGATTTCGACAACTCGATTATGTGCTTCGTTGTCGGCACATCTTCCGTCAGATCAAAATAGTGAATGCTTGCCGCATGCGCCGCATTGGCGACCTCGATATTCAGATTGTATGGCAGGCAGGAAAGCACTGCATCGAATTCAGAGAGTTTCTCCCGCAGCACGGCCGTATCGGCCACATCGACTTGCTCGACCCTGTAGCGGCGCGTCCGGCGCGGCGTCCGACGGTCGAAGCCGGTTACGTCGAAGCCGGATTCGTGAAGCAGCAGGGCCGCAAGGTCGCCGACCTTGCCGATCCCCAGAACAGCGATCTTCCTCATCGTCTCCTCGCAGAAACTCTAGAGCGTGTCTGGCTTAGTTTGAAACATTAGATGTCGAACTTGATGCCCTGTGCCAGCGGCAGCTCGCGCGAATAATTCACCGTGTTGGTCTGGCGGCGCATATAGCCCTTCCAGGCATCCGAGCCGGATTCCCGGCCGCCGCCGGTTTCCTTCTCGCCGCCGAACGCGCCGCCGATCTCGGCACCTGACGGACCGATATTCACATTCGCGATGCCACAGTCCGAGCCGACATCCGACAGGAATTCCTCGGCTTCGCGCACGTCCGTGGTGAAGATGCAGGAACTCAGCCCTTGCGGGACCGCGTTCTGGATTCCGATGGCCTCTTCCAGCGCGGAGTATTTCAGAACATAGAGGATCGGCGCAAAGGTTTCGTGTTTGACGATATCGCTTTGCCCGGGCATTTCGACGATCGCCGGCGTGACATAGGCCGCATCCGGAAAACTGCCTTTCAGAGCCACGTCCCCGCCGTGAACGGTTCCGCCAGCCGCCTGCGCCTGATCGAGCGCAGATTGCATGGCTGAGAGCGCATCGGCATCGATCAAAGGGCCGACCAGAACGCCGTTTTCGAGCGGATTTCCGATCGGCAGACCTGAATAGACCTCCTTCAGGCGTGGAACCAGCTCATCGTAGATGCTCTCATGCACGATCAGACGGCGCAGGCTGGTGCATCGCTGGCCGGCGGTGCCGACTGCGGAGAACACGATTGCGCGCACGGCCATCTCGAGATCGGCGCTGCCGGACACGATCATCGCATTGTTGCCGCCGAGCTCGAGGATGCAACGGCCGAAGCGTTCCGCCACTTTCGTTCCGACGGCCCGGCCCATGCGGGTCGACCCGGTTGCCGACACAATGGCCACATCCGGAGACGAAACGAGTGTTTCGCCGACCTCGCGCCCGCCGACCAGAACCTGTAACAGGTCGTCCGGCGCATCGCCGAAACGGGCGGCGGCACGGTCAAAGATCTTCTTGCACGAAAGCGCCGTCAGCGGCGTTTTCTCCGACGGCTTCCAAACAACGGGATTGCCGCAGACAAGCGCAAGGGCGGTGTTCCAGCTCCAAACGGCGACCGGAAAATTGAATGCGGAGATCACGCCGCATACACCCATCGGGTGCCATGTTTCGCGCATCGCATGGCCCGGACGCTCCGACGCGATCGTCAGGCCATAGAGCTGGCGCGAAAGTCCGACGGCGAAATCGCAGATATCAATCATCTCCTGCACTTCGCCAAGGCCTTCCTGGTAGATCTTGCCGCATTCGAGGCTCACCAGGCGGCCGAGATTTTCCTTCTCCGCCCGCAGCTCCTCACCCAACAGTCGCACCAGTTCACCGCGCCTGGGTGCCGGCACTTTACGCCAGGCTTCGAAAGCCCGGTTGCCGCGGGCCACCATATCCAGGACCTGCGAATCCGTGTGGGTCTGCAAGGAAGCGATGCGGCTACCGTCGATCGGCGTGTGAACGTCCAGCGCGCCGCCCTCAAGTTCATTCTGCGCAAAGCCGGATGCGGAAAGGATTTCTTCAAAGGTCATCTTCACTTCTCCTCGACGATGGCCAGCGACGCGTCGTGGCGTCATTCAACACGAAATGCGTGTCAGCAAAAAGTAATATCCTTTTGTCAATCCGATAAAATTTTGTCATTTTGTTAGAGCCGGATTTAAAAGTAGTTGAGCGATATCAATGGTTTGTGATTCAACAGTCTTTTCAAAGAAGATGGAGAATCACGATGCCATGGAATGATATCGCCCGCGCCGAACATAACAGAGACCATTTGAGATTTCCAAGCGATTTGACCGATGAGGAATGGACGATACTTGCCCCGTTCATTCCGCCGGCAAAACGGGGTGGACGACCGCGTACGACCGATATGCGCGAGGTGATGAACGCGATCCTTTATATCGCAACCAGCGGCTGCCAGTGGCGCATGCTGCCGAAGCAGTTCCCACCGGTATCGACGGTACGTGGCTATTTCTACACCTGGAGCCGCATGGGTCTTTTTGCAGCCATCAATCACCTCCTGGTCCTCAATACCCGCGAACTGGAAGGCCGCGCGGCTTCACCGACGGCCGGCGTGATCGACAGCCAGAGCGTGAAAACCACCGAAAGCGGGGGCGTTCGCGGCTATGACGCCGGCAAGAAGGTCAAGGGCCGCAAGCGACACATCGTCACCGATACGATCGGCCTGATGCTGTTCATCATCGTTCACGCCGCCAACATTCAGGACAGGGACGGGGCCTGCGACCTGATCAGGGCTGTCGGCGACCGCTTCCCCTGGCTGCGCCACATCTTCGCCGATGGCGCCTATGCGGGACCGAAGTTGCGAGCAGCGCTCGCGGGGCATGGCGACTGGACGGTCGAGACCGTCAAGCGCTGCGACAGCGCAGTCGGTTTCAAGGTTCTGCCGCGTCGATGGGTGGTGGAACGAACTTTCGCCTGGCTCGGGCGCTGCCGCAGACTGGCCCGGGACTGGGAGAGGACCATCCAGAACTCAACCGCGTGGGCGTTCATAGCAAGCATCCGGTTCATGACGCGGCGTCTCGCAAGGTATTGTTACGTTTGAATAACTTTTGAATCCGGCTCTTAGATAGCACTGACAAAACGGAAATGATCATGGATGACACCGACCGCGCTCTGTTGCAGACACTCACACGGGACGGCCGGCGGTCCGTTTCGGACCTCGCTGCCGATCTCGGCGTTTCCCGCGCCACCGTGCAGAACCGGATCGCCCGCATGGTGGATCGCGGAACGATCGCCAAATTCACCGTGGAGCTTGGACCCGATGATGAAGAGGCGGTCATCAGTGCGTTTTGCCTTTTGAAACTTGTTGCCAATGATACGCGACCGACGGTTGCCGCGCTACGAAAGATCACTGGCACCGGCGACATCCACTCGCTCAGCGGCAGTTTCGACATGATTGTTGAAATCCGTACGCACTCCTTGAGAAAACTTGACGAGATCCTCGATGATATCCGCCGTGTGCCGGACGTCGCCGAAACGGTCAGCAGCTTGCGGCTGGCGAATGTCAGCCGGTGACCAGTTTCCTTTGCGCATCGAGTCCCATCGAAATCAGGATCGGGTCCACTTCCTGACGGTCCGTGAAATCGCCTTTTGAACCAAGCCCTTCCCACGAACAGGCGATCAGGGACTGGGCCACCGCGCCGCCGAGGGTATTGCCGGGCCCAAGCACGATCAGGCAATCGGGTGCGAATTCCTTTACCGATGCCTGGACGGCCCGGGTGAAATCGTAGGGCCGGACCACCTGGTGGTCGAGCGTGTAGCGCCAGAGCGCGGAAAGGTCGGTTGCCTGCGGATACCAGACATTGCCGCGGCCGTCGATCAACGGAATGCGCGGCTGGCTGAGGAGACCAGCCGATAGCAGTGCGCGGCCCTTTTCGGCGATCGGCTGCTGCAAGGGCGTGTGGAATGCCGCATGATTTGCAAGCCGCATGGGGAAGCGGTCGTCGACACGTGGCAAAGCGCCCTCCAGTGCCTCGAGACCGGCTTCGTTGCCGGCGAGCACCAGCATGCCGCCGAGTTCAATCGACACAAAGACGCTGCAGCCCGCCCGATTGCCGATCTGTTCGACCAGAGCAAGGATTTCGGAGCGCTTTCCGGGGATTTCATGCCATTCCTCATCGACCAAGGGATAGACCGTCTGGCCGCCGATAAGGCTTTCCTGCATCAGGGCGCCCATCGTGTTGACGACGTGCACCCCGTTCGCGGCGCTCAGGCTGCCGACGCAGGCGAGCGCGATGTACCAGCCCATGGAATTGCCGGTCACCGCAACGACTTCGATTGCTTCATGGTCAATCGACAGAAAGTCTGCGTACGCGCAGCCAAAGATCAGCGGCGAGGCATTGTCACCGCGCGAATATGTTGCGACCGAGTAGCGTTCGGCGCCATCCAGGACACTGATGGGCGTCTGATCCTGCTCGGCGCGGTAGCCGTCAAGCATGGCGATGAAATCGGTCTTGTCATCGTGGTAACGTCCGAGATAACCGAGCTCGGACTTGTTGTAGGTCCCGCGACCCGGGCAGACGACGACGGCGGTTTTTCTCATGACGCGCGTCCGGTCAGGGCCAGCGCCGCAGCGACAATGCTGTCGCGGCTCGGCAGTGTTGCTGTAGCCGCCCGGCCCAGCGGAATGAAGCTGTCGTCCGCTGCGATGCGCGCGATGTTCTTGCCCGGCCCGGTATGTTCCGCAAGCAGCGCCATGAGCGCTTCCGACTGGGAACCGGTTGTCCTGCACTCATCGACGACGAGGACACTGCCGCAAGGCGCCACTGCTTCCAGGATCGCCTCCTCGCTCAAAGGCGCCAGCCAGCGAAGATCGATGATCCGCAATTTCAAACCTTGGTCCTCGAAAAGGATCCTTTCGGCCTGCCGGGAAAGGAAATAGCCGTTGCCATAGGTCACGATCGCGAGATCCGTTCCTTCGCCGTACTGGCCGATATCGCCAAGGCGGATCGGATCGCCGGTGCCGGGCGGCTCGTAAGGAAACGTCCACAACCCGTCCTTCTCGCCGTGCAGGTCGCGGCTCATGTAAAGTGCGATCGGCTCCACGAAGGCGACGACGCGCTGTTCCTCTCGCGCCAGCCGCACGCATTCGCGAAGCATGTGAACGCCGTCCGCCCCGTTCGACGGGCACGCGACGACCACGCCCGGAATGTCCCGCAGAACCGCGAGGCTGTTGTCATTGTGGAAATGTCCGCCGAAACCCTTCTGGTATCCAAGTCCGGCGATCCGGATCACCATCGGATTGGTGAACTGGCCGTTGGAAAAGAAGCTCAGTGTCGCCGCCTCCCCGCGCACCTGGTCCTCGGCATTGTGCAGATAAGCGAGAAACTGGATTTCCGGGATCGGAACGAAACCATTGTGGGCAAGGCCGATGGCGAGCCCCAGGATCGACTGTTCATCCAGAAGCGTGTTGATCACCCGGTGCGCGCCAAATCGCTGATGCAGTTTGGACGTAACGTTGTAGACGCCGCCCTTCGGACCGATATCCTCGCCGGCCAGCACCACTTCGTCATGCTCCATCATAAGGTCGGTCAGCGCCCAGTTGAGCAAACGCGCCATGTGCTGAGGTTTATCCAGGACATTTGCATCGGAACCGAACAGTGCCTGGCGCCTTTCCACGGATGGTCCGTTGCCCGGTCGGCACGAGCGTTTCGGCGGCACAAGGCTTGCCATTACCTCTTTCGGCGATTGCAGCTTCGGCCGGCTGATGACCTTCTCGGCGACCCGGTCGCAACGCTCACCAATCCCGCTATAGATCGACAGGACTTCGTCGCGGCTGATCACGCCGGCTTCAGTCAAGATCCGCGCGGAATGCAACAGCGGGTCATTGGCCTCGTCCGCTTCGACCTCGTCCCTGGTCATATAGGCGGTCTGCATGTCGGAGCCGGCATGTCCGTATAGGCGCACGGTGGTCATGTGCAGAAAGGCGGGTTTCTTGCGCTGGCGCACAAACTCTGCGGCGCGACGGGCCGCATCGTAGGTCTCGACCATATCGAGACCGGAGCAACGGAAATATTTGAGTGCCGGGCGCTGCGCCATCGTCGCCTCGATCCAGCCGCCCGGTGTCTTGGTGGAGATACCGATCCCGTTGTCCTCACAGACAAAGAGCAGCGGCAGCGGGATGCCCTGATAGGCCGTCCAGCTCGCCGTGTTGAACGCGCCCTGTGCTGTCGAGTGGTTTGCCGATGCATCGCCGAAGCTGCAGTGGACAATGGCATCCTCCGGCAGCTTGCGGTGTTGCGGCTTCAGGCGCTTTGCAAGGCCAACGGAATAGGCCGCGCCGACCGCCTTCGGCAGGTGGCTCGCGATTGTCGAGGTTTGCGGCGGAATCGAGAGCGCCCTTGATCCGAGCACTTTGTGCCGCCCGCCCGAGATCGGATCGTCGCTTGAGGCGACGAAACTCAGGAGCATGTCCCAGGCGGGTGTCTGCCCGGCCACCTGTGTCGACCGCTGGATCTGGAAGGCCGCATCGCGATAGTGCAGAAAAGCCATGTCTCCGGGACGCAGCGCCGCCGCGACCGCGGCGTTACCCTCATGTCCGGATGAGCCGATCGTGTAGAAGCCCTCCCCTCGCGCCTGCAGCTTGCGCGATGTCCGATCAAGCTGGCGCGACAGCACCTGGCTGCGGAACATCCCGACAAGATGCTCAGGGGTCAGACCAGCTTCCGCGGGCAACACATGCGAGACGGGCGATGGGAAGTCACTTCCGGAAACACGCTTCAGGAAGTTCTCGTGGACGATCTCCGCGCGGTCCATTTCAGTGCCTCAGAAGATCAGAAAAAAGCCTGCAACCCGGTCTGCGCGCGGCCGAGGATCAAGGCGTGCACATCGTGTGCGCCTTCATAGGTATTGACGGTTTCCAGGTTGCACATGTGGCGCATGACCTGGAATTCCTCGGAAATGCCGTTGCCGCCGTGCATGTCCCTGGCCAGCCGGGCGATATCCAGCGCCTTGCCGCAATTGTTGCGCTTGACGATCGAGATCATCTCGGGTGCGGCGTTGGCTTCATCCATCAACCGGCCGACGCGCAATGCGCCCTGGAGGCCGAGCGCAATCTCGGTCTGCATATCCGCGAGTTTCTTCTGATAGAGCTGGGTCTGGGCCAGCGGGCGACCGAACTGCTTGCGGTCGAGCCCGTACTGGCGTGCCGCGTGCCAGCAGAACTCCGCGGCCCCCATCGAACCCCAGGCGATGCCATAGCGTGCGCGGTTGAGACAGCCGAACGGCCCTTTGAGCCCTTCGACGTTGGGCAACAGCGCGTCCTCGGAAACATCGACGCCGTCAAGCACGATCTCGCCGGTGATCGAGGCCCTGAGCGACAGCTTGCCGCCGATCTTCGGTGCCGAGAGGCCGGCCGCGCCCTTTTCAAGAACGAAGCCGCGGATCTTGCCATCATGCGCTTCGGACTTGGCCCATACCACGAAGACATCGGCGATCGGCGCGTTCGAGATCCACATCTTGCTGCCGGTGAGCCGGTAGCCGCCCTGCACCTTTTCCGCGCGCGTCTTCATGCCGCCCGGATCGCTGCCGGCATCAGGCTCCGTCAGTCCGAAACAGCCGACCAGCTCGCCGCTCGCCAGCCCGGGAAGGAACTTTTGCCGCTGTTCCTCGGAACCATAGGCATAGATCGGGTACATGACGAGGGACGACTGGACGGACATCATCGACCTGTAGCCGGAATCGACGCGCTCAACCTCCCGAGCAACAAGGCCGTAGGTCACATATCCGGCGCCGATACCGCCATAGGCCTCCGGGATCGTGGTGCCCAGAAGTCCCATCTCGCCCATCTCGCGAAAGATCGACGGATCGGTGATCTCGTCGCGATAGGCTTCAATAACGCGTGATTGCAGTTTTTCCTGCGCATAGGCGCGCGCAGCGTCACGGATCATCCGTTCGTCTTCTTCGAGCTGGTCGTCCAGACGGAACGGATCTTCCCAGTCGAAGGTTGACAAGGACGGCATTTCTTTCGGCTTGAGGCTGATGTTCATGGCACTGCTCTCCCTGCGCGGACGTGGCGACGATACTACCCTATCAGCGCCTTTGTTTCAGTCCGGTCATGATATTTCGAAAAATCATGATTGCTTAAAATTTCTTGGAAAATGCGCCAATTCTGCGGGCAGGTAAATCGAGATTTCGATATAAAATCATTCCAAAATGGAATAATCTAGCACGGTCAAATCGCTGATTTTCGCATTTCCGATATGTAGACATCGCGCAGCTTGCGCGCCACCGGCCCGGGTTCACCCGCGCCGATACGGTTTCCGTCGATGGCGATCACCGGACAAACGAAACCGGAGGCCGATGTCGAGAACGCCTCGACCGCGCCGGTCGCCTCCTCGACGGTGAACGGACGTTCGACGACTTTCATCTGCAGATGCCGGGCGCACTCCAACACAGCCCGCCGTGTGATGCCATGCAGGATCAGATTGGACAGGTCGCGCGTCACGATCGTGCCGTCATCGAGCACGATATAGGCATTGTTTGAGGAGCCCTCTGTCACCAGGCCATCGCGCACCAGCCAGGCATCATCGCCGCCCCTGGATTTCGCCTCCATCTTCGCAAGCGAAGGATAAAGAAGCTGGACCGTCTTGATGTCACAGCGCCGCCAGCGCAGGTCCTCGACCGTGAATATCTTCTGGCCCCGGTTTGCGAGTTCACTGTCGATCAGGGATTTGACCTGCGTGAAAAGCACCATCGTCGTCGGCGTGTCTTCGGGCGGAAAGGCAAAATCCCGATCAGCCGCGCCCCGTGTCACCTGGAGATAGACGAGCCCCTCCTCTATGCCGTTCCTCTCGACCAATTGCCGGTGGATCGCGAGAAGTTCCTCGTCGGTTGTTTTAAGACTCATCTGCAATTCGCCAAGCGAGCGCCGCAGACGGCCGCAATGTCCTTCGAAATCGACGAGCTTGCCATCAAGCACCGATGTGACCTCATAGACGCCGTCGGCAAAAAGGAAACCACGGTCGAACACCGAAACCGTCGCTTCGTTTTCAGGTACGAATTCACCGTTCACATAAACAGTCCGCATGTTCAGCCCCAAAGTTCGCGGGTGGATGGGTGGACACCCATATCATCATATAAGAGCGGGTTCTCCCTGTCCTCGGCAAGCAGCAACGGCCCGTCCAGATCAACGACATCGGCATCCTGAGCGACAAGTAAGGCCGGAGCCATGGCCAGTGACGAAGCCACCATGCAACCCACCATGATGCCAAGGCCGGCGGCCTGCGCGTCCCGCTTCAGCGCCAGTGCCTCCGTCAGTCCGCCGGTCTTGTCCAGCTTGATATTGACCATGTCGTATTTGCCCACAAGCGCCGGCAGCGATGCCCGGTCGTGACAGCTTTCGTCGGCGCAAACAGGGAGCGGCCGATCCATCTGCGCCAGGGCGCCATCGGCATCCGCCGGCAACGGCTGCTCGACCATTCGCACGCCGAGACGCAGCATTTCGGGCGCAAGCGCCGCATAGGTTTCCGGGCTCCAGCCCTCATTGGCATCGACGATGATGGCCGCATCGGGTGCGCCGGCGCGCACGGCCTCCAGCCTTGCAATGTCCCCTTCGCCGCCGAGCTTGATCTTCAAAAGCGGGCGGTGCGCATTTCGGCTTGCCTTCTCGCGCATGGTTTCCGGACTGTCCAGCGACAGGGTGAACGCCGTCCGAACCGCGACGGGTTCGGCAAGGCCCGCCAGTTCAAAGGCTCGTCTTCCGGCCTGATTGGCTTCCAGGTCCCAAAGGGCGCAGTCCAGCGCGTTGCGGGCGGCACCGCCCGGAAGCCGGTTCTGCAGCGCTTGCCGGTCAAGACCCGACGCAAACTCGCCGGCGAGAGACGAAATCACTTCCATGACGCTCTCGACCGTCTCCCCGTACCGCGCATAGGGCACGCACTCGCCGCGGCCGACATGGCCGTCGTGCCTCAGCGTCACCGTGACGGTGCGGGCCTCATTCTTCGATCCGCGCGAAATCGTAAAGACTTCCGCCAACGGAAACACCGTCTCGGCGACAGAAAGGTCCACGCCCATCGTCATCTATTCGAGTGCATCGACAAGGCGCGCGGCGCCATGTCGGTAGGGATCGACGGTCGGAATTCCCATGCGCTCCTCGACCTGCTGGGCGTATTCGGCGGCCTCGATCTCGTCCATGGCCGAGGTATTGAGGGCAATGCCCGTGACCGCGCATTGCGGATTGACGATATGTGCAAGCAACAGGGCGGTATCGCGCAGGAGTTCCAGGCTCTGGGCCTTGTAGGTCGCAAGGCCACGCATGTGCGGCCGGTTCGGTTCGTCGCAAAGGATCAGCGCATCGGGCTGGCCGCCATGGATAAGCGCCATCGACACCCCCGAATAGGACGGGTGAAAGATACTGCCCTGCCCCTCGATCAGGTCCCAGTGGTCACCGTCATTGTCAGGTGTGAGATATTCAACCGCGCCGGCCATGAAATCGGCAACCACAGCGTCCAGCGGCACGCCCGATCCAGTCACAAGGATACCGGTCTGTCCGGTGGCTCGGAACGTCGCCTTCATGCCGCGGTTGCGCATTTCGCGTTCCAGGCACAGAGCCGTGTACATCTTTCCGCACGAACAGTCGGTGCCGACGGCCAGCAGGCGTTTGCCGCTCCGTTTGATCCCGTTGGCGATCGGGTAGGAAACGCTCGGAATGCGCACGTCGTGCAGCGTGCGCCCTTCACGCTGGGCAAGAGCCGCAAGGTCCGGCTCGTCGTTCAGGTGATTATGCAGTCCCGAGGCAAGATCGAGACCCGCTGCCAGCGCGGCCTTCAGCACATCCATCCAGTTCGAAGAGATGACGCCGCCACGGTTTGCGACACCGATGACCAGGGTTTTGGCACCCTTGGCAACCGCTTCCTCGATTGTCATGTCGGCAAGGCCCATATCCGCCATGCAACCGTCCAGCCGCAGCTGGCCGACGGCAAGTTCCGGCCGCCATTCCTTGATTCCCTGGGCAACTTTCGCGGCCAACGCATCAGGCGCGTCACCGAGAAACAGCAGATAAGGAGTTCGTATCACGTAACGCTCCGCCGTTTGATGCATCGACAACACGGACTTATGAGGCGTTGGCGTCGGAATTTCCAGCGCCAATTGGAAATAAATCACCGGTCAGAGTGAACAGCGAAGCCACCGGACGTCATCGGTGATCGGAAGCACCATCAGGGATCGATGACGTCGGACCATCCATATTCCGGCACGAATCCCAAAAGGCGCTCAGCTTTGGAGATATCGAGGAAGGAAGCGCGCGGAAATCTGAAGTCCTGTGCCACCGGTTCATCAAAAGCCATCTCCAGCAATTGATGATTGTCGATCCGCATGAGCGTATCCCGCGCTGCTATATTGAACACCTCCGCGCCGCCGAGTTCCGAACCGAGCGCCATCCATGTTGCCCGCGCGACATCGCGGCAGTCGACATAGCTCCACAGGTTGAATTTGCGGCTCATCGGGTCCTGCCAGTACTCAGGGATCAGATGGTAACTCGCATGATGGCCGGCCACCGGATAAAGCACATTGGAAAGCCGCAGGCCTACAAAGCTGAGGCCATAGAGCTTGTGCATCTCGGCGGCGATGAATTCCGATGCGGCCTTCGAGATCGCATAGGCGTTCTGCGGCCTGATCTCATCGCTCTCGCGGCAGGGAACACTGGTCGGGACATTGTTTTCGAACGGATAGCCATACACCGTCTCGCTGGATGCCCAGACCACCCGTTTAACGCCCGTTTCCGCGGCCGCATTGAATATGTTGAAGCATGACTGTGTGTTGTTTTCGAACCTGTGCGCACCATCGGAGAAATTGAAGTCGGGCTGCGGATTGCCGGCAAAATGAACGATCATGTCGGTTCCCTGAACGGCCCGCCGAACGCTGGCGTAATCGAGGAGATCCGTTTCTATGTACGGACAGATCTGGTGCTGCGGCTTGAGCCGGTCGATATTGACCACGTCAACACCGCGCTCGACCAGGTCTTCAATAACAGCCCCGCCGGCACCGCCGCTTCCTCCAGTAATGCACACTTTCATGGTCCTGCCTTTCTTGGCCAATTACGCCGCCAGCCGCACATCGCCGGAAAATCTGTGCAGTCGCGCCTGGTTGGGTGTCAAAAAGACACGATCGCCCGCACTGACGGGCACTTCACCGCTGACCCGCACGGTCACCGAACCGACCGTGTCGACATCCACATAGGCAACCGTGTCGGATCCGAGGTGTTCCGCGTAGCGGACGCGGCCTTCCCAGCTGCCATCCTTGTGTGACAGTTCAAAATGCTCCGGGCGCACACCGAGCAGCTCTGCGCCATTCTGCTTCGCGACCGATCCTTCCAGCAGGTTCATTCGCGGCGATCCGATGAAACCGGCAACGAAAGGATTGGCTGGCTGATCATAGAGCGTCATCGGGCTACCGGACTGCTGGACCACGCCGCCATTCATGATCACGATCTGATCAGCCATGGTCATGGCTTCCACCTGATCATGCGTTACATAGATCATCGTCGCATCGAGCTTGGCATGCAGTTCGGCGAGTTCGACGCGCATCTGCGTACGCAGCGCCGCATCCAGGTTGGAAAGCGGTTCGTCAAAAAGGAACACTTTCGGTTTGCGCACAATGGCCCGGCCGATGGCCACGCGTTGGCGCTGCCCGCCGGACAATTGTCGCGGCTTGCGATCAAGCAGGCTCTCCAATTGGAGGATCTCGGCCGCCTCTGTCACACGATCACGAATTTCCCTTTTCGATTTACGGGCAAGCCGCAGGCCAAAGCCAATGTTCTGCGCCACGGTCATATGCGGATAGAGCGCATAGGACTGAAACACCATCGCGATGCTGCGGTCAGACGGCTCGCGGTCGGTCACGTCAATTCCGTCGATAGAGATATGCCCCGCGCTGGTCTCTTCGAGGCCGGCTATCAGCCGTAAGAGCGTCGACTTTCCGCATCCGGAGGGGCCGACAAGAACCGTGAATGAGCCATCGGCTATTGTCAGGTCCAGTTTGGGAATGACGTTGACTGAGCCGAAGGACTTCTCGACATTCTCAAGCCTCACTTCAGCCATGGCAGACCTCCTTTGCAGTGATCGCATGCGGGCTCATGAGGCGTGTTGCGCTTCAATCGCCGCATAATGGAAATGTGAAAAATCTGCCGGCAGCGCCCTGCCCGTCAGGTCCTGCGCGGCCATGCCGACAAACGCGCCGGTGAAATTCGCATGCTCACCGCGGCCACCCTCATCGGAAAGCACCGACGCATCAAGCTGCGGGCCTATGTTCCGCCAACGCCCCTTTTCGGTTGAATATCGGAACTGGAGCACGGCCTCGTCGACATCGACGCCAAGCCAGACCGGACCGTCATCGGGAAGCGGAACAGGTTCCGCGAGCGGGAAAACAAGATGCGCTTCCGGCCAATTCCCGGGACAGCTTTGTATATCGAGCATACGTTTTCCCGCTTGGTTCAGCGAAACATAGAGATAATGAAATTGCGCCCGGTTGTAATAGGCCGTCAGGCCAGCCATCTGCTGACCGGATTCCGGCTGGAACTCCAGGCAGGTCTCGGCGCGGTAGCCCGACGAGGTCTGCCGGCGCGCTACAAGCGACTGCTCGAACCAGGAGCCGATGGATTCCCGTCCGAACAGCCGAAGGAAACCGGGACGTTCCTTCAAGGAAAAGAGCCGGTCGGCAAAGGGTGACCGAAGCCACTGGAAATCCATCGGCAAGGTGTCATTGTCAAATTGGTAGGTGTTGCGCTCGGGTTTTGTCGGCGCGTCCGCCGGCATTGGCGGTGCAATCGACTGATCCGGTGTCGCGGCATTTCCTTCCGCGTAAAACCATCCATCTTCCCGAAGCTCGAGCCGGGCGATACCGGTTTCACGGCCACGCGGTGATTTGCGGGTTCCCGGAAGCGGCCGGGAGCACAGGAATGTGTGGTAATAGGAGCCATCCGGGGTCGCAACAAGCTGCCCGTGGCCGATTCGTTGCAGGCCGGTTCCGGCCGAGTCCTTCGCCGTCAGCAGGTGCACGTTCGGGTGGATCTCGTACGGCCCTTCTATCGAACGGGACCGCGCATGGGTGACGGCGTGCTGATAGCCGGTGCCGCCTTCGGCAGTGATCAGATAGTACCAGCCGTTTTGCCGGTAGAGATGCGGCCCTTCTGTCAGCCCGTGGGCACTGCCGCGAAAGATGTTCCTGATCGGCCCGGCAAGCCGCCGCGCAGTGATATCATACTCCTGAAGCAGGATACCGCCGAAAAATCCCGGCTTTCCGCCGGACACCGGGTCGCGATTACCCTGGTGGTCCCAGACCATGTTGACCAGCCATTTCCGCCCGTCCTCATCATGGAACAGCGAGGGGTCGAACCCTGAAGAGTTGAGATACACCGGATCCGACCAGGGACCGTCTATGGCAGGCGCGGTCACCAGGTAGTTGTGCGTATCCTTGTAGTTGCCGTCATAGCGTTTCACATCGGTATAGACGAGCCAGAAGAGGCCGTCGGCATGAGACAGGCACGGTGCCCATATTCCACATGAATCCGGGTTTCCCCGCATGTCGAGCTGGCTCGCTCGGTCGAGCGGCCGGCACACCAGCGTCCAGTTGGTCAGATCCCGCGAATGATGAATCTGCACGCCCGGATACCACTCGAATGTGGAAGTCGCGATGTAATAGTCTTCACCGACTCGCCAGATCGACGGGTCGGGATTGAAGCCGGGCAGGATCGGATTTCGTATCATGTAGATTATCCCTTGACCGAGCCGCCGGTGAGCCCGGCGACAATGTATTTCTGTGCTGCGATGAAAAACACGACCGCCGGGGTGAGCGTCATGCTCATGAAGGCCAGCGTACGGTTCCACGATGAGATATATTCGCCACGATAATCCATGGCGCCAAGCGTCCAGGTGTAGCCGGCCCGGTCATTGAGCATGATCAGAGGCAGAAGGTAATTGTTCCAGCTCTGTACGAACACGAAGACAGCGATGGTCGCAAGGATCGGCGTCGACAGCGGCAGGGTGAAGTAGAAGTAGAAACGGATGTAGCCGCAGCCATCGACCCGGGCCGCCTCGAACAACTCCGGCGGCATCTGTTTAAAGAAAGTCCGGAAGAACATGATGGAAAAGGCCAGGCCGAAGGCGACCTGCGGCAGGACCACACCCCAGGGTGTGTCGAGAAGACCCAGATCACGCACGGTCAGAAACAGCGGCATGATTGCTGCGGCGAACGGAAACATCAGGCCAAGAAGCAGATAGCTGAACAGGAAACGCGAGCCGAAGAATGTCGCCTGCGCAAAGGCATAGGCTGCCATCGATCCGAGGATAAGCGTCAGCGCCACGGTCAGCAGTGAGATGACCAGCGAGTTCCACAGGTAACGCCAGAACTGGGGATCGGCGAAGATCTCCGCATAGAACTCGGTGCGCCAGATCTCCGGCAATCCGAACGGTTCGGCTCGCAACTCTCCATCGGTCTTGAAACCGCCAAGGATTGTCGCTGCCAAGGGGATGACAATAAGGCTGGACACAAAGAGCAGCGCGCAGATGCGCGTCGCGCTCCGCCAGGTGAACCCGGTCATCGCGCCGCCTCCCTTTGCACGGTGTTGCGGTAGACGAAGGCGAAGATGACACCGACCGCGAACAGGAACACACCGACGGCGCTGCCATATCCGACATTCAGGCGGATGAAACCGAAATTATAGAGATAGCTGACCAGCGTGTGGCTACTGTTCGACGGGCCGCCCGCAGTCATCGGCATGACCAGGTCGAACACCTGCAGGGCACCGAGCACGGAATAGAAGATTGAAATGGTGATGGCCGGCCAAAGCATCGGCAGCTTGACGAAAAAGATCACCTGCAGCGGACGGGCACCGTCGATACGGGCCGCCTCGATCAGGTCCTTAGGGATGCTCTGGAGACCCGCAATATAGATCATCATGTGGAAGCCGAAATACTTCCAGACGATCACCGCCAGAATGGTGTTGAATGCCCATTGCTTTTCCGCCAGCGGAAAGAAGGCCTGTTGCAGCTGGAACATGTCCGTGATCATGCGCGACAGGCCGAAGTTGCCGTCGAAAACAAAACTCCAGATCAGGCCGGTTGCCACTTCCGCCAGGATATATGGGACAAAGAAGATCAGCCGGAAGACCGTGTTCGCATAGCTTTTCTGATAAATCATCAGAGCAAGCATCAGTGCCAGCGGCAACTGTATGAGCAGCGAAACGGCAACGACCTTCATGGTGTTGGAGAGCGCTATCCGGAAGGCGCTGTGGCCGAACATGCGTTCGAAATTCGCGGCGCCGGTCCAGGTGCCGTAGGTGTTGCCGGTCGCGTCGTTGAAGGCCCAGGGCGCCGGGCCGTAGCCACTCCATTTGTACGGCGAGAAGAATGCCGCCTCGGCCATCGGGAGCATGACGAACACTGTAAAAAGCAGGATGGCCGGAGGCAGGAAAGTCAGCAGCATCGTCGTCTGACCGCCGAGGTCGAAACGCGTCGAGTAGCCGAGGGGAATTTCACCCCTCGGCCCTCACAGAACCGGACTTGAGACTCTCGCCTCATCCGGCTCCTACTCTCCAGCCTCCGGTCGAATACCGAGTTGCCACAGGACAAAAAGGTTGGGGTCCCGTCGCGCGATACGTCCCAGCCAATGCGTGGACGCCCGCTCCCGGCGTCTGAACCGTTTATATTTCCGTCGCGCCCAGCGGGCGAGGGCCACGTTCACCTGACGCAGCACCTGAACGCACTTCGAGCGGTAATAGCGCCCGTAGTAGTTCATCCAGCCTCGCACCGCCGGATTAATCAGGCGGGCCAGATCCTCCAGGGTCTGATTGTTCCTGGTGGATGCCATCCGCCACTCGCGGATGGTCCTGCGCACCGCCTTCGCCGCTTGAACACTGATCGCCGGCAGGAAGCTGACGAAGTAGTGTCCCCACCGGTTCCTGGCTCGCCGAGGCTGGAACGTAAAGCCGAGAAAGTCGAACTTGACCCGCTCGTGTTCCTGCCTGCGGTCATCGTCCTTGCAGTAGACGATTTTGGTCTTCGTCGGATGCAATTCCAGACCGCAATCGGCCAGCCGTTTCCGGATGGCCTCCAACACCGCCTGCGCCTCTCCTTCGCTCCTGCAGTGAACGACTGCATCATCCGCGTAACGTTCAAAGCGGACGTTTGGATGGTTTCGTTCCATCCACGAGTCGAACGCGTAGTGCAGGAAGAGATTGGCGAGAATCGGACTGATTGGTGAGCCTTGCGGCGTTCCCTTGGTCCGTTCTTCCCGGGTGCCGTCCGGTCGCTCGACAGCAGCGCGAAGCCACCGCCCAACGTACAGCCGGATCCAGGCCAGGTCAGTGTGATGTGCAACGGCACGTTCGATCAGGTCATGCGGAATCGAATCAAAAAATGCTTTGATATCAAGATCGATCACCCAGTCGAACGTCCAGCAGCGTTTCCGTGCCACTCCGACCGCATCAAGCGCCGAACGACCGGGCCGATAGCCATAGGAATCACGGTGGAACATCGGTTCCACCATTGGTTCCAGAACCATCTTCACAGCCGTTTGCGCCACGCGGTCGGCGATCGTCGGAATGCCAAGAGGTCGAAGACCGCCCCCACTTTTGGGTATCTCGACGAGCCGCACCGGCGGCGGGTGATACGAGCCCGACGACATCCGGTTCCAGACCTTGTAAAGGTTTCCCCCGAGGTCTTCCTCGAATGCTGCCATAGACACGCCGTCAACACCGCCCGCGCCGCGATTCGCCCGTACCTGTCGGTAGGCGTCCCAGACCAGCCGCTTCGGAATTTCGAATGGCTTTGCCTCAGACAACGGCTCCTCCCATCTCTGGTTGGCCGCCGTCTTCGGCTGGAGAGCCGGGTCCCTTCGCTCTACCCGCATTACCGGGTTTCATCACTAATACGGACCCGTCCGCCCCTGTGCTCCGCTTCGGTACTCGGCTCCTTGCGGGTCTGCCGCTTGGAGGTCTCCCTTGGCATCGGAGCGCCAGGTTCCCACGTTCCACACAGGAGCCTCTCGCTGGTCTCACGCCATCTTTATGCCGGTCGCCGCTCGGACAGTCAGCAGGCATCCTCCGAACTTCGTCCCAGGCCAACGACTGGAGCCTGGTTTCGGCGACATCCCTACGCTTTCGACACTTCATCAACGGTTCACTCGCGTTCGTCTTACCAGCAGTCACCTGACGGGTAATCCCCGCCTTTTCCACAACGCTCGCCACCCCGGCCATTGGGCCAGAGCAGCTTGTGGCGGTTTGGACCCTGGTCCTGCAACCCGAGCCCGAGGGGCCTTCCCTCATCTCCTGTGTAGCAAGGTGCTCAAAGTCAGTACTGCTACGTCATCAGAACCTCCTCTTCGCACCGTCGTGGCGCACAATCGTCGGCGTTTCGCGGATTTGACCGCGTTCTGCGTGGAAACCAGTGTCATTGCATAAGCCCCGATTGCTGCACCGAACGCCCGGCCTGTGCCGGCCGGACGCTGGTCTTGCTGGTCCGCCTACTGGAACTGCCGCGTTTCTTCGAGCAGCTTCGCGGCCTCCTCCGGCGTGATGTCGCCGGTCGCCATTTGCGCTGACACGTCGTTTATCGCGCCACCGAGCGTGCTGCCGAAAAACTGATCAAGGAACAGCTGGTGATAGGTCGACGCACCGCCGATGGCAGCGAACTGCTTGAGGATGGAATCCTCGACGAGGCCGCCGGCCGACGGCGCAGTCGGGATGTAGATGCCTTCAGCCGCCGCGCGCTTTTGCGCCGCCGGTCCCATGAAAACCTTCAGGAAGTCGATGGCCGCATCCGGTGCGTTGCGTGTGACGACAAATCCCGAAGCGCCGCCGAGCGTATCAGTGACCTTGCCCTTGCCGCCTTCAACCATCGGGAATGAAACGACGCCAAGCTGTTCGTTAGAGAGGCCGCCATTCGAGGATGCGGCGCGCTGTGCGCCCAGATCCCAGTCGCCCATCAGGGTAAAGACCGCGCCGCCGTCGCCCCAAAGGCCGGTCGCGGCATCATATTTGACGCCCATGAAACCGTCCTGAAACGGCTCCAGTTCGATCAGGCGCATATACTCCTTGCCTGCGCGCACCCAGTCCTCGTTGTCGAAACCGCCATTCTCGCCGGCAGCCGATGCGCGAAGACCGTCCTCGCCCATGATGCGCATGGCAAGCAGCGAGTAGTAGAAATGCAGTGGCCACTTGTCCTGTCCACCGACAATGATCGACGTGACGCCGGCATCCTTGGCAGTTCTGACCTGATCGAGAAAATCGTCCCAGGTCTTGATCCTTGTCGGATCGACGCCCACCTTCTTGGCCATGTCCTTGTTGTACCAGATAGCAACGTTCTGGGACGCCTCGGGCGCACCGTAAAACTTGCCCTTGTACGAAAGCGCGGCCATTCCGCCGGCCGAAAGGTCCTTCTTCCATTCCGCCGCAACATCATCAGGAATGGGCCTCAGAAAGCCCTGGTCGTAATACCGGCATAACACCGGGCAGAATTCAGGCGTCAGAGCGGACGCTCTTTCTGTTTCCATGATTTTCTGGAGGCATCAACGAATGGGGGAATTGTGCTTGCGGTGGCTGGGGTGGGGATTCTATTGGAATCGCGCAATAGCTGCTCGCCTTTTTTCAAGTTCCGCGTCTTCCGGATTCCAGTTGTCACTTCCATCGAAGTAATCGGGATAGTACTCCCGGTATTCAGAATCCGGGTTTTCGAATGCTGCCAAGAATTCAGAGTATCCCCATACGCCTCCTATGTCCTCAAGTGGACAACGCCCGCTACCGGAAACAAGATATGGATACTGTCTGTCCTTATGTGCCGACTGAATCTTTCCAATACGGATTTTGTGTCTCCATGAGTCTCCGAAATCATAGAGGTAATTGAATTCGGGTTTGCCTTGCAAAAAGTCTATGACGTCGAGAACGGTAGCAGAGGCGTCTGATTTGGGGCTGGAGAAATACTGATCACTATCAGCACTCCAAGTGACAACTTGCTCATACCGGATCGCCTCAAATTCCCATAGATGGCAGTTGTGCCACCCCATTGCGGCCTGAATGTATAAGTGGAGGTCATTAAGGCATGTGTTCGCAGGGACATCCATTCGTCTTGTGACCCTGGGCTTCACATCCCGCAACGTGATGCTGAGACGAACTATATCAAGTTGATTGCCAGCCTGAGCCATTGTGTGAAACGTCCTGCTATATGTGTCGATATGATTGCGCCGTCAGACGGATGAACCATCGCCACAATGCAAGATTGGAAATGTCATGTCGACCGCATCTTCACAATCCAGCTGTCGCGCAATGCAATCTCGATCTTGCCGAAGAGTGGCTGTTCAGGATGCAAAATGAGACTGGCCTACGAGTTGCGGCAGAGCGGGCACCGGTTTCCCATTGAGGCCCAGCCTATCCCCCAAATAGTCCCAAAACGAGATGCCGAGTTTGTTGCAGGTCTTGAGCAGCGACAAGAAGGTGTCGCGGTTGGTCCGACCAATGTCACTGCGCGTCCCACCTGAAATCTTGCGCTTGACTACAACAACTCGGATATCGTTCTCGGAACCGTTGGTGTGCAGCGGTATTTCCGGATGCTCCAGAACCATCAGCAGTTCAGCCTTGTTGGCGTGCAATCGCCTCAACAGATTATCAAGGGCTGCAAAACCGGTTCGGTGGCGGAATATCTGGTCGAAGCGGTTTTGCAAGACCGCCTTGCGCTGTGGACTTGGGTTGAGACGGTAGGTTTTGAGGCATTCATAGTAGAGCCAGATCAGCCTGCGGGTGCGCTGTTGAATGGCATAGTGCTTATCTGTGAAGGTGTTGAGCTTATGCACCAACCGTTCGGCGTGAATCCAACACAACGCATGATCGCCGACTTTGAACTGTTTGGCATCATCACTGACGATCACCGTATCGGTGAGCAAGCCATGTGCGCTGATACTGCCCCATAACGCACCCTCGGTGGCAAGGCGCGTGGGATCAGGTGTGACTTTCAGTGCAGTGATCCCGAGCCGGTCGAGATGGGCCTGCCAGTCTGCGCAGTTCGGGAAATACTTATCTTCAGCGTCAATCAACAACTGGCGAACCGGAGCATTGAGAGAACGCTGCTGCATATAGGCAAGTGCATCGGCGTTGATCACATAGTCTTCATGCCCGGCCCGCAGGAGTTCGAGAAAGTTGATGCGGCTTTTAGAACCGGTTGTGGAAAAGAAGGAAAACCGATCATTGCCGATCTGGGTGCAGTAGCCGTTTTGGGCTTTGTGGCGTGCCCCGGTGTCGTCGACCGTCACCCATGACGCCGCGTCCAATCCCGTCTGCAATATTGCGCGTGCTTCCAAGGCAAAATGCTCATGACCCTCATTCAAAAACCGCATGACCTGGCGCTCGGAGATATCTATGCCGATTTCGCTCAGGAGCTTTACCAATCGTCCCACAGTGACTTGGCCTTGATGGTATTGCATCAGCACAAAACGGCGCAGTTCGGCACCAAAATGGCCCTTGAGGCCCTGTGGCAGCGGAGCCACGACAGTCTTACCATCAGGTGTCAACCAGCGCTCGCGCCGAAACCGGGTGGTCACTGGCTGAATGATGAGATCCTGAACGAGGAAGTCCTCGTACCCTTTGAAGCGGGAACCCTCTGGAACGTCCGCTTTTACAATCCGGTCTTTCATTGAACCGTGCCGAGGTGGCTTCTTTTTGCCGCGTCCACAGCTTTTATTGCCGTTCTTACGCGCCTTTTTCTCGCTGGCCTGGTTCATGCCGCTTGGTTTGCTCGGCTTGATGTCCGGTCGCCCATTCACCCCTTTTAATCGAGCGACCTCGTCGCGCAGATTGGCAATTGTCTGTTTCTGTTCGGCAATCACCTGATTTTGTTCAGCGACGATTTGCTTCAACTCGGCCACCTCGCCGAGCAGGGTCACAACCAGATCTTTGAGTTCTGTATTCGACAGATCATCAAGTGCGTGAGGTGGGAAATCCGACATAAACTCATCGACTCACAAAAACATCTCGGTGAGAACCCCAGCAGCGCTGATCGAGTCGATTTGCCGCACCACCGGAAATGACAAATCAAAACACAATGCTGCCCGGTGTTATGCCGGTATTACCCCTGGTCGGCCTGTTCGTAGAAAACGCCGCCGCTCCATGAAAAGAACAGATCCGGCGCGGCGTCGGACTGCAGCAATGTCGGCAGTTTCTGCTTGAACGCCTCGTCCTCCATGAACTCGACCTCAACGGTCACGCCCGGATTGGCTTTGTTGTACGCCTCGACCACGTCCAGATAGATCTGTTTCCACGACTCGATGTCCCGGTTGATGGACAGCACCTTCACTGTCTCATCGGCCATTGCCGAGCCGGTCAAGATCCCGCCGGCGACCAGGCAGGTTGTAAGCAGTTTCTTCATGAGATCCTCCTATGATGATTGTCCAGCAGGATTGTTCTGTCCCGCGATTTTGAATGCCGGAAAGTCATCGAAGACCCAGCCGTTTTTCAGTGTGTCGTAGATGATCGCGAGCAACTTGCGCGCTGTGGCGATGATTGCCTTGCCGGCCCCGCGCCGGGCTTTGATCCGTTGGTAGAAGGCATTGAGGTAGCCCGAGTAACGAATGGCAATGAGCGTGCACTGGACCAGCGTGGTGCGCATCAGTTTGTTCCCGCGTTTGGTGATCCGGCCCCGGTTGTCAGTCTCGCTTGACTGGCTGACACGGGGGACAATGCCCACATAGGCGGCCAGTTTGTCCGCGTCTTCGAAGTCATCGACGTTGCCTATGCCGGAGAGGAATACGGCTGCCGCGCGCGGCCCGACACCCTTGATCGAGATCAGCCCGTCATATCCGTCCATGGCCTCGGCGGCGGAGGCGATCTCGCGATCAAGTTCGGCGATTGCATCCGTCAGGCTGAGCGCCTGATCGCGCACGATGCGCAGTTCCACCTGTTCGAGGCTGGAGAACCGGCCGGTCTCCAGGGCATTGAGCCGTCGCTTGGAGCCCAGGCTTTCCTTCTTCAGCTTGATGCCGTGGCGGGTGTGGAGCGCGTGGATCTTGTTCAAAAGCCGGGTGCGCTGCTTGACCAGAAGGTCGCGCGTGTGGGTCAGCGACGCCAGTTCGCCTTCGGCCACCGTTTTGACGCGGGTCTCAGGCAGCATGTCCTTTGACAGAAAGAAGGCCAGGGCCCGGGCGTCGTTTCTGTCCGTCTTCTTCACCGACTTGCGGATCACGCCGAACTGCTTCGGGTTGACCACCACCACACGGCCAACGCAGGCGATCACTTCGTCGCGGAACCAGGCCGAATTGCCCGTCGCTTCCACGGCGACCTCATCGTCCGCATCAAGGCTCAGGCAGAACCGGTCCAGATCGGCCGCTGCCAGCTGGCAGGTTTCAAAAACCTCGTTGCCGTCCGCGGCAAGGCGGCAGACCGTGAAAGACGTCGTGTGGAGATCGACACCGATGAAAGCCATTGCTAAAATCCTCTCGTTGGCGGGAGGCGGAACCCTGCAAAGGGGTGTGAACGGCCAGGCCAGACTCCTATACGAGATCACCGGGTCGAACCGGGCCTCATGCTGGTCGTTCGGATGCAGGCGGCGGGTAATCTCCTGTACAGGGTCGCAATGCCCTAAAAAGACATCCAGCCTGCAGCCTATCCGCCTCTCCCGGCACTCTAGCCGAGTCGGGATGCATGACCGCTCACATCCCATTCATGCCATCTCCTGTTTCTCCCATTGTCAGCGCTGGATTCGAGCGCTGAAAGCTTCGCTGGTTTCAGACAAAGGAAGCCCGTGCCGACCGGTCGCTGTAACCGTCGTGCCGTCTTCCGTATTCGTTGTTTCGCTGATGTGGCCGCTACCTCATGGCAGATTGTCCGCCAGGTAGATATCGATCCTGATCTTCTCCTGCGCCTCGATGATCGGCCTGCTGCTGCAGAAGGCGGTCAACACGCGAACGGCGCTGCGGGCAATGTGGCCCGTGTCCTGATTGATCACCGCATCGATTGTTCCACTGGCCAGTCCGGCACGTACGTGTTCTGACAATTCGTGCATCACGACCACAAGCTTGTCGGAGATGCCGAGGTCCGCCAGGACATCGAGAATACCGATGTTTCCCGCGGCCGCGGAATACAGGCCGACCAGATCGTCATGCTTTTCCAGCAGGCGCCGCGTGATCGCTGCATTGCGCTCCTGAAGGCTGTCGCCCTCCTCGATCGGCAGGATGCGAAGCGCCGGGAAACGCGCATGCAGGATCTGCTCGAAACCGAAATAGCGATCAACGTGATCGCGCATGCGCAGCGAGCCGGCGATGACGCCGATCGTGCCTTTGCGTTGTCCGACAAAGCGGCCCATCAACGTGCCCGCGACCCGTCCGGCCGCAACATTGTCGATGCCGACAAAGTGATGCCGTTTGGACGTGGGTATGTCCGATACCATGGTTACGACCTGCACGCCGCGCGCAACGACACGGTCCATCGCCTGGCGCACACCGGGCGCGTCGACCGCGAAAAGAGCCAGCCCGTCATACTTGTCCGCGGTCACGTCATCGAGTTCGCGGACAATCGCCTCATTGTCGCGCAGATCGAGGCGATGGATGTCGTTGATGACATTCACCTCGTCGCTCAGATTGGCGGCTGCACGAACAGATTCGCCGATCGCACGGGCAAAGCTGGTATTGACCTTCGGGAGCAGAAACAGGAAACGCAGGGTTCGTTTGGGCGCCTCCATGAGATCGTCAGGCAATTGGCCGAAGCCGAGTTCATGGATCGCCGCCTTTACCCGTTCACGGGCTTTTTTGCTGACACCCGGACGATTGTGCAGGACACGGTCAACGGTCGCTGTGCTTACGCCCGCCAGGGCTGCCAGATCATGGACGGTTGCTTTTCGCATCGTTCCTCCGGTCCCGAAAATACGGGATCGAAAATCAGGGAACAATGGTGGGACAATGAAAAAACATCATGATTTTGATTGATTGCAATCAAAATCATGATGCAGACAAATGACGCGAAAACCGTTTTTGACCGGTCAGACGTATCGGTTGACGACGTTTTCGAGATACTCCTGGTGACCGGATTTCGGCGACGGGTTGATACCCTCAGCCTCGACCCGGGCAGCAATATCCTCAAGGCCCGTGTCGCCGGTCAGCATCTTCTGTGCATCCGGCGCATTCCAGCCGTCATACCGCTTGTCCACGAAGCCAGAGAGCACCCGGTCCTCCAGCATCGCTGCGGCGGCCTTGAGGCCGCGGGCGCAACAGTCCATGCCGCCGATATGGGCCATCAGCAGGTCTTCGGGATCAAGCGACTGGCGCCGCAACTTGGCGTCGAAATTCGTACCGCCTGATGTAAAGCCACCGCCCTTGAGGACATGGTAATAGGCAAGCGCCATTTCAGGCACGTTGTTGGGAAACTGGTCCGTATCCCAGCCCGATTGGTAGTCGTTGCGGTTCATGTCGATGGATCCGAAAATGCCCAGAGCATTGGCCGCCGCCAGTTCGTGTTCAAAGGAGTGGCCGGCAAGGATCGCGTGTCCCTGTTCGATATTGACGCGCACCTCGTTTTCGAGGCCATAGCGTTTCAGGAAGCCGTAGACCGTCGCAACATCGTAGTCATACTGGTGCTTTGTCGGCTCCTGCGGCTTCGGCTCGATCAGGATCGCACCGGAAAAACCGATCTTGTGCTTGTACTCGACAACCAGGTTGAGGAAACGGCCGAGCTGGTCCATTTCACGGCCCAAATCCGTATTGAGCAGTGTCTCGTAGCCCTCGCGACCGCCCCACAGAACATAGTTCTCGCCGCCCAGCCGATGAGTCGCGTCCATGCAGGTCTTGACCGTGGCCGCCGCAAAGGCAAAGACATCCGGATCCGGATTCGTCGCCCCGCCCGCCATGTAGCGGCGGTTGGAGAAAAGGTTCGCCGTTCCCCAAAGCAGCTTCACGCCGGTCTCGGCCTGCTTTTCCGCGAAATAGTCGACGATGGTATTGAGGTTGCGCGTGTTTTCCGAGAAATCGGCGCCTTCCGGCCGCACGTCGGCATCATGGAAACAGTAATAGGGAACCCCGAGAATGCTGAACATGTCGAATGCCACATCGGCTTTCAGATAGGCGTTTTCCATGGTCTCGCCAAACCAGGGGCGCTCGAATGTCTGGCCGCCGAACGGATCGCCGCCCGGCCAGCAGAAATTGTGCCAGTAACACGCCGCAAAGCGCAGATGGTCCTCCATGCGCTTGCCCATGATCAGCTCATCCGGATCGTAGTGACGAAAAGCCAGCGGGTTGGTGCTTTCCGGACCCGCGTGCGAAATGGGCTCAAGATTGCCGAAAAAATCCGTCTTCATGACATGGTGCTCCGTATGGCCGGATAGGTCTTCCGGTAGAGTTGATAGGCATCCTCATAGGCCGGCCGGAGTGCTTCGTCCGGCTCGATCGAACGCTCGATATTAGGCGGTGTGCAGGCAGCCAGCGTGGCGTTGCCGCCAGCCAGCATGCCGAGCCGCGCGGCGCCGAATGCCGCCCCGACATCGCCGGCGACCGGGACGTCGACAGGCTTGTCGAGCGCCGTCGCGATGGTCCGAAGCCAGTAGTGCGAACGCGACCCGCCGCCGCTCGCGGTCAGTCGCGTTACCTGCGTGCCGGCTGCCGCCAGGGCCTCGATACTGTCGCGAAACGCAAACGCGACGCCCTGCAGGATGGACGCCGTGATCGCTGCGCGGTCTGTGTCATGCGAAATGCCGCTCAGCACACCGCGGATCGCGGCATCATTGTGCGGGGTCCGTTCGCCTGACAGGAACGGCAGGAAAACACCGCTCGGCGCGCGCAATTCGTCGCCGAGTTCATCCGTCAACACAGCCGAGGATTGACCGACAAGCACCGCAAACCAGTTGAGGCTGTCGGTCGCTGAAAGGATGACGCCCATCTGATGCCAGCTTTGCGGAGCGGCGTGGCAGAATGTGTGCACGGCACTCTCGGCGTTTGGGCGGTAGGCGTCATTGGCGGCAAAGATGACACCGGATGTTCCGAGCGAGACAAAGGCCGCGCCTTCACCGACGGTTCCCATGCCGATGGCCGTGGCAGCATTGTCGCCGGCACCGCCGGCAACTATCGTGCCCGGCCGCATGCCCCATTCCAAGGCCAGTTCCGTACGCAATCCTCCGCTTGGATCCGAGCCTTCAACGAGACGGGGCATCTGGCTCAAATCCATATGCCCGGCCGCAAGCAGTTCTTGCGACCAGCGCCGCTGGCCGACATCGAGCCAGCTCGTGCCCGATGCATCGGACATCTCCGACACTTTCTCGCCCGTCAGCCAGAGCCGCAGATAGTCCTTCGGCAGCAGAACCGATGCGACCTTCGCGAACAGATCCGGTTCGTTGTTCCGCACCCACACGAGCTTTGGAGCCGTAAAGCCCGGAAAGACTATGTTTCCGGAGATCGACCGGAACTGCGGGTCCGCGTCAAGCTGTGCGGCTTCCGCATGTGCCCGCGTATCGTTCCACAAAATACAGGGACGCAGCACGCGGTCGGTGGAATCAAGCAGCGTGGCACCGTGCATCTGGCCGGAAAGGCCGATACCCCGAATCTCCGAAACCTCCGCCGGGTGTTTGCTTCTCAGCTTGCCGATTGCCGCGCCCGTTGCCGAAATCCACTCGGCCGGATCCTGTTCCGACCATCCGGCAGCCGGTCTCGACACTTTCAGATCGGCAGTGGCGGACGCGATGATCCTTTGCTGCCCATCGATGATCAGCGCCTTGACACCGGACGTGCCGAGATCGATTCCGAGATACATTGCTCCTCCAATGGCCGGAACGCAGATCATCCGTTGCCGCGCAACGGCCGCACCGCCGGCCGGTTATTTGTACCGGGAAGCCCCGGACTTCGGTCAGCTCGAGAGGGCGCCCGGCCCCGGCGTCGCGCCAGGCGGACATTTTCCCAGAATGATCATTCCCAGCACCTCGTCCTTGTCGACATCCTCGGTCCTGGCAGTGCCGACCACCTGTCCGTTCTTCATCACCGCCACGCGGTCCGCAAGATCGAAGACATCATGGATATCGTGGCTGATCAAAAAGATGCCGATACCCTCGGCCTTCAGCTGAAGGATGAGTTCCGACACCTGTGCCGTCTCCTCCGGCCCCAATGCCGCCGTCGGCTCGTCCATGATCAGGATGCGGGCGTTGAACAGGATCGCCCGCGCGATGGCGACCGACTGACGCTGCCCGCCGGACAGCGCCTTGACCGGATCCTTGAAGCGTTGAAACCGCGGATTAAGCCGCCCCATCACTTCCCGTGCCTTGGCCTCCATGGCCACGTCGTCCAGCGTCCCCCAAGGGGTCAGCAGTTCACGCCCGAGGTAGAGATTGGCGGCGGTATCGACATTGTCGGCGAGCGCCAGGGTCTGATAAATCGTCTCGATGCCGTATCCCTTGGCATCGCGCGGATTGTTGATTGTTGCCTGCTTGCCGTCGATGTGAATTTCGCCGCCGTCGCGCTGGTAGGCCCCCGAGAGGATCTTGATCAGTGTCGATTTGCCGGCCCCGTTGTGGCCGAGCAGGCCGACGACCTCACCCGGATGGAGATCGACAGACGCGTCGTCGACTGCATGGATGCCGCCGAACGAGATGGACATGTTGCGCATCTCGACCAGGGGTGATGTTGCTGATTCCAGGCTCATGATTTCCTCCCCTGTTCTAGTGTTGCGCTCTGCGGTAGAGCGAATCGAGCCACACCGCGATCACCAGCACAACGCCGACCACGATGTTCTGCAACGGCGTATCGAGACCCATCAGCACCATGCCTGACTGCAGCGACTGCATGACCACGGCGCCGATCATCGCCCCCGCGATCGTGCCGACACCGCCGGCAAGCGAGGTACCGCCAATAACCGCGGCAGCGATTGTCAGGAGTTCATCCAGCGTTCCCTGCGCATTTGTCGCTGCATTGAGGCGGGCCGTCGAAATCGCCGCCGCAATGGCACAAAGCACGCCCATGATGATGAAGATCTTCATCGTCACCCAGCGCGTGTTGATGCCGGCAAGATCCGTCGCTTCCGGATTGCCGCCAAGGGCGAACACATAGCGGCCGAAACGGGTCCGGGTCGCCAGGAACGTCATAACGATGCCGACGCAGACCGCCACGAGAACCGGGATCGCCACGCCGTGGCCGATGAAGATCTCGGTCGCCTCGCCTTCAAGCAGCCCGGCCTGGATCTGCCGGCGCACGATGCCGATCGGCCAGTAGTAGGTGTTGGCTATATAGACCGCGCTGAGCACCAGGAAGCAGCCAAGTGCAGCGAGGAAGGTCTCCGCCCAGACCGGACGCAAGGGGAACTGGAAGCGTTTGCGCTGGCGACGCGCGATGATAATCATCGCAATGATTGCCGCGCAGGCGATCAGCCCGACGATCCAGCTGGCGATCTCGCCGATCGAGCCGGCCGGACCGCCGCCGAGCAGCCGGAACGTTGAATCCATCGGCGCGACGGTGCGCCCGGAGGTCACCCACCATGCCGCACCGCGCCATATCAGCAATCCGCCGAGTGTAACGATGAACGCAGGCACGCCCATATAGGCGATAACGTAGCCGTGCAACGCGCCGATCGCGGCGCCGACCGCAATGCCGACCGCCAGGGCAATGAGCCAGGTGAAGGGGTTGTCGAAACCGATGAAGGCCGGCAGGATTTCCGCCTGCGTCACAGCCATGATCATGCCGACAAATCCGAGTATCGATCCCACGGAAAGGTCGATGTTGCGCGTCACGATAACCAGGACCATCCCGGTCGCCATGACAGCGACGGAAGCGGTCTGGACCGACAAGTTCCACAGGTTCCGAGGCGTCAGGAAAAGGCCGCCGGAGAAAATATCAAAAAGGATCCAGATCAAAAGCAGCGCGCCGATCATGCCGAGCATGCGGGTGTCGAGCTCGGTTGCCTTGATGAAGCGTCCGACAGCTGACAGTTCCGACTGGCGTGCCGTATCGGTCGATCCGGTTGTCTGAGGTTCCGATTGGTCCGTCATGACGGCTCCCCCAATGGAAATGTGGTTCAGAAAAAGCGCCGCGACCCGCACGGATCGCGGCGCTTCCCTATTCGCCGAGGTTGTGCGGTTTAGTTACAGGCTGCGACCGTACCCGATCCGACGCCCTGGCAAACCACGTCCTTGCCGACCCATCCGGCATCGATCACCACATCGAGATTATCCTTGGTGATCGGCACGGGTGCAAGGAAGATGGCGTTCATCTCGACACCCTTCGGTCCGCCGGACCACTGGACAGCACCAGGAACATCCTTCATGGCCGTGCCGTCAGCCAGCACGGATGCAACGACGGCGGCGTTCTTGCCGAGTTCGCGGGCATCCTTCCACACGGACACGGTCTGGGTTCCGAGAGCCACACGGTTCAGCGCGGCGTGGTCGCCGTCCTGGCCGGAAACCGGAACGCTGCCGTCAAGGCCCTGTGCGGAGAGCGCAGCGACGACACCACCGGCTGTTCCGTCGTTGGACGCAACAACAGCATCGATGTTGTTGTTGTTGGCCGTCAGGATCTGCTCCATGTTCTTCTGGGCATTTTCAGGCTTCCACCCGTCCGTATAGGCCTCACCGACATTCTTGACCTTGCCGGCATCCATGGCCTCTTTCAGCACTTCCATCTGTCCGGAGAACAGGAAGTCCGCATTCGGATCCGCCGATGAGCCCTTGATGAAGGCGTAGTTGCCTTCCGGCATGGCAGCAAATACCGCGCGGGCCTGCATGCGGCCGACTTCCTTGTTGTCGAAGGTGATGTAGAAAGCCTCGGGGTTTTCGATGAGACGGTCATAGCCGACAACCGGAATACCTTCAGCCGATGCCTTTTCAACGGCCGGTCCGATGGCACCCGCATCCTGAGCAAGGATAATCAGTGCATCGGCGCCCTGCGAGATCAGCGATTCAACATCCGTAAGCTGCTTGGCAGCGGAGGATTGGGCGTCGGCGGAGATGTATTTGTTGCCGGCAGCCTCGATGGCGGCCTTCATGGCGGCTTCGTCGGTCTTCCAGCGCTCTTCCTGGAAATTCGACCACGAAACGCCGATCGTCTTGCCGTCGGCGAGCGCTGCGCCTGCAGATGTAGCAGCAAACACCGCACCGATGAGTGCGGCCTTGAGAATTTTCATTTGTCAGTTCCTCCCGGTGTGTGGATCATCGCCCCGACGGATCGAAGCACCGAGCCACTCTTGCGTTTGAGCCATTTAATTCGAGGCTCGAAAAAAATAGTGACTTAATCGCAAAGCTGTGTCAACTTGAAAATTGCGACGGGTTAAGTTGTTGTATTGCAGCAATAATTTTTGCATTGCAGCAAAATCGGCACCGAACGGAGGAGCGCAAGGCGTGGTCGAGTTGGGACGATCGGATGATGTGCGCAAGCGCAATCGCAGTCGCATTCTGGCTGTCCTGCGCCGCAACGGATCCATGTCCCGCAAGGGTATCTGCTCAATGACAGGATTGAGTGCGTCGACGGTGTCGGCCATTACGTCAGAGCTGATCGACGAGGCCGTTATAGTCGTGCCCGGCAAGGAGGGATCCGCAAGCCCTGGCCGCGGCCGCCCGCAGGTCCGGCTGGCGCTCAATCCCAGGGCCGCGTTGGTCGCCTCCGCCGTTGTTCAGCTCGACAGGGTCTCCGCCACCATATCCGATTACACCGGTCACCGTATCGCCGAAATCGATCAGCCTTTCCGTGCGCGTCGTGCCTCGCCGGAGGAATTCGAGAGCACCCTGATTGATGCGATCCGGCGCGCATTGGCGGAGCTGCCGCCAGGAGTCGGCAAACTCGGGCGTATACGGCTTGGCGTTCAGGGCGTGACAGACGTTCAGGGCACGTCCATGCTCTGGTCGCCGATTACTCCGCATCGCAACCTCGGTTTCAAAGCCGGCCTGGAGCAGGAGTTCAACGTCCACGTGAAGCTCTCCAACGATTGCTCGATGATTGCACGGGCATTGCACTGGCGCGAACCGGAGCGTTTCAACCGTAATTACGCCGCCGTCCTGCTGTCCCACGGTATCGGCATGGGGCTGGTGCTCAATGGCGAACTCGTCAGCGGCATCCGTTCATCGGGAACGGAGTTCGGACACATTTCCCATATTCCGGACGGCGCCCTTTGCCGTTGCGGCCGCCGCGGCTGCATCGAAGCCTATGCCGGTGATTATGCGATCTTCCGCCGCGCGCAGGCGTCCGACGAAACCGACAGGCCGAGAAACGATATCGGAATCGCCGAGATGAATGCGGTCTATGAAGCTGCCATCGCCGGTGATCCCGATGCGTTAAAGGCCTATCGTGAGGCTGGATATGCACTCGGAACCGGCCTTGCGGACATGTACGCACTGGTCGATTCCTTCCCTGTCGCCTTCGTCGGCAACGGTACTGAAGCCTTTGAATTCATCGAGGCGCCGTTGCGCGAAGCCATCGGCGCGACCAAACTCGATGTGGTTGCCGAGGCGATTGAAATCCATTGTTTCCCGGACGAGAAACCGCTGATTGTCGAGGGCTGCACGGTGACCGCCCTGCAGGAGCTCGACGAGATGTTCGCCCGTTCGACAGAGCAGACAACAAGGGTGGTAAGCGATGCGCTTTAGATTGCAGACAGTCGCGGCCCTTTGTGTCATCGGCCTGTTCGCTGGGTCCGCGCACTCCGGAGATGGCCCCGCCCCATGGTCTGAAAGCACCATCGGCACGCCCACAAACCCGCAGGACTATCAAGGGCGGCTGTCGCCCGCGCAGTTGCAGGCACTCATGGCGCGCGGCGAGCACCTTTTTACGGCAAAATTCACGAGCCAGGATGGCGTCGGTCGACCGATGGCGACACAGGCCATAATACCGACCAAAAGGAAGCGCCCGATTCAGCAATCCTTTCAACGGCTTCCGGGCATGGATTCAAACGCCTGTTCATCGTGCCACAACGATCCCGTGACAGGTGGAGCCGGTGATTTCGTCACCAATGTCTTCGTATCGGAAGGTTTTACAAATCCCGATTTCGACAGCACTGATCCGCAATTCTCCAACGAGCGCAACACCAATCACCTGATGGGCGCGGGACTGATCGAGCTTCTGGCGCGCGAGATGACCGCGGATTTGCAGGCGCTGCGCAAGGCCGCCCTGCAAAAGGCGCGGGAGACCGGCGCGCCCGAGAAGGCCCGGTTGACGTCCAAGGGTGTCGATTTTGGCGAGATTACCGCGGAGCCGGACGGCATCGTCGATCTGTCGGCCATTGACGGTATCGACACCGACCTGGTGATCCGGCCATTCAGTCAGAAGGGCGTGATCGGGTCACTTCGGCAGTTTACGGTCAACGCCCTCAATCATCATCACGGCATACAGGCCGTTGAACGCTTCGGCCCGCGGTGGACCGGAGAAACGGATTTCGATGAGGACGGCGTTAATGCCGAAATCGGCGCCGGCGACATCTCGGCACTTGTTGCCTGGCAGGCCGGACGCCCGCCACCTGTCGCGGTCAAACCGGACGATCAGCAATGGCAGTTGCTGTCTGATCGCGGTCGCGGCGTTTTTGACGAAATCGGCTGCGGTTCGTGCCATCGCCCTACCCTGCCGCTCAACAGCCTTGAATTCACCGATCCCGGCCCTCTCGACGGCGCGGGCACGCTGCGTCAGGGCGAAAGCGCCCATGGCGCGGTCTACGACCTGGCGCTCCTGGAGTGGGCCCGTGCATTGCCACGGGATGAAAAGGGCGCGGTCCTGGTCCCTCTGTTCGGTGATCTGAAGCGCCACACGATTGCTGACCAGCAGGTGTCGGCACTTGGCAACGAATTGCTGGGACAACGCTTTGTCGACCGCGACGTGTTCATGACAGGCGAATTATGGGGCATCGCATCGACAGCGCCCTATGGCCATCGCGGCGATTTCACCACGCTCGACGAAATCATCCGTGCGCATGGCGGTGCCGGACGTGCCAGCCGCGACCGGTATGTCGCGCTCGTTGAGGAGGACCGGCAATCCCTGATCGCATTTCTCAAGACACTGGTGATTACGCCATGAATATCAGGTTTCTTTCCGTCGTTTCGCTCACCCTGTTGCCGGCATCGGCAATGGCGCAGGAGCCGTCGATGGACATTCCCCTGCTCGTCGAACAGGCGCAGGAAGCCAGCATCGACCATGTCTATGGCGGGCCGTGGGAGTATTTTGTCGGTGGCGGCGCCGCGTCCTTCGACTGCAATGGCGACCGGTATCCGGACCTCGTCCTGGCAGGGGGCACGAGCCCCGCGCGCCTTTTCGTCAACCGCAGCGCCAGCAACAATGGCTTGCGGTTCGAGCCAAAGGACCTCGAAATCGACGCCGCTGACCTCAGGAACGTCACCGGCCTTTACCCGATCGATGTCGACAATGACGGTTATCGCGACCTGGTGCTGCTGCGGGTCGGGCGCAATATCATATTGAAGGGCGGCGCTGACTGCAGCTTTTCAAACGCCAACCGCGAGTTCGCGTTCGACGGCGGCCGGGAATGGACGACAGCCTTTGCCGCCACGTTCGAAGCCGGCGCCCCCTACCCGACGCTCGCCTTTGGCAACTATGTCGACCGTTCGGCTCCGGGCTCGCCCTGGGGCACCTGTCACGACAACGACCTGTTTCGCCCGCAGCCGGGCAATGCGCTCTCCTATGAGGAACGCAGCGTTCTTTCGCCGGGCCACTGCGCCCTTTCGATGATCTTTACCGACTGGAACCGGTCCGGGACCCCTTCCCTGCGGGTGACCAACGACCGGCACTATTATCGCGACGGCGAGGAACAGTTGTGGCGCATCGACCCCGGCAAACTGCCGCGCCTTTATCGCCGCGCGGACGGTTGGAAGCGGGTCAATATCTGGGGAATGGGCATTGCCGAGGGTGACATCGATGCGGACGGTTTTCCCGAATACGCGCTGACCTCCATGGGCGACACCAAGTTGCAGACACTTGACGAGGAGGCGGAAGAAGGACGGCCCGTATACCGCGATATTGCCTTCGAGCGCGGCGCCACTGCCCATCGACCCTACACCGGCAGTGATCTGCGCCCATCGACGGGCTGGCATTCGGAGTTCGCGGATTTCAACAATGACGGCCTCCTCGACCTGTTCATCGCCAAGGGCAATGTAGAGGAAATGCCCGACTTCGCGGCATTTGACCCGGACAATCTGCTGCTGGGTCAGCATGACGGCACATTCTTCGAGGCTGGCAACATCTCCGGCATAGACCTCGACAGGCGCGGTCGCGGGGCCGTGATCGCGGATTTCGATCTCGATGGCGATCTCGACCTGCTGGTGGTCAACCGGGAGGCGCCGGTCAGCCTGTTCGACAATCGTGGTGGCAAAACCGGCTGGGGAACGCGACCGATGGGCAACTGGCTGCAGATTGAATTGCGGCAGAGCGGCGCCAACCGCAACGCTGTGGGTGCCAAGATCCTGGTGAAGTCCGGCAACGAGACGCGGTCGCGCAAGATCCAGTCGGGCGGCGGCCATGCTTCCGGACATGCCGGTTTCATTCACGTCGGGACAGGCGTCGCGGAAAGGGCGCAGATCCGCATTCAGTGGCCGGATGGGGAGTGGAGCCCGGCTTATCGTGTCTTTGCCAACAACTTCGTTGTGATTGAGCGCGGAAGTAGCAAGGCCCGGTATTGGTATCCCTGAATTGAACAAAAAAATGGGGTGATCCGGCGCGATGGACCACCCCATTTTCGAGCTCTCTGACAGCGGCGCGTGCTGCCGGATCGCCGAATACAATATGTACACTCTTTCGTTGCGCACGTGCTTTGTAAACGCCTGTTAACGACACGGCTTAGCTCAAAAGCGACATTTGGACAAGTTTCTCGCCACAAACCCGAAATTCTTTCACATATGGCGCAAGTTGTGCGCTTCCCCGGCCGTCCTGTGCACGCACGCATTGGGACGGGTCGTCCGTTAACGCAACCCGACAGGTTTGCTTGTAAATGCCGATTGCCGGTGCAAAGGTGCCGCCTTGCATGCAATCTTAAGTGGGCTGTTGCGCATATGGGGGTCGAGAGAGCCAATCCTTCAAACATCGCCAAGCGCTGTTCCAAATTGCGCGCGGGCGACAGGTTGGTGCTGGAAGAAGGCGTCTACAGATTTCCCCTGGTCCTGACGGGCATCCGCGGTACGGCTCTCAATCCGATAACCATCGAGGCCGAAAACGGTGCCGTCTTCACAAGCGGCCTGTCGATCAAGAAACACGGTCGGCAGGCAAATCTTGTGGCCATGCGTCGGCAGGCGGCGGGCTACTATCCGAGCGTCGGCCAGACCGCCGATGAAGCCGCGTTCGCATTCATCCGATGCCAGCACATCGTTCTGCGTGACCTGAAATTCCTGCGCTGCTGGCCGACGGCCGTCTATCTCGACGAGTGCCAGCACATCACGCTGGACAATCTCTCGTTTCGCGAAGGCACGATTGCGATTGGCGCCAACGGACTGACGACGCGCGACATCACTATTTGCAATTGCGAATGGAAACAGGATGTCAGCTCCGGCAACGATCTGTGGAACAGCATACCGTGGCGAAGGGTCCACGGTTCGCGGTTCAATACGCCCGGAATACCGGTTGACCTCAAGGGAGACTACCGGGCCTGGGACGGCGACTTCTTCCGGGCCTGGGATGTCGCAGGCAACATCATCATTCGCAACAACAGGATATCCGACGCCTTCAACGGTATACATTTCTTCAACCGCATCGACCGCCTGGCACCTGGCATCGACGCCGCTGAACTGGAATTCAACAATGGCCGGCGGTCCTCGGCCAATGTGCTTATCGAGGGCAACACGTTCACCCGCATTCGCGACAACGCGGTCGAGCCGGAGGACTTCGCCTGGAACTGGGTGATCAGACACAACACATTCGCTGACTGCTACCGCCCGTTTTCTCTGGAACTGCATCGTGCCGGCTGGTTTTACATCTACGGCAACCGCGGTTGGGTCAACAACCCGCCAAGTCAGCTTCCCGAACCGGGCGACCGGACACGATGCTCCCATTTCAAACTCGGCGGCACGCAAAAGAACGAAGGCGACATCCATGTCTTCTTCAACTCCTGGTACTATCGCACCGGAAAGGGCATCTTCCCCAAGGGCGCGCTTGGCCGGTTGCGCCACTACAATAACGCCATCGGTTTCGGGGACCCGGAAAATGCCCGCATGTTCGGCAAAACCGGACCACTGTCCGCAACACGGGCAACCGATTTCGATGATGACGATCTCGAACAGCATTTCACCCGCAGGTGGGGCAAACGTGATTTTGATATCGCCTTTGACGGTGACCTGGTCGAGGATCGTGACTTCCCGGAAGCCCTTCGCGCCAAGGGCTTTGCACTCGGCAGCAAGTCCCGGGGCGGCTCACCCGAATTCGCCCATCCGGAAGCCCGTAAACCTGACCTCAGCATCCCTGAGGGATCGCCCGCCCATGGCCGTTCCATCGCCATGACGATTGCCCTGCCCGACGGCACGCAATTCGATATCCCCAACGGGCTGAATGTCGGAGCGTTCCAGAAACCGGACACCTTCAGGACGATCGACGACAAGTTCGCCTTCCTGCCGGACGCAGAGAGTGCGCCTGTGACCGATGACCCGCAGGGACAATCGGACGAAGTCGCGCAAAAACCGTCACTCCTGTTGTTTTAGACAGCCGCGAAAACACTTGCGCCGCCGATCCAGACCTGCCGGACAGCAAGCGCATCGGTCAGATGCACGAAATCAGCCCGCGCGTCCTCGCCGATGCGGCCATGGCTCGCCTCGATCCCCATGGCGCGCGCCGGATAGAGCGATGCCATGCGCAAGGCCTCTCCGAGCTCGACACCGACCTGCTCCACCAGCACACGTACCGAAGCAATCATGTCGATATCCGCTCCGGCAAGCGTTCCGTCGGCCAGCGTGAGACGTCCTTCGGACCGGTAAACCGTCCGTCCGTTAAGGGTAAACTCCGTCAGATCGCTGCCGATGGTCGACATGGCATCGGTGACAAGGAACATCTTTCCCGGCCCCCTTTTGCCCCGGATGGCGACGCCCATCGATGTGGGATCGACATGAATTCCGTCGGCGATCAGGCCTGCAAAAACGTCAGGCTCCGACAGAGCCGCACCCACCATGCCCGGTTCGCGGTGGCCGAGCGGGCTCATGGCATTGAACAGGTGTGTAAACAGGGACGCGCCGGCCGCGACCATTGCCGATGCTGTTTTGCAGCCGGCATCACTGTGGCCGAGGCTGACCTTGACGCCGGCGTCCGACAACGCCCGGACCTGCTTTTCGGTGACCGCCTCCGGAGCCATGGTCACGAGCAGGTTGTTGATGGCAGCTGCTGTCGCAAGCAGGCGCTCAATGTCATCATCACCCGCCGGACGCACCAGATCTGCGTCATGCGCGCCGCGCCGCGCCAGGGACAGATGCGGTCCCTCAAGGTGCAAACCGAGGCAGCCCGGTACGCCGCGCTGGAGTGCGGTTTGTGCAGCGTTGATGGCCTGTTGTGTTCGCTCGGGCGTATCGGTGATCAGCGTCGGCAAAAGCGCTGTCGTGCCGAAACGGCTGTGCGCCCGGCAGATCGTTTCGATGGTCTCGATGCTTGGGTCATCATTCATGAGAACGCCGCCGCCGCCATTGACCTGAAGGTCGACGAAGCCCGGGACAAGCATTCCCTCATCAAGGCGCTGGGCGTTCAGGCTGTCGGGGAGACGTGACGCGGGAACGATGCCGGTCACCGCGCCATCGCCATAAAGGACCGCCGCATCCGAATGCCATTTCGAGCCGTCGAATACCACAGGGGCCAGGATCGCGGACTGTTCCGTCATGTGGTTTCTGTCACCTTTTTGAGCTTTTCGGGCCGGTCCGGATCAAGACCCAGCGACCGGGCCAGCGCCTCGACGAAGCCATAAAACGGAACAATCAGGGCAAGGGCATCGGTCAGGGGATGACCGGTGTCGACAAAAGGCAGCGACCGGGCCCGGTCATTCAGCGCTGACGTGATGTGAACCGCCGCTCCGTCAGCGGCAAGCCTCTCGCCGGTTTCGACGATCGCCCCCTCCGCGGCATCTCTTGCCGAAAGAGCAAGAACTGGAAACCCGCCACCAACCAACGAAACCGGCCCGTGCAGGACTTCTGCGGCGCTATAGGCTTCGGCGTGCAGGTTACACGTCTCCTTGAATTTGAGCGCCGCCTCATTGGCAATCGCATGAGACGGTCCGCGGCCGAGGATAAAGAGCGAGCGTCCGTTCTCGATATCCGGATGGATGGATGACCAGTCTAGCGAAACGGCGGCCTCCAACTGCTTCGGCAGTCTTTTCAGCGCATCCATCAGCACCGAATCCCTGGTCCAGGCCGCAAGCAGCAGCAATCCGGCCAGCACCGAGTTGACGTAGGATTTCGTCGCGGCGACGGCTCTTTCCTGACCCGCGGAAACATCCACCGAAAGCTCACTTTGCACGGCCAATGGCGAATCCGCGTTGTTGGTCAGTGAAACTGTTAGAGCGCCGCCCCGTGACGCTGCCTTTTGCAGGGCAACGATGTCCGGGCTTTGTCCGGATTGGGAAATCGCCAGGCAAAGGGCGTTTTCAACGGAAAGACTGGCGCCGTAGATCGATGCGACGGAGGGCCCGACGGAAGCCACTGCACGGCCGGTATTGATCTCGATGGCGTACTTCAGGAACGCGGCCGCGTGATCTGAAGAACCGCGCGCAACGGTAACAACGAAACGGCTGTCCCGTGACCGCAAGGTTTCGCCGATGGCCGGTAGATCGGGAGAAAGACGGTCGATCAGTCGCTGTGCGGCAACCGGTATCTCGTCGATTTCTTCACGCATGTCAGTCACGGCGGTTTCTTTCTGCAATGCGGTCACGTTTTCATCCATCAGCTCTTGCCAATAGTCAGTTCGGCAACGAAGTCATAGGCGTCGCCGCGATACAGCGAACGCGTGAATTCCACCACCCGGCCCGATTCCAGGTAGGAAATCCGCTCGATACGCAAACCCGCATCGCCGGCCTCAAGGTTCAGCAGTTCGGCGTCTTCAGCCCTGAGATTTGTCGCCGAGATACGCTGCAGGGCACGCACGGGACGGTAGCCGTACAAATCGAGCGCCGCGTAGAGCGATGTTTCAACCTTGTCCGGATCGGGCAGCATGGTCGTCGAAATCGAAGCTCTCTCGATGGCCAAAGGCATGTCGTCCGCAATCCGCAGCCTGTCGATCCGCACGACCTCATCGCCGGGTGCCAGACCGAGTGTCACCATCTCTTCCGGCGATGGCACGAACACACCCCGTTGGAGCCACTCGGATCGGGCATCCCAACCGCGGCGCGACATGTCCTCGGTAAAGGATGTCAGCCGCGACAACGGCTGTTCCACCCGCGCGACGGGCCTGGACACGAATGTTCCGGAACCGTGCCGCTGGACGAGAACGCCGTCACGCACAAGATCCTGTACAGCCTTGCGGACAGTCACCCGCGATACGTCCGCAAGTTCGGCGATGTCGCGTTCCGACGGCAACGCGTCACCGTCAGTGAGCAGCCCGTCGCTGATCGCCCGCTCAACCCGGTTGCGCAGTTTCAGATAAAGCGGTCCGCTTCCGGCCGCGAGCCCGTTCTCACCGGCAAATATTTGTTGGAACCGGTCAGGCATCGGCCTTGTTCCTCATCGAAAAACGCTCGATAGCGAGCAGGACCGCACCGTCGAGGGCGTCGCCTGCCGGAGGGACGACGCATGCGCGGTGCTCGGATTTCAGCCAAGGCTCATAGAGTTTGCCGAGACCGCCGAGCAAGCAAAGCCTCGGCTCTGTTGAAGCCAATATGACGTCAATCGCCTCGTCGACCTGTGCCGCCGCCTCTTTCACGATTCGAGAGGCAACGGCATCGCCATCGGCCGCAAATTCAAAGGCGATCGGAGCATATCGCGCATAGGCGCCGGGCAAGGCATCATGGGCAAAGGCGACCAGCTTTGCCGGATCACCATCAAAGTCTTCAAGCACACGTTGCGTCAGGGCCGATCCGGTTCGGACCCGGTCATGCGCGAGCAGCGTTTCCTGCAGGAGCGATCTTCCCAGCACCGCACCGCTTCCCTGATCGCCGACATAAAATCCCCAACCGCCGATTGTGCGCACCGACCGCCCGTTCTTCGACGCAAAGACCGAGCCGGTTCCGAGCATCGCAGCCGCACCGTCCTTCTCGCCGAGAGCACCCAGCGCGGCGATCAGCGCATCGGATTCCACTACGCACTGTCCGAACGGCAGACGCTCCACGGTCGCGCTGACAGTCCCGTCGACATTGGCGCCTGCCAGACCGAGAACCACATTGGCGTGGACCAGCAGGTCCTTGTCGATGCCGGCGTCGGCGCAGGCGGCCTCCGCCGCCTCGACGATGTGGCGGATACCGCCGTCGGGATCAGTCAGGATATTTGCCGCACCGCTCCTGCCCCGTCCGACAACTGTGCCGTCACCGTCGGCCAGCGCCGCCCTGCAGCTGGTGCCACCACCATCGATCCCAATGAAGATTGCGGTCATCTGGTTCTCCCGCATACTATAATACCAATAAAATACCATTAACCAAGGGCTGAGCAGAAAATATTTTGTTAACAATATAAATCACTGATTTTGTATCGTTTATTCTGATTCCATTGTGAATATGGTTAATTTTTCTGGATGCTCAACTGGACAATTGGTATTTTTTTGGCATTATTTAACGCGGAGGACCATATGCGCAAAACCGTCACGGAAACGTCACACGAGCACGCGATCGGACTGGATCTCGAACAGCCGGAGGCCATATTGGCGCGTCTGGCCGACGGCCAGGCTGAGGCTGCGGCCAGTGTCCGCCCCGCGATGGGAACGATCGCTGCAACTTCCGTGGTTGTTGCGCGCACAATCCGCGGTGGCGGCACCCTCGCCTACGCGGCGGCGGGCAGTTCCGGTTTGATGGCCATGTCCGATGCGCTTGAGCTGCCCGGAACATTCGGCATTGACCGGAAACAGATCGCAATATTCTTTGCCGGCGGACCACCTTGGCTCGACACGTTTCGCGGTGGTCCCGAGGACGATGCGGATCTTGGCGCAAAGGCCGTCTCAGAAAGTGGGCTGGGCGAGACGGACTGCCTGATCGCCGTCTCGGCGAGCGGATCGACGCCCTACGCACTTGGTGCATTGCGCTGCGCCGCTGAACGCGGCGTGACGACGATCGGCATTGCGAACAATGCCGGCGCACCGCTGCTCGAAGATGCCGGAATAGCAATCTTGCTTCCCACGCCTCCCGAACTGATCGCCGGTTCGACGCGCATGGGAGCCGGCACGGCGCAGAAGATTGCCCTCAACCTGATCTCGACCTTGATGGCGATTGAGCTCGGCCACGTGGTCGACGGCCACATGGTCAACCTCAGCATCGAGAACACAAAACTGCGCCAGCGCGCGCTCGGCATGATTTCAGACATTTCCGGCTGCGCCGAAGAGGCGGCGGCCTACTGTCTCGACCGTTCGGAGGGGTCCGTGAAAGTCGCCATTTTGCTCGCGGTCGGCGTCAGCGACCCGGCCACCGCGCAACGGCTTCTCGACACACACAATGGCAATGTACGGTCCGCAATGGCCGCACTGGATCAGGGCCAAGGTCCTGAAAAGCAACGCGCCTGAGCGGCGCACTATCAGGGAGAAAACCATGAAGAGCACATCACTCAAAGGTCTGCTTCTCGCATCGACACTCCTGTGCAGCATTGGCTATGCACACGGGCAGGATGCGGAACTCACCATCGAAAGCTGGCGCAATGACGATCTGGAGATTTGGCAATCCAAGCTGATCCCGGCGTTTGAGGCAAAGCATCCGGGCATCAAGGTGAAATTCACGCCCCTGGCTCCGACTGAATATGACGCAGCTATCGGCGCAAAGCTCGCAGCAGGATCTGCCGGTGACCTGATCACCTGTCGCCCGTTCGACAAGTCTTTGGAATTGTATAATCAGGGCCATCTTGCATCGTTGAATGATCTCGAAGGCATGGCGAACTTCGGCGATGTCGCCAAATCTGCCTGGATTACGGACGACGGATCGCACGCGTTCTGTGTTCCCATGGCATCGGTGATCCATGGCTTCATCTACAACAAGGACGCTTTCGAGGAACTGGGTCTCTCCGTGCCGCAAACCGAGGATGAGTTCTTTGCAGCACTCGATAAGATCAAGGAAGACGGCACCTATATTCCTATGGCCATGGGCACCAATGACCAGTGGGAAGCCGCCACCATGGGTTACCAGAACATTGGGCCCAACTACTGGAAGGGAGAGGAAGGCCGCCTCGCGCTGATCAAGGGTGACCAGAAACTGACAGACGAGCTTTGGGTGCAGCCCTACAGCACACTCGCCAGGTGGAAGGACTATCTCGGCGACGGCTTCGAGGCACAGACCTATCCAGACAGCCAGAACATGTTCACGCTCGGACGCGCGGCCATTTATCCGGCGGGGTCCTGGGAAATCTCCGGTTTCAACAACTTGGCCGATTTCGAAATGGGCGCCTTCCCGCCACCCGTGCGGGCCGCCGGTGACGAATGCTATATTTCGGACCATACAGACATCGCCATCGGAATGAATACGGCGTCCGAAAATCCTGAAGCAGCAAAGGCTTTTTTGAACTGGGTTGCGTCGCCGGAGTTTGCATCACTCTACGCCAACGCCCTTCCTGGGTTCTTTTCGCTCGCAAACGAACCTGTCCAACAGGAGGACGCGCTTGCCCAGGAATTCGTGTCCTGGCGTGAGAAGTGCAATTCGACGATCCGCTCGACCTATCAGATCCTGTCGCGCGGCAATCCAAACCTGGAGCTTGAGACCTGGAACGCTTCGGCCAATGTCATTCGCGGAACAGAATCGCCGCAGGATGCCGCCAAGCGCCTGCAGGACGGTCTGTCCAGCTGGAACGACAACCACAAATGACCGAATAACCGGGTCGGCTGAAGGCCGGCCCGGTTTCTTCTTGGCATCCGGGGACATCCATGAGCGCTACCGAAGAAAAGAAAAAGCCGGTGCGATGGCACATCGCGGTTTTTCTCGCGCCGGCCGTCCTCGTCTACACGGCGATCATGATCCTGCCGCTGTTCGGAACTCTGCAACTGTCGCTGTTCCGCGAGATTGATCAGCAACAGGTCTTCGTCGGCTTCGATAATTTCCGCACGCTGTTCGGCGATCCACGTTGGTCGGAGTCCTTCTGGAACGCGCTGTTCAACAACTCATGGTTCTTCATCATCCACATGCTGGTGCAGAACCCGCTCGGGATCCTTTTTGCCGCCCTCCTGTCCAGCCCGAAGCTGCGCTTCTCGGTCTTTTACCGCACCGCCATCTTTGTGCCCACGATCCTCTCTTTTGTCATCGTCGGTTTTGCGTGGAAACTGATATTGAGCCCGCTTTGGGGCATTGCGCCCAATATGCTTGACGCGATCGGCCTCAAGAGCCTTTTCGCGCCCTGGCTCGGCAAGCCGGAATATGCGCTCACCACGCTCAGCCTGATTTCCGTATGGCAGTTCATCGGCATTCCGATGATGCTGATCTACGCGGCGCTTTTGTCCATTCCGGACGAGGTCCTGGAGGCCGCCGAATGCGATGGCGTGACCGGCATGAGCCAATTCTGGAAGATCAAGCTGCCCCTTGTTCTGCCATCGATCGGCATTATCTCAATTCTCACTTTTGTCGGCAATTTCAATGCCTTCGACCTGATATATACGACACAGGGTGCGCTCGCCGGCCCGGACTACGCAACGGACATCCTCGGCACGTTCCTTTACCGGACCTTCTTCGGCTTCCAGCTGCAGATTGGCGATCCCAACATGGGATCGACCATCGCATCCGTCATGTTCCTCATCATCCTTGCCGGCGTTTCGCTCTATCTGTTCGGCATCCAGACGCGGCTGCGCCGCTACCAGTTTTAGACCATGGCAAAGGCAACCCACTCCATAACCCGGTCGTTTGCAGCGCACGCTATTCTGGCGGCCTACACCCTCATCGCGCTGTTTCCGGTGGCCGTGATCATCATCAATTCGTTCAAGTCGCGAAAGGCGATTTTCCGCTCACCGCTTTCGCTTCCCGATCAGGAAACATTCAGCCTGATCGGCTATGAGACAGTGCTCGCCCAGGGCGATTTCTTCCTCTATTTCCAGAACAGCCTCATCGTCACCGTCGCTTCGCTGTTTTTCGTGCTTTTGTTCGGCGCCATGGCCGCCTTTGCGCTCTCGGAATACCGCTTCCGCGGCAACTCGCTGATGGGGCTGTATCTGGCGCTCGGCATCATGATCCCGATCCGCCTCGGCACGGTCGCCATCCTCAAGCTGATGGTCGCAAGCGGTCTCGTCAACACACTGACGGCGCTGATCCTCGTCTACACAGCGCAGGGCCTGCCGCTCGCCATCTTCATACTGTCGGAATTCATGCGCCAGCTTTCGGCCGACTTGAAGGATGCCGGACGCATCGATGGTCTTTCGGAATACCGCATCTTCCTGCGCCTCGTCCTGCCGCTGGTCCGCCCGGCCATGGCGACGGTCGCCGTTTTCACCATGATCCCGATCTGGAATGATCTGTGGTTCCCGTTGATCCTCGCACCGGCCGAGGAAACCAAGACGATCACCCTCGGCGCCCAGGTCTTTATCGGCCAGTTCGTCACCAACTGGAACGCCGTCCTGTCCGCGCTTTCCCTGGCAATCCTGCCGGTCCTTGTCCTCTATGTCATCTTCTCGCGCCAGCTCATCCGCGGCATAACAGCAGGAGCAGTCAAATGACTGACAACCCCGTGCGTGTCATGGTCGCCGGACTCGGCAATATGGGCCGCAGCCACGCCCTCGCCTATCACGCCAACTCCGGCTTCGAAATTGCCGGCCTTGTCAATCGCTCCATCGTTGAACTGCCGCAGTCGTTGTCTGGCTACACCATCCACCCGGCTTTCGAGGAAGCCCTCGACGCACTGAAACCCGATGCCGTCTCCATCAACACCTATTCTGACAGCCATGCAGAGTTTGCCATCCGCGCACTCGAAGCCGGATGCCATGTGTTTGTTGAAAAACCGCTTGCCACCACGGTCGAGGACGCCCGCAAGGTGGTGGACTGCGCAAGGGCGAACAACCGCAAACTCGTCATTGGCTACATCTTGCGCCACCATCCCTCTTGGGTCCGGCTCATCGAGGAGGCGCGGAACCTGGGTGGTCCCTACGTGTTCCGGATGAACCTGAACCAGCAGTCAAGCGGTGCCACCTGGCAGACCCACAAGCAACTCATGCAGTCCACATCGCCTATCGTCGATTGCGGCGTGCATTACGTCGATGTGATGTGTCAAATCGTCGATGCGAAACCGGTCGAGGTGCGCGGAATGGGCCTGCGCCTTTCCGAGGAAATCAACGACTGGATGTACAATTACGGTCATCTGCAGGTCCTGTTCGAAGACGGTTCCGTCGGCTGGTACGAGGCAGGATGGGGACCGATGATGTCGGAGACGGCATTTTTCGTCAAAGATGTCATTTCCCCGAATGGCTGCGTATCGATCGTCATGGACGAGAACGCCAGGTCGGATGACATCGACACGCACACGCAGACCCAGCGCATCCGCATCCACCGCGCCGAAACCGGCGTGGACGGTGAATTTACGATACCGGACGAACTCGTATCCATGGAGGGCGAGCCCGATCACCAGGCGCTGTGTGATCGCGAGCAGGCCTATTTCCTCAAAGCGATCCGCGAGGATCTCGATCTCACGCGCCATATGGAAGATGCCGTCCAGTCGCTTGGCGTGTGCCTTGCGGCGGATGAGAGCGTGCGGACCGGAAAGCCGGTACGGCTGGCGCAGTAGAAAAGGCAGGAGCAGATCTTGGGCTCGCTTGTATTACAGAACATCCGCAAATCCTTCGGCCAGGTCGAGGTCCTCAAGGGCATTGACCTGGAAGTCGAGGATGGCGAATTCGTTATTTTTGTCGGTCCCTCCGGTTGCGGAAAATCAACGCTCCTGCGTGTCATCGCGGGACTTGAGGACGCGACATCCGGAAGCGTCGGCATCGACGGCAACACCGTTGGCCATCTTCCGCCGTCGAAACGCGGCATTGCCATGGTGTTCCAGACTTATGCGCTCTATCCGCATCTGACCGTGCGCAACAACATGGCGCTGGGCATCAAGCAGGCAGGCCAGCCCGCCGACCAGGTGGCGAGCCGCGTGGCCGCAGCCTCCAAGATGCTTTCGCTGGACGAATATCTCGAGCGTTATCCGGCGGAGCTTTCCGGCGGTCAGCGCCAGCGCGTCGCGATCGGCCGCGCCGTGGTGCGTGATCCGCAGCTCTTTCTGTTTGATGAACCGCTCTCGAATCTCGATGCCGCGCTGCGCGTCAATACGCGCCTGGAGATTGCTCGCCTCCACCGCGAACTCGGCGCGACGATGATCTACGTGACGCACGACCAGGTCGAGGCGATGACGCTCGCCGACAAGATCGTTGTTCTCAATGGCGGCGTCGTCGAGCAGATCGGATCGCCCATGGAACTCTACAACAACCCGGCCAACATGTTTGTCGCCGGATTCATCGGCTCACCCCAGATGAACTTCATCGACGCGGAAAAAATAGGCAGTTCCGGCGCCAGGACCGTGGGCATCCGGCCGGAGCACATATCCGTCAACCGTGATGCCGGCACCTGGGCCGGAAATGTGCTTCACGCCGAGCATCTCGGCGCCGACACCATTCTCTACATGGAAACAGAATTGGCCGGCCTTCTGACAGTGCGTCTTTTCGGCGAGCACAAGTTCAATGCCGATGACAAGCTCTTTGCCACGCCCGACGAGGCCCGCATGTTCACCTTCGACGGCGACGGGCGGTCAATGGCTGCCTGACAGAGTCACAAACAAGATTGACATTGAATAATTCATGTTTTACATGAATTTTCCATGAAATAACATGGAACGAAAAATGTCATCTTCATTGCAAAAAGACAGGCCGGGTCGCCAGCCGGCCAAACGAATTCATGCACTCGCACAATTTCTGGCCGTTGCGACGACAATCGCAATGGTCCTGTTGCCGCTTCTGACGGCGTTGGTCTGGGGCGCGGCACTGCTGGGAACCCTGCCGCAATGGCTGGCGATGGAGCATATCGGCGATGCGGCCGGCACAATCGATCTGACGACAACCAGCCCCTGGGCAAAGCTCCTTGCATTGACAACCGAAATGATCGGCATCCTTATCCTGGTCTATGGGCTTGCCGGTCTTCGTCGCACCTTTGTCGAGAGTGCGAGAGGACAATGGTTTTCGGCGGCTTCGATCAACGGTTTCCGCCGGTTTGCCTGGGTAACGCTCGCGATGGTTTTCGTCGACATCCTCCAGCAATCCGCGATGAGCGTCATCATGTCGGTCGGGACACCCGGTGTGCAGAACCAGCTGAGCATCGGCTTCGGCTCGCTCGATCTGGCGAAACTCTTTACAGCGCTGCTTTTCGTGTTTGTCGCTCAGGTCTTCGCCGCCGGCAAGGCGATCGACGACGAAAACGCTGCCTTCATCTGAGGCGCGCCGTGAAGATCATCGTCAATCTGGATGTCATGCTGGCCCGGCGCAAGATGAAGCTGAAGGACCTTGCGGCTGCAATTGCCATCAGCGAGCAGAACGTGTCGCTGATCAAGACCGGCAAGGTAAAGGGAATCCGTTTCGAGACCCTCGCGAAAATCTGCGAGGTCCTCGACTGCCAGCCCGGTGACATACTTGAATTCTCACCGTCCGCCGAATGACGAACAGTCCCTGCCCGGCGCCTTCACCCCGGTTACTGCAGGTCAACGAAATGCCCCTCCGTTGCGGATTTCAGCGCGGCCTCCGCAAGAAGCAAGGACTTCAGGCCATCCTCGCCGGTTGGAGAAATTGCGGCGCCGTCGCGCAAAGCGGCAATGAATGACGTAATCTCGGCGGCATAGGCATCGACATAGCGCGTCATGAAGAAATCGTGCAGGGGCGGTCGCTGATGGCCGTGTTCCGTCGCGATCTCGATCATCACCGGCCGCTGGTTTTCGGCCGCCACCATGCCCTTCGAACCATGCACCTCGATGCGCTGGTCATAGCCATAGGTTGCCCGGCGCGAATTGGTGATCACGCATTGCCTTCCGCTGGCGGTTTGCAGCATCGCGCTTGCAGTGTCGAAATCACCGAGCGCGCCGATTTTGTCGTCCACCAGTACAGACGCCATGGCACTGACGCGAACAACGTCCTCGCCCAGAAGGAACCGGGCCATGTCGAAATCATGGATCATCATGTCGCGGAAGATGCCGCCCGACTTGGCAATGTATTCCGCCGGCGGCGGTCCCGGATCGCGCGATGTCAGCTCGACGAGCTCCACTTCACCGATCCGGCCTTCGTCAATGGCAGCCCGGACCGCCTGGAACGACGGATCAAAGCGGCGGTTGAAGCCGACCATCAGCTTTGCGCCGGTCTCGTCGACGGTGGACAGGCACGCGCGCACCCGCTCGACACTGAGATCAATGGGCTTTTCGCAGAAGATGGCCTTACCGGCACGGGCAAAGCGCTCGATGAGATCGGCATGGGTGTCGGTCGGCGTGCAGATGACCACTGCGTCGATGTCGCCAGCCGCCTCGATGGCCTCCAGCGACCGGACCTCGCATTCATATTCATCTGCAAGGCCCTTTGCCGCTTCCGTCATGGCGTCCATGACGGCAACGAGCCGGGCGTCGCTGTTTCCAGTAACAGCCCGCGCGTGCACTTTTCCGATGCGCCCTGCCCCGAGCAACGCAAAACGAACACTCATCTTGAAAAATCCTGCTGTCGAGTATGGTTTTGAAAAACGGATACAGCCCGCCGGCGCTCCGTTCAATAGGATCGCTGCCGGCCGGATCGGTTCCGGCCGGCGCTGACTTTATACGGTTCCGCCGAGGGAGCCTTCGAGCTGTGCCAGCTCCTTGCCACCGGCCATCAGGTCCTGCAGTTCTTCAGGCTTGATCTCGCCGCGCACCGCTGTTCCGAGCGTCTGTCCGCGGTTGAGCACCGTGAACCGGTCACCAACGGCCATGGCATGACGCACATTGTGCGAAATGAACACGACGCCGATGCCTTTCTTGCGCACCTTGTCGATGGTCGCCAGCACGTTCGATGTTTGCCGCACGCCAAGCGCCGATGTCGGCTCGTCCAGGATCAGGATCTTGGCACCGAAATAGACCGACCGCGCGATCGCCACGGTCTGGCGCTCACCGCCTGACAGCGTGCCCACCGCCTGGTCCGGTTCGCGCAGGTGAATACCCATGCGGTCCATCTCTTCCATGGTGACAGAATTCGCCTTGTCGAAATCGATGAACTTCAACGGACCGATGCGCTTCAGCGGCTCGCGCCCCATCCAGAAGTTCCGCGTCACCGACATGAGCGGGATCATGGCAAGGTCCTGGTAGACCGTTGCGATGCCGGCCTCGATGGCATCACGCGCCGTGTTGAACACGACCTTCTGGCCGTCCATGAAGATCTCGCCCTTGGTCGGCTGATGAACGCCGGCCATGGTCTTGATGAAGGTCGACTTGCCGGCGCCATTGTCGCCGAGCAGGCAATGGCATTCGCCTTCCTTGACGCTGATGGAGACGCCGTTGAGCGCGATCACGGAGCCAAAGTGCTTTTCGATGTTTTTCAGTTCAATCAGTGGCGTGCTCATCTCAGCGCTCCCCTGTGATGCTGCGACGGATATAGGTGTTGAGGATCACGGCAAGCAGCAGGATCACACCAAGGAATACGCGGAACAGCGAGCTCTCGACGCCGGCGAAGAACAGGCCCTGCTGGACAACGCCGAAGATCAGCGCGCCGAGCGCCGCACCAATGACCGATCCGTAACCGCCGGTCAGCAACGCTCCGCCGATGACCACGGAAATGATCGCCTCGAATTCCTTCAGGAGGCCGCGGTCGGCAGCCGCGGAACCGAATTCCATCACCTGACATGTGGCGAAGACGGTCGCGCAGAAGGCGGTGAACATGAACATCAGGATCTTGACGCGATTGACCGGAACACCCGAATAGCGGGCCGCCTGCGCGTCGCCGCCGGATGCGAAGATCCAGTTGCCGAAACGGGTTCGGGTCAAAAGCACATGGCCGAAGATAATTAATGCAATCGCCCAGACGATCAGCATCGGAATGCCGTCAACGACGGGCTCGCCGGCACGGTTGCCGGCAACGAAGGTCTGGATCCAGCCATTGTCACCCAGCCACGTGAAAAAGCCGGTGAGGATCTTGCCGCCGAAAAGCGAGGCAAGCCAGTCGCCTTCAGCCGCGTCGCGCACGCCGCCAATGATCGTCTTGTTGGTTGTCACAATGGCCAGGAAGATTGTCAGCCCGCGCAGGATGTAGAGGAACGCAAGCGTCACGATGAAGGACGGAAGCCCGGTTCGGATGACCAGAAATCCGTTCAGCCAGCCGATGGACATTGCGATGATGAACGCGGCGATGATGGCAACCCACATCGGATAGCCGTAGGTCACGGAAACAAGCGCGATGACGATGCCGGAAAAGCCGATCATGGAGCCGACGGAAAGGTCGAACTCGCCGGCGATCATCAACAAACATGCACCAACTGCGATGATCGCGAATTGGGCGGAAACGACAGTCCAGTTGACGATGCCTTCCGGGGAGAACATTCCTGAATCGCGTGCGATCAGGAAGAAAAACAAAAAGACGAGAATAACGCCGCAGATCGAACCGAGTTCGGGGCGAATAAGTGCTTTGCGAAGCGGGGAAATCTCTCGGATGCGCTCGTCACGCGCCTCCTCTTGCGGTGATGCCGTTTTGGTTTCGGCTTCAGACATATCTGCCTCCAATCCACACCTGGCGTACCAGGTGGGCCCATGCCTTGAAATGTGTGTTACGGCCTCGGCTGCAATCAGCCCGGCAAAACAAACGGACCCTCAGGCGCTCCGCATTCGGGCGCAGTCCGATACAGAAACGGCCGCGGCAATGGCCGCGGCCGTTATCTCGATCAGCGGTATTCGCCCGCGTGCTCTTCAACCTTGGACAGGGCGTCCTTGGTGACAAAGCCCGGTCCGGAGTTGATGTTGTTGCCCGGCAGAACGCCGAAGCGGTTGTAGTTGGCCAGTACGACCACCGGGAGATAGGCCTGCAGGAATGGCTGCTGGTCGATGCCCCACTGGATGGTGCCGTCCTTGATGCCTTTGACGATTTCGGTGCCCAGGTCGAACGTGCCGAAGTAAATCTGGCCAGCCATGCCGTTTTCCTTCAGCGCCTCGATCGTCGGATCGGCCGATGTCGGACCCAGCGTCAGAACAGCTTCCGTATCGGGATTGGCAGCCAGGAAGGCTTTGACGCGGTTCTTGATTTCGGCCGGGTCCTGACCGGAATCGATCATGGAATCGCCGAGTTCCACGCCAAGGCCATCCGCGAAGCCGCGGCAGCGCTCACCAACAACCGGATTGGAAACCACGTGGTTCACACACAGGAACGAACCGATGCCATCGCGCTTGGCGCGCATTCCGGCAGCAAGACCGGCATCATATTCGGGCTGGCCGACATACATCAGTGCACCGACTTCAGCAGCCTGTTCAGGTGTTCCGGAGTTGATGATGATCACCGGGATGCCTTTGGCGACGGCGTTCTGGATCGGACCGTTCAGAACATCCGGGTCGGCCAGCGTCGTGATGATGCCGTCCGGGTTGGATGCGGCTGCCTGCTCGATAATGCGCGCCATGTCGGCAATGTCACCGGTCGGCGGGTTGCGGTATTCAACTTCGGCATTGACATGCTCGCCGGCCAGAGCGAGGCCGTTCTTGATCGTGTTCCACCAGGAATCTGAATCCGGCGCATGGCTGATCAGGATAATGCGCTCCCCCTCGGCGTTGGCCGATGTGATGATGCCAAACATCGTGCCCACGGCAAACACACTCGCGACAAGACCGCGTAACAGTTTTCTCATTTCATAATCCTCCACCAAGGTGTCCGGCAGCACCCTCATTTTCCGGAATACCCCTTTTGGCAAAAAGAGGCGCAAAACCGCTGCGGATCGAATTCGGCTGCACACCGCAAAACGGAATGTATTCTCCGAAAAATCCACCTAGCGGAATATTTATTCCATTGTTTACCATTCAGGTCAAGAGCGAAGTGCAACCGATTGCACTAATCCAGAACACTTATCCAGCGGCCTTCCTCGAACGACCGTGCCATCGCGTGAACGGTGCGCTCGATGGCCAACCCCTCCTCAAAATCGACAAGATGGGCTTCCTCACCGGCCATGGCGGCCAGCAACTGCCTGCATTCGATGACTTTCTGATCGTTGAAACCAAGACCGTGTCCGGGCGCCGGGAGGAATCGGTCATAGGGAGGGTGGTCCGGAGAGGCAAGGATCGTGCGAAATCCCTGGTTGGCCGCGTGACCCTCGTTCCGGTAGAGCTGAAACTCGTTCATCCGCTCCTGATCGAAAAGGATCGAACCCGTCGAACCGAAGATCTGCATGGCGACACGTCCCTTGCGCCCCCAGGCGGACCGGCTGACGCACAGCATGCCGGCAGCGCCGCTTTCCAGCCGCAGCAGAACGTTCGCCACGTCGTAGGTTTCCACAGCGCGTTCGCCGCCATCGACAAGCGGCCGGTGCGCAAAGGGTTTCGCCATGTCGGCCATTACCGACGAGACCGGACCAAGCAGTTTGTGGATCAGCGAAAGCGGATGAACCGCGAAATCGTCCAGCGCGCCGTATCCGGAGGATGCCTCGCTTTTCCAGAAGAAATGCGCCTCGGGATCGGCCATGAAGTCCTCGTCCATCTCGAATCGGACGTGATGGACTTTTCCAATCTCCCTGGATTTCAACAGCAGCTCGATATGCCGCATCACAGGGTTTTGGATGTAGTTGTAGCCGAGGATCGCCACTTTCCCGTGGGCACGCGACGCGTCACGCATGCGCGCGGCATCCCCGACGTCCGGCGCCATCGGCTTTTCGCACCACACGTGTTTTCCGGCTTCAAGGGCCGCAATCGCCATCTCGGCATGAAAGGCATTCGGCGTGGTGATTGAAACCACATCGACCTGCGGATCCGCGATGACATCGCGCCATTGAGCGTTGCTATCGGCGAATCCGAGCTCCCGTGCCTTTGCAGCCGCCTGCTCCTCGGTCACGTCAGCGAGATGCAGCAGACGAACGTCCGGGCAATCGCCAAACACCGGATTTACGGCGTTCCAGGCCAGTGCGTGACACTTGCCCATATAGCCTGTACCAATCAGGCCAACGCCAACAGATTCCATCAGATTCTCCAGAGATCGCGGTAAGGCGGATGATCGAATCTGAACGAAATGATCATTTCCATTGTGGAATATTTATTTCATTTGTGCCAAATTAGGTCAAGAACGTTTCAAAGGGGAAGCACATTGGCAGCAGATGAAGACACCCTTGCGCCACGCGATTTCGAGTCGCTTCGCGGCCTGATCATTGACCGCCGGAGCGCTTTGCCAAGGCGTTTGGCGCAGGTCGCAAAATACGCGCTCGATCATCCCGATGAGGTCGCGTTCGGCACCGCCGCGAGCATTGCCGGCGCCGCCGACGTGCAGCCATCGACGCTCGTGCGCTTTGCCCACCAGCTTGGCTATGAGGGATTTTCCGATTTACAGAAAGTCTTCCAGGAGCGGCTGCGCGGGCGCAACTCCAGTTACGAGGAGCGCATGAAGGCGCTCAAGACCGCGACGGAAAAGGAAGAAGGTGAAGCCGCCCTGGTGCGCGGCTTCCTGACCGCCGCACAGCGTTCGCTTCAGGATTTTTCAAACCTGGTCGATCCGGCCCTGCTGTCACGGGCAGTCCAGATTCTAGCCGGTGCCGATACGATTTACCTGTTGGCCAGGCGCCGCTCTTACCCGCTGGTCGCCCACATGGCGTACGCATTCGGCAAGCTCCGGGTGAAGAACAGCCTGATCGCCTCGCCCAATGGCATTGATCCCGAAATCGCGGCCATGGCGAGCCGCGACGATGCGGCGCTGGCGATCAGCTTTTCGCCCTATGCCGCCGACAGCGTGGCTCAGGCGCGCGCCATGGCGGATGCCGGTGTTCCGGTGATTGCGATTACCGATTCCGCTTTCTCTCCGCTCGCCGATTGTGCGACCGAATGGCTGGAGGTTGCCGAATCGGATTATGCGGGCTTCCGCTCGCTGTCAGCCAGCATGGCGCTGTGCATGGCCCTGCCGGTGGCCATCGCCGAAGCACGCCAGCAAAAAAGGCGCAAAAACTAAAACAGAATTTTTATTCTGAATTGACATAATTTTGGAATTAATGTTTCATTGACGCAAGTCCCGCCGGGTGCACTTGCGGGATCCCATTCCGTGCGGAGATCAAAGATGGCGTCAGCGGCATTCAATGGCGGCGGTTCGCGGCCACTGGACGTGATCACGATAGGCCGTTCATCCGTCGATCTCTACGGACAACAGATCGGCGCGCGTCTCGAAGATGTGACGAGCTTTGCCAAGTCCGTCGGTGGCTGTCCCTCCAATATCGCTATCGGCTCCGCGCGCCTCGGACTGAAGTCCGCTGTTATCACCCGGGTCGGCGACGAGCAGATGGGTCGGTTCATACGCGAGCAGATGCTGCGGGAAGGCGTCGAGGATCGCGGCATTGTCACGGATCCGGAACGGCTGACGGCGCTGGTTCTTCTGTCCGTGCAGGATGACTCGACCTTCCCGTTGATCTTCTATCGTGAGAATTGCGCCGACATGGCGCTGTGCGAAGACGACATCGATCCGGAGTTCATCGCCTCGTCGCAATCCGTCCTGGTTTCCGGCACGCACTTCTCGCAGGAAGAGCCCCGGGCCGCCCAGAACAAGGCCATGCGGCTTGCACGTGAGAACGGTGGCAAGGTCATCCTGGACATCGACTATCGGCCCAATTTATGGGGACTTGCCGGGCACGCGGCCGGCGAAGAGCGCTATATCGCATCCAGCGCAGTCTCGGAAAGGCTGAAGACGGTGCTGCCCCACTGCGACCTGATTGTCGGGACCGAGGAGGAAGTTCTCATCGCATCCGGCGAAAGCGCCCTGCCCGCTGCGCTTCGCACGATCCGCAGCTGCAGCGATGCGACAATTGTGCTGAAGCGCGGCCCGATGGGATGCATCGTCTATGACGGCGCCATTCCCGACGACCTTGAAGATGGAATCGTTGGCAAGGGTTTTCCGATCGAGGTCTACAATGTCCTCGGCGCCGGTGACGCCTTCATGTCGGGATTCCTGCGCGGCTGGCTGCGCGGAGAGGACCAGGGCACCAGCGCCACCTGGGCGAACGCCTGTGGTGCGTTCGCGGTTTCGCGGCTCCTGTGCTCTCCGGAAATCCCGACCTGGGAGGAACTGAAATATTTCCTTGAGCAGGGATCGCCGCACCGGGCATTGCGCAAGGACGAGACCATCAACCATATACACTGGGCCACGACCCGCGACCGGGACATTCCGCTCCTGATGGCCCTTGCGGTCGACCACCGTTCACAACTCACCGAAATGGCCGATACTCTGGACGTGCCGCATGAGCGGATATCGGATTTCAAGCGCCTTGCCGTAGCCGCGGCGGCCAGGGTCGCAGCAGGGCGTGACGGCTATGGCATGCTCATTGACGAGCGGTTCGGCCGCGACGCCTTCTTCGACGCTGCGAAACAGGCATTTTCCTGGATCGGCAGGCCGGTCGAGCTTCCGGGCTCCCGGCCGTTGCGTTTCGAATTCAGCCAGGATATCGGCTCGCAATTGCAGGAGTGGCCGAAGGAACACTGCATCAAGGCGCTGTGCTTCTACCATCCGGACGACGATGACGCCCTCAAGCGCGAACAACAGGACAAGCTGCTGGCGCTCTATCAGGCCGCGCGCAAGGTCGGCCGCGAGCTGTTGATCGAGATCGTCGCGGGCAAGCACGGATCGCTGGATGACCGAACGATAGCGCGTGCTCTGGAGGAGATTTACGCGCTGGGCATCAAGCCCGACTGGTGGAAACTGGAACCGCAGGGTTCGCAGACCGCCTGGGCAAATACTCAATCGGTCATCGAGCGCCACGATCCCCGGTGCCGCGGTATCGTCGTGCTCGGGCTCGAGGCACCGGTTTCGGAACTGGAAGAAACGTTCCGCGCCTGCGCTCAAGTGCGTATGGTTCGCGGTTTTGCGGTCGGGCGCACGATTTTCGCCGATGCCGCACGAGGCTGGCTCGCTGGCAAGATGACCGACGAGGAAGCCATCATCGATATGGCGGGCCGTTTTGAAGCGCTATGCTCCCTATGGCTCAAATGCAGAAACAACAATTGAACGCGGCGATCGGAGAACGAAAATGAGTGCGACCGTCAGACTGACCATGGCCCAGGCCGTTGCAAAATTCCTGGCCAACCAAATGACTGAGATCGAAGGCGAAACCGTTCCGCTCTTTGCCGGTGTATGGGCGATTTTCGGACACGGCAACGTCGCCGGTCTCGGTGAGGCGCTTTATCAGCACCGCGAAGACCTCCCGACTTTCCGGGCACACAACGAGCAGGCCATGGTACATTCCGCCGCTGCCTATGCGAAGGCGACGGCGCGACGGCGCATGATGGCCTGCACGACGTCGATTGGCCCAGGCGCCCTCAATCTCGTCACCGGCGCCGGCGTTGCCCATGTCAACCGCCTTCCCGTTCTGCTCCTGCCCGGTGACATCTTCGCCAACCGCAGGCCGGAACCGGTTCTCCAGCAGGTCGAGGACTTCGGCGACGGAACCGTGTCGGCCAATGATTGCCTGAGGCCCGTTTCGCGCTACTACGACCGCATCAGCCGGCCGGAGCAGATCATCCCGGCGTTGCGCCGGACGATGCAGGTGTTGACCGATCCCGCGGAATGCGGCCCGGTCACGCTCAGCATGTGCCAGGACGTCCAGGCGGAGGCCTATGATTATCCCGAGAGCTTCTTCGAAAAGAGACTGTGGATGCCGAGACGCACCCGGCCTGACCAGCGCGAACTGGAGAGTGCGATCGAAGCTATCAGAAACGCCCGCAAACCGGCGATTATTGCCGGCGGCGGCGTGTATTACTCCGAGGCGACGACAAAGCTGCGTGAGTTTGCCGAGGGTCACGGGATCCCGGTCGCCATGACGCAGGCCGGAAAGTCGACCATCGCCGATGCCCTTCCCATGGCGCTCGGCTCGATCGGCGTCACCGGAACATCGGCAGCAAATACGATCGTCGAGGACGCCGATGTCGTATTGGCGGTCGGCTCGCGGCTGCAGGATTTTGTGACCGGATCCTGGTCGCTCTTCAAGCATCCGGACGTCCGCATCATTGGCCTCAACGCCCAGCCCTTCGATGCCGGCAAGCATGGCGCGCTGCCGCTGGTTTGCGATGCAAAGGTCGGATTGGAAGCCCTGTCCAGTGCGCTCAGTGACTGGAAAACAGACGCCGGATACAACGAAACCATCGCCTCCGCCAAGGCAGCTTGGCAGAAGGATGCTGACGAAGTGACGGTCCCGTCCAACGCGGATCTTCCATCCGACGCGCAGGTAATCGGGGCGGTGCAGCGAGCGGCCGCGCCGAATACGACGATCGTCGGTGCTGCCGGCAGCCTGCCGGGTGAGCTGCACAAGCTTTGGCAGGCGCAAGAGCCTGGCTGCTACCATATGGAATACGGGTTCTCCTGCATGGGCTACGAGATCGCCGGCGGGATTGGCGTGAAGATGGCCCGGCCCGACGACGATGTCGTCGTCATGCTTGGCGACGGCTCCTACCTCATGATGAACTCGGAAATCGCCACATCCGTGATGCTTGGCCAGAAAATGACCATCGTCGTTCTCGACAATCGTGGCTTCGGCTGCATCAACCGCCTGCAGATGGGCACCGGCGGCGCCAACTTCAACAACCTCCTGAAGGACGCGAAACACGATGTGCTGCCGGATATCGATTTCCGCGCCCATGCCGAGAGTCTCGGCGCAGAGGCCCACAAGGTCACCTCGCTTGCCGATCTTGAAAGCGCGGTCGCTGCCGCACGCGAGAGCGACCGCACGACTGTGATCGTCATCGACACCGATCCCCTGCCTTCAACCGAGGCCGGCGGCACCTGGTGGGATGTCGCCATACCGGAAGTCAGCGTCAGGGAATCCGTGCGCAGCGCCCGCTCGGCATACGAAGAAGGCCGCAAGGCGCAGCGCTAGCCGGGCATCGGAAGAAGCAGCAATGATAAGGTACGGCACAAATCCGATTGCCTGGACCAATGATGACGACCGTTCGATCGGCGCCCACATCAGTCTCGAACAATGCCTGAGCGACGCCGGCAGGATCGGCTTTGACGGCATAGAGAAGGGGCACCGAATGCCGGACGAGGCCGAGGCCCTGCGCGCCGCGTTGCAGCCCCACGGTCTCGTCTTCATATCCGGCTGGCATTCGCTGAACATCCTCGCCCATGACATCGAAACCGAGCGGGCTGCGCTGAGAAAACAGATCGCCCTGCTCAAAGCCCATGATTGCAGCGTGTGCATCGTCTGCGAGACCTCCAACGCGATCCACGGGCGCGATGATGTCCCCTTGTCACAACGCCCGGTGATGGATGAGGCACAGTGGACGCGCTTTACAGCGGCGCTGGAGGAACTTGCCCGGATATGCGCAGCGGAAGGCATCGATCTTGTCTATCATCACCATATGGGCACGGTGATCCAGAACCTTGGGGAAGTCGACAGGCTGATGCGGGAGACCGGGCCCGCGACAAAACTCCTTTTTGATACGGGGCACGCCTATTTTGCCGGCATCGATCCGCTGGAGCTTGCACAAAGGCACTTCGGACGCGTACGCCATTTTCACGCCAAGAACGTCCGGGGCACGGTGCTGCGGGACGTGTTGGATGAAGATACCAGCTTTCTGGAGGCGGTCCGGCGCGGGGTCTTTACCGTCCCCGGCGATGAAGAAGGCGCAATCGCCTTCGAACCGATCCTCAAAGTCGCTGCCAATCATGGCTATAGTGGCTGGCTGGTTATCGAGGCCGAGCAGGATTCAGCGGTCCGCGATCCGTTCCACTACCAGAAAATGGGTCTTGAGGCATTGAAAGACGCCGCCCGTTCTGCTGGTCTGCACCCTTAGGACAAGGAAACCGTGATGTCGAAACTGCTGGTAAAGCCCGACAAAGGGCCCGGCCGGATCACCCATGTCACACCGCAAAATGCGGGGTGGCAGTATGTCGGCTTTGATCTGTTCCATCTGAATCCCGGTGACAGGGTCAGCGAGGAAACGGGCCACCGTGAGGTTTGCCTGGTGCTGGTCAGCGGCAAGGGCTCGGTCGCTGCCGGCGGCGAGGAATTCGGACTGCTTGGCGAACGCATGTCGCCGTTCGACGGTGTGCCGGCGGCCGTTTATGTCCCAGGCGGATCCGACTGGACCGTCAGCGCGGAAACGGAGCTTGAACTCGCGGTCTGTTCTGCACCCGATCCCGACGGCAATCTGCCCGCCCGCTTGATCGCACCGTCAGATCTCAGCAAGGAGACACGCGGAACCGGGACGAATACGCGTTACGTGACCAATATCCTGCCGGAGGACCAGCCGGCCCAGTCGCTGCTGGTCGTCGAGGTGATCACGCCCGGTGGCCACACCTCTTCCTATCCGCCGCACAAGCACGACCAGGATAACCTGCCACACGAGTCCTTGCTCGAAGAGACCTACTATCACCGTCTGAACCCGCCCCAGGGCTTCGCCTTCCAGCGCGTCTATACGGATGATCGTTCGCTTGATGAATCCATGGCTGTCGAGGATGGCGACGTGACGCTGGTGCCAAAGGGCTACCATCCCTGTGCCGCGTGCCACGGCTACGATCTCTATTATCTCAATGTCATGGCGGGTCCGCGGCGAACCTGGAAGTTCCACAATGCCGCCGAGCATGAATGGCTATTTAACGCCGGATGATTACGCGTCGGGCAGCACCGCGGTTGCCTCGATCTCGACTTTGGCCCGGTCTTCCATGAGCGCTGTCACCTCAACGACGGCCATGGCCGGGAAATGCCGGCCGATCACGTTGCGATAGGCAGCGCCCAGTTCCCGCTGGTTCGCCAGATATTCGGCCTTGTCTGTCACGTACCAGGTCAGGCGCACGAGATGCTCGGGCCCGGCCCCTGCCTCCTTCAGCACGGCGACGATATTGCGAAAGGTCTGTTCGCACTGGCCGACGAAATCATCGGTCTCGAAGACCTGGTCGCCATTCCAGCCGACGAGACCGCCGGTCACCACGAGCTGCCCCTTTGCCTTTATTCCGTTTGCGTAGCCCTTCGCGGGTTTCCAGCCTTCCGGTTGCAGGAATTTCATGACGTCTCTTTCTTCATTGTTTTGCCCGCATGTCGCTGCGCCTCACACACCGAGATACCGGTCCTGGATGTCTTCGCTGAGATCGGCGGGCTTGCCTTCCCAGACACTTGTTCCGCGTTCCAGGATGGTGCAGCGGTCGGCGAGTTTCATCAGTTCCTTCAGGGTCTTGTCGACGATGAGGATCGATTGCCCTTCGCCCTTGAGTTCACGCACCGCGGCCCAGATTTCCTGCCGGATGACCGGCGCGAGCCCCTCGGTCGCCTCGTCCAGGATCAAAAGCCGTGGATTGGTCATCAGTGCACGGCCGATCGCCAGCATCTGCTGCTCGCCGCCCGAAAGCGTGCTTGCCGACTGATGTTGACGCTCCTTGAGGCGCGGAAAAAGCCCACCGACCCGTTCGAGCGACCATGCACCCGGCCGCGCCGCAACAACAAGGTTTTCATGCACCGAAAGGTTGGGAAAGCACCGCCGGCCTTCCGGCACCAGCCCGATGCCGAGACGCGCAACCCTGTGCGGCCGCATCGCTCCGAGATCCTGGCTCAGGAACCGGACCGACCCGTGCCGGTACGGCATGATGCGGCAAAGAGAACGGATGGTCGTCGTCTTGCCCATGCCGTTGCGCCCCATCAGCGCAACGACTTCGCCTTCCTCCATGGTCAGGTTGACGCCAAAAAGGGCCTGCGAGCGGCCGTAGTAGGTTTGCAGGTCCGTGATCTGCAGGAGCATCAGTCCTCCTCCCCCAGATAGGCTTCACGCACATCCTTGTTGGCGCGGATCTCCTCGACGCTGCCGCTGGCAATCACGCTGCCATAGACCAGAACCGAGATGCGGTCGGCGAGCGAGAAGACGGCTTCCATGTCGTGCTCGACAAGAAGGATCGGCACCTCATGGCGCAGCGCGTCCAGGAAACCGGTGAGGTTCTTCGAACCCTCCGGCCCCATGCCGGCCATCGGTTCGTCGAGCAGCAGCAGTTTCGGGTGCAGCGCCAGCGCCATCGCCATTTCGAGCTGACGGCGCTCGCCATGGGAAAGCTCGGCAGCGGCCACATCGGCGCGCTCCGCAAGATCGACAAGGGCAAGCTTCTCCATGGCAGCATCAATCAATGATGCATCGCGCATGACCGGCCTGAAGAACCGGAAGCTGGAGCCCTGCGTACTTTGAACGCTCAGCATGACATTGCGCAACGCCGAGAACTCCGGCGCAATGGAGGAGACCTGGAACGTGCGTCCGAGGCCCAGCCGGACCCGCTGAGCGACCGTCAGTCCGCTGATATCGGTACCGTTGAAACGGATCTCGCCACTATCCGGAGTCAGCGATCCGGCCACCTGGTGGATCAGGGTCGATTTTCCGGCCCCGTTTGGCCCGATCAATGCGTGGATCTCGCCCGGCCGAACGTCCAGTGTGACATTGTCGGTTGCCTTGAGTGCGCCGAAGCTCTTGCGCAATTCATGCAGTTCGAGGATGGGCGCGACATCAACCATGGACCCGCCTCCCCGCCAGAATGCCGAGAATGCCGCCGCGCACGAAGAGAACCACACCGAGCAGGATGATCCCGAGGAAGAACTGCCAGTGCTCGGTAATGCCGCCGAGAAAGAACTCCATGACAATGAAGAGCGCCGCGCCCGCCACCGGCCCGAACAGGCGGCCGACACCGCCGAGGATGACGAAAATCATGATCTCGCCGGAAACATGCCAGGACAGCATGGACGGGCTGACGAAACGGTTGAGGTCGGCAAAGAGTGCCCCCGCAAGGCCAGTAATCGAGGCAGAGATCACGAAGGCGACAAGCCGGACATTGAACGGCGCAATCCCCGTCGCTGCGAGCCGGTCTGGATTTTGCCGTGCCACCTGCAGCGCCGCGCCGAAGCGCGAGTCACGCAGCCGTGCCGACAGGAAAAGACACGCAATCAGCACCCCATAACAGATCAGGAAAAACTGGATGGGATCGAGCGTGTTGAGACCGGGAAACCCGTTTCGGACATAGATCGACAGGCCGTCTTCGCCACCATAGGCGGGCCAGGAAATGGCGAAATAGTAGATCATCTGCGCAAATGCGAGCGTGATCATGATGAAGTAGACACCGGACGTCCGCAGTGTGATGGCCCCGATTACCAAGGCGACGACGGCTGACAGGGCAACCGCCACCAGCCAGATCACCAGCATGTCGCTGCTGCCGGAAACCGTCAGCGGCCAGGTCAGGAACGGCTCCTGGTTGAAGGCATGCGTGGCGAGTATTCCGGCCGCGTAGCCGCCGATACCGAAAAAGGCCGCATGACCGAAGGACACCATCCCGCCGAGGCCCAGCGCCAGATTGAGACCGACCCCGGCGAGCGCAAGGATGGCAACACGTGTTGCGAGCGTGACGTAGAACGGCTCGTCCTGCGACATCGCAATGAAGGGAACCGCCAAAAGGCCGAGGGCAAGTATCCAGTTGATGAGGGTTTCGCGGCTCATCGTGACCCCGCAGCGAAGAGGCCTTGCGGTTTGACCGCCAGGATCAGGGCCATCAGGATGTAGATCGCCATCGAGGCAAGTGCCGATCCGACGGAAGTCGCCTGTGACGGTCCCATGAAGAGCTCAAAGAAATTCGGTAAGAGGATGCGCCCCATCGTGTCGACGACGCCGACCAGTACAGCGCCGATCAGAGCGCCCTTGATGGACCCGATTCCGCCGATGACGATGACCACGAATGCCAGGATCAGAACCGGTTCGCCCATACCCACCTGAACGGACTGAATGGCGCCGACAAGCGCTCCGGCAAAGCCGGCCAGTGCCGCACCAAGCGCGAAGACGACCGTGTACAGCGTGCGGATATCGACGCCCAGCGCGCCAATCATTTCGCGATCCGATTCACCGGCCCTGATGCGCATGCCGAGCCGAGTACGCGAGATCAACAGGTAGAGGCCGAATGCGATCAGCAGGCCGACAATGATGATGGACAGGCGATAAAGCGGATACTCCGCACCGCCCGGCAGCACCACTGCGCCCTGCAAGGCCGGCGGAATATCGAGATAGAGCGGAAACGAGCCGAACACCCAGCGTGTCCCTTCCGAGAAAATCAGAATGAGCGCAAAGGTCGCCAGCACCTGATCGAGATGATCGCGATCATAAAGCCGGCGTATCACCACGATCTCGACAATCGCGCCGGCAGCCGCCGCGCCCGCCAGGCTGGCGACAAGACCGAGCCAGAAGGAGCCGGTCGCAAGCGCCACGGTCGCGCACAGGAACGCGCCGATCATGTAGAGCGATCCATGCGCCAGGTTGATCAGCCCCATGACGCCGAAGACGAGCGTAAGCCCGGCAGCCATCAGAAACAGCATGACGCCGAACTGGATGCCGTTGAGCAGCTGCTCGACAAAAAGGGCGAGAGTCATCGTTCGCTCGGCCTGTCGCTAGCGTTGAGAGGAAAAGGTGAGCGGGAGCCGGAGCTCCCGCACACGCTCTGTTTAGAGCTTGCAGTCGCCGACGTAGGCGCTGGAGCGGTCCTCCAGCCCGACACCGATGATCTTGTTGGTCAGGACATCCCCTTCCTTGATCACTTCACGGACATAGATGTCCTGGATCGGATGCTGATTGCTGTCGAAGCTGAAATCACCGCGCACGCTGTCGAAATCGGCTTCTTTCAGCGCAGCCCGGAAGGCATCGGCATCCTTCACATCGGCCTTTTTCATGGCCGACAGGATAAGGTTTGCCGTATCGAATCCCTGGCTGGCATAGAGTGACGGCAGGCGGCCATATTCAGCCTGGAATGCCTCGACAAAGGCCTTGTTCGCCGGATTGTCGATGTCTTTGGACCATTGCGACGAGTTCTTGACGCCAAGCGCCGCGTCACCAACAGCCCCGAGGATCCCCTGATCGAAGGAAAAGGCGGGGCCCATGACCGGAATGTCGACGCCCGACTGGGCGTATTGTTTCATGAAGGCAATGCCCATGCCGCCGGGCAGGAAGAAGAACACGCTGTCGGCGCCCGATGCCCTGATCTGGGCGATCTCTGCGGCATAATCCGTCTGGCCGAGCTTGGTGTAGAGCTCATCAGCGACCTCGCCCTCATAGAAGCGTTTGAACCCGGTGAGCGCATCCTTGCCGGCCGGATAGTTGGGCGCCAGGATGAATGTCTTCTTGAAGCCGGCGCCATTGGCATGACCGCCCATCGCCTCATGGAGGTTGTCATTCTGCCAGGCGACGTTGAAATAGTTCTCGTGGCATCCCTTGCCGGCCAGCATGGACGGCCCGGCATTCGGCGAGAGATAGAAGACCCCCTGCCCGACGGCGCTCGGCACCACGGCCATGGCCAGGTTCGACCATATAATGCCGGTCAGGATATCGACGTCTTCCTTCTGGATCATCTTGTCTGCGATCTGCACGGCAAGGTCAGGCTTGCGTGCATCATCCTCAACAATGATTTCCAGGTTGTCATTGCCGGCCATCTTGGCAGCCAGCATGAAGCCGTCCCGCACGTCAACACCGAGGCCGGAGCCACCGCCCGACAGTGTCGTGATCATGCCGACCTTGACCGGTTCGGCGAGCGCGGTGGCGCTGACCGTCATGCCAAGGCCCACAAGGCTTGCTGCAATAAGCTTTTTCATTTGTTTTCTCCCTAGGTGTTTTGGTTTTTCAATCGAAAGCGCTGAACCTTGCCCGTCTGCGTCTTGGGCAAACTGTCGATGAACTTGATGGATCTTGGATATTTGTAGGGTGCGATCGCCGCCTTCACGTGATCCTGCAGGCGCTTGATTGTCGCTTCGTCCGGTGAAACGCCATCACTCAAAACAACATGCGCTTCCACGATCTGACCGCGCTCCTCGTCCGGGGCTCCAATCACCCCACATTCGGCAACATCCGCATGGGCGAGCAGTGCTGCCTCCACTTCCGGACCGGCAATATTGTAGCCGGCTGATATTATCATGTCATCCGCACGGGCGACGAAGTGGAACACACCGTCATCATCCTGCATGAAGGCATCGCCGGTGACATTCCAGCCGTCGCGCACATAGTCCCCCTGGCGCGCATCATTGAGGTAACGGCAACCGGTTGGTCCACGCACCGCGAGCTTTCCGGTCTCCCCGCGCGGCACTTCATTCATGTCATCGTCGACGACCTTCGCGACATATCCCGTGACAGGCGTGCCGGTGGCACCCGGCTGGGAATGGCCAAGCCGGTTGGAAATGAAGATATGCAACAGCTCCGTCGCACCAATGCCGTCGAGGATCGGTTTGCCCGTCTTTTCCCGCCACATCTCGTAGACGGGCGGTGGCAGGGTTTCACCGGCCGAGACCGCGACACGCAGCGAAGAGAGGTCCGCTCCCTCCTCCATGGCCGCAAGCATCGCGCGGTAGGCGGTGGGCGCGGTAAAGCAGATGGTCGCCCCGTAGGTCTGGATAATGTCGATCATGTTCGGCGGCGTGGCGCTCTCCAAAAGCGTTGCGGCAGCACCGAAACGCAAGGGAAAGATCGCCAGACCGCCAAGCCCGAACGTAAAGGCAAGCGGCGGCGAGCCGACGAAAACATCGTCGGGCGTCACACCAAGCACCTCCTTGGCATATCCGTCGGCGATCACCAGCAGATCGCGGTGGAAATGCATGGTTGCCTTCGGCTCGCCCGTTGTCCCGGAGGTAAAACCGAGCAGCGCAACATCGTCTCGGCCCGTATCGACCGCTTCGAAGAGCACAGGTTTGTTCAGGGCAATGCGGTCCAGCTCGGCATCATGATTGGCGGTGCCGTCGAATCCGATCACCTTTTGAAGGTATTTGCTGTCCTTGGCGCAGTGGGTCAGCTCGTCCATCAGCCGCGTATCGCAAAGCGCCAGCGAAACTTCCGCCTTGTCGACGATCTTGGAAAGCTCGGCCGCCCGAAGCATCGGCATCGTGTTGATGACGACCGCCCCGGCCTTGGTGGCCGCCAGCCAGCAGGCGACCATTGCCGGATTGTTGGCCGAGCGGATGAGAATCCGGTTTCCCGGCTTGACGCCGTAATCCTCGACGAGCGCATGGGCGATGCGGTTGGTCCAGTCGGCAAGCTCTTTGTAGGTCCGGCGCCGTCCGTTGCCGATGAGGGCGGTGTGATCGGCAAAGCCGTTCTCGACCATCCTGTCCGTCAGCTCCACGCCGGCATTGAGTCTTTCCGGATAGTCGAAACCGCTCATGTCGAGAACCGGCCAGCTGTCCATCGGCGGCAGATTGTCCCGCGCAAATGTATCGGTATGGGCCGTCGGGCCGAGCGGTGTCCCAGTCATGACGAGGCTCCGGTCTGTGCGGCGGCAAGCGCCTGCCGCGCAATGACAATTTTCTGAACGTCGGATGCGCCCTCGTAAATTCGAAGCGCGCGAATGTCGCGGTAAAGGCTCTCGACAATGTGTCCTGAGCGTACGCCATCGCCGCCGTGGATCTGAACCGCCTTGTCGATGACCGCCTGCGCCTTGTCCGTCGCGTAAAGCTTGGCCATCGCCGCCTCGCGCGTGACCCGTGCGGCGCCCATATCCTTGGTCCAGGCTGCGCGGTAGATCAGCAGGGCCGCAGCATCAACATCGAGCGCCATGTCGGCAATGTGACCCTGCACCATCTGCAGATCGAAGAGCGGTGCTCCAAACAGCTCCCTGCCCGAGGCGCGGTTGACCGTCTCATCGAGCGCCCGGCGCGCAAATCCGAGCGCCGCCGCTCCGACGGTCGAGCGGAACACATCAAGCACGGACATGGCAATACGGAAGCCGCTGCCCGCCTCACCGATCAGCGCACTTTCCGGAATTCGACAATTTTCGAAAGAAAGCCGTGCAAGTGGATGTGGCGCAATGACATTTATGCGTTCGGCCACGTGAAGGCCCGGCGTATCGGCGGGCACCACAAAGGCGCTGATACCTTTCGCACCCGCCGCTTCGCCCGTTCGCGCGAACACCGTGTAGACATCGGCAATGCCGCCATTGGAGATCCAGGTCTTTTCACCGTTGAGCACATAGCCGCTGCCGTCGCGGATGGCGCTCATTTCCATGTTGGCAACATCGGACCCTGAACGTGGCTCGGAGAGCGCGAAGGCGGACAGCGCCGCACCCTTCCGGGTCTTTGAAAGCCACTGCTGTTGCGCGGGCGATCCGAAGAATGAGATCGCCCCGGTTCCAAGGCCCTGCATGGCAAAGGCGAAATCCGCGAGACCGTCATGGCGGGCGAGGATCTCGCGCGACAGGCAGAGCGTGCGAACATCAATGGTTGAATCCGGATCGTCCGGATTGATGGCGCTTGCCTCCAGCCAGCCCGCCTCGCCCAGCTTTGCCGCGATGCGCTTGCAGCTTTCGTCGATGTCACCGTGATCGATATCAGCAAGGTTTGCACCGACCCAGGCATCGAACCGCTCATAATAGTCGCGGTGCTGGTCGTCGAAGAAAGGCCAGTTCAGGAAGCTGCGATCGGCCATGCTCAATTTCCCTCGAACACCGGCTTTTCCTTGGCGACAAACGCATCATAGGCCCGCTTGAAATCGCGTGTCTGCATACAGATGGCCTGCGCCTGCGCTTCGGCCTCGATGGCCTCGTCGATCGACATCGCCCATTCCTGCTTGAGCATGGTTTTCGTCATCATGTGACCGAAGTTTGGACCATTCGCCAACTTCGATGCGAACGCGACGGCCTCGCTTTCCAGTACGTCTGCATCCACCAGGCGGTTGAAGAAGCCCCAACGCTCGCCCTCTTCCGCCGACATGGTCCGGCCGGTAAAAAGAAGCTCGGATGCCCGGCCCTGGCCGATGATGCGCGGCAGGATCGCGCAGGCTCCCATGTCGCAGGCGGCAAGGCCGACACGAGTGAAAAGGAAAGCCGTTTTCGCCTCTTGTGTCCCGAAGCGGATGTCCGACGCCATGGCGACGATCGCGCCGGCCCCGACGCAAACGCCATCGACCGCCGCAATTATCGGCTTGCCGCAGCCGACCATCGCCTTGACGAGATCGCCGGTCATGCGGGTGAATTCGAGCAGGCCCTTCATGTCCCGGTCGAGCAGCGGACCGATAATGTCATGCACGTCACCGCCCGAACAGAAATTGCCGCCATTCGAGCCGAAGACGACGGCGTCGACATCATCGGCGTAGACCATCGCGCGGAACGTGTCGCGCAGCTCCGCATAGCTGTCGAAGGTCAGCGGGTTCTTGCGCTCCGGCCGGTCCAGGGTGATGATCGCGACCTTGCCGTCCATGCGCCAGTTGAAGTGCTGCGGCGCAAGGCCTGCCATTTGTCTGCTCATCGCGCACGCACTCCCTTGATCTGCACATTGTCGAGTAGATCGACGAGGACATCGGCATCCTCGTCGCTGAGCATGTTGAGCATGGATGCGATCCAGCCCTCATGTGTCTTGGCCATGTGAGAAAATTCCTCGCGGCCCTTGTCGGTCAGTTGCACGATCATGGCCCGCCGATCGCCGCTGACCGGCACACGCACCACAAGCCCGTCTGAAACCAGCCGCTCGACAATGCCGGTTACATTGCCGTTGGAGACCATCAGCGCCGCCGACAGCGCACTCATCTTCATGCCGTCGCTCTCGCGGTAAAGAGCCGCCAGCACATCGAAACGCGGCAATGTGGTCGCAAATTCAACCCGCAGCCGCTCGCGGATCTCGGCCTCCATCTGGCGCGAGATCTTCAACAGACGCAGCCAGATTCGAAGCCTCTGCTTATCGCGTACGTCATCGCCAACGGTGTCGAGAGCGGTGCTCATATCTCGCCTCCTGAAACGGATATTGCCTGCCCGGTGATCGCTCCGGAATTCGGTCCACACAGCCAAAGCACCGTTTGCGCGACCTCGTCCGGCTGGATGAACCGTCCCATCGGATTGGTTCGCAGCAGCGCTTTGGTCGCGTCCTCTTGGTTCATGCCGGTCTTGTTCATGACATTGTCCAGCGCCCGGGTCAGCATCGGCGTTTCGGTATATCCCGGGCAGACCGCATTGACGGTGATGCCGCTGGTCGCGAGTTCCATTGCCACCGACCGGGTCAGACCGATGGTGCCGTGTTTGGCGGCGCAATAATGAGCAACATAGGGATAACCGCGAAGACCGGCGACCGAGGCGATGGTGACAATTCGGCCCCAGTCCTTGTTCTCCATCGCTGCAACGCCGGCATGGATGGTCAGGTAAACGCCGATCAGGTTGACGTCGACCGTCCTGCGCCAACTGTCCAGGTCAAGCTTGGAGAAGGGTGTCGCCTCTGCCACACCGGCATTGGCAACCACGATGTCAACGCCACCGTGTTCGCCACTCACGGACGAAAACAGGGATGCCACACTGTCGGGGTCCGTGACATCACAGGTCCTGGCAGTGATGCCCTCAAGGGATTTCGCCACATCGTCCAGAGCGTCCCTGCGACGGCCGGATATGGTTACGGTTGCTCCGGCCTTGACGAGCTTTCGTGCGATCGCGGCGCCGACCCCCGAGCCGCCGCCAGTCACAACCGCATGTTTTCCGCTCAGTTTGCCCACCCGGTCACACCCTCATCGTTTGCGCTTCGGCGCGCTCGGCGAGCCGCACCATCTGGTCACGCCCGGCAAGGTACGGCAAGGGCCACTCGGTTTGTGTATCGCCCAGACCCGCGGCCGTGTGCAGCGTCCAGTACGGATTGGCCAGATGCGGCCGCGCGAGGCACACGAGATCGGCACGGCCGGCCATCAGGATCGAGTTGACGTGATCGGGCTCGTAGATATTGCCAACGGCCATTGTGGCCATATCCGCCTCGTTGCGGATGCGGTCGGAGAACGGCGTCTGGAACATGCGCCCGTAGACGGGTTCGGACCGGATCGATGTCTGGCCGGCCGAGACGTCGCAAATATCGACACCTGCATCTTTCAGCATGCCGGCGATCGCTACCGCATCATCGGGTGTCACGCCCTCGTCGCCGACCCAGTCATTGGCCGATATGCGCACCGAGATCGGCTTTTCGTCGGGCCATGCGGCCCGTACAGCACGGTAGACTTCAAGCGGGAAACGCATGCGGTTCTCCAGCGAGCCGCCATATTGATCGTCGCGCCGGTTGGTCAGCGGCGTGATGAAGGACGACAGCAGATAGCCGTGCGCGGCGTGGATTTCCAGCATGTCGAAACCGCAGCGCTGCGCCATCTGCGCCGAGGCGACAAACTGCTCGATGACCCGGTCCATGTCCGCCCGGTCCATCGGTTTGGGAGTCTGGTTGTTCGGTGACCAGGCAATGTCCGAGGGAGCAAGAAGCGGCCAGTTTCCTCCGGAAAGCGGCGCATCCATGTCCTCCCAACCGAGCTGTGTCGAACCCTTGGCGCCTGAGTGCCCGAGCTGCATGCAGATCTTCGAAGGTGTTTCATCGTGGACAAACTCGACGATCCTTCGCCAGGCGGCCTCATGCTCCGGCGCATAGGTTCCGGGACATCCCGGCGTGATCCGGCCCTCCGGGCTGACACATGTCATCTCCGTGTAGACCAGCGCCGCGCCGCCCTTGGCCCGCTCGCCGTAGTGAACCAGATGCCAGTCGGTCGGGCAGCCGTCGACGGCCTTGTACTGCGCCATCGGCGAGACAACCACGCGATTGGCGAGCTGAAGATCCCGCAGCCGATAGGGCGCGAACATCGGCGCGCGATGGCCGTTGGCGCCAGCACGTGCCTGGAACCATCCCTCGGCGCCCTTCATCCATTCCGGATCGCGCATCCTCAGGTTCTCGTGGCTGATGCGCTGCGAGCGGGTCAGCAGCGAATAGTTGAACTGCACCGGATCGAGATGCAGGTAGCGCTCGACATTCTCGAACCACTCCGTCGAGTTGCGCGCCGCCGACTGCAGCCGCAGCACTTCGACGCGCCGCTCTTCCTCGTAGCGGTCGAATGCCGCCTGCATCGAGGGTTCACTGTGCAGGTAATTGGCAAGCGCGATGGCGCTTTCCATAGCCAGCTTGGAACCGGAGCCGATCGAGAAATGCGCCGTCGCGGCGGCATCACCGAGGAGCACGATGTTGTCATGCGACCAGCGTTCGCAAAGCACGCGCGGAAAATTGAGCCAGGCGGAACCGCGAATGTGACGAGCATTCGACATCAGCGAATGGCCGCCAAGATACTTGGCAAAGATCTTCTCGCAGACAGCCATCGACTCTTCCTGGCTCATCTCGCCAAAGCCGAACTTGTCCCAGGTCTCTTCGCGGCACTCGACAATGAAGGTCGCCGTGTCGTCGTCGAACTGGTAGGCATGGGCCCAGATCCAGCCGTGTTCTGTTTCCTCGAAAATGAAGGTGAACGCGTCGTCGAATTTCTGGTGCGTGCCGAGCCAGACGAATTTGCATTCGCGCACATCGATCTCCGGACGGAAAAACTCCGAGTATTCGTTGCGCGTCTTCGAATTCAGCCCGTCGGAGGCGACAACCAGATCGTAGTCGCGGGCATAGGCGGCGGTACTGTCGATTTCCGTTTCGAAACGCAGTTCCACGCCGAGCGCACGGGCCCGTTCCTGGAGAAGCAACAGTAGCTGCTTGCGGCCGATGCCGCAGAACCCGTGCCCGGTGGAGGTTTCCGTCGTTCCACGATAATGGACCGCGATGTCATCCCAGTAGGCAAAGTGCTTGCGTATGGCCTCGGCGCTGACCGGATCGTTTTCCTGAAGATTGTCCAGCGTTTCGTCGGACAGGACCACGCCCCAGCCGAAGGTGTCATCGGGCCTGTTGCGCTCGATCACCACGACATCGTGGTTGGGATCGCGCAGCTTCATACTGATGGCGAAATAGAGCCCGGCCGGCCCTCCTCCAAGGCATGCAATACGCATCGGCACATCCCTGTCGTTCGGCTGTTCGATCGCGTTTCAGGAAACCGTCAGCCCTCTTGATGTCGGAAAGGTTGCCACTCTTTGAAAGATATTTCAAGCTTAAAATTTTTAGGTGGAAATGTATTTAAACTTCAACATTGTGCCGGGTGCCGCGAACCCGAAAATGAAGAGCTGCCTTCAGTTCTCGGCTGTTGCCTTTCGCCTGCGCAACCGCATCGGCGAGACGTCCGCTGCCTTGAAGCCGCGATCTTCGAGACCATCTGGCATCTGCTGGCCGGTCACCATACGCGCAGCCAGCTGTGACAGGCCCGGCGCGGACTGAATGCCGTACCCGCCCTGCCCGGCAAGCCAGAACAACCCCTCCACGGACGGATCATAGCCGCACACGGGTGCATGGTCCTCAACGAAGGTACGAAGGCCGGCCCAGCAGTTTTCTACGCGCTTCACGTCGACGTCGAACGCACGCTGGATGCGATCGATACAGATCGCGATGTCCATCTCCTCCGGCTGGGCGTCGCACGGGGCCGACGGTGTCTCGTCGGCCGGTGAGATCAACAGCCTGCCGGCATCCGGCTTGAGGTAGAATTGCTCGTCGACATCGACGGTCGCGGCCCATCCCGCCGGGTCGGCGCCGTCCGGCGCGGCAATCATCAGCGCCGTGCGGCGTTTCGGCACAAGCCCTGCCGGCTGTGCTCCCATCTTTGCTGCCAGTTCGTCTGCCCAGGCACCTGCCGCGTTGACGACAATCGGCGCATGGATTTCACCGTGCTTTGTCGAAAGTACCCACATGCCGTTCCGGCGCTCCGCGCCCTGTACCTCGCAATCGACGATCACCTCGCCGCCAAGCTGCCGCAGGCCGCGAAGATATCCGTGGTGCAACGCGTTCACGTCGATATCGCTGGCGTCCTCTTCAAGAAGGCCGGCAACGGCATAACCCGGCAGAAGGAGCGGCGACAGCCGCCGGGCCTCGTCTTCATCGACCATCCGCAAGCCCGCCGCGCCTGAGAGGCTGTCGCGGAGCTTTTCAAGGCTCTCCGCCTGATCTTCCCTGGCCGCATAGAGCACACCGCGCGGTGAAAGCAGGGCATGCTGGCCGAAGACCTCGGGCGGATTATCAAAGAAAGCCCGGGACTGACCGGTCAGCGCCCGGATCGGCGCCGGCCCGTAGACTTCTGAAAAGACAGCCGCGGAGCGACCCGTTGTGTGGTAGCCGGGATGGCTCTCCATTTCGATTACAGCGACACGTGCATCGGCCGCGAGTTCATGGGCAACCGACGCGCCGGCAATGCCCGCACCGATGACTGCGATATCGAACTGACGATTGGACTTCTGACTCAATACTGGCTCCAGTTGCTGGACACGGTCCCCCGGACCCCGTCCACGTCAAAACAGCCGGCAGTTTAGTCGGATAGATGAAATTAAAAAGCGAAATTCCGGTTGGGCTTCAAAAGTGTCGCTGAATTGTCAATCAGCTACAGGCGAATCCTCTCGCTCTTCGGATCGTAGAGCGGCTTCAGGCTGGCGATCGCCTCGAAGCGTTTGCCGGCGACCTCGATCTCAAACGCTGATGCAAGCATATCCTTGGCGCTCTCGCCATCGCGCGCGGGCACATAGCCTAGCCCCAGCGCACCGCCGAGATGATGCCCGTAATTGCCCGACGTCAGGTATCCGACGATTTCGCCATCGCGCACGATGGGCTCGGCGTGGAAGAGCAGCGGCTCCGGATCGACGAGCTGGAATTGCACCAGCCGCTTGGTCAGGCCGTCCCGCTTGCGTTCAAGCACTGCCTCGCGGCCGATAAACGGTCCGAATCGACCTTCCGGTTTGTCCGTTTTAACAGCAAAACCCAGACCGGCCTCCAGAACATGGTCCTCGTCGGTAATGTCATGGCCGAAATGCCGGTAGGCCTTTTCCATGCGGCAGCTGTCCAGCACATGCATGCCGGCAAGGCGCAAACCCTCCCCATCTCCGGCGGCCATGATGGTGTCGAACACATGGCGGGCCATGTCCGCTGAGACATAGAGCTCCCAACCCAATTCTCCGACATAGGTGATGCGGTGCGCCCGCACGGTCGCCATGCCAAGTTCGATCGTCTGGCACGTCCCGAACGGGAAGGCCGCGCTCGACAGGTCCGCCGGCGTCGCCTTCTGAAGGATTGTGCGGGCCTTGGGACCCATCAGGCCTAGGACCGCTTCGCCGCTGGTGACATTGACGGCAATGCAGCGCGCCTCTTCCGGAATATGGCGTGTCAGCCAGGTGAAGTCGCGATTGCCGACCGCCGCCCCGGTGACGACCATGAAACGATTGGGTGCGAGGCGCGTTACCGTGAGATCGGCTTCGATGCCGCCACGTTCATTGAGCCATTGTGTATAGACGATGCGGCCAGGCGCGACATCGATATTGTTGGCGCAGATGCGCTGCAATACATCCATCGCGTCCGGGCCTTCGACGAGGAACTTGCCGAAGGCCGAAAGATCGAAAACGGCGGCAGTCTCGCGCACCGCTTTGTGTTCGCCGGCCGCGTAGTCAAACCAGTTCTGCCGCTTCCAGCCATATTCGTATTCGGGTTTGACGCCCTCCTGCAGATCCGCGTCCGGCACGAACCAGTGCGGACGCTCCCAGCCGGCCGTCTCGCCGAAGCAGGCGCCCCGCTCGGCCATTTTTTCATGAAACGGGGTGTGCCGGACATTGCGAGCCGTCTCGTATTGCCGGTACGGATAGTGATCGGCGTAGAGAAGACCCAGCGTTTCGGTCACGCGGTTCTTCAGATAGGTGCGGTTGCCCTGGAACGGCTCCATCCGCCGAATGTCGACATCCCAAAGGTCAAAGGGCGGCTCACCCTCTACGATCCATTCCGCCAGCGCTTTGCCGGCACCGCCGGCCGACTGGATGCCGACCGAATTGAAACCGGCGGCCACAAAGAAGTTTGCGACTTCCGGCGAGGGTCCGAGAAGATAGCGGTCATCCGGCGTAAAGCTCTCCGGCCCGTTGAAGAAGGTGTGGATCCCGGCACTTTCAAGCAGCGGCAGCCGGTCGACGGCTTTTTCCAGAACCGGCTGGAAGTGATCGAAATCCTCCGGCAATTCATCAAAGCAGAAATCGTCCGGTATGCCGTCCATGCCCCACGGTTTCGACACCGGTTCGAAGGCGCCGAGCAGGATTTTTCCGGCATCCTCCTTGTAGTAGGCGCACTCGTCGGGCACCCGTAGCACCGGAAGGTTCCCGGGCAGTCCGGAAACGGCTTCCGTCAGGATGTAGAAGTGCTCGCATGCATGGAGCGGGACATTGACACCGGCCATCCGGCCGACCGCGTGGCCCCACATGCCGGCGCAATTGACGACGATATCGGCGGTGATCTCGCCCTTGTCTGTGCGCGCACCCGTTGCCCGCCCGTCCTTGACATGAATGGCTTCGACCTTGGTGTTTTCGAAGACCTTGACGCCCTTGTTGCGCGCGCCGCGCGCCAGCGCCATGGCGATATTGGCCGGATCGCCCTGACCGTCGAGCGGAATGTGCAAACCGCCAACAACGCCGTCCGTGTTGAGATAGGGGTACATGTCGCCGCAATCTCTCGCGGTGACGACATTCACCTCCACGCCGTGGGTCTTTGCCATGGAGGCGTTGCGCAGGAATTCTTCCATCCGGTCATCGCTCAAGGCCACGGCGAGCGAACCGTTGCGCTTGAAGCCGGTAGCAATACCGGTCTCCGCCTCAAGCCCGCCGTAAAGTTCCTGGCTGTACTTGGCAAGGCGCGTCATGTTGATGGTCGCCCGCAACTGCGCGATCAGACCGGCCGCATGCCAGGTGGTCCCGCAGGTAAGCTGCTTGCGTTCAACAAGCACGACATCGGTCCAGCCGAGATGGGCAAGGTGATAGGCGACGGAACAGCCGACAACGCCGCCTCCGATGATCAGGACGCGTGTATGCCCGGGAAATTCGGCCATGATGGTCTCCGTGCGGTAATGGCGAACAATGCCCAGCGTGAAATTTTCGCTAACATTTTCACGAAACAGTTCAAAGGTCCAGCCCGTAGTACGAATTGCAACGCCGCCAAGCCTACCGCATGCGCTTCCGAATTCCGTGTCCGCCCACGACACCGCTTTGGTTGTAAGCGCTGGACACCGGCACTCCACGCCGCGTCTCGGACATCCGGGTGAAACAGCACTGGCACCAGCGCCTGGCCCGCAACCAGACCAGTCTGGCCAAAAATCAGGGTCAGGCCTTGATTTGTCCGATTGGATTGGCCTCATAATGGAGCCAGATGAAGCGGATCGGCAGACCAACCGATCGGAACCGGGAGCCTGTTGCGACCATGCGCAATTCTCTTTTCCATGTCGAGCGAATGGAGATGACGACGCTCCAGACCCAGATCAGGGAAATGCTGGTCTCGGCAATGCTCTCCGGACAGTTGCCCGTCGGTGCGCCTATCCCCTCGACGCGGGCGATGGCCAAGCGCCTGAAGGTCTCGCGCAACACGGTCATGCTGGCCTATCAGGCTCTCGCTTCGGACGGCTACCTCGTTGCCCGCGAACGATCCGGTTTCTATGTCTCCCCCGACATCCACGACGGCACCATGGCGGGTATCGCGCCGCTGCAGGCAGAGCAGTCCAACCGCCCCGAGCCGGACTGGGACGGCCGGTTCCGCGTCCAGCCAAGCGGTCAGACGAATATAGAAAAACCGGACAACTGGCGCGACTACCCCTACCCCTTCATCTACGGTCAGGCCGATGCCGCGCTTTTTCCGATCGCCGCCTGGCGGGACTGTATGCGCCAGTCGATGGGCCGCAAATGGCTCGATGCCTGGACCAATGACCATTTTGCGGAGGATGACCAGATCCTGATCGAACAGATCCGCCAGCGGATCCTGACGCGCCGCGGCATTCTCGCCAATCCGGATGAGATCCTGGTTACGCTGGGCGCCCAGAATGCCCTCTACATCCTGTCCAGCCTGCTTGTGAAACGCGACACCACCGTTGCAATCGAGGATCCGGGATATCCGGACATTCGCAATATTTTCAAGCTGCGGACCGGGCATATACGCAACGTTCCGGTTGATGGCGAGGGCATCACGCTCGGCAAGGAACTGATGGGTTCGGAACTGGTCTTCGTCACGCCCAGCCATCAATACCCGACCAATGCGACCATGAGCCTGGATCGTCGCAAGGCGCTGCTCGAATGGGCGGTGCGCAACAACAGCCTGATCATCGAGGACGACTACGAGTTCGAGACGAACTATGAGGGTGAACCGACACCGGCGCTCAAGTCACTCGACCACTCACAGCGGGTGCTTTACGTCGGCAGCCTTTCGAAATCGCTGATGCCCGGCCTGCGGATGGGCTTCATGGTCGCACCGGCCGCGCTCATTCGCGAGGCACGCGCCCTGCGGCGTCTGATGCTGCGCCATCCGCCGGGCAACAATCAGGGCGTTGTCGCGCTGTTTCTTGCGCTCGGTCATCACGACACGCTGATCGGCAGGCTGCACCGCAGCTACCGCAATCGCTGGATCGCCATGGGCAAGGCGCTCGACGAGCACTTTCCGGGCTGGGCCGAGACGCCCGGTTTCGGCGGCACATCCTACTGGGTCAAGGGGCCGCAATGGCTGGATTGCAACGAGCTCGCCAGCCGGGCACTCGAGGAAGGGATCGTCATCGAGCCCGGCGATATCTACTTCTCGGATCCGGAAAATCACCGCAACTATTTCCGCCTCGGATTCTCCTCCATCGCGGAGGAGCGTATCGAACCCGGCATCGAGCGTCTGGCCGGCATTGCCCGTGCCATGGCACCGGGTTGACACTGGTTCAAACTACCGGTTGATCTGGCTCTACGACATGGTGCCAGTTTGACCATATCAAGCAGCATGTCTCCTGCCGTGTCGCGGCGGGTCCCGTCCGTGTCCCAATGAGGAATTGCCGCAATGAAAATGACCACCGAGGAAGCCTTCGTAAAGGTTCTGCAGATGCACGGCATCGAGCACGCATTCGGCATCATCGGATCAGCCATGATGCCGATCTCGGATCTTTTTCCGAAAGCCGGAATCACCTTCTGGGACTGTGCGCACGAAACCAATGCTGGCATCATCTGTGACGGGTATACGCGCGCCACGGGCAAGATCGCCATGGCGGTGGCGCAGAACGGTCCGGGCATCACCAATTTCGTGACGCCGATCAAGACCGCCTACTGGAACCACACGCCGATGCTTCTGGTCACGCCGCAGGCGGCCAACAAGACGATCGGCCAGGGCGGCTTTCAGGAAGTCGAACAGATGGCGCTCTTCCGTGACATGGTGTGCTACCAGGAGGAGGTGCGCGATGCGTCGCGCATGGCGGAAGTCCTCAACCGGGTCATCGAAAAGGCCATACGCGGCTCCGCGCCCGCGCAGATCAACGTGCCGCGCGACTTCTGGACCCAGGTCGTCGACATCGAACTGCCGCAGATCGTCCGGCTGGAGCGCCCGGCCGGCGGCACTGACGCAATCGATCGCGCGGCCGAGCTCCTGTCGAATGCGCGTTTTCCGGTGATCCTGTCGGGCGCCGGGGTTGTCATCGGCGGCGCCATCGACGATTGCCGGCTGCTCGCCGAACGTCTCGACGCACCGGTGGCCAGCGGCTATCAGCACAATGACAGTTTTCCCGGCAGCCACCCGCTCGCCTGCGGCCCGCTCGGCTACAACGGTTCCAAGGCGGCGATGGAACTGATCGCCCAGGCCGACGTCGTGCTGGCGCTCGGTACCCGGCTCAATCCGTTTTCCACGCTGCCCGGATACGGCATCGATTACTGGCCGAAGGACGCCAGCATCATACAGGTCGATATCAATCCGGACCGGATCGGCCTGACAAAGAAGGTCACCGTCGGCATCTGCGGCGACGCCAAGCTGGTTTCGCAGCAGATACTGGAAAAGCTCTCGCCGTCGGCCGGCGACAACGGCCGCGCCGAGCGCAAGGCGCGCATCCACCAGACCAAGTCCGCCTGGCTGCAGACCCTCAGCAGCATGGACCACGAGGATGACGATCCCGGCACCACCTGGAACCAGGACGCCCGCGCCGACCAACCCAACCGTATGTCGCCGCGCATGGCCTGGCGCGCCATCCAGGCGGGCCTGCCGAAGGAAGCGATCATTTCCTCCGATATCGGCAACAACTGCGCCATCGGCAACGCCTATCCGACTTTCGAAAAGGGCCGGAAATACCTGGCGCCCGGCCTCTTCGGCCCCTGCGGCTACGGGTTCCCGGCGATTTTGGGTGCCAAGATCGGCTGCCCCGACACTCCCGTTGTCGGTTTCGCCGGAGACGGCGCTTTCGGCATTTCCATGAACGAGATGACCTCATGCGGCCGCGACGAATGGCCGGCCATCACCATGGTGGTGTTCCGCAACTATCAGTGGGGCGCCGAAAAGCGCAACACGACACTGTGGTTCGACAACAATTTCGTCGGCACCGAACTCGATCCGCATCTTAGCTATGCCAGGGTCGCCGAAGGCTGCGGGCTGAAGGGTGTGACGGTCACCAACCAGGATGACCTGACGACGGCACTGCACGAAGCCTGCAATGCCCAGAAGGACGGCGTCACGACCTTCATCGAAGTCGTCCTGAACCAGGAACTTGGAGAACCGTTCCGCCGCGACGCCATGAAGAAGCCGGTCGAGGTGGCTGGCATCAATCCGGAGGACATGCGCCCGCAGCAGGGCGCCTAAGGCGATTGCGAGTGCAGCCCGCGGTCCGGCGGACCACAGCGGTTGAACACAAATCCTAGCTGCCTGTTGCCTCCAGCCGGATGTCGAAGCGTTTGCGCACGGCTTTGTCGACCTCCGCCGAAATGTGTTGCGGATAGACCGTCGAAAGGATTCGGTTCTTTTCCGCGATCGCTGTCTCGACGATGTCCGGCCTGCCCTTCTCCACCCACTCTTTGGGGCTCGTGCGATCGCCAATCGCCGGATAGATATATTCGGTCTGCATCAGAGCCAGCGTCTGCTCATGGCCGAGATAATGGCCCGGCCCGTTGGTGCAGACTTCATTGATGGTGGCCAGCGACAGGGTGTCGTCATTGACTTCGATACCCCGCACACAGCGCAGGCACTGGCCGAGCATATCGTTGTCGATGATCAGGCTCTCCAGCGAAAATCCCAGCAAGGAGGCGTGCATTCCGGCCGATTCATAGACCATGTTGAGGCCCGAAAGCCCCGCCATGACATTGGTAATGCCCTTCTCGTAGCCGGCCTGGACATCCGGCAGTTTTGCATCTGCAATGCCGGCGGCAGCACCGCCGGGCAGGTCGTAGAAATGGGCCATCTGCGCACAGGCTGCCGACAGCAGCGCCTGCTCGCCCGATCCGCCGGACATGGCGCCGGTGCGAAGATCCGACACGAAGGGCCATGTTCCGAAAATCGCCGGATGTCCCTTTGAAAGCGCATTGACATAAACGAGGCCCGCAAGCACCTCGGCGACTGCCTGCACCACCGTTCCGGCGATTGCCGCGGGCGCCGTCGCGCCCGCCTGCCCTGCCGACAGGAGCAAGACCGGCATGCCGCCGCGCACGCACTGCTCGAGCACATGACACGCGTCCTCGGCAAACCGAAGTGGCGGAACGACAAAGCAGTTTGAGTTGGAGATGAAGGGGCGTGCCCTGAAGGCTTCCTCGCCGCCGGCGATCAAGTGCAGCAACTCGAGGCTGGGCTTGACACTCTCGCCGACCGAAAAGCTTGTGCCGATATGCTTGGTCGTCCCCAACAGGCAGGCATAAAGGGTGTTGATGTCGAGATCGACGGGATCGGCGATGTCGCGCGCGACAAGCGGCCGCTGGAAGAAATGCACATTGTCGAGCGTTTCGACGATGCGCGCGGCGTCATAAAGGTCCTGCAGGGAGGATTCGCGGTATTCGCGTTTTTCCACATCGACGATGTGCACCGCCGCACCGGCCGTGCCGAAATGCACCTTCTGGCCCGACAGCGTCATGTCGTGGGCCGGATCCTGGCCGCAAAGGGTCAGGTTGCGGGCCGCATTGCGGACCGTCTCCATGACAAGTCCACGCGGAAAACGCAGGCGCCCGTCTTCGCCGTAGGTCGCGCCGACCGCAGTGCAGGCCGCGATGCAGCTTTCGATCGGCTGGCCCATCCCGACCTCCTCGAGGATCGTCAGCGCCGCCTCGTGGATGCGCTCCTGGTCATTCTGGGTAAGGGGCCGGTAGTTTCCCGAGGGCATGCCCGGTTGAACCGGGCGCGCCGACTTCTCGAGCGGGGCAGCGCGCTTTGCCCGCCGTGCCTCACGTCCACCGGAACGGCGTCTTTCCCGCTCCACGCCCGGCACCTCCACCTCGTCAACCAGCTTCGACATCGGCGTCAATCCTCCAACCGGTCCATCTCAATCCCGACCCCGTCATGCGGCTCCCATCGCTGACGGCTTCGGATCAAGGAACGGTCTCACGTTACTATAGGACCAGATTCGTGAAAATACACAAAATTATTTCATGGGAGCGGCAAATAAACCAGTGGTTTCGGGAGGATCGGCGGATTGGCACCAAGCAGGAGTCATGGCTGGCACTACCTTTGGTCACCCCAATAATTGCCTAATGGCAATGGGAGCATTGACGCGTTGCCTCGAACCGCCCGCGCCGCTGCACAGTCGGCCGGAAAGAAGCACCTGGTGACACGATTTTCGCCCTGATGTCCCAATTGAAACGATAAGCCGGGACAATCCGGCACCGTAAAGTACCTAGTCCGAACAAGGGGAATAATATGTCCGTCAAAAAGAAACTGATTGCCCTGGCGAGCGGGGCAGTGGTGTCCGCCGTATGCGGAGTGAGCGGAGCGCTCGCTCTCGACGAGATCACCGTCGCCTATTTTCTCGAATGGCCGACGGCGAACCAGGTCGCCCAGATGGAGGAAACCTACGACAAGGAACTCGGCGTCAAGGTCAATTGGCGCGCCTTCGGCAACGGCAACGAGATGACCCAGGCCATGGTGTCGGGCGACGTGCAGATTGCCTACAGCCAGGGTTTCGTTCCATTCGTGGTCGGCGTCAGCACCGGCGCGCCGCTGAAGCTCGTCGGCATTGCCGTGACCTATGCAGAGAACGACCTTTGCATCGTGCATGACGACGCCGGCATCACCAAGGACAACGCCAAGGACCTTGAAGGCAAGAAAGTGGCGACGCCGATCGGCAACGTCACGCACTACAAGCTGCTGCGCACCCTGGACCATCTCGGTGTTGACGTGAACAATGTCAACCTTGTCCAGATGAACCCGCCGGATGGCGCAGTCGCGCTTGCACGCGGCGACGTTGAAATGGCCTGCGGTTTCGGCGGGGCACTGTCACGCATGCGCGAATTCGGCAAGCCGCTGATGACCGGCGCCGAGCAGGAAGCCATCGGCATCAACACTTTCGACATCGTCAGCGTCACGGATGAATTCGCCAAGGAACATCCCGAACTGGTCGAAAAGTTCATGGCGGTGACCGAAGCGGCCAATGCAGCCTACAAGGCAAATCCGGACGCAGCCTATCCTGTCATTGCCAAGGCTGCAGGCATGGATGCTGAAGCCACCAAGGGCTTTATGGCCAATTTCGGTTTCCCGAGCGCGGAAGACCAGAAAGGCGCCAACTGGCTTGGCGGTGGCGTCCAGGAAATGACCAAGGGTGTGGCCGACGTGATGGTCGCAGCCGGGGGCATGGATGAAGCGCTGGACGACTACACGCAGTTCGTTGATCCCAACTATCTGAAATAGATGCCACGATCGGACGGGCGGTGTTCGCACCGCCCGCTTCGCCTCATCCACTTCCCTATTGGAGAGAGCAATTGACCGGCATCGCAATCGACAACATATCCATGGTCTTCACGCTGCCGGGCGGCGGTGAGGTCCATGCCCTCCACGAGGTCAATCTTGACATCAAGGAGGGCGAAATCGTTTCTGTGCTCGGCCCGTCGGGCTGCGGCAAGACCACGCTCCTCAACATTGTTGCCGGCTTTCTTGCCCCGACGTCCGGGGAGGTGCGCCTCAACCATCACACTGTGACCGGCCCCGGTTCCGAGCGCGGCATGGTGTTCCAGCAGGGTGCGCTTTTCGAATGGCTGACGGTGGCGCAGAACGTCGCCTTCGGGCCGAACATGGCCGGCAAGCCCAAGGCCGAGACCAGGGAGAAGGTGGAACACCTGCTGCAGACGGTCGGCCTGCAGGATTTCGGCGAAAAACCCGTCTACCAGCTTTCCGGCGGCATGCAGCAGCGCGTCGCCCTCGCCCGCTGTCTCGCCAATGATCCGGACGTCATCTTGATGGACGAGCCGCTTGGCGCACTGGACGCGCTGACGCGCGAGAAAATGCAGGGCCTTGTTCTGAAACTCTGGAAGGAAACCGGCAAGACGATCATCTTGATCACCCACTCGGTCGAAGAGGCGCTGTTCCTCGGCGAAAAGCTGATCGTCATGGCGCCCCGCCCCGGGCGCATCGAGAAAATCTACGAGCTCCCCTTTGCCGATGAAGGCATGACCAAGAGCCCGCGCGACATCAAGGCCGGACCGGACTTTGTCGAAAAGCGCGAGGAAATCCTCTCCATGATCTGGGAGATGGAGGAGGAAATCATGGGTCAGGTCGGAGCGTAGGAGCTGGAGAACAAGATGTCAGACAGGATATCAGAAAAAAGGGAACCCTCCGACGCCGCCATCTGGCTGGGGCTCGCCGACAACGCTTTCACCCGGCAGAAGACGGTGAAGTTCGGCGATGCAAGCGCGGTCAATTCCGGCCGCTTCTACAGCATCCTGATCGTTTGCGGACTGATCATGCTTTGGGTGCTTTCATCGCGCCTTGGCCTCGTAAAGGAATTCTACTGGCCGACCGTTGGCGGCACCATCGAGCGCGTGATCCTTCTGGTAACCGAAGGCTTCCGCAACGTCTCCCTTTGGGAGCATATCGGCATCAGCGTCTACCGCGTTCTGTCGGGCGTCCTTTACGGCGCCATTGTCGGCATCCCGCTGGGATTTGCCATGGGCCTTTCATCCACTGCCCGCGGCCTGTTCGACCCGATTGTCGAATTCATGCGGCCGATCCCGCCGCTCGCCCTGATCCCGCTGATTATCCTGTGGTTCGGCATCGACGAGACGGCAAAGATCTTCCTTTTGTTCCTGGCGTCGCTCTTTATCATGACGATCGCGGCCCGTTCGGGCGTATCAAGTGTTCGTATCTCGAAGGTGCACGCCGCCTATTCGCTCGGTGCCTCGAAAATGCAGATCCTGCGCCATGTGATCCTGCCCAATGCGTTGCCGGAAATCTTCACCGGCCTGCGCACCGCGATGGGCGTTTGCTGGGGAACGGTGGTCGCCGCCGAACTTGTCGCCGCCGACAAGGGCGTCGGCTCGATGATCATGATCGCCAAGAACTTCCTGCAGACCGACACGGTCGTGATCGGCATCATCATCATCGGCATTATCGGCTACATCATCGAGATCTTCATGCGCTACCTCGAGCGCTGGCTCATTCCTTGGAAGGGCAAGGGCTGACCGCGAGGCGCTACGCAAAAGAAATGGCCGCGGTTGCCAACCGCGGCCTCTTTTTTGACTGGCCCTCTTCTAAGCCCGCAGCCTTTCGTTGCCAGGATCATAAATGACTTCCGGAACGACTGTTGCCGGGCGCTTCTCGCCGTAGATGTCGATCAGAAGCTGTGTTCCTTCCGCCGTCTGGGCGGCATTGACATAGCCGAGTGCGATGGACTTTCCGGTTCGGTGCCCGTACCCGCCCGAGGTGATGAGGCCGACACGCGTGTCGCCCGCAAAAACCGGGCTGCCATAGGGCGCCTCGGTGCCGTCGCCGGGCTCGAGCTCCATGACCACAAAACGCTCCGCGACGCCGTCCTGGCTCTGCTTCACGAGCGCCTCGCGTCCGATAAACTGGGTCTTGTTCAGCTTGACGAAACGATCGACCGCGGACGTCAGCGGCGTATATTCCGATGATAGGTCCTGTTTCCAGCCACGATAGCCTTTTTCAAGCCGCATCGAATCCATGGCATACATGCCGAAGTGACCGATGCCGTGCGCCTCGCCGGCCGCGAGCAGTTGCCGGTGCACCGCCGCCATCGTTTCCATCGGCATGTGAAGCTCGTAGCCGAGTTCGCCGACGAAATTCACCCGAAGCACCAGTCCCCGGGCCATGCCGATCGTGATCGGTGCGGCGCACAGCCAGGGCAGCGCGTCGTTCGAGAGGTCCTCATCGGCGATCGCCGACAGGATCTCCCGTGATTTCGGACCCGCCAGCACCAGCGTGCCGAACCGCGCCGTGATGTCGTCAAGGGCGACAGAACCGTCGTCCGGCATATGCTGCCTGAGCCAGTCCCGATCATGCCAGTAGCCTGCGGCGGGGCCAATCAACCAGAAGCGGTCATCTTCAAGCCGCGTGATGGTGAGCTCGGTGATAACCCGTCCGCTGTCTGCGCAGAAATAGGCCAGCGACACCCGCCCAAGCCGGGGTACCGATCCGGTGATCATTCCGTCGAGCCAGTCCGCAGCACCCGGCCCCGACAGCTCGAAGCGCGTGAAGCCGGTCAGGTCCAGAAGGCCGGCCCGGTCCGTGACTGTTTTGACCTCGGCGGCAATCACATCGTCGAAATGCGGGCGTCCATAGGTCAGGTCCGGCTCCGGACGGTCGCCCTCCCTTGCAAACCACAGTGGCCGCTCCCAGCCACCGAAACTGCCGAACTGGGCGCCATGCGTGGCAAGCGTTTCATAGAGCGGCGATGTCTTCGCCGGCCGGCCCGCTGGCCAGGGCCGGTGGGGAAGATGCATGGCATATTCGTTCTGGTAGACCTCGACCGCCTTGACCGTCGCATAGGTCTTTGTGGCGTAGTCGGTGTAGCGCCGCGGATCCATGAACCACAGGTCAAGTTCCGTCTCGCCTTGCGCAATATACTCCGCGATGACCTTGCCAGCACCACCCGCCTGGCAGATGCCGAAGGTGAAGACACAGGCCTCGAAGAAATTCGTCAGTCCCGGTGCGGGCCCGACAAGCGGCATGCCGTCCGGCGCATAAGGGATCGGCCCGTTGATCACTTTCTGCACCCCGCCTGTCGCCAGCATCGGCACCCGCTCGCAGGCCGCGTTGATGTACCATTCCAGCCGGTCGAGATCGTCGGGATAAAGCTGGAACGCGAAGTCTTCGGGCGTTCCCTCTTCGAGCCAGTGCGGCGTTGCCTTCCATTCGTAGGGCCCGAGGATGAGGCCATTGCCCTCCTGGCGCAGATAGTAGCTGTCGTCGGGGTCGCGCAGCAGCGGAATGCTCGTATCACGCTGTTTGAGTTCCTCGATGGCCTCGGTCACCAGATACTGGTGCGACATGGTTACCATCGGCACATCACGGCCGACCATCTTGCCGATCTTGTCGGCGTAGTAGCCGGCGGCATTGACGACGATCTCGGCATTGATGCTGCCCTTGTCCGTCTCCACATCCCAGCTTCCGTCCGGCCGCTGGTTGAGATCCGTCACCTTGGTAAAGCGGACGATCCTGGCGCCCGCGTCGCGCGCACCCTTGGCAAAGGCCTGCGAGAGCTGCGAGGGATCGATGTCGCCGTCCTCGGGATCCCACAAGCCACCCTTCAGGTCATGCGTTTCAAGCCAGGGATAGTGTTGGCCTTTCAGCTCCTGCGCCGACAGGACCTCCATGTCCATGCCGGCGGCGTTGGCCATCGCAGCGACATGCTCGAACTCCTGCATGCGTTCCTTCGAATGCGCCAGCCGGACTGAACCGGTCATGTGGCGGTTGATCGGGTATCCGACCTCATCGCCAAGAGTGTTGTAGAGCCGCGAGCCGTAATTCTGCAGCTTCATCAGGTTTAGGCTTCCCGAGAAGTTCGGCGTATTGCCGGCGGCATGCCAGGTCGATCCCGAACTCAGCTCGTTCTTTTCAATGAGAACCACATCGGTCACACCCGCCTTGGCAAGATGATAAAGGCAGCTGGTGCCAACGGCGCCACCGCCAATGATCACAACTCGGGCGTGGGAAGCGAGTTCAGCCATGCGAACCTCCCTGGCTTTGATTCAATAAATGGGTGGGGATACGACCCAGATCGCGACGGCCGGTTCACTGGAGTTGTTCTCCCAATAGAACTCTTCTTCCTTGAAGCGGAAGCTGTCGCCTGCCCGGACCGTGAATTTCCTGTTGCCGATGCTGATATCGAGCGCGCCGGACACCATGTACGCGGTTTCCTCCGTCATGCGCAGCGTCGGCTTGGAGCGCTTCGAATGGGGCGCAAAAATGCTGCGGATCACTTCAAAGGAACCGGAAAGATCCGGCGAAAGCAGTTCTTCCGCCAGGCCGCCTTCGTTGTCCCCGCTGGTGCGGCGCAGACCGGCCCGCGTGATATAGCCGCGCTCCTCCTCCGACACATCCGAAAGCACCAGGAACCAGCCCAGGGGAACACCGAATAGTTCGGCAACCTGCCTCAGCTCCTCGGTCGAAAGCTCCGATATACCGCGCTCGACCTGGCTGAGATAACCGATCGAGCGGCCGAGCTTGACCGCCATTTCGGTGAGCGTCATGCCCTTCGATTGCCGGATCGCCCTGATGTCCCGGCCAATATCGGCCGAGATATTACCGGGGATGAGTTTTTCTGCCTGTGCGCCGTCGCTCGCCATAGTGTCGTCCAAACATTTGCGTCACGCGCCAGACCGCTGGCGAAACCACCGGCGAGCTTCCATCAACGTCGATGAAAAATCAACTGCTTTTTTCACGAAATTGGCGGCGCGGCGGTCAATCCTGGCTTGCCAGTTCACGGCGCGCCAGCATATGGGCGCGCGGCATGTTGACGGCATCGACGCAAAGCAGGCGATCACCGGAAAGGTAGCGCACGGCGAAGGCGTTCTGTGCCTCATCGCCCTCGAATTCGGTCCGGTCGTATCCCTGCGACAGACCCGCGATCTGCAGCTTGGTGTCATACTGGTCGGACCAGAACCATGGCACCGGATCGTAGATCTCCTCAGAGCCCAGCATGGCCCCGGCCGCATGTTTGCCCTGATCGATGGCGTTCTGCACGCTCTCAAGCCTTATGTGCCGGTTGTAGCGCCCTGAATAGAAACTGGAACAGTCGCCGGCCGCATAAATGTCCGGATCCGACGTCCGGCATGTTCCGTCTGTCGATATGCCGTTTTCAATCGTCAGGCCGGCTTCTTCCGCAAGTTCGCAGACCGGCTCTGCGCCAACCGCCATAAGCACCATGTCGGCACCGATTTCCTGGCCGTCGCGCAGCCGGATCCTTTCCACCCGACCGCTACCCTCAATTGCCTCAAGCACCGCATTGACGTGGATGGCAACGCCATTTGCGCTGTGCAGGCGGTGGAAGTAATCGGAGACCTGCGGGCAGACAACCCGCTGGAGGACCCGTTCCATGCCCTCGATAACCGTCACGTCGTGCTTGAAGGAACGCAACGCCGATGCGACCTCGAGGCCGATGTAACCGCCGCCGATGATAGCGATCCGTGTATCCGGCTTGAGCTCCGATGTGATCGCCTCCACATCGGCGATGGTGCGCATCGAGTGAACACCCTGAAGATCGGTTCCCGGAACCGGTATCCGGCGTGACCGCGTGCCGGTTGCCAGCAACAGTTTGGAATAGGCGATTGCCTCGCCGCCTTGTAGCAGGACCTTTTTGTCCGAAGCGTCGATGCGCTCTACCCAAACCGAAAGCCGGGCATCGATGTTGCTTTGCTCGAAATAATCGGGGCCCTTCAGCATCAGGCGTTCAAGGCTCATCTCGCCCTTCAGGAACGCCTTCGATAACGGCGGCCTTTGATAGGGTGCATGCGGCTCGTCGCCGATCAGGATGAGGTCGCCGTCATACCCCAGCTGGCGCAGCGTCTCGGATGCCTTCTGGCCGCACTGTCCGGCGCCGATGATGATAATGGGGGCGTCCACCATGGGATTGCTCCTCAAACCGCGTTAAAACGCGGTAAATGTCATGGTGGTCAATGAACGGGCGATGCCGGGAATGTCGAGCACGTTGTCATGTATATATTTGCCGACGTCCTCGTCCTTTGGGACATAAATCTTCATCAAGAGATCGAATTCGCCGGATGTCGAATAGAGCTCCGAAATGATCTCGCGGTCATAGAGCTTGTCAGCCACGGAATAGGCCTTGCCGGGCTGGCACTGGAGCTGAACGAATACACAGGTCATGGCCTCCTCCAATCCTTGTAACCGGGCCTCCTGAAAAAGGCGCCGAAAATCTCTGCAATCAGCCGCGTGACACACATGGCTTCTACGGACAATTTGCGCATCTATTGCACCGAATGCGGGCGTAGGCAATCATAATGCTGCCCGCCCACACCCATTAGGTGCGCGGCGCTGACAAAGCACTCCAATCGGGTCATTGTCGGCGAACACAAACCAATTCTTGCCAGGAAAAGGCAATGCCCGATTTGTTCTTTCAGCCCGTTTCGGGCATCGAATTGCCCCGCTTTGCCGGCATCCCGACGTTCATGAGGCTGCCCCATGTCGATCTGGACCACAGCCGCTTGACCGACGTGGATATCGGCCTCGTCGGAATCCCCTTTGACGGCGGCACGACCAATCGGCCGGGCGCACGACACGGCCCGCGGCAGTTGCGAGACCAGTCCACCATGATCCGGATGTGCCATCCGGTCACCCGCGACAACCCTTTTGCAATGGTCAATTGCGCGGATATGGGCGATATCGGCCCCAATCCCGTCAGCATCGAAGACACATTCGACCGCATCACGGACTTTTATCGTCGCCTGTCGGCTGCCGGCATCAGCCCGCTGTCGATGGGCGGCGATCACTCGCTGTCCTTTCCCGTACTCCGGGGCCTCGTCGATGAGAGCAAACCGGTCGGCATGATTCATTTCGACGCCCATACGGATCTGTTCGACAGCTACTTCGGTGACTTCAAGCTTACGCATGGCACGCCCTTCCGCCGCGCCATCGAGGCAGGGATTCTCGACCCAGCCCGCGTCGTCCAGATCGGCATCCGTGGAACCGCCTACGGCTTCGAAGATATCGAGTGGGGTGAAGAGCAAGGCGTGCGCATCATTCGCATCGAAGAATTGATGGACCGAGGGGTCGAAGATGTCATGGCCGAAGCCCGGCAGATTGTCGGAACCGACGAAACCTATGTCAGCTTCGATATCGATTTCATCGATCCGGCCTTTGCACCCGGTACCGGAACCCCGGAGATCGGCGGACCGGATACGTTCACGGCACAACGGTGCGTGCGTCTTCTCGATGGCGTCAGGATCATCGGAGCAGATGTTGTGGAAGTCTCGCCGCCCCTTGATCCATCGGGTGCCACGGCGTGGGTCGGCGTGTCCATTGCGTTTGAAATCCTTTGCGTACTGGCCCGCAGCCTTCAAACGCATAAAAATCAATAGGCGGGACTTTGCTGCGGCGCATATGCCCCGCGGTCCACTTGCGCCATCGGTTTCTTTCAGTCCACAGTGTGGACCGGGATTGGAGAACTTGGAATTTCAGCATGCTGATGCACCAGATATCGGACTGGGACGACGCCTACGCCAACATGCCGCACATTCCGGGCGGCGAGGATTATCCGGCAAAGTGGGCTGCGCTGGCGAAACGATTTCGCCAGGAGTACCAGGCCTCGGATCGCGCCGAATTCGATGTCGAATATGGACCGGGCGAGCGAAACACATTCGACCTGTTTCATCCTGAAGGGGAAACGAAGGGCCTCATCGTCTTCGTCCATGGCGGTTTCTGGCGGGCATTCGACAAATCGTCCTGGTCGCACCTGGCGGCCGGCCCCCTCGCCCATGGTTACAGTGTCGCCCTGCCCTCCTACACCCTGTGTCCGGATATCCGCATTGCGGGCATCACCGAGGAAATCGGCGAGGCTGTCACTGCCGCGGCGCGCAGGGTTGGCGGGCCGATCAGGCTGATCGGGCACTCCGCGGGCGGCCATCTGGTCACGCGAATGGTGTGTCGCAATACGCCGCTGCCGCCGGATGTTGTCGAGCGTATTCAGCTCACGGTCTCAGTCAGCGGGGTTCATGATCTGCGCCCCCTGATGCGCACCGAGATGAATGACACGCTCAGCATCGATCGCATGGAGGCGCTGACCGAGAGCCCGGCGCTGCTGGAGCCGCTTGGTGACACGCGCGTAATCTGCTGGGCCGGCGGCGGAGAACGTGCTGATTTCCTTCGCCAGAACGCGCTTCTGGCCAGTATCTGGAAGGGTCTGGGTGCCGCTACGGCCGCCGTCGAGGAGCCTGACCGTCACCACTTCAACGTCATTGAGAGCCTTGCCGAGGCGGATCATCCTCTGACCTGCGCCCTGTGTGGCTAACGCGATTGTCCGGCAAGGGTTCGTCATTGTCGTCGAGGATGCGGTGTGCCGCGCCCTGAAGATCATCATATTGTCCGGCGCGGATGGACCACAGGAATGCCAGAAGGCCGAGCGCGCCCAGAAACAACGCCACCGGGATAAGGTAGATCAGGTTGCTCACTGGGCCGGTTCCGGTGCCCCTGCGCCGGGCTGGTCTTCCGCCACCTGATTTGCAATGCGGCGACCGGCATTGCGCTTTCTGATCCGGAGGCGCAGCGCATTCAAGACGACAACGATCGAAGATGATGACATGGCCAACGCCGCCACAAGCGGTGTGGCATAGCCCAATATGGCCGATGGAATGGCGATCATGTTGTAGATGATGGCAAGGCCGAAATTCTGCCGGATCAGTTGCCCGGCCTTTTTCGAAATCGCGATGGCGCCGGATACGGCGGAGAGGTTTTCGTGCAGGAACACGAAATCGGCGGCGTTGCGACCGACATCGGCGGCGCTCGCCGGAGCCATCGAGACATAGGCACTCACCAGCGCAGGCGCGTCGTTGAGGCCGTCGCCGACCATCAGCACCTTCCTGCCCTCACGGCCAAGATCGCGCACATGGGAGGCCTTTTCACCCGGCAGCACACCGCTGCGGTAGCGCGATATGCCAAGCGTCTCGGCAAGACGCGCCACCACGCCTGCCCGGTCTCCGGAGATGATCTCAACCGGAAATCCCTCCGCCTTGAGACCGGCGACTGTAGCCGCTGCACCGCTGCGCAATTGGTCTTCGAATACAAACGCCGCGAGGAATTGGCCATTGGCGCTCAACACCGCCTGGCCCTTGTCCTCGTTTTCCCCAGCCCCGTTTCCGGCAACGGCGAGCGCCCAGTCCGACCGGCCAAGCCGGTAGATTGTCCCGTCGCGCGTCGCCTCAAGTCCAGCGCCCGGAATTTCCTTGATGTCTTCAAAGGCGTGGGCCGGTTCCGTCAATCCGCCGGTTTGTGCAAGCGCCCGTGAAAGAGGATGCCGGGAGTGAGCGCCGATTTGCGCGGCAATCTTCAGATAATCGGGCCTGATCGCATCGGCGTTGAGAAGGCGCGGCTGACCCATGGTCAGCGTGCCGGTCTTGTCGAAGATGATCGTGTCGGCCTGCGCCAGACGTTCCATCGCAACACCGTCCTTGGCCATGATTCCGTCTTCGAAAAGACGGCCTGCCGCGACCACCTGAACGACCGGGACAGCAAGCGCCAGAGCGCAGGGGCACGTGATGATGAGAACGGCGATCGCGATGTAGAGCGAATGGTGCCAGTCGCCGGAGACGATCATCCAGCCGATGAACGAAAACAGCGCAACCAGATGCACGACCGGCGCGTAAAGCTCCGCTGCCCGGTCCGCAAGGCGCCGGTAGCCGGCCTTGCCGCTTTCTGCCTGCTCCATCATCTGCATCATCTCGGCCAGGAAGGACTGGCTGGCCGGGGCAAGCGCCTCGATCGTCATCGGACCGGTCAGATTGAGTGTTCCTGCGCGCAGCACACTGCCCTCTGAGACCGTCTGCGGCACGCTCTCGCCGTTCACCAGCGAACAATCGAGGTCGCTGGAACCGGACAGGACCCGCGCGTCGACCGGCACACGGTCGCCGGCAGCCAGCAGGATCGTCATCCCGGCCCGGATATCGTCCACGGCCATGAAAACCCGGCTTCCGTCGGATTCGAGCGTCATTGCACCGCGCGGCGACAGCCTTGCAAGACCCTTAACCGCCGAGCGCGCCTTTTCGCGCATCAGGTGATCAAGCGTTCGGCCGATCAGCAGGAAGAACAGCAGTGTCACCGACGCATCGAAATAGGCATGTTCGCCCGAATTGATGGTCTCGTAGAGGCTCATGGCGAAGGCCAGAACCACGGCAAGCGATATGGGAACGTCCATATTCAGCCGCCCGACCCGCAATGCCGCGAAGGCCGAGCGGAAGAAGATGCGGCCCGAATAGGCAAGAGCGGGAATGGCGATCAACGCCGATATCCAGTGGAAGAGGTCCCGCGTGGCCGCCTCGGCGCCCGACCAGACCGAGACCGAAAGCAGCATGATATTGGCGGCGGCAAATCCGGCGACGGCGAGCGACCGGATCATCAGCGACAGCGTCTTGTCTTCGGCATCGTCGGTGAAATCGAACAGATGCGCCTCATAGCCGAGCCGGTGCAGCGTATCGATGATGGATGCCGGATCGCCGTCAGCGTCCGACCACACCACACCGACCCGCTTTGTCGACATGTTTACACGCGCATTCTCAACGAATTTCAGCGCGTTAAGGCCATTTTCTATAGTTCTGATACAGGCACCGCAATGAATGCCGGGAACGCTGAGATCTGTTTGTCGCAGGCCGTTTCCGAGTTCGCGGCTGGAAAGCCGCAACTCCTCACCGGAAGGTCCGTCATGCAGGGCCTTCTCAAGTTCGACGGCGGACTCTGTTCCCGGCGCGCAGCAGCTCATTTGGTTTCCATTTCGGCCGCAATGATAATACGTTTCACATCCGTATAGACGACGGCACTGTCCTTCATTGCCGTCACCTTGACCAGCCACTGCCCGGAGGCCAGGTCATGCCCGGCAGAATAGCTGCCATCTTCATGCGCCCGCAATTCGATCAGCCTGTCCTGCTCCTCGCCGACCGGGCGACTGAAGGCGACCGTCACGTGATCGGTGACGACCGGTGTTCCAAGCGCATTGGCCAGCGAATATTTCACGGCGTCATGGTCCACCTTGAGCCCTGACGTCCATCCGCGCGCCTTCATCGCTTCGACACGCGCCACATCTTCATCGAACTTCTGGCTCGCGACATAGGTATTCTTGACGATCAGGCCGCTCCAGCTGGAACCGGCAAAATAGGCCATCGTGGCATTGACCGAGATGATCGTGCCGAAGAACAGCACCATCAGCGTCAGCATATGCCAACCGGTAAACGGACCGTGGAGGATCGAGCGGAAAGTCTGCATCACTTGTTCTCCGGTGCATCGAACGATGCGTTGTAGACGTCCATTTCAGTGCTGGCCTTGTCTTCGGCGACAAGCCTGAACTGTGTCTTGCCCGGCTGCACGAGGTCGGGCGGCTGCTTGATATAGACCTTGATCGTGCGCAGCCTATCAGGATCGACGGGAATAGCGAACGAACGGCCATCGGGCTGGTCGATCCCGGTTATCGACATGGTTGCGCCCGGAAGTCCCTCGACCGACAGGAAGATCACCCGTGGTTCCGGGATCATGTTGAGCAGTTTGACCGTATAGCCGTTGCGGATCGAACCGTCGGAAAGCGTTACGAATTGCGGGTTCCGATCATGCAGGACGTTGACTTCCAGCCGGTCGCGCGAAAGCAGCGCATAAAGCAGCGCCAGCCCGACAAGCGCCCAGACGCCGAAATAGAGCATCGTGCGGAAACGGAAGATGATGCGCCAATCGAAGTGTTGCACCTTGTCGATAAAGGATCCGTCCTTGTTGCGGATCAGGTCCGGGTTGATCGACGTCGTGCCGCCGGCCGTCGCAAGCTGCATGTTGTCCGTATATTCATTGAGTGTCGCATAGGCGATCAGTCCGCGCGGCTTGCCGAGCTTGTCCATGACGCCGTCGCACGCGTCGATGCACAGGGCGCAGGTAATGCATTCCAGCTGCTGGCCGTCGCGGATGTCGATACCCATCGGGCAGACAACCACGCAGGCATTGCAGTCGACACAATCGCCGACTTGCTTGCCCTCCGCCTTGGCCCGCTTGGCATGGCGCGAACGCGGTTCGCCGCGCCAGTCATTGTAAGTTACGACCAGCGAATTTTCGTCGAGCATCGCTGCCTGTATACGCGGCCATGGACACATATAGGTGCACACCTGTTCGCGCATCAGCCCGCCGAACACATAGGTCGTGGCGGTCAGCACAGCCACGGTTATGTAGGCAACCGGTTCCGCCTGCAGGGTCAAAGCGTTGACCAGCAGCGTCGGCGCATCGGCGAAGTAGAAAATCCAGGCGCCGCCCGTGGCAACCGCGATCAACAGCCAGATCGCATGTTTTGAAACCCGCTTGACGAGCTTGTCGACGGACCACGGGGCCTTGTCCAGCTTCATGCGCTGGTTGCGCTCGCCCTCGATCGTCCGCTCGACCACCAGGAACAGATCGACCCAGACGGTCTGGGGACAGGTATAACCGCACCAGGCGCGCCCCACGGCAGACGTGACCAGAAACAGGCCGAAACCCGCCATCACCAAGAGGCCGGCAACAAAGAAGAACTCCTGAGGCCAGATCTCGATGAAGAAGAAGTAGAACCGCCGGTTGGCGAGGTCGACCAGTACCGCCTGATCCGGCGCATAGGGTCCGCGGTCCCAGCGCAGCCAAGGCGTAAGGTAATAGATGCCGAGAGTGACCAGCATCACGATCCATTTGAAGCGTCGAAACTGGCCGCTGGCGCGCTTCGGAAAGATCTTCTTGCGCGCCTCATAGAGCGGCTTGCGGGCCCACGCCGCATTGACGGCCTGGGCATCGAACTGCTCGACATCGGTTGTTTCTGTGCGAGTATCCATCATCGGTGACATCTTCGGTTGCGGTTGTTGTACGCGCTGCCTTGGTCTTCCGGACGGCGATCGACACCCTCCCCACAGGCCTGTTCCGACCTACACCAATCCGCCCCATTATTGATCCGGCCGTCATGCGACCGAACGATGCACTGCGGCGATTTGCCTGCCCTTCCCGCGGGCGGCGCAGAACCGCCGCAGTGCCAGTCTACTGCCTATTGGCCGCCGCCCAAAGAGTGGACGAACACGGCAAGCTGCTTGATGGTGGGTTCGCCCAGCCGGTCAAGCCATCCGGGCATCACGCCGTGCTTCGGATTGGCAATCTGGCTGGCAATCTCGCTTTCGGTTCCGCCGTAGAACCAGATTGCATCGGCAAGATTCGGTGCACCGAACTCGATATCGCCGGTGCCGTCCTCGCCATGGCAGACCGCGCATTGCTCGGCGTAGATTACCGCGCCAGGCTCAACAAGCGATGCATTTGACGGCTCCCCCGTCAGGCTGACGACATAGGCCGCGACCTGGCGGATTTCTTCCGGCTCGAGCAGGTCGCCAAATGCCGGCATATCCGAAAACCGCGAATCGTCATCGGCTTCGAAGCGAACGCCGTGGGCAATCGTCTGATAGATGTTGTTGATGTCGCCGCCCCATAGCCAGCTGTCATCATTGAGGTTCGGATATCCGGGCGCGCCCTGCGCGCCGGAGCCGTGGCATTGAACACAGTTGACCTTGTATGCCGCGGAGCCGCCGGCGATCGCGAACTGAAGGAGGTCCGGATGGGACGATATCTCCTCGACCGGCATTTGCGCGATGCGGTCGACATACTGCGACTGGACCGCCTCGGCCGCCGCCATTTCCTCGGCGACACTGGCGCGGCTCGAATAGCCCAGCAAACCTTTGGTCGCGTCGTTGATCAGCGGGATGGATGGATAGGCGATCATGTATCCGATGCCCCACACGATGGTCGCGTAGAAGGTCCAGACCCACCAGCGCGGCATCGGTGTGTTGAGTTCCTTGATGCCGTCCCACTCATGCCCGGTGGTCTCGGTGCCGCTGATTTCGTCAATTTCTCTGTCAGACATCGTTTATTCCTTGTCATCCTTGTTCGGATCGTCGTCGTCTTTCAGCGGAATCCGGGCAATTTCGTCGGCCTGCTTCTTGCTGCCGGGCCGAAACGTGTAGATCACCACCACGACGAAAACGATCACGAGGAACAATAGACCCCAGCTATCCGCGAAGGTCCGCATGGTCTGGTAGTCCATGACCCAGCCCCTACCGGTAACCCGATGTCGGATCGTAGCTGGAGAAGTCGACCAGCGTTCCGAGCATCTGCAGATAGGCAACGAGTGCATCCATCTCGGTGAGCCTTGCCGGATCTCCGTCAAAGTCGCCGAGAACGGCTTTCGGATAACGTTCCTCGACACCCGACCAGTCGGCGTCCGGATCGGCCTGGGCCTCTAGATCGGCCTTGGCGTTCTCGACCATCGCCTCGTCATAAGGAACACCGACAGCGACATTGGCTTTGAGTTCAAGTGCGATGTTCTCGTAGTCCAGCTCGCGATTGAGCAGGAAGGCGTAGCTCGGCATAATCGATTCCGGAACCACCGAGCGTGGCTCGATGAGGTGCTGGACGTGCCACTCGTTCGAGTAGCGCGCCCCCACACGTGCCAGATCCGGCCCTGTGCGTTTCGAGCCCCACTGGAACGGGTGGTCATACATCGATTCAGCAGCCAGCGAATACGGTCCGTAGCGCTCCACCTCATCTCGGAACGGCCGGATCATCTGGCTGTGGCAGACATAGCAGCCTTCCCGGATGTAGATGTTGCGTCCGGCCAGCTCCAGCGGTGAGTAAGGTCGCATGCCCTCCACTTTCTCGATTGTGTTCTCGAGGTAAAAGAGCGGTGCGATCTCGACGATGCCGCCGATGCTGACGACCACGAGGGAGGAAACCAGAAGCAAGGTCGCATTCTTTTCGAGTATTTTATGTCGATCAATCATTGCCATTTTGGTTGTCTCCTATTCGGCCGGCTGCACGGCGGGCTGGCTGCCCGGGATGGGTGCTTCTTCCCGTTCCCGGCCGAGGATGGTCATGACGATGTTGTAGCCCATGATCAGTCCACCGATGAGGTACAGCGCGCCGCCGATGGTCCGCAGGATGTAGTAAGGCTTCATCGCCGCGACGGTCTCCGCGAAGGAGAAGACCAGGAAGCCCTGCTCATCGTATTCGCGCCACATCAGGCCCTGCTGGATCCCGGCGACCCACATCACTGCCGCGTAGATGACGATGCCCAGTGTTGCGAGCCAGAAGTGCCAGTTGACCAGCCGCAGCGAATAGAGCCGCTGGCGGTGCCACAGCTTGGGCACGAGATAATAGACCGCGCCGAACGAAATCATGCCGACCCAGCCAAGTGCACCCGAGTGGACGTGTCCGATTGTCCAGTCCGTGTAGTGGCTGAGGCTGTTGACCGCCTTGATCGACATGACCGGACCCTCAAAGGTCGACATGCCGTAGAAGGCGACGGCAATCACCATCATGCGAACGATCGGATCGGTCCGAATCTTGTCCCAGGCGCCAGACAGCGTCATCAGGCCGTTGATCATGCCGCCCCAGCTGGGCATCCACAGCATCACGGAAAAGACCATGCCGAGAGTCTGCGCCCAATCAGGCAGAGCCGTGTAGTGCAGGTGGTGCGGGCCCGCCCAGATATAGAGGAAGATCAGCGACCAGAAGTGGATGATCGAGAGGCGGTAGGAGTAAACCGGCCGCCCCACCTGCTTGGGAATGAAGTAGTACATCATCCCCAGGAACCCGGCCGTCAGGAAGAAGCCGACCGCGTTGTGGCCGTACCACCATTGCGTCAGCGCATCCTGCACTCCTGCAAACGCCGAGTAGCTCTTGGCCCCGAGGAATGACACCGGAACCGCCAGGTTGTTGACAACATGCAGCATCGCGATCGTTACGATGAACGCGAGATAGAACCAGTTGGCCACATAGATATGCGGCTCCTTGCGCTTCATCAGGGTACCGAGGAAGACCAGGAGGTAAACGACCCAGACAACCGTCAGCCAGAGATCCACGTACCATTCCGGCTCGGCGTATTCGCGGCTCTGGGTGATGCCCAGCAGATAGCCGGTTGCCGCCATGACGATGAACAGCTGGTAGCCCCAGAAGACGAACCAGGCCGCGTTTCCGCCCCACAGCCGTGCCCGCGTCGTGCGCTGCACGACATAAAAGGATGTCGCCAGAAGCGCATTGCCGCCGAACGCAAAAATCACGGCCGACGTGTGCAGTGGCCGCATGCGCCCGAAATTGAACCAGGGTTCTATGTTGAGATCGGGAAAGGCGAGCTGCGCCGCAACCACCACGCCGACCAGGAAGCCGACAATCCCCCAAAAGAGCGTCGCAACCGCCCCGTACTTGACCACCTCGTCGCTATAGCCGGATGTATCGGCTTGCTCGGACGTGGCTGTTGCCGCGCTGAATTTGACGTTGCGCAGCATGACAACGACGGAAATGAGCAACACGAAAAACAGCACCCACATATGGGCTGCGAACATGTTGTCCCGCGCAAATGCTGCACCGAGCAGAGCCAGAAAGGCCCCGATCCCGACAGCGACGGTTTCGACAGCGAATTTCATTGATTACCCCCAAATAGGCAGCGGATCCAAGCCGATGGGTCCCTTATCCCACCAAACAGGCCGCGTTATTTCAAAATATGCAAAGATGGTCATTGATCTCGATCAATGCATCAATTGACCATTCGACGCATATTCCGCGGCTATGTTCGATACGCCTGAAACGATACCCACTCTGATGAGATTTCGCCAGCGAAGTGCCGTGATGGCTGGGTTTGGGGGGTCCTGATGCAACAGCCTGCCGCGCTTGAACTGATCGACGAATCGGCGCGGTTTTTCAGCGCTCCGGATGGCGATCCCCTCGAGGCCCTCGAAAAGGCGCATGTGACGCAACTGACAATCTGCGACATGCTGGAACAGATCGCCGATTCGATCCCCGGACAGATCAATCGCCTGACCTGCGGCCGCCTGGCCGAGATGCTCCTGCCGTTAATTCGCAACATCCACAGCTTCGAGGAGGAAACCCTCTACCCCCAGGCTATGGACAGGCTGGGCACCGCCCCGGAGATCGAAACGACGATCACGCGGCTGAAATTCGAACATTGCGAGGACGAGTGTTTCGCAGAGGAACTGGCTGACGCATTGCATGAGCTTGCGAGCGGCAATGCGCCGAAGAATCCGGAGGCGACCGGTTATATGCTGCGCGGCTTTTTCGAAGCCATGCGCCGCCACATCGCTTTCGAGCATGACCACCTGGTGCGCCTGATGCGTCATGCGGTAACGGAAGAACAGCACGGGCTGGTGACCGGTTAGCAACCGGTGCGCCACTTATGCGCGCGGCACCACAAGACTTGCAATGACGGCCCACGCCAATCCGACGGAAAGGCCCGCGATTGTGTCCGACAGGTAGTGAACGGACAGGATTACGCGGCTCGCAGCCACAAGCAAGGGCGCGATGATGGCAAGCGCCACCGCGATTCGCAGCCATTTGTGCCGCAGCAGCAGTGGCAATACCAGGAAAGCCGTTGCACCGAAAAGCGCTGCTGAGAGAATGGAATTGCCACTCGGAAACGAGGAGCTTGCAACGACCGCGCCGTCGAGCGAAGGCGGTCGCGGTCGGTAGACCAGTTCCTTGAGAACCAGTGTGCTGGCGCCGGCGCCGATCATGCAAATCCAGTATCCGGCAAGCGGGCGCCACGCTGCCCGGCGCACAAGGAAAAAGGTGCAGAGAATCGAAACGGCGGCAATGAAATAAAGACCACCCATAAGGGTCGCCCATTCCGCCAGTGTGACGATCGGCGTTGTTCGATGGGCTTGCAGCAATTCCTGTAGCTGCATGTCAAACCCGACAAGCGGTCCGTTGGACCGGACTTGCCAGGCGATCGCGGCAAAAAGGACGATTGACGCAACCAGCAGCCAGATACGGGTCCGCGCGCTCAACACGATGCCGCCTTAACAGTTTTCATGTCCACCAATGCATCTCCAGGTGAATTCGTCAGCACACTTCACGCAATATGCGGCGTTTTGGGGTTTGCGGTCCGGGGGAAATAGAACCGCTCAAACACTCGCCCGGTGTGCCAGCCGTTCCAGGTCCGGGACCGTGACGTGGCGGTTGTTCTCGATCTGGATGACGCCATCCTTGCGCAGCTTTGTCATCTGCCGGCTGACGGTTTCGATCGTCAGGCCGAGAAAGTCGGCGATATCGGCCCGCGTCAGCGGCAGTTCAAACGTAATCCCGTCGGCGCTCTCGGCTTCCGGATCGATATGGGTGGCAATCAGATGAAGGAAACTCGCCACCTTCTCCGCCGCGGTCTTGCGACCGAGCGTCACCATCCACCCCCGCGCTTCGTCGAGCTCGTTCAAAGTCTGCTGCAGCAGCCTGTGTTCGAGGTTCGGACTTTCATCGATCATTCGATCGACCGCATTGCGCGGGAATGAGCACAGTCGCACGGTCGTGGCCGACTCGGCATTGGTATCGCTGGACGTCTTGAACGGCCGGCCAAGGAAATCGGGAGCGAATTGCAGGCCGACGATCTGCTGGCGTCCGTCAGCCAGGATCTTGGTCAGTTTGACCACACCGGAAATAATGTTCGAGTAGTGGGTGACAGGTTCGCTGTCGGCAATCAACGCCGTTCCCGGCTTGACCTCCCGGCGGTTGGCGATCTTGTTCAGTTGAACCAACTCATCGGGCTGCAATGCGCCGCACATGCCATGATGGCGCGCTTCGCAAGCCTGGCACAATGCCGGCACTTCGGAGTTGTGAATATCCCTGCGTTTTTCTTTCATTCTTTTGTCCGGTTGTTGGCCGGTATGCTCTTTTACTATTACAGTTTCGGCAGGAATGCGACTCATTGTCGTTGCCGCGTGCGGTTCACGTTCGGATTTGTGATAAACAACCGTAACATATTGAAAAAAGACAACTCTTGGCCTGTCATACCTGACAGCCGTGAATTCCCCGAATCTTGACCAGGATCAATTCGTCGCAGCCGGAACTGCGTTACCTAGCTTGGATATCAATTCCGGTGTTCGCCGTCCCGTGGCGACATTGCGCATGAACCGAAGCGGAGCGGCTTTTATGAGCGAGATCCTTGTTGAGAGATTGAAGAAACCAACGCCCCGTTACACCAGCTACCCGACTGCGCCGCACTTCAATGAAACCGTTGACAAGGCGAGATACCGGACCTGGCTGCGTGCGTTGCCTGCCGGGAGTTCGGTTTCACTTTACATCCATATTCCGTTCTGTGACCGGCTTTGCTGGTTTTGCGGCTGCACGACCAAACAGACCCGTCAATACAAGCCGATAGAGCGCTATCTTGAATCGCTCCATGAAGAGATCGCGACAATCGGCAGCCTGACCGGTGAACGCACGCTGGTAACCGACCTGCATCTGGGCGGCGGATCGCCGACAATGCTGGAGCCGACCGATTTTTCAGCTTTGCGATCATCCATCGATAGGCACTTCAACGTTTCGCCCGACGCCGAAATCAGCATTGAAATGGATCCAAATGATCTGAACGAAGAAAAATACGACGCCATGGCGCAATTCGGGGTGACGCGTGCCAGCCTTGGTGTCCAGGATTTCGATCCGAAGGTCCAGGCGGCTATCAACCGGCCGCAGACTTTCGAACAGACGCGCGCCGTCGTCGATGCCATGCGCCGGCGCGGCGTTCGGTCCGTCAATCTCGACATGCTCTACGGTCTGCCACACCAGGCACTCGAAACGGTCGATGATACCGTCGCCAAGATCCTTTCGCTGAAGCCGGACCGGATCGCCTTGTTCGGCTATGCACATGTGCCCTGGATGAAAAAACACCAGACGATGATTGATGAAACCGTGCTGCCGGATGTCGAAGAACGGTTCAGGCAGGCAAGCCGTGCCGCGGCATTGCTGACCGGCAACGGTTATCGCCGCGTCGGAATGGATCATTTTGCCCGCCAGCACGACGCGCTTAGCCGTGCCGACAGCGAAGGCGCCCTCAACCGGAACTTCCAGGGCTACACGACCGACAGCGCCGACGCGCTGATCGGTCTCGGCGCGTCGTCAATCGGCCGGTTGCCACAGGGATATGTCCAGAACACACCGTCAACGCACGACTATCAGCGCCGCGTTGATACCGACGCCGGTCTGGCCGTGGTGCGAGGACTGGAGCTTTCGCAAGACGACACGATGCGCGGCTGGCTGATTGAACGCCTGATGTGCGATTTCGCCTTTTCGGGCGAAGAACTCAAGGCACGGTTCGGCGAAGCGGCTGACAGGCTCCTTGAGGAAGCCGAGGCGCTGGCTGAAGCTGATGAAGATGACCTCTTTATCAAGGACGCCGGCAAATACCGTGTCACGGAATGCGGCCGTCCCTACGTGCGCACCATTGCCGCGGAGTTCGACAGATACCTGCGCAAGGGCACGGCCCGCCATTCCGTCTCGGTCTAGATCGGCTCAAAGCAGTTCCTGAACGTCGCAGGTTCATGGGAAACTGCGCGGGTATTTTGTGCATCCGGGCTTGGCTGGTCTTTCGGATGTCTTTCAAACCATCGCATCAAAGCACATCCAAAACCGATCATTCTGTTTTTTCCGCATCGGATTGTGCTAAATAGGTATCCGCCTGCGCGATGGGAGACGCGTGGTTCGCGGTCGCGTTTGTCTCAAGGAGGAATCCACGCATGTTTGATTATGTGATCGTCGGCGGAGGCTCTGCCGGTTCGGTCCTGGCCGCACGGTTGAGCGAGGACCCGGACACTACAGTCTGTCTCCTCGAGGCCGGCGGCGACGGCAAGGGTCTTCTGGTCCGCATGCCCGTCGGAACCGCAGCCACCCTCTCGGGCTGGCCGCTCAAGATCAACAACTGGGCCTATGATACGGTGCCGCAGCCCGGCCTGAACGGACGAAAAGGGTATCAGCCGCGTGGCAAGGCCCTCGGTGGCTCGAGCGCCATCAATGCCATGATCTACATCCGTGGCCACCGCGCTGATTATGATGACTGGGCGAACCTCGGCTGCGTCGGGTGGTCCTTCGACGAGGTTCTGCCCTACTTCCTGAAAGCCGAGCACAACGAGCGCGGCAGCGGTGACTTGCACGGAACGGGCGGTCCACTGCAGGTTTCCAACCAGCGTTCGCCGCGACCGATCAGCCATGCTTTCGTCGAAGCGTCGACACAGTGCCAGCATGTTCACAATGAAGATTTCAACGGACCGGATCAGGAAGGCGTCGGCCTTTACCAGGTGACCCAGTTCCACAGCGCCGAAAAGAACGGTGAACGCTGCTCGGCGGCGGCCGCCTATGTCCATCCCATCGAGGACCGGCCGAACCTGACAATCATCACCAACGCCCACGCTTCGCGCATCCTCTTCGATGGCAAGCGCGCGGTCGGCGTTTCATACCGCACCGGCCGCGAGGAAAAACAGGTCAAAGCCAAACGCGAAGTCATTCTCAGTGGTGGCGCGTTCAATTCACCGCAACTTCTCCTGCTCTCGGGCATCGGTCCTACAGAGGAGTTGGAAGCCCATGGCATCGATACCTTGCATGAACTGCCAGGCGTCGGGAGGAACCTGCAGGATCACCTCGACTACGTCTTTGCCAGCAAAAGCCATACCTGGGATGTGCTGGGGATTACGCCGAGGCGCATCGACAAACAGGTCGCCGCAGCCATCGAATGGGCACGCACCGGCAACGGCATGCTGGCATCGCCCATCGCCGAGGCCGGCGCATTTCTGAAGACCAGCCCTGCCCTCGAACGGCCCGATGTCCAATTGCATTTCGTCATCGGCATTGTCGATGACCACAACAGAAAAATGCATGTCGGCCACGGTTATTCATGCCATGTATGCATCCTGCGACCCCATTCGCTCGGCGAGGTCGGGCTGATCGATTCCGATCCGCTGAAACAGCCGCGTATCGACCCCAGGTTCCTTTCTGACAAGCGCGACGAGGATACACTGCTTCAGGGCGTCAAGATGACACGTCAGATTCTGGAAGCCCCTGCCCTGCAGCCGTTCCGCAAAAAGGACGTCTATCCCTATACAGGGCTGAGCGATGAGGAGCTTCGGCAGGACATCCGCGACCGGGCCGACACAGTCTATCACCCGGTCGGCACCTGCAAGATGGGCACCGATGACATGGCCGTCGTCGATCCGCGCCTCAATGTCAGAGGCCTCGAAGGCCTGCGTGTGGTGGATGCATCAATCATGCCCAGACTGATCGGCGGCAACACGAACGCCCCCACAATCATGATCGCCGAGAAAGCGGCCGACATGATCAGGGAAGATCAGGCGGCATGAAAAAGGGGCCGTACGGCCCCTTTTTCCGTTTGTTTCAGCGCTTACATGCCGCTGGTGATCTTGTCCGTGTGTGAACCTTCCGGTTCCTTGGTGATCACCGGGTCCGAACCGCCGGCGAGCAGAGACTGCACCGTGCGGTCGTGGTCGGCAGGATCCAGCGTGCCGTTCGAACCGGCTACCAGCTTGTTGATTTCGCGCATCATGCGCTTCTGGTGCTCTTCGGTCTGGGCGCCGGTTGCATCGTTTTCAAGCACGATTTCAGCCGCTTCGTCGGGGTTCTCCTCGGCGAATTTCCAGCCCTTCATCGAGGCCGCCACAAAACGCTGGAACATGTCGACTTTCTTCGGGTCTTCGAGATCCGCTTCCAGCACGTAAATGCCGTCTTCCAGCGTCGCCACGCCCTGATCCTCATACTGGAAGGTAATCAGGTCATCAGCGGCGATACCCGCATCGATGACCTGCCAGTATTCATTGTAGGTCATGGTCGAGATGCAGTCTGCCTGCTTCTGCAGCAGCGGATCGACGTTGAAGCCCTGCTTGAGCACGGTCACGCCGTTATCCGATCCGTCCGTTGGAATGCCGAGCTGGCTCATCCAGGAAAGGAACGGATATTCGTTGCCGAAGAACCAAACGCCGAGCGTGCGGCCGCGAAAGTCTTCCGGCTTGGTAATGCCGCTTTCCTTGAGGCAGGTCAGCATCATGCCGGACCGCTTGAACGGCTGGGCAATGTTGACGAGCGGCACGCCCTTTTCGCGTGATGCAAGGGCTGCCGGCATCCATTCGATGATGACATCGGCGCCGCCGCCGGCAATCACCTGCGGAGGTGCGATATCAGGACCGCCGGGCTTGATTTCGACATCGAGATCGACCTCGTCATAAAAGCCCTTGTCCTTGGCCACATAGTAGCCGGCAAACTGCGCCTGGGTCACCCATTTGAGCTGCAGGGTAAGCTTGTCCGCCGCAAGGGCGGTGCTCGATGCAAGACCCATTGCAAGGCCAAGGCTGAGAGCCAATAATTTGTTCATTTTAGTCACTCCTCTGGTTAGGGCTCCGTCTTGTTGTTATCGGCGTCTGTAGGACGGATGCCAGAATGTTACGGCACGTTCGATGAGGGCCAGCAATCCGTAGGACAGCGAGCCCGCAAGTGCCGCGACAAAGATTTCAGCCCAGACCATGTCGATGTTCATACGACCGACCTCGGTTGAAATTCGAAAACCCATGCCAACGATCGGCGTGCCGAAGAACTCGGCGACGATCGCCCCGATCAGGGCAAGGGTGGAATTGATCTTGAGCGCGTTGAAGATGAACGGCATCGCTGCGGGAAGCCGCAGCTTGACCAATGTCTGCAGATAGCCGGACGCATAGGTCCGCATCAGGTCGCGCTCCATGGCGCCGCTGGCGGCAAGCCCCGCCACCGTGTTCACCAGCATCGGGAAGAAGGTCATCACCACGACGACCGCAGCCTTGGAATGCCAGTCGAATCCGAACCACATCACCATGATCGGGGCAATGCCGATCACCGGAAGTGCGGCAACAAGATTGCCGACCGGCAGGAGGCCCTTGCGCAGGAACGGTACCCGGTCGACGATCACAGCCGCCAGGAAACCGGAGGCGCAGCCGATGGCGTAACCCGCCAGCACCGCCTTCAGGAACGTCTGGTAGAAGTCGGCCCACAGGATGTCGACGGACGAGGTGATCCGGTCCCAGATCATGCTCGGCGCCGGCAGCAGGACACTCGGGATGTTGAAGCCGACCGTAATGCCTTCCCACAGCCCGATCAGCGCCGCGCCGAACAGTGCCGGAACAAGCAGGTTGATCGACTGCGCCAATGGCTGATTGTCCGGTCGCAACCGAACCAGCCAGGTATTGGCCAGCCAGGCCACAACCCAGAAAGCCAGCGCCGCGATCAGCACGGTGCTGTTCATCGCGCCATCCCCATGCGGTTCATCACCATGCGCGACGACAGATCGACCAGCATCACCAGCATGGCGGCAAGGAAAGCGGCTGCAACGAGCGCCGACCAGATCTGGATTGTCTGCCCGTAGTAGGAGCCGGTCAGCAGCCGGGCTCCGAGCCCGGCAACGGCGCCTGTTGGCAGCTCACCGACAATGGCGCCGACAAGGCTGATGGCGACCGCGACTTTCATGGATGTGAAGAGGAACGGCACGGATGACGGCCATCGCAGCTTCCAGAAAACTTGCGAACGGCTCGAATTGTAGGTGCGCATGAGGTCCAGGTGCATGACATCGGGCGACCGCAATCCCTTGACCATACCGACAGCCACAGGGAAGAATGAAAGATAGGCCGATATCAGGGCCTTGGGCAGCAGGCCCGATATGCCGACCGCGTTGAGCACGACGATGATCATCGGCGCAATCGCCAGGATCGGGATCGTCTGGCTGGTTATTATCCAGGGCATGAGGCTCTTGTCGAGCACGTTGGAATGCACGATGAGGACGGCGAGCAGTATGCCGAGCCCCGTCCCCATGACGAAGCCCAGCAGCGTCGAGGAAATGGTGATCCAGCCGTGATAGACGAGGCTGCGCTTGGACGTGACTTTCTTCAGCGCCGTTGTCTTCCAAATCTCGTTCGCCACCTGGTGCGGCGCCGGTAGCACGGGACGGTCCTGGGCCATCGTATTGCTGACGAGCTGGGACGTAGAGATATCGGTGCCCGCCCGGGCTGCCTGGTCGCGTTCGAACGGTGCGTTCAAAAGCACCGCAAATGCATACCACGCGACGACAATGACCGCGACAACCGCCCCGACGGGCAAGATGCGGTCGTGAAAGAAGCTGTTGAGTCCGGTTCTTTCCTTCATCGGCGTCCCTTCCCCGCCCAAGCCTGTGCCCTGCTGTCAGTCATCGTAAGCGTGTCCCTGCCTGAGGCCTTCGCGCACCTGTTGCGCGATTTCCAGAAACTTCGGCGTGTCGCGTATGTCCAGCGGCCGGTTGTCGCCGAGATCGCAATCGATGATTTCGTGAATGCGGCCCGGCCGCGGACTCATGACGACAATGCGCGTTGAAAGGAAAACCGCCTCCGGTATGGAATGCGTGACGAAAACCACCGTCTTCTTGGTCTGTGCCCACAGTTTCAACAGCTGTTCATTGAGATGGTCGCGGACAATCTCGTCCAGCGCACCGAACGGTTCGTCCATCAAGAGCATGTCCGGATCAAATGACAGCGCACGGGCGATGGAAGCCCGCTGCTGCATGCCGCCGGAAAGCTGCCAGGGGAATTTCTTGTCGAAGCCAGTCAGGTTGACGAGTTCGAGGTTTTTGCGGATCAGTTCCGCGCGCTCGGCTTTGGCGATTCCCATCACCTCGAGCGGCAGGGAGATGTTGCCGCCGATGGTGCGCCAGGGATAAAGCGCGGCGGCCTGGAACACGTAACCGTAGGCTCGTGCAAGGCGGGCTTGTTCGGGCGTGACACCGTTGACCGCTATCGTCCCGCCTGTCGGCTGCTCGAGATCGGCAATGACCCGCAGCAAGGTTGTCTTGCCGCAACCGGACGGTCCGATGAAGGACACGAATTCGCCGGTCTCGATCTGCAGGTTGATATTGGACAGCGCGTGAACCGGACCGTCATTGGTCTGAAATGTCAGATCCAGGTCCTTCGCGTCGATGACCACGCTCATGCGGCCATCCCGGCGTAGTTTCGACCGTCAAACATGCATGCAAATGCCATTCACTAGACCCCGCTGGCCGGAATGCCGGTCCGCTGGACCTTCCTCGGTGCGGTAACTTCCTTCCATTTTGACAGCGCCCTGTTGACGGCGTGGAACGGTTCGCGCGCCACGAATTCACCATGGCCCTCTTTTGTCTTGATTTCGCCGTCCTCGACCGAAACATGACCGCGCGACAGGGTAAAGCGCGGCAGCCCCTTGACCTCCTTGCCTTCGAACACGTTGTAGTCGATGGCCGACTGCTGGCTATCGGCGGAGATCGTCTTTTCAATCTTCGGATCCCAGACCACGATATCGGCATCCGCGCCGACCATGATGGCACCCTTTTTCGGATAGATGTTCAGAATCTTGGCGATATTGGTCGAGGTGACCGCGACGAATTCATTCATCGTCAGCCGGCCGTTGTTGACGCCATAGGTCCACAGCATCGGCATGCGGTCCTCAAGGCCGCCTGTTCCGTTGGGGATCTTCGTGAAATCACCGACGCCGGTGCGTTTCTGTTCCGTGGTGAATGCGCAATGGTCGGTCGCAACCACCTGCAGCGAACCGGCGGCGAGACCATGCCACAGCGAATCCTGGTGCTTCTTGTCGCGGAACGGCGGCGACATCACCCGCCGAGCCGAATGGTCCCAATCGTGGTGCTTGTATTCGCTGTCGTCGAGCGTCAGATGCTGGATGAGCGGCTCGCCATAGACCCGCATGCCGTTCTGGCGCGCCCGGCGGATCGCCTCATGCGCCTGCTCGGACGATGTGTGCACCACATAGAGCGGAACGCCCGCCATGTCGGCGATCATGATCGCCCGGTTGGTCGCCTCGCCCTCCACCTTGGCCGGACGGGAATAGGCGTGCGCCTCGGGACCGTTGTTGCCCTCGGCCAGCAACTGTGCCTGAAGCTGTGCGACAACATCGCCGTTTTCGGCATGGACCAGAGGCAGCGCGCCCAGTTCCGCGCAACGTTTGAACGACGAATACATCTCGTCATCGTCCACCATCAGCGCGCCCTTATAGGCCATGAAATGCTTGAACGTGTTGATGCCCTTGTCGCGCACCACCGTTTCCATTTCGTCAAAAACCTGTTCACCCCACCAGGTGATCGCCATGTGGAAGGAATAGTCGCAATTGGCACGGGTCGATTTGTTGTCCCACATCTGGATCGCTTCAAGCAGCGACTGGCCGGGCGACGGCAGGGCAAAGTCCACCACCATCGTGGTTCCGCCGGAAAGCGCCGCGCGTGTGCCGCTTTCGAAATCATCCGTTGAATAGGTGCCCATGAACGGCATTTCGAGGTGGGTGTGCGGATCAATGCCGCCCGGCATCACATAGCAGCCGGTCGCATCCAGGATCGTATCACCGGTCAGATCCGGGCCGATTTCGGTGATGACACCATTTTCGATTTTGACATCGTCCTTGTAGGTCAGATCTGCCGTGACGATGGTTCCGCCCTTGATGACCGTGCTCGCCATTTGTTCCTCCAAAACCTGCTGTCGCGCCAAGCGCCTGAACAGCCCTACTCTACAATTTCCGCTGTTTCGACAACCGCGTGAAACAACACGTCGGCGCCGGCACGTGCCCATTCGGGCGATATGTCTTCATCTTCATTGTGGCTCAGTCCGTCGACACACGGGCACATCACCATCGCTGTCGGTGCGACGCGGTTGATCCAGCATGCGTCATGCCCGGCACCCGAAACAAGATTACGGTGCGAATAGCCGAGCCGCTCGGCCGCATTGCGCACCGCGGTTACGCAATTCTCGTCGAATGCGACCGGATCGAAATGGCCGGCCTCCTCAACCTCGATTTCCAGCCCGAGATCGTGGGCGATCTTCGGCGCCTCCGCCTCGATACGCGCCTTCATCCCGTCAAGAACATCCTGGTGCGGTGATCGGATATCGATGGTGAAGACCAACTTGCCCGGAATGACGTTGCGCGAGTTGGGATGGAAATCGCAATGGCCGATGGCCCCGACCGCCTCGGGCTGGTGGCTCATGGCGATCTCATGAACGAGTTCGGCAATGCGCGCCATGCCGAGGCCGGCGTTGCGGCGCATCGGCATAGGTGTCGAGCCCGTATGGGCGTCCTTGCCGGTGAGCGTCACCTGCAACCACCACAGACCCTGGCCGTGCGTGACCACGCCGATATCCTTCTCCTCCGCCTCGAGGATGGGACCCTGCTCGATGTGGAGCTCATAGAATGCATGCATCTTGCGGGCACCGACTTCCTCGTCGCCGCGCCAGCCGATCCGTTGCAATTCTTCGCCGAATGTCTTGCCTTCGGCATCGACGCGTTCATAGGCCCAGTCCTGCGTGTGCATGCCGGCGAAGACACCGGAGGCGAGCATCGCCGGCGCGAACCGCGTGCCCTCTTCGTTCGTCCAGTTGACGACGACGATCGGATGCTTGGTCTTGATGTTGAGATCGTTCAGCGTGCGCACGATTTCGAGACCGCCAAGCACGCCAAGAACCCCGTCGTACTTTCCGCCGGTCGGCTGGGTGTCGAGATGGCTTCCGACATAGACGGGCAGAGCATCGGGATCCGTGCCCTCACGGCGGAAGAACATATTTCCCATCTGGTCGACGCCCATGGTCATCCCGGCATCTTCGCACCATTTCTGAAACAGCGCCCTGCCCTCGGCATCCTCATCTGTCACTGTCTGACGGTTGTTTCCGCCGCGCACGCCGGGACCGATCTTGGCCATTTCCATGAGGGCATCCCAAAGCCGGTCACCGTCGATCCTCATATTTCCGGTCAGCGTCATCGGCGTCCTCCTTGAGTAGGCTTGTTGTTCTCAGTCCAGCGATTTCAGCACGCCGCCGAGGGTCTCGATAAGGAAATCGATGTCTTTTTTCTCGATGATCAGCGGTGGCGACAGCGCAATGATATCGCCGGTGGTGCGGATCAACAGACCCTTGTTATAGGCATCGAGGAAGGCCGAGAAGGCCCGCCGTGTCGGCTCGCCGGCGATCGGCTCGAGTTCGATCGCGCCGATCAGGCCGATGTTGCGGATGTCGATGACATGCGGCAGGCCCTTGAGCGAATGCAGCGCCTCTTCCCAATAAGGAGCCATTTCCGCACCGCGCGTCAAAAGGCCTTCGTCCTGATAGGTCTCGAGTGTTCCGAGACCGGCCGCCGATGCGATGGGATTGCCGGAATAGGTGTAGCCGTGGAAGAACTCGATCATGTGTTCCGGGCCGTTCATGAAGGCGTCGTGGATCTCGTTCTTCACAAAGACCGCACCCATCGGAATGATGCCGTTTGTCAGGCCCTTTGCCGTCACCATGATATCCGGCGTGACACCGAAATAATCTGCGGCGAAAGGCGTGCCCAGGCGCCCGAAACCGGTGATCACCTCGTCGAAGATCAGCAGGATGCCATGTTTGTCGCAAATCTCGCGCAAGCGCTGCAGATAGCCCTTGGGCGGCAGCAGCACACCGGTCGAGCCGGCTACCGGCTCGACGATGACGGCGGCGATGGTCGAGGCATCGTGCAAGGCAATTATTCGTTCCAGATCATCCGCGAGTTCTGCCCCGTGTTCCGGTTGCAGCCGCGTGAAGGCGTTGCGCTCGAGATCATGCGTGTGCCGCAAATGATCGACACCGGTCAGGAGCGTTCCGAACATCTTGCGGTTGGGGACGATGCCGCCGACGGAAATGCCCCCGATATTGACACCGTGATAGCCGCGTTCGCGCCCGATCAGTCTGAAGCGCGAGCCGTCTCCCTTCACGCGGTGATAGGCCAGTGCGGTCTTCAGCGCCGTCTCGACCGATTCCGAACCGGAATTGGTGTACATGACATGATCGATTCCCGGCGGCGTCAGTTGCACCAGTTTCGAGGCGAGTTCGAACGCCTTTGGATGACCCATCTGGAAGGCCGGCGCATAGTCGAGCTCGCCGGCCTGCTGGCGGATCGCCTCGACAATCTTCGGCCGGTTGTGTCCGGCGTTGACGCACCAAAGGCCGGCCGTCCCGTCGAGGACCTTGTTGCCTTCCGCGGTCGTATAGTGCATGCGGTCGGCGGACACGAACATGCGCGGATTTTTCTTGAACTGGCGATTGGCCGTAAACGGCATCCAGAATGCGTCAAGATTGTTCGTTGTGACCGGAGCATTCATGACCCTGACCTCCCAATTCGGCGGGCGTGGCCGCCAGGTGCCTTTTAGCATCCATTAACGGCAAGTTGAAAAACTTGACTGAATGGTCAAAATGTAGGCTAGAAGAGCACAGGGAGGCGGTCAAGGGCTATTGTGGCAAGCAATCAAAATAACAAGGGACTTGCGCGCCGGACAAAGCTGTTGCAACCCTTAAAGCCCAAAATTCAGGCTTCCAGCCCAAGAAATGAGCGAAACTAACGATACATGGCAAGCTCCAGCAACAAGCGGACGCGTATTCAGGGCATCAATCGCGGCATCATTCTAGAGGCGGCACTCGAGGTCTTTTCCACTTACGGATTTCGCGGCTCGACCATTGACCAGATCGCCGACAAGGCCGGCATGTCGAAGCCCAATCTCCTTTACTACTTTCCCCGCAAGGAAGACATTTACGTCACGGTTCTGGAAAACACGCTGGAGGACTGGCTGACGCCGTTCCGCGACATCGACCCGAATGGTGACCCGGTCGAGGAACTGCGCAAATACATCGTGTTGAAGATGAAGCTCTCGGCATCAAAGCCGGAAAGCTCCAGGCTGTTTGCCAATGAAATCCTCCACGGCGCGCCGGCGATCCAGGATTTTCTGAAGACAAACCTCAAGCGGCTGGTCGACGAGAAGGCGGGCGTGATCCGCCAGTGGATCGACGAAGGGCGGCTGGCACCCGTCGACCCGCACCATCTGATCTTCATGATCTGGGCAACCACTCAGCACTATGCCGATTTTGACGTCCAGATCCGCGCAATTTTACCGGAACAGACGATCCGGCCAGGCTTCTTCGATGATGCCAGCGATGCCATCCTTACAATCCTGCTGAACGGCATCAAGCCGCGCTAGGCCGCCGCATCCGGACAACTCCTGCGCTGCCCGGTCCGAAGGCCGCAGCCATGGCGAGCAACCGCCTTGCTTCTTTGGTAAGCGTTCACGCGGGGATATGTTGACACAGGCGCGCACAGCACAACAATCCTGCGTTTGGTCCACTTGACACACCTCCTGAGGCGTGTCCCTAATGTTGCGATGCACAAAACGAAAACAACAAGCATGACTGAAAATTGGGAACACAAATATGATCAGAACAACAGCGATCGCGTTGTTGGCCTTGTTCGCACTTGCAGGCCACAGCAGCGCACAATCCACAAAGGTGCCGTTTGCCCTCGACTGGAAGTTTGAGGGTCCGAGCGCCGCCTATTTTGCAGCAATCGACAACGGGCATTTCAATGCCGAGGGCCTTGACGTGGAAATCAGCCCCGGCAAGGGATCTCTCGATGCCATACCGAAAGTCGCGACGGGAGCATTCCCGGTGGGCTTTGCGGATATCAACAGCCTCATCAAATTTCTCGACCAGAATCCCGGTGCTCCGGTCAAGGCGGTCATGATGATCTACGACAAGCCGCCCTTCGCGGTGGTCGGCCGCAAGTCACAAGGTGTCGCCGCACCCAAGGATCTCGAGGGCAAGACGCTGGGCGCACCGCCGCCGGATGGCGCCTGGGCGCAATTCCCGGCATTCGCAACGGCAAACGCGATTGACCCGGACAAGGTCACCGTCGAGCCGGTCGGCTTCCCCACGCGCGAACCGATGTTGGCGGAAGGCAAGGTCGACGCGATCACCGGTTTTTCGTTCTCAAGCTTCCTGAACCTTGTACGCCTCGGCGTGCCGGAGGAGGACATATCCGTGATCCTGATGGCAGACCATGGTCTGTCGCTCTACGGAAACGCGGTCATCGTCAACACGGATTTCGCGGCCGAGAACCCTGAACTGGTGAAGGGATTTCTGCGTGCAGTCGCCAATGGCTGGCGTGATGCAATCGCTGATCCGAAGGGCAGCGTGGAAATGATTGCCAAACGCAATCCGGCCCTGGATGTGGACCTCGAAACCAGGCGCCTCCAACTGGCCATCGATGCCAATGTGGCAACGGACTATGCCAAGAGCAACGGCATGGGCGACATTGACCCCGACCGTTTTGCAAAGGCGATCAGCCAGCTTTCGGAGACCTACGAGTTCAAGAATGCGCCGGACGCAACGCTCTACTTTACGAGCGAGTATCTGCCCGACGCTTCGGACCGGACCATCAAGTAAGTCTGGATGCCGGCGGTGAAAGCCGCCGGCATGTTCCATGAACGAGAAAGTTAATCTCCCCTCTGATGCCATATCGGGTCCGCGAATTGAGATAAAGGCGGTCACCCATGCCTATAAGACGGATTCCGGCCCGTTGCCGGTGTTGGATGACCTGAATTTCAGTTGCGCGGACCAGAGCTTCACGGCAGTGGTCGGACCGTCCGGTTGCGGCAAGTCGACCCTGACGCGCCTGGTTGCCGGACTGCTGAAACCGGACCATGGCGACGTTTACCTGCACGGCGAGAAGGTCACGGGGCCGCGAGCGACGGTCGGGATGGCCTTCCAGAACCCTGTGCTTCTCGAGTGGCGCACGATTACCGAAAACGTCGTCCTTCCGCTGGAGATCGTTCCGAACCGGCTTTCAAATGCCGAAAGGACAGCCCGCGCACACGAACTGCTGTCGCTCGTCGGACTGGCGGGGTTCGAGAACAAACGCCCCTCAGAGCTTTCCGGCGGCATGCGCCAGCGCGCGTCGCTGTGCCGCGCCATCGTCCACAGGCCGGAAGTGCTCATCCTGGACGAGCCCTTCGGCGCCCTAGATGCCTTCACGCGTGAGGATCTGTGGCAGACCATGCATGCGCTGCGCAAGGAAGAGAACGTTACCAGCATCCTGATCACGCACGACCTTCGGGAATCGGTCTTCCTTGCCGACCGCGTCATCGTCCTGTCCGGGCGCCCCGCCCATGTCCAGTTCACGCTCGATGTGAATCTGCCGCAGGACCGCACGATCGAGGATCTGTATTCGCCGGAGGCGACCGACATGCTGCATGAGCTGCGCCATCAGATCGAAATCGCCCAGGGACGGGTTGCTGCGGATGCTCTGATGTCCGCTGTCAAGGTTTGGCACGTCGAATATCCGGCCGATCCAGAACGAGGAGGAGATCGGCTGTTCATGATATTGATCGCGCATGGGTGGAGGCGGAACTGAAGGACGTCGGTGATCAAGCTCTGATGCGCGGGTTGGCTACCGCATTTCCGATTGTGCGTCCGGGTCTGTTCCTGTCTTACAGCGGGCGTCGGCCAGTAGCCGGCCACAAAGCATTCGACGGACATTTCCCTGCCGTGGTCCCGCCTCCGCCCATGCGCGAGTTTCGTGTTGCCACAAGGGCAAGATCAGCTTGCCTGCGCCTCCCTGGCAACGGCCCACATGAAGCCGGCCAGTTCGCGGGCGACCGCAGTGCAGACCACCGTTGGCCGCTTGCCGCGTCCACTCAGCGTTCGGTACCGGGCCGTCAAGCGGCTCTGCGCCTTCCATGCGATCTCGCGCACGCGCGGTGACGCCTGCTCCAGTCTGTACAGCTTCTTTATCCCGACCCTGGGCGGATGCCGATAGGCCCAGGCGCTCTCGACCAGCATTTGGCGCACCCGGCTGTTTCCTGCCTTGGTGATGCCGCCGCGCCTGATAGTGTCGCCAGTCGAGCGCTCACCGGGAACGAGGCCGAGATATCCCATGAGCTGGCGCGGACTTTCGAACCGGCTCACGTCGCCAACTTCGGTGACGAATGTCACAGCGACGATCAGGTCCACGCCACGCAAAGTCCGGAGCGCTCGTACGACCGGTGCCAACGACCAGGCCGGAACGAACTCCTCGATGGTGCGCTCCAGCCGTTCAACCCGCTCTTTGGAGATGCGTACGGCTTCAACCATTTCCTGGAGCGCAATCTGGTGCGCCGGGTGATCGAACGTCTGTTCCTGCAACCAGCGCAAATAGCGCATCGTCCAGCCTTTCTTGCGCGGATAGACGCGGCCGTGCTTGAGCATGAAAGCGCTCACCTGCTGGCGATGGACCCGCAGCACCTCGACCGCTGCCGACCGTGCGCGGACGAGATCCCGCATCGCCTCGTGGCCTGCATCGGGAACCCACACCGCAGTAAGCTCGCCGGCGCGCAAAAGCCGGGCGAGCGAGAGAGCGTCCCGGCGGTTCGTCTTCACCCGGTCGCCAGGCTTCCTTGGGATCAGCGACGGGGCGACGACCGTGCATTCATGCCCGAGAGAACGGATGAGCCGATAGAGCCCATAGCCTGTCGGTCCGGCCTCATAGCAAAAATGCAGTCGATCAAATCTGTCGGCGATCCGCTGAATGGTCCGGCGCATGCTTGCGACACAAGCGTCGACTTCTCCGAAGAAGCGAACTTCTCCCTCACGGCCCGCATCGGCAATCGCGATGGCGTTTCTCAATTTGGCAACATCGATTCCGACAAATGCTTCTCTATAATCTGCCACGGCTCGTCCTCCTGTGATGAGGATCGGCTCAGCCCATCCGAGCAACCCTCGAACGTGCAGTGTAGGGCGAGCCACCTCACCGGTAGAAACGGACATACGGTCTTAGGGAGCATAAGAAACCATGAGCAACACGCAGCGCATAGGCGTTCCCGTTGCCGCAATGCTGATCTTCCTGCTGCTGTGGGAGTGGCTGGTCTGGTTCAATGGCTGGCCCAACTACAAGATGGCATCGCCTACGGATATCGGCCCGGCCATCTGGCAATATCGCTGGCTGTTTCTCGAATATGGCTGGGACACGCTCTGGAGAACGGTCGTTGGCCTCGCGCTTTCGGTCATCGTCGGCACGCTTTTGGGCATGATCATGGGCTTTTCGAAGCTCATGCGGGATGCCCTCTATCCGCTTCTGGTCGGCTTCAATGCCGTCCCCAAAGCGACGGTTGTACCGGTGATCGCGCTGATTTTTGTCGGCATGCACGACATGAATACGATCCTCATCGCATTCATGATTTCGTTCTTTCCGATCGCCGTGTCGATTTCCATCGGCCTGTCGACGCTGGAGCCGGAATACCGGGACATCCTCAGGGCCCTGGGCGCCAGCCGTTTTACGATCTTCCGCAAGATTGCACTGCCGAAAACCCTGCCGGAGTTTTTCGGAGCGCTGAAAGTCGCCGTGACCCTGGCTTTTATCGGCACCAATCTCATGGAAATCGTCGAGCCGCACGGCAAGGGGCTTGGCCATCTCTTCGACAGCGGCAAGATCAACGCCGATTACCCCTTGATGTTTGCGGTTCTGATCGCCCTCGCCTTGCTTGGCATCGTGCTTTTCTACGTGGTCGTTATCCTGGAACGCATCTTTGCCGGCTGGTCCGAACGCGCCACCTAATGCAACGCTGCAACGCTCATCGCTGACGATCGGCGGCGGCGTTTCTGGGTTTGCACTTCAAAGCAGTCCGGTGACACAATCACGGCAGTTGATAACGCGCATGTGATTTTTTTATCGATTTTTTCTCGCGTAGTGCGATAAAATATATATATTGAGCCCGATCAGGAGATTTCGGGAGGAATAATCATGCGAAAATCCTTGCTTTCCATCTGCATGGCCGCGGCGTTTTTCGCCGGAACAGCCGCCGTCGCGGCTGAGGAACTGCGCATCGGAACGGCCAGCCTTGGCGGCGCGTTCTATCCGATCGGTCAAGGCATTTCGAACCTGGTGAACAAATATGCCGGCAATGATCTGACAATGGTGCCGGTCGTGACCGGCGGCTCCGTCCAGAACCCGCGTCTTGTCGGAGACGGCGAGGTCGACATCGCCATCACCAACAACAATCTTGCCGTCCTGGCAACAAAGGGCGCAGGCCCCTACAAGAGCGGCGCGATCGACATCAAGGCCGTTGCCGCGCTGCATCCCAGCGTCCTGCACATGATCGTGCTCGATGGCTCGGACATCAAAACCATCGAGGACATCAAGGGCAAGCGTGTGGCGGTCGGACCGGCCGGCGGCGGGACGCTTGGCTTCATGAACTTCCTGCTTCCGCTGCATGGCATGACCATGGACGACATCACGCCGAGCTTCCTGTCCTATGCGGACGGGTTCAGCCAGCTTTCAGACGGCAATGTGGACGCCGCCTTTGCGCTTTCCGGGTACCCCGCATCGGCGGTGATGCAGGCCGGCGCAAGCAACAAGCTGCGGTTCATCGAATTCTCGCCTGGCAAGCTTGACGAGGCGCTCGGCAAGAACGGCGCGTTCAAGTCGGTCGAGATACCGGCCGATGTTTACAGCACCGATGCGCCCGGCACTGTGATCGGCGTCAACAACATGCTGATCGTTCCGTCCAACACCGACGCCGACAAGGTCTTTGCCATCACGTCGGCGGTCTTTGAAAATCTCGACGAGTTCAAGGCCGAAAACGCCAACGCCCGTCAGATCAATCCGGACGACTCGAAGAACCTGGCCATACCGCTGCACGAAGGTGCGGCGCGATACTTCAACAAATAGCCTACCGGAACGGTAACGGCGGCGCGGAGATGTCCGCGCCGTCCGATTTTTGAACGAGCGCGAAAACATGCCGTCTTTGTCGGACCTTCGACGATCGATTACACTCGAAACCGTGACCGGTGCCCTGGCGCTCGCACTTGGCCTTTACCACCTCGCGATCGTCTCTGGTCTCTTCGCCGTCTCCACCATGGAGATGCGCCTCACCCACCTGATGCTCGCCTTCTGCCTGCTTTTCCTGACACGGCCGGTCCTGGCAAGTGTGACCGGAACCGCCGCCGACCGCTTTGTCTCATGGCTGCTCGTTGCCGCGACCGCCGGCGCCAGCCTCTGGTTGCTTTCGCGCTGGAAGGACATCGCCTTCAGCGGCGGCCTGACGGAACCGGGAGATTTCTATGCAGGCGCCGTTATCGTCATCCTCGTCTTCGAGGCCGCGCGGCGCGGCGTCGGCGCCATTTTGGCAACAATCACGCTCGTCTTCTTTCTCTATCCTTTCGTCAGCCCCTACTTGCCCGGCCCGCTCAACAGCCGGGGCTACAGTTTCGAGCGCATCGTCATCTTCCTGACGACGGACACGCAGGGCGTCTACGGCATCCCCATCGGCGTCGCCGCGACCTACATCATTATCTTCACGATCTTCGGCTCGCTGCTTTCGAAGTTCGGCGCGGGTGATTTCTTTTTCGAAATGTCGCGCCGCCTCACCTACGGAATGCGGGCAGCGGGCGCCAAGACGGCAGTGCTGTTTTCAACGCTGATCGGCATGATCTCCGGTTCCGCCGCCGGCAATGTCGCCGTCACCGGAACGCTGACAATCCCGATGATGAAGCGCGAAGGCTATGCGCCGCACCAGGCAGGCGCCATCGAGGCCGTCGTCTCGACAGGTGGCCAGATGATGCCGCCTGTTATGGGCGCAGCCGCCTTCCTGATGGCCGAGATTGTCGGTGTTCCCTATGTGACGATCATGGGCGTCGGCCTGTTGCCGGCGCTGCTGTTCTTCGGCTCCATCTTCTTCATCGTGCATCTGCAGGCCGTCAAGAGCGACATCAAGCCGAAGGCGGAGGACAGCGACGACGACCGCTCCACGTGGCAAGTCGTTCTCGGCGGGTCGCGATTTATTGCCACATTCGCACTGTTGCTGGGCCTGATGCTGACCGGATATTCGCCGTTCAAGGCATCGTTCTGGGCGATCATCTTCCTGGTCGTCAGCGAGCTGCTGTGGACGCGCGATTTCAATGTCGCCTTTATACGACGGCTGGCCGCCGGTATTGCCGACGGAGCCCGCAACGTTGCGCCGATCTCGGCTGCCTGCGCCGCCGCCGGCATCATCTCGGGAACATTGGCAATCAGCGGCCTCGGCCCGAAGATCGCCATTCTGATCGACCTTGCCTCGGGCGGCACGCTGTGGCTCGCCCTGCTCCTGACGATGGTCGCCGCCATAATTCTCGGCATGGGCCTGCCCACGACGGCCGCCTATCTCATCCTCGCAACCGTCGTCGCCCCTGCCCTAGTCAAATTAGGCATGCCGACACTGACCGCGCATTTCTTCGTCTTTTACTACGGCTGCATCTCGACGATTACACCGCCAGTTGCACTGGCCGCCTATGTGGCGGCGGGCATTGCCGGTTCGGACATCAACAAGGTCGGCTGGACTGCGGCGAGCTACGGCCTTACCAGCTATCTGCTGCCTTTCGCTTTCTGCTTCGGCCCGGGACTGCTGCTCCAGGGGTCCGGCCTTGAGAACATCGCCGCCGTTATCACCGCGGCGGCCGGAACTTTTGCCATCGCCATTGCCGTCATAGGCTGCTTCAACCGGCCGCTGACATGGCCGATGCGGGCACTGGCACTCGCGGCCGGCGTTCTGCTGCTCTTCCAGGGCCTGGCAACCGCCGCTGCGGGTGTCGTTTTGCTGATCGCGCTGTTCGCAGCGGACCGCATGCGCTTGCAGCCCGGCACCAACAAGATCTGAGGACAATCCATGGCACAGACATTCAGGCGGGTCGTGACCGGCCACGAAGCACAAGGCAAGGCGATTGTCGTTTCCGACGAGGACGCGACCCACAAATTACAGCGGCCGAGCCGCCCCGGAGTCACCTTGACCAATTTCTGGATCTCCGACGGCACGCCGGCCGAATATGATGGCGCCGAGGAGACCTGCACCGGCGATTTCGTGCTTCATCCGCCAAAAGACGGGTCAGTCTTCCGCTGCGTCGAGTTCGGCCCGGAAGATCCGGAGGTGATGGCAAAGATCGACGGCAAGGCGGCCTTTGCGGAAATGGGAGCCGCCGACAATATCGTCAAAGGCGCCCGCCACCCCTATATGCACCGCACCGATTCCGTCGATTACGCCGTCATCCTGAAAGGCGAGATCGACATGCTTCTGGATGACACTGAAGTGCATCTGAAGGCAGGCGATATTGTCGTGCAGCGCGGCACCAACCATGCCTGGGCCAATCGCGGCACCGAATCCTGCATCATCGCCTTCATTCTCGTCGATGGCGTCACGCGGCGCGACGCCGATCCGGAGCATTCCAAGGGCATTCCCGGACGCTAGAGATCCGGCGCGAACGCGACGACCACCAGTCCAAGGACGATAACCACCGCCCCGGCCATCACCGCAAGGCTCGCCCAGCCATTGCCGAGGATGCCCTCGTAGACGATGACAAAGACGGGGATCAGGTATCCGTACGAAAAGACCTTCGATGCCGGCAGCCGCATCGACGCGTACTGCGCGAGGAAGAAGGTCCCGGCGGAGGTGAAGACGGCGAGATAGGCTATTGCAATCCAGACTATGGATGGATGGCCGGTCCAGTCTGTCGCCGCAACCTCTCCGAAGCCATAGACGGCAATCGCGAGAAACGTTCCGATGGTGGTCCAGAAGCTGGTCAGCACCACCGGTTCGTTGCGGTTGAACTTCTTGACGAGCGGTGCCATCAGCGCATGGCATATGCAACCGAAGAAGAACAGCATCTCCCCGGCCCCGATATCGAAGGCAAGGATGGCGCTGAGATCGCCCCGGAAGATAACCCAGATCGCACCGCAACCGGCGATCAGCAGGCTGAGCAGTACGATCGGCCGCACCGTCTGTCCGAGGATTACGAAACCGAAACCGGCGCTCATCAGCGGAATGAGCGTGAAGACGGCACTGGTCGAAACCGGCTGTGTGATCTTCAGTGCCATGAACATGGTGATGAAATAGACCCCCATCAGCAGGCCGAGCAGCCCGTAACGCCAGGACGCTGTTTCGGGCAGCGGCACGCGGCGGTAGATGGCGAACGTTACAGCCCCCATGGCGAGCGTCGCAAGAAGGAACCGCATGGTGTTGAGCGCCGCCGCGCCGATATGCGGCATCGCCATCGCACCCAGCGAAAACGAACCGGAGATAAGCGCCGCGAACAGCACCATCGCCAGGTGGCCCTGCAGCTTCTCGCGGCCGCTGGCCAGTCCGCCCGTCGTCAGGAACGATGTCTCTGTCCGATCACTCATTGCATGTCCCGTATTCGCGTCCCTTCGCGCCGGCAGTCACCTTGTCCCGACACGTCCGCGCACTCATACAGGACACCGCCTGTGCCGGCCAGAACTATTGCGCTGGCAGGCTTTGCCCGCGCACCAACGCAAACAACCTTTCCGCATCGTCGATGCCGTCACCAACCCATGCGACGTAGCCGTCCGGCCGTGCCAGGACGAGGCGGTGCCCGTAACCGTCCGCGGCGGCATCGTGCGGCAGTTCAACGATCCTCAGTGGCATTCCAAGCCGTTCGGCAATCGCGTAAAGGTCGCTGTCCCCATCACCCGACCCACCGGATTTCAGCAGCGTGAAACCGTCTGAAAGATGGTCGGCGGTTGTTGGCGCGTTCCCGGCCGTCAGCGGCGGAAGATGGTGTCCGGGGCGCGCGGTCAAATCATGAATTCCGATGGCCGACGGACTGGCGCCGGCCGGACCGTCGACGATGGCAGAGCCCTCATAGTGCGGCGCAAAGGTCGAGATACCGATATTGGCGCCGGCGCTGGCCCTTTCCGCCCAGGCTTTTTCGAAAGCTGCCTTGTCGCGCTGCGGATCGAAACCGCGGACGAAAGCGCGGTCCTCGACGATGAAGCGCTCGATAAAATCCTTTGCCGTCGACTGGAAGACCGGGCGTCTTTCGCTGTCATAGCTGTCGAGCAAACCATCGCCGCCCCAGCCTTGCAGTACGGCGGCCAGTTTCCAGCCGAGGTTCCGCGCGTCCTCGAAACCGGTATTGATGCCGTAGCCGCCATAGGGCGGATGGCTGTGCGCCGCATCGCCGGCCAGAAAGACGCGGCCCCGCCGGTAGGTCTCGGCAACGGAAATCCGCAGGTCCCAGAAACCGACATATTCGAGTTCAAGGTCGAATTCGGTCCCGACGGCCCGCCGGATCAGGCCTGCGAAATCGAAATTCTCACGGTCGGTGTCGGCCGGGACCGGCGCGTGGAAGAAAAAGGACTGTTTCCACTCCACCATGCCGAAGAACATCCAGTAGCCGTCGTTGTCCGGATGCAGCACATTGTAGAACTGCTTGTCGCGGAACCCTTCGATCAGCTTGAAGAAATCAGGTGACCGGAAAACGACCAGTGCCATCAGCCGGTCGTGGTCATCGAGCACCTCGCCAATACCCGCCATCCGGCGGATCTTTGACCGGCTGCCGTCGCAGCCGACAAGATATTGCCCGCGCATCTCCCGGGTCGCATCTTCCTTACGCGCAACCAGGGACACCCCGTCCGCGTCATCGGCGATCGTCTCGGTCGTCCAGCCGTAGAACACGTCGACGCTTTCCAGCGCAGCAAGCCGTGCCCGCAGCACCCGTTCGGTCTCGTATTGCGGCAGCCGTTCGTTGTCGGCGCTATAATAAGGCCTGACCGCAGCCCGCTTGAACCAGTCATAGTGATAACCGCTCATGAGCGAGCCATAGGCCGTCAGCCCGCCTAGACCCACATTGCTCGGAATTGTCTTGGCAGCGCGCATGGCATCCTCCACGCGCCAGACCTGCATGTGCTCCATGGTCCGCTGCGTCAGGTTCTGGCCCTTCGGGATGCGCGGTGGTTCCAGGTTCCGCTCCACAACACCGACACGGATACCGCGCTGGCCGAGTTCTATGGCAAGACCAGCTCCGACCGGCCCGCAGCCTGAGATCAGCACATCATATTCGCCGGACATACGTCACTCCTCGTCGACCGGCGGCGACGCCGGAACCTGATCATCGGATTGCGATGTTACCCGAACATCGTGTTGGGCAACAGCAACGCTATCTGGGGGAAGAAAAGCACCAGGATGATTGCCGCCAGCATGGCGAACCAGAACGGCCAAATGCCACGGAAAATCGTGTTGAGCGGAACATTCGGCGCAATGCCCTTGACGACAAACACATTGACACCGACCGGGGGCGAAATCAGCCCCATCTCAAGAGCAATGACCATCAGGACCCCGAACCAGATCATGTTGATGCCCAGCGGCTCGATGATCGGCTGGACCAGTGGCACGGTCAGGACGAGGATCGCGAATCCGTCCATGAACATGCCGAGCACGATGAATATGGCAAGGAACGCAATGACCACCTGGAAACCGGTGAAGCCCTGCGCATCGACCCATAGGGACAAGGCATAGGTGATCCCGGTGAAACCGATGAAGGTCTTGAACACGAAAGCGCCGAACAGGATCATGAACACCGTGCCGGAGGATTTGAGCGTGCTCGAGAACACTTCGACGGTGTTCGCAAAGGTCAGTTTGCGGCGGATTGCCGTGACGATCAGAGCAAGGAACGCGCCGATGCCGGCGGCCTCGACAGCAGAAAACACGCCGGTATAGATACCGCCGATGGTCAACACGATGATGCCGACGATCCAGCCGGCACGACCAGCCGCGCGCAGCCGGGCGCCAATCGGCTCCGCAGTTGCGCCACCCGGCGCCTTTTCCGGATCCCGCGACACCACGATCCAGATCGCCAGGATAAAAAGCGCCGTCAGGAGCAGGCCCGGTATGACACCGGCCATGAACAGCCTGCCGATACTTTCCTCGGTGAGGATTGCATAGATCACGAAACCGGCGGAGGGCGGAATGAGGATGCCGAGCGTGCCGCCGGCGGCAATCGATCCGGTGGCTAGCCCGTCATGATACTTGTAGCGCTGCATCTCCGGCAGCGACACGCGGCCCATGGTCAGCGCGGCGGCCAAGGAAGATCCGGAAAGCGCCGAAAATCCCGCGCAGCCGACAACCGTTGCGGAGGCAAGACCGCCCTTCAAATGCCCGAGCCAGGAATGGGCGGCATCGTAGAGGTCGCGACTCATGCCTGATACACCGGCAAGATTGCCCATCAGGACAAACAGCGGGATGATGGTCAGCGGGTAATTCGACGCTTCGTTGTAGATCTCGCCGGCCAGCTTCGGGATCGCCGCCTGCGGGCGGATGAAATAGATGCCGACCGTGCCGACCAGCATCATGGTAACGCCGACAGGCATGCGGATAAAAAGCAGGATGAAGAGCGCCAGAAACCCGAGAAAGGCAATCGCGGTATTGTCCATCAGTCCCCGATCTCATTCGGGTCATCACCCGAAAAGTGCCAGAGGCCGATCGCCAGCTGCAGCAGAAGATGCAGCGTGTAGACGCCGAGCGCGACGCCGAGGAAATAGTAGAACGGGCGGTGTTCGATGCTGAAATTGTTGGTAATGCACGCCTTCTCGATACCGCAGGCGGCGCCGAACAATGCGTAGGTGGCGAGACCGGCGATGGCCGCCGCCAGGATCCGCATCGCCGCATCGGTATAGCGCGTAACGCGCCGCCCGAAGAAATAGGAGATCACGTCGACGCTGACATGGGCGTTGTGGCGGGCGCCGAAGGCGACCGCGGCGCCCGCAACCAGGGTCAGCGTGATGACCGACAGGTCCTCGATTCCGAAAATCGGGTCATTCAGCCCGTATCGCCACGTGACCGCGACGATCGTGATCAGCATGAGCGCGAGGATGGCAACGGCCCCGGTAACGGCAAGCAGCCCGGCGACGCGGCCGAGCTGCCTGTCCAGCCACAAAAGGGCCTCGGGCGTTTCGCCGGACAACGGCTATTGGCCCTTCATGATCGCCATCACCTCTCCGACGGTTTTCGATCCGGCTTTCTGCTGCATGATCTCGGCCAGCACCGGTTCGATCTTGGCGTTGAAACGCGCCTTTTCATCATCGCTGAGCTCGATCATCTCAAGGCCCGCATCGGTCGCCACCTTGATGCCGAACTTGGTTGCCTTCTGATAGCCCTCGCCGCCGGACTTCGAAAGCCAGTCGGCCGAGGCCTCGTCGACCCATCCGCGTTCTTCTTCACTCAGGCCGTTATAGACATCCTTGTTCATCAAAAGCACGAATGCGGATCCCGAGCCGGGCATCCATGTCGTCACATAGTTGCCGGGTTCGTGCAGCTTGAAGGCGGCAATTGCCGAACTGTCGATGGCGATGCCGTCGATGACGCCGTTGGCAAGGTTCTGGTTGATGACCGTCACAGGCTGGGCAACGGCGGAAGCGCCGAGGGCCTCCATGAAAGGAACATCCTGTTTTGCCGTGACCCGGATCTTCATGCCTTCAAGATCTTCGAGCGTTCGAACCGGCTTGTCCTTGGTGATGAGAACAGGCGGCGCATTGGTCCAGACCGCCAGCAGTTTCGCATCATATTCCTCTTCCAGCGTGCTGCGCGCGCGCAAGATTGCCTCTGTGCAGGAATTCGGGCTGTCGCATACCCCGGGCAGGGTGACCACATTGGTCATCGGGAAGACATCGCCCGTGTAACCCGGCAGCGTGAAGACGATGTCGGCGACACCATCGAGCAGTATGGCGTACTGCTTCGGCGGCACCGAATTGAGCGCCCCGCCCGGAAACTGCTGCACGGTCAGCTTGCCGCCGGAAACCTCCGCCAGCTTCTCGGCAAACGGGGTGAAGACAGCCGCGTTCATCGGGTGCTTCGGCCCCATGAAATAGGCAAGGCTCAACTCCTTCGCCTCGGTGATGGACACCGTCGCTGCAAGTGCAGCCGCTGCGAGCATTGACACATGTTTCATTGCATTCCTCCCTTATTGACTCACAACAGCCAGCCGGCGGGCCCGCTGATCGAGTGATACCCCTGAAACTGGATTATGCCCTCGTAACCCAGATTGCGTCCAATTCCGGATTGTTTGAAGCCACCGAACGGGCCGCGACCATCCTGGGCGGTCGGTCCGTGCGCGTTGAGATAGGTGAAGCCGGCTTCGATCTGCCGTGCGATCTTCACGGCGCGGTCCCGGTCCTCCGTCCACACCGAAGAGCAAAGGCCGAACTCGCTGTCATTGGCCTTTGCGACCGCCTCGTCTTCCGTATCGAAAGGCATGATGGGAAGCGCCGGCCCGAACTGTTCCTTGCGCACGATATCGAGCGACTGGTCCGGATCGTAGACCAGTGTCGGTCGCTGGAAATAGCCCTTGGCATAAAGCTCTTCGTCCGGAACCTGGCCCAGCTCCTTCAGATCCGCACCCGCCGATCGCGCCTGATCGATCATGCCGGTGACGACGCCGAGCTGTTTGCGGTTGTTGACCGGACCCATATTGGTTTCTTCCAGAAGCCCGTCGCCAACGACCATGCGGTTGCACACGGCCGTCAAACCGTCGACCACCTCGTCATAGCGCGACTGGTGCACATAAAGCCGCTTGAGGGCCATGCAGATCTGTCCCGACGACATGAACGCACCGAGATACATGCGCATCAAGGCCGCATCATCGATCTTTGCGTCGGCGCACACGATTGCGGCATCATTGCCACCAAGTTCGAGAGTAACCGGCGTGATGTTCTGGGCAGCGACCTGCATCACGTGTCGGCCGATGTCGACCGAACCGGTGAAGTTCACGAACCGGACCAGCGGATGCGAGACCAGCGGATCGCCGATCTCCGAGGCGCCGCCGGTCAGGATATTGACGACGCCGGGCGGCAGCAGTTCGGCGATCTTCTTCAGCGTCAATGACGGCGCCAGCGCCGAGTTCTGGCTGGGTTTGACCACCACGGTGTTGCCGGCGACAAGCGCCTGCGGAAGCTTGGCACCAAGGATCGAAAGCGGCCAGTTCCACGGCACGATCAGCGCCGCGACCCCGCGAGGCTGCCGCGTGATGATGGTGTCGAAAGGCGGTCCGCTGATCGTCTCGTCGGCCGAAAGGCGCTCCGCATAGGCGGCGGATTGCCGGAAACGGTCGCCAAGCCGCGAGATCTCAAGCAACGTCTCCTTGATGATTTTCCCGTGCTCGCGGCAGAAAAGGTGCGACCGGTAGGAAACGTCTGCCTCGTCGGACACGAGGTGCTCGGCGACCTGAAGCAGCATGTTGGCGCGCTCGGCATAGGACAGCGCCGACCAGGCGGGAAATGCCGCGTGAGCCGCCTGTACGGCCGCGTCGACATCCGAAACGCCCGCCGCCGCCGCATGGCCGACCAGTTCGTCCGGACGGGCCGGATTGAAAATATCGTAGGTTCGACCGGCCGATGCCGGACGGGCCTCGCCGCCGATAAAAAGTTCCGTCGTGACCGGCGAAAGCTCCGCTGCTGCGCTCATGGCTCGTTCCTCCCTGGGCGGACGGGGTCAACCGCGCAAGACCGCTGCACGAGCCGTTCCGTTGTTGTTTCCCAATCAGCCTACAGGAATTTCAAACAGATTTTGTATCCAAAGTTAAGAACAATCTTCGGTTTTTGCTGGAATTTTGCGCAAAAAGTGCTCTTATGTATCCAAAATGAAGAGGACCCGATGGCATCCAGTTCGCAACGCGTGCTTGCGGTCGTCCGCCGACAAATATTGAGCGGCGAACGCCGTTCCGGTGAGAAGATCACCGAAGTCGGCATTGCCGCCGAGATGGATGTATCACGTACGCCAACCCGCACGGCCCTTGCGACCCTTGCCGCCGAGGGCCTGATCGAGAAGCGCAGCGGTCGCGGATTCACGGTTCGATCCATATCAAGTTCGGATGTCGAAAAGTCGATCGCCGTTCGCGCCGCGCTGGAGGCACTTGCAGCCCGGACGATGGCGGAAAACGGCATGCCGGATTCGGCCGAGGCCGCATTGCTCCGCTCAATCGCATACACCGAAAAAGTGCTTGATGCCGACGAGCCGGATCCCGACTATATGGACGGCTACCAGGAGGCGAACATCCTGTTTCACGAGACCATCATGTATCATTGCGGCAACGAACTGATCGCCCATGCCTATGAGCGCATAGCCATGCTTCCGCTCGCCGCGCTTGGCTCGCTCGCCTTTGACAGGACCAATTCGCGGCGCGAACTGAAACGGCTCACCGTCGGCCACTCCCAGCACATCATTATCTTTGACGCCATCAAGAAACGCGACGCAGCCCGGGCCGAGGCGATGATGCGCGAACACAGCCATGCAACGCTCAACTACGCAGACCTGTTCGTCAAACGCATTTACGAAACGTCCAACGCCGAAACTGCAAAGGCGCCGGCCCTTGAGTAGGTTTCCATGACTGACATCGCACGCCACTTTATCGACGGTAGCTGGGTTGAAGACGGTAAGCCCGCCATCACGGTCGATGTGTACCGGGGGACGGATCACGCAAAGTACCTTGTGGGTGGGTCCGGCACGGCCGAAAGGGCCATCGCGGCCGGCCGGACCGCATTCGACCGCACGAAATGGCCCCATGCGCCGAGGCTGAGAGCGCAGGTGCTTCTTGAACTTGCCGAAGCGGTTTCCGCGCGCCGCGACGAGATCGCAGGCGAAATAGCCATCGAGAATGGGAAAGTGCTGGCGCACTGCCTGCATGAAACGGACGCCGCGATCAGCGAGGCACGCTACTATGCCGGCTTAGCCAGAGCCGTCTTCGGCCGGGTCAGCGAGATCGATGAGGGCAAGCAATCGATTTTCGCCCGCGAACCGATTGGGGTGGCCGCCATTATCGTTCCCTGGAACGCGCCGTCGACATTGCTGCTGCGCTCGCTCGGACCGGCACTCGCCTCCGGCTGCACCGTCGTCGTCAAGGGCGCGCACCAGACAAGCGGCGTCAATCGCATCTTTGCCGAGTGCATCGCCGCCTGCCCCTCGCTTCCCGCCGGTGTGATCAACATCGTCCACGGCGATCTCGAGGTTTCGACCGTGCTTTGCACCCATCCGGACGTGGATGTGGTCAGCTTCACCGGTTCAAGCGCTACCGGAAAGAAGATCATGGCCGGCGGTGCACCCACGTTGAAACGTCTTTCGCTTGAGCTCGGCGGCAAGGCACCGGCCCTGGTCTTTGCCGATGCCGACCTGAAGACGGCCACGGCCGAGATCGTTCGCGGCGCGATCGCCCATGCCGGCCAGATGTGCACGGCAATCACCCGTGTCCTCGTCGAGGAAACCGCTTGGGATGACGCAGCCGGCCGGCTTGTCGATGGGTTTGCAGCGGTTACCGTCGGCGATCCGATGGACGGTTCGGTTCAGATGGGTCCCTTGTTTGACCTGCCGAGCGCCGAACGTTACCGCAGCGTCCTTGATGCCGCCCGCCAGGCCGGCAACACCCTGCTTGACGGCGAGGTGCGCGAAGGCCACCCGCGAGGCAATGTCGTGACCCCTGCCCTCTATGAGATAGCGGACAACAGCCACAGGCTGGTCCAGGAAGAGCTGTTCTGCCCGGTCGTGGTTGTTGAAAGGTTCAGCGACGAGGAAGGCGCGGTGGCAAGCGCCAACGCGACCCGCTACGGCCTTGCTGCCAGCATACACACCAATGATCATGGCCGGGCACGCCGCGTTGCCAGGGCACTGCGCGCCGGCACGGTCTGGATCAACTGCCACAACCGCCTGTTTGCCGAGGCCGAGACCGGCGGCTACGGCGAAAGCGGCCTTGGCCGCCTGCACGGCCTGGAAGGGCTCGACGATTTCCTCGAGACCAAGCACATCTACGCCGAATTCGGCCGTCTGCCGGGTGCCTAGGGTATGAACCGGCTGAAGGGCAAATCCTGCATTGTCACCGGCGGTTCGAAAGGCCTGGGACTGGCCTTTGCGAAGGCACTGATTGGCGAGGGTGCGAAGGTCCTGATCGCCGATATTGCCGACGGCGCTGATGCAGCGTCCGAAATCGGTGCAGTCTATGAACACACGGACGTGTCCAACCCTGCCGACGCGGTAAAGACCGCCGCTTCATGCATCGAAGCGTTTGGCCGGATCGACGTGCTGGTCAACAACGCGGCCGTCTACGCCACCCTTCCGGTTGCCAGGTATGATGAAATCGAGCCGGATCTCTGGGACAAGGTCATGGCCGTCAATGTGCGCGGTGCATTCAACATGGTCCGGGCCGTCGGTCCGCACATGGAAAAACAGCAATCCGGAAAAATCGTCAATATCACGTCCGGCACCGTCTACAAGGGCATGACGGGAATGCTGCATTACATAGCGTCGAAGGGAGCGCTGACGGCGATGACCCGCGCGCTGTCGCGGGAACTCGGGCCTGCCGGGATCTGCGTCAATTCCCTTGCCCCCGGCCTGACCCTTTCAAGCAGCATCCTTGAAAACGAGGAACATGTGGAGGCCGCCCGGTCCAAGGTCCTCGCGTCGCGCGCCATCGCTCGCGACGCCTATCCAGATGATCTCATCGGAGCATTGATATTCCTGGCCTGTGCCGACAGCGATTTCGTCACAGGACAGACCATCGCCGTGGACGGTGGCTCGATAAACACTTAGAGCGTATCTGGTTCAGCCGCTATTCGGCGGCTTCCTTCGCGGCCACCGGATTGTTCGGATGCGTCGTCCAGTTGGCGTATTCCGGATCGATCGGCTCCTTTGTGCGCGGATCGACACCGGCGATCTGTTCCATGGTGATGCAGCCATCGACCGGGCAGACATTGACGCAAAGGTTGCAGCCGACGCACTCCTCGTCGATCACCTCGAACTTGCGCTCGCCGTTGACGATGCTGGTGATCGCCTGGTGCGACGTGTCCTCGCAGGCGATGTGGCAGCGCCCGCACTTGATGCAGGCATCCTGGTCGATGCGTGCCTTGGTGACATAGTTGAGGTTGAGATACTGCCAGTCCGAGACATTCGGCACCGCCATGCCCTGGAACTCGCCGATCGTGCGGTAGCCCTTCTCGTCCATCCAGTCCGACAGGCCGTCGATCATCTCCTGGACGATCTTGAAGCCGTAGGTCATCGCCGCGGTGCAGACCTGCACCGTGCCGCAGCCGAGAGCGATGAATTCAGCGGCGTCCCGCCAGGTGCTGATGCCGCCGATGCCGGAGATCGGCAGGCCCTTCGTCTCGTGGTCGCGGGCAATTTCGGCGACCATGTTCATGGCGATCGGCTTGACGGCCGGGCCGCAATAACCGCCGTGCGAGCCTTTGCCGTCAATGGTCGGCTCGGGCGCGAAGTTGTCGAGATCGACGGAAACGATGGAATTGATCGTGTTGATCAGCGAAACGGCGTCAGCACCGCCCTCCTTGGCGGCCCGCGCCGGATAGCGCACATCCGTGATGTTCGGCGTCAGCTTCACGATCACCGGCAGGTGGGAATATTTCTTGCACCATTCGGTGACCATCTGAATATATTCCGGCACCTGGCCGACCGCCGAGCCCATGCCGCGCTCGCTCATGCCGTGCGGACAGCCGAAATTGAGCTCGATTCCATCGGCGCCGGTGCCGTTGACACGGTCGAGGATGTCCTTCCAGCACCGCTCTTCGCACGGAACCATCAGCGATACGATCATCGCCCGGTCAGGCCAGCGCTTTTTCACCTCGATGATTTCCTTCAGGTTGACCTCGAGGTCGCGGTCGGTGATCAGCTCGATATTGTTCAGCCCCAGCAGCCGGCGGTCGGGACCATGAATGGCGCCGTAGCGCGGGCCGTTCACGTTGACGACGGGCGGTCCGGCCTCGCCAAGCGTTTTCCAGACAACACCGCCCCAGCCGGCCTCGAAAGCGCGCTCGACATTGTAGGCCTTGTCGGTCGGCGGCGCGGAGGCGAGCCAGAAGGGATTGGGCGACTGGATACCCAGAAAGTTGGTTGAGACGTCTGCCATGATTTCCTCCCGGGCTAAGCGCTGAGCGTTGCGTGTATGGATTCAGCGGCGACCTTGCCGTCCTCCACGGATACGACGGTCAGGTCTTCGCCGCTCCTGACACAGTCGCCACCTGCCCAGACTTTGGGCAAATTCGTCTTGCCGTCATTATCGATGCGGATACGGCCGCGGTCCAAATCAAGCCCGCTGCCTGCGAGCGGATGGTCGTCGAAACTCTGGCCAATTGCCTTGAAGACCTGGTCCGCAGCAATCGTGGTTGTCTCGCCGGTGCCCGACAATGTGCCGTTTTCCTGGCTGGTATACTCCAGTTCGATCCCGGCAACGGCGCCGGCCTCGTCAACAACAAGCGCCTTGGGCTGCAGCCAGTGGCGGATGGTGACGCCGCTGGTCTGCGCGACCTCCTGCTCGTATTCGCTGGCGTTCATCCCGTCCTGGCCGCGCCGGTAGGCAATGGTCACCTCTTCGGCGCCGAGCCGCTTGGACTGAGTTGCGATATCGATCGCGGTCATGCCACCACCGATTACAACCACGCGGCGCCCGATCGGCAGATCGCCGAGATCGGAGGCCTGGCGGAGTTTGGCGATGTAATCAACCGCATCCAGGCAGCCCTCGGCCTCCTCGCCGTCGACGCCAAGCGCGTTGACATTCGCAAGACCGATTCCCAGGAAAACAGCGTCAAACCGGCCACTCAGTTCCTCCAGGTTCAAATCGGTGCCCAGTTTCTTGCCGGTCTCCATCGTGATACCGCCGATATCGAGGATGAATTCCAGTTCCTTCTGGGCAAAATCATCGACCGACTTGTAGGCGGCAATGCCATATTCGCTGAGGCCGCCACCCTTCTCGCGGGCCTCGAATATCGTCACATCATGACCGTGCATCGCCAGACGGTGCGCACAGGAAAGGCCCGCGGGTCCGGCGCCGACAACGGCAACGTGCTTGCCGGTCGAGGGGGCCCGTTCGAACGGATGGTCGGTCGCCTCGCGCATCAGGACATCCGTGGCATAGCGCTGGAGCAGGCCGATCTTGACCGGCTTTCCCTCCGCCATTTCCCGAACACAGGCCTCTTCGCAGAGTGTCTCGGTCGGGCAGACCCTCGCGCACATGCCGCCGAGAATGTTCTGTTCGAAGATGGTCTTGGCAGCGCCCTTGGCATTTTCCGCGGCGATCTGCCGGATGAACATCGGAACATCGATGCTTGTCGGGCAGGCTATCATGCACGGTGCGTCGTAGCAGAAATAGCAGCGATCCGCTTCCACCGCAGCCTCATGGGCATTGAGCGGCGGATGTATGTCGGAAAAATTCTCGGCATATTCGGATTGCTCGAGCCGACCGGCCCTGACGTCACGCATTGCCTCGGTCGCCATGCACGCCTCCTTCCTCGATTTGCCGCGGCCCCGTTCATCGGATTTCAGCGCGGCCATGCTCCCTTTGATTGAAGACAGAATGACCTGATTTTCTCACAAGGTCAAATTTTTTATCATATGGTCAATTTTGAGAGCGGGACGACAGAGCGAAACGACCCGGTCGCCCGTCGAGTTGGCGGGGCAAAATTACTTTTGTCTACAGGATATTAGGAGATAAACCGAGAGCGTTATTCGAAGACGATGCGCGGCGCTGCGGCGGCGTCCGCCTCTGCATTCTGCATGATCTGATCGCGTACCTTTTCGGCAATATCACTGAAAATGCGGGCGTGTGGCCCGTCTGGCTGGGCGACCGCCACCGGTGTTCCGGCGTCCGAATTCTCCCGGATATCCATGTGCAATGGCACTTCTCCAAGGAACGGAACGCCGATCCGCTCCGCTTCCTCGCGTGCTCCCCCATGTCCGAAGATGTCCGACCGGTGGCCGCAGGACGGGCACTGGAAATAGCTCATATTCTCGATCACGCCGAGCAGCGGCACATCGACCTTCTTGAACATGTTGAGACCCTTTCGGGCATCAATCAGGGCCAGATCCTGTGGCGTGGATACGATGACGGCGCCGGCAAGCGGCACTTTCTGCGCCATCGTCAGTTGCGCATCGCCTGTACCGGGCGGCATGTCCACGACAATTACATCCAACTCGCCCCAGGCGACCTCGCGCAGCATCTGTGTCAGCGCCGATACGACCATCGGCCCGCGCCAGATCATCGGCGTCTCCTCGGCGACAAGGAATCCCATGGACATGACTTTCAGCCCATAGGCCTCCTTGGGCTTCAGCATGCGTTCGCCAGTTTGCTCTGGCTGCCCGCCCACTTTCAACAGTCGCGGCATGGATGGCCCGTAGATATCGGCATCCAGAATACCGACTTTCAGTCCGATTGCCTGGAGGCCCAAAGCCAGGTTCACGGCAGTCGTGGACTTGCCGACGCCCCCCTTCCCCGAGGCCACCGCGATAATGGCGCCGACACCCGGAACACCCGCCTTTTGCGGCGGTTGCTGTGGCTGGGGCGGGGCAGATTGCCGTGCGCCGACCGGAGAACCGCCCGATCCGGGCTTCTTCTCGGCTGTAAGCGCGACCATGGCGGCATCAACACCGTCCATCGATTTGACGGCATTTTCGGCGGCCAGGCGCAGGGGCTCGAGCTTCTGGGCAAGTTCCGCCGAGACCGAGAGCGAGAAATACACCTTGCCGTCTGCAATGAAGATGTCCGAGACCAGACCCTTTTCGACCACGTTCCCGCCGATCGCAGGATGGCTGACGCCTTCCAGTTTCCGTAGAACCTCTTCTTTGCTCACCTGTGACATTGGGGATCCGTTTCAGACCAAATGATCCTCCGCAAATAGAGCACAACACAGACCCTTACAATGGAGCATGTGTCGCACTATCTCCACACCGGTCCGGATGTTGGCAACACGGTGATGGTTTTCGTTTACGAAACCGTATACACACCATTGGCTTTTACAGCGGATTTTTCTATAGCTCACCGCGAAACAGACAAACCATAAGGATATGAGCGTGTCAGCCACATTTGACAAAGTTGCCGACATTATCGCCGAAACAAGCGAAATCGACCGGGATACCATAACGCCCGACAGCAACACGATCGATGACCTGGGAATCGACAGCCTTGATTTTCTCGATATCGTATTCGCAATCGACAAGGAATTCGGGATCAAGATTCCGCTCGAACAGTGGACTCAGGAAGTCAACGACGGCAAGGTTGCCACCGAGGAGTACTTTGTCCTTAAGAATCTGTGCGTGAAGATCGACGAATTGCGGGCCGCCAAGAGCTGACGCGGTTGCCGCAATCACGGCAGAAGACCAGCGGCACATGGGTGGCTGATGCTCCTTGAATACTTTCAGATGATAGACAGCGTCAAAAGCATCGATCTTGACGCGGGGCGCATATCGGTCGAATCGACGGTTCCTGCCGAAAGCCCGGTATTCGAAGGGCATTTCCCGGGTCATCCGTTGGTACCCGGCGTTCTGCTTATCGAAACCATGGCGCAGGCAAGCGGCTTTCTTCTGCTCGCGGCGAACGGTTTCAGCGCGATGCCCTTTCTCATGTCAGTTGACGGCGCGAAGCTGCGGACCTTTGTCGAGCCGGAAACGGTTCTGGAGATCGAGGCCGATCTGGAACATGAGGGATCGGGCTTTGCCGTCACCAAGGCACGCATTCGCGCCAACGGCAGCAAGGTCTGCGATGCGCAGCTCAAATTCCGCACGGTGGCATTCGATGCATCTGTCGATCCGAAAACGGCGCAACTGGCAGGCCTCATCAAGGCGCGGGCGAAGGATGTCGGATTGACGGCCGTCATGCCGCAAAACGCCGATGCTTAAGGATCGACCCATGGCAAAAAATCCAAACGATGTGGTGATCACCGGCCTTGGTATCGTGAGCTGCCATGGTGTCGGCAAGAATGTTCATGAAGCCATTCTCTCTGCCAACGAGGCGCCACAGCCAATTGTCGACCGCGAGCGTTTCGAACCCTATCCGGTCCATCCCCTGCCCGACATCGACTGGACGGAACAGATCCCACGCCGCGGCGACCAGCGTCAAATGGAAAACTGGCAGCGCTTGGGCGTGTTCACAGCCGGCCTTGCCCTGGACGATGCGGGCCTGAAAGACGATGCCGAGCTGTGCGGGTCCATGGACATGATCGTTGCCGCGGGTGGCGGAGAGCGCGACATTGCGGTGGACACGATGATCGTCAACAAGGCGATGACGCGCAACGACCGGGACAATGTCCTCAATGAGATCCTGACCACGGAGCTGCGGCCCACGCTTTTTCTGGCGCAACTTTCCAATCTGCTTGCCGGCAACATATCGATTGTCCACAAGGTGACCGGTTCCTCCAAGACCTTCATGGGAGAGGAGGCAGCCGGCATTTCGGCGCTGGCGACCGCGTTGGAACGGATCAGGGCCGGTCAAACGACCCACGCTCTGGTCGGTGGCGCGTACAATGCGGAACGCCAGGACATGCTTGTGCTCTATGAAGGCGTGCAATCGCTGGCCCAGGGCGGCTGGCAACCGCTATGGTCGCGTGCAGACAATGGCGGCGGCGTCATTACCGGCTCCGCGTCGGCATTCCTGATGCTTGAGTCGCGCGAACATGCGCAATCAAGGGGCGCCAACATCTACGCCTCGATCACGGATGTGGATGGCGACCGGGGCAACCGCGACGAAGGCGGCCTTGAAAAAAGGCTGAACAGGCTCGCCGACCATGTCACGCCCGGCGACGTCGAACATCCGCTGGTCATGTCCGGTGCGTCCGGACATTTCGATCTGCGGGATCGTGAACGAAAGTTCATCGAGGACCGCTGGCCAGGCGCGACACTTCGCGGGTTTGGCGGCATCACCGGTCACGCAATGGAGGCGCAGTTTCCAATCGGTGTTGCGCTTGCCGCGCTGGCGCTGCAATCCGGCGCAAAACTGCCACGCTTCGACGAGGCATCGGAAGCAGAAATGAGTGAACCGGCCGATACGGCGATCGTGACTGCTGTCGGCTTCATGCATGGCGAAGGCCTGGCTTTACTGAAGTCCGAGTGACACCCCGGAGCAAGAGACGGATATGACCAATAACGCCTATACGGATCATCTCGGACGACCGCTGATCGCTGTCACGGGAATGGGTATTGTCACCTCGCTGGGTCAGGGAAAAGAGGACAACTGGCAGGCGTTGACCGGCGGTGTTTCCGGGATTCACGCGATCACGCGCTTTCCGACTGAAGGTCTGTCGACCCGCATATGCGGCACGGTCGATTTTATGGACGCGCCCAACATTGCAAGCGAATTGTCCTTCACGCTCGCAGATGCGGCAACACGGGAGGCTGTCTCCCAGTCCGGCATCAATGGCGATTTTGACGGCCCACTTTTTGTCGCGGCACCACCGGTTGAATGCGAATGGACCGATCGTTTCGCCCTTGCCGACGAATCCGGCCACGGCAGCGAACAGGACAACGCCTATAACGGCCTGCTCGAGGTCATGCGCGGAAAACCGCATCCCGGTTTCACACGCAGGGCCCTTTTCGGAACCGTTGCCGAACGCCTTTCCGACAGTTACGGAACCCGCGGGCTGCCCGTGACGCTTTCGACGGCCTGCGCATCCGGAGCCACGGCAATTCAGCTCGGCGTCGACGCCATCCGGCAGGGTCGAACCGAGCGCGCGCTCACCGTTGCAACCGACGGATCGGTCAACGCCGAGGCGCTGATCCGCTTTTCGCTTTTGTCAGCGCTCTCGACCCAGAACGATCCACCGGAAAAAGCGTCCAAGCCCTTCAACAAGGACCGCGACGGATTTGTGATTGCCGAGGGCAGCGCCGCCCTTGTGCTGGAATCGCTCGAAGCTGCCGTTGCGCGCGGCGCCAACGTCCTCGGTATCCTGAAAGGCTACGGTGAGAAGGCCGATCATTTCCACCGCACACGCTCATCGCCGGACGGCGCCCCGGCCATTGCAACGGTCCAGGCGGCGCTTGACGACGCCGGGCTGGATGCATCCGGGATCGGGTACATCAACGCCCACGGAACATCGACGCCCGAAAACGACAAGATGGAGTATCTGTCGCTGTCCACCGTTTTCGGCGACCACCTGCCTGCAATACCGGTATCCTCCAACAAATCGATGATCGGCCACACACTCACGGCCGCCGGCGCGGTCGAAGCGGTATTTTCGCTGCTGACGATCCAGACCGGAACACTGCCGCCCACCATCAACTACGAGAATCCCGATCCGGCAATCGAGCTGGATGTGGTACCCAATACCAAGCGGGAACAGTCGGTGACCTCGGTACTTTCGAACTCCTTCGGCTTCGGCGGACAGAACGCATGTCTTGTCATGACGGCTGAACCGGCCTAAACGGCTGCATAGAATGCCCGAAGAGACCGAGGACACCACACGAATATGCGTGCATTGCAGCTCGTAGAAGACCGCAAGCTTGAGCTGGCGGACATCGAAGCGCCATCAGCCCCGGCCGCCGGTGAAGTCACCGTGCGGATCGGCGCCGTCGCACTGAACCACATCGATGTGTGGGGCTGGCGCGGCATGGCCTTCGCCAAGCGCAAGCTGCCGCTCGTCATCGGCGCCGAGGCATCGGGCACGGTCGAGGCGATCGGCCCGGGCGTCTCCGGTGTCCTCCCCGGACAGCTTGTTTCCATCTATGGGGCTCGCACCTGTGGACTATGTCGCGCCTGCCGCGAGGGCCGGGACAATCTGTGCGAAAATGTCAGCGGCGTCCACGGCTTTCATCTCGACGGCTTCGCCCAGGAAAAGATCAACCTGCCGGCGCGGCTTCTGGTGCCGGCGCCTCCCGGCGTCGATGCGGTTGGCGCAGCGCTTGCGCCGGTGACTTTCGGCACCGTCGAACACATGCTTTTCGACAATGCGCGCCTCGAACCCGGAGAGACCATTCTCGTACAGGCCGGCGGCTCCGGTATCGGCACGGCTGCAATCCAGCTTGCAAAGAAACAGGGCTGCACGGTCATCACCACTGTCGGTTCCGACGACAAGATCGAAAAGGCAAAAGAACTCGGTGCCGACCACGTGATCAACTACCGGGAGGACCGTTTCGAGGGCGTCGTGCGCAAGCTGACGAAGAAGAAAGGCGTTGACGTCGTCTTCGAACATGTCGGCGCTGACACCTGGGCCGGATCAATGCTGTGCATGAAGCGCGGCGGGCGGCTCGTCACCTGCGGCTCGACTTCCGGCGTTTCCACGCAGATGAACCTGATGCAGCTGTTCCAGCAGCAGTTGCGGCTGATCGGCTCCTTCGGCTGCCGCATGGAAAACATGGCGAATGCCATGCAGAAAATGGCGCGTGGCCTTGTTCATCCGGTCATCGATACCGAGGTCGGCCTCGACGATATCGACACTGCCCTTGCCCGCATGGAGGGCCGGCAGGTTTTCGGGAAGATCATCCTGAGAATGGACTGATCGGCGTGAGGCGTTTCCTATCGAGATACTATTTCAAGCTGCGCAAGGCCAAGAACTGGCTTGTTGCGCAGATCATCTTCGTGATCCTGAGGATCCTGCGGCGCATCCCGGCGCGCAAGGCGATCCGCTTCACCGAGAAGATGGCCTATATCATTGGTCCGTGGACGCAGCGGCACAAGCTGGTTCTCTATAATCTCGAGCGCGCATTTCCGGAAAAATCCAAGGAAGAACGGGAGGCGATTGCCCTCGACATGTGGGGCAACATGGCGCGTCTCGCGGCTGAGTATGTCTTTGTCGATGAACTGATCGACCACGATCTCCTTACCGGAGATGGCGGCATGATCGAGGTGGAAGGCGTCGAACGCTTCGTTGACCTGCGCGAGAACCCGCGCCCCTTCATCGTCTTTACCGCCCACACCGGCAATTTCGAGTTGCTGCCCATCGTGGCGGCCAAATACGGCCTCAACGTCACCGCCTTGTTCCGTCCGCCGAACAACCCGTACATCGCCAAAAAACTGCTGTCCCAGAGACGCACGCATATGGGTCACCTGGTGCCGTCCCGGGCCGGTGCCGCCTGGAACCTTGCCGGGGTCCTGGAAACCGGAAGGGGCGTCGGGATGCTGGTGGACCAGAAGTTCCACAAAGGCGCCAAGACGGAGTTCTTCGGCTTGAAGGTCCAGACGAACCCGCTGCTGGTCAAACTTGCACGCAACTACGATTGCGAAGTCTACCCGGCCCGCTCGATCCGCCTTCCCGACGGCCGTTTCCGGCTCGTGATCGAACCGGCCGTTGAGCTGCCCCGCAACGGCAGCGGCCAGATCGACGTCGCCGCGACGGCGCAACTCCTCAACGACAAGGTCGAGAGCTGGGTGCGTGAATATCCCGGCCAGTGGCAATGGTTCCACGACCGCTGGAACATAAAGCACTGGGTTTACAGCAAGAGCAAACCCCGCAGGCGCTAGCGCCGGATAATGATGCGGGTGTTCTTGAAGCCCTCGCGCTGCACGAGCGAGAACAGCTTTGCGGCATTGTTCGGATCCAGCCGGACGCAACCATGCGAGGCAGGACGTCCAAGACGGCTGATCTCGTTGGTTCCATGCACCGCATAGCCGCCCCGGAAGAAGATCGCAAAGGGCATCGGCGCATTGTTGTACTTGCGCGACCGATGGTGCTTTGACAGCCATTTCGGGCTGTAGCTGCCGGTTGGCGTGTAGTAGCCCTTGCGCCCGGTTGATACTTTCCAGCGATATTTGATCTTTCCCCGGTGTGTGACCACCATCGTCTGGCTGGAAAGATCGATACGTGCGGTCAACGTGACCGCCCCCGCGGCGATCGGCTGGAACACCAGAATCGCAAAACCAAGAACCAGAACCGACAAGAACAAACGCATGATAACTCCCCCATCTGTGCGCGTGCTCGAACAGGAGCCGCGCAACTGTTTCCCTATTGTGCCGGGCGTGTGGGCGTCTTGGTGCCCGGCAAACAAGTATTGGCGCTAACGGACACATCGAACGCTGCTCGATCGGGGTCCGTTACTCAACTTGCGGGCAATGTGCGGATTTTGGATGTAAGAAATGTCACAATAGCAAAAACAATACTGCCGAAAGCGCAGTTATGCTTGCACAGGCGCTGTAGAAAAGCCTCACGGCAGCATCGATATCGCCCGAATTGACCTGCCGCCGGCCGGCTGCATTCAAAAACGGCTCGCGCACGGCAACGCCGCCATAGGACCGCTCTCCGGCAAGCGCCACTCCTAGCGCACCGGCCATGGCGGATTCGGGCCACCCGGCATTCGGTGATCGATGCAGTGCCGCATCGCGAAAGGCTGTCTCCAGCGAACGTGCGCCCGCGTCCCTGCCCCGATGGAACACGGCCCCCAACGCAATCAAGACAGCTGAAAGGCGCGCCGCCGGCCAGTTGGCGAGATCATCGAGACGCGCGGAAGCCCAACCGAAAGCACGGTAGCGCTCATTCTTGTGCCCGATCATGGAGTCCGCCGTGTTGAGCATCTTGTAGGCGAGGATCCCCGGCAGGCCGAACACGGCGTACCAAAGCGCCGGCGCGACCACGCCGTCGGAAAAATTCTCCGCGAGGCTCTCGATGGCCGCACGGCAAATCCCGCTCTCGTCGAGGCCTTCCGGGTCCCGGCCGACAATGCGCGAGACAGCCTCGCGCGCACCACTGAGACCATCATTCCGCAGGGCAACGGCAACCCGGCTCACATGGTCACCGAGGCTCTTTTGCGCCAGCAAAACAGTCACGGTCCCGACTTCAAGGAGAAAGCCGACAACACCAAGCACGCCAAATATCCAAGACAGCGCACCACCGACCGCTGCTGCCAGCAACAGCAAAAAAATTATGACAAACAGGCCGTTACGGCGGCGAACGGAATCACTTCCGAAAGGTCGGTTTCCGATCCGTTCAGCAAAATCAATCGCACGCCCAAAAAGCACAACCGGGTGTTTAACGCGCTCCCACAGCCAGGGCGGATCGCCAAGCAGACGGTCCGCCAGAAGCGCAAGCGTGAGTATCGCGAAATGGGTTTCCACCGGGCCGCCTCAGCTTCGGGCGGGATCGGGGAACTGCTCAAGTGCCGCCCGCAGCGCCGCTTCCTCGGCCTCGCTTGCACACAACCCGATCCGCAGCCATCCTGGTGCGTAATGGAACTTCCGCGTCAGGATGCGGTGCAGGCAAAGATGCCGGTGCAGCGCCTCGACACGATCATGTTCGACCAACAGGAAAAGCGGCGTCCCGCCAGCGATTTTCAGGCCGGTCTCTTCCAGAACGGTGGCAAGGGCATTGCGCCGCTCGTTTATCGCGCCTGCGATCCGATCCTGCAATGGCCTGTCTGAAAGGACACGCGCGGCAATTTCCAGCGCAGGTCCTGAAACGGACCAAGGACCCTGGGCTCGCCGTATCGCATCCCAGACCGCTGGCGCTGCCAGCACAAAACCAAGCCGCAGCCCGGCAAGACCGAAGAATTTCCCGAAGGAGCGGAACACGATCAGGTTGGTCTGTTTGCCCGCCTCACCCGCCACGCTGCAATCCGGCAGAAGATCCGCAAAGGCCTCGTCGACCACAAGAAAACCGCCCTGGGCGGCCATGAGGTCCGCCAGTTCCGACACCGCTTCGCGCGGCATCGTGAGGCCGGTGGGATTGTTCGGGTTCACCAGGATGGCCAGACGGTGGCGATCGCTGATTTCTCCGGCACCTGAAACCATCTCCACCGCTCGGCCCGCCTGCTCGAAGCGCGAACGGTATTCCTCGTATGTCGGACCGAATATCGCAACGTCGCCGTCGAAGAGCTGGGGCAGCAACTGGATGACGCTTTGCGTCCCGGCAACGGGAAGCGGCCGGACAGCGTCGGCTGCACGGTAAAATGCCGCCGCCGCATTGCTCGCCCTTTCAATGAGATCCTCATCGGGAAGCCGCGACCAGATCGGCCCGGCCAGATCAGGCAGCGGAACAGGATTCGGATTGATGCCGGTGGAAAGGTCGATCCAGTCGGCCGCCTCGCCGCCATAGTCAGTGATCGCCCGCGCCAGCGCGCCGCCATGTTCGACTGGCGCCGCCATCAGGCCGATTCCGCCAGATCGATCACGTGCATGAAGGAGCCGGCGACCGACCCGCGTCGCAGGCCGGCGTGGCCGAGTTCGGTGCCGCTGGCATCGCTGACAGCAAAGAGCGGTTCCGCATCTCCTTCGTCGACAATCGTCGCATAGTGGAACTCATGGGCCGTGAGTGGCACGCTCCAGACAAATGGCCGCAGAGCCCGGATGCGCCGATAGCCCAGATGCAGCGCTTTCTGTTCAAAGCTTGTTGTCAGGGGCAGCAAGCCGAGCATCGCATGGGAACTGCCGTCGCTGTCGATCAGGCCCTCGCCGAGCACCATATACCCGCCGCACTCGCCGTAGATCGCCTTCCCGCCTTCCGCCGCGGCCAACATCCCATCCCGGAATCGGTCTGCCGCTGCAATGATTCCGGCATGCAGCTCCGGATAACCGCCCGGCAGATAGACAGCGTCACAATCGGCATGCGGCCCTTCATTGGCCAGCGGCGAGAAAAGGCAAATCTCCGCACCCCGCCGTTGCCATCCGGCAAGAACGTGTTCATAGGAGAATGCGAAGGCGTTATCGCGCGCCACGGCCACACGCTGGCCCGGCGGTGACAGCCGTTCGATGTTCGAGACGGTATCGGCCGCACCAAGGGCCTTTGCAGCCGCAATAATGCCATCGAGATCACACCCCTTCTCGATACGCCTGGCTGCCTCTTCGATAAAGGTCTCGAGCGCGGCAAGTTCCTTGGCCTGTACAAGCCCCAGGTGCCGTTCGGGCAGCGAAAGCGCATCATCGCGGCGGACAACCCCGAAGACATCCATGCCGATTCCGTCCAGCGCAGTTCGCAACATCGCTTCATGCCGGTCGCTGGCCACATTGTTCAGGATGACGCCGGCAATCATCACATTCGGCCGGTATCGGCCGTAGCCCTGGACCAGCGCCGCGACGGAGTGGGACATATTTGCGCAGTTCACCACAAATACAACGGAGAGGTTGAGCATTGCCGCCAGATCGGCCGCCGCGCCAGTTCCGTCGGATGCGCCGTCAAAGAGACCCATCATGGCCTCGACGATCAACAGACGCTCGCCGCCAGAGACCAGGCCGGCATTGGCGACCAGCAGGTCCCGCCGCATCGCCCAAGGATCGAAGTTCAGGCATGTTCTGCCGCTTGCGGCGGCATGGAAGGCCGGGTCGATATAGTCGGGACCGGCCTTGCCTGGCGCTATATCGACACCGCGGCGGCTCAGCGCGCGCAACAAGCCGAGCGTAATCGTCGTCTTGCCCGATCCCGACATGGGTGATGCAATCAGCAGCCCGCTCATTGCTCGCTGTCCTGCCGCAGCCAGTCGAGCGTGCGGCGCATCGGGACAACGCCGCCGACCACCACGATGGCCGGTGGCGATAGACCGGAAACGACCATGTCTTCCTCGGCTTGCGCCAGCGTTGTCTCGAGCACCTGCTGCTGTTCGGTCGTGGCATTGCAGACGATGGCAACCGGTTCGTCCGGTTCGCGGCCGGCCTTCATCAGCCGGTCTGTAATCGTCGCGATATGGCGCATCGCCATATACATGACGATCACAGGCGATCCCTTCGCGACGCTGTCCCAGTCGATGCGGTCGGGCACGATCCCGTTTGAGTCGTGGCCAGTCAGGAAAGTCACGCTGTGATTGACGTCGCGGTGGGTTACGGGAATGCCCGCATAGGCAAGCCCGCCGATCCCTGCGGTGATGCCTGGAACGATGCGGAACGGCACATTGTGATCGATCAGCGCCAACGCCTCCTCACCGCCGCGTCCGAAAACGAACGGATCGCCGCCCTTGAGACGCAGCACCCTTTTCTTCTGGCGCGCCAGTTCGACGAGCCGCAGCGAGATGTCGCGCTGATTCGCCGACGGCTTGCCACCGCGCTTGCCGGCATATTCGAGCGCGGCATCCTTGCGCGCCAGGTCAAGACAGGAGGCATTGACCAGCGCGTCATAGACAATCACGTCAGCCGACCGGATGGCATTGACGGCATGCAGCGTCAGAAGCCCGGGATCGCCTGGGCCCGCTCCAACCAGCCAGACGCATCCGGGCTCCATTTCCGGGAATCCTTTAAAAAGCGCGTCCGTCATAATCGCACTCTACGCCTGGTTTGCCACCCGTGGCCATTGCGCAAATGATTCAACATGAAAGACAAACCGTCTATAACCGCTGCATGAGCGAAACGCCCGCCGAAACCGCGCCCGAATCCACGCCGCTCCGCCGCGGTTGGACGACCGGTGCCTGTGCGACGGCTGCGACGAAAGCGGCGCTGACGGCGCTGATTACGGGCGAGTTTCCAGATCCGGTTACAATCACGCTTCCCAAGGGACAGGAGCCGGCCTTCCCCCTGGCATTCGAAACGCTCGGTGACGGCTATGCGTCCGCCGGTATCGTCAAGGATGCGGGGGATGATCCGGACGTGACCCATGGCGCCACCATTGTCGCCAGCGTTCGCCCCTTGCCACCCGGTTCCGGAATACGTTTTTCCGCCGGCAGCGGTGTCGGCACGGTGACCCTTCCCGGCCTGCCGCTCGATGTCGGAGAGCCGGCAATCAACCCGGTACCGCGTCAGATGATGGAGGACGTTGTCACCCAAACATGCGCCGCGCACGGGCTGCCGGCCGATGTCGGGATCACAGTTTCCGTTCCGGGCGGGGAAGCGCTTGCGCAGAAGACCTGGAATCCGCGGCTCGGCATTGTCGGCGGGCTCTCGATTTTGGGCACGACTGGTATCGTCCAACCCTTCTCCTGTGCCGCCTGGATCCACTCCATTCACCGCGGTATCGACGTTGCCCGCGCCGCCGGCCTCACCCATGTGCTCGGCACCACCGGTTCGACGTCCGAGGCCGCCGCGCAGGAGATCTACAACCTGCCCGAAATCGCCCTCCTCGACATGGGCGACTTTGCCGGTGGTCTCCTGAAATATTTGCGCCGCCATCCTGTTCAACGTCTGACCATTGCCGGCGGCTTCGCCAAGCTGGCCAAGCTCGCCCAGGGCGCCATGGATCTTCATTCGAGCCGCAGCCAGGTCGACATGGAGTTTCTCGCGAGCCTGGTTCCGGCCGATCGGGCCGACGCCCGGCTCACGGAGCGGATTCTGTCTGCAAACACCGCGCTTGAAGTTCTTGAAATAACGCGCGAAAACGGAATCGACCTCGCGCCTTCCATAGCCGAAAAAGCATGCGAGAGCGCCATCGAAGTGCTGCGTGGCGCCGAGATTGATGTCGACATTATCGTTACCGACAGAAAGGGAAACATCCTTGCGCGGCATCCCTAGCTCGGCGCTGATCCTTGGCGGAACCAGGGAGGCTGCGGCGCTTGCCGCACGCCTTTCGGATCTAGGTGTGCCCCGTGTGCTCACGTCGCTCGCGGGGCGCACGGTCTCGCCTGAAATGCCTGCAGGAGACTTACGCATTGGTGGTTTCGGCGGCGTTGACGGGCTTGCAAGTTTCCTGCGCATGGAAAACTTCGATGTGCTCATCGATGCTACCCATCCCTTCGCCGCAACGATCTCGCAAAACGCCGTTGAAGCATCCGCCTTGACCGGCACGCCATATCTGGCGCTGCGCCGCCCGGAATGGCAAGCAGCGGATTGTGACAACTGGCTTTCCGTAGCCTCGATCAGGGACGCTTGCGACACCATCCCCGCGTCGGCACGGGCTTTCCTGGCGCTCGGTCGCCAACACATCGGAGCGTTCGCGGCACGCGACGATGTGCATTTCATCGTGCGGATGGTCGATCCACCGGAAACGGCACTGCCGTTCCGGTCGTGCGATCTGGTAATCGGCAAGCCGTCCGCCGATGTGGAAACAGAAGCCGAATTGCTGGAGGCGTACCGCATAACCCACATCGTCTGTCGCAATTCAGGCGGCGAAGGCGCGTATGCGAAACTGCTCGCCGCCCGTGATCGCGGTCTTCCGGTCATCATGATCGAGCGGCCCCCGGCGCCTGGGGGCCGGTCGCATCCGAGCATCGATGCGCTTTTGGCGGCGTTCAACTAGACCTCCGCGCGGTTCTTCTTCTTGCCGGCGTTGCGCAACACGTGGGCAAATCCGGCATCGTAAAGGGCGGAATCGCGAAACTGTGCGTCACCAAGAACGGGTCCGACCATAATCAGCGCCGTACGGGTCAGCTTGGCCTTGCGGACGTCGGCCTTCATCTTCGCAAGCGTTGTCTTCAGATAAAGCTCGTCCGGCCATGTCGCCCGGTAGGCGATTACCACCGGGCAATCCTCCCCGTAATGCGGCACCAGTGCCTCGCGGACATGGTCGAGATTGCGGATCGAAAGGTGGATCGCCAGTGTCGCGCCCGACTGGCCGAGGATTTCCAGCTGCTCGCCCTCCGGCATGGCAGACGCCTTCATGCTTGTGCGCGTCAGGATCACCGTCTGGGCGATTTCCGGCAGTGTCAGCTCGGTCTTCAGCTTGGCGGCAACGCCCGCAAATGCGGGAACGCCGGGAACCACCTCATAGTCGATCCCGAGCGCATCGAGACGCCGCATCTGTTCCGCTATGGCGCCGTAGATCGACGGATCGCCGGAATGAACCCTTGCGACATCCTTTCCCTCGCCATGAGCTTTCTTGATTTCAGCAATGATCATGTCGAGATGCATCGGCGCTGTGTCCATGACCAGCGCATCCGCCGGCGCCGCCGCGACGATCTCCGTGGGAACAAGGGAGCCGGCGTAAAGGCAAACCGGACAACGCTCGACCAGCCGCAGTCCGCGCACCGTAATGAGGTCGGGCGCTCCGGGGCCCGCACCGATGAAATAGACCGTCATTCCGCCGCCTCCTTGTCGCCGATGACGCTGCCTTCCTTGGCGGCATAGCCGCGCGGTGTGTAGGCCCACACACGTCCGTCCCCGCCCGCCACCGTCCGGCTTTGTGAGGAACCGGCAATGACCACTGTCAGCATGTCGACATCGTCGACCTTCAATTCACCGAGCGGAACGATGCGCACCGTCTCGCCGTCCCGGCCGAGATTGGTCGCAAGCACCACCGGCGTCTCGAAGGGGCGGTGCTCGAGCAAGACCTCGCGCGCAAAGGCAAGCTGCGTTCGGCGGCGTTTCGATACCGGATTGTAAAACGCGATGACAAAATCGCCCTCAGCAGCCGCCCTGACACGGCGCTGGATGTCCGGCCAGGGCGTCAGGAGATCCGACAGCGAAATCGTGCAGAAATCATGCCCGAGCGGCGCGCCTGTGCGGGCAGCGGCCGCCTGCAGGGCAGAGATTCCGGGTGACACCACGATGCCGATGCGCCGCGCCGCGTCGCTGACGCCGTGCCCGTTGCCCTCCGCGGCACCCCGGTCGAGCAGTTCTAAGGCGAGTGTCGCCATGGCGTAGATGCCGGCGTCGCCGGAACACACCAGGGAAACGGTCTTGCCTTCGCCGGCCAGTTCCATGGCATGGCGCACCCGCGCCTCCTCCTTGCCGAGGTCGAAATCATGGCGGGTTTTGCCACGGGTCAGCCGTCCGAGCAGGTCGAGATAAAGCGAATAGCCGACAAGGTCCGTCGAACGCGCGACAAAGTCCGTGACCTCGGGCGAGCGCCAGGCATCGCTGCCCGGCCCGATGCCGACGATCATCAGCGTTCCGCGCGTCCTGCCCGCGTGTTCGGCGATGACAGGCTCAGGCGCACGGGCGACCGCGCAGGTGGCACGGCGCGACTTCTGCTTGGCCACGTCAAGTTGACCGCGCCGTCCGGCAGCAGCCAGTGCCGCACCCTCCGCGACGCCGTGACATCCGACCTCGGAAAATACCACCTCTGACGGATTTTCCAGCCGGTCCGCCTCCGCCTCGAGGGTCGCGGCATCGAAGAATCGCGCCGGAACGCCGAAATGATCTGCGACCGCGTGGATCGCCGTTTCATCAGCTTTCAGGTCGATCGAGAAAACGCCGGCAAGCGCTTGTCGCGCGAGACCGGCATCGGCAAGGACAGATTCCGCCAGCGCGACCGCTTCCTCCGGTTCCGTGCCACGTTCGCATCCCATGCCGAGGCAAAGGGTCCTCGGGACAAAGACAAGCTCGTTGTCCGCCGGACCATGGATCCGATCAGTGACCGTCAGCGTCACCGCGCCATGATCGTCAAACGGTACGCCGGACTGTTCAAGCCAGGCGGCTGAACCCTGAAGTCTGACAGATTCACCGGCCACGAGGCTGGCCATGACCTGCTTGGCAGCCTGCGGGTTGGCGAGCACATAGCCCTCCGGCGGCGCGTCAAGCGCCACCCCGAAGCGCAGGTCGCCCGCGGTCGTGATCGCCGCATGGGCACCAAGCGCCGCGGCAATCGTTTGTGCGAGCGCGTTCGCCCCGTGATGACCGCCAAGCAACGGCACAACACTCTCGCCGTCCTCGGAAACCGAAAGCATCGGGGGTTCTGCATGTTTGTCGGAAAGATGGGGCGCCAGTATCCGGATAAGCGCACCGCTTGCCATGAGGCCGATAATCGGCCGACCGGATAAAAAGAGGTCAGAGATATGCGCAGCCGCATTATCGAAGAAGCGGTCCGCCGTCTCCACTCTGCTGCGCGCACCATGGATTTCGCCATTGATTGCATCCGCGATGCGTCCGGCGAGCGGGTGCGCGGCCTCGTTGAGTATGACAATGGCCGGCTTCATTGCGCAGGCTCCGTGATGTCTGCTGCAACGGGACTTCCATCAACCGGCAGGCTCGCGACCCAGTTCTCTGCGCCCTTGTAGATGAGGATCATCGAGAAATACGGGGCGGAACCCACCGCCGCCTCAAGCGGCAGGATGCGCTCCTGCGCAAGGGAAATGCGTTCCAGGTAACCGGCATTGTCTATCAGTCCCTCGCACTCCAGCAGCGCCTTGATACGCGCAAAATGCCGGCCGATCTTGATGATGGCGATCGCGTCCGATGCCGCCAGCCGTTCGGAGATCTGCGTGTCAGGCAACGGTCCGGGGATAACGGTGAGTACGTCGTTGCGGGCAGCGAGCGGCCTGCCCAGTGCCGCGGCCCCTGCCATCACCGAGGAAACGCCCGGCACGATCTCGCAATGAAAGCGCCCGGCGAGCCGCTCGTAAAGATACATGAAAGAGCCATAGAAGAAGGGATCGCCCTCGCAAAGCACGGCGACATCCTGCCCGTTTTCCAGAGTGCGGGACAGATCGCGCGCCGCGGCATCATAAATGTCCCTCGCAGGGAACCGCTCGATACGCATCGGCACAACGATCGGATACTCGGTCTTGTCGGGCGTGAGATACGCCTCTGCGATAGTCCGGGCAAAGCTCGGCCCGGTATCGGGTGCCGGATAGGCCACCACAGGGCATGCCCGCAATATCCGGTCCGCCTTCAGTGTGATCAGTTCCGGGTCGCCGGGACCGACGCCCAGTCCGAAAAGCCGGCCTGTCATGTCCGCTCCCAGGGTTTTTGCACCGCCCACTGGGTTACCGGCATGAACGGTTTCCAGCCGCGGTAACGGCCGATTTCCTGCGCCCGTGAAACGGCGATCCGGGTCAGGCTTCCCCCGTGATCGGCGTGGAGTTGCGCGAGGCGCGCTTCGTTGTCCAGCGTCACAGTGTTTGCGACCAGCCGCCCGCCGGGCTTCAGTGCCTGCCAGCAGGCCTCAAACACACCCTGCTCCGCCAGCCCGCCGCCGATGAACACGGCATCCGGAACATCCAGATCGGCAAGTTCCTCGGGCGCCCGACCCCAGACGATGTTCAGCCGGGGCGTTCCAAGCCGCGTGGCGTTCTCGCCGATCATGGCTCGTCGGTCCGCTTCGGCCTCGATCGCCACGGCCTTCGCGCCCCGCGCGGCCCGCATCCATTCAATCGACACCGAGCCGCAGCCGGCACCGACGTCCCACAAAACAGCGTGCGGACAGGGCTGCAATGCCGAGAGCGTAACGGCGCGCACTTCCTTTTTCGTCAACTGTCCGTCATGCACGAACGCATCGTCCGGCAAGCCCGGCAAAGGCGGCAGGATGGACGCACCCTCGCCGGCAACGCACTCGATCGCCAGGACGTTAAAATCCGCGAAACGCGGTGTGTCCGGATCATGGGGGCCGGCCTCGTCCGCCGTCAGCACGACGATTCGTTCTTCTTTGCCGCCCATATGTTCAAGCACCGTTAGCCGGGATTTTCCGAAACCACGCGAAACCAGCAACTCCGCCGCTTCGTGGATCGTGCGTCCGACCGAGGTCAGCGACAGGATGTGATTGCCGGGCAGGATATGGGGCTGCAAGCCGGCGGCAGCGCGCCCGTGCAGGGAAATGCAGTCGACATCCGACAGGCTCCAGCCCATGCGGGCCGCCGCCAGGGAAAAACCGGACGGCGATGGAATGACCAGCATTTCGTCGGCACCCACACTCCTCCGCATCGTCGCACCGATGCCGAAATGCATGGGATCGCCCGTTGCAAGGATCGTCACTGGTGTGCCGCGCCGCGTTTCGAGGAATTCCAGGGTCTCCTTGACGCCCATCGTCCAGGGCACGATCTCGCAGTTTTCAAGGCCGAACGAAGGCAAGTCGAGACGGTCCAGGACACGCCGCGGCGCTACGAGTGTCCTTGCAGATTTCATCAAGGCCAATGCCGGCGGCGTCAGGGAATTGACCCCGTTATCTCCGATGCCGAGTATCGTCAGCCAGGCCCGTTCCGTTCCTTCGCTCATGCGACGAGTCCTCCCGCAATCGCATTGACCACGGCTGCCGCCATGGCACTTCCACCGCGACGGCCACGCACGGTGACAAACGGAGTATTGCCGGAATTCTCGATCAGCGCATCCTTCGATTCCGCCGCGCCAACGAACCCGACCGGAATGCCGACGATCAGCGCCGGCGGTTCGGCGCCCTGCCCGATCATTTCAAGCAGGTGGAACAGCGCCGTCGGCGCATTGCCGACCACAACGATCCCGCCGGCAATCTCTTGGGAAAGGACCTCGAAGGCGGCCGCCGAACGTGTTGTCCCAAGCTCTGCCGCCAGGCTCTCCGTCCGCTTATCGGACAAGCCGCAAAGCACCGGCAAACCGTCCGGCAGCAAGCGCCTGATGATGCCGTTGCGCACCATTTCGACATCACAGACGATCGGCCTTCCCTGCCGCAGCGCGGCCTTCCCGGCTTCAGCCGCATCGCCGCGGATGACAAGGTCATCAACGATATCAATCATGCCGCAGGCATGAATCAATCTTACAGCGATATCTTCCAGCCCGTTGGAAAAACGCGATAAATCGGCCTCGCGCCGGATCGTCTCGAAGCTCTGGCGATAGATCTCCGCCGGATCGCGGATATGGTCCGGGACCGCCGCCATGTCATTGCGGCTTTTTCATCGATACCGGCCCGTGCGGGTGATCCGCATGCGGATACGGGTGATGATGATGATCGTGTCCATGTTGATGATCATGGCCGTGATCGTGATGATGGTGATCGTGGCTGTGATCATGCAGCGGGGTCCATGGCAGGCCGTGCTCCCGGCAAAAGGCCTCGTCCCGACATGACGCGTCGCAATCACCGTTGCATGGACAGTTCTCCAGCCCGCCTCCGATACCCTCGACATGATGGTGATGGCTTTCCTGGGCAAGCCCGACCTCGGCCTCAAAGCCGAGCACCTGCTCGCGGTACTTGCACATCTGGCAGTTCATCAAGGCCTGTCCGGCACGTGTCTCCTCAACCCGGTCCTGGAATGTATCAAGCACCAGTTCGTGATCGTTGAGATAGCCCGCCTTGATGAACTGAATGTCCGGAAAATCCGCGGCAACCACATCTGTATAGCTGTAGATACGCTTCACCAACACGCCGGTAAAAAGGAAATACGGGAAGACGACGATGCGGCGGTAGCCGAGTTTCGCGGCATGGCGCAGTCCCGGTTCAACCAGTGGAAAGGTAACGCCCGAATAACAGGTTTCCCCCCAGCCGAAACCCATACCCTCCCACAGCATGCGCATGACCTTCGAGACATTCGAATTGGCGTCCGGATCGGACGCGCCCCTGCCGACAACCATCAGCAGCGTTTCGTGCAACGGCACCTCGCCATGCGAAGCGTTGGCCGCATCCACCGCTTCCTGGATACGGGCACCGGCCGCCCGGATCATTTTCAGATCGACGCCCAGTTCACGGCCGTATTCGATGCTCATGCCGGGATTTTGCGCCTGGTAGGTATTGAGTACGGACGGGATATCGTTCTTGGCGTGACCGGCGGCGAAGAGCATGCCCGGCACCGCCAGCACGCGCGTGACGCCCTGGTCGCGCAGCCGGTCGAGGCCGGAATGGATGACCGGATTGCAGAATTCCAGATAGCCGTATTCGACCGGCGTCTGCGGAAAGCGTTTCTTCAGTCCCTCGGCGACCTTGGCGAACTCCCGTGCCGCATTCTGGTTGCGGCTGCCATGGCCGCAGACCATGATGCCGAGCTTCTCACGCCCATTCATGACGGAGCGCCCTCGCCCTCGCCATCAACCTCGGCAGGTTCGGACTGTTCTTCCTCTTCATCCTTCTTCTGTTTGCTTATCTTCACCGCAAGGGCGGCGACAGCGGCGGCTCCAAGTACGGCCGCCAGGCCAACCCAGTGGGCATGGCCTGCCAGCTCTCCGGCATGGCCCATATGCGCATGAACAGCGCCTGTTGAAAGAACGAAGGTTGCAATTACGAAAAATGTGCGTTTCATCCGGATCACCCCGCTGGCATTTGTCGTGCACGAAACGCCGCGGAGGACTAAGCCCTCCGACCCGGTCTGGACAGCCCCGGAATAGACCCCCTGTTTGGGTCGGCCGCACCGGAATTTCTCTCAGCCCGCTTGGAATCGGGCGCCGTCACACGCTGATCCGTTTGTAGGCAAACGCTGTAAATGCGTCAAACACAATCGCGGCGTATTGCAGGTCATACGCGACACGGCATGTGTGTCGCGCAACGGGCAGGACATGCCCATCGATCTGCTGACGGCTATTCGGACAAGAGAGCTGGCACCCTGTCCTCCACCAGGCCGATCACCGCATCGATCCGCGCGATGCGCCGGGCGCCAGGCCGAAAGGTGAGAAAAACAGGATATGGACGGGAAACATGCTCTGGCAGGCAGCGCACCAGACGCCCGTCTGCCAAAGCGTCGCCGAGCATGAACTCCGGAAGGAATGCGTAGCCCTGCCCATCGAGCGCAAGTTCCCTCAATGTCACGAAACTGCGCACCGCGATCGGGCCTGTCACATCAACCGCGACTTCTTCGTCTCCTGCAAAGAAGGTCCAGGTGGCAACGGGACGATCACCGCGAAAGGTCAGGCAGGGCACATCAGCGAGATCATCCGGATTCGTGATGGGGTATTTGTTCGCAAATGACGGTGCAACCACAAGCCAGCACCGGAATGCGCCCAGCCTGCGGGCGATGAGGCGATCGTCCTTGAACGTACCGACGCGAATTGCAAGGTCCGTTCCGGGGTCCTGCATATCCTCGAAAGCATAGGCCGGCCGCATGACAAGCCGCAGATTCGGGTACCGGTCCCGAATATCCGGAACCAGCACCGCTGCGACCTCTCCACCAAATTCGGGCGTCGTCGCAATCGTTATCTGTCCGGACAGGCCCACACTTTCTTCGCGCGCAATGTCATCGAGCAAATCGACTTCAGCGAGAATGGACCGGATGCGCTGGTCAAGGCGCGCGCCGATCGGGGTGAGCCGGACGGACCGCGCGCCACGCTCGAGAAGCCGAACACCCAAATGCGTCTCCAACTGCGAGACATGACGGCTGACCCCGGATTTTGCGACACCGAGATGCTCTGCCGCCATGCTGATCCCGCCGAGCCGCGCAACCGTGTGAAAGCTCAAGAGGGCCGGCAATCCAATTGTTCTAATTTCTTGAACCATAGGTTCGAATATATGCCTCTGTTGCAATTCTTTGCAATGCATAACTTCGGTTCATCACACCCCGAAACTGGAATTTCAAACCGGAGAGTTAAGATGAATATTCTAATCACAGGTGCCAACAGCGGGTTCGGGACCCTGATCATTGCCGATCTGGTCAAGGCAGGCCATCGGGTCGCCGGATCGGTTCGCGATCCCGAGGGCCGCAATGCCGAGGCTGCCGCCGCGCTCCGCAATCTCGGCGTCGAAGTCGTCGAAATCGACGTCACGGACGATGCGTCGGTGGAAGCTGGCGTTGCAAAAGCAGACAAGACCCTCGGCGGTATTGACGTGCTGATCAACAATGCCGGTGTCGGCGCGCATGGGCTGCAGGAGAACTTCTCCGCAGAGGATTTCCGCCGCCTTTTTGACATCAACGTTTTCGGTGTCCAGCGTATGATCCGGGCGGTCCTGCCGCAAATGCGGTCCCGCGGATCCGGATTGATCCTCAACGTCTCGAGCCTGCTGGGACGTGTGGTTCTGCCGTTCTACGGCCCTTACAATGCGACCAAATGGGCCGTCGAGGCGCTCAGCGAAAACTATCGCGTTGAACTCAGCCAGTTTGGCGTCGACGTCGCCGTTATCGAACCCGGCGGCTTCCCCACGACCTTCTTCGGCAATCTGATCTATCCTTCGTCTGCGGACCGTGATCCCGGATATGGTGAAATGGCCGCAGCGCCCAAAGCCGCACTCGAAGGATTTGAGGGCTTCCTCGCAGCCAACCCGCAGCAGACCCCGCAGCTCGTCGCGGACGCAGTCGTCGACGTGATCGGCAAAGCCCCCGGCGCGCGGCCGTTCCGGACCGAAGTCGACCGTGTCGGGATGGGAGATGCGATCAGACCCTATAACGACCAGCTGGATCAGGTTACCCGCGGGCTTTTCGCCAATTTCGGCATTGCGGACATGCTCGAGCTGAATACATCCAAGCCGGAGGCCGCGTAGATCATTGCCAGGCCGGCCTTGCATCGGCCGGCCTGCATCCGCACAGTCTGCTTGCGCGCCAAAGCGCTCAGGCGTTAGCCTTCCTCAAAGCCGCCAATCAATTGCATCAAAGGAGCATGCATCCATGACCCACCCCGCCTTCACTTCCGATTCAGTTGCCGTCATCACGGGTGGCGCCTCAGGAATAGGGCTTGCCTCGGCGACAAAATTTGCCGGCATGGGTATGCGACTGGTTGTCGTCGACCGTGCCGAAGACAAGCTGGCGGCGGCAGAAGGCAGTCTCCGCACCGCAGGCGCAAAGGATGTCATGACTGCCGCGACCGATATCTCCTGCAGGGCGCAGGTCGAGGCGCTTGAAGCGAAGGTCGTTGAACGCTTTGGCGGCACCGACATTCTGATGAATAATGCCGGGATCGGCATGCGCTCATCATGCCTCGGTTCGCTGGACGCCTGGCAGTCGACGCTGAATGTCAATCTATGGGGGGCGATCAACGGCACCCAGGTCTTCGCGCCCGGCATGATCGCGCGCGGCCGGCCGGGCGCCATCATCAACACCGGCTCAAAGCAGGGAATCACGACACCCCCCGGCAATCCCGCCTACAATGTCTCGAAAGCAGCGCTCAAGGCCTTCACCGAGGCGCTTTCCCATGAGCTGCGCAACACGGAAGGATGCGCCATCAGCGCGCACCTTCTGATACCGGGATTTGTTCACACCGGAATGATCGGCCTTGCCAAGAAACCACCGGCCGCGTGGACCGCGGAGCAAACCGCCGATTTCTTCGTCGAAAGCATGAGCCGGGGTGACTTCTACATCCTTTGCCCCGACAATGATGTTCCGCGCGCACTCGATGAAAAGCGCATCGCGTGGGCTGTTGGCGACATTATTGAGAACCGGCCGGCGTTGAGCCGCTGGCATCCGGACTACGAAAAGGCGTTTTCCGACTTTATCAATGACGCGGACTGAGCCGCCGATGGTCCTGATGTTCGGCAGCGGTAATCGAAAGGAAAAGCCGTGAGCATGAAAGAAATCCTGGAAGACTTCGATGCTGCCTACAACGAAGCGTTCAACCGTGGCGACGCAGAAGGATGCGCAGCTTTCTTCACGGAGGACGTCAAGCTCCTGCCGCCCGATCAGCCTATGATCCGCGGCAGACAGGCCTTTATCGACATCTACAAGGACCGGATGAAGCAGAACAGCGGCGGCACGCACACCAACGCGCTGGTGGAGTACGGTGTGGAGGGCGATATGGCCTATCAGATCGGGACCTACGCAATTGCCGATGCGGATCCGCCCGAGCAGGGTAAGTTTGTGAACATACTGAAGCGCCAGCCGGACGGATCGTGGAAAGTCAGCGTCTCCATTTTCAACAGTGACACGCCTTAGCGCTGTGAGCGATCCATGAAACCTTCGACGATTGATGAATTCCACGCGGCCCAAGCCCCTGAAGACCGATTGATCTGCGAAGCGCTCAGACAAGCAATTGACGGCGGTCTGCCTGAAGCCGAGAGCAAGATCTGGCACGCGCATCCCGTCTGGTTTCTCTCCGGCAATCCGATCGTCGGCTATTCGAAGCTGAAAAGCTGCGTCCGCCTGTTGTTCTGGAGCGGCCAGTCCTTCGAAACACCGGGCCTGAAGCCTGAGGGAACGTTCAAGGCCGCCGAAGCCCGCTATACCGATGTCGACCAGGTCGACGCAGCGCTACTCAGCCAATGGTTGGAGGAATCCAGGCGTATCCAGTGGGACTACAAAAATATCTACAAGCGAAAGGGCCGTCTTGAACGGATCTTGTAGCCAATGCCGTAATCGCCGATATCAACAGCCATCGGGAAGCCGAAAAGGCTCTGCCCTCATCGTTTGATTTCCGGTGCCGGCGCCAGATCGTGAAGCCGGAAGATGCCGGGCATCTCGACAAAACCTTCCAGTGAGCGGATCGCCCGCATCCAAAGACGAATGGACGGGTATGGATCGAGGCTAACGCCGCCATCGGGGGCCAGGGCGACATTCGGGAAACAGGCGATATCCGAAATCGTTGGATGCGGACCGGTCAGATAAAGGCCGCCATCGAAGCGGCGCTCGCAAAGCGCGGCCTCCAGCACACGCAGTGCCAGCACGCCCGAACGTCGAACGGTCTCGATGTCGGCATCATATCCAAGCACGTCATGCAATCGTGCAAGGCCCAGCGTTTCGTTCAGCGTCACGGCGAATGCCAGCCAGTTGTCGTCGTTCCCCTGCCATTGCGGCGCAGCACGTGTCATATGCCGCAGGATTTCGGCGGTGTCAGCCAATGTCAGTTCGCCATCGACAAGGATCGGTAGCGTCCCGGCAGGATTCAGTGCCAGCATCTGCGGTGACCTGTGTTCGCGCTCGGGGTGAAAATTGACGGCCTTGATTGTCAGGTCCTGTCCCAACAGCGCCGCCATGAGCCTGACCTTGTAGCAACTGGCGCTGAGCACGTAGTCGTAAAGGATCATGCGGCCACCAGCTGGGCACCATAGTGATAGCCGATCTTCTTGAGCCACCGGCGATAGGCGACAGATGTCAGATCCGCCTGTGTCGGCGTTTCCATGCCGGGATCCAGCGGCAGTTTTCTTGGTACCTGGTTCTCCAGGATCGACCGGTCCTGCATGAAGATCAGCTGCTGGAAACCCACCATCTCGGCCATGGTGCTGTCATCGTCATAGAGCGCCATCCACGGCCAGACCTCGCACCATTCCTCGGTCAGCGGCTGTACAAAGAGCGTGATCACGTCCCATTCGCCTGGTCGCGGCGGGCATGTCTTGTAAAGCACGGCGCAGGTCGGCGCGGGCACGCGGTACATATACTCGGTATCAATTCCGCCTGTCGCGGATTTGGCGGCCTGGGGCTGGAAGAACCGGACTTTGGTCGCCCACACCTCGTCGACCGCCTCGCGGATCTCGACATTGTAACGGTCCACCTCGGTGTGAGATTCAGACCCGAGGATATCCGTGTGGACAAAGGGAAAATGTGCGATATCTAGAAAATTCTCCACCGCCCGCAGCGGCGAGCAACGCACTCGAACAGAGCCGACATCGACCAGCCGCCTCCCCTCGGTGTAAACCTCCGGTATGTCGAACAACTCCTTTCGGGGCTTGCCCGGACATGTCCAGACGTGGCCGAAACGCTCAACGACCGGCAGACGCTCACTGTCTTCCGCATTGACCCAGGCGCCATCACTGCCGGGCCCGACTGTGATCTGCCGACCGAGAAGGAGCGTGTTGCGTGCCTCCGGCAGTGCCGATGCCAATGCTACCGGATACCAGTGATCCTCCGGGTTTCCAGTCATGCCGGCTCGGCCTCCAGCTGATTTCGCATTTCCTCAATCCGCCTGGAAACGACCTTCGGGTCCCCGTTCTTATCGGCCAGAACATGAACCATGCAGGAATTGTCCGAAACGGGTTGCATCGCCAGGGCCGTATCCGCCGCATCGCCTAGCGCCAGTATCGGCCCGGGTTTCAGGCCCAAAGAGTCGGCAATGGCGTCGGCACTGCGGTCAATGGGCATGGATCGCACGGGTCTTCGCCCACCGCTATTCGGGGGCGGTGCGTCCGTTTCTGTCAGTGACACCCAGATGATGCCGTCGCGCTGCTCGCAGGAATGGGCGGTCGTGCAGATCGATCGGGGTGGATCGATGTCCAGATGCGCGGGAATGTAGACACAACTGCCTGCCCCGTCATACTGCCAGCCGTGATAGATGCAGGCCAATGTATCGCCACGGACAAAGCCGTGCGAGAGGCGCATGCCGCGATGCGGACAGCGGTCGCCCCAGGTGCGATAGACGCCGGAACTTGAGCACCAGACCGCTAGATCGGTGCCATTGATACAAACCGGTATCACCGTCCCCGGCGGGACGTCGGCGCAAAGGCCTGCAGCAATCCAACCCATCGCAAACCCTTTTGATAGGTTCTTCTAGTCCGCTAACGGCAATGAGATCAACGTCAGGACCCGGATCATTCGCTGTTACGGACATCCGAAATCACGGCTGATTGGAAATCCTGACGTCATAGGTTTCGACCAGAACGCTCCCCGGCCCGAGCGAGCACCCCAAGGCGAGCGCTTGCAACATGGGTTCAAGGCCATTGGCCTCAATCACAAGAAATTCGCTTTCCCGCCATACGGTCAGGCCTTCCAGGCCAAGCTTGTCGGAATGACGTTTGATCCAGGCCGGAAAGTCTTCCTGGAACACGTTTCCCCTCAGACTGATGCGTGCGTAACTCATGGTCTTTGCATACAACATATTGACCCAGTGCTGTCATGAAAACCGGATAGCCAGCGATTTACAGACACCACTATCGGTTGCTTATCCCACGGACGATGAAGAATAATGATGTTTCCGAAAGACCAATTTGAAGCCAACGAAAAGGACTTCGTCTATCTCGACCTGGCAAGCTCTGATGAAACCGCTCATTGAAGAAAAACTGTCCCGGGTGGCCCTCGACATCCTCCAATCGGACGTCGACAAGGACACCGCCCACATCCTGAAACGCAATATTCTTGATTCTTACGCCGGTATCTGCGGATCCATGTATGACACCGCCATGCTTGGTAAGTTCGACGCCATGGTCGACATCGCCTCGGTTAAGAGCGGCGTGCGGGTCTGGGGTATCGGCAAACAGGGAACGCCCGCGGACGCGTTCTTTCTCAATACGATCCTTGGGCGGCGCAGCGACCTTCTCAACACCTATTTCTCGCCGAACAATATGGGCGTCGCGCATCCGTCGGACAATGTTTCGCTGATCCTGACGCTCGCCGACTGGCTCGGATTGTCAGGTCGCAAGGTGCTCAACCTGACCCATCTCGCCTACATGCTCGCGGGCATGTTTTCAAACTACTATTTCCCTGAATCGGTCGAATACGATCACGATGCCGCGGCGGTCTTCTATACGACGATCATCATCGGCTGTGCGCTTCGCCTTGATGCCGACGAACTCACAAACGCCCAGCGCATCGCCGGCGGCATGGGGCTCGACACCAACCAGTCTGCCCGTGATCGCGTCACCGACTGGAAACACTGCACCTATGCATCCTGTGCGCTGCGGGGACTGTTTGCCGTCAAGATGGCGAAGGCCGGCATCGAAGGGCCCTACGAAATCTATCAGGGCACGGCCGGCGTGAACCGGTTCTTTCCGCACGTCGACGAGATGTTCGACTTCAAGCCCGATCTGGCGTCGGTTGTTTTCAAACGCTGGCCCGCCCTCGTTTTTTGCCAGACACCGATTGACGTCGCACTCGATCTCGCTCCGAAAATCGGCGATCCGGCATCGATCGATAAGATCGAGGTCAGCACTTATGACATGTGCGTCAACATCGCGGCCGGCGAAACGGCCTGGCAGCCGGACAGCCGCGCCGGGCGCACCCATTCCCTGCCCTATTGCGTCGCCGCAGTCCTGGCGAAGGGATCGATCGCCTATCAGGACTTCGACCCGCCCTGTTCAGACGATGCGACGCTCAAGGATTTGATGGCCAAGGTGTCCGTCACCGAAGATCCGTCCATAACGGCAGCCTTTCCGGCCAAATCGGCCTGCGCCATCACCGTTACCCGCACGGATGGCACGAAGGAAACGGCCAGCCGCGACTGCCCGCGCGGCGACCCCGCCGATCCGCTGAGCAATTCCGAAATCGAAGACAAGCTGCGCACCTATTTCTACTTCGCAGAGGGTGACGAAGCAGCCAACGTGATCAATCGGATCGCCCGGCTCGAGGATCAGCCGAACGTCAATGACCTCGTCGCACCGCTGACGCGGCGACGAATCTGACAGCGATCAAAACTCGATTCCCACCTGCGCCTTAACGCCGGACCGGAAGGGGTGCTTGACCATTTCCATCTCGGTGACCAGGTCGGCGAATTCGATGAGTTCGTCCTTGGCGTTGCGGCCGGTGATGATCACATGCTTCATCTCCGGCTTCTTCTTGAGGGTCTCGATGATCTCTTCGACCGGCAGGTAGTCGTAGCGCAGGACAATGTTGAGTTCGTCGCACAGCACCATCTGATGCTCGTCATCCAGGATCATTTCCTTCGCCTTCTCCCAGGCCTGGCGCGCCGCTTCGATATCGCGCTGCCGGTCCTGTGTCTCCCAGGTGAAACCCTCGCCCATTGTTGCAAGCGTCACCTGGTCGGGAAACGCCTCGAGCACCTTGCGCTCGCCGGTTCCCCACTTGCCTTTCACGAACTGCACGACGCCGACCTTCATGTCGTTGCCGATCGCCCGGAAGATCATGCCGAAGGCGGCGGTTGATTTGCCCTTGCCCTTGCCGGTGTGGACGATTGTCAGACCCTTCTCGATGGTCTTCGTGGCGATGATCTTGTCGCGCGCCGCCTTTTTCTTCTTCATCTTTTCCGCGTGGCGCGCGTTGAGTTCCTCTTCCGAGAGGTTCTTGAGCTTGTCCGATTTTTCAGCCATGTCCCGACCGCCTTTCCTCCGTTTTTTCAGCCAGCGCGCGAAGATCGAAGCGGGCAGAGTTCGAGCGCGGCGTCCACAGGCCCCGCTCGATTGCCTCTTCCAGCCGTTCAGCGATCTCGCACAGTGCCGGCAGATTGTATTGCTCGATGAATTCGCGCACCGCATCGTCGACAATGAATGCCTGGTGCACGGCCTCGAAATGGTGATCGCGCACGGCACCCGTCGTTGCCGCAAAGGCAAAGAGATAATCCACCGTTGCGGCGATCTCGAAGGCACCCTTGTAGCCGTGGCGCATGACGCCGGCGATCCATTTCGGATTGACCACCCGGCCACGCACAACCCGCGCGATCTCCTCGTCGAGGGTGCGGATGACCGGTTTTTCGGGGCGCGAGTGATCATTGTGAAATATCGATGGCCGCACACCGGAGAGCGTTTCGACGGCCGCCGTCATGCCGCCCTCGAACTGGTAGTAGTCGTCGCTGTCGAGAAGGTCGTGCTCACGGTTGTCCTGGTTCTGGACCACGGCTTCGACCGTTCGCAGCCGGCTTTCGAATTGCTGGCGTTCGGGTTTGCCTTCCGAATGGGCGCCATAGGCGTAGCCGCCCCAGACCAGGTAGGCCTCGGCAAGGTCGGATCGGTTTTCCCAGCCCCGCTCATCGATCAGTGCTTGCAGGCCGGCGCCATAGGCCCCGGGTTTCGAGCCGAAGACCCGGTAACCGGATCGCTCAGCGGCTGTGCGCGCATCTGTGCCTGCGGCAATCAGCGCTTGTCGTTCGGCATGCATGCGCGCCGCGATCGGGTTGTCCGCCGCGTCTTCATCCAGCGCGCCGACAGCCCGGATCGCCTTGTCGAAAAGCGCGATCTGGTCAGGGAATGCATCGCGGAAGAAGCCCGAGATGCGCAGCGTGACATCGACGCGCGGGCGCCCGAGAACCGCGGAAGGCACAACCTCGTAGCCGGTGACCCGCCGCGACGCGTGGTCCCAGACGGGCTTCACGCCGATCAGCGCCAGCGCCTGGGCAATATCGTCGCCGCCGGTGCGCATGTTCGATGTGCCCCAGGCGGTCAATCCGAAAGAGGTCGGCCACTCGCCATTGTCCTGCGCATAACGGGTAATCAGCATATCGGCGGACTTGCTTCCGAGTTCCCAGGCTGCGGGTGTCGGCACGCTGCGGCTGTCGACAGAATAGAAGTTGCGTCCCGTTGGCAGCACATCCGGGCGTCCCCGTGTCGGGGCGCCCGACGGTCCGGGTTCGACGAAGCGGCCGGAAAGCCCCGTCAAAAGGCCGTCTATTTCGGCAGCGCCGGATCGCTGCACGGCGGGCCGCAGGACGGTGTCTATTTCGCCGAGCACTGCCGCCGTGGCCTTCCAGGCACCCGGGCATTCAAGCGCGCCGGATACCAGGCCTTGCGCAGCCAGCTCCACCCGCTCAACCGTGTCGCCAAAGCTGCGCCACGGGTCTGCGGTTAGATCAGCCAGGATGGCCGGTCTGGGCCCGGTCCAGGGCGCAGCCATCGCACAGTCGAGCGGATCGAATGCAAGCCCGAGATCATCCGCAATGGCGCGCTGCAGGCTAGCGTCGCCCCCCTCTCCGAGGCCGCGCGGCACTCGCGCAAGCGCGCAAACCAGATCGTCGAGCAGCCGGCCCTCCGGGGCCTTGCCGAAAATGTGCAGCCCGTCGCGGATCTGCATTTCCTTGAGGTCGCAAAGATAGGCATCGAGCTTTTCAAGCGCCGTGTCATCACGGTCGTCTTCGGATATGCCGGCATCCGTATCGAGACCGATATCGCGGACGAGATCGAGGATCTGCCCCTTGAGCAGACGCAGCCGGCGCGGATCGCCACCCGCCGCCTGGTAATACTCGTCGACAAGGGCCTCGAGATCCTTGAGCGGGCCGTAGCTCTCGGCGCGGGTGAGCGGCGGTGTCAAATGATCGATGATGACGGCCGCACTGCGCCGTTTTGCCTGTGTGCCCTCGCCCGGATCGTTGACGATAAAGGGATAGAGATGCGGCACGGGGCCGAGAAGGGCCTCCGGGTAACAGGCCTCGGAAAGCGCCAGCGCCTTGCCGGGCAGCCACTCCAGATTGCCGTGTTTGCCCATGTGAACCACTGCATCGGCACCGAAAACCGTTCTTAGAAACGCGTAGAAGGCAAAATAGCCATGCGGCGGCACAAGATCCGGAGAGTGGTAGCTGTCTTTCGGATCGATGTTGTAGCCCCGCGCCGGTTGGATCCCCACCATGACCTGTCCGAAACGGGCGAGCGGCAATGCGAACGCGTCCTTGCCGACCAGGAAATAGAGATCATCCTCGGGTTCTCCCCAACGCTCCCGCACGGCCTCGCGAATTGCCCCTGGCAGACCATCAAAGAACTCCCGGTAGTCCGCTGCATCGAGCGTTTCGCGGATTTCCCGGGCGTCGACCGCCGCATTGGTCGGGCCGGCCATCAGGTACCGTATCAGCGCATCGCCATCGGTCGGCAAATCCGCGACATTGTAACCGGCTTCCGCCATGGCGCGTAACGCCTCGATGGTCCCGGCCGGGGTGTCGAGCCCGACACCGTTGCCGAGCCGGCCATCGCGGTTCGGGTAATTGGCCATGATCAGGGCAACCTGGCGATCTGCTTCCGGTCGCCTCCGCAAACGGGCCCAGCCCGCGGCAAGCCGTGCAGTGAAGGAAACGCGGTCGTCCAGCGGTGCATGGGTGACGATATTGGCTTCTACAGTCTCATCATAAAGATCGGTGGACTTGAACGAAACGGCGCGGCTGAGCACCCGTCCATCCACCTCCGGCAACGCCACATTCATGGCAAGGTCACGCGCGGTCAGACCCTGCGCCGAAGCCTGCCAGGCCTCAAGCGTGGAACCGCAGAAAATCGCCTGGAGCACCACGGCGCCGGTCGATTCCAGAGCCGTCGGTTCTCGCACGCCACCGGGCGACGAGACCGCGAAACCCGTGGCGTTGATCACCACATCGGGCGGGCATTGGAAAAACAGCGTCTGGACAGTCGCCACAGAGACCGGGTCTTTCAGGCTGGAAATGAAGATCGGCATGGGTTGCAGACCTTCACTTTGCAGAGCCGCAATCAGCGCCTCGACCGGCTGTGTCTGGCCGCTCTGGACCAGCGCGCGGTAAAAGCAGATCGGTACCACGGGACGCTCGTTGTCCGGCAAAACGATGTCTTCGATGGACGGGCTTTCGACACCCGGCCACCACAACCCCGATTTCAACAGCGGCACCGCCTGGGGCGGCGGTTCCGACCCGTCAAGCAGCGCTGAACAATACTGCAGAAAAGAACCCGCATTGGCAGCGCCGCCCTGAACAAGATATTGCCAGAGCGCGTCGACATTCTCAGCCGGAAGTGTGCTGTAAACGGCAAGGCCTGGATCGGGCTTGTCGTCGCCCGGCAGGACAGCCAGCAAGATCCCCTCCCTGACCGCCAGGGCATGAAGAGTTTCCAGCGCGTAGGAAAAATAGCCGGCGCCACCGAGCGCTCTCACAACGATCATCCGGGCTTGGCGGGCCGTCCGTTCGACATAGGTATCGACGGACATCGGGTGGCGCAGGTGCATGATGTTCGCCAGACGCAGGTCCGGCGCCGCCTCGCCGAGCGCCGCGCGGGCCGCGGCGAGACTCGCCAGTTCGGTGTCAGCTGCAGTCAGAAAGACGATTTCGCCAGGCGACTGGCCGAGGTCGATGGCCTCGTCGCCTTCGGAGATCGAACCTTTCTGTGCAAGCAGCAGATGCATTGCTCACATCACCCCTTTGCTGCCTGCTGGATCGCGCTTGCGATGGCGGCCCGATCGATGTCGTGAAGACCGATGACCACCAGTCGGGTCGCCTTGTCTTCGCCAGCACCCCAGGACCGGTCGAAATAACTGTCGATCCGAGCGCCGACGGCCTGGATAACAAGCCGCATGGGCTTGCCGGGCAGATGCGCGAAACCCTTCAGGCGAAGGATGTCATGGTCGGCAATGATCCGTTTCAGCGCATCGACAAATCCGGCCTGGTCAGCGATCGCGCCGGTCTCGACGACAAAGCTGTCGAACTCGTCATGATCGTGATCGTGATCCTCGCCGGCCGCATGGGCGGCCTCGTGCTCGCGTTCATGGTGCGATTTCCGGTTGACGATATCGTTTTCGCTTTCCATGCCGAGACCGAGCAGCACATCGGACGGCACCTGCCCTTGCCGAGCCGCAACCATCGACGGATTGCGGGACGAGCGGCCGGCAATATTGTCGCGTACCGCCTGCAGGCCGCCCGCATCCACAAGGTCTGCCTTGTTGAGGACGATCATGTCGGCCGCGGTCAACTGGTCCTCGAACAGCTCTTCAAGCGGGCTTTCATGGTCCAGCGCATCATCGGCACGTCTTTGCGCCTCGAGCCGGTCATGGTTCTCGGCAAAGCGCCCGTCGGCAACGGCGGCGCTGTCCACCACGGTGATGACTCCATCGACAGTCACGCGTGTCTTGATTCCGGGCCAGTTGAAGGCCGCCACGAGCGGCTGCGGCAGCGCGAGCCCGGAAGTTTCGATAACGATGTGGTCGGGCTGCTCATCACGATCAAGCAGCTTTTCCATGGTCGGTATGAAATCATCGGCGACCGTGCAGCAGATGCAGCCATTGGTCAGTTCGACAATGTCATCCTCGGTGCAGTTTTCTGCGCCGCATCCCTTGAGCACGTCGCCATCGACACCGAGATCGCCGAACTCGTTGACGATCAGCGCGATCTTGCGGCCGCCTGCGTCGCCGAGCAGATTGCGGATCATCGTCGTCTTTCCGGCTCCAAGGAAGCCGGTGATCACGGTGGCGGGTATTTTCCGACCCTGCATGATGTGTTCAACCCTTCATTTTCAATGGCAGTCCGGCTGCCAGGAGATAGACTTCATCGCAATGGGCGGCGATCATCTGATGCAGGCGCCCCGCATGGTCGCGGAACGCCCGTGCCATGGCATTGTCCGGCACGATGCCGAGGCCAACCTCGTTGGAAACCAGGACGACAAGGCCCCGGCAGTCGCCAAGGCATGCGGCAAGCGAGGACGATTCCTGCGCGACATCCCGCTCTGCCATCATCAGATTGGTCACCCAAAGGGTCAGGCAATCGACGAGGACAGCCTTGTCGTCACCGCTGTGTTCGGCCAGCGTTTCGGCAAGCGACAATGGTTCTTCGATGGTTCGCCACTGGCTTCCGCGCCGCGCCTGATGTTGGCGAATACGCGCATCCATCTCCGCGTCGAATGACCGGCCCGTCGCGAGGTAGACCGCTTCGAGACCGCTTTTCTCGACCTGCGCCTCGGCGAAGGCCGATTTCCCGGAACGGGCGCCGCCCAGCACCAGAACGCATCTCGTTCCTGATGGCGAGGTCATGGCAGCGGCCTGCGGATTTCAGTGTAAAGATATGGGCGCATATCAGCCACCGAACCCGCCATCAGCCTGGCAGGTGAAGGTCCGATCGTCATGTGACCACGTCCCTAGGGACTGGACCGTCTATGGCGAATATGCGCGGGGTATGCGCCACACAATTCCGCGGCGCGCATTACATCCGAAAAAGCCATAGCAACCTCCGTGTCTGGCCCGGGAAAATCCCTTTTCAACGCGGGCCTTATGGCCCTTCGCGAATGGCAGGTCTCCTGGCTCACGGATCGAACGGTCGAAAGACCGCTCCGGCGCACCCTCGCCTTCCCAAAGTGTCGCGACGCAAAGGCGGACGATTCGCAGATTTCTAGAGGCGTCCAACCCGGTTCATTGCGCCGCCACTTCAGTGGCTTACCGCCGGACCATGAATCCCTTCTTCAAGATGAAGGCGTTCAGGCCGGGGTCGGGATTGCCAATCCGCTCTACAGTCGCGGGGTCGGCTGCGATTGAGGCGCCCGGTTTGGGTCCGCCCTTCACATTCCCTTTTCGTCCCTCTGGCTTGGCCATACGGGACCATTCGCAAGATTGAGTGATAGGCTTGTTTGGCAGAGGCTGTCAATCGAGATTGCGCCATGCATGCCATTCAGAGCGAAGCGCCTGGCCGGCCGGCCAGGCTAGGCCGCATTCGGAAGCGCGAGATGCCCCTCACCGCAGCTGATACGGTTGCGGCCATCTTTCTTGGACTTGTATGTCAGGAGATCGGCCTGCCGCAAAGCTGATTCAAACCGGGTATCACCATCGTAGCACACCAGCCCGATGCTGACTGTCAGGCGGATTTCCTGGTTCTCGAAGAGGAAAACATTGCGCTCGACCGCATGGCGAAGCCGCTGCGCAACATACAGCGCCTCGTCTTCAGCGCCACAGCGCAAAGCAACAGCGAACTCTTCACCGCCCATCCGTGCAACGATGTCGTCCGACCTCAGATTGATCCGGAACAGATCTGCAAGCTGCATCAGAATGGCGTCTCCAGCGTCATGTCCGAACCGGTCATTGACCTGTTTGAAGTGATCGAGATCGATGACGAGCAGTGCCCTGCTGCCGGTTTCGCCGAAGCCATCATCGGCACCGGCCGATCTGTGAAGTTCAACGAAGGCGCGCCGGTTGAGCAGGCCCGTCAGCGCATCGGTGCGCGACAACAGTCGGAAAAACTCCGCGGCAAGGTCCGCCCGGGCCTGGAGCAGAACGACGTAGAAGACGAAGGGAACAGCGACGATTGAAGTTATTTTCAGGCACAGGAGCACATTTGCAATCCGTTCGGCACCCGCAAGATCGGGTGTGAAATAGGCGTTGACCCCTTGTGCGAAAATGACGATTGCCACCAGCAGCAGGAGCGACCGGACGACGATCGGGCGTGTCCGGTTCCGCAAGACGCTCAAAAATGACAGGTCCGGGTATGTCACCCTGTTCTCCCACACAAGCGTTACACATCGGAGCGTCGCAAACGCACCGATCCAGCCCTTGGATCAGACCAATCGTATCAACACCTGCGTATCGGCGAGTGCCGGCCCAAGGGCAGAGCAACTGTCATTCGCCGGCCAGGAGCAGAACCACGCTCCTGGCACTTTCGCACCCCCAAAGTGCGCACGGCCAGCGTCATACCGGCCACGTCAACATCCAGCACATTAGCGCGAAATCGCAAACATGCCTTTATGAAACGCCGTTAGCAGCAGGTTAAATTAGTTCTTCAAATCCCGGCAGTTGCGGGCTCAAAAGCGTCGCCAGCCGGTCGGCGATGCCGTCCAGCGCCTGATCCACTTCGGCCCGGTAATTCGTTCCGCCGCCCTCAATCCCGAGCGTCGCAAGATACCGCTCCCGGAAGGTGTCGGCGGCAAACAGTCCGTGGAGATAGGTTCCGGCAATCCTGCCATCCGGAGAAACCGCACCATCCTTATGCCCGTCGATGACGCTGAACGGCCGCAGGCAATCGGGACCTTCGGTCCTGCCGATATGGATCTCGTATCCGGTGAGCGGAACATCAAACATCGCGCTGTGAGCCGAGACGTTACGCACGGTCTTTTCCGGCTCCATCTCGGTCACAACGTCCAGCAGTCCCAAACCATCGGCCTCGGTGTCATCGCCCTCGATTCCATGGCGGTCGTAGACCCTTTGGCCGAGCATCTGGAAACCGCCGCAAACGCCGAGCACGCGGCCACCGCGCCGCACATGCCGTTCAAGCTGGACATGCCAGCCATTTCGCCGAAATGCAGCGAGATCGGAGATGGTGGATTTTGAACCGGGAATGACAACGACACCCGCATCATCGGGGATCGCATCGCCGGGCCGCACCATGACGACCTCCACACCCGGCTCGGCGGCGAGCGGATCAAGATCATCGAAATTGGCGATGCGATCGAGGGTCGGGACGGCAACTTTCAGGGCACTGTCGGAACCCCGCGCCAGTCGCTCGAGAACCACGGAGTCTTCGGCCGGAAGGCGCCTGGCCTCCTCGAGCCACGGAACGATGCCGAAACAGGGCCAGCCGGTGAAGGAACCGATCTGGTCGATGCCTTCGTCGAACAGCGAAACGTCGCCGCGAAACTTGTTGATAATGTAACCGCGGATCTGATTCAGATCCTCCTGCGGCAGGATACGGTGCGTTCCGGCCAGCGAGGCGATGACGCCGCCACGGTCGATATCTCCGACCAGAACGACCGGAACATCAGCGCGGGTCGCAAAACCCATATTGGCGATATCATTCGCACGCAAATTGATCTCGGCGGGAGATCCGGCGCCCTCGACGATCACGAGGTCGGCACTGTCGCGAAGCGTTTCCCAGCTTTCCATCACGGCGTCGAGCAGCCCGCCCTTCAACGACTGGTAATCCCGCCCGCCCGCCGTGCCCCAGACCTTGCCGCGCACCACGACCTGGGAACCGGTGGTCGACTGTGGCTTCAAGAGGATCGGATTCATGTGCACGGATGCCGGAACACGGCAGGCAAGTGCCTGCAGCCATTGCGCCCGGCCGATCTCGCCGCCATCGTCGGCAACGGCGGCATTGTTGGACATGTTCTGCGGCTTGAAGGGGCGTACATTGACGCCCCGGTTGGCGGCCAGGCGGCACAGTCCGGCGACAAGCACGGTCTTGCCGACATCCGAGCCGGTTCCCTGGAGCATGATGGCCATGGTCATGAACGACGCTCTATCATCACGGTGCGCAAGTGCAAAGCAGGCAAATGCCTGCTCGCTTGCGACAATTACAAAATGCGCGCGAGCAGGCAGCACACGTGGTACCGCAACAAAAACACTCTCGACAACAAACAGGAAAGCAGCGTCAGCTGATACGCGATCACCGCGCTTCGGGACGTCCCGGGCGCGGTTTGGTCACACAACGCGTGACCCTTCGCAAGTTACACACGAAGATCGCTGGCACCCCGGTACGCAGTACCTGATCCGGAGCGGTCGACGGTATTACCGCCGCAGAACTGTTCTAGGGGAATAACGTTACCGGACAGTTATTGAGACCTTAATCAAACCTAAATTCGGCGTTTTTACTTCAGTTTTTTTCGCCGCCGCGCAGGAAATTGATGATTCCGGAAAAATCAGTACCACCTTCACCCGCCGCATTGAAAAGCGCATAGAGCTGCGTGGCGCTAGCGCCAAGGGGCGTGACAGCACCGGAACTCTGGGCGGCTTCCTGGGAGAGTTTCAGGTCCTTGAGCATGAGTGCCGCTGCGAAACCCGGCTGATAGTCATTGTTCGCGGGAGACGTGGGAACCGGCCCCGGCACCGGGCAGTAGGTGTTGATTGACCAGCATTGGCCGGAGGATGTCGACGCGACGTCAAACAGCGCCTGGTGCGACAGGCCGAGCTTTTCGGCAAGCACGAAAGCTTCGCCTGCGGCGATCATCGAAATGCCGAGGATCATGTTGTTGCAGATCTTGGCTGCCTGGCCCGCGCCGCCATCGCCACAATGCACGATGCGGCCGGCCATGGGATCGAGGATCGGTTCCGCCAGTTTGAACGCTTCGTCCGATCCGCCCGCCATGAATGTCAGCGTTCCGGCTTCCGCGCCGCCGACGCCACCTGAAACAGGCGCATCGACCGACAGCATACCCCGCTCGGCGGCGAGCCCGTGCGCTTTGCGGGCGCTGTCGACGTCGATGGTTGAGGAGTCGATGAGAAGGGCACCGCCCGGCGCCTTGTCCAGAATATCGGCATAGACCGACAGAACGTGCCGGCCCGCCGGCAACATGGTAATCACAACATCCGCGCCGCTGACGGCATCTGCTGCTGAATCAGCCACGGCCAGGCCGTGGGATTTTGCCGTTTCGAGATTTTCCGCCATCAGGTCGAAACCGGTGACATTAAGCCCAGCCTTGACAAGATTGGCTGCCATGGGATTGCCCATGTTGCCGAGCCCGATAAACGCGATATTCGTCATGACAGCTCCCGCTCCCTACTGTGTTCCGGTCCTATCGGGTCAGGTGGCGCGCAATGATGACCCGCATGATCTCGTTGGTGCCTTCCAGGATCTGGTGGACGCGCAGGTCACGAACGATCTTCTCGACACCGTAATCTGCGAGATAGCCATAACCGCCAAACAACTGCAACGCATCATTGGCGACCTTGAAGCCGGTATCGGTAACATAGCGCTTTGCCATGGCTGACCACGTTCCGGCGTCAAAGGCCTTCTGATCAAGCCGGTTAGCCGCGGCATAGAGCATCAGCCGTGATGCCTCGAGTTCTGTGGCCATGTCGGCCATCTTGAACTGCAGGCCCTGGAACTGATTGATCGGTTTGCCGAATGCCTTGCGCTCCGACGTGTACTCGAGAGCCTTGTCGAGTGCCGACTGCGCGCCGCCAAGCGAGCACGCCGCGATGTTGAGCCGACCGCCGTCCAGCCCGGCCATGGCGATCTTGAATCCCATGCCCTCGTGATTGATGCAGTTTTCGGCCGGCACCCGGCAATTGTCGAAATTCACCTGGGCGGTCGGCTGGATATGCCAGCCCATCTTGGCTTCCGGCGCGCCGAAGGAAAGGCCGGGCGTATCCTTGGGCACGACGAGCGCGGAGACGCCCGACGATCCCTCATCGCCCGTCCTGACCATGGCCACGTAAAGATCGTTGACACCGGCGCCGGATATGAATTGCTTGGAGCCGTTGATGACATAGCTGTCGCCATCCCGCACAGCGCGTGTTTTCAACGCCGCCGCGTCGGAACCCGACCCCGGCTCAGTCAGGCAATAGCTAGCGATCTGTTCCATTGAAGTAAGGCCGGGAAGGAAACGCTCCCGCAATTCCTGCGAACCGAACTCGTCGATCATCCAGGCGGCCATGTTGTGGATCGAGATGAAGCTCGAAAAGGCCGGGCAGGCTTTGGCGAGCGCCTCGAAAATCACCACCGCATCAAGACGGCCGAGGCCGGAACCGCCGACATCGTCTCCAACGTAAATGCCGCCAAGTCCAAGCGGTGCTGTTTCCTTGATGACATCAAGCGGAAAGTGCCTGTTCTGGTCCCACTCGATCGCATTGGGTGCGACACGATCCTGCGCGAACGCGCTCACCATCTCCTGTATGGCGCGCTGTTCATCGTTCAGTCCAAAACGCTCTTCGCGGGTTTCGACGGCTGCATCCATTGTCGGCCTCCCTGACGCCCCTGCCCCGGTTCCTGGCAACCCACAGGTGCGGTAAAACTATTGTAATCCGGTCGATCACGGAAAACAAACAAACGACCGTTCATTTCCATGAACCATTTTTGCAAGACCCGGTAAAGGCCGGGCCGTGTTTTTTTGGTCACACAAACCCATGGACCGGCATTATTGTGTGGACCATATTGTACCTGACGCGTATTTTCCGCAAACTGCAGCGCAGCCCGTCAGGGACAGTGTGGGAGAGTAACCGGTTCATGCAACGCAACCTTCAGCATAATCGTGGAAGTCGCTCGCCTGGACTTGGAAGAGCAGCGTTGTTTGTACTTGCAATTGTTGGCCTGTCCGCCTGCACAAGCACAAGTTCGGGACTGACGACCGTCTACTACACGGTTCCGGGCACCACCACAGAGCAGATCAACCAGCAGATCGCCCGCCGCGGCCCGCAGAACGGGCACGCCATAGGCACCACCGAGACCCGCATGACACCCAAGGTCAAGACGGTGCGCGACGGCGACAGCTGCCGCATAGAGTCGGCGGAGATAGATCTGGATCTGCTCGTCACGCTTCCCGAATGGTCTGAACTCGACCGTGCGGATGGACGAACCCGGTCTGCATTCGAGGCACTGAGCAAGCACGTCGAATGGCACGAGCAGCAACACGTCAACATATCGAAGAAGCACAAGACGCTAATCGAAAATGGACTTGTTGCGATCACGCCGCAACCGACCTGCCGTCAGCTCATGACAATGGCACGTGCGAAATTCAGGGCGATGTTCGAGGCGCACAACCAGGAACAGCGCGCCTTCGATATCTCTGAACGCGAGGCCATTGCGCGGCGCCTGCGGTCGCTGGGCTACAGCGGCTGATATCTGAACTGGAGAATTATTCCGCGGCGTCTGCGGCAGCGACCGCCTCGATCTTTGCCGCGCAATATTTGAACTCCGGGATCTTGCCGAACGGATCGAGCTTCGGATTGGTCAGCCGGTTCGCAGGGCTCTCATTGAAGCAGAAAGGCATGAAGATCATGCCGTCGGCAACTTCGCGGTCAGACCGAAGGATGGCCTCGACGACGCCGCGCCGGGTCTCCACGGCGACCATCTGCCCGGCTTCGAGGCCCTGGCGCTCGATTTCGTAGGGATTCATGACCGCGATGCCCTGGGGTTCAAGCTCGTCGAGCACGCCGGAGCGCCGGGTCATCGCGCCCGTGTGCCAATGCTCCAGGAGACGGCCCGTGGTCAACACCATTGGATATTCGTCGTCCGGCACTTCGTCCGGCGGCAAAAGATCGGCCGGGACGATTTTTCCGCGCCCGTCCGCAGTCGGGAACCCGTCCCTGAAAATGACCTCGTTGCCCGGCCGGTCGACGGCATCGGCCGGGTAGGTCACGGCGTCTTCCCGCACGAGCCGTTCCCACGGAATATTGTTGAGGGACGGCATGACCGACGCCATTTCCTCGTAGACGTCGGCAACCTCAGCGTAGTCCCAGTCAAGGCCGATACCGGTGGCAAGCGAGACGATCAGTTCCCAGTCCTGGCGTGCTTCTCCGGGCGGATCCAGCGCCGGCCGGCCGATCTGCACCTGGCGGTTGGTATTCGTGTAGGTGCCGAGCTTTTCCGCGTGGGCCGACGCCGGCAGGATGACATCGGCATGCCAGGCCGTTTCGGTGAGGAAGATGTCCTGCACCACGAGATGATCGAGGGCCGCCAGTGCGGCACGGGCATGTTGCTGATCGGGGTCCGACATCGCCGGGTTTTCTCCCATGATGTACATGCCCTTGATCTTGCCCTCGTGTATCGCATCGACGATTTCGACAACGGTCAGGCCCTTTATCGGGTCAAGCGGGCGACCCCACAGATCCTCGTAGCCGCTGCGGATATCCGCATTCTCGACTGATTTGTAGTCCGGAAAGAACATTGGGATCAGTCCGGCGTCCGATGCGCCCTGGACATTGTTCTGACCGCGCAGCGGATGCAGACCGGTCCCCGGGCGGCCCACATGGCCTGTTGTCAGGGCCAGGGCAATCAGGCACCGGGAATTGTCCGTTCCGTGGGTGTGCTGCGAAATGCCCATTCCCCAGAAGATGATCGAGCGTTCCGAGGTTGCGTAGACCCGCGCCACTTCCCGCAGGGTCGCGGCATCGATGCCGCAGACCTCGGCCATGGCCTCCGGCGTGAAGTCCTTGACCTTCTCCTTGAGTGCCTCAAAGCCGGAGACATTCGCCTGGATGTACTGCTCGTCATAGAGGTTTTCGGTAATGATGACATTGAGCATGGCGTTGAGCATCGCCACGTCACTGCCCGGCTTGAACTGCAGCGGGTGGGTCGCATGACGCATCAGACCCTGGCGCCGCGGATCCATGATGATCAACTGCTTGCCCTGTTTGACCGCCTGCTTGAAATAGGTCGCGGCAACCGGGTGGTTTGTCGCCGGCCGGGCGCCGATGACGATGATGCAGTCGGCCTTCATCGCGTCAGTGAACGGCGCCGACACCGCGCCCGAACCGACGCCTTCGAGCAGCGCGGCAACCGACGATGCATGGCAAAGGCGCGTGCAGTGGTCGACATTGTTGGTTCCGAAACCCTCGCGAATGAGTTTCTGGAAGAGGTATGCCTCCTCGTTTGAGCCCTTTGCCGAACCGAAGCCGGCAAGCGCGCCGCCGCCGTCGCGGTCAAGGATTGTCTTCAGTCCCGATGTAGCCCTTTCGAGCGCCTCTTCCCAACTGGCCTCGCGGAAGATCGTCAGCGGATCGGTATCCCGCAGGTCCATGTCACCGGCCTTCGGTGCGTCATCACGGCGGATCAGCGGCTTTGTCAGCCTTTCCGGCGAGTGCACATAGTCGAAACCGAAGCGTCCCTTGACGCAGAGTCGGTTTTCATTGGCAGGGCCGTTGCGGCCATCGACCTGGACGATCCGGTTATCCTTTACGGCAACGCTTGTCTGGCAGCCAACACCGCAAAACGGGCAGACACTGTCGACCACCTTGTCGAAATCCTGCACATCTCGCGTGGTATTGCCTTCGTCCATAAGCGTCTTTTCGTAGAGCGCCCCGGTCGGACAGGCCTGAACACACTCACCGCAGCTCACACAGGTTGAAAGACCCATCGGATCGTGGATGTCGAACACCGGCACGGAGTGATTGCCCCGCCCCGCCATGCCGATGACATCGTTGACCTGAACTTCGCGGCAGGCGCGCACGCAGGCGCCGCAGGTGATGCACGCATCGAGATTGACCGCGATCGCCGGATTGGAGATGTCGAAACCGCGATCCATGCCGGCGTCATCGAATTTCGACGGGAACCGCTGCGATCCGTCGATGCCCATGGATGAGGCCCATTCCCAGAAGACCGACTGGTTGTCCGGGCTTTCGTCCCGCGGCTTCATATCGCTGGCAAGCAGCTCAAAGACCATGTGGCGGGACTTCTCGGCGCGCTCCGTGTCGGTGCGCACCACCATTCCCTCGGTCGGCTTGCGGATACAGGAGGCGGCGAGTGTCCGCTCACCCTCGATATCGACCATGCAGGCACGGCAATTGCCATCCGGCCGGTATCCCGGCTGGTCCAGATGGCAAAGATGCGGAATGCGGGTCCCTTCCCGCTTCGCCACATCCCAAATACTCTCGTCCTCAGATGCCTTTACGGCCTTACCGTCGAGACTGAACGTAATGTCCGTCATCTGCGCGTATCCTCAGCAAACACCGAACCCTAGGGTCAATTTCCTATATAGCGCAATGATTTGTGGACCACTGCTCCAAAAACGAACAAAAGTCTGGCCAGTCCGGACATTAAAGTTCGTCCCGGAAATGGATCAGAAGGTGGTTGACCGGATTGGGCGCCGCCTGCCCAAGGCCGCAGATCGACGCGTCGCGCATCACCGCCTCAAGGTCGCGTATCGCGGCTTCGTCCAGAGGGCCTTCCTGCTCCAGCAGCGAAACCATCTTTTCCGTTCCGCCCCGGCAAGGCGTGCACTGCCCGCAGCTTTCATGTTTGAAGAACCGCAACAGATTGAGCGTCGCTTCCTTCACACTGTCCTTGTCGGACAGGACGACCACCGCGTGCGAGCCGACAAACGCATCGGCATCCGCAAGTTCGCCGCCGAAATCGAGTGGGATTCTGTCCATACTGGCGGGCAGAATTCCCCCGGAAGCCCCGCCTGGAAGATAGGCCTTGAATTCATGGCCTTCCGCCATGCCGCCACAATAGTCGTCGATCAGTTCGCGGATCGTGACGCCCGCCGGGGCCAGTTTCACACCGGGCTCCTTGACCCGCCCTGACACCGACCACGATCGGGGCCCGGGGTGACCGGGCTTCCCCTGGTCTGCGAACCACTCTGCGCCGTTTTCGACGATGTCCCGGATCCACCACAGCGTCTCGACATTGTGATTGAGCGTTGGCCGGCCGAACAGGCCGACCTCTGCGATATACGGCGGACGATGGCGCGGCAGGCCGCGTTTGCCTTCGATGCTTTCGATCATGGCGCTTTCTTCGCCGCAGATATAGGCACCGGCGCCCCGGCGCAGTTCGATGAAGCCGGGGGCGATGATTTCGGCCGCTTCAAGCGCCGCGATCTCCGTCCGCAGGATTTCCAGCACCGCCGGATATTCGTCGCGCATGTAGAAATAGACGCGCTCGGCCTCAACCGCATGGGCAGCGATCAGCGCCCCTTCCAGCGTGCGATGCGGATCGCTTTCAAGCAGATAGCGGTCCTTGAAAGTGCCGGGTTCACCTTCATCGCCATTGATGGTCATCAGGCGCGGTCCCGCGTATGAGCGCACAAAGCCCCATTTCTTGCCCGCCGGGAACCCGGCGCCGCCGAGGCCGCGCAACCCCGCATCGGAAAGCGCCTCAATGAGAGACTCGGCGCCGACCGCGCCCGACCGGACACTGTCATAAAGCGCGTAGCCGCCATATTCCTGGTAGGCGAAGAGATTGATGTAGTCCGGCACGACGGTGTCGAAACCGCCTTCACTGGCGAGCTTCATCAGGCTTTCCGACGTCGCGTGATCGACTTCCCTGTCGCCGACACGAGCCGCCGGCGCGGTATCGCAGCGACCCATGCAGGGCGCGCGCGCGATTCGCACAAGCGTCGGGTCGACGCCGCTCTCGAGGGCCGCAATAAGGGCCTCCGATCCGGCCATCATGCAGGACAGTGAATCACACACGCGGATCGTCAGGGGCGCGGGCGCGTCCTCGCCTTCCCTCACAACATCGAAGTGATCGTAGAACGATGCGACTTCATAGATTTCCGCCTGCGGCAAGCGCATCAGCTCGGCCATCGCCCTGATATGCGCGGCAGAAATACAGCCATAGGTATCTTGAATCTTGTGCAGGTACTCGATGAGCAGGTCGCGCCGAAGCTGCTGGCCTTCGAATAGGCCTCGCATTTCCTCAAACGCCGCATCGTCCAGGGAGCGTCCCTTGGGTCCGCGGTCGCGGCGTTTGATGTCGACATGCTTGTTCATTTCGCCGTCCCTTCCCGGTAGCAGAACCTGTCAGGATCTGCAGTTTGGAACGGGTATAGACTGCCCGGCACGGCAAAAGCCAGCCCGAATGCGTCAGTCCGGCGTCGCATTGTTTGCGCTGTCGCGAAACGTGCGCGGACCGGTTCTTCCGTTTCAGGAAATCGCGAGACTGGCATATTGATCAGTTCTCGCCGGATCTTGCACGAAAAACGCTGTGTTTTGGGCCCCTTTTCCACGTCAGATAAACTATTTTTGTGCTTTTCCGCCGTTGCGGTACAACCAAGTGCCATATAGAGCCATATATAGTCACGAAAGCAGCGAAATGATCGCAATCGTATCCGGACGGCACGCGGTATCCAGCCATGTTGTCAATGGGTCCGGCGGCAGAAGTGCAGATGCCGCTGCCGGGCAGATCGTTTCTTCAAGAAGGGGCGGCAACTGGCCATAGACCGGCATACGCAAGCGGGAGAAAACAAAGAATGAAAGTAACTGCTCACCCCCACTTTAAGTCCCCGAGATTCAACGGCGGTTTCAGACCCACTAGCTCAATCGAGATGCCTTTTTGGCCTCGGAGTGGTGCGACGATTTGAATCGGCTATTAACGATCCCCTCATTGCGATTTTCGTGATTCTATCGGGTTATGACACGTGTTCGATTGATTTGGGAAAAGCCGCATTGGGGTGGTCTTTCAGTCAAGGCTACTCGCTGCATTTGGAAGCCTGAAAAGGCGATGCGGCCACCGCATGGCCTGATGTCCATGGCATCGCGGGCGGACTGATGGCAAGCGTGAATGGCACTTCCCTGCGTGAAGAGTTCGATGCTGCCAGGGCGCGCATTGCCGCGCTGCGCAAAGCGGGCAGGATTTCAGATGACGTCGATGCGGTTATTGGCGTGTTGTGCAGCTTGCTGGGCATCCTGATCGCCATCTTTCTGGAAAAGACGACCAGGAAGACCGGCAAGAACTCCAGTATTGCGCCGTCGCAGACGGATAAGGACAACACCGGGAAACGGAGCAAAAAGGCTTCCGGCAAGGGTGTGGCGCCGAACTGGATGACGGGCGAAAACCTTCGCAAGGTCACCGTCGGGGAAACCTCCACCGTCCAGGTTTGTGACAGTTGCGGGGCTGATCTCTCAGACGTCGAACCCTCGGCGCGCGAGGAACGCATCCATCTCGATATCATGTTCGAGGTTGTCGAGAAAAAGGTCGTCGCAGAAACCAGGGACTGCCCCAAATGCCGCACCCGAACCAAGGGGCGTTTCCCTGAAAACATGCCGGGGCCTTTGCAATATGGCGTTGGCTTTCAGGCCTTCGTGATCAACCTGCTGATTGCCCAGATGCTGTCTTTGCGCCGCGCCGTCGAACTGGTGCGGGCCATCTCTGGCGTCAGGATGTCGCAGGCCACCTGCCTGGGCTACATCCAGCGACTGCACGAGGCGCTTGAACCCTGGGAAACGGCTGCCGCCGCACATCTTCTGACCCGCCCGGCCCTGCATGCCGATGAGACCGGTTTCAGGGTCGACAGCAAAAACCAGTGGCTGCATGTGCTGACCGATGACTCCCTGACCCTCATTTATGGATACCCCGGTGTCAAGCGATTTTCGAACGGTGATGTGAGCGTGTGATCGGATGCGGTCATTTATCAGGCCTCACAGTGCGGCTTTTTGTGCAGCCGCGGGCCGGTATGGTGATGCGCGAACCGGGTCCAAATCAAGTTCCAGAGCTATTTTGCCTTTTGGGTCAACATGGTTTTCCCGCTCCGGATCTTTCCGATCAATCTCCCATGCTATTCGTCGACCTCTTCACACGTCCCGGGCACCGACGCGAAGCGTTGCGCGATCCGCGCTTACGCTACCGCCTCCGGATTCCGATAATTCTCCTGTTTCGATATCATGGCCCAGATACCCCGTGCCATCCTGTTGGCCAGCGTGATCGCGACCAGAAGCTTCGGTTTTCGATCCAGCATTCTGGCCAGCCAGCTTCCCTTGCGAACCCCAAACCGCGTCGCCGCATTGATCACTGACATCGCCCCGATGATCAACAGGCTTCGGATGTCTTTCTGACCCATCTTCGAAACTTTCCCGAGCCGGTCCTTACCGCCTGTCGAGCGCTGAAGCGGCACGAGACCCAGCCAGGCTGCGAAGTCACGCCCCCGTTTGAAGCAATTCATGTCCGGGGCAAAGGCCTCAATTGCCAGTGCCGTCTGCAACCCGACGCCCGGCATTGTTGTCAGCCTTCGCACTGTGCCGGATGCTTTCGCCTCCGTCTTGAGTTGCTTCGTCAGATCGAAAATCCTGGTCGCCAGCAGATCGATGTGCTCGGCATACATCCGGGCCGTGTTACGCACGAGGGCGGGCAGCCCATTGGTATCGTCGTCCAGCGCGGCTCTCAACTTCTTGATCCCCGCCTTGCTCTTCGGCCCGATCACGCCATATTCGGCGAGATGGCCGCGCAGCGCATTGATGGTCTGCGTGCGCTGCCTGACAAACATCTGCCGTGATCGGAACAGCATGCCGCGCGATTGCTGCTCGGTGGATTTCACCTCAACGAACCGCATGGTCGGCCGGGAGGCAGCTTCAGTGATCGCCTCAGCGTCTGCCCTGTCGTTTTTCTGCCTTTTGACAAAAGGTTTCACGTACTGAGGTGGAATCAGCTTCACCTCATGGCCCAACTTACCGATCTCGCGGCCCCAATCGTGAGCTGTGGCGCAGGCCTCCATCGCGACAATGCATCGGGGCTGCTGTGCAAGAAACGGCATGAACTGGGCGCGGCTCAACTTCTTGCGGTAGCCAACCGAGCCATCGGCTGTGGCTCCGTGGACCTGAAAAACCTGCTTTGCAAGATCAACGCCGATGATGCTAACTTCCGACATGTGGATACTCTCCCTTTGATTTGTGACGTTCAGTATAACGGCACCTGGCACATTACGATGCCTCCGGGCGGGGTATCCACACTATCAAGTTCCTGCACCCCAGGCGCGGCAAGGAAGCGATAGAGGCATTCGGCATCATTCCGGTCTACACCGGGGTGTTGATCCATGATTGCTGGGCATCCTACCTTGCATACAGCCAGTGCAAGCATCAGCTATGCGGGTCGCATCTGCTTCGGGAACTGACCTTTGTCGTCGACTCCAGCAATTACCGTTGGGCGCGCCTGATGAGGAAGGTGTTGCGTGAGGTCTGCCATAAGGTCAACAAGAGCGAGACCGGGGTGTTGAGCGAGGCCGAATGTCGCAAGATACGCAAAAGGTATCGGACCATTCTGACGCAAGGTGCCGGGGAAATGCCCGAAGTTCCTGCGAAACCGGAAGGTAAGCGCGGACGGGTCGCAAAGTCGGATGCCCACAACCTGCATGAGCGTCTGTTGAAACACGAGGACTCCGTGCTTCGCTTCATGAGCGAACCCGATGTCAGCTTCACCAATAACGCGGGCGAGCAAAAAATCAGGATGGCAAAGGTCAAAATCAAAGTCTCGGGCTGCTTCCGGACAGACCGCTATGCACACGCCTGGTGCCGGATATCAAGCTACCTGAGTTCCATGGGTGCCCTCGGATATAATCCACTTGTCGCGATCCAGATCGCGCTGGCCGGAAATGCCGCCAATATGGTCAAATCACACTATGCTCAAGACGCGTGACGGGGTGAGCAGTTACGAATGAAAAAGCTCATGGCTCCATCGCTCCTCATTGCAGGTCTGTTGTGTTTTGCAGCCCCGGCATCCGCCGAAGACTGCGGCAGCGTCACCATCGCGCAAATGAGCTGGCGGTCGGCAGACGTGCTTGCAAACATCGACAAGATCATTCTTTCGGAAGGTTATGGGTGCGACGCCCGGCTTGTCCCCGGCGATACGATGTCGACATTTACCTCGATGGAAAAGGAAGGTCAGCCAGACGTTGCTCCGGAACTGTGGATCAATGCCGTGCGCGAGGCCCTGGACGTCGCGGCTGACGAGGGCCGGTTGCATTTTGGTGCACCCTCGCTTTCCGACGGCGGCGTCGAAGGATGGTGGATCCCGAACTATATCGCCGAGGCCTATCCGGAGATCAGAACCGTCGAGGACGCTCTGGCGCGGCCGGAACTGTTTCCGGCACCGGACGATCCGTCGAAGGGCGGTGTGTTCAATTGTCCGCCTGACTGGAATTGCCGGATATCAACGGCAAACCTCTTCAAGGCGTTCGACGCCGAATCAAAGGGCTTCAAGCTTGTCGACACGGCATCGCCGGCCGAGCTCGACGAGTCGATTGCCAAAGCGTTTGAAAGCAACCAGGGCTGGCTTGGTTTTTACTGGGCACCGACATCGATCCTCGGCAAATACGAGATGGTTCGCCTCGGCTTTGGCGTGCCGCACGACAAGTCCGAGTGGGACACCTGCACGGCCATCCCCGATTGCCCGCATCCACAGCCCAACGCCTGGCCGAAATCCCAAGTCTATACGGCAATCACCGACGAATTTCATCGCCGGGGCGGTGCGGCCAACGCCTATCTCGACAAACGTTCCTGGAACAACAGGACCGTCAACCAGTTGCTCGCATGGATGACCGACAACAAGGCAACGGGAGAAGAAAGTGCCCACTATTTTCTCGAAAACCACGAGGAAATCTGGGGGGAATGGGTCACACCGGAAGCGGCCCGGAGGATCAGGAACTACCTGGCAAATTCATAGCGCCCTGAAGAGTGGACAACCCGCACGCTGACAAAACACGGCAGCGAATAAAATTGCGGGCAATTTTCGCATTGTCATGATATAAAGACATGTTTATATCGTTACGCATTTTGGTAACTCATGGAAGATGCGATGTCCTCTCTTGCTGCTTCAAACAATCCGCTGGCTGATCTGATAGCCAAGAAGGGTGTCCTTCTCGCTGATGGTGCAACCGGCACCACTCTTTTTGCCATGGGTCTTGAATCAGGCGAGGCCCCCGAGCTGTGGAATGAGGACGCTCCGGAAAAAATCACCAGGATGCATCAGGATTTTGTCGACGCCGGCGCCGATATCATCCTGACAAACAGCTTTGGCGGCACACGCCACAGATTGAAACTCCACAATGCGCAGGATCGCGTCTTTGAACTGAACAAGCGCGCGGCAGAAATCGCCAGACAGGTTGCCGACAGTGCCGGAAGGCCGGTTATTGTCGCCGGCTCCGTGGGCCCGACCGGCGAGCTGCTGGTACCGCTTGGCGCCCTCACCTATGAGGACGCGGTTGAGGCTTTTGTCGAACAGATCGAGGGCCTCAAGGCGGGCGGCGCCGATGTTGCGTGGATCGAAACCATGTCGGCGCAGGACGAAATCCGTGCTGCGGCAGAAGCAGCGGTTAAATGCGGCATGCCGTTTACCTATACAGGCTCCTTCGATACCGCCGGCAAGACGATGATGGGGCTGCACCCGAAAGACATCCATAATGTCACCAATGACATTCAAGAGGCTCCGCTGGCTGTCGGCGCCAACTGCGGCGTGGGCGCCTCCGATATTCTGGCATCCCTGCTGGACATGAAGGAAGCCAATCCGGATGGAGCCATCATCGTCAAGGGCAATTGCGGAATCCCGGAATTCCGTGGTTCCGAAATCCATTACTCCGGCACGCCGCCGCTTATGGCCGAATATGCGCGGTTGGCAATAAATGCCGGTGCGACGATTATCGGCGGATGCTGCGGTACGACCTGCGAACACCTGCAAGCCATGCGGGAAGCAATCGACGCGCACGATAAGACGGAAAAACCGACGCTCGACGAGATCGTTGAAAAAATCGGACCGTTGCGCAACAAAACGGCCGGAGACGGTGCGGATGCACCGAAACGGGAGCGCCGCGGCCGCAGGCGCGCCTGATATCCTTTAGAGCGTGTCTAGCTCGGCAACGGCTCAAGCGCGTCCATATGAAATTGACGTTGCGCTTCGGTGTAGCGGTATTGCGGCCCGACCGGGCAGGCATTGCGCGCCAGACACCCGGAAACCATGCACCCGGAGCGCCCCGCATCGCTGGCAAGGTGCGACCGACATGCCTTGATATCGAAATTGTGTAGAGCCACCGCGTCGGCGGGGCAACTTGCGACACAGGGTTTGTCGACACAGCTGTCGCAGGCATGGGCGAGCGATACCGGCGCCGGCAGCGCAAGCGCCTCCCGGAACGCAAAGGCAGCCCTGTAGCCATGCCAGGGTCCGAAGTCCGGATGGATTAATATGGCAAGCGGCGATGGCTTGAGGCCTTCGGTCCGTTTGATCCAGCTTTGAAACGGCCACCAGGGTTTTTCAAACGGATACAAGGCTTTGCAGCCGAATTCAGATTCGATTTCTTGACCGACGACCCGCGACCAGGCATCCAGAGGATGCGCGCCACCATAGGTTTCGCGGTAGGTTTCGAATTCCGGCCAGAACGATGAGCCCGCATGACCCGCAAGCACAATGCTGCGAAAGCCATATTCGCGGACGGCCAGGTCCGCATCCTCGGACATGTGCAGCCCGCCGCGTGCCATGAGGCCATGCCGCCGCAGCGCTTTGTCCAGACGGCCGTAGAGATCGGACTGGTGATCAGCATCCATCATTCATCGTCCCGGAACGCGGAGCGCCAGACATCCCTGTGAATGAGATTGGCCACTTTAGCCCGGCCGTCCTCGGGCTTCTTTCATGTAAAGGCGTCAGGCATGGCCTCTTTCTTGTGGCGAATGAAATCACGGAGCCCGTCATTGATGCCCTCGTCCAGGGCCGGCGCCTGGTAGGATTCGAGCCAGCTTCTGCACAGCTCATTGGCGCGGTTCTCGATGCGCTTCTCGCCTTCAAGCTGCCACTGCTCGAAGGAGTTGTTGTCGGCCAGCGGCGACCGGTAGAACGCCGTCTGGAAATGCGCCTGCGTATGGGAACAGCCGAGATAATGGCTCCCCGGACCGACTTCACGGATTGCATCCATCGCCTGAGCGTCTTGCGACAGATCAACTCCCTCGGCAAATCTCTGCATCATGCCAAGCTGATCCACGTCGATCATGAATTTCTCGTAGGAAGATACCAGGCCGCCCTCCAGCCAGCCGGCCGAGTGCAAAGCGAAGTTCGTGCCGGCGAGAAGCGTCATGTTCAGCGTTGCACCGCTCTCATGCGCCGCCTGCGCGTCCGGCACCTTGGAGCCGCAAAGCGACCCGCCGGTGCGGAACGGAAGTCCCAGCCTGCGGGCAAGCTGCGCTGCCCCGTAGGAGACGAGCGAGGGTTCCGGCGTCCCGAATGTCGGCGCACCGGACTGCATCGAAATGGAAGCGGCAAAGGTGCCGAACAGCACCGGCGCACCGGGGCGCACCAACTGCGTGAAAGCAGCGCCGGCGAGCACTTCCGCAAGGATCTGCGTGAGCGTGCCGACGACCGTAACGGGGCTCATCGCCCCCGACAGGATGAACGGTGAGACGATGCAGGCCTGGTTGTTGCGCGCATAGACCTTCGCGGCACCCAGCATGGTGTCGTCGAACACCATGGGCGAGTTCGCATTGATCAGGTTAACGACGACACAGTTCTGATCGACATAGTCCTCGCCAAAGAGGATCTTGCACATGTCGACGGTGTCCTGCGCCCGTTCCGGCGCGGTGACGGAACCCATGAAGGGTTTGTCGGAAAGCCGCATATGGGCATAGACCATATCGAGGTGGCGCTTGTTGACCGGAATGTCGACCGGCTCGCACACGGTGCCACCCGAATGGTGCATCGACGGCGCCAGATAGGCCAGTTTGACGAAATTCTCGAAATCCTGGATCGTCGCATAGCGGCGTTCGCCGTTGAGATCACGGACGAATGGCGGGCCGTAGACGGGCGCGAAAACGGTCGCCTTGCCGCCGATCTGCACGGAGCGCTCCGGGTTGCGCGCGTGCTGGGTGAAGACCTCGGGCGCCGTTTTCAGAAGCGACCGGCACAGCCCCTTAGGGAAGTGCACGCGCTCGCCCTTGACGTCCGCACCGGCATCGCGCCAGAGCGCCAGGGCTTCGGCATCATCCCGGAATTCGATACCGATCTCTTCCAGCACCGTTTCGGCATTGGCTTCAATCAGCGCCAGCCCCTCTTCGTCGAGGACCTCGTACTCGGCAACTTTGCGTCTGATATAGAATTGCTGCTCGCCCGGGCCGCTGCCGCTGCGCGATGCGCGCCGCGCGGCTGCGCCTCCGGCACCGCCGCGACCCCGTCGGCCCCCACCACGGCCGGAACTCGTTTTTTCAGCTTCCATATCGGTCACCTTTCCTGCCGCCCTTGCATTGTAGCAAATAGCAATGATTTGCGGCATCAGTGCGCCGGTTCGCAGCCCTTTTCGCGCCTGCACAGATCCGGCAATGATTTCGTTGCCGTTTAGCCTAGTGCCCCGCCCGTCTGCCGCCTTTCTCTATGCGCCAAGCCGTGACGCTATGGCGACAGGCTGCCCGACGCGGCCGCGGCCTCAAAATTCCGCACAATAACCGGGTCGCTTTTCAGATTGACGCGCGTCGTTTTTGAGAACTCCATATTCACTTCTTTCCCGCATAAGACTTTCAGGATAAACACTTACGTGATTCAAAATGGCGACAAACGCCAGCATCGAGGGAACGCCGATGTCCGAAGACGAAATCATTCTCGCCGAACTGTCTGACGATGAACTCGTGCAACAGATGCATGACGATCTCTATGACGGCCTCAAGGAGGAGATCGAGGAAGGCACGACCATCCTGCTGGATCGCGGCTGGGCGCCTTACGATGTTCTGACCAAGGCTCTCGTCGAGGGCATGCGTATCGTCGGAGAGGACTTCCGGGACGGCATCCTGTTCGTCCCCGAGGTGCTTTTGTCGGCGAATGCCATGAAGGCCGGAATGGCCATTTTGCGCCCTCTGCTGGCCGAAACCGGCGCACCCAAGCTCGGCAAGATGGTGATCGGCACCGTCAAGGGCGATATTCACGACATCGGCAAGAACCTTGTCGGCATGATGATGGAAGGCGCCGGTTTCGATGTTATCGATATCGGCATCAACAACCCGGTCGAGAACTATCTCGAGGCGATAGACGAGCACGAGCCTGATATCATCGGCATGTCGGCGCTTTTGACGACAACAATGCCCTATATGAAGGTCGTGATCGACACGATGAAGGAAAAAGGCATCCGCGACGACTATGTCGTACTGGTCGGTGGAGCACCGCTGAATGAGGAATTCGGCATGGCCGTTGGCGCCGATGCCTATTGCCGCGACGCGGCCGTCGCCGTGGAAACGGCAAAGGAATTCATGAAGCGAAAGCATAACAAGATGGCCAGCGCCGGTTAGAGCCGCCAGATCGGAATGAATTTGAGAACGGCGGCCGGATTGGCCGCCATTTTGTTTTAACGGTATAAATGCCGCCATGAGCAAGCAGGATCGCACATATTCGCAATCAAAGCCGGTACGCGTCATCGGCTGCGGCGCCATTGCGCGCGAGATCCTCGCCGTTTGCGAGGCCAATGGCCTGTCGCATATCGATCTGACCTGCCTTCCGGCGCAGTGGCACCTTTACCCCGAGCGCATTGCGCCCGGCGTGCGGGAGGCCGTCAAGGCGGCCCGCGAAGAGGGTTTCGAGCGGATTTACGTGGCCTATGCCGACTGCGGCACCGGCGGCATGCTGGACCGGGTCTGCGAGGAGGAAGGTGTCGGACGTATTGCCGGTCCGCACTGCTACTCGTTTTTTGCCGGCAACGAGCTCTTTGATCAGTGGGATGACGACATTGACGCGTTCTTCCTGACCGACTTCCTTGCGCGGCAGTTCGAAAGCTTCATCGTCGAACCGCTCGGGTTGGACCGGCATCCGGAGTTGCGCGATATGTATTTCGGCAACTACCGGAAACTTGTCTATCTTTCCCAGAAAGAAGATCCGGAACTGCAGGAAAAGGCACGGCTTGCTGCAGAGCGCCTCGGACTGGAATATGAGTACCGCTTCACCGGCTATGGCGACCTGACCGCGTCGCTGCAGTCCGCCTGATCGCGCGCCTCGGCGCGGTGCCCTTGCCTATTTGCACAAAAAGTCCCACATGTGTTGCCCGCGATCCGGATGAAACAGCGGCTGACGTATTGTCATAGTATTCGGCTGATACGCGTTTTATTCAGTTGAGCACCGTTGTTCTGAAGCCGAAGAGAGACAAGATTGAGCGAAACGCACGCAGAAGGTTCGGTTCCCGGCATTTCGGCACGGCATAAGAAGCACCCGGAAAGCCTCTCCGACTTGCTGAAGGAGATCTCCGAGACAATGGGGCCCAGCATCACCCTGCGGGAGATTTCCGAAGCCATGGACGAGCGGTCGTTCGGTGCGTTCCTGCTGGTTTTCTCGATTCCAAATCTGATACCGCTTCCACCCGGTGCGACGCTGATATTGGGACTGCCGCTGATTTTCGTCTCCTGGCAGATCGTCGCGGGACGCAACAATATCTGGCTGCCACAGCGCCTTGCAAATTACACACTCGACAAGAAAACACTTCAGAAGATCGTGCGCCGCTCGGAACCCTGGCTCAAATGGATGGAAGCCTGGGTGCGTCCGCGCCACTGGCCGCTGACGAGCCCCCTGTTGGAACGCGTCTTCGGCATCTATATCCTGTTCTTGTCAATCATTGTTGTCGTGCCCATACCGTTCGGGAACTGGCTGCCGGCTTTCGCAATCGCAACGATCGGCCTTGCCCATACGGAGAACGACGGCAACTGCCTGGCGGTCGGATCGGTCATTGGCATTATTGCGACGCTGATTTTTGCATTTGTTCTGTTCCTGACGACCGCCCTTTTCAGCTCTGTGGTCTAGAACGCCGCAACGGCCTTTCCACCGCTTGGAACGCAAGGCTTTTCACCCAACGGAACCGGTCTTATATATTGTTGCGGCGCACGCGTCGTTTTTAAGCGCGTTGCGCGTCGTCGCGCAGCAAGCCACGCTATCGGTTTTTCCATATTTACGCGCCAAGGAGACCACTCATGGCTGATCTGATTACCGTTTACTGGCGGGACATACCCGCCCAGGTTATTGTCAAGAAAGGCCGTATGAGCGCCAAACGTGAATTGTCGATGCGTTTCACCGAAGCCATCGACATGTGTGCGATGCGTTCCGGCGCTCATGAAACCGACGAGTACCTCGCCGAGTGGCGGCGCGGTGCTCCGGAACCGGTCTCCGACGATCTGGAGGCGGAGGCCGACAAGGCAGCCGCACGTCTGGAAGAAAACTACACCAAGGAGCGCCTGGTTGACCTTGTCAATTCAGGAGGGAGAGCCGGCAACAATGACGACAGTGGTGGAAATGAAGCCGCAACGGCCTGAAAAGATCGCAGCTTCGATTGAAGTGGCGCCGCGTCAGGCGGTCGAATCGGCAGACCTGCCCGACCTTTTTCCGAAGGGCACCCATGTCTACGTCACCGATATCGGGACCGACAGCACAGACACGCTTGTCAAGGCGGTAGTTCGCCTGCGCGAACTTGGATTTGAGCCGGTTCCGCATTTTGCCTCGCGGCGTCTTACGACCCGCAGCGCGCTTGAAGAACGCATCAAACGCATGAGCGACGAGGCCGGCATCAGCAATGTGCTTGTCATCGGCGGCGGTCTGGAGCGTCAGGCCGGTGATTTCTCCTCCACGATGGAGGTGCTGGAGACCGGGTTCTTTGACAAACACGGCGTCAAATCCATCGGTATTGCGGGTCACCCGGAGGGCAGCCCTGATTTTTCCGACGAAGTGGCCGTCCAGGCGCTGCGGCTGAAGAAGTCCTTCGCCGAGCGCAGCGATGCGAAACTGCGCATTGTCACCCAGTTCGGTTTCGATGCGCAGAAATTCATCGGTTGGGCGGACGGACTGAAAGAGCACGGTATCGACATGCCGGTTCATCTCGGCGTCGCCGGTCCCGCCAAGATCACGACGCTGATCAAGTTTGCGGCCATGTGCGGCGTCGGCAATTCGGTGTCCTTTTTGAAGAAGAACGCGCTGTCGCTGACGACGCTGGCAACATCCCACTCGCCGGAAACCGTTGTCGGCCCGATCGAGCAACATGTCCTCAACAACGCGGAAACGCCCATTCGGCAGATCCACGTCTTTGCCTTTGGCGGGCTGAAAAAAACGTCGGAGTGGCTTGAAGAACGCGGCACATGGGATATAAAGACATCTTTATATCCTTCTACGACTGCAGCACAGAACTGAGGACTGCCCAATGGCGCGCACAATCGTTGCTTCAGCAACCAAGGAAATCGTTATCGGTTTCGACCAGCCTTTCTGCGTGATCGGCGAACGCATCAATCCGACGGGACGCAAGAAATTGGCTGCCGAGATGCAGGACGGCAATTTCGAGACCGTGAAGTCGGACGCGCTGGCGCAGGTTGCCGCCGGTGCGACCATGCTGGATGTCAATGCAGGCGTCACAGCCGTCGATCCCAACGCAACCGAACCGGCGCTTTTGGTCAAGACGCTTGAGATCGTTCAGGGCCTTGTGGACGTGCCGCTCTCCATCGATTCCTCCGTCACCGGGGCGATCCAGGCCGGACTGGAAGTCGCCAAGGGCCGTCCGCTGGTCAATTCGGTCACCGGAGAAACCGAGAAGCTTGAAGATATTCTGCCGCTCATCAAGAAGTACGATGTTCCGGTCGTCGCAATCTCGAACGACGAAACCGGCATCTCGGAAGATCCCGATGTGCGTTTTGCCGTAGCGAAAAAGATCGTCGAGCATGCTGCCGATTATGGAATCAAGGCCGAGGATATTGTCGTCGATCCACTGGTCATGCCGATCGGCGCCATGGGAACGGCCGGGCAGCAGGTGTTCAAGCTCGTGCGCCGGCTGCGCGACGAGCTCGGCGTCAATACGACCTGCGGCCTTTCCAACATTTCCTTCGGCCTGCCGCACCGCCATGCCATCAATGCCGCATTCATTCCCATGGTGATTGCATCTGGCATGACCTCCGCGATCATGAATCCCTGCCGGCCTCAGGAAATGGAGATGGTCCACGGCGCCAACGTCCTGAATGCGACCGACCCGAACTGTCAGAAATGGATTATGACCTATCGCGATCACGCGCCGGCCAACGGCGCCGCACCGGCAGCGACCGATGGAGCCGTTGCCGCTGCGGCAAGCGGTGGTCGGCGACGCGGCGGACGGCGCGCCCGCGCATAGCGTTTGACCGCCATCTCCGGGCTTGCCCCGGTGGGCATCCTGCCGCAACGTTTAGGCGTTGATTCGCGCAGACCGAAAAGGACAGTTTCATGGACCAGAAGGCGAGTGAAAAAGACCCGCTGGTCCTGTTCATGCCTTCCGGTCGCCGCGGGCGTTTCGAAAAAGGCACGAACATTCTCGAGGCCGCACGTCAACTTGGCGTGTATGTCGAGAGCGTCTGTGGCGGGCGCGGAATTTGCGGCCGCTGCCAGATCGAGATCCAGGAAGGCAACTTTGCCAAGCACGGCATCACCTCGGCCGACACCCATATCTCGGCCTTCGGCGCCAAAGAGAAACGCTACGCTGAAAAACGCGACTTGAAAGACGGACGCCGCCTCTCCTGCTCGGCGACCATCGAGGGTGACCTCGTTGTTGATGTACCGCAGGATGTGCAGGTCAACGCCCAGATCGTCCGCAAGGCGGCCGACACACGGCTGATCGAGCGCAACCCGGCAATCCAGATGTGTTACGTCGAGGTCGAGGAACCCGACATGCACAAACCGCTCGGCGATCTGGACCGGCTGAAGCTTGCGCTGGAGCGCGACTGGGGCTTTTCCGACATCATCGTCGACCAGCACCTGCTTCCGAGGGTCCAGAAGATCCTTCGCGAAGGCCAGTGGGCTGTCACCGCCGCCATTCATCGCGACATGGAAACCGCCCGGCCGTCGCTGATCGCGCTTTATCCCGGCCTGAAGAACGAAGCCTATGGCATTGCGTGCGACATCGGCTCGACGACCATCGCCATGCATCTGTCTTCGCTTTTGTCGGGCCTTACGATTGCATCGGCCGGTGTTTCCAATCCGCAGATCCGGTTCGGTGAAGACCTGATGAGCCGGGTCTCCTATGTGATGATGAACCCGGACGGCCAGGAGGCGATGACCAATGCCGTCCACAATGCGCTCAACGGCCTTATCGAGGAGGTCTGCGCCGAATCCGGAGTCGATCCCGCCGACATCCTGGATGCCGTTTTCGTCGGCAACCCGATCATGCACCATCTCTTTCTCGGCATCGATCCGACAGAGCTCGGTGGCGCGCCCTTCGCGCTAGCCGTATCCGGTGCGGTCCACAGTTGGGCATCGGATCTCAATCTGGCGCTGAACCACGGCACGCGTGTCTATATGCTTCCCTGCATTGCCGGTCACGTCGGCGCCGACGCAGCGGCGGCAACCTTGTGCGAGGGTCCGCACCGCCAGGACGAAATCATGCTGCTGGTCGATGTCGGCACAAATGCGGAGATCGTGCTCGGCAACAAGGACCGCGTTGTCGCGGCGTCCTCACCCACCGGCCCTGCATTCGAAGGCGCGGAAATCTCCTGCGGGCAGCGTGCCGCGAGCGGCGCGATAGAGCGGGTGCGTATCGATCCGCACACACTCGAGCCGCGCGTGCGGGTCATCGGTGTCGATGCTTGGTCGGACGAGCCGGGCTTCGCAGACCAGGCGGCAAAGACGGGCGTAACAGGTGTTTGCGGATCCGGCATCATCGAAGTGATTGCGGAAATGTTCCTCGCCGGCATCATTTCCGAGGACGGTGTCATCGACGGTTCGCTCGCCTCGCGCTCGGAACGCATCATCGAGGACGGGCGAACCTTTTCCTACGTTCTTTGGGACGGCGAGACGCGGCTGACCATCACCCAGAACGACGTGCGCGCAATACAACTTGCCAAGGCGGCACTTTACGCCGGCATCAAACTGCTTATGGACAAGCAGGATATCGCCCATGTCGACAAGATCGGCCTTGCCGGCGCCTTCGGTTCCTTCATCGATCCGAAATACGCAATGGTTCTCGGACTGGTCCCCGATTGTGAACTGGGCAAGGTCAAATCCGTCGGAAATGCAGCCGGAACCGGCGCGCGCATGGCGCTTCTCAACCGCGGTTACCGCCGGGAGATCGAAGAGACTGTAACCGCGATCGAGAAGATCGAAACCGCCCTGGAGCCAAAGTTCCAGGAGCATTTCGTCAACGCGATGGCGCTGCCGAACAAGACCGACGCGTTTCCGGAACTCGCTAAGGCAGTGTCCCTGCCCGCAAAGTCTCAAGCGACGGCAAAGGATGACGGGTCCAGCGGCCGGCGCCGACGCGAGGGCCGCCGGCGCCGCGTCTGACGGCACCTTGGTGCGAGCCTGCAACAACCGCAGAATGAATGGCCGGGTCGGCAAGCTTGTGGCTTTCACCGCTCATGAGCTTTGCTAAGATCGGCCGACCCCACAATGCCGCCAGGGAGCAAGAGCATGAAACTTGCCGCAGGAGGAATTGGTTGCCTTGCCGTTTGGGCGCTCGTCGCGATCGTCTTTTCAACAGGCGCCAGCGCCGAGGACATCGCCGGCAGTGCCGATCATCCGCTGGTCGGACGCTTCGACGGCTCCCACATCGTCGCCTATGACTTTCGGGAGTTCGACGAGTACGCGTTCGCCTCGGCGCCCGCTACCAAACGCGACCCGGACAATCTGGAAGCGATCGAGGGTGCTGTAACCCGCATCGCCTACACACTCGATGGCGAGCAATCGCTGGCCGAGGTGGCGCGCAATTTCGAGCTGGGTCTTCAGGAGAAGGGATTCGACATCGTCTTTGAATGCAAGACCAAGGAATGCGGCGGTGGAAACCTGGCCTACGCGCTCGACACTTTCCCGTTGCCGAAAATGGTGGTCGATCCGTTCAATTACCGCTATCTCGGCGCAAAACGGTCTAACGATGATGGGGATGTCTACGCCTCGGTTGTTATCAGTGCCGATACGCACAAGAAGATCCGCACTCAGGTAACAGTTGTGGAGATCGACAAGCTTGCCTTCCAGATGGTGGATGCCAAGGCCATGCAGGATGCCTTCGCCGAGAAGGGAAGCTTTGCGCTCTATGGCATCTATTTCGATACGGACAAGGCCGACATCAAACCGGAATCAGCGCCGACCCTGGAGGAAATGGCTAAGTTCCTCGGCGCTTCGCCGGATCTTTCGGTCGTCATTGTCGGACACACCGACAACCAGGGCAGCATGGATTACAACCTCAACCTGTCGCACCGGCGCGCGCAGTCTGTGGTCGACGCCCTTGCGTCCACACACGGGATCAGCCGGGACCGCATGGTGGCCGCAGGTGCGGGGTTCCTGGCACCCGTCGCACGCAATGATACTGAAGATGGCCGCGCCAAGAACCGCCGCGTCGAACTCATTCCGCGCTAGCCGGCTTCGGAAAACTCCCCGGTTTCCGTCAGCATGGTGAAGGTCGCGCGGATGTGATCCGCGGCAGCGCACACGGGAGGCTCCGCATCGGGCCTGACGATCATGCCGATCGAATAGGTGCCGATCGGCGGCAAACCGTCATCCTCGCCAAGCACCACCAGATCATCCCCGACGAAGGATTCGGGGAGCGGTGCTATGGCGAGATCAGAAAGGATGGCAGCTCTCTGCCCGGCGGTGTGGGCGCTCATATAGGCGATGCGGTAAGACAGGCCGCGCTCGTTGAGGCCTTCGACCGCGCCGGCGCGCCAGGCGCAACCCTCCTCCCACATGGAGACCGGAATTGGCGTACACAGATGGGCACAGCCGCCCTTGGCGCCGGCCCAGACGAGGCGCTCCGTCAGCAGAACCTCTCCACCTTCCGGAACTGATCCGCTCTGGCATGTCAGCAACGTGATATCCAGGCGCCGTTCCTCGATCCGCTTGATCAGGTTGGAGCTCATGTCGATGACCACATCAACGGCGATCGAGGGATGCGTCTTGGCAAATCGTTTCAGAACGGTCGGCAAAAGCCGCTCGCCGACATCATCGGGCGCGCCGAGCCGCACGACACCGGAAATATCCGGCGACACGAATTGCGAAACCGCTTCGCGGTTGAGCGACAAAAGCCGCCGCGCATAACCGAGCAGGACGACGCCGTCATTGGTCAGCGTCACCGACCGCGCGTCGCGCGCAAAGACAGGCCGCCCCAGTATTTCCTCGAGCTTCTTGATTTGCATGGAAACCGCTGACGGCGTGCGAAACACAATGGAGGCAGCCGACGTGAAACTGCCGGTGTCGGCAATCGCAACAAAGGTGCGCAGGATATCGAGTTCCAGAAGCGGAGCCGGGTGATTGATCGGTGCGTTCATGTTCTTAGTTCAATTTTTCTGAATGAAACGATGATATTTATTCGTTTAATTGAACCAAATAGAAGCGCCATAGTCAAGATCAAGGGTCGCGACCTTATTTGAATTCATCGTCCTTTCAATACCGAAAGGCGGGCAATCTGGAAGGAGCCTGAACATGTTGAACAATGCGCGTATCGAAAACCGAGTCTCTTCGAACTACGCTTTCGCGCCGGCCCGGTCGGTTGGCCGCACGCCGTTTCTCGCGCGACTGGCCGAAGCGGCACACAAAAGCTGGAAGCGGTATCTTTGCCACCGGCTGGCACGCCAAACGGAAAAGGAAGTCGCCAAGCTGAGCGACCAGATGCGGCGTGATATCGGCTGGCCGGCCCGTTACGACCCGCGCGAATCCTGCCGCCGCCTGGGCCTTTGAAAACAGCGGGCGCGCCTTATGGCGCGCCTGTTCGCATCGTTTTTCCGGCGCCTTGATTCAGCGCCGATATTTTCCCTCGCCTCATCCGAAAATTTCGCTTCACACGACCTACCGACTGTGTAAAGGTCGCAGCCGCTTAGGCGTTATTGCTCAGCGGGTGGAGAGATTTATCCGAAAAATTCTGGAATCTCAGCGCCAATGATGCAGTGGCGTTTCGAGCAATATTTGTAGTGTCGCTGCGCCGGACGGAATAATTTGCCGGTATTGACGGCTGCAGGCGCGTTTTTCGGGGATTGATGGCGATGGATAACAACACGCCGACGATAAAACGATCCTTCGTTTTTTATCTGGTGCCGGATTTTTCCTTGATCGCATTCGCGACCGCCATCGAGCCGCTGCGGCTTGCGAACCGCATGCTCGGCTACAAGGCCTATAGCTGGCGAATCGCCTCATTCGACGGCTCACCGGTCATGGCTTCGAACGGCATAGAGGTATCGGCGACGACGACCCTGGAAGAGGAGCGGCGCAACCTTTCCGGCGAAATGCGCCCTTCGATGGTATTCGTGTGCTCCGGCATCAATGTCGAGACCCACGCGCAAAAGTCCGTCCACGCCTGGCTGCGTGAGGTCCACAACAGGAATATCTCCGTTGGCGGGCTGTGCACCGGCGCCTACGTGCTTGCCGCTGCCGGCCTCCTGTCAGGGCGCCGCTGCGCCATTCACTGGGAAGATCTGCCGGGGTTTTCTGAAAAATTCCCGCTCGCCGAGGTCTATGCCGATCTTTATGAGACCGACGACAATATCTACACCTGCGCCGGCGGAACCGCCTCGCTCGACATGATGCTGAACCTGATTGGCGAGGACCACGACGACAATCTCGTCAACCGGGTATGCGAACAGGCCCTGACGGACCGGGTCCGCAATCCGCACGACCGGCAGCGGCTGCCGCTGCGCGCCCGGCTGGGGGTTCAGAATTCCAAGGTTCTGTCGATCATCGAACTGATGGAAAGCAACCTCTCGGAGCCGCTTTCCCTGCTTGAGATCGCGGATTACGCCGGATTGTCGCGGCGCCAGATCGAGCGCCTTTTCCGCCAGGAGATGGGCCGCTCCCCTGCCCGCTACTATCTGGAAATCCGGCTCGACCGGGCACGGCACCTGCTGATCCAGTCATCCATGCCCGTGGTTGAGGTGGCAGTTGCCTGCGGCTTTGTTTCCGCGTCGCATTTTTCCAAATGCTACCGCGAACTCTATGGCCGCTCGCCGCAGCAGGAGCGCGCCGACCGCAAGCAACTCCTGACATCAGCGGCGTAATCGGCAATAGCTTCGAGGCGACCGCCGCTGATCATTTCTGCTGATCAGGCCCGGAGCGCTTCGTTGTCGGCGTCGAACGGGCTTTCGTCGATCACCGTCGCCTTATGCATCTTGCCGAGGATCTTGATCTCGAGTTCCGTGCCCGTCTCGCTCAGCTCCGGCCGCACCATTGCCAGCGCCAGGGACTTGCCCAAACGCCAGCCATAACTTCCGTGGGTTGCCCGGCCGATGAGTTCGCCATTCTTGTAAATGGCCTCGCTGCCGCGCGCGTCGGCATCGGTGATGTCATGCACTTCGAGCGTGACGAAATTCCACTTCAGTCCCTCTTCCCGTGCCCGAACGACCGCCTCGCGGCCGATGAACTCGCCCTTGTTCGGCTTCACGAAACGATCGAGGCCGGATTCATAGGCGTTGTACTCGATGGAAAGTTCGCGCGGGATCAGCCGGTAGGATTTTTCCACCGCCATCGCCGTCATCGCACGGATGCCGAACGGTTTGATGCCGAATTCTTCACCGGCGTCCATCAGCATGTCGAAGATCGCGTTTTGCTGCTCCATCGGATGGTGCAGTTCCCAGCCGAGCTCGCCGACAAAGTTCACCCGAAGCGCGTGTGCGCTCGCTGTTCCGACGCTGATCTGCTTGCCGGAAAGCCACGGGAAATCGGCATTGTCCAGGCTGGTGCGCGTCAGTTTCTGAAGCACGTCCCGCGACCGTGGACCGGCCAGCACCAGAACACCGAGCCGCTCTGTGATTGCATTCAGCCGCACCGAACCGTCGGTTGGCGCGAGTTTGCGCAGATAGTCGTGATCATGCGCCTCGAATGCACCCGCGGATACGAGGTAGAACCGGTCTGGCGCCCATTCATAGACGGTAAATTCCGATCGCACGCCACCGTTCTTGGTCAGGAGATGGGCCAGCGCGATACGGCCGCGTTTCTTCGGGATCGCGTTCGCCAGGATCGAATCCAGCCATTCGCGGGCACCCGGTCCGCTGACCTCCATCTTGGCAAAGGCGGACATGTCGAGCAGGCCGACATTCTCATGCACGTTTTTGATCTCGTTGCCGACATGCTCGAAATAGTTCGATCGGCGGAACGACCAGATTTCCTTGACCTTGTTTTCAGTATCCGGCGTGGGGTGGTTATGATTGGTCAACACGTCCGGCTTTTCGATACTGTCGACGTCGATGCCATAACCCTGCGGTGCGAACCAGTTGGGCCGTTCCCAGCCATAGACTGACCCGAAGACGGCGCCCAGCGCTTCCATGCGATCATAGCAGGGCGTGCGTTTCAGGGGCCGCGCCGCAACCCGCTCCTCGTCCGGGTAGTGGACGGTAAAGACGTTGGCATAGGCCTCCTCATTTTTCTCGCGCAGGTAACCCTCGGTCGCGTATGGTCCAAAGCGGCGCGGGTCGACGCCCATCATGTCGATGGTCGGCTCGCCTTCGACGATCCATTCCGCCAGCTGCCAGCCGGCGCCTCCGGCCGCCGTCACGCCGAATGAATGCCCCTCGTTCAGCCAGAAATTCTTCCTGCCCGGGGCCGGACCGATGATCGGGGAGCCGTCCGGGGTATAGGCGATGGCGCCGTTATAGACCTTCTTGATTCCCGCCTCGCCGAAATAGGGAACGCGAACGATGGCCGTTTCGATATGCGGCATCAGCCGTTCCAGGTCCTCCTGGAAAAGTTCATACTCGGAATCGTCGGATGGCCCGTCCACGTAGCAGCATGGCGCGCCCTTCTCGTAAGGTCCGAGCAGCAGGCCGCCGGCTTCCTCGCGCATGTACCAGGAAGAATCCGATTCACGCAGAACGCACAGTTCCGCGCCGCCTTCGGAACGGAATTTCTGGATCTCCGGATGGGCCTCGGTGACGATGTACTGATGCTCGACGGGAATGACCGGAATATCGAGCCCGACCATCGCACCGGTCTTGCGGGCAAAGTTGCCACTGCATGAGACTACGTGTTCGCAGGTCACATCGCCTTTGTCGGTCTTGACCAGCCACTGGCCGTCCTCAAGTTGCTCGATGCCTTCGACCGTCGTGTTCCGGTAGATGGTGGCGCCACGGTCGCGCGCACCCTTGGCAAGCGCCTGGGTGAGATCCGCTGGCTGGATATAGCCGTCCTCCGGGTGACAGATCGCGCCGATCAGACCGTCCGTGTTTACATAGGGCCATTTTTCCTTGATTTCCTCCGGGCTCATCCGGTTGACCTCGATGCCGATCGTCTCGGCGACGCCCATGTAATACTCGTACTCGTCCAGCCTGTCCTGCGTGCGCGCAAGCCGCACATTGGTGACCTTCCTGAACCCGGTGTCCATGCCGGTTTCCTCGGCGAGTTCCTGGTAGAACCGTACGGAGTATTTGTGGATCTGTCCGACCGAGTAGCTCATGTTGAACAGCGGCAGCAGGCCCGCGGCGTGCCATGTCGAGCCGGATGTCAGCTCCTTGCGTTCGATGAGGATGACATCGTCCCAGCCCTTTTTTGCCAGGTGATAGAGGGTCGAGACGCCGACAACGCCCCCGCCAATCACAACCGCACGCGCGCTGTTTTTCATCGTTCTTGCCCTTTCGCGACCCGTTGTCCGGGATTGATATCCTCAAGCTTCTCAAACGCGATATCCGACCATGCATACACGCCTATCGGATTGGCTTTCGCCTTCGCTTTATAGGTCAAAAGCTCTGGGATCGCCCGCAAGGACGCGGATATCGTCAAACTGTGCGGCAAATATGAACGTCGCGCATGGCAACGTATCGCCTGTTTGCGACATGCGAAAAACGCCGGACGACAAGCGTCACGGCACGCGCCGGCAGCGCCGGACGCGTGTTCTTTTTGGGATGGAAGCGGTTGGGCCGCCGGGCCTGAGGCCTATTTGACCTGGCTCGCCACGAAATCCTTGACGATGCCGACAATGCCGCGGCCCAACAGGCTGTCCAGCGCGTCGACGAATGCATCGACATGCTCGCCCTGGCAAATCAGAGGCGGCTCCAGACGAATGACATTGCGGTTGTACTCGGTAAATGCCACCAGCGTGTCGTAGTCACGCAGCAAAAGCGCACCGATGAAACCGGAAAGCGAACCTTTCAGCTTGTCGTCAAGGACGGAAACCACCGGACGCAGGACCATCGGCAGCGTCTGGCTGAAATCCTGGAACTCGAGACCCACCATGAGGCCCTGGCCGCGAACATCCTTGATAATCTTCGGATACTTTGCCTGAAGATCGATAAGACGCTTCAGCAGGTAGTCTCCCTGCGCGGCTGAATTCTCGATCAGACCCTCGTCGTAAAGGAGATTGAGCCCCTCGATTGCCGTAACACAGGCTTCGCCGATACCGCCGAATGTCGCCGGCCCGTGGATCAGTGCCGTGTTGGGCTTGCCATAGGCCTTCATGTAGACGTCGCGCCGCGCGATCATCGCCGCCATGGCGCATTTGCCGGCGCCGAGTGACTTGGCGAGCGCCGTTACGTCTGGAACCACGCCGGCGTGCTCGAACGCATAGAAGCGGCCGGAACGGCCCATGCCGCACTGCACCTCGTCGGCCACCCACAAGACCTCGTGCTTGTCGCAAAGGGCCCGCAGTTCCTGCCAGAACGTTTGGGGCGCCGAGATGATGCCACCGCCGCCCTGGATCGTCTCGAGCACGATGACACCGATCTGCGGGTCGGCCTCGAATGCGTTTCGGATCGCATCGATATCGCCGAACGGCACGCGAACAGTGTCGTCCACGAGTTTGAACTGCCCGCGGTAAAGCGGCGAATCGGTCAGCGACAGCACACCCTTCGTCTTGCCGTGAAAGGAGTTCTCCGCATAGACGATACGGCTGCGTTCCGGGCCGGCCGCCCGCTCGGCAACCTTGACGGCCGCTTCCATCGCTTCAGATCCGGATGAGCCGAGGAACACCATGTCGAGATCGCCCGGAGAGATTTCGGCAAGGTTCCGTGCCAGTGCGGCCGCATATTGCGACAGAAACGCCATGGCGATTTCATGACGCTTTTCTTCCTGGAACCGGATTCGCGCCTCGAGAACCTTCGGGTGATTGTGGCCGAAGGCGAGAGAACCGAACCCGCCAAAGAAATCAAGGATCTTCCGGCCGTTCTGGTCGACATAATACATGCCTTCGGCACGCTCGATCTTCAACTTGTTGAAACCGAGCAGCTTCATGAAATGGAGCTGACCGGGATTGAGGTGCTCCTTGAAGTATTCGGTCATGATCGGCAGGTCGAGCGCCTTGGCATCCTCGACTGTCAACAGGTGCGGCTTGGTGATCTTGGGTACGATGTTCATGGTCCTGCCTCAGGCTGTGGCTTTTGACTTCGGCGTTGCTTGGGCTCCGCGGTCGCCCGCCGCCAGTCCGCCGCGATATTCGTCAAAGGCGGCGATCAGCATGTCTTCGTCGCGGTAGTCGGCGCTCCAGCCGAGCTGCTCCTTGGCCTTGCTGCAGTCGAGAATGCACATCTCGTCCGCGATCAGATACTGTTCCGGATCCATGATCGGCAGATTGACGAGATCGAAGAGGTCGAGTGTGCGCTTGACCGCCCATCCTGGCGTCGGCAGCAGGAAGGAGCGCGAACCGGCGTGCCTGACGAGGTCGCCGAGCAGCTTGCGCACCGGTGGCGGATTGTCCGAGCCGAGATTGTACGCCTCGTTCGGAACGCCCGCCTTCCAGGCCAGTCGCGCGGCTTCCGCGCAATCGAAGACAGAGATGAACTGGTAGGGATTGCGCCCTGCCCCGATCATCGGCACCGGCAGATTGTAGTCGACCAGCTTGAACAGCTTCGACAGGATGCCGAGACGCCCGGGTCCGATGATCAGGCGCGGCCGGAACAGCGAGATGCGCATGCCCCGCTCGCGCCACCGCGCCGCCAGGTCCTCGGTCGCCAGTTTCGACAGGCCATACTCGCCAAGCGGATTGGCCGGATGCTCCTCGGTCTGCGGATAGGTGAAGGTGTGGCCGTAGATCATGTCGGTGGTGTAGTGCACCAGCCGGTAGGCTTCACTCGCTGCCATCTTGTCGATGATGTTCTCGGTGCCGTAATAGTTGACCGGCCAGAAGAATTCGTGGCGTTTGGCGCGGATCTGAAGCGGCGAGAGCATCTTGGCCGACAGGTTGTAGACCATGTCGTCGGCGGCGATATCGACCTTGTCGAACTGCGCCCTGTCCGTCACGTCGAGGTTGATGAAGCGGCAGTGTGCGTAATGCGGCACATCGCCTCGCGCGATGTCACAGACGACCACTTCCTCGCCATCCTTGACCAGGCGGTCGGCAAGAACCCGGCCGACAAAGCCGTCGCCTCCGAAAAGTACATGTTTCATGTGTCAAACTCGCTGATGGTGTGAGGCGTGTTGCCGGTGTTTGAGGCGATCTCGCGCGGATCCGTGCGTCCCGACTGGGCGATCAGCACCGTTCCGACGCAGATGAAGGCAATGCCGGCAATCCGCCAGGCGTTGAGATCTTCCTTGAAGACCAGATAGGCGAAGACCGCTACAGCCACATAGGCAAGGCTCAAAAACGGATAGGCGAAGGAAAGCTCGACCTTGGACAGCACATAAAGGTGCGACGCCATCGATATGACAAAGGTCACGAGGCCGGCAAACACCCACGGGTGAAAGACGATCTGCAGCACCTTCAGGACGACATTCTCGCCCGCGAATTCGAGCGGCCCGAGGCTCAGCATGCCCTGTTTGAGCATCAGCTGCGCAGCGGCATTCGTCAGGACCGTAAACAGGATAAAAGGGATATAGTTCATCTGGGTTCCCCACTTCTCGTTCTAGGTACCCGAAAAACCCGTATATTCCGTGAATTCAGAGGGTTAAGAGGCGATTTCGTAATACCGGCATAACACCGGGCAGCATTGTGTTTTGATTTGTCATTTCCGGTGGTGCGGCAAATCGACTCGATCAGCGCTGCTGGGGTTCTCACCGAGATGTTTTTGTGAGTCGATGAGGTTATGTCGGATTTCCCACCTCACGCACTTGATGATCTGTCGAATACAGAACTCAAAGATCTGGTTGTGACCCTGCTCGGCGAGGTGGCCGAGTTGAAGCAAATCGTCGCTGAACAAAATCAGGTGATTGCCGAACAGAAACAGACAATTGCCAATCTGCGCGACGAGGTCGCTCGATTAAAAGGGGTGAATGGGCGACCGGACATCAAGCCGAGCAAACCAAGCGGCATGAACCAGGCCAGCGAGAAAAAGGCGCGTAAGAACGGCAATAAAAGCTGTGGACGCGGCAAAAAGAAGCCACCTCGGCACGGTTCAATGAAAGACCGGATTGTAAAAGCGGACGTTCCAGAGGGTTCCCGCTTCAAAGGGTACGAGGACTTCCTCGTTCAGGATCTCATCATTCAGCCAGTGACCACCCGGTTTCGGCGCGAGCGCTGGTTGACACCTGATGGTAAGACTGTCGTGGCTCCGCTGCCACAGGGCCTCAAGGGCCATTTTGGTGCCGAACTGCGCCGTTTTGTGCTGATGCAATACCATCAAGGCCAAGTCACTGTGGGACGATTGGTAAAGCTCCTGAGCGAAATCGGCATAGATATCTCCGAGCGCCAGGTCATGCGGTTTTTGAATGAGGGTCATGAGCATTTTGCCTTGGAAGCACGCGCAATATTGCAGACGGGATTGGACGCGGCGTCATGGGTGACGGTCGACGACACCGGGGCACGCCACAAAGCCCAAAACGGCTACTGCACCCAGATCGGCAATGATCGGTTTTCCTTCTTTTCCACAACCGGTTCTAAAAGCCGCATCAACTTTCTCGAACTCCTGCGGGCCGGGCATGAAGACTATGTGATCAACGCCGATGCACTTGCCTATATGCAGCAGCGTTCTCTCAATGCTCCGGTTCGCCAGTTGTTGATTGACGCTGAAGATAAGTATTTCCCGAACTGCGCAGACTGGCAGGCCCATCTCGACCGGCTCGGGATCACTGCACTGAAAGTCACACCTGATCCCACGCGCCTTGCCACCGAGGGTGCGTTATGGGGCAGTATCAGCGCACATGGCTTGCTCACCGATACGGTGATCGTCAGTGATGATGCCAAACAGTTCAAAGTCGGCGATCATGCGTTGTGTTGGATTCACGCCGAACGGTTGGTGCATAAGCTCAACACCTTCACAGATAAGCACTATGCCATTCAACAGCGCACCCGCAGGCTGATCTGGCTCTACTATGAATGCCTCAAAACCTACCGTCTCAACCCAAGTCCACAGCGCAAGGCGGTCTTGCAAAACCGCTTCGACCAGATATTCCGCCACCGAACCGGTTTTGCAGCCCTTGATAATCTGTTGAGGCGATTGCACGCCAACAAGGCTGAACTGCTGATGGTTCTGGAGCATCCGGAAATACCGCTGCACACCAACGGTTCCGAGAACGATATCCGAGTTGTTGTAGTCAAGCGCAAGATTTCAGGTGGGACGCGCAGTGACATTGGTCGGACCAACCGCGACACCTTCTTGTCGCTGCTCAAGACCTGCAACAAACTCGGCATCTCGTTTTGGGACTATTTGGGGGATAGGCTGGGCCTCAATGGGAAACCGGTGCCCGCTCTGCCGCAACTCGTAGGCCAGTCTCATTTTGCATCCTGAACAGCCACTCTTCGGCAAGATCGAGATTGCATTGCGCGACAGCTGGATTGTGAAGATGCGGTCGACATGACATTTCCAATCTTGCATTGTGGCGATGGTTCATCCGTCTGACGGCGCAATCATATCGACACATATAGCAGGACGTTTCACACAATGGCTCAGGCTGGCAATCAACTTGATATAGTTCGTCTCAGCATCACGTTGCGGGATGTGAAGCCCAGGGTCACAAGACGAATGGATGTCCCTGCGAACACATGCCTTAATGACCTCCACTTATACATTCAGGCCGCAATGGGGTGGCACAACTGCCATCTATGGGAATTTGAGGCGATCCGGTATGAGCAAGTTGTCACTTGGAGTGCTGATAGTGATCAGTATTTCTCCAGCCCCAAATCAGACGCCTCTGCTACCGTTCTCGACGTCATAGACTTTTTGCAAGGCAAACCCGAATTCAATTACCTCTATGATTTCGGAGACTCATGGAGACACAAAATCCGTATTGGAAAGATTCAGTCGGCACATAAGGACAGACAGTATCCATATCTTGTTTCCGGTAGCGGGCGTTGTCCACTTGAGGACATAGGAGGCGTATGGGGATACTCTGAATTCTTGGCAGCATTCGAAAACCCGGATTCTGAATACCGGGAGTACTATCCCGATTACTTCGATGGAAGTGACAACTGGAATCCGGAAGACGCGGAACTTGAAAAAAGGCGAGCAGCTATTGCGCGATTCCAATAGAATCCCCACCCCAGCCACCGCAAGCACAATTCCCCCATTCGTTGATGCCTCCAGAAAATCATGGAAACAGAAAGAGCGTCCGCTCTGACGCCTGAATTCTGCCCGGTGTTATGCCGGTATTACGCGATTTCAATATTCGATAAAATTTGATCAGACGGCGGCGGCCAAGGCGGCCATCCGGGCGGTTTGCCGGGGCAGCACCATGGCCGTCCGCTTCCAGAAGTCGGAGATCATGGCGCAGTCCCGGTGCACTTCCAGGGCGCGCCAGTCCGGGAAGGACGCCTCGAACGTCGCGGCACTCATGCGGGCGTCCTTGTAAGGATTGACGGCACCGCCCGCCGCGATGACGATGTCATCCAGCGCTTCGAGCAGCTTGACCGTATCGGCTCCCTGATTTGCGAAATCCAGCGTCAGCGTAAAGCCGGGGCGCGGGAAGGAGAACAGACCCGGCGAACGGTGCGCTCCGAAGCGCTTGAGCACCGTCAGAAAGGATGCATGTCCGTGCACCTGCGCACACTCCATGAGCCGCACGGTCGTATCGTGTCCGTTCATTTCGGGATAAACGCTCTGGTGCTGGAACAGCCCGCGGGGGCCGTAGAGCCGGTTCCATCGGCCGATGGAATCGAGCGGATAGAAATAACTCTGCCATGAAACCGTGCGCCAGTGCTCGCCGGCTCTTTCCTTGCGGAAGAACAATTCGTTGAAAACTTTCAGCGTCGCCCGGTTTACCAGATTGACCGGCGGCACAAATGGAATCGACAGTTTCGGACCGGATGCCGGCCTCGAAGGTTGCGACCGCTCAGAGGGATGATCAGCACCCAGCAGAAGGCCGCGCCCGAGCCTGCGCCCCTTGGCCAGCTGGTCGATCCATGCAACGGCGTATTCATGCATGTCGTCGAACTCGGCGCAGCGGGTAAAATAATCATCGATCCCGTCGAAGCGCAGCGTCCGCTGGCGCACATCGGCCGAACCGACCCGCATCAGGCGGATCTTCGCCCGGGTGATCAGGCCGGTCAGCCCCATGCCGCCGATCGTCGCCGCGAACAGATCGCTGTTTTCACTCGGCGAGCAGGTCAGCAGCCCGCGATCGCTGCGCAGAAGCACAAGGCTTTCAACATGGGCTCCGAAGGTGCCGCGCACATGATGGTTCTTGCCGTGCACATCATTAGCGATCGCACCGCCGACAGTGACGAAACGCGTACCGGGCGTCACCGGCAGGAAAAATCCACGCGGTATGACATGCGCGAGGATGTCGCTAAGCAGCGTCCCCGCCTCGCAAGTCAAAACACCGCTGCCTTCATCAAAGGACAAAATACGGTTGGCGTCGCGCATGTCGATCAGCCGGCCGTCCTTGTTATGGCAGCTGTCGCCGTAGGACCGGCCATTTCCGTACGGCAGGAAGCTGCCCTTCGCCATGACCTCCGAATTCAGGCTGTCGGGTGTGCAGGACCGCCGCAGGGTTGGGCTGTTTCGGCCCCAGCTTTCATAGGTCATAGCGGATAGATCGCCGCAGCAAGGACAAGAATTGCGCCGACAGCGGTCACCAGCTGGCTGCGCCAGTCCCTGATAATGAAGACAACCGGATCGTCATGCATCTCGCTGCGGCGTGCCAGCATCCAGATCCGAAGCAGCATGTAGACGATCATCGGACAAAGCGGCCACAAAAAGAGTGGCGTCGCGTACATCTGCTGGACTTCCTCACTGTTGACGTAAAGCGCCAGGACCAGCGCAGCACCGAAGGCGGAAGAAATGCCCGCCTGGCCGATCATCTCGATGTCGGCGGCATAATAGCCACGGCCCATCCTCTTGGAGCCTTCCTCCTCGGAGAGTTCCGACAGCTCCACGTACCGCTTGACGAGCGCCAGCGACAAAAAGAAGAAGATCGAAAACGCCAGCAGCCAGAACGACAGATCTGAATTGATGGCCGCTCCGCCGGCGATGATGCGCAGTGTGAAGAGCCCCGCAAGCGTGAAGACATCGACCAGCAGTTTCCGTTTCAGGAGGAACGAATAGGCCGTCGTCGCCGCGATATAGACGAGCAGGATTCCGAAAAAGGTGATCGGCAAGAACAACGCCAGGGCAAAGGACGCGAACAGCAATCCGCAAGCGAGCTTGAACCCGTCCGGGATCGACAGCCGGCCACTCGCCAGCGGCCGCTCCTTCTTCCTGTGGTGAAGCCGGTCGTTTTCCAAATCCGCAAGGTCGTTCAGGATGTAGACGAAGGATGCAGCGAAGGAAAACGAGAAGAAGGCGACGACGACACTGAGCAGCGGGCTGAAATTGAGCAATTCATGGTTCAAAACCAGCGGCACCGCGAGCAACGCGTTCTTCAGCCATTGGTGCACACGCATCGATTTCAGGATCAGGCGCAGATTGACTGCGCGCGGAACGAGAACCTCGGCACCATGTCCGGTTGCCCAGCGGGCCGCCGCACGGTCCGGCGCAACAACATAGGCGCGGCGCGCTGCCTCAAACACCGCTATGTCATCCTTGCTGTCGCCGATATAGTCGAAGCCCGCCTCGCCGAACCGTTCGACAAGTGCCTTGCGCTTGCGGCTGGAGGTCAGGTTTGTTTCGGGTGTCGTGTGAAACACCTCGTCGAACAGGCCAAGCTGCTTCGCCACACCTTCGGCGACCTTTTCCGGCGCGCCCGTTGCCAGAACGATGGAACGGCCCTTTTGCTTTTCGCGGGTGATGAAATCGACAATGTCTGTGCGATAGGGCCAGGTCGCCGGATCGCGGTTTACACGCGCCGAGACTTCGTTCTTGAACGCCGCCTTTCCACGAAACACCCATGTGACGGCGGCAAACACCAGCAGCGGATTGCGAAGCAGCAGAGCGACAAGGCTCTCCCAGAGCGTGTCGGTCTTCAGCAGTGTCCCGTCGAGATCGACACACAACGGAACGTCCTGCTGCGCGCTGTGTGCGCTATTGTCGTCCACCCGGATATCCATGGGCGCGACGCTAAGGGATCAATCTTCAAAACAGGTGAACAGCCGGCCGGAAACGCCTGTAAACAGAAGCCAAAATTGAGAAAGGGTTAACAGTTCCCCAACGCAGGAAGACAAACTCCTCTGGCGCTATTCGTCCGGGTCGATACGCCGCTTCGGCGCTTCGTCGGCCGGTTCGGACGTTTCTGTTTCCTCCGGTTCGGTACTGACCGGTTGCGGCGCCTTGATATGAAGGTCCGTCTGCGGGAAGGGAATCTCGATGCCTTCCTCCCTGAACCGCTCGAAGATCTTGGTGCGCATTTCCGTCGCGACCGTCAGGCTTTGCAGGACATCGCTCAGATAGACGCGCAATTCGAAGTCAAGCGAGGAGGCCCCGAAATCGGTAAAGACGACAAACGGCGCCGGATTGCGCAGCACAAGGTCGTTGCTGTTTCCGATTTCCTCCAAAATAGCCATCACCTGACGCGGGTCTGAATCATAGGAAACACCAACCGCGATTTCGGCACGTCCGAGCCTGTTGCGATGCGTCCAGTTGGAAACCGGCGTGTTGATGAACTCCGAATTCGGGACAATCACCGACTGGCGCTGGAAGGTTTCGATTTCCGTGGCGCGCACCGAAATGTGCCTAACGAATCCTTGTGTCGTACCCGTGACGACCCAGTCGCCAACCTTGAACGGCCGCTCCACCAGCAGGATCAGACCGGAAACGAAGTTGTTGACGATATTCTGGAGACCGAAACCGATGCCGACCGAAAGTGCACCGGCAACCAGGGCGACATTGGAGAGATTGAGGCCGGCGACGGACAGACCGATGACCGCCGCAATGATGATCCCGAGATAGCCGATGCCGGTGCGCACCGAATCGCGCAGCCCGTCCTCCATGCGGCTGCGCCGCATGATGTTGTTGTCGAGCCATCTCTGGAACCAGCGGCTGATAAAGTAGCCGACGGCAAACACAACAAGGCCGAGAAAGATCCCGGAGAGCGAGATCGTGACGCTGCCGATGGTGAATTCGCTGAAACTGCTGGCCGCCCAGCCCTGGATATCGCGGATGTGATAGCCCCAGACCAGGAAAATGACGGGTATGCCGAACACCAGCACGAAAACATAAATCAGCAGGCCGCACAGCAGACCGATCTGTTCGACCGCGATCTCTCCGAGACCGAGCCTATTGGACAGCATCTGGCCCAGGGCGGATGAGGTGAAATCCTTCGGCTCGGAGACCGCATTGGCCGCGAGGAAGCCCAGATACATGGTAACCAGAAGCGCGCCGAGCACGATCACCTGAGTAGCAATGAAGCGCGCCAGCCCCACAAAGCCGAAAACCGGCAGGATGATCAGCGCGATGCCAAGTACAAGCAGCGGGATCGATACGCTGCGCGGCCACGCACCATGGCCTCCTGATTCTGTACGCATCGGTCTGATGCGCGAAAGGATAACAAGCAGTATGCCGATAATGACTGCGGCAACGAGGCTGCGCGCGATCGTCAGGATGACCGGCGACTGCAGGACGTCCGAGACGCTTCCGGCCAGATAGTCGAAGGCGTTGACGAATGTCATGGCGATGATCAGCCACCACAAAACCCGCGCGCCACCGTTGGAGACATTTACCAGCCGCCACCGCGGATGCTTGGGTGCAAGCACCGCGCTTGCCAGGCGACCGACAAAGAAAAGGATCACCACAAACTGGAAGAACGATGTCAGCAGTTTCGAAATATCGCCGCGTAAAACATTAAAATTATTGAGGAAAAAAACAAACAGACTGGTAAAGATGGCCAGACCCACCGTGGGCAACAGGGTCGACCAGAAAGCATAGGTGTATTTGGCGAAGCCGGACGGTTTGTCCTCGTCCCGATCGTGTTGGGTAAAGCGGGAAAAAAGCCGGTATTCGCCATATACGAAGAGCAGGCCGAGAAGCAGTGTCAGCGACAATGCAGAAAGAAATTGGCGGCGCTCAAAGGACCATGTGAAAACGATCCAGCTCGTGATTTTTGACAGGAGCTCGCTGACTTCCCTGTTCAGCGCATGGCCGACGGCCTTAAGGTTCTCGGCCGAGAGATCGGATCTGCCGAGAAGGGTCTGGCGGAACAGTGTCCGGCGCACACCGGCCACCTCTTCAGCCAGCTTGCGCGCCTGATCGGCAACCGCCTGAACTTCACCGATTTCGGCGTTCACCTCCGCACGGTCTGCGGCCAGTTTGGCACGCTCGTCCTTCAGTTGCTGCGGTTCTTCCGGTTCGCCTTCGGCAGGCGGTTCGCCCAGCTCCTCCTCACGCGCCCTGATACTTTCCAGGCGTGGTTGCAGTTCGGCGTAGATCTGCTCCATGGAAGCGGCAATGTCTTCCAGCCGCTGCTGCAGTTCCAGCAGCCGCAGATCGTCATTGAGCGCCGATTCCTCCTTGCCCTTGAAGCTTTCAAGCTCGGAGCCAGCGCCATCCACTTCCTTGCGTGCGGCCTTGACGTCATCGGAACTGTAGGAAGGGGCCTGCGCTTCGGGAGCGGTCTGCGCATACGCTCCATGGCTCGCCAGAAGCATCAGGCCCAGGCAGAGTGCAAAGACGACGATCAATTGCGATCGGAGCGACTTTACCATGTGTCCCCGTGGTAGTTCCGACATCTGTATACGACGAAATGCCTGTTGAATCAGCCTTCCGGGTCTCCTGAATCCACAGTCTAGAATCCGGAACCGGGCTGTGCCAGATATGCGGTTTCCTCCGCTGTGTTTTCGCGCCCCAACATCGCGTTGCGGTGCGGGAACCGCCCGTAGCGAACGATCACGTCCCGGTGCGCATGCGCGTAGCGCAGAAACTCTTCATTATCCATGCGCGATATCAGCTCAACCGCCTGGTCCTGGTCTGCCAGCACTTCGGAATGCTCGAACGGCATGTAGAAGAATATGCGCCGGTCCGCATCCACCAATTGGTCAAGCCCTGCATCAACCGCTGTCTTGGCTTCCCTGAGCGCAAGACCGTCTGTTGCAAAGGCCAGTGGTGTGTCCCGGTATATGTTGCGCGGGAACTGATCGAAAACGAGGATCAGCGCCAACACGGCATCCGCAGACGACCACCACTCCTGCGGAACCTTGCCTGCCAGTGCCAGATGGGTCGGCCCGAATCGCTCGGCGATGTCACGATCCAGTGTTTCGCTCTTGGTGAACCAGTCCTTCGGTGTAAGCTCGTCAAACCAAAAGGAGATGACTGCATCCGGCTGCACGATTTCCACCATGTTCATCCTGTCTCCCGACACCTTTGGCGCGCCACAATTCAACTGACAATGCGCCCGCCGCTGGCGGCATTGACCGGAATGCCAACCCTGCCCATTTCCGGACGGTTTGTCACTCATCAAATTGGGTTCAGAATATGACGGTGACGCTGTGTAAAACGATGCTGGCGGCGAATCACGTCAATCCTGGCCAAAAAAGCCGGTTTTGGTGGCGTTTTTCGGCCCAAACAACCGGGATTTCATCAATAATTGCCGCGCAAACCACGAATCAGGAGGTCGATTAAGGGTTCAAAAAATGCGAGATCACGCCCGGATCTGCGCGCATAACTCATTGAATTTATTGCAAAAAATAAGGCTGCTTATCAAGCAGCCCGAGTCTAGGGAGGAAATAGAATTCTGTATACAAACGATATATTACAAAGCTTACGCAAAACTTACGATTTTGCAACCGGAGACAACTTTTACATGTGAGAAACGTCAATTTCGCTGTCCTTTTGACGGATTTGTGACAGCAAAGTCACGGTTTCGCGGTTTTTGCCGGACGGCGCTTGCAATGTCAGTCGCATCCTGCCTTTGTGCGTTTCTAGGAAAGGAACGCGCATTCGGGCATGCCAGTGAGTTCGTCTACCTATGTAACTTATTCAACGCCCGATCAGCCCCGGCTTCAGCGCACCACCATCCGTGCGATTGAATCACTGACCGGGAAGATGAAGCTGCAGCGGCTTTACCGGCAGTACCGGGACGAAAGGGATCTGCCCGAATACCGCCACGAGAGCTTCTTTGACGCGGCCCTCCGCTTGCTTGAGATCAATGTCCGCTACAACGAGGCGGCACTGGCCCGCATTCCCTCCGACCGGCCGGTCCTTTTCATCGCCAACCACCCTTATGGAGTGGTCGACGGCATCATCCTGTGCTGGCTGGCCCTGAAGGTCCGTCCGGATGTCAAGGTCATGGCCAACAGTGTGCTGTGCCGCGCGCCCGAAGCCAAGCCGCATGTCCTGCCGATCGAGTTCTCCGGCACCGCCGAGGGCAATGCCACGACAATCACATCGCGGCGGCGCGCGCTGGATACGCTGTTGGACGGCGGCTCGATCGCGATTTTTCCTGCCGGCGGTGTTGCGACCGCATCATCCATCTTCAAGGGGCCGGCCTATGACCTTCCGTGGATTTCATACACCGCGCGGCTCGTGCATGCGGCGCGGCCGTTGATTGTTCCGATCTATTTCGCCGGCCAGAACAGTCGCATGTTTCAGATAGCAAGCCTTTTGAGCCCGACACTGCGTCTTTCTCTCTACTGTCATGAAACGGTGCGCCGCATCGGCAAGCCGGTGGATGTCGTCATCGGCGATCCCATCGCTGACAACAAGGTCGCTGAGCTGAAGCCCCGCGAGACGTTGGTCGCCGAATTGCGGTCGCGCACCTTTGCCCTTGCGGGACGGCCGGAAATCGACTGGATGCAAAGTGTGACGCTGCCGAAATGACAGCGTTCTCGGCAGGCTGGCGCTAGCCTTCCTCCGGCTCAAGCGCCAGAAGAAGTGCCCCGTCCGAGACCTGTTCGCCATCGGAGACGGTGATTTCGGCGACGACACCATCCCTTGGAGCGGACAGCGTCAATTCCATCTTCATGGCCTCCATGACGATGAGCGGCATGTTCTGCTCAACCCGGTCGCCGTTGGCGACCTTGACCATTTTGACAATACCGGGCATCGGCGCGACAAGCCGGTCGCCGCCTTCGTCGGTTTCCGCCTCACCGACCAGCGCATCGGGCAGTTGGAACTGGCGGGCCGTGCCGTCGATGATCAGCGTGAGCCTGTCCGCATCGCGAATGCTGCGGGCCGAGAATATGGTGCCGTCGCAGGCCACGCGCAGGTCGCCGTTCTCGTTCGAGATCAGTTCAAGGGTCTGCGCTTCAAATCCGTTTCCGGTGTGATAGGCGGAAATTCGCCACGCGTCCTTTGAAAGCCGGGATACGGCAAGTTCATACGCATCGCCGCCAGTTTCGAGGTGAACGACCCGCTTCGGCCGGGTCCAGTGGGACCAGAGACCGAAAGCATCGAACGGATCCGGTTCGGTGGCGGAATCGCCAGGTTCAAGACTGGCGAGGGCCGCAAGGGCGATAACCCTGGCCTGAACCGGCGCGACACTGTTCAGTTGATCGAGATTGCGTTCGATCAGACCGGTGTCCACATTTCCGCTGGCAAAATCTTCCTGACGGGAGAGCGCCGCCAGAAACGCCGTGTTGGTCGTTGTGCCCACCGCCTCGGTCCGCGTCAGGGCTGTTTCGAGCCGGTTGAGGGCCGTGTCGCGGTCAGGCCCGTGAACAATCAGTTTGGCGATCATCGGGTCGTAGAACGGCGTGATCGTATCGCCTTCGCGAACGCCCGAATCGATCCTTGCAAGATCGTGCGGAAACTGCAGATGGGCCAGCCGACCGGTCGCCGGCAGAAATCCCTTTTGGGCGTCTTCGGCATAGATGCGGGCCTCGAACGCCCAGCCATCGATCGTCAGCTCTTCCTGAGTGAGCGGCAGCGACTCGCCGGCAGCGACACGCAACTGCCATTCGACAAGGTCCAGTCCGGTGATCATTTCCGTCACCGGGTGTTCGACCTGAAGCCGCGTGTTCATCTCCATGAAATAGAACCGGTCTGGGCGCAGGCCCTCGGTTCCGTCAACGATGAACTCCACTGTTCCGGCACCGCTGTACCCGATCGCCTTGGCAGCCTTGACGGCCGCCTCGCCCATGGCCTGCCGCATCGTGTCGGTCATGCCGGGCGCAGGCGCTTCCTCGATCACCTTTTGGTGCCGCCGCTGCAGCGAGCAGTCGCGTTCGAACAGATGCACCGCATTGCCGAAGCCGTCACCGAAAACCTGGATCTCGATATGCCGCGGCGAGGCAATGAATTTTTCGACAAGCACGCGATCGTCTCCGAACGACGCCTTGCCTTCGCGCTTGGCGGCGGAGAGCGCCTCGCCGAAATCCTTCGGATCCTCAACCAGCCGCATGCCTTTGCCGCCGCCGCCGGCACGCGCCTTGATCAACACAGGAAAGCCGATCTCGTTGGCCTTGCTGGCGAGCACGACAAGTTCCTGTGCTTCACCGTGGTAACCGGGAACCACAGGGACGTCGGCCTTTTCCATCAGAACCTTGGCAGCGTCCTTCAACCCCAAGGCGCGGATCGCCGACGCCGAGGGGCCGATGAATGTCAGCCCGGCCTTTTCGGCCGCCTCGACGAAGTCCGGATTTTCTGAAAGGAAACCGTATCCGGGATGCACGGCCTCAGCGCCGGTCGATAGCGCTGCTTTAATGATCCGATCACCGTTGAGGTAGCTATCGGCCGCTGCCGATCCGCCGATATGCACGGCCTCGTCGGCCATTTCCACGTGGAGAGCGCCCTTGTCCGCATCGGAAAAGACAGCGACGGACGAAATGCCCAGCCGGCGCGCCGTTTTGATGACCCGGCATGCGATCTCGCCACGATTGGCAATCAGTATTTTCCTGAACATGACGCCCCCTACATCCTGAACAGGCCGAATTTCGTCTCGCCAACCGGCGTCTTTAGGGCCACCGCAAGCGACAGGGCGAGCACCTCGCGGGTCTTGCGCGGATCGACGATGCCGTCGTCCCACAGACGCGCCGAGGCATAGAGCGGATGGCCCTGGTCCTCGAACTGTTCGAGGATCGGCCGCTTGAAATCCGCCTCCTCCTTGTCGCTCCAGCTTCCGCCCTTGCGCTCGATCCCCTCGCGTCTGACGGTGGCAAGCACGCCTGCCGCCTGTTCTCCGCCCATCACGGAGACGCGGCTGTTGGGCCAGGTCCAAAGAAACCGCGGGCTGTAGGCGCGTCCGCACATACCGTAATTTCCGGCGCCGAAAGATCCGCCGATGATCAGTGTGATCTTCGGCACTGCTGTCGTTGCAACCGCCGTGACGAGCTTCGCTCCGTCCTTGGCGATGCCGCCGGCCTCGTACTTCTGGCCGACCATGAAGCCGGTGATGTTCTGCAGGAAGACCAGTGGAACCTGGCGCTGTGAGCACAGTTCGACGAAATGGGCACCCTTGACCGCACTCTCCGAGAACAACACGCCATTGTTGGCGATAATGCCGACCGGCATGCCGTGGACATGGGAAAACCCGCACACCAGCGTGTTGCCGTAGCGTGCCTTGAATTCGTCGAAACGCGAACCATCGACGATGCGGGCGATCACCTCGCGGATATCGTAAGGGGTCCGGAGATCACTCGGCACAACGCCGATAATCTCCGCCGGATCGTAAAGCGGATCTTCCGGCGCCTGGAGGTCGCCATGCAGTTCTTTGCTGTCATTGAGATTGGCCACCGCCCTGCGCGCGAGAGCCAGAGCGTGCGCATCATCGGTGGCGAGATGGTCCGCGACGCCCGACAGGCGCGTATGCACGTCACCGCCGCCGAGTTCTTCGGCGCTCACCACTTCTCCCGTGGCGGCCTTGACCAGCGGCGGGCCGGCCAGGAAGATGGTGCCCTGCTCGCGGACAATGATCGTTTCATCCGACATGGCCGGCACATAAGCACCGCCGGCGGTGCATGAGCCCATGACCACAGCAATCTGCGACAGGCCCTTCGCCGACATATTGGCCTGGTTGAAAAAGATGCGGCCGAAATGCTCGCGGTCGGGAAAGACCTCGTCCTGGTTGGGCAGGTTGGCGCCACCGCTGTCGACCAGGTAGATGCAGGGCAGATTGTTCTGCTGGGCGATCTCCTGGGCCCGCAGGTGCTTCTTCACCGACATCGGATAATAGGTGCCGCCTTTGACCGTCGCATCGTTGCAGACGATCATCACATCGCGTCCCGAGACGCGGCCGATACCGGTTATCAGGCCGGCGCTCGCAATGTCACCGCCATACATGTCGTGGGCGGCGAACTGACCGATCTCAAGAAACGGCGAATTGGTATCGAGCAGGCGACGCACCCGCTCGCGCGGCAGTAGCTTGCCCCGTGAAAGATGGCGCTCGCGGGCCGGTTCCGGACCGCCGAGCTCAACCGCCGCCGCCACCTCGCCGATCCGGTCCATGAGGCCATGCATATGGTCCGCATTGTCCTTGAAGGACTGGGAGGACGGTGCGATCTGGGATGTCAGGACAGCCATGGAATGTTCGCCTCAAGCCGTTTCGGCGAAGATTTCGCGCCCGATCAGCATGCGCCGTATCTCCGATGTACCGGCGCCGATCTCATAGAGCTTGGCATCACGCAGCAGCCGTCCCGTCGCGTATTCATTGATATAGCCGTTGCCGCCCAGCGCCTGGATCGATTCAAGAGCAACCTGGGTGGCTTTTTCAGCCGCATAGAGGATGCAGCCCGCCGCGTCCTTGCGGGTCGTCTCACCACGGTCGCAGGCCGCGGCGACCGAGTAGACATAGGCACGGCAGGCATTCATGGTCGTGTACATGTCAGCAAGCTTGCCCTGCATGAGCTGGAACTCGCCGATCGGCGTGTCGAACTGCTTGCGCTCATGCACGTAAGGCACGACGATATCCAGTGCCGCAGCCATGATGCCCACAGGACCGGCCGCCAGCACGACACGCTCATAGTCGAGGCCGGACATCAGGATGCGCACGCCCTGCCCCTCCTCGCCGAGGACGTTTTCGTATGGAACCTCGCAATCTTCGAACACCAGCTCACAGGTGTTGGAACCGCGCATCCCCAGCTTGTCGAGTTTCTGGGCAGTTGAAAATCCGCTCATGTCCTTTTCAATCAGGAACGCGGTGATGCCCTTTGGTCCGGCTTCCATGTCGGTCTTCGCGTAGACAACCAGCGTATCGGCGTCCGGACCGTTGGTGATCCACATCTTGTTGCCGTTCAGCACAAAGCGGTCGTTGCGCTTTTCGGCACGCAGCTTCATCGAGACCACATCCGAACCCGAGCCCGGCTCCGACATGGCAAGCGCTCCGACATTCTCACCGCTGCACAAATCCGGCAGGTACTTTTGCTTCTGTTCAGGCGATCCCCAGCGATTGATCTGGTTGATGCACAAATTGGAGTGTGCGCCATAGGACAGGCCGACGGATGCCGACGCGCGGGAGATTTCCTCCATCGCAACCGCATGCGCCAGATACCCGAATCCGGTGCCGCCGAAATCCGGGTCGGCAGTCATGCCCAAAAGGCCGAGGGCTCCCATTTCCTGCCACAGATGCATCGGGAACTGGTTGGTGTCATCGATCTCCTGTGCAAGCGGCGCGATCCTGTCCTGTGCAAAGCGATGCACCGTGTCACGCAGCTGCTCGATCTCGTCGCCTAGCCCGAAATTCATGCCGGTCGTAAACACGCTCAGCTCTCCTTCATACCGACGGCACCCGATATCATGCCGACATAAAGTTCCTCGATCTGGTTCAGCGAAAGGCGCCCGTCGGGCCTGTACCAGTTGGTCACACCCGTCAGCATTGCGATAACCGCCATCGTCGCGACACGCGGATCGCTGACGGAAAAAACCTTTGCCCTGCTGCCCGCCTCCAGAATTTGCCGCAGACTCTGCTCGTACCGCCGACGCAGCTCCTCGATCTCCGTGAAATTCTCTTCTTCGAGATTGCGCAGCTCCATATAGGAGATGAACACCTCGTCACCGCATTGGACGTGATAGCGGATATGAAACCGGACGAAGGCGATCAGCGCCTCGCATGGCGGGAGGTCGTCGTCTCGTTCCGCCTCCCACGCATTGAGCAGCCGTTCCATATGCTCGACCATGAGGCCGCGCAACAGGTGTTGCTTGGTCGGGAAATGATTGTAGATGGCACCGGCCTGGAGGCCGATCTCGCGTCCGATCTGACGCATCGATACGGCGGCATAGCCATAGCGCGCAAACAGCGAAAGGGCTGCCAGGCGCACCTTGTCCGCCGTCTCCGCACCGATCGATCCTACCTTGCGTGCCATCCTTCTCCCGCAGTTCCGGCACTACCGGATACCTCTCCCCATGAGCCCCCGTGGCGCCTCTCGGGCATTTCAGGGGATCAAAAAGAAATGAACGTTTGTTTAATTAACAGGTGCCACAGATAGCGTCAACCGAATTGCGCTCTGGTGTTAACTCCAACACGTCATCCCTCAAACCCGCGGCCTTCTTGATGCAAAACCGTCAGGCAAGCCAGCGTTTGCGCCGCTTGTAATGTTTCACGTCGCGGAACGATTTGCGCCCTTCTCCGCCGACGCCCAGATAGAATTCCTTCACATCCTCGTTTTCGCGCAGTTCCGCAGCGTCTCCGTCGAGGACGATACGGCCGGATTCCAGAATATAGCCGTAGGTCGCATAGCGCAGTGCGATGTTCGTATTCTGCTCGGCCAGCAGGAAAGATACGCCTTCCTGCTCGTTGAGCTTGCGGACAATCTCGAAGATTTCCTCCTGCAATTGCGGTGCCAGTCCCATGGACGGCTCGTCAAGGAGGATCATCTTGGGTTTCGACATCAGCGCGCGGCCGATGGCAGTCATCTGCTGTTCGCCACCCGACGTGTAACCAGCCTGGCTGGCGCGCCGTTCGCGCAACCGCGGAAAATAGTCATAGACCATCTCGAGATCGCGCTTGATCGCCGCATTGCCGTCGCGGCGGGTAAAGGCACCGGTCAGCAGGTTTTCCTGAATGGTGAGGTGGCCAAAACAGTGGCGGCCTTCCATCACCTGAATGCACCCCTGGCGGACCAATTCGTTGGGCGTCAGGGATTCCACCTGCTTGCCTTCAAAGACGATAGAGCCCTTGGTGACTTCGCCGCGTTCAGCATGCAACAGGTTGGATACTGCTTTCAGCGTGGTCGTCTTGCCGGCTCCGTTCGCACCGAGCAAGGCAACGATCCCGCCTCTTGGCACTGTCAGGGACACGCCCTTGAGCACCAGGATCACGTGATTGTAGATCACCTCGATGTTGTTCACCGACAGGATCGTATCCTGTGCAACTTCCGTCTGCTGGTTGTTTTCAGCAATGCTCATCGGGTCTTTGTCCTGATTTTCGGCTTAAATGGCCGCGCCTGGAAAGGCGCGGCCAGGGACTGCATCAGCTGCAGCGTTCCGGAATGTTGTTTTCCGCGGCAAAGGCCATGGAGTCTTCCATGATCAACGGGTCGATGACCTCACGGTCAGCCGGACCGAATTCATTGATCAATGACCAAGTGCCATCGGATGCGTTCCACTGGGCAATGGCACCAAGACCCGGACCACCGTGATTTTCGCAGGACACGTTGATCTCCGGACCGAAGCCACCAAGCCCCAGCTCTTCGAGACGGGCACTGTCGATTTTCAGCGCTTCCATACCGTCACGCATCTGGGCAGGCGTGATTTCCTTGGTGTTGTGGATTTCCTGTGCCTTGCGGGCCGCTTCTGCAGCGAGCATGGCTGCGTAAAGGCCACGGTTGTACAGAACAGTACCGATCTGATCGCCAGCGCCGGCGGCCTTGCCGGTGTCGACGACATGTTTCTGGATGTCTTCGAAGATCGGGAAGTCAGAACCAACGCCGTGGAACGTAACGGCTTTGTAGCCGTTTGCGCCGTCACCTGCCGGTACCACATCGTTCTCGGAACCGGACCACCACACACCGATGAAGTTCTCCATCGGGAAGCGGATGTTCGCTGCTTCCTTGACGGCCACCTGGTTCATCACACCCCAGCCCCACATCAGGACATAGTCCGGACGATCGCGGCGGATCTGGAGCCACTGTGACTTCTGCTCCTGTCCGGGATGGTCAACCGGAACGAGAGACAGTTCGTAGCCGTGTTTTTTGGCCAGCTCTTCCAGCGTGCGGATAGGTTCCTTGCCGTAGGCGGAGTTGTGATAGACCAGCGCAATCTTCTTGCCGTTGATGTCGCCACCATTTTCCTCAAGGATGTGATTGACGATGATCGAGGCAGCATCCCAATAGGTACCGGGGTAGTTGAAGACGTGGCTGAACACCTTGCCGTTGGCGGCTGAAGTGCGGCCGTAGCCCATGGAGTGGACCGGAATGCCGTCGGCGGTGGCCTTGGGGATCAACTGGTATGTGATACCCGTCGAGAGCGGCTGATAGATCAGAGACCCTTCACCCTTGGTCGACTCGTAGCACTCGACACCCTTCTGGGTATTGTAGGCGGTTTCACATTCAAGCACGCGGGCCTGGACACCGTTGATGCCTCCGTCCCGCTCATTGAGCAATGTGAAGTAATCGGCATAACCGTCAGCAAACGGGATTCCGCCCGCCGCGTAAGGACCGGTTCTGTAGCTCAGCGACGGAAACACCAGATCGGCCAAGGCCGAGGTGGTTCCGACGGTCGCAACCATCGCTGTCACTATTGCCAGTTTTGTCAATTTCATGTCTTTCCTCCCTGGGTAAAACAGACACGCATGATCGCTCCATTTGGAGCACGGACCTCCTGACATTCCCTAGTATGGGAATGGCCAAAGGCGCAATTTTTCCTTCGCCAACCGCCAGAGCTGAGCCAGCCCGTGCGGTTCGACGATGAGGAAAAAGACGATGAGACCGCCCACGAGCATGATCTCGAAATGAGCGGCCAGATCGGTTGGCCAGCCGAGACCGCCAACCATGACGTTTTTCAGGAGCACAGGCATCAGTGTCAAAAATGCGGCGCCCAAAAACGATCCGAGGATAGAGCCCAGCCCTCCTATGATGACCATGAACAGGACCAGGAACGATACGTTGATGCCGAAGGCTTCTGTCGGCTCCACCGCGCCCAGCCAGACGGAGAAATAGAGCGCTCCCGCGACACCGATGTAGAACGAACTCACGGCAAAGGCCGAGAGCTTTGCCTTCAGCGGCTGCACACCGATGATCTCGGCGGCGATATCCATATCCCGGATCGCCATCCAGGACCGGCCCAGCGTGCCGCGCGTCAGGTTGCGGGCGATCCACGCAAACAGGAACACCAATGTCAGACAGAACAGGTATGTGGCCCAGGGCGGCGCGCTCGCACCGGTCACGGCAATCCCGAAGATGGTGCGCTCTGGTGCGGTGATCTGACCGGAGGCGGAGTAGTTGTAGAACCACGGCACCTTGTTGAACAGCCACACGAGGAAGAACTGGGCCGCCAGTGTCGCCACCGCCAGGTAAAAACCCTTGATGCGCAGCGACGGCAATCCGAACAGCATGCCGACAAAGGCCGTCACGCCCCCGGACAGGATGACCACGATGAAGATGCTGAGATCCGGAAAAGCCGTCATCAGCTTGTAGCAGGCATAGGCGCCCACGGCCATGAAACCGCCGGTGCCAAGGCTCACCTGACCGCAATATCCGGTCAGAATATTGAGCCCCAGTGCAGCCATCGACCAGACGAGCAACGGAACGAGGACTGACTTTTCCCAGTAGTCATTGATGAAAAACGGCACCACCAGGAATGCGATCGCCATTGCACCCCAGAACAGGTAGCGCTCCGATCTGATCGGAAAGGTCTGCTGGTCAGAGGCATAACTGGATTTGAAATCACCGGTTTCGCGATACAGCATCTCGGTTATATCCTCTCGATGATTTTTTCACCGTACAGCCCCTGCGGCCGGAACAGCAGGAACGCCAACGCCACCATGTAGGCAAACCAGTTCTCGACCGCGCCGCCGACGATCGGTCCGACATAGGCCTCGGCGAGTTTCTCGCCGACCCCGATGATCAGCCCGCCGACAATGGCGCCCGGAATGGAGGTGAAGCCGCCCAGGATGAGCACCGGCAGGGCCTTCAGCGCGATCAGCGACAGCGAGAACTGCACGCCTGACTTGGCACCCCACATGATCCCCGCAACAAGCGCAACGAATCCCGCGATCGACCATACGATCACCCAGATGGTGCGTAGCGAGATTCCGACCGAAAGCGCTGCCTGATGGTCGTCCGCGACAGCGCGCAGGGCGCGGCCCGTGGCCGTGTATTGCGAAAACAGCGTGAGCGCCACCACCAGCACGACGGCGATGATTGCGGCCGATACGTCGAGCGTGTCGATATACATGCCGAAATAGTCCGAGCCTGCCGGCGCCCAGTTCTGGGTGACGTCTTCCCACCAGAACGAACCGCCGCTCGGCAGACCGACATCAAGCGGCTTCACATCCGCGCCCCACATCAGATCGCCCGTGCCTTCAAGGAAATACGCAAGTCCGATGGTCGCCATAAACAGGATGATCGGTTCCTGGTTGACCAGATGTTTCAGCACCACCTTCTCGATCAGGAAAGCCAGTGCAATCATCACCAGCATGGTAACGAGAATGGCCAGAACCGTTGGCAGACCGGGACCCCAGTGATGAACATCGGTTCCCAAAATGGCATTGATCAGGTGCGCAAAGGGCACCTGTCCGGTCTGCAGTCCAACCAGGGTCAAAGCCGCAAACAGCGCCATCACGCCCTGTGCAAAGTTAAAGATGCCGGATGCCTTGAAAATCAGCACGAAGCCAAGTGCGACCAGCGAGTACATCACGCCGGACATCAGCCCGTTCAGTACCGTTTCGACAAAATTCAGAAAATCAGGACTCACGCCGTGCCACCTCTCCTGCTGAACCGTGACGACAATTATTCATGGCTCACCCCCAGATAGGCGTCGATCACATCCTGATTGTTGCGCACCTCGTCCGGTGTGCCATCGCCGATCTTTCGGCCATAGTCGAGCACAACAACGCGGTCAGAAAGGTCCATGACCACACCCATGTCGTGCTCAATCAATGCGATTGTGGTACCGAACTGCTGATTGACGTCGAGCACAAACCGGCTCATGTCCTCTTTTTCTTCCAAGTTCATGCCGGCCATCGGCTCATCGAGAAGCAGCAGCGCCGGATCGGCGGCCAGGGCCCTGCCCAGTTCAACCCGCTTCTGCAATCCGTAGGGAAGCCGCCCGACCGGCGTCTTCCGGATGTGCTCGATCTCCAGGAAGTCGATGATTTTTTCGACCGTTTCGCGATGGGCGATCTCCTCGCGCTGCGCCGGGCCCCACCACATGGCTTGCGACAGCATGCTGCTCTTCATCAGCGTCATGCGGCCGGTCATGATGTTGTCGAGAGTCGTCATGCCCTTGAACAAAGCGATGTTCTGGAAGGTCCGCGCGATACCCTGGCTTGCGGCCCGGTGCGGCCGCATGCGCCGGCGCTTCTCTCCGCGAAAGGTAATGGTGCCTTCCTGCGGATGGTAAAAGCCGTTGATGACGTTGAGCATCGACGTCTTGCCGGCGCCATTGGGGCCAATGATCGCGCGGATTTCCCCCTTTTTGACATCGAAGGAAACATCCGTAATGGCCTTCACGCCACCAAATGACAGGGAGATGTTGTCGACATGCAGCAGCATGCCTCCCCGTTCGATGCCATCGTCGGCGCGCAGGGTTCCGGGGTCGATATGCTGGTTCATTCGGCAGCCTCCTGCCGCGCGGTCGCTGCCGGTTGCGTTTCCATGTCCATGATTTTCACCGTTGCCGAAATCTTGCCCTTGCGCCCGTCCTCGAAAGTCACTTCCGTTTCCACGAATTTTTCAGAGGAGCCGTCATAGAGCGCTTCGATCAGCGGTTCATAGCGGTCTTCGATGAAGCTGCGGCGGACCTTCTGGGTGCGCGTCAGTTCGCCATCATCGGCATCCAGTTCCTTATGCAGCACCAGGAACCGCGCGATTTGCGATCCGGCCATCAACTCCTCGCCGGCCAGATCACGGTTCACCTGGTCCACATGCTCGCGCATCATTTCGTAGACCTCCGGAAGACTGGCCAGTTCCTGATAGGAGGCATAGGAGATGTTGTTGCGCTCGGCCCAGTTTCCGACCGCCGCCAGGTCTATGTTCATCATCACGGTGCACATGTCGCGCTGGTCGCCAAAGGCCACCGCTTCCTTGACGTTGGGGAAGAACTTGAGCTTGTTCTCGATGTATTTCGGCGCGAACAGCGAGCCGTTTTTCAGCTTGCCCACATCCTTGGCACGGTCGATGATCTTCAGCTCGCCATGGGCATCGAAAATACCTGCATCGCCGGTTTTGATGAAACCGTCTTCGGTAAAGGTCTCGCGTGTCTTTTCCGCATCCGCATAATATTCGACGAACATGCCGGGCGATTTGAACAGCACCTCGCCATCTTCGGAAATGCGGATCTCCACATGCGGCACCGCCTTGCCCACCGTATCGGGATGAATTTCACCATCCTTCTGGGCAGTCACGTATAGGAAGGCTTCCGTCTGACCATAAAGCTGTTTCAGATTGATGCCGAGCGCTCGGAAGAATGAAAACAGGTCCGGCCCGATGGCTTCGCCTGCCGTGTAGGCTGTTCGGATGTTCGAAAAGCCGAGTGTGTTCTTGAGTGGACCGTATACAAGCTTGTCGCCCAGCCAGTAGGACAGCCTTGCCCCGCCGGGTACGCTTCGGCCTTCGAGGATGGCTTCGCCGTGATTTTTGGCCACGTTCAGGAAATGATGGAAGATGCGTTTCTTGATGGCGCCGGCATCTTCCATTCGGATCATGACGCTTGTCAGCAATTGCTCGAACACCCGGGGCGGCGCGAAATAGAATGTCGGTCCGATTTCGCGCAAATCATGCGCCACGGTTTCGGGACTTTCGGGACAGGCCATGCACAGCGCCGAAACATATCCCTGTGCATAGTTGAGATAGTGGTCCCCCGCCCAGGCCAGCGGAAGATAGGCGAGCACATTGTCGTTTTCGGTCAGGTTGTCGAAACCGGCTGTGTCACAGGCTGCCTTCACCGAGGTGTTGGCTTTCAGGACCACGCCCTTCGAACGGCCGGTCGTGCCGGACGTATATAGGAACACCGAGACTTCTTCTCCGTCGGACGCATTGATGGCATCTTCCCAGGCCTGCACCCTGCCGGAATCCGCTTCCATCGCCGCCTTGCCGATATCCTGAACATCGGAAAAAGCCTTCAGATGCGTATGATCATAGTCACGCAATCCCCGTTGCTCGTCATAGATGACATCCTTCAGAGAAGGGATTTCGTCGGAGAAAGACAGGATTTTGTCGACCTGCTCCTGGTCCTGAACGACGGCCAGCCGAACGCCGGCATGGTTGAGAACGTAGGCCATTTCTTCGGCCACCGCGTCAGCATAAACGGGGACGGGGATCGCTTTCAGCGCCTGCACGGCGCAGAAAGTCCAGTAAAGCCGCGGTCGGTTCGTACCGGCAATGGCAACCTTGTCACCCTCGCCGACACCCATCTCCTGCAAACCGATCGAAAACGCCCGAATTTCTTCGTATTGCTGTTTCCAGGTCCAGCTTTGCCAGATGCCGAGATTCTTGTGGCGCGTGGCCGTTCTGTCGCCAAAGCGTTTGGCGTTCAACAGCAGATATTGCGGAAAAGTCACCGGCTCGCGGCCGGCATCGCTGCCCGTCGATGGCATTCCCCGAATTCTCCTCCCAAGCCCGGCGGCGCCTCCATCCGCCGGTGAAGCGCGAACGCTTCTTCATTTTTTTCGCTCAATAAAGAAATGAACGTATGTTCTTTTAATCAAAAGAATCAGCCGCGCGCAAGCGACTTTAGTAGAACCTATTCAAATGCATGCATTTTTCAAACGGTTTATTCCACGACCGCTGCCAATTGAGAAACAAAGTTGCTTCCAGTCAAGCTGTTCATTTGTCTGGCAATATTGCCCTGGCGGAAAATTTGATGCTGGCTGCGACATTTTTTCCACCTGAACAGGCCGGGATCCGTGTTTCCTGCTCGACTTTGCCTAAAATCAAGGCAACTATTGTCCGTTCGTCCCAGCGTCAGCTCGTCGGTCAGGAAACCCTCCATGCGCCACATCACCATCAAAGACATGCGCGTCCGCATTATCCAAGTCCCCGTCAAGGCCACGCATTCACATGGCAGCGGCGACGTCAGTGCGATCGGGAGCGTTGTTCTCGAGCTGACTGCCGACAGCGGCCACACCGGATGGGGCGAGGCCTCGCCCTGGCCGGTCTTTACCGGCACGGCCGAAGCCAGCGCCACCGCACTGAACACACATTTGCGCCCGCACATCATCGGCGCAAATGCATTGCGGCGGGAACAGATTATGGCGATGGCTGACCGGACTGTCGTTCGCTGCAGCGAGGCGAAGGCGGCGCTGGAAATGGCGCTGCTCGATGTCGTCGGCAAGACGCTCGGTCTTTCGATCGGACAATTGATCGGCGGGCGCCGGCGCGACAGCGTGCCGGTCAGTTTCACGGTCGCCAATCCGGTCTTTGAGGAAGACATGGAGATCATCGCCCATCTCCATGGCAACGGCGTTCGCATCTTCAAACTGAAGACGGGCTTTCGCGATCACGCATTCGATCTGATGCGGCTTGAGAAAATCCGCGACACCTATGGCGACGGCGTCGACCTGCGCATCGACTACAATCAGGGCCTGAAGGCGGTCGACGCCATCCGGATCTTGCGTGATATGGAACCCTTCCGCCTTGGCTTCATCGAACAGCCCACACCAAGGGACAATCTCGAAGCCATGGCTGCAATCTCGGCGGCGATCGACACACCGGTCATGGCGGATGAGTCGGTGTTCAACCCGCGCGAGGCGCTGGTCGCGACGCAGATGCGGCTCGCCGACATCTTCTCGCTCAAGGTCATGAAGAGCGGCGGCATCGTGCGCGCCCAGGAGATCGCGGCAATCGCCGGCGCTGCCGATGTCGGCGTCTATGGTGGCTGTATGTTCGAGACGGGACTCGCACACCTTGCAGGCGCACACCTGGTCTCGACGCTTCCGGAAATCGATCTCGGCTGCGAATTCTACATGCCTTCCTTCTACGCGAAGGACGACATCCTTACCGAGCCCTTCCCGATCAGGAACGGCTCGGTGCACATTCCCGAAGGTCCCGGTCTCGGAATGGAAGTCGACACGGACAAGCTCGAGAAATACACGGTCGAGACGCTTCCTGTTCCGGAATGACGGATCCGGTTTGGGGACAAGCGTCCCCATCAAGCCAAAAGAAGAACCTGATAGTGTGGATACCCCGCCCGGAGGCATCGTAATGTGCCAGGTGCCGTTATACTGAACGTCACAAATCAAAGGGAGAGTATCCACATGTCGGAAGTTAGCATCATCGGCGTTGATCTTGCAAAGCAGGTTTTTCAGGTCCACGGAGCCACAGCCGATGGCTCGGTTGGCTACCGCAAGAAGTTGAGCCGCGCCCAGTTCATGCCGTTTCTTGCACAGCAGCCCCGATGCATTGTCGCGATGGAGGCCTGCGCCACAGCTCACGATTGGGGCCGCGAGATCGGTAAGTTGGGCCATGAGGTGAAGCTGATTCCACCTCAGTACGTGAAACCTTTTGTCAAAAGGCAGAAAAACGACAGGGCAGACGCTGAGGCGATCACTGAAGCTGCCTCCCGGCCGACCATGCGGTTCGTTGAGGTGAAATCCACCGAGCAGCAATCGCGCGGCATGCTGTTCCGATCACGGCAGATGTTTGTCAGGCAGCGCACGCAGACCATCAATGCGCTGCGCGGCCATCTCGCCGAATATGGCGTGATCGGGCCGAAGAGCAAGGCGGGGATCAAGAAGTTGAGAGCCGCGCTGGACGACGATACCAATGGGCTGCCCGCCCTCGTGCGTAACACGGCCCGGATGTATGCCGAGCACATCGATCTGCTGGCGACCAGGATTTTCGATCTGACGAAGCAACTCAAGACGGAGGCGAAAGCATCCGGCACAGTGCGAAGGCTGACAACAATGCCGGGCGTCGGGTTGCAGACGGCACTGGCAATTGAGGCCTTTGCCCCGGACATGAATTGCTTCAAACGGGGGCGTGACTTCGCAGCCTGGCTGGGTCTCGTGCCGCTTCAGCGCTCGACAGGCGGTAAGGACCGGCTCGGGAAAGTTTCGAAGATGGGTCAGAAAGACATCCGAAGCCTGTTGATCATCGGGGCGATGTCAGTGATCAATGCGGCGACGCGGTTTGGGGTTCGCAAGGGAAGCTGGCTGGCCAGAATGCTGGATCGAAAACCGAAGCTTCTGGTCGCGATCACGCTGGCCAACAGGATGGCACGGGGTATCTGGGCCATGATATCGAAACAGGAGAATTATCGGAATCCGGAGGCGGTAGCGTAAGCGCGGATCGCGCAACGCTTCGCGTCGGTGCCCGGGACGTGTGAAGAGGTCGACGAATAGCATGGGAGATTGATCGGAAAGATCCGGAGCGGGAAAACCATGTTGACCCAAAAGGCAAAATAGCTTTGGAACTTGATTTGGACCCGGTTCGCGCATCACCATACCGGCCCGCGGCTGCACAAAAAGCCGCACTGTGAGGCCTGATAAATGACCGCATCCGATCACACGCTCACATCACCGTTCGAAAATCGCTTGACACCGGGGTATCCATAAATGGGTCATGAAGTTTTGTGTGAAGCTTGGAGCGATACTTGGGCTGCTTTTTGCAGCGCTGCCTCCTGGCGCGGCTTCAGCCAACGAGGTCGTGCATTTCCGAAGCGCTGTTCTGGGCGGGGCGCCGGCGGATACCGGCTTTCCAATCTGGGGGCATTTGAGTCTGCCGGACGGGGATGGTCCCTTCCCGGCTATCATCCTGATGCACGGCTGCGGCGGGCTGCAGCAGGCTCATTTCGACTGGGCCGGCATGTTCAATGACCAAGGCTATGCAACGCTTATCGTCGACAGTTTTCGGCCGAGGAGCGTGATACGGGTCTGCACCTCCGACAGTCGCGCAACGGCTCCGGCGCAAAGGGCACTGGATGCCTATGGAGCGCTCGCGTTCCTGCAGGAATTGCCCGGCGTCGACCCGCATCGTGTCATCCTGATCGGCTGGTCGCACGGCGGAATAGCGGCACTCGAAGCGGTCAATGCCAAGGGCGTCTCGCGGCAATTCGGCAACGGATTTCGTGCCGCCGCCGCCTTCTATCCCTATTGCATCCCCGATCGCGATTTCAGTATCCCGGTCCTCATACTGATTGGCGAGGCCGATGACTGGACGCCGCCCGACCTTTGCCGGCAATTGGCGGAGCGAAACAAAGTATCCGGATCGCTCGAACTGGTGACCTATCCCGGTGCGTTTCACGGATTTGACAATGCGGATTTCAGCATCGGTTTTTTCGTCAGCGGCGCGGCGGGCGGGCAGCACTGGCTGCAATACGACCGCGATGCCCATCACGACGCGGCGGACCGCATTACGGCCTTTCTGGCAAAGCACCTCGCCGGCCGATAGGCGCGGTCTCCAGGAAGGCCGCATAATCGTCCGTCACTGCCGCAATGGCCGACTCGAAGAGTGCCCTGCCCTGTTCGGGCGTGGCGAGGCCGGAATGCGAGCCGACCCGGCCATCCGGAAACTGTGCGCGATGCTCATCCGGCGGGCCGTGTCGGTCGCCGGCATGATCGCGGATATATTGCGGCGTTAGTTTCTCCGGCGGAGCGAGATTGTCACCTTTGATCACCCGGTGTCTGAACTGGGTGATGGCGATTTCGGACGGCGTCGCATGCATACCCTCCCAATCGCCGTAATAATCCCGCCGGAGGGCATTCACCGGTTCGAAATCCCACCAGCTCCTCAACCTGAAAGCTGCAGGCTTCTTTGCGATCACCGCTTGCAGCGGCTCCAGATTGGCGCCGTGGGCGTTGAGAATGTAGATGTGCCGGAACCCGTGCTGGATGAGGCTGTCGACGATGTCCGTGACGAGCCGCGTGTAGGTCTCCACGGAGACCGACACAGTGCCCGGAAACGCCATGTTGAAGGCGGCCGGCGTGTATCCGATGACGGGCGCTACCATGGCAGCGGCGATCGCGCCGGCACCGTCGGCAATATCCTGCGCGCAGAGACTGTCGGTGCCGATCAGCCCGATCGGACCGTGCTGCTCGGTCGAACCGGTCGGCAGGATGACACCGTCGCTTGCCCGCAGGTAGGTTTCGACCTCCGGCCATGTGCACTGGTCAAGCCTCATGCCGGTGTACCGGTCACGGATCCGACCCATTCCGCCAGGGCCGGCCGGTAGGTTTCGAGCTCCCGCGCAACGCTCGGCTCCCGCTTCAACGCTTCAAAGTAGGCGGCGATCCGGTCCGGCAGGACCACCCCGAGCTGCATCGGACCGTTCAGCATTTCGACGAAAGTCAGCGTAATGGGGTAGCCGCAGTCGGCAAGGCTCAGACGATCGCCGGTCAGAAGCGGCGACGGATCCGCAATGCGATCAAGCTGCGCCAGTCTGTCCTGGATCAATTTCACCTGCTCCACGACAAATCCAGAATCTCGCTTTACCGGATCGACATGGGCAAAGAGCGCCCGCACCGCGGGTTCAAGCCTGGTGTCGTGCAACCTCGAAAGCGCCCGCGCCTGCGCCCGTTCCCGGATGCCGCCCGGCCAGAGGGAAGGCTCCGGCGCAAGCTCGTCCAGATACTCGTTGATCGCCTCGGAATCGGCCAGCAGGAAACCGTCATGCTCAATAGCGGGCAGCGTTCCTGAAGGCACGATCTCCTTGTAGGTATCACTGCCGTAGCCGCCCGGCGGCAGGACATCCTCGAACGCCAGTCCCTTCGCCCGCAACACGATCCGGACCTTGGCGCTGTAGAGGCTTGGTGGAATGGAGTAGAGCCTGATCATGACCGCCTCAAATGAAAGGACCGCCTCGCCGGCGGTCCCTCATTATGCCCTCTGACAAACCGCACGCTAGTTTGAAAGCTGCCATTTCTTTGCAAGCGTGTCGAAGAAACCGCGCTCTTCCTTGAGCTTGATCCACGTATTGACGTAGTTGATCCAGACCTGGTCACCCTGTGGCATCAGCATGGCAATCGGTGTCGGCGCCTTGGGAGCGGAAACCGTCACAACCGCCATCTGCGGGTATTTCGCGACCAGCTTGTAGGCCTCTACATTGGATGTGATATGCGCGTCGGCACGTCCGGCAAGCACTTCCTGGAAGTCGCGCGCCGGTGCCTCGACGATCTGGTGCTTGGCATCCGGGAAGAACTCTTTGACCTGTTTTTCCTGGGTTGTGCCGAGCGTCGCGGCCACCGTGACGTCGGGCTTGTTGAGATCATCCCAGTCGGTGAACTTGCCGGAGTTTTCGGCAAGAACCAACGGCACTGTCGCCAAGGAGAAATAGCTGTCCGAGTATCCGGCCGCCTTGGCCCGCGCCGGCGAAATGGAGGCCGAACCGGTGATGTGGTACTTGCCGGAGACGACACCGTTGACCAGCGTCTTCCAGTCAGTCGGAACAAATTCGACCTCGACACCGAGGTCAGTTGCCAGCTCGTTCATGACATCGATGTCATAGCCTGTATAGCTGTTGGTTGCCGGGTCACGCATGGTCATCGGGTTCCAGTCGCCGGTTGTGCCGACCTTCAGCAAGCCGTCGCTGAGGATTTCCTGGAGCGCGGATTGAGCCTGTGCAGCGACTGAACCGGCAACAAGCATGACCGCCACAAGGCCTGTCTTGACGAGTTTCATGGGTATTCTCCCTTTGGTGTGTCCCTCAATTATGTGCCTTTCGCGGTGTTCGTAAACAGCGCAAAAATTGCAATCGAATAAATTTGTTGCACGACAATAAACTCAGTGATACTCAACGAAGTCAACAAAAATAACGCAAAACACCATCCCCGATTGGGGCGCCGGCTCCATTTCGCGGATAGCGGGAACGCAGCACGGCGCGCCGGCCGCAACATCGGCCGCACCGCCCATGAGGGAGAAGGCCATCGTGGCGCAAGTTGACGATGCAGCCGCAGGCGCTCCGATCATCGAGATGAGCGGCGTCTGCAAATGGTTCGGGGAATTCCAGGTTCTCAAAGACATCAACCTGAACGTCGCCGCCGGCGAGAAAGTGGTCGTCTGCGGCCCCTCCGGCTCCGGCAAGTCGACCATGATACGCTGCATCAACCGGCTCGAAACCCATCAGAAGGGCCAAATTGTCGTCGACGGAACCGAGCTGACCGACGATGCGCGCGACATCGGCACGGTGCGCGGCGAAGTCGGAATGGTTTTCCAGCAATTCAACCTGTTTCCGCACCTGACGGCGATCGAAAACCTGATGCTGGGACCCATGCGGGCCAGGAAGATGTCCCGCAAGGACGCGCGCGAGCGGGCGGAATTTTATCTCGCGCGCGTCCATATCCCGGAACAGGCGGACAAGTATCCGGGACAATTGTCCGGCGGCCAGCAGCAACGGGTCGCGATCGCCCGGTCGCTGTGCATGGAACCGCGCATCATGCTCTTTGATGAACCGACCTCGGCACTCGATCCGGAGATGATTTCAGAGGTGCTTGATGTCATGACCGAACTCGCGCAAAGCGGCATGACCATGATCTGTGTCACCCACGAGATGGGTTTTGCCCGGCGCGTCGCCGACACGATGGTGTTCATGGACGCAGGCGAGATCGTCGAGACTGCCGATCCCGAAACCTTCTTCGGCAGCCCGCGCAGTGACCGGTGCAAGCGGTTCCTGCAGCAGATACTCGGACATTGACTATTGCCGGTCAACGCGAACGGAAGGACAGGCCAATGGCGCTCTTGAAACCCGGTACGGTCAGGATCCTCTGCATTTGCACGCTGGCGTTGATCGTTACCGGATGTTCCGCCAACTGGGGCTGGTATGTCGTCGACCCGACCACAAAATCCGGCATGAGCAACCTGTTGTTCCTGCTCGGCGGATTGCGCTACACAATCCTGCTGTCTCTCACCGCCATTCTGATTTCCATTGTCGTCGGCCTGCTGGTGGCGCTTCCGGGTCTCTCCGACAACCGCTACCTGAAACTCTTCAATCGGTCCTACGTCGAATTCATCCGCGCCATCCCGATACTTGTCATGATCCTTTGGGTCTACTACGGACTGCCGCAGCTCGGCGACATCCAGATCGGCGTATTCTGGGCCGGTGTCATTGCGCTGGCATTGTCGGACAGCGCATTCCAGGCCGAGATCTTCCGCGCCGGCATCCAGTCCATACACCGCGGCCAGTACGAAGCGGCGCAGTCGATCTCGCTCAACTATGTCGACACGATGCGCTACGTCATCCTGCCGCAGGCGATCAAGCGCATCCTGCCTGCCCTCGGCAACCAGCTTGTCTACATGCTGAAGATGTCGTCACTCGTCTCCGTGATCGGCATGCAGGAACTGACACGGCGCGCCAATGAGCTGGTTGTCACCGAGTATCGTTCGCTGGAGATCTATACGATCCTGGTGCTGGAATACCTGGTCCTGATCCTCATCGTGTCAGCCGGCGTGCGCTGGCTGGAGCGTCGCATGCGCGCCGACGAGCGCGGCTGAAGCAAAACAAGAAGACTGGGAGGAAATAATGTCAGCCTGGATCAAGATGATCGACGAGAGCAACGCCGACGAAGATCTTCTCGACGCCCTTGCCATGGCACAGACGCCGCACGGCACCGTCGACAATGTCATGCGGGTCCACTCGTTGCGGCCCGCCACCATGCGCGGTCATGTGCTTTTGTACCGGGCGGCGCTTCATGACGATACCAACACGCTACCGCCCTGGCTCCAGGAAACCGTTGCCTCCTACGTCTCTCTGCTCAATGGCTGCGCCTATTCCTACGCCAATCACTGGGCCAATGCCCGCCATCTCATCGCCAGTGACGCGCGCGCCGACGCCATCGAAAAGGCGATGCGCGCCGACCGCATCGACGACAGCTTCAATGCCGGCGAAGCAGCACTGCTGCGCTACGCGCGCAAACTCACCCTCGAACCGGGCACCATGGTCGAAGATGACGTCAGGCAGCTGCGTGCTGCCGGGTTTGACGACGGCCAGATCCTCGAAGCCAACCAGATCGTTGGTTATTTCAACTATGTGAACCGCAGCCTCAACGGGCTCGGCGTCACCACGCAGGGCGATGTCGTCGGCTACTACGCGGAAAACTCCGCCGTCTGATATTGCATGAGAGTAAATTTATTGCGTATAATGCATCGAATTCGATGATGGAGGAATGCGCATGTCCCAACCGGCACCAAGACAAGAACAATCCGAATTGATTCCGGTGATCGATATCGGCCCGCTGCGTGACGGCTCGGACCCGGTCACGGTCGCCAGGAAACTGCACCGGGCCAGCCGGGAGGTCGGCTTCATCTACGTCTCCAACCACGGCATACCGGAAGAAACGATCGAATCCGCAAGGGCTTTGGCCATGGATTTCTTTCGCCGGCCGGCCGAACAGAAGAACCGGGTCGCCGTCAGCGGTGCCCATCGCGGCTTCCTTTCCGTGGGTGGCGCGAAAATGCAGGACGATGCAAAGGCCGACCTGAAGGAGAGCTTCATTTGGGGCTATGAGGATGGAAACGGCGTGACGCCGGACGACCACAGTCTGCGAGGCGACAACCGCTGGCCCGCATTCATGCCGGAGCTGCAATCGGTCTCGATGAACTACTTCAACCGCGTCCACGAGGTTGCGCATCATCTCATGCGCGGCTTCGCGCTCGGGCTCGATCTTGCTGAAGACACGTTTCTTAAAACCAATGACGCACCGTTGAGCCGTGCATCCTTCGTCTATTATCCGCCACAGGAGAATGGCAATTCGGGCCAGTTCGGCGTCGGACCGCACACCGATTTCGGCGTTCTCACGGTGCTGTGCCAGGATTCGGTCGGCGGCCTGCAGGTCGAGACCCTGGACGGCGAATGGATTGCCGCACCACCGATCCCCGGGACGCTGGTTGTCAATGTTGGTGACCTTTTGGCGCGCTGGACCAATGGCGAGTACCGCTCAACCCCCCACCGCGTGATCAACACTTCCGGCAAGGAACGCCTGTCGCTGGTGCTTGCCTATGATCCGGAACCGGGAACCATGATCGATCCGCGGGATATCTTCGGTCCCGATTGCGCCATGCGCGAGGAGCCGATTTCCTGCGGCGACTACCTGCAGTGGCGTTTCGCAAAGGCCTTTTCCTATCGCAACGATAATGGCAAATAGGGTCCGGAAAGAAGCCAGCGGAAACGCATCTGAATGACTGATCAGGTCGTCAACAAGAAGCCCCTGTCCGAATTCGGCGTCGATGAGGCCGTCGGCAAGGCTCTGCGTGCCTTGCGTGAGGCCAACCACCTGACGGCCCGCGACCTTGCGTCCAGTTCCGGCGTTTCCGCCGCCATGATCTCGCGTATCGAGAACGGCCAGGTCTCGCCGTCCCTGTCGACGCTCGAGGCGCTGGCGCGGGCGCTGGAGGTGCCGATCGTCAGCCTCCTTCGTGAAACCGGAACAGCAACAGCGGATATCACCCATGTCAAGGCCGGCAAGGGCCTCGTGTCGACCCGGGTCGCAGGCCGCCATTCGCACGATTTCGTGGCGCTCGGCTTTCACCGCCGTACGGGGCTCGAATTCGAGGCGCTGATGGTCACCCTCGACCGCCGGGACGATGCGCGCCCGCCCATCTACAACGGCCACGGCTGCCTTTTTGTCTACGCACTGGAGGGCGAGGCGACTTATCTTTACGGCGATCGGGAGATCCATCTGCAGGCGGGCGACTCGCTCAGCCTCGATGCCGAACTGCGCTACGGCATCAAGGAAGTGCTGACGCCGGTTTTCCGCTTTCTCTCCGTTCAGGCATCCGGGCGTTAGGGCGCGACAGAAATGGCGAACGATCATCTTGCCGAGGCGGCCAGCAATCTCCTGATCAACTGCGCCGGGGCCGCTCCGGGCGACGCCATCCTCATCCTGCATGAAGACCCCGCGCTCGGCTGGTACGACCTTGAGGCACCGAAAGCGGTCGCCGACGAAGCGTTGCGGCGCGGCATGAAACCGACGTTGCGCATGGTCGGCGGTCCCGACGAAAGCGGTGAACTGCCAAAGGACGTCCTTGATGCGATGGCCGCCCATGATCAGACGGTTTTCTTTGCCAGGATCGGCGATCAGGGCCGATTCTCGATCCGCCAGTCCGGCCGGCCGGCCGTGATGTCCTACGCCATCAATGCGGAGATGCTGGCCACCCCCTTCGGCCGGTTCGCGCATGGCGCATTTCTCGACCTCAAGGATGCACTCAACAGGACGATCGATGCGGCGCACGAGATCCGCATCACCTGCCCGGGCGGCACCGATCTTGCGGGCCGCTCCGTAATCGATGCGAGCGAGGCCGATGATGTTTCGGTCAAGCGCTTTCCCATGGGTGTCTACAAGCCCATCCGGATGCAGGGTTTTTTCGGAAAGGTGGCGATCACGCGCTATCTGACACCGACAGGTTCCCGCCCCTATTCGCCGCCCTGGCTGGCACTTGACGACACGGTGATCGCGACCGTTCAAGGCAACCGGATCACTGGATTTGAAGGCAGCCCTGAAATTGTTGGCGCCGTTGAAGAACATTACCGGCGCGTTGCCGAGACTTTTGCCATCAAGCCGATGTTCGTGCATTCGTGGCATTCCGGCATGCATCCGGCCTGCGCCTACACCTTGCCGGCGGACGACAATCCGGACCGCTGGTCCAACACCGCCTTCCCTAATCCAAGGATCCTGCATTTCCATACCTGCGGCGCCTATCCGCCCGGTGAAATCTGCTGGATGGTCTTCGACCCGCTCGTCACGGTTGACGGAACGCCTCTTTGGGACCGCGGGCGACTGAACCGTGCAATCAACGACGACATTGCTTCAGTCTTTTCACGATGGCCCGGCCTCGACAGGCTTTTTGACAATCCCTCCCGCGACATCGGCCTTGACTCTATGTAAGTAGAAACTTACGGTAAGCCGTGACTTACGAAATGGCATTGAACGCGCTGGCCGATCCGTCGCGCCGGCGCATATTCGAAACGCTGCGGGACAGGCCGCGGACCGTGACCGAGATTGCCGAAAGGCAACCGATCAGCCGCCCCGCCGTTTCCCAGCACCTGAAGGCATTGCAGGACGCCGGCCTTGTGACGGCCAGGCCCGAGGGAACGGCGCGATATTACAGCATCCGCCGCGAGGGCCTCGCCGAACTGCGCGCCTATCTGGACGGTTTCTGGGACGATGTTCTTGCTGCCTACGCACAGGAAGTGAAAAAGACACTGGGAGAGAAGAATGGCTGATCCGATCAGGAAGCTGATTGTCGTGCCCTGCGATCCGCAGACTGCCTTTTCGATTTTTGCCGAGCGCACCAATGAGTGGTGGCCGCTGGACAAACATTCCCTGACCGCGGGAAACACGGGCAAAGCGGCCAAATCGGTAACCATCGAGCCCGGTGTTGGCGGACGCATTATCGAAAAGACGCCCGAGGGCGAGGAACTGCACTGGGGCTCGGTCAAAGTCTATGAACCCGGTGAGATTCTGTGCTTCTCCTGGCATGTCACGGAGCCGGTGGAGAAGGCAACGGAAGTCGAAGTGCGATTCGAGGCTGTCTCCCCGAAGGAGACCCGGGTCACTCTGGAGCATCGCAACTGGGATGTTCTCGGTGAAGCCGGCGAAGAAAGCCGCGGCCACTACAACAATGGCTGGGTGCATGTCTTCGAGGATTGCTTCGGCGGCGCCTGCCGGGAACAAAGGGCGCGGGCATAACGCACGAGCCTTTCCGCCCTCTTCCGGGACGCTATGCGCTCTGATCCGGCGTCAATTGCGCCGCCGGATCATTCAACTTCACCTATCCAAGTATCACGAGATATATTTTGCACTGGCAGCCAAATTGATAAAGCGGGCGCTTGTGGCCCGCCTTTTGTCCTCATTTCATCCATCGTTGATGTATAGCACCGAGCCTTTTGTTCAGAGCGGCACGCCGTGCTTGAAATACTCCGGGACAAATACACCAAAAAATTGTCCGTGGTATAATAGTCACACCTGTCCCCTAACTGAATGCTCGGCAACAACCGGACATTTCCAAAAGTTAAAGAACATATTAATAATTGTACTTGCGGCACAATTTTTTGGGGCAGGAATTGTCATCATGAGAATTCGTACACTTATAGGCGCCGCCGCAGCATCCGTAATGTTGCTGGCCAGCGCACAGGCGGCAGACGTCGTCGTTGAAGAAGTGGTTGTAGCGCCGGCACCGCCGCCGCCAAGCAACTGGACCGGCTTCTATGCCGGACTTCACGCCGGCTATGGCTGGGGTGACAGCAACTGGAGTTTCTTACCTGGATCATTCTGGGATCCCGGCGCAGTCGGCGGCTCGCTATCGCCTGACGGCTTCCTTGGCGGCGGCCAGGTCGGTTACTTGCACCAGAACGGCGATTTCGTTTTCGGTGTAGATCTTTCTCTGTCCGGAGCCGACATAAGCGAAACAATCGCTTCGCCGATTTTTCCCGCCTTTGACACTTGGACAGCGGAAATCGACTTCTTGGCGCTCGCTCAGTTGCGAGGCGGTTTCGCCTATGAAAACTGGTTGATATTTGCTCAAGGCGGATATGCCGGTGGCCACGCTGAGGCAACGGGTACAGCGCTGTTCGGGTTCGGTGCCAACGATTCGCAATGGCACAATGGTTGGACCATCGGTGGCGGTTTTCTTTACAAGCCTATGGATAACTGGTCGTTTGGCGCCGAGTACAGCTATATCGATCTGCAGTCTCAAAACTACAACTTTTCTGTAGGCCTTGGTCCAGACCCGGCCAGCATCGACTACGACATTCATGCGGTCAAAGCGACACTGAATTTCCATTTTGGCGGCAATTGATCGTCACTTGCTTACTTTAAATCGGCGGGCCTGCGGCCCGCCTTTTTTTATTGCCCGGACACAGCACCTCGCAGGAAATCCAGGCCCTCCGATCACTTAGCCCGAATAATTCATGGGTGTGTGGTAAGGGTGGCGCAAGCTTTTGAAAGCAGGTATTTTTCGGTTAACGACGCCGAAAGCTCCAGTTTCACAGACAGGCCCCCTTACCATGATGCAGTCTACTTTCACCTCGCCCGCTTTGTCACCCTTAAACGGCAAACCGATCCTTCTCAATTTTGATGGCGCGGAGATGAGTTCCAATGCCGGTCTGACGCTTTTGCGGGAGGTCGAACGTCGGCACGACCTGGCGGGCCTTGTCTCTTCGTGCCTCACCGATCCACGAGAACCGGGCAAGGTGCGGCACAGCCTGCAAGACATCATCCGGTTCCGGATCATGATGATCGCAGCGGGATATGAGGATGGCAACGACGCGGATGATCTACGGACTGAACCGGCGTTCAAACTCGCTCTCGAGCGCGATCCCGGGACCGGGGCGGCCCTGTGCTCGCAGCCCACGATCTCGCGCATGGAAAACCTGGCCAACACACGGGCGCTGATCCGGATGGGGCGTGAGATGGTACGGTTTTATTGCACGTCTTTTGCCCGTGCGCCCCGCCACATCGTACTCGACATCGACGACACTTTCGATGCTGTCCATGGCCACCAGCAGCTACGCCTGTTCAACAGCTACTACGATGAATATGGTTTCCAGCCGATTGTGGTCTTCGACGGCGAGGGACGTCTTGTCGGGGCTGTGCTGCGCCCGGCCCGTCGGCCAACCGGCAAGGAGGCCGCTGCCCACATCCGGCGCCTGATCCGATCGATCCGACGCCATTGGCCTACGACCGAGATCCTGCTGCGGGCCGATAGCCACTACGGCACTCCCGAGGTTCTGGACCTGTGTGACACTCTCGGGCTGCGCTACGTCTTCGGCCTGTCGGGTAACCAACGGCTTCAGGCACAGGTGCAAACTCTGGAGGCATCCACGGCGGAACGCTACGCGCGAAAGGGCGAGAAACTGCGTCGGTTCAAGACATTCTCTTATGCGGCCCGATCCTGGTCGAAAGAACAGCGCGTCATTGCCCGGGTCGAGGTCGGTCCCCTGGGGCGCGACACACGCTTCGTCGTGACCAATCTGACCGCCCCGCGCGGCAAGCACGTTTACGAGAAGATCTACTGCGCACGCGGACAGGCCGAGAACCACATCAAGGGCTGGAAGAGCCACCTCGCCTCGGATCGCACGTCTTGCTCAAGGGCCAGCGCCAATCAGATGCGGCTCATGCTGCACGGCTGTGCTTACTGGCTATGGTGGATGCTGCGGGCGACCTGTCCAAAACGCTCCCAGTGGCGACACGCCCAGTTTGATACGTTGCGGCTTCACCTCGTCAAACTGGCCGCGACCATCGTCGAGAAGAAAACAAGGGTCGTCATGACTTTGCCAGCTTCGTGCCCGTGCCAGAGCCTCATTCGGCTTATGTTCGACGCGCTGGCCCCGCCGCGCGTCGCCTGACGCTCATATCGCCCCGACCAACCTGAAACAGCAACACGCAAAACTCCAGATAACCCCGCCGCCCGCCGGAAAAACCCCGACGTGGCATTCGGGGTGCGTCCAGAATCAATAGGGCGAAGAAAACATGCTGCCAGGGCCGGCAACACAACCATCGTGAATTATTCGGGTTAGTGTAACGCCGGCTTAACATCCGGTCACATGCACGGCCGCGGCCATCAAATCGCCGCCGTTCCCTTCGACGTTGGTTTTTTTGATCCAGCCCGAAGAATTGCCATGCGCCTTCCGCTCTTTATTTTTGTTCTCGCCGTTGCCATCGGTACAACCATCACCGCCTACATCGCTCCCAGTGAAAGGCTGAACAGCCTTGTCGAACAGATGCCTGATGGCCTTCGCGCCGCCTGGGCAAAGACCGAGGTCATCGAAAAGCTGTTCACGCACCGGGCCGTCAGTTTCCAGTCTGACGAGGCTGAAGCGGAAGCTGTGCCCGAGAGCCCGATACCGCCGGCTGCCGGCATAGCCATCGGCCACTGGCGCTACAACTGCAATGAGGAGTCGCGGAAGCAGGATCATTGCTCCATCACCCACCAGGTCGCCGAGGACAATGGAGATGTCCGCTTCTCCTGGCAGATCGCGGTTGTGCCGGAAGGCGGTTTCCGCTCGATCTGGCAGACAGCGACAGGTGTTCGCGTCGATCGTGGCATCGTCTTCGAAGCGGGCGACACGAAACCGTTGAAGCTGCCCTACTCGTCCTGCGTTGACCGCTACTGCGAGTCGATGACGGAACTCGACGATGATTTTGTCGAGACGCTTTTGAAGGCCGACCGCGCCAGCGTGACAGTCCGCGATCGCTCGGATCAACCCGTCACCTACACGATCAGCGTCAATGGACTCGCGGCAAGCCTGCGCATGCTCGGAGACGACAACAACCGAATCTGACAGCCGGCGTGTACAATCTGTCCACAATATAATTCCGCAGACGGTGCCTTTGTGACACAAGCCTTTGTCAATGCACCTGTTTGTAGCGCGCTCACGACTTGACCTTGAGAACGGGAGTTTCGATACTGCATGCGCGGCGCCGTTGTGAAAACGAGCACGGCAACGGGCAGCGCAGCGATTTAGTGCCGATGCGTAAGCAACGGAATTCTGGGGACGGCAAAAACAGGAGTAATTCGATGAGGGCTTTGGTAATCGCAGTACTGGCAGCCGCAACACTGACGGCTTGCACGACTGCCGAGAAAACTGCATCCGGGGCAGGCATCGGCGCTGCCGTGGGCGGTGCAGTTTCCGGCACGGCCGGCGGAGCGGTCGTCGGCGCATTGATCGGCGGCTTTGGAACCTACCTTGCGGAGACCGGTGACGGCCAGTGCCAGTACCGCAACTCAAGGGGACAGATCTACACGACCCGCTGTCATTTCTTGTAGGCTTGTCCGGCCTGCAGCCGGATTGAAAAGCCGGCGGAACTGTTCACTAATTGAGAGGATCAACGAAATGAAAGCTTTGGTCATTGCCGTTCTCGCGGCCGCAACACTGACGGCCTGAACGACGACGGAAAAAACGGCAACCGGAGCCGGTGTCGGCGCCGTGGTTGGCGGTGCGGTCACGCGCAGCGCGGGCGGTGCAGTCGTCGGTGCACTGATCGGCGGGTTCGGCACCTATCTCGCTGAAACCGCGGACGGGCGTTGCCAGTATCGCAACTCGCGCGGTCAGGTCTACACGACACGCTGCCATTACCGTTAGGCGGCACCTAAATCGAAGCACCCGGAAGGCGCCCCGCGCCTTCCGGTTTTGTCACGTCTGTCGGGTCCTGGAGACCTGAACCGTGATTTTTCTCAGTACTTCTGCGGCACGTAAAGCTCGTGCGGCAGAACCTTTCGCTCGTAATCCGGATTGAACACGCGGTCTGGCAGCGAAACATCCTCATGCGGCACATCCGCGTATGGAATCTGCTGCAGGAAATGGTCCATGCAGTTCAGCCGCGCCCGCTTCTTGTCGTTGCCCTCGACAATGTACCAGGGAGCCTCGGGAATATTGGTGCGCGCGAACATCTCTTCCTTTGCCGTGGTATAGTGCTCCCAGCGCACACGGGACTGCAGGTCCATGGGACTTAGCTTCCATTGTTTGAGCGGGTCATGGATGCGCATCAAAAAGCGCAACTGCTGTTCCTCGTCCGTGATCGAGAACCAGTATTTGATGAGAATGATGCCCGAGCGCACGAGCATGCGCTCGAATTCCGGAACGTCCCTGAAGAACTGTTCAACCTGGTCCTCCGTTGCAAAGCCCATGACCCGTTCCACGCCAGAGCGATTGTACCAGGACCGGTCGAACAGCACGATCTCGCCGCCGGCCGGCAGGTGCGGTACGTAGCGCTGGAAATACCATTGTGTCTTTTCGCGGTCATTTGGCGCCGGCAGAGCCACGACACGCGCAATCCGCGGGTTGAGCCGCTGCGTTATGCGCTTGATGACACCGCCCTTCCCGGCTGAATCGCGGCCCTCGAAAATCACGACGATTTTCGACTTGGTGTGCTCGACCCAATCCTGCAGCTTGATGAGCTCGGACTGCAGCGTCAGCAACTGACGGAAATACTGGGCGCGCGGGATCGTCGGCGGATGCATCTGCCGGTAGATGCGGCGGATCTCGAGGGACAGCGCCGGTTCCGACATCTCCAGCTCGTAGTCCTCGTCCAGCGTGTCCGCGAGCTCCGCTTCCAGCCAGTCCATATTTTCTTCGTCTTGCTCCGACGCCATGCCTAACTCCCTTCAACCGCAGAACCAAATCCGAGCCATCTCGGCCCGGTGCCACAATGCAATAGCTAGCCCAGTAGCATCACACAAATGCAACGGATTTGCAGCGCCTTCAACAGGTCGGCTGATTTGACGCTGTTTCAGCCGGTTTCCAGGATGTCGGGTTTTGGTGCACAGAGCCGGAAGCCCCGCCGGATAGCGGCGGGGCTTCGGATGCGTTTACGCGTCGTCCGGTTTCGGGATCGATCCCTGCAGGTGACCGGACATCCCGCCGGAGACTTCCTCGACCGATTCATCGGCCAGTTCCTCCGGCAGGATGAGGTTGAGCACAATGGCGATAAGCGCCGCCGGCAACAGGCCAGACGTGAGCAGGATGCGCACCGTCTCGTGCGTGTACTGCACGGATTGCGGATCAAGCTGCAGGCCAAGGCCGATTGAGAGCGAAATCGCGAAGATCACCATGTTCCGGCGGTTCCAGTGCACGTCCGACAGCATCGAGATGCCCGCCGCAACCACCATGCCGAACATGACAATGACGCCGCCGCCGAGAACCTCGATGGGCACCGTGCGGATAACGGCACCGACTTTCGGGATCAGCCCGCAGATGATCAGGAAGATCGCCCCGAAGGTGACCACATGACGGCTCATTACGCCTGTCATGGCAATCAGCCCGACATTCTGGCTGAAGGACGTATTCGGCAAGCCGCCGAAAATACCGGCAACGGCAGAACCGACACCATCGGCGTAGGTTGCGCCACGGATTTCGTGGTCGGTTGCTTCGCGTCCGGCACCACCCTTGGTGATGCCCGAAACATCGCCGACGGTTTCCACGGCCGATACGAACGCCATCAGGCAGAAGCCGATGACGGCGGCAATTGAGAACTCGAAACCGTATTTGAACGGCTGCGGCAGGGCAAAGGCCGCCGCGTTGCTCCAGCTGGCTGCGATCGCGTCTGTGGATATGATACCGGTCAGCAGCGCATAGATATAGCCGGCAATGATGCCGAGCAGCACCGCCGAGACGGCAAGCATTCCGCGCGCATAGAACTTCAGCCCCAGCGTCACGACCACAACCACAAGCGCCGCGGACCAGTTGAGCAGGCTGCCATATTCCGGCTGACCGATCGCCGGCACGCCGCCCGCGGCATACTGGATTCCGACCTTCACCAGCGCCAGGCCGATCATCATCACCACAAGCCCGGTCACAAGCGGCGGCAGAGCGAAGCGGATCTTGCTGATCACCGTTCCAAGAAGCGCGTGAAACAGGCCGCCGATGAGGATCCCGCCAAACAGCGCGGCAAGGCCGTCGACACCCTTGCCGGCGACGATCGGGATCATGATCGGCAGAAAGGCGAAGCTCGTGCCCTGCACCACCGGCAAGGCAGCGCCGATCGGCCCGATCGTGATCGTCTGCAGCAAGGTTGCCAGACCGGCAAACAGCATCGACATCTGGATGAGATAAAGCAGCTCCGGGAAATCCGGCGAGTTCGAGCCAAAGCCGAAGCCGGCAGCACCCGCAACGATGATCGCCGGTGTCACATTGGACACGAACATCGCCAGCACATGCTGAATGCCGAGCGGGATCGCCTTGTAGAGCGGCGGCGTGTAGTTCGGGTCTCTGAGCTGTTCCGGGGTCCCCAATCCCGTATGGGCATCAGCCATGGCAAGTCCTCCCATCGTTGGCCTGATTCAACGATCCTTGCAGGCAGTGCGAACGTGCACCCTGCCCTGATGCGTCCAATGGCTGAAAATGCGGATCGGGCTGCGGAACCGACTCCCCTCGGTTTCGTTGCCCGGCACAATCGGGCAAAAACAAACGGCCGGCCTGGCCGGCGCCCGCGCGTTCACAGCGATTCGACTGTGCAAGAATCACTCCCGGGTGACAGTCTAGCGGACGCACGCAGTGCCATTTTCAAATTCCGGTTGAAGTACTTTCATACGGCGCACGGTTTACGGGGACGTCCCGGTGGATCGCCGGCGATGGCGCGAATCAAATGCCACGCAGCCGAATTCGGCGACATTGCCATCATGCGCTTGTATCCGGGTCACAAACTGCTAACCATGACGCACAGCCAGTCGGCAGGAATCGGGATGCGGGGGCCATCCATATGAGCATTGCACAAATCGAGCTGTTCGCGCTCTTCGCTGCTGTTTTCGCTATGCTGTTCTGGGGCCGTTGGCGCTATGATCTGGTCGCCTTCAGTGCCTTGCTGGTCGCACTGGTGCTCGGCCTTGTACCCACCGATCAGGCCTTTTCAGGTTTCGGCCACCCCGCGACCATCATCGTCGCGCTGGTGCTGGTGGTTTCACGCGGGCTGCTCAATTCCGGCGCCATCGACATCATCACCCGGCGGCTGATCGATGCCGGCAGGAGTACGGCGGCGCATATCGCGATGATGAGCGGCGTCGGCGCGGTCTTGTCGGCCTTCATGAACAATGTCGCGGCCATGGCGCTTCTGATGCCCGTCGACCTGCAGGCCGCCAAGAAGGCCGGCCGGCCGATCCGCCGCACGCTGATGCCGTTGTCCTTCGCGACCATACTCGGCGGCATGGTGACGTTGATCGGCACTCCGCCCAACATCATCATTGCATCGTTTCGCGAGCGCGCCCTCGGCGAACCTTTCGGCATGTTCGCTTTCACCCCCGTCGGCGGCACGGTGGCCGTGATCGGCATCGCCTTCGTCGCCCTGATCGGCTGGCGCCTGATCCCGCAGGGCGATGGCGATGATGCCCCTTCGGAGAACCTGCGTGAATTTGAAGGCTATCTCGCCGAACTTGTCGTTCCGGAAAACTCCAAGGCCGTCGGCCAGGAGGTTCGCGATCTTTATCCCGTCGGCGACGAGGACGATGTCGCCATACTCGGCGTCGTCAGAAACGGCCAGAGGCTTGGCGGCTTTTCGTCGACCGTGATCCTGCGCGCCAACGACATGCTGATCGTGGAGGCGACGGCGGAAGACATCGACCGGTTTCGCGGGTCGCTCGGCCTGGAGTTCCTCGGCGAGCGCCCGAGCGAAAAGACGGCCGCCGGTGATCTCTCGCTGATTGAAGTGGTGGTCCCGCGGGAAGCGCGCATTACCGGCCGTTCCGCCATTTCCATGCGCCTTCGCGCGCGCCGCGGCGTTACGCTTCTCGGCATATCAAGGAAAGGCAAGCGCTTTGCCAAGCGCGTCCGGCACGAGACCGTGCGTGCCGGCGATATCCTCCTGCTGCTGGGGCCCGAAGACCGGCTGCAGGACGTTGCAAGCTGGCTGGGTGTGCTGCCGCTCGCAGAGCGCGGCCTCAATGTAACGCAGCACCGCAAGGCCTGGCTCGCGGTCGGCGTCTTTGCCGCAGCCATTGCCGTTTCGGCCTTCGGCCTGCTTTATCTCGCGACAGCGCTGGCGATTGTCGTCGCCCTCTACGTTGTTCTCGACATCGTGCCGATCCGCAATGTCTACGACCACATCGAATGGCCCGTCGTCGTTCTGCTCGGCAGCATGATCCCGCTCGGCGTTGCGCTCGAGAACGCCGGCGGCACCGAGCTGATCGCGTTTGCGATCGTTGACCTCGCCGCCGGCCTGCCCGCCTGGGTGATCTTGACCATATTGATGGTCGTCGTCATGACCCTGTCGGATATCCTGAACAACACGGCGACGGCGATCATCGGTGCGCCGATCGCCGTCGACATCGCCACGCGCCTCGACGCCAATCCCGACGGTTTCCTGATGGCCGTTGCGGTCGCCGCGTCGTGCGCCTTCCTCACTCCGATCGGCCATAAGAACAACACGCTGATCATGGGCCCCGGCGGCTACAAGTTCGGCGATTACTGGCGCACCGGCCTGCCCCTCGAGGTCGTGGTTGTGGCGGTTTCCGTGCCAGTGATCCTGGTGGTGTTCCCGCTGTAGACAGCGTCCGGACAGCGGTTGCTGCGCTGAGGTAGGGTTGGAAACGCCAGCACGGTCTTCGCAAAATCAGAAGGCGCATATGTCGCCAGCGAACCATTAGAAAGTCTGTTTGTGCCGCGACGAAAAACTTCTTCAACCACTTCTTTCACGAATACGATCAATTTCCACCGTGCTCATTCGGAAGCTGGCACCAATAAGTGCAATTAATTCGGTTTGTTTCTCAAGCTCGTTTCTGTATTGGCGTGAGGCACCAAATGATTCGAGCCTTCTGGCATATTCGACGTAGATTTCTTCGTTGAGGAAATCAGAAGCGAATTTTTCCGCGCCGAATTTTTGTTTCATTTCGTTTCGAACAATTCCCTGAAACCGCCCATAAGCCCTTTCAATAAGTGCTGATCCAACAGAAAGTAAGTCGCTCGAGCTGCTTGAACCACAATACTGAAGAGCGAAATAGCTCATCTGTCTGACAATGACGGCGTCGCCAATAGAAGTGTGATCACCTTCAGCAATTTCGTCGTCAACAGGAGAATAGCGAACCGCGATCTCAAGGACATTAGACAAATTTCTTTCAAAAGATGAAGCATCACCAATGGAGCGCCAAAGTCCGGAAAGTAAGCCCTCAAATTCAGTTTGATCGGCTTTTTCGAAGAACAGTCGGAGATATTCGGAATAGATCGAAGAACATCTCTGGAGACAGGACATGACGAACAGTCTCCCATGTCCATCCGAAGGCAGCGCCAGCAATAGCGGTTCAATCGCATCTTTGTATTGCGTCGCTCGAAGCATACCTGACCAATCGACAGTTCAATAGCGGAAATCAACGGCTCAAGAGTCGTTTTGGACGATGAGACAATAAGTTGAGACGCTGCGAAAAAACGCAGACAGTCCGTCGTTGCCGCACCGGGCATCACCAGCTCCACCGCTATTGTGTCGCTCCCATCTTGGAAAAGCATGGTCCGAAACGTCGTATCGGGTTGGGAAACGTTGTGTTTGACCTGCCGGGCTGGCCAGGCAAGCACGGCGAAAGGCGGATGGCTCATCCAGAGTTTGTTGAACCAGATTGCTTGTTGGCCTACCCTGACGCAACACATCCGTTGCAATGTCCGAACATCCCGGAGAAGCGCACACAGCATGATTGCCTACGTTACGTTCGGTGCTGATGACATCGCTGGCGCGAAACGGTTTTACGCCGCATTCCTGCCGGCTCTCGGTTACGGGCTGGAAGAGGGTCCTGAAGGATTAAGCTACGCGCTGACCATGCAACCGGGTCAATCTGTCGCTTTGCCGGAGTTCTACGTCAAGCCGGCCTTTGACGGGCGTCCCGCCTCGGTGGGAAACGGTGTCATGGTCGCATTCGAGGCGGGCAGTCAAAAGCAGGTTCGTGACCTGCACGCTGCCGCACTGGCCGCGGGCGGCTCAGACGAGGGCCAGCCGGGCTTCCGGGATGCCTACGGACCAAACTTTTACGTCGGCTACCTGCGCGACCCGCAGGGCAACAAGATCGCCCTCTTCTCCGCCAATCCGAACGAACCCGGTCGGGACGGGTAACGCGTCCCGGACGGACGGCGAATGGGCGGCGGTCTTAACCCGAATAATTCATGGGTGTGTGGTAAGGGTGGCGCAAGCTTTTGAAAGCAGGTATTTTTCGGTTAACGACGCCGAAAGCTCCAGTTTCACAGACAGGCCCCCTTACCATGATGCAGTCTACTTTCACCTCGCCCGCTTTGTCACCCTTAAACGGCAAACCGATCCTTCTCAATTTTGATGGCGCGGAGATGAGTTCCAATGCCGGTCTGACGCTTTTGCGGGAGGTCGAACGTCGGCACGACCTGGCGGGCCTTGTCTCTTCGTGCCTCACCGATCCACGAGAACCGGGCAAGGTGCGGCACAGCCTGCAAGACATCATCCGGTTCCGGATCATGATGATCGCAGCGGGATATGAGGATGGCAACGACGCGGATGATCTACGGACTGAACCGGCGTTCAAACTCGCTCTCGAGCGCGATCCCGGGACCGGGGCGGCCCTGTGCTCGCAGCCCACGATCTCGCGCATGGAAAACCTGGCCAACACACGGGCGCTGATCCGGATGGGGCGTGAGATGGTACGGTTTTATTGCACGTCTTTTGCCCGTGCGCCCCGCCACATCGTACTCGACATCGACGACACTTTCGATGCTGTCCATGGCCACCAGCAGCTACGCCTGTTCAACAGCTACTACGATGAATATGGTTTCCAGCCGATTGTGGTCTTCGACGGCGAGGGACGTCTTGTCGGGGCTGTGCTGCGCCCGGCCCGTCGGCCAACCGGCAAGGAGGCCGCTGCCCACATCCGGCGCCTGATCCGATCGATCCGACGCCATTGGCCTACGACCGAGATCCTGCTGCGGGCCGATAGCCACTACGGCACTCCCGAGGTTCTGGACCTGTGTGACACTCTCGGGCTGCGCTACGTCTTCGGCCTGTCGGGTAACCAACGGCTTCAGGCACAGGTGCAAACTCTGGAGGCATCCACGGCGGAACGCTACGCGCGAAAGGGCGAGAAACTGCGTCGGTTCAAGACATTCTCTTATGCGGCCCGATCCTGGTCGAAAGAACAGCGCGTCATTGCCCGGGTCGAGGTCGGTCCCCTGGGGCGCGACACACGCTTCGTCGTGACCAATCTGACCGCCCCGCGCGGCAAGCACGTTTACGAGAAGATCTACTGCGCACGCGGACAGGCCGAGAACCACATCAAGGGCTGGAAGAGCCACCTCGCCTCGGATCGCACGTCTTGCTCAAGGGCCAGCGCCAATCAGATGCGGCTCATGCTGCACGGCTGTGCTTACTGGCTATGGTGGATGCTGCGGGCGACCTGTCCAAAACGCTCCCAGTGGCGACACGCCCAGTTTGATACGTTGCGGCTTCACCTCGTCAAACTGGCCGCGACCATCGTCGAGAAGAAAACAAGGGTCGTCATGACTTTGCCAGCTTCGTGCCCGTGCCAGAGCCTCATTCGGCTTATGTTCGACGCGCTGGCCCCGCCGCGCGTCGCCTGACGCTCATATCGCCCCGACCAACCTGAAACAGCAACACGCAAAACTCCAGATAACCCCGCCGCCCGCCGGAAAAACCCCGACGTGGCATTCGGGGTGCGTCCAGAATCAATAGGGCGAAGAAAACATGCTGCCAGGGCCGGCAACACAACCATCGTGAATTATTCGGGTTAAAAACTCCCAAAGCGACTGCAACAAGCAGGAAGCCAACTTCCGGCCTGTTTGAGACGCGCTGCCTGCGACGTAACGCACGAGAATAGCCGGTCGCCGGATTTTCCGTCGTTCGGCAGTCCTGGCGAAAATGAGCATCCGCATCATTGACCGACCAACCTGAAAAACTCGATCAACTGGCCATTTGGGTCAGTGATTTTGAGTAAGTGAATACCTGGCTCCATGATGATCTCAGGTGCTTCCATCCCGGTCCGGGCGACGCGGGACTGCAATTCTTCCAGCTTGCCGGATTGCAGATAGGGAACTGCACCGGAACCGGCGATGGACCCCTTTGCGTATTTTTCCCGGGACACAATGACGAACCAGCCGCCCGCGACGTTGAAGGCGACAAATTCATCAAGCTGGATAGCGGGATCGCTTTCAAAGAGATTGCTGTAAAACGCCACTGACGATGGCATGTCGTCCGTTGGCACATACGCGCCCATGGCAAGAATCGTCCCTTCGTTCGGGGCTGCGATGTTCATCGGGGTTACCTCACATTTCGTTCGACTGTCTTGTCATACGGCCCCTATGCTGACACCGTGTTGTCACCATGATGTCAGTATGTTTGGTCTCGCGGGAAGGATGACGACATGAGACGCGGTGACCGGCTGTTTGAGATCATTGAAATTCTTCGACGTGCGCGCGGTCCGATCTCGGGCCAGTCCATCGGCGACGAACTTGGCGTGACCAAGAGAACCGTTTATCGCGACATAGCAGCCTTGATGGCGCAAGGTGTTCCGATCCAGGGTGAGACAGGCGTCGGCTACATTCTTGAGGCCGGGTTTCACATGCCGCCCTTGATGCTGACATCCGATGAGATTGAAGCGGCAATCCTCGGGGCCCAATGGGTCCAGACCCGGGGCGAACCTGAGCTGGCGCTTGCTGCCGAGAAGCTGCTGACGAAGATCAAAACGGTCTCGCCAACGCGATTTGAGACGTCTTTCGTGGAACCGTCAGTCAGTGTCGCGCCCGCCGAGCAGCCCCCTGAAGCCCTCGGTGCAGCGGATATTCGCATGGCCATTCGGCGTCGGACCAAGATGGCAATCGCCTATCGGGACTCTCACGATGTGCTCACCGAACGTGTCGTCTGGCCCATCCTGCTTGGTTATCGCGATGAAGGACGGATCCTGGCCGCTTGGTGCGAACTTCGGCAGGGGTTCCGCTATTTTCGAACGGATCGGATTTGCTCCGGCGAGGTTCTGCTGCAGAAGATCCCCCGCCGCATGGACCTCCTTAAAGCAGAATGGCGAACGGCGATGGATGAGGAGCGAAAGCGCTATGAGAACACTGGTGCAGAGGACTGATGTTTTGCCAGGTTCTTTCAGGAAGAAAGAATTGTTCCATTCATCCTCGGGCTGGCAGTCTGGTATCGGATTTCTTCGCATCCGATGTCGCCCCGGTCGCCTGGGGGCCTGGATTGAAGTGCTGACGAATCCTGGACGAGCGCAGCAGATAGGCCGAGAGACAGACATAAACGACATACTCTATGGCCATGGGTATGAAACGCGTCGGGCCGCCGCCAAAAGCCTCGAAGTCGACAGTCTCCACAAAACAAAGCGTTGCCAGAACGGCGTACATGACAATGGTTGCAAATGGCGTATGGCGCCAGCGCGTGAGATACCCGAAGAGGAATATCGTCCCCGTAACAAAAATGGAAAAGAAGTGCAGAAACTGCAGCCCGGCAGGAAACTTTTCGTTTTCCAGGCCAAGCACAATGGCGGGAATAAAGTATTCCAAAAGGCCCAATGCACCCCAAATGGTCAAGACGGCGGAAACAAGCAAGAGCAGGTAAGGCATCAAATTGTCGATTTGTCTTTTCACAAGTTCCTCACCGCTTTGCTGCGTGGCGAAAGGCGCGTTTTGTGGCAAAAACACTAGCAACCTCGCCGCACATTTCCAATGGCCGACGAGGTCTCCCTGGTGGCACCAGGCTGTGGCCGTTTCCGCCGGTAATATTGCCCGCTTGGGGCTCGAAGCTGACATTCGTCGCATTGCCAACACTCAGCTCCGAAAAACAAGTGATGTTGATTGCAGAAACAGGAGGAAGCTGCCTTCCCGACAGCGTGATCGGGATGGCAGCGGATCGTAGCACGTTACGAGGCGGCAAAGCGCTCCAGCAGATAGCCGTTGTCGTAAGTCTTGGTCTCGAGCCTGTTGAAGGGCATTGAAGTCGATTGACCACCAAAGAGCGTCACACCGTCTCCGAAAATGCACGGCGCGCGTTTCAAGATGATCTGGCTGATTGCTCCCTTCTCCAAAAGCCTGCCCGCAAGCGCCCCGCCACCACAAAGGTAGACAGGGCCTGGCGACCGGGACTTCAGGTCAAGTATCTTGTCATCCCAATGCTCTGTGACAACGGAAACTTCGCTGTCATCGGGCAGGCTAAGGGTTTGGGAAAAGACAAAGGTTTCCATATGCGGATAAGGGTTCATGCCCGGCGCGAGGCCGTGGGCATAGCCAAACTCATAGGTCTTTCGTCCCATTATGGCGGTTGAATACCCGCTGAGTCGAGCGGCGTAGTCGTCAACGACCGGCCCGTCATGTGCAAATTGAGAGATGTCTCCGCCAGGGCCGGAGATAAAGCCGTCCAACGAGACAGCCACATCATAGATGATCGGTTGCATAAGATGCTCCTGCTGTAATTCCAATTAGGCCTGTGAGGCTCAAACTCGGTTGGAATTACTGGATCACTGGCAGGGCACTCCTTGTCTGGCCCGTTCTTAGTCTGCCGGGAAGCAGGGGTCAATATTGGCCTGGAGCAGATGGTCTCAGCAGTTCAGAAGGTCCGCCCGGAAAAAGTCCAGGGATGCGTTTGGTCCCGCGGGATAACGTTGCGCTTCAAAGGATAGTATTTTCCGAATTCAAATGGAGAAGCACATCATTCTCAGCAATCGATGTCTTCACCACTTCGCCATCTCTCGATTGCACGGGCGATGAACGTGTCGATCCGTGTTTCCGCTACCTCTTTCGTCTTGGTGAAACGGATACAGCCCTTGCCGACATTCAAGCCCTTCAGCAACGCGCCATCAGGGTCGATCCTGGAGGCATTGCCAACATAGAGGCTGACATAGTGCCTTTGCGCGTTGAGGTGGAAAACATAATTGTCACCATGCCCGTAACCGAGCATTTTGTAGTGAATCCGCTCCTCCAATTCCGGCGCTTGTCGCATGATAAGGGCGCGGATTTCCCGCAGCTTCTCGCATCGCCAATCATCTTCAAGCTGCTCTATATATTCAGATGGGGTCCTGGCATCACTCTGCATGGTTCAACCTTGCCTGATCTGTTTGCACATAAATTGGCGGCCATCTGATATCGCCAGAATATATTTCGTTTTGTCGACTCTGAAGCGAGATCATTCGGCCTTGTGGCCCGATATAAACATCTGTCGCTCTGCAGCACGCTTAATCGGAAAGATCAGCGTGAGCTGCTGACGGTTTTGTCCGGCCGATGCCAGATGAGCAGCCCGAGCACCGACGAGGCCGCGAAGAGGCTGATCATGCCGAACGCTACGGTGAAGGTGCCGGTCACCTGCAGGGCCAGACCGGTGATGACCGGCGCCAGAAAGCCGGCAACCGCCAGGCCGCTGTTCATGACACCCATGCAGGTGCCTGCCCGTTGGGGAACGACATCGGCGATGACGGCGTAGAAAATCGGATTAGCCCCGAGGCCGGCAGACACCGCTATTGAAATGCAAAGCAATGCCACCGGGAAATTGTCGACTATTGCAAGCGGCAGAACCGCGAGAGCCACGACGGCGTGCATCGCCGCCATCGGATAGGTGCGCGCGATCCGAAAACTTCCCGTTTTCACCAGCAGCCTGTCCGACAGGCGCCCTGCCGCATAAAGGGTGACCGCGGCTGCGGCCCAGGGAATGGCCGCCGCCCAACCGATTTGCTTGAGATCCAGGTGATAGGTCGTTCGCAAAAACTCCGGCAGCCATGTCATGACAAAAAAGAGCAGATAACCAAAAACGAAATAGGACCAGTAGCTGGCGAGCAATGTGGGCGTGGTCAGAAGGATCCTGAGGTCTTTGCGTGTCAGTCTGGTATCGCCGGGCCCACCGTCAGATTCTCCGCGGCCCGAAGATATATGTGCGCTCTCAGCATCATTCACGAAGCGCGATTGCTTTGGCCAGTCGCTGAACAACCAGAGCCAGGCCGGCAACCACAGCAGGCCTGCCGCCGCCAGCAGGAAAAACATGGTGCGCCATCCGAATTCGACGATCATGAACGTGGCCACCGGTGCGCCAATCGCCAGCGCAATCGGAATGGCGACCAGAGCTGCACCCATAGCGGTGGATCTTTCATGCGGAGGCAGCCATCGCTCCAGGACTCGCGAATGCGCCGGAAAGGACGGTCCCTCGGCCAGCCCAAGCGCCATTCTTGCGCAATAGAGCATGGCAAAACCGGTCGCCGCGCCGGTCCAGCCAATGGCAGCAGACCAAAGCACAACAGCAATCGCGAAGGTGATGCGGGCACCAAACCGGTCTGCAAGATAACCGCCTGGCAGGGTCGTCAGAACGTAACCGATGCCGAATGCACCCAGCACCAACCCCAACTGCGCACTTGACAGCCCGAAGTCGGCCTGGATGGCATGTGCTGCGTAGGAAATCGCCGACCTGTCGATGTAATTGACCGTATTGATCAAAAACAGAAGCACGATGACCGCCCAGCGAAAACGGGTTGCGGGCGCTATTGGTTTGTTCACGTGGCTACCTGGCTGAGCGATGTTTCAAAAAGGACCGTGAATTGTGCAAGCGCGTCTCCACGCGAGTCTGAAACAGCAATCGTATCCTCTGCCAGGCATCCTCGCAAACTCGGAAGAGTGGTCCCACTTTCAGTGACTCCAGGCGAGACCGTGCGCCCGTCACTCATCACCGGATTGTCCTGTTCACTGACAATGTGCATGGCCTTCCGTTGCGCCATTCCTTCCAGCGCGGCATTTGTTATGCCCGGCATCCCATGCAGCACTGTCCGGGTCTGACAACAATGCCCAGGTTCTCAAAACCACCGCAATGTGGAGACTATTGCGCGCCAATAAAGTCGTCGGCACTGCAGACAACGCGGATATCTGCAACTGCCGGGCTTGCCTACGGCTTCTTCGAGTTCAAAAGAGCCACGAGCAGGAGCACAATCTGGGCCGGGGCAATGAGCTCGGCGGCCCACTTCATGAATATGAAATTGCTGCCCCAGACCAGGCCCAGAAACCAGAAAGCGGCGATTGCCAGACGGTTGGACCCGGTCAATTGGCACAACCCGCGATCCAGCAACCATCAAGCAGAAACGCACCGGCGGTGACGCTGCGCTCCTTCAGGTTTTCAAAGTCCGATGTGAAACTGGTCAAATTTGCAGCCGTCATGAACGCGCTACGCATCAAACCCTGTTCCCGCCTTTGTGTAGGCTTCGCGCGGCGGGGCAAAGATATCGAGAACCCTGGCGCCGTCCGGCCCTGCCCGAAAGCCATGCGTGATACCGCCCGGGGTGCGCCAGAAGTCGCCGCTTCCCACGGCCACTTCGACGCCATCTTGAATGCGGATGCCGCTTCCTTCGAGGAGAACGCCCCATTGCTCTTCCGGATGCGAATGGATGGACCCTTCACTGTGCGGCTCAAAACTCACGACGGAAAACATGGCGCGCTGGCCGGGAAAGACGCGCGTCTCGATGCCGGCCGCCAGCGTTCGGGAGATACCTTTGCTCAGGTCTGCGAAGTTGAAAAACGTATCCGGTCTGCTCATGATGAGGCCCTTCGATAGGTGATGCGTTAGTGGGCGAGTTCGAAAATGTCGTAGGTCGTTTCGCCTGCGATGATACGGGCGCGAATGGCTTCCTCCCGCACTGCGACCTTCGCGACCTTGGTCAACACTTCCCCGGCAATCTGTGCCGGGATTGCGACCACGCCATCGTCATCGCCAACGATGATGTCTCCCGGAGATACACACACCCCGCCGACGGTCACCGGGATATCGATTTCACCGGGGTCGGTCTTGGCTGTGGCTTCCGGGTGGAACCCCCGGCAAAAGACCTGGAATCCCAAAGCTTCTACATCGGCACTGTCGCGGATGGTGCAGTCGAACACCGCCCCGGCAATGCCTTTGGCCTTGCAACCTTCCGCCAACAAATCCCCAAAGGGGCCATAGCGGTCAGAGGCACCGCCATCAACGACCAGAACCTCCCCCGGATTTGCCCGATGGACGGATCGGTGTATGGCGCCGTTCTGGCCGGGGGAGATTTTGACCGTACGTGCGGGGCCAGCGATACGCTGTCCACGGATCAACGGCTTGATGGCAGAACAAAGAGGACGTACGGCAGGATCCGCGTTGCAAAGGTTGCCCGTGGGATAGGCTGCAAAACCGGTCGTGATCATCATTGGGCCTCGTGACGGGAGATAAATCCGGCCATTGCCCTCCAGAGGGCCGGCGGATTGGAATACATGGGAAAATGGCCCGATTCTGCTATCTCGATCACCTCGACCCCGATATCGGGCAGCCGCTCAAGATAGGAAAGGTGCCGGTTTTGCGCGCCGTACACAAAGGCCCTTGGGCAGCGCAGCTTGGCCATGATCTCCATCAGGTTGGTGTTGTCCGACAGATCGACCATCGAGCGGAAAATCGGCGCCACGCTTGTCGGCTGCACCTTGCAATCCAAAGCAGTCACATAGAGCGCCGAGGAAAACTCGCTGCGCTGGCCGACGCGCTCCTTGAAACCGGCAAGGAAATCGTCCGCCGTTTCTGCCGGGTAGTCGATGATCTGCCGGGAAAGAAAGCAGTCCTCGGGCGCGACATTGCCCTCGATATCGAAAAAGCTCAGCACCTTGTCCGGTTCCGCCTCTGCGAGCATCAGCGCCGTGAGCCCTCCCATGGAATGGCCCGAAAGGTGAAACCGCTCGAGACCCAGCGCAGAGCACGCGGATTGCGCAACCGCGACCAGAAACGGGATCGAAAGCGCTTCAGGATTGCTGATCGATGACAACCCGAAGCCCGGTGTATCCCAGAAAACCAGGTCCCGCCCGCGAAATTCTTCTCGCATGGTCAGATCCACGTAATCTTCCTTGGTGGAACCGAATCCATGCAGGCAAAGGAGCGTTGGCAAAGGCCCTGGCCGACGCCGATAAGCAAGGTCGATGGCCGTTCCTTGAATGTCCAGATTCAGAGTTCCGCTTTCCATCACGCGCTGGTTCCGTTTAAGCATTTCGCGTCTATTCCCAGTTCCTATAGACGATTCATCGTTCAAATGATATATCTACAGCATGATTGACGCAAAAGATTGTGAAATACTGTCGATTCTTCTCAAAGACGCTTCTATCTCAAAGGCCGAGATTGCGCGCCGCGTTGGCCTCGCCGCCTCGGCGGTTTCGGAACGCATCCGGCGCATGGAAACTGAGAACATCGTCAGGGGATACGAAATCAGGGTTGACCCAAAAGCTTTGGAAAAACCGCTGCTGGCCTTCGTATTTGTCACCGATGCCAAACCCAGCCAGGGGTTTGACACGGCAGCGGCGCTGGCGGATGTGACCGGGCTGGAAGAGCTGCACAAGATCGCCGGCGAGGACTGTTATCTTTTGAAGATCCGCGCGGCCGGCACGGATGAATTGAACACGATCATCGAACAGCAGATCAATCCGGTTCAATCCGTGACCCGGGTTCGCACCACGATTGTGCTGAAGTCAGTCACGGAAAAGGCCTGTCTTGCCGGGCACGACCTTCTGGCGAAGTAGACAGGCCAAGGCCTGCTTCACGCTGTTGAACCCAGACGAGATGCTGCTCAAAGGCTTGGGTGCGATTCTGGTTCCGGATCGATCGCCACTTACAGGCGATACACGCGCTCGGCCGTGTCGTTGAAAATGGCCTGTTGCTTGTCTTCCGAAAGACCGGCCGCCCCGTCCCGGAAAGCCTGGAAGAGCGTTTGATAATCGGTCCAGATTTTCTCGATCGGAAAATTGGATCCGAAGAGGCAACGCCCGGCACCGAAAATCTTCTCCGTCTCCACGATCATCGTTGCAATGAAGTCGGGGTCGTTGCGGTGAATGAACGTGCCGAACGCCGAGAGTTTGGTGACCACATTCGCACAGGCCGCGAGCCGCTCCATCCCTGAACGCCAATGGCTCCAGCCGGCTTCGCTCGTATCCTCCAGCATGCCGGCATGCTGCAGGATGAACGTCACGTCGGGACAGGCTTCGGCGAGTTGCGCGGCATCAGCCATTTGCCCGCTGAACACCTGAAGATCAAAGCTCCAGCCATAGTCGGCAAGCCGGGCAACGTTGCGCTGCACGACTGGATCCGCAGGAAGATCGGCGTGCGCAGCAAAACGGTAGAGCGGATTTTCATGCCAGTGCAGTTGCTGGCGGATCCCCCGCATGAGCGGATAATCCGTCAGCCGGTCAAGCTGCGGCCGGACATCCTCTGCGGTAAAATCCGCATAGCCGACAATGGCGTGCGGCCAGCCATGTTCATCGGCGACGGACTGCACCCATGCCACCTCGTCGGCAAACCGGTCAGGCGCCCAGTTGGCCTGCACATAGACCGATTTCTGGATGCCCGTTCCGTTGAGATCTGCGCGATATTCCTCGATCGGATAGTCGCGCCTGATCGCGGCATAGGGCCCGAATATGCGGGGCTGCTCCGGCCCGACAAGCCAGGGCAAATCGCTTTGTCGCCAGATATGATGATGCGCATCGATCATGCTGCCCCCGCATGGTTTGAGCAAATACCTACAGACCGGATCAATTGCGCCGCCGGTACCGCCAATCAGCCCTTGCTGCCATTATGCAGGAAAAACGCGTGCCTTGGAAAATCTGGTGGGTGAGCAGGGACTCGAACCCTGGACCCGCTGATTAAGAGTCAGCTGCTCTACCAACTGAGCTACACACCCACTTTTTGAGAGAGGCCGGATATAACCGCCCTTCCCTTTGCTGTCCAGTCGAATTTCGTCTCCCGGTAAATGTCAGTCGACCAGAAGAACGCCTTCCGCGACCTTGACTGCATTGCCGCCAATGCGGCCCTGGACGATCTTGCCGCCGTCGACCTCAAGGTGCAGGTGGATCTTTGAAGGGCGGCCCATCTCGACACCCTGCTCGATGAGGATGGCATGGTGGCCGTCGAGCAGCTCGTCGAACTGGTGGATGGCGCCGGAAAAGGCGGCCGCCGCCGAACCGGTCGCCGGGTCCTCGTTGATGCCGGCGTGCGGCGCGAACATGCGGGCGTGGAAGTGCGCCTCGTGATCGATGCCGCCCCGGCAGTAGACGAAAGCGTCGGCCAGCTGGCCGTCCGCGATCGGCGCGAGCTGCTCCCACTGGCTTGCCTCACAGCGCGCCCTGGCGGCCACCGAAAGGTCGTGCACCGGCACCATCAGGAACGGCACGCCCGCATTCCAGAACGAGATATGGTGGTTCTCGAAACCGATTTCGTGCGGCTCGAGCTGCAGGGCGGCGGCCACGACGTCCCTGCTGATCTCCACATCGATGCGCGACGACAGCCGCGGCAGGTCGAACTCGGCGAAGCTCGCCGCGCCGCTCTGCAATTTCGCGACGGTGCGCACCGGACCGACCCGCTCTTCCAGAACGTTCATGACGTCGATATCGGCGTCATCGCCGGATTTGCGCTCCGCAAGGGCGATCGCCGCGCCGACGGTCGGATGGCCGGCGAAGGGAAGCTCGCGCCCCGGCGTGAAGATGCGAAGGGCAGCCCCGTGCGCCGGGTTTTCCGCCGGCAGCACGAACACTGTCTCCGACAGGTTGAACTCGCCGGCGATCTTCTGCATCGCCTCATCCGAAAGGCCCTCCGCCTCGAACACAACCGCCAGGGGATTTCCGGCCAGCCGGTCGGAGGAAAAAACGTCATAGATGGCGTATTGGCGCGGCATATGGGTACTCCGTCTGGATTCTCCGGACAGCACAATGGCACGGCTGTTTTGGAGCGGACAATCGAAATTTCAGCCCTCTCGGGCGACAATTAAATTTGCATTACTGAAATAAGCGAAGACTCAGTTTCCCCGCAGCTTCACACCATATCGAGCGTCATGGCAACAGGGCAGTGATCGGAGGCCTTGGGACGGTCCCAGCCGGTGCGCGGGTAGCGTTCGACCGCATGGCCGTCGGGAAAAATCGTCCGGAAAGGCTGACCGGCGCGAATGATTTCCGGAACGCGGCTTGCGTTGCGCTCGGCGAGCGAGGGCGACAGCAGCAGATAGTCGAGTTGGCAAAGGTGCCGCTCCTGCGGCCCGCGTGTATGGAAAAGGGTCCAGCGTTCCATTTCCGGCAGGCGGCGCACGACGTTTTCGGCGAAGCCGTCAGCGGTGAAGACATCGATGGCGCTCGTCTCTTCGACGACGGGTTCGAACACATAGCCGTTGAAACGGTCACCCGAAATGACGACCCGCTCCTGGTAGTCGTTCATGTCACCGCAGACGATCCAGCGCTTGCCGGCTGTCTTGCCCTTTCCAAAGCGGTTTTCGATAAGCCGGCGCACCGCCGCTGCCTCGGCAGACCGCACCGGCATGGTCGCGGTGCGCCCGTCCATGCCGTTGCGCGGCGAGCCCATCGACTTGAAATGAACGATGTAGAGTGTCAGCGGGCGGCCGCCGACCTTGACATCGATCTCGAGGCAATCGCGCTTGAATATCCGGTCCGTTTCCTGGTTCGTTTCACCAATCGCATCGCTGAAAAGATCGAGATCCGCATAGGTCATATGCGCGTGGCTTTTCATGCCGATAAACTCGATCGGCTGGCCGTCGCGGGTCTCGTCCCGCATCATGACCGCAACGTCGATGCCGCGCCCGTCATTGCCGTCGGTCATGTGCTTGTGAATGTAGCCACGGCCGATCATCTTGAAGAGATAGCCGTATTCGAAAGCCTTCAGCGCCTCGAGATTGTCGACCTCCTGCAGGCACAGAATATCGGCGGCTGCATCGGCGATCGCCAAGGCTGTCAGTTGCCGTGTGTCATCGGTATGGGCGATGGCCCTCGCCTGTTCGAGCCGCTGATATTCTTCCTTCGTGCGGATATCGTATAGCTGCAGGCTTCGGTCCTTGCGCAATTCATTGCGGAAACCGGAAAAATCGAACCGGTTCATCAGGTTCTCGACATTGAAAGTGGCGATCCGCAGCGACATTGCGTGCCCTTGGTGCTCCAGGATTCAGTGATCTTCCTGTTTAGTCCCTCAACACGACCTTGTCACGCAGGCTTGATCCGGCTGCAGCCAATGCCGGCAAATCACTGATTTTGATCCGATAAACAGCGTTTCGCGTTAACGCTCCCGGCAATTGTGATCGCGTGAGGCGATGTGACACCTTGCCACCGCGGCCAACATGACAAATAGTTTAATGTCACGTGTAATACCGGCATAACACCGGGCAGAATTCAGGCGTCAGAGCGGACGCTCTTTCTGTTTCCATGATTTTCTGGAGGCATCAACGAATGGGGGAATTGTGCTTGCGGTGGCTGGGGTGGGGATTCTATTGGAATCGCGCAATAGCTGCTCGCCTTTTTTCAAGTTCCGCGTCTTCCGGATTCCAGTTGTCACTTCCATCGAAGTAATCGGGATAGTACTCCCGGTATTCAGAATCCGGGTTTTCGAATGCTGCCAAGAATTCAGAGTATCCCCATACGCCTCCTATGTCCTCAAGTGGACAACGCCCGCTACCGGAAACAAGATATGGATACTGTCTGTCCTTATGTGCCGACTGAATCTTTCCAATACGGATTTTGTGTCTCCATGAGTCTCCGAAATCATAGAGGTAATTGAATTCGGGTTTGCCTTGCAAAAAGTCTATGACGTCGAGAACGGTAGCAGAGGCGTCTGATTTGGGGCTGGAGAAATACTGATCACTATCAGCACTCCAAGTGACAACTTGCTCATACCGGATCGCCTCAAATTCCCATAGATGGCAGTTGTGCCACCCCATTGCGGCCTGAATGTATAAGTGGAGGTCATTAAGGCATGTGTTCGCAGGGACATCCATTCGTCTTGTGACCCTGGGCTTCACATCCCGCAACGTGATGCTGAGACGAACTATATCAAGTTGATTGCCAGCCTGAGCCATTGTGTGAAACGTCCTGCTATATGTGTCGATATGATTGCGCCGTCAGACGGATGAACCATCGCCACAATGCAAGATTGGAAATGTCATGTCGACCGCATCTTCACAATCCAGCTGTCGCGCAATGCAATCTCGATCTTGCCGAAGAGTGGCTGTTCAGGATGCAAAATGAGACTGGCCTACGAGTTGCGGCAGAGCGGGCACCGGTTTCCCATTGAGGCCCAGCCTATCCCCCAAATAGTCCCAAAACGAGATGCCGAGTTTGTTGCAGGTCTTGAGCAGCGACAAGAAGGTGTCGCGGTTGGTCCGACCAATGTCACTGCGCGTCCCACCTGAAATCTTGCGCTTGACTACAACAACTCGGATATCGTTCTCGGAACCGTTGGTGTGCAGCGGTATTTCCGGATGCTCCAGAACCATCAGCAGTTCAGCCTTGTTGGCGTGCAATCGCCTCAACAGATTATCAAGGGCTGCAAAACCGGTTCGGTGGCGGAATATCTGGTCGAAGCGGTTTTGCAAGACCGCCTTGCGCTGTGGACTTGGGTTGAGACGGTAGGTTTTGAGGCATTCATAGTAGAGCCAGATCAGCCTGCGGGTGCGCTGTTGAATGGCATAGTGCTTATCTGTGAAGGTGTTGAGCTTATGCACCAACCGTTCGGCGTGAATCCAACACAACGCATGATCGCCGACTTTGAACTGTTTGGCATCATCACTGACGATCACCGTATCGGTGAGCAAGCCATGTGCGCTGATACTGCCCCATAACGCACCCTCGGTGGCAAGGCGCGTGGGATCAGGTGTGACTTTCAGTGCAGTGATCCCGAGCCGGTCGAGATGGGCCTGCCAGTCTGCGCAGTTCGGGAAATACTTATCTTCAGCGTCAATCAACAACTGGCGAACCGGAGCATTGAGAGAACGCTGCTGCATATAGGCAAGTGCATCGGCGTTGATCACATAGTCTTCATGCCCGGCCCGCAGGAGTTCGAGAAAGTTGATGCGGCTTTTAGAACCGGTTGTGGAAAAGAAGGAAAACCGATCATTGCCGATCTGGGTGCAGTAGCCGTTTTGGGCTTTGTGGCGTGCCCCGGTGTCGTCGACCGTCACCCATGACGCCGCGTCCAATCCCGTCTGCAATATTGCGCGTGCTTCCAAGGCAAAATGCTCATGACCCTCATTCAAAAACCGCATGACCTGGCGCTCGGAGATATCTATGCCGATTTCGCTCAGGAGCTTTACCAATCGTCCCACAGTGACTTGGCCTTGATGGTATTGCATCAGCACAAAACGGCGCAGTTCGGCACCAAAATGGCCCTTGAGGCCCTGTGGCAGCGGAGCCACGACAGTCTTACCATCAGGTGTCAACCAGCGCTCGCGCCGAAACCGGGTGGTCACTGGCTGAATGATGAGATCCTGAACGAGGAAGTCCTCGTACCCTTTGAAGCGGGAACCCTCTGGAACGTCCGCTTTTACAATCCGGTCTTTCATTGAACCGTGCCGAGGTGGCTTCTTTTTGCCGCGTCCACAGCTTTTATTGCCGTTCTTACGCGCCTTTTTCTCGCTGGCCTGGTTCATGCCGCTTGGTTTGCTCGGCTTGATGTCCGGTCGCCCATTCACCCCTTTTAATCGAGCGACCTCGTCGCGCAGATTGGCAATTGTCTGTTTCTGTTCGGCAATCACCTGATTTTGTTCAGCGACGATTTGCTTCAACTCGGCCACCTCGCCGAGCAGGGTCACAACCAGATCTTTGAGTTCTGTATTCGACAGATCATCAAGTGCGTGAGGTGGGAAATCCGACATAACCTCATCGACTCACAAAAACATCTCGGTGAGAACCCCAGCAGCGCTGATCGAGTCGATTTGCCGCACCACCGGAAATGACAAATCAAAACACAATGCTGCCCGGTGTTATGCCGGTATTACTGTCACGTTACCCACAACCGGGAGGCACACATGTCAGTCCTGTTCAGGAGCTTTGCCATTGTCATGGTCGGCATTGGCGCGCTCGCCATGGCCGTACCGGATGCGACGGCCGGCAAGAAATACCGTTACAAAAACAATGGTGCGAATTTCGCTGCGGGCGTCTTCACCGGTCTCGTGATCGGCGGGATCGTGGCGAACAGCGCACGCCATAACCGCTATCGTTGCTACAATGGCTATTGCAACGGCCGCTACTACCAGAGGAACTACTACCCCAAACCCTATTACGGTCCGCGCTACTACAAGCGTTCCTATGGCCCGGCCCCCTACTACAGGACCAAGCCGCGCCGGGTATACGTATCGCAGCACCATATCAACTACTGCTATCGCAAGTATCGCTCGTACCGGGCCTACGACAACACGTTCCAGCCCTATCACGGCCCACGCAAACAGTGCCGGTCACCCTATTGATAGGCAGGGTTGCTCATATTGCGCCAGGCAACTGACAAGGAGCGGCCAACAGGCCGCTCTTTTGCACTCCGGTAATTTGACGATTTTCTCCGCTCCTCGGCGTCAGGCGACAGGCAGTCCGCCTCCGGCCACTTGCATTTCACGGAATCAGACGCGCACGCCGGGTGCCCGGGCTGTCAGGTGACATAATGATATCGATCATCATTGCCTGCCGGAACGACAATTACGGTGGCGATTTCGAAGAACGCCTCTTTGCCACCTGCCGGTACAATGTGGAACAGCTGCGGAAACGGCACATCGATTTCGAACTGGTGTTCGTGGAGTGGAACCCGCTGTCCGACACACCGCTCCTGTCGGAAAAGATCGCTGCCGAATTCAGGGAGGCCCGATGCATTGTTGTCGATCCGGCGATCCACAATCTGGTCAGTGAAAACCGGCACATCAAGGTGTTTGAGTATCACGCAAAGAACGCCGGTGCCCGAAGGGCCAATGGAGATTGGCTGCTCGCGACAAATCCCGACAACTTTTTCGGCGACACGGTTCTGGATTTCTTTGCCGCCGGCGAATTCGATGCCGATACGCTTTATCGCGCTGGACGCATCGACATAGCGGACGAAAGCGGCATCAATGATCCCGGTCTGACGGATGACCTCGCAGATGGCAAAGCGCTCCGCTACGGAGCGCCCGGCGACTTTATCTTTTGCTCCAAAGACCTGTTCTACCTGCTTGGTGGGTTCCGGGAGGACCTTCGGTTCACGAATTCCTGCAAGGATTTGATCTTCTGCCTTGCCGCCGAGGAACAGGTGGGGCGCACCGAGAAAGTCGGCATCACGTACCATCTCGAGCACGTCCGGACCGACCACAAAAAGCGTCGCAACGAATTCGACTGGCGGAAGGTTGAAAGAACGCCCCAGGAGACCTTCGGCCTCGCCGAGGACATCGTCTCAACCACCGACGGGCAAATCACGCGGCTCAGCCTGCCCGATCACCTTCTGCGCGTGGCCGAGAAAAAGCTGCCGGTGGATCCAATCATCCCGCAAGAATACTACATACCCCTGAGCTTCTGGCGCCAGCCGCGAAGGGTCATGCTACGGTTGCTTGGCCGGCGATAAAAAAACGGGGCGTTTCCGCCCCGTTTTGTAGCTCAAATCCTGTCAGTTGCGTTACTTGTCGACCAGCGCGTTCGACTTGATCCACGGCATCATGCCGCGCAGCTTCTCGCCGACTTCCTCGATCTGGTGCGCATCATTGTTGCGGCGGATGCCCTTGAAGCGTGCCGCGCCAGCCCGGTATTCCTGCATCCATTCGGAAGTAAACTTGCCGGTCTGGATGTCATTGAGGATGCGTTTCATCTCCGCCTTCGTATCCTCGGTGATGATGCGCGGCCCGGAAACATACTCGCCCCATTCGGCGGTATTGGAAATCGAGTAGTTCATGTTGGCGATGCCGCCCTCATAGATCAGGTCGACGATCAGCTTGACCTCGTGCAGGCACTCGAAATAGGCCATTTCAGGCGCGTAGCCGGCGTCCACGAGGGTCTCGAAGCCAGCCCGGATCAGTTCGACCAGGCCGCCGCACAAAACAACCTGCTCACCAAAGAGATCCGTTTCACACTCTTCCTTGAAGTTCGTCTCGATGATGCCCGAACGGCCTCCGCCAACCCCGCAGGCATAGGAAAGACCGAGGTCATGGGCATTGCCCGAGGCATCCTGGTGCACGGCAATCAGGCAGGGAACACCGCCGCCTTTCTGGTATTCGCCGCGCACCGTGTGACCGGGGCCCTTCGGCGCGACCATCAAAACGTCGACCGTCGCCTTCGGCTCGATCAGGCCGAAATGGACGTTAAGCCCGTGGGCGAATGCGATCGCCGCGCCGTCGCGGATATTGCCGGCAATGTGGTCGCGGTAGATGTCGGCCTGCAGCTCGTCGGGGGTCGCCATCATCATCAGGTCGGCCCAGCCGGCGGCTTCGGCGACAGACTTGACTTCGAAGCCGTCGGCCTCGGCCTTCTTGGCCGTTGCCGAGCCTTCACGCAGCGCAATGGCAATATCAGGCACGCCCGAATCCTTCAGGTTGAGCGCATGGGCACGGCCCTGGCTGCCATAACCGATAATGGCCACTTTCTTCGACTTGATGAGGTTCAGATCGGCATCGCGATCATAATACACACGCATAACAGTTTCCTTTCATGGACATGTTGATTCAGTCGTTTGGGATCATCAGGGCCTTGCCGTCCCGTCCGTCCCGTAAAGTGCAAAGAATTGATCGACGGCGGATTTTGCCTGGGCGCTGAAATCGCCCTCCTCCGGCGTCAGCGTATCGCCAAGCAACTGGCGCACATGAAAATCGCGGATCACCAGGCCATAGAGCGTTCGGAAGGCCGCATCGCCGTTGTCGTAACGGATAAATCCGCGCCGCCGCCCGGCTTCGAGCAGCGCCCCTGCCCGTTGACCGATCATCCGGCGGCCGCGTTCCAGCACCAGCCGTCCGAGATGAGCGTCATCGCGGCTGGCCTGGCCGATGGCGAGGCGGTTGAGTGCCAGCGAAACATCGCCCGACAGGACCGTCATCAGATCGCTGGCGAATTGTTCGAGATTTTCGCGAAACGCGGCTTCGGTCTCCGGCAGCGGTCCTGTTCCTGGAACCCGGACCTTGCTCGCCTGATAGGTGATGATGGCGGCCAGCAATCCGTCGCGGTCGCCGAACCACTTGTAGAGGCTTTCCTTGGAACAGTTCGCCGCGCGCGCGATGCGCGCCGTTGTCAGCGCACCGCCGCCGCCCTCGACCAGAAGGCGAAGCGCTGTCTCAAGCACCGCGTTCTGCCGCGGCGTGAATTCTTCAATGCTCTCGGTCTCGGTCAGCACCGCATGGTCCACGCTTCAACGCCATTGCCACCGTACCGTACCGTACGGTTCGGCACTGTCTAAAGCAACGAAATCGATGGGTCAAGCAAATAGCAAAGGGAATCTTGACGGCTGTTCAGTCGCCGTGGCCGCAGGCCCGAAGGAACCGCTTGACGGTCTCGGTCATGCCGTATTGCAGCGCATCCGCCGTCAGGCCGTGACCGATCGAAACCTCAAGCAGGCTTGGGATATGCTGCTTGAGCGCGGGCAGGTTCGCAACGGTCAGGTCGTGACCGGCATTGATGCCGAGCCCAAGCCGGTCGGCCGCCTCGGCACTCGCTTTCAGATTCCCAAGCGCCACCGCCGCTGCTTTCGGATCGTCATAACAGGCGCCGTATGGGCCGGTGTAGAACTCGACCCTGTCGGTTCCGGTCTCGGCGGCAATCGCCAGCGATTCCGCATCGCCGTCGCCATCGGCGAACAGCGACACGCGGATGCCTTGTTTCTTCAGCCGCAGGATGATCGGCTTCAGGAGTTCGCCATCACGCCTGAAATCCCAACCATGGTCCGACGTCGCCTGTGCCGGATCGTCCGGAACCAGCGTCGCCTGATCCGGCTGGTTGTCCTCGACGAGCTGCATAAACGCCTCGGTCGGATAGCCTTCAATATTGAACTCCGCTTCGGGGAATTCATCGTCGATCAGTGCACGGATTTCCGGCAGATCGCTGCGCCGGATATGCCGCTCGTCCGGGCGCGGATGAACCGTCAGACCGTGCGCACCGGCGGCCAGCGCCATCGCCCCGAGCCCGGTCACGCTCGGCCACGGCAGATCGCGCCGGTTGCGAAGCTGTGCAATGGCGTTGAGATTGACTGACAATTTGGTAACGGCGGGCTCCGTCATGCGCTTGATCCGGAAAACGAAATGTCTGGAATTCGCCATACCTAACGCAGGGCGGTCCGACAATCACGAACCAATTTAAACAGTTAACGCCAAACCAGTGGAATCCGGCAATTGCATCGACATCGTGGCGTTCCTAAATGAAGGGCACCTGTCCACGAACTCTGGAGGCCGACATGACATCCGAACTCAGGCACCCGGCACTGACGCAGCTCGAAACCGAGCGCGACGACGTCTACGCCTTCGAAATCGACGGTCACCTGACCACGGAGGAAGTCGAGAAGGTCTACCAGGTCCTCGAAAAAGCATACGAAAAACACGACAAGATCAGCCTGCTGATGCGCATCGGCCGATATGACGGGTTTGACTGGGAAACGCTGCTTTCCGACACCGCCTATGTCGGCAAGGTTCACGCGATCCGGCACATGAAGCGCTACGCCATTGTCGGCGGACCGTCATGGGCGGCTGGTGCGACACGCTTCTTCAGCCCGTTGTTCCGACTGGACGTGAGACATTTCGAACTCGACAACGAGACCGAGGCCTGGAAATGGGTTTACGATGACACCGATGACAACGGCGCGTCAGCGGACTGAACGCTTCTTCAGCGCACGATCGTCAGTTCCTCGGCAGCGCGAGTGATCGCCGTATAGAGCCAGCGCTCGCGTGAATCGCGAAAGGCGAAGCTCTCGTCAAACAGCACGATCTTGTCCCATTGCGAGCCCTGCGCCTTGTGCACCGTCAGGGCATAACCATAGTCGAAATCATCGTAGCGCCGGCGTGTCTGCCAGGGAACTTCCGTGTCCGGGTCTTCAAACGCCTGCTTCAGGAGCTTGATTTTCGCCGCGCCGCGATCCATGTCGTCATCTTCCGGCTTCACGATGAGATTGATGCCGGGTTTCACCGTCTCGCGCGACGACGTCATGACCTGCCAGAGTGATCCGTTGAGCAGGCCCTTTGCCGGATCATTGCGCAGGCAAACCAGCTTGTCGCCGGCCTGCGGGTACTTCGCATCGAAACCCTTCAGCTCGCGCAGCCGCTGATTGTATCGCCGCCTTGTGCGGTTGATGCCGAGCAGCACCTGGTCCGCATCAAGCACCAGCTCCGTGGTGACATCCGACTTGCCGATCACCCGTGCCGTTCCCCAGTCGCCGTAACCGATATCGATCCCCTCGCGGACCCGCATCGCAATGTCGATAATGGGATTGTCACGCGCCTGGCGGTGGATGTCGGTCAGCAGGTAGTCCGGTTCGTGTTCGGTAAAGAAGCCGCCGCCCGAAACGGGCGGCAGCTGTCCGGGATCGCCGAGCACCAGGATCGGCGTCCCGAAGCTCATCAGGTCGCGGCCCAGTTCCTCGTCGACCATCGAACACTCGTCGACGATCACCAGCGATGCCTTGGCAATGGGGCTTTGACGGTTCAGCGAAAACATCGGCGCGATGGACGTCTTTCCCGTCTCCTCGTCCTCGACCGTCTCCTCGCCGCGCGGCCGGTAGATCAGCGAGTGGATCGTCTTGGCGTTGCTGGCGCCCTTGCTGCGAAGCACCTGCGCCGCCTTGCCGGTAAACGCAGCGAATTGCACGTCGCCATCCACCTGCTCGGCAAAATGCCGGGCCAGGGTTGTCTTGCCCGTGCCGGCATAACCGAAAAGCCGGAACAGCGGGCTCTGCCCCTCCCCCAGCCAACGGGAAACGGCCTGCAGCGCCTCGTCCTGCTGTCGCGAGAATTCCATGCGCTCAACTGGCAGGATTCGCCCGGCAAGGGCAAGGACTATTCCCTGGTTCAGGCCGTGCGATCGTACCAGACGAGTTGCTGCGATACGGCAACGATGTCGCCTTGCGCCGAATAGAAGCTTGTGTGCTGGTCATAAAAGCCGCCGACCGAGCGTTCGCAGCGCGCATCGGCGAGAAGGTACCCGCTTCCGATCGCCTCCAGTTCCGCCAGCGGCGCATGGAAATACACGGTCATGGTAATGGTCGATATGTTGGAGGGACGGCCGGTCGCAAGAAAGATCCGCGGGTAAGGGCTGTCGCAAAGTGCCGTCAGCGACACGTGGTCCAACGGCCGCTCGTCGGCCTCGCGAATCCAGGTCAGCGAACGGGCGTCAGGCGAGATTTCTCCCATTTTGCCCGTGATCACACGCGTTTCGTAAAGATGCGCCCACTTGACCGGCAGCACCTCGGTGCGGAACCGTTCGACTTCTTGCGGCGGCGGGACGTCCGGCATGTTTCGCTGCGAAAACACCATGGTCTCACGATGCGGTGCGAGGGTTACCATGGCCCGGGCGCATGGCTTTCCATCCGCTGTTTCCAGTTCAACGCGCCAGAAGGCCGCTGTGCGGCCGGCACGGTCGCAGCTTCGTTTCAGGATCAGTTCGCCTTCCGCCGGCGCTTTCATGAAGTCGATCGTCAAGGCGACCGGTTCAAATCGCGGATCTTCACGGTCGTGGATGACCGCCTTGATCATCAGCGCCGCGATCCAGCCGCCATAGGGCCCGATGAGATTCCAGTAGCGCTGGTCCGTGCTGCTTTTGAAAACATCATCTGAAATGCGTTCGAGGCCCAGCGTGTCGTCAAGCGTAAAAGTCATTTGCGGTCCTGATCAGGTAGGGACCTCCCATCGTCGATAACGGGCGTCAGGAGGCCAGGGGGTCGTTTGTGAGAAGGATAGGCTTTCCGTGCGGTGTCGCATGGGCCGCCCGCGACCAGGCGGCGGCCAGAACATCTATTTCCTCGCGTCCGGCAATCTGTTTCTCGCCCATGAGGGCTTCCAGCGCCCGCAGCCAGCAATCATAATAATCGCTGCCGTCTGCGGCGACGCCGGGCCGCTTCAACTCGGCAGAGAGTGCTTGCGCCCATTCGCTCCAATCGAACAGACCGCGTTGATGCAGGCCGACGACCATCGCGAAAGCCTCGGCCTGCCAGGGCTCGGCAAAAGGCGACGGATCGGAGATTTCCGGCGGCAGCGGCCCGGTTGCGCGGCCATCAGGAGCGTTCAAGATAACTCTCCCAGGCATCAATGGAGACACTGAGCGCCGGATCGCTTTGCGGGCCCCAGAGTTCGTCCCCGCTAAAGACCACCCTGTAGAGCCATTGCGGATTCTCCCCGCGGCCATGGGCATTGTCATCCGGAAAGACGTATGCGCCGGCAACCTCGTCAATGACACCTGTCCTGCCCTTGGCATAGCCGGGGATACGCGTGTGTCCGGCAGGATTGAGGTTTTTGACCGTCACCCTGTCGCCCACACCAAAGAGCGGTTTTGTATCGGCCGGGCGGTCACACGGCCCGCCCCGTGCCAGTACCGCCGGTACATCATCGGCCGCCAGCGGCGATTTTTCCGTGGTGGCCGTTCCGTGAGCCTGTCCGGAGCGAAGCTCTTCCGGTGTCACCAGCCCATGCCGGACGAGAAGCGTTTCAAGGGCTATCGTCCAGATCTCATAGTAGCTGGAACCGTAATACTCTGCCGGGTGCAGACTTTCACGCGCATGCCGGCTTTCGTCGATATTCCAGAGCCCGAGAGCGCCGGCGCACAGTGTCACACCAAGGGCATACTTTTCCCAGTCTGCGTGAAAGACCGGCTCGTTCGCCTCCGGTACGACCGGGCCGAATCCCATTTTCCCGCCAAGATCATGTGGCCCGTTCATTCCGGCGCCCTCGCAAGCCCGGTTCCGATCATCGAATCGCGTGTCACCAGCGCCGCCAGCGCGTCCTCGTCCAGTCCTCCGGTGCCTGCCGGTCGCAAGGGCACGACCAGATACCGCAGTTCGGCAGTGGAATCCCACACACGGATATTAACGTTTTCTCCGAGCGTTACGCCGAATTCCTCGAGCACGCCTTGCGGATCCATCACCGCGCGCGAGCGGTAGGGCGGGGACTTGTACCAGACCGGTGGCAGGCCGAGCACGCTCCATGGATAGCAGGAGCACAGCGTGCAGACGACCAGATTATGCGTCTGCGGTGTATTGAAGACCGCCCGCATATGCTCGCCCTGCCTGCCGGTGTAACCGAGCGAGGCGATTGCGGCCGTTGCGTCCTCGGCAAGCCAATTGGCATACGCCGGATCGCTCCACGCCTTCGCAACGACGCGGGCGCCGTTCTGCGGCCCGACCTTGTTCTGATATGTGTCGACAATGACATCGATTGCCGCCGGATCAATCAGCCCCTTCTCACTCAAGATCGTTTCGAGCGCCCGCACACGCGCCGTCATCGGGTCGAAATGATTGTCGTGTTCGTGGTCGTGGCCATTGTCGGGAGAATTGGTCATCCTTGAACTTTATCGCATCTTACGTGCAAGTAAATCACCCGGCACGTTTTTGTGACGGAGCCGTATCGCTTACAGCATCATCGGAATGAGCGTCGCGACCAAAAGAATGCCCATTGTCATGTTGAACCACCGCAATCGCCGCGGTTCTGAAAGGGCACGCCGCAAGACCGTTCCAAAACCGGCCCAGATCGAAACACTCGGGAAATTCACAAGCACGAAGGCCGCCGCGACCAGAACGACGGATAGTCTCGGCTGTGCCGGATCGGCAAAAAGCACCATGGCCGTCAGCGCCATCATCCAGGCCTTCGGATTGACCCACTGGAATGCAGCCGCCTGCAGCAGTGTCAAAGGCCGGGACACCGCCTCACCCTCCGCCAACGCACGACTGCCGGCAATCTTCCAGGCCAGATAAAGCAGATAGCTGCCGCCGGCGATCTTGAGCAGGATGTGCAATGCCGGCCAACTCTGCAGCAGCGCACCGAGACCGAAGCCGACGCCCAACAAAAGGGAAGCGAAACCGGTCGCGATCCCGCACATATGCGGGAAAGTCCGCACGAAACCGAAATTGACGCCGGACGCCAGAAGCATGAAATTGTTCGGCCCCGGCGTGACAGACGTCACAAACGCAAAGGCAACAAGTGCAAGAAACGTATCTGCGGCCATGGAAGCTCCCCAATAGGTCAATCATACTGACCTAATCTCAGGCAATCAGCAATGGCATGAACGCATGGCTCCCAATCGCCTGCGGCACGGCAAAGGCGGTTTACATCCCCTCGGGGCCACGATTGAGCGCTGCGACGCCGGTGCGGCACACTTCGATCAGCCCGAGCGGGCGCATGATCGAAATGAACTGTTCGATCTTCGACACCCGGCCGGTGATCTCGAAAATGAAATGCTCGGTATTGGCGTCGATCACCTGCGCGCGGAACGCGTCTGCCAGTCGCAGGGCCTCGACACGGTGATCGCCCTCGCCTTTCACCTTGATCAGTGCCAGCTCCCGCTCCAGCGGCTTCTCATGGCCCCTCTCGCGGGCGCGGATCGAAAGGTCGACAACGCGATGAACCGGAACGATCCTTTCAAGCTGATGCTTGATCTGCTCGAGAACATGCGGCGTTCCGTTGGTGACAATCGTGATGCGCGACAGGTGGGCTTCGTGCTCTGTTTCCGAGACCGTGAGGCTCTCGATGTTGTAGCCGCGGCCCGAGAACAGGCCGATCACCCGTGCAAGGACACCGGGCTCGTTGTCCACCAGCACTGAAAGCGTACGGGTTTCAAGCTGCTCGGTCTCCTTGGCGATAAAATAGGCGGAGCCGGTCGGTTTGTGCTGAGCATTCATGAGGTCTTTTCCTCGATCGTATGGATTTTCGGTTTCAGGTGCATGCGCGCGACAGCAACACCCGACAATATGATGGCCAAGGCAACGAAAGCATTGAATGACAGCCGTTCACCGAGAACTAGTGCGCCCCAGATGACACCAGCCACCGGGACAAGAAGATTGATCTGGCCGAAGAAACTGGCGCCCTGACGGGCAATGATGCGAAACATCAGCAGCGAAGCCACGGCTGTCGGGAATACGGCCAGTAGCACGAGGGCAAACCATGCGGCGGCAGACGGGCTGGTGTTCGGCAGTGTCTCGAACAGCAGAACCGCGGGAACCAGCATGACAAATGACCAGCCGATTTTGACTGCGAACAAAGGTCGCGGCTTGAGATGCAAAAGCTGCTTCGTCAGGAGCGCGTTGACCGCGTATGACACGCCGGCGCCCATGACAGCGAGCTGACGCCAGATATCGGCATCCGTACGGCGGACGATATCGGGCCAGAACAACACCACAAGGCCAAGGATCCCTATGACCACGCCGAGAAGTTTCACAACGTTCATCTTTTCGTCGTGCGTAAAGAAATGGGCCAGAATGATCGTCATCAACGGCATCAGGCCCATCAGAATGGCCGAAAGGCCAGCGGTGATTTCCTGCAAGCCCCAACTGATCAGAACGAACGGCAATGCCTGGCCGAAGAACGCGGCGGCGACGATGATCGCATGATCGCTTCTTGAAGCAGCCAGCGCTTGGCCGGAATACAGTGCAACACCCGCCAGAATGACAACCGCAATTACCTGCCGGATCGCCGTTAGCGTAATCGGCGGCACCTCGGCCACTGCGATCCGCGTCAGCATGAAGCTGCCACCCCAGATGATGGCAAGCAGGCACAGCAAGCCGTAGTCGGTCCATCCGGGATGTTTGGCGTTATGCATGTGACCAAGCCGAAGCGATCCGCCCGTTCCTCAATCTGCTCTAGACAAGCGCCTTGCCCTTCTTGTCGATCGCGTTCGCAACCGCCTCGTCCGTCGCCTCGTCCGGCAGCAGCATCTCATTGTGTGCCTTGCCCGACGGGATCATCGGGAAGCAGTTCGCCAGATTTGCCACCCTGCAGTCGAAGATCACCGGCTTGTCGACCGAGATCATCTCGTTGATCGCATCGTCGAGCTCGCCGGGCTTTTCGGCGCGCAGGCCGACGCAGCCATAGGCCTCGGCCAGCTTCACGAAATCCGGCATGGCCTCGGTATAGGAATGGGACAGCCGGTTGCCGTGCAGCAGCTGCTGCCACTGGCGCACCATGCCCATATACTGGTTGTTGAGGATGAAGATCTTGATCGGCGCTTCATATTGAACCGCCGTCGACATCTCCTGGATCGTCATTTGAACGGATGCATCACCGGCTATGTCGATGACCAGCGCGTCCGGGTGCGCGATCTGCACGCCGAGCGCCGCCGGCAGCCCGTAGCCCATGGTGCCGAGGCCGCCGGAGGTCATCCAGCGGTTCGGCTCCTCGAAGCCGTAGAACTGCGCAGCCCACATCTGGTGTTGCCCGACCTCGGTGGTGATGTAGGTGTCACGATCCTTGGTGAGCTCATAGATCCGCTGCATGGCATATTGCGGCATGATCACGTCTTTGTTGGGCGCATAGGCCAGCGAGTTGCGCGCCCGCCACTTGTCGATCTGCTCCCACCAGGCGGCGAGCGCCTTGTTCTCGACACGTGCCGCCGAGGCACGCCACAGCCGCACCATGTCTTCAAGCACATGACCGCAATCGCCGATGATCGGGATATCGACGTGAACGTTCTTGTTGATCGACGAGGGATCGATGTCGATGTGGATCTTCTTCGAATCGGGCGAGAACGCATCGAGACGCCCGGTGATGCGGTCGTCAAAACGGGCACCGACACACAGCATGACATCGCAATCATGCATGGCCATGTTGGCCTCGTAGGTGCCGTGCATGCCCAGCATCCCCATCCAGTTCTTGCCGGAGGCCGGATAGGCACCGAGCCCCATGAGTGTGGACGTTATCGGGAAATCGGTCAGTTGGACCAGTTCGCGAAGCAGATGGCTGGCTTCAGAGCCGGAATTGACCACGCCGCCGCCGGTGTAGATGATCGGCTTCTTGGCCTCGCTCATCAGTTTGACGGCATCGCGGATCGCATCGAGATCGCCCTGCACCTTCGGCTGATAGCTCTTTTGCTCGGTGACGGGCGACGGTCCGACATATTCCCCGGTCGCGAACTGGACATCCTTCGGAATGTCGACGACGACCGGCCCCGGACGGCCCGTCTGCGCGATCCGGAACGCTTCATGCAGGACACGAGGCAACTCACTAACTTCACGTACCAGCCAGTTGTGCTTGGTGCAGGGTCTTGTGATGCCGACCGTGTCGCATTCCTGAAAGGCATCCGACCCGATCAGCGGCGTCGGAACCTGCCCGGAAATGCAGACAAGCGGAATGGAATCCATCAGCGCGTCCTGCAGTGCGGTGACGACATTGGTGGCACCCGGACCGGATGTGACCAGGACCACCCCGACCTTGCCTGTCGAACGGGCATAGCCTTCCGCCGCATGTCCGGCCCCCTGTTCGTGACGTACAAGCACGTGGACAATTTCTTCCTGCTGGAAAAGCTCGTCATAAATCGGCAGCACGGCACCGCCGGGATATCCGAATATGTCCTCGACACCGTTGTCCTTGAGCGCCTGTACGACCATCTCGGCGCCCGTCATTTCCCTGCTGCTGCCCGTCATTGCCCTTTTCCGTCTTGCTCTTCAGCCATTCCGTCCATCGGAAGGCAAACATTAACTACCAATAATCGCCGGCCATAAAAAAAGGCCCCTGTCGGAGCCTCGTTGAGCGCATGGGTGGCTGCCGCCGGATGGTTACACCATCCTGCCCATGCGCTTCATCACCACAATTAGTCCAGTCCTGATCATGCGCGGGACGTTAGCCTCAAAGAAACGGCGCGTCAATGCCGCCAGAGCCGATTCACTCTACGATAAGGTTAAGCGGCATCACTGCGAAGTAATTCCCTATAAACCTGCAAAGACAACGGCTTGTTAACACAAGTTACTTAAACTTAACGCGCTGGGGCTTGCTTTGTTCGAATGTGACGAGTGTTCCGGGCGGTCCTCACACGCTTAACTGTATGAAACGGGGCAGCATGATTAAAAGACCAGGAGTAGAGGAAAGACGTGACGTATCATTTCCGTCCCGCGTCCTCGGCCATGTTGTAAAGTGCAATGGTGCACGCGCAACGATTTCCGCACGTGTTCCGATCAACGATCAGACTCTTGCGGCGACACTGTCCGTCGGTCGGCTCATTTCGATCCGGGTAGGCCAGAACCGCGTTGTCGCGCTCGTCTACAGCATGCACAGCCCGGGCGAGATCTGGCTGGAAGACGAAGCCAACACGATGCATTTCGAGGTCGAGCTTGTCGGCGAGATCCGCGGAGAAGGCGATGAAACCAAGTTCAGCGCCGGTATCTCCGATTATCCGACGCTCGGCTCGGTTGCGCACCAGATCCGCACCTCGGATCTGGATGCAATCTACTCCATCGATACGTCAAGCCCGGTCAATATTGGCCATCTGACGCAGAACTCCGAGATACCGTCCTGCATTTCGGCCGATGCCCTGCTCGATCGCCACTTCGCGATCGTCGGTACAACCGGTGTCGGTAAATCGACGGCAGTTTCGCTGCTGGTCAACCGGATCGTCGATGTCTGCCCTGACCTGCGCGTTCTCGTCCTCGACCCGCACAACGAATTCGCATCCGCCTTCAAGTCGCGGGCACACCTTATCGAAACCGACTCGCTGGACCTTCCGTTCTGGCTGTTCCGGCTCGAGGAATTCGCGGAAGTGATCTTCCGGGGCCGCCCGACGGTTGCCGAAGAAGTCGACATGCTGCGCGACCTCATCGCCGACGCAAAGCGCAACTTCAAGGGAACGGCGGACGGCCGCCCGCTGGCGCGAAAGGTCGACCGGTCCTCGATCACGTCCGACACGCCGGTGCCCTACCGCGTCGCCGATCTGCTCGCCCTGATCGACGAGCGCATCGGCCAACTCGACGGCCGCGAGGAAAAACCGTTCCTCCGCAACCTGAAGCAGCGCATTTCCTCGGTCATCAATGACCCGCGCTTCCGCTTCATGTTCTCGACCAACACCATCATCGACAATCTGGCCGATGTCATCAGCGAGATCTTCCGTATCCCGGGAGACGGTCAGCCGATCACCTCGTTCCAGCTTTCCGGCATCCCGTCGGAGGTCGTCAATGCGGTTGCCTCGGTACTGTGCCGCATGGCCTTCGAGATCGCGCTGTGGAGCAACGGGCAGATGCGCATCCTCGTGCTTTGCGAGGAAGCACACCGCTATGTGCCGGCAGATTCCAGCCTCGGCTTTTTCCCGACGCGGCAGGCTGTCGCGCGTATCGCCAAGGAAGGCCGTAAATACGGTGTCAGCCTCGGCGTTATCACGCAGCGGCCGGGCGAACTCGACCCGACGATCCTTTCACAGTGTTCCACGGTCTTTGCCATGCGTCTCGCCAATGACCGAGACCAGGAGATCATCCGATCGGCAATCTCGAATTCGTCGAGTTCGACGATAAGCTTCCTGTCATCGATCGGCAATGGTGAAGCCATCGCCTTCGGTGAGGCAGTCGCGGTACCGATGCGCATGTGCTTCGAGCGCCTGCCGAAGCACGAACTGCCGAAGACAGTCAGCGGACGCGGTGTGGGATCGATGCTGCGCGGCTCGGACGGTCTGCCGGATGTCCAGCACATCATCCAGAGCATGCGGCATACGGAGATTCGTAATACCGGCATAACACCGGGCAGCATTGTGTTTTGATTTGTCATTTCCGGTGGTGCGGCAAATCGACTCGATCAGCGCTGCTGGGGTTCTCACCGAGATGTTTTTGTGAGTCGATGAGGTTATGTCGGATTTCCCACCTCACGCACTTGATGATCTGTCGAATACAGAACTCAAAGATCTGGTTGTGACCCTGCTCGGCGAGGTGGCCGAGTTGAAGCAAATCGTCGCTGAACAAAATCAGGTGATTGCCGAACAGAAACAGACAATTGCCAATCTGCGCGACGAGGTCGCTCGATTAAAAGGGGTGAATGGGCGACCGGACATCAAGCCGAGCAAACCAAGCGGCATGAACCAGGCCAGCGAGAAAAAGGCGCGTAAGAACGGCAATAAAAGCTGTGGACGCGGCAAAAAGAAGCCACCTCGGCACGGTTCAATGAAAGACCGGATTGTAAAAGCGGACGTTCCAGAGGGTTCCCGCTTCAAAGGGTACGAGGACTTCCTCGTTCAGGATCTCATCATTCAGCCAGTGACCACCCGGTTTCGGCGCGAGCGCTGGTTGACACCTGATGGTAAGACTGTCGTGGCTCCGCTGCCACAGGGCCTCAAGGGCCATTTTGGTGCCGAACTGCGCCGTTTTGTGCTGATGCAATACCATCAAGGCCAAGTCACTGTGGGACGATTGGTAAAGCTCCTGAGCGAAATCGGCATAGATATCTCCGAGCGCCAGGTCATGCGGTTTTTGAATGAGGGTCATGAGCATTTTGCCTTGGAAGCACGCGCAATATTGCAGACGGGATTGGACGCGGCGTCATGGGTGACGGTCGACGACACCGGGGCACGCCACAAAGCCCAAAACGGCTACTGCACCCAGATCGGCAATGATCGGTTTTCCTTCTTTTCCACAACCGGTTCTAAAAGCCGCATCAACTTTCTCGAACTCCTGCGGGCCGGGCATGAAGACTATGTGATCAACGCCGATGCACTTGCCTATATGCAGCAGCGTTCTCTCAATGCTCCGGTTCGCCAGTTGTTGATTGACGCTGAAGATAAGTATTTCCCGAACTGCGCAGACTGGCAGGCCCATCTCGACCGGCTCGGGATCACTGCACTGAAAGTCACACCTGATCCCACGCGCCTTGCCACCGAGGGTGCGTTATGGGGCAGTATCAGCGCACATGGCTTGCTCACCGATACGGTGATCGTCAGTGATGATGCCAAACAGTTCAAAGTCGGCGATCATGCGTTGTGTTGGATTCACGCCGAACGGTTGGTGCATAAGCTCAACACCTTCACAGATAAGCACTATGCCATTCAACAGCGCACCCGCAGGCTGATCTGGCTCTACTATGAATGCCTCAAAACCTACCGTCTCAACCCAAGTCCACAGCGCAAGGCGGTCTTGCAAAACCGCTTCGACCAGATATTCCGCCACCGAACCGGTTTTGCAGCCCTTGATAATCTGTTGAGGCGATTGCACGCCAACAAGGCTGAACTGCTGATGGTTCTGGAGCATCCGGAAATACCGCTGCACACCAACGGTTCCGAGAACGATATCCGAGTTGTTGTAGTCAAGCGCAAGATTTCAGGTGGGACGCGCAGTGACATTGGTCGGACCAACCGCGACACCTTCTTGTCGCTGCTCAAGACCTGCAACAAACTCGGCATCTCGTTTTGGGACTATTTGGGGGATAGGCTGGGCCTCAATGGGAAACCGGTGCCCGCTCTGCCGCAACTCGTAGGCCAGTCTCATTTTGCATCCTGAACAGCCACTCTTCGGCAAGATCGAGATTGCATTGCGCGACAGCTGGATTGTGAAGATGCGGTCGACATGACATTTCCAATCTTGCATTGTGGCGATGGTTCATCCGTCTGACGGCGCAATCATATCGACACATATAGCAGGACGTTTCACACAATGGCTCAGGCTGGCAATCAACTTGATATAGTTCGTCTCAGCATCACGTTGCGGGATGTGAAGCCCAGGGTCACAAGACGAATGGATGTCCCTGCGAACACATGCCTTAATGACCTCCACTTATACATTCAGGCCGCAATGGGGTGGCACAACTGCCATCTATGGGAATTTGAGGCGATCCGGTATGAGCAAGTTGTCACTTGGAGTGCTGATAGTGATCAGTATTTCTCCAGCCCCAAATCAGACGCCTCTGCTACCGTTCTCGACGTCATAGACTTTTTGCAAGGCAAACCCGAATTCAATTACCTCTATGATTTCGGAGACTCATGGAGACACAAAATCCGTATTGGAAAGATTCAGTCGGCACATAAGGACAGACAGTATCCATATCTTGTTTCCGGTAGCGGGCGTTGTCCACTTGAGGACATAGGAGGCGTATGGGGATACTCTGAATTCTTGGCAGCATTCGAAAACCCGGATTCTGAATACCGGGAGTACTATCCCGATTACTTCGATGGAAGTGACAACTGGAATCCGGAAGACGCGGAACTTGAAAAAAGGCGAGCAGCTATTGCGCGATTCCAATAGAATCCCCACCCCAGCCACCGCAAGCACAATTCCCCCATTCGTTGATGCCTCCAGAAAATCATGGAAACAGAAAGAGCGTCCGCTCTGACGCCTGAATTCTGCCCGGTGTTATGCCGGTATTACGGAGATTCCGCTTGGCACTTCGGGCAGCGCCGGCATGCCACCCGAAAGTGCGACGCTGCAACCGCAACTCGCCGACCTGGCGGATCTCGAAAAAGCAATCAGCGGGCCTGCGGCACCTTTGGAAGATACGCCACTGAACATTGATGAGCCGGCACCTGCACCGCAGGCCTCTACTCTCGGCTCTGTCCATGCCAATGATCTACGCGATTCCCTGCTGAAGAAATCACCGCATCGGGCGACATTGTTGAAGAAGTCGGAAACACCGCCCGTCGGCAAGTAGCACCTTAAAACCGGTTCGGGCGGCCACTGCGCCCGAACCGTACCGGCATTATACCGCCCGTCTCTCCCAGCCATCATCAAGCTGATTGCGGAACCAGGTCATCTGCCTCTTGGCATATTGGCGTGTCGCGATACTGGCCCGTTCCATCGCATCGTCGATCGTCAACTCGCCCTTCAGATAGGCACCGATCTCGCGAACACCAATGGCCTTCATCGCCGGAAGATCAGGCGAAAGATCCTGTGCAAGCAGCCGCTCCACCTCTGCAATCGCGCCGGTTTCGACCATCGCTTTGAAACGGTCATGGATGCGCCGCCTGAGCAGGTTTCGATCAGGGGTCAAAACGATACGGCGGGCACCCAGCGGGTCAATCAGCGCCCTGCCCCCGGTCCCTTGCAGATCCCTGATGGACTGTCCCGAGGCTTCAAAGACCTCCAGCGCACGGACGATGCGCTGGCTGTCGGCGTTGTCGAGCGTCTCCGCGGTTTTCGGATCGAGGAGTCGCAAACTGGCGTGTAGCGCCTCCGGACCTTCGTGTTCGAGGCGTGCACGCCATTTGCTGCGAATGTCCTCCGGGATTGACGGCATGGTCGAGAGCCCGCCCGTCAGCGCCTTGAAGTAAAGGCCCGTACCACCGACAAACACCAGCAGGCGTTCGCGCAGGTCCCGTCCTGCAAGGAGCTTTTCAACATCGCGAAACCACCGGCCGACCGAATAGGTTTGCGACGCGGGAACGTGGCCGTAGAGATGATGGGGAGCCCGGTCGAGATCAGCCTGAGCGGGCCGCGCCGTGAGGATTTGCAACGTATCGTAGACCTGCATGGAATCGGCGTTGATGACAACGCCGTCCTCGGCGAGTGCCGTTTCAATTGCCAGCGCGGACTTGCCGCTGGCGGTCGGTCCGGCTATCAGGACGGCACGCATTGTCTCTCCGGGAATTCGATACTCATGCCACTCGTTGCCACGCTTGTTACCGATCCGTCAAATGCTGCCCTGTCGCCGCAGTTGGCAGCGCATGCTGCGCGCAATGTCGCGGCAACCGATCCAATCTGGCTTGCCGACGGTGTCGCATGCGACCTGCCCTTGAAGGACGGTATCGTTGCGGCAGACGCACAAAACGTCCTCGCCGAGGCACTTGACGGCACGCCGGTGGACATTGTCGTCCAGGGCGCCGAGGGCCGCAGGAAACGATTGCTCATAGCCGATATGGATTCAACCATGATCCGGCAGGAGTGCGTTGACGAACTGGCTGCGGAGGCAGGTATATACGACCAGGTCGCGGCCATTACGAAACGTGCGATGAACGGTGAAATCGCCTTTGAACCGGCGATGCGCGAACGGGTTGCACTTTTAAAGGGGCTTGACCTTTCCATTGTCGATGTCGTGTTGAAAAATCGCGTCACATTGACCGCTGGCGGTTACGAGCTGCTGGCAACCATGAAGCGCAACGGCGCCTATACCGCACTTGTCTCCGGGGGATTTACACTTTTTACCGGCAAGGTGGCGGAAATGCTTGGTTTCGATGAACACCGGTCCAATGTTCTCATCACCAGGGATGGCAGGCTCGATGGATCTGTCAAGGAACCGGTGCTCGGGCAGCAATCGAAAATCGACGCACTCGAGGAGCTGACCGCAAGGCTGAAAATCACGCCGGATGATGCTCTTGCCGTTGGCGACGGTGCCAATGATCTCGGAATGCTGCGCTTGGCTGGCAGCGGTGTTGCGCTGCATGCCAAACCGGTCGTTGCGGCCGAGGCAAAAATCCGCATCGATCATGGTGACCTGACGGCACTTCTTTACATTCAAGGCTACCGCCGCAGCGAATTCGTTGGAGTGCCCGCATGATCGCAGAAACCGAGCGACTGATCCTCCGCAACTGGAGGCCCGACGACGAAGACGCCTTCCATCGCCTGAATTCCGATGAGACGGTGATGGAGTTCTTCCCATTTCGGCGCAACCGTGCGCAGTCACGCGAGGTGATGGGAAAGATCATGCGTGAAATCGACGAGACCGGATACGGTTTCGGCGCCCTTCAGACACGCGACGACGAGACGGCGATCGGTCTTGTCGGCCTTTCGGTCCCGAGCCTGGAGCCGCACGTTCCGAGCGGTCTGATCGAGATCGGCTGGCGGCTTGTACCGGAGGCCTGGGGTAAGGGCTATGTTACGGAAGTGTGCCGCGAATTGCTGCGCATCGGTTTCGAAGAGCACAGGCTCGGGGAGGTCGTGGCTTTTGCCGTTCCGCAAAACCTACGCTCAACGGCTGTCATGAAACGCATCGGCATGCGTCACGAGCCGTCGCGGGATTTCGATCATCCCTTTGTTCCGGATACGCACAAGCATATTCGCCGCCACGTCTTCTACACCGTGACCGGAGAAGAGTGGGCGGACCGGAACACCTGATAACCGGCCCTGCCCGAGACATCAGAAATCGACGCGTTATCGCATCGGAATGGTGACGAACCGCAATTCGCCAATCGTATTGGCGATCATCAGCAGCGCGTTGCGCCGGCCATCGTCTTTCAGCTTGGCCACGCGATCGGAGACTTCCTGAGGCGTCTTGACGACCTCCTGGGCGACTTCGACGATCACATCGCCCGCCACGATGCGTTTTTCCGCAGCGGACGAATCCTCAACCACATTGACGATCACCACGCCTTCGACGTTCTCGGAGATTTCGTATTTTTCCTTCAGCGCGTCGTCCAGCTCGGACAACTCCATGCCAAGCACGGTCGCTGTTTCCGGCTCGTCGGTCTGCTGCGACTGGGCAATCAGCTGCTCGCCGTCCTCGAGCCGTCCCAGGGTCACCGAGATCTTTTCTTCCTTGCCCTTGCGGATGATGACAACCTCGACTTCCTTGCCGACCGGGCTCTCGGCGACGATGCGCGGCAGGTCCCGCATATCCTCGACGTCCTGGCCGTCAAACTTAATGATCACGTCACCGGGCTGGACGGACCCGTCATCCACCGGTCCACCCTTGATGATGCCGGCGACAAGGGCGCCCTTTGCTTCCGCCATGTCGAGGCTTTCGGCAATGTCGTCAGTCACCGGCTGGATGCGCACGCCAAGCCAGCCACGCCGCGTCTCACCGAACTCGATCAGCTGCGCGACCACCGATTTCACAAGGTCCGACGGAACTGCAAAACCGATACCGATGGAGCCGCCGGTCGGCGAGATGATCGCCGTATTGACGCCGATGACTTCGCCTTCCTGATTGAACAGCGGACCACCGGAGTTTCCGCGGTTAATGGCAGCGTCCGTCTGGATGAAATTGTCATAGGGACCGGAATTGATATCGCGGCCACGGGCCGAGACAATGCCCGTCGTAACGGTGCCGCCCAGACCGAACGGATTTCCGATCGCCATCACCCAGTCGCCGATGCGTATCGTCTCGGAATCGCCGAAAGGCACCGCCGTCAGCGGAGTCTCCGGCGTCACGCGCAGGACCGCGATGTCGGTTTTCGGGTCGGCGCCGACCACCTCTGCGGTGAGTTTGGATCCATCGGCAAAATTGACCTCGATATCGTCGGCATCGGCAATCACGTGGTTGTTGGTGACAATCACGCCGTCCTTGTCGATGACAAATCCCGACCCCAGCGAGTTGACGCGACGCGACCGCGGTGCCTGATCGCCCTCACGCTCACCAAAGAACTCGTCGAAGAAATCCTGGAACGGTGAACCGTCGGGGATGCGCGGCCGTGGTGTCCGACGGTTGTTGCTGACCCTTTGCGAGGTCGAGATATTGACGACCGAATCCAGCAGCTGCTCGGCAAGATCAGCGACCGATTCCGGTCCCTGAGCCGCATGCGCCGGTCGAACACTCAAATCTGTAAACTGGACCGCGGCCACACCAAGCGCTGTCACAACGGCAACGGCGCGAACCGGTTTCAGGACAGTGTTCAATAGCATAGTGAGTTCTCTCCCGACTGCATTTCCTGCGAGGCTTTGTCCCGCATAGATATGTTCAATTTGCGCCGCGTCCACTCAATTCTGTGCCAATTCCTCGTGATGGACCGCTAGCCCCTGATCATCCAGACAAAAAACACGCCAAGGCCCACCGCAGCAAGCCCGAACATGCGCAACAGCCGGTCCGGTATCATCGGAAGTTCCTCGGCCATGCGGCGAACGAAAGAAGGGGCCAATGCGTAGATCAGCCCCTCGATAACAAAGAACAAGCCGATCGCCACGACAAGATCGCTCATGGCGTCGCCCGCCTATTGCGAAACGGCGCTACCCGAACTTCCCGGGATCGTTCCGGCCGCGTCCTGGAAGAAGCGGAAGAACTCCGAATTCGGCGAGATCACCATGGTCGTGTCCGTATCGGTCAAGGACTGACGGTAGGCTTCCATGGAGCGGTAGAACTGGAAGAACCCTTCGTCCTTGGTGAACGCCTCTGCAAAGATCCGGTTGCGCTCCGCGTCGCCTTCACCGCGGGTGATTTCGGAATCACGCCGCGCTTCCGATTCGAGTTCGACGACCTGCCGGTCGGCAATCGCCCGGATGCGCTGGCTGGCCTCGCGGCCGCGTGCGCGGATCAGCTCTGCTTCCGCAAGGCGTTCGGCCTTCATGCGGTCGTAGGTCTGCTGCGAGACTTCCTTGGTCAGATCGGTCCTGCGGATACGAACGTCCTCGATCGTCAGACCGAGCGACTCGGCATCCGGACGCAGCTGGTCGCGGACCTCGGTCATCATGGCGGCACGTGCGTCGGACAGGGCCGCCTCGAAGCCACGCAGGCCGTAGACGCGGCGCAGCGCCGAATCGAGACGCGTTCGAAGCCGTGACTCGGCAGCCGTGACATCGCCGGAAACCGTTTCTCGGAAACGCTCCGCGTCGGTGATCTTGTAGACGACGAAGGCGTCGACCTCGTAGAACTTGCCGCCGGAGACCTGAACGCGGATGTCATCCAGGTCGAACCGGATGGCGCGTTTCTGGATCATCTGCACATTGTCGGCTTCGATGAAGCTGAACGGCAGTTTGAAATAGAGCCCGGGCTCCGTTTTGACGGATCGGATCTCACCGAACCGGAGCACAATCGCCTGTTCGCCTGCCTGGACGACGAAGAAAGACGAATAGGCAAGTCCGAGCAGAACAACGACTGCGACGACGATAACGGGAAGACGGTTACCCATTAGTTGGTTCCTCCCTGTGTTGAGGGTCGGTTGAGCTCATTCAGCGGCAGATAGGGAACAACGCCCTGGCCCTGGTTCTGCTCAACGATAAACTTGTTCGATGTTCTGAAGACATCTTCCATGGTCTCCAGGAACAGACGTTGGCGCGTCACATCCGGTGCCTTGGAATACTCCTCGTAGATGGCGATGAAACGCTGCGCCTCACCGGTTGCCTCGTTGACGACGCGGTCCTTGTAGGCGGCCGCTTCTTCGCGGATCTGCGCTGCCTCACCGCGGGCCTGACCCAGTTTCTGGTTGGAATACTGGTTGGCTTCCTCAACGAAGCGGTCTTCGTCCTGCTCGGCGCGCTGCACTTCGTCAAACGCGTCGGCAACTTCCCGGGGCGGTGCTGCATCCTCGATCGATACCGTGTTGATCGAAATGCCGGCACCGTACGTATCCATGGTGGTCTGGATGATCGTCTTCACGCTGTCGGCGATTGCCTGACGGTTGTCGCGGAATACATCCTGCGCCGGGCGCCGTCCGACCACTTCACGCATGGCGCTTTCTGCCACCTGCCGCAGCGTGTCCTCGGGATTCTCGACATTGAACAGATAGTCACGCGGGTTGGTGATGGCATAAAGCAGCGAGAACTGGACGTCGACGATATTCTGGTCACCCGACAGCATCAGGCCCTGTGTCGCGCCGCGCGCGGAGCTGCCGCCGATGTTGATCTGGCGCTCGACAATCTGCACCATCTCGACCCTTTCGATCGGCCACCACAGGAAGTGCAGACCGGGCTGCGAGATCTCATCCTTCGGCTCACCGAAGAGAAGGACGACACCGCGCTGGTCCGGCTGTACGGTATAAATCGCCTGGAACAACCACAAGAGCACCAGGCCGACCACGATAACGGCAATAAAGATCGGGCTGCTGCCACCACCGCCGGGAAGTGCGTTTTTCAGCTGGTCCTGGCTGCGGCGGATGATTTCTTCAAGGTCCGGTGGCGTGCCGCCGCCGCCTCCCGTGCGACGCGGTCCGCGCGGCCCCTGCCCCCAGGGACCCTGGTTGTTTCCGCCGCCGCCATTTTGGTTACTCCAGGGCATTGATTCCTCATCGGTTCGTCAGCTCAATTCGTTGAATTTTCGGTATTCTTGCCGAACAACGAAGGCTGATACTTGCAGTTTTCCTGTCTCGCCGCATCGATTTGCACGACCATGGAACAAGGTCAAGGCATATTCCTGCTCAGGCAAGTGGGCATATTTGGGGTTATAGGTATTTAACAACCCGCTTTCAACGCGGCTTGAAAGCGCGGTTAATCACCTATCCGCCTGTAATGCCTGTAGATCGTTGCCGCGGTATCCTTCTCTCCGGCCGGTACGGTCTCTTCCGCACATACGCTCCACACCTGTGGATCGAGTTCCGGAAATAGCGTATCGCCCTGCGGTTCGCACTCTACCCGAGTGTAGTGGATATTGTGCGCCAAAGGCAGGGTCTGCCGGTAAATCTCGCCGCCGCCGATCACACATATCTCGGACTGTCCGTCGGCTGCTGCTTGCTTGCGGGCGCTTTCAAGCGCTGCATCGAGCGAAGAAATGACCGCCGCATCATCGGCATGAAACGCCGGATCGCGGGTCACGACGATGTTATGCCTGCCGGGAAGCGCCTTGCCAATCGACTGATAGGTCTTGCGCCCCATCACCACTGGTTTGCCCAGCGTGATGGCCTTGAACCGCTTCAAGTCGGTGCTCAGCCGCCAGGGCATCACGCCCTCTCGCCCGATCACGCCGTTGCGTGCCACAGCCACCACCAGCGTGATTTCGACATCACTGCCATCGTCCGGCCGGCTCATACGGAGACCTTTGCCGCTATGTGCGGGTGCGGGTCATAGCCTTCGAGCGTAAAATCCTCATACGCAAAGTCGAAGATATCCTTTATCTCGGGATTGATGTGCATGACAGGAAGCGGCCTTGTGTCGCGGGTCAGTTGGAGGTGCGCCTGCTCCATGTGGTCGGCATAAAGATGCGCATCACCCAGCGTCAGCACAAAATCGCCTCGCTCCAGCCCGGTGACCTGCGCGATCATCATCGTCAGCAGCGCGTAGGACGCGATGTTGAACGGCACGCCTAGAAAAATATCCGCGGAGCGCTGGTAAAGCTGGCAGGACAACCGCCCTTCGGCCACGTAAAACTGGAAAAGGCAGTGGCAGGGCGGCAGCGCCATTTGATCGACCAGGGCCGGATTCCAGGCCGAAACCACGAGCCGCCGCGAATTCGGGTTGGTCCTGATCGTGTCGACCACATTGCGGATCTGATCGATCGCCTTGCCATCCGGCCCCGGCCAGGACCGCCACTGGTAGCCGTAGACGGGACCGAGTTCCCCGTTTTCGTCCGCCCACTCGTCCCAGATGGAAACGCCATTCTCCTTCAGCCAGCCGACATTCGTATCGCCCCTCAGGAACCAGAGCAGCTCGATGATGATGGACCGCAGATGCAGCTTTTTGGTCGTCAGAACCGGGAAACCGTCCGCCAGGTCAAAACGCATCTGATGGCCGAAGACCGAGCGCGTCCCGGTTCCTGTGCGATCGCCCCGGTCCACGCCGGTCTCAAGGACCCGTGTCAGAAGATCGTGATATTGCCGCATGTCCTGCTCCCGCACCGATTCGCGCCGAACCATCATAAGCCCACCGGCCGGCACGCAAAACGGGGTCGATCGTGAAAGCTGCAGCCTGCAATTTCGCGGTTCGGCCGAAGATCGGCACGACCCTTTTCAATCACCGCATAAGGTCTTATATTTAAAGGGCTGTTTAGGCAGCTATGGCAATAAACGGAAGATGCAATAAACCCATCGGACCCGGGGGCAGTACCCGGCGCCTCCACCACAAACGGCTGGACCTCAAGACAAGAGCCGGTTGTGATGGGGGCGACACAGGATCGACGAGGGCGTAAAGATCAACTTTTTGCCCGGCATGGTTCCGCCGTTATCGGGCCGACTCAATAGTTGCAAACGACAACTATGCGGAAGCACGTCTCGCCGCTTAATGCGGTGCGACAGCTTCAATTAAACTCCTGACCGGTCGCACGGTCAGGCGGGGTCCGGAGGCACCTGGCAACAGAAGCCTCCACTTTTCTCTTTATGAAGGATAATTTCATCCATTATATTGAGGGACTAATCGAGGATGTGTATCACGGTACTTAAACAATTGGCGGAAGTTGCAAGTGCAGGATCACATTAGATACGACATTCTGGCCCAGGAGGCGCTGAGGGGCGTTATCCGCAAGGTGCTGTCGGAAGTCGCGGCAACGGGAACCCTGCCCGGTGAGCATCATTTTTTCATTACCTTCCTGACCAACGCACCAGGCGTGCGCATCTCGCCTTATCTGAAAGAAAAATACACGGAGCAGATGACAATCGTCATCCAGCACCAGTTCTGGGACCTGAAGGTCACTGACACCTATTTCGAGATCGGCCTTTCATTCTCGGACAAGCCAGAAAAACTGCACATTCCTTTCGCGGCGATCCGCGGCTTCTACGACCCGTCGGTGAATTTCGAACTGGAGTTCGACACGATGATGGCCGACAACGAAGACCTGCCTGCCGAGACCGTTGGCCTCGCCGAGCCGGAAGAAGAAACGGTCGAGCCGGATGCGGATGCGGAAGCAGACGACACCGCCGCCACGGCGGAGGCCGAGCCCAATAGTGCCGATAGCGAGGACGAAGACGACAAGTCCGGCGCCGATGTTGTCTCACTGGACGCGTTCCGCAAGAAGAACTGAATGGCGGCGGAACTTGTCAATCTTCGCCGTCACCGGAAACGCAAGGCACGGCAGGAACGCGAGGAAGCTGCCGAGCAGAACCGCATCTCCTTCGGGCGAACCAAGGCCGAACGAGCCGCAACGGACCTGATAAACAAACGGCGGCAATCGGACCACAGCCAGAAGCGCTTGACGCCGAACGGAAAACCGGCGCGACCCAAATCATGATCCGCAAACGTTCGGTGACGATTCGCGGTCATCGCACGAGCATCTCACTGGAAGATGAATTCTGGCAGGCGCTGAAGACCATCGCCGATGCCAAAAACATGTCGCTTGCCGCGTTGATCACTGAGATCGATGCGCACCGGGAGCCGGACGACAACCTCTCGTCCGCCATGCGGCTGCATGTCCTTGACTGGCTGAAATCGGGAGGGGCGCTTTAGCGCGGCACGCTTCGGGCGGTTCACCGCGTCAGTTGTTGAGTGTGTCGAAATTGAGCTCCGGCAACCGATTGCCGCCAGTCTGGGCACCACGCTCCGTCGGAACGGGCAGTCGTGTCACGTTGCTTGCACCACCTGCGCCGCGCGTGGCTTGCTCATCGGCCTGCCGGACAGCGTCTTCCAGCTGCTGCATGAAATCGTCCTCGGGCGATGGCTGGATCCTGTCCGCTGCGCGCCGGGCTGCCTCGTCCAGCCTCCTCTCGAGTTCTTCTTCCCGCACCCTCAAGGCCGCCGCTTCAGCCTCTTTTCTGGCGTTTTCCTCGGCCTCGAGCCGGGCAAGGCGTTCCTGCTCCAGACGCGCTTCCTCATCGGACTCACGTTCGCGCTCACGCAGCTGGCGCTCACGCGCAGCATCGCGGTAGGTCCGCTCCTGCTGCTTGGCCAGCAGTGCTTCACGACGCATGCGCTGGTTTTCCAGGACCACCGCCTGCAGGATCTCCACCCGCCGGCGCTCGCGTTCGAAGGCACGCAGGGAAAGAAAATTCGTCAGTTCCGCGGCGTCGAGCGACCGGTCCGGAGCAGACAGCGGGCCAAGGAACGCCAGGCTGAGCGCGGGTGCTGCACCGGTCAGCGCATTGCCCTCGGGGTCGTATTCAACGTCGAACCGGGCATCGACCGCCTCGTCGACGAGATCGATACGCGCTTCGCCGCGGACAGTCGCGCCGTCATCGCTCAGGACGATATTCGGCATGCGCAGCGTACCGGCGGCCATCGTAAAGGGAGCGGTGACCGTATCCGCATAGTAGTTGCCGCTCGAGACGATCCGGTCGGCCAGCTGCCTGACATTGTCGCCATCAACTTCAAAACCCTCGTCGTCCGCCGCCGTCAGGATCGGAGCAAGAGATTCGTTTTCGAGACCCGAAAGCTCGAGCCCGCTGGTCTCGACAATGCCGGATCCCGACAGTGACCCGACGACCTCCTGCACGGATTTGCCGGCACCTTCGAAGGAAGCAGAGACACCGAATTTTCCGGTCGCGACCGGAAAACCGGCCCGCGTCCACATCACCGATCCCAGATCGGCATCAGTTAGCTGTATCTGGCCGGACAACAGGGCCGTCGAATCCCGGTTGGCCAGTGTCAGAATGCCCTGAACCGTCCCGCCGAGCCAGCCGGCCGTCACATTGCGCCATTGAAGCTCATTATCCTTCAATACCAGCTTGCCGGACCAGTCCGATGCGTCCGGACCGAAATACAGCCGCGCCGTTGTCGCGCTGACATCCAGATCGAATTCCAGATTGTTCTGCAAAGGCGGCAGGAACGATGCGGAAGACCAGCGCTCGACACCCGACAGGGCAGTACCGGGGCCAAGCATCAGTTCCGCAAGCCATGCGAAATCCACTTCGGTCAGAGACACCGAGCCGCTGATATCGGCAAGTTCGCTGCCCCGCGTCAGGGCAACATCCGCTGAAAACTGGCTGTCGCCGATCGTTCCCTGAAGATTAGCCAGCCGATAGTCGCGCGAAGTGGTTTCCACATCCGTCTGGACTTCCACCGGCAGGGCATAGCCCGGGTCGATGACATTGTAGCCGTTCATGGCGAGATAGGGTGTCAGGTCTTTCGACGAAAGCGTCAGGCGAAAGTCGCCCTGCAGGGACCGGTTCTCATCCTGCCATCCGATGCCGCGGGCCGAAAGCTGCGTGTCGGGCGCATCATATCCGAGAGAAAAATCCAACTGTTTCGCCGGAACTCCGGCCAACCGGATGTCCAGGATCGCCGGTCCGGAAAGGTCTACCGGCAGGCTGTTGACCCCGACCTGCGCCAGGAGCCGGCGCGGCGCGCTGCTGCTGACATCAGCCGTAATCGACAACTGACCGGTATCGAGCGGCTCAAAGGCATCTTCGCGTTCAACAAGAACATTGAAGCGACTGCCTCCGGAACGGCCGCGGATCCGCGACGACAGCGATGTGCCATCGCTGCCCGAGGGCGCGAACTGTGTCTGTACATCAATTGTCGTCTCGTCGAACAAAGCGGCATTGTCGCGAAGATGGTCGAGCACCGGATGCGTTCCGCCGAGATTGGAAAGCAGTGTGAAGAGCGGTCCGCTGCTCTCCGTAAGAACGCTCAGATCAATGTCACCCACTGGCGATACAAACACGTTTTCCAGCCGCCCCACACCGGAAACCGAAGCCCCGGCCAGATCGTTGATCGTCAGCCGGTCGATATCGAGTGTGCCGCCCTTCAAACGCAGCGCCAGGTCGGCGTCGTTCGCCGCAACCCCGGACGCGAGGAACCGGCCGGCACTCAAGCGCGCGCTGACGTCGTGTCCGGCAAGACGGCTGTTGTGGTCGTCACCGACGATAAGCCCGGTGAAGGCCCGCAGCGCATCGATATCAACCTCATCGCCCTCGAGTATGAGGGACAATGACGGTCTGCCCTGGATCGGAACGACCCTTTCCAGCCTGCCCTTCAGGATCGCCGCACCAACAGCGATCTCCAAGTCGTCGAAGCGCTGAAGCTGCGTCGACAGATCGACCTTCGCTGAAAGTCCCGCGGCCTCGAGGCGCCGGATCGCGGGATCCACGCTGTCTGTCAGCCAGGAGGCAAATCCGGAAGGTTGGTTGGAGGCAACGATGACCTCGCCGGAAAAGCCGAAGTCGGCGCCAACGCCCAGTCGTCCCGAGGCAAGGAACTGTGTCCGGCCGGGCAGCTTGGCCTCCATGCGCCCGATTTTCCATGCCGTTCCATCCGGCGTTGCCTCTATAAGCACGTCGCGCACCGTCGTATCGCCGGCCAGGATCGCCGGCAGAGCCACGGATACGCGCCCCGGCATTTGCGGCACGGGCGTTGCCGCCAGCAGTCTGCGCAATGTGCCGATCCTCTCGCCGAATGACAGCGAGGCCTGCTGTGTCTCGTCATTGTTGTTGGCGCTGTTCATACGGGCGAGGTTGAGCTGCTGCCCGTCCGCGATCAGCAGGAATTCGGGATTGCGACCGGTGTCGAAGGTTGCTTCGCCGGAAACGACGTAAGGATCGTTGGGCGGGCCGGTTTCCAGCCTGTAGTCCTCGATCCTCAGCCGCTCGTTGTTGAGTTCAAAGATGCCGGTCGCACGGGCGTAGATCGGGCGCCTGCCGGTCTTTGCCGTCGTTCCGGCATCCGCCTGCTGCTTGGCAGGATCGAGGGCGCGGACCTGGAAGGTTCCCTTGTATTGAGGTTTCAGGTCTTCGACCCGCAAATCGCCTTCCAGATCCACCGATACGGGCAGCGCTTCAGGCAGCACACGCGCTTTCAGCCGGATCCGGTCTTCATCGGTCCGGGCACCCGTGGTCAGCGCAAATCCCGTTCTGTAACCGTCGATCCCGGCATTTCCCTCCATGTTCCAGGGACCGGCGATCGATTTCGCCGACATCTGCATGTTGAGGTCTCTCAGCCAGTGTTCGCGGCCGTTCTGCTCATCGAGAACCAGTGCCTCACCGCCGCTGACGGTGATGTTCTCCAGAGTAAGTGAATCGCCGGGCAGCGTTTTCTGGCTGCGCAGCGCCCAGTCGAGCTCACCGGTTGGTGACAGCCGCACGATGGCCTTGGGATTCTCGATCCGCATGTCGAAAATCCGAATTTCGCCGCTCAGAAAGGGCGCAAGTTCGGCGTCCATGGAAAAACGGTCGACCGTCATCATCGGCCGGCCATCCTTGCTCTCGCCGACCACGACGTTGTCAAAACTTACCGATGGAAACGGAAGGATACGGGCATCCGCCTCACCGAGCACCTGGACCTTCTGTCCGAGAATGCGCCCCGCCTCGCGTTCGAACTCCTGTCGATAGCTCGACCAGTCGACAAAATAAGGACCGATCAGCGCCCCGAAAAGCACCAATACGAGCAGGCCACCGAAGAAAACGAACAAACGAACCAGAGTTCACAACCTCTTGCAGACGCACGACAAACCGGCGATATCAAACCCCAAGAAACGGGAAATACCCGTTGGGAGACGACAGCGCCTGCCATACTATACGCGTAATCCAGTCACGTCATGACAAATTGATGGCATCCGCGGCAAATTGCCAGACTTGCTTCAACCCGGCGAAAATATCTTTCCGGGATTCATGATGTTGTCGGGGTCGAGTGCGGCCTTTATCTGGCGCATCGGCTCAAGCGCATCGCCGAGTTCCCGCGTCAGCACCGATTTCTTCCCCTGTCCGATACCGTGTTCACCGGTGCAGGTGCCTCCATCAAAAGCGCCCGCTCGGCCAGTCGTTCGATAAAGCCTTCCGCCTTGGAAATCTCATCGTTGTTTTGCTGATCGATCAGCAGGAGAACATGAAAATTGCCGTCGCCGACATGTCCGACGATGGGAGCGATCAACCCCGTATGCGCGATGTCCTCCTGCGTTTCCCGGATGCACTCGCCAAGCCGGGAGATCGGCACGCACACATCCGTCGTTATGCCGTCGGCGCCGGGTCTCAACTGCAAGCCCGACCAGTAGGCGTTGTGCCGGGCTTTCCACAATCTGTTGCGCTCTTCCTGCTCGAATGCCCACATGAAATCGCCGCCGCCATAATCGGCCGCGATCTCGCCGAACAACTCAGCCTGTTCGGCCGCATAGGCATCGGTTCCGTGGAACTCAACGAACAATGCCGGGGTTTCCGGGTAGTCGAGACCGGAATAGGCATTGGTTGCGCGCATGGAAAGCGCGTCAAGCAGCTCGATACGCGCGACGGGGATCCCCATCTGGATCGTCATGATGACGGTGTTGACCGCATCATCCACGGTTGGAAACGGGCAGACGCCGGAGGTGATCGATTGCGGAATGCCGAAGAGGCGCAGCGTTATTGAGGTGATCACGCCAAGTGTTCCCTCCGAGCCGACAAAAAGCCGGGTGAGATCATAACCAGCCGACGATTTCCGCGCCCTGCTGCCCGTCGTTATTTCGCGGCCGTCCGCCGTAACCACCGTCAGCGAAAGCACATTATCCTTCATCGTCCCGTAGCGCACCGCGTTCGTGCCGGATGCCCTTGTCGCTGTCATGCCGCCGATCGAGGCGTTGGCGCCCGGGTCGATGGGGAAAAACAATCCGGTATCGCGCAGGTGGACGTTGAGATCCTCCCGGGTCACGCCCGGTTCGACCACACAGTCGAGGTCCTCCGCGTTGACCTGCAGGACGCGGTTCATGTTCACCATGTCGATGCTGATGCCGCCGCCGGGTGCATTGAGGTGACCTTCCAGCGAAGTTCCCGCACCGTAAGGTATGATCGGGACCTTGTGGTCCGCGCAGATCCGCACCACGTCCCTCACTTCTTCCGCGGATTCAGGAAACACCACGGCATCCGGGTGCTGGTTCGGAAGATACGTGGTCGTGTGTCCATGCTGTTCGCGCACCGAGGAACCGGTATTCAGCCGTTCACCGAAGCGTTGCTTCAGTACGCCGATTGCGGCGGATATGCCCGCCTCGTTTCTTTCAGCCGCGACGACATCTGCCAGGCTCATGTGCTTGCTACCTCGTTATCGTTCAGATCTCTTTCATTCTTTGGGCGCAGGATGCCCCTTGTGGCTGCTGATTGAAAGAGTCAAGTTGCCAAATTGTAATGCGTTGAGAGGGAGATCGGCATGGCACACGCAGCGCCCTTCACGGCGCCGGCAGCGGAAATCGAGGAATCCTGGATCGATTACAACGGCCATCTCAACATGGCCTATTACAACGTGCTTTTCGACCGGTGCGCCGACCACGTTTTTGAAACGGTCGGGCTGACCGAACAATACGTCAAGGATCGCGGCCTCAGTTTTTACGTTGCGGAAGTGCACGTGTGTTACCTGCGCGAATTGCATCTCGGTGCCCGGGTGACAGCGACCTTCCAGCTTGTCGATTGCGATGAAAAGCGCCTTCACGCCTATAGTGAATTGATCCATCAGGACGGCTGGGTCGCGGCAACTTCGGAGGCGCTCTACCTCCATATCGACGCATCCGGTCCGAAGGTCGCGCCGATCCCCGAGCCGATGGCCTCGAAGGTGGCGGCCATGTGCGCGGCACACGCGGCGCTTCCCCACCCCGAGCGGGTCGGGCGCAGGATAAAAATCAACAAAAAATGTAACTGCTCACCCCGTCACGCGTCTTGAGCATAGTGTGATTTGACCATATTGGCGGCATTTCCGGCCAGCGCGATCTGGATCGCGACAAGTGGATTATATCCGAGGGCACCCATGGAACTCAGGTAGCTTGATATCCGGCACCAGGCGTGTGCATAGCGGTCTGTCCGGAAGCAGCCCGAGACTTTGATTTTGACCTTTGCCATCCTGATTTTTTGCTCGCCCGCGTTATTGGTGAAGCTGACATCGGGTTCGCTCATGAAGCGAAGCACGGAGTCCTCGTGTTTCAACAGACGCTCATGCAGGTTGTGGGCATCCGACTTTGCGACCCGTCCGCGCTTACCTTCCGGTTTCGCAGGAACGTCGGGCATTTCCCCGGCACCTTGCGTCAGAATGGTCCGATACCTTTTGCGTATCTTGCGACATTCGGCCTCGCTCAACACCCCGGTCTCGCTCTTGTTGACCTTATGGCAGACCTCACGCAACACCTTCCTCATCAGGCGCGCCCAACGGTAATTGCTGGAGTCGACGACAAAGGTCAGTTCCCGAAGCAGATGCGACCCGCATAGCTGATGCTTGCACTGGCTGTATGCAAGGTAGGATGCCCAGCAATCATGGATCAACACCCCGGTGTAGACCGGAATGATGCCGAATGCCTCTATCGCTTCCTTGCCGCGCCTGGGGTGCAGGAACTTGATAGTGTGGATACCCCGCCCGGAGGCATCGTAATGTGCCAGGTGCCGTTATACTGAACGTCACAAATCAAAGGGAGAGTATCCACATGTCGGAAGTTAGCATCATCGGCGTTGATCTTGCAAAGCAGGTTTTTCAGGTCCACGGAGCCACAGCCGATGGCTCGGTTGGCTACCGCAAGAAGTTGAGCCGCGCCCAGTTCATGCCGTTTCTTGCACAGCAGCCCCGATGCATTGTCGCGATGGAGGCCTGCGCCACAGCTCACGATTGGGGCCGCGAGATCGGTAAGTTGGGCCATGAGGTGAAGCTGATTCCACCTCAGTACGTGAAACCTTTTGTCAAAAGGCAGAAAAACGACAGGGCAGACGCTGAGGCGATCACTGAAGCTGCCTCCCGGCCGACCATGCGGTTCGTTGAGGTGAAATCCACCGAGCAGCAATCGCGCGGCATGCTGTTCCGATCACGGCAGATGTTTGTCAGGCAGCGCACGCAGACCATCAATGCGCTGCGCGGCCATCTCGCCGAATATGGCGTGATCGGGCCGAAGAGCAAGGCGGGGATCAAGAAGTTGAGAGCCGCGCTGGACGACGATACCAATGGGCTGCCCGCCCTCGTGCGTAACACGGCCCGGATGTATGCCGAGCACATCGATCTGCTGGCGACCAGGATTTTCGATCTGACGAAGCAACTCAAGACGGAGGCGAAAGCATCCGGCACAGTGCGAAGGCTGACAACAATGCCGGGCGTCGGGTTGCAGACGGCACTGGCAATTGAGGCCTTTGCCCCGGACATGAATTGCTTCAAACGGGGGCGTGACTTCGCAGCCTGGCTGGGTCTCGTGCCGCTTCAGCGCTCGACAGGCGGTAAGGACCGGCTCGGGAAAGTTTCGAAGATGGGTCAGAAAGACATCCGAAGCCTGTTGATCATCGGGGCGATGTCAGTGATCAATGCGGCGACGCGGTTTGGGGTTCGCAAGGGAAGCTGGCTGGCCAGAATGCTGGATCGAAAACCGAAGCTTCTGGTCGCGATCACGCTGGCCAACAGGATGGCACGGGGTATCTGGGCCATGATATCGAAACAGGAGAATTATCGGAATCCGGAGGCGGTAGCGTAAGCGCGGATCGCGCAACGCTTCGCGTCGGTGCCCGGGACGTGTGAAGAGGTCGACGAATAGCATGGGAGATTGATCGGAAAGATCCGGAGCGGGAAAACCATGTTGACCCAAAAGGCAAAATAGCTTTGGAACTTGATTTGGACCCGGTTCGCGCATCACCATACCGGCCCGCGGCTGCACAAAAAGCCGCACTGTGAGGCCTGATAAATGACCGCATCCGATCACACGCTCACATCACCGTTCGAAAATCGCTTGACACCGGGGTATCCATAAATGAGGGTCAGGGAGTCATCGGTCAGCACATGCAGCCACTGGTTTTTGCTGTCGACCCTGAAACCGGTCTCATCGGCATGCAGGGCCGGGCGGGTCAGAAGATGTGCGGCGGCAGCCGTTTCCCAGGGTTCAAGCGCCTCGTGCAGTCGCTGGATGTAGCCCAGGCAGGTGGCCTGCGACATCCTGACGCCAGAGATGGCCCGCACCAGTTCGACGGCGCGGCGCAAAGACAGCATCTGGGCAATCAGCAGGTTGATCACGAAGGCCTGAAAGCCAACGCCATATTGCAAAGGCCCCGGCATGTTTTCAGGGAAACGCCCCTTGGTTCGGGTGCGGCATTTGGGGCAGTCCCTGGTTTCTGCGACGACCTTTTTCTCGACAACCTCGAACATGATATCGAGATGGATGCGTTCCTCGCGCGCCGAGGGTTCGACGTCTGAGAGATCAGCCCCGCAACTGTCACAAACCTGGACGGTGGAGGTTTCCCCGACGGTGACCTTGCGAAGGTTTTCGCCCGTCATCCAGTTCGGCGCCACACCCTTGCCGGAAGCCTTTTTGCTCCGTTTCCCGGTGTTGTCCTTATCCGTCTGCGACGGCGCAATACTGGAGTTCTTGCCGGTCTTCCTGGTCGTCTTTTCCAGAAAGATGGCGATCAGGATGCCCAGCAAGCTGCACAACACGCCAATAACCGCATCGACGTCATCTGAAATCCTGCCCGCTTTGCGCAGCGCGGCAATGCGCGCCCTGGCAGCATCGAACTCTTCACGCAGGGAAGTGCCATTCACGCTTGCCATCAGTCCGCCCGCGATGCCATGGACATCAGGCCATGCGGTGGCCGCATCGCCTTTTCAGGCTTCCAAATGCAGCGAGTAGCCTTGACTGAAAGACCACCCCAATGCGGCTTTTCCCAAATCAATCGAACACGTGTCATAACCCGATAGAATCACGAAAATCGCAATGAGGGGATCGTTAATAGCCGATTCAAATCGTCGCACCACTCCGAGGCCAAAAAGGCATCTCGATTGAGCTAGTGGGTCTGAAACCGCCGTTGAATCTCGGGGACTTAAAGTGGGGGTGAGCAGTTACGATATTCGAAGCGGTCTCCTCGCTGCGGCCGCTCGGTGTCGGCATCAATCTGCAGCCCAACGCCGTGCGCGAACTGTTCGATCTGGGACTGGAGGCGGAACTGGCTGAAATCGCCGTAGCAACCCAGGAATACGGCTTCTTTACCAAACACGGTCTGCGGATCTGGACGGAACCGCGCGGTAAATGGGCGGGTTATAACTGGCCGCAATACTCGGTCCATCGCGGCGCCCTTCAGATGCTGCTGTTCGATACTCTCATGCAGCGCGCGGAACCCGGCTGCCTCGAGACCGGATGGCGCGCGACCGGGTTTCAGAATTCGGCCGATGGCCCGGTGCTCAACCTCGTCAATACAAAGGACGGCACGAAACGAACCGAAAAGGGTACCGTGATCGTCGGCGCCGACGGCATCCATTCCGCATTGCGTGCACAAATGGAACCCGATGAAGGTGAACCGATCTGGGGCGGCGCGGTTCTGTGGCGGGCAACATCAAAAGCCAAGCCCTTTCGAACCGGCGCATCAATGGCGCTGATCGGCCATGCAACACAACGCGTGGTCGCTTACCCGATCTCGGAACCTGATCCGGATACCGGACTTGTCACCATGAACTGGATCGCGGAACTGACTTACGATCCGGACGCCGGATGGAACAAGGAAGACTGGAACAGGGAAGCCGATATCGCCGACTTTTATCCGTCGTTTGAGGATTGGGCCTTTGACTGGATCGACATACCGGAGCTGATCAGGAGTGCGGAAAAGGTGTTCGAATATCCCATGGTCGACCGGGACCCGATCGATCGCTGGACAGACGGCGCGGTCACGCTCATGGGCGACGCTGCACACGCCACATATCCGGTCGGCTCAAACGGCGCCAGCCAGGCCATTGTCGACGCCAGAAAACTCGGTCGCGCAATGCTTGATTACGGTGTCACGGCAAAGGCGCTCGAGGCCTACGAAGCCGAAGTGCTTCCGGCGACGCGCAACATCATACTGACCAACCGCGGCAGCGGTCCGGATGCCGTTCTGCAGATGATCGAGGATCGCTGCGGCGGCCAGTTCGACCGGATCGAGGATGTTGCAGGCCATGAGGAACTGGCAGCGCATGCGGAAAAATATAAGAAGATCGCCGGATTCAGCATCGAGGCACTCAATGCCCTGCCCCGCACGATCCCCGAAGGCGCGCGCATCTGAGCAGTCTGATCAAGACCGTCGGCTTTGCTGATACGCGGGACCCGGCGGCTATTTGTCAGCCAGCCAACAGATCGCCAAACCGGTCCCGCAAGACATTTTTCTGAACCTTGCCCATCGTGTTGCGGGGCAGTTCGTCGACGATCACCAGCTTCTTGGGCTGCTTGAAACGGGCGATCTGCCCGCCGATCGCGTCCATGAGGGTTTCAGCGTCGGGTTCGCGGCCCGGTTCCGGCACGATCACACCGACGACACCCTCGCCGAAATCGGGATGCGGCACACCGATCACCGCGGATTCGAGTACGCCGTCCTGCTCGTCCAGCAGCAGCTCGATTTCTTTCGGATAGATGTTGTAGCCGCCGGAGATGATCAGGTCCTTCTGGCGGCCGACAATGTGGACATAGCCGTCTTCATCGATTTTGCCGAGATCGCCGGTGATAAAGAAGCCGTCGTCGCGAAATTCCTCTTTCGTCTTTTCCGGCATCTGCCAGTAGCCCTTGAAAACATTCGGACCGCGCACCTCGATTACTCCAATCTCTCCATCTTCGACCTTGTCGCCCGTTGACGGTTCCGCGACACGCAGGTCCACGCCCGGAAGCGGGAAGCCGGCCGTGCCGGCCCTGCGCTCGCCGTCGTAGGGGTTCGATGTGTTCATGTTCGTTTCCGTCATGCCGTAGCGCTCAAGGATGCGATGGCCCGTGCGCTCCTCGAACGAGACGTGGGTTTCGGCAAGGAGCGGCGCGCTACCGGACACGAAAAGACGCATATGACCGGTAAGCTCGCCGGTAAATCGCGGATCGTCGAGAAGGCGCGTATAGAATGTGGGCACGCCCATCATGGCGGTTGCCTTCGGCATATTGCCGATCAGGTCGTCGATGTTGAAAGCCGGAAGGAAGATGACCGAACATCCGGCAAGCAGGCTGACATTCATGGCAACGAACAGGCCATGGGTGTGGAAGATCGGCAGGGCATGAAGCAGCACATCGTCCGATGAGAAGCGCCAGTAATCGACAAGTGTCATCGCGTTGGAAAGCAGGTTGTCCTGCGTCAGCATCGCCCCCTTGGACCGTCCTGTCGTGCCGGACGTATAGAGAAACGCTGCCAGGTCGTCGCCGGCTCGCGCAGCGGTTTCGAAATTCGCAGGCTTGTCACGCGCCGCGTCCGGGAAGCTTCCCGAGCCGTCGGCGTTCACAGTCATCAGGGCCGACTCATTTTGCGTGGCGATGGGTGCCAGCGCATCAGCCGAAGCGGAATCGCACAATAGCAGCTTTGCGCCGGCATCACCGACAAAGTAGTCGATTTCGGACGGGGTATAAGCCGTGTTGAGCGGCAGGAAGACGACGCCGCTGCGCACACAGGCCGCATAGACAGCCAGCGCTTCCGGTGACTTTGCAACCTGAACGGCGAGCCGGTCGCCAGCGGCAAGGCCGCTATCGGCAATTACGTGCGCGAACTGCGCCGCCTTCCGCAGAAACGCCTCAAAGGTCAGGTGGCCACCATCCTTCAGATGAAGAAAGGGCGCGGTACTGTTCTCATGCGGCGCAAAGAGCGCCTCGTAAAGCGGGTTAGCCATTTGCGGTTTTCCGTGTTTTCCTGTCCGGGAAGCCGGCACGCAGGACCGACTGGATCGTGCGCGACTGGGCCACTGTTTGGTCGGTCGCGAATTCTTCGTGATTCTGTTCGACCTTCGAAAGGTCGTAGAGGTAATTGACCATCACACCGCTGGACTGTTGCAGCCCGTTTGGCGAGATGTCGGCGAGTGCGTGCACGTCATGGATCAGCGCGCCATTGCCGAGATGGAATCGCGCTACCGGATCAAGCGGCATGCCATTGGGCCGTTTTTGCTCAACCAGATATTGCGTCGCCAGGAAACGCAGTTCCGGGCCGTAGTGATCGAGAGAAACCGTGTCACCGCTTTTTTCCGCGTGGTCAACGGCAGACAAGATCTCGGCCACGGCGCTGTCCGGCTGTTCGTCCCTCAGGCCCTGGAGCCACCGGTTCAGACCCGGTATCGGAGACAGTGTGACAAAGGTGTTCAATTGCGGCAGGTCGCGAGACAGGTCTTCGACCACCTGTTTGATCAATGAATTGCCGAAAGAGATGCCGCGCAGGCCTCGCTGGCAGTTGGAGATTGAGTAGAAAACCGCCGTATCTGCCTGATTTTCCGAAAGTATTTCACGCTCTTCGGCAAGCACCTGCTGCACGGAACCAGGTACACCCTTGGCAAGTGCGACCTCCACGAAAATCAACGGCTCGTCCGGCATCACCGGGTGGAAAAAAGCAAAGCAGTGGCGGTCTTCGGGCTCGATCCGCCGCCGCAGATCGTCCCAGTCATCGATGGCGTGCACCGCCTCATATTCGATAATCTTTTCAAGAATATTGGCGGGCGTGTCCCAGTCGATCCGTCGCAGCACGAGGAACCCCCTGTTGAACCACGAAGTAAACAGATGGATGAAGTCCAGGTCGGTGCGTCCGAATTCCGGGTTGTCCTTGAGAAAGCCGAGCAGGTCGAGGCGCATCGCGACAAGTTGCGGGGTGGCACCCGGCACCTGGTTTATCCGGCGCAGCAATTCCTGGCGCACAGGTTCTGCAGAAGCGATCAGGTCCTCGAGATGCTCCGGTGTGCGCTCGGACCCGTAGAGGCGCGCGCTTTCTTTCACAGCCACGGTGTCGACATCGAGCTCTTCGTTGAGAAACTGGAAGAAGGCCCGTTTCTCGTCCTCATCCATGGCGCTGTAACGCGCGAGTATCGTGCGCGCGAGCTTGAGACCCGACACTTCGCCGGCACCGGTCAGCAATGCGCGGCAGACCTCGTCAATCGGCCGTTTGTCTACAGCCGCAGAGGCAGAATACCGGCGTTCGAATATGGTCGATAATATGTCGGATAAAAAACGTGACCGGTTCATCAATCAGCTCCAGTGACCGCGGGCGGTATCGCAGAAAAAGTCTGCCATCCAATCATGGCCGAAGCGCAACAACACCGTCGCACTTTGCAGCGAAGCCCACCCGTTGCCGACGCTAGTGATTTTGCATTTCATGTCAAGATTTTTGTATACAAGATACCGAGTATTGAATTTTTAATGGAACAACGTCTAATATCTGCGCATGGACCAGAGACGCGCTGACAGCATCCGCCAGACACTGGAGCAGCTTATCATCACCGGTGCTTTCGCCGACGGTGAACGTCTCGACGAGATTCGCCTGTCACAGAGATTTTCCGTATCAAGAACGCCCTTGCGTGAAGCCTTCCAGATGCTGGCCGCCTCCGGGCTGCTCGAACTCGTTCCACGCCGCGGCGCCTATGTGCGCCATCCCGGCATCATTGAGCTCGTCGAGATGTTCGAAGTCATGGCTGAGCTCGAAGGAATGTGCGGGCGACTGGCCGCGCGGCGCCTGACCAATGACAGCCTGAAGGCCATCAAGAAGGCGGCGCTGGATTGCGAAATGGCTCTGAAGAGCGGCGACTCGGACGCCTACTACGATGAGAATGAGCGTTTCCACAATCTGCTCTACGATGCCAGTGGCAACAGTTTTCTTGCAAGCGAGGCACGCAAGCTGCAGCGCCGGCTTCAGCCCTTCCGCCGCATGCAACTGCGCGTGCGCGGGCGCATGATGCAGTCGATGGAGGAGCATCGGACAATCGTCGCGGCGCTAGAGGCCGGCGATGCCGACGCCGCAGAGAACGCCCTGCGTGATCACATCGCCGTGCAGGGTGAGAAGTTCAATGATCTGATGGCGCACTACAACAAGTCGAAGCTGAAGCGAGCCGGGTAACGGCCGTCAGTTCGCCCTGACCGACCGTCCCTCGCCGTTGAACAGGTGGATGTCGGCCTCACTGAACTTCAGCCCCACCGTCTCGCCGTGGTTCACGACTTCGGCTCCCGTTCTGCGCACGACAATGGTGTCGAGCCCGGCGCAGTTCACATAAAGATAGGTGTCTGCGCCGAGATACTCGGCGACCTCGACAACACCGGTGCAATGGGCGTCGTCACTGCCTGCAAGCTCAATGTGCTCCGGTCTGATTCCGAGGCTGGCGGTCGCGTTGGCAGCATCGCCCTGACTGTGCGTGCCGCTGCCGTGTCCGGAAACAGTGAAACGGCCGCCATCGGCAGTCGCCGGCATGATGTTCATCTTCGGGCTTCCGATGAACTGTGCGACGAAGAGGCTGTTCGGGTTCTCATAGAGCTCACGCGGTGTTCCGACCTGCATGATCAGCCCGTCCTTGAGTACGACAATGCGGTCCGCCAACGTCATCGCCTCCACCTGGTCGTGGGTCACATAGATCATTGTCGTCGAAAGGTTCTGATGCAGCCTGGCAATTTCGAGACGCATCTCAACGCGCAGCGCCGCATCGAGATTGGACAGCGGCTCGTCGAACAGGAACCCCTTCGGCTCGCGTACAATCGCCCGGCCAATGGCGACGCGCTGGCGCTGGCCGCCGGAGAGCGCTTTCGGCCTGCGGTCGAGCAGCGCATCCAGCTTCAGGACGCGCGCCGCCTCGTCGACCTTGCTGGCGATCTGCGGCTTCGCCTCGCCCGCAGTTTTCAGGCCGAATCCCATGTTCTCGCCGACGGTCATATGCGGATAAAGCGCGTAGGACTGAAACACCATGGAGAGTTTGCGCCCTGAAGGCGGTTCCGCCGTCACGTCGACATCGTCCAGCAGGATCTTGCCGCGGCTTGTCTCCTCCAGCCCCGAAATCATGCGCAGCAATGTCGACTTGCCGCAGCCTGAGGGTCCGACAAAGATTACGAACTCGCCGTCAGCTATGTCGAGGTCAACACCCTTGATGACCTGCACGTCGCCAAACCATTTTTCAACATTTTCAAGCCGTATGGATCCCATTTGCCTGATCCCCTTATGCTGCCTGGGAGTTGGTCGATCCGCTGCCCCAGACGAGATGCACTGCCGCGGTCCACGTAAAGTCCGATCCGCCGAGGCCTTCGCCGGTATTCGGATCGAAATATTCAAAGAAGCCGGCCGTTTCGATCAGCCGCCGCGTATCGTCACGAATGCGGCCGGCCAGCTCCGTTTCACCGGCTTCGTTAAGGCCATCAACGATCAGAAAGTTTATGATCGCCCATACGGGCCCACGCCAGTAGCGCTTCGCCTCGAAGCGCGCATGTTCCGGATCGAAACTTGGAAAGCCGTAACGGACACGATCCAGTATCCGACGCGCGTGGGCGGCCATGGCACTACGCTGCTCATCGGATCCGGCTCCCGCGTAAAAGGCCAGTATCGAAGCGCTGGTGAACCCGTCAGAGAATTCGTTGTTGCGCAGATCACGCGCGCAAAAGGCGTTCGTTTCAGGGTTCCACAGTCGCTGGCAGCCGGATTGCGATCGGTCCAGCCATCGCCCGATCTGCTCTTTCGCCGCATCTTCGCCAAGCAGTTCCGCGAGGCGCAGCAGGTCACGGTCGGCGCGCATCAGGATGAATTGCACGCCGGGATCGCCCATGAAGAACGGGCCGCTGCGCGCCATCTCGACATGATCCCAACCGCATTCGCGGCCGAACTTGATGATCGTCAGATAGCGGTCGTATTGTTCGGAACTCGGTCGTTCGGCGGGATCGATATGATCCGTATCGCGGCGTTGGTATGGGCCTAGGTCGTCGGGCACCGAAATCCGCTCCATGCCGATATCCCAGTCGGGACAATTGTCACGGCCCGATTCCCAGGGGTGGACAATCCCGACAAGCCCGGTCCCGTCCGGATCACGCATGTCGTGGAACCAGCGGTGAAAGGCCATCATTTTGTCAAAAAGCACACGTGCGCGCTCCAGATCCGAGGCGTCACCGCTTTGCACCAGTCTCAGGACGATGCTTGCGGTGACCGGCGGCTGGGAGTGCCCCGATGACGGGGGCTGGGTATTGGATTGCCACACAGCCGGTCCCGGAAAATAGTCCGGATCATTCTGCCGGAAGACGATGTGCGGAACCATTCCGTCCGGCCATTGCGCCTCGAACAGCGTCTCGATCTCGCGCCAGGCCCGTTGCCGGTCAAAGACCGCGAAACCGAGTGCCGCGAAGGCTGAATCCCAGTTCCACTGGTAGGGGTAGAGCCGCGCGGTCGGCACGGTGAACCCGCCTCTGTCATTCGTTTTGAGGATGCGGATCGCTTCCTCGTCCAGACTAGATCGCATTGCCTATCCTTTGACACTGCCGGCGGTAAGCCCCGAGACAAGGAACCGCTCGAACCACAGAAAGATGAAGAGCACCGGAACGGTCGCAACCACGGCCCCGGCCATGAGATGCTGACGCGGCACCTCGGATGAATTGAGAGAAACGACGCCACGCGAAAGCGTGAAGATGTCGATATTGTCGAGGAACATGAAAGCAAACAGGAATTCGTTCCAGGCGATCATGAAGACATAGAGCGCGACAGAGGCCAGTGCGGGAAGCGACAGCGGAAGCGTGATCTTCAGGATCACACCGACACGGGTCAGCCCGTCCATCAGCCCGGCTTCCTCCAATTCCGCCGGAAGGCCGCGGAAGTAGCCCTGCAGCATATAAAGCGCGACGGGGATCGTGGTCGCCGGATAGACGATCATCAGCCCGGTCAGCGTGTTGCGGAGTCCGACCTGCGAGAAAACCGCGTAAAGCGGGATCACCAGGACGATGGCCGGCACCATGTAGATCAACAGGATTGACCGCGACAGGAAGGCCTGTCCAGGAAACCGAAGCCGCGAAACCGCGTAGGCACCCGGGATAGAGAAGGCCAGCGTAATGATGACCGTGGCGACCGATACGATAGCCGAGTTGATCAGGAATGTTCCGAAACGGAACTGCGTGAAAAGTTCGATATAGGACCGGAACAGCGCTTCCGCACCCAGGCTCAGATCAATGGAGAAATCGAGCGGATTTGCGAGCAGCGACTGCTGGCTCTTCAGGCTGGTCATCACCATGACGTAGAACGGCAGTGCGACGATGACCGTGAAGACCACAAAACCGAGGCCTGTCATCATGCGGATGAACATGACCTCAAGCTGGTAGCGCGGCAGATGCCCGCCGGAGAGATCGCCGATGACCATTTTGTTGGAAAACCAGATCAAGGCAATCAGGATCGCGATGGCGGCAATCTGGTAGACCGGCACCTCGGACAAGGCCAGCCCGAGCGGCGCGCCAAAGGTCAGGCCACCGAGCAGGACAACGATGACGGCAACGCTCGCCATTTGTAATCCCGGCGTCCTTTGCGACGGCGCCGTTGCGGCAATCACCGCAGCGCTGATCGCCCCCGCAAATAGCGCAATGCCGACCGGCGGACGGGTGATGGCACCCGACACCAGCATGAAGATGACGGAGACGACGATCATCCAGCAGGCACCCCAGATGCCTCCAGAGACTACAGCCGCGATAAATCCAATGCCCGGGCGTGTCATGCCTCATCCTTCGGTGAAAATTTGAAAAACAGCAGCGAGAAGGTCAAAAGGACGACGAAGACCACGACCGCGACCGCCGCGCCGGCGCCCAGATTGGAGACGGCAAAGGCCTGCTCGTAGACGTCAACCGTCAGCGTGCGCGTTCCGGCGGCGCCTCCCGTCAGCAGGAAGATGTCGTCGAACTTGTTGAAGGTCCAGATGAAACGCAGCAGGAAGAGAACCGCGAGGATGCCGGCGAGTTGCGGCAACGACAGGTACCAGAACTGCTGCAGCGGTGTCGCGCCATCGATCTCGGCCGCCTCGTACATTTCAGTCGAAATTGACTGCATGCGCGCGAGGATGAAAAGGAACGACAACGGGAAATAGCGCCAGGCCTCGAAGGCGATCACCGTGCTCAATGCGACGGGAAAATCGAACTGCAGGCCAAAGAGATTGATGGTCACGGCCCTTTCGCCGAAGAAATTGATCGGTGAATCGATGAATCCGATCTGCTGCAGGATCGAGTTCAAGGTGCCCGAGAACGGATCGAGCAGCACGACCCAGGTAAACGCAACGGCGATGACCGGCGCCACGTAGGGAAACAGGAAGAGGCCGCGCAGGAAGCCGCGCCCGGCAAATGTGGTGTTCAGAAGCTGTGCCGCAAAAAGGCCCAGAACCAGCGCACCGGCGGTGCCGAAGATGGTGTAGTACATCGACACACGCAACACGTGCCAGAATTCGGATGACGAGAACACCCGGCGAAAATTCTCCAGCGAGAATTCGAAACTGGTCAGCACATTGTCCGCCGATCCCGTAATCTCCGGCCGGCTGTCGCGGGGGTTGAGCGCGTTTTGCAGATAGGTCGGCTCGACCGTTGCCTCGATCCGGATACGGTCGCGGAAGCCGCCCTCGATATCGCCGAGATCGCAACTCAAAAACTGCCCCGAAACCGTGCAACGCTCGTCAATATTGGTCGGCGTCAAGCCATCGGGCAGCGTATCGGTGAAACCCGCGCCGGCGATGGTGTCGTCGCGCGATGAGTTGCGGATACGGTACTCGATCGCGACCTGATCGCCGGCATTTTCCGCATCGCCGCGCAAACGCTCATTTGCGATCAGAGAGGCCGGGCGCAGGTCGCCGAGCTGGACCGGTTTGAACGATATCCAGAAGTTGGCAAGCAGCGGTCCCATGACGATCGCCAGGACGATCGCGAAGGTGGGAAGAAGCATCAGATAGGCGAGCTTCATCTCACGCTTCGCCATCGGGCCGATCCCCTTGGGAGGTGTCGGTTCAGCAGTCATCTTTATTCAGCCGATCAGAGTTTTGTGGCCGCGCCGCCGAGGCGGCGCGGTGCTACGCCTTCAGTTCACCTTGGCAAGCTCTTCGTTGAGCTTTTCAACGGCCGTCGGGGTGTCGATCTCGCCATCAATGTGCTCACGCACAATACGGTTGATGGCCTGGCTGTTGATGATCTTCGAGGCAAGCGCGAGCTGGCCTTCCTTGACGCCCCAGCGGTTGCCGCTCTCAAGACCGGCCACGATCCTGTCGATGGTGTCGGCCGGATAAAGGTCGGACAAGGGTGCCTTGCGGTCAACACCGACCGGCAGTTTCGACCATGCTTCAACGAATTTGGTCGGCTCGTCCATGGTTCCCTTGCGAACCGGGAACTTGCCTTCCGGCGCGATGGACAGGGTGCTCGTGTAGCCGTCATCCATCGAGAACTTGACGAACTCCGCCGCCACATCGGTATTCGCATCGGCCGTCACGCCGAAATAGCGGACATCCGCCCAGGCTGCGCCATCCGGGTTTGACGGGCCGGAAAAGGCCGTCACAACATCTGTCTTGCCGGCCAGTTCCCGCGAAGTCGGGTCATCATTGATGGTTGGCGGCGCGGAATCGCGCAGGCCCGCTAGTTCATCCAGGATGAAGGGCGACCAGATGATCATTGCCGCGTCGCCGGCGAAGTACAGCTCGCGCGATTGCTTCCAGAACAACTCGCCGGGCGGCGAGGCTTCGGCGACAGCCTTGTAAAAATCAAGAACTTCTCCGGTCGCTTTCGGGTCAAGCGGCTGGAAGCCGTCGTCGCCGACCGGCGAGACACCGTTGGCCAGGAAGACATGCTCGAGCACCTGGCTCATGAAGTTCTCGTCAATCTTGGTGGCCGCCACGAAACCGTACATTTCCGGCGGATTGTGCAGCTTGTCGAGTGCCGCTTTGATGGCATCGAACGAGGTCGGCGCGTCGAGCCCGGCTTCGTCGAAGAGATCCTTGCGGTAGATGACCATCTGGGTCCAGCCGTCGACCGGAACAGCGGCCGTCAGGCCGTCGGACTGGGCCATGGCGATGGCGCCCGGCGCGAATGTATCGACACCCAATTCCTGGACAATCTCGTCATTGGTCTCGATGTCGAGAATGCCGGCCTCCGCCCAGGGAAGCACATATTGCAGTGTGTGATAGATAACGTCCGGAAGGTCGTTCGCCGCGAAGGCGGCGGTCGCACGTGTGCCGAGCTCGGATTCGGAGACCGGAATGACTTCCACCTCGTGACCGGTCTTTGCCTTGAACTCGGCGGCCATCTCTTGCTGCTTGGCAAGTCTTTCTGGCTGTTCTTCCGTCGTCCAGAAGCGGATTGTGTCTGCCTGTGCCAGCGTCACCATTGACGCTGAAATCAAAAGTCCGGCAGCTATCTTGCTGAATGGTCTCATTTTTTCCTCCCGTTGAAATATTCCTGTCTTGTCAGTTCCGTTCCGCCACCGGCGGCCCGTCTGTCTCGCGCCGCTCCAATGTGGCGCTCCAGAGCTCCTGTTGCTGTTTTGGATCCGCGCCATCGACGACGGCAAGGAGCATGTCGCCGATCTTCCTCCCGGCGGTCTGCAGTGGCTGTGCCATTGTGGTCAGCGGCGGATCGGTATGTTCGCCGAGCGGCAGGCCGTCATAGCCGATGACCGAGACCTCCCTGCCCGGTCGCCAGCCGCGTTCGCGGATCGCCTTCATGGCGCCCAGCGCCACGCTGTCGGATACACAGACGACAGCGGTCGGCGGATTTTGCAGCGACAGCAAATAGCGCATGGCGCGATAGCCGCCGTTCTCGCTCATATCCGATTTGGCCTCCATCTCCGGATAAAGGTCCAGGCCGTGGTCGAGCAGACCCCGGCGGTATCCGGCATGGCGGCTTGCGGCAAAATTATACTCCAGCGGTCCGCGGATATGGCTGATGCGCTTATGACCAAGCTGGCACAAATGGGCGACTGCCTCGCGGAAGGCTGAATAGTTGTCGATGTCGAACCAGGCATGGGCGTCGGAATTGGCGGTCCGTCCGTGGGTCACAAACGGGATGCCAATTTCGCGCATATGGTCGACGCGCGGATCATGGGTCAACGTCCTTGAAATGACGAAGCCATTGACCCGGCCCGACTGCGCCATGCGCGATATGATCGCAAGCTCATCCTGCGCCGACCGTGACACGGCGAGTGTGAGATCCCAGTGACGCTCGGAGAGCGATTCACTCAAGCCGTCCAGAAGCTCGCCAAGAAATGGCTCGGACAAGTGACCAAGTTGCCATGACATCACGTATCCGACGCATTCTGCATTGCCGGTAGCCAACCGCCGGGCACTGGAATTGGGTCGATAGCCCATTTCCTGCGCGGCTGCGCGCACGCGTTCGCGGGTCTTTTCCGATATATCGGTATAGTTGTTGAGCGCGCGCGAAACCGTACCTTCAGTGAGGCCGAGCTTTTCCGAAAGCGCTTTCAGGCTGACCTTGGACATGCATCAAGTGTATTCCGAAAGCGCTTTCGGAATCAAGTCAATTTCTCGCTTATCGGGACAGACGTTGTGAATTCCCGTAGTACATTTCTTCCTTATTCATCTGATTTAATTGAATAATTCAGTGACAGCTCTTGCCCAGCGCTTTCAGTCTCCAGTAGTTGTAAGGCAGCGGGGCGAGGAATCCGGCAAGCCACATGATCGGCAGTATCCACAAGGTGAGCCTGGCACCACCCATGATGGCAACATCCACGGCATTCATGGCCGCTTCCATCGCGATCATGGAAATCAGCGACATGCCGCAGGCGGTCCTGAAAGCAAGCGAAAGCCGCATTTGCCGCGACAGGATCACGGTCTCAAGCGCAATGGAGGTCAGCAGCCCATTGGTGATCGCCAGCGCCATGATGGCGAGGGTCGGCCACGGAATACCGGTGAGCTGAAAAAACAGAATCGTCCCTATATCACCGATTGAGCAGCCGGCCAGGCACCAGAGCGTGTTAACCGAGGCGCGCCGCCATGTGTGAGAACAACGCCAGCTGATTGTTGAAACTGCATCCACCAGTGTCATCGGGTGTTTCCTTTGGCCAGAACATCTGGTTCTGTAATCCTTCCAGTTGCTGGAAGGTCAAGGAGGTTTGCATGTTCACGATCGGTGATGTCGCACGGGCTGCCGGCCTGTCGACAAAAACAGTGCGTTACTACGCTGATATCGGCCTCGTGAAACCGGACGCACGGTCGCAGTCGGGCTATCGTCTTTACAGCGACACCGAGCTCAGCAAACTGGTATTCGTGCGCCGGGCGCGGGCTTTCGGTTTCTCCGTCGACGAATGCCGCGAATTGCTCAATCTCTATGAGGACCGGGATCGGCCGAGCCGCGAAGTCAAGAAGCTGGCCATACAGCGCATCGCAGAAATAGAACGCAAGATGCAGGAACTCGAACTGCTGCACCGGGAGCTGTCTCACCTGGCCGATGCCTGTCATGGGGACGATCGGCCGGACTGTCCGATCCTTTCCAGCTTCGCCGAGGAAAGTAGCTTGCACAAAACTTCTTGAATGCCTTGACGGTCACTAATTTTCGATATAACTAGATTTATAGTTATATTGGCATCACAGGCGTTCCGAAGGAGCTGACGAATTGTCCGACATCACGCAACAATCGCCACAACCGGTGGCGCGCGACCAGTGGCAGTTTCTTGCGCGGCTCAGGTCGCCATGGACCGTTGTGATCGTGGCACCACTGCTGGTATTCGTCTTTGACCAGGCCAATACCGTACCGGTCATCGAGTTTGCCGCGCGCGCCTTTGTCGGCACCCTTCCCTATATCTTTGTGGCGGTCCTGATGATCGCATGGCTGAAGGCGGCCGGCGCCGAGGCCTATGTGGCGCGTGCGTTCGAGGGCCGGGAAAACCGCATGATCGTGCTTGCCGCCCTGCTCGGCGGCCTCGCGCCATTTTGCTCATGCGAAGTCATACCGTTTATCGCCGGGCTGCTGGCGCTTGGCGCACCGCTGTCGGCGGTCATGGCCTTCTGGCTCTCATCACCGCTTGTCGATCCGCCAACGCTGATCATTACAGCAAGTGCGCTCGGCTGGCCATTCGCCGTCGGCAAGGCGGTTTCGGCGGTTCTGCTCGGACTGGCTGGCGGTTTTGCCATCAAGGCCGCCCTGGCTGCCGGGCTGTTTTCAAATCCGCTGCGTCAACGTTCACAGGGCGGATGCGGATGCGGCCCATCGCCTTTCGAAGGCAAGCCCCAATGGTCCTTCTGGCGAAACGACAGCCGTCGCGGCGTCTTTCGCAACGAGTTTGCCTCCAACGCTTTGTTTCTCCTGAAGTGGTTGGCCCTTGCCTATGTGTTGGAGGCTCTTCTTGTCACCTATGTCCCCGCCTCGCTGATTGTCGCCGCAGTGGGCGGCAACGGGGTCGGTTCCATCGCAACCGCAGCCGTCGTCGGCATGCCGGCCTATCTCAACGGCTACGTCGCGCCGCCACTGCTCGCCGGCCTGATGGAACAGGGCATGAGCGCCGGCGCCGCCATGGCCTTCATGGTCGCGGGCGCGGTCAGCTCCATCCCGGCGATGGCGGCCGTCTGGTCGCTGGTCAAACGCGGTGTCTTCGCCAGCTATCTGGGATTGGGATTGCTCGGCGCGATCGGATCAGGCATCATCTTCCAACTCATCATCTGATCAGGCCTGCTTGGAGCGCGATACGCCTAAATGACGTCACCGACGGACTACGGGGAAGCCGTGCACGGGCGTGCCCGCTTGGCCGTCTGGCTGCTTGCTAGCGGGCAAACTATCGTTTGGGCCGGACTTTTTTACAGTTTCGCCGCTCTGCTTCTTTCCTGGGAGGAAAGTCTCGGCTGGGCGAAAACCGATCTGGCGCTTGGCCTGACCGCGGCTGTCCTGGTATCGGCAATTCTGTCCCCGCTGGCCGGGCGAATAATAGATGCTGGCAGGGGCCGAGTTTTGTTGACTACGGGGTGCCTGGGCGGCGCCGGCCTCCTCGCCTTATTGGCCGGCGCGGACAGCAAGGCAGCCTTCATAACGCTGTGGGCACTGATTGGCATGGCCCAGGCAGCGAGCCTTTACGAACCGTGCTTTGCCTTTGTCACCCGAACGATGGGCACGTCGGCGCGTGGTGCAATCACGCGAATCTCGCTTTGTGCCGGATTTGCCTCAACCATTGCCTTTCCTGCTGGCGCATGGCTGTCGGACGTTTTGGGTTGGCGTGGTGCGGTGCTGGTTTTTGCCGCAGCTGTCGCCGCCATCGGCGCGCCGCTGATGTTCGCCGGCGCAACGATCCTGCATCGCGGCGATCGAACCGTCCACACGCATGAGCGCAAACAGAGCGACCGTGCTGCAGTTCGTATTGCCATGCGGCGCCCGGCTTTCTGGCTGCTGGCCTTTTCCTTTCCGATGATCGGGCTGAATCACGGATTGTTGCTCAATCACATTATTCCGATCCTGTCCGACCGCGGCCTCGAGCAGGCACTCGCAGTTACTGTCGCCTCTGTCATCGGACCCATGCAGGTGGCTGGCCGCCTTGCCATGATGCGCATTGAACACCGCGTGAGCGCCTTGACGATGACTTTGGTCTGTTTTGGCGGAATCACGATTGCATCGCTGTTGCTTCTCAACGCAGGTGCATCGCCAGCGCTGGCATTCGGATTTGCAGCGCTGCAGGGCGCAGCCTACGGTCTGACCAACATCCTGAAGCCTGTCGTCACCGCCGAAACGCTGGGTCATGCGGGCTTCGGTTCGATCTCCGGCCTGCTTGCCATGCCATATCTCGCGAGTTTCGCGATAGCGCCATTTATCGGCGCTTGGCTCTGGCAACTCGGAGGCTACGATCTCGCGATTGCCTGTGCCGGCGCCATGGCATTCCTCGGGCTGCTTGCGGTACTGGCTCTTGTGGCCCTCTACCGGCGTTCAGCCTACGCCGCATAAAACTCTCCACAGCCGCACGTCCGGTCTTCAAACAGGCGAAACGTACAAGGCGGGCGCCGCGTTGCTTGAATACTGCGCACAACCCCGAAGCTGTTTCGAGATGCGCATTGTCCAAGAACACAAATAGGAGGACCAAAACGCCAACCGTTTTGCATTCGCATGCCCGGTCAGGCATTAGTCACCGACACGAAAACCGAAATGGAGTCACCCGGTGACGAACGCCTCGTTGCATACGATCGAGATCCCGGATTTTCCGGCTGTCACGGTCGGCATTATCGTCTTTTTTCTGGGCGCGTTCCTGAACCGGCGCGTTGCCTTCCTGAAGAACTACAATATACCCGAACCTGTGGCCGGCGGGCTCGCCGCCGCCCTGATGACCTGGTTCGCATTCTCCTGGCTCGACATCGAAATCACCTTCAACCTGGATACACGAGACGAGTTGCTGGTGATTTTCTTCACGACGATCGGGCTCAATGCCCGGTTCGCGGACCTGATAGCCGGCGGGCGGATGCTGGGTATATTGCTGGTGACAACCCTTGCCTTCATTGTCTTGCAAAACTGCGTCGGTCTGCTCGGCGCGATCATTTTCGACCTGCCCTCGCCGCTTGGCGTCTTGCTGGGTTCTGCGGCGTTGATCGGCGGTCACGGGACCGCGATCGCCTGGGGTCCGACGGTCCGGGAAATGACGGGTTTTGCCGCCGCCGAAGAGATCGGCATTGCCGCCGCCACACTGGGTCTGGTCTGCGCGGCGCTGATCGGCGGTCCGATTGCCAAGCTTCTCATTGACCGGCACGACCTGGAGGCAAAGGCTTCAAGCGGTCCGATTGTCGGACTGCCCTACCAGACCGACAACAAGGAATCGGGCGCGGTCAACCATATCAGCCTGATGCGTTCGATCCTGGCCATCTATGTCGCGATCATCATCGGCTATGCGGTGAACGAGGCGATTGTCGCAGCCGGGCTGAAGCTGCCGCTTTTCGTGTCCTGCCTGCTGGTGGCTATTGTCATGTCAAACACTGTGCCGTTCATTTTTCCGGGTTTGCCCTGGCCGGCACGTACGCGCGCGCTTGCCGTCATTTCCGACTATTCGCTGTCGATCTTCCTGGCAATGTCGCTGATGAGCATGCAGTTGTGGACGCTCGCCGGCCTTGGCGGTCCGTTGCTCAGTGTCCTTGCGCTTCAGGTGATCGGCACGAGCCTTTTCATCATATTCCTTTTCTTCAGGATCATGGGTGGCAACTATACGGCTGCGGTGCTGAGCTCCGGTTTCGCGGGCTTCACGCTGGGCGCCACTCCGACGGCCATCGCCAACATGTCCTCGGTGACCAAACGGTACGGCCCGGCGCCGCTGGCCTTCATTATCCTTCCGATGGTTTCAGCGTTCTTCGTCGACCTTGCCAACGCCATCATCATCCGTTTCTTCGTCGCTCTTTAAGCAGATCCCCGTTTCGTAACATTGACCTCTTGACGTGATACCTTTTGGTATTATATTAAATGATACCGTTTGGTATTATATGGAGAGTTCAATGTTTCAATTCACGACGCCGGAGGTGCCGATATGAACGAGGAACTTCAGGGCGCTTTCAGGGCGCTGGCGGACCCGACACGACGCGATATCCTGATGCATCTCAGCAGCCGTGACATGACCATTGCCGAGGTTGCGGATCAATTCTCGATCACACGCGCCGCGGTCAAGAAGCATCTCACGGTCCTCGAGGAAGGTCAGCTCATCTCGGTGCGGCCGGAAGGTCGCGAACGCATCAACCACCTGGAACCTGTCGGTCTCAAACCGGTTGCCGACTGGGTGAATTACTTCAACCGCTTCTGGGACGACAGGCTGCTCGAACTGCAGCGGGCGGTGAAAGATCATGAAAGGAAAAAAGTAACTGCTCACCCCGTCACGCGTCTTGAGCATAGTGTGATTTGACCATATTGGCGGCATTTCCGGCCAGCGCGATCTGGATCGCGACAAGTGGATTATATCCGAGGGCACCCATGGAACTCAGGTAGCTTGATATCCGGCACCAGGCGTGTGCATAGCGGTCTGTCCGGAAGCAGCCCGAGACTTTGATTTTGACCTTTGCCATCCTGATTTTTTGCTCGCCCGCGTTATTGGTGAAGCTGACATCGGGTTCGCTCATGAAGCGAAGCACGGAGTCCTCGTGTTTCAACAGACGCTCATGCAGGTTGTGGGCATCCGACTTTGCGACCCGTCCGCGCTTACCTTCCGGTTTCGCAGGAACTTCGGGCATTTCCCCGGCACCTTGCGTCAGAATGGTCCGATACCTTTTGCGTATCTTGCGACATTCGGCCTCGCTCAACACCCCGGTCTCGCTCTTGTTGACCTTATGGCAGACCTCACGCAACACCTTCCTCATCAGGCGCGCCCAACGGTAATTGCTGGAGTCGACGACAAAGGTCAGTTCCCGAAGCAGATGCGACCCGCATAGCTGATGCTTGCACTGGCTGTATGCAAGGTAGGATGCCCAGCAATCATGGATCAACACCCCGGTGTAGACCGGAATGATGCCGAATGCCTCTATCGCTTCCTTGCCGCGCCTGGGGTGCAGGAACTTGATAGTGTGGATACCCCGCCCGGAGGCATCGTAATGTGCCAGGTGCCGTTATACTGAACGTCACAAATCAAAGGGAGAGTATCCACATGTCGGAAGTTAGCATCATCGGCGTTGATCTTGCAAAGCAGGTTTTTCAGGTCCACGGAGCCACAGCCGATGGCTCGGTTGGCTACCGCAAGAAGTTGAGCCGCGCCCAGTTCATGCCGTTTCTTGCACAGCAGCCCCGATGCATTGTCGCGATGGAGGCCTGCGCCACAGCTCACGATTGGGGCCGCGAGATCGGTAAGTTGGGCCATGAGGTGAAGCTGATTCCACCTCAGTACGTGAAACCTTTTGTCAAAAGGCAGAAAAACGACAGGGCAGACGCTGAGGCGATCACTGAAGCTGCCTCCCGGCCGACCATGCGGTTCGTTGAGGTGAAATCCACCGAGCAGCAATCGCGCGGCATGCTGTTCCGATCACGGCAGATGTTTGTCAGGCAGCGCACGCAGACCATCAATGCGCTGCGCGGCCATCTCGCCGAATATGGCGTGATCGGGCCGAAGAGCAAGGCGGGGATCAAGAAGTTGAGAGCCGCGCTGGACGACGATACCAATGGGCTGCCCGCCCTCGTGCGTAACACGGCCCGGATGTATGCCGAGCACATCGATCTGCTGGCGACCAGGATTTTCGATCTGACGAAGCAACTCAAGACGGAGGCGAAAGCATCCGGCACAGTGCGAAGGCTGACAACAATGCCGGGCGTCGGGTTGCAGACGGCACTGGCAATTGAGGCCTTTGCCCCGGACATGAATTGCTTCAAACGGGGGCGTGACTTCGCAGCCTGGCTGGGTCTCGTGCCGCTTCAGCGCTCGACAGGCGGTAAGGACCGGCTCGGGAAAGTTTCGAAGATGGGTCAGAAAGACATCCGAAGCCTGTTGATCATCGGGGCGATGTCAGTGATCAATGCGGCGACGCGGTTTGGGGTTCGCAAGGGAAGCTGGCTGGCCAGAATGCTGGATCGAAAACCGAAGCTTCTGGTCGCGATCACGCTGGCCAACAGGATGGCACGGGGTATCTGGGCCATGATATCGAAACAGGAGAATTATCGGAATCCGGAGGCGGTAGCGTAAGCGCGGATCGCGCAACGCTTCGCGTCGGTGCCCGGGACGTGTGAAGAGGTCGACGAATAGCATGGGAGATTGATCGGAAAGATCCGGAGCGGGAAAACCATGTTGACCCAAAAGGCAAAATAGCTTTGGAACTTGATTTGGACCCGGTTCGCGCATCACCATACCGGCCCGCGGCTGCACAAAAAGCCGCACTGTGAGGCCTGATAAATGACCGCATCCGATCACACGCTCACATCACCGTTCGAAAATCGCTTGACACCGGGGTATCCATAAATGAGGGTCAGGGAGTCATCGGTCAGCACATGCAGCCACTGGTTTTTGCTGTCGACCCTGAAACCGGTCTCATCGGCATGCAGGGCCGGGCGGGTCAGAAGATGTGCGGCGGCAGCCGTTTCCCAGGGTTCAAGCGCCTCGTGCAGTCGCTGGATGTAGCCCAGGCAGGTGGCCTGCGACATCCTGACGCCAGAGATGGCCCGCACCAGTTCGACGGCGCGGCGCAAAGACAGCATCTGGGCAATCAGCAGGTTGATCACGAAGGCCTGAAAGCCAACGCCATATTGCAAAGGCCCCGGCATGTTTTCAGGGAAACGCCCCTTGGTTCGGGTGCGGCATTTGGGGCAGTCCCTGGTTTCTGCGACGACCTTTTTCTCGACAACCTCGAACATGATATCGAGATGGATGCGTTCCTCGCGCGCCGAGGGTTCGACGTCTGAGAGATCAGCCCCGCAACTGTCACAAACCTGGACGGTGGAGGTTTCCCCGACGGTGACCTTGCGAAGGTTTTCGCCCGTCATCCAGTTCGGCGCCACACCCTTGCCGGAAGCCTTTTTGCTCCGTTTCCCGGTGTTGTCCTTATCCGTCTGCGACGGCGCAATACTGGAGTTCTTGCCGGTCTTCCTGGTCGTCTTTTCCAGAAAGATGGCGATCAGGATGCCCAGCAAGCTGCACAACACGCCAATAACCGCATCGACGTCATCTGAAATCCTGCCCGCTTTGCGCAGCGCGGCAATGCGCGCCCTGGCAGCATCGAACTCTTCACGCAGGGAAGTGCCATTCACGCTTGCCATCAGTCCGCCCGCGATGCCATGGACATCAGGCCATGCGGTGGCCGCATCGCCTTTTCAGGCTTCCAAATGCAGCGAGTAGCCTTGACTGAAAGACCACCCCAATGCGGCTTTTCCCAAATCAATCGAACACGTGTCATAACCCGATAGAATCACGAAAATCGCAATGAGGGGATCGTTAATAGCCGATTCAAATCGTCGCACCACTCCGAGGCCAAAAAGGCATCTCGATTGAGCTAGTGGGTCTGAAACCGCCGTTGAATCTCGGGGACTTAAAGTGGGGGTGAGCAGTTACGGAAAAAATATGACTAATGCGGAGATCACCAAGACCGTCTATCTGGCGGCGTCGCGGGAAACGGTCTGGAGTTTCCTGACTGACAGGCAAAAGCTTGCCCTGTGGTTTCACCCTGCAGATCAGGATCTGCGCGACGGTGAGGACTATGCCCTGCTCGGCAAGACAGATGACGGTGCCGACCGGAAGCTCTGCTGGGGCACGGTCCTGCAGATGGAAAAGCCGTCCAAACTTGTCTGCTCGTTCACGGTCCAGCCGCTCGACGGCGCCATGACCACGGTGACCTGGACACTCGATGAGGTTGGAGACGGCACACGGCTCACGCTGCATCACTCGGGCCTTGCCGAGGTCGATGCGCCGTTCGGCCTGATGATGGCGCTCGATGCCGGCTGGGACGAGCACTTCAACTCCCTGCGCAAGAGCCTGCAGCCGGCATAGTCCCGGTACCCTCGGCGCGCCGGACCCTCCTGACAGTAGGTGTCAGGAGGGCAAGACCAATTGGCCGATACGACTTGCCAATGGACCCAATTGTTATTTAATATTATTGTTAAATAAGGGAGAGAGACATGCGTGGCATCACCATCACATACAAGTATTCAGGCCCCGAGGAGCCTTGGCGTGAGGCCATCGAGACCTTCATCGCATCGATCGACGCCGACACCGACGTCTCAGGCAAGTTTACCTATCAGGTCTCCGTCGCTGATGATGGCGAATCCCGGATACACTGGGGCCGCTGGGACAGCCAGGAGACGCTGAAGACCGTACAGTCGCGCGACTATTTCTCGGCCTTCGCCGCCAAAGTACGGGAGTTTGCCGGCGGCCAGCCGCAGAACACCGGCGCCGACGTGCACTTCAAGACGCAGGGCTGGTAAGTGCGCCCCAGCCAGTCGTGTCTCATGCTGTAAGATCTGCGCAGCGGGCAGCAAGAAAATCCACGAACGCACGTACCTTTGCGGCGAGATGCACGCGGCTCGGATAAAGCGCGTATACGCCAATCGGCTCCTCTTCGTACCGCGTCAGGATGGGCACTAGAGCGCCAGAGGCAAGCTCTTTCTCACAGGCCATGCTCGGCAGCCGCGTGATTCCGGCTCCGGCGAGCGCGACCGCCAGTTCGGTGTCGGCGCTGTTGCAGACCAGTGTCGGTGTAACCGTGATCGAAAGCCTGTTCTCCCCTGCCCCCCGGTATTCCCAGGTTGTCGCTGATCTTCGATAGGAGAAATCGATCAGTGTGTGGCCAGTGAGATCAGACGGGGTTTCCGGCGTGCCACGTCGGGCAAGATAGCCGGGCGAAGCGACGGTCAGCATGCGCGAGGTCATGAGCCGCCGCGCGATAAGGCTGGTATCCTCGAGCCGCCCTGCCCGCACAACCACGTCAAAACCCTCTGCGACGACATCGACCATCCGGTCACTCGCCTCAATATGGAGCCGGACGCTCGGGAACGCGTCCATGAACTGCGGCAACCAGGCATCGAGGTAGTTTCGAGCAAACATTACCGGCACGCTCACCCGCAAAAGACCCATCGGCGTATCACCGACAGCCAGAATGCGGTCGCGAATATCGCGGGCGTCGTCGATGATCGCACTGGCCTGTTCGTAATAGGTTCGGCCGATGTCGGTCAGGCTGAGTGTGCGCGTGGTCCGGTTGAGCAGCCGCACACCCAGCCGTTCCTCAAGGCTGGCGATTTCCTTGCTGATATGGGACGCCGAATGGCCGAGCTGTTCGCCAGCCGCTGCAAATCCGTTGGCATCGACAACGGCGCAGAAAATGATCATGCCGTCAAAGAGATTTTTATTATCATTCATTTGGAAATAATAACCTTCCAATTGATCTATTAATATTCCATTCCCAGCAATCTAAATTGCCTCTTGTCCGGTTGGCAAGTTCTGAAGACCGATCGCCCAACCGCAATCAGGAGCGCGAGATGCTGGAGATAAAGAATGTCGATCACATCGGGATCCGCATAAGCGATCGCGACAGATCGGTGGCTTTCTACGAACTGCTCGGATTCGAACTCATCGCCGATGGCGGATTCGATCAGGGACACCCTCTGGTCATGGTTCATCCGAGCGGCATCAATTTCAATCTGCTCGGACCTGCCAACGCACGGCAGGGTGAGAACGTCCTGATGGACGAGGATGTCAAATATCCGGGCATTACCCATGTCGCGGTGAAGGTGGCATCGGCCGAAGCAACCGAAACCTTCGTCACCCAAAACGGTATCGCCATTACCGGCAGGCGCGTTTTTCGCGGCACGAAAACAATTTTCATCCGCGATCCTGACCGCAATGTGCTCGAACTCGTCGGACCCGGCCCAGCCGTTTCCGAACTGATCAAGGAGCATGTTGAGGAAATCAATTCCTGAACCCAAGCAGAAAGGCCAAAACCATGAAACCGTCAATTGCACTCACTGCGGCTGCGCTCGCTCTGGCAACGCTGACCTTACCACAGCCGGCCGGCGCTTCTGACACGGTCCGCATCAAGACCCTCGACGGTGTCGCGACCTATCCGGAAGGTTATCAGGGTACGCCGCACAGGGCTGCCGACGAGGACCCGTTCCTGTCGCCATCCAATTCGGCGCTTGTTCTGATCGATTATCAGCCGCCGATCCTTCAGGGTGTCCGCAACATCGACCATGACGAATTGATCAACAACACGACGGGACTCATCAAGACCGCCGTGATTTACGACATACCGATCATCTTCTCGCACGTCGCGGTCGGCCTCAACGGCTATGACCCGATGATCGAGGAGCTGCAGAAGCTTGCCCCCAATGCCGTGTTTGTTGACCGCACCAATGTCAACGCCTGGGAAGAGCCTGAATTTGTGGCGGCCGTCGAGGCTACCGGGCGCAAGAAACTGATCATGGGTGGACTGTGGACCGATGTGTGCCTGGCTTATCCCGCGATCGAAGCGGAAAAGGCCGGTTACGATGTGTATGTGCCGGAAGATGCCGTCGGCAGCATTTCGCAGATGGCCCATGATAACGGCATGCGCCGGATGATCGAAGCAGGTGTCGAGCCGATCACATGGAATGTCGTGCCGGCCGAACTGCAGCGCGACCACGCACGTTCCGACCGGCTCAAGGAAGTCACCCGGGTCTTCATGGAACACCTGTTCAAGGTCGATCCGGATTCCACCTGGTAGACGCCACAGCAGAGCGTTCCCCGAAGGCGATCGCCGCCTGACGGGGTTCGCCGGCGGGGATGACCGCCGGGACGGGCGGCGGCGTGATGGGCGCCGCCGTCTTCGTCAATGAACGCTGGTATCTACTTGGGTTGCGGCACGACCCTGAGGTACGGCTTCAAGGTTTTCCAACCGCCCGGGAACTTCTTCTCCGCATCTTCGTTGGATACCGCCGGCACGATGATGACATCGTCGCCGTCTTCCCAGTTCACAGGCGTTGCCACCTGATGCTTTGCCGTCAACTGCATGGAATCGATCACTCGCAAGATCTCGTTGAAGTTGCGGCCTGTACTCATCGGATAGGAAATCATCAGCTTGATCGATTTGTCTGGTGCGATGACGAACACCGTTCGGACGGTCTGATTGTCGACTGCGGTGCGACCCTCGGAAGTTTCGCCCGCACCGGCCGGAAGCATGCCGTAAAGCTTCGCCACTTGAAGGTCAGTATCACCGATCATGGGGTAACCCGGCATAAAGCCCTGCGTTTCCTCGATGTCGGCAGCCCATTCTGCATGGTTGTCGACCGGGTCAACGCTCAGACCGATGATCTTGACGTTCCGTTTTTCGAACTCCGGATTGATCTTGGCCATGTAACCAAGCTCGGTCGTGCAAACCGGGGTAAAGTCCTTGGGATGTGAAAACAGAACGCCCCAGGAGTCGCCGAGCCATTCGTGGAAGTTTATTTTTCCCTGCGTGGTTTCCGCTTCGAAATCGGGTGCCGTGTCGCCAATTCTCAAATTCGTCATACCCTGATCTCCCTTTTGAATCGCGGCTTTTGTTGAACTGGTGCTGCCTGCTTGCTGCACGCATGCTTGCCTCAGTCAACACCAACAGATACCGACAATCAACACAATATGGGGCGGTAGCGACTTTATTGCGACTGTCGGCAGATCCGGTCAGAATCATACCGTATCGCGTCGACACGCCACCTGAAGGAAAGGTCATGATATGGCAAAAAAGCGATTGCCGCTTCCCAAGCGTTTCTCAGCCGGGTTGACGGAGGCTGCCTATGCGCAGCTGCGCGATCTCAACGCTGATTGGGGTCTGGGAAACAACTACCTGCTGGTCGTACTTTTGGAAAACCTTGACCTGTACGCTGACCGGGAAAAGCTGGATAATGTTTTTCGCGAATTTATCGCCGAATATGGCGCTCCGGCAAAATAAACGGTGGAGTCGTGAAGGACCGATGCGTCTTTCGTCCCCTTCGGACCATTACTCAAAGAGGTTACACTCCAAATGGATGACAAGACCAAACCCGGCAGCGCCATTGCCAACGTCCTGATCGACAACGAACGGACACGCGTGACCGAATGGCGCTTCAAAAAGCGCGGAGACAATACCGGCTGGCACCGCCACCAATACGACTATGTGGTTGTGCCGATGTTCGATGGCGTTCTGGAAATTGACCTTGGCAATGGCGAGATGACCGATGCCAAATTGCAAAACGGCATTCCCTACTTTCGAAACGCCGGTGTCGAACACGATGTCATCAATGGCAACGACTTCGAATGCGCGTTTATCGAAATCGAGTTTTTGAAGCCGGAATAGCTGTGGCCCGAAAACGGCTCCCGAGTCGGGGAAAACTAACCCGTCGTCAGAAAAACGCCGGCGTTTTTGCGTTCCGTCGCGAGATCCGCGCATTGGGTCCCCAGCTCGTCATACTGCTCCGAGAAGTCCCTCAGGAAGTCCAGAAAAGCCTCGCGCGACTGCCAGTAGTCGCCGGTCCGGTATTGCGTTGTATCATCAGGATCGCGCAACAGCTCCGACCTCACATAGCCACTGGCCTGCCGGAAAAGTTGCGACCACTTGCCTTCGGCACCGTAGAACGCCTCAAAAGCGGCTGCATTTTTGGGGTCCACCCGGTATTCCCAGAAAAAGGCGCAATGCGCGTTGTTCCAGTCGTAACGAATCCCATCTTGTGTCATATGGTCCGCCCACCATTTGCACCAAAAAACTTGTGTAAGGATGTGTCTTTACAGATTAAATTTGGTTTAATCCGAATTGCGATCTTTTACCTGCACCGCCCGAAAAACAATCATCTCAATTCAACGGCAATCCGCTGAGTCTGAACTGGTCGGGCCCTGCACCGGGCATGATCAGCGGTGGATGACGTCACCTCCGGTACAGTCCTCATCCGCTTTCGGGCAAGGCCTGGCGAAGGCGCGTATCGCCGGGCATTGCGCGAAGCGAACCGTGAAGCCCGCAGCGCGGATTGGACATGTACCGGAGGGCGTGATGGCGACCCGCATATTGGTTGCCACCGTTTGTTGTTCCAGAGCCGCGAGCTTGCGCATTACAGCTGCAGCGCGGATTCGCGATCGCCGCAGACCGCTCATTGCAAGCAGTCTGCGGCGTCGAGCGAATGCCGAAGCGGGCACTCAGTTCAATGACATCAATTGTCCTGCCCCAGGCCACAGGGGTCGAACCCGACAAACGTTCAATCGGTTCGATTGACCCTGCATCTTGTGTCTTGATGTCGAAATGCCCGAAAGAGCGACAGTCGCGGGAAACTGCGACGTCCAGTTGATTAGAATCGCCTTGGATCGACGCCATGGACAATGTCGAATCCACGCCGCCGCGGATTGAAAACGCGGCGGGGTCAACGGCAAAGCAGTCATAGTCGGCGGGAAGAACGGAAGTGCCTCGCCCTGCATGCTTCCGCCTTTTGGTCCCGCCCAAGAACTTGCTTGTGCCGGCAGATAACCCAACCTTGCCATTACGCTCCATCAGCGATCCTGAATGGTATTTAGACTCAGTAACGCAGTCGCCCGAGTTCAGAGTAGATGGAGGTCCAGGAACAATAAATTGCTCGACTGGCAGGATATTCGTGCATATTGTGCAGCAATGGATCTTGAGACCCTCAAGCTGTTTGTGGACGTTGCCAAGCGGAACAGCTTTGCCGCGGTGGCCCGCGAAAACAACCAGGATCCATCAACAGTCTCGCGGGCCGTATCCAACCTGGAAACGGAACTTGGCATCAGGCTGTTCCAGCGAACAACCCGCAACATGACGCTGACCGAAGCCGGAGAGATATACCTCAACCGGATGGAAGCGCTGATTGATTACATGGATAACGCCCGCGAAGAGGCTTTGGCCGTCAGCGCCCGTGCCACGGGCAGCATGCGGATTACGGCAAGTGTCGCATTTGGCCAGATTTGTCTTACGCCGCTTCTTCCTCAGATGCGCGCCGAGTTTCCCGACCTTCGCATCGAGCTCCACCTGACCGACGACCAGGTGGATCTCGTCGCCAGCCGCGTCGATCTTGCGGTTCGCCTCGGTCGCAGAATCGAAGGCGACCTCATCGCAACAAAACTGTTCAATACCCGTTACTTTGTCTGCGCCAGCCCGGACTACCTGAAGTCCAATCGGAAGATCAATCATCCGACGGACCTGAGCGACCATCGTTGCCTGCTGTTTCGTGCACCGGCCTACAATCAGAACTGGGTCGCCAGAGATCGTGACGGCAACGAATTTACGATCCCCATTGACGGCGACATCATCATTTCGTCCGTGCAGGCCCTGCAGCAGTGCGCCTGCGATGGACTCGGTCCGACGCTGCTTGCCGAATGGATGGTTCAGGCGGACATCAATGCCGGCAAACTTGTCAACGTGTTGCCTGAATTCGATATGGCAGGCGGTCATGCGCAGGCCTCGGCATGGCTTGTGTATCCGAGCCGCCGCTACCTGCCTTACAAGGTGCGGGTCGTGGTCGATTTTCTGAAGCGGCGCTTCAGCGATGGCTGGTTCGCCCCCGAACACCACTGAGCCGCACCGGCCTCGGGCCGCTCTGTTATCTGGCGTCATCGAGCGCCCGGAACTGGGGCTATCGCGTTCCCGTGGTCACATGGGATTGTCTGTTTCAGGACGTTACACAAGGATCGGTCGGCGGGGTTGATTTGTTCCCTTTGCCGCTTGGGAGCGAGACGATGAACATATCTCTTGGCAGCAATGATTTCAGCGAAGTGATCGAAAGCGACCGTGCCCATGTCTGGCATCACCTCAGCCAGCACAAAAAATATGAAACCAGCGACCCGCTGGTGATTATCGAAGGCAAGGGCATGCGGGTTTGGGACGCAAAGGGCAAGGAATACCTCGATGCGGTGTCGGGCGGTGTCTGGACCGTCAATGTCGGGTATGGCCGGGAAAGCATTGCCGATGCCGTGCGCGAACAGCTTGTGAAGCTCAACTATTTTGCTAACTCCGCCGGCAATGTCCCGGGCGCACAGTTCGCCAGGAAACTCATCGAAAAGATGCCAGGCATGAGCCGTGTCTATCTCTCCAATTCAGGGTCCGAGGCCAATGAGAAGGCCTACAAGATCGTGCGGCAGATCGCGCACAACAAATATGACGGCCGGAAGCACAAGATCCTCTATCGGGAGCGCGACTATCACGGCACCACCATTACAGCGCTCAGCTCCACCGGTCAGAACCAGAGAAAGGACCAGTACGGCCCCTTTACACCCGGTTTTGTCGAGGTGCCGCACTGCCTTGAATACCGGTCGCAATATGGCGATTGCGCGGATTATGGTGTTCGCGCGGCCCGCGCCATCGAGGAAGTCATTCTTCGGGAGGATCCGGACACGGTCGGCGCCATTGTTCTGGAGCCGATAACGGCCGGCGGCGGTGTCATTACACCGCCAGAGGGCTATTGGCCGACCGTCCAGGAAATCTGCCGCAAATACGATATCCTGCTTCACATCGACGAAGTGGTCTGCGGCTTGGGCCGCACTGGAAAATGGTTCGGTTATCAGCATTACGGCATCGAGCCCGACATTGTCACAATGGCAAAAGGAGTCGCCTCCGGTTACGCGGCGATCTCGTGCACGGTGACCACCGAGGCGGTGTTCAACGAATTCAAGTCCGATCCCTCAGATCCCATGAGCTATTTCCGCGATATCTCGACGTTCGGCGGCTGTGCGGCTGGCCCGGCGGCTGCGCTGGAAAACATGCGTATCATCGAGGACGAGGATCTGCTCGAAAACGCAAGGACAATGGGCGAATATCTGATGGCCTGTCTGCAAGGCCTCAAGGAACGGCATTCCATCGTCGGCGATGTTCGCGGCAAAGGACTTTTCTGCGGACTTGAACTCGTGAAGGATCGCGAAACGAAGGAGCCGGCAAGCGAAGGCACAGTCCAGGCGATTGTTGCCGACTGCATGTCCAATGGTGTCGTGATCGGAGCGACCAACCGCAGCTTTGACGCCTACAACAACACACTCTGCCTCAGTCCGGCATTGATCTGCACCAGAGACGATATTGACGCGATCATCGAAGCAATCGGTAATGCAATAACCCGCCTTCAGGACTGACAACCGGGCAAGGCTGTTTATGACGGGGCGCGCTTGGCGGGCCCCGCTGCCTTTTGATCGACATAATCAATTATGCAGTTATATTGATCCGTGCACACATTTTTTTACTAAATAGAAAATATATATAATTCTTGATTGACCCTTGAATAATATACATTTCGCCGGAAAAACAGTTTGTTTTGATCAATAATAGTGCCCCAATATTGCTTTTCGTGACTGCGAATAAATTTTTCTCAGGTTCTATCCAAATATCATTGCGCAATCCGGAAATTTTGTTCTTAATATTTCCCAGAGCGCCGGCGACGCAATCGAGAATCACCAAATTGGCTGGAGCCTTTTGCGGGCGGCGGTGTTTCGGGACGAAGCTATGCGCTTCCAGCACGGACGTTCTGTCGACCATGCGGCAGCGCTCGGTTCCTGGCGAGAATTCACCCATCCCATCACTCGCGGGTTCCGGTGGGCAAGGACGAAAGTTCTTGCCCACTTTTTTTGATGGAACAGGCCGACATCGAATTCACCCGTACGTAACGGCGGGCCATGCCAAAATCGGCGTGGCGGGCTATAGTTTGGCTGATCATTCAAGGAATCAGGTTCGCTGCCAATGGAATCCTCAACTCAAATCGAGCGGTGCACACCAATCATCCGCGTCGCGAGTTTCAAATTGGCAATGCCTTTTTACAGCAGCATCGGATTTATCGAGGAGTGGCGGCGACAGGTCGATCCTGCGTTTCCGGTCTTTGCGGCCATCAGCCGTGGCGTTGTAAAGCTGTTCCTGTCGGAGCACGCGGACGACGGCGCCGTCGGCATTCGGCTGATCCTTGATGTCTCGGATGTCGATCTCTTCCATGCCGAGTGCATCCAGAACGGCGTGGAAATCCATGAACCGCCGCAAGACATGGTTTCCGGCGAACGGCGCATGAGCCTGCGCGACGTCGACGGCAATGTCCTTACGTTTGAAACATCGCGCACCCGGCGCCTATTCTAGAGCGTGTCTGGCTTAGTTTGAAGCATTTGATGGCGGAAAATCGGTCCAGTCGGCTAGGCGCGTCGCGCTGTGCGATGTGGGGCATCGGGCAAGCGGCGCAACAACGCCGATGGGCCGATTTTCCCCACCCCCGATTGAGAAGAATATACAGGAAAACAGCATAGAGCGGGCCGAGCGATTTTGCCCCCTGGCGTCGTTGGCTTCCGCTTGTGGTGGGATGGCACCACGGCGCGCAACCCGCCTAGCCCGAGACCAAAATCGCCTCGGTCAAATGATTCAAACTAAGCCAGATACGCTCTAGGACGTGTCCGGTCAAAAAACGTGCGGAAGGTCGTGGAAGGCGGAATTCAGCGCCTGCGACCAGGCTTCGGAAAGGCGGCCGAAATCGGGATCGTCCGGTTCGATCCGGCGCCGCTCTGTGATCTTGAGCGAATCGGTTTCCATGATTGCCAGATCGAGTGGCATGCCAACAGACAGATTGCTTCGCAAGGTTGAGTCCATCGACACGCACGCGGCCAGTTTGGCCTTTTCGAGTTGCGTCTTCGGTGTGATCACCCGATCCAATATGGGCTTGCCATATTTATGCTCGCCGATCTGGAAGAAGGGCGTATCGGCCGTAGCCTCGATGAAGTTACCGGCCGTATACACCAGAAATAGGCGCAGTGAGCCGCCTTTTCTCTGACCGCCGACAAGCACCGTGGCGTCAAAGGCCGTTCCCTGGGCCTCCATTCCCTCGCGATGCCGTTCCTGCACCTGGCGCATGGTTTCACCGACGATCTGCGCGACGCGGAACATGCTGTCGGCATTCAGGATCGTTTCCGCCTCGGGTTCCAGTTTCGAATATTCGATCTGTTTCTCGAGCCGCGTGATGACCCCCTGGGTTATCGAGAGATTGCCGGCGGTCAGCAACACCACGGCGCGCTCTTCCGGCACTTCCCAAGCGTGCATCTTTCCATAGCGGGAGATATTGTCCATTCCCGCATTGGTGCGCGTGTCGGAAAGCAGAACCAGCCCGGCGTCCAGCTTGATGGCAACACAATATGTCAAGCGTATTTCCTACTGCTGCTGACTGTCGGAAACCGCGACATCCGCTGAAAGCGTTATTTGCGAGCCCCCGACCACATGGCCTTTTATCGGAGTCGCATCGTCGGCGTCCAGCCCGCAGGCGATCCTGATGTAGTGATCAGTTGGGGAAATCCCGTTAGACGCATCCAGCCCAACCCAGCCGAAATGCTGAATATGCGCTTCCACCCAGGCGTGGGTCTCGAGAAGCTCATCCTCGTCATCCGCAGCCTTCAGGTAGCCGGTGACGTAGCGCGCCGGAATATCAAGCGCCCTGCAGGCGGCGATAAGGATATGAGAATGATCCTGACAGACGCCAGCGCCGATCGCCATGGCCTCCGCCGCTGTGGTCGTCGTGCTTGTCGCCTCCGGCCGATAGTCGACGGTCTCGCGGATCGCCAGCGACAGCGCATGCGTTGTCTCCAACTGGTCCTCCTTGCGGGCAGCTTCGGCGAGCGCGCGGATCGCATCATCGGCACGGGTCAGTTCCGTATCACGCAGAAAGATCGAAGAAGGCGGTTTGCGGGGAAGGTCCCGCACGACGCCGGACTTGTCCTCAGTGGCGACTACGCCATGAGCGACCACCTCAACCCGGGCAACCGCCCCCTTGCTTTGCCAAAGCGCGGTCTCATCGCCATAACCGGTTGTGTAAACCGGTTCCACCGGCTCATCATTGACCGTTACCGACCAGCCTTCGACCGATTGCCCGTCGAAAACCGATGGAAACAGCTTCAGCCGAAGCGATACCCGGGACGCTGCCGGTTCATACTCGTATTGCGACCGGTGTCGCACGTGCAACCGCATCAGCCGGCCCTGTCAGAAGTAATAGGCATCCGACACCTCCTTGCTGATGCGCGCCGTCTTGGCGATCTGGTCATTGATGAATTCGTGCAGCCCGTCGGTAAAAATCGCATTGATATCCAGCCGGCTGAGGCGATTAAGCTCGGACTGCGCGGTGCGCTGGCAGTTGTGAGCGCCTCCATGGTTCTTCTCGAGCCTGTCGAGGCATGCATGGATCTGGCTGTAGCTGAAGGCCACTGAACGGGGAAATGTCTGGTTCAGGAGCAGGAAATCGGCGATGTTCCATGGGGCATAATCACCGCTGTAATGGTGGTGATAGGCACGCAGTCCCGACACCGCGTGCAACATGGACATCCACTGGTGATGATCGCGACCGCCGCCAACAACCTCGGTTTCCGGCAAAAGCAGGAAGTATTTGACGTTAAGCAGCCGCAACGTCATGTCGGCCCGTTCGATATAGCTGCCCAGCCGCAGGAAGAAATAGCCCTCGTTGCGCAGCATTGCCGTTTCCACGGCACCCCGGAAGATCGCTGCCCGCTTGCGGATCCACTCAAGCACTCGATCAAGCTGCCCCCGTGCGGCCTGCGAGTCCATGCTTTCCAGATACCGCCAGTCCTCGTTGAGGCTCTCCCACATTTCCTGTGTCAAAGCCGTACGAACAGCCCGGCCATTTTCCCTGGCCTTTGAGAAACAGGCCTGGACCGCTGACGGGCTGATCGGATCGAGAATGAGTTCGGACACGATATCGGCTTCGGTTACCGGCCTGCCGTCGGGCGCCGGTGCACCGGTCGCCTGCATCACTGATGCCCATTCGGACTGGCCCTGCCCGCCCGGCAGCATCGCCATGCGCTGGCCCATGGATATCATCCGCGCAGTCGCCTCCGCGCGCTCCATATAGCGGCCCAGCCAGTAGAGGTTTTCAGCGGCGCGGCTCAGCATGGCATCACTCCCGCAGGACCCAGGTGTCCTTGACACCGCCGCCCTGGCTTGAATTGACAACCAGCGAGCCGGGCTTCAACGCCACACGCGTCAGGCCGCCCGGTACCAGCCGGATGTTCTTGCCGACAAGGCAGAACGGCCTGAAATCGACGTGACGGCCATCGACCTGACTGTTTTGAAGCGTCGGCGCGGTCGACAGGTCGAGTGTCGGCTGCGCAATGAATTCCGACGGATCGGCGACGATGCGCTTGCGGTATTCCTTGATTTCCTCCTTCGTGCTCTTCGGTCCGATCAGCATGCCATAACCGCCCGATCCATGGACTTCCTTGACCACCAGTTCGCCAAGGTTGTCCAGCACGTGAGCCAGCTCGTCCGCACGGCTGCACTGATAGGTGGGAATGTTCTCAAGTACAGGCTCTTCGCCGAGATAAAAACGGATCATTTCCGGCACATAGATATAGATCGCCTTGTCGTCGGCGACGCCCGCGCCGGGCGCCGAACAGATATTGACGTTTCCTGCCCGGTAGGCATCGAACAGGCCGGCTATTCCCAGCATGCTGTCCGGTCTGAAGGTCAGCGGATCGATGTAATCGTCATCGATGCGACGGTAGATGACATCGACCCTTTTCGGCCCGCGTGTGGTGCGCATCCACACTTTGGTGTCCTCGACAAAGAGGTCCTGCGGCTCGACCAGTTCAATGCCCATCAGGTCGGCGAGAAACGAGTGCTCGTAATAGGCGGAGTTCAAAGAGCCGGGCGTGAGTAGCACGACGGTTGGCTCGCCGGTCCCGGACGCCGGCGCCACTTCCTTCAAGGTGCGCAGAAGTTCATCGGGATAGTGATCCACCGGCTGGACCGGACCGCCGCTGAAGACCTGCGGGAACATGCGCGCCATGATCTCGCGGTTTTCCAGCATGTAGCTGACCCCGGAAGGCGTGCGGCAATTGTCCTCCAGGACCTGGAAACTGCCAGGCCCGGTGCGCACGATATCGATGCCGACAATGTGGCTGTAGACGCGACCGGGCGGTGCGAAACCCACCATCTGCGGCAAGAAGGCCGAATTGCAATAGACCAGCCTGGCAGGGATGATGCCGGCCTTGATGATCTCGCCGCGGTGATAGATATCGTAGAGAAAAGCGTTAAGCGCCCGCGCGCGCTGGCGTATGCCGCGGTCGAGGATCGCCCACTCACTTGCCGAGAACGCACGCGGGATCAAATCGAAAGGGATCAGTCTCTCGGGATCGCCGCCCTCTCCGTAGACAGCGAATGTGATTCCGATCTTACGGAAGATTGCCTCCGCCTCATCATTGCGGCGGCCAAGAAGCTCGGTTCCCGATTCTTCAATCCAGTCGGCTATGCGCCTGTAAGGGGCGCGAACACCGTCTTCTTCTTCCATCTCGTTAAAGGGCACGCCGAGCCTTTTTTACCGTTTCCCCTCGCACTTTTACTGTGCTTGTTTCGGAAGCCTAGCAAAACTCTTTGCGATCAGGAAGATGCGGGCATGCCGGAAATTTAGGCAGCGATGTCAGCCGGACCTTCAATACGCGGCTTGGCGCCTAAAGATCAACCTTGATGATGCCGCCCTCCTCCTGCGCCCGCGAGCAGCACAGGATGATCTTGTGCTGCCGCTCTTTCGCGGAAAGAACGTGGTCACGATGCTCGACGTCACCGCCGAGGAGCGGTGCGGCGCATACTCCGCAGAGGCCGTCGGTGCATTTGACATCGACCGGGATGCCCGCGGCATTCAGCGCGTCGGCGGCCGTCTCATCCGCAGGAACGTTCAGACTGCGGCCCGACTTTGACAGCTCCACGACGAAGTCGTGATTGACGTAGTCTGGCGCCTCAGGGACGGAGAAGTACTCCTTGAGCTGGGCCTCTTCCGGCCATCCCTTGTTTCCGGCGGCGTCGAACACGCCGTCCATATAGCGGTCGGCTCCGCAGGTGTAGAGCCGGAACCCCTGCCGGTACTGCGGGACAAGTTCCTGGAGATTGGCGCGTTTTCCGTCGGCGGAGAAGTGGAAGAAGACTCGGTCAGACCACGGCATTTCTTTCAATTCGCCGGCAAAGCCGCACTGCTGCTCGGACTTGGCACTGTAGTGAAAGATGAATTCTCGCCCGAGCGTGTGCAGCCGGTGCGCCATCGTGATCAGCGGGGTGACACCGATACCGCCGGCCATGAGTATCGAAAAGGGCGCCTCCTCATCCAGCGGGAAGTGATTGCGCGGCTCCGAGATAAAGACCCGCCTGCCCTCCTTGAAGACCCGGTACATCAGCAGCGAACCGCCGCGTCCTCTTTCTTCCTTCTGTACGCCGAGAACATATTTGCTGGGGTCGGCCGGATCGCCGGCCAGCGAATACTGGCGCTGATATTCCGGGGCAACGACAACATCTACATGGGCGCCGGCCTCGACTTTCGGCAAAGCTTTGCCGTCCTCGCGAACCAGTTCGAAGCGAACGATATCGTCGGCAAGATCCTCGCGCTTTGCGACGATTACCGGAAACACCGGGGGCGGGCCGCTTGACACGGGTGCCTTCGGCGCGAGGCCTTCGGTCTCGCCGCGATCAAGTTTCCTGCGATAGGCGTCGGGTGTGAGCATGGAGCGATAGCGTTCAATGCCCTCCTCCCGGTTGAGCGGGTGCGTTACAGGATACGGCAGCGGCATCACATCAGCCGGATAGACGGCAAGAGTCTGATCCTCATACTTGACGTCGAGTTTCCTGGAGAGCCCGCGCCGGTTTGCCGCCCCGGCCCTGACGTAGCGGCCCTGAGCGGTATCGAGTTCGATGTCCCACCACCAGGTCTTGACCGGGTTGATCTCTCCGCGTCCCAACGCATCGTCCATTGCAGCGAGTGTGCGGGCGCTTTGGGGCGCGTTGATCGCCAACCAACGAAAAGCGTCGTCCGCGAACAGGCCCTCAAGGTTCCACGGGCAGGTTTTCATGCAACGGCCGCACATGCCTCCTGCCGTGTTGGTGATCCGGTAACGGGCGCATTTCTCGGCATCCGATTTCCAGATCTCGTAGCCGTTGTACATCAGTTTCGGCCCTGCCGTGATGGCTCCGGACGGGCACTCGCGCGCGCATTTGTTGCAGGAATTGCAAAACTGCTGGAGACCGAAATCGATCGGCCTGTCGTGGGACATCGGCATTGAAGTTGTCACCACCCCGGATTTCAGGCGCGGCCCGAGAAACGGATTGAGAATGACCTCACCGATGCGACTGACCTCGCCGAGACCGGCAAGCAGCAGCAGAGGCGGCTGCAGCACGTCGCCGTCCAGGACCGAGTGCACGCGAGCGGAATAGCCGAGCCTTCTGATCTGTTCGCCGATCACGCCGCCCAGCAGCGAGAAGCGCAGATAGGCGCGCATGGATTGGGCGACCGATATCCAGTCGTCGCCGCTCGCGCCTTCCATGGTGTCGAAACCCTGGTCAAGCAACAATGAAACGCCGCTCTCGTGGTAGGGTTCAATCGGATTGCCGCCGGCGTCATGGGAGTAATAGGCCCAATCGGGAACCCGGCTGAGGCCGACCGCGTCGGCAGACAGGTAATAGGACGCCGCCTTCAGGTTGTCCGCGTTGCGTGAAGGATCCTTGGTTCGCGGCGAGACCGGTCCCCGCGCTTCGCCGAACTGGAGCAGCAGTAAAGCGCCAAGCGCGCGGCGTGCGCAGGCGCCGATCGGGCTCTTCATGACATACATGCCGCCCTTGGCACCCTCCTGGACCTGTTTGCCCATGTCGCCGAACAAGGCGCGGGCAAAGAAGTCCGCCCGCTTGGGAAATCGCGGCACCCTTTCCTCGTCTATGAAGGTGGTCGGTTCGTCCCGGCGCTTGATCGTCTCGAAAGGATGCGGCCCCATGCGAAAATCGCGGTCTTTATAGGGAACCGCAGTTGCCGATCTGCGCTCGGTTCCCCTGCCGAGCCACCAGTCCGGCCCATGCGACCGCCATCCGGCGCGCCCGGCATCGTCGCCGAGGGGTGCGTCCGGGATCAGCTCCAGCGTTGTCGTGACGGCGGCGAGGCCGAAACGCGAACCGACAAACGGATTTTCAAGAACAACTCCGTCTCCATCGCGCCGAACCGCACAAAGTCCTGAGGACACCCCGAGTCGGTTCAAATCGACATCCGATGTCGTCGCCGTATGCGCACGGGCTTCGTAGCCGAGCATGCGCAGGTAATTTGCAATGACGACCGCGACATTTGACGTTAACAACGCCGCACGCTCGGCTTGCGTGTCCACGAACCACTCCGTTCCGGGCTCATCGGGTCGCGGGTCGCGTGTGTGCTCGACAAGAAACACAAGTGCAAACTTGTGATGATCTACGGGTCCGAGCTCGACACGCGTGGATTCCAGCACGTCGGCATAGATCGCATCGATGCCGGAGGCAAAGCTCTTCGGCTGGCCGGCCTCCAATTCCGCCTTGATGTCCTCGATCATCGGGTTGCGGATGGGTGCAGCCAGCACGTCGGCGGCGTGCAATGGCGCGATCCCGATCATGGATGCATCAAAATAGTAGCCCGCTGCCTTGAGGTGCTGCGATCTTTCCTCCAAGTCCTCGGGAATCTCGGCCTTGCCGTGGACGATCTTGCCGTCACGCACGGTGTCAAGCATGGCAAGAAACCGCGCCATCGCATGGGCCAACGATTCCTCTTCATGTCGGCTGAAGTCGAGCGACCGCATGGGTTCCAGCGCCGTCGGATCCGGGCTGTCGGACAAGCGGTTCAGCCTTTCGAGCGGGAACGGGCCGAGGTGGACGGGACGCTTTCTTGTGGAAAAGAGATTGAGGTTCATGAGACTACAGTCGCGACAGCTCCCTGGTTTCACCCGCCGAAAGCGCATCGACAAGGCGCAGCACGGATTGCAACTCGTTTTCTTCGATCTTGCCCGTGAAGTGTTCGTTCAACCTCTCGACAAGCGGGCGGCATTGCTCTAGCACCGCCTTGCCTTTCTCGGTCAGTCCGATCTCGACGCCGCGGCCATCGCCGCCAGCACCGCAACGCGTGATCAAACCCGTCTCCTCCATGGTTCGAAGGGCACGGGAAACCGCCGAGCGTGCTATTCCGACATAGGATGCGAGGGCAGACGGGGTCTTGATATCCTCCAGACCGACACCGCTCAGAATGCACCACATCAGGCGGGTGATACCGAACGGGTTCAGCATTTCCTCAAGCTGCGTTTCCATTAGACGTGCAAGGCGTGAGACCTTGTATCCAAGTCTGGCGTGCAGCCGGTACCCGCAGTCCATCGCTTACACTCCTGCAGATCAACATTCCTCAGATTGATTATCAATGTTAATTAACATTGTCAATTAAATGACGGTTGCCTGTGCACGGAAATTGATTTCGGGCAAAACTGTGTCTTCAAGGAAGGATCAAAGGCAACTAAAAGGTTGAGATCGCAATCTGGGAAAGCTCGATGCCAAATCCGGAAATTCTGATCGTCGGCGGCATGATGCCACTTGTGCGGGACAGCCTGGCCGATTCCTTCGCGACACATGACCTGCCCGCGGACGATGAGGCGGAGATATTGTTGAATACGGTTGGAGACAAAATTCGCGGCATGGCGAGCAGCCCTGCCCGACGCATCGACTCGGAATTGATAGACAGGCTTCCAGAGCTTGAAATCATAGCCAACTACGGTGTCGGATTTGACAATGTCGATGTTGCCCATGCCGCGGCCAGAAACATCATCGTCACGAACACGCCGGATGTGCTGACCGAAGAAGTTGCCGACAGCGCCATCGGGCTGACGATCATGACCGTCCGCGAGCTTTCAGCGGCAGAACGTTGGCTTCGCGCGGGCAACTGGAAGAAACACTATCCCCTGACGCGCGGCACCCTGCGCGGCAAGCGCATGGGGATATTCGGCCTTGGACGCATCGGCCGGGCGATTGCGCAACGTGCGCAGGCCATGGGAATGGAGGTCTGCTACCACAACCGAACCCGGGTACGGGACGTCCCCTACCCTTACATCTCCAGTCTGCGCGAACTTGCGACTCACTGCGATATCCTGATGTGCGCGGCGCCGGGCGGAGAAGCAACCCGCGGCCTGATTAACGCAGAGATATTCCAGGCACTCGGTCCGGAAGGCACATTCATAAATATCGGTCGCGGTTCCACCGTCGACGAAGCCGCCCTGGTCACGGCGCTTCAAGATCGGACGATCATGGCGGCCGGGCTGGATGTTTTCGAGAATGAACCGCATGTGCCGCCGGAACTTCTTTCCATGGACCACGTTGTCCTGCTTCCGCATGTAGCCTCGGCCTCAGTCCACACCAGAAACGCCATGGCGCAGTTGCTTGTCGACAATCTCACGAACTGGTTCGTGAACGGCTCGCCTCTGACTCCTATTGCCGAGACGCCGTGGACGGCGGCGTAACAGGGAAAGCAGAGCAAGATCTCGGAAAACGCCGGACAAGACATGGATACGCCTCAGGTCAATCCGCACGAGCAAAGAAACTTTTCGGTCCTTTTCGGTCAGCGAGCGCTTCAGACCATCGGCTGGTCCATGTCAAATCCGGCGGTCGTTCTTTCCTATCTTGCGATTTCGATGGAGATGCCGGTTCTGTTGGCCGGACTGCTCGTCAGCATCCGGCGGTCGGGCAATGTCGGTGTCGCCGTTTTCGGTGCCGATTCCGCATCGCGGCTGGTGAATAAAAAGGGCATGATCGCGGGCACCGACATGATCCTTGCGCTCTGCAGCTTGATCGCTGTGGCTTCGGTCTTGACGGCATCGATTTGGGTTGTGACCGCGGCCTTTCTTGTCGTCGTCCTGCTGATCGGCATTGTCGAGGAATATCAGAATCTCATCAACTGGGACTTCATCGCCGATGTGCTGCAATCGGAGAACCGGCAGCGCCTGACCTATGCAGCGATGGGTATTGGCGGCGTCTGTACGATTGCGCTTGCCTGGGCTGTGCACATCGCAACCGTTGAATATCCGCCTTTTGCGCGACATTCGGCTGTTGTCGCAATCGCGGTCGTGAGCTTCTGCGTCGCGGCGCTCTCAGTCCTGCAGGTCCGCGGCCTGCAAAGCGGCACGGGCGAACACCGCGGCACGAAGCGTGGGACGGGTGTGTTCCAGTCCGCCAGAACGGGACTTTCGGGCTTTGCGACCGAACTGCGGCAGTTGCTGACAATGCCGTGGTTCAGGCGCTTCCTGCTGGTCAGGCTGGCGCTTCAAAACGTTGAACTTTCAATCCCGTTTTTTGCCATACTCGCCGCGCTTGCCCACGGAGCTTCGCAAAAGGGACTGACAGCGTTGATCATCTCATCGGCAGCGGCCCTGATGCTGGCCGGACCGATCTGGCGCTCGGTTGGACGGCTGTCGAACGGAACCGTGATGGCCTGCGGATCCGCTCTGGCAGCGGCCAGCGGCTGTGCCCTTGTCATCAATCACTACGCACCGATGATCGACAAGACGGTGATCCATTCCATCACCCTTTTTGCTGTTACTGTCGGTGTCCAAGGGGTCACCAACGCAAGGGCACTTTATTATCTGGACAACGCACCAAAGGAACATCGCGTTGCCGGCCTGGCAATCTCGAAGAGCGTCGTGAAGGTCTGGAGCGTGGTGCTGGCCGCACTCATGGCGACGCTGGCTCACACACAACATGTTGCATGGGCCATCGGCTTTGTGTCTTTTCTTAACCTCTGTACGGCAATATTTGTCCTATCGATATCGGGCCGGGCGAAACCGGCTGCAGCATAGTTTATTTACGATTTCAGGCACGGCATACGCATGAACGACACCCAATCCAAGAGCGAGAGACGCAACCTGTCCGTCCTCTTCGGACAAGGCACTTTTTCAACCACCGCATGGACGATGGCAAACCCCTCGGTCGTGCTGACCTATCTGGCGATCTCTCTTCAGCTACCCGTTATTCTCGCAGGCTTGCTTGTGACCTTCGGCCAGGCCGCCTGCCTGTTCACAGCAATCTTTGCGACCCCGATCGCAGCGCGCAGGGCGCAGAAGAAACGGGATCTCGCGGCAACCGATATCGTGCTTGCCATCGCTTTTATTGTCGCCCTTGCTGCCGCTGCGTTCGGAACGACCCTCGTCGTCGCGATCTCGTTTGTCCTGGTCATTCTGGTCGTTCGCGCCGCGTCCGAGTATCAGGCGATCCTGACTGCCGGCTTCTATGGAGAAGTGCTCAACTCTCGGTCCCGGACGCTGCTGATGTACTCTGTCATGACCCTTGGCGGAGTGGTTACCGGCGTACTGGCCTGGACGGCACACCGCACATTCTTCGACGATCCACCCTTTGACCGCCACGTTGTGCTGGTGACGATCGGCGTGGTCTGCTTCATCGTCGCGAGCGCCGTGATGCTGCTGGTGCGCGAACTCGAGGGAACGGCCCCAAAGGAGAAAGCGCCCGCCGCCGCACCCGGTCAAAAGTTCTCATTCAGGCAGCAGACACGCGAGGCTATTGAAAACTTCCGCCTCCTGATCGGCATGCACTGGTTTCGCCGCTACCTTCGCGTCCGGCTGGCGCTTTTGACCGTTGAACTTTCCATACCATTCTACGCGATACTGGCGGCCCTTGCGCACCACACATCGCCCAAGGGCCTGGCCGCGCTGATCCTGTCATCGGCAACCGCTCTCATTGTTTCGGGGCCGCTTTGGGGCCTGGTCGGAACCAAATCGACACGAACCGTGATGGCCGCGGGCGCGTGCCTCGCCGCGTTCGCCGGTTTCCTGCTTGTTGCCAACTTTTTCTACCCTGTGGTCGCGTCACCATACATCCACGCCATCGCGCTCTTCATCGTCACCGTGGCGGTGCGCGGCGTGTCTACGGCGCGCTATCTCTACTTCATGGATGTTGCGCCGGAAAAATACGCGGTCATCGGCATCGGCGCATCGAAAGTCGCCGTTCGCATTGTCGGGATAGGATTGTCTTTCACGATGGCCACGGTTGCGCATTTGCAGCATGTTATCTGGGCGATCCTGGCGCTGGCGCTGATCAATGCCGCCACGGCGCTTCTTGCGTACCGGTCCGCGGAAAAGCCGCAAGCCAACGGACAGCCAGCTTGAAGGCTTCTAAAATGCCTCCGCGCGGGCCTTTTCCCAGTGATGCGCATAGGCGGAGTTGATGTCCTTGCCGAGCAGCTCTCCCGGCTTGAGAAAAGCATAGACCTCGTCATAGGTGCGCTCGGTTTCGTCGGCAACCCGCTGATAGATCAGGTCCGGCGTCAATTGTTCCGGCTTCTCCAGACCCATCGCGCCGACAAGATCGAGGAAACTCTCGATCGTTGCGTCGTGAAAATTCGCGACGCGGATCTGCCGTGACTCTATGTCTACAGCCTCCGCCCGACGCCGGTCCTGGGTCGCTATGCCGGTCGGGCAGGTGTTGGTATTGCAGCGCACGGCCTGAATGCAGCCGAGGGCAAACAGCATGGGCCGCGCCATGTTGCACATGTCCGCACCGAGGGCCAGTTTTTCGACCATGTGAAATCCCGTAACGACCTTGGCGCTGGCAATGATCCGCAGCTTGTCGCGCAGCGACGCGCCGACGAGGCAGGAATGCGCGAAGGACAGACCTTCATTGATCGGCACGCCCAGGCGGTCGGTAAACTCGAGCGGTGCCGCTCCGGTGCCGCCCTCCGCGCCGTCTATGGTGATAAAATCAGGCAGTATGTTCGTCTTCAGCATCGCTTTGACAATGCCCATGAACTCATGGCGCCGGCCGATGCATAGCTTGAAGCCCACGGGTTTGCCGTTGCTCACCTCGCGCAGGCGCGCGACCCATTCGAGCAGGCCTTCCGGTGATGAAAAGGTGGTATGTGCGGGCGGCGATATGACGTCCTTGCCGACAGGCACACCACGGATTTGTGCAATCTCCTCGTCAACCTTCGCCGCCGGCAATACCCCGCCATGCGCAGGCTTTGCACCCTGGGAGAGTTTGATCTCAATCATCTTGACGACGTCCCGATTGGCAATATCGATGAACTTGCTTTCATCGAAAGTGCCTTCGGGAGTGCGGCAGCTGAAATAGCCTGTGCCGATCTGGAAGATGATGTCGCCGCCGCCGGCTAGGTGATAGGGGCTGAGCCCGCCCTCACCCGTGTTGTGGGCGAAGTTGCCGCGCTTGGCGCCGGCATTCAGGGCGTGGATCGCGGTCGGGCTCAACGCGCCGAAACTCATGGCCGATATGTTGAGGCGGGATGCCGAGTAAGGCTGCTTGCACTCCGAGCCGCCGACCACAAGACGGGCCTCGTCACGCGATACCGATTTCGGCGCCAGCGAATGGCTGCCGCGGGTGAAACCAACATCCATGATGTCGAGCTGGGTGCCGAACGGTTGGGTGTCGACCGTACCGGAAGCGCGCGCGTAAACGAGGTTGCGATGGATGCGGTTGTAGGGTTTGCCGTCCTCGTTGTTCTCGACAAAGTACTGCCTGATTTCCGGACTGATGAACTCGAACGCGTACCGCAGATGGCCAATAACAGGATAATTGCGCAGGACGTTATGATCGGACCAGTGGATGTCGTACAGGCCGACGAATATCAAGGGCACGACGATTACCAGTGCCCAGATGAAGGGCGACCAGGCCAGGGAGATCAGCCAGACGACGATTACCGCCAATACCGACAGGACATAAAAGACAGTACGCACCATTGCCCGGATCCTCCGTGATCATGCACGGCCCGAAAGCGGCCGTAGTCGCCGCTGCTATTAGCCGCTTAAGGATGACTCTATCTTTCGGTCAATTACACGATCAAGAATTATTGTGAAATATTCGATGCGTAGCCCGGCTCCGGCGTTTGTCACGTCGGAAGCCAAGGACTTCGAAACGGCACAGGAATACCAGACAACCAACACAATCTTGGCCAAATTTGGCCGCGAATCCGCAGTCTCTATTGGCGCTCCACAGGGATGGCGCGTCATTTGGATTTGGGCCGCCGGCACGGATCGGCCGGTCCTTTTCGAGCAGGAGAGAAGCGATGAAAAACGGAAAACTGGCCACAACGATCACAGCGGCCGTGGCTGTCATGGTGATGGCTGCGCCGATCCAGGCGGCCGATACCCCGCCGGAGGAAATCCCGCAGGCTGCCGCACCAAAGCGCCACTTCACCAAGATTGGAATGCTGAACTGCTCGAGCAATGGCGGATTCGGGTATGTCATCGGCTCGTCAAGCGACCTTGACTGCACCTTTCGGGGCCGACACGCCGGCCAATCCTATGAGTATTACACCGGATCGATAACCAAGGTCGGTCCGGACATTGGATTCAAGCGAAGCGAGAGGCTGGTCTGGGCCGTCTATGCTCCGAGTTTCCAGGTGCCGCAAGGCAGGCTCGACGGTACCTATGTCGGAGTGTCCGCCGCCGCGGGTCTCGGTATCGGCGTCGGCGCCAATGTTCTGGTCGGCAATCTGAAGAACAATCTCAATCTTGTCCCGGTCAGTGTCAGCAGCAATCTCGGTCTGAACGCATCCGCGGGCATTGGCGCACTGACGCTCTCCAGCGATGCTGCATCGCGATAAACGTCTCTTTGACACCCGGCTGCGGATCGACGGCGGCCAGGTGTCAAGCCGCTGGTATTTTTAGTAAAAAGTTACATATTATAAGCTGCGTTTGCGCGAGCCAGCGGAGCCATTGATGCGTGAAAAGACAGATGCGGCACCCGCCGATCCAGCGGGTGTGCCGGACAACAAACAGGACAAGGCATCGACGGCGGTGAAGGAACGGGCGGCGGAGGCCGGCTCCAAAATCGATCCAGTGTGCGGCATGCAGGTCGATGTGACTGAGCGCACGCCGCATGCGCAGTTCGGTGGATCGGACTTTGCTTTTTGCTCCGAAAAGTGCCGGGACAAATTCGACCTTGATCCCTATTTCTATGCCTCCGGAAACGCCGGGCGCATCGCGCAAGAAGCGCAGCCGGATACGACCTATACTTGTCCGATGCATCCGGAAGTCATTCGCGACGTGCCCGGCGCCTGCCCGATCTGCGGCATGGCGCTGGAACCCGTCGGCGCGGCGCCGGGCGGACCCAACGAAGAGCTGATTGATTTTTCACGTCGGCTGACCGTCAGCATCGTTTGCGCAATCCCCCTTCTGGTGATCACAATGGGTCCAATGGTCGGGCTTCCCGTTCGTTCGCTGTTGGGCGAGAGATTGTCCATCTACATCGAGTTCGTTCTGGCCAGTCCGGTGGTGCTTTGGGCCGCACTGCCGTTTTTCGAGCGCGGAATCCAGTCAATCCGCACGCTCACATTCAATATGTGGACGCTGATTACCATTGGCGTGTGTGCAGCCTATGCCTACAGCGTCGTTGCTGCTTTCCTCCCGGGCCTTTTTCCCGATCAGTTTCAGGCCGACGGCGGGCACGTGCCGGTCTACTTCGAGGCCGCCGCGGTGATCGTGACGCTCATCTTCGCCGGACAGGTTCTTGAATTGCGCGCGCGCGAGCGCACCGGCGATGCAATCAGGGCCCTTCTGGACCTGGCTCCGAAAACCGCAAGGCGGGTTCTTGACGACGGTGAAGAGTATGACGCCCCGCTGGAAAATGTGCTCGAGGGGGATCGCCTGAGGGTGCGTCCGGGGGATCGTGTCCCGGTTGACGGGCTCGTCATCGAAGGACGCAGCGCGGTTGATGAAAGCATGATCACGGGCGAACCCGTTGCGGTCGAAAAGACGACCGGCGACGTGCTTACCGGTGGAAACCTCAACAAAAACGGCAGCCTCGTCATGGCGGCAAAGCGGGTCGGAAGCGAAACGACGCTCGCACAGATTGTTGACATGGTCTCCACCGCCCAGCGCTCCAAGGCGTCCATCCAGGGCATGGCGGACAAGGTGGCATCCTATTTCGTTCCCACGGTTGTCGCCGTCGCGGTGATCGCTTTCATCGTGTGGCTTCTGGTCGGTCCCTCACCTGCCTTCATTTTCGCCATGATCTCTGCGGTGTCCGTGCTGATCATTGCCTGCCCATGTGCACTTGGCCTCGCGACACCCATGTCGATCATGACGGCGACTGGACGCGGTGCCCAGGCCGGCGTCCTTGTGAAGGATGCGCGGGCGCTGGAGGCCCTTGGCGCCATTGACGTGCTCATCGTCGACAAGACCGGCACACTGACAGAGGGCCGGCCGGAACTGACCGATGTTGTCAGCCTGTCCGGGCACGACAAGGACACGATCCTCAGACTTGCCGCGACACTGGAAAAAGGATCCGAGCATCCTCTGGCGGAGGCGATCGTTCAGGGCGCCGAAGACGCAAAGCTCACGCTCGAGACCATGATCAAGTTCGAGGCGATCACCGGCAAGGGTGTCGCCGGAACAGTGACCGGACGCGACGTGGCGCTGGGCAACGAGGCGCTGATGGAGGCGCTGCAGATCGATCTGTCGGCAGCGGCATCGGTCGCCGAGGGCCTTCGGCACGACGGCAAAACAGCAATGTATGTTGCCATCGAGGGTGATCTTGCCGGCATTGTTGCAGTTGCCGATCCGGTCAAGGCCGATGCGGGAACGGCCATTCAGGCGCTTCACGACCAGGACATCACCGTCGTCATGGCCACGGGCGACAATGAAATCACAGCCAATGCGGTCGCGGCGCGGCTCGGTATCGACCAGGTCAATGCGGGCGTCCTTCCGGCGGACAAGAAACAACTGGTTGATGATCTGAAGGCACAGGGAAAGCGCGTTGCCATGGCGGGTGACGGCGTCAACGATGCACCGGCACTTGCCGCCGCCGATGTCGGGATCGCCATGGGAACGGGTGCGGATGTGGCGGTTGAAAGTGCGGGTATAACACTGTTGGGCGGCGATCTGTCGGGGATCGTGCGTGCACGCCGGCTTGCGCGCGCAACGTTGCGCAACATCAAGCAGAACCTGTTCTTCGCTTTTGCCTACAATACGGCCGGGATCCCGATCGCCGCCGGTGTGCTTTATCCACTGACCGGCAGCCTGCTTTCGCCGATGATCGCCGCGGCGGCCATGAGCCTTTCGTCGGTTTCCGTGATTGCCAATGCGCTGAGGCTGCGATCGGTCCGGCTCTAGAGCGCATCTAGGCGCTTTCGAGCCGTTTCAGCACGCTCTCGCACCAGGCAATCCAGCCTTTTTCGTACTGCATACCCAGTTCCAGACCCATGAGCTTGCCGAGGTCTTCCGGCACCGCAGCGCCACCGGCGAAGCGGACATCACGGATATGATGATACTGGTCGAGTTGTTCACGATGCGCCTTCAGACGCACACGAATCTGCTCACGCAGGGCTTTCTTGTCGATATGTTCAATGGCTTGGAGCCGCACCAGCAAATCGTCCTTGATCAGCGGCAGTGCGACCGGCTCACGCGACCATGCCTTGAGCGCTTCGAGGCCCGCATCCGTAATGCTGTAGACAAACCGGTTCGGCTTTCCGGATTGGATTTCCTCGGCCGCCGTCACGTAGCCCTTCTCGCCGAGCTTTTTCAGTTCGCGATAGATCTGCGGGTGCGTTGCCTTCCAGAAAAAAGCGATCGACGTGTCGAAGAACTTGGCAAGGTCGTAGCCCGACATCGGACGCTCGGTCAGGCATACGAGAATGGCATGTGAAAGGGCCAAGTTCGGAACGACTCCATTTTTCCTTGTCATTTTTACAAAGCTTCGCATATATGTGTCAATGCACATATAAATTCATTGCGGCACGGGAGGACGCCATGACAGCTTTACCGGGACTGAAACCGGCGGCGCAGCAGACCATGGAACGCTGGCACCAGATTTTTCTGACCAGGGATGTCGCCGGTCTCGCGGAGTTGGCCTCCGACAGGATCGTTTTCCGGTCCCCTGCCTTTTTCAAACCCTATCCCGGCAAGGAAGCCTTCACGTTCGTCATTGCGACGGTCTCCGAAATCTTCGAGGATTTCCGCTATGAGCGGCAATTCGCGACTGCCGACGGATCGAGCGCCGTCCTCGAGTTTGCCGCGCGTATCGGCGACAGGTCGTTAAAGGGCATCGACATGATCCGTTTTGACGAAGCCGGTAAAATCGCTGAATTCGAAGTCATGATCCGCCCTGCCAATGCACTTGCCCTGCTGGCGGAAAAAATGAGCGAGCGGGCGGGACCGTATCTCACCCGCATGTCTGCGCACTCCGGATAGGGTTCCAGCAGCCGCCAGCAAATCCGTATTTCCAGAAGGATCGTCCATGTCCCTGTACCCGCACATCTTCACACCGCTCGACCTTGGCTTCACCACCTTGCCCAACCGTATCCTGATGGGCTCGATGCACACCGGGCTTGAGGACCGCAAGGCCCATGACCGGGTGGCCGCTTATTTCGCGGAACGTGCACGCGGAGGTGTTGGTTTGATGGTGACGGGCGGTGTTTCCCCGAACGAGGAAGGGTCAGCCCTGCCCGGCGCCGGCAAGCTTTCGGTCCTGGACGAGGTCGCCGAACACGTCCCGACGACGCAGGCCGTTCACGCGGAGGGCGGAAAGATCGCCATGCAGATCCTGCATTCGGGGCGCTACGCCTACCACCCCGGCGGCGTTTCGGCATCGGCCATCAAATCACCGATTTCGCCGTTCGCCCCGATCGAGCTTGATGAAGCGGGCATCGAAAAACAGATCGCCGATTTTGCCAACTGCGCAAAGCTAGCCCGTGAGGCCGGCTATGACGGCGTCGAGATCATGGGTTCGGAAGGCTATTTCATCAACCAGTTCCTGGTTACCCACACCAACAAACGCGAAGACGAATGGGGCGGCGCTTACGAGAACCGCATGCGACTGCCGATCGAAATCATCAAGCGCGTGCGGCAGGCCGTCGGTGAGGATTTCATCATCATCTACCGTCTTTCGATGATCGATCTGGTCCCCAACGGCTCGACCTGGGAAGAAGTTGTCCGGCTTGCAAAGGCGGTCGAGGCGGCCGGTGCGACGATCATCAACACCGGCATCGGCTGGCACGAAGCGCGCATTCCGACAATTGCCACATCCGTGCCGCGACGCGCCTTCACCTGGGTTACAAAGAAGCTCATGGGCGAGGTGACAATTCCGCTGATCACGTCCAACCGCATCAACTCGCCCGAGGTCGCCGAACAGGTACTGGCGGACGGTTGCGCCGACATGATTTCCATGGCGCGTCCCTTCCTCGCCGACTCGGAGTTCGTCAAAAAGGCGCAGGAAGGGCGAGCCGACGAGATAACCCCGTGCATTGCCTGCAACCAGGCCTGTCTCGATCACACATTCCAGATGCAGCTGTCGACCTGCCTCGTCAATCCGCGCGCCTGCCACGAAACCGAGCTCAACTACCTGCCCGCGGAAAAACCGCGACGCATCGCCGTGGTCGGTGCCGGGCCCGCCGGGCTATCGGCAGCGCTCGTTGCGGCAGAACGTGGACACGAAGTGACGATGTTCGACAAGGCGGACGAGATTGGCGGGCAGCTCAACATGGCAAAACGCATTCCCGGCAAGGAGGAATTCGTCGGTCTCGTCGACTATTACAAGCGACAGCTGGAACTCAAACAGGTGCGAACGGTGCTCGGCAAGGCCGTCGACCCGGATTCGCTGAAGGACGAGGGTTTTGATGAGGTGATCGTGGCAACGGGCGTCCTGCCGCGCGACCCGCAGATTCCCGGTCAGGACCATCCGAAGGTGCTCAGCTACATCGATGTCCTGCGCGACCGCAAACCGGTCGGCAAGCGCGTCGCTGTCGTCGGTGCCGGCGGCATCGGCTTCGACGTGTGCGAATACCTCGCCCATGAGGGCCATTCGCCGACCGAGGACCTTGAGCTTTGGAAAAAGGAATGGGGCGTCGGGGATCCGTCCGAGACCCGCGGCGGGCTTCGCTCTGAGGGCGCACAGCCGTCTCCATCACCGCGCGAGATCACGCTGCTGCAGCGCAAGGCCAAGAAGCATGGCGCGGGTCTCGGCAAGACGACCGGCTGGATCCACCGCGCAGCCTTGACGATGAAACAGGTCAAGATGCTGGGCAATGTCAATTACGAGGAGATCAGCGACCAGGGGCTGCGTATCTCCTTCGGCGAGGAGCGTCGCGATCCGCAGTGGCTGGACGTCGATACGATCGTCATCTGCGCAGGACAGCTCCCGGAAAACAGCCTGGCGGAGGCGCTGAGCGCGCGCGGTGTCGACAACCAGACGATCGGCGGTGCCTTCAAGGCGGGTGAACTCGACGCGAAGCGGGCAATCGATCAGGGAAGCCGCGTCGCCGCCGCTCTTTGACGACTGTGCCTGCCGCACCGGAATGCGGCAGGCCGGACCCTACAGATGCAGATGCAAATGCGGGTTGCCGTTTGATGTTTTCTGCTGCGTGGTGCCACGCGAGTCGATGACCGCCTTCACCCTTTGCCTGTAGGATGAGAAGCTGTCGAAGGTGACCACGTCGACCGGCTCGTCGAAGTGCAGCGTGATCCGGTAGCGATCATGCGCCGGCAGCGCGTAGATCCCAAGGACCCGCCCGGAAAAGGGCTGACCAAGGTAAGTACCGGTGACCGCTTCGCCGACATAGACGGGAGCCAACGGCGGCGTATTGGACGCCCGCGCGCTGATCGTGTTCCAGTCCTTGAAGCCTTACTGGTGGGCAATCGCCTCCAGCGCCTTGGAGTGGCTCATGGACTGACCCTGTTGCGTCAGCGATTTCCGCAATCGGCGGGCCTGGTCTTTCAATGTTTCAATCGTCGGTAATGCGTCGCTCATTCTTCGCCTCACAGTAATGCGCATCGCGGTTAGTTGAAGGTGCTCGCATTGCCATCGATCCAGATGCTCTGAATTGGCTTTGAATGTCGAATGGAGGACTTCACCATGGCTTTCGCCAGCGAGCGGCAGGCTCCTCTTGCCGAGGACCGCTAGATGGCGATGGGGGGATCGTTTGTCAAGGGCGGTGCATCAGTGAAACATGAATGACTTTCATGTTTCACGCTTGAACCGGTTGCGTCCAGCACATACGTGCATGCAGCGTGACTTCGGAGGCTTTATGAACATTCTCATCGTGACGATCGGTTCCCGCGGCGACGTCCAGCCCTATGTCGCTCTGGCCAAGGGTCTGCTGGAGGCCGGCCACGCGGTCACGCTCGCCACGTGCGAGCGATTTCGCGATTTCATCGAAAGCCACGGGATCACTTACGGCTACATCAGCGACGACCTCATGAAGATCATCGATTCCGATGAGGGCAAGGCGCTGATGGAAGACACGACCAACATCTTCAGAACCATCTCGGCAATGATCCGCATGAGAAAGCAGGTCGCGCCGCTTCAAAGGCGGGCGGTGGAAGACAGCTGGGCCGTGGCGCAGGCCGTAGAACCCGACGTCGTCCTGTTTCATCCCAAGGCCCTGCTCGGCCCCGCCATCGGTGAAAAACTTGCCATCCCCAGCGTCCTGGCGACACCGATCCCGATGATCGTTCCGACCGGCGAATTTCCCTGCGTCGGCTTCGCCGATCTTGGCCTGGGCGGCTGGTACAACCGTCTCGGCTACCGGATCGTCAATTACTTCATCAAGGTGTCCGCCGGAAAGGACGTGCGCGCCTGGCGGGAGGCCACCGGAACCCCGGTCAAACGGGTCAATGTCGACTATCTCGCCGACCAGGATGGAAAGCCGATCCCAGCCTTGCATGCGATCAGCGAGCATGTCGTGCCAAGGCCAGGCGACTGGCCGGAAACGGCGATCATGTCCGGTTACTGGTTCCTCGATGCCGAAGAGAATTGGCAGCCCCCGGACGCGCTGAGGGATTTCCTCTCCGACGGGCCTGCGCCGATCTATATCGGCTTCGGTTCCATGGCGGGGCGCAATCCGGAGCGGCTTGCCTCGGCGGTGATCGAGGCGCTGCAGGTGACCGGATACCGGGGCATCCTCGCAAGCGGCTGGGGAGGCCTGCAAGCCAGCGACCTGCCGGACAATGTACTGATGATCGACCAGGCACCGCATGACTGGCTCTTCCCGAGGGTTGCGGCGGTGGTCCATCATGGCGGCGCGGGCAGCACCGCTGCCGGCCTGCGCGCGGGAAAACCGGCGCTGGTGTGCCCGTTTTTTGCCGATCAGCCGTTCTGGGGCAAAACCGTTCGGCGGCTCGGAGCCGGTCCGGAGCCTATCCCGCAGAAACAATTGACGCCCGACAATCTGGCCAATGCATTCGACCGGTTGATGCTCAACGACCGGATGCGCGCGCGGGCACTGGACATTGGTGAAAAGCTTCGCAGCGAAGACGGCGTGGCGACCGCGATCGCCTTCATCGAGAAGATCGCGGCAGACCACAAAGCCGCAGCTAGGGCAGCTTGAATTCGGGATTGTAGATAAGCCCGACCATATTTCCCCACGGGTCCGTGATGCCCGCAACGACGATTTCACCGCCGACATTGGTCGGTTTTTCGACCACCGTTGCACCCAGCGCCTCGAAATGCGCGACGGCCTTCTCGATATCCTCTACGCCCCAATAAGTGAGAACAGTGTCGGACTTTTCGTCAGCGGGTGTTTCATCCGGCATCAATCCGAGCTCGTAGCCCGCTATGTTGAAGCCGACATAGGGCGCCTCGTCGAAATAGGGTTTTGTGCCGAATGCCTCGCTGTACCAGGCTTTGGCTTTGTCGAGTTCGGCAACTTTGTAGATCGTGGTTCTGAGACCGAGAATGTTCGGCGCCATGGCCAATTCTCCTGTATCCCCGACGAATTTTGAATTTCAATCGACAGGTCATTGACAACCTGCCGCCACCGTGCCGCGTCCTTTTTAGCCGTTTCTCGGCCGAAGCAAAACGGACAGGGACTTCTGTCCTGACATTTCTGTCAGTACGAGAAGAGTTTCGACCGATTCACAACGTTGGACATCCGGGGAATCCGTCCGATCGCCATTGTGTACGTCGCACGAACGTGCTGTAGATTTGCGCCATCTTTCCATGGAATTCATGCGGTCCCTGATGCAAGACGCTGCCCCAACCCCAGAGCAAATTCTTGAAGCGCGAAACGCGGTTGATGGCGCCGTCATTCGCACGCCGGTCCTTTCCTTGAAACAGGCCGCGCTGGTCGAACGGGTTGGCAACGCCGCTTCCTTGACGATGAAGCTGGAACTTTTTCAGCATGCCGGGTCTTTCAAGGCGCGCGGAAATCTTTTGGGCATCAGGCGGCTCACGCCGGAAGAACGCACCGCGGGCGTGATCGCCGCGAGCGGTGGCAACCATGCGCTTGCCGTGTCCTGGGCGGCGGCCAGACAGAATGTGCGCGCCACACTCGTCATGCCAAAAGCAACCGACCCGTTGCGCGTCGACGGATGCAAAAGCGCGGGCGCCGAGGTCATACTTGTCGATGATATCGCGGCCGCGTTCGACGAGATGAACCGGCTTGCGGAAGCGCGGGGGCTGACCGTCATGCATCCCTTCGAGGGGACGCACATGACGCTTGGCGCGGCGACCCTCGGTGCTGAGATCATCGAGGATCTGCCTCACCTCGACTGCATGATCGTTGCCGTCGGTGGCGGCGGGCTGATCGGCGGCGTGGCCGCGGCGATACGGCAGGTCAAACCGGATTGCACCGTGATCGGCGTGGAACCGGTGGGCGCGGACAGCCTTTCAAGGAGTTTCGAAAAAGGTGAGGCGGTCCGCATCGGCAAGGTCGACACGATCGCGGACAGTCTCGGCTCGCCGGCGGCCCTGCCCTTCTCATTTTCCGTTGCAAAACAATATGTAACGGAAATCGTTCGCATTGAGGACCGGCTGATGGTTGATGCCATGATCCTGATGCGCGATGCGCTGAAACTTGTGGCCGAACCTGCCTGCGCTGCCGCCCTTGCCGCCGCCACCGGCCCGTTGCGCGATCAATTGACCGGCAAAAACGTCTGCGTGCTGGCCTGCGGCTCCAATATCGGTGCTCAACGCTACAACATGCTACTTGACGGGAGATGACGCCGCAGCTCGGGAACCGAACTGCCGGGTCACATCGATCCATTGCCGCGTTCGGCCTTCCGGATCCTGGTTCAGTGTGATGTCGGTGACAACCGCCGCGCTGTCGGCACCTGCGGCGAAGACGCCCGGCAGCCGTTCGGGTGTGAGACCACCGATGGCGACAAGCGGCATCGGGAGCACGCACCCTTTCCATTCGACAATTCGGTCAAGACCTTGCGGCGCCCAGCGCATTTTCTTCAGCCGGGTTTCGTAAACCGGCCCGAGCGCAACATATTCCGGCTGCGCAGCCAGGGCTGTCGCCAGTTCGCTTTCATCATGGGTGCTGATTCCGAAACGGATGCCCGCGGCGCGAATGGCCCGAAGATCGGCAGCGGCAAGATCCTCCTGCCCCAGGTGAACGAAATCGCAATCCTCCGAGATCGCAAGTTGCCAAAAATCATTCAGGATGAGTTGGCAATCATGGTGCTCACAAACGGATTTCGCTTCGACGATCTCGCGACGCATGAAGGCCTCGTCCCTGCCCTTCATGCGCAGTTGCACAAGGCGCACGCCAAGCGGCACCAGGCGCCGGATCCAGGCGGCACTGTCGACGATCAGATAGAACGGATCGAGCCTCATGAGAATGTCGCCATCCCGATGACCGGTGTCGAAGGCACGGCAATATCGCGCGGCTCCAGCAGGCCGGCATGCCATGCGGTGCGACCGGCCTTGATCGCATTGGAGAAAGCGCGGGCCATGTAGACCGGATCGCCGGCGCGGGCGACAGCCGTGTTCAGCAGCACCGCGTCATAGCCGAGCTCCATCACGGCCGCCGCGTGGGACGGACGCCCGATCCCGGCATCGACGATCAGGCAGACATCGGGAAAGTGCCCGCGCAGGGAGCGCAACGCGTCGATGTTCGTCGGGCCCCTCGCAGATCCGATCGGCGCGCACCAGGGCATCAGCACACGGCAGCCCGCGTCAAGCAAACGCTCTGCGACCACAAGATCATCGGTCGTATATGGAAACACCTGGAAGCCCTCGTCACTCAGGATCCGTGCTGCTTCCACCAAATCGAACACGTCCGGCTGTAGCGTGTCGTGGTTGCCGATGACCTCAAGCTTGATCCAGTCCGTGCCGAACACTTCACGCGCCATCTGCGCTGTGGTGACCGCCTCGCGTGCGGTATGGCAGCCCGCCGTGTTCGGCAGGATCGGCACGCCAAGCGAGCGGACCATGGACCAGAACTGCCCGCCCGGGCCGGTCGCTGCGGCATCCTGTGCGCTCTCGCGCCTCAGCGATACGGTTACAGCAGACGCGCCTCCGGCCCGGACGGCTTCGCCAATGACGTCTGGCGAAGGGTATTGCGCGGTTCCCAGGATCAATCGCGACGGCAGCTTTGCTTCATAGACCTCAAACATCTCAGCCTCCCTGCATCGGTGACAGGATTTCGATCCGGTCACCGTCTTGAAGCGTATGATCATCCCGGTCGCCGCGGCACACGACTGTGCCGTTGACCGCCGTGGCCAGCCACGTGCCTTCATAGGAAAGCTCAACGAGCAAGGCTGCCAGATTGCGCGAAATGACCGCGGTCGGCTGACCGTTGACCACAAGTTCGATTTCATCCATTTGCCGCATCCCTTGTCTCCAAGGCCATCGCAGCTGCACGCGCGGCCAGGACTGGCGCAAGCAGGAAGCCATGACGGTAAAGGCCATTGAGGCTGATCGTTCCGCGGTGACGGGACACACGCGGTAAGTTGTCCGAAAAAGCGGGCCGGATACCGGCTCCGATCTCGACGATTTCGGCGTCAGCAAAGGCTGGATGCAGCGCATAGGCAGCGTTCAGCAGCTCCAAGACCGAACGCACCGTGGCGCCGCCGTGATCGGCGCTCTCGATCATGGTAGCCCCGATCATGAAGAGGTTTTCGCCCCGCGGGACGACGTAGACCGGTATGCGCGGGTGCAGCAGTCGGACCGGGCGCTTCAATGGCAGATCGGCGATGCGCAGGAGCAACATTTCGCCGCGAACGCCGCGCAGTCCGGCCACCGGGCTTGCAATCCCGGTGCAGTCAACGACAGCATCGAACCCGGTTTGGTCTGCTACAGTCCGGCCAAGCCGAAACGAGCAGCCGGTACGGGCGAGGCAGACCTGCAACGCCTGCATGGCAAGGCGCGGTTCCAGGTGCGCTTCATTTTCAAAGAAAAGGCCGCGACGGAAACGGTCGGACAAAGCCGGTTCAAGTGCGCCGATCTCCTTCGCATCGACGGCCCGAAAGCCGGTCGTTCGGCTTGCGAAGCGGTTCAGCTCCGCATGGTCCCTGGCTGGTGCAACAACAAGAGTGCCATTGCATTCGACATGACCGGGCAAAACGTTGTTCCACCATCCGGTTGCCGCGATCCCGAGCTCGGTTACGCGCTTGTCGGCGCACTCACCCTCGCACCAGGGTGCCAGCATGCCGCCCGCATACCAGGATGCGGAGCCACCCACCCGTTTCTGCGGATCGAAGACAGTCACTTGCGCACCGCGCCTTTGCAGCTCAAGGGCCGTAGCCAGTCCTGCAACGCCGGCACCTTTCACCAGAACATTCACGTTCCGTCTCCGGCCTTTGATGGATCAACATCCGGGAAGCTGCGCGGGAGCAGTGTAAGTACAAGCAATTCGGCCTCCATCGTCTTGTCCGACGCGGATCCGGTTGTGCCTTGAATAGGTATGGGGGTTGCGCCGCAAATGGTCGCTGATCGACAACCGCACGACGCCTGCACCATCCCTACGCCAGCATGAACTGGATCAGGTTCTACGGGTCACTGCGCCGCGAAAGCCAGCAGTCTCTCAGCCCCTTGCCGGGACTCCCCTGGTGAATGCAGAAAGAAGACCAATCGGAACCGGCTTTGTCAAGGCGATCGTGACAACCGCACTTTCCGCGCAGCCAATCACGGTGCTGCAGCGCACCAATGCCAGCCCGCCGGCATAGAAACGCAATCTCCAAAACACACAAATTTTGGAACAAACAACGCTTCATTCCGCGTGCACACCTGATACATGTCGCTTTCGGCTCAGTACGAATGCCACCCGGCCAATACCGGTCGCCCAGCGGCCTGGACCTATGGATGGAGTAAAGATGAAAGGCTTCAACGAGGAGACTGTTCTGTCAGTCCATCATTGGAACGACACGCTGTTCAGCTTCAAGACCACGCGTGATTCAGGCTTTCGTTTCCGCAACGGCGAGTTCACGATGGTCGGGCTGCAGGTCGAGGGCCGGCCATTGATGCGGGCCTATTCCATGGCCAGCGCCAATCACGAGGAGACCCTCGAATTCTTCAGCATCAAGGTTCCGGACGGACCGCTGACCTCGCGGCTGCAGCACCTGAGGGAAGGTGAATCGGTCCTTGTCGGCACCAAGCCGACCGGTACGCTCGTCACCGACCATTTGCTGCCTGGCAAGAACCTCTATCTGCTTGGAACGGGAACAGGACTTGCGCCTTTCCTCAGCCTCATCAAGGATCCGGCCGTCTATGATGCCTTCGAGAAGATCGTTCTGGTGCACGGCGTCCGGTTCATCAAGGATCTTGCCTATCAGGATTACATCACCGGCGAACTTCCCGAGCACGAATATCTTGGCGAGATGGTGCGTGAGAAGTTGATCTACTATCCGACCGTCACGCGTGAACCGTTCCAAAACAACGGCCGGATCACCGAACTCATGGAAAGCGGCCAGCTGTTCGACGATATCGGCCTGCCGCAGATCGACAAGGAAAACGATCGGGTGATTCTCTGCGGTGGCCCGCAGATGCTTGAAGACACGCGGAACTACTTTGAAAGCCGCGGCTTTACCGAAGGCACCCGCGCGCAGCTCGGCAGCTATCTGATCGAGAAGGCGTTTGTGGAAAAGTAAACGTGCCGGCGGCCGTCAGTCTGCCAGCGTTTGCCACTCGTCCGGCAAAATGTCCGGGTTCGACATGGCCGGATCCGCGAACCAGCGTTGCGGCGCAACCACGATCTTGTCTTGTGACGGATTGAGCCAGGCACCCCACCAGGAAAACGAACTGTTGGCGATGACGTGATGCTTGCAGGCAGACATGAGGCGCATATCCTCATAGTTTCGCTCGGGTCCATTGTGGTCGACAATCCGGATGTCAAACGGCAGCTTCAGATTGGCGGCCGCCCAGTCCGGCTCGTCGGAGAACACGTAGAAGATCGGCTTTTTGTCCGTTTGATCCGCAACCAGCTTCGCCGCCCGGCGATAATAATCGAGCGAACAGGTGCCGTGAAAAGCGTTGGCTTTCGGATTGCTGACGTAGTCGCCGCGGCGGATGTGCAGGGATATCGAGGGCTCTTCGCCGATCTGCCGCAACAGCCCCTCGTTTCGTTCGTCCGGAGCATGTCTTACGGTCAGTTCCCGGCGAATATGATCGGCGAAATCAGCAAAGTAGCGTTCTGACTGCCAGTATCCGTGCAGATACACACTGCCGCCCAGCGCCGTGATCTTTGGATCAAAACCATGGCCACGCTGGCGGACAATTCTGGGTGGCAGTTTCAGCCCGCGCCAAATCGCGTAACGCAGGCGTTGATGCTTGCCCGGAGGCAGTGCGCGAGCGTTCAGAGGGCTCGAAACAATGTTGAAATGATGCAATCCGGGAACCTGGCCCGGTCCGGCGATGAAACCACGCTTGTCAATCATCACTTCACTGCCGTTCCGCAGCGCTACCGCACGAGCGCAAGCGTACTGAAACATCTGATTGCCGAGACCGCCAAATATGCGCGTGATAACCATCTGGAGCGTATCTGGCTTAGTTCGAATCATCTGAACGAGGCGACATTGGTCTCTGGCCAGGCGGCTTGCCGGCCGCGATACTGCCGCATGCCTCCAGCCACGCGTGCAGTGTGGCGATCTCAGATTTCCCGCAAACGCCGATTGAGATCAAGCCCTCATATACGGTCACAAGATCATCAGACATATGGCCCTTGAGGCTCACGTTATTGAGAAAGCTGATGACCGCGTCGCATTGATCGTACATGGGGATTTCGTCCCGGAAATCCGTCATGAAGTCATGCGGATTGCGGTCCTGGTAGACGGTTGGGCTGCAAAAACCGATCAGTGCGTCCTGCTCCCAGATAAGACGCTGGGCGACGTAGCCGCGCAGGATATACGTAAATCTGATCGAAGGCGTCGCCGGCAGGTACATCAGCGGCAGGTATTCGGCTTTCCAGTAGGTATTTTGCGAGTTGAACGGGCTGTAGACAAAGCGGTCAACGGCAAAACGCCGGTTCTGCTCAAACTTGACATGTTCCCCAATGACGAGCCGGTAAACCGCGTCGACATCCGGCTCAATATCGGCGAGCCCCTGGATCAAGGCAATCTGCAGGTTGCTTGCCGCCTCCGTCTCGTATTGTCCGGTCTCCCGGATGCGATCCAGCGGCAGGCCCCTGGGCCAAACCTTCCTGTCCGTGAAGAGTTCATAGATGTTTATCCAGTCCTTGCTGCTCCGCAAAAGCAGATCAAAACCACTGAAATCCGGCAGGTCCCAGAATTCATAAGGTAAATTGTCATCATCCGTATCATATATGGAGCGGCCACCAGCTTGCGCCGCTATCAGGTATCCGATGATCTTGCGACAATAGTGATTGAACGGAAGACTGTCCGCGAGCACAGGAAACAGGTCCCGTTGCTCTTCGACGCCGACATAGCGCACCCTGTCCGTGCTCTCCGTGTGCGGCGTTTTCTTGTCGCCAATCAGGATCACACGGGAAACCTGGGCGTTTTCGGCAAATGCCCGGACCGCAGCCGTCGGCTCGTTGATGGTTGTAATAACAACGTCCATGATCACAGACCAGGCCTGACGCCTCTCCTTCATGCTCGAATGCGCGGTGCATCAAAGCCTTTGCAATTCACCTGATTAGCGGCTTAACTTCGACTGACGAATTCGACGTGTCAACACATCCCGGCCAGTTCAGATCCAGTCGGCGCAATGATGGATCTAGACCGCCTCCCGCGGCAAAGTGACGGTCGCCTTGAGACCGCCTTCCTGCATGTTCTGCAGGGTCAGCGTCCCGCCATGGGCATGGATGTTGGAACGGGCTATGGCGAGACCCAGACCGATGCCGCCGGTTTCCCCGCTGCGCGAGTCCTCAAGCCGCAGAAACGGTTCAAAAACCTCGTCCAGCCTCTCGCTGGGGATGCCGGGTCCACTGTCGGATATCGTTATCTCGACACTGTTCTCACCTGCAAGATATTCGATTTCCGCCTCATTGCCGTATCTGACGGCATTGTCGATCAGATTGCGCAGGGCCCGCTTCATGGCAATCGGCCGGCAGTCCACGACCATGCGCTCCACCCCTTGATCCGGACCGCTTTTTAGCCGCACCGGCTGATTCATGTCCTGATAATCGGCAACGATGGCATCAAGAAACTCGCCGAGGTCGACACGGTTCTGCTCCTCGCGTCTTGCCTCGTCACGGGCAAGTGAAAGGGTCGCCTCCACCATGCGCTGCATCTCGTCCAGCGTCATGATGATCCGGTTGCGGTTTTCCTCGTCTTCGATGAATTCGGCACGGATACGCAGCGAGGTTATCGGCGTCCGCAGATCATGGCTGATCGCCGCCAGCATTCGCGTCCGGTCCTGGACATAACGTGTCAGACGCTCCTGCATGACGTTAAAGGCATGGATTGCGCTCCTGACCTCCTGTGGTCCCGCCTCCTCGACGCTGAGGCCGTCGGCGCCGCGGCCAAGCTGGTCGGCAGCATCCGCCAGGTTACTCAGGGGCTTTGTCAATCGCCGTACCGTGAAACCGACGATAAGGATCACAGCTACGGCCATAAGGGAGATCGAAACAAAGAGACGCGGCAGCGAACTGGGCTGCATGTCGAGGCTCGATGCCATATTGAGCCAGCGGCCATTGTCGAGCTGGACCGACATGGCAACGACCAGCGGTACAAGCCGCGTCGCGGATTTCTGCTTGGCAGTTTCGGTCCGCGGGCGCGCATGGCGGTAGCGCGGCACTTCAACGTTGCGCCCGATCTGGGTCCGTACTGCCCGATCTTCGCCGATCGTTTCGGCAAGCGCCCGGCGGATGCGCAGATCCGTCCGACTGGTACCACTCTTGGAAAGGGCCGGCCTGCTGGAAATCCAGAAATAGGACACTGGACTTGATGCGGCCCTGCGTATCTGCTCGTGCAGTTCGGACGGCGTATCGTCAAGCAACTCGACGAGCGCTGCCGTGCGCGATACCACACGTCCACCGGCCAGTTCGAGCAACGCGCCGCGCCGTTCATCGGTAAAAAGCCACAGGGTAAAGACCTGCGAAACCACGACGGCCGCAAGCATCAGTCCGATCAACTGCCCGGCAAGGCTGCGCGGGATCAGGCTAAGGCGTTTCCAGCTCATGCGTCCGGGTCCCGCACAGACGCCGTAAAGGTGTAGCCTCCGCCCCAGACCGTCTTGATCAATTCGGGCTTCTTGGGGTCAGTCTCGATCTTGCGGCGCAGCCGGCTGACCTGATTATCGATGGACCGGTCAAAGACATTGGGTGTGCGCCCGCTTGTCAGGTCCAGAAGCTGATCGCGTGACAGCACCATTTTCGGGCGTTTGAGGAAGGCTACCAAAAGCTGGAATTCGCCGGTCGAGAGCGGCACGATCACGTCGTCCGCCCCTACCAGATGCCGCTGCGACAGATCGAGCAGCCATTTGTCGAATGCCAGGCGGTCACTGGAAACGGGATCACGTTCCCTCGGAACAAGTGATGTCCGGCGCAGGACAGCGCGGATGCGCGCGAGCAGTTCACGCGGATTGAAGGGCTTTGTGACATAGTCATCCGCGCCGATTTCCAGTCCGACGACACGATCCGTGTCCTCGGCCATCGCCGTGAGCAGGATCACGGGCGCGCCACCCTTCTCCACCAGGTGGCGGCAAAGCGACAAGCCGTCCTCACCCGGCATCATGACATCAAGGACAACCAGGTCGATGGACGAAGCGGCAAGGATCTTGCGGGCCTGGGCCGCACCGTCGGCGACGGTCGCACGCAATCCGTTCTTGACGAGATAGCGCGCAAGCGTCTCGCGAATATCGCGATGGTCATCGACAACAAGAATATGTGCACTGGTGTCGTTCATACGATCGGACCTGAAATCAACGGAGCCGTTGCCCCGATAATCAAAGAGTTAGCGGCTCATTGTCCATTCAGGAAATTGAAATTGTATCAATTTGTATCAGGCAGAGGGCTGGCGACAGTTGGTGACACATTCGTGTTTTTTGAACCGTAGTTTTGCGACAACTGCGAACTAGCTTCTTCTCATCGCAGCAAAAACCGAAAGGACAGGAGCGATGAACCGAACGAAAAAAATCGCCGTATCCCTGCTGGCCACGACCTTCATGGGCGCCAGCGTATTGCCCGCGCTCGCACAGTCGGCGTCCACCGATCGCAAACCGGCGGCGGAAAAACGCATGGCGCATGCCGGCAGTAAGCACAGCCAGCGCGGGATGCGCGGGGACCGCGGCATGCAGCGCGCGTTCGAGCGCTACGACGTCAACAAGGACGGCGTCATCACCCAGGAAGAAGTGGAAGCGGTAATTGTCGAGCGCTTCAACAGCTTTGCCGGCGAGAATGGCGTCATAACGCTTGACGATTTCCGTTCAGCCTGGGTCGAGAATTCGCGCAATCCGATGGTGCGTGCCTTTCAAAGGCTTGACAGCGACGGAGATGGCACCGTGACGGCTGAAGAGTTCAATGCCTCGTCAGACGCCATGTTCAATCGGCTTGACCGCGATGGCAATGGTGAATTGACCCGTCCGGGTCGTGGCGAACGCGCAGGCGCCAACAAAGACAGTGCCAAGCCGGACCAGCGCGGCCAAAGGTCGATGGCCAAACGTTCCGGATCGCGCCATGGCGGCCACGGTGCCCAACGCTTGATGGATCGTTTTGATACCGACAAGGACGGCAAGATCACCCGCGCTGAATTCGACCAGGTCCGCACAACTCTGTTCGGCAATGCCGATGCCGATAACAACCAGTCGGTCTCCCTCGAGGAATTCGCGACCGTGTGGCAGGAAATGAACAACGAAGCCATTGTTCGCGGCTTCCAGCGTTACGACACGAATGGCGATCTGAGCATCACGCTCGAGGAGTACACAGCGGGTAATATCGATTTCGTCAGGGATCATGATCGAAATGGCGATGGCGTCATCACCAAGGCGGACTCGAAGCGTGGCAAATACCACGGCAAGCGCTCCGAACACCGCAAGCACAGGAAGGGCAGCGAACGTGCCTCGGCTCCGAAACAGCTCAAGCCCGTGCAACCGATCCAGCCGGAACAGAAGAGCTGAATCCGAAGCCGGACGATCTATCCACCCGACTACCAAGGGGCCGGTATCAGCCGGCCCTTTTGGCTGGCCGGCATTGTCAGTCAGACAGGTTCGTTGATCAGAACGCTTTGATCGATCATGAAGCGGTTGAAAATCGGCAGGCTGGCGCCACCGATACCACGGGCTTCGGCACCCACCTCGGCCTCAACTATTCTTGGCTCCTTGATGCCCTGCCGGTCGAGCTTGTCGAATTCAGACCTTACGTCATTCACCAGCCGGCGGCGGACATCCTTCGGGAAGCCGCCATCAATCAGCACGGCCTCGGTGTCGATGATCGCGGCGATCGCCACGGATGCAATCGCTATGTTCCTTGCGGTTTCCACGATCCATTCTGAAAGCAGATCCCCGAAATCGGGCCAGTCGTCCGGGTTCAGCCACAACGGAGAAGGATCAAGCCCTGCCTCCTTTAATCGGTTCTCCAGCACGAAGATCGATGCCTGATTCAGGAGCTGCATCGGCTTTCCGTCAGGACCGGGGACCGGTATCGGACCGAAGGCACCGGCATTGCCCGTTCGGCCCGTGAAAACAGCGTGATTCAACACAAGGCCGCCACCTATAAACGAGCCGACGTAAAAATAGGCAAAATCAGTGAACTCGCGTCCGCGGCCGAAGACAAGTTCGGCACCACATGCTGCCGTTGCATCATTTTGTACGAGCACGGGCAGATCGGTTATGCGTGCGAATGCTTCGGTGAAGTCAAATCCGCGCCAGGCATCCATCTCTTCTGACGGTGCGCCGACCTGGTCGAGCCAGTTCCAAAGTTCGAAGGGTGATGCAACACCGATGCCGGTGATGCGGCTTCTCGCGGCTTCGTCAAGTTCGGTTCGAAACTGCCTCAGGCCGGTCTCGGCGAATTGCATGATCTGGTCCGGAAGCGGATAGGCGAATGTCTCGCGCAACTGGCGGCGGACGCCACCGACAAAGTCCATAAGCACCAGGTCAGCGCTGCGCCGTCCGATCTTCAGTCCGATCGAGAAGACCGCGTCGGGATTGAGCGCCATCGGAATCGAAGGCTGACCAACACGACCACGCACCGGCTCACCGCGAATGAGAAGCGAGTCATTTTCGAGTGCGCGCATAATGACCGAAACCGTCTGCGGCGAAAGCCCGGTCCGGCGCGCGATTTCGGCTTTCGCCAGACTGCCATGCCGGCGAACCAGCGACATGACCAGCCTTTCGTTGTGAGCCCTGACACGTGTCTGGTTCGATCCGCCGCTCGGATCCTTGATCCGGGACGTCTCCTCCGGCGCCGGATTGTGCGGTTGCATGCTCAACAATGTCCTCCAAGGCGTTTTCCGGTGTCCGCCCGACATTTTATCCGCGCAAGATTACGTTTTCTCCGCCCCATTCGAATTTGACACAGAAAATAAATAAATCAAGTGGATTTATTTATTGACAACACTCCGTTTTGTGTGTGTGATTGACATCGAAGCGGTGGTCGCCCGCGCCCTCGGTGCCGGGATCTGCACCCGGGGCGCGGTTCCGCTTCAACCAAACGGACCACGGGGTCGTGAAAGGCCTCCAGGTCTCTGTAAGCCATAGCGGCGCAGCGGATGCGTTATCCGTTCGACTCCCTAACGGGCAGTCTTCGCGTCAGGTCTGCCTTGCCTGTCCGCAATACGCGGACGTTTCGGGCAGTCGAACATCGATGAATCGGGAGGATCATCATGAAGCGTTCACTCATCAAAGCAACTCTTGGCGCGCTCGCACTCAGCGTCGCAGGCATAGGCACCGCACATGCGCAAAATGTCGGCGCCTGCCTGATTACCAAGACCGACACCAATCCCTTCTTCGTTAAAATGAAGGAAGGCGCCACGGCGAAAGCGAATGAACTCGGCATCGAGCTCAAATCCTATGCCGGTCGTATCGATGGCGATTCCGAAAGCCAGGTCGCGGCGATCGAAACCTGCATCGCCGACGGCGCCAAGGGCATATTGATCACGGCATCGGACACGAAAGGCATCGTTCCGGCCGTTACCCAGGCGCGTGACGCCGGACTTCTCGTGATCGCGCTTGACACGCCGCTTGAGCCGATCGATGCCGCAGATGCCACTTTCGCGACTGACAATTTCTTGGCCGGTGAACTGATCGGCCAGTGGGCCGCCGCCACCCTTGGCGACGAGGCCAAGAATGCCAAGATCGGCATGCTCGACCTTGCCGTCAGCCAGCCGTCGGTGGGCGTATTGCGCGACCAGGGATTCATGACCGGCTTCGGCATCGACGTTAAGGATCCGAGCAAATGGGGCGACGAGGATGACCCGCGCATTGTCGGTCATGATGTCACCGCCGGGAACGAGGAAGGCGGCCGCACTGCGATGGAAAACCTTCTTCAGAAGGATCCGTTCATCAATGTCGTCTACACGATCAACGAACCGGCCGCCGCCGGCGCCTATGAAGCGCTCAAGGCCGTTGGCCGTGAAAACGACGTTCTTATCGTCTCAGTCGACGGCGGGTGCCCGGGCGTTCAGAACATCGTAGAAGGCGTGATCGGCGCAACGTCGCAGCAATATCCGCTGCTGATGGCGTCGCTGGGCATCGAAGCCATCGCCGCCTGGGCGAAGGACGGAACCAAGCCGACAAACACCGAAGGCAAGGATTTCTACGATACCGGCGTTTCGCTGGTGACTGACAAGCCGGCCGATGGTGTACCCTCCATCGACACGAAAGAGGGTATGGACAAGTGCTGGGGCTGATCCCGGCCTGACAATCCAAGGCCCGGGCAATGTAATGCCCGGGCCGCGGCGGACATTTACAAAGCCGCACACGTCCACAACAATGCTTGACGACTGGCAAGACCTGTCACGGCGATCCGCAAAACCGGATCCGGCCGGCGGGCAGCGCCATATCAACAGGGGAAACGGCAATGCCCGAGACCACTGAGAAAACAGGGCAGGACTTCGAGCAGGTTCTGGATCAAAGCGCCACCGAGGTCGCTTCCTTCGACCACCAGTCTCGCTCGCCACTGGAAAAAGTGCAGCACATCCTGCACTCCAATCCGGCGGCGGTTCCACTCATCGTGCTTGTGCTGTCGCTGATCATTTTCGGTGCCATTCTCGGGTCGAAATTCTTCTCGCCCTTTGCCATGACGCTAATCCTGCAACAGGTAGCGATCGTCGGATTTGTCGGGGCTGCCCAGACGCTGGTCATTCTGACCGCCGGCATCGACCTTTCAGTCGGGGCGATCATGGTGCTGTCGTCGGTTGTCATGGGCCAGTTCACCTTCCGCTACGGGCTGCCGCCGGAAATCGCCGTGCTTTGCGGGTTTGCCGTGGGCGGTCTTTGCGGCTTCATCAATGGGGCACTGGTGGCCCTGGTGCGCCTGCCGCCCTTCATCGTGACGCTGGGCATGTGGCAGATCATCCTGGCATCGAACTTTCTCTATTCGGCAAACGAGACGATCCGCAGCCAGGACATATCGAAAGCCGCGCCGCTGCTCCAGTTCTTCGGCAACAAGATTAATATCGGCGGTGCGGTGCTGACCTTCGGCGTCATCACCATGGTGTTGCTGGTCCTGTTGCTCAACTACATCCTGAATCACACCTCCTGGGGCCGGCACGTCTATGCGATCGGCGACGACCCGGATGCGGCGGAACTGGCAGGCGTCCGCGTCAAGCGAACGCTCATCTCGGTCTATGTCTGCGCAGGCCTCATCTGCGCGCTGGCCGGCTGGGTCCTGATCGGCCGTATTGGTTCGGTATCGCCGACCGCCGGACAGTTTGCCAATATCGAATCCATCACCGCCGTTGTGATCGGCGGCATTTCGCTCTTCGGCGGCCGTGGCTCGATCCTCGGCATGATGTTCGGCGCACTGATCGTCGGCGTTTTCTCGCTGGGCCTGCGCATGATCGGAACGGATCCGCAGTGGACCTACCTGCTGATCGGCGTGCTCATCATCTCGGCGGTCGCAATCGACCAGTGGATAAGGAAGATTTCGGTATGAGCGAGCCCATTCTGACCGCACGCAACCTCGTCAAACGCTACGGGCGGGTGGTTGCGCTGGACCATGCTGATTTCGACCTGTATCCGGGTGAGATCCTGGCCGTCATCGGTGACAATGGCGCCGGAAAATCGACCATGATCAAGGCCATATCGGGCGCCGTGGTGCCCGATGAGGGTGAGATCAGGCTGGATGGCAAGCCGGTCCAATTCCACAATCCGATCGAGGCGCAACAGGCCGGTGTCGAGACCGTTTACCAGAATCTTGCGCTCTCCCCTGCCCTTTCCATTGCCGACAACATGTTTCTCGGCCGCGAATGGCGAAAGCCGGGTATTGCCGGCAAACTGTTTCGCAAACTCGACCGACCGGCCATGGAAAAATTCGCCCGTGACAAATTGAGCGAACTCGGCCTTCTGACCATCCAGAACATCGGCCAGGCGGTCGAGACGCTCTCCGGCGGCCAGCGACAAGGCGTTGCCGTGGCGCGTGCCGCGGCCTTCGGTTCCAAGGTCATCATCATGGATGAGCCGACCGCTGCCCTGGGCGTCAAGGAGTCGCGCCGCGTGCTCGACCTTATCCTGGATGTCAAATCGCGCGGCCTTCCGATTGTGCTGATTTCGCACAACATGCCGCATGTTTTCGAAGTGGCCGACCGCATACATGTTCACCGGCTCGGCAAAAGGCTTTGTGTGATCGATCCCAAGGAACACTCGATGTCCGACGCGGTCGCCTACATGACAGGCGCAAAACTGCCTGAGCAGATGGAAGCTGCATGAACGAACAACCTTCGCAGGATCTGCTGGAGACGGTTCTTGCGGCCGCGGGCGAAAGTGAACGTGTGATCGTGGCGATCGCCGGTCCGCCGGGTGCCGGAAAGTCCACCCTGTCTTCCGGCCTTGACCGGCAGCTCAAGTCGGCGGGTGAAAGTGCCTCGGTGGTTCCGATGGATGGCTTTCATCTGGACAATGAAACACTCGACAGAATGGGGCTCAGGCATCGCAAGGGCGCCCCGGAAACCTTCGACGCCATCGGCTTTGTGGATCTTGTCCAGAAGCTGAAACGGAACACGGGCGATGTTTCCGTGCCGCAATTCGACCGCGCCAACGACCGGGTACGCGGCGATGGTGTTGTGGTCAAAAGGAACTGCCGCTTTGTGCTCGTGGAAGGTAATTACCTGCTTCTGGAAGAGGAGCCGTGGCACCGGCTGGAGCCCTTTTTTGACCTGACGGTCTTCCTGTCGGCACCGATCGCCGAACTGCGCGAGCGACTGGTGGCACGCTGGCTGGATCTCGGTTACGAACGGGCTGCAGCAGAAGAAAAGGCGGGCGGCAACGATATACCGAACGCCGAACGCGTGCTGTCGAACTCCCGCGCCGCGGACGTGGTTGTGCAGTCGACGGATTTTCCCGTCCACAGCCCCTAGCGCCGGTCAGCGGATCGACGCCGACATTACATCTTTCGAGGAAACCATTGATTTTCCGAGACGGTTCGGGATCTTCCGATTGCGTTGTCGGCCCTTTCATATAGCCGCTGAAGCAGCGCCGACCGGTGAATACGGCGCCAATTGCAATATTCGCTTGACAGACTGGACACCAATGCGCATCCTATAGAATGTAATCGATTACAAAGTGATCTACCGTCTAATGTAATCGATTACTTGTGCATCAGTCTTACAGCACTATCCGGGCGCATCGGGAGAAAAGCGCCCCCATGGGAGGATCATATGGATCGCATCAGGACAGCTCTTGCAGCAACGACAATCCTTGCCGGTACGGTCGCGGCTTCTGCGACGGAACTGGAAGTCACGCATTGGTGGACATCGGGCGGCGAAGCAGCTGCCGTGAAGGTTTTCGCCGACGCGTTCAATGCCAGCGGCAACACATGGGTCGACGGCGCTATCGCCGGCGGCGGCAATGCGCGGCCGATCATTATCAGCCGTATTTCAGGTGGCGACCCGATGGGCGCGACACAGCTCAATACCGGGCGCGACGCTGAAGACCTGGTCAAGGCCGGCCTGATGACGGATCTGACGGAACTTGCCGAGAAGGAAGGCTGGGCCGACATCATCCGCCCGGCAAAACTGCTCGATGCGTGCCGCTACGACGGCAAGATCTACTGTGTGCCGGTCAATATCCACTCCTTCCAGTGGATGTGGTTGAACCGCGGCGTGTTCGAGGACAACGGACTTGCCGTACCGACCAATTGGAATGAATTTGAAGCCGCCGCGCCGAAGCTGCGCGAAGCCGGCGTGATTCCGCTCGCTGTTGGTGGCGAGCCCTGGCAGATCAATGGCATGGCCGGCGTCTTTACAGTGGCGCTTGGTGGTGTTGATCTTTACCGCAAGGTCAATGCGGACAAGAGCGCTGAAGCGGCCGCCAGTCCCGAGATGGCCAAGGTATTCGAAGCTATCGCCGCTGCGCGCGACATGGTTGACGACGGCTATGTCGGCCGCGCCTGGAACGACGCAGCCAACATGGTGATCACCGGCAAGGCTGGCGCGCAGATCATGGGCGACTGGGCTCAAGGCGAATTCGGTGTGGCAGGCCAGACCGCCGGCAAGGAATATGATTGTCTGCCCGGCCTCGGCGTGTATCCGGTGCTCGACACGGGTGGAGATGCTTTCTATTTCCCGAAACCTGCCGACGACAATCCCGAGATCGTCAAGGCACAGATGGATCTTGCATCGCTGCTGGTCTCGAAAGCCGTGCAGGTGGATTTCAACCTGAAGAAGGGATCGCTGCCCATTCGCGGTGACATCGATCTCTCCGCAGCCAATGACTGCATGAAGAAGGGCCTCGCCATTCTCGAGAACCCCGACAACATCCTGCCGTCCGGCGAGCAGACCTGGTCGTCCGATACGCAAGGTCAGTTCGAGGACCTTTGGGTCGAGTTCTTCAACGATCCGGGCATGACGCCTCAGGAAGCTCAAGAGCGCTACGTCGAGATCGTCGCAAACGCCGACTGATCAAGAACGTACGCCAAGCATTCCCCGGGTGCCGGCCGCTGGCCGGTGCCCACCTCCCCGGAGCAGAGCCATGGCGAACCAGGACCGACCCAATCCCTATTTTCGCAATCTGAATGCCAAGGTCGCCGCGACCCCGATGATCCTGACGACGATGATCGTCTTTGTCGGATGCTCGTTGTGGACCGTGGTCTATTCGTTCTCGGCGTCGCGGGCCCTGCCCGTCAACGAATTTGTCGGATTTGCCCAGTACGACCGGCTTTTCAATACGTCGCGCTGGAACAAATCGGTCGAGAACATCGCGTTTTACGGGATCTTTTCTCTGGTCTTTTCCCTGGTCGTCGGCTTTGTTCTGGCCGCCTTCATGGATCAGAAGATCCGCTTCGAGAACACCTTCCGGACCATCTATCTCTATCCCTTCGCACTGTCCTTCATCGTCACCGGTGTCGTGTGGCAATGGATCCTCAACCCGACGCTGGGCCTGCAGGAGGCGGTGCGCAATCTCGGCTGGGAAAGTTTCACCTTCGATCTGATCGCCGACCGCGACACGGTAATCTACGCGCTGCTGATCGCCGGCATCTGGCAAGGCACCGGATTTGTCATGGCGCTGATGCTCGCCGGCCTTAGAGCCGGATTCAAAAGTTATTCAAACGTAACAATACCTTGCGAGACGCCGCGTCATGAACCGGATGCTTGCTATGAACGCCCACGCGGTTGAGTTCTGGATGGTCCTCTCCCAGTCCCGGGCCAGTCTGCGGCAGCGCCCGAGCCAGGCGAAAGTTCGTTCCACCACCCATCGACGCGGCAGAACCTTGAAACCGACTGCGCTGTCGCAGCGCTTGACGGTCTCGACCGTCCAGTCGCCATGCCCCGCGAGCGCTGCTCGCAACTTCGGTCCCGCATAGGCGCCATCGGCGAAGATGTGGCGCAGCCAGGGGAAGCGGTCGCCGACAGCCCTGATCAGGTCGCAGGCCCCGTCCCTGTCCTGAATGTTGGCGGCGTGAACGATGATGAACAGCATCAGGCCGATCGTATCGGTGACGATGTGTCGCTTGCGGCCCTTGACCTTCTTGCCGGCGTCATAGCCGCGAACGCCCCCGCTTTCGGTGGTTTTCACGCTCTGGCTGTCGATCACGCCGGCCGTCGGTGAAGCCGCGCGGCCTTCCAGTTCGCGGGTATTGAGGACCAGGAGGTGATTGATGGCTGCAAAAAGACCCATGCGGCTCCAGGTGTAGAAATAGCCACGTACCGTCGATACCGGTGGGAACTGCTTCGGCAGCATGCGCCACTGGCAGCCGCTGGTTGCGATATAAAGGATCGCGTTCATCACCTCGCGCATATCGGTCGTACGCGGTCGTCCACCCCGTTTTGCCGGCGGAATGAACGGGGCAAGTATCGTCCATTCCTCATCGGTCAAATCGCTTGGAAATCTCAAATGGTCTCTGTTATGTTCGGCGCGGGCGATATCATTCCATGGCATCGTGATTCTCCATCTTCTTTGAAAAGACTGTTGAATCACAAACCATTGATATCGCTCAACTACTTTTAAATCCGGCTCTTAGAGCCGTCGATGATGAAATATGGAAAGCGGCACGTGTCGACGGCATCCCGAAGTGGAAGACCTATATCTTCGTGGTCATCCCGATGATGCGCGGCGTCTTCGTCACCACACTGGTCATCATCGCTTCAGGCATCGTGCGCCTTTACGACCTCGTCGTCGCCATGACGGCCGGCGGTCCCGGCATCGCCTCGGAAGTTCCCGCCAAATATGTCTACGATTTCATGTTCGCGCGCGCCAATGTGGGCCAGGCCCTTGCCGCATCCACCGTCATGCTGACGACGGTGCTGATCATCCTGATCCCCTGGATCTATCTCGAATACGGCAAGAAGAAAGGGTAGCGCCATGTCGACCATGGAAGCCATCGGCCCGCGCCCGAAACGCGTTCTCGATCCGACAAGGATCATGATCTACTCGGTCCTCATCGTTGCGGCGCTTTACTATCTCCTGCCGCTCTATGTGATGGTCATGACATCGCTGAAGGGCATGCCGGAAATCCGCCTCGGAAACATTTTCGCGCCCCCGGTCGAGGTCACATTCGAGCCCTGGATCAAGGCGTGGGACAGCGCCTGCACCGGCCTTTACTGTGAAGGCCTCAAGGTTGGCTTCTGGAACTCCGTGCAGATCCTGATCCCCAGCGTCATCATCTCGATCGCCATTGCCTCGGTAAATGGCTACGCCCTTTCCTTCTGGCGGTTCCGTGGCGCCGAGGTGTTCTTCACCATCCTCATCTTCGGCTCCTTCATCCCCTACCAGGTGATGCTTTATCCGCTTGTCATCATCACGAGAGAGCTCGGCATATTCGGATCGCTCGCAGGCGTCATCTTCATCCACACGATCTTCGGCATGCCGATCCTGACCCTGCTCTTCCGCAACTACTTCGCATCACTGCCGCAGGAATTGTTCAAGGCCGCACGGGTCGACGGGGCAGGTTTCTGGGGCGTTTTCCTGAAGATCATGGTGCCGATGTCACCGCCGATCTTCGTCGTGGCCATCATCCTGCAGGTCACCGGCATCTGGAATGACTTCCTGTTCGGCGTCATCTTCGCCGGAACCCAGAACTTCCCGATGACCGTTCAACTCAACAATATCGTCAACACCACCCAGGGCGTGAAAGAATACAACGTCAACATGGCAGCAACGATCCTGACAGGCGGCGTCCCGCTGCTGATCTACTTCCTGTCCGGCAAATACTTCGTCCGCGGCATCGCGGCGGGTGCGGTGAAAGGTTAGTCCCATGAAAAGCATCGAAATCAAGAACCTTTCATTGAACTTCGGTGACCTGAAAGTGCTGGAGGATCTCAATCTGGACATTCAGGACGGCGAGTTCCTCGTCCTGCTCGGCGCCTCGGGCTGCGGCAAGTCCACCCTGCTTAACTGCATCGCCGGGCTGCTCGATATCTCCGACGGTCAAATCTTCATCAAGGGCAACAATGTCACCTGGAAGGAGCCGAAGGACCGTGGCATTGGCATGGTCTTCCAGTCCTATGCGCTCTATCCGCAGATGAGCGTCGAAGGCAATCTCTCCTTCGGGCTGAAAAATGCCGGCGTGCCGAGAACGGAAATCGCGGAAAGGGTGGCCCGAGCGGCGGCAATCCTGCAGATCGAGCCGCTCCTGAAGCGCAAGCCGTCGCAGCTCTCCGGAGGACAGCGCCAGCGCGTTGCCATCGGCCGCGCTCTGGTTCGCGAGGTCGATGTGTTCCTCTTCGACGAGCCGCTCTCCAATCTGGACGCCAAGCTGCGCGCCGAGTTGCGCGTCGAGATCAAGCGCCTGCACCAGCGTCTCAGCAACACGATGATTTATGTGACCCACGATCAGATCGAAGCCCTCACCCTCGCCGACAGGATCGCCATCATGCGCGGCGGCAAGGTGCAGCAGCTCGACACGCCGCATGTCATCTACAACCACCCTGTCAACAAATATGTGGCCGGATTCATCGGTTCGCCCGGCATGAATTTCATGCAGGGCAAGCTCAATGGCGGCGACAAGCCGCGCTTTGCAACAGGCGGTGTCGATGTCGACCTGTCGCGCTACAAGTTTGAGAACGGGCATGCCCTGGAAGGCTCCGACGCATGGCTCGGCGTACGGCCCGAGCACGTGTCGGTCGGTCATGAGGCAGCGCAGAAGGCGTTCTCGCAGGAGATCTCAGTCGAGGTCGTGGAGCCGATGGGGTCGGACACGCTCGTGTGGACGACGCTCGCCGAACAGGAATTCCGCTTCCGCCTGGACGGACAAAAGAATGTCGAAGTCGGTGAGACGCTGAACATCGGATTTGATCCCGTCAGCGCATCGGTTTTCGACGCACAAACCGAAAACAGACTTTAATTCAAACGCTTATATATTGATTGGAACCACTATGGAACTGTCGTTTCAGCTTTACAGCGCGCGCAATTTCCTGCCTTGGGACAAGGTGCTCTCCACCCTCGCCGATCTCGGCTACACCCAAGTCGAAGGTTTCGGCGGTGTCTATGAGGCGCCGGAGACGTTCCGAGAGCTGATGGAACAGTACGGCCTGACCATGCCGTCCGGCCATTTCGGCATCGACGCCTTGGAGGGCGACTTTGACGGTGTGATCGCCCGATGCGAGGCCCTCGGCATACGCTCCATTTTCTGCCCCTATCTGGACGCGGATCAACGGCCAACGGATGCCGCCGGCTGGTCGGCATTCGCCCATCGCCTTGCGGCGGTCAACGAGAGGGTACGCGCCACCGGACGTCGTTTCGGCTGGCACAATCACGATTTCGAATTCGAGAAAATGGCTGATGGGACAGTCCCGCAAACCGTGATCCTCGACGAAGCCCCGGAGATTGACTGGGAAGCCGACATCGCCTGGATCGTCCGCGGCGGTGCAGAACCGCTGGACTGGATCGAGCAGTACGGTCCACGCATAACCGCGATCCATATCAAGGATATCGCGCCCGCCGGTCAGTGCGAAGACGAGGACGGCTGGGCCGATGTCGGCCACGGCATCGTCGCCTGGAGGAACCTGATCAACGCACTGAAATCCAGCGCGGCGGTCTCGCACAATGTGGTGGAACACGACAATCCCAATGATTTCGAGCGTTTCGCGCGGCGATCGATCGAAGCACTGCGCAAACTGAACGAGGTGCAGCATGCCTGAACAAATCGGCGTCGGAATCATCGGTTGCGGCAACATATCCGCAGCCTATATGCGGCTTGCGCCGCTGTTTCGCGGCTTCGAGATCAGAGCCTGCGCCGACATCAGCATGGATGCGGCCGAAGCCCGTGCCCGTGAATTCGGCCTGCGTGCCGAAAGCGTCGACGACCTGCTGGCTGCCGATGACATTGATATCGTCGTCAACCTGACCATTCCGGACGCCCATTTCGAGGTTTCCACCCGGATCCTGAATGCCGGCAAACATGTCTATTCGGAAAAGCCTTTCGTGCTGTCCGTTGAAGAAGGCTACCAGCTTGCCGAACTGGCGCGTTCGAAAGGTCTGCGCATCGGATCGGCACCGGATACCTTTCTTGGCGGTTCGCACCAACTGGCGCGTCATTTGATCGACAGCGGCGCAATCGGCAAGGTGACGAGCGGCACATGCTATGTATTGAGCCACGGCATGGAGGATTGGCATCCCAATCCGGATTTCTTCTTCAAGCCGGGCGGCGGGCCGGTTCTGGATATCGGCCCCTACTACATCACCAACCTCGTCCAGCTTATCGGACCGGTCAAACGCGTGGCGGCCATCTCCGCCACTCCGGCCTTAGAGCGGACGATCACATCGCAGCCCCGCCACGGCGAAAAAATCCCGGTGGAGACACCGACGACATTCCATGCGGTGCTCGAGTTCGAAAACGGCGCCACCGTGGCGCTCGGCGCGAGCTGGGATGTGTGGCGGCACGGCCACTCCCCCATGGAGCTCTACGGCGAGGACGGTTCGCTGTTCCTTCCCGATCCGAACTTCTTCAGCGGCGATCTCAAAATGACGAGGAAAGCCGAGTTCACAGATGATCTCCCGGCGTGGGATCACCCGATGAGCATCGTCAATGAAGGCGATGGCGAGCAGGGTGTCGCAAACTACCGGGCATCGGGCCTTGCGGATATGGCGCAGGCCATTGCGGGTGGCCGGCCGCATCGATGCTCTCTGGAGCTTGCGCTCCACGTGGTCGAGATCATGACGGCAATCCTGCAATCCGGACAAGACGGACGCTTCAAGACCCTTGAGACGCAGTGCGAGCGGCCGGACGCCCTATCGCCTGCGGACGCTGCCGCCCTGATGGCCTGAACGGCCGCGGCTGTTTTATGGAGTATAAAAATGGCTACCAACATCAAGGGACCGGCGATCTTTCTGGCCCAGTTTGCCGGCGATGAAGCGCCGTTCAATTCGCTTCCTTCCATTGCCGAGTGGGCAGCATCTCTGGGTTACGAGGGCATCCAGATACCGAGTTTCGACAATCGCCTTTTTGATCTGAAACTGGCCTCTGAATCAAAAAACTATTGCGATGACGTCAAAGGGCAGTGCGCCGAGGCCGGTGTTGAAATCACGGAGCTTTCGACACATCTGCAGGGCCAGCTTGTAGCCGTCCATCCCGCATATGACAGCCAGTTTGATGCATTCGCGCCCTCAGAAGTACACGGCAATCCCGCCGCTCGCCAGGAATGGGCGGTTGATCAGCTCAAGCGCGCCGCAATCGCGTCGCGCAACCTTGGGCTCGACGTGACGGTGTCGTTTACGGGCGCCCTTGCCTTTCCCTATCTTTATCCCTGGCCGCAGCGCCCTGCCGGTCTCATCGAGGAAGCCTTTACCGAACTTGCCCGCCGCTGGCAGCCGATCCTCGATGTCTATGAAGAACACGGTGTCGATGTCGGCTACGAGATCCATCCGGGTGAAGATGTCTTTGACGGTGCCACCTTTGAAATGTTCCTTGACCGGCTCGGTGGGCATAAACGCTGTACGATCAATTATGACCCGTCGCATTTCCTGCTTCAGCAGCTCGACTACCTGGAATTCATCGACATCTACCATGAACGCATATCAGCCTTTCATGTAAAGGATGCCGAGTTCAATCCGACGGGCCGTCAGGGTGTCTATTCCGGCTATCAAGGCTGGACCGAGCGGGCAGGACGGTTCCGTTCGCTCGGCGATGGCCAGGTGAATTTTCCGGCGATATTCTCGAAGCTGGCGCAATATGACTATGACAGCTGGGCCGTTCTGGAATGGGAGTGCTGCCTCAAACACCCGGAACAGGGCGCGGCCGAAGGCGCACCATTTATCGCAGATCATATCATCCGGGTCACAGAAAGGGCGTTTGACGATTTTGCAGGCGGCGAGACGGATCGCGACCAGATCAGGCAGATGATGGGGCTTTAGGAGACACGAATGGTCAGTGGGTCAAAATCCGCCTCCTCCAGGGCACCGATCCGCCTTGGCATGGTCGGCGGTGGAAAAGGAGCATTCATCGGCGCTGTGCACCGCATCGCCGCGCGCCTGGATGGCGAATACGCACTGGTCGCAGGCGCCCTCTCCTCCGATGCAAAGCGCTCACTGGATTCCGGCATTGAACTGGGGCTCAGCCCCGACCGTTGCTACCGTTCCTTCAGGGACATGGCAGAAATCGAAGCCGCCCGCGAGGACGGGATCGAAGCGGTTTCCATCGTCACGCCCAACCACATGCATTATCCGGCAGCCAAGGCATTCCTGGAGGCCGGCATCCATGTGATTTGCGACAAACCACTTACCGCGACCCTGGACGATGCGAAGAAACTGGCAACGCTGGCCAGGAAATCCGACCACCTGTTCGTGCTGACACACAATTACACCGGCTATCCGATGATCCGCCAGGCGCGCGACATGGTCGCACGGGGCCGCCTCGGAGCGGTCCGGCTGGTGCAGGTCGAATATGTCCAGGACTGGCTCACCGAGGCCGAGGAAAGCAGCGGCAACAAGCAGGCCGAGTGGCGGACCGATCCCGAGCAGTCCGGCGCAGGAGGATGTGTCGGCGACATCGGCACCCACGCCTGGAACCTCGCGACTTTCGTCAGCGGGCTTGAAACCGAGAGCCTCGCCGCCGATCTCGACACATTTGTTGACGGGCGACGACTCGATGACAATGTCCATGTCATGCTTCGCTTCAAACCGGAGGGAAGTAACAAGCCGGCAAAGGGACTGCTTTGGTCGAGCCAAGTTGCTCCCGGCAACGAAAACAACCTCAAGCTTCGTGTCTTCGGTGACAAGGGCGGTCTTGAATGGCAGCAGGAGGATCCGAACAAGCTGTGGTTCACGCCTTTCGGAAAACCGAAACAGCTCCTGACCCGAGGGGGCGCATCAACCGGCGCGGCGGCCGCAAGGGTGACCCGCGTGCCACCAGGACATCCTGAAGGCTATCTTGAGGGATTTGCGAACATCTATGCCGAGGCTGCGCGGGCAATCCGTGCCCTGAGAAAGGCAGGAGGCAAGGTGCCGAAGGACGTCCTGTTCCCCACCGTTCAAGACGGCCTCGACGGCATGCGCTTTATCGATGCCTGTGTCCGCTCGTCGGCTAAAGATGCCGCCTGGACAAAGTTTTAGTCCGCCCGAACTAGCGAACCGTCAACCGGCAGAGCACCACATTGTCGCGTTGCAGATCCGGTCCCCAGATGAGTTTCGCGCCGCCGAGCCAGTCGATGCGGTCATAGCCGTCCTTCGGACGAACCGCAGCGACCGAATGTTCCGTGGCATGGGGCCACGCACTGTCGTCGAAGTCCGGTGCCGTCCAGTTGTCCGGGATTGGGGTTGTCTTTTGTGCGCAGACGCTGCTGTCGACTATCGGGTTGCGCTCCGCCGCGCAAGCCGTGTCGACCGGCGCGTGTTGCACGGTCAGGCAGCGCCAATTGCTGTCCGTGACAGCAATCGGGGCACCGGTCCGGGTATTCCTGAATTGTGCGATCGCGCCGCCGTCCCCCATTTGCTGACGGCCGGTTCCGATGTATTCAAGCCCGGTTTCGTTCTCCATGAAGTCGCGGAACTCGAAGGCGAATGTGATCGGCAGGTCGGCGCGGAACGAGAATTGCTCCGCGTTGAATGAGCGTTCCGTGCGAATTGAAACGCTGTCTTCGATCAGTTCGCGCCCGTTGACGTGGAGCCTGAACCAGTTGTCCGCCCAAACATCGCCTGAAATGGCCGTGCTGCCGGTGGTGTTCAGGTCGGTCTCATTGATGTCCCGCGCGCCCTGTTGCGGCGGATCGCCCGCGCGTTGCGGCCGGTTCGGATCATCCGGATCGCCCGGTCGAGGTGGTCGATCGGGATCGTTCGGGTCGCCGGGACGGGGCGGCCGATTTGGGTCGCCTGGATCGCCCGGTCGAGGTGGTCGGTTGGGATCGTCCGGGTCGCCAGGGCGCGGCGGCCTGTTCGGATCATTCGGGCCGCCCGGACGCAGCGGTGGATTTTGCGCCGAAGCCGCATCAATCACAGGAACGGGCAGCGCAATTGATGCCAACGTGGTCAGGAGAACAATTGCCGTGAACAGGCCGGCTTGCGAGGCAACAAAACGTTTGCGCATAAGCGATCTCCATACGCTCAGAATCGTTTTATGCCCCGATCCGATTGATAGCCGATCCGCACTAAAAAGAATATGACGCCAGCAAACAATTTTGCGACAATATCTATTTGCAACGGCACCGGAATCCGCCATCTTGCCCGCACCAAGCAAAGTGCACGCAAGGATGATACCGGCCGGAGCAGTCCGGTTCTCGAACGCCATGTCACAATTCCAAAGCCTCGCGGAATCCCTCGTTATTTTGGTGGCCCTTTGCGGATCCGCGATATGGCTTCGCGATCGCGGCACAATCTTGCGGGACGAACAGGGCGTATTCGGCCGGCTTGTCACTGATTTTGCGCTGCCGGCGGTTATCCTGCTCAGCTTGAGCAAGGTGCCTTTTTCCCTCCAGGCCCTGTTGCCCGCGCTGCTGATATTCGTCGTAAGCGTGGCGATCATGGTGCCGGCGTGGATCGTCGGAAAGGCGATGGGATTGCAGCGCAAGGTGCTTGGATCGATCATTCTGGTTGCAAGCTTCGGCGGCTCGTCAACGCTCGGGCTGTCCCTGATCAGGCGCGTGTTTCACGACAATCCGGTGGTGATGCGGGACAGCGTGCTGATGGGCGAATATGGCGTTCTGTTGCCTGTGTTCACGCTTGGCGTTGCGATCGCCATCTATTTCGGCCGGGACGACCATCAGGAAACCGGCCTCTGGGAAGCCTGCAGGCCCTTCTTCCTGTCGCCGATTTTCATCTCGATGATACTTGGCACCGCGATTTCAATGGTCGGCCTGCCACAAAGCAATGTGTTCGTTGAGCTTGTCGAAGATACGCTGCGTGTTGCCGGTCATTCACTCATGGTGCTGGTCGCCTTTAGTATCGGGCTTGCATTGCGCCCGATTGCAATCCGGGACCTTGCGGCACTGATTGCCGTTGCCGTGCTTTTGAAGCTGGTTGTAGAGCCCCTGCTCGCGTGGTCGCTGGCGCTGTCTTTCGAATTGCCGCATCTCGAACGGGAATTGTTCGTTCTTCAGGCCGCAATGCCATCGGGCGCCATTTCCGCGGTTCTGGCAAAACGTTATGGCTGCGACGGCGCGGTTGCCTCCGCCCTTGTCGTTGCCACGGCGATAATCAGCCTGGTTTCGCTTCCGCTTACCCTTTATCTCGGCGGATAAACGCCAAATTTACTGTATTCCCAGTTCCGGCCGACTTTATACAAGTAGAACCAGCGCCCTATTTTCGGTTGATTAAGATTCGTTTCCTATAATCAGTGGTTGGAGCGGCCGCACTCAGAGTCCGACTCGAAACTCACACTGACCGTGCCAAGCGTCTTGTGAGTAGCATAACCGAGGCGGCATAGAGGAAGGTTTCGGCCGAACTGATGGTTCCCTCGAAGTCCTTCGCCAATCGGCGATTGCGGTTGATCCAGGCGAAGAAGCGCTCGACCACCCATCTCCTGGGCAAGACCTGGAAGCCGACCTGGTCGGTGAATTTCTTGACAACCTCGATGGCGACCGACGTTGCGTCCCTGACCCGGTCGCCATTGTAGGCGCTGTCGGCGAAGGTGAGTTCGACGAAGGGAAACGAGCGTCGTGAGGCTTTGAGCAGCGGGATTGCGCCATCGCGATCCTGAACATTGGCTGCGTGCGTCTGGAGGACCAGGCCGCGGCCGTCGGTGTCGACCATGGCGTGGCGCTTACGACCTTTGATCTTCTTGCCGGCATCATAGCCGCGTGGACCGCCAGCCTCGGCGGTCTTGACGCTTTGGCTGTCAATCACGGTCGCTGATGGACTGGCCTCGCGCCCGACCCGCTCGCGGTCGAGCACGACCAGATGATGATTGATGGTCTTGAACAGTCCTTCACGTCGGAAGCGCAGAAACCAGCCGTAGACCGTCGTCATCGGCGGGAAGTCCTTGGGCAGCATGCGCCACGCACAGCCGGCCCGCAGCACGTAGAAGATGGCGTTCATGATCTCACGCATCGGCCATTCCCGCGGCCGACCAGTTTTCGCTGGCGGCGGCATGAACGGGGCGATAATGTTCCATTCCGCATCGCTCAGATCGCTTCCATAACGCAGATGATCGCGGCTATACTGCCGACGGGTGGTTGGGGTCCACATGAGGCTGCTCCAAACTGGTGTCGATAACCGTTTGGAATCACATTTCGCCCCGGCCATCCAACCCCTCACTGCGTTTCAAGACTGCCTCTCAGGAGCGGCCAGGGAAGGGTTTTTGCGCGGGTATACGGGGTATTCAGGCGACGGGTTTCCAGACTATGGAGTGTGTTTGCTTGTTTCGGGCGGCCCGAGAGTTATCGGCGCAATATCGGTAAAGTGTTTATGAGCCGTTTCTTCAGCAATCTTCGCAAGGATCCCGAAATTCGTATCCGGCTTGCCTATCGCCTTGTGCTCGCGGCAATGGCCTTGCTTCTTGCGACATCCTATTTCGCGCTGAACTATGCGATCGACCAGAGCCGCCATAACGCGATTGCCTATAAAGACCTCAACAATGAACGCGTCCTTTCACAGCGCGTGGTCCTGCTTAGCCAACATGCGCTGAACACCCACAATCCCGATCATCGGCAGATGGCGCTGGCAATGCTCGACGATGCCCTGACGGAACTGGAAACCACCCACAGTCAACTGGCGGGCAAGATTCATCAGGAGGCCGCAAACAGTGCGGCCGACAAGCAAGTCAGTGATATTTTCTTCTCCTGGCCGGAGCAACTGGACTACCGGATGCGGTCGCTGATCAGCAACAGCCGCCAACTCTCCAGCCTGGCGGCAACATCACCCGAGACCGCGGCGATCTATCTGGCGCCGATGGAAGAGGCGGCAGCGGAAATGGTGCTGCCCGCCCTTGAACGCGTATCCGAAATCTACCGCGTAAACACCCGCAGATCGATTGAGATTTTCGAGCGGATCCAGCGCGCGCTGGTCGCCCTCTCCTTTGCCCTGCTGGCCGTCATCTGGCTGTTCCTGTTTCGGCCGCTGGCCACACAGATCGGGCGCAGGACACGCGAGCTGGTGGCCGCCCGTGACGAGATGCAGTATGCGGCAAACCATGACGGATTGACCGGCCTTGCCAATCGTGAATTTGCCCTGCGCAAGCTGCAGGAGGAAACTGAGCGCCTGAAAGGCGGCAAGTCTGCCAGCATGGCGTTGCTGCTTCTCGATCTCGATGATTTCAAGAACATAAACGACAGTTACGGACATCTGAGCGGTGACCGGCTGTTATGCGTTGTCGCCAACAGGCTGAGATCGGTTCTCGGCAAGGATGGCATTGCCTGTCGCATGGGCGGCGACGAGTTCCTTGTCATCATTCAGGACAAGAACGCCCTTGGGTTGCTGCCACGAATTGCCGGCCGGATTCTGGAGCGACTGAACTCCACTGTGGTCCTGTCAAACGCCACGACAATGGTGCGCTCCAGCATCGGCATCGCCCGGTTTCCTACGGATGGCGACAATGCGGAAAAGCTTCTCGCCTCGGCGGATCTGGCGCTTTATGCAGCCAAGAAATCCGGCAAGGGCACATTCCGCTTCTTCAATGAGGACATGCAACGTGAGCTGAACGAGGCCAAGGCACTCGAAAAGGATATCGACGAGGCCATTACACTCGGACAGTTCAAGCCGGTCTTCCAGCCACAGGTTGATGCGGTGACAGGCAAGATCATTGGCGTCGAGGTTCTGGTGCGCTGGCACCATCCGCGCCGCGGTATCTTGCTTCCAGGTGTGTTTCTGGACGTCGCGGCCAATCTCGGGCGCATGCCGGAAATATCACGCCTGGTTCTCGATCAGGCCTTCGAAGCCGCGGCGGAGTGGCAGGCGTGCGGCGTTGATTTCGGCCGTGTGGCCGTCAATTTCTCCGGTCACGATCTGATGTGGAACGGATTCTTCCGAAACCTCGCGCAACTGGCCCGCGAGCACGGTCTGGCCTGTGACCACATAAGTGTCGAAGTGGTTGAATCGGTTGCAATCAGAAGCGACAACGAACAGTCCGCGCAGGCGCTTTATGAACTGCGCAAGCTGGGCATCCGGATCGAGATCGACGATTTCGGCACCGGATTCGCATCGCTGTCGCATCTCAATCGCAATCTTTTCGACCGCGTGAAGATTGATCGCCAGTTCATCGCCGATATCGATACCTGTGAACGCAGCCGGATTATCGTCGATTCCATCATCCGCCTTGCCGCGGCCCTCAATCTTGAGGTGGTTGCCGAGGGAATGGAACGGCAGGAGGAAATCGACACGCTGCTGGAACTCGGTTGCACGCAGTTTCAGGGCAATGCCATCGCGCCGCCCATGCGGCCCAATATTGTCCGGGACTGGCTGATCGCTCACTGCCGGACCGGTGTGCGCCCGGTCGCATTTGCAGCAGCGGCAAACTAGGTCGCAGACCCTTCCAGGACTTGACACCTTTCTGTGCCGGACGCAGCGTTCCATCGTTGCCAACGGATGGCGGTTTCCCATGCATCTTTCAGACAATGAGATCGAGGCGCTTGTTTCCATCCGGCGCGACCTTCATATGCGGCCGGAACTTTCGGGAGAAGAATCCGAGACGGCTGACCGCATCTTTGACCATCTGACCGATCTTGGCCCGGACAGGATTGTCCGGGGTCTCGGCGGGACCGGCGTTGCCGCCATCTTTGACGGCGGCCAGCCAGGCCCGTCCGTGATGATGCGGTGCGAGCTGGACGGGTTGCCGATCTCTGAAACCGGAACCGTTTCGTATAAATCGAGGATACCGGGCAAGGGACACCAGTGCGGACATGACGGCCACATGGCAATGCTCTTGGGAGTCGCCATGCTTCTGCGCGAGCGGCCCGCGCGCGGCCGCGCCGTGCTGCTTTTCCAACCGGCGGAAGAAACCGGCCAGGGCGCCCGGGCTGTCATCGCCGATCCCCGTTTCGACGACGTGCGCTGCGACTTCACGATTTCCCTGCACAATCTGCCGGGACACGAAGCGCACCAGATCCTCCTCAAGGACGGGTACGTCAATTGTGCGTCGCGCGGCATGCGTATTCGCATGACCGGCAAAACCGCGCACGCGGCACAACCGGAGGCCGGCGTTTCACCGGCATTGGGTCTGGCGGAAATCATCAGAGAGTTTGACGCGCTCTCCAACACCACTGCCACCGATCGTGAATTCAGTCTTGTCACCATCGTCCACGCCAGCCTTGGAGAAAAGGCGTTCGGCATATCGCCCGCAGACGCCGATCTTTGGGCGACCCTGCGGACAGTCAGCAATGAAAAAATGTTCGAGATCGTTGCCGCGGCGGAAACGATTTCAAGACGTGCTGCGGAAAAATGCGGTGTGACGATCGAGATTACCTATGACGATATCTTCAACGCATGCGCGAATGACGTCACCGTTATCGGTCACATGCGGGAATGCGCCAGAGCCCTCGGTCTTGACGTGGAAGACCTGCAGGCACCGCTGCGCTTTTCCGAGGATTTCGGGGAGTTCGGCCAGCACAGCGCATCCGGCATGTTTTTCCTTGGTGCCGGAACCGACACGCCGGCGCTTCACAATTCCGACTACGACTTTCCGGATACGCTCATTCCGACAGGTGCCGCAATGCTGCACGCCACCATGTCCCGATTGATCGGCGCCAACGATCCGGCTGCATCAGCCATCGATTGAACATGCCAGCACACGGCTGACATGCGTCATCGGGCGTCCGGACTGGGCGCACCAGGTGTTGAAGGCTTCCTGCACGCGCTCCATGTCCTTTTTTGAACTCGGCGCCTTGTCGACCACGCCTTCACGAATAAGCGCCGCGACCACATCACGCGACAGGATGAAACTGTCGACCCCCATGAACCTCAGAAAATACATGGCGCTGTTGCCGCCAAGGCGGTTCGCCCTTTTCTTCAGCATTGCAAGCAGACCGACAAAGTCTTCCCTCGGCCATTCCGCAAATGCGGTTGCCGCCGATCCGTTTTCCTTTGCGAGTTCCGCCAGAAAACGGGCATTGTCGCGAATGGCGGCGATCTTCTTGCCGTGGCGGATGACTTTGGGATCGCTCAGGTGCTCGCCGATCTCTTCGTCGGTCATGAAACCGGCCCGACCGATGTCGAACTCATGAAAGGCGGCCTCGATATCGGGCCATTTGTTTTCAACGACCTTCCAGTTGAATCCTGCCTGAAAGATGCACTTGCTCATCTGGGACAGCCAGCGATCATCCGGAATGGCCGCCAACTCCGCTGCGGTCTTCGGATTGGAAAGTGTCGCCTCGAAGGCGTCCGGGCCGCCTTTGCGTTCGGCGGCAATGTCGTAGATGGCATCAAAATCGCGCATGGTCCGCCTTTCTCAACCGGCCATCCGGCGGGCCTTGGCTGCCTCGACCGTGATGGTGACGCGGCGCGGATCGAAAGCGATGTAGCCGGAGATGAGCTCTGCGAAATCGAATGGCTCCTCATAGGACCAGCCGATTTCGGCGGCGAGTTCCTCTCCTGTTTCATCCACGATGCTGAAATAGCTTGCCTGTCCCTTCAGCGGACAGCGGGTGGATTTCTCCGTTTTCACGAGGTTTACCGGCACGTCTTCACGCGGAATATAGTACTGGGGTTGGTAGATCCGGCGACCCACTTCCAGCAGCCGCAGCGCCCGGCCGGTTTCGGCAAGCCTGATATCGCCGAAGGACACGCAGACCTTCTGGTCCATCTTGTCCACCTGCATGAAATGCTGCGGATGGGAGGGATTGTGTATGGCGCCTTCGATCATGATCTGTCCCCGTTTCATCGGATGCCGGCTAGCATGATGAAATGGGACAGGTCCGTCAATTATCGAGCGGGCAAACAGCGCCTTTCGGCGATTTGATCCCGTCAAAGGTGCGCCGTTTGCGACAACCCTTCTTCCTGCGCCTTGGCGGCAACGGCGGAGGCGACGGCAAGATCCTGCAGGCCGACCCCGGTGCCATCGAACAACGTTATCTGGTCCTGCGATATCCTGCCCGCCTGGGCACCGTTGATAACATCGCCGATCGGTGTGATTGCGCTGTCCTGCAACAGGCCTTTTCCAACGGCGTGCTGCGCCTCTCCGATGGTGGTCGATTGTGCTACCTCGTCCGTAAACACCGTTGCAGCAGCAACAAGATCCGGATCCACTTCCATTTTTCCCCTGGTATCGGTTCCCATGCAGTCCAGATGGGTTCCCGGGCGGATCCACTCCTTCATCAAAAGCGGCTCATGACAGGAAGTGATCGTGATAATGACATCGGCCCGGGCGGCGAGTTGCTCGGGTTCGGCCCTTTCGAAATCCATACCAAGACCCTGAACCGTTTTTTCCAGGTCATCCAGCATTTCGGGGTGCCGGTTCCATGCGACGACGCTCTCGAAATTGCCCAGTCTGGCCGCAGCGCGAACCTGGAAATGGGACTGGTGCCCGGCTCCGATCATCCCGAGGGTGCGGGACTCCGGGCGGGCCAGGTGCTTTATCGAGACGGCGCTCGAGGCCGCGGTGCGGATCGCCGTCAGATAATTACCGCCGACAATCGCCGAGAGACGCCCGGTATCCGGATCGAACAGTAAAACCGTCGACTGGTGGTTCGGTATGCCCCGTTGTGCGTTGCCCGGCCAGTATCCACCTGACTTCAGCCCGAGGGAAAGCCCGGCCCTGTCGAAGCCCGATTTGAAACCGTAGAGCGCATCCGCGTGGCCGATCGCTTCCCGGATAACCGGAAAATTATATGCATCACCACGCGCCATGGCGGCAAATACAGCCTCGACCGCTGAAAAGCCGTCCTCTTCGGTCAGGATCGTGCTGACGCACTCTTCGGAAACGATGATCATGTGGGAGTCCTCGTCGAGAAACGATCGGCGGCGCGGGATATCGCGCCGCCCTTGAAGGGTCACACGCCGCTAAAGGCACATGCCGCGCGCTGTCACCGGCCAGAGCGCTTCGACCTTGCCGTTCCGCACGCCGACATACCAGTCGTAGACATTGCAGGTCGGGTCGCAGTGGCCGGGTACGAGCTTCAGCTTGTCATTCAGTTTAAGGACGTTCTGAGGATCGGCGATCACGCCGTGTTCGTCCGAACATTTGATGTATTCCACGTCGTCGCGGCCAAAGATGACCGGCAGGCCGCTGTCGACACTTTGTGCCTTGAGCCCGGCATCGCAGATCGCCTTGTCGGTTTTCGTTTTCGACATGATGGCGGTGTAGATAAAGAGGCTGTTCTCGAACTCGTGGATGAAGTCGCCTTCCCGGTCCCGGACACGCTGGTAGTCGGCATCCATGAAGATATACGAACCGCACTGCATCTCATTGTAGACCCCGCTGCCACCTTCAAAATAGTAGGTGCCGGTCCCTGCCCCGCCAACGATGTCGCATTCGAGGCCGGCTTCCTTCAACATGGCGACCGTGTCCTCGACCATCTTGACGGCCTTGTCGATCTGCGCGCTGCGTTCTTCGAAGTCATGAACATGCTGGGCGGCACCCTGATAGGCCTGCAGCCCGGAAAACTTCAGTCCCGGTGCCGCTTCGATCGCTTTGGCGAGTGAAACCACCGGTTCGCCCCACTGGACGCCGCAACGCCCGGCCCCGACATCGATCTCAACCAGGCACTCCACCGTTACGCCGTGGCGGCTGGCCGCCGCGGACAGGTCATCGACATTGCCGCGGTCATCGACACAGACCAGGACACGGGCTTTCTTGGCCATCGCCGCGAGCCGGTCGATCTTGCTCGGATCGACCACCTGGTTGGAGACGAGGACATCTTTGACACCGCCAGCCACCAGCGCTTCGGCCTCGGACACTTTCTGACAGCACACGCCGCAGGCGCCGCCCGCCTCCATCTGGTAAAGCGCGATATCGGCCGACTTATGAGTCTTGGCATGCGCACGATGACGAATGCCCTTCGATTCAATGAATTCGCGCATTTTCTTGACATTGCGCTCAAAGGCGTCGAGGTCGACAATCAGGGCGGGCGTGCCCACGTCCTTGAGATCCATTCCGACCACTGCCGGTATATTCAGGCCGACCACTGGTGCGCTGCTCATCGCATTCATCCTATTCTCCCGCTGATTTTTCCAGACCGAGGCCCTGCATCCAGGGCAGTTTCGTCAAATCCACATTGCCGCCGGTAAAGATTACGCCGACGCGCTTGCCATCGAACATCTCCCGGTTCCTGATGATGGCGGCCATCGCCACCGCGCTGGACGGCTCGATGACGATCTTCATGCGCTGCCAGACCAGATACATTGCCCGGGCGATTTCATCCTCCGATACCAGAAGAACATCGGCAACGTGGTTGGAGACAAAGTGCCATGTCCTCGGCCGCATCGACACTTTCAGCCCGTCCGCGATCGTGTTTGGCGCATCGTCTTCGACGATCTTTCCCTCGCGCAGCGACCTGTAGACATCGTCTGCGTTTTCCGGCTCGGCCGCATAGATCTTGGTATGGGGTGAAATGCTGGACATGGTCAGGCACGTGCCCGAAATCATGCCGCCGCCGCCGATGGGTGCAACCACCGCATCGAGCGGGCCGACCTCCTCGTTCAGCTCCAGGGAGCATGTTCCCTGGCCGGCGATAACACGGTGATCGTTGTAGGGGTGGACGAAATCCGCGCCGGTTTCGTCCACAACCTCCTTGAGCATGGCCTCGCGTGCGGCGGTCGACGGTTCGCATTCAAGCACCTTTCCGCCATAGCCACGCACTGCGTCCTTCTTGGCGTCCGGGGCCGTGCGCGGCATCACCACGGTCACATCGACACCGCGGCGGCCGGCTGCATAGGAGAGCGACAGGGCATGGTTCCCGGATGAATGGCTGGCAACGCCGTATTTTGCCTTGTCGGCACTGAGACCGAAAACGGCGTTCGATGCGCCGCGCACCTTGAAAGCGCCGGCCTTTTGAAAATTCTCGCACTTGAAGAAAAGCTCGGCGCCGGTCAGCGTGTTGAAGAACGTGCTGGTCAGGACCGGGGTGCGGTGCACATGCGGCCGGATCCGCTCATGCGCGGCCTTCACGTCATCAAAGGTCGGGATGTACATTTTGACACCTATGCTGCGCGGGACGTGCCGACACTGCCGACATGCCGTGTGCTGCGATAATACTCCTGCGCGGCCGCCACACCTGAACCCAGCGTGATCGGATAGTCGAGATCGGCCATGACCATTTCAGCAGTGGCAAGGCCACTTAATGCCATCACGTCGGTCATTGACCCCAAATGGCCGATGCGGAAGACCTTTCCGGCAACCTTTCCGAGCCCAACACCGAACGCGACGCCGTATTTCTCCGCCGCATGGCTGACAATCTTGTTGCTGTCGAAGCCGTGCGGAACACAAATGGCGGTGACGGTTTCCGAGTACAGCCGCGGATTGTTGGCGCAAATCTTCAAGCCCCAGGCGCTGATCGCGCTGCGGATACCTTCGGCAATTCGGTGATGGCGGGCAAAGACATTGGGAAGCCCCTCTTCCTGGAGCATTTCGAGCGAGACCTTCATAGCGCACAGGATGTTGAGCGGCGGGGTATAGGGAAAGCCCCCGGTGGTATTGGTCGACAGCATGTCGCGGAAATCGAAATAGCAGCGCGGACAGCGGGCCGCTTCCATCGCCTGCAGCGCCTTGCGGCTGATGCCGACAATGGCGGCGCCGGTCGGAAGCATGAAACCCTTTTGCGATCCTGTGACCGCCAGATCAACGCCCCATTCGTCCATGCGGAAATCCATCGACGCGATCGAACTGACGCCATCGACATAAAGAAGTGCCGGGTGCTTTGCGGCATCGAGCGCCTTGCGGACGGCTGCAATATCGCTGCGAACGCCCGTCGCGGTTTCGTTGTGCGTAACAAGCACCGCCTTGATGGCATGGTCCGGGTCGTTTGCAAGCGCGTCCTCAATCCTATCGGCCGGTACGCCGTTACCCCATTCCTCCTCGATTACCTCGACGTCGAGGCCGTGGCGCTGGCACAGGTCGATCCAGCGATGGGAGAACATGCCATAGCGGGCGGACAGGACCTTGTCGCCCGGCGACAACGTGTTGGTAATGGCCGCTTCCCAGCCGCCGGTCCCGCTTGCCGGGAAAATGACAACCTCGCCGTCGCGCGTTTTCAGCACATCCTTCACACCGTCAATCACCGGCTTCAGGATCGCCGCGAAACTCTCAGAACGGTGATCCATTGACGGTACGTCAATTGCCCGGCGCAGCCTTTCGGGGATGTTCGTCGGGCCGGGAATAAACAGCGGGTTCTGGTCACTCATGGTCCATCCTCAATTCCAATGGCCGCTAAAATGACAAAACCGCGCCCAGAACTCAATTTTTCCGAAAAATTTTTTCATTTTTCATTTTCTCCTTTATCATGTTGTTTTTATTATTTAATATAAATCCAAAATCTATTTTCAAAATTTTCTTCCAACACTTGCATATGAATGCCCATGCGCCATACTCTGTTGCCGTGAGCGACAAGGTCTTTACAAGAACGCGCGGCAGGCCACGTGGCCGGCCGACCAACAAGCCAGCGACAAACGTCAAGGCACTGGAGCGGGCTTTGATCCTGCTGCAGACGGTGGCCGAAGCCGACAGCATGAGCCTGACCGATCTTTCGCAACGGGCCGGCATGCCCGCCTCAACGGCGCACAGGCTGCTGATGACGTTGCAAAGTTTCGGCTATCTGGAATTCGATGAGGAATCCCAGCTTTGGACGATCGGTGTCGAGGCCTTTCGAATCGGCGGATCATTCACCCGCCGTATAAAGGTCGTGGAAGCCGGGCGGCCAATGTTGCGTGCGCTGATGGAGAAAACGGGCGAGACGGCAAACATGGCCATTGCCGATGATGGTGATGTGGTTTTCGTCTCGCAGGTCGAGACCCACGAACCGATCCGCGCATTCCACCGCCCCGGGACCCGCGCCCACATGCACGCATCCGGCATCGGCAAAGCGCTGCTGGCGCATATGGACGCCAGCGGTCTGGACAATTGGATGGCCAAAAAGGGGCTGCCGACCTATACGGATAACACCATTGCCGATCCGGAAGCACTGCGCAACGAAATGGCGGCAGTCCGTGAGCGCGGATGGGCGATCGACAACGAGGAGCGCACGCTTGGCATGCGCTGCGTCGCCGCCCCGGTGTACAATGAGTATGGCGAGGCCATCGCCGGCATATCCGTCTCAGGGCCAAGCGTTCGCATTCCGGATTCGGCGCTGACTGAGTATGGCCTCCTGGTGCGCCAGAGCGCCGATGACATCACACGCAGCATCGGAGGCGCACCGCCCGCGCACCGCTAACCGGCAAACCTTGCAGCCCTGCGCAGCGATTTGAGAAACGCGTGAACCGTATCGGGAAGTGTTCCCCGCTCAAACGCCGAAAGTGTGTCGACCGTCCAGCCGCCCCGCGGCGAAAGATGCTGGACAAGCAAGCTGGCCGTCCGCCGCTGATTGGCTGACAGCTGCAGTTGCTCAGCGGTTTGAAGCAGGAACAGAAGCTCATGGACTTTGCGCATGGCGCGGAAGGCGTTCATCATTCTTCGCAAGCTCGCGTGATCGCCCCAGCAGGTGCGGCCGTTGAACACTTCCTGCGTGACACGCTGACCGGCGCCGAGGCAATCATAATCGACGCATCCGGCAAAGCCGCTTTGGCCTCGCGCCGCGTGGATTGTGCAGCGGTGGCTGGCATGGAGATGCGGACAAGGCTGCCCTGCGGGTTTGTCGATGCCGAACCGCTCGGATTTGTCAAAGGCAAGCGCCACGCAGCAGAGCGCAGCACATCGCGCGCAGTCCGCGCGCAGGAATGCGTTGTTCATGAAAATACCTGCCGATTTCAGGGCTAGTGCGTCGGCGGAACGTCCGCCAAACAGAAAGGCCGGCCCCATCGGGACCGACCTTCTGTAAACTCTAACCCATCAACCGCTTTCCGGCAAGGCGTTCTTACCTGCCCAAAATGCGGCCCAGACGATCTGGTTCGACGCGGGCGGCCGATGGCGCGTTGTCGAGCATATCGAGGAGGCTGCTTCTGCGCCGATATACAAACGCACACAGCGCACACAAGGCGATCCCTGCAGCCAGCGCCCCTGCCGATATGGCGCCAAAGAGATATGAAATGATCCGTGATACCGTTGGAGAAATGCCTACGGTGAACGAATTCACGTTCAAACTCGCGCCGTAGCCCCTGGCCTCCGCCCATGCGCGAATGAGCTGCAGGCGATGGGTCTGATAGGGCGCAATGAACGGCGCTTCGAAATCGATCGTTTCCAGAATTCGGGCCGCCTCTGCAGGCTTGTTCTCAATATAAGCGAGCTGCGCCAGCACAAACGCTGCCTCGAACCTTGCCGCCGGCCGAACGTGTCCGTCTCCCGTTGCTCCGGTCTGCGGATTTTCAGCAGCGGCCGCCGCGTCATTCGAGTTGATCGCCGGCCTCAGCGCCAATGAAATCTCATCACTGCTGCGAACGATCTGGCTCTCGAGCGCCAACCGGTGTTCCTCATCGACGGCCGATGCGTTGACCTCGAATCGTGGTTGGGGCGCAATCAGGTGCGGCGCAAGGACGCCCAGCAGCAGGGATGCCACCAGGACCAGCAACGCGGGGAGCCTGCTCTTGAACAATATGAACGCTGCCACCGTCGCGGCCAGGAGGATTATTGTGGTGAACGGCACCGAGAGCAGCCAATCAATCGCTCCCGGACTGTTTACCAGAGATGCCTGCAGGAAACCCGCATCGGCACCGTCCCGGGCTATTCCCGACGGCAGCGCTACCAGCTCAAACGCGGTGTTTTGCCCGGCATCTGGGAGCTGAAACAGGCGATACAGATAATATGCGGCCAACGAAACCGCGAAGAAAACCAGTGACGTATAAGCGAATTCATCAAATCGTGCCGCAAGGGTTCTGATGGCATCCCGGGCATTTGCCTTTGAATGGGATGAAATGGCCTTGCTGTCCTGGCGCTGAAACGCCGCCGGAACATAAGCCTTTCCCGCAACCGCCGTCGTGACGGTCGCCACTCTCTTCATCTTTTCGCGCGCTGCATTCAAATCCAGCAAACGCCAACCGGCGATTTCCCGCAAGCCGACCCGCAGCGGCCTGGCCAACACGATGAGCAGGCCAAGGCCAAACCCGAAATAGCAAAGTGCCATCCGGAGGCGGTGGTTCCACAGAAGCCTTGTCTGCTTAGCTGCGCCGAACGCACCCTTATACGCCAGGCCCCTCCGGATTTCGCTCAGGAAGTGGCGCTCGAAATGGTTCGCCGCCCCACCCATTCTGTCGATACTCACGAGCGCGGCCTTTGTGCCCGTGTAATCGTCGGCGTGATACCGCTCCTGTGCCAGTGCGAATGCGCGCGCGTTTGCCGCTGCCTGGGTGTCGCCTCTGCCAACGGGCGCCGTCAGAAACTGCTGCCACCGCGCGGCGGTCACCGGATCGGCATTGAGCTGACTGAAAGAGACCGTCTGGTAAGCAATGTCGGTTCCCGGAACCCGCACTGCATCCGAATGCGGCGTTGACGATATCAGAACGGGGACAACCGAGAACGCCAGCACGACTATAGCGGCCTGGAAGAGCACCGAGATCGGCAAAAATGCCACAGGAATGGCGACCGCGAACATGGCGAGCGCCAACAGTCGTGTTGGCGCAGCATAACCAATCAGTTCCCATGGCAGGCAAAGCAGCAAGGCCACCGCAGCGACGACAATCCAGTTATGCCGAAGAACCGCGATCAAACCCGCCAAAAGCAGAGCCAGGTTGAACAAGACCGAAGCCCGGCTTTGCATCGCGCCGTCTAATACCTGGACGGAGGACGTCTTGAGATCGAGACTGAGAAGCTCGCCGGACAGAAGGTTCGGGATATGCAGCAAGAGCCCGGGCGCAGCAGGATTTGCCGGATTAATTGGCCAGACCAGGAGTGCGATGAACATCAGCACAAGGCCGACGGACAAGGTGATTTGCCTGCTGGCAGGGAGGCCTTGCGGGTGTGGATACCGCTCTCGCGGCTCCTTTTTGATTTTGCGGCCGCGACGCCGACGCGGTTTTTCGGCATTGCGCCTGTATTCAGCGACACTGAACGACTTTGTCATGGGTGGGCGCCTTGTGTTGCCGATCATGCTTGCCAGCTCGACGGCGTTCCTGTGCTCCTCAAATGGCCTGAACCTTTTGCGCAAACAATTGGTAAAGCTGAAGCGATCGGCCGGATATACGCCCGTTTATCGGAGGTTTTGGTTAGCAGTCGCCTGCCGCCACCGGGAGAATTTTATTCAACTGGAAGCCGAGATCCTCACGCTGCACCCATGCCGACCGCGCGGCGGATCGAAACAGTGACACAATTCGTCACATCCCCTCGACGATCACGAAGGAGCATTCGGCATTTGCCCGGCGTATCGCCCTCACCGGCGCATATTCATCGCTTTCGACAAATTCACGCGCGCTTTGTATATCCGGGAACTCGACAATGACGATGCGTGTCGGCGACCAGAGATCGCTTTCGACGATATCCATCTCACCGCCGCGGGCACGATATGTCCCGCCATATTTTTCCGCGATGGGCCGCGCCTTTGCCTTGTACTCTTCATAGGCCTCGGGGTTGCTGATCTTTGTGTCGACAATAACAAAAGCACTCATGGCGGGTCCGATCCTCGATGCATTGGGAAAGACAGAATGCAGGCAATCAGCCCGCGCAGGAATTGGTGGCACAGCCAGGGCGATCACACAACATCGGTGTCCAAGATTGCATTGATGCGCACTGCGCCGCGAGAGTTACAAGTCTGCGGCGATGCCCATGACCTGGGGCGTTTCGAAGAATTCATCCCAGAAACCGGGCGGATACGCATCCAGCCCTGCCTGCGAGACCGAAAGGGCAAGCCACCGAAAGTTCTTCAATCCGGCTTCGGCAGCCGCCGCAGCATACGTTTCGGGGCTGAGGTAAAAGTTCTCGATTATCATTTCGGACCCGTCCGGATTGCGGTGATGCACCACGATCATGTCGCCTTCCTTGCGGTCCGGCGTGGTTGTCATCCAGCGGCCGTATTTGCGCAAATCATCATAGTGTGCCGTCTCGATTGCCATGTTGACGTTGAGACCGACAAAACGTCCGCCAGGCGTCAGCGCGCCGGCTATGGCGGAAAACAGGGACAGCAATTGCTCCTTGCTGGATGCGTGATTGAGCAAAAATGCGCCGATGACCAGGTCGAACTGCTCATCAAGCTGCAGTTGCGCGGCATCCCCGACCAGATACCGGCAGCCGAGCGGCTCTTCTTTCTCGGCGTTCCGCGCCAAATGGATCATCTCATGGGAGATATCGACGCCAAGGACATCCGCCGCGCCGAGCTTTTTCAGATGCCGCAAATCCGCGCCCTCGCCGCAGGCAAGGTCCAGGACCGTCTTTCCGTCGACCGGACCGATCAACTTTAGGAGCGATGGGGTCAGAATGTACTCGATGTAGGGAATGGATTTCGCGTCGGCCCATTGCTGAGCGATTTCATCGTAGTGGTGCTCTGTATCGCTGAAGTCAGAACTTTTCATTGAGTCATTCCGTGGACTTGTTCCCGGCAGAACGGATCGCGTGAGATAACACGACGGCAATTCCCAAACGTCAAACACGCATCTTGGGCAGATGCTTTCCAGCATGGACAGAGGACGGTGTGATACCCATGACTTTCTTGAAGGCCGCCGCAAAAGCGCTCGGACTGTTGTAGCCATGCCGCCGCGCGGCGACAGCAACAGGTTGACCGCGCGACAGGGCTTCCATGGCACCGTGAAAGCGTGCCCTTTGACGCCATTCGGTAAAGCCGATGCCAAGGTCATGATCGAACAGGCGGGCCAGGGTTCGCGCCGAAGCGCCGGCAGTCTGTGACCAGCCTTCAAGCGTCCGGTCGTCGGATGGATCGGCCAGAAGCGCAGCGCACAGCGCCTGCAGGCGTGGATCGGATGGCAACGGGACATGGAGCGCGAGTTCGCGGGCCAGGCCGATCTCGAATTCGATCATCCGGGCAATGTGTGCCGCCCGGCTGTGCGGCTCGTATGCCATCGGTTCTTCTGTCAGCGCCAGGATCAGTTCCCGCAGCAGATTGGAAACAGCAATAACGCTGAGCGGTCTCGGGCGCTGGCGTATCATTGCCGCATCGACATAGAGCGTGCGCATTTCGACGGACCCGAACATTCTCAACTTGTGTTCTGTACCGCCCGGGATCCAGATGGCACCGTCCGGCGGCACCACCCAGGCCCGCCTCCGCGCCTCAAGGCGCATAATGCCGCTTACGGCATAGAGCAGCTGGTCGCGCCGGTGCCGGTGCCACGGAATGGTGTCGCCGTCTGCAAAGGAAGCAGACATCGCGCCGATGGGTTGTGCCAGGCGATCATAGTCTTCCGGATCCGAACTGCGCTCCAGGGTCTTTGACATACAGCTTCGTCCTCACCGTGTCTTTGTCCGGTTCTCGACGAAATATGTCATGACATCGCAAATCCGCCAAGAGTAGACTGCGAATGGTGAAACTCGATCGGAACCCATGATGACGCGCGACCGGCTGCATTTTCTGCTCCTGAACATCGGGCACTTCCTGGATCATCTCTTCACGCTGATCTTTGCCACGGTGGCCGCGCTTGCGTTGCACCGGGAATGGGGGGTCGGTTATGCCGAGCTTCTGGCCTATGCGACGCCCGGGTTCTTCGCCTTCGGTGTATTCGCCCTTCCCGCCGGGTGGCTGGCCGACCGCTGGAGCCGCGACGGCATGATGTGCGTGTTCTTCATAGGCATCGGCGTGTCATCGATTGTCACGGGTTTTGCGCAGACGCCCCTGCAAATCGGCATCGGCCTTTTCGTCATCGGTGTGTTTGCCGCCATCTACCACCCGGTCGGGCTGGCGATTGTCACGATGCGGTGGCGCAACATGGGCATGCGCATTGCGGCAAACGGTGTCTGGGGCAATCTCGGGGTAGCCAGCGCCGCGCTGGTTACCGGTTTTCTGATCGATCATGGCGGCTGGCGCATGGCTTTCATCCTGCCGGGGATATTTTCGATTCTGATGGGCGCGGTCTACTGGGCGCTGCGGCATGACGAGATCAGATCCGACCACATCGCTGCACGAACAACCGGCGCCGCCAGAACGGACGATGCGCCTGCTATCGACCGGGCTGTCTATGTTCGGGTATCGGCAATCATCTTTCTGACGATCGCGGTTTCTTCGGTGATCTTCCAGTCGACGACATTCGCTCTGCCAAAGGTTTTCGACGAGCGTATCCAGGGTCTTGCGGCAGACATTTCCACATGGATGCAAGGTCTGGCCGCGGCCGACAATGCGGATGTGGCAACGGCTATCGGGTCCCTCGCCTTCCTGGTCTTTGCCATCGCATCACTGGCGCAGCTCGTGGTTGGTGCGGCACTTGACCGGCTTGGCGCCCGGCTGGTCTTCATGATCGTTGCCTTCATGCAGGTCGTCTTCTTCTGGCTGATGCCCGGCAAGTCCGATGCGATCGCACTTGCTATCGCTCTCGGCTTCATGCTCGGCGCCTTCGGTCAAATTCCCATTGGCGATTACATGGTGGGCAAGATGGCCAGCGGCGCCCACCGCGCACGCATATACGGTGTGCGGTATGTGGTCAGCTTTACTGTGCTGGCCATCAGCCTGCCGATGATTGCCTTCGTTTATGATCGCTGGGGCTTCGACACTTTATTCCATATCCTTGCCGCTTGCGCCCTGGTGATCTTCATCGCGGTTTCGGCTCTGCCCCGGCGCCTGCCGGCCCAACCGGGCACCCAAGTTGCGGCGGAGTGAACACGTCGGCATTTCGATCCCGGCCTAGCTGCACAGATCAGCTGCCTGCAGCAGTCCATAACCGAAAACGTCGTCTTTTCCGGGTTCTCCGAGATCCCGTGCACGCTGCGCCAGCGCCTCTAGCACCGCATCATGTCCAACGGCAGCATGATCACGCAGCACAAGGGCAGCGGCCGCCGTGATAAAGGGCACGGCGTAGGACGTGCCTGTTGCAAAGCGCGCGCCCCGAACCGATGCCGCGATCCATACTTCGACACCCGGCCCGGAAATATCGATATGCTCGCCGCGTCCGGCGCGGCGGTAGATGCGCCCGCGGTGATCAACCGCGGTCACCGCGATCACGCCTGGATAGGCCGCCGGATAGACCGGTTGCGCCCTTGGGCCCATATTGCCGGCAGCGGCAATGACAATCACCTGGTTTTCCTCAAGGTTTGCAATCGACCGCTCCAGTACCGCGTTTTGCGGACCCGACAGGCTCATATTGATAACGCTGACGTCACGCCGGTTGATAAGATCAATCGCCCTCACCAACGTGAAAACATCGCTGCGCTCATCATTTCCCTTACTGCGATAAAAGGCATCGACGGCAATGACGGTCGCGTTCGGCAGCAGCCCGGGGGTGCGGCTTTCAGCCGATCCTACAAGGATGGAGGCTACAGCCGTGCCATGCCTGCGGGACGACTTGCGCGGTCCGTCGACCGGACTGTTTATCACCTGCAATTGGCCGCCGCTGAAGGCCAGATGCTCCGGATTGATGCCTGTATCGATCAGTCCAATACGGGCGCCTGCCCCGCAACTGCCCTGCCCGTCTGGCGCAATGGGCCAGCCGATCAGTTTCCGCGCTGCGCAGCCCGGACCTTCACACTCCGGAAGCGGCGGCATGACGGCGGCGGATGGCGGTGCGCTGGTCCGATAGAAGTGGTTGAAATCCGCGCTTGCAGCCGCATTGGCGGCCGCCACCTCTTCGCGGGCATCTTCGAGCGAAACACCGGCGCGGATCCTGAAACGCACAAGAATCGCTTGCGGCGTCTGGATTTGCTGTCGGTCCAACTCGGCATAACCCTGTTCCACAAGGCGCTCAATGTCGTCTTCATCCAGTCCGATGGCAACGATCTCGTCCGGCACGCGCTGAGGTCTCGGTGCCGGTGCGGCCGACCGGGCTCTCGGAGCGGTTCGCCGGTTCTGGCGGAAAATACGAAAGATGCCCGGCGCATTCTGTACTCCCGATCCCCGGGAACCGGCGGCGGGGCCGCCGTTGTCGTCGCCATCGTCACCGTCGTCCCCATTGTCGCCGTCGCCACCATCGCCATCGCCGTCGCCGTCGCTGTCGCCATCGTCGTCAGCATGGGCGGCACTGCTCCAGACGTGACCGGCATCCACCAGCACCTCAGCGGTTACAAACAACCCCGCAAGCAGAAAAACACATACAAAATAGGGCTTCACGGTTGCCATCGGGTTCGGAATTCTGAAAATAGCCATTCTTATCAGCTCACCTTATTTGCGGGCCACAGCCCTTCATAGCTTCAGGACGTAAACGCGGCAGCGACGCAAATATTCCGTAGATTATTCGTTTTGGCATGAAAGGCCCAATCGCACATGGCTGATGATTTTGGCCAAGACTTGATCGCATTTCTTCCGAATCTGCGCCGGTTCGCGATCTCGCTTTGCAAATCACGCGATGTCGCAGACGATTTGGTGCAGGAGACCTGTGAAAAGGCGCTTGCGAACCGTGGCGGCTATCAGCCCGGGACACGCATGGACGCGTGGCTCTTTCGCATCATGCGCAATGCCTGGATTGACAGAACGCGACGTCAGCGGACGGAGGGTGTGAAAACGGATATCGATGATGCGCATTTCCTGGTCGGGCAGGATGGTGCCGCCGTCACCGAGGCGCGAATTACGCTTGATGAGACCGCGCGGGCGATTGCCGCCCTGCCGGACGATCAGCGCGAGGTGCTGATGCTCGTCAGCGTTGAGGCGCTGTCCTACAAGGAAGCCGCGGACATTCTGGAAGTGCCGATCGGAACAGTAATGAGCCGGCTCGCGAGAGCGCGAAAGAAAATTATCGACGGGGCGGGAATAGATGGCTCAGCCGGACGTTCTGCTGATAAGAAAGGTTTTGCGCAATGAACAAGGGACAGTTTACCGATGAGGTCCTGATGGCGTTCGCTGACGGCGAACTCCAGCCCGAGGAGCGTGAAGCCATCGAGCATGCTATGGAGAGCGATGACGCGCTCGCTGCAAGAGTAGCCACATTTCTCGACAGCCGCATGAAAGCGCAGGACGCCCTGAAGCCTTTGCTTGACGAACCCGTCCCGGAGGCCCTGACAGCCAGGGTCAGCGCCATGGTCGACAATTCAAGCAATGTGACAGCGCTGCGGCAACCTACGCCCGCAGCCCGGCTGCCGGGCCGCGGCTGGGCATTGCCTCTAGCGGCATCGGTTGCCCTCGTGGCCGGTGCGCTGGGCGGCTACCTGGCAGGTATTTCCGGAACCGGACAGACAAACGGCCTGCGGATGGCCGACCTTGCCCAGCCGGGAATTTCGACTGCACTGAATACCGTCGCGTCCGGCGCAGAAACCGATCTTTCTGCGGGTGAGCGCTTCCGGGCGATCGCGAGTTACCGTGACTCTGATGGAACGTTCTGCCGCGAATTCGAGGTCGACCACACGGATGGTTCGACCGTCGTCGCCGTTGCATGTCGACCCGGTGCCACGTGGGATCTGCAGTTTACGGTGATCGCGCAGCAGAACAGCAGCGGATATGCCCCGGCCTCGTCACTCGAAGCACTCGAGGCCTATCTTTCGGCCGTTGGTGCCGGGGCGCCCATGGAAGCTGACGAAGAAAATTCGATACTTCAGTCAATCAATTGATAAAAAGAGTAAACCTTAAATCTGAACCCGGCGGCACGGGCAGTCTCAAGCTGCCCGCGCATTGGTGTTTCCCAAATCGATCGCCCTGAAACCGCGCCTGAGCCGGGCCGACAAGGGTGTGGCCACGACAATCGTTGCATTCGTCGATTGCAGTTCCTCTACAAAGACCCGAAACAGAGTCTCTTCGGCGACCAAATCGTCGTCGGCAACAAGAACCACAGCGCTTCGACGCAATACGGCGCGGGCGGCCCGGATGGCAACCGCAGGAATGCCGGGATGATGAGCTCCTTCTCGGACGACCATCGCCATGTGCATCGGTAACAGGCCAAAACGCTGCAGGACGCGACTGCGTTCTGTTGCACTGATGCTGGAATGCGCTCCGATCTGTCCGTTTTTCAGTATGTTTGCCTTGATCAACGGAAGTTGCGGCGAAACAACCGTTACGTTGCGCCACCAGTTGCGTGTCCGAACTGTTGTAGCATCGCGTCCGCCGAGAAAGACCGTTTCGGCAGCGGGCTCTTTCAGCCGCGACAGCTTCAGCACGAAATCTGTTGCTTCTTCGACCGACAATCCCTCAAGCGCCACCGCTTCCCCGGGCTCAGCAGTCATTGTGACGCTGCGTCCATCGGGATCCAATCGCAGGCTCTTCACGGCGATCGTTCCGTCGCCGTCTCGTCTCGCCAGTTCCTGACCCTTTTCCAGGTCAAGCGCGGGCACTTCCATCACCGACGTCAGCCGGGCGAGCGCCACTTTGTGTGCCAGCCGGTACTCGAGGCCGAGCGCAACGGCACTGAGATGAGTCGCCGTCAAGCCTGCCATCAGAACAAGCACACCAAGAGAAACGGCATCAAAAGCACCGGTTTCGAAGAACAGGCGCCCGATTACCGCCGACAGAACAACAACCGGAAAAACAAGATCACCGCTGGACCGCAACAGACCCGACACCGTGGCGCGCCCGACAAGCGCATTGTTCAACTGTTCAGATTTCCTCTGCAGCCCGCGCACCGTCGGACCGTGTCGGCCGAAGCCGAGGAGTGTCAGGCGCGCAGCCAGGATCGCGCCTGCGCGCGCAGCGATGCGGCCGCGTTGGCGTCGGCTCTCGCGAATGTGCCGCTCGAGCGGCTTGAGACTGACAAGGACCGGTACGCACCAGATTGCCGCGGCAATCGCGAGCACGATTGCAAGTGCCGGTCGGTAGGCCGCGAGCATCAACGACATCGCGACAAGGGTCGCAATTGCGACCGTTATGGAGACAAGGCCACTGGCAATCCAAAGCTTGATCGCTGACAGATCGTTGACGACGCGGGTCATCACCAACCCGGAGCTCGGCTGACGCGCATCCGCGGGTATTCGCATGACATGGCTCATCAGTGCCAAACGCAGTTCCGTTACATAGTCAAGCGCCAATGCCTCAGCAAAGCGGCGCTGCAGCACGCGTGCGAGAATGAGAACCGCAGCTGCGGCGACAACGGCGCCCAGGAACCAAAGGCGGGGGGAAGAAGCGTCATTCTCCGTCAACGCGCGGCTTCCCGAGATCCCAATTGCCAGAGCAGCGCCGGCCTGGACGAAGCCGATGCCGGCGAGACCCGATAGCCGTATCAAACGCCGCCGGGTCCAAAGAACGGGAACCGTCATCTTACTGGCCCGCCGCGGTTTCGAACCGGCCACCGGCAAGCGCTGCCCAGTCAGCGACCGCCTCCGGATTTGTCAGTTCGTCAAGGCAAAAGACGGGAAAACCGGACGCCTTTGCCGCCTCGCGGCAGGCGAGCGGCGAGCGCGTCAATGCACCGGAAATGCCGACAACGCGGTGGCCCATCCGCGCCAGATCCGCCGCACCCGACACCGCACCCATCGCATCACCTGCGGCAAAGAAGGTTCCGGTCAGGATCGAGCGCAGCTCCTCGGTGGCGGCAAGGGCGGCGGTTTCCGCCTGGTAAAGCCCGTCGGCAATCTCGATGACAGCGATCGAACAGCCGCGACTGCCGAGCGCACGCAGCAGATTGTCCGTGCTGTCGAGGATCGTTTCGGGATCGATGTTGAAAGTGCTGGGGAAACCGGCATCGGTAAAGTCGACAACTTCCGCAGCGCCATAGTCGCGCATCAGCCATGGATCGCCGCCGGCAGCTGTGCCGGTGATCTTGGCGGCGCCGACGCGGTAACCGGCGTCGGTAAAGCCCTTCACAAGTGTCGCTGCCGTGATTGTCTTGCCGGCATTCATGGATGTCCCAAAGACCGCAAAGACCGCATCCGGCATTGGTCCGGGAACATGCTTCAGGGCAAAATCGCCGATGTTCAGCGGTTCGTGCCGGGCGCAGCCCAGCAGCCCGATCGGCTCGATCTCAGTCGGTCCGCCCATCCTGTCGTGCCAGCTCTTTGCCCGCGCTGCAACGCCGCCCGCAGCGACGAGGTGACAAGGTCCGAGATCACCCGGAACATAGGCCTCGTACTGGTCCGGCGCATACCGGTCTCCATATGCGACGATGATCTCGTCACCGGGATTCATCATCGCGCGCCGTCCGCTCGGCAGCTCTATTCGCTGGTGCGAACCGAGTTTGACCACACGGGCCAGGACGAGATCGCCTGATTTCGGCCGACGTTTCTCGCTGATCAGAGTCTTGATCTCGTCAAGCGGCACGCGGCGGCTGGAATAGGCTTGCTTGGCCCGGTTAACAACGGTCCTGTCAAGTATCTGCATGGGTTCACCTTTCTTTACTTCACATGCCGCTCAGCGGCGACAAGGGAGAAACGGAAGGTGGCGGAACTTATTCCGGCGCTCGCCGGAAAAATTCCATATTGGCACTGGCTGTGGTCCCCAATCGCCTGCAATCCGGGGCTTGCGGAACCGCTTTCACAAAGGGTTACAACGGTTGCCCACACGTGAGCACGCCGTTGGTTGGCACCGATGGAGCCCGGCAAACCGCACCGGTTGATCTAACGCAAGGCGTCACGGGCCTCGCCAGGCTAGCATGCGTTCGCAAAGCAAACGGTCGGCAAGCAGAATTAAAGGAGGCAAACCATGCGGATACTGCTTATTTACGGCACGACCGAGGGTCAGACGCGGAAAATTGCAGACTTCTGTGCAGAACGGCTGAAGGCCGCCGGCCATGATGTCGATGAGAGCGACAGTCGCAGACGCCTACCCGATCTCGATGTGGCCTCCTTTGACGCGGCCATCCTCGCCGGGTCGGTGCATCAGAAGAGCCACCAGGAGTCCCTGATCAATTTCACCGTGGCCCATCGCGCGCAACTCAAGACGCTTCCCACACTGCTGGTTTCCGTCAGCCTTTCCGTTGCCTTCGAAAACGGTGCGGACGAGGCCAGGCGCTATGTCGACAGGTTCGTCGAGGACACAGGTTTTGAACCCCGCTCGATCGCCCTAGTCGCGGGTGCGCTGAAATACGACCAGTACGACTACTACATGAACCAGATCGTCGAACACGTCGTCCTGGAAAACCGGGCGCCCATCACGGAGGACAGAGAATTCACCGACTGGGACGCACTTGGCAAGGAACTGGATGCGTTCGTCGCATCGGTCGAATCCTGAATAGGGACGTTTTCGGGTATTGCACACCCCATCGGAAGTCTTTCAGAAAATCAGCCTGCCAGGGCGGTTGGTTCGTCCTGCCGTCCGGCTTCAGCACGCCCCTGCTGTGCCGTCGCTGAGTCACTGGTGACAAAACGGCCGATCAGATCGACTAGTTGATCGCTTTCGTCCGACAGCATTCGCGTGGCCGCGGTCGCCTGCTCGGCCATCGCGGCATTTTGCTGGGTGGCCTGGTCCAGCTGGCTGATCGCCGAATTGATTTCGTCGATGCTTGTCTGCTGATCCTCGGCCCCGGAAAAGATATCGACAACCACATCATCGACATCGCCGACTTCCTTGACGATGGCTTCAAGCACGGTGCCGGTGCGGCGCACAAGCTCCGCGCCGTTCTCAATGCTGGAAGAGGAATTGGAGATCAGCTCCTTGATCTGTCCCGATTCTTCCGCGGATCTCTGCGCCAGCGCCCGGACCTCGGACGCAACAACGGCAAAGCCTTTGCCGGCCTCCCCGGCGCGGGCGGCCTCGACACCGGCGTTCAGTGCCAGAAGGCTGGTCTGGAACGCGATCTCGTCGATGACGCCGATGATCTCGTTCATCTGCTTTGCCGCGTTCTCGATGTCCTGCATGGAGTCGATGGCCGAGCCGACGACCTTGGTGCCCTCGGTTGCCCGCTCCTTGGCGCCCTCGGCGATTTCCCGCGCCCGGGTCGCCGAATCCAGTGTGGCCTTCATATTCTGCGAAATCTGAGCGACGGCGGCGGCTGTCTGTTCCAGCGAGGCTGCCTGGCTCTCCGTCCTTCTCGACATGTCCTCGGATGCCTGTGCGATCGCTTCCGAGCTGGACCTTATCTCGCGCGCCGAGGCGGTTACGGCGCCCAGCGCTTTGTGGAGCCGCGCCGCCGCAATATTGAAATCCTCCTTTGTCTTTTGGTATTCGGAGGCAAGTTCAGCTCCGATGTGGGCTGTAAGGTCACCTTCAGCCAAACGTCCCAGGGCAGCACCGACCTGCTCCACTGCGTGCGCAAGCTGGTCGGATACACGTTTGCGCTCCTGCTCGACCTTCTGCCGCTCTTCCGTGGCTTCCTGCTCCAGGGCGACTTTCTCGACGGCGGCGTCCTTGAACACCTGAAGTGCCCGGGCCATGACGCCCAGTTCGTCCCGGCGCTCCGCGCCGCTGATCAGCACGTCATTGTTGCCTTCCGACAGTTCCTGCATGGATTCAGTCAAGGACGCCACTGGTTCGGTTATGGAGCGACCGACGACGACAAGCATGAAGCCGCCGAGCGCCAGAACCGCGACGGTCAGCGCTAAGTTGATCGCAAGGCCGATCCAGGCCGTCCAGATCAAATTGCCGACGATTTGGCTCATGTCAGCCACAAGAGCGTCTTCCACGTCCTTCATCAGGTCGATCCGGTCGGTGGTTGCGGCAAACCACTGAGAAGCCGTAATGCCTTGAAGGTCTCCCGTCTGCAGCGAACTGATTGCAACGTCGCGCATCCGGTTGACTTCCTCAACCACCGGACCGCTGACGACGCGCTCGTCCAGTGCCTGCAATTCAGCAGAGGCCAGATTCTTGAAACTTCCAAAATAGACATTCTGGGACTGGATGAAGCGGATCAGGTTATCGTATATCGCCGGGGCAAACTGGCCGGAACCGAAACCGACAGCGCCCATCGCGCGCTCGCGCCCGGCATATTCTTTGCCCAGCATGAAATTATGATACGAAATCATAGACTTGCTAACCTGATCATTACGGCTTGCAAGCTGCAATTCGTGCGCAATTTCAAGCAGAGTTACGATGGTTCCGGTATAGTATTTCGCCATCTGCGGAACAGTGAGCGAGAAGCTGTCCACGGATTGCCGGACATCGGCAAGATCCGCCAGCATTGCCCTGCTCTGGCGCACACTCTCTTCAAGAGAGGGCTGAAAACGGCCGAAGCGGAAATCGTCCAGCGCGGCCCGTGTATGCTGAAGGACCCGGTCCGTATCACCGCGTTGCACCGGCAGTGCATCGGCAAACGATGCGCCCTTTGACGAAATGAAACCGGCCGACTGTCCCCTCTCCTTCTGCAGTTCGTGGACAAGCTGGCCAACCTCCGGCATCAGAGATACGAGGTCGCCGGCCTTGCGCAGTTCCAAGACATTGCCGAATTGCTGATAGGTCAGTTGCGATGCGAAGAGAAGCAGGCCCACCGCCGTCACGATGGTCCCAACCATCAGACGAGCCGAGATGTTCAGGTTGTTAAACCTCTCAATCATTTCAGTATCCCCCAACCGCAGTGTGCGCCCAGCGGCGCCGCGCGGCTCCCTACTTTTCTTTGATTGTTCGAAAGGATCTGTGCAGTCCGAGCTACTCATCCAGTAGACGCCGAGAAGATTGCGCCACTGATCCGCTTCCGTCCCTCAGCCCGGGCCATTCCGGGACGGCTGGTTCGCATCATGCCTAAGAGCCGGATTCAAAAGTTATTCAAACGTAACAATACCTTGCGAGACGCCGCGTCATGAACCGGATGCTCTGATGTCCGCTGTCAAGGTTTGGCACGTCGAATATCCGGCCGATCCAGAACGAGGAGGAGATCGGCTGTTCATGATATTGATCGCGCATGGGTGGAGGCGGAACTGAAGGACGTCGGTGATCAAGCTCTGATGCGCGGGTTGGCTACCGCATTTCCGATTGTGCGTCCGGGTCTGTTCCTGTCTTACAGCGGGCGTCGGCCAGTAGCCGGCCACAAAGCATTCGACGGACATTTCCCTGCCGTGGTCCCGCCTCCGCCCATGCGCGAGTTTCGTGTTGCCACAAGGGCAAGATCAGCTTGCCTGCGCCTCCCTGGCAACGGCCCACATGAAGCCGGCCAGTTCGCGGGCGACCGCAGTGCAGACCACCGTTGGCCGCTTGCCGCGTCCACTCAGCGTTCGGTACCGGGCCGTCAAGCGGCTCTGCGCCTTCCATGCGATCTCGCGCACGCGCGGTGACGCCTGCTCCAGTCTGTACAGCTTCTTTATCCCGACCCTGGGCGGATGCCGATAGGCCCAGGCGCTCTCGACCAGCATTTGGCGCACCCGGCTGTTTCCTGCCTTGGTGATGCCGCCGCGCCTGATAGTGTCGCCAGTCGAGCGCTCACCGGGAACGAGGCCGAGATATCCCATGAGCTGGCGCGGACTTTCGAACCGGCTCACGTCGCCAACTTCGGTGACGAATGTCACAGCGACGATCAGGTCCACGCCACGCAAAGTCCGGAGCGCTCGTACGACCGGTGCCAACGACCAGGCCGGAACGAACTCCTCGATGGTGCGCTCCAGCCGTTCAACCCGCTCTTTGGAGATGCGTACGGCTTCAACCATTTCCTGGAGCGCAATCTGGTGCGCCGGGTGATCGAACGTCTGTTCCTGCAACCAGCGCAAATAGCGCATCGTCCAGCCTTTCTTGCGCGGATAGACGCGGCCGTGCTTGAGCATGAAAGCGCTCACCTGCTGGCGATGGACCCGCAGCACCTCGACCGCTGCCGACCGTGCGCGGACGAGATCCCGCATCGCCTCGTGGCCTGCATCGGGAACCCACACCGCAGTAAGCTCGCCGGCGCGCAAAAGCCGGGCGAGCGAGAGAGCGTCCCGGCGGTTCGTCTTCACCCGGTCGCCAGGCTTCCTTGGGATCAGCGACGGGGCGACGACCGTGCATTCATGCCCGAGAGAACGGATGAGCCGATAGAGCCCATAGCCTGTCGGTCCGGCCTCATAGCAAAAATGCAGTCGATCAAATCTGTCGGCGATCCGCTGAATGGTCCGGCGCATGCTTGCGACACAAGCGTCGACTTCTCCGAAGAAGCGAACTTCTCCCTCACGGCCCGCATCGGCAATCGCGATGGCGTTTCTCAATTTGGCAACATCGATTCCGACAAATGCTTCTCTATAATCTGCCACGGCTCGTCCTCCTGTGATGAGGATCGGCTCAGCCCATCCGAGCAACCCTCGAACGTGCAGTGTAGGGCGAGCCACCTCACCGGTAGAAACGGACATACGGTCTTGCTATGAACGCCCACGCGGTTGAGTTCTGGATGGTCCTCTCCCAGTCCCGGGCCAGTCTGCGGCAGCGCCCGAGCCAGGCGAAAGTTCGTTCCACCACCCATCGACGCGGCAGAACCTTGAAACCGACTGCGCTGTCGCAGCGCTTGACGGTCTCGACCGTCCAGTCGCCATGCCCCGCGAGCGCTGCTCGCAACTTCGGTCCCGCATAGGCGCCATCGGCGAAGATGTGGCGCAGCCAGGGGAAGCGGTCGCCGACAGCCCTGATCAGGTCGCAGGCCCCGTCCCTGTCCTGAATGTTGGCGGCGTGAACGATGATGAACAGCATCAGGCCGATCGTATCGGTGACGATGTGTCGCTTGCGGCCCTTGACCTTCTTGCCGGCGTCATAGCCGCGAACGCCCCCGCTTTCGGTGGTTTTCACGCTCTGGCTGTCGATCACGCCGGCCGTCGGTGAAGCCGCGCGGCCTTCCAGTTCGCGGGTATTGAGGACCAGGAGGTGATTGATGGCTGCAAAAAGACCCATGCGGCTCCAGGTGTAGAAATAGCCACGTACCGTCGATACCGGTGGGAACTGCTTCGGCAGCATGCGCCACTGGCAGCCGCTGGTTGCGATATAAAGGATCGCGTTCATCACCTCGCGCATATCGGTCGTACGCGGTCGTCCACCCCGTTTTGCCGGCGGAATGAACGGGGCAAGTATCGTCCATTCCTCATCGGTCAAATCGCTTGGAAATCTCAAATGGTCTCTGTTATGTTCGGCGCGGGCGATATCATTCCATGGCATCGTGATTCTCCATCTTCTTTGAAAAGACTGTTGAATCACAAACCATTGATATCGCTCAACTACTTTTAAATCCGGCTCTAAGAACGCCGGTTCTTATCCTGCCGTAACCACCAGTCTAACTTTGATTACTTTATTGTTTGGTTAATCAATTCTACCAGCGCGATTATCAATTTGTCATATTACACAGTATTACTCGCGTACTGATTGCATAAACCGCTTCACGTCAGCTCGCTCACAAATTAGATGCCCTGAAAATCGGCGCCGCTTGCAATTGTGTTTTAGTGTATTATATGACCAGCACACTAGCACGGTGAAGCATGACACACTGGAACGATTCACTGCCGATATTTCTGCAGATCCGGCAACGGCTCATCGAGATGATCCTTGGCGGGACCATCCCCGAGGGCGAAGTCCTGCCGTCGGTCCGGCAGATTGCGGTGGACCTTTCCGTCAATCCCTTGACCGTGACCAAGGCCTACCAATCGCTGGTCGAGCTGGACGTGGTGGAGAAGAGACGGGGACTGGGAATGTACGTTGCCGAAAATGCTCGATCGAAACTGCTTGCCCATGAGCGGTCGAAGTTCCTTGCGGAAGACTGGCCCCGGATCCGAGCGCAGATCGATGCACTCGAGCTCGATATCAAGGATCTTCTCAATGGGGGAGCAAAAAAATGACGGCTGAGGCTCCGGCAATCGCAACAGCGCGTGGCCTGACCAAGCGTTACGGTCAAAAGACCGTATTGCGCGACATCGATTTCCACATCCCCTCAGGCCGCATATATGGTCTCGTGGGACACAACGGTGCCGGCAAAACCACCACCCTCAATGCGCTTCTCGGCCTGACGGATTGCGGCGGGCAGATCGAGGTCCTCGGGCTCGACCCGTTCAAAAACCGGTCCCGGCTGATGAACGATGTCGCCTTCGTCTCGGACGTGGCCAGCCTGCCGCGCTTCCTCAAGGTACGTGAACTTCTGGATCTCGTGTCCGATATCCATCCGAAATTCGACAGGAACCGCGCCCAGTCTTTCCTGGATGGCACGGATGTCCTGCCGGGACTGAAGATCAAGACACTTTCGAAAGGCATGATCGCGCAACTTCACCTGGCTGTTGTGATGGCGATCGATGCAAGGTTGCTGGTCCTCGACGAGCCGACCCTGGGACTGGACATCATATACCGCAAACGGTTCTACAAGCGCCTCATCGAGGACTACATGACCGAACACCGTACGCTGCTGATTACAACCCATCAGGTCGACGAGATCGAATCGCTGCTGACCGATGTCATGTTCATGCGCGACGGACGGATTGTTCTCGACGCGCCGACGGAGCAGATCGGTCAGATATTCGCGCAGGTGATCGTTGAAAAAGACAAGACCGAGGAGGCTCAGGCGCTTATGCCGATCTATTCGGAATCCCGCTTTGGGCAATCCGTCATGGTTTTTGAGCATATCCCGTCCGAGAAGCTCGTTCCGCTCGGCGAGGTTTCCACTCCGAGCCTCTCGGATCTCTTCGTGGCGCTCATGCAGCGCGATGAAGATGCAAAGGGAGAATCGTGATGCGCGTCATGACCGCCCTCATCAAGCGCGAGTATCTCGAACACCGCGGCGCCTTCCTCTACGCACCAGCCATATTGCTGGCAGTCGTCGCCATCATCGTCCTATTTGCCATTCTCACCGGCAGCAGCGCCGTCGATTTACCGACAACGGCCGTGCCGGCCGGCGTCATCCTTTACCAGATCGCCATCGGCGGTACATTCATACTGTGGTCGGCCTATCTGATGATCGTGCTGTTTTTCTACTATGCAGACAGTTTTTCTGCCGACCGGCGCAACAACGCGCTGCTTTTCTGGAAATCGATGCCGCAAAGCGACTTCACGGTGCTGAGCAGCAAGGCACTCTCCGGTATCACCGTGTTTCTCGTGCTGATTATCCTGTTCGCACTGCTGACGGCCGTTTTCCTGTATTTCGCCCTGTTGCTGGTTTCCGCCCAGCATCCGGTGATCGGCGCACCGGAGTTCGGTGATGCGGTGTCCAGCCTTTTCCAGATGGGCATGGTCGGCACCATCTACCTGTTCCTGAACGTATTGTGGTTCGCGCCCCTGCTCGCCTGGGTCGCCGGCCTCTCAACCCTGTTCCGGCGGTGGTCCCTGCCCCTCGCCTTTCTCATCCCCGGAACGGTTGTCATGCTTGAATACCTCAACAGCATCCGCGGTTCGGGACATGGGCGGCCGATTGCGGATTACCTCTCGCGCCGTATTGACGGCATTTCGGATGAGGAGGACGCAATTATCATTCTGCTGGGCCAAACAGGTAACGGACCGATCGACCTGATCTGGCTGATCCAGCGTGATACGGACTGGTTGCAGATGGCGATCGGACTGATCTTCACGATCGTGGTCGTTTACCTCGCAAGTGAATACCGTCGACGCCGGATCGACGCCTGAATTCAACTTATGCAAGGTATTCGGGCGCTCCGGTGAACATCATTGCGAGACGGGCCTGGCCGTTCTCTTCATTCTGCGGGCGCAGGCTGGACCCTCTGAGCCGGCTTTAGCCGAAAATAGATTTCGAGACCGATGAGATACGGAACGTAAAAGGCAAAAAGCTGGAACAGGTCGAACGGTCCGGAAAATCCGGGTTCCATCCACAGACCACCGGTCGCCAGATACCAGATCTGATAGTGAACGCGATAGAGCCAGGAGCCGATCGCCAGCACAAACATTCGCAGCGCCCATCGTCTGTGGCGATCGAACGCGCGCGCGCGGGCAAAGCGGATTGTCTGCGACGCGGCGACAAGAACGCAAAGCCCATAGCCGGCAAAGGCGAAATCCATCAGCGGACCGCCGACGGTTTGACGCAGTGCGATATAGGCTAGCCCGCCCAACGCGGTCAAAACCGCGCATCCGCAAACGAGATAGCCGATCGCCCTGTGGACAGCAGGAAAGCGGTTTCGCACTGTCGGCAGAAGTTGTGGCGGCGCGAGCAGCGTGATGACAGCACCGGTGACCATGTGGGCAAATATTGCCGGGTTCGAGACCCATGCGCCGACGCGAAACAGATGTGTGCCTTGCGAAAGATCGGCGGCGAGACCCTCAAACCCGAAACGGGTCGCGTGAACGATGAACGGTGCGGACAACAGAACCAGCGCACCCACCGCCATGAAAGGAAGGATGCCTCGAAGATAGCGCGGACGTGCGGGGTTTCCGGTCGCCCGTCCGGAATGGTCAGTCATCGTCGGGTCGGTAATGTTCGAACCCTCTTCAAATCAAAGATCCTCCAGCGAACGCAGGCAATCACACCGGGAGATCGTCTTCACGACAAATGGCGTATTTCGCCGCGCCGGCTATGGGCCGATAAATCTGCGCCAGATCTTCTCACCGATCAGGCAATCATAGCCGGCGTCGGTTTGTCCGCTGTACTGGACCCTGTGCACCGGCAGCGCTTGCGTGTGCGCCAGCTCCAGGACGAGCTTCCTGCGCACCGCCTCGGGGAATTCGTCCCATTCTGTCACCGGAATGACAAAGGAGCCGGGACCGCCGATTACGCAGTTGAAATAATAGGCGTCGAGGTCCTCCAGATGGAACCGCACGCCCATGCCTTCTCGTGTCATCAAAGGCAGGCCGTTGATAATCATACCGCGGTCAAGCGCATCGTCCCTTGCCCCGGTCACCGGCGGTCCTTCATTGTTGGGGCCGTCACCGGATATGTCGATGACCCTGCGCATCGCCTCGATGTCATTTGCTTCGATCCGCTCTGCAGCGTAGGTGATCGCGCTGGAAATTGAGGTCCGACGCAGGACGCCATCGAAATTCGCGGTGATCTGTTCCGCAAAAGCGGCCAGGTCCGCTTCATCCTCGATGATCTGCCAGTCGACGACAACGCGCTGCCAATAGGTGCCGCCCCACTCCACATAGGTCAATGCGATCTTGCCGATCAGGCCATTCTTGATGGCTTCGGCTACAGAATCGCTGGTCAATGCCTCGGCATAGCCGCGGCGCTGAATCTGCAATTCCCTTTCGGTCATCGATCGGGAGACGTCCACGGCAAGGACCAGTTCGACGTCAACCTCAATCGCGTCGGCCCGCGCCGACTGCGATGCGGACCAGGAGCCGGCTGTCACGAGGCCAAGGATCAAAAGGGCCAAAATGCCTGTTCTTCTAAACATGTCGTTCCGTCCCGCTGTTTCACGCCCTGGACTATCGACTTATGTCTGTCGGAGCGGCGGTCAATACCATCTCATTGTGAAACGCTATCGGTCACCCGTTGGACAGAATGTCTGCAGTTCTGAACGGGACAACAGTATCACGTCGGACTCGGATTCCGCTCTGCCATCTTCGACGTCCGGCAGATTTTTCTCCGTCAACGAGTTGCAGACAGCCTGACGCAGGGCCCAGGCATCGTCAAACACCTTTCGGACCAGCAGGGTGCCGTTGTCGGAGGCGGTGACCATCAGGTCTTCATGCGGCACGGCGTCCACCGACCGCACGGAGCTGGTGTGGCCGGGCAGTGAGACGATTTCGTTGCCTGTCAGCGTGTCCCAGATCTTGACAGTTTCGTCGTCGGACACCGATGCAATGCGCCGGCCATCGTCGATCACGGCGAGATCAAGGATCGATCCCTGATGGCCGCGCATCACGCGTGGCGGCCGTTCCTGATCGAGATCCCATGCGGTGATTGCCCAATCCTCAGCCGCGGCGAAAAGTGTCTCCCCGGACGGGCTGAAGCGGATCTTGTTGATCCATTCGGCATGGCCGATCTTGAAACTTTCCAGCGCCTCGCCGGTATCGAGGTTCCACACCTGGATCGTGCCATCGCGGGATCCCGCTGCCAGCAGTTTGCGTGTCGGACTGTATGAAAGCGCCACCGTTCTGGCGCTTAAGTCGGCATCACCCAGTCCGATGTCCTGTGCGCCAAGTTCGGTGCCATCTTTCATGTTCCAGAACATGATACCCGGGATGTCCTTCGCCGATGTCGACACCGCCAGAATGTCATTGTCCAGCACGGTCATACGCGTGGTTCTGCCAATGTCCGGCGACCGCATCAGCAGATGTCCCTTCACGTCCCATATCCGGACCGCGCCATCCTGATGCTGCGAGGCAATGCGGGTTCCATCGGATGAGTAAACAATGTCACGCACCCGGCACAGTGGCTGCCAATTGTGAACGGGGCACTCATCGGTCGTGTCCTGGAGCGTCTGGATGGCAACGCCGGTGCGAAGGTCCCAGATCTTGACGGCGCCGCTGTTGCCGCCGGCGGCCGCAAGGTTGTGGTCTGCCGGGTTTACGCGAACGGCATAAAGGCTCTCATTCGTGTGGATCCGCTTCTGGACGTCCTCCGCCTCCAGTGCCCAGATACGGACCGTGTTGTCGCTCGATGCGGACGCGAGGTAGCCGGTGTCGTGGCTGAAGGCTATGTCCCTGACGGGACGTGTATGGCCGCCGAACCGATCGAGCAGGCTGAATGTCTCGAAATCCCAGACGGCGATCGTGCGGTCCCAGGATGCGGTGAAGAAACGCCGTCCGTCGCGATCGAATATCGCCTGCCAGACATCCGCGTTGTGCGGCATCAGGGAACGTCCGAACTGTTCTCCGGTCTTCCAGTCCCACACCCGGACGGAATCATCATCAGACGCGGTCATGATGTATTTGCCGTCCGGACTGAAGGTCACGGACTGGACCTTCGCTGCGTGCGCATCGATGACCGTCTTGGCGGCGATTTCGTCCAGTTGGTGCGGACCCTCAAAGGCACCGGGCGCCGCATTTTCTGCCCAGGAATCGGCAATCAGGATCGAAAGGTCCCAAACGATTGCGCGACCGTCATTGCCGATTGTCGCGATGATATCGGAATTGACGGGATGGAAGGCAACGTCATAGACGTCCCGGCCATAGTCGCCGATGCGGTGACCGGAAAGCGTCGCCTTGAGTTCGCCCGAACGGGCATTCCAGATGCGCGCGGTATTGTCATAAGAAACAGTGGCCAGCCACTGGCCCGAACCGTCGAAGACAATCTTGCGCACGGGCCCCTCATGCGCCGCATCCGGCTCGTTGTGAGCAATCAGATCGCGGACACGGTTGCCGGACTGGCTGTCCCATAGCCGGCCCCTGCCTGACCGCCGGTTGTGGTCCGCTGGATAGCTCCAGGAACTGGTGGCAATCGACTTTCCGTCCGGCGCGAACGCCAGACCCAGGACCCGACTGGGGCGGCTCACATCGTCACTGCCGTCTTCCTCGAAGTCTGCCATCAGGCTCCAATCCGACGTGTCGTAGACATAGACATTGCCGTCATAGCCGCCACTGGCCATCAGGCTTCCATCGTGGTTGAAGGCCACGGCCCGAACCTCGGCCTCATGGTCATCGATGATTCGCTGGAGGTGTGCCTGGGCAAAGGCCTGCCACAGGGAACTCTCAAGGACGGGAATGGATCTCGGATCCTGTTCCTCGGCGTTCTGGCCGAGATGGCGCAACACCATGAACATGCCTCTCAACGGATCACCGTTTTGAGCCTCCCAGAGTGCCGCGGCCGCTTGTGTCTTGACGGTTTCAAGGTCCCTGTCCAGGGTCAGGTTGCGGTTGATATTCCACAAAAGCGTCAGGATGGCGCTCATCACAATGATGACGGCAAGGCTGCCGAACATCCACCGGCGCCGATTGCGCTTGCTGCGCAGGTCCTCCTGCCGCAGCCGTTCTTCCTCGTCACGTGCCGTTACGCTCATTTCCAGGAAGCGCATTGTCTCGTCGAAATGCGGGCCATAACGCCGCGCCCAGACCGCTGTCGGGCTTTCCTCCTTGCGCCAGCGCAGCGCCAGCTGCAGGTCGGGATCGCGCCACAGGCTGGCCTTTCCGTCTTCATAGAGAGCCGCGGTATCGGCCAGGCGGCGATACATGCGCACCGATTCCGCCTCTTCCCTGGCCCATCCGTTCAGGCGCTGCCAAACCCGCATCAGGCTTTCATGAGAGATATCGACAACCGTTTCAGCAACAAGCGGCTCTCCTGCCGGCGGCATCAGGAACGATCGGCTGGGCTTGCGGAAGACCTCGATCACCTGTCTGACCTCGTCTTCCGTCGCATCCGCAAGATCGCATAGGGTTGCAAGCTTGGTCGGCCGTCGCACGCCCCTCGGATCTGTGGCTGTGTCGGTCAGCGCTTTGAAGATCGTCTCGCATATGCGCTGCTGTCTTTCGGATATGAGCTCGCCGAACGCCCTTTCAGCGTGCTGGTCGAGCGCGCGCGACATGCTGCCGATGGCTTCGTAATGCTCAAGCATCAACGCGCCCTTGCCGCCGGCATCGTTCTCCCATTTTGCCCACGTGCGATTGAGCGCATGCTGCAGGATCGAGAGCTGGTCGGGATTGTCACCGACATCATTGACGAGCCGCGTCAGAAGCACCGGTGAAATCTCGGCACCGCGAACCGCGGCTGGCCCGCTGATTGCGTCCCGCAGCTCGTCACGCGTCATACGCGGTACGAGATACTGGCCGCGATTGATCGCTTCGGCCAGCCCCGGGAACTGCGAGCAGTCGCCAAGAAAATCGGATCGCATCGTCAGAACGACATAGATGGGGCAGTCCGGCTTCTTCGCTGCCTCAAGCAGCAGGTTCACGAACGCGGTCGCATCCTCGTCGCCCGAGTCTTCAGGCCGGCCGCCTTCCGCCCGAAGCTGCTGGTAGCGGAACAGTTCCTCGAACTGATCGACGACGACGAGAAGATTGTCCTCCTCTGAAAGCCTTGCCTGCTGAAAGATATCGATAAGCCCGAGCTTGCTCATGCGCAGGGACGTCTCGACGACTTCTGTCAGTGTCAGCCCTTCGGTCTGGCGATCGCTGAACAAAACGCCGTCTTGTGCCAGAGCCGCGGACATGGCGCGCAGTGGATCGCCGCCTGGCCGAAACTGTGCTATGCGCCACGATGTTCCCGCGCTGGTCATCAGACCGCTGTGCAACGCTGGGCGCAGGCCGCAATTCACCAGCGAGGACTTGCCGCTGCCGGACGTGCCGACAACCGCCAGAAAGCGCGTTTCCGACAGTTTGTCGACCATGGAGTCGACACGCCGCTCCCGGCCGAAGAAAAGATATTCCTCATCCTCGTGAAATGGCCTCAGGCCTGGATAGGGATTGTTGTTGACCTCAACAGGTCCGGCAATGTTCACGCCGCAGCTCCATCGGACTCCATTGCCGCCATGAATTCCGCCATCGCACCTTCCGAGAATGCGTCCACGCAGTTGATCAGGTTCGGCTCCTCCATGGCGATCAATTCCTGCTTGTCGGCGGTCACCGGGCCTGAGAGGAATGTGTGCCTCGCCAAAAGCGGCTTGCCGCCCCTGCGCCCACGCATTTTCTTCAGTTCATTCGTCAGTGTCCGCTTCCAGGCCTCGTCACCGGCACCATAAAACAGCAGCACACCATCGCAATCGGCCATCAATTGGGCATTGGCCTTTCGCACAGCGCCGGCATCACCCTCAAATGCGGGAATCACCACCTCAAAGCCGCTTTCCCTGAGGAACTTGCGAACCGGAACCGTCGCCATGCGATCACGCTCGTTGCAGATCAGGTAGACCAGTTTCTGCCCGACAGCGGCACCGTTCGGTTTCGTGGATTTTTCCGCAGTGACATCTTCCTGTTGTTTCAGCCTGGCGTGGGCCTGCGATTTGACCTCCTGCAGATCCGAAGTGATCAGGTCAGCGCCATATTGGACGTCCGGATCGCGGTGCAGCGCATCAATGAAGGCCTGCTGCTGTGGCGAGTCGGAAGTCGTTTCATCCGGCAACCAGATGATTCTGCGCAATTCGCCTTCTCTGCTGCTTTGTGCGGCGATCTCATTCTGCAGCACGACAACCGACTTCTGGCTCGGCCCGTAAGGCACGGCGCCATAGTGCTCGCCGACAAGGTGGATCGACAGGCTGCACTGGCCAATCAGCGTTTCAACGGCATCGATGTAATCGGCCTCGCCGCGCGGTAGAGGCTGGTCCGGAAGGACACGGTAGCCGTGGCCCTCCAACTCGCATTTAAGTTTTTCCCAGGACTGCATCCGGTCATAGCTGCACTCTGCGAGATAGACGGACTGCCTGGGCGGCTCGACCTCCTCAGGCTCAGCCTGGCTCTGTTCCTCCTCGAGAACTTTCAGCATCCGGCCGATATCCCAGGCCAGCTTGCCGATCTTGCGGCAGTAATCCTGGCTGAATTGTTCGCCATAGGCGGGATCCAATTCCAGCGGCGTTCCGTCGTAATACCGGCATAACACCGGGCAGAATTCAGGCGTCAGAGCGGACGCTCTTTCTGTTTCCATGATTTTCTGGAGGCATCAACGAATGGGGGAATTGTGCTTGCGGTGGCTGGGGTGGGGATTCTATTGGAATCGCGCAATAGCTGCTCGCCTTTTTTCAAGTTCCGCGTCTTCCGGATTCCAGTTGTCACTTCCATCGAAGTAATCGGGATAGTACTCCCGGTATTCAGAATCCGGGTTTTCGAATGCTGCCAAGAATTCAGAGTATCCCCATACGCCTCCTATGTCCTCAAGTGGACAACGCCCGCTACCGGAAACAAGATATGGATACTGTCTGTCCTTATGTGCCGACTGAATCTTTCCAATACGGATTTTGTGTCTCCATGAGTCTCCGAAATCATAGAGGTAATTGAATTCGGGTTTGCCTTGCAAAAAGTCTATGACGTCGAGAACGGTAGCAGAGGCGTCTGATTTGGGGCTGGAGAAATACTGATCACTATCAGCACTCCAAGTGACAACTTGCTCATACCGGATCGCCTCAAATTCCCATAGATGGCAGTTGTGCCACCCCATTGCGGCCTGAATGTATAAGTGGAGGTCATTAAGGCATGTGTTCGCAGGGACATCCATTCGTCTTGTGACCCTGGGCTTCACATCCCGCAACGTGATGCTGAGACGAACTATATCAAGTTGATTGCCAGCCTGAGCCATTGTGTGAAACGTCCTGCTATATGTGTCGATATGATTGCGCCGTCAGACGGATGAACCATCGCCACAATGCAAGATTGGAAATGTCATGTCGACCGCATCTTCACAATCCAGCTGTCGCGCAATGCAATCTCGATCTTGCCGAAGAGTGGCTGTTCAGGATGCAAAATGAGACTGGCCTACGAGTTGCGGCAGAGCGGGCACCGGTTTCCCATTGAGGCCCAGCCTATCCCCCAAATAGTCCCAAAACGAGATGCCGAGTTTGTTGCAGGTCTTGAGCAGCGACAAGAAGGTGTCGCGGTTGGTCCGACCAATGTCACTGCGCGTCCCACCTGAAATCTTGCGCTTGACTACAACAACTCGGATATCGTTCTCGGAACCGTTGGTGTGCAGCGGTATTTCCGGATGCTCCAGAACCATCAGCAGTTCAGCCTTGTTGGCGTGCAATCGCCTCAACAGATTATCAAGGGCTGCAAAACCGGTTCGGTGGCGGAATATCTGGTCGAAGCGGTTTTGCAAGACCGCCTTGCGCTGTGGACTTGGGTTGAGACGGTAGGTTTTGAGGCATTCATAGTAGAGCCAGATCAGCCTGCGGGTGCGCTGTTGAATGGCATAGTGCTTATCTGTGAAGGTGTTGAGCTTATGCACCAACCGTTCGGCGTGAATCCAACACAACGCATGATCGCCGACTTTGAACTGTTTGGCATCATCACTGACGATCACCGTATCGGTGAGCAAGCCATGTGCGCTGATACTGCCCCATAACGCACCCTCGGTGGCAAGGCGCGTGGGATCAGGTGTGACTTTCAGTGCAGTGATCCCGAGCCGGTCGAGATGGGCCTGCCAGTCTGCGCAGTTCGGGAAATACTTATCTTCAGCGTCAATCAACAACTGGCGAACCGGAGCATTGAGAGAACGCTGCTGCATATAGGCAAGTGCATCGGCGTTGATCACATAGTCTTCATGCCCGGCCCGCAGGAGTTCGAGAAAGTTGATGCGGCTTTTAGAACCGGTTGTGGAAAAGAAGGAAAACCGATCATTGCCGATCTGGGTGCAGTAGCCGTTTTGGGCTTTGTGGCGTGCCCCGGTGTCGTCGACCGTCACCCATGACGCCGCGTCCAATCCCGTCTGCAATATTGCGCGTGCTTCCAAGGCAAAATGCTCATGACCCTCATTCAAAAACCGCATGACCTGGCGCTCGGAGATATCTATGCCGATTTCGCTCAGGAGCTTTACCAATCGTCCCACAGTGACTTGGCCTTGATGGTATTGCATCAGCACAAAACGGCGCAGTTCGGCACCAAAATGGCCCTTGAGGCCCTGTGGCAGCGGAGCCACGACAGTCTTACCATCAGGTGTCAACCAGCGCTCGCGCCGAAACCGGGTGGTCACTGGCTGAATGATGAGATCCTGAACGAGGAAGTCCTCGTACCCTTTGAAGCGGGAACCCTCTGGAACGTCCGCTTTTACAATCCGGTCTTTCATTGAACCGTGCCGAGGTGGCTTCTTTTTGCCGCGTCCACAGCTTTTATTGCCGTTCTTACGCGCCTTTTTCTCGCTGGCCTGGTTCATGCCGCTTGGTTTGCTCGGCTTGATGTCCGGTCGCCCATTCACCCCTTTTAATCGAGCGACCTCGTCGCGCAGATTGGCAATTGTCTGTTTCTGTTCGGCAATCACCTGATTTTGTTCAGCGACGATTTGCTTCAACTCGGCCACCTCGCCGAGCAGGGTCACAACCAGATCTTTGAGTTCTGTATTCGACAGATCATCAAGTGCGTGAGGTGGGAAATCCGACATAACCTCATCGACTCACAAAAACATCTCGGTGAGAACCCCAGCAGCGCTGATCGAGTCGATTTGCCGCACCACCGGAAATGACAAATCAAAACACAATGCTGCCCGGTGTTATGCCGGTATTACGTTCCGTCTTCCATCGTGAAAAAGTCGTAACCGAGCAGGTTCTGCACAACCTCGGGCAGTGGCTCCTCGGTTTCGACCGGCGTTTTCTTGACCTTGAAGACCCGCGCCTTGTTGTCGAAGACAAGGCCGCCGTTTTGCGTCGCGGCGTCGCAGAACTCGCGGATTTCCCTGGTGCACCACTGCGATCGGATATAGCGGGGCGATACAATGGAAACGATCACCGCGGTCTCCGCGAACTGCTCGACAATCTCGTCGGCGAAGACGTCGTTCCCCTGCAGCTTGTCGTCTCGCCAGATGCGCGCCTCGCCCCCGAGACGCGTGCTCAAAATGGCCTGCAACGACGCATGAAACCGGCTGATCCAGCCCTGCTGCTCGGGTGTCAGGGGCTGGTTGTCTATGTGCGCGTAGCTAATAAACAGATGCTGGGCGAATGTCGGCATATCTGGTACTTCGAACCGCCGGTGTCAGCGTGTTTGCCGTTCGGCAAACGGCTTTGACGCGGACACACGCTCCGGATTCCGTTCACGGGACTTCAGGCCCAACCATACGGTGGAAGATTGATTGTCGGACCCGCCCGTCCAGCAAACTGGTTCCGCAGTCCACCTCCCGTTGCTTGCCACACAATCAAGTACAAAGACCTGTTGTGCTTGTGAAAAACTGGTTTCTCACCATTCCTTCAAGCACTGTAACACAATGTCAGCGGCTTACAGTGAGTTTTACTACGTTTGGTGGCGCATTCGTTAAGGCGGCGCAGAAGGCGACCGCAGCTCAATTGCCTTGACAGAAAACGCGAAAGATTTGTTTCTATGGTTTCTTGCGGAGCCAGCGGATGAGGTGACAAAACCTCCGGCTGAATTTTGATGCCAGATATGCAACCAGGGAGCGGCCTTTGCCTCTATTGAAACTCGATCACGTCAATATCATCACCGCCAATCTGGACGCCATGGTCGCCTGGTATACCGATGTGCTCGGAATGGTCGATGGCGACCGTCCGCCCTTCCCGTTTCCCGGCGCATGGCTCTATGCCGGCGAGGATGCTTTGGTCCATCTTGTCGGGGCGACGGATGACCGGCAGTCAATCGAGCCGAATATCGAGCATTTCGCCATCAGTGCCACGGGTCTCGCGGAGTTCCTTGAGCGGTTGGAGCAGCGCGGTGTGGCCTTTGACATGAACACGGTCCCCAGTTTCCCCATTGTCCAGGTCAACGTGCTCGATTGTGACGGCAATCACATTCACGTCGATTTTCCGGCCACAGAACTGACCGAAGATCTGTCCAAACACCTGCGCAGCTAAGCAATCTGCAGGTTCACCGGGTAACGGTCACATCCGGCAGCTTGCGTTCGGCGGTCGTGCGTATGAGATCGGCAATCTCCTTGAACAGGGAGGCATGCACCGACCGCTTGCGCCAGGCAAGGCCCATCTGCCTGAAAAGATTGGGCATATTCAGATTGAGGATGGCAATCTCGCTGCGACCGTCTATCTCTGAACGGACATAAAGCGCCGGAAGGAAAGCAAGCCCGACACCCATACCGGCCATCAGGCGGAGCGTGTCGAGGCTGGTTCCCTCATAGTCACGCAGCAATGTCGCGTCAAAATCCTCGCACAGCCGGCTGACCTGTTCGTGCAGGTGATGACCGCGCTCAATCGCCAACACGCTCTGGCCGGCGAGATCCGAGCTCAGTATCTGCTGCCTTGACGCCAGCGGATGGTCAGGCGCGGCGACTACCTTCAGCGGCTCGCGAAACAGGCGCTCGACTTCAAGGTCTCCGTGCGCGATTGGCATCGGAGAGATGACAAGGTCGAATCCGCCTGCCTGAAGCTGGCCCTGAAGCTCCACCGGTTTGCCTTCCCGCACGTAAAGACGCAGGCCCGGATATTTGCCGTGCAGGTCAGGGACAATGTGGGGCAGCAGGTATGGACCGAGCGTCGGCGGCACGCCCAGGCGAATTGTGCCATCGAAACCATGCTGCGAGGATGCCGCGAGATCCTCGATATCGCGCACATCCGAAAGGACCCTTCGCGCCCGTTCCGCTATCTCCCGGCCGAGCGGCGTCAGCGCAACCCGCGCCGCACCACGTTCGACGAGGGGCGCCCGCAGCTTTTTTTCGAGTTCCTGTATCTGCGCACTCAATGTCGGCTGCGTGACATTGACCCGCTCGGCCGCCCGGCGAAAGTGCAGTTCTTCAGAGAGAGCGACGAGATAGTGCAGTTGTCTGAGCGTCGTCATAGGGCTTCGCGTTTCGTTGCAGTTCGGTCTGTGTGACACGGCACCGGCGGCCACCGCCAGTCATATCATCTTCTTTGCATGTCTGATAGAGAAAATCTATTGAACTCTTTCAAACTAACAATTTGGAACCCTGGGCGAATTGTTCAATGTTGCGCTGCAACATTCCGACCGGAGCGACTCATGCCCATAAAAAGACGTTTCTCTGGCAGGCATGCGCCATTCATCGCGCATGTCTGCAACAGAAAGCCTGCCTGCATAACAACTGATTGTTCCGCCGCGGATCAAATTCGCCGGAGGAACTGACGTGGAAAGTCTTCTGTCGCCCGTCATCCTCTTCTTTGTGCTTGGCGCCCTTGCCGCCTTCGCCCGGTCGGACCTCGCCTTTCCCGAGCCGATTTCCAAGGGACTGTCGCTCTATCTCATGTGCGCGATCGGCCTGAAGGGCGGAATTCTGGTCGCAGGAAACGGATTTACCACCGACCTCCTGCTCGCGGCGATCGCCGGGCTGTTGTTGAGCTGCCTCATACCGGTCGGCACATTCGCGGTCCTGCGCGGCTTCGGGCGCCTCGACACGACAAATGCCGCCGCCGTTGCGGCCCACTACGGGTCCGTCAGCGTTGTAACGTTCATTGCCGGCAATCAGATCCTTACCGATTCCGGCATTCCGCCCGCCGGCTACATGATTGCCGTTCTGGCACTCATGGAGACGCCGGCGATCGTTGTCGGACTGATTCTTGCCCGCGGCGGCACGGGTTTGAAAGTCCAATCCGGCAGCGAACTTTTGCGCGAAACTGTGCTTAACGGGTCGGTCGTTCTGCTGACCGGCGCCTTCGTGATCGGCCTCATTATCGGCAAGGACGGTTTCGAGCCCGTCGCGCCGGTCTTCGAAACGGGCTTCAATGGCCTGTTGTGCCTTTTTCTTCTTGATATGGGACTGCTGGCCGCGCGGCGTATCCGCCTGGCCCGCAACCTGACAGCCCGGCTGGTCCTGCTCGCGATCGTCTTTCCGCTCGTCAACGGCACGATCGGCTGCCTTGTGGGATCCGCCATCGGCCTTGACGTCGGCACGACAACGGCCCTTGCGATCCTCGCCGCAAGCGCATCCTACATTGCGGTGCCGGCGGCGATGCGCCTGGCCCTTCCCGAGGCCGATGCCGGGCTCTATCTGTCACTGTCGCTGGCGGTGACGTTTCCGTTCAACATCACGATCGGAATACCGATCTACACCTATTTGGCAAAGCTCTTGGTGTGACCATGGTGATCAAATCGAATTGCAAAAAGATCGAGGTTCTCGTCGATGAGCCGCTTTGGCGCCGTGTTCGCGAAAAGGCGATGGAAGTGGCGTCCGAAGGCTATACGCTACAGCCGACGCTGGGCGGAGAAGGCGCACGTGGTCGCTGGTTCGACGATCAGGTTACCGGCGGCGCCGGCAGCAAGGTGATCTTTACAACCGTTCTTGATGACGATGCCGCCGGCCGCTTTCTCGATGCTTTGGAGCCACTTCTCGAGACCTATGGCCTGATGGTGACCGTCAGTTCGGTCGAAGTTATTCGGGCAGCAACCGAATAATTTGTGCGGATAGATCGAAATCCTTAAACACGATAGTTTTTTTCGATCAGCTCTCGCGCTTCAAACAATTGGCAATCCGGTTGGACAAACAACACCTCTAGGGCAATGAGACAATGCCGCGAGGCTAAACCGGAGAACAGTTCATGAGCATCAACCAGCTTCTTGGTCAATTTCTAGGCGCGAACGGTGCCGGTCAAAAGGAAACACAGTCAAGAGGCCCACTTGCCGAGCTGATGAACCCAGCAGGCCTTGGCGGCGGACTGGCGGCGGGTGGCCTGCTCGGATTGATCGCCGGCAACAAGAAGATGCGAAAGAAAGCCGGCAAGATTGCGGGTACGGCTGTCGGTATCGGCGGCGCGGCCGCGCTCGCGGCCATCACGTTCCGCGCGTACCACAACTGGCAGAGCAACAAGGGCCACAAGATCGAGGTGAAAGGCGACGCCGCCCACACACCCGGTTGGCTCGATACCCATACGGCCGGCATGCCATCCCTTTCACAGTTCAATCCGGAAACCAATATTTCGGCCGACGGACAGCCGTTTCAGGACGCCCTCGTCAGGGCGATTATCACGGCCGCGAACGCGGACGGACATATCGATGAACACGAGCGCGTCGCGATTGAAGAGACGATCGCTAGGATGCAGCTCGATACCGAATCCAACATGCTCATATTCGACACGTTGAACGACCCGCCGACGGTCGAGGAGATCGCCGGTTATGCAAACGGTCTGGAACAGGCCAGCGAGATCTACCTGGTGTCACGGCTTGTTCTCGATCCGGACAATCCGGCCGATGTTGATTACTTGAAGAAACTGGTTCACGGGTTGTCGCTGCCGCGCGATCTGGTTGTGCATCTGGAAAACGAGATACGAGCTCCAGCGTCCGAAGCCGCCTGACAAGCTTCAAGCCGGCCGGCACCTCATCCACTGCGGCCGGTGATGGACGCCAAGGCGACTGGTCAATGAATGACCAGTCGCCTTTTTTGTGCGGTGCTCAACCCGTCCTGTCAGTGGCAACAGCGATTGCCGACTGTTGTCGCACCTTGACAGGTTTGCGCTCGGACGTTCAGACTGAAGACCTTGATACCTTGGGGAGCTCCGGCAAGGAGCTGAGAGGCCGCTTGTGCGTCAGCACGGCGCGGCGACCCATTGAACCTGATCCAGTTAACGCTGGCGTAGGGATGGTACAGCCGCTGCAAGGCCGATTCAGGCCCGCCGTGTCGTTTCGTATCCCATTAGCCGTGCCGAAACTTGGATCCCCGAAACGGAGATTCAAATGAACGCCATACCCCCCACTGTCACCCTGGGTCCCCTTCCCGCATCACGCAAGATCCACAAACCCGGCCGGATTTTCCCGGACATTCGCGTGCCGATGCGCGCGATATCCCTGCATCCGACTGCCGGCGAGCCACCGGTGACCGTTTATGACAGCTCAGGTCCCTACACGGATCCGGATGCGAAAACCGACATATCGGCCGGCCTTCCGCGTATCCGCGAAGGCTGGGTAACTGGGCGCGGCGATGTTGAAACCTATCAGGGTCGCTGTGTCAGACCGGAAGATAACGGCTTTGCATCCGGCGACCGCCTGACGCCGGAATTTCCCTTACGTCATAAGCCCCTGCGGGCCGTCGGCGACAAGGCGGTCACCCAGCTGGCCTATGCCCGGGCCGGCAAGGTCACACGGGAAATGGAGTTTGTTGCCATCCGCGAAAATCTCGGACGCGCGCAACTGCGTAACCGGATCGAACGTGACGGCGACAGTTTCGGTGCGGCGATTCCCGATTTCGTCACACCGGAATTCGTCCGTGACGAGATCGCCAGGGGGCGGGCCATTATTCCGGCCAATATCAACCACCCAGAAACGGAGCCGATGATCATCGGGCGCAATTTCCTCGTCAAGATCAACGCCAACATCGGCAATTCGGCTATCACATCCTCGATGGCCGACGAAGTCGACAAGATGGTGTGGGCGATCCGCTGGGGCGGCGATACGGTAATGGACCTGTCCACCGGCCGGAACATCCACAATATCCGTGAGTGGATCATCCGCAACGCGCCGGTCCCGATCGGCACTGTGCCGATTTATCAGGCGCTGGAAAAGGTCAATGGCATCGCCGAGGACCTGAGCTGGCCGGTGTTCCGCGACACACTGGTTGAGCAGGCCGAACAGGGCGTCGACTATTTCACCATCCACGCGGGCGTGCGGCTGCACTACGTGCCGCTGACGGCTGAACGCACCACCGGCATTGTCTCGCGCGGCGGCTCGATCATGGCCAAGTGGTGCCTGCACCACCACAAGGAGAGTTTCCTCTACGAAAACTTCTCCGAAATCTGCGACATCTGCCGCGCCTATGATGTGTCGTTCTCGCTCGGCGACGGGTTGCGTCCGGGTTCAATCGCCGATGCCAACGATGCAGCGCAATTCGCCGAACTCGAAACGCTCGGCGAGTTGACCAAGATCGCCTGGGAAAAGGATTGCCAGGTGATGATCGAAGGGCCCGGCCATGTGCCCATGCACAAGATCAAGGCCAATATGGACAAGCAGCTCGATACCTGTGGCGAAGCGCCTTTCTATACGCTCGGGCCGCTCACCACCGACATTGCGCCGGGTTACGACCATATAACGTCCGGCATCGGCGCCGCGATGATCGGGTGGTTCGGCACCGCCATGCTTTGTTATGTCACACCGAAAGAGCACCTCGGCCTACCTGACCGGGACGATGTGAAAACCGGAGTCATTACCTACAAGATCGCTGCCCATGCCGCCGATCTTGCCAAGGGGCACCCGGCAGCGCAGATCCGTGACGACGCATTGTCACGTGCCCGTTTCGAGTTCCGCTGGGAAGACCAGTTCAATCTCGCGCTGGATCCGGAAACGGCACGCAGCTTCCACGATCAGACACTGCCAAAGGAGGCACACAAGGTGGCTCATTTCTGCTCCATGTGCGGACCGAAATTCTGTTCCATGCGCATCTCCCACGACATTCGCGCGGAGGCGCAGAAGGAAGGCATGGCGGCGATGGCCGAGAAATACCGTGACGGCGGAGATCTCTACATGCCCGTCAGTCCCGACGACTAGGGACAGTTTCCCCGACGCATGGCGGCGCAAACCGACCATCACGGTGTGTTTCGTTCAGGTCGAAGATTTGAACGCAGCACACCGGCGCGGTTATAGTTGCTGGTGGACGCTTTGAGGGGAGCACACCATGACGCCGCACATTGAAGCCGAAAAAGGCGACTATGCCGAGATTGTCTTGCTGCCGGGAGACCCTCTTCGCGCCCAGTGGATCGCGGAGAACTTTTTTGAAAGTCCGCGCCAGGTCAATGGCGTTCGCAATTGCCTCGGCTTCAGCGGCAAGTGGCAGGGAATACCGGTCAGTGTTCAGGCGACCGGCATGGGACAGCCTTCGACTGCAATTTACGTACATGAACTCTTGAACATCTACGAGGCAAAGACGCTGATCCGCGTTGGAACATGCGGCGGCCTGACAACAAGGATCAAGGTCGGGGATCTCATCCTCGGCTCGGCCGCCTCCACGGACAGCGCCGTCAACACGCCTGTCTTTTCTCCCTATACCTATGCACCCTGTGCCGATTTCGAGCTGCTCAAGGCGGCGGATGACTATGCCATTGCACAGATGCTGGAATACCACATCGGTGGCGTGGTCTCATCGGACACATTCTATGTCGAGGATCCCGCGAAGTCGTACGCGACCCTCGCGAAGCATGGCGTTCTGGCCGTCGAAATGGAGGCCTCGACACTTTATACGCTCGCAGCGCGTTTCGGGGCGCGCGCGCTTGCCGTTTGCACGGTCTCGGACTGCCTGATCACCGGCGAGGAGATGGGCCCTGAAGACCGCCAGTCGACACTCGACACCATGGTGGAAATGGCATTGACAGTCGCGACGCAGTAAAAAAGCCACCCGAAATTTTCCCGCAATGGTTGATTTTGTGATTTGCAGGCTTTGCGGTCGCACGGGTCTTTTTTGCAGAGCATATGGCACGGCGAGTCTCGCCGAAACTGACGTGCCCATGTGGATAACCCACCCCCTGTTTGCTAGCCAGCGAAATATTTTTAGACTACCGCTTGACGTTTACACGAATGACATATAACTGATTTTTTCCAATTTTTACAGATATTTAGAACTTAACCGGTTTTGTATTTGCTGTTTGCAGCGAGCGTGATGATCTACAAACTAGGCTTTCCGCGAGACTCTGTGCTAATATGTCGCACTTAGCGAAGAGGCCCTCAAATTGCGGCGATGATGTTGCCGCGGGGAGGAGGCAATATGGCCATCGCGCTGATACTCGTCGTCGTTGTTGTCGGGTCGATCATGTTTCATGTGCTCAGCCCGTGGTGGTGGACGCCCATCGCGTCCAACTGGGGCTATATCGACGACACGATCATCATCACGTTCTGGATCACCGGCGTCGTTTTTACACTGGTCATCCTGTTTATGGCCTATTGCGTCCTGCGCTTTCGTCACAAGGAAGGTCGCAAGGCGGCGTATGAGCCGGAAAACAACAAGCTTGAATGGGGCCTGACAATTGTCACCGGTCTTGGTGTCGCGGCCATGCTTGCACCGGGTCTTATCGTCTGGGCGCAATTTGTCAGCGTGCCGGATGAAGCAACGGAAATCGAGGTGCTGGCGCAGCAATGGAGCTGGAATTTCAGGCTGCCGGGCGCGGACGGCAAACTGGGGCTGTCAGACAACCGTCTGATTGATGCCGACAACCCGCTCGGCGTCAATCAAAGCGACGCTGCCGGCCAGGACGACATCATCATCGAGGCTGACGATCTGCATCTGCCGATCGGCAAACCGGTGAAGGTCCTGCTGCGCTCTGCTGATGTTCTGCATGATTTCTACGTTCCCGAATTCCGCGCCAAGATGGACATGCTTCCCGGCATGGTCACCTATTTCTGGTTCACGCCGACGCGCACCGGCGAGTTCGAGATCCTGTGCGCCGAGTTGTGCGGTGTCGGTCATCCGCATATGCGCGGTTTCGTCGTCATCGACACCGAAGAAGATTACCAGGAGTGGCTGCAGGAGCAGTCAACATTCGCGCAGCTGTCGACGCCGACGAAGCTGAGCGCTGCGGCCCGTCTGGAGGAGTAGCGGGCTGCCAAACGCGCCATCGCGAATGAAGACCGATGGGGAACAACCAATCACCCCACCGGCAGATGAAGGAGGGTACCCATGGCAGAAGCCACGCCTCAAGCAGTCGACAATATACCGCCTGCGGAAGTCCCCGAGGTCGAGCTGTATCATCCCAAGAGCTGGTGGACGAAATATGTCTTTTCGCAGGACGCGAAAGTCATTGCGATCCAGTATTCGGGGACGGCGATCGCGATCGGGCTAGTGGCGCTGGTGCTTTCCTGGCTGATCCGCCTTCAACTCGGTTTCCCCGGCACTTTCGATTTCATCACGCCGGAAGCCTATTACCAGTTCATCACCATGCACGGCATGATCATGGTGGTGTATCTGTTGACCGCGCTCTTCCTCGGCGGCTTCGGCAACTACCTGATCCCGCTCATGGTCGGTGCGCGGGACATGGTATTTCCCTATGTCAACATGCTCAGTTTCTGGATCTACCTGCTTGCCGTGCTGGTCTTGGTGGCGAGTTTCTTTGCACCCGGCGGTCCGACCGGCGCCGGCTGGACGCTTTATCCGCCGCAGGCGATCACCTCAGGCACCCCGGGCGGGCAGCAGGCCGGCATCCTGTTGATGCTGGCGTCGCTGATCCTGTTCATCATCGGCTTTACCATGGGCGGTCTCAACTATGTCGTCACCGTGCTGCAGGCGCGCACCCGCGGCATGACATTGATGCGCATGCCGCTGACGGTCTGGGGCATTTTCACGGCGACTGTCATGGCGCTGCTCGCCTTCCCGGCCCTTTTCGTCGCCTGCGTGATGATGCTCTTCGACCGCTTGCTCGGGACGAGTTTCTTCATGCCCGCCCTCGTCGAGTTCGGCGAACAGCTTGAATATGGCGGCGGCAGCCCGATCCTCTTCCAGCACCTGTTCTGGTTCTTCGGCCATCCGGAAGTCTACATCGTGGCGCTGCCGGCATTCGGTATCGTCTCAGATCTCATCAGCACCCATGCGCGCAAGAACATCTTCGGCTACCGCATGATGGTCTGGGCGATTGTCGGCATCGGCGCACTGAGTTTCATTGTCTGGGCGCACCACATGTATGTCAGTGGCATGGACCCCTATTTCGGCTTCTTCTTCGCTACAACGACGCTGATAATCGCGGTGCCAACGGCAATCAAGGTCTACAACTGGGTGCTGACGCTGTGGCGGGGCGACATACACCTGACGCTGCCGATGCTGTTTGCCATCGGTTTCATCGTGACATTCGTCAATGGCGGTCTGACCGGTCTTTTCCTGGGCAATGTCGTTGTGGACGTGCCGCTTTCCGACACCATGTTCGTTGTCGCCCACTTCCACATGGTCATGGGTGTCGCGCCGATCATGGTGATCTTCGGGGCGATCTATCACTGGTATCCGAAAATGACAGGGCGCATGCTCAACGAGGCGATGGGCCAGTTCCATTTCTGGGTCACCTTCGTGGGCGCCTATGCGATCTTCTTCCCGATGCATTATGTCGGCCTCGTCGGCGTACCGCGTCGCTATCATGAGCTTGGCGATGCGACATTCGTCACCGACTCGCTGCACAACTTGAACGCCTTCATCACCGTCGCCGCGCTCATTGTCGGCTTTGCCCAGGTGGTCTTCATGTTCAACCTGTTCTGGAGCCTGCGCAACGGCAAGGAATCCGGCGGCAATCCATGGCGCGCGACGACGCTCGAATGGCAAACGCCCGAAACACCGCCGGTGCACGGCAATTTCGGCAAGGAACTGCCGATCGTCTATCGCTGGGCCTATGACTACAGCGTGCCTGGAGCCCAGGAGGATTACCTGGCACAAAACGATCCATGGCCCCAGAAACCACCGGCCAGCGAGGCGGCTACATGATCGCTGCCCTGATCTTTCTGGCTGTTGTCGTGGCGATTGCCGGCTGGTGGCTGTCGCGCCAGCGGCTGTTCTCCAAGCCATGGCTTGAGACGGGAGATACGGGCCTTGCCCCCGGCACGGAAGCGATCAAGCTACCGGCTTCAAAGGTCGGCCTCGGGGTCTTCCTGGCGGTGGTCGGCGCCCTCTTCGCGCTGTTTTTCAGCGCCTATTTCATGCGCATGGAGCTGCCGGACTGGCGCACGCTCACAATGCCGCGCATCCTGTGGTTCAATACCGGCGTGCTGGTGCTCAGCAGCGTCGCGTTGCAGCTTGCCGTCGTGGCCGCGCGGCGCAACCGGCCGTCGGCGCTGCGCCAATATCTGATTGCCGGGGCTGCCGCCGCCGTTGTCTTTCTCGTCGGCCAGGTGCTTGCCTGGCGTGCGCTGGCCGATCTCGGCTATTTCGCCACGTCAAACCCGGCCTACAGCTTCTTTATTCTTATTACCGGCGTGCATGGACTGCACATGATCGGCGGTCTCATCGCACTAGCGCGCACCTCCGTTCAGACGGCGGGAGACACCGTCAGCGACCGCCTGCGCACCGGCACCGAATTGTGCGCAACCTACTGGCATTTCATGCTTTTCGTTTGGGTTGTCATCGTCGCACTGCTGGCCGGCTGGCTGAACGAATTCGCCGACATCTGCCGGCAATTGCTTGTCTAGGAGAAACAGAGAATGGCGCAAAGCACGGACCAATCGACCGCCGCTCACCCGCAGCTGAAGCCCGGCTGGGACGGCATCGTCGCGGACTGGTCGTCGGACCAACGCTCGTTCAAGACCGCCTCCTGGCACAAGGCGATGATGTGGATCTTCCTCTTGAGCGACACATTTGTCTTCGGCACGTTCCTTCTGTCCTACATGACGGCGCGCATGTCGACGGCCATTCCCTGGCCCAACGCCAGCGAAGTGTTCGCCCTGCATATCGCCGGCATCAATTTTCCGCTGCTCCTCATTGCCATCATGACCTTCGTGCTCATCTCGAGCAGCGGCACGATGGTGCTGGCGGTCAATTACGGCTACCGCAAGAACCGTGTCATGACAGTCGTCTTCCTTCTCGTGACCGCATTTCTCGGCGCAACTTTCGTCGGCATGCAGGCCTTCGAGTGGACAAAGCTGATCTCGGAAGGCGTGCGGCCCTGGGGCAACCCGTGGGGCGCATCGCAGTTCGGCGCGTCGTTCTTCATGATCACCGGGTTTCACGGAACCCACGTGACGCTGGGGGTCATATTCCTGCTGATTGTGGCCCGCAAGGTCTGGCGCGGGGACTATGATGTCGGCCGGCGCGGCTTTTTCACCAGTCGGCGCGGCCAGTATGAAAGCGTCGAGGTCATGGGACTGTACTGGCACTTCGTCGACCTGGTCTGGGTCTTCATCTTCGCGTTTTTCTATCTTTGGTGAGGAAATCTCATGGAACGCACGGAAACTTATGATGAAACATTGAGTGACGCCGGACAGAAGGTCGCCGTCGAAGATGATGACAGCCTGCACCAGCATCACCCGCTCAAGGTCTATTTCATCGTCTGGGGCTGGCTTTTCATCCTGAGCGCCGCCTCCTATTTCGTCGACTATATCGGGCTGCAGGGCTACCTGAGATGGACGCTCATCCTGATCTTCATGGCTGCCAAGGCCGGGCTCATCATGGCGATTTTCATGCATATGAAATGGGAGCGGCCGGCGCTCAATTACGCCATTCTCCTGCCGCCGATCGCGATCCTGGTTTTCGTCGCCATCATGGCACTGGAATCGGACTACACGATCGTCACCCGGCTGACCTATTTCGGCACGGACGGATAATCAACTTTGCAACGGCGACAAAAAAAACCGGCGCATTCAGCGCCGGTTTTGTTTTGCGATCATCTGGATGGGTCACTTGTTCTCAACCGGTGCGACCACTTTTCTGTAAAGGTGCCACGTCGCGTGTCCGAGTACAGGCATGACGATCGCCAGACCGACCAGGAGCGGAATTGATCCGATCAGCAGGGTGATCGCCACGATGAGGCCCCACAGGATCATCTGCACAGGATTTGCCGCGACAGCGCGCACCGACGTCTCGATTGCCGAATAGGCACCGACATCCCGGTCAAGCAGCAGCGGAAACGCGATAACCGTCGTACACAAAACAACCAGAGCAAAGACAAAGCCGACAGCGTTGCCAACCACGATCAGCGACCAGCCCTGGGGCGTAAAAAGAACATTGCCCACAAACGCCCAGATGGAATCAGGTGCCTCCAGCCCGTAAAGGCCCTGATAGATGGCCTGAGCCGCATACATCCACGCAACGAACATCACGACAAGCAAGGCTCCGACTGCGAGGATCGCCGGGATGGCCGGCGACCGCGTAACCTCCAGCGCATGTTTCCAAGACGTGTCGAGGCCGAGTTCACGACGCCGGCTGATTTCATAAAGGCCGATCGCGGCAATCGGACCAAGAAGGGCAAATCCCGCCATCAGCGGATAGATGAGCTGCAAGGCGTTGCCGCCCGATGTCCAGGTGATCAGCACGACGCCTACGATCGGATAGATCAGACACAGGAACACGTAATGCGACGGCTTGTCCCAGAAATCATCGAGCCCCTTGCGAAGCGCATCGATCACATCCGCATTTGATATTTTGCGGATTTGCGGATGCGCGACATCCCCATCAGAGCCGGTGATGACGTGCATATTCCCCATAACCATTCCTCCCTTAGTCGGGTCCGGCATGGTCACGGCCTGCATCGGTTTGTGTCAGCTCAGCCGGTCACGCATTCCGCGACCTGCAATACAATCACTATAGACTGACTGCGCTGTTTTGTCGCGCCCTGTCGGTCACAATCCAGTGTCGCTTTTTGTCAATCGAGCCGGACGGTTAACCCGTGCGACCGCAAACCGCCACATTACGTTCATTCGCGCTGAACCCATCCCGGTTCTTTGGACCGGCCGGCCTCGTTTTTGAGCAATATTTCGCCAGAACAAGGCGCGAACCGGCCTCGTTGCCATTGAAACCGGACAAAATCCAGGATCAAAAAATCTCGAAATTAAATCGATTAGTCAAAAAATATCGATATTATTGCAATCCGCCAGTTTTCATCCTATGATCGCCCGACTTGTCAAATCAGGAATTCGTGATCGCGCCACTGCGGCCGGTGACGGGAATAACTGGGAGGATCTGATGACATTGCGACTATCTTTGCTTGCTGGCGCGCTGGCGAGCGCTGTTGTCCTGAGCCCGACCGCATACGCGGCAAACATCGATGGGCCGAAAGTCTTCTGGAAAATATCCATGTGGGGCAACCCGCGCGCATTGTCTGCCGGTATGGAAGCGCTGGCCGAAAAGGCCGCAGCAGAGACGGACGGCAATTTCGAGATCAAGATCTTCTATGGCGGCCAGCTGTCCCAGGCACGGGAGAACCTCGACGGATTGAAGCTCAACGCCTTCGAGGGCGCCGCGTTCTGCAATTTCTACCATCCGGGCAAGAACCCGGCTTTCATGGTCTTCTCGCTCCCCTTCCTGCCGCTCGGCGATCCGAAGGTGGACAAATATTTGCGCACCAAGATGTTCGAACATCCGGCGCTCGTGGCGGATATGGAAAAGTGGAATGCCATTCCTTATGTCTCAGGCCTTCTGCCGCAATACGAGATACTCGGAAAAGGAGACGCCCCGGTAACGCTTGAAGGCTGGGACGGCATGCGCGTTCGCGCCGGCGGCGGTCTCGGTTCCGCGATGGAGAAGCTCGGCGCCACCAAGGTGACGCTGCCTGCGGGTGAGACCTCCACGGCGTTTCAGCGCGGCGCGCTTGATGCCGCTGCCTTTCCGTTCACCTATGCCCATGTCGCCTTCAAGATCAGCGACGAAGCGGAATGGTTCACCGGCAACCTGACCCCGGGTACATCCGAATGCGGCTGGCTGTTCAACAAGACCGCGTTTGAAGCGCTGCCCAAACAGTATCAGGACTTCCTGATGGAAAACCGTGATCTCGTCATGGACACCGAACTTGCGGCCTATGCCGAGCAGGACAAGAAGAACCTGCCCATGTTCGAGGAAACCATGCAGAAAATCACCTATTCAGACGAGGAGCTCGAGCGCTTCCGCGAAGTTGCCGGCAAGCCCGTCTGGGACGAATGGATCGCCGCCAACAAGGACAAGTTCGATTCCCAGGGCGTGTTCGAAGCGATCTGGCAGTATGCTGACGAGGCCAGGGCGCAATAGGGCCTCAGCAGCTGGCCGGAACCGTTGGTGGAGCATCACATCGGTTCCGGCACCCCCTTCCCCGATAAGCGACGATCGCAGGGCGTGCCATGAATACACAGCCGAGCGCACCGGACAAGATCGGCACAGGACCGATTGCCCGTCTGGGTCAATTGTTCGCGCCGCTCGAGGATGCCGCCAACATGGTCGCCGGGTTCGCCATCTTCGTTCTGATGGTGCTGGGTATCGCCCAGATCGGTTTACGGACGATCTTCAATTCCCCAATCACCGGCTATATCGACCTGGTTGAGCTGTCGATGGCAAGCATGGCGTTTCTCGGCGCCGCCTATTGCCAGCGTCTCGGCGCCCACATCCGGATGGAGCTTTTTATCGGTGGCCTGCGCGGCCGCACGCTGTGGGCGGCGGAATCTCTTGCGACCCTCGTCGGCCTTGGCATCATCGGCGTCCTCATAGGGTATGGATGGGACCATTTCCTGCGTTCTTACCAGTTGGGCGATTCCACCATTGACGCGGAATTTCCCGTCTGGCCGTCCAAGCTTCTTGTTCCGGTCGCCTTTTCCCTTTGGTTCGTTCGTCTCGCAATACAGTTCGCCGGATCCATCCGGCTGCTGATCAATCCGACGTTGGCGCCGGAGGGCGTGAGCGTACTCAAGGATGTTTCCGAACATGCCAGGGAAGAGATTGAAGGGGCGCTTGGTGAAGCGGTCAATCAAAAGTCGGAGCCGAAACCATGATCCTTGGCATCGGCTTCGACGATCCGCTCAAAGTCGGCCTCATCGGGCTCGGGCTGTTGCTGTTTCTGGTGTTCATCGGCGTACGCGTCGTATTCGCAGCCGCGGCGACCGGTCTTTTCGGACTTGTTGAACTGCTGGGCTGGGGACCGGCCGCGGGGATCGTGGGTACAATCCCGCATTCCAAGTCCTCTACCTATGCACTGAGCGTTCTGCCGATGTTCATCTTCATCGGCTTTCTGGCATTCCATGCAGGCATGACCAGACAGCTGTTTGAAGCGGCCCGGAAATGGGTTGGCTGGGTTCCGGGCGGACTTGCGGTCGCCACTGTCTTTGCGACCGCCGGGTTTGCAGCCGTGTCGGGCGCGTCAGTCGCCACCTGCGCCGTCTTCGCGCGCGTTGCCATTCCCGAAATGCTGAAATACGGCTACGACAAGAGCCTTGCCGCCGGCGTCGTTGCCGCCGGCGGAACGCTTGCAACGCTGATCCCTCCGTCGGCCATCCTCGTCATTTACGCGATCATCGTGGAGGAATCGGTCGGCCGGTTGCTGCTCGCCGGCTTTCTGCCGGGTGCCGTGTCCGCACTTATCTATGCCGCGATCATCGTTGTCTGGTCGCTTGTCTCGAAGGGTTCGGCGCCATCGGTAGGCGGCTTTTCGTGGCGTGAGCGCTTCGCCACCCTGCCCGGTGTGTCGCCGATCCTGCTGGTCGTGGTGATTATCATCTCCGCGATTTACAACGGATGGGCAACGCCGACCGAAGCCGGTGCGCTAGGCGCTGGCGTGGTATTCGTCCTGGCTCTTTTTCGCGGGACCGGATTCAAGACGATCAGCTCCGCCCTCATGGAATCGGCCAAACTGACGGCGATGATCTTCTCGCTGATCTGGGGGGTGCTGATCTTCGTGCGCTTTCTCGGTTTCTCCGGACTTCCGGAAGCCTTCACGTCGTGGATTCTCAGCCTCGACATGAACCCGATGGTGATCATGATCTGCATTCTGATCGCCTATGCAGTGCTCGGCATGTTCATGGACGCCATCGGTATGCTGCTTTTGACACTGCCCGTGGTTTATCCGGCAGTCATTGCACTGGGTTTCGATTCCATCTGGTTCGGGATCATCGTCGTCAAAATGGCAGAGGTCTGCCTGATCACGCCGCCGATCGGCCTCAACTGTTTCGTCGTCAACGGCGTGCGTCCAGACATTCCACTCGGGAAGGTTTTCCGGGGGGTCACCCTGTTCTTCGTCGCCGATGTGATTACCATTGCCGTCCTGCTTGCTTTCCCGGAAATCGTTACGTGGCTGCCCGACCTGATGAGCAGCCGATAATCGGAGGAACATCTTCATGCGTATCAAGACCTCGATGCCGCTGACATTGGCCGAAAAGATCGTCGACGGGGCGCTGGCGGCGGGGCGGGCCGAGAGCATGCATCCGCTGACCGTCGTGGTTCTCAACGCGGGCGGTCATGTGGTCGCATCGAAGAGCGAGGACGGATCGGGAATCCTGCGTTTCGATGTCGCGCGCGGCAAGGCCTGGGGCGCCTTGGGCATGGGCGTTTCGAGCCGGCTGATCCGCGACCGCCTGAGCAAACGCCCGGTTTTCCAGAACGCGCTCGCCGCCGCTTCCGACGGACGGTTCGTTCCGGTTCCGGGCGGTGTCCTTGTGCTTGACGACGATGGCGACACGATCGGAGCCGTGGGCATCAGCGGGGACAGTTCGGAAAAGGACGAATACTGCGCCATCAACGGAGCGCGGGCGGCGGGCCTAGCCACAGAGCCGGCGGAGCCCGATCCCGACTGGCGCGGCACGTCGCTGTCCGACATCGACGAAGACAACTGACAAATCCCCAATCTTGCGCGGGCGATCCCGCGTCCTCCTGACAGACGGCTGTCAGGAGGACTATGTTCTATTCGGGAAAAGGCCCAACCCGGAGGATTGCGACGATGCCCGAACCATTCAAGAATTTCTTCAATGCGGAACTCATTGCCGCCATGGCCGGTCATCTGGCGCAGCAGTCGGAGAACTTCGATGCCAAGAGTTTCAAGAAACACGCGCTGGACGGGCTGGATGACCTGGAGCTCAAACAGCGATCCAGCCAAATCACGGACGCGCTGTGCGGCGCGCTTCCAGAGGACTTCAAATCGGCCTGTGCGACCCTTACGGGCGCCCTCCACCCTGAGGACGATGTCGATCTTTCCGAACTGACCACCGATACGCACGGTCTTCGCGGCTGGGCGGTCCTTCCGATGGCGGATTTCGTCAGCCGCAAGGGCATGGACGATTTCGACCACAGCCTGGATGTGCTTAAGGAAATGACGAAGCGCATGAGCGCCGAGTTTGCCGTCCGCCCGTTTATCGCCGCCGATCCCGAACGCGCGATGCGTCATGTAAAGCTTTGGGCAAGCGATAAAAACTACCACGTTCGCCGCCTCGCATCGGAAGGCATCAGACCGCGGCTTCCCTGGGGCATGCGGCTGAACAATTTTGTTGACGATCCCGGCCCCATCCTGCCGGTTCTCGAAATGCTGAAGGACGATCCACAGGAATATGTACGCCGATCGGTGGCCAACAATCTGAATGACATAGCCAAGGACCATCCCGATCTGGTCGCGGAGATTGCCGGCAAATGGCTTGCCGGAGGCCCGGACAAGAACCGGCAAAGGCTGGTTCGCCACGCCTGCCGCTCGCTCGTCAAAGCCGGCCACCGCCCGACGCTGCAAGCGCTCGGTTACGGAGCGGCCGAAGTGACACTGGAGCGGTTTTCACTCGATCGCGATGCGGTCAGGCTGGGCGAAACCGTGTTGATTTCGGCCGATATCCGCTCGACATCAACAAGCGATCAGGACGTGATTGTCGACTATGTGGTTCATCACCAGAAGGCCAATGGCAAGACGTCGCCCAAGGTTTTCAAATGGAAGACCCTTCGCCTGGCGGCCGGAGAACAAACAATCATGGAAAAGAAACACCCCATGCGGCCGGTCACCACCCGGACCTATCATCCGGGACAGCATGCGATCGAGATCCAGGCCAACGGGCAGAGCCTCGGGAAACGCGACTTCAGACTGGATTTGTAGGACGACCGGCCGTACCGGGCGCCAATCCCATGTCAAATCTGTCGCGCACGGCTGAGCTGTAGCGCCTGCTGACCGGCACGACGTCGCCGTTGAACAGGCGCAATTTCATGTTGCGGCTTTCAACGAAAACCGACGATACGGCCGCGGCAGCGACCCAGTGCGAGCGGTGCACCTGCATCCCCAGCGGTCCGGGCAGCAGGGCAATGACATCGGAGAAGCGTCCGAGGACCATGCGCTGTTCTTCCGTGGAATTGATGATGACATAATGCTCCTGCGCCTCGACGCGAACCAACGCACCTTTTATCGGGGAGGCGAGCATCGGAAGCTGTTCCGGCCCCAGTACATATGAATCATCCTGTGGCCGTTCAAACTCTGCGAACAATGCTGCCGGCGTACCGCCAGTCGAGAGCAGGCGCGGCAGCGAGACGATCAGGCAAAGGACGAGATGGTCGTCCGCCAGGTAGAACACCTCCAGGACAAACTCCCGAAGAAACGCACCTTCGGCCGCACCGGGATCGGAGATCCCCAATTCGGGAAATCCAAGCACAATGTCCAGCGCCGTGATGGCAAGCACAAAGGGCAGCAGGCTCAGCAGGAAGGCCGAGGAGAAAAGCAGGACGCGACGTCTCCTTTCGACAACAGCTGCCTCCAGCAGGCTCCTGAAGGCGATGAACAACCCGCATTCGATGGACAACCGCACCATCCAATACGCATAGAGATAGACCCGCAAATCCGCGAATGTGTTCGGGTTGGTTGCAGCGACCAACGCGGCCATCAGGAGCGTTATCGACAAAACATACAGGATTTCCGGGCGCTTCATCAAAGCCGTTGCTCTGTTCATTCGTGCTTCTTGAATGGAACGCTACTATAAAATCATGATTTTTCTCACAAAAAAAGCGGCCGAATGTTCAGCCGCGTAACGCGTGTACCGTTCACGAAATCCGATTTTTCCTACAATTGAACCACAACCAGTGCGCGCCATAATGCAACGAGTTCCGATTTGAAGTCAGTTCGACGCCTGGCTCCACACACAGTCCGTGTTTCGTCTGGAGATCAAGACTGCATGCCGAAGGATGTATTCACAGCTTCCGCATTGGTTCCGGTGACTGTCTCAGCATCGGACGCAGGCAAGCTGCGGACGGTGTTCGTCGCTCCGGCCAACCCGGCGCAAGGTGTCAGGACGCCAGACAATCCCGGCAACTTTCAAAACGGTGAAGTGAAGAAATCTCTCACGGTGCTCCCGGCTGTCTTTGTCGCTCTTTTCTGCTCTACCGCAATGGCCGGTCACGGCCATGAGCCGATCAGTGACGGCATTGAAAACGTTCCGACCCTCGATGCTCAGATGCATTACCTGGAATCGGCCTGGGGGCCCCACCCTCCGGAAACGGTCATCGCGTTGATGGACCGAAACAGCGTTGCCATGGCGCTGGTTTCATCGACACCGGATACTGGCACGATCCGCCTGTTGGAGTTTGCGCCCGACAGGTCGTCCCCGGAACAAGGCCGCCTTGGCGGCGGCAATGGATCCGGAACCAGGATCAATGCCGACAGGACGCCGGATTGAAGAACCGGTTTCAGCACTTCCCCACGAAGGGCTGGCCGTTTTGCAAGTCCGCAGCCTGATCCGAGCGATCGATCGTTTCCGGAGGACCCATCCGCATCCTTACGCAATGCAGCGACCTTCCCCGAACGGGAAAACAGATTGTGCCAGCTTTCACATTCCGTACGGGATCCAAAGCGCCAGCCCCTTCCAGAACCACAAAAGCACCGCTGTTGCCAGCAGGATCATCACGAACCAGCAATTCTAATTTTGGCTCATTTTTGGGTCTCAGATGAATTTGAGCTGATTTTCAGGAGGGTTTAGGTTGCTTCCGGGCTGACTTGACGGTCGGTGGTGGCTCACCATCGACAAGTGTTCGTATGAGTGCACCCCAATCCGGGAAGATCAAGTAGCAAACAATCGTGCGGATGTGATCGAAGAACCGATACCGCGCCGCTAAAACACTGCGGGCTTTCTTCCAGAGCGCTTCGAGTACATCACAAACTGTATGCATGGCGAAGGCGAGCAGATTGAGCGTCGCCAGCACAGATGCCAGATAATTGTCGCCATGCCCAAAGTTGTGCTCCAGATTGTATCCCCGGGTTTTCAGAACATTGAAGGTCTCATTTTCAATCTTCCACCGTGCGCGTCCGCAAGCGGCAAGGTCCCCGACATTGGTCTCATCGACAGCGATGTTGGTCACAAAGCTGTTGCGATATGTGGTCTTCCCTTTGGTGTTGATAATCTCGATTTCGAACCAGTTGACGTGGGTCGCGTCCTTGCCATCGCGCAGGGGTACATCATTCAGCCAGCGATAGATGTGGGTGGCAGCCTTGCGACCCTTTTTGATACGACGGCGCTTTGTCGAGTTGATCTCGGCACCGTCCAGCCACTCGTACAACGTCTTATGGGACAAGGACTTGGCAGTCAGAATGAAGTCGCCGCCAACCGACTGAATCGTATCAACAATCGGCTGATTAGCATACAGGTCATCGCCAAGATAAACTGGCTTTAGCGAAGCGTAACGTTTCCCATTGGCGGCAAGCCAGCGTTTGACGGCATTCCTTTCACAATCCTGTTTCGCATGACCGTCCTGCGGGCTAATAAATTCCGGCTGCAGCGGTATCGCTCGGCTGTCACCCGGGACGACGACCGCGGCGGAAACCATGGTGTGAAAATACTCGGTGCCGCCATCATTGCGCTTGCGATGAGAACAATTCCGGCAATGCAACTTGCGGCTACAGAAATATTCTGTGCCATCAAGTGCAATCAGCACGCGACCATCCAGACATCGGAAAGGCTCCAAACCGTTATGGCTTTTCAGATGGTCAACAAGGTTATCAAACTGCCCAAAGAGATGCTGCGGTTCAGCCTCATCAAGCATCGAGCGGATATGATTATCGCTCGGAAGCTTCTTGATTCCGAACAACGTCTGACAGTTCGAGCAACCGTTACCCGCTTGCATCTCGCGCTGATGCGACAGGAACGACGGAGACTGCATGAAAAATATCGAAAACGCCGACAGGCCGATATCTGCCATCGTGTAACTCGTGTTTGGGCCAACCCGTCGGTCAGGCAAGTTCGCGCAGCACGATCTGAGCGAGCCAATGAGGGAATCCAAGTGTAACACGCAACAAACGAATCATAGATCGAGCGATTTGAGAATCCCAAAAATCCCAAAATTAGAATTGCTGATCACGAACGGGACGGCGCCATGCACCACCTCCGGCAATTCTGCCTTGCCGACGCTCTGAAGCACAAAGAGGTTCATGCCCACCGGCGGCGTGATCAAAGCGGTTTCGATCAAAACAACGAAGAAGATGGCAAACCAGATCGGGTCGACGCCCATCGGTGCAAGCGCGGGGAACAGTACCGGCACCATGATCAGCAGCATCGAAAGCGATTCCAGAAACAGCCCAATAACAAGCAGGACCACGCCGACGGCAAGAATGAACAGTCCTGTGTCGCTGATGTTCCCGGTCAGGACCGACGCTATATCCTGAGGAATGCGGTAGATGGTAATCGCATAGGAAAAGACCTTCGCGCCCGCGACGATCAGGAAGATCATCACCGTCGTCTTCATTGCGTCATATGCTGCTTCACGCACACGGCCGAATGTCATGCGGCCCATGAGGGTGGTGATGACAAGCGCCAGCACAAAGCCGACCGCGGCACTTTCCGATGGCGTGGCAATGCCGAGATAGATGGTCCCGATGACCGCCGCCGCCAGAGCAACGGTTGGCAGTGCCAGAAATGTTGCCCTGCGCCGCTCCTTCCAGCCGGCCCGCTCAAGAGCTTGGAAGCCTCCGACCAGACGGGCATGGGCGATGCTGTAGACGATAAAGGCGAGACCGAGAATAAGACCGGGACCGATGCCGGCGAGAAAGAGCGTCGGGATCGATGTCTCCGTGATGACCCCGTAAAGGATTAACGGGATGGACGGGGGTATCAGGATGCCGAGTGTTCCACCCGCGGCGAGCAGGCCAAGAACGAACGGGCGCCGGTAACCGCGTTCCGTCATCTCCGGCACCGCGACGGTGCCGATCGTTGCCGCGGTTGCGACGGACGAGCCCGAAACCGCCGAAAACAGACCGCAGGAAAGCACGGTGGCAACGCCAAGCCCGCCAGGCCAGTGTCCGACCCAGCTCTGTACCGCGGCGAAGAGATCGCGGCCCACATTGGCCTTCAGCAACACATTCGACATCAAAAGGAACAGCGGCACGGCCAGCAGCTCAAAGCTGTCCATTGTGCCGAACAGCCGCTGAGGCACGGCAATGAGCGGCAGCGGATAGATCCACAACAGGAAAACGCCAAGCCCTCCCATTGCGAATGCGACAGGAACGCGCAGCACGAGCAGCAACAAAAGACCGAGGACGATCAAACCGGCTGTCATCGGACCTCCCGTGGCGGCGGTCCCGGCGCCCAAAGGCGGGCCAGCTCCGCAATGACCTGCAGTCCAAGCAAGGCGAAACCGAGCCACACCGACGCATCGGTAAACCATCGCGGAAGCGCCAGCACGGTATCCGTCGTGTGGCCACGCAGGGTCGCCTGCAGCCACAGCCCGAAACCGTAGTAAACGGTCATAAAGCAGAACAGGCCAATGACGAGAAGCGCAAAGGTCTCCAGCAGCCGCCGCCCGACCGTACCCGGCATACGGAAGACAAGGTCGATAACGATCATCTCACGATGCTTGAGCGTGTAGGCCGCGGCGAGATAGGCGGCCCAGATCTGTCCGATCCGCGCCGTCTCGTCGACCCAGATCGTCGGCGCCGTGAAGAGGTAGCGCATCGCCACTTCATAAGTGACGATCAGGCCGATAGCGAAGAAGATCCAGGCCGCAAGCCGACCGGTGAACTCCGAAATCGTATCCGCCAGCCGGATAAATGCCGACACAGCGCTACCGGCCTTCTTCTTCCAGCCCTGCCTTCACCACGGCCTCGCCGGTGGAACCTATCTCCGCCATAAAGCGGTCGATCACGGAACTTGTCGCTGCCCGCCATTTGTCACGTTCCTCGGCCGACAGATCGATGACGGTCATCTTTTCGCGCAATGTCTCCACCGCCTGCGCTTCCTGGGCATATATCGCATCCCGCAACTCCTCCTCGACGGTCGAAGCAGCATCGAGGATCAGTTGCTGGTCTTGCGGGGAAAGCCTTTCGAAAAAGTCGTTGTTCATGACGGCCACGAATTCGATGACACTGTCAAAAGTCAGCGTCATATTGGGCATGACCTCATAAAGCTTGCGGCTCTCGACGGCGGATGCGCCGGTCATCCCGATGTCGACGGCGCCCTGCTGATAGGCCAGGAACTGCTGCGAGCCCGACAATATGGTCGGCGCGCCGCCCAGCGCCTCAACGGTCCAACTCTGGACTTTGCCATAGGAGCGCACCTTCTTGCCGCGCACGTCATCAGGAATGGTGAGCGGCGCGTCCTTGCTCAGGAACACGTTGCGCCCGAAAGCCTGCCACCAAAGGACGCGGGCGCCGGTTTCCTCCAGTATCGCCGTGTCCAGCAGCTGCCGCATCCTGGAGCCGCTGGAGATCGACAACCTGAGCGCCGCTTCGTCCTTGAAGAAGAGCGGCAACGCAACAACATCAACCGCCGGGACCGACCCTGCAAATCGTCCGAGAAACGACGATCCCGCCTCGATGGCACCCGAGCCGACGGCTTCCGGCACCTGGTTGTCCTTGTAGAGTTGCGCGGACGGGAAGAGCTGCAATTGCAGTTCGCCACCGCTTTCCCGCTCGATGATCTCCTTGAACCGGTTCCAGTTCTGACCGAGCGAATGGGTCTCGGGGAGCTGCAGTGTGACCCGGATGATCGTTTCGGCTGCCGCCGGTTGAATTCCGAAGAGAATCAGGCAGGCGCACAGCAGTCCGACCAGCGTTCTTCTTGTCATTTGTTTGTCCTCGTGCACGTTTTCCCGCTGCGTGGTCGAAAACATCGGCCCCGCAAAGCACGCTACGGCTTCAACTATTGTTTTGCGCCGCAATAATTCACAGTTTTGCACCCGGCCCTGCCGCTTTATCATTGCAGCAGGAAAGACCGGCCCGGTACAGTGTTAACGTCCTTCGCTTGGGGTGGAAAGCAAAGACGCATGAAATCGATCCTGTCACTTGTCGCGGTCATCGCGATCGCCGCAGTTGCATATCTGACGCTTTGGCCGGTTCCCATCGGGCCGATGGCGTGGAGTGCGCCAAAAGATGACGGTTTCGCCGGCGCATTCAGCAGCAGCAACCGCCTCGCTGACCTGAAATTCGTGGATCTTGAAGGACACCAGGGACCCGAAGACGCGGCACTTGGCCTGGACGGGCAGATTTATGCCGCCACCCAAGACGGCTCCATCGTTAGGATCGATCTCGATTCAGGCTCCTCGGAGCGTGTCGCCTCCACGGGAGGGCGGCCGATGGGTATTGAATTCGGCCCCGATGACCGGTTGTTCATTGCCGACGCACTGCGCGGCCTCATGGTCATGGAGAAGGACGGCAAAATCATCCATCTCGCTGACACGACCAGCGACGGATCGCCGATAACCTATGCCAACGATCTCGATGTCAGTCGAACAGGCGTGGTCTATTTCACCGATTCCAGCCACAAATTTACCGCGGACGGCACCGGCGGCACGCTTGAGGCGTCGCTGCTCGACACACTGGAACAGGGCCGGACAGGCCGGATACTCAGATATGATCCGGCAAGGGGCGAAACGGTGGTTATTGCGCGCGGGTTGAGCTTTGCCAACGGCATCGCCCTTTCCGATGACGACAGCTATCTGCTGGTGACGGAGACCGGAACCTATACGGTCTGGCGCCTCTGGCTCACCGGCCCGAAAGTCGCGACTTTCGAACCTGTTGTTGCCGACCTCCCGGGCTATCCGGACAATCTCAACCGCGCCGGCGACAATACGTTCTGGCTGGGGCTTGCCAGTCCGCGTTCGGGTTCGATCGATGCGCTTTCCGACCAGCCATTCCTGCGAAAGATGGTTCAGCGCCTTCCGGCAACCATGCGCCCGCAACTGCAGCGATACGGGATGGTCGTGCGCATCGACGGCAACGGCAACGTCCTTGAGACACTCCAGGATCCGGACGGCGACTATGCGCTCAATACAGGCGCCCTTCCCGGCCCCAATGGTGAACTTGTTGTCACAAGCCTGACTGAGCCGCGTCTCGGTTACCTGGAACCGGGCTGGGACAAGTCCAATGACAATGCATCAGAGTTGTCTGCGCGCGGCGGTTAGCCGCCGAACCTAGCCGAAAGTCGCATACGACCGCGCTAGAATTCGCCACAATCTGTTACCAGATCACAATCAACGGGACATGCCTGCATCAATGCTGCTCACGCGGCCGAAACAAACGTGCAAGGAGTGCCCGGATGAACAAATTGATCCCCGCTTCAATCCCTGTCCGTATTTCCAAACGGGAGAGAGGACGCTGGCTGCGCCAGAAACGGCGGCTCATGGAGCTGCTTGGCCAACTCGATTGTCCGCCGGACAGACTGCAAACGGAGATGATCAATCGCCACCTGCTGCGGCCCATACTGAAGTTGTGCCGCCGGCGTGCCGGTAAAGACACCTATCCATCAGCGCTTCAGTATCACGCCAAGGCGGCGCGGCAGTGCCTGGAAAAAATCTCGACGGGTAATGCTGACGTCGCCCGCATGGAATTCCAGCGTCTCAAGACGCATTTCCACGCCTGTGTCAGCATGATCGACGCCATGCTCGAATCCTCCGAGCCAACGGCCGCCGATGCATTCGTCCGGATGTTCGCCGGACGTGCTCCCGGTCTCACCTGACATTCGCTGTCCGCAAAACCAGACAAAAAAGGACAGCGACATGCCGGTGGCCGCCCCGTCGCGCCGGGCCGCCGCCGGTCCTGCCGAGCGCCGGTCGAGGCGCTCGGCAATCTCTCGCAACACCAGGAAAGGAAACGCCATGACACCCTTGGAAAAAGCGGAACTGATCGAAGAGGAACTGTTGAACGTCCAGCGCGAGATCGACCGTCGCCGACCGCGCCGGAACGAAATTCTGCGCTTCAACGACCTGAAGAGGATCGATGAACTGCGCGCTCATAAAAACCGTTTGTGGATACAGCTTCAGGAAACGCTCGCAAGCGGTCCTGTCAACCACTCCACAGCCGGATAAAGAACCGGAAGGCGTCAGCCTGAGCGGATCGCGGTAAAGCGATCCGCGATTGCCTTTACCGCCTCGCGATACGGGGCCGGTCCGTAGCTCACACGCGATACGCCAAGGTCAGCCAGCGCCGGAATTGATGGAGCATCCGGCATCATCATGACGTTGACCGGCAAAGAAATCTCCTGGCAAACAGAGGCAATCAGGTCCGGGTCGATCAAGCCGGGTACAAAGAAGCCGCTTGCACCCGCACGAGCATAGATTCCGGCTCTTTCGATCGCTTCTGCGACCAACTCGCCATGCCGGTCACGGTTTTGCTCCTTCAGGAACAGGTCGGTCCGCGCATTGATGAACAACGGAACCCCGGCTGAATCGCCGGCGCTGCGCACCGCGGCTATTCTTTCAGCCTGCCTTGCTGTCTCGTGAAGCCCATCGCCACGGACGATCTGGTCTTCGAAGTTCACGCCGATCGCTCCGGCAGCCAGGATACGGCCTGTGTTTTGCGTCAATTGCTCGGGAGCATCTGCAAAACCGCCCTCAAAGTCGACGCTCAGCGGAAGGTCAACCGTCGCAGCGATGCGTTCCACGACCGTTACCAGAAGATCCAGCGGCAGGGCTTCGCCATCATGAAACCCCTGCGCGGCGGCGACCGACCAGCTTCCGGTTGCGACCGCGGCCGCGCCGGCCTTTTCAATGGCCCGCGCACTGCCGGCATCCCAGATGTTGTAAAGCAACAGCGGATTGCCCTTGACATGAAAGGCAGCAAAGGCCCTCGCCTTATCAGCCTGTGACATTCGTCGATTCCTCATCACTGCGGCCCTGAAAGGCCGGCGTCCGTTCCAGATTGGCGGCGGGTTCTCAGCCGCTGTTCGTCGCTCGCAAGCGAGCAAATAGCGCGTTGGCTGAAAATACAATGCACCGTGTCGTGCGGCTGTCCACCCGATTCTTGCGCATGGCAGGGCCTGATCCCCGATCCCGGCCAATCTTCGCGGACGGTGAAATTCCGCTTGCACTGCCGATATCAGAGGTCTAATGAAATCAGGCCATTTCAGGCAGGTCGGAGCGTAGCGCAGCCCGGTAGCGCACTACACTGGGGGTGTAGGGGTCGTGGGTTCGAATCCCGCCGCTCCGACCATTTCATCCGCGATCCTTGAAAATTCCATCGGTGTGGACCGGTTCTCAGGCTTTCCTTGCCACCGGTTCTTCGACGGCGTCGAGCGCGAGCGGAATATTGGCAAAAACCGCGTTCGAGTGCTCGGCCGCTTTCTTCGCGCCCTCGATATAGCGCTGGTAGTTTTCCGCGACGGTCAGGATTTTCTCGGCAAACTCCCGGTCTCCCGCAGCCGCTTCCGCATTGCCCAGCGACAACAGTTCCTGGTTGGCCATGCCGCGGCTGTAGACGAACGGCTTGCCGGCCAGGACGCCATCCACAACGATGCCCGAACCGCTGAGGCCATAACGCTTGGTGCTGTAAGGCAGAAGCAGGATATCAACACCGCAAACAAGCCGCCGGAACTCTTCTTCGGACATGCCGCTCGTCAGATATTCCATCGTCACATTCGGGTTCTTGTGACGGCCGAGCCATGACCTGATTTTGAGCACCAAACGGCGCGCACGTTTGCTGCGGACCGCCTGATACTTGATGCGGAACCGCAGTCCACTGTCCCGTTCGGCTGCAAGGGTACGCAGGTGATTCAAAATTGCCGGGATGCGATAGCTGCCCTTTTCCGCGCGCTGGCGCCCGAGGACACCTATAACGAATGCATCGTCGCTCCCTTTCGATGCCGGCATCTCCTCGCCCGGCATCAGTGTGCACGGCAGCATCAACTGGCCGTAGACCGGTATCTTGAAATGCTGCTCAATATGCTTACGCAGTTCAATCGTTTCCGTCACCAGACCGATCCGTCCCGAGAGGCAAATGTCACGCAGCCGTTTCAGCAGCCGTGGCTCGAGGTCCGCCAGGATCACATCACTCAAGATGCGCAGTTTAAACGGTGGGACCGCAGAGGAGTCGGTCCGTTCGCAAATAGAGATCGCTGCGGAAATTGTCTCATGGCTTGCCGAGGGAACGAGAACACAATCCGTTGCGGCTGCCTTCAACCGCGACAGTGTTGAATGAAGCGTGTCCGCGAACGCCTGATAGCGCTCCCCTTCCGGCCCCGGCGTTACCTGCTCCTTTTCATCATGCGTAGGGCTGTTTTGACCCCCATTTTCCAGAGCCTTCGGCAGAACCGGCATCAGGTTGGGATGATCCAAAGTGCCGGAAAGCCGGAAATCCTGCCGCGTGAAGACGAATACGTCGCAGTCAGGCAGGAGCACCTCAATAGCCTTTATCTGCGTGTGTTCATGGCCATCCAGGAACACCAGCTGCGGCTCAACGACAAATATGCGCTTCTTTGACATTGCGGCATTATTAGTGGCTACGGGCGCGATAAACAATTGCGCGAAACGCCGTGCAGATTGATGCCGGAATTGTTCTGCGCACGGCGGTGACCAGAACTCAGACTGAAACCCGTCAATCCGGTGGCATTTTCAGGCGCGTTGGGGATACAAACGGCGTTTGTATCCCCAAACCGGCACAGCAATCCTTCGGGAATACGCGCCTCATCCCCCGAAAAACCGCCCATGCAACACCGCCCTATCCGCAGTCCACCGCGCGCCGTCAGGCGATTTTGCGTGGTGTCCGGGGTACTCACCGTCCTTGTCGACAGGGCACCCGGGTTACGGATCTGTTGCACAATTTTTATTACTTTCAATGATTAATAATTGCAAGATGCGGGCTCGATACCATCCGTGTTGTGCGCATGAATCTCCCTTCAAATCCGGTGCTTACACCAAAAGGCCGGAGATTTGTTTACCGGCTGTCGAAAGGCATCAATTTCGAGACAGCACATCAAGGAACCGATAGCCGTTGTCCGGACGGAAATTGAACGCATCCACGAACAAGGCGACATCTTTCGCCTCGGCCGGCAACGAACCGGAATTTACATTGACTGTATAGGTGACCGCCGACCCATTCAGCTCAGCGGCCAGGATTTCAATCACCAGAGGCTCCGCCGTCTTCAAGCCCGATATAGCAATGGCCGCGCTGGGTGGATCGGCCTTGAAGCCGTCATCCCTGTCTTGCGCCCACAAATTTGCGAAATCCTCAGCAGACATGAAGCCGGCATCCCGAACGGGCCGATCGGTAAAGTAGTAGGTCGACGGCGACAGTTCTCCGAGCGTGAGCTTTCCGTCCATGTAGCGGAGCGTTCCAGCCTGCTGTACAAACAGATATGCCGGCTCAATGACAACCGCCGGCGGTGATTTGCTTTCCCCCTTGATTGCATCTCCGGTCTCCCGGACGCCCTTCTCGATGGCTTCACCGGCCCGGTCGGCGCCCTTGCCGATTGCTTCGCCGGTTTCCCGAAGCGCCTTGCCAACGCCTTTCAGAACCTGAGCCTGCGCGAATTGTGCTGATCCGACAATCAGCAGAACGGCTAATATCGGCATGACAATCTGAGTGTAAATCTTCGATTTCATTGATCGATCCTCGAAACACCAAATCCAGGGCTGTTGCGTTGGAAGCCAGACTATAGCCAAGGCTGCTGTTTGCGGCCACAACGACAGCATTGCACCGAAACCGTGATATTTCTGCAATCCGCTCGACAAAAGTCCGGCCAAGAAGCGCCCGCGTCCCCGATCGCCACAATTCCAACACATTGCCCGCCTGTGGACTTTGCGAAATCACCGGGCCAGACCCGGCATTGCCCGAAACACCTGTCAAAAAGCCATGAAGAAACAACATCTCGGCATCTTTGCCGCCGCAGTCATGCTCGCTGCCTGTTCGTCCACCGTGGCGGAGGAACAGCGAAGCACTGTCACCCTCGCGCCCGCCTCCTCCAAGGTGGTGCGTTTCGACCAACTGAGCGGATACAATTCCGCGCAGACACAGATAGCCAACAAGATCACGTCGCGGTTCGCGGCTGCCGGCTATGGCCGGCCCCAGCAGGTTGCCGCTGTTTCCGTCGCCATCCGCGAGTCGACGCTCAACCCGAAAGCACACAATCGTGGCTGTAACTGTTTCGGGCTGTTCCAAATGAACCGAAGCAACGGGCTGGGTCGCGGACACTCGGTGACAAACCTGACAAATGCCGACTACAACATCGAACTGATCCTGAAGGAGGCGGAACGGTTCCCGAGTTTCAAATCCGCCAGGACGGTCGATGAAGCGGTCAGTTCTTTTGTCCGCAACGTGACCCGGCCTGCCAACAAGCCGAAGGTCGTTCGCGCCACAATCGGAACCGCCCGAAAGGTCGAAAAATCTGCGAACGGCGCGACATAGGCGTCGCCTGAACGGCGTTAATCAAACTTGTCGATAGCTACTGCGCGGTCCAATAAAGACAAGACACAGCTTGAGAAAATGCAGTAGTCTGACGGTCTGTAACTCGTTCCGTCCCTTCAGATACCGGGAACCAAAATGCTGCGCATTCTCGTCGATTTCCTCTCCGGCATCATCCGCGTTCTTGCAGTTCTTTGCATCGTCGGTGGGCCGGTGGTCGGCTATATCCAATCCGCCGAAATGGACGCCCAGCCATGGGAAGGTGCACTGATCGGATTTGCCGCGGGGTTTCTGGTCGCGGTTGTCGTCGGCGGGCTGCTTGCAAGCATCATCCTTATTGAGAACCATTTGCGCGTCCTCGCAGACGCACAGGTTGAGAAGGCGAAGCAACCTGTAAAGGAAGAAAAATCCGAGGAAGAAAGCGCCATGGAACGTGCCGAGCGCATTGCCAGCTATGCCCGGCAGTACCGGTCACAGATTCCGCAGCCCGCCTCCGCTCAGGCGGCACAACCGGAAGCATCAGCCGAACCGGCGGCGGAAGCGCCAACCGAAGGTGTTGCCGATCAAGCCAAACAGTCATCGAACTGATCGTGCTGTCCCTCCGGTATTGCTGACTTCGCAGGCCGCTTGAAGGGCCGTATTTGATATGCGGGTATTTGCAATCTCCGATCTGCATGTCGACTACCGGGTCAACGGCGAATGGGTCACGGAGCTTTCACTTTCGGATTTCACCGATGATGTTCTGATCCTGGCCGGCGATATCTCTGACTCGCTCGTCCTGATCGAGAAAAACCTTGCCCTTCTCGCCGAGCGCTTCCGACAGGTCCTCTATGTTCCGGGCAATCATGACCTGTGGGTGCTGCGCAACAAGGACATCGCCGATTCCCTTGAGAAATTCACGCATGTGGAGAAGGCCACACGAAACGGCGGTGCGACGATGGAACCCGTTCATGCGGGCAAGGCTTCCATCATTCCTCTCCTTGCGTGGTACGATTATTCCTTCGGTGAACCGTCAGAGGAATTGAAGCGGCGCTGGATGGACTACCGGGCATGCCGATGGCCCGACGGGATGATCGAAAGTCAGGTTGCGGCGCGATTTGTCGCGATGAATGAGCCTGTCACGCGACCGCCCAATCCGGTCGTCATCACATTTTCACACTTCATGCCGCGTCTCGACCTGATGCCCTCCTTCGCGCCGCCGCGCGCGCGCATGCTTTTTCCGATACTCGGGACAAAACTGCTTGAAGAACAGATCCGGCGGACGGGCGCGTCGATCCACGTCTACGGGCACAGCCACATCAACCGGCGCGCGGTGCGCGACGGTGTGCTTTACGTCAACAACGCCTTCGGCTACCCGAACGAATCCCGATTCACATCGAAGAAACTGCTGTGCATCCACGAGGAAGCATGATCGCGGCGCTATCTGCCGGTGTGGTTGTCCAAAAATTCCGGCACAATCGTCAATGCGTCGCGCCGTGCGGCTTTATCTGTACCGACAAGCGGGAGTGAACCGTCCGGAAGTCGCGGAGCCGTTCTTTCCTGAAGTCGGACGTTCGGTGCGTCGAAACTGTGAACCGCATTCGAATAAAGCTTGATCGCAACGGGTTCGCCGCGTTTGCGGGCACCCTCGATGAAGGATCTGCAAGCGTTCGGGTCGGTCCAGTTGTCCTTTGCGCCAAAGAGCACAAGCAAGGGAATAGCAGTCGCCCACATCTGCGGTTCAATGGTCGTGAAGGGCTTGGACTGAAACCGATCACTACAGGCACTTGGATAAAGGGCGACAGCCGCCTTGAAATCATGGACGGGCGGCGGTTCGGGTCTGCCGATGCTCTGGTCGACAATTGATAGCAGCACAATGCCACCGCCTTGCGACCAACCCATCAGTGCAACTGCGTCGGGGCGCATGGCCGGTAGCGACTGCAGATAGTGAAGTGCACCATAGGCATCCAACGGGCGCTTGGCGTAGATAAGCCGGCGCGCCTTCGACGAGCCGCAGGTTGAACCCAAGCCTCTGGGCGTGGCGCTGTCGACAATTAGTACCGCGTATCCTGCATCATTGAGGTGCGTTGCCCAGGTCGAATAGACCGCCGACAGACCTCCACCAAAACCCATTCCGCTGCAGCCATGAAGAAAGACCACCGACTTGTGAGGCGGTGCTGTCGCAGGCGTCAGCAATACGGCGGAAAGCTCCGTTTCGCCATCAAGGCTGTTGAAGGAAACCCTTTCGGCGAATGCTGGATATGACCAGATCGTCACAAGAATAAGAACAACCGCCGGAAGAAGCATTGAATGCAGTTGCCCAATCTGTTGAACGGTTCGTGGAAGATCAGCCTCAACAGCCTGCCCAGACAAACCCATTTCGCCGACCATCCTCCAATCCATCACGAAGACCAGACGACTGGCAGGTTCAATGGCCCGCGAAATGCCCAGCCGCCGACCCTGACGGGTTCGTTGTCTTCAAGGCGCATTTGCTCGAGTCGATCAAAGATCGCCGGTAGCGCCACATCAGCCACCATCGCGCGCGATGCCGCAGCACCTGCGCAGAAATGCGGCCCGGCGCCAAAGGGAATGCTCTTTTGTGTGTCGCGGGTCGCATCAAACCGGTCGGCGTCGTCAAAGAGGCGCTCGTCCCGATTGGCCGATGAGAACATGAAGAAGATCCGCTCTTCCGGCTCGAAGCGCACGCCGCCGAACTCATAGGCTTTGGCGACCCGACGCGGCGACATGCCGATGGGCGAAATCCAGCGGCAATACTCCTCGAACACCTGCTGCCATGTGATCGAACCGTCGCGCAACAAAGCCATCTGATCGGGATGGGTCAGCATTGCCCAGATGCATCCGGCGATCGCATCGCGCGGTTCGTTCTGCCCGCCGGAAATCGTCAGTTTGATGTTGGCGCGAATGCTCTCCATCGGCATGCCGGCTTCGAGCATGACCGAAAGCAGGCTCTGGTCTGGCTTGTTGCAAACCACCGGGAGCATGTCGTCAATTGCCGCGTCAATGCCGGCCGTTGCTTCATGACAACGTTTTTCAGTTTCCGGATCGCCGCCATAATTCGAGATGCCGTCAATCATGCCCTGGCTCCAGGCGTCCATATCTTCAAAACGCATGTTGACGAGACCGGTCATTGATTTGAGCGATTGGGCCGACAACGGCATGGCGTAGTGCTCAACGAGCTCGGCACGGCCCAGCGCCTCAAGGGCATCGAGGATCGTGCGGGCATGCTGTTCGAACTGTTCCTTCCAGACGCCGCGCACGGCACGTACCGAGACGGCGGGATAGTAGAGCTTGCGCTCTGCCATGTGCGCCTCGCCGTCCTTGCGCATCATGTTCTGTCCCATCAGGACATTCATCAAACCGTCCGGCTGATCAGACGAAAAGACCTCGACGTTCTTTTCGCAGGTGAAGATGTCGTCGCGCCGTGTAAACAGCGTCGCACCGAGCTGCGGAACAAAGGCGATCGGCGTCTCTTTCCGCATTTCCGCAAGATCCGGATAGGGATCGCTCCAGAAGGCTTGCGGATCGATTTCGTAGTGCGGGGCTGTGGACATGATTTGTGCTCGCAATGACCGTGTCCGGGCATTTAACAAGCGAATTTCGCAACCATCAATGCCTGTTAGCAGGACCGACAGCCGCTGATCCCATCCTATTCCGGACATTTGTTTTGGTGCCAAACCAAGTGATTCATGCCGATGAACACCGGTCAGGGTTGCCGTTTCGTGGTCGTCAGGTCGCCTTGAAAACCGTGAGGTAGTCCTGGACCTGCACCAGCGGCCGCCGCGGCCGCCAGAAGCGCTGGATAACAAATTCGATGATTTCCACGCGCTGATCGACCGTATAGCGGTGACCATCCGGATAAAGCATGATCATCCACACGACCGCCATGTATCGCTCGAAATTATCGACCCAGAAACGGACTTCACTCGATTCAGATAAAATCTGTGCATTCTTGAAGGAGGGGTGGGCTGCCAGGTCGTCCTCAAGCAGCAGGAGATCCTGGTTGGTTCCGGAGCCGAAGAATTTTTCGGTGAAGTGGTTATAGAGCCACGTCGTCGTCCCCTCGCGGTCCTCACGGGCGGACATCATTGCCATATGCATTGCTCCCGACGGTGCGAGCACGCTCTCGTAGAGTGCGCTGATGAGACCGGGCCAATTCGACGCGTCACTGTAGTAAAGGCAGTGGTGAAGCGTCAGCAGGTCAAAACGTCGGCCGCCAAGCTTTGCGGCCAATGCCAGTTCCGCGGCATCTGCATCGCGAAAGTCGTTGTTGAAGTCGCCCTGCGCCAGCGTTACGCGTTCAATCATCTGTCGTTCGATACGTTCGCGGACGACCGCCAGCGCAGCGGCATCCAAATCGTAGAGACAAAGCCCGTTTTGGAATGTCGCTTCGAGCAACCGGAATTGCGGCTCATCGCCGGAACCGATGGAAAGCGCCGAAAGATCCCGGTCCGGAGGCAAACGCCTGTGCAGTTCTCGAATGGTGCGCATGAGGCTTGCCGCCACGTCCGGTTTTTCGTCGGCGTGACGTGCCCAGATCTTGTTTTGTCGGAAAATGCGCGACTCCGCCACCTGGAGACCGCGTTCAATCAGCATGTTGTCGGTGGTGTTCAGCATCGACGGAGCCTTTCGTTTTGGTGGCCTTCCCCAAGGGCCGTCCATGTTTCATCCATTCGCATGTGGCGAACGAATTGTGTCCTTTAAAGCTCCAGCGATATTGAAAAACGCGGAATTGCTCGCTGTTCATCTAGGCAATTCGTATTAGAGTCGCCGGTGGCTGATGATATCTGCCAAAGGCGCGCACCATATTGGTGCTGAATTGAGAAAGAACGCCCATGCCGTATTTTCGTGCCAGTGCAATTTTTGCGGGATTGACGATGGTCCCGATCGCGTCCGGCGTCGACGCCGCGCCTCCGGAACTGCGCACCCCGGCTCCGGTCATCTACCTTGCTGACAATCTTGATGAGAAAGACCGCCTTGGCTATTGCATCGACACATTGGGGCGTGGACTTTCCGATCGTCTGCAGGCCCATTCATGCAAACCAGCGGGTGGGGATGTGCAATTCGTCCATGTCGAGGCCAGCGGCCACATCAGGTCAGCAACCTACACGAACAAATGTGCCCAATTGCTGTCTGCACCGGCAGAGGGCGTTGGGGTGGCGCTGCTCGACTGTTCCGACAACCCGCTGCAGCGGTTTGAATATGATCGGGCAGACCAGACAATCCGGCCTGGCGGACAAGCCGGCCTTTGTCTCGCAGCCGGTGCCGCGAGCCGAAGCGCTGGGCCGTTCATGTCACGTGATCTGCTCCTGGCTGACTGCGCACAGGCGGAACCGGCACTGATACGATGGGAGGTTGTCGGCGGCCCATAGCCGCAAGGTTGGCGTGCTATAGTGCATCAGCCGGCATCCCCGCAGAAAACGAAAAGAAACAAGGAGGAATACATGCCCCTGAAAGAGATTGCCGCCAATGCGGTCAAGCAGATTGCCGAGCAGGCACCGTCACTGTCGGACGCCGATCGTGCGATTGTTGCAAAGATCGTCGAAAAAGCCGTCGTCGACGCCGCAGTCAGCGCTTCACAGCGTTGCGCGCATATTGTCGGATCGCATTTCGAACATGAAGAAGACAAGGCGCATCAGCTTGCAGAACGGCTCAAGCTGGAGGAGACGGCGCTGGTCGCCAATCTCATGGGAATGCGCTAGAGCGTGTCTGGCTTGGACCACGCGGTCACGGCGATCCATGGTTCAATATCACCGGCAAGCCCCGGGTCTTCTCCCGTGACAATCCGGTCGATGTCAAATCCCGCACCCGTCAGGTGTTCCAGGAGTTCGTTCCGGGAGTAGTACGCATAAAAACGGTCCAGGCGATCCCGCGCCTCGCCATCGCCCAGTTTCATGCCGATATGGAACACACCGCCCAAGACCAGGGCGCGATGCAATGCGGAAAGATATCGCGGAAAGTCGGCCGGCTCAGCGTGAAGAAGGCTGAAATTCGCCCATATGCCATCGTAGGCTTCGGGCATATCGATATCGTCGAATGTCGCAACGCGCGCATCAATATCGTGCGTGTCATTGGCCAGCCGCACCATTTCCTCAGACGCGTCGACCGCATCGACCCGCAATCCATGATCGCGCATGACCGCCGATGCGTTAGCAGGCCCGCAGCCAAGATCGAGCACATATCCACCCGGTCGCACGCGGGCAATAAACTGTATCAGCGTCTCGTGCGGTTTTGTCCGTTTTGTCAGACGCACATAGTCATCGACACGCAAATCATAGGCGGCGATGGTCCGGCGATCCGCCATCGGCCGCTCAATCCTGCAAGGCGGTTGCAACAGTCGCGGCCGGAACGGTATCGGTCGCGGCAGGATCTTCGCCGACAAGCCGGAAAACCTCCACCGGCTTCGACTTGCCCTTGACGGTAAAGCTGCCGACCGGTGTGAATGTGAAACCGTCACCGGCCTCGGCAACAATCTGATCGCTTACAAGGATGATCGCCCGGGCACCGTCGTCGACGCTGTCGCAAAGATCCTCGATGCGGCTTCCGGTGTTCACCGTGTCGCCAACGACGGTGTAGTTGATGCGGCCAGGCGCCCCGATATTGCCGACGATGAGCGGCCCGGTATGCAGGGATATCTTGACCCTGAGGTCGGGGCCCGCATTCGTCTCGGCTTCGGCTTCCATCTTGCGCTTGATGGCAAGTGCCGCGCGGCAGGCACGCGCGGCCCTGTCGCTCTGGGCATCCGGCGCCCCCCCAGAAAGCCATCGCCGCGTCACCGATGTATTTGTCGATGGTTCCGCCCTCAGCCTCGATGCACTCATTGACGATGGTAAAGTGATCATTGAGAAACTTCGCCACTTCGCCCGGCGCCATGTTCTCAGACATTTTCGTAAATCCGATGATGTCGGTGAACATCAGCGCCAGATCGCTTTCGGTGGACGTCACCGCTGCGGATCCGCCCTGAGAAATGATGCGTCGGACCAGAGCGCGCGGCACGTAGGTTTCAAAAGTGCGCAGCCCGTCGACCATCCGATTGAAGGCGAGAATCTGGTTGTTGATCTCCCTGATGAACGAACCGCGCGGTATCTGGATATTGCCCAGCTCCAGATCGCCCACCTGCCCTTCAGCCTTCGACAACTGAACGATCGGCCGTGCCAGATATCGCGCCAGCAGGATGCCGAGCACGATGGCGACGATCAGGACCAGGAACGCGACCGCAGTCGAGCCGAGCAGCCTTATGAACTGATCGCCGATATCGGCAACATTGGCGTAGACGCCTATTCGCCACGGCTGCGGGCTGTAACCGTAGATTTCCTTGGACAGGAAAAGATAGCCCTGGTCGCCATATTCGACGATTGAGTTTTCGAAACCGCGGCCAGCCTGCGGCATGTCCGTTTCCCGGCTCGGAAAGGCTGCGAGAATGCGGTCCGCGAAACCGTCGAGGAACAACAGGTTGAGGAGACGGTCCAGCCGCGAGCGCGGAGCAAGCTCTTCCATCCGCGGATGAGCGAGCACGTGCTGGTTTCCGTAGAGTATGAACGCCGTCATGCCGAGCGCGCCGCTCGCTTCGTCGACCAGCTTCGATAGGTTGGCCACGTCAATCCCGGTCGCGAAAGCACCGACATACTCGCCATCGCGATGGAGTGCGGTTTGCAGATTGATGTAGGTGGTGCCGTCAATGGCCACGGGTGCGCTCCAGGTCGGCTCCTGCGGCGCCGTCGCCTCCGTCAGCGCCAGGGCGCTGTCCGCTGAAGCCGGAACCGGCGTGACGGTTCCGTCCAGATCCTCCAGCGCCACGACGGGTATGCGTTCCCTGTCCCAGATGATCACTCCGGACACCTGAGGCGACGGCCCGAGCGACCCGAGCAACGTATCGCGGAGTTGTTGTTTGTTCGACATGTCGATCTTGCCGGCATCGACGAGATGGACGAAGTAGTCGGCCAGTTCCTCCGCCGGATCCAGATAGTCGCGAAGGCGCGTTTCCAGGTTGGACATGGTCAAGGCGCCCGCCTCGCGCAACAACTCGATAGTATTCTTGAAGTTGGCGCTTGCGGTGATGAACAACACGGTCCCGACAGAGATGAGTATGAGCGTCCCGATAGCGGTCGAAAGCAGGACGGTAAGGCTGACACGGCCGGAACCGCTAAATACTCTCACGCCGTGATCTCCTGTTTCATTGCACCACGCAATTGTGAATGTAGGTGGTCGGACTCGACAACGCAAAGGCTAACCCTGCTAACATCGCAATTGCCCAATAAAAACAGTCGGCTCGACGGCAATTCTGCAGCTATTGGCAAATCTTTGCGATGGTTGAGCCTGGTGGCCGGGAGCGGTTCGGTCAGCGCACCTGATCGAGAAGACGTTTGCACTCCAGCAGGTCATAGAGCGCTTCCTGCAGGAGCTCCTTGTCCTCTTTCGACAAACCGGGGCCAGACCTTTCTGCCCCGGCATCGGCACCTCCGGTGCCGTGTATCGCGCGCGCCTGCCCACGATCGCCCGGCACCTTGGCGTGCCCGACAATCTGGTCCCCGTCGAACCCGCCGTCGTCACCGTTCATTGCAGGCGGCTGTTCCGCGGTGTCGGATTTGGTGAAGGATGCCAAAGCCTCCGCGGCCGTGACTTCGCCGGAACCGATCGCAACGGCGAATTTCGAGCCGTTCTGTTTCAACAGCTTCTGTACACCCTTGATGGTGTATCCATGATCGTACAGCAGGTGGCGAATGCCCTTCAGGAGGTCAATGTCGTCCGGTCTGTAGTAACGGCGGCCGCCACCGCGCTTCATCGGTTTGATCTGATTGAAGCGCGTTTCCCAAAAACGCAACACGTGCTGCGGCAAATCTAGTTCATCCGCCACTTCACTGATGGTACGAAATGCGTCCGGGCTTTTGTCCATTCTCCAGATGTCCCACAAACAGTAGCAAGCCGCCGCCACCCTGCCGCAAGCCATCTCCCAGCAAGCTCTGCTATTGCGGCAGTAATGAGTCGCATTGCAACGTGCGCGGCCAAAACTTGCAAGCGCCGTTGATGCAAAGTGTGTGGATTGATCTAGACTTTACCGGAGTTCTTGCGCTTCACGTGCGCGTCGAGCACACGTTTCTTCAGAACATTCGAAGCTTTGAAGGTCATGACCCGGCGTGGAGAGATGGGAACCTCTTCACCGGTCTTCGGATTGCGACCGATTCGCTCGTTCTTGTCCCTGATCTGAAATGTCGCGAAGGAAGAGAGCTTGACGCTTTCGCCGCGCACGATGGCATTGCAGATTTCGTCGATGACCATTTCAACAAGTGAGGCAGATTCGGTTCTTGAAAGTCCTACCTTGCGGAATACTGCTTCCGCCAGATCCGCTCTCGTGACCGTCTTTCCACCCATTGAAAACCTACCATCCCCGTATTCTTCTTTATCGGGTGATACCCGTAGGCTTCAAACAGTATTGTCGTAAACAGGTCCGGTCAAGACGTGAATGCCCTGTGCGGCACCTCAAGCATATGAAAGTCGTGCTTTTTTTGTCACAGTGCTACCACCGCACCATGACAGCTCCCCAAGTGAAGCCGCCGCCCATCGCTTCCAGCAACACGATATCATTTTCCTTGATGCGTCCGTCCTCAAGCGCGTCGACCAGCGCCAGCGGTATCGAGGCGGCCGACGTGTTGCCGTACCGATCGACCGTGATCACGACCTTGTCGGGATCGATCCCGAGCTTGCGCGCGGAGGCGTCGATGATGCGCTTGTTGGCCTGGTGAGGAACAAACCAGTCGATGTCATCGGCGGTCATTCCGGTGGCATCGAAGACCGATTCAATAACATCGGTAATCATGCCCACGGCATGCTTGAACACTTCACGCCCCTGCATGCGCAGATGACCGACGGTCTGTGTTGAGGAGGGACCGCCGTCGACATAGAGCTTGTCCTTGTGACAACCATCGGAACGCAGCTTCGAGGCAAGAACGCCCCGGTCCTCAAGGCCGCCGGAGGATTCCACAGCCTCAAGCACAATGGCTCCGGCGCCGTCGCCAAAAAGGACGCACGTCGCGCGGTCTTCCCAGTCGAGGATCCTGGAGAACGTTTCAGAACCGATGACCAGGGCGCGCTTCGCCAGTCCGCCACGAAGGTAGGCATCCGCCGTGGTCACGGCGTAGACGAAACCGGTGCAGACAGCCTGCACGTCGAAGGCCGCGCCGTGGCGCATGCCGAGCCGGTTCTGGATATCCACCGCCGCGGCAGGAAACGTGTTGTCGGGTGTCGATGTCGCAAGGATGATCAGGTCGATGTCGTCCGGTGTCAGGCCGGCATTCTTCAATGCCGCCCGCGCCGCGCCTTCGCCGAGCGAACAGGTGGTCTCCTCGTCCGAAGCGATATAGCGCTGGCGGATGCCTGTCCGTTGCACAATCCACTCGTCGGTGGTTTCGACCACACCTTCGAGTTCTTCATTTGTCACCACCCGCTTTGGCAGGCAGGAGCCGTAACCACGCACGACAGATCGGATCATTCTCACCCCTGGCTCTCTTCCACGAGTTCACCATTGACCGGCATCCTTGCGTGGAAGAGCTTTAGATCATCTTCTATCCTGGAAATAAGGTTGTTGCGCGCCATGTCATGGGCTACGTCGACCGCCGCAGCGAAACCATCGGCGTCGGTGCCTCCGTGGCTCTTGATGACGATGCCGTTCAACCCCAGAAAAACACCGCCATTGACCTTGTTGGGATCCATTTTTTCACGAAGCCGGTCAAACGCGCTTTTTGCCATCAGGTAACCGATGCGGGCCAGCCAGGTCCGGTTCATGGCCGCGCGCAGATATTCGCCGATCTGCCGCGCCGTACCCTCGGCCGCCTTCAGCGCAATGTTACCGGAGAACCCTTCCGTGACGACGACATCGACCGTCCCCTTTCCCAGATCATCGCCCTCGACAAAGCCGCGATAATCCATTCCGGGCAGTTCGCTCGCCTTGAGAATCCGGCCGGCTTCCTTGACCTCTTCCTGGCCCTTGATCTCCTCAACACCGATATTCAGCAGCCCCACAGTCGGCCGCTCAATCTCGAACAGCGCACGCGCCATCGCCGCACCCATCATGGAAAAATCGATCAACTGCTGGGCGTCGGCACCGACCGTCGCCCCAACGTCGAGCACAATGCTCTCGCCACGCACGGTCGGCCAAATGGCTGCTATCGCCGGGCGCTCGATATTGGCCATGGTCCTCAGGCAAAACCGCGCCATTGCCATCAGGGCGCCGGTGTTTCCGGCCGAAACGCAAACATCGGCCTCGCCGTTCTTGACCGCTTCTATCGAACGCCACATCGACGAGCGCCAGCGGCCCTGCCGCAGCGCCTTGCTGGGTTTGTCGTCCATGCGAACGGCGACATCACAATGATGGAACTCGCTGGACGTCTTCAGTTTCGGAAACCGGTCGAGCAAAGGTGCGCACTTTTCCTCAATCCCATAAAGCTTGAAATGCAATTCGGGGTATCGGTCGAGGGATTTGGCGAGTCCGGGAATGGCCACCTCCGGCCCGTAGTCGCCGCCCATTACATCCACTGAAACAGTGATCAATCTACATGTCCCTCATCGTGCTGCCTGCTTTTTGTGCAGACGGCCTTGTTCCCGGCGCGCTGAAAATACTCGTTTTGTGCTGGCTTACAACCGAATTGTCCTGCGGCGCGGTTCGTATCCATCGTTTCGTGGGCGATCTCTGCCGCAGTGTCGCCGGCAGCAGAACACGCCGTTAGTTTCGTTTCCAGCTTCTGAGACCAGCGAACGGTGACGGCGTGTCTTCCTGTTGCGGCGGATCGTCTGGAGATTCTAGAACAGCGCCTTCTTTACGCGGATAAGGATCGATTGCCAATACGATGAATTCCTCACAGACCGAGCCGACATCAATAGAATCACCCTGAAATGCCTCCGGGATGTCCGGTCCTTCGGCGTCGAAAACCATTTCGCCGCTGTCATCCGTTGCGATGCGAGCAAGTTTCGAGCCTTCCGGAACAAACAGCGCGTCAACTTGCTCATCAATCGTCGAGGAGACCGGCTCAAGTGTTACGACACAAGTCTGCTCGATCGCCGCGCAGACCCTGCCTCTTACGCGCACACCGTCTCGCTTCCAGCGCAGCAGCTCCAGGTCGGCCTTCACATCGTCCACTCGGGCCACACCCCATCGTTCGGCCATCGCCAGCCGCTCGGCGGGATCAGCCTGCAGACTGACGGCGACCGGGTTTGCGGAAAGGTGCCCCACATTGACCCGATAACTGAAGGTTTCCTTATCTCTTTCAGCCATTTGACCGTATTTCCTGTGAAATCGATTCGTCTGCGACATGGAGGTTTCCGTCAAGCAGTTCTGCTTCGCCCAACCGTGAAAACGCACGGTCGAGGTCGATCACCGCTCTTGCCAATGGCTGCAGATCATCGACGCCGATTTCTTCACCTTGACTGTCGGACCGACGGTCCTTCGGATAAATATTGCGATGGAGCACCTCGGCCAGTTCAACGGGGTCGTTGTTGTTGAGCGCTGTGCCGCACGCCTTGGCGCGCCCGTAAAACATTTGCGCCAGTCTTTTCATGCGCTTTGGAACCGACACGTCGCCGATACCCAACTCCCGCAACGCGTGATCCATATCCTCAAAGAACGTGTCGACAACATCCTGCGACAATTGTTGAAGCGACGGGCCACCGGCACCGGTCCGGCGGAAAAACAGCACCATGATGACGCTGAGCATCTCGAATCGGCCCATTACGGTGTCCGGTACCCGCAACTGTGCGTAATAAACGGGATTTCTCGCCGCTTGCGTCAACTGGCGGTACAGGCGATCAACAATTTCGCGATTTTTTCGTTTTCGGCTAAAGTACCCGAAGACCATGTTTTACCCCTGCTGCCATATTTTTGGCACCGCAACGCGTCATTGGATGCAGACAATCGAACCGGCCGGTTGCATCCACGGCGCCGCTGGTTTACCGAAGCAGGCGGGAAAATCAATGGCAAGGGCCGGTGGATTTCGACCGTGCACAAGTGCATTCGACCGGTAGGGAGATATCGTTGGAACGGCTATTTTTCAACTCAGCGAGACGCAACACGATTGCCGGGACAACGGCGCTGGTGCTTGCCGCGGCTCTGACGGCAGGCTGCAGCAGTACGACGGAAGTCTACACACAGGGCTACGTTGTCGACGCCCAGACGCTCGAACTGGTGCCTCCGGGCTCCAGTAAGGAGCAGGTCCTGCTTTCGCTCGGCACACCCACCACAAGGGGCGACTACGGCCAGGAGGCGTTTTACTACATCTCCCAAAAGCGCGTTCGATCGGCGATGTTCATGAAACCGCGGCTCGTCGAGCAGTCGATACTGGCGGTGTATTTTGACAACGAAGGCACCGTCACAAACATCGCCAATTACACGCTGCAAGACGGCAAGGTCTTCGACACGATCCGCCGCACGACATCAACCGGCGGCAAGGAGGAAACCTTCCTCAGCCGGGCGCTCTCGTCTGTCGGATCATCTGGCGAAGCCGGTGCCCGGGAGATTCTCGGCGGCGGCGCATCCAACCTGTAATTTGTGGTGCGGAACTTCCGAGTTCCGCATTCCAACAAAGCATAAAAAAAACCCCGCGCCAGGCGCGGGGTTTTGCTTTTTATCCGAACAGCCGGTCAGTGCGCCAGCACGGCAAGCAACAAGAGCGCCACGATATTGGTGATCTTGATGGCCGGGTTCACGGCCGGTCCGGCGGTGTCCTTGTAGGGATCGCCGACCGTGTCGCCTGTCACGGACGCCTTGTGCGCCTCACTGCCCTTTTCATGGCGGATACCGTCAGCGTCGACGAATCCGTCCTCAAAGGACTTCTTGGCATTGTCCCAGGCGCCGCCGCCCGAGGTCATCGATACGGCGACAAAGAGGCCGTTGACAATGACGCCCAGCAGTGACGCGCCCAGCGCCGCAAAGGCCGATGCCTTGGACCCCGAGATGAACAGAATGCCAAAATAGACGACGAGCGGTGCCAGTACTGGCAGCAGCGAGGGGACGATCATCTCCTTGATGGCTGCACGTGTGAGCAGGTCAACCGCGCGCGCGTAGTCCGGACGGTCCGTTCCTTCCAGGATGCCCGGCTTCTCACGAAACTGACGGCGCACTTCCTGCACCACCGTGCCCCCTGCCCGGCCGACTGCGGTCATGGCAATGCCACCGAACAGATACGGGATAAGGCCACCGAAAATCAGACCGGCAACCACATAGGGGTTGGACAGGCTGAACGAGATTTCACCCACATCGGAGAAGTAGGGGAAATTCGTCGGATTTTCGACGAAGAAGGTCAGGTCGTTCGAATAGGCCGCGAAGAGGACAAGGGCCCCGAGGCCGGCAGATCCGATCGCATACCCTTTGGTGACGGCCTTGGTCGTATTGCCGACCGCGTCGAGCGCGTCCGTCGATTTGCGGACTTCGGCGGGCAGACCCGCCATTTCGGCGATGCCGCCGGCATTGTCCGTCACGGGTCCAAAGGCGTCGAGCGCGACGATCATGCCGGCGATGCCCAACATGGCCGTCACTGCGATGCCCATGCCGAACAGGCCGCCAAGCTGGAACGTTGCGATGATACCAGCAATGATGACGATGGCCGGGAGCGCGGTCGCCTCGAGCGAAACGGCGAGACCCTGGATCACATTTGTTCCATGGCCGGTGACCGATGCCTGGGCGATCGAGTTGACGGGCCGCTTGTCGGTACCGGTATAGTACTCGGTGATCCAGACGATCAGACCCGTCACGATCAGGCCAACGATGCCGCACAGGAACAGGCTGAGCCCTGAAAAACCGGTCTCGGCGACCGGTCCCCAGCCGATTGTGAACTGGGTCGCGATCGCAAGGCCGACGATTGAAAGGATGCCGGTTGCGACCAGGCCCTTGTAGAGCGCGCCCATGATCGAGCCGTTTGAGCCGAGCTTGACGAAGAACACACCGACAATCGAAGTGACGATGCAGGTTGCGCATATGGCAAGCGGATAGATCATCACCGATTCGAGCACTTCCGATCCGGCAAAGAAGATCGCAGCCAGAACCATGGTCGCCACAACAGTCACCGCATAGGTCTCGAAAAGGTCAGCAGCCATGCCCGCACAGTCACCGACATTGTCGCCGACATTGTCAGCGATCGTGGCCGGGTTGCGCGGGTCGTCTTCCGGTATGCCGGCCTCGACCTTGCCGACCAGGTCGCCGCCGACATCCGCACCCTTGGTGAAGATACCGCCGCCGAGACGGGCGAAGATGGAGATCAGCGAAGCGCCGAACCCGAGCGCCACAAGCGCGTCGATAACGGCACGGTCGGCCACATTGTAGCCCATCGGTCCGGTGAGGACATAGTAATAGATCGACACGCCAAGCAGCGCGAGACCGGCAACAAGCATGCCGGTGATCGCGCCTGATTTGAAGGCGATATCAAGGCCGGCCGCAAGGCTCCCGGACGCCGCTTGCGCGGTTCGTACATTGGCCCGGACGGAAACATGCATGCCAATATAGCCGGCTGCCCCTGACAGGACCGCACCGATCAGAAATCCGATCGCGGCGAGCGAGTTAAGGAGAATCCAGGTGATGATGAAAACAACTGCACCGACGATCGCAATGGTCGTGTATTGACGGTTCAGATATGCCTGCGCCCCCTCGCGGATCGCGCCAGCGATCTCCTGCATCCGCTCATTTCCCTGGTCGGCGGCCAGCACCGACTGCGTCGCCCAAATAGCAAAGACGATAGAGAGCAGACCACAGGCGATGACAGCAAAAAGTATTGACAATGCCATTCCCTCCTGTTCGCCGGAAAGGTACCCCAAAGCCCGGCTGTTAAGACACGCGACTGGAGGCCGGAACCCCACCGGCTGCCGCATCGGCGCGTTTGTTGTCCATCGCACCCCCTCCCGTCAAGGATTTGTTGCCGAATCTCACCGGCTTTCAGTCGAAAGTGGGATATTTTGGCGCCAATCAGTGCGCCGTTACGCGGTTTTTGCGGTCGGCGCGCACCTGAAGGCCGAGCAAAAGCAGACAACCCAGCGCAACCGGCCACATGATCATGTTGATTCCATTCCACCCAAGCGTGTTGAGCACCTGCCCGGCCATCAGCGAGCTGAATGCAACGGTGCTGAACAGAATGACGTCGTGCACACCCTGGACCTTGTTCTTTTCCGATGGCCTGTAGGTGGTGGTCACCATGGCTGTTGCGCCGATGAAACCGAAGTTCCAGCCGACGCCCAGAAGGATCAGTGCCAGCCAGAAATTCCAAAGCTCTATGCCGAGGCTTGCGATGATGGCGCAGCCGATCAGGATGACCAGCCCGGTCGCGACAATGGTCTCGCGGCCGAACCGCGCTATCAGCTTGCCGGTAAAAAAGCTGGGCCCGAACATGGCAAGCACATGCCACTGAATGCCGAGCGCCGCGATATCGGTGGAAAAGCCGCAGCCGATCATTGCGAGCGGCGCGCCCGTCATCATGAACGACATCAGCGCAAAGGAAACGACGCCGCAGGCGAGCGCCGTCAGAAACCGGGGCTGGCTGATGATCTCGAGCAGCGGCCGTGCCGGCGCCTCGCTCTCGTGCTCAAGCAAGATCGTATTTTCGTGGATGCGCAGGAAGGAAAGGATGACAAATCCGATCAATGCCAGCCCGATAACCGCGGCATAGGCGCCGGCAAACTGCACCGGTGCGAAGAAATCGCGGGCAAATATGACCGTCTGGGGACCGATGATGGCCGCGAAGATACCGCCGACCAGGACCCAGGAGATCGCCTGCGCCTTGAAGCCCTCCGGAGCGTTGTCCGTGGCGGCAAAGCGGAACTGCTGGACGAACGCGCCGCCAACGCCGATGATGGCAAGCCCCACGGCGAACAGCCAGAAATGCGACCGAAAAAGTGCCGCAGCCGCCACCAGCCCGCCAATTCCGCTAATCAGGGCGCCGCCCATGAATCCGTAACGGCGGCCGATCAGCCGCATCAGCCAGGCTGCCGGCAACGCACCGAGCGCAACGCCGATATTGAATCCGGTTACGGGCGCGGTCGCCAGCGACTTGTCCTCGTCAAGCAGGTAGTCGCCGACAATGCCTCCGAGCGAGATCGCAATCGGGGCGCAGGCACCGACAAAAGCGTTTGCCGCGGCAAGGATGAAAGCATTGCGACGGGCAAGGGCGTGTGCATCACCGGAACCCGTTGTGCCTGCTGTCTGGCTGACGCTCATCAAAAATCCTGTCTTGCCGGTAAAGGTGCCGGGCAGAATCGACCGCCTGTCCTGGCGGTCCGGGCTGCTCCTCAATACCGGGGTCGGGTCCTGCCCTTGGGCAGATTGTGTTGATCTGACCGAACCTTGATAATTTAGACAATCGTGAAATTCAATCGAAGGATTCCTGCGCGCCCATCACAATCCTTACCCGCGCATGCGCGCACCGGAGGGATCGAACGGCGGTTCGACGGCGATTTGCGCCGGGAAGCGCCTGCCAAGGATCTCCACCTCGAACAGCCCCTCTTCAGCGGTGTCGGCGAGTTCCGCCGGCACGTAGCCCTGCGCCAGTGACATCTGCACGTGGTGACCGTACCCGCCTGACGTCACCCAACCGACGACCCGCCATTCACCGTCGCGTTGCGGTTCCGGTTTCGACGTCTCTGCACCGTCCGCATCAAAGCGCGGCGCGCCGTAACCATGCGGCGGCGATACCAGGCCGTAATCGCGGTCGCCGACGCGGGCCCAGATCGGCTCATCGCCCATCACATCGGTATCGTCCGCGGCGATGATGAGTGAAACACGGCGCGATTTCGGCCCCTCATCGTGCTCCTTCGCCGCTGCCTCGCGGCCGATGAAGTCATTCTTCGACAGTTTAATGAATCGCTCCATCGAACCCTCATAGGGGCCGTAGATCGGACGCAGTTCGGCAAACCAGGTCGGGAAGTTCTTTTCAAGCCGCATGGACAAGAGCGCGCGCATGCCAAAATCGACCATGCCGTGGTCTGCGCCCGCGGATTTGATGGCGTGGTAGACCGTGCGTTCATAGGCCGGTTCCATCCAGATCTCATAGCCGAGGTCACCGGTGTAAGAGATGCGATTGACCCGGCAGGGACAGCCGGAAACGTCCATCTCCCGATAGTCCATAAAACGGAAGGACTCGTTCGAAACATCGATATCGGCAAGCAAGTCCAGAACCAGCCGGGACTTCGGACCGGCGATCGACAGGCCGACAAGCGTCTGCCCGAAGCGATGGATGCGTACAGAACCGTCCGAAGGGAGATGCTTTTCGAACCAGCGCATGTGATAGATCTGTGCACCGCTGGAGCCCCAGACCATGAAGCGGCCTTCGGCTGCTTTGGCGATGGTGAAATCGCCAATCAGCTTGCCGTTCTCGTTGAGCATCGGGGTAAGAACCAGCCTTCCGGTCCGCGGCATGGTGTTGGTCATCAACCGCGACAGCCACGCCTCGGCTCCCTCGCCCGTGATTTCGTATTTCGCGAAATTGGCAATTTCGGTAACGCCAAGGGCTTCACGCACCGCGCGCACCTCGTTGCCCACATGCTCGAAATCGTTCGAACGGTGGAAGGACAGTTCGTCACGCGCCTCGGTGCCTGCAGGGGCAAACCAGAGCGGCGTTTCCAGCCCCCAGGTGTCACCCATGACGGCATTGTTGTCGCGCACCATGACGTCATAGAGCGGGGTCGTCTGCTGCGGCCGCGCCGCAGGCAACTCCTCGTTGGGAAAACGAATGGAAAAGCGCCGCGAGTAGTTCTCCCGGACCTTGGCATTGGTGTAACGCAGTGAGGTGAAATCGCCGTAGCGGGCAACATCCATTCCGAAAATATCGTGACCGGGATCACCTTCGACCATCCAGTTGGCCAGTGCGAGACCGACGCCGCCGCCCTGCGAGAAACCCGCCATGACAGCGCAGGCGGACCAGAAATTCGTCAGGCCCCGCACCGGTCCGACAAGAGGGTTTCCGTCCGGTGCGAAGGTGAAGGGACCATTGATGACCTGCTTGATTCCCGCGTTGGCGAAGGCCGGAAAATGCCGGAATCCGATCTCCAGCGACGGCGCAATACGATCGAGATCCGGCTGCAGCAGCTCGTGGCCAAAATCCCACGGTGTCTTGACCTGCGACCAGGGCACGCAGGCTTTCTCATAGGTTCCAAGCAACAGCCCGTCACGCTCCTGGCGCGTATAGATTTCGCCCTTGAAATCAATGACGCCGACAAGTTCGCGCCCGGAGGTCTCGTTGAAGGCCAGGACTTCCGGCATGGTCTCGGTGAGCAGATACATATGCTCCATCGCCAGGACCGGAAGTTCCACGCCGACCATGCGGCCGACCTCACGGGCCCACAAACCACCGGCATTGACGACATGCTCGGCCTTCACGGTGCCCTTTTCAGTCACCACATTCCACGTGCCGTCCGGCTCCTGCGTGATCTCTGTGACCGGATTGCGCAGCTCTATCCTTGCGCCGAGATTCTGCGCTGACTTGGCGTAGGCATGGGTGGTGCCGGAAGGATCGAGATGGCCCTCCACCGGGTCCCAAAGGGCGCCGACAAAATTCGTTTCATCCATCAGCGGGAACATCGCCTTTGCCTCTGAGGGCGTGATGATCTCGGTCTCCATGCCGAGCGCCCGGCCGATGGCATGCGTGTAGCGCAGGAAATTCATCCGCTCCTCGGTGTCCGCCATCATCACGCCACCGGTGAGGTGCAGCCCGCAGGGCTGGCCGGAGATCTTTTCGAGCTCCTCATAGAGCGACACCGTATAGGCCTGGAGCTTGGCGACGTTGGGATCACCGTTCAACGTATGAAAACCGCCGGCGGCGTGCCATGACGAACCCGACGTCAGCTCTGACCGTTCGATCAGCAGCAGGTCCTCCCAGCCGGCCCTTGCCAAATGGAACAGAACCGAACAACCAACGACGCCGCCTCCGATAACCACGGCTCTCGCGTGACTTTGCATGGCAAAATTCCTCTCTGACGCGCGCTTTTCCCTTTATGCCCGTGATCTAGGAGTATGTTGCAAAGTCGCGCAAGCGGACATTTCGCACCCGTCGGGCAATTTCCACGCAACCGGTTGTAAATTCACACGGTGCTACGCGCCATCGTCGGGACACCATTGACGTCTAGAGAACGCAAACAGGAGGCCACGCATGATATCAAGACGATCATTCCTGAAGGCGATGGCGGGCGGTGTGGTGCTCGCCGGTGCGCTTGGCGGCTACGCATTCGGTATCGAGCCGCGATTCAGGTTGATCGAGACGCGGCACCAGGTACGCACACCTCGTTTTTGGGCCTTTTCCCAAAAAATAGGGCGGCCATTGAAGATAGCGGTGCTTGCCGATTTCCATGCCTGCGAGCCCTGGATGCCCGCATCCCGGATCAAATACACCGTGCAACGCACGAATGCGCTGGAACCGGACCTCATCGTCCTTCTCGGCGATTATGTCGCCGGTCTGAAACACTTCCGCAGTGCTATCGTGCCGATGGCATCGTGGTCAGCGGCGCTTTCCGGCCTGCAGGCCCCGCTCGGCACCTACGCGGTGCTTGGCAACCATGACTGGTGGGTGGATACACCTGCGGTGACCGAGCATTTGAACGCGGTCGGGATACCGGTGCTGGACAACGAAGCCACGGTGATCGAGCATCCGGACGGGGGCCGTTTCTGGCTTGCCGGTCTGGGCGACCAACTGGCTATCCCCATTGGCGGTGGCCGCTTCCGCGGCGTCGATGATCTTCCAGGAACGATGGCGTAGATCGGCGATGAGGAGGCTCCGGCCATCCTGCTGGCCCATGAACCGGACATCTTTCCGGACGTGCAGCCCCGCATCGACCTGACCTTGAGCGGCCATACCCATGGCGGGCAGGTTCGCCTGCCGCTTTTTGGTGCGCCGATAGTGCCGTCCCGCTTCGGACAGCGATACGCCCGGGGACACATCGTTGAGCACGGCCGGCAGTTGGTCGTGTCAGCGGGACTGGGCTGTTCGATGCTGCCCGTTCGTTTCGGCGTCCCACCGGAAATCGTAATCATTGAAGCCGGTTAGAGGAATGTGTTGCGAAACTGAGTCATGAATTGCCGCCGCCCAAACTTGGGTTACCGATGCCCGACTGTTCAGGAGCTGATAATCCGCCGTGCTGTTTGAAACACTGATCGGAGGCGCGGCTGTGGCAGGCGCGCTGGGTGGGTATGCCGTCGGCTATGCACCACTGGCGGCACCGAAGGTCAGTCGGTACCGCATCCGGTCCGACCGGCTGGAATTCTTTCGGCACGTCAATCTCACCGGACTGCGTATTGCAGTTGTCGCAGATCTGCATGCCTGCCGATTGTGGATGACACCGGCACGCATTCGCGCAATCGTCGATCAGGTCAACAGCCTGAAACCGGACCTCATCGTCCTTTTGGGTGATTATGTGAGTGGAATGGAGAGCCTCGGACGCTGGACGGAACTGCCGATGGCGGAGTGGAGCCAGGCTCTTTCCGGCCTTTCGGCCCCCCTCGGCACTTTCGCGGTACTCGGCAATCACGACTGCTGGCGCGATTCTGAAACAGTTCGCCGCCACCTCGAAGAGGCTGATATTGCAGTGCTTCACAATGTGGCCGTGAAACTACGGACCACGGCCGGTGCCCGATTCTGGCTGGCGGGATTGGGTTCGCAACGCGCCCAAAAACTCGACCGCCGGCGCTATCGCGGCGATGATGACCTGAACGGGACCCTCGAACAGGTGGCCGGCGATACCGAACCCGTTGTCCTGCTTGCCCACGAACCCGATCTCTTTCCCGATATTCCGCCGCGGATAGATCTGATGCTCAGCGGCCATACGCATGGCGGCCAGGTGCGGATACCGGGCCTGGGGGCGCTTTATGTGCCTTCGCGACACGGGCGTCGCTACGCCTATGGCCATTTCGTGGAAAAAAGCAGGCACCTCATCGTTTCGGGCGGCCTCGGATGCAGCGGTCTTCCCATCCGTTTCGGCATGCCGCCAGAGATCGGGCTGGTTGAGATCGGCTAGATGCATTGGAACGCATTCGCGGCCCATTTGGATTATTGGCCGAAAACCATATAGTTCGCTTCGGAGATGGTGTGATTGCCGAAAAACAAGGGGACTGAAATGCGTGTAGCCCTGACGGGAGGAGCAACAGGTATCGGTGCGTCGGTAGCCGCCAGGTTGAAAGCCCGTGGCCACCATGTGACCGCCTTCGACCTCAATGAACCGCAGGATAATGTCGACCGCTGGATCAGGATTGACCTCGGGGATGCTGAATCCATCGCTGCCGCTGCGGATTTGGCCGAAGGCCCTTTTGATGCGCTGATCAACAATGCCGGGCTGCCACCGAGGGACGGACTCGAAGAACTGATCCTGAAAGTGAACTTCATCGGTTTGCGGGCATTTCTTGACGCCATGCTGGATAAGCTGGCGCCGGATGCCGCCATCGTTAACACAGCATCACGTGCCGGCGCCATGTGGCGCGACAACATCGAACAGGTGAAGGCCCTGATGGCGCTGGGTGCGATGGACGAGGTGCCGGGTTTCGTTGCCGCACAGAAAATCGATGCCGTGCGATCCTACAACCTGTCCAAGGAAGCAGTCATCGCGCTGACCATGGCCGGCACCGAGGAAATGATTGCACGCGGCTTTCGAATGAACTCGGTCAGTCCCGCGGCTGTATCCACTGGAATTCTTGATGACTTTCTGAATGCTTTCGGAGAGCGGGCACAGAAAGCCGTAGCGCGCGCCGGACGGGCCGGCGAACCGGATGAGATCGCGGATGTGATCTGCTTCCTGGCATCGCCTGAAAGCCGTTGGATAAAGGGTCAGGACATCGTCATCGACGGCGGCATATCCGCAATGATTGCAAGCGACATGATGGCGCTGCGGACATAGGCACAAGTCCGGTCAGATAGCGGCAGCCCATTTATCGGTTACGTGCTGTCCGGTGTGCGCAACCGTTTGGCGATACGGTCGAGAACCGCATTGATCAGCTTGGGTTCGTCATCGTCAAAAAACGCCTGGCCGATATCGACATACTCGGTGACGATCACTGCAACCGGGACATCCTTGCGGTTCGATATTTCATAGGCCCCTGCCCGCAAAATCGCCCGCAGCGTGGAATCAAGCCGCGACAGTGGCCAGTCTTCAGTCAATGAAGAGCGGATCAGTGGATCGAGTGTGCGCTGCTGTTCGACGACGCCGGAGACGATTGCACGGAACCACGCCGCATCCGCCTGCCGGTATAGATCGCCATCCAGTTCCTTGCCGAGCCGGTGCATCTCGTATTCCGAGACGACTTCCAGGACACCGGTTCCGCCAATATCCATCTGATACAGCGCCTGAACGGCGGCAAGCCTTGCTGCGCCGCGCTGATTGGCCAGTTTCGGTTTCGAAACGTCCTTGCTCACTTCGCGGCGCCCAGCTTCTTCTTGATATCGATCATCGCCAGCGCGGCACGGGCGGCGAAACCGCCCTTGTCCTTCTCGCCCGGTCCGTCATGCTGGCTTGCCCGGGTCCAGGCCTGTTCGCGGTTCTCGACGGTCAGAATGCCGTTGCCGATCGCCAGCGACTCGCTGATCGACAACTCCATTATCGCCCTGCTGGATTCATTGGCGACGATTTCGAAATGATAGGTCTCGCCACGAATGACGGTTCCGAGCGCGACGAAACCGTCATAATCAGTGCCGCCCTCATCCATCCCGTCCAGGGCCATGGAGACGACGGCCGGAATCTCGAGCGCACCAGGCACGGTGATGACATCCCAGCTCGCACCCGCTTCCTGCAACGCATTGGTCGCACCATCGAGCAGTGCATCCGCCAGGTCGTCGTAAAAGCGCGCCTCGATAATCAGGAGATGCGGTGATCCGCTCATGATCGCGTTCCTCTGGTTTGCGAAATGTGCCGGGGTCAAACCACGCCGCCATCAACTTGGCAAGCGCTTTTCGCGCATGGCGGCCAATAATCAATACCGTGTCCTACGGCTGTTCGGTACGGAAGCCAATCAGACGTTCAGCGTAGCGTGCCATTTGGTCGATTTCGAGATTGACCTTGTCGCCGGCCACGCGGTCGGACCAGGTCGTCACATCCAGGGAGTGCCGGATCAAAAGCACGTCGAACTCGCTTCCCTCGACCGCATTGACGGTCAGCGACGTGCCGTCGAGCGCCACCGAGCCCTTGGGTGCAATGAACCTTGCGAGGGCGTCGGGCGCACCGATCCGAAACCGCCTAGCGTCTCCCTCGTCGGTAACGGAAACGATCTCGGCAAGGCCGTCGACATGGCCGGAGACGAGATGTCCGCCGAGTTCGTCACCGATCTTCAAAGATCGCTCGAGGTTAATACGCGTGCCTTCCTGCCAGGTTCCGATCGTTGTCAGCCGCAGCGCCTCCTCCCAGGCTTCGACTTCGAACCAGCGGCCGTTATCGCCTGGCCGCGGCAATCCGGTAACCGTCAGACAGGTGCCGGAGCAGGCAATCGAGGCTCCGATGTCTATGCCGGCGGGATCATAGGCCGTGCCAATCCGCAGGCGGACGCCCTCGTTCATCGGCGTCAGGGCTTCAATCGTGCCCACATCGGTCACTAATCCGGTAAACATCAGTCGGACCTTTCGAATTCCAGGCGGCGATCCGGCCCGAAGGTTTCGGTGTGGGTGAGCACAAAACCGGCTGGCATGTGATCGGGTGTCAGGGGCGCGTCGACGCCCTCTTTGCCGACAGTACCTGGACCGACGTAAATACGAATCCTGTCAACAAGATGGGCGTCGAGGAAAGATCGGGCCACGGCAGCGCCACCCTCGACCATGACGGAGGAGAAACCCTGTGCGGCAAGATCATCGAGCAGTTCAGGAAGGGCGATGCCATTGCCGCTCTCCTCGCATGCCATCATCCGGCAGCCGGCCTCGACAAGGCTGCGATGTCGCTCGTCGCCGGGCTGGACAGCTGTTGCGACGATAACCGGAACGTCGCGCGCAGTGCGCACGAGCTTGCAGTCCAGCGGCAGCCTTAGATCGCGATCAAGAACGAGCCTTGCCGGAGAGCGGTCCTCCATACCGGGCAAGCGGCAGGTCAGGGACGGATCATCTTCAAGCGCGGTGCCGATGCCGATGATGATTACGTCGCTCGTTGCCCGCAGGAGATGGCTTGCCGCATTGCTCACAGCACCGGTGATCGCCACCTGCCCGGCACCGCGCCTGCCGATCTTTCCATCCGATGAAACAGCCATTTTCAGTGTCACATGCGGTCGGTTCAGCAGCCGCTGCGTCAGATATCCGGACATCGCATACCGGGCCTGCGGAGCCAGCACGTCGGTTTCGACCTCTATGCCGCCGTCCTCGAGTATCCTGTATCCCCGGCCGGACACACGGCCGTCCGGATCCGTCGTTGCAGATACCACGCGCCTGACGCCGGCCCGCACCAGCGCTTCCGCGCAAGGCGGCGTACTGCCGTGGTGGGCGCACGGCTCCAGCGTTACATAGGCGGTTGCACCAACGGTGCGTTCGCCGGCCTCGGCGATCGCTTCCGTTTCGGCGTGGGGTCTGCCGCCGATCGCGGTAATGCCCCTGCCGACAATGACGGGCGTGCCGTCGCTATCGTCCCGCGTCAGGATCGTTGCGACCGACGGATTCGTGCCCGTGCGCCCGAGATTGCGCCAGGAATAGCGAATGGCCGCCGCCATCATTCGCCGATCGAATGCGCTGACGGCCATGGCAGTCAGTCCTCCTGACCGCCGCCGCCATTGATCTGCGCGCTCAATTCATTGATAACATTCTCGAAATCCTTGGGGTCGCTGAAGTCGCGATAGACCGAGGCATAGCGGACAAACGCGACATCATCGATCGCCTTCAGCGCTTCGATCACCATCAGTCCAATCTTGTCGGAATGGACATCGGTCTCACCCGAGCTTTCCAGGCGGCGCACAATGCCCGAGACGGCGCGCTCGACGCGCTCGCGTTCAACCGGCCGCTTTCGCAGGGCTATCTCAAACGAGCGCATGAGCTTGTCGCGATCGAAGGGCACCTTGCGGCCGGTTTTCTTGATCACCTGGAGGTCGCGCAACTGCACGCGCTCGAACGTCGTGAAACGGCCCCCGCAATCCGGGCAAACACGGCGCCGCCTGATTGCGGTTCCGTCCTCCGCGGGACGCGAGTCCTTCACCTGGGTGTCTTCAGAATTGCAGTAAGGACAGCGCATTACACCCCGCAGCCGCTCGTTGTTCGGTTGATGGTCATCGGCCGGCCCGAACGGGCGCGGCACTGCGAATCTTCATAGCAGAACCGTTTGTGGCAGGGAAACCACGGTGTCAAAAAGCCGGGGAGAATAGTTCTGGACAGCATAAACCCGGAGACAGCTGGTGTCTCCGGGTGCTGCTCGGATCAGTCGCCGGCTATCAGAGACCGGGATAGATCGGGAAGCGATCGGTCAAAGCAATCACTTTCTTCTTCACCGCCTGCTCGACCTCCGCATTGTCCTCGGCCGAACCGGATGCACGAAGCCCGTCCAGAACCTCGATGATCAGTTTGCCGACTTCGCGGAACTCGGCAGGTCCGAATCCGCGTGTCGTCGCGGCCGGCGTTCCAAGACGGATGCCGGAGGTGACCGTCGGTTTTTGCGGATCGTTCGGCACACCATTCTTGTTGCAGGTGATGTAAGCGCGGCCAAGCGCGTTTTCGGTCACATTGCCGGTCAGATCCTTCGGCCGCAGGTCAACAAGCAGCAGGTGCGTGTCGGTTCCACCGGAGACGATCTCGAGCCCGCCCTCGACCAGCGTTGAAGCGAGAACCTTTGCGTTTTCAACGACCTGCTTTGCATAGGCTGCGAATTCAGGGGTCAGAGCTTCACCGAAGGCGACGGCCTTCGCGGCAATGATATGCATCAGCGGTCCGCCCTGCAGGCCGGGAAACACGGCGGAGTTGATCTTCTTGGCGATGTCCGGGTCGTTGGTCAGAACCAGCCCGCCACGGGGACCGCGCAGCGTCTTGTGGGTTGTCGAGGTGACCACGTGGGCGTGCGGGAAAGGGCTCGGATTGACACCGCCCGCGACGAGACCGGCGAAATGCGCCATGTCGACCCACAGATAGGCGCCGACCTGGTCGGCAATCGCGCGAAAGCGGGCGAAATCAATGTTGCGGGAATAGGCCGAACCACCAGCGATGATGATAGCCGGCTTGTGCTCGCGGGCCAGCATCTCGACCTGGTCATAATCAATGATCCCGGTTTCCGCGACCACGCCATATTGCACCGCGTTGAACCACTTGCCCGAAAGGTTCGGGCGGGCGCCGTGGGTCAGATGGCCGCCGGCGTCGAGGCTCATGCCGAGCAGCGTGTCGCCCGGCTTGGACAGGGCAAGCAGCACGGACTGGTTGGCCTGGCTGCCCGAACTTGGCTGCACATTGGCGAATTCGCAGCCGAACAGCCTGGTAATCCTCTCGATCGCCAACTCCTCGGCTACATCGACATACTGGCAACCACCGTAATAGCGCCGCCCCGGATAGCCTTCCGCGTATTTGTTGGTCATGATCGAACCCTGCGCTTCGAGCACCGCGCGTGAGACGATATTCTCGGAGGCGATCAGTTCGATCTCTTGCCTCTGTCGTCCGAGTTCATCCTGGATGGCGCCGAAAACCGCCGGGTCGGATTCATTCAGCGAATTGTTGAAGAACGAGTCAGCGGGACCGTCCATGGTGGCAATTGGGTCGGACATCGATTGTCTATCCTGCAGTAGGGGCAGCTTCAAAGAAGCTGGCGCTTTGTTCCGGACAATTCCGGACCGGCCTTGGTCAATCCGTCAGCGCGGCCACGGGCGTGTCATAATGCTGTGAAGGAAATTAAACAAGCTTCGCTGCCGCATATCCCCCGGCAGCGAACTTAATCCACATTGTTTGCGGCAAATCGCGGCGCTACTGCAGCGCCAGTTCCTCGACTCCGTCGCGGCGATAAATGTCGTCGCGGAACTGCGCGACACCATCGGCGGTCGACCAGGCGGTAATGTAGGTGAAATAGACCGGTACCGGTTCGGCAAGTTCGATCGGCGTGCTGACGCCGCTGGCGATCACCTGCTCCATGGTCTGACGATCCCAGCCGGCCGTGTCCCGCAGAAGCCAGGTCGAGAGATCGCGGACATTTTGAACGCGCACGCAACCGGAACTCTCGAATCGAAGCAGCTTTCCGAATAGGCTCTGCTGCGGCGTGTCGTGCATATAGACCGCGTGCGGATTGTGGAAATTGATCTTGGTCGAGGACATGGCATTGATCTTGCCAGGGTCCTGCCGGAACATGAGCTTCGGCGCTTCGGCCGCATTCCAGTCAATCGTCTGCGGATCGACCTCGTTGCCCCTGCCGTCGAACAGCCGGATGGAATTGCGCGTCAGATAAGTCGGATCCTTGCGCATCAGCGGCATGATGTCCTTCTCGATGATCGAGCGTGGTGCCGTCCAGTAGGGATTGAGAATGACCTCGTGGATCTTCGAGTTGAGGATCGGGGTCTGCCGGCTGATCTTGCCGACAATGGCCGTGTGGCGCAGGACCACACGTTCCCCCTCGACCGCCTCGATCTTGGCGGCGGGGATATTGACCATCACGTAGCGGTTGCCGAGGAAACCGGACATCGAACGCAGCCGCACCAGATTGGTCTCGAGTTGCCCAAGGCGCACGGCGGCAGAAACATTGAGCGCCGCATAGGAATAGCGGCCGAGGACACCATCCACGGGCAGACCGTGACGGGCCTGGAAGCGCTTGACTGCTCCGTCGACCCAGGAATCGAATGCCGTGGAGGTTCCGGCCGACTGTGCAAGGTCGCCGGAAATGATCAGGCGCTGGCGCAGCGTTGAAACGGACGGGTCGTCGACACCGAGCCGGAGCTTCTTCGATGACGGCACAACCGGCCAGCCACCCCTGTAGACTATGTCCTGGTAAGCGGCGATTTCGGTCTCGACATAATTGACCGTATCGGCGCTGAGCACGGGAACGCGCGAATTGACCTTCTCGGCATTGCGCGAGGCCTGGGCATCGAACTGGTCGTCCCAGGTGCCGCGCTGCGGCGCGTTGATGATGCTCTCAATCGTGGTCTGGGTCAGCGACTGGGCGGACGCTGCGCCTGTGGCCATGGCAGCACCCGCTGCGGCGGCGCCTCCAAGGAAGGCCCGGCGTGAGACCGGTTCGGAAATTCTCTTCTTCGACATTAGCTGGTACCGTCAAGCCACTTCATGTTTGTTCGCTGAATCGCGCCACGTGTCGCCCATCCCGTTGAAACACAACTATATCAGCCTGTCCCCGAAACACTTTTCACGTTTTTGCGAGTCCCCCGCAAAACTTTCCGGGAATCGGCCGGTCGGTTCCTTGTCCCATGGCGTCGATTTTCACATCAATATGGCCAATTCAAGGTTAACATTCTGTTCGCCATGCGCAATAGAGCACCCGTCACAGGCCGTTCCCGTCTGACCATGGCTGAACATATAGGAAAGCGGAGCCGAATATGCACCTGCATCTGCGCGACGAAGCGCGCGAAAGTGAACAAAGAACGCCGATTACCCCGTCGGCCGCCGAAAAACTGATCCGGGACGGATGGCGCATATCGGTGGAAGCCAGTGAAAAACGCGCATTTTCAGATCAGGAGTATCAAAACTCCGGGTGTGCGATCGTTGAAAAAGGAAGCTGGACGACAGCGGAGCCGGGCACGGTCATCCTCGGGTTAAAGGAACTGCCCGCAGAGCCGCCGACGCTGACAAACCGGATGATCCATTTCGCTCATATCTACAAGGACCAGCACGGCTGGCGCGAGGAAATGGAGCGGTTTCGCGGAGGTGGCGGCGTGCTTTACGACATCGAATTCCTGGTCGACCGGAATGGCCGACGCGCCGCAGCATTCGGCTACTGGGCGGGCTGGATGGGCGCGGCCCTGGCGCTGTGGCGGCACCTCGCACGCACCAAGGGGCGCGATGCTCCGCAGACACCGCTCAGGAGCTTTGGCGGGCGCGAAGCCGTCACCGCCGAAATCCGTCAGCTGGTTGAGGGTGGGACCTCCCTCCCCCGTTGCATCGTCATCGGCGCGAAAGGGCGGTCAGGTACCGGCGCGTGCGATGCCTTGAAGGCTGCCGGTTGTCCGGTCACGGAATGGGACAAGGAGGAGACATCAAACCTCGACCGTGCAGCCCTCTTGTCGCACGACCTCCTGGTCAACTGCGTCCTGATGACCGGGCCCGGCCTGCTGCTTCTCGACCATTCCGATCTTGCACGGCCGAACACCCGGATAACCACGATTTCCGACGTTTCGTGTGATCCGCTGAGCGACTACAATCCGCTGCCGGTCTATAACGCACCGACAACCTGGGAGCGCCCGTTTATCGAAATTGGCCACAACGGCGGCGGACATGCCATCGAACTGACAGCGATCGACAACCTGCCCTCCCTCGTTCCGCTCGAGGCATCGGAGGATTTCTCACTACAATTCTTGCCTGTCCTCCAGAGTTTCGACGATGGCGAGGAGTGGTGTGCGGCAAAGGCGGTCTTTGAGGAGAAAATGCACCTGGTCACGGCTGGAGCCTGATCAGGGCGCTGCAGGAACGGTCGTCGCCCGGAATTTTGCCATCAGGTAGGGACCGGAAAGAACCGGCTCGTATTTCGGCGCTTCTCCGGCTGCAACACAGGACGGCAGGCACTCAATCCGCGCATGCCAGTTGGGCTGGTGAAAGAACGCAAAGCTCTGCCGCCGGTCCATGCCGCCGTCAGCCGGCGACGGGTTGACCACCCGGTGCAGCGTCGAAACCCAGCGGTCGTTGGTCCAGCGCGCCATCAGGTCGCCGATATTGATGACAAAGGCCCCCGGAACCGGCGGTACCGGTAGCCAGTTCCCATCCGGCGCCATGATCTCGAGTCCGCGGGAACCCTCCTGCGGCAGCAAAATCGTCAGGCTGCCGTAATCCGTATGGGCACCGGCCCGCAGTTGTCCGGGTTTGGGTGCTGACGTCTGACGCGGGTAATTGAGCGCCCGCAAGGCGCTGATCGGCGCGTCGATGAACGGTTCGAAATGGTTTTCCGGAAGCTCCAGCGCAACGGCAAAGACCCGCATGATGCGCTTCGCCAGATCCTCCATGGCGCGATAATAGGTCGTCCAGGCTTCAATAAAACCGGCGGGCCGGTCCGGCCAGATCGTTTCGGCATAACAGAATTCAAGCGCCTCCCGATCCGCCATTCCGTTTGGTATCGACAAAGGACCGCCATTGAAGCTCTCCTTCAGATCGGGTGGTGTGTCCATGCCCCGCGACTTGGCGAGTGCCTCCAGCTCCGGGCCCAGATAACCGTAGGGATATCCCTCGTACGGCGCCTTCGCACCCTGTTTGGTTTCTGCGGGAAGATCGAAAAAGTCCGTCGCGGCCTGCCAGACACCGGCGACGACATCGGCAGGTATTCCGTGATTGGCGATCGCCAGAAAGCCCGTCTCGCGGCAGATCCTGTCAACCTGGCGGCCCAATTCCGCTCTGGTATCTGCTTGCGCCGCCTCGAATGCACCGAGATCAAAAACCGGAAATTGTGCTGTCATGGCAGTCCTGCCCCGTTGAGGCGTACAGCCGAACACAATGGTTGCGAAGCGTCAATCGCAAAGGCCCGCCGCGCGATTGGCCAGACAGACATGATTGCGGCGTCAGCGTCCGCCGGTCAGTAAACAACCGGGAAACGCTGACGCCGCGAAAGTGTTCGATCGGCCTAAAGGCGGTAGAGGATCTGGTCGTTCCAGAAACGGTCCAGACGCTGAAGCGCCTTGTTCATGTGCTGGAACTCGGCAACATCAATGCCGCCGACCTGCTCGATCGAACCGATATGCCGCTCGTAAAGACCGGCGACGATATCGGCAACCTCGTTGCCCTTTTCCGTCAGGCTGATACGAACCGACCGGCGGTCGACGCGCGAGCGCTGGTGGTTGATAAAGCCGAGGTCAACCAGCTTCTTGAGGTTGTAGGAAACGTTGGAACCAAGGTAGTAACCACGCGAACGCAGTTCGCCGGCCGTCAGTTCCGCGTTGCCGATATTGAACAGAAGAAGCGCCTGTATCGCATTGATATCGCTTCTTCCATTCCGCTCGAATTCATCCTTGATTACGTCCAGCAACCGGCGGTGCAACCGCTCCACCAGTTGCAGACACTCCATATACAACGAACGCAACGCGTCCTTGTCCTGTGCCGGCGGCACAGAGTCCGCACGCATACTATTTACCATCACTAATGCCTCACTGTCGTTGTGGTGGCTTTTTTGCGCCACCTTGAGGCACACCCTATCGAATACGTCTAAAATTGGACTTAAAATGCAATATTAATAAGAGGTTACCCGAAGATACAAGGATTTAAAGTGAATTTTTTGTTACTCGGTCTGTTCATCGACCCGCTTGGAAAAGTATAGCGCAACCCGAAACACCGAATACAGCAGCGCGACTGTCACGTGGGAAGCAATAATAAGCCAGTTGCTTCCATAAAGTTCCGGGAAGAAACCGTGCATGATGATTTCTGTCATCGCGGCGACCAGCCAGATAACCGGTCCCCACGAAACGATCATCCACAATCCGATGCCGGCGACCGGCCAAAGGACGGCGAGGCTCGCCGCCGCGATCTTCCAGTTGACCGGCAGAAGATCGAACCGCCATGCGCCTTCATCCGCAATACCGATCAGCAACGCCCAGTAGCGTATTCCGGCGATCAGGCAGAAGATCGCGATGATCCGGTGAAAGATATCGAAGGCCAGCTCCACCGTGCTTTGGTGTGGAGCACCGTGTTCGCGCATGTCGCTCATATCTGGTCCGGAAACGACGTCAGTTCATCATCGCCCAGCGGCTGAAAATACGCATCAACGGCCTCTTCGGTGACCTCGTCAAGCGTCGCCGGATGCCAGGTCGGGTCATTGCTCTTGTCAACGATGACGGCGCGTATCCCCTCCACAAATTCGTGCCCCTTCAGCATCCGCACAAGAATGCGGAATTCCATGCGCATGCACTGCGCGAGGCTCAGCGATTTTCCCTCCTGGAGCTGCCTGTAGGCAACAGACATGCTGGTCGGCGATTTGGTCCGCATGGCGTCGAGCGCCGTCTCCGCCAGCTCGCTGTCTTCTTTCGCCCGTTCGAGGTCCGACACAATTCCGGAAACCGAGGCGGCTGAAAAGAGGCGCCCGATCTCGTCATGGTCGAGCCTGGCCGCTGGCAGCGATTGCCGCTCGTCAAAACGCTGCAAAACCTCCGCAGCGTCGCCGGAAGCGCACAGCGCATCTTCAAGGTCGTCCAGATTGTCGGCCGAAACACCGTGGGTGGCGATACCGCAGGCGAGCGCGTCGCCGACCCGGATACGCGCTCCGGTCAGGGCAAGATAAAGACCGAAGTTCTTCGGCAGGCGCGGCAGGAAATGGCTGCCGCCGACATCGGGGAAAAAGCCGATGCCGACTTCCGGCATGGCAAAGACCGCGTTTTCCGTCATGACCCGGTAGCGACCGTGCACCGCGACACCAACACCGCCGCCCATGACAATGCCGTCTATCAGGGCGATGATCGGTTTCTCGAAGTTGCCGAGACGGGCATTGAGCGCGTACTCGTCGCGAAAGAAATCGTAATGGGGACGGCCGGACTTCGCCATCTCGTAGAGCGCCAGCAGATCGCCGCCAGCGCTGAAGGCGCGTCCCTCGCCCCTTATCACGATTTGGCGGACATTCTCGTCGGTCTGCCAGGTATCGAGCGCTGCGTCGATGGCCAGCACCATGCGATCATTGATGGCATTGAGTGCATCCGGACGGGTCAGCGTTATGACACCGGCATTTCCCCGGACCACGAACTCGATATCGCCTTCGCCGCCAAATGTCATCTCAATCCCCGATCGCGATTGCCTATGCTCTAAGCAGAGCCTCGCGAATGGTCAATGGCGCGAGCACAAAGACATGCGGTCCGACGCCGCAACCCGCCGCTTTGAAAGCGATGGGCGGGCGTGATAAGGGTTCAGCGGAACGATTGGCAAACAACGGGCGTTGGAACCATGAACCGTCGATTCGACAAATCCGCATTGACCGGCAGGACCGTGGACGAGATCACGGGCAACCGCCGCATGCGCCGTAACCGCCGTTTCGACTGGACACGCCGCATGGTGCGCGAGAACACGCTGACCGTCGACGACCTCGTCTGGCCGATCTTCCTGATCCCCGGCGAAAACCGTCGCGAAGACATCGATGCGATGCCCGGTGTCCAGCGCGTGACACCGGACCTCGCCGCCAAGCAGGCAGAGGAAGCCGCCGAACTGGGTATCCCGGCAATCGCCACCTTTCCGAATATCGATATCGCGCTGCGCGACGAAACCGGCTCGAATGCCCTGACGCCGGATAATCTCATCAACCAGGCGACCCGGTTGATCAAGAAAGCGGTTCCCGAGATCGGAGTCATTACTGATGTCGCGCTCGATCCGTTCACCAGCCACGGGCATGACGGCATCCTGCATGACGGTGTGATCGTCAATGACGAGACGGTTGCGCAACTGGCGCAGGCAGCCGTGCTCCAGGCCGAGGCCGGCGCCGACATCATCGCACCGTCCGATATGATGGACGGGCGGATCGGAGCCATCCGCGATGCGCTCAACGAAGCCGGTTTCAGTGATGTCGGCATCCTGTCCTACGCCACCAAATACGCCTCCGCCTATTACGGTCCGTACCGCGAGGCGATCGGCACGCAAGATTTGCTGAAGGGTGACAAGCGCAGCTACTACATAGACCCGGCCAATACAGACGAGGCGGTTCGCGACGCGGCGCTCGATGTCGAGGAAGGCGCCGACATGCTGATGGTCAAGCCCGGCCTTCCCTATCTCGACATCGTCTGGCGGCTCAAGGACACATTCGGCATGCCGACCTTTGCCTACCAAGTGTCCGGCGAATACGCGATGATCAAGGCGGCGGCGCAAAACGGCTGGCTCGACGGCGAGCGGGCCATGATGGAGAGCCTGCTTGCCTTCAAGCGCGCCGGTTGCGACGGAATCCTGACCTATTTCGCCCGCGAGGCGGCAGTGCTATTGCGACAACCATAATCGCCAAAAACAGTCCTCCCCTTGAATGGGCGCATGACAATCCCCACCTAATATTTTGCCAAACAGAAAAATTGCAAGACTCCCCCAACGCCCGCGGCACGTACTGCCGCGGGCGCCGCGTTTGTGATGCTGGTTGCCAATCGGAGGGCGATTATGGCCCATTCTTTTGAGGTCAGTGCTACTTGAAAATGCGTCGAACGTTGCGCTTCAGTCGCGGTATCAAAGAGTAGTCGATCAACATGTATCCGAGGCTGAACCGGTGTGTCTGGGAATAGACGCAGTGCCAAAACGGCCTGTCCTGCCTGACCGGGAAAACCCGCAGATTCCATTGCCGATCTTCAAGCGTGACGATCTCACCCGTCTCCGATTGGTAGCGAAAGAAGGAATCGCCTTCTGTTTCAGCATAGTTGATGTAAACCCGCCATCCAGGCAACTTGCTGTTTGTGTGCCAGGACATGAAAGATCCTGGCGGATACCAGAAGTGTCCACTGGCCCGCGCTTTCAGTTTGTGGCCCGATTTGAACAGGGTCTTCAATAGATCGCCCATCTGCTCATCTACATGGCTGCGCAGACGCTTGACCGTTTTGTCATGCACCGAGCCCTCTACTTGCCTGGCGCCAAAGTGGATGACATTCGAGATCTCGCTCTCGATGGCGATGCCGTGCACGTCGCGACCGGTTTCGAGTATGCTCTTGAGCGCTGCAGGCGATACTGCCTCGGCGGCACCGGCGGCAGGCTCAAAGCGCTCCATCTCGTCCTTTGCTGCTTCCTTTTGTGCGCGAATGCACTCCAAAACATCGGCTTTCAGCGACTCCGGGATTATGTCCGGGTCGATATCATAGAGGCGGTTTGACCGAGCCAGATCTATCCGCATGTTCATTGCATGCCCCCCTCTGGTTTAACCAGGTGTCGTCGATACCTATATAGCCGCTAGCAGCACATGATGAGAAGTGCAGATTGCCCCCAGCCTGCGGTGCAGACGCGGGCGATTGATTGACCTGAAAACCGCTGTGATCGTGTCCGTATCGCTTCAAACAAAGCCGAGACAAGCACAATGCCCAGCCGTGTTTATCGAATTGCCCCACTACTGTCCCGTTAAGCTCATAAGAATTTCCGATAAGATTCTGTAAATAATCATTTAAAACGGTCTGATAGCCTGTCACCGACTTGAACTGCTAAACGTGGCAATCATGCTCTCCAGAGTAATTTCACATGGAGAGATCCGAACAATGTATACAGGCAAACTTGTGTTCGCGCAGGCTATGGATCATCTGCCGATGCACACTCTTCGACGCTGCATCCGGCGTTACGGTGGAAACAATCGCATCAGGAGCTTTAGTTGCGAGGATCAATTCCGCAGCATGGCATTTGCCCAGTTGACCTCAAGAGAAAGCTTGCGCGACATCGAAACCTGCCTGCGCGCTCAGGCTCAAAAGCGATACCACATGGGCTTTCGCTCCCCGGTATTTCGCAACACTCTGGCCAGGGCCAACGAGCGACGTGACTGGCGCATCTATGGGGATTTTGCTGCGGCGCTTATCACAATCGCTCGAGCGCTCTACGCCGATGACAGCTTTGAAGTTGACTTGCAAAACACCGTATATGCCCTCGATTCCACAACCATTGATCTGTGCCTTTCAGTATTTCCCTGGGCGCATTTTCGGCGCGCAAAAGCAGCGATCAAAATGCACACCTTGCTTGATCTGCGTGGAAATATCCCAACATTTATAGACATTTCGCCAGGCAAAATGCACGACGTCAATATGCTGGACATCCTGACGCCCGAACCTGGTGCCTTCTATATCATGGACCGCGCCTATCTTGATTTCGAACGCCTCCATCGCATCCACATCAGCGGCGGGTTCTTTGTCTTGAGGGCAAAGTCGAATACCAGGTTGCAGCGTATTTATTCCGAGCCCGTTGATCGCAGCACCGGGGTTATCTGCTATCAAGTCGTAAGGACTGCGGCGCAAAAAGTTCGAGCAGCTTCCCGGACAAACTGCGGCGAATTCGGTATCGCGACACTGAACGAGACAAGACTCTGATCTTCATCACCAACAACTTTGTCTTGTCGGCAAAGACCATTGCCGCACTCTACAAATCGCGCTGGCAGGTAGAACTGTTCTTCAAATGGATCAAGCAGCACTTGCGCATCAAGTCGTTTTTCGGCACTTCTATCAATGCGGTGAAGACACAGATATGGATTGCAGTCTGCGTTTATGTGCTTGCCGCGATCCTAAAGAAACGGCTCGATAGCGACATGAGTCTCTACACAATTCTCCAGATTCTGGACGTCACTCTTTTCGAGAAAATTCAACTGGATCAGCTTATTACAAGTTCCGACAACACATCTGCGCCGGGGGCTCAGCCCAAGCAACTGAATTTATTCGACTTTTAACGGGACAGTAGTGGAATTGCCCGTTGTTTCCGTGTGATCCGGCCGCTGCAGTAGCGAGTGTCCGACCACATCGGGCGCGCTTGCCAATACGAAGAGGATAGTGCAATGACCGAGCCATCTAGAACCAGCCATACGGTGCAGGCCATGGATGACAGTCTCGATCGCTGGAAGATCTACGAGGGCTTGCGCTCAAGGCGCATTCTTGCATTTTTCGTCGACTACGCACTGGTTATTGCCCTGTGTATTCCCGGCGCCATCCTGATCTTCTTCATCGGGCTGTTCAGCTTCGGTCTCGGCTGGGTGCTCTATTCCGTGCTCTTTGCGATTGTCGCGCTTCCCTATGTCGGCTTCACGATGGGCGGCATCAGACAGGCAACGCCGGGCATGCAAATTATGGGCGTGCGCATGGTGCGCACCGATGGGCGGATGGTCGATCCGATGCTCGCCATGGTCCATGCCGTTCTTTTCTGGGTCGGCAATGTCGTCTTCATTCCGATCCTCCTTATCTGCCTCGTCACACCGCGAAAGCAGCTGCTGCATGACCTGCTACTCGGCGTGGTTGTCATCCGCGACGATGTGTGACGCAATTTTATTGCGTTGGAAACCTGTTTCCGCTCAGGCGCTTCTTCGGCAAAGCCTCGCCAAAATTGCACGCATAAAGGCAATATGCCGCTTTGAACGCGGCCCCACGACGGATAGAATCGCAGCCCGGCGCAAAACACCAAAGGCAGGGCATGCAGGATTTCCATCTGTGGGCGACCTTCGTCATCATCGGCGCGACGATCGTTGCCTATGCCTCGGAACGGTTTTCGATGGAGGCGGTTTCGCTCGGAAGCCTCTCCGTCCTGCTCATCTTTTTCGGCTTTTTCCCCTATGCGAGCGACAGCGGCATCGAACTCTCGCCCGGGCGGCTGCTGGCCGGTTTCTCCGATCCGGCACTCGCCACGGTCATCGCGCTTCTGATTGTCGGCCAGGGCCTTTTTGCCACCGACGCCGTTGACGGGCCGGCGCGCAGCATCGGACGGCTCGGCGGCGCCAGCGGGCGGCGGGCGATTTTCGCCGTCGTTATCGCGGCCGGTGTCCTCAGCGCCTTTCTCAACAACACGCCGGTCGTCGTCATCTTCATCCCGATCCTTACGGTGATCGCGGCGCAGCGCAGCTATCCCGGCTTCAAGGTATTCATGCCGCTCTCCTTCATGTGCATCCTCGGCGGCATGACAACTCTGCTCGGATCGTCAACCAATCTGATCGCGGCAGGCGTGGCGCAAGATTACGGCGTCACCGTCAACTTCTTCGACCTGACGGGCATGGGCTCGATCCTCGCCTTTGTCGGCGGCCTCTACGTGCTGTTCATCATGCCGTCGATGATGCGCGAGCGTCCCTCCGTCATGGCCCGGAACAACACGGCTCAGGGCGCGCAGTTCATCGGCGAGATTCCGGTGAACGCCGGCCATCCCTATATCGGCATCAAGTCCAAGGCCGGCATGTTTCCCGGCATCATCGACCTGACGCCGCGGCTGATGCACCGGCGGGACGTGCCGATCCTTCCGCCTTTCGAGGACATCACGATTTCAGCCGGCGACACGCTGGTCGTCACCGGCACCCGCCGCGCCTTCTCGCGGGCGCTGGCGCTCGGCAGCGCCGTCGCCGAACCGGACGACGCACCTGAAACCGGCAAGGACACCGAGGATACCGGCGAAGGCCAACGGCCCGGCCCCGACTATCACCTCGTCGAGGCGGTGATCGCGCCCGGCTCACGCTTTGCCGGCCGCACCATCCAGCTTTCCGGCATCCGCGCCCGCCATGGCGTCTCGGTCTTCGGCGTCCAGCGCAAGAGCCGCATGGCGCGCATGCCATTGTCGGAAATCCGGCTGGAGCCGGGCGATACGCTGCTGCTTGGCGGTAATTACGAACAGATCATGCAGCTCCGCGGCGACCACGATCTGCTGTTGCTCGAACATTCCGCCGAGCCGGTGCCGCAGAGCCGCAAGGCGATGATCGCCATCTCGATCTTCCTCGGCATCATCGTGCTCTCGGCGCTCAACATCCTGCCGATCGTCGTCAGCGCCATTACCGGCGCCGCGCTGATGCTCGCCTTCGGGTGCCTTACCATCTACCAGGCGGCGCGCGCTTTCGACCGGCAGGTCTTCCTGCTCGTCGGCTCGTCGATCGCGCTCGCAACGGCGCTGCAGGTAACCGGTGGCGCGGCGCTTATCGCGGAAACCACGGTGATGGCGCTGCAGGGCGCGCCGGTTTCGGTGGTGCTCTCCATCCTCTTCGTGGTGATGGCGCTTGTCACCAACATTCTCAGCAACAATGCGACGGCTGTGCTGTTTATCCCGATCGCGCTCGGCATCGCGGCGCGGCTGGGCGCACCGCAAGACGCCTTCGTCGCGGCTGTGATCTTCGCCGCCAATGCCAGCTTCGCGACACCCATCGGCTACCAGACGAACCTGCTCGTCATGGGCCCCGGCCACTACAGTTTCCGTGATTATCTGCGCGCCGGACTTCCGCTGGTTGTGATCATGTGGTTGACATTTTCGCTTATTGCGCCGTGGTATTATGGACTATAATTTCTGGTAGTCTTTGCCGAAAGGAATCAGACGCCGATCAATGACGAACCAGCCCGTCCAGTCTCCGCAGTTCTTCCTGACGGCTCCCTCCCCGTGCCCCTATCTGGAGGGGCAGTTCGAGCGCAAGGTCTTCACGCATCTGGTCGGCGAGAAGGCGGCGGATCTCAATGATCTGCTCACACAGGGTGGCTTTCGACGCTCGCAGAACATTGCCTACCGGCCGGCTTGCGAGAGCTGCCAGGCCTGTATCTCGGTGCGCATCCTTGCCGGCGAATATGAACCGAACCGCTCGATGAAGCGGATCATGCAGCGTAACAAGGATGTCGTCGCGACGGAGTTTCCGGCCGAGCCATCAAGCGAGCAATACTCCCTCTTCCGCGGCTACCTGGACGCCCGCCACCAGGAGGGCGGCATGTCGGACATGACCGTGCTCGACTATGCGATGATGGTCGAGGACACCCATGTACCGACGCGCATCATCGAGTACCGCCTCGGCGGCAAAGGCCTGGACGAAGACGACGAAAAGCGCGGCCGGCTCATCGCCGTTGCGCTCAGTGACCTGATGGGCGACGGGCTTTCCATGGTCTATTCCTTCTTCGACCCGGACTATTCCGACCGCTCGCTCGGCTCCTACATGATCCTCGACCATATACGGCGCGCCAAGGACCGCGGCCTGCCGCATGTTTATCTCGGCTACTGGGTCAACGGCTCGCGCAAGATGGACTACAAGACCCGCTTCCTGCCGCAGGAGCACCTGATGGCGAAGGGCTGGGAGCGGTTCGAAGGATAGAGGCCGGCGACTTGAGGTTATGTGACAGGGCATAGATCGACCCACAGGGGCAATCACGTGGACTGTCCCTTGAGCAGCCGATGGAATTCACCAATCGCCCGCAATCTACCTTTGCTATTCCGGTAGTCCAACGTCCAGGTAGACAGTCCTCTCCCCGTCAACTTCATCGCGAAAGTTCCGGAAGCGACCTTTGTGTTCCAGAAAGGGGGAAACCCGGAACGAAGGTTTTCTGGCCATGAGCAAGCGGGCCTGTTCGGACGCCTCGTCCTTTCGCCCCATCCGCCAGAGACTCACTATACTGAAGCAAAGTAAAACGACGATGTTCGGGTTGAGGCGCAGCCCGATGCGTGCTTCCTCCAATGCCTCCTCATACCGATGCAACTTGATGCATCCCGAGGCTATCGCGATATTTGTGCGAAACATCTGGGGGTCTCTGGGGCTCAGCCTCTGAGCCACGCGGCCAAATTCGATCGCGCGCAAAGAATCGCCCTGAATACCCTCAAGCACGGCACGTGAATTCCACGCCCAGGCAAAGCTCGGGCAGCGATCGGTCGCTTCAGCCAACAAAGAAAACGCCCGGTCGATATCTGCACCGAAAAAACCCAGCGTGTAACCGGCATAGGCCGAGACTTCGATATCGGAATTATCGGTTTCAAGCGCCCTTTCGGCGATTGCCATACCAGCAAGGCGTTCCAGTTCCTGTTCGGATCCGATCAACCAGGTGTTTCGTAGCGTGTGACACCAGGAGCGGATGGCCATTGCCTTTGCATAATCCGGCGCGATCTCGATGGCCTTGTCCAGATATTCGCCGGCCTCATCGATTTGTGCACGGTTGAGAGCGGCAAGTGCCTTCAAGTAGTGATCGTAGGCCGTCAAACTCAGGCTCGACTTTTGCGACACGCGATTGATCTCCGCGGCCTGGACGGTGGTGCCGATGGCTGAGACAACGGCATCTGCAATCCGGTCCTGCAGCCCGAAGACATCCTCCAACGTGCCGTCAAATTTGTTTGCCCATATGTTGCTGCCATCTGCAGCGTCGACCAACTGGCCGCTTATCCGGAGCCTGTTGCCTTGCTGGCGGATGCTGCCTTCCAGAACATATGCCACACCCAAATCCCGGCCGACCTTCCGGACATCGACGACCATACCCTTGTAGGTAAAGCTTGAATTTCTGGCGATCACGAACATCCACGGCACCTGGGCCAAGGCCGTGATAATGTCTTCGGTCAGACCATCGGCGAAATATTCATTGTCAGCCATATCCGACATATTGAGGAACGGAAGAACCGCCAGAGAAGGCTTGCCCGGCTGGAGTCGCTCCTGCGGAACAGGTGTTTCGACGGCAACCTCGTGATTGACTTCGAACAGGCGAACCGGGCGTGGGATATTCTTGAGGCGATGTTCACCCAGATCCCTGAATGTCAGATCCAGTTTGTTTCCAACATCTTCGTGGACCCGGCTCGTCACAAGGATTCCACCCGGCGGCGCCAGACCTTCGACACGCGCGGCGATGTTGACCCCGTCGCCAAATATGTCATCGTCGAGGATAAGGATGTCGCCGACATGAACGCCGATCCTGAACGCCATCCTTTCGGCTTCCGTTGCGTCTGCGTTCCGTTTGGCGATGTTGACTTGCATCATCGTCGCACAGGAAACCGCATCAACCACTGATCCGAATTCAGCGAGAATTCCGTCTCCGGTGGTTTTCACGACTCGGCCATGGTGAAGACCGATGTCGAGTTCCACGGCCAGGATATGAGCACGAACGGCCCTGACCGCACGCTCCTCGTCGAGTGCGACGAGGCTGCTGTATCCGACAACATCGGCAGCGAGAATGGCGGCGAGACGGCGTTCCAATGATACTTGCTCCAAACGCAGGACATCCGATCCGATTGAGGAAGACAGTCCTATGCTGCGTTGTCAGTATTTCGAACAAATAAACCGTTCTTGTCTACCGCATTTCCAACACGTGTGTAACTTTGCGCCATGCGTACATGGCGGTTTCCTGTTTCCTGAATTGAAACTTTGACAGAACGCGCATTTACTTGCGCCGGTTCTGCGAAAGAGGCCGGAACCCACAATTTCCTGCCGGTTCTCGGATTTGGCAGTTTCAGGATCGATCAAAGGCCGGCAAAGTCCCATGCCGGCTTCCATCCCGCGCCGCTGTCATTCCTCAACCGGCATGCGGGCTTCGATCATCCCGGAATACCAGCTCGATCCAAAGGGGATCGCATCGTCGTTGAAATTATAGGCGGGGTGGTGGCACACGGCGCTGTCGCCGTTGCCGACAAAGATGTAGGCGCCGGGCCTTTCCTCCAGCATATAGCTGAAATCCTCGGCCGGCATGATCGGATCGACATTGTCCTCCACATTGCCGGAAACCTGCCGCGCCACATCCGCGGCGTAGACAGTGTTGTCCGGCGTGTTCATGGTGACCGGGTAACCGCGCTCCCACCTCACTTCGGCGCTCGCGCCCATGGCGGCGGCGGTGCCCTCGGCAATCTCGCGAATGCGCTGTTCGGCAAAGGCGCGGTTTTCAGCATCCAACGTGCGGACCGTGCCGGCCATGGTTACCTGGTTCGCTATGATGTTGCTCGCCACGCTGTCCGTCTGGAAGGTGCCGACGGTGACGACCACGCGGTGCAAGGGGTCAATGTTGCGCGACACGATCGACTGCAGCGAAATCAGGATGTGGGCGGCGACAAGCGTCGTGTCGACGGATTTGTGCGGCTCCGCCGCGTGGCCGCCCTTTCCCGTGACGACGATCTCGAATTCATCGGAGGAGGCCAGCAGCGCGCCGGGACGGATCGCAAAATGGCCCACCGGCAGGCCGGGTGCATTGTGCAGCCCGTAGACTTCCTGAATGCCGAAGCGTTCCATCAGGCCGTCGCGGCACATTTCGAGGCCGCCCGCGCCGCCCTCCTCGGCCGGCTGGAAAATCACGACGGCCGTGCCATTGAAGTTGCGTGTCTCGGCAAGGTATTTCGCCGCGCCCAGCAGCATGGCCGTGTGCCCGTCATGTCCGCAGGCATGCATCATGCCTGGCGTTTCGGAGGCGTATTCGAGATCCGTCGCCTCATGGATCGGCAGCGCGTCCATGTCGGCGCGCAATCCGATAACCTTGCCGCTGTCGGACGCCCTTCCCCTGATGACGCCGACGACACCGGTCCGGCCTATGCCCTCGACGACCTCGTCGCAGCCGAAGTCGCGCAGCATCCCGGCGACCTTGCCGGCGGTGCGGTGAACCTCGAAGAGCAGTTCCGGATGCGTATGGAAATCACGCCGCCAGCCGGTGATTTCGTCGAGCATTTCAGCATATCTGTTTCTGATCGGCACGGGCTTGCTCTTTCGGGTTTGCGTTGTCGGGCGCGTGGCCGCTTAGCGGCAGCGTGGAAATACTGCATGGCAAACCGACGATTGCAAACCTTCTTTGGATGATATGGCTTGAAAGGCAAGGAGCTCCGCGGGGTGAACGAAAAAACCGCTTGCTGATGCAATGGTTGAAATCAGCTTACCGTGAACTGCCCCATCATCCCGCGATCTTCGTGTTCAAGGATATGGCAGTGATACATGTAGGGATATTGCTCTGTCGCCGGATAATCAAACCGAACGACAATCTCGGACCAGTCGTCATCATCCAAAACAACGGTGTCTTTCCAGCCTTGCTGGTCAAGTGGCGCAGCTGCGCCTTCCATCCTGTCGATCAGGAAGGAACAACCATGTACATGGAATGGATGCGCGCCTTGATTTGAACGAATGCGCCAGCGTTCCCAAACACCCATTTTTACGCGTTCGTTGATAACCTTCATGTCCATCGCGGCACCATTAATCGACATATCCATGAAAGTATGACCGCCATTCCCCGCGTGGCCGCCGCTGCCTCCATGATCCATATCGAGAAGGAACTCGCGCGTGCGCACGATTTCAGAACTCCGCGGGCGAGTAATGGTCGCCAGTTTTTCCGGCAACGGGGCTGTATGGGCCGGAAGGGCCCTGTCGACGACCAGGGTCAGCGACGGCTGCACCTCGGGGTTTTGCGATCGAAACAATTTGCCCATCACACTGCCGACAAGTCCTTCTTAATCCTCAAACTCGTCTTCGAACAGCGTGAAGAGTTCAGCCGTTTCACCGTCCTCCAAATCAACGACGATTTCACATCGCTCGCCGGGTGACATCTCCATTTGTGTCAGCGGTACCGGTGCCGGGAGGAAACCGCCATCGCTGGCAATCTTGTGAAAGGTCCGGTTGTCGGCAAAGGTGACGATGTAGAACCTGGCATTGGCGCCGTTCAGCAGTCGCAGTCGCACTTTCCCAGCCGGGACCCGTGCTGCAGGCGAAACCACACCGTTGATCACAACGGTCTCGCCAAGCCATCCATCCTCATCCGCATCATCCAAGGAATACACCAAACGGCCCTCCGCATCGAAGGTGCGGTCCTGGATGATGACAGGCAAATCGTCGACGCCATATAGCCTCGGAAGCTCCACTTCATCACTGACTGTATCGTCAATGATGATCATGCCTGCCAAGCCGCGGTAGACCTGGCTCCCGGTGCTGCCATGGGTGTGGGAATGGTACCAACAGGTCGCAGCCGGCTGAACAATGGACAATGCAGGCCGCCATTGCCCTCCGGGCTCCATTTCCAGTTGCGGGCCGCCATCAAGGTGTCCCGGAACATGCAGGCCATGGCCGTGAATGGACACACCTTCGCTCAGCAAGTTCTCATAGTGCAGATTGAGTTCGCTGAACTGCCGGGTTCGGATTGTCGGCCCCAAATAGTCCTGGCTGATTCCCAGTGTTGGCGTCTTTACACCCGGTTTGAAAGACCATTCGCCGTTGCGAATTTTCAGGTCGACCGGATCGCCATTGGTACCGTCTACAAGTCTTGGGATCGGCAATCCGACTGATGTAGGTGTAGGCCATGCAGCACCAGGTATTCCGGCACACAACAAAGATGCGCCGCCAGCAAGGAACCGGCGCCGGTTAAGGGTGAACGACATTGAAATCTCCAGCCAGAAGGGACATTGAAAACAAGTATCCGCGTTGCCATCCCGAAACATCGGAACGATGATTATCGTGTCAGCCATGACTGACGAAAGTGATCCAAAACGTCCATCGGACAAATGCCCGATTGATTGACTTCAACCATCCGGCAATAGGTCTATCGGGGCCTGTCCAACAGATGGCAGAATCCCGGCTGCAAAGAGGATTGAGGAAGACACCATGTTGGAACCGACAGGATACTTTCCCTACCGTCGCGCATTGTTTGCGGTTTTCGTGCTGTTTATCTTCGGTGTCAGCGCGGTCGAGATTGTTTCCGAGTTTTCGGCCGGTGAATCGCTGGATGCCATGGCTGATGACGTTTCCAGATTTGTGCTCAGTGCATTTGTTCTGGCGGTGTTCAGCATCGAGCTCCGGGCACAACAACGCGCGCTGGGAGACATCAAAGATCAGCTCGAGAGGGCACGCGGCCGGTTTGCCCAATTCGACCCGCAATCGACCAGGCTTGCCAGCCAGTACCGCGCCGTCATGCAAAACCAGTTTGATGCGTGGCGGCTTACGGCCAGCGAGCAGGATGTCGTCATCATGCTGCTGAAGGGATTGTCGTTTCGCGAAATAGCCGATCTGCGTGAAACACGGGAGAAAACTGTCCGGCAACAGGCCTCAAGCGTCTATCGCAAAGCCGGTGTGGCGAGCCGCAACGAATTGGCGGCCTGGTTCTTCGAGGACATGTTGGACCCGGACATCGGTTCTGTGCCAGCGAATAGTGTCAATCAGCGCTAGGCCCGGTCCGGCATTCACTTGGCGGGATTTTTCAAGCCCCTGAATCACATAACGCATATCGCGGACAAGCAAAAATCAGGACGATCATGCCTGCGACTGTCTGGCTTCCGCAATTTTCGATTTGCAAGAACCTCATGCCCCCGCTCTGTCGCAAGCGGATCGACTTTCGGGCGATTCCCAATTGTGCGTAATAAAGGCGCGTGGTTTGCGCTTTCGGGGGGCTCGCCGTTCAGCTTGATATCGCTGGTTCTTCATTATCCGCGGCGAATCTGTTCCCGGCATCGATCACAGCTTCGGAAAGCGGTCCGTACAATGTTCCGTGCAGAACGCCGGGAATAACGATCAGCTCGGAACGGGGCATCGCTCGGTGGAGTTTCCATGCTGTTGAAAGCGGCGTTGAGAGATCGAGCCGGCTGTTGATCAGCACCGCCGGTACGTCTTTCAATGCCTCGGCCCGCTCCAGGAGAGGAGGATTGAACCCTGCAAGATCTCGAAAATAGTGCGTGACGACTCTCGCAAAGCCGAGGCTGAACCGCGCGTCAGTGAACATTCCGGGTGTCTCGGCGCGAGGGTCGACTGTCAAAACAGCCGCTTCCCAGCGGCACCACGCCAGAGCTGCGGCCTGCTGCATGGAGGGTTCGCCGGATACCAGCCTTTCGTAATATGCGGCAACCATGCCCAGCCCCGGCTCGCCTTCGGGCGCCCCGGACTGAAAGTCTTCGAATGCCTCAGGCAGAAAATTCCCGGCACCGCCATACAGCAAGTCAATTTCATATTTGCTGATTGACGTGACGGCCGCCAGCAGCAGGCCGCTGACCCGTGCCATGTGCGCATGGGCATAGGCCTGCGCCAGCGACGCGCCCCATGACGATCCATAGACATGCCATCGGTCAATGCCGAGCAGGTTTCGCAACCGTTCGATATCGTTGAGAAGATGTTCCACCGTGTTGGCGTTCAGCGCTTCAAGGGTTTCGCCGGCATGGGGTCGGGAACGGCCTCCACCTCTTTGGTCCATTGCGACAATGTGCCAGCGATCGGGATCGAACAGGCGCGGCATGCGAGGAGATACACCATCGCCCGGTCCACCATGAAGCAGAAGGACCGCCGGGCAGGATGCATTGCCAAAGGTCTCCCAGTACACGGCATGACCATCCTGTTCTTCAAGAAATCCCGATCGAAGCTGTTTTGTTTCCGGAAAGAGCCCTGTCGCCAAAATCACCTCCTCAATTACGGTTGCCAGTTTCGCTGATCAAATCCGAATTGGAACCGGCATCAGCATACTTGGCTCCCCGCACCGTCCATTTTCGAGCCCCCCACTATGCTCACGGTGCCGCATGCTGCCGCAGCCTCTCCAATCCCGCATCCAGTCGGGCGGCGCGCTCATCGGCCGGCAGTTGCGCCGGCAGGCCGTTGTCGTCGAAGGCAATGCCGCCGAGTGCCTCGGCGAAGTCGGGCAGCCAGTCCCCAACGCCTTCCGGCGGCGCGATCTGGATCTGTTCGAGCAGTGCCCGCCGGTCGGTTTCTGTTTCGCCGGTGAAGGTGACGAAGGCCTCGGATGTATCAAAGACCGCATCGACCGGAACGGTATCGCCGGTCCAGTCGATGGAAAGCTTGCGGTCGAACAACGGCAGCGCCGTGCCTGTGTCCCAGAGGTTGAACCACCAGTAGGCGACATTGGGCGGGTTCCAGAAGAAGCTGCGCACCAGGACGCGGCTTCCATCGGCCGAGATGGCGACCGAGCGTGTATCCTCCGGTGTCGGTCCGCTGCCGAAATACAGCTTTTCGTCGAGCGGAAGGCCGACCCGCCGGGCAAAATCGATTGTCCAGACTTGCGTCACGAAATCCTCGGTCGTCAGGGCGATGCGGGCGCCTGCCCTGTCGAGGCACACAAGTTCAAGATTGACGTCGAGGACAGGCGACTGGTGCGTTTCGCCATTGACAAGCACCTGGAAACTGCGCGGGCTTGCATAGGACAGCCGCACGCCTGATTGGGGAGCAAACTCGGCCACGCTCTGCCGGGCTTCATTGCCAATGAACTCGGGCCACATGATGCAGTCGGCCTCAGCCTCGATCTGGTTGGTCGCGGGGAACGTGACCCGCATCGGCTGTAATAACCGGTAGTGCGTGCGGATGCCGCCGGCGGTGTCGACCACGAGGCCGTTCGCACCATCGCGCGCAATCCGCGTGATCCGTGTTGCCAGCTTGAGCGGGGTACCCACCGGCCGATCCGCATCAAGGCTTGAGGCGATGTTGACCGTGCCGTCCTCGCCACCGCTCATAAGCCATTCGCGCTCATCATCGATCGCCGCATAGCTGACGACTTCGCGGTGCCGGGCTCGCCCGCCAGTCGTAATGTAGCCATCGTGAATATAGTGCGTGAGGACATCGCCATTGCGCGAGGCAGTCAGGAGTGTCGCCAGCGCACCGTCGTCACCATGCGGCTTGTCGATAAAGCCGATATAGGTGAACCAGGAATTCTGGAAGAGCGGCTGCAGCCCGGTCACTTCAACAGTTTCCTCAAAACGCGTGTTCTTCTCCAGATCCCAGAACTCGAGGAACGCGGGCTCCCTTTGCCCGATCACTTCCAGAGCCAGAAAGCGGCCGTCATGGGAAAGGACGCCGGTCAGCCTGAAGACATAGCTCTGGCCCTTGTAGACCGGCTCGAACCACCCGGTGACAGGGCGGCCGTCCGCCTGCCAAACGCGCGCCTTTACGTCCGTGCCTTCGAACGCAACATCGCCGATGATGGTCAGCACGCGCGAACCGTCACCGCTGATGGCGATGAATTTCGTTTCCTGCTCTGTCCCATCGACAGTGTGCCTCGCGAACCGCCTGGCGATGTCCTCGGGCACTTTCGGTGGGGCTCCGTGCACGCTCTGCGCGGCAAGTCCTTCCGCCCCCCCGGGCCGCGGCGGTGAGACAGGGATGGATTCACCGCGTTCCGGTATCCAGAAGCTGCGTTGCTGTATCATTGTCCAGAGCCGCGTCAGCGCGCGAGGATCCTGGCCACCGCGCACCGAGCGCGCCAGAAAGGCAAGGCCTTCCGGTGTCGTCTCGGGAATCTCGATCGCCTGGACGCCCTGCTGGAAGTCGGAACTTGCAAGGACACGCACCGTGCGCTCCTGGCTCGCCACCGCCGCCTGCTGTTGCAGAAAGGCGAAGACAGCCAGGGCGCTGGTGATGATCGCGACGGCCACGCTTCCGCCGATCCACCAGCGCTGCCGGCGGGTCGCCGCCTTTCGGCTCTCGGCGATGTAGGCCAGTTGCACGTCGGTCATTTCGGGCGCCTTGTGCGGGCGCTGATCGCGCCAGGCTTCCGCCTCGTCGATATTGCCGCCGCGCAACAGCCGGCTGGCGTTTCGCCCTGCCCGGTCCCATTCGCCGGCCCTTTCGCCATAAAGGGTGTGGCGGCGTATCCAGCCGATATCGGTTTCAAGAGCGTGCGACAGATGACCGACGGCTTCGTCGAAATTGCCGCTGGCACCGACATCCGGGTTGGCGGTGAAGAAGATGTAATTCAGACGCGCCAGAGCCTCCGGCACGGGCGTATCGTCAAGGTCGGCCACGACCACCGGTATGAAGCGCTTGTTCAGGCCTACAGCGTAATCGACCTCTTGCTGACAGACCTTTGAGCGCAGGGAACTGGGGCTGAGCACGAAAACGATCGTATCGGCCTGCGCGATAAGCTGCCTGATGCGCATCCACCAGTCTTCGCTCTTCGCAATGTCCTCGCGGTCCACGGTGGCCCGCACGCCACGCGCGTCGAGGGCCTGTTGCAGCCGGTCGACGAATGCGAGATCGTCACGCGAATAGGAGATGAAGACCTCGATCTGCTCCGATCCGGTTGCGTTCTGAACGTCACCCTCGACCGCTTTCATCGATGCCTCCATTGGTTGCGGCAAGCAGTTTGGCTTCGCCGGCGCGTTGTTGCCAAGAATGGATCGTGTACTGTGGCGCTATCAAGACCAATGATCGCATTGATGTGGGCAAGATGCCCTTCAGCGCGCCAATTCCAGCCCCTCACGAAACCGTGAGCGTCGATTTTCACCCTCCGCCCCCCACCGCTTTCGGAAATCGCCGCAATCGCGCTATAATCCAACATCGAACATGTCGGAATCCATTCGATTGGCCGGGGGCGCTCGGCAGGAGACATCGTTATGAGGACTGAACCTATAACCCGCAGAACCCTGCTTGCGACCGGCGGCGCGGTGGTGGCGACCGGGATTTCCGGTCTCATTGTTCCGGCCCGGGCCAACGGTCTCGCGCCGACGCGCACCATGCGGGGCGGCGCCAACAACTACCGCCCGGGCGTGCCGATTGTCGAGCGCATCGGCGGCGGCGGCTTCTGGATGAGCGGCACCGTGCGCCGCGCCGGAGACGGTGCGCCGCTTGCCGGCCAGCGCATCCAGATCTGGGCGCACACAACGGAAGGACATGAGCGCGACCCGCACAGCCACGGCGCAACGCTGACCGACGAAAACGGTGTTTTCCGGCTTGAAATGCCGCAGATCGTGCCGGCCTTCGGCCAGCCGCACGGCCACCTTGCCTATGACAGCGGCGACTTCGAGACGGTGTTCCTGCGGCCGATCATGTCGAGTTCCAAAGACACCAGCCTGGAGGCGCATTTCGTCCTTCAGCCGGCCTGACCGCATTGGCTTCGGACGCCGGGAGCCGCACCCGCACAATCCTCATCTGGGCCGCCCTTGCGGCCGCCATCGGCATACCGCTTGCCGCTTCTGCGGCGAGCCCGCTGCTCGCTTGGCGCCAACCGGTCTACATCGCGGCCGGTTTTGCCGGCGTCCTCGCCATGGCTTTTCTGCTTCTGCAGCCCCTTTTGGCGGGCGGCTACCTGCCAGGTCTTTCAGCCTATCAGGGACGCCGGATCCACCGCTGGATCGGCACGCTCCTGGTCGCGGCGGTCGTGATCCACGTCGCGGCGCTCTGGATCACCAGCCCGCCGGACGTTCTCGACGTTCTCCTGTTCAGGTCGCCAACGCCCTTTTCCGTCTGGGGCGCAATCGCCATGTGGGCCGTTTTCGCGGCGGCGCTCGCGGCGGCCCTGCGCGGGCGCCTTGCGCTACGGCCACGGATCTGGCGCCGACTGCACACCTCGCTCGCCCTGCTTGTCGTCACCGGAAGCGTGGTCCACGCCCTGCTCATCGAGGGCACCATGGAAACTGTGTCGAAGATTATCCTGTGCGCACTGGTTGTTGCGGCGACCTTGAAGGTCATTGCCGATTTGAATGTGTGGGGAAAACGCAAACGAGGGTGAAGGCGGGGTTGGCCCTGGGCGTGGCAATTGCGCACAAACAGGCTATCCTTCCGTTGACCGCCCGAAAATCACGCAAGTACGAGGCAAACGATGTCCAAGGCAGACCTTCTCAAAGCGCTCGACTGGCTGGAACGTGGTGACTTCAAGCCGGGTGCGGAGATGGAGGAAGCACATAAGATCAGCCAGTCTCATGAGGGCGTGCCGCCATACGACTGGATCCACGCGCTGGTTCACCGCATCGAGGGCGACGACGCGAATGCCGCCTACTGGTATCGGCGCGCCGGCCGGACGCAACATCCGGGTTCGATCGAAGAAGAGTGGCGGATCATTCGCGCTGAAATCGAAAACGGCTGATGCAGCCTCACCCGGCCCCTGCCATCGCCTGCGTCAGATCCTGAACGATTGCCTTTGCCTGACGGCAGTCGGCGAGGCCCGGCTTGCAGATAAAGTGCAGCGCCTGCGTGCCCGATGCATCCGGTATGATGATACGTGACAGGTCGCCACAAGGGCCTCCACCGGGGCGGATGAGGCAGTCAATCGCGTCGCTGCGGACCAGTTCAATATCCTACGTCTCGATCCGGTCGCGGATGTGGTTGCGCAAGCCCACATCGTGGTCCGGCCAATTGGCCGGCAGCATCTGCTTGACCGTTCGGCTCATGCCGACCCGGAATTTCCGGCTGTTGATCGCCGGCGCAATTGCCTCGGTGGCCTCTGTCAAATCCTCGAACACCTTTGTTACCGGCGGCAGATAGGCCTCGCCCTGCGGTGTCAGCAGCAAACCGTTCGGCAGGCGGCGGAAGAGCGTCACCCCGAGCGATCCCTCAAGCTTCTTGACCTGCTGGGAAACGGCGCCAGCGGTCACACCGAGTTCGCTCGCCGCCGTCTTGAAGCTCAGGTGCCGGGCAGCAGCCTCAAAGGCGCGCAGTGAATTCAAAGATGGAAGTCTGTACGTCATGGCGATCTCCGCATCGCAGCATACACAATGGAATGCGCCTGGAGAGCGAGAAATTCTAAGCCTGCGATGAAGATCTTCTGCGTTGAGCGCACGCGTCGATGTCCGGTAGTTTTCGCGAAGGCATGACGCGGAAGGAACGCATTTGATGAAGGTGGAATTTATCTCCTCGAGCGAGGCGCACGACCTGAAGAGCGGATACGCGCAATGTGTTGCGGTTGCTGGTCATACGCGCACGGTTTATGTGAGCGGGCAGATCCCGGTGCGGCCGGACGGATCGGTGCCCGAGACGTTCACCGAACAGGCCGAACAGGCCTGGGCGAATGTCGAGGCGCAGCTCAAGGCGGCGGGCCTCGGGCTTCAGAACGTCATCCGTCACACCACCTACCTGTCAGACCGCCGGTACCGCGCCGAAAACAGCGCCGTGCGCCGCGCCGTTTTCAAGGAGCACACGCCGGCGCTGACGGTCATCATCGCCGGCATTTTCGATGAAGCCTGGCTGCTGGAAATCGAGGCGGTGGCAGTGGCATGACGAAGACGGTTTCCCTGCACTACGGTGCCATCAGAGACCGCGGCCGGATCTATCTTGCGGTCTTCCGCGAATTGTCCCGGCGTTTCGGCGAAGCCGAGGCGGTCAGCGTCATGCAACGCGCGAGCCGCGAACACGGGCTCGAGGTCGGCGGATCGCTGGCACATCTTGCGCCGCGGGACTTTGCCGGCCTGTTCAAGGCCTATTTCGAGGGGCCCGATGGCGGCGCCACCTATTCGCCCAAGGTCAACGAGATCAGCGAAACCTATCTCGACGTTCAATTGATGACCTGTCCGCTGAAGGATGGCTGGCTCGAAATGGGCTGCAGCGATGAAGAGGTCTGTACGCTGCTGAAATGCGCGCGGGCATTCGACGAGGCGGTCTGGGAGGCAGCCGGTTTCGAATTCGAGCTTGAAATGTGGTCGCCGGGAAAAACCGGCTGCTGCCGCACGAAAGTAATGGAGAAATCCAAAAACTAGGACATGAGCGTGCTGATCAGAGTGCGAGTTCGAGGGCAGCGGACAGATCGCTCTGCCGGGCATTTTCGAAGATAATCGACGTCTCGATGCGGTGAATCTCGTCCCGCGACGAAAACTTTTCGACAACGATCCGGTGAAGGTGGTTCGTGTCCCGTGTGACGATTTCGACGACGGCGTCAAATCGGCCGCTGATCATCCAGGCCGCCCGGACTTCGGGGATCTTCAGAACATCCATGACGAAGGCGTCCAGATTTGTCTTCTCGTGTTCGGACATCTGGACGAACAGCAAAGCTCTCAGCGACAGGCCCAACAGGTCCAGGCGAACATCCGCGTGCGCGCCGGCCAGCACGCCGCTTTCAAACAGACGCCTGGTTCTCTCGTGAACGCTTGAGGGCGAAAGCTCCACTGCGCGCGCCAGCTCCTTGTTGCTCATCCGTGCATTCTTCGACAAAAGCGCCAGGATCTTGTGATCCGTTCGGTCAAAGGTCGCCATATCTGCCGCTCCTCCGAATTGGATTCGTTTGCTTGCCAACAGTCCGAATAATATACTGCGTTTACGGATCTTTGCAGAACTTTCTAATGAAATCGACCGAACATATCGAAGAATAAGAGGCCAAATCGTGTTTGACACCAAGATCGCCATCATCGTTCGGGACGACCTCCTGGCCTGGCAGAAACTGAATGTGACCGCCTTCCTCACGAGCGGCGTTCTCGGCGCAAACGCGAATCTGCTGGGCGAGCGCTACGAGGATGCATCCGGCAAGACCTACCGCTCCCTGATGATACAGCCGATGATCGTGCTCGCCAGTGATGCGGCGGGCCTCGCAAAGATCCATTCCAGGGCTTTGAGTCGCGGAGTTGATATGGCGATCTATATCGAGGAGATGTTTGTCACCGGCCACGATGTCGCCAACCGGTCCGCCGTCAGGCAGTTCCCGACCGATGAGCTGAAGCTCGTCGGACTGGCGCTTCACGAAGAAAGGCGGATTGTCGACAAGATTACCAGGGGCGCAAAAATGCATCCCTGACCCGCCGGCAAGCCGGGTACCTCACCTTTCCGCGACCGCCACGGGCGGAAGCCGACGCACAACGGGCGATGACTGAACCACTGACGAGTTTGTCGATGCGAAGTCGGCAAATCTGTCGATCAAGGCCTCCAGCGCCACGACGTCGGCGACATGGGCACGGGCCACGTAGCAGTCGTCGCCGGTAATCCGGTCACATTCGACGATCTCCGGCTGCGCTCGCAGGATCTCCGCGACCCGGTTGAGCGCCCCCGGCAGCGGGCGGATGCGGATCCACACAGTCAACGGCAGGCCAATGGCGACCGGGTCGACATCGAGTGTGTAGCCGCGGATGACGCCTGCCTCCTCCAGCCGCCGGATGCGCTCCGAAACACTGGGAGGAGAAAGGCGTACCCGTCGGGCAAGTTCCGCCACTGTCGTCCGCGCATCAGCGATAAGATGTTCGAGGATCATCGTGTCGACACGATCAAGATCATGATTTTCGTATCGAAGACGTTTCAAGGTATTTGCCTTGTATTCGTAATCTGATTGTCAAAATTCATAGCGGATACTCATTCAGACTGAACAATGCGCCTGCTACCCTTCGAATGCAAGGGAGCAGCCATGAGATCAAAGCCAGACAGCCTGAACAGGGCTTCCGAAACCGTGCCGCCGCAAGTCTGGTTCGGCGTAAGTGCGGTCTTTCACTATCTCGGCCCCTCCTTTGCGGTGTTGCTCTTTCCGGCTGTCGGCGTGCTCGGCGTTGCATGGTTTCGCATCGCAACGGCGGCGCTGGTCTTTGCACCGCTCACAAGACCATGGCGGACATTTCGACGTGCCGACCGAAGCAAGCGCCTCCTGCTTGTTGGTCTCGGCCTTTGTCTTGCCGTGATGAACACGTCGTTCTACCTGGCCCTCGACCGGTTGCCGATGAGCCTTGTCGCCGCGATGGAATTCATCGGAACCATTGCCGTTGCGCTGTATGGATGCCGGACATGGCGGAATGTGGCGGCGCTCGTCATTGCCACGGCCGGTGTCTTCATCCTGATTGATGTTACCTGGTCAAGCGATCCGCTTGGCCTTGTCTGGGCGTCGCTCAACGCAGCGCTGTTTGTCGGCTACATTGTCCTCGGCCATCGGGCGGCGGAGAATGGCGCCGGCGGCGGCGTGGAAATCCTTGGTGCCGCCATGATGATCGCCTTTTTCTTCCTCATGCCAATCGGCCTTGCCGAAGCGCTAAGGGCCTTTGGCCATGCGGAACTCGTTCTTGCGGGCATTGCCGTCGGCGTTTGCTCGTCGGTCATACCCTACATCTGTGATCAGCTTGCCATGGCCCGCCTGCCACGCGCGAGTATTGCGCTGATGCTGGCGCTGCTGCCGGCAACGGCGACAGCCATTGCGGCAATCGTGCTGGCGCAGATTCCGACAATGCGTGATCTTACGGGAATTACGCTGGTGATGGCGGGCATCGCCGTTCATCGTCCGGCGCGCATTTGAGGAGGCACCGATGGAACACAGGGGTGGCTGCCATTGCGGCAACATAAGCCTTACCTTCAGCACGGCAGCCGTGCCGGAACACATGACGCCGATCGCCTGCCAATGCAGCTTCTGCCGCAAGCACAATGTACTGGCCGTTGCCGATGCGGCGGGTCTTCTCGATTTGCGCATCGCCAGCGACGCAGACACGAACCGCTATCGCTTTGGCCTTGCGACGGCTGAATACCTTATCTGCAGGACATGCGGCGTTTATGTCGCGGCCCTGACGACGGACCCGCCGGTCCGCGCGCTCATCGTCGTCAACTGCCTCGACGACCGTGATCGTTTTACAGCGGCTCCGATCAGGGCGGATTACAGCAATGAAACTGCGGAGCAACGCAAGGCCAGGCGGCAGAGGAACTGGACACCGCTTCTGTCCTAACCGGCAATCACAGTCTGCCCGCAGACACGTTTGAAGCGCGCTCAAAGGCCAGCAGTCCGCATCAGTTGACCTCAGTCTTCACGGCGTGCTCACAAAAGCGTGTTCAGCCGATAACTTTTTCAAAATATTCCCACATTGTATTGTTGCCGCATGCGTCACTTCGCTTCAATCCTGTTGGCGATCTGTTTCGTGTCGGTCTCGGCACTTGCCAGCTATGGCAAGGCGGGCGCAAGTCATATGGCCGATCCGGTCATTGTGGCCGTCGAACAGGTAATGGATAGCCGGCTCGACTCGCAGGACGCTGCGGCGACAGACCAATCAGCCGCTGAAGGCGGTGCCGATTGCCCATGCGAGAAGAAATCGGACCCGCTGACACTGACCTGCGGCGTGACGCTGGCCCTGTCCGGTGACGGAATGGGCGGATGCTTTCCCGGCGCCAAACATGCGCTGTCCGGTATCGTTCACGCCGAACGCAACACGCAGATGATGTATCTGCTGCGCCGCCCTCCCCGGCTCACCCTTTAAAGCCTTTCAAAGAGCACGCGCACCGTGCTCATTCCAGCTTTAGAGGGACATCTGTCATGACGATCAATCGTCTGATCGCAGGGATTGCGATCACAGCAGCAGGACGGGCAAAACCCGTCACTTCGGTTTCACCTAACAACTCCGTTCGCTTTCACCACCCGTTGCCACCGGCGCCGACCCCCGCTCGGAACCGGCGATCGTTTCGCTGATCAACACGGGAGCGACACCATGAACAAAGCACGATCCGGACAGCCCCGGAGGGCGTTTCTGTATGGCCTTGGAAGCTTCGGACTGCTGACCGCGGCCGGTTGCACGACCGCCAGCGATCCAGACAGCCCGACGCCCGGCCCAGACATCCGGCCGCTGTCCAGCAACGCACTTTACGGCGCCTTGCCAAACGAGAAATTTCCGATACCGGCCGTCAAGCCAGGACAACTCCAGAAGAAGTATCAGCGCCGGCGCGTCCGGTACCGAAGTTCCGAAGCGCCGGGCACCGTCATTGTCGATACCCGCAATTTCTACCTGTACCACCTGGAGCCGGGCGGCAACGCCATGCGCTACGGCGTCGGTCTGGGACGGGCGGGGTTCGCCTGGTCCGGGCGCGCCCGCATTGCCTGGAAACGAAAGTGGCCGACCTGGACACCACCTGAGGAAATGATCAAGCGCGAACCGCATTTGAGCAAATGGAGCGCCGACAATGGCGGCATGCCGCCGGGCCTCAGCAATCCGCTCGGATCCCGTGCGCTTTACATTTTCCAGGGCAATCGGGACACGCTCTACCGGCTGCACGGGACACCCGAGGTCGCCTCCATCGGACGTGCCGTTTCGAGCGGCTGCGTGCGGCTCGTAAACCAAGACGTGATCCACCTCTATGACCGGGTGAAACCGGGTTCGACCATCGTTGTGACCTGACCGGTGGAACGGGAGAGTTGACCATGCACGCCAATGTCAAGCACCGACGCCGCGAGACGACACGCGGCGTCATTGGACGGCGGAGCAAACCGCCGCTGGCAGGTGCATTGCTGGGAAAACGAGAAAGCTGCGGCGCCAGGGAGGGCACGGAAGACCTTTGCCGCATTGCACGCACGATCGGCTTTACGCCGAAGGAAGTGTCGGAGATCGAAGCCCTTTACCTCAGGACGCCAAAGGGAGCCCTCAAACGCACTTCGAAAAAGCACAAAACCAGACGTGCGAAGGCGCCAGGATAGAAATTGAGATGACATCATGAAAAAGCGCAAGAAATCCAACCAACCGACAGGTCGAAAGGCCGGATCGACTCGCGGCTCCGCCGGGCCGAAGGCAATCGGCCGCCGCAAGTTTCTGGGCATCAGCCGCAACGGCGCAATCGGCCTTCTGGCCGTCGGGGGGATCGGTTTCCTCCTTGTTCAACATGTCGAAGGGTCGATGCGCGAGCACGATCTGTCGCGGATCGGCAACGGGACGCCGACGGTGGTGCAGATCCATGATCCGCAATGCTCAAGATGCCTTGCCTTGCAGAGACAGACCCGAAACGCCCTCAAGCAATTCGATGAAGGCGAAATCGACTATGTGATCGCCAATATCAGATCGGCTGAAGGCAGAGACTTTGCCGCACGGTTTGGCGTTCAACACGTGACGCTGCTTCTGTTCGATGCGGACGGCGCCCATCAGGGAACGCTCAGAGGACAGCGGCAAAGCCGGGAACTTGCCGTGGCGTTCCGCCGGATTGCACCCAGATAACGCCGGTGATCTGGATGCCACTCCTCAGTTCGCAAGCCGGAACCGCGTTTCTGACGGCAATTCGCCGAAGTGCCTTCGATAGAAATTCGCGAAGCGGCTTGCGTCCCAAAAGCCCTCTTCTGCGGCGATGTCACCGATACTGTTTTTGCGGCGCTCCGGATCCAGCAGCTTTCGTCGCGCATGATGAAGCCTGACGATGCGCCTGTAGGTCAGCGGTCCCATGAACACGTGGTCGTTAAATGCCTGTTCGATGGACCGCTTTGATCCGAGATGTTTGTAAGACCGGCCGCCCTGAATATCGAAACCGCTCGCGTCATCAAGCAACAGATTGCGTGCGGTGCGAAAACGCTCATAGGCATGTGTCGAAGGGAAGGTCTTCAGTTTATCCGGAGTCAGCCATTCCATGGTGAGGGCGTTTGCGACAGAAAGGACCGTGGCCCGGTCGATGGCGGCACGCGATTTGTCCGAGGTTGCCCTTTCCGAACCTTGCAAAGCAGACGTGATATCTGCCCGCAATCGGTGCGCAAGACGCGCGGATCGGACCACGGTTCCGCGGCGGCCAAGGCCGGCAAACCAGTCTGCGACCCCGGGCAACAGGCCCGCGTTGCGCATGAACGCCTCGTGATCGATCGTAAAGACCAGGAGCGCGGTGTCGGCGGGGCAGATGGTCACGGAACGTCCGCCCGGCGGCGTTATGTAGACAACATCCCCTGAGTTTGCCACGCCATACGTATCCGCAGGCTCCGACCCATCCAGCGCCACACAAAATGAACACATGCCCGGCGGCAGGGAAAACTCCCTTTCCATCGTCTGGTTGTTGCGTTCGGCGTATATGGAGATATCGCCAAGCAGTGCGGACGTTATGCGACCGCGGAACTTGCCACTGCTCAACTGAATACAATTCAGATCTATTTCCTTGTACCGGGCCGCCTGCTGCTCGAAGTCCTCTTGAACGGAATCAAAAAGAAACTCGTATGTGTTGCGAAAGTCGCTAGCGGGAGACCAGTGCGTGTTCATGCGGTACCGCCAGGCTGTTCGCAAAACGCATCGCGACGGCGGTTCAACCACACCGGTGCGAGTTCACATTCAAACCTGCAAATGGCGGCAGAACGGTGCCCATGCGCGAGTCTCGAAAGACATCGATTTGTATTTGCCGAGGACTGCTTCCGGATCCGCATTGGTATCGTCGGAAACGACCTCTCCAAGAGAGCCTCTTTGGACAAAGTCTCACCCGCCAAGTTTTCCGGGGGCGTTTCGAGCCGGTTCCATCGGTCAAAGCCTTAGCGCGCCGGTTTACCTACCCCGGGGACGAGCTTGCATCCCGGCCCTCGCCTTGGCTATTTCCGATCGTCTGACTTGGTTTCGCGATCGTCCAAATCGCGCCAAAGCGCCTCAGATGGATCCAGATACCGGCACGATGGCAGCGGCTGGTTCCGAGCACACCGCGCGCCACATGGGTTGGCGATGAACCGAAAGATGTGCGTGGGGCGCTTGCGACCACTGATTGTAAACAAAAACGTGTAAGTCGTTGCTACCAAATAGCTTTGACTTCGGGGTACTGGACGTGTGAAACTCGTTTCACTCCCACGCGGGCAATCCGACAGTGAATCGATTGCTTCACAAGAGTCTTGAGTTCGAGGCCGCCTGCCGACAACAGAAATCAGGATCAGGCACGTGGACGTAGCCAGTGATATCTTGAACAACATCACCGTGAAGAATCGCGTGACGGGCCTGTTGCGCTTGCGCGGTGACTGGGGTTTTGAATCGCCTCCGGCTGACGAAGCCGTTTTTCATTTGGTCTTTAAGGGATCCGTCTGCATCACCTTTCAGGGCGAGACCATTCGACTGGAAAAAGGCGACATGATCATGTTCACCAGGGGACACGGGCATGTTCTCGGAAGTGCGCCTGATGCTCCCATGGTGACATTTGCCGAAAACGATACGCGGGTTCGCCTTCACGCAGTCGAGGCCGGCGAAGTCAGCAGTGTGGACAAGCTGGCACAAGGCCCCGAAACCTCGATCATCTGCGCCCGCTTCAACTTCAACAGCCAGACAGCCAACCACCTGGTCGAGAGATTTCCTGACCGGGCCACACTGCTTGGTTTGGGCGAAAAGACCTTCGCGTCCTTCGAGCCCATGCTGCACAGGGCGGCGGCAGAGGCGCATTCGGACGAATTGGGCGCCCTGGCGGAGTTGGATAGCCTGGTCAATCTGCTTTATCTTTCCTTCATGCGCCGATGGTTGAAGCAAGCCCCGCCGGGTCAACCTGGCTGGATGGAGGGATTACGGGACCCGCAAGTCGCCAAGGCACTTCAAGTCATCCACCAATCACCCGTACACAATTGGTCGGTCCAGGAATTGGCAGAAGAGGTTGCCATGTCCCGTTCGAGTTTTGCGGCGCGTTTTGCTGAGGTGACGGGGGAGTCACCGCTGCGCTACCTGACGCGCTGGCGGATGATACTGGCCGCGCGGCAACTCGAAAATGAGCCGGGCAGCCCCATCAGCAGCATAGCGTTCTCGGTCGGGTACGATTCCACGGCGTCCTTTTCGGAAACATTCAAGCGCCAGTTTGGAAAGTCCCCGGGTGCCTGGAGAAAAGATCTTGCCCACTCGGATGGTACCGACAAGAAGAGCGCGTAATTCCAACTTGTGAATCCGCGCAGTATGGCGCCGCGTCGAAACGGCCCGTTGAGCTTAGCGGGTCACCGCGCTGTTGGCGACCGGTCCCGTGTTTCTGACGGAAGTTCGCCAAAGTGCCTTCGATAGTAGCTCGCAAACCTGCTGCCGTCCCAGAAACCCTCTTCCGCGGCAATATTGCCAATGCTCTCGTTCAGGCGTTCCCTGTCCAGCAGCTTGCGACGCGCTTTGTGCAGCCTTACCACGCGTGCGTAGGTGATTGGTCCCATTGCCACATAATCGGTAAAGGCCTGTTCAATGGACCGTTTCGAACCGAGTCGCTTGAGCGGGCGGCCCACTTGCCCTCCAAATTCACCGGCATCATTCAACAGCAGACTGCGCGCGGTGCGGAAGCGCTCATAGGCATGGGTCGAACGGCACAATTTCAAGGTGTTCAGCGGCAACCATTCCATCGTGAGGGCACTCGAAACGGCCAGGACGGTCGCCTGGTTCAAAGCGGCGCGTTTGTCGTGCGGTGTCGCGTTTGCGGCCCCTTCCAAAGCAGAGATTATGTCCGTCCGCAATCGTTGTGCGAGACGTGCGGAATCGATAACAGCACCGCCAACGCTCAAGCATGCCAGCCAATCGGCGACCTGCGGCACAAGCCCTGAACTCTGCAAGAGCGATTGACGATCGACCGTAATGACAAGCAGAACGCTATTTGCGGGAAAAACCGCAAGAGACTTCCCGTCCGGCGGGACCATGTGGACGCAGTCCTTCAAACTGCCGCAATTGCTCCTTCTGGCAGGCTCCGTTTCGTCAAGCGCCAGGCAAATGTGGAATCGGTCCGGCGGGAGCGTGATCTCCTTCTCCATCGTCTGGTTACAGTGTTCGACGTAAATTGATATTTTTCCGAGCAAAGCGGAAATCATCCGTCCGCGGAACCTTCCCCTGCTCAACTGGGTGTAATTGACGCCAAGTTCCCTGTAGCCGGCTGCCTGCTGCTCGAAGTCCTCCTCAACGGATTCGAACACGAACTCGGGCGTACTGCCAACCGCGTGCGACGAAAACCAATGGGTATTCATGCTCAACCGCCAGGAATTCAGCCCAATAGCAAATTCGTGACGCTTCCGGTGAGCAGTTCATCCGCCTCCACGTTTTCGCCGTGGGGCACGCAGGTTATCCGCGAACAATATCGTCACACACGCGTCATGAATCATACATTTTGTGTGTAATTCACACGCGTTACGTATAATTCGGGACCGGTCCCGGAACGATGTCTGTGTGTTTCGAATTGTTGTCTGTATGTCTCAGATCGGCTGTCAGACCCGGCGAGCCCGGAATGTGAGCGGTCGCCTCCGCGCGTTTGCCCAGGCTTCTAAAGCTCCGGACTGTCGGCAGGCACATTTGGCACGCCGGCTATGGAGCGCAGAGCGAACGCACCTGGGGGCATGCCGAACTGTTTCTTGAAGGCCCGACTGAAATGGCTGGGCGAGGAGAAACCGCAGGCATGCGCGACATAGAGCAAATGTCCTCTTTGCGGGCCCATGGTGTGGAGCATCTTGCGTGCAGCTTCGAGGCGTACGCGGTTGATAAATTCGCGTACGCCGCCATGATCCTTGAATGACCGATACAATGTCGCCCTGGACGTGTTCAGGTGCTCCGCAATATCGCCGACATTAAGGCCTGGCGAGGCGATATTGTTTTCGACAAAGTGACGGGTCCGGATACGCAGCAACGCATGACCACCGTACAATGTGGCGTTTCTATCCTCCAACAGACTCGCACGGATCACATGCCTTGCGATTCTTGACATCGGCTCCAGGTGTCTGTGATTGCCAGTGCGGAACTCGGCGAGCATGCGCCGAGCCGTTACATGCAGGATTTCAGCGATCGGATTCGTGCTTCGCAATATGACGAGATTGCCGAGATTGTCTGGCAGGTCCTTGAAAATCCCGTGTGGCAACATTATGCGTGCAACTTCACTGGGGTTTACTGTGAGCTGATAGTCCGTTTCAGCGGTACTGATACAGATATCGCCCTGTTTGAAGGCGTGGGTCTGTGCTGGCAGCCTGAGTTCGGCCTCGCCTTTGCTGATCAGATTTACGACAATCGACGACCGCGGTATCCTGGTCTCACCGGTCATGATCAACCCGCTGGTATTCGTGACCGAAAGTGTAAAGTCGTCGGCAATCAGCCTTTCGTGTTCGACATAGTCGGGATTGTCACCGCCAAGCGACTGAAAAAGCAGCCGGTTGCAATCTCCGACGGCGGTCTTGGACGACTCTTTCAGGAAGGCTTCGTATCTCCGGATCCGCTCTTGGGGCGGCAGAGACAAGGTTTTGAAACTGGCGGACCGGACCCCTTCCATAGTGTGAGAGCCTCTTTCAATAGTCTGCGTTACGCGCGTCGCAACAATTCCGGTACTTTCGTTACGGGCAGCTGCTCGATATCCTCCCGGATCGTGTCGAAGACAAAACCGGGAGTTTTACCGGAACCGAGGTCCGGAAACCAAAGCGAATTCAATACATTGCCACTTGGCTTGGAAATTCCGAACCAAGGCTGCGGGGGCAACCTCGGTCGCGGTTATCCTAGAATTTGAGCTTCAATCCCGCTTCGGCCGTTGCCCGTTCCTCGGTGTCGTAACCGACTTCGACGTAGCCGTGGTCGTTGGAGACCCTGGTAAAGAAGCGGGAATAGAAGCCGTCATCATAAGGTGTCTCGAGAGCTGCTCCCATCAGGCTGAAGCTCATATCCTGGCCATCGGTCCAGCTCGCCTCCACGCCATAGGCGATATTCGCCATGGCCAGCTTGTGCTCCATCTGGAAACGTGACTGTACGAAATTGGCGAAACGGCTATCCACGGAAAGAATTGTCCCGCCCGGAAAGCTGAACGTATGCCCTTGCTGCCACAGCCCTGTGTAAAGCAGTCTTACCGAGCTTCCCTTGATTGGTCCCTCAAGACGGACAGAGGGCGACCAGAATACCGACGCATAGCTGGCCGTATCGCTGTCTATGCCGCCGACGACCATATTGTCGGCCTGGTCGCGGTCCGTGCTGTTGAACGCCGCGCCGGCAGTGAATGAATAGTTGAGTCGTTCCGCGAGATTTCCAGAAACGCCAGCAAAGGCACTGGTGGAGGTCGTCTCATAGGAGACTTGCTCATCGCCGGCTACATAGGACACGGCAAGTCCGCCATGGAAGCCAAGGGGCTGGGCGTCCAGACCGGCGACAATGCCCGCCGAACCACCGTTATAGGCCGGCGCCGCGCCGTCACGCTGGGCAAAAAGCCCGCCGCCGAATGCCTGCGCCCAATTGCCATTCGTGCCTTTGGAAAATCCAAAGGTATTGGCCGGGAGCCGGGTGCTGCTGCCGCTGTCAATCGCGTCTTGCAGCATCGAACTCATGCGCCACAACGTCTGATCCTGCTGCGCGTAGGAGTCCAGGTCAGCGACGTAGATGATGCCTTTGTCTCTATCGATGTAATGATTGTTATGGGCAGATGTGATTTGCGAGTCCAGATCGGGCAATCCGCTTCCAATTTCTTTGTCGACAATACCACCGGTGCCAGGGTCAGTACCGATACTGGTATCGGTCTCTATATCGAAGCGGATCGTCGCGTTGAGACCATCACCCAAATAAATATTTGTAAGATGTGTACTGCCAAGTTGTTCGGTTATGCCGGAACTGCGTAGAGTCTCCTGGGCAAGCTTGATGCCGACAAGACCATAAAGGACGCTGCCGTCCAGCAGTTTGATGTTGTTTTCACCATCGCTGGTCGTGTGACCATCGGACACACCGATATCGATGGAATATCCGTTCATCGCAAAAATCTTACCCGCATTGATGAAATTGTGGTTCTGGTTGGCGTTCAGGGACACACCGTGGGTATCGTTGCCGTATACGAAGATCGAACCATAGTTTGCCGTGTAACTCCGCTCTCCGACATAACTCTCTGTCGTGACATCATCCTCCTTCCGCACGGTCAGGTTTCTGTAATGTTCGATGCCGTGCGAAATGTTGGAATACTCGCCGTCTAGGATTATGGTGCCTGTGTTGATGATCGTGCCGCCTGCACCATTGTAGTCGATGCCAAATCCGCGCGGCACAACATGTATGTTACCGTGGTTGATGATGGTTCCGTCGTGTCCTTCAATGCGCATGCCGGAGGCATCAAACGTCCCACTGGTTTCATCGGATGTACTGCCCATGAAGATGCGGCCATTATTGATCATGGTCGAGTCAACACTCACCCAACGATCCACAGTGATTCCACTTGGATCATCGTCGAAATATGCCCCATCGATGTACATGCCACGACTTTGCAATACGAAGGATTCAATGAGCCCGTTGTTGATCAACCGGTTATTTCCACGCGCCTCGAGACCGATGAAAGCGCCGGATGAGTCCTCCAGAACATTAAAGGCATTGATGCGAAATCCACCCATCGCAGCCCCTGACGTCGCAATGTTCCCGTTGCCCGGATCATAATTGTCGACAGCAGCTTCTTCGCGAATCCTTATGGTGCCGTTGTTTGTTAAAGAGACATTTTCCGAACGCGTGATCAACGCTCCGTAGGTTCCCGCATCACCGATGCTGATCACGCCATTGTTCGTGAACGAAAGGTTGTTCACTCGCCATCCATAAAATCCGTCCCCGTAGCCTCGGCCATTGGAACTGTCGTAAACGGTCGATGCGTCAGTCAGGGTACCCGACGTGAAAATTGTCCCGTTGTTGACAAATGTCAGGCTATCGACGCCAAAAAACTCAAAACCAGCAGCCTCATCTGTGACAACGCTGATGCCCTCTCCCAATTTGACAGTGTCGCCGTCACCCACTCCGGTGAGGCCGCCATTTGTGTCATTCGTAACTATGTCGCCCAACAAAAATGCCTGATCGATCAGGAACTCGTCAGCCAGAACCTGGCCGGGCATGACAAGCGCGGTTGAGCAAAGCAAAGCACTCAGTATCCCGGCTACGACCGGCGAGGGTGTCGCCCCAACATGTCCCCTCGCCGGTCGCCGTGCATGAGGCTCAAGGCGATCGGTTTCCGCGTCTTTGTGCCACGCAACAAAGGGCCAGCCGAAAAACTGCGAATCACAGGCGGTACGGTTTGTCTTCGCGGCTTCGTGACTTCGCCACCACGCGCTTTGGCGGTTGCTGAACAGCATCGTTACGTCCCCCATGTGCTCAAGTCCATGCTCCCTATGGATAGGGCGAACATCAGCGGAACGGTTATGCCGGAAACGCAAAAGAAACTGCTAGGGACATTAATATTTACATATAAATATCAATTGTTTAGATATGTGCGTATGCAGTTTGCGCAACCCGGGACCCGATTTCCCGATCCGTGGTTGCCAGCCGCGAAGTGCCGGTGATTGAGGCACGGTTCACCGCGCTGCATTTCGATGCAATCTATGATGGATTTATGCGCGCAATGCGTGAAAAATCGATGCAAGGGAAGCCGGCGTTGTATTGATTCGACATCAACGGATCGGTGGCGACAGAATTGTCCGCGCTTCGAATTCAAGTGCGAGCGTGTTGATCCGTGTGTCCGCCCGGAGCCATGCCGGCGTCGGCCCCGGAGCCGTTTTCCATTTGCGGACATCGAGCCTCCAGACTCCTTTTGCGGAAAGACCGCGAAAATCCGAAAGGGCGCCGTCGGTAGGGGCGTAAACGATGTTCGGCTGCAGGACCAGGAAGGCTCCCTTGATTCCCCAGAAGGACCCGTCTTGCGGCCGCGTCAGGAACTCGCCGCCGCGCCTCGCGCGACGCCAGTAGTGTTCACACGCGGTTCCCGGTTCAGCGATAACCTCTACGTGTTCCTCGCCCTGCACCGTCGCGGTCTCCAGGCGTGTCCTGCCCAATGCGATGCCGTTGTCAGCGAATTTATAGAACGCAGGCTTTCCGCCGATCGCTCGCGGACCGATATCAGGATCAAATCCGTAACCGCCATTTTCGTAAAGGCGCGTCCCGAAAGCGATGGGAGAGTGACCGCAATTGTCGTGCGTCAGCCGGACGGCGGTCTCACCGTCCGGCCCAACGAGGGTCATGTCGAGCAGCCAGACAACCGGCGAGAACAGCCTGATCGAAACGGTGAAACAGTCCACGACAAAATCGTCTGCCACTGAAATCGCAAAGGCCCTGTGTCCCGAGCTCTCATATGGCATGACGCCCGGCGAATAGGTCGCACTGTAGGTTCTTTGCAGGTTGCGGACCGCCGGTTCGCCGATCGTCATCATCGCGACCCCGTGTCAATGGCGATCAGCGGAGCTGCCTCCCCGTCTGTCAACCCCGCTGATCGCACTTGTCGGGTATTCAGCCCAGCGGTATTCGCTGTGTGCCGCGTGTCGATTGTTGTTCGGGAAAAAACCCGCGGCACGTAGTCAGGGTCAGTGTTTTTCGCGAAATTGCGACCATGCCCCCACGCACGTTGGCGGCTGACAAATAGCATTGCCAGGTCTCCCGCTGCTGAATTACCCACCCCCTATCGATAAGGCGAATTGCGAGCGGTCGGTTAGGCTGGAAACGAAGAGTGAAACATGGCTCTCCGGCAAATAACTTGTTTAAAATCAACATTATATATGTATCGATGCGCAAAAAACGCAGCAACACTGGTTGCGCAGGCATTCGAATTTCCGCAATGATTGCATGACAACCGAATCATGTTACGGTCACTGGGGTTGTCTATCGGTTGTGCGAGAAACATCCTGTATACCCGGGTACTCGTTTGACCGGCCCGGACCGCTTCATCGGTGTTGTGGAGCAAGCGGCCCGGACACGGTCGTGATCAACGTCGCGTCGCCTAGGGATTGGACAATCGTTCGACGCGGACCACAATGCCCAATGTCCCTAGTGGTGAGTATCGAGCGCATTGGGCAATCGGCATTTTTTCAGGCGGCTGATCAGGGCAACACGCAGTGCGCACGTCTGTTCCCGCATGTCAGATTTTGCATGCTCGCGACGGTCACGACCATCGAATCGCTCGGTTGATCACCGGATGTAAGTCTGGAATCCCCCTCAAATTTTGCCCACCATCGATTCCTAGCCCGATTGGCAACGCACCGTTATGCGTGGAACGAAAAACGACGCGGCAACGTCAGGTTGTCGCGCCTATAAAGAACAATGGCTTGCGGATATTCATGCGCGGATTGCGCAATCTTGCTTCACAAGTCCTTCTTCGAGAGGCCGCTTGACTGGCCCGGGCCGCCGCACCGGCGGTGGTGGTTTGGACGGCCCGGATGCCAGTCGCGATCAACCTGGACGTCGCCAGGGGGTTGGCATAGTGACGCCGGTGACCGCTTCGCCCGGCGCACGGGGACGTGGGCGGTCCTAACGCCGGACGATGGGGATATGCGAAAGTTAAAGGCCACAGATCGCCGATCGACAGCCGCAGCGGGTGATCCAGCCATGACGGCAGGACGGAAACACCCACAAATTCAGCGGTTGCCGAGCGGTTCACATGCGACCCCTCCGCGTATCCCCGCCCCTATCGTTAGAGGCAACGACGGCAGGACGGTTATGCCGAAACCGAAAAACAAATCTTTGGTGAGCTGAGGTTTTGTCTAATGAAATCAGGAACTTTCGCGGCGCCATGCACAGTTTGCGCAGCGACAATCCTCAATTCGAACGGAACCAGGCTGACCAGGCGTCCCAATTGTCGACGAGGTCCGCCATGATGGCGTAGCCGGACCCGTCACAGTGCATGCGGTCTCCCAGTGTCAGGCTGTGCATATAGTGGGGACTGGCGAGCAACGGAGTCTGGATGTCGAGGTAAGGCACACCGATTTCCAGGGCCAAAGCCATATAGCGGCGGTTGAGGGCCATTGCGGTCTGCTGCGAGAAGGTGATCTCGAGATCTTCGCTTGGATGCATGGGCGAGCATACGACGTTGGCGGGCGGTATCCCTACCCAGATCGTCGGATAAATGGCGGCGGCTTCACGCGCGATCGCTTCCGCGTTGACAACGGAAGCATCCTCCTCGACGCGCCGGCCGGAGCCGACGATCTCGGCGACATCATTGATGCCGAATTGCAGCACGACGCGGTTGTCGGCGCCGTCGGGAAAGCGTGCCGCGCATTCGCGCCGCCAGCGGCCGCGGATCTCGTCCGTCGTCGCGCCGCGGATACCGAGATCATAGTAGGTGAGCCGGAATTGCCGGTCGAACCGCCTTTGGCACAGCCGCCCGATCCAGCCGAGGCACTGTTCGTCACCGGAACCGTTGATGTAGCTGTCACCCACAAAACAAATGCGCAGATCCCGCATGGCATACTCCCGAATCGGACCGGACTGGTCTGTTTGCCCCGCGGCACTGTTAGATGAAGTTGTGCTCACGGTCCATGGAAACGAGTGCTGTCAGTTGCATTGTGTTCCAGGGCCTCAAGATGGCCTGCCTGCTCGTACATGCAAGAAGATCGGCGTTACCTGGGTGTCCGCCACCAGCGGATATTTCCGGGCCGTGTCGTCGGATGCGCGCGGTTCACCGAACGCCTGGATCACAAAGCCGGCCCCGCAGATCATTGCGACCCAGCTCGTCAGCGTCCGGTGGAACCGAGGTACGGTAAACGGTTCGAGCCGCGCGCGTTCCTCCTCCGGAATGTCTGAAAACAGCCAGGTGTCGACCTGTCCGTCCACCTCATTGAAATAGTCGGCGACTTGAACCGCGCGCACAGTACCCTTGCCGTCGCGGACATTGCGCCGCTTCGGCGGCACGAAACAGGGATGCAGGATCGAGAACTGCAGGAAGCCACCCGGCCGCAGCACACGATAAATCTCGGCTAGTGCCCGGTCCTGCCGTGGCATATCCATGAGCGACATGAAGGCAGTGGCAAAATCGAAACAGGCATCTTCAAAGGGAAGCAGGTGCGCATCGGCTTCCTGATAGTCGATGCCCAGCGGCGTTTCGGTTTCCGCCTGACGCGCGTGGCGGATAAAGGTAGGCGCGATGTCTATGCCGGTCATTCGAGCGCCCTGCTCGGCGATCTTGCGTGTGTTCGCCCCCTCTCCACACCCGACATCGAGACCCTTCAAGCCCTTGACGGGCGGAAGCATTGCCAGAAATGACGGTGTGTTCAGTGCATCGCGATAAACATCGTGACCGGCGCGCGTTGTCCGCGTCCAGGTTTCGGCATTGCGTTCCCAGTGAACGGCAACATCACGTGAATCCATTGCCCTGATCCCCGTTGGCGGCTGCAAGATGGAAGTGACGACTGAATTCGGAAAATTGTCACGGCTGTCATAGCGGATCATGCCGGGCTCCGGCAACATGCGACGTCGCGCAATGATCCTGATCGCGCTTTACACGGAATCGGACTCAATTTACAATTGTATGTAGACAGCTGTCCTCGAAAAATAAATGTTGGCCCTGGCGACGGATATATTCAAATATTTTCTATTGGCCTGGCTGGGCGGCTTGGCTTTTTTTGTGATTCGTGACGTTTTACTTAAAAACAACTCGCTAAGCGGTTTACTTGCAACAAGTAACGGCAACTCCACGGAACCTGAACGCGTCGTTTTGCTTTTCTTCACAATCGGCTTCGCGCTCTATTACAGCCTGACGGCATTGGCGATTCCGATCAGCGACCTGCCGCAACCGAATGGCCGGCCCGCAATGCCCGACATTTCCTACGAAGTCCTTGCCGTGCTTTTCGGCTCGCAAAGCTCATTCATCCTCGGAAAAATCCTGCGCATCTATATGGGAGTGCAAAACAATGGCTGATGCAAATTCCTCAGAAAACAGCAATCTGAAACCGTCATTGTTCGTGCTCCTGGTGGTGCTGGCAATCTTCGTGGCGTCTGGCGTTGCCGTCTACAACGGCGTCCAGGCACATGATATCGCGATCATCGGCTTCATCGCCTTCGGCACAATCATCGTGCTGTTTGCCGCGGCGGTCCTCTATCAGATCGGGACAGGCGGAATCCCGCTGGTGGGTATCATATCCGAGCCCGAAGACGGACCGCACATGAAAGGCAAGCCCAAAGCGTCGCTATCGCGCTTCCAGTTCCTGGTCTTTACCTTCGTGGTTGCGGGGCTCTTCCTGATGCTGTCGATCGAGGCTGGCCAGATGGTCGATGTGCCGACAAATGTCCTGGTGCTGATCGGCCTTTCGGGCACCGGCTTCCTGGCGGGCAAGGCGGTGAGCAACGCCACCCCCGAACGCCCCTCCGGCAACCATGAAGACAAACCGAAGGAATGATGGATACGCCATGTTGAAACTCGTTCCACTGGCCGTGTGTCTTGCCCTTGGCAGCGCCGTTTCGGCCTACGGTCACACCAGCGACGGAAAACCCTGCCCGCCGGTCGAGGATATCGATATCCGCGCGGAGCTGGAGGAAACCATCGGATTGCCGGTCCTTCACGACGACGAGATCGATCCGGACATGATCACCATCGGCTGCAAGGACCGTTTCTGCTTTGCCCATAATTCGGAATCGAAAGCGCCCGTCTGGGTGGCTGAAAAAATGACGCGGGCGATCGCATGCGGTGACAACAAGCGTCCCAGCGGCTGGAAGGCCGAGGATGTCGGCGGCCTGCCGAGGGCGACAAACGAGGACTACACGCATTCGGGTTATGCACGCGGGCACAATGCGGCTTCCGATGATTTCAAATCCTCGCGGGACTGGATGAAGCAGACCTTCACATTCGCCAATTCGGTGCCGCAGATTCAGGATGGCTTCAACGGCAGCTACTGGCGTTTCCTGGAAGAGGACGTCAAGCACCTGGCGCTGTCCGGCCACGATATCTACGTCATTACCGGCCCGATCCCGCTCGCCGATGACGGCAAGCCGTTCAGCATCGAACCCGCCGGACAATCCTGCCGCAACGAGGTCCCGATCGCCGGCAAGGACGATCTGAAACAACCGTCCATCTGCGGCGGCACCAAGGCCGATGGTCCGAACCAGGACTGCCAGGCCGGCGTCGACGTTCCGGCGGGCATGTTCAAGATCATCTATCTGGTGAAATACAACCGTCTGTTCGCCTATGCGGCTTCGAATATCGATCACAGGCCGCTCGGCAAGAAATTCTCGCACCACGATGACTATATCGAGACCTGGCGCGTCAGCGTTCGCGACATCGAGGAACTGACCAATCTGGAATTCTTCCCGGAGCTCGACAAGCGCCAGATGGAAGTCGCCAAGAACAGCTGCATCACGACGCCGAAGCACTGAGTTCAGGACCCGCAACGCATCCAGCGCGCTCAGTTTTCAAAGCGGGCCTGCTCAGCCTGCAAAACTACAATTGCCTCCTCAGCGTCGAGGCCGCAAACATCGCAGCGATAGACGAGAAATTGCCGTCGTGAGCCTGCAATCGAACCTATCGCAATGTAACTGCCGTCTTCCGTCATGCCGAGAAGGTCGACGAAGCGAAGGTTCTCTGACATCACGCGAAGCTCGGAATTGTCGTTGTTCCCAAGCAGGCTCAGGGTCGCCATGCCTCCGTCTCTCGAGCCGCGGAGTTCTACCCTACCGGAGGGATCGTTTGTTGCCGCCACTTCGGCAAGCTCGATCCGCCGCGTCGGATCGCGTTGCGGCTGTATAGTCCACCTGCCGTTCATATGCCTTGCAGACCATCCGCTATCCACAAACTCTCTGCGGTCGGAGGACGGCCGCGCAACGGGAAGGCCAGTCTGCCAAACATGAACGTAGCCATCCGCCTGTAACGTCACGACGGTGGAAGGGTCCGGCCCAAACTGCGCGTCTACCAATCTTTCCGAACCGAAGAGTCGCATATAAGGTCTGTCTATTTGCAAAACAGACGTTTTCGGCAAGCGATTTATATCCCAAATATTGGCATGACTGGCATGACCCTGTGTCGTAATCAGCAACCGCCGGTCACGCGGAAACCCCAGGGTCCAGGTCTGCATTTTTTCCAGTTCGTCCTTGATGAACGCCACTTTTTTTCCGTTGCGGCGCCAAATGTCCACTGCATTTTCATTGCCGCCTGCAATAAGGGCGCCATTGGGCGATATAGCAACCGACAGCATTTGAGATAGGCCACCAGCAGTTGTTGCTTTCAGTTCAGCAGGCTCTGATCCGGGTCATTCCAGTCGGACCTTGTCACCAGCCAATGTCAGTTGAAACTCGAATCTCGGATCAATAACAGTCTCCCCGCTTGCACCGGTGCCAAACTTTTGTTCGAGCGGGCCGTCACCCTTGTCCCAAATTCGAATTACGCTTCCTCCGCCGCGGTCAGCCGGCGCAACGTCGATCATCCGGTTGCCATCGAGCATCCGTTTGCTCAACTCGGGGGTTAGTTCCAGCGATGCGACAAGTTGATTTTCGTTCTTGCCCCAGACACCCAACCTGCCGAGGGTATCAACCACAAACAGGCTGTTTTCAGTTTCAAGAAGCGACGCTGGCGGCGCGTTAAACTCCTCAATGGTCGCAATCAGCGTTCGGTCCTCCAGATTCCATATCTGGAGCCCTTGTGTGGAGCCTCTCAACAGCGCAGTACGCTTCGGTCCGACCGCGAGTAGTCTGCCGTCCGCACTCAAGACCACCGAATTGCCACCTACTGGCCCGACCCGGTCAACAGGCCGCGGCGAGATCAACAATTTCGCGACAAGCCGGTCTAACTTTGCGCGCAGATCATCTTTGCACTGGGCAGCGGCTGCAAGGGCATGCTTGCGCGCAGCTGCCGGATCGCTCTCAATCGCCGCCTGCGCCTGACCCAGCAGTTCGTTGCATTGGGATGCCAATTGCTGGTTTCGTGCAAACCAGCCAACGACTGCAAATATGACCAGCACCGCGGCAGTGACAAGCCCGACGACCTGGCGCCTACGGGTTGCTGCCTTCCGGCTCGCCGCCACAAAAGCGCGCTGAAGGTCCGTTGCCTGCGGATCAGTACCCTCGACAACAAGAAAACGTTCCGCCTCTGCAAGCGCATCGCCCCGCAAGACACTTCCTCGGACACCGGCATTCCACTCTGCAGCCCTGTTCAGCAGGCGCGTGTGCAAGCGCAAGCGTTTGATGTCGGTATCATGTGCTTCGCAAAGTTCCTGCGCGACCTTTGCAATATCCCTTCCGGGTTGCGCTTCAATTCTGTGCAATGCGGCAAGCGCTCCGGGAACGGCGGCATCGCTTGTGAGCACGTGATTGAGCGGTATTATGCGTTTGCCGAAGCTGCTGGCGATTTTGAATTCACGGGCGCACTCTTGCGATGACACCGAAGCATCGGACAGGACGGCCACGAAGACGTCTGACTCGCGTATCATCTGCTCGAGGCGCATCCGCCATTCCTCGGAAGGCAGAATTTCCGCGACATCTACAAGCGTCTCCCGATCGAGAGACGACATTTGTTCTGCGAGTGAGCCGACCCAATCTCGGTCGGTTCGTGAATATGAAATTAAAAATTCAGCCATGAACTGGTCCACCAGTAACTCAACTACGGCCAGTCTCAGCGCTCGAAAGCCTCAGCGCAGGCGGCCGCACTGATTTTTGAACAGTTCTGTAAGGCTATACTGTACCCGTTTTACGTGTAGCACACAATTATTATTGGTCGTCGACACAATACAATTTGTACGGCTTCTTGGTGCTAGCTGTATTCGGCAGTATTAGACTTGGAGTATTATAAACGGTCGCCACTAGCCTCCGAAGCGCCCGGACCGCGGGAAGCCGCGTGGCGCGATGCGGCCGGCCTGGGCACGGTCGCCGAGCCATTCGGTGAGCTCCGCCTTTGGCTTGGTGTGGGTGCGGCCGGCTGAACCCTGCCAGGACAGGCCTTCATCCATCGAGAAGGTTTTCACATCGGCGATGCCGCCGTCCTTGTAGCGCTGCAGGCGCACGCCCTTGCCGCGCGTCATCTCGGGAAGCTGCGTGAGCGGGAAGATCAGCAGCTTCTTGTTCTCGCCGATCACCGCGACGCTATCGCCGCCAACCGGCACGCAGAGCGTTGCCTCGACCGGCAGCTTGACGTTCATTACTTGCTTGCCCTTGCGTGTGTTGGCAGTGATTTCCGACTGCGGCACGACAAATCCATTGCCGACCGTCGAGGCGAGCAGCAGCTTCTGTTCCGGATCATGAACAAAGGCCGACACGATGTCCTGGTCGTTGTCCATATCGACCATGATGCGCACCGGCTCGCCATGGCCGCGCCCGCCCGGAAGCCGGTCGCAGCCGAGCGTGTAGAACTTGCCGCCCGTCGTGAACAGGATGATCTTGTCGGTGGTGTGGGCGGGGAAAGCGAATTTCAGCTTGTCGCCTTCCTTGAAGGACAAGCCGGAATGGTCGGCGAGATGCCCCTTCATGGCCCGGATCCAGCCCTTTTGCGAAACGACAACCGTCACCGGTTCCTTTTCGATCATCGCCTGCTGGATGGCTTCCAGGTCGGTCTCCGGCGCTTCGTCGAAACCGGAGCGGCGCTTGCCGATCTCGGTATCCTTGCCGAAGCTCTTCTTGACCTCGCCGATCTCCCAGGCAACCGTCTTCCACTGCTTCTCGTCGGAGGCGAGCAGCGCTTCAATTTCAGCCTTCTCGGCGGTCAGCCCATCAAATTCCTTACGGATCTCGAATTCCTCGAGCTTGCGCAAGGAGCGCAGCCGCATGTTGAGGATCGACTCGGCCTGCAAGTCCGTTAGCTCGTAGCGCCGGATCAGCTCTGCCTTCGGGTCATCCTCCTCGCGGATGATACGGATCACCTCGTCAATATTGAGATAGGCGATCAGATAGCCGCCGAGGATCTCCAGCCGCCGCTCGATCGCCGCCAGCCGGTGCCGCGAACGCCGCTGCAGCACCTCCTTGCGGTGCTCCAGCCATTCGAGCAACACGTCCGGCAGCGACATCACCTTCGGAACCTTGCCCTTTGACAGAACATTCAGGTTCAGCGATACGCGCGATTCCAGGTCGGTCAGCTTGAACAGCGACTCCATCAGCAGCGTCGGATCGACACCGCGGCTCTTGGGCACCAGAACAAGACGGATGTCCTCGGCCGATTCATCACGGATATCGTCAAGCAGCGGCAGTTTTCGCGCCAAGAGCAGCTCGGCGACTTTCTCGATGAGCCGCGACTTTTGCACCTGATAGGGAATCTCGGTGACGACGATCACGTAGCCGCCGCGACCGGCATCCTCTTTCTCCCAACGGGCACGCACGCGGAAACCGCCGCGGCCGGTTCTGTAGGATTCGAGAATCGACGCGCGGTCCTCGACGATGATGCCGCCGGTCGGGAAATCGGGACCGGGCACCATTTCGACGATTTTCTCAAGCCGCGCATTCGGGTGCTTGATGAGATGCAGCGCAGCGTCGCACAGTTCAGCCGCGTTGTGCGGCGGGATCGAGGTTGCCATGCCGACGGCAATACCGGTCGCACCATTGGCAAGCAGGTTCGGGAAGGCGCCCGGCAGGACAACCGGTTCCTCATTTTCCTCATCATAGGTGGAACGGAAGTCAACGGCATCCTCGTCGATGCCACGCAGAAGCAGCTCGGCCACCGAGGTCATCTTGGATTCGGTGTAGCGCATGGCAGCGGCGTTATCGCCGTCGATATTGCCGAAATTGCCCTGCCCGTTGACCAGCGGATAGCGTACGGCAAAATCCTGCGCGAGCCGCACAAGCGCGTCATAGATCGCCTGGTCGCCATGCGGGTGGAAGTTACCCATCACTTCGCCGACGATCTTGGCCGATTTCTTGAAACCGCCATTCGAGCGCAGGCCCATATCGCTCATAGCATAGACGATGCGGCGATGGACGGGTTTCAGTCCGTCACGCACATCCGGCAGCGCCCTGTGCATAATGGTTGAGAGCGCATAAGCGAGATAGCGCTCCTCGAGCGCCGATTTCAGGTCGACTGGTTCCGATCGATCGTCGCCGTTTCCCGGCGGAACAAGGCTTTTTCCCATGACCTGCACTTAACCGATGCGGTGATTCGCGGCAAGAGAGCGGCAGGCCGCAGGACTGTCGTACTGTTGAAGTATAACTTCCCAGCAACCATGTAACAGTTTGGTGAGGTTCCCTGTCTGAAAAAAGAACGTATAAGCTGTTGTTCCAAGACCAAACACGCTTTAACGGCGATTGCCATGGCAGCCGCGCCTGCATGAAGACACAGTCACATATCAGGAAGGACAAGATATGCGCGCCCAATCTTTCACTACCGGATTAGCCGCGGGTGTTGCCCTGCTGGCGACTACCCAATGGGCCGCGGCCTTGGACGCCGACGATTTCGCAAAGAAATTCGCCGCCGCCTACGCTGCTCAAGGTGCCGAGATCACATATGACAGCGCTTCCGGTCAGGGCGACACCGTCACCATCAAGAACGTGACAATGGAACTGCCCGGCGAAGAGGATGGCCTGAGCTTCGGTGATCTGAACTTCGACGGCGTTTCGGAGGACGGTTCGGGCGGGTATAAAGCAGCGTCCCTGACCAAGGACAAGATCGAGTTCTCGGAGGAGGACGTCAGCTTTTCCGTCAGTGATCTGAAAGTGGAGAATCTCTATGTCCCGGCGCAGACAGGCGGGGATTCCCTCGACGACCTCCTGTTCTATGATTCAGTAAGCACCGGACCGATCGTGCTGAGTGTCGAAGGCAACGACGTATTCCAGGCATCACGGTCCGAAACCAAGACCTCCAAGAATTCCGACAATACGCGTGTTGACGTCGATGCGCGCGTCGACGGGCTGAATGTGGACCTCAGCGCGGTCGAAGATGCGCAGGCCAGGCAGGCGATCGACGGCATGGGATACCAGAATCTTAGCGGCGACCTTGTCATCAACGGCTACTGGGCCGTGCCCACCGGTGAGATCACACTTTCGGAATACGCCCTGACACTCGATGACGTCGGGCGCCTCGACCTGCAATTCTCGATCTCCGGCTATACGCTGGATTTCATCAAGGGCCTGCAGCAGATGCAGGAGCAGATGGCGAGCCAGGGCGATGATGCCAAAGCCCAGCAGGCCATGGGACTTGCCATGATGGGTATGATGCAGCAGCTGACCTTCAACAGCATGTCGCTTCGTTTTGACGATGCATCACTCACCAACAAGATCCTCGACATGGTGGCAAGCCAGCAGGGCATGAGCCGGGACCAGATGGTCCAGGGCCTGCAGGGTATGCTGCCGCTGGTCCTCGCACAGTTGCAGAACCCGGAGTTCCAGCAGCAGGTCACGGAAGCCGTCAGCCTTTACCTGTCTGATCCGAAGAGCATAGAGATCACCGCAAAACCGGAGGCACCCCTGCCCTTCGCGTCAATAGCGGGCTCGGCCATGGGCGCCCCGCAAACGCTGCCCCAGGTGATGAACGTTTCGGTCACTGCCAACCAGAACTAGATAAGGAAAAGACCCGCCGGAAGGCGGGTCTTTTTTTTGCGGATTATTCTTCCTTCGCAACCGGAATGATGCGCAGGTTGAGCTCGCGAAGCTGCGCGGCGTCAGCCTCGCCCGGCGCGCCCATCAGCAGATCTTGTGCCTGCTGGTTCATCGGGAACATGGTCACTTCACGCAGGTTTCTCGCGCCGACCAGCAGCATGACGATGCGGTCGATGCCGGCGGCCATGCCGCCATGGGGCGGCACACCATACTGAAACGCCCGATAGAGCCCGCCGAACCGCTCCTCGACCGCCGACGCGTCGAAACCGACCAGGCCAAAGGCCTTCACCATCAGTTCGGGAACGTGGTTGCGAATGCCGCCGGAACCGATCTCGAAGCCGTTGCAGACGATGTCATACTGGTAAGCAAGGATTGATTTCGGATCCTTCGTCTCCAGCGCTTCCAGGCCACCTTGCGGCATGGAGAACGGGTTGTGCGAGAAGTCAAGCCGATCTTCCTCATCGTTCCATTCGTAGAATGGAAAGTCGACGATCCAGCACAGATCAAACCGCCCGGTGTCGACCAGTTCGAGCTCTTCGCCGACGCGCGTGCGCGCATCGCCGGCGAAGCCGACAAATTTTTCCGGCACACCGGCAACGAAGAAACAGGCGTCACCTGCCTCCAGGCCAAGCTGGCTGCGGACGGCATCGGTGCGTTCCGGACCGATATTCTTGGCCAGCGGACCGGCACCGGCGACGGCACCGTCTTCCTCGCGCCAGAAGATGTAGCCAAGGCCCGGTTGCCCCTCGCCTTGCGCCCAGGAATTCATCCGGTCGCAGAAGGCGCGGCTGCCGCCGGTCTTCGCCGGGATTGCCCATACCTCGACCTTCGGGTCGTTGGCGATCATGTTGGCGAAAACCTTGAAGCCGGAGCCGGCGAAGTGTTCAGTAACGGCCTGCATCTCGATCGGGTTGCGCAGATCCGGCTTGTCGGTGCCGTATTTGCGGATCGCCTCGGCATATGGAATGCGCGGGAATTCCTGCGTCACCGTCTTGCCGTCGGCAAACTTCTCGAAGACGGAACGGATAACCGGCTCCATCGTGGACAGGATGTCCTCCTGCTCGACGAAACTCATCTCAACGTCCAACTGGTAGAATTCGCCGGGCAGCCGGTCGGCGCGCGGGTCCTCATCACGGAAACAGGGCGCAATCTGGAAATAGCGGTCGAAACCGGACGCCATGATCAGCTGCTTGTACTGCTGGGGCGCCTGCGGCAACGCATAGAACTTGCCCTGATGGATACGGCTTGGAACCAGGAAGTCTCGCGCACCCTCCGGGGAAGATGCGGTAAGAATCGGCGTCGAATATTCGGTGAATCCCGCCTCGCCCATCAGGCCGCGCATGGCGGTGATGATCTCCGTGCGTCGCACGATGTTCCGGTGCAGCGTCTCGCGCCTCAGGTCAAGGAACCGGTATTTGAGGCGCACGTCTTCCGGATAATCCGGCTCGCCGAACACCGGCAGCGGCAATTCCTTTGCGGCCGACAGCACCTCGATCTCACGGGCATAGACCTCGACCTCGCCCGTCGGCAGGTTCGGATTGACTGTGTCATCGGAACGGGCTTTCACCTCACCGTCAATGCGGATGACCCATTCGCCGCGAACGGTCTCGGCCAGGCTGAAGGCCGCCGAATCCGGGTCGGCCACGACCTGCGTCACACCATAGTGGTCGCGCAAATCGACAAACAGCACACCGCCGTGGTCTCGCACGCGATGGACCCAGCCGGAGAGCCTGACGGTGTCTCCGACATTGGATTTGCGAAGGGCGGCGCAGTTATGGCTGCGATAGCGATGCATCGGTCTTTCCTGATTGTTTTTTTGAACTTGATATGACAGCACGGCTGCTGCGGCCATGTATCATCGCGAAAGCCGCGCGGACAAGCGCATGACCGGCGTGATTTGTCAAGAAGCGGCTTGTATTATCACTTGAATCGGCGCGATTAGAGCAGACAAATACGCGCACGGTGCTATTGTCGTGCGAAGGCAACCGCCATTCCGGATCCGTGACGCTCAGACCATGAATTCCATAAGACCGCTCGTGCCGCTCTTCGCCGCGGCTGCCATCCTGCTCGCCGGAAACGGGCTGCAGGGAACGCTGATTGCCCTGCGTGGCGCGGAGGAAGGTTTCTCGACCCTCATGATCGGCGTCATCGGCGCGGCCTATTTCGCCGGCTTCATGGGCGGGTGCTTTGTCGTGCCGCGCATCCTGCGCGCGGTCGGCCACATCCGGACCTTTTCCGCACTATGCGCCATCGCGGCGAGTGTGACGCTGCTGCTCGTCCTGATCGTCGATCCGGTCGCGTGGATGATCCTGCGGTTTGTGATCGGCGTTTGCTTTGCATCACTCTTTACGACGGTGGACAGCTGGCTGAATTCGGGTGTCACCAACGAGAACCGGGCCCGCGTGCTGTCGATTTACCGGCTGATCGACATGGTTGTCGTGACGGCCTCGCAATATCTCATTCCGGTCTTCGGAGAATCGAGCTTCGCTATCTTCGCGATCCTGGGGATCATGATCTGTATGTCGCTGGTGCCCATTTCGCTCGCCGACCGCTCAAATCCGAAACCGCCGCGCAGTTTCTCGCTCAGCCCGACGCTGATCTGGCAGCTTTCCCCGATCGCCTGCATAAGCTGCATCGCTATCGGGCTGACAAACGCAACCTTCCGCCTCATCGGTCCGATCTACGCCCAGTCAATCGGCCTGCCGCTGACGGCGATCGCCACCTTCATGGGCGCCGGCATTCTCGGTGGCACAGTCCTGCAGTACCCGTTCGGAGTGCTTTCGGATCGCTACGACCGGCGTACCATCCTGCTCATCGCCACGGCCGGGGCGACACTCGCCGGCATTTTCATCAACAGCTTTGCGGGAACGGATCCGCTTCTGAACTACATCGGCATTTTCGTATTCGGTGCGTTTTCCCTGCCGCTCTTCTCACTCGCTGCGGCACATGCGAACGACCATGCGACGCAGGAGCAATATGTGCATGTCGCCGCCGGGCTCCTGTTCTTCTGGTCGATTGGCGCGATCCTGGGCCCGTTCATTTCCTCGGCGCTGATGCAGGGATACGGACCGTCGGTGCTGTTCACGTTCACCAGTGTCGTTCGCGGCGCGCTGATCGTCATAACGCTCTGGCGCATGCGGGTCCGGGCCGGCGTGCCGCGCGATGCGCGAAGCCGCTACCACGCCTTGCTGCGCACCTCCCTGTCGTTTAATCGCATGGCCAGCAAGGAAGGCCGCCGTGACCGTGACGAGCGGTCAGGTAATGGAAGACAAGACAGGGATAATTAGGTAAACAGCCTTCATGGATATCATAAGTACGACCGGCGGCCTGGAAGCCGCCTGTAAGAGTCTCTCCCAATCAGATTTTCTCACTATCGACACGGAATTCATTCGCGAGACGACGTTCTGGCCGGAACTCTGTCTCATACAGATGGCGGCGGACGACCTCGCCTTCATTGTGGATCCGCTGGCCGACGGGATCGATCTTCAGCCGTTCTTCGACCTGATGGCCGACACGTCGGTGGTCAAGGTCTTCCACGCCGCACGCCAGGACATTGAAATCATCTATCACCGGGGCGGGCTGATCCCGCATCCGATCTTTGATACCCAGGTCGCTGCGATGGTTTGCGGTTTCGGCGATTCCGTCTCCTACGACCAGCTCGTGCAAAAGACTGTCGGTGCGCAGATCGACAAATCCTCGCGCTTTACGGACTGGCGCCAGCGACCGCTTTCCGACAAGCAGCTGCGCTATGCGCTCGCCGATGTGACCCATCTGCGCGATGTCTACAAGCTGCTCAGATCGCGTCTTCAAACGGACGGCCGCGAGCATTGGGTCAAGGAGGAAATGGACGTGCTGGAATCAGCCGAAACCTATGACCTTCATCCGGACGATGCCTGGAGGCGTTTGCGTATGCGGGTCCGCAAGCCGATCGAGCTTGAGATCATGAAACATGTTGCGGCATGGCGCGAGCGCGACGCGCGACAACGCAATGTTCCGCGGCGTCGGGTACTCAAGGACGAAGCGATTTATGAAATCGCCCAGCAGCAGCCGCGCGACGCCGCAGCACTGGGGCGTCTGCGGACTATCCCCAAAGGATGGGAGCGTTCGCACGCCGGAAGTTCCGTTGTCGACGCGGTCGAGACGGCGCTGGCAACGCCGAAACAGGATCTGCCGCGCATAAACCGGCCTTCGCAGCCACCGGAGGGCGCAGCCGCAGCCAGCGAACTGCTGAAAGTGCTGTTAAAGCTCACCACCGAAAAGCACGGCGTTGCACCGAAGGTCATCGCCAACACGGAAGACCTCGAGCGCATTGCCGCCGATGGCGAGGATGCGGATGTCGGTGCGCTTGCCGGCTGGCGGCGGGAACTGTTCGGCGAAAAGGCACTCAAACTGCTGCGCGGGGAGATGGCCTTGCGTTTTGTCGACCGCAAGGTTGAGGTGGTGGAACTGCAAGACTGAGCTACTCTGGTTTCTCTCGGAGGCAGTGATGAGCGAACACAAGATTTACGAACGCCAGGGCTACGGCGGAACCGTTGGTTTCGGGCAAGCACCGGTGCTTCTCATCGTTGATTTCGTCAGGGGGTTTCTCGATCCCGAACTCTTCGGCGGCGGCAACATTGTCGAGGCAGCCGAACGGACTGCCCAGTTGCTTGCCGCAGCGCGCGCTGCGGAAATACCCGTGGTCTTTACCCGGGTCGTCTACGCGGATGATGGATCTGACATTGGCATGTTCTGTCAGAAGGCGACACGTCTCAGCCTTCTGACCGAGCATGCAGATGCCGGACAAATCGCCGACATATTGTCGCCTTTGCCGGGCGAACTGATTGTTCGCAAGACCCAGGCGTCCGCCTTTTTCGGAACCGGACTTGCTGCCAACCTGATCGCGAAACGTATCGATACCGTCATCGTAACCGGCTGCACGACGAGCGGATGTGTCAGAGCCAGTGTGGTCGACGCCGTGAGCTATAATTTCCGGCCCATTGTTGTAACGGATTGCGTCGGTGACCGCGCGCTCGGCCCGCATGATGCCAACCTCTTTGACATGGGCCAGAAATACGCGGACCTGATGAACTGTGACGAGACAATCGCCAGGCTCTAGAGATTGTTTGGCTAGTCTTCGATTTCGAACGACACCGTTTTGCCTGTCAGCCGCGACAACTGAAGAAGGCGGCCCTCGAGACGCTCGCCGGCAAATTCCTTCAAATGGCCCGGTATCATGAGCGCAAGCTCGTCCGGACCTGTCGGCTCAAACCGTATCGACGGCGTGACACCCGGCATCGATGCCGAGAACAGATAGCTGACACGCAATAGGCCACCGAGGAGCTTGGCGAATTGCTGCAGCCTCGGCGTCGCAATCGCGGCGATCTCTTCGCTAAGCCCGTCGCCGCGCAAGCCTTCAAAGCGATAGTAATTGGCCAGCGCAATATAAGCCCGGCCGGGATGGGTTATGCCGCCATAGGTGCCGTTTGCAATAAGGTTGAGCGATTGTGAACCCCGATAATCAGGGTGCGCCCGCCAGCTGATGTCGGCCAGGAGACAGGCGGCCGTGCGATAGCGTGCCTCTTCCATGGTCTCGACGACGCCGAATGCCTTGAACGCTTTTTCGGTCCAGCTCGTCAACTCGCGCGCGTGCTCGGGCGAGCGGGCGCGAAGGATTGCAAGTTCATTGGCCGCGCTGATCAGGGGGTCAAGCGCCTTTTCCTTCTCGTCGAGCAATGAATAGAGAAAGCCCTCGCGCACGCCGAGCGCCGAGAAGCTGACTTTCTGCGGACGCATCGCGCGCAGGATCTCGGCCATCGCCACGGCGCCAAATGGCAAAAGGCTGCGGCGGTTGCGCGACACGGCGCGCATGGCGTCGCTCTTTGCCGCGCCGTTCTTTTCAATTCCGTTCAGAAAATCGATGACATCGGCGACCGGGAGTTCATAGCCCTGCGTCATGAGCAAGGGGTATTCGGTCAGCTCCATGTGCAGCTTTGCAAGGTTCCGCCAGGTGCCGCCGACAGCGTAGAATGTCCGGTCACGGCCGTTGGCGAGCAGTGTCGCGGCTTCGAGGTTTGTGCGGACGATCTTTTGTGCCTTGGCGAGCGAGCCATCCGCCGCCTCCGACAGCCGCAAGCCACCGATGGGAAGCGTGATGCCGTCACCGATGTCCTTGCCAACGATATCCACCAGTTCCAGGGAACCGCCGCCGAGGTCTCCGACGATGCCGTCCGGCTCGAAATAGCTGCCGATTACGCCAAGCGCGGAATAGTAGGCCTCCTCGCGCCCGCTGAGGACGTGGATCTTGCGTTCAAGGATGCCTTCGGCCTCCTGGATGAAGTCGGGGCCATTCGCCGCCTCGCGCGCAGCGGCGGTCGCAAGGACATGGAGATGCGTGGCACGGGCCTGATCGGACAGGGCCCGAAACCGGCGCAGCGCGCTCAAAGCCCGCTGCACACCTTCGATGTGCAGCAACCCGGTCGCGGCAATTCCCTTGCCAAGACCGCACAAGACTTTTTCGTTGAACAGAACCGTGGGTGTGCGGTTCAGTCCTTCATAGATAACGAGGCGTACCGAGTTCGATCCGATATCGACCACCGACACCGGGGCGATTCCGGGCAGCCTGCCCTGGGCTTCCGATTCAACCATTCAGCGTTCTTAGCGTCGTCTCTTCTGCTGCGATACCAGTCCTGCTATCAGCTTGGGCGCGCTTGATGCCAGCGCGCCCCCCCGCCCTGACAGACTCGGATTGGTCATGAAATAGTGCTGGGCGTTGAACGGCTCCTCTCCTTCGCGCACATCCATCCTGCGGGATGTGCCGTCTGCAAGTATCTCGTAACTTTGCTGGTTGTCGATCAGGTTGCCAAGCATGATCTGCGACTGCACCTGCTCTTTGACCGTCGGGTTTTCCAACGCGACCATGGTCTCCACACGGCGATCCAGGTTTCGCGGCATGATGTCCGCCGATCCGATATACACAATGGAATCCGCGCTCGGCAGCCCCTTGCCGTTGCCGAAACAGATGATACGGCTGTGTTCCAGGAAGCGCCCGACGATCGATTTCACCCGGATATGTTCAGAAAGGCCCTTGACCTGAGGCCGCAGGCAGCAAATGCCGCGCACGACGAGATCGACCTCGACCCCGGCCTGGCTCGCCCGATAAAGCGCGTCGATGGTTGCCGGATCGACAAGCGAGTTGGCTTTCATCCAGATCGCAGCCGGATTGCCCCTCCGGGCATGCTCGATCTCATCCTCGATATGTTCGAGAAGCCGGGTTCGCATTGTTCCGGGCGACACCAGCAGCTTCATTTCCTCGGTCGGCTGGCTATATCCGGTGATGAAATTGAAAACATGCGCAACATCATGGGCGATGTCCGGGTTGCAGGTGAAGAAGGACAGGTCGGTGTAGATCTTGGCGGTCACCGGGTGATAGTTGCCGGTCCCGAGATGGCAGTAGCTCGCCAGCCGCCCCTCCTCCCGGCGCACCACAAGAGACATCTTGGCGTGGGTTTTCAGTTCGATGAAGCCGAACACCACCTGTACGCCCGCACGCTCAAGATCACGCGCCCAGCGGATGTTTGCTTCCTCGTCGAAGCGCGCCCGCAGTTCCACAAGCGCCGTGACGGATTTTCCCTCTTCAGCGGCATCGATGAGCGCACGCACGATGGGGCTTTCATTGGAGGTTCGATAAAGGGTCTGCTTGATCGCCAGCACATCCGGATCGCGCGCCGCCTGGCGCAGGAACTGCACCACCACGTCAAAGGACTCGTATGGGTGGTGGATGACGATGTCCTTCTCGTGGATCGCCGCGAGACAGTCTCCCCCGTGCTCTCGGATACGCTCGGGAAACCGCGCATTGTAAGGCTCGAACTTCAGGTCCTCACGCGGCGTGTCGACGATCTCGGATATGGTGGACAAGGCCAGCAGGCCGGGCAAGACGGCGACACGGTCTTCCGGCACATTGAGCTCCGTGGCCACGAAAGCACGCAACGAATCCGGCATTTCCGAATCAAACTCGATACGGATGACCGACCCGCGGCGGCGCCGCTTGAGCGCCCGCTCGAAGAGCCGAACGAGGTCCTCGGCTTCTTCCTCCACCTCGATATCGCTGTCGCGGATGATGCGGAACGTCCCGCTTCCCTTGACGCTGTAGCCTGGAAACAGCGTTTCGATAAACTGCCCAACCACGTCTTCAAGCGTGATGTAGCGGACCTGCCCTTCCCTGTCGGACAGACGGACAAACCTGTTGAGCGCCACCGGCAGGCGAAGAAGCGCTGTCATCTCCTCGCGCTTCCTGCGACTGAACAGCCTCAGGACAATTGAGAAGCCGAGATTGGGAATGAAAGGAAACGGATGCGCCGGATCAATTGATAACGGTGTCAGCACCGGAAAGATCGATTTCAGGAACTCCTGCTTGAGCCAGTCGAGGTCCGTGTCATCGAGATCACTCGGGCGGACAATGAGGATGTCCTCTTCGGCGAGATATTGCTGCAGGATGGCCAAGGATGCCTGCTGTTCAAGCTGCAGCTTGCCGATTTCCTCCAGCGCTTCATTGAGCTGGCGCAGCGGGGTGCGGCCGTCGGCGGAGCGGCTGGTGATCCCCTCGCGGACCTGGCCCTCGAGACCTGCGACACGGACCATGAAGAACTCGTCGAGGTTGGTCGCCGATATCGAAAGAAATCGAATACGCTCGAGCAATGGATGGGCACTGTTCTGGGTTTCCTCCAAAACGCGCCGGTTGAACTGAAGCCAGGAGAATTCGCGGTTGACGAAGCGCTCCGGGCTGTTCATCAGCGCCTCGAGCGCTTCCTGCGACAACTCGCCTTCACCCAAAGGGTCTATCGTGGTTCGATCGTCCATAAATCCTACCGTTCCGGACCAATCCTATACCGCGGACCGTACCATGGCCATGCCGCAATAAGTCTATGGTTCATAGCCGCTTGCTTCCATCTCGGCGAGCACTTCCGCCGCCAGCGAGCGCGTTATTTTGCCTCGCCTCGCCATGGCGAGACGGTCCATGCGCGCGACTACCGCTTGCGCTGCGTTCAAGGAGCGCTCCATGCGCTGCACCAGGTAGGATATGACTTTAGGATCCACGAATAGCTGCCTGTCTGCAAAGAGTTTTTCCATTACCTGCCCGAGCAAATCATCATCCGGCTCACCGATTTCAACCGTTGTTGCCGCGCGCAGCCGCGATATCAGGTCAGGCAGGGTCACTGGCCACGCGGCCGGCCAGATACGTGTCGTGATCAACATGGTTTGCTCATGTTCACGCACGGTGTTGATGAGATGAAAGAGCTGTGTTTCGTCAAAACCGCGCCGGTCAATGTCCTCGATGAGCACCGGACCGCGGCTTGCCGGGCCCAGCACTTCACCGGAATCGGATTCAATTGACGATATTTCGACGGCGCCCGATCGGCTCTTCCAGATATTGGAAAGGTGTGTTTTCCCGGCGCCCGTCGGGCCGGCGAGAATGACCACCGGCGAGGGCCATTGCGGCCACATGTCGATGAGGCCGACAGCCGCGCTCAAACGTTCTGAAACAACAAGATCATCCCGGCTGCTGCTGGGATTGTGTGTAAACTCGAGCGGTAGCTGCCCGTCGGAAGGATCGGGCGCCCCGTGATTACTGTTACGCGTCGTCTTTTTTTGCATCATCCCGAACCGCCGCCTGCGCGGTTCCGTCATCATAGAGGTCGCTTTCCAGATATCGCCTCAGCGCGAACCGCACAAGCACCGCGAGCGCCGCCGATGCCGGGACCGCAATAAGAAGGCCGACAAAGCCGAACAGCGAACCGAAGGCAAAAAGGGCGAACATCAGCCACACAGGATGCAGACCGACGCTGCGGCCAACCAGACGCGGCTGAAGGATATTACCCTCGATGAACTGGCCGGAGAAGAACACTGCCGCGACAACCGCGATCCAGACAAAGTCCGGCCAGAACTGTACGAGGGCCACGCCCAACGCCAGGACAAGACCGACAATCGATCCGACATAGGGAATGAAGCTGATCAGGCCGGCAAACAACCCGATAAGCAGCCCGAAATTGAGGCCGGTCAGCGTCAGACCCACCGCGTAGTAGATCCCGAGAATTATGCAGACACTGCCCTGCCCTCGCACGAATCCGGCAATTGCCTTGTTCATGTCGCGCGATATTTCGCGCACCGATTCGTAGTGACTGCGCGGAATCCATCCGTCGACCGACTCAATCATCTTGTCCCAGTCGAGAAGCAGGTAGAACGCCACAACCGGTGTGACAACGAACAATGAGGCGATATCGGCCAGTGCCTTGCCGGAGTTCCAGACCTGCAGGAATACCTGGCCCACAAGACCGGCACCCTGCGAAAGGAGATCGCCGAGCGCCGTCTTCAGATCGGGAAGCTCGCTGTCGATCCAATTGTCCAGCCACTGCAGATTGACCGAGGCGATCAGCGTCTGAAGCTGCGAGACATATTCCGGCAGCTTGGATATCAGGCCGCTCGCCTGGCTGGCGAGGACCGGAACGACGATCATCAGGGCGACGATAAAGATCAGCAGAAAGGCAAAAAGGATCAGGACTGTCGCGATGAGCCGCGAAACACCCCAGCTCTCCAGCTTGTCTGCCACGGGATCCAGGAAATAGGCCAGCGCCATGCCGGCGACAAAGGGCAGGAGTATGCCGCGGAACACATACAGAAAGACGCCGAAAAACAAAAAGGCCGACAGCCAGAATATAGCCTGCCTGCGAAGCGATGCCCTGCTGATTTGCGTTACCATGACACTTCCCGCCGGTTTTTGGCCCGAGTTTGCCTAGCGTCCGTTCAAGCCGGACATGTGATCAATCCAGACCCTGAGATAGGCCGCCGCCGAAAGTATGGTCAAGGCCGCGACGAAATAGATCAGGATCAGCCTTAGATCCCCGAATGTCACACCGAACGCGAGTTCGGCCAGAACGACTGCCGCCAGTGCGATCTGAACGGCCGTGTTTGCCTTCGAAACCAGGATTGGGTTCATGTCGAGCGGCTGCGACATAACACTCGACAAGATGACGGCAATAATGATCAGGACATCGCGCGATACGACCAGGACAACAAGCCAGTGCGGCAGATGGCCGAGGATCGCCAGCATGATGAACACGGTCACAAGCAGCAGCTTGTCGGCTATCGGATCAAGATAGGCACCCAGTTCTGTCTGCTGGTGGTAGTGCCTGGCAATGAATCCGTCCACGCCGTCGGATATGCCGGCGATGACGAAAATCACGAATGCCGGCATCATGGCGCCGACCAGCAGCGAATAGACGACCGCCGGCACCATCAGGAAACGCAACACGGTTATGATATTCGGCACTGTCATTGGTCAGGATCGCTCACAGCAAAAATGATGCATCTACCCTCCGGCACAAGCGCCGATTGCACGCAGAACCGCGATTCATAGCGCCGCTTTCCTAGCGCACTTACCCCGATCAATCAGGTATCTATGGGCAGATATTCCCAATTTTTTGTTATGTCCATCTACAAATTCGACGTGTGAACAAGGGTTTACAGCCAAATATGGCAAAACGGCATTGAATTGCGTTTTGCCCGCCATCAACAGCATCTCGGCTTTTCTCAGGCCTATGTGCAGACTGTGCCTTGCCTCGCGGGGCAGGACATGTCATTTCGCCCGCAAACGGAATACGTAGCCAGAGGACGCGCATGAACCAGCGCACAAACGGGCTGACATACAGTGATGCCGGTGTCGACATCGACGCGGGAAACCGACTGGTCGACCGGATCAAGCCGCACATACGTTCGACACGCAGGGCCGGCGCCGATGGTGAGATCGGCGGTTTCGGGGGTTTGTTCGACCTGCAGGCGGCGGGTTTCAAGGACCCGGTTCTGGTTGCGGCCAATGACGGTGTCGGAACCAAGCTGAAGATCGCGATCGATTCGGGTCATCACGACACCCTCGGCATCGACCTTGTTGCCATGTGCGTCAACGACCTTCTGGTGCAAGGCGCCGAACCGCTGTTCTTCCTCGACTATTTTGCGACCGGAAAACTGAATGTCGACCAGGGGGAAGCAATCATTGCCGGCATCGCCAAGGGATGTGTGGACGCCGGATGCGCGCTGATCGGCGGCGAAACCGCCGAAATGCCCGGCATGTATTCGGGCGGGGACTATGATCTTGCAGGTTTTGCCGTCGGTGCGGCGGAACGCGGATCGCTGCTTCCATCCGGGGACATCGCCGCGGGAGACGTGATGCTGGGCCTGCAATCGTCCGGCATTCATTCGAACGGCTTTTCGCTGGTGCGCCGCATCGTTGAATCGGCCGGATTATCCTGGCATCAACCGGCGCCTTTCGAAACGGAATCAGCGCTTGGCGAGGCGTTGCTCACCCCGACACGCATCTATGTACGCCCCGTTCTGCAAGTGATCCGCGAAACGGGCGCGATCAAGGGACTGGTGCATATCACCGGCGGCGGATTTCCGGAGAACATTCCGCGGGTTCTGCCGGAGGGCGTTTCAGCCTTGCTGGACCTCAGCGCAATCAACCCGCCGCAGGTCTTTTCCTGGCTGGCGCGATCGGGCGGCGTCGAAAGCGCAGAAATGCTGCGCACATTCAATTGCGGTATCGGGATGATCGCAATCGTCGCCGCCGACGATGCGCCCCGAATTGTCGAGGCCCTAGACGCGGTCGGCGAATCCGCCGTCCTTCTCGGAACACTTGAAGCCGAAGACGGCGACAGTCGCGTCCGCTACACAGGAACGCTTGCCTTATGAGCCCCAGCGACGCGCCCCCAAACGCAAAGCCAAAGCGTGTCGCCGTCATGATTTCTGGACGGGGCTCAAATCTTGGCGCGCTGATATCGGCCAGCATGGCCAGCGGCTATCCCTGCCGTATCGTCGGCGTGGTCTCGGACAATGCGGATGCCGCCGGCCTGCAGCTTGCAGCGGATTACGACATTGATGCCAAGGTGGTTGAACGCAAGGACCACAATAGCCGCGAAGCACATGAAGACGCGATCCAGACCATTTTCGACGACTGGCAACCGGATATCGTCTGCCTGGCGGGCTATATGCGTCTGCTCTCGGGCACTTTCGTCGCGCGGTGGATGGGATCGATGATCAATATCCACCCATCCCTGCTTCCGAGCTTTACCGGTCTCGATACGCATCAACGTGTTCTGGCCCATCAGGTCACACTGCATGGTTGCAGCGTGCATTTCGTTACCGAAGGCATGGACGAAGGCCCGCTGATTGCCCAGGCGGCGGTTCCGGTATTGCCGAATGACGACGCCGATAGACTCGCTGCGCGGGTCCTGAAGGCCGAGCACCGGCTTTATCCATCCGCATTGCGGCTGGTTGCGGAGGGCAAGGTCAGAATAACCGACAGCGGTACGGTTTTATTCCGCGATTTTCCCGAGCCGGATGAAAGCGCTGCTCTTTATTCGCACCCGGTCGAAGACGCGTGAAACTTAACGCCTGAGCCATACATGATTGTCGTGAAAGGCAGCCCCACCGAACGGCGCGATGCTGTCGGCGCCCGTCAACACGTTGATTCCCTCTCCATCGACAAACGCGTGATTGGGCCATAGCCCCTCGGAGACCAGAACGCCCGGTTTCAGGCCGTGCACAAGTCGGGCATGCAGCCGGACACTGCCGCGCTCATTGCCAATCGCTACCAGATCCCCGTCGGCAATCTGCAGCGCCTCCGCGTCGACATGCGCGATCATGACTTCAGGCCGCCCTTCCCGCTTCCGGGACGAAACGGTTTCTGAAAATGTCGAATTCAAGAAGGTCCGCGCCGGGCTGGTGGCAAGCCGGAAGGGGTGATCCGTTTCCGCATCCTCGATCAGTTCGACATGGTCCGGAAAAGATGGCAGACGATCATGCGGACCTTGCGGCCCCATTGATGCTGGCGGCCGGTTCGGGGCGTCTGCGTTGCGCCACTCGAGCCGCAGCCTGAACCTGCCGTCCGGCCAGCCAAAGCCGTGGATGAAATGCGATGTCTCGAAATCGGGCTGACAGTCTATCCAGCGATTTTCCTTCAGCATCGCCAGGTTGCCGTGACCACTGCAGCGCAGAAGGTTGTCGATCAGCGTCTCGGCATCCGACCCAAACTGTGCCTGATCAGGAACGCCCAACCGCTTCGCCAATTCGTTGATCACGAAGAGATTCGAATGCGGCCCCTCTGGAGGCTCGATCAACCTGGGCCCCAGAACGATGTACTGATTACCGCCGCCGCGGTAGATATCGTCGTGCTCAAGGAACATTGTTGCCGGCAGCACGATGTCGGCCAATTCGGCCGTTTCGGTCATGAATTGCTCATGCACCGCAACAAACAGGTCTTGCCGCGCGAACCCTTCCCTCACCTTGCGCTGCTCCGGCGCAACATTCACCGGATTGGTATTTTGAACAAACAGCGCTGAAACCGGTGGGCCACCACGCAATGCCTGCGGATCGCCCGTCAGAACGCGGTCGATCTGGGACTGGTCGAGATGGCGGATTGCCGGGTCGCAAAGGGCCGAGCCGACAATCTCCGATTTGTCGAGGCCGAAAATCGCACTGTTGGAATGAAAAGCACCGCCGCCCTCATACTGCCAGGCACCGGTGACCGTGGCGATGCACGAGGCGGCATGCATGTTCACGACGCCGTTGCGCTGCCGCGTGAAGCCGTAGCCGAGCCTGAAAAAAGTCCGTTTTGTATTCCCGACCAGCCGTGCGAATTCCTCGATCTCGCTCTCGGTCAGCCCTGTAATCGGCGCCGCCCATCCAGGACCGCGTGTTTGCAGGTGCTCTTCGAGACCGGCCGCGTCATCAGCATAGCGCTCCAGATACGCTCGGTCCGCGAGACCGTCCCGGAAAAGGATGTGCATCACGGCACAGGCAAGCGCGCCGTCAGTGCCGGGTTTGAGGATGAGCTTGAGATCGGCCTGCTTGGCGGTCGGATTGTCGTAGATATCGATGACCACGATCTTGGCACCACGGTCCCTGCGTGCGCGACTCGCATGGGTCATCACATTGACCTGCGTCGACACCGCGTTCGTGCCCCAGATGACCACGCAATCGGATTTGGCCATCTCGCGCGGGTCGGGGCCCGCCACCGTTCCAGCGCCGAGAAAGAATCCGGTCCAGGCCGCATTCGTGCATATGCTGTCGAACTGCCCGGAATAGCGTTTCGCATGGCGCAGCTTCTGGATCGAATCCCGCTGAACGAGACCCATTGTTCCGGCGTAAAAATAGGGCCAGACGGTTTCCGATCCCAGTCGCTGCTCGGCCGCCAAAAGACCTTCTGCGGTCAGGTCAAGCGCGTCATTCCAATCTATTTCCTGCCAACGTCCGTCACCCTTTGCGCCGATGCGGCGCAGCGGCTTCAACAGACGGTCCGGATGATGCACACGCTCCGCATAGCGCGCAACTTTCGCGCAGATCACCCCGGCGGTGTAGCTGTTATCCCGCGAGCCGCGAACTCGGCCGATTGTCCGCTCATCGATCAGATCAACCTCAAGCGCGCAGGTTGACGGGCAATCGTGCGGGCAGGCCGTGTAACCGGTCCGGTTCGGCGTCGCGTCGCTCATGCAAATCCCTAATTTTGACACGTTGAAATGGATATAGAGCAATCGCGGTGCCGACGAAACCGAATCGCACGCCCAGTTCTCGCATAAAGTTGTGCCGGCCGTCGCACGCCGCATTGCGCCGGGTGCATCAGGCAATTCCTGCGCAACAGAATGGGAGGCGCGGGAAAAGGTGAACAACAGGCAGATCCTTCATGCCGGGAACTTTGCGGATGTGTTGAAGCACGCTGCCCTTGTTCGCATCGTCGCCCATCTGAAGGAAAACGACACCGCTTTCCGCGTGGTCGACACGCATGCGGGTGCCGGCCTCTATGACCTTACCTCAGATGAAGTCCAAGAGGCGGGTGAGTGGCATTCGGGGATCGGGCGGCTTCTGGAAGCAAGCCTGCCGGCTGATGCAGACCGACTTCTGGAGCCGTATCTTTCCATAATCAGAACATTGAACCCCGACAGCACCCTGTCCTGTTATCCGGGCTCACCGATCCTGGTCCGGGAACTCTTCCGCAAGCAGGATCGCCTTTCGGCGATCGAACTGCATCCGCAAGACGGCGCCGCATTGAAGAGCCTGTTCGACGGGGATTATCAGACACGTGTTACGGCGCTCGACGGCTGGCTGGCGCTTGGCGCACACCTGCCCCCCAAGGAGCAGCGTGGCGTTGTGCTGGTCGATCCGCCATTCGAAGCTGAGGGCGAGTACGACAGGCTTGTCGACGGCCTGGCGCGGGCTTACGGGCGCTGGCCCTCAGGCCTCTATTGCCTCTGGTATCCGATCAGGGACGGCGCACCGATCGCGGCGTTCCACAGGAAGCTCAGGGCACTTGGTGTTGCAAACCTTCTTTGCGCCGAGCTGCATGTCTGCGACGCCAAGGAGACCAACCGGCTAAGCGGCTCCGGGGTCATCTTCGTCAACATGCCAACAGCGCTTGAAGACGAGCTTGCGGTGCTTTTACCGGCCCTCGAGGTGTGCCTGGCCCAAACACCTCAATCGCACCATTCGGTGTTCCGCATCGGCGAATCGGATTAAACCCACGGCGAACCCGGAAGTGATCGCATTGCAGGCTTGACGCATGGGCGGTGGGCGATCATCCTCGGGGACGACGCAACTTCCGGATTCTAGCGCTCGCACTGGCTGAGCTTCGAGGGGACCGTTCTCATGATTGCAAGTAACGCTCTGCGTTTCGCACTTGCCGCAGCCATCACAATGCCCGCCTTGATTTTGGGCACCGTCGCGCCGGCCGAGGCTTTCGGCTGGCACCGTTTCGCGGCCTGCGACAGCCCGGCCGTGCTGCGTACAATAACGCACCGTTTCAGCATTGCTGACCGCAACGTCCTGCACAGGGACCTGGCGATCGAGGACTATTACAACCTCCATCAAAATCGCTACATGCCAAGCACGGACACCAAGTTCATTGCGCGGCGTTACTGCCACGGCCAGGTTGCCATGAGTGACGGTCACACGCGGACCATCTGGTTCCTCATTGAAAGCGGCCAGGGCTTTGCAGGCGTCGGCGACAATGTCGAGTTCTGCATTTCCGGGCTCGATCCATGGCACATCTATGGCGCAAATTGCCGGTCGGTCCGATAGGCACAGCAGAGATATTTTCAAAGCTGCATATCCTGGCGATTGCCGGGCTTCTTTCGCTTGCCGGATGCGATGAGCCGACAACGGCGTCTTCGTCCACCGCAACCGGCTTCGACTTCTATGTGCTCGCCCTGTCCTGGTCTCCGAGCTACTGCGAGGCCGAGGGCGACCGCGCCAATCCGCAGCAGTGCAACACAACGCAACGCCACGAATTCATCGTCCACGGTCTGTTGCCGCAATTCGAGAAAGGCTACCCGGAATTTTGCGACGCCGAAGCACAACGAACGAAAAGGGACCTCGAGGACCGTTTGCTGGACATCATGCCGAGCCGCGGCCTGATCCGGCATCAATGGAAGAAGCACGGAAGCTGTTCCGGCCTGTCGCAGGCCGAGTATTTCGCGACGCTGCGCGCGGCGCATGAACGCGTCGCCATTCCGACCATCGCACCGGATCCGGGTCAGTACCGGACCCTGTCGCCAGGGGAGATCGAGCGGGCTTTCCTGCAGTCAAATCCCGGCCTTGAAGACGACCATGTGGCGGTGACCTGCGACCGACGTCGATTGCGTGAAGTGCGTATTTGCATGACGACGGATCTGCAGTATCGGTCGTGCCCGGAAGTCGCTCGCCGTGCATGCAAACGCCCCTCCGTCGTCATTCCGCCTGCCCGCAGCCGGTGAATCCGCCAATTCTGCGATCAATGCCAATCGAAGGATCCGACCGATGAAGATACTCTATGCGCCTGCCTCACCCTACTCCGCCAAGGTCCGAATGGCGACCCGCTATTGCAATCTTGATGCGCAATCCGAGCTCGTTGACACCAACGCCGATCCCGACGAACTCATCGAGGCCAACCCCTTGGGAAAGATCCCGACGCTCGTGGACGGTGACACGACCGTCTATGACAGCCGCGCAATCATGCAGTACCTGGATCGCAAGAGCGGCAGGCAGCTCTACCCGCGCAATGCCGAGAAAAGAACGGAAGCAGAGGTGATGGAGGCGTTGTGCGACGGCATTACGGACTGCCTGCTCGCGATGGTCTACGAGAACCGCTTCCGGCCGCTGGAGAAAGTCCACCAGCCCTGGCTTGACCGCCAATGGTCAAAAATCGAGCGCTCACTCGATTATCTCAACGACAATCTGCCCAGAACCGCGAAGAAACTCCACGGCGGACACTTTGCCCTGGCAAGCCTTCTCGGCTATCTGGCGCTGCGTTTTGACGGACAATGGGAACGTGGCAGACCGAAATTGAAAAACTGGCCCATGAAATTCACGAAGTTCTTTCCAGATTACGATCAATACAGGTCCAAAGCCTGAATTAACAAAGCATCGAACCCAACTTTAGTTCGGCATCACAGCATTGCGTTTCAACCACTTGCACCTATATGCAGGAAACCGCACGCCACTGCGACATGCCAATCCCAGAAGCCCGGACTCTGCGTATTTATGATCAGTTTCCTCATTTTGATAGCCGGGTTAACGCTGCTCATTTTTGCGGGAGACTATCTGGTTCGAGGTGCGGTCGGGCTTGCTGAGAAGATGGGCATCAATCCGTTGATCATCGGGTTGACCATCGTTGCCCTCGGCACATCCGCGCCGGAATTGTTCGTTTCACTAAATGCCGCATTCACCGGCGTATACGGCATAGCCATCGGCAATGTGGTCGGTTCCAACATTGCCAATGTGCTCTTGGTGCTGGGCGCACCAGCGCTGATTGCACCGATCGCCTGCCGCGAGGGCGGCATCGGCTTCAGCCTGTTGGTCATGGCCCTGATGACCATCGTGCTGATGGTCATGATGGGTTCGGGCGTGTTGACCCATCTGGACGGACTCGTGCTGCTCGGACTCCTGGTGATTTTCCTTGGCTGGCAGTTCGTGCATGCCCGCAAGGACCGGGCTTCGGCAACTCTGGGCGGTGATTATCACGACGATCTTGACGAACTGCCGGCTGAAAATTCGCGGATCGTTGCCTATCTGCTGTTCGGACTGATCGGTCTGCCCATCGGCGCCAAACTTACGGTCAACGGTGCCGTCGATATCGCAGGTCTGTTCGGCGTGTCCGACACGATCATCGGACTGACCATTGTCGCTATCGGCACGTCGCTTCCCGAACTCGTCACAACTGTCATGGCAGCCTGGCGCGGCAGCGGTGCAGTCGCCATAGGCAATGTCGTCGGTTCAAACATCTTCAACATCGGCGCAATCCTCGGCATTACCAGTCTGGTGCATCCGCTCTATGTGCCGGTGCGCATTACGGTCATCGATATGTGGATCATGGCCGCGGTCACCGCTCTGGTTATCATCCTGTCCCTGACGTCACGAACGATCGGCCGCTGGGGCGGATTTGTATTGCTTGCGCTCTTTGTCACCTATGTGGCGGCTGTTTTCTGAAATACACGCCCATCTGCATAAAAAAAAATCGTGTGGAAGCCTCACCCGGTCGCGCCGCGCATTTGACAGGCGATTGCGGCAGCCTCACATAATGTCGTGAATTCCTCGGAAGGATCTGATGAACAAGGCGGACCAGGCCGTGCCCGGCGGCGTCAGCGAAATGGAATCGAAAGAAGCCGAGAACCAGCCGGCAAACGTCGGCGGCTGGGATGATGGTGGCCGCGCGGGATCCGGGCTGAAGGGTGCCGAGCTGATCCAGGCTCTGGTCAAGGTGCTTCCGAACGCACCCGGCGTCTACCGGATGCTGAACGACAAGGGCGACGTGCTTTATGTCGGAAAGGCGCGGAGCCTGAAAAAGAGGGTTACCGCCTACGCGCAAGGGCGCGGCCACACGAACCGCATCGCCGGCATGGTGCGCGTCACGACGGCCATGGAGTTCATTACTACCCGTACCGAGACCGAAGCACTGCTGCTTGAGGCAAATCTTATCAAGCGCCTGCGGCCGCGTTTCAATGTGCTGATGCGGGATGACAAGTCCTTCCCCTACATTTTGCTGACCGAAGAGGGACTGCCATCCGGAATCTACAAGCACCGCGGCGCACGATCACGCAAGGGATCCTATTTCGGTCCCTTCGCCTCGGCGCAGGCCGTCGACAGGACAATCAATTCGCTGCAGCGGGCCTTCCTTGTCCGCACCTGCACCGATTCCATGTATGAGAGCCGCACGAGACCCTGCCTGCTCTACCAGATCAAACGCTGCGCCGCGCCCTGCACCGGAGAGGTTAGCGAAGCGGACTATGGCGCGATGGTCGATGAGGCCAAGGACTTTCTTTCCGGCAAGAGCCAGAAGGTGAAGGCGGCGATGTCGGCGGCGATGCAGGAGGCATCGGAAGACCTGGACTTCGAGCGGGCGGCCATCTATCGCGACCGGCTGGCGGCCCTGTCGCACGTCCAGAGCCACCAGGGCATCAACCCGAACACGGTCGAAGAAGCGGACGTCTTTGCCATTCACCAGGAAGGCGGCATGAGCTGCATTCAGGTGTTTTTCTTCCGCACCGGTCAGAACTGGGGCAATCGCGCCTATTTTCCGAAAGCCGATGCTTCGCTTTCTCCGGCGGAGATCCTCGGGGCCTTCCTGTCGCAGTTCTATGACGATAAGCCCTGCCCCAGGCAGATATTGATCTCGCAGGATGTTGCCGAAGGTAGCCTACTTTCTGAGGCGCTTTCGATAAGGGCCGGCCACAAAGTGGCGATCAGCGTACCGAAACGCGGCGAGAAACGCGACCTGATGGACCATGCGCTGGCCAATGCCAAGGATGCCCACAACCGCCGGCTGGCAGAAACATCAACACAAGCGAGCCTGCTCAAGGGATTTGCGGAGGTCTTTGAACTGGAAAGCGCGCCGCGCCGCGTCGAAGTCTATGACAATTCGCACATCATGGGCACGAATGCTGTCGGCTGCATGATTGTCGCCGGACCCGAAGGTTTCGTGAAGAACCAGTACCGCAAGTTCAACATCAAGTCGAAAGACCTGACGCCCGGCGACGATTTCGGCATGATGCGGGAAGTCATCCAGCGCCGGTTCTCCCGGCTGGTCAAAGAGCACGGCAAGCCCGAGCCCGACGAAGCCGCAACGAACATCGCGGAGGCGACGGAGGAGTCAAACGACACGGCAGTACCGATCTGGCCTGATGTGCTTCTCATCGATGGCGGTCAGGGACAGCTGTCAGCCGTCAACAAGGTGCTTGATGAACTCGGCCTCGCGGACAGTGTCGCCGTCATCGGTGTTGCAAAAGGCGTCGATCGGGACGCCGGCCGAGAGCGTTTTTTCAGCGCGGGCCGCAAAGCATTTTCCCTTCCGCCGCGCGATCCGGTTCTATATTTCGTCCAGCGCATGCGCGATGAAGCACACCGGTTCGCCATCGGCACGCACCGGGCCCGGCGGAAAAAGGAAATGATATCGAATCCGCTTGACGAGATCGCCGGCATCGGGCCGTCGCGCAAACGCTCGCTCTTGCATCATTTCGGAACCGCAAAGGCCGTGTCACGTGCCGGGATCGAGGACCTGCGAAACGTCGAGGGCATATCCGAAGCAATGGCCCAGCTCATCTATGATCATTTCCACGAAGATTCCGGCGGATAAGGCAACTGGGCGTTTCTCCGGATTGCTTGTTGACGCGGTGACGACAGCCCTATTTTTATGGTGTCTGATTTGAGCAGTAGAGGCCCCATGGCATCGCATACCTACAACATTCCCAATCTCTTGACCTATGGGCGCATAGCCGCGGTTCCGCTTATCGTGCTGTGTTTCTTCGTTGAGGGTCGCCTGCACGGTTCGGACCTGGCGCGTTGGAGCGCGCTCGGTCTCTATATCGTCGCATCGATCACCGATTTCTTCGATGGCTATCTGGCCCGGATCTGGAACCAGACATCCAATATCGGCCGCATGCTCGATCCGATCGCCGACAAGCTGCTGGTCTCATCGATACTGCTTCTTCTGGCCGCGGACGGAACGATAGCTGGATGGACCATCTGGGCTGCGATCATCATCCTTTGCCGGGAAATCCTGGTTTCGGGCCTGCGTGAATATCTGGCGGAACTGAAAGTTTCAGTACCGGTCACCTGGATCGCGAAATGGAAGACCACCGTCCAGATGATTGCCATCGGCTTTCTGCTGGCCGGCCCTGCGGGAGAAGCCTATATTCCGCATACGACGGCGATCGGCATCGGCCTTCTGTGGATCGCGGCGCTGATAACAATCTACACCGGCTACGACTATTTTCGCGCCGGCCTGAAACACGTGGTGGAGGACTGATGGTCAAACTGGTCTATTTCGCCTGGATCCGCGAGCGTATCGGCAAGAGCGAGGAAGACATCGAGCTGCCGGACGGCGTGGAGACGGTTTCCGACCTGATCGGCCATCTGTGCACCCGCGGCGATGAATATGCGTTGGCGCTGGAGGTGCCCGAAGTGATCCACGTGGCGATCAACCAGGAACACCGCCAGCACAGCGACCGGATAGGCGAAGCGCGTGAAATCGCGCTTTTCCCGCCGATGACCGGAGGATGACCCGTGCCTGTCGGGCCGACAATACGGGTTCAGGCTGACGATTTCGACCAACAGGCCGAAATCAATGCCCTGACCGGGGGCAAGCGCAACGTGGGTGCGGTTGTCAGCTTTACCGGCCTTTGCCGCGACGAGGACGGAACGCTGGCGGCGCTCGAACTGGAGCACTATCCCGGCATGGCCGAGGCAGAGATGCGGCGCATCGCCGAAGAGGCCCTTGAACGCTGGCCGCTGGACGGCGTTACCGTCATCCACCGCTTCGGCAAAATCGCTCCCGGTGAGAACATCGTCCTGGTGGTGACGGCATCACGGCATCGCCAGGCCGCCTTCGACAGCGCTGCGTTCCTGATGGATTTCATGAAATCCAAGGCGCCATTCTGGAAGCGCGAAATCCGCAACGATGGTGGCGAAGGCGAATGGGTCGACGCGCGCGACACGGATCGCGACGCGCTGGAGCGCTGGCGATAAAAAAAGCCGCCTCCCGCTCGGGAGACGGCTTGTTTTGACTCGATAACGAAGCGCTAGCCGACGATCTCGGTTCCGGAGAACCAGTAGGCAATTTCCTCAGCGGCGGTTTCGGGCGCGTCGGATCCGTGCACGGAATTCTCGCCGATCGACAGGGCGTATTTCTTGCGGATCGTTCCTTCGTCGGCCTCAGCCGGGTTGGTCGCTCCCATGATCTCGCGGTTCTTGGCGATGGCGTTCTCGCCCTCAAGAACCTGAACGATTGTCGGGCCGGAAGACATGAACTCCGTCAGTTCGCCGAAGAAAGGGCGCTCCTTGTGAACAGCATAGAAGCCTTCGGCTTCGCGAAGGCTCATCCAAACGCGCTTCGAGGCGACGACCCGCAGGCCGGCATCCTCGAACATCTTTGTAATTTCGCCGGTCAGGTTGCGCTTTGTGGCATCGGGCTTGATCATCGAAAAGGTGCGTTCGATCGCCATAAAATTCTTGTCCTTGCATTTGTTCGCGGGAGATTTGCGCGCTCTATAGCCTTGCCGGGCGGGCAAGACAAGAGCCCGGACCGAGCGCAAGCAAGGCCGAAGGTGGGGTCAGCGTCTTGCACGTGTCATGCGGCGGCTGCGATGGCTCGACCGGCACCGTGGTGAAGATCAAGGCACCGTTCGAACCAGTCGGCAACCGGATCGCCGGATTCGAGAAGCTGTTCGGCAGAACAGACCCTCGCCCATTGAAACGCGCCGAAGACGATGTAGTCGGCGAATAGCGGACCTTCACCGCCGATAAAGGGCTGCTGTTTCAGCATGATCCGCAGCGGCTCAAGTCTCGCAGCGAACTCGCCTGCCCGTCCGGCGCTTGCCTCGACGACATCCTCCAACGGCTTGCCAAAGCGGGTCTCCCGGCTTTGCCGGAAATAGGCCTGGTCCTTCGGCTCCAGCATGGCATGGATGTCCAGGAGCAGCCGTCCGCCGATTGCCGTGTGGATTTGCGTCAGGGACCAGGATTCAATGAACCGGGAAAGCGCGATGCCGCCCTCCCCCCCGAGCAGTGTCGGCAGGTCCGGATAGGCCTTTTCGAGATAGAGTGCGATTTCGAACGAGTCCGAGATGACGGTGTCGCCATCGCGCAGCACCGGTACGGTTTTGCCGAGCCGGTTCTCCACCTCGGGAACGCCGGTGAACGGCACCGGCGAGCGCACGAAATCGAGGCCCTTGTGGGCCAGCGACATGACCGTCTTCCAGCAATGGGGGCTGAAGGGCCGCGCCGTATCCCGGCCGGTCAACTCGTATAGCGTTATGGTCATCAAAAACTCCGTCAGGCACCGTTATAGAAAATTGTGCCGCATTGTGCCCTTTTCGCCGGGCGTTTCAACATGTTGGAAGTTCGGCAGAACTGTGTCACCGTTCTTTGCCGGATGGAGTCGCAGGATTGACGCCTTGGCTCCAGCATGCGCCGCAATTGGAACTGTTTGTCCGGAGCCGGCACACACTATGATCGCACCCGACTGAGGGAGACCATTTCGATGCCCAATGCGTACAAATTGCTGAACGGCAAGGCCATCGCCGCCGAGATCCGTGACCACGTCACCACCGACGTGGAGGCGCTGAAGAAAGAGGGCTGGCCGGTCAAGCTGGTTTCCATCTCGATCGGCGATGTGGAGGCATCGGCTCTTTATGTCCGCAACCAGCAGAAGGCCGCCGAGAAGACCGGCATCGCGTTCGAGGCGCGACACTATCATGCAGATATCGGCCGCGACGAACTGCTCGGCATCATACAGGGCCTCAACACAGATCCGCGTGTCACCGGCATCATCATGCAGCGTCCGACACCGAAACACCTGACCGAGCGTCGCCTGCAACGCACGATTCATCCCCTCAAGGATGTCGAGGGCATGCACCCGTCGAACATCGGCGACATTGTCTATAACGACCTGAAAATGGGGCCCTGCACAGCCGTCGCCGCGGTAGAGCTGCTCAAATCGACCGGGGTCAACCTGGAGGGCCTTGAGGTCACCGTCATTGGCCACTCGGCAATCGTCGGCAAGCCGATCGCCTTTCTGCTGATGGCCCAGGGCGCGACCGTAACCGTATGCCATCACGAGACCCGTAACATCGCCATGCATTCACGCTCAGCGGATGCGGTCTTCGTTGCGGTCGGCAAGCCAGGCCTTGTCACGGGCGCGATGCTCAAGCCGGGCGCAGTCCTTATCGACATCGGCATCAACCAGGTCGACTCTGCGGACGGACCCAAGGTGGTCGGCGATGCCGAATTTGGAAGTTGCGCCGATGTCGCCGGATGGATCACGCCGGTGCCCGGCGGTGTCGGACCGGTGACCGTTGCCATGCTGCTGAAGAACTCGGTCACGGCAGCTCGGCTGCAGCGCGACCACTACGCGTCGGAATTTGCCACGCGCACCAGCGCCTAGGCGCGATTTTGCTTGCCATCGGCCGGCCGCCGCTCCAATAAGCGGGAATGCTGACCATCTCCAACCTTTCGGCCCGCATCGCGGGACGCCTGCTGATTGACGATGCCTCGCTGACCTTGCCGGAGGGAACCAAGGCCGGCCTCGTCGGCCGCAACGGTGCCGGCAAATCAACGCTGTTTCGCGTTATCAGCGGCGACCTTGCCGCCGAGACCGGCTCGGTCAGTCTGCCGAAGCACTGCCGCATCGGCCAGGTCGCCCAGGAGGCGCCGGGCACCGAAGAACCACTGATCGACATCGTGCTCCAGGCCGACACCGAGCGCCTTGCGCTTTTGCGTGAAGCCGAGACGGCGAAGGACCCGCACCGGATCGCGGAAATACAAACGCGGCTGACCGATATCGGCGCGCATTCGGCGGAGTCGCGCGCGGCCAGCATCTTGTCCGGTCTCGGTTTCGACAATGATGCGCAAAAGCGACCGGCCTCGAGTTTCTCGGGCGGATGGCGCATGCGCGTCGCCCTCGCCGCTGTGTTGTTCGCCCAGCCGGATCTCCTCCTGCTCGACGAGCCGACGAACTATCTCGATCTTGAGGGTACGCTGTGGCTGGAAGACTATGTCCGGCGTTACCCGCACACCGTCGTCATCATCAGCCACGATCGGGACTTGCTCAACCGGGCCGTCAACACGATTGTCCATCTGGAACACAAGAAACTCGTCTTCTATCGCGGACCGTTCGATCAGTTCGAGCGCCAGCGCGCCGCTGCCCGCGAACTTCAGATGAAGGCACGGGAGAAACAACAGGCGAGACGCAAGCATATGGAGGCCTTTGTCGAGCGCTTCCGTTACAAGGCATCCAAGGCGCGCCAGGCACAGTCTCGCCTAAAGGCGATCGAGCGTCTTGGCGATGTCTCGGCGGTTGTGGAAGAGCATGTACAGGGCTTTGCGTTCCCGGCGCCGAAGAAGCAGCCCGCCTCGCCCATTATCAAGCTCGAGCGGGCTTCGGTCGGATATGAACCCGGCGCGCCGGTGCTCAGCAGGCTGGATCTGCGTATCGACAACGATGACCGCATCGCCCTGCTCGGTGCCAACGGCAACGGAAAATCCACCTTTGCCAAGCTGATTTCGGGCAAGCTGCATTCCGAAGGCGGCAGCATGACCCGGGCGCCGAACCTCAAGATCGGCTATTTTGCGCAGCATCAGATCGATGACCTGATCCCCTCGGCCAGCGCCGTCGAGCATGTCCGCAGGCTGATGCCGGATGCGCCTGAGGCCACGGTCCGTTCGCGGGTCGCGCAGATGGGGCTGGCAACCGAGAAGATGGACACGCTGGCACGGGATCTTTCCGGCGGCGAAAAAGCCCGGCTTCTCATGGGGCTCGCGACATTCGATTGGCCACACCTGATGATCCTCGATGAGCCGACCAACCATCTGGATATCGATAGCCGATCGGCGCTGATCGACGCGCTGAACACCTTCGACGGCGCGGTTATCCTGATTTCCCACGACCAGCACCTGATCGAGGCAACCGCTGACCGGCTCTGGCTTGTGCGCGACGGAACCGTTTCGAACTATGATGGCGATCTTGAAGACTACCGCGCCGTCATTGTCAGCGGTTCACGCGGCCAGGCCAGGCAGAAGGAAACGTCGAGCATTGCATCAAAGGCTGAGCAGCGCCGAGCTGCCGCGGACCGGCGCAAGGAGCTCGCGCCGCTGAAGAAAAAGATCAATGAAATCGAATCCTTGACGGCACGACTTGAGGAACTGATTCAGCGTCTCGACAAGGAGCTGTCGGACCCGGCGATCTACGACAGCGATCCGCAGCTCGCCACCCGCAAAGCCAAGGAACGCAGCGATGCCCAGCGGGAGCTCGCCGCGGCGGAGGAGCAATGGCTGCTGCTGTCCGCGGAATACGAGGAAGCGGCTGATGACAAGCCCGCCATCAATTGATGCGGACAGGGCGATGGAAGTGACAGATCCTAAAGCGCGGCCTCCCGGCGTCACCGGCGTCGGTTGACCTTGCCGGACTGACTATGCCTGCCTGCGCAGCAGCCGCTGGTAGACAAGCCCGATCGCGACGAGCACGGCACCGAGGCCGATGAACGACAGTGCCCGCAGGAAGCCGGTCAGATTGGACATGTCGACCACGAACACCTTCGCAACAACCGCGACGATGATGACCGCTGACAGCAGGCGCAGCATCCGGATGCCGCTGGCCATCCCGGCGGACAGAATTGCAATGCCGATGGCGAGCCAGGCCGCGGAATAGGTGTAGAGTTCCGGATCACCCGTCGGACCTATATCCAGCCCTTCGGGGTGGAACCAATGGCGGATGGAAAGGCTGACCCAGGCAAAGAGCAAGACGCCGCTGACCGAGAAAGCCGCCATCGAATAGGCCGGCCGGATCCCGGCACCGCGATAGCCGAGCGCGCCGTAGAGCAGCCCGGGCAGCAGATAACTGAAGGCAAGTTTGTTGAATACAACACCGGCGCCGATCGTTTCTCCCGTCAGCAGCGGATTGTAGAGGCCAAGAAGGCAAAGCACTGCGATCGCCATGCCGGCGTAGCCCAGCACATCTGCGGCAATCCGCAATGTCGAACTGGCGTTTGTGAGCCTGAACTGCAAAAGACCAAGCGCCACGCCGCCGCCGACCAGAACCAGCAGAGCGGCTTCCGGCAGCGTTTCTATCGGTGTGAAGACGGCGCCCGGATCGAGCGCGTGCAGTCCGACAATGGCGACCGCCGCCGTTACAACGGCAACAGCAATGGCTTCCATCGCTTCCAGCCAACGGTCGCGGTGCTGCCGGCCGAGCAGCCATGCCGCGGCGACAAAACCGGCAGCGGGCACACCGTATCCGTAAAGCAGCCAGTTGAAGACCGGTGTGGAACCAAGCGAGCCCCCCACGATGGCCGGATCCCAAGCGATGCGAGCGGCCCACAGGATTGCCGGGACCAATGTCAGCGGACGCAGGGCCGCGAGCGGGCGATGGCTGTAAACATAGGCGGTGGCAGGCGCCATCAGCGCGAGCGCAACCGTGAGTACGCCGCGTTCCAAGAGCATGCAAAGACCAAGTGTCAGGGCCGAGAGCGCAGCAACAAGATAGCTGGCGGTCACGCCCGCCCCGCCTTCATCGTCATCAGCAAGCCGGCGATCGGCAAAGAGCGCAACGGCATAAAACGCCACGCTCAATACCAGCGCGATGGACCCGAAACGCACGGAGACATCAAGAAAATCCGTTCGGGCATAGCAGATCGCGAGAACAAGGAGTGGCACGAAGGCCCCACCAAAGGCGAGCGGCACGCGGGCAGCCGACCGCATAGCGCCGAACAGCCCCATCGCACCGGCCAGCAATGCCAGTGCAAAGCCAAGCGCACCGAATAGTGACAACATCTTCTGCTGATAGCCGGGCAGGATGTTCGGATCGACCGGCTCGAGCGCGTCGAAACCGTTGGCAAGCGGTGCCCAGCTTTCTTCGGACAGCTCCCAGCCGGCGTAACCCACTATCGAAACAATGGCGGCAACCGGCACGATCAGGCGCATCGCCGGGTAGTAGAATGCAGAGGCGAAGGGCACGAATATGAGAAGCATCAGCCCGACGACCGTTGCTGCGTCGGTGTCCACCGTGACGAAGCCGAGCGCCAGAAGCAGCACGAGTGACAGCATCAAAACGGCGATCCTGTCATTGGCGGGGAACGCCACGGGTGACCGCTCATAGAGGCTGGCGACGAAGACGTAGAATACAGCCGCCCAGGCCGCGATGACATAAATACCGACGATCGGCCTTTCACCTGCCGTGGCGACGACAAGGAGCAGTGCGCCAAAGAAGATGAGACCGAGCGCCGCAATGACCGCCAGCCATCGCCACAGGCGCAAGCGGCCGACGCCGAACGCGGCGATCGAGACTGCAAATGCATAGATTCCGAGGCCAGCAGCGTTCGGTTCCTGCGAACTCGTCAGGAACGGTACGAGATAACTGCCCACAATGCCGAGCGCGGCAAGCAACGGGCCGTGAAGGAGCGCTGCGACCATGGTTGCCACGGCGACAAGACCGAGCGCAATGAAGGCGACTGCGGGAGGAAGGAACCCGTAGAGCTGGTAAGCGGCGTAGATCGTCGCAAAAGCGCCAAGCGTTCCCGCCGCGGTCAGAATGGCCGGAATGTTGGCTGCTTCGAAACCACCGACAGAAAACGCGGCGCCTCGCCTTCTGGTCCACTCGCCGGACGCACACAACGCAGCGGCGAAGAGCAAGCCGGCCACAATACGGGCACCCGGTCCCAACAGGCCCTGCTCGATTGAATAACGCACCAGAAACACAGCACCCAGCGCCAGCGCCAGCCCACCGACCCAGACGGCCCATTTGGCACCGACGGTTTCCTCCAGTCGCCCTCCGCCGGCCGCTGCTCCAGTTGGAGCGGTGTCCACGGCCACATCTTCTTCAGGTCCGTCGTCGCCAATCGGTTCTGCTTGTGAAGGCTCTTCAGCTTCACGATCGTCTTGCGGCTCCGCGGCTTCGCCGCGCGCCGGCCAGGGGCTGACCGACGGGACCGATCTCGTCGAAGACGCGCCCGGTGCCGGTCCTGCCAGTCGTGCACGAAGGTCATCGACCTCGCGCCGCAGGGTGCGAACCTTGAAAAAGGCGATGGTTCCAAGAATGGGCCCGACGATAAGCAGCGCTGCCAGTAGCAGTGCCGGTACCACCATATCAACCATGGACCCGCATCCTTTTCATTCGCAACGCCGTGCCTGACGTTACGGACTGCGGCCCGGTCTGGTCAATCCTGCCTCAATCCTGCTTGTGGAGAGCGCTCATGACATCGTCCAGCCGGTCCTGGCCCCAATGCATCTCGCCATTAACAAAGAAAGTAGGCGCACCGAATGCGCCTCGCTCCACGGCTTCCTCGGTATTGGCGCGAAGCTCGTCCTTGATTGCCTGGTCCTGAACCATATTGGCTATCTCCTGGGCCGGCAGGCCCGCATTGTCCATCAGCTCCATGACCACTGCCGGATCCGAGAGATCGTCGTCATTGGCCCAGGCACCGTCGAACATGAGATCCATATACTTGTCCCGGACATCCTCTCCGAGTTTGTCGGCAGCGATGGCGCCACGCAACACCATGATCGTGTTCAGCGGAAATTTCGGATTGACCGAGAATTTGAGGCCGTGCCGACTACAGATACGCTGCAGGTCCTCGAACATCCATTTGCCCTTTGCGGGAATATTTGCCGGACCGCTGTTGCCGACAGCCTTGAAAACGCCGCCAAGCACCATAGGCTTCCAGTTTATTTTTCCACCCGCCCTTTCAACCATTTCCGGCAGCCGCTTGTAGGCGACATAGGATGCACTGCTTACAAAATCATAATATACTCATCGGACTGAATTGACCTGATTAGGGTTGGCCGCTTTTTTTTTCGAGCAACGATGCTTCGCCTATCTCATATCGCTCAATCAGGTCTGACAGTATCTCATCGGTCAGTTTCCGCCATTGATCGAACAATTCGTTGAATTCCCGATCAATGATATCCTCCACGTCCTTGGTGGTTTTGACGTTCACTGTCGTGTATCTCTGGCCTTTGTAACGGTAGGCCTCGACACCATATTTTTTGCAAACGGTGCGATAAAGGTGAGACGAGCCATAATCAGGAAATGTGAAGGTGTATTCCCGGACGATCGTTTTTGAATGGGTTGTGATCAGCCGCAAAATTGCCTGTTCTGCGGCTTGTCTTTCGCCCTCTGAGCCCGCCCGTTCAAAAAGCGCAAAGAGCTTGTCCAGCTTGTCGCTCACCGTCTGTTCCGATCGCCTTGTGTGGCCCTGGGCGCAATCACCCGGAAACTGCCTGCTCCCGAAACCGAAGTGACCTGATATTGCTGCTCAGATCAACTTGTACTTTTCGGTCGATATCACCCTGAAGTTGTCGGTGACGGTGTCTCGGAACCGGGTCCAGTTTTCGGGCAGGGTTTTTCGGAAGAATTCGAAGATTGCGGCCGTGAACGCGTCGAAAGTGGGGTAATGCCGATTATGAGTGACCCACTTGTGCAGGATGCCCCATAGCCGCTCAATCGCGTTCAGATGCGGCGCGTAGGATGGCAGGAAGTGCAGCTTCACGCGCCGTTCGGGACTTTCAAGCCATGGCTGGAGTATCCTGGCATGATGGTAGCGCGCGTTGTCGAGTATGACATGAATTGCGGTCTGCGTGGGATAGTTCCGCTCAATCATTTCCAGCATTTGACGGGTCGTTTCGGCATTGATCTTCTCGCCTTCGACGAAGGTGAACCGGAAGGTTTCGAGATCAAGCGCCCCCTGAATGTTGAGCCGCTTACGGCCGGATGTGGTCTTCAGAGCCGTCTTTTGACCCTTCGGGAACCAGCCATGAGCGGGACGGCTTTGATACTCGGGATGCACAGCGTCGGAGAACAGGACTTTCTCATCCGGCGGCAAAGAGTTCATCAATGTCTCGTACCAGTCGATAAAGTCCTGCTGCTCGGTCTCATCGGCCTGCGTTGAAAGTGCGATGGGTTTTTTGTACTCGAATCCCAGGCGCCGCATGAGCTTTGCAGCTCCCGAACTGCTGTAGGTCTGGCCATACTTGACCAGAATGCAGGCGCAGATTTCATCGGCAGTGCGGGCAGGATGCTCGGTGAAGTGCTTTTTCAGCGCTGCCTCCTGAGCGAATGACAAATGTCCCTCGCGCGGGCTATAGTCTTTCAGACCGAAGAATGCGAGCCCTTCGGCTGAATAGGCAAAGCGCCATTGCGTCAGCACGGTTGGGCCGATGTCCAATATACGACAGACAGTGTCAGGATCTTCACCTGCATCCAAAAGAATAAAGGCCCGCGCCCGCTTCCAGACAAGGGCTTCAACCTTGCGGCGCCGGCAGACCGCTTCAAGCGCAGCGCGTTCGTCATCCGTCAGCGAAATGTCTGCGAAGTTTGACATGGGCACAGTAAGACAGGTTGAAACGCATCTGACCATGTGACAATTTGAATCACACGACCAGAAAACTTTCAGGTCAATTCAGTCCGATGGGTATAAACATCAATGGTCTTGGACAATTTGAACCTCCCGGATGATTGACCTACGCGCGGTGTCGCGGCCGCTTAGCGAAACTCCCTGCAAGGGATAAATTACGTTTACGTAAAAGGCAACACAGTAGGCCTCTCGGTGCTACTTGCGCTGTTGAAGCCCATGCGGCACAACCGATTTACGGATTTCTAATCCCATTCCCATAGGATGGAGCCGTAATTGTGAGGCGGGTTTTGTGATGCGTTCGCTGTCTTCGATATTCGTTGCTGTCCTGATTGCGTCCTCGGCGACCATGCTGTCGGGTGTTGCACCGGCCGCGGCTGCAAGCATACAGGTCCGGGATTCGCGCGACGTCCCGTCGATCCTGCCGAGCGGGCGACCAAGTGAGCCTGTTGTGATGCTTGTCTCGCTGTACGACCAGTCGATGCGGGTCTTTGTCGGCGATGAGCTTGTCGCCCGCACGAACGTCTCAACAGGAAAGCCGGGACACACCACGCCAACCGGTATCTTCAGCGTGCTGGAAAAACGACGGCACCATCATTCCAATATCTACAGCCAGGCACCGATGCCGTTCATGCAGCGCCTGACCTGGTCCGGGATCGCCCTGCATGAATCCGATCATGTGCCCGATTATCCGGCCTCCCACGGTTGCATCCGACTGCCTGGAAAATTTGCCAAGCAGCTTTTCGGCTTCACCGGCATGGGTGCACATGTCCTGATCACTGAAGACGAACGCGCATTGCGGGCCTTTGCCCATGACAAATTGTTCTATCCGGGCGGCAGACCTTCGCAAAGCGTGACGCAGTCGGCAGCAATTACTCCGGTTGTCGTTAAACCGATGCGGAAACAGGCGACCGGGTCAGTGCTGGTCTTCGGCGCAAGCAAACCGGAGGATCCAGATGCAACGGTGACGGCGCACGAGCTGGAACTTCGCAACAGTTTCGATGCGGGCCTTGAACTTGTGGATGCGGACGACGGCTTCATCATGCCGCGATCGCGCGATCCCATACGCATCCTGATCACTCAGCGGACAGGCCGGGAACTGGTACGGGACATCCAGTCGATGCTCAATCAGCTTGGTTACGAAGCCGGTGATGCGGACGGGCTTATTGGCAGCGACACCGGCGATGCGATCCTGCGGTATCAGAGAGACACGTCAATCGAGGCCACGGGTGCCGTTTCCGTCGCACTCGCCCACCAGCTTTCGCGCGATACGGGCCGAGGCGGATTTTCCGAAGGCCACATCTATGTGCGCCAGGGTTTTGAGCCGCTCTTCGACGCGCCGGTCTTCATCGATGACCCAAGCCAGCCCCTTGGCACCCATTTCCTGACCGCCATTGCCCATGAAAGCGAAGAAGACAAGTTACAGTGGCAGCACATTCAGCTCTCGGACAGTGTCGAAACGTCACCGTTACTCGAACTTGACACCTATAGCGGTATCCGTTCGACCGGCATCCGTTCAACGCTGGAACGTATCCGGATGCCGCAATATGTGCGCTCGCGCCTGCTCGCCATGACCGTCGCGGGATCGTCGCTTGTGATCGCGGATGGTGGTATCAACGACGAAGCCCACAAGGGCACCGATTTCATCGTTGTGACAAACAACTGGTCGGATTGACCCGCGGAACGGAACGCGTTAGAGCACCGCTCGACGTCGCCTGCACAAGTGGGCACCGATAACGGCGCATATCGATCAAGCGCCTCCACGAAAGACCTGCCTTCATGTCTGCCTTTGACCGCGTCGATCCGGCGCTTGCTGCCGCGTTGAATCAACGCGGTTTCACAAATTTCACGCCGGTTCAATCGGCCGTATCCGACAAGCAGAGCGGCGACCTCCTTGTCTCGGCGCAGACCGGCTCAGGCAAGACCGTCGCTTTCGGCCTCGCCATCGCACGCGGTGTGCTCGATGCGGTAAAAGAAACCGATGCCAGCGCTCCCCGCGCGCTCATCATCGCCCCGACCCGTGAATTGGCACTTCAGGTCCGCCGGGAGTTCGAATGGCTGTATGGGCTGGCGGACATTCGCACCGCCTCCTGTGTCGGTGGAATGGATCCGCGCAGCGAGAAACGCGCCCTTGCGCAAGGTGTCGACATCGTTGTCGGGACACCCGGGCGGCTGCGCGATCACATCACGCGCGGTGCGTTGGACCTCGCACATCTTGGAACCGTGGTCCTTGACGAGGCGGATGAAATGCTTGACCTCGGATTTCGCGACGATCTGGAATTCATCCTTGAATCGGCACCAAAGGAACGCCGCACGCTGATGTTCTCGGCGACGTTGCCGCCTGCCGTTACCGCCCTTGCAAAGCGCTACCAGCGGGACGCTCAATCCGTTTCGATTTCGGGCGACAAAAGCCAGCATGCCGATATCACCTATTTCGGCCACGTCGTCTTGCCAAGCGAACGCGAGAACGCGGTCATCAATCTGCTTCGCTATCACGACGCGCCACGCACAATCGTGTTTTGCGGCACACGGGGCGAGGTTCGGCGCCTGTCGAGCCGGCTTGCCAATCGCGGCTTTTCCACGGTTGCCCTGTCGGGCGAATATACGCAAAGCGAAAGGTCGCAGGCGTTGCAGTCGATCCGCGACGGGCGCGCCCGCATCTGTGTGGCTACCGATGTCGCAGCGCGCGGAATCGACCTGCCTGAACTTGATCTTGTCATTCATGCGGATTTGCCCACCAATCCGGAAACGCTGCTGCATCGCAGCGGACGCACCGGGCGCGCCGGACGCAAGGGTGTTTGCGCTGTCGTGGTGGCCGAGGACCGGCAACGCGGCGCCGAGCGGCTGGTGCGGGCAGCGAAAGTCAAACTGACCTGGGCACCTGCACCCAGCGCGGAACAAATCACCGTACGCGACCGGGACAGGCTGTTGAACAGCCCCTATTTCGAAAGCACAGCCGAAGACGGCGAACGTGACCTCGTCGAAGAGCTGCTCCGGACACATTCGGCGGAGCAGATCGCGGCAGCATTCTGCCGAATGAACCGGACGTTCCTGCCGGCGGCGGAGGAGATATCGGAGATCCGCAAAACCGATGGCAAACAAACCCGGCGTGATGATTTTGAAGACGGTGTCTGGTTCCGGATCAGCGCGGGAAAGAAACAGAACGCCCAACCGCGCCGGCTCCTGCCGATCATCTGCCGCTCCGGCGGAATCACGCGCAAATCCGTCGGATCGATCCTGATCCAGAACAGCCACACGCTCTTCGAAATCAGCCCCGACGCGGTCGCCGGTTTCTGGAAAAAGGTCAGCGAAGACGGATGTGCCGAGCCAAGCCTTGCAATCGAACACGTCGGAGAGTTTCAGCAGGGCCAGGCAATTGATGAGGGCAGTCCCGGGCCGGGCAAGCCTGCAAAGCCGGATCGCCAAAAACGCAAGCAAGGCTCTCAAAAGGAACCCAAAAGACGTCCAAAGGACAAGAGGGCCGCAAAACGGACGAAACAGCGCAAAAGCCTCCGTCCGCGCAAACAGAAATCCGCGTGATACGAGACCGGCAGCACTCAGACTTCGCCGGCAGCATCCTTTTTGCGATGGCCGGACCGACCGACAAGCAGCCAGTGCAGCAGAACGGCGACAAGCGATACAAAGAGAACCGATCCAAGCGTGTCGGACAAGAAATGCCGACCTTTCAGGATACGCAGCAAAGCCGCCAGGGATGCGCATGCCAATGCCAGCCAGACGATGCCGCGCCTGAGCGATGGATTGGGAATATAGGCACTCAATACCAGGACCGAAATAAAGAAGGCTGTGGCGCCTGAGCCCTCCCCCGACACAAAAGAGCAGTTACTCTCGCATTGATCGGACACAATGAAGGCGGGCGAGAACGTCCTTTCGCCGCCGAATTCCGTGACGTCGCCCGGCCGCGCCCGGCCCCACATATTCTTCAGAACAGCGTTCACAAGAAGTCCCGGTCCAAGGATGTAGAGAAGCGGCACAAAGCCCCAAACCTCCCGTGGTATCGTCAGCACGGGTCCGCGCCAGAGTGAAACAGCCCATAGCGCAAGGCACGTTACCGCCAGTCCGATGCTGACTGCGTTGAAGGCTCCCCTGTAAGCATTGAAGAAAGCGCCCTGCGCTGTCCAGCCGCCGGTGATGCCGTCGTAGAACAGGGCCGAGATCCAGATATCGATCCCCGGAAATATGTTGAAGATCAGAAAGACAATCCCGAGTGCAAGCAGGATTTCCTCGGTCAGCTGATTGTGCTCGGCATCAACCATCGAAGCACTCGCGGTCCATCATGAACACAAACATCGCCCCGCCATGATAGGCGCCGCCCTCAGTGGTCAGTTCCCTGACCGGCTCAATGATCTTTCCGTCACATTCAACCGTCGGACGACCGGCGACCCACAAGACAGTCTGCCCCGGCGTGTTTTCATCGAGGGGGAATTTGGCCTGATAATAGTTCCACGCCCGGCCACGTGGCGGGATCGACCGAATGACGACGTCAGCATCGCGGCCCGTGTAGAAGAGATCGGCAAGAATATCGCGACCGCCCGCCAGGATGATATCGGCATTGTGTTCCTTCGCTGCTGCGATGAGTTCCTGGCTTAGCCGCTCGCGTCCGAGCAGGCGCTTGAGCGCCGGTTTCTCGCCATCGATACTGACATGGTCGGCGATTGCCGTGAGGAACGGCAGACCCAACGCAATCACAACGCCGATCCACACGGAAAGCCGCAGCAATCGATAGAATCGCTCCTGCAAGAGTCCCGCCACGACCACGACGGTTCCAGCAAAATAGGCGGCGGCAGCCCAGTTTGCATATGCCTTCGACAGCAGCGCCTGGACACAGACAATCAGAATTATTGGCACCGAGAAGAACAACAGGATACGCGCATCCGCTTCGCGCGCCTTGTAGACACTGGCGATCAGTGAACCAAAAAGGATCGGGCCAAAAACGCCAAACTGACTGAAGAAGAATTCGGCAAGTTTCAGGTACCTCAGGTCGATGTCACTTGTGTTTCTGCGAACCCAATCCGCGTTGTCCAGCGTGTGTTCGAATGTCGTGAGATCGTTGAGATAGTTCCAGATGATGTTCGGCGTGATGACGACCGCGAATGTCACGAGAACCAACAGCCCATTGCGCCAGGACGGGCGCGCCTTGGATATGAAAACAGCAGCGAGTACGGCGCAGATGACGAAGTAGATGCCGGCATATTTGGCCAGGAAAGCCACACCGGCCATGGCGCCCGCGAGTAGTGCGTAGCGGGCCTTGTCTTCATTCAGGAGGCGAAAGTAGAACAACAGCGCCAGGGAAAAAAACGGCGCCATGATCGTGTCGGTCGAAATGACGGCGCTACCGAGCGTTACGGCCGGCATGGTGATGTATGAGATCATCACCCAACATGAGACACGCGCGTCATAGAGGTATTGGGCAAGCGATCCCAGAATCAGCGCTGTGGCGAAGTGAAACAGCGGTACCGGCAAACGCACCCAGAAAATCGAATCACTCTGGCTGAGATCGGTGAACAACCGGATGGTCCACGCGATCAGCGGCGGTTTCGAATAATAGCCGAAGTCGAGATCCTGACTCCAAAGCCAATACTGCGATTCATCGACAAAAAGGTCGGTCCGGTCGAAGTAAAAAAGAACGATACGATAAAGGGTCAGGATAGCGCAGGCGGCGATGCCAGCCATCCGCCAGTCTTCCGAAGCCGGGTCGAGCTCTTTGTTTTTCAGAGGGCTGAGTATGGCGTACACGAACATTGCCTGGCTATATACGAGTCTGAACGGCTCTTAGCAGGAATGAGTGGCGATTTAAATCGCAATCAGCAAACGGAATCCAGACCAGCGGATTCAGAGCCGCCACCGCTGGTCAACCGGCAGGCTTCTGGCGAACCATGTAGCTGTAGTCAACCGTCCTCTCGTTGCCGTTGATCGGCATGGATGACCGAAACACCTCGCCTTCTGTCTCCGGCAGACCCATCGTCCTGGCGATTTTCACCAAATGGCGCGGAAGATCGCCGTGACCGGACCAGATCAGCACCGCCGGCAACGCAATCTCGTGACCGGCACGTACAAGCTTGTCGTTGTAAAAGCGGATATCGGGATCGTAGAGCAGAATGTTCCCGAATATGTCCGACTCTGTCGAAACCACGGTGCCAACCGGACCTGAGGTCGTTGTTTCAAGCTCACCCAACAGTTTGTCATAGGCAAAATGGGTCTCATTCCCCTTCGCCCTGCTCATAACCCCCTCCGAGACGGGCAAGGCGACCAAAGTAACGGCCATGATTACCAGTCCCATCACGGAAAAAGTTCTGATCAATCCCGGGTTTTCGGTCCCCCCGCCATCGGCGTCCCGCGTCGAGGGGCAAGCAAAGAGCGACAGGACCGTTAGCGGAAGAACCAGCAACACCGGCTGAAGCCAGCGGTTTTCCATTCTGGTTGCGCCATAGGCAACCATCAACACAAGCAAAACCAGCTCGTATATCAGAACGAGCAATACCAGCAGTTTGCCGGTATCAGTGAACCGAAGCGTCCAATTGCGTCCACGAAGTCTGTCCACGAAGTACGCAACGGCGGTTGCGACCACGACAATGATTGTGGTGAGGATGATCGCTTTGGCCCAGGAAAGCAGTGCCGTCAGCCTCTCGTCAGCCGTAATGGCACCGTCGCTGATCCCGAACTTTATCTGTCTGTGGAAAACGATTTCCGGATTTTGGAGCGCCCACAACGCATGTGGGGCGATCGTCGCACCGAAAATGAGAAGCGACATGAAGAATCGTTTGTCCAGCACAATCCGCGAGAAACCGCGAAGCCCTATTGCGGACAGAACCAAGGCGGCGACAAAAAGGAACCCATTATACTTCGAAAGCACGGCAGCAGCGGCGGCGAGGCCAAAAAAGGCGTAATCGACAAGGCGCCCTGCATTACGCAGGCGGACAAAGGAATAAAGGCTCAGTGCACAAAACGCGTTGACCGCGGCGGAGTGGGACAAGGCACGTTGTGCTTCCCAGGATATCTCGGGTATTGCAAACACGCCGAGCGTTGCGGCAACCGCCGCCGCAATGCTCAATCCTAGTTCCCTCGCAGCAAGAAACAGGAACGCGAAAGCAGCAAACAAAAGCAGGAACTTCGCCGCGGAATAGACAAGGATCGATGTTCCAAAAACGTCGGCGGCCAGATGCGTCAGCCAGTTGTAAAGCGGCGGCTGACTGCCCCAATAACCCAACGACCAGAACTGGTTGTACATCATCAACTCGGTGGTATCGATATCAGCGCCGCTCTTGAGCACCGTAAAGGACACCGACTGGACAAGAAAATAGCCAAGCAGAAGCAGGACGAATGCAGCCGGCAATGCGCTGTGCCGGACCATTTGCGTCAAGCTTTCTTCTCCCAGCGCCGATCCTGTGTCTGCTGCCAGTAGGTCAGATCATGGCCGGTTTCCTTCAGCACCTTCCAGTGCGCACGCGCTGCTTCAACCTGGCCCTGGTCGTGGCCGTCGAACAGGAACACGGCACGCTCATATTCCTCAAGGCCCGACGGTTCGGCTCCATCGACTAAAAAACGCACCTGCGCTGAATTTGCATTGCTTTGCGTTGCACAGATGAGGACGGGTTGGCGTTCCGGCTGCGCTGAAATATCGGTGCCGTGCGGCAGAAAGCTCTCGTCGCGAAACGTCCAAAGATGCTGGTCCAGTGCGTCGCGGCGCTCCTCACTGCCGGTCTGCACGACGACGCGCCAGCCCCGCTCGAGGCTTTTTTCCAGCAGTGGCGGAAGCGCATCTTCCATGCGTGATTCCGTCAAATGGTAAAAGAGGACATCCGTCATCCGTCGGAGGCTACACCCGGATCGGCGGGACGGACAACCGGCCAGGCCGGCAATTACTGTTCATAATGGGCACGCACAAGCTCGTCGAGCAACCTGACGCCAAAACCCGATGCCCATGAACGGTTGATCTCCGTCTGCGGCGACCCCATTGCCGTGCCGGCAATATCGAGATGCGCCCACGGTGTGTCATTGACGAAGCGTTGCAGGAACTGTCCGGCGGTAATCGAACCGGCCCATCTGCCGCCGATATTCTTCATGTCAGCGAACTTGGAATCGATCATCTTGTCGTATTCGGGCGCTAGCGGCATACGCCAGACATGCTCGCCCGTTACCTTGCCGGCGCGGGACAAGCGCTCGCAAAGCTCATCGTCATTGGAAAACAAGCCTGCGTGATGGTGACCGAGGGCAACGATGATGGCCCCCGTGAGAGTCGCGAGATTGATCATGAATTGCGGCTCGAACCTGTCCTGGCAGTACCAAAGCGCATCACACAGAACAAGGCGCCCCTCGGCATCCGTGTTGATGACCTCGATCGTCTGGCCTGACATCGACGTGACGATGTCGCCGGGCCTTTGGGCATTGCCATCTGGCATGTTCTCAACCAGGCCGAGGATGCCGATCACATTAGCCTTTGCCTTGCGTGCAGCCAAGGTATGCATAAGGCCAATCACGGCCGCGGCACCCCCCATGTCTCCCTTCATGTCTTCCATTCCGGCCCCGGGCTTGAGGGAGATTCCACCGGTATCAAAAACAACGCCCTTTCCGATAAACGCAATGGGCTTCTGTTTTTGTTTGCCGCCCTTCCAATGCATGACCGCAAGGCGCGGTGGACGCGCCGAACCCTGGGCAACGCCGAGCAAGGCGCGCATGCCGAGCTTCTTCATTTCCTTTTCCGTCAGGATCTCGACCTCGACGCCAATTTTCTCCAGTTCGCTGGCCTTCTTGGCGAATTCCACCGGCCCCAGAATGTTGGCCGGTTCGTTGACGAGATCCCGTGCAAGGGCAACGCCTTCCGCCACCGCCTGCGCTGCGGCGAAGGCCTTCTTGGCCGACGTTGCCTTTCCACTTACAAGCGTGATGGCAGTGTTCTTGTTCTCCTTGGAATCGCCATTCTTCTTTTTTGATTTATAGGTATCGAATTTGTAGCTTCGCAACAAAATGCCGAGGGCGATATTGGCAATGTCATCTGAGGAAATCTCGGTCTGTCCCGCATCTGCAAAGACAGTCACCTTGCGGGACGTTTTGACCTGCCCGAAAATCGCACCACCGATGCGCAACCAGTCGTCAGACTTCAGATCCTCGGGATCGCCAATGCCAACGATCGCGATACGATCCGCGGTGCTGCCCTGCGGCACCAGCACATCCAGGGCGGCAAACTTCTTGCCTTCGAATTCGGCAACCTCCATTGCCCTCTTCAAGACACCGCCCGGGTCGACCGCTGCCGCGCCCCCAGACAGATCACCGCCCTTTGCACACAACAGGACAACCAGCCCGCTGTCGGGCGAGGATGTTTTCGAGAAGGAGATCGAAATTTTCTGCGACATAAAAGCTCCGCGATTTCATGGGGATTTCGAAGGACAGTCCGAAACGGGGATGACAGACGTCATCAGGACATGTTGGCGTTTTCGGGCACAATGACAAGGCCAGATTTCGATGAGCGGCAGAAACAACGCCTCAAGCTCCGGCTCTGCCGGAGTTTTCGGCAACGCAGGACCGAATGCCACACTGGAAACAAGAGTTCATGAAGTGTTTACTATCGTTCGCCGACCCGTGTTAGGTATAAGCAAATAGTAGGAGAATCCGATCGCGGAGATCCGCGCACGGATTTGGATGCTGCCGGAATATTGCTGCATGAAACAAATAGAACGCTACATTCTGCGCAGAGTGCTAATCCTGTCCATCGGGACGCTGCTGGCGACCGCGACGATCGCGATGACCACCCAGGTCCTTCTTCGTGTCGATCTTTTGAGCTCCACCGGTCAATCTCTGCTGGCCTTTCTCAGGCTCGCCGGTCTGGTCATGCCAACCATGATGGTCATCGTGATGCCGTTTGCGCTGATGATTGGCGCTGCGCAAACGCTCAGCACGATGAACTCGGATTCGGAGCTGGCGGTGATCGAGGCCTCCGGCGGATCGCGCGCGCTGATCGCACGGCCCATCCTCCTGGTCGCGGCCCTAATGTCGCTGTTGAGCCTTTGGGAAAGCAACTATGTCGAACCCTGGGTGAACAAGCAGATCAAGATACTGGTCAACCAGGCGTCGGCCGACCTGTTTTCGGCCGCGGTCCAGTCGGGCACATTTCACAAGGTGGAGGACAATCTCCATGTGAGTGTTCAGGAAAAACTGCCGGGCGGACAGCTCGGCGGCATCTTTCTGGCCGATGAGCGTGATCCTGACGCCGACCTGCTCTATTACGCAAAGCATGGCGACTTCAGCGAGACCGGAGGCCGCGACATTCTTGTCCTGTCAGACGGTGAACTGCACCGCAAAGACAATGGCGACGGTACTGTATCGATCATCCGGTTTGCCAATTACGCCCTGGATTTGAGCCTGATTGGCGGGTCCTCTGGGCGCACCGGCATTCTGCAGCCGAAAGAACAGTCGACCCGCTATCTGTTGAATCCCGACGCTGAAGACCCCTATTTTGTACGCAATCCACGCGACTTCATCAAACGCATCAACAAGCGGCTTTCCGAGTGGCTTTATCCACTGACCTTCGGCTTCATTACCGTCTACTTCCTGGGAAAGGCGCATTCCAACCGTCACGAACAGGTCTGGAGCGTTGTAACAGCAGCCTCGATAGCGTTCTTGCTACGCGGATTCGGCTTTTATTCGGTCGATGAATCATCGCAAAGCCGCTTGTTCAGTATTCTGTGTTATGCCGTCCCGCTGGGAACGATCGGCATTTGTATCGTGCTGATGGTCACGAACTGGACCTTCAGGACACCGCGGTACCTGCTCGATCTCTCGAGCCGCCTCTTTTCAGACGAGCAACCCGCCTGGGCAAACTTGCGGAACTGGCTGTCTGATCTGACAGGAAACGGACGGAGAAGCGCCCAATGATCGGGTTCACACTCTGGCGCTATCTGTTCAGACGCTACGTGGTGATGACCATCTGGTTCATCCTGGGTGTTCTTGCAATCATATATATGGTTGATTTTACGGAATTTTCCAGCCGCGCCTCCCGCCTTCCGGGTTATACGTTGGGGCTGGGCGCGCTGCTGTCCCTGCTGCGTCTTCCGAACATCATCCAGGAGACGATTCCCTTTGTCATCCTGTTTTCTTCAATCTCCGTTCTTATCGTCCTCAACAGGAAGTACGAGCTCGTCGTGGCACGCTCGGCCGGCATTTCCGCCTGGCAATTCCTAATGCCGCTGTGCGCTGCAAGCCTGTTGATCGGCGTCTTCATGGCGACCGTCGTCAACCCGTTTTCCGCGTTTGCGCTTTCCAAGGTGCAGGAACTCGAACTTGGTCTTGGAATCAAACGCGGCACGGTCGGCTCGATCGAGCGCCCGCCCTGGCTGCGTCAACGCACGGAAGATGGCGTGACCATTATCGGTGCGGACTCCGTCGCCCGGCGAGGACGGATGCTCGGCGGTGCAACATTTCTTCAATTCGACGAGGAAGGGAGCATTTCTTCGCGGCTCGATGCTGAAAAGGCCATTTTGCGGAACGGCCGATGGGCCCTGCAAAACGTCACTCGAATCGATCAGGGTGAAAAACCGGTGTTTGTTGCCAAAACGAGCGTCAAAACCAATCTGCGCCCGGAATTTGTGGAAGAAACGCTGGCGTCGCCGCAATCCATCTCATTTTTCGAGCTGCCGCGCAAAATCGAGGTCGCCCGGTCCTTCGGTCTTGGCGCCAATGCGTTTGCCATGCAATATCAATCGCTTCTTGCATTGCCACTATTATTGGTGGCGATGACACTAATTGCTGCAACCGTGTCTCTAAAATTTGTACGGTTTGGGCAGTCCGGGACGGTGATTTTGGCTGGCATCTTGGCCGGCTTTCTGCTTTATGTCGTGTCAGTGTTGGCGAAGTCGTTCGGGACTGCCGGCGCCGTGCCTCCTTTCGTGGCAGCATGGCTACCGGCAATCGTAGCGTCTGCACTGGGGATAACGGTGCTTCTCCACAAGGAGGATGGATAGTGAGATCGGCGGCGATCTGCAAAAAGAACATGTTGCGTATCGCAGGTCTTATCGCTGTCCTTACGGCTAGCACGGCACCGGATGCCATGCTTTCAGTTGCTCACGCCCAGTCTGTCGACGGCACGGGGTTCAATCTCCAGACATCCCCCGATGCACAGCTGATTCTCACCGCCAACGAGCTGGTTTTCAATCAGGACAGTGAGACGGTGATCGCCACCGGTGCGGTCCAGGTCGACTATGACGGTTTCCAACTGGTCGCACGCCGGCTTGAGTATCATCAGCGGACCGGACGACTGAAAGCCTATGGCGATATCGAGATGATCGAGCCGGATGGCAATATCATCTACGCGCAGGAACTGGACGTTACGGACGATTTTGGGGACGGTTTCGTCAATGCGCTGCGCATCGAGCGCCCGGACAACACACGCATCGTGGCCGACAGCGCCCAGCGCTTCGACGGTGAACGCACCACCCTCAACAACGGTGTCTACACGGCCTGCGAGATTTGTGAAGAAAACCCGTCAAAACCGCCGCTTTGGCAAATCAAGGCACGGCGGGTGACGCAGGACGGCAAAACGAAGACCATTCGACTCGAGGGCGCGCGGTTTGAATTGTTCGGCCGTCCGATCGCCTATCTGCCGTTCCTCGTCGTGCCGGACCACACTGTCAAGCGGCAAAGCGGCTTTCTCATTCCCTCGGTCAGTTACGCCAAGCAACTTGGCGCCAAACTCGGCATTCCCTACTATTTCGCGCTGAGCCCCCACTACGACCTTACCGTGACGGTATCGGGCTACACGCGGCAGGGCTTCCTTGGCGAAGCGGAATTTCGGCAACAGTTCGTGACCGGCCGCCACGTTCTCAGGATCGCGGGCATTCACCAACTTTCGCCCGAAGCCTTCGACGCGGGCTCGGTGGATGCAAGCGTCGAGAACCGCGGCATGATCGCATCTCGCGGCGAGTTCCAGATCAATCCACGCTGGATGTTCGGCTGGGACGTGATGGTACAAAGCGACAACAGCTTTTCCAACACCTACGATATCAGCGGCTACAACCAGAAAACAGTAACCTCACAGGCCTATCTGACCGGATTGTCGGGACGGAATTTTTTCGACCTTCGTGGCTTTTACTTTGATATTCAATCCACCATCCCAACAAACACTGCGGAAGAAGAGCAGCCGATAGTCCATCCGTCGTTCGACTATACGCGCACGTTCGATCGGCCGGTTGGCGGCGGCGAAGTCAAATTGAATGTCAACGTCCTGAGCCTGACGCGCGACGAAGCCGAAGTCGACATGGTCAACGACAAATATCCCGGCGTAGCAGGCACCAGCAACCGGCTGACAACGGAAGTGGAATGGCAGCGTACGGTCGTGACTGAGAGCGGCCTGCTCCTGACACCGATCGCCGCCGCACGCGGTGATTTGTACTATCTCAATGTCGATGCACCCATGGGCTATACAGGTCCGTTCACGACGCAGACAACGCCGGCGCGGGGAATTCTGACAGCTGGTTTGGAAGCGAGGTATCCGATCCAGATTGTCACAGCATCCGCCTCCCATATCGTGGAGCCGATCGGCCAGATATTCGCCCGCAACGACGAACAACTTGCCGGCGGCCTTCCCAATGAGGACGCGCAAAGTTTCGTCTTTGATGCCAGCACCCTCTTCGAGCGAGACAAATTCTCCGGCTTTGACCGTGTGGAGGGCGGCACGCGTGCCAATCTCGGTGTCCGTTACACCGGGACATTTCACAACGGTGTCTCGTTGCGCGGAATCTTCGGCCAGTCCTATCAGATCGCCGGTCTCAACTCCTTCGCAACGCCGGATCTTGTGAACGTTGGCGCGTTCTCCGGACTGGAAACCGATCGGTCCGATTTCGTCGGCAGCGTCGGCGTCGATCTTCCAAGCGGCTTTTCCATGACGGCCGAGGGCCGCTTCGACGAAACGACTTTCAACCTGCAACGATCCGACGTTGGTGTTTCCTATAGCGGGAAAGTAGTCTCGACATCATTCGCGCACACGACTGTTAAGCCTCAACCCGGCTATGGCTCAACGACAAGCCGGAATGAACTCAAAGGTGCTGCTTCAATCAAATTTGCGGAGTACTGGCGGGCATTCGACTCGATAAGCTATGACATCGAAAACAAGTATATGGCGGACAACACGATCGGCTTCGGTTATGCCGACGAGTGTTTCGTTATCTCACTGTCCTATACTCAGGAACGCGATGTTGACTCGGCCATTGACTGGAGTGTGGGCGCCAGGATCAGCCTGCGTACGTTGGGCGACATCAACTTCGGTTCGAATACGTTGAATGATTTCACCGATAACAACTAGTTGATCAGGCAAAGCCTTTTGTATTGTTCAACTTGACGATCGTGACAACAAGAGCCTTTATTTCGCCAAAATGCCGGTGGGATTTACCGCGACCGCTAGTTTTGCGAAAATGTCCACCTGAGGGGGAACGAGGAAACGTAAAAATGAGCATCGGTCTTGCCAGATTGTCCATTCCGGTGATTACAAAAACCGTATTCATTCTGTTGATCGCCGCGGCCACGGCCACAACATTCGCAGCACCTTCCTTTGCGTCAAAAATAGCAATCGTCGTCAATGGCAAAGCCATCACCACCGGCGATGTGCAAAGGCGCGTCAAACTGCTTCAGTTGCAGCGCGAGCGCGGCAATTTGCAGACAAAGGCCAAGGAGCAGTTGGTCGAAGAAGCCATCAAAATGTCCGAGGTGGCGCGTTTGCGGGCAAATGTCAGCGATGCCCAGGTCAACCAGTCCTACGCCAGATTTGCTTCAGCCAACAAACTGTCCACCAAGCAGCTGTCCCAGATGCTGGGCCAGGCGGGCGTCGGAGCAAACCATTTCAAGGAATTCATTCGTGTGCAAATGTCCTGGCCTCGTGTGGTCAACGCCCGGTTCAACAGCGGCGGACGCATGAGCACGGAAGATCTGGTTGCGAAGATGCTGGAGCGCGGCGGTCAAAAGCCGACGACGACAGAATACATCCTCCAACAGGTCATCTTTGTGGTGCCTGCGGCGAAACGCAAATCGATCCTCAACAGCCGCAAACGCGAAGCGGAAGCCATGCGCGGTCGGTTCGTGAGCTGCGACAGTACCCGGGAATTCGCGAAGGGCCTGAAGGATGTTTCCGTCAGGGATCTCGGCCGGATCATGCGACCGGCTCTGCCACCCGACTGGAAGCCGCTGGTTGAAAAGACGTCGTCGGGCAAAACCACGGCAACCAAAGTGACGGACCGCGGTGTCGAGTTCATTGCGGTGTGCTCCAGCAAAGAGGTCTCTGATGATCTTGCCGCTGAAATGGTCTTCCGCTCAGAGCAAGCGGCCGAGTCCGGCAATGAGAACAAGAACAGCGAAAAGTACCTCAAGGAGCTGCGCGAGCGGGCACGGATCGCCTACAAGTGATCCGTGACGCCGGTTCAGCAGTGAAACCTCGCGTCGCCCCACTCGCTCTAACGATGGGCGATCCCGCCGGCATCGGACCGGACATCACGATTGCCATGTGGAGCCGGCGTGCTGAACTTGATCTTCCGCCGCTTTTCGTCCTGGCAAGCCCCAATCTTCTGGAGGAGCGCGCCGAAGCGCTCGGTGTCGACGTTTCGCTTTCCCTGATCGACCCTAGCGCCGACATAGCCGCTCAATCGGACGGATTACCGGTGCTGCCGCTGGAAAATCCTGTCAGCGGCCACGCAGGCGCGCCGCAAAAAGCCAATGCCGCCGCAACGATCGAATCAATTGAGCGGGCGGTCGCCATGGTCGTTGAGGGCGAAGCCTCTGCTGTCGTCACCAATCCGATTGCCAAGTCGGAGCTTTATGCATCCGGCTTCGCATTTCCCGGACATACCGAATTCCTCGCCGACCTTGCGCAGCGGCACTTCCGCAGCACCTTCCGGCCCGTCATGATGCTTGCCGGCCCGAAACTACGGGCGGTCCCGGTAACGGTTCATATCCCGCTCCATGCGGTTCCGGCCGCGCTTACATCCGAGCTCGTGATTGAAACGGCGACAATAACCGCAGCCGATCTGAAGAAACGCTTCGGGATAGCCGAACCGCGTCTTGCAATTTCCGGCCTCAATCCGCATGCAGGCGAAGGCGGTGCACTCGGCCGTGAGGACGACGACGTTATCAGACCGGCGGTGGCTGCCTTGCGGGCTGCGGGCATCAATACGGTCGGCCCCCTTCCCGCGGACACGATGTTTCATGACACGGCGCGCAGCCAGTATGACGCAGCGGTTTGCATGTATCACGATCAGGCGCTCATTCCCGCCAAGGCACTTGGCTTCGACGAAACGGTCAACACGACGCTGGGATTACCGTTTATCCGGACATCGCCGGACCACGGAACCGCATTCGATATTGCCGGGTCGGGAAATGCTCGCCCGGACAGCCTGATCGCGGCCGTCAGTTTGGCCACAGCCATGGCCGCGACGAGTGAAAGCGGACCGGACTGATGCCGGCAATCGACGGTCTTCCTCCGCTGCGCGACGTCATCAGCCGGCACGGCCTCAACGCCAAAAAATCGCTTGGCCAGAATTTTTTGCTCGATCTCAACCTGACCCAGAAAATTGCCCGCGCTGCCGGTCGCCTTGACGGGGTTTCCGTCCTGGAAGTCGGTCCGGGCCCAGGAGGCCTCACCCGCGCCTTGCTTGCTGGCGGAGCAAGGAAGGTGTTTGCCGTTGAACGGGACCGCCGCTGCCTGCCTGCGCTGCAGGAGATATCCGATCACTACCCGGGCCGTCTCGATGTCGTAGAGGGGGATGCGCTTGAGGTTGATTTCGCGGCGCTGACCGATGAGCAGCCGATCAAGATCGTCTCAAACCTTCCTTACAATATCGGCACGCCGCTGTTGGTCAGCTGGATGCTGACGGAACCATGGCCGCCCTACTTCGCCTCGCTGACGCTGATGTTCCAGAAGGAAGTCGCACAACGCATCGTCGCGCAACCCGGGACAACGGCCTTTGGCCGCCTCAGCGTCCTGTCCGGCTGGCGCATGGAGGCTACTCTTGCCTTTGATGTTCCGCGTCAGGCGTTCACACCACCGCCAAAGGTCACGTCCGCCGTCGTCCACCTGACGCCGCGCACAGCGCCAATACCATGTTCCGCCTCGAGTCTGGCAAGGGTTACGCAGGCTGCCTTCGGGCAGCGTCGCAAGATGCTCCGTCAGAGCCTCAAGAGCCTGGGCGGCGAATCTTTGCTGAGCGGCGCTGGCATCGATCCCAAGCGTCGCGCCGAAACGCTGACCGTTGCGGAATTCTGCCGATTGGCCGCCGCTGTCGGCTGATCGCCGGTGTCAGTGCGTGTGATTGCGGTAAATGACCTGTTGCAGCGGAAGCATGGCGGCACCCAGCGTCGCTGCATCACCCTCGATTTCACTTAACAGTAACTCAGGATAAGGCTTCGGCTCGCCGAACCGGTCCGGCTCAGGCGGATCGCAAGCCTCGATCAACATCCTGCGGAGCGCGACGGGCGCCTCACCGCCAAAATAGATGGCATTGGGATCCAGTACGGCAGAAAGTGCCCGAACGGACAGATCGAGGCTTGGCTTGACCTCAGCGATCCATTCCTCGATCCCGTCCCAGTTCGGATCGAATTCATCCAGAAGCCGCTGGAAAGTGATATCGAGGCCGCGATCAGAAAGGCGCATCAGAAGCTCACCCAGCGCCGGCCTGCGACGCGCCTCCTCCTTGACAAAAATCGAACTGATTTCGCCCGCGTTGCCGTGGCCACCGAAAATCGGCTTCTCATTCCAAATGACGCCGCTTCCGAAACCGAGGTTGAACGCCAGGTAACCGAAACACCGGTGGCGTTTTCCGCCTCCGCAATAAAGTTCGGCGATGGCGGCGCTGGTCGCGTTGTTCTCGACAAATGACGCGCAGGACAATCGCTCTTCGAACATCTCGTCAATCGCAACCCGCGACCAGTTATCGATCGGCATTGGTGTCGTGAACCGGTTATGCCGGGTTGTTCGAAAACCCTGTACGGCTATTCCGACGCCGATGATCCGGCGTTTCGACAGCGGTCCTTCCAGCTTCAGCTTGGAAACGAGCTGCGTCAGCTCCGACAAGACCGCCTCACAATCGTTCGGTGGCGCTGCAAGCCGGCCTCTGCAAACCTCTTCACCTGCAAGGTCTACGGCAACATATTCAATGACTTTGGTACCAATCGAGACACCAACCGATGTCGTGGACGACGTGTCGAGTGTGATTTGCGGACTGGGTTTTCCGCGGCCTTTCACGATTGCCTTTCGTGTTCTCAACAAGCGCGCTTGAAGCAGATTTTCGACAAGGCGGTGAACCGATTGCTGGGACAGGTCCGTGAACTCTGTCATGTCGGCTCGCGAGATTGATCCGTGACGCCGGACCACGTTCATTACGTTGCGCTCGCTGTCCGACAGCACAAGTTTATCCGATACGGCGGCCTCGACCATCTGCAAAACATTCCCGACTCTGTTGTCGAGACTAACGCCTAGCCAGCAGTATTTCCAAGTCCATTTCTCAGTCTGATCACAAGTTACCGTTTCGGTACTTCACTTACTCTGTCACTTAGTGATTTAACGACCGGATAGACGAATATAGGCCGTTGCTGACAACTCGGCATACCATCAACGCTTGCTGATTATTGCGACGCGCAGCAAGAGGGCCGACCAACCCAAATCGTAGTCTTAAGAATATTACTTGTGAAATGTAATAAATTGATAGGACAGTATTTTTTACCGTCGACAAGGTCCGAAAACAAAAGTGTTTTGGCGTGCAGCCATGGCCTATTGCAGCTTTTCGTCCAGAAGACCGGATACGAAATCGAACAGTCCCGGCCTGCGATCCCGCCGCAGACGTTCGGCGATAACAATCGAACGCACCGCCGAATAGGCGTTGTCCAGATCATCGTTGATAACGACATAGTCGTAGTCGCCCCAGTGCTGCATCTCCTCACGAGAGTTTTCGAGACGCTGTTCGATGACCTCGTTGCTGTCTTCCGCCCGGCGGTGCAGACGGGATTTCAGCTCGGCAAGAGAGGGCGGCAGTATGAACACCGAGACCACATCGGCCGGCATTTTTTCCTGTAGCTGGAGCGCTCCTTGCCAATCGATGTCAAACAGCATGTCGTGTCCCTCGGCCATGCTGCGTTCCACGGGTTCGCGTGGTGTGCCGTAGAAATTTCCGTGCACCTCAGCCCATTCGAGCAAGGCATCGGTATCGCGCAGCCGCTGAAACTCGACATCAGTGAGAAAATTGTAGTGCACACCATCGATCTCGCTACCGCGCCGCCTGCGGGTCGTAACGCTGACCGACAAGTTCAGATCGTTGTCGTCCTTCAGAAGGTTTCGGGCAATGGTCGACTTGCCTGCTCCCGAAGGTGACGAGAGGACCAGCATAAGCCCCCTTCGTTTGACGTCAGTGGATGGCATATCGACCTATGCTACTCCTATTCCAGATTCTGTATCTGCTCTCGGAACTGATCGATCAGCACTTTCAGTTCGAGACCTGCAGCAGTCACGGATGCCGCATTGGATTTGGAGCATATAGTATTTGATTCCCGGTTAAATTCCTGTGCCAAAAAATCCAGCCGACGGCCAATGGCTCCGCCCTCTTCCATCAGGGAGCGGCACGCGGCAACATGGGTGAACAGACGATCGATCTCCTCCCTGATATCGGCCTTGGATGCCAGGATGGCAGCCTCCATGTGCAGGCGGTCCTCATCGAGTTCGACGCCGGTATCGAGCAGCAACCTGACTTGAGTGGCCAGCCGCTTGGCAATGTTCTCGGGCTCGGTGGAAGGATCGCTGTCCGCCTTTTGCGCCAAGGCCTCGATGCCGTCGATCTGAGCCCCCAGGAAGCCGCCAATCTTCTCACCTTCCGACTGCCGCATCGCCGACAAGGCGGCAATGGCCGAGTCCAGGCTCTCCAGTATCGCCGAATGTTCGGCTTTGATTGTCGCCTCATCCGGCACTGGCTCGCTGAACTCAAGGACGCCGCGAATATTGAGAATGCCATCGATGCGGGGCGGTTCGGCGTCGATCTCGCTGCTCAGCTTCTTCGCCAGCGCCAATGCCGCATCAAGCACATTTTGATTGACGACCGCCTCGACCTTCTTTTCCTCGCGCTGGACATTCAGGTTCACCTGGATGTTTCCGCGCTTGAAGACTTCGGAGAGGCGTTTCTTTATCTCCTGCTCCAGCCGCTCGAAACCCGCGGGTACACGGACGCGCGCATCCAGGCCGCGGCCGTTCACGCTGCGCAGTTCCCAGGTCCAGCGCAAAGCTCCGAGGTTGCCCTCTTCATGGGCATAGCCGGTCATAGATTGCAAAGTCATGCCAGCACCCTCCCAGCGGCCGTAGTGCCGCTGCCGCGGCCGGAACTATTCGGACGCGTTTTCTTTTTGCTTGGCGCGTTCGGCTTCGATCTGGCGCCAACGGCGGACATTGCGGTTGTGCTGTTCCAGCGTTTCGGCAAAAACATGGCCACCGGTGCCGTCCGCCACAAAGAATACATTATTCGTCTGGGAGGGATTGGCAACGGCTTCCAATGCGGCGCGGCCGGGATTGGCGATCGGCGTTGGCGGCAGGCCATCAATGACATAGGTGTTGTAGGGGGTCGGCTTTCTGATGTCCGATTGGTAGATCGGCCGGTCCGAGGGCTTGCCCTTGCCGCCGAACAATCCATAGATGATTGTCGGGTCGCTCTGCAGCCGCATGCCGCGCTCGAGCCGGTTCAGGAACACTGATGCAACCAGGGTCCGCTCATCGGCCCTGCCCGTTTCCTTCTCGACGATCGAGGCAAGGGTCACGAACTCTTCTTTCGTCGTGATCGGCAAATCCGCCCTGCGGTCTTCCCAGATCTCGTCAATGAGTGCGGTCTGTGCCACGCGCATCTGATCGATGATCTCGGCGCGCGTGGTGCCGCGCGTGAATTTGTAGGTTTCGGGGCGCAACGAACCTTCCGGCGGAAGTTCCTCCGGCAGATCACCGGTCAGTTCGGCGTTGGCGGTCAGGCGATCGAAAATCTGCTCAACCGTAAGCCCTTCTGCGACGGTGAAGGAGTGCAGGATCGATTTTCCCGAACGCAGCAGTTCCATGACATCGCGCATCGAGGCGCCGGCCTTGATCTCGTACTCGCCGGCCTTGAGCGTATCGTCGGGCATGTAGGCGCTGATACCGAACTTGAATATGGTCGCGCTCGAAATAACGTTGCGGCGCTGGAGCATGCTGGCGATTTCATTGACGCCGGCACCTTCACGAACCAGCACATAGGTGTTGCGCGCGAGCGGCCCGCTGCCGTCAAACTGGATTTTGCCGAAATAGACAGCCCCCGCTGCTGCCAGCATCAAAAAGACAACAAGGGACAGCATAAAATTCATGAAGACGACGAACTGACTGCGGGCCCTCTCCGACCTTTTGGGAGGTTGCGGCGCCTCCTCAGGCTTGAGTGCCTGCCTGGCGGATTGGGGAACTATCGGCCCCTTGGACGGTGCGCGCCCGAAGCCGTTCTGATCGTCAGATAAGTTGCCGTCGCTCACAATCTATCCCCAACACCCGGAGTTATCCTTGCCTGACATGCCACTATGAACACGAATATGGCAACAGATGGCAGCCCGCTTCATATACGAAATATTTTATTCCTCATAGCGCCGCAGCACCAGCGATGCATTCGTACCGCCAAATCCGAAGGAGTTCGACAGCGCGACATTGATTTCGCGCTCGCGGGCGACCTTGGGAACAAGGTCAATCGCGGTATCGACCGACGGGTTGTCCAGGTTGAGTGTCGGCGGTGCGATGTTGTCCCTGATTGCCAGGATCGAGAATATCGCCTCCACCGCACCAGCGGCACCCAGCAGGTGCCCGATGGCGGATTTGGTCGACGACATGGAAAGCCCTGAAGCCGCATCACCCACAAGCCTTTCGACAGCGCCCAGTTCGATCGTGTCGGCCATCGTCGAGGTTCCATGCGCGTTGATATAGTCGATGTCGTACGCCGTGACACCGGCACGCTTCATCGCCGACTGCATGCAGCGATAGGCGCCCTCGCCGTCTTCCGAAGGTGCCGTGATGTGGTAGGCATCACCCGACAGACCATAACCGATAACCTCGGCATATATCTTCGCACCCCGTGCCTTGGCGTGTTCGAGTTCCTCCAGAATGACAACACCCGCGCCCTCGCCCATGACAAACCCGTCCCGGGCATCGTCATAGGGACGCGAGGCGCTCTTCGGGTCATCATTGAAGCTCGTCGACAGCGCCTTGCAGGCGGCGAATCCGGCCATGGCAATACGGCATATCGGTGATTCCGTGCCACCGGCGACCATGACTTCGGCATCGCCCAGCATAATCAGGCGGCTCGCGTCACCGATGGCATGCGCTCCGGTCGAGCACGCGGTTACAACGGAGTGGTTGGGACCGCGAAGCTTGTGGCGGATCGAGACCTGCCCGGCTGCAAGATTGATCAGCCTGCCGGGTATGAAGAAGGGCGATACCCGACGCGGACCGCGTTCGCGCAACGTGTCGCCGGCGTCGATGATGCCCTGCAGACCGCCGATCCCCGAACCGATCAACACGCCGGTCGAAATCTGGTCTTCGTCGCTTTCCGGCTTCCATTGCGCATCGGCGAGCGCCTGGTCGGCCGCGGCCATGGCATAGGTTATGAACGGATCGACCTTGCGCTGTTCCTTGGGCTCCATGTAGATGTCGGCGTCGAACGTGCCGTCGCTGCCATCGCCAACCGGTATGCGGCAAGCGATCTTGGCCGCCAGGTCTTCCGTCTCGAATTCACGAATTCTGTCGGCCGCATTGGCACCTGCCAGCAGCCTTTTCCACGTCACCTCGGTGCTGTTACCGAGGGGAGAAACCATGCCGGTTCCCGTGATTACTACACGCCTCATGGCGTTCCCATCCTAATGCCTACACTCGGCGCTTAATATATGTCGCAATTGCGATTTGCCGAGCTTCGGATAAACGGTGCCGTAACAATCATACAGCCCGGAAATTTCCCGGGCTGGCACACGTCTTCTTATGATTGAAAGTCCCCATGCCAAAGCGGCAATGCGGGACTCATGCCGCCCCGCAGATTGTACCTAGTTTTGTGACTTTTCAATATATTTGACGGCATCGCCAACGGTCAGGATCGTGTCGGCAGCATCATCGGGAATCTCGACACCGAATTCTTCCTCGAACGCCATAACAAGTTCCACAGTATCGAGCGAGTCGGCACCCAGGTCGTCAATGAAGCTGGCGCCTTCCGTCACTTTCTCAGCGTCGACGCCAAGATGCTCGACAACAATATTCTTAACGCGTTCTGCGATATCGCTCATGTCGTTATCCTCGACCCTTATCCTTTTGCAATGCCTTGGATAGCGGCATGCAGTCACTCAATCAAGTTCAAGCGCCTTATAGTTCGGCGCATCAGCCCCGTCAAAAAACGGATCTGTGGATTACCCGGTTGGTCCGGGTCTGCCGTGATACCGAGCGGCATTCAGCAGCATTGGATGCGGGCCTTATCACGGTTTATGTCAACCGCAAAGCCCGAATTTTCGGGTTATGTGCCTTAGTCGGCCAAAGTTGCCGATAAACACCAAATTTGCCGCCGCAGGGCCTAGATCATTGCCATTCCACCATTCACGTGAATGGTCTGTCCGGTGATGTAGGCAGCTTCGTCGGATGCCAGAAAGGACACCGCTGACGCGACCTCGGCGCCGGTGCCCATCCGGCGCATGGGAATGGCTCCCATAATGGCGTCTTTTTGCTTGTCGTTGAGCTTTTCTGTCATCGCCGACTCTATAAATCCCGGGGCAACACAATTGACGGTGACATTGCGCGTCGCGATTTCCTGGGCAAGGGATTTGGAGAAGCCGATCATACCGGCTTTGGCCGCACAATAATTCGCCTGTCCGGGATTGCCGGTCACGCCGACGACCGAGGTGATGTTGACTATACGGCCGTGGCGGCGCCGCATCATCGGATGGGTCAGTTGGCGGGTGAGCTGGAAGACGGCGGTCAGGTTGACGTTGATGACGGTTTCCCAGTCTTCGTCGGACATGCGCACGAACAGGCCGTCCTTGGTTATGCCCGCGTTGTTGATCAGGATATCAACGCCTTCAAGCTCTGCCTCTGCCTTTTCACCCAACGCCTTGACTTCATCGCGGTCGGCGAGATTGGCAGGAAAAATATGTGCGTTGTCACCGAGATCGCCGGCCAGGCTCTCAAGCTTCTCCACCCGGGTTCCGTGAAGACCGACAATGGCGCCGTTTGCATGCAAAAGGCGGGCAATAGCCTCGCCGATACCCCCGGACGCTCCGGTAATCAGTGCCTTGCGGCCGCTCAGTTCAAACATCTCAGATCCTATGGTCGAAAGTGTCTCGGGCCCGCAGTCAGCCCTGAAGGTAAGTCTCAATATCCTGTGGCGTATTGATGGCCCTTGCAGTGATGGACCGGTCGATACGACGAGCCAGACCGGTCAAAACCTTTCCGGCACCGAGCTCGCAGACTTCGCTCACACCATTGGCTGCGAACCACAATACAGTTTCGGCCCAGCGGACACGGCCGGTCACCTGTTTTACCAGAAGTTCCTTGATCTGCGCCGGTTCGCTGACAGGTCCGGCGAGCACATTTGCCACAAGCGGAACCGCAGGGGGCTGCAAATCCACTTCCTCAAGCGCCGACTGCATACTGTCGGCGGCAGGCTGCATGAGCTGCGAATGGAACGGGGCCGAGACCGGCAAAAGGAGCGCGCGCCGTGCGCCCTTCTCGCTGGCAAGTGCCGCGGCACTTTCCACACAATGGCGCGTTCCTGAAATCACCAGTTGGCCGCCGCCATTGTCATTCGCGATCTGGCATACCCCGTCTCCGGCACATTCGATGCACACGGTTTCAACATCAGCCTCGTCAAGCCCGATAATCGCCGCCATTGCACCCTCACCGACCGGCACAGCTTCCTGCATCGCATTGCCACGGATGCGCAGCAGACGTGCCGTGTCACCCACCGACAGGGCTCCTGCTGCGGCCAGAGCAGAGTATTCGCCAAGCGAATGGCCCGCCACATAGGCAACCTTGTCCGGCAGAGAGAAGCCGCCGGCCTCGAGCGCGCGCAAAGCGGCCAGAGAAACTGCCATCAATGCCGGCTGTGCGTTGGCAGTGAGCGTCAGCTCTTCCTCGGGTCCGTTCCACATCAATGCGGAGAGTTTCTGCCCGAGCGCCTCGTCGACCTCGTCAAAAACTGCGCGGGCAGCGGGGAACGCCTCGGCAAGGTCGCTGCCCATGCCGACAGCCTGGCTGCCCTGACCCGGAAACGTAAAAGCGGTGCTCATCGGATTATCCCAGTTTGTTTCGCCGCCTCTCACCATCGAATGGCGAGCAAGTCAAGCTTTGTGCGCGGTTTATACAGCATTGAAGGTGTCGGCGCAGCACAGAAACAGGGACAAACCAATCGCCCTCGGGCCGCTCATAACGGCCGAACAAAAACGGGCGCTATACAGCGCCCGTCTGGAAATTCCGACTGGATAGCCGCCGGACGTGGCTACGCCGGCGGCGGTTTTCTTCACATGTCTCCAAGCAGGATGTCGCGTGCGGCCTTGTTGGCCTCTTTCATACGCATCGCGGCACTGATCTGGCTGTCGTAGCGGGCAACCAGCTCTTCGCCCTGCTGCTTGTGCTCTGCGCCAAGCTGCTTGAGCTCTTCGCGTGCCGCTTCCAGACCCTGCTCGTGGAACAGGATATCGTTGCGAACCTTGTTTTCGCGTTCGGCAAAACTCTCTTCGAGAACCTGCTGGGCGGCTCCCCGCTCGGCTTCCATTCTCTCAATATCAGCCACAGCATCACGGATCGCTGCATCATACAGGTTCACAGCGTGGTCGGATTTGCTGGTCGGCATCGTCCGGTTCGTATTCATCATACGCTCGACGACGTCGTTCAAGCTGTTGACGACTGCCTTTTCGGCGTGGTCGACGGGGCGTCCAACGTTATCGTCGCGATCAACGGAGCGTGCCGCCCGAATCACGTTGCTGGTTGTTGACGTTGCGTTCATTCGTTGCTCTCCTCGGTGAAGACTGGTCACCACCACATCACCAGTTGTAATTCTCACAGCACCTAACCATCGGGATTGAGAATCCGATTGCAGTGAGGCCATCAGTGCCTGCCTCGCAAATTAGCTAATGAATATTTAACGCGCGATCAAATCGTTCGTTAAGTTAACGTTAATTTCTTGGAGAGGCTGATAAGTATCAGTAATTTTATTCAAATTTTAAATTACCAAACTCGCGTTACTTCCTAATAGTTATGGCGAACCATCACAACCAATACTTGCGTGATTATCGGCAATTCGCTGTCCGGGTGAGCTCAACAGATTGTACAGATTGCCACAAATGCAGCCCTTAAATCGATAAAATACTATTCAATTTTTGTAAAAAATTTACTGAATTTCCCATAATAGGAGTAGCTGAGCAGGAACGACCTCGCTGTCCAGCGGCCGCACCGGAAATACTTCACCAATGACAGATGTCGCCAAGAAAATAGTCACGATGATGAGCGAGCAAGGTGTCGCCGGCCTGCCGCGAAACTACGAGCTGTTCTACGAAGCGGTGACAGGCGCCAACCAGGATCTGACGAAAGAAGTAGCCCGGCTTAGCGGCAAGACCTCACAGGAGGACCTAGACAAGCTTGGGCGGCGTTATCTGGCACATCATCACGGTCACGGCGTTTTTGAAGAAGCTCAGACGCGCATGGCAACACAAATTAAGGATGTGCTCGCACTTCTGCGGGAGGAGCAGACTTCGCTGCTGCAATACGGCAAGGTGCTTGGCGACAGCACAGTGAAGATGGGCAGCCGCGGCGGCAGCGACAACGCGCTTCTCGCCCAAATCGTCAATCTGCTGTCAGAGGCTACAAGCTCAACGCTCGACCATGGCAAAAAGGTTGTGGTCTCGATGAACGAGAAATCGACCGAGATCAAGAAGATCAACGGCGAACTGGAGCGCTACAAGAAGCTTGCGAATACCGACCCCCTGACAAGACTGGCGAACCGGCGGGCTTTTGACTCTCACATCGCAGAAGTCCACGGAGACAAGAAGGCCGCGATGTATTCCAGCCTGATATTCGCCGATATTGATCACTTCAAGCGCATAAACGACTCCTTCGGCCACATTGTCGGCGATAAAATCCTCTCCTACGTTGCGGGGATTCTCAGCAAAACCTGCGGCGACGATGCTTTTGTTGCCAGGATCGGCGGCGAGGAATTCGCCATCGCGCATTCCGATACCACCGAAAAAATGGCCTCGAAAGTCGCCGAGGAGGTCCGGGCGGCGGTTGAAGACAAGAAATTCATCAACAACAAGTCCGGCGTCGACTACGGACCGGTGACACTGTCGCTCGGCGTGTGCATGGGCTCCGAGGCAGACGATGCCACCGACCTCTTCCGCAAGACAGACCAGGCACTCTATGCGTCGAAGAACAGCGGACGCAATCGGGTGACACGCTTTTCGGAAATACCGCCCGGCAACGGCAAGGCGTTCAAGGACTGGCTGCTTTACCGCCGGCAATAGCGGATCGGCGTATGCGGCCGGCTTTGCCCGACATTGCAATTCGCGAATCCTGTCGTCCGACCCGTTCCAGGGCGGCATGCCGGTACTTGTCTAAAGCCCAGCACATCTCTGCGAATATTCGCGCCTTTTCGAAACGCCCGAATTTGCTTGCATCGACTGGAAAAACGCGTATAAGCGCGCTGTTCGAAACGCCCGGTCATCTGGCTGGGGGCTGAACGGAGGGCCGCCTCGACGGCGACAGGAAATAGAGATTTCCGGCCTCCCGTGTCTCCGCTCTCGACCGTCTCGTATCCAACGCCTTTCTTGAATGCCGCGATCCGGCACAAAGAGGGTTGTTGAGGCTTAGCCGCCGGAAACCGTGGTGTCAGAACGATATGTGACCAAGAAAGGCAAGCTTACCATGGCTATTTACGAACATGTATTCCTTGCCCGGCAGGACGTTTCCAGCCAGCAGGTCGAGGCCCTTGTCGAGCAGTTCAAGGGAATACTCGAATCGAATGGCGGAGCAGTCGGGCGCGTGGAAAACTGGGGACTGAAGTCCCTGTCCTACCGGATGAACAAGAACCGCAAGGCGCATTACACGTTGATGGACATCGACGCTCCGGCCGATGCGGTGCAGGAAATGGAGCGGCAGATGCGCATCAACGAAGATGTGCTGCGCTACATGACGATCCGCGTCGACGAGCACGAGGAAGGCCCGTCAGTGATGATGCAGAAACGAGACCGCGATGACCGTCCGCGCCGCGGCGATCGTGACGACCGTCCGCGCCGTCCGCGCGAAGACCGGAAATAGGGAGCCAGGTCATGGTTGATATTAATCAGATTCCGACACGGCGCCCTTTCCACCGCCGCCGCAAAACCTGCCCGTTCTCAGGCGCCAATGCGCCGAAGATCGACTACAAGGACGTGCGTCTTCTGCAGCGCTATATCTCCGAGCGCGGCAAGATCGTTCCGTCACGCATCACGGCCGTAAGCCAGAAGAAGCAGCGTGAACTGGCACGCGCCATCAAGCGCGCCCGTTTTCTCGGACTGCTGCCCTATCTCGTCAAGTAGACGCGGGGTCAAACCAGTGGCGGCCGGTTCATTGCCGGCCGCGTCCCGCCGTGATGGGCACGGTGCGGAGACAACCAAATCCCGAGTTGGGGTGAACCGGCGGACATTTTGGAAGTCCGCTAACCCCTAACTGCTTTTGCAAGCAGGACAGCGAAATCGATGAACAGCAAGACGCAATCATTGTTGGTCGGATTAGTCGGCGGTGTCGCCTCGGCCCTTCTCATCCTGGGCTCTGGCAACCTGTCGCCGCTATCCGTGCTGCTTTCGGCTTGCGCAATGCTTCCCATTCTTATCGCCGGTCTCGGCTGGTCGAATTTTGCCGGCGCCGTTTCGGTCATTGCGGGCACGCTCGTCATTGCAGTGGCGATATCGCCGCTTGGCGCACTGATGGTGGCAGTCACGACACTCCTCCCCGCCGCCTGGATTGCGCATTTGAGCAACCTTGCCCGGCCGGCCGAGGAGATTGGCGGGCCGCAGGGCAAGCTCGCCTGGTACCCGCTCTCCGACATCATGCTGCACATCTGCGGTCTGGTTTCGCTTTCGCTGGTTATCCTCGGCTACGCCGTTGGCTATGGCGAGGAGATCGTCGCCGAGGTGGTTGAAAACCTGTTCGCTGTTCTGGGTGATCAGAACCCCGAGTTTCAGCCGGGAACCGAAGGCCAATCGGAGATGGTTGCCTTCATGACCCGCGTCCTGCCGGCGCTGCAGTCGGCCATGTGGGTGATCATCCTTTTCACTGCATGGTATCTGGCCTGCGGCATCGTGCGTGTCTCGGGGCGCGCCAAGCGTCCGGCTGACTTCATTCCGGCGGCACTGCGGATGTCGCGCCTCGCCCTGCTGATTTTCGGTGTTGGGCTGGCACTGAGCTTCATCGGCGGCACGCTGGGCCTGATCGGCGCGGCGATCTCGGGCGCCTTTGCCGGCGGCTTCATGCTGGCCGGTCTCGCAATGCTGCACCATCGCACACTCGGTCGCACCTGGCGTTTCGTTGCGCTCTGGTTTTCCTACATGGCCATCTTCATTCTGTTTCCGCTGCCGCTGATCATCTTCCTCTTCGCCGGTCTGTTCGACACGGCGCGCACGGCACCGCTATCGGCGTCGGGACCGCCTCCAGACGATCCTGACGATCCGGAGGAACCACCGAAATCCAACAATCAATCGAACTGAATTTTTTGAAAGGAAACCCCAATGGATGTCATTCTTCTTGAACGCGTTGCCAAGCTCGGACAGATGGGCGATGTCGTCAAAGTCCGGGACGGCTATGCCCGGAACTACCTTCTGCCCAAAGGTAAGGCGCTGCGCGCCAATGATGCGAACAAGGCCCGTTTCGAACAGGAACGTTCGCAGCTTGAGGCGCGAAACCTCGAGCGCCGCGGCGAGGCACAGCAGGTTGCCGACAAACTGGACGGCAAATCCTTCATCGTTGTACGTGCCGCCGGCGAGACGGGGCAGCTCTACGGCTCGGTTGCCGCCCGCGACGTCGTTTCGATCCTGGAGGAAGAGGGTTTTTCGGTCGGCCGCAGCCAGGTCGAGCTCCGCACCCCGATCAAGGCAATCGGCATGCACGAGGTCATCATCTCCCTTCACGCTGAAGTGGATGTGACCGTTCAGCTCAATGTCGCCCGTTCGGCCGACGAGGCTGAACGCCAGGCGAAGGGCGAAGACCTGACGTCGGCGGATGCAATCTACGGCACCGACGAGGAAGAGGTGAAAGCCGAAGATCTCTTCGACGAAGGTGTCGAGTTCGAGACCGAGGAACTGGCTGAGGACGAAGCCGCTGCGGAAGAAGACGAAGTCGCTGCAGAAGAAGCCGCGGATGATGCCGAGGCAACGGAAGAGGTCGTAGACGAAGCAGAGGCCAGCGCCGAGGAAGAGGCTCCGGCCGAAGACGAGCCCAAGGCCTGACAAATCGTCGATACGAATGGAAAGCCCGGCCACCGTGCCGGGCTTTTTTTTGCCGCAAGACCCGTGCATTTGCACAGGCGAGCGGTCAAAACGGGTCCGGGACCCGCATTGCCACCGGCTCTACCTTGCGTTTTACCGAGCAAAAACAACGCACTGGACTAATGGGCAAAGGCTGCTACACTTTTATCCGCAATGGGTATTAACGTCAGTTCTGTAGTCGTTGAGGATTTGGATCGTGAACCGTTTTCTTTCCTATCTGTTGCGCCGGCTCATTAAAACCGGCGACCTGAATGTCGAGTTTGCCGACGGCAGCAAATTGCGCCTGGGCGATGGAACCGGGACACCGGTCAATCTGCGGTTCAACTCAAGTCGGGCTGAATGGGCCGTGGCGCTTGATCCGAATCTCAAGCTTGCCGAATGTTACATGGACGGTGAGATCGACCTGCCGGACACTGATGTGTTTGATCTCTTGGCCGTCGTCCTCAAGAACCTGCGACGTCACAAGACCGCGCCGACACGGTGGATAAAGCTCATCGAACTGGCTCGGCGTGTTCCCGCCTATCTTCTGGAGCGCAACACGCTTGGCCGGTCGCGTTCCAATGTTCAGCACCATTACGATCTTTCCGGTGAGCTCTACGACCTCTTTCTCGATCCGGACCGGCAGTATTCCTGTGCCTATTTCGAAGATCCAAAGATGGACCTGGAACAGGCCCAGATGGCCAAAAAACGCCATATCGCTTCCAAGCTGATCATGGACCGGGAAGGCCTCAAGGTGCTCGACATCGGATCAGGTTGGGGTGGCATGGGCCTGCATCTTGCACGCCAGTTCAATGCCAGGGTCACCGGCGTGACGTTGTCGGACGAGCAGCACTCCGTCTCCAAGCAGCGGGCGCGCGAGGACGGCTTCGCCGGCCAGGTGGAATTCAAACTGCTTGATTACCGCAAGCTCGATCAGAGCTTTGACCGGATCGTGTCGGTCGGCATGTTCGAACATGTCGGACGCAAGCACTTTCAGACATACTTCGACAAATGCGCCGAAATGCTCGCCGAGGACGGCGTGATGCTGCTGCACACGATCGGACAGTCGGAGCCGCCGACACCGACCAATCCCTTCATCAAGAAACACATCTTCCCTGGCGGCTACATCCCTTCCCTTTCCGAGGTCATCACGGCGATCGAGCGGTCAGGACTGGTTATCACCGATGTCGAAGTTCTGCGCCTTCACTACGCCGAAACGCTGAAGGCGTGGCGTGCGCGGTTCTTAGAGAACCGCGACAAGGCCAAGGAACTCTATGACGAGCGGTTCTGCCGCATGTGGGATTTTTATCTTGCATCGAGCGAGGCCGCCTTCCGCTGGCAGGACCTCGTCGTCTTCCAGATCCAGCTCGCCCATCAGCCGGATGCTGTTCCGTTGACGCGCGACTATATCGGAAGAAACGAACGCGCGCCGCACCGGGTCAAGAAAGCAAATGAGTCGGCCCGCAAGAAACGCGAAGCCCGGGCAAAGTAGATCCGGCATCCCGCGTTTTGATTCCCGTTCGGAAGTCAAACAGAATCAGATATTATTGCTTTTTCCACATTGTGTGTTGTGGAGATTGAGCATGGCAGCGCGAATTGCGCGCCTGGCGGGACGGTAGGCGTTATACCTGCCCGGCACGACACAATCCGGCAAGGATTCAAGAAGAAAGAAAGAAATGAGCGATCCGGCGAGACCGTTAGACGACGCAATCGGAAAAGAAGGCAGTGGACTGTATCGCGAAGCCCCCGGCAACATCGAAGCGGAACAGGCACTGCTCGGGGCCATCCTTGTCAACAATGATGCCTATTATCGTGTTTCCGACTTCCTGAAACCCGGCCATCTGCACGAGCCCCTGCACCGCAAGATTTTCGAGGTGGCGGGCGATATCATCCGCATGGGCAAGACCGCCAACCCGGTCACCATCAAGACGTTCCTGCCGGCTGACGAGAAGGTCGGCGACATGACGGTTGCGCAATATCTGGCGCGCCTTGCCGCCGAGGCGGTCACGATCATCAACGCGGAGGACTATGGCCGCGCCATCTATGACCTCGCACTGCGCCGCTCGCTGATCACGATCGGCGAGGATATGGTCAACATCGCCTATGACGCGCCGCTCGACATGCCGCCGCAGAACCAGATCGAGGATGCGGAGCGGCGGCTTTTCGAGCTTGCCGAAACCGGACGCTATGACGGCGGCTTCCAGGCTTTCAACGACGCGGTGGCGCTTGCCATCGACATGGCCGGCGCGGCCTATCAGCGCGATGGCGGTTTGTCCGGAATCTCAACCGGCATTGCATCTCTGGATGCCCGCATGGGCGGGCTGCAGCCGTCCGACCTTATCATCCTTGCCGGCCGTCCCGGCATGGGCAAGACGTCGCTCGCGACAAATATCGCCTACAACATCGCCAAGTCCTATCAGTCCGAAATCCAGGCGGACGGAACCGCCAAGGCCGTCAATGGCGGCGTCGTCGGCTTCTATTCGCTCGAAATGTCCTCCGAGCAGCTGGCGACACGCATCATTTCGGAGCAGACCGAAATTTCCTCTTCAAAGATCCGACGCGGCGAGATCACGGAAGCGGATTTCGAACTGCTTGTGGGCTGCTCACAGGAGATGCAGAAAATCCCATTCTACATCGACCAGACCGGCGGCATCTCGATCGCGCAGCTGGCGGCCCGTGCGCGGCGCCTCAAAAGGCAGCGCGGCCTCGACCTCCTGGTTGTCGACTACGTGCAGCTGATGACGGGATCCAAGAAGGCCGGCGACAACCGGGTCCAGGAAATCACCGAAATCACCACCGGGCTGAAGGCGCTCGGCAAGGAACTGAACGTTCCGATCATCGCCCTTTCACAGCTATCGCGTCAGGTGGAGAACCGCGACGACAAACGGCCGCAGCTTTCGGACCTTCGTGAATCCGGCTCAATCGAGCAGGATGCCGATGTGGTGCTCTTCGTTTTCCGCGAGGAGTATTACGTGAAGAACACGGAACCCCGCCGCTCCCCCGAAGAGATCGCCAACGATATCAAGACGGAGGAGTATCTGCGCTGGGAGGAGAAGATGGTCAAGGTCCGCGGAATGGCCGATGTCATCGTCGCCAAGCAGCGCCACGGCCCGACGGGAACCGTGACACTCGGCTTCCAGGCGGAGTACACACGCTTCTCCGACCTTGCGGATAATTCCTACCTGCAATACAGCCATGAGTGATTGCGTAAACGAGACAGACCGGCTCCTTGAACGAACCGCACGAAAGCACTGAATTCGACGCAGACGAGGGTTTCGGCGCACGGCTGACCATCGACCTGCAGATGCTGGTCAGCAACTGGCGCAGAATGCGCGAATTGTCATCACCGGCCCGCTGCGCGGCGGTGATCAAGGCCGACGGCTACGGCCTCGGTGCAGAAGCGGTTGCGACTTCGCTTTACACCGCCGGATGCCGCGACTTCTTCGTTGCCACGGCCCGTGAGGGTGCATTTGTGCGCCAGCACGCGCCCGAAGCGCGCATCTATGTCATGAACTGCATTCTGCCCGGCATCGAAGAGACGTGCCGGGTGGCCGGTCTTGTACCTGTCCTGGCGTCGATGGAACATGTCGCCCACTGGACCCATGCCTGCATCGCCAATGGTGATCATCCCTGCGCCCTTCAGGTGGACACGGGGATGAACCGCCTCGGGCTGACCATCCAGGAAGCGATGACGCTGGCCGACGACGTTACGCGCCCCTCGGGCTTTTCGCCGGTGCTCGTTATGAGCCACCTTGCGTGCGCCGATGAACCCGACCATCCGCTCAACGATCAGCAGCTTTCGGCGTTCAAGGCCATCGCCGAGGCTTTCGACGGCATCGAGGCGAGCCTTGCAAACTCGGCCGGCACGATGCTCGGCGGCGACTATCTCTTCGACCTCACGCGCCCGGGCATTTCGCTGTTCGGAGGCGCGGTCGGCGATCATGTCAGGCCGCTGACCGAACCTGTGGTCACGGCCGAGGCGCGCATCATCACGATCCGTGAGGCGTTTCGCGGCGAAACGGTCAGCTATGGCGGCACCATGACCTTGCGGCGCGACAGCCGCATCGCGGTCTGCTCGATCGGCTATGCGGACGGTTACATGCGCTCTCTTTCCGGCACGGGCGTCACACTGCGCGGACACCATCCGGTCGGCGGGCATGGATTTGCGTGCGGACAGCCGCTTCCGATTCTCGGTCGCGTCACCATGGACATGACGGCCTTTGACATAACCGATCTTCCCGAGGGGTCGCTCAGGGCCGGCGACTTTATTGAACTGTTTGGCGCCAACGTGCCGCTGGACGATGTGGCCGCAACCGCCGGAACCATAGGTTACGAACTTCTGACACTGCTCGGCCAGCGCTACCGCAGACACTACCTGCCGGTCAGAACGGGCAACTGACGGGACACGGCATGGCACGCAGCAAGGTCCAATTCGTCTGTCAGAACTGTGGCACGGTTCATTCGCGCTGGGCCGGGAAATGCGATGCTTGCGGCGCTTGGAACACGATTGTCGAGGAAAGCGCTACCGGCGGCATCGCCAGCGGACCGGCGCAATCGCGCAGCAAGGGCAAGCCGGTGGCGTTGACCTCGCTTGCCGGCGATATCGAGGACGCACCGCGAATCCGAACCGGCATTGCCGAGCTTGACCGCGTGACCGGCGGCGGTTTCGTGCGCGGATCGGCACTGCTTGTCGGCGGCGATCCGGGCATTGGAAAATCGACCCTCCTGATGCAGGCGGCAGCCGCCCTCGCCCGCCAGGGGCACAATGTCATCTACGTGTCTGGTGAGGAGGCCGTCGCCCAGATCCGCTTGCGTGCGCAACGCCTGGGCGCCGCCGATACCGATGTCCAGCTGGCCGCCGAGACCAATGTCGAGGACATTCTTGCTACGCTCGCACATGAGAAACGGCCGGATCTCGTTATCATCGATTCCATCCAGACGCTGTGGAGCGATATGGCCGAATCGGCCCCCGGCACGGTGACACAGGTGCGAACCGGTGCGCAGGCGATGATCCGTTTTGCCAAGAAAACGGGTGCTGCCGTGGTCCTGGTCGGGCATGTCACCAAGGAGGGTCAGATAGCCGGCCCGCGAGTCGTCGAACACATGGTCGATGCCGTGCTTTACTTCGAGGGCGACCGCGGCCATCACTACCGGATATTGCGAACGGTGAAGAACCGGTTCGGGCCAACCGACGAGATCGGCGTCTTCGAAATGTCCGATGGCGGGCTCCGCGAAGTCGCGAACCCGTCGGAACTGTTCCTGGGCGAGCGCAATGACAAGGCGCCCGGCGCGTCGGTTTTCGCCGGCATTGAAGGCACACGGCCGGTCCTTGTCGAAGTCCAGGCGCTGGTCGCCCCCTCGCCGCTCGGCACACCGCGTCGCGCCGTGGTCGGATGGGATTCGGCACGCCTTTCGATGATCCTCGCAGTGCTTGAAGCCCATTGTGGCGTGCGCCTCGGCCAACATGATGTCTATCTCAATGTTGCAGGCGGTTACAGGATTTCAGAGCCGGCCGCAGACCTTGCCGTCGCTTCTGCACTGGTTTCATCACTGGCTGGTCTTGCTCTTCCAGCGGATTGCGTCTATTTCGGCGAGATCAGCCTGTCTGGCGCCGTGCGGCCAGTCGCGCATACAGCGCAGCGCCTGAAAGAAGCTGAAAAGTTGGGTTTCGGGCAGGCCGTATTGCCGAAAGGCTCCACGGACTTGCCGAAGAACGCGAGTGGTAGTTGGAACACGGTCGATGCTCTGGCCGATCTTGTAGTCAAAATAGCCGGATCAGACACCGCGCTAACGCAAGGCGAAGACGAATAGAAACAGGCACGCCGGACTGCTCATACCGGCATCCCCGAGGTTCAGCCATATGCCAATCACCATACTTGATGGAATACTCATCGGCGTTACCCTTTTTTCAGCGGTCCTTGCCATGGTTCGCGGCTTCTCGCGCGAAGTGCTTTCCGTCGCTTCCTGGATCGCCGCAGCAGCAGCCGCCTACTACTTCTATCCCCTGCTCGTTCCTTACATCCTTGAGTATACCGAGCGGGAAACCATCGCGATGGTCGTCTCGGCCGGCATCATCTTTCTCGTCGCTCTCATCGTCGTATCCGTGCTGACGATGCGGATCGCCGACTTCGTGATCGACAGCCGCATCGGCGCCCTCGACCGAACGCTCGGTTTCGTATTCGGCGCTGCGCGCGGTATACTGCTGGTCGCCGTGGCGATGCTGTTCTTCAACTGGCTGGTGGCCGGCCCGCAGCAGCCGACCTGGGTTGCGGATGCGAAGTCGAAGCCGCTGCTGGATTCCATCGGCGAACAGCTGGTCAACATCCTGCCGGAAGACGCGGATGCGACCATACTGGACCGGTTGAAGGGGCTGGGCGGCGAAAACGCAGGCAGCGATCAGGAGGCCCGTCTCCGTGACAGACATCATCCCGACCGAACCTGACAGTGAAGCAGACGCCTTTCGTGACGAATGCGGCGTCTTCGGTATTTTCGGCAAGGACGACGCGGCGGCCGTCGTAACACTCGGCCTGCATGCCCTCCAGCATCGCGGTCAGGAGGCCGCGGGCATCGTCTCTTATGATGGCAGCCAGTTCTCCGTCGAGCGGCATGTCGGCCTGATCGGCGACACGTTCACCAAACCGTCGGTGCTGGCACGCCTTCCCGGCAGCCGGGCAATCGGCCATACGCGCTATTCGACCACGGGCGGCGAAGGCTTGCGCAACGTCCAGCCGTTTTTTGCGGAGTTCGCCGGCGGCGGCTTCGCCATTTCGCACAACGGCAATATCACCAACGCGCTGACCAAGCAGCGTGAGCTGCAGAAGCGCGGCGCCATTTTCGCGTCCACATCCGATACCGAGACCCTCCTCCACCTGATCGCCATGAGCGAGCGGGAGCTTTTTGTCGACAAGTTCATAGACGCGATCAAACAGCTTGAAGGTGCTTTCTCGCTGGTGGGCCTGTCGGGCAAGAAGATGGTCGGCGCACGCGATCCGCTCGGCATCAGACCTCTCATTCTGGGCGATCTTGACGGCGCTTATATCCTGGCATCCGAGACCTGTGCACTCGACATTATCGGCGCGCATTACGTACGCGATATCAAACCGGGCGAGGTTCTGGTCGTCACCAATGAAGGGCTGCGCAGCTATTTCCCCTGGGGCGAGTTGAAACCGCGTTTCTGCATCTTCGAATATGTCTATTTCGCCCGTCCGGATTCGAATCTCGAAGGCCGCAACGTCTACGAAACCCGCAAGATGATCGGCGAACAGCTCGCCAGGGAAAGCCCGGTCGATGCCGACATGGTGGTGCCCGTTCCCGATTCCGGCACGCCTGCAGCCATCGGTTTCGCGCAACAGGCCGGCCTGCCGTTCGATCTCGGCATTATCCGCAACCACTATGTCGGCCGGACCTTCATCCAGCCGACCGCCTCGATTCGACACATGGGCGTCAAGCTGAAGTACAATGCAAACCGGAAGGCGATCGAGGGCAAACGCGTCGTTCTGGTCGATGATTCCATCGTACGTGGTACGACATCCCAGAAGATTGTCCAGATGGTGCGTGATGCGGGTGCGTCGGAAGTGCATATGCGCATTGCCTCTCCACCCACGGCCGCATCGTGTTTTTATGGTGTCGACACGCCGGAAAAATCCAAGCTGCTTGCCTCACGCATGTCGATTGAAGACATGACGGACTATATCAAGGTGGACTCCCTTGCCTTCCTGTCCATCGACGGTCTCTACCGGGCGGTCAACGAACCGGGACGCGACAATGCATGCCCGCAATTCTGCGACGCCTGCTTTACCGGCGATTACCCGACGGCATTGACGGACCGCGACGGCACCGAGACGACCCGCACCCTCTCCCTGCTTGCCAAACACGGATAAATTCAATGTTGGATCTCAATGGCCGCGTCGCGCTGGTGACCGGCGCATCGCGCGGTATCGGCTATTTCACCGCGCTTGAACTGGCCCGCGCCGGGGCACATGTGATCGCCGTTGCACGAACGGTGGGCGGGCTGGAAGAGCTCGATGATGCCATACGCGAGGAAGGCGGTTCGGCAACGCTGGTCCCGCAGGACCTGATGGACATGAAAGCGATCGACAAGCTCGGTGCTGCGATTAACGAGCGCTGGGAAAAACTCGACATTCTTGTCGCCAACTCCGGCATTCTCGGTCCGCTGTCTCCAATCGGCCATTTCGAGGCGAAGGCGTTCGAACGGGTGATGACAAAGAATGTGACCTCGACGTGGCGTGTGATCCGCTCGGTCGAGCCGCTGCTGCAAAAATCCGACGCCGGACGGGCGATCATCCTGTCGTCAGGCGCGGCGCACAACTGCCGGCCTTTCTGGGGCGCCTACGCGGCGAGCAAGGCGGCACTTGAGGCGCTCGCGCGGTGCTGGGCGGCAGAGACCGCCAACACGCCGCTGCGGGTCAACTGCGTCAATCCGGGCCGCACCCGCACGGCGATGCGGGCGCTCGCCATGCCGGGCGAAGACCCGATGACCGTGCCGCACCCCTCGGAGGTTGCCGCGAGGCTCGTCAAGCTCGCCGACCCGGCACTCAAGGAAACCGGCATGCTCTTTGACGTTCCCGAGGACCGGTGGAAACAGTTCCGGCACCCGGAATAGCCGCTCTATTTCCCTGGGTTGGCCCTGAGTTGCGGGACCAGGTACTCTTCGATGATCTTGACCGACAGTTTCCAGGCATCCGGCCGATTGTAGTTGCCGGCAAAGACCGCGATGATCAGGTCGTGTTCCGGCTGCACTGTCAGCCGCTGTCCGCCATTGCCGAAACCGGCCACCCAACTCGGCGGATCGCCCCAGGATGCCAGCCACCACTGATATCCGTAGCGTAACTCGTTGAGCTCGGCGCGCGGTTTGAAGGACTCCCGCAGCCATTCGCGGGAAACGATACGCCTTCCATCGTGTACGCCGTCATCAAGGATGAGTTGTCCGATTTTGACAAGATCCGGAAGGGTCAACCTCAGTCCCGACGCCGCCGAGGGCACCCCGCCCCTGCCCCTGACCCATTCGAATTTCTCGATGCCGAGCGGTTCGAACAGTTTTTGGCGGGCATATCGGTCAATTGGCATAGCTGCTCCGTCGGCGATCAATTTGGCAATGATCGCCGTCGCGCCGCCGCTATAGCGCCACTCCTCTCCAGGGTCAGCGACCATCGGCCGATCAAGGACGAATCGGTAACGGTCTGGCGCATACTCCATGGCGATTTCACTGTTGCGTGGGTCGGTGTAGGGAAGATCCTCGTTCCACTCGGTACCCATTCTCATGGACAGCGCGTGTTGAACCTGTATGCGGTCACGTTGCGGGTCGCCTGCGAGATCGGCATATTGCGGAAATTGCGCGATCAGCGGCGCATCGACCGGCGGCACGATACCCTCATCCAGCGCAATCCCATAAAGCAGGCCCACCACGGACTTCGTAACCGAGCGTAAATCGTGAAGCGTCGTTTCGCTGTGTTCGGCGTTGGGCAGCGGCGTTCCCCACCGCTCATCATTTCCTTCAAAATAGGACTCGGCGATCACATCGCCCTTATGAACGATAAGGACCCCATGCAGACCGGCAAGTTCTCCGGCCGCGTGCGCCTTTTGAAGCTTACGATCCAATTCGGTATCGGAAACGGCTCCAGTCGACGACAGGCTCACCAGTAACAGCACGCCAATGGCGAAGACGTGTGCAAGGTTGTTTCGCATCTAAGAACTCCCATTCACCGCGGCCCAGTTGGGATGGCCGGATATCAACCCAGGCGGAGGGTAAAAACACGCCACGTCGGTATTATGAATTTTGTACATATTATTTTACGTCATATTCTTGTTTGATATATATAGAGTGACTATATGCTCATCTAAAATATCACTGCGCCTTGATCCAGTCGGCTGACCACGACGTATCAGGATCCAGCGTGGCAAGGGATCTGCTCATGAACGTACGCACAGTTTGCTTGGCAATTTTGCAGTTTTCGGACGCGACCGGTTACGAAATCAAGAAAATGTCGACCGAGGAGCGCTTCTCCTATTTCGTCGATGCGAGTTTCGGCTCCATCTATCCGGCGCTTTCAAGGCTGCAGGACGATGGCTGCGTGACCGTGCGCGAGGAATACGAATCGGGCAAACCACCACGAAAGATCTACTCCATCACCGACAAGGGCCGCGCAGAGCTGATTGAATCGCTGCAGGTGCTGCCCCGCCCGGATACCTTCAAGTCGGAGTTTCTGCTGATCGCGCTTTGCGCAGGATTGATGGATCAGGAGACCATTGTTCGGGCAATCGATAAACGAATCAATGATTTGAAGGCTGATCTTGAAATGTTTGACGAGGCCGAGACCTGCGCACAGAGCGGACCCGCAGGCCTTGGCTGGGTGGCCGAATACGGCCGCACCGTCCACGAGGCCAGCCTCAAATATCTTTTGGAAAACAGGGACAAGCTGGAAGCGCTGACACGGGCTCCCAACCACGCCAGCGAAGCAGCAGAATAGAACGACGACAGGAGAGCCAGATCATGGCATTTCGCATCAAGGGATCTCACATTGCCGCGCTGGTAATCGCAGGCGCGGTCATAGGGTGGATGGGCACCGGCAATATTGTTGTCGGCGGCCAGGCCAATTCGGCCAATGCGACTCCGCCGCCTGCCGAAAGGCAGAACAGCGAAGATGCGCTGTTCAAGGTTCGCTACGTCACCGTCAATCCGGAAATCCGGCCCGATATCCTGCTCGTGCGCGGTCGCACGCAGGCCGACGCCATCGTGCCCGTGCGGGCAGAAACCGGCGGCACGATCGAAAAGCGCCTTGTTTCGAAAGGCGATCGCGTCGAGGCCGGCGATCTTGTGTGCCAGCTTGATCGTGGCGTGCGCGAGCGCGCCGTCGACAGGGCACTTGCGGCCCATGACCAGGCAGTATTCGATTATGAGGGTGCCGTTGCCCTGCGCGAGAAGGGCTTTGCATCCGAAACACGCCTGAAGGCGCTGAAGGCGGCTTTGGACAGTGCCTCGGCAACGCTGGACGAGGCGCGCCACGAGCTTTCCTATACCGACATCACAGCAACAGCGAGCGGTGTGGTACAGGACCCGATCGCCGAGATCGGCGACAATCTTTCCAGCGGCGATGTCTGCATCACGCTGATCAACACCGATCCGATGCTGTTCGTCGGTCAGGTTTCGGAGCGGCAGATCGGCCCCATCGATGTCGGTGATGCCGTCGTCGTCCAGCCAATCACCGGTGAGACCGTGGCAGGCAATATCCGCTACATCGCGCCGTCGGCCGATGCGGCAACGCGCACCTTCCTCATCGAGGTCGAAATGCCCAATCCAGACAAGCTCCTGCGTGACGGTGTCACCGCCGCGGCACAAATCGAGCTGGACGGCGCGGAAGCCTACCGGATCAGGCCGTCCTGGCTCACCCTCAGCGATGATGGTGCCATCGGCGTGCGGGTGATCGGGGAAAACGACGCTGTCGCGTTCATGCCACTGACCATCGTCGCGCATACGCAGGAAACGATGTGGGTAACCGGGCTTGAGCCGGGCACCAAGGTCATATCGGTCGGCCAGGATTACGTGACCGCCGGACAGACCGTGGAACCCGTCGCAGCCGAAATCGCCGCAACGAGCAAGGATGACGTCCGCTCATGACTTCCGCGCTTCAAACCATAATTTCACGGCCGAAGACCGTCCTGACACTGATGGTCTTCATGATCGCTGCGGGCATCATGTCCTATATCAGCGTTCCGAAAGAGGCCAATCCGGACATCGACGTCCCGATCTACTATGTTTCGATCGGCCAGCAGGGCATTTCTCCGCGTGATGCGGAACGCCTGCTGATCCGGCCGATGGAAACATCGCTTCGCGGCATCGATGGCCTGAAGGAACTGACGGCGATCGCCTCGGAGGGCCATGCCGGCATCGTGCTCGAGTTCAACATCGAGACCGACAGCGACCAGGTGCTCGCCGATGTGCGGGACAAGGTCGATGAAGCCAAGGCCGAACTGCCGGACGAGGCGGACGAACCGACGATTACCGAAACCAACTTCGCCCTTCAACCGACAATCATCGTGACGCTTTCGGGCGACGTTCCCGAACGCACACTGACCACGCATGCGCGCCGGCTCAAGGATGAGATCGAGGCAATATCGTCTGTCCGTGAGGCGAGCCTTGGGGGCAACCGCGAGGAGTTGCTCGAGGTCGTTCTCGACCTGATGAAGATGGAGTCCTACGACATCACGCAGGACGAGCTTCTGAATGCCCTGACGCAAAACAACCAGCTTGTCGCCGCTGGCTTTATCGACGACGGCAACGGCCGTTTCAACGTCAAGGTTCCTGGCCTCGTCGAGACCGCGCAGGATGTCTATGAGATTCCGATCAAGCAGAGCGGTGAAGGCGTTGTCACGCTCGGTGAAGTGGCGGAGATCCGGCGGACCTACAAGGATCCCTCCGCTTTCACGCGCGTCAACGGCCAACCGGCCATTGCCATCGAGGTCACCAAGCGCATCGGCACCAACATCATTGAGAATAACAATGAAGTGCGGGCCGTTGTGCAGGACTTCACCAAGGATTGGCCTGAGTCGATCAAGGTGAACTACCTCCTCGACCAGTCGAGCTTCATCTTCGAGGTCCTGGGTTCGCTGCAATCGTCGATCATGACCGCCATCGTGCTGGTGATGATCTCGGTCGTGGGAACGCTTGGCATACGCTCCGGCCTTTTGGTCGGCCTTGCCATCCCGGGCTCATTCATGCTCGCCTTCCTGATCCTCGGCGGCCTCGGCATGACCGTCAACATGATGGTCATGTTCGGCATGGTCCTGACCGTCGGCATGCTCGTCGACGGGGCCATCGTCGTCACTGAGTATGCAGACCGAAAGATCGCCGAGGGCATGAACGCGGCCGACGCCTACAAGCGTGCGTCGAAGCTGATGTTCTGGCCGGTCGTGTCTTCGACCGCCACGACGCTTGCCGCGTTCCTTCCGCTGCTTCTGTGGCCGGGCGTTCCGGGCGAGTTCATGAGCTATCTGCCGAGGATGGTCATCATCGTCCTGACAGCATCGCTCCTGACAGCGCTGGTCTTCCTGCCCGTAACGGGTACGGCATTCGCGCAGATCGCCGCCATTGCTGGACGGAACTCGCAAAGGACGACCGGACTGTTTGTCGGCGCGATCGCCGGTGTGTTCGCGTTTGCCGGACCGCTGCTGGGCCTCGATGCGCCGCTGCGGCTCGGCGGCGCTGCCGTCACGGCCATCATCGCCTTCACGCTCAGCTACTACGCTACCGGATTCATCAATTCGCGTCGCAAGACACAACCGGCCGAAGAATCCCAGGCGGACGAAGTGGCCCTGATGCTGTCGTCGCGCGCCGAGCTTGACGTCAAGAAGGTTCCGGGAATCACGGGTGGCTACCTGCGCTTCCTGCGCTATGCAGCCGGAACGCTGTGGGGCAACATCCTCGTCATCTTCGGCATACTCGGCATGACGGTCGCAAGCTTCATGTTCTTTGCCGCGAACAACAAGGGTGTCGAGTTCTTCGTCGATGAAGAACCGGATGTCGCCATTGTCATGGTCTCGGCACGCGGCAATATGTCAGCGGCGGAAATCCGCGACCTCGTCGGCGAAGTCGAGGCCGAGGTTCTGCAGGTGCCCGGCATCGACAATGTGGTGATGTCCGCATCCGCCGCCGGCGGCGGCGGTCCCGATGTTCTGGGCGGTGTCCAGGACAAGCCGGCAGACGTCGTCGGCGAGCTGCAGATTGAGCTGGCAGACTATTGCTGTCGCCGCAAGGCCGTCGAGATCTTCGAAGACATCCGCCTGCGTACGGCTGACATGGCCGGCATCAAGGTGGAGGTTCGCAAGATCGAAGGCGGACCGCCGACCGGCAAGGACCTGCAGCTTGAGGTCAAGTCTACGGACTACGACGCCATGGTCGCGGCTGTGGCGCGCGTCCGCGAGCATGTCGACACGATCGAGATCCTTTCCGACCAGGAGGACGGACGCCCCCTGCCCGGCATCGAATGGCAGATCGACGTCGACCGCGAACAGGCCGGCCGCTACAATGCCGGTATCGTCGGCGTTGGCTCAATGGTGCAGCTTGTCACCAACGGCGTGCTGATCGGTACCTACCGTCCGAACGATTCGGAGGACGAGGTCGATATCCGCGTCCGCCTGCCGGAAGATCAAAGAACGCTTGACCAGTTCGAGCTTTTGAAACTGCGGACGGCAAACGGTCAGGTGCCGCTTTCAAACTTCATCGAGCGCACGCCGCAGCAGAAGGTCTCTTCGATCACGCGCCGCGACGGCCTCTATGCCATGGACGTCAAGGCAAGTGTTGCCGAAGGTGCCATGGTTGATGGCCGCGCCGCGACACCGGACGATGCCGTGCGCGAGGTCCAGGCCTGGCTCGATACCCAGGAATGGCCTGAGAACATCTTCCTGAAGTTCCGCGGAGCCGATGAAGAACAGCAGGAATCGAGCGCGTTCCTTGGCCGGGCCGCCATTGCGGCGCTATTCATGATGTTCATCATCCTGCTGACCCAGTTCAACTCCTTCTATCAGACGGTGTTGACGCTCTCGACGGTCATTCTCGCGGTATCCGGCGTGCTGGTCGGCATGGCCGTGACCGGGCAGCGTTTCTCGATCATCATGACGGGAACCGGTATCGTCGCACTGGCGGGTATTGTGGTGAACAACGCGATTGTTCTGATCGATACGTTCAACCGCCTGCGGGCTGAAGGCGTGACCGACATAAGGCAAGCGGCCCTGAAGACGGCCGCCCAGCGCCTGAGGCCGATCATGCTTACGACGATCACGACAATCCTTGGCCTGATCCCGATGGCGCTGCAGATCAACATGAACTTCTTCACCCAGACGATCTCCGTCGGTGGCATCACCTCGATCTGGTGGGTCCAGCTGTCGACCGCGATCATCTTCGGCCTGGCGTTTTCGACCATGCTGACGCTGGTGATGATCCCGTCGATGCTGGCGCTTCCAACCAATGTTCGCGGCCTTTGGAGCGGACGTGGCAAGCGGACCGAAGAAACCTCACAAGGCGAGACAAGGGGCGCCGAGCCCAAGTCCCTTGCGTCCGAGGACGAGGAACAGCAAAAACGGGCGGATAATGACGACCTTCCGGTCGCACGTCCCGACGCGGCCGAATAGGCATCCATCCAAAGGCACCGCCCAACCGGCGGTGCCTTTTTGATTTGGGCAGTTCCTTGAATTTTTTGCCGTTGTGAAAACGCACTGTCGCGCTAGGATCGCGATTCATGAGCGCTGACCAAGATCCTTTCGCCCATCACCCGGAACTGCGTGGCAAGATTATCGACCCGCAGTCTTCTTTCTTCCGAAACTTCAGGCCTTCCGATTTTGACGACCGCATGAAAGCACTCGGTCTGCCTTCGCACTGGCGGTTGAGCGATGAAGAACGCGAGTCAATGCGACGGCGCGTGCTCAAAGAACGACCACCGGGTGATCTGTGGGTTTTCGCCTATGGCTCGCTGATGTGGGACCCGGGTTTCGAGTTCATGGAGGTCCGCAAGGCGCACGTGGACGGCTACGCGAGGGCGTTCTGCCTGAAAGACGAACTCGGTGCGCGCGGGACCCGCGAAGCACCCGGGCTCATGGCGGCTCTTGATGAGGGCGACGGCTGCACAGGACTGGTCTTTCGCATCGACAGCAATTGCATAGACGAGGAGTCCGCCATCCTGTGGCGCCGCGAGATGGCGACCGGGGTCTATGTCGCCGCCTTCGTGGATGCCGTTTCCGATGCAGGCGCCCTAAAAGCCATTACGTTCATTGCGAACCACGAAGCGAGCCGTATCCGCAGCGACCTTACCCGGGACGAACAGGTGCAATATATCGCAACGGGCGAAGGCGTCCTCGGATCAAGCCTGCAATATATCGAGAACCTCGCCGAGCACCTGACCGCCCTCGATATCGAGGACAGGGAGGTGTTTTCGCTGCTTGCGGCCGCACGCCAATTCTCCATGACGGCCGAACACGGTTGACCCGGCCCCGGCGGCCGCTCCTATAAGGGATGCGTCCTGACGAATCGCGAGGTGATTCATGAACGCTCCGACTGAATATCTGAACCCGAAAGAAGCCGCCCGGAAACTTGGTGTTTCGGTAAAGGCACTGCGCATCTACGAACAGCACGGGCTGATAGAGCCTGTCCGCACGTCAGCCGGCTGGCGCGCCTATGGTCCAGAGGCCATGATGCGCGCTGACGAGATCGTGAACCTGCGTTCGATGGGTCTTGGCCTTGCGGAGATCACAGTCGCGCTTGGAAATGGGAGCGCGGATCTCGAGATACTCCTTGCCGCGCATCAGTGCCGGTTGGAGGCACAGATGCGCCAGATCGCGGAAAAGGCGGAACTGGTGCGGCAGCACCGAAGCCGACTTGCAGGAGGCGCGCCTGACAGTTCCTCCGACAGGCCACACCCGCGAAAGGAAACCATGCAGCCGGTTGTTGCCTTCGATTTGCCGTGGCCCTGGGGCGGCGAGCGGTTCGAGCTCTATGATATCCAGCCGCTGAATTACGTGATCGGTCCGCTGTTCAGCGGCAAGACCCGTTTCGCCATGCGGCTGGCCGAGACCAAGAACGACGCGACTTTCATCGGACTTGATCGCCTTGCCGACGGCGCTGCGAATGCCAAGGCCCAATTGGCTGCGGACAACGCCCTCAAGGATCGGGTTGAACGCGCCCTCGCCGAGCTCGCTGGTCTTGGCGCCGAGCAATCGGATGCGCTGCTTGCCCTGCTGGTGGTTCTTAAGCGGGACATCAAGGAGGTTCCCGTGATCGACCTCATAGAACAGGATATCAACCGGACTTCGCAGCAAGCTCTGATCACTTTCCTGCGGCAGCGGCGACGGGACGAAAAGCCGCTCTTCATCATCACCCGCTCAAACGCGATCCTCGATCTCGACAGCGTCGGCATCCACGAAAGCATCATCCTTTGTCCTGCCAATCACAGTCCGCCGACATCGGTGACAGCATATCCCGGCGCCCCAGGGTACGAGGCCGTCGCAACATGCCTCGCAACGCCCGAAATCCGGGCACGGACAGAGGGTGTGGTCGCGGTTCGGCGTGGTGCTTCAGAGGGGAATTCCGTCCCCGGTCCTTAAAAGAATTTGACAAACCCCCGAACGACATCGGACCATGGTAAGATTACGCCGCTATCGGCGGCTAAGGAGCGAGGTACGAGTTCGAACAGGGAGGTGAATATGGGCGACGGTGAAGGAGGAACCGCACGCGGCAGAGAATCAGGGCCCCGGTGTATTGCGTTGGTGGGGCCATTCGGAAGCGGTAAGACTACACTACTGGAAGCAATCCTGGCCCGTGCAGGGGCCATAGCCAGACAAGGCAGTGTCGACCAGGGAAACACGGTCGGCGATGCGTCGCCAGAGGCGCGGGCGCATTCCATGAGCGTCGAGGCGAATGTCGCCAGCACTGAATATCTGGGCGACCGCTATACATTTATCGACTGTCCGGGATCCGTGGAGTTCTTGAGCGAGGCCAATGGCGTCTTCGGCGGCGCTGACCTGGCAATTGTGGTCGCCGAGGCCGACGAGAAAAAGCTGCCGGCGCTGCAGATCATCCTGCGTTCGCTGGAGGATCGCGGCATTCCGCATATGCTCTTTATCAACAAGATCGACAAGTTCCAGGGCAGTATCCGCAATCTCCTGAAAGCGGTTCAGCCGGCGTCCAAGGCGCCTCTGGTCGTTCGCCAGATCCCGATCTGGCAGAACGGGATTGCGACAGGATTTATCGATCTCGCTCTCGAACGCGCCTATGTCTACAAGGAGCACGCGACCAGCGAAGTCATCGACATTCCCGACGAGGAGCAGGCGCGCGAGGTCGAGGCCCGTTTCGAGATGCTGGAGCAGATCGCCGATTATGACGACGTTCTGATGGAGCAGTTGCTGGAGGATATCAATCCGGAACGCGATCTGGTGTTTGGCGACCTCGTCAGGGAGATGCAAACCGGTGAAATCTGTCCGGTGTTTATCGGATCGGCGTCTCACGGCAATGGCGTGTGGCGGCTTTTGAAGGCTCTGCGCCACGAGGCACCCGGCATATCGCAGACCCGCGAACGCCTCGGGCTTCCGGCAAACGCAGACAAGGAACCCCTGCTGCAGGTCCTCAAGACGCTTTATTCGGAGCATGGCGGCAAACTCTCGATCGCCCGCGTGCTTTCCGGCAAAATCTCGGAAGGCGACACAGTCACCCGCCCGGACGGCTCGGAGGGCCGGGTATCGAGCGTGCTCGATATGCTCGGCCAGCAGAGCAAACGGCGCGGTGAAGCCGGCATCGGCGAAACCGTTGCCTTGAACAAGGTCGAGGGCGTTCTGACCGGCGAAACACTCTCAGCCAACGGCAAGCCACCGGAGAACCTTTGCGATCTCGACATACCCGATCCGGTGATCGCCAAGCGTGTTGCACCGACGGAACGCAAGGATGAAGTCAAGCTTTCTGCGGCCCTACAGCGCTCCGTCGAGGAAGATCCGTCGCTGCGATTCACGCATATACAGGACACCGGTGAGACGCTGCTGGAGGGCCAGGGCGAGATGCATCTGCGGGTGGCGCTGGAACGGCTGATCGGCAAATACGGCATTACCGCCGAAACCGGCAACCCGACCCTGCCCTACAAGGAAACGATCAGGCAGTCGACGAATGTGCGCGGACGTCACAAGAAGCAAAGCGGCGGCCACGGCCAGTTCGGCGATGTGGTTCTCGACATCAAGCCGCTGCCTCGCGGTGAAGGCTTCGTGTTCTCGGACACGATCACCGGCGGTGTCGTACCCAAGCAATACATTCCTTCGGTTCGTGAAGGCATCCGCGACTATCTGCTGGAAGGTCCCCTCGGCTTTCCGGTTGTCGATATCGCGGTGAATCTTGCGGACGGTTCCTACCACACGGTGGATTCGTCCGACCAGGCCTTCCGGATGGCTGGCCAGCTTGCCATGCGCGAGGGCATGCCGGACTGCAAACCGGTCCTGCTCGAGCCGATGTGCAAGGTGGAGATCTTCTGCCCCAATGACGCCACGGCCCGCATCAATGCGATCGTCTCCGGACGGCGCGGGCAGTTGCTCGGCTTTGACGCACGACCCGGCTGGGAAGGCTGGGACGCGGTCAATGCCATCATGCCGGAATCCGAAATACAGGACCTCATCATCGAGCTGCGCTCGGCGACCGCGGGTGTTGCGAGCTTCCGCAAGGCGTTCGACCATCTCGCAGAAGTTACCGGCAAGCAAGCTGATCAGGTGCTGCAGAAATACGGAAAGAAAGCCGCCTAGCGCGCGGCGCCGATCAATCGATAACTCACCGGCCGGCTGAAACCGGCCGGTGATTTTTGTATCCCCTGACGCACCGACGTTGCAAAATGGACGCGTGCAACTGTACTCAACCGTGAACCCTGCCGGACATGCCTGAACGCATCCGAGAACATGCATTTCTGCGCCTGCAGCAGACCGAGGAAAACGGGCTCAGGTTGGCTATCTCGTGCCGCACCGTGGTGATCGTGGCGGCGTTTGTCTGGTATGCCGGTGCATCCTTTGCCACTGATTCCGAGCCGCGCGCCGTCGGCCTGGCGATACTTTTGATCTACGCCGGGCTGGGCGTGGCACATCTGATCGTCATCGGAACGCGATTTGACCGGTGGTGGATGAAATACGCGATCTACACGATCGATGTTCTCGGCATCTGCGCGCTGTTCGCACTCATTCCGATCAGCCGCACCGGCGACGTTCCGCAGATCATCGCGTTCCGGGCTTACGGAATTTACTATCTGATCCCGATCGTTGCACTGGCAACGCTCTCGCTCTCCTGGCGCCTGGTGATCTGGGTCGGTGCCGTTGCTGTCATTGGCTGGTGGTCGGCCTTCCTGTTGGTCGTGAGCGGCATGGAGCGTTCCCTGTCCTGGGGCGACCTGCCCGCCAATGCCGACAGAAGCGACTACGAGACCGTTTTTCTTTCGATTGATTTCATCGGCCGCGGCAACCGGATCGAAGAGACAGGTTTTTTGTTTGCCGGTGCATTGATCCTGGCGTTGGCCGTATATCGCGCTCGGCGGGTGTTCTTTGCCCAGGTGGCGGCCGAAGTGCAGCAGGAAACGGAGCGAAGGGCACGCGAGCGGGTGTCGAATGTCCTTGGACGCTATGTACCCCGGGCCATCGCCGAGAAGCTCATAAACTCCCCCGAGGCACTGGAGCCACAGGTCCGGCACGCCTCCGTGCTTGTGCTGGACATCGCAGATTTCTCAAAATTTGCGGCCAGCCGTGACCCCCAAGAGGTCATTGAGGCGTTGGACTCGTTCCTTGCCGCCGCCACCGATACGATCAGCAAGCATGACGGGATCGTCATCACTTTCACCGGCGACGGGCTGCTGGCGACCTTCAATGCGCCGGTCGAAGTCGAGTCGCCCGAACTGAACGCCGTTGAAGCGGCCATCGATCTTTTGCGGCTGGCTGATACCACGGCGTATCGAATCCGTATCGGAATTGCCTCAGGCAAAATCGCATCGGGAAATGTGGGATCGTCTCAAAGGCAGGCATTCACCGTTTATGGAGAGGTGGTCAACCTTGCCGCGCGGCTCGAAAGCCTTGCAAAGAGCCTCGAAAAGACTGTTCTTCTCGATGCGGCAACAAATGACCGCATCCAATCGCAGCATGGCACGAAAGCGCTTGGTGAACACAGTATCCGGGGCATCGACCGCGAGGTCGAAGTCTTCACACTTGGATGAAAAAACTTTCTCAAGCGCTTCTTTTTGAAAGCAAAATTTAACAAACCTGCCGGAAGACTGGCAGAATATGGACTTCGTGTCTATTTCTTCTTCAAGATCACCAGCAAGTGCCAGAGCTCGAAGGCGTATTTGTCCGTTTGGGTTCGATAAAGCTCCTCGAGGCGATTGAAAAACGTATCGGCCAGTGCGTCGACATCCGCCACCGACGAAACACCCGGTTCGAACAATTGCTTGCGCAACGTGGAATCCGCGAAGGCGCGGATATAGCCGCGATAGCGTTTGGCGTAGTCGTCCGGGTCTGCGAGATATGCACCGAAGACATCGCGATTGTTGCCTGGCGCCGGGGTCACACTGATCTCCTCGATGTCGAAGGCGGCGGCCAGCTGCCCGTCTTCCTCCAACGGCGTGCGGGCTTCTTCTTCGGTCATGAACCAGAGCGCAAATACGAACCGGTCAAGGACGTCCGGGTTTATCAGCCCGTCTTCGGCCATCGACTGTGCGACAACCTGTATTGCCCGGTATATGCCACGGCCGGAAGCAGCCGTGCCGTTGATTTCGGTTTCGTCGGGGACTGAGCCGAGTGTTCCGACAAGCAGGTATCCACCTTTCCTGATTTCCGTCGCTCTGTGACGCAGCAAAGTGCTCCAGTCCCGAACCGCCTGGTCCCACACTGTCTGCCTTGCCTCGCCTTGCAGGTCCGCGAACCAGATCGACCCCGGTGCCTTGACCGAGACGGTCTGGCTCAGCCAGTGACTGGCTGCGAAGCAGGTTGCCATGTCGACCGAACTGGCCGGCATCATCTGACTGTAGAAGGTGCCGACCGCTGCGGCGGTGCGGATGTCATCGGACCCTCCACGATATCCGAAGGATCCAAACACCAGCTGAAAAAGGGCGTTCCAGTCATTGCCGGGCTGATCCATGTGAACGACGGAGACGGGCAGCTCCGGAAAATGCGCGCGACTGGCCTCAATCGAAGGCCTCACAGCCTCGATGGCACTCGAACCCGGACCGCAGCCATAATCGACAACCGTCATTTCGGGCCCGGCCGGAGAAAGCGATCCGACAAGCTCACGCATTCGTCCCGACTGTGTGTTGACCATCTGCTGCTGGGCAGCGGAATTGCGGTCGTAGTCGACCATGCCTTCCGTGGATTTCATCGGATGATGGGGACTGGGTTTCACTGGAGATCCTCCCTTTCGATCACGATGCACATTTGCCGACGGATTATGTCCTGATCTCGGCAAAACACGTCTTTATCCAGTCGACAAATTCACGCGCCAGCGGTTCGCGCTTCAGATGCGGCTGCATCAACAACCAGATTTCACGGGTAAACTCCAACCTTTGCACTTCAAAACGCTCGTCGCCGATAAGGTCCTGACACACGAAGCTCGGTAGGATGCCGCTGCACAGGCCAGTCTCGAGCATCTTCCTGATTACCAGCAGATTTTTGCTCAGGCATCGCGCCCTGTCCTTCAGTCCCGCTTCGATCAGGAACCGCGATTCCGGCGACGCGTCCAATGCTTCCGGATAGGCACACAGCAATGGTTCGCCAATCTCGACAGGGGCTCTTGGCGTAATCAGATAAAAGACCCACTCGCCAAGCTTTGTGATGATGAAGTCGCCTTTCTCGGGCTTGCGCAGGCGAATGGCGAAATCCGCTTCCCAGCGCGAGAAATTGACATTCTCCGTTGACGCAAGGAGTTCCACGCGCAGACCGGGGTTCTTTGCAAGAAATGGCGGAACGGCAGCACCGAGCAACTCGACTGCTATGGAATCGGTTGTTGCCAGCCGGAATGTCGCGATCGGATGGTCTGCCTTGTCCTTGAGCCCGGCGATCCTGGCGGCCTCGCCTGACATGCGTACCGCATGCCGCAACATTTCGGCCCCCTTCGGGGTCGGCTGCCGGATACCGTCAATCGCGTCGAAGAGCGCGAATCCGATGCTCTTTTCCAGCCGTGCCATGCGCCGCGACACCGTCGTTTCGTCGATCTGGAGCCGCGCTGCGGCGGCAAGGTAGGTTCCGGTCTGTTGAACCGCCAGTGCAATTCTAAGGTCGTCCCAGTTCATTCCGCTTCACCTTGGAACGGGTTCCGCCGCACAAATGCAGCCCCCCATCGCAATCTCTCGAGATGAATTCGTCGTCCATTTGATCGAGAAATGAAGTCGCCGGCTGCGCCAACGCTCCGGCCATATCAACACATTCGCGGAAATACCGCGTCGATTCAACCATTGCGCTGCAACGCGCAAATTGAAGGAATCAAGATTATGACACTTCGCATTGGAAGTACTGCGCCCGATTTTGTCGCCGACACAACAATCGGCCGCATCCGGTTTCATGACTGGATCGGGGACAATTGGTGCGTTTTCTTCTCGCATCCAAAAGACTTTACCCCCGTCTGCACCACAGAACTTGGCAGTATGGCAAAACTGAAAGGGGAATTCGCCCGACGCGGCTGCCGGATCATGGGCCTCGGCATCGATCCGGTGGAAAGCCACCTCGCCTGGTCTGACGATATTGCGGAGATCGCAGAAGCGGCTCCGGACTATCCGATCATCGGCGATGGTGACCTTGCCGTCTCCAAGCTCTACGGCATGCTGCCGGAGGACGAGCCGGTGGGCAACGGGACACGGACTGCACATCAGAATGCCACGGTCCGAACCGTCTTCATCATCGATCCGTCGAAGACCGTCCGCCTGACTATCGCCTATCCGATGACCTGCGGCCGAAATTTCACCGAAGTGCTGCGCGCCCTCGACAGCCTGCAGCTCAATGAGCGGTACATGGTGGCGACACCGGCGGACTGGTCGAACGGCGAGGATGTCCTTTTGCCATTCGACTGGACGGACGAAGAGGCAAGGGCTGCGTATCCCGAGGGGTGGCGTGCTCCGAAACCCTATCTGCGCTTTGTGCCCCAGCCGCATTAGCCGGCCGCTTCAAAATACGTGAAAGGAGGAAGATCATGTCATTCGGAATTCTCAGAACTGTTGCAGCGTTCGCATTGATTGGCGGCTGGGCTTTTCAGGCGGTTTCCGCCTCAGCGCAATACCGCAATGCCGACCTTCTGGTAACGGCGGACGCGCTCTCCGAAGCCATCAATGTCGAAGCCGCGTTCACGATGATGGGCGCTCCCTCGCAGTTGCGCATTGTCGATGTCCGTTCGGCGGAGGCTTTTGCGGCCGGGCATATACCGGAGGCCGTCAACATCCCATACACGACACTGACGGACACTGAAGCCCAGATCGACGGCGCGTTGAAGGCGGATGCCGCACTGGCTGATATCCTTTCCGCTGCCGGGATCGACGCACAAACCCGCGTTGTTCTCTATGACGACGAGGGTGGATTGCGCGCCTCGCGTCTGTTCTGGCTACTGGAGTATTTCGGCCACTCGAAATCCGGCCTCCTGGACGGTGGGCTGCAGGCCTGGCAGGCAAGCGGCTATGGTCTGTCGCAGGCATCGGGGACAGGCTCGCAGCCAATCGAGGCGATAGCACATTTCAGCATCAACCGGATGCCGCGGCGCGTCGCCAGCGCAGACTGGATCCTTCAGCGGCAGTTCGACCCGCGGGTCAAGGTCATCGATGTCCGCTCCGGAAAAATGTACCGTGATGGCCACATCCCCTCGGCCATGAACATTTTCTGGAAAGGCAGTCTGAACGCCGATCTGACCATGAAATCCGCTGGTCGGCTGCACGCACACTTTGTGGAATTCGGCGCGTTGCCGGAAGATAACATCGTCATCTATGGCCAGAATGGCGAAATGTCCGCGCATACCTACTTTGCGCTTCGGCTTCTCGGCTATCCGCAAGTCAGGGTGTACCAGCGCTCCTGGGCCGAATGGGGTAATTCGGGCGACCTTCCCAGTGAATCGGGCGGCGCAGGGCAATGGTGATTGAGCGAATTCGGGGCATTTAGAAAGGTGCCCCGGATTGACCGGTTGCGATCGTTACACGTCCTCGTCCTCGGGCGACCTCACGCGGCGCTCGGCGCCATAGCGTTTGCGCCAGGCGCGGGCTCCAAAGGGCAGTGAAAAGAGGTAAAGCAAGGTGCTGGCCGCCATAGTCTGCCAGGTAAATGTCATCAGCAGCGCCACGTAAAGCACGATGATCAGCAGCAGCGGAAAAACCAGATCGCGGCGGATGCGCTGACCCAGCGACTTGCCCGAATAGACCGGAACACGGCTGACCATCAGAAAAGCGATGAGCAGCGTGTAGACGGACGCGAGATAGGCGAAGACCGGTTCAGGCGCGATCCCTAGAAAACCGAGATAGACCGGAAGCAGGACCAGTATCGCACCGCCGGGCGCGGGAATGCCGACAAAGTAGTCGGCCTGCCAACTGGCTTTTTCGTAGCGGTCCTCCATGACGTTGAACCGGGCAAGTCGAAGGCCGGCGGCAATGGCGTATATCATGGCCGCAATCCACCCGAAGGATTTGACCTGTTCGAGCAGATAGGCATAGAGCACCAGCGCCGGCGCTACACCGAAATTGACGATGTCGGCAAGGGAATCCATATGGGCGCCGAACTTGGTCGAGGTCTTCAACAGCCGCGCTGCACGCCCGTCGACGGCATCCAGCAATGCGGCAAGCAAGAGCATTGCCACCGCAAGTTCGAAGCGCTGCTCGAAAGCCAGCCGTATTCCTGTCATACCCGCACAGATCGCCAGTACGGTAATGATGGTCGGCACCATCATGCGCAAAGAGATATCGCGCAGGCGCGGGCCCCTGCTCTCGTCGTCCTTTGCAGATCCGTTGGGATCGAAGGGTGAGAATCCGGAGTCCATTCTACTCAAGCCCTGCGGGACACGGTTTTGCCCTTGGCGGTGTCAAACTCGGCAAGCACTGTTTCGCCCGCGACCGCTGTCTGCCCGACAGCCACCCGCGGCGTTGCACCCTGCGGCAGGAAAACGTCGAGCCGCGATCCGAAACGGATCAGGCCGAAACGTTCCCCGGCATCGAGGTGATCATTGGCGGTGGTCCAGCACAGGATACGGCGGGCCACCAGCCCGGCTATCTGCACGACAGCGATCGGCCCCTTGGCTGTTTCGATGACCACACCATTGCGTTCGTTTTCCTCGCTCGCCTTGTCAAGCTCGGCATTGAGGAACTGGCCGGGCTTGTAGACCACCTCCCGGACGTTGCCGGCCATCGGTGCGCGGTTCACATGGCAGTTGAACACATTCATGAAAACGGAAATGCGCAGCAATTCATCCTCGCCGAGGCCGAGTTCCCGCGGCGGCGTGACCGAAACGATGGACGAGACGCGCCCGTCTGCAGGGCTGATGACGAGATCATCATCGAGCGGAGTAACACGCTCCGGATCGCGGAAGAAATAGGCACACCACGCGGTCAGCAACAGGCCGATCCAAAACAGCGGATCCCAGATCCAGCCAAGGACAAGGGAGGCGGCAAGAAATGCGAGGACGAATTTGTAGCCCTCCTTGTGCACCGGAACCAATGTGCTTGTGATCGTATCGTAGAGACTCATCAGCAACTCCGTGGCGTTCGCTCACCGTCCTACGGCGCGAAGCAGCCCGCGTCTATATAGACGCAATGGTATCGGACTTGAACTGCGAAACGAACTAGTCCTCAGGCAATGGCTCCGCCGGCTCGACGTGACCAAAGGGTCGTTTGCGAACGATAACACCGAGTTCGTCGTGCTCGCGAAAATCCTTGAGCTTCTCTTCGGTTTCGCGGGCCTCGCGCTGGCGGTTCCACATGTCGAGGTAAAGGCCCTTGTGATCGAGAAGCTGCTGGTGCGTGCCGCGTTCGGCGATCACACCGTCCTGCAGGACGATAATTTCATCAGCGCCGATAACGGTGGAAAGGCGGTGGGCGATGACGAGGGTTGTGCGGCCGCGGCTGACATAATCGAGCGCTGACTGGATTTCCTGCTCCGTGGCTGAATCAAGTGCCGACGTTGCCTCGTCGAGGATCAGGATCGGCGGCGCTTTGAGGATCGTGCGGGCAATCGCAACACGCTGTTTCTCGCCACCGGAGAGTTTCAGACCGCGTTCGCCGACCATGGTGTCCAGGCCATCCGGAAGGCTGTCGATGAAATCACCGATCTGCGCCATATCGGCCGCCTGCCTGACTTCCTCGTCGGTCGCATCGATGCGGCCGTAGCGGATATTGTAGGCCAGCGTATCATTAAAGAGCACCGTGTCCTGCGGAACCATGCCGATCGCTTCCCGCAGCGATTTCTGGGTAACGTCGCGGACATTCTGGCCGTCAACCGTAATGGCGCCTTCCTGCACATCGTAAAACCGGAAAAGCAGGCGCGAGATTGTCGACTTTCCGGCACCCGAAGGCCCGACAACGGCAACCGTCTTGCCGTTCGGCACGTCGATCGTGATGCCTTTGAGGATGGGCCGGTCCTGATCGTAACGGAAATGCACGTCATCGAAGCGGATTGAACCGTTTTTGAGTGCAAGCGGTTTTGCGCCGGGCTTGTCGGTCACCTCTTCGTCGATATCGAGCAGGTCGAACATGTTTTCAATATCGGTCAGGCCCTGTCTGATCTCGCGATAGACGAAGCCAATGAAGTTCAGCGGAATGGACAGCTGCATGAGCATGACGTTGATGAAGACAAAATCGCCGATGGTCTGCTCGCCGCGTTGCACGGCAAGGGCAGACATCACCATCATGACCGCCATGCCGGCGCCGAAGATAAGCCCCTGTCCCAGGTTGAGCCAGCCGAGCGACGTCCAGATGCGTGTGGCAGCGGCCTCGTAGCGCGCCATCGACCGGTCGTAGCGGGCCGCCTCCATGTCCTCGTTGCCAAAGTATTTTACGGTCTCAAAATTGAGCAGCGAGTCGATGGCCTTGGTGTTGGCGTCGGTATCCGATTCATTCATGTCCCGGCGAATGGCAATGCGCCAGTCGCTGGCACGCACCGTGAACCAGATGTAGAGCCAGATCACAATGGCCGTAACGGCGACGTAGGACCAGCCATAGGCAAAGCCGAAGATCACCGCGACCAGCGCGAATTCCAGCAGTGTCGGGAGCGTGTTCAGGATCGTGAAACGCACGATGGATTCAATGCCCTTGACGCCACGCTCGATGATGCGGGACAGGCCGCCAGTGCGCCGTTCCAGGTGAAAACGCAGGGACAGGCGGTGCATATGAACAAATGTCTTGTAGGCAAGCTGATGCACGGCATGCTGCCCGACCTTCGCAAACAGGGCATCGCGCAACTGGTTGAAGCCGAGCTGCACAATCCGGGCCACATTATAGGCAACCACCAGCATGACCGGAGCAATCAGCAAAGCCGGCAGGAACTGGAGGCCATCATGATCGCCGTTCAACGCGTCCGTCGCCCATTTGAAGAAATATGGAACGACCACCTGCGACAGTTTCGCCAGCACGAGAAAAGCCGCAGCGATCATGACGCGCCGCTTGAGATCCGCGCGGTCTGACGGCCACATATAGGGCCACAGATTGCGCAGCGTATGAAGCGGATTGGCGGTGTCGGCAGCGACGGTTTTATTCTGATCTGACAAGGAAACGCCTTTTAAAAGCGGGTGCGGAACGCCCCCATCGTCGAAACAATCGAATTCCGACGGAAAGGGCGGCGATGTTCCGCGATCGCCGCCCGCATATTAGATAGGTTCTGGTGTATGACCGTCAAGCGGCCGGGTCCAGCCCAATTTACCGACTCCGGATGCGGTCCCGATGCAATTCCTCTGCGTTTTCAAGCGGCTCGTCGGGCACCATGAAGATCTGGCCGGGCTCGATCATGTCCGGATTCTGAATCTGATCCGCATTGGCCAGATAGATCGTCGTGTAACGCACGCCGCGACCGTATATGCGCCGCGATATCTGCCAGAGCGTGTCGCCGCGGCGGATAATGACCGAGCTGTCACGCGGCTCGAGTGCCGGCTGAACAACGGTCGGTGTCGCATCGTCCTGCGTATCGGCACTCGCGACAATCGTGGAATCCCCGGAAGCATCGCCCTGCGCTGCGCCGGAGTCATCGGCGGAGCCCTGCTCGGTGATCTGCGCTTGCGAACCGGCCTGTGCGGTTTCGGTTGTCGGTTCGGGTTCGGATTGCGCGTTGTTGTTCGCCGTTTCCGTGCTGCCGCTGTCGGTGGTCTCCGGCGGCTTTGCCGCGGTTTCCGTAGCTTGCTCGGTGTTCTGGCTTGTAGAGGACTGAACTGAAGTCGCAGCGGCATCGCCGGCCTGTTCCGTTTCCGGTTTTGCCGCGGTCTCGACCGCCGCGCTGCTGTCCGAACCTGTCGAGCTGTCAGACACCTGGCCGGCATTTTCAGCGTTTTGTTCCGCTTCGGGCGACGCGACCGCAGCCACCATCTGACCTTCGGGCCGGGTGAACGGGACGGCAACGCGCAAGGAGGGCGCATCACCGGCCTGCAGGATCAGGTCAGCACCGATAATGTGGTCGCCGACGGCAAGATCCTTGTTGGCCTCGACCAAAAACCGTCCGGAGGTGCTAACGGTGCTGGAGCCGATGGGTTCGCCGTCCGCGTAGACACGAACCTCGCCGCCGGGTGTTGCGGAGCCCGCGACGAATATGCGGCCGTCCTCGATTTCCACGGCATCGATGCGCAGCGTTGTCTGCGGTACCGCGGCAACGGCGCCAGACTTTTCAGTCCCTCCATCCTCCGCCGACGTTTCCGCCGGAACCATGGCAACCTCGGTGTCGGATGTCTCATCACCGGACGCCGGTGCTTGCGCCGTATCCGTGTCGGCTTTTGGCGCTTCGCTTGCTTCAGCAGACGAAGCCTGCGGCTGGTCAGCATCATCGGAAGACGCAGCGGCTGCTGTCTCCTCATCTGCTGGCTGACTGGTGGCGTCTTCTGCGGGTGCTGCGGCTGTTTGATTGCCGGCCGTGTCCTCGGTCATCGCCGTTTTCGGTTCGTCTTCCTGGTTCGTCGCTTGCGAAGCCGTCTCTGTCTCATCCTGTCCTTCTGCGGGCTTTTCGGCGACGCCCGTTTCGGTTTCGGACCCTTGCGCGGCCTCATCGGTTCCGGCCGCGGCGGCAACGGTTTCCTCGGTGGCAGTTTCCGGCTTCGTCAGGATGCGGCTCGCCTCGCCCGGCTTGGTGACCATGACGAGGAGTTCCGCCGGGTCGTCCTTGGGGACGCTGATTGTCGCGATTTCCTCAGACTCGGCAGAGGCGCTGCCCTCCCCGACCGAGCGCAAAACGATCTCGTGGTCGCCAGGCTCAAGTGCGTCATTGACGACGGCAACGAAATCGCCGCTGCTTCCGGCATCCGCTTTGGCAATGACCTGGCCGCCGCTGACTATCTCGACCTGTGTCCCGGGTGTCGCCTGACCGGCAATCAATGTCGAGCCGTTCGGTTCGACGCGCACAACATCAAATGTCGGGGCGTTGATTTCAGCGGCCTCGCCGGAGGCAGTGTCGCTTGACGTGTCATTCGTGTCCGGTTGCGCGGCCGCCGTTTCTTCCGCTCCGGTTTCTTCGGATTGGGAAACTGCCCCGTCTTGCTGCGCGGTCTGGGTGGTGTCTCCCTCCGCAAACGGATCGGTCAGGTACACATAAACCCCGACGATAATGATGATAATCAATCCGACGAGGGCCCAAAGCAGGGACTTGTTCTTGTTCATTTCATACTCCAGTCGGTGCAGCACAAAACCTGCTGCACGCTTGCGAACCGCGCCCATCCGCCCCCGTATCGAGTGGCCCGTCACATGCACAACGAGCGCAGCGCCGATCCTTAAAAATCGCCGCCAAACTAGAACTTTTGCCGGACCCAAACAAGCATTTGCGCGGTTTTGGGCCGTGTTGATACCAACATCACGCCGGTTATCGACAAAAAAGCATCAGCTACACAGTCGCGGCACGGCTTGACCAGTCCGGGGCAGCCATGCTTGTTCGACGTCATGGTGGAGAATCGGTCCATTTGCGTCTATTGCGGCTCACAGCCCGGTTACGACCCAACGTTCGAGACGGCGGCGCGAGACCTCGGCAAGTCGATTGCCGAGAGCGATATACGCCTGATCTATGGTGGCGGCACCTACGGCATTATGGGCGCGGTCGCCGAAGCCGTCCTCGAAGGGAACGGCAAGGTCACGGGCATCATACCGGAGTTCCTGCAAAGCCGGGAAGCCGGAAACGGAAAACGGCTTTCCTTCGACGAATTGATCGTTACCCGCGACATGCATGAGCGCAAGCACGCCATGTTCGAGAAGTCAGGAGCGTTCGTTGCCCTGCCCGGCGGCATCGGAACGCTTGAGGAAATCATAGAAATCATGACCTGGTCGCAACTCGGCCGCCACAGAAGGCCGATGGTGCTCGCCAATATCGGCGGGTTCTGGGATCCTCTGCTTGAGCTGCTCAATCACATGGGTACATCCGGTTTCATCCACTCGGCCCATCTTGCGAAACCGCTTGTGGTGACCGACGCGCGCAAGATCGTGCCCATGATCACGGCACAGTGGGACGCCGGCGACACCGGCGCCGGTGACCGCGAGGTGATCGACAGGCTGTAGTCGGCAGTCCGCAACGGGAGTTCTCGACATGGCTACAAATGCCGCAAGGATCCGCGTCGCTTCGGTGCAGTGGTGTGCGGAAAGAACGATGGATGCTGACCGCTTCTACGACCGGCTTGGATTTTTCGTTCACGCAGCGGCGGAGTACCAGTCCGACTTCGTTTTGTTTCCCGAGCTGTTCACACTGTGCCTTCTTGCATCGGAAGAGCCGATGGAACCGAGCGACGTCGCAACGCGATCGCACGCCCATACGCAGGCGTTCACCGAACGCACCGCGGCGCTGGCGCGCGAACACGGCATCAACATCATCGCCGGATCGCATCTGACCGTCGATGAGAGCAACGTTGCCCGTAACACCGCCTTTGTGTTTCTCAGGGACGGTAGTGTCGAAACACGTGAAAAGCTGCATCCGACTCCCACCGAATCCGGCGCCTGGGCCGTTGCCGGAGGAAATACGGCCGATATCATCCAGACGGATTGCGGTCCGGTCGGCGTGATGATCTGCTATGACAGCGAATTCCCCGAACTCGCCCGGCATTTGATCGACCAGGGTGCCCAAATCCTGTTCGTACCCTACCTGACAGACACGATGCACGGGCATCTTCGGGTTCGTCATTGCTGCGCTGCCCGGACGGTCGAGAACCAGTGTTATGTCGCGACGGCGGGCATGACCGGCCTGTTTGGCAATGTGCCGGAGCAGTTCAGCGCCTTTGCCCGGTCAGCCATCCTGACACCCTGCGATCTTCCCTTCGCGCGCGATGGCATTGCCGCCGAGGCGAGTGAAAACAAGGAGACCATCATCTTCGCCGATCTTGACCTTGAAACCCTCGACTGGGCGCGGCGCGAGGGGTCAGTCAGAAACCTCTCGGACCGGCGGCCGGATCTTTATTCGGTCGTGTGGAAAGGGTGAACAGCGACCGTTATCCAATCGTCGCAATGCTCTCATAGTCTGGATGTCAGCCGCCATAAGGTCGGCGACACCTGCAGCTCCAGTTCCGCCGAGAGGCCGCACATGAAAATCTCCGCATTGCTGACCGGACTGATAACGGTCCTCGTTCTACAAATGGCTTCAATGGCCTCCGCAGACGACCAGACCGTCCACCTTGGTCCGCGCCCGTTCTACCTGCTGGAAAACCTCAGCGACGGTGCGCTGAAGGAAGCCTTGCGGGCCTGTGAGAAAGGACCGTTTTTCAAGAGCGACTTCTCCATCGGGCACCGCGGAGCGCCGCTGCAGTTTCCCGAACACACGGAACAGTCCTACCGCGCTGCGGCCCGCATGGGCGCCGGTATCATGGAATGTGACGTCACCTTTACGAAGGACCGCGAACTTGTGTGCCGCCACTCGCAATGCGACCTGCACACGACCACCGATATTCTCCTTAAGCCGGAAATCGCCGCCAGCTGCAGCGTTCCTTTCACGCCGGCCGATCCGGCCAGCAATACGCCGGCAAATGCGCGATGCTGTACATCCGACATCACGCTGGAACAGTTCCGCCAGCTGACCGGCAAGATGGATTCGTCCGACAGCAACGCGACAACGGTCGAGGAATATGTCGGTGGACTGGCGAGATGGCGCACGGATCTCTACGCGGCCGAGGGGCGTTTGCTGACACTTGCCGAATCCATCGAACTCTTCGAGGAACTCGGCGTCAAACACACTCCCGAGCTGAAATCACCGGCGGTCGACATGCCCTATGAGGGCGATTTCACGCGACAACAGTATGCGCAAAAGATGATTGACGCCTTCAAGCAGGCCAATGTTCCGGCCAGCCGCGTTTACGCACAGTCGTTCAATCCTTCGGATGTCGCCTACTGGATCGAAAACGAGCCGGAGTTCGGTGCTCAGGCGGTCTATCTCGATGGCCGTTTCAGCCAGGAGGGCTTTGATCCACAGGATCCGCAGACGTGGAAGCCCACAATGGAGGAGATGGCGGCCAGCAACGTCAAGATCATCGCCCCGCCGCTTTGGGTGCTGGTGACGAAGGGCGACGGCGGCAAGCCCGTTCCCTCAGCCTATGCCAATGCTGCAAAGGATGCGGGGCTCGACATCATCGCCTGGACGCTTGAACGCTCCGGTCCGCTCACATCCGGCGGCGGTTGGTATTTCCAGACAATCGGCGAGATCACAAGGAGCGACAGCGATGCGCTGGTGCTTCTGGATGTGCTGGCGCAGCAGGTGGGCGTCATCGGGGTCTTTTCCGATTGGCCGGCGACAACAACCTACTACGCCAACTGCATGGGTCTCTAGAGCAAGTCCGGGTCGGATTGGCCCTAGCGGCTTTGCTTGGTAATACTTGAGAAGGCAACGGCGGTTACAACGATCGCGCCCACCATGACTTCCCGTATGTAGCTGTCGACGCTGAGCTGGGTGAGCCCGTTGTCGAGCACGCCGAGTATCAGCACGCCGACAAGCGTGTATTGCACTCGGGGTTCACCCTCCTCGCTCATCGTCATGCCGAGAAACACGGCTGCTATTGCATCCAGCATCAGGCCGCTGCCCTGTGTCGGGTTTGCCGAGGCGACGCGGCTTGAATACATCAGGCCAGCGATGGCTGCGCCGAGGCCGGTCAGCGCAAAGGCCGACAATCGCAGCGATCTGACCCGCACACCGGCAAGCCGGGCGGCCTCCTTGTTGCCCCCGATCGCATATAGCCGCCGTCCGTAGGTTGTCTGCTCCAGGACAAACCACACGCCCGCCAGCACGACAAGTGCGACAAGGCTCAGAAAGGGCAGCCTTTGCCCCTCAAGCCCGATGAATTCGAGCGGGATGCCACCGCGCGCGAAACCGGAGAATTCAGACGGTATGTCGCGTCCGAAGATGGTCCTGCCGCCGCTGACCAGGAACGCCATGCCGCTGAACATGGTCAACGTTCCGAGGGTTGCAACGAATGGAAGGATACCGACCAGGGACACCAGAACGCCATTGAACAGCCCACCCAGCAGGCCGACCAGCAATGCAGCCGCCACACCCACATAAACCGGGTATCCGAGGGAGAACAGAACGGCGGCCGTTACACCGGCAAGGCTCGCCATCGAGCCCACCGACAGGTCGAAATCGTTCATGACCATGACAATCGTCATCGTGAAGGCCACGACGGCAAGCATGCTGATCTGCTGGGAAATGTTGATCAGGTTGCCGGCGGTCAAAAACGTGCCCGGCAGCAGGACCGAAAACAGCACGACGATAAGCGCAAAGCCGATCAGTGTTCCGTAGAGTTTGACTATTCTAATCATAGATCCACCGCACCTGGCTCATGATGCATAAATCCGGCCAAGCAGATCCGCCGGCGCGAGCCCCTCGGCATCGATGATCGCCTGCTGCGCACCGTCGCGCATGATCAGCACGCGGTCGCACATGCCGAGCGTCTCGGACAAATCGGTCGATGTCATTATCACCGGGCAACCCGCCTCGCTCAGCGCGCGCACGAGCGAATAGATGTCAAATTTCGCGCCGATATCGACGCCCCGTGTCGGCTCATCAAGGACCAGTACCGCGGGTGTCTTTCCAAGCGCGCGCGCGAAAAGCACCTTTTGCTGATTACCGCCCGAAAGCTGATATACAGACTGCAGAAGACCGGCGGCTTTGAGCTTCACGTCATTGGCCGTCCTTTGCGCGGATGCCAGTTCAGCGCGACGGTTGGCCAGAAACGCCATGCGCCTCAGGTCATCAAGGTGCGGCAGGACGGCATTGTCACACACAGGCATCTGAAGCATCAGGCCTTCGCGCCGGCGCTCCTTCGGAATATAGGCGATACCTGCTGCCCAGGCATCGGACGGCGTCGTCGGGGCAGGCCTGTGACCAAGAGACAGCTGCCCTTCCCTCAGCTCAGCCAGCCCCATGACAATGCGCAGAACCTCGCTTTGTCCCGCATTCGCCAGACCGGCGACACCGAGGATTTCACCGGCGCGCAGTTCGAAGTCGATGTCCGACACCGTGTCAGTCCTGACAGAGGAAGCGGCGTATACCACTGTTTCGCCGATGGCGCTGGAACGCGGCGGATAGATCTCCGCGACCGATCGCCCGGTCATCGCGACGATGATCTCCTCCTTGCCGGTTTCGGCGACCGGCGCCGACAGCACCTTGCGGCCGTCGCGAAGCACCGTGACGCGATCGCAGATACGCATCACTTCGTTCATTCGGTGAGAGACGTACAAGACCGCCGCGCCACTGTCCCGCAAACCCGCAATGACCTGGAAGAGCTTCTCCGATTCCTCTCCGGTGAGGGCGGCGGTCGGTTCATCGAACACGTAAAGATCGGCAGTCCGGCCCTCGGCGTCGACCAGACAGCTCGCGATCTTGATCAGCATCTGATCGCCCGTGTTGAAACGCGCGGCCTGCCATCTGGTGTCGATATGGCTGACACCAAGACGAGACAGTGCCTGCCTTGCCCGGTCGTTCAGTTTCCTCCAGTCCACTGCGACGCCAAAGCGCATCGGATAGGGCAGACCGAGCGAGATATTTTCCGCGGCCGAGAGCTGAGGAACGATATTCAGCTCCTGGTGAATGAACCGAAAACCGGCGTCATAGGCATACTGGGCACTGTTGAGCGGCACTGTTCGCCCGTCCTTTTTCGCCACGAGCGTGTCTGCTGATTCAACGCCGGCAAGGATGCGGATAAGCGTGCTTTTTCCGGCGCCGTTTTCACCCATCAGAGCGTGTATTTCACCTCCCCGCAGTTCGAGATCCACATCGATCAGCGCGGGCGATCCGGCGAAGGATTTCGACAGGTTGCGGATGGAAAGTGTGTGCATATGCCGGGTGCTCAGAAAGTCGCAGACCCCGGGCGGGGGCCTGCCGGTTTCTGCCGGGCCACTAGTTTTCTACATTCGATGTTGTGACAAGGACGGTCGGAACATAAATCACCTTCTCCCGAATCTCTTCGCCTGTAATGGCCCGTCCCACGGCATCCGCCGTAGCCCTGCCAATGCCGATGAAATCCTGCGCAATCGAGGCCTCGAAATTGCCGCCCGCAGCGATCGCGTCGCGGGCCTGCGGATTTGCATCAATACCGACAATGACGATGCCTTCATCGGCGCGGCCAGCATCCTCGATTGCCTGCAACGCACCAAGTGCCGGCTGGTCCCAGGCAGCCCAGACGGCCGATATGCTCCCGGCTTCCGGATTTGCAGCCAGAAGGGCCTCCATCTTGGCGCGGCTGTCCGCAATGCCGCCATCCTGCACATCCGGTGTGATCCGGTCGATGACCTCGATGTCGGGGTAGTTGCCGAACACCGCGTCCGCGATGACGCCGCGAATCTGAACGGGCGGGAAGGCATCGAACACAAACATCACGACCCGTCCCTTGCCCTCGATGCGGTTGGCGACGTAGACGGAGGTTTCCGCTGCCATGGCGTAACCGTTGGACGTGACGTTGGTGACGACAAGCGGATCGGCGCCACTGTCCATTCCGATGACCGGAATGGACGCCGCTGCCGCAGCCTCGAGGCCGGCCGCAACCTGCGCCGGGTCCACATTGATGACGATCGCATCGACCTTCTGCGTCACCGCATCCTCGATGCGGCTTATTACGGCGGCCACGTCCCCGGCGGTATCGATGACATTGACATTCCAGCCCTTATCGGCGGCTTCCGCTTGAAAACCTTCGACATACATTTGGGTTCCGGGTTGCGCCAGATAGGGCGTGACGACAGTCACGTTCTGTGCGGCTGCCACGCCGGTCAGCACGGCCAGCACAAGCAGTGTTCTTGCAATCGTTCCGGCTATAAACATTGTTTCCCTCCCAGTTTTGTCTGTGTTTGCGAAAGAATAGGCTCGCTCGAGGCGATGAAGAACCGTTTTCGGTCGAGTCCATCGCCCCGGCAGTCGAAAATCGCAGTTTTTGGATAGTCGCCGAACATCACTGTGCTCCGGCATCGGCTTCAAGCCATGCCTTGCACAGGTCAGCGTTTGCAGAGATGGCGTCGACATAGATCGGAAAAAGCTGATCGTAGAGATCGACCATCCGAGGATTCGGATCGTAGGTGCGGTCGAATTGCGTGATCTGCCTGAACATCGCCGAGAGATCAGCATGCATACCGATTGCCCAGCCTGCCAGTCCTGCAGCACCGAGCACACCCGGATCCTTGACCGAAAGTCTGCGGCATTGGCGGCCGAGTATATCGGCACGGATCTGGTTCCAGATTTCGGTCTGGAAGCCACCGCCTCCGCAGTTGATCACCTCGTTGCGGATGCCGGCGGACGCTTCAAGGCTTTGCAGAAGCAGCCTGGCGGAAAAAGCCACGCCCTCATAGACGGCACGGGCCATGTCGGCGGAAGATGTGCGCTCCTCGATGCCAAGAAAAAGGGCCCGTGCATCGGCGTTCCAGATCGGCGCCCGCTCACCATGCAGATGCGGCAGAAATATCGGCGCCGGACGCCTGAAGTCCGAACGGGCAGCAATCACCGCCATTTCTTCCGGCTCGAGCCCCTGCATGCCGCAGTACCACAACTGGGAAGCGCCACCAGACTGGGTGGGGCCGGCATGCAGGCAGATGTCCTGATATTCCGGAAACACCACGACACCGGGCGTCGCCGCAATCGAACGGCTCGTAATCCCCAAGATCTCGCTGGTGCCGCTGAGATAAACGGTGGTTCCGTCGGCATGGCCACCGCAACCGAGCAGGCCCGTCCAGGCATCCATGGTTCCGTTCGCCACGGGGATACCCTGAGCCACCTCCTGGCGCACCCGGCCGACCAGTGACTTCATATCCTTCAGCGGAACAAGGCGCTCGGCCGCCCCCGGGACAAGGTCCAGAACTTCCGGAATGTAGGCAAGTGACCGCCCGACGAGACCGATATTGGACAGGGGATCTGCAGCAAGCTCACCGGTCAGCCGGAAGATGCAGTAATCCTTGGGAAGCATGACATATCTGGTCTTTTCCCAGATGTCCGGCCTGTGCCGCGACATCCACAGCATGCGCGCAATCACATTGCTCGCATCGATCGGCAACGGTGCCCCCCACCACTTTATCCGCTGCTCATCAGTGACACGGCCATCGAGTTCGGCCGCCTCGGCGCTGGCCCTGCCATCCTGCCAGACGATGGCGGGAAACAGCGGCTCTCCGTCCGCGCCCACAAATACATGTGTGTTGACCTGCGAGCAGATGCCGATGGCGGCGATGGGCAGGTTCTTGGCGGCAATCTGTTCGAGCGCGGCTTCCACAAGTGACATCCAGCTCTGCGGATCCTGCTCGACGATGGCGCCGTCGGGACGGTTTGTCGGATAGGCGGCGGAAAAATAGTCGATCAGCGTGCCGGCGGCATCGAGCAGGCCCGCCTTGACCGCTGTTGTTCCGACATCGATGCCAATGACGAAATCACCGTCCATCGATCACCTGCCTGATCTCGCCAAGATAATCCATCAACGCCGCCCTGCCCCTTTCCGCCATCATGACCGTTTTCGTGCCGATCACAATGCCGTCCGCGCCGCAATCCAGTGCGTGCCTGCACTGATCGGGCGCCGAAATGCCGACACCGAGCAATACGGGAACCGTAATCCCGTGCTGCCTGAGCTTCTGCAATCGGGCGCTTGCCGACCGGTCGATCCCGTCGCGAATTCCGGTTCTTCCAGCAGCGTATTGCAGCATCACGTAAGCCGAGGCCCTGCCCGCCCGTTCGATATCTGCCCGGTCGATCTGATGCGGAACGAACTCGGCAATCGCGACCCCGGCAGCCCGTGCGTCGGAAACGATGCGATCGCGCCGGTCTCCATGAGGGCCTGCGCATAAAAGAATGTCCGCGCCTGTCCAGTCCTTCGCGCTATCTGCCAGCGGTGCATCCGGGTAAGCGAAGATGACGCTCCGTGCGCCGGATTTGAAGCCGGCTATCTTGCGCAGAGCCACGCCCGCGTCCGAAAGACGCCCCTCACCCGTAGACCGCATCATGGATCGGCTGATTGTATCGCCTTCCAGGTGCGGGTCCGCCGCCTTCATGCCGAGCTCAACGAGATCGACCCCGGCGTCGTCGTAAATGCCGAGACGTTCGAGCGGAACACGTGGATCGAGCACCGGGAAATAGGCTGCGAGGAGCTTTTCGCCCGATAGGTTGATGGGTTTGTGAAGTGCGGTGCCGCTTCCATCCATGCGCGAAGTCTGCACACCGCCGAATTGCTCACAACTCCGATGTGTACCGCACTATCCGAAACCTGCATCAAATCAACCGGGGAGACACCGATTTCAGCCGCGCAGCAGCGACTCGGACGGATTCTCGCCGTATCGGAGCCGGTAATATTGGGAAAACCGACCGAGGTGGTTGATGCCGTATTTCCGCGCCACGCCGGCAACAGAGCCCTTGCCGGCTATCAGGTCCTGGCGCGCCCGGTGCAGCCGGCGTTCGAGGACATACTGCTTGGGTGAACGTTTCAGAAACTTGAGGAACCCGTCATAGATCGCCCGCTCGCTGACATTGCCGATGCGGGCGAGCGTCGATACTTTCAGGTCCTTTGACAGGTGGCCATCGATGTAGGCGACGCTGCGCTTGATGTGGAACGGCAATATCCTGAAGGCCGGGCCTTCGAGAAGGTGGCCATGGACCTCCGTCCAGTATTCGAACACGTTGTCGATGACTGCGGCCGCCAGAGGTGTCTGGGACACACTTTCGTCCGCAAGACGCAGGCTTCGCTCCAACTCCTCGTAAAGCAGGTGCATCAGGCGCCTTATCCGCCAGCCGGCAGGCCTGTTCAGATCGATTTCAGGCGACACATCCGGCAGTTCGGCAAGCGGATCGTCGAGCCGGCGTTGCCAGCGCGTGATCAGCTCTGAACGCTTGATCTTGAGCATCAGTTGCGTCGTACCACTGGCCCACACGGAGTGGATGCGCTGATCCGGTGAAAGGAACAGGGCGGTATCGTAACTCGATCCGAGATGCATGCTACCCTGCTGCACCTGCGCGCCGCCGGCAACCGGCATTTCGAGCATGAAGAAATCCTTGAAGGCGCCCGGATCGATTTCGACGTGGGAGCCATAACGCAAGACGTTGAACGAGCCGACAGGGACCTCCGCGCCGACATGGAGGAAATCGAAATCCAGCTCTCCCGCGAGACAGGTCAAATGATGGTTCTTGTACCGCTCGCTCATGATGTTTTGCGCGACCGCCGGCTGATCGGAGCGGAAGCAGGCACCCGTGCCCGGTCCACCATCGAAGAAATCAAGATTGGTCAGCGGTCGATCGATCATGGCAATATTCGCAAACGGCTCCATTCGCGCCTGACATGGTGCATGGGACCTGCAGGGATGGCAAGCGGGGCAGCAGGAACCCTATCCGAATCCTGCGCCGGATGTTCCTTGCGTGGATGGTTTCGATAGTTGTCTCAGCTCGGAGTTTTCGAAAACAGCCTGCGACCGCTGTTCGTTCCGCGCCACATTCAGCATGGCATCGGCCAGTTCATCGGACGTCACACCGATCGCCGGGATCAGCCGAAAGATCGGCGTGGCGATCGCATCGCTGATTTTTGGCTTCTCGCGCGGTCGCGACGGGGCGATATAGCCTGGGCGGAAGGCAAATTTTCGTGGCAATGCAGCTTCGAACAAAAGGTTCTCCGCGGCGCCTTTCGTGCGCAGAGCGAAAGACAATCCACCGCCATCGGGGCGTGCGCCGGCGGCTGAGAACAGGCAAAACGTCGCTTGCGGTGCCGTTTCGGATGCGGCCTGCAGCAATGCGTCAAGCCAGGTCAGCGTTACGGTTTCGTAGTCCTCTCGGCTTGCCGTGTTTGAATAGGTGGCGAGGCAATGAAAGATCGTTTCGATATCACGAAGATGTTCCGACAGCGCCGCTACATCAGCAAAATCGTCGATTTGCACCTCTCGTAGTTTTGCGTCCGCAAGGCCGGATGGTCGCCGCCCGAGCGAGGTAATGCCGTGGACATCCCTGGCTGCAATCAGCGCACGCAAAACCGAACCGCCGACAAGCCCGGTTGCACCCGTCAGAAGCACAGATTCCATCTCGCCCCCCGATTTCAGCGCTACACAAGCATTGCAGCCTAAAGTCCGCCGGCCACGCGCACAATGGAACCGGTGGTGTAGGCCGCCCTTTCAGAGGCAAGCCAAAGCACCGTTTCGGCAATGTCTTGCGCATACCCTGCCCGCCCGAGTGGCGCAGACTTTGCGACCATCGCAGGTCTTTCGGGATTGCCCCCGGTCCTGTGAATGTCCGTATCGACCGTGCCCGCCTGTATGGAATTGACACGGATGCCCAGCGGTCCGACTTCCTTGGAAAGGCCAACGGTCATGGCATCAAGCGCCGCTTTCGAAGCCGCGTAGTGGACATATTCCCCCGGGCTACCGAGCGTTGCTGCAATCGAGGAAATATTGACGATGACGCCGCCCTGGCCGCCATTTTCGGTCGACATGCGCTTGATGGCTTGCCGGGCGCAGTAGAACGCGCCTTCGACATTGACCGCAAAAGTGCGTTGCAGGACGTCGTCCTGGAGATTTTCGACCGTGGTCGCACCGCCAATGACACCGGCATTGTTGACGAGCAATGCCGGTGGGCCGAGCTCGGCATCGCAGCGCTCGAACAGCGCGGTAACGGCATCGGGCGAGGCAATGTCGGCCTTGACCGCGATCGCCTTGACGCCTTCAGCCCTGCAGTTTTGCGCCGTTTCCTCGGCGGCATCGGCGTTGGTCGCGTAGTTGACGCAAACATCGTAGCCCTGCCGCGCGGCAAGTATGGCGGTTGCCGCCCCGATGCCGCGTCCGGCGCCCGTTATTATTGCGACCTTGGACATGTACCTACTCTCCCGCAGCGTGCGCTTTCTCGGTGCGCGAACGTTCGCGAATTTCGCGGATGCTCGACCAGCTATAGAGTGCCAGTGCCGACCAGATCAGGATGAATGCCAGCAACTGCCATGAGGAGAACGGCTCGCGGAAAACGAACACGGCAATGAGAAAGATCAGGGTCGGCGCCACATATTGCATCAGCCCCATGGTCGAAAGCCGCAGCATCCTGGCGCCCAGCGCGTAGCTGATCAATGGAAGCGCCGTGGCCGGACCGGCAAACAGCATGAGCATCGTGTCAAACGTGTTGCCCGCCATGAAATGGCCCATCCCTTCAATATCGAGCACCAGCAGTATGAACAGCGAAGGCAGACTGAGGAGCACGACTTCAAGGAAGAAGCCCTGGGACGGGCCGATCGGCATCGTCTTGCGGAAATAGCCATAGATCCCGAAGCTGAAGGCAAGGGACAGCGACACCCAAGGAAGCCCGCCGGCGTCGTAGGTCAATACGGCAACCGCGATGACCGCGAGAAAGATGGCCGTCAGTTGCGGCTTTGTGAAGCGTTCGCCCAGGAACAGGGCGCCGAGCATGATGCTGACGATTGGATTGATATAGTAGCCGAGGGCCGTCTCAACCGTCCGCTCATTGGCAACCGCCCAGGTGTAAATGCCCCAGTTGATCGCGATCAGGGCCGCCGTCAGCGCGGCCATCGCCAATGTTCTCGGGCTTTGGACGGCGTGTTTGAGGTCGGCCGTGCGACCCATCCACAGAATGATCAGCCCTGCGATGGGGATCGAGCACAGGATGCGATAGGCAACGACCTCGATCGCCGGCACATGATCGACGGCCTTCATATAGAACGGCAGCAGGCCCCACATCAGATAGGCGCTGATGCCGAATGCGAAACCACGCGCTGCCGTATTGTCTGGCTCGTTGCCGTTCATGGCCTTTTCATTTCTTTTTAGATTCAGGCTGTTACGACGATGTGCGGATAATCTGAATCAGGATGTCACACCGCGTTCCGTCTGTCGGGCTGTCAGTGTTGCGCCGGAACGGCAGGCAAACACAGGCGCCGGTCAATGGCAAGCGCGTTCAATCGGCCTTGCGCATCTTGAGCAGCTTGTAGGTCACCGAATCCATGAGAGCCTGGAACGACGCATCTATGATGTTGTCGGAGACGCCGACAGTCCACCAGCGCTCGCCCGTCTGATCGCGCGACTCGATAAGAACCCGGGTAACCGCTTCCGTGCCGCCATTGAGGATGCGCACCTTGTAGTCCGTCAGTTCCAGATCCTCGATCTCGTCCTGATACTTGCCAAGATCCTTGCGAAGCGCGATATCGAGCGCGTTGACCGGTCCATGCCCTTCGGCCACCGACATCTTCGTCTCGCCGTCGATCTCGACCTTGACGATCGCTTCGGAAACCGTCTTCAGGTTACCGTTGGCGTCAAACCGGCGTTCCACCATGACGCGGAAACTGTCGACCTTGAAGAACTCCGGCACACGGCCGAGCGTGCGCCGCGCCAGCAGTTCGAAACTCGCATCGGCGCCCTCATAGGCATAGCCGGAGGCTTCGTGTTCCTTGACGATGGAGATGAGCCGGTCGAGCCGCGGATTGTCCTTCGCAACCTCGATGCCGCGACGCTTCAACTCGTTGATAAAGTTCGACTTTCCGCCCTGATCCGACACCATGACCTTGCGCTGGTTGCCGACGGTCTCGGGTTCGACATGTTCGTAGGTCCGCGGGTCCTTCAGGAGCGCGGATGCATGGATCCCCGCCTTTGTGGCGAAGGAAGAGGCTCCCACATAGGGCGATTGCGGTTCCGGCGACCTGTTCAGGAGCTCATCGAAGGCGTGCGAGATGCGCGTCAGCTGGGTTAGCTTCTCGGAATCGATCGCAGTAAAGAAGCGGCTGTTCCAGATCGGCTTCAGAACCAGCGTCGGGATCAGCGTCACAAGGTTGGCGTTGCCGCACCGCTCGCCAATGCCGTTCAGCGTTCCCTGAACCTGGCGCACGCCGGCATCGACAGCCGCCAGAGAGTTGGCCACCGCCTGCCCCGTGTCATTGTGCGCATGGATACCGAGGTGATCGCCCGGTATGCCGGCGGCAATCACGTCCGAGACGATCTTTTCGACCTCGGCCGGCTGCGTGCCGCCATTTGTATCGCAAAGGACCACCCAGCGCGCGCCCGCCTTAAAGGCGGCGCGGGCGCAGGCCAGAGCATAGTCGGGATTGGCCTTGTAGCCGTCAAAGAAGTGCTCGCAATCGACCATCGCCTCCTTGCCGGCGGCAACGGTTGCCTCGACGGATGCGGAGATACCTTCGAGGTTCTCTTCGTTGGTGATGCCCAACGCAACGTCGACATGGTAATCCCAACTCTTCGCCACAAAGCAGACCGCATCGCTCTGCGACTGCAGCAGCGCCGATACGCCCGGATCATTCGAGGCCGACACACCCGCTCGTTTTGTCATCCCGAAGGCAACAAAATCGGCGTTTTTCAGGCGGTTCTTCTCGAAAAAGGCCGTATCGGTCGGATTGGCGCCAGGGTAGCCGCCCTCCACGTAGTCAACGCCGAACTCATCAAGCAGCTTGGCGATGGCAATCTTGTCCTCGACCCCGAAATCGATGCCGGGCGTTTGCTGCCCGTCACGCAATGTTGTGTCGAATAGGTAGATTTTCTCGCGCTGGCTCATCGTCTTGTTCGCCTGTTCCTTGTTCCGATGGCATTTGCCAATGCCATTACAGCACTTCCCACGTGGTTACACGGTCCCCGGTCTTGGGATCCTTGCCGTCCTTGAGCTGAATCCCGCTTGAAGCGAGCTCATCGCGGATGGCATCGGCACTTGCCCAGTCCTTGTCCCGGATGAAGGCAAGGCGGGTCGCAATGCGTTCGGCAATCACTGCCTCGTCGACATCGGTTGCCTTGGCCTCCCGATAGGCGGAAAAACCGAGCATATTCAGGGTCGACGCGAGCGCCGATCCGTCAAGCGCGCTCAGCCGCGCAAGCGCACCGGAAAAATTGAGATCGTCCGACAAGGTGTCGATGACGTCCGCATCGGGCTGTCCGTCGTCAGGCGCATCGCCGGCCCGCCGGCCGAACTTCTCGAGAAGGCGCTCCGCCTCCTCAAGCTTGCGCTTGGAGAAATCGATCGGTTCGCGGTAATGCGTCATCAGCATGGCCAGCCGCAGCACTTCCCCCGGCCAGGTCCGGCCGCCGAACTTGTCGCTTGCCAGGAGTTCGTGGATGGTCACGAAGTTGCCCTCGCTTTTCGACATCTTCCTGCCCTCGACCTGCAGGAAGCCGTTGTGCATCCAAACATTCGCCATGCGCTCTGTGCCATGGGCGCAGCACGATTGGGCAATCTCGTTCTCATGGTGCGGGAAGATCAGGTCCAGGCCGCCGCCATGGATGTCGAAGACCTTTCCCAGATAGCGCTCGCTCATGGCCGAGCACTCGATGTGCCAGCCCGGACGGCCCCTTCCCCAGGGGGATTCCCAACCGGGCTCATCTTCCGACGAAAGTTTCCACAGGACGAAATCGCCGGGATTTCTTTTGTGGTCCTCAACGGCAATCCGGGCACCGGCCTGCTGGTCCTCGAGCTTGCGATGCGACAGTTCGCCGTAATTCGGTGTCGATTTGACATCGAAAAGGACCTCGCCGCCCGCCTCGTAGGCGTGGCCTTTTTCCAGGAGCATGCCGATCATCTCGATCATCTGCGGGATGTTTTCCGTCGCGCGCGGCTCGACATCCGGCTCAAGGCAGCCGAGTTCCGCCACATCGGCGTGAAACTGATCAGCGGTCATTGCCGTCACCAGGGCAATCGCCTCGTTCAATGGCTTGTCCGGATGATCCCTTGCGGCGCGGGCGTTTATCTTGTCGTCGACATCGGTGATGTTGCGCACATAGGTCACACTGTCGGCGCCGTAGTGGAGCCGGAGCAGCCGAAACAGGAGATCAAACACAATGACCGGGCGCGCATTGCCGATATGCGCGAAGTCGTAGACCGTCGGACCACACACATACATGCGCACATTCGTCGGATCGATCGGGGTAAAATCTTCCTTCTCGCGCGTCAGCGTGTTGTGCAGTTGAAGGCGTCGGTCGCCCATAGGTCAAACTCCCTTGTGCCTCTGGCCAGGGCGTTTGTGTCTATGCATGGATTTGAGACGAAAACAGCCGGGCCAGCGGTTGGCTAGCGGATAATAATGCAGCAGATGCAAATTGCGGCGGAGCCGCGAAGCGTTTTCATGGCGCAACTTATCGCCGTTCGAAGACGCCACGTCAAGTCATGCCTGCGACGATCATTAAACGATCATGAATTGGCGAAACGAAGCAGAAGGCCGACCGCCAGACCGGCCATGATGAGCCCGATGATGATGTCCAGAATCCGCCATGCGAGCGGTTTCACGAACACCGGCGCCAGCAGGCGGGCACCGTATCCCAGTCCAAAGAACCAGACGAAAGAGGCAACGCAGGCACCAAGGCCGAAGGCAAGCCTGGCTGTTCCTTCATAGCCACCGGAGATGCCGCCGATCAACAGCACCGTATCGAGATAGACATGCGGATTGAGAAAGGTGAGAGCTAGGACGGTCGTCACGGCCGCCCACAAACTCCCCGCAGACCTGTTCGCCGCCTCCAGGGCGTGCGGATGCAAGGCACGCCGAAAGGCCAGGAACGCGTATCCGAAAAGGAAAATGGCGCCACCGATGGTCACGAAACTAATCAGGACCGGTGAACGCGCAACGATTGTGCCAAGACCCGCTACACCGGCGGCAATCAGCAACGCATCACAAATCGCTGCAATGAGACAGACGACAAAGACATGGTTGCGCGCCAGTCCCTGGCGCAGAATGAAGGCGTTCTGCGCGCCAATGGCAATAATCAGCGATCCACCGAGCAGAAATCCCGCTACCGCCGCTCCGGTTACCGGATGGTCGAACATGTTTTTGGCCTGTCTTGAGACCCAGTGCGCTAGAACAGCGACAACTGACTGTCATCTTCCGGATCTTTGCCGGCTACTTCGGCGGTTTCAGCCACAATGTCAACGGGTTCCTGAAGGTCGGGACCCATATTGGATACCTTGTTGACCTTGTCGGATACGGGGATCGCCTCCAAGTATTCCGGGTCGGCCGGCACCATAAGGTCGGCTACGTGGCGCGGCTCCTGTGTCTTGCAATCGAGCCAGCGGCTGAAATCCTCGGGATGGATGACGACAGGCATTCGCGGATGGATATGCGCAAGCGCCCGGTTCGCGGATGTCGTCAGGATCGCACCGCTATCGATCTCCGAGCCATCCGCAGCGAGCAGTGAGTCCATCACTCCTGCAAAAGCGATGATCCCGCCGTCACGAGGCCGGACCCAATAGGCCTGGGGCTTGCTTTTCCCCTGCCGCCGCCATTCGTAGAATCCGGATGCGGGCACAAGGGTCCGCCAGTGCCGCATCGCTCCACGGAAGGAGGCTTTCTGCAACACCGTTTCCGAGCGCCCGTTGATGATCAGCGGAAAATCCCTCGGGTCCTTGATCCAGGAAGGCAGCAGGCCCCAGCGAACCAGCAGGGCGCGGCGGTCCGGCATATTGGTTCCGGGGGCCCGGCCGGTTCCGTCTCCAGTCGCCACCATCAGGATCGGCTGGGTCGGCGCGATATTGTATCGCGGCTCATGCCGCTCGATCACGGAAAGCTCGAAAAACGCCGCGAGCGCTTCAGCCGACTGGATCAGTGAGAAACGACCGCACATCAGCCCTTGTCCCTAGAAGACCACACGGTCCGCCTCGATCTCCGCGTCGCGAAGCCTTCGCTGGGCACGAAAAAGCTCGTTCTGCTTGAACGAGAGCTGGGTTGCCAGGCGTGCGCGCTCTTCGCTATCGCCGGCCTCAGCGATCTCGCCGGTGAGGCTGTCAATCTCGGCGCGCACCCGGTCGCGCTCCTGGCGCGCATCGTAAACCCGCTTACCGATTGCGTATGTCCTCAAGAAACCCGGAGCGACATCGGCCGGGCAGGACTGGGCGTAGTACTTTCCCTCGGTTCCGACGATCAGCCCGTTTTGTGGCCGGCAATATTGCCTGATACCGACCTCCCAGCCCGCGCGCCAGGAAGCCGCGTCAACGGGCGTCCCGTAGCGCTGGCATGCCTTCTCGTGCTCGACAACATAGGATGACGCCCTTCCCTCTTGGCCGTTGCGCTGGCCAAGATCACGCCAATTCGCGGTCTGGCACTCCGCCTCGTTGAGCGTCGCGCAAGCCGAAAGCGCAAGAGGAACGGCAAGAAACCAGATGGCTGCAGACAGTCTCATGGGTCGCATGGCAATGCTGTTGGCTGTTTTCCGTGTCGATTTTTCAATAGGATGAACCGCGGCGGCAAGCTGGCCTCCAGGATAACAGGGTCGACACGGCAAGGAAGTTTTGAAAATGGCTTATCCCCGGATTGCTGTGTCCGCGATCCTGAAGCGCGAAGACCGCTATCTGCTTGTCCTTCGCGGTAAGGGCCAGTCGGAGGGCCAGTATGCGTTTCCTGGCGGAAAGGTGGAGCCCGGCGAAAAGCTCGGTGTGGCGGCGCTGCGCGAGTTGCACGAAGAAACCGGCATAGAGGGCGCCAACGCACGCTTTTTCCGGCTGTACGATCTGATCGCACACAATTCGGATGGGGTCCTGGAAAGCCACTATGTGCTGGCCGTCCATCTTGTTGACGCCGAGGGCGATCAGGATGCAATCGCCGCGGACGACGCGGTCGCCGTCGGCTGGTTCACCATCGAGGAGATCCGGTCCCTGCCAACGCCCCCGAGTGTGATCGAATGCATCGAGTATATCGACCGGCACGGCCACGAACCGGAGCCGCGCGTTCTGTCCATGGAAGCCTGACATCAAATAAAAGTGAGGACCGTTGAGTGGCTGGACGCTCAGCGGCCTTGCTAGATTGCCGCAGACACAATCCGGAGGACGACCGATGGCCTTGGTGTATTCCCTCTTACGGCACGGAGCCCTTATCGCGACATGCATCCTGCTGATGCCCGCAACCGCCTGGTCTGATCCCGATCAGTGGGAGCGCGAGGGATGGTCGACGGATTTTTCCAAACACTCCATCGAGTTCCGGGAAATCATGTCGGGCGGACCGCCAAAGGACGGTATTCCGTCTATCGACAGCCCGAGCTTTGTCGCCGTGTCGGATGTCGAGGATCTCGTCGACCGCGAACCGGTGATGGGCCTTGAAATCAATGGTGATGCGCGTGCCTATCCACTGCGTATCCTCATGTGGCACGAAATCGTCAATGACACCGTCGGCGACATGCCCGTGACGGTAACCTATTGTCCGCTGTGCAATGCCGCGCTCGTTTTTGACCGCCGCATCAACGGGGAGGCCGACACGTTCGGCACAACCGGCAAGCTGCGCAATTCGGACCTCGTCATGTATGACCGACGGACCGAAAGCTGGTGGCAGCAATTCACCGGCGAGGCAATCGCCGGCGAATTGACCGGATCAAAACTCGCGCTCGTGCCCTCGCGCCTTGAATCCTGGAAAAATTTCAGAACACGTCACCCGGAGGGCAAGGTGCTGGTGCCCAACAATCCGCGCATGCGCAACTACGGCCTCAATCCCTATGTGGGTTACGACACGCGGAACCAACCCTTCCTCTACAGGGGCGATCTGCCGAAGGACCTGCCGGCGATGGCACGGGTCGTCCTGGTGCGGGACGGTGACGAGCCGATCGCCGTAACGATGCTGAAGGTACGCGAGGAAGGACCGCTGAACCGGAACGGCGTGACGATCGCGTGGGAGGAAGGGCAGGCATCGGCCCTTGATACCGGCGACATTGCAGACGGCCGGGAGGTGGGGAACATCACGGTGCAACGCGACGGCCAAGATGTGCCCTATGACATCACCTTCGCCTTTGTCGCCCATGCTTTCATGCCCGAAATGGAAATCGAAAAGGCAGCGAGCGAATAACCGCATGCGCAATTCGGCGCAAACGGAGATGTGTAAACGTTAAGCCTTATCGAGTATTGCGGCTTTCGCGTATTTTCGTTTCCATGCTAAATCGCAGTCATGAAAGGCTATTGCCGCTTTGCTGCTCTGGCAGCGCTCCTGTCATTTACCGCCGTTGCGCCCCTGTTCGCGCAGACCGCCGCTCCACCCTATGAAGCGCGACTCATGCGCCTGTCCGAAATCGTCGGCTCCGTGCACTATTTGCGCACCCTGTGTCTCAAGACCGATGAGGGCTGGCGCGACAAGATGCAGGAGCTGATCGAGCTTGAGGCCACCGATCCAGAACGGCGCGCCCGGTTTGTCGCCGCCTTCAACAAGGGCTACCGGTCCTTCGCCTCCGTGCATCGAAAATGCAACAGCGTGGCGATAGAAGCAGAGGAACTTTACCGTAAACAAGGGCTTGAGCTTGCATCGGAGATCATTGCGCGCTACGGAAATTAGGACTTTGTTAACCTGATCTTTCACTGCGCCGCTACTGCCATCATTTGCGTGTTACTTTAAGGTCGGGAAGTATCGGAGATCTGGTCTCCAGGTGGTGATATGACAGAAACCAATTTGTCCGAAATCGACGAGATGATCGTCTACGAAAAAATGCAAACCGCCCTGGAGCATCAGAACGAGGCATGGGCGGAAGGCGTCGCCGACGGCATCGAACCGGAAATCATCGCGGACGCCGCATTTGTCACGGTCATGCGAGAGACGGTGAAGCTGTTCGGTGAGGACGCCACCGAGGCGATGCTCGAAGACCTGAAGCGGCGCATGCTGACGGGGGAATTTTCGCCGGGGCGTCTGATACAGTAATTCAGACCTGCCGGCTGTGTACTGGGAGCGGCTGCAGGCATGCCGAAAACGCAGGGAACCGGATGCGTTGTCGGCGGGATCACGGCGTTGATGCTGTTGAGCCCGCTTCCGGTTGGTCCAGCCCTGAGCGCCGCCACAGAAGAACTTCAACAAACTGATCCATACGATCGAAACGCCGATGTGCTTGCATTGAGCGAAATCGGCGACGCCGAAACCGGTTCCGGGGATGAGATATCGCCAGACGATGGTTCGCCCGGCATCTCCGTTGATAGCGAAACGGAACCGGGTGACACGTTCGAGACCGATGTCACGCTCGATGAAGCGCCGGCCAGGCCCGGCGAGGAAGTCGCAGTCCTCTACGACACTGACTTGCTGCCCGCGCCTGTGCGCCGCATGCGCGAACTCATCATCGAGGCAGCTTCGAAGGGCAATATCGAAGAACTTCGGCCGTTGCTCGGCACGGGCGTGACAAAGACACAACTCTCCATCGTCGGCTATGAGGGCGACCCAATCGATTTCCTGAAGGAAACATCGGGTGACGGCGAGGGTCAGGAACTCCTTGCCATCCTGCTCGATATTTTCAACGCGGGATATGTGCATCTCGATCCCGGCGAGCCGACGGAACTTTATTTGTGGCCCTATTTCTACGCCTTACCGCTGGACCGCCTCGATCAGCGCCAGAAGGTCGAACTCTACCGTATCATCACCGCCGGCGACTTTGAGGATATGCAGGCCTTCGGTGCCTATATCTTCTACCGCACCGGCATCGGACCGGAAGGCGACTGGAAATTCTTCGTCGCCGGGGATTAGGGACCTCTTGCCCAATTCCGCCCGGCGGACTACCTACGGTTTTGCCGAACAATCATATTCCGGGGGCAGCATGAACTGCGTTGCACTCAAAGACCGCGCACTCGTCGCTATTTCTGGAGACGACGCACAAACGCTGTTGCAGGATGTCATTACCTGCGATGTCGAGCACCTGCCGCAAGCGGTCGCACGGCCTGGTGCCCTGCTGACACCGCAGGGCAAAATCCTGTTTGAGTTCCTGATATCGCGCGATGGCGCAGATCGGTTCCTGTTCGATCTCGGCAAGGATCAGATCGCCGGTTTCGTGCAGCGCATGACCATGTACCGTTTACGCGCCAAGGCCGAGATCGCACCGGCCGAGGGCGCTTTTGTGCACGCCGCCTGGGGATCAGCCCCGCAAGATGGCTGGCTGCAGGACAGCCGTTTCAAGGGCGATGTGGCAATGTACCGGATCTACGCGCCGGAAACCCCTGAAACCGCGACACGCGACGCCTACGACCGGCTTCGAATTGAAAACGGGGTTGCGGAGGCGGGCGTTGATTATGCGCTCTCGGATGCGTTTCCCCACGACGTGCTGATGGATCTGAACGGCGGCGTTTCCTTCAGGAAGGGCTGTTTCGTTGGACAGGAAGTTGTCTCGCGCATGCAGCATCGTGCCACGGCAAGGCGCCGGATCGTGATCGTCGAAGCGCAAGCTCCCCTCCCCGAAACCGGGGCTTCGCTCACCGTCGGGGGGCGCGCAATCGGATCGCTTGGCACTGTCGCCGATAATCGGGGTCTGGCACTTGCACGGATCGACAAGGTGGCTTCGGCCCGGGAGAAAGACACCCCGGTCCTTGCCGGCGATTTGCCGGTCTCCACCACTCTGCCGGCCTGGACCGGACTTTCATTTTCGCCGGCGCCGGCCACGGGCGAGGCTTGAGGCATGCCATCGGCCGCCGCTTCTCCGCGCGCCTGGCAAAGAATGCTGTCGGGCCGCAGACTTGACCTGATCGACCCCTCGCCGCTGGACATCGAGATCACTGACATTGCACACGGGCTGGCAAGGGTGGCGCGGTGGAATGGACAGACGACGGGCGACCAGGCATTTTCGGTCGCGCAACACTCGCTTGTCGTAGAAATGATCTTCCGGCATCTGAAGCCGTCTGCAAGTCCCGACGAATGCCTGGTCGCCCTTTTGCACGATGCGCCGGAATATGTGATCGGCGACATGATCTCGCCATTCAAGGCGGTCATGGGCGGCGATTACAAAAAGATTGAAAAACGGCTGGAGGAAGCCGTGCATCTGCGCTTCGGCCTGGCGCCTGCAACGCCGAAGACGCTGAAGGCGCTGATCAAGCGTGCCGACCGGATATCGGCGTTCTTCGAAGCGATCGAGCTGGCCGGGTTTTCAGAGAAAGAAGCGGCAAAGTTTTTCGGGCGACCGCGCGGAATCAGCCGTGACATGGTCTTGCTGGATCCGCTTCCCGCGACGAATGTGCAAAAGGACTATGTAAAACGTTTCGAGGAAATCGAAGCGCTCCGCGGTAACATCAGGAAACGTGCCTGAGGATCCGTGATGCCGCATCTTGTTGTCTGCTCCCTTTCAAAGCTCTCTGCCACCGCGCAAATGTATCAGCCGCGCGAGATGGTCACCCTGTTGTCGGCGGAACAGGAAGTACAACGCCCAAATGGCATTCTGGACGGGCGCCATCTCAAGCTGGACATGAACGACATCAGTACCAATGTTGAAGGCATGATTGCGCCTGAGGATCAACACATCTCGCGTCTGGTCGCATTTGCCCGCGAATGGGACCGATCGGCGCCTCTGCTCATTCATTGCTGGATGGGCATTTCCCGATCAACCGCCGCCGCTTATATTGTCGCGCTAGCACTCGAACCCGCCAGGAACGAGACGGAGCTTGCGCAGGAGCTTCGTCGACGCTCGCCATCGGCCACCCCCAACCGGCGTCTGGTCCAGCTGGCAGACACGGCCCTTGATCGCGGCGGGCGAATGATCGAGGCCATCGATAGAATAGGCCGCGGTTCTGAAGCCACGGAGGGAACGCCCTTCATCCTGCCACTGGAGCCCGCCGCCAATGGCGACTAATTCAACAGCGGTCGAGATCGGTCTCAATGCAGCGATCGTCACGGTAGAGGCCAACGACCCGAAAATCCTGGTTGTCACCAGGGACGCTGCCGGAAAAAGCGTTGCAGACGGTTTGCCGCTCGGTTCGTTCGACCCGCTTCTTCACCGCACATTCGAGACCGGATTGCGGGCCTCGGTCGAAGACCAGACGGCGCTGCATCTCGGCTATGTCGAGCAACTTTATACCTTCGGCGATCGCGGCCGTCACAAGCAACCGGACGACGTCGACCTGCACATCGTTTCGGTCGGCTATCTTGCGCTGACCCGCAATGACGGGGAGCAAACCGGCGCAATCGAACGCGGCGGTTCGCAGTGGCGCAACTGGTACGGCTACCTGCCCTGGGAGGACTGGCGCGAAGGCCGGCCCGCAATTCTAGACGAAACCATCCTGCCGGCACTGAGGGCTTGGGCCGACCGGCCGCGTGAATCCAGCGCCGGGCGGCTGCCGAACCGGCGCTCGCGCCTGCGCCTTGCCTTTGGTGACGACGATTTCCCCTGGGACGAAGAACGGGTGCTTGAGCGGTACGAGCTGCTTTACGAGGCCGGACTTATCGAAGAGGCGGTGGCCGACGGGCGTCTCAAGGCAACAGGCCTTGCCGTACCGCTCGGACGCCAGATGCGCCTCGATCACCGCCGCATCCTGGCAACGGCCATGGCGCGGCTGCGTGGGAAACTGAAGTATCGTCCGGTCATTTTCGAGCTGATGCCGTCTGAATTCACGTTGACGGCGCTGCAATCCACCGTCGAGGCAATATCGGGACGGCATCTGCACAAGCAGAACTTCCGCAGGCTCGTGGAGGGCGCAAAGCTGGTCGAGAGCACCGGAGCGACAAGCACGGCAACAGGCGGCCGTCCCGCGGCGCTGTACCGTTTCCGCCGTGACGTTCTTGAAGAACGCCCGGCGCCAGGCATCAAGGTTGGCGGGCGCTGATGTCGAGGCCGATATCGAGTGGCGGTGCGGCCATGGTGATTTTCGACGTCGAGATATAGTCTACGCCAGTCTCGGCAACGGCCGCGACGGTTGTGAGGTCGATGTTGCCGGAGGCCTCGAGGACGACCTGGCCGGCATTTCGGCGCACCGCTTCGGAGAGCATTTCGGGCGACATGTTGTCGAGCAGCACGGCGTCCGGCGCCGCCGTCAGAGCCTCCTCGAACTGCGCGAGCGTATCCACTTCGATCTCGATCCTGACCATATGGCCGCAATGGGTACGGGCCGCTTCAATGGCCCGCGCCACACCGCCTGAAACGGCAATGTGATTGTCTTTGATGAGCACCGCATCGTCGAGGCCGTAACGATGATTGCTGCCGCCGCCGCACCGGACCGCATATTTTTCGAGAACCCGCAGGCCGGGGATCGTCTTGCGCGTGCAGCAGATGCGCGCGCCGGTGTGGGCGATCTTTCGGGTGTAAGCTGCTGTCAGGCTCGCGATGCCCGAAAGATGCATCAGGAAGTTCAATGCCACGCGTTCGGCCGCCAGGACGCTCCTTGCATTGCCTTCGATCCTTGCCAGCACGGCACCCGCCAACAACCGGTCGCCGTCCGCGCATTCAGGATCGACGGAAAGGTCCGGATCGATGGTCCGGAAGGCACATGTGGCCAATGGCAGACCGGCAACCACGCCGTCCTGGCGCGTCGCCATGACGGCACGTGCGGTGTCATGGGCGCCGATTGTCGCCTGACTGGTGATATCGCCGGCGCGTCCGAGATCTTCCTCAAGTGCCGCCCGAACGATGGGTTCGAACTGGATAGGCAGCAACGTATTTTCCGGGCTGCCGCTCATGCCGCGATCGCCTCCGCCGCGTCACGGATGATATCATCGGCCTGTGGCAGCGTCAGATAAGTCCGTCTTTCCCAATGCGACACGGGACCTTGCCTGTCCGAACGGAAATGCCCGCCACGGCTCTCTTCGCGCTGCAATGCGCCGGCAACCACGAATTTGGCGGTGGTCAGCATGTTTCCAAAGCGCGCTTTCCGGTTTTTGGACTGCAGGTCGGCAATGATCCGCGCGGCCGTTGTCAGGCCGGCCTGGTCGCGGATGACCCCGGCGCAGTTGCTCATGGTGCGCCTCAGGAGCTGCAGTTCCGGGCTGTCGCTTTCGGTAACGATGTCGTCCGATTCGTCCGCCGGGCTTGCCCAATTGTCGCATTTCGGCGCCGGCAGCAGACCCTGGATATCCTCGGCGATGCGCCCCGCAAACACAACGGCCTCAAGCAGCGAGTTGGACGCCAGGCGATTGGCGCCGTGTGCTCCGGTCGAGGTCACCTCACCTGCCGCCCATAGGCCGTCCAGCGATGTCCGGCCGTCAGCATCGACCAGAATTCCACCCATGTGATAGTGCGCCGCCGGAACCACCGGGATCGGCTCGCACACGGGATCGATGCCGGCCTCACGGCAATAGTTGTGGACGGTCGGAAAGCGGCGCCGATGGCTTGAGTGCAATCGAGGAATGCACCGCGCCCGGCCTGAACCTCGGCAAATATGCCGCGGGCGACAATGTCGCGCGGCGCAAGCTCGGCATCCGGGTGAAGATCGGTCATGAACCGGTGGCCGGAACCGTTGATCAGTGTTGCGCCGTCGCCGCGCAGCGCCTCCGTTGCCAGCGGCGCCGGGTCACGGCCGACATTGATCGAGGTGGGGTGAAACTGGACGAATTCCGGATCGGCGATGACCGCACCGGCTCTGGCGGCCATTCCCGTTCCGCCACCACTCGACTGGCCGGGGTTGGTCGTTACCGCGTAAAGATGACCGATCCCGCCCGAGCACAGGACCACCGCGCGTGTCGGGAATGCGAGGCGGCTTTTCGACCTGCCCCTTTCGGGCCGCGCGATGACGCCGGTGACGTAGCGTCCCTCGGTCATCAGGCTTTCGACGACATAGCCTTCCAGCAGGCGGATCGACGGCGTCTTGCGGACCTCGGCGATCAGGGCCTCCATGATGGCCTTGCCGGCCATGTCGCCACGCACGCCGATGACGCGGCTTTCACGGTGCGCGGCCTCGCGCGAGACTGCAAGACGTCCTTCAAGATCACGGTCAAACGGCACCCCGTAGCGCAACAGGTCCTCAATCCGATCTGGTCCTTCCGCGATCATGGTGCGGGCGATCTTCTCGTCGACGATCCCGGCACCGGCCGCGATGGTATCCGCAAGGTGTTTTTCGGTGGTGTCGCCCTCGCTGATGGCTGCCGCAATGCCGGCCTGCGCCCAGGCGGAAGATGCGCCCTGCCCGATCGGAGCCGCAGCAAGAACTGAAACGGGACGCGGCGCGAGCTTGAGTGCGCAGAAAAGGCCGGCAAGACCGCCACCGACGATGACAACATCATCAATACCGGCCCAGGAGCGCGGCGAAAAGACCGTCGGCGCGTTCATTTGCCCAGATTGACCATGCGCTCGACAGCCAGGCGGGCCCGGTCCGCGATCTGCGGATCAATGGTCACTTCCTCTTTCATGAAAACGAGGCTGTCGAGGATTTTCGGCAATGTGATGCGCTTCATGTGCGGGCACAGATTGCACGGCTTGATGAACTCGACACCCGGTGTTTCCGCCTCGACATTGGATGCCATCGAACATTCCGTGACAAGGAGGACCTTGGGCGGCCGCTCCTCCTTCACATAGTTGATCATGCCGGATGTCGAGCCGGAGAAATCGCACACCTCGATCACATCGGGGTGGCATTCCGGATGGCCGATGATCTGGATGCCCGGATCGGCTTCCTTGTAGGCCAGCAGCTCATCGGCGGTGAAGCGCTCATGAACCTCGCAATGCCCTTTCCAGGTCAGGATCTTCTTTGACGTCTGCTTGGCAATGTTCATCGCCAGATATTCGTCCGGGATGCACAGCACCGTATCCTCGTCGAGGCTCTCGACAATGGCGAGGGCGTTGGAAGATGTGCAGCAGATATCCGTCTCCGCTTTCACATCCGCTGACGTGTTGACGTAGGTCACGACCGGCACGCCCGGATTGGCCGCCTTGAGGCGGCGGACGTCGGCGCCGGTGATGGATTCGGACAATGAGCAACCCGCCTTGAGATCGGGTATGAGCACCGTCTTTTCCGGATTGAGGAGCTTTGATGTCTCGGCCATGAAGTGCACGCCGCACTGGATGATGATGTCGGCATCGACCGTGCCGGCCTCACGGGCGAGCTGCAGGCTGTCGCCGACGATGTCCGAGACGCAGTGGAAAATCTCCGGGGTCTGGTAGTTATGCGCCAGAATGACCGCGCCCAGCTCCTTCTTGAGACGGTTGATCGCGTGGACATAGGGCGCAAAGACCGGCCATTCGATCGCCGGGATATGATCCTTGACGCGGGCATACAGATGCTCGGTTTCGCGGGCGACCGCGGGCGTATATTCAAGGTCTGGCATATCCACCAGGCCAAACCGTTCAAGGGCGCCTGCGCCCGGGTCCGCAGTCCAGTTTTTCTTGGCTGTCTGGAGCATGTTCATCGCGCCTCTCCCTTGCCATACACTACTTTTGCTCAAATTGAGCATAAGTAATTCGAAATAAAACCCGGCAGCGCCGGACTTGCTTTACATAGGTCTCCGGAACGGATTTTGCAAGCGACATTGTGAAGGTGCGACAATTAATGCGTGCGAATACAACTTGACCGTATGATCATTATTCTTGATGGATTGCTCAATATTGCTGCTTTGACAGCCCTATCTGCCGCTCCGTACATTCGCGCGGCGAGTCATCAGATCAGAGCGACAATCGCAGTGCGGCACCCTTCAAGACGATTCCTGTCGCGCTATGTGGGACATCCGAAAGGGGCATCAATGACAACCGGTTCCGTCAAGGCAGGATTCCCGTGGTTGATAATCGCGAGCGGATGCGTGATCGCTGCGCTGACTTTCGGACCGCGTTCCACGATGGGCTTCTTCCAGCTGCCGATGCTTGCAGACACCGGTTGGGATCGGACGACCTTCGGGCTGGCCATGGCGCTGCAAAATTTGTGCTGGGGACTGGGACAGCCCATTTTCGGCGCAATCGCCGATCGCTACGGGACCTGGCGCGTGCTGGCTCTTTCCGCCGTGCTTTACGCTGCGGGTCTCTACACAATGGCTGTCGCGGACGCGCCAATTTGGCTGCATCTCGGAGGAGGCATTCTGATCGGCCTTGCTGTTGCGGCCGGCTCCTTCGGCATCATCCTGGCCGCTTTCGCCCGCAATGTGGATCCTGAAAACCGTTCCTTCGCCTTCGGCATGGGAACTGCCGCCGGCTCGGCCGGAATGTTCCTTTTTGCACCGATAACACAGGGGCTGATTGACACGGTCGGCTGGTCAGACACCCTGGTCTATCTGGCCATCGCGATGCTGGTGGTCCCGGTTCTTGCCGTCGCGCTGCGCGGTAATGCGCAATCCGCAAAGCAATCGGCGGATCAATTCGAGCAGACAGTGCCGGAGGCACTGCGCGAAGCGTTTGCACACAAGAGCTATCTTCTGCTGACCGCCGGCTTCTTTGTATGCGGTTTCCATGTGGCATTCATCGCCGCGCATTTTCCGGCCTATATCGGCGATATCGGACTGAGCGCCAATTATGCGGTGCTCAGCATCGCGCTGATCGGATTTTTCAACATCATCGGTTCACTCGCAGCCGGGATCATAGGGCAGCATTATTCCAAGCCGATGTTTCTGGTCTGGATCTACATCAGCCGTTCCGTCGCCATCGCTCTGTTCCTGCTTTTGCCGCAGACCGGTACATCGGTCATCCTGTTCTCACTGGCCCTTGGTTTCCTGTGGCTCTCGACAGTTCCACCCACAAATGCCCTGGTGGCGGTGTTCTTCGGCACCCGGCACCTCGGCATGCTTGGCGGCATTGTTTTCCTTTCGCACCAGGTGGGCTCGTTTCTGGGCGTCTGGCTTGGCGGGTATCTCTATGATGTGTTCGGCAGCTTCAATCCGGTCTGGTGGATCGGGGTTGCGCTCGGCCTGTTCGCCGCCGTGGTGCACTGGCCGATCCGGGAAGAAGCGGTGCCACGTGGGGTGCCGGTACCAGCGCAGTAGGTTTCAGGCGCTGGTGGCAAGCGCCTTGAGCGCTGCCTGGATAAATCCGGACCGCTCTTCGGGAACATCGACGCCGCGCGCTTCGTAGACATGGCGCTGCAGGAAATAGCCGGTCAGCCGGAAGGCATCCGACAGGCTGTCGGGCTCTGCCGACAGCTTGCTTCCGTCGGACAGGAATTCAGGCAAAACAAGCATCTTGTCCGCATAGGGAAGGCCCGCATCGCGGCTGACCGCCCTGCCCGATTTCGGCGACACAAAGCGCAGTTCCTGGCGGCTGCCGGTTGCTGCGCACTGGCTCAGGTCGAGACCAAAGCCGAGGTCTTCAAGCATGGCGATTTCAAAGCGCACATAAAGCTCTCCGGCGCTCGCCGGTTCATGCATGTTGTCCAGTATGATGCCCAGCGCGTCATAGAGATGCGGATGGGGATCGCGCTCCGGTAACAGCCGCAGCAAGGCCGCAAGAGCCTGGACACCGTAAACCGCGGTTGCCGTTTCCATCAGCGCTGCCGCCCGCAGCGTCGTCGGCTCGATCTGATAGGTTCCAAGATGCTGGTCGAGGCGCGCGCGCCAGGTCGCAAGGACACTGTTTCCGGGCTGCAACACCGGCTGCATGCGACGCGAGCGACCACCCCGAACCAGGCCGAGATGGCGTCCACGTTCCCGTGTCATGATTTCGGCAATGACACTGCTCTCGCCGTGGCGCCGCGCGCCAAGAACTATGCCTTCATCCTGCCATTCCATACCGGCGGTCTCTAGAGCAATTCTGAGTTAGATTGGATCATTTGACCGAGGCAATTTTGGTCTCTGGCTAGGCGGGTTACGCGACGTGGTGCCACCCCACCACAAGCGTAAGCCAACAACGCCAGAGGCCAAAATTGCCCGGCCCATTCAATGTTTTGTTTCAATATCTTCTTTCCTTTCGAGGGTGGGGAAAATCGGCCCATCGGCGTCGTTGCGCCGCTTGCCTGATGCCCCGCATCGCGTTGCGCGACGCGCCTGGCCGACTGGTCCGATTTTCCGCCATCAAATGTTCCAATCCAACTCAGAATTGCTCCAGCCTCAGGAGGGAAAATCTAGCCCGATCTCCCGATAACGCTCCGGGTCGTCACCCCAATTATCGCGCACTTTGACAAAGAGAAACAGGTGCACGGGCTGTTCGAGGATCGCCGCCAGTTCCTTGCGTGCCGTCTGGCTGATGTTCTTGATTGTCTCGCCGCCCTTGCCAAGCACGATCTTCTTCTGGCTGTTCCGCTGAACATAGATGACCTGCTCGATGCGAACGCTGCCGTCCTTGCGTTCCTCCCATTTCTCGGTCTCGACATGGGATGCGTATGGCAGTTCCTGGTGAAGCCGCAGATAGAGCTTTTCCCGGGTTATCTCGGCCGCAAGCTGGCGCATCGGCAGATCGGAGATCTGGTCTTCGGGATAGTACCACGGTCCCTCCGGCAGCGTATCGGCGAGATAGTCCAGGACGTCATTGCAGCCGGAACCCTTGAGGGCAGAAATCATGAATGTCTGCTCGAACGTGACCTCTTCATTGGCCTTTGCCGCCAGTTCCAGCAGCGTTTCCGGTTTGACCCGGTCGACCTTGTTGATCAGCAGCACCTTCGCGCGGGTGACGTCCTTGAGGCCTTTAAGGATGTTTTCGGCATCACCGACAAGACCACGCTCGGCATCGACAAGAAAGAAGATGATGTCGGCGTCATGGGCACCGCCCCAGGCCGATGTCACCATGGCCCGGTCGAGACGCCGCCGCGGCTTGAAGATGCCGGGTGTGTCGACGAAGACGATCTGTGCGTGCTTGTGGATGACAATTCCGCGGACAAGGGCACGCGTCGTCTGAACCTTGTGGCTGACGATCGACACCTTGGCGCCAACCAGATGGTTGAGCAAAGTCGACTTGCCGGCGTTAGGTGCGCCAATGAGAGCGACAAATCCGGAGCGGGTCTGATGACCGCCATCGTTCTGTGGACGATCCGTCACGATTGACTCCAGACGCCTTCACGCTCGAGCAGCTTCGTCGCGGCACTTTGTTCGGCTGCACGCCGGGAACGGCCGCTTCCGAGTTCCTCGCCGTGCCCTTTTACCGCAACGCGAACCGTGAAACGCGGATCGTGGTCGGGCCCGGTACGCTCGACGATCGAATAGGACGGCGCCTCCCCGGTCCTGCTGTGCGACCATTCCTGCAACTCTGTCTTGGCGTCCCGGCGCGCCTCGGCCGAAGCCCGCGCCCGCTCCTCCCAGTTCTGCAGGATAAAGCGGCGTGCGGCATCGAGACCGGCGTCCAGATAAATCGCGGCAATCAGCGACTCCATCACATCCGCGCGCACATTCATCATGCGCTTGCCGGTCAGCGATTTGATGTCCGTTCCGGTGCGGATGAATCTGTGCAGTTGCAGTTCATCGGCGACGGCCGCGCAGGTTTCCGCACTGACCAGCTGGTTGAGCCGTACCGACAGGTCGCCCTCCTTTGCCGAGGGAAACAGCGAAAACAACAGCTCGGCAACCACCAGGCCGAGCACACGGTCGCCGAGAAACTCCAGGCGCTCGTAATTGCCCTGCCCGCTGCGGTGGGCACTCGAATGCGTCAGTGCGCGTTCAAGGCGCTTCGGGTTGTTGAAAGCGTGTCCGATGATCGTTGCCAGACGTGAATGGTCTGCCTCGGACAGTGCATTCTTTTGCGTCATTCAGTCATCTCGAACAGCCGTCCGAAGCGCAACTCCGTCGGCCATTTCCAGATCTCCAGAGGCGATGTGTTGTCGCCGATCGAGAAGAAAATCATCTCGGCGCGGCCGACAAGATTCTCCAACGGGACGTAACCAACGGTCAGCCGGCTGTCGGCCGAGTTGTCCCTGTTGTCGCCCATCATGAAATAATGGCCTTCGGGGACCTGGAACACGCGTGTATTGTCGGTCGTGGAATTGGGGATCGCATCGAGCGTCTCGTAGCTCACGCCGTTCGGCAGCGTTTCGCGGTACACCGGCGCGTTGCTCACCCTGGTCTCGTAGTTGCCATCGGCGCTGAATGTCCCGATACGCTCCCTTTTGACCGGCACGCCATTGATGTGGAGAACACTATTGATCATCTGGATCCGGTCACCCGGCAGACCAACCACGCGCTTGATGTAGTCGATCTTCGGATCGCTCGGCAGCCTGAAAACAGCGATATCACCGCGTTTCGGCTCACCGGCCCAGATGCGCCCGGAAAAGAGGTTCGGAGAGAACGGGAACGAGTATCGGGAGTAGCCGTAGGCATATTTGGACACGAACAGGTAGTCGCCGACAAGCAGGGTCGGCATCATTGAGCCCGAGGGGATCGAGAAGGGCTGGAACAGAAAGCTCCGTATCACAAGGGCCAGCAGCAGCGCCTGGACGATGACCTTCAGTGTTTCACTGAATGTCGATTCTTTTTTTTCTACTTTCTCGGACACGCTTGAGGCCTTCCTGGGTTGGGCGATCAGGCCCGCTTACTAGAGCATTTGATGCGATTGTGGAACCGTTCTTAGAGCCGGATTTAAAAGTAGTTGAGCGATATCAATGGTTTGTGATTCAACAGTCTTTTCAAAGAAGATGGAGAATCACGATGCCATGGAATGATATCGCCCGCGCCGAACATAACAGAGACCATTTGAGATTTCCAAGCGATTTGACCGATGAGGAATGGACGATACTTGCCCCGTTCATTCCGCCGGCAAAACGGGGTGGACGACCGCGTACGACCGATATGCGCGAGGTGATGAACGCGATCCTTTATATCGCAACCAGCGGCTGCCAGTGGCGCATGCTGCCGAAGCAGTTCCCACCGGTATCGACGGTACGTGGCTATTTCTACACCTGGAGCCGCATGGGTCTTTTTGCAGCCATCAATCACCTCCTGGTCCTCAATACCCGCGAACTGGAAGGCCGCGCGGCTTCACCGACGGCCGGCGTGATCGACAGCCAGAGCGTGAAAACCACCGAAAGCGGGGGCGTTCGCGGCTATGACGCCGGCAAGAAGGTCAAGGGCCGCAAGCGACACATCGTCACCGATACGATCGGCCTGATGCTGTTCATCATCGTTCACGCCGCCAACATTCAGGACAGGGACGGGGCCTGCGACCTGATCAGGGCTGTCGGCGACCGCTTCCCCTGGCTGCGCCACATCTTCGCCGATGGCGCCTATGCGGGACCGAAGTTGCGAGCAGCGCTCGCGGGGCATGGCGACTGGACGGTCGAGACCGTCAAGCGCTGCGACAGCGCAGTCGGTTTCAAGGTTCTGCCGCGTCGATGGGTGGTGGAACGAACTTTCGCCTGGCTCGGGCGCTGCCGCAGACTGGCCCGGGACTGGGAGAGGACCATCCAGAACTCAACCGCGTGGGCGTTCATAGCAAGCATCCGGTTCATGACGCGGCGTCTCGCAAGGTATTGTTACGTTTGAATAACTTTTGAATCCGGCTCTTATAGATGGCCGCCGTGTGCTAGGCGTCAACCGGCACCGCCTCTATGACAACAAAAGCCTGCGCCAACGGAAAGTCATCCGTGATGGTCAGATGAATGGCCGGCCTGTAGCCTTCCGGCACCATGGAGTCAAGGCGAGCGCCTGCGCCTCCGGTCAGATGCATGGTCGGTTTGCCGCCCTGTACGTTGACCACGCCCATATCACGCCAGAACACGCCCTGGGCCACCCCTGTGCCCAGCGCCTTCGCACAGGCTTCCTTGGCGGCAAAGCGTTTTGCATAACTTGCGGCACGCGCCGTTCGGCCGTCGGACTTCTGCCGCTCGGTCTCCGTAAAGATCCTTTGCGTGAAACGGTCGCCGAAGCGTTCAATGGACCGTTCGATGCGCGTAATGTCGATGAGGTCGCTGCCTATTCCGATGATCATTGCGCCAATTATTCCCTATTGGTCGCTTTCACACGGTCTGCTCGCCGTTCAATTGCACACGGCGACGCTTGAGAAGCCGGCGGCGGCGCTGGTTCTGAAAGACGGATACGCTGACATAGGTCAGGATGTAGAACAAAAGCCCGAACACCAGCATGAACGGGATACAGCCGATGGCCATCGGCTTGAGTATCGGCTCCCAGATATTCTGGATCGTGTCCCAAACCTGATGCCAGCCGAGCTGCTCCAGGCGACCGCTCAGATCAATGGGCGGCACGGCTCCGTCGAAATCGTCGATCGTAAGGTACTTGCCCAGCTTGTATGTTGCCGTCCAGATAAAGGGGAACGTCAGCGGATTGCCGAAGGCTGTCCCGAGGGCCGATGCCAGAACATTGCCGGCAAACACGATGGCGAGTGCTGCCGCGACAACGAAATGAAGTCCGATAAACGGTGTCCAGGACGCCATGACACCAGCCGCGACGCCTGCGGCGATGGCATGGGGTGTCGCCGTCAGGCGCAGTATTCGTTTTCCGAAATACTGGAATGATCGCGAAAAGGACCGTCGCGGCCAAAAGAAAATCCGGACCTTTTCCAGTAGTCCGGCTGGCTTGCGACGACGGAACAACATGCGCGACCTTTACTCCTCAAAACGTTTCATCCGCACATTATATAACGGATGTTGTTAAATATTACTTTTCAGCCGGCACTTTCAATGGCGCAGACAGCCGCGGCTGCCAAAGAAACAGAATCGTCGAATCACGTGGCGTTTCAAACCAATTCCGTTCGCAGTATTATTCATTCATAAAGGCGGGAAACGGTGCTGATGCAAGACAGCTTCCTGAGCGCACCGATCAGCTTGTTCAGATGCTTCAGATCCCAGACTTCGAGATCGACCACCATTTCGGTGAAATCATCAGCCACACGGACCATTGAAAGCGTCTGGATATTCGTATCGCTGGCAGCAATCGTCTGCGCCACCTCGGCGAGCGTGCCCGGCTCATTGATGGCGTTAAGGGAAATACGCGAATGGAAACGCTTGCTTCCGGCTTCGTCGATATCCCATCGCACGTCGATCCAGCGCTCCGGCTCATCATCGAACTGGGTCAGCATCGGCGACTGGATCGGGTAGATCGTGATGCCCTTGCCGCGCTCCATGATGCCGATGATACGGTCACCCGGCACGGCACCGCCAGTGCCGAACGATACCGGCATGTCGTCACCGGTTCCCCTGATGGGCAGCGCGTCGGCACCATTGCCGGCATGTTGATCGCGCCGGTTCTTGGCCTGTTTGGAACGGCCGGGTATGCGGAAGATCATGCCGGCGGCGCTGCGCAAATTGAACCAGCCCTCGTCCGATGTCGACTGCTTGACGGCAACACGTTCATGCTGGTGGTCGGGATGCACGGCGGTCAGCACATCCTTTGATGACAATTCTCCGCGACCGACCGCCGCGATTGCATCTTCGACATCCTTGAAGCCAAGGCGGTGCAGCACAGGTTCGAGCTGATCGCGGCTGAAATTCTTTCCGGCACGGTTGAAGGCACGCTCGAGGATCCGGTAACCGAGACCCGAATACTGTTTGCGAACTGCGGCCCTTGTCGCGCGCCTTATGGCGGCACGCGCCTTGCCCGTGACAACGATTTCCTCCCACGCGGCAGGCGGCACCTGAACACCGGAACGGATGATCTCAACCTCGTCGCCATTGCTGAGCTGTGTGACGAGCGGCATGATCCGGCCGTTGATCTTTGCCCCGACGGTGGTATCGCCGATATCCGTGTGCACCGCATAGGCGAAATCGATGGGTGTCGCTCCGCGCGGCAGCGCTATCAGCTGGCCCTTGGGTGTGAAACAGAACACCTGGTCGTGGAACAGTTCGAGCTTCGTGTGCTCTAGGAATTCTTCGGGATTGTCCCCGACAGCCAGCTGTTCGATCGTACGGCGCAGCCAGGAGTAGGCGTTGGAGTCCTGCGGAAGAAGACCGTTTTCCCGTTCCCCGCCGTCCTTGTAGATGGCATGGGCCGCAACGCCGTATTCGGCGATCTCGTGCATGCGAAGGGTTCGGATCTGCAGCTCGACACGCTGCCGCGACGGTCCGATGATCGTCGTGTGGATCGACCGGTAATCGTTCTGCTTCGGGGTGGAAATGTAGTCCTTGAACCGGCCGGGCACGACCGACCAGCGCATGTGCACGATGCCGAGGGCGCGGTAGCAGTCGCCGATACTGTTGACGATGATGCGAAAGCCGTAGATGTCCGACAGCTGCTCAAAGGACAGCGATTTGGACTGCATCTTGCGGAACACCGAATAGGGCTTCTTCTGCCGCCCGGTAACGGTGGCGTTCAGCCCGTGTTCCTCGAACAGGTCGCCAAGCTCGGTCTCGATCTTGCGGATAATGTTGCTGTTCTTTTTCGACAGTCCCTTCAGTCGCTTCGTGACCGTTTCATAGGCCTCGGCGTTCAGATGCCGGAACGAGAGCTCCTCGAGCTCCTCGCGCATATCCTGCATGCCCATGCGGCCGGCCAGCGGCGCGTAGATTTCCATCGTCTCCTCGGCGATACGGGCGCGTTTTTCCGGCGGGACGAAATCGAGCGTGCGCATATTGTGAAGCCGGTCGGCAAGCTTGACGAGCAGGACACGCACATCATCGGAAATCGCCAGCAAGAGCTTGCGCAGGTTCTCTGCCTGTTTCGCGCGCTTGGAGACAAGATCAAGCTTCTTCAGTTTGGTCAGGCCCTCGACAAGACCGCCGATTTCCTCGCCGAACAGCTCGTCGATTTCGTCACGCGTCGCGGACGTGTCCTCGATGGTGTCGTGAAGCAGGGCGACTGCAATCGTCGCCTCGTCGAGCCTCATGTCGGTCAGGATGGCGGCTACTTCGAGCGGATGGGAGATATATGGATCGCCGTTGGCCCTGGTCTGCTTGCCATGTTTCTGCATGGCGTAGACGTAGGCCTTGTTCAACAGGGCCTCGTTAACGTCGGGCTTATATTTGTGCACGTGCTCAACGAGCTCGTACTGACGCATCATATAGTTTCCACTCCTTCGCCTTCGACTGGCTTCGATCGATTATCCCGCCAGTCAAAGCCATTCGTCAAAACAAAAACGCGCCAGGCCATACGACCCGGCGCATCCAGATTCCAGCCGACGATCGGCCGCGTTTCGATTCCGGTCAATAATCGTCGCTTTTTTCCGGCGGAACCAGCCCTTCGATGCCCGCAAGCAGCTCTTCTTCCGACATGCGGTCGAAAGAAACGCCTTCGGCTTCCGGATCGGCGGGAACTTCACCGGCGACGATAACGGTTTCTTCTTCCTGCTCGGCAGCAAGCAGAGTCGCTGGATCGGGTTCCGGCTCGTCCACCTCGACATGTTTCTGCAGGGAGTGGATAAGGTCTTCCTTCAGATCGCCGGGGGACAATGTCTCGTCGGCAATTTCGCGCAGAGCAACGACCGGGTTTTTGTCGTTGTCGCGATCGACCGTGATCATGGCGCCTTGCGAAACCTGGCGCGCCCGGTGGCTTGCCAGCAAGACCAAATCAAATCGATTGTCGACTTTGTCGATGCAATCCTCAACTGTGACACGGGCCATGGCCTGTCCTTTATTTTCGCGAACATTTCGTGATTGGGTTGGCGATACCCGCAAAAGCAGCACAATTCAAGCGCTATCGGTAATTTTTGCGGCGAATACAGTCAGCGATCCGTCCACCGGCGATCAAATGTCCGCAGATCACCCACGAGGCATTCCGTCCCGGCAATACCCGACAAATCTGCGGGTATTTAATACTGACGACTATTAAGACGCTTGCGCATGAAAAAACGATTTTTTTTGTATGCGCTTCCGATTGGCAAGATTTCTTCGCACGCGATTCAAGTCAGCACTGTGCTGTGCAACAAGAACTCTTCCATCAACAATACCGAATTGACCGCTTCACGGTAAATTGTGTTCACATTTTGTTGTGCTGCCATCGTGGCGGCGGATTTACATTGTCTATTTACATCTCTTATGCAATATAAATGCTTCGATGGGACAAATATTTTGCGCGGCGAGAATTGGTTGATACGAGTATTTTATTCCTTCTTTAGAGCGCCAAAATAATCAATTAATCCATAGGTGAAATAATGTTCGACCCCAGGGAAAAGATATCCTTGTTTATTGACGGCGCCAATCTCTATGCAACAGCAAAGAGTCTTGGATTCGACATCGACTACAGGAAACTATTGACGTCGTTTCAGGGTCGGGGATACCTGCTTCGTGCCTATTATTATACAGCCCTCATAGAAGATCAGGAGTACTCCTCGATTCGCCCACTGATCGACTGGCTGGATTACAACGGCTACCGCGTTGTTACCAAACCAGCCAAGGAATTCACCGATGCGGGCGGCCGTCGCAAGATCAAGGGCAACATGGATATCGAGCTTGCTGTCGACGCAATGGAACAATCCGAAACGGTCGATCACCTGGTGATTTTCTCCGGCGACGGCGATTTCAAAAGCCTGGTTGCCGCGCTACAGCGCCGCGGCAGAAAAGTCTCGGTCGTATCGACACTCGCGACCCAGCCCGCGATGATCGCCGACTGCCTGAGGCGGCAGGCGGACAATTTTATCGATCTCGCGTCGCTGAAATCGGAGATCGGCCGCGCCGAGTCCGAGCGGCCGCAGGCCCGCCAGCCGAAGCTGGAAGAAGAGGAAGAATACGACTTCAATCACTAGCGGCTTTGGTTTATGCCGGTCGTCATGACCGAGCCCACAGAACCGGACCGCAATTGCAATCTTTGCCCGCGCCTGCACGCATTTATCGCCAGTCACCGGGAGACGCATCCAGACTGGCATAACGCTCCCGTAGGAACATTCTATCCAAAAGACGGCCCGGGTTCGGTGCGCTTTCTCATCGTCGGCCTGGCGCCGGGACTGCGCGGCGCCAATCGGACCGGCCGCCCCTTTACCGGCGATTTTGCCGGAGACCTTCTCTACGGAACCATTTCCCGTCACGGATTTTCGCGGGGAGCCTTTGCGGCGCGCCCGGATGACGGTGTTCAACTGATCGAAACCGCCATCACCAATGCCGTCCGCTGCGTGCCGCCGGAAAACAAGCCTGTGGGGGCCGAAATCAATACGTGCCGGCGCTTCCTTTCCGCCTCGATACAAGCGATGCCGAGGCTGCGTGCCATTCTGACGCTGGGCAAGATTGCTCACGATTCAACCGTGCGGACACTCGGCGAGCGCGTTGCCGCGCATCCGTTCAGCCATGGCGGCCGGACGTTTGCAGGAGGCTTTACCGTCTTCTCCAGCTATCACTGCTCACGCTACAACACCAATACCGGTCGGCTGACCGAAGAGATGTTTGCAAATGTTTTCAAAGATATCGCAGCGTTTCTTAAATAGATTGAACTTGGCGTTCAGCCCTTCTCGCGCATGAGCCGGGCCTTCTGGCGTTCCCAGTCACGCTTCTTTTCGGTCTCGCGTTTGTCATGCAGCTTCTTGCCCCTTGCCAGGGCGATTTCCAGTTTTGCGCGGCCGCGGTCGTTGAAATAGATCTTCAGCGGCACCAGTGACATGCCCTCGCGCTGAACCGCACCGATCAGTTTTCGGACCTCCCGCTTGTTGAGCAGGAGTTTGCGACGGCGGCGCGTTTCGTGGTTGAAGCGGTTCGCCTGCAGATATTCGGGGACGTAGGAGTTGATGAGCCAGATCTCACCGCCCTCCTCCGTCGCGTAGGATTCCGCAATGTTTGCCTTGCCGTCGCGCAGCGATTTCACCTCAGTGCCGGTCAGCACCAGGCCCGCTTCGAATGTTTCAATGATCTCGTAGTTGAAACGCGCCTTGCGGTTTTCCGCAACAACCCGCCGTGCTGGCTTTGAACCGGCCTTCGACATGATACTCAACCGTTCCTGACGTCATGGCCTAGTTGACGATGCCCGCATGGCGCATGGCCTCATCGATGGCGGTGCGTGTCGAGGCTTCGATCGGGACAAGCGGCAATCGCTGTGTCTCGGTCATGTGACCGAGCTTGCTGAGCGCGTATTTGGTACCGCCCGGATTGGGCTCGATAAACAGGGCCTTGTGCAACGGCATCAGACGGTCCTGGTATTCAAGCGCTGCCGCGTAGTCGCCACGCGTCAGGGCTTCCTGGAATTCGGAACACAGCCGGGGCGCAACATTCGCGGTCACGGATATACACCCGACACCGCCATGAGCGTTGAAACCGAGCGCGGTGCCGTCCTCTCCCGAAAGCTGTATGAAATCCGCCCCACAGGCCTGCCGCTGCTCCGACACGCGGTCCAGCTTGGCGGTCGCGTCCTTTACCCCGACGACATTTTCGAAGTCGGTCGCCAGCGCCGCCATCGTCTCGACGCTCATATCGATAATGGAGCGGCCGGGAATATTGTAAATGAAAACAGGCAGCGAAACCGCGTCGGCAATCGACGCATAATGCGCATAGAGACCGCGTTGATTGGGCTTGTTGTAATAGGGTGTAACAACAAGCAAGGCATCGGCCCCTGCCCGTTCGGCGTGCTGTGCAAGATCAATCGCTTCGCCGGTATTGTTTGAACCGGCGCCGGCAACCACCGGGACACGCTTTGCCGCCGTTTCCACACAGAGTTCGACCACCCGTTTGTGCTCGTCATGCGAAAGGGTTGGGGATTCGCCGGTCGTGCCCACCGGCACCAGACCATGACTTCCCTCCGATATCTGCCAGTCCACAAAGCTGCGGAAGGCCGGCTCGTCTAATTCACCGGCGTCGTTGAATGGTGTCACCAACGCCGGAAGAGACCCCTTGAACATGCTAGCTCCTGATATGACGGGCGCGGCGCCCGCTTCGGCATACGATCCGATGCACAATAGCGAACTGCACCGGTAACAAAAAGCGCTGCACCATAGTCCCGCCACATCACAGCCGCAAGAACCGCCGCCCGACAAAGTTAAGGTCCGCCCGGTGCGGGACACGATTTGTTACAGCGCCATTGAATAACCTTTGCTTAACGCTCTTTTCACTGATCTTTGCGACCCTGAGAGCCGGATTCAAAAGTTATTCAAACGTAACAATACCTTGCGAGACGCCGCGTCATGAACCGGATGCTTGCTATGAACGCCCACGCGGTTGAGTTCTGGATGGTCCTCTCCCAGTCCCGGGCCAGTCTGCGGCAGCGCCCGAGCCAGGCGAAAGTTCGTTCCACCACCCATCGACGCGGCAGAACCTTGAAACCGACTGCGCTGTCGCAGCGCTTGACGGTCTCGACCGTCCAGTCGCCATGCCCCGCGAGCGCTGCTCGCAACTTCGGTCCCGCATAGGCGCCATCGGCGAAGATGTGGCGCAGCCAGGGGAAGCGGTCGCCGACAGCCCTGATCAGGTCGCAGGCCCCGTCCCTGTCCTGAATGTTGGCGGCGTGAACGATGATGAACAGCATCAGGCCGATCGTATCGGTGACGATGTGTCGCTTGCGGCCCTTGACCTTCTTGCCGGCGTCATAGCCGCGAACGCCCCCGCTTTCGGTGGTTTTCACGCTCTGGCTGTCGATCACGCCGGCCGTCGGTGAAGCCGCGCGGCCTTCCAGTTCGCGGGTATTGAGGACCAGGAGGTGATTGATGGCTGCAAAAAGACCCATGCGGCTCCAGGTGTAGAAATAGCCACGTACCGTCGATACCGGTGGGAACTGCTTCGGCAGCATGCGCCACTGGCAGCCGCTGGTTGCGATATAAAGGATCGCGTTCATCACCTCGCGCATATCGGTCGTACGCGGTCGTCCACCCCGTTTTGCCGGCGGAATGAACGGGGCAAGTATCGTCCATTCCTCATCGGTCAAATCGCTTGGAAATCTCAAATGGTCTCTGTTATGTTCGGCGCGGGCGATATCATTCCATGGCATCGTGATTCTCCATCTTCTTTGAAAAGACTGTTGAATCACAAACCATTGATATCGCTCAACTACTTTTAAATCCGGCTCTGAGAGACGGCCATGCAAACACACTGGTTTCGCTGCGCGGGCTGATTTCCGCCCAATTTGAAGGGATAATGCTCTGATGTTCAGACTGGCGTTCACGACATTGCTGGCAACTTCCATGTGCTTCGGCGCCGTTCAATCGGCCAGCGCCGAGATCAGCCTGTCAAAGGTGCCATTGCCGAAATCGCGTCCGGGACCGCAGCAATACGCCAACAATGCTGTCTCGCCGAAGGATGTGACGGCCTCCGTTCACCGGGTCAGCAACCCTTCCCAGAAATCCGGTCAGCTCAAGCGCGGTCTGGATGCCCTTTCGGATGACGAGATCAAAACGGCACGGTCCATTCGCGACAGTCTTCCGCGAGGATCGCTCGACCGCGAGGTGCTGACATGGGCCATCGCGATCTCGGGTGCCAGGGGCGTCCCATCATCAGAGATCGCAGCCGCGGCTGTTGAACTCGCACACTGGCCCGGCCTTGAAGTGCTCAGACAGAAGTCGGAGCGCGCTTTGTCACGCGAGGGCGCGACACCCAAGCAGGTGATCACCGCTTTCGGTTCCTCAAAGCCGGAAACCGTGGAAGGTGCGATCGCGTTGGCGCGGGCCCTTTCAGCGACAGGTCAAAAAACCAAGGCCGCCGCGGTCATCGCGCCGGTCTGGCGCACTGAAGTCCTGGACAAGAGGATCGAATCGCAGGTCCTGAAAGAATTCTCCGGCCTGCTGACGCGGGCCGATCACAAGCGCCGCATGGATATGCTGCTTTATCGCGATCGCATAACCCAGGCAGACCGGGTCGACGCGCTTGCCAACGCACAATCGCTGTTCAAGGCGCGTGCGGCGGTGATCCGCAAGAGTTCGAATGCAGCCAAGCTGATCAAGGCGGTCCACCCGAGCTGGCAAAAGGACCCCAGTTACCTTTTTGCGCGCATTGCCTATCACCGCCGCAAGAAGAACTTCGATACGGCGGCACAATTGCTGCTGCAGGCGCCGCGTGATCCCGATGTGCTGGTCAACACCCATGAATGGTGGGTGGAAACACGCATCGTGTCGCGGGCGCTCGCCGACAAGGGTGACCTCAGAACAGCCTACCGTCTCACAGCACACCATGTCTCCAGCAGACCCGCCGATATTATCGCATCCGAATGGCACGCCGGCTGGTACGCGTTGCGGCTGTCCAATGACGGCAAGACCGCTGCCGCTCATTTTCAAAGAGCGCTCCAGACGGCGACACGGCCGGTCTCCCTTTCGCGCAGCTACTACTGGCTCGGCCGGGCGGCAGAAGCAGGTGGCCCAGGCAAGGCCAGAGACTATTTTGCACAGGCCGCCAAGTATTCGGCCACTTTTTACGGGCAGCTTGCAGCGGCCCGGATCAACCAGAAGGGATTGAACGTACGCTATCCCTCACCAACCGCAACGGAACGCACGCATTTCGCAGGACGCCATGCCGTACGGGCGATCCATCGCCTGACCGAGACCGGCCACGCGCACCGCGCCAAGGCGCTCTACATTGCCCTGGCACGCGAACTGACAAGCCCGGGCGAACTCGCGATACTGGCGGCAATGGCCGAAAAAAAGGGCGAGCACCGTCTTTCCCTTCAGGTCGGCAAGATCGCTTTTCATCGCGGTCTCAACGTTGCCGCACTGGCCTTCCCGACCGGTGTCATTCCGGCAAATGCGAACATCTCGGGATCCGGCAAGGCACTCGCTTACGCGATCGCACGGCAGGAAAGCGCCTTTGACAAGGCTGCTGTTTCAAAAGCCAACGCCAGGGGTCTGCTGCAACTGCTGCCGACCACAGCAAAATCGGTCGCAAGGAAACACGGCATCGCCTATTCAAAAGCCAAGCTGACCCGCGACGCCGCCTATAATGCGACCCTGGGCGCTCACTATCTCGGTCAGCATATCTCGGATTTTGACGGTTCCTATGTCCTGACCTTCATCGCCTACAATGCCGGCGCAAGCCGCTCTCGCCAGTGGATCGAGAAGTATGGCGATCCACGCGGAAAACCGATCGACTTTGTCGTTGACTGGGTGGAAAATATTCCGTTTACGGAGACGCGCAACTACGTCCAGCGGGTGATGGAAAACTACCAGGTCTACAAGGTCCGTTTGGGCCAGTCCTCCAACATTGTCTCGGACCTGCGTTACGGACGGCGCTGATCCCGCCGCTGCCCGTCGTCCGTGCAAATCACGACTGAAATCCGGTGCCGTCGGTGACTGCCCGTGTTGGTAATTGATAAGCTGCGGCTTTGATTTGGCGCTCGGATGCCGTATCTGACCAACAAAGGGGACAATCTCCGGAAGGTCTGAGATGGACGATAGGGTTGCAACACGCATCGAGCCCGGTTTCGAGCAGGTCTATTTTTCTGCCAGCGACGGAACAAAGCTTGCCGCCCGCGACTACGGACGCGGACGGCCTGGAACGGAGCAACACGCGACGGTCGTTTGCCTGCCCGGTCTGACACGCAACGGTGCTGATTTTCATGATCTTGCGCTGATCCTGTCGCGAAGCGAAGCCGCGCCGCGCCGCGTTGTGAGTTTCGATTACCGGGGCCGTGGCCTGTCGGATTGGGACAAGCACAAGAGCAACTACAATATCCAGATTGAAGCCGAAGACGTGCTATCCGGCTGTGCGGCGCTGGCGGTCAAACACGCAGCCTTCATCGGAACCTCCCGCGGCGCACTCATCATTCATGTCCTTGCCGCGATGCGTCCGGGCATCATGAGCGCAGCCATCCTCAACGATGCCGGTCCGGTGATCGAGGGCGCGGGTCTTGCCCAGATCATGGCCTACCACGACCGCATCAAGGAGCCGGCGAACCTGCTGCAGGTCGCCGAAACGCTGAAGAACCTTCAAGGCGCCGCCTTCAGCGCTCTGTCCAATCAGGACTGGCGCGACCTGGCAGCGGCCAGTTTCGAGGAAAAGGACGGCAAGGTTGTCGGTCGCTTTGATCCGGCGCTGATCGAAATGCTGCACGCCGTTGACCTGAATGTTCCGCTGCCAACGGCCTGGCCTCAATTTGACGGTCTGCGCAACATTCCGCTGCTGGCGATCCGCGGCGAGAATTCATCACTTCTGTCGCAGGCGACCGTCGATGAAATGAGCAGCCGCAACCCGGACATGCTTTGCCACACCGCGCCCGGTCAGGGTCACGCCCCATTGCTTCACGTCGGCGAATTGCCGAAGGTCATCGCGGCGTTCCTGCGCGACGCCGACAAGGCCTGAATCAATCCGCCAAAAAAACAGATCTAGTGATTGTCGCGCGGCAGTCCCTTTGATGCGATGCGCTGATACTTCACGGCACTCTTGAGGACCATTCCGTCAGAAAGCTGGTCGACGTCAGCGCGTTGCAATTCCTGCCACGGCGTTTGCGATGTCGGATAATCGTATCCGCCGGCAGCCTCAAGCTCGGAGCGGCGGCGCTCGATCTCCTGTTCACCGACCAGCATATCGACGGTCCCGGCCGCAAGGTCTATGCGGACCCGGTCATCGGTTTTCAGCAAAGCCAGATTGCCGCCGGAAGCGGCTTCGGGGGAGGCGTTCAGGATAGAGGGCGAACCCGACGTCCCGGATTGCCGGCCGTCCCCGATGCAGGGAAGTTCGCGGATGCCTTTCTTGAGCAGGTAGTCCGGGGCACGCATGTTCACGACCTCCGCTGCCCCGGGGTAACCGATCGGGCCGGCGCCGCGCATGAACAGGATGCAGTTCTCATCAATCCCGAGCGCCGGATCGTCAATGCGGTGATGGTAGTCCTCCGGGCCGTCAAACACGACCGCCCTGCCCTCGAATTGCTGCGGATGCTGCGGATCGGACAGATAGCGCTCCCGGAAGGTTTCGGAGATCACGCTCAGCTTCATGACAGCGGCGTCAAAGATGTTGCCGCGCATGACCTTGAACCCGGCCTGTTTTTTCAGCGCATTGTCGAAATCGCGGATAACGTCGCTGTTCTCGATCACCGCACCACGGCAATTGTCCCCGATCGAGTGTCCATTCGCGGTGACCGCATCTTCATGGATCAGGCCATGGCGTATCAGTTCGCCGATCACCGCGGGGGCGCCTCCGGCGCGATGAAAGTCTTCGCCGAGATATTCCCCGGCCGGCTGCAGATTGACGATCAACGGGACATTGAGGCCGCGCTCTTCCCAGTCGCTGAGTGAAAGCGGCACACCGACATGACGGGCGATTGCGTTGATATGGATCGGCGCATTGGTCGACCCGCCGATCGCGGAATTGACGGTGATCACATTTTCGAAGGCTTCGCGGGTCATGATGTCGGAGGGCTTCTGGTCTTCATGGACCATCGCAACGATACGCTTGCCGGTGCGATAGGCAATCTGCCCACGCTCGCGATACGGCGCCGGTATCGACGCACAGCCCGGCAGCGACATGCCGAGCGCCTCCGCCAGCGTGTTCATTGTCGTCGCGGTGCCCATCGTGTTGCAATAGCCGATCGAGGGTGCAGAGTCCGATACCATTTCGATGAAGGTGTCGTAGTCGATCTTGCCCTCGGACAGGAGCTCCCGAGCCTTCCAGACGACCGTGCCCGATCCGACGCGCTCACCGTGGAACCAGCCATTGAGCATCGGCCCGCCCGTCAGCACGATAGCCGGTAGATCAACTGTCGCGGCGGCCATTAGGCAGGCCGGTGTCGTCTTGTCGCATCCGGTGGTGAGAACCACGCCATCGAGAGGATAGCCGTAAAGCACCTCGACCAGCCCGAGATAGGCAAGATTGCGGTCAAGCGAAGCCGTCGGCCTTTTTCCGGTTTCCTGGATCGGGTGAACGGGAAACTCGATCGCAATTCCACCGGCCTCGCGAATGCCCTCGCGAACCCGGTTCGCAAGCTCAAGATGGGGCCGGTTGCACGGCGACAGGTCCGAACCCGTCTGGGCGATGCCGATAATCGGCTTACCGGACTGCAATTCCTCTCGGGTGAGCCCGTAGTTGAGATAGCGTTCCAGGTAGAGCGCGGTCATGTCCGGATTGTCCGGATTGTCGAACCATTCCTGTGATCTCAGCCTGCGCCGTTTGCTTGCACCGCCACTGCCCATCGCTCGCTCCATTGCCTGTTCGCAGCCATTCCTTACCTATCCGCTATTTCCAATACCAGCAAATAATCCGAATAAAGAGACTTGGTTTCATTATACGAAATCATTGAATTGAAAGTGTTTCGCGTCAGTGGCAATGGAACTGAGCCGAGCAACCGCTAAGATCGGGCGGAGATCATCATCCGACGGGTTCCAGACGGAGAAAGAAATGGCTTCGCTGCTTGTAAAAAATGCCGACATGCTGGTGACAATGGATCGGGACCGTCGGGAACTGGCCGGGAGCGGTCTTTACGCCGAAGACGGGATCATCAAGGCGGTCGGGTCAAGCGACGTCCTGCCATCGGAAGCAGACAGAATTATCGATGCAAGCGGACAGATCGTGCTGCCGGGATTCGTCAACACGCATCACCATCTCAATCAAACCCTGACACGCAACCTGCCGGCCGCCCAGGACAACAACCTGTTTCCGTGGCTGCAGGCTCACTACCGCATCTGGGCCAAGACCCATCCCGAGGCGTCGCGGACCAGTGCCCTGATCGGCCTCGGAGAACTTGCTCTTTCAGGCTGTACGACCGTATTCGACCATTCCTATCTCTTCCGCAGCGGCAACAAGGTGGATTTCCTCATCGAGGCCGCCGCGGATCTCGGCGTTCGATTCCACGCAAGCCGCGGTTCGATGTCGCTTGGCGAATCGAAGGGCGGTCTGCCGCCAGATGATTGTGTCGAGGAGGAAGACGCCATTCTCGACGACTGCATCAGGGTGGTCGACCGTTATCATGATGCCGGGCACGGTGCGATGACCCGCATCGTTCTTGCGCCCTGCTCTCCCTTTTCCGTATCCGAAGACCTGCTACGCGAAACCGCTACGCTTGCCCGCGACAAGAAAGTGATGCTGCACACCCACTTGTGCGAGACGCTTGACGAGGAGCGCTACACGCTTGAGCGCTTCGGCAAGCGGCCGGTCGACTGGATGGAGGATCTCGGATGGCTTGGCAATGATGTGTGGTTCGCCCACGCGATCCATGTCGACGATGACGAGATCGGCAAGTTTGCGCGTAGCGGATGCGGTGCCGCCCATTGCCCGTGCTCGAACATGCGGCTTGCATCCGGCATCGCGCCGATCAAGAAATATCTACACGCGGGCGTAAAGGTCGGGCTCGGCGTTGATGGATCAGCCAGCAATGATTCTTCGAACATGTTGCTTGAGGCGCGCCAGGCGATGCTTCTTTCGCGCCTGCAGATGGGACTGCTTCCACCGGAGGGTCCGCGCAAGCACTTCCTTCTTTCCCAATCCCACCCCTTGCGCACGCATGAATGGATGACAGCGCGCCAGGCGCTGGAACTGGCTACGATCGGCGGCGCTTCGGTTCTCGGCCGCGGCGATATTGGCGCACTTGAAACCGGCAAGTGCGCGGATTTCTTCACGCTGGATCTCAATACTATCGACTACGCCGGCGCCCTGCACGATCCGGTGGCGGCGGTGCTGTTTTGCGCACCGCAACGCGCGCGTTTCACGGTCATCAATGGCAGGATCGTGGTCGAGGACGGCCGGATCACAACACTCGACATGATGCCGGTTATAGAGGAGCACAATCGCCACAGCCGCGAATTGGCCGGATGACGGAGCCGTCGAGCGCCCATGGACTTTAGGGCTGTTTTTGTTTCGGCATGATCTTGCAGTCCCTGCATTTCCCGGTATGACACCTTCGCGACCGCGCGAAGAGACCGTCCCCATGAAGATCGGCATCCTGCCTTATCAACACAGACTGACCGGCAAACTTGCTGACGTCCCAGTCAGTAAGCTGCGCTGGCCGCTCGGCGATGTCGAGATGGAAGGTACGGTCGGTGATCTCGGCGCGGACGATCACCTGCTCCTTTATCCGAAATCAGGATATTTTTGGGATCCGCGACCGGGCGTGCAATGCCGTGTCTCTATCCTGATCGCAGAGCCGTTTGCCGTACAGCGGCGCAATTATCTGGCTGCGATTGCCCTTCAAAGACGGTTTCACCGGATTATCACGCATCGCCCTTTCATGGCGCGGTGGGCCGGAAACGCGCTCGTCATGCCTTTCGGCGGCGCGTGGGTGGAACCACGATCTGACGGTCCGCTGGAGAAGAAGCGCAACATGTCCTTGATCGCTTCAGCCAAAACCGAGCTCGAGGGACACAGGCTCAGGCACGAAATCGCGCGATGGTGCGCGGACGGCGACCGGGACGTGGACCTGCTCGGGCTTGCCTACCGACAGATCGACCGCAAGGAGGATGGGCTTGTGCCCTACCGCTACTCGGTCGTCATCGAGAACAGCCGGGAGGAAGGCTATTTTACCGAGAAGCTTGTCGACAGCCTGCTTTGCGACACGCTGCCGATCTATTGGGGCGCCCCGGATATCGACCGCTACTTCGATCCCGACGGGATGCTGATCTGCCAGTCTGCGGCCGAAATCATGGCTGCGATCCAGTCGGCGACGCCTGAACTTTATGGCTCCAAGCTGGCGGCGGTCGCCGCCAATCGAGAGCGGGCGCTCGCCTATGTTGACTATGAAGCAAATGCCGCAGAGGCGTTGCTGAAGCAGAACGCATAGGCTTCAAGCCGGTGCCTGATGCCGATGCGATAGCTGCTCGATTTTGCGGCGGTAGGCATAGCGTCTGATTTCCCGGCTGAAACGCTCGAAAATCGTCTTTCCGGACGCGATTGTGCTGCCGCCGGCGGCCTCGGTGTGGTCCGAAAGGCCGGAAGGCGCAAGAACCAGCGGCCGGATGCCGGTGACCCAGTGCATCTGAAGCAAAGTGTCGGCAGGTCGATCGAAGGTCTCTGTGACTTCAAGCAGGCGCGTTGCCGCCGCTCTGCTGATCAACTGTCCGGAGAGTCTGAGTGGTGTAACCTTCGGCGACATCAGCTGTATTCCGGCACTCTCGGAACTCAAGACCGCACCGTCAGGAACGTTTCTTACCGGCATCTGGATGTAGCCGGCCTCTACGATGTGATTTTCTGCAAATTCCATTGCCGGCCCTGCGATGTCCGGGTCCAGCGCGGCGTCGTCTTCGAAAACCAGACCGTAGTCCAAGCCGCCCTCGGCGATCAGCCTCCAACACTTTCGATGGCTCATGAAACAGCCGATCTCGGCGGGACGCAGGCGAAACGGATATTCCGGGCGAAAAAGACCGCGACGGTAGACCTTGTCTATCTCGCCCTGCGCGAGCTCGCTGCCGTCCACTCCCTCGACAATGTCGGCTTCGATCGGGCATGCCCTGAGCAGTTCATCGGCAAACCGCTTTCTACCCGTCGCGCGTGTGAGATGAATGATGAATGCCCGTTTTTGCATCGACTGCCCAATTCCGAATGCCCGGGTCAGGGTGTGACGATACAACGGATTGGAGTCAAGACTGGGTTTGCAGGTTCGACAGTTCAGGCCCGACCGTGGGGCGTGGTCCAGTCGATCTCCGGACCCGCTGGTACGATACCGAGCGGATTGCGCAACGGACTGGGCGAAAAGTAACCCTGTTTGTAAATCGAGAAGCGTACCGTATCTGCCACGCCCGGCATCTGATAGATGGCGCGCGCATAGGCCCAAAGGTTCGGATAGTCCTGAAGGCGCCTGATGTTGCATTTGAACGCGTAGTGATAAGCAACATCAAACCTGGCGAGTGTCGGGAAAAGACGCAAGTCCGCTTCGGTAAACACATCGCCGGCAAGAAAGCGCGTTTCGTCCAGTTGCCGCTCGATCAGGTCCAGCGTTTCAAACACCTCCGCAACAGCACGGTCATAGGCCTCCTGCGTGCGGGCGAAACCTGCGCGGTAAACGCCATTGTTGACCGTGTTGTAGATGCGCTCGTTCCAGCTCTCTATGTTTTCGGCAAGATCATCCGGAAACAGCCGAAGGCCGCCATCGAAGGACTGGTCGAGCATGCGGACGATGTCGGCCGATTCATTGCTGACGGCCAGGCCGCGCTCAAGATCCCACAGGACAGGGACAGTCACCCGGCCCGTGTAAGCCGGTTCGACGCGCGCATAGATCTCATGCAGTGCCTTTGCACCGAATACAGGATCCGCAAACTCCCCGTCTTCCTCAAACACCCAGCCATCAGCGGTGCGGCGCGGCGCGGCAAAAGATGCTCCGATATCATTCTGCAGCCCTTTGAAAAGGCAGGCAAGCAGTGCCCGGTGCGCCCAGGGGCAATTCCATGCCAGGAAAAGATGATAGCGTCCGCTTTCAGCCCCGAAACCGCCCTCGCCTACGGGACCTGCGGATCCGTCGCCGGTTATCCAGTTTCGGATCGTGCTTTTGGCGCGCCGGAATTCTCCGTCCTGCGCCGTATCCGGCTGCGGATCGTCTTCCAGATATGCGCCCTTGAGCATCAAACCCATATTGTTCCTCCGGTTTGCGCAGTAAATGGCGCACTCATGCGACCGATCAACAATTGCTGTCTTTCCTTGCACGATGATCGCGCCGCGGGTCAACGCAGCACAGATCGAAAGGAACGCGATCTTGCTGCGCCTGTAGAGCTGTTGATAGCCAGTCCCGGGCCGCACGCCCGCTGTATTTTGCAGATCCGATGTTATATGTAATTTCCAAAGCGACTCTGCCGTGGACTGGACAACAATATGTCACTTCCGAAACCAAGCCAGGACGTAAGCTCCGACGACCTGAAAGTGCTGCTCCAGCAGGCACGCAAGGCCAGCGAGCTATTGAAGGCGCTTTCACACGAAACGCGCCTGCTGATCGTCTGCATCCTGTCGGAAGGTGAAAAGTCCGTTTCTGACCTGGAAAACATCTTGTCCATGCCCCAGGCAACCGTATCACAGCAACTTGCGCGCCTGCGCTTCGATCGGCTGGTTAGCGCGCGGCGTGAAGGACGAATGATCTATTACAGCATCGCAGACGAACAGGTTTCCGTGTTGATCGACACGCTCTATGAACTGTTCTGCAAGCCTGAGCACAGAAAGATTATCGCCGAGCGTTCTTGAACACTGGCCAAGTGCCGCCGTGCTCGCATCCCTTTCCAGTTGTTTTAACCGTTGATCTTGCCGGTGGGCGGAGGATCGCCGCCGCCTCGCCCGCAGCAGCACCCTGAATGTCGTATTATCCCAAAGTTCATAATATTTTATATTCTAATTATTGTATATTATAAACTTCTCATATATATGAACTCCAGAACCAAAGCCTTCCGGCACTCTGGAGATAGACCGATGTGCAACACCTCCAACGCGATCGGCGTTGACCGGACCATTCGACCGCCGCGAACACATTTCCCGTGCGAGGTGCAATTGCATGGTGACTGAATTCACACCGACCCTTTCGCTCACCGGCGGCTTCCTCATCGGTATTGCGGCTATCCTGCTGATGGTGTTTTTCGGCCGCATCGCCGGCATGACCGGCATCGTCGCGGGCATCATTCCGCCAGTCTCGAACGACTGGGGATGGCGCCTTGCATTCCTTGCCGGAGCGATTGCAGCACCTGCCATCTTCACATCGGTCGGCGGCCAGATCGCTTTCAACGTGCCCATATCGACACCGGCGCTGATGGTGGGCGGTTTGATCGTCGGAATCGGCGTCACCATCGGCTCGGGCTGCACCAGTGGACATGGCGTGTGCGGAATAGCCCGCCTGTCGATGCGTTCGATTGTCGCGACGCTCGTTTTCATGACGACCACGGCGGCGACGGTGTTTGTCGTCCGGCACCTTCTGGGAGGTTTGTAGACCATGCGTATCGCAACGGCACTGTTGATCGGCATGATATTCGGCCTTGGAATCGCATTTTCCGGAATGGCCAATCCGGCCAAGGTTCTCAACTTCTTCGATTTTGCCGGGCACTGGGATCCCAGCCTGCTCTTCGTGATGGGCGCTGCGCTTGTCACGACGGCCATTGGCTACCGTCTGGTGTTCGGCGTCCGGGCAGAGCCGCTTTTCGATGCGGCCTTTTACCTGCCCGCCAACAGGCGGGTTGACCTTCGGCTTGTCGCCGGGTCGGCGATCTTCGGCATCGGCTGGGGCATTTCCGGATTTTGCCCCGGCGGCGCCATCCCGGCGCTCGGACTGGGTTACGGCAGCCCCATCCTGTTTGTCGGCGCGATGATCGCCGGGATCGCCGTAACCCGTTTCGCGTTGAATGCGATGGCACGCACGGCCCATGCCTGATCCATCGGTGCAACTGTCCACCAGCAAGAGGAAGAAGACCATGTCCTATCAAGTCAACATGTCCGTCAAGCCTGTGGTCAAGGCGTTCTTTGATCCGGCCACCAACACGATCAGCTATGTCGTCAAGGATCCTGCAAGCAAGTCTTGCGCGGTTGTCGATTCGGTGATGGATATCGATTATGCGGCCGGCCGCATCACCTATGAGCATGCGGACGAAATCATCGACTTCATCCGGCAGAACGGGCTGGATCTGGAGTGGATCATCGAAACCCATGTTCATGCCGATCACCTTTCTGCAGCGCCTTACATTCAACAGAAACTCGGTGGCAAGATCGGCATCGGCGACCAGATTTTGGTGGTCCAGAACACCTTCGGCAAGGTCTTCAACGAGGGGACTGAATTCCAGCGCGACGGCTCGCAGTTCGATGCTTTGTTAAAGGATGGGGATTCCTACGACATCGGCTCGATGCGCGCATTTGCGATCTACACACCCGGCCATACGCCGGCATGCATGACCCATGTGATCGGTGACGCCGCGTTTGTCGGCGACACGCTGTTTATGCCGGATGGCGGCTCGGCGCGGGCCGATTTTCCCGGCGGCGATGCGGCGACGCTCTACGAGTCCATTCAGAAGATCCTCGCACTGCCTGACGATATGCGCCTTTTCATGTGCCACGATTACGGTCCCAACGGCCGGGAAATCCAGTGGGAGACAACCGTCGGCGAAGAGAAGGCGCACAATATCCATGTCGGCGGCGGCAAAACCCGCGACGAATTCGTCAAGTTCCGCACCGAACGCGATGCCACGCTCGACATGCCGAAACTCATTATCCCGTCCCTGCAGGTCAACATGCGGGCCGGTGAGGTGCCGCAGGACAAGGACGGCCGGCCGATGCTGAAGGTGCCCGTCAACGCACTCTGAGTTTCCACAGAACGATCGAGCCGTCGCATCGGGCGGCTCGAATACCCGACGCAGACCGCCCAGGAGACGACCCAATGGACATCAAGCACATTAACGACACGCTGGCGGTCAGCCCGCAAATCCTCGCGACCGACATCGCTGCAATTGCGGATCAGGGCTTCCGCTCCATCATCTGCAACCGGCCGGATGGCGAAGGGGCCGATCAACCGGCTTTCAAGGAAATCAGCGACACCGCACGAAAGGCCGGGCTGGAATATCGGTATATTCCGGTAACTTCCGGTCGGGTCATGGACAGTGACGCAGAGGCATTCGGCACGGCGATGCAGTCCCTGCCCAAGCCGGCGCTGGCTTTTTGCCGCACGGGTACACGCTCCGTCACGCTTTGGTCGCTGGACCAGGGCGCGCGCGGGACCCCCCTGCCCTCAATTCTCGAAACTGCGCGAAAGGCCGGCTATGACATGTCCGGTGTCGCGCGACGCATCGCCAATGGTGGAAAGACACCGACGGACACCGCCGATGCCACACATGACATTGTCATTGTGGGTGGCGGCGCCGCGGGAATAGCCGTCGCTTCAAGTCTGCGGGCCCGCGACAAAAATCTCGACATCGCGATTATCGATCCGGCAGATGTACACTACTACCAGCCAGGCTGGACCATGGTGGGTGGCGGCATCTTCGACGCGTCGACCACCGCCAAGACAATGGCCTCTCTCATTCCGCACGGCGTGCATTGGATCAAGGCCGCCGTTTCGGCTTTCGAACCGCAAAACAATGCTGTCATTCTCGATGGCTGCCGGGTCGTCAAATACGCCCGGCTGATCGTCGCACCAGGCCTGAAGCTCGACTGGAACAGCGTCGAAGGCCTTGTCGAGACGCTTGGCAAGAACGGTGTGACGTCAAACTATCGCTATGATCTGGCGCCCTACACCTGGAAGCTGGTCAGCGCAATGAAATCGGGGCGCGCCGTATTCACCCAGCCGCCGATGCCGATCAAGTGCGCCGGCGCTCCGCAGAAGGCACTGTACCTGTCGGCAGATCACTGGAGGCGCAACGGTGTCCTTGAAAACATCGACATCAGCTTCTGCAATGCCGGCAAAGTGCTGTTTGGCGTCAAGGCGTATGTTCCGGCGCTGATGGAGTATATTGAGCGCTACAATGCCAATCTGATGTTCGGGCACCAGCTGGTCCGCGTTGACGGAGCAGCCCGCAAAGCATGGTTCGCCATCACCGACGACGATGGCGCAGACCGCCAGGTGGAAATCGATTACGACATGCTCCATGTGGTGCCGCCGCAGACTGCGCCTGATTTCATTCGCGTGAGCCCGCTAGCAGAAGCGGCCGGATGGGTCGATGTCGATCAGAACACCTTGCGACACAAGGGCTTCGACAATATCTGGTCGCTCGGCGATGTGATGAATGCGCCTAACGCCAAGACCGCCGCTGCCGCGCGCAAGCAAGCGCCAACCGTCGCCAACAACGTGCTTCAGGACATGGGGCGCGCCCGCTCAATCGCCCATTATGACGGCTATGGTTCATGTCCGCTGACGGTCGAACGCGGCAAGATCGTTCTCGCCGAGTTCGGCTATGGCGGCAAGCTGCTGCCGAGCATGCCGACCTGGCTTGTCAATGGTCGAAAGCCGACCCGCGCCGCCTGGTTCCTTAAGGAAAAAATCCTGCCGCCCATGTATTGGCGCGCCATGCTGCGTGGAAAGGAATGGCTGGCCAAACCTGAATTGATCGGCTGAGCAATCCTACAGGTCAATGCAGGATCGCCGACGGTGCAGCAATACCCGGCGGAGCGTTCGTGCGACCGTGGCATAATGAAGGGCAAGACCAAACATGACCCGCTTCCGGAAATATGTTCCGCTTCTCGACTGGGGGCGCAGCTACAGCCGCGACGTGCTGGCGGACGATCTGGTCGCCGCGATTGTCGTTACCATCATGCTCATCCCGCAGTCGCTGGCCTATGCGTTGCTAGCGGGCCTTCCGCCGCAGATGGGTATTTATGCCTCGATCGTGCCGATAATCCTCTATGCGGTTTTCGGCACCAGCCGGGTACTGGCGGTGGGACCGGTTGCGGTGGTCTCGCTGTTGACCGCGGCAGCCATCGGCAAGATTGCGGAACCTGGATCAGACCAATTCATAACCGCTGCCCTCACGCTTGCCTTCCTGTCCGGCGGGTTCCTTCTGCTTCTTGGCCTGTTCCGGCTGGGATTTCTGGCGAATTTCCTTTCGCATCCGGTGATTGCCGGCTTCATCTCGGCGTCCGGCATCCTGATTGCGGCGAGCCAGCTGAAACACATACTGGGTATCGAGGCGACGGGGCACAATCTACTGGAAACCGGTGCTTCGATTGTCGCTCATATTGGCGAGACGAATGCCGTCACCCTGGTGATCGGCGTCACCGCCACGGCGTTTTTGTTCTGGGTCCGCAAGGGACTTAAATTTTTGCTCGTGCGCATTGGGCTCGCACCGCGAATCGCCGATTTCGCCGCCAAGGCCGGTCCTGTGGCTGCGGTTGGCACCTCAACTCTCGTCGTATGGATGTTCGGGCTTGCCGACCGCGGCGTTGCCACTGTCGGACCGGTGCCTCAAAGTCTGCCGCCGCTGACACTGCCCTCTTTTTCGCCGGCGCTCTGGGCGGAACTTGCCGCCGCCGCGTTTTTGATCTCGGTCGTCGGATTTGTGGAATCGGTATCGGTGGCACAGACACTCGCCGCCAAGCGCCGTCAGCGCATCGATCCGGACCAGGAACTGATCGGGCTCGGTGCCGCCAATATCGGCGCCGCGTTCACTGGCGGTTATCCGGTAACCGGAGGGTTTGCCCGTTCGGTGGTCAATTTCGATGCCGGCGCCAGGACACCGGCCGCCGGGGCTTACACGGCGGTTGGACTGGCCATCGCTGCCCTGTTCCTGACACCCCTGATCCATTTCCTGCCCAAGGCCGTGCTTGGAGCAACGATTATCGTTGCTGTTCTGTCGCTCGTCGACTTCTCGATCCTTGCGAAGGCGTGGCGTTACTCGAAGGCGGATTTTGCCGCGGTGGCAACGACAATCGTGACCACACTCGGCTTCGGTGTCGAGCTTGGTGTGACAGCCGGAGTGATCATCTCGATCCTGGTTTATCTTTACCGCACATCGAAACCGCATACGGCGGTTGTCGGCCGCGTGCCGGGTACCGAACATTACCGCAATGTGTTGCGCCATCATGTCATCACCGACCAGCGCGTTCTGACATTGCGGGTCGATGAAAGCCTCTATTTTGCAAATGCGCGGTATCTGGAGGACCGGATCTACGATCTGGTGGCGCAGCGGCCGGATCTGCAGCATGTCGTGCTGATGTGTCCGGCCGTCAACGCGATCGATATGAGCGCACTCGAATCGCTCGAGGCAATCAATGAACGGCTTGGCGACCTCGACGTGATCTTTCACCTGAGCGAGATCAAGGGCCCGGTCCTCGACAGGCTGCAGCGCTCACACTTCCTTGATCAACTGACCGGACGGGTCTTCCTCAGCCAACATCAGGCGATGCAGGCACTGGCCCATGATCCCGTCGGCCCGCCGGGCGCCGGTGTCACGGTGCAGGCGCCAAAAAAACTCGGCGACACCCGAAATTCCCTTGCACAGCAAAGGAACTATCGCTAATTCGGACGTTGCCGGAGAGGTGGCCGAGTGGTCGAAGGCGCTCCCCTGCTAAGGGTTGGCTCTAGCGCCTAAACCGTTGTTTTTGATTTGTCGACGTCCCGATTCCCCCGATTTTCCCCCTGTAGGTCACCGGTCCAGCTCAATTCTCTTGCCGCTCTTCGATTAGCGTCTCGATCTGTTGAATGCGGGACGAGAAATATGCATCGTACTGTGTCTGTCCGGCGCTGTTGAAGACCTGCCAGCCCAAATGAAATGCTTGTGCAGCCGCCTCCAGACGCGCCGTGCCGTTCCCGCGTTCACCGAGGGTTTGGAGTGCAATGCCCAGATTGTTCTGAGTCTGGGCCCACTCCAGTGGTACCCGCGCGCGCGTCCGTTCCTCAAGCGCGACTTCAAACGCCTGCACGGCCGCCTCCAGCCGCGCCGAGTCGCTCTCTCTCTCGCCGAGGATTCGCAGCACACTGCCCATATTGTTCTGTGCCGTCGCCCACTCCAGCGGCAACCGCTCGCGCGTCCACTCCTCAATCGCCGCCTCATAGGCCCGCACTGCTGCCACCAGCCGCGCCGTGCCGCTCTCGCGTTCGCCAAGGGCCGCAAGCACATTGCCCAGATTGTTCTGCGTCTGAGCCCATTCAAATGGCACCCGCTCGCGGGTCTGCTCCTCCAGCGCCGCCTCATAGGCCCGCAACGCCGCCTCCAGCCGCACCGTGCTGCTCTCGCGTTCGCCTAGGGCCGCAAGCGCATTGCCCAGATTGTTCTGCGTCTGGGCCCAAAACAGCGGCACCCGCTCGCGCTTCCGTTCCTCAAGCGCCGCCTCATTGGCCTGCACGGCCGCCTCAAGCCGCGCCGTGCTGCTCTCGCGGTCTCCAAGGGTCGTTAGCACAGCACCCAGATTGTTCTGCGTCTGGGCCCAGTCAAGCGGCACCCGCTCGCGCTTCCGTTCCTCAAGCGCCACCTCATAGGCCTGCACGGCCGCCTTTAATCGCGCCGTGCTGCTCTCGCGGGCTCCAAGGGTCGTTAACACAACGCCAAGATTGTTCTGCGTCGTCGCCCAGTCCAGCGGTGCGTTTTTTCTCGGCCGAACCGTAAGTACCGTTCTAAGAGCCGGATTCAAAAGTTATTCAAACGTAACAATACCTTGCGAGACGCCGCGTCATGAACCGGATGCTTGCTATGAACGCCCACGCGGTTGAGTTCTGGATGGTCCTCTCCCAGTCCCGGGCCAGTCTGCGGCAGCGCCCGAGCCAGGCGAAAGTTCGTTCCACCACCCATCGACGCGGCAGAACCTTGAAACCGACTGCGCTGTCGCAGCGCTTGACGGTCTCGACCGTCCAGTCGCCATGCCCCGCGAGCGCTGCTCGCAACTTCGGTCCCGCATAGGCGCCATCGGCGAAGATGTGGCGCAGCCAGGGGAAGCGGTCGCCGACAGCCCTGATCAGGTCGCAGGCCCCGTCCCTGTCCTGAATGTTGGCGGCGTGAACGATGATGAACAGCATCAGGCCGATCGTATCGGTGACGATGTGTCGCTTGCGGCCCTTGACCTTCTTGCCGGCGTCATAGCCGCGAACGCCCCCGCTTTCGGTGGTTTTCACGCTCTGGCTGTCGATCACGCCGGCCGTCGGTGAAGCCGCGCGGCCTTCCAGTTCGCGGGTATTGAGGACCAGGAGGTGATTGATGGCTGCAAAAAGACCCATGCGGCTCCAGGTGTAGAAATAGCCACGTACCGTCGATACCGGTGGGAACTGCTTCGGCAGCATGCGCCACTGGCAGCCGCTGGTTGCGATATAAAGGATCGCGTTCATCACCTCGCGCATATCGGTCGTACGCGGTCGTCCACCCCGTTTTGCCGGCGGAATGAACGGGGCAAGTATCGTCCATTCCTCATCGGTCAAATCGCTTGGAAATCTCAAATGGTCTCTGTTATGTTCGGCGCGGGCGATATCATTCCATGGCATCGTGATTCTCCATCTTCTTTGAAAAGACTGTTGAATCACAAACCATTGATATCGCTCAACTACTTTTAAATCCGGCTCTAAGGACACGGATCGATTCAACAAGTGCGCTGTTATCGCCAAAATCGCGTCCTTCATAGTGCCAACTTTGCGCCGATGCCATCAGGTCCCAATACTGTTGATTGATATCTGGTCTTGGCAACAGTGATGCTGCTTCTTCGTATAGTGCCGCGGCGTCTGCAAAACGCAGGCGGCTGGCCTCGATTTCGGCCTGCTCACGAACAAGTTGCGCTTCCTCGCGCTGCTGGTCGGCTAGCAGCTTGGCTGCCGCCTGCCTCTTCTTGCGGACAAGTTCCCGCCCCTCGCCGAGCAATAGCCGCGCCGCATCGTGATCCGGCGGATCAGCATCGAGGGCGGCCGCTGCCTCATCCCTCAATCGCTGCACATCTGGATCGCGAACACGGAATTTGCGGATTTCCAGCAGCAGTTCCTGGTGGCGGACCGCGATCTCTGCGAATCGATCCTGCAACTGTCCTGGCGGAACCTCGCGTTCACCAAGGATTTGGAAGAACCCACGAATGGCGCCTACTCGCAACTCTGCGGTCTGCGGCAGCAGATCGTCAAGGCGTCGAAAAAGTTCCTCCTTGTCGGCAGCCAGTGGCGAAAGCGCCAGGCGCATGTTATCGGCAAACTGTTCAGTGCTCATCCCGCAAATGACGGTTATAGCAGCATTGACATCGCCCTCCGTCAGATTGCCGCAATGCACCTTCCTGTCGCCGAAGGCTTGGGCAGGTACTGGTACGACGAGGGTCAGTGTGAGCGTCACAACTGCAATCAGTCGCATTCTACGTCCCCCGATCCACCAACGACCGTTACCGTTCCTGAAACATTTCCACCGACCTTTGCACTGTTGACCACGCAATCGCCTTCACCGAAAAATGCCGCATATCCGAGAAGTAAAAGCCCGGCAATGCCGACTGCGTAAGCCCACCTTGGTGCTTTCGCAGAGTGGGTTTGTATATGAACGCCACCTTCGATCAGTGTGTCTCCTGACGACGCAACGCCCTGACCAACTGTGGGTTTTGCGCCCGGCTTTTCCGCGCTGCTTTTCGATCCGGTTTTATTTGCAGTGAAATACTTGAATGCGATCCACAGCGCTGAGACTGCTGTCGCTACCCCACCACCCAGCCACGCGAGCGTTGCCTGGTTCTGTTGGTCGGAAAGGAAATTCCATATTGCTTCCATGGCCCCTCAATTCAACCAATGGCAGTTGAGGAAGAGATAATACCACCCAATGTTGTCAATTTAAACAATCTACTTCGATGAAATACTTGGCACGTAGCAGCAAATCGGATTGCAGCCCTTTTCGATGCGCTACCCCTGCCCCTTCTCCCAAAAGCGCTCACGATCGCCGGTAAGATCTTCGGTCAGATCGTCAATCGCATCGGCGAGCGCCGAGGCTTTCTTGTAGGTATCGCCGAACGGCCGTACGCCGGCCATGACCTTGGCCGCGCCGGCGCGGCCGGATTTCAGATGTTCGAGAATATCGGGAATGGCGAGTGCGGATCTGCGACCCTTGGACATGGCGGACTCCTGTCGTTTGTTGCCCGCACATGTTGCTTATGTGGATAGCAGGTGCTCCGAAAGGTGGCGCGACCCGCACCGTCTTCTTTACGCCTGAACAGGCCGAAGCGCTTATCCGGCAGATAACGACACAGCCGAATCCGTCCCTGCCCGCGCTGGTCACGTTCTGGCTTGGCCAGGGCCCGCGCGCCGGCGATACATTCGCGCTCGACGGCCAGGACGTGAACCTGCCAGCCGGCTACGCCATCCTGCGCGACACCAAGAACGGCGAGGAACGGCGCATTGACCTGATGCCGCGCGTTGTCGCGGCGCTGTCGCGCCTTCCGACCGTCGGCAAGCCAGGCCCTTTGTTCCGCCGGTTCGACGGCACTGCATATGAGAAGCGCACGGGCAGCGGCGGCCAGGTGCGCAATCCCTTCGCCTTTGCGGTCGAAAAGATCGGGCTGGACCTGAAGGTCTACACCCCGCATATCTGCCGTCACACATGGGCGACTTGGCACTACGCCGTCAACAAGGATCCGCTGCGCCTCAAGATGGAAGGCGGCTGGAAGTCGAACGAATACCAGCGCTATGTGAAGCTTACCCCGCCCGGCTTGGCAGAATCAGTGCTCAAGCACGGCTGGAACGTCGGCGGCGTCGGAATCGATGAGGATATCCGGCACCGGGATGTAGGCTGATGAAAACGCGGCTCACGCGTTCAGCTAAGATGAAATGAAACAGGTCTCGCGGTTACTCAGTTCAGAAAATGATAGATCACGTATCCCTTGCGCGGCCCTTTTAACGAGTAGCCTCCGCCGCCGGGAACACGACCGTACCTGTGGGGTCTGGACGGATCGTACAGTCCCATATCTGAACTAACACCACCACTTGATGATCCGCCAACGCCGGCCTTTCTCCTTTGGTACGGCCCGCATCGACCCCTGAAATCATTTCGTATAACCTTTGCTTGAGATCCGCCCTGCCGAGCGAGGATAGTCTGCCATATCATATTCGCACCGATTGTTTTGGTGTCTTTGCCGTTTACAAACAATCTCCATTCGCCGTTTTTGTTGTTGGAACGAAGCGTCATTGTGTTGCCATTGGCCTCCCAAATCATCCGCGCTGAATCGAGATTGCATTTTGCATACACCGGTCCCGCATATATAAGTGCTGCGAAGAGAATGGCTGGCTTGAGAATCAACTTCATCAATTGCTCCAAAATTGCCGTGAGCCGCATCCAACCGGAAATGTTACGAGAGGCCGACTGAACCCGCGGTGAATCGGTCGTTCATTTACAGTTCATCGGTTGGGTTCGACCAAACCAGCAATCGGAACGCACCAAGAACCGATTCCCCCAGTTTTCCCCCGCTTCCCCCGCCATGTTCCGGCATCGTTCCGAAAAAAGGTGCATGGGGCTGCAAGAATGGGGATTGTCAAAACGGTGAAAATCCTTAGAAAAACCGGGACCGGAGAGGTGGCCGAGTGGTCGAAGGCGCTCCCCTGCTAAGGGAGTAGACGGGGAACCGTCTCGAGGGTTCGAATCCCTTCCTCTCCGCCATTCTGCCATTAACATATTGATTTTTCTTAATTTAATCATTGGTAAAGTGTCTAACCCTGGAGGTTAGACACTTTGATGTTCTAACTTTGTCCAACTCATCTCGGCAGTTGACATCGAGGAGCCCGATTTTAGGTAGCGAAAGACCTCCCTGGTCAGGCCAGAGTATCCGGTTCAATGGGGGTTAGTTCACTCCCCCAAAGCAAACCTACGTATTGTCGTAGCGGTTGCGATCTATGGGCGTCGGCGCTGCTTTATAATGGCCACCCGACCGCACCCCTCCAAGTCTCACCGCTTTACCCAATCAATACAACAACCTCGAACCACTGCGAGTTCGGCTACTCTTTTCCGGACATCTAAACAAAGCACAGGACTCACCAAGGCAAAAAGAACAATACCAGAATAATGTCTTGTGTCGTGCGACACATTATGCGATAATGTATGCAAATGGAGATTTCAGCATGAGCATCATCCACCCTGGCCGGTACGTGCGCACCAAGATCATTCCGCCCACTATGAACGTCTCAGAAGCTGCGGAAAAACTAGGCATTGGTCGACAAGCACTCTCCACCTTCTTGAATGGCAATGCTGCCTTGTCTGTCGAGCTAGCCAACAAAATCGAATTGTTCTTTGGCTACCCCGCCAAAGATCTGCTCCGCCAGCAAGCCGACTTTGACCTACAGAATTCGCCCGTGGAAAACGCAGCGCACAAGGTTGGAAGACATGCCCCGCCATATTTGAAGATCCTAAGCACGGACATCGAAAATTGGGCAGTTACCGTTCCCGCCAGAACGAAGCTGCCCGTGCTTCTCAGGATTTTGGTGCATTCAACCGGACGGGATCTCAAGCACGTCGACTTTCCTGGACACAATGTCGGTGAACGCCACGGTTGGGACGGAGTCTTGGAGTCGAACAGCGCCACACCATGGATTACTAAAGGGAAGTCTGTTTGGGAATTTGGTTGCAATGAGGACCCTAAATCGAAAATAGAAGACGACTACAAAACACGCACCGCTGGCACAGAATTAGCTGAGAGAAACACACTCAATTATGTAGCCGTTACCCCGCGGCGATGGGATGGGAAGCGACAATGGGAAAATGCCAGTCAAGCCAAAGGTGACTGGAAATCCGTTCGTGTGCTGGATGCTTCAGATTTGGAGCAATGGATCGAACAGTCTATTCCCGCGCAAATTTGGATGTCGCGTGAACTAAATCAGCCAACAGAGGGCACCCAGTCACTGGACACCTGCTATGTGGATTGGCATGCAGATTGCACTCCCTGTTTAGACGATGCAGTATTCGATGAGAGCTCCAAAACATCCAACCTCGTCTTCGATCAATGGCTGACCAGTGAAGACGCAAAGATCCTAACCATAGAAGCAGACTCTACGCTTGAAGCCTTAGCGTTTTTGCGCTCCAGACTAAGCCGTGCCGAATCTGATTCAGCACAAGAACACCTTGATCGATGCGTCGTGTTTACAACACCAAACGCGGTGTACAACCTAGTCACCGCAAACAGTGCGATTGTACCCGTATTGCCATCTACCGAAACTCAAGCCGCTTTTGCTCCACTCCACCGCAAAATTAAAGCCGTAGCGATATCGACCAGACGTAACCTGACGTCAGAAGCCGATATCGTACTCACTCAACTTTCGTACGACGCCTTCGGCTCCGCCTTAGAAAAGATGGGCTTGGATCGGGATGCGATCGATACACTAGACCAAGAATCCGGTCGATCCGTCACAGTCCTCCGCCGGCGATTGTCGGGTATTGACGCGGTTAGAACGCCCAAGTGGGCAAAGGAGCCCGATACAGCGCACGCGCTGCTCCCAATGGCACTGGCAGGAGCCTGGGACTCGGCTGTCGACTTCGATCGCGTTGTGCTGGAAGGTCTTAGCGGCTCCAAAAGCTTCGAAGACCTCGAAAGGGCATTTTCTATTCTCGAGAAACTGGATGACACTCCCGTTTGGTCCGCAGGATCTTTCTCAGGTGTCATTTCAAAAATCGATGCGTTTTTCGCGATACATCACCACGTTACAGCCTCAGATCTGCATCGCTTCTTTGACATTGCTGAATTCGTTCTCTCTGAAGAGGATCCGTCCATCGAGATGGATGAGGACAAGCGTTACTTGGCCGCGATTGAAGGAAAAACGCGCCAGATATCTGGAGCCTTGAGACGCGGCATTCGAGAAATGCTCGCACTACTATCGATGCACGGAAACTCATTGTTCAAACAAAGACTCGGGGTCGATTGTGAGACGCGATGCGCGCAAATCGTTCGCACGTTAATGACACCGTTGACCCCTCAAATTCTGGAAGGCCATAGTCGTGACCTACCCCGATATGCCGAGATCGCCCCTTCGACTTTTCTGGACATTGTCGAAGAAGATTTGGCCAAAGGAGCGAATTCGGAGTGCCGCAAGCTCATGCGACCTGCCAGCACTGATTTGTTTGGAGGCGGCTGCCCGAGAACAGGATTATTGTGGGCGCTGGAAACGCTGGCATGGATAAGGCCATGCTTCGTGCGCGTTGTTGACGTTCTGGGGCATCTAAGCCGAGAAGACATCGACGATAACTGGGTAAATAAACCCATTGAGTGCCTGAGTAACATCTTTCGTGCGTGGTTGCCGCAAACATCCGCCAACGTCACGGATCGCATTGAAGCACTAGATTATCTAGTAGAAAATCACCCTGAAACTGGTTGGGTGATTTGTCTCGCCCAGTTTGATCCCCGAAACACGGTCGGTAACTTTAACGAAAGGCCAAACTGGCGTAGTGATGCACATGGATTTGGTGAACGCGTCAGTCGGCGTGATCGAGATAAGTTTGTTGTTCATTGCATAGAAAGGTCACTGAAATGGAATGCTCTAGACAAACGAAAAATCATCGCACTCATAGGCGTCGCCCACGGATTGGGGTTGGATTTTCAAGTGGACTTATGGGACGCTATCAAAGGCTGGATCTCCACCGGCGTTTCAGATCAGGACAAAGCCGAAGTTCGTGAGAAGCTTAGATTGAATACGCTATCGCGCCGCGCCGCCAAGCGAGCAGAAAAGCGAGACGATATTCCATTCGATCCCGCCGCCATCAAAGAACTCTATGAGCTGCTGGAGCCGACCGATTTGATTTTCAAACATCTGTGGCTGTTTGATCAAGATTGGATTGAGCCATCAGTTGGAGAGTACGATGAAGAAAGATTCAATTATGAGGCTCGCCAGGCCTGGACTCATGAGTGCCGGATGGAAGCGCTAGGTGAGATTTACGCTGAACTAGGAATGGACGGGTTTCTGACTTTGAGTAAGAAAGTCGATGCTAAGTCGCAGCTCGGACTTTTGATCACCGAATTCACTTCTAGTCGATTCACTTCAGCTCAAGTCATTGCACAGATCGTAGGCACAAGTGAGAGCCTCAACAGCCTTCAGAAAGACCTCATTTTCGGAGCATTGAATGCGCGAACATCACAGACTTCAGATCAAATCCTGAGCGAAGTTTGCAGCAATGCAGAAGACTCTTTGGTGGATGAGATCGCGCTGCTGGCAAAGTTCGAGATGGCGACTTGGAAATTTGTCTCCACACTTCCCGCCGAACAGCAAGCGAAATATTGGAAATCGGTCTGTCCCGGATTGTTTGGCGATCAGCAAAATGACGTTGACTTCGCTGTGAGGAAACTTCTAAACTACGGACGCCCCAAAGCTGCATTCCATGCGATGCAAGGTCTAATCGAACATGTTTCGCCCGAGCTTATAGCAAAGTCGCTCGAAGAGAGCGTTCAAAGCGAAGAGGAAGATCTCGAAGCGCGCACTATGAATCAGTACTACCTAGAGAACGCCCTCGCAATCATCGAAAAAAGTGGAGAATTCTCTGCTGACTATCTCGCCGGATTGGAGTTCAAATATCTCGGTCTCTTGGTGAGATCAAAGCGAGGAATTCCATTCTTGGAAAAGGAGATTGCGAAGAACGCATCGCTGTTTTCAGATATTATTGCTTTTTCGTACAAACGCTCCGACGATGGCCAAGACCCTGAACGATTGAGAGCTTCTCCGGATCAGACGCAAAGTCGTGCTGACTACGCCTTCCATCTGCTAGATTCGCTGCGTGATATACCCGGAAAAAACGGTCAAGGAGAACTGGAAGCAAAACGCATCATCGAATGGGTCAGAGCCGTTCAAACCCAAACTGAATACTTGGCCCGCCGAGATGTGGGCGACAGCGAAATCGGAAAAGTTTTGTCTCGGGCGCCGTTGGGTGAAGATGGCGTTTGGCCATGCAAGCCAGTTAGGGAGGCACTCCAATCGACAGGCACAAAGCGCATGATGGAAGGCTTTCGGATTGGAAAGTACAATTCTAGGGGTGTCGTCACTCGCATGGAGGGAGGCGAACAAGAAAGAGAGCTAGAGCGGCGGTATCGCGGCTGGGCGGCAGCAACAGAAATGAAGTATCCCAAAGTGGCCGCGACGCTACATGACTTAGCGGACGGATATCGGCGTGAGGCCGAGAATCACGATACTGAAGCCACGGTCAGCCGACGACTTCCATTTTAGCCTTCTAGAAGAGCCGCAAAGTAAATCCGACAAACGTCGTTGAGTCGATCAACCTTTGACGCCGTATCTACTCTCCAACATCATTTGGCGTGGGGCGATTGTTCAGCGAGAGACAGGCACCATTAGGAGAGGACAGTGTTTCGCATGGTATTGAAGCGGGATCTTCGCTTGATGTGGCGGTCTGGATTGAAGTGGTTGTGGAGCGAAGCGTGCGTCCAAGCGAATTTCTGCAGGTTCGAAATTCGCCTGAATCTGGGCATGGCCCGCTCCCGTCGTCGAAAGGGTCGGTGGCTGCACCAACGAAGTTGGTGAGCAAAAGCCCTGAGTTTTCCAGGAGTTTTTGTACAGGCTTCGCTTCGTCCGCCTTTGGGATACAGCCATCCTAATCCGTTTCGTCATTCAGCCTCTCCATTGCGGCCTGCGCCATCTGCCTGCGATTGGCGGCGGCGGTATAGAGGACGACCTCCTTCAGGTTCTGGTGTCCGGTGATCGCCATGATTTCGTGCGGGCTGCAGCCGGCTTCCGCGAGCCGGCGGGCGATGGCCTTGCGCAGTCCATGGGCTGTGAGGCCTTTCAGGCCGGCCTGATCGGTGACATCGCGGAACCAGTTGCCGAAGCCTGCCGGCGTGAAGGGTTTGCCGAAGGCGGTTTTCAGGAACACCATGCCGTCTTTCGGGGCATCGGCGATCGCCGCCTTGAGCTTCGCATGCACCGGGATGCCGACCTCGCTTCCGGTCTTGGTCTGCCTGATGGTCAGAACGCCGTCGCGGATATGCTGCGGACCGACCCGGACCACGTCGGACCGTCGCAGGCCGGTATAGAGAAGCAGCATCAGGGCGAGATGCGCCCGCGTGCCTTGCGGATGCGCCCGGATATAGGCGTCGATGTCCCGCTCCTGCCAGGATCTGAAGCCGCCGGTTTTGACCCTGATCTTGCGCACGAACCGTGTCGGATCGTCCTCGCGCAATTCCATCTCGATCGCCTGGCGCATCAGCAGGTGAAGGATGCGCAGGAAATTGTTCGCCGCCGACGGCGTCTCCGACTTGTCGCGCATCATCCGGCGGATATGGCGGGGCTGGAGCCGCGCGGCGCTCTTTTCGCCATGGTCCTTGCGGAACCGTTCGATGATCCCGCGATAGGTCGTCTTGGTGCTGGCTTTCAGGGTCCTGAAGTCCGGGGACCCGTAATAGGCGACGATCACGTCGTTCATCGAGCCGGGCTTGATCCGGGATGCTCCGATGGCCGGTTTCGGCCGGGTCATCGCGGCTTCATAGGATTGCCAGAAGGCGTCGCTGTAAAGCGGTGTCTTGAGCGGGATTTCGCGATAGCCCCTGCGCCGGAAATAGATCCGCTCGGCGCCGTGGCGGTCGGTATAGACTTTCAGGTAAGGGGGTCTCTTGTGACTGGCTGCCATGGCGCATCGTCCCATTCGTTGTCATTGTCCGCGGCCAGACTCTCAAAAGCCGAATCGAGACGCAAGCGGTCCCAGACTTTTCTTGAGCGGATCGGGATCGGTTCGGGCATCAGCCCGTCGCGCACCAGCTTGTCGAACGTGCCGGGCGAGACCCCGATATAGGCCGCCGCCTCGATCCGGGAGAGGCCGCGCGGCCGGATGCCGTGTCTGTTGCCTTGCTGGCGGTCCATGCCTTTCCTCAAGTCCTGCGCGGGCCATGGGTTCGCCTGTGGAGCCGAGGGGTTGAGTTCAGAATTTCAGATCGGCCGAAGATCGCAGTACATACGCCCGCACGTGCGATACACATGAGAATTGCAACGGGATTCCATTTGTCAAATCGCGGAATTCGCCGGCCGAGTGGCCAATCGTACAAAGGCATGAAGCGTCGCAAAAGATCGCGCTATAGCGCAAACAGCCTGCGACATTCTGACACATGGCGAATTCAAGGGTTAGACTGCGAACGCCTCAATCCGCCCGAGCCTTTCAATGCCGTCATGTTTGTATCCGGCCCTCGCACCGCCTAGCTTTTTGCGGTTTTCAGCCCCGGAGCAAAGGCCATGACGACCGGCATATCCCAGTCTGCCCCTTCCCCCACACGCCCGCTTTCCATTCGCCTGGCGCTGACGGATATCGACCGGCTCACGGAGCGGGCGAGGCGTCTGTCGGCCACGCCCACCGCCGTGGCCAGAGATCTGATCCGCGCCGGCCTGGCGGACGGCGATCCCCATAAGCAAGCCGAACGGCTCCTGAAGATCGAGCGCGGTCTCGCGGCTCTCGGCCAGGATCTTCAGGCGGCTCTGCAGGCCACTGACGCCAACCGTGACGCGCTTGTCCATATCGAGGCCATGTTCGATCAGCTCTTGCGCGCGCTCAGCGGCCAGACCATCGAAGAGGAGAAGTAGGATGGCAAAGGCAAAACGGATACTCGGCGCGGCAAGCGCGCTCGCAACCCTTGCCGCCCTCGGGGCCTACGAGGCAGGCTTCCGTACCTGGCCGGCCGGCGCCGAGACCGCGCCCGGCCATATCCAGCGCCATGACAAGGCCTTCATGGACCGGTGCGGCAAGGCTCGCATCACCGCCCTTATCGGGGATCCTGTCGGGTCCTATCAATGGACGCGCTGCAAGGCCACGATGGACCATTACGGCACCCACGATGCCTTTGCCCTTCGCCACAATCTCGTCTCGGGCCTTGCCGGGCTCGGCCTGCTCGGCTGGATCGCCTTCATGGCCCGCGTCCTGAACGAGCCGCGCCCGGTCAAGGTCGTTCGCGGGCGCAGGCATTTTACCGGAAAGGCCGCGATCCGGGAACTCAGGCGCCTGTCGCAAAAGGAATGCCGCCGGTCAGGCGCCGGCCTGATGTTTCCGCCGGGCATCGCGCTCAGCCGCGACCGCGAAAGCCGCCACTTCCTGATCTGGGGCAGCACCGGGGCGGGCAAGACCACGGTGATGCAGCACCTGATGCTGGAAGCGATCGGGCGCGGCGACAAGGTGCTGATCCTCGACGTCAAGGGCGACCTCACCGCAAGGCTCCCCGTGCTCGGCGGCCTCATCGCCCCGCATGACCGGCGCTCCCTGCAATGGAATATTGCCGCCGACTGCCGCACGCCGCAGGAGGCCCGCGAGCTTGCCGCCCGGCTGATCCCGGAAAGCCGCTCGGACCGGATCTGGTCGGATGCGGCGCGGGAAATCCTGGTCGCCTGCATCGTCAGTCTGCAGACCCGGCTTGCGGAGGCCTGGAGCTGGACCGATCTGCGCGCACTGGCCGTCGCCGATGCGCAGCAGTTGCTCGAGGTTGCCGAACGCTATCACCCCGAAGCGGGGCAATTCCTGAAAGACCCTGACAGCAAGACCACCCAGTCCATTCTTTCCACCTTCAAGGCGCACATGAACATTGCCGGCGTGCTGGCGCAGGCCTGGCCGGAGAGTTGCCGCGTTCGCCCTTTCTGCGTTCGCGCGTGGCTGCGCCATCCTGCGTGTCATCCGATCGTGCTGCAGCACGATGGCCGGTTTCCGCAACTGACGAAGGCATGGCTGTCGGGCATTATCGGCCTGCTCGCCTCCCATGCGGGTTCGCCGGCCATGCCGGAAAACCCCGAGCGCCGGACCTGGCTGTTCCTTGACGAGTTCCCGCAGCTTGAGCGTCTGGACCACTTTTCGACCCTCCTGGATGTCGGGCGCTCCAAGGGCATCAGCGTGGTGCTGGGGGCACAGGATCTGTCCCAGATCCGCAAGACCTACGGGCCGGACCAGGCCAATGCCTGGATCGGCATGATCGGCACCCATATCGTCACCCGCATGAACCTTGGCGAAAGCGCCGAGATGACCAGCCGCCTGATCGGCAGGCAGAGGGTCGAGGTGGAACGCAGGAGCGAGACCTGGAGCGCCGGCAAGCGTTCGGTTGCCCGTGTCACGGTGAGCGAGGACAGGGATGTCGTCACCCCGTCCGAACTGTCCGACCGGCTGGGTGTCGTGAAAGGCGGGATCCGGGCGCTGATGGTCGGTCCGGGCGAGCATGTCTATGACATCACCGCCCCTTTCCGGACCCTGCCCGAGCAGCGCCCGGCCAGCGTCCTGGCCGACTGGACCGAAGCGCCGGCAAGAGCGCTTGCGCCGCTCCCGGAGGCCAGACCCGAAACGGAAAGCAGGCCGGTCCTGTCGCCGGACGCGGTGCGTCACATCAAGGGGGGCTCGAAGCAGAGGTTCGACGCCTGATGGTCGCTTCCATCTCGGCGCGCAATTCGGTCTGTGCCGCGGTCGCCTATTTCAGCCATATGGCCGGGGACGAATACTATACGCGCGAAGGCGAAGCCGACGCGGACAGCGACTGGGCCGGGCGCGGGGCCGAACGCCTCGCCCTGGAAGGCCCCGTCTCGAAGCCCGAGTTCGAGGCCGCCTTGAACGGTCTCGACCCGAAGACCGGCGAGGCGCTGGTTCAGATCGGAAACAGGACCCATGCGCCGGGCTGGGACATGACTTTCAGTGCGCCCAAATCCGTGTCGGTCCTTTGGGCGCTCGCTCCGGAAACCGACCGCGCCGGAATCGAGACGGCCCATCGCAGCGCCGTCACCGCCGCGACCCGTCATCTGGAAGACACCCATGCCTTCACCCGTCGCGGCAAGGGCGGGATCGTCAGGCAAGAGGTCGCGGGGCTCACAATCGCGCGTTTCCATCATCATACCAGCCGCGATCTCGACCCCCAGCTTCATACCCATGCCTTCATCTTCAACACGGCCCCGCGCCGCGACGGGTCCTGGGGCACGCTGATCAGCCGGGACCTCTACAAGGCGCAAAAGGAGGCCGGCAGGGTCTATCGCGAACATCTGGCCAATGCGCTCGAACGGGACGGCCATGCGATCGAGCGACATGGAAGCACATTCCGTCTGACAGCCGTCCCGCGCTCTGTCGAACGGGCTTTCTCCAAGCGACGCCAGGCGATCGAACAGGCCGCGAAACAGCATGGCTACCACACCCCGAGGGGCATGGAACAGGCTGCGCTCAGAACCCGGCAGGCGAAACGTCCGCGCGAACGCGCGGCCCTGTTCAGGGCCTGGGCACAAGAAGCCCGCACGCTCGGCTTCGATCTGGAGAGGGCCAGGCAGCAGGCGCGTCTCCCGGGCTTGCGTCACGCGGAACGGTCCGGAGCCGCCGCGGCCGTCTCCCGTCAGCCGGCAAGGCAAAACCTGCCCTCCGCCGGCAGGATGCTGTCGGCGATCTCGGCTGCCGCCAGGGCCTCATCGCGCGGCATGCCGGGCCTGTCCGCGTCCCTGAAACAGAAGCAGATCGAAAGGCAAAGGCAAAGACAAAAACAGAGTGTGCGGGACCTGGAAGCCGAACGCTAGCCGTATACAGTCGCAATCCCGGGCGCGACAGGCGATCGAGGGGATTTTTCCGGCCGGGTGTAATCGCCGGATATGGTCATTGTACACGGTGTAATCGCCTTCAGGAACAAGGGATCGGGACGGTTTGCAGGGGCAAGTGTGTACACCTTGAGGTGTATGGGGTGTGAGAACACACAAAGCGCCGGTCCCGGCGCTTTGTGTCCACATGGATCATGCGCGGGGCGTCAGTCCCGCTCGATCCGAGCAAGCGCGCTTGCGACCGGAAAAAGCCCCCGCCGCGGGGCGAAGGGCGGGCAAGCAGGCATCGGCCTGCGGGGCGCACGGCGGGGGCTTTTTGCCGCCCGAATGGGCGGCTCGACGCAGCATCGTACCGCACATCGGGAATTGTGTGGGCTCTGCAGGCAGGGCATACATCGCCGCACGGATCAATCGGTGCACGGGACGATTTGCGTCACCGCGCACGATCGTTGCGGCTGGCAGGATGGTCGGCCGCATGCTTTGCGGTCTCACGCGACGGCGTCGGACGGGCCTTGCCGGGCGATCGGCCAATGTCCGCACAGGCGATCGGCGGCGCGGCAAAGAGCCCACCGGTTGCAGTGTCCGTTGTCCCGGGCAAGCGCTGCACCTCGGGCGCAATGACCCCGCCCCCGCAATTCCGCACCGGCCCGGCCGCAGGTCTCTGTGTCCCGGCGACACAGGCGCCGCCAATGAGCGGGGCCAGGGCTGCAACATAGCGGCGCGTCTCAGGCGGCAGCGGGCGCTCCGTCATGAGATGTTCGCCATAGCGTCCGGGACCGGCATTGCAGGCCGCGAGGAACCCGGGCGATCCGACCCGGTCGTGCGGTTCGCGCAGGTATGCCGCGCCCGCAAGGATGTTGTCGCGCGGATCGAACGGGTCGTAGCCGAGCCCGTGGCGGGCGCGCAGTTCGGCCCAGGTTCCGGGCATGATCTGCATCAGGCCCATGGCGCCTTTGGGGCTCACGGCCTGGCTGTTGCCCGTACTCTCGGCGCGCATCACGGCCCGGATCCAGGCTTCGGGAAGATCGAAACGCTGCGCGGCCTCTGCGATATGGCTGTCCGTTTCGGGGCCGGACAGGAACACGTCCGCTGCCTCGCGCGTGCGCAAAGCCGGTGCAGCCTGCGCCTTTGCGGCGGGCGGATCGCGCCGCCGGACAGCGCCAGTGCCGCCGCGCAAGCGGCGACGGGATAACGCCCGGAAAGGCGAAAGGGAGCCATCGCTCAGTCTGCCCTCGTCCACAGCGGAACCGCCCGGCCAACGACCGCGCTCTGCGAAAGGACCCCGAAATAGCGCCCGTCCAGGCTTGCCGCGACGCCCGCATTGAGCAGGAAGAACTCGCCTTCCCGCAGCACATGGCACCCGCGCCAGGCTGGCAGCGGGCGTGCGAAGCGATCCTGCGCCTCGGCTCTCGCGGCGTGTGCGCCGTCGATGGTAATGATTGCTCCCCTGCGGCAGACCGCCTGCCCCGGCAGCGCGGCAATGCGCTTCAGGAGCGGTGTATCGGGGCCGACATAACCGCGCTCTGCCAGCCAGGACCCGAGCGGTTCGGGCGGGCGCACGAGGACGAGATCGCCGACCGCCGGAGCGTCGGGCCACTGCGCCGCATAGAGCCCGGCCGGAACGCTGGCGGATGCGTTCCAGACAAGAATCGGGCGCGGCGCGGTGAAGGCCGGGATTGCGATCAGGGCGATGCCAAGCGCCATCACGGCAGGAACTCCATGGGCGCGTCTCATGTTGCCGGCTCCCGGCGCTTCAGCCAGGCGGGTTCGACATTCGTTCGTCTTGTCATGAGCGCTTGCCGCCGCGATAGGCCGGCGCAGTCGCCGCATGACGCTTGGCAGGCAGCACGGTGTCGCCCGTCTCGTCGGACGTGGAGTGTTTCTCGCCGCGGCTGACCCATGCCTGCAGGTCCGCGAGCGCATAGACGACCCGTCCGCCGATCTTGGAATAGCGCGGGCCGGTGCCGTAGGTGCGGTGCTTTTCGAGCGTGCGGCCGGACAGGCCGAGAAAGCGGGCGGCTTCCGGGGTTCGAAGATAGCGTGGGGGAAGTGTTGGATCGGGCATCGGGGCTCCTGTGGCTGTTGCGGGCCGCCCGCGGAATGCTCGGGGCGGCTGGCGGCCACAAAAGCGGAAGAAAGCATCCGGGAGGGATGACGAAGACGGGAAACGGGAACCGTCACCCCTCCATGATGCCGGGCTGGAGCGGAACTAAACGCCCGGCGATGCAAGGCGGCTGCCGGAACCGCGCAGAAAGGACGTTGGCTGAAGGCCGGTTCGGTCGACGCGAATGCAGGCGCCATGGCCTTGCATTCAATTCATTGCCTGCCGTGAGGCTGCAGCGCAGGTGCACCCGAAGGGTGCTCTATCGGCGGGACCGGCCGCGCAGAAGCTGGCGGTAATCGTGCCTGACGAGCCGGCGCCCGTAGGCGGCAAGCCGCACGATCTGCGCCTTCAGAGGGCTGGTTTTCCAGGCTTCCTGCGACACGCGGCGCGCCCCGAAAAAGGCGTTGGCGATGTCGCGATAGGAGGCGCCGGCGCGCCTTGCGTCCCCGGTTCGAAGCGCGCGCGTGATGCGCCGGCGGCGCTGTTCGGTCAGCCATGGTTCAGGCCTGCCCCCGCTCAGAAGCGCGTGCAGGCGCGCCGCGGCGTCGAGCCTGACCGGCCACTCGTCATCCAGCGGGACGACCACCGCAAGCGGCCGGTCTTGCAGATCGGGCCGGCTTGAGACAATGGCGGTCTCCGCGCCGAGCGGGATCCAGTAGCGTCCCTGCCGGTCCTGTCGCGCAGGTTCGGTCGTACGGGGGAGTTCGACTGCCCTGATGCCGGGCTCCCGGAGCGCCGCGATGCGGTGGGTGAGCGCCGGCGCCGCGCGCAGCGTCCACAAAGGCGTTGCCCTGTGCGCTTCAAGACCCGGATCGACCGGGAAATCGCAGCTCCCATGTCCCGGCCTCCGCCTCGGTCATGGCCGCAAACGCCGCCCGATAGGCGCGGTTGCGCCGCAGACACTCCCAGGCGAGCCCGGAAGCATCGAGGTCATCGAAATAGGCGTAGTCGTCTTCATTGCGCCAATCCCTGTTCATTGTCATTCTCCCATGGCTCCGTGTTTTGGGGGCAGACATCGGTCACACGGCCATATCGGGAAGCCGGGCGCGAATGCATAGACCGGCCACCGGCATATGGCGATGCCGAAAACGGATCACACTGGCGGATGTTCCGGGGGCGAACGTTCAGGCGGTGTGTCCGTTCAGGAGGTCGCGGTAGCCGTTTTGCGCCATCCAGCGGGCGCGGGCGAGATGACGGTCATGCACATTGCGGGCGCGCTCGGGATCGTCTTGTGCGTCGATCCCGAACAGGATGCGTGCGATTTCCGCAAGGGCGGCCCCGTCGGCTTCGGCATCGAGCAGACGGGCGTAGAGCCTGACCTGCGCCCGGTCATAGTCGGTGACGAAATCGCACAAGGGAGGCGCGTCGACAAAGTCCGGCACCGTCCTTTCGCTCATCGCAGCCCCCATCGGGCATTTTTGCCCCAGGCGATCAATGTCTCATTTGCCCTGCTTCACGCAACTGCCCGGCGACAGAAAAAGCCACGCAATGGAGCGCGGCCGGCAGAACGTGACGATCGTCGCGCTCCGGCACGCGGCGCTGGCGCTCGATGTTCGCCCGGATCTTCTGTTGCGGCAAAACACTGCCGATGGCAACACAGGATGCAAGCCCCGCCCGGTAGCCCGGGCGGGGCGGCCCGGCGATCCTATTCGCCGTTCTTGCGGCGGGCCCGGGACCAGATCAGGCTGTAGGTCTCTTCGCCGCCATCGGCGAACAGGTTGGCGTAGATCGGCTGGTTGAAGCTCGGATCGTCCAGCTTGAGGCTGAGATAATCGCGGTTCTCGTTCGAGCGTTTCGACCAGCCGGCGCCGATCTCGGCCCGGTCGACATAGACCCGGTGGGAGGGGGCGTTGTCGCCGGCCTGGCCGTCCTCGGGGACGATGCGCACGTTCTGCGCCTTGACATTGAGGGTGACGATTTCCCCGACGAATTCGTTGCCGGTCCTTTTGAAGGTTCCGATGGTGGCCATTTGAGTATCCTTTCTCTGGTTTTTCGATCCCGCGCCCGTCGCGGTCTCGATGGCGATCGTGCGGACCGGGACGATCCGCCGCCGCAGCCGCTTGCGGCCCGCAGCATCGCGAAGGATGCCGGGGGCGGTCTTTCTTGGACCCGCGAGGAATGGGCGCAGCCCAGGGGAAGAAAGTCCGGCCGCGGCATTGCGGGCAAGGCGGTCGAGGCGCCAGCCGGTCCCGGTCAGATCCGCCCATGGAGAGACCGCGGCGGGCGTGGGTGACGAAGGCACGGGAAAAGGACATGGCGGCCATCACGGCGCCGTTCAAGGCTCCCGCAATGCCTGTCGTGGAAAGACAGGTCCTGGCGCGCGCAAAGGCGCGGAGCGAGGCTATCGCCGGACACTCGGCAATCCGGAAATTCTCTTTGTCACCTTTTGCCTATTCATTCCAGCGACACCTGTGGCGAGCAGGCGCGGATCAGTTCGATGCCGAATTGCTGCAAAGCGCGTCCAACCTGTGTGAGGTTCTGCTTGTCCACCTTGCCGCGGGCTTCAGGCGCGTTGCTGTTGCGCGTCGGATCTGTTGCCTGAATGACACAGTGACTGTTTTCCTTTTGGGTGTGGTGTCTGTTCCGGGGCGTTTGCGGCGTTTGCCTATGGTTTCGTTTCGCCTTTTCGCGGGTCTGGCCCGGGTCTGGCCCGGGTCTGGCGGAGGTGTGGCGGGCCGTACGGGCGGTCCGCGGCGGGTGTGTCTGCGGTGTTGCGGCCGATCTGTTGCCCGGTTTTCCGACGAGTTGCGCCCGGCGGGCGGTCCCGCGTGCCGGGCCCATGTGCCGGGCCCATGTGCCGGGCCCAGGTTCCGGGCCCAGGTTCCGGGCCTGCCGGTGCGGGCGGCCCGGTCCGGTTTGGCGCGTTTGCCTATTCATTCCATAGCCACATTAACCGGGGGGGGGTAACACTTCCCGTGACGCGAACGCGCCGCCGTCATCGGCATCCGGGGCATCCCGGGCATCCGGTGCCGGCGGGGTCCGGCCCGCCGGAGGGGTTGGCCGGCGTCGCCGCCGCTGCGGTTCCGGTGCCCGGGCCGGCATCCCGGGGAGCGGCATTTTTGGGGATAACGACATGAGGTCAGACATGAACAACAGGATCGACAGACTTCTTCCATGCTGCGCCGCGGCGCTGCTTTTCACGGGCAGTGCCCATGGTGCCGACATGATTGTCGCGGCCGAGCCGGACGCGGTTGAATATGTGCGCGTGTGCGATGCCTTCGGCGCCGGCTATTTCTACATACCGGGCACGGAGACCTGCCTGAAGCTGAGCGGTTTCGTGCGCCTCGATGCGGGTTTCGTCAGCGATGCGAAAAGCTACACGTCGACCGTTCGCGGGCGTTTGAACGTGCAGGCCAGGGAGGACACGGAACTCGGCGTTCTTCATGCCTATGTGCGTCTTCAGGGCGACGCGAAGCCCAACGACAAGGGTACGAACACGTTCGGATATGACGGCAATGCCGTTATCGACCAGGCCTATGGCGAGCTTGGCGGCCTTGTCTTCGGCTACACGGAGACGACCTGGGTCAGTTCGAAGAACGGCGGCGCGTCGGGCTTCGGCTCGCACTCGGACAACGGCCTTTCCTACGGCTACAGCCAGGCCAGCCAGATCGGCTACAACCTGACGCTCGATGGCGTGTTCGCGGCGGTCTCGGCCAATGACGACGGCGACAGGACCAGCTACGTTCCCGACTTCACGGGCCGCATCGGCGGCGTTATCGCCGGCGCGACCGTCTACGGCGCGGCCGGCTACGACCAGTCGGCCGAGACCTTCGGCGTCAAGCTGGGTCTCAATGCGGATATCGGTCCGGACGGCAATGTGATCGTCCAGGGCTTCTACGCCAGCGGTCCGAGCCGCTACGGCGCCAACGCGTCGCCGACCGGGATCGCCAGGGGCACGACGCACACGCCGCAATGGTCGGTCATCGGCTCCTACCAGCACCGGTTCGCCGAGGGCTTCAAGGGCTCGGTCGGCGGCCAGTACTCGTCCGGCTACTACGCGACGCCGGTTGCGGGCAACATGAAGCTCGGCGATGCGGGCTCGGGCATCAGCTCCTGGGCGGTCGAGGGCGTGCTGGTGTGGAACCCGGTCGCCAATGTCGAGGTGCGCGGCGAGGTTCGCCACACCAGGTTCGGCAAGAGCAATGCCGCCGTGGGCCCCACCGCGGGATATGCCGGCGGCGACGCGACGACGGGCCTGTTCCGTCTTCAGCGCAATTTCTAAAGGCGGCGCGGCGCCCTGTCGAGCACCGGGCCCGCAATCTCCAGGCACTTCCGGGCGGCGCCGCCGCCGCCCGGCATTCTTCAACCCAGACGGCCCAGACGACCCAGACGACAAGGAAAGTCAGTATCATGATGAAGCAATCACCACAGGAAACGGCCGGCGGCCGCACGCGCACGCACGGCAACGCAAGACGCGCCCTTTTGTGCACCGCGGCGCTGCTGTCGCTCGGCCTTGCCGCCTGCAACACCACCGGCGGCACGACCACGACGACCACGACGAGGACCCCGGCGGCGCCGACAACCGAACTCGGCAAGGCGCGGGCGGCGGCGAAGGCTGCGATGGACGCGGCGAAGACGCAGTCCGACGCGGCGGCTGTGGAGGCGGCCAAGGCGGAAGCGGCACAGATGAATATTGCCATGCTGCAGACCGGCGACCCGATGGCGAAAAAGCATGCCGAGGCGGCGCGCGCCGCCGCGCGGGCGGCGATGACGGCCTACAATACGGCGAAGGCGGAATCGGCGAAGGCGGCCGCCGCGACCACGAGCACGGCGGCGGTGGAGGCCCGCATTGCGGCGCAGGCGGCGCAGAGGACGGCGCAGGCCCAGGCGAAGATCGCCATGGACAAGGCGGCGGAAGCCGTCAAGGCCGCCGGGATGGAGGTGAAGGTCACCTACGACGACGACGGCCAGGCGACCTACAGGGTCGGGGAGGTCACCATCGTTCCGGGTTCAGAGATGATGGAGAAGACGGTGGACGGCAAGACGCTCGTCACCGGTACGACCGAATGGTCTCTCAATAAGAATTCCAGGCGCGAACCCGTCACCAAGGATAATGGCGACGGCATGGCCCAGCCGACTGTTGTGGCGCGGGATGTTTTTGTTGGAAGCCGGGTCGACTCCGAGGATGACACCGTACGCATGCAAATCTTCGACAGGTACGTGACCGGCAAGACCAACAGGATGGTCGCTATCTACAGGACCGACCCAGGTGCTGGGGACGAACAATACGACACCGAGGACGACGCGCCCTACGGCGTGGTTTCTGAGAGTGGCAAAAAATATGTGATCAAACGGGCGGAGGGCGAGTTCTACGCGGTGAGTGGTGGCAGTGCACCGACCAAAGAGAACGCCAACGAACTTACCATCGAGTCCAGTACGAAGGGCAAGAAGAACCTCATCTACTACTACGAGAAAGATGGCGAAAAGAAGTGGCTGGAGTATAAGTCGGAAGAGCGTCTGGCGGATGATACCAGAAGGATCACGTACAAGGCCACCTCTGTCCTTGAGAATGTCCGGTTCCCGACAGGGAAATCCTACGAGCACATGAACTACGGCACATGGGCGAAGCTGAAGGAGGATGGCAATACCATTGCCGATCTGGGCATAGCCTTCGTCAACAAGCTGCCCGACGGCGTTGTGACCCCGACCGGCGACATGCCGAACTTCGGAGAGGCCAAATACCAGGGCCACTGGACGGGCAATGTGCGCACCGAAGCTGCGGACGGAAATGGTGCCATCAATGGCTGGACGTCAGGCGCGACCACAACGGCCAACTTCGGAAAGAACACCATCTCGGCCAAGCTGGATAATCTTGCCACTTTGGAGGGCACGATCGACGGCAACGGGTTCTCTGGCACCAAAGCCGACATGGGTGTACTAAATTCCGCGTTGAAACTTGACAGTTCCGGCAAGTTCGAGGGTAAGTTCAGCGGCAATTTCTTCGGCCCGAAGGCCGAGGAACTCGGCGGTGTGTTCGACTTCACCTCCGAGGGAGCCAGGGCGGGCGAGTTCCGCGGCGCCTTCGGCGGTGGGAGGATAACAGACTGACCTCCGCCAACAGCACCAGAACCCCGGCGCCCGGTCCCGCAACGGATCGGGCGTCGCTCCTTGAAGCACAATTCGAAAGCCGTGACACGATGCGCAGCCACACATATCGCCTTTGCAGCCTGCTGTTTGCCCCTGCCCTGCTCGCCCTTGCCCTGTTCGCCCTTGTGCCCCTGCGCCCTGCCGCGGGCGAACAGCCCCCGCCGCGGTCGGTTTCGGCGGGCATGCTGATCGAGGCGGCGCGGGCGGCGCTGTCCGGGGGCGCGCCGCGCGATGCGGCCGTCCTGCTTGAAGGGGTGGAGCCCGGCGCGGCTGACCCCGACACGCTCGACTTCCTGCACGGGCAGATTGCCCTTGCGCGGCAGGACTGGCGCGCCGCGCAACGCAGGTTCCGGGCCATGCTGGCGCGCGATCCCGGCCTGACCCGGGTGCGGCTCGACCTGGCGCTGGCGCATTACCGGGCGGGCGAGTTCGAGCGGGCGGAGCGGCATTTCCGCCTTGCCCTGAGCGCCCCGGGCCTGCCCGGGGACGTGCGCGCCAACGCGCTCTCCATGCTTCACCTGATCCGCCGCAACAAGGCCGAGGGCTGGACGTTCGGCGTGGCGCTGGCGCTGGCGCCCGACAGCAACATCAACAACGCGACCGATGCGGAAAGGATCGGCCTGTTCACGCTGTCGCAGGATGCGCGCCGCACCAGCGGGATCGGTCTGGTGGCCGACATGCATGGCGGATACACGGCGACGGTCCGCCCGGGGCTTCAGTTCCGGGTCAATGGCGGTCTGCGGACCCGCAGCTACCGGGAGAGCCGGTTCAACGAACGGATCGCAAGCCTCAACGCCGGCCCGCGCTTCCTGTTCGGCCGGTCCGTCCTGCATCCCGAAGTGCACGTTCGCCAGCGCTGGATCGGCGGCGATGTCTACAGCCGCAGCGCCGGTCTGCGGGTTTCGGGGAGCCGGACCCTTTCCCCGGTGTGGCGGCTGAACTGGTCGCTCGGGCGCGCGTGGACCGACTACGAGGGCTACCTCGGCCGCGGCCACACCGATACGGCGGGGTTCGGCATCGCCCATGCCCTGGGCGGCGTCACGGTGCTGCGGGCCAATGCCGGCTGGCGCCGCGAGACGCTGGACAAGGACTACTGGTCCTGGCGCGAGTTCAGCCTCGGCCTGTCGGCCGAGAGCGAGTTGCCGCGCGGTTTCGTCGCCGGCGCGGGCCTGCGCGTGGACCGGCGCGATTACGGCGCACCGCGCCCGCTGTTCGGGCCGCAGGCGCGGCGGGACACGACGTACGCGCTGTGGACGACGCTGTCCAACCGGAACATCGACATCGGCGGCTTCACGCCGCAACTCACCCTGCGACACGAACGGCGCGACAGCAACATCACGCTGCACGACTACAGGCGCAACGTCATCGAACTGGGTGTCGTAAGGTCGTTCTGAATGCAGGCAGGGCAAGGCGCGGCGCCCCGGTTGCGCCCGCTGGGCCGGTGTATTGGCGCATTGCGCCCGGCGGGCGGGGTGTTTGCGGGCTTCACGCCGGGAACAGGCCCGCGTGCCGAGGCTGAGCGTCCATCACAGCGACTTCACGCTGCGGGGCTTCAGCCCGCAACCGTCGCTCGGGCGCGAAGACCGCAGGTCCGATGCTCGACCGCACGACCACGCCCGAACCTTCGCGGAGACCGGCTTCGTGCGAGAGTTCGGGGACTTTCTCCGGAGGCGCGCGGCGGGCGCTGCTGCTCCAGTGTCGCTCGGGCTAAAAGCCGATTGCAAAACGGTTTTTGCCGTCCGAAGACTTGAGCGGGCAGGAAGGAAAACGAGGATGATCTTCGGCGTGTCAAAAGTCACATCCCATTCATGCCATCTCCTATGATGATTGTCCAGCAGGATTGTTCTGTCCCGCGATTTTGAATGCCGGAAAGTCATCGAAGACCCAGCCGTTTTTCAGTGTGTCGTAGATGATCGCGAGCAACTTGCGCGCTGTGGCGATGATTGCCTTGCCGGCCCCGCGCCGGGCTTTGATCCGTTGGTAGAAGGCATTGAGGTAGCCCGAGTAACGAATGGCAATGAGCGTGCACTGGACCAGCGTGGTGCGCATCAGTTTGTTCCCGCGTTTGGTGATCCGGCCCCGGTTGTCAGTCTCGCTTGACTGGCTGACACGGGGGACAATGCCCACATAGGCGGCCAGTTTGTCCGCGTCTTCGAAGTCATCGACGTTGCCTATGCCGGAGAGGAATACGGCTGCCGCGCGCGGCCCGACACCCTTGATCGAGATCAGCCCGTCATATCCGTCCATGGCCTCGGCGGCGGAGGCGATCTCGCGATCAAGTTCGGCGATTGCATCCGTCAGGCTGAGCGCCTGATCGCGCACGATGCGCAGTTCCACCTGTTCGAGGCTGGAGAACCGGCCGGTCTCCAGGGCATTGAGCCGTCGCTTGGAGCCCAGGCTTTCCTTCTTCAGCTTGATGCCGTGGCGGGTGTGGAGCGCGTGGATCTTGTTCAAAAGCCGGGTGCGCTGCTTGACCAGAAGGTCGCGCGTGTGGGTCAGCGACGCCAGTTCGCCTTCGGCCACCGTTTTGACGCGGGTCTCAGGCAGCATGTCCTTTGACAGAAAGAAGGCCAGGGCCCGGGCGTCGTTTCTGTCCGTCTTCTTCACCGACTTGCGGATCACGCCGAACTGCTTCGGGTTGACCACCACCACACGGCCAACGCAGGCGATCACTTCGTCGCGGAACCAGGCCGAATTGCCCGTCGCTTCCACGGCGACCTCATCGTCCGCATCAAGGCTCAGGCAGAACCGGTCCAGATCGGCCGCTGCCAGCTGGCAGGTTTCAAAAACCTCGTTGCCGTCCGCGGCAAGGCGGCAGACCGTGAAAGACGTCGTGTGGAGATCGACACCGATGAAAGCCATTGCTAAAATCCTCTCGTTGGCGGGAGGCGGAACCCTGCAAAGGGGTGTGAACGGCCAGGCCAGACTCCTATACGAGGTCACCGGGTCGAACCGGGCCTCATGCTGGTCGTTCGGATGCAGGCGGCGGGTAATCTCCTGTACAGGGTCGCAATGCCCTAAAAAGACATCCAGCCTGCAGCCTATCCGCCTCTCCCGGCACTCTAGCCGAGTCGGGATGCATGACCGCTCACATCCCATTCATGCCATCTCCTGTCACGGGTTCGCCTCCACCATCGCCACGGCGCTTGAGAAACATGGCATATCTGCGGTGTTCGCGGAATGTTCGAACTTAGCGCAACGCGATGCGATATGGCATCACGGGTCATGACGACCCGCCTTTCCTGTCACGCAGATCGTAGAGCGGGATGCCCATGGCTCTGGCCTTGTCGGCGAGATTGTCGCAGATGCCGGAGCCCGGGAAGACGATGAGCCCGATCGGCAGAGTTTCCAGCAACTGGTCGTTGCGCCGGAACGGGGCGGCCTTGCCGTGCCGGGCCCAGTCGGGCCGGAAGACGATCTGCGGGCAGTTGCGGTTGTCCGCCCAGCAGGCGGCGATGCGTTCGGCGCCGCGGGGCGAGCCGCCGTGCAGCAGGACCATGTCGGGATGCCTGTCCCTGACCCGGTCGAGGGCGGCCCAGATCCCTTTCGTGTCGGTGACGTCCTGACCGCCGGTGAAGGCGATCTTCGGGCCCGCCGGCATCAGCGGTTCGAGTTCCGTCCTGCGTTTGGCATCGAGATAATCGCGGCTATCGATGAGGGCTGCGGTCATGTGCTTGCGATTGACATGGCTGCCGGAGCGCGGACGCCAGGCCGATCCGAGATGGGTTTCGAAGAGATGGGCGGCAAGATCGCGCATGCCCTCATAGGCGTCGCGCTGTTCTGTCAAGGTCAGCCCTTCGGCGGTGAGGCGTTCGAGTTCGACGGATCGGACTTCCGAGCCGTCCTGTTCGCGCCGTGAGCGCTTCTGCGCCTGTTCGTTGGCGTCGAGCCTGCGCTCGATGCGGGCGGCCATGCGGTGAAACACATTTGTCAGCGACCAGAGCAGGTCTTCAAGATCCGGCTCCAGCCTTGTGTCGCCAAGGGCGACCATGAACGCATCGAATATATCGGCCATGGCGCCTTCGAGGCATGCCGCCTCGGGCAGCGGGCGCGGGTCCGGCTCGTCGGCGAAGGGCCGGTAGCCGTGCAGTTGCAGTTCGTCGAGGACGATGGCGGTCGAAGAGCGGGTTTGAGGGTGAAAGGTCATGGAATGCGGTCTCCTTCGTCTCGCGGCCGCGCCCCGCGCGGCCTTCACGGGCGGCGGACAAGCAGGGCGCGGCCGGGCCTGCATCCTTGCCTGCAAGGACCGCAGCGACAGCGCAGGACGGCGGCGGGCCCCGCGATTTTGTTTCGCGCTGCAAAGCCGGACAGCCTGTCCGGCGGCGGAAAATCGCGGGGGCCAGAGCCGTTGCCGGACCGGACGCGGCCTGCTCCGTCTCGCCCCTCTCCTGAAGGCCGCGGGCGCGGCTCCCGGGATGCGATGAGGCGCTATGGCTCCTTACCGGGGTTCCGCGGATGCAAACGCGACCGCGCCGATGCCGGACAGAACACTGCGTTATCATGCGAGCTGAACGCGCAGGCGGTCGCGCATCTCTTCGAGACCCAGGCGGCGCAGGTCGTCATTGAAGTCGTTGAAGACCGGCGACAGGCGGATCGTCTCAAGACCGCCCGATGTGCTGCGCTCACGGAGCGTTTCGGCGGCCATGCGACCCGCCTCGTCGGCATCGGCGGCGATATAGAGCCGTGTCAGACCCTCGGGCGGATCGAAGGCGGCGAGATGATGGCCGGACAGCGCCGCGGCCACCGGCAGGCCCGGCAGGGCCATGCGGAGCGACAGCATGGTCTCCAGCCCTTCTCCGACGGCCAGCACGCCGCAGGGCCTGCCGATCCTGACCGCATTGCCGAGAAGACGGCCCATCGCCTTGCGGTTCGGATCGAGCGGGGCCTTGCCGGCCGTGTGCGGATCGAGAAAGGTGCGCTGCAGGCCGGCAAGACGCCCGGCATTGTCGGTGACCCGGGCCAGCAGTGCGGGCCAGGTTTCCGGTGCGCACCCCTGCTCCGCGCCCTCCCGGCGATAGTAGCAATGCGGATGGAACCGCAGGGCTCCGGTATGGCCGAGCCCCGCGAGCCCGCGGTTCGCGAGATAGCGCCCGGCCGGCGTGCCGGCAAGCGGCCTGCCCATGGCCCACAGGCGCCGGGCCGCCTCCGGCGAGCCGGACGCAGCCGGATAGTGCACGGTCGAGCGCGCCAGGCCCGGATGCGGCGTGACCGGGTTCAGCGGATCCGGACGCGGCAGGTTGAGGAAGCGTCGCGCCTCATCCAGCGTGTCGCGCAGGTGAGTGAGGCCGAGATTGAGCGCGATCAGATCGAGCAGATCACCATGTTCGCTGGTGGCCGCAACATGTTCGGTCCAGCGACCGGCTGCGCCTTTGCCCCGGTCGGGACCGTTCAGGCGTACATAGAGGCTGCGGCCCGGGGTGCCGTGCACATCGCCGCAGATCCAGTAGCGTCCCTGCCTGCGCCCGTCCGGAAGGTAGTGGCGGCAGACGGCTTCGGCCTGGCGACTGAGTTTGTGCGAAAGTCGTGCGGCAGGACTGTCCATGACGGGGCTCCGGATGACGAGACGAAAACGGGCCTGCCGCACACGGCAGGCCTGCCAGGTCTTCGGGGGACGAGGGAGCCCGGCAAGCGGCTCCCTCGTGCGGTGTCGCAATCGGCGAAGGCGGTGCCGGCGACAAGGACATCATCGCCTCATCCGGGCGGTTCGACCATCGACCGAACACCGCCAGTCGCCGGTCTTTGCGCGATTACTCGGCCGCCTGGAGCGCGGCCGCCTCTTCGTCACCGGCAGTCGGCTCACCGCCGCCGTCGGGAAGCGCCGGCGTGCGCAGGGGCTGCGGCAGCCAGCCCGTGCCCGCCAGCAGATCTTCGGCGGCTGCGGCCATGTCGGGCTTTTTCAGTCCGGCAATCCGCTCCGCCTCCCTGTCGCCCCTGGCTTCGCGCACGGCGCTGAGGATCTGCGCCTTGGTCACGCGGCCGAGATAGCTGTCCGCCGTCGGAGCCCAGCCGGCTTTCGCCATGTCGAGCCCGAGCATCGATGCCAGGACATCGGCATGGGCGATCTGGCGCGGCCTGCGATGGTGCGGCTCCTGCACGGCGTTGACCGTCATCGCCACGCAATGGGCGAAGAGCGCGTCGCGGCTGTCGCTGTCCCACTCGGTCAGTGCATCCCACAGATCTTCCGGTGCTTTCGGAAGGTTGTCCGCCCAGGTCTCGATCCCAAGGTCGACCGACTGGACATAGCGAGCCTCGCCGAGGTTCGGCGCCTGCGAGCCGAATTGCGTGGAGCGCGGCGTGATCTCGACGCAGCTGTCCTGACCGTAATGGTAGAAAAGCTGCAGGACCATCGCATGCAGGCAGGCGAGCATCGCCAGTTGCGGATCGTTCGCCAGCGCATCGCGCAACGCCATCGTGCGATGGACGGTCAGCTCGCAGACAAGACGGTCCGATAGCGGCCTGGCGCCGTCGGCATCCTCGTCTTCTTCCTGATCCTGAATATCCGAGACAGTGTCGTCGGTCCCATTATCCGCATAAGTGTCGGCTGATGCCTCACCGGTGGACTCGTCGGGTTCCGCGACCGGTTCGTCTTCCGGCCGGACATAGCCGCGCTCGACGCGCAGCCCGCCGGAACCGTCGATGCTGACGAACGCGCCTGCGATGGCGTAGTCCTCCGCTTCGAACCGGATCGGGCGGTTCCGGAGCGCTTCCATCGCCGTCTCGATCTCGCCCAGACGCTCGTCGACATCTTCTGGAAGCTCATCCGCTTCGGCATAGTCGTCTTCGAGCTTGTCGTACTCGGCCTTCAGCGCCGCGTGTGCCGCATCCTCCTCATCGCTCATCGGCTCGGCCTCGCCCTGGATGCGCCGCAGATCGCAGGTGTGGCCATAAGGAAAGTCCGCCGCCGCCTCGACCCATTTCCACCCCTCGGCCCGGATGGCCTCGGCCTCCTCATTCAGCTTCCCGCCGACCATGGCATCGAGCAGGGCCGCATCCTGCAGCCAGCCGCCCTCGTCGCCCTGGAACAGGTCGCGCAGCACGTCGCCGCCCGCTTCGACATAAGCGTCCAGGCCGACGAACCGAGCCCGCCGGTCTGAGGCCCGCACGGCCCCTTCGGTCAGCATGCGGCGGATCTCGTAGGGCTGCCTGGAATAGTGCTGCTTCAGCGCCTCCCAGACCTGCGCCTGGCGTTCGTGGTCGGGATTGACCGTGAAGGCCATGAGCTGGTCGAGGGTCATCTCCTCGTCGGCATAGGCGTCGAGCAGTGTCGGCGAAACGGCGGCGAGTTTCAGCCGCTGCCTGACGACATTGACCGAGACGAAGAAGGCGGCGGCGATCTCCTCCTCGGACCTGCCCTTCTCGCGCATCGCCTGGAAGGCGCGAAACTGGTCGAGCGGATGCAGCGGGGCGCGCTGCACGTTCTCGGCAAGGCTGTCCTCTTCCGCGAGACCATCGGTGCGCACGATGCAGGGAACGGGTGCGGTCTTGTTGAGGCGGCGCTGCTTCACCAATAGTTCGAGCGCCCGGTAGCGCCGCCCGCCCGCCGGGATCTCGAACATGCCGGTCTCCGCGCCCTCATCGTCGAGAACGGGACGCACCGTGATCGACGACAGGAGCGTGCGCCGGGCGATGTCCTCGGCCAGCTCTTCGATCGACACGCCGGCCTTGACCTTGCGGACATTGGAATGGCTGAGCACCAGCTTGTTGAAGGGAATGTCGCGCGAGGCGCTGAGGGTGATCTTCCTGGACTTCGTCATGGGATTTCTCCGCGACGGGCGGTCACGAGACTCTCTCTGACCTCCAGACCCGTCACGAAAACCACGGCCCACCTCTTCCTCGGGAAGCGATGGACCGCGGATGGAGGGTTGGGACCGAAGCGGAACGACGACGCCTAGGCGGCGGCCTCCAGCAGCTTCTTCGCGCGGGTCTCCATGGCAAGGCGCGCATCCTGCTGCGGCTTCGTGCGCGCGAGCGCCGTGACGCCCTGCACGAAGTCGAACACGCTCTCCGGCGGGCGGCCTTCTTCGGCAAGCACCGTCTCTACGATCCTGCCCGTCTGCGCCTTCGAAAAGCCCCGCTTCCCCAGGAAATCGCTGCGCTCCTCGTCGCTGCGGGCGACGATACGCTCGCGCGCCGCCCGGATGCCCGCAACGAAGGGGCGCGGCGAGGAGTCGGCAAAGTTCATGAGTGCCGGCGCCGCCTCGTGCGCGAAACGGCTGGCGGCATACCTGGTATGGCGGATGCTGATCTCCTGGAAATCCTCGACGCCCCACAGACACCGGTTCTGGCACACGGCCCGCAGGTAGAAACTGGCAATGCCCAGCGTCTTCGCGCCCACTTCCGAGTTCCAGCAATAGAACCCCCGGAAGAACAGGTCCGGCGATCCGTCCGCCAGCCTGCCCGCCTCGATCGGGTTCATATCGTCGACCAGGAAGAGGAAGACGTCCCGGTCCGAGGCGTAAAGCGTCGTCGTATCCTTCGTGACGTCGACCATCGGATTGTAGACGCCCGTCGACCAGTCGAGCACGCCCGGCACCTTCCAGCGCGTGTCGCCGACACCGTCACCGGCAATGCGCTGCACGGCCGAGACCAGTTCATGATCGTAAATGCGGCCGTAATCCGGGCCGGTGACGGCGCGGAGCTCGGTGCGGCCGCCTTCGGTCTCCAGGGTCTTGACCTGTTCGGCGCGATGTTTGGTCAGGCCGTATTGCAGGTTGATGCCGGCGAGCGGCGCAGGAAGCCGGCGCAGGTAGGCCGCCGGCGCGCCGACGAGGCTCGCAAGCTGGCCGAAGCTCCAGTGGGTCGGGGCCACCGGCGCCTCCCCCTCCGGCAGGACCAGCGCCAGCCGCTCCGGATCGTCGCGATGGGCCTCAACCCGGATCGCGGCGCTCTCGACCGTGCGTGTGCGGCTCCGCCCGGCCCGGCCTTTCACTGAGGCGTATAAGTCCGATAGGGATAGGTACTTCTCGTCGTCCGGACGCGAGAACCACTCGGACGAAACCCGTCCGTCATGGCCGCCGCGCGACACATCCACCGTGTAGCCGCCATCCTCGGGACGGCCGCTCATGATCTCCATTTCTGTCATGACTGTTCTCCGTGACGGGCGGCCAAGAGACACTCTCTCAGGCCTCCAGACCCGTCACACGAAAACCGACAGGCTCTCACTCTCTCTCTAGGGCCTGGGGAATTCCCTCGGAAAGGAGTAAGCGAAATTCTGGGCCTACATTCATTTTTGGAGGCGATTTTATACTATTTGCTGCAAAATATTCGGATATATCTCATGAATTTCATAAAGATTGTTGAAAAACCTGCCCGCCCAACCCATCTCAACCTCGGGATCAGTTATAGAGAATGGCGATGGATTGATGGCTGACGGAAATGAAAAACGGGAAAAATTCGTGCGCCTGGCCGAAGGGCGGACACAGTCCGCGCTCGATTCCATTCGCAAACTCGGCAATCTGTCGAACCGGCGCGCTTACGACTATGACGAAGCCGATGTGAAAAGGATCATCAAAGCGCTCCGGGATGCAACGAACGAAATAGAACGAAAGTTCGGATCGTCTTCCGGTGATGGGGCCGACAAGTTCAAACTGTAAGGGGGAGCGATCCATGAAGGCTGAACCACTCGACATTCACGACAAGCGTTTCCTCATCAACCGGCTGATCGAACAGGCGCCGGTGAACACGATGGTTCGCGAGTTCTTCAAGAACGCCGATGAAAGCGCAGCTGGAGCCGATGCAGGCAACCGCCGTATCGAAATCTACCCGACCGTGATCGACGGTGTACGCAAGCTGACATTCTGGAATACCGGTGTCGGTATGGACGATAAGGAATTGAAGCAGGCGACTGATTTGTCTTCGTCCATCAACAAGGAGATGGCGCTTGATGGCAATTTCGGCATCGGGGCAAAAGTCTCGGGCCTGACCATGTCGCGTGAAGGAATTCGCTACCGCTCGTGCAAGGACGGTATCGTGAATGAGGTTGTCATCGGCTTCGATCCCGAGGAACAGACCTATGTCCGTTTCCCGGTCGAACTGCCCGATGGCAGTTTCGACACCGTGTACGACGTGACACAGGTCGTCCTCGATGAGGGACGGGAGACCGCATTCGATTGGACCGAAGTCGTACTGATGGGCGAGAGCGAAGACCACGACACCGTTGCCGAGCCCCTGGGGAAGGGAAAGACCCAAGATCGCAGCTTCATTCCTTCGGCGATCTTCCGGCGGTTTGCGCGTTTCGCCGATGGTGTCGAAGTGCGGGTCGATGTCGCCATGACCAAGGGCGGAGGTAAGGACGAAACGGGCCGTACGCGACGGCTGAAAACCCTCGAAGAGGTGGTGGAAGAGCTTCCCAACCACGAATGGGTCGATGCGCCGGGTGGGGAGTTGAGGATTCACTACATCCATGACCCGAAGCATGAGAGCTACAGCCACTCCCTCAGTGCGCTCGCCAATCCGGCAACCAGCTCGACCACCTTCTGCGCCCTGGTCCACAAAGGTGAGCGATATGACATCAAATCCCGAAAGGCATGGTCGGCGGCTGCTCCAAACTTCGGCATTCCTTTTGGGTCGAAAGTCATCACCGTCGAGATCGAACTTGTCGACGAGCTGGCGTTGCCAAACCAGTATCGGGATGGCCTGATCTGGCCGGATGACCGTTCTCCGATGGTTGTCGAAGACTTCGATGATTTCGTACGCGAACTGATGCCCGACTGGGTAAGGGACGTCATTCGCTCCGAGTCTCCGGCGTCGGACGACAATCTGGACGATCTGCAAAGCGACCTTCAAAAGCTGCTTGACGAGTTCCGGATCCCTACGGTGACGCTGAGTCCGTCACGTCGCATATCGGCCATGCAAACCGAGGGCGCGGATGAGGGTACCGATACATCGGACCCAACGAAGCTCGATACGCATTTCCACGAATTGAGTGAGGCTGGCGACAAGGACGGTGCCGAAGGTGATCCGAGCAAGAGTCAGCGCGCGAAGCACAAGAAGGTACGGAAAGCGCCAGAGGGTTCCAAGCTCTCGCGGTCGGCCCAGTCATTGGAGCGCGTTCCAGAAATCAAGATTCTCACAGATCCCGACGAGATTGCCGAGAAGAACCTGAAGGGCCGCGCGGGACGTTTTTACAAGGATGCGCAGACGCTGTTTGTGAACGGTCTCTATTCAGCCGCCGAACGCATGGCCGTCGAACTCGATGCTGAACTGCGCACGTTGGGCGAGCCGGAGGTCGTGCGGTCGGCTATTATGAAAGCCTCCCGGAAATTCATGGCGTTTCGAGTGGGCAAGGCAACTTGCTATGCGATCAGCAAGCGTCTCTCGGACGATTGGTCGAGCGATGATCTGGATCGTGCGACATCGCCGGAATCCTTGTCGCTGGCCGCAGATGACTACAAGCAGAGCATCTCTCAGGCTAAACGTTATGCGAAGGAATTGATCAAGGCAGCAGACATCCCGGAGGAAAGTACTGCTCGATTACACGAAGTAGGCTGAGAACAGACGACAGATGCTCTGGAATACCTTGATATCGTTTGCCTGGCCCACACAACGGAAGATTGTCTTCGTTTCAAAGAAAGGTGCCTCCGTTTGATATTAACCGACAACGAAACGAAGGTCGATCTCCTCAACAACGAGGCCATCGCCAAGACGATTATCGACCTGCTCGCGAAACGGCCCGAAGAGGCCGTCACGATCGGCGTGCACGGCGATTGGGGCGCGGGCAAATCGAGCGTCTTGGAGATGATCGATGACGCATTGCGAGATAGCGATGATGTTCTTTGCATCAAATTCAATGGATGGCGCTTCCAAGGCTTCGAGGACGCAAAGATCGCGCTCATCGAGGGAATCGTCACGGAGTTAATCGAGCAGCGTTCATTGGCCACCGAAGCCGGCGAGGCAGTCAAGAATATCTTCAAACGGATCGACTGGCTCAAGGTCGCGCGGCATGGTGGCGGCCTCGCCTTCACGGCCTTGTCCGGAATCCCGACGCCCGACCAGATACGCGCCGCCGTCGGGAGTGTGAAAGGCTTGCTCGATGATCCCGCTGAGCTTGCCACCAAGGAGAACTATGACGCCGCGCTCGACGGTGTTCAGGGTTTGCTGAAGCCCGACGAGTCGAAGCGCTTGCCGGAGGAGATCGGCGCGTTCCGGAAAGCCTTCGATGATCTGCTCGATAAAGCAGGTGTAAAACAGCTCGTTGTCCTGATCGACGATCTCGATCGGTGTTTGCCGGATATCGCGATCGAGACGTTAGAGGCAGTCCGGTTGTTCGTTTTCACCGACCGCACGGCGTTCATTGTCGCGGCCGACGAGGCGATGATCGAGTATTCCGTGCGAAAGCATTTCCCCGAATTGCCTGATACGACCGGACCGCGAGACTATGCGCGCAATTATCTCGAGAAGCTGATCCAGGTGCCGTTCCGGATACCGACTTTGGGCGAGACCGAGACGCGCATCTATGTGACGCTATTGTTGATCGGCGCTGAGCTCGGCGAAGATCATGAGGGATATGTGAAGCTTATCGCGGCCGCGCGCGGGAAGCTGAAACGACCGTGGCAGGCCGGAAGCCTCGATGCCGCGACGGTCAAGGAAACGCTGGGAGCGCTCGATGAAAGAGTATCCGCCGCGCTGACGCTGAGCGATCAGATTGGACCGATCCTCGCCAGCGGGACGCAAGGCAATCCGCGACAGATCAAGCGGTTCCTTAACACATTGCTGCTCCGCAACCAGACCGCCCAGGCGCGCGGGTTCGGCCCCGATGTGAGGCTGCCGGTGCTGGCGAAGCTCATGTTAGCGGAGCGATTCATGTCGCGCCTGTTCGATCAGATCGCCGGCGCTGCGGCGAAGCACGAGCACGGTCGGTGCGAGGATCTCGCATTGTTGGAGGCGGATGACGCCCCCGCCGAGAAACCGAAGAAGCCCGTCAAGAAAGGCCCGAAAGTCTCGACCCTCGAGGGGCCGCGGAAGAAGCCTGAACCGGACCCCGACAGCGCGATGCTCTCCGAATGGAAGGGATCGGATGTCATCCGGTCGTGGGCGAAGCTGTCGCCCAAGATCGGCGAGGAGGATCTGCGTCCCTATCTGTTCGTGGCGAAGGATCGGAAAGACTATTTCGGAGCAGCATCGGTGCTCGGCCGGTTGAGCGCTGTGGTCGAGAAACTGATGGGCTCGAAATTGGCGGTGCAAACCTACGAAGCCGAACTCCGGCAATTGGCGCCTGCCGAAGCCGGCCAGGTCTTCGAGGAATTACGCGGTCGGATCATGGGCGGGGATTCCTTCGATACGGAGCCCGCGGGTGTCGCCGGAATGACGGTGTTGGTGCGTGCGCATGACCTCCTGCAGACGAACCTACTCGACATGCTGGAGAGCCTGCCGGCGGATCGCTGTGGCCCCTGGGTTGCTTCGGGCTGGACCGGTGTGATCAAGGGCGGCGAGTTCGTCGCCCGGCTCGACAGTCTCTTGAAGGGCTGGGCTGAAAGCGGGTCGCCGACGCTCAAGGCAGCCGCCAGCACGGCGACGCGCACAAGCAAGAGGGGGCGCTGATGGGGACGTCAAACTCATTTGGAGGAGCGTCGGGCGACACACCGTTGGTCCCGAGTTGGCTTGACGGCAACGGCGATACTGGGGCCGATGGCGATGCGCCCGATGGAGATGGCGCGCCCACCGATGGCGGCGATGGCGACGCACCCGACGCCGCTCCCGAAGCGCCGCCTGTCGCTCCGACGGATCGGCAGCCGGTGGTTCCGGCGCCGACCAGCGATCGATTTCGGTCGGCGCGCAGCAATTTCACACGGTTTGCTGGTTCGGGTGGGAGCGACCGACGCAGTCTGGGTCGGGCGGTGGCACAGTATGTATCGCGATCATCAGGCGGCGCCGAATCCGCCGCGCGGCGGATGGGTTCTTCCCGTAGTACAGCGTCAGGCCTCGTCAGCTTCTTGGGAAATGCCAGGGCGAACGGTGCTCAGGAGGCCTTGCGATCGCTCAATCTCGGAAGCCTCGTCGGTCGACCGGTGGAAGAGATATTCGCCGGATTGGCGGATTATATCTGTCCCGACGGCGGGTCGATCGACGAGGGCATCGCCCGTGACGCGTTCATCGAAACCATCGCCGATCTCGCGGATGCGGGCATCACCGATATCGATGGGCTGACATCGGAACAGGTTCAGACGGTCTTCGAACTCTACGCGTCGCACACCATCGAGGCGCGGATCTGCAACGATATCGGCACGCGGGTCGTGACGATGCCATCCGATGCCCGGACCGTGGAACGGATCGAGGCGCAACTGTCGGAATTCATACAGCACGGTGTAAGCGATGCGGTCAATGCGTCCGGGATCGACATCGGTGCGCTTTCACAAGATCAGGTCACAGGTTTTGTGGACAGCGTTTATGAGGCGGCTTTCGAGATGCTCGAAGCACTCGGAGAAAGCGAGGCCGAGTCATGAGACGGCACCTATTGATCGGACGGTTCGGATCGGCGGACGACGTCGGCATCCCGGCGGCCAGCGATGAGATCGTGTCGGAACTCGACCTCTTGGTCGGCGACCGTCTTGGGCACGGGATCGGCTACGCCTTGTCAGATATGGAGAAATTGAACCTCGGACCGACTGAGGTCGCGGTCGATCTAATGGTGCTGGCCGCGCATATCCATGCCGCCGACACACGGCTCGCGCGGAGCACGGAATCGCAAGATGGATGGTCGCGTGAGATCAGGTTGGTTGTGCCAGTCAGCGATCTGAGGCTCTGGACCCGGTCGGCGAGTATCGTGAAGCGCGCGCTCGACTTCCTGACGGGCGATCGATGGCAGATCGGCTTCAGGGCACGACCCGAGGCCCAGGCAATGCTCGCAAAGCCGCGACCGAAACCGTTGCTCCCGCTGGTGTTTGACGCGATCAATCTCTTCTCCGGTGGCCTCGACAGTTTGATCGGTGCGATTGACACCCTCGAAGCGGGTGGCACGCCTTTGCTGGTGAGCCATGCCGGTGAAGGTGCGGTCAGCAAGTCTCAGGAAGAGTGTTATGAGGTCCTGAAAACGGCGTATCCGGACGCCGCATTCGATCGACTGCGAATTTGGATGACATTCGGGGACGGGCTAATCGATGGCGTCGAGTCCGAAAGCACGACGCGCGGGCGATCGTTCTTGTTTTTCTCCCTAGGGGCGGCGGCAGGCGTCGGTCTCGGGAAGGAATTCGTCTTGCGCGTGCCCGAGAACGGCCTCATCGCCTTGAACGTGCCGCTCGACAGGCTCCGGCTCGGCGCGTTGAGCACGCGCACAACGCATCCCTTCTATATGGCGCGTTGGAACGAACTCTTGGGTGCGCTCGGGATCGATGGCGAACTGGTTAATCCCTATTGGGACAAGACTAAAGGCGAGATGGTGGACGAGTGCACCAACCGTGATGTCTTGGACGAAGCAGTCGGACATTCGCTGTCCTGTTCGTCTCCCGCGAAGGCACGATGGAAGGGAGAACCGCAAGGACATTGCGGGTACTGCCTTCCCTGCCTGATCCGGCGCGCATCGCTGGCCGGGAACGATCCGACAGAGTACGGCGTCCCGGATCTAGCGGCCCACACTCTGGACACGCGTCAGGCGGAAGGACAGCAGGTGCGATCCTTCCAACTGGCGATCCGCCGATTGGCGCTCCGTCCCGGCCTCGCTCGGATGCTGATCCACAAACCCGGGCCCCTGTCCGACCATCCCGATAGGATCGATGCCTTTGCGGACGTCTATCGGCGGGGATTGGAGGAGGTTGGCGAGATACTGGGTGGTGTGAAGACGGCACCCTCATGACCGACCGCAAAACCGCACGATTGGTCGATTTCCATTGCCACCTCGACCTCTACCCCGATCACGCCGCAGCGGTCGCGCAGCGCGAGCGGGAGCGCGTGTTCACGCTGACGGTGACGACGACGCCGAAGGCCTTCCCGCGCAACAAGGAATTGGCGGATCGAACGAAATATGTGAGGGCCGCACTCGGTTTGCATCCTCAACTCGTTGCAGAGCGCGCGCAAGAGCTCTCGATCTGGAAAGAGTATCTCCCATCGACGCGATATGTGGGAGAAGTCGGCTTGGATGCCGGACGACAGTTTTACGCCTCATTCGAACAGCAGAAGTTCGTGTTTGCCGAGATCTTGAGCGCGTGCGCCGCCACCGGTGACAAGGTCCTATCCGTCCATAGCGTTCGCTGCGCGAAAGTTGTCCTCGACACGATCGATGCTCGGTTGCCGGTCGGGAGGGGGCGGGTGGTGTTGCACTGGTTCACTGGATCTGCGTCCGAGGCTCGGCGCGCCGCCGATATGGGATGCTATTTTTCGATCAATGCAGCGATGTTGCGGAATGAGAGGTCGGCAGCGCTAGTACGGACGCTCCCGAAGGAGCGTATCCTAACCGAGACGGACGGCCCCTTTACGGATAATGCGCCGGGTGGCGTTGGTCCGGCCGATGTGAAACCGGCACGGGACGGATTGGCCAAACTGTTCCAGATGGGCCAAAACGAGATTGACGTACTGATCTCGGAGAACCTGCGCGAACTCGTTAGCTGATCTTTGGGATTGGCAACTCAACGACGTGTGATCTAGACCCGCGTCAGGGATGGATGCCCGTCAGGGGGAAGACCAGAAGGGGCTTCCGCTTTGCCGACAGTCCGGCCCGTAGGGCGACGCCAGAATCCTCTCAGTCAGATATAATATTTGAAGGGAAGCTTCGGCTCACCTTCCATTGGTGCTGAGATGAGCACATCGCCCACAGCATTGGCAAAGCGGATCGTCACGGGGAGCCGGTCGTTGTGAAGACAAGAGTTGAAGTTGATTTTTGTAAGACCGAGGACATCGCTCAGAACGGTTTCCAGATCGTAGTCGCCGCGCAAGACGCGAACCGATATCGGGTTCGGCGTTTCTGGCCCCATATAGGTGTCGAGGCGCGGAACATAGCCTGACGTCCACAGAAGAGCATGACGCTCACCGATCTGCAGGGCCGTACCTCGGATGACCGGATACTCGCCGGGACGATAGAGCTTTAGGTCATCACGCGAGTCAGCGATCTGTACGCCAACGACATTTGTTTCCTCGCCGCACGCGGAAGAGAAACCTTCCCATTCTTCATCCGTGAAGGCTGATTTCGCGTGAATGAAGAGTTCTGCCGGCCGTGCGTCATGCAGGCGGGTGTATTCCCCGACCACCATTTCGATGAGGTCTTTCGCAGCCGCTTCATCAAGATGAAATTGCTTTGTGTCGGTTTGAAACCATGGCCCAAGCGCGCCTCGAAAGACGACGCCCTCGCCATCGGAGAGGAACATTTGGGCCGCACAGCAGGCGTGTTTTTGGTCGCTCGTCAATTCGCTGCGCTTGTAGACTAACCCGACATAGCAAACGCCGGGGCGGACATTGGCCAATTGCCACGGCTTTCCGCCTGCTTTGTAGTAGGCGCCCGTTCCGAGTTTCCATGCGATAGTTGCAGGATCTTCAACCCGGCGGACCGGCATGCCGCTCTCGCGCCGAAAGTCGCCGGGAGCAAGAGTGGTTTCCCGTACGATCTGCGTCACGATGCGTTCTTTCAGTAGGCGCGCTTTCAACTGGCGACGAAAATGCGTGGCGTACTGATAGACTTCGGCTTCGCGTTCATCGTCGCCAAATAAGGTCGGCTGGCGTTGCAGGTCTCTTGCTTTGCGCTGGGTGAGTGTGACCTCGCCGGGAACGCGTTCGTCGCGCCTGAGAGCCGGATTCAAAAGTTATTCAAACGTAACAATACCTTGCGAGACGCCGCGTCATGAACCGGATGCTTGCTATGAACGCCCACGCGGTTGAGTTCTGGATGGTCCTCTCCCAGTCCCGGGCCAGTCTGCGGCAGCGCCCGAGCCAGGCGAAAGTTCGTTCCACCACCCATCGACGCGGCAGAACCTTGAAACCGACTGCGCTGTCGCAGCGCTTGACGGTCTCGACCGTCCAGTCGCCATGCCCCGCGAGCGCTGCTCGCAACTTCGGTCCCGCATAGGCGCCATCGGCGAAGATGTGGCGCAGCCAGGGGAAGCGGTCGCCGACAGCCCTGATCAGGTCGCAGGCCCCGTCCCTGTCCTGAATGTTGGCGGCGTGAACGATGATGAACAGCATCAGGCCGATCGTATCGGTGACGATGTGTCGCTTGCGGCCCTTGACCTTCTTGCCGGCGTCATAGCCGCGAACGCCCCCGCTTTCGGTGGTTTTCACGCTCTGGCTGTCGATCACGCCGGCCGTCGGTGAAGCCGCGCGGCCTTCCAGTTCGCGGGTATTGAGGACCAGGAGGTGATTGATGGCTGCAAAAAGACCCATGCGGCTCCAGGTGTAGAAATAGCCACGTACCGTCGATACCGGTGGGAACTGCTTCGGCAGCATGCGCCACTGGCAGCCGCTGGTTGCGATATAAAGGATCGCGTTCATCACCTCGCGCATATCGGTCGTACGCGGTCGTCCACCCCGTTTTGCCGGCGGAATGAACGGGGCAAGTATCGTCCATTCCTCATCGGTCAAATCGCTTGGAAATCTCAAATGGTCTCTGTTATGTTCGGCGCGGGCGATATCATTCCATGGCATCGTGATTCTCCATCTTCTTTGAAAAGACTGTTGAATCACAAACCATTGATATCGCTCAACTACTTTTAAATCCGGCTCTGACGGTCGATTTCGGGCGGCCAAGCTCGTAGACCTTCTCGGGTATCACGACGAACCAGAATTCGGGCGCATTTTCGAGGCGATTGTTTTCGGAGACGAGGCGCGACACGAACATGTCGACCGTCTTGCGGACAGCCTCATGCCGATTTGCGATACGCAGCGTTTCGTCAATCTCGTCGGGATTAAGCGAGTCGATCAGACATGGCGGTTCGATGGGCCAATCGGCATGAAAGGCGGCGGCGAAACCGGGGAACGGTACATGTTGCGGTTCAACGGCTCGGGAACGTGGCCCTGGCTCCGGGATATCGATAAAGCCCGCCATCTCCGACGCCCATTTCTTGAAGCGTGCAACGCCGTCTCTTGTGCCGATGACGCCGTAACGGATCGAAGGAAGTTGCACGGCGTCGCCGACGGGTCCGTAGAGGAAAAGGCCGTCGCGAGGATAGACAAGCTGTTGTCCGTGATGGAACTCCAGCTCCGGCTCTGGCAGATGCAACATACGCGGCGTGAAGCGATGCCTCTTATTTCTCATCGCTGTCATCCTCATTTGGTGCGTCGAAGTGTTCTGGTTCCTCGTCGTCGCTGGGATCGTCGTCGTCACGCTCAGGATCTTCATCCGCGACAGGCAGACTGACGGGCACCTGCCACGTGATCGGTGGCAGCCCCAGGATTAAGTTTTCTTCGGAACTGACCGGCGCGGCTAGCGCAGTCTCGCCGTCGGCGAGCCAATGCAGAAATGCGAGTAACATGTCGCGCCATCGGGCATTGCGCCAGGTCTTCGCGAAGGATCGACGAAGACGATGCATTTTCGCGGGATCGTCGAAGGGCTTCTGTCCGTCTTCTGTGAAGATCAGCCGGCTGACGATCCGAACGTGACGCAAAGGCGCTGACCGGGCGGCGACACTGACGCCGAAGTGCCAGTTCATTCGGCGCTTTTCCGATCTGCCCTGAATCTGGCGGAGCCCCGAAATGTCATCCCAGCGGAAGCTGATTTTGTTGGTCGGTGCTGCGTCGATTGGCGCCCACCAGGCGAGTTGCGTGCCGGACATAGCGTAGGAACGAAGACCTCGCTCGGTGAACAGCGCTTCTAAGAGCCTGACCGAAAAGTCTTTGGGAAAAATTGTTGAGCGATACCAGTCAATTGTGATTCCATGTTCGCAATCGAAAACCGAACGGAGGAACCACTGTGCCTTGGACTGATACCGCCCGCCTCACGTATAACCGCAAAACGGATCGTTATCCAAGTGACGTTACGAACGAAGAATGGGCAATCCTCGAACCTATGGTTCCACCAGCACGCCCCGGAGGACGCCCCCGGACCGCAGACATGCGCGAAGTAATCAACGCGATTTTCTACATCGGATCGACAGGCTGTCAGTGGCGTGCGCTGCCAATTGACTTCCCGCCCATGACGACAGTGCAGGGATATTTCTACGCTTGGCGCAATGCCGGTATTCTGGAGGCAATGAACGATCTGCTGGTCACCGCTGCCCGTGAATTGGAAGGGCGCGATGCGCAGCCGACGGCTGGCGTGATCGACAGCCAAAGCGTAAAAACGACAGAAAGTGGTGGTGTTTGCGGCTATGACGCCGGCAAAAAGACCAAGGGGCGCAAGCGTCATATCGTGACGGACGTCCTTGGGCTTCTGCTGGTGATCATCGTTCATGCCGCCAACATCCAGGACCGTGACGGTGCACCCGATGTGCTCAAGGCTGTCGGTAAAAAGTTCCCCTGGCTGCGCCATATTTTCGCCGACGGCGGGTATGCAGGTGACAAGCTCCGACAAACCATGGGCAACAAGTGGACCCTGGAGATCGTCAAGCGACCAGGTGCGGTAAAGGGTTTCGTTCTGCTGCCCATGCGTTGGGTGGTCGAGCGTACTTTTGCATGGTTGGGAAGGTGCCGCCGGTTGGCCAAAGACTGGGAGAACACCGTCGAAAGTTCAACCGCCTGGGCGCACATTGCAAGCATCCGCCTGGTGACACGCAGACTGGCAAGGCACTGCAATGCAACGTAAAACTTTAGATTCAGGCTCTAAGGCTTGTCGGGCGAGATCGCTAAATTGGTTGCGCGCTTCGACGCGCTCGATGCCGATCTTGTCCCACCCCGTCTCAAGAAAGACGGCAACACGGCGTTCGCCTTTCGAGGCAAGTGGGAGGTTACCGCCAAAATGGTCCTGAAGATCGTGAATGCGTGCGAACGAAAGAAAGCCGCGCCGAAAGGGTTTGAGTGGCCATGGCGGATCCTTCATCGCAGCCTGTGCGCGACGCTCCGATATCTGCCCTCTGAATTCATAGTAGCGGATCTTGTCCGGCAAACCGTCGATCGATAACCAGTTGGAGATCAGACGCTCAGGTTGATGGGTGAGCGTCTTGGCATGGAGGAGCTGAATGTCGCGCCAGATCGCCTCGCCATCTCTTGTGTTTCGCGGAACATGATAGGTTTCTTGAAGGGTTTCGAGAAGTTCGGAGAGGCCGCGCGCCCAGCCTCGCGTGAAATCAATGTACTGAGCATGAGCTATGAGGAAAGGGGCTTCGAAGGGCTCCATTCTAAGGGGAATGATGAAGGCATTGTCCTGGAGCTTTCGCGCAACGTCGGATGCGATCTGGATTTCGTTGCGAACGCCCTGTTTTTGGACGGCATTTGGATTGGCGACCAGCAGCATCTTGCAAGCGCGATGGCGCAGTGCGTGTTCGAGTTTGCGTTGCCAATCGTCGCCGCCTTTAAGTCGCAGGACATCTGCCCAGACTTCATAACCTAATGCCGAAAGCTTGGCGCCCAGCCAGATCGTGAAGGCATTGTCCTCCGGAGCGGCATGGCTAATGAAGATGGCTTCGCGCGCTTCGGCGTCCGTGTCTTTGTGTTTGGATGAAGCGGTCAAGTGTCACCGCCCGCGACCGTCCAAGGTCCGCCACGCTGCCAGGACTGCACCGGCCCTTTGGCCAGTACAGGGTCCAGGAATGTTCTCAAATTACCTATCACCATGATGAGCGACGCGGGCACTGCGCCCAAGCGGTCGCGTGTCACAAACGCCTGCCATTGCGTTTGTTTCTCACCAGCAAAGTTGTCGCTAAGCCCGACCGGCGGCTCTTCCGGCCACGGCGTTTTGCGGCGCTCAAAGGTATGCTGCAGGGCGGACGCGAGCGACGCTGCATCAAATTCAAATGTTTGGGCAATCATCCAAAGATCGTAAAAGTCCTTCATCCGACTGTTGCCGATGCCAAGGGACACAATAGCTTCGGTTTTCTCGGCGACGACGGTTTCGGGCGGATAGGCGCGCAAGACCGGCGACGGCTGGTCAAGTAGCGCGGGATATTCGATCTCTATTACGCCTGGCGTGACCGCGTCGCCAAAACCGACATCGATCTGGATGGGGATACGCGCGCCGGCGATGGTTGCGCTCGTTCGCACACGCACGCCGCCATATTCGGCTTCATCCCTTATCGGCGCCGCACGAATGGCGTCAGCGTCGAAAACAACGCCATCGTCGGCGACATCCATGGTGCAAATGGTTCTTATGCTGGCGGCTATTTCGGTGGGCGCAGGATCGCCACGACCGAGTAGATCCAGATCGCGTGTGGGACGGAACGGATCGTCACGCCAAACGGCGAAGAGCATCGCGCCCTTCAAGATGAAATCGTCTCGCTTGTCCGAGACGCTGAGGCGATAGAGCAGCCGTTCCAGGGCGTAGCGCGTCAGCAAAATCTGGAAGTCCAGGTTTTCGGCACGCGCGCGGGCAAGCAAGCGTGCGCGCACGGAAGCGCCTATATTGTTAACTTCACGCGCCATCGGCCACCATGGCTTCAACATAGGGGCGCATAACTGTCCAGACGCGCGCGGAGCGCGCGAATTTCCATAGCTGGTCTGGCGTCACGCGTTTGGCACGAAGTCCCTCGCGCAGGCTCTCCAGCGCGATGTCGAGACCAATCTTATTGCGGTAACGGAAGCAGTCGACAATCGTTTTGGCGGGCTCGAAGATAGGGACCGCGACCCCGTCAATCTGATGGTGCTTAATGCCTTCAGACATGGCTTTGGTTCCAAACCGCACAAACCGGATCGAGGGATATTCGACCTTTGGCTTCCAGCCGGTGCGATCGATGGCCATCCAAACGGCAGACGGCATCTGCAGGGTCATTTCATGGTACTGCAGCGCCGAGGTCAGGCAGATCACGCCTTTGGGCACCAGGGCCGAGGCTTCGGCGAAGTTGTGCTGCGGATCGGGCATCGCGTCCGAAAGCTGATAGAGGCCGCGTGCCACACGCTCGACCCCACCTTCTCGAACCATGCGCGCAACCGTCTCGGCTCCTACGCCCGCGTCGCTGAACTCGCGCATGCGGACAAGCCCTTTCTCGCTCAGCAGGGCGTTAGCGGTCTCGCGTTGAGACTTAGACGGAAGTGACATTTGCTATGCTTTCACAAATAAGTGCAGAGGTTCTATCACATCGCACTTAGAAGCTCGAACCGATTCAGATTGCGCTTCGCGATTGAGCTGCCGTGTGACGAAACCTTGCAAAATGCCCAAAAGTGCAGAGGTTCTATCACACCCTAAAAGAATCCGCTAAGGTGAGATTTGCCAACGATGATGGATGGATAGGTGTCGAGATTCTCTGAAAGCGAAGTTGCAGAACGCTGGCTTGACCGTTTCTCAGGAACGGACCGAGAGATAGCTACCAGCGTCATCGACGAAGTGCTTCTCGTCAGCAACGGCGAGCTGACTAGCGGCATCACCCGACTGTTTGATAAAATCCAGGCTGAGCACGCAAGTCAGGGACCGCTCGCCTTCTACGCAGAACGCGAAGTGGAATGGGATAAGAACCAAGTCCTACCGATCTTTCCTGGCGCCCGAAACGGGCGTGCGGTCGGCAAAGGCCCACAGCCTATTCCCTTCGATCCCAATCGTCCCGAGGTCGGAAGCGAAGGCCTCATCGCAAATCTCATTACCAGCTATTGTCACCAGCATGGCCGACAGATGCTCAATCATCCAGGTCCGGATCTGCTGCGAAGGCGCAAAGCCGGCCCGATTGTTGTCGTTGCTGATTTCATCGGATCAGGGCAGCGGGTCTGGGAGATGCTCGAGGCATTTCGTGCTGTTGCCTCCGTTCGAAGTTGGCGCTCCTATCACCTGATCGATTTCTACATCGTCGCGTACTCAGGTACTGAGGAGGGTTTGCGCCACGTGCGATCGAGCCGCTTGCGACCCAAGGTGCTGACGGTGACGGGATGTCCGACGATTGACACCGCGTTCCGTAAGCCGACGCGCGACGCTGTGAAGCAATTGTGCCGGACCTATCCTCCTAATCACAACCGGCCCCTTGGTTATGGTTGGGCGGGAGCGCTGATTGCGTTCGAGCATGGCGTGCCGAACAATGCTCCGCCCATCCTACATAGCGCATGGGGCAAATGGGAACCGCTTTTCCAGCGGCGAAGCACCATCGCAGCCAAAGGAGAATTTCCAAGCACGAACCGTGAGGAACTCGCTGCGCGTGCTGAGCAGTTACTTCGTATCCGCGATGCCGAGACTTATCTGTCCGACTCGCGTGGTCGCCGATGGATCAAAACGATGCTGGTGTTGGCGGCGATCGAGGCGGGCGCGCGCTCCCGCGCGCAGATATCGGCGCATAGCAGGCTAAAGCTTGAGACGGTCCAAGAAATCGTCGACTTCACCGAAATCGCGCGTTGGACGACGCGAAAGCTGACATTGTCTGCGCTCGGACGATCCGAGCTTCGGCGGCTGAAACGACGCCGGGCGCGCAGCCCCGTCCTTCCAAAGCCGAACAAACCCTTCTACTATCCCACCCAGTTGAGGGCTCGGTGACGGGGTCTAGAAATGCGCTGCTTCGGCAGCGACGGGTCCCTTGGGGGCCTGGAACGTCGGATTTCCGACGTTCGCTAAGAGGAGCGGAGTATTCACGCTGCGCGATACTGCACGTCACGTCTGGCGGTGTCTTGGCCGCGACGCGCAGTACCACCCACCCGGGTGGGTCAAAGTAGATGCCAACGCCGAACCCTCAACGCTATCGCTCTCAGGGACGTCGTGAAGGTGTCGATGAGACGGTACTCGACAATGCGGTGGCGACCTTCGAGCGGCTTCGCGCTGTTGATTCCAGGATCACGCCGGTCCTGACGCTCAGACACCTCAGCTATCTGACCGATATTCCGTTCCTGCATCTTCGAGATCTGGTAGCGCGGCGCGTGCATCGACCTTACAAATTCTTCTATCTCAAGAAACGTATTCCGGGCCGAAATCGCGTTCGCATGATCAGCGTGCCAAATGCGACGTTAATGAGTCTTCAGAGATGGATCGTCGACAACATCCTCCAATTCACGCGGCCACATGCCGCCAGTTTCGCGTTCCACCCCGACTGTCGGCCTTATGAAGCGGCGGCGGAACATTGCGGATGCGCCTGGTTGCTCAAGATCGATCTCGAAGAATTCACACTGTATCGGAAGGGCGCGTCGCCGCTGTCTTCGAGGGTTTGGGGTTTCCGCGCCTCCTTTCCTTCGAACTCGCAAGATTGACGACGGTTGCCTGCGAACGACCCGGACCGCGACCTGACCCAGCAGACCGTTGGCCGGCAATTCCGCACTATCAGTGCGAGCATGAAGGAATGCTTCCCCAAGGCGCGCCGACGAGTCCGATGCTCGCCAACCTTGCTATGTTGAAGGCGGACGAGATCTTGAGCGCGCTCGCTGAGGAAAACGGGATGACCTACACAAGGTATGCCGATGACTTGGCGTTCTCGTGCGGCGATGAACGACATTGAGCAAGTCCGGCGCTTCAAGCGCTTGGTTTTGGAGAAGCTCAATGAGTCAGGGTTTCGGCCCAACCACAGGAAAACGGTCATTCGCGGACCAGGGACGAGGCGAATTGTTCTGGGCATGTTGGTTGATACCGAGCGGCCGCGATTGCCGCGCGAATACAAAGATAACATCCGCATGCATCTGCATTATCTTGGCTCCGCGTCGTACGGACCGTCCGTTCATGCTGCCTCGCGGAAGACATCGGTGTCCGGTATCTTTCACCACGTCCGCGGCTTGATCGCTTGGGCCGAGACCGTTGAGCCGGAGTATGGTGCACGCGCATTGGAAAGTTTCAACTCAGTTGATTGGCCCCGCTGGAACCGCAACGATTGCGATGATCGCGTTAGAGCCGACTGACGTTAGTTTGCAACCCGACGGACTGACTAATGAAGCGGGACAGAGCTTCGCGCCGTGCGTTGCGATCAAGCGCATAGTCGGTTCGTTCGAACTGCGCTCCGTCGAGCAGTCCTTGAATGTATCCAGCCACGGTATCGGCTGCCATGATAAGAACGCTGTCGAGGGAGTGGATATACTTGCTTGTGATTGAATGGGTCGCATGGCCGAGAAGTGTGGCGATCGTGCTCTCGGTAAATCCAAGGTCGTTCGCGATACTCGCAAAACTGTGTCTCAAGACGTGTGCGGTGAGGTCCGACAGCTCGGAGTCACCGAACATTTTTCGCCACTGCCTCGGCAGGCCACCATAGGTGTCCGCCCCGCGCTTGCCCGGAAAGACGCACCTCGCTGTGGGCTTCGATTTCGTATTGCAGGTCCGCCCCGCGCTTGCCCGGAAAGACGAATTCGCTCGTCGCCGTCTCGCGAAGCGCCTCCAGCAACTCGATGGCTGGCAGCCCAATCGGTCGGATCGAAGCACCTTCTTTCGAATCCTCCAAGCGTAGGCAGCTGTTCTCAAAATCCACTTCGCTCCATTTCAGCGAGATGACTTCGCAACGGCGGCAGCCGGTTAGAGCCAACAGGCGGGTGATGCCGACGGTCCACGCGAGATCGGCGTCTTCTTCCGCTTTGCTCAACATGCGTCCAAGCTCGCGAAACTCGTCCTCGCTCAACCTGCGATCTCGCACTTGGTCCTTGGGCTTCCTTATTCCGTGAGCGACATTGTGTTCGATGATCCCCATACTGATTGCATAGGTAAGCATCGAGCCGGTGAGCCCCACGCACTTGCTGGCCGTGCCTCTGCCGCCGCGCAGGATGGATTTGCCGCGCTTCTTCGTTTTCTTCACCGCCTTCGTCTTCCCGGCGATGACGTCGTTCATCATTTTCGTCACATCGGCTTTGGTCAGGTCCTGGACGCGGCGTTGTCCTATTAGGGGTATGATGTGGCCACGCAGCTGGCCTTTATTCACGTAGATCGTCGATGGTCGCTTGGGGCGACCGCCTTTACCCATGATCAGGCCAGCGTCCATCGCTTCGATATAGCGCTCGGCAAGCTCACTAACCGTCATCGCGTTGCGGTCTGCTTTTCTGGCTTCTGCCGGGTTTTCGCCTCGTGCGATCTTGCCTAGTTGGACTTTTGCTTCTTTCCGCGCCGTGTCTGGCGTCCAGATGCCATGAAGCCCGATACTATAGCGGCGCGATCGACCGGCAGCCCGGTATTGGAGAACGTAACTGCGCTTCCCTGACTTGAAGACGCGTAGCCCGAAGCCGGGCAGTTCGTCATCCCAGATGACGTAGTCTTTTTCTCGGACCTCGGCCGCGTCCACGACGCGCTTGGTAAGTTTTGGCATGAGAAGCCGCACCTTTCCGGCCAGTCCCGCGTAAGCACTGCGTAAGCAGTAGGGCGGAAATCGCGACCTGTGTTCGGATAGAGACTTCGGCGGAGCGCTTTAGAAAAACAATGTGTTTCAACGCTTTATCGTATAAAGACGTGCTCTATCGCATGTTTCGAAAAGGTGGTAGTAGATCCTCCGAAGCCGAAGGTCACAGGTTCGAATCCTGCCGGGTGCACCATTTTTATAAATAAATCAATATTTTAGCGGTTATAACTCTTGAAAGCTTGGAGCTTACGATTCGAAAGGTCTCGCCGGGACCCTTTGTCCGCTGACGCGGACCGCTCCTCACCCTCCCGCGCCAGCCCCTCGGCGATCAGCCATTGCCTTCGGCGGGCCTGCGCTTCGCGCACCTCGCGTCCGAAGCCCGAGTCGCGAATGGTTTGCGGATTGCCGGAGACGAGTTCACGGTCGAGCCAGGTGGCGCCGTCGGCGTCCACCTGCCGGTCGAGCGAGAGATGCGACAGTCTTTCGACGATGACCGGCGCGGTGCGGGCCTTTTGGCGTTCGTAGTCGACCGCCCGGTCGAGATGGTCCGGTTCGACGATCCAGGCGCCGTTGGGCTCGCGGGCAACGCCGCCGGTGGCGCGGCGGATGGCCTCCAGACGCCGCACATGGGTCTCGGCGTAGTCCTCGGTGGCGCGCGGGTCGTGCCGCAGGTGCAGGTCGATGCTGTAGCGCCCGCCGTTGGCGGCGGCAATCTCGGCGACGGTGCGGTCCGCCTTGCGCGGCTCCGGGTTTTTCGGCGTCACGCGCACGATGCTGCCGTCCGGCATCGGTTCGGTCGCCTCGCCCTTGCCGATATCGATATAGTGGCTGCGGCCATCTGTCCCATCGACGATCAGATAATGGCGGTCGTTGAGTTCGTCGGACAGCCCGCGTGCCACCACACGCCCGATGACCGGTTTCACGGTCGGGTCTCCCGGGTCGAGGACCACGTAATCGGCGGGACTGCGGGCAATGTTCTTCTCCGCCATTTCGCGCTGCATGGTCCTGATGATGTCGCCGCGCCCGCCCATGCGCCGCAGCGTGTCCTCCAGCCCTTCTTCCAGCCGCCACCGGCCGGGGCGGATTTCCTCCGCGAGGCCAAGGCGTTCCAGTTTCTTCAGACGCCCCATGCGCAGGCTTTGCCGGAAGGCGTCACGGCCGGTGGCGGTGACGAGACCGTTTTCGTCCCTGTCGCGGATCAGGCGGCGGTCGATGCTCGTCAGCCGTTCCTGCTCCATCTCGGCCCTGAGCCGGTTCTCGATTTCCCGGTCCGAACGTGGCCCGAAATCCAGGCTGACGATCCCGGCGGCGCGCGCGCGCATGCCGGTGGTCATGTAGTCGCGGGCAATGATCAGATCCTTGCCTTTGTCGTCGCGGCCGCGCAGCAGGATATGGGTGTGGGGATGGCCGGTGTTGTGGTGATCGACCGCCACCCAGTCGAGGCGCGTAGCCAGATCCTCTTCCATGCGCGCCATCAGGCGGCGGGTGAGCGGTTTGAGATCTTCGTATTGCGCGCCGTCCTCGGCCGAGACGATGAAGCGGAACTGGTGGCGGGCGCCTTGCGAGCGTTCCAGGAACGCCTTGCCGTCCGCCCGGTCCTCATTGGCGCCGTAGAGTTCGCCGCGCACGCCGTCGTGTGTCACCCCGTCGCGCTGGATATAGCGCAGATGCGCCCGCGCGCCTTCCATTGCCCGGGCCCTGCCCCCGGCCATTCCACCTGCCCTGCCCTTCCCCTCGCCGGCGAGTTTGACGATGCGCGATTTGACGATGACCCGGCGCCGGCGCAAGGCGGCATGACGGTCGCGGCCGGCGAGCACGCGTCCCGTCCCGGCGCCGCGCCCGATCCGCTTGCCGGTGAAACCCGGCTTGCGTGTGCCACTCGCGCCGCCACGCGCGCGGTTCGAGGCGGCCAGGACCCGGTGCAGGAACTTGCGTCCGCGCTTTGCGCCGCGCGCGCGGATTTTTCCGGGCCTGGGTTTGAAGTCGTCGTCATCGAACATGCTCTGCTCCTCATTGGTCCCGATAAAATGGCCACGACGGCGGCCTCAGGAAACCGGTGCCAGTCACGCCTAAGAAAACCGGGGCGTTGCCGCCCCCATGGCACCATGGCGGGGCGTATGGCGCCATCCGCCGCCCCGAAAAAACGATGTGCAGACAAAGGCTTGCCGTCCGCGATGCCGGCGTATGGTGCCGGAGCTTTATCTTGCCTTACGCGGCTTTCCTCACCCCTCCCGCGCCCTTCCACGCTCACCTGCGATCATCCTGACTTGCGGGGAAGGAACCCGGCGGCGGCGAAACCATGCCACCGGGCAGAAAAGCATCGAATGTCACGCGACAAAACAGGCTCCGGCGATGCACTTCCGGCGTCATCTTTCGCGCCGCCTTTGTGCATTCCGGCCTCGATTCCTGTCGGGTTCCGGCCTCGAAAGCGGCACGAAAAGATCGCCGTCCGGGGCGTGTCTTTCACCGTTTCCGGTGTCGTTTGGCGGTGCCGAAAGCGAAAAGAACAGCCGCGTATCGAAGGCGATTGGCGGCGGATTCCGTGCGCCCGGTGGGCCTGCTTTCGCTTTCATCGAAGTCGGTTCGCCCGCGCCTGCGAGCGTTTCCTCGATGCGCGCGACATAGGCGCGGGTCTCGGCGGGAAGCGGTTTTCCGGTCTTCAGATGCTTGCCGTAGCGGCCCGGGCCGGCATTGTAGGCGGCGAACAGGCCGGGATAGCCGAAGCGCTCATGCATGGCCCTGAGATAGGCGGTTCCGGCCAGAATGTTGGCGCGCGGATCGAAGGGATCGGCGCCAAGATCGTGCCGGTCGCGCAGTTCCTCCCATGTCCCCGGCATGAGCTGCATCAGGCCCATGGCGCCCCTGGGCGAGACGGCACGTGGATCGCCATTGCTCTCAGCCATGATGACGGCGCGGATCCAGCTATCGGGGACCGCGAAGCGCTTCGAGGCCTCAAGAACATGCGTGTGGAACCGGTCGATATCGGCGGCATGGGCAGGGGCGATCATGGCGATTGCCATGACGATCAGGGACGTTCTCATTCCTGCCGCCCCCCGCAAGGTTCGCGGCGTTCATCGCCGACTGCGTTGAATCCTTCCGGCTCTTTCCGCTCTTTCCGCTCTCTCCGCTCTCTGGGGCCATCGCCCCTCACCCATAGCGGCGCGAGCCTGCCGACGATCCGGGCGCGCGTCACCGGCCCGAAATAGCGGCTGTCGAAGGAATCCGGGGCCGCCGTCAGCAGGAAAACCTCATCCGCATCGAGCACCCGGCACGCATTCCAGCGCGGCAAGGGACGGCCCGCGCTATCGGCGGCAAGCCGGCGGACGGCAACACGGCCATTGACGATGATCGCGTCGTCGAAGGCGCAGGCATCGTCGCCCGCAACGGCCGCGATGCGCTTGATCAGCGGCACGCCAACGGGCAGGTAACCGCGCCCGGCGGCAAGTCCCGCGATGGACATGGCGGGCTGGACGAGCGCCAGGTCGCCGCGTTCCGGCGCACCGGATGTGACGCGATAGAGACCGACCGGGGCGCTCGCCGAAGCGTTCCAGACCAGGAGGGGCGGCAGATTGCGCACATGGGCGAAGGCGGAAAGACCGATCAGGCCGAGGCCGAGGATGCCGCAGACGAGGATAGCGCGGGGGTTCTTTCGTGCCCGCCGGCATTGGCGGGAACGCGCAGGCGAAAGGGCGCTCATCGCGCTTCGCCCCTGTCCGAGGTGGAGGTCCGACGTTCCCCTTCCGACCAGGCGTCGAGATCGGCGATGTGATAGCGCACATAGCGGCCATGCTTGCGAAACCGCGGCCCATGGCCGGTAAGGCGCATCTTCTCCAGGGTGCGATAGGACAGGCCGAGATAGTGCGCGGCCTGCCGGGTGGTCAGGAAGGGGCTGCCTTTCCTGGCCTCCATCGCCCGTGATGGATCGTCTTGCATATTCCGTGTCCTTTCGTCGGTTGTGAGCGCGAATGAAGGACACGATGGCGGGCAAGGGCGCTTTGCGGGACGCTCGAATGACGGGAGCCGCGAAATTCGAGCCCCCTCTTTCGTTGTCATTTTCGCTCACGCGAAAACTGGCGGCGCGATCCGGCGTTCGCCGGGAAAACGAGACAGGGAAGGAGCGCTATGCCCCCTCCGTTTCCTCCATTGCGGCGAGTCGGGTCCGCAATCCGGCGATCTGTTTTCGTGCCTCGGTGCGCTCGCGCCCCGGCAGGCCCGCGCGCAATTCGATGTCCAGAAGTTCGATCGAGATGGCGATATCTTTGCGTGACATGGGTGGTAACCTCCTATGATGATTGTCCAGCAGGATTGTTCTGTCCCGCGATTTTGAATGCCGGAAAGTCATCGAAGACCCAGCCGTTTTTCAGTGTGTCGTAGATGATCGCGAGCAACTTGCGCGCTGTGGCGATGATTGCCTTGCCGGCCCCGCGCCGGGCTTTGATCCGTTGGTAGAAGGCATTGAGGTAGCCCGAGTAACGAATGGCAATGAGCGTGCACTGGACCAGCGTGGTGCGCATCAGTTTGTTCCCGCGTTTGGTGATCCGGCCCCGGTTGTCAGTCTCGCTTGACTGGCTGACACGGGGGACAATGCCCACATAGGCGGCCAGTTTGTCCGCGTCTTCGAAGTCATCGACGTTGCCTATGCCGGAGAGGAATACGGCTGCCGCGCGCGGCCCGACACCCTTGATCGAGATCAGCCCGTCATATCCGTCCATGGCCTCAGCGGCGGAGGCGATCTCGCGATCAAGTTCGGCGATTGCATCCGTCAGGCTGAGCGCCTGATCGCGCACGATGCGCAGTTCCACCTGTTCGAGGCTGGAGAACCGGCCGGTCTCCAGGGCATTGAGCCGTCGCTTGGAGCCCAGGCTTTCCTTCTTCAGCTTGATGCCGTGGCGGGTGTGGAGCGCGTGGATCTTGTTCAAAAGCCGGGTGCGCTGCTTGACCAGAAGGTCGCGCGTGTGGGTCAGCGACGCCAGTTCGCCTTCGGCCACCGTTTTGACGCGGGTCTCAGGCAGCATGTCCTTTGACAGAAAGAAGGCCAGGGCCCGGGCGTCGTTTCTGTCCGTCTTCTTCACCGACTTGCGGATCACGCCGAACTGCTTCGGGTTGACCACCACCACACGGCCAACGCAGGCGATCACTTCGTCGCGGAACCAGGCCGAATTGCCCGTCGCTTCCACGGCGACCTCATCGTCCGCATCAAGGCTCAGGCAGAACCGGTCCAGATCGGCCGCTGCCAGCTGGCAGGTTTCAAAAACCTCGTTGCCGTCCGCGGCAAGGCGGCAGACCGTGAAAGACGTCGTGTGGAGATCGACACCGATGAAAGCCATTGCTAAAATCCTCTCGTTGGCGGGAGGCGGAACCCTGCAAAGGGGTGTGAACGGCCAGGCCAGACTCCTATACGAGATCACCGGGTCGAACCGGGCCTCATGCTGGTCGTTCGGATGCAGGCGGCGGGTAATCTCCTGTACAGGGTCGCAATGCCCTAAAAAGACATCCAGCCTGCAGCCTATCCGCCTCTCCCGGCACTCTAGCCGAGTCGGGATGCATGACCGCTCACATCCCATTCATGCCATCTCCTGTGATGTTCGAGCTGTTCTGCCGGTCGCTTGACACGCCTTCCCCGGTCATCCGGCAAGCCGCGGGTCAAGGCCGCGTCAGCGCCGCGAAGCGGGGCGTGGGGGAGCCGAAATGCGAAGCATTTTGGGGGTACCGCGCAGCCTTGAGGCGCCCCCTGGCCGGATGGCATGCTGGAAAGGTCGAGACGGAAAGCCCGTTACTTACCGAGCATCGCCGTATCGGTTCCGGCGGCCCGGCAGGCGCGAGAGCATGAGGAAAGGCCCCGCCAGGCGAACCCGGCGGGGCTTTGAGAAGAACCGGATCAGCGCTCGCGCGGCTCCCACAGGGCGATGTGGGTGGTTCCGTCCTCGCCGGACTGTTCCAGCTTGACGAGGCGCGCGCGCACCCAGTTGGGACCGAATTCCGGCGCGCCGATCTTGAGGTTGATGTAGGTCTCGCCGCTCGACCTGGCGACCTGGCTCCAGCCGGCGCCGACCTCGTACTGGTTGCCGTTGCCGGCATAGACGCGATGGTCGGGGGCGTTTTCGCTCATCTTGTCCACCGGGACGATGACGAGGCCGGCGGCGACGTTGAGGGTCTTGAGGGTGCCGGTGAAGGAACCGTTTGCGGATTTGGTGAAGGCGCCAAGGGTGATAGCCATTTCGAAGTTTCCTTTGCTGTTCGTCGCGGGGACCGTCCCTCGCGATGTCGCCGGCGAAAAGACCGCAAGGGCGGGACGTTCACCTGAAAGGGCGCAGCGAAGCGGAGCACCCGCCGGACGGCGAAATTTGAAGCGAAGCGGGCGCGAGGAATGCGGCGCAGCCGCAGGGGAAATTTCTCCGGCCGCAGGGTTGAACGGCCCGGCGCGGGATTTAAGCGGCAAACGACACGCAAGGGACCGGTCCCCGATGAATGGCGCGGCAAGGAGACGAACGGCCTCATCGCCCGCAGCTTTCACCGCCTGCCTGACGGCTTTATTGGCCGCTCACATACCTGTTGCCGCTGCTGGATTAGAGCATTCTTCCGGGCAAGGATGAGCACCGAAACGCAACTTCATCGCCCTGCAATGCCGGTGGCGCGATACGAAGAATGAAGCCGGATATGCCATGGCCAAACACGTGGCTGAAACCGCCGCAATCCCTTTGCGCCGCGCCATTCCGGCCCGAAAAGCGCCCCCCTGCCCATGCTGGAACCGCCCAAACGAGGGTCTGCCAACTGCCAGACTGCCGCAGGAAGCCACCGCATCAGTATTCCCGTTGCCGCCCGGGCACGCCTGACCGCTCGGAGTATGGGAGCATATTCATGGAGAAAACGCCGTCTGCCGGCTTGCCGCGAAGCGGGCAAATGCGCCACGGGATGGAAGCCTTTGGTCAAGACGGGCGAAGGCCGGCTCGATGCGCAGCACGACAGCCCGGCGCGCGGGGCCTGCCATGGAACCTGGTCTCCGGAAGAAGGAATGCGGAGTGACTGAGCTGGGTTTGGCCCATAGTAGCAGACATGTTCGCGCCGGCATTCAAAGGACAAAGGTCTGCCTGAAAACGGGGCGACGCGTCACGCGCCACCCTCACCCTTGTCATTTCCGAACTTCCAGACGCTGATCCCCATCTTCCTTGCCTTGTCGGCGAGGTTCTGCGAGATACCCGAGCCGGGAAAGGCAATGACGCCGATAGGCAGCGCATCGAGCATGGCGTCGTTGCGCTTGAAGGGCGCGGCGTTCCTGTGGCGGCTCCAGTCGGGCCTGAAGACGATCTGCTGCACCTTGCGGTTGTCGGCCCAGCAGGCGGCGATCCTTTCCGCACCCTTCGGCGATCCGCCATGGATCAGCACCATGTCCGGGTGCTTCGCATGCGCCCTGTCGAGTGCGGCCCAGATGCGGGTGTGATCGTTGCAGTCGACGCCGCCGGTAAAGGCAATGCGCGGACCCGCCGGCAGCAGCGGCTCGATCTCGGCCTTGCGCTTGGCGGCAATGAAGTCGCGGCTGTCGATCATCGATGCCGTCATCGCCCGGCGGTTCGTCACCGAACCGGAACGCGGACGCCAGGCGGAAAGGGTGTGTTTCTCGAACCGGCCGGCGGCAATCTCGCGGAAGGCTTCGAAGGCGTTGCGGCGCTCGATGATGGAGATACCCTGCGCGGTCAGCCGCTCCAGTTCGACGGATTTGATCTCCGAACCGTCCTGCTCGCGCTGCATCCGGCGTTGCGCCTGTTCGTTGTCATCGAGCGTACGGTCGAGATTTGCGATCCTGCGGTGGAAGATGTTGACCAGGTTCCAGAGCACATCGTCGAGATCGTCTTCGAGCCGTGTTTCGGCCATCAGGGCGGCAAGGGCTTCGAAGGCGTTTTCGATCTCCTGTTCGGCGCGGTCGGCCTCTGGCAACGGGCGCGTGTCGGGTTCGTCGCCATGGGGTCGGTAGCCGTAGATCTGCAACTCGTCGAGCAGATGCGCGGTTGGCGAGGAAGCGTGACGGGGTTCGTCTTCGAGGGGTTCAATGAAGGGGTCAAGCGTCATGGCTGGGTCTCCCGGTTTTGTGAGGCCGCGCCGTTCGCGGCCTTTCCGGGGATCGTCCGCCGGCGCCGCAGGGCGGGTTTGCACCGCAGGCCGAAACGCAGTGGAGGACGGCGCAGCCGTTGCAAGGCCGGCTGGCGCCGGCAGATACCCCTCCTGGAAAGGCCGTGGCGCGGCCCCCATGCAACGGGAAGGCCTGCCGGTATACTCAACCGTGACGGTCCGACGGCGGAGCCGTCATGCCCATTGCCGCCCATCCCGAATGAGGAAATGGCTGTCGTCAGGCGCGATTTGCTCCCCGATCCAGTCCCGCAACCGCTCCGGGCCGAGGGTCAGAAGATCGGCGTTGAAATCCTCCGCCCGCGGCACGAGTTCGCAAATGTCGGTCGCGCCGGCCCTGGACCGAAGCCTTTCCAGCGCGAGCCTGCCGGCCTCGTCATTGTCGCGCGCGACATAGAGCCGGCGTAATGCCGGCGGCAAGTTCAGGGCGGCAAGGTGGGAGGCCGAGAGCGCGGCAACGGCCGGCATACCGGGCATGACCGTCCTGAGCGCCAGGGCGGTTTCGATGCCCTCGGTCACCGCCAGCACGTCGCGCACGACGCCAAAGCGCACGCCGTTGCCGGCGAGATGGCCGAGCGCGCGGCGCGGCTGATCGACGGGCGCCTTGCCGCCTTCGGGATGAAGCCAGGTGCGATGCACGCCGGTCACCTCGCCCTTGCCGTCGGTAACGGCGGCAATGAGCGCCGGCCATTCCTGACGCCCCGCAGGCCCGCGATAGAAGCATCGTGGATGGAAGCGGAGCGCCCGGGCGTTCGACTGACAAGCCTTCGCTTGTTCGGCGTTCGTCTGAAAGGGACTCACTCGAAGAGTGTTCGGTTGAAGGACGATTCCGCGGCTGCGAAGATAGCGTTCCGCCAGGGTGCCCCGGATCGGTTTCGATGCCGCGAACAACCGCCGCGCCGCCTCCGAAGTGCCCGATGGCGCGGGTTCGTGGCGCCGCATCGGTTTCGATGGCATGCGCAGGAACGCCCGCGCCTCGTCGCAGGCGGACCGGAAATCGAGGCCGCGATTGGCCATGATGAGATCGAGCAGGTCGCCGTATTCCGACGTTGCTGTGTCGCACCATCGCCCGGCACGCTCGCCGAAAAGCCGGACATAGAGGCTGCGGCCCGGGGCGCCGTGCACGTCGCCGCAGATCCAGTAGCGGCCCTGGCGGCGGCCTTTTGGCAGGTAATGGCGGCACACGGCCTCGGCATTTTCGCCAAGGCCGCGCGCCAGATCGCCGGCGCGCCCGGGAAAGGGGGATCCCGGTTTTGCGTCCGGGCGTGCGTCATTATGGTTGCCGCTCGACATGGCTCAGCCCCTTTCCGCGATCCGCATGAGGGGCCAGCGGTCGGTGAGGCTCTCGAAGATCGTTTGCCCACGGTCTCCGACCGGCACGAACAGCCGCAGCTTCCAGGAGATGATTTCCGACATCAGCCCGCGCGCCTTCAAGGCCTCGGCCAGGCCGGAGCTCGATGCGGTGTTCGTTCATTCGTCCGCCCTGAAAAAAGACACAACATATTGAGTTCAAAGGATTCCCTTTGGGAATCTGATGTGGGAAAATGCCGGAAATCGATATCCTGGTTCCGAATTCCGGTGTATTTGTCATGAAACCTGCAAGACCAGGCCGCGCCAGCGGCGATCTCTTCCGCGAGCGTCTCACCGTCATCATCGATATGAGGCACCCGCTGGTGCACCTGGGCGATGTGATGCCCTGGCCGGACTTCGACGAGAGCTTCGGGAAATTCTACAGGCCGCTCGGCCGGCCAAGCCGACGCGTCTCATGGCCGGGCTGCACTACCTGAAGCACACCTACGACCTGTCGGACGAGGAGACAGTGGACCGCTGGGTTGAAAACCCCTATTGGCAGCACTTCTGCGGCTTCGAGTTCTTTCAGCACGATCCGCCCATCGACCCTTCGCTGATGACCCGCTGGCGCAAACGGATCGGCCCCGAGGCGATGGAGATGATGTTGAAAGCCACGGCGGCGGCTGCACTGGAGACGAAGACAGTGAAGCGCTCCAGTCTGAAGCGGGTCACGGTTGACACCACGGTTCAATCCAAGGCGATCGCCCATCAGACCGACAGCCGGCTCTATCTGAAGGCCCTGCAGCTCCTGGTCCGCCACGCCCGCAAGGCCGGCGTCAAGCTGCGGCAGAGCCACACCCGCCTGGCCAAGCGGGCCGCGACCAAGGCCGGACGTTACGCTCACGCCAGGCAATTCAAGCGCATGCGCCGGGAGCTCAAGCGCCTGAGGACCTATCTCGGCCGGGTCTACCGCGATGTCCGCCGCAAGATCGCCGGTGACGGTGAATTGGAGGCGCGCTTTGCCCGGCTCCTCGGACTGGTCGAGCGCTTGCTCGCTCAGCAGCCGAAGGACAAGAACAAGCTTTACAGCCTGCATGCCCCCGAGGTGGTCTGCATCGCCAGGGGCAAGGCCCACAAGCCCTTCGAGTTCGATTGCAAGGTGGGGATCGCGGCGACCAACCGCGAGGGTCTGTTCCTGGCGGCCCGGGCTTTCGAGGGCAACCCCTATGACGGCCACACCCTGAAGGACACCGCCGCCCGGACCGAGGCGATGACGGGAGTGACGATCGAACGCATCTACGCCGACAAGGGTTATCGGGGCCACGACTATGAGGGCACGGCCGAAGTCATGCTCTCGGGGCGCAAGCGCGGTTTGACGCCGACCATGAAGCGCGAGCTCAAACGCAGATCGGCGATCGAGCCGATGATCGGCCATGCCAAATGCGACGGCCGGCTCGGCCGAAACTGGCTGCTGGGCGTCGACGGCGACAAGGTCAACGCGCTGCTGGCCGCCGCCGGCCACAACCTGAGGCTGATCCTCAGGCGACTGACACTTCTTTTGGCTGGAATTTTCGGCATTGTCGTACGAATTCTGACGGAAAGGATCTCGCCATGGGCCGTCAATGCCGGTCCTGCAGTGTTCCCAAATGCCGGGCTTGGGCCAAGCCCGCCAGCCACCTCAATGGCCTAAGCCTTTTTTCAGGACGGACTAAAGACGATGCTTCTCGCCGTTCACCTCGATCGTGCCAGCATCGATCACTTCGGCCGGGCCGGCGTGCTCCTCATCGAGTGCGGGTAGGAAAGATACGAAGGCGAAAAACGCCATGCCGGCGGCGGCGCCCCTGACGAATTGAAACATCGGAAAATCCCTTTCGGGTTGCGGGCGGACGGGCTCTCTCTGGCCCCTCAGCCGTTCACCCGCCCCGACCGCCCCTTTCCTACGGATCCAGCAGTTTCCGGTAGCCGCCCCGCACCATGGTCCGCGCACCGGACAGCAGGCGCTGGACGCGGGTGCGCAGGAAACCGGCCTGCCAGTCCTCCCGGACCGCCCGTTCCCCATAAAGGACCGCCGCGATGTCGCGCTGGCTGGCCCCGGCCGCCGCCCCGTCGAATGCGCGCAGCATCATCGCCCAGCGCCCGGCGCGGCGCTCCGGCGGATAGAGGCTGAGCCGCAGGCGGCCGAGACGGCAAAGCCCCGATAGCCGTTGCAATGTCAGAACCTTCGCCTCCATGCGGCGCAAACCCGACAGCGGGTAATGCAGGCACACCGGGCCATCGAGCACGCTGCCCGCGGTCACCGTCAGTTGCAGATGGCGCAGGCCATCGCCGAACAGCACGTGTTCCTGCCCGCCGCCGCACAGAACCGTGGCGAATGACCCAAAGCGCCGCACATCGAAAGCGTCGGGATGACCGGCCGCAACGGGCCTTGCCTCAGTGTCGAGCACGAACGGATTGGCCTCGGGGCGCCAGAACACCGGCGTCGACCGGGACGAAATATCGCCGATGAAAGAAAACGCCCCGGTCCTCCACGAACCCGGGATCCTCGATACGGATGATACGGAGTTGCCCGGCCTCCGTCTGGCGTTCAGCGGCGGTTTTTCCGGATTGCCGCGGCCCCGGCGGCATCCGGCCGGAGGTCGCGGCGAAGTCGGGATTGCGCCTGAGCCACTGCCAGGCCCAACCCGTGCGGTCCATCCCGTGCAGGGATGCGTAGCTTTCCCCATCGCGCCAGTCGGCACACACAACGGCGCCGGTGGCGGTCTCATCCCTGGGCACCGGGCTAGTCTCCTTTCACGGGATTGGGAAGACCGGCGCGCGGCGACTGCCTGGAGATGCCCCGCACAACACTCGGAGCAGGTGATTTTGCACAAGACGCGAACTCGGTCCCCGAATATGCGGGCAAAGGCGCCGGTCCCACCGCCAGGTCCCGAAAGCGCGGAAAATCATTATTCCGTTCCTTGGGAATACGCATCCGGCGGGGCGGCATCTGCGCCGGCCCTTCGGCACCGCCTTCATGCCATCAGCCACCAGCCGGCCACGCCGGCGAGCGTGGCCAGACCCGGATCGCGGCGAGCGGCCATGACGGCGACGACGGCCAGCATCCCGGCGATGGCGCACGGCAAACGATCCTGCGCGACCGCCGCGCCGATCTCGGGAAGCAACACGGTCACCGCCATCGCGGTCAAGAGGCACAGCCCCAGGGCATTCAGTCGGCCGCGCCCGTCCGCCGAAGCCTTGCGGGAACGGCCGTCGTTCGAAAGCAGCGGCAGGACCCTGAACGCATAGGTGGCAAGGCCAATGATACCGATCGCAAGCCAGTCTCCCATCGCAAGCCAGTCCATGTCATGCCCCGCCACGGTTCGGGGCAAGAAGCACGGCAAGGCCGCCTGCCGGAATGGCCAGTTCCACCAGGCCCAGCCCGACGAAAGCCGCGGCAAGCCCGCCCGCACACACCATGGGAAGCATTATCGCCCGGCTTGCGGCGGACCAGACAAGGCCGACAAACAGCACCGGCAACGCGAATTCGAGCGCGCCCGCAACGTTGTCGCCGGCAGCGCGCATGGCTTCGCCCGCAAGGCTGCCGGCCGCCGTTCCCGCAATCCAGCTTGCCAGCGCCGTCAGCGACAGGCCGAGCAGCCAGGGCCCGCAAAGCCTCATCCCGTCCCGCTGCGAGGCGGCGGTCGCGGCCGCGAACACCTCGTCGGTCAGCCCGTAGGCGAACACCGCCCGCAACGCATTGCCCGCGCCGATGCGGTCGCGCAGGACGAAGCCGTAGAGAAGATGCCGCAGACTGGCCGCCACGCACAGCGCGACGACAAGCGCCGCCGAAACGCCCGCACTGGCCGAACTCAGGAACAGCGCCTGGTTCGCGCCCGAGAACATGATCCCGGACAGCACCGCGCTTTCGATCGGCGTCAGGCCCATACCCGATGCCGCCGCGCCCATTGCAAAGGCCACCGGCACATAGGCAAGGACGATCGGAACCGCGGCGCGGACGCCGCCGGGAAAGGAGGACATCGAAGGCATCACACCGCCTCCAGCACGAACAGGTGGGTGCCGCCGTCAAGGGGCGTGTCGCCGTCGGTCGCATAAATGCGGCGATGCGCCGTGACGGCGAAGCCGCACGCCCCGGCCATGGCCAGGAAGCGCGCCGGATGCGTCTTCTGCTCCACCTCGTAGTCGAAGCCGGCGACCAGCGCCTGAAGCTCCAGCATGTGAAAGCGGGAAAACGCCGACAGACGGTCGCACAGCCGTTCCGGCAGGGCAATCTCGCAGGCCTGCTCGAAGGTGTCCCGCGCCAGGCGCCTTGACGCCCCCGCCCGGCCCGCATGGGCCAGCGCCATGGCGCGCGGCAGGGTATCGGCAAGCAGCGCGGCAAGCTCATACTCGTGGGGATCCGCATCCCGGGGCAGCTTCACGAGCGTATCGAGGATATACCACAGGTGATGGCGGATGAGCCCAAGAATGCGCTCCTCGCGCGTGACAAAGGGCGCGATCATCTCGTCGGCGACGATCAGCTTCGTGCCGGTTACGAGGCAGTCGCGCGTCGCCCCGAGGAAATCGCAGGTGTCCAGATGATGGGACGCGCCGATGGATACGGCACAGGCAAAGGGCGGGACCTGTCCCGGCATGTCGGCGATCGAGGCCTTGCGGGCCTCCACCCGGCCGTCCTGCGCAAAGCGCCGCGAAAGATGTTCGAAGGCGGCTTCGCTCGGATACACCGCCACCGCCCTGATGTCGGGCAGCAGTTCCAGCAGCATTTGCAGCGGCAGCCCCGGACCCGTGCCGACATCGAGCAGGTTTGCCGGACCGTCCGACGACAGGGCGGGAATGGCGGCGGCCACCGCCAGCGCCTGCCGGGCATAGGCCGGGTGCAGCAGTTCGAACGCCTCGTAGGAATCGACGTCGGTCCGCGCCTCGAACAGCCGCGGCCCCGCGCCGTCGGCCACGGTGTTCTTTCTCCTGCAGGACTGCGCCACCGGGGCGGGAACCGCCGGCGTGCCCAGTCGGGTCAGAACCTCCGCCGCCAGCGTCGCTTCCGTCACCGACGACGATGTCTGCGAGACGCTGCCAAGCGCTTCCCTGTCGAGGTCCTGCCGTCCCGGGCATATGGCGCGTTCCGACAGTTCCCAGCATCGCGCAGCCAGCGGGCCGTCAAGCCGTTCCGGCCGCCGCCCGAGGCTCTCCATCTGCGGCGTCCGGTAAAGGGTCATCACCGACGGATCAGGGGAGCCGGTGACAAACCGCCGGATGGCAGGCGAAGGCGGCAGGGCCGACACCCGCCGCTCCAGTTCGCGCAGCACCGCTGGTCCTTGCGGGACCCCGGCCCTGAACGTCAGGCGCGACAGGCCGCAGCCGTTCTGCACCTCGATCCCGGTGCGCGCCAGCATCGCCGCGACCGCATCCCAGTCCGCCTGCGCCGACGGCCAGGCAAGGTCGTGGTCGACCGGAATGTCCGTCGTGCCGGCCTCCGGATAGATAACCGTCACGATCGCCCGGCATCCGTCCGCGCCGGCTGCATAGACATGCGGAGCATCGGCGGCGAACTGCAGCGACTGGCCCGTTCTCAGAAGGCTGGGCGCAGCTTCCGGGCCCGCCGTCATCTCGCCCGACAGCACGACGATGTGTTCGCGCACGCCGCCGACATTGGCCCCGGCGCGGCGCGCGGCCCCGCCCGGCATGTCCATGGTGATGGCCTCGACAATGCGCGGCCTGGTCTGCCGCTCCAGAAGGCGCACACCGATGCCGTCCGCATCGGTGACGAGGGTATCCAGACCGCCGCCGACCAGGGTGCCGAAATCGACGCCGAGCGCATTGGCCAGGCTCCACAGCGTCTCGATGCGCGGATTGCTGGCGCCGTTTTCCAGAGCGGAAATGGCGGCGCGGCTGACCGAACTGATTTCGGCAAGGCCGTCGAGGGTCAGGCCGCGCTTTCTGCGCAGCCGGGCGAGGTTCGCTGCGATGTCGGGCGACGGGCTTGAGGGGGCTTTGTGCTGCATGGCTGCTCCGCTGATTCTTCCATAATGGAAATTCCACTATAAAAGAATACGCCTGTCAAGGCACCCAGCGCAACCGCGACCGCACGCCGCACAATCGCACAATCCGCGGCATTTCATGTAAGAAGCAGGCATCAACGGCCAGCCTGCTCTGGTGACGCCTATTTGCAAGTGAAGAGTTGAGAGGGTCGGACGCTCTGGCCGGATCTGGTTTGCGAGAAATCGTAATACCGGGCATTACCGCCCGGCTCGATGACCAGTGCATAATCGAAGTCTTCCCCGAAATCACAGCGCCGCTCAAGCCCTTTGACGGTACAGGCGGCGGCGTGGGTGACGCCAAACACATTGATTGTACCCGAATTCCGGTCTTCATCGATTGTGACCGTCACGTCGGCCTTGGCATTGTCGAACCAGAAGACACCGGCCTGGCATCGGATGGTTGTGGCATTCGCCGGCGTGGCGACCGCAAGCAGAGCAAGAGTCGGGATCAGGGCTGCAAATTTCATCAGGACCTCGTTACTCCGCCGCACTTGTGTATCTTTTGTTGTCCGCCGTTTCATTTGCGGCTGGACAGCCTGGCGACGCAGCAAAGACCAAAACATAGCCCGCACGCACGTTCATGTCAGACATCGAAACCATCGCCAACGATGCTGCATTGGCCTCGGTCGAAGCGGATGTCGAGGCGAAATGGCCGCCGCTTCAGATATGCCGCAAGATGGGTCGTCGCATCGGTCGGTTGCTCGGGGCGGCGCGCGGCAAGCGACCCGGGCGCGACATCACCTGACAGTGGATCCGGAAGTGAAAAAATGCTGCTTTCGGATAATGCGCCGGTCTTCCGGATTGCGCCGAAGCAGAATGCGGGTCGTAACCGGCGGTCCGACGCATCTGCTTCATGGCCTATGGCTGCAAGAGGAGTTCCATGCCAATCGCAAGAATGCCAACAGCGAGCATGATCAGGATGATCGCACCGGAGAGAAAGTTTCGGGCTTGCGGAAACGCCATGACGAGATCGTAAAACATCCGCCACGGATTGCGCACAGTTGCGCACACCGCGCTTTCGAGCTTCCGCCGGATGCGGTCCACGGACTTCATGGCTTGCCCCGCTCCCCACCGTTGCCGATCCCGCCGGCAGGCTTCCGGAGTGGCCGTCACACAGGTCCCCGTCTGAAGGCCTTCAGAGTGCGTTGTCCCTGCCCGCTGCCTTCGGGCGAGCCGCGAAAGGCGTCGTTCGATGCTTTTGCCGGACATGGCTGCGTTTTCTCCAGTATCGTCTCGTCGGCAGCGGTATTTGTTGCCGCCGATGCTCATGACTGAATAAAGGAAGACAGGAGATGTTGCGTGCATGAAATGGATGCGGCCCGCAGTAGCCGGTTTGTGCTAGCGGATAGAGAGCTTGCTTGCAGCAGCGCCCGCTGCGGGACCGCTAAAATCGGAACCGGGAGGCGATTTTGGGGGAGCGCGGTTGCGTACTGTCGGACACCTGCAACGCGATGCCGATGGCATGTCCATTCCACGTCACATGGCGGCCCCGGTGGTCCTGTGAGCACCGCGGCCATCTCGCTGAAGCGATACTGATGTGCCTATGACGAGGGCCGCTGATTCATTCTTCCGCGCTTGCTGACATTCCATGCCGAGCATGCCGGCTGAATCTCCGATCAAGGCTGCCTGTGCCTGCTCGACGAGACAGTTTATAAAGCACCATTCCAATCGACATCCATCCCCGGCCTTGCTAAACAGGGTCTAATCGGCTTCTATCGGTCGATCCTGGCGAAATCTCGGGGCTTGGTTTCGGTTCCCAGAAACAGGAATGGACACATATCCCGGCCATCCGGCCGAAGTGCAAGGGCTCTGCGGCAACAAGGGAAGTGCAAGCAATGGATGAACGGTGGCTGACGGTCGAGGATATCTGCGGCTATCTGAACGTCAGCAACGAGACGGTATACAAGTGGATCGAACAGCGCAACATGCCCGCCCACCGGGTGGGGCGGCGGTGGATGTTCAAGCAGGGCGAGGTGGACGGCTGGGTGCGCTCCGGCGGCGCGGCGGATAAATCGGCTTCGCCTGATGCCCAAGGTACCAAGGGGGAGTGATGCCGGAGCCGATCCAGAACAGAATTGAACAATCGCTCCGGGAAGCGTCGGTCCGTTATTACAAGCTTGTGTTGCTGGCCGGTGAAACCGGTTCCGGCAAGACGGCGGCCCTTCGCGCCATCGCCGGGAAACTCGATGTTGATGTTATCAATGTCAATCTGGCGCTTTCCACAAAGCTGATCGAACTGACGGCACGGCAGCGCGCCCTGCGAATATCGCCGCTGTTTGGTGCAATTGTCGGGAAGGCGGGATCCGTCGCGTTGCTCGACAACACCGAAATCCTGTTCGACCGCGACCTGAGGCAGGATCCGCTCCGCCTTCTCCAGGGGCTGGCGAGAAACCGCAGCATTGTGGCAAGCTGGAATGGCCGCCTCATCGGCGACAAGCTGACCTATGCCGAAGCCGGACACATTGAACACCAGACCTACGACAACGCTGAAGCCCTGATCGTGGACATGAATGAAACATCCGGGCTTGAGGCCCGGGAAAGGCGGCAGGCTTGAAATACGGCGACCTTATTCACTTCGATCCCATCGAGTCTGTCGTCCAACTGCGTGACGCGAACAAACTGGATGCTGCTCGTCAGCTTGTGAACACATATGTCATCTCGAATGAGATGGCGGAACGATTGATTCATCTGGTTATTCCCCAGTTGCAGTTCGACGAACCGGCGGACAATAAGGGGCTGCTGGTTGTTGGCAACTACGGTACCGGTAAATCGCATCTGATGTCGGTGGTGTCGGGCCTTGCTGGCGATGAAAGCCTGAAGGACGCTATGCACCGTGACGATGTGCGGGATGCAGCAAGCCGGATCGCCGGGCGCTTCAAGGTGATCCGCACCGAGATCGGCGCGACCACAATGTCCCTGCGCGCCATCCTGATTGCCGAACTGGAGGAAAATCTCGAGAAGCTTGGCGTAGATTACATCTTTCCTGACCCGGAAAAGAGCTCCAGTAACAAGCGCGCCTTCGAGGACATGATGGAGAAGTTCGGTCAGGTGTTCCCCGACCAGGGGCTTCTTCTGGTCGTGGACGAGTTGCTGGATTACCTGCGCACGCGCAAGGACCAGGAACTGATCCTCGACCTGAACTTCCTGCGCGAGATCGGCGAGAGCGCCAAGGACCTGCGCTTCCGCTTCATTGCCGGCGTCCAGGAAGCCATCTTCGACAGCCATCGCTTCAATTTCGTGGCCGACAGCATCCGGCGCGTGAAGGACCGTTTCGAGCAGGTGCTCATCGCCCGCAACGATGTGAAGTTCGTCGTGGCCGAGCGCTTGCTCAGGAAGACCGCCGAGCAGCAGGCGCGCATCCGCGAGCATCTTTCTCCTTTCGCCAAATTCTATGGCAGTCTCAACGAGCGGATGGACGAGTTTGTCCGGCTCTTCCCCGTGCATCCCGACTACATTGACGCTTTCGAACGGGTGACCGTCGTCGAAAAGCGCGAGGTGCTGAAAACACTCTCGCTCGCCATGAAGGAGCGTCTCGAAAGGCAAGTGCCTGAGGACGAGCCCGGCCTCGTTGCCTTTGACAGCTACTGGAATAATCTGAAGGCAAATGCCGCCTTCCGCGCCATTCCTGATATCCGGGCGGTGATCGACTGCAGCCAGGTCCTGGAGTCGCGGATCGAGAACGCCATCGGTCGCAAGCAGTACAAGCCGATGGCACTGCGGCTCATTTACGGCTTGTCTGTGCACCGCCTCACAACGAGCGACATTTATGCACCGATGGGCGCGACGCCCGAGGAATTGCGCGATCGTCTCTGCCTTTTCGAGCCGATGATTGCCGAGATGGGCGGTAGCGAGCCAGACAAAGACCTGCAGACGCATGTCGAAACGGTGCTTGGTGAAATCCACAAAACGGTCAGTGGCCAGTTTCTGTCCGTGAACCCGGATAACCGGCAGTTTTATCTCGACCTCAAGAAGACAGACGACTTTGACGCGCTGATCGAGAGGCGCGCCGAGAGCTTTTCCGATTCCCAGCTCGACCGCTATTTCTACGAAGCGCTCCGCCGCGTGATGGAGTGCCAGGACGTCACCTATGCGACCGGCTACAAGATCTGGCAGCACGAACTCGTCTGGCAGGAGCGGAAGGCGGCGCGTACGGGTTACCTGTTCTTTGGCGCACCCAACGAGCGCTCCACGGCGGTGCCGCAACGGGATTTCTACCTCTACTTCCTCCAGCCCTGCGATCCGCCGCGCTACAAGGACGAGAAGAAGAGCGACGAGGTTTTCTTCCACCTGTCGGGTGCCGATGCCGCCTTCCTCACGGCGCTCAAGTCCTATGCGGCGTCGCTCGATCTCGCCCAGACCGCATCCGGCCCGGCCAAAGCCACCTATGAGGCGAAAGCCAACGGCTTCCTCAGAAGCCTGGTTCAATGGCTACAGAAGAACATGAGCACTGCCTTCGAGGTTACCTGGCAAGGGCGGACCAAGGCCCTTGCCAAGTGGGCCAAGGGCCGGTCCATCCGTGACCTGTCGGGACTCGCGCCGCATGAGACGATCAACTTCCGCGATCTCGTCAACACCATTGCGGGCATCTGCCTTGCACCGCATTTTGCCGACCAGGCGCCGGACTATCCGGCCTTCTCGGTCCTGATCACCGGCGCCAGCCGCACGCAGGCGGCTCAGGATGCCATTCGCACCATTGCAGGTCAGAACCGCACCAAGCAGTCGGTCGCCGTGCTGGACGCCCTTGGCTTGCTCGACGGCGAACGCATCGATCCCGGCAAATCCCGCTATATACGGCCCATCTTGGAGGCAGTCCGGGCCAAGGGACACGGACAAGTCATTAACCGCGACGAGATCATCAAGAACGACCACGGTCTGGAATATATGGACCCGCAAGCGAGCCGGCTGGAGCCCGAATGGGCGGTCGTCCTGCTCGCCGGTCTGGTGTGGTCCGGGGATATCGTGCTCGCTATTCCCGGCAGGAAGTTCGAGGCGACCGACCTTGCTCCATTGGCCGGCACGAGCGTCGACGAGTTGATCCGGTTCAAGCACCTTGAGCAACCGAAGGAATGGAACCTCGCGGCGCTCAAGGATCTCTTCCAGCTCATGGGACTCTCTCCCGGCATGGCTCAGCTCGTAACCCAAGGGCAGGACGAGCCGGTGAGGAACCTGCAAAGCGAGATAGAAAAGCATGTCCGCCGCCTGGTCGAGGCTCAGCAAATGCTGCAGGAGGGGATTTTCTTCTGGGGCGTCGATCTTCGCAGTATCGGCGACCTGTCCTTAAGGGCCGAAAAGCTTGCGGACGCCAAGGCATTTCTTGAATCCTGCCAGGCCTACTCCTCGCCGGGCAAACTGAAAAACTTGCGCTATTCGGCGAGCGAAATCAGCGTGCACGCGGAAGCGATGCGGACGCTTGGGGCTCTGGAAGCGATGAGGGATTTCGTCGCCCGGCACGGGGCGACGGCGCATTGGCTGAGCCTTGCCGAGACGGTTCTGCCCGCCGACCATGACTGGGTGCAGCGCGTGCGTGCGGCGCGGGCTGAGCTGGAGACGACCATCCGGGAGGCCGATCTTTCGGTGCTGCCGCAAGAGTTCGAGCGTCTCTCGGGCGTGCTCCGCCCGTTCAAGCGCGAGTTCATCAGTCACTATATTGACCTGCACACGCGGGCACGCCTCGGCGTGAACGACGATAGACGCAAGAGTGCGCTGCTTGCAGATCCTCGCCTGCAGACGCTTCAGCGGCTTTCCGGCATAGAGCTGATGCCGAGGCAGCAACTGACCGACTTCCAGAATTGTCTCGCCAATCTGAAAAGTTGCTTCGCATTGACCGAACGCGATCTCGACGCCTCCCCGGTCTGCCCGCATTGCGGCTTTCGCCCGCAAGCGGGAAGCATACCTACGAGCAAGGCCATGCTGGACCATATGGATATGCAGATCGACGACATGCTGGCGAGTTGGACCGCGGCGCTGCTCTCCGATCTCGAGGATCCCATTACGAAGCACAATCTCGATCTTCTCCGTTCGAAGGACGCCGAGTCGGTCAAGGTGTTCATTGACCAGAAGAGACTGCCTGACGCGCTCGATCCGGCTTTCATTCAGGCGTTGCGCGAGGCTTTCTCCGGGCTGGTAAGGGTAACGGCGAGCCTCAAGGAACTGGATGACAAGCTGCTGGACGATCATGGCGCCGTGACGGCCGATGAATTGCGGGTGCGTTTCGAGAATTGGCTCGACAGGCTCCTCAGGGGCAAGGACCGACAGAAGGTGCGCATCGTGTTTGAGCCTGACCGGCACGAAACGGATGAAACGCGGGGGGATGACGCATGAACCGGGATTCGCCGTTCCAGTCGAAACTGGTTCCAGGCAAACCAGGTTCGGGGCGCCTGTTCGATGAGGAACTGACCGTTCAGGACGGTCCGGTCACCTGCCTTGGCATGACTTTTGCGAATGATGCCGAGCGCCGCGTTTATTTCACCGAGCAGCTTCGGAAAAAGCTGAAAGACACCGAGTTTCGCGAGATCGAGGGGTTCCCCATCGGATCGGACGAAGACATTCTCGCGCTTTCCGATCCGCCATATTACACGGCGTGTCCGAATCCCTGGCTCTCCGACTTCATCAAGGAATGGGAGGCGGCAAAGCCTGACGAGAACGCGCCATATCATCGCGAGCCTTTCACTACCGATGTGAGCGAGGGAAAGACGCACGCGGTCTACAAGGCCCACTCCTACCACACAAAGGTGCCGCATCTGGCGATTGTGCCATCGATTCTCCACTACACCGAACCCGGCGATATCATTCTCGACGGCTTTTCCGGCTCGGGCCAAACGGGCGTGGCAGCGCAATGGTGCGGCGCGGCACCGGCGAGGTACCGTGCGGAACTGGAGAATAAATGGAAGGGCGAAGGCCATCCGGTACCCGAATGGGGCGCGCGCCATTGTGTGCTGAACGATCTTTCTCCCACAGCCACCTTCATTTCATCAAACTACAATCAGCCGTTCGACACCAGGTCCTTCGGATCCGCTGCCCGCGCGCTGCTTGCCGATGTCGAGCAGGAACTGGGATGGATGTATGAAACCCTTCACAGCGATGGAAAGACTAAAGGGCGCATCGAATATACGGTATGGAGCGAGGTCTTCACCTGCCCGGATTGTACAGGGGAAATCGTGTTTCTGAACGAGGCATTGGATGAAGATTCGAAAGCGGTTGTTGAAGAGTTTCCCTGCCCAAGTTGTTCTGCTCGTTTGAATAAAAGGAATCTTGAAAGGCGATTTGAAACCGGGACTGACAAGAAGCTGGATACACCGTGGCGGCGCGTGACATTCCAGCCTGTGCTGATTTCCTACAAGGTTGGCAAGCAGCGCTTTGAGAAGGTGCCTGATCCACAGGATATCGATACGCTGAAAGCCATTGATGAGATGGAGTTCCCGGAAGAGATCCCTTCCACGCGCTTTCCCGTTGACGAGATGTACCACGGCTCACGTATCGCACCAAAGGGGTTGACCCACATCCATCATTTCTTCCTCCCTCGCGCTGCGCAGGCGCTGGGCGCGTTGTGGCGACGCGCCAAGGCGCATCCGGACGTCCGCATGCGCCACATGCTGATGTTCCTGCTCGACCAATCAATTTGGGGATTTACAATTCAGAATAGATATCGCCTTCGCGCATTTTCACATGTGAACCAATGCATGACAGGCGTCTACTACGTCCCCTCTCAAACCGCTGAGGTCTCGCCCTGGTACAATCTGGAAGGCAAGATCAAACGCCTGCCGAAAGCCTTCGAAACCGCCTATGCCCGCAAGGCAGGAACGGTCATCGCCACCTGTTCGACGACAGCCAGGCTTTCCCTGCCGGATGCGTCCATCGACTACATCTTCACCGATCCGCCTTTCGGAGAGAACATCTACTACGCCGACCTCAATTTTCTGGTGGAGTCCTGGTACGGCGTTTTCTCCAACGCCAGGGCCGAGGCCATCGTGGACCGGGCCAAGAACAAGGCGCTGCCCGATTATCAGGAACTGATGCGGCGGTGCTTTGCCGAATACCATCGTGTCTTGAAGGCGGGCCGCTGGATCACCATCGTCTTCCACAATTCGCGCAACGCGGTGTGGAACGCCATTCAGGAGGCGCTGCAATCCGCTGGCTTCGTAGTAGCGGACGTGCGCACCCTCGACAAGCAGCAGGGTTCCTATCGGCAGGTGACGAGCACAGCGACAAAGCAGGATCTGGTCATTTCAGCCTACAAGCCGAATGGTGGTCTGGAAGAACGCTTCCGGCTTTCCGCCGGAACGGAACAGGGCGTATGGGACTTCGTCAGTACGCATCTCAAGAATCTGCCCAGATTCGACCAGTCGGGCAACCGGGGCAAAACCATCGCGGAGCGCACCGACTTCCGGCTCTATGACCGCATGGTTTCGTTCCACGTCCTGCGCGGTGTTACCGTTCCCTTATCCGCCTCCGAGTTCTACGCCGGACTCGCTCAACGTTATCCAGCGCGCGACGGCATGTATTTTCTGCCCGAGCAGACCGTCGAATACGACAGGAAGCGCTTGACCGTGGAGGAAATCGATGAACCTGAACTGTTCGTGCTCGACGAGGCGACGGCGCGTGAGTGGCTGCGGGAATTCCTCAAGAAGCGCCCCAGCACCTTCCAGGAACTGCATCCGCAGTTCATTCGGGAGATCGGCGGCTGGCAGAAGCACGAGACGCCGCTGGAGCTGTCCGAACTCCTTGGGCAGAACTTCCTCTGTTACGACGGCAACGGCCCGGTGCCGGAGCAGATTCACGCCTATCTCTCCTCCAACTGGAGGGAACTGCGCAATCTTTCCAAGGACGATCCAACATTGCGTGCCAAGGCGCGCGACCGCTGGTATGTGCCCGACCCAAATAGGGCGGGCGACCTCGAAAAGCTCCGCGAGAAGGCCCTTCTAAAGGAGTTCGACGCATACAAGCAGGAAAAGAAGAAGTTGAAGGTCTTCCGCCTTGAAGCCGTCCGCGCCGGCTTCCGGAAGGCATGGGTTGACCGTGACTACGCCACCATCGTCGCCGTGGCCGACAAGATCCCCACCAGCGTCCTCGAAGAGGATCCGAAACTGCTCATGTGGTACGACCAAGCGTCCACGCGGATGGGAGGTGACGCATGATCACCGGTTGGAAGGTCTCCAATTTCAAATCCATCCGCGACGGCGACGATCTGCCTCTCGGGCCGCTGACGATCTTTGCCGGAGCAAATAGCAGCGGCAAGAGTACCTTCATTCAGTCTATTCTACTCGTCGCGCAAACCCTGTCGAACAATGTCGGCTCGCGGTCGGTGATTCTCAATGGCGCGCTCACCAGCCTCGGGCAGTTTGATGACCTGAAATCCACGGGTAGTGAGTCTGATCAGATCGTTATCAAGTGTACGTGCCGCCCATTGTCAGATGCGGAGGGTTACCCCTTATGGGGCGCTCCTTCCCTCCCCACGCGAAGGGGAGTTTACTACGGCCGAAGAGCAATGGGGCTGCGCGAAGTCTCCTTTGAAATCGCCTTTGATGCTGATCCGTCAAGCCCAGAGCGCGATGTATTTCAGATTCAGCCGAGGCTGTTTTCCAGCGCGCTGGACTGCACATTGCGCGACGAGGACAACGTCGATCAGAAATATTCTATCTTTGTCCGGCATGCCGGCTCCGCGCAAAATATTAGCCTCCTGGAAGATAGTCTGGATGCGGACGAGTATCTCCGAGCGGGATTGGCGTATGACGTAACGCTCGACGAAATGTCCATGTCCGAGGTGAAAGAGGAAGCTCATTCGGCTCAGCCCGTCGGGTGCGTTTTGAGGCATTTCCTCCCTGCGCGAGTTCTTCACACCGTCGACCCTGTTCAGGAAGAAGCTCGAGCGATCACCGCAATATTGCAAAGCAGTCGGCTTGTCCGCCCCTCTGTTTTGACGTCGCGCCCGTGGCGCACGAGAGACGTGCTGCTGAGCGGCGCCATTTTACAAATCCTAAAGGATATCCTCAGCAAGGAAGGCATCGACCTCGATGGGGCGATCGCGGCTCGAACTCAGCAAGCATCTCTGTTTGGGCCTGACGATACAGGTATTTCACTCGACCTATGGCCAGAGATTCTGCGCGCTCTGTCAAGGGAAGAGCGCCTCAAGGCTCAGCAAGCTCTGCAGGATGCCGACGACCTGCTGGAAAGGATTGCGGAAACTTTGAAGAATTCCGCTTCTTCAACTGACACTCCCACAGTCATTATGCCTTACGGGCCACGGCATATTTTGGAATCGTCAAGATATATCGACGAGCTTTTTGCCACGTCTGTGAAGTATCTCGGCCCATTGCGTGATGCGCCAAAACCTCTTTATCCGTTGGCGCCATCCGCTGACCCCTATGACATTGGATTGTGTGGCGAGAATACCGCCTCGGTTCTGGAGCAGCACAAGAGCCGTCGGGTCCGCTATATTCCTTCGGCGCATTTCAGGTCCTCTTCGATTGAAAGGCGGACCGTCACCCGGACGTTAGAGGCCGCCGTCGTGGACTGGCTGCAATACCTAGGGATCGCTAGCTCGGTCGAAAGCAAGGACATGGGCAAGCTTGGCCACGAACTCAAGGTGGCCCTGGCCAACTCCGAGGGAAAGCATGACCTAACCCACGTCGGCGTCGGTGTTAGTCAAGTGCTCCCGATCCTGGTCATGTGCCTTTTGGCTGACGCGGATTCCACGCTGGTATTTGAGCAGCCAGAGTTGCACTTGCATCCGAAGGTCCAGACGCTGCTCGGTGATTTCTTCCTCTCCATGGCCCTGTGCAACAAGCAATGCATTATCGAGACACATAGCGAGTATCTGATTGATCGCTTGCGCTTCCGGATCGCCGCCGCAGAAGGAAATGCCCTTACCGATCAAGCGAAGATCTACTTCGTTGAAAAGCCTGGAGTTGCATCAACGTTCCGCAACGTAAAGGTCAACGAATATGGAGCTATTACCGATTGGCCAGAGGGTTTCTTTGATCAGTCCCAGCAACAAGCCGAGGAGATACTCAAAGCTGCGGCACTGAAACGAAAAGTCACTTGAAACAAGGGTGATGCCTGATATGCTCGACCTCACCATTGACGCAGGCGTCATCGCCGTTCCAAGCCCCGTCCATTCTGCCGAGGTCGTGCATGATTACGTCGACACGTTGCTGGATTGGAGCAAATTACTTGAGGAGCCCTGGGTAGCCATCCACATTAGCGAAGGAGCTTCAGAAGCGCTCTTTGCGGACGGGCTGTATCCATTGCGTGAACAGCTCAGGACTCTTTTTGGCGATCACGGAATAGTCGAATATGACGTCAATACGGTCGCCAAGCTCATCGATAAATTGCTTACCTTAACTCCGTCATTCGAGACGTACTATCGAGTAAAGGATGTACTGGCAGACGCCCTTGATACAGACCCCGACATCATAAAACTGACGACGCATAACGGTTTGCAGTCAGATCTAGCGCGTTGCGTCATATTGATTGCGATCCTGCGCAAGCATTGTCGACAGCCGCTAGCAGGGCATTCACTTATTCTCCGTTCCGCGCCGGATCCAATCGTAAGGGTTCGTGCGCAGATTCACGACATTGAGCACGAGCGAGACGATTTGCCTGCGCTACCTTCGCCACCGGAGTATTTCGAGGGCGACATCCTCGTGTGCGACGACTTCAAAGGGCTTGTTAGATGTCTCGATGAAGGCGCGATCCTGATGGAGGCATGTGACAGACCGGGGGCTGAGCTAGCCATCAAAATTGCCTTGTTCAAAGACAGTCTGGCCCGGGGCGAGGAGCCTAATTGGTCAGACACAAGAAGCCCAGTGATCGGAACCAGCTTTCTCGCGACATGTTGCGAATGCTGCCGCGATCAAGGAAGTGGGCTCTCCCCGAGGATATTGCGCGCAATTGTCGAGACCATGCAAAATCGGAACATGGCTGCAGTTCATGCTTTGAGAACTGGCAGAGGAGGTGATGATCCTCAGCGCATGAGGGGGAACGATAAAGCGCAGAGAAGAGATATCGATTACGAATTTCATCTGCACTACTGGGAATGCGCAAATGGATTGGTGGAACTGGCATCAGTCGTTCACCACAATGATTTTTCGATACCAGAGTAATAGCAGTGTTGGATCAATGGCTCTTCAGCACCGTTCACAACTGCATCTGCAAGGTCATCGAGGAACAGACCATGTGGGGGCAGACGGTGTGCCGTGTCTGGCTGCCGAACCAGGACGCCGTCGTCCGGGTGTCGCGCGCCGCCCTACAGCCGCTGTGGGCTGAACTACGGCCCGTCATTGAAGCGTATCGCATCGCATATGTCGCGGCGGCCGCCAAGGTCGCTGAGGTTCTGGAAGGCGGGACCACCACCGAGCATGGCCCCATCTTGCTGGCGCCGATGGAATCCAACGTCATTCCACTTCCACACCAGCTCCATGCGCTGTCGCGCGCCATTTCCGGCGATCGCGTTCGCTATCTCCTGGCCGATGAGGTAGGTCTCGGCAAGACCGTCGAGGCCGGTCTGGTCATGCGCGAATTGAAACTGCGCGGTCTCGTCCGGCGCACCTTGGTGGTGGCGCCCAAGGGGCTCGCCACTCAGTGGGTGGCGGAAATGCAAAGCCATTTCAATGAGCGGTTCCAGCTCGTTCTCGGTGAAGACATCGGGGCGATCAAGCGCCTCGTTGGGGACGGCTCCGCCGTTTCCCCATGGACGATGTTCGATCAGGTGATTGTCTCACTGGACTCGGTCAAGCCGCTCGACCGGCGGCGCGGCTGGTCGGCGTCCCGGATCGCCGAATATAACCGCAGCCGCTTCGAGGATCTCATCACTGCGGGCTGGGATCTCGTCGTGGTGGATGAGGCGCATCGCCTTGGCGGCAGCTCCGACGCTGTCGCGCGCTACAAGCTCGGACGAGGGCTCGCCGAGGCCGCGCCCTATTCGCTGCTGCTCTCGGCAACGCCCCATCAGGGCAAAAGCGACCCCTTCCATCGTCTGATCAACCTACTGGACAGCGACGCCTTTCCGGATCTGGAAAGCGTAACGCGGGAGCGTGTTGCCCCCTTCGTAATCCGGACAGAAAAACGCAAGGCCATCGACGCGGAAGGCAATCCGCTTTTCAAACCACGGCGCACGCAGATGGCTCCAGTTGCCTGGGAGACGCGGCACCATCCCCAACAACGCCTTTACGAGGCGGTCACCGACTATGTGCGGGATGGCTATAATCGGGCTCTGCGCGAGAAAAAGCGACATATCGGCTTTTTGATGATCCTGATGCAGCGGCTGGTCACTTCCAGCACGCGCGCCATCTTGACCACACTGGAGCGCCGGGAAGCCGTTCTCAAGGGAAACGAGCTGCGTGACTGGCAACTGAGCCTGCGGCTCGATGCGGCCAGTGGCGCCGATGCTGAAATCCAAGAGCTGTACGACATGGACGGGCAGGAATTGCTCGATGACCTTCTGTCCCGCGTCTCAGCGCATCAGTTTGAACGCAGCCATGTCGGAACATTGCTGGATGCCACCCGCGCCTGCGAGCAGGCTGGTCCAGACGCCAAGGCGGAGGCTCTTATTGATTGGCTCTATCGGCTTCAGGCTGAGGAGAACGAGCCTGATCTGAAGGCGCTCATTTTCACCGAATTCGTCCCCACACAGGAGATGCTAAGAGAGTTCCTTGATGCGCGAGGCATTTCGGTGGTGACGCTCAACGGCTCGATGGACATGGACGCTCGCAAACGGGCGCAGGACGCCTTCCGGCATGAGGCGCGCGTTCTCATTTCGACAGATGCTGGCGGCGAAGGTCTCAACCTTCAATTTTGCCATGTCATTGTCAATTACGACATTCCGTGGAACCCGATGCGACTGGAGCAACGGATCGGCCGCGTTGACCGTATCGGCCAGAGGCGACCGGTACGCGCAATCAATTTCGCGATCGAAGACTCGGTCGAATACCGAGTTCGAGAGGTGCTGGAACAAAAACTCGCCGTGATCTTCGAGGAATTCGGCATCGATAAGACTGGCGATGTTCTCGATTCGGCTGATGCTGGTGAGCTGTTCGAGGAAACCTTTGCCGCCGCGATTCTCGACCCCGAGAGCATCGAGCGAACGACCGACGAAACGGCCACGCGCATTCGAAATGAAATCCGCAAAGCGCGCGAGGCGTCGTCTCCGCTTGGCCCTTCCGCGGAGCCGGACATGCAGTCGGCCGAACGACTTCGCCTTCACCCGCTACCGAACTGGCTCGAACGCATGACCGTCAGGTATCTCGGCGCTCATGGCGGCAAGGCGGAGAAAAGACGCGATGCGTGGGACCTCACCTGGCCAGACGGAGAGCGACTTTCTCGCTGCGTTTTCAGTGCTCAAGACGCCGAACGTATGCCCGATGCCGACTTACTTACGCTGGAGAACAACCGAATTCGCGGGCTGGCGCTTAGCTTACCCCTGGTCGCGGCGGGACAGCCGATTCCGATGGTGTCTATGGGAGATCTACCTCCCAATGTTGGTGGCGCGTTCGGCTTGTTTGAGATCCGTGTGCAAAGCGGGCTATGGGGAGGTGGGCGGTTTATCAGGACACCACTCGTGCGGCGGCGGCATCTCGGCGTCTTTGTCGATGCGCAGGACAGAGTGTTCCTGCCCACGGCGCGGCACATCTGGGATTCGATTCAATCTGCGGAATTGTTGATTGAAGACGCTCTGAGCGGGGAACAGAGCCAGGCGCTCCATGACCGCCTCATGGACGCCGCAAGGCAGGCAGGCGAAGCGGTCTTCTCCGCCTTGCGCCAAGAGCATCAACACGCAATCGAACGGGAGGAGGAGCGCGGCGCGACAGCCTTACGAGCACGGCGTCGAGCGATAGAACGGCTAGGCCTGCCGGAAGTGCGCCAGCACCGGCTAAAGCGCTGCGATGCGGATGAGGCGGAGTGGCTGCGAGAAATCGAGGGGGCGCGGCAGATCATGCCCGAGATCCGGCCGCTCCTGCTGATGCAGATCGCTGGCAAGGGGGCGACATGACGAGTTGGCGCGACGCGATCCTCGAACATTTTGTTCCGCAGGTCAGCCGGCTGACGCTTGTCGCCGATCCGGATGCGTTGCTGACTGAAGAAAAACTGGTGCTGGAATTGCGGCAGCGGGGATTCGACCTGATCGAATTCAGCGACTCAATCGAGTTCCGTTATGCCTATGAGTCGCAATATCGATCACTTTGGGATCGAGGCGAGAGTACCGATCTCGTTGTTGCGCTACGCCTGCCAGATTCTGGCTTCGATACACTCCCCTACGACCTGCTAAGTGCAGGTAAGCGGCTGGCATTCGACTTGGGCAGCCTGTTTCCCCATTTCAGCTATCCTGTCCTGCAATCGCTCGACCGCAGCCTTCTGGATCTGGATGCACTCTTTGAAGCCCAGACCAGAGCAGCGCCCGATCGAATGGGGGATAACGCTACGAGAGATTTCGTCCTCCGCCATGTTTTCGGCATGGCCGCCGAACTGATCGCCACAGATGTCGACCTGCTGCGGGCGCTGCTCCGGTTGCACTACCGGAGCACACCTCTGCCGACAGCACTGAGTGCTCGTCTCGTGCAGGTTCTCAAGGCGCAAGGCACATTCCGCAACTGGCCGCTCGAAGCAATCGTCGCGGACGAGGCTACCTTCTATGCCTTCCTCAATGAACGCTGGCCAGCGTATCTGCGACACCATGACAGTTCCGGCTTTCGGGAAGAAGGCGCGGAATATGGTCTTGCGTATCCCGGTCCTGATCGTCTCCCCTTCGACCACCACGATATTCGCGTCTATATCGACAATCTCTTTGTCGAGGGAAAGCTTAAGCCGGTCGGCCTGCCGGAAGGCGCGCCTGAGCCTCAAGGCTGGATGCGGAGCGGCATCGCCGGAGATGCCGCCGACGTCAACGCTATGCGCATCGACCGTCTGTTCGGGTTAATCGAGGCCGAACGTCCAAATGAAGATAGCCGGTATACGGACTGGATCGCTTTTGCCCAAAGATGGGCGGAGTTGGGTGCTCTGGTGCATTCGGCAACCGAAGAGGAAGCCGGGGAACGATATCGGCGAACGGGCGAGGGTGTGAATGAAACTTTCGCCCGCTGGCTGGATTGTTATTACGCCAGCCTGATCAGCCTGCCGCCCAACAGTCCCGTGATGGTGCATCACGTCGCGCGGCACATGGCGCGTGAGTTGGAGCGGTCGAAGCAGGCCCGAGTCGCACTCGTCGTCGTGGACGGGCTGGCGCTCGATCAATGGATCACGATGCGCCGCATCCTTGAGGAAGGCGACCGAACGCTTCTGATCCACGAAAGCGCGGTCTTCGCCTGGATTCCGACACTCACTTCCATCTCGCGGCAAGCCATTTTCGCCGGAAGACCGCCCCTCTATTTCCCGGCTTCCCTCCATTCGACCCATGCGGAGGGCAATCTCTGGCGCAAGCTATGGGAGGATGCCGGTTATCCAAAGACGGAAATCGCCTATCGGCGCGCCTTGGGCGACATGCCCGCAAGCGGCGATATCGTGGAAACGCTCGACGCCGCCCTGATCTCTCCCGAAATACGGATCGCCGGCCTCGTCGTCGATAAGGTCGATCGGATCATGCACGGCATGCAGCTTGGCGGTCCCGGGATGCACAGTCAGGTGGCGCAGTGGTGCCGGGGCGGCTTTATCGGCGCCCTGATCGACGGACTGCTTGACCACGGCTTCGACGTCTGGCTCACGTCCGATCACGGCAATATCGAGTGCGAGGGGCTTGGACGGCCGAGTGAAGGCGTAATCGCGGAGACCCGCGGCGAGCGGGTGCGAATTTATCCGGCACCCGAACTGCGCGACCAGACGGCGGCAGCCTTCCCGTTCACCCGCAAATGGAACCCGGTCGGTCTGCCAGCCGAGACTTTCCCCCTCGTGATGCAGGGCAAAGGCGCGTTCGTCACGCCGGACAAAACGCTCGTCGGTCACGGCGGCATTGCGATCGAGGAAGTCATCGTGCCCCTGGTCCGAATCGAGCGGCAGAGTTCATAATGGCAACACGCCACGATTCGATCGGCGTCAAACAGGTCATTCCGTATGAGTGGATGCGGAAAACCGCCCATTTCGTGCTTGCCGGGATGAACGCGAAGCAGATCCGGCAGGAGTTGCATGCCGCGCTCGCCTCTACGGGCACGCAAGTTCGGTCGGGCGAGCGCAGCGCGTGGACCCGAACGTTCCTGGTCAACAACCTGATGGCGATCTGGCCATCTCCTGCGGCCGAACTGACCCCGTTCCGGAACAGAGCCCTACATGCGCTCCGCGACCATCCGGACCAGGAAATCGCAATTCATTGGGCGATGATTTCCGCTGCCTATCCTTTCTGGTTCAACACGGCGCGGCAGACGGGACGCCTGCTCAATCTTCAATCCCAGACCACCCAGGCGCAAATCGTGAGCCGCCTGAAGGAGCAATATGGCGACCGCCAGACCGTGAGTCGCTATGCGCGTTTCGTGGTCCGTTCGTTTGTCGATTGGGGGGTCCTTGAGGACACGACCGCAACCGGCCGCTATCGGAAAACAGACGCGATTGCCGTAATCGATCGTGATTCGACTTCGTTGCTGCTCCACGCAGCGCTCCTCGCCACTCTGGAAGGCAAAGCTCCGCTAAACCTGTTGTTGGGCAACCCGGCCTTCTTTCCGTTTCGCCTTCCGGTGACGGGTGGGGAGGCTCTCGTTGAGAGCACAGGATGCCTCAAGCTCGTTCGCCACGGGCTCGATGATGAGCTTCTGACGCTTGCGGAGTGAACTTTGGTGCGACACAGGATTCCGGCGTCGATTTCACCAACTGGATATCTTGCGCAGAGCCAAAGCGGCGTGGCGGCATGCTCCGTATGCATCACAGCCCCCGCAACCGCTTGAGAAACTGCACCTTGCGCACATGGCGCTCACGGATGGCGGCGATGCGGCTGGAGAATTCGGCGGCGGTGTCGTCCTCGGCGGCAAGCTGTTTGAGATCGGTGAGCAAAGCCGCCGCGCGATCATAGCCGGCAGCATTGCGGAGCCCGATCTCGGTTTCGACCTCCCGCCAGACATTCTCGCCCCGGCGTCTCAACGCATCGAGACGGTCCCGGCGCGCCTGTTCCGCCTCTTCGGCCTTGCGGCGTTCCTCGGCCCGCAGCCGTTCCGCCTCGGCGCGCTTGCGCGCCTTGCGCATTTCATGAGCCTTCAAGCGCAATTCACCGACCGTGCGGCGCCGGCGCCTGCCGCTCATATGTTGCGCGCGGGCGCGGCGGCGCAATTCCGAACCGATATGGACATCGCCCTCCATCAGGCGGATGAGAAGATCGGTCTTTTCGTCGTCGGCGAGCCCGGCGATGACAGCGCGCGCTGCGTCGGGCGCCGGTTCCTCTTCATAAGGGGAAGCAGCGGCGGCCGCCACCAGATCGCGATCGATGCCGAAAAACGCCACCACCGCTTCGAGCGAGCCGGTGAGCGGATCGATGCCCGGCAACGACTCCGGCGTGTCGTCCGTCAACAGACCCTCGCCAACGGCCGAAAGCCACAGCAGATAGAACAGCCGTAAATCGCCGGAGACGATATCGTTGCGCAGGGGAGCCAGAACGGCAAGCCAGCCGACATCCACATCCCATGCATCATCGTCCGGTTCGACCTCGTCCCGGTATATGTCAATGATGGTATACGCACCCTTGCTCCAGATCTCCACCCAATCGACCTCGTCCAGGAACACGTCCAACTCATGCCGGTCGACAAGCCGCTTCGGCACACGCATCATCAGACGCCGCGTACCCCAGTTGGCGAGATAGAGATGCAGATCGAAGCAGTCTTCCATCAGCTTCCCCGGATCGCCCTTGAAATCGCCCCAGTCATAATGATTGGCAAAACTCGTCGCCGTGATACGGCCGCGCGAGGAAAGTGCGCGCAGCATCTCCTGCTCGGCTTTTGTCAGCGGCCGGTCGATGGCCTGAAACTCATAGTACTGATATTCGCTCATTGCAGCGGTTCCTCTCCGGCTCATTCAGCAATCCACATTCCGCAGCGCTTCCAGCAGCGGGCGCAATGTGTATTTGCGGCGGTGGGTTTCGATGAGTGCTTCAAGGCGCGCGAACCATTCGGCGGATCGTCCGCCGGCCGCATGGGCGCGCGCGGCAATGCCGAGCCATTGCGCGGCGGTCTCGTAGCTGCGTGACTTCCCCTCGGTCATGATTGGCTCGGCCATGCGGAAGGCAAGCGCAATCGTCCAGTCGCAATGCGTGGCGCAGGCCCGTTCGGCGAGGCGCTCCAGCGCCGAATCATGGGGGCTCAGAAAATGCGCTTCATCCGGGTCGACACAGGCGACGGCATCGTCGACCAGACCCTCGTCGAGCAGAATGTCGATCCGTTCAAAGGCACATGGCGCCGCCTTGAGCGCTGCGAGCAGCGTTTCGCGCAGTCCCGGCCAGTCTGCGGGGCCAGCCAGTTGCTCCGCGGCGCGGAAATCCCCCCGCGAAAGGCTTTCCCCGAAGGCCACCTGCGCCGCCCGGAGCATTATATCCCGCCTGCCCGCCTCATGCGCCGCCACACGCAGCCAGCGGGCCAACAATACCCTGCCCGCCTTATCGCGCCAGTCTTCGCTGTCCCCTTCGCCCAGCGGCAACGACAGTCCCCGGGCAGCAAGGTCGAGCGCGGTTTCCCTCCGGCCCGCCGCAGCGATGGCCCGGGCAAGGGGCAATATGTCATCGGGCGCGGACAGGTGCGCATGGGCGAGCGCGACCGCCTCGTCGACACGCTCCGTCTGCGCCAGCTTCACGGCGTGGTCGCAATGAAGCCCGGCAGCGCGGGAAAGATGGAGATAGGCCTCGGTTTGCCCCATGGCTTCAAGCGCCGCAAGCCGGACCCGCGTCAGAGCGTCGTCTTCCGGCAGGTCGCCTCGTTCCCCCGACGGCCAATCCTGCCCGCGCCCGGCGAGCACGTCCTCAAGGCCCGGTTCGTCCCAGCCCCGTATGCAGGCCGCAACGGCGGTGGAAAAGGCGTCATCGACGCCAAAGTCGGCAATTTCGCGCTGCCAGCCGTCCAATGCGTCGGTGAGGGCGTCGCGCGTCTCCCGGTAAACCCCGTCCATGAGCACGGCTTGAGCGATCATCCGGTCGAGCACGGGAAAGAATTCGTGCAGGGATTCATCCCAGTGAGCGCATTCGGGCCAATATTCGGTCAACACCTCGGCCACCGGCTTCAGGATTGCCAGCGCATCGGAGCCGCGCCCCGCAGCAAGAAAGGGTTCAGCCGCACCAATCAACTCTTCGAGCGCTGCTTCACCGACACCCGCGCTCCAGTCGTTCCAACGCCGCCTGTGCTGTCTGGAAGCCGCCCCCGACAAAAGCGCTTCGGCGCGGCGGCGGAACGGCTCCGGATCAAGTGGCGTTCCCGCCCCGTGCGGCAGGCAAGCGGCAAGCCTGGTATCGAGCCAGAGGGCAAAGCCCTCGTCCGTCCCGGCGCGTTCGAGCACAAGCGCCTCAAGCGCTTCGCGCACGAGACCCCGTAAACGCTCCGCGCGCGTGCTTTCCAAAGGTTTCATACAGGTCTCTCGTATTTGCCATGACTCGAAAGACCATGATTTAGACACACCATGACGTCTCCGGACACACGGCACCCTTGCCGTTTCACAGCAGGGCAGGAAGCGGCGGCGCGGCCTGCTTCCGGCCCGCGGCATCTTGCCCCGTGCCGATGGAGTAGCCAAGGCTCCCATAGCCCTTCGTCCGCTTGTCGCTCATGCGGGCGAGCACGGGCACGGCCTCGTCGATATAGTCGTAGACCACAACCTCCCTCTTCGCCGGATGCAGGCGATGCAACCGGCCGACATATTGGGCGAGCGTCCCTTTCCATGCAATGGGCATTGCCAGAAACAGCGTATCGAGCCGGGCGTCGTCAAAGCCTTCGCCGATATAGCGGCCGGTGGCGATCAGTATACGCTCTTCCTCCGCGGATATCCCGGCGAGGTGCTGCGCGACAGCCTTGCGTTGCCTGACGCCCATGCCGCCGGTAAGAACGATCACGTTGCGTGCAAAACGCGAGAGTCTTTCCGCAAGATACAGCGCATGCTCCCTGCGCTCGGTCAGGATCACCGGCGAGCGCTTGCCTTCGAGCGCCTTCAGCACGTCGTCGAATATCAGGTCGTTGCGTTCCTCATCAGCGGCGAGCGCTGCGTAGACCCGTTGAATGGCCGGGCGCGGCTCTTCCGCCACGCACGCAGGCAGAGTGAAGTTCGTCATCCGCCGGACAACGCGATGGCCGAAAGGCCGCGCAATGGCCTGCGCCCTGGCATCGGTCCGATAGCGCACCGGGCCGCACTGCATGAAGACGATCGGATGGTGACCGTCCTTGCGCGTCACGGTGGCCGACAGGCCAAGCACATGTTTCGCCTTCGCCCGCTGCGCCACGGCCTCGAAACTGACGGCGGAAAGGTGATGGCACTCATCAACAACAACATGTCCGTAATCGGCGACGAGATCGTCCACCTCGCCCTTGCGCGTAAGGCTCTGGAGCATGGCGATGTCGATAATCCCCGTCGGTTTGCGCCTGCCGCCGCCGACCTGGCCGATGCTTCCGGGCGGAAGGTCGAGAAATGTCTGCAGCCGCGCCGCCCATTGCTCCATCAACTGCCGGCGATGGACGAGCACCAGCGTGTTGACCTTGCGCTCGGCAATGATCGCCGCCGCCGCCACCGTTTTGCCGAAGGCGGTCGTCGCAGCCAGCACGCCAGTATCATGATCGAGCAGCGCCCGGGCCGCCGCCTTCTGTTCACCGGTCAGTTTGCCGACAAACGTGGCTTCGATGATCCGTCCGCCATTACGCTCGTCGCGCCAGCGCAGGGGGATGCCGAGGTCACAAAGCAGCGCCTCCATCGGCTCGCGGCAACCGCGCGGCAAGGCGACATGATGCGACAGCAATTCGGCGCAGGCGATGACCCGCGGAATATCGAAAGTCGGCAGCCGCATGGCTTGCGCGCTGTAGAATTCCGGGTTCTGAAAGGCCGCGAGCCGAATGAGGCGATTGACGAGACCGGCGGACAGGCCGGCGCGCGGAATGTAGATCCGATCCGCAATGACCGCCTCGATGCGTTCAGGCAGCGGCCCGGCGACCTGCGCTTGCGACCGGCGTCGTGAAGGCGGCCTTGCCCAGGGTTCCCTGTCTTCCTCATCGAGCGGCAGGCGCAGTCCCATGATGCGACCCTGTCGGCCAGCCTCCTCGGCGATGGCTGTCACCTCCGCCAGCGTCATGCGCGCAAGCGTCGACAGAAACGCCCATTGATCGGCATAAGCCTCGAAGGCCCCGTCGACGAAAAGGCTGTTGCCTTCCATACGCGGGCCGCGCTGTAGCGGCAGTGCGATCAGATTGCCGAAACCGCCCGCAGGTGTCGTATCCTGGCTCGGGAAAAAGCGGTCATAAGACGAAAAGCCGATATCCGGATGCCGCTCCATCGCCTCGGTGACGAGATGCGCCCCCAGCCGCCGCGCCAGCGCGGCGGGAACCGGTTCACCGAAGAATATCCACACATGCCCGCCATTGCCGGAACGCGAGCGCTCCAGCGCCGCCGGAACGCCGCTCGCCTTGCAGGCGGCCAGATAAGCGGTCGCATCCTCGCGCCACGTCGTCTTGTCGAAATCGACGGCCAGAAACCGGCAGTTCCCGTCCGGCAACAGGGGATAGACGCCGATGACATGCCGGCCACGCAGATGCCCGTCGATCACCGCATCGGTGACGGGTGGAAAGGCGCGGTGCGGGCAGCCGGCGCATTTGACTTTCGGTTTGCCGCAAATGCCGCGCACCCATTCGTTGGAACAGGCCGGCGCATATCCCGCCTTGCCGGTCCTTGCGTTCTCCCATCTTCTCGCAAAGACGTCCTCGCGTCCCCGAAACAGTAAGCGGAAGAGTGCGATCCTGGCGGCCGGTGACGATGCACCGGTCATGGGGGCATCTGCCATGGACGGCTGCGCCTGGCCCGAATTGCCCGCGACCGTCTTCGGCTCAAGATGCCCGGCTGCAAGGCGTGCAAGCTCCGCCTCCACATCCGCCCTTTCGGCATCAAGCCGGGCCAGTCGCTCGCGAAGAACGGCGACTTCATCTCTTTCCGCCATATCGGGCGGTGCATCAGGTCTCTTGCTGTCCTTCACCGGCGCGGCTCATCATCAGGAAACTTTCGAATCCCTTCTACCACCTCTGTACCGCAAATGGCCATTCGCGACTGGCGCTTTGCGCATCAATCTCATAAAGGCAAGACGCCGAAGCCCTACCACAGGTCCGTCCGGCAAGGCCGGATCGTGGCATAAGGCGGAAAATTCCTGGCCAGATCCATTTGTGAACATTCTAATCGCAAAGGATCAGCCAAGTCCACGTTTGTCCCTGAGTTAGCGTTCATACAATCGCCTTGTGCTGCGAAACCCGCTCAAGCGCTACCGTATCCGCCATCAGCACCTTCATATCCGCCGGTGGCGAGACGCACAAAGTTCTAAATGCTTCCAGAAACCCCAGCCATTCCACCTTTTGAACTTTTCGTGCGTTTTCAGAACCATGCAGGCAGCGCTCGCGTGTTGTGCGAGCGCCTGCCAGATGACTAGCGCCCCCTGATCCGCGGATCGAGCGCATCGCGCAGACCGTCGCCGATATAGTTGACGCTCAAAACGGTCAGAGAGATCGCAAGGCCCGGCCACAGCACGCGCTCGGGGTATTGCTGCAGATAGTCGGTCGAATCAAACAGCAAACGCCCCCAGGTCGGAAAATCGGAAGGAAAGCCGAGCCCGAGGAAGGACAGCGCCGATTCGGTGATGATCGCATTGGCGATACCGAGGGTCGCCGACACGGTGATCGGCGAAAGCACGTTTGGCAGGATGTGCCGCAGGATCATGCGACGCGATGGCGTTCCGATCGACCGGGACGCTATGACAAACTCACGTTCCTTCAGCGCCAGGACATCACCGCGCACGATACGCGCGGTCTGCATCCAAGAGGTGATGCCAATGATGAAGACGATCAGCATGAATATGCCGGTCTCGGGGCCGAATGCGGCACGCAGCGTGTCGCGGAAGAGCATGATGATGACCAGGAGCAGCGGCAGAAGCGGCAGTGCCAGGAACAGGTCTGTCAGCCGCATCAGCGGTCCGTCCAGACGCTTGAAGTAGCCGGCGACAACGCCAATCGCGGCACCCAACACCAGCGCAAGCAGCATCGCCGTGATGCCGACGGCCAAGGACACCTGCCCGCCCATGAGGACGCGTGCCAGCGTGTCGCGGCCAAGCTGGTCGGTGCCGAGCGGATGGGCAAATGTCGGCCCGGAATTGCGGGCCCGGATATCGATATACTGGGCGTCAATCGTCCAGATAAAGGGTCCGAGCGTCACCGCCAGGATCACGAAGATGAAGAAACCCATGCCCCAGACCGCGCCACGGTGGGTCTTGAACTGATCCCAGACATTGCGCCACTGCGACTGGGGCGGACGGGCCGCGGCGAGTGAATCGGGTGTCACATCAGTCATAGCGAATCCTCGGATCCAGGATGCCGTAGAGCACGTCGGCGACAAGATTGAACACGATAATGAGCACGGCAAAGATAAAGGTCAGCGTCTGGACTGTCGGCAGGTCGCCGCCCTGGATCGATATGATCAGGAGCTGGCCGAGGCCGTTCACCTTGAAGACCTGCTCGGTGATGATCGCGCCGCCGAAGATCTGCGGCACGCCGAGCGCGATGACCGTGACCACGGGGATCAGCGAGTTGCGCAACACATGGACCATCACCACGGTGTGTTCGCGCACGCCCTTGGCGCGTGCTGTTCGCACGTAGTCCTGGTTGAGATTGTCGAGCATCGAGGCGCGCATGAAACGGCTGATCTGCGCCGCGTTGAACAGCGCAAGCACCGCGACTGGCATGATCATCTGGCGGACCTGGAAGACGAAGCTCTCCCAGTCCGTCACCTGGTGGGTGGTATCGTAAATTGATGGAAACCAGCCGAGCCAGACGGAAAAAATGACAATGACCAGAACGCCAGTGAAGAAGGTCGGCACCGAAAACCCGACCATGGAAACAAAGGTTCCGATCTGATCGAACCAGCTGTACTGGCGATAGGCGGATATGATGCCGATGGGCAGCGCGATCGCCACACCGACCACATAGGACATGCCGACCACCCAAAGGGTCTGCGGCATGCGCTCGACAATAAGGTCGACAACCGGCGAACGGGTCTGCCAGCTCAACACGCGAAGGCGGTCTCCGGCTCCCCAGCCGAACCACTCCTCGATAATATTGAGCGGTTCATTGATGAAGAACTGCTTGCACCAAAGCAGGTAGCGTATGTAGATCGGATCGCCCAAACCCAGCGACTGCCTGATTTTTTCACGAACCTCGGGCGGGATCGTCAGCGGCAGGTTGGCGGTCGGATCGCTCGGCGCAAGATCAAGCAACAGGAAAATGATCAGGCTGATCGCGATCAGCGTCGGAATCGCCAGCAACAGCCGGCGAATGGTGTAATTCAGCATCGCAACAAATTCTCAGATGGGCAGGCTGAAAGCCGCCCCGGGAAAAGTCCGGGGCGGCATCAGACCATTACTGGGTCTTGGTGCGATACCAGTCCGCGGCATTCCAAAGCTCGGAATCCCAGACGTTCATGACAACGCCTCCGAGCGTATTGGAGTGTGCCGAAACGCGGCCGCGGTCAACAAGCGGAAGCATGATGAATTCCTGCATCAGCTTGTCGTTCATGGCCTTGGCGAGTTCCGCCCGCTCCTCAAGCTTGCCGGTCTGGGCCATCTTGGCGACCAGGGCATCATATTCCTCGCTGCAATAGCGCGGCATGTTGTTACCCTGCCACTGGGTCTCAGGCGATGGAGCCTGCTTGCATTCCCAGTTGGCCATGTAGGATTCCGGGTCCGTTCCGTCGAAGTTGTTGGCGTACATTTCAACGTCCGCATAGAACTTCTGGAAGGTATCGGGGCTTGCCGGGTCGCCGCCGAAGAACACCGATGCATCGATGTTGCGCAGCTCGGTTTCGACACCGATCTCCGACCACCACTGCTTGATCAGCGCCTGGAAGTCCTGGCGCACGGCATTGGTCGAGGTCTGATAGAGGATCGACAGGCGAACGCCGTCCTTGGCGCGGATACCATCCCCGCCGGGAGCCCAGCCTGCATCGTCGAGCATCTTCTTGGCGCCTTCGATATCCTGGACAAGACAGCCGTCATTAGCAGTCGACTTGTAGATTTCCGGAGCCGGAAGAACGTTGCAGCTCGGACGGCCGGCACTGCCATAGCCGATTTCGACAAGCAGGGCACGGTCGATCGCCATGGACAATGCCTGGCGGACTGCCGGATCGGACAGGAAGGGATGCGGGTGCGCCTTCGTCGAGCGCTCATCGCCGAGATCCGGGTTCGGGTCGGTCAGGTTGATCATGATGCGCTCAACCAGCGTGCCGAATGCAGAAACGACGGTGCCCTTGCCTGCCGCTTCCATGGCACCGAGCACATCCGGTGCAAGCTGCATGTTCCAGGCATAGTCAAACTCGCCGGTTTCCAGAACAGAGCGGCCAGCCGATGCGGTGTCGCCACCGCCCTTGAATGTCACGGTCGCGAATGCCGGCTTCGCAGGATCGCGGTAGTTCGGGTTGGCTTCCATCGAGATCACGTCATTGGGACGGAAATCGGTAACGCGGAACGGGCCGGTGCCGATCGGGCCGAAATTGGCGTCGGTGCACTCAGGTGCCTTGGCGCCCAGGCAATCGGCAAATTGTGCAGCCTGGATGATGGGCGCCTGCGCGCCGACAAACGGGCCATAGGGGAACGGCTTCGGCACACCGAACGTCACCGTTACGGTCAGATCGTCCACGGCCTTGACGTCCGTTACGTCGTTGTATTTTTCGCTCTGGGCACATCCGCCGGCCGGATCGGCACAGTATTGCCATGTAAAGACGACGTCAGCCGAGGTGACGGGGCTTCCGTCAGACCAAAGCAGGCCCTCTTTCAGCTTCCAGGTAATGGTCGTGAGGTCCGACGATACGCCGCCATTGTCGACCGTCGGCACGGACTCTGCGAGCCACGGCACCATGTTGCCGTCCTGGTCGTAGCGCGCCAACGGCTCGATCACCAGCGATGCGGCTTCAAGTTCCTTGGTGCCACCGGACAGATAAGGATTCATCGTAGAGGGCGCCTGCCAGTAAATGATTTTTACTTCGCCATCCGAGCCGCGTTCTGCGAGCGCGGCGGGTGCGAATGCCACTGCGGCAGCCGCCCCAAGCAATATTGTTCTTACTCTCATTTTCTTCCCCTTGGACTCATGGTTCAACTGGTTCGCCGGCGGTTGGCTCCGCGGTCTTTATTGCCGGTTCGCCAACGAAGTGGCAGGCCGTAAAGTGACCTTTCTCCACCTGTCGGAATTCCGGTTCAATCTCTCGGCAAATGTCCTCCGCCCGCGGACAACGGGTGCAGAAATTGCAGCCGATGGGCGCGTTTGAAGGCGAAGGAACGTCGCCGGTCAGAATGATATGTTTGCGCTCGCTCTCACGCACGGGGTCGGGTTCCGGAACGGCCGAGAGCAAGGCTTGCGTGTAGGGATGCAGCGGCTTTTCGTAGAGCTCGTCGCGCGGCGCCAGTTCCACGATCTTGCCAAGATACATGACCGCGACACGGTCAGCGATATGACGCACCATCGAAAGATCGTGGCTGATGAAGAGATAGGTCAGCCCGAACTGCTCCTGGAGGTCCTCAAGAAGATTGACCACCTGAGCCTGGATGGAGACATCAAGCGCCGCGATCGGCTCGTCGCAGACAATGAATTTCGGGTTCAATGCGAGTGCCCGGGCGATACCGATCCGCTGACGCTGGCCGCCGGAAAACTCGTGCGGGTAACGGTTGGCGAAGGAGCGGTTGAGACCCACCGCATCCATCAGCTCGTAGACACGCTCCAGCCGCTCGGTGCGTGACAGGGTCATATGCTCGATAAGCGGCTCGCCGATAATGCCGGCAACCGTCATGCGCGGATTGAGGCTGGCCTGCGGGTCCTGGAAAATCATCTGCATCTTCGGCCGCAGATGCCGCAGTTTTTCCTTGTCGATATCGGTGCCGTCAACCTTTATCGATCCGTCAGTGATGTCGTAGAGGCGCAACACGGCGCGCCCGACCGTCGATTTGCCGCAGCCAGATTCGCCGACAAGACCCAGCGTCTCGCTCTCATTGATATCGAGGGAAATGTCGTCGACCGCCTTAATGTCGCCGACGTGGCGGCGGAAGATGCCCGCGTAGATCGGAAAGTGCATCTTCAGACCGCGGACCTGGACCAACGGCTGCGGGCCTGCATCACTCATCACGCGGCCCCCCTGTTGCCGGGTCCCAGAAACATGCAACGTCGTGGCCGTCGCCGACACTGACAAGAAGGGGATCTGCCGCCCTGCACTTGTCAAAGGCATGGTTGCAGCGCGCGCTGTAGGAACAGCGCTCCGGCGGCGAAAACAGAATCGGCGGCTGGCCTTCAATGACACGCAGGCGTTCGGCCCGGCTGCCGCGAACGCTTGGCACCGTTTGCAGCAGCGCCCGTGTATAGGGATGCTGCGGGTTCTCGAACAATTCAATGACGGGCGCCAGCTCAACGATCTGGCCGCCATACATCACCATCACACGGTCGGCGATGCCGGCAATGACGCCGAGATCATGGGTAATCCAGATGATGGCCATGCCGAGTTTTTGGCGCAGCTCCTTCATCAGTTCGAGGATCTGCGCCTGGATGGTCACATCAAGCGCCGTCGTCGGCTCATCGGCGATCAGTACCTTCGGATCGCAGGAAAGCGCCATGGCGATCATCACACGCTGGCGCATGCCTCCGGAAAACTGGTGCGGATAATCGGACAGCCGCTTTTCGGCATCGGCAATGCCGACAAGTTCCAGCAGCTCGACGGCCCGTTGCCGGGCGCCGTTGGCCGTCATGCCCATGTGATTGCGTAGCGGCTCCATGAGCTGGTAGCCGATGGTGAACACAGGGTTCAGCGAGGTCATCGGATCCTGGAAGACGAAGCCGATGCCAGCGCCGCGAACGGCCCGCAGATCCTCTTCGCTCACCCTGAGTAGGTCCATGCCGTCGAAATTGACGTGTGTGCCCTCAACGATCGCCGCTGTTGTTCCCAACAGGCCGATCAGGGACATCATGGTGACTGATTTGCCAGAGCCACTTTCGCCCACAACACCGAGCAATTCGCCGGGCTTCAGGTCGAAACTGACGGAGTTAACAGCGTGGATGGTACCCTGGCCTGTTTGAAAAACGGTCCTTAGGTCCTTGACATCAAGAACTGCCGCTCCGCTTTCAGACATTCGGCACTCCGTACGCATTGCCACCCATGCTCAACTCCTTGCAGAACTGATCGTGGGGCAGAATGGCAATTTGAAACGACAAATGCAAACTGAAGTTGCGCCCTGCACAATTCTTTTTGTCGACCTGATTTGGAAAGCGTCGGAACCGGTTATCCGATTCAATACAGCGCTTTGCCACCACGCATTGATGCGAACTTTGAGGCGTCCGGCCGGTCGGCAAGATTCGACGGTGTATCTGCGGAACACCCGCTATCGATTGTTGGCTAGGTGTCCCGCTCCCAATAGGGCGGCTTGCCGTATTTCGACAACAGGAATTCAATGAGAACGGCAATCTTGGGAGGCGTGGTCGTCGCCGGCGGATAGACTGCCCAGAAATTGCCGGTGCGCGCCACCGGGTAGTCTTCCATGACCGACACCAGCCGGCCCTCGCGCAGATCCTCCCACACATGGGCGACCGATTTTATCGAAAGGCCGAGGCCGCACAGTGCCGCATCATAGGCAAAATCGCCGCTGTCGCCGGTGATCGCCGGCGTGATCGTGCAGGCGATCTCGCCTTTCGGACCGTCGAAATACCAGACCGGCAGCAAACTCAATCCAATGCAGGCGTGGTGGGCAAGATCGGCCGGCGTCGAAGGGACCCCGCGTTTCTGGATGTAATCGGGCGATGCACAAAGAACCCGGCGGTTGCCGCCGAGCTTGCGCGCCATCAGGCTGGAATCGGGCAGCGGTGCACCACGGATCGCCAGATCAAAACCCTCCCCGACGATATCGACGATCCTGTCCGTGAAGCTCATCTCGATGCGAATGTCTGGATATAGTTCCATGAATTCGTTCAGGTAAGGCAGGATGTGCTTGCGCCCGAAGAAGGTGTTGCTGGTGATGCGTAACTCGCCGCGCGGCTTGGAGGCACTGGCGTCGAGAAGATCGAATGCCGTGTCGAGTTCGTTCAATGCCGTGCGGCCGTGCGAGAGCAGAAGGCGGCCGGGTTCGGTCAGCGACAATTGGCGCGTTGTGCGGGCCATCAACTGCGCACCCGCCGCCCTTTCCAGTGTCGCCAGCCGGGCGCTCGCTGCAGATGGTGAAAGGCCGAATTCGCGGCCGGCCTCGGACAGGCTGCCGAGCTCGGCAACCCGGACAAAGAACCTCAGGTCATCAAATCTCATTTTCCAATAACTTCGAAAAGTATTGTTGATACTGCGCCAATTATACAAAGAAATGGAAAATGCGATAGTCCCTTCAATCAGGAAAGGGACAGACCATGCTGCACACCGGAGACAAATATGAAACCCGCGCCCGCTTCGAGCGCAAGGAGGCCGTCGCCAGCGCATTCAGGACCCTGCAACGCTGGATCAGACACCAATCCGGGCTGCGCCTGTAGACGCATTCAACTCTCTGGCCGGCCGATGCCACCGCGATGGTGGCCGGCCGGCCTGAACCGTCTTTGACATCAGCGGAGCATCGCCATACTCTAACTAACACCTGTTAGAAGCCGACTGGCCGGCAAGTCGTGGCATCCTTCTGGGTTGCGGACCATCCGGCCGACGTGAGCGATCCGATGCCCGCAAACGCAGATATCCATCAGCCATCACCCGCCACACCCCGGACCGGCCCGTTCCGCGAAGAGCATCACATGCTGCGCGATCAGGTCCTGCGCTTTGTCGAAGAAGAGATCAGGCCGCATGCCGATCGCTGGGAGGAGGAAGGCATGGTGCCACGGGCCGTGCTGCGCAGGATGGGCGAACTCGGCTTCTTCGGCATCCGTTACCCTCAGGCCCTCGGCGGCTCCGACCTCGACACGCTCGCAACAATCGTGCTGGCAGAGGAACTCGGCAAGTCCACCTATTCCGGCGTCGCGATTACCGCACTGGTGCACACCGACATGGCGTCGGTGCACATCTTCAATGGTGGATCGGAAAAGCAGCAATCGGACTATCTGCCGGGTATCATATCCGGCGAGCTGATCACCGCGGTGGCGGTCACAGAGCCCGAAGCCGGCTCGGACGTCAAGGGGATCCGGACAACGGCGCGGCGTGACGGTGACGCCTTCGTCCTGAACGGCTCGAAGATGTTCATTACCAACGGCGTGCATGCCGATCTCTATTGCGTTGCCGCCAAGACCGGCGACCATGAAAGCCAGAGCCGCAACGTGACGATGTTCCTGGTGCCCAAGGGAGCGCCGGGTTTTTCCGTCGCCCGCACGCTCGACAAGCATGGCTGGCGCTCATCGGATACTGCCGAACTGCTCTTCGAGGATTGCCGCATTCCAGCGGAAAACATGCTCGGCGAGGAAGGCCACGGCTTTTATGCCATCATGCGGAATTTTCAGAACGAGCGGCTGGTCATCGGCGCCATGGCGGTCGGCGAATGCCAGGCTGCGCTCGACCTGACCCTCGATTACGTGCGCACCAGAAAAGCATTCGGCCGCGCCCTTTGGGACAACCAGGCCATTCGGCAGCGGCTTTCGATGCTTGCGGCGCGCGTCGAGGCCGCCCGGCAGCTTGTCTATGCAACAGCAGAGCGCGACGCCGCCGGTGAAGACGTGATCCGCGAAGTTTCCATGGTCAAGGCGCTGTGCGGAGAACTCGTCAACGATGTGATGTATGACTGCCTGCAATTCCACGGCGGAACCGGCTATATGCGCGGCACGGCGATCGAACGCATGGCCCGCGACGCACGGGTCCAGGCCATCGGCGGCGGCGCAACGGAAGTGATGCTGGAAGAAATCGCCAAACGGCTCTAAGGCGTCTTTTGCATCCAGCACGGAGAGAAAGCATGACGACGCAAGCCCGGACTTCAGCTCCACCACCGACCGTTGATGCCTCCAGCCGGGGGTCGGCATCGCGCCGGGAAATCCTTGACGCCGCAGCACGTCTGTTCCTGAAGAAGGGCTATAGCGACACGTCGCTTCGAGAACTTGCCGGCGAGGTCGGAATGAAGGCAGGCAGCCTCTACTATCACTTCGCTTCCAAGGAACAACTGGCAATCGAAGTGCTCGGAACCGGGGTGAAAGGCGTTGCCGAGGCGGTCGCCACGCGCCTTGGAGAGGTCGGCAAGGAAGCTTCGGCTGCGCAACGGATCTCGATCGCCATTCGCGCGCACCTGGACGCTATTTTGAACGATAGCGGCTACACGTCCGCGCACATTCGATGTTTTCCCTATACGCCTGCCGGCGTGCAGACGCAGCTTCGTGCGGTGCGGCGCAGCTATGAGGACATCTGGGCAGGATTGATTGACGATCTGCTCGGACCGCAGCACGATGAGATGCAGGCACGCTATCTGCGCCTTGCCGTTCTTGGCGCGCTCAACTGGTCTCTTGAGTGGTTCGATCCGGAACGCGACAGCGCTGAAGACTTCGCCCGGACATTGGAAAAGCTCCTGCTGAGCGAAAATCGCTAGTCCAGCTCGCGCCTCCATGGCGGGTTGGCGCCGGCCCGCGAAACGGTCACGGCTGCAACCGAAACAGCCAGCTTCAGTGCCGATTCCAGACTGTCACGATCGATAGACCGCAGCGCGGTTTTGCTCAGGCTTCCGGCGTCCTTCAGGCCGGCGAGCAACCCGGCATCGAAACTGTCGCCGGCGCCGACGGTGTCAACGACCGTGACCGGATTGGCGGCGACGGTGACGCTGCCAGATTGTGTCGTGGCAACGGCGCCCTTTTTGCCCATGGTCTCGACGATGATGGAGACACCTTTTTCCAGCCAGTCCGCCTTCACATCATCCACCGCCCTGCCCGGCTCAAGCCAGGCAAGATCCTCGTCGGATACCTTGACGATGTCGCTCTCGGCGATCATGCGGGCGATGCGGCGGCGGTGCGCGTCGGCATCGGGTATGAAATTGGCGCGGATGTTCGGATCGAGGGAAATGACGCGGCGGTCGGCCTCGCGCGCCAGCAATGCCTCATAGGAAGAACCGCAGGGTTCGGAGATCAGGCTGATGGCGCCGAAATGCAGCGCCTCGACATGGTCGGCGAATTCCGGCAGCGCGTCCGGCGTCAGCATGCGGCCCGCCGTCTCTTCGTCATAGAACGTGTATTTCGCGTGTCCGTCAGTCAATTCAACGAAGGCTAGTGTCGTCGGCCGGCCTGAGCGCACGCAAAAGGAATAGTCGACGCCTGATTGTTGCAGCGTGTCCTCCAGCTGACGGCCGAACATGTCCGTCGAAAGTCCGGAGAAGAAGCCGGCATCGGCACCGAGCCGCCCAAGCGCGATCGCCGTGTTGAAGACCGCACCGCCGGCCGCCGGCAACAGCGCACCCTCGCCGCCCGGAAGCTCACGCGGCAGCATGTCGATGAGTGCCTCGCCGCAGCAAATAATCATGCCTGTCCCCTTGTGCCCTGGACCCCGCCGGGATGACCCACATGCACCCGACAACCCATCTGGCGAAACCGGCGGCACAATAGCCGAATTTAAATCGATTACAACTGCCGGATCGATCTGAAAACGGGCTTATCGGGATGACTGCGACAGCGCCGTTATCGTCCGCGGCCCGTATTGGTCCGACGCGGAATATTGTCTTGACGGCGACGGGTTTCCAGATTACCTACAGCCCGCATTCGCGGCAGCAAGCTGCGGCAAGTCGGAGTGTAGCGCAGCCTGGTAGCGCACCTCGTTCGGGACGAGGGGGTCGGTGGTTCGAATCCACTCACTCCGACCAGTTTTTTCCGACATAGATACTGCGTGAAACCGTGCGCTCCGACAGTTCGCCCGGAAGCAGTTGCGTCGCAGGATCCAATGCTCGATCCGGCGCCTCGGGCGCCCTCGCCCGCGTTGTTACACTTTGCGACAAATTTGCTGTTGGCTGGGACACTTCTGGTGCAACCTGCCTCTATTGTCACCTGCGATGCATTGAACGATGGGGCACCGATGCTCAGTCAAATCCTTCATTCCCGGTACTTCTTCTGGGCGATCCTCGCCCTGCCCGGCATACCCATGGTCATGGCGCTGGTCAGCGGCGCTCCGGCGCCGGACGGAAGACCGGTCACCGAAATGCTGCTGCATCCGACCGGCGAATTCGCGGCGCGCTTCATGATTATCGCCATGCTGGTGACACCGCTGCGCATGCTGTTTCCGAAAGCCCGCTTTCTTGCGTGGCTGGCGCGCCGGCGACGCTATCTCGGTGTCGCCGCCTTCTGCTACGCATTGCTGCACACCGTGCTCTATGTGGCCGATATGGGATCGCTGCGTCAGATCCTCGCCGAATTTACCGCGCTCGGCATCTGGACCGGCTGGGCGGCGTTCATTCTTTTTGTCGCACTCGCCGTGACCAGCAATGATGCGTCGCAACGCGTGCTATTGCAGTGGTGGAAGCGCCTCCAGCGGCTCGTCTATCCCGCCGCGGTTCTGACGCTGCTGCACTGGATCTTCGTTCACAACAATCTTGGCCCGGCGCTCGTTCACTTCGTACCACTCGCGTTGCTTGAAACCTATCGAATCTGGCGGGTGTTCAATCCCCAGAGTCAAGCGGTTCCGGCGCGCTCGGCCGAGCTCAACTAGCAAAGGACACACCATGCAAAAGTCAGCTTTGGCCGCGTTGGCGGCACTCGTATCGCTGGCGGCGGAACCGGCTTTCGCGACCGGTCTGCTCAGCTGCGAATCCGGTGATCAATCGGGTTGGAAACCACAGAGTGAATTGGAGGCGAAAATGGTCTCTGAAGGCTGGCAGGTGCGCCGCATAAAGGAGGACGGCGGCTGCTACGAGGCTTACGGGACGACACCGGACGGCGAGCGCGTTGAAGCCTATTTTCATCCGGTGACACTGGAGTTACTGCTCGTCGCTCGGCGCGGCCAAATCCTCTTTCAAAAGGAAGACTGAGCCCCGGCATACCGAACGCGCGGCCAAGCCATGCGCTGGGCGGGATTGTGCTATTCGCAATGAACGGTTCTAAACGCAAAGACTGTGACTAGATGGAAACGCGGATAGGAGATTCGACATGGCTAAACGCTCTTTCAGGCCTGCCCGCGCCATTTTCGATATTTTCGGCGATATTCGCTCCGCGTCGCGGATCGCCAACGCGATTGAATCCGGCCGCCATCCGGACCGCCGTGATCTCGAGGACCTCGGGATCGAGGATATCTTCGCCCAGAAGGGCTGGGACGTTCAGAACCTGCGTTTCTGATCGCACCCGCCGACAGAAATATACATTCAGAACCGTCACCCCGCACCAGCGAATGGTACCGACCGGGGCTGTGGAAATGAAACTGCAAAATCGCGAGTATTTTTCTCTGCAACCACCTTTAAGTGCAGTATTTGCGAATTATTGTACTCTGGATCGATATTTCTCGTATTGCCCGTTAGTGCGGCTCAAATTTCTCACTACTTTGTGACTGTCGAACAGTCATTCGGGCCGATTGAATTCGTCATCATCGGGACGTTTCGACAAAATTTCCGGTAATAAATTGATTTTTCTAATCAAAAAGGTCATTTGATTTTTCCCAGACCGTTCGGGCTGGCGGGAAAATTCCAACCGTGAATTGTATTTTCACACGCGCCTTGCAAACAATGCGATTAGTATAGATCTCATAGATCAAGTTAATTAACCAATTCGCTTCAATTTAACGAATTGGAAACCATGACGTAGGAAATATACATCATGGTTGCTTGGAATTACTGATCCAATTGCATGACGCTGCGCAGCCACGTCGGCTTCTGCCCAACATGTTTTTCAAAATAACTGATCATATGCGCTTTTGTTGAGCGCATTGCCGGCCGGACCATGTCCATCGCCAGCCGCGGACGATGTCAATCTATCCTCGGGACGTTCTGGCAGCCGGTGCTGAATTGGAGCGAATTGGATGGCAACGATATCCGGCAACGGCCGTGCGGGCCGCAAGGGCGGCAAATCTCTCAGTGTCGGCACAAAAATCTATGCGATCGTCGGGCTGGGTCTTGCACTCATGATCGCGGTCGCCGGAACCAGCATCTGGCAGATGCGTGCGGTCGGAAAGGAAATCGAAGCCATTGCAGAACGCGATACCGCGATGATCGCGAGCCTTACCAAGCTGACCGTTCACCAGCTTGAACAGGCCATCGATTTCGAGCGCGGCATGCGGATCGCCGAGGAAATGGCCAGGCATCCGGAGATTCGCGACGAGTTCGACAAGAACCTCGAGCACTTCCGCACCTTCGCCGACCTTGTCGACAAGGAGTTTGTCGACACGATCGCTCTTGCCAATCGTTCGGCTGCCACGTCGAACACACCCGCGGAGCGTCAGATCTTCGAGCATATCGGCAATGATCTGACCGTCCTCGCGGAACTGCACAAGGAATTCGACGTCAAGGCCATTGAAACGCTGGAACTGGCTCAACGCGGATCGCTCGAAGCAGCCTTTACCAGGATCGAAGGCGTCGAAACGCTACAGAACAAGCTCGACCACGACCTTGAAGAAATGCTGTTCGAGATCGAGGAATTCACGCTGCAGGCTGCGCTGAAGGCCGAGGAGCATGAAATCTTCGCGCAACAGCTCATGAGCGGCATTACGATTGTCGCGATCATCCTTTCCGTATTCCTTTCGATCCTGGTCGTGCGCAAGAGCATCACCGGTCCGCTCAGGCAGATCGTTGGCGGGCTTGACGCGCTCAACAATGATGACCTGTCGGTCGATGTCCAGGTTGCCAGCAATGACGAGATGGGCATGATCGCGGATTCCTACAGCGTCTTTAAGGAAAACCTGATCCGGTCGCGCGAACTGGAAGCGGAGCAGAAAGCGCTGGAACAACGCCAGCGCGAGGAAGAAGAACGGGAGCGGGAGGAAAGCGAAGCCAGGGCCCGCGAACAGGCGGCCGTTACCGAAAGGTTCAGCAGCGCCATGTCGAGCCTTGCCGCCAACGACCTGAGCTTCCGTATCGACGGTGAATTTCCCCCGGCCTTCCAGTCGCTCAAGGAAGACTTCAACAATGCGATGGAGCAGCTCTCCAGGACCATGGAGGAAATCGGCACCGCTTCGCAGCAGATGCTGTCCGGCTCCAAGGAAATCCACACGGCTGTCGACAGCCTCGCCCGCCGCAACGAGCAGCAGGCGGCATCTGTTGAAGAGACCGCCGCTGCTGTGAGCGAAACGACGACAGCGATGAAATCCGCCAGCGAGCGTGCGGTAGAGGCCAGCAGCCTTGCATCCGATGCACGGGACAATGCCGAAAAATCGGGCGCCGTCGTGCGCGATGCAATCGACGCGATGAAGAAGATCGAACAGTCCGCCGAGGAGATCACCAATATCATCGGTGTCATCGACGAGATCTCCTTCCAGACCAACCTGCTGGCGCTCAATGCCGGCGTCGAGGCGGCACGTGCCGGCGAGGCCGGCAAGGGCTTCGCCGTCGTCGCGCAGGAGGTCCGTGAACTGGCACAACGCTCCAGCGATGCGGCGAAGGAGATCAAGACGCTGATCGACTCTTCCGGCGAGGACGTCAAAGCCGGGGTCGAGCTGGTCAACAAGACCGGGTCGGTGCTCGAGACCATTGTCACGCAGGTCAAAGAGATCGATCAGCACGTCCAGTCGATATCCGGCTCCGCCAAGGAACAGGCCGTCGGCCTGCAGGAGATCAACGGCGCGGTCAACAATATCGACGAAGGGACGCAGCAGAATGCGGCCGTCTCGGAAGAAGCTTCCGCAGCCAGCCAGATGCTGGCCGAGGAAGTCGGCCGCGTAAACGTGATGCTGAGCGCCTTCGACACCGGCAAACTGCCCCGGGGCGCGGAACCGCAGAGCGAAGAGACCGCAGGCACCGCCGAGGCGTCCAAGAAGGCGCCCCCGGTTCGCCTCGGCGCCGCCTATGACGGGAACGCCGCCCTTGCGGCCGACAATGAGAACTGGGACGAGTTCTAGACTTGCCCAACTGCACAGAGATGAAAAAGCCGGCCGATTGGCCGGCTTTTTTCTTTCCGATCCCCGCCCCCTTGCTTCGGACATGACAACATTGCCATCGCCCGGTATTTTTGTTCAGGGGCGAACGGGAGATCATGATGGGCACAGACCTGGTTTTCTACACCAACCCGATGTCGCGCGGCCGTATTGCCCGGTGGATGCTCGAAGAGACCGGCGTTGCTTACGAGACAAAGATCGTCGACTTTGGCAACGCGATGAAGGCGCCGGACTATCTGGCGCTCAATCCGATGGGCAAGGTTCCAACAATCGTGAACGGAAACACCGTGGTGAGCGAGTGCGCGGCGATCTGCGCCTATCTCGCCGACGCCTTCCCGGATGCCGGGCTTGCACCGCCCATGGACCAGCGCGGCGCCTACTACCGATGGCTTTTCTTCGCGGCCGGACCGCTTGAAGCCGCCACCGTCAACCGTGCGATGGGATTTGACGTGCCCAGCGAACGTGAAAGGAACGTCGGTTATGGCAATTTCTCCCATGTGATGGATATGCTCGAACATGCTGTGTCGGACACAAGTTATATTGCCGGCGAAGTTTTTTCCGCGGCAGATGTCTATGTCGGTGCGCAGGTTGCCTGGGGTCTGCAGTTCGAGACGATCGAGAACCGTCCGGCCTTTGCCGCTTACCGGGACCGTGTGACCAGCCGCCGGGCATTTCAACGCGCCGCAGAACTGGACGACCTGGCCATGAAGCAGGCCGGTGGGTGATTCAGCCGCGCGATTTTGACTGGAATCAACAGCGATCCACAGCGCCGCCGGCCGATTTCGGTACCGGGCTGACGGTTACCATGAAGTGATCGTTCCGCAAGCGTACCGAATAATCCGCAGACTTATCCACAGGTTGGTCATCCGGCGGAACAAAGCGTGCTCAAAAAAGCCTGCGTCGCTTTCTCCGCTTCTTCCCTCGAATCCAGAAATCCGGTCAGTGAAGATAAATTAGCCGGCAAGGAATTGCTTCCCGGTCCGCCGCAACCATCGAATGAACGACAGGTATTCAGCGTATCGGTGGAGCGCTCCGCCGCCTCCGACCCGCGCAGGGCGCTGAGCGTCAGCCGGTTCAGGCAGCCGATCGTCTCGCGCAAGGCCTCAGGATCGCCGCTCGGCACGATGGTCCGTCTGTCATGTTCAGCCGCCTTCCTATCGGCGAGCGAAGCTTCGAGGCTGGCTATCGCAAAGGCCAACTGCGTGGCGGCCGATGTCATCCTCTCCTGCAAGTCAGACGGTTTGGGGCGTGGCGTGATCGTCGCATTGCCGCGAGAGAATTCAAGATCTTCGCGGACCGTCCTGAAGCCGGCTGCCGCCTGAACGAGCGCACGCTGCAGTGTCCTGGCGTCGCCCTGCATCAGGTCCAAGTCCACCAGCAGGGATACCATGCCTGAAAGCCGGATGATCTCGGTTTCACCGGCTTGCCACTGCAGGATCGGAAACGGGATCGCACCCGGCTCCGCCAGGGCCCGCCTTGCCTGCCAGAGTACGGCAAGCGCTTCATCGCCATAGCGCACCACTTCCGCGCCCAGCACCTGCAGAGGTCCAGCGCCCTGGCGCTCCGCCCGCCCGTAAAGCTCGACAAGCTCCGATGTCCTCAATCCGATTACCGCAAGCCCATACCGGTCTGCGATCAGCCGGCCGCCATAGGCACAGTATACGGCCTTGCTTTGGCTGGCAGCGCATGACCGCGTGCATTGCCCGACCTTCCGCGTGATCGCATCAGCACGGACAAACTGGCGTTCGGTTGCGGCCAGCAAACCGTCCGCGACCGAAGCGCCCCGGCCGCTCTCGCAAAACGGGCCCGCGCCGATTGTCACCATGGCAAGGGGCCTTTCCTCAAGGCCGGTCATCAGTTCGTCAAAGAACGCCGATCCGTCGCTGGTCCTAAGGGCCTCAAAGCGATCGCATGCGCCACAAGCAGCAACCGCTAGCGTCGCAGGGCAAAGAAGCAACCCGGCAAAAGCGCCAAAAGCGACCCTCTTCAGGCGTCTGACGCACCTCCCGGTCGGCCCGCGAGGCCGCATGAATGGCAGGAAGTCGATTGGTGACGGTCTATTTTGCATAAGGTTCGCCCGCGTCGATGCAACCTTATCGGCCGATTTCCGCAATAAAGTCTACAAACAGCGTCCGCAGCGTATTGGTTCCGGGGTTATCAGGCCAGACAGCGTAGATGCCGAAAGACGGCACCGACCAACCGGGCAGGATTTCCACGAGCCGGCCGTCAGCCAGCGGCGCGCGGGCCAGAAAGTCCGGCAGCACGGTGATCCCGCAGCCCTCCTCTGCGAGGCGCATGGCAGCGAAGCCGGAATCGACGACGATCCGGTTCGGCACCTGAAACTGACTTTGACCTTTGACGCCGCTCCTGCCAGTCCGCGCGATCGTATAGGATCGGCCGGCAAAGCCGATCATCTCCAGGCCGTCGAGGTCAGCGGGCGTTTTGGGAATCTTCCTGCCGCTCAGATAGGCCGGTGATGCGCAAAGATGCTGCTTACCGTCCACGAGCTTGCGCGCCTTCAGGGAGGAATCGCGCAAGGGCCCGATGCGGAAGGCCAGATCAAGCCCCTCCTCTACAAGGTTGCGCCAGCGGTCCGAAAAATTGATGGAAATCTCGACCCTAGGATGCCGCTTCATGAACTCGGCGACACGCTTGACGAAAAGCGCGTACTGAAAAACGGCCGGCGCGGTCACCCGCAACCTGCCCGACGGGCTTTCGGCCTCATGTCCGATGGCCTGCAGGCCATCCTCGGCGGCACGGACCATGGACTGTGCGGATGCCGCCAGGCGCTTGCCGGCGTCCGTGAGGCTGAGCCTGCGGGTCGACCGGTAGACCAGCGGTGTGTCGAGGTGGCGCTCAAGCGCGGTGACGTGGTGGCTGACAACCGAGGGCGAGATTCCAAGCCTCGCGGACGCCGCCCGAAAGGAACCTGCTTCGGCAACGGCAGAGAAAACCGCCATGGCGCGGAGATGATCCAGCATGTCAATTCCATCAATCAATCGAACAATGAAATCCAATTAGATCATCTTATGAGAAACCAAGCAACGCACCATATTGCCGGCATCCGGCGCTGTGCCGGCCCACAAGGAAACAGACAGATGTTTTTACGCACGCTTGCAGCACCCGCCCTGGCACTCGTCCTGGCATCGACACCGGCCACGGCCGCGGACACGAAGGATATCGTCACAGGCGCCATGACCGACTTGATGGTGAACAAGGATGTCGGCGCGATCGACACCTATTTTGCCGAACCCTATGTCCAGCACAATCAGCAAGTGCCTACCGGCCTCGCGGCCCTCAAGGGCCTCGCCGGCCAGGTCATCGCCGGCAATCCGGATTTCGAATACACGCTGATCCGCTCCTTCGCGGACGGCGAGTTCGGCTTCGTCCATGGCGTCTACAAGGGCTTCGGGCCCGTACCGCTGGTTGCCTTTGACGTCTTCCGCGTCGATGGCGGCAAGATCGTCGAGCACTGGGATAACCTTGAGCCCGTCGCGCCTCCCAATCCGTCCGGGCACACCCAGACCGACGGTCCCACCAAGGTCACGGACCTGGACAAGACGGACGCCAATCGTTCGCTGGTGAGCGCATTCATCAACACGGTGCTGATCGGCGGCGCCTATGACCAATTGCCCGAATACATCGACGGCGAGAACTATATCCAGCACAATCCGAATATTGGCGACGGGCTGAGCGGCCTTGCAAAGGCTCTGGAAAAAATGGCCCAGGCTGGCATGGCCATGCGCTTTACACGGAACCACAAGGTGCTTGCGGACGGGAACTTCGTTCTCGCCATGTCCGAAGGCGTCATCGGGGAGAAACCGATGGCATTTTACGACCTGTTCCGTGTTGAAAACGGCAAGATCGCCGAGCACTGGGACGTCATCGCGCCGATCCTGCCGGATGAAGAAGCGGCAAATGCCAACGGCAAGTTCTGACGGCTAAGCCGAAAATCACGGCGCAGCGTTCCATGCGCCGGACTACATCTTCAAATGGGCAAGCTCATCCAGCAGATCGAGGAGCTTGTCCATTTTTTTGGCTCCGAACGACCTTTCAAGCTCGGCATAGATTTCGTTGCTCGCCGGCGCATTCTTGTCGATCAATTGCCGCCCCTTGCCGGTGATCTGAACCAGGTGCCGGCGCCCGTCCGTCTCGTGACGCTTGCGTGTCACCAGATCGTTTTCCTCCAGATATTTCAGGATCCGCGTCAGGCTCGGAAGGAGCAGGCATGATTTGTCGGCGATATCGGTCGGGTCCATGCCGCCGTCTTCGGCTAGGACACGCAGCACGCGCCATTGCTGCTCCGTCACGCCGGCATCGGCCAGCATGGGACGGATCTGCCCCATCACGGTCTCGCGTGCCCGCAAAAGAGCGATCGGCAATGCCCGTGATGTTGCGCGCAGTTTCTTATCGCTCATCGTGTGGCCCCGAAGTTCGGCTTGAATCCGTGTAACCATCTCCGATCACAATGCGGTTCGCAAGCGGGTAAAAAATGTGTTTCCACTTGACACGTCTTAGCCAATATGTTTAACATGTTAAATATAAAGCGCCGGAGGATGAAACGGCAATGCCGCATTTCTCGATCGAATATTCTGCCAATCTGGATGCGCATGTCGACATGAGCGGCCTGTGCGAACATCTCCGGAAGGCTGGCATCGAGACCGGCGTGTTCCCCATGGCGGGAATTCGCGTGCGGGCCATTCGATGCGAACACTACGCCATCGCCGACGGCGAACCGGATCACGGCTTCATCGATATCTCGGTGCGTCTGAGGGGCGGCCGTCCTCTCGAAGCGCGCAAGGCGGCCACCGAAGCGATTTTCGAAGCCGCAAGGGCCTATCTGGAGGATGTGATCAGGACACGCCCGATCGCACTCTCCCTTGAAATGCGCGATATCGACCCGGAACTGAGCCCGAAACTGAATACGATCCGCGATCACGTAAAAGACAGCTAGCCCGCAGGAGCGCAGAAATGAGTACCAACCAGCCCGGCCTCGATGAAAATCTGACCAAGCTCGAAGGCTATCTCACGCGTTTCAGGCAGGACGGCATCCGCAATCACATCAATGGCGAAAGTGTCGCCTCCGCCACCGGTGAGACATTCGAGACCCGATCGCCGGTGGACGAGAGCCTCATCTGCAGCGTCGCGAAAGGCGGCGCAAGCGATATCGATTCGGCGGCAAAGGCCGCCAAGGCGGCTTTCCCTGCGTGGCGCGACATGAAAGCGGCCGAGCGGAAGGCGATCCTCAACCGGATCGCCGATGCCATCGTCGAACGGGCCGAGGAGATCGCCCTTTGCGAATGCTGGGATACGGGTCAGGCACTGCGCTTCATGTCAAAGGCGGCTCTGCGGGGTGCGGAGAATTTCCGGTTCTTTGCCGAAAAGGCAACCGCGGCACGCGATGGCCAGGCCCTGCCCTCGGCCACGCTGATGAACATCACCACCCGCGTCCCGATCGGACCGGTCGGCGTCATTACGCCGTGGAACACACCCTTCATGCTGTCGACGTGGAAGATCGCACCGGCGCTCGCCGCCGGATGCACGGTTGTGCACAAACCGGCCGAGTTTTCGCCGCTGACCGCGCGGATCCTCATGGAGATCGCCGATGAGGCCGGTCTTCCGAAGGGCGTGTGGAACCTCGTCAACGGCCTCGGCGAAGATGCCGGCAAGGCGCTGACCGAGCACCCTGACATCAAGGCCATCGCCTTTGTCGGCGAAAGCCGCACCGGATCCATGATCATGAAACAGGGCGCCGATACGCTTAAACGCGTACATTTCGAGCTCGGCGGCAAGAACCCGGTTGTTGTCTTTGACGACGCCGACCTTGACCGGGCGCTGGATGCGGCGGTTTTCATGATCTATTCGCTCAACGGCGAACGATGCACATCGTCGAGCCGGCTGCTGGTTCAAAGCAGCATCGCCGATGCGTTCCAGCAGCGGCTCGTCGAACGGGTGAACAAGATCCGCGTCGGCCATCCGCTCGATCCCGCGACCGAGATCGGTCCGCTGATCCACAAGGTCCACTTTGACAAGGTCACCTCCTATTTCGATGTCGCCCGCGAAGACGGCGCGACGATTGCCGCCGGCGGAACCGCGCCCGAGGGGAGCGGCCATTATGTCGCCCCCACCCTCTTTACCGACGCGCGGCCCGATATGCGCATCGCCCAGGAGGAAATCTTCGGCCCGGTCCTGACCGCAATTCCCTTCGATACGGAGGAGGAAGCGCTGGAGATCGCCAATGGCGTCGACTATGGCCTGACCGGCTATGTCTGGACCAATGATATCACCCGGGCTCTGCGCTTTACCGAGAAAATGGAAGCCGGAATGATCTGGGTGAATTCTGAGAATGTCCGCCACCTGCCGACGCCCTTTGGCGGTGTCAAGGCAAGCGGGATCGGGCGCGACGGCGGCGACTGGTCCTTTGAATTCTACATGGAGCAAAAACACATCGGACTTGCGCTTGGTCAACACAGCATTCCGAAGCTCGGGGCAAACTGACCCCTTGTAACAGGATTGGGAGGCATCAATGGGAGAGATCGTTCTTTCAGCCAAAATCACGCACGTGCCGACGATGATCATGTCGGAACAGCCGGGCCGCCTGCACGGATGTCGCCAGCAGGCAATCGACGGCCACAAGGAAATCGCCCGCCGCGCCAAGGCGCTCGGCGCCGATACCATCGTGGTGCTGGATACACACTGGTGCGTCAACGCCGGTTACCACGTCAATGCCAACCACCGGTTCGAGGGCATTTTCACCAGCCACGAGTTCCCGCAGTTCATCCAGGGGCTGGAATATGCCTATGAGGGCAACGCTGCCCTGGGCGACCTGATCGCAGAGAAGGCTACGGCCAAGGGCGCTTTCACCCTGTCGCACCAGATCGACAGTCTCGACCTGGAATACGGCACGCTCGTTCCCATGCGCTACATGGCCAGCGAAGGCGACTTCAAGGTCGTTTCAGTGGCCGCCTGGTGCACGGTGCACAGCTACGATTCGTCGCGCAAACTCGGCGAGGCAATCCGCGAAGCCATTGAGGAAAGCGATGCAAAAGTGCTGCTTCTGGCATCCGGCTCACTCAGCCACAAGATCTGGGCGAACGACGACTACGAGGCCAACAACGGAACCTTCACCATCTCCTCGGAATTCAACCGCCAGGTCGATCTGCACGTTTTGAACCTTTGGCAGAACGGCGAGATCGCAACTTTCCTCAAGATGCTGCCCGAATACGCGGATTATTGCTGCGGAGAAGGCAGCATGCATGACACTGTCATGTTGTTCGCGGCGCTCGGCTGGGACCGGTATACAGGCAAGGGCGAGCTTATCGGCGAATATTTCCCGAGTTCCGGCACCGGCCAGGCCAATGTCGTTTTCCCGGTCCATTAAATCAGCCCTGCCGCACAGGAGACATATCAATGCCCGTCCCCTCGCCTGTCCTTTATCCACCGTTCAATATCGTGCGTCTCAGTCATGTCGAATACGCGGTCTCTGATCTCGACGCTTCAAAGGCCTTTTATGCCGACCTGCTGGGCCTGCAGGTAACGCATGAGGGCAATGACCGGATTTACCTGCGGGCGCTGGAGGAGCGCGGCCATCACTGCATTGCGCTGGTGAAGTCGCAGACGCCGGGTGTGAACGTGCTCGGCTTCAAGCTTTTCGACGAGCCGGACCTCGACAAGGCGGCCGCTTTTTTCGAAGGCAGGAACCTGCCGGTTGAATGGGTGGACCGCCCGTTCATGGGAAGGACCCTGCGCACCCGCGATCCGTGGGGCATTCCGCTCGAATTTTACGTCAAGATGGACCGGCTTGAGCCGATCCACCAGCACTACAAGCTTTATCACGGCGTGCGGCCGCTGCGGATCGACCATTTCAACATGTTCTCGTCGAATGTCGACGAGGCGGTCAATTTTTACAACGAGATCGGTTTCCGCACGACGGAATATACGGATGACCAGCAAACCGGCCGCATCTGGGCCGCGTGGATGCACCGCAAGGGCGGCGTGCATGACGTTGCCTTCACCAACGGGCTGGGCCCGCGCCTGCATCACACGGCCTTCTGGGTGCCGAACCCGCTCAACATCATCGACCTGCTCGATATCATGTCGACCACGGGTTATCTCGACAATATCGAGCGCGGTCCCGGCCGACACGGCATTTCCAACGCCTTCTTCCTCTACGTACTCGATCCGGACGGCAACCGGATCGAAATCTACAATTCGGACTACCAGACGGTTGACCCCGATCTTGAGCCGATCCGCTGGGACCTGAAGGACCCGCAACGCCAGACACTGTGGGGTGCGCCGGCGCCACGATCCTGGTTCGAGGAAGGCAGCCATTTCGAAGGCGCGACACCGATGGAAAGCGATCTGAAATCGCAGCCGATCATCGCACCCTGAACACCGTGTAGAGGGGAATGAGGCTCACATGAACGGCAGACTAGCCAGCTATTCAGTTGACGGTATGCATTACTACGGAGCGGTCCTGGACGACGGAATGGTCGCCCTGTCGCCTGACTTTCCGCAATGGCCGGACCTTCGGGCGGTGGTCGAGGCGGGTGGCATGGACCGGCTGCTGGAAGCCGCCCAGGGGCGCCCGGTCACCCACGAGACCGAAAGCGTTACTTACGAAATCCCGGTTCCGAACCCGGAAAAAATTATCTGTGTCGGCGTCAATTTCCCCGACCGCAATGCCGAATACAAGGACGGCAAGGAGCAGCCGGAAAACATGTCGCTGTTCATCCGTTTTGCCCGCTCCTTCACCGGGCATGACCAGCCGCTTATCCGGCCGAAAGCCAGTGACAAGCTCGACTATGAAGGCGAGATTGCCGTCGTCATCGGCAAGGGCGGCAGGCACATCGCGCAGCAGCACGCCTATGACCACATCGCGGCCATCAGCCTGTGCAACGAGGGAACGCTGCGCGACTGGGTCCGCCACGCAAAATTCAATGTGACGCAAGGCAAGAATTTCGACCGGTCGGGCGCGCTCGGCCCCTGGCTGGTGCCCTTCCACGATCGCGCGCAGCTCGGGGACGTCCAAATCACAACGCGCGTCAACGGTGAGATACGCCAGGATGACCGCACCGGCCGCATGATCTTCCCGATCCCGCGCCAGATCGCCTACATCTCGACATTCACGACGCTGGTGCCCGGGGATATCATCATCACCGGAACACCCACCGGCGCCGGCGCGCGGCTCGATCCGCCGCAATATCTGAAGCCGGGCGATGTCATCGAGGTGGAAGGCGAAGGTATCGGCGTTCTGCGCAACACGGTCGAGGACGAGCAATGAGCCTTTCTGCGGGTGAGATCAAGGCTGCCGCGGCGGATCTGTTCGATGCGGAAAGGAACGGCACTCAGATCGGGCTCCTTTCGCGCCGCCACCCCGATATGACGATGGACGATGCCTATGCTGTCCAGGCGGCACTGGTCGAGCGCAAGCTGAATGCCGGCAGGCAGATCATCGGCTGGAAAATCGGCCTTACATCAAAAGCGATGCAGGACGCTCTGAAGATCGACATTCCGGACAGCGGCATCCTCTTCGACGACATGCTGTTCGCGGATGGCGGCACCGTGCCAGCCGGCCGTTACATCCAGCCGCGCATCGAGGCTGAAATCGCCTTTGTCATGAAAGCGCCCCTGCCCGGCGGGTCCATTTCGCGCGATGCGGTGCTTGCCGCGACAGACTATGTGGCCCCTTCCCTCGAAATCCTTGACACGCGCATCCTGCGGACAGACCCCAAGACAGGGCAAACACGATCGATCGTCGACACCATCGCCGACAACGCGGCGAATGCGGGCCTCGTGCTCGGAAAACAGCGTCACGATCCGTCAGCGGTGGATCTTCGCTGGGCTGGCGCGATCCTGGCGCGCAATGACGAGGTGGAAGAAACCGGACTCGGTGCCGGCGTGCTGAACGATCCGGTCGCCGGGATCGTTTGGCTGGTGGAGCGTCTTGCCGCCTACAAACAGTCTATCCGCGCGGGTGATGTGGTGTTATCAGGATCCTTCATCCGCCCCGTCGAGGCACGGCCCGGAGACAGTTTCCATGCTGATTTCGGTCCGTTCGGCTCGGTCGCACTCACTTTTTCCTAGATCAGGATTTTCCCATGCCTGCACCGATCAATCCCTTCAAGGCCGCACTCAAGAATGGCGAACTGCAGATCGGCTGCTGGCTGTCGATGGCAAACGCCTACGCTGCCGAGATTTCGGCGACGGCTGGCTTCGACTGGCTGCTGATCGACAACGAACACGCGACAAACGATCTGCGTTCGACCCGCGAGCAACTGACGATGATCGATGCATCGGCATCACACCCCGCAGTGCGCGTGCCTGTCGGTGAAGCCTGGATCATCAAGCAGATGCTGGATGCCGGCGCACAGACCATTCTGGTACCGATGGTGGAATCGGGCGATCAGGCCGAGCAGCTCGTGCGCGCCGTGCGTTACCCGCCCGTAGGCATGCGCGGCGTGGGACCGACGACGGCACGGGCGTCAAAGTTCGGTCAGGTCAAGGACTATATTCCGACGGCAGACGAGCAGATCTGCCTGCTTGTCCAGGTGGAGAACCGGGCGGGCCTCGCCGCGCTCGACGATATCCTGTCCGTCGATGGCGTCGACGGTGTCTTCATCGGCCCCGCCGACCTTGCCGCCGACATGGGACACCTCGGCAATCCGGGCGCGCCAGAGGTCCAGGCAGCCATCAAGGACACGTTCGAACGCATTGCGCAAAGCGACAAGGCGTCAGGTACGCTGGCAACGGACCCAGCCTTCGCAAGACACTGTATCGACCTCGGCGCCACCTTCGTGGCAACGGCCATGGATGTATCGCTTTTCGCGGGTGCAATCCGGGGAGCTGCCGCGCAAGCCGAGAAACTGCGCGGCTAAGCGGGCTGCAGGCCTCCCAATTCCTATAGGACACGCTGACGCCAGCGGTTGTTTTCCGGCGTGACGTGGATCGGAACGGCGTTGGGCAAGGGAACAAGATCCGGTTCCATATCCACATATTCGCTCGCTGCCTTCCATAGGCCGCCGTGGGCGACAATGAGCGTGTTCGGCCCCTGTGCCACGGTCCGCTGCAGGGCATTCCAGACGCGTTCACAAAAGTCGCGATAGGTTTCACCGTTTGGCGGGTCATACTGGCCGGCCCAGTATTGCGCCAGCCAGGGTCCGTGCGGCTCACCCTGGTGGTCACCGAGATGGCACTCCATCAAATGGTCATCAAATGACAATACGACATCATGATGTGCCGCCACGGCCTCGGCTGTGTGGCGCGCCCTCGACAACGGACTTGCAACGATACGCTCGATCGGCTCGCCCTTGAGCATTTCAGCCGCATGCCAAGCCTGAGCGCGGCCCGTTTCGTTCAACTGTGAGTCATATTGGCCTTGCGTCCTATGCGTGCGGTTCCATTCTGTTTCACCGTGACGTAGAAAGTAGAACGGATAGTCAAAGGCCATCAGGCACTCCTTCAAAATCATCTGGCGGGACCATCCCGGCCCCGCCCTTTCGAAACGTTTCGCAGAGGAAGCCTCCGCATGCCGACGAACAAATCGATATCGCGCGACCGTTCGGACTACCCGTTCTGGACGCCCGTTTCCATCCGCTTCTCAGATCAGGATCCGATGGAACATGTCAACAATGTCGCGATCACGGCCTTCCTGGAATCCGGCCGCGTGGGACTTTTCGGACACATTTTCTCCGGAACACGCCTGCCTTCGCGCGGGATCGTTCTGGCGCGGCTGACCGTTGACTATCTGAACGAGATCACGTTTCCCGGCAGCGTCGAGGTCGGCGGCAGGCTTGCGGCAGCAGGTGATCGCTCGATGACAACCCACTATGCTGTATTTCAGGGGGAAAAATGCTGTGTCGTGTCCGAATCGGTCAATGTGTTCTTCGATCCGGTGACCCGACGGTCGACAGCACCTTCAGCCGAGATTAGGGCCGTGCTGGAGCGAGCCTTGTCGGGTCCGTCCCGATGACGGTGATCCGTCACCGCGTTTGTATCAGTGAGAGAGCGTGGCCAGCCATTTTTGCAGCCGGTCCCTCTCGGCCCGCAGCGCATCGATTTTCTCGATGTTGTGCGCGCGATCCACATCGGAATCGATCCGGCTGTGCCGACGATCGATCTCGTCCTGGATCATCTGAAGCCTTGCTTCAAGGCCGGTGATTTCTTGTTGGGCTGTCATTTGTTTTCTCCTTTCGTCAAAGCAGGGTTGGAGACAACCAACACGTTGAAAAGTCATCGACTTTTCCAACGATCAGGCTTGATCAGGAGGTGGTGACCGATTGTGTCGTTGTTAGACCCTCACCATCACATTTTCGAGACCGGTGATGGAGCCCGCTCGCAATGGGCGCTATGCGCGGATCTTGTCGGGACCGGCAGATCGCACTACCAGTGCCGCGGCCGTCGCGATCAACAACAAACTTGTCAGCACGAGCGACGGAGAAAAACTTCCCGTTGCCGTGTGGATTGCGCTTGCGAATACAGGGCCGACCATCTGACCGCCAGCAAAAGCAACGGTCAAAACACCGATGTGGCGAATGACATCGTCCGGATGCGCGAGACGATGCGCCTCTTTCATGCCCATCATGGTGATGATCATGAAGGTGCCGCCCACACAGATCCCGGCGATCATGATCGAGGCGAGGTCCGGTATGAGAACCGGGAGCAGCAGACCCACCGCCATGACAAGCTGGCTGACCGCCCAAATCTGGCGGTTCGAGAAACGTGCCTGCAGACCGGCAGCAAGAAGCGTTGAGAAAAAGGCGGCAAGACCGAAAACGGGCCAGGCCAGACCGAACAGGAACGGTGAAGACACGATGTCGCGCGCCATCACCGGCAGGTAGGTTGCGGGAATGATGTAGCCGATTCCGGCAGCCGCGTATGCAGCAACGGTGCGCCAGTCCACCGGCGACCTTTGCCTGGTCTCGTTTGATCCTCGGGACCGCTCATCCTCGAACTCTTCCCCAAGGCGAAAGCTGATCAGCAGGGCTGCGGCCAGCGAAATGCCACCGAAGATCACCCAGGATGAAGCGCTGGGAATGCCGCCGGCCATGAATGCAAGCGTTCCAAGGCCGGCAATGGCAATACCGGCGCCGACGCCGGAAAACACCCAGCCCTGGCCCGGTGCCCGGCCAATCGCAGCAAGGTATTTGACGTAATAGTTGCTGACAAGAACCAGCGTGAAGGCGCTGAAAACACCGCACAAAAAGCGCAGCACCGACCACACAACAAAGTTGTCGGTCAACCCGGTTGCCAGCGTGCACAATGCAATAAGGATCAGTGAAGCCCGCAACAGGCGTTTCGGCCGGATCGGCACATAGGCGGCACCCGCTGCGCCTGCCAGGTAACCGACGAAGTGGACCGAGGCCAGAACACCGCCGCCCGAGATGCCGACAAGCCCGTCTGCCTGCATCATCGGCAAAAGGGGCGTGAAGGCGAAACGCCCGATTCCCATCGCGATGGCCAGCGATCCGAAGCCGATGACAATGATGCGGAATGCCGATTGGTTCATGCGCGATGTCCGCTTCTGATTCCGGAATTGAGGTACTTGTGCGGAAACTACCAAGCGCGATACATTTAAAATAGTGAATTAAAGCGAATTCAGGTTTCTCGATTGGAGATATCAATGCACGATCTTGACCTTCGTGCGCTGGAGATTTTCAGGACCGTTGCCGCCGAGGGCAGCATCTCGAAGGCCGCAGCAAAACTCAACCGGGTGCAGTCGAATGTCAGCACCCGCATCAAGCAATTGGAGGAGCAGGTGCAAAAGACCCTTTTCCTGCGCCGTAATCGCGGCCTCACGCTGACGCCGGACGGTGAATTGCTGCTTGCCTATGCGGACCGGTTCCTGCAACTGACGATCGAGACGACGGAGGCTCTGCAGGACGGCAAGCCAAGCGGTGTTTTCCGGATTGGCGCGATGGAAAGCACGGCTGCGGCGCGCCTGCCTGATATCCTGGCGCGCTACAACCATCTGCATACGGATGTCGATATCGAGCTCAAAACCGATACGGCCGGAGGGCTTGTCGATCGCCTTCGCAACCACGATGTCGAGATTGCATTCATTGCCGAGCCGGCAACCTTCGACTGGGCCAATTCAAGACCGGTCTTTGAGGAAAGCCTCGTCCTGATTACGCCGCATGATTTCCCGCCGCCTGAAAACGCCATTGAAATGAGCGGCCGGACGGTTGTCGCCTTTGAGGCAGGCTGCGCCTATCGCCGCTATCTCGAACAGTGGCTGCTGGACAACGGTATCGTTCCCGGTTCCATCATCGCTGTGAGTTCCTATCTGGCCATCCTTGCCAGCGTCGCAGCAGGCACGGGGTTTGCCGTGGTGCCGCAATCGGTGCTCGACATGGTGACCACAGACGGGCGGTTTCGCCGCCATCTCCTGCCCGGCAAACTTGCCCGGATCAGGACGATGCTGACATGGCGGTCGGATTATTCCTCCCGCAAACTCGACGCGTTGACGGCGCTTTTGCCTCACCTTTAGCGCTTCGTGTGCACCCTGTTGAGCCTTTGCAGCGGTCCGTACATATGTGTACAAGACTATGTGCCATTTCGATGGCCGCCGAAGCCGGAACTACGACTGTTTCGTTTCGTCGTCCGGGCCGATCAACCGCTTCGCTAGGCTTCGGAAACGGCTCGCCTCCCTGCTGGTCGGATCCTTGCCGGTAAAGCTGCGCACATAGGCCTCCGTGTAGGAAAGGCGCACATCCAGCGGCTCGCGCACGCCAAGCGCGTAGTAGCCGATCTGCATGAAATAGATGACCCTGGCACGCACAAAGGATTCCGGCTCCTCATAGCCGTGTTTGGCGAACATGCCGGTTATCGCCTTGACCCGTTCATTGTCCGCCCGGTCGACAAGCTCGCGCACCTTCGGCGAGCGCCGCGCCCATTCACGCACCGCAAAGTCAAGCCCGGGATCGAAAAGCGCTTCGTCCACCCAGCATTCGAAGAGGTTGAAAACACCCTCGGCGATCGAGTGGGCGGGGCGATTTGCACGCTCGACAATGCTGGCGGTGTTCTTGTGCTCCCAGTAGTGCAGGAGCTGGTCCAGCAGGTCGCGCCGACTCTTGAAGAACCAGTAGAAACTGGACCGTGAGACATCGAGTCTTTGCGACAGCGCCAGGACCTTGATGCTGCCGACCCCCTCGCTGACGAGGATGTCCTTGGCAAGATCCAGCCAGTCTTCCCGCGTCGTGCGACGGCCGGTTTCGGCCTCGATATCAGCCGCTTCAGCGACATTGCTGCGTGTCATGCGTCTTGATTCCGTTTCTGTACATATATGTCTAGAACATATTTTGGAATTAAGCTACAGTGCCGTTTCTGGCGGGTCCATCGGGAGGCAAATATGGATCAATATCGTGTCGTCGTGATCGGTGGCGGTGTCGTCGGTGCATCGGTCCTCTATCACCTGGCAAAGTTCGGCTGGAGCGACGTCTGCCTGATCGAGCGTTCGGTCCTGACGGCCGGTTCGTCCTGGCACGCGGCGGGCGGCATCCACGCGCTCAACGCCGATCCGAACATGGCGGCCCTGCAGGCTTACACGATCGATCTGCTTTCACAGATCGAGGAGGAATCCGGTCAGGATATCGGCCTGCACATGACCGGAGGCATCACCGTCGCCTCGGCGCCGGACCGCTGGGAGTGGCTGCAGTCGGCCTACCGGATCTTCCAGACCATCGGCATCGAGGACTGCTGGCTGATGACGCCGGAGCAGATCAAGGAACGCTGCCCGATCATGGACACGACCGGGGTGATCGGCGGACTTTGGGCCGACCGCGAAGGCTATATCGACACCACTGGCACGGTTCAGGCCTATGCCGGGGCGGCAAAGAAGAACGGCGCCAGGGTGATCGAACACAACCGGGTGGTGGAACTGCGCCAGCGGCCCGATCATTCATGGGACGTGATCACGGAAAAAGGCACAATCCACGCCGAGCACGTGGTCAATGCCGGCGGCCTTTGGGCCAAGCAGGTGGGACGCATGGTCGGGCTGGAACTGCCCGTCACACCGCTGGAACATCACTATCTGCTGACCGAGACCATCCCGGAAGTTGCGGCGCTGGATTTCGAACTGCCGATGACGGTGGACCTCGAGGGCTTCACCTATATGCGGCAGGACCAGAAAGGCATCCTGGTCGGTATTTATGAAACCAACTATGAACACTGGAGCGTCGACGGTGCGCCCTGGGAATACGGTATCGAACTTTTGCAGGAAAACACCGACCGTATTTCCGAAGAGCTGGTGTTGGCTTTCCAGCGCTATCCCTGCCTTGAAACGACCGGCGTAAAGAACTGGGTCAATGGCGCCTTCACCTTCTCGCCTGACGGAAATCCGCTGGTCGGCCCGGTACGCGGGGTCAAGAATTACTGGCTTGCCTGCGGCGTCATGGCCGGTTTCCTGCAGGGCGGCGGCGTCGGCAAGACGCTGGCCGAGTGGATGATCCACGGCGAGCCGGAAGCCGATGCCTGGCCGATGGATATCGCCCGCTACGGCGATTTCGCCTCCAACCGCGAATATATCAAGCAGACGACCGGCCAGTTCTACTCCCGCCGCTTCGTCATGACCTATCCCAACGAACAGCTGCCGGCCGGACGGCCTCTGAAGAAGGCTCCGGCCTATGACGGCATGGACGCGGCCGGCGCTGTCTGGGGCTGCAGCTGGGGGCTGGAAGTGCCGCTGATGTTTGCTCCGCAAGGCTTTGAAGAAAATCCGACGCTGCGGCGCTCCAATGCCTTCGATATTGTCGGTGAGGAATGCCGAGCAGTGCGCGACGGTGTGGGCCTCATCGATATTACCGGTTTCTCCCGCTACGAAGTGCGCGGCGATGGCGCGGAGGCATGGCTTGACCGGGTAATGGCGGGCCGCCTGCCGAAGCCAGGCCGGGCGCGGCTTGCGCCGATGCTCGGGCCGGACGGTCGCCTCAAAGGCGATCTCACCATCTTCAACTGGGGTGACGGCGTGTGGTGGATCATGGGTTCCTATTACCTGCGCGAATGGCACATGCGCTGGTTCCACCATCATCTGGGCGCCGAGGATGGCAACGTCAGCGTCCGCGACATTTCCGATGATGTCGTCGGCTTTGCGCTCGCCGGACCGAAATCGCGCGACGTGTTGTCCGCCCTCACGCATGAAGATATCTCGCACGATGCCCTGCCCTTCATGGGCTGCAAGGAGATGGATGTCGGCTTGCTGAGGGCCAAGGTCGGACGGCTGTCGGTGACCGGGGAGTTCGGATTCGAAATCAATTGCGGCGCCGCCGAGCACATCACGCTGCGCCAGATGCTGCTCGAGGCCGGCAAGGACCATGGCCTGCGGGAATTCGGCTACTACGCACTCAATTCACTGCGACTGGAAAAAAGCTTCGGCATCTGGTCGGCCGAATTCACGCAGGGCTACACCCCCGGCATGACCGGCATGGACCGCTGGATCGACTTCCAGAAGGACGGCTTTATCGGGAAGGACGCGGCGCTGAAGGAAAAACAGCAGAACACCGCGCCGCAGAAGCTGGTGACACTCGATATCGATGCCGACGATGCTGATGCATCCGGTTTCGAGCCGGTCTGGAACGGCGACACGCGTGTCGGCTTCATTACCTCGGGCGGTTATGGCCACACTATCGGCAAGAGCCTTGCCATGGCGCTGGTCGATCCGGAGTTCTGCGAACCCGGAACGGAGCTGAAAGCCCATATTGTCGGGCGCGAACGCGCTGCTCGCGTCATTGCACCCAGCCCGTTCGATCCGAACGGGGAAAAGATGCGCGTATGACGGCCGAAACCGCCACACCGAGCCGCCGCAGGGGCCGCCGAAGACAGGCGCAGGAGACCGACAGGTCCGGAGCTGACGCGGCCTTCTACCACGCCGTGCGCAACTCCCTGCCAAGAGCGGAAGTGCTTTCGCAGGATGAGCTTGAAAGCCTGCACAAGACATCGCTTCGGGTGCTGGAAGAGCTGGGCATTCGCGTGCTCAATGACGAGGCGCGAGACCTTCTGGCCAAGGCCGGCTGCGAGGTCCGCGACGACATAATGGTGCATTTTCCATCGGACCTCGTGACCGAGCTGGTGGCCAAGGCGCCGCGATCGATGGTCTGGCATGGCGGCGAAGGCATGGCCATCGAGATCGGTCCCGACACGCTGCATTTCGGGCCGGGCGCAGGCTGCCCGAACGTCACCGATGTGGAGCGCGGCCGGCGGGCGGGTTCCTTGAAGGAATATATCGATTTCACGCAGCTGCAGCAGCACTTCGACATCATCCCGTTTCTCGGACCGTCGATCGAACCGCAGGATATCCCGATCCATGAGCGCCACCTGATCACCCAGAAGGTGCAGCTTGAACAATCGATCAAGGTTCCATGGGTGTTTGCCCGCGGCAGCGGCCAGGTGCTCGACTCCTTCGAACTGGTCCGTATCGCGCGCGGCCTCAGCGAAGAAGAATTCAAGCAGAAAATATGGACCTATACGGTCATCAACACCAACTCGCCGCGCCAGATCGACATCCCGATGGCGCAGGGCATTATCGACTTTGCCCGCTGGGGGCAACCGACGGTGATTACACCCTTCTGCCTGTCAGGTGCCATGGCGCCGATCACCGAGGCCGGTTCGCTGACGCTGAGCCATGCCGAGGCCATGGCCGGCATTGTCCTCGCCCAGGCGACCAATCCCGGTGCGCCGGTGCTCTATGGTGCGTTTTCGTCGAATGTGAACATGAAATCCGGAGCACCGGTCTTCGGAACCCCCGAGCACATCAGGACCAATTTCGGCGCCGGTCAGCTGGCTAGGCATATCGGAATCCCCTGGCGTTCAGCCACCGGCACCGCCGGCAACGCCCCGGATGTACAAAGCGCAGCGGAAACACAGCTTGGATTGTGGGGCGCGGTGCTCGCCGGGGCCAACGTGATCTTCCACTCGGCCGGATGGCTGGAGGGTGGCCTGACCATTTCCTACGAAAAATTCATCATGGACCTTGAGGTCTGCCAGACCATCGCCCAGGTGATGAAACCGGTCGAGGCGACGCCGGAAGCGATCGGCTTCGATGCCATCGCTGAAGTGCAGCCCGGCGGTCATTTCTTTGATGCCCAGCAGACCATGGCGCGTTACTCGGACCAGTTTTACGAGCCGTTGATCCGCGACTGGTCGAACTTCGGCCAGTGGGAGGAAGCCGGCGGCGTGCAGACCGTGGAGCAGGCGCAGGCCATGTGGAAGAAGACGCTCGCCGAGTTCACACCACCGCAGCTTCCGCCAGACCGCGCCGAGGCACTTGCGGAATTCGTGGAAAGGCGCATCCGCGAAGGCGGCGCGCCGCCGATCGACTAAACTGGTTTCGTATTCCTGGAGGTATTTCGATGGCCGAGACAACTGACGCCGTCATCATCGGTGCAGGCATCATCGGCGCGGCGACCGCGCTTGAACTAAACCGCAAGGGCATCCGCACCATCTCGGTCGACAAGAACCCGGCCGCCGGTTACGGCTCGACCAGCGGCTCCTGCGCCATCATCCGCGTCCACTATTCGACGCTGGAAGGCACGGCCTTTGCCTATGAGGGCTACCACTACTGGCGCGACTGGGCCACGTACCTGGCTGCAGATGACGAGCGCGGCCTTGCCGAATTCCGCGAGACCGGCTGCCTTGTCATGTGCACCGAGCAGAACGGCTACATGAAAAAGCACACGGAACTGTGCGAAGAGCTCAATATTCCCTTCGAGCGCTGGAATGCGGACCAGATCCTGAAGAGGCTGCCGATCTACGACCTGAAGAGCTACTTCCCGGCGAAGCGCATGGACGATCCGGAATTCGGCAAGCCGGGCAAGGGCAATGTCGAGCAAGCCGTACACTTCCCGACGGCCGGCTACATCACCGATCCGCAGCTCGCCACGCACAATCTGCAGCGGGCAACGGAGGCGGCCGGTGGCAGCTTCCTCTTTAATCGTTCCGTCACGGAGATCCTGCAAGCGGACGGTCGCGTTGCCGGCGTGAAACTCGACGACGGCACGGAAATCCACGCCCCCGTCGTCATCAATGTCGCGGGGCCCCATTCGGCCAAGGTGAACGCCATGGCCGGCGCACTGGACGACATGACAATCACCACCAATGCGCTCAGACAGGAGGTCGTTCACGTTCCGGCGCCCGAGGGCTTTGACTTCTACAGCAACGCGTTCGTCACCTCCGACAGTGACATCGCCTGCTATTGCCGGCCCGAAAAGGGCAATTTCATCCTCGTCGGCAGCGAGGACCCCGAATGCGATCCGCGAGAGTGGGTCGATCCGGACGATTATGACACCAATTTCACCGAGCAGTGGACGCACCAGGCGCAGCGTTATGCGCAGCGCGTGCCGAGCCTCGGCATTCCCAACCAGACAAAGGGCGTCGTCGATCTCTATGATGTCTCGGACGACTGGATACCGATATACGACAAGTCCCAGATCCCCGGCTACTATATGGCCATCGGCTCCAGCGGCAACCAGTTCAAGAACGCGCCCATCGCCGGAAAGATGATGGCGGCCCTCGTCGAATACTGCGAAGCCGGCCATGATCACGATGCGAAGCCGCTGCAGTTCGACCTGCCCTATATCGGCCGGTCGATCGATGTCGGCTTCTATTCACGCAAGCGCGAGATCAACGAGGAAAGCAGTTTCTCGGTTCTCGGTTGACAATCGCCGGGCCGTGTCGCGCTTGGCTGGGATCTGTGCGGAACCCGTTTTGATCATCCGCGCATGCGGCTGCCATGCGGGTCAAACAGCGGTGCATGCAGGCGGCGCGCTTCGCGCCACGTGCCGAGAATCTCGATCTCGAACAGTTCGGCTTCCGCGGAAGGCGCATCGATGTAGCCCATGGCGACTGATGTTTGCGAATGATGTGCATATCCGCCCGAAGTCACCATGCCGACGATCTTGCCTTCAAACCGGATCGGTTCATCGCCCGTCGCATCGGCACCCACCGCGTCGACCGCCAGCGTTACAAGATTGCGTGCGGGACCATCGTGTATTTCGCTCTGAGCGGCTGAACGCCCGATGAAATAGCCCTTGTCAAGTGAAACGAAACGCTCCAGTCCGGCTTCAAACGGATTGTAGAGCGGCCGGTACTCGCTTGCCCAGGATCCAAAACCCTTTTCCAGGCGAAGCGCGTTGAGTGCGCGCGTTCCGATCAGCCGCAGGCCGTGATCCGCGCCTGCATCCATGAGCAGATCGAACAGGGTGCGTTGGTATTCAGGCTTTACCCAGATCTCGTAGCCCAGATCGCCGGTAAAGCTGATGCGCCCGATAATTGCCGGGATCATACCGACATCGAACCGTCGAAAGTCGAGAAACCGGAATTCAGCCGGCCCGATATCCTCGTCTATGGCGCTTGCCAGGATGCGGCGCGCCTTCGGTCCCGAGATCGCAAGACCAACCCAATCGAGGCCAAGCGGGCGGATTTCGACACCCTTTGGCGGGAGGTGCTTCCTGAACCAGCGCATGTGATAGTTTTCGGCGACACCGGACCCGAAGAGGTAAAATAGCTCTTCGTCGAGCCTGCCGATCGTGAAGTCGCCAATCAGCTTTCCGCGATCATTGAGCATCGGCGACAGCGCCAACCGTCCAACCGTTGGCATCCGGTTGGCGAGCATGAATGAGAGCCAGGCTTCCGCGTCTTTTCCCGTGACTTCATATTTCGCAAAGGCGGATGTTTCCATAAGGCCTGCCGCTGTGCGTACCGCGGCGCACTCTTCTGCGACGCGCTCATGGGCATTCGAGCGCGCAAAGGTAAGGTCTTCGACAGGCGCTTTGCCCGGCTCCTGAAACCAGAGCGCGACTTCCAGACCATAGGCAGAACCCCACACGGCGTTTTGGGAACTGAGCCGGTCGTAGATCGGCGTCGTTCGCAGCGGCCGCGCCGCAGGACGTTCCTCATTCGGATAGGCAATGGAAAACCTGTTGGCGTAGTTCTCCCTGACTTTTTCATTGGTGAAGGCCAGCGTCGCGAAGTCGCCGTAGCGGGCCACGTCCATGCCCCAGGTATCGAAGCCCGGATCTCCGTCAACGATCCAGTTGGAAAGCGCCAGCCCGACACCTCCGCCCTGCGAAAACCCTGCCATGACGCCACAGGCGCACCAGAAATTCTGCAAGCCCTGAACGGGGCCAACAAGCGGATTGCCGTCTGGAGCGAATGTAAAGGGCCCGTTGATGATTTCCCGAATGCCAGCGTTGTTGAACGCTGGAAAATGCGAAAACCCGATCTCGAGAGACGGCAGGAGCCGTTCCATGTCCGGTGGCAGCAGTTCGGCGGCAAAGTCCCAGGGTGCTGCGCGCGGGGACCAGGGAACCGCTGCCTTTTCATACGTGCCCATAAGCATGCCACCGCGCTCCTGGCGCATGTAGATCTCGCCGCCGAAATCGATCACATGGAGAACTTCCCGTCCGGTGCTGGCGTTGATCTCGGCAACTTCAGGCATGTCATCGGTGATCAGGTAGTGGTGTTCCATGGCCAGAACCGGCAATTCAAGGCCGACCATCCTGCCTACCTCACGCGCCCACAGACCGCCCGCATTGACGATGTGCTCGGCATTCACGGTGCCCCGGTTCGTGACCACATCCCAGCTGCCACCCTCGCGCTGCACCAAATCCGTGACCATTGTCTTTTCGTGGATGATTGCACCATTCACCCTGGCGGCCTTGGCATAGGCGCGGGTCACGCCCGACGGGTCCACATGGCCCTCAAGCGGGTTGTAGAGAGCGCCGACGAAATGCTGACTGTCCATCATGGGAAAGCGTCGGGCGGCGTCTTCAACCGAGAGAATTTCGGTATCCAATGACAGGTATCGGCCACGTGCATGGGCAATCTTCAGCCATTCGAAGCGCTCGGCCGTATCGGCAAGCATCAGTCCACCGGTCAGGTGAATACCGCAACTTTCTCCGGAAATCTCTTCGATCTCCCGGTAAAGATCGATCGTGTAGCGCTGGAGCCGGGTCATGTTGTGATCGCTGTTGAGCGTGTGCATTCCACCCGCGGCATGCCATGTCGAACCGCATGTGAGTACATCGCGTTCAAGCAGCATGACGTCACGCCAACCGGCCCGCGTCAGATGAAACAGGACACTGCATCCTACGACCCCGCCGCCGATGACAACGACGCGACTATGGCTTTCCATACTGTTTGTCTCCTGTTGAGACGCCGGTTGAATCCGGCTCACAAGATCTGGCTCAGGAACTCCTTTGTGCGAGCATCCCTGGCTTGGGTGAAAAACGAACTGGGCGGACCGTGCTCCACGATGACGCCGCGATCGGTGAAGTAGATGTGGTTTGCGACTTCGCGGGCAAAACCCATCTCGTGGGTCACGAGGATGCACGTCATGCCTTCCTCGGCGAGTTCACGGATGGTCAACAACACTTCCTTCACGGTTTCGGGATCGAGTGCGGCAGTGACCTCGTCGAACAGCATCACATCCGGCCGCATTGCGAGCGATCTGGCGATCGCCACACGCTGCTGCTGACCGCCGGACAGTTCGCCCGGGTAACTGTCTTCCTTGCCATCAAGGCGGACCTTGCGGATCAGTTCACGCGCCCGCGTCTCGACTTCGTCCTTTGGCTCCCTGAGCACCTTGATCGGCGCCATCATGATGTTCTGCAGCGCCGTCTTGTGCGGAAACAGGTTGTATTGCTGGAAAACCATCCCGACCTTCTTGCGTAGCTCCAGCTTGTCCAGCTCCGGATCGTTTACCTCCTGACCTTCGACCAGAATGGAACCCGCATTGATCGGGTTCAGTGCATTGATGCAGCGGATAAAGGTGGATTTGCCGGAGCCGGACGGCCCGATAATGCAGACACACTCCCCTTTCATGACGTCCATGGAAACACCCTTGAGCACTTCAAGTTCACCAAAGGACTTGTGAACGTCCTTGGCGCTAACCATGGGCTGATCCGGGGTCCAATTGCTTTCAACCATGATTGAAGCTCGCTAAATCTTGACCGCGTATTTGCGCTCCAGGCCGATCGTCCAGCGCGCGATGGGGTAGCAGTAGAGAAAGAACAGGCACAGCAGGTAGAGATAGAACGGAATGAGAAGATCACTGCGGTTTTCCGCCGCAAGGATCTCGCCAGTGGTTGTCATCCCCTCGCCGACTCCGACAATCGATACCAGAGGGGTCGCCATGGTCAGAACCGCATAGAGATTCATCCAGGGCGGAAGCATCCGCTTGATGCACTGCGGCAGTATGATCAGCCACAAGGTCTGCCGGCGCGTGTAGGCCAGGCTCTCTGCGGCCTCCCACTGCCCATCGGGGATGGATTGCACGGCACCACGCACAATTTCGGAAAAATTTGCCATCACAGGAAGGGACAGGCCGATGACCGCCTTTATCCATGCCGGGAAAGGTATGGTGACGCCGAACAGTTCGAACTCGAAAGGGATCAGAAAAATGCAATAGAAAAGAAGCACCAGCCAAGGCGCGTTGCGGAAGAACTGCGTAACCGTCCACGCGAACGAGCGGACAAGGCCGGAGTTCGAAATCTGCCCCAGTCCGAGCGCTGCCCCGGCCAGCGTGCCGATGATGATCGACACGAAACTGATGAGGATGTTGAAGGCAAAACCCTGGAGAAGGAACGGTGTCCACTTCCACATGGTAGCGAGGATCGACGGTTTCGCGGGAGCTGCGTGAACGTCTCCTACCAGCACATACACGGCCAGAACTGCGAAAAGCACGTAACCGTGTGATGCCTGCAGCCGCCATGCCGGCGGCTCGCCATTGTTGAGCCTGAAAGGCTTAAGGACGGCGAGATCTGTGGAACCAGCCAGGCGCTCATGATTTCGCGCGCCGTTCATCGCCCGTACCCCGGGATTTTCAGTGTTTTTTCCCAACGGTGCATCATGAACACCAAAATCGCGACCAGAGCGACATAGGTGAACAGAAGCACATTCATCATCTCGCGCACGTTGAACTGATCGGACCAGATTTGGCTGGATGCGTAGAGCAGTTCCGGGACAGCGATCACATAGGCCAGGGTCGTCGTCTTCACCAGATTGACGAGATTGTTGTTGAGCGACGGCAGGCACACACGGAATGCCAGCGGCAATATGATGTAAATGTACGACTGCAGGCGGGTATAGCCGAGCGATTCCGCGGCCTCGCTCGTCGACTTGGGAACGGCCTCGATTCCCGCCCGGAAAATCTCGACGTTGAACGCACCGGCAAAAAAAGACAGTGAAATCGCCGCCCAGGCGAAGTTGCCGATCGGCGGAACCATATTGCCCGCCGCATCCGGCACCTTGGGCAGCACACCGCCGATTGCGAAGAAAAAGAAGTAAAGCTGAACGAGAGGCGGCGTGTTGCGAAAGAACTGGATGTAGGCCTGGACGATCCTGGATGTCCACTTGAACCGTGAGGTCTGCAACCAGGCGCCGACAATCCCGATGACAACGCTTGCAAAAATGCAGATCAGCGAAAGCTGGATCGTGGTCAACAGCCCGGAAAAGAATCTGTCTCGATCAAAGGAATCGTAAAAGATCGGTAACTGCTCACCCCGTCACGCGTCTTGAGCATAGTGTGATTTGACCATATTGGCGGCATTTCCGGCCAGCGCGATCTGGATCGCGACAAGTGGATTATATCCGAGGGCACCCATGGAACTCAGGTAGCTTGATATCCGGCACCAGGCGTGTGCATAGCGGTCTGTCCGGAAGCAGCCCGAGACTTTGATTTTGACCTTTGCCATCCTGATTTTTTGCTCGCCCGCGTTATTGGTGAAGCTGACATCGGGTTCGCTCATGAAGCGAAGCACGGAGTCCTCGTGTTTCAACAGACGCTCATGCAGGTTGTGGGCATCCGACTTTGCGACCCGTCCGCGCTTACCTTCCGGTTTCGCAGGAACTTCGGGCATTTCCCCGGCACCTTGCGTCAGAATGGTCCGATACCTTTTGCGTATCTTGCGACATTCGGCCTCGCTCAACACCCCGGTCTCGCTCTTGTTGACCTTATGGCAGACCTCACGCAACACCTTCCTCATCAGGCGCGCCCAACGGTAATTGCTGGAGTCGACGACAAAGGTCAGTTCCCGAAGCAGATGCGACCCGCATAGCTGATGCTTGCACTGGCTGTATGCAAGGTAGGATGCCCAGCAATCATGGATCAACACCCCGGTGTAGACCGGAATGATGCCGAATGCCTCTATCGCTTCCTTGCCGCGCCTGGGGTGCAGGAACTTGATAGTGTGGATACCCCGCCCGGAGGCATCGTAATGTGCCAGGTGCCGTTATACTGAACGTCACAAATCAAAGGGAGAGTATCCACATGTCGGAAGTTAGCATCATCGGCGTTGATCTTGCAAAGCAGGTTTTTCAGGTCCACGGAGCCACAGCCGATGGCTCGGTTGGCTACCGCAAGAAGTTGAGCCGCGCCCAGTTCATGCCGTTTCTTGCACAGCAGCCCCGATGCATTGTCGCGATGGAGGCCTGCGCCACAGCTCACGATTGGGGCCGCGAGATCGGTAAGTTGGGCCATGAGGTGAAGCTGATTCCACCTCAGTACGTGAAACCTTTTGTCAAAAGGCAGAAAAACGACAGGGCAGACGCTGAGGCGATCACTGAAGCTGCCTCCCGGCCGACCATGCGGTTCGTTGAGGTGAAATCCACCGAGCAGCAATCGCGCGGCATGCTGTTCCGATCACGGCAGATGTTTGTCAGGCAGCGCACGCAGACCATCAATGCGCTGCGCGGCCATCTCGCCGAATATGGCGTGATCGGGCCGAAGAGCAAGGCGGGGATCAAGAAGTTGAGAGCCGCGCTGGACGACGATACCAATGGGCTGCCCGCCCTCGTGCGTAACACGGCCCGGATGTATGCCGAGCACATCGATCTGCTGGCGACCAGGATTTTCGATCTGACGAAGCAACTCAAGACGGAGGCGAAAGCATCCGGCACAGTGCGAAGGCTGACAACAATGCCGGGCGTCGGGTTGCAGACGGCACTGGCAATTGAGGCCTTTGCCCCGGACATGAATTGCTTCAAACGGGGGCGTGACTTCGCAGCCTGGCTGGGTCTCGTGCCGCTTCAGCGCTCGACAGGCGGTAAGGACCGGCTCGGGAAAGTTTCGAAGATGGGTCAGAAAGACATCCGAAGCCTGTTGATCATCGGGGCGATGTCAGTGATCAATGCGGCGACGCGGTTTGGGGTTCGCAAGGGAAGCTGGCTGGCCAGAATGCTGGATCGAAAACCGAAGCTTCTGGTCGCGATCACGCTGGCCAACAGGATGGCACGGGGTATCTGGGCCATGATATCGAAACAGGAGAATTATCGGAATCCGGAGGCGGTAGCGTAAGCGCGGATCGCGCAACGCTTCGCGTCGGTGCCCGGGACGTGTGAAGAGGTCGACGAATAGCATGGGAGATTGATCGGAAAGATCCGGAGCGGGAAAACCATGTTGACCCAAAAGGCAAAATAGCTTTGGAACTTGATTTGGACCCGGTTCGCGCATCACCATACCGGCCCGCGGCTGCACAAAAAGCCGCACTGTGAGGCCTGATAAATGACCGCATCCGATCACACGCTCACATCACCGTTCGAAAATCGCTTGACACCGGGGTATCCATAAATGAGGGTCAGGGAGTCATCGGTCAGCACATGCAGCCACTGGTTTTTGCTGTCGACCCTGAAACCGGTCTCATCGGCATGCAGGGCCGGGCGGGTCAGAAGATGTGCGGCGGCAGCCGTTTCCCAGGGTTCAAGCGCCTCGTGCAGTCGCTGGATGTAGCCCAGGCAGGTGGCCTGCGACATCCTGACGCCAGAGATGGCCCGCACCAGTTCGACGGCGCGGCGCAAAGACAGCATCTGGGCAATCAGCAGGTTGATCACGAAGGCCTGAAAGCCAACGCCATATTGCAAAGGCCCCGGCATGTTTTCAGGGAAACGCCCCTTGGTTCGGGTGCGGCATTTGGGGCAGTCCCTGGTTTCCGCGACGACCTTTTTCTCGACAACCTCGAACATGATATCGAGATGGATGCGTTCCTCGCGCGCCGAGGGTTCGACGTCTGAGAGATCAGCCCCGCAACTGTCACAAACCTGGACGGTGGAGGTTTCCCCGACGGTGACCTTGCGAAGGTTTTCGCCCGTCATCCAGTTCGGCGCCACACCCTTGCCGGAAGCCTTTTTGCTCCGTTTCCCGGTGTTGTCCTTATCCGTCTGCGACGGCGCAATACTGGAGTTCTTGCCGGTCTTCCTGGTCGTCTTTTCCAGAAAGATGGCGATCAGGATGCCCAGCAAGCTGCACAACACGCCAATAACCGCATCGACGTCATCTGAAATCCTGCCCGCTTTGCGCAGCGCGGCAATGCGCGCCCTGGCAGCATCGAACTCTTCACGCAGGGAAGTGCCATTCACGCTTGCCATCAGTCCGCCCGCGATGCCATGGACATCAGGCCATGCGGTGGCCGCATCGCCTTTTCAGGCTTCCAAATGCAGCGAGTAGCCTTGACTGAAAGACCACCCCAATGCGGCTTTTCCCAAATCAATCGAACACGTGTCATAACCCGATAGAATCACGAAAATCGCAATGAGGGGATCGTTAATAGCCGATTCAAATCGTCGCACCACTCCGAGGCCAAAAAGGCATCTCGATTGAGCTAGTGGGTCTGAAACCGCCGTTGAATCTCGGGGACTTAAAGTGGGGGTGAGCAGTTACGAAAAAATAAGCCCGAAAACCAATGCTTCCTGATTTCATACGAACCCTGCCAACCCAGATACGTCAATGGGTTACGCCGAATATCAGAAGCTTTGTGGGAGAAAGACAGCCACGGCTCTGGCTGCTCTCGCTCGTCATCGGGATCGCGGTGACGGTCGCGGCGATCCTGTTCCGCGAAATGATCGGCGCCGTACAGCTTCTGTGGCTGCGCGACAGCAGCGAACGCGTCATCTCGGCGGCTCGAAACACGCCATGGTATCTGGTTTTTCTTGCGCCGATCATCGGTGGTCTTGTCGTCGGCATCCTGCTGCAGACCCTGATGCCCCAGCGGCGAACCCTGTCCGTTGCGGACGTGATCGAGGCACGTGCCCTGACCGGCAGGAAGCTTGGCCTGCGTGACGGGCTGAGCTCGGCGCTGATAACGGCGATATCGCTGGGATCGGGTGCCAGCGCCGGCCGCGAGGGCCCGGTGATCCATCTCGGTGCCACGATCGCAAACCACACGGCGCGAAGAACCGGTCTTCCCGAATGGTCCAAACGCACGCTTCTCGGCGCCGGTGTCGCGGCGGCAATCTCGGCGAGTTTTAACGCGCCCCTTGCCGGCGTTCTTTTCGCGCACGAAGTCATACTCGGGCATTTTGCATTGCGTGCCTTCGTGCCGATTGTCATCGCCTCGAGCGGCGCTGCGGTCATATCTCGTGCGTGGTTCGGTGAATCGGCCGCCTTCGTCGTGCCGGAATACCAGGTCACCTCCTATCTGGAGTTTCCCGCTTTCGCATTGCTCGGCCTCGTCTCCGCCATCGTCGCCATTGCATTCCAGTTTTCCCTTTTCTCCGCCGATTTCCTCGCCCGCAAGGTCACGATGCCGCTGTGGCTCCGGCCAGTGCTCGGTGGCATCGCCATCGGCGGAATGGGCGTGTTCCTTCCACACATTCTGGGTGTCGGATACGAGGCGACCGACCTCGCGCTTTGGGGCCGCCTGCCGCTGGTCCTGATGCTGGTGCTGATTGTTGCCAAGACACTGGCGACGGCGATCACGCTTGCCTCGCGGTTCGGCGGCGGCATCTTCTCGCCGGCGCTTTATCTCGGCGCAATGACCGGCGGCGCCTATGGCATCGTTGCGGCCCATGTGTTTCCAGAGCTCGCGTCCAGCCAGGCGCTCTATTCTATTCTCGGCATGGGGGCCGTGGCCGGAGCCGTCCTTGGCGCACCGATCTCGACGACCCTGATCGTCTTCGAACTGACCGGCGGCTATGCGCTGTCCATCGCGCTGTTGCTGACAGTCGCTATCGCCTATGGCGTGACCCAGGCGATCCACGGCCATTCCTATTTCCAGTGGCAGCTCGAGATGCGCGGCCTTTTTGTCCAGGCCGGACCGCACCGCGCCATGATGACCAGCACCAGGGTCATGGATTTCATGACGACCCTCGATCCCGACAAACAGCAGGAGACATACGATCCTGACAGCGGCACTCCCAGCCTGCGTCCCACCGACACGCTTGAAAAGGCGCTGCGAACCTTCGATTCCGGCGGCCATCCGCGCCTGCCGGTGGTCGACGAAGTCGAGGGCAAAACCATCATCGGCTGGGCCGAGCAGGTGAAGGCCCTCGCCTATTTCAACAAACGGCTGATCGACGCCTCCGAGGAGGAACATTGCTAGGCACCCTCGTCTTCAGGCGCTCGTTGATGATTCAATCGCCGCTTTGCATTGCACAGCGCCGAATGATCCCTTAGAGCCGGATTTAAAAGTAGTTGAGCGATATCAATGGTTTGTGATTCAACAGTCTTTTCAAAGAAGATGGAGAATCACGATGCCATGGAATGATATCGCCCGCGCCGAACATAACAGAGACCATTTGAGATTTCCAAGCGATTTGACCGATGAGGAATGGACGATACTTGCCCCGTTCATTCCGCCGGCAAAACGGGGTGGACGACCGCGTACGACCGATATGCGCGAGGTGATGAACGCGATCCTTTATATCGCAACCAGCGGCTGCCAGTGGCGCATGCTGCCGAAGCAGTTCCCACCGGTATCGACGGTACGTGGCTATTTCTACACCTGGAGCCGCATGGGTCTTTTTGCAGCCATCAATCACCTCCTGGTCCTCAATACCCGCGAACTGGAAGGCCGCGCGGCTTCACCGACGGCCGGCGTGATCGACAGCCAGAGCGTGAAAACCACCGAAAGCGGGGGCGTTCGCGGCTATGACGCCGGCAAGAAGGTCAAGGGCCGCAAGCGACACATCGTCACCGATACGATCGGCCTGATGCTGTTCATCATCGTTCACGCCGCCAACATTCAGGACAGGGACGGGGCCTGCGACCTGATCAGGGCTGTCGGCGACCGCTTCCCCTGGCTGCGCCACATCTTCGCCGATGGCGCCTATGCGGGACCGAAGTTGCGAGCAGCGCTCGCGGGGCATGGCGACTGGACGGTCGAGACCGTCAAGCGCTGCGACAGCGCAGTCGGTTTCAAGGTTCTGCCGCGTCGATGGGTGGTGGAACGAACTTTCGCCTGGCTCGGGCGCTGCCGCAGACTGGCCCGGGACTGGGAGAGGACCATCCAGAACTCAACCGCGTGGGCGTTCATAGCAAGCATCCGGTTCATGACGCGGCGTCTCGCAAGGTATTGTTACGTTTGAATAACTTTTGAATCCGGCTCTTAGAGCAGTCCCGATTCCATGTGATGTCGGGATGGCGGAGTTCATTTCAGATACCGTGTTCAAGCGCGACGTGTTTTCAGAAACGCGCGCAGGCCATTTTGCGGACCAGCCCGACACGCGGGTCGCGCGCCGCATTGTAACCGCCTCGCCGCTGTGGTCGCGGCCGCTCGCATGGTTCCTCGCAAACCGGGAAATCAGGGCGCTTCGCGCCGTTTCCGGCATTAAAGGCACGCCCGACATCATCGATGTCGATGCGGACGGTCTTTTTCGGTCCTGGACGGACGGAACGCCGCTCCATCTGGCGCGACCGGAATCGCCGGTCTGGTACAGGGACGCACGCCGCCTGTTGCGCGACATGCGCCGCCGCGGGATCACCCACAATGATCTCGCAAAGCCACAGAACTGGCTGATGCTGGCGGACGGAAACGCCGCTGTGATCGACTTTCAGCTTGCTTCCTGCCACCGTCGCAAGGGCCGCCTTTTCCGCATCATGGCCTATGAGGACCTGCGGCATTGTATCAAGCAGAAGCGCGCCTTCGCCCCGCAGCTCATGACCGCGACCGAGCGGCGTATCCTCGCCCGCAAATCACTGCCGTCCCGCATCTGGATGGCCACCGGCAAGAAGATCTACAACCTGATCACCCGCGGCTTGTTTTCATGGTCGGACGGGGAAGGCACGGGCGACCGTATAGACCGTGAAGGCCCGGCAATCATGCGGGCACTGCAAGGTTCCGCCGGCATATCCTCTGTCGCCTTGGCGCTTTACCCGCTTCCGCGCAAGGGCGTCGGGATTTATGCCTTTGTGGAAACGCAGGAAAACGCGCTTGATCTGGCCGGGCTCAACGAATCCGTTGCCGCAATCAATGCAGACGCCCAGATCGACCTGGCACAGCCGGTCGCAGCACTGCCGCGCCGGGAAGATGGAGCCGTTCGCGACGATATCCTGCGGCTGATTGCCATGAACCAGATCACCGAACTCGATGCAGTCCTGACGCGGGAGCCGGAACTTGCCGCCACTGTGCGCCCGATCATTGACGGGCGGTTGAACTGGACTGACCGGCGCATCTCGCGACTGGAAAGATAGCGCTCAGCCGGGCCGTCCGGGATCGGTATCCAGATAGATGCGGATGCGCTCCAGGAGCGGCAGGATTTCGATCATATCGGGCGCCGAAACGGTTTTCGCCAGTTCGAGCAATTGCGGCATGAGCGCATCCAAAGCGGTCCGGTGCGCCGCGCGGCCACGCGCCGTCAGTCCAACCCGCTTTAACCGGTTCCTGTCCGCCGCAACAGACACATAGCCGCGCTCTTCCAGTCGCCCGACAGTGTTGGCGACGGCACCCCGCGTCACATTCAATGCACGGGCAAGCGTGCGCAGGGTCACGGGACCCTTGGACCGCGCCAGGATATCGAGCGCGTTGAAATGCGGCTGTTTGAGTTCATGCGGAAGGGCCCGATCCACAAGGCGTTCCAAAGACTGCGATATCGCCGCAAGTTCCCGAAAGAACCGGTAAATCGTGTTGTCTTGCTCTGACAGGTGTGAAGGCCTGCTCACTGGTCCCCTCACGGATAAGATCGCCACCTTTTCGCCTGGCGCGAATCGCGCCTGGCCCGACAAAATCATACAATGTGCGGCCGGATATTTCAGGCCTCAAGCCGCGTCCGGGCACAATTCGAACGATTCAGGAACAAAACCGCTTGCGTGACGCATTGGTTGCTGGCCTTTCACTGCCGAATCACTACATTGGAGGGGATGGTCAAACCGGATGAGGACATACCGTTTTTCGGTGACAGCGACAGCCCCGCCCCTGCGGCTCCCGCCGGCGGAGGCATTGCCGCGCGCGCCATGGCGGCGCGCAACCGGCAGACGGGTCCGGCCTCCTATCTCGAGGGCCTCAATCCCGAGCAGATCCGTGCCGTTGAAACGGTCGACGGGCCGGTGCTTGTGCTCGCGGGTGCCGGAACCGGAAAGACCCGGGTCCTGACCACGCGCATCGCCCACATTCTCGCAACGGGAAAGGCCTATCCCAGCCAGATCCTCTCCGTCACCTTCACCAACAAGGCAGCGCGTGAGATGAAGGAACGCATCGGCGTCCTTGTCGGCGGCGCCGTGGAGGGCATGCCCTGGCTCGGCACGTTCCATTCGATCGGGGTTCGCCTGCTGCGCCGCCACGCCGAGCTGGTCGGGTTGCGGTCGGATTTCACCATCCTCGACACGGACGACCAGATCAGGTTGATCAAGCAGCTTATCCAGGCCGAGGGCCTCGACGACAAGCGCTGGCCTGCGCGGCAGTTCGCCATGATGATCGACGGATGGAAGAACAAAGGTTTCAGCCCAGCCGAGATTCCGGAAGGCGATGCCCGCTCCTTTGCCAATGGCAAGGGACGTGAGCTTTTCGAGGCCTATCAGAACCGACTGAAGACCCTCAACGCCTGCGATTTCGGCGACCTGCTTTGCCATCCGATCCGCATCTTCACCAACCACCCGGACGTGCTGAAGGAATATCACGACAAGTTCCGCTACATCCTCGTCGACGAGTATCAGGACACGAACACCGCGCAATATATGTGGCTGCGGCTGCTGGCCCAGGGATCGCACAATGTCTGCTGTGTCGGCGATGACGACCAGTCGATCTATGGCTGGCGTGGCGCCGAGGTCGACAACATCCTGCGCTTCGAAAAGGATTTTCCGGGCGCCGTCGTCATCCGTCTTGAACGCAATTACCGCTCGACCGCGCACATTCTGGGTGCTGCTTCGCATCTGATTTCGCACAATGAAGGTCGTCTCGGCAAAACCCTCTTCACCGAACAGGTGGACGACGACCATGACAAGGTCATGGTGCATGCCGCCTGGGACTCAGAGGAGGAGGCCCGTGCGGTCGGCGAGGAGATCGAGCAGCTGCAGCGGCGGGACCACAGGCTCAACGACATGGCCATCCTCGTGCGCGCCTCCTTCCAGATGCGCGAATTCGAGGACCGCTTCGTCACGCTTGGCCTGAACTACCGCGTCATCGGCGGTCCGCGCTTTTACGAGCGTCTCGAGATCCGCGATGCCATGGCCTATTTCCGCGTCGTTTGCCAGCCGGCCGACGACCTTGCCTTCGAGCGCATCGTCAATACGCCGAAACGCGGCCTCGGCGAGGCGGCCGTTCGCCAGATACATGATTACGCCCGCGCCCGCGACCTTCCGCTTTTGAAAGCGGCATCCGATCTCGTCATGACCGAGGAGATGAAGCCACGCCCGCGCAAGGCGCTCACCGATGTCGTCGAGAATTTCCAGCGCTGGTCATCCCTGCTTGAAAACACACCGCATACCGAGCTCGCCGAGCAGATCCTCGAGGAGAGCGGCTACACCGCCATGTGGCAGAATGACAAATCGGCGGACGCGCCCGGCCGGCTCGATAACCTCAAGGAACTGATCCGTTCCATGGAGGATTTCGAATCCATGCGCGGCTTTCTCGAACATGTCAGCCTCGTCATGGACGCCGAGCAGAACGAGGATTTGGACGCCGTCTCGATCATGACGCTGCACTCGGCCAAGGGTCTGGAGTTCGAGACGATCTTCCTGCCCGGCTGGGAGGAAGGCCTCTTCCCGCATCAGCGTGCTCTCGACGAAGGCGGCCGGTCCGGGCTGGAAGAGGAACGCCGGCTGGCCTATGTCGGCCTCACCCGCGCCAAGGTCAATTGCCATATCTGGTTCGTTTCGAACCGCCGCATCCACGGCCTCTGGCAATCGACCATTCCATCGCGCTTTCTCGACGAGTTGCCGTCGGAACACGCCGACGTCGCGGAGCCTGACACGTCCTACGGCGGCTATGGCGCGGCGGCCGTTGGCGGCGGCTACGGCGCCTCCCGTTTCGACGAGGCAGAGCCTTTCTCGGGCAGCTACAACACACCCGGCTGGCGCCGCGCCCAGGCCAACCGCAACGAGGCGACCCGGCAGAACTGGGGCTCGCGCTCCGGACACGCAGTCGAGCGCATCGGCTATGGTGAAACCGATTCCGGCTACGGCGCGGGCCGAGGCTCCGTCAAGGCCAAGACCATCGAGGGCGAGCTCGTGGCCCGCTCGGTTTCCGACGAGCCTTCTGCCTATTCCGTCGGTGACCGTGTCTTTCATATGAAATTCGGCAACGGCAACATCGCATCGATCGACGGCAACAAGCTGACGATCGATTTCGACAAGGCCGGCCAGAAGCGCGTGCTCGACAATTACGTGGAAAAAACAAAGTGATTGCCGGCGACTTTGAACCGAAGTTCGTTCAGGTCGCAGTCTCGGCGCCACTGTCACAATTTTGCATTGGTTGTGGACGCATATAATCCTTGGGGCTAAGCTTTCCCATTCGACATTTTCTGACATCGGGCGAATCCGGCACAACCGCTCCGCGGGACGGTCTCCGGATTGCCGCAAGGGAGCATCTCATGACCATTCGATCCTTCGACCAGCTCAACCGCCGCCAGTTCCTCGCCGGAACGGCAGCCGTCGGCTCGCTCGCGCTTCTTCATCCCTTCTCGGCCTTCGCCTCCGGAAACCAGGCGCATCTGCGCTTGATGGAAACGACCGACTTGCACGTGCATGTCTTCCCTTACGATTACTACGGCGACCGTCCGTCAGATGCCGTCGGCCTGTCGCGCACGGCAACGCTGATCAAGAAGTTCCGAGACGAGGCAACCAATTCATTGCTGGTCGACAATGGCGACTTCCTGCAGGGCAACCCCATGGGCGACTACATCGCCTATGAGCGTGGCATGAAGGAGGGCGATATGCACCCGATCGTCCAGGCGATGAACACAATCGGCTTCGATGCATCGACCCTCGGCAACCATGAATTCAACTACGGCCTCGATTTCCTCTTCAAGACGCTCAACGGCGCCGATTTCCCGGTCGTTTCCGCCAACGTCACCAAGGGAATGCTCGCATCCAATCCGCGTGATGATGAACTGTTCTTGAAACCCTATGTCATCGTCGACAAGACGGTTACCGATGGCGACGGCAACCAGCATCCGATCCGCATCGGCCTGATCGGTTTCGTGCCGCCCCAGATCATGAACTGGGACCGCCGTCACCTCGAAGGCAAGGCGAACGCCCGCGACATCATCGATTCCGCGAAGGCCTGGGTGCCCGAGATGAAGGAAGCCGGCGCCGATATCGTCGTGGCGCTGTCGCATTCGGGTATCGACTCCAATGACCGCAGCGATGGCATGGAAAACGCATCATTGCATCTCGGCAGCGTCGAAGGCATCGATGCGATCCTCACCGGTCACCATCACCTTGTCTTCCCCGGCCCGAAATATGCCGACATGCCCGGCGTCGATGCCGAGAAGGGCACACTCTTCGGTACACCGGCCGCCATGGGCGGATTCTGGGGCTCGCATCTCGGCATTGTCGACCTGATGCTTGAGCGCGACGGCAACACGTGGAAGGTGGTGAGCTTCACCACATCGGCGCCATCCATCTTCGAACGCGACGGCCGCAAGGTCATTCCGATCGTCGAGGACCAGCAGGACGTGCTTGATTCCGTCGCCAAGGAGCATGACGAGACGCTCGCCTATGTCCGCCGCGCCGTCGGCAAGACGTCTGCGCCGCTGCACTCCTATTTCGCGCTCGTTGCCGATGACCCGTCAGTCCAGATCGTCAGCCAAGCGCAGACATGGTACATCGACCAGATGATGAAGGGCACCGAGTGGGAAGGCCTGCCGATCCTCTCGGCGGCGGCCCCGTTCAAAGCCGGCGGCCGCGGCGGCCCGGAATACTACACGGACGTGGCACCCGGCGATGTTGCCATCAAGAACGTCTCCGACCTTTACCTTTATCCGAACACCGTGCGGGCCGTCGCCATCACCGGTGCACAGGTCAAGGACTGGCTGGAACGCTCCGCCGGCATCTTCAATCAGGTCGAACCGGGCAAGGAGGACCAGGCGCTCATCAACAACGAGTTCCCGTCCTACAATTTCGACGTTATCGACGGCGTCACCTACAAGATCGATCTGACACAGCCGTCGAAATACGATCCGAAAGGGGAACTGCTCGATGCCAACGCCAACCGCATTGTTGACTTGAAATACAACGGAGAACCCATTGATCCGGATCAGAAATTTGTTGTCGCAACCAACAATTACCGTGCCGGCGGCGGGGGCAACTTCCCGGACATCAACGACGATGTCGTGATCTTCATCGCACCGGACACCAACCGCGATGTGATCGTGCGCTACATCGTCGATCAGGGCACGATCAATCCGTCCGCCGACAGCAACTGGTCCTTCAAGCCGATCGACGGGGCAACTGTCATCTTCGAGACCGGGCCGAAGGCGAAGGACTTCATGAAGGACGTGCGCGATGTCAACATCGAGGCGGCCGGCGAAGGAAATGAGGGCTTTGCCAAATACCGCATCAACATGTAGGGCCGACACGTTCAATCGATCGTCGACTGAGGAGACGCCGCCCCCGAGGGCGGCGTCTTTGCATATGGCGCACGGCAACCGATTTCAGCTAAATGGACATCCAATAATGAAACGGACGACAGTCGCAAGATGACGATCCTCGTTACAGGCAGCACAGGGCATCTCGGTGAAGCGATCATCCGCTTGTTGCGTGACCGCGGGCACGCCGCTGCCGGACTCGATATCGCGCCCTCCCCCTACACTGATTTCGTCGGCTCCATCGCCGACCGGCCCTTTGTCAGGCAAGCGATGGCGGATGTCGACGCTGTCATCCATGCAGCGACGCTCCACAAGCCGCATGTCGCCACCCATGCGCGCCAGGAATTCGTCGACACCAACGTGACCGGTGCACTCAATCTCATGGAGGAGGCTGTTGAAGAGCGGGTTTCCTCATTCGTTTTCACAAGCACGACCAGTGTCTTCGGAGACGCACTCATCCCGGCAGCCGGGAAGCCGGCCGCGTGGATCACGGAAGATGTCTCTCCGCAGCCGAAGAATATCTACGGCATCACCAAGCTTTCCGCCGAAAATCTGGGCCGGCTGTTTGCCCGCAAATACCGTCTGCCCGTGACGGTGTTGCGGACCTCGAGGTTCTTCCCTGAAGAGGACGACCGCCAGGCGATCCGTGAAGGCTTTGACGACGAAAATGCCAAGGCGAACGAGTTTCTGTTCCGCCGCGTCGACATCGAGGACGCAGCACAGGCGCATATCTGCGCCCTGGAGCGGCCGGCTTCCACCGGTTTCGACCTCTTCATTATCAGCGCAACAACACCATTTTCTGTCGAAGACCTGAAAGATCTTCGGGTCGATCCCTCTGCCGTTTTGCGCAGGAAACTGCCGGAACTTCACGATGAATATGGCAAGCGGGGCTGGAGAATGTTCGACGAGATCGACCGTGTCTATGTCAACCGGAAGGCACGCAACGAACTTGGCTGGAAACCGCGTTACGATCACCGGATTTTGCTGGAACGGCTGCAAGCCGGCGAACCGGTTCTCGGTCCCATGGCGCAGACTGTTGGCCTCAAGGGCTATCACGCGGAAACATTCGATGAAGGGCCCTACCCCGTCGACTGACAGGAACCGGCTTACCGCTTGCGCGCAGCGAGCACGGCCTCGACCAGGTCATCGGGAACCGGCGGCAACGGCTCATCCGTAGACTTGCCGCTTTCTTTCGCCAACTCAAGCGATGCCCTGTAGGCGGCCAGGTATTCCCGGCATTCGCGGCACAGCAACATGTGCAATTCGAAGACGAATTTCTCCCGGCCGGACAGTTCGCCCTCCAGATAGGAAAGGATGAACGCCTCAAACTCCTCGCATGTGATCATCAAAGGCAGTTTGAACATCATGCCCTGGATGCGTCGCATCAATGTGGGTGCGGCTCTGCTCATACCGCCTGTCCTCTGATCATTGGCTCCAGCAACTGCTTCAAGGCGGCACGGGCCCGGTGCAAACGCACCTTTACATTCGCCTCGCTGATATCAAGAAGCTGTGCAACTTCCTGTGTTGTCATTTCCTCAATGTCACGCAGCACCAGAATGATCCGGTAATTGTCGGGCAAAAGGTCGATTTTTCCGTTTACCTGGGCCCGGATATCCGACTGCACCAGCAGCGATTCCGGCGTTTCCATGGTTGTCCAACGGTCTTCGATCCGGCATCCACTATTGTCGAACACCGGCTGCAATTCGTCAATTGCCACGGTCTGCGACCGCTTGTCCTTTCGCAGGAGCATGAGGCTCTCATTGACCACGATCCGGTGTATCCAGGTCTTCAATGCGGACCGGCCGTCGAAGCTTCCAATATTGTCGAACACTTTGGCAAAGGCGTTCTGAACCGCATCTTCCGCGTGGTGCGCATCGCGCACGATCCGCGTTGCAACCGCCAGCATCCAGCCGGCATGGCTGCGCACAAACCGCTCGGTTGCGGCGGGATCGGCATTGGCAATGGCGGCGATCGCCTCGGCGTCGTCCGGCTCCGATGATCTGTCGCCCCTCTGCACGCGCCGCCCTGTCCTTAGCTCAATTCACAAAATTTCTAAAATCCGGCAATGCGCTGTAACCTTATTGAGGGGTCCAGCATCTGACAAGAAGCCGACAAGGCCGCGCGGCACGATGCAGGCATGGTGGGCTGGCGGCGCCACGGCAGAAAACGCGATTGGGTTATGATGGGCTTACTGCTTCTTGCCATGTTCACCGTTGCCTATTCCATGGTGGCCAACCGGCTCTCTTCGACCGTGCTGACGGCGCCGATGCTCTTCATCGGGTTCGGCGTCCTGTTGGCGGAGACCGGCCTTATGTCTCCGGAAGGAGCCGAGGGTACGCTGCACTTGGTGGCCGAAGTCGCGCTGATCGTTCTCCTGTTCCTCGACGCGGCGCAGATCGATATCGCGACATTGCGCAGGCGCCACACATGGCCGGTACGCATGCTGGTGCTCGGACTGCCGCTGTCGCTTGTCCTCGGAACTCTGCTTGCCCTGCCCTTTCTACCCGGATGGCCCCTTGTCGCGGTTGCGCTGGTGGCGGCAATCCTTGCACCAACTGACGCCGCGTTGGGTCAGGCCGTTGTGACCAACCCGGCCGTGCCGGAACGCCCAAGGCGGGCCCTGACGGTGGAGAGCGGCCTCAACGACGGACTTGCATTGCCGGCGGTGCTGCTTTTTGCCAGCCTCGCTGCCGAGGCGATGGACCGGACCAATGCGGACTGGCTTGTTTTCGGTGCCAAGCAGATCCTGCTCGGCCCGCTGGCGGGCACCGTGACCGGCCTTCTCGGCGGCACCATCCTGTTGTGGGCCAAGCGCAATAACGCAACGAGCGACACATTCGAAGGCGTCGGCGCCATTGCACTTGCCGGTGGCACCTACCTTGCCGCAACCCTGATCGACGGGAACGGTTTCATCGCCGCATTCGTGGCCGGTCTCTGCTTCGGCAATGTCGTCAAAGGCCGCTGCAAGTTCGTCTACGAATTCACTGAAAGCGAAGGACAAATGCTCACTTGGGGCGCCTTCTTTTTGCTCGGGCTTGCCCTCGTGCCGGAAGCTGTGCGCCATCTCGACCTGCCGGCACTGGCGATCATCCTGCTGAGCCTGTTTGTCACCCGCCCGCTCGCCATTTGGATCTCGCTGATCGGCACCGACGCATCGCCTGTAACACGGTTGTTCTTCGGTTGGTTCGGCCCGCGCGGACTTGCAACGGCGCTGTTTGCGCTGCTCGTCGTCGCACAGGTCGACCATCCGGTCGCTGAACCGGTGCTGATGCTCGCCGTGAATGCCGTGTGGATCAGCGCACTTCTGCACGGTTTCACCGCGGCGCCCGGCGCGCGCTGGTACGCGGCGAAAGTCGGCGCGATGGGTCCATGCGCCGAGACCGAGCCGGTCGACGCTTCGGCGAAACCACTGAAAACCGGTGAATTCAAACCTGACAATACAACAATCATGGGGAATATAAATGAATAAGCTGGCGATCATCGCGCTTGATGATCTGGAGGATCGCAAGCCCGAACACGCGCTGGTCGGTGAGGTCGATCTTGTCGTCGTGCGTTTCGACGACGAGGTCTCCGTATTCTATGGCCGCTGCCTACACCGCGGCGCGCTGATGGCGGACGGCTTTGTGCGCGGCCGCGATCTCATCTGCGGTGTCCACTATTGGGACTACCGCCTCGATTCCGGCGTTTCGGCCTATGCCAACGATGAGGCACTGCCGAAGTTCTCAAGCTGGATCGAGGACGGCCATGTTCTTGTCGACCAAGACGAGATACTCGCCTGGGCCAGGGAAAATCCGCAGCCTTTCAATCGTAAGGCCTATCTCGGTGTTTATGCCGACACCGGCCACGGTACAGAGGAAGAGCCCTACAACAAGCTTATCCAGAATTATGCCCGGTCGGGCCTCAAACGAACTGGCCATCACGGTCAGGTCGAGGCGATGGGCGTGCCACGAACGCAACTGCCCGACTGGGATGATATTCAGATTCTCACCGCCCAGCTTCACCGCATGCCGCTGCTGGACGAAGAGCCTGTCGGCACCGATGTGACGATCGGGCCGAATGCACAAAAACCGCTACAGTTGAAGATCCCGCTTTTGGTCTCCGATATGAGTTTCGGCGCGCTTTCAGAGCCCGCAAAGATCGCCCTTGCTCGCGGCGCGGAACTGGCCGGCACCGGCATCTGCTCGGGCGAAGGCGGCATGCTGCCGGAGGAACAGGCCGAGAATTCGCACTACTTCTACGAACTCGCCTCAGGCCGTTTCGGCTTCGACTGGGACAAGCTGGACAGTGTTCAGGCGTTCCATTTCAAGGGCGGACAAGGCGCCAAGACCGGTACTGGCGGCCACCTGCCCGGCCCCAAGGTGAAGGGCAAGATCGCCGAGGTTCGGGGCCTTCAGGAAGGCGAAGCCGCCATCTCCCCGCCGCGTTTTCCGGAGTGGACCGAAGTGGGACAGGTCAAGGACTTTGCCGACGAGGTCCGCGACCGCACCGGCGGCATACCGATCGGCTACAAGCTGTCGGCACAGCATATCGAGAGGGACATCGATGCAGCACTCGAGATCGGCGTCGACTACATTATTCTCGATGGCCGCGGCGGCGGCACAGGGGCGGCACCGATTATCTTCCGGGACAACATCTCAGTACCGACCATACCGGCCCTTGCCCGTGCCCGGCGGCACCTGGATACGAACGGACGCCCCGACGTTACATTGGTCATAACCGGCGGGCTGAGGAAGCCCGCGGATTTCATCAAGGCCCTGGCCCTCGGCGCGGATGCCGTTGCGCTTTCCAATGCCCCCATGCAGGCGATCGGCTGCATCGCCATGCGCGCCTGCCACACCAACAACTGCCCGGTCGGCATCGCAACACAGAAACCGCATCTGGTCAGCCGGCTGGTCGTCGAGAAATCTGCCGAACGCCTGACCAATTTCTTCGATGCTTCCGTTGAGCTGATGCAGGTCATGGCGCGCGCCTGCGGCCACGACCACCTGTCGAAGTTCAATATCGACGACCTGACCACATGGAAGAAGGACATGGCCGACCTGTCCGGCGTTGCCTTTGGCGGCGTAGCTTGAGTCCGCAGCAATGGAGCCACAAATGACAGCCGAAGAACTGGAATGGATTAACGTCGGACACGTCGACGACCTGCCCGAGGGACGGGTGAAGACCGTAACGGCACGCGACATATCGCTGTGCCTTTCGCATTTCGAGGGTCAATGGGCGGCCATGGACAATCACTGTCCGCACCAGGGCGGCCCGCTCGGAGAAGGGTCCATCGAGCTTGGCGTGGAAGGCAAGTGCTGGATCCGCTGCCCATGGCATGGTTGGGATTTCGACCCGCTGACCGGCGCACCGCCCGGTGGCCACAAGGACACCGGACAGAAGCTCTATCCTGTCGAGATCCGTGACGACGAGGTCTTCATCGGCCTGGAGCCCGAACCCGAACGCGAAAGAACCGTTACCGATGCCATGACCGAGACCATGATCAATTGGGGCGTTCGCAGCGTCTTCGGCATGGTCGGTCATTCCAATCTCGGCCTCGCAGACTCGATCCGCATCGCCGCCCGCGACGGCAAGCTCAGCTACTATGGCATCCGTCACGAAGGTGCGGCAGCATTTGCCGCCTCAGCTTACGGTAAACTGACAGGACAACCCGCCGCCTGCATAACGATTGCAGGACCGGGCGCCACCAATCTGCTGACCGGCATGTGGGATGCAAAGGTCGACCGGGCGCCGGTTCTGGCGCTGACCGGCCAGGTCCAGACGCAGGTCTTCGGTCCCGGCGCCTTCCAGGACATCGACCTCAAATCGGCCTTCGATGCCGTGTCGCGTTTCTCCCAGACGGTGCTTTCCACTTCAAAGCACACTGAGCTGATGTCGCTTGCCTGCAAGAATGCCATCGTCGAACGCGACGTCGCGCATCTCATCTTTCCGGACGATGTTCAGACGCAGCCGAGCAAGGCCAAGCCGCGCAGTCCAAAGGGCCGTTTGGGCGACACCGCTATCAAACCTTCCGATGCCGATGTCGACGCTGCAAGGGAAATGATCGACGCGGCCAAACGACCGATCATCATCATGGGCCACGGCGCCGTGCATGCTCGCGATGCGGTGATTGCCTTCGCGGAGAAAATCGGCGCGCCTGTGCTGACGACATTCAAGGCCAAGGGCCTGATTGCCGATACCCATCCCAACGCCGCCGGAGTTCTCGGCCGTTCCGGCACCCCGATCGCAAGCTGGTTCGTCGCCACCTCGGATCTCCTCATCACACTTGGAACCTCTTTCTCCAACCATACCGGGATCGAGCCTTCCAAGCGCATCATCCAGGTGGACTTCGAGCGCATGCAGCTCGGCAAGTTCCACCGGGTCACGCTCCCGGTCTGGGGAGAGATCGGCGAATTCTGCAAGATCATGACAAAGACGGCAGAGAAATCACCGGATGCGGAAGACCAGATTTCCGAGCTTGCCGAGCGCTGGGCGATCTGGCGCACCGAAAAACAGTCGCGTCTCGCGGAAGAAAAGGGCAACGGCATCCATTCATTCGCCGTGTTCGACGCGCTGACCAATCTGTGCCCGGCTGACGCGATTATTGCAGTAGACGTCGGCAACAACACCTATTCCTTCGGACGCTATTTCGAGACCTGCGGCCAGCGTGTGCTGATGTCTGGCTATCTCGGCTCCATTGGTTTCGGACTGCCTGCCGCCATCGGCGCCTGGGCCGCGACCCAGGACCTGGAAGCCTATGAAGGCCGCAAGGTGGTCTCGATCTCCGGCGACGGCGGGTTCGGCCAATATGCGATGGAGTTCACAACCGCCGTCAAGTATGGAATGGACATCACCCACATCCTGCTCAACAACGGACAACTTGGAAAAATTTCCAAGGAACAGCAGGCCGGACATTGGCCCGTCTGGGAAACGCAACTCACCAATCCGTCCTTTGCCGCATTTGCCCGTTTATGCGGCGGCCATGGCACACGTGTGACCGAAACCGAAGCCCTTGAAAACGCCATATCCGAGGCGCTTGATCACAAGGGCCCATCGCTCGTTGAGATCATGACCGATCCTGAGCTGGTCTGATTGCCAGTAAAGCGTTTGATACTTTGGGAGATATTCAATGACTTCAGCTGCCGAACTGCTCGCGCAAACGGCACCCGGAACGATTGCCGACGCGCGCAGCGTGGCTCACAATGCTGCGCAGATCGCCGCTCTCGCGGCACTGGCCAACCTGAAAGCCAGACCCGATTACAGTCACACCGCATTGCACTGGAACGCAGCAAGCGGCGCTTTCGAGACGAATCCGATCGCCAGTTCCGACGGACCGATCATCATCCGCATTCCGCTGTCACCGCTTTCGATGCGGCTGGTCCGGGGCGGCGAGGCGATCGCCACGCTTGAACTGGATGACATATCGGAAGCCGCCTGCGTCGCCTGGCTCGACGAGGGTCTGACAGAGCACGGGTTGCAACCGGCTTCCAGCGTCAAACACCCCTTCAAGCTTCCGAAGGATGTCATCGCCGTAACCGCGTTCAGGACCGGCGGGCTTGAACCCGGTTTGCTGGCGCTCGGCCGGTGGTATGACCTTGCAAGCCGGCAATTGCTGCATTTCGCGTCGAGACATGCCGCCATCGCACCGGGACCAAGCCCGGTCTATTGCTGGCCGCATCATTTTGATATCGCTACCTATGTTGGTCTCCAGAAGGACGGTGGCGAAAACGCCCGTGGCATCGGTGTCGGCATGTCGCCCGGCGACAAAGCCTATGGCGAGCCCTATTTTTACATCAACCCCTGGCCGCACCTTGACGCCGGAAACCTTCCGCCGCTTCCATCACCCGGTCACTGGCATACGGATGGCTTCGTCGGCGCGGTTGCAACGGCGACCGAGGTTCTCACACTTGACGACAAGGAAGGCGGCCTTTCCGATTTCATCGAGGGCGCGTTCGCGCTCGGCCGCGAGAAGCTGGGAGCCTGATCCGATGGCAGCCGCGCTCACCATTGCCATCCTTTTGGCCCTGTCTGTGTCGCTAGTGCGGATCGGGGCCGTTGCCATGCGGCTAACCGGCTTGCCGGAGGACATCGCCCGCTTCCAATGCGTTTCCGCCCTCACAGGAACCGGCTTTACAACCCATGAGGCGGAGATGATCGCCAACTATCCGATCCGCCGCCGCATCGTCGTCGTGCTCATGGTGCTCGGCAATCTCGGGCTGATTTCCATTGCCTCGACCTTTATCGTCGCCTTCGTCCGCACCGGACCGGACATGCAGCATATAGCCGTCCAGGCCGCCATTCTCGCTGCCGCCATTGCCGTGACATTCATGGTGCTGAGCAACCGGGCTCTCGACCGTGGCATGTGCGCCCTGATCGGACACATCCTTTTGCGCACCACATCCTTGGGCGAGATGGGCTATCACCGCATCTTGCAGCTCGGCAAGGATCTCAGCATCGCCGAGCACGAATATTTCGGACCGGAAACGCCCCGCGAAGCACTCAAATTGCGGGGCGAGAACCTTCTCGCCGTGCGTCCTGCCGGCTCATGGCAGACAACCGCCGCATCAAGTGTCGCAGTCGTCAGACCGGGCGATACGCTGATCCTTTGCGGTGACGAGGCCGCGCACGAGGCATTGTCCCGCGAGCTTGGACACGGCACAAAAAACAAACGATGAGCCCTCTCCGGCCGGAATGACAGCCCATCGGCCGGTCAACGTCCAGAGTTGTCCGTTGCATAAAGCTTTAGGAACAATCGCCAGGCCCTTTGCGAACGCTCGCTTATCTCCGCGTCGTCGAGCACGCTGCGCACGCCTATGGCCCGTTCAATCTGCAGGTCACCGATCAGCAGCGAAATATAGACCTGGGCGACATCCTCCCGATCGTCATAGTCAAGCAGCCCCTCGGCCCTCGCCCTGCCGAAAACCTCGGCCAGCATGGGCGCGATGGTCCGCTTGCCGGCTTCCGCGATCGTCGGTCCCAGTTGGCCCGTCTCGTGGACATCCCCGACCGCCGCGCGATTGAGCGCAACAGCCTTCTCGCCGGTGACGACTCGCAAAAGAACAGGCCCGAGCTGCCGCACGGCCTCAAGCGGATCGTCGTGGTTTTCCTCGAAGCTGTTCAAAAGCTGCCTGGCCTGCCGTGCATTTTCCGCCACCATCGAGCGAAACAGCGTCTGCTTGTTGCCGTACCAGTTATAGAGCGTCTCGTTGGATGCCGATGCCTTTTTGGCGATCGCCAGCATGGAAGCCGCCTTGTACCCCTTTTCCGCCAGCACCTCGTAGGCAGCCGCTTCAATCTGTTGCCGCCGCTGGGCTTGACGTTCCGTTTTCATGAATTCCTCCAACTCGCTTGACAGCAACCGTAAAGATATGTACGGATTTGTCAAACGCGTACACATCTTTACGGAAAGTGAATCATGAAAACCACCTCACCCGCCACGAACGCAGATGCCGCTCTTGGAATTCTGGCCGTGCTTCAGACCACCATGCTCGGAGCGCTTTTCACCGAGACCGTCCCGCACCCGCCCCTGAACGTTGCACCGTTTGCGCTCGGTCCTTTTTTGGGATCATCGATTGCCATTGCCATCGCCGCCATCATGCTCGGGTCGGACCGAGGACGGGCGGGAAGGATCCTGTCGGCGCTTGCAGCATTGCTGGCGCTGATATCGTTCGGACCGCAAAAGTGGATCGATCCGGCCATCGGTCAGATCTGGCCCGCCGTCCTGTTGGGCGAGATCGCCGTCATTGTCATCGCCATTGCCATCTTCAGGCCGGCAAAAACAGCCTTACCCAACGGCGAAGGGGATGCACACTGAAACCGGTTAGGGCGGGCTATGGCCTGCCCTTGGTCCAGGTCACGTCCTGCCCATAGAGCGGCACTGTGGAAAGCGACATCTTTGCCGATCCGCCCTGGACCTGCCTTGAGTGCGACAGATAGATCAGCGTGTCGTTCTTCTTGTCGTAAATGCGCTTGATGACCAGCTTCTTCCAGACGATCGAGCGGCGTTGCTTGAAAATCTCTTCGCCGCCCTCATCCAGTTCGATATCGCCGATGACCACCGGTCCGGTCTGGCGGCAGGCGATTGAAGAGTTGGATGGATCTTCAAACCAGTTGCCCTTCTGCAGCCGGTCGATGACACCCCGTTCAAAATAGGCAACGTGACAGGTCACGCCCGAAACGCCCGGATCCTCAACGGCGTCAACAATGATGTCATTGCCGAGCCAATCGACGCCGACCTCCCCGACCTGCTCGGCATGCCCGGCGACCGTTCCGGCCATTGTCAGCGCGAAGACGGAACTCAAACACAAAATCAGATACCGCATGGAAAGCTCCCGTGATTGCTGACGCTTCATATAGGAACGGGAGTACCGGGATTGCGAGGCCCATGGGATTGCGGACGGCAATTTCGCGCGTGGCAATCAATTTTTGTCGCTTCTGTCACCAAACCACTCTGTCGGGCTGGACCCCACTAAAGCATCGATCCATAGTCTGGGGTCTGGCCAGCGGCCGAATAAACAATGGAGGATCCCATGAAAACAGCGATTGGAAATGCAGCCAGGGCAGTGTTGTTCTCAGCCCTGTTCGCCTTTGCCGGATCCGCCTACGGTCAGCAGGCAGCGGACAGTGTCGCGCCGGAAATCGCAACAGGCATATCCGATCGCCAGGCGGTGCGTGCCGAAACCTTCATGGTGGCCGCCGCCAACCCGCATGCGACGCGGGCAGGCCATGAAGTCCTCGCTGCCGGCGGAAACGCAATTGACGCCATGGTCGCGGTACAGCTGGTGCTCGGCCTGGTCGAACCGCAATCTTCCGGCATCGGCGGCGGTGCGTTCCTCGTTTATTTCGACGGCGCCTCGGGCCGCCTGACCACCTATGACGGGCGCGAGACTGCGCCGAAGGCAGCCACGCCAACGCTGTTTCTCGATGACAAGGGTGAGCCGCTTAAATTCTTTGACGCCGTTATCGGCGGGCGCTCGGTCGGAACGCCTGGAACGCTGAAACTGCTTTACGAGACGCACCGGTTGCACGGGCGCCTTGATTGGCCGAGCCTTGTGCAGCCGGCCATCGATCTTGCAGACAACGGCTTTGAGGTGTCGGACCGCCTGTTCGCGATGCTGACGGCCGATTCCGAACGGCTCGGCCTGCACGAGGAGACCCGTGCCCATTTTCTCGGCGACGACGGTCAGGCGCATCCCGTCGGTCACGTCCTGACCAATCATGCCTATGCGGCAACACTGAGGTTGATTGCAGCAGAAGGTGCCGATGCCTTTTATGCCGGCCCGATCGCCGACGCGATTGTGGAAACGGTCCGCAACGGCAATCCGGGAAATCCGGGCGTGCTGGCGCTGGAGGACCTGGCGGCCTACGAGATCAAGGAACGCGACCCCGTGTGCGTAGAATATCGCGGCTACGATGTGTGCGGCATGGGGCCGCCCTCCTCCGGAGCGCTGACCGTCGGGCAGATCCTTGGAATCCTCGAGCCCTTCGACATGGCATCCATGAGCCCGGCGGATCCGCAGACCTGGCGCCTGATCGGCGATGCCTCGCGGCTCGCCTTTACCGATCGCGGCCGTTACATGGCCGACAGCGATTTTGTCCCGATGCCGACAAGGGGGCTGCTTGACCGCGCCTATCTCAACGAGCGGGCGAGATTAATCGAACCCGGCACCGTACTGACACCGGAGCAAGTTGAGCCTGGCTCGCCGGCCTGGGACCATGCGCAATTATGGGCGGACGATGAGAGCCTGGAACTGCCTTCGACCAGTCACTTCTCCATCGTCGATGCCGACGGCAGTGTCGTTTCCATGACCACGACAATTGAGAACGGCTTCGGTTCGCGTTTGATGACCAACGGCTTTCTTTTAAACAACGAACTGACCGACTTTTCCTTCCGCACCCATCGCGACGGTGTGCCGATCGCCAACCGGGTCGAACCGGGCAAGCGACCGCGTTCCTCCATGTCGCCGACCATCGTCATGCGGGACGGGAGGCCCTATCTGGCGATCGGATCGCCCGGCGGTAGCCGCATCATAGGCTATGTCGCCCAGGCCATAATCGCCCACCTGGACTGGGGACTGGATGTTCAGGCGGCCATCAACATGCCGCACCTCGTCAACCGGTTCGGCAGTTTCGACGTCGAAAAGGGGACAGAGGCCGAAAAACTCGCAGCGCCGCTCGAAACCCTTGGCTACAAGGTCAACATTCGCGACCTGAATTCAGGTTTGCACGCCATCGTCATTTTAGAGGACGGCCTGCAGGGCGGCGCGGATCCGCGGCGCGAGGGAACGGCCGAAGGCCGCTAGCGGCGAGTTGCAGCGGCCACTGGCGGTGGAAAGTCCATCAGATCACCGCCGATCGCCCGCATGCAGTCTCGGCTTGGATACAGGCGCCGGTCACACTATAATATCCCTCATGGATACATCGACGATCAGCGCTCAAAAATATGCGGCTGCCGGCCTTGCGGTGCTCGCCGCGGCAATTGCCACGGGTATGGCTTTTGCCGGCTGGTTGAACCACGGTGCAGAAATTTTCCTGACCTACGCATCAACGGGACTGGCGTGGTGCTTCTAAAACGCGTCACGCCCGGATGACCGTCACCGGCGCCGATCACAATTTGTCATGTGTCAAATTGGCCCGGTGACTTCGCGGTGGCGCACCACTAGAACTAGGTCTGATCAGTCGCCAATATCACCCGTTCCGGTTTCGGAGACAGCAATGGCAGCCGTTAGGACCGTTCTGATAGCGCTCATCGCCGTTCTCGGCGTAGCCTTCGCGTGGCTGGCATTCGAGTGGTCGCGTTCCGACACGGCGTTGGCGGAAAATCCCTATGGCGTTCCGTTCGAACTCATCGATCAGAATGGCGCACCCATCACCGAAGCAGCGTTCCGCGAAAAACCGACGGCCTTGTTTTTCGGCTTCACCCACTGTCCCGAGGTTTGCCCGACTACGCTTTTTGAGATGGACGGCTGGCTGCGCACCGCCGATCCGGACGGTGATGCGATCAATGCCTATTTTGTTACCGTCGACCCGGAACGAGATAGCCACGACATCCTCGGCCGGTATGTTTCCAACGTTACCGAACGCGTCGTCGGCATAACCGGCGATCCGGAAAAGGTCCGGGCCATGGTGAAGGGCTTCAATGTCTTCTATAGCAAGGTACCGCTCGACAAAAGCGACCCAGATGGCGACTACACCATGGATCACTATGCCGCTGTCTTCCTGCTTAACAATGGTGGCCGGTTCAAGGGCACCATCGCCTATGGCGAAAACACCGATGTCGCGGTCAAGAAACTCGAGAATCTTATCGACGGCTAGCCTGTTGGAGCAAACACCGTGGTCATGCGCGGTGGCAGACAAAGACCACGCATGAACCAGGTTCGCCTTTTCATCACTGCCAGCCAGCAACAATGCTCCGAAGCGCTTGATCTGTTAAGCGACCGCTTCGGGGACGACGGCTACCCGGTCTCGACCATGGAGATCGATGAAAGCAACGACGTATGGGAAGCCTCGCTCTACGCACCGGCAGAGGAACAGGCCGGGCTGATGCAAGACATGCGTCAGTGTCTGGAATCCGCATTGCCCGATGTGGCCATCGAAACCGAACACCTTCCCGACATTGACTGGGTAGCCCGCTCCCTCGAAGGATTGCGGCCCGTACGCGCGGGCCGGTTCCTTGTTCACGGATCGCATGATCGCGACCAGGTGCGTGCTGGCGATCTTGCCATCGAAATCGACGCCGGACGCGCCTTTGGAACGGGCCATCACGGCACCACCGAAGGCTGCCTCGAAATGATCGGAGCGCTGGCCAAACGCAGGCGGTTCCACAACGTGCTCGATCTTGGAACGGGCAGCGGCGTCTTGGCGATCGGCATCGCCAAGCTGATGCCGGCATCGATCCTCGCGACCGATATTGACCCGGTCGCGATTGAGGTCGCCACTCAAAACGCCCGCAAAAACGGCTGTGGCTCGACAATAAACTGGGCGACCGCCGCGGGTTTCCACCACGGCCTGTTTGCGCGCCACGGCCCATTCGACCTGATTGTCGCCAACATTCTCGCTCGGCCCTTGATGCGGATGGCCCCGGCGTTAAGCCGCAATCTCGCCGCCGACGGGCAGGTTATTCTTTCCGGCATCTTGTCCGAGCAGCGCCGCAAGGTGCTCGCCGCCTACAACAATCAGGGGCTGTTTCACCGCAGGACACTGTGGTGCGATGGATGGGTCACGCTGCATCTCGGGCGTTGAAACCCGGGCAAACAAAACGGCGCCGGATCGGCGCCGTTAGGACCCGCGGTAAGGGCCGGGAAAACTCCGTCCCGCTGTCAGATTTCAAACGGGATACGGTTTTTCTTTTCGAGGTCTTCGCGCTTGTGTCCCAGGGATTGCAGCGTGGCATCGTCCTGGGCCAACAGGTAATTGCGAATAAGGCCGTTTGCCTGTCTCTGACGGGCGGCAATCATGCGATCATAGGCCTTCCTGAATACAGAATGTGACATCGGAAATGTCCTTTCAATTGCTGAATTGCATTTAATGCTCAATTCCGATTTGGGTTCGAAATGCGGCAATGTCAGATATGAAAGAGCAACTCAGCCATGCTTTCGGTGCATGACCCTGATCTTCTGATTTTTTACTTTGCAGAAAACAAAACGGCGCCCGAAGGCGCCGTATGAAGTCGGGCAGATGCCCGGGAGTTCGATTGTCGTATTCGAACGCCTCAGAAAGGAAAGGGCGTTTTCGCGGACCGCATCAGCTCTTCACGGCTGTGGCCGAGCGACTTCAGCGTTGCATCGTCGAGCGACAGGAGCGCCCCGTTGACATAACGGCGTGCTTCTTTTTCACGCGCGGCTGCAACACGGTCGAAGGCATTGCGGAAAAACGACTTGGACATGGGAAAGTTCCTCTTAAATCTTGTTTTCCAATGTGCTGTTGCGGCTATATATACGCCGCAGCCATCCCGTCCGTTAGGTGGTTTCGCGCATGGTAGCCCTGCGTTTGCTGCATATGCGAAAAGTTTGCTGCATCTGCGAAGACAATCCCGGGTTTGCGAGGTTCGACCATGTTCCAGAGCTTTGACGTCACAGCCAGCGCCGCCGCCAGCAAGGATCGGCTGGAGAGGCTGCGTTCGCGCTTCGACGCCTTGGGCATCGATGCATTCCTGGTCCCCCGATCGGATCGGTTTCAGGGCGAGTACGTTCCCGAAAGCGAAGCGCGTCTTGCATGGCTCACGGGCTTCACAGGTTCGGCGGGCGTTGCACTGATTCTTCGGCAAGACGCCCATATTTTTGTCGACGGACGCTATACGACGCAGGTCCGCCAGGAAGTCGACCCAGCGCTGTTCACGCCTGAGGATCTCATCAAGAATCCGCCGCGACAGTGGCTCGAGGAAAAGGCACCGCAGGGTTTTCGGCTCGGCATCGATCCGTGGCTTCACACATTGAGAGAATCGCGAGCACTGCAAAAATCCCTGGGAACAAGCGGCGGCGAAATCGTGTATCTCGACGCCAACCCGATTGACGCAATCTGGGATGACAGACCTGCCGAGCCGGCGGGCGCTGTTTCCGTGCAGCCGGAGCAGTTTGCTGGCCGCACCGCGCATGAAAAGCTCGAGCAGATATCAGCGGCCATCAAGGACGCCGATGCGGACTGCTGCGTGATCACGGATCCGTCCTCGATTGCCTGGATTTACAACATCCGCGGCAGTGATGTTCCCCACACGCCGCACCCCCTGGCGTTCGCAATCATCGATGCGGACGGCAGCAACCGGCTGTTCATGGACAGCAGCAAACCCGGCAGGGACGCCGCGGCACATCTTGCGCGCGTGACGCAGATCGTGGACCCGGGCGAACTCGAACCCGCGCTGGCCGCACTGGGCGCGGATGGCGCAAAGGTGATGCTTGATCCTGGTCTCGCACCTGCCCGGATAGCCGGACTGATCACCAGTGCCGGGGGCAGGCTTGTCGAGAAGGCGGACCCGGCGCGTTTGCCCCGCGCGCAGAAGAATCCTGTCGAACTCACAGGGAGCAGAACCGCGCACGAGCGCGACGGTGCCGCAATGGTCGCTTTTCTTGCATGGCTCGACCGGCAGAAACCCGGAACCACGGACGAGATAAACGCCGTCCGGCAGCTTGAGGACGCCCGTCGCACAACCGGTGAACGTCTCCAGATGCCGCTTCTGGATATCTCGTTCGATACCATCTCCGGATCCGGTCCGAATGGCGCGGTCATTCACTACCGCGTTTCAAACCGGTCCAACCGGGTCCTGAAGGACGGCGAGTTGTACCTGGTCGATTCCGGTGGCCAGTACCGGGACGGAACAACCGACATCACCCGGACGGTACCCATCGGAACGGCGGGTGATGAGGAAAAACGGTTCTTTACGCTCGTGCTGAAAGGGATGATCGCTCTGACCTTGATGCGTTTCCCCGAAGGAACGCGCGGCGTCGATCTCGACGCGGTTGCCCGCTCGGCGCTGTGGAAGGCGGGCGCCGACTACGCGCACGGCACGGGACATGGTGTCGGTTCATATCTTTCGGTGCATGAAGGCCCGCAGAGCATTTCCCGGCGCGGGCTTCAGGAACTCAAACCCGGCATGATCCTGTCAAACGAGCCGGGTTACTATCGCGAGGGTTCCTTTGGCATTCGCATCGAAAATCTTGTGGCAGTCGAAGAACCCTCCCCGGTCGAGGGCGGCGACAAGCCGATGCTCGGTTTCGAAACGCTGACGCTGTGCCCCATCGACCGGCGCCTGATCCTCCCGGACCTTCTGAGCCAGGAAGAGCTTTCCTGGCTGAACGGCTATCACAATCGTGTGCGCGACGTGCTTGCCCCATTGATCGAGAAGCAGGAAGACCGGGACTGGCTGGCCATGATGACGGCACCCATCAGCCAAGACCCGCAGCACGCAGCGAGATAATCGCGGCGGCGCCGATCAAGAGCACGACGATCAGGTTGAAACGCAGCGCCGCGATGGCGGCGACAACCAGGGTTATTGCTTCGGCCGGCCCGTTGGACACCGCCGCCGGGGCAACAAGAGTGCTCAGAACCGCGGCCGGGACCGCGTCAAGCGCCGCGCTGACCCGCCGCGGGATGTGTTCGAACCGGGACAGCACGAGGTGGCCGCCAACGCGGGTCGCATAGGTCGCCAGGGCGCCGAAGATGATGATCCATGTGATGTCGCTTATGCCGAACATGTCACACATGCTCCGGATCGGCTTCAACGGTCTCGGGCAGCGGGTCGCCGCCTGCAATCAGAGCCGCCAGAACGACCCCGGCCACCGCACCTATGCTGATATGCCAGGGTGATCCGATGGTGAAAAAGGCGGCGATCGAAGCGACACCGCTGGCGACAACGACCGGAAGCCAGTTTTTCCGCTTGCGAAAACCCATCACCAGAACCAGGAAATAGACCGGCAGCATGAAATCGAGACCGAAGGCATACGGATCCTTGATGAGACGTCCAAAATAGCCGCCCAGACCGGCCTGTATGACCCAGCTGATAAAGATCGGGATGACAACACCCATATACCAGTTGAAGCTGATCCGGTAGCCACGCTCGTGACGCTGTTCGGTCTCAGCAAACTGTGGATCGATCAGCGCGAAGAAAGCGATGGCCTTCTGCGCGAAAGTAAAATGCGCGATTTTCGGTCCCAGAGAGGCCGAATAGAGGATATGGCGGAAATTCACCGCGAATATCGACAGCACAATAATCCAGGGCGCGACCTTCGTTCCGAAAAGATCGATGCCAACCATCTGGCTGGCCCCGGCATAGATGGTCGCGCTCATCAGCATCGCCTCGTGAATTTCCATGCCGTTTTCAACGGCAAGCGCACCGAACAACAGTCCGAACGGTGCGGCACCCAGGACAACCGGTACGGAATCCCGCATGCCCTGGCGAAATTCGGCATCGAATCTCAGGAACATCGGAAACCTCGTCGGTGTGTGTGATGAAGCAAAGACCGCGGCTCTTGCCGCGAGCGTCTTTTGCACAAATTAGGTCAGCTATGCTGACCCGTCACGCCAATAATAATGATCGTTTGTTCAATCAAACTGATCATTCCCCGATCCGGGTGAACCATTCATCCTCATCGATGACTTCGATACCGAGTTCACCGGCCTTCTTCAGCTTGGAACCGGCCCCCGGCCCGGCAACGACAAGATCCGTTTTCTTAGAAACCGAACCGGCGGTTTTTGCCCCGAGACGTTCCGCCATTGCCTTTGCCTCGTCTCGCGACATGCGCTCAAGCGAGCCGGTAAAGACGATCGTCTTGCCCGAAAAGGCTGTATCGGCGGCCACCTGCTCGGCGTCCCGGGGGCGGACCTCCCTCAGAAGCTGTTCGACGATGGCCGCATTGTGCGTCTCGGCAAAGAATTCGACCAGCGCCTGCGCCACGATCGGTCCGATGCCGTCAATATTGACCAGGTCGTTCCAGGCCTCGCTTTCGTGATCACCGGCCGCTTCCATCGCATCTACAAAACCGCGCGCCGAATGGTAGACACGGGCAAGGATCTTGGCATTGCCCTCACCCACGTGGCGGATCCCGAGCGCATAGATGAAGCGGTGCAGGTCGATCTCTCGCCTTGCCTCGATCGCCGCGAACAGGTTGGCGGCGCTCTGTTCTCCCCAGCCATCCCGGTTCTTCAACCGGTTGAGAGAAGCCGCGTCGCGTTCCTGCAACGTGAAGATTTCGGCCGGGTTCTTGACGAGCTCGGCATTGTAGAACGCCTCTGCCTGCTTGGCGCCGAAACCGTCAATGTCGAAGGCATTACGCGACACGAAATGCTTAAGTTTTTCAACAGCCTGGGCCGGGCAGATCAAGCTGCCCGTACAGCGGCGAACCGAGTCGACGCGGCCAGTTTTTTCGTTGACCTCTCGGGTCGCGGGGCTGCCGCAGGCCGGGCAGGTTTCCGGAAACACATACGGCACGCTGTCCTTCGGCCGGCGCGATAGATCGACATCCATGACCTTCGGAATGACATCGCCGGCCCGGTAGATCGTGACAGTGTCGCCGATCCGCAGGTCCCTGCCTTCTCGGATCGGCTGCCCGTCGCTGCCGATGCCGGCAATATAGTCTTCATTATGCAGGGTGGCGTTCGAAACAACCACGCCGCCGACGGTCACAGGATCGAGCCTTGCCACCGGGCTGAGCGCGCCGGTACGGCCCACCTGGATCTCTATGTCCCTGAGCACCGTCGTCGCTTTTTCCGCCGGAAACTTGTGGGCGACCGCCCAGCGCGGGCTGCGGGAGACGAAACCAAGGCGCTGTTGCAATGTCAGGTCGTCGACCTTGTACACGACACCGTCAATATCATAGGCCAGTTCCGCGCGCTCCGCTTCGATCAGCCGATATTGCCCAAGCAGGCCTTCCACCGTGTCGAAGCGATTCATCAGCGGGTTGACCTTGAATCCCCACTTGGAAAAGCACGCGACCACCCCGAACTGAGTGTCGGCCGGAAGGCCGCTGGTGTCGCCCCAGGCATAGGCGAAGAACTTCAGTGGCCGGCTCGCTGTGATCGAGGTATCGAGCTGGCGCAGGGAACCGGCTGCCGTGTTGCGCGGATTGACATAGGTCTGCTTGCCTTCCGCTTCCTGCTTGCGGTTGAGTTCAGCGAAATCCGATTTGGTCATGTAGACCTCGCCACGCACCTCGAAAACGGCCGGGACATCGCCGTTCAGCTTGTGCGGGATGTCCGAGATGGTCCTGGCATTGGCCGTGACATTCTCGCCGACAGCACCGTCGCCGCGCGTTGCCGCAGTCACCAGCCGCCCCTCTTCATAGCGAAGAGCCAACGACAGGCCGTCGATCTTCGGTTCCGCGGTAAATGCCAAAGGCGCATCGGCCGAAAGCTTTAGAAAGCGGCGCACGCGTTCGACGAAATCATGGACATCTTCCTCTGAGAAGGCATTGTCCAGCGACAGCATGGCAACCTGGTGGGTCACCTTCTCGAACTTTTCGAGCACACCACCGCCGACGCGGTCGCTGGGCGAATCCGCACGCTTCAACCCCGGAAAACGGGCCTCGATCGCCAGGTTTCGCTTCTTCAGCGCATCATATTGCGCATCTGAGATCACCGGCGCGTCCTCGGTGTGGTAGTGCCGGTCGTGGCTGCTGATTTCCGTGGCAAGCCGCGCGAGTTCGCGCGCTGCCTGCGCCTCGTTCAACTCCTCAACCGCGATGGTTTCATCAGACATGCGTCGCTACCTGTGAATCGAAGAACTCTGTTTTAATGCAAGCGGAGCCGGCCGGACAGGGAATTGTACCGTTCAGGGACTCTCTGAAAGCAGCCGTCCTGCAGCCGCCCGTGCCTCGTCGGTGACCGAGGCGCCAGCCAGCATGCGGGCAATCTCTTCCTGCCGGGACTGACTGTCCATCGTACTGACGCGTGTCGTAACCGTCTCGTCGCCGCCCGAGCCCTTTGCGATCAGCATGTGGGTGGATGCCCTCGCCGCAACCTGTGGCGCATGGGTAACGGAAAGCACCTGCACATCGGCCGCCAGGCGTTTCAGCCGCTTTCCGATCGCGTCGGCCACCGCACCGCCGACGCCGGTATCGATCTCGTCAAATACAAGTGTCGGCGCGGAGCCACGGTCGGCAAGCGCCACTTTCAGCGCCAGCAGAAAGCGCGACAGCTCGCCGCCCGACGCGACCTTGAGGATCGGCCCCGGCCGGGTTCCGGGATTGGTGCGCACATGAAAGGCCACCTGGTCGATGCCGTCGGGTCCGCCCAGCTGTGTATCGCTATTGATGTCGACGATAAAGGAGGCACGCTCCAGCTTGAGCGCCGGCAGTTCGGCCATAACGGCATCGGCAAGGACGGTCGCGGTTTCGTGGCGCCGCTCCGAAAGGGCCTGAGCCGCATCGCGATAGGCGCCCTCGGCGGCGGTGGCCAGCGCATCCAGCTGCGCCATCTTCTCTTCACCCGCATCGAGTTCCGCCAGCGCCGAAACCATGCGCTCGGCGAGTGCCGGCAATTCGGAAACCGGGACGTTGTACTTGCGTGACGCGGCGCGAAGCGCGAACAGGCGTTCCTCGCAGCTTTCGAGCTCATCGGGATCGTACTCGGCGGCCCGCATTGCCGCCTCGGTTGCCGTCTGGGCGTCCGACAGCCGGTCGACGGCGACACTGAGATGTTCAATGACCTCGTCCAGGAGACCGGGGGCTTCGGCGGATTTGCGCTCAAGCCTCCGCAGCAGCGAACTGAGCATCGGCAACGGCGCCGCCTGCCCCGAGAGGATATCGCTGGTTTCATTGATGTCAGCCGCGATCTTCTCGGCTTTCATCATAAGTGCACGCCGGTCCGCGAGTTCGTCTTCTTCACCGTCAACCGGTGACAGCGCCTCGAGCTCATCGACGGAAGAGCGCAGATAATCGGATTCCCGCGCCGCCTCTTCAACGCGTGCCCGATGCTCGTCCGCGTCTTTTACGGCCCTGCGCCAGCCCAGATGGAGCGCGCCGACAGCGGCCGCTTCGGCCTGCAGGCCGCCGAAGGCGTCGAGCAGCCGGCGATGCGCGTCCGGTTCAACCAACGCGCGGTCGTCATGCTGGCCATGGATTTCCACCAGCATCTGCCCCGCCTGGCGCATCAGCGCGACGCTGGCAGGCTGATCGTTGATATAGACCTTGGTGCGTCCATCGGCATTTTGCGTGCGCCGGAAGATCAGATCACCGTCGTCATCGAGACCGTTCTCGCGCAGCAATGCCCGCACCGGATGATCCTGCGGAACGTCGAAAGCTGCGGTGACCTGCCCGCGGTCGGAACCCTGGCGCACCAGCCCGCCGTCGCCACGGGCACCGAGCGCCAGGGAAAGACTGTCGAGAAGAATGGACTTTCCGGCGCCCGTTTCGCCGGTCAACACCGATAGCCCCCGTTCGAAACCGAGATCAAGCCGTTCGATCAGAACGATATCCCGGATCGAAAGGTGTGAAAGCATGGTCTCCCTTTGTCAGCTTTCAGCGCCGAGCAATCGCGATCCAGCCCGGGTAAGCCAGGAGCCGCTGTTCTCACGTGGCTCGAGTCCCTGGGATTGCAGGAGCTTGTAGGAGTCCGCGTACCATTGGCTGTCGGGGAAGTTGTGACCGAGGACCGCCGCTGCCGTCTGCGCGTCCTGCGTCAAACCCATGGCAAAGTACACCTCGACGAGGCGGGCCAATGCCTCTTCCACCTGACGCGTGTTGGGATAGGTTTCAACGACGACACGGAACCGGTTGACCGCCGCCGCATACTCCTTGCGTTCCTGGTAGTAGCGGCCGATCTGCATTTCCTTGCCGGCAAGCTGGTCGCGGGCAAATCGGATCTTCGTCTCGGAATCCGTGACATACTCGGATTCGGGATAGCGCTGGATGATTTCCGAGAACGCCGCGATGGCCCGCCGGGCCGATCCCTGATCACGTGTCACCTGTGGTATCTGCCGGTAGTAGGAAAGACCGATCAGGTAGTAGGCATAGGCCGTGTCTTCCGACTCCGGATAAAGGCTGATATAGCGGCGTGCGCTGTTGATCGAGTCCGGGTATTTGCCCATCCGGTAATTGGCGAAGGCGTTCATCACCATGGCCTTGCGGGCATATTCCGAATACGGATGCTGCTTGTCGATCGCCTCGAATTTGCGCGAGGCCTCCCGCATCTTTCCAGCCTTGATATTGGCAAGCGCTTGGTTGTAGAGGACATCCGCCGGTTCGGTTTCGACATCAAGCGCGGTTATGTCGATATCCCTGTCGCTTTGACAGGCACCAAGGACCATCATGCTGCCGAGGCCGACGGCCAAGAGCAAACCACGCAGGAATTTATTCACTGGAACCAGTCCCCTGTTCAGCATTTCGGTCTATACCCCACATTCCATTCGCCCCGACTCAGGCGCAGGATCGTTCCGATCGACGGAATACCACATTTGCACGGCGGAACGGACCAAATTTTATAACAACCCGTTTACCGGCCGCACCCGAAACAGTGCAGGCTTTTTAGCGCCAATTGCACGACGATCGCAACGTCATGCGTCTGTTTTAGTACATTTTTGTGGCAGCAAGGCACGGCCGCGCAGAGGCAGCGCCAGTTCCCGGGGGGCGCGCAGGATTGAAGCTATAGGGTCCAGAGAGCGAACATCGGCCCGCTGACCGCGACAAGCTCACCGCCGCGCGGCGTTTCACGCGGCTGAGAGGTTTCCACGACCTCATATGCATTCGCGTCGTTCAGGAGCGCCTTGAGCGCCAGTGAATTGAGCTTGTGCCCGCCACGATAGGACCGGTAGCAGCCGATGAATTTGGCACCGGCCAGCGCAAGGTCGCCGACTGCATCAAGGGTCTTGTGACGCACGAATTCGTTCTCGTAGCGCAGACCTTCGAGGTTGATAACCGAGTCGTCATCGCTGATGACCACCGAGTTCTCCAGCGAAGAGCCTAGGGCGTGTCCGGATGCCCAAAGGAATTCCACATCGCGCATGAAACCGAAAGTGCGGGCGCGTGCCAGTTCCCGGCGGAAGGTTTCCGCGGAGATATCGCCCTTCCAGGATTGCCGGCCGATCAGCTTGCAATCGAAATCGATGTCGATTTCGAAACGGGTCCCCTCGTAGGGGACGAACTCGGCCCACGAAGCGCCGGCTTCGATGCGGACCGGCTTGACCACCCGCAGATAGCGTCTCTTGCTGCTGAGGATGTCAACGCCGGCGCGGTCAAGCGCCTCGATGAAGACAATTGAACTGCCGTCCATGATCGGCACTTCCCCGCCGTCGATCTCGACAATGATATTGTCGATTTCCATGGCATAGAACGCGGCCATGAGGTGTTCGACCGTGGCAACGCTCGCTCCCTCAGCATCGCCGAGAACGGTACACAGGTCCGTTGCGGCAACCTGCGAGGCGATTGCGCGGATAAGATGGGTATCCCCATTGTCCAATGTGCGTTTGAAAACGACGCCAGTATCGGCTTCTGCTGGCTTGAATGTGATCGAGACTTTCGAACCGCTGTGCACTCCCACCCCCGAGAGCGTAGCTTCGTTCAGAATCGTCGTCTGATAGCCAAAATAGTTAATACTCATACATTCAAGCCTGATATCTTCAGCCAAGGTAATTCCAAAAGTCCTGCGCCCATGCGCGGAAGTAAAACCGCGTATGTTTTCAGTGTTTTCGGATGACCTTTTGTCCCGACCAAATCCCCACAGCTGAAAGATACGTGGCGTCTTTGGACAAACCAAATCACGGTTTTTTACGGATTGTAACGGTGAATTAGGCAAGCGTTTTCAACGGTTTAACGAATTTAATATTCATTAATGAACCGTTAACGTGATGAGCCTGTTTTCATCTTGGAACAGAACCGGGGCAATTTTGAGATTTTTGCCCCGATTTTTGTCAAAGTGAGTCGCGCGGCACCCTTTCTAGAGTGCCTGCCGGCGAAGGAAGGCCGGAATCTCGAGCTGATCATCCTCCGACTGCTGTGTCTTTGTCGCAGGCTGCGCGCGGCCCTGATTGTCGAGGTTGCCCTGCCGCGGCGCATACATGCTTGCCTCCGCCGAAAGCTGGCGACGCTGATTTGATGGTGCCGGTGCTGGCGCTTCCGCGCTGGCACCGTCTTCATCCTCACGCCGGCCAAGACTGTGCGAGATACGCTTCAGCAAACCCATAGGTCCGCGCTCGTCCTGAGCGGGCGCCTGGCGTTGCTGCCGCTCGACCTCAGCCTGCACAACCGGCGGAAAGTCCTCGATCCGCGGCATCTGCGGAGCCGGCGCTTCCGGTTGCGGCTGTGCGGCCTGGACGGTCGGCGCCACGGGAGGCGGGGTCTGCGGCGCAGCTTGCGGCGTGGCCCTGCTCTGTATCACCGGCTTTTGCCCTTCCGTTGAGGCGAAGAGCTTGCTTTGCGGCTGGAACTCCTCGCCGTTTCCGGCCTCGGCTCCCTCGGGAACCGCAATGCTGAGTTCCTGTTCCAGCTCGGCTTCGGCCAGCTTGATGGTCGCTTCAACCGGATCCGCAGCCGTCTGCTGCGCGGCAACGCTCGCCGTCGCGGCTGCCGGTGCCGCCACCGGCGCCGGGGTGGCCGCCGGCTGTGACGGCTGGCTGACCGGCTTCGGTGCCAGCGTCGGGGCGGTCGTGGCAGGCTCCTCGCTCGCTCCGTCCTTGTCGATGCCCGTAGCAACAACCGAAACCCGGATCAGACCTTCGAGGTCCTCGTCGAATGTCGCGCCGAGAATGATATTGGCGTCGGTATCGACTTCCTCGCGGATGCGCGTTGCCGCCTCATCGACTTCGAAAAGCGTCATGTCGCGGCCGCCAGTGATCGAAATCAGCAGGCCCTGAGCGCCCTTCATCGACGTCTCGTCGAGAAGCGGGTTGGAGATGGCTGCTTCCGCGGCTGCCATGGCGCGAGCTTCGCCGGAGGCTTCTCCGGTTCCCATCATTGCCTTGCCCATTTCCCGCATCACCGAACGGACGTCGGCGAAGTCGAGATTGATAAGGCCTTCCTTGACCATCAGGTCGGTGATGCAGGCGACACCCGAGTAAAGCACCTGGTCCGCCATGCCGAAGGCATCGGCAAAAGTCGTCTTGTCATTGGCGATGCGGAAGAGGTTCTGGTTCGGAATGACGATCAGCGTGTCGACCGCCTGCTGCAGTTCCGTGATCCCGTCTTCGGCGATCCGCATGCGGCGCTGTCCCTCGAAGTGGAACGGCTTGGTGACGACACCGACCGTCAGGATCCCGCGCTCCCGCGCGGCCTGTGCGACGACCGGCGCGGCTCCCGTACCCGTTCCGCCGCCCATTCCCGCCGTGACGAAACACATATGCGTTCCGTTGAGGTGGTCGTTGATTTCGTCGATACACTCGCGTGCCGCTGCACATCCGACTTCCGGTTGCGATCCGGCGCCAAGCCCTTCAGTCACCGCGACACCCATCTGGATGACCCGGTCGGCCTTGGTCATTGTCAGCGCCTGGGCATCGGTATTGGCGACCACGAAGTCAACCCCCTGGAGCCCGGCATTGATCATGTTGTTGACGGCGTTGCCGCCACCCCCGCCGACACCGAACACGGTGATCCGCGGCTTGAGCTCGGTGATGTCCGGCTTTTGCAGATTGATAGTCATGGCACCTCGTTCCTTTTTCACTCTGGCCGCCTGCCGCGCCGGCCATCACATTTCTAGAAGCTTTCCTTCAACCACTGTCCTACACGGGCAAAACGGCCGCCGCCGCCCACGGCCCGGTAACGCCCGGCCCGTTCAACGCCGCGGCTTTCCAGCGCGGCGATCTGCGGATAGATCATCAGTCCTACGGCGGTTGAAAATGCCGGCCCCTTTGCCGCGGCCGGCAAACCGGCAACACCAAGCGGTCGGCCGATACGCACATTGCGGGCCAGTATGCGCCGCGCTGCGTCGGCTATACCGGTCAATTGGCTTGCACCGCCCGTCAGGACGATGCGTCGTCCCACAAGTGGTGCATAACCGGACCGCTGGATGCGGTCGCGGATCATTTCCAAAGTCTCGTCGATGCGCGCACGCACGATCCGTCCAAGCAGCGCCTTCGGCATCTGCACGGGCATTTCGCTGTCGCCGTCGCCGATCGGCGGAACCGAAACGGTGTCCTGTTCATCCCCGGTCATCGGCAAGGCCGATCCGTGGACCACTTTCAATCGCTCGGCATCCTCCAGCCGCGTGGAAAGACCACGCGCAAGGTCCATGGTGACGTGATGTCCGCCCAGCGCGATCGCATCGGTATGGACCATACGCCCCTCGGCAAACACCGAAATCGTTGTTGTGCCGCCACCCATGTCGATACAGGCGCAACCGATCTCCGCTTCGTCGTCGACCAGTGCCGAAAGACCGCTTGCATAGGGTGTTGCAACCATAGCTTCGACCGTCAGATGAGCGCGGTTCACACAAAGCTCAAGGTTCCGCAGCGGTGCCTGTTCGGCCGTCGCCACATGCATGTTGACGCCGAGATGGTCACCGAACATGCCGAGCGGGTCGCGAATGGAACGCTCGCCGTCCAGGCTGAATCCGGTGGGCAGGGCATGAACGATGGACCGGTCCGAGCTGTCGATCTGTGCGGCCGCCGCAGCGAGAACCTTGCGAAGGTCCGAACGCTCGACTTCGTGGCCGCCGAGATCGATCTCGGCCGAATAGACATCGCTGCGCAGGCGTCCGGCGGAGACGTTGACGATCAAAGATTCGACCGTCAAACCGGCTCTCTTCTCCGCTGTATGGACCGCCATGCGCACCGAGCTCTCGACAGCGTCGAGATCTGCAATCACGCCCGCTTTGACGCCGCGTGACTTGTGATGGCCGACGCCGATGATTTCGACGTCATGCGTGCGGCCCGGCAAAAGGCGGCTTTCCGCACGCGGTTCAAGCTTTCCGATCAGGCAGACCACCTTGGTCGAGCCGATATCGAGAACGGTCACGACACTCGAACGCTTCGCGGGAAGCGCTCGGAGGTGTGGGACCGTAAAGTTGGAAGACCGGAAAACGCTCATGAATTGCGGCCCCGTTTCTTCAGCAGGCGCTCCCGCGCTTCCAGGGCGTTTTGGCGCCGTTCAGCGGCGCCTTCCGTCAGGCCGATCGTGATCCGGTCGGCCAACCGCAGGTCGACGGTGGCGATATCGCGGCCAAGGATTTCCTGTTCGGCGTCCATGCGCTGCAGCCTGGCGAGCGCTCCGGCGGCACCATCTTCGGGAAGGCGCACGGTGACGCCGTTGTCGAGGCGGATATCCCAGCGCCGGTCGGCAACACGAATGCGGGCCCGAATACGCGGTTTCAACTCGGGCCAATTGTCGAGCATTGCGTCAAACGCCTCTGCATGGGCATCGGCGCCGAGCCCCACGAACAGCGGCAATTTGGTGAATTTCTCGCTGGTCAGCGGTGCAATGACATTGCCGTTGCGCTCGATCAGCGACAATTCCCGGCCATGCTGCCAGATGCCGAAGGCGCGCTTCTCCGACAACTTGATATCAATCGCGTCCGGGTAGATCTTGCGAATTTCGGCATCCATGACCCAGGGCAGATCCATCACTGCTTTTCGCGCTCCCTCGACGTCGAGAGTTATCAGCGATGTGTGCCCGTCGAGCCCGAGCTGCTGGAAGACGTCGATCGGTGATGTTTCGTGATTGCCGGCAACATTCACGGTCTCGATGGCAAAACCGGCGGCCGACGTCGTGCTCTCCGCGAGGGCGCGCAAGTGCCCGCCCTCGACAACGCCGTAAAGTCCGGTCAAGGCAAAAAGTCCAGCGGTCGCGATGGATCCGGTATGGATCGGAATCGCGACGCGTCCATCGAAAAGTGCCGTGAAGAGGCGTGTGGGACGGCGCAGGATGCGCGGCAGGACGACGGACGTCTCGGGCGCGGCACCTTCCAGGCGCATCGCGGCCTTTCGCCGTCTTCTAATCCACCAGTCCCCTAACGCATGCACGAAGCATCCTCCACCATCCAGGTCAGCAGCTCGCCGAAGGAATAGCCGGCAAGATCCGCCAGTTCGGGCACCATGGATGTCGGAGTCATGCCTGGCTGCGTGTTGATTTCCAACCAGACGACTTCACCGTCTTCGGAAAAACGGTCGTCATACCGAAAGTCAGAACGGCTTACGCCACGACACCCGAGAGCTTGGTGCGCCATCAGGGACAGTTTCTGAATTTTTTGGTAAATATTTGGTAAAATTTTCGCCGGATATTCGTGTTTTGATCCGCCTTTTACGTATTTTGCTTCATAATCGTAAAAACTGTGGCCGATGGGGAAAATTTCTGTGACCCCAAGGGCTTGATCGCCCATGACGGCACAGGTCAATTCGCGTCCGTGGACGAATCGTTCAACCATGACATGATCGCCATATGGCCAATCCGCCGAGCCGATGCTCTGGGGCGGGTGGGTATGCTCCTCATGGACGATCACAACCCCGAAACTCGAACCCTCGCTCACCGGCTTGACGACATAGGGCGGCTCCATCGGGTGGATGAGCTCGATCTCCAGCCGGTGCATGACCAGTTCCTCGGCCACGGGTATGCCGACGCTCGAGGCAATGCGCTTGGCCTGTTGCTTGTGCATGGCCAGTGCCGAGGCCGCGACGCCTGAATGCGTATAGGGTATCTCCAGGAACTCGAGGACCCCCTGGATCGTGCCGTCCTCGCCGTATGGACCGTGCAGGGCGTTGAACGCTACATCGGGGTTGAGCTCTGCCAGCACGGCTGCGACATCGCGCCCGACATCAACCCGCGTCACCGGATAGCCGACCTCCTCGAGGGCATCGGCACAGGCATTGCCGGAGGAAAGACTGACCGGCCGTTCCGATGAAAAGCCGCCCATCAGAACGGCCACGTGTTTCTTGCGCATCACTGCCCCCAAAATCTCGCATCACCGCGGCTGCGGCGGAATGAGCACGAATCCGCCCGCAGACGGTGTGCGGGCTAAATCGACTCAAAATACGGAAACTCTAAGGCCAGTAGAATCAGAGCGTTGCGCCATTCGCAACAGATATTGCTGCAAATGGCAACTTTTTATCGCAATTGGTGACTGGATCAGTCGACGGCGGGAACTGCACCGAGCCAGCGATGGACTTTCGGAAGGCCGGGCGCGGTGCTCATTTCACGCTCGTAAAGGCTCTGCTGGCCGCCGAGCCGGAACTTCAAACCGGCATAGATGCCCTGGTCGACAAGGCTGTCCGTGCTGCCCGAGGTGCTGTCCTCGTTGACCTGGACACCTTCATAGGACACGAAAACCGAAGCGGCCGAATTGTCGCCGGAAAGCATCGCCAGCTGATGTTCAAGCACGATTTCCCATGCCCACATATCTGTGGAGTTGGAAAAGGGCGCATCGTCCTCGTCCTGGGTGCCGTCGGCATAAGCGACAGCGCCCTCGAGCATGGTCTGTCCGTTGTTGAAGAAAACCTGTCCGACCGCGCGAACGAAAATCGTGTCGCTGAGGGTCTCCATGTTGCCGCTGTCGGCATGGGTGTCGAAATAGCCCAGTTGCAGCGCCAGCGAGCCTCTTTCGTTGAGGACCCGCGCCTGCCCGCCCGCAATCCACTGCGTTACATCGTGATCGGTTGTCGTTTCATGGAAAAACGTCTCACCAGCGCCGGCAAAAACGCCCATCAGGAAATGATTGTGCGTAAACGCGAATTGACCGGCGCCCGTATATCCGCCGGAATAGGTGTCATCGGCCGGCACGCCATTGACATTGTCGTTGTCAAATGCGCCCTCGCCCTCAAATTCGAGTTGGGCAAGCCAGGTGTCGAGGACTGGCACTGCGAACAATGCGCCGCCGCCGAAAAGCGGGAAATCCTCGATTTCGTTGGGCGCACCACCTGACGAATTGATCGCGTCGCCACCGCGCCAAAGATAGCCGCCCCAGGCATTGACCTCGAAGACAGTGGCAAGGTCCCGGGTGGGAAGCTCGGCGGGGTCCGCCGCACCCGCCGATGTTGTGGCAAGGGCGAAACAGAGTGCCCCGGCCGAAACTGATTGAAAGAGTGCAGTGGCCATGCCACGGCGTGTTTTGCCACGCAAATATCTGCCAAATTTCATTTTGACGTCCCGCCTTCAACATGCCCCACGGACTCGGTATCAAAAAGGCGACCCTCGGACAATAATTGGCATGTCAGAAATCCGAACTGTGGCCAATCGGCCACAGTCTTCCGGCGGAGAATTTCAACCCGAATGATGCGCTTCAGCGTCCAACCGTTGCCTGCGCCAGCGGTGCCGGCTGGGACACATGCCGCCAGGCGGGCAGCGCAATGATCTGCTTGTCGCTGACAATAGCCTCGTCACTGCTCAGATTTGCGTCGATCGGGCTTGCCCATGGGAACTGTTCGACAAGCGCCCTTGCTTCGAAGGGTGTCTGCGGCGTGTCGGAAAACGCTTGAGCAAGTGCATCGAGCTCTTCATAAGCTTTGACCGATACGGCCTTGTTTCTGCTGAATTCCTCGCCCAGTCCCCAGTAGTCGGATGGCAAGGGTTCCACACCGCACAGTGTCGCGACATCCTTCAAGATGTTTGCCGCGGGAAGCCATGCGCCACGAATGCCGGCGTGATACCGGCCGCAGTTGGCCGCCTTGATTTGCCCGGACCGGATCGCCATCCAAAGGTCACCGCCCGTCAGGAAGCGGGTGCGGGGTACATCGTGGATCGGGAAACTGATGCCGAGCGCCTGCCGGGCGCGCCATCCCAGTTGCGCGTCGAAGAGCCGCCAACCGCAATCTGAGCGGTATTCGCAAAGCCAGTGGTCTTCCCAGTGACCCATCCGGAAATAGTCCGCAAAACCGACGCGCACACGCGCCTCAAAGCCGTTGCATCGCAGCACGCTGGTTGCAATCAGTGCAAAATCGCGGGCGCTGACATGCAGGTATGCCGGTATGTCCCGCGGTACAAGAAGCGAGCGCCGATCGCGCCGAAACGCCGTGCCGAGCATGCGCTCGACCGTCCGCATGCTGTGATCAGACATGGCATAGCGCGGCGTGCCCAGCTGCAGCAGCCGCACCACGTCGTGGTGAATCATGAAGTTCTCGAGAACATCGGCCAGACCCTCCGGATCCATCGGAAGTTCATCTAGCTTGCGTCGAAAGAGACCTGGATTAGACCATGCGGTGTGTGTCGCATAACTGATTTCCATAAAATGTCCGCCCGTAAAATGTGTTCCACTCAACGCGAAATGCGTACGCAATTCAGCAATGAGGCAACTGCATTGACGAAATTGGGATTCAGTGAGGCCGAAAGGATCAAATACGGATCAGCGGCGTTAATGAAATTTGACGGTGCACCGCCACAATCTGTCCAGGTCGATAAAGCGGGTGCGGCAACCGATTGAAACACAAGCCTTAACGCTGTGGATTCAACAATTGTGGCCGGAAGATCGATTGATGGTTTTCAACGGAACGGTGATGTCAGTCTGTTGGCATCTTGTGGATAAGCTTCACCTTTTGTTCCCGTTTGCCGATAACCGGGATTCATGTTCGCGCAAATGGCGTATTCCGGTCCGTGTTTTTTGCTTGGATAGCCAATAATATTGCCCCGACCGGCCGACTCAGGCCTTCAAGGCATCAAGTATCATCGGCGTCAGCAGGGCGGCACCGGCCTCCAGTTCCTCCGGTGTGAAGGCGCAGAAGCCAAGGACCAGCCCCTTTCGGCGGGGTGTGCCCGCATAAAAGGACGACAATGCGGCGACGGAAAGCCCGTTTGCGGATGCAGCTTCCGAAAGCGCAACATCGTCGCATCTGTTCGGAAGGCTGACGACGAACTGCATGCCGGCCTGATGGTCTTCAATGTTCATCGGCGGCCCGAGGCCCGTCTTCAATTGCTCGATCAACACCTTTCGCCGCTCGGAATAGACACGCCGCACCCGGCGCAAATGCCGGTAGAATTCGCTCTCCTCGAAGAACACCGCCAGGGCCCGTTGCGGCATGATCGACGCCTTGCCGCCAAACCGTTCGAGCGTTTCGGCAAAGCGTTGTAGCAGGGCTTCCGGGATCACCAGATATCCGATGCGCAAATTGTTGGAAAAGATCTTCGAGAAGCTGCCTGCATAGATCGTGCGTGAATTGCGGTCGAGACCGGAGAGCGCCGGGATCGGTCTTCCGGCGTAGCGAAACTCGCTGTCGTAATCGTCCTCGATGATCCAGCTGCCGGCGCTGTCTGCCCAATTGAGATATTCTAGCCGCCTGCCCTGGGTCATCGCACCACCGAGCGGATATTGTTGTGATGGTGTCAGCACCACCAGACGAGGTGCCGCGCCTTTGCCTTCCGGCGGCAAAGCGGCACCGTCCGCACCGACACGCAGCCAAAGCGGCTGCATACCGAGGCTGGTGACGAAGTTCCTGATCTGCGGATAACCCGGATCTTCGAGGCCGACGCGATCTCCCGGCACTGCCAGCGCGCGTATGCAGATTTCCAGCGCATCACCGGAACCGGCCGTCACCAGGACCTGCTCCGGATCGGCGCGCACGCCACGCCACTGCAGGATGTGTTCGCACACAGCCTTGCGCAGGCGCGTGTCTCCGAAAGAATCATCCCGCATGACCAGCGCTTCCGGCTCGTTACGGGCCACCCGCGCAACGCAGCGCGCCCATTGCCGATGCGGGAAATGGCGCATGTCGGGAACACCCGGGCTGAACGGCTTTGGCCCTGAGCGCTCCGGCGGCAGCGCCTTGACCTTGCCGGTCTTCTCGACTGCCGCGAACTCGACCTCGCCCATTTGACAGACCGCGAAGCCCGACCCTTGCCGGCCCTCCACGTAACCTTCCGCAACGAGCTGGTCATAGGCGGTGACGATGGTCGAACGTGAGATGCCCAGTTCCACTGCCAAAGCACGGGTCGGCGGCAGATGCCCGCTGCTCCCGAAGGCACCGGAGACGATTTGCGTGCGAAGACCCTCGTAGACCTGCTGGAAGATCGGAACGCCGCTGTTCCGGTCTACGGGGACAGCGACAGATGATCCGGCGCCTGATTTCATTGGTTTGTTCATATTTGCGATTATGAGCTCTTTTCAACAGCTCAATTTTGGCACGGAGCAACCTGCCAAAACAACCGCCTGCTTCAAAGCGCGTTCAAACGTGCCAGATTGGCCGCGCGCAGATCTTCCTCTGTGTGGCCGATATCGTATGCCGGAGACAGGATCATCTCGGCATCACTGATCGCAATCGATACGAAGGCCGACATGAGCGGAAGGTATTCGCCCCAAGGTGCCTCAAAAGCGGCCAGCATCGCCGAACTTGCCTTTGACTTCGAGATGATTGAAGCGGTTCCCGTAACACGAACGGCCTTGCGTGCAAGCACATCGATAAAGCACACCTCGATGGCCGCATTGCGCCTGATATTGGCGAGCGTTCCGGGCGAACGCAGATTGCCGAACGCGATCGTCTCTTCGTCGATGATGACGAAGGTCGCCTTTGGTGAAACGGAAGGTGTGCCGTCTTCATTGATGGTCGCAACCATACCGGCCGTGTGTTCACCTATGAGGGTCTTCATTTCGCCGGTCAGCATTTCGACCTCCGTGATCAGGAACGTGGAGCGATCTCCACGAAAGTTTCGTTGTAGCAGGCACCCTCTTCGATGTCGGCGCGAATATCTGCCGAGATGAGAGCGTTGACGGTGTATCCGGTGTCGCTGGAGCGCAGCCAGGTCCCCTTGGGACTGTAGAGAACACCGGCGAGCACCTTGTCCGATACGACGACTTTGAGCGCGACTTCCGCCTGGTCGTTTGAGACGATGGCAATCTCGCCGGTTTGCAGGCCGCGTTCGGCAGCATCGGCCGGGTTGATCTCAACGATTTCCGGACCGCCGGACTCGGAGCAGCCTCCGAACGTCGCATTGGTGCGCTTGTCGGACGACGGCGAGATGAGGACGAGAGGATAGCGCCGTGCGACAGGCTCGTAGCGTGGCACTCCGTATCCGAAACGCTCCTCGAGATCTTCCGAATAGAGTTCGATCCGGCCGGAGCCCGTGGCCGGCGTCACCGTGTCACACATGATGGGGTCGGAACCACGTTCAGCGGTCATTTCTAACGCGCGATCAAGCGGCAACTCGCTGGGCCGGTATCCCTGCATCAGCGGATTGCCGGCATCGAAGGCGGCATCCATCAGCGTCGCATCGTCGTCCCTGAAGATCGGCTCTTCGAAGCCAAACCGGGCCGCGAGACGCCTGAAGATCTCGGTGTTCGGCAGGCTCTCGCCGACACACGGAATGACGGGCGCGGCGCGCTGCACATAGTTCTGGCCGTAGGCGCCGTAAACATCATCGAATTCGAAGTGGCTGGCCGCCGGCAGGATGACGTCGGCATACGCAAGGCTGTCCGTCATCACAACGTCACAACCGGCAATAAAAAGATCCTCGCGCATCAGCGCCTTCATCAGCGTCTTCTGGTCCGGATGGGTGCAGACCGGGTTGTGATTGTAGATCATTGTTGCCATGACGGGCGGATCAAGATCCTTGTCCAATAGTTTGCGCGCCACATCGACAATGTTGAAAGTGCGCGTTCCGTCCGGGACGAGGTCCGGCCGTTGCAACCGGTCGGTGGTCTTGGGTGCTCCAAGGCCCGGCTTGGCGATGACGCCGGCGCCGCGCCTGCCGTGATTTCCGGTGAGCGCTTGCAGCGCCATGCCGGCCCGCAGCCCGGAGCCGCCGCTACGCCCACGTTCGATCCCGTTGCCGAACGATGCGGCGACGGTTTGTGCACGCGCATAAAGATCCACGAAAGCACTGAATTCACCGGCCGTAAGGCCGCAGACCTTTTCGACATCGGACGGGTTGTATTTCCGCGCCTCGTCCATGTAGCGATCAAACCCATGTGTCCAGCGTGCGACGAAAGCATCGTCCAGCGCGCCGCGTCGCTCGAGTTCCGCGGCAGCGGCCAATGCAAGGACAACATCGGTTCCCGGTCTGATCTGCAAAAACAGATCGGCGCGTTCGGCAATCTTCGTTCGCTTCGGATCAATGACGACAAGCCGCGTACCGGTCTTTCGCGCATCTTTCAGGACACGCATGAGATGAAGGTTGGATACCGTGACATTGTTGCCCCAGACGACCACCAGATCGGCGTCGCTGGCCTGCTCGGGCGGCATTCCGGGAGCCGGACCGTAAAGGCTTGTATAGGCTGTGCCGCGCACCGCGCCGCAAAGCGGCCCGCGATTGAGCAACGTTGCACCGAGCTTATGGAAGAACCGCCGGTCCATGGAGCCGCCGGCGAGTTCGCCGTGCGGCCCGGCATAGTTGAACGGCATCACCGATTGCGGGCCATGCTGACTGATTGCGCGTGACAACCCGTCATGGACGAGATCAAGCGCTTCGTCCCAGGATATCGGCTCGAACTTGCTTTCGCCCTTCTTGCCGCTGCGCCTGAGCGGCTGGGTCAGACGCCCCGGTCCATGCACGAATTCCGGATAGGAACGCGCCACCTTGTTGCAGATGACACCGTCGGTAAACGGATTGGCCTGCGAGCCGCGCACCGCATCGATTGTTCCGCCTGAGACAGTGACCGAAAGCGAACAGGTATCCGGGCAATCCAGCGGGCACACGCTTGGCTTTACGGTTTGTCTTACGATCTCGTTCATGGCTTTTGCTCCGGGCTCCGTGGTCGGCCGCTCTCCAACGCGCCGGATGATACAAATCGCGCGGACCATAAAGAACGACCATTTTCACAGAATTTCGGCATACCAATAATGCGACGGGATCGCGTGGATTGATGCGATTGTCACAAAAGCCAAAACGCATCGACCGAACGGATTGACCGGGTTGTGCAGTCAGAGCAGGCGGCCGAGGAATTCCTGTACCATCTGGCCTTCGCGGAAATTGCCGAGGCGCTTGATTTCCCATTCCAGCCGGACGCCGGAGTTTTCCAGCACTCGGGCACGCACGGTTTCTCCCAGCGTCTCGAGGTCATAGGCCGTCGCGTTGCCGGTATTGATCATGAAATTGCAGTGCATGGGTGACATTTGCGCAGCGCCGATCATCAGGCCGCGACAGCCGGCCGCGTCGATTTCCTTCCAGGCCGAACTGCCAGGCGGGTTCTTGAATGTCGAGCCGCCGGTCTTTTCCCTGATGGGCTGTACCGTCTCGCGGTGCTGCTGGACCGCGTCCATCTCGTTGCGGATCGTCTCGGCGTCTTCCCGGTACCCCTCAAAGAGGCCATGGGTGAAAACCAGCTCCGCCGGCGCAGCGCTATGGCGGTAGTCGTAACCCATATCTGCGTTTGACAGGACGTGCTCCTGCCCGCTGCGGTCGAGCGCATAAACCTCGACCACCCTTTCGCGGGTCTCCGCGCCGTTGGCACCGGCATTCATGCGCAGCGCACCGCCGACACCGCCCGGAATGCCGTGATAGAAATGAAATCCGCCGAGGCCGGCCTGATGCGCTGCCGCCGAAAGCCGCTTGTCCAGGCATGCGGCGCCGGCCTCGATTCGCGTCTCGGAGACCTGTTTCACATCGCCGAATCCCTTCGCCGACAGGCGAATGACAACACCCGGGATGCCGCCGTCACGGATCAAAAGGTTCGATCCGACACCGACCACGAGCAACGGCACGTCCTCCGGCAACCGCTTGAGGAACGAGACGAGATCATCCCGGTCGGCCGGTTGGAACAGGACCTCGGCAGGACCGCCGACCCGGAACCAGGTCACGTTCGCCATCGGTGCGTTCGGGGTGACTTTGCCCCTCAGCCCGTCGAATATCTCGGGTTTGGTATCCAGCAGCGACCCTGCTTCGTAATTGCTCATAAATCCGCCCCGCCCGTGGCTTCGAGCTGGCTCTGAAGCGCTGCCGCCCAGTTCGTTATGCTGCCAGCCCCGAGACAGACGACGAAATCATCTTTTTCTGCCAATGCCGCAATCAGCGGCGCCAGGTAGTCCTGTCCTTCGAATGTCCGCGCATCGCGGTGGCCGCCGGCGCGTATGCGAACCACCAGTTCCTCGGAAGATACGCCCGCGATCGGCTCTTCGCCGGCGGCAAAGACCGGCGCCACGGCCACCGTGTCGGCGTCGTTGAAGCAGGCGGCAAAATCATCATAGAGGCTTTCGAGCCGTGTGTAGCGGTGCGGCTGCGCAATGGCGATAACACGCCCGGAACAGGCCTGCCGCGCGGCCGAAAGCACTGCCTTGATCTCCACCGGATGATGCGCGTAGTCATCAAATATATCGACGCCACGCCAATGCCCGACATGCGTGAAGCGCCTTTTGACACCGCCAAAGGCCGCGAGACCCCGCGCGATTGCCGCTTCATCGAGCCCCAGCTCATGTGCAACTGCGATCGCGGCGGTCGCGTTCGCCACATTATACTGACCCGGCATCGGTAGTGTGAGGTCTTTCATGTGCGTGTAGTCTTCGGTCTTTCGGTTCCGGATCGAAACGTCAAAGACCGAGCTCGGCCCTTTCATGCGCAAATTGGAATAGCGTACATCCGCCTGCGGATTTTCCCCATAGGTGACGACCCTTCGATCATCAATGCGCCCGACCAGCGCCTGCACCTCGGGATGGTCGACGCACATCACGCCAAATCCGTAAAAGGGAACGTTTTCGACGAACTGCGCGAATGCCTCGCGCACATTGTCGAAACTGCCATAGTGGTCGAGATGCTCGGGATCGATATTCGTGACAACGGCGACATCGGCGGGAAGCTTGAGGAAGGTACCGTCGGATTCGTCGGCCTCGACGACCATCCACTCGCCGCCGCCCATATGGGCATTGGTTCCATAGGCATTGATGATACCGCCATTGATCACGGTCGGATCGAGCCCGCCCGCATCGAGCAGCGTTGCCACCATGGACGTTGTTGTCGTCTTTCCGTGCGTGCCGCCGATCGCGACCGCATTGCGGAACCGCATCAACTCGGCAAGCATCTCCGCGCGCCGGACGATCGGAATGCCCCGCTCGCGCGCCGCGGCGAGTTCCGGATTGTCCTTGCGGATGGCCGTTGAGACGACAAGGACTTCCGAATCGCCGAGGTTCTCGGCGCTGTGACCGATAGCGACCGGAATCCCTTTTTCCTGCAACCGCTGAACATTGGCATTGTCCGAGATGTCAGAACCCTGGACACTGTGACCCAGGTTATGAAGCATCTCGGCAATGCCGCTCATGCCGATGCCGCCAATGCCGACAAAGTGCACCAGGCCGATATTCTGCGGCATTTTCATTCGTCTGCACCCCGCTCCTCAGATGGCGATTTTCCAACCGCCATAAAGGCAACAAGGTCGCCAAGCAAGCGCGCCGCCGCCGGCTGGCCGGCAGCTTTCGCATTCTTTGCCATCTCCGACAGCCGGTCCGGGTCCTCGATCATCGCGGCCAGCATTGACGACAATTTGTCCTTGTCGAGCTGTGATTGCTGGATGACCTGCGCCCCGCCCTTTTCCTGCAGCGAGGCCGCATTGGCCGCCTGATCGTGATCCAGCGCGTGCGGGAACGGCACAAGGATGGCAGGACGGCCGATCACCGAAAGCTCGGAGACCGTCGACGCTCCCGAACGGCTGATGACCAGTTGCGCGTTTGCGATCCGGTTAGCCATATCATCGAAGAAGGGTGAAATTTCCGCCTCGATCAGGTTGTCGCGGTAAAAGGCTTCGACTGGCTCCCGGTCTTCCGGCCGCACCTGCTGTGTGATGCGCAACCTGTTGCGCAAGGATTCAGGCACGGAAACCAGTGCCTCGGGCATGATTTCGGAGAAAAAACGCGCACCCTGGCTGCCGCCGAAAACCAGCAGGTTGAAGGGCTCGTTGCCGCGGGAGCGATGGTAGGGCCGCTCCGCCGCTTCAAGAACATCCGGCCTGACTGGATTGCCGGTTTCGACGACCTTGTCACCGAACGGCCCCTCGCCCGCCGGCAGAAATCCGCCGGCAATGGCACGCACCCGTTGCGCCAGAAAGCGGTTGGCCCGCCCCATGACGGCATTCTGTTCGTGGATCAGCGTGGGAATGCCGGCCCGGCTTGCCGCCATGAGCGGCGGCAGTGTCGGATAGCCGCCAAAGCCGACGACGGCGGACGGCCTCAGCCGTGCCAGCAGACGGCCGGATTCGCGCAATCCCTGGAACAGCGCATAACCGGTACGGGCCAGTGCGATCGGGTTTTTCGATGTGATCGTCGCAGACCGGACGATGTGGATCTCATCGGCCGGAAATGAACCCGAAAACCGTTCCGCGCGTTTGTCGGTCACAAGATGCACGGCAAAGTCACGACGCCGCATCTCATGCGCCAGCGCCTCGGCCGGAAAAAGGTGACCGCCGGTTCCACCGGCGCACAGAAGAACGAGTGGGGCCATCAACTACACCTGACCGGTACTGAGCGTCGCGTCGTGATAGGATTCCTGCCTTCCGGTTGCGCGTTTCTCGGGATTTCGACGTGTCAGCGCAAGAAGGAAGCCGGCCGTTATCGAAATCGCCAGCATGGACGAGCCGCCATAGGAAATCAGCGGCAAGGTCATGCCTTTTGCCGGCAGCAGTTCCAGATTGACACCGATATGGATCATGGACTGCAAACCGATCAGCAGGGTGAGGCCGGCAATCGCCAGACGCGTGAATTCATCGCTCTCGCGGCTCGCATGGCCGAGGCCCCGCAACACTATGAAGGCAAACACCAGCACAAGAACAAGGCAGAAAAGGATACCAAACTCCTCGGCGGCGACGGAAAAGATGAAATCGGTGTGGCTGTCCGGCAAAATGCGCTTGATGGTGCCCTCGCCGGGTCCCTGGCCGAACCAGTCACCACGCACGATGGCTTCGCGGGCCGTATCGACCTGGTGCGTGTCGCCCTCGCCGGTCAGGAACCTGTCGATGCGACCTGCAACATGCGGGAACACATAATAGGCCGAGGCAAACAGGCCGATGGCCGCACAGGCCAGCAATATGATCCAGAACCACGGCATGCCGGCCATGAAGAAAAGCGTGCCCCAAGCGATCGCCACGAGGATGGTCTGACCGAGATCGGGCTGTGCCACCAGCAGCGCCACCACGATACCGAAAAGGATGATGGCGAAGAGGTTTCCGGGAATATCCGGCTGGCGCGAATGCTCGGAGAACAGCCAGGCACAAATCACGATAAAGGCAGGCTTCAGGAATTCGGACGGCTGCACGGAGAACCCGGCGATCGCGAACCAGCGGCGCGATCCCTTGGCTTCGAAACCATAGAACTGCGTGAACACCATCATCGCGATCGACAGCGCCAGAAGGAGCAGCGCGCCGCGCCGGACCTGCCTCGGCGACAGGAACGACAGGCCGATCATCATGCCGAGAGCCGGAAAGATGAACAGCGCGTGCCGCTTGACGAAATGCAGATTGTCGATGTCGAGGCGCTCGGCGACCCCGGGACTTGCCGCAAAGGAAAGCATGAACCCGGTGCCGATCAGGATGACGAATATCGCCAGCAGATACCGGTCTATTGTCCAGAACCAGTCTGATATCGGTCCCCTCTCAGCGCGGCTTACCATCTTCAGGCCTCCTTTGGGTCCACAAGCATGGTGACATCCGTCAGTTGCGCGACGCAGTCGACAAAGGCGTTTCCGCGGATTTCAAAGTTCTTGTACTGGTCGAAACTTGCGCAGGCCGGCGACAGGAGGACAACGGGTTCCTCGTCGCCGTCCGCAGCTGCGTCGGCAGCCGCCCTGGTGACGGCCCGGTCCAGCGTCTCGGTGATCTCATAGCTGACGTCGTCGCCAAGCGTCGCTGCGAATTGCGGTGCCGCCTCGCCGATCAGATAGGCCTTGGCAATGTGCGGGTACCAGTCCGAAAGCGTGTGGATGCCGCCATCCTTGGGCAACCCGCCGGCGATCCAGTAGATGCGCTTGAAGCTTGAAAGCGCCGGAGCCGCTGCATCGGCATTGGTCGCCTTCGAATCATTGACGAAAAGAACCCGGCCGCGCCGCCCGACAGGCTGCATCCGGTGGGCAAGTCCGGCAAAGCTGCGAAGGCCGGCAAGAATCTCCGCCTCCGACAGTCCGACCGCTATGCAGGCCGCGATCGCCGCCGCCGCATTCTGTGCGTTGTGTGCGCCGCGAAGCGTCGCGATACCGGCAAGATCCGCCACTTGGTGCGCGGTGCCACCGCTTGCCCGCATGATCCTCGTTCCCTCGGCATAATACCCGTCCGCCAGGACATTGCGCTTGGATATGCGGATGACGTTGATCGAGGCCCGTTCCAGCCGGTCGGCGATCAGCGTGCTCCATTGATCATCGGTCCCGATAATCGCGACATCGCTGCCGGCAACAAGGCGTTCCTTGACATCGGCGTAGTGTTGCATGGTCCCGTGGCGGTCGAGATGATCCGGGGAAAGGTTGAGAAGGATGCCGGACGACGGATCGATCGAAGGCGCAAGGTCGACCTGGTAGGAGGAGCATTCGACGACGAAGAAGCGGCCATCCTTCGGTGGCTCCAGCGTCAGGATGGCGGTGCCGATGTTGCCGCCGAGCTGGGTGTCGCGACCGGCTTCTTCCAGAATGTGGGCGATAAGCGCGGTTGTGGTTGATTTGCCGTTCGTGCCGGTTATCGCGATAAACGGGCACTTCGGGGCCTGCATGCGCCGCTGGCGCACAAAAAGTTCGATATCACCGATAATCTCGACGCCGGCACCATGGGCCAGATCGACGCTCCAGTGCGGTTTGGGATGCGTCAGCGGAACGCCCGGCGCAAGTACTAGTGCCACCTTGTCAGACCAGTCGATCGTGCGCAGGTCCCCGACCGGAATTCCGGCCTCCGACGCTTCGGCGACACGGTCGGGATTGTCATCCCAGGCAACAACGGCGCAGTCACCGGCCTGAAGGGACAGCGCCGTGGCGATGCCGGACCCGCCCAGTCCGAAAAGGGCGACGTCTTTTCCAGCGAAGGCTGTCGCGGCGATCATCGCTTCACCGCAGTTTGAGCGTCGCGAGACCGAGCATGGCAAGGCCGACGGCAATGATCCAGAAGCGGATCACCACCTGGCTCTCGGTCCAGCCCAACCGCTCGAAATGGTGATGGATCGGCGCCATGAGGAAGACGCGTTTTCCAGTGAGCTTGAAGGACGCCACCTGGATGATGACCGAAAGGGCCTCCGCCACGAACAGGCCGCCGATGATGATCATCACCAGCTCATGCTTGGTTGCGACGGCGACCGTGCCGACCAGACCGCCCAGGGCAAGCGAACCCGTGTCGCCCATGAAAATGGCGGCTGGCGGCGCATTGAACCAGAGAAAGCCGAGGCCGGCGCCGATCACGGCACCGAGGACGACGGAGAGTTCGCCGGTGCCCGGCACAAAATTGATCTGCAGATAATTGGCGAACAGCGCGTTGCCGGAAAGATAGGCGATGACCCCGAATGATGCGGCTGCGATCATGATCGGAACGATGGCGAGGCCGTCGAGACCGTCCGTCAGGTTGACGGCATTGCCGGCGCCGACAACCACGAAGGCGCCGAAAACGATGTAGAACAGGCCGAGATCGACAACGAAATCCTTGAAGAACGGGAAGGCAAGCGACGAGCCGAAACTCGCGCCGTTCGTGCCGGCAGCGGCCATGGACGCCACCATGATCGCGTAGACTGCAAGGCCCGCGATAATGAATTCGACAAGCAACCGCGTTTTGCCGGACACACCGCGGTGCGACTGCTGGGTCACCTTCAGATAGTCGTCGTAAAATCCGATCGCGCCGAAACCGAGCGCAACCAGAAGCGTCGTGACGATGTAGATGTTGGAAAGGTCCGCCCAAAGGACCGAACTGACAATGATGCCGGTGAGGATCATCAACCCGCCCATCGTGGGCGTCCCGGCTTTCTTGAAGTGGGTCTGCGGCCCGTCGGCCCGAATCGGCTGCCCGCGGCCCTGCCGGGTGGAAAGCGAAGCGATGATTCGCGGCCCGAACAGGAAAACGATAAAGGCGGAGGTCAGTGTGGCTGCGCCGGTCCGAAACGTTATGTATCTGAAAAGATTGAAGATCTGAAATTGATCGGATAGTTCGACGAGCCAGATGAGCATTAGGCGGATACCCCCTCACGCGTTTTTTGTCCCGCTCCGCTGTCGGATACCGCCGGAAACTTGTCAACCAAGGCAGAAACAAGCCTGGAAAACCGGATTCCGTTCGACGATTTAATCAGCACGACATCTCCGGGCGCCACGGTGTCCAGGAGAACGGGCTGGATCTCTTCGACCGTGTTGTAGTGCCGGTGTTCGGCATGGGCTCCGAGAGCGTCAGCAAGCGCTGCCATCTCCGACCCGCCGAGCACCACCACGTCGATGCCCGCTTCCTCGATCGGCTCCTTCAGTCCCGCGTGGAGCTTCTTGGAAAACGATCCAAGTTCAAGCATATCGCCGAGTACGGCAATACGGCGACCGCCTTGCGAAACAGGTGTATCGCGCAAAAGCGCGATACCCGCCCGAACGGAGGCCGGATTGGCATTGTAGCTGTCGTCGATGACTGTGATCGTTCCATCGCCGACCTTGAGAACGTGGCGTGTGCCCCGCCCCTTTGAAGGCGTCAGGTCTGCCATCGCCTTGACGGCGGAGCGCAGATCCGCTCCGGCAAGTTTTGCGGCGCCGGCGACCGCCAGCGCATTTTGAACAACGTGGCGGCCCGGAACGCCGATTGAGACGGTGACGGTTTCACCCAGCACCTTGAATTCGGCGGTCGACCCGTTTTCCAGCGGCTGCCAGTCGACAAGTTTGATATCCGCCTGCCGGTTGGCGCCGAATGCGTGGATATTGGCGATGTCACAGGCGGCGGCGGCCTTCTTCAATTGCGTGAATTTCTCGCTGTCACGGTTGATCAGCGCGTGCCCGCCCAGTTCGACCCCCTCGAAAATCTCGGCCTTCGCAGCGGCGATTTCGGAGATGTTCTTGAAATGGCCGAGATGCGCTGCGGCAATTGCTGTGACGATGGCGATGTGCGGGCGGACCATCTTGACCAGCGGACGGATCTCGTTGGGATGGTTCATGCCGATCTCGAACACACCGTAGGCGGTATCCTTCGGCATGCGCGCAAGGGTCAGCGGCACGCCCCAGTGGTTGTTGAACGAGGCAACGGAGGCGTGGACACTGCCCTGTGCCGACAGCACATGTCTCAACATCTCCTTGGTCGTCGTCTTGCCCACCGATCCGGTCACCGCGATGATCCGCGCCTTTGTTCGCGCGCGCGCTGCAACGCCGAGCCTGGCCATGGCGTCAAGCACGTCATCGACGACGATCATCGGCGCCTGCACGCGGCCGAGGGCCGGCAGCCGCGACTCTGCGACCACCAGCAGGGCTGCGCCATTGGCCACCGCCGAGCTGGTGAAGTCATGGCCGTCGAACCGGTCACCCTTGATGGCAAAAAAGGCTTCCCCGGGTCCAATCGATCGGCTGTCGATGGAAATTCCGTCGATACCCTCCGGCAGATCCCCAACCGGGCGGCCTTTCATCGCGTCGATCATGTCGGCGGTGGTCCACAGCCAGTCCCGCGGCGCCTGTTTGGCGATTGCCTTGCGAATTTCCTCCTGGTCGGAAAACGGCAAGACGGCACTGCCCACGGTCTGGCCCTCTTCATGGCCCTTGCCGGCGACAACCAGCGTGTCGCCTTCCGCGACCATGGCAACGGCGTCCGAGATCGCCTGGGCACGGTCGCCGATTTCAAGCGCTCCGGGTGCTTCAGCGAGAATCTCAGCGCGAATGCTGGCCGGATCCTCGCTTCTCGGATTGTCATCGGTCACGATGACAAGGTCGGCAAGCCGTGTCGCGATTTCGCCCATGATCGGCCGTTTGCCGCGGTCGCGATCGCCGCCGCAGCCAAACACCACGACAACCCGACCGGTGGTGAAGGGCCGCACCGACTGCAATACCTGTTCCAGCGCCTCCGGCTTGTGGGCGTAGTCCACATAGGCCGGCACGCCCTTTTGCGTCGTGCCGACAAGCTCAAGCCGCCCGGATGCGCCGTGCAGGTGTTCCAGCGCTGCGATGGCAACACCCGCGGGTACACCGGTCGAAATCGCAAGTCCCGCCGCGACGAGTGCATTGGACAGCTGAAAATCGCCGGCAAGCGGCAGGGTGACCTGATAGATCGCCCCACCGTGATGGATTTCGGCGATCTGCTGGCTGCGCTGGTGCTCGACACGTTTGAGCGACAGGAATTCACCGTTGCGTCCAACGGTCAGCACCTCGAGACCGCGCGCCTTGGCCCGCTCGATTGCCCGCGCCGACCAGGCGTCGTCAGCAAAGATGACGGCAGGGGCACCCGGCCGCAGGAGCGCCTCGAACAGCCGCATCTTGGCGGCGAAGTAGTCCTCCATGCTCGCATGGTAGTCGAGGTGGTCGCGTCCGAGATTGGTGAATGCCCCGGCTGCAAGCCGCACCCCGTCCAGGCGGTGCTGATCAAGGCCGTGACTGGAGGCTTCCATCGAGCAATGGGTAACACCCTCATCGGTAATTTCACCAAGGATGCGGTGAAGCACCACGGGATCCGGTGTCGTGAGCTGGCCATACTGCTTGCGGGTCGGCGTCTCGACGCCGGTAGTGCCGATCATCGCCGCCGGCAGGCCCGCACGATCCCAGATCTGCCGGGTAAAGGAGGCGACCGATGTCTTTCCGGCCGTTCCGGTAACGGCAACCATCGTTTCCGGCTGTTTTCCGAAGAAGCGGGCTGCGGCCTTGGAAAGGAAAAGGCGTGGATCGGCGACCCGGATCACCGGCACGCCCGGATCGTCAAACTCAGATTGTGCAGCGGCGATCGCGACGACGGCGCCGCGTTGCGCCGCGTCTGCAATGAACTGTGCGCCGTCGGCCTGCTGGCCGGAAATGGCGACGAAGGCAAATCCCGGTCGAATGTCCCGGCTGTCGGATGAAAGACCGGTAATGTCCAGATGTTCAAGATCTGCCGGGATAGTGGCGAGGTCTGCCGCCAGTTCATTCAGCTTCATTGTTCGGTGCCAACGTTCCCTTGACTTGCAGCGCTTCCGGGGCATGGGAAGCCCGTAGAGTTAAACGTGCTTATGTCAGACTCAATATGACACAAGCAAGGCGGCATCGCCTTCACCGAATGACGGTTGAACACCGAGGAGCGCGGCGCAACGCCGGATGATGGCCTTGACCGTCGGCGCGGCATTGAGGCCTGCCGTCGCTGACCTTTGCCCCTCCGCCGGTTTGGGCTCGTCGATGATCACCAGAACCACGTATTGCGGGTCCTCGATCGGAAAGGCCGAAAGGAAAGCATTGAATCGGACATCTGAGGAATAGCGCCCGTTGACGACCTTTTCAGCCGTGCCCGTCTTGCCGCCGACCCGGAAACCGGGCACTTCGGCGCGCCGGCCCGAACCCTTCTCGACATTCAAACGCATGAGATAGCGCATTGCAGCACTGGTTTCCGGCTTGATCACCTGACGTGAGACGTTTCGCGCCTCGGCTTCGCTGCGCGGCAGGAATGTCGGAGGCATCAACAGGCCGCCATTGAGCATCGCGGCAGCCGCGACAGCCGTCTGCAGTGGCGTGGTCGCCACCCCATGGCCGAACGAGATCGTGATCGAATTGATCTTCTTCCAGACCTTGGGCTGGGTGGGCTTGCTGACCTCCGGCAGTTCGGTCTGCATGCGGGTCAGCAGGCCGATGCGGGTCAGGAAATCACGCTGCCCGTCAATGCCGACGACATCGGCCATCTTGGCCGTGCCGATATTCGACGAGTAGATGAAGATTTCGGGCACGGTCAGCACGCGGTGCTTGCCGTGAAAGTCGCTGATCGTATGGCCGGCGATGCGGATCGGGCGCCGCGCGTCGAAACTGTCTTCAAGCGATACCAGTCCGGAATCGAGCGCCATTGCCGTGGTAAAGGCCTTGAAGGTCGATCCCATTTCGAACGTGCCGGCGGACATACGGTTGAGCCGGTCCTTCTCAAGCGCCTGGGCAGGAAGGTTCGGATCGTAGTCCGGCAGGGAGGACATCGCGAGGACCTCGCCGGTCTTGGCGTTAAGGACAACCGCGCCGGCGGCAATTGCCTGGTAGCGCTGCATGGCGGTGGCCAGCTCGTCGCGGACGATGTGTTGCACGCGAAGATCGAGGGAGAGCCTGACCGGCTCGAGCTGCTGTTCTATCGTCATGCCGGCGGCTGCAAGATCCGCAAGTCCCTGCCCGTCGACATATTTTTCCATGCCCGCGATGCCCGTGTTGTCGATATTGACGTGACCGACAATGTGGGACGCGGTCGGGCCGCCCGGATAAAAACGTCGTTTTTCCGGCCGGAAGCCGACACCGGGAATTCCAAGCGCCAGGATTTCGCTCTGCTGTTTCGGCGTCAGTTGCCGGCGCAGCCACTGGAATTGCGATTTCGATTTCAGCTTGCGGTAGACCGTGCGTGCATCGAGTTCCGGCAGCACGGTCGCCAGGCTTTCGATCACCTCGTCGGGATCGGTGATCTTGTGCGGTTGCGCATAGAGCGAAACCGTGCGGATGTCCGTCGCGAGCACATGGCCGTTACGGTCCAGCAGATCGGGCCGGGATGCCAGCAATTCGCTGCCGCGAGCAATGCTGGCCACGGTCGTCAGATCGCGAAATCCGTATTGGACCAGCCGTCCGGCGATCACGGCATACACAACGCAGACGCCGATCATGACAAGTATGATGCGGTTTCGTGTCTGGTGTCCGGACGACTTTCGGGCGCCGTCGACGACAATCGCGGCGCCCGATGCGGTTTCCTGAACCTCCATGCGCCTTCGCAATCGCTGCTTTGTGCGTGTAAGGATCCGGTTCATTGTGCCACCGATCCTGTCACCGTCTCGGCATCGGGCACATCGACAACCATCTCCTCATCCGGTTCGGGCAGGTCGCGAACGCGGGCCGGCAGCTCCTCTGGCAGCACCATCTGGTGCGGCTCTGTTATCCCGAGGCCGAGTTCCTCCTGGTGCGCATCCACCAGTTCCTGCAGCCGTCCCGGCTGGACCAGCAGGCTCCAGTCGGCCCTGAGAAGATCGATCGTATCCTCCTCAAGACGGATTTGCGCTTCGAGGCGCTTGATCTCCGCAAGCTGCTCTTCGGCGCGGTACTTGACATGGAACGTCAGCACCGCTGCCGCCGCCATCACGCCGATGATGATGAAATCAATGGTTCGCAGCAATGCAGTCAGCCCCCTGTGGAAGTGACTGCCGGCAGATCCGGCAGCCCGAAAAGCGAATATTCAGGATCCCGCGCGGCAATTGCCGTGCGCCGCCCGGCCCTGAGTTTTGCCGAGCGCGCCCGCGGATTGCGAGCCGCTTCCGCATCGCTCGCCGCAATCACCGGTTTGCCGATGGGCTCGAAGGTCGCCGGCTTTTCCTGCGTCGCGGGAAGGTGCCTTGATGCGCCGCCGCCCTTGCCGAACCGATCCTGGAAAAAGCGCTTGACGATCCGGTCTTCCAGCGAGTGGAAGGTCACGACTGCGAGCCGCCCGCCGGGCCTCAGCGCCCGCTCGGCGGCAAACAGCGCATCTGCCAGCTCGGCGAGCTCTTCGTTGACGAATATCCTCAGCGCCTGGAACATCCGTGTTGCCGGATGGATCTTGTCGCGCGCCCTGCGCGGTTTGACGGTTTCGACCAGCGCAGCAAGGTCGCGCGTGGTGGCAAACCGGTCATTCTTGCGACGCGCGTCGATGGCCCGTGCGATGCGTCCGGCCTGTTTCTCTTCGCCCAGAAAGCCGATCACGCGTGTCAGGTCCGAGACCTTGAGTGTGTTGACCACATCCGCGGCACTGGGGCCGCTCTTTGACATGCGCATATCGAGCGGACCGTCCTTCTGGAAGGAAAAACCCCGTTCGGCCTCGTCGATCTGCATCGAGGAGACGCCGATATCGAGAACCACGGCATCGAGGCCGCTGTCCGGTGCGTGCGCATCGAGCCGGCTGAAGCGTGATTCGATCAGCTGGAGCGCATCGGGGTAAGCCGCTGCCAGTTCCTTGCCGTCGGCAATGGCGTTGGGATCGCGATCCAGCGCAATCACATGTGCGCCGCTCTCCAGTATGGCTTTCGTATAGCCTCCGGCGCCGAATGTTCCGTCGAGGATGACCTGTCCGCGCCCCGGCTGCAGCGCGGACAGGACCTCGTTAAGGAGAACCGGGATGTGGCGCACAGGTCCGCCACCGGCGTCATGTTCCATGCCGCCAGAGTGCGCTGTCATCCCGTCTCTCCTTGACCGGCGCGAGGCTGTGCCCCCGCCATGCGCCGGCTTAGGGCTTCCTGTCGTTTTTCCTCGTACCGAACAGGATCCCAGAGTTGAAAATGGTCCGACCGGCCGACAAAGGTCACCTGGTCGGAAATGCCCGTGTAGTCTCGTATGAAGTCGCTCACCATCAGACGGCCCTCGCCGTCCAGTTTCAGAAACACCCCGCCACCGTGAATGAGCAGCGACATGTCGTTGGCATCGACCGAGAACGGGTCGCCCTCGTCGATCTGCCGCTCGTAGCGGTCGAGCAGGTCCGGCCCGCCGACCGTCACTGCCGGATAGATGAAGTCCTGGATGGCATACAGTTCCTGTATGTCGAGACGCGTCAAAACGTTGCGAAATTGAGCCGGTACGGACACCCGACCCTTCGCATCGATCTTGTTCGTCGCATTCGACAGGAACCGGTTCATTACGCAAAACCGCCGTTTCCAGGCCTGAAGACCATAACATGCCGCCTCCGGAGATTACTGACCGCAAGCTGCGCGGGCTGGCCGCCGCCGCTGCGCGACGCCTGGACCGGACCCGCTGTCGGGCTACGCCTGAACACCCCTCTCTCAGTCTGTTTGGGATATCATGGGATAATTTGGGCGTCAATGGGACAAGCCTGTTCAAACTTGGTTTCGCAGACCCCACAAAACCGCCTTTATGGTTAATGAATCGCTAATTCTGCAGGGAATCCGCTTTTGCTTAGGCGGATTCAATTAGCCGGCAATCCGAACTGATTCGCTGTCTATCTTTTGGGATATGAGGTGCCAGCCGGCCTGTAAGCCGGGTTCTGTACCGCGCCAAAGCGACGGCGACAGCCATTCCTCTGGGACAGGACTTGCGCCCTGCCTCTTGCGACCTACCCGGATGACCTGCCCGGAGACAGGGTGAGGCTCGCGCCCCGCATCATCCCTATTCGGTCTTGCTCCCGGTGGGGTTTACCGTGCCGTTCCTGTTACCAGGAACGCGGTGGGCTCTTACCCCACCCTTTCACCCTTACCCCGCCAACATTCCGGCCCGGCGGCAAAGGGCCGGAATGCAGGCGGGGCGGTTTGCTTTCTGTGGCACTGTCCCTGGGGTCACCCCCGCCGGATGTTATCCGGCACCGTGTCTCCATGGAGCCCGGACTTTCCTCACCCCGCACCTTTCGGCCTCGCGGAGCGCGGCTGTCCGGCCGGCTGGCAGCCTCTGATAGCGAAGATGGGCATGGATTGCCAGAATTTCCAGCAATTTGGGTGAATGTCGACGCACCGAAATCGCCCGTCCGGAGGGCGCAGGCCTATCGTAAAAATTGTATTTCGCGTTTTCGCTGCTCCTGATCCGTGCTTAAATGCCGCCGATTCCCTCCTGCATATCCAATCGCTGGTCCACCGGTTCGAGCCGTCATGTCGATTTCTGATCTCGTCTATCGCCGCATTGAAACCCTCGTCCGCCCCCTGGACATCCCTTATGCGCCGCTGCCTTCGCGCGGACCGTTCGCGCTCGTGGTGCATTTCGCGCGCATGTTCCGCGGCGTCCTGGCAGCCATTGTCATTTTCAGCATCCTGGTCGAAAGCATCAATCTGGCCGTGATCTGGGGCATCTCCGTCATCATCGACGGTGTGAGCGCAAGGGGCGCTGCTGTCTTTGTGCAGGAAGACTGGCACCTGCTGGCTATTCTTGGCGTGCTGTTTTTCCCGGTATTGCCCTTCAGCATATTCATGGCCAATACACTTCGCTCGCAGGTGGTTTCGGTGTGCATGCCGGCTGCCATGCTGTGGCAGGGCCACAAGGCGGTCGAGCACCAGGATCTTGCCTTTTTCCACGACCTTTATGCGGGCCAGATCGCTGCACGTATCTCTCAGGTGGCCTTAGCGGCACAGCAGCAAATCGTTGTTGCCTTCCAGAGCGTGCCACATTTTTCTGTGCAGTTTTTCGGATCGCTGGCTTTGCTTGCCGCGCTTTCCTGGGCGCTGGCGATTCCGGTTTTCCTGTGGATCGTCGCCAATATCGTGCTCGCCATTATGGCCGTGCCGTATTTTTCCGAACGCGCACAGCGCTCGGCAAAGGCTCGCAGCCTGGTCGTCGGTGCAATGACCGACCTTTACAGCAATATTCAGATGGTCAAGCTCTTCGCAGCGGAGGACAGCGAGGCCGGCGCTCTGCGCTCCGTGATGGGAAACGCCATTGAGACCCAGCAGAAAGAAGGACGCATATTCCTGACGACGGACAGTGGTGTGATTCTGCTCAATGTCCTGCTCGTGTTTAGCAACATGGCGATCGGGCTGTGGGGCCTCGTTGCCGGTTTTGTCACGCTCGGCGAGTTCGCCGCATCAATCGCCATCGTCCAACGGCTCTCGGGCAATGCGCGAGCATTCCTCCAGATGGGGCAGCAGATCTTCCAGGCCGTCGGCACCATCCGCGACGCCATGCCGGTCGTGACAACGCCGCCGACGATCACGGACGCAAGCGATGCGCGGCGGTTGGCCGTGACAGACGGCAAAGTCGCCTTCAGCCATATCCGGTTCGAATATCAACGCGGACATAGGGTGATCCACGATCTTTCCCTGACCGTTGGCGCAGGGGAGAAGGTCGGATTGGTCGGCATATCCGGCGCAGGAAAATCCACACTTGTCAGCCTGCTGCTGCGTTTCTTCGAACTGAAGGATGGCACGATCTCCATCGACGGACAGGACATACGAAAGGTTTCCCAGGAAAGCCTGCGCGCGAGCATCGGTGTTGTCACCCAGGATGTTTCGCTGCTGCACCGGTCGGTCGGCGACAACATTCTTTATGGCCGGCCCGTCGCGTCCCCGGAAGAAATGCGGCATGCGGCCTTAATGGCCGAAGCCGACGGCTTCATAGACGATCTCAAGGACAGCGAGGGCCGCACCGGTTACGAGGCCTACGTCGGCGACCGCGGCGTCAAGCTTTCAGGCGGTCAGCGCCAGCGCATCGCCATTGCACGTGTGCTGCTCAAGGACGCCCCGATCCTCGTTCTCGACGAGGCAACATCAGCCCTGGACAGCGACGCCGAGGCGGCCGTTCAGGACAAGCTGGCGCTGCTGATGGAAGGAAAGACAGTGATTGCGATCGCCCACCGCCTGTCGACCATATCCAGCATGGACCGGATCGTGGTTCTCGACAAAGGCCGGATCGTCGAGGAAGGAACGCCCGACGCGCTGCTGGAACGCGACGGGATCTATGCGCGGCTCTGGAAGAGGCAGACCGGGGGCTACATCGCCGACGCGTTCGACTAGTGGGCATCCCGGCGCCTCTGAATACCGTTGCTTGCGTTCCGATATTGCTGAAATATCGATTTCGCAGTGAATAGATAAGGTTTGTATTTGCGAACGAAATCACGCTTGGTTAGGTTTCGAAATACATGAAGTACAAACGGGAGAAATAGTTTCATGGCAGGCAAATTCGAGCTCTACAAGGACAAGGCTGGCGAGTTCCGCTTCCGCCTCAAGGCGGGCAACGGCCAGATCATCCTGGCAAGCGAGGGATACAAGCAGCGCGCCAGTGCAGAAAACGGCATCGAATCGGTGCGCAAGAATTCCGCCGATGATGCGCGGTTCGACCGCACCGAAACTAAAGGTGGCAAGCACCGGTTCAATCTCAAGGCATCCAACGGCCAGGTCATCGGCACCAGCGAATCCTATGAGAGTTCATCGTCGCGTGAAAACGGCATCGAGTCGGTGAAGAAGAATGCTCCCGGCGCCAAGCTCGAAGACCTGACCTGAACCTGCCCGTCGGGGACAATTGAACTCAACACTTTAAGAGTGGCGGCAAGCGGTGTTTGCCGCGACGGGGCATCCCATCGGCGTCAATCCGACGGGTGAAGCCCCGGGCGTTGCCTGTCTGCCAGCGCGAGGCCGCGGGGAGCAAGCCAGTTCCACACGCGTGTTCTCAAGACAATCCCCCCCCTCAAGTTGCGCTTTACGCAGCAACCCACGGAGCTCCTACCAAGGATTGTCTTGAGACGCCGTCGCGATGAATCAGCCCAGGATATTGCGCACTTTTCGACAGTAGCGCGAGGACACCGGATTCATCCGCTTGGCACCGTGGCCGGCATTGTAGCGAAGGATCGTTCCACAAGTGTCGCCACCGCTGAGCTGGTGCGCCTTGCCGAGATACTTCATGCCGTATTTGATATTGGTTTCGGGATCGTAGAGGCCTTTTGTGGATCCCCGGTATCCCATGAGCCGGGCTGTCGCCGGCTTGATCTGCATAAGACCGATTTCACCGGCCCGGCCCCGTGCCTTGGGATTGAAATTGCTCTCGATCTCGACAACCGCATGAGCAAGCGAGGCGGGGACGCCATGCTTGCGCGCGTAGCTGTTGATGAGCCGGGAGAATTTCGGGTGCTTGTTGATGGCCGGATCGGCCGGTTTGAAAATGGACGATGTGATGGCACTGAAATCGACCTTGATTTTGGTCTGTTCTTCTTCTTCCGCATTTGCCGCAGTCGAGAGGGAAACCAAACCGGCGCAGATGAGCGCGCGGAAAAAGGCTCCTGTTCTTTTCATTCTTTTTCACTCCAAACGAAAGTTTCATTGATCCAAAAGAAAAGACCGCCTACGCAGTACCGATGGCGGCCGGTCAAATCGGGACAGAGTCCTAGTCATCAATTTTGGTGAATGGTGGCGGCGCGATAACGTTCCGTTACAACCTGTAAGAAACTTGATTGCTGCGCTGCACTATTCAGCCTTTGGGCGGCCCTTCGGGTATGGCCGACAGCAGTTTGTGCAGTGTCTCTATGGTCGAGACATCGGCGACGCCATCAACCCTGGCGGGTCGAAAATGACGCTGGAAAGCACGCACATTGGTCTCAAGGTCTTCGTCAAATAACCCGGTTATTTCAACGCTATATCCGTACATCGCAAGCATCGCCTGGAGCGCTTCGACCGGTTGGCCCCGGTCACCCCGGTGCAGGAACCTGCCGCCGGTCGCGGTCGATGGTTCGACCCAGTGACCAACGCCGGCGTCAAAAAGTGATCGCCACGGGAATTTCTCGCCGGGATCTTCTTTACGCTGCGGTGCAATATCACTGTGCGCCAATACTCTTTGCGGCACAATCGCCCACTTTTTGACACAATATTGACACAATTCAACAACCGCCTCGATCTGTTTCGGCGGGAAATCAGGGTAATCTCCCTGATGTCCGGGATTGGCGATTTCGATCCCGATCGATCGCGAGTTCAGGTCCCGCTGGCCCTGCCACGAACTGGCGCCGGCATGCCATGCGCGCTTGTCCTCCGGAACCATTTGCACGGTCCGCCCGTCTTCGAAAACGAAGTAATGTGCGGACACCTCGGACCGTGGCGAACACAGCCACTCGATGGCGTCATCAGCGCTGTCCATTCCGGTGTAATGAAGCACCAGCATATCGGCCGGTCCGCCGATCCTTTCGCCGAAATTGGGAGACGGACGTATCTGTGCCCCGGCAAATTCCGGCTGGGTCAGTGTCATGCCGGACGCTTTTCCTTCTCGATTTCCGCAAACGCCGTGTTGAGCGCTGCCATGCGGCTGTTGGCGATCGCCAGGAACTCTTCCGGAACCCCACGGGCCATCAACCGGTCCGGATGCGCCTCCGCGACAAGGCGTCGGTAGTGTTTCTTTATTTCGTCCAGGGGCGTCGCGCGCGCCAGTCCAAGCACGGCATAGGGATCATGATTCGTCTCATAGGTATGGCGCGCGGTGATCTGTTCGAAACTCGCCTCGCTGATCTGGAAGATCTCTGCGATGCGGCCGAGAAAATTGCGCTCCTTGTCGTGCAGCACGCCATCCGCCTTGGCGATATGGAACAGCCCGTCGAGAATGTCTTCCAGGAAGAGCCCGTTATTGCCGCTGGAGTTGCACAGATCAGCCATCTTCGCCGCGTAGGTTTCGAAACCGGCGACATCCTGCTTGGCAAGATTGTAAAGCCGCGCCACGTTGCGCGCTTCCTTGTCGGGAATCTCGAAGATTTCCTGGAAGGCTGCCACCTCATCCGGCGTGACGATGCCGTCGGCCTTGGCCATCTTCGCCGACAACGCGATCATGGCGACCGAAAACGCCACCCGGCGACGGGTTTCCGGATCGCCTTCGAAAACGGTGCGCACGGCTTCGATGACCCCCGAGATGGCTCCCGTGGTGGCGACGCTGACAAACTGGCCAAGTCTTGCGAATACGGACATGATGTGTCTTTAAGCGATTTGCCCGGTTATGGCGAGAATGGTGCGGTGACAACAACGTGTTAGCCCACACCCAATTTTCAGCAATAGGGTTTGGGCTCCACCTTGTATGTGGCGTTGTCCACACAAGGTGGAGCGGCAGCACCTTCCGCCTGATCGGCGTTTCGAGACCGTTGAACCAGATAGAACGGCAGCTTTGAATTGCGATGCGACCCGCGATGGAAGACTGTTGATCATCAATATCGAAAAACGGATAAGGCCCGCTATCGATGACCCTCCTGCACATGTCCATCAACGCGCACGATCCACAGCGCGTCTCGGAATTCCTGGCCCGCATTCTCGGCGGCGAGGCTCTGCCCTTCCCGCCATTTCCCGACTGCTGGATCGCTTTTGCCGGCAGCGATGACGGTACCGCCATCGAGGTCTATCCGCTGACTCACCAACTGGTAGCCGGAGTCGATCAGGTGGAATGCCGGGTCGGTGGGGAACGGGCCGAACCGACATTCGCCCATATTGCCCTGGCAACGCCGATGCCTGCGGATGAAGTCATCACGCGCGCCGGCGATGAGGGCTGGCCCGCCCGGACGTGCAATCGGGGGCCGTTTCAGTGTGTCGAGATCTGGATCGAGGACAGGCTTCTCATCGAGGTCCTCGATCCGAAAATGCGTGCCGACTACCGCGCAGGCATGACCGTCCGGAACTGGCGCGCCATGTTCGGTATGAACACACAGTGAGGTTCGTTCTAGAGCCCGGCCAGCGTGCGTTCATTGGCCTTTGAAAGCTTGTGGCGCAGATTGCTCTTGAAGCCGGCCTGCAGTGCAAGCTTGATATCCGGCTTGCGGGAAAGATGCTTCAGCAGCGTTTCACGATCGAATGTCAGCGCCCGCAGGTCTGTTGTTGCAACGGTCGTGGCGGTCGCCGTGCTTCCTGAAAGGATGCCGAGTTCGCCGACGAAATCGCCTTCTCCGCAATTGGCCACCAGCTTGCTATTGACCGAAACGTCAACCTGGCCTTCAGCGACATAGGTCAGGCTCTCGACGAGCTCGTCCTGCTGGGTCAGAACAGTGCCGGCTGGGATGGTCTTCCAGGTTCCGATATCGATGAACTGTCGCGCCAGCAACGGCGGCACGAGCACAAGCGCGTTCTGGCAAAAGAGGAACTCCTCGTCAGAGAACTTGACGGTGCGGCTGCGCCAAAGCAGCAGCAGCAATTGTGAAAGATTGGCGAGGACAAAAAGCGCTTCCCAACCCGTGCCGATCGGATCATGCAGCACAAAGCCGCTGTAGCTTGCACCGGCAACGCCAGACACCAGCGCGATGATCCGGAGCCACATGATGTTGTTCATCAGCATCGAAAGCACGAGCAGGCCGTAGGACAGATGGCCGACGATCGCCTCCGGTGCGATTGCGGATTCAATCAGGTTTTCCAAAGCTACCCCTCACAACTCGACTGCGGGTCCAATTGCCTTTTGGTTCAGAACATTAGGCACGTTTACCATGGCCTCTTTATGGCTCGGTTTCGCGGCTGTACCACTTCGGCGGAGCCCATGGAACAGGGTTCCTTCCCCAAAGTTGTTTGTGACGCCAGATTGATTCATCTCAATGTTCGCTGGCGAAATAGCGTTAGGATACGCCCATGAACAACAATGGCCTTGCTCGGGCAAAGGCACTGATTGCCCCACGAGATATACCGGATTGCAGGAATCGGCACGCCTGCATCTTTGGCCTGTAGCAGCCCGGGATATTACACAAAGAAAAACGTATAAAATATTGTTTTTGAGGAAAAAAGGGTTCCCGATGGGTGGCTGGGATGCGGAGGATCATCACAATACAGGTCGGTGAGACGGATCAGCAAACGAATTCGGGAGCACAGACACGGCTCGCGTTTGAGCCCGTGCACCAAAACCATATAGATTGGCAAGTATGTCGTGATCGGGAGGACGACGATGGAGAACACGGAACAATCGATTTCCTACCAACCTCCGAAGATGCCGGAGGTCAAGGCGGTTTCTTTCGCTACGCTCAGGGGCGCATTGAAGGCCGGAATTGATGACTTTCTGAAAGCGCCGCTCTTCGGCCTGTTCTTTGGTGGCATTTACGCCGTCGGCGGATGGCTCATCATCGCTTCGCTGATCTATCTGAACATGCCTTGGATGATCATTCCCCTGGCGATCGGTTTTCCGCTGATCGGTCCGTTCATCGCCGTCGGTCTCTATGAGGTCAGCCGGCGGATAGCAGCCGGTAAGCCGCTGGTGTGGAGCGAGGTGCTTCTCGTGATGTTCCACCAGCGTGAACGTCAGTTGAGCTGGATGGCGTTTGTTGTCCTTTTTGTGTTCTGGCTGTGGATCTACCAGGTAAGGCTTCTGCTCGCGCTGTTCCTCGGTTTCAAGAGTGTGTCGACATTTCCGAAATTCATCGAGGTCGTCACATCCACGCAGGAGGGTCTGCTTTTTCTCGGCGTCGGGACCATTTCCGGAGCGATCCTGTCTTTCGTCATGTTTTCCGCAACAGTCATCTCGATGCCGCTTCTGCTCGACCGCGAACTCGATTTCGTCTCGGCCATGATCTGCAGCTTCAAGACGGTTTTCAAGAGCCCGGTGCCGATGCTGTCCTGGGGCGTCATGGTGGTTGTGCTCGCCTTTGTCGGCATGGCGCCGGCCTTTGTCGGCTTGATCGTCATTTTGCCAATCCTTGGCCACGCCACCTGGCACCTCTACGAGGCGGCCATAGGCTCGGAGAGTGCTGAACAGACAACCGGGGGCTAGCCGTGCGTCGGCCAGACCCGGTGCTCGTCGTCAATGACGAAGACGTGCCGGTGCGAGTGAGCACCGGTACGCAATCCTTCTTTCCGCAGATGCGGATGATCCACCGGAAGATCGTCATGCGTATGCTCGAGAACGTCGCGGTCGTCGCCGTGCCAAACCATGAGGCCGGCTGCAGCCGCGAGTCCGGCAAGAATGCCAAGCAGAACCAATGTCGCGCCCATGCCGGCGGAAGCAAACAAAAAACCGGAGAGCGGATAGGTCACCAGCCAGCACGCGTGCGATAGCGCGAACTGTGCGGCAAACAGTGCCGGCCTGTCCTCGGCATGCGCCGAGCGTCTCAGCAATCTTCCCGATGGCGTCAGGATTGCCGAATAGCAAAGCCCGGTAAACAGCCACACCAGCAGCAGCACAGCCCAGGCCGTGTTGCCGCTGAAAGCGGACACCGCGCCGAACAAGACAAAGCCGCCAGCAGCAAGAAAGGCCCCGGTGAACATGACGCGTCGATCGCTAATGCGTTCCAAAAGCCGCGGCAGGGCAAGCGCTGCGATCATTGAGCCGCAACCGAAAGCGGCAAGCGCCAGCGCGACATCCGTTGCCGATCCGCCATAGACAACCCGCACAATGACCACCGTGTTCACAATCACGACCGCACCGACTGAAGCCGCGACAAAATTGAGAAGAAGCAGTCCGCGCAAACGCGGCGTGGCGATAAATATTCGGGTTCCGCGAATCAGCCGGTCGACAAAGCCATGCTGGCTGTCTTGCGCCGCTTTCGGGATCGTCGCGGCAAAGACCAGAAAGGCGGCGCCCAAAAAACCGATGGCCGTACCGGCGAACAGCCAGTTGAAACTCATGACCGTCAGCAAAAGGCCGGCAGCCAGGGGGCTGATGATATTCTCCAGGTCATAGGCCAGCCGCGATAGCGACAGAGCTTTCGTGTAGTCCTCTTCCCTCGGCAAGATATCCGGTATCGTTGCCTGGAACGCCGGCGTAAACGTCGCAGACGCGGCCTGCAGCACGAACACAAGCACGTAAATCTGCCAGGCAGCATCGACAAACGGCAGAAAAAGCGCCGCTCCGGCACGCACCAGATCCGCAACAATGAGAACCCGCTTCCGATCGAGGCGGCTCACAAGTGCGCTGGCGACGGGCGAAAGACCGACATAGGCGATCATCTTTATAGTCAGTGCGATGCCGAGGACCATGCTGGCCTCGGCGCCGGCAATCTCGTAGGCCGCCAGACCGAGTGCGACCGTCAGCAGTCCCGTCCCCAGCAGTGCCACCACCTGGGCCGAGAAGAGCCGTGCATAGGTCCGGTTGGCGAGTACCTCCAGCATCGATATTCCTATCTCACGACGGCAAGGTTGATCGCAACCATCGATATCGCTGCTTGATGGCTTCGATTCCCTATGGACTCAAACCGTCCGCTTATGCATCTGTTCGTCCAAACGAAAGGAACAATGCATGGCGGATACATGGGATTTCTGGATTGACCGCGGCGGAACATTCACCGACGTGATCGGTCGTTCGCCTTCTGGCGAACTGGTCCAGAGAAAGCTCCTTTCCGAAAATCCCGAAGCCTATCGCGATGCCGCCATTCAAGGCATTCGCGACGTTCTCGATGTGCCAAAGGGATCGGCAATTCCGAGCCATCTCGTCGGCGAGGTAAAGATGGGCACGACGGTCGCCACCAATGCTCTTTTGGAACGGCAGGGCGACAGGACGCTGCTGGTTATCACCAGCGGTTTCCGCGACGCCTTGCGGATCGCCTATCAGGCGCGGCCCGATATATTCGCCAAGGAAATCATCCTTCCCGAGCAGCTTTACGAACGAGTCATTGAGGTGGAGGAGCGCGTTCGCGCCGACGGCGCCGTCGAGGCCGTACCGGATCCCGACCTGATCAGGCACAGACTGCGCGATGCCCATGATGCGGGAATCGAAGCGATTGCCATCGTCTTCATGCACGCATGGAACTTTCCGGCGCACGAGGCGCTGGTCGCCGATCTGGCCCGCGAAATCGGATTTCGGCAGATCTCCGTTAGCCATCGCGTATCGCCGCTTGCGAAACTTGTCGGGCGCGGCGATACCACGGTCGTCGACGCCTATCTGTCGCCGATCCTGCGCCGCTATGTCGACGAGGTTGCTGCCGATCTTGGTGCCGGCACCGCGGGCGATGAGACCGGTTCGGCGCCGTCGCTGAAATTCATGATGTCCTCGGGTGGGCTGACGGCGGCGGGGTTATTCCAGGGCAAGGACGCAATCCTGTCCGGGCCGGCCGGTGGCGTTGTCGGCATGGTCGAGACAGCCGGACTAGCCGGCTTCGATCACGTGATCGGTTTTGACATGGGCGGCACGTCCACCGACGTTGCCCATTTCGACGGCGAATATGAGCGCGCCTTCGACACCGAGGTCGCCGGCGTGCGCATCCGTGCACCGATGATGCGCATTCATACCGTGGCGGCTGGCGGCGGCTCCATCCTCCATTACGAGGCAGGACGCTTCGGCTGTGGTCCCGATTCCGCCGGCGCCGATCCGGGCCCGGCCTGTTACCGGCGGGGCGGTCCCCTCGCCGTTACCGATGCCAATGTAATGCTCGGCAAGCTGCAGCCGGATTTCTTTCCGGCGATCTTCGGCCCGGGGCAGGATCAGCCCCTCGACACCGAAATCGTGCGCCGGAAGTTCCTGGAACTCGCAGACGAAATCGGCGACGGCCGAACGCCGGAGGAAGTCGCCGAGGGTTTCATCACGGTCGCCGTTGAAAACATGGCGAATGCGATCAAGAAGATCTCCGTGCAGCGCGGCCACGATGTAACCCGTTACCTGCTGAACTGTTTCGGCGGCGCCGGCGGCCAGCACGCCTGCCTTGTCGCCGATGCGCTCGGCATGGAAGCGATCCTGATCCATCCCTTTTCCGGCCTTCTGTCGGCCTACGGGATCGGTCTCGCGGGTCTTTTCGCCTCCCGCCAGCAGGCGCTCGTCAAGCTGCTCGAACCCGCAACGCAGGACGACATCGCCCGCATCATCGAACGGCTGTCCGTTGAAACGCGCGAGGAGCTTCAGGCACAGGGCGTTCCGCAGGATGCCGTTGCCTGGCGCCCGCTCCTGCACCTGCGCTATGACGGCACCGATACGCCGCTGACGGTCGATTTCGGCGACCGGTCGCAGGACAGCGCCCGCAGAGCCTTTGAAGCGGCGCACAAGGCGCAATTCGGCTTCATCTACGACAACAAGCCGGTTATCGTCGAGGCCGTTGCCGTGGAAGCCGAGGACGGGCGCAGCAACGCCGCGGCGGAACCGGATTTTCCGCTGTCCAGCGCGTCGCCGCGCAACAGCGAAAGCCGCAAACTCTTTACCGGCGGTGTTTGGCGCGACGCACCGGTCTATCTTCGCCGGGACCTGTCTCCCGGTCACGCGCTTGACGGACCGGCGCTGATCATCGAGGCCAACCAGACGATTGTTGTCGAGGCCGGCTGGCGCGCCGAGATCAACGCCAAGGACCATGTCCTGATACGCCGGCACGAGAAGATGGCGCGCCAGGACGCCATCGGAACCCGCGACGCCGATCCCGTCATGCTCGAAGTGTTCAACAACCTCTTCATGTCGATCGCCGAGCAGATGGGCATCACCCTGCAGAACACCGCTTATTCGGTGAACATCAAGGAACGCCTTGATTTCTCCTGCGCCGTTTTCGACCGCAACGGCGCCCTTGTCGCCAACGCACCGCACATGCCGGTGCATCTGGGTTCCATGGACCGTTCCGTGGAGACAATCATCAGGCTGAACGAAGGCAGGATACGCCCCGGCGACGTCTTCGCGCTCAACGCACCCTATAACGGCGGCACGTATTTGCCGGACATCACCGTCGTGACGCCGGTCTTTGACGACTCGGGCCAATCGATCCTCTTTTATGCCGCGTCGCGCGGTCACCACGCCGATGTCGGCGGCACGGCTCCCGGCTCCATGACGCCGCTGGCGACCACCGTCAATGAAGAAGGCGTGCTCATCGATAACTTCCTCGTTGTCGACCGCGGTCGATTCCGTGAAGAGGAACTGATCGACATCCTGACCGATCACCCCTTTCCGGTCCGCAACGTGCAGCAGAACGTCGCCGACCTGAAAGCGCAGATCGCGGCCAACGAAAAGGGCGTCGCGGAACTGCGCAAGATGGTCGATCATTTCGGCCTGGAAGTGGTCGAGGCTTATATGGGCCACGTCCAGGACAACGCCGCCGAAAGCGTCCGGCGCGTCATCGATGCCCTCTCCGACAGCGCCTATGAATACGCGACCGACACCGGCCAGACCATCAAGGTCAGGATCTCGGTCGACCGTGAAACGCGCACCGCAACCGTGGATTTCACCGGCACGTCTCCGGTCATGAAGAACAACTTCAACGCGCCGGAACCTGTGACGAGGGCAGCGGTGCTTTATTGTTTCAGGGTCATGGTCGAGGGTGCCATACCGATGAACGCCGGCTGCCTGCGCCCGATCAACATCGTTCTTCCCGACGACTGCATGCTCAAACCCGCCTACCCGGCCGCCGTCGTTGCCGGCAATGTCGAGACGTCGCAACATGTGACCAACGCCATTTTCGGCGCGCTCGGCGCACTGGCCAACAGCCAGGGCACGATGAACAACCTGACCTTCGGCAACAACCGCTATCAGTATTACGAGACGATTTGCTCAGGCTCGCCCGCCGGACGCATGAATGACGGCCGTGGATTCAACGGAACGTCTGGCGTTCACGTCCACATGACGAACTCGCGGCTTACCGATCCCGAAATACTTGAAATGCGCTTTCCCGTCCTGCTTGAAGACTTCCATATCCGCGAGGGATCCGGCGGAACAGGCCGGTTCAATGCCGGCGACGGCACGATCCGGACCATACGCTTTCTCGAGGAAATGGAGTGCGCCATTTTGTCGTCTCACCGCAACCGCCCGCCTGAAGGTATCGACGGCGGCGGCCAAGGTGAGGTCGGCAAAACCGTCATCCGCCGCCTTGACGGCTCAATGGACGAGCTGAAGGGCTGCGACCAGACGGTCCTCGATGCCGGGGAAGCCGTCATCCTGACCACGCCGACAGCCGGTGGTTTCGGAAACGGCGAATAAGCGTCCCCAGACGAGTCACCGAACCGTCACCCGCCTGTCATTTATGTGTCATGCCGCGAGGGTACCCGCGTTCCAAGGAATGCGACTCACAGGTGATTCATGTCCGATGCGGTAAATGAAACGGATCTTGCGACGAGCACAATCCGCAATCTTGGCAACGCGGTCTATCAAAACAGGCTTCTTTCCCGGCAGGGCCTTTCCGAGCGTCTTTTCGCATTTTTCTTCACCAATCTTGTCTATCCGCAGATCTGGGAGGATCCGCAGGTCGACATGGAGGCCATGGAACTGGATGAGGATCATCGGATCGTCACCATCGCCTCGGGCGGCTGCAACATGCTGGCCTACCTGTCCTGCGGTCCCGCGCACATTGATGCTGTCGATCTCAATGCGGCGCACGTGGCGCTGAACCGGCTCAAGCTGACGGCCATGCAGCACCTGCCCAGCCATGGCGATGTCGTGCGCTTCTTCGGCAAGGCCGACCAGAAGCACAACAGCTCTGCCTATGATCGTTTCATCGCACCCCACCTCGATTCGAAGTCGCGGGCCTACTGGGAACAACGCACCTGGCGCGGCACGCGGCGGATCGCCGCCTTCAATGGGAATTTCTACAAGACCGGCCTTCTGGGCTGGTGCATAACGGGCGGTCACCTTGCCGCGCGCCTGCATGGCGTCGATCCTTCCGAAATCATGCAGACGCGATGCCTGCGAGAGCAAAGGCGCTTTTTCGACGAGCGTCTCTCACCGCTATTCGACAAGCCGCTGGTGCGCTGGGCGAGCGGGCGCAAGGCTTCGCTCTTCGGCCTCGGCATTCCGCCGGCGCAGTATGATGAACTCTTTGCCGCAGGGGACGACGGCACCATGGCATCTGTCTTGAAGGAGCGTGTCGAGAAGCTCGCCTGCCATTTCCCGCTGCGGGAAAACTACTTTGCCCGCCAGGCGTTTTCCCGCGGATACGGCGACGATGACAATGTCTGTGTGCCCCACTACCTGGACGCAAAGCACTATAACGCGATCCGCGATGGTGCAGAACGAGTTGCCGTCCATCATTGCAGCTACACCCATCTGCTCAGCCGCAAGCCGGATCAGTCGGTCGATCGCTACATACTGCTCGATGCACAGGACTGGATGAGCAGCGAGCAACTTAACCCGAATAATTCATGGGTGTGTGGTAAGGGTGGCGCAAGCTTTTGAAAGCAGGTATTTTTCGGTTAACGACGCCGAAAGCTCCAGTTTCACAGACAGGCCCCCTTACCATGATGCAGTCTACTTTCACCTCGCCCGCTTTGTCACCCTTAAACGGCAAACCGATCCTTCTCAATTTTGATGGCGCGGAGATGAGTTCCAATGCCGGTCTGACGCTTTTGCGGGAGGTCGAACGTCGGCACGACCTGGCGGGCCTTGTCTCTTCGTGCCTCACCGATCCACGAGAACCGGGCAAGGTGCGGCACAGCCTGCAAGACATCATCCGGTTCCGGATCATGATGATCGCAGCGGGATATGAGGATGGCAACGACGCGGATGATCTACGGACTGAACCGGCGTTCAAACTCGCTCTCGAGCGCGATCCCGGGACCGGGGCGGCCCTGTGCTCGCAGCCCACGATCTCGCGCATGGAAAACCTGGCCAACACACGGGCGCTGATCCGGATGGGGCGTGAGATGGTACGGTTTTATTGCACGTCTTTTGCCCGTGCGCCCCGCCACATCGTACTCGACATCGACGACACTTTCGATGCTGTCCATGGCCACCAGCAGCTACGCCTGTTCAACAGCTACTACGATGAATATGGTTTCCAGCCGATTGTGGTCTTCGACGGCGAGGGACGTCTTGTCGGGGCTGTGCTGCGCCCGGCCCGTCGGCCAACCGGCAAGGAGGCCGCTGCCCACATCCGGCGCCTGATCCGATCGATCCGACGCCATTGGCCTACGACCGAGATCCTGCTGCGGGCCGATAGCCACTACGGCACTCCCGAGGTTCTGGACCTGTGTGACACTCTCGGGCTGCGCTACGTCTTCGGCCTGTCGGGTAACCAACGGCTTCAGGCACAGGTGCAAACTCTGGAGGCATCCACGGCGGAACGCTACGCGCGAAAGGGCGAGAAACTGCGTCGGTTCAAGACATTCTCTTATGCGGCCCGATCCTGGTCGAAAGAACAGCGCGTCATTGCCCGGGTCGAGGTCGGTCCCCTGGGGCGCGACACACGCTTCGTCGTGACCAATCTGACCGCCCCGCGCGGCAAGCACGTTTACGAGAAGATCTACTGCGCACGCGGACAGGCCGAGAACCACATCAAGGGCTGGAAGAGCCACCTCGCCTCGGATCGCACGTCTTGCTCAAGGGCCAGCGCCAATCAGATGCGGCTCATGCTGCACGGCTGTGCTTACTGGCTATGGTGGATGCTGCGGGCGACCTGTCCAAAACGCTCCCAGTGGCGACACGCCCAGTTTGATACGTTGCGGCTTCACCTCGTCAAACTGGCCGCGACCATCGTCGAGAAGAAAACAAGGGTCGTCATGACTTTGCCAGCTTCGTGCCCGTGCCAGAGCCTCATTCGGCTTATGTTCGACGCGCTGGCCCCGCCGCGCGTCGCCTGACGCTCATATCGCCCCGACCAACCTGAAACAGCAACACGCAAAACTCCAGATAACCCCGCCGCCCGCCGGAAAAACCCCGACGTGGCATTCGGGGTGCGTCCAGAATCAATAGGGCGAAGAAAACATGCTGCCAGGGCCGGCAACACAACCATCGTGAATTATTCGGGTTAACGAATTGTGGCGCGAAATAACCCGGACGGCCGCGCCCGGTGCGCGCGTCATATTCCGCACGGCAGGCAAATCCTCGATACTGGAAGGCAAAGTTTCCGAGGTTCTGCTTTCCAATTGGGACTACCGGTCCGAGGAATCGGAGCAGCATGGCCGCCGCGACCGTTCGGCAATCTATGGCGGATTTCACCTTTACGTTAAACTTGCCCCATGAACACATCGCCCCATGCAGCGCTGATGGACGGTGTCTACCGCCGCCAGAAGCATATCTACGATGCCACGCGAAAATACTTCCTGCTCGGCCGTGACCGGATGATCGGTCGACTGGACGCGCCGTCCGCTGGTGCCGTGCTGGAACTCGGCTGCGGAACGGGTCGGAACCTCATTCTGGCCAACCGGCATTATCCGCACGCCCGTTTCTATGGTCTGGATATCTCGTCCGAAATGCTGGCCACGGCTGAAAAGGCAACCGAGAAGGCCGGTTTCACAGCGCAACTGGTCAGAGCCGATGCCTCCACATTCTGCGCCAGGGACCTGTTCGACCGCTCGAGCTTTGACCGCATATTCATATCCTATGCGTTGTCGATGATCCCGGCCTGGGAAGAGACCATCGATCATGCCCTTGGCCATCTGCCGCCGGGTGGATCGCTCCATATCGTCGATTTCGGACAACAGGAACGGCTTCCCGACTGGTTCCGATCAAGCCTTTTTGAATGGATCCGCCGGTTCCATGTAAGCCCGAGGGAAGAACTATTTGAATTCATTGATGAAAAAGCAAAGAACATTGGCGCGATATCAAGCTGTGAGCCGCTTTTTCGGGGCTACGCATGGCACGCCGTCGTTCAAATGGCGTGACCATCACTCAAATGTCTATTACAAGGCTCTAAAGTGATCGACTTGTGATTCGGCCCCTGCGAGATGCTCCGTCCTGGCTTTGCACTGATCCCCCTGCTTGTCCTGCTTTTTTCCTGCACCACCTATGATCTCGGACTGGAGGCGGAAGTGTCGCCTTCACGCTATGGAGACGCCGATCCGCAATATTTTGGCGCCAAGCATCCGGGCACCCATGAAGTGCACGGGGTTGATGTCTCGAAATGGCAGGGTGACATCGACTGGAAAAAGCTGCGCAAGGCCGATATCGCCTTTGCCTATATCAAATCGACAGAGGGCGGGGATCACCGCGACGAGCGGTTCCTGGAATACTGGCGCGGTGCCAAGCGTGCCGGCATCCACCGCGGCGCCTATCACTTCTACTATTTCTGCCGGACCGCCAGGGATCAGGCGGATTGGTTCATAAAGAACACGCCGCGCGATCCGTCGGCACTGCCGCCGGTACTGGATATCGAGTGGAACCACAAATCTCCGACCTGCAAGAAAAGGCCGCCGCCTGAAACGGTGCGCCGCGAGATGCGGGTTTTCCTGAAGCGCGTCGAGGCCCATTACGGCAAGAGGCCGCTGGTCTATACGACGGTCGACTTCCACCGCGAAAACCTGGAAGGACACTTCAGCGACTATCACTTCTGGGTCCGCTCGGTCGCCGACCATCCCGACGCGGTCTACAATCGCCGCGCCTGGCACTTCTGGCAGTATACCGGAACCGGGCGCGTGCCCGGTATAAACGGTGATGCAGACATCAATGTCTTTGTCGGCAACCGCGAGCAATGGGCCAAATGGCTGTCCGATGCGACGCGTCAATAAATTCCCCGATTCCACCATTATGCGATGAAACAGCAGTCGAGAAACAGCTTCAGACAGGTCAAATCATGAAAACACCGATCACGCGCACCGCCATCAGCCTTCTTGGCATTCTTTCCATCGCCATGGCGTCGCCTTCGCTGGCCGCCGAGTGCGGCGGAAGTCTCAGCCAGTTCCTGAACGGGGTGAAGCAGGAAGCTGTCTCGCAGGGAATTTCGGCGCAGGCAGCCGACCGGGCCCTGGCAACTGCCGCAATCGACAACAAAGTGCTGCGTCGCGACCGTGCGCAAGGTGTCTTCAAACTGACCTTCATTGAATTCTCGCGCCGCGTGATCAGCCAGAATCGGCTGGATCACGGGCGCAAGAACATGGCCAGATATGCCGGCGTGTTCGATCGGGCGGAGAGCGAATACGGCGTTCCGCGCGAGGTGATCACCGCCTTTTGGGGACTTGAAACCGATTTCGGCGCCGTCCAGGGCGATTTCAACACGGTCAATGCGCTGGTCACGCTTTCCCATGATTGCCGCAGGCCCGAACTGTTCCGCCCCGAACTGATCGGAGCCATCAGGATGGTCGAGAACGGCGACCTCGATCCGCAACGCACGACCGGCGCATGGGCCGGCGAGATCGGCCAGGTCCAGATGCTGCCCGTCGATATCCTGGAATTCGGTGTCGATGCAGACGGCGACGGACATGTGCGGCTGAAGGCAAGTGCACCCGACGCAATATTGACCGCGGCCAATTTCGTCCGGCATCTCGGATGGCAGGCAGGTCAGCCATGGCTCCAGGAAGTTGTCGTGCCGTCCGATCTCGACTGGCAGAACACCGGCCTCGGCAAGGCTCTGCCTGTGGTCGAATGGTCGGCCAAGGGCGTCCAGGCCCGCGAGGGATCCCTGCCCTCTGGTGACCTTGCGGCAGCGCTGCTGTTGCCGCAGGGCCGCAATGGACCGGCATTCCTCGCCTATCCGAACTTCTCGATCTATCTGGAGTGGAACCAGTCCTTCATCTACACGACCAGCGCCGCCTATTTTGCCACCCGCCTTGGCGGGGCCAGCCGCTATGATCCCGGAAATCCGGACCCGGGCCTTTCGGACGCGCAGATGAAGACCCTGCAGCGCATCCTCGAGGGCAAGGGATACGATGTCGGCAAGATCGACGGCATCCTCGGCGCTGGAACCCGCGCTGCCGTGCAGCAGGAGCAACTGCGTCTCGGCCTGCCCGCGGACGCGTGGCCGACACCGCAATTGCTGTCGAGGCTGCAGTAGGCCCTACTGCGCCGCCTCCCCGGCTTTCTCTTCTTTCGGCTTTTCCGCCGCGGCGTCATCAGCCTCGGCAGCTTCGGCACCGGTCTGTTTTGCCGCCTTTTCAGCCCGCCGGTGATAGAGGGCGAGACGGGCCGCGCGGTAGCGCAGTCGTGCATGGAATATAGCCCGGTCAACGGCCTGGCGTCCGCGCTGCATTTCCCCGATCTCGGTGGCATAGGCCTCCATCAGCGCCGACCGGTAGGATGTCAGCCCGGCCGTCGCCACCCGTTCCACCCGGCGCATCAGATTGGCCCAGAGCGGAGAAATGAGCAGCGAGATCGCCGTGACGGCGATCGCCAGCCGGTAGGCATCGCCGCTCAGGGCCGCCGCACTCAGCCCGGCGGCCGCGAGCACGAAAGAGAACTCTCCGATCTGTGCCATCGAAAGACCCGCGACCAGTGCCGTCTGTTCGCTGGAACCCGTCAGCCGAAGCAAGGCGATGTTCAAGATGGATTTGGCGGCGATCACAGCCAGCGAAGCCGCGATGACCAGCAGCAGATTGTCCCAGATGAAGCTGAGATCCATGAGCAGGCCGATCGACAGGAAGAACACGACCAACAGAACGCTCTGGATCGGCTCGATCACGGGGATAACGCGGCTGCGCAGTGTCGAATTGCCGATGAGGATACCGGCGACAAAGGCGCCATAGACTGGCGAAAGACCCGCAATACCGGATGCGGCGGCGGCGGAAAAGCAAAGCGCCAGCGATCCGAGGGCCAGGATCTCGACCTTGTTTTCGATCTGCTCGGTAAACGGCACACGCAGCTTGCCGCGCCGGCCAAGCCACCACAGCAGGCCGCCGAGAAATGCGACGGCGACAACCACCTTGAGGGCGACGGCGGCGAAATCGATATCGCCGGAACCGAAACTGCTGACAAAGATCAGCATCGGAACGACGGCAATGTCCTGTGCGATGAGAACCCCGACGGCGATGCGCCCCTCCTCGCCGCGCAGCACGCCCATATCGTCAAGCATCTTCATGGCAACGACAGTGCTCGACATGGCGATAATAAAGCCGAGGATCACGGACTCGGCCAAGCCAATACCCAGCCCCATGCCGATCAGGATTGCAACGATCAGCGCCGCGGTGATTTGCCCGCCCGCAACAAGAAGCGCCTGTCTCAGCGTCAGGACGAAAGCCCTGAGCGAAAGCTCCATGCCGATAAAGAACAGCAGGACAAGGACGCCCATTTCAGCAAGAAGGTTGACGCTCTCCGATTCCGGAATGACGCCGAAACCTGTGGGCCCGAGTGCGACCCCGGCAAGAATGAACCCGACCAGCGGTGGTTGACGCAGCCAGATCAGGCCGAGGCCCATAATGCCTGCGACGGCTGCGACGAATGCGATGCCGCTCAAGGCAGCGCCGTGCGACGCACTTTCTGCAACTGCTGCTGGGACGGTTCCTTCCAGATACTTTCTCCTGCCGCGGCGTGGATTCGGGCCCGCCTTTGATTTCCTTGTCGATTTTTGCACGGCACCGGACGACCGGCAAGCCGATGCGCGACGGTCGGTCAGACCTTGTCGAAGTCGTCCTTGTCGGTCGGCAGAAGCAGCACTGCGGTCGTCAGGTAGGCAAAGCCGAACGTAATGCCGAAGGAAAGGAACATGATGAAGAGTGCCGTTGCCACATGTCTTGATTGCAACACGAGACTGCCGAAGCCGTTGATGTCGAAATAGACAACGGCAGCCGCCAGCGCCCATCCGATACACATGCCGATGAGGCTGTTTCTGATCACGAAACGCACGAGTTTCGGCATTTTGGCTTCAATCATGGCCTGTCGCCCCGATAATGGGCCCGTTTCGGTGTCATCAGGCATTTTACCGCAACAGCGGCCTTCGGGTCACTGCTACACATTGTCCGCAACGACGTTGCAAGAATCGGATGGCGCGGCCCGGTTTTTCTGCATAAGCAGATGTGGCTCGGTAATTATTCGGCGGATTCGGGATGAAGAGTGACGCAAATCCAATCAGCGCGGTGACATGGCTGCTGCTGTTCGTGCTCGGGGCTATCTGGGGCGGCTCGTTCTTTTTCGCCCGTGTGGCTGTCGAATATGTTCCACCGCTCACCCTGGTTTTTCTGCGCGTTTTCCTGGCGGCGATCGCGCTGCATTTATATCTCTTCGCGCGAAACGGTCTCTACCGGACCATTGTCGCACGATGGCGGGCGTTCCTGTGGCTTGGCCTTCTTAACAACGCGATACCGTTTACGCTGATATTCTTCGGTCAGACCGAGATCGGTGCGGGCCTCGCGGCCATACTCAATGCGACGACGCCGCTTTGGACCGTGGTGATCGCCAATGCCCTGACCAGCGACGAGAAGATGACTGTGCCGAAGGTTGCCGGCTGCCTGCTGGGTCTGGCCGGCACCGCGGTTCTGATCGGCCCATCGGCAATCAGCGGGCTCGGTGCACCGGTGTGGGCGCAACTCGCGATCGTCGGCGCGGCCGTCTCCTACGGTTTCGCGGCCACCTACGGCAAGCGCTTCCGCGATTTGCCGCCGGTTGTCACTGCGACAGGACAGTTGACCGCGTCTTCCATGATAATGCTGCCGGTAATCCTTGTTCTGGACCGGCCCTGGTCCATTCCGGTTCCACCGCTCGAAGTCATTGTATGGATCCTGCTCCTGGCGGTGCTGTCGACCTCCGTCGCCTACATTCTCTATTTCAGGATTATCGCAGTGGCCGGCGCCACAAACGCGTCCCTGGTGACGCTCATTGTTCCGCCAAGCGCGATCCTGCTCGGTGTCGCTTTTCTCGACGAACGCCTGGGTTTTGAAGCACTTACCGGGCTGCTGCTCATCGGACTTGGTCTTCTGACGATTGACGGCCGGCTCGTTTTGTTCGCGAAAAATAAAGTAAAATTAAAGAGTTATAGGAAAAGTGAAGGTTAGCGGCATGCCCGCGGCGCATCCGGAAAACCCGTTGAATTTGACAGCGCTGCCACAAAGTCGCCACGAAAGGTGCCTTCGCACCTGCAGCAATCTGGGTCAATCTGGCCTATGATTCACACTTTTTTGGCACCAAACTAAGTCAATGAATTTCATGCGCTTAAAAACGTAAAATTTGAAATATCTATCGCCTGTTTCGGCAGCGCAGCAACAAATTTGCTTTTCAATCCGCCAATCTCCGGCATAGCATTTATCAGTAAACCGCAGGGAGGTCCGCTATGGGATTGGCGCGTTCGCTCAATGTCCTGGTGATCGGTGCAGCGTTCCTATTCATCGCCCTGATGCTGTTTTTGTAGGCTGATGGCGATTGCCGCCGGCAGGACCGGCTGGCCCTGAACAATCAACGGGGATGGTTTTCACCATCCCCGTTTTGTGTCCGCATCTTCGCAGTAACTCACGCAGCGATCCTTTCAATCGCATCGCGCGCCCGTTTGACGCTGTCATCGGCCGACAGGGCCATCTGGTCGGCGGCAATGAATTCGATGTCGGTTATGCCGAGAAAAGCAAAGACATGTTTCAGGTAGGGCGTGACGAAATCCGCCGGGCTGCCCAGCGGCACACCGCCCGAGGCATTGACCACATAGACCTTCTTGCCGGCAAGAAGCCCTTCGGGACCCTTCTCGCTGTACTTGAATGTGCGGCCCGGCTGCGCGACGTGGTCGATCCAGGCCTTCAGTGCTGCCGGGACACCGAAATTATAGGTCGGAGCACCGACGACCACGATATCCGCATCGACCAGTTCCTCGACAAGTGCGTCGGTCTCGGCCAGCGTCAGATGCTGTTGTTCGGTCCGGTCATCCCTCGGCAGCACGCGGTCCGAAACCCATCTCTCGCTCGGGAAGGTCAGCCCGTCCGCCACATCGCGGGTTCGCACCGTTGCATTCACGTGTTTTTGCGCAAGTCGGGCGACCAGCTCATCGGTCAGCGTCCGGCTGACGGAATCACTGCGCCGCGCCGATGAATGGATCGTCAGAATCTGGGTCATAATCGTCTCTCTCCGGTGGAATTGATTGTGCCGGCATCAGGCCGGTGTTTACGGAGAGATAGTCGCAATGGAACGCGACATAAGTCCCGATTTACGGGACTTACTGTTCACAATTGTTGAACGAGCTTTCTTAGATCGTCAAGCAGCGGCGATCGATGTGACCGTACCGGTGCCTTTCGGCGCGCGCAGTCCAAGCAGATGGCAGATGGCATAGACGAGCTGAGCGCGGTTCATCGTGTAGAAGTGGAAATCCTGCACGCCGCGCTCCACGAGGTCCATAACCTGATCCGCGGCGACCGCTGCGGCGACAAGCGCCCGAGTCTGCGGATCCTTGTCCAACCCCTCGAAACGGGTTGCCAGCCAGTCCGGAATGGAAGCACCGCACAGCCCGGCGAATTTCGCGACCTGCTGGAAATTGTGCACGGGAAGGATGCCTGGAACGATGGGAATGTAGATCCCGGCGCGGCGCACGCGCTCGACGTAGCGCTCATAGGTATCGTTGTCGAAGAAGAACTGGGTGATCGCCCGCGTCGCGCCGTTGTCGACCTTGCGCTTGAGCATATCGATATCGGTCATGAAATCCGGGCTTTCCGGATGTTTCTCCGGATAGGCGGAAACGGTGATCTCGAAATCGGCAAACGCTTTCAGTCCCGCCACCAGCTCGGCGGCATTGCGATAGCCGTCGGGATGCGACCGGTAGGCCTCTCCGATGCCCTCGGGAGCATCGCCCCGCAGCGCAACGAAGTGGCGCACGCCCACGTTCCAGAACTCGCGCGCAACAGCATCGACCTGATCCTTGCTTGCATTGACGCAGGTCAGGTGCGCGGCCGGCGAAAGGTCGGTCTCTTCGAGTATCCGCTTGACCGTCGCAAGCGTCGGCTGCCGGGTGCTTCCGCCCGCACCATAGGTGACGGAGACAAAGTCCGGATTAAAGGGCGCCAGACGCATAATGCTTTCCCAGAGCTGGCTTTCCATGTCGCCGCTCCTGGGAGGAAAGAACTCGAACGAAACATTCATTGAATCACCGAGCGGGGATGGGCCGGAACGGCGCAGTACGGACATGGTCAGGCAACTCCTTTTACGGGTGATTCACTTTCAGGCGCTTCGGCAATGACAAGACGCGGATCGCGCGCCAGCCAGATGGTCACCGTCAGGCCCTTTTCAACATTGTCTTCCGGTTTCAGCGCTACGACGTTTTCGACGCTGAGGCCGGCATCGCCCAGCCAGCTCGAAATGGCCTCGGACGGGAAACCCAGCCTCAAATGGGCATGCTCATCGCGCAGATATTCGAACTCGTGCGGCGCAAAATCGACAACAACGACGCGGCCCCCAGGGCTGAGCATGCGGGCCGCCTCGGCGATCGCCTCCTCGGGATGCTGCAGGAAATGCAGTACCTGGTGGATGGTGATCAGGTCGAACGAACCGCGTTCGAGCGGCAGATTCAATATGTCGGCGTGGCGCACCGACGCATGGCTGATGCCGGCGGCATCGATATTGGTGCGTGCAACCGCCAGCATGTCGCGGCTGGCGTCAACGCCGACGCCGCGCCGGTAGAGCGGAGAGAATAGCTGCAGGATGCGTCCGGTTCCGGTGCCGAGATCGAGCATGGAGTCGAAAGGCGTTTCGCCAATCAGCTGCAGCAGCGCATCTTCCACCTGTTCGTCCGAAATATGCAGCGACCGCAATTCGTCCCAGCCGGCAGCATTGCGGCTGAAATAGGCCTGCGCCCGTGCCGCCCGCGCCTTCTTGACGGCCCGCAGCCGTTCGCTGTCGCGCGAAAGCAGCGCATCGGAGACCGATACGGATTCGACAATGTGGCGTGCCAGCGCGTGCGAGCGTCCGTCGCCGCTTAGGCGAAAATAGGCCCAGGCGCCTTCCTGAAAGCGCTCGACGAGGCCGGCTTCGGTCAGAAGCTTCAAATGACGCGAGATGCGCGGCTGCGACTGTCCGAGAATTTCGGTCAGGTCGGTTACCGTCAGGTCACCGCCGAACAGCAGGGCAAGAACACGCAACCGGGTCGGCTCTCCAGCCGCCTTGAGCACGTCCACTGCCTTGTCCAGGCTCAGCTTGTTATTGTCCAGCATGCCTTCCTCAACTACGCCGCAACGGGTGAAAACACATTCACCACAATCACATAAAGATATCTTTATATCATTTTGTCTTTTGGCGCAATAGAAAACCAAAATGTCGCGCACAAGAAAGAATGGCCGCAATATGCGACCAGGAAATGAAGAAGACGCGTGGATGGCCCTGAATTTACGTAAAAACCCGCCTATTCGGTTAACGCACCGTTATAGATCCATTGTTCAGGAATCCGGGCACGGACCGCTTCACCGGCGCGGATCGTTCCGGGAATTTCGACCCAGGCGATCAACCCGCGACGGCGCTTGGCCGCCTTCACGAAGTCCAGCGACAGGCCGTCGGGTTCCCGGTCCGGATAATTCTCGGCAATCGCCGAACCCGCGACCCGGCATGGCAGGTTCTGGAAATCGACCTTCAGAGTGACACCACCCTCGAAGAAGAGCAGCGTGCTCGCCGGCAACATCGAAAGGTGCGGAATGCCTTCAATGGTCAGATTGCCGCCGATCCATTCCGGCCGGACGTCGGCAATGCCCATATCGGCTGCAATGTCGGCGAGTTCGTCGAGGCTCAGGATGGAGATCTGCCGCTCGTTGCGCATCTGCGTTCCCCGCGGATACCAAGGCTCGCGCCCGCCCGCACGACGCGTAAAGCCAGCATGACGGTCACCAATGATCCCCTCGAAGGTCAGCGCGAGACTTTCGACCGGTTGCGTTGTGAAGCTCTCTCCGGCCGCCGTGTAGACAGCGCCAACCTTGCCGGTGATTTTCTGCTGGCCGATGATTTCCATTAACGCAATGCCTGTGTTCAATTGTTACGCGGTGCAGCGGGCATCGCTGCGCAAATCACCAGGCCAGCTGCTCGCCATCCCAGTTCCAGAAGTGACCGGTCGAAGACAGTTCCAGCCGATCGCAAAGGTCAAGCACACTCGCGGCACTTTCCTCGGGGCTGAGATCGGCGAACTTCCCGCCCATATCTGTCCGCACCCAGCCGGGATGCGCCGTTGCCACGGTGATGCCCTGCGGCCTCAGTTCGCTGGCCAGGCCCTGCATCACCTTGTTGACTGCCGCTTTCGAGGCCCGATAGGCCATCGTGTCCGACTTAGCGTGCGACATGGATCCCATGAAGCTGGACAGTGTCAGGATACGGGCACGATCGCTGCGCTTCAGATGCGGCAGGAAGGCGTGCACGACACGCAAGGGCCCCACCGTGTTGATCGCCAAAGTGTCGGCAAAACCGTCAAAGTCCATATCGAGCACAGACTGCCGCTCGGGCCCGATCACACCGGAACAGTTGATCAGGACATCGACAGCACGGTCGACCGATGCCGCTGCAGCCTCCACGGCCTCTCCGTCACGGACATCGAAAACAAGCGGTGTAAATCGCTCGGCTGCAAGGTCGCGCAGAAGGTCGGCGTGGGCCTGCTGACGGACGGAGCCGATGACGCTCCAGCCCCGGTCGAGCGCCAGTCTCGCCATCTCATGACCGATGCCGCGTCCGACACCTGTAATGAGAACCGTGGTCATGCCTGCCTCCCGCTTGTTGACGCCGTCAGCGCGTCAGCCGCTTGTAGGTCACCCGTTTCGGATTGACGCTGTCCGGACCGAGACGGCGGATCTTGTCTTTCTCGTAATCTTCGAAATTGCCTTCGAACCATTCGACATGGCTGTCGCCTTCAAAAGCCAGAATATGCGTCGCCAGCCGGTCGAGGAACATGCGGTCGTGGCTGATGATGACGGCACAGCCGGCAAAGTTCTCCAGCGCATCCTCCAGCGCCGCCAGCGTTTCCGTATCAAGATCGTTGGTCGGCTCATCGAGCAGGATGACGTTGCCGCCGGATTTGAGCATCTTGGCAAGATGCACGCGGTTGCGCTGCCCGCCGGACAAGGTGCCGACTTTTTGCTGCTGATCGCCGCCCTTGAAATTGAAGTTCGAGCAATAGGCGCGCGAGTTGATCTCGTGCTTGCCGAGCTTGATGATGTCGTTGCCGCCGGAGATTTCCTCCCACACGCTCTTGTCGGCCGCCAGCGCGTCGCGGCTCTGGTCGACATAGGAAAGGTTGACCGTGTCGCCAACATTGATCGAGCCGCTGTCCGGACCCTCCTGGCCGGTGATCATGCGGAACAGCGTCGTCTTGCCGGCACCGTTGGCGCCGATCACGCCGACGATGCCGCCGGGCGGCAGCCTGAATTCCAGATCGTCGATCAGCAGCTTGTCGCCGTATCCCTTGGAGATATGCTCGGCATCAATCACCGTCTGGCCCAACCGCTCGCCGACGGGAATAACGATCTGCGCGTCGCCGGGCCGCCGGTCGGAGGCCGCCTTGACCAGTTCATCATAGGCCTTGATGCGGGCTTTCGACTTTGCCTGCCGCGCCTTGGGGCTCGAGGCGATCCAGTCCTGCTCCCGCGACATGGCCTTTTGCCGGTTGGCTTCCTCGCGGCCCTCCTGCGTGATGCGCTTGGCTTTCTTTTCCAGATATGCCGAATAGTTGCCCTCGTAGGGGATGCCGCGGCCGCGGTCGAGTTCCAGGATCCAGCCGGTAACATTGTCGAGGAAGTACCGGTCGTGGGTGATCATCAGGACGGCGCCGGGATATTCCCGCAGGTGCTTTTCCAGCCATGCGATCGTCTCGGCATCGAGATGGTTCGTCGGCTCGTCGAGCAGAAGCAGGCCCGGCTGCGAAAGCAGCAGCTTGCACAGGGCAATCCGGCGCTTCTCACCGCCCGACAGATTGGTGACCGCGCTGTCGCCGGGCGGGCAGCGCAGTGCATCCATCGCCATTTCCACCTGGCTGTCCAGGTCCCACAGGTTCTGCGAATCGATAATGTCCTGCAGGGCCGCGCCCTCTTCGGCCGTCTCGTCCGAATAGTTCATCATCAGTTCGTTGTAGCGGTCGACAATCGCTTTCTTTTCGGCAACGCCTTCCATGACGTTCTCGGCCACCGTCTTGCTTTCGTCGAGCTCCGGCTCCTGCGGCAGATAGCCGACCGTGGCGCCCTCGGCGACCCAGGCTTCGCCCGTGAACTCGGTGTCGAGACCGGCCATGACGCGCAACACCGTCGACTTGCCGGCGCCGTTCGGCCCGAGAATGCCGATCTTGGCGTCCGGATAGAAGGACAGGTGGATATTCTCGAGGACCTTTTTCGAACCGTAGGACTTGTTAAGCCCGGCCATGTGATAAATGAACTGGCGTGCCATTGCGCGCGAATTTCCTTGTGGATTTATTGATGAATTCGGGATTGCCCCGCTTTTATGCAAACCGCACGGCAAGGGCAATCCAAATGTTTGCGCGCGCCATTGCGACAGGCGCCCGCCGCCTCGCCCATGGCCCGTCGACACGACAGTGCTCACGACTCATGCCACCCCGTAAGACTTTGTGAGAACTGGACAATTTTCAACCGGATATCACAAAAGCCTCGCAAAAGCGTGATCCCGAGCCATCCTATCGTTACTCCACATCGCCCCGCCATCAGTTAGTTTGCGGCGGACCGAAATGGTTTTCGGCGCAACCCCAGAGGAGAACTCGATGAACAGCAAATCCAAAAAAGCACTGGCCATGATGGTTGTCAGCGGCGGCCTGGTTGCCGCAGTGGCTGCAACGCCGGCAGTCGCAGGCTGCGGCGCATGCGGCGGCACCAAGGTCAGCGCCTGTGCTGCTTGTGGCGCTTGCGGCGCATGTGGTGCAAAGAAAAAGGTCTGCGGCGCTTGTGGCGCATGCGGTGCCTGCGGCGCATGTGGCGCCAAGAAGACCAACTAATCAGCTTCCGGCAGCCGGGAGCCTGTGGTTCCCGGCAGCCATTGTATACGGGATCGACGGTCGCTAAATTTCATATGTTGATTTCATCGAGACAGACTTCATGAATATTCCGGTGCGCGACAATCCACAGATCGATTTCAAGGCGTTGCCGCGCGAGGATCTCCTGGCGATGCAAAGAGCCGCCGACGAAATGATCGCGGTGCTCGAACAAGCCGCCGCGGAGGAAAAGCACATTCTGATCGATGTGCTGAATTCCACCACACCCGATCCCTTTACCCTGTGGCAGCACTATCCGCCCGGCGATGTACACGACCGCGAAAAAGGTGCGCTGTGGTTCTACCACGCCCATTCCGACGACCCTGAATCGCGGCCCTGGAGCGAGCACGGACATTTCCACCTCTTTGTCTGGACCGAGCACGTGCAGGAAGGTGTAGAGCCCATCGCTTTGCCGCCCAAGCCGGACTACGAGAATGGCGGGCTTTGCCATCTCGTCGCGATTTCCTTCGACAATTCTGGAACACCAATGCGCATTTTCACCGTCAATCGATGGGTTGCGATGGAATGGCAGTATCCGGCAGAAGAGGTCATCCGGCTTCTGGACTTTTTTGATCTCGACAATGAGGAATATGCGCTGACCTCGAAATGGCTTGTCGCCGCACTCAAGGTGTTCCGGCCGCAGATCGAATGGAGCCTGCGCGAACGGGACCTGGTGATCGAGAAAATGCGCGAAAAGGATCCGGAAGGATTCTCGGAGGATGAGGACATCGAAGTTCTTTCCTCTTTTCCGTTCGATCTCGGCGCCCAGATCGATGCCATCGAGGACGCACTCGCCGGGTAACGCGGCATTGCACTTTGTGCCGGCGGCGGGCAAGCTCCGCCCATGAGCGGATTCGAAGAACAGACCACGCTAGCCTTGCCCACCGGCGCCAGGATCAACCTCATGCACAAACCGGCGAAGAGCACGCTTCGCGGCGTCGTGCAGATAAACCACGGCCTGGCTGAGCACGCGGCGCGCTACGCGCGTTTTGCGGACCATCTTTCCGAAGCCGGTTTCGCTGCCATCGCGCATGATCATCGCGGCCACGGCCACACAACCGCACCCGACGCGCCACTCGGCACATTCGGTAAGGCATCATCGGGCGAAGGCTGGAAGCTTGTTGTCGCCGATACGCTGGCCATCCACGAACACGCGGCATCGCTCTATCCGGGTGCGCCGGTCATAACCTTCGGCCACTCCATGGGTGGCATGATCGCCCTGAATTTTGCCCTGTCGCATCCGGACAGACAGGCGGCACTGGCCGTCTGGAACTCCAACTTCAAGATGGGCTTCGAGGGGCGCATTGCGCAGACCGTCCTCGCCGCCGAGCGCGTGACAAAGGGCTCGGATGTTCCAAGCACCGTATTGCCCAAACAGACATTTGCGGCCTGGGGCAAGGCGATCAAGGATGCCCGGACCGATTTCGACTGGTTGTCGCACGACGCCGACCAGGTCGCCGCCTATATCGATGATCCGCTGTGCGGCTGGGACGCTTCCGTCGCCCTTTGGCAGGATCTCTTCGCGATGGGCTACCGTGGTTCCGATCGGAAGGCGCTGGCAGCCTTGCCCGCCAGCTTGCCGATCCAGCTGGTCGGCGGCGGCCAGGATCCTGCAACCGGCAATGGCCACGCCGTCGCCTGGCTTGAAGAGCGCATGAGAACATGCGGATTGAACGCTGTGACGTGCCGCATCTACGAAGAAATGCGCCATGAGACGCTAAACGAATCGGCCCCGCCGGGTGCCGGGTCGGCCATGCAGGACTTCACGGAATGGGCTTCCTCAGCGCTTCAACAGGACGGGACAGCTGTTTGATTTGACTCAATGAAAACCAGCCTTGGCGGACCGGTTGTCGGCAATGCCCGGAGCAAAGTCATGGCCGCCGGACCAATTTGTCGTGGCATGCCCCAGCCGGTTTTGCTACCACGAAGCCAACGCAGGTAGGCAAGACGGGGACAGCCTATGCTCGAAAGCCTTTTCACCATCGATAATCTGACAACGTTCCTGGTGCTCACCGCACTGGAAACCGTGCTCGGCTTCGACAATCTCCTTTACATTTCCATTGAGGCGAAAAAGGTCGATCCGGCGCGCGAGGCCTGGGTGCGGCGCATGGGCATCATCCTTGCCATCGTCCTGCGCATCGTGCTGCTTTTCGTGGTGCTGCAACTGATCAGCCTGATGCAGGCGCCTTTGTTCACGCTCGATCACCCCTGGATCTCCGGTGCTGTCAGCGGCCACGCGCTCATCGTGCTCGCAGGTGGTATTTTCCTGATCTATACGGCGGTCAAGGAAATCTACCACATGATCGGTGTCGATGACCTGGAACACGAAGGCGATGCCGCGCCCAGGCGGTCGGTCCAGCGGGCGCTCTTCTGGATCGTTGCCATGAACTTGGTGTTTTCCTTCGACACCGTCCTGTCGGCGGTCGCGCTGACCGATCATTTCATCGTCATGGCCGCGGCGATCATCATTTCCGGCGTCCTGATGGTCGTCATGGCCGACGCCGTTGCATCCTTCCTGCAGCGGAACCGGATGTATGAGGTGCTCGGCCTCTTCGTGCTGCTGCTCGTCGGTGTCATGCTGATGTCGGACGGCGGCCACATCGGCCACCTTGAGTTCTTCGGACACCCGATCGAACCGATGGCGAAATCGACATTCTACTTCGTGCTGATGACGCTGGTAGCCGTCGAGGTGGTTCAGAGCCGTTATCAGAGGCGCATCCTTGCCGAGGCCGCGGCGAAGAAGCGCGAACACGCTCAGACCCAGCATGGCTGACGCGCCGCTCAAGGGCATTCGCGTGCTTGAAATGGCGCGGGTGCTCGCCGGGCCCTGGGCCGGCCAGTTGCTTGCCGATCTCGGTGCCGATGTCATCAAGGTGGAAAATCCCGACGGCGGTGACGAAACCCGCCAATGGGGCCCGCCGTTTCTGACCGATGCGGGTGGTGAGAACCTCGGCGCCGCCTATTTCCACGGTACAAATCGCGGCAAGCGGTCGGTCACAGCCGATCTGCGCAACAAGGACGACCTGGCCTTCGTCCACCGCCTGATTGCCCAATCGGACGTATTGATCGAAAACTTCAAGACCGGCGGGCTGAAGAAGTACGGCCTCGACTATGAGGGCGTTCGCAAGACCAACCCGAAGCTCGTCTATTGCTCGATTACCGGATTCGGCCAGACCGGCCCCTATTCCGCCCACGCGGGATATGACTTCATCATTCAGGGCATGTCCGGTTTCATGTCGGTCACGGGAGAGCCGGACGGGCAGCCGATGAAGGCGGGTGTCGCCTTCGCCGACCTGTTCACCGGGCTCTATGCGGTGTCAGCGATTCAAGCGGCACTTTTTCATATGATGCGGACCGGCGAAGGCCAGCATATCGACATGGCGCTGATGGACAGTCAGGTGGCCGTCCTTGCCAATCAGAACATGAACTTCCTTGTAACCGGCGAAAGCCCGAAGCGGCTCGGCAATTTCCACCCGAACATCTCACCATACGAGGTCGTGCCGACACGCGATGGCCACCTGATCCTCGCCGTGGGCAATGACGGGCAGTTCGCGCGGCTGTGTGGCGTGCTCGGTCTTGACGGACTGCCTGACGACTCCAGGTTTGCGACCAACCGCGACCGGGTCGCCAATCGCACAGAGCTGCACGAACAGATTGCGGCAAAGACGGAACACATCGAGCGCGACGAACTGTTGCGCCGGTGTGCGGCAAATGCCGTGCCCGCCGGTCCGATCAACTCGATCGGCGAGATGTTCGACGATCCGCAGATCGCTGCGCGCGGCATGCGCCTTGACCTCGACGACGGAAGCGGAGGAACTGTCCCTGGCGTCGCTGCACCGATGAAGATGTCATTGACGCCGCCGCACAGCGCCCGCGCCGCGCCGCGCCTCGGTGAGCACAATGAGGAAGTGCGGGTCGAAATCGACGGCCTTGAGAAGAAATAGCCCTGTCAGGCCCTGATGTGCAGGGTCTGCTGGTAGATCGCCGTCGACCGGGCGCCGGATCGGCAATAGCCCAACATCGGACGGTCCATCTCGTCGAGCGCATCGACAAATTCCTGTACCTGCTCAAAACCCACGCCTTCGCGGCCAACAGGTATGTGGCGGGCTTCGATACCGAGGACTTTCGCCGCCTCGGCGATCTCGGCGAAGGTCGGCTGTCCATCCACCTCGGCATCTGGCCTGTGGCAGACAATTGCCTTGAAGCCCATCTGCGCAACGGTCGCGAGGTCATCGACCGTTATCTGGCCGGCGACAGAGTATTCATCATTGATCTGGCGGATATCCATGGTTCGGTTCCTGCGGTGACGGGTTTGCCCGCTTTATAGAGCAAGTGATGTTCCATGAGAATATCTGCACGCAATCCTTATCGAAGCGCGGCAAGTGCTGCCATCCGTACTCCGATAAGGACCCGGGCTACTGCGCCGGTATGCGGAGTGCAATATCAGAGTCTTTTGAGAATATCGGCGAGGGCTTTTCGCTCCGAAGGATCCAGGGGCGTCAGCAAATCGCCGACGACATCGGACAGGATGTTTTTGATCTCGCCGACAAACGCGTGCCCCTTTTTTGACAGGCGCAGCAGGCTGACACGGCCATCATCCGGCGACTGACGGCGCTGCAAATGCCCCTTCATCTCAAGCATCTGGATGATACGGGTCATTTGTGACTTGTCCCTGCCCATCGAAGTGACCAGTTGCTGGATTGGTGCCGGCTCGATTTCCTCCAGTGCCAGAAGCACCATCCCGCCGAGCGGGCCGACCCGGTCGGCATCAACGGCAACGGCACGACCGTGAAGACCAGCCTCAATCCGGCGCATCAGCCTGTCCATTTGATGCGCGATGACAGACGCTTCGGACATGATTCATCCATCTATATAGTTGACAAAGTCCACAAAAAATCTATTTAAGTGGACAAAGTCAACTTACTGCAATGATCGGGAACGCGCAATTTCAGTGTTTCCGTTTGACGACCCTTATCGCAACTGGGGGATAACCCATGTCAGATCAGAAAATCATCGCACTCAAGGCCGCTGCAGTCCTGTGGGTCATATGGGGTCTGGTTCACACATTTGCCGGAGTAATGGTCGTCAGCAGCGACGCCTCCGGTGGCTTCCAGGCGATTGCAGATGCCGTCGCCCCGGAAACTCTGGCTGCGGATTATCCGGCCGCGGTCGGCGGAATCCTCAATCAGCATGGCTGGAACCTCGCCTGGTTTGGAATCGCCACAATCATCGGCGCGGTTTTCATCTGGCAGCGCAACCTGACCGCCATTTGGGTCACCGGAATGGTCGGTGGACTGGCCGATGCAGGCTACCTGCTGTTCGTCGACCTGCCCGGATACGTGAACTTTTTTCCCGGAACGCTTATGACGTTCATATCCGGCGCCGCGATCATTCTGAGTTTCTGGGTCTGGCGGACAGAGCGGAACCGCGTCGAAGCGGCCAGTCAGGCGTAGTTCACCGGGGCCTGTGCTTCAACGGATATCAGGCCTTGCCCCAACCGCCGCCATTGGCCGTGTCGATGAGGATCCTGTCGCCGGGTTCCAATGCTACCCCGCTGGCGAAAGCGCGCTCATCGCGTTCGCCGTTTGCGTGGACGATCGCGAAACGATTGGTGCCGCCCGGTTCACCGCCCTCCGATCCCCAGACCGGCACCCGGTTGCGGCTGTAGCCCGCCGAAAACAGCGCGTCACCGCGCATGCGGTAGCATAGCGACAGGCCCTTGCCGCCGCTGTAGCGCCCCTGCCCTTCAGAGCCGTCGTTCAAAGCCTTGTAGTCGACCGCAAGGCCGTAGCGGGCCTCGGCAATCTCGATCGGGCAATTGAAGGTTTCGCCATGGCTGCAGGAATACATCGCGTCGAGGCCGTCGCGCTCTGCGGTTGCGCCCCAGCCGCCCATTTGCGGCTCGACCATCGTATAGCGCCGTCCCGTATCCGGGTGCACGCCGGCCAGCACCGTGCCGCAGATCGAGGCGAAATGCCCCGCCGGCAGCCGCGCCGGCATGGCGCGCGCCAGGCACTGCCATAGCATGTCGTAGAGCCGGATGCGGGTTTCGAAGTAGTAGCCGTGAGGCGCTGTGCCGGTGGCGTGGAAGATCGTTCCCGGTTCGGTCAGCACCTCAAGAGCCCGGAAAGATCCGGCATTGGCGAAGAGCGAGGGATCGGTCAGTGCCTTGAAGATCATTTGCGCCGATATGACGGCACCGTCCCGGCTTGTATTGTATGGCGCGTCCCTGACCTTGGGATTGTCGCGCAGATCAACCGTGAACCGGTCCTGCGAAATGCTGATCGTCGCATGCCACAGGGCGCCGTCATCCTGCTCCTCTTCGATTTCGAAAGTGCCTTCCGGCAGGCTTCTCAGACCTGCAAGGCCACGCCGCTCACCTTCGTCGAAAAGCGCTTCCAGTGCGCTCTCGAACGCGCGGGCACCATGGGTTTCGACAAGCTGGACAATGCGCCGCTCCGCAATACGGCTGGCGGCGACCTGCGCCCACAGATCGCCGTTGGAAAATTCCGGCAGCCGGGAGTTCGCTGTGATGATCTCGAACACCGGACGTACCTTCTTGCCGGCGTCGAACAGCTTGACCGCCGGAAGCCGCAGCCCTTCCTGAAAGATCTCCGTCGCCTCCGTCGACATGGAGCCTGCGACCCTGCCGCCGACATCATTCCAGTGGGCGATCGAAGCGGTCCAGGCGCGCAAGGCGCCATCCACGAAGACCGGCAGCGCAATCACCACGTCATTGAGGTGGGTCACTCCGCCGAAATAGGGATCGTTGGTTATGTATGTATCGCCCGGGCGGATCGCGTCCTTGCCATGAATCTCGAGAATCCGGCGAACCGCCTTGTCGAGAACACCGACGAAGGTCGGAATGCCCGCACCGGAGCTGACGAGATTGCCTTCGGCGTCGGTAACACCGGTGCCCACATCCAGCACCTCGTAGATGATCGGGCTCATGGCCGTCTTGCGCAAAACGGCGAACATCTCGTCCGCGGCGGCGACCAGGCTCGCCTGGATCACCGACAGGGTGAAAGGGTCGGTTTGCGCCGTATCACCCATCATCTAGACCGTTACCATATGCGCAGAACGCGGCAGTTCGGAGAGTATTTCGGGTCCGTTTTCGCGAAGAATAACAATGTCTTCCAGGCGAATGCCGAATCGGCCTGGCAGGTAGATGCCAGGTTCGATGGAAAACACCATACCTGCATCCAGAACCACGTCTGACGTCGAGGTGATATAGGGCGGTTCATGCCCCTCCACGCCCAGGCCGTGGCCAGTCCGATGGACAAAATATTCACCATATCCCGCCTCGGTGATGACATCGCGCGCCGCGGTGTCGACTTCCTTTGCTAGCGCTCCGGGCCGCGCCGCGGCCATGGCTGCCTGAACAGCCGCCTCGACGATTGCATGGACTTCCTCATAGCCCTCCGGCGGAGTGCCAACCACGATCATGCGCGTGATATCCGACGAGAACGTGCCCTTCCTTGCGCCGATATCGATAACAATCGCATCGCCGTCGCGGATCAGGGTTTCGCCTGTGTGATGATGCGGAAAGGCGCCATTTTCCCCTGCCCCCACAATCCGGAAGAGCGGCTTGGCGCCATCGGCTTCAAAGCTGGCTGCCATGATGTCGGCCAGCGCAGTTTCGGACAAGCCGGGCTGCACGGCGGCAAAGGCTGCCCGCATCGCTTTGTCGGCGAGAGCCGCATTCATTTTCAGCTCACGATATTCGGCCTCGCCCTTGCGCATGCGCATCGCGCCGAGCGTTGCATCGGTGAAGCTGTGTTGCGCACCCGGCAGCGCATCCAGCACCAGCAACGCGAAATCGGCCCGCATCGCCTCATCGACGACGACTGATTTCACGCTGGAGGCACCCACGTCGGCGAGTGCCGCAGCAAGGGCAGCGTCCGGACCGTCGGCATCATCCCAGACATGAAACGCAATATCCGTGTTCTGCCGTGACCCTTCCGCATTCAGCGCCGGCATCAAGAACGCTTCCTGTTCTTTGCCAATCAGAAGCAGGCTCGGCCGCTCGTCGGGATGCGGAAAAAATCCAAGCAGCCATTTCATGTTGGCACCCGGCCCGAGCACAATCATATCAACATTGTGCTCGGCCATGCGGGCGCGCAGCGCCTGCAGGCGTTCCGTGACAGCGTTGCTCATTTTGTCCTCTCCGATCTACGCCGCGTGGGCGGTCACCGTTTCGGCAGGAACCACGATGCGGCTGCCAAAGAACTCTCCGTCGTCGAAGCCGCCAAACCTGGCGATCTCGTCCTCGGGCGGCGCCTCGCATGACCATTTGCGGCTCGGGATCCAGCCGCACTGATGTTTCAACAGAGCCGCATATTCGGCACGCTTGAACGCCGCGATGGACGGATCGATCACCGGGACCCCGAGCTCTCGCTCAAGCTCCTTGTAAAAGCCGATTTCCAGCGTGCAGCCGAGGATCAATGCCTCCGCATAGTCTTCCTCGACGGCCTTGCGGCCCGCTTCCAGCAGCAGATTGTTGGTACGCTGGTGGTCGGTCTGGAAATCATTGACGCCGAGCTCGACGTGATAGAAGCCCGAGAGCCTGTCGCCCTGCCCGTTCGAGCGCACCGTCGCCTCCATCTGGTCGACCCACTTGCGCCGTCCGACGATGATGCCAAAACGGTTGGCTAGGCTGGTTGCGATGTCGACCGACGCAACGCACGGCGCGGTGACGATCATCTCGCCGGAAATCTCACGCGCATCATGCAGGGCGGTGTCGTAGAAGCAGCCAATCGCCAGGGCATCGAAACCCTCGCGGGCTGCGGCCCTCGTCGCCCGGATGATGCCGCGCGTCACCATGGCTTCGTAGGAGCGGAATTCGATATGCGAAAACGCGCCATCCGCTGCCGGAAGCGAGGTAACGTGGACTTCCGTGTTCGGCAGTTTGTGCTCTGCCGTCATATCTGCAAAGACCTGGTCGTAGTCATCCCGTCCCGTGGGGCTGAGATACATGACCTTGAGCGGCTTGTCGGACTGCATGACATTTCCTCCCTTCACTCAGGTTTGACGCCGTAGACTTCTTCGGCACGTTCAGGTGTGATCAGTTCGTTTTTAACGTCCCTGCGCACGGCATCGGGATCGCGCTCCTTCGGATCGCCGAGGCCGGCACCATTGCCGGTGACCACCCGGATCACGTCGTCGCGGTGGGTCGTCAGGCCGGAAACGAAGGCGAAGCGTTGTGTCTCGCCTTCCTTAGGCCGGAACTCCACATAGTTGGACGACCCCTCCTTGCCGCCATCGAGCGACCATGCCGGGAACTTCGAGCGCGTATAACCGGCGGTGAGAAACCCGTCGTCGGCGCGCACCCGGTAATCCATCACAATTCCGCGCCCGCCGGTGAACTTGCCCTCGCCGCCCGGTTCCATGTTGAGCTCCAGCCGGTCGACATAAAGCCCGTTGCGCGCCTCGTTGATCTCCGCAGGGCAATTGTAGGTTTCGCCATGAAATCCGCAGAACACAGCGCTGTTGCCGTCGCCGTCACGGCTGGCGCCCCAGCCGCCGAGCTGCGGTTCGATGATCGTGTATTGCCGGCCGGTATCGGGATGGATGCCGCCGATAAACGTGCCGCAGACGGACGCAAAGTGCCCCGCGGCCAACCGTTCCGGCATATGCGGCGCCAGGCAGCGCCACATTAGATCATAAACCCGAAGCTCGATCTCGTAATAGAAGCCGATCGGCGCCGGTTCCTTGGCATGAAACACCGATCCTTCACGGGTCAGGAGATTGATCGACCGGAACGACCCGCCATTGGCCGGAGAATAGGGATCGGTCAACGATTTGAAGATCATCTGCGCACAGACCATCACACCATCCCGGCTGGTGTTGACCGGATTGTCCGATTGATCGGGATTATCCCGCAGATCAACGGTGAACTCGTCCGGGCCGATGGTGATCTTCACATTAAAGATGCGTCCGTCATCCTGTTCTTCGGAAAGCTCAAAGGTTCCTTGCGGAAGGTCGGCGAGTGCGGACAGAGAAACCTTCTCGCCAAAATCCATGAACGACGTCATCGCCTTCTCAAATGTTTCCGTGCCGTATTTGGCAGCAAGCTCCCTGAGCCGCTTCTCGCCAACGCGCACCGAAGCGATCGCGGCCCACACATCGCCCTCCAGAACGTCGGGCATGCGCGAGTTGGTCTTGATGATCTCCATGACCGGCTGGATGGGTTCGCCCTTTGAAATGATCTTGATCGCCGGCAGGCGCAAACCCTCCTGGAAAATCTCCGTCGCCTCGCCCGAAAGCGAGCCCGGCGCCATGCCACCGACATCGGAGTTGTGAGCGATATTGGCCGTCCAGGCGATGATGCGCCCGTCGGCAAAGACCGGCATCGCCACGACAATGTCATTCAGATGAGTGACGCCGCCATAATAGGGATCATTGGTGGCAAAAACGTCGCCGGGTTCAATGTCGCCCGGTTGATCAAACTTGTCGATGATGACCCTGACAGCCTTGTCGAGCACGCCGATGAAGGCGGGAATACCTGCGCCGGACGACGCAAGCATGCCTTTTGCATCCATGATGCCGGTGCCCATGTCGAGCACCTCGTAGATGATCGAGCTCATTGCTGTCTTGCGCATGGCCGCGAACATCTCGTCGGCTGTCGCCTGCAGGGAGTTCTGGATGATTTCCAGGGTGATGGGATCGTTGGAACTGCTCATATTCACCTCCCTAAAGCTCGATGTGGATGTTGCCGTAGGCATCAACGCTGGCGCCTGCATTGGGATTGACGACGACGGTGGTTCCCGGATCCTCGACAATTGCCGGACCGGTGAAAGCCATGCCCGGTTTCAGGGCCAGGCCGTCATAGATGTCGCTTTCGTGCTCGCCCTCGAGCGCAAAGTCGACGACGCGCCTTCCCTTGAGCGCGGAACGCGCATCCTTGTCGCCGAGCGGTTGCGGCGCCATGGTCAGCTTGCCGACCTCCGCCGAGGCCACAAGATGGATACCAACCATCTCGACCGGCGCATCGAGCCGGTATGTGTATTCACGCTCATAGGTCTCATGGAACAGCGCCTCGATCTCCGAGAGCCGCGCCTCGCTGACCTGGCCTTCCGGAAGCAGCACCTCGGTCGTGTGCTCCTGGTTCTGGTACCGGAACTTGCCGAAGCGGTGAAAGGTCACCTTTGACGGATCGATGCCTTCGTCCTCGAACTGGCCGCGTGCCTGTGCCTCGGTCTCGGCGAAAAGCGCTTCGATGGCTTCCGCACCGCCTTTCTGGAGGTCGACGAGACGGGTAACGAAATAGTCGCGCCGCAGATCCGACATCATCATGCCCCAGGCCGAGAACACCGAAGCCCCAGCCGGTACCACGACTTTCTTGACACCGAGTTCCGCTGCCAGTGCCGCCGCATGCATCGCACCACCGCCACCGAAGGCAACCAGCGTGAAGTCGCGCGGATCGAAGCCGCGATTGAGCGACACGAGTTTGAGGGCATTGACCATGTTGTTGTTGGCGATGCGCACGATGCCGCGCGCCGCTTCCTGTGGCGTCACACCGAGCTTTTCGGCAATGTTGCCGATCGCAGCGTTTGCAGCGTCCATGTCTGCGTCTATCTCGCCGCCGCAGAAATAATCCTTGTTGATGCGTCCGAGATAGAGATTGGCGTCGGTGGTCGTCGCCTCGGTTCCGCCCTTGCCGTAGGCCGCAGGCCCCGGCACAGCGCCCGCCGATTGCGGCCCGACATGCAGTTTCCGGAAGTCGTCCACCCAGGCAATGGAGCCGCCGCCATTGCCGATTTCCACGAGATCAACCACCGGCACCATGATCGGATAACCGGCCGATGTCCGGTCCTTCTCGATCCAGTAATCGGTCATGATCTTGATCTGGCCGTTCTCGATCAGCGAGCATTTGGCGGTGGTGCCGCCGATATCGAGCGCAAGAACATTCGGCTCATCGATCAGCTTGCCGAGTTCGGCGGCGCCCCAGAAGCCCGAGGCCGGGCCCGATTCCACCATGGTGATCGGGATACGCGAAACGGCTTCCAGCGAGTCGACGCCGCAGTTGGACTGCATGATATAGGGACTGCCCTCGAAATTCCGGCTGGCGAGCCCGTCATTGAGGCGCGACAGGTACCGCTCGGCAATGGGCTGCACATAGGCCGACAGTACCGCCGTGTTGGTGCGCTCGTATTCGCGCCACTCCCGGGTGATCTGGTGCGACGAAACAACCGACACGCCGGGCCACAATTGCTGCACCTCATCAAGCACTGCCTGTTCATGTGCCGGGTTGGCGTAGGAGTGCAGAAAGCAGATCGCCACCGCCTCGACGCCTTCGGTCCGGAACCCGTCGAGGATCGCCGGCAGACCCGCCGTGTCGAGCGGCCGCAATTCCTCGCCGCGATAGCTCATGCGACCCGGCAGTTCCCGGCGCAGATAGCGCGGCACGAACGGCTCGGGCTTCTTGTAATGGAGGTTGAAGAAGTCGGGACGGTTGCCGCGCGCGATCTCGAGTATGTCCCGAAAGCCCTCGGTGGTGATCAGGCCCACCTTGACGCCCTTGCGCTCCGTCAGCGCGTTAATGACGACGGTTGTCCCATGGGCAAGAAAGTCCACGGAACCCGGATCGACGCCGCCCTTTTCCAGGACATTCAGCACACCCTTTTCAAAGTCCGGCGGCGTGGTGTCGGACTTCGCGGTGCGGACACTCGCAACACCGTTTTCGTCCGTCTCGAAACAGACCAGGTCGGTGAAGGTGCCGCCCACATCAGTCGCGACACGTATCGTTGAGTTCGCCATCACTGGCCTCCCATATTCGTTTTTTCCTTGAGGAAACAGACACTTCCAGGCAGCTTCAGAATCTCCGCCGCAACAACTTTATCCGGCGTGTAATAGCCCGCCTCGTGCAGAAGGTTGATCGTGCCGAGCACTTCGCCACAGACGACGACCGGAAGGTTGAGCACGGATTCGCAGCCCAGCGACTTGATCAGCGCGTGATCATCAAAGACCTCGGCAATGCTCTCGATATCGTTGGCAACAAAATTGCGCTGACCGTCGAGGACCTGCTTGGACCAGCGATCGCTGTCGACGCTCTTCGTGCCCGAGCAGGGATAGGCTTCGGGCATGTTGGTATAGCAGCGGCTTGCGAGGCCAGTTTCCCGGTCAAAGGTCATGAGCGTGAAAAGCTTCACGCCGACATGGTCTGCGGCCAGCGTTTCAAGCGCGTGATGCACAACCTGTGCATCCGCCGCATGCGCGGCGGCATTCTTGAATTCCAGCATCATCTCCTCAACCGGCACTGTTGTCCTCCATCACATTGCGGCGCAGCGCTTCTTCTTCATCCGTGATCACCGGGATGGCACCGATCAGGCTGCGGGTGTAGGCATTCTCAGGTTTCTCGAAGATCATCTCGGTCTGCGCCTGCTCGACCAGCCTGCCGCGTTCAAACACGGCGACGCGGTCTGCAATGTTGCGCACCACGCCGAGATCATGGGTGATGAAGACATAGGTCAGGTTGCGGCGGCGTCGAAGGTCGTCGAGCAGCTTGAGTACTCGCGCCTGCACCAGCACATCCAGTGCCGAGGTCGGCTCATCAAGCACCAGCACCTCCGGTTCGCACGCCAGCGCCCGCGCGATAGCCACGCGCTGTCGCTGCCCGCCTGATAGCGCCGATGGAAACCGCTGTGCGAATTCCGCCGGAAGTCCGACCTCCTCCAGGAGTGCCCCGATACGCGCCTTGCGTCCTGGCCGGTCGCCGATGTCGTGCACATTGAGAGCGAGCCGCAGCGATGCACCGACAGTGCGGCGTGGATTGAGCGCTGACAGCGGGTTTTGCTGCACCAGTTGTATCGACCTGCGCAGCTGGAGCGTCCTGCGCGCTGGCAAGAGTTCGCCGTCGAGGAAGAATTCACCGGTGCTCGGCGGGTAGATGCCGAGCAGCATATTGGCGAATGTCGTCTTTCCGGAGCCGCTCTCGCCGACAATGGCCAGGCATTCGCCGCGCGATGTTGTCAGCGAGACCGCATCCAGTGCCTTGACCTCATGCGTGGCGGTGACAAAGACCTTCGAGACGTTGCGTGCCTCAACGACCGGACGGACATCGGTGACGGCATTGTTCATGTCGCCACCTCGTGGTCAATCAGCGGGTCGCTGAAACCGGCTGCGTCTTCCGAAATGTCGGGAATACCGCCTCCGGTGATGCGCGGTACCGCCGCCATCAGGGCCCTGGTGTAGGGATGGCGCGGACTGTGGAACAACTCGCTTGTTTCGCCGTGCTCGACCAAACGCCCCTTGTAGATGACATAGACGCGGTCGGCGAACTCCCTCACCACGCCGAGATTGTGGGATATGAAAAGCACGGATGTACCCTTGCGCTCGACCAGATCGCGCATCAGGTGAAGCGTCTGGGCCTGGACCGTCACGTCAAGTGCCGTGCCCGGCTCGTCAGCAATAAGCAGCGACGGCTCATTGGCCAGTGCCATGGCGATCATGACGCGCTGGTTCATGCCGCCGGAAAGCTGGAACGGATAGGAGACAAGCACCCTTTCTGGCTCGGGTATCGAGACGTCCTGCAGCAGCGCGATCGCACGCGCCCTCGCATCCGGCTCGGAAATGCCTGGATTGCCCCGCCGGAGCACCTCATCGAACTGCACGCCGATCGTGTAGACCGGATTGAGGGACGATGTCGGATCCTGGAAGATCATCGAGATCTTCGTCCCGCGCAAGGCGACGCGTGTGCTGAGCGACTGTGCCTCCAGATCCTGCCCCTCGAAAAAGACGGATCCGGAAATGCGGGCGGAACTGAACTCCTGAAGAAGACCCAGTATGATACGTGCAGTCACCGATTTGCCTGATCCCGACTCGCCCACCAGCGCCACCTTTTCGCCGCGGCGAATATTCAGCGAAATGCCGTGCAGCACCTCGATCAGGCCGGCATAGTTCTTGAAGGCAAGTTTCAGATCGCGGATATCGAGCAGAAAATCGGTCATTGATCGCTCCCCAGGATCTGGCGCAGCGCATCACCGAGCAGGTTGAAGCCGAAGACGGCAATGAGGATGGCAAGCGACGGGAACACCGTCAGCCACCAGGAATCTGGTAGGTAGTTGCCGCCTTCCGCCACCATCGATCCGAGATCCGGGGTCGGCGCTTGGACGCCAAGGCCAAGAAACGAGAGCGACGAGGCGATCAGGATGACGAAGCCGAGATCGAGCGTCATCTTGGTAACAATGGACGGCACACAGTTGGGCAGGATTTCGCGGAACATGATGTGCAGCCGCGAAGCGCCGATGATCTCGGCCGCCAGAACATAGCCTTCCTGTGCTTCCGACCGTGTCACGTTGTACACAAGCCGCGCATACCAGGGCCACCACATGGTTGTTACCGCCAGCATGCCGTTGGTTAAGGTCGGCTCGAGCACGCCCATGACGGACATGGCGAGAACCAGTGGCGGGATCGAAAGGAAAACGTCGGTCAGCCGCATCAGGATGAACTCGGTCCAACCGCCGATATAACCGGCGGCAAGGCCGACGGTCACACCGATCGGCACCGCGATCGCCAGAACCACGACGCCCAGGATCAGCGATATGCGGTAGGCATACAAGATACGCGAGAAAAGATCGCGCCCGACGAGATCAGTGCCGAATATGTTGGGCCAGTGCGGCGGCTGGTTGAAATTGGAGAAGTCGACGACGGCTCCGCGATGCGATGGAAACGGCGCAATGAAATCGGCGAAGACTGCACAAAACACGACGGTCCCGACAAGGATTAGCCCGATAACAGACAGCGGATTGGACAGAAGGATCGAGAACGTCCGCCTCATGGCCGCCCCCTCTCCGCCAGCCGGATGCGTGGATTGATATAGGCAATCAGCAGGTCGACGATGATGTTGACGATGAGGAAGGTGGCGGAAATGACAAGGACGGTTCCGACAATGGCGTTGAGGTCCTTGCGCAGGATCACCTGCACGCCATAGCGTGAAAGCCCCGGCCAGGCATAAACGGCCTCGACCAGGAATGCATGGCCGAGCATGGCGGCAAAGTCCAGGCCGATAATGGTCAGCGACGGAATGAGCGACGGCCGGAAGGCGTAGCGGTTGGCGATGCGGCGCGCCGGGAAACCATAGGACTGTGCCATTTCGATATACGGCTTGTCATAGGTCTCGACCATGTTGGAGCGTGTCAGCCGGGCCGCCTGGCCGATGCCCGAAAGCGCGAGCGCAAAGGCCGGCAGGATTATATGGTGCACGGCGCTAAGGAAGGCCGTGAAATCACCGGCAAGCAGGGTGTCGACCAGCAGGAAGCCGGTAATTCGCGGCGGCACATCAAGCGTGTCCGAAATCTGGCCGGCAATCGGGAAGAGCGGCAGGAAGAATGCAAACAGCAGCATCAGGATTACCGCCCAGACGAAGCTGGGCGCCGACACGCCAAGCAGCGAAACGACACGTATGATGTTGTCAGCCGCCTTTCCGCGATAGCGCGCCGAAGCGATACCAAGCGGAATGCCGAGGCCGATCATGAAGATGCCGGCGACAATCACCAGTTCGAGTGTTGCGGGAAGAAACTGGGCAATATCGGTTGTTACCGGGCGGTTGGTATAGAGCGAGATGCCAAGGTCGCCTTGCGAAAAATCGCGAACGAAATATCCGTACTGAACCCAGATCGGTTCATTCAGGTGAAGTTTCTCGCGCAATTGGTCAACCTGCTCAGTCGTCGCGTTCGGACCAAGGGCGATGCGCGCCGGATCGCCGGGAATGACCCGGGCGATGGTGAAGATCAGCATCGATACGCCGATCAGAACGATGATCGAGATCGACAGCCGCTTCACAAGAAGGCGGACGACAGGCGACATGGCGGTTCTGCTGTTCTTTCAGCGCGCGTTCGCGCGACTTAGCAATGCGGTTCAAAAAAAACGGGCCGGCGCATTCGCGCAACCGGCCCGACGCACAGGGTCAGTTTTGGTCCTGCATTTCCATCAAGCGGAAGGAGAAACCCATTCCGTCGAGGCCAAAGGCCTTGGACGGATCCGACATCGCCGGAACCTTGACCCGGTCGCTGGCCGCGAAGACAGACTGCCGGTCATAGCCGTAGATGGTCGGCGCGATCGCCATCAGCCGGTTGTTGAGCTCAGCATAAGCCTTGGCACGGGCTGCTTCATCGGTATTGACCCGGCCTTCTTCAAGCAGACGGTCGACATCCGAGTCCTTCAGATGTTCCGGCGATTGCCAGGTGCCCGGTGCTTTGGAATCGTACATGCCGTAAAGCAGCGTGTCGGGATCACCGGTCACTGCATTGTTGAATATCTGAGAGATATGCGGCGTGTTCTCCGCCTTGGAAACCTGCTCAGCGAAAAGAGCCCAGGGCATCTTCTTGATCTCGGAACTCACCCCAAGCTCGGCAAAATTTGCCTGCATAAGAAGCGCAAAGCGTTCCTCGAGCGGAACTTCGGCGATCCAGGAGATCTCAATCGTATGGTCGCCAGGATTGTAGCGGCAGGAATTCAGATGATTTTTCGCCGCATCCATGTCACGGAGGAGTTCCGCAGAGGGCGGGTTGGCCCCGAGCATGCCGACAGGAATGGCGCCGGTTGCCGGGCTGCCCTGCGAGACATCGTCCGTCACAGCGATCATCTTGATCGCCGCTGCATAGTCGAAAGCCTTGGCCAGGGCCAGCCGGCATTCCGGGTCATCAAGCGGCGGCTTCGTCGTGTTCATCTTCACATAAAATGCGCCGCTGCCGGATTCGGTCAGCAATTGCGCACCATCCTCGGACAGCGCCTTCAGGACTTCTGGCGGCAGCCACTGGGAAGATATGTCGTGCTCGCCCTGCGAGATAAGTGTGCGTACGGTCGCAGGCTCAAGCCCATAGCGCAAACGCACCGTGTCCGGCGCAGCATCGGGAACGCCGAGGAAGTAGTCGGCATTCTTGGCCATCACCGTTTCCTGCTGCGGATTGTGAGACGTGACCTTGTAGGCACCGGTTCCCGCACCGTTGGCTGAAAGGAAAGCCTGTCCCCAGTCTTTCATTTCGCCCTCGCCGTCTCCGAGGTTTTCCATCACCAGCTTCTTGTCGACGATCGGCAGGCGAAGCATGGACGCCACAAATGGCGCATAAGGCTCCTTTAGCACAAAAGTCACGGTCTGATCGTCAACCGCCTCGGCCTTTTCCACATTGGTGAAGAGATAGGAAAGCCCCTGGCCGATAGCTTGCATGCGGTCCAGCGAGAAAACCACGTCTTCTGCCGTGACCGGATTGCCGCTCTGGAACTTGGCGCCTTCGCGAAGCTTGAAGGTATGGTTGTTGCCGTCAGCCGACCAGCTCTCTGCCAGATGCGGAACGAGGCCGGGCGCACCCTGGGCCGGAAGGACCAGCGTGTCATAGACATTGAACATCAGGATTGAATCGGCGTAGTCCGAAGCCTTCGCCGGATCGAGCTCGCCGACCGCCACTTCGTCGAGACGAAGCACGGTTTCGGCCAACGCCGGCGATGCCGGTACGAGTGCGAGCGTGCTGACACTTAAGAGTGCTGCAGCCGCTGTCTTTGCAAGTCTGTTCATTTGGTGTGCTCCCTGCACGGTTGGGTTCGTAGTTTTTGGGCGGTCACTCCGCCTTCTGGTTCTTGTCCTTGTGGAACGGTGTCGCGGGCTCCTCGCAGAAAACATCCATGGTTCCGGCCCACAATATGGTCGCCGGCTTGTCGGTATGGTTCCAGCTTGAGTGGACGCGTGTCGACGGAAAGTGCACCGAATCTCCGGTGCCGAGAATCGTCCGCTCGCCATCGATCTCGACGGTGATCGTCCCGTCCAGGACGAACATTATCTCTTCGCCCTCATGGGCGATCGGTTCACTGCGGTATCCGGGCGGTTCGTTGATGATGACACTGCGAAGAACATGTCCGGGAAAGGACGACGAGACCCGTTCATAGGTGACCGAGCTTTCGCTGACGGCGAAGACCGGCCGGTCCGGTTGACGGGTCCGGACCCTGTTCTCGTCGGGCTGTGGCTGACTGGTCAGGAAGTCACCCACATTGACGTCGAGCACGCGAGAAACTGAAACCAGCGACGACAAAGACGGAACCGCAATTCCACGTTCGATCTGGGAGATGAAACCGACTGAAAGGCCGGCGGAATCGGCAACGGCTTTGAGCGTCATTCCAAGCTCCCTGCGGCGCTCGCGCAAGCGTGTCGCGAGGGCACCGTGGTCTTCCACGTCCTTGGAATTCACTGTCTCCTGCCCGCTCAATCCCGCCTCCAAATTTTAGTATTACTAAAACGATGACTCCGGATGCGGTCGGAGTCAACAAATTTTTAGTTGTACTAAAATTCCGATCAGGCCGCGCGAAATTACAGGCTTCGAAGATCTCCGTAAGCCATTGTAAAAATTATACTATGGAGTATGCCGCTACAGTGAGGCGGTCAATCGCGCCGGGTCAGGGTTCGCTGCACGGCGTCTTTCCAGCCGGCCAGATCGGCGCTGCGTGACGCATCATCGATCCTTGGCTCGAAGCGACGGTCGCGTGCCCAGCTGGCAGCAAAGGCATTCTGCTCCGGCCAGACGCCGGCGCGTTGGCCGGCAAGCCATGCGGCCCCAAGCGCGGTCGTTTCAAGAATCTGTGGACGGTCGACCGGAACGCCCAGAATGTCGGCAAGCCGCTGCATGGTCCAGTCGGAGGCAACCATGCCGCCATCCACACGCAAGACGGTCTGCGTACCGCCAGCTCGCCAATCGCCGCGCTTGGCGCTGATCAGGTCATGCGTCTGGTAGCAAACCGAATCCAGTGTCGCCTTGGCAATCTCAGCCGGGCCGGTGTTGCGTGTCAGGCCGAACATGGCGCCGCGTGCGTCCGCGTCCCAGTAAGGCGCACCAAGCCCGACAAAGGCTGGAACCAGATAAACTGCCTGCTCCGGATCGGCCTTTGCTGCCAGCGCGCCGCTTTCCTCGGCCGATTTGATCAGGCCGAGGCCATCGCGCAACCACTGCACACCGGCGCCGGCAACAAATATCGAGCCCTCGACGGCGTAGGTCGTGGTGCCGTCCATGCGATAGGCGATCGTCGACAAAAGACGGTTTTTCGAACGCACCAGCTCGCCGCCCGTATTGAGCAGCGAGAAACAGCCGGTGCCGTAGGTCACCTTCATCATGCCCGGTTCGAAACAGGCATTGCCAATTGTTGCGGCCTGCTGATCGCCGGCCACTCCCATGATCTGGGTGCCGGCAAGTGGACTGTCTCCCTCGACAGTGCCAAAATTGTCGGCGCTGTCGAGCACTTCCGGGAGCATTTCGGACGGTATCTTCAGATAGCCGAGGAGTTCGTCGTCCCAGCGGTTCTCCTCAATATTGTACATGAGCGTTCTGGATGCATTTGTCGCATCGGTGACGTGGCGTGCACCGCCGGTCAGGCGCCAGATAAGGAAACTGTCAACGGTTCCAAAACACAGTTCACCGCGTTCCGCACGTGCCCGTGCGTTAGGAACATTGTCGAGCAGCCAGCGCAGTTTCGTTCCCGAAAAATACGGATCGAGCAACAATCCCGTCTTGCCCGTAAAAAGCGGCTCCAGTCCGTCGTCCTTCATTTGACTGCAGATATCAGCCGTGCGCCTGTCCTGCCAGACGATGGCGTTAAACACGGCTTCGCCGGTGTCCCGGTCCCACACTACGACCGTCTCACGCTGGTTGGTAATGCCGATCGCCGCGACATCTGCATTGCCGATGCCGGCATTTTCCAACGCCTCGGCCATCGACCAGTTTACGGTCTCCCAGATTTCTTCCGGATCGTGCTCGACCCAGCCGGACCTCGGGAAATGCTGGGTGAATTCCTTCTGACCGACACCGGCCACCGTCTGGTCCTGCCGGAAGACAATGGCTCTGCTCGAGGTGGTACCCTGATCGATTGCCAGGACGTGACTTGCCATGTTTTTTCCTCCCCGCATTTTCTGACCGGCTGGCGCCGGGTGCTCAGACCGCTTTCAACGCCTCCGATTTGGACGTTTGCAGATAGGCTGCAAGTGTCGCAATCTGCTCGTCGGACAATTGCAGACCACGTTTGGTTCGCCGCCAAACGATGTCATCCGCCGTCACAGCCCATTCGTTTTCGACAAGATAGTCAACCTCTGCCGCATAGAGGTCACTTCCAAAACAGGTTCCCAGGTCCTCGAGGCGGCGGGCGTCGCCAAGGATAGACGCCGCCCTTGTTCCGTAGAGCCGTAACAGTCGATAAGCATGTTCCTTTGCCAGAAAGGCATACTGCTCCATCAGATCGCCAAGCAACCGGTCGAAACCGCCTGTTTCGAAATCGCCTCCCGGCAGGATCGCATGGGCAGTCCAGCGGGCCTTTCTCGCACCGAGGCGTTTCTCCACCTTTTCAAGAACAGACTCGGAAAGACGCCGGTAGGTTGTTATTTTCCCGCCGAAAATATTGATCAGCAAAGCTTCTTCGGCGCCGCCGTCTTCCACAAGGACATAGTCACGGGTCGCCTCCTGCGCCGCCGATGCGCCATCATCGAAGAGCGGCCTTACTCCGCTATACGTCCAGACCACATCGTCCCGTGTCACAGGCTCGGCGAAATACTCGGAGGCCGCATTGCACAGATATGCAATTTCGCCATCGCTGATTTCGGTGTCGTCCGGTTCGCCTCCGAAATCATGATCTGTGGTGCCGATCAAAGTGAAGTCCCGTTCATAAGGGATTGCAAAAATAATGCGCTCGTCACGGTTCTGGAAGAAGTAGGCCCGCTCGTCCTCGAACTTGCGCCGCACGACGATATGGCTTCCCTGCACAAGCCTTACGTTGCTTGCGTCGTTTTCTCCGATAGCCGAGCGCAGAACGCCGTCGACCCATGGGCCGGCCGCATTGATCAGCAAACGCGCCCGGACCGTTTGCACCTGCCCCGTCAGGCAGTTCTCGATGGAAATGGTCCATGATCCGTCTTCGCGCCGCGCATCGACCACTTTGGTGCGGGTACGGATCTCAGCACCTCTGTCGGCCGCATCGCGGGCATTGAGCGCCACGAGGCGCGCATCATTCACCCAGCAATCGGAGTATTCGAACGCCTTGGAAAAGCCCGGCTTCAACGGCCCGCCCGCCGGATCCGACCTCAGATCCAGGACACGGGTCGGCGGCAGCAGCTTTCGTCCGCCCAGATGATCGTAAAGGAACAGTCCGAGGCGCAGCAGCCACGCGGGCCGCAGCCCCTTTTGGTGCGGCAGGATGAAACGCATCGGCCAGATGATATGCGGCGCCATGCGCCACAGCACCTCCCGCTCCATGAGCGCTTCTCTCACCAGACGGAACTCATAATGCTCCAGGTAGCGCAGCCCGCCATGGATGAGTTTCGTCGAACTGGAGGATGTACCGCTCGCGAGATCGTCCTTTTCAGCGAGCATCACGGTAAAGCCACGCCCCGCCGCATCGCGGGCGATGCCGCAACCATTGATTCCGCCGCCAATGACGAACAGGTCGTATGTCTGATTATCGCTCATATGTCAGGGATTCGAAAAAACCTAAAGGCCAATTCGAAAGTATACGAAAATAATCGAAAGTCAAATGAAAGAAGTCCGAAGCACACGTTTGACTGCGCCGGATTCCTGCAGATAGGGCCGGCATCTTCATCATGACCGATGGGATGTACAGTTCATGGGGCACCGGTGTCATAAATGTGTATCGGGTTGATTATGGCGCGCTTTGTTGACGGTGCTAAACCACCGGACCAGAATTGAAGCGAAACGCCGTGGACGGCCACCACCCATGCATGAACGCGTCTTATCCACACCGGAAAAACTTCAAACCGGCAGCCTGCTGATCGGTGCGGCGGCCGCTTCAGTGCTGCTTCTGCTCGCCTATCAGGCTGGGGAAACCCGGTTGCTGCTTGCTGCAGCCATCGGCCTTTTTGCCGGGGTTGCGCTCTATCACGCCTCCTTCGGCTTCACGTCCGCATGGCGCAGCTTCGTATTTGAAAGGCGCGGCGCCGGGCTTCGCGCGCAGATCCTGCTCGTCCTGCTGACCTGTGCGATTGCCTTTCCGCTTATCGGATCACAGGGCCTCTTTGGCAGGCCGATTTCAGGTGCGGTAGCACCTTTCGGCTACGCGGCGGCCCTTGGTGCTTTCCTGTTCGGTGTCGGCATGCAGTTCGGCGGCAGTTGCGCATCCGGTACGCTTTTCACTGCCGGCGGCGGCAACACCCACGTGCTGGTGACCCTCTGCGGGTTCGTTGCCGGTTCGCTTGTCGCAACCGCCCACCTGCCGTTCTGGTGGTCCCTGCCGGCTTTGCCGGCGTTTTCCCTGGTGGAAGCCTATGGTGGGCTGGCGGCCTTCGCGATAACCGGGCTTGGGCTCGGCACAGTTTACTTTTGGAGCCGTCAACGCGAAATCGCGCGGTTCGGACAACTGGAAAAGGGACCGCAAAGGGTCAGCCTTGTCCGCGGTCCCTGGCCAAAATCCTGGGGCTGTGTCGCACTTGCAGCGGTCGGCATTGGAACACTTCTCGTCCTCTCCCGCCCCTGGGGCATCACATCGGCGTTCACATTATGGGGTGGAAAAATCGCCCAGACCGGTGGAATGGATCTCGAAGCCTGGCCCTACTGGGCCGGGCGCATGGCATGGTTGAACCAGCCCCTTTTTGCCGACAGCACATCGATCATGAATTTCGGCATCATCATTGGCGCGTTTGTGGCCGCGACGCTTGCCGGCCGGTTTGCGCCAAGCTGGCGGTTGGAAGTCCGTGGTGCCACTGTCGCACTGCTGGGCGGTCTGCTCATGGGCTATGGCGCGCGTCTGGCCTATGGCTGCAACATCGGCGCCTATCTGGGCGGGGTGATATCCGGCAGCCTGCACGGCTGGGGTTGGCTGTTGTTCGGGTTCCTCGGAAGCTGGGCAGGCGCGTTGGCCATGATCCGCATGTCGCCTGCGAAACCCGCGACACATTCCTGAAGGAGCGCTTTGCGCTACTAGGTAGCAGGTAAACTGGAGACACAAATTTCCGGTGCTTGCCGGCTTTGGTCCCTGCCCGGAGCAGGCCCGTCCGTTGCCCACCAAACGGCCGCCAACCGACGTTAACAAATTGCGAATTGACAACCCTGCTGCAAACGGGTTCAACCTTCATATGCACAGCGGTTCACACTGCAACCGTTGGCGACTGGTTGTGTAAACGTAAATATATGATTAATTTGTTTGGGACTGTGCAAAATTGCATTGGCCAAATTCGAGTTGGCGTGAGAATGTAGACATTGTAATTTGCGGGGGCGGTCGCAGGGGCAAGACATGCAGGTAGGGGACCAGCGGCGGGGGCCGCTGCCGGCAGCGTTCATATCGGGGCTGGCACGATCATTTCATCAGACGTTTCTCGAGATGGGGCGCCATCAGAAGCGCGCTATCTTTATGGCGATTGACGGCATCGCGATTGTCGGCTGCATGATCGCTGCCATGGCATTCCGGTTCGGTGAACTGGACTTCCCCAAACGGGACAACATGACGTGGCTTTTGATTGTCTTGCCGTTCGTGGGCATCGCCGCGTATCAGGTCCTTGGTCTTTACAGCGTTCTGATCAGGGCCATGGAAAGCCGCATGATCGCCATCGTGGCCGGCGGCGCCGCCATCGTTATGCTGTTTGTCGCCGCAGCCTCGCACATGGACAGCGGTTTGGACATTCCGCGAGCTGTTCCGCCGATTTTCGGAATTCTCGTCTTTTTTTGCGTTGGCCTGAGCCGCGTGATTGCCCGAGCCTATTTCCAGCACGTCAATTCCGGCCTGCATTTTCGTGAAAACATCCTTATTTATGGTGCCGGTGCGGCGGGAACGCAGCTTGCTGCGGCCATACAGAGCGGAAACCAGCAGAGAGTTGTCGGGTTTCTTGATGACGACCCGCTTTTGAAGGGTACGATGATCCGCGGCTGCCGGGTTTTCACGCCTGATCGAATCGGCAAGCTGCAACAGCGCTACAATGTGAACCGTGTGTTGTTTGCAATGGCCAATGCGACACCGACCCAAAGGCGCGGCGTGGTCGCCCGGCTGGCACCTTACAAGCTGGATCTCCAGACGATTCCGCCCTTGAGCGAGATTCTCCTCGGCAAGGCCGATGTCCAGCAACTCAAGGAAATTCGCATCGATGATCTGCTTGGTCGATCGGCAATAGGCCCGATCTCCCGGCTTTTCGACGAGGCGATCCGCGGCAAGAACATATTGGTCACGGGGGCCGGCGGCTCGATCGGCTCTGAACTGTGCCGGCAGATCCTGAAGGCAAAGCCAAACCGGCTGGTTTTGCTCGAGATCAGCGAACTCTCGCTTTACAACATCGAAAAACGGCTGAACAAGCATCTGCCCGATGATACGGATATCGAAATTGTCTACGCACTCGGAGACGTCAGGGACCGGCGGCGTGTACGGACGCTGCTGCTGAGGCACGATATCAATATCGTCTATCACGCCGCAGCCTATAAACATGTTCCCATCGTCGAGGCGAACCCGTCCCAGGGCGTCCGGAACAATATCTTCGGCACGCTGACGATCGCGCAGGAAGCCGTCAGCACCGGTGTGGATCGTTTTATCCTGGTGTCCACGGACAAGGCCGTTCGTCCATCCAATATGATGGGTGCGTCCAAGCGTCTGGCGGAACAGGTTGTACAGAACATCCAGGCATCGACGGACGATACGGTTTTTGCGATCGTCCGATTCGGCAACGTGCTCGGCTCGTCGGGATCGGTCATAAACCTGTCTACCGAGCAAATTCGAAACGGTGGACCGGTAACGGTCACCCACGAGGAGGTCACGCGCTATTTCATGACGCCCCAGGAGGCCGCACAGCTGGTTGTGCAGGCCGGTTCTCTTGCCGAGGGCGGCGAAGTGTTTGTGTTGGACATGGGCGAACCGGTGCGGATCAAGGACCTTGCAAGGCTGATGATACAGCTAAGCGGGAAATCCGTGCGCGACGATGACAATCCGGACGGAGAAATTGCCATCGATATCATCGGACTGCGGCCTGGCGAGAAACTGTTCGAGGAATTGCTGATCAACGATCGTGTGGTCGGAACGATCCACCCGAAGATCCTGCGTGCAGAGGAAAAGAGTGACGCAAACGGTCCGGCGATCAGGGAGCTTCTCTCGCGGCTGGAGCAAGATATCGAAAGCGAGGACCCGGTCCGTCTGAGACTGTCAATGCAGGGTGCCGTGGAAGGCTATGCGCAGCCAACCAAGGTGGCGGAAACTCAGGAGCATCAGTCGGCAGAGGTTCTCAGCCTTGAAGAGCAGCGCGCTTTCCGGCAAAAGGGGTAACCAAGCAATCGCTTGCCTGGTATTGCGCGCCGCATAGCACAGCGCATAACACCCATCTGCTCTGAGCTAGGACCACCATGATCATACCTGTGATTGTCAGTGGCGGTGTCGGGTCCCGTCTCTGGCCGGCCTCGCGCCAATCCCATCCGAAGCCCTTTCTGCCGATCGAGAACGGCAAAAGCCTGCTGCTCAATACCTATATCAGGGCCGCGTCGTTGAAGGGCATCTCGGATGTTGTCACCATTACGGCGCGCGACAGTTCGTTTAAGACTGTCGCTGAGTACGAAAAACACGATGCACCGGGTGTGACCAACCACCTCGTCCTTGAACCCATGGGCCGCGATACCGCAGCCGCTACCGCAGCTGCGACTGCCTATGTTGAGCGCAAATTCGGCCGAGAGGCGATTATCCTGTTTCTTGCTGCCGATCACCTGATCCGCGATTCCGCCGGCTTTGCGCAGGCAGTTGCAGAAGCGGAGGATCTTGCCGGGCAGGACAGAATCGTAACCTTCGGAATAGAGCCGGATCGACCCGAAACCGGCTATGGCTATATCGAGGTCGATGGAAGCGAGGTAGTCCGGTTTGTCGAAAAACCGGATGCCGCAACGGCCACAAGCTACATTAGGTCCGGCAACTTCCTTTGGAACTCGGGCATGTTCTGCTTCAGGGCGGGCACAATGCTTGACGCCATGGAATCATATTGCCCGCAGGTGCTCGAGGCAGCAAAATCCGCCGTCGATAATGGCGTGCAGCAGGATATCGGGCCCAATCTCGTTGAGACGATGCTGGACGCACAGGCCTTCTCACAAGCACCGAAGATCTCAATCGACTATGCCGTGATGGAGAAAATTTCCAACCTCTCCGTCGTCAGGGCAGATATCGGTTGGAGCGATGTGGGGACCTGGTCTTCACTTTCCGACAGCTACTCGCCCGACGAGGATGGCAATACGGCAATTGGCGACGTGGCGCTTGTTGCCTCCAGAAACTGTTTCGTCAGCGCACAGGGGCGGCTTGTCAGCCTGGTTGGCGTCGAGGGCCTGGCGGTCATCGATACCCGGGATGCGACACTGGTTGTCGACAAGGCCAGATCGCAGGACGTCAAAGCCCTGTTTGAGAAACTGCAGGAAGACGGGCACGAGGCACATGCGAGCTTTCCCACGGGATATCGACCCTGGGGGTCCTATACCATTTTGGACGAAGGCCCCGGATACAAGGTCAAGCGTATCGAGGTGAGGCCAGGCGGTTGCCTCAGCCTGCAGTCGCACAAGCATCGCTCGGAACACTGGACGGTGGTCCAGGGCGTTGCCCACGTGGTCAACGGTGATGAAAACCTGGTGCTCGGGCCCAACGAATCCACCTATATAGAATGCGGCAACATCCACCGGATGGAGAACCGCGGTACCGAGCCGATGACCTTGATCGAGGTCCAGACCGGATCCTATCTCGGCGAGGACGACATTGTCCGCTACGAGGATATCTACGGACGTTCCTAGGCGCTTGTCGTTCCATGACGGCTGAGGAAATCCGCATAGGCCTTGCCAATTCCCTCTTTCAGGCCCGTTTTTGCTGTCCAGCCGCGATCCGTCATGCGGCTGACATCGAGCAGCTTGCGCGGTGTGCCGTCCGGCTTTGACCGGTCGAATGCGATCGCGCCCTGGAAACCGACGACCTCCATGACCGTTTCCGCCAGTTCCCGGATCGTGATGTCGCGGCCGGTTCCGACATTGAAAAGGCCGTCCCGCAGATCGGATTCCATGACGAAGACACAGGCGTCCGCCATGTCATCGACAAAAAGGAACTCGCGCATCGGGGATCCGGATCCCCAAACGACGATTTCGTGCGCTCCGCGCAGCTTCGCCTCGTGGGCCTTGCGGATGAGAGCCGGCAAAACATGGCTGCCGGCAAGATCGTAATTGTCATTCGGACCATAGAGGTTCGTCGGCATGACGCTGACATAACCCGTACCGAACTGCCTGTTGTAATTCTCGCAAAGCTTGATTCCGGCGATCTTCGCGATGGCATAGGGCTCATTCGTCTGCTCAAGCGGGCCGGTAAGGAGATATTCTTCCTTGATCGGCTGCGGGCAGTCACGCGGGTAGATACAACTTGATCCAAGGAAAAGCAGCCGGTCAACACCGGCCTGGTAAGCGCCGTGAATCACATTGGCCTCGATGATGAGGTTCTGATAGATGAACTCACCGCGGGCTGTATTGTTCGCCTGGATCCCGCCCACCTTTGCGGCGGCGAGGAACACATAGTCCGGCCGTTCGGATGTCATGAACTCGAAAACCGCAGCCTGGTCGGCCAGATCGAGTTCCGACCGGTCGCGCAAGACCAGATTATGATAGCCAGATGCTTCAAGCCGCCGAACGATGGCCGATCCGACCATGCCACGATGGCCGGCGACAAAGATTTTCGCATTCCCGTCCATGCGCCCTACTCGTGGTAATTGTAGGCTGAAAAGCCGTGGCTTTTGACCAGTTCGTCGCGGGCCGCCGACTGCAGGTCCTCGCGCATCATTTCCGACACGAGATCCTCGAAACTGGTGGCAGGTGCCCAGCCGAGCTTTTCTCTTGCTTTGGAGGAATCGCCAAGCAGGGTCTCAACCTCCGCCGGTCTGAAATAGCGCGGATCAACGGCCACGATAACGTTGCCGTCGCGGTCGAGGCCCCTTTCTTCGACCCCCTCGCCTTCCCAGCGAATATCGATATCTGCCTCCTTCGCCGCCGCAATCACAAAATCGCGCACGCTGTACTGGACGCCTGTCGAAATGACAAAATCCTCCGGCACTTCCTGCTGCAGCATCAGCCACATCATTTCCACATAGTCCCTTGCGTGGCCCCAATCCCGTTTGGCATCGAGATTACCGAGATAGAGACAATCCTGGAGGCCGAGCTTGATACGCGACAGCGCCCTGGTGATCTTGCGGGTCACGAATGTCTCGCCGCGCATCGGGCTTTCGTGGTTGAACAGGATGCCGTTGCAGGCATACATATTGTAGGCTTCACGGTAGTTGACGGTGATCCAATAGGCGTAGAGCTTGGCGACGGCGTAGGGCGAACGCGGATAAAACGGCGTTGCCTCCGTCTGGGGCACCTGTTGCACCAGGCCGTAAAGCTCGGACGTGGATGCCTGGTAGAAACGCGTCTTGTTTTCAAGCCCGAGGATACGGATCGCCTCAAGTATGCGAAGCGCACCCAGCGCATCCGAGTTGGCCGTGTATTCCGGTTCCTCGAAGGAGACCGCGACATGCGACTGGGCCGCCAGGTTGTAGATCTCGTCGGGCTGCACCTGCTGGATCGTCCGCACGAGGCTGGACGAATCGGTAAGGTCGCCATAATGCAGGATTAGTCTCGGATTTTCGACATGCGGATCCTCATAAAGATGATCGATCCGATCGGTATTGAACAAGGAAGACCTGCGCTTGATGCCGTGGACGGTATAGCCCTTTTCGAGAAGCGACTCTGCCAGATAGGCGCCGTCCTGCCCGGTGATTCCGGTTATTAACGCAACTTTGCTCAAAGCCCGGTTCCTGATTTGTATGCCGTTCGAAGATTGCGCTCGTTCCTAGCAACCCGCTCGTTCAATTGAAAGTACAATCCTTGCATCGGCCGTGTTCCTACATGAAACGACATGACGATTTTCGATTGTCGCAAAATGCAGAAGATTAGCCATCAATCGCTATTTACTTTGACTACGTTCCATGCATTGTGCAAAAATCACCATACACAACATATTGCGACAACACGATTATGGATCAATTTCCGAACGAAGCCATGCAAAACCAGCCCGCTGTCAAGGGCGCGAGCGCGCCCTGGACAATAGAGTTGCTGCACGCATTGCTCGAGGAGCAAGGGACACCGGCGTCGAAGCGAACAGTCGAGCGCAGCGTTGTCTCAAACGGCCTTCTCCCGCCGCCCCTTTCGCTTGCCGATCTGGTCGATGAAAACGGAAACCCGGTGCGTAAATACGCGGCCGAGGCCCTCTTGCAAAAGGCGCGGCGAGAACGTGCTGTCTCGCTCTTTGTTCAAATACACCGGACGCCGACTGGCAAATTGCTGCTGGCCGCCAATGACGGACGGCAGGCTCGCCGCTGGATTTTCCTCGATACCGCCGATCCGGGGCGGGATGAGCTGATCGACGCACTCGGCACGCTGTGCATTGGCGCCGGTGACAAAACCCTTTTTTGGCCACACGGTGCACTTTGCGGGCATCTGCGGCACCGGGTGGACGCCGACTGCAAGGTCGCTGATAATCTGTCGACCGCACTTGCGGTCTACGCACCTTCCTATGCAGCAAAAGCCGAACCGAAGCGGCGGCCGGACGCCCAAGGAGCATTGACGCTTTCGCATCTCGACCGACTGGAGGCCGAGAGCATACACATCATGCGCGAGGTCGCCGCAACCGCACAAAACCCGGTCATGCTTTACTCGGTCGGCAAGGACTCCTCCGTTATGCTGCATCTGGCGAGGAAGGCGTTTCATCCGGCGCCGCCGCCCTTCCCGCTGCTGCACGTCGATACCGGGTGGAAGTTCCGGGAAATGTACCAGTTTCGCGATCGGATGGCGGCAGATGCCGGCATGAAGCTGATCACCCACATCAACCAGGACGGCCTTGAAAGGAACATCAACCCGATCGACCATGGCAGTTCGGTCCACACTGACATCATGAAGACGCAAAGTCTTAGCCCGAATAATTCATGGGTGTGTGGTAAGGGTGGCGCAAGCTTTTGAAAGCAGGTATTTTTCGGTTAACGACGCCGAAAGCTCCAGTTTCACAGACAGGCCCCCTTACCATGATGCAGTCTACTTTCACCTCGCCCGCTTTGTCACCCTTAAACGGCAAACCGATCCTTCTCAATTTTGATGGCGCGGAGATGAGTTCCAATGCCGGTCTGACGCTTTTGCGGGAGGTCGAACGTCGGCACGACCTGGCGGGCCTTGTCTCTTCGTGCCTCACCGATCCACGAGAACCGGGCAAGGTGCGGCACAGCCTGCAAGACATCATCCGGTTCCGGATCATGATGATCGCAGCGGGATATGAGGATGGCAACGACGCGGATGATCTACGGACTGAACCGGCGTTCAAACTCGCTCTCGAGCGCGATCCCGGGACCGGGGCGGCCCTGTGCTCGCAGCCCACGATCTCGCGCATGGAAAACCTGGCCAACACACGGGCGCTGATCCGGATGGGGCGTGAGATGGTACGGTTTTATTGCACGTCTTTTGCCCGTGCGCCCCGCCACATCGTACTCGACATCGACGACACTTTCGATGCTGTCCATGGCCACCAGCAGCTACGCCTGTTCAACAGCTACTACGATGAATATGGTTTCCAGCCGATTGTGGTCTTCGACGGCGAGGGACGTCTTGTCGGGGCTGTGCTGCGCCCGGCCCGTCGGCCAACCGGCAAGGAGGCCGCTGCCCACATCCGGCGCCTGATCCGATCGATCCGACGCCATTGGCCTACGACCGAGATCCTGCTGCGGGCCGATAGCCACTACGGCACTCCCGAGGTTCTGGACCTGTGTGACACTCTCGGGCTGCGCTACGTCTTCGGCCTGTCGGGTAACCAACGGCTTCAGGCACAGGTGCAAACTCTGGAGGCATCCACGGCGGAACGCTACGCGCGAAAGGGCGAGAAACTGCGTCGGTTCAAGACATTCTCTTATGCGGCCCGATCCTGGTCGAAAGAACAGCGCGTCATTGCCCGGGTCGAGGTCGGTCCCCTGGGGCGCGACACACGCTTCGTCGTGACCAATCTGACCGCCCCGCGCGGCAAGCACGTTTACGAGAAGATCTACTGCGCACGCGGACAGGCCGAGAACCACATCAAGGGCTGGAAGAGCCACCTCGCCTCGGATCGCACGTCTTGCTCAAGGGCCAGCGCCAATCAGATGCGGCTCATGCTGCACGGCTGTGCTTACTGGCTATGGTGGATGCTGCGGGCGACCTGTCCAAAACGCTCCCAGTGGCGACACGCCCAGTTTGATACGTTGCGGCTTCACCTCGTCAAACTGGCCGCGACCATCGTCGAGAAGAAAACAAGGGTCGTCATGACTTTGCCAGCTTCGTGCCCGTGCCAGAGCCTCATTCGGCTTATGTTCGACGCGCTGGCCCCGCCGCGCGTCGCCTGACGCTCATATCGCCCCGACCAACCTGAAACAGCAACACGCAAAACTCCAGATAACCCCGCCGCCCGCCGGAAAAACCCCGACGTGGCATTCGGGGTGCGTCCAGAATCAATAGGGCGAAGAAAACATGCTGCCAGGGCCGGCAACACAACCATCGTGAATTATTCGGGTTAGAGCCTGAATCTAAAGTTTTACGTTGCATTGCAGTGCCTTGCCAGTCTGCGTGTCACCAGGCGGATGCTTGCAATGTGCGCCCAGGCGGTTGAACTTTCGACGGTGTTCTCCCAGTCTTTGGCCAACCGGCGGCACCTTCCCAACCATGCAAAAGTACGCTCGACCACCCAACGCATGGGCAGCAGAACGAAACCCTTTACCGCACCTGGTCGCTTGACGATCTCCAGGGTCCACTTGTTGCCCATGGTTTGTCGGAGCTTGTCACCTGCATACCCGCCGTCGGCGAAAATATGGCGCAGCCAGGGGAACTTTTTACCGACAGCCTTGAGCACATCGGGTGCACCGTCACGGTCCTGGATGTTGGCGGCATGAACGATGATCACCAGCAGAAGCCCAAGGACGTCCGTCACGATATGACGCTTGCGCCCCTTGGTCTTTTTGCCGGCGTCATAGCCGCAAACACCACCACTTTCTGTCGTTTTTACGCTTTGGCTGTCGATCACGCCAGCCGTCGGCTGCGCATCGCGCCCTTCCAATTCACGGGCAGCGGTGACCAGCAGATCGTTCATTGCCTCCAGAATACCGGCATTGCGCCAAGCGTAGAAATATCCCTGCACTGTCGTCATGGGCGGGAAGTCAATTGGCAGCGCACGCCACTGACAGCCTGTCGATCCGATGTAGAAAATCGCGTTGATTACTTCGCGCATGTCTGCGGTCCGGGGGCGTCCTCCGGGGCGTGCTGGTGGAACCATAGGTTCGAGGATTGCCCATTCTTCGTTCGTAACGTCACTTGGATAACGATCCGTTTTGCGGTTATACGTGAGGCGGGCGGTATCAGTCCAAGGCACAGTGGTTCCTCCGTTCGGTTTTCGATTGCGAACATGGAATCACAATTGACTGGTATCGCTCAACAATTTTTCCCAAAGACTTTTCGGTCAGGCTCTTAAACAGGCACTCGACGAACATGGGTTTGATGTCGCCTTCGGCGGTGCCCGGCGCGACGAGGAAAAGAGCCGAGCCAAGGAACGCATCTTCTCCTTCCGCACCGCCAGCCACCGTTGGGATCCGAAAAACCAGCGCCCGGAGTTGTGGAGCCTCTACAATACGGAAATCGGCAAGGACGAGAACATGCGCGTCTTTCCGATATCCAACTGGACCGAACTTGACGTTTGGCAGTACATCCATCGCGAGGGGATTCCGATCGTTCCGCTCTATTTTGCCGCCTTGCGACCGTTTGTCCGGCGCGACGGCATGCTGATCATGCTGGAAGATGACCGCCTGCAGCCCTTGGACGGTGAACAGGTTGAATTTGGCCGGATTCGTTTTCGCACCCTCGGCTGTTATCCACTGACCGGCGCGATCGAATCGGATGCTGACAATCTCGACGAGGTGATTCTTGAACTCCTGCAGGCAAGAAACAGCGAACGCCAGGGCCGCGCCATCGATACGGATGCGGCCGCCTCGATGGAAAAGAAAAAGCAGGAGGGGTATTTCTGATGTCCTTGCATTCGCAAATCGATGCTTATCTCGAAAGCCAGGCCGGTCTCGAAACGCTGCGTTTCATCACCTGTGGCAGCGTCGACGACGGGAAATCGACGCTCATTGGCCGCATGCTCTACGAATCACAGATGATTCTAGATGACCAGCTCTCCGAGCTTGAACGCACATCATCGAAGATCGGCACGCAGGGCGATGCAATCGATTTTGCACTCCTCGTTGATGGTTTGAGCGCAGAACGCGAACAGGGAATCACCATCGACGTCGCCTATCGCTATTTCGCCACAGACCAGCGCAAGTTCATTGTGGCGGACACGCCGGGGCACGAGCAATACACGCGCAACATGGTTACCGGCGCTTCGACTGCGGACGCTGCGGTCATCCTCGTCGACGCGCGCAAGGGTGTGCTTGAACAGACACGCCGGCATTCATTCATCGCATCGCTCATGGGGATTCGCCATGTTGTTCTGGCGATCAACAAAATGGATCTTGTCGATTTCGACGAGACCGTCTTCAACGGCATCGTCGCAGAATATGAAGCACTCTTCGAGCATTTCGCGTTCGATACGGTTACGCCCGTTCCGCTCTCTGCCCTTGATGGCGACAATGTTGTCGTCCGTTCCGCAAGAACGCCCTGGTATCATGGACCGACATTGCTCGGTTTTCTCGGCGCCGTCGACACGCGAAAGGCGCTGGTCGATCACGGGTTTCGCATGCCGGTCCAGTGGGTCAACCGTCCGAACCTGGATTTTCGCGGCTATGCCGGAACGATTGTTGCAGGCCGCATAGCACCGGGCGATGCGATCCGCATCTTGCCGTCGGGTGAAACTGCGACCGTTGAAAACATCGTTTTCGGCGAAACGGAACTTGCCACCGCTCAGGCGGATCAGGCCGTCACGCTGACGCTTGATCGCAACGTCGATATCTCCCGCGGCGATGTCCTCGTCGCCGCCAAAGATCCGTGCGAGACTTCTGACCAGTTCGAGGCAAGGCTTGTCTGGATGGCCAGGGAAAGCGGTTTTCACGGCCGCACCTATCTCATGAAAATGGCCACGGCTACCGCAAACGCGACGATCTCGGAGATCCGACACACATTCAACGTCAACACGTTTGAGGAGATGATGGGCCGTTCGCTGGAGCTCAACGACATCTCCGTGGTTAAGCTCGCGCTCGACAGGCCGTTGGCCTTCGAGACCTACACGGACTGCCCGCCCATGGGCGCCTTTGTCCTGATCGACCGCCAGAGCCACCAGACGGTCGCTGCCGGCATGATCGATTTCGCATTGCGGCGCGCTGACAACGTGCATCGGCAGGCTGTGTCGGTGGACAAGAAGGCGCGCGCCAGGCTCAGCGGCCATCCGGGCCGCGTGCTCTGGTTCACCGGCCTGTCCGGCTCCGGCAAATCAACCATTGCCAACGCGCTGGAAAAGAAACTCCACGCGAAGGGCTTTCGCACCTATATTCTCGACGGGGATAATGTCCGCCTCGGCCTTAACCGTGATCTCGGCTTCACCGACGCCGACCGGGTGGAAAACATCCGCCGTATCGCGGAGGTCGCCAAACTTATGGTCGATGCCGGCCTCATCGTCATGACCGCCTTCATCTCCCCCTTCCGCGCCGAGCGCCAAATGGCCCGCGAGATGTTCGACGAAGGCGAATTCGTCGAAATTTTCGTCGACACGCCCCTGGAGGTGGCCGAAGAGCGCGACCCGAAAGGCCTCTACCGCAAGGCAAGGCGTGGCGAACTGCCGAACTTCACGGGAATAGACAGTCCATACGAAGCGCCGGAATCGCCCGAGTTTCGGTTGGAGACGGAGGAAGGTTCCTCCGACAAATTGGCCGAGAGGCTGCTCATGGAATTGAATCTGCAAATCAAGGATTGAACCTTTGCAAATCAGCTGTGATCGGGCTAGAAGCGCCGCATCAAAGAGCCGTTTGCAGACTGGATTGAACAAACGGACAAAGATCGGGCAGTGAACCATTGGTTTCGATATTTGCCGATGCAATCGGCGATTTCAGGGATGGATTGAAGCGCTGGCGCGTATGGGTTGCACTGGCCAGCGAGGATATCGGTGACCAGCACCGGCGAACGACACTTGGCCCCTTTTGGTTGCTGCTGAACTATCTCGCTTTCGCCGGCACGTTCATACTCATATTCAGGCGCGGTGAAGGCGTTCCGAATTATGAGACTTACGTAGCGGTCGGCCTCTTCGTCTGGCTTTTCATGTCCGAAGCGATAACGCAAAGCGTGTCTCTGTTCGTCCGCGAAGAAAGTTTCATAAAGGGCACGACGCTGCCACTGTCCGTTTACGTCATGCGGCTGACGGCCCAATCGGCGATCCGCGCCGGCTACATGCTTGCCGGTTGTCTGGTCCTGCTGGCCTTTGTCGGCGTTTCGTTGTCAACTGGATGGATGTGGTCGATTCTCGGCCTGGCCATCATCGCCCTGACAATTCCCGCGGCGATCACGGTTTTTGCATTGGGCGGTGCGTTCTTTCCCGATCTTCAATTCATCGTTCAGAACATCATGCGCCTCGGTATCTTCCTGACACCGATCTTCTGGACAGTCGGAAACAAGGGTGGCATTCGCAGCTTCCTGGCTGTTTGGAATCCGTTCTCCCACTATCTCGACCTAGTGCGTGGACCCATCATGACTGGATCTGTTCCGTTGAATTCGCTCACAATCTGTCTGGCAATAGGAGCGGCCCTTTGGCTGACCGCACTGCTGCTTCTGGGCAGCCTGCGCAAACAGGTTGTCTTTGTGCTTTGATGGTTTCAATCAGCGCAAAAGACCTTCGTCTTGTCTATAGGGTGCGACAAAAACTGTCGCTGGCGCCGCGCAGGCACAAAATGGCGAAGGACAGCGGCAACATTAGCGGCGACGGACGGCACCGCTACGTCACGGCACTCGACGGTATCAGCTTCGAACTGAAATCCGGGGACAGACTCGGCCTGATTGGTCCCAACGGCGCCGGCAAGACAACTCTATTGAAAGTCCTGCAGGGGATTTATTCACCCACCAGCGGGAGCCTCGATATCGAAGGACGCGTGGATTCGCTTCTGAACATCAACCTCGGCTTTCGCCGCGAGGCTTCCGGCCGACGCAATATCACGCTGAGGGGTCTCATCAGTGGCTGGAACAAGGATGAGATCGAGGAGCGCATAGATGAGATAATCGAGTTTTCGGAACTCGGTGACTTCATTGATATGCCATACAAGTCCTACAGCCGCGGCATGGCCGCCCGGCTCGCATTCTCAATAGCCACCAGCTTCCCGCCCGGGATCTTGCTCATGGACGAATGGATGGGTGCCGGTGATAAAAGCTTTCAGGAGAAGGCGCGACAGCGGATGATTGATCTGACGGAAAATGCTGGCATCATTGTTCTGGCAAGTCACAACGAAACACTGCTGGAGAAAACGTGCAACAAAACGCTTGCTCTTGAAGGGGGCAAAATAATGCGGGTTCAAAGCAATACAGATTACGCGAAGGAATGAGAGTATTGTTACGTCGATCGCGGGCGAATGAGGGTCGCTCTCGGCAACCGGCCGGCAACAGGGGACACAAGACAGGTCGATTGTCAGCCAAATTCACTCACTCCTGCGCCGCAAGTGGCCGCACGCTGTGCCGGAAGACCCCGGTACACGATCCGCATCGTGACTGAAACGAGCAAGGCCCGCACAGATGAAACCCAAACTGTTTTTTTGTCATCTGCCAAAAACCGCCGGAACGTCAGTGCGTACGGCCCTGGAGGAGCAGTTCAGGCCCTTTGAAGTTGTGCCGGACAAATGGATGAAAGAAAGAAGTGCCGGAGATTATCCACACCCTGCGGTTGTGATGACAACACTGGCCCACCAGAACAACTTCGTAAAATTCCTGTGCGGGCATTATCATCTGTCGATGCGAAATTTTCTGGATGGATGTTTGAGCATCCTCATATTGCGCGAGCCCGTGCAACGGACAATTTCCAATCTGAACGACAAGATCGCGAGAGGCATGAACCGCGACTATGTCCTGCAGAGCCTGGATTCCGGAATTCTGCCAATGGAAAACAATGTCATGTGCCGCTATCTCGGGGCCGATTTTGACTATGCTTCCCCGGATTGGGAATCCAGGCCCTTTCTGGAGATGCCGATCAAAGATCCGCAAGCCATGCTCGAACGGGCAATCAGCAATATGAAGACTGTTGAGATACTGTGCCTGACAGAAGATCTACAACCACTGGAACGGAGACTCTCGCAATACGGTTATGATATCAGCATTGGCAGGCATAATGAAAATTTAGGGGAAAAGCTTGCTTTGACGGAGAGGCAAATGAAAACAATTCAACTGTACAATGAGCTGGACAGCAGGCTTTATCAGGCTGCCCGCAGTATACTGGGCTGAATTCATCGTTCCGAGCGCTTTGTTGCCAATGATGGGTTTATGCCAATAGCGTTCTTCGTTCCGCTGTCCGGACAGCTCGCGATGGAAGGCAGGCAATCCCATCAATAGACAATGATGCCAGCACACCGGAGGGTCGGAATGCTTGGATATTTTATTAGATTGTTGATTTCCACGATATTTGTCCAAACACATGAGCGCTTCTGCCAGCTGTCGGAATTTTTCAAGGTTCGTGGCGCGCGCGCCGGGAAAAATCCTGAGCAACTGGAGGAACTGACCCCCCTGAAACCAGGAAAGATCCTGGTTTTTGCGTGCTATCCCCTGCAATCAATCGATCGCACCACAATTTCGGTTCTGGAGAATTTTGCAAAGCACGGTGTGCAGATCGTTGTCGTATCGAACCGCCAAATAGCTGAGGAATCGAAGGCTGCCCTGCGCAGGATTTCGTCGGCCATCATCCAACGGCAAAGCGTCGGCCGCGATTTCGGATCCTATCAGCGGGCAATGTTCTACGTTCAGGAGACACTGGGTTTCGACAGTGTTTCGCGCCTCGTATTCATGAATGACAGCCTGTACTTCTTTTCAAATGCCGATACGAGTCCCCTCGTGAAATACCTGCTCGATGACAAGCTGGACTATTGTGCGGCCAACGAAAATAACGAGGTGCACTATCACGTCGGATCATATCTTTTTGCGGTCGGCGAAAAGGTTCTGCGATCCGATGCTTTCCAGCGATACTGGAAGAACTACCTGCCCTACTCGACAAGACGCTATACTATCGCGACAGGAGAAGTCGGACTGACGAAAACCGTGACCAGTTCGGGATTTGTGCCGCATGTACTGTATCAGCTGCACGAGTTGACACCCAAGGTCGAGGCTGCGCTGGCCGAAAAGTCCATCGAACTTCACAAGCTGCTGAGTATCCCGCTGAAAAGGGAGATCGCGCCTGATGACTTTGTGTTCAGTTGCAAAGAAATAGACATGATCAAGGAGGAATGGCAGAACAAGAGCCAATCCCATCACTTGGCCCTTCTGTACGTTGTGTTCTTGAACGCGCCATACATCAAGAAAGACCTTGTATATCGGGGTATCTTCACGATCACCGATATTTTGGACCTCGTGAAATCGCGCAAGCTGGATGATCCGGAGACAGTGATGAGGATCTTTCGTATGAGGAAGACACCCGCAACACTGGACGGGCAGGTAGAGAGAGCCCTCTACCGCTTTGGCATGGTATGAAGGCCAGTTTCGACCGATTGTCTTGAATGAGATTTATGATGCAGGAAACAATCTTACATATCGGAATGCACAAGACCGGCACATCGTCGATCCAGGCCAGCCTGAAAAATTTCGATGATGGAACACTGCGTTACGCGCATCTGGGACACAGCAACCATTCCGATTTGTTTATGACGGTTTTCTCAGAAAACGCTGAAGATTATCACGTCCACAAACGCCGGGGGCTGAGCTCTGACGAAGTTGAAAAACTGCGAAAGTCCATGCGATCCGATCTGGAGCGGGAGTTTCAGATTGACCGGCAACGCCTGGTCATTTCGGGTGAAGACATAAGTGCGTTGTCAAAGCCGGCGGTCAAGCGGCTTCATGCGTTTTTGCAGGACCGCACCGAAACCGTGACAGTGATTGCCTATGTGCGCGAACCGGTAAGCTTTGTGTCCTCCGCATTCCAGGGCATGGTCAGGGGCGGACGCTCCTCTCCCGACCTCCCCGAACCCCGATATCGCTACAGGTTCAAGAAATTTCTCGACCTGTTCGGAGCTGATCGTGTTCACTTCGTCCATTTCGACAAAACGAAATTTTCCAACGGATCCGTCGTGTCGGACTTTTGCGAACGGATAGGGATTCCTGCACCGAGAAATTTGAAGGACACCGAAAATGAGAGCCTCTCGGAAGAGGCCACGAAACTGTTGTTCCTGTTCAACCGATATGGTGCGCTATCCACCGGAAGTCCCGAACTGATGGAAGCCCGGCACAAGATGGTTGCCTGCCTCGCAAACGCATTAAACGGCGACAAGTTCGTTGTACCGAAACCTATGATCCGGCAGTCGCTGAACCTGGCGGATATCGACTGGATGGAATCTGTAAGCGGGTTCAAACTCAAGCGGAACATCGAAAGCTCCGATACGGCGGACACCAGCTTTGAAGAATTCATTGAGAGTGTCGACCACAACACAATTCAAGAACTGAAAAATTTGTTAAATAAAAGAAAAATCAAATATAAGGATAAAGATGAATTGAGTTTGCTAATGAGCAAATTATATTACAGCTTCATAACAAAAAGAATACTTGATGACTCTGATATTGATTCATTGAAGTCGATTGCAAGTAAAATAGAAGATAAATCGAAACTGGATCTGAATGATGCGCAAATTCTCATGAAGGTTGCCCAGAAAATTCGTCCGAATGGACCGTTCATCGCGCAAAAAATCCAGGAGTATCAGCAAAAATTGCAGGACAAGCGGCCCGGATTCATCAGATACCTATTGCGTAATCGATAAGAACAATAAATCAGAATTCCGGATAACCCACGCGGCGATTACCGTATGCTATTTTCACAATTCACAATATGCTTGTTATCGATAATCGGCAGACGCAGGGCGCTCATCTTTCCCGGGCGATCGATGGATAGGCCTTAAACCTCTGGTTTATAGCAGGATAGGCCATGCAGGAAGTTATCCTACATATTGGAATGCCCAAAACGGGGTCTACCGCCATTCAAACAAACTTGGCCCATTTTGACGACGGACAAGTTCGCTTTTCGCGGCTTGGCCCCAGAAATCTGACAAGCAAGCTGGTGACCATCTTTTCCGATCATCCAGAGAGACATTACTCCTACAGAATGCAGGCGCTGTACACCGGCACGCACAAAGACCTCGCCCACGAACTGCAACGCAACCTTGAAGACGAACTTGCGCTCGATCGGCAAAGGCTGGTTCTTTCCGGAGAAGGAATCTGCAATTTCGAAGAACCCGCGGTTTTAAGAATGCGTGACTTTTTTTGGGAACTGTCCGGAAAAACGACGGTGCTGGCCTATATCCGCGATCCGGTGAGTTTTACGTCATCTTCATTCCAGCAGAGGGTGAGGTCAGGGCTTGGGCAGCCCGAATTTGGCAACCCCAAATACCGCTTCAAATTCAAGAAATTTGTGAATGCGTTTGGACTTGAAAACATCCAGTTCGTCAAGTTCGACAGAAAGGCCTTTACCGGTGGGTCGGTGGTCAACGATTTCTGCGAAAGAGTAGGCATTCCCGCTCCGAGCAAGAGGATGGACATTGAAAACGAGAGCCTCTCGCAAGAGGCTACAAAACTGGTCTACCTGTTCAACCATTATGGTGCGCTTTCCACCGGGAGTCGCGAACTGATGGTAGCGCGACAAAAGATGATTGCCTGCCTTGCGGCCGCGTTCAAGGATACAAAATTCGTCATACCGAAACCGATAATCCGGCAGTCGCTGAATCCAACGGACATCGATTGGATGGAATCTGTAGCCGGCTTCAAATTAGAGGAAAAAATCGAAAGCTCCGAACCAACGGACACAACCTTTGAGGAATTCTTGGAGCATGTGGATGCCGGTAGCATCGAGAATCTAAAAAATCTTTTGCAAGAAAAGAACGTGAAATATCGGAGTGATGACGGGCTGAGCTTGCTATTAAGTAAGCTATATTATTACTTCCTGACAGAAGAACAACTTGATGACCTTGATATTGACCATTTGAAGGATATTGCGTCCAAAATTGAGAATAGATCAAATGTGGACTTGGGGGATGCTCAAATATTGATGAAAATAGCGCAAAAAATTCACCCGAATGATACGTTCATTGCCCAAAAAATCCACGAATATCAAAATATATTGCGGGACAATAGGCCCAAATTCATCAGATATATCCTAGGCGATCGAAAAGAGTAAAACAGTCTCTGTCTCAAACAGTACAGGCAGCGATTGTCGCTGGCCTTGTTCGCAATTCACAACGCGGTCATTATCGGCAATCGGCACACACCCGGCGATGAAGTATCCTCGTCGATCAATGGATTTGCGATTAGCCGTCGGCGCAAAGCAGGATGGGTCATGCAGGAAGTTATCCTCCATATTGGAATGCCAAAGACAGGCTCAACCGCCATTCAAGGAAGTCTGGCCAATTTTGACGACGGGCGGGTTCGCTTCTCGCAACTCGGTCCCAGAAATCATACAGGCAGGCTGGCGACAATATTTTTCGAACGTCCCGAGAGACACCACTCCAACAAGAAGAAGGGGCTGTCCGCAAGTGCGCTTAAAGGCATCAGTCAAAAACTGAGAGGCAGGCTCGAAGAAGAACTTGCGCTCGACAGGCAAAAACTGATTCTTTCCGGAGAAGGAATCTGCAATTTCGAGAAGCCGGTGGTTTCAAGGATCAGGGATTTTTTTCAAGAGCGGTCAGCAACGACCACGGTGCTGGCCTACATCCGAGATCCGGTAAGCCTGGCATCATCTTCTTTTCAGCAGAAGGTAAAGCGGGGACTTGGTGAGCCCGAAATGGCCGGTCCTGACTACCGCTCCAGATTTGAAAAATTTGTCGAGGTGTTCGGTCGCGAAAACGTCCGTTTGGTCAAATTCGACAGAAAGGCCTTCACCAATGGATCGGTGGTTTCGGACTTCTGCGAACGGATTGGCGTGCCAGACCTTGGATCTGAAAGCCAAACCGTAAATGAAAGCCTTTCGGGTACGGCAACAAAATTCATGTACCTCTTCAACCGATACGGTGCGCCATGCAAGGGCAACCGTCAGGAGCTTTCCGCACATCGCCAACTGGTTGAATTCCTCCGGGTCGTTTTCCCGGAAGGACGTTTCACCCTGCCACCCGAATATATCTATCAGTCGTTGGACTTGAAGGATATCGAGTGGATGGAGACCGTTGGCGGATTGGAGTTGCTGGGCGAAATTCCGGACTTTGAAACGTCGGAAACGTCGCTGGGCGCCTTTATGGAAGCCGTGGACGAGGCAAGCATCCTCAGACTTGAAGGAAGCCTGAAGGAAAAGGGAATCAGAATCAGCAGCGAAGACGATCCGGCCGCAATGCTGAGCAGGTTGTTCTACTCCAACCTTGTCGGAAACAAGATAGACGACAGCTACGCGGATTCCATTCGGGAAATCGCCATCAAAATCGAAGAAAAACAAGAGCTTACTCTAAAGGATGCGGAAACTATATTGAGATTGGCCCTGGAAGTCCGACCGAAAGGGCCGAACATCATTCAAAAAATCAGGAAGTATGAGAAAGAAAACTCCGGTTGAAAGCTGGCGCGGCGGCGGCTGACGGCCACTGGGCAACAACTCACTTGAGGGCCATGGTCAGACATGTGTATAAAATGATTTCGGCCATCGATCCGGACCGGATGTTCATCTGGCGCGTGCGGTTATGACAAACAGCATCGGTGAAGTCATATTGCACGTCGGTATGCCGAAGACCGGCACCACATCCATTCAACAAAGTTTGGAAGACTACGACGACGGCTGCATCCGCTATGCGCGTCTGGATGTGTGCAATCACTCAGCTGCAATCGCATCCGTCTTCTCCGACACTCCGGAAGACTATCACAAGCACGTCAAAAGGGGTCTGGACGCCAGCGAGGTCGGCGCCTACCGGCAAGAAATGCTGCGGAAGCTGGAGGCTGAGTTTCGAACCGGCAGACAGAAACTGGTTATCTCCGGCGAAGGCATATGCGTGCTTGAAAGGCACGACATTGTACGAATGCACCGTTATTTCCAGGAGCGTGCAGACCGGAGAACCGTATTCGCCTATATCCGCGAGCCGCTGAGTTTCGCGTCATCCAGGTTCCAGCAACAGGTCAAGGGGGGCCGCGGTTATCCCGAAATCATCGCTCCGGAGTATCAGCTCAAATTCGAGAAGTTCCTCGATGTTTTTGGAACTGAAAACGTGTTTTTCATAAAGTTCGATCCAAGAGAATTCCGGGGTGGATCGGTGGTTTATGATTTCTGCGACAGAAGCGGAATACCCGGCGGCGCATTGCAGGACACGGCCGCGAATGAAAGCTTCTCGTCAGAAGCCACAAAATTGTTGTACATCTTTAACCGGTACGGCGTTCCATCCTCCGGCGGTATGGAACTGGCGGGGGCACGTCGCAAGCTGATGCTTTGCCTCGCTGCACATTTTGAAGGACAAAAATTCATTGTACCGCATGATGAATTGTTCCGTTCGATCAACCTGTCGGATGTTGACTGGATGGAATCGATCTGTGGATTCAAGCTCCTCGAAGGACGGCCGGGCACCGGATCATCCGAACTGCCATTTGCGGAATTCATGGAACGGACGAAAGAAGATACGGCGGACCGGCTGAAGCACCTTCTCGACGGTATGAATATTGGCTTCGACCCCGGTGACGACATACCATCGATGCTCAACCGGCTATTCTATTCGTTTCTGGCCAGGAGCGCGATCGATCCGGAAGATGTGGAGCTTCTGAAAAACATCGCGATCAAAATCGAAAATGGTGCTGAACTGACGCCGCATGACGCGGAAGAATTGACCGGCCTTGCCCGAAGGGCGCTGATTTAGGACGCGCTAACCCTTGTTACGCGCCGCTCAGCTGCCGCGCGGCACCGGTGCCCGGTGGGCGCGGTGCCCTTTGTAGCGTCATCGGATGGCATCGCCCGACCGATAGTGCTCTGCCAGCCGGTCCCATGCCCGCTCCTCGTCCCATTGCTCAACATAGTGTCTTGCACTGTCGGTGTTGATTCGAATGATCGGCTCGGAGAAATCTGATTGCAGTGGCAGATCAAGAGGGCATTCAAGCCCCAGGCGCCGTCCGATCTCGGAGGAAAAGCGTCGTGCAAAATCGGCCTGTGTGCTGACATAGCCACTCGGATTGATTTTCGTTTTGGCCGTGCCGTTTCCGATCTCGGAGACAAAGCGCGCATAGGCAAGTGCCAAAAGATCGACGTGAATATTGTCGCGGACGTAGTCCGGTGTCTTGACGGAGGCCGTCTCACCACGCTGCCATGTCTGCACCAGGTACGATGTGAATTTCCGTTCCTCGTAGGGGCCAAAGGGATTGGGAATGACAAATTTGTGGAACGGCACACCCGAGGACCTGCAGATGTATGCCACCAGCTGTGACGTCAGCGTCTTGGACATTCCGTAGGTAGAAAATGCGTCTCTTGGAGCGTCGCCGGCTCCTTCGTCCTGCTCGAATACGCTTCCTGTCAGCAGCACGCCCTTGAATTTGTCTGCCTCAAGCCAGTTCAGCACTTCATCAAAACGCTCCGTGTTGTTGCTCAAAGCATTCAGAATATCGAAACCGGGATCACGGTAGCCGGTCACGAGGGCTGCATGATGGCACAGCAGATCCACCTGCAATCCCTCAATCGCATCTCTGAAGGCATCGGAACCGAAGGGGCACTCTTCGACCACCTCGGCGAATTCGGCCAGTGATTTGACGCGCTCGCCTCGGACACCCGTATAGCCCTTCACTGTCCCGAGCAGGGGAGCGATCACCGTGTGGCCGGCATCCGCAAGTGCCCGGGCGAACCAGTAGCCGGTGAATGAACTGGCGCCGGTCAGCAACAGCTTCATGTCAGGTCCCGCAGCTGGAGCGTACCATGGAACGCCGCATTGAAATCGGGCCAGTTATTGTCCTTCTCCGATATCTCAGTCGGTGCGAACGGCCAGTCGATCCCGAATGCCGGATCGTTGTACCGAATCCCGCGCTCGTTCTCGGGTGAGTAGAATGCATTCACCATGTAAATGACTTCGACATCATCCGTCAGCGTCAGAAACGCATGCGCAAATCCGCGCGGCACATACATCATCAGGCGATTTTCGGAAGTCAGCTCGGCTGCAAACCACTTGCCGAAAGTCGGCGAACCGTCACGTATATCGACAATGACGTCGTATAAAGCACCACTCACGGCCCGAACCAGCTTGACCTCGCTGGCCGGTGGCAGCTGGTAGTGCAGGCCCCGCAGCGTTCCCTTGCGTGCGCTCAGAGAGTTGTTGACCTGAACGAAGCCGGCCTCGATGCCTTGTTCGTCAAATTCCCTTTCACAAAACAGCCGGGCGAAGAAGCCGCGTTCATCGCCGCGCCTTTCGGGTTCGATCAGATAGGCGCCCCCCCAGCGGTGTTTCGCGGAACTTCACGCGACAGCCTTGCCCAGCCAACGCAGATCGCTCCCGAGGCTGTTGGACGAAATGTGGTTCTGCAGCGTCCTGAGGCGCATAAACGGCGAGTCGCGGAAGTTCACATCCGAGAACTCCATCCTGCGCAGACCATCTGTGAGGCGGGAGATCGACTCGTCCAGTGAAACCCGCGGCATAAAGTCGGGTGCCAATTGCTCAAACAGGCTGAAATCCACCTTGTAGGACCGGTTGTCCGGTTGCGCGGATGTGTTGATGCTGACGGCTGTACCCGGCAGGTGGTGAGCCACGGCAAACGCCAGATCACGCACCTGGTAGTTGTATTCATTGCGGCCCGCATTCACCGCCAGGAATTGTCCACCGTTTTCGGGCGGGCGGCGAACAGCCCACAATATGGCACGCGACATATCCTAGACGTCAATCAACGGGCGCCAGGGTGTTCCGTCGCTCAACACGGTAATCTCCCCGGATGACAGCGCGCAGGCGACGAAATCATTGAGAACAAGGTCCAGCCGGAGCCGGTCGGACATCCCGCAAGCCGTCGCAAATCGGAGACTTGTAAAGACCATATCGCCGAGATCGGCCTTAGAGAGTTCGTCTTCCGTGCCGATTTTTGAGCGGGCATAGGCCGTAAGCGGATTGACCGGGTCTGTCTCTTTCCGCGGTGCGCGATCCGCTGCGCCGTACATACTGCAGCTCGACGCAAACACAAAGTTCTTGACGCCCGCCTGAGCGGCTGCCTTGGCAATTCTCACGCTGGCGGCCCGGTTGATCTCCTGTGTCACGGCCTCAAACTCATTGCCCATGGGATCGTTCGAAACGGCGGCAAGGTGAACAACCGCATCGACGCCTTCCAGAAGCCGGCCGGATAAATCGCGAACGTCGCAATAGTGCTGTTCGTCGAGGTAGATCTCGGGATGGACTTGCGCACCGGTGATGGAATGCGCAAAAAATCCTGTGTCGACGCCCACCAGCACCGCATTGCGCTGATTTTCGCGCAGGTACTTTGACAAACGGGCGCCTACGTATCCCATGTTGCCGGTAATCAGAATTCTCATCGAGCGGATCCCCTCATCGTCCGGCGGTTGCTGTCACCAGACTTTCCATGGAGCGTCGCCCGAAGCCCACAGTTCTTCAAGATTCCTTTTGTCGCGAAGCGTGTCCATCGGCTGCCAGAACCCATTGTGAAAATACGCCCGCAACTGTCCATCCGCAGCCAGATTTTCCAGCGGTTCGCGTTCCCAGACCGTATCATCGCCCTCTATATACCGGCCGATCTCGGGCGAAAGAACAAAATAGCCGCCATTGATCCAGCCGCCGTCCCCTTCCGGCTTCTCCTGAAAGCCGGTGACTTTTGTTCCGTCCATCCTGAGGGCGCCAAAGCGTCCCGGCGGCTGTGTGGCAGTCACCGTCGCCAGTACCCCGTTTTCCCGGTGAAATCGGATCGTCTCCGTGACGTCCACATCACCCACGCCATCGCCATAGGTCAGGCAAAAGAATTCGTCGTCCCGCACATATGGAAGGATCCGCTTTATGCGACCGCCGATCATGGTGTTCTCGCCGGTCTCGATCAGGGTTACACGCCACGGCTCCGCTTGAGCCTCATGGATTTCCATGTTGTTGTTTCTTAAGTCAAATGTGACATCACACGAATGCAGATAGTAGTTCTTGAAGTATTCGTAACTGCTCACCCCCACTTTAAGTCCCCGAGATTCAACGGCGGTTTCAGACCCACTAGCTCAATCGAGATGCCTTTTTGGCCTCGGAGTGGTGCGACGATTTGAATCGGCTATTAACGATCCCCTCATTGCGATTTTCGTGATTCTATCGGGTTATGACACGTGTTCGATTGATTTGGGAAAAGCCGCATTGGGGTGGTCTTTCAGTCAAGGCTACTCGCTGCATTTGGAAGCCTGAAAAGGCGATGCGGCCACCGCATGGCCTGATGTCCATGGCATCGCGGGCGGACTGATGGCAAGCGTGAATGGCACTTCCCTGCGTGAAGAGTTCGATGCTGCCAGGGCGCGCATTGCCGCGCTGCGCAAAGCGGGCAGGATTTCAGATGACGTCGATGCGGTTATTGGCGTGTTGTGCAGCTTGCTGGGCATCCTGATCGCCATCTTTCTGGAAAAGACGACCAGGAAGACCGGCAAGAACTCCAGTATTGCGCCGTCGCAGACGGATAAGGACAACACCGGGAAACGGAGCAAAAAGGCTTCCGGCAAGGGTGTGGCGCCGAACTGGATGACGGGCGAAAACCTTCGCAAGGTCACCGTCGGGGAAACCTCCACCGTCCAGGTTTGTGACAGTTGCGGGGCTGATCTCTCAGACGTCGAACCCTCGGCGCGCGAGGAACGCATCCATCTCGATATCATGTTCGAGGTTGTCGAGAAAAAGGTCGTCGCGGAAACCAGGGACTGCCCCAAATGCCGCACCCGAACCAAGGGGCGTTTCCCTGAAAACATGCCGGGGCCTTTGCAATATGGCGTTGGCTTTCAGGCCTTCGTGATCAACCTGCTGATTGCCCAGATGCTGTCTTTGCGCCGCGCCGTCGAACTGGTGCGGGCCATCTCTGGCGTCAGGATGTCGCAGGCCACCTGCCTGGGCTACATCCAGCGACTGCACGAGGCGCTTGAACCCTGGGAAACGGCTGCCGCCGCACATCTTCTGACCCGCCCGGCCCTGCATGCCGATGAGACCGGTTTCAGGGTCGACAGCAAAAACCAATGGCTGCATGTGCTGACCGATGACTCCCTGACCCTCATTTATGGATACCCCGGTGTCAAGCGATTTTCGAACGGTGATGTGAGCGTGTGATCGGATGCGGTCATTTATCAGGCCTCACAGTGCGGCTTTTTGTGCAGCCGCGGGCCGGTATGGTGATGCGCGAACCGGGTCCAAATCAAGTTCCAGAGCTATTTTGCCTTTTGGGTCAACATGGTTTTCCCGCTCCGGATCTTTCCGATCAATCTCCCATGCTATTCGTCGACCTCTTCACACGTCCCGGGCACCGACGCGAAGCGTTGCGCGATCCGCGCTTACGCTACCGCCTCCGGATTCCGATAATTCTCCTGTTTCGATATCATGGCCCAGATACCCCGTGCCATCCTGTTGGCCAGCGTGATCGCGACCAGAAGCTTCGGTTTTCGATCCAGCATTCTGGCCAGCCAGCTTCCCTTGCGAACCCCAAACCGCGTCGCCGCATTGATCACTGACATCGCCCCGATGATCAACAGGCTTCGGATGTCTTTCTGACCCATCTTCGAAACTTTCCCGAGCCGGTCCTTACCGCCTGTCGAGCGCTGAAGCGGCACGAGACCCAGCCAGGCTGCGAAGTCACGCCCCCGTTTGAAGCAATTCATGTCCGGGGCAAAGGCCTCAATTGCCAGTGCCGTCTGCAACCCGACGCCCGGCATTGTTGTCAGCCTTCGCACTGTGCCGGATGCTTTCGCCTCCGTCTTGAGTTGCTTCGTCAGATCGAAAATCCTGGTCGCCAGCAGATCGATGTGCTCGGCATACATCCGGGCCGTGTTACGCACGAGGGCGGGCAGCCCATTGGTATCGTCGTCCAGCGCGGCTCTCAACTTCTTGATCCCCGCCTTGCTCTTCGGCCCGATCACGCCATATTCGGCGAGATGGCCGCGCAGCGCATTGATGGTCTGCGTGCGCTGCCTGACAAACATCTGCCGTGATCGGAACAGCATGCCGCGCGATTGCTGCTCGGTGGATTTCACCTCAACGAACCGCATGGTCGGCCGGGAGGCAGCTTCAGTGATCGCCTCAGCGTCTGCCCTGTCGTTTTTCTGCCTTTTGACAAAAGGTTTCACGTACTGAGGTGGAATCAGCTTCACCTCATGGCCCAACTTACCGATCTCGCGGCCCCAATCGTGAGCTGTGGCGCAGGCCTCCATCGCGACAATGCATCGGGGCTGCTGTGCAAGAAACGGCATGAACTGGGCGCGGCTCAACTTCTTGCGGTAGCCAACCGAGCCATCGGCTGTGGCTCCGTGGACCTGAAAAACCTGCTTTGCAAGATCAACGCCGATGATGCTAACTTCCGACATGTGGATACTCTCCCTTTGATTTGTGACGTTCAGTATAACGGCACCTGGCACATTACGATGCCTCCGGGCGGGGTATCCACACTATCAAGTTCCTGCACCCCAAGCGCGGCAAGGAAGCGATAGAGGCATTCGGCATCATTCCGGTCTACACCGGGGTGTTGATCCATGATTGCTGGGCATCCTACCTTGCATACAGCCAGTGCAAGCATCAGCTATGCGGGTCGCATCTGCTTCGGGAACTGACCTTTGTCGTCGACTCCAACAATTACCGTTGGGCGCGCCTGATGAGGAAGGTGTTGCGTGAGGTCTGCCATAAGGTCAACAAGAGCGAGACCGGGGTGTTGAGCGAGGCCGAATGTCGCAAGATACGCAAAAGGTATCGGACCATTCTGACGCAAGGTGCCGGGGAAATGCCCGAAGTTCCTGCGAAACCGGAAGGTAAGCGCGGACGGGTCGCAAAGTCGGATGCCCACAACCTGCATGAGCGTCTGTTGAAACACGAGGACTCCGTGCTTCGCTTCATGAGCGAACCCGATGTCAGCTTCACCAATAACGCGGGCGAGCAAAAAATCAGGATGGCAAAGGTCAAAATCAAAGTCTCGGGCTGCTTCCGGACAGACCGCTATGCACACGCCTGGTGCCGGATATCAAGCTACCTGAGTTCCATGGGTGCCCTCGGATATAATCCACTTGTCGCGATCCAGATCGCGCTGGCCGGAAATGCCGCCAATATGGTCAAATCACACTATGCTCAAGACGCGTGACGGGGTGAGCAGTTACCAAACGCAGTAACAAAGGCCGCGGTGTGGCGACAGCCGAAGCACGGAAGACTCGGAAAAAATGCGTCAAGGTTGCATATAGTACCCGCGAATCCCTAGTTCGGAGATAAGAGCTCAAAAACAAAGATCACAACGAGAAAGACGGCAAAGGCAAAAGGCAGCGCGAGCAGTCCGGTCCAAACAGGTGGTTGGAAGCCGGCACCCGGCTCCTTTGCCTGCGCTTTTTGCCAATCGCTTTGTGTTTCCGGCTTCGCAACTCTGGAGGGTTCTCGCTTTGCCGGCACCTTGGGTATTTCACGAATTTCCTCTTCATCGACGGTCGCTGCCTGTTGCCCGAGCCGCAGATCGTCTATGATTCCCGCGATGCTGGCATTGGCCAGCGGGGCGGCGAGTTCCTTTGCCCAATCACTCCTTCCACTCGCGGTTCCGGTACTCGACAGCATTTCACTATTCGCGTTCTGCGCATCCTGTGCAATTCCGGCTACTTGCGCGGCGAGCGGTTCGGTACTCCTCGGATCGACCTCCTCTTGAGACGCATCAGGTACCGCGTCCGCGTCGCCGTCGTTGACGGCATCGTCCCCGACCACCTGTTCTTCCGGCATCGCTGCCTCGGCGGCTTCCATCTCCGAGATCAGCGTCCGGAGTTGATCGACAAGGCCATCGGAATCGACACGGAAGCGCTCCTGTGTGATGCGCACGGCATGGCGACGTGCCAGAGATGCCAACGACTTTGGCAGTTCAGACTCGAGCGGCATCGTGGCGTCGCCGACGAGCACGGGAACAACCCTTCTCGCTTCGCTCAGCGCTGTCTCCAACTCGACACGCACCCAGTCGTTCGGATTCTCGATGCGAGAATTGCCGTGGTGATCCGCCGCTGCCATCCAGCGTGGTCCGATGATCGCCAGCATGACACCGCAGCCTCGCGCCTTTTCCTTCAGCACTTCGACATAGTCGTCGCCGGCACGGATCTGGCCTTCAACATCCATGAAAACATTGTCATCGCCAAACGCGCCGACCAGCCGGTCATGCAGGCGACCGGCGGTGCCCGGGTCATCCTCGCGCCGATAGTTTATGAATATTTTCTGTCCCATTGCGCGCGCAGCCCCTGATACGCTTACAGCCTGAAGTTTATACATAAAAGCCACAGGAGAGAACATCAGACTCGTTCAATTCAAACAAAAGGACTGAGTCGGAAACGACCGTCACGAGCCCTCCCCACCCCCTCCACTCCGTGCTAGGCTGCAACCTGCACGATTAGCTCGGGAGGCGCTCATGGCCGGCAGACGCATCGTGATCCTTTGCGACGGGACGTCCAACGAGATCGAGTCGGACAGAACGAATGTGCTGCGGCTCTACGGGGCGCTGGAGAAGAATGACGAACAACTCGTCTTCTATGATCCGGGCGTCGGCACCTTCGGGGCGGCGAATGCCTGGTCCTACACCTGGCGCAAGGCGCACGAGATCTTCGGCCTCGCCACCGGCTGGGGCCTCGACCACAATGTTAAGGAAGCCTACCGGTTCCTCGCCGAGACCTATGACGAAGGCCGGAAGGCGACAACGCGCGGAGGGAAGAAGACCCCGGCCATTCCGGCAGACGAGATTTATCTCTTCGGCTTCTCGCGCGGCGCCTATACGGCGCGGGTGCTTGCCGGCTTCATCCATGCGGTCGGGCTGATCCGGCCGATCAACCTGAACCTGCTCGACTATGCCTATGCGGCTTACAAATCGGTCAGCGACCGGACAGAGAACGAGAACCGCGACGAGCGCGACCCGACGCTGAACCCCTTTGCCGAGGTTCGGCTCTTCGAGCGCATCCTGCAGCCGCGGCGCCCGGCGATCCGCTGCCTCGGACTGTTCGACACGGTCGGCTCCGTCATCGAGCGGGGGCGCGGATGGCCGCGGCTTCGCACGCACGCCTTCACCAGGACGAACAAGAGCGTTGAATCAGTGCGCCACGCCGTTGCCATCGACGAGGTGCGCACCATGTTCCAGCCGCAGCTCTGGCCGGCTGGCGGCAAATACTGGGGCGGGCCGTTCAAGGGCTCCAAGGTCAAGGCGCAGGACGTCAAGGAAGTCTGGTTCTCGGGCGTCCACGGAGATGTCGGCGGCGGCTATCCGGAGACGCACTCGAAACTCGCCAAGATCCCGCTCGACTGGATGATTACTGAAACGAAGGCCCTCGGGTTGACCTACAAGACGCGAACCATCAACGAGATCGTGCTCGGCAAGAACGACCACAAGGACTATGTGAAGCCCGATCCACTTGCCGAGCCGAACGATTCCATGAACGCAGTCTGGAGACTTCTTGAATACCTGCCGCGCCGGGTCTCGCCATACAAGCCCACGGAGCGGCCCGACTTCATGGGCTGGTATCTGCCACGCTCCGAGCGGCGGATCATCCCCGACGGCGCGGCGATCCACAACTCCGTCTTCAATCGGCGCGGCACGCCGAGCGACTATGACCAGCCGAACATTCCGGACGATCATGTGAAAGTCTGAGTCAGCCTATTCCTGTGCTGCCGCGTAATCCGCGTCCGAAACGAGTTCCAGCCAGGTGACATTGGAGCCGTCCAGCGCCTCGTGAATGGCGATATGGGTCATGGCGTTGTCTGCCGTGGCCCCATGCCAGTGCTTTTCGCCGGGGGCAATCCAGACGGTGTCGCCCGGCAGGATCCTCTTCGCCGGCTCACCCTCTTTCTGGACGTATCCGGCGCCCGAGACGACATGCAGCGTCTGGCCGAGCGGGTGGGTATGCCAGGCGGTGCGCGCGCCCGGCGCGAAACGGACCCGCAACGCGCGTACGCTCGCAGGCTCGGGCGCCGAGACAATCGGGTCCATCGTCACGGTGCCGGTGAAATAGTCCACGCTGCCGGCGTCCGTCGGGCGGCTGCCCGCCTTGTAAATTTCCATCGTGTCCTCGTCTTTTGCGATCAGATTTGACGAGCCCAGCCTACACAACCACGGAGACGCGCGACAGCACGACTTTGTCAGCCCCGGGCCCGAAAAATGAAGGGCAGGACGAGGATCAGCGCCAGCGAAAGCCATACAAGGATCAACTTGGCGCTGGTGGCCGTGCTCGCGATGCGCACCATCAGCGCGCTTACCTCATCGGACGCCGACTCGAAGCGGGCGATCTGGCGCAGGTGAATGGCGTTTTCCGTCCAGTCGGCAATGACGGCGAGCAGCACCGGCGCGAGAAAAGCGGCGCTGTAGCTGCCGGCGCCGACGGTAAAGAGCATGACCAGCATGAGAAAGGCCAGCGCGCCGCCGTAGAGCAGCGGAAAGACGAGATCCAGCCTCAGTGAAGCGCGCTCGGCCTGCATGCCGCCTTCAGTGTTCGCAATGACCTGCCACACGGCCTTCGCCTCATCGGCGCCATAGGGCCGCAGACGCATGTTCAAGGCCTCCATGCCGGCCTGCCGGAGCGCGGTTTCAACGACCCGGTGGCCGGAGGCCGTGGACATCAGGTAGACCCCGCCGGCGAAGATCGCCGTCCAGAAGCAAAGTGCCAGCACGGCAAGCCCGAAATTGTGGAACATCTCACCCCTCCTTTTCGGCTTCATGGTACTTCGCCCGGATCGCGTCGATATCGACGGTCGGTTCCGGGGCCTTCATGTCCATTGCCCGAAGCGTTTCCAGGATGATGTTGGAAGCGGCCAGATTGCGGAACCATTTGTGGTTGGACGGCAGAACGTACCAGGGTGCTTCCTTCGTCGAGCAGTTGGACAGCATCGCCTCGTAGGCTTCGACATAGTCGTCCCATAACGCGCGTTCCGAATAATCGGATTCGGAAATCTTCCAGCGGCGGGCGGGATCGTCGAGCCGGCGTTTGAAGCGCTCAAGCTGCTCTTCCTTGGAGATATAAAGGAAGAACTTGACGATGGAGACGCCGGCCTTCGTCAGGCCCTTCTCGAAGGCATTGATCGCCTCGTAACGCATTTCCCAGACATGTTTCGGAACCAGCTTGTGGACGCGCACGACGAGCACGTCCTCATAGTGGGAGCGGTTGAACACACCGACCTGACCGAGACCGGGCACCTTTTTGTGGATTCGCCACAGGAAATCATGGGCCAGTTCCTCGTGCGAAGGCTGCTTGAAGCCGGTGACGGCCGTTCCCTGCGGGTTCATCGCCTGGATGACATGCCAGCACACGCCGTCCTTGCCTGCGGCGTCAATGCCCTGCAATACAACAAGAAGCGCATGTTTCTTCTCCGCGTAGAGCATTTCCTGCAGCCGCGTGATCTCGCCCAGTGTCTCGCCAAGCTCCGGCATCGCCCGTTCATGGCTCTCGTGGTGACCATGGAAGCCGGGATCGATATCGGCAAGACGAACCTTGCTGCCCGGCTTGATCATCAGTTCTTCGCGATAGTCCATGTTATCGGCCCCCATGAAGATGACCGTGCTGGTGCAGCGGTGCGTTGACGATCTCGGAAAGCCGCGCCCGCCGATCGAGCCGGTTGTCAATCAGCCGTTCCATGCCGACCCGGACCACGCCGAGTATACAGAGCCAGACGATCAGATAGATCCACACCCACAGGATCACCGTCCACGAGATCTGCGGCACGATCCAGCCGAAACCGCACATCAGGACGGCGAGCGCCTGGGTGCAGATGATGGCGATGGCAAGCTGCCGCGACGGGAATGGCGGCTCGAAGAACCAGCGGTGGGTGCGGGTGACAAGAAGAAGCAAATGGCCGCCGGCTACGAGCTGCAGGAACATCACCGATTGCAGATGCTCCTTGCTGGTGATGCCGAACCAGGCGGAGGCGCCGGCATGGTCGAGAACGGCAAAGCCGATCAGGAGCAGGCCGAAGGACTGGACGATGGAACCAAAGCCCAGCACCGCCGAGACCGACAAAAGCCGCGGCATGCGCCAGCGGATCGGATCCTTCGAAACCGCCGTGTTGTCATAGGCGATGGTCATGATCGGCACGTCGTCGAGCAGCGACATGATGACGATCATGATGGCCGTCAGCGGTTGGAAGTTCAGGAAGATCGTCGAAAGCACGACCAGGAACATGATGTCCATGGTCAGCGCCACGCGGTAGATCGTGTAGGAGGTGATGCGCCCGAAGATGCGCCGGGCCTCGTCGATTGCATTGTCGATGACCGAAAGGCCTGGCGCTGTCAGGATCAGCGCTGCGGCACCGCGAGCCGCGTCCGTCGCGCCGGAGACAGCGGTGCCGCAATCAGCCTGTTTCAGGGCCGGCGCGTCATTGACGCCGTCTCCCGTCATCGCCACCAGGTGACCGCGCTGCTGCAGCGCCTTGACGATGGCGTATTTGTGCTCCGGGAAGACGCGGGCGAAGCCGTCGGCCTTCTCGATGGAATCGGCGATCTTGCCGGGCACGTGATCGGGGTCCATGTCCTTCGGAAACGCCTCGGCGGCCGGAATGATATTGGTGCCGAGGCCGAGCTGCCGGGCCGTTTCGCGGGCGATCGCCGTATCGTCGCCGGTCACCATCTTGACCGAAACGCCCTTGGCGCGGACCTTGTCGATCGTCGCCTCGGAATCATCGCGCGGCGGATCGAACATCGGCAATATGCCGAGCAGTTGCCAGCTCTTGCCGCCATCGGCGGAACGCGCGACGCCGAGCGCCCGGTAGCCGCGCTTTCCGAGATCCGCGACGGTCTGTTCGACCTTGTCGGCAATGGTCTTTTTGGGCTTTGCAAGCTCAACAATTGCTTGCGGCGCACCCTTGGCAACGGTGACCGCCACGCCCTTCTCGTCCGTCGCCTCCGCCATCGTCCGCTTGGATACGGGATCGAAGGGGGTGAACTTTGTGACGTGATAGGCATCGCGCGCGACCGGGTTCTTCAGCGCCGCCAGCACGGCCGTGTCGATCACATCGGCGTTCTGCCGCTCCGAGGCAATGGCGGCCGCCAGCACGACATCCTGCGGGTCCTTTGCCTCCAGAAGGATCGGGTCGCCCAGCGAAAGCTGGTTCTTGGTCAGCGTTCCGGTCTTGTCGGAGCACAATATGTCGACGCCGGCCATTTCCTCTATTGAAGCAAGCCGTGAGACGATGGCCTTTTCCTTCGACAGCGCCAGGGCGCCAAGGGCCATGGTGATCGAAAAGACCGCGGGCATTGCCACCGGTATCGAGGCGACAAGCAGGATCAACACGAACTGCAGGATATCCAGCGCGTCGGCAAGGCCCCAATTCTCGGCAACCACAATATCGCGCCAGACCTGCACCGCGACCATGATCAGCGCAAGAACCACGGCGACGGCGATGAGGAAGTTGCCGATCTGGAACATCGCCCGCTGGGCATGGCTGACAGCGCCGGCGCCAGCGACAAGCTTGGCGGTGCGGCCGAAAAACGTGTTGGCGCCGGTTGCGATCACCACGGCATCCATCTCGCCCTGCTTGACGACGGAGCCGGAATAGGCCTCGTCGCCGGGCTTCTTTGAGACCGGCAGCGATTCACCCGTCAGCGCCGCCTGGTCGATCGAGGCATAGTCGCCGGAGACCAGCCTAAGATCCGCCGGAACGATCTCGCCAAGGCGGATCTTGACCATGTCGCCGGGCACGAGTGTCGCCGCATCGATGGTCTTCAAGGCGCCATCGCGCAGCGCGGTGGCATGCGGGGCAAGGCTCTTCTTCAGTGCCGCCAGAGCGTTGGACGCCTTCATGTCCTGCCACAGTTCAAGGCTGGCGTTGAAGATCAGCAGGCCGAATATGATGAGAAAATCGTCCCAGCGGCCGAGAAAGGCGGAAACCAGCGCCGCCGCCTCGATCATGAAAGCGATCGGACCAGTGAAGTATTTGAGGATCTTCCGTGCAAGGCTCACATGTTTTTCGGCAAGCGCGTTCGGTCCGTATTGTTTCAGCCGCTTTTCGACCTCGGCAGCAGACAGCCCTTTGTCGGGATCGACCCTGAGCTGCTTGAGGACACCGTCGACAGGCATCGATTCCAGATCGGTGGCGTCGCTGTCCTTCGCCTCAGGTTTGCCGGTCTTACTCATGTGCTTATCCCGTTTTGCCTGACCCGATCGAGTATGGACAATCTGAGGTGGAAATGAAGCCGGAAAAAGAAGATTTGTAGTCACGGCAACCCCTGCCCTATATCGTTGAATTGCTATTGGGGAGTGAGAGCCATGACCGGACCACTTGACGGATTCACAATCATTGACCTGACCTCGATGATATCGGGGCCGCTTGCGACACGGACACTGGCAGACCAGGGCGCCGACGTCATCAAGGTGGAAGCGCCGTCGGGCGATCATGCCCGCCACGTGGCGACACGGCGTGGCGGCTTTTCCGCCTCGTTCCTGAACAACAACCGCAACAAGCGCTCCGTCGTGCTCAACCTCAAACACCCTGACGGGCTCTCGGCGCTCAAGCGCCTGGCCGCCGATGCCGACGTGATCATCCAGAATTTCCGGCCCGGTGTCGCCGAGCGGATCGGCGTCGGCGAGGAGGCAATCCGCGCCGTCAATCCGGAAATCATCTATGTGTCGATTGCCGGGTTCGGCTTTGAGGGCCCCTATGCGGCCAAGCCCGTCTTCGACCCGTTGATCCAGGCGGTGTCCGGCCTGACGACGGTACAGGCGGGCTCCGACGACGCCCGGCCCCGGCTGGTGCGCACGATCCTCCCCGACAAGGTGACCGGCATTCAGGCCAGCCAGGCAATCACCGCCGCACTGTTGTCGCGCGAGCGCACCGGCAAGGGCCAGCATGTGCGGCTTTCCATGCTCGACACGGTCGTTTCGTTCCTTTGGAGCTCCGATATGGGCCGCCACACCTTTGTCGGCGAGGAAGGCGACAAGGAGAATGCCCAGTCCTTTATCGACCTGATCTACGAGACGACGGACGGCTATATCAGCGTGGCGGTGATGCAGGACAAGGAGTGGCAGGCCTTCGCGCATGCCGCTGAACGGCTGGACATACTCGAAGACGAACGGTTCGGGACCGCCGAAGGCCGGGAGCGGTTCAAGAACGAGCGGCTCGATCTCATCCAGTCGATCCTGAAGCACCGCAGCACTGCCGAGTGGCTGCTGCGACTGGAGGCCAAGGATGTGCCCTGTGCCCCGGTGCTGACGCGCGAAGAGGTGATCCGCCACCCGCAGATCCGCGCCAACGATATCATCGAGGAGCTCGAACATCCGCAGGCCGGCCGTCTGCGCCAGACCCGCAATCCGGCGCGTTTCTCGCAAACACCGGCGCAAAACCGTCTCGGCGCGCCCTTGCTCGGCGGACAGACACGCGAAGTGCTTGGCGAACACGGCTTTAGCGGTGACGAAATCAGCGCCCTCGAAGCCAGCGGCGCGGCGGTCCAGGCAAAGGCCTGATATCCGTAGCGAATTCAGCTCGCAGTGCATCTTCGCAAAACTGATCAAGCGGGATTGGACAAAACCGGCGATGTTCCGTGCGTGAACGTCGAAGGGAGAGCGTTGTGAGCCTAGCGGAACGTCTTGTCTGGCAGATCGAAAGGCAGTTGTACGATCCATTGTCGATCAGCCTTTTGTCGGAACGTTGCGCCGCAAGCCCGTTCCACATGGCCCGGGTCTTCCGTTCGGTCACCGGTTTCTCGCCAATGACCTATGTGCGAGCGCGGCGGCTTTCGGAAGCGGCAAAGCGGCTGGCGAACGGAAAGGACGATATCCTGACCGTCGCACTTGATGCACAATTCGGCTCCCACGAGGCGTTCACCCGGGCCTTCGCCCGGTATTTCGGGGTGCTGCCGCGCAGTGTGCGGCAGGCCCGGACAACCGCGGACCTTGAACTGATGGAGCCTTTGAAAATGAAAAAAGATCTGATTGTGGACGTCGCCAAGCCGGAGATCCGGGAACGCGACGGCTTCCGGGTGATCGGCATGAGCAAGCAGGCCAGCGTCGAGACCACCAGCACCATTCCGCCGCTGTGGCAGGCCTTTGCCGCGCGCTACACGGAACTGGGTGACGCGATCAACAACCCGTCCTATGGCGTGAGCTGGGACGGCGATGAACATGGCAATTTCAAATATATGGCCGGGCATGAGGCGGGTCCCGACATTGCCGTGCCGGACGGCATGGAGGAGATCATGATCCCCAAGGCCCGCTACGCCGTCTTTATCCATAGCGGCCATATCTTGGATATCCCGAAAACGATCTACTCGATCTGGAACAAGGCGTTGCCCGATGAGGGACTTGAGCCGGCGGAAACACCAGATTTCGAACTTTACGACCGGCGCTTCGATGCGGCGACCGGGCGGGGTACAGTTGAAGTCTGGATCCCGATCAAATGATCCGGTGACCAACGCAGAAAAATCCTCCATTGTGGTTGCCGGAGAGTGCGACCGTCAGCGGAGGCAGCGTCATGGCAAAAAATGTCGTTCTGATCCATGGGGCCTTTGCGGGCCCCTGGTGCATGGACAACTACCGCCGGTATTTCGAAGAACGCGGCTGGACCTGCCACGCACCGGCGCTGCGCTTCCATGGAGGCGATCCGAAGGCTGAACCCGAACCCGCCTTCGCCGATACCAGCATTCTTGACTACAGCAAGGACATCGCCGCATTCGTCAGGACACTGGGCAGCCCGCCGATCATCGTGGCGCATGCGGTCAGCGCCATCATCGCGCAGCAGGTCGCGGCACAGGGCCTGGCAAGCGGGCTGGTGCTGATCAATCCGAATGCGACCTGGGGCATGTTGCCCGAGACGGATGACGAGCGTGCCGTGGCCCGGTCTTTCATGGAACAGGGCCCATTCTGGAAAGCGCCGCTAAGGGTCGATTTCGACCTTATCGCACCCTTTGCCTGGAACAGGCTGGATGAAAAGACCCAGCATGAGACCTTTGAAAAACTCGGTCCCGAATCCGGCCGTGTCATGTTCGAAATGTTCTTCTGGATGTTCGATGACAACCGCGCCGTGGCGGTGGATTTCGACAAGGTCACCTGTCCCGTGCTTGTCCTTTGCGGCGCGGACGACCGGGCGGTTCGCCCCGCCGTCGGCAAACAGATCGCGGAGAAGTACGGTTCGAGCGGGACCTATCACCTTGCCGAAAACCATGCACATTTCCTGTTCATGGAACCCGGCTGGGAGGATGTCGCGGCCGTCGCCAGCGCGTGGATGGACAAGGTGTGAGTTCCCGATATTAAGGTCACCCGTCCACCTCCTTCTCCAGCCGGTCGAGCATGACACCCCATCCGTTTTCGTGCGCCGAGCGCATGCTCTCTCCGGTCATAAAGGCGGCCTGCTCGCAACAGACGAGGCGCGTGCCGGTTCCTTCAGGGTGGAATTCGATGGTGGACTGCATGCAGGAGAAGGCGGCGCCGTTAGAGATCACGCGTATGGATGTGACAATGCTTTTAGCCGGAACGATGTCGACATAGCGAGTATCGAAACTGACGATCACAGCACCGTCCTCTACCAGGTGGCTTTTCTCGTAGCCGCCGGTGCGGAAATCGAAACCCTCGTAATCCATCTCCATACCTTCAGGCGTCGGCTCCCAGCGCTGATGCGCATCGCTGTCTTCCCAGGCGGCGAAGACCCGCTCCGGCGCGGCCTTGAAAACCCGCTCTAACCTTATGGTTTCATGGACGATTTCCGGTTTGCCGGTCATATTCTTCTCCCTCAAGTATTGCTTTAATTCTGCTGTTCGTTGTCGAGATAGTTTTCCAGGGCATCGAGCCGCGTCTCCCAAACGGATCGGCGGTCGCGCAGCCAGGTCTCGACTGCCTCAAGCGCATTGCGGCGCAAGTGACAGGTGCGCACCCTGCCCGTCTTTTCGGTAGTGATGATGGCACCGTCCTCAAGCACGCGCAGATGCTGCATGAAAGACGGCAACGCCATCTCAAATGGTTTCGCCAGTTCACCCACCGTCGCCGGACCGCCGGCGAGACGTTCGACAACCGCGCGGCGCGTCGGGTCTGCAAGGGCATGAAAGAGTGTGTCGATCTGAGACTGATAGTTAGGCATAAACCTAACTATACTGAAGCGCCTAATGGCCGTCAATATTACTAAGGTAAAAAACTTAGTGTTTAGAGGCCAGCCAGCGACAAGATTTTTTGCCGAAGGTCCTGTATAGGAAACCTCACACTATCGAGGACCGGTCATGATCACGCTCCTGCCCGTCGAGGCATCCCACCGCGAAACCATTGCCGGCTGGCTGCGCAGCGACCGTGTGTCGACGTGGTGGGGCGAACCGGCCGGCAGGCTGGAACAGCTCGACGAGACGAGTCCGGACAATCACGCGCTAATTGCCCGCGACGGAAAAGCGATCGGATATGTACGCTGGGAAATAGTCGACCCGGAAGCTCTGGCCTCAGTCGGGCTTGACGTGATACCGCCGCGATCAATTGATATCGATATCTTCATCGGCGTGACCGACGAAGCCGGCCGGGGCGCCGGTCCGGCGGCTCTGGAACTGCTCTTCGACCGGCTCTCAGAGACCACTGACGCGCCCCTTGCGGGTCTTTGTACGTCGGTGAAAAATCTCCGCGCCCACAGCGCGTTCCGCAAGGCAGGCTGCGAACATTTGACCGATTTTGACGCTCCCGTCTTCGGACCATGCCACGTATTTGTGCGGCATCTGCGAAAGTGAAGGACGATATGGACAACAAAGATCCAAGGATTATCGGCTATCACCATTTCCGTAGGTTGCCCAAGGCGCGGCATGCGTTTGCGATCGCGGTCCTCTTCGTCATCTTGATGCTGATCGCGATTTTCCTGCAGCAGGCGGGTATCTGGCCAGAGAGCTGGAACTCCAGCTTCGACGGAACCGGCGAGTAGGCTTTCCCGTCGGCTAGCGGCCGATTGCCCAGTCACTTTCTACAGTCTGAAACGCGACCCAGCCAAGGCGGATTAAGCCGTGCGGTCCGTGCATGGCTGCCGCGTCAGATTTGGGCTGTAACTGCCACAATTGATCCCCATTTCAGTCAGGAACAAGTCGAGAAAGGAGAAAGACAATGTCTGTCCTCGATAGGTATAACTCATGGCGCAAGCATAACCGTTCGGCCTACGAGCTTCGGTCACTTTCGGATCGGTCACTGGCTGATATCGGTGCGCAGCGCAACAAGATCGACGAATATGTCAACCGCAAGCTCGGTGAATAAAGATCGTCGATAAGACTGAAGAAACGGGGTGCTGGAAGCGTTCGGCGCCCTTTTTCATGTCAATTCGAACGGCGCTGCGCTAGGTTCAGCCACGGTTTCCAGACATGGAGTTCCCTATGCGCCAACTGATTTTCCTGCTCATCTCACACGGGGCCGCGGTAGCCATCGGCTTTGCCCTCGGCATTTACTTCCTGCCGATCCTCACTGCCCCGCCGGCACCGGATGCTGCTGTCCTGGAACAAACGGCACAGGACGCGCAATACACCGCCCAATTCGACCGCGAGCTGCGCGGCAGTGATTTCCTGCACTGGGGCGAGGGTACGGTCAGCCTGACGCCAACGAAAATCGTACATGAGGGCCGCCTTGCCCCCGGCCCGGACTACAAGCTTTACCTGGTCCGGGAATTCGTCGAGCACGAGGACGATTTCCTGCCCCTGAAGGATGCCTCGCCGCGCCTCGGCGACATCAAGAGCTTCGAGGGATTCATTGTCGATGTCCCCGAAGACGTGAATGTGGACGATTACAACACCGTGCTTGTGTGGTGCGAGACATTCGGCGAGTTCATCACGGCGGCGAAATACCGATAAGCCGCCTAGGCAGACAAACAGGGGACCGCATGAAACTGTCAAACATCCTGCTCATCAACATCCTGCTGACCGCGGCGTTCTACGTCTACAGCTTTGTCGCGCTGGGCGGCGGCTTTCCGACCATTGATTCAAGCGGTCAGGAGGTCGTTGACTGGTTCACGAACCACGGTGGAAAGGCAAAGACCTATGCCTGGACCGCAGCGTTCGTCTCGCTGGGGCTCGCCATATTCGCGGGACAGGTGGCTGCCGTCATGCCGAAGCCGCATCGATACATCTTTTTTGCCGGTGTGATCGGTTTTGCCATCACCGCTCAGGTGCAGGCGTGGATCTGGGCAGGGCTGGCCTTCCATCCCCAGGGTCTCGACCCCGCCGCGGCGCGCACGATCTTTGACATTGCCGCCTTCTGGGGCCCGCTGGTCAATGGCTCGACCATGACCATGGCGCTGTCTTTCGTCGCGCTGGGATTGGGTGCTTCGCCGGTCATCCCGCGCTGGCTGTTGTGGCTGAGCGTGATCTTTTTCGCTGAACAGGCCATTGAGACCATCACCGTGTTCGGTGAGAGCGGCTTCACCGCGCCGGGCGGCACGATGAATGTCTATCTCGGCGGCGTGCTTGGTTTCCTGTGGGTAGGTGGGGTTACCCGATGGGCGATGCAACGAATGAACGCGGCAACCGTTTCGCAAAATTGAGGGTCGGACAAACCGGCCGCATTCCGTCGAATCTGTAGATTCAGGTACTTTCCTGCAGGTAGGCAAAGACGCGGCTGATGACCACGGAGCCGTCGCCGACGGCGGAGGCGACGCGCTTGACCGAGCCGGCACGAACGTCACCAACGGCGAAAATTCCGGGATGGGAAGTGCCATACGCAGATGCGGCGCCAACATCGGTGCCGGTCTTCACGAAGCCCCTGTCGTCAAGTTCAACGCAACCGGAAAGCCAATCGGTGTTGGGGGCTGCACCAACCATGACGAAGACGGCAGGCGTGTCGAGCCTCCAGTCCTTGCCGGTCCCTGCGTCGTGGATCGTCACGCATTCCAGCCCGCCGTCGCCATGACACGCCGTCAGCTGAGATTGTCGGTGCAGGGTTATCGCCGGGTCGTTTTCGAGGCGGCTGCGCAGGTAGTCGGACATGGAACTTGCCAGGGACGTTCCGCGAATAAGCACATGGACATGGCGCGCCGAGCGGCTGAGGAACATCGCCGCCTGGCCGGCGGAGTTGCCACCGCCGATAACAATGACGTCTGTGCCGTTGCAATAACGTGCCTCGAGATCGGTGGCGGCATAATAGATCCCGGCGCCCTCGAATTCCTCGAGCCTGTCAACCGGGAGCCTGCGGTATTGCACGCCGGTTGCAACGACAATCGACCGGGTGCGCACATCTTCACCGTCCTCCAGGGTCACGCGAAAGCCGCCCTCTATTTCTTCCGATACGGCGGTGGCGCATCGCGGCACGGCAAACCGTGTTCCAAACTTGATCGCCTGCACCTCGCCGCGCCAGCAAAGATCGGCACCGGAGATGCCGGTGGGGAAGCCCATATAGTTCTCAATCCGGCTGGACGAGCCGGCCTGACCGCCGATGGCGAGATCCTCGATCACCAGAGCCTTCATGCCTTCCGCGCCGGCATAGACCCCGGCGGCAATGCCGGCGGGTCCGCCGCCGACGATCAACACGTCATAGGTGCCCTCACCCGAAAGCGTCGCATCGAGCCCGAAATAGGCCGCCACTTGCCTCGGCGTTGGATGGGCAAGCGCGGTGGACGGTCCGAGTATGGCCGCCGGGTGCGACGGGTCCAGCCCGCACTGCTTTGCAAGGTCGGCAGCCTCGGGCGATCCGAGCGCCACGAGGCGGGCCGGGATTCGGTTTCGGTTTGCGAAATCCGCGATGCGTCGAATGTTGCGATCGGCCTCGCCGCCGAGCAGGGTGATACCCAGAAGGTTGTTCTCAATCATGTGGCGGCGGCGGGCCGCAAAGACTGTGATGACAAGGTCGCCGAGCTCCGGGTTCTTTGCCATTAGATCAAGCATCGCCCGGCGAGGAACGCTCAAAAGTCTTGCGTCCGTGGCAGCTACGATATCGACCTGTGCACCGCCGCCGGAGAGAAAATCGATTTCGCCGATGAACTCGCCCGGCCCCATCGAGCCGTGGGGAAAAGGCCGGTTGGTGATCGGATTGATCACATCGACTGTACCGGCTTCGATGTAGTGGAAGTAATCCTGCGGGCCGCCGACCTTGAAGATCTTGTCGCCGGCCTTGCAAACCCTGGTTTCGCCGATCTTTTCTATGGCCCGAACCTGTTCGGGCGAGAGCGTCTGGCGCGCCAAGGTCGCTAGCTCGTCTGCAAGGCTTTCCATTCGAACCCCTCCCACCGGTGTCTTGCACGCTGAAGATAAGGCGTCGGGTGGTCAGCGCAATGGAAAAGACGAGAGACGAAAAACCCGGCCACAGAGCATGCCGCTTCGCCGTTACTGGAGAGCGGATGGCTCTTGGCCGGGTTAAATGTTCAACTATGCGGACGGTGCCGCGGTATCCCTCAGTGTACGAGAGACCGGAAGAAATCCGTTATCATGCGGCTCGTGCGATGAATCGCACCATGCAGTTTCGCATGGGCTTCAAGATCCGGCCGCGGCTTGTGCATGACCGATTGGGCAACAATCATATGTCGGAGCATCCCATATCTCCATTTCTGCTGAATTTTGTTCAGCTATTACATTGTAGCGCACAATGTGCGCCTTATTGCCCCAATATATGCACCCTGTGCGCTTTTTCAATTGTCAGGCGTAGCAAAAATGTCACAAATGTGAATAAGCCGGCTAAGAAACGGGGCGGTGTTGTGCACTGCACGACATGTGTTGGCGAGGGCGCGGCGGAGCACATGTGCTTCTGTGCAAACGCTCGCGTTGTTGCTTAGCCGGTAAAGTATCAATCTGCTCCGGAAATGGAAAAAATGATACGGCTTGGTCCGAATGCGCGATATAAACGTTCAAATCCGCGGCTGAATGGAGCGATGATGCGTATGAGACCTGTTTTTGGGGCTGTTTTGGGAATCATCGGATCGGCGCTGATAGCCGTGGCAAGTCCTGCTTCGGAACTGCCCGACACGCCGGAACCGGGTCCGATCCGCATGGGGCTGGAGCCGTGGCTGGGCTACGGTCTGTGGCATGTCGCCGATGCCCAGGGCTTTTTCGGTGATGTCGGCCTCGACGATGTCGTGCTCGTTAACTTCACCACCGATGCCGAAATCAATGCCGCGCTTGCCGCCGGCGAACTGGACGCGGCGAATGTCGCGACCCATACCGCAATGGAGTTCGTCGCTGACGGGCTTGATATTCAGATCGTCGCCATGGTCGATGTCTCGACAATGGCCGATGCCATTATCGCGCAGCCGCCGATTGCGCTCGTCACCGACCTTGACGGCAAGCGCATTGCCTACGAACCCGGCTCGACAAGCGAGATCCTGCTGCAATATGCGCTAAGCCAGAACGGGCTTACCATCGGCGATGTCACGCCCGTGCCGCTGGCGGCAGCCGAGGCCGGAAAGGCGCTTGTCGAAGGCAAGGTACCGGCAGCCGTGACCTATGAGCCCTATCTTTCGATTGCGCGCGGTGAAGACAACCAGATCGAGACCGTGTTTACCGCCGGTGCGGAGCCCGGACTTGTTTCCGACGTGCTCGTGGTGCGCAAGGATTTCGCCGCATCGCGCCCTGGTGCCATTGTCGCGCTGTTGAAATCCTGGCAGGCAGCGCTCGATTTCTACGAGGCCGATGTCTCGCGCGGCCGAGCGATCATCGCCAAGGCGGTGGATGCCAAGCCGGAAGCGCTGGAGACGGCCTTTGACGGCGTGATCTATTACTCACTTGAGCAAAACAAAAAAATCCTTACCGGCACGTTCCTCTCCGAGATCATTCCAGATGTTGAAGACGCCGCGGTCGGCGCCGGGCTGCTCGATGAGCCGGTGGATATGACAAAAGCCGTGGACGGGCGTTTCGTCGCCAAGGCACTCAAAAAATAGCCGGATAACGCGTTCAGGGATCCAGTGTCGCCAGAAAGGCATGCGCCGTGTCCAGATGTCGGCTGCGGGTCGCCTCATCCATCCGCTCAAGCAGGCGCGGCATCATCGAGAGCCGGTGATTGTCTCTAAAGACCGAGGCGTGATCGCTGATGAAACTCCAGTAAAGGGCGGTCCAGACGTCTTCCCAGTCGCCGCGCTTATGGTCGGACATCTTGCGGATATAGTTGGCGCCGCTGATATAGGGCTTGGTGGCAAAACCGCCGCCATCGGCGAACTGGCTCATGCCATAGACATTCGGAACCATCACCCAGTCATAGGCGTCGACGTAAAGACCCATGAACCAGCGATAGACATCATGCGGGCGGATCCGCGCTAGCAGCATGATATTGCCCATGACCATCAGCCGTTCGATATGGTGGGTGTAGCCAAGGGAACGAGCGGTCCTGATCGTATGATCGACTGGCCCGAGACCGGTCTCGCCGGTCCAGAAAGAATCCGGAAGCGGGCGCGTCTGGCCCCAGAAGTTGCTGTTGCGCATGCTGACGCCATCAACCTCGTAGCTGGCGCGGATGAACTCCCGCCAGCCGAGAACCTGGCGCACGAAACCCTCCAGGGAATTGAGCGGCACGTCATGGCGGGCAGCGTGGTCCAGCGCCGCGTCGAGCACTTCTACGGGTGTCAGAAGACCAATATTCAAGAGCGGTGACAGCGCTGAATGCCAGAGCCGCACGCCGCGCGTGGTGATGGCGTCCTCATAAGGGCCGAAATCGTGGAAACGGGAGGCAAGAAAGTCCTGCAGGAACGCCCGCGCGCCTTCATGGGTATGCGGCAGCCAGCAGACCGGCTCGCCATAAAGCTCGGCATCGAGGTGCCCTGCCCATCGGGCCGCTGCGGCGACGGCGCCATTTGCGGCAGGGACGATATCCGGCAGGAGCACCGCCTTTGCGGGGATTTTGCGGCGATTGTCCTCGTCAAAGCTCCATTTGCCGCCAACCGGACCGCCTTTGCAATCCATGAGGATCGACCGATCGATCCGCAGCGCCTTGTAGAAGGACGCCATGAACCGTCCGGATCGGAGATACCGGTCCCTCGCCTCGTCCCTTGCAAGCAGAAAGAGCGGCGTTTCATACCAGACCCGTTCCAGGCCGCTTCCGGCAATCGCCCGCTCAAGATAGGCGTCAACCGTATCGGCTATGTGCAGGCGTGCAACGCCGCTTGCGGACAGCCGCTCGAACACATCGCGCGTGTGCGCATGGTCACCGACGGTCAGCCGGCGCACATCATGACCGGCCTGCTCCAGGCGCTGCTGATAGGCGTCCATCGACAGCTTGTGCAGGATCAGCCGCGCCCGGTGCGCCGGGTTATACGTCAGAAGCAGCGGCTCCTCGACAAGATAGACCGGCCGGCCCCTGGCGAGGACCGGGTTTTCCGCGAAGAGCTGGTGCGGGTAGACAATGGCTGCGTCGTGCATGGGATAGAGCGCGAAAGACAGATGGGTCGGACCGGCAGATAACTAGCGCCTGCCGACGGTGTTTCCAGCCGCTACGCGCCACGGCGACTGTCACACCGGACTGTGTGATTTTTCCTTGTCTTTCCGCGAGACATGCGCGGTCCTCGTCAAGGGCCGGCCCGTCGTGCGGATCCCCAGCATGATCAGCACCCCGGTTATCAACCCGGTAGCCGCCAGCACGCCAAAGGCTCCTTCCAGGCCCCAATAATGATAGGCCGTCAACGTTACCGCCGGCGCCAGGGCACCGCCAATATGGCCCAGCCCGTCCGTTGCCGAGACACCGGTGGCCCGCACACTCGTCGGGAAATTCTCGGCCGTGTAGGTGTACAGGATGGGGATCAGGAGGCCGATGGTGGTCGATGCGATGAAGCCGAATGCAAGGATCACCGTGTTGGATGTCTGCCAGCCGATAACGAAGAGCGCCGCCGCCCAGGCGACGCAGATCAGCGCGATGGTCGTCTTGCGCTCGGCGCGGTCGCTGAACATGACGGCCATTAACGAGCCGAAGACGAAACCGAGGCCCGTCAGCATCATGAAAAAGATGCTGTGGGTCAGTGTATAGCCTTCCTTGACGAAGAGAGTCGGCGCCAGCGTCAGCCAGGCGTAGTTGCCGATGTAGTAGAAGAACCAGATCGTGGCGATGAGAACGAGGCGCTGCAGATATGGCGGCTTCAGCAGATCGTAAAAGGCGGTGCGCCCGAAAATCGTGGTGTCGTCGGCAGGGTCCGGCGGTGGCAAGTCGTGGCCGAGGATATCGCGTGCCCGCTGCTCGGCCTCGTCGACGATCGCCTCCGCCTCGGCGATGCGCCCGCGGCTCAAGAGCCAGTGCACGGAATAGGGCAAACCGCTGCGCATTACGCCGATCAGCAGGCCACCAAGCGCGCCGATCACCATCAGCGCCCGCCAGCCCCAGTCGAAATTCGGCACCAGACCCAGAGCGACGAAGGGAACGATGGCGAGCCCTGCATAGCCGGCGACGATGGCCCAGGCCGTGTTGCGGCCGCGCCGTGCCGCCGGCGACAACTCACCCAGATAGGTGCTGACCGCGGAAATCTCCGCGCCGATGCCCATGCCGGAAATCACGCGCCAGCCGATCAGCCACCATATGTTCGGGCTTGTCGCCGACATCAGCGAACCGATTGTGAAGAAGCTCACCGACAGGAGCAGGCTGACACGCCGGCCATACCGATCTGCGATGCGGCTGTCGAGGAACGAGCCGATGATATAGCCGATCAGGCTGCCGGAGATTGCCCAGGATGCCAGTTCGGACGTGATGTTGAACTGCTGCACCACCACGGGGATGGCGAAACCGATCGTAACAATATCAAAGAAGGCGAAGAAGAAACCGAACCCGACGATCCACAGCACCTTGCGCGGATAAGGCCAGACCGGGATTCGGTCGAGGCGGGTCAGGATTCGGGCGGCATCGGATGTCGCTTCAGACATGGGGCGATCCCGTTGATGTTCAGGCGCGGCTGCCCCGCCCTGCCGGGCGCTGTGCAGGCTTGGCCATGACTTGGGTAGCCGGCTCAAACTAAGGGGTGACCAGCCAATGTGGCAAGCCTGTGTCGCCGGCACCGGATTGCGCCCTACGGTCGGGCGTTTTGCACCGGAACCGGCTGCTGACTGCGACCTGAGGTGAGTTCCGCCACCTTGCAGCCACGGATTTGGCCGTAGGTGCGCACCAGCGAGATGGCGAGTTTTTCAAGCGTCTCTTGCGAAATGTCGAGCTGGCCCCTGGAGATGCGGTCGAGGTCCTCGGCAATACCATGCAGGTCGTTCTTCACGGCCCGGATGTCTTGCCTCACCTGCTCATCGAGCAGCGATTGCGGATCGTCCACGATCCGGTCGATCCGCTGCTTCAGCCTGTCGAATTCAGCATATGCGCCGTCCATTTCCGCAAACAGCCGTTTGGCATCCTCGTCGATCTCACGGAGCACGCCTGATTTCACATCGGCCATCGTGTTGTCGACAAGCGCGCGGGTCGAGTGCATCAGCATGAGACCGGCAATGGCAGCAACCACCGCCAGCAGCAGCGTCGCGTTGAGTAGCGGCCGGATGACGGACCACGCTGCCCGGACACCACGCCCGAGGCGATGTTGCCAGACCCCGCTCACCGCTCAACCGCTCCGAAAGCAGGAGACGGTCGGCAATTATCCGGGATGTTGCTGCCGGACACCTTGAAGTCATAGCAAGTCAGGAATCGTGGGTGGTGGACGCCGATCTCGTAGCCGGCGAGCGCAATCAGGCCGGTGATTGCAAAGACGCCGAAGCGCAGGCGCGGATGCGTCAGACGATCGATATCGGGCACGGCGACCAGAATGACGACATAAAGAAGATAGGGAAGCGTGATCGCGATGATCGCCATGTTGAGGCCCCAGACGAGCCAATCGCCCTGTCCGGTCGTGGCAAGATCGGTTCCCTGCAGGGCTGTCGTCAGCATCAGGGCGCTGGGCAGCACCAGGACGAAGCGGCCGCGCCAGGACATGAATTTGGGCAGCGCATCAATAGGCGGTACGAAGAGGCTCGCAATGAGGGCTACGGTGGAGGCAACCCATACATAGAAGAGTTGCTCGAAGAAGACCGTTCCGAAGACGCCGTACCAGAAGGCAATGCCGAAGACGCCTGTCGACAGGACTATGGCCGAAAGAACAAAGGCCCGCGCCTCTTCGGGCCGGACACGGCTTTGTGAATTGATCGCTGCTTCCATTTTGGTGATCCCCTGCTTGCGCGTTGTCGGGGAGCACACTGCCAGGCGCGCGGTTTCACAAGGAGTTAGTCACGGTGAATCTGGCGGATCAAATTCAAGGACAAGGCCGGCCTTGTGCCAGCCCTCCAGCATTTTTTTCTGCAGGTCTTGCGGAAGGTGCCACAGGGTGAAGCTCCGCTGTATGAATTCGGAATAACGCGGGATGTCTTCCAGGATTTTCTTCGACAGCGATGGTGTTTCGGCATCCCGGTCCATCTGGCCGAGGATCATCAGCTCGAACAGGCCCTGGCGATCCCAAAGGCTGTCGCCCATCAGCCTGACTTCGGCAAGGGCGGCCTCATAATCCTGGAGGCGGTAGTGATTGAGAACCCGGGCGGCGCGGTACCAGCCGGGCGGGTTCGGACTGAGGTCGATGGCCCGCTCGAGCATTGCAAGACCCTGCTTCCAGTCACCCGAGAATGCCCTGCAGGAGCCGAGATCGGCGAGCATGTCGGGATAGTTCGGATTGAGCTGCAGCGCCTTTGCTGCCGCCGCCTCGAAACGTTCGAACTCTCCCCGGTTGAAGCAGGTAAGGAACAAAGCGTAATAGCCGGTGGCGTTGGCCGGATCGAGATCGACCGCCCTTTGCGCCGCCTCGAGGGCCCGATCCAACGCCGGCCGGCCGGGCTTCAGGTTGAAGCCGGCACGCGCCTCGTCGCCATGGACGATGGCGAGCATCGCCCAGGCGCCGGCATAGTCAGGATCGATAGCGACAGCTCGCTCCAAGAGACCGGCGACGCGCTTGTGTTCCGCTTCGGTCGGCGCACGCCAATATTCGGAGGCCAGCAACCGGCATTCATAGGCATCAAGCGCCTGTGTACCTGCGCGCCGCCGTGTGCCGATGCGGTGAATGACACCGAAGGGTTCACCGATCTCCGCAGCGATCTGCGCGGCAATCTCCTGCTGGATATCGAACAGGCTCTGCGCGCTCATCTCACGGTCATAGGCATCGCTCGCCAATTGCCGGCCGCTCTTGGCCTCCACGAAACGCGCCGTGATGCGCAACTGGTCCTGCCAGCGCCGCACGCTGCCCTCCAGCAGGAACTGCACGTCCAGATCGTCGGCCAGTTCACGCGGATCGACCGGCCGGTTCTTGTAGCGGAAGGTCGCGTGGCGTGAGACGACGCGGATCTCGCGGAATCGCGACAGTGCGTCGATGATCTCCTCGGTGAATCCGTCGGCCAGGAACTCCTGTCCGGGATCGCCCGAGAGGTTGTCGAACGGCATGACCGCGAGCGATGCCCGTGCAGTCGTGGCCGGATCGCCGCCCGTCGGCAGCACGCCGCCGCTGCGCTCGGGATCGAGCGCCAGTTCGAAGACGGGTACGTAGGACCCTTTCGGTATGAGGATGCGCAGCGGATCGTCCCTGCCCTCGCCGGCATAGAAAAGATCAAGCCGGGTCCGCAGCTTGCCGGCCTGCACACGCACGATCGTGTCGATGGACGGATCGAAGTCTTCCGCCTTGTCGAAGACGTCAAGCCCGATGGCATAGCCCTTGAGGCCCTCGGTGTTTCCATCGAGGGTCTGGCGTACGACGTAGTCGAGGAAGCGTGCAAGGCGTGTCGTCTCGGAGAACTGGCTGCTCGCCAGCACCCGCTCAAGCTGCTTTTCGACTATGCCGCGCTCAATCGGTGCAGTCGCCGTCATCACCCGATGCCCTTCACCGTGACTCACTGATGCCTTCTGCCGACCTGTGCGAGATTTGGCCCATCGCAGTCACATGGATGAAATCCAACCAAAAGGAGCACGTTATGGCAACCACACCAAGCTTTATGGAGCAGGCAAAGATGCATCTCGACCGGGTCGGGGAAGAGCTTTCGGACGTAGAAAAGAAACTCGCCACCGCCAGTGACGACGCGGACCAATGGACCACGGAACAGGCGGAGAAGCTCAAGGCCGACTGGAACCGGGCCCGCGAGGAAATGGATGCAATCGCAAAACGCATCGAAACAGAGGGCGAAGACGCGGTCAACGACGCCAAGGCGAAGGCCGAACGGCACTGGGACGCGCTGAAATCGGCCGTCAAGACTTATCGCGACCACGTCGACAGCGCGATTTCCTGAGTTATCACCCCGCGCGACGAACCGGCTGCCTCCTTCGGGGGTGGTCGGTTTTTGCGTGATTGTGGCTAAGAAGGTGCATCCTGTTCCCGTTACGGGGACGGATCCGGCTTGATCACGATCAACGCAATGCTCCCCGTTTCGGGCTACCGGATAAAACCAACTCAGAAACGGATTGCCCATGGACACCGACAAGACAGGCCGGATCGTCTGGCACGATCTCTTTACCCCGGACACCGCAACCGCGATGTCCTTTTACGCGCGTGTCGCCGGCTGGCGCTACGTTACCGAGCATGCCACGGAATTCGCCTGGGGCGGCGGCGAGAGGGATTTCATCCTCGCGCTCCTGGAGGACGAGGCCGGCGCCGGCATCACCGATACGCCGCCGGGCCTTACGGATGGATGGATTGCCTATATCGAGGTGGATGACGTCGATCTTGCCATCACGCGCGCAGAGGCGCTGGGCGGGGCCATCGTCCGACTGCCCTTCGACGTGGCGGGCGTCGGCCGCAACGGACTGTTGCGCGATCCGCTCGGGGCGCTTGTCGGCATATCGATGTCGCGTCACACCTTTCCGGCGCCGAAACGGCAATTTGGATGCGAAATCTACTGGTCGGCGAATGCGACCTTTCCCGGCGCCTTCTACAGCGAACTGTTCGGCTGGGAGGTTTCTCCGCACGATGAAAGCAGCCACAGCGTGCTTGTCCGGGGACCGTCTGGAGACCCGGTCGCACATGTTTTGAACGATGTGGCAGCCGAACCCGGGTGCGCCTGGCTTCCCCGCATCCGGACCACAGCGCTTGAGTCCTCGGTCAAGGCCGCATTGGCGGGGGGCGGCAGCGTTGCCGGTGCGGCCGGAGACCAGGCGTTTGCCCTGTTGCGCGATCCGAACGGCGTGGGCTTCGCTTTATCCAACGCACCCTAGGATGCGGGCAGCCCGCGGCCGGCCCATTCAGCGGGCGGGATCGGTGCGCCGACCTCGAATTCAAAAGAGACGATCCGCGTTGCGCCCTCGTCGATCTCGCAGCGGAATTTCAGATTGTGCCAGCCCGTGACGGTACGGAACGCGCCCCGGCGCGCCTGTAGCACGGTGCCCTCGTCCAGCCTGTAGGCAGGAATGAGGTTCGGGCGATGGGGCGGAACGGTGCCGAGCAACTGGCGGCGCAGTTCGGTCGCGCAAAGCTCGCCGGCGCGGACACCGCGCGGGCGGCCGGCAATCGCCGTTGTGGCAACCTCGCTGTCGCCCTTGGGCGAGGGCCGGGCCGTTTCCGTCGTCTCGGCCGGCTCTTCCTCGTCTTCCGCGGTTTCTTCCTCGGCGGTGGGCTCGGCGTCAGAGGCCTCAAGGGATTCGCCAGGCTCTTCCGGTTCTTCCGGCTCCGCCAGGGGCTCTTCGGACGCCTCCGCTTCCTCATTTTCCGGCGCGTTGCCGTCGGCGGCCTCCTCGGCGCCCGTATCCTCCTCGCCGAACTCGTAGACAGGGCGGAGGATGCGCAACATCTCCTCGACCGGCTCACCGGCCGCGGCCGTTTCCAGCTCTTCGGATTCCTCCTGCGCCAACGGTTCGGCGTTCTGCTCCTGCTCTTCCTGCGTTTCTTCCCCGGGGAGCACCAGCTGGACTTCGATCACCTCCGGCGGATCGGGTTCATCCATGGTGATTTCTGGCAGGCCGAACACCAGCACGGCCAGAAGCAGCACATGCAGGGAGACCGACACGGCGGCGCCGGGTGTGATCTTTTCCTTGAAACGCTTGAGGGTCTGCAGCATGGCCTGCCCAATATAATGCGGCGCAGCGGAAAGTGAACGTGGTGGTCTGGGTAGGTTTAGACGGAGATTGAGGAACAGGTGGGGCGGGTATCGCGGGACCCGCGTTCAAATTTTGCAATTCGTTCTCATAGGGCCGGCCCGAGCGTCTCTCGCATGCGGATGTCGGCGTCAAGTTCGATACTGTGGCCAGGACCTTCCCCATTTCGCAGGGCGATGAGAAGCCTCGCCGCACCGCGTCCCATCTCGCGGTGCGGAACGTGAACGGTCGTCAGTGCCGGTGACACGATTTGAGCAAGTTCAATATCGTCGAACCCGGTGATCGAAACATCGTTCGGCACGTCGATGCCGTGGGATCTTGCCATCATCAGCGCACCGGCCGCCAGCACATCATTGCCGCATAGAACCGCTGTTGGCCGCTTGCCGTTCTGCATGAGTTCCGAAAATGCGCTTGCGCCATTTCCGATCGAATAGGTTGTTTCGATGACCCGAAGACTTGCCAGGTCGAGACCCCTTTCCGACAGCGCGTCCTTCACACCAGCAAGGCGTTCCCGCGCCCTGTCATTTTCGGAACACTCCGCGGTAATGACGGCGATCGACTCGTGTCCGAAGTCCAAAACACGACGGGTCAACGCTGCCATCGCCTTGCGGTTGTCGAAACCGATCGAAAGTCTGGGCATGTCTGCGTCATACACCCAGGCAACCACATAGGGGATTTTCCGCCGCTCGAGAAACGCATAGATTTCCGGCGAGCGGTCGTGACCGATCAGAAGAAGCGCGTCCGCACCGCGCGCGACGAGCGTCCGGATTTGCTCGTCTTCAAGTTCGGCGCTGTAGGAAGAGCTGGCGACCAGCAGCGTAATATTCTTCTCATTGAGCTGTTCCTGGAAGGCCTGAAGCCCGCGTGCGAAAATCGCATTCTCCATTGTCGGAATGATCGCGCCAAACGTATTGGTCCGTTTGGCGGCAAGTGCCTGTGCACTGAAATTGGGTGCATATCCAAGCTCCCGAACGGCGGCCAATACCCGGTCGCGGGTGTCTCGGGAGACCTGCTCTGCCGCATGCAAGCTCCGGGACACCGTTGCGGTCGACACGCCGGCGCGCGCCGCGACGTCTTCAAGTGTCGGCAGGTTCGGTTTCTTGGCCTGTTCGATCGGCATGGTGCCTTCGTGTCTCCATTGCCGGAACACCGGTCAGCCTGAGATTTCTTGCTCATAGCATACATACAGAAGAATAATAATGTAAGCGCTTGCATAATTCCATGTAAGCGCTTACACTCTTGCTATCGAGTGCACAGGGAGGAGGACCCGATCGTGACACTTCTGGCGTCCGTCGCACTATTCGTCATCTTTTTCGCCAATGTTCTGGTGGGCGCCGTCACCGGCTCGCCGATCTTCGGCGACGTCGCGGAGATGCTGGTCCTATTCGCCGCCTCGATCCTGTTCGTGGCGGCGATTTTGCGCAGCGAAGCCGATGCTCGCAATCAAGAAAAACAATGATGTTCAACTGGGAGAGACACATGACAACCAAAGACAACGAAATGAAGTCGGCCGAGCGCCGCAATTTCATGAAACTGGTGGGCGGCGGCAGCTTTACGGCAGCAGTCGTGGCCGCATCAGCGGGAACATTGTGGTCCGACGAAGCTGCCGCGCAGACGGCACAGGAAGAGCGTGCGCGAGAGGCCGCCGCCGATCATACCATGACGCTGGCCACGGCCTACGTGCTCGGAGCATCGCGCAGCTACCCGATCATGCAGCTTGACCTGAAGGAAAACATCCAGAACGCGACAAGCGGCAAGGTTTACGTGAAGCTGGCGCCCGGCGGCCAACTCGGTGCCGGTGGCGCACTCGCACAAGCCGTTCAGGGCGGTACCATTCAATGCGCCCAGCATTCGCTGTCAAACTTCGCACCCTTCGCAAGCGCGGTCGACCTGATCAACCTGCCCTATTTCTGCGGCGCAAATCAGCGCTTCACCAACCTGGTGACATCGGATGCCTGGAAGCAGGAAGTCCACCCGAAAATCGAGAGCTCGGGCTTCAAGGCATTGTTTTACGTCGTGATCGACCCGCGGGTTGTTGCGGTGCGCGCCGGCGGTTCGGGCCCGGTTCTGTCGCCGTCGGACCTTGACGGGATCAAGTTCCGGGTTCCCGGCTCCAAAATGCTCCAGCAGTATTATCGCATGGTCGGGGCCAATCCGACGCCGGTGGCCTGGGGTGAAACACCCTCGGCGATCAAGCAGGGTGTGGCCGATGCGCTCGATCCCGCTGTAGGAGCCCTTTACGTGTTCGGGTTCAAGGACATTCTCAGCCACGTCACCTTTACCCAGGCGGTTCCGGACAGTCAGGTCTATTCGATGAACCTCGAATGGTTCAACAGCCTGCCCGGGGATGTTCAGGAAGGAATCGAGTTCGCAGGCGAACTGACCGCTCACCAGAACCTCGCCAAGGTTCCGTCCGCCCGCAGCTACGCGATGGCTGAACTGCAGGCAGCGGGTGTCGAGTTCCATTCCCTGTCCTCTGATCAACTCGGTGAATGGCAGGCCGCAGGTGGCTATCAACTGCCCGAGTGGGACGAGTTCAAGGTTGAACTGGCCGGATCGATGGATGCCTTTGCCAAGCTCGAGGAAGCTGCCGGCACGAAGGGGCGCTACTACGTCCACGACGCCTGATGCCGAATACTGCAGGCCGGTGGGAGGACACCGGCCTGTCTCCACGATCATTATGACGTGATGCAATCGGACCGGAGCAACGGCGTTCCGGGTCCGTTGAGGGGAGGACTCCATGCCGCGCATTCTCGAAGCCCTGAACAAGAACGTGGAGCGATGGGCGCTTCTCGTCTTCTACGTCATGCTCGTCGCGACGATGTTCATCGAGGTCCTGCGGCGGGAGGTCATGGCCTACTCGTCCATCTGGGGCGAGGAAATCGTCCGTTATTCCTTCATCTACCTGGCCTGGATCGGCGCGGCGGCGGCCGTGCGCGAGCGTGGCCATATCCGCATCGACGTCATTCTTGAATATGTCGGTCCGCGCGTGAAAGCGCTGATCTACATCTTCGGCGACATCGTCATGTTCGGGGTCGCGCTTGTCGCACTCTACTGGTCCTTCGAGACGGTGCTGGTTTCGGCCAAATTCGGATCCGTCACCCATGGCCTGCGCGTGTCCCAGGTGTGGTTCCTGGCAGCCGTACCGATCGGCTTTTCCCTGCTGATCCTCCGGTTGGTCCAATCGTTCATCCGCGACATCCATGATCTTCGGCACGGCCGCCCCGTGTACGAAGGCGACAAACTGTTCGATTGAGGGCCTGACAATGCTTTGGAACCAACTGCAAGAACAGACCGTCGAACTGGGTTGGGATTTTTACGGCCCCGTCCTTCTCTTTGTCGCCCTCGTGGCGCTCGCCGTTCCGGTCTGGGCGGCAATCGGCTCGGCCGCGATCCTGATGCTGATCATTTCCGGCGCCCTGCCCCTTTCGCTGGTCGGCGAAAGCCTCTTTCACGGGATCGACCACTTCGCGCTGACCGCGGTACCGCTCTTCATCCTGACGGGTGACGTGCTGGTGCGCACCGGCCTCAGCCGCAAGTTTCTTGATGTCGCGGAAGCCTTGACCCAGTTCGCAAAAGGCGGGTTTGGCTCCGCGACCGTGCTGGTGTGCGGAATGTTCGCAGCGATTTCCGGCTCCGATGCGGCTGGCGCAGCCGCCGTCGGCCGCATGACAATCGACCGCCTTGTCGAATCGGGATATCCGCGCCCCTATGCGTGCGCCCTGGTCGCCGCCGGCGCCTGTACGGGCATCCTTATCCCGCCTTCGATCGCGTATATCATCATCGGTCTTGTCCTCGGCATATCCGCCTCGACGCTGTTCCTGGCGGCGGTGATTCCGGGCATTGCCATCCTGGTGTCCATCCTGGTCACCAACATCATCATGAACCGTCTCAATGGCTGGGAAGGCGGCGGCAACATGCCGCTGAGCGAATGGGCCGGCAATCTTAGACGCGCGCTGAAATCCGGCTGGTATGCCTTCATCGTACCGGGGATCATCTTCTACGGGATTTTTTCCGGCAGGCTGACGCCGACCGAGGCCGGTGCGACCGCCGTGGTCGTTACAATCGTCATGGGATTCATTCTCGGCACCCTGCGGCTGTCTGACTTTCCGGCCATGCTGGTCAGTTCCGCCAAGGTGAACGGCGTCATTTTGCCGATCATCGCCTTCTCGCTGCCGCTTGCCCAAGCGCTGGCCATTCTGGGTGTTCCCCAAGGCTTCGTCGCCGCAGCAACGTCGGTCAGCAACGAACCCTGGGTGCTGATCCTGATGATGGTCTGCATCCTGATTGCAGCCGGCTGCGTCATGGAAACCACGCCAAACATCGTGATCCTGGCGCCTATCCTGAAGCCGCTCGCCGACAATATCGGCATGAACGAGATCCAGTTCTGCATCATGATGATCACCGCGCTGGGGGTCGGCTTCATCACGCCGCCTCTGGGTCTCAACCTTTTCGTGGTGTCCGGGCTGACCGGCGAGTCGATCCTGAAGATAGCCTACCGGGCCATACCGTTCGTCTTCTTCATGCTGGTGGTGACGCTCTTCATTGCCTATCTGCCGGCAATATCGACGACACTGCTTCCGGACATCTACAAGTAAGGTCCTTCGATGGCGAGACAGTATCTGAAGAAAGCCAGGCTTCATTCGCAAAGCGACGCCTCTGAAACCCGCGATACCGTCAAGCAGATCCTTGACGAGATCGAGGCCGGAGGCGATGCGGTTGCGCTTGAATACGCGAAGAAATTTGACCGGTATGACGGTGAGATCCTGATGTCTGCGGAGGCGATCGAGACGGCGATATCGCAGGTGCCGGAGCGCCTTCGGCGGGATATCGATTTCGCCCATGCCAATGTGGAAAAATTCGCTGAAGCGCAGAAGGAGACGCTGGCCGCCGTCGAGGTGGAGGTGGTTCCGGGCCTTGTTGCCGGCCAGAAGTGCATCCCCGTCGACACGGCCGGCTGTTATGTTCCCGGGGGCCGTTACAGCCATGTTGCCAGCGCAATCATGACTGTCACGACGGCAAAGGTCGCGGGCTGCAGCAACATCGTCGTCTGCTCGCCGCCGCGGCCGGATGTCGGGATCGCCCCGGCCATCGTCTACGCGGCCAAAATCTGCGGTGCAGACCGGATATTGGCAATGGGAGGTGTTCAGGCGATCGCTGCTATGACGTTCGGCCTGTTTGACCTGCCGAAGGCCAATATTCTGGTCGGGCCCGGCAATCAGTACGTGGCGGAAGCCAAGCGGATGCTGTTCGGGCGGGTCGGCATCGACATGATTGCCGGGCCGACAGACAGCCTGATAATAGCCGATTCAGCCGCCGACCCGATGATCGTCGCCGCCGACCTCGTCGGCCAGGCCGAACACGGCTACAACTCGCCGGTCTGGCTGGTCACCGATGACCGCGCCCTCGCCGACGCGGTGATGCGGCTCGTGCCGGAACTGATCGAGGACCTGCCCGACATGAACCGGGAAAACGCCACGGCGGCCTGGCGCGACTACGCAGAGGTTATCTTGTGCGAAGACCGGGAAGAAGTGGCGGCGACCGCGGATGACTATGCGCCCGAGCACCTGACGGTGCAGGCCGATGATCTGGACTGGTGGCTTGCACGACTGTCCTGTTACGGCTCCCTTTTTCTCGGCGAGGAAACAACCGTCGCGTTCGGTGACAAGGCGTCCGGGACAAATCACGTGCTGCCTACCTCCGGCGCGGCGAGCTACACCGGTGGCCTCAGCGTGCACAAATACATGAAAATCGTCACCTGGCAGCGCGGCACGAGGGAGGGCGTGAAACCCGTCGCCGAGGCGACTGCGAGAATATCCCGGCTGGAGGGCATGGAAGGGCATGCCCGGACAGCGGACATTCGATTGAAGAAGTATTTTCCCGGAGACAGCTTCGATCTTGCCGCCAGCGAATAGCAGAAAATAGCGCTAGCGGAGGCCAGCTCGCCGGCGCCAACCGACCGTCACAGCGTTACAACGACAGGAGATCGTTTTGCTTCAACACATTCTCATTCCCGTTGCGCTCGATCATGAAGAATTCGTGCCCCGCAAGATAGAACTCGCCCGTCACCTTCTGTCCGAGGGAGGACAGATTTCACTCTTGACCGTGCTTGAGGATGTGCCCGGATTCGTTTCAGAATTTGTCGACCTTAAGCCGGTCAACCATCTTACCCAGAAGATCAAGTCCAGGCTCGATGCCGTTGCCGGGGACGCTGACGACGTGACAACCCATGTCGTCACCGGAAAATCAGGCGTGCGGATCTCCGAATTCGCGCGCGAAAACAAGGTCGACCTGATCGTGGTGGGGTCCCACCACCCGTCCGCGCAGGACTATTTTCTGGGATCGACCGCCTCGCGCGTCGCCCGCCGGGCACCGTGCTCGGTTTACATCATGCGTTGAGGTTGCTCGTCATCGCCCACCCGTCTCCCTTTCAATCAGCGCCCGATAGAGCTCCCTGATCCTCGCTGTCACCGGCCTTTTCCCCGTGCCGATCGCCTTGCCGTCGATCTCGGCGACCGGGGTCTGGGCACCAAAGGTGCCGGTAAGGAAAGCTTCGTCGGCGCCGTAGGTCTCATAGAGGGAAAAGTTCTTCTCAAAGACCGGGATTGCGTTATCGCGGCACAGATCAATGACCTTCTGGCGCGTAACGCCGTTCATGCAGTAGTCGCCGGTCGAGGTCCACACCGACCCTTTTTTGACGATGAAGAAATTGCAGGCATTGGTGGTGTTGACGAAGCCGTGCGGGTCGAGCATCAGCGCCTCGTCGGCACCGGCCTGTTCGGCCTGCAAGCTGGCAATCACGCAGTTGAGCTTGGAGTGACTGTTGAACTTCGGATCCTGACTCATCGGCAGACCGCGCACCTGCGGCACCGTGGCGAGGCGAATTCCGCGCCCGTGCAGGCTGTCGGCGGGCTTCGAGTGCTCCATTATGATGACCATGGTGGGTCCGGAACGCGACAGCGAGGGGTGCTGGAAGGGTTTGTCCTTCGGCCCACGCGTCAGCATCAGCCGGCAGTGGACGTCGTTCGTCATGCCGTTGGCACGCGCGGTCAGGTCGAGCGCTTCAAGAATACCGGCCCGGTCCATGCCGACATCGAGGGAAACGGCCTTGCAGCTGTCGAAGAAGCGATCCATGTGCTCGTCGAAGAAGGCCCAGTGTCCGTTGTGGAGCCTCAGGCCCTCCCACATGCCATCGCCGAGCATGAAGCCGGAATCATAGACGGAAACTTTTGCCTCGCTGCGGTGCATCAGTTCGCCGTTGATGTAGATCTTTATGTCCCGGTTGCGGGGATCGTCCACCGCGTCATGCGTCGTGTGGCTGTCGGCTTTCATGCGGTCTTTCCTGCGTGTTATTTCGCCGCCTCTACGCCGGGCAGGCCCGTGGGCTTTTCCGCCCGCGAGCCCGGCGCCCGGCATCTGGGAGGTCCTACATCCAGCCGCGTTCCTTGTAGTAGCGGATGGCGCCTTCATGCAGCGGCGCGATGGTGCCGTTGGCAATCATGCTCTTTTCGTCGAGATCGGCGAAGGTCGGCCGCAGCGCCTTGAAGCGCTTGAAATTGTCGAAAACGGCCTTGACCACCTGGTAGACGGCCTCTTCGTCCGTGTCGGTCGAAGTGACGAGTGTTGCCAGCGGACCGTAGGAACGCACCGCGTCGGGCTGGCCCTTGTAGACGCCGGCCGGAATATCGGCTTTGGAATAGTAGGGCGTTTCTGCGACGAGCTTGTCGACCGCTTCGCCATCGACCTGCAGGAAGACCGTATCGCAGGAGACTGTGGCCTCCTTGATGTTGCCGACCGGGTGTCCGGCGGAGAACATGATCGCATCGACCTTGTCGTCGCACAGCGCCGCCGACTGCTCGGCCGATTTCAATTCGGAAGCAAGCGCCAGATCGCCGACCTCGACCCCGATCGCATCCAGGAGCACCTCGGCGGTGGCGCGGGAACCGGAACCGGGATTGCCGATGTTGACGCGCTTGCCCTTCAGATCCGTCAGCGTTTCGATGCCGGCATCGGCGCGCGCCAGCACGGTGACGATATCGGCATGGGCGGAAAAGACCGAGCGCAGCTTGTCGTTCGGGCCGGCATCGGAAAAGGCGCTGGTTCCATGCAGAGCATGGTACTGCCAGTCGGACTGGACGGTGCCGAAGTTCATGTCGCCAGCGGCAATGCCGTTGAGATTGGCGATTGAGCCACCGCTTGCCTGGGCGGTGCAGCGGTAGCCGTGATCGTCCGAGGTGCGGTTGAGGAACTTGCAGATCGAGTTGCCGACCACATAGTACATGCCGGTGACGCCGGCCGTGCCGATGGTGATGAATTTCTGTTCTTCCGCCTGCACAGGCAGGGCGGCGGTCATCAGGGCAAGGCCGCAGGCGGCGGCGAGCAGTTTCGTTCTCATCATATTCCTCCGTTCGATTGTGCGCGCCGGCGCGTCGGAAATCCAGCCTGCGCCCGGTACGTCTTGAAACCGGAAAGGAGTGGTATTGTATAATTGTAAGATTGTCAACAATTTGACATTTCATCAATCATTCGGCATTTTTAGCGCCAGGGTTCGCCGATCCCCGGCGCGCTCACAAGACCTGTTGAAAAGAGGATTCATCCCTTGCCATCGACGCTCGCCGCCGTTCGCCCCCTTGCCGATTCCACATTGCGCGGGCGCACCGTCGACCAGCTGAAATCACTGATTGTCTCGGGCGACCTTGCCGCCGGTGCGCGGCTGACCGAGATCGAGCTTGCCGAGGCACTGGGCATCAGCCGGGGTCCACTGCGCGAGGCGATCCGCGAGCTTGTCGACATCGGCCTCGTTGTTTCAAAGCCTTACAAGGGCCTGTTTGTGCGCGACATCACGCTGGATGATCTCAACGAGCTCTACTCCCTGCGCACGGCGCTGGAGCAGTTCGCCTTCCGTCAGTGCTGGGACAAACGGGACGGGGGTGCGGTCGCGGACCTGCATAACCGCAACGCTCTTCTTTCAAAGACCATCGACGCGGACGCCGATCCCTATGAGGCGATCCTGGCCGAACTCGACCTGCACAGCTGGTGCTACGAGCTTTCCGGCCACCGGCTGCTGCAGCAGAGCTGGGCGCGCATGAAGCCGAACCTGCAGTTCTATTTCGCCATGCACCAGCAGGCGCACGGGCGAAAGGGGCCGCTGCGCGACGCGCATGATACCTATGTGGGCCTTGCTTGCGGCGATGATCTCGACGCCATGCTGCGCCATCTCGACGACCACATGCGCCAGGGCCTTGAGAAGACCAAGAGCTTTATCACCGCGTCATAGCGGGGAGATCGTTCGCTGGATATCGGCGCCCGCGATCGGCGGCCTCGATGTTTTTCCGTCGCGATCGAGGACCGAGAGCGCTTAGGAACCTGGGCCCCACTCGCCCGGCGGGCTGCTATCTGCGCGTGAGGCTGCGCAGGCGCGTTGGGGCGGGCATCGCTTCCATTCCGGTTTCACGGGTGCTGGGTGGCATAGTCGACCCTGGCGGATATTTGGCGGATAATGCGCTCCGACCCTATTCACATCCGGTTTGCGCTTATGCGAACCCTGCCACGCTCGATCCGCATGCGCGTGCCCAGAGGGTCAACGCTAGTCCTTCAAAGCCTTTTCGAGCAAGGCGATCAACTGTTTTTGTGTGGCCTCTTCGGCCGCCGGCTTCGGCATTGTCTTCTGCTTGCGATTGGCGACAAAAATTCCGGTGCGACCGCCAAATGCCGCCGGATCCGCGCTGTCGATCACCTTGGCCGCCTGTTTGTCCGCCGCGCTGAACAGGAAGGGGGCGAGCCATTGCAGCGGCTTCGGCATGGCGGCATTTCCACTCGTCGTCATGGCGGTTTTCGTGGCGCCCGGATCGACCGCGCGGATCAGGATGTTGTTCGCAGATAATGCTTCCGAAAGCGCCGGCGCCAGCGCCGTCACCGCCAGTTTGGTCTGCGCATAGGTGCCCATCAAGCCGCCCACCATTGCGGGATTTGCAAGCTCCTTGAGATCAAGCGTCTTTTGGGCGTTGACGGCACTGGACGAAAATAGCACCACCATGGCCGGAGCCTCATCGGCTGGCCGGGTCATTTTATCTCGCAGTTCGACCGTCAACTGATAGGGCGCCAGCACATTGACGGCGAACTGCGATTCAAAGCCCTGCACACTCAACGTCTTCTGCGCAGTCAGAACCCCGGAATTGTTGTAAAGCGCATCGACCCGGCCCGGCAGCCCCTTGATCAAGTCAACCGCGGCCGAGACCTGCGCTGTGTCCATCAGATCCGCGGTCACCAGTTCTATTTTCACGGATGGATCGCCGGACAGGAGCGCTGTTCTCTGCGCCTGCGACTTGGCCTGCGAGCGATTGCACAAAATGAGGTTCTTGCCGTCGGCAGCAAGTTGTCTGGCAATTTCGCTCCCGATCCCGCCCGTGGATCCCGTGATTACAGTCCAGTTTGCATCGGCCGCGGTCATCAGCTACCCCTTTCTTGGACACCTACATGATGTAATTTTATATGGTGTATATGTAAACTATATGAGGTTCGCAAGTGACGATTTCTCCTGCTGACGCCATTTGTGCGTTCGTGCCGCCGTTTCTCAGGTTCCTTCGCGAGGGGACCGCGCAGGTGGACCTTTCCCCGGCCCGTTTTCAGATCCTGCAGGCCCTGGATCAGGAACAACCCTGTTCAATGGTGGACCTGGCGGAGCGCCTGTCGGTCACCAAGCGCAACATCACGACCCTGGTGGACGGGCTGGAAGGAGACGGATTGGCGATGCGCCGTCCGCATCCAACGGATCGGCGCTCAAAGCTTGTCGCGTTGACAAAGGATGGAGAAGCCACGTTTCGCGAGGCTGCGAAATTTCAAAGAAAACACCTTGAAAGCCTGATCGCCAACCTCGAACCGGCCCAGCAGGACGTGCTGGTGTCAGCGCTCGTGCAGCTCACAGATGCGATAACGACGAAACGCGGCGCGTGAGGCTGCGCGGGGAACGGCAGTTTCGGGTCCAGTGCAACAGTTTCTGGTCATCGCACGAATGCCTGCTTCGGTCATGACAGGCAAATCTTCAACTCCGCCAATTCCGGTGATCCAGGCTCAGGAACCCGGCTCAACAAAGGAGGCCGCTGTCTTGCGGCGCGCCTTAAGGAAAGCAACTTCCTCAGGCGCTTCGGTCAGGACTATGGCGCGGTCATAGGCAACCATCGCCTCCTTCCATCGGCCCTGTCGCGCCAGAAGATCCGCCCGGCACGCATGATAGGGTTGGTAGGCCTGCAGGTGCTGACCGGCGCCAGTTGCCTCAAGTTGTTCCAAAGCGGTTGACGGGTCTGTCGCGTAGGACTGGGCGACTGCGCAGTTGAGCAGCACCACCGGATTGGGCTTGAGCTTCCACAGCAGATCGTAGAGCGCGACGATTTGGGTCCAATCGGTGCTGGCAAAGTCGGGCGCTTCGGCGTGCAAAGCGCTGATCGCGGCCTGCAGCGCGTAGGCGCCGGGCGGACCAGCTTTAAGCACCAGCTCTACCAGGTGCTTGCCTTCGCGGATCTTGCCCCTGTCCCAACGGGACCGCTTTTGCTCCTCAAGCGGTATGAACGCGCCAGAGGGCCCCTTGCGCGCCAGGCGACGGGCGTCGGTCAAGAGCATCAAGGCGAGCAAACCCTTGGTTTCCAAGTGATCCGGCAGGCAGGAGGACAGGATGCGCACCAGCCGGATGGCTTCCTCGGCAAGATCGGTGCGCGTCAGCTGGTCTGAACTGCCGCGATGCCCCTCATTGAAGATCAGGTAAATCACCTGCAGAACACCGTCTATGCGCCCCGGCAAGTCTTCCGGATCCGGAAGACGAAACCGGATGCCTGCAGAAGCGATTTTTTTCTTGGCACGGGTCAACCGGGCGGCCATAGCCTCTTGTTTGTCAAGGAAAGCGGCAGCGATCTCGCTGGTGGTCAATCCCCCGACAGCGCGCAAAGTCAGCGCAACACGCGATTTCTCGTCCAGAGCCGGATGGCAGCAGGTAAAGATAAGCTCCAGTCTTCTGTCAGGTAAGGTCTGAAGCTCTTCTGCCTCCGGCGCGTTCTGCCATTGCCAGAACGCGAGCGCTTCGGCCTTGCTCGCACTGGTTTGGGCACGGCGCAGCCGATCTATCGCCTTGCGCCGCGCCGTCGTGATCAACCAGGCGTCAGGCGCACTGGGCAGGCCCGCCGTCGGCCAGGTCTGCAGCGCCGCAACGACGGCGTCATGCAGACAGTCTTCGGCCAGGGACAGGTCTCCACCGAACCCGGTCAGCACCGCCAACAGCCTGCCCCAATCCTCTCGGATCAGACGCGTGATCTGGGCCTCGACCTGGTTCGGGGACTGCATGGCGGATCAGTCGAAAACCGCGACCGGGCGCACCTCGACCCGGCCATAATTGGCGGTCGGGATCTCGGCGGCGCATTTCAGGGCCTCGTCCAGATCCGCGAGTTCAAGCAGATAGTAACCGCCCAGCTGCTCCTTGGTTTCCGCAAATGGGCCGTCCACGGTCTGGGTCTTGCCGTCGCGGATGGAGAGCGTCGTAGCGGTTGCGACGGGCTGCAGTCCTTCACCAGAGATAAGCTTGCCCTCGTCCCTCATTTTCTGTGTGAAGCCCATATAGGCTCCGATGAACGGCCCGAACTCGTCGGTGCCCGGCTGTGGCCCTGAACCTTCTTGGCTGTAGATCAAAAGCATGAATTGCATGTCGGTCATCCCTTCTCGGTAGTCGAAAGCACCTATTGCTTCCTGCCAACCAGACGCATGAAACTAAGCGAATTCGACATTCCGAAAAATTTTTTTTGACCATAAATGCTGTCTTTGCGACTTGCAGTTCATAAAGTTCGACAGTGCAAGCCAAAAATCCCTTGTTTAGTTGGGCGAGGACAAGGGCAGCTTTGTCCGCTGAGCGGACTATCGCGATGCATTATCTACCGGCTATGCGGTTCGCAAGGCGGCGAATGACAGCTCTGAGCCCGATACTCCCTGCTCGAATTGCGCATTTGATAGCGCCTGTTTTTCGGCAAGTTGTACTAGCTGGTCAATCCTATAAATTATAGCCGCGCAATATGGGAGGGGAAACATGTTCTGTGTAAATCGAGTTCAATATATTGCCGTTGCATTGTCAGTCGCGCTTATTTGCGCATTCGCCGGAACTGCCGACGCCGGCTCATCGATGTCAGGCAAATGGAAGGCGAACAACTCTAGCGGAAAACTGTATCTGCGAGTTGCCGGCGGAAAGTCCCAAATGAAGTTGAGCGGCAGTTGTAACAATGGTTGGATTGTAACTGAACCTTCAGATGCATTTGCACTAAAGTCAGGTAGGATTGTGCTGCAGAAGTCTTCGTTCACGATTAAAATCGGAGGGCAATGCAGCACCGCTAAGAGCCGGATTTAAAAGTAGTTGAGCGATATCAATGGTTTGTGATTCAACAGTCTTTTCAAAGAAGATGGAGAATCACGATGCCATGGAATGATATCGCCCGCGCCGAACATAACAGAGACCATTTGAGATTTCCAAGCGATTTGACCGATGAGGAATGGACGATACTTGCCCCGTTCATTCCGCCGGCAAAACGGGGTGGACGACCGCGTACGACCGATATGCGCGAGGTGATGAACGCGATCCTTTATATCGCAACCAGCGGCTGCCAGTGGCGCATGCTGCCGAAGCAGTTCCCACCGGTATCGACGGTACGTGGCTATTTCTACACCTGGAGCCGCATGGGTCTTTTTGCAGCCATCAATCACCTCCTGGTCCTCAATACCCGCGAACTGGAAGGCCGCGCGGCTTCACCGACGGCCGGCGTGATCGACAGCCAGAGCGTGAAAACCACCGAAAGCGGGGGCGTTCGCGGCTATGACGCCGGCAAGAAGGTCAAGGGCCGCAAGCGACACATCGTCACCGATACGATCGGCCTGATGCTGTTCATCATCGTTCACGCCGCCAACATTCAGGACAGGGACGGGGCCTGCGACCTGATCAGGGCTGTCGGCGACCGCTTCCCCTGGCTGCGCCACATCTTCGCCGATGGCGCCTATGCGGGACCGAAGTTGCGAGCAGCGCTCGCGGGGCATGGCGACTGGACGGTCGAGACCGTCAAGCGCTGCGACAGCGCAGTCGGTTTCAAGGTTCTGCCGCGTCGATGGGTGGTGGAACGAACTTTCGCCTGGCTCGGGCGCTGCCGCAGACTGGCCCGGGACTGGGAGAGGACCATCCAGAACTCAACCGCGTGGGCGTTCATAGCAAGCATCCGGTTCATGACGCGGCGTCTCGCAAGGTATTGTTACGTTTGAATAACTTTTGAATCCGGCTCTAAGGTCAACGCGAAAAGAAAAGGTGACGGATTTTCATTCTCTTTCCGTAATAAGTGGAAATTTTCTGGGACCGTCTCTCCTTAATAGCCCTGTCGAATTACGGTGACAGGTTACCTAATCCCTAATTTTTATCATAGTTCAATCCATGGCACGCCTCGCCGTTTCGTTGCCCCCGGTCTTCCGCATCACGTAACCCAAATGGGGAACAGGCGTGAAAGGAACTTCTTTGAGAACGGCGACTACGCGCTCTAACTCGATCTTCTCGCAGAGAGCGGCGCACGCGCCCGAACGGAGGTCTGGGTCTATAGCCTCATGCCCAATCATGTGCACATCATCCTCGTTCCGTCGGACGAAGACGGCCTGCGCCGGACTTTCACCGATCTGCATCGCCGCTACACCGGTTTCATCAACGCGCGGGCAAGGATCACCGGCCACTTGTGGCAGGGCCGCTACGGATCGGTGGTAATGGACGAGGAGCACCTGCTGAACGCGGTTCGCTATGTGACGCTCAATCCTGTGCTGGCAAAACTGGTGAAACGTGTATAGGACTGGCAATGGTCAAGCGCGGTCGAAAACCGGTGCAAAAAGGGATTGAGTAAACTGTCACCGTAATTCCATGCGGACATTCAATTTGGTGTAATGCCGCCGAATGTTATGTATGCAGTTGTGCCCATAGGCTCACAATCTTGTCTGCAACCATGTCCTAAAAGGTGCCGATACCAGGTCGGCTTCGATACCTGTTGGATCCACGTGTTTGATATTGACAATATTGGGCGGCAACACCAACATCGATCGGCACACCTATAAGACGCCGATTGTACATTACGCAACATGAGGTGTTGTGGATGAGAAATCGTCTCGGAACCTTCGTAACACTCCTGTTCGTTGCCATGGCATGCTGCTTGCCAGCGCAGGCCCAACAGGCTGCCGGTCAGGTCGAGCGCCAAAAAGGCAATGCGAGCCGAAGCACGGCCAGCACCACCGTTGATCTGGCGCAGGGCAGTCAAGTCTTTGTCGGTGATGAGATCAGCACTGGTCCGGGCGCCCGGCTTCTGATCGTTTTTGACGATGAGTCGAAACTGACCATGGGCGAGAACGCACGCGTTACTATCGACGAATTCGTCTATGCACCCGCCGGCAGTTCGAGCCAGGCATTGGTGATAGCGGTCGGGGTATTCCGCTTTGTCTCCGGCCAAATCAGCAGAGCATCGCCCAGTGACGTCGCCATCTCAACACCGGTTGCGACCGTGGGCATCCGCGGCACTGTATTCCTCGGTGGAGAATTGACCGTTGGAATGCCGGCCGGCCAGTCACACTACGGTTTTCAGATCAACGAAGGCGCAATCGAGGTGATTTCGCCTGGCGGATCAGTCGTGCTTGACGAAGCTGGCGAAGGCACGTTCCTGCCTCTCAACCAGGTTGCCGCACCGACTCCCGTCCGCCAATGGACCGCTGAAGAAGCCGCCGAAGCAGAGGACGCCCTGGCGTTCTAGCAGCCGAACAAATGCGTCTGATGATGTCCACTTTGGGTCAGGAGTCGCCACACAACAACACTGATTTGTCCGCTTTGTCCGCTTAGAGCCCAAAGCGGACCCATGGCTTTGATGATATGTTCGCTGTACGAACAGTCACACCTCATCCTTTTATCACCAGCCCCAGGAGCAACCTTTGACTGTAACCATCCAGGCATGCGGCATTGTTGATCTTCCTGTTATGCTTGAGCTGCTGGTGGAAGACGCAAGGCGGCGGCATTCTCGTAATCCCATTCTTTGGGCATTTGATGAAAACTCCCGTGGCAGAATCGAAACAATATTGCGGAACGGGTTAGAAGACGAGCAACCTCGTATCCGCGAGTATTGGTTGCTGGCCAGGGAAGAAAACAGACCTGTCGGCATAACGCGCTCAATCATCGTTCCAGTTCCGCCAATATACAAAGTCGAGAAAGCTCCCGGTTTGATGCTGGATGAGTGTTATGTGGTGGATGACGCGCCCTCCGGTACAATCGAAAAACTGCTTGATGCCAATGAGAACGTCCTGCGAGACGCGGGATGCGGTGCATTCATTGCATCGTCCTGCGCCGGCTCATCCTGGAGACCGGTTCTGGAAAAAAATGGCTACGACCCAGTGACCCTTTTCATGTCGAAGAACGGCTTTGAAAAGAAGGCTGTATCATCCGCGATCAGTGTTGCGTCGGATGACGACATTCCAGGAATTATGGCCAGAAGCGCGGAACACAGGCAAAACCTCTCCGAAGCCAATCCTGTGTTTTGGAACATTCATCCGGACGCCGGCAGCATATTCGAGAAATGGATGCGCATCAGTCTCACATTGGAAGACCGGACAATGCTGGTGACAAGAAACGATGACGAAATTGATGGTTACGCCATTGCCCAGCCCGTAACACCGGTGCAAATGCCAATGACCCATGATCCGGCAGGGATTGGTGTAATTGACGATTTCTATCATCGGGATTTCAAAGACAGGTCAGAACTCAAAAACGCAGGCACAGGAGCAGCCGAACTTCTTAAATCGGCAGAAGGCGCATTTGCAGAGGCTGACGTCAGAGCGGCACTGGTCGTTTGCCCGGACAACTGGAAGTCCAAGCGAGAATTTCTGAAGGACAACGCTTACACCACCGCCAAAACCTGGTTGTTGAAGGCATAGGTCATCACACAGTCGAAAGTTTGCGCTGAAGCCAATTCAGACTTCGACTAACCGAAAGGTAGCTTTGTCCACAGAGCAGACCTTCACCATTCTGTAATGCGCAGCTGAAACTGTTGCGCTGCGGCGATGATCTCGACGCCATGCTGCGCTATCTCGACGACCACATGCGCCATGGCCTTGATAAGACCAAGTGCTTTATTGCCGCGGCATAGCGGGGTGGTATGTTTGCTTGGATATTGGTGCCCGTGATGGGCGCTTCGGTAAATGAAGGTGCGTGGCGTGGCTTTTTCCTTGAAGTGCCTGAGGGTCTGCAGCATGGCCTGGCCAATAGAATGCGGCGCGGCGAAAAGTAAACGCAGGGGGTCGAGTAACGTTAAGGAGGATCGTCATGTCTCTTCTACAAAGGCTTGGACAAGGGCAAATTTAAAGCACAGACCGCGCAACTTCGATGATGTTTCAGCACACACAAAGACCAAACGAACCATGAGAAAATGGGCACCACCAGATTTCTAGAAAATTTCTGTCAGTGGATTGCCTTATCTGAATGGACAAAATTGAACCCAAATCGGACAAGCTTAATAGGTTTGTCCAAATTCGTTAGTCAAAGAGACCCTAAGCGCGCGTTTGATTGTGCTAGGCAGATCGTCGGATGCAACGGCACTGACTGTTTCAGTCCATTTCTTTTGCGCCGAACCACTCCTAAGGCGAACAACGGAAACACGTCTATCATACAATTTGACAGTTTGTTCATATTCCTTCCGCATTGATTTTTGTGACCGCATCGCCCAAAGAATTATCGACTGATTGCTAAATACACGCTTAAACGTCTCCCGATTGCCCCCAGCAACAACTTCACGCGTCAATATGCGGTGGAGCGTCCTTCTTACTAGGCGGCAAAGGGTCAGATTTAGTGGTAAATCCAGCCAAACGACAACGTCTGCGTTCGTCCACAGCAGATCACGAACGCCCGCATAGTTGCCGCTAACTATCCATTCTGATTTTTCTACGATTTCGTTAATTGCATGCCGAAATTCTGCGTGCGGGACACGACGCCAATCTGGCTTATACAGTATCTCGTCCAACTCAAAATTTGTGATTCCGGAACGTGATGCCAATTCGCTTGCTAAAGTGCTCTTACCAACACCCGGCGGCCCTACTATCAATATTCTAGATGCGATTATGCTTTCTATAGCCAAATTTTACTACCTACCTTGGCCAATACCAACGTACTTCCAAACAAAAAGCTCTATCTCATCGATTTTTGTCGACCGCGCTTGGCTAATGATCGCGGAATAATAATCTTCTTCGCTACACTTACCGCTTTCATTTCCCTCGAATTGCTTGATCAACATTTCGCATTCTTCTCCGATCAGAAAAGCCGGCCCAAATACGTCGCTTAAACTTGATGAGAGGTCATCTGGCAAATTTTTTACAGCCGCTCGTATCTCCGGGCGCCGATCTGGTTTTGGATAGATGCCATGGTCACTTAAAATCAAGCGACAAGCATGGTACGCAAAATTCTCGAGACTGCCCAAAATGCCGAGATGCTTGGAACCAATGTTCGCGGGAAGAGTACTGAGCCAATTAACCTGCCTCCACTTAACCGCCACGCCGTCTGTATATTCTCTAAGTACGTCCCTTCGAATACTCGAATCGGTGTTCGCATCTGTCATGTATTTTTGGGCGAAGTTTCGCCAGACACCACCCTTGACGTCAGCAAGGGCTAACAAATGATCCAACAGGCGAGAGCAAGTCCTTTCAAAGATCTCGGTTACAACTCGGTGCTCTGAAATTGGGGTGCTTCGCGATACTATGTTATCACGCTCCACCACCTGACCTGATTCGGCGCCAATCCAAATGACGTCAATTAGAGGAGGCTCAATGTTGCTGTTCACTGACGAGGAGTACTGAGCCCGGATGGCCTGAACGTCAGCTTCAAGATTAGAAGTCTGCGGACACTTGAAGGCTATCAAATCGATATCACTTCTAACGGAAACACTACCCCAAGCCGCCGAACCAATTAAGACAGCAAATCCGTTTTGCACTGCCGGCAACAGACTAACTTGCTCTGCAACGCGCACAATGTCTGTTGCCGGTACCAGAAGGCCACTTGAAACTTCGGTGTAAGATGGGAATCGCGCCATTTCGATTCCTATAGGACGCTTCGCTTCACAAAATCAGTAAGTTGTCCTTCTATGTCAGCCACCTTCCCATTGGCCCCCAGTGCTACATAAATGGCACCTCCCAGATCAGCCGGCATCTTGGCATCACCCACGCGAACAATCAGGCAGTTCTTTGGCCCCTTTACTCCGATGAAAGCACCCGCCTCGAACACAACGTTGTCCCGCGGCGCAGCCATTTCAGAAGGCGATTCGAGGGGATCGTCCTCACTGAAAACAAAAACTCCACGACTGCAGACGGCCATCGCATTCTGAATTTCTTCGAGAATTGAAGCGCCAGACTGAAAATCCATCGACCAGTTATGTACTTTTGCTCCGTCTTTCTCTAAGCGCAATTGTATTTCAGCAGCCGGTCCAGACGCTTCACTGCAATAACCGAGAAATATATCTGGCCGTTTGTTGATTTCGGTGAGCCAGTCCTCGAAATAATTGCCAAATTCATCAGCGAATAGTGTTTCTTTCGTTGCGTCATCTGCTATCGGAGCGATAATTCGACCTCCTCCTTGATAGACAATTCCGCGATCCATGACTCCAGCCTCTGCTGCAATGAGGGTTGGAATTCCGTTGGCCAATGCAACAGCACCTTCAAAATGTGAGTACTCTCCCACCATCTTTAATGATTGACCACCTTCAGGCGTAACCCGCCATCTCGGAAAACCAAGTATTAGAGCACCTTGACATCGCCGCAGAACATCGAGGACGTTCTCGAAGGACCAAGGAATTGCACGCGCAAGTCCCCGCTCGAAAAATACCTGCGGTTCAAAACCCTCTGCTACTATTCGAGCCAGTAGCTCTTCCTTGATTTGCCGACGACGGTCATCGAGTGTGCGGTCGGAGTTTACGCTGACAAAAATCCTACGTTCCATTTTGTTCTCCGAAATTCTTGTTGTCCGCGCTGTTTAGTGTATTTGAAAATCTATGCTTAGCCATCCAAATGGTTTGCTGAGGAATTAGCAAATTCGAGTCAGATTAACTTGTACCAGTATGCGACCTTAACTCCTGAGCTCGGCTGAAGATTGCAAATGATCTTATATCGCAACTGAGTTACGAACGAATCCAATTTCAGCGGGTCAAATCGTTTTGAAATTGTTTGACAAATTGACTGCGCAGCAAACCAACCCGTCACCTTCTCTACCAACTTCCCCAACCCACCACCCTCAACAAACTCCCGCCCGCCTTGTATGATCCCCTTCCCCGCTCCATTTGATTAAGGCGCGCAAGGGGAACCGAAGCAGAGTGGTGATATGGCGGATCTGAACGCGGTATTGACCAGCCTTCCGGCAGGCGGCGGCGAGTTCAAGCTGCAGCGCCTGACCATCGGTATTTTCCGCAATGACCAGCCGACCCACCGCTTCAGCCTCGGCAGCGACAAGTCGGAGAACATCCCGCTGAAGGCCGATCAGGGCTGGATCCTGCCGCCCGGCGCCACCGGGATCTGCACCTATGACGTGCCGCTCGACGTGATGATGGTCGAGGTCGCGCCGCGGGTCTTGTCAGAGGTCGGCATGGAAGACCCGGAAACGGTTGCGCCCGTCGTCGGCGATATCGACCCGCTGACCTTTGAACTCGCGATGGGCGCGGAGACCTTCAACAAGGGCGGAACACTCTACCGCGAAACCATGCACCGGGCGCTCGCCGTGCGGCTTTCCAACATCCTGGAGACGACCGAAAACCGGCTGCAAATCGAGGATGTGCGCCTGCGCCGTGTCGTCGACTATATACACGACAATCTCGCCGAAGACCTGACGCTGCAGTCAATGGCGGACCTTGCGGCGATGAGCGGCTATCATTTCAGCCGGGCCTTCAAGGCGGCAACGGGCAAGAGCCCGCTGCAATATGTGATTGCGGAGCGCATCGCGCTTGCCAAGGTGCTTTTGAAGACGACGAGCCTGACCGTCTCCGACATCTGCTACCGCACCGGCTACAATGACGTCTCGCGCTTCGGGCAGCACTTCAAGCGCGCCACCGGCACCACCCCCGCCCGCTTCCGCGCGCAATAATCGCAGACATCAAAACAGCAAGAATCGCATAACAAAGCGCAAGCTTCGCGCGTTTTTTGGCTGCCGTGCCTGCCCATCTTGTATCCAAGACGCCGGGACATCCTACCCCTCCCCCATCCCCCGGTGCGTCAAAGGAGAACAATGATGAAAAAGCTTGTCATTTCCGCCGTCACCTCGGCCCTTATGGCCGGAACCGCGCTTGCCGCAGATGTCCAGACCCGCACGGTCTCGTTCGAGAACGAGGGTTCGACCCTTTCCGGCACGCTTTACCTGCCGGCCGGCCATGAAGCCGGCGACAAGCTGCCCGTCGTGGTGGTCACCGGCGCGTGGACATCGGTGCAGGAGCAGATGCCGGCCAACTACGCCCGCGAAATGGTCGAGCGCGGCTTTGCCGCCTTCACCTTCGATTTCCGCGGCTGGGGCAAATCCGGCGACCTGCCGCAGAGCGTACGCTTCGTTGAAAGCCCGGGCGCCAAGACCTCCGACATCCGAAAGGCGTTCGAATTCGTCGCAACGCTCCCGGAAGTCGACGCTGCCCAGATCCACGGTCTCGGCATCTGCGCGTCCTCCGGCTACATGGTTGATGCCGTTTCCGGAAACCCGCTGGTCCAGCGTGTCGGCCTTGTCGCACCCTGGCTGCAGAACAGCGAAATCGTCGAAACGGTCTATGGCGGCGCTGACGGCGTTGCCGGTCTGATCGAGGTCTCGCGCGCCGCCGAAGCCAAGGGCGGCGAGGTGATCCCGGCCGCAGGACCGGAAGGGGCGGAAGGCGTGCTGATGCCGATCGGCGGCTACTACTATGAAGCCGACCGGGGCGCGATCCCGGAATATGACGACAAGTGGAACAATGCCGGCTGGGAAGGCTGGCTGACGTACCACCCGGCCGATAACGCACAGCGTCTCGACAAGCCGCTTGCCATCGTCCACTCGGATGCCGCCGCCATTCCGCAAGGCGTACGCGCCTTCCTGCAGGGCTTTGCCGGCGAAGCCACCACGCAGTGGCTAGAGGGTGTCAGCCAGTTCGACTTCTACGACAATCAGGAAGATGTCGAGCGTGCCGCGGACACCATCGCCGAGCACCTTCGCGCCGACGCCAACTAGGCAATCCGTTTTCCGATCGGGGCGCCGCACGGGCGCCCCGTCATCACGTTTCACAAGAGGATGTTCCGACATGCCCCTGAAATTCATGACCACATTGACAGCCGCCCTGCTTGTCGGCGGGGTCGCCCTCGCGGACCAGGCCGAGATCAGCCGTTCCATCACCGATATTGCCGCTGGCGCCGACCGCCATGACTGGGACCGCGTGCGCGGTGCCTTTTCCGAAACCGTGACCACGGATTACACGAGCCTTTGGGGCGGTGAACCGGTCACGCAGCCCGCCGACGAACTGATCGCCGGCTGGTCCGGCTTCCTGCCCGGCTTCGATTCCACGCATCACATGGTCACCAACCACACGATCACCGCGATGACCGATGACAGCGCCACGGCGGAAGCGGATTTTACCGCAACGCACCGGATCGACGACGGGCTGTGGACACTGGGCGGACGCTACAGCTACGAACTGAAGCAGGCCAATGACCGCTGGGTTGTTACCTCCATGACGATGACCGCGCTTTGGGAAACCGGCGACCGCGGCCTTGTCGGCGTGGCTGGCGAACGGGCCGCCAAGGGTAACTGAGCAAAGCTTCTCGAAAGACTAGGAGACGATCATGTTTCGAATGCTCGCGCTTGGCGCGGTTCTTCTTACCGGCGCGGCGGCCCATGCCGATGAGGCGTTGCCGGTGGCGATCGACTGCTACCAGACGGCGACCAACGGCCAGGACATCGATGCCTATATGGGCTGCTTTACCGATGATGCGGTGATGATCGATGTCAGCCGGACCTTCGAGGGAAAGGACGCGATCCGTGCCTGGGCGCAGCGTGAAGTGATCAAGGGTGGCGAGTCCTTCAAGCATCGCAAGATCCTTGAATCGTCTGATGGCTTTGCAAAGACGGAGGTCAACTGGCTCTCCTGGGTCGTTCACTACTCCTACTGGTGGGACGCGGACGGCAGGATCACGAAGATGTCCTTGCAATATGCGGATTAGCGATTGCCAGTCAGGCGTTGATCTCAGCCAGAAAGACCTCACCGTACTCGCCGAGTTTCTTCGGACCCACCCCGTTGATCCCGGCGAGTGCATCAAGGTCGGCGGGGCGCGATGACGCCATTTCGATCAGCGTCGCATCGGGGAAAACCACATAGGCGGGAACGTTCCTTTCGCGCGCAAGGTCCAGGCGCAGGGCCTTCAGCTTTACCAGCAGGTCTTCATCGGCGCTCGACAGCGAAGCGGCTGCCGGCGATTTTTTCTTCTTGCGCTCGCGTTTCGAAACAATCGGCGCATCGTGAAACTCGAAGCTGCGCTCACCGCGCAGGATCTCCCTGCCCTCGCCCGTAATCTCCAGGCAGCCATATTTCTGGATGTTGATGCGCAGCGCGCCGCCGGCGACAAGCTGGCGCACGAAGGCCTGCCAGTAGGGTTTCGATTGCTCGTTTCCGACACCGAAGGTCGGCAGCCGGTCGTGGCCGCGTTCCATGATTTTCGCGGTTTCAGCACCGCGCACCACGTCGATGACATGGGCGGCGCCGAAGATCTGGCCGGTGCGATAGACGGCCGACAGAAGCATCTGGGCGTGGCGGGTGCCGTCGATCCGTTTCGGCGGATCGAGGCAGGTATCGCAATTGCCGCAAGGCGCGATCTCCTCGTCGAAATAGGCAAGCAAGACCTTGCGGCGGCAGGTGGCGGCCTCGCAATAGGCGAGCAGCGAATCCAGCCGCTTGTGTTCGCGCAGCCTGTGCGCATCATCCTCGCCGTCCTGGTCGATAAACATGCGGCGCATGCGGATATCGTCGAGACCGTAGAGCATCAATGTCTCGGCCTGTGCGCCGTCGCGGCCGGCGCGGCCGATCTCCTGGTAGTAAGCCTCGACGCTGCCGGGAAGGTTCAAATGGCAGACAAAGCGGATGTCCGGCTTGTCGATGCCCATGCCGAAGGCGATGGTCGCGACCATGATGACCGCGTCCTCGCTCATGAAGCGGTCCTGGCCCTGCCGCCGCGTCCCGGCATCCTGGCCGGCATGGTAGGCGATGGCGTTCCAGCCCTCGTCCTGCAGGAAACCGGCCACCTCCTCGGTAAACTTGCGCGACAGGCAGTAGACGATGCCGCTCTGGCCGTTCTTGTCGTCGAGAAAGCCGGTGAGCTGGCGGCGCCAATTGTCCTTCGGCGTAACAGCCAGCCGCAGGTTGGGCCGGTCAAAACCCTGTACGACGACTGTCCCATCGCCCGGAAAGAGTTTTTCGGCTATATCCCGGCGCGTCGCTGCGTCAGCCGTTGCGGTAAAGGCGCCGAAAGTCACCTGCGAAAAGCGCTCCTTGAGCCTTGAAAGCATTTCATATTCCGGCCGGAAACTGACGCCCCATTTGGAAATGCAATGCGCCTCGTCAATGACGAACATGGCGAGGTCCAGCTGCGACAGGGCGCCGAGCATGCGCTCGCCCATCAGGCGTTCGGGCGACAGGTAAAGCAGCTTGATCCTACCGGCCTGCACGGCCTGCCAGGCAGCCGTCTGCGCCTCGCGGTCCATTCCGGAATGGATCGAGACGGCATTGACGCCATTGGCATTGAGCGCCGCGACCTGATCGTCCATCAACGCCACCAGCGGCGAGACGACGACGGTCAACCCGGCCGCTAAAATGGCGGGGATCTGGTAACAGAGCGACTTTCCGCCGCCCGTCGGCATGACGGCCAGCACGTGTTCGCCCGCCATCAGCTGTTCGATGATGCGCAACTGGCCGGGCCGGAATTCATGGTAACCGAAGACATGGCGCAAAACGGAATACGGATCGGCGCCGGTTTCAACCTCAGGTATATAGTGCCGCTCGCTCATGCTTCTTCTCGTTGAAAGGAATCGCCGGCAAGTATGCCCTTTTCGGTCACCGATGACAGCCGTCCAATTCAAGATTCCTGCTGCAATCTGTGATCACATCGGCCCGCCAAAACGGCGAAATTGATTGATATCAAGGAACATCCGGGCGTTTTGGAGCAATAATTCGGCTGCTGAAGGATTCAACTGCGTCATGACAAATGCCGTTTTTCGAACCAAGGATCTGACCAAGATCTACCGCACGGGCGAAGTGGAAGTGCGCGCCCTCAACGGCGTCGACATCGCGCTTTTCGAGGGCGAGATGGCGGTTCTGCTCGGCCCTTCCGGAAGCGGCAAGTCGACCTTTCTCAACATTGTCGGCGGGCTCGACCGGCCGACCAGCGGCACCGTCCACTTCAAGGACCAGGAACTGACGGCCTATAGCGAGCGGAAGCTCACGCTTTACCGCCGCGACCATGTCGGTTTCGTGTTCCAATTCTATAATCTGATCCCGAGCCTGACGGCCTGGGAGAATGTGGCGCTGGTCACGGAAGTGGCGCGCGACCCGATGACGCCGGATGAGGCGCTTGCGCTGGTGGATCTCGGCGACCGCATGACGCATTTCCCGGCGCAGCTCTCGGGCGGAGAACAGCAGCGCGTGGCAATCGCCCGGGCAATTGCCAAACGGCCCGAGGTTCTGTTGTGCGATGAGCCGACCGGAGCGCTCGATTCCAAGACCGGCGTCCTGGTGCTTGAGGCGCTGACCAAGATCAATGACGAGCTCGGCACCACCACCGCCATCATCACGCACAATGCGGGCATCCAGGCGATCGCCAACCGGGTCGTCTATTTCATGGATGGCAAGATCGCCCAGGTCGACGTGAACGAAACACGCATCAAGCCCGCGGAAGTGGTCTGGTAGCCATGGACATGCTCGACAGGAAACTCTTCCGGGACCTGTTGCGGCTGTGGGCGCAGTCGCTGGCGATTGCGCTGGTCATGGCCTGCGGCGTGGCAACGTTGATCCTGTCGGTCGGCACCTACCGGTCGCTGGACGAAACGCGCGCGGCCTTTTACGACCGCTACCGCTTCGGAACCGTCTTTGCCACCGCGACTCGCGCGCCGCGGCACCTCAAGTCGCGCATCGAGAACATCTCCGGCGTCGTGTCAGCGGAACTCAGAATCGTCAGACCGGTGCTGATCGATGTCATCGGCATGGCGGAACCGGCCTCGGGGATCGCGGTGTCCATTCCGGAGTACCGGGAACCCGCGGTCAACCGGCTCTATCTGCGCCACGGGCGGCTGCCCGAAGCCGGGCGCCGCAACGAGGTGGCGGTTCTGGAATCCTTTGCCGACGCCCATGGCTTCAGGCCCGGTGACACGTTCGAGGCCATCATGAATGGCCGCAAGCGGACCCTGGACATTGTCGGGATCGTGCTGTCGCCGGAATACATTTTTGCCCTCGGCCCGGGCGACATGGTCCCGGATCCGAGGCGCTACGGTGTTTTCTATATGTCGGAAAAGGCGCTTGCCGGGCTGTTCGATCTCGATGGCGCTTTCAATGATGTCAGCCTGACAACCCTGCGCAATGCCGACAGCCGCCAAATCATCGATGCGCTTGACCTGGTGCTCAAACCCTATGGCGGGATCGGCGCCTATGATCGCGAAGACCAGACGTCGCACTCTTTCCTTGATGCTGAACTGGATCAACTGCAGGCCATGTCGTCGATCATTCCGCCGATCTTCCTCGCCGTGGCGGCGTTCCTGGTCAATATGATCCTGTCGCGCCTGATCGCGCTGGAAAGGGAGCAGGTCGGGCTCTTGAAGGCACTTGGTTACAGCAATTGGGCAATCGGCGGACACTACGCCAAACTGGTCGTTGTCATTGCTCTTGTCGGTCTCGTGATCGGCGCGGCAGCCGGGCTCTGGCTGGGTCTCGGGCTGACGCGGCTCTATGCCGGATTCTTCGCTTTTCCGTTCCTCATTTTCAGACAGAGCCTGGATCTCTATCTGCTGGCCGGCGGCGTGACGGTCGCGGCAGCGCTGGCCGGCGCTGTGAAGGCCATCTGGTCGACCGTTCGGCTGGCGCCGGCGGTGGCGATGAGCCCGCCGGCACCCACGACCTACCGCAGCTTCTTCTTCGGAAAGCTGCAGAAAATAGGCCTGTTCTCCCAACTGACGGTAATGGCGTTCCGCCACCTGGTGCGCTGGCCGGTGCGCTCCTTTCTGACAACACTGGGCACCGCGATGTCCGTCGCTCTGCTGATCACATCGCTGTTTGCCTATGATTCCATCGACCACATGATTGACGCGATCTTCTTTCAGGCGGACCGCCAGGACGCGACGCTGACCTTTACCGATGACCTGGCGCCGGGTGCGCTCTTCACGGTCGACGCGCTGCCTGCCGTTATCAAGGCCGAGCCCTATCGGCACACGGCCGTCAAGCTTCGCAACGGCCACCGCGAGTTGCGCATGGCCATCGTCGGGGTTCCGGAGGATGCCGATCTGTCGCGCATTCTCGATCTCAGTCTCAAGCCGATGCCTGCCCCGCCTGCCGGACTGGTCCTGTCGGAACGGGTGGCCGACAAACTTCAACTGCGGGCCGGTGATTTCGTCGAAGTCGAACTGATGGAACACAACAACCGGGTGGTCGAAATCGAGATCGGCGCGCTGTCGCCACAGCGTATCGGCAGACCCGATACCGGCGGTCCGGCGGCCTCCGGCGCGGTTACTGTCAGCGGTCTGGCGCAAAGCTATGTCGGGCTGACCGCGTATATGCGGCTCGACGCACTCGACCGGCTGCTGCGCGACGGAAAGCGGATTTCGGGCGCGAGGATCCAGATCGACGGCTCGGAGCTTCCGGCGCTGTACGACGAGATCAAGAAAACCCCGGCCATTGCATCGATTGCGCTGCAGGGTGTTTCACGGGTGCGTTTCCGCGAGACGGTCGAACGCAACATCACCACCAGCACCACGGTCTATGTGACGCTGGCCGTCATCATCACCTTTGGCGTCATCTACAATTCAGCCAGGATCCAGCTTTCCGAGCGGGCGCGCGAACTGGCGAGCCTTCGCGTTTTCGGCTTCACCCGCGCCGAGGTTTCCAGTGTGCTGATGGTTGAACTCGCGGTGATCGTCCTGTTGGCCCAGCCGCTCGGCTGGCTCTTGGGTTACGGTCTCTCATGGTCGGTTGTCGAAGGTCTTGCCACGGACCTTTTCCGCATACCGCTGGTCGTGAGCGCCAAGACCTTCGCCTATTCCAGCTTTGTGGTGATCGTCGCGGCGATCATCTCTGCGCTGATCGTGCGCCGGCGAGTCGACCGTCTCGACCTTATCCGTGTTCTCAAAACAAGAGAGTAGTCCCATGCGTGTATGGTTCAAACGAATCGGGCTTCTAGCGCTCGCAGTGATTATCGGCGGAGGTTTTTATCTGGCGTTGCGCGAACGGCCCATATCGGTCGATACAGCCGTCGCTAACAGCGGCCCGCTCAACGTGACAATCGATGAGGAAGGTGTTACCCGCGTCAAGGACGTCTATGCCGTTTCTTCACCGATCGCGGGTTACCTGGCGCGAACGACGCTGGACGAGGGCGAGGCCGTCAGCGCCAATGAAACGGTCATTGCATCTATTCATCCCCTCGATCCGCCCTTTCTGGACGAGCGCACACGGGCCGAACTGAACGCCACCGCGGAAGCGGCGCGTTCGGCCGTTGCTCTGGCCAAGGTGGAATTGCGGCGGGCACAGACGGATCTTGAGCTGGCGCAGTCGAATTACGACCGCGGTGTGCAACTTGCCAAAACCAGGACGATTTCGATCAGCCAGCTCGAACAACGCCACAGCGAGCTGGAACTGAAAAAGGCGCAGGTCTCCAGCGCCGAGGCGACGATCACCCTGCGCAACGCCGAACTGGAAAGCGCCGAAGCGCGCCTGCAGCAGCCGGGCGGGCGCAACCTGTCGGACCGGGAATCCGACTGCTGTGTCCACATCACGGCGCCGATCGACGGTGTTGTCCTGGAAGTTCTGGCGCGCAGCGAACAGGCTGTATCGCCGGGCACAAAAATCGCCGAAATCGGCAATCCGCGTAACCTGGAGATCATCGTTGACCTGCTGTCGAGCGACGCGGCGAGAATCAGGCCAGGCGCCAAGGTGGTGATTACCGATTGGGGCGGCGAATCGGACCTCGAAGGCACGGTTCGGATGATCGAACCGGCCGCCTTCACCAAGGTCTCTTCGCTGGGCATCGAAGAGCAGCGCGTCAATATCGTCATCGATATGGCAACGGTACCGGAAAACCTCGGTCACGGATATCGGGTGCTGGCGCGGCTTGGAATCTGGCAGCAAGACAACGTTCTGCGGGTTCCCATAGCGGCATTGTTCAGGACCGGCGGCCAGTGGTCGGTGTTCGTCGTTGAAAACGGCCAGGCACATATCCGATCGATCGATATCGGACAAATGAACAGCACCCACGCACAGGTACTCGGCGGGCTTGAGGACGAAGAGGCCGTCATCCTCTATCCCAGCGATCTTCTCGAGGACGGCAGCCTTGTCGAGCACAGGCCGGAAACGCGGTAACTTATTTTTGTCACTTCGTCCTCGGGCCGTAGGCCAATCGGTAGGCAAGTGCGACACCGCCGGCGCCTCCAATAATGTTGCCAATGGTGACGAAGAACAGATTGTGGGCGAAGTCGCCGGCGGAAACGGTCGCGCCCGAGAATATTCCCTGCGGGATCAAATACATATTGGCGATGGAATGTTCAAAGCCGAGCAACACAAACGTCGCGATCGGCCAGATGATCGCCAGGATCTTGCCGGTCACGGTCCTCGCTGCAAGTGAAAGCCACACCGCAAGACAGACAAGAACGTTGCAGAGAACACCGCGCATGAGCGCCTCGACGGAACCGAGTGCCGCCTTGGCTTCCGCGATGTTCGATGCCGTGGTGCCGATGGGCCCGTCCAGTATGCCACTCAGCGCCACGGCTGCCGCAACACCCACCGCGCCAATGAAGTTGCCGGCATAGACGACCATCCAGTTCTGGATCAACTCACCAGGCGAAACCAGACGGTCGACGGCAGCCATGACGATAAGCGCATTGCCGGTAAACAGCTCCGCACCGCCAACGACAACGAGGACCAGCCCCAGGGAAAAAACGACACCTCCCAGAAACCGCGACGGGCCGAAACCGGGATCCGTTCCGGTCATCACCATGCTGAATGCCACTGCTCCGAAAGCGATGAATGCACCGGCGAGCACGGCCAGCGTGAACATGTTGACGAGAGGCAAATGGACCTTGGAGACACCGGCGACGCGAACAAGATTGGCTATCTCCGAAGGTTTATAGGCGTCTATTCCGGTTGGATGTAACTCGGACATGGGAATTCCCCTCATGAATTCAATCGGCAGGCCGTGGCCTGCGCCACTGCATTAGAATTCAATTCCCAAGCCTCCGAGTTGATCTGACTCAATGCGCTCGGCGATCGCTCTGGCCTAGTGTCGAAGCAGTGTTACAGAGGAGGTTCCCATGTCCATTTTGGCAAAAACGGCTCTATGTTCGGCGGTGATGGCTTCCTGCATGGTGCCCATCACTTCGGCCCTTTCGCAATCATCCGATCCTGCCTGGCTGGACGATCTCGGTCTGCAGCTGCAGGCCGAAGAAGAGTGCGCGGTAAACTATTTCCTGAATATGCGAGAGGGCCAACTGGGCACCAGCAACTATTACGAAGCGCGGGTGCAGTGCGTCGACGGGCGTATGTTCGATGCGTCGCGAACGGAGCCGGAAGAGAAGTTCACGATCAGGCCGTGCGGCGTGGCGGTCTGCTGACCGTCCTGCAGCCGTTGCGCGCTTCACATCATGATCAGTGGGCCATAAAGACGGCCTTTCTTGTCCTGGCAAGCAAATCCCGTGTCGTTCCGCCAAGCAGCCATTCGCGCAGCCGCGAGTGGCCATAGGCACCCATGACAATAATATCGGCATCCTTGTCGCTGGCGTGAGCAAGAAGCAGGTCCCCGACTTCGGAAGGCGAACCGTCGAGCCGGTCAACGCTCACCTCCATGCCGTGACGCTTCAGAAACTGCGACATTTCATCCTGCAAGGCCGTTTGCAATGCGGAATCGCCCTCGCCGACCGATACAAGATGTACGTTCTTCGTGTCCTCCAAGAGCATCAGGCTTTGGTGGATCGCAGCCGCCGCTTCGGGTTCGCCGTTCCACGCCATGAGGGCGCGGCCCGGTTTCGCCACCGGCCGATCACCCTCACCGAGGACAAGAACCGGCCGGTCGGCGTCGAAAAGCACGCCGTTGAAGGCATCCGTCAAAAGCAGCTGCTGCGGTACGCTGCCGTGCGGAAAAACGGTCAGATCGGCACACAGCGCATGCCGTGAAATCGTCTGGCCGACGATGCCCCGGTCGACACATTCAACCATGACCGATGCCGACAGGTTTGCGTCCTCGACAAGAGCCTGAACCGTGTTGGCGCGTTGCTCTGCGTTTTTCATGACGCGGTTGTGTTCATCGACCAGATAGGCCGGCGGCATACCGGGATAGGTCGCCGTCGGTATCGTGTCCAAAACACCGAAGACCACAAGATTGAGGTGTGCGCCCATCATTTCCGCCATAGCCATGAGCGGTTTGAGATCGTCCGTCTGATCGTCTGTTGAGTGGATAGCAAGTAGCGTGGTGATTGCCATGGATCTGCCCTCGCTGGCTGGATTGTTGATTGAACGTGTCGTTTATGGATTTTACCTTTTTCAGGACCGCTTTTGATTGCGCTAGATCAAGCCGGGCCGGTATCGTGAGGACCGATTTGGCATCGGCTTGGCCGATCGGCTAGTCTTGCGAAAGCGTGAATTTGTGTAGCGTGATATCTAGGATCTGAAATGTTCGAGACCGCAGAGCTGGGGCGATCGATTGCCAAGGCCGAATTCAAGCAGATGGTCCCCGACCTGCGCCAGGAGCTTCTGGAACTTCAGGACACGCTGCACAAGAACAAACGTTTTCCGGTCATCCTGATTTTCGCCGGTGTCGACGGTGCCGGCAAAGGCGAAACCGTCAGCCTGCTCAACGCCTGGATGGATCCGCGCTGGCTGATCACACGGGCCTATGATGATGACGAAGACGGCGACTGGAACTGGCCGGAATTCTGGAAATACTGGCGTGATCTGCCGCCACGCGGCCGGATCGGAATGTTCCTGAGTGCCTGGTATTCGCGGCCGCTTCTCGACAGGGTTTATGGCAAATCCAACGACGCCACCTTCGTCAACCAGCTCGAACGAATAGTCGGTTTCGAGCGGGCACTGGCGCGCGATGGCGCATTGATCCTCAAATTCTGGATGCATCTGAGCCGGGAGGAACAGGAACGCCGCCTGACAAACCTGGAAAACGACCCGCTGACCGCGGCCCGGGTCAACAAACGCGACTGGGAGCACTGGCGAATGTACGATTCGTTCATCAGTGCCGCCGAGCAGCTTGTTTCCCGGACCAATCGCGGCATTGCGCCCTGGACGGTTGTCGAGGGGACCGATTCCAACTACCGGTCGATCACGGTCGCCAAAATCCTGCATGACGCGATCGCACACCGTCTTGAAGAAGACCAGAACAACGGTGCCAAGAACAAAACCGCCGCCACCGGGAAAAAAGCCAAGACCAAGAAAGGCAAACAGTCCCGTGACGCCGCGACCACAAACGGTGCCGCCTATCAGGCTGCAAGGTCCATAACCGTGCTCAGTGGCCTGAAGATGGAACAGCAGCTCAGCAAGGTGCAATACAAGGAGCGGCTGATTGACCTTCAGGCGCGTTTGCATCGCATGCACCTTTCTGCAAAGTCGAAAAACATCGCGAGCGTTCTTGTTTTCGAAGGTCCGGACGCTGCTGGCAAGGGCGGTGCGATCCGGCGTATCAATGCGGCGCTTGATGCCCGCAATTACCAGGTCCACGGCTTCTCGGCGCCAACGGAGGAAGAACGGGCACGGCATTATCTTTGGCGGTTCTGGAGACGTGTACCCAGCGCCGGCCATGTGACGATCTTCGACCGCTCCTGGTATGGACGCGTCCTGGTGGAGCGCGTCGAGGGTTTTGCCACCGAGGACGAATGGCGTCGCGCCTATGCCGAAATCAACGATTTCGAGGAACAGCTCAACGAGAGCAACACGGTGCTTGTGAAATACTGGATCCACATCACGGAGGACGAACAGCTCGCACGGTTCAAGCTTCGGGAAAAGACGCCCTACAAGCGCTGGAAGCTGACTGACGAGGACTGGCGCAACCGCGACAAATGGGACATTTACGAAGAAGCGGTCAACGACATGGTGCAATACACCAGCACGTCGGCCGCCCCATGGACCCTCGTTGAGGGCAACGACAAGCGCTTTGCCCGCATCAAAGTGTTGGAGACCTATTGTCAGCGCCTGTCGGCCGCGCTTGGCGAACCGGCGGACTGAACAACGCACCGACTATTCGGGAACACCCAGCGATGCCATGCGTTCGACCAACGGTTCGAGCATGTCCGATTTCATTCCGGCAATCATGGATCGCAGTTTCCGGCATGTCAGGTCCGGTCGTTGTTCAAGGGCAACCTTGACGTAGTAGCGCGCCTCCTCCAACTGACCTTCCTGGCTCAATATGACAGCAAGGAACATCTGGCTGACCATCTGTCCGGAGCCCACATCCACGGCCTGCCGCATGAGTTCCTCGGCTTTGTGGATACGCCCGAGAGCAAAATAGGCGCCGGCCTTGACACTCAGCTTGAAAACCAGCCCCTGTTCATATTTTCCAAGTTTCAGCGAAAGCTCGATGACCGGAAGCACCTCGGCCGGCTTGCCGGCCCACAAGAGGGCAATTGCAAGCCAGAGATGCGCTGAAGCCGACGATGGATTGAGCGAGACGGCGGTTTCGGCCTCCCTGATGGCCGGCGACACACGGCTGGCGAACAGATAGGCCCGGGCCAGCGATTCATGCGCATAACTGCTTCCCGGATCAAGCGATACGGCGTGGCGCGCCAGGTTTACGGCATCCTCCGTTTCCTCATCGGTCCGCTTGCTCCAGCCGAAGAAACATGCGCGCACGTTGATTTGCGAGAGCATTGCAGGTGGCGACGAATAGCTGGGCATTTTCTCCATTGCCCTCAGTGCCAGGTCCCGGGCGGTATCATTGTCTTCCTGGGTTACCTGGGACATATGCCACCGGGCCCGCATCAACAGTTCCCAGCTGTCCGCATCCTCGGAGTTGTTGCGCATGGCTGTTTCTTGCTCATGGCGGTCAACCTCGGTGTCGATGGTCGTGGAGATCGTGTTTGCGATAATCTCCTCGTTGGTCAGCGAGTCATCGACTTCACGATCGAACCGGTACTGGTTTGACCAGACCTCATCACCGGATTCGGTCTCGATCAGCCTGATCGAGATCTGGATGTCGTCGTCGGCCTTTCTCACGGCACCGGAGACAACGTAGTTCGCATTCAGTTCGCGCCCGGCCGTGCGCGGATCACTGTCGCCGCCGCGATAGGACCGCGTCGCCGACCGCGCGACCGTGGTGAACCAGTCAATCCTCGAAAGATCCGATATGATGCCATCGGTGATCCCGTCGGCGATCTGGTCAAGGGCCTGCTGATCGTGTGGGCAATAGAGGGGAAGAACTGCGACGATCCGTTTGGTAGGGCGATTGAGCGGTTGGTCCGAGGGCCTGGCAGGTCCTGCTGCGATCGCCGCTTCGTTTCCTGATTGCTGCGTTTGACTGTCCGGATAGAGTCCTTCGATGGAAAATTCCGGACCGTGTCTCGGCCAGTCGAACTCGTGAAGGGCCAGATAATCCTTCAGATTGAAGGCGGCGTAGAGGAAACCCAACGCCCGGGATACGAAATCGCGGCGCTGGTGCGAGACCGCGAGGCCCACTGCGAGCCTAGCCAACATGTACTGGCTATCAAGAAACGATAGGCGGTTCGGCTCATGCTGATCGATCCACTGGCGCGGCTTTTCACGAAATTCGCGAACCAGTTGGAGGATACCGATATCCTCACCCACAAGCCCGGCATCCTTCTGACGCTGAGGGCCGCGCCGAAGGTTTTGCATGATCGTCTTCCAGTGGCGCGGTCTTATCGTTTCTCGCGACGTCAGGAGATAGTCCAGCTCGAACATCGCGTGATCGTAGAAAAGGAAACCGTCGGCCCGGTAGAAATCGAGATCGATCAGGTAGTAGTGCGGATCGATTTCCGCCTGTTTGGTCACAAGCACGTTCTTGCCGTGCAGGTCGCCGTGCTGATTGCCCCTGATGGCGCGCAGGCGCGCGGTATCCGGCAACGGGATCAGGCCACCGGCGAATGCCAGCGGATTGGGAAACCAGTCACCGTCAAACATGAATGTCGGTGAATCGGCCGCGAGCGAACACTTCGTTTCGATAAATTCGTGGATCCGGCTGCCGCGCTCGCGGTGTATGCGGTAGTCAAGCCACAGGTCCAGCAGATCCTGTGGCAGCAACATGTCGGGTTCGAGATGGTACTCGGCGTTCCAACGCTCCAGGAGATCTTCCGACAGCCGCACTGCCGTTTCAAGCTGCGGACCGTACGAACATGCGCTCCATGGAAGGGCGTATTCAAGACCGCGCCCGGCGATCGTCGTCAGGGCCGCAACCTTGTCCTCCTCCCTCACCGCGCAAACCAGTTTCGGCAAATAGCTTTCGGCGTATTCCGGCGCCACCTCTATGGCCTTCTGGTGCCGCTCATACTCCAGGGCTTCCGCCCGGCGTGCGCCCTGCGCGCGATCCAGTTTCAAAATGGCCTGGCCAGTGAACTTGTCACTCGTGACGTCGGCAACCATCACATGGGCGCCGGATTTGCCTTCGCTGATAATGCGATGGAGGAAAATGTGGCTGTCACCACCGAGCTCGGCAAGGAGCAGGGCTTCGAGCGCCGAATAGTCATCGGGCCAAGGTATTCTGGAGTTCGGGTTTGACTGCATTAAGCCGAGCTATCCCTTTCAATAAACGGTACGGCTCTTTCGTATCGGTGAAATGTCACTTTGCGCCTGAAAATGCCACCATTTCCGTATTATGGTAGGTGCGCAGCAAGGTTGAAACAAGGAGCAAGCACGACCGTATTATACGATGTAACTACGGCACTCGACATTTCAGCGAGGTAACTTAGTTAAGGGTCCATCGAATGCCAGCCGGAAAAACGACATGACAGTTGGTCCATTCACAATGGCCGGCCCTATACCGGCTCACAGCGTCACAGTTTTCCAACCAACCGTTTGCACTGCCAACCGGATTGTGCATTGGTTTCCCGATAGATTTTTATTCAACCGTCGGAATCGCATTTTTCCGACCGCATACGGCGCTATATGAACCGCGAAAGAGCCATATTATCAGCGGTCATCGTTGGATATTCGAGACTGATGCGCGTCGATGCCGCACGCACTCGAAAAGCAATCGATTCGATTGATCGCGAACTGATCCGCACCAATCTTTCCTCGCACAATGGCCGGCAACTGCGCGAATTCGAAGGCCGGGCGGTTATCGAGTTTCCGGATGTGCGGCGCGCCGTGCTCTTCGCGCTGACACTTCAACTTGCTTTGCAGACAAAGAACAAGGCCATCCGCGAAGACCGGCAGGTCAGTTTCCGCATCGGCATCGAAAAGGTTGTGCAAAAGGAAAACTCCCAGGAGATTGAATCAGCGGAAAAGGCCGCCCATGGCCTGATGGAGATGGCCGAGCCCGGTGGCATTTGCATCTCGGAGACAGTCAAGGAAGACGTCCTGTCGGAGATGGACCTGACAATTGAGCCGCTGTCCACCGGCGCCTTTGGACTGGTATCGAGTTCGGTCGCCATGTTCGAAATCGAGCTCAACGAGAAAGCCGATGTGGCAGTCAAGCTCGGACGGCGCGGTTACAGCAAAAGCAGACGCAATGTTCTCGCAGCCAGCCTTGCCGTGGTCGTTGTCGCACTGATCTCGTTCACCGCGGGTATCTGGTTCTGGAGCGCGGACAGATCGTCCACCACCACGGCCATCACGCAAGCCCAGGTGTTTGACCGACCCTCAATCGCCGTTCTGCCCTTCGAAAGCGTATCGACGGAATCGGAAGGCGCCATGTTCGCGCACGGCATTACCGTTTCGATCATTTCGGCCCTGTCCGAAGTCCCGCAGATTGCGGTGATCTCCGCGAGCGCGACGTTCGCGATGGCGCAGCAGTCCGAGACGCCGCGTAGCGCGGGTGCCGAGCTTGGAGTCGAATATGTGCTGTCCGGATCGGTGCAACTCAGGAACAACCAAATCCGCGTGATTGCCGAACTGTCCGACGTCAGTTCGGGAGAGTCGCTGTGGAGCGAGCGGTTCGACCGCAGCGAGGACGACGTGTTCGCCGTTCAGGACGAGATCACCCTGAAAGTCCTGGTCGCATTGGAGGTGACACTCTCGGACAGGCGTGAGCTGGCGAGCCGCGGCGCGGGCACCAACAATGTCGATGCCTATCTCGGCCTCATGAAGGCGCAGAAGGCATTCAACAGCTACACGCGGGAATCCATGATCGAGGCCCGGCGCCTGCTCAAGCAGGTGCGCGCGCTCGATCCGAACTACTACCACGCGCTGATCCTTGAAGCGCGAACCCACACGTTCGATGCGCAATGGGGCTTTTCGGATGACAAGCTCGCCTCGCTGGAAGCCGCGAATGAACTTTTGAAGGAGGCCTCATTGCTGGACGGGACTCTGACGGATGCGGAAAATGCCGAGCTCAATGTCACGCAGGCCTATGTCGACCAGGTCGCCGGCCGCTACGAAACCGCCCTTTCGCTGGCCCTTTCCGCAGCCCGAAACAGCCCGAACAACTCGGAGATCCTGGCGACCGCAGGATGGGTCGCCTCGTTCGACCGTGATTACGATCGCTCGATCAGCCTGTTGAAGAATGCAATTGCACTCAATCCGGCCTATCCGAGCTGGTACGCCAATTTCATCTCCCGCAACTATACGTTCAAGGGACAGCATGAAGAGGCGATCGCATGGTCCAAAACCGGCATCAAGCACGCGGAAAACAGTCATCGCCGAGCCTGGGCCCTTGTGAACCAGGCCTTTGCCTATGCCGAAGCGGGCAATGTCGACGAGGCAAAGGCCGCCGGGGCAGCCGCGCGGCAAGCCTGGCCGGACATTTCGATCGAAACCCTGGAAAAAGCCCAGCCGTTTCGCTTTGAAGAGGACTGGTCTAAATTCGAAGCGGCAATGAAGCTAGCCGGAATCAACGGCCAGTCGAGCTGATCCCATCGCATCAATCATCGAGACTTGCGCGCAAGAACAAGATGACCGGGAACCGGTTCTCCGTCCTCAAGACGCACGGTAATCTGCTGGATTTCCTCGAGCGTAAACCCATTATCTTCAAGAACTGCCTTCAGGTAGGATGGCGCATGCGCAAAGCGCTGCCGTGGTCCGACCCTGAATGGCTTGCCTTCGAAGGAGGCCTCGGGCAGGGTCTCTGTTGAGAATCCGAGACAGCCGTCCGGCACAAGCCGCTCATTGGCCGCGGAAACGAGGGATTCGATGGCCCCAACATACGGAAACACGTCCGTTGCGGCGATCAGGTCCCATTTTGGCCGCTGGCCGTTTTCATCCTCAAATTCCTGCAAAAAGCCGACGGCTTCACCGACGTAGAGCTCGTCATAAACCTCACGGTCGTAGGCCAGTTCAATAATCCGTTCGGAAAGGTCGACACCGGTGAGATGACCGGCACAGTCCCGCAGCGCGATACCGGTCAAACCGGTGCCGCATCCCAGATCCAGAACACGCTCGAAGCGTTTGTCTGCATGGGTTCGCAGCAGTTGGCGCAGTTGCATCGGCACACAATAACGCAGCTGCTCGACCAGGATGTCGTCAAAATCATCGGCGTGCTGGTCGAAGAGCATGGCCACATAGGCATCGGGCATCTTTTCCGGCGTCTCGCCCAGCCCCATGGATGCCAGGCGGACGGAGACGCCGCCATGGTCATCCGGATCAAGGTCAAGGACCTGCCGATAGGCCTTTGCCGCGCCTCGCCGGTCGCCGGCCTTTTCCAGTGCGAGGCCGCGATTGTAAGCCTCGGCGACAGCCGTCTCGTCGAATTCACTCACGGCTTTTCCTCAATCCGGCTGACCCGTCCTGCTGATGACCCGGTGAACCGCATGTCCAGCTCAGACCTGACCGGGCAGCAGTCGGCGGACCTTGCGCAAGGTTCGCGGCAGTTTCTTCTGGGATCGCCCGAGATAGGGTGCCAGATCCGGCAGCAGTGTGCTGCTGTCCTCGTCGCGCAGCTTGTCCAACCTTTGCATCATTCTCGCAAACTTCTCGAACCGTGCCGACAAATCGCGGGCATTCATGTAATCGACAATGCCCCGCACCATCTGAATATGCGGACCATCGACGTTACCGATGGTGTCCGCTTTGCTGGCGATCCCGTCGGCATATGCCTCCAGCTCTTCCGAGACCTTGCGTTTCAAATGAAATGGCAGGATTTGCGTTCTGTAAAACTCCGGCTCCTGAAGCGAATGAAGGAAAATCGAACCGGGAGAGGCGCCGAGTTCCACACGGAGCTTTTCCAGCAGCGTACGAAGGTGGAGAATATTCAGCACGGAAACGGTGACGCCGAACTCAAGGTCTACGTGGGGACATTCGTCGCGCAGGGTGTGAATGTTGGAAGCGAAAACATCCCAATCAAAGCCTTTGCGGACCATTGCGCCCAGATCACCGGCGGCATCGACGCTGGCGGCCACCACTACGTTGGGGAACTTCCGCCATAGATCGAAAATCGACTGCCCGCGAAAAGCATTGACAGACATGTTTGTGTTGTAAGCCAGCGCAACATCCGTGTGTTCAAGCGACACCAGTTTCTCAAGAAGAGCATAGTGCTCGGACATCATGAGCGGCTCGCCGCCGGCAAAGTATATCCGCTCAACCTCGCCCAGACCTTCACCGACCTGATCCAGAAAATCGTCGACGCTCCTGAAACTGTTGATCTCGGCCTTGTCAGCCATGGTGACTCCGATGGCCTTGCCGTCGGAGTACCATTTGGAACTTGCGCCGTGCCAGCAGCTTCGGCATTTGAAATTGCAGAGATTGGAAAATCGAAGATCATAGGATACCGGGTGCCGCGGAGGTTTCGGCCCGCTGTCGGACCCGGCTTCATACCGTTTGATCCAGCGCGAAAACACCTGATTGGATTCAAGACGCAGGCTCGCGCCCTCATGGGCCTCCCGATCGAAACACTTGCGACAGGCTTCCAATGGGCGGTTTTCGAGAAACGCCTCGCGAACGTCCGCCAATTGTTTGCTGTTCCAGGCTTCGTCGAGCGTCGAATCGGAAAGGTTGGCCACCTGTCCATCGAACTCGCAGCAGGGCGAAATCGCGCCCGTCGTCGCTATGTGCTGGTGGATCCAGGGAAGGATACAGAACTCACGCGGTAGAGTCCCGCCACTGTTACCGTTTCCCATAACTTCCCCAAATCGTTGGTTTTTTGGGCCACAGGCGGCGATGTTGGCCTGTCAGAGGCGCAAATGCAACACGCAACGTGATTTCAATACCGCATCGATATGACGGGCCGGGCGACAAGCCAGTCTGAAACAAGCGCAAAAGGAGCGATTCAAACGCCCCAGGTGTCACTGATTCTGGTGCCTTCCGGCCAGGGATCACCGGGATCAAGCATGTGCTGATGGATGCCGGTAATCCATGCACGACCGGTGATTTCGGGAATAATGGCCGTTTGGTCCGCTACCCGGGTTTCACCGGCAATTCGGCCTTTGAAGGTGGAGCCGATTATCGAGCGCGCGATGAAGTGATCGCCGGCTGTCATTCGTCCCCGCGCATGCAGGACCGCCATGCGGGCCGAAACAGCCGTTCCGGTTGGCGACCGGTCGACCTTGCCGGGCTTGATGGCAACAGCCGATCGCGCCGTCAGACCTTCACCCGTTTCATCCAGCGCGCCAGCAAAAAGGCAAAATGAGAAATGGTCCCAACCGGGCAGTTCCGGATGGGAAAACCCAAGCTGTTTGTTGGCCGCGTCGGTGATACGGACGCCCAACTGCGCAAGATCGCGCGCTTCCGACTCCACGAGTTCAAATCCCAGTGCCCCGGCATCGACAATGACAAAACTGTCGCCGCCAAAGGCTGTATCCACATTGATTGGTGCCAGTCCCTCGACCTCCAGATCGGCATCCAGCCGATCAGCAAAGGAGGGCAGGTTTTGTACGGTGATGTTCTGCGCCTTGCCGTCCCGGCATTGTGCCCTTACCCGAACAAGGCCGCCGGGCGCCTCAAGGACCATATCCGTCACCGGTTCGTGCATCGGCACGATGCCCGTATCCAGAAGCACCGTCGAAACACAGATCGCGTTCGATCCCGACATCGGCGGCGTGTCCTCCGGTTCCATGATGATGAAACCCGCGACGGCATCCGGATGTCTGGGCGGTACCAGCAGATTGACGTGGCGGAAAACACCACCGCGCGGTTCATTCAAGACAAAATTTCGCAGAGACTTGTCGGATGCAATGAATTCGCGCTGTTGCCACAAGGTATCACCAGGCGGTGGCGAGACACCGCCAACGATCACATCGCCCACCTCCCCTTCGGCATGGCAACTGACAATGTGGATCGTCTTTACCGAGCGCATCGGCGCCTCCAGTCAAGTCACGACAAATCCGTGCGCGTAAGGGTCGCGGTCATCGATGAAAATGGTGCTAAAGCCGGTGACGCGAGCCCAGCCGCCGATGGACGGGATAATCGCCTTTCGGTCGGCGATTGCCGTTTCCCCTTCCACGCGGCCGTTGAACAGCGATCCGATAATGCTCTCATGCACGTAATCGTCTCCGACGGAAAGTCTGCCGCGGGCATGTTCAAGCGCCATGCGGGCCGATGTGCCGGTGCCGCATGGCGAGCGGTCGAGCGCCTTGTCGCCGTAGAAAACGGCGTTGCGGGCATGGGCACCGGGCGCATTCGGCCTGCCGGTCCACATGATGTGCGACAGGCCGCTGATTTCCGGTTTTTCGGGGTGGACGAAGGTATATTTCGCGTTCAGGGCGGCGCGCAGTTTCGGGCTCCAGCCGACCAGTTCGGCGGCGCTGCAGTCAGCCATGTCGCTGAACGCCTCCTGCGGTTCGACAACGGCGTAAAAATTGCCGCCATAGGCAATGTCGACTGTCAGTGGCCCCAATCCGTCGATTTCCACCGTCAGGCCGGTTTCGTAATGAAAGGACGGCACGTTGGTGATGCGAACTTCCTCGACGAACCGGCCCTCCTGCCGGTACGAGGCGACCACCAGTCCGGCCGGTGTGTCGAGGCGCAACTCACCCGGTGTGCGCGGGGAGACAAGGCCATGTTCTATCGCCGTGGTAACCGTGCCGATCGTGCCGTGTCCGCACATGGGCAGGCAACCCGAGGTTTCGATGAACAGGATGCCGACATCGCAATCTTCGCGCGTCGGCGGATAGAAGATCGAGCCGGACATCTGGTCGTGCCCGCGCGGCTCGAACATCAGACCGGTACGGATCCAGTCATATTCGGCCAGGAAATGCGCCCTGCGCTCCAGCATCGTATCGCCCTGCAAGGGCGGCGCGCCTCCGCTGACCACCCGCACCGGGTTGCCGCACGTATGCCCGTCGATGCACTGAAACGTGTGGTTTGCCATTGCCGGATCCAATTACCTCAAGCCCAGAGCGTGTCTGGCTTAGTTTGAATCATTTGACCGAGACGATTTTGGCTTCTGGCTAGGCGGATTGCGCGCCGTGGTGTGGGCCCACCACAAGCGGAAGCCAACGACGCCAGGGGCCAAAATCGCCCGGCCCGTTCATTGTTGGTTTTCAACATCTTCACTCCTTTTCAGGGTGGGGAAAATCGGCCCATCGGCGTCGTTGCGCCGCTTTCCCGATGCCCCACATCGCGCTGCGCGACGCGCCTAGCCGACTGGTCCGATTTTCCGCCATCAAATGCTTCAAACTAAACCAGACACGCTCTAGCGTCTCCCTCCGGAGGCGCTGATGCCGACCGCAGCGAGGATAATAAGCCCTGTTGTCAGATCACGATAGAAGGGATCGGCGTTGAGAATGTTAAATCCGTTGTTGATCAAGGCCAGCAACAAAACGCCGGCGATACTGCGCCACACAGCACCGGAACCGCCATAGATACTGGTTCCGCCGAGGATGACGGCGGCTATGGCCTGCAGTTCCATGCCGATGCCGGCACCCGGCTGGCCCATGGAGATCCGGGAGACGGAGATGGCCGCCGCCAAACCGGCCGCCATGCCGGCAATGGCAAAGGTCGCAATCTTGATCCGGTCCGTGCGCACGCCTGACAGAATGGCCGCCTCTTCGTTGCCCCCGACGGAATAGACCTTGCGGCCGAAGGCTGTGCGGTTGAGCATGAAAGTCAGGATCAGGGCGAAGGCGATCATGACGATGACGGCGACAAAAATGCCGCCGATCTTGTCGCGGCCAAGCCAGGTGAACGCATCGATGCGCACCGGGATCAGCCGGCCATCGGTGATCAGGATGGCGATGCCCTTGAAAACCATGCTGGTGGCGATCGTCGCGAGGAACGAATGAATGTTCAAAGTCGTAATGACGAGGCCGTTCATTGTTCCAAGCGCCAGGCCGATAAACGGAGCGATCGCAAGCCCCAGAAACGGATCGACATTGAGCGCGATCCACGCGGCGGAAACACCGGCGACCGCGAAAATGGATCCCACCGAAAGGTCAAATCCGCCACCGATGATCACCAGCGTCATGGCGCTCGCCATAATGGCCAGGGGTGCGTTCTGGTTGAGGATGTTCTGCAGGTTCCGGAAGGTCAGAAAACTGTCGCTCATCAGGCTGAGAGCCACGATGAGGAGCGCAATCATGATCAGGACCGCATAGGTCTGAAAGAATCTCGCGGCCCGGGCGGAAGAAACCACGGTTGTCACTGTGCGCTACCCCCTGTCGTCATTGTATCGGGATCGTCCTGGTGGAACAGAGTCCACAAGACGTCCTGTGTGGTTGCCTTGTCGGGATCGACCTCGCCGACCAGCCTGCCCTCGTGGACAAGATAGGCGCGATGGGCGAGCCCGAGCACTTCCTCGATTTCCGATGAAATCAGGAGCACACCGGCACCGTTCGCCGCAAGATCGGCGATCGCTTCGTGAATGCGCTGGCGGGCACCGACATCGACGCCACGACTGGGCTCGTCGAGGATGACGACACCCGGATCGCGCAAGAGCCACTTGCCAAGCAGGACCTTCTGCTGGTTGCCGCCGGAATAATGCGTGACATCACCGTCAATCCGGTCCGGCACAACACGAAAATACTCTATCAGAGCCTGTACGCGGCTGCGTTCCAACGCTGTCCGCAGAACACCGGCAGCCATCGTAAAGTGCCGCAGATGCGGCAAAGTCATGTTGGCGCGAACGGGCAGCGTCATAACAAGCCCCTGCTTGCGCCGGTCTTCGGGAACCATCACCATGCCGCGCTCGGCCGAAGCCGCGGGCGTGCGTCCTCCATAGGGAATGCCGTTGAGGCGCACCTCTCCGCCGCTCGCGCTGTCGGCACCGAATATCGCCCGGACAATTTCAGTTCGGCCGCTGCCGACAAGGCCAATCAACCCGACGATCTCGCCCGGACCGACTTCCAGCGAAACACCGGATACGCCGGTCGGCGCACTGAGATCGCTGACCCAAAGAACCGGGTGCTTGCCGGCAAAATCCGAAAGCACCTTTGGCGGATAGGGCGTTTCGGACCGGGTACCGCCCAGCATGGCGGAGACCAGCGATCCCTTGGTTTCATCGGCGGCATCGGCGGTGCGCACGAGACTGCCGTCCCGCAACACCGTTACGCGGTCGCAGACACGAAGGATGTCATCGAGAAAATGCGACACGTAAATAATCGTCGTGCCCGTCTCCTTCAGCCGCAGCATGGTTTCGTGCAGCCGTTCCGCCTCGTCCGCGGTCAGCGACGAGGTCGGTTCGTCCATGACGATTACCCTTGCTTCCCTCGCAAGCGCCCGCATGATTTCGATCTTCTGCTGGTCGGCGATGGACAGGTTGGAGGTAATCGCGGCCGGATCGAGCTCGAAACCGGACGCCGCCATGACATCGCTCAGCCTGGCGTTTTCCGTATTCTTGAGGATGCCGTACCGCTCGTCCTCAATGCCGAGGAAGACGTTCTGTGCGACGGAAAGCGCCGGCACGAGCTGCAATTCCTGGTGCATCATTGCGATGCCGCGCTCCAGGGCAAGCGGCGGAGTCCAGGTGCCGACCGCGTCGCCGAACACCTCGATGTCGCCGGTACCGGCGGAATAGTATCCGCCGATGATCTTGCCGAGTGTCGATTTGCCGGCACCGTTTTCGCCGACGAGACCGTGTATCTCGCCGGTTCCGATGTCGAGATCGATATCTGCCAGCACCGATACGCCGCCGAACGACTTGCCGATGCCGCGCAGTCGGATACAGGGCTCGCCCCGGGCAGGAACCTGGTCAGCCGCCATGGTTCTGCCGGGTTTCAGGCGGTCTGGCGCGGTTGCGATGCGGATTCGTCAATGGTCATGTCTCCGGATATGCGAACACCATAATCATTCCACGCCGCCTGAACAGAGACATAGCCCTGACGCACATCGGCAAGCACCTCGTCAAATGGACGTGCCTTGGGATCGCCGAAGCCGCCGCCACCGCCGGTCCGGGTCTCAACAATTGTGCCAGCCGGAAACTCCCGTGCACGCATCTTGAGAAGTTGTTCCGTGGTTCCGTCCGGATGGGTAATGGTGTTTTGCGGACCGGCGCCGTCGGCCCCGCCCTCGAGACCCCAGGCGGGGGTTCTGGAGCGTTCGAACCAAAGCGCGCTGAAGCAATCCTCAAGGAGCTTGTAGGTGCGGACAACACCGCATCCGCCGCGCCACCGTCCGGGCCCGCCGGAATCACCCCGGATCGAGAACTCCTCGATACGCACCGGAAACTTGGTCTCATAGACCTCCGCCGGGATATTGCGGAACCCGCCATTGACCAGATTGACCAGCGCAGACTGGCCGTCGCCACCGACACCGCCGCCCCAGCCTCCGGCTGTCGGCTCGACCGAGATCCATTGCCCGCGCTTCTCATCCATGGAGAAAAACGCCGCGACCATGGAGTCGCCGTAGTGGGCCGCCTTCGCCTTTTCGGGCATCGCCTCGCTCATGCAGGAAATCATCAGATCCGCCAGCAGGCCGAGGCCGGTGAAATACCATTCGCAGGCAGCCGGTTCGCGGGCGTTGAAGAGGCAATCGTCGGGGATCTTGACGGTCATCGTCTCGAACGAACCGCCGGTGATCGCCCGGTCCGGATTGATCATCGTCTTGTAGGCCAGCCGCAGAAGCGACTTTGTCTGCACCGCACCGCAATTGATGGAGCCCAGCACCGGGCCGGATGTTCCCTCCAGGTCGATGATCATGCGTTCGCCGTCGATGGTCATGGACATGGCAATCTTGACCGGCTCATCGCCGACCCCGTCATCGTCGAGATAGCCCTCGCGCGCATAGGTGCCGTCCTTGAGTGCGGCTATCGCCTCGCGGTCGAGCCGGCGGGCCTGTTCGAAAATATTCTGGCAGGCGCTCTTGTATGTCTCGACACCGATACGGTCGAGCAGTTGGCCGAGGCGGCGTTCACCCGTGCGGATCGACGCGATCTGGGCATTGAGGTCGCCGATGGACATGTCCGGCATGCGCGTGTTGCGGCGCAATAGGTCATACCATTCCTCAATGGGCTCGAAATTGCGCATGATGCGGGTTGGCCCGAGGCGAATACCCTCGTGATAGATCGAGGTGGACCCCATGGTGGAGCCGGGATCGATTGCGCCGATGTCATTCCAGTGCGCCCGGGCTGCGCCGAAGCCGACAAGAGTGCCGTTATGAAAGATCGGGCCGACAGCCGTGATGTCATGCAGATGGGTTCCCTGCAGGTAGCTGTCGTTGATCAGGAAGATGTCGCCCTGCGCCATGTCGTCGCCGTAGCGTTCCTTGACCAGATGGACGCAGGCATCGATGGCGCCGATGAAGAGCGGCACGCCGGTCGACTGTCCAAGCATGTTGCCGTCGACATCGAGCAGCGCGACCGCGCTGTCGCGGCCCTCATAGATGATCGCCGAGAATGCGGAGCGCCAAAGGGACGCGTTCATGTCTTCCGCACAGGAGATAACGAAATTGCGCACCACCTCCGTGGTGATCGGATCGGCTTTGGCGCTCATTGTGCTTTCTCCGTTCTAGAGCAATTCTGAGTTAGATTGGATCATTTGACCGTGGCGATTTTGGTCTCTGGCCAGGCGGGTTGCGCGCCGTGGTGCCATCCCACCACAAGCGGAAGCCAACGACGCCAGGGGGCAAAATCGCCCGGCCCATTCATTGTTGATTTTCAATATTCTCTTCCCTTTCAAGGGTGGGGAAAATCGGCCCATCGGCGTCGTTGCGCCGCTTGCCCGATGCCCCACATCGCGCTGCGCGACGCGCCTGGCCGACTGGACCGATTTTCCGCCATCAAATGATCCAATCTAACTCAGAATTGCTCTAGTGACCGACAGGTGTCCGCCCGCGATAACGTTCGCCTGCCATCCGGGCGGCACGAGGGTTGTTGCGGTGCCCTCCTCGATGATAGCCGGCCCTACGGTCGCGGACCCGGCAGCGAGGCCGGCGCGGTCGACGATGGCCGTCTCCTGCTCGCGGCCGCTGAAATAGACCGGGCGCTTGAGGGCGGGACCGGCCTCCGAGGGCTCCGGATCGGCACTGTCCGGCCGATCGAGTTTGCCGATAGCGGCAACGCGGATGTTGGCTACCTCGACGCGGCCCTCGGGGCTCGAATGGCCGTATTGACGGTCATAGGCGCTGTCGAACGCCCGGCGAGTTGCATCCATGTCAATGGAACCGGCCGGTATCGGAATGGTGAGCACATATTCCTGGCCGTGATAGCGGAAGTCGGCGCTGCGCTCGAACTCAATCGCCGCTTCGCCCACACCCTCTTCGATAAGGTAGGCGCGTCCTTCCGATTCAAGCCGCGCAAAGCGGGCTTCCAGATCGTCCCGTTCAACCTGATCCCAGAATCCGTAGAAGGTCTCCTTGAAATCGTGCCGGACGTCGGTCTGAAGCATGCCCCAGGCGGAAAATGCGCCGGGATGTACCGGAATAATCACTTCTTCAATCTCAAGTTCCTCGGCAAGCGCCGCGGCTTGCGCGGGACCTGCACCGCCAAAGGCGAGAAGCGAGAAGTCGCGAGGATCTATGCCGCGCCGGATGGTGATTGTCCGGATCGCATCGGCCATCTTGGCATTGATAATGTCGATGATGCCCTGCGCCATCTGCTGCGTGCCCATGCCGAACCGGGCGCCCAGCGCGCCAACGGCATTTTCCGCCAGCGTCCGGTCGAGGTTCATGTCGCCGCCCGAGAAATTGGCGCCGTCGAGCCTGCCGAGCACAAGATTGGCATCGCTGACGGTCGGTTCGCTGCCGCCAAGGCCGTAGCAGGCCGGTCCGGGATTTGATCCGGCGGACTGCGGGCCGACACGCACGGCATCGGCTTCTGTCCAGGCGATGGATCCGCCGCCGGCACCGATCACATGGATGTCGACCACCGATATCTGGACCGGCAGGCCCTCCAGCCTGGTCTCGGTCGATGCCGACGGAAGTCCGTCGATGACCAGGCTTGCATCGAAGGATGTGCCGCCCATGTCCACGCAGATGAGATTCTTGCGGCCAGTCGTTTCGGCCAGCGCGCGACCGCCGATGGCGCCGCCGACAGGCCCGGAAAGAAGGGTTTGCAACGGCGTGCGACTGGCCGAGGCCGCCGACATGACGCCGCCATTCGATTCCATGACGTGCAGAACCTGCTCCGGCGGGAGGCGGTGCTGGAGTTCGCCAACCAGTGTTTCAAGGTAGCGGTGCACCACCGGTGCCAGGTAGCCGTCCATGACCGTTGTCGACGTGCGGTCAAACTCGCGCCACTCGGGTGAGACCCGGTGCGATACGGCGATGGAGACGCCCGGAAGCCGCTCGCTCAGATAGGCCTCCGCCTCGAGTTCGTGCTGCGGATTGCGGAAGGCGAAGAGGAAACAGATGGCGATCGCCTCGTAGCCGTTTTCCCGCGCCGCCGCCACCAGCCGGTCAAGATCCGACGTGTCCAACGGCGTGACGATCTCGCCATCGGCAGCGATGCGTTCGCGGGCCGTATAGGTATGTTCGAGGGTCGCTAACGGTTCCGGCTTGTTCCAGCGGATCGAGAAGATCTCGCCGCGGTCATTGCCCTGAATGGTGTAGATGTCACGAAACTTCTCGGTCGTCAGCAGCGCCACCTTGGCGCCACGGCGCGTCAAAAGGGCGTTGAGGCCGACGGTCGTACCGTGCACGAAGAAGTCGATCTCGGCATCTGCCGGTATCGCGGCATTGATTCCCTCGATGACGGCAAGTGCCGGGTTTTCCGGTGTCGAGAGGACTTTCGTGGCGCCGCAGACGCCGCTGTTGCGGTCCTGATAGACAATATCGGTGAACGTTCCGCCGATGTCGGCGGAAATACGATAGCTGGTGCTGGTCACGGGATGAGTTCCGTCTGTTTCGGGTTATCGGGACGAAGGGCAGATGGTTGCCCTTCGCCGTGGCTCGCTAGGCGATCCTACTGTTCCCATTCGCCGACAAAGTCGGGGCTGGCATCCAGTTCTTTCTTGGTGATGATGAACGGCATGGGGCCGACTTCATCCATGTTGACTGAGGCTGGCACGTCCTCGCCGCTCAGTTTCTTGACGACGATATCAAGCGCCATCGATCCCATGGTCTTCGGGAAATAGGCGAGCGTTGCGTCCCAACGGCCCTCGCGGATGGCGGTGATGGCGATATTGGCCGCGCCGCCGCCGGAGAGGTAGAGATCCGGTACGTTGTAGCCTGCAGCCTCCAGCGCGATTTCAGCGCCGACAAGGTGCTGGTCGGCGTTCGACAGGACAACATGCACATCAGAGTTCGACTGCAGGATGTCGGTCATGGCCGTCAGGGATACATCCGGGCTGTAGCTGCCCTCGCCCGTCGCGACGACCTTGATGTTGTCATTCGCGTCGAGCACTTCGCGGAATGCCTCGTAACGCAGATTGTCGAAGGGGAAAATCAGCTGGCCGATGATGATGACGACGTTGCACGGATCGCGATCCTTGCAGTAATCGACTACGGCTTGTGCCTGGGCCTTTGCGCCGTCGGCCGGCGGGGACGCCACCGTTGACGTCAGTCCATCGACCTGCGGATCGAGCGTCGTCAGGTCGGGTCCGATCGGAAACAGGGTGGAGACCACCGGCTTGCCGGCGGCAACAAGCTGCTCGACTGCGCCGGCGATGCCGACCGTGTCATTCGCCATGACGACGTAGCCATCGAACTTTCCGCTGGCAAGCACATCCTCGATCTGGCTGTACTGATGCGCGGCGTTAAACTGACCGTCATAGATCTCGGTGGTGACGTTGCCGAGTTCCTTGGCCTTTGCCTCGATGCCTTCATAGATGGCCTGGTTGAATCCGTTCTGCGACGACGCGGCGAAGAACGCGATGTTGTAGTCCTCGGCATGGCTGGCACCGGAAAACAGCCCGGCGGCGGCCAGTCCCGCGGCGAATACACTTGTCCTGAATTGATTGATCACTGCTTCCTCCGTTGCCCCTCTTAAATTTATTGGACAAGGAAGCATATTAATTATACAAACTTTATGCAAGACAATTATGCAAACTTTATGCAAGACTGATGCAGCACTGAAGATATGCACACTTGCGATGGTTGCAGCCCATGGCGTATTGCGCGGCCTTGCTTATGATGCGCAGTGCGAATCTCGTCGCCCACCCGCCTCGCGGCCGGCCGGGCCCGCGGGTCGAAGGAGGACAAACATGGTCGCAATAGGTCTCATGAACCCATCGACAAAAAAGAAGAAGCTCAAGACCGGTGAACGCAAGGATTTCCCGCCCATCAAGCTGGACCTGGCGACCGGCGACAAACCGAAACGCAAGCGCGGTTCGGCGCGGGTCTATGAAGAACTGCGCGAGGACATCTTGTGGATCCGGATCGATCCGGGCTCCGTGCTCGACGAAGTGGCGCTCGCCGCGCGCTTTGACATGTCGCGCACACCGATCCGCGAGGCACTCGTCATGCTCGCCAGCGAAGACCTGGTTTCCTTTCTGCCCAACCGGACAAGTATCGTTGCGCCGCACATGCTCGACAACATGAGCGAATATCTGGACAGCCACCTCCTGCTGGCCCGCGCGGTCGCACGTCATGCGGCAATCCGGCGAACGGACGAAAACCTCGGGCGTATCGAGGCAGCGGCACAGCTCTATGAAGAGTCGCTGCCGAGCAACGACGTGTACCAGATTTACGGCGCCGACCTTGCGCTGCACCGCGAGATCTCGCTGAGCTGCCACAGCTATTTCACCCGCAAGTTCCACGATCTGAGTATCGATTGCGGCCGCCGCGCCTACGTCCTTCATTACTACCCGGCCTTCGGAAAGACGGAGGCAAAGATCAGCCTCAACGAACACAAGGAACTGGTCTCGGCGATCGAGGACCGCGACGCCGACCGTGCCGATGCAGCCATGGCACAACATGTGCGGACTGAACTCGAGGTCATCAAGAATTCGCTCGATCCGGAAGTCGGCTACGAAATGAACATTGCCGCGCCGGTCAAGGGTGGAGGCAAAGACCGATGATCGACCCGACCGTTCTTGCCGCGCGCCGGGCGCGCCTTACTGCCGCGTTGGGGGAAAACGGACTTGATGCGGCCGCACTGGTACCCGGACCCAGCTTCTACTATCTCACGGGCATCAATTTTCATCTCATGGAGCGGCCGACCGTTCTTTTTGTCTGCGCCGACGGCCGGCTTTTTGCGGTGATCCCGTCGCTTGAAGGAGCCCGCTGGGCGGCCGGCATGCCTGACGCGGAAACGGAATACTGGCAAGACAGCAGCGGCTTTGAAGCCGCATTCGCCGCCATTTCAGGGCGCATGGAGGCCGGGTCCATTGGTGTCGAAGGGCAGCGCATGCGGGTGTTCGAGGGTGATGCCCTGCGCCGCCATTTCGGCAATGGCGGCGTCCACGACGCGCAGCAAGCCATCGCCGGCATCCGCCTTTGCAAGGACACCACCGAGATCGAGTGCCTGCAGAAGGCGATCGCCATTTCCGAGACGGCGCTTGCATCGACGATTGCGAAGGTGCGTGACGGCATGAGCGAACGCGAAATCCTCGGCATGCTGCAGATCGCCATGCTCGAAAGCGGTGCCGAGGGTTTTGCCTTTGATGCAATTGTTCTCTCCGGTGCAATGTCCGCCGATCCGCACGGCGAACCGAGCGGTGAACGACGGTTGCAGAAGGGCGATCCGCTGCTGTTCGACTTTGGTGCGGCCTATGGCGGCTACAACGCCGACATAACCCGCACATTCTTCTGCGATCACGTGCAGGACGAGCACCGCGCGATTTACGAGACGGTCAGACTGGCCAATGCGAAAGGCCGCGAAGTGAGCGCCCCTGCCCTCAGCGCTCACGACGTCGACCTGGCAACCACGCAGGTCCTGCGGGATTCGCCGTTTGCCGACCTGATCGTCCACAAGACCGGCCACGGCCTCGGGCTCGACGTCCATGAGGCCCCGCAAATCATGGAAGGCGATCACCAGGCACTGCAGCCGGGGATGGTGTTCACGGTGGAGCCGGGACTCTACCGGTCCGGTGATGTCGGCGTTCGCATTGAAGACAACGTGCTCATCACGGAAGACGCCAGCGTCTCGCTGACAAGCTTTGACCGCGACATCACCATCATCGGCGGCTAAGCGATGGAACGCCTTGACTACCCGTCTGTCCTGGTTCACGCGGCGTCAGGGTCCCATGAAGCGCTGTTTGCGCTGCTTGCCGGGCGTTTGCAGACAAGCATCGGATTTGAACTTTTCACCGTTCTGATTGCCGATCCGTCGGAACGGCAGTTGCGTCGGATCTATTCAACGGACGTGACCGCCTATCCTCCGGGGCTTGCAGACCGGGTCGAACCCTCCGCCTGGTTCGATCAGCTTTTTCGCAAGAAAGAGCCCATTGTCGCAAAGGATCGCGAAGAGATTGCTTCCTGGCTGCCAAATTACGACGGCTTCGAAGGCACAGATTTCGGCGCACTGGTCAACTATCCTGTCGTCGCGGACGATCAGACCATCGGTATTTTGAACCTGACCGACCGGGCCGGGCGTTACGACCCGGATACGCCGGCGCGCATCGCGTCGGAAACCGTTTTGTGTTCGATGGCGATTTCGGCCTTTCTTTCCCAATCAGGCCGTTCCGGCAAAGACTGAACAACCTCAACTGCGTTATGGTCGGACGATGAGTCGTCCGGCGAGAACCTGGAAGGGGATGGAGATTGGCTGGCAACAACCGCAGGAACATCGCCGCCGGCAGTGTCGGCACGGCGCTGGAGATGTATGATTTCGCGGTCTACGGTTTCCTCGCTCCGATCCTCGGTCCGCTGTTCTTTCCCTCCGATGACCGCCTTGCATCGCTGCTTTCGGCCTTTGCGGTCTTTGCCGTGGGCTATTTCGCCCGGCCGCTTGGCGCGGCGCTCTTCGGCCACATAGGCGACCGCTACGGCCGCAAGACCTCTATGGCGCTTTCAATCTCGATGATGGGGATTGCGACGCTGTGCCTGGCCTTGCTTCCAACCCATTCGCAATTGGGGACAACGGCGGCCCTGCTTCTGGTCTTCTGCCGGATCGCACAGGGTCTTTCGCTTGGCGGGGAATATACCGGCTCCATGGTTTTCCTTGCCGAGCACGCGCCGAGCACTCGGCGCGGCGCGATGACCGCCGTCTCGCAGACCAGCAGCATTGGCGGTTTTCTTATCGGTTCGGGCCTGTGTGCTTTTATCAGCTGGAGGCTCGGCGAAACCGAGATGGCCGCCTGGGGATGGCGCATCCCGTTTATCCTCGGCGCCGTCATCGCCGTGGGGGGACTGGTGATCCGCCGATTTGTCATGGAACCGCCGGGTGTCCTGCGGCAGGATCACCTGCCGGTGGTCGTGGTCTTTCGCGACCACTGGCGCATACTCTTCCGGATGATCTGCCTCTTGATGATGGGCGGGGTCGGCTTCTACCTGCTGTTCGTCTATGTCGCGGCCTATCTTCGGGAGTTCATGCATTTTTCAACCGCCCGGGCGCTTGAGATCAACACGATCAGCCTTCTCGTCATCCTGCTGACGTCAATTCCGTTTGCGATATTGTCGGACAGGATCGGCCGCAAGCCGGTGCTCTTTGGCGTCGCTATCGCGACACTTGTTCTCGGCTGGCCGCTCTGGCAGCTGCTACACCATCATTCCTTCGCGGTGATCCTCTGCGGCCAGATCGGGCTTGCGCTGATCTCAGCCGCGACGTTCGCGGTGATCCCGGCGACGATCGTCGAGATGATGCCGTCGCACATACGCTGCAGCGGCGCTTCGATCGGCTACAATATCAGCCTCGGCCTGTTCGGCGGCACCGCACCGTTCGTTGCGACCTATCTGGTAGAGCGGACCGGTGACGATTCGACGCCCGCCTACTACATGATGGCGCTGGCCGTGATCATGCTGCTGGCCCTTCGCGGCATGGGCGAAACCGCAGGCAAGCCGCTCTCGGCCGAGCCGATTGAGAACCGCTCACCAGCACCTTAGAATACCGGCAGGGGAGACGTTGGACATGACAGCTTTCATCCTGGCAAACGCACGGCTTTTCGACGGTGTGTCCGAGACAATCCGGGAACCGGTCGATGTGCTTGTCGCCGACGGGCTCATCCGGGAGATCGGTGAAGGGCTTGCCTTCCAGGAGGCCGAGCACATCGATGTCGGCCGGCGCTTTCTCATGCCAGGTCTCATCGATGCGCACTACCACGCAAACACGCCGAGCTACGATTTCTACGGCACAGACCGCATGCCGGCGGCCCTGTTGGGGGCACATGCGGCCCGGCTCCTTTCAGGCGCGCTCGACCGCGGCTACACCACACTGCGCGACGCCGGCGGTGGCGATATCGGCCTGAAGCTTGCCATTGACGAAGGCCTCATCAACGGTCCGCGTTTTTTCTTTCCCGGACGGGCGCTCACCCAGACCGGCGGCCATGGCGACATGCGGCGGCGCAATCATGTCGAGCCGTGCGGCTGCGCCTATTCGGGCATCGTGACACAGGCCGTGGACGGGCCGGACGAGGTGCGCAAGGCGGCGCGCGAGGAGTTCCGCAAGGGCGCAACCCACATCAAGATCTTCGTTTCCGGCGGTGTGTCCACCGACCTCGCGCCCCTGGATATGCCGCATTTCTCGGACGCTGAAATCGCTGTCGCCGTCGAAGAAGCGGCGCGGCGCGGCAGCTATGTCATGGCGCACTGCCACACGGACGACGCGGCGCGGCGCTGCCTGCGGCTGGGTGTACGCACCATTGAGCATGGAAGTCTCATCGAGGCCGAGACGGCCGGCATGATCGCGGCGGCCGGTGCCTTTGTCGTGCCGACGCTCTCCGCCGGCGAGCTGATCGCGGAAAACGCCGATGCCCTTGGCCTTCCGGCCTCGGCGGCCGAGAAGGTGCGAGAGGTCAATCGGCGCTCGCTGGAGGCCGTAGCCCATTGCGCGGCAGCCGGCGTCAAGCTTGGACTTGGCTGTGACCTGCATGGCCATGAATTCGTCAAGACACAGGGACGAGAGCTGTTCCTGCGCGGCAAGATCCAGCCGGCAATCGACGTTCTGCGTTCGGCAACGTCGATCAATGCAGAGATCGTCCAGGCCGAGGGCAAGCTCGGCGTTGTCGCACCGGAGGCATTTGCCGACCTGATCGTCGTCGATGGCGACCCGCTCACCGATCTTTCGGTCTTCATCAATTCCAGCGAAACCGTAGCCCTGGTCATGAAGGGCGGACGGATAGTTCGATCGCGGCTCTGATCCGAAACAGCGCAGACACGGTTTCCGGGAAGACTGTTGAGTAGGCGCCATCCGGGCGCTAGGTTTTGACCGAAGGATACCGATGGGAGGCGTCTGATTGGCACAGGATCATGCACCGGCGCCGGCAACCGGCCTCATGCCGCTCCTGCCGATCCTGTCGATCAACTTCGTCGGCACACTCGGTTTCAGCATCGTGCTGCCGTTTCTCGTGTTCCTTGTTGCCGATTGGGGCGGCAATGCCATTGTTTTCGGCATTCTGGCATCGACCTATTCGGCCTTTCAACTGATCGGTGCGCCGATCCTCGGCCGCTGGTCCGACCGGTTCGGCAGACGCCGGGTGCTGCTGCTGAGCCAGATCGGAACGCTGGTCTCCTGGATCATCTTCCTGGCGGCTTTCCTCCTGCCTGCCGACACGCTGCTCTCAGTCGATTCCGCATTGCTCGGCCAGTTCACACTGACGCTGCCGCTGCTCGTGCTTTTCATCGCGCGCGCCACAGACGGACTGACCGGCGGCAATGTCTCCGTTGCCAACGCCTATCTCGCCGATATCACCGACGAGAGCCACCGGACGGAAAATTTCGGGCGCATGGCCGTATCGACCAATGCCGGCTTTATTCTCGGCCCGGCACTTGCCGGCCTTCTCGGCGCAACGGTCTATGGAGCTGTCCTGCCGGTTATCGCGGCACTTGTCATATCGGCGGTGGCAACTCTCATGATCCAGTTCGGCCTGCGCGAAAGCCGTGTCAACCTTCTCGACGCAAAGCCCGGAATGCAGAATGCCTGCAAGGTGTTCGGCCAGGAAACCAAGGAGTGTTACCAGCTCAAGGGCTGCGATGACACGTCCAGTGCGAGCATCCTGAAACTGCCGCACATGCCGGCCCTGCTTGCCGTCAACTTCCTCGTGATGCTGGGCTTCAGTTTCTTCTACGTCGCCTTCCCCACCCACGCGGCTCTCGGACTGAACTGGTCGGTGACCGATGCCGGCACCTTCTTCGCGGTGCTCAGCCTCTTGATGGTGGTGGTTCAGGGACCGATCCTCGCAAGACTGGCAGCGGTCGTGCCGGAAACCGTCCTTGTCGTCGGCGGCTGCATCATCCTTGCGGCCGGCTTCGCGTTGCTCCTCAACGGTGACACGGCTTTCGTCTACGCAGCCGGAGGGCTGATCGCTCTCGGAAACGGGCTGATGTGGCCGACCTTCATGGCCATGCTCTCGCGGCTTTCCGGAGAGCGGCTGCAAGGGGCGGTTCAGGGCCTCGCAAGCAGCATGGGCGCTGCGGCCAGCATTGCCGGCCTGATTGCCGGCGGCCTGATCTATACATGGGTCGGACCGTGGGTATTCGTGCTTTCGGCCCTGACGATTGCGGCGGCTGCGGCTTTGGCTTCCGCTTTTCCAGGATCAGCATCCGCTTCGGCACAACACTAGCGACGTCTCCGCGCAGCGCGGTGCTTTTGTCTCTGCCGGATCGGAGGCCGCTTCTGGCCATCGGGATTTTCGATCAGGTTTGCACAGACAACACACTACAAAGACACAATTCAGTTCCTACATGATGTTTCTAAGGGAACTGGGGCGTGAACCCAGCAATATCGAGCTCGCCGCAAGCGACCGGGCAAACACCCACCGCAGGCATCGGGTTCCTCGCTATCGTTAGACGGACAGCCAACCTGCGGAGGAATATGCCATGGGACAAGCACTTCAAAATCTGTGGAAGCGCCTCAGCATCGTCGAAGCGCGTATTCAGCAGGAAAATTCGAGGTTGCGGATCGACGACGTACGGCTGTCGTTGCTCAAGCAAATGAAGACCGACCTGCGCGCGCGCATCAGGATCGCCGAACTCCAAGATCATCCACCGGTGGCTGACAGCGCAGCACATGACACCAGGATTTCGGCCTGAGCGGCCGGCGTAGCCTGCCGCTTCTGAGGGCTACGGACTGTCTCCCGGTCCGGTTCAGGTTGTCTCGTCTTCCGGGTCGTTGAACTTCGTCACGTGGGGAGGCATGCGCAGACCGTCGGCCTCGAGTTCCTCCGGATCCCAATAGGCGATGTAGATTCCCTCCGGCTCACGCGCATCGGTCATTTTTTCGATGATTTCGGGCGTCCGCGTTATTCGCGTGTGGTGCTGGCGGGCCCACTCGAAGTGCAAGTCTCCAAGACGCCTGAGCTGGTCCTCGTGCTCGGGGCTCGTACCGAGGTCGAACAGTTCCGCCGGATCAGTCTCAAGATCGAAGAGCATCGGGCGCATCTTCTCCACATGGACATACTTCCAGCGCCCATCAAAAACCATGACGAGGCGCGCATCGCTTTGATCCACATTGATGGCGCGCCGCGCATCACGCGTCGCGTAGTCGTATTCCGAAATACAGTAATCGCGCCAATTCGTCGGCCGGTCATGCAGCAGCGGCTGCAGTGACCGGCCTTCGATAATGTGCGGCTTCTTGCCGCCACCGAAGAATTCGAGAAATGTCGGCACAAGATCGATTCCCTCAACCAGCGCGTCCGTTGAGGTGCCCCTGGTGGCATCGGCCTGTGGGCGCGGGTCGTAGACGATCAAGGGGATACGTGCGGAGCTGTCGTAGAAGAGATCCTTCTCGCCCAGCCAGTGATCGCCCATATTGTCGCCGTGATCCGAGCAGAAGACGATCATCGTATCGTCCATGCGGCCGCTCTCTTCGAGATACCGGAACAGACGCCCGATATTGTCGTCCAGTTCCTTGATGAGCCCCATGTAAACAGGCGCCACGATGTCACGCACATTGTTGCGCGAAAAGCTTTTGCAGATCCGGGTGTTGGCCCATGCCTGCATCAGCGGATGATCATGTTCATTGTCGCGCCGGTTGACCAGCGGCACATCCGCGGCCGAATACATGTCGTTGTAGGGTGCCGGTGCGAGATAGGGCCAGTGGGGCTTAATGTAACTGAGGTGACACAGCCATGGCTTGTCGCCCTGTGCCTCCATGAATTCAATGCCCCGGGTCGTCAGCCAGGCCGTTTCGGAGTGCTCCTTGGGCACCCGGGCCGGCAGTGGAGCCGTTTCGAGCAGCCAGCCCGATTTCAGTTCTCCGTCCGGGCCGATCGCGGTGTTGGCCCATTCCTCCCACGGCGTGTCGCCACCCATATTGTGGTCACGCAGATATTGTTCGTAGTCCTCCGCATGGCGGTTTTTGTCGGTGGCGGCGTTGGTTCCGTCATCGCGGACGAAGACGTCGAACCCGCACTCGCTGACAAGCGCTCCTATGGTGCTTTCGGGTTCGATCCCCAGCCTTTCCATGCCCTCAAGATCAGCCCTCATATGGGTTTTGCCGACCAGCGTGCTGGGAATGCCCAACTCGCGCAGATGATCGCCCAGTGTCGGCTCGCCCACCCGCAGGGGAAACCCGTTCCATGTTGCACCGTGGCTGCGCACATAACGGCCGGTATAAAAACTCATCCGGCTGGGACCGCAAATCGGCGACTGGACATAGGCGCGATCAAACCGCACGCCCTTTTCTGCCAACCGGTCGAGGTTCGGCGTGTCGATGTGGCTGGCGCCGTAGCAGCTCAGATAGTCCCAACGCAGCTGGTCCGCCATGATCCAAAGCACATTCATCGAAAACTCAGCCACTTCCTGGTTTGTGTCCTAATTGCAATGCGAACCGCGGTGCGGACCATGCCTAACGCGGCGGCCGGAACAGCCCTTCCGATTTGAGGATTTCGACATTCTCGGCTTCGCGTTTCATCGCCCTTTGCACGGCCGGTCGCTGGTTGCTGAGCTCGAAATGGCGGCGCAGGTTGGGGAAATCGGCATCGGGAAATCCGACGCTGGTGATGCGTCCCCAGACCCAGAACAGATAGGCGTCCACAACGGACCATTCGGCGCCGTACCACCAGGGACCGTCCTCAAGCCTCTCTTCGATCATCTGCATGATCGGCATCATGGCTTCCATGCCGTTCGGACGCACCAGTTCGAAGGATTTTTCGTAACTGCTCACCCCCACTTTAAGTCCCCGAGATTCAACGGCGGTTTCAGACCCACTAGCTCAATCGAGATGCCTTTTTGGCCTCGGAGTGGTGCGACGATTTGAATCGGCTATTAACGATCCCCTCATTGCGATTTTCGTGATTCTATCGGGTTATGACACGTGTTCGATTGATTTGGGAAAAGCCGCATTGGGGTGGTCTTTCAGTCAAGGCTACTCGCTGCATTTGGAAGCCTGAAAAGGCGATGCGGCCACCGCATGGCCTGATGTCCATGGCATCGCGGGCGGACTGATGGCAAGCGTGAATGGCACTTCCCTGCGTGAAGAGTTCGATGCTGCCAGGGCGCGCATTGCCGCGCTGCGCAAAGCGGGCAGGATTTCAGATGACGTCGATGCGGTTATTGGCGTGTTGTGCAGCTTGCTGGGCATCCTGATCGCCATCTTTCTGGAAAAGACGACCAGGAAGACCGGCAAGAACTCCAGTATTGCGCCGTCGCAGACGGATAAGGACAACACCGGGAAACGGAGCAAAAAGGCTTCCGGCAAGGGTGTGGCGCCGAACTGGATGACGGGCGAAAACCTTCGCAAGGTCACCGTCGGGGAAACCTCCACCGTCCAGGTTTGTGACAGTTGCGGGGCTGATCTCTCAGACGTCGAACCCTCGGCGCGCGAGGAACGCATCCATCTCGATATCATGTTCGAGGTTGTCGAGAAAAAGGTCGTCGCAGAAACCAGGGACTGCCCCAAATGCCGCACCCGAACCAAGGGGCGTTTCCCTGAAAACATGCCGGGGCCTTTGCAATATGGCGTTGGCTTTCAGGCCTTCGTGATCAACCTGCTGATTGCCCAGATGCTGTCTTTGCGCCGCGCCGTCGAACTGGTGCGGGCCATCTCTGGCGTCAGGATGTCGCAGGCCACCTGCCTGGGCTACATCCAGCGACTGCACGAGGCGCTTGAACCCTGGGAAACGGCTGCCGCCGCACATCTTCTGACCCGCCCGGCCCTGCATGCCGATGAGACCGGTTTCAGGGTCGACAGCAAAAACCAGTGGCTGCATGTGCTGACCGATGACTCCCTGACCCTCATTTATGGATACCCCGGTGTCAAGCGATTTTCGAACGGTGATGTGAGCGTGTGATCGGATGCGGTCATTTATCAGGCCTCACAGTGCGGCTTTTTGTGCAGCCGCGGGCCGGTATGGTGATGCGCGAACCGGGTCCAAATCAAGTTCCAGAGCTATTTTGCCTTTTGGGTCAACATGGTTTTCCCGCTCCGGATCTTTCCGATCAATCTCCCATGCTATTCGTCGACCTCTTCACACGTCCCGGGCACCGACGCGAAGCGTTGCGCGATCCGCGCTTACGCTACCGCCTCCGGATTCCGATAATTCTCCTGTTTCGATATCATGGCCCAGATACCCCGTGCCATCCTGTTGGCCAGCGTGATCGCGACCAGAAGCTTCGGTTTTCGATCCAGCATTCTGGCCAGCCAGCTTCCCTTGCGAACCCCAAACCGCGTCGCCGCATTGATCACTGACATCGCCCCGATGATCAACAGGCTTCGGATGTCTTTCTGACCCATCTTCGAAACTTTCCCGAGCCGGTCCTTACCGCCTGTCGAGCGCTGAAGCGGCACGAGACCCAGCCAGGCTGCGAAGTCACGCCCCCGTTTGAAGCAATTCATGTCCGGGGCAAAGGCCTCAATTGCCAGTGCCGTCTGCAACCCGACGCCCGGCATTGTTGTCAGCCTTCGCACTGTGCCGGATGCTTTCGCCTCCGTCTTGAGTTGCTTCGTCAGATCGAAAATCCTGGTCGCCAGCAGATCGATGTGCTCGGCATACATCCGGGCCGTGTTACGCACGAGGGCGGGCAGCCCATTGGTATCGTCGTCCAGCGCGGCTCTCAACTTCTTGATCCCCGCCTTGCTCTTCGGCCCGATCACGCCATATTCGGCGAGATGGCCGCGCAGCGCATTGATGGTCTGCGTGCGCTGCCTGACAAACATCTGCCGTGATCGGAACAGCATGCCGCGCGATTGCTGCTCGGTGGATTTCACCTCAACGAACCGCATGGTCGGCCGGGAGGCAGCTTCAGTGATCGCCTCAGCGTCTGCCCTGTCGTTTTTCTGCCTTTTGACAAAAGGTTTCACGTACTGAGGTGGAATCAGCTTCACCTCATGGCCCAACTTACCGATCTCGCGGCCCCAATCGTGAGCTGTGGCGCAGGCCTCCATCGCGACAATGCATCGGGGCTGCTGTGCAAGAAACGGCATGAACTGGGCGCGGCTCAACTTCTTGCGGTAGCCAACCGAGCCATCGGCTGTGGCTCCGTGGACCTGAAAAACCTGCTTTGCAAGATCAACGCCGATGATGCTAACTTCCGACATGTGGATACTCTCCCTTTGATTTGTGACGTTCAGTATAACGGCACCTGGCACATTACGATGCCTCCGGGCGGGGTATCCACACTATCAAGTTCCTGCACCCCAGGCGCGGCAAGGAAGCGATAGAGGCATTCGGCATCATTCCGGTCTACACCGGGGTGTTGATCCATGATTGCTGGGCATCCTACCTTGCATACAGCCAGTGCAAGCATCAGCTATGCGGGTCGCATCTGCTTCGGGAACTGACCTTTGTCGTCGACTCCAGCAATTACCGTTGGGCGCGCCTGATGAGGAAGGTGTTGCGTGAGGTCTGCCATAAGGTCAACAAGAGCGAGACCGGGGTGTTGAGCGAGGCCGAATGTCGCAAGATACGCAAAAGGTATCGGACCATTCTGACGCAAGGTGCCGGGGAAATGCCCGAAGTTCCTGCGAAACCGGAAGGTAAGCGCGGACGGGTCGCAAAGTCGGATGCCCACAACCTGCATGAGCGTCTGTTGAAACACGAGGACTCCGTGCTTCGCTTCATGAGCGAACCCGATGTCAGCTTCACCAATAACGCGGGCGAGCAAAAAATCAGGATGGCAAAGGTCAAAATCAAAGTCTCGGGCTGCTTCCGGACAGACCGCTATGCACACGCCTGGTGCCGGATATCAAGCTACCTGAGTTCCATGGGTGCCCTCGGATATAATCCACTTGTCGCGATCCAGATCGCGCTGGCCGGAAATGCCGCCAATATGGTCAAATCACACTATGCTCAAGACGCGTGACGGGGTGAGCAGTTACTTCTCAATAAACCGTGCGATCGAGCTTCTCGAAGATGGCACGCCGCATGAAGCGGGTCGTCAGGCCCGGTGCAAGTGCGCCTGCAATGCGGCCGATGCGTGCCTGTGGACCGGGGTAAAGAACCTTGCGCCGGCGCCCTGCCGCTGCGACGATCCGACCGGCAAGTTCCGACGGATCCATGCGCTGGTCAGCGCGGGCGGATCCGGGCGCATGGCGGCTCGCATGTTCCGTGCGGATCGGACCTGGAAAGACTGTCATGACATGAACGCCGTTTTTCTTCATCTGCGCGCGAATACTCTTTGCATAGACAGCCAGCGCATCCTTCGAGGCCGCATAGACCGCGCCGCCCGGATAACCGGTCGCGTGGGACAGGGAGGAAATGAAGAGAAGGCTGGCACCCTGCGCGAATGCCCCTGCCTGCAGAAGCGCCGCCGTCATGACCATCGGTGTTTCGGTGTTCACCGTCAGCAGGCGCCGATATGCATCGGCCGGAATCTCTTCGAACGGGCCCGTCGCGCTGATGCCGGCGTTGTGCACGACGAAATCATAGGGACCGCCGGCCACTAACTGCGGGATGATGCCATCCACTTGCCCGCGTTCCGACAGGTCGGCGACAAGCGGAACGATCCGGTCACTGCCCGGCACGTCTTCTCGGTCAATCGCGACGATCGAACCGCCATCCGACAATAGCCGCTGCACCAGCGCCGATCCAAGGCCGGCAGCAGCACCGGTGACCAGGGCCTTCATGACCGTTTCCCCGATACCAGGCGCCGCAGCCGCGCTGCGATCATGATGGTTGTGGCGGGCCGATCCGCCTCGATCAGCCGGGCGATCTCATCGGCCATGGCGTCGGCGGAAAAGAACAGACGATCAAGCCCGCCGGGTTGATATCCGGCGTTTTCATGCATGGGCGTGCGCGTCGGCCCGGGATGAATGATCTGGACGCCGATCCGTCCGTTCCATTCCGACCGGAGCGAGCGGGCAAGTCCCGACAGACCTGCTTTCGATGCCGCGTAGGAAGGCATGTTCCCCGATCCGCGATGCGCGACTGATCCGATCAGGACCAGCTTGCCGCTGCCCGCCTCGAGAAGCGGTGCCAGGCGATGAGCCATCAGCACCGAGGCAACCAGATTGACGTCCAATGTGTGGCGGATTGTCCCGGCATCCTCCGCATCCGCCGCTGCATAGGTCCCCGTGCCGGCATTCAGGACAAGCTTCGAAAGCTTCGTGATCCCCGCCTCGCGCAGGGCCATGTGAACGACATCCGCCGCCTTTCCGGGTTCAGACAGATCGGCCCCGACATAGCTCGCCTTATCCGGCAGTTTTTGTGGCTCGCGGCGACCGCTCAGGACCAGCCTGTGCGTAGCAGCAAGCCGCCGCGCCAGGGCAAGACCGATTCCGGATGTCGCGCCGGTGATCAATGCTGTCGGCAGGGCGGTCATCTTATGTCAGCTGAAGGCCACTATCTGATCGAGCTTCGACAGCGGACGGAGAGCCTGGAGCGCAGCCCTTGCCTCTTCTTCATCGCGCTTCATCTGCTCGACCAGCGGCTCGAGACCATCGAACTTCACTTCGTCGCGCAGGTGCGAAACAAAAGCGACCGAACACGGCTCATTGTAGAGATCACCTTCAAAATCGAAAACATAGGTTTCGAGGATTGGCGCACCGTCATTATCCACGGTCGGCCTGTAGCCGAAACTTGCCACACCGTCGCGATGCGTACCGTCATGACAGCCGAAACGGACCGCATAGATACCTGTTCGCAGCTCCGCTTCCGCGGGCAGCGTCATGTTTGCCGTGGGAAATCCGAGCGTGCGGCCCAATTGCTTGCCTTTGATGACTTTTGCTTCGACCGTGTAGTGGTAACCGAGCAGCCCCGCCGCCTGGACGACGTCACCTTCTTTCAGGCAGGTGCGGATGCGGCTGGACGAGACCAGTTCGGCATTCTCGTCCTCAAAGGGCGCGACGACGGTCACACCAAATCCGCGTTGCTCTCCGGCCGCGGACAGAAACGCCGGGCTGCCCTGCCTTTGCCGTCCGAAATGGAAATTGAACCCTGTTACGACGTGGCGAATTCCAAGCCCGTCGACCAGCACTTCGTCGACAAAAGTCTCGGCGGATTTCTGGGCGAATTCGCGGTTGAAGGGCAGTTCCACGACAGCGGAAAAACCCATGGCCGCCGCAAGCCTTGCCTTCAGCGGCGCCGGTGTCAGCCGGAAAACCGGCTCCTGCGGCCTGAAAACGGTACGCGGGTGCGGCTCAAAGGTCAGCAAAACCGCTGGCGCCGCATGCGTGGCAGCCTCATCGAGCGCCACCTGGAGAACCGCCTGATGACCCCGGTGCACGCCGTCGAAATTGCCGATGGCCACCACGCTGCCACGGAGGGCCGGCGGAAGATCCGCAAGGGTGTCGATGCGCAAGATCGGTTCGGTTCCTGCCATTGCTTTACCTCAGACGCTGCATCCAGCGGACCGGACGGGCGCCGTGCTGCTCCAAGAAGGCGCCCAGCCTTTCTTCATCAACGACGGCATGATCGGTGTACTCCCGGGCATGTATGCCATCAGAAACATAAAGAAGATCCAGCCCGAAATCCCGTGCGCCCTTCACGTCGGTCGGCATCCCGTCGCCGATGGCGAGGATTCTTTGACGGTCGATGCCGGGGTGCAGTTCCTGCGCGGCGGCCAGTGCTGCTTCATAGATCGGCCTGTGCGGTTTGCCGGAAATCTTCGTTTCGCCGCCCAATTCGCTGTAGATTGCCGCCAGCGAACCGGCACAGGGGATCAGCCGTTCGCCACGCTCCACCACAAGATCGGGATTGGCGCAGATCAACGGAAGGTCGCGTTCCCTGAAATCCCGCAGGATCGATTCATACTGATCCGGCGTTTCGTGCTCGTCATCGTAAAGCCCGGTGCAGACCACGGCGCCCGCATCGTCAAGGCCGGTGATATCGACATCAAGACCGTCGAGCAGCGGCAGGTCGCGATCAGGGCCGATGAAGTAGATGTTTCTTGAGCCGGCCTTTATCAGATCCCGCGTCACATCGCCGGATGTGACGATGCGGTCATAGGCCTGCGGATCGACGCCGATGTGATCGAGCTGTTCTCCGACACTGGCCCTGCGCCGCGGGGAGTTGGTCAGCAAAATGACGTGACCACCATGGCGCCGGAAGGCGCTCAGCGCCTCGCCCGCAAAGGGCCGTGCCTCGACACCGTTGTGAAGCACGCCCCATACATCGCAGAAGATGACATCGTAGTCGGCGTGCAGTTCGGCCAGGCGGGCTAGTTTTTCGGGCATCAGTGTCCAGGATGGTTCGCTGTAATCCAGTGCGAGACATTGACCATCGGTGCCAAGATTACAAGCCCCATTGATTGCGGTGGCACATCTTGAATTGCCAGATGGTCCACATTACCTGCCGTTTGCCGGGTGAAGCGGCCTGCCGTTCAAATCTTCGGACAGGCTGCCTTAAATTTCGGCAATAAATCTTGACTCCCAGTCCCATGATCACTAAGTCGTGCCTCGATTAGCACTCTCCTAAAGTGAGTGCTAGTAGTCAATCGACCGGACCCCCGTCCGGTCCTGTCATTTGATCGAGGGTATAGACAATGGCAAAAGTGAATTTCCGTCCCCTGCATGACCGCGTTGTTGTGCGCCGCGTTGATTCGGAAGAAAAAACGGCCGGCGGCATCATCATTCCCGACACCGCCAAGGAAAAGCCTTCCGAGGGCGAAGTCGTTGCCATCGGCAACGGCGCACGTGACGACAGCGGCAACGTTGTTGCCATGGACGTCAAGGCCGGCGACCGCATCCTGTTCGGAAAGTGGTCCGGCACCGAAGTCAAGCTCAATGGTGAAGACCTTCTTATCATGAAGGAATCCGACATCATGGGCGTTATCGGCTAAGCCGATCCGAAACAATTTCGATTCCCATTAACGAGTTCGGGCTTATTGCCCAGAAATGAGGAAACATGTCCGCAAAAGAAGTCAAATTCAGCCGCGACGCACGCGAGAAGATGCTGCGTGGCGTTGATGTACTGGCCGACGCCGTGAAGGTAACCCTCGGCCCCAAAGGCCGCAACGTCGTTATCGACAAGTCGTTCGGCGCACCGCGCATCACCAAGGACGGCGTCACCGTCGCCAAGGAAATCGAACTGGAAGACAAGTTCGAGAACATGGGCGCGCAGATGGTGCGCGAAGTCGCATCCAAGACCAATGACGAGGCCGGCGACGGCACCACGACCGCAACGGTCCTTGCACAGTCGATCGTCCGCGAAGGCGCCAAGGCTGTTGCAGCCGGCATGAACCCGATGGACCTGAAGCGCGGTATCGACCTCGCTGTCAACGAGGTCGTCGCAGAGCTTCTGAAGAAAGCCAAGCCGATCAAGACTTCCGAAGAAGTCGCACAGGTCGGAACGATTTCCGCCAATGGCGAAACCGTCATCGGCGACGACATTGCAGAAGCCATGCAGAAGGTCGGCAACGAAGGCGTCATCACCGTTGAGGAAGCCAAGACTGCCGAATCTGAGCTTGAAGTCGTCGAAGGCATGCAGTTCGACCGCGGTTATCTGTCGCCCTACTTCGTGACCAATCCGGAAAAGATGGTTGCCGAGCTGGAAGACTGCTACATCCTGCTTCACGAAAAGAAGCTCTCCAACCTGCAGGCCATGCTGCCCGTCCTGGAATCGATCGTTCAGTCGTCCAAGCCGCTTCTGATCATCGCTGAAGACGTCGAAGGCGAAGCGCTCGCTACGCTGGTCGTCAACAAGCTGCGCGGCGGCCTCAAGATTGCAGCCGTCAAGGCACCGGGCTTCGGCGATCGCCGCAAGGCAATGCTCGAAGACATTGCGATCCTTACCGGTGGCCAGGTCATCTCTGAAGACGTCGGCATCAAGCTTGAGAATGTTACCCTCGACATGCTCGGCAATGCCAAGCGCGTTTCCATCACGAAGGAAAACACAACCATCGTTGACGGCTCCGGCAAGAAGGCGGAAATCGAAGGCCGTGTTTCCCAGATCAAGATGCAGATCGAGGAAACCACCTCCGACTACGACCGTGAGAAACTGCAGGAGCGCCTTGCCAAGCTTGCTGGCGGTGTTGCCGTCATTCGCGTCGGCGGTGCCACAGAAGTGGAAGTGAAGGAAAAGAAGGACCGCGTCGATGACGCCCTGAACGCGACCCGTGCGGCTGTTCAGGAAGGCATCGTTGCCGGTGGCGGCGTCGCACTGCTGCGCGCATCCGCAAACATTTCCTCAAAGGGTGAAAACGAAGACCAGGAAGCCGGCATCAATATCGTCCGCCGCGCGCTCCAGGCTCCGGCCCGCCAGATCGTCTCCAACGCAGGCGACGAGGCATCGGTTGTTGCCGGCAAGATCCTTGAAGGCAAGAAAGACACTTACGGCTACAACGCCCAGACCGGCGAATATGGCGACATGATCGCCATGGGCATCGTCGATCCGGTCAAGGTCGTGCGCACCGCCTTGCAGGACGCAGCCTCCGTTGCCGGCCTGCTGGTCACCACCGAAGCCATGGTTGCAGAGGTTCCGCAGAAAGAAGCTGCGGCTCCGGCCATGCCCGGCGGCGGCATGGGCGGCATGGGCGGCATGGACTTCTAAGAACCGCTCATCGAAATGCGAAAAGGCGGCCTGCGGGCCGCCTTTTTTGTTTGAGGACATGCTTTATTGCGGTCGTTCGGGGATTGTCATTCCCTTGACGGATGCTGGCCGCTCCATACAGCTCTCCAGCCAGCCGGTAACGTTCTTGAATTCATTCAGTCCAACGGCATCTCCGGCCTCATAGAAATCGCGCACGGTCCTGACCCACGGGAATGTCGCTATATCGGCGATGGTGTAGTCGTCGCCCATGATCCACTGACGGCCGGCGAGGCGACCATCGAGAACGCCAAGCAGACGCTTCGTCTCATTCAGGTAACGTTCTGTGGGATAAGGATCGGATATCTTGTCGGCAGCGAATTTGTAGAAATGCCCGAGCTGGCCGAACATCGGGCCGACACCTGCCATCTGGAAGAACAGCCACTGGATGCATTCCAGCCGGCCGGCGGGATCGGCCGGGATGAGTTTTCCCGTTTTCTCCGCAAGATAAAGCAGGATCGCGCCCGATTCGAAAATGCCTATTGGCAGCCCGTCCGGGCCATCGGGATCGATGATGGCCGGGATCTTGCCGTTCGGGTTCAACGATAAAAACTCCGGGGTTTTCTGGTCGTCGTTTCCGATATGCGCCAGATGCGCCTCATAGGGCAGGCCAAGCTCCTCCAGCGCAATCGATACCTTGACGCCGTTGGGCGTCGGAAAGGAGTAGAGCTGGATCTTGCCGTGGTCATCCGGTTGCCAGCGCCCGGCAATCGGAAAGGATGTCAATGCGGTCATGGGAGGTTCCCTGTGTTTTGTGACCTTTCTTCGAAAGGTGTTCCGGACGGAGAGTTTAACGACAGGGTGCCCATCTCTGTATAGTCATCAATTATTGAACAATCTGTTGTCGATTGTTCAGCTATCAAAAGTGAAACGCAGCCATATATTCGCCGCCACAGAAAGGGGAGAGAATCATGTCACAATCGACAATCGTTCTCATCGGGCGGATTTTGCTGTCCGTTATGTTCATTATGGCGGGGCTGACCAAACTCGGCGATCCGACCGGAAACGCGGCTTACTTTGCAAGTGTCGGCCTTCCCATGGCGGGCCTGCTTGTGTGGCTCGTGATAGCGCTTGAGGTGCTGGCCGGAATTGCCATTCTGATCGGTTTCATGACCGCACCGGCCGCCTATCTTCTGGCGTTGTTCTGTGTCGCTTCTGCGGTCGTGGCGCATTTCGATTTCGGCGACCAGATCCAGTCGATCATGTTCATGAAGAACCTGACGATTGCCGGTGGTTTCCTGGTGCTGGCGGCCAATGGCCCGGGAAGTATCTCTGTCGATGCGCCCCGTGCCGGCTAGCAGAACCAGCCAATCCAATAAAAAGCCACGGACGAATGCCTCGTCCGTGGCTTTTTGCATTGCCCGTAAATAATCCGGTCAGTTGCGGAAAATCGTTGCCAGGATATCGACACCGCGCTCCTGGTAGTACCGGGATGCGTTGCGGCCGTTCGGCCCGATAACGATGACCTTCGCACCAACCGGCGTGCGCCTGTAAAGATGCTTCACGTCGCTGTTCATCATGCGGATGCAGCCGGAAGACATGTTCTGGCCGATCGTCCAGGGCTGGTTGGTTCCGTGGATACGGTAGATCGTGTCGCGGCCGCCACGGTGCAGGTAGAGCGCACGGGCACCCAGCGGGTTGTTGATGCCGCCTTTCATATAGGTGGGAATGATGCGGCCCTTCTTGCGTTCGCGGGCTATCATCCGCGCCGGCGGGCGCCAGTCCGGCCATTCCGCCTTGCGCCCGACATTGACCGTTCCCGACCAGCCGAAACCGTCGCGACCGACGCCGACTCCGTAACGGGTGGCGCGGCCATTGCCTTCAACGAAGTAAAGAAACTTGCGGTTGGTATCGATGATAATCGTGCCTGGCCGTTCCTTCGTATCAAGGCGGACTTTCTTGCGATGATACTGCGGTTTCGGCCGTTTTGTTGACACCTCGATGACGTCAGTGCCGGTGTCCTGGCGGGCCAGCACTTCATCGCGCATGAAGGCGTTGGCAACACCCGTCGCGGCAACTGAAATGACGACCAGCGTAACAACGAGCAGCGGAGATACGTATTTCCTCACTGTCATTCTCCCCTCTTTTTGTTCCCGCCAGCGTATCATCAGTACGCCGGCTTTCAAGAATTGACTGTGAAAATAATGCGAAAGTGATCGCGATGAGACCCACGCTGTTGCGAAAATCTACCACTGAATATTTAAGGGGACCGGAAGTTTACTTCCGATCCCCGTGTTTGATACATCCCCGAATTGAGCAGGAGCTGCCCTAGATCACGATGACCTTGGTGCCGTTGCCAACCCGTTCGTAGAGGTCGACGACATCCTCGTTGCGCATGCGGATGCAGCCCGAGGACACGGCGCCGCCGATGGTCCAGGGCTGGTTGGTGCCGTGGATGCGGTAAAGTGTCGAGCCGAGATAGAGCGCTCTCGCGCCCATCGGGTTGGCCGGACCGCCCGGCATGTAGGTCGGCAGGATACGGCCCTTTTTCTTCTCGCGTGCGATCATCTGCGCCGGCGGGCGCCAATCGGGCCATTCCGCCTTGCGGGTGACGCTGTGTGTGCCGGCCCATTCGAATCCGGGCTTGCCGACCCCGACGCCGTAGCGGCGCGCCTTGCCGTCGCCGAGCACGAGGTAGAGGAAGCGGTTCGGCGTATCGATGATGATGGTGCCCGGCTTCTGGCTGGTCGAATAATCGACGACGCGTGGGAGGTAGACCGGGTTCATCTTCGGCGCCTGGCTCGAGCGCGAAGAGCGGACCGAAGCGTGACGCGCATTCTGCCGGCGATTTACCTTTTGCCGGGTAAATGCCCGGCGCTTGTGCACCACATTTCCGGCACCATGCGGCGACCCGGGCTGCCGCAGTTGGGTGACCCAAGGTGCGGTCAGGTCGGGGCTGAGAACCACCGGCGGACGCTGGCCGTAGCGGTCTTGCGCGTTTGCACCGACAGACAGGACACCGATGCAAAGCACCGAAACGATTAGGGTTTTGATTTTCATCGGACGGACTCTCTACCTTTCGTCAGACAAAGTTCCACCGCACGCGTCCTTTCCAAAGGACGCGCGGGCACGCTCACTGTACTGGCGACGACACTGGCGGCTTTTGGAGACTCAAAAGTGAATCAAAACCGATAAAATGCGATTCGGACGGGAAAGCTTTGGGCAAGGTTATCGGCGGGTTGATAAAGCCGGTTAACACGACCTAAACGGAAGTGGACGAAGCGTTAACGACTGTTTTTGAGGACAGACCATGACGGATTCCGGACTGATCAGGGGCGAGGACGGCGAACTGCGCTGCTTCTGGTATGGCGGCAAGGATGACTACCTGCATTATCATGACCATGAATGGGGACGGCCCGTCGGCGACGACACGCGGCTTTTCGAAAAGATCTGCCTCGAAGGCTTCCAGGCTGGACTTTCCTGGCTGACCATCCTGCGCAAGCGGGAGAATTTCCGCGCTGCCTTCGCCGGATTCGACTTCGAAAAGGTCGCGCGTTTCGATGAGGCCGATATCGAACGGCTGGTGACGGACGCCGGCATTATCCGCCACCGCGGAAAGATCAGTTCGACCATCAACAACGCCAAACGGGCGCAAGAACTGCGCGACGAATTCGGTTCGCTTGCCGCCTATTTCTGGGCCTTTGAACCCGGGCCTGAAGACCGCCCTGCCCGGCTCGACCACGCCACCTTGATGACGCTTGGAAAGACGGATGTATCAACCGCGATTTCCAAGGATCTGAAGAAACGCGGCTGGAGCTTTGTCGGTCCGACCACAATCTATGCCTTCATGCAGGCAATGGGCCTCGTCAATGATCACATTGAGGGCTGTTTCATACGCGAGGAGGTGGAAGACGAGCGGCGCGCCTTCATCCGCCCGAAACCCAAGGCAGGCGCGCTATGACAATCAAACTTGCTGCGGTGCATGCAATCGGCTAGGAAAGCCGCGCTCGATACCGACCAGTCAAAACACATTGCCGCCGGACCCTACGCATGGGCGAAAAGAAGAAAAAACAGCAAAAACTCAAGGCCCGCCTGCCGCGTGGCTTTGTCGACCGTACCGCGTCCGATATCCGCGCGAGCGAGGCGATGCTCGCGGGTATTCGGAGCGTGTTCGAGCTCTACGGGTTCGATCCGGTGGAAACGCCGATGCTCGAATATACCGATGCGCTCGGCAAGTTCCTGCCCGATGCCGACCGGCCGAATGAGGGTGTCTTCTCGCTGACCGATGATGACGAGCAGTGGATGAGCCTGCGCTACGATCTCACGGCGCCACTGGCCCGCCACGTCGCCGAGAACTTCAACGATATCCAGTTGCCCTACCGCACCTATCGCGCCGGCTGGGTCTTCCGCAACGAAAAGCCCGGTCCGGGCCGGTTCCGACAGTTCATGCAGTTCGATGCCGACACGGTCGGTGCAGCCGGTGTGCAGGCCGATGCGGAGATGTGCATGATGATGGCCGACACCATGGAGAGGCTCGGCATCAAGCGCGGCGACTATGTCATCCGCGTCAACAACCGCAAGGTGCTCGACGGCGTGATGGAGGCGATCGGCATCGGCGGCGATGACCATGGCGAGACGCGCCTGACGGTGTTGCGGGCCATCGACAAGCTGGACAAGTTCGGCCCCGAAGGCGTGCGGCTACTGCTCGGTGCCGGGCGCAAGGACGAAAGCGGCGACTTTACCAAGGGCGCAGGCCTTGACGCCGCCGCAATCGACCGCGTGATTGCCTTTGTCGAAGCCGCCGGTTCCGACGGGGCACAGACAATCTCCAACCTTGAAGGCGTCGTTGCCGGAGACAGTGCGCGGGGTACTGAGGGTATCGCCGAGCTTGCGCAGATCGCCGGTCTTGTGGCGGCAGCCGGCTATGATGACGGTCGGGTGAAGATCGACCCTTCTGTCGTGCGCGGCCTCGAATATTACACCGGTCCCGTCTACGAGGCGGAGCTTCTCTTCGACGTCACCAACGAGAAGGGCCAGACGGTGCAGTTCGGTTCGGTCGCCGGCGGCGGCCGCTATGACGGCCTGGTGTCGCGTTTCATGGGTCAGCCGGTGCCGGCTACCGGCTTTTCGATCGGTGTGTCGCGCCTGATGACGGCGCTGAAGAACCTCGGCAAGCTCGGGGACGATGCACAGGAGGCGCCGGTCGTCGTGTGCGTAATGGACCGCGACATCGGCAGCATGGGCCAGTACCAGCGCTTCGTCAGCCAGTTGCGCGCCGCCGGCATCCGTGCCGAGATGTTCCAGGGCAATCCGAAAAATTTCGGCAAGCAGCTGCAGTATGCCGACCGGCGCGGAAGCCCGGTCGCGATTATCCAGGGCTCGCAGGAACGCGATGACGGTACCGTCCAGATCAAGGACCTTGTCGAGGGCAAACGCCTTTCGGGCGAGATCGTGGACAACGCCGCCTGGCGCGCTGCCCGGCCGGCACAGGTTTCGGTTCCGGAGGGTGATCTTGTCGCGGAGGTCAGGAAGATCCTCGATGCGCAGGCGCAGGACCGCGAGCAGGGCCAATGACACTGAACCAGCCGGCGTTCGCAGACGACATCCTGTCGCTGCTTGCCCAGCGCAGCACCCAGACAGTCGACATTCCGGTGATCCAGCCGGCCGATCCGTTTCTCGACATGGCGGGCGAGGATCTGCGGCGTCGCATCTTCCTGACCGAAAGCGAGACGGGCCAGAGCCTTTGCCTCAGACCGGAATTCACGATCCCGGTCTGCCTGCGCCACATCGAACTCGCGTCGGGCACACCGCAGCGCTACGCCTATCTCGGACAGGTCTTCCGGCAGCGCCGTGACGGCAGCAACGAGTTCTTTCAGGCCGGGATCGAGGATCTCGGCAATGCCGATGTGGCCAAAGCCGACGCGGCTGCCATCAAGGATGCCGCCGACACGTTGGCAGCATTGTTGCCGGGTTCGGGGCTCCAGCTAACGCTGGGCGACCAGACCGTGTTCGAGGCCGTCGTTGCGGCGCTCGGGCTTCCGGACGGTTGGCAGACACGACTGATCCGCGCCTTCGGGGATCAGGACCAGATCGACGGTTTGCTGCAGGGGCTGTCGCAACCGCCCGTGGACGTGCCGGGGCTGGATGACGAGACCGCTGCGCTCATCGCCGCGGGAGATGAAGCCGGCCTTGCCAGGCTCATCGATGCGCGCATGACGGCCACCGGATATCTTTCCAATGCGAGCCGGACACCGTTGGAGATCGCCGACCGGCTGATGCAGAAGGCGCGTCTTTCCAGCGCGCATCTCGACGCCAAGGCGCTGGATGTCCTCAAAACCTTCCTGTCCTTGAACGCACCGCTTGCCGATGCACCCGATGCACTGGCTGCCTTTGCGCGCATCGCCGGCATCGATATCAATGCGGCGCTTGCGGGCTTCGACGAACGTGTGCGCGTTCTCGAGGGTGCCGAATTTGATTCTTCGACGGCCCGATACCGCGCCGCGTTCGGCCGGCCGCTCGATTATTATACCGGGCTGGTCTTCGAGATTTCGGCGCAGGGCGCGGTTCTTGCCGGCGGCGGGCGCTTCGACCGTTTGCTGACGCTGCTCGGCGCGCAAACCGCCATACCTGCTGTCGGCTTTTCGCTGTGGCTCGACCGGATCGCGCTGGTGCGGACCCGGACAAGCGGGGATGCGATGCCATGAGCGTGACGATCGCGATTCCCTCGAAGGGCCGCATGAAGGACGATGCCACGAATGTGTTCGTCCGGGCCGGGCTGAAGATCAATCCGGTCGGCAATGACCGCTCCTACCGCGGTGTCATCGACGATATGCCCGATGTGGAAGTGGCCTTTCTGTCGGCTTCCGAGATCGCGCGCGAACTCGGCAGTGGCGGCGTCGATCTCGGCATCACCGGCGAGGATCTGGTGCGCGAGGATCTGAGCGCCGCCGATGAACGTGTGGAAATCTGCGCGCGCCTCGGTTTCGGCAATGCCGACGTCGTGGTCGCCGTGCCCGAAGTTTGGCTCGACGTCGATACGATGGCCGATCTCGGCGATGTCGCATCGCATTTCCGGTCCCGGCATGGCCGTAGACTGAGGATCGCCACCAAGTACTGGCGCCTGACACAGCAGTTCTTCTCCGCCCAGCATGGCATTCAGGTCTACCGCATCGTCGAGAGCCTCGGCGCAACCGAGGGCGCACCGGCCTCCGGCCAGGCAGACATCATCGTCGACATCACGTCGACCGGGTCGACGCTGAAGGCCAATCACCTGAGAATCCTGTCGGACGGTGTTATCCTGGAGTCGGAAGCCTGCCTGGTGCTGTCAAAGGTCAAAGACCGGAGCGCTGCCGGGGAAGAAAAGCTGAAGGCGGTCATCGAGCGCATACGCGCATCGCTGTCCGCCTAGAGCCCGGTTATTCTGGTTTCCTGGCCACGATGAAGACGGAGTGGCTTTTTTCCGGCTTCCATTTGTGGTTGACGGAAAAACCTGCCCGGACAAGGCTCTCCGTCAATTGCCGGATCGTGAAGACCCTCACCATAGGCATGAGGCCGAAGAACTGGCCGATCGGCCCGATATACTTGAAAATCCACATCTTGTCGCCGAGACAGGCCGTGTTGGTCACAAACACGCCGCCGGGTTTCAGCATGCGATAGACCTTGGCGATCACCGGATCCCGGTCTTCGACGAGATGCAGGATGCTGTGGCCCATGATGACGTCGAAGGACGCGTCCGAGGCCGCATAATCATCGATCGCCGCCTGATCGAAGGTGACATTCCCGATGCCGGCAGCCTCAGCCTTGTTCCTGGCAATCTCGATCATTTTGGCCGAGATGTCGGTGGCTAGGATGTGCCGGACATGGGGCGCATGGGCGATGGCCGTAGTGCCCGTGCCGCAACCGAATTCCATGACATCCATTTCTGGTCGCAGGTAGCCGCGGGTGATGTTCAGCTTCCGCTGGTAGGCCGCCTCGTCGGGAACCGGTTTCTTCGAATAGCGTTCTGCCAGCTTGTCCCAGAAACTGACCTGTTGGCTCATGGCAAGATTACTCATTGTTTGCTCCAGTGGTTTGAATGTACCACGACAGTTGCCGTGGCTGTTGGTTGAGAAGATTGCGAAATTGCCGAAGGCGTGAACCGGCCGTGCAAATCCACGCTGCGCCCGCCGCTCCCGCGGCATCGGCGATCAGGTCGAGCATCGTGTCGGTCAGACCCTTTTGCGATCGGAAAAGGCCGGTGCGGTCGACGCTGAATTCGAAGATTTCCCAAAGGGTCCCGAGGCTGATGATCAGGGCGACGGTCACCAGACCGAGAGCCGGTCCTGTCAATGCGATCCGCCGGTCAGCCGAGTATCGGGTCACGAACGCCATCACGACGAGGCCGATCGCGAAGGATCCGAGAACATGCATCAGCTTGTCGTAAATCAGCGAGGTCTCGTAAAAGCCCGCATGCATGCCAAAAAAGACATGCGCAAAGACAAGCGCCGTAACGCAAAGGGCCGTGGCGCTGCGCAGCGCCGGGTTGCTGATGAAAACCCGCGGAAGGAAGGTGATTGCCGCGCAAACGGCACCGACCGCGAACCACAGGACATTGCCCGAGATCAACCACACGGTACTGGTTGCAATAATGACCAGTTGCATGGCCGGGACGGCGTGGATGCAGACATGGTCCGTCACCGCCGCAATCGCTGTTCTTGTTGTTGTCAAAGACATGTGCTGCTCCTTTCGGGCGTTACATATCCATGCGTTTTTCAAATAAAAATTGCCTAATTTTCTACTTCGAGTATACAAATATGCATGAATTGGCAGAACATCACATTCGACTGGAACCAGGCGCGTGCCTTTCTTGTCACGGCGGAGGAAGGCACACTGTCGGCGGCTGCGCGCGCGCTCGGACTGACGCAGCCAACCCTCGGCCGGCAGGTCACCGGCCTCGAGGAGGCACTCGGCGTCACCCTTTTTGAAAGGGCGGGCCGTTCGCTGGCCCTGACGCAGCCGGGCCGCGAGCTTCTCGATCATTTCCGCTCCATGGGCGATGCGGCCAACCGCATCGCGCTGGCGGCGTCAGGCAAGTCCAGGGAAATCGAAGGCAAGGTCAGGATCACCGCGACCAACGTGGTGGCGACCTATTACCTGCCGCCCATCATGGCGCGTCTGCGGCGCGAGGCGCCTGGGATCGAAATCGAACTGATCGCCTCCAACGAGGTACGTGACCTGACCCGCCGCGAAGCCGATATCGCGATCCGCCATGTGCGCCCGGAGCAGCCCGACCTGATCGCAAAGCTGGTCCGCGAAACGACCGGGCACCTTTACGCAACGCGCGGTTATCTCGACTCATTCGGGCGTCCGGATAAACCGGAAGATCTTTCGACCGCCGAATTCATCGGTTTTGAAGATCAGGAGCAATTGCTGCCGCTGTTTGCCGGAATGGGCATTCCGCTGACAGCGCAAAACTTCAAGCTGACGAGCACGAGCAGCACCGCCATCCTGGCGATGATCAAGCAGGATCTCGGCATCAGCGTGTTGACCAGGGACATGGCCGACCAGCATCCCGATCTGGAACAGGTGCTGCCGGGGCTTGATCCCATTCCCGTGCCGGTCTGGCTGGTGACGCACCGGGAGCTCAATACCAGCCGCCGCATTCGCCTGGTGTTCGACCTTCTGGCCGAAGAACTCGCCAAAGAAAGCCACTGATAGAAAATTATGCTGAAAGCTCTTCCGGCTTTGGTCCGCCATGGGCCCAGTCGAGCAGCTTGACGGTATGGACCACCGGCAATCGGCTGCCCTGCCCGATCTGCGTTATGCAGCCGACATTGCCCGTCGCCACCAGTTCGGCACCCGTCGCCTCGATGTTGCGCACCTTGCGGTCACGCAGTTGCGTGGCGATATCCGACTGCATGATGTTGTAAGTGCCGGCCGAGCCGCAGCAAAGATGTCCTTCGGCGGGCTCTGCCACCTCAAACCCGGCCGCCTTCAGAAGTTCCTTCGGCTGACGGGTGATCTTCTGGCCGTGCTGCATGGAACAGGCCGAATGATAGGCAACCTTGAGGTTCGGCCTCAGCACAGGCTCCGGCATGTCGAGCGAAGCCAGGTATTCGGTTATATCCTTGGCAAGTTCGGATACCCTTGCCGCTTTTTCGGCATAGGCCGGATCGTCCCGCAGCATGTAGCCGTAATCCTTGATCGTCGTGCCACAGCCGGAGGCCGTGATGATGATTGCATCAAGCCCGTCTTCCTCGGCTTCCCGCATCCACACATCGACATTGCGGCGCGCCGCAGCCAGCGCCTCCTCCTCGCGGCCCATGTGATGGACAAGCGATCCGCAACAGCCCTCGCCCTTCGGTGCCACGACCTCGATGCCGAGCCGGTTGAGAAGGCGCACTGCCGCGGCATTGGTCTGCGGCTCCAGCACCGGCTGGGCGCAACCGCCGAGAATGGCGACGCGGCCCTTGCGTTCGCCCTCCGGACGATGACTGCCGAACGCAATGCGGCTTGACGACGGGGCGAGTTTTCGTGGGGCCAGGTCGAGCATGGCGCCGACCGGTTTCAGGCCGGGCAGCCGCTTGAAGAGCGGAGAAAGGGGCCGCGCCATGCGTGCCATGAAGACGGATGCCCGGAAGCGTTCCGGATAGGGCAGAACCAGTGCCAGAATCCACCGGTTCAGCCGGTTAAGGAAGGGCCGTTTGTAAGTCTTTTCGATATGGGCGCGGGCGTGATCGACGAGGTGCATGTAGTGCACGCCCGACGGACAGGTGGTCATGCAGGCAAGGCAGGACAGGCAACGGTCGATATGCTTGACGATCTGGGCATCGGCCGGTCGCTCGTTTTCCAGCATGTCCTTGATGAGATAGATGCGGCCGCGCGGGCTGTCGAGCTCGTTGCCGAGTGTCACATAGGTCGGGCATGTAGCGGTGCAGAAGCCGCAATGGACGCATTTGCGCAGTATTTTTTCGGCTTCCGCAACGCCGCTGTCGGCAAGCTGTTCGGCCGAGAAATTCGTTTGCATGCAATGCGTCCCTTTTGATCAGATGAGCCAGGTTTCCACGTTCTGCACAGGCTCCTTGCGCCCGGCGGCCTGCAGGCCCTTGAGGCAGCGGATCACGAACCAGACGAGCACCGCCAACGCCAGGAGGAAGCCGATGAATATGAAAGCGGTGATAAAGCAGATGAACCCGTAGAGCAGACCCATCCAGAAGGTGCGGATCGCATAGGTGTAGTGATTGTCGATCCAGTCTTCCGAGTTGCCGCGGTTCATATAGGCCATCACCATGCCGACAACCAACGGCAGGAAGGCGGTGATCAGGCTGACGAGATAGAGGATATAGACGAGCTGCACGTTTTTCTGGCCGGGCTCAATCCAGCTTTGCGCCTCGGTCTGCAGATCACTCGGCTGTTGGTCGCTCATGGAAACATCTCCTGTGTTTGTGCGTTGCAAAACACCCTATCACAGGTCCGCCGCGAGACGACCGGGGTTGAAGATGCGCTGTGGATCGAACTGCTCCTTGAGCCTGCCGTTGAGCGCTGCCAGCGCAGGATCGGGCGGCTCGAATACCGGAACGGCGCGCCGGATTGCTTCACTGGCACGCACCAGGGTCGCGTGGCCGCCTCCAAGCGCCTTGATGCCCTTGCGGATGAGATCGACTTCCGGATCGGCTTCCATCCGCAGCCACACCAGGCCGCCCTGCCAGTCGTAGAAGGCGTCGACACCGGCCCGCAACCGCAATCCCGCGACAAGCTGGTGACCGGCACCGGGCGCCACCGAGATGCGCCACACGGCCCTTTCGGTCCCGTCGCAGAATGGCTTGACGTCGCGGATCTCACGCCACAGGGATCGCGAGGTGTCACGGTCAAGCAGATTTGTCTCGCTGTGTGCCTCGAACATCCTCGTCAGGTTGGCGGCACGGTAATCGACCGATTGCTGAATGCCCTCAAGACGCAACACCGTGGCCGGACCGCCCGGCAATGCGCCGCCCACGAACCGCCCGTGCACGCTTTCCGGCAGGTGGGCCGCCGCCGAGACCTCGGCGCTGGAGCCCATTGCAGCGGCCATGACACGGGCGGCATCGGCATTGTTGAGCCCGCCGACAAGAACCGTCGTTTCGGTCTCAGCGCGCGGCAACACCTTGAAGGTGACTTCGGAGAACGCGGCGAGCGTGCCCCAGGATCCGGAAAGGCCGCGCGACAGGTCGTAACCCGTGACGTTCTTGACCACCCTGCCGCCTGATTTGATCACATCGCCGCGACCGGTCACGGCGCGGATGCCAAGCACATGATCACGCGCCGCGCCCGATTTCAGGCGCCGCGGACCCGACAGGTTGCAGGCCAGCACCGCGCCAATGGTTCCTCGCCCGCATTCGGTGCTGGCGAGCAGCGCGCGGTAGTCCATAGGCTCGAATTGCAGCTCCTGGCCGTTGTCGGCAAGCAGGTCTTCGATTTCCGCCAACGGCGTGCCGGCCCAGGCCGTCAATACAAGTTCCTCCGGCTCGTAGAGCGAAACGCCGGTGAGGCCGGAAAGATCGATGCGATGGGCAGCCTCGAAGGGATTGCCGATCATTCGCTTCGTGCCATGACCGAGAATTTCCACCGGGGCCTCCTCAGAGACCGCCCAGGCAACAGCGTCGCGTAACTGGTCCTCGTTCTCAGGACGGAATGTCTGGCTCGTCTCGGTCATTGCGGCAGTCATCAGAAACGCGGAATCTCGGGAAACGGCATCTGGCCGCGGGAAATGTGCATGCGGCCCATTTCGGCGCAGCGGTGCAGTTCAGGGAACATCTTGCCGGGATTGAGGAGGTGCTGGCTGTCGAAGGCGCATTTGACGCGGATCTGCTGGTCGAGATCCTGCTTGTTGAACATGGCCGGCATCAGGTCACGTTTTTCAACGCCGACCCCGTGTTCGCCGGTCAGCACCCCGCCCACCTCGACACAAAGGCGCAGGATATCATTGCCGAATTCCTCGGCGCGTTCCAGCTCGCCCGGTTTGTTGGCATCATAAAGGATCAGCGGATGCAGATTGCCGTCGCCTGCGTGGAACACGTTGGCCACGGCAAGATCGTGTTTCCTGGACAGGTCGCGCATGCCGGCCAGCACGTCCGGCAGTCTTTTCCTGGGGATCGTGCCGTCCATGCAGTAATAGTCCGGCGAAATGCGCCCGACCGCCGGAAACGCCGCCTTGCGCCCGGCCCAGAAGGTCTGACGCTCTTCTTCGCTGGTCGAGACGCGCGACATGGACGCACCGTTGTTCGAAGCCAAACGCTCGACCTCAGTGATCAGATGATCTACCTCGGCCTCCGGTCCGTCGAGTTCAACGATCAAAAGCGCATCGACATCAAGCGGATAGCCGGCATGGACGAAATCCTCCGCCGCCTTGATCGCCAGCCGGTCCATCATTTCTATGCCGCCGGGGATGATGCCGGCGCCAATGATATCGGCAACGCACTGTCCCGCCGCCTCGTTGGACGGGAAGCCGACCAGCATGGCGCGGGCGGTCTCGGGCTTTTGCAGAATGCGCACGGTCACCTCGGTGACAACGCCGAGCAGGCCTTCCGATCCGGTCATCAGGCCGAGGATGTCATAGCCCGGACTGTCGAGATGGCGACCGCCGATGCGGATCACCGAGCCGTCGATCAGAACCATTTCGATGCCGAGAACATTGTTCGTCGTCAGGCCGTATTTCAGGCAATGCACCCCGCCGGCATTTTCGGCGACATTGCCGCCGATCGAACAGGCGATCTGGGAGGACGGATCGGGCGCGTAATAGAAGCCGCGCTCGGCAACGGCGTTGGTGATGCCGAGATTGGTGACTCCCGGCTGGACCACGGCGACGCGGTTTTCATAGTCGATATCGAGAACCCGGTTGAACCGGGACATGACGAGCAGTACCGCGTCCTCAAGCGGCAACGCGCCGCCCGAGAGCGATGTACCGGAACCGCGCGGCACGACACGGATGCCGTTCTTGTGGCAATATTTGAGCACCTGGGAAACTTCGTTGACGGTCTGCGGCAGGACCACCACCAGCGGAAGCTGGCGGTAGGCCGTCAGCCCGTCCGTTTCGAAGGCGCGCATTTCATTGGTCGTGTCCACCACCCCCTCGCCCGGCACGATGTCGCGCAGATCGGCTGCGATCTCCGCACGACGCTCAACCACACCGCTGACGGGTTCGGGCATTTTCGGGGATGTCATGACGTCCTCCCGGCTTTCGCGCCTACTAATGGTCAATTTTTTTTACCAGTCAAGGTCCAGCGACAATTTCGATTGCGGCAAATCGTACAATGGGTCCATAAATCGGCGCCGTCACGTCAATGAAATACCCGGTACCATGAACAAATTCGACGATCTTGAGATCTTTGCACAGGTGGTATCCGCCGGCAGCCTGTCGGCGGCCGGTCGCGAACTCGGCCTTTCACCGGCGGTCGTCTCGAAACGGTTGCGGCGCCTGGAAGACCGGATCGGCACGCGGCTGATCCAGCGCACGACCCGGCAGATCTCGCTGACCGAAGCCGGACAGGGCTACTACGAACGCATCGTTGCCGTGCTCGCCGGCATCGAGGAGGCAGAAGCTTTCGTGTCTCGGCGCTCGCAGCAGGCACGCGGCGTGCTCAAGGTGACGGCCCCAACTTCGTTCGGGCGCCTGCATATCGCGCCGCATCTGAAGGCCTTCATGCGGGCCAATCCGGATCTTTCGGTCAATCTGGCGCTGTCGGACCGGTTCGTCGACATTGTGGCGGATGGCTTCGATGTCGCAATCCGCATCGCGGAGCTTTCGGATTCCAGCCTGGTGGCGCGGCGGCTGGCGCCTGTACGGCGCATTTTGTGCGCCACGCCCGCCTATATCGCCGCGCACGGCATGCCCGAAACCATCGAGGACCTCGAACGGCACACCTGCCTCGCGCCCCATAACAACGAGCCCTGGAAGCTCGAGGGGCCGGACGGCGCGCTGCTCTACCGGCCGACCGGTCCGCTGATGACAAATTCGAGCGAGGTTATCCGCGAATGCGTAATTGCCGGCCTCGGCATTGCCCTGCGTTCGACCTGGGACATCTCCAGGGAACTGAAGGATGGCAAGCTCGTCCGTGTGCTGCCCGACTATCGTGGCTCGCGCGATGTCGCCGTCTACGCCGTCTATGCCAGCCGCCGCTTCCTGCCGACCAAGGTGCGCGTCTTTGTCGACTACCTGTCGGAGCTCTTCGGGCCACGGCCCTATTGGGAGAAATAGCGGCTACGAGAGGGAGCCGACTCCGGCGATAAACGATCCAATCGCGCGGCGCTGCCTGCCGTCCGCGTTAAAATTTCCGGGATCGAGCCAGGCTTTATAGGCCTGCTCAAGCGCCGGCCAGTCCCGGTCGAGGATCGAATACCAGGCCGTGTCGCGATTGCGGCCCTTGTAGACGATCGCCTGTTCGAACAAACCGTCATAAGTGAAACCGAGCCGCTCTGCTGCGCGCCGCGACGGCGCATTCAGCGCGTCGCATTTCCATTCATAGCGCCGGTAGCCGAGGTCTTTCATCACATGCCGCATCATCAGGAACATCGCCTCGGTCGCCGCCGGTGTACGCTGCAGAAGCGGCGAGTACACAATGCCGCCCACCTCGATGACCCCGTGTTCCGGCTGCAGCCGCAAGAAGCAGGCAATGCCCGTTGCCAGGCCGCTTGTCTGATCGACAATGGCGAAATAGAGCTGGCTTTCGTCGCGGCTCGCGCCGTCGGTCCAGCCCCGCAGCGCCGCTGCATCGCCAAACGGGCCCATTGGTACATAGGTCCACAAAAGGCCCTCTGGGTCATGCCGATAGGCCTCAAAAAGTGCCTCGGCATGCCGATCCGCATTCAAAGGTTCCACGCGACAGAAGCGGCCCGCCATCGTCACGCGCTCCGGACGCGCGCACGCCGCCCAGCCCGGCACATCGTCGCCGATCGGCTGCCCGTGCTCGTTCGTGCGCTGGTTCATGTCCATATCCCTGGATTCGAAAGCTGTGAGACCTTATTTGCACCGGAACTCTTCGTGTACTTCCAAAAGCCGGAAAAACACGCAGACCAATCAGCCAAAGCGGGACTCAAAGTATTGACCGAAAGCAGCAATTCTAATTTTGGCTCATTTTTGGGTCTCAGATGAATTTGAGCTGATTTTCAGGAGGGTTTAGGTTGCTTCCGGGCTGACTTGACGGTCGGTGGTGGCTCACCATCGACAAGTGTTCGTATGAGTGCACCCCAATCCGGGAAGATCAAGTAGCAAACAATCGTGCGGATGTGATCGAAGAACCGATACCGCGCCGCTAAAACACTGCGGGCTTTCTGCCAGAGCGCTTCGAGTACATCACAAACTGTATGCATGGCGAAGGCGAGCAGATTGAGCGTCGCCAGCACAGATGCCAGATAATTGTCGCCATGCCCAAAGTTGTGCTCCAGATTGTATCCCCGGGTTTTCAGAACATTGAAGGTCTCATTTTCAATCTTCCACCGTGCGCGTCCGCAAGCGGCAAGGTCCCCGACATTGGTCTCATCGACAGCGATGTTGGTCACAAAGCTGTTGCGATATGTGGTCTTCCCTTTGGTGTTGATAATCTCGATTTCGAACCAGTTGACGTGGGTCGCGTCCTTGCCATCGCGCAGGGGTACATCATTCAGCCAGCGATAGATGTGGGTGGCAGCCTTGCGACCCTTTTTGATACGACGGCGCTTTGTCGAGTTGATCTCGGCACCGTCCAGCCACTCGTACAACGTCTTATGGGACAAGGACTTGGCAGTCAGAATGAAGTCGCCGCCAACCGACTGAATCGTATCAACAATCGGCTGATTAGCATACAGGTCATCGCCAAGATAAACTGGCTTTAGCGAAGCGTAACGTTTCCCATTGGCGGCAAGCCAGCGTTTGACGGCATTCCTTTCACAATCCTGTTTCGCATGACCGTCCTGCGGGCTAATAAATTCCGGCTGCAGCGGTATCGCTCGGCTGTCACCCGGGACGACGACCGCGGCGGAAACCATGGTGTGAAAATACTCGGTGCCGCCATCATTGCGCTTGCGATGAGAACAATTCCGGCAATGCAACTTGCGGCTACAGAAATATTCTGTGCCATCAAGTGCAATCAGCACGCGACCATCCAGACATCGGAAAGGCTCCAAACCGTTATGGCTTTTCAGATGGTCAACAAGGTTATCAAACTGCCCAAAGAGATGCTGCGGTTCAGCCTCATCAAGCATCGAGCGGATATGATTATCGCTCGGAAGCTTCTTGATTCCGAACAACGTCTGACAGTTCGAGCAACCGTTACCCGCTTGCATCTCGCGCTGATGCGACAGGAACGACGGAGACTGCATGAAAAATATCGAAAACGCCGACAGGCCGATATCTGCCATCGTGTAACTCGTGTTTGGGCCAACCCGTCGGTCAGGCAAGTTCGCGCAGCACGATCTGAGCGAGCCAATGAGGGAATCCAAGTGTAACACGCAACAAACGAATCATAGATCGAGCGATTTGAGAATCCCAAAAATCCCAAAATTAGAATTGCTGGACCGAAAGACGGCGGCCACCTGACCAGTGGAGGGTTTCGGGCCCTGACCGGTGGCGTACATCAGCGTGATTCCATCGATCAAACCGGCACAGGTCTCGATCGGCACATCGGTTCGCCCGTTCGAGATGAGTTTGAGAAAAAAGGCGATCGGCCGGCGCGCCGCCGCGGCCAGCCGTTCGCCGATATCTGCAAGGTCATCGCGCCGGGCAGCCGCCATGGTAAGTTCCATGCGCGCCAGGAAAAGATGACGTGAGTCGTCGGCGTAGGTCGCAAGCTCCTGCGCCACATAATCCACCGCCGCATCCATTCCATGCTGTGCGGCGATTTCGGCAAATCCGACCTGCAGCTCATCGCAATCTTTTTCCAGAAGGTCTGCGAGATGCTCCGAAGCGGCCACCAAAAGCAGCGTCTTTTTCGGAAAATAGTAGGTTGTTGAGCCTTGCGGCAATCCGGCCGCTTCATCCACCGCGCGGTGCGTCACTCCCTCCAGACCGCGGGTCGCGAGCAGTTCGATGACGGCATTGAGAATGGCTTCCTGTCGAGTGGATATTTTCATTGATTCCATTTCTCTACATATGTAGAGAATATCCATCCAAACATTGTAATTCTCTACATCAGATAGGACAAGTTATGGCACAGCCAATCGTTCGCATGAACCCTCCCTCTTTGCCGGACGGTGGAGAATTGGGATATTCGCAGATCTCGATCGCGGAACCCGGCCGCATGGCGTTTGTTTCCGGACAGGTCGCCTGGCAACCGAACGGCTCTCCTGTTCCGGATGACCTTGCCGAACAGATGGAAATCGTCTCAATCAACGCGAAAGCCGCGTTGGATGCCATTGGCGCCACACCCCATGATGTCGTTGTCGCGCGTATCTATGTGGTCGACCTTACTCCGGAACGACTTGAGGCGTTGATGCCGGCATTTCTGGCGACATTCGAAGGCGCGCAGCCAAGCGTCACGGGCATCGGGGTCGCCGCTCTCGCCGCGCTGGAGCTGCAGGTGGAGATGGAACTTGTCATTCGGCTTCCGGACTGATCGCCAAGAGGCCCGACTGAATTGGGCAACGGGGCATAATGGTGCCTCTAGCCCTTGTCCGTATCGTTGGAATGCCGGCGGATACGCCGCACGAGCAGCCAGACGACCGCAATGACGATCGGCACGGATATGCCGGTCGCCAGGCTCGGATTGACGGGAAGACCTGAATCCTTGGCGGCCTTTGCGACATAGTTGACAAGACCGACGACATAGTAGGAGACAGCGGCAACGGACAGACCTTCCACCGTTTGCTGCAGCCGTAGCTGCAGCTTGGCGCGGCGGTTCATCGAATGCAGCAATTCGCTGTTCTGCTGCTCGAGCTGAAGGTCGACCCAGCTTCTGAGCAGGGCCGTCGCACGCGCCAGCTTGCGCGAAAGGTTGGCCTGCCGCTCCTCGATGGACCGGCAGGTGCGCATCGCCGGTGCCAGCCTGCGCCGAAGGAAACCGCCCCAGGTGCCATAGCCGGCGACGGCCTTTTCGTGCAGTGATTCAATACGTTCCTGAACGATGCTGTCATAGGCCCGGCTGGCGCCGAAGCGGTACAGGCTGGCCGCGGCACCGGCTTCAAGCTCGGCGGCAAGCGCTGTGATCTCGCCAAGCATCGTGTCGCTTTCGGACCTGGCTTCCTGGCGCATGCGCTGCGTCACGCGTGTCAGCCCGTCCTCGATTTGCCTGATCTGCGGCGACAGCGAATTGGCGAGCGGCAAGCCCAGCATTGCAAGGGTCCGGTAGGTCTCGATCTCGATAAGGCGCTGCGCGAGCATGCCGACACGGGCCGGCGTCAGGCCCCTGTCGAGCAGCAATATGCGGGTCAGGCCATCCTTGTCCTGCCGGAAGTCGGTGACGGCCGCAGCGGCGCCTTCTTCCAGTTCCGAGAAGCACAGGCTGGCCGGATCGAAAGTCTCGATCATCTGGTCAGCTTCGTCGGTCCACTTCCGCACTTCGAGCCGCACGCCCGAGATCAGGCTGCCGGGCGGGCTGAAACTGTCGCCGAACGGATGATCGACGATCTCGCCACCGAACTTGTCGGGAACCGGGCCCTCATAGGAATAGCTGGAGAACTCGGTGTGGCGCTCCCATCGCAGTGAGCCGTTGCCCCAGCGCATGACGTAGTGGCGGGCATCGGCCTGTGGCGCGGCGACGCCGCGGGCGCGGGCGAGTTCGACAAGCACCGCATTGTCGACCGAGGCACCGCCGTCGGTCATGAAGGCAAGCTGCAGCACGACGCGCGGCGATTCGATCAGCGGATGGGGCCGCGCATGTACCTCCCCCAGCGCCAGGGGCCGATCCCTGGCGAGCGGAAATCCGAAGCTACCGTTGGCCATTTCAATCCCCTGACAAAATCCCCGGCTATTTATGCCGCATTATCACGAACAGCAACAGCGCGCGATGCGACAAAACCGGCGTATTCCGGTTGATCGGGGCACATCGCGCGCCAGGCGTGACTACCGGCATCGCCTTGAGGAAGTGGACATATTTATTGACCAATTTCACGCGTCCTTGCTAGCATCGGAGCCCGGTTCCCGGCCGACATGTCTTCCCGGGGCAATCTTGAACGAAAAACAACGATCGCAGCGATGGCCGACGACATTTTCACACGTATCGATCATGGCCGAACCTCTGACGAGGTGGTGCAACAGGTTGAATCGCTGATCCTCGACGGCGTCCTGCGGGTCGGCGACCGTCTGCCGGGCGAGCGCGAACTGTCCCGCCAGCTCGACGTGTCGCGACCGATCCTTCGCGAGGCGATCAAGACGCTGGAACAAAGGGGCCTGCTCATCAGTCGCCATGGCGGCGGCACATTCGTCGCCGACGTCATCGGCGAAATCTTCAGCCAGCCGGTAATGGACCTGATCGGCCGGCACCGGCGCGCGACCTATGACTATCTGGAGTACCGCCGCGAGGTCGAGGGCATCGCAGCGGCCTTTGCGGCACAAAGGGCAACCAATGCGGACGCGGAGCTGCTCACCGAAATCGTCGACGCGATGCGCACGGCGCACAAGGAAGCCGATTTCGAACGGGAGGCGGCGCTCGACGTCGAGTTCCACAATGCTGTCGGCGAGGCCGCACACAACATCATCCTGCTGCATACGCTGCGCTCCTGTTACCGGCTGTTGAGCGACGGCGTGTTTTTCAACAGGGCGCTGATTTTCGAGTTCTCCGGCTCCGGCGACCGCCTGCTCAGCCAACACATCGCCATTTTCGAGTCTATCCTTGCAGGCGATTCGGACAACGCAAAGAAAAACGCCGAACTGCATATCGAGGCGGTCGCACGCACATTGCGCCAGGCAGAGCGTGCCAGTGACTGGGCGCGCGTATCGAGTTTGCGCCTTCAGCAGCGTTGCAACAATGGCGGCACGGAGCAAAGCAATCGCAAAGCACGCACAAAGGCAAAATAGGCTGCGCCAGATCATCGTCATCGAACATGACGAGCAGGCGGAACCGGACAATGGGCTGCGCCATCTGGCGCGGCGCGGCATTTCGGTGCGGCTCGTGCGCCCCTATCTGGGCGAGGACCTGCCGATGCTGGATGACCGGGTCGCCGGCGTCATCATCAAGGGTGGTCCGCAATACGTCACCGACCTGAAGCAGTTTCCCTACCTGCGCGACGAAATCAGCTTTGCCGATCGGACCATGAAGCGCCAGATTCCACTGCTCGGAATTTGTCTCGGCGCGCAGATGATTGCGCACCATCTTGGTGCCGATGTCGGTTTTCATCCGGAAGGCCATGTCGCCTTCGGCTATTACCCGACGGTCGTCACCGATGCCGGTGCGGACATCATTCCCGATGGGCTGATGGCTCTCAGCGGAAACGCCCAGGGATTCGATTGCCCAAAAAACGCTGAGCTCCTTGCAACGGGACCGCTCTTTCCGAACCAGGCCTTCCGCCACGGCCCTTCGACGATCGCCTTACAGTTTCACCCCGAAGTAACGCGCGCCATTCTCGATCAGTGGCAGCGGGTCCTCGGCGGCAATGTCGGCAAGCCGGGTACGCATTCCTTTGATGAGCAGGACGAAGCTTTCCGAAAACACAATCATAATCTGGCGCTTTGGTATGGCGATTTTCTGGATCGCTTTTTTTCCATGGATGTGTCTTTAGTGGCCTGATCACTCAAGAACTTGAAGGTCTCAACCGTGCCCGTATCTCCAGAGACACTGCTGACATTCGCCATCGCCAGCATGGTGCTGCTCGTCATTCCCGGACCCACCATCATCATGGTGGTTTCCCAGGCGCTCGCGCACGGGCGCCGGGTTGCCTTCGCCAGCGTTGTCGGCGTTGGGCTTGGCGATCTCGCGGCCGCGTCGCTGTCGATCATGGGGGTCGGCACGATCCTCGCCGCCTCGGCGACCGTCTTTGCCGTGATCAAATGGGCCGGTGCGGCATACCTCGTCTATATCGGCATCAAAATGTGGACGACCCCGGTCTCTGTACCCGACATCGACTCGCTGCCCGTGGCCGGCGGCCGCCGATCGGCCTTCCGCGATTCGTTCCTGGTCACGCTTTTGAACCCGAAGGGCATCGTCTTCTTCATGGCCTTCGTGCCGCAGTTCATAACGCCGGCGCAGGACTTTGCGCCGCAGGCCGCGATCTTTGTCATCGTTTTCGTGCTGCTTGGCATATTCAATGCCTGGGCCTACGCCATGCTGGCAAGCGGTGCCCGGAACGTCATCCGGCGCCCATCCGTTTTGCGCGCCGCAACACGAACAGGCGCCTGTTTCCTCATCGGCGCCGGGGTCTTTTCGGCGCTCGCGCGCAGAAGCGCCTGAACACCGTCATGCCGCTGCAAAACAGGGTCACGCCGCTTGGGGAGCTTGTTCGGAGCCCGGCCCGCGGCACCATGATGGGCAATCGTGGCGGGCGCATCCACGACAACGAGACCCGTACGCTGCTGCGGCGCCGCTGGGCGAACCGGCGCTGGATCGTTTGCGTCACCGAGTTCCGCGGGCGGCGGCGCAGGGTCATGCAGCCGAACCGCTATACGGAGCTTTTCTTTCTCGACGAGGCGACGGCCTTCGCTGCCGGGCACAGGCCCTGTTTCGAATGCCGGAACCAGCGGGCAAAGGAATTTGCATCGGCGTTTTTCGACGGATTGGAATTCGAGAAGACGGGCGCCGACGCCATGGATGCGATCCTGCATGAGGAACGCTGTCTCAGCGGCACAGGCACCGTCTTGCTGACCGCCGACGCGGTCAGGTCATTGCCGCGCGGCACACTGTTCGCGGCAGGGGATGCGTGCGTGGCTGTCGGAACAGACGCGCTTTGGCTTTGGCATATCGATGGCTACCAGGCGCTTCCAGCCGACTGGCTGGATGCCAAGACCCATGACCCCGGACGTTTGCGATTGCTGACGCCGCCCTCCACCGTTGCGGCGCTGCGTGCCGGTTACCGCGTGCAGATGCACCCGTCAGCCGGCGCTTGAGTTTCCGGTTCCCGTCAGGCAAACAGCAACGATGCGTGCAAACTACAAGATGCAGCGGCTCTTCGTTGAACCGGACTTACATGACGGTGCTGAAATCAGCGCCGACAAGGACCAGTTTACCTATCTCGCCCATGTGCTGCGCATGGGTGACGGCGACACGCTGCTTGTCTTCAACGGACGTGACGGCGAATGGTCGGCGCATATCGGCTTTGAAGGCAAGAAGAAGATCGTCCTGCGGATTGGCGCGCTCGTGCGCCCGCAGCCGGAACCGCCCGATCTTGTCTATCTGTTCGCGCCGCTGAAGCAGGCAAGGCTTGACTATATCGTTCAAAAGGCCGTCGAAATGGGCGCCGGCGTTCTGCAGCCGGTTCTGACGCATCACACGCAGACAAGCCGCATCAGCGAAAAACGACTGCAAGGAAACGCGATCGAGGCGGCCGAACAATGCGGGATCCTTGCAATCCCGGAATGCCGTGAGCCCGTCAAATTGCCGCGGCTCCTTCAGAACTGGGATGGGAACCGGCGCATCATCTATTGCGACGAATCGGCAAAAACTCACAATCCATTGCCGATCCTGCAGGCGATCACCGACCGTCAGCTTGCCGTTTTCATCGGGCCTGAAGGCGGATTTTCAGATGATGAGCGCAAGTTGCTGCGGTCTTGCGCATTCGTCACCGCAATCCCGCTCGGGCCGCGCATCCTGAGGGCCGACACGGCTGCCGTCGCGGCCATGGCATTGATCCAGGCAAGCATCGGCGACTGGTGATGCAGCACCCGGCATCAACAAATTCTGAACGCTGCGATCAATGATTTTTACTTGCACCGCGGCGCAAAGCAGTCCAAGCAGCGCTGGTGCGGCCGAATGCGGCGCACCGGGTGCAACCACGGCTGAATGTGGAGCGGGAGGAGCTTAGATTGCACGCATCGATCTTTTTGGCCCGTTTTCCGTTGGCCGCTGTCAGGACTTAGCATATGGCACGCGATACGACGGACCAGACGCCCGTCTCCTCCAAAGACGAGCTGGTCGCCTACCTCGCCGAGGGCTGCAAGCCGGCCGAAGACTTCCGCATCGGCACCGAGCATGAGAAGTTCGCGTTTTTTCTGAACGACAATTCACCCGTTCCCTATGAGGGCGAGCGATCGATCTCGGCGCTGCTGACCGGGATGCGTGACGTTCTGGGCTGGGAGCCGATCCTCGACGAAGGCAAGATCATCGGCCTCGTCGAGCCGACCGGAATGGGCGCGATCTCGCTGGAACCGGGAGGCCAGTTCGAGCTTTCGGGCGCGCCGCTGGAAAATATCCACCAGACCTGCCGTGAATCGAACGCCCACCTGGCACAGCTTCGCGAGATCGCAGAGCCGCTGGGCATCGGTTTCCTCGGCCTTGGCGGCAGTCCGTTGTGGACGCGCGACGAGACGCCGCGCATGCCGAAATCGCGCTACGACATCATGACCGCCTACATGCCGAAGGTCGGCACGCAGGGTCTCGACATGATGTACCGGACCTGCACCATCCAGGTGAACCTCGATTTTTCCTCCGAAACCGACATGCGCCGCAAGATGCAGGTCTCCATGCGCCTGCAACCTCTGGCGACGGCGCTTTTTGCCCTGTCGCCGTTTACCGACGGAAAGCCGAACGGGCTGCTGTCCTGGCGCTCGGATATCTGGCGCGACACGGACAACAACCGTGCCGGCGTCCTGCCCTTCGTGTTTGCGGACGATTTCGGGTTCGCGGACTATACCGAATGGGCGCTGGACGTTCCGATGTATTTCGTCGTGCGTGACGGCCACTATCACGACTGCACACATGTAACGTTCCGCCAGTTCATGGACGGCGCGCTGTCAAACGCGGTTCCGGACGGGCAGCCGAATATGGGCGACTGGGCCAACCATCTGTCGACCCTGTTTCCCGAGGTGCGGCTGAAGCGCTTCCTGGAAATGCGCGGCGCCGACGGCGGCCCGTGGCGCAAGATCTGCGCCCTGCCCGCCTTCTGGGTGGGTCTACTCTACGACAGCGGTGCCCTCGATGCAGCGATGGATCTGACCCGTGGCTGGCGTTTTGAAGACGTCAAGGCGCTTCGCGACAGCGTGCCGCGGCTCGGCCTCGATGCCGAAATCGCCGGCAAGAGCCTGCATGCCGTGTCACGCGAAGTGCTGGCCATCGCCCGTGCCGGGCTGCAATCGCGCGGCCGGCTCAACGAAGAAGACAATGACGAGGCGCATTTCCTTGCGCCACTGGAAGAGACGGTGGCGCGCGGAAAGACCGGCGCCGGGGAACTGCTTGATCTGTTCCACGGCGCGTGGGGCGGCTCGGTGGAGCCCGTCTTCACGGAGTTTGCTTACTAGAGCGTGTCTGGCCCGGCAGGTCCTCGCGCAGATTAAGCGCGATCTCGACGAAGCGGCAGGCGGGACAGAGACTATTTTCAAAGGCCTTGAGCAACATCGGCACCTCCCCCGAGATTCGCTTTGCATTGCCTGTCCCCGGTAAATCTGATTCTATGCAGGCCATGAGCCCGGTCCAACCGACCTGCTCGCGGACCAAGGAGGATCAGACGATGCTGCCGCTCTACGAAATGATGATGCGGGCCCAGAACGGCGAAGCCATGCGCGCCATGGCCGGCCAGTTCGGTCTGAACGAGGACCAGGTGACGCGGGCCATGGAAGCGCTGATGCCGGCTTTCGCGACCGGCTTCAAACGAAGCGCCGCCAATCCGCAGGACTTCGGGAACCTGATGCAGGCCATGGCGAGTGGCAACTATACCGAATATTTCAACAACCTCGCCTCGGCCTTCACGCCGCAGGGCATCTCCGATGGCAACGCCATGCTCAATCAGATATTCGGCTCCAAACAGATCAGCGAGGCCATCGCCCAGCAGGCGGCGCTGGCGACAGGCATCGCCCAGGACATCTACAACCGGATGCTTCCGGTCGTCGCATCGATCCTTGCCGGCGGCGTTTTCTCGCAAGGCGCAAAGGCCGCGGCGGGAGGCAATCCATTCGCCGATATGATGGGGCAGATGATGTCGCATGCGGCCGCCTCGCAAAAACAGGCGGCGGATTTCACCGAACAGCTCGGCAAGATGATGGAAAATACGTTCGGGAGCGGCGGCAAATCAGGTTCGGGCAGCAGCCAGCCGATCAATCCGTTCACAGATATGATGGAAACGATGATGAAGGCCGGCTTTCCGGGAGCGGCCGAGCCAGAGAATGCAGAGCCGGAAAAGACCGAGGAACCGGACAATCCCTACTCAAAATTCATCAGCGACATGTTCGATGCCGGGATCAAGGTGCAAAAAGACTATCAAAAGAATCTGGACAGCATCTTCGACAATTACATGAACGGCATGAAGAAAGACGGATAAGCTTCTGATCTGATAAAGCCCGACGACTGTCACAGCAGCCGTCGGGAAGAAGCGGGCACAGGGCATTTGGCCCGCTGGGGAAGCGGCGTCGGCTCTGCGATCGGCAAATATAGCTTCCCGTTTCTTGCAATAGGCAACAGCAGGGGTCATGGTCGAACCCGGTCAGCCGGGCACCGGCCCGTGCTGTCCCCAAGACAAACGCCGACGATTGCCATCGATCGCGAGCGGCTGAGGGACGGTTGCAAGGGTCATGCCGCAGAACAATGCAAAACGGCGAAACTGGGCCGTCATCACAACGCTGATCATCGTTTTCCTGGTCTATAGCGCCTGGTTGATTGGACCCTATCTGCAATCCATCCTCGTGCGTGATGCTGCCGTTTGCAAAATCCTACAACACTTGACGGCGAATCCTGCCGCACTTGACGGCGATTCCTACAACACTTGACGGCGAATCCTGCGTACTTGACGGGATCGGTTCCGTCCTCCGCACGGCCCTTCGCGCGCGTCACACGGTGACGTCACTCACGCGCGGGTGTCGACCTCACGGTCTGTCTCCCGGCACTGCCTCATCGATCAAAAGATCGAATTGAGGAGGCATGGGCCTGATGAAGAGGACCGACATGATCAACATAAAGGATATTCTGCGTCACCGTTATGAACTGGATTTGTCGCGCGACGAGATTGCCGCAGCGATTGGCGTGAGCGCAGGCACGGTATCGAATGTGCTTAAGCGGGCGGCGGCGGCGCGGCTGTCCAGCTGGCCGCTTGCGGACGACCTCGATGATGAGGCGCTTCGTGCACGGCTTTACCCGCGGAACGAACGCGACAGTGAGACCGTTCAGCCTGACTGGGATGCGCTCATCGAAGCGTACACGGCCCCCCGCGGTCGGCGCCGTGCCAGGCTCACCCGGCGTCAGCTCTGGATTGAGTACCGCGACGAGGTTCGGGCGCAGGGCGGCGCTGCCTACAGCTACAGTCGGTTCTGCGCGGTGCTCAAGGGGCAACTGGCTGGCCGGCACGCGCCGACGCAGATGCGTTTCGACTATGCGCCGGGGCTTTACGGCATGTCGGATTTTTCCGGTAAAACCCTGCCTGTGCGCACGGCCACCGGCGAGGTGGACGTGGAGATCTTCGTCGCGCTGCTGCCCCACTCGACCCTGATCTACGCCGAGGCGTTGCCGGACCAGACGATCTGTCATTGGACGATGGCGCATCGACGTGCGCTGGAGTATTTCGGCGCCAGCCCCAGGCGCTGGATCATCGACAATCTGAAGTCCGGGGTGACAAAGGCCGACCGCGAGGAGCCGCATCTCAACCCGAGTTTCCGGGAATTCGCCAAACATTACGGCCTGGCAATTCTACCGGCACGACCGAAAAAACCGACGGATAAGGGTCCAGCCGAGGCAGCCGTGAAAGCGGTTCAGTGCCGTATCCTGCTGCCGCTGCGCCACGAGACGTTCTTCTCGGTCGGCGCGATGAACGCCGCCATCCGCCGCGAGCTTGAGCAACTCAACACGACACCAATGGCAAAGGGGGAAAGCCGGCGCGCGGTGTTCGAAGCGCACGAGCGCGCAACTCTGGTTCCGCTCCCGGCGCATCCCTGGGAGTGGGGCGCCTGGCACAGCCGCAAAGTGGCTCCGAATGGTCACGTGGCGTTTGATCGCAACCATTATTCCGTGCCCGAAGGCCACATCGGGCGTGGCGTCGAAGTGCGCGTCGGCGAGCGCATGATCGAAGTGTTCCTTGACCGGGGCGGGGAACGCATCGCCGTCCATCGTCTCAAGAGCGGGCGCAACCAATATGCGACGCACCCGGATCACATGCCCGATCGGCTCAAGGCGGTGCGCGACATCCGCAGTCCCGACTACGGCGATGTCCTGCTCGCACGGGCGCGCCGCATCGGCGCGAATGCGCTGGCCTGGGCCGAACGCTGCATGGCCTCCCGGGACTTTCCGGAACAGGCCTACACCGCCGTGCAGGGCATGAACCGCCTCGCCGAAACCCATGGCGACAAGCGCGTCGACGCGGTTTGCGCACAGGCCCTCAGCCTCAACCGGCTCGCTTCGGGCTATCTGCGGGAGCGCCTGAAGAAAGGCGGCAAGGTGGTTGTGCGTCCGGAGCCTGAAGAGATCATCCCCGGCCACGCCAATTTACGCGGGCCAAACTACTACGCGAAGAACAAGGAGGAGGAGAAACCATGACCCTGCGCCAGCCCAATATCGAGCGTATGCTTCAACTCAAACTGTCCGGAATGGTCGAGGCTCTGGAAGAGCAGCGTGACATTGCCGACATCGATCAACTCGGCTTCGACGACCGGCTTGCCATGATGCTTGAGCGTGAAGTCGCACACCGCGACCAGAAGAGCTACCTCAACAATCTGCGCCAGGCCCAGCTTCGCATTCGCGCCGACATCCAGGATGTCGACTGCAGCGCCGGGCGCGGCGTCGCCCGCGGCACACTGACCCAGCTCGCCGCCGGTGACTGGATCCGGCAAGCCGTCAATCTGATCGTCGAAGGGCCGACCGGATCCGGAAAGACCTTCCTTTCCTGCGCCCTTGCGCATCAGGCATGCCGCCAGAAGCAGTCCGTGTTGTACCGACGCGTCCCCGAACTGATCTCGGCCCTCAATCATACGCGGGACGACGACGAGAAGCACACGCGTGTGATGCGCCGCCTCGCCACGGTCTCGTTGCTGGTTCTGGATGACTGGGGCCTGCAAGGCTTCTGCGCCGAGGGTCGGCGAGACCTGTTGGAAATCGTCGAACATCGTTACGGGCGAAAATCCATCCTGATCGCCAGTCAGATCCCCATGGAACACTGGCCGGCTGTTGTGGGAGAGCCAACAATCGCCGATGCCATACTGGACCGCATTGTTCATAACGCCTACCGCATCGAACTTGCTGGCGAGTCGCAACGCAAGCGGCACACACCGCCACCGCTCGGCGGCAGCGGGACTTGAGGAGGCGCCGGCCTGTCGACCGGCGTCAGGGGCGCCTGCGGCGCCGGGTGCGCAATGCAGACGCTGAGCACGCGCGGCGGTCATGCCTGATGAAGGGCCAACCGCCGCGTGCAACCGTATCTTGAAAACAGACAAGGGCTCGCTTACGCTCGCCACGGGCTGGCCAAAGGCCAGCCTGCCAGTATCAACAGAAGGGAGAATGCGCCCAGGCATCAGTTCCGGGAGAAACAGCGCGCTTCGTGCGGATCAGCGCCGTCAAGTACGCAGGATTCGCCGTCAAGTGTTACAAGATTCTCCGTCAAGTGTTGTAGGAATCGCCGTCAAGTGCGCAAGATTCCGCAGCCGTTACTTCGTGGTCGAGGGTCGTTACGTCGCCGATCGGCGGCCAAGTGACCTCGGAGATGCCAAATGCAGCATCGGTCATCGGTGAAAACGGTCATGTGGCGACCGTTGTCAACGACCGGCTCTTTGACAAGATCGCAGCCATTGGTGCCCTGCAGGCCCGCCTCGAGCACGCTGGCGTCAGAATCGAAGAAACGAATGACATCATCGCTGGTCTCGAGGATCTTCGAGAACAGCGCAACGCCCGCACACTGAAATACGCAGATGTTTTTCGGGCGGAGCTTGCATCGACCATTGAAACACTCGAGACCGAAATCGGGATTACGGAACGTCGGATCGAAATCCTCAATCGCGCCGTAAACCGGCAGAGAAACCTTCGCCAGCGCAATGTTGCTGCCGATGCCGCCGTCGACGAAGCGGAGTTACGGCTCAGCGAACTTGAAAGCAGCCGCTCGAGGCTCTCCTCCAGCCTCGCCTATGCGAAAATCCGGCAGGAGGCGGCACGGGATGGCGTCTATATCGAGGCGGACGGATCGGATCCGAACTGGGCCCAAGAAACCGATTTTGCGCTTGAACGACAGTTGCTCGAAGTGCAGGCCCGCAAACGTGACGCCCAACAGGAAGAACGTGAGCTGACGACACTCCTGGAGACCGAAAGAAAAGCCTTTGAACGCCTGAGCCGTGCGGAGATTCTGGTACCGGCCGGCGCCGTCATCGAGAGCGTTCACGTAACACCCGGCGAGACTGTTGCGGCCGGAGATGTTTTGCTGCGCTGGGTCGACTGCAGTATCGTTTTGGTCGATGTTCCGGTCTCCGACGCCGAATTGCCACTGATCCAGCCCGACATGCGGGCGCGTGTGATCATGGAGGGCGAGAGCAATGAGCAGGAAGCAACGGTCCTCCTGACACGCGGCGCAGCTGCAACCCTTGATCGCGATGATCTTGCGAGCGTCGCAAAAGGCCGCCAGGAGGGTGTGGCACAGGTAATCGTCAGACTTGAAGAAACCGATTTTGATGGCGAGTGCCCCGTGGGCCGGGCCGCCTATGTCGACTTTCCCGATGTCGGCCTGATCGATGTCATGCGGGCGAGACTGCGGCTGTGAGGTTTCTGCGCGAAGCCACCAGAGAGCCTTCGCAGATCGAACGCGCCAAGGAGCGCTCGATCTTCTACACGATCATTGCCGACTTGATCATCACAGCGCTTCAGTTGCTGGTCGCCGCGCTGACGGGTTCCCTGACCATGCTGAGCGAGTCGATTCGTTGCATCCTGATGGACACTGTCGAAATCTACTCCTACTGGATGCTGCGAGGCGTGCACCGCGGCCGCATGCATCATTTCCAGTTCGGCATCGGCAAGATCGAACAGTTTGCCTGGATGATCTTCGGCACCTCTCTGTTTCTCAGTGGCCTCTGGCTCACAGCGCATGTTTTTCAATCGGTTTTCGAATACCAACCGGCCCCATCACCGGTCGGTCTTGCCTTTGCCGCGTTCGTCAATGCGATCAATTTTCTCATCAACATTCTGTCTTTCTACGCCATCCTTTCCGCTTCTGACCAAAAGGAATCTGACATATTTCGCGCGCAGCGGCGTTCACGCGGGCTCAAGACCCTTACATCCGCCATTCTGCAGGTCACTCTGACGATTGCGGCGATCTCGAGCGATCCGGTGGTGGCCAAGGTGATGGACGGAATCGGTGCTTTGCTGGTCGCTGCCATCATGGTGGTAACAGGAGGCGCGATGATGGCTCGGGCGCTGCCGGACCTGCTCGATGCACCACTGTCTGGAACCTCTTTTGAGCGAATCATGGCTGCCATTGCAGCAACGGCTGGTGCAACAATGGACATCTCCGCCATCCGGACCCGGCGTTCCGGCCGGTTTCCTCAGGTGGAGATTACGCTGTCGCACATTCACACGGGTTCGGTAGCCGAGCTACAGGAACGTATCCGCGAATTGCGCAGGGCCATCGCGGATCTGGACGAACAAATTGAACTTTCGGTGGTTATCGCCGATGAAAAGAAGTAAATCGCCCGACTGTCTTTCCCGCGCAAAAAAGCCCGACGACTGTCACAGCAGCCGTCGGGAAGAAGCGGGCACAGGGCATGCGGCCCGCTGGGGAAGCGGCGTCGGCTTTGCGTCGGGGAAAACGCATCCGCCGCGGTGTGCCGCCCGCCGGGAGGGAAAGCGGGTCGGCTTTACATTAAATCCGAAACGGATATTGACGCCGCCGGGAGCGGTCAGAGCGCGGTCATTCGTGAACGACGGCGCAGGGCCGCGCGCATCAGGTCGACCGAATGATCGTCAAACGGTCCACCGCGCAGGGCAAAGCGCAGGTCGTCGCGCGTCAATCCGATATCCGCAAGCTGGTGGTCGTTGAACTAGTTCAACGAAAGCACCTGCCGACGATTACGATAGCGTACGAAAAGAGAGACGATTGCGTTCTGCACCGCACTCCAGATCGTACCGCGCTTGCCGGTGAGCTGCGTTTCGAGGCTTCTATGAATAGTGGTCATTTCATCTCTCCTTTCCGAGCCCGCGCCTCTCATTGGGCAGTCGGGACTCCAGTGATCGCGGCATGAATCGTCGTCAGCAGAAGGTTTGTAGAATTTTGGAATCAGGCCGCCGCCACACCCAGGAGGTGCGGCGAAGGGCAATATCTCAAAGCTTGACTAATTAATCCAGTGAATGTTTTTAATGATAAAGATCAACAAATTTGATGGACTGATTCATGGCCGCCCCGCTCGATATCGACCAGCTCAAGACCTTTATCGCGATCGTCGATATGGGCAGCTTCACCCGCGCCGCCGGAGAGGTCAACAAGACCCAGTCGGCCGTCTCCATGCAGATGCGCCGATTGGAAGAGCGCGTCGGCAAGGTGCTGTTCGAAAAGGACGGACGCATCAATCGGCTGACCGGAGACGGCGAGCGTCTGCTTGCCTATGCGCGCCGGCTGGTGCGGCTCAACAACGAGACACTGGCCGCCTTCGACGAGGAGGCGCTTGCCGGTACCATCAGGCTCGGGACACCGGACGACTATGCCGACCGGTACATGCCGGACATCATCGCCCGCTTCGCGAAAACCAATCCGCATGTCGAATTGACAATCACCTGCGAGCCTTCCAGGGACCTGATCGAACAGTTGAACCGGAACGAGCTGGACATCGCGCTTGTTACCCACAATCCGAAGGTCCGCAATTCGATCATGGTGCGTTCCGAGCCGCTCTTGTGGGTCACTTCGCTTGCCCATTCGGCGCATGCTGAATCGCCGGTGCCACTGGCCGTGGGGCGGCGTGACTGCGACTGGCGGCAACTCGGCTGCGCGGCACTCGATTCCGTCGGCCGTGACTACAGCATCCTTTTTACAAGCTGGTCATCGACGGTCGTCGCTTCCGCGGTACTTGCCGGTCTTGCCGTTTCCCTCTTGCCGGAATCGGCCTTGCGGCCCGGCATGCGCATCCTGACACCGGCAGACGGCTTCCCCGCCCTTCCCCCGGCCGAGATCGGCATGATCCGGCGCCCGGGTGTTCCGACCGTGCTGATGGACGCGATTAGCGATCACATCGCCGCGAGCCTCGACAACATGACGCCGCCGGATGACGGCAGCGACCCGCGTTCGCCGAACCGCAAGGGTCGCAACCGGCAAAAGGGCAATCTGATGATGTCGAGCTGGTAGGCTGGAGCGAGATGAGGTCGGCTTATCTCGCTCTCATCTTGACCCAGGCGGCCGATCCGGGCGCTATAGGTCCATGGCAAGCAATTTTTTCGACGATTCGCAGACCAACCTGGCCGAATATACGGTCAGCGAGATCTCCGGTTCCATCAAGCGGACCGTGGAGGATGCTTTCGGGCACGTGCGCATTCGCGGCGAGATCTCGGGCTATCGCGGCCCGCACTCATCGGGACATGCCTATTTCGCGCTCAAGGATGACCGGGCGCGCATCGAGGCGGTGGTCTGGCGCGGTGTCTTCGGTCGGCTGAAATTCAAGCCGGAGGAAGGCATGGAGATGATCGCCACGGGCAAGGTGACGACCTATCCGGGCTCGTCGAAGTATCAGATCGTCATCGATTCGCTGGAGCCCGCCGGCGCCGGCGCCTTGATGGCCCTCCTGGAGGAGCGGCGCAGGAAACTTGCCGCCGAAGGGCTGTTCGATGAGGCGCGCAAACAGTTGCTGCCGCACATGCCGAAAGTCATCGGCGTGGTAACGTCGCCGACCGGCGCCGTCATCCGCGACATCCTGCACCGCATCACGGACCGTTTTCCGGTGCATGTCATTGTCTGGCCGGTCAGGGTGCAAGGCGAGACCAGCGGTGACGAGGTCGCGGCGGCCATTCGCGGCTTCAATGCGCTGCGTCCCGGCGATCCGATTGCCCGTCCCGATGTCCTGATCGTCGCACGCGGCGGCGGCAGCCTTGAAGATCTGTGGGGCTTCAATGACGAGGCTGTCGTGCGCGCCGCAGCGGATTCTGACATCCCGCTGATATCGGCGGTTGGCCATGAAACCGACTGGACGCTGATCGACTACGCGGCCGATGTGCGCGCACCGACACCCACCGGCGCGGCGGAAATGGCCGTTCCGGTCAAGGCCGAATTGGAAGCCGGCATCGCAACGCTCTCGGCGCGGCTTTCCGGCAGCATGTCACGCGGCCTCGACGGCAGCCGCCAGAAACTGCATGCGCTCGCCCGCGCCCTGCCCTCGATCGACATGCTGCTTGCGCTGCCGCGCCGGCGTTTCGACGAATCGGCCGCCGGGCTCGGCCGGGCCTTGCGGCTGAACACCGCGAACAAGAGGCAGGTCTTTGAACGCCGGGCTTCACAGCTCACACCGGCAACCCTGCAGCGCCGGGTTCTGGAAGAAAGGCAACGTATCGGTGAACTCGGCAGCCGCGCCGAGCGCCAAATGGAGCGCCGGGCCGACCGGTCGACAGCGCGTCTTTCCAATGCCGCCGCGCGGCTGACACTGCGCCCGGCGACGGAAAGGATCGCCCGCAATCACGACCGGCTGAAAATGCTCGCCGGCCGCTCCGGGGAACTAATCTCGCTCCTGTCGGAACGTCGACGCCGCCAGTTGCAGGAGGCGACGCGGCTTCTGAATTCCATGTCCTACCGCAATGTGCTCAAGCGGGGCTATGCGGTGGTCCGCGGTACAGATGCACGGGCCGTCGACCGCGCCGCCGCGCTGTCCAGCGGAGATGCGGTCTCGCTTGAATTTGCCGATGGCCGTGTGCACGCCGTGACGACGGATGAAGCAAAGCCGGCGCGCGCCAAGCCGGTGGCCAAGAAGCTGGAAAAAAAGACTTCGCGCACCAGCAAGGATCAGGGAAGCCTGTTTTAACGCATTGTTGCAACCAATGGTTATCAATCCGAGGGTCCCTACAACAAGGCAGGTACAGCCATGTCAAAAACCGAGCAATATGTCGTTCGCACGTCAACCATTGCACCGGAGCAGACCTTCCATTTCAGCCATCCGCTCAACCGGCAATCCGAGATGCGCATCATGCCATTGTCGGACCGGATCGGACTGAAGCGGATCGGCGTCAGTATCGGCCGCATTCCGCCCGGAAAGGAAGGTTTCCTGCCGCATGCGCATACGGCGCAGGAGGAGTTCGTCTTCGTTCTGGAGGGCGAAGGGACGCTGACGATCGACGGCGACAGCACGACCATCGGCCCCGGCGACTATGTCGGTTTTCCGACCGATGGCTGCGTTCATCACATCGAGAACAAGGGCACGCAGGACCTTGTCTATCTCATGGGCGGCGAACGCACGACTGCAGACGTCGCCTATTTCCCGACTGTCGGCAAAACCGGTTTCTGGGCCAAAGGCGCGATGCATTACGTTGATGACACGGCCGTTGCAACCTACAGCCCTGAGGACTTTGCCGCCCCGGACGAGAACGGCAATTAGGGCACCTCAATCAAGACGCCGGCGGTCAAAGGCCGCGTTGACGATATCGGCGATCAGCAGCCAGTTCCTGTCGTAATTGTGCCCGCCAGGCACGCTTGCAACTTCATAGCCCGCGGTCAGGCTGCAGGCCATGTCGGTTTCTTTGTCGCCGGTCAGGCAAAGCACCCGGTCCTGTGGAAGCGCTTCGATGGCAGGCACGACTTCATGCTTGCCATGAACAATTCCTAGCATTCCACGGATGGAAACCTCGAATTCGGTTCTCTTGAACGGGCTCAGCAGGGCGATCAGCGCAGTCACGTCCTGCGTTTCGGCATTCATGGCGGGCCAGGCGAAAGGCAGCGTGTCGGCGCCGAAGGAATAACCGGCCAGCACCACCTTGTTTGTCTGCCATCGCTCCGTGAAGTGGAAGACAAGCCGGTCCGTGTCCTTTGCCATGGTTTTCGGGGCCTTTTCGGACCAGAAATAGCGCAGCGCGCTGATGCCGACGACACCATATCCGCGATCCGCAAGCGCATCGGCAATGTTCTGCATCGTGCCGGTCCAGCCGCCATCGCCGGACCAAAGGATAATGACAGCCTTGATGGCGCCGCCGCGCGGCTCGGTGACGTGGACCGGAAGGTCCGAGAACGGATGGCCGGCATGGGCCGGTGCCAGTCCGAGCGCCACCAGCATGGCCAGCAGAAGCGCCCTCACCGGCGGACCACCTTCATCTTGCCGCCCGAAAGCAGCGTGGTGACGTCAATGAGCACCCTTGGTACCGCAAATCCGCCGGGACAGGCCAGGTAGTTGGGAGACCACACGGGTCCGAATTTTTCCTTGAAGGCACGCAAGCCCTCGAAATGATAGAACTCCTCGCCATGCTGGTAGATCATGGTGCCGATGCGGTTCCATGACGTCGCGAGCGGGTGGTCGGCAAGACCGGAAAGCGGTGCCGCACCAAGATCGAACCAATGATAGCCCTCGGACTGGGCGTTGAGCAGTATCTCGGCAAACAGGAAATCCATCATGACGGGCGAGACCTTCGGCCGGTAGCGCATCAGGTCGATCGACATCTCGTTTTTCTGAGCGCCGCGCAGGATATTGGCGAAGGCGACAATCTCACCCTCCTTGCGGACAACGGCGCAGTCGAAGCAGCTCAGATAATCCTCATTGAAATAGCCCAATGCAAAGCGTTTTTCGCCACCGGTCTTGATCGACAGCCAGGCATCCGACACCTGTTTCAGTTCCGGAAGCAACGGCGGTACATCCTGTTTCGGGATGATGCTGAAGCTCAGGCCGTCCTTTTCTGCCCTCCTGCGGGCATAACGCATGTCCTTTTGCTGCGGCACATCCAGGGTGAAGGCGGACAGGTCCACACGCGCCACCTCGCCGATCTTGAGAATCGACAGGCCCATGTCGAGATAAAGCGGCAGGTAGTCGGATTTTGCCGAATAAAATACCGTACGGTATCCGCCCTCATCCGCCATCTCGCGAAACCGCCAGGCCAGCGCCTCGCCCTCATTCCGGTCACCGACGGGATCGCCTTTTGAGATGAAGCTGCCGCCCGACACGCCGTACATCAGGAAGGCGCTTTTGTCCTCGGAGATCAGGAAGTGCTTGTCGCCAAGCAGCGCAATCGTGGAATCGGGATCCGGCGATTGCTCGACCAGTTGGCGCACACTGTCGGGCACCTGTTCAAAAGCCGGGACCTCAACGGTACGCCGGTTGAGGATCATATGCAGGCCGAGCGCAAAGAGCGCTGCAACGACGGCGACACTGGTACGAAGGAAGCGCGGCGCATCGCCGCTCCACGAAAACTCCCACCAGAGCTGATTGGAGTATTCGACATGGCGGTAGGCGAAGAAACCGAGCCAGACAGCGGCGGCGACCGTGATGGCCATCACCGTCAGCCACGCTGGCGTCACGGCAAAGACCGAACCGCCTGACTTGCGGTAGAACGCGGAGCGGAACGGCAGCAAGAAGAGCACGATGGCAACAAGGAGGACGGCTTCCTCGTAATCGAGGCCCTTTGTCAGCGCAAAGACCGCTCCGGCAGCCAGCAGGGCAATCGCCAGGTAATAGGCGCTCTCGCGGCGGCGCAGCAGCGCGTGCGCCACGACAAGCAGGGCAAGGCCGACAAGGCTTGCAAGAAGATGCGAGGATTCGACAAAGGGCAGCGGCAGGATGGAGCGGACCCATTCATGGTATGCGGCGCTTTCCGGTAGTGATCCCGACAAGAGCAACACGATGCCGCCAATAAAGGTAACGCCCGCCGCAATTGGCGGAACCAGGGGTTCCGATGCCTTACCGATCTCGCGAACCGACTCGCGGATCGCCCTGTGCCCGCGTGCAACCTCGAGGAAGAGCAATGTCAGCGAAACCGGTACGAGCGGCAGAAAATAATAGATGAAACGATAGAGCAGCAGCGCGCCGAGCACGTCCGAGCGACCAGCGACGCCGAGCCCCGCCATCATCGTCGCCTCGAAAACACCAAGCCCTCCGGGGGAATGGCTTATCGCGCCAAGAATGACCGCGGACATGTAGACGATGAAGAAACCGCTAAAAGAGTGAACAACATCGGACGGCAGCAAGATGTAGAGCGTCGCCGCTGACGCGCCGATATCGACCACGCCTGCAAGCAGCATCAGGGCGCTGGTGCCGCCTCCAGGCAGGCTGACCCGTAATCCGCGCAGGGCGATCGACCGGCGACCGGTCGCAACCCAGGCGAGGTAAAGGGCGAAAAACACGAGGATAATGATGCCGACCGTTCGGATGCCGGACGTCGGCAGTTCCTGCATGACCAGCGCGCCGCCCGGGAAAAGGGCCAGCGCCGTTCCGATCGTGAAGGCCATGCCCAGCCAAAGCGACATCCAGGCGAGTGCCACGATGTTGCCGATCAGCGGCACCTCGAGACCCTTCTGGCTGTAGACGCGGTATCGCAGCGCACCGCCGGTCAGCACGTGGAAACCGGCAACATCCGATATGGCAAATCCGGCAACGCCGGCCCACGCGGCCGTCAGATAGGACACACGCCCGGGAGCAGCGGTACGGACGGCGAGTATTTCGTAGAATGCGATGGCCGTGAAACTGACGGAGGTCGCAAGGATCGCGAGAAGCACGTGGCTTGTCGGCGTCTGACGGATATCGTTGATGACGTCCGAAAGCGACATGTCGGCGGTGAAATGGTGCAGCAGGTAGAAGGAAAAAACCGTGATAGCGATCGCGAACAGGCCCGTCAGAATGGTCCTGACATTAATCCGGTGCTGCTCTTGCGCCATGGGCGTTCGCGTTCCTTTGTCCAGGCTATCTGCAATTACTAGCAGAGTCGCGGCTCAAAAGTCAGCCGGCTGCTGATGCCGCATCGCATGGAATGGAAAAGTACCGATTTCTGATGGAGATGGTACGGTTGGGTGGGTTCGAACCACCGACCTCTGGATCCACAATCCAGCGCTCTAACCAGCTGAGCTACAACCGCACGGCACCGCTTGAGATGCTAGAGGCGTGACATACGTCCCGCAAGCGGTTTTGGCAAGGGGTCGGCAAAGGCCGGACAACAAAAAACCGGACCCGAGGGCCCGGTTCTGGATTGGCGCTTCAACCATTCGGCCGGCTGGATTAGCCAACCTTGAAGTTCTTGGCAGCCTTTTCGTAGGCGTCCTTGCCCGGCTTGGAGACATGGTCGGCAACCTTGCGGGCTGCTTCCTGGATGTCCTTGGCCTGATCGACAGCGGCTTCGGCCTGCTTGCGGATGAAGGCGGACTGCAGCTCGACAAGCTCGGCAACCGACTTGACGCCCAGGAGGGCTTCAAGATGGGTCAGCGAATTGTCGGCATTGGCGCGGACGGCCTCGATAGCCTTGATGCTCAGTTCGACGGTGCCGGCCTGTGCATTTTCGAGAGTCTGCTCAACGGTCTTGGTTGCATCTTCGGCAGCGGTTTTCAGCTTGTCGTAAGCGTCTTTTGACTGGACAAGGCCCTTCTCGGCGAATTCACGGTAGGTTTCCGTGAGCTTTGCCGGGTCCATTGCTGCATATGCGAATACGTCTTCGGTTGCGGTCTTCTTGGTAGCCATGATCTGCGCTCCTTTTCATGCGGACCCTTCCAATAGGCGCCCGCCACAAACATCTTGGTTGCAGGCTATATAGCAACTACTGTTGTGCATTGCAACATTTTTTTTGCACTGCACAAATTTCCCGTTAACCCTGTTCGCAGGAAAGAACGCGCTGTTGCCTGGACGTTCTAGACCCGGCCATTATTGCGACTTATTAACTAAGTATTAACTAATAAGGCGCGGACGGGCTGAAAACAGGCGTTTTCCGATCCCGGCCTCAGCGGCCTATCAGGGGACATCAGACCGTCGTACCACGGGAACCGACGCGGTCTTGAAGAGCGAAGCAGGAGCAGTCATGCCGACGGGGCGTTACCCTTTCATCGACATTGCGGTGCATGACAAGGTTCGCGCGCATTTCACGTCAGGCCAGGCCGTCATCGTGTTGTCGAATGGGCTGGATGCGATCCTTTGGGTCAACGGCGCCGGCGCGCGTATATTCGGTCACGACTCGCTCTATGAGTGCATGGATGAGGGTCTCGATTCCACAACGGTCACTTTCCGCCAGATCGAGGCGGCCGCCCGCGCGGCCAGCAACCGTCCGGCGGGCGAGCCCTGCGCCTTCGCAATGCGCGCGGGTGCCGGATTCCGGCGCCCGCTGCTCTCGGCCGAGATGGAACTGATTACACTGCCTGACGGCCAGCAGGCATTGTTGCTGACAGCCGGAACCGGCGGCGCGGCGACCACGGCAGATGAAATGGCCCTGAACATCCTTGATGGTTTCGAGGACATGGATACGAACGCCGCGGTCCTCGATGAGGCGGGTTCCGTTCTTGAGGCGACACAATCCTTCGAACGCCTGCAACTCGGCGATGAGGTCCGGCGTGAAATTGTCTCCGATGTGTCGGCGGGCGATGACCGGTTGGTGAAGCATCCGATCCCGACCGCACTCGGGCGGCTTCCCGCAGCCGTCGCGCGGATCAGCGATTCACCGGCGCTGTTTTTGCTGTTTGCCGTCGAACTGCCGCCCGGGGAGACCGCACCGGCAACTCCGGAACCGCCGGCCAGACAGCACCTGCCGAACAAAGCGGTGCCGACGGCCAGACCGTCACGGCCGGTGCCGCGTCGGGAAGCGATCCCGTCGGTCCTCAATATGGCGCCGGCAAAACCTCCTGAAAAGCCGATGACGGACACCATCATCGGAAAGAAGGCGGCCACGGCAGATGGCAATTCCGAACCTGTTCGGGCCAGCAAACCAGCCGTATTCGAAACGCCCACGCCGAGCAACGGGAAACCGGCGGCAGACAGTCTCGCCGATCAGCCGTCGTTTGTCTTCGACCCCGACAAACGCCCGACGCGCTTCGTCTGGAAGATCGACGCTGAAGGCCGGTTCAATGAAATATCGCGCGAATTCGCCGAGACGGTCGGACCCAACGCGGCCGATGTCGAGGGCCGGAAGTTCGCCGACGTCGCGCAGGTCTTCAACATCGATCCGGACCACGCGATCGCCGATCTGCTGCAGAAGCGTGACACGTGGTCAGGCAAGAGCGTGATGTGGCCTGTCCAGGGCACGGATTTGCGTGTTCCGGTCGATCTGGCTGCCCTGCCCACCTATTCACGCGAGCGCGAATTCGACGGTTTCCGCGGTTTCGGTATCGTGAGGCCCTCGGATTCGGTCACCGACCCGGAGCGCATCGGGCTGGCACTGATGGACGCGGGCAAATTGACGCTCGACAGGTTCGACGACGAAGACGTATCCGACGATGCCAGTGTCACGCCCGAAGCTGAATCGACGGAGCCGGACGTTGAGACGACCGCACCGGCATCATCGGTTCCCACGGAAGACCCGGAAACGCCGGAAACCGAGGCCGGAACGGATGAGGACACTCCGTCGGATGACACACCGGCGCTCGACATCAGCGACACGCCCGGCCGGCGCCATACCGACAAGGTCATCCGGCTGGAAGAGCGGCGACAGCGTTCCCGCGAAGGTCTCAGCAACAACGAAAAACAGGCCTTGCGCGAAATCGCGGAGCAGCTCGGCGGCGAAGGCGGCGAGGACGAGCAGGAACCGGCGCAGCCCTTCGGCAAACGCAAGTCTATCCCGGATGATGCGCAGCCGGATGGCAATGAAGAGGCACGGAACGACCTGACCGATCCGGAACGGGATGCGGCGGATGTCTTCGAGACAAAACCGCAGCCCGAACCGGCTTCAAGCGAGACGAGGGACACACCGGACAAATCGGTGACGCCAGCAATCCTCGAACAGCTGCCGGTGCCGGTCATCATCCATGACGGAACGACGATCTTCTACATCAACGAAGAGTTCCGCCAGCTGACCGGATATCTGACGAAGACGGAACTCAACGAGGCTGGCGGCATGGTCAGCCTGTTTGATGACGGCAATGGCGGCGCCGGAGACGAAACTGTCTCGACCGGCGGGGACCTGGTGCTTTGCACCTATGACGGTGCGCGCACCAGAGTAAGAGCCAAGCTGCGATCGGTGCTCTGGGACGGCAAACGCGCCCTTATGCTGGCACTCCAGCCCTTGGCCGGCGCTGCGGCACCGGATCATTCGGAAACAGCCAGTACGGATCTTGCCGATCTCTCGGATCTGCAGCCGGAGATCGCGGCCCTTGAGGTCGAGGTGGACGAGTTGCGCTCGATCCTGGAGACCGCCACCGATGGCGTCGTGCTGATCGGTGAAGACGGCATTATCCGCTCGATGAACAAGTCCGCCTGCGCGCTGTTTGACTATGACGAGACCGAGACCAGTAGCCGGCCATTTGCCATGCTTTTTGCGCAGGAGAGCCAGCGCGCCGTCCAGGATTACCTCTCCGGCCTTACAGGGAACGGCGTCGCAAGCGTCCTGAATGACGGTCGTGAAGTGATCGGCCGCGAGGCATCGGGCGGGTTCCTGCCGCTATTCATGACCATCGGCCATTTGTCCGGCTCGAACGGATATTGCGCCGTCATGCGCGATATCACCCAGTGGAAGCGCGCCGAGGAAGAACTGCGGTCGGCCAAGAAGCAGGCGGAAACCGCGAGCTCGCACAAAAGCGAATTCCTCGCCCGGGTCAGCCACGAGATCCGCACGCCGCTCAATGCGATTATCGGATTCGCGGAATTGATGGCTGAAGAACGGTTCGGCCCGATCGGCAGTCCGCGCTATGTTGAATACGCCAACGATATCCGCCGGTCCGGCAAGCATGTGCTCGACATCGTCAACGACCTGCTCGACATTTCAAAGATCGAAGCCGGTGAGCAAGAGCTGGAGTTCGGCGCCGTCTCCTTGAACGATGCCCTGCTGGAGACGATTTCCATCCTCCAGCCGCAGGCGAACAGCCAGCGCGTCATCGTGCGCACCAGCCTGTCATCGAAACTCCCCGAGGTGGTCGCTGACAAGCGCTCCATCAAGCAGATCGCCATCAATATCCTGTCGAACGCGATCCGCTTTACACCGGCGGGTGGCCAGATCGTCGTTTCCACGACCTACGAGCCCAGCGGCAATGTCAGCCTGCGCATCCGCGATACCGGCGTCGGCATGACCCGGTTCCAGCTTGAACAGGCCATGAAGCCGTTCAAGCAGGTTGCCGGTTTCAACCGTCAGCGCGGTGAAGGCACAGGCCTCGGGCTGCCACTTGCAAAGGCAATGGCCGAAGCGAACAGGGCGCAGTTCGCGATGAACTCCCAGCCCGGACAGGGTACGCTCGTGGAGATCATATTCCCGTCTCAACGGGTTCTGGCCGAGTAGTCAGCCGCCATTCGGCGGCAGTTTAGAATTTTTCTAAACTATTGATTTTACAGATTTTCTTGACGTTGCGCCCTATATCTGCTTTCGAGATATCCAGAGCAAATCCGGGTTGGATTTGCTCTCGTTTTGCGCGCGCCGTGATCGTCGCAGCGCAGCGGGAAGCCACCCGGTCGGGATTTGTCGAAATTGTCCATGCCGCTCGCGCAATTCAGCCTCCGCTCGATCCGCAGCGAAAACCCGGTGCTGCTGGCACTCGCCGGCTTTGTCGCCGCGTTCGTGTTGGTGCCGGTCGCGGCCCTGGTCTATCTCGCAGTGACCGGACACAGCAGCGAATGGCCGCACCTGATCCGCTACGTGATACCGCGCTCCATATGGGTGACGGTGGCCCTGCTGACGGGCGTTGCAGTCATGGCCGGGTCGATGGGAATTTTGAGCGCATGGCTGGTCGTCTCCTTTGATTTTCCGGGGCGAAAGACGCTCGCCTGGGCATTGGTGTTGCCCTTTGCGGTGCCGACCTATCTTGCAGCCTACGGATATGGCGAGTTTCTCGACTTTACCGGACCCGTCCAGACATCCATCCGTTCGCTGTTCGGCTTTTCATCGCGCGCCGACTACTGGTTTCCGGAAATCCGGTCCCTGCCCGGTGCCGTGCTCGTCCTTTCCTGCGTGCTCTATCCCTATGTCTACCTGACCACCCGGGCGCTTTTCCTCATGCAGGGACGTGCGGCAAGCGATGTCGCACGCACGCTCGGCGCGGGACGCTGGTCCGTCTTCTGGCGCATCCAGCTGCCCATGGCCCGGCCGGCGCTTGTTATCGGTATCACGCTCGCCCTCATGGAAACGATCAACGACATCGGCGCCGTTGAATATCTCGGGGTAAATACGCTGACTTTCGCGATCTACGACACCTGGCTCAATCGCGGCGATCTTGCCGGAGCCGTGCAGATCGCCTGTGCCCTGCTTTTCCTGGCACTCGCGGCAGTTTTTGCGGAACGCTGGGGGCGCCGCAGACAGCGTTACAATGTCAGCCGGACAACCAGTGCAGTCAACGATATCGCGCCGGTGCCCCTTGAGGGCGCCCGAAAATGGCTTGCCACTCTCCTTTGCGCGACACCGATCGCACTCGGTTTCGGCATTCCAGGCTACGTGCTTGGACGATATGCGATCAAGCGCCTCGACCAGCTGCTCGACGGACGGATTTACTCGGCGCTCATCGACAGTCTGGCGGTTGCCAGCGCCACCGCCGTCTGCACCGTTCTGCTGGCCTTCGTTCTCGCCTATGCCGCGCGGGTCTCGCGGCAAAGCTTCGTCTCCATGACCGGGAAGATCGCGTCATTCGGCTATGCCATCCCCGGCACCGTACTGGCGCTCGGCGTGCTGATACCGCTTTCCGCGCTCGATGGCGCGATCAATGACTTCACACGGAGCTATTTCGGCATCAGCGTCGGCTTGCTCCTGACCGGGTCGGGCCTGGCGATCGTCTATGCCTGCAGCATTCGGTTCCTGACCATGGCCGAGGGATCCATCGAATCGGGATTCCAGAAACTCTCGCCACACCTGGACATGGCCTCGCGCACGCTCGGTCGCAGCGCTGGCCAAACGCTCCGCACTGTGCTGATCCCCATGATGAAACCTGCGGTTGTAGCGGCCATGCTTCTTGTCTTTATTGACACGCTGAAGGAGCTTTCGGCCACACTCCTGCTGCGGCCTTTCAATTTCAATACGCTGGCCACCCTCGTTTATGAAGATGCCTCGCGGGCGCGGGTCGAAGAAGCGTCCGTTGCCGCGTTCATTATCATTCTGGCAGGCATCATCCCCGTGATTTTCCTGTCGCGCAGCATGATCAACAACGGCAACCGGTTCCGCGCCTATATCCGGCGCTGATCGAAATTCCCGTTTGATTTCAATAGGTAAAAAAAAGGTGCGCACTGCGCACCTTTGAAATCCGATTGCTGTTTGCGGGGCACGGTATTCAATGTCCGGACAACGTCGCGGGCACGTCGGAGAATACGTTAACTGTTGGTATCCTACGGCCCTGATTGCTAACGCATCCTTAACAAAGCTTCACGAATTGTAACCAACATCACATAGCGGCGAAGACGGTAAATTTCGTGGATACTTTTCGTTAACCATAGCATCCGGGCATTCCTGTTACCCAAGGTTGATCCGCCCTATCGCAGTTCCTCGAGATCGGCGTAGAGCCGGAGCGCTTCAGGATTGGCGAGGGCTTCCTGGTTCTTGACGGTGCGCCCGTGAACGACATCGCGAACCGCGAGTTCGGTGATCTTTCCGGATTTGGTGCGCGGAATGTCGGACACGGAAATCACCTTCGCGGGGACGTGCCGCGGGGACGCACCGGTCCGAATGCGGGCCTTGATCCGGCCAACGAGGTCATCGTCCAGCTCGACACCGTCGGCCAGGCGTACGAACAGCACGACGCGCACGTCGTCCTGCCAGTCCTGTCCGATGCAAATCGCCTCGAGGACCTCATCCATCTGTTCGACCTGGTTGTAGATTTCGGCTGTGCCGATGCGAACCCCGCCGGGATTGAGCGTGGCATCCGACCGCCCGTGTATGACCATGCCGCCATGGGCGGTCCATTCGGCAAAATCCCCGTGGCACCAGATATTGTCGAACCGCTCGAAATAGGCCGCGTGATACTTGGCACCCCCGGGATCGTTCCAGAACATGATCGGCATGCAGGGAAACGCCCTGGTGCAGACGAGTTCGCCCTTTTCGCCCACAATCGACTTTCCGTCATCATCCCAAACATCGACCGCCATGCCGAGGCCGGCTCCCTGGATTTCGCCGCGCCAGACTGGTTTCAGCGGGATACCGAGGACGAAACAGGAAACGATGTCCGTTCCGCCGGAAATGGAAGCAAGGTGAACGTCCGGCTTGATGCCTTCATAGACGAAGGAAAATCCCTCGGGCGACAGGGGCGATCCCGTCGATGCGATCATGCGAAGCTTCGACAGATCGTGAGTGGTCCTCGGCGTCAGTCCGGACTTTTTCAGCGCGTCGATAAACTTGGCCGACGTGCCGAACACTGCGAAACCCTCTTCGGCCGCGTAGTCGAACAGCACATTTCCGTCCGGATAGAAGGGCGAACCGTCAAACAGGCAGAGCGTTGCGCCGGTGGCAAGCCCGGAGGCCAGCCAATTCCACATCATCCAGCCACAGGTGGTAAAATAGAACAGCCGTTCTCCGGAGCGCAGGTTGGAATGGAGCTGCTGCTCCTTCAGATGCTGCAGCAGTGTGCCGCCGGCCGAGTGGACGATGCATTTCGGTATTCCGGTCGTGCCTGATGAGAAAAGGATATAGAGCGGGTGATCGAACGGAAGCTGTTCGAACTCCACTTCCCGCGCCTCAAAGCGCTCGATGAAAGAAGCGAGCGTTGACGCATTTTCCAAGGCTGCAGCGAGTGCTTCGGCATCGCCGGCATAGGGAACGATGACCGTGCGAAGCGGCTTCAGCTCGGCCTCGACCGTCCGCAGTTTCTCCGAAACGTCCTGGCGTTTGCCGTTGTACCAGTAGCCGTCACAGGCGATGAACAGTTTCGGCTCGATCTGGCCAAACCGGTCGAGCACCCCCTTGTCGCCGAAATCCGGCGAACAGGACGACCAGATCGCGCCGATCGAGGCAGTGGCCAGCATCGCGGCAACGGTTTCCGGCATGTTGGGCATCATCGCCGCGACGCGGTCACCCTTGCCGATGCCGAGCGCGCGCAGAGCCTGTTGCAGGCGCGAGACCAATGCATGAAGCTCGTCCCAGCTCATCCGGGCACGGACCTTGTCTTCGCCGCGGAACAGCATGGCGGCCTCGCCGCCCTTGCGGCTGAGGAGGTTTTCCGCAAAATTCAGCGTTGCATCGGGAAAGAACCGCGCACCTGGCATGGCATCACCATTTTCCAGAACGACGTCGCCCTTGTGCCCCTTCACGCCGCAGAAATCCCAGATTGCAGACCAGAAATCAGCGCGGTTATCCACTGACCAGGCGTGCAGTGCATCATAGTCGGAAAGGGTTTTGCCGGACCGGTCCGCGCAAAAACGGGCGAAGGCCGTCATGACAGCCGTTTCGATCACATCCTCGGACGGCGTCCATAACGGTTTATCGTCGATCATCAGGCCCTCCCAACGCACCTCTTTCTGAATGGCGGCCTGTTTAGCATGCTGCATCGCAACAAATAAAGCGCCCGCTGCCAAAATCTGACGCGTTAAGACAATTTGGAAGCTTCAATTGCATTCACCCCCGCAACCGATTACCCCTATGGCCGGCGGTGGACTTTGGCGCAAGCCGGAACGGAAGGTCACACGGGACTTGGAACGCAAGAAGCTACACCGGAGACGCTGGTTCCGCTGGATCCTGGCGGTCGCGATTGTCGCTGGCCTCGTCACACTGGTCAGCGGCATTGCCTTGCCATTCGCCATCTCGACCGACGTGGTGCGTGACCGGCTCGAACGCGATATTTCCGAGTGGACCGGCCACGAGGTCGAACTGCTCGACAATCCTCAAATCGGCTTCTGGCCGGTGCCGCGTATCGAGCTGAACCGTATCAGCGTGTCATCGCGCACCATCCCCGACGCGCAACCCATTGTCTTTGCCGATGAACTCAAGGCGGATTTCAGCATCCTTTCGGCATTGCGCGGCAGACCGAGTTTCTCGAACTTTATCCTGGTCAGGCCGGTCTTTATCGTCGAGCAGTTCCCCGAGGGCACCACCAGCTGGAACAGTGAATCCGGTCGCATCGCGGAAGGCATGGCGATTTCCGTCCGAAACGCTGACACGAATGGCGATGAAAACGCTGTTCGTCAGCCGATCCCGGCATACCGGCTCGGCGAGGTAACCGTCGAAAACGGCACATTTACATGGATCGACCACGATACCGGAGAGATCGAAAAGATCACCGCGATCAACGGAACCATCAGCTGGCCGCGGCTCAATGGCGGTGTCAGGGCCGACATCCGCGGCATATACCGGGGCGAGGCCGCTACTCTTGGTCTCTCATCGAACGCGCCGCTGCTGCTGCTCTCGCAACGTGCGGCGGAAGTGACCGCCAACCTTCAGGCTACACCGCTAAGCGCAAGTTTTGATGGCCGGGTCAGCCTGTCTTATCCACTGTTGGCCAACGGCACCGTCACCATGCAGAGCCCGTCCATGCGCCAGGCCCTGGAGTGGATCGGGACGCAGATCAAGCCGGGTGAGGCCATCGGCGCCCTGTCGCTTGACGCCGAGCTTCAACTGCAGAACAACCGGGCCATGCTCGACAAGCTCATCGTCGAACTGGAAGGCAATCGCGGCATTGGCGTGCTGGATTTCAAACAGCATGAGGACAAGCCGGGCGTTTCGGGTACGCTGGCTTTCAACTCACTCGATATCGCCTCGTTCCTGCGAGCCTTCACGCCGCTGCCGCAGACCGGCGAAGACATCGCACAGACAATCGATACCTCTTTTCTGAGCCAAATGATGCTCGACATGCGGCTCTCCTCGCAATCGGCAAGCTTCGGTCCGATCGCCATGACCAATGTCGCCGCCACCGCCAAAATCGATGAGGGCCGCGCCACCTTCGATATCGGCGACGCGACCGCCTATAACGGATCTGTTCTCGGCCGCATCACGCTTGCCGAAAGCGGCGTCGAAGGCGGCGGGGAAATCCGGTTTTCCGCCAGGAACATCAACCTCGAGCAGGCGTTGAGCGATCTCGGCATCAGTGGCCCTTTCCCTCAGGGCACCGCGACGATCAATGTGGCGCTGTCGACTCCGTTTCCGACATGGGCGACCGTGCTCAGCGACCTTTCCGGAAAATTCGACCTGTCCATCGTCGACGGCTTCGTGCCTTCATTTGATGCCGAGCGGTTCCGGGAACTCGCATCGACCGAGCGCTTCTTCGGCCTCGGCGGAATCTCGTCCGGCTCGTTCCAGTTCACTTCGGCTGACTTCGAGGCCCGCTTTGCCAACGGAATCGCAGAAATCGTCAAGGGCAACATCGATGCCGACAACGCTCACCTCAGCCTGACCGGCATCATCCCCTATCAGCGTGGCGGACTGGCGCTGATCGGCGTGCTCGAAGAGACCGTCGAGGAGAGCACTGATACTGCCACCGACGAGCCGGAGGCGGCCGACAACGGTATCCAGTTCTTTGTCGGAGGCTCCTGGCCGACACCGGTGATTTCGCCGATCCCCAGCAACTGAAGCAACGGCCTCCCGGCGATATTCAAAGAAGCTCACGGCAACACGACACCCCGCCGCTCCACGCCGGGTCTTGCGGGAATACCCGGATATTGGTCATACTGGCAAAGGCCCGACGGGCAACTGGCCCCGACAGCGCCGGGAGGGGCATATGAGCATTCAGTTCTGGTTTTCCATCGGCAGCACCTACACCTATCTGACCGTTACGCGACTGCCGGAAATTGAAAAGACCACAGGCATAGCCTTTGAGTGGAACCCGATCAGCATCCGGGCGATCATGCTGGAGCAGAACAATATTCCGTTCCGGGACAAGCCGGAAAAATCCGAGCACATGTGGCGCGACATAGAACGGCGCGCGCAAAAATACGGCTTCGATGCGAACGTCCCGGCGCCCTATCCCCTGGAACAGTTCGACCTCGCCAATCGGGTCGCGGTCTACGCAAAGGGCCAGGGATGGTTGCGGGACTATGTGACGGTGACATACCGAAGGTGGTTTCAGGACGGCGATGCTGCAGGCAGCGAGCCAAATCTGTCAGAAACGCTGCGGGAAATCGGCCAGGACCACGAGCAGGTCGTGACAATGGCGAATTCTCCGGAGATCGAGGCCACATATCTGGAGATGACCGACAGGGCACGATCGCGGAATATTTTCGGTGTCCCCTCCTTTACGGTCGGCGAGGAGCTGTTCTGGGGTGACGACCGGGTCGAGGACGCCATATCCTGGTACAGGGACGGACGCGTCGTCTAGAACCGGTCGCGGGATGTAATAAGGCGCAGCCGACGAGATTGCTGCGACCATGGGGATATGCAGTCAGACGAGCAAAACGGCAGCAACGGTTTGAAGTGGCGGATGGCGACGTCGTTGGCGGCCGGTTTCGGCAACAGGCTGCGCCCCGATTCCCCGGACCTTGTCGAGGCCAATCTGAAGGCCAGGGAATACCACCAGATCCTGGAACGGGTCGGTCTTTCCGGCGGTGTCTACGACCAGGAAGGCAACCTGCTTTATGTCGACCCCGATGCGTCCAGCGAAATTCCCGGCCGGCTCGACGCGGACCAGCCGGCCGGCTTTCGCACCGCCGGTGCAGGTGCGACTGTGGTCATGGTCCACGACCTCGGAGACAGGGCCTGGCCCGGCCAGCCGGGCCAGCCCGCGGCACGGTATCTTGCCCTCAGCATTGACAAGACCACTTTCGAGCGACTCGTGTCGCGTGTCTGGCCACGCCTGTCATTGACCGCCGCCGAATTCCGCCTGGTGTCGTCGCTGCTGGCCGGCCGTTCGCTGCGCGAAACAGCCGAATCCGACGGGCTTTCCTACAACACGAAACGCAAGCAGCTTTTGTCGGTTACGTCAAAAGCCGGCCTTTCAAGCCAGACCGATATCACACGGATCGTCGGCTTTGCGCTCACCGACTATCTGCTGGACCGTCTGGCATTTCCGGCTCCGCAGAAGAACGACGTGACATTCTTCAAGGAAAGTTACGGATCGGCCTTGCGCATACATGACGTAACGGTCGGGTCGCAGGACAGGCTCAGGGTTTTTGAACTCGGACCGCCAAACGGCCGGCCCTGCCTGCTGTATCATCCGATGTTGTTCCCGATCCTGCCTTTGAGGAGCCAGCTTCAGGCGCTGGAAACCCACCGGGTCCGGTTGCTGCTTCCCGTTCGGCCCTGGTATTGCGGATCCGAGCGCAACAGCACGCACGTACCGCCGGCAAAGCAGCTCGTGGACCAGATGGCCGATGATACGGCGACGATGATGCAGCTCTTTGGTCTGGAGCGCGTGCCTGTCATCTCCATGGTCTTCGGTGCCATCTGGGCCAGTGCGCTGGCCAGACGCGCGCCGAATGCGGTTTCACGCCTGATCTTTGTTTCCGCGCCGACCCCCTATGACGAGAGTGCTGCGAAACGAAGCTTTGTTCACGCCATGCTGCCCATTGTCCGGGAGAGCCCGTTTGTCGCGGAGGCTTTCGTGCGGCTCCATGCCAGGGTGCTGACCTCTTCGCGGTTGGCGGAGCTCGGATTTCTCAGGACCTACAAATCCAGCGCCGCCGATACCGCAACACTCAAGCGGCTTCTGGCGGAAGGCTGGATCCAGCGATGCGTTCGCCAGGTCCTCACCTACTCCGGATCGGGCGTTGCCAATGAATTGCGGGCAAATGCACTAGACTGGACTTCAGCGCTGGCAAGCATCGACGCCGACATGGTGTTCCTGCACGGCGATGAGGACCTCATGAGCCCCGTTGCGGCGATAGAGAATCTGACCGGGCGTCTGCCCCATGCCCGCCTTGACGTCGTCGAGCAGGCGGGACAGCTCTTTTACCTCGACCGCTTCGAACGCATTCTCCAGGCCGTCTAGAGCAATTCTGAGTTAGATTAGATCATTTGACCGAGGCGATTTTGGTCGCTGGCTAGGCGGGTTGTGCGCCGTGGCGCCAACCCACCACAAGCGCGAGCCAACGACGCCAGAGGCCAAAATCGCCCGGCCCAATCAGTATATTGTTTCAACATCTTCTTCCCTTCCGAGGGTGGGGAAAATCAAATGGTCCAATCTAACTCAGAATTGCTCTAGGGCGTCGCTCTCAAGTCGGCAGGAAAATCTTCCACATACTCCAAATGGACCATGATTTTGGTGCGGTTGTGCGTTCAATGACCAATGGCGCCTTAAGTGCGACAAGGAGGACCGCACCGGCCACCGGCCGGCAAGCGATCCCATCCACGAGTGGGCGTCCGTTCGGCAAATTGAGGACGCCGCGAGATGGGCATCGCCGAGACCGGAACGCAGACAGGCGCTTCACGCAGCGACCACGAACGACCGCAGAGACAGGCGGTTGCCGTTCGCATCGCGTTGCCGTCAGGGGCCCTTTTTTTCTCTTGCGCCGCAACGGTTCATTCGGTGCAACCGGCGCCTGCACATCTTGCGACAGCGCTGTTCGCCAGCGGCCTGACTGTCACAGCGATCGGCCTGTGGAAAGTGCGCTGCAGCTGTCCGGCGCAAACCATCGTGCTGACCGCCAATTGGATCGTGGCCGGACTGTGCGCCCTATATGCGGGTTTTCTTTCCATATCCGGATGGAGTTACGCGCTGCCGGTTGGATGTACGGCTGCGGTGCTGCGGTTGCCAGGCGATCCCACACCGTACGAAACGCTGCCTGTCCTGGGCCTGCTTCTGGCGGCTTTGAGCCTTTTGTTTGCCAACAACGGAAAGGGCCTGCGCCATGGCGACTGAAAAAACACTTCTGGTTACAGGCGCATCGGGTTTCATTGCCCAACACATTATCCTCAAGGCGCTTGAGGCTGGCCACCATGTTCGCGGTTCGGTGCGCGACAAGGGCAAGATCCGGTCGGTGCGCGAGGCACTTTCGCGCCATCTTTCCGATCCACAGACGATGCTGGAACGACTGAAATTCGTTGAACTCGACCTTTCCAGCGAGGACGGCTGGAACACGGCAATCAATGGCGCGGATGCCTTGATCCACGTGGCGTCCCCGTTTCCCTTTGTCCAGCCGAAAGACCCCGACGAGGTGATCAAACCAGCCGTCGACGGGGCCCTGCGCGCATTACGCGCCGCAAAGCAGGGCGGCGTGAAACGCGTTGTCCTGACCTCTTCCGGATATGCGATAATAGAAAAAGCGCTGAGGCCCGGAAGAACCGAGTATAACGAAGACGACTGGTCCGATCCGAACGATCCCACGTCAACACCCTATTCTCGCTCCAAGACGATTGCCGAGAAAGCGGCCTGGGATTACGTGAAGAACCAGGCACCAGAAATCGGCCTTACGGTGATCAATCCCGGCCTGGTGCTCGGCCCGCCACTCGACACGGAACTCAGCACGTCGATCAAGGTGGTCAAGCGTCTGCTGGACGGCCGCGATCCGGCCCTGCCCCATTTCGGTTTTCCGGTAGTCGACGTCCGCGATGTCGCCGAGGCCCATCTGCGCGCACTCGACAGGCCGGAGGCAATCGGCAAACGGATCATGGTCGCCGGGGATTTCATGTGGTTTGTCGACATGGCAACCGCCATCAAGGCGGCGTTTCCGGAACGCAAGATCGTGACCAGGGTGGCGCCCAACTGGCTGATCCGGATTCTGGCACGGTTTGACGGCGAGATCCGGCCGATCGCGCCGGTTCTGGGCGTCAAGCGGACGGTATCCAATGCGCGTGCCCGGGAACTTCTGGGGCTCGAGTTCATCGACGTCCGGGAAAGCGCCGTCGACAGTGCCCGCTTTCTCATCGAAAACGGGCTCGTTTCGACAGGCCGGTCCTAGCTTGCCAAGCTTTTATTGAAAGTCGAAGGCACTTAGTCCGGTGACCATCTCGTCGAGGCCCGAAGGCCGCGCAAGCGGCGGCTCAGCGCGCGAAAGACAACCCTGGCGCTCGCACACGCGGCAGGCCGGGCCGATCGGGGTCGGCTTCATGGAGGTACCGGTGGCGGCGTCGCCGTAGACAATATCATCGCAAAATCCGATATCGCATCCGACAAGCACCGCGGTCCGGCGAACGCGCTCGTTGAATGCACCCTGCGGGCCTTCAAGCGTCCTCGAAACGACCAGGAATTCCGCGCCGTCGGGCATTTCCACCGCATCCACGAAGATCTGCCCCGGCTGGGTGAAGGCGGCGTGGATATTGAGCTTCGGGCAGGCACCGCCAAAGCGCGATTGGGGGAAGCCACGCGCGCCGGCACGCCGGAACCGGTTGCCTGCGTTGTCGACCTCCAGCATGAAAAAGGGCACGCCGGAAGCACCGGGTCTTTGAAGCATGGTAACGCGGTTGGCGACCTGCTCGAACGAGACGTGAAAGCGCGAACGCAAGACGTCGAGATCATATTTCGCGCGCATCGCGGCCGCCTGAAACGCACCATAGGGCATCATCAATGCATGTGCCGCGTAACGGGCGATCTCAAACCGGCCGAGCCGCCCGGCCTCGTCGGAGGAAAAATCAAGATCCTCCAGTTCGCCCAGGATCTGGTCGCGGAAAGCAAGCTGCGAGACTTCGACAGCGATCTCGCGCAGCTGATCGAAAGGCGACAACCGCTCGGAGAGAAAAAGGCGCATGGAATGGCGGTCGAACCGCCGCCGCCAGTTCGGCATGGTGTGGACCGGCAGAAGCCGAACAACCACGCCGTGCTCACGCGCGAGCCAGGAGCGAAGCGCATTGCTGAGATCGTCTCCCGGCTTGAGCTTGTCGTGGAACGCCTCGGCGGCCTCCTCGATCGCCGCGATATGGTTGGGGCGCTTCTCGAAGACCTCGCGCACCTCGTCGACCGGCAAGCGTGCGCCGGCGAGCGAGATAGTGTGCCCTTCCCGGGCCAGCAGCTCCGAGAGGCCGGAAAGGCGCGACTGCGTTTCCTTGTAGGCACGGTAGAGCTTGACGATGCCGGCGGCGGCGTTCGGCGCCGCGTCGGCTACTTCAATCAGCTCCTGGTCGCCCGGCAGCGCATCTGCGAGCAACGGATCGGAAAACACTTCCTTGAGCGCGCTTGTCGTTCCCGTCGATTCGCCCTGCAATTCCTCAAGATCGATCTTGTAGACGGAGGTCAGCTTCAAAAGCAGCTGGACGGTCAGCGGCCGCTGGTTCCTCTCGATCAGATTGAGATAGGAGGGAGAGATGCCGAGTTGCTCGGCCATCGCCGTCTGCGTCAGCTCCAGCTGGTTGCGGATGCGGCGCAGCCGCGGACCTGCAAATATCTTTTGTTCAGCCATTGTTTTTACAGGGTTTGACAAATTTTGACACGGAAACACTATTACAATTTTTACAAATTTACAACGGCGCATTGTCACAACCTACACAGCGTGACCCTTTTATCGCACTGATTTTGAGGATTTTTCTGTCTCTTTTGTGCGGTGCATTGTAAAAACAGTCACATCGAAATCAAAAAACACACGGCTTCACGGCAATTGAAGCTGAAGAGTCCAAGTAATCGGAGACCGGCATGACTGATTTTTACAACCTGGTTCCCAGCGCCCCGGAGGGCCGCTTTGACGGGATCGACCGCCCCTACACGGCTGAGGATGTTCAGAAGCTGCGGGGTTCCGTGCAGATCAAGTATTCGCTCGCCGAAAACGGCGCCAACCGGCTTTGGCAGCTGATCCACAGCGAAGACTTCGTCAATGCGCTTGGGGCGCTGTCGGGCAATCAGGCCATGCAGATGGTGCGCGCCGGCCTTCAGGCGATTTACCTTTCGGGATGGCAGGTCGCAGCGGACGCCAACACGGCCTCGGCCATGTATCCGGACCAGTCGCTCTATCCGGCCAATGCCGGCCCCGAGCTTGCCAAGCGGATCAACAAGACACTGCAGCGCGCCGACCAGATCGAGACCGCCGAGGGCAACGGCCTTTCGGTCGATACATGGTTCGCACCGATCGTTGCCGACGCCGAAGCCGGATTCGGCGGGCCGCTGAATTCCTTCGAGCTGATGAAAGCCTATATCGAAGCGGGCGCCGCCGGCGTCCACTATGAGGACCAGCTGGCATCCGAAAAGAAGTGCGGCCATCTGGGCGGCAAGGTTCTCATTCCGACGGCAGCCCATATCCGCAACCTCAACGCGGCGCGCCTCGCCGCCGATGTAATGGGCACGCCGACACTGGTTATCGCCCGCACCGATGCTGAAGCCGCCAAGCTTCTGACGTCCGACATCGACGAGCGCGATCAGCCCTTTGTCGATTATGATGCCGGCCGCACGGCGGAAGGATTTTACCGGGTCCACAATGGCCTCGACGCCTGCATCGCCCGCGCCAATGCCTATGCGCCGCATGCCGATCTGATCTGGTGCGAGACATCAAAGCCGGATCTGGAGCAGGCCAGGCGCTTTGCCGAAGGGGTGCGCCGTGTCCACCCCGATCAGTTGCTTGCCTACAATTGTTCGCCGTCCTTTAACTGGAAGCAGAATCTGGACGACGCAACGATTGCCAAGTTCCAGCGGGAGCTGGGCGCCATGGGCTACAAGTTCCAGTTCATCACGCTGGCCGGCTTCCACCAGCTCAACTACGGCATGTTCGAGCTTGCGCGCGGCTACAAGGACCGTCAGATGGCGGCATATTCGGAATTGCAGGAAGCCGAATTCGCCGGCGAGGCAAACGGCTACACCGCTACCAAGCACCAGCGCGAAGTCGGAACCGGTTACTTCGACGCCGTCTCCATGGCGATCACCGGCGGCCAGTCCTCGACCACCGCGATGGGCGAATCGACCGAGACGGCACAGTTCAAGCCGGCTGCCGAGTAACCGGCGGCCGGGGACGGGCGGACCTGTGACTGCCCGTCCCTCCCAAATCTGCAAACGCCAGTAAAGGAGAGTTCACAATGGCACCGCAGACACGCGTCAAAGAACGGGCTGAGGAACAGTCCTCCGCCATGACCGCAGACCAGCAGGCTGCGATCCGCATGGTTGCCAACGATCTGCACAGGCTCAACCAGTCTGTGATGAAGGCCGTCGACGCCGGCGTGTCGGTCGAACTCGTACGCTCCGCCCGCCACCATGGTGGCGAAGGCAACTGGGGTGACCTCTTGATCCCGGTCATCGTCACGCAGGGTACCTGAACCTGCAGCATCAACGGCCGGACCGGTTATTTCTGAGCCTCCTAACCGGTCCCGTCCGCATCCGCCGCACATTCGCCGCGCACAGTTATGCAAGGCCAGATGCGGCGGATTGTTGTTTCAGACTGTCGCTACCCGTTCCGGGCGCCGGCTCACGAGGTTCAGGCAGGGCTCAGATTGTCCCTTCAGGTTCAAGCAACCAGGCCTCAACGTCACCGCCGCTGCGTTCTCCCAGCGGGCCCGACATCTTTTGTCTTGTCAGACACTCAATCCGATAGGCGGTTCTGTTGATCGCGCGGATTTCCGTTTCCGGAACCGAAAAAGGCGGGCCGTCCATCCGACCCTGGTCGTAATCGAATGAGATGAGCAACTGTCTGGCGCGTCCGCCTATTTTGGCGAGATGGGCGGCATAGCCTGGTCGCGTTTCCTTTGGCAGTGCCACCAATGCCGCACGGTCGTAGATGGCGTCCATATGGCCGAGCATGGCGCCGGTCAGTTCGAAGAAGTCACCAACGAAGATCTCAAGCGAACCGGCCTTGAAACGGATCAATTTCCCGGTGTGCTGCATGTCCGGCACCAGGGACAGGCGAGAGAAAACTTCCTCAACCGCCTCGCGGTTGAATTCGATGCCAACGACGCGGAGCCGCCGCTCGTAAAGCCAGTCGAGGTCCATGGTTTTTCCGCAGAGCGGAACAAAAACCGTGTCACCGGCGCCAAGCGCCAGGCGATCGAAATGCTCCAGCAAAAGGCGATTGGGCCGGCCCTCGTGAAACGCGGTCTGGTTCAGACGCCAGCGCTCCTGCCAGAATGCTTCTTCCATGCGATCCCTCGTTGCCGGTCCCTTTTCGACTCACAGCCTTATACGGGTTCAAGTGCAGTTGAGGTCAAGAGCCATGGTTTAATCACACACCGGATCCGAGCGCCGATCTCGCCCGCACCCCCATCACGCCACCTGCCCCGCCGCCCAGCCTGAAGACCAGGCCCACTGGAAATTGTAGCCGCCCAGCCAGCCGGTGACGTCGACCACCTCGCCGATGAAGAAGAGCCCAGGGACCGTTCTTGTTTCCATGGTTCGCGAATCGAGCGCCGCCGTATCGACACCGCCGAGCGTGACCTCTGCCGTGCGATAACCCTCGGAACCCGTCGGCTTGATGCGCCAGTCCTGCGCCGCACGCGCCAGTCTGCCGAGTTCAAGATCCGCCTGATCGGCAAGGTTGCCGTTTACCGCGGCGTTGTCGCACACCACCTGCGCAAGACGCTTTGGCAGATGGGCCGACAGAGCGTTGTGCACGGACTGGCGCCCATTTGCCGCGCGTGCCTCCCGCAGACACGCCAGGATGTCCGTGCCGGGCAACAGTGAAAGCGCGACCGTTTCGCCCTCGCGCCAATAGGACGAAATCTGCAGGATCGACGGGCCGCTGATGCCGCGATGGGTGAAGAGCAGCGCCTCTTCGAAAGACGTGCCGTTGCAGCTGACGAGCGCGTCCGCGGACACACCCGAAAGAGGCTTCAAGCGCTCCCGCAGCGCGTTATCGAAGGTCAGCGGTACAAGCGCGGGACGCGTTTCAGTGACGGGAATGCCGAACTGGCTGGCGATCCTGTAGCCAAGACCGGTGGCACCCATTTTGGGGATCGACTTCCCGCCGGTCGCCACAACCAGCGAGGCTGCGATGACCGGGCCGCTGGAAAGGCGGACGGAAAACCCGTCTGCGCCTGCATCGACACCTTCGATTCCCGTTCCGACACTCAACACAACGCCGGCGGCCTGCATCTCCGCGGTCAGCATGTCGATGACCTGGCGCGAGGTCCCGTCGCAGAAGAGCTGGCCGAGCGTCTTTTCGTGATAGGCGATGCCGTGATGCTCGATCAATGCAATGAAGTCATGCTGCGTGTAGCGGCTGAACGCCGATTTGCAGAAATGCGGGTTTGCCGAAATGAAATTGACGGGCGATGTGTGCAGATTGGTGAAGTTGCAGCGGCCGCCGCCGGATATGCGGATCTTTTCGCCGGGCGCTTTTGCATGGTCGACGATCAGAACGCTTCGTCCGCGCCGGCCGGCCTCGATGGCACACATCATGCCCGCCGCGCCGGCGCCAAAGATCAGAACGTCAACCCGCCGCACGATTGATATCCCCGCTGTTGCGGCGTGCGGACGCCGGCTCCTGTTCCCAATCGCCGCGGCTTGCTCTATGAGAACCGCAACATGAAATCGCCAACGAGTTGTTCATGGCCGAAAAATCCAAGAAGACGTCTGCCGACATGTCCGCCAAGGGCGAGAAAGCGCCCCGAAGAGCCGCCTATGTAGACAATAAGCGCGGCGTTGAAAACTGGAAGCAGGTGGGCGAATGGCTGCGTTGGCGCGGTATCGAGGATATCGAGTGCATCACGCCCGATCTTGCAGGCGTGCCGCGCGGCAAGATGATGCCGACGTCGAAGTTCACCTCCAACACATCGCTTTCCCTGCCCTCGGCGCTCTACCGGCAGACCATTTCGGGGGAGTATCCGGCAGAAACGGGTAATTTCCGCTACGACCCGCAGGACGGCGACCTGAAGCTGATGCCGGATCTGTCGACGCTCGCCGCGGTGCCGTGGGAGACCGATCCGACGGCACAGGTGATTTGCGACATCGTCGATCCGGACGGAAACGAGGTCGCCTACGCGCCACGCAATGTGCTCAAGCGGGTGCTTTCCGCCTACGAGCAAAAGGGCTGGCGCGCGGCGGTCGCGCCGGAGATCGAGTTTTATCTTGTTGCGGTCAATGACGATCCGGACTATCCGCTGCAGCCGCCGCTCGGGCGGTCGGGACGCCCCATGGCGCGCGGCCAGTCCTATTCGATCGCCGGCGTCAACGAGTTCGATGAACTCATCGACGACATCTACCATTTCTCGGAGGCACAGGGCCTGGAGATCGACACGCTGATCCACGAGGAAGGGCCGGCGCAGCTCGAAATCAACCTGCGGCACGGCGATCCGCTGCTGCTCGCCGACCAGGTCTTCATGTTCAAGCGCACCATCCGCGAGGCGGCTCTGAAGCACGGCATCTATGCGACCTTCATGGCCAAGCCGATGCAGGCGCAGGCGGGTTCCGCCATGCACATCCACCAGTCGGTGACCGACGTCAAGTCGGGTCGCAACATCTTCTGCAATGCGGACGGAACGCCGTCGATGAATTTCTTTTCCTTCATCGGCGGCATGCAGCACTTCGTGCCCAAGGCGCTGGTGATGATGGCGCCCTACGTTAATTCCTACCGGCGGCTGACGCCGCAGATGGCCTGCCCGGTCAACAATGCCTGGGGATATGACAACCGCACGGCCGCGTTCCGGGTGCCGAATTCCGATCCGAGCGCGAGGCGGGTGGAAAACCGCCTGCCCTCGTCTGATGCCAATCCTTATCTGGCGCTGGCCGCGTCGCTTGCCTGCGGCTGGCTCGGCATGGTGCGCGGCATCGTCCCCGACAGCCCGACCGAGACCACAGCCAATGCCGGCACGACCGTCGACCTGCCACGCGGCCTTCTCGAAGCCGTTTCGCTGCTTGAGGGGGAGCCCGCCTTTTCCGAAGTGCTGGGCGACGAATTCGTCGGTATCTATGGCGGCGTCAAGCGCGGCGAGTTCGAGACCTTCATGGAGGTCATCAGCCCGTGGGAGCGGGAATACCTGCTGCTGAATGTGTGATGACTTCTGTTTGACCGCATCAAAAATAGGCTTGTACGTGCGGTTTGATCTGGTGTCAGCACAGCTTGGCGCAATCTTGTACTCAGTCCCAAATCTGACCGTTACGCATATTCAAGAAGCTTCCTTTCGAGCCATACTTTCGCGACCGGGCTCGACGCGGTGTTTTTCATCACACCAACCCAGCGAGTTTGGCGAAGGGGTCTTCATGCGGGTTCCTGTGCCAGGAATACTCCGTGCCTATGGCAGTCTCCTCCGCCTTTTCATTCCCATAAAGGCCGGCAAGAACAGCGAGGGCCATGTCCATACCTGCGGATACGCCAGATGACGTAAAGAACTTGCCGTCCTCGACCCATCTGGCCTCTTTGACCCAATCGACTTTCGGTGCGTGATGGATCGTGGACATGAAGTCCAACTTGTTGGTTGTTGCCTTCCTTCCATCCAATAGGCCGGTCATTCCGAGTACGATTGTTCCGGTGCAAACGGCCATGACGCGCTCCGCGCGCGCCGCAACATCTCTAATCCACTGAAGCATCTCCGGATTGGTGCACGCCTCAAGTGCAGCGTCTCCACCCGGGATCAACAGCAAATCATAGTTTGTGCTTTCGCCTATGGTCGTGTCAGGCACAATTTTCTGGCCGTGACGACTGGGCACCGGAGCCAGTTCTTGCGCGACTGTGATGATCTGGATGTCGTAGGTGGGATCGCCAAGCATTTCCATGGGCCCGAAGAAATCCAGTGTTTGAAAGCCGGGAAAAACCAGCGCAGCGAGAGACCTCATAGCGTTCCTCGTAATACCGGCATAACACCGGGCAGAATTCAGGCGTCAGAGCGGACGCTCTTTCTGTTTCCATGATTTTCTGGAGGCATCAACGAATGGGGGAATTGTGCTTGCGGTGGCTGGGGTGGGGATTCTATTGGAATCGCGCAATAGCTGCTCGCCTTTTTTCAAGTTCCGCGTCTTCCGGATTCCAGTTGTCACTTCCATCGAAGTAATCGGGATAGTACTCCCGGTATTCAGAATCCGGGTTTTCGAATGCTGCCAAGAATTCAGAGTATCCCCATACGCCTCCTATGTCCTCAAGTGGACAACGCCCGCTACCGGAAACAAGATATGGATACTGTCTGTCCTTATGTGCCGACTGAATCTTTCCAATACGGATTTTGTGTCTCCATGAGTCTCCGAAATCATAGAGGTAATTGAATTCGGGTTTGCCTTGCAAAAAGTCTATGACGTCGAGAACGGTAGCAGAGGCGTCTGATTTGGGGCTGGAGAAATACTGATCACTATCAGCACTCCAAGTGACAACTTGCTCATACCGGATCGCCTCAAATTCCCATAGATGGCAGTTGTGCCACCCCATTGCGGCCTGAATGTATAAGTGGAGGTCATTAAGGCATGTGTTCGCAGGGACATCCATTCGTCTTGTGACCCTGGGCTTCACATCCCGCAACGTGATGCTGAGACGAACTATATCAAGTTGATTGCCAGCCTGAGCCATTGTGTGAAACGTCCTGCTATATGTGTCGATATGATTGCGCCGTCAGACGGATGAACCATCGCCACAATGCAAGATTGGAAATGTCATGTCGACCGCATCTTCACAATCCAGCTGTCGCGCAATGCAATCTCGATCTTGCCGAAGAGTGGCTGTTCAGGATGCAAAATGAGACTGGCCTACGAGTTGCGGCAGAGCGGGCACCGGTTTCCCATTGAGGCCCAGCCTATCCCCCAAATAGTCCCAAAACGAGATGCCGAGTTTGTTGCAGGTCTTGAGCAGCGACAAGAAGGTGTCGCGGTTGGTCCGACCAATGTCACTGCGCGTCCCACCTGAAATCTTGCGCTTGACTACAACAACTCGGATATCGTTCTCGGAACCGTTGGTGTGCAGCGGTATTTCCGGATGCTCCAGAACCATCAGCAGTTCAGCCTTGTTGGCGTGCAATCGCCTCAACAGATTATCAAGGGCTGCAAAACCGGTTCGGTGGCGGAATATCTGGTCGAAGCGGTTTTGCAAGACCGCCTTGCGCTGTGGACTTGGGTTGAGACGGTAGGTTTTGAGGCATTCATAGTAGAGCCAGATCAGCCTGCGGGTGCGCTGTTGAATGGCATAGTGCTTATCTGTGAAGGTGTTGAGCTTATGCACCAACCGTTCGGCGTGAATCCAACACAACGCATGATCGCCGACTTTGAACTGTTTGGCATCATCACTGACGATCACCGTATCGGTGAGCAAGCCATGTGCGCTGATACTGCCCCATAACGCACCCTCGGTGGCAAGGCGCGTGGGATCAGGTGTGACTTTCAGTGCAGTGATCCCGAGCCGGTCGAGATGGGCCTGCCAGTCTGCGCAGTTCGGGAAATACTTATCTTCAGCGTCAATCAACAACTGGCGAACCGGAGCATTGAGAGAACGCTGCTGCATATAGGCAAGTGCATCGGCGTTGATCACATAGTCTTCATGCCCGGCCCGCAGGAGTTCGAGAAAGTTGATGCGGCTTTTAGAACCGGTTGTGGAAAAGAAGGAAAACCGATCATTGCCGATCTGGGTGCAGTAGCCGTTTTGGGCTTTGTGGCGTGCCCCGGTGTCGTCGACCGTCACCCATGACGCCGCGTCCAATCCCGTCTGCAATATTGCGCGTGCTTCCAAGGCAAAATGCTCATGACCCTCATTCAAAAACCGCATGACCTGGCGCTCGGAGATATCTATGCCGATTTCGCTCAGGAGCTTTACCAATCGTCCCACAGTGACTTGGCCTTGATGGTATTGCATCAGCACAAAACGGCGCAGTTCGGCACCAAAATGGCCCTTGAGGCCCTGTGGCAGCGGAGCCACGACAGTCTTACCATCAGGTGTCAACCAGCGCTCGCGCCGAAACCGGGTGGTCACTGGCTGAATGATGAGATCCTGAACGAGGAAGTCCTCGTACCCTTTGAAGCGGGAACCCTCTGGAACGTCCGCTTTTACAATCCGGTCTTTCATTGAACCGTGCCGAGGTGGCTTCTTTTTGCCGCGTCCACAGCTTTTATTGCCGTTCTTACGCGCCTTTTTCTCGCTGGCCTGGTTCATGCCGCTTGGTTTGCTCGGCTTGATGTCCGGTCGCCCATTCACCCCTTTTAATCGAGCGACCTCGTCGCGCAGATTGGCAATTGTCTGTTTCTGTTCGGCAATCACCTGATTTTGTTCAGCGACGATTTGCTTCAACTCGGCCACCTCGCCGAGCAGGGTCACAACCAGATCTTTGAGTTCTGTATTCGACAGATCATCAAGTGCGTGAGGTGGGAAATCCGACATAACCTCATCGACTCACAAAAACATCTCGGTGAGAACCCCAGCAGCGCTGATCGAGTCGATTTGCCGCACCACCGGAAATGACAAATCAAAACACAATGCTGCCCGGTGTTATGCCGGTATTACCGTTCCTCCAACAAATGTATCGGTATCTGGATAGTTGATCCGGCCTGTGGCACAAATGACAATATGCCCACTTTTCATGCCAATACGCCCAATCCTGCCCCTGACAAGCCAAACGTTGTGTTTGTAGTCTACGACGGCATCGTCTTGCTGGACCTTGTTGGCCCTCTACATGTGTTTTCCCGCGCGTGCGAGGACAACACAAACGATCTGGCCTACAATATCCATATCGCATCGGTGAAGGGTGGCGCGGTTCAGACCAACACCATTGTTCAGGTCGGCAGTGTGCCGCTTGCCCAACTCTGCGATCCAGCGCGAGGCTTGAGAGTCGACACGTTGGTGATTGTAGGCGGCGACGGAGCGAACGTCGCAATTACCGATGAGCGATTGGTCGAACAGGTCGCTTCGCTATCAATACGTTCCAGACGCACCTGTTCGGTCTGCTGTGGGGCGTTTGTGCTGGCCGCCGCCGGTCTGCTGGATGGTCGTCGCGCCGTAACGCATTGGGAGGATTGCGACCTTCTGGCCAAGCGGTTTCCCGACATAGATGTGGAAGTAGACCCCATCTTCATAAAAGATGGCTCAATCTGGACGTCCGCGGGTATTACGGCAGGAACTGACATGGCGTTGGCGGTTGTGCGTGAAGACTTGGGGCCGGGTCCAGCGTTACGCTTGGCCAGATCCCTCGTCACACCGATGATACGGTCGGCAGGGCAGTCGCAGTTTAGCGCCGATCTAGCCCGACAGACGAGAGACGCCAACGGCGAGTTTGCCGATCTCCACGACTGGCTGCGCAAAAACATGGCGCGTTCAATCAGCGTAAACGACATGGCGGGATACTGTGCGATGAGTGCGCGAAGCTTCTCTCGGCGATACGGAGCAACCGTTGGGGTGCCCCCGGCAAAGTCGCTGGAGCGCATGCGTGTCGATGCGGCGCGAAATCTACTGGTAGAGAGCGACCGCAGCATGAAGGCCATCGCTACGACATGTGGCTTTCGAGATCGGGAAGTCATGCGACGAGCGTTTCACCGACATTTGCACACCTCTCCGTCCAGCTATCAGGCACAGTTTCGAAAAAGCTGACACCAATTGAATTGTGTTGATTTTCCGGAAGGTCGGCTTTGCGGACTAGCTGCCTTTGGCACCTGCATCTGGAACGTCCGATTGCCCGACAGCGTTGAAGCAAGTTGCCCGGCACGGACAGCGCCGGGCAGCATACTCCAAAATCGTGCTTCATTTGATTGCAATGATGTCGAAGTTGTTCACGTTGGCCAAAACACCGTCATCCCAACCGCGGGCGACAAGTTCGGAGGCCTTTTCGTTCAGCAGTCCGGCCACTTGGCCGGCAAAATGAGCTTCGCGACCGGAATTGTCGGCAAAGATGTCGAAGATTGCAAAGTTTGTCTCGTCAATCTGCAGGGCCACCCAAAACAGCGTCTTCGGTTCAGTTTCGGTGACAATTGGGCCTGCAGCCGCCAGCAGGGCGCGCAAGTTGTCACTTTGGCCAGGTGCCGCCTCGAGTTTGATGTACGTCGCCGTCGTTGCTGAGTGGAGGTCGACAGGAGCCTTCATAGAAAGCACATCGGAGTTGTTGATGTTGGCGACAACGCCATCGTCCCATCCGCCTTGGACAAGAACATCAGCGTTTTCCTTCAATGCGCCGGCGACAGCCCCGGAGAAATGCGCGTTGCGCGCTGCGTCATCTACGAAGATGTCAAATATCGCGAGCGTATCCTCGGCCTGAAGCGCGAACCACAACTCGGTGCCGGGTTCGGTCTCTTTGACCAACGGTGCAGCACCGGCAAGAAACTCGGCGAATGCCTGGGTTTGTCCCTCTGCGGCTGGCATGGCGATGTAGCTTGCGGTCCGGTTGGTCATTTTGATGTCCTGTGCATGTGCAGTTGTTGCAGTTGTGATGAGGGCGATTGCCGAAAGCATCTTTAAGATTCGAGATTTCATGGTCGTCTCCAGAGTTTGGTTTCGATGTATCCTTTTCCCACGCCACCGCGGACCGGCTCCAATCCTGAAGTTCTATATTTCGATAGGCATTGACTATCGAAGTAGAACGTCGGATTTTCCGATTTCGCAGGAGGAAACATCCATGGAGATGAACCAAGTCCGGTACTTTCTGGCGGTTTGTGAGCACCGCAACTTCACGCATGCCGCCAGCGCGTCAAACGTATCGCAGCCTTCGCTCACAGCAGCGATCAAGAAACTCGAAGACGAAATGGGCGGCGCCCTGTTCATTCGTGACCGCGCAGGATGCAGGCTGACCGCTCTTGGCAAACTTTTGCGACCAAGACTTCGGAATATTCATTCAGAGACCGTTGAAGCGAAGGCGGAGGCCGTTCGCCACGTAAGGCTGGATCGCGTCCCAATTAGTATTGGGCTTGGAGAAACGATTGGAAACAACAGAATTTCAGAAGTTGTAGAGCGATTTCGCAAACGCCTTCCTGAGGCCGAAATCGAGTTGATCGTCCGTTCAGCAGATTCGCTGTTGGCAGCTCTTCGTGAGGGTGAACATGATCTGGTGGTAATGTCAACGCGGGTCAACCCGGAACTGTATCGAATAGACCGCCTCTATCGTGAGACTTACTACGTGGTCGTCGCAAAGAACCATCCGATGAGCGACTTGGAGAGCGTAACTTTGGAGGCGCTCACCAAGACCGATCTCCTTGATCGCCCGAATTGTGAGATGCGGGACACGCTTCACAGTGCCTGCGCCGAGCATGATCACGTCCTCTATGCTGCATACCGGTCAAATAGAGTTGAATGGTTGTTGGAATTGGCGCGCAAAGGGTCAGGCGCTGTGATCTTGCCGGCGACGGCGATTCCAAATGATCCAGGTCTGGTCTCTTTACCCGTCCAGGACATAGACATTGCGCGCGATGTCTTTGCCCTGCGTTTTCGGCATCAGGCGACAAGGCCTGAGGCAACTGAACTGTTACGCGAGTTTTCCCGTGGATAGCGCTTACTGATATTCCCGCCAATGTCGACAATCGCGTGCCATGCAACATGGGGCACTTTAGGCCCTGACCGTCCATCCAACTATCATAAGGGTTGGCGGTTTCGCCTCTGAGCATGCCGGTTCCAGAACCGGTTACGCCCTAACGGCGAATTTCCTCTGGCCTTTTTAAATCGATTAGATTATGAGGAAGCCGGACATTCCAAACCAATCTGAAATGCGAGCCTGCAGCGATGAGCAGTCAGATCATTCCCGTCGAGCCGTTCGATTATGTCGTCTTTGGCGGCACCGGCGATCTTGCCGAGCGAAAGCTTCTTCCGGCGCTCTACCACCGGCAGATTTCAGGACAGCTGACCGAGCCGACGCGCATCATAGGCGCCTCGCGTTCGGATCTCGATGACGAGGCTTACCGCTCGTTTGCGGGCGACGCGCTGTCGCGGCACCTGAAGCCCGGTGAGTTTGACGAGGAGGAGGTCAAGCGTTTCCTCGACCGCCTGCATTACGTGTCGGTCGACGCAAGCTCGGAACGCGGATGGGACAACCTTGCGAAACTGCTTTCCGAAGCGGGCGACCGGGTGCGTGCCTTCTATCTTGCCGTCGGCCCTTCGATCTTCGGCGATATCTGCAACCGCATCCACAGCCACGGGCTGGTCAACAACAATACGCGCATCGTCGTCGAGAAGCCGATCGGCCGGGATCTCGAATCCGCCCGCGCCCTCAACGATACGATCGGAAACGCTTTTTCCGAAGATCAGATCTTCCGCATCGATCATTATCTCGGCAAGGAAACCGTTCAGAACCTGATGGCCCTGCGCTTTGCGAATGCGCTTTACGAACCGCTGTGGAATTCGGCGCATATCGACCACGTGCAAATCACTGTGGCCGAGTCGGTCGGCCTAGAGGGCCGTGCCGGCTACTACGATCGCGCCGGCGCGCTGCGCGACATGGTGCAGAACCACATGTTGCAGCTCCTGTGCCTTGTCGCCATGGAAGCGCCGACCTCGATCGACGCCGAGGCGGTGCGCGATGAAAAGCTGAAGGTTCTGAGGGCCCTGCATCCGATCAATGCCGGAAATGCGTCGAAGCTGACCGTACGCGGCCAGTACCGTGCAGGCGCCTCCGCCGGCGGTGCGGTCCAGGGCTATCTCGAGGAGCTGGAGGACGACAGTTCCAACACAGAAACCTTTGTCGCGATCAAGGCAGAGATCGAGAACTGGCGCTGGGCGGGTGTGCCCTTCTACATGCGGACCGGCAAGCGCATGGCCCAGCGTGTTTCGGAAATCGTTATTAATTTCAAGCCCATACCGCATTCGATCTTCAGCGAGGGCACGGGCCAGATTATCGCCAACCAGCTGGTGATCCGGCTGCAGCCCGACGAAGGCGTCAAGCAGTGGATCATGATCAAGGATCCGGGTCCCGGCGGGATGCGGCTGCGCCATGTGCCGCTGGACATGAGTTTTGCCACAAGCTTCAGTGTGCGCAATCCCGATGCCTACGAGCGGCTGTTGATGGATGTCATCCGTTGCAACCAGACACTTTTCATGCGGCGCGACGAAGTCGAGGCGGCCTGGCAGTGGGTGGACCCGATCCTGTCGGCCTGGGCGGAAACCGACCAGCCCTGTCACGGATATACGGCCGGCACATCCGGCCCGACAAACGCCATCGCACTCATCGAGAGAGACGGCCGTACCTGGCATGAAAGCAGATAGGCACGAACCGCGGATCAACCGTTACGGCAACGGACAGGCGCTCGCCGAGGCGCTGTCCGCCGATATTGCGGCCGCGCTTCAGACGTCGATCGAGCGCGACGGAACCGCAGTGCTCGCGGTTTCCGGCGGTTCCACACCGCGGCACATGTTCGAGGCGCTGAGCCGAACAAAGATCGACTGGTCCAACGTCACTGTCACGCTTGTCGACGAACGCTTCGTTCCGCCATCGCATGAGCGCTCGAACCACCGGCTGGTTGCGACTTTCCTGTTGCAGAACGAGGCGGCATTCGCGCAGTTCATCCCGCTCTATGGCGAGGGTCTATCGGCACCGGAAGCGGCCGCGAATGCGGCGGCGAAAATCGATGCCCTTGAAAAGCCGATCGATGTCGCCGTGCTCGGCCTCGGCACAGACGGGCACACCGCCTCCTGGTTTCCGGGAAGCCCTGAACTTGCCGCCGTCACCAGCGTGGAGCAGGAAAAGACGGTCATGGCCGTCGAGGCGCCGGGCATTCCGGAAGCCCGCCTGACGCTGGCGCTGCCGGCCCTTCGGCAAGCGCAGACGGTGGTGTTGCACATCGAGGGCAAGGAAAAGCGTGATGTTCTGGAAAAGGCGCTGGAGCCGGGCCCGGTGGAGGCTTTGCCGGTACGCGCTATCTTGAGGCAGACGAAGCAGCCGCTGCAGGTCTACTGGTCGCCCTAGCGTCGCGGCGACCGGCGGCAAAATAGAGATTATTTCGACCGGCAAAACCGGCCATGCATGTGCAACCTTGTGAACTCATGACCCAGCAGGAAAACCATGTCCGCACATAAATCCGTTGTTTCGATCACACAGCGTCTCGTCGAGCGATCCAAGCCGACCCGCGAAGCCTATCTGGAGCAAACCCGAAAGGCCGCCGAGGAGGGTCCCAACCGCACCATTCTGTCCTGCGGCAACCTCGCCCACGGCTTTGCGGCCTGCGGCACGCACGACAAGGATGCGCTCGCCGGCGACCGCGTGGCCAATCTCGGCATCATTACCGCCTATAACGACATGCTTTCCGCGCACCAGCCGTTCGAAACCTTTCCGGCGCAGATCCGGGAGGCGGCGCGGGAGGCCGGCGGCGTCGCACAGGTCGCCGGCGGCGTGCCGGCCATGTGCGACGGCGTCACGCAGGGACAGCCAGGCATGGATCTGTCGCTGTTCTCGCGCGATGTGATTGCGCTGTCGGCGGCCGTCGGCCTGTCGCACAACATGTTTGACGCAGCGGCCTATCTCGGCGTTTGCGACAAGATCGTGCCGGGCCTTGTCATCGCGGCTTTGACCTTCGGTCATCTTCCGGCTGTCTTCATCCCCGCCGGGCCGATGACCTCCGGGCTTCCCAACGAGGAAAAGGTGCGCATCCGCCAGCTCTATGCGGAGGGCAAGGTCGGCCGGGCGGAGCTGCTCGACGCCGAATCCAAGTCCTATCACGGCCCCGGCACCTGTACCTTCTACGGCACCGCGAATTCCAACCAGATGCTGATGGAGATCATGGGCTTTCACCTGCCCGGCGCCTCCTTCATCAACCCGGGTACACCGCTGCGCGACGCGCTGACAAGGGAAGCTGCCAAACGGGCTTTGGCGATCACAGCGCTCGGCAATGAATATACGCCCGCGGGCGTCATGTTCGACGAGCGCAGCGTCATCAACGGCCTCGTCGGCCTGCATGCGACCGGCGGCTCGACGAACCACACGATGCATCTCATCGCGATGGCGCGGGCAGCCGGCATTGTTCTGACCTGGGAAGACATCTCGGAGCTTTCGGACCTGGTGCCGCTTCTTGCGCGGATCTATCCGAACGGACCGTCAGACGTGAACCACTTCCATGCCGCCGGCGGCATGGGCTATCTGATCGCACAGCTCTTGAAAGGCGGCCTGTTGCATGACGATGTGCGCACGGTCTGGGGCGAAGGCCTTGCCGACTACGCGATCGAGCCGAAACTCAACAGCGACGGCACGGTCGGCCGCGAACCGGCGGCGCCGGTCAGCGCCAATCCGAAGATCCTGTCGACCATCGAGAAACCGTTCCAGGACAATGGCGGCCTGAAGGTCCTGAGCGGCAACCTCGGCAAGTCCGTCATCAAGATCTCGGCAGTCAAACCTGAACGGCATCTCATCGAGGCGCCCGCGAAGATCTTTTCATCGCAGCACGAACTGCAGGCGGCGTTCAAAGCAGGTGAACTGGATCGTGATTTTGTCGCCGTCGTGCGTTTCCAGGGACCGCGCGTCAACGGCATGCCGGAATTGCACAAGATGACTCCACCGCTCGGCGTGTTGCAGGACCGGGGATTCAACGTTGCGCTGGTCACCGACGGGCGCATGTCCGGTGCATCGGGCAAGGTGCCGGCGGCGATCCACATCACACCCGAGGCATTGGACGCCGGGCCTATCGCCCGGCTGTGCGACGGTGATGTGATCCGCCTTGATGCCGCCAAGGGGACACTGGACGTGCTTGTTGATGCTGCAGAATTTGCCGCGCGCACGCCCGCCGAGGCAGACCTGACTGAAAGCACGCACGGCATGGGCCGCGAGTTGTTTGCGAATTTCCGCGCGATCGCCGGCCGTGCCGACAATGGGGCAAGCGTGCTTTACAGCTGAGGCGGATCAGAGTTCCGGCGGTGTGTGGCCGGCGTGGCGGCAGGCCGAAACAAGCGTATTGGCCATCAGCATGGCGATGGTCATGGGGCCGACGCCGCCGGGGACCGGTGTAATGGCGCCGGCGACTTCTGCGCATTCCGCATAGGCGACATCGCCGACAAGCCGTGACTTGCCCTCGCCCCGTTCCGGCGCCGGGATGCGGTTGATTCCGACATCAATGACAGTCGCGCCGGGCTTGACCCAGTTGCCCCGGACCATTTCCGGTCGGCCGACCGCCGCAACCAGGATGTCGGCCTCACGGCACACAGCCGGCAAATCGGGCGTCCGGCTGTGGCAGATTGTGACGGTCGCGTTGGCGGCCAGCAGAAGGCTCGCCATGGGTTTTCCGACAATGTTGGAGCGACCCACAACAGCGGCCCGAAGACCAGACAGATCCTTGCCGCGTACCCGCTCGATAAGCAGCATCGAACCGGCCGGCGTGCAGGGAACGAACGCGGTATCGATCTCGCCGGTCGTCAGCTTGCCGGCATTGATGACGTGGAAGCCGTCGACATCCTTCTCCGGGCTGATCGCCTGGATGACCCGCCCATCGTCGATGTGACCGGGCAGCGGAAGCTGCACAAGGATGCCGTGAATCTGCGGGTCGTTGTTGAGCGCATCCACCAGTGACAGGAGGTCGGCCTCGCTGGTTGATTCCTCGAGCGTATGCTGGACGGAGTGAAATCCGCACTCCTTGGCCTTTTTTCCCTTTGAAGCAACATAGACCTGGCTGGCCGGATCCTCGCCAACGATGACAACCGCAATGCCAGGAACAACGCCCGTTGCCTGTTTCAATTCGGCGGCGGATGACTTGACCGTATCTATGACGCTTTCGGCAACGGCTTTGCCGTCAATCACGCTTGCCGTCTCGGTAACTGCTGACATGTGCGTTGCTCCTATTTCTTAATGCGACGGCCGTTCACAGGTTCAAAACCCGCCGCCATGACCCGTCCGCTGCATAATGCAATTTCCGGCGCGAGGAAATGGCCAGCCTACGCCGTTTTTTGTCTAATTGGCGTGGCCAGGCATTTTTGTTGGCCATTCCGCTGAAAGTGAACCAAGCGCGCTTAGGAGCCGTGCCCGCGTGCCTCTTCGCGCGCCTTTCTCATCTGTTGCGCGGCCCGCCGCACCTTGATGTCATTCTGACGGACAGCCACCGCATCATCTTCGCGGACCGCGTGTTCAGGCTCAACGATCGGCCGCTGCGTCCAATCGGTCCGCTCAGGTTGTTGCGCAATATGCGTCTCTTGCAGGTCCGGTGGCTGACTTGCGGGGGCCGCCGGTTCCGCCATCTCCGGATTCGGTTGCGGCGATTCTTGGCCGGTAAGCCCCTCACCAGCGGATGGTGGCGCAGGATCGTGCCCATGTCCGGCACTCCGCTGCAGTCCGGACAATGAAATTCGCAACGCGCCGATGATGACAACGATTGCCAGACCGGCAATGAAGCCGAGGAGCAGACCGCCAGCTGTGATCATGATACGCGACGGGCCGACGGATTCGATCGGCGGCGTTGCCTCGGAAATGACCCGGGTGTTACTGATCTTGAAATTCCGCTGCTCCCGGGTCTCACGGGCCCGATTCAAGGCAGAATCGTAACGCGCCGATGCCGCCGCCGCCGCGCGCTCGAACGCGCCCAGCCGGGCGAGATCCGCGGTGGCGCGCGCCCGGCTTCTCTTCAGACCGGCAAGACGGGCTGCGAGCTGCTGTTCCGACCGGATGATCTGTTCGAGTTCAGCCTCGTTTGCTTCGGCGATGCGGCGCAGTTCGCTGCGGATCTGCGAACGCACCGCATCGAGCGCCCGTTCGGCGGCGATGCGCCGAGGGTGACGCGGGCCGAGGGTGACAGCAAGAGTATCAACGGTCTGTTTGGCAGCGGAAAATTCGGTGCGCAGCGTGCCGATTGTCGGCCATTCAAGGGTCTCCCGCGAGGATCCCGACAACACTGTTTCGACATCTGTCCGGCCAGCGTTTTCGACCCTCATCTGCAACTCGGCCTTCCGGGCGCGCAGCTGATCGAGTTGGCGCTCGGTGCGGATGATCTGCTCCTCGCCGATCAATGCCTCGCCGTTGTCAACAAGATCGTTGTCGGCCTTGAACTGCTCAACGCGCCGTTCGGCTGCCTCGACATCCTGCCTCAGCACATCTAACCGGCGCGTCAGCACGGCCGACACGCGCTCAAAATGCGCCGACAGGGCCTCGCGTTGCATAGTGAGATAGATGTCGGCAATCCTGTTGGCTATCCGCGCTGATTTGCCCGGATCCTGAGCGGTCACCGAGACAGAGACAACGTAGGTTCCATCATCGCGATCGACAGTCACGTTCCGTACAAGAGTATGCAGCGCCAGGGTGTTCCGACCCGCCTGAGTTTCGCCTTGCCGTGCGATCAGGTCGCGCAGCAAGCCAACAAAACCGATGTCATTCGCGGCTCCATTGAACTCCGGATCGTTCGCAAGATCGAGATCATCGACCACTGCCTGCAGGATCCGGTTGGATCCGACGATCTGAACATGGCTGTCGACAAGCGCCAATTCTGCTTGCTCGGATTGCGGTTGCGGCGGCAGGCCCGTGCCCGCAAGGCGCAATTCGAACGGGTCGAGCACAAGCTGGCTGACCGCCTTGTATCTGCGCGGTTCCGAAAGCGCCAGCATGACACCGAGTGCTGCGCCCAAAATGGTCGTGAAAAGGATGAAAAGGCCGCGGCGCAAGACTGTTGCGGTGAGCCCGGCCGGGCCGGTCGAGGATTCATTGTCGGATTTGTCCGCACCGGCGGCAGCCGTACCGGCCGGTTCGGGACTGGCCTTGCCTGAAGCCGGATGCAATGGATCGCCGGCTGTCGATTGCCGCCGCTCGTCGCTCATACTGCCGGCCGCGGCTCGAATCCTGTCGATCAGCGCCTGACGGTCAACCGGCGAAGAATTCTCGGGTTTGCTCACGCCGACCGTATCCTCACATCCATCGCCGGTTTTGTCTTCGTGCACGGACTCACCCGGATCGAACGCCGCCGGCTTCCGAACCAAATCGCGTTTCTCCCGCAAAGGGCCAACAAGATCCGAGAAGTTATGGAAAAGAATTGGTTAATGAGAGGCATCCGTCAAGATGCCGGAACCCGCAGACCATTCTTTGCCGCCTGTCAGACGTGCCGGAGCACGCGGACCGGAAACTCCGGTCCGCGTGCTCCGCTCGCATGCAGTCTTGGATCGCTCAGTTAAGCGATGTGAAGGAAGTGGCCGTAGCCGCTCCAATGGCGGAGATCGAGACCGAAGCCCCGGCGCCGCTGACCGTGCCGCTGGTGATCGATGCAGCGGCGTTGTTGATCGGACCGCTGTTGACCGCGGTCTGGGTGACCGTGCCAACATTTGGCGAGCCGAAGCCCTGGGCCTCGTTGATGCTCGTGAACGAGACCGCCGATACGGCACCGGTGGCACCAATCGAGACCGATGCACCATCGCCGGTGATGTTCGCCACGGAGATGGAGTGGCTGACATTGGTGTTGCCGTTGGAGCCGATACCGCGATTGTTCACCGCACCCTGATTCTGGGTGTTCTGGTTGATCGTCCCGACGTTGATCGATGGTGTTCCGCCGATGCCGTTGCTGTTGATGCTGGAAACGGAAAAAGCAGATGCCGCGCCGGTGGCGGAAACGCTGACCGAGGCTCCGTTGCCGGAGATAGAACCGACGTTCAAGGCTCCGCCCGCGTTTCGCGACGTACCCTGATGTGTGTTCGTCACCGTTCCGCCAAGGTTCCGCGTCGTCTGGCTGATATTGCCCAGGTCCAGATTGTCGATCTCGGCAGAGCTGATGTGGGTCGACGAAACCGACGATACCGCACCAGTAGACGAGATTGAGGCCGACGCACCAGCACCGCTGATCGAGAATGGCGTGCCGTTGAAGAAACGGCCCGTATTGCTGACATTGGCACCGCTGGAGAGCGTCGTTGACTGGGTGATATTGCCCGTCGTCAGATCGCCACCGGTCGCACCGATCATGGTCGCGCCGACGGAGGATGCCGCACCGGTTGCCGAGACCGACGCCGAAGTGCCGGAGCCCGTGAGGCCGCCGACAGAGATTCGGCCTGCGCCGGTGCTGCCATTGGTCACATTGGCATTGTTCGTCGTTGTCTGACGAACATCGGCAATCGAAACATCCGACAGGCCACTGGCACCGATACCGCTCGCCGAGACGGCCGAAATAGCGCCGGTGGCCGAGACGGATGCCGCTGCACCCGGCCCGCTGACCGACGAAGAAATGTCGACAGCGCCGCCCTGATTGGCGACAACGCCGTTGTTCGTGGTCGACTGGGTGATATTGGCGAACCCGCCCGAAGGCGTGACGAAGTTCTGCCCGATCCCCTGGACGCTGACCGACGAAGCCGCGCCGGTTGCAGAAACCGCCGCACTTCCGCCCGGCGCGCTCAGCACACCGTTGATGTCGACAAGCCCGGGAGCCTGGGTAACTGTGTTGGAGTTGGTGGTGGATTGTGAGATCGCGGTTTGTGCGGTTGCACTGGTAGCACCGGCCAGCATCACAAGCAGCGTGACGCCCGCGACCGATTTGGTCGAGTACATTGCAGTTCTCCTCATACGCGCCTCATGCGCGCCCCTGAATTCAGGCCCTGCCGTTTCGGTCCCAAAACACCCGCAAGCTGTCGACTGATGCGACAATTGCGATTGCCCGGTTCCCGCTCCGCAGTGAGTTCAACAGCATGTAAACCCACCACAGCCGACAAAACCCAGGTACAGGCGACCAGTTCTTCACGGGAATCCGACTGCACGATCCCAGAACTGCTTCGCCACCTAACCAACCCACGGCGTAATCATTTCGCCGATTAATTCAGGAGGCGGTCGGAGTGCTGCAAAGACTGCGGATTTATGGACATCCACTCGCCGCTGACAGCAATCGAAACTGCAACCCAAGAGCCGGTTTGGCCGAAGCATCAAACCTTATACTGCTGAATTTTGAGTTAATTGGCCGCGTTTAAAGTATTCGCGGTTCGATTGTGCACGTTAATCAGTATAGTTGGATTCAACCTATGCGTTATATTTTCACGTAAAAATCACGGGTTTTACTGAGTCGGATAACGACCTCAGCTCTCGGCGTCGAGCAGGTCTCCGACAATGGCGCGGCAATTGTTTGCCGCCCGCGGAAACTCCTTCATGACCACATCGGCCACACCCAGCGCAATCGGGCCGTTGAGTGCCTCCAGTTGCAACCGCTCCTGGTTCTGAAAGGCGACATTGCCGGAAGCCAGCGTATTGCCGAATGTGCGCCCGACACCGGCGCCGAGCTGGGTGTAGCGGACCGGCCGCTGAATCATGCTCATTTGCCGGTTAACCCTAGTGGCGGATTCGTCAAGCTGTATGGAAAGGCTGAGCTGCGCCCACCCGATCCCGACCGTCGGGCCGACACCGCTCACCCGGATGTCGGCCTTGACCGGAAGGCTGAAATCGAGGCTGTTGTAGATGCCGTTGATGGCATAGTCCGTAGGCACCGGCTTGGCCGGCGCTCCGAAATAGGTGGAAACCACGGTCGCGCCCGCCTTCGAAAGGGAATCCGTGACATAGGCGGCGCTGCCTCCCTGCGGCAGGAAATTGCCCGTTGCGCCCGAGGCGACCGCGTTGATCTTGCCGGTGCTGTCAGCGAAGCTTCCGACCACAAACGTCTTGTCCTTCAGGACATTTGTCCTTCGGATACAGGTGAGCGTGTCTTCGATCCGTGTATAGGTCTGGACTTTCGTCGGCAGCGGTGCCTGGGTCACGGGAACCGCCGCAGGCCTGTCGACCTCATCGCTGCGCGACAGGGTGCAGGCCGCGAGCGAGACTGCCAGAACAGGCATGATCGCCACCGTCCGGACAGTGTCCATTCGCCAACGCAACGCATACCGCAAATACATGAGTTCCCTCTCCACAGGACACAAGAACAACAACGAACGGTGTTTCACCCGATCGAACTAACGGGCGTTGATCTCGCCTTCGTTGCTGACATCCCCCGAGTTGGAACTCGTCTGGTCCGCCGTAATGTTTGCGATATTGTCGTTGCCGATGATCGACGCGGAGACCACGGTCTGGCTACCGATCGCCTGGATCGTAAATGTCCCGGCCGTGCCGTTGTCAAAGAGCAGGCCATCTTCCGCCGCATTGACCTGTCCGGCGACAATGCCGTTGGCAAGATGGGACTCGGAGGAATCAACAGCGCCACCGACCGCAACACCGGAGCCGTCCGTTCCCCACATATGGCCGGCCGAATAGCCGATGTTGTCCGCCTTCACTGTTGTCGTTGTGAAAGCGATTGCCAACAAGGCGGCAAGAAACAAATATCTCACACCCTTTTCCCCAAAAACTCAGCCGACATCGCCGACGGTACTGCCTACCATCGATTGTATTACTTTGTTTATTTCAACTAATTCAATCGCGGCGATGAATCAGACTGTTCCTATATTTGTTTTTGATGTCTTCGCCCAGCAGACAACCAGAAAAGACAAATTGAAATACGGAATTCAGTCAAGTCATCGGCTGTTGATATCTGTTGATACGGAACATTCCGATTGACAAGGTGCCGGTTAGCACAGTTTTGCAGGCATAAACCCGCAAACAGTTGTAACTCATCGCACAGGGATGCGTCCGGATCAGCCGCCCTCGCCGACCGACTTTATCGGCGGTGGTGGCAGCCGCCGCTGCCGCGCCTTGTTGCGGACTTCCGCCTTGGTCAGGAACTCCATTTGTTCCACGAGGACCTCATGGAAGACCTTCCTGTCCAGCCGTTCGTTCAGCCGGTCGCGGACAACGACGCGAAACGCATCAAGGTCAAACTCCTCGACCCGGGTCAAATCGATCACCCGGTCTCCCACAAGCAGACTGAAGAGCTCGTCCGTGATCAGCATCTCGGGTGGCAGGCTGAGCGATTCCAGAACATCGGGTTCGGCGGTATAGACGAGCCGGGTGATGAAGTAACCGCGGACCTCACCCTGGTGGATGGCCGGGATCGAGATAAGGTCGGACCGCACATAGTCGAGACCGCCGAAAAAGTCGGTCTTCTCCTTGCCCGCGGAGTTCCCCGACGAGGCCTGCAGGGAGAAATAGACGGATGCCAGCGTGACCGCGCATATCCAGACACCGGAGATTACGAGTTTTATCATCCGGCCTCACGCAAATAGAACTGCTCCGCCGTGTAAGTGCCATCGGCATCCGCTTCCTTAGCCGCATCACGCAACAGGTCCGTTACCCGGCGCACCGCTTCAAGATGCGCCTTGATCTTGGCTGTATTGCGCTCCAGCTTTTCATGGATCGCACGCAGCATTTCGCCGTGCGACCTGCTCATATGCTGGGGCGGCACGGCCCTGGTAAGCAGGGAGAGCTCGTAAAGGCACCTGCTTTTATGGGCGTTGGAGGCATTGACGTCAAAATCCGGATCGGTGCCCAACGCGTTGTTTTCACGCTCGAGGATCGCGTCCAGCCGTCCAAGTATCTTCGTTACCCGGTCATCCGTATTGTGACTGTCCATATCCATCGGCTCCCGATTCTGTCTTGCCTGACGCGTTACGCACTCGTGTCAAATAGGCCGGTGCGATCATCGGCACTGCGCAGGATGTGAAGCTGGATCTGCTGCACCAGCCCGTTGGCGAAGTTGCGGTTATCACCCATTTCGCGGGCATGGTTCTCATCGGGTTGCGCCGGCTGACGCTGGCTAGCAAGCTGCTCGGCGATGCCGATGCCGCCGCCCTCGGCAAGCGCCTTGCCGAGCTGCTCGGCCATCATTCCTTTCCAGATATCGCCGGCTGTGCCGCTGCCGTAGAGATTTTCCGCATCGTTCGGGAGCATGCTCTTGATGAAGGACTGAAGCACCATCGCCTCGAATTCCTTGTAAGCCTGCGGGGCGGTGCCCGTCTGTGCTTTCACATCGGCGCCAACAGGCCTGCCCGCAATGGGCTCGAATGCCGCTCCGGCCGCCTGCGAAGCCTTGGCAAGAAGATTGCGATGCGCTTCGCGCACGGCTGCCGGATCGGCCGCGCGCACAACATCCAGAACCAGATCACTCGGCGGTGAGATTGCCAATGAATCATCCTCTTGCTTGTTGCCGGCAACTATGAACCACGAAGCTTACGGGAGGCTTGAGTGCGATTGGGGCTGTCAGTGCGCGCCGATCCCTTTACCGCATCGAGCAGATCGAGCAGGACTTCATCGTCGCGCAGCCTGTCCGCTTCGTCCCTGGCGTCTGCCAGGTGCTCGCCGATACGTTCCTCTTTGGTGCGTTCACGCAGGACCTTTTGCTCCTGAATGCGGGCCTGCGCCGCCAACGTACGCTCGCGGCTCTTCAGTTTGTCGAGTTGACGCGCATAAAGTTCCGGAAACAGCCGGTGGACCTGCGACAGTGCACCCATGACCTCGACGAGATGAGCGATCTGCGCATCCACGGCAATGCGCTGTCGGTTGGTTTCGGCCAGCTCGGTTTCCGCCAACCTGTGCAGCTGGGCCTGCAGAGCGGCAAGCCGCCGCAAATTGCGGGCGCGTTTCTCAAAGGCGTCAGCGGCCATCGAACACCGGCATGAAACCGTCGGCAAACTGGCGGAAAAACTCGCCGGAGCCGAAGAACAACAGGAACAGGCCGCCGGTCAGGATGAACGGCAACGATATGAAGTAGACCGGGATTTGCGGTGCCAGCTTGTTGACCATGCCCACCGCCAGGTTGAAAACCAGACCGTAGATAATGAACGGGCTGATCAGCCGCAGGATGACCATGAACGAGGCGGACAGGGTGTCGGACAGGGTTATCAGGGCCATTTGCGCATCGAAGCTGCCGCCGACCGGCATCAGGTCGTAGGACATGGTCAGGGCTTCGATGACGATGTGGTGAAAATCCAGCATGAACAGGATCAGAAGCCCGGTCAGGCCGATCAGCGTTCCCAGCTCGGTCTGCGGCTCTTCCTCCTCCACTCCGGGCCCGGCCATGGCGTTGAAGCCGATCACCATCGAGACCGCGGTACCGGCGAATTGAAGCGAGAGCGCATAGAAGCGTGCGACCAGGCCGAATACCGAGCCGATAAGCAGTTCGACGAAGATCAGCGATACGTAGCCGGTGGTCGAAACCGCGACCCGCGGATAGATCGACTGCCACAGAAGCGGCAGCAACGCCATGGATGCGGCTATCGCGACGAAAAGGCGGATCTGCGCCGGAACGCGCGCGCTGCCAAGACCGGGCATCAGCATGAAGCAGGCACCGATGCGGCAGAAGGAGGCGACCAGCGCGAGGACTGTCCCCTCCAGATCGGTGATCATGAGATCGAGCCCAGGATCTGGATCTCGATCCCCTTGGCAATCTCGACATGCGAGATGACCGGAAGCGTTGCAAACAGCCGCTCGATGATCATGCGTACATAGGGCCGCGCATCCGGAGCGGTGACGAGGACAAAGCGTGTGCCGGCGTCGAGGTGCTCGCGAATGACCTTGGTCGCTTGCTCGCTGAATTCCTCGAGCAGCGCCGGCTCGATGTCAAATTCGACCACGTCGCCCTTGGCGTCGCGTTTGAGCGCCTGATGGAAGGCCAGGTCCCAGCGATTGCCAAGGCGCAAGACCCGCAAGACGCCGTTGTCGGCCAGATCGCCGCAAAGCTGCTGGGCCATGCGGATGCGGACGTGCTCGACGATTTGCTCGGTCTTGCGCAAATGCGGCGCCAGTTCCGCGACGGCCTCAAGGATGAGATGCAGATTGCGGATTGAGACGCGCTCGGCCAGCAGCAGCTTGAGCACGGCCTGCAGTCCCGAATAGGACATGTGGTTCGAACAGATCTCGTCGGCGAGTTTGCGGTATTCGGGATCGAGCCGGTCAAGCAGCGACTTCATGTCCTTGTAGGACAGAAGCTGCGGCAGGTTGTTGCGGATCACCTCGCTCAGATGCGTCAGCACCACAGAGACATTGTCGATCGGCTGGAAGCCCTCGCGCTTCAGTTCGTCGGCCAGGCTCTCAGGCACGGAAATGGCCGGAAGGCCGAAGGCCGGTTCGCGGATTTCCTCGCCGGGCACGGATGGTTTCTTGCCATTGCCGATCACTGCCATGACTTCGCCGACCCGCAGCTCGTTCGCAGCAACAGCCGTGCCGTGAATGCGGATCTGATAGGACTTGTCGGGAACGGCGAAATCGTCCGTCACCTTGATTTCGGGCACGACAAATCCGTATTGGGTGGCGAATTTCTTTCTGATCTTGCCGACTCGGAAGGCCAGTTCCTGATGCGCGCCGAGCAGGCGCGACGACACATGCTTGCCGAGGCACAACTCGATTTCGCTGGTGTGCAGGACGTTCTTGACCGAGTCTTTTTCCTGTTTCTTCTGTTCCAGCAGCGCGTGTTCCTCGTTCTGCCGGATCGCCTGGTTACGGCGCTCGATCTGCCTCGGGATAAACCAGCCGGCAAAGGCCATTGCGCTGCCGAGGATCATGAACGGAAGGAACGGCAGGCCCGGGACAACGGCGAGCACAATCATCAGGCCTGCCGCGACGAAGAGCGCCCGCGGATAGCCGCTCAACTGCCCGACGACAGCGACATCCGCCGATCCGACATTGCCGCCGCGCGAGACCAGCAGGCCGGCGGCAAGGGAGACGATCAAAGCCGGGATCTGCGAAACGAGCCCGTCGCCGACCGAGAGTTTGGTGAAAACGTCCGCCGCGTCGCCGATTTCCATTCCGTGACGGGTGTAGCCGATGATGATGCCGCCGAAGATGTTGATGGCCGTGATGATCAGGCCGGCAATCGCGTCGCCGCGAACGAATTTCGACGCACCGTCCATGGAACCGAAGAAAGAACTCTCCTCCTCCAGTTCGCGTCGCCGCGCCTGTGCGGTTTTCTCGTCAATCAGCCCGGCGGAAAGATCGGCATCGATGGACATCTGCTTTCCGGGGATCGCATCAAGCGTGAAGCGGGCGCCGACTTCCGCGATGCGTGTCGCACCCTTGGTGATGACGATGAAGTTGACGACGACAAGGATGAGGAAAACGATCACGCCGATGACGAAATCGCCCGACATCACCATCTGCGAGAATCCGCCGATGACATAGCCGGCTGCGGTGATGCCCTCGTTTCCATCGGACAGGATGATGCGCGTCGTGGCGATATTGAGCGACAGGCGTGTCATCGTCGCGATCAGCAAGATCGTCGGAAAGGAAGAGAAATCCAGCGGCCGCTGTATCCAGAAGGCAAGGCCGATGTCGATCATAAAAGCCGGGATCGGCAGGAACAGGATCGACAGGATGATAACGATGCCGATGGCAAAGGTGACATCGCGGCCCCTGCCCTCGAGCGGCGGCACTGCTACGGCTGTTGTTTCCGCCATGTCCTACCTTGTCCGATCATGACAATTGCGGGCCGCACACGGCGCCCCATCGTTCCATGCGCCAAATTATCTGGCGAAGCTTGCGCGAAGGTGGCCGCGGCGACATCGGACCGGGTCTGGCGGAACGCCGGATCAACACCTACTTTAATGACATTACTTGAGCGCACCGGAAACGCTCGTAACGTATTGAAGGACATTGATTTCATGGAATCCGCCTCGCCCTGGACCGACCGCCTGTCGCCGTCACTGGAGGATTTTGAACGTCTCGGACAGGAAGCCTTTGACGGATTGCCCGAAGCGTTCCGCAGTCTTTGCGACGACGTCCAGATCACCGTTGCCGAAAATGCCGACAAGGATGTGCTGAAGTCGCTCGACCTGAAGAGCCCCTACGAACTTCTGGGCCTGTTCCAGGGGATCGGCATGGCGCAGGGCGCGACTGAAATCCGCACCGGACAGATGCCCAATCACATCTGGCTCTACCGCCGCGCCATCCTTGAATACTGGATCGAGCACGAAGAAACGCTCGACACGATCGTCCGCCATGTTCTGATCCACGAGATCGGCCACCATTTCGGCCTGTCCGACGACGACATGGAGACAATCGAAGCGGAAGCGGATTGAGGCGGTCAGTGCATTTGAATGCTACATATTGTCACCAATCGGGTTCGGGCCGCTATAAGTCCAGCGATAGGCGGGCGGTGTCGGACCCTTGTTCCTGCCACCCTGGTTCATCTGTTCCCAGGCGTGGGCAATCACTCCGACGGACCGCGACAGGCAAAACAGGCCGCGCGCCAGTGGGCCGGCAAAGCCGAGCTCGGCGTAGATGACCGCCGTGGCCCCGTCGATATTCATCGGCACGGGCTTTCCCTTTCGTGCGTCCAGGACATCCTGGATCGCCCGGCCGATCGCAGCGAAACGGCCGGTGACGGTCCCGGCGGCGGCCGCCTCGTCGACCAGTGCGAGGAGCCGCGGGGCGCGCGGGTCTGCCGGCTTGTGGAAGCGGTGGCCGAACCCCGGAATGAACGCGTCGCGGTCCGTCTGCCATTTGTCGACCATCGCCGCCGCGGCATCCGCCAGCGGCATTCCCGCATCGGCGGCCTTGTCGATCCAGCCGTAAAGTTCTACCGCCTGCTCACCGGCGCCGCCATGGATATCGTCGAGCATGTTAACGGCCGAGGCCATTGCGCCATTCAGCCCCAGCCCGCAGGTGACCGCCATCCGCGCCGCGGCGATCGACGGCGCTTGCGGGCCGTGATCGACCGCCGCGACAAGCGCACATTCCAGCAATGTCGCCTGTGCCTTCGATGGCAGTTCGCCGCGTGTCAGAAGCCAGATCATCTGCGGGAAGGAAACAGTCCCGATCAGCTCCTCGATCGGGTGTCCGCGAAAACGGATCTGCCCCGGCGCCATGTCGATGATCGACGTTTCCCACCAATCGGACACATCATTACGCGCCTTGCTCATATCGTACCCTCACGCCTCAGTTTTTCCAGTTCACCATCCGAAAGGCCGATCTCGGCCCAGACGGACCAATTGTCCTGGCCAAGCAAAGGCGGCGGACCGTCAACAGCCGGCGCTTGGCCATCGAGCTTTATCCCCGTGGTGACCACCTCAATATCGCGACCGACGCCAGGCGCATCTTCAAAATGGCCAAGAAAACCCCGGGCGGCAATCTGGGGCATCGCCAGGATCTCCGGCACGGAAAGTACCGCGCCCGCCGGAACGCCCAGGAGGTTCAGTTCCTTGGCCCAGTCGCGCGCCGGCCGTGTCTTGAGAACGGTCTCGAGTTCAGCCTTCAAGGCGATCCGGTTCTTCTTGCGGTCCTCGCGGGTCGCGTATTCGCGGCGGTCGCGCAGGTCCGCAAGGCCGAGGTGGTCGGTCAAAAGCTCCCACTGCTCATCCTTGTTGGCCGCGATGTTGATCAGTCCGCCACCGGCCTCAAACGCGCCCGATGGCGCAGAAGTCGGGTTCTCGTTGCCGTTCGCCTGCGGCTCGATGCCGGCAATCAGATAGTTGGATACCACCCAACCCATCGTGGCCAGAACGGATTCCAGCATGGATATGTCGATAAAGGTACCGCGCGGCCGTGCATTCAGTGCCGCGGCAATCGCAAAGGCCGCCGTCATGCCGCCGACCGTATCGGCAATGGGATATCCGACCCTCAGCGGCGCGCTCGTCGCATCGCCGGTGATTGACATCACGCCGGAGGCACCCTGGATGATCTGGTCATAGGCCGGGCGGTGCACCCAGGGACCGTCCTGTCCGAAACCGGATATGGCGCAATAGACGAGTTCCGGCCTGACGATCTTCAGGGTGTCATAGCCGACGCCAAGCCGTTCCATCACGCCGGGCCGGAAATTCTCGACAATGACATCGGCGGTTTCCACGAGGCGCTTGAATAGCGTCTTGCCCCTCGTGTGTTTCAGATTGACCGTGACCGATTTCTTGCCGGCGTTCTGGGCAAGGAAAGAGACGCCCATTCCCTTCCGATTCAGTTCCTCGTCGGCACCAAGCTGCCGCGCCAGGTCACCCCTGCCTGCCGCCTCGACCTTGATGACCTCGGCACCCAGATGAACGAGTTGATGACAGCAAAACGGCCCGGCAAGGACATTGGTCAGATCCAGCACACGGACGCCATCGAGTGGTTTGGACATTTCGGCAGCTCCTGAAACATCCCGTTTGATCGGGTTATTCTTCAATGCATCGTTCTGTTAGACAGAATACTATTGCGATAAACAGAACTTTTTGATAGCAATCGGCGCGCATGTCAATTGGCAAAGGGAGAATTCCTTGAGCGAGGCAAGAGGCGTCGAAGCGGTGGAGCGGGCGCTGCTGATCCTGGAGAGTTTCGGCCCGGAGACGCAGGAGATGAGTCTTGCAGCGCTTTCCAGGCAGACCGGGCTCTACAAGAGCACCATCCTGCGGCTTGCCGTTTCGCTCGAACGGTTCGGTCTGCTGGTGCGCGATGACAACGGCCAATTCCGGCTGGGGCCGGCGACATGGCGCCTTGGGGCAAACTACCGCAATGCGTTCAGCATTGCGGACATTGTTCGACCGGAACTCGAAACGCTGTCACAGAATACGCACGAAACGGCGTCCTTTTACGTACGCGATGGCGACAGCCGTGTTTGCCTTTTCCGACGGGAACCAGTGCGGGCGATCAGGCATTCCATTGTCGAGGGAGCAACGCTGCCACTGGAGCGCGGCGCAAGCGGGAAGGTCCTGCTTGCCTTTTCGGCCGACTATGACGGGAACGACAATGAAGTGCGGCAAGCCGGCTATGCGGTTTCGCTGGGTGAGCGGGATCCGGAAGTTGCCGCAATCGCGGTTCCGGTCTTTACGGACTCAGGCAGGCTTGCCGGCGCGCTTGCCGTCTCGGGCCTCATCAATCGATTTGAAAACGAAGACCGGTCGGAGCTGTTGCGGCATCTGATTGCGAGCCAACAACGGCTCAACGGAACGGCACCGGACTGACATACTATTGCTGCCGGATCTTCGAGATTGCGTCCCGGAGCGAATCGTCGCTTTGCCGCTCCAGGGGCCTTTCGCCTCCCAGTGCACGGTTTCGCGCCCAGCGCGGGCGCCAGGCACGCTCTAGAATCCGCTCTCGATCCGCGAGAAAACGAGCGTGGTGAAGCTCGATATCTCGGCGCCGACAAAGGGAGCCGATACGGCGACCGTTACCAGAATGGCGACGATCTTCGGCACGAAGGTGAGCGTGATCTCCTGCACCTGCGTGAGCGCCTGCAGGAAAGCGATGCCGACGCCAACGAACATCGCCACAAAAACGGCTGGCCCGGAAGCCGCCAGGATCGTCCAGATGGCCCTCTGGACGATGTCGAGCGCATCGGCTTCGCTCATCTCATTCCTGTCCTCACGACACTGTCAGACCGGCACCCATGACAACCTTTTCGCCGCTGTCGAGCACTGCAACAACGCCGTCATCATAAAGTTCAACCTGTTCGACGATACCGGTCACCGTTCCGTCATTGGAGGTCACAGTCCGGCCGATCAGCGATCCGGCCTGGGTGACGGAGTTCGACGCCAGGAGTTCCTCCAGACGCGCATTCGTCTGAATAGTCTGCTCGACCTGCGAGAACGAGGCAAGCTGGGAAATGTATTCCGTCGAGTCCATCGGTTCCGTCGGATCCTGGTTCTGCATCTCGGCAATCAGAAGCTGCAGGAACGTATCGTAGTCGACTGTTGCCTGATCGGCAGCGGCAGCGGCCGCCGACGAGTTGGTATAGGTGCTGCTTGAAACCGCATCTACCGCCATGGCGCAATCTCCTTCTTGATGTCTTCCAGCGTTTCAACCGGCATCTGACGGTTGTTGAGGATGTCTTCCTCGATCTTGTAGAGGGCGCGGATCGCCTTCAGGGATTCGAACACCCTCCCCTCCGTGACCATCGCGTCGATATGCTTGAGCTCCGTCAGGATCTGTTCATTGCTGAAGCAATTGAGCAGCATGACGATGGATTTCTTGAACATCGCATGGGACTGCTCCGCACCCTCCGGATTGATCAGCATCATCTGCACAATGAAGTAGAGCTGACGCAAAGGCGTCGATGCATCCTCGGGCTGCAGAACGTGGTTCTCCAGCAGGAACGTGACATCGTTGAGAAATTCCAGGCCGACTTTCCTGTCGACGCGCAGTACCGCGCCGTTGATGAAAATCTTCTCCCCGGTCTTGAGTGAAATGCGCAGTGAACTCTTCATTTCAGACCGTCCCGGATTATGGATGAAATATCGATGATGCCCTCGTAATTCTGCGATTCTCCCGATCGTATCTTCTCGGTCTCGCGCAGGATCCAAATGCCGATCGAAATCAGATTGGCGCGCAATTCCTGCTCAAGCTCGTTTTCGGGGGAACCGAGATCCTCAATAAACCGGACCCAGACTCGGTTCACAAAAAACAGGGCCTCAATGGATTCACGGGATTTTGGGCCGTGTTCTTTCGCCTCCTCGAGCATCCGGATGGATTTGTCGAGAACCTGCCTTTCACGATCCTTGGAGTCAGCAACATCATCTTGCTGCACCTCCGCATATGAGAACTGATACATTTCAGCTACCTTCGCCCTCTCCGTTACTCTCCATTGCGCGCCCAACTACAGGTAGTTGGTCAAGCTCAACTGCTGGATCCTTGCCGTTAGCGTGTACGAGGTCTCGACCTGGGTCAGCAGTAAGTTCAGACGCGTCGACGCCTCATAGACGTCCACATTTTCCAGTTCGCCAATGTAGATTGACATCAGATCGACCTGGATCTGGATCGACTCATTGGCCTTCTCGATGCGCTGTTCGGACAGGCCGAGCTGGGCGCGTTGAAAATCAATTCCCGTTATCGCCTCGCTGACATAGCTGATCGCCCGCTCGGCCAGCTCCTGCCGCGTATTGTCCGACAACGGTGTGGCCATCATCTCCATGACGATCGCCGAGGCCATGGCCATGTTCCTGGACCCGTCCGCATTGATGGTCGCGGAGCTGTCAACGACCTCGTTGGTGTTGATGCGATTGGTCATTACGGCGTCATCGGCATTCGACCAGTCGGCGTCCCAACCAGCACCAAGTATCAGCGGCTCGACATGATTTGTCAGGAAATCGTCGAGCTGCGCCGTCGTTATGCCCGATGCAGCGGGGTCATTCTGGGTGAAGCCGAAATAGGCGAGATAGGCCGCATCGAAGCTTGCCTTGGCCGCGGCTCCGGGCTCCGTGTAGTCCTCCAGCGGCTTCACATCCGTATTGATACCGGCAAACAGGAATTCGCCATTGGCTGATGAATTGGCGAAGGACGTGAAATTCTGGAACGAGGTCTGCACCGTTTCGGCCGCGACGTCGAGGCGGCCCTGGTCGTCGATATCGACCATGCTGATCAGCGTGTTGAGGATCTGCTGGGCGCTTTCGGCCATCTGTTCAAGCGCGTTTTGCGATGCGGACAGGCGGTTGGTTACAAGCGCGTTGCTGTCGATAATCGTATTGAGGCGCGCGACATCGCGATTGAGCGAAATGGTGCGTGCCGTCTGCGCGCCGAGTTCCAGGCCGATGTCGGCGTGGCGCCCGGTGGTTGCCTCGGTCTGCGCGTTCATCATTTCTGACTGGGCGCGCTGGACGGTCAGTCGCAGGGCGCTTTGAATGGCGAGCGTGGAGACAAAGGTTGTCTTCATGGCGCTACCTCACCGCCATCAGTGCAGCGAGCATCTCGTCAATTGTCGAGAGCAGTTTGGTCGACGCCTTGTAGGATTGCTCGAGGTCGAGCAGCAGTGCCATTTCCTCATCGATGTTGACGCCGGTGTCGTTGCTGTAGCTCTCGAAAATGCGAACCATCGCCGCTTCACGCGTTTCCGCGGCTTCGTGGGCCTGGGATCGGTAGAGCTCCAGCCAGCCGATGGAATCGGAGGCGTATCCGACGAGGCTTGCGCCGTCTCCGGCCAGCGCCGCGGCATCAAATGAGATAGGCGCCTCGAGACCCGTAACATAGCCGTCCAGGAGCGACGAGAAACCCGTTGCACCCGAAGTGTTCGAGACATAGGCGGCGCCGTTGATACCGCCATCGCGCAGCAGTGCTGGATTGCCTGTATCAACCAGCACGGCCGGATTTACCGACAGTGTCGCCGAGATGCCGGGCTCGATGGTTGCCGTGGAAGGAACCGTGCCACCGGACCAGGTGAAAAGGCCCGGCAGATCCGGCAGCGCGGATCCGCTCTGGTCGTGCTCGGCAAAGACAACGACCAGACCACGCGCTATCTCGTCGAGCTGAGCCTGATAGGTCGGCGCGATGCCGTCCCTGACCTTGAGATGGGCAGCAAGTTCGCCGGTTGCCGTTGATTGCGAGCCGCTTCCGGGCTGTAGCGCAACTCCGTCGATATAGACCGGATTGCCGCTGATTGTGGCATCGATCCCGTTGGTCGGCGTGAACGAGACCACGCGCGGTATGGTTTCAAACAGTGTCTGGCCGCCGGTCGTGTAGATGGCGATGTCGTTGTTGCCGCGGTCAAGCGTGCGGATGCCGACGAGTGTCGAGATTTCCCGCAAAAGCGTGTCACGCGAATCCAGGGCCTGGGAAACATCGTCGCCCGTGCTCGTACCGGCCACGACTTCGTTGTTGACCTCTTCAAACTGCACAAGCAGGTTGTTGAGTTTGTCGACACCCTCGCCGATGGCCTGGTCGGCCTCGAGACGCAGCTGCTGCGTGGAAGCCGACGCATCATTGATGCTGTTGGCGACGTCCTGAGCGGCGGAGATCACCGAAGCGGCAAGCGTCGTATCGCCGGGTGTTGCAGCCAGTGTCTGCAGCATGTCCCGCAGGTCGCCGATATAGCGGGACGGCGACAACTCGTAATCGTTGCCGCCCATCGACGTCTTCAGCTGCTCGAGACCGTCATAAACGATGTTCTGGGCCGTGCTGACCGACAGGTATTCCAGCGACTGGTTGAAGAGGACAGTGTTTTCTGCCCGCTGCACGGAGACAGACAGTTCGCCGCCAAAATAGGTCTGGAGCGTCGGCGCGCGCCTTGCATAGTCGGGATTGCTCGCATTGGCGATGTTGTCGGATACCACCAAGGTCTGTTTTGATGTATTCGACAGTATGGACTGTGCAGTACTGATCGCCGATGACAGTGACATTGCTTGGTCTTACGCCTCCAGGGCCATGGTCGGCCCTAACGTTTCAGATTGACGAGGACTTCCATCAAATCCGATCCGGTTTGAAATACTTTCGAGTTCGCCGTGTAGCTGCGCTGCGATTCGATCATGCTCGTCAGCTCGTCGGCTATGTCGACATTGGATGATTCCAGCGCGCCCGAGACGATGTCACCGAAGTTTCCCGAACCGGCAAATCCGGTCGTCACAACGCCGGATTCACTGTTCTGGGCAAAGACGTTCCCGGAGATCGGCTTGAGTTCGTCCGGGCTCGGCACGTCGGCAAGCGCGATTCTGTATTTGGGTTCAAGCGTGCCGTTTTCATATTTTGCGAAGACCGTGCCGTCATTGGTGATTTCGACACTCTCCACCTTGCTCGGCGCGTTGCCGTTGACGCTTGCATCGCCGACATTGAATTCATAGGCGAGCTGGGTCATTCCGGAGAAATCGATGGCCAGGCTCTGGCCAGCGGGTACCGGCACGGTGATCGATGTCGGGCTTGTTCCCGAAAGGGTACCGCTTGTTGCATCGAAGTCGATCGTGACTGTCGACAAAGCCGCCGACGAATAGGGGAACGATGTTCCCGCGGTCGCACCGGCCTGGTCGTAAACCGCCACTTCCCAGGTGTTGGCCGCTGTCTTGGTGTAGTAGAAATCGAGCAGGACCTCGCCGCCGAGATCGTCATAGACCACAAGCGAGCTCTTGTGCGTGTATTCCGATGTCGCCGAGTTGGTGGACGGAAGCGGTCCGGTCGCGACGGCAGCATCGGAATCAAGGTTGGCGGTGAAAATGCCGGCCGTCGAAGCCTCCGCGAGCAGCTCACCCTGCAGGACATTGACGGGCATAAGGCCGTCAAAACCGTTCACGACCGGTGTCGGTGCTCCGTTGGCGTAGTCATAGCCCATCAGCATGTAGCCGGCCGCGTTGACCAGGTTGCCTTCGCTGTCGGGTATGAAGGAGCCGGCGCGCGTCAGGAAGGATACGCCCGAGCTGTCCTGCACGACGAAGAAACCATCGCCGCCGATCGCGAGGTCCGTGATAGACGTGGTGAACTGAAGCGCACCTTCTTCCGAAATCGCATAGCGGACGGATGTGCTGACACCACCGGAGTTGTAGCTCCCGCCCGCGCTCGGCAGCACAAGCGACGAGAATTCCGTCGAGCTGCGCTTGTAGCCGGTGGTGTTGGCGTTGGCTATGTTATCTGCAACCGTACCCAAACGTGCTGCCTGGGCGTTCATGCCGGATACACCGGTCCGCATCATTCCATAGAGGCTCATCGCGCATTTCCCCTTTCGCGTTTGCGACAAGGTAGTCTGGCAGGCTTGCGCGAAACTGGCTTGCCGGCCCGAATTGGTGAGACTTCTGAGCGAGATATGCGCAGCGCGCTTGCGATGGGCGGCAAACCGCGGCCGCCTACTGCCAGTCGATCCGGTAGCCGAGAAATCGCTTTGAATCGATGGGATCGAAACCCAGGCGCATACGCAGCTTCTTGCGCAGTTTGCTGATATGGCTTTCGACGACGTTCTCTTCGACATCGTCGTCAAAGATGCCGTAGATGGCATTGAAAATCTGCGCCTTGGTCACCCGGCTTCCGCGATTTGCGACAAGATATTCGAGGATGCGCCGCTCACGGCGCGGAAGCGGAAAGGCCTGTTCGTCGATCTCGGGATCGCGCCCGTCGGAATAGACCCTTATCCGGCCGATCTGCGTATATTCGATTTCCGGCTCTAGCCGCCGGCGGATCGCGGCGGCGCGCGCCAGGATTTCACGCGGATGGATGGGCTTGCGCACAACGTCATCGGCACCGCAATCGAAAAAAGCCAGTGTCGTATCGAGAGAAGGCTTGTCGCTGACGGCAATGACCGGTGCCTTGGAACGATCCCTGATGACACGCGGCAGGACCATATTGTCATTGCCCTGCCCGATCAGAAATGCCTCAACCGCATCGATATCCGAGTCCGCCGCCGTATGGACCCATTCACCGAATTCATCGGGATCAAACCCGGCAGATGGAACACCTTCCCTGCCAAAGAGTGACGTGTACCCCTCCGTCACCAGTTCCCGCTCATCAACCACAACGATTATCAGTCCGCCCCCGAATCACTTTGTATCCCCGTTAATCAATTGGTAACGAAAGGGCGGATTCATCGACAATTATGGAAAGTTAATGGTGCTTTTTAGTAGTTGAACGTGACAGCAGTCATGATTTGGCACTAGATGTAGTGGTCCCTCACGGCAAGATGCATATTTACTGTGGAAATGTTAACGGTTCCTGTGAACAATTAACGAAACGTGTCTTGACAGAACATGCTATCGTCACAATCTCCGACACAACTCCACGAAATCCGAATTTCAATCAGGAGTTGTCACCTGCAAAACGCTTTTGCCTGCTCGGTCCACCTGCCATAGCCGGTGGCGACCAGGTTGCTTATGACACGGCAAACATATCTTTTTTGCGCCGGATCGTTGTGCGGCCCGGCGTGATAGCGCGCGACCGCCATGGTCCAGGTGTTGTGCCGTCGCCGCAACTCGGCGAGAAACCGCGCGGCATATTCGACATTCTTTGCCGGGTCCAGCATGGACCTCAGATCGGCAAACTCGCCGCGGTGGTAATAGTGGTTGATCTGCATGCAACCAAGATCGATGAGCTTGCGTCCCTCGGCCCTGGCACGATGAAAGGCCTCAAGGGCCTCGTTGATATCGCGCGCAAAGACTGCCTCTCCCTCGATATTCAGCGCGAATGGATGCAAAGAGCCCTTGCGACCGGTCTCGGCCAGGCCGACGGAGTAAAGGATGCCGATCGGAACGCCGTGTTTGCGCGCCGCCGAGGCAATCTGCAGCTCGCATGAGTTGGCGGCGGCTGCAGCGTCAAAGGTAAACAGCGTCAGAAGTGCCGCGAACGTAGTCAGCAACCGGCTGGTAATTCGAACCGTCGTGTTCATGTTCCTGCCCGTCCCTTTCATTCCGGCTCGGGCGCTGCTCGGCTCCGGTGCCAGTGGAATTTTGCTGCCCGGACTGCGCGGAGGTGTCACCGGATGCCGGACTGCCGCCTTGCGATGGTGCGACGGACTGCTGGGTCACGCCGCGCTCAGGCCCGGGCGGCTGAACGCTCATGTGCTCGACCGTGTAGCCCTGATTCTTCAAGGCCTTCACGATGATCTGCTGATTATCAGACAACTGCCGGAACGCCTCGATTGTCTCGACCTTCAACTCGACAACAAGCTGGCCGCCCGACAGTCTCAGCGTCGCGTCGACGGTTCCAAGCTCGACCGGATTAAGCTGAATTTTCAGCGTATTGACGGTGTTCTGAACCTGATTGAGGCTCTGTGCGGATATCGCTTCGGCACCCTTCACCATTGCGCTCCAGGACGGCTCTCCCGTTACCGCGCTGACGATGGCCGCGGCACTCGACTGGCTGGCCGACAGTCCGGGAAACTGCTTGGCCTCGATGACGGTCACCGGATTGACCGACGCGCCGACCGGCTCCCTCCCTTCAACTCTTGCCACAGGCGGCGAATTTCCGGCGTTGACCATCGTGTCGGAAGCTCGCGCAAAGGCAAAGATGTCGAGAGCCCTCCTGGCGCCGCCCTGTTCGCCGGCTTCGCCATCGCTGCGCCCGGCAGCCTGACCATCGTTGTGCCGCTGTTCGGATTTTGACACTTCAGCGAAAAGCCTTGCCGGCTGTGAAAGCTTCGTCTCGGCACCGGTCTGCTGGCGCACATCCGCGTTCGTGATTGAGCGGACCGGTTCGCGCGACGGAGCGAGCGTCGACAAAAGACCGTGAACGGGCGTCTGTTGAGGCTGGGAATTGGTCTCGGGCTGGCGCGCCTCTGGGAGCGACGGCTTGATGTCTGCATCATCGCTGCGCTCATCCGGCAGAGCCGCTTCCAGTTTGTTGTTTTCAACCTTGCCCTCAACCTGGGCCTTGGTTTCGATCAGCTGCGGAAGGCGCGCCTTGTCGTCGCGCGTGTGCAACCCGTCGGACTGCCCGGGCGCCTTTCGGGACTGGACTTCTCCGGCAGGCCGTTGCACAGCGTCTTCGCGCGTTGCCGGCCGGTTCAGCACCGGGAGTTGAGGCGCATCCGCCTGGCCCTGATGCACACGCGTTTGTGCAGCAACCACCTCGTCAGATCTGCCGGATGATGTTTGCGGGGCTTCCACGGCGCCGGACGCCGCTTTTCCACCTGCCTCAATCACCGCGGTCCTGAATGCCGCGCCATCGGGGTTGGCAGTGCCGCCGCCCCGTTTCTTGCCCGCATCCCGGCCCAGCAGGGCGATGGTCTCCGCAGCGTTTCCCTTGCCGGGATTTGATGGTGGATTGCTATTCATCGCTGCTCCCGTCCAACAAGGAATCAATGTCGCTCAGCTTTGCCCTCTTGGCAGCAAGAAAATCACTGTGACCGGCCGCCTCATCCATCGGCGGATCTGATGCGGTCGTGTCCGTATCCTCTTCATCGGGTTCCGGCAGCTCTGATGAAGGAATCGGCATTGCCAGGCGCTGCGGGTCAGGCGGCGCGGTCACCTGCCTGGCGATTGTCTTGGCCGCATCGCGAAGCGCACGGTCGCGCTGCGACAGTTTATCATCGGGGATGGCCGCGATTGTTTCGATCGCCTCGGTCACGTCACTGGTCGGTACTCTCGCAATGCCGGCATAAAATCCGGCGAGATCCCTGACGACGTCACGGGTCTCTCCCGAAAGGGCCTCTGCACGAGAGGCGGCCAGAAGCGCGATATCCTCCTTGCCTGCAATGGTTCCCATACGCGCCATGCGCAGGTAGATCTCGCGCTGCCTGGGCCGATCCATGAGCGACAGGATGTATTCCACCCGATCCCGGTCGACGCTTTGCGAATGATAGACAATCGCATAGACGAAGATATCGACGAACTGGCTTGCATAGGGCGAATGCAGAAAGCGGCGGACATAGCGTTCCGCATTGTCAAGCGCGCGATTGGTATCACCGATGCGGGACGATATGTGCGTGGCGCGGCGGAGCGACGATTCCTCGATGATAGTGCCCGGGGCAAGCAGGCGCGCCCAGTCAAAGAGCCGCAGGGCTTCCTGTTCGTCCCTGGCCGCCACGACATTGGCGGTCACCAGCATCAGATAGGCGCCGATGCGGCTGTCGGCAAACTCCGGAAGCAATTGCTGGAACACCGGGCGCGCAGCTTCGGGCGAACCGGAGAAATAGGCATTGAGCGCCGTGGTAAGGCGACGGTCGAACCGTTCGTCGATGTCTCTTTCGACAAGCAGCACGAGCGTTTCGGGATTGCCTCCACTCATCGCGTAGATAAAGGCGGCTTCCACATTGCGTTCATCCTCGAACACACCCTGGTCGGCAGCGCGCAGATTGGCATCGACGATCTTGAGAAGATGCCGCTGCATCTCGCCCGCCGAATGGTCGCCCTGCACCACCGAATCCTGCACGAATTGCAACGACCGGACGATCTTGTAAGGGGCCAGATCCGCCTCAAAACCCTCGGCCACCGCATAGGCCGGCGTCACGCGGATCAGCAATGCGGTGCAGAGGCACAACAGGCCGTTGAGGAAATACCTCCTTATAACCACGGTTGGATGCTGTGCGGTCAATGCCATAGGCCCCTACCCCGATGGTCCGACGATCAGGATCTCAATGCGCCGGTTGGCATCGGCCAGCGGATCGTCAGCCTGTTTCAGCTTGCGATCGGCAAATCCGGACACTTCGGTTATGCGCTTTTCGTCAAGTCCGCCGCGTATGAGCATGTAGTAAGCGCTGTGGGCGCGGGCCATGGACAGCTTCCAGTTATCGTTCTTCGTTCCGGCAAAGGGGCGCGCATCCGTGTGGCCGCGAATGGCGACGGAGCCGGGCTGCTCCGACAAGATCCGCCCGATCTCGGCCATCGCGAGGACGAGGTCACGCTTGGGAACCGCGGACCCGACATTGAACATGCCGCCCTGAAGTTCGTCGGTCAGCGAGATCAGCAATCCGCCATCCGCCGGCACAACGGTGAGGCCCTCTCCGAGCTGGACCTGGTCTTCGCTGAGAGCCTGCTCGATTGCTTCCTTGAGTTCGGCGGCTTGCTCCCGCTGTTCTTCGGTTGCCTCGCCGTCCTGTTGGAGCGCCTCGCTCGCCTCTTCAACCACCACCTCGCCGTCTTCGTCCACAACGAGGCGTCCTGTTTTGCCGCCGGCTGCCTCGCCGGCATCCTCAACCGACTCCTCAAGCTCCTCGCTGACCGGCCCCGCCGCCTCCAGCGCTTCCCGGATCGCATCGCTGCTGCCGGCTCCAAGAAGCCCGCGTTCTGCGCCCGTGTCCGTCACATCGGCAGACGTCGCGATCTCGATGGCTTTCGACCAGAAATCAGGATCGAACGGGTCACGATAGGCTTCGCCCCCGGATGCCCCCGTCGCCGGCCCTGACGTATTTGCACCCCCCTCGCCGGCGGCGCTGACGTTGGTCTGCTGGCCGGTCTCCAGCGCGATCTCGGCCAGCACCGAATAGGGGTTCTCGAAAAAGTCGGCGTCCGAATATTTTGACTCTTCTCCGGCCGCGGAATCAATGTCATCGCCGCCGCCGGTTTGCGGGCCGGACTCGTATCCCGCCTTGTCGCTGTCCGACAGATACTCGACTTCATCTCCAACGGTGGCCTGATCCTGCTGTTTCAGACCGCGCTCGGCTGGCTTGTTGTCGGTGAGCCTTATGGGATTGAAATAGCTGGCAACCGCCGCCTTGGTTTCGTCATTGGATGCATTGATCAGCCACATGACAAGAAAGAAAGCCATCATCGCGGTCATGAAATCCGCGTAGGCGATCTTCCAGGCGCCGCCATGGTGCCCGTCATGGCTGCCGCCGCGCTTTTTGACGATGATGATTTCACCACCGGAGTGGTGCGTCGACTGGCTCTCGCTCAAGGCAGCACCTCGCGCAGGCGTTCCGCCCATTCGGAAAGCCGGGTGCAAAGCACGGCGTCATCGATGCGGACCGTCAGGTCGAACTCATCGCTCTCGACAAATTCGAGCTGGGCCGCGTCCTCGCCAAGCGCCGATTTGAGATTGTCAAAAATGGACGCCGGGCCGGTGACGGTCATGATGGTCGCCGAGCGATCCTTCATCGTCTGGCGAATGGCGTCGGCCAGGGCGGCGACCATCTGCTCGTTCAGCGACTGTTCAAAGACCGGCGCAAGGATCCGTGTGACCTGCGCGCCGACCGCTTCAACCAGCTCGTCACACAAGGCGTCGTAACGGGTCGCCAGAACGGTGGTGAAATCCTGCTCATAGCGCGTGCGCAATTCGTTGATTTCGTCGCGGTGCCGGCCACGCTCTTCCTCAAACGCCTCGTTGAGGCGCTCCTCTGCTGTGCGCTGCCCCTCCAATCGACCGCGTTCCAATGCTTCTGCCCGCTCGGCCTCAAGATCGACGGGCGCAGCCACGGGAAGCGGCGGCGGTTGCGGCGCTACTGGTTCAGCGGGCTGTGCGGCGGGGCTCGGCAGCATTCCGATTTCATCTGCGACGACAAATGATTCAGGCTTTCCGAAATCCTTCAGATAGCGCTCGATCGCCATTGCCATTCAATCACCTCCGGAACGGCAATGCCGATCCGCCTGCATGGATCCTTTGCGGCCAAGAATAGGAATTGAAGCTTGTGCGAGGGTGATGAAAAGACCGGCGCGGCGGGGCCGTGCCGGTCGCTAACTCATCATTGACCAGGTGCGTCGCGAACCGCGCTAGCGGATCGCTGACGGGCCTAGCCCTGGAACAGCTGCAGGACGTTCTGCGATGTCGAATTGGCGATCGAGAGCGCCTGGATACCGAGCTGTTGCTGGGTCTGCAGCGCGTTCAGCCTGGTCGATTCCTCGTTCATATCGGCATCGACAAGACGACCGACGCCCTTGTCGATCGAGTCGAGCAGATTGGAAACGAAAGTCTCCTGCATCTTGACGCGGCTGTTGATTGCGCCGAGATCGGAGGCCACATCCGTCAGCTGGTTGAGGATCTCGTCCGCCACGCGGATCATCGCCTCGACTTCGGCGTCGGTGGTTAATCCGGAAAGGGTTATCTCGGTTCCGCTGCCACCGGTTCCACCACCGTCGATCAGATACCAGTTGTCGGCGGTGCCGGTTGGCGTGTCGAGCAAGGCATCCGCATCGATGTCCTTGGTCAGGATGCCGCCGGCATCCGTCGTCGTGTCGATCAGTACGACCACGGCGACGTCGACGTCGAGTGTGGCAATCGAGACATTGCCGGATGCCGACCGGTTGAAGGATCCGACGATCGAGGCTGTCGTGGCGGCCGCTCCGGTGTCGTTGTAGAGCCAGTTCTCGCCGCTGAAGGAGGCCGATTCGGCAATCGAGGAGAGCTGTTTCTTCAGCTCGGTGAGTTCCGAATTGATCTTCTCCTTGTCAACGCCCGGTTCGGCGGCGGCGACCAGCTTGGACTTGATCTCGTCGACAACGTCGATGGCGCTGTCGAGCGCAGTGTATGCGACATCCACCTTGGCGGCGCCGAGGCCGAGCGCATCGCTGACCGTCGAAAGCGCCTTGTTGTCGGAACGCATCGTCGTTGCGATCGACCAGTAGGCGGCATTGTCGGAAGCGGTTTCGACACGATAACCCGAAGAGATACGCGCCTGCGTCGTTTCCATGGAGGAGTTTATGCCGCGGAGCGTTTGCAGCGCCGCCATGGCGGCGGCATTTGTCATGATGCTGGTCATAAGGCTGCCCCTGTTACCATTATTCTTTCGAAAAGGGACATGCCGGATCTGTCGTGCCGGCAATGGCTGCTGGCTTCATGCCTGCTGAACCGTGGATCAGCCCGCCATTCGTTAACAAAACTAATAATATTATGGTTAACAGAGTATTAAGCTGCTTCGCAAGCCGTTAAAAATCGTAATGAAAACGTAAACAATAACAATCTGATAAAATAAAAGGCCGCATCACTTGCATGATACGGCCGCCAAAACGTGAAAAAACCGCTCCGAGACGAATCACGGTAGCGGTCGAATACTGAACTGCGTCAGATGGACCCGGCCCCGATGGGGCCGGGTTTCTTGAATTACTGGAACAGCCGCAGGATATTCTGCGAGGAGGAATTGGCGATCGAGAGCGCCTGGATACCGAGCTGTTGCTGCGTCTGCAGCGCTGACAGCCTGGTCGATTCCTCGTTCATATCGGCATCGACCAGGCGGCCGATACCCTTGTCGATCGAGTCCATCAGGTTGGTTACGAAGGTCTCCTGCATCTCGACGCGGCTGTTGATCGCGCCGAGATCGGAGGCCACATCCGTCAGCTGGTTGAGGATCTCGTCCGCCACGCGGATCATCGCCTCGACCTCAGCGTCGGTGGTCAGCGCCGACAGGGTGATTTCCGTACCGGTGCCGCCCGTGCCACCACCATTGATCAGGAAGTAGTTGTCGGCGGTGCCGGTTGGCGCGTCGAGCAAGGCGTCCGCATCGATATCCTTGGTCAGGATGCCGCCGGCATCCGTCGTCGTATCGATCAGGACAACGGCCGCCACATCAACATCGAGTGTGGCAATCGAGACATTGCCGGATGCCGACCGGTTGAAGGATCCGACGATCGAGGCTGTCGCAGCCGCTGCGCCGGTGTCGTTGTAGAGCCAGTTCTCGCCGCTGAAGGAGGCCGATTCGGCAATCGAGGAGAGCTGTTTCTTCAGCTCGGTCAATTCCGAGTTGATCTTCTCCTTGTCAACGCCCGGTTCGGCGGCGGCGACCAGCTTGGACTTGATCTCGTCGACAACGTCGATGGCACTGTCGAGCGCGGTGTATGCGACATCCACCTTGGCGGCGCCGAGGCCCAGCGCATCGCTGACCGTCGAGAGCGCCTTGTGTCGGAACGCATCGTCGTTGCGATCGACCAGTAGGCCGCGTTGTCGGAAGCGGTTTCGACACGATAACCCGAAGAGATACGCGCCTGAGTCATATCCATTGAAGAATTGATGCCACGGAGCGTCTGCAGCGCGGCCATGGCGGCGGTGTTGGTCATAATGCTTGTCATTGTCTTCCCCTTCTGACAGTCAACATCGAGGGACATGCCGGAGTAGTTCACCGGCAACGACGGTGTCGCATCATGCTCACCTAGGGCTTACCCGAGAAATGACGCAAGCCCGGTCCGTCATTCGTCGCCCCTACAACACATTATTAAGGTTAATCAATTCTGAACAAAGCCGCGTGCGGCGCGGTTTTTTTGGTTAATGGTTTGCTAATTTCAACCGTCCCCCAACAACGGGACACCATCCGCCATCAGCCGGCGCTGTACCCGCGGCATAAGAAAAACGCCGCGTCCCGGCCCGGGATGCGGCGTTTCATCGTGCTGAACGAAAACCGGAGAGATCTCAATTTGAAAGGAGCGGCCCGAAGGCCGCTCCTCTGATCTTCCCTATTCCATCAACGGATGGTGCTCTTAACGGAAGAGCGAGAGAACGTTCTGGGTATTGGAGTTGGCGATCGACAGTGCCTGGATACCAAGCTGCTGCTGAGTCTGCAGCGCAGCCAGGCGAGTCGATTCCTCGTTCATGTCAGCGTCGACAAGACGGCCAATGCCCTGGTCAATTGCGTCCATCAGGTTGGACACGAAGTCTTCCTGCATGGAGATACGAGAGTTGACAGCACCCAGGCTGGACGCCGCGTCGGTCAGCTGGCTCATGATTTCGTCGGTGACGCGGATCATGGCCTGAATCTCGGCATCGGTGCTGGATGCGGACAGCGTGATTTCCGTACCCGTGCCGCCAGTGCCACCGCCGTCGATCAGGAAGTAGTTGTCGGCGGTGCCCGTCGGCGTGTCGAGCAGAGCGTCAGCATCGATATCCTTGGTCAGGATACCGCCAGAGTCCGACGTCGTGTCGATCAGGGTCACGGCCGCAACATCAACATCAAGCGTGGCGATCGACACATTGCCGGAAGCCGAACGGTTGAAGGAGCCGACGATCGAAGCCGTCGCTGCAGCTGAACCTGTGTCGTTGTAGAGCCAGTTCTCGCCACTGAAGGAAGCCGATTCAGCGATCGAAGAAAGCTGGTTCTTCAGCTCTGTGAGTTCAGAGTTGATCTTTTCAACGTCAACGCCCGGCTCTGCGGCCGCAACAAGCTTGGACTTGATTTCGTCAACAACACCGATTGCACTGTTGAGGCCCGTGTAAGCGATGTCGGTCTTGGCAGCACCAAGGCCAAGCGCGTCACTGACGGTCGACAGAGCCTTGTTGTCCGAACGCATCGTCGTTGCGATCGACCAGTAGGCGGCGTTGTCGGAAGCGGTCTCGACACGATAACCGGAAGAAATGCGTGCCTGTGTCGTTTCAAGGCCGGAATTGATGCTGCGAAGCGTCTGCAGTGCAGCCATCGCCGAGTTGTTTGTATTGATACTCGTCATTTAATTGTCCCTCGGATTACCCGATACGATTGGGGACATACCGGACTTGATTACCGGTGATGGCGGATCGGCCTCATGCCTGCAGGCCTCCCGACGCGTACGTGGGGACCTTTCCCGTCATGTTGGATGCACACTGGCGATGAGCCGTTACGAAATGGCTAACACGCGACGGCTGGCAGGTTTGCCAACCGAATAACTAAAAAACATGGTTAATGAACGGTTTAAATGACGTCCGCAGCCGATCACACAAAGGATCGAACGAGACTCCCGACAAGCAGGTTCCAGCCGTCGATCAGCACGAAGAAAAGGATCTTGAAGGGCAGCGAGATCGCCGTCGGTGGCAACATCATCATACCCATGGACATGGTGATCGTGGCAACGACGAGATCGATGACCAGGAACGGCAGAACGACCAGGAAGCCAATCTCGAAGCCGCGCCTTATTTCCGAGATCATGAAGGCGGGGATGAGCACACGCAGGTCAACCTTGCCGTCCGTGGACACGGGCTGGCCACGCTCGGCGGCCAGGTCAACGAAAAGGTTCAGGTCCTTGTCGCGCGTGTTGGCCAGCATGAACTCGCGGAACGGATCGCCGATGCGCTCGAAGGCCTCCGCCTCGTCGATTTGATTGTCGAGCAGCGGCTTGACCCCGTTTTCCCAGGCGCGGTCGAATGTCGGAGCCATTACGTAGAATGTCATGAACAGTGCCAGGCTGATGAGGATCAGGTTGGCCGGCGTCGTCATCAGGCCCATGCCCGCGCGCAGGATCGCGAACGCGATGACAAACCGCGGGAAGCTGGTCACCATTATGAGGATACCCGGCGCGATGGACAGGATCGTCAGCAATCCGAAGGTGCGGATAATCCAGTTGGCGACCGAACCGTCCACGGGCTGCGTCAGAATGTTCGGGTCCAGTGTCTGGGCATCGGCTGCAGCCACCATCGCCATCATGGCGAGCGCTGTCAGAAATAATCGTGTCATTCGATCAGGAAAGTCCAGAAGAGCATTTTGGATACACGGCCGTTGGAGCGGATCACGGCGCGTTCGGAAAGGTCGTCACGCAAGTGCTGGAAACCACGCGGCCCCTCGATTTGCGGTAGCGAGACGGTGCGCATATAGGCCATGACATCCTGGTGGATGAGCTCGGCCAGGGACGGATCCGCCTCCTTTTCAAAAACCAGGGCGACTTCCACCCGTACCCAGCTGTCGGATGGAAAGGACAGGTTCGTGGTAATGGGCGCAAGGGTCAGGATCTGCGGGTCGACCATCGCCATCGGCGCGTCGCCTTCTGTCGATTGCGCCTCGTCGCCGGCCTGCTTCATGTCCGTGGCCGCCTGTTCGGCTGCCGCCGAAGCCTGTTTTGCGTTCTGTGCCCCGGCAATCATTCCGACAAGCCAGCCGCCGCCGCCGGCAAGCGCCGACAGCACCAGCAAAACGATTGCCGTCGTAAGGAACGATCCGCCGCTTTTCTTTGTGTCTTCTTCAGGTGTCTTCATGTCACCCTGCTCGGAATCTAGATTGGTGAGTAGATATCCACGATCTGCTGGCCGACCGGTGGTTGCTGAACTTCCATAAGCCTGCCGCGACCGCCATAGGAAACGCGCGCTTCGGCGATCTTCTCATAGGCGATGGTGTTGTATGCATCGACGTCGCGGGGGCGTACGATGCCGGCGATGTTCAAGATGCGCATCTCGTAGTTGACGCGCACTTCCTGCGATCCGCTGATTACCAGGTTGCCATTGTCGAGAACGCCGGTCACGACGGCGGCAACACGCAACTCGAGTCTTTCCGAACGTGCCGTGCTGCCCTTGCCTTCGGTGCTCGTGTTCGAGCCGAAGTTCAAACCGAACTGCCCTTCGGAGCCGGTTCCGTTGACCGAATAGTTGCCGCCGGCATTGATTCCGCTTGAGTTGGTGCGGTCCCTGTCGGTGGCGTTGTCGAATGTCGCCCTGTCATTTATTGCGATGTTGACCGTGACGATGTCTCCAACAGTCATGGCCCGGGCATCCTTGAACAGATCACTTTGCGTATCTGTCCAAAGCGAATAACCGTTACCGGGCTTGCGCGGCGGCTTCGGATAGAGCGCCATCTGCGGCGTCTGCCCGTAGCGCAACCCACTGCCGATGGGACTCATGGTCGGTGCCCGGCCGATATCCTTGAACGTGCTGGACGAGCATCCTGCAACGACAAAAGCCAACAAAACGAGTGAAAGGCGGCCCATCATGACGGTTCATCCGGAATATCCGCGTCGGCGGCGCTGGCAATAATGCTGGTCAGGTTGGCAGCCGTCTCGGCTTCCATTTCGTTGAGGATTTGACTGGCAAGGCGCGGCTTCAGCTTCATGATGATGGCGGCCGCGACATTCACGTCGACAATTTCAAGCTTTTCGGCGGCGGAATCGGCGCGCATGTTCTTGTAGATCTCGACCAGGCCACCTTCGGCCTTGACCAGAAATTCGTTGCGCAGGTTCAGCCAGTGTTCGTATTCGGCGCGGCGCTTTTCGAGGGTCGCTATGCGGTCCTCGATGTCGGCCTGCAACTCTTCGAGCTCCTGCTTTTGAAGCAGGTACCGGCGGTCGCGGGCGGCGTCGGCGATGTTCGTGCAAAATGCGCGTATCTCGTCCGAGATCTCGCTCTTGATGGTCTCGGCGTCCTTTTCCGCGGCCAGCGAGAGGTTGAGCGGCAGACCCCAGCCGCCAATGGCCGCCGACAGTGCCAGAGTGGCGACGCAGATCCTGTTGATGATCGGTCCCGATGTCTTTGTCATTGCAGCACAAGCTCCGCCTGCAGGGCGCCGGCCGACTTGATGCCCTGGAGTATTGCGATGATGCCGTCAGGGCGAACTCCGATACTGTTGAGGCCGGCGACAAGCGTCTGGAGGTTGGGGCCGTTGAGGATGGCGACCTGCCCGCCCTCGGTCATGGCGGTGATGTCGGTCAGCGGTTCAACCGCTGTCACGCCATCGCTGAACGGCAGTGGTTGCGAGATGACGGGCGATTCATTGACCCTGATGGTCAGCGTTCCGTGACTGACGGCCACTCTCGAAATCCGTACGTCATGACCCATCACGATCGTTCCCGTGCGCTCATTTATGACGACGCGTGCGGGCGCATCCGTTTCGACGATGAGACGCTCAATCTCGGCGACGAACCGCGGCAGCGACACCTTCTTCGGCCGTGCCACACTGATGGTGGTCGAGTCATTGGCGCTCGCCATCATCCGGCCGTAGCGTTTGCCGGTGTGCCGGTTGATGGCATCGGCGACAGAGACCGCTGTCGAGAAATCTGGATTGCGCAACTGGAAGGTCAGGTGGCCGTTTTCGCTGAACCGCATCGGTATCTCGCGCTCGATGATCGCGCCGCCGGGCACCCGCCCGGTGGTTGTCACGCCCGATGTCAGGGTCTGCGCATCGCCCTCGGCGGTGAATCCCGAAACGACAACCGAGCCTTGCGACACCGCATAGATGTCGCCATCGGCTGCCGATAGCGGTGTCATGACCAGAATGCCGCCGCGAAGCGAGGTTGCATCGCCCAGCGACGATACGCTGACATCGATACGCGACCCGATGCTTGCGAAGGGCGGCAGGTCCGCCGTGACGATGACAGCCGCAATGTTGTTGGCGCGGGCGGCCTCGCCTTCCGTGGCGATGCCCAGGTTTTCAAGCATGGCGCGCAGGGACTGTTCGGTAAAGGGAGAGCCGCGCAGGCTGTCACCCGTTCCCTGAAGGCCGATCACCAGGCCGTAGCCGATCAGCTGGTTCTGACGGGCGCTCTGAAGGGACGCGATATCCTTGATGCGTGACGCCGCCAGCGTCATCGCCACCGAAGCGAGACTGAAGATGATCGCCAAAGCCGCCACGCCCAACCTCATTGCATCGCAACCCGGATCGTGCCGTCAGCCATGACCGTGCCGGAAACCATCACGCCAGTGTTGACATTGCGCACGCGGATGAAATCGCCGACGGAGCCGTTTTTCATCGGACTGCCGGGCGCGGTGATCGTCAGGCCATTTTGCGAGAAGACCATTGTGACCATTGATCCGCGCTCGACCGCAAAGGGCTGGCGCACGGATGAAACGGGCACGACCCTGCCAGGAAGCAGGGTCTTTCTTGCGACCATGCCCTCGACCTGATCCATTGAGGAGGCGTAATCGCGCCTGATGTTCGGATTGGTGACCCGAACCATTTCCAGCATGTGCGCCTCAACCGTTTCGCCGGGATAGATAATCCGCTTCGGGATAACCGCAACGGGCTCCGCAGCCGACGCATGCCAGACGCCTGTTGCCAGGATCAAGACCAGGGCGATTGCGGTACGGAGGATCATCTTACGGTCCGGTTACATGTTCTGAGAAACGATGGACGCCATTTCGTCGGCGGCCTTGATGACCTTGGAATTCATCTCGTAGGCGCGCTGGGCGGAAATCAGATCGGTGATCTCCTTGACCGCATCGACATTGGACGCCTCGAGATATCCCTGCTCTATGGACGCGAAACCGGGATCATCGGGCACCCCGACGATGGCGGTGCCGGATGCCTCGGTCTCCTGGAACAGATTGTCACCGAGCGGAGCAAGACCGGCCTCGTTCACGAAGTTTGCTATCGTGATCTGGCCGACCTCCTGCAGATCGGCGTCATCGCCGACGCGCACAAAGACCTGTCCGGATTTTGTGATGACGGTTTCGCTGGTGTCCTGCGGAATGGTAATGGCCGGCTCGATCAGATAGCCGTCTGCGGTGACGATCTCGCCATTGGCATTGGTGTTCAGGGCACCCGAGCGCGTGTAGAGCGTCTCGCCGTCGGTGTTTTGCACCTGGAACCAGCCGCGGCCGACGAGCGCAAGGTCCATCGAGTTCCCGGTATTGACCAGGGATCCCTGGATGTGAACGTTGCGGATCGCCATGGTCTGAACACCAAGGCCGATATAGGCACCTTCCGGAACGATCGCCTGATTGGCCGCCGTCGGCACCCCTTGCGCCTTCTCGACCTGGTAGAGCAAGTCAGAGAACTCGGCGCGCGCCCTCTTGAATCCCGTGGTGTTGATGTTCGCAATGTTGTTGGCAATCACCTCAAGATTGAGCTGCTGCGCGTTCATGCCCGTCGCGGCTATGGCCAGTGCTTTCATTGCAGTTCTCCTCAGATGGGCATGCGGCTGATTTCGAGATAGGCGGTCACGATCTTGTCGCGCACGGCGATCGCGGTCTGCAGCGTGCGCTCAGCGCTCATCACCGCGTCCACAACCTCCTGGGTCCCGGCCTGGCCGTTGATCGCCTTGATCGACATCTCCTCGCCATGCCTGATGGAGGAGGTCATGCCGGCAACCATGTCCGACAGCAGGGTCGCGAATTCGGATTCGTTTGTTCCGGGGATCTGCCCGGTCATGCCCGGATTCGCGGTTGCACCGGCCGTATCAGCGGCGGGGCGGGTCAAAGAGGTGATGGCGGCAGCGCCGACGGCATCGATCATGACGACGTCCTCAACAGGTCAATAGTCATTGAAATCAGTTCACGCGCCTGCTTGATGGTTTGCAGATTGGCCTCGTAGGAGCGATTGGCTTCCCGCATGTCGGCCATTTCGACGAGCACGTTGACATTGGGCAGTTTCACCATGCCCTCGGCGTCGGCAGCCGAGTGCCCCGGATCATACTCAACGGAAAACTCGGCGCTGTCGCGGCCAATCGAATCGATGCGGACAATCGACGCGCCCGTCAGCGCATCAAGCTCCGACACGAAACCGACGGTCTTGCGCTGGTAGGGGTCTTCGCCGGGCGCCGACCCGGTGGTCTGCGCATTCGCCATATTCTCCGCGACCACACGCAACCGCACAGACTGAGCCTCAAGTCCGGACGCGGCGGTTTTCAAGGCAGCTGACAGGGGATCGATCACGGTCATCGCGCCACCGTCTGCAGCATCATGCGATGGAAGGAACGCATCAACCCGGTGCTGAGTTCAAATTCCTTGCGAATCTCGCCAGCCTTGATCAGTTCCTCCTCGAGTGACACCGACTGTCCGGAGGATGCGACGTCGAAATCCTGGCCGGTGCCCGCCCGCACCGAACCGCGCATGGGATCTTCGGTAAAGTGAGCCGGATGTGTCGTCGCCATGCGGGCGCCGACCGATTCAAGAACCGTCTTGAACGGGTCGATGTCCATTGCGACATAGTCGGGCGTGTTGACGTTGGCGATGTTGCCGGCCACGACGCTTTGCCGGACCGACAGCCAATGCGCCTTGTCCGACGCAAGTGCAAACAGCTGGATGGGCTCCATCCGAATCTCCCCTTTGCGGGGCACGTTAGGAATTCAATCTTGCGCGGGACTTGCGAAGGCACCGCGGCCCACGCTTTTGCGCCTATGCCCTTTGGCCCTAGCGCTCGATGACCTCGCCCTCGGACGTGACGATTACCCAGCGCCCGTCGCGCTGTTCGAGCGTCGCCAGCCGGCTGTCGTCGGGCAGGATCGATCCGACACGCACAACGTAGACGCTGTTTCCGTCTTCGATCAGGGCCCTGCCATTGACGACATGCAGAAGCCGGAATGACGTCTTGCCGCCGGGGAACGCCTGCTGCGACGCGTCGCCGACGTCTTGCGCCTCGAATTCACCTTCCTTGCCGTCCAGTGTTATCGTTGCCGTGGTAATTGAATCGAAATCCTCGTCATCGGCTTCTTCTTCCGTATCGGGGATCGACAGCGGCGAGACGCTGACGGCACCACGACCGGGCATGCCCGCCATGTCGCGGTCGGCCGACAGGCTGTAGGGTTGTATCCCGAAATCGTCCTGATTGAGGAACACATACCAGGGAAAGAAGGCGGCGAAGGCCGCCAATGCCAGCCCGGCGCCGATCAGCACGCGGTCGGCGCGGTCACCGTCTCCGTTCGGTATTTCGGGAAAATCCGCATCCGGCGTGGCGTGGTGCTTTTTCTCAGTCATTGATTGCGCTCACTTCATTGACCGGTCTTTTGTTCCTGCTGTGCCCTGGCTGCGGCCTGCTTCATCGCGTCAGCGAGGTCATTGAACGCATCGCGCGCCAGCTTGTCATGCGGCTGCTGCTTGAGAATGTCATAAATGATGGGCACCTGCTGGACCGCAAGGTCCAGCTCACCGTCCGAGCCGGGCTTGTAGCCACCCAGCAATCTGAGGTCCTTGGTTTCTTCAAACCGCTGGATCAAAGCGCGCAGCCTGATGACCAGCTTTTCTTCATCGGCTTCCCAGGCCGTTCGCGCCAGCCGCGAGATCGAAGCCAGCGGATTGATCGGCGGATAGCGCCCCTCCTCCGCCAGCGCACGCTCAAGGACGATATGACCGTCGAGGATGCCGCGGGTGGAATCGGCGATCGGATCGTTGTGATTGTCGCCGTCCACGAGTATCGACACGATCGCGGTGATGGAGCCGGCATTCGCCCCGCCGGGCCCGGCACGCTCCAGTAGCCGCGGCAGCTCGGTGAAAACGGTCGCCGGATAGCCGCGGGCGACCGGCAGTTCGCCGGATGCGACGCTCACTTCCCGGATCGCATGGGCAAAGCGGGTGATGCTGTCGACCACGAGAAGGACATTTTCGCCATTGTCGCGGAAATGCTCAGCCACGGTCATCGCGGTCATCGGCGCCATGCGCCGTACCATCGGGCTCTCATCGCTTGTGGCGACGACAGCAACCGATTTGCCCATCTGCTCGCCCAATGTGTCCTCGATGAACTCCCGCACCTCCCGGCCACGTTCGCCAACCAGCGCGATGACGGCGCGATCGAATGCATCGGCGCGCGTGAGCATCGAAAGCAGTGTCGACTTTCCAACGCCCGATCCGGCAAAAATTCCGAGGCGCTGACCAAGGCACAGCGGCGAGAAAATATCGATGGCACGGATGCCGGTCTTCATCGGCTTGTTGACACGCTGCCGGGTCATCGACCCCGGCGCATCATTGGCCACTGCGCGGCGGCGCTTTCCGGGTTCAAGCGGCCCCAGACCGTCTATCGGCTGACCGAGCGCATTGATCGTGCGCCCGCACCAGCCGATGTCCGGCGCTATGCGAAACGCCCCGAAACGGATCACCGGATCGCCGATGGCGATGGCCTCGCCGCGCTCCACCGGACAGACGATCACCGCGTCCGGCTCGACCTTGACCACCTCTCCAAGTGTCATTCCGGCCCGCCCGTGATGCTCGACATAGTCGCCAAGGCAAACATATGGCGAGAGGCCCGACACCTCATAATTGTTGGGTGTGATTGTGGTCACCAGGCCGCCCCGGCGCACCAGCTCATCCGGGCTGGAATATCGCCCGACCAGGCGTTCCAGCGCATCCAGTGTTGCCGATCTTCTGCGGGTTTCCGGATGCGGCTCTGTCACTTCAGACATCTATCTGCCCCGCAATGTGCCATCCACATCAGGTCGTACCAAGGGTCCTGATCGCCTCATCCAGGGTGTTTTCTCCCTCCTTGACGAGGCTCGCCGCATTCTCGAAAGCACGCGTGACCATGATCAGCCGGCTCATTTCGGACATGGCGTTGACACCGGACTGCTCCAGATATCCCTGCAGAACGCCCGATTTGGCGCTGTCGACGATGGGCTCGGGTTTTGCAGCAGGCACGATGCCGCTGTTTTCAAAGCGCACAAATCCCTGTTCGAGATCGACTTCATATACGCCGATCGAGCCAACGATCGCGCCGTTTTGCCGAAGCAGACCGTCACGTGAAACCGTCGGCGGGCCAGCCGCCCCATCAAGCTGGATCGGACCGCCGCCGGGGTCGAGCACGGGATATCCACTGAGCGTCACCAGATCGCCGCCCTCGGCCATGGTGAAGCGGCCATCCCGGGTCAGGGTCAGGCCCGCCGGCGTTTCAATGGCGAACCAGCCGTCTCCCTGGACTGCAAAATCCAGAGGGTTTTCGGTCTGCGACAGCGAGCCGCCGAGCGTCGACAGATAGGTTTCACCCTCAGACACGAAGGCGGTGTTGTTGCTGAGCAGCGATTCGAACCGGATTTCGGTCGGCCGGTAGCCGATGGTGCTGGAATTGGCGATGTTGTCGGCAAGTGTGTTCAGCCGGTTCTCGAGCGCGATTTGCGAGGATAGTGCAACATAAAGGGATGTCTGCATGGTCTCCGCCTTAGCCACCGAGCTTGAGATTGTTGATGGCGATCATCAGGTCCGCTGAAATTTCCGTCGTCGGGGACGGCGTCAGCAACGACGCCGCGTTCAGTGTGGTTGTGGGATTGTTGATTTCCCAGATACTTGCAAAGCGCTGCATCAGCTCGCCGAGCTTTGCCGGGTCCTTGAAATCCTCGAAATCCAGATTCGCCTCAAAGAAAGCCGCCTGCTTGTCGATGTCGGTAAAGGCATACTCGTCCGGCAGGTTGAGCAGGGTCCGTGCAACGGTCGAAAGCGCTGTGTCCGAGAGGATCTCGTAGGCGTTGTTCAACGACGGCGCCATGCGTTCGAAGTATAGCGCCAGGCGGACACCCTCATTGCTGTTGCCGGCGTCTTCCTCGAGCGTCTGGCGCATATATTTGTCGACGGTACCCTGCTGGGCGACGGTGAAGATCGTCGCGGTCTCGCCATGGCGCGCGAAATTGAAGGCCTCGGCAAAATCCCGGTAACGGGTATCGGTCAGCTGGTTGGCGAACGCATCCGAATTGTCAATGCCTTCGGTGAGCACCTTGCGGATGAAGGCCTTGGCGTAGCTCATTTCCTCCAGACCGTGCGCCTTCAGCGCATAATTGTAGATCCGGCTGTCGGCCATGAACTGATCGACGGTGTCGATCTTGCCGATATTCGCCAGGTAGTATTCGGTCTCACGGGCGACGACAGGCTGCGCGCCGACAAGCTCGATCGAACGCTGTAGATTGTTGGCAATGTTCAGGTAGCTGGTATAGGTGGTTACCATCGTGCTCTCGTCGTTTGTGTCGGCCCGAGCCGCCATCCTTCCCATGATCTGCCGCGACCGAACCTACGGTTACATCCTTGTGCGAAGCTTTCGCGCGCCCGCCCTTTGCGGCCAATCGGTCAAGCTTCACGCAAGCCAGAGCACGTACCTCTAACGCCACGTATTTTTGAAAAGAGTCGAACCCGCCCATGAACATCATCATCGGACTAGTCGTCACCTTCGGATGCATACTTGGTGGCTATATGGCCATGGGCGGCTATATCGGGGTCCTGATGCAGCCCTACGAGCTGCTGATCATCGGCGGCGCTGCCTTCGGCGGCTTCCTCGTCGCAAACCCTATGAAAACAATCAAGGATTCCGGAAAGGCGCTGTGGGAGGCATTCAAGTTCGCAGTGCCCAAGGAGCGCGACTATCTCGACACACTGGCAGTGCTCTACGGCCTGATGCGCGATCTCAGGTCAAAGTCGCGCAACGAGATCGAAGCCCATATCGACAATCCCGAGGAATCGAGCATCTTCCAGACGGCACCATCGGTGCTCGCCAATCACGAACTGACGGCATTCATCTGCGACTATGTCCGGCTGATCATTATCGGAAACGCCCGGCCGCACGAGATCGAGTCGCTGATGGATGAGGAAATCAATACGATCGAGCACGACAAGCTGAAATCCTACAATGCCATTCTGACCGTCTCGGACGCATGTCCAGCGATCGGCATCATTGCGGCCGTCCTCGGCGTCATCAAGGCGATGGGTGCGATTGACCAGTCACCGGAAATCCTCGGGGCCCTGATCGGGGCGGCCCTTGTCGGCACATTTCTCGGAATCTTCCTTTCATACTCGGTCCTTGGACCGATCGCGGCGCAGATCAAGCTGGTACGCGAAAAGCAGAACCGTCTTTACGTCATCGTCAAGCAGACGCTGCTTGCATACATGAACGGTTCGGTGCCGCAGGTCGCGCTGGAGCATGGCCGCAAAACCATATCCTCCTACGAACGGCCGACCATCGATGCGGTGGAACAGGAAATGATGAATGCCGGAAACGGCGGCGAAGCCAAAGCGGCCTGAGTCGATGAGCAACGCGCCAGATAACACCGCGCAACGGTTCGACGCCGCCCTCCTGCAGCGCATGACCGGCCAGTCCGGCGACCGGGAAACGCTTGAGTCGCAGTGCCTGATGCTCGCGGAAATGACCGGGCTTTCACTGGCGCTGAACGCCGGCAAGGCGATCGGCGAGCCGATTGACGTGGAGTTTGACCGCTTCACCGCCGGACCGCGCTCGGAGCTGATTGCGGAGTTCGATGTCAACTCGGTGGTCTGCCCGGCCCGTATCGACGGATGGTGCGACGACATCACCCTCGCCGCCAACACGGTCTTTGTCATCGCGGTCATGGAGTGCATGCTGGGTGGCGCCATACCCGAGGGCAAGAAAATCAAGCCACGCGAACTGTCCGCGATCGAGCTTGACGTATCGACGATCCTGTTTACCCAGTTTGCTGAAAGCCTGAAATCCGCCATCGCCGATCCGACGCCGAAAGACGCTTCGGCCGGCCAGGCGACACAGGACGTACCGGAGCCAGAGGAAGGCGAAGAGGATACGCCCTGTGTGATGCTCACGTTTCAGCTTCGCCTCGGCTCTGTGGAGGCGCCGTTCCTGGTGGTCGTGCCGCAGCGCCCGCTTTTGAAGGCGAAAATCGCTGAACGCGAGGACGTAAGGCCGCCGAAGCCAGAGCGGCCGGCCTGGGCTCAGCAACTGACGACCCAGGTCAGTCACTCGCACGTTCTGCTCGAGGCCCGCATATCGTTGAACGCTCTGACGCTGGGGGAAGTGGCACGCCTGCAAAAAGGCGATGTCCTGGCGTTCGACGATGAAAGCGGGGTGCGAACGCTCCTTTCGGCCGGTGGAAAGGACCTGTTCTGGTGCGAATTCGGCAAGGCGGGAAACCGCTACACCGTCCGCGTACAGGAGCCGCACCGCCACGAGCACGAGCTGATGAAGGACCTTGCAACGGGATAACGGGGATATCGGCCACGGGAATTGAGGTGGCGCGATGGAGAAAACGAAGGACACATGACAATGTCTGACAACAAGGCCATGAAGGACGATGACGTACCCGCCGAAGAGCCGGAAGGCGAACTGGATCAGGCCATAAGCGACCTGCGCGGCGTTCTGGAGCAGGATGCCGCAGGCAGCCTGGACGAAGCCGGTGCGGACGAGACCGGTGAGCAAGAAGACAATCCGTTTGATGCGGGCGGCATTTCCATGGACGATTTTCCGGAAACAGCGACAACCGAAACCGATCCGCTTGCAGATAACATGGCATTCGGCGGTGATTTTTCAGCCGAACCGGCAGCCGGTGAACCGGGCCAGACAACCGGGGCAACCGGAAGCGTCGCCAATGCCGACATCATCATGGAAATCCCGGTCGATGTGCAGATCGTGCTCGGCAAGACGCGGATGAAGGTATCGAGCCTGATGAGCCTCGACGAGGGGGCGACCATCTCTCTGGACCGCAAGATCGGTGAGACGGTCGATATCATGGTGAACGGGCGGATGATCGGGCACGGTGAGATCACGGTTCTGGAAGATGACGAAACCCGGCTCGGCGTGCGACTGACGGAAATTCTCGGCGCCGGCAAATGATGCACGAATTCGAAGACCTTGCCTCCGACAAGTCCGTCGGACCACCGCTTTCACAGGCGCAGAAGGCGGCGGCCATACTGATCGCGATGGGAAAGCCCGTCGCGGGCAAACTGCTGAAGTTCTTCGCGCCGTCCGAACTGCAAACCATCATATCGAGCGCGCAGTCGTTGCGCAGCATCCCGCCGAACGAACTCGAACAGGTGGTCAGCGAGTTCGAGGACCTGTTCACCGAGGGAACCGGGCTGATGGACAATGCCCAGGCCATGGAGGGTATTCTCGAAGAAGGGCTGGAGCCGGAAGAGCTCGCCGGTCTGCTCGGCCGAAAAGAGTCGCCGATCAGTGGCGGCGGCACCAGCATCTGGGACCGGCTGCAGGAAGCCGACCCCGCCTTCATCGGGCAGTTCCTGTCGAAGGAGCACCCGCAGACCATTGCCTATGTGGTGTCCATGCTGCCGTCGTCCTTCGCGGCGAAAATCCTTCTTGAAGTGCCCGAGAAGCAGCGCGCCGATATCGTCCACCGGGCCGTCAACATGAAGTCCGTCAATCCGAAGATATCGGAAATCATCGAACAGCGGGTCTCGCAGGTCATCGAGGACCTCGAGGGCGAGCAGAACACCGAGGCAACCAGCCGCGTCGCCGATCTCATGAACGAGCTCGAGAAACCGGTTGTGGATGCGTTGCTCGGCGATCTTGAGTCAATCAGCGCAGAGGACGTGGCCAGGGTGAAGCCGAAGGTGTTCCTGTTCGACGACATCCTGACCATGCCGCAGCGCAGCCGCGTGACACTGTTCAACGATATCGGCAGCGATTCCATCACCCTGTCCCTGCGCGGCGCGGATGAAGAGGTCAAGGAGGCCGTGCTCTCTTCGATCGGGGCCCGGCAGCGCCGCATGATCGAAGCGGACCTTTCCGAAGAGATGCAGAACATCACGACCCGCGATATCGCCGTGGCGAGGCGGGCGATCACCCAGGAGGCGATCCGCCTGGCATCGCTCGGACAAATCAAACTCATTGAAGAAGAACAGGACGAGCAGGCGGCCTGACGCCGCCGGCTGCGGCAAACGGACGGTTCGCTAGATGGCCGAAGAACAGGACCAGGAAAGCAAGACAGAGGAACCGACCGAGAAAAAGATCCGTGATGCGATCGAAAAGGGCAACATTCCCTTCTCCCGCGAGGTGCCGATCTTCGCATCCTCAGCCGCCATCCTGGTATTCTGCATATTCTTCATGCCATCGGGCGCCTCGTATGTGGCCTTTTCGCTAGCAGATATTTTCGCCAACGCCTCGATGCACTCGATCAGCAGCGGCGACGATGTTGTCTCGCTCTTCAATCACCTGTTCTGGGAGACAAGCCATCTTTTGCTGCCGGCCTTTGCACTCATGATGTGTTTCGGCATTGCCGCATCGGTCATGCAGAACATCCCGCGGCCGGCAATCGATCGGATCAAGCCGCAGCTGTCGCGCCTTTCTATCCCAAAGGGATTTCAACGCCTGTTCGGGGCGCAGGGACTGGTGGATTTTGCAAAGTCCATCACAAAGATCCTGGTTATCTCCTCGATCATCGGCTTTGCCATGCTCAACGACTATTTTTCCGTCCTGAGCGGCATGGTCTCCGACCCCGCCACCGTTCCCGAAACTATGGCAAGGATGGCCCGCAAGGTGTTCGTCATTGTCATGATCGCGACGGCGGTGCTGGCCATTGCCGACCTTATGTGGACGCGGTTTCACTGGCGCAACAAGCTGCGGATGACGCGCCAGGAGCTGAAAGACGAAATCAAACAGTCGGATGGCGATCCGATCGTCAAGGCAAGGCAGCGTTCGCTGGCCCGCGACAGGGCGCGCAAGCGGATGATCTCCGACGTGCCACGGGCGACGCTGGTGATCGCAAACCCGACGCACTATGCCGTTGCACTGCGCTATGTCCGGGAGGAAAACGACGCACCGACGGTCGTCGCAATGGGCCAGGACCTGGTTGCTCTCAAAATCCGTGAAGTCGCTGAAAACAATGACATTCCAGTGTTTGAAGATCCGCCGCTCGCGCGCTCCATTTTTGCACAAGCTTCGGTTGGTAGTGTCATTCCACCGGCTTTCTACAAGGCCGTCGCAGAACTGATCCACGTGGTTTATTCGAAATCACCCGCCAAGATGAATTAGTCGTTTCATGAAGATTTGCCCGTACACGAAACAGCGCGAAGAGATCGTCGCTCACGCCATCCGATCCGTTGCCAGCGAGTTACGCCTGATCGACGCCGCTGACCTGATTGCCTTGCTCCGGCTCGGCTGCCACAGCGACCTGGCAGATCTCGTGTCATCGGCAGCGGAACTGTTCTTCCAACCCGGCACGGTGAATTTCGGCGTCGGCGGCGACTACAACCTGGACTGGGGAACAACGCCGCAGGTGACGCTGGATCTTGAATTGAAGCCGGACGGGATGACCGTATTCGCGCGGCTGACGCTGCTGGAAAGCCACGGCCAGATCGAAATCAATCATATTTCGTTCGACGACCCGTCGCCGAATCCGGATGAAAACACGGCTCTGCTGGCAGCCAATCTTCAAGCCAGCGCCTTCAACGAATTGGCGCAACTCGGCCGCGCATAGGACGCGGCTGAATTGGGTCCGTGCTTTCCGGTCAGCCAATAAGGCCGAGTCGAATGGCCTTTGCGATCGCCTGTATCCGGTTCACCGCATCGAGTTTTGTCGCTGCAAAGCCGAGATAGGCGTTGACGGTGTGCACCGACAAGGCAAGCTCCTCGGCTATGGCTTCACTCTTGTGACCATCCGCTGCCAACTGAAGGCATTGCAGTTCCCGATCATTCAGATTCTGATGCGGAGAGATCCGCTGAACATCCAGCGTCAGCAATTCCCGCATGATGCGGTAGACGTCGCGGTGAAACTCCAAAATCCGGTCATCCGCAAGATCCAGGTCTGAACCGAAGAACAGGACAAAACCGTTGCCCATGATGCCGAGCTTGACCGGGAAACCGACGCCGGCCACCGTTGCGTCCGCAACATCCAGTTCCTCGATGAACGGGCCACGCACGGCGGGGTCGTTTTCGCCCGCCCACGCGAAAGGCAACAAGGACCACTCCATGTGCGACTCAATCACAGCGCCCAGGGTTGCCAATGTTTTTCGCATCTGCCGGTCGACCGAGCTCAATACAACAGTAATGCGTTGATTGTTGCTCGCGGCAAAGCGGTTGACACGACACACAACGTAACCGTCGGCGCCAAGGATCGTCCTCAGCTCTTGTGCCGCGTCCTCCAACTCGGTGGATCCTTCCGGATCACGGTCGGACTTCTGAGGCCATGATTGACAATCCTCAAGATTGTCATTGACCGATTTTCTAAGTGCCGTCTCCAACGTCTCGCCCCCGTTTTTGACGAACTAAAATAAGGTAATTCACGAAACTGTAGGGTGTTTCGAAAAAGCGAATACGGACCGCTGGGATCCGCGTGTCTATATGAGATTGTTTCTTACGGCATGTGCAATCGCCTCCGACCTTGTCTTGGTGGATGTCTTCTTCATGATGCTGGTGATGTAGTTGTTCACCGTATTGCGTGAGATTCCGATAATCAGCGATATCTCGTCGCTGGTCTTGCCCTCGGCAATCCAGGAAAGGCACTCGAGTTCCCTGTCGGTCAGGTCCTGAAGCACCTCGACGCCGAATATATCCTTCTGAAAGCTGGCCAGATGATAGGCACAGACCTGAGCAACATCGTGCAGCCGGCTTTGTGAGAAAATCATGCCGTCAACGAAACACAGCATCAGCACCATGCGCGCCGGACCGACGTCGAAAGGAACAACGCAAAGCTGGCGGCTTAGATGCGGCGGCATCGTGATGGCCTGGGGACAATCCAGGAACGATGGCAGCATGGCGGATGTGCAGCGCTCGATTTCCGTGATCTTGAATTGCGCCCGGACAAGGACCGAGCCGAGTGTTCGCACCATATCTAACGGCCAGTTTGCCGACACCGCGAATTCCAGGCTGCCCTCAGAATACACATCCCAACGCGCAAGCAGATAGTTCGCAGCGCCTGCATAGTCGGCAATCAGCTTGAGCCCGTCAGCGATGTCGCCGCTGTTTCCGGCAGCCTTGAGGTCTTCAATCAACCGCGCCCTGCTCACCGGCACGCTCCAGTCAGCAACGAAGCCAGCCCGGCCAGTTGATTGATATTTGATGTTCCCCGACGCGGAATCACACGCAATGGTGCCCCCTTTCCGCGAACAATGCCCCTTCGCAATATTTCAATCCCCGTACGCTTCCCGTCACCCCCGGTGGGTTGTCCGGCGCTTTCGACTCAATACGGGCTTGCCGAACTGGGATGAATCTAGCATCCCCCCTGCGTAATTCGTATGGTTACTTCTGGCACTTTACACAACAAATCTAATGTGCTTGCCACGATTCGTATTCATAAACTATGCATACAACCTCGCAGTCTTCACCACACGTTGTCAATGCTCGACGCAGCTATGCGGCACCTTCGAGTGCCCATTTCCGCAATATTTTCGCTGCGCGTTCTTCATTGATCTCAACCATGCGCGCGAGGCGTTTTTCCGGCCCCTCCTTGACACGGCGGCTGATGTCCTCTGTCGGCTGCGGCGCCACACCGGGCATCGGCGCGGCCGCCGCGGCAGCCGCAGCGGCGGGGTCGGCGTCGAGCGCAAACGGAGCAGCTTCTGCGGGAGCTGCCGTTTCCTCCGACGGGTCAAAGCCGAAGTCGGCTCCGAAGCCATCCATATTGGCATTGCCCGGGCTGAAGTCGGGCAGGTCGGATCCGGCAGCCTCGTCCTCACCCGCCGCCGATGTCAGCGCGTTTGCCATGGGGCGGAAGCCGAACCAGACGACCAGCAGCGCAACCAGCACGAAGGCGCCGGCATTGATCATGCTGCCGAGGTGCCGCGTAACCGTCTGTCCAATGCCTTCGCCCTGAGCCGATTCACTGAGCAGCTCTGTTTCCAGGAACTTCACGACCGTCAGCTTGATCTGGTCGCCGCGCTCGCTGTCGAGCCCCGACGCCGATGCCACGATCTGCTGCAGCTCGGCCAGGTGGTTTTCCATGTCTTCGCTGCTGGCGCCCTCGCCAAGCATTTCCATGATGCGGCCTTCATTGATGACGACCGCGATGGACAGTCTTTCCACGCTGTAGCTGTTCCTGACCGTTGCAATGGTGCGCGAATTGATCTCGTAATTCGTCTGCTCTTCCTTGCGCTCATTGGATTCGGACGATTGCGGACCGGCCGCACCTTGAACCTGTTCGGTCGGCAGGTTCTGCTCCACCGTCGCGGGGGCGCTGGTTTCCGAGCTGTTGGAAGCCTTGTTTTCACGGGTGACCCTGACAGAGCGCTCGACACGGGAATCCGGATCGAAAACCGTCTCCTGTATCTGTTGCGTATCCGTGTTGATGTTGGCGCGAACGCTGGCGCGGAAGTTGTCGATGCCAAGGAACGGGGCCAGCGCCTTGTCGATATTGCCGACGATTTCGGATTCGACCGTCTGGACGATGTTCAAGGAACGGTTCATCGTGCTGTTGGAAAAATCGTCTCCGGACGCCAGCAGCTGGCCAGTGGAATCGAGAACCGTCACGTCATCCACGCTCAAGCCGGGCACCGATGACGCGACGAGATGGCGGATCGACTGCGCTGCCCTTCGCCCGTCACTGCCGATGGCGCGAACCATGACCGATGCAGACGGTTTCTGCTCACCGCGGCGAAAACTGCCGCGGTCCGGCATGACAATGTGAACGCGCGCCGCGGATATGCCGTTGATCGATCGGATCGTGCGGGCGATCTCGCCTTCGAGCGCCCGAACCCGGGTCACTTCCTGCATGAAGGATGTCAGACCGAGAGAGCCGACATTGTCGAAGAGCTCATAACCGGAGGTGGAACTGTTTGGAAGTCCGCGTTCCGCCAGCGTCATGCGGGCGCGGCCGGTCATGCCTGCCGGAACACCAATGGTGCTGCCGTCGGAACTGACCTCGAACGGAATACCCATTTCGCCTAGTGCAATGGCGATCTGGTTCGAGTCGCTTCCCTCCAAACCGACATAAAGCGTTTCAAAGCTCGGCCGGTTCAGAAATATCGCGGCGACCGCAATCAGAACCACTGCCAGAACACCCGTCCCCGCCAGCGCCAGGAGCCGGTTCGGTCCGAGTGCGGCAAGCGTACCCGGCAGGCTGGAAAGTTGGTTCAACAGATTCATTCTGTCCCCACATCACTTACCGGCGCTGCAATGGGCAGCGCCGTCCGAACCCCCGAAGTCCGGACGATCGCACGCTACAAATCGAAACTTGCGCGAAGGTGATGTGAAAGGTGTAAGCACCGCAATTCAATGCGGTTTACAGGTTTGCCGGGCGGGCAGGACCGGCGTCCTAGAACAACTCCGTGTCGCCGCCCGCAACCCGTTGCTCGGCCTCGACAACCGGATAGGGACGCAGCCGCTGCTGCAGATCGGTCAATGTCAGGACGTTGAGCGCCGTCGTCGTGTCGATCAGCCAGTCCTGCGGCATGTCACCGGCCAGCTTTGCAAGGAAATCACTGAGAGCCGGATTTAAAAGTAGTTGAGCGATATCAATGGTTTGTGATTCAACAGTCTTTTCAAAGAAGATGGAGAATCACGATGCCATGGAATGATATCGCCCGCGCCGAACATAACAGAGACCATTTGAGATTTCCAAGCGATTTGACCGATGAGGAATGGACGATACTTGCCCCGTTCATTCCGCCGGCAAAACGGGGTGGACGACCGCGTACGACCGATATGCGCGAGGTGATGAACGCGATCCTTTATATCGCAACCAGCGGCTGCCAGTGGCGCATGCTGCCGAAGCAGTTCCCACCGGTATCGACGGTACGTGGCTATTTCTACACCTGGAGCCGCATGGGTCTTTTTGCAGCCATCAATCACCTCCTGGTCCTCAATACCCGCGAACTGGAAGGCCGCGCGGCTTCACCGACGGCCGGCGTGATCGACAGCCAGAGCGTGAAAACCACCGAAAGCGGGGGCGTTCGCGGCTATGACGCCGGCAAGAAGGTCAAGGGCCGCAAGCGACACATCGTCACCGATACGATCGGCCTGATGCTGTTCATCATCGTTCACGCCGCCAACATTCAGGACAGGGACGGGGCCTGCGACCTGATCAGGGCTGTCGGCGACCGCTTCCCCTGGCTGCGCCACATCTTCGCCGATGGCGCCTATGCGGGACCGAAGTTGCGAGCAGCGCTCGCGGGGCATGGCGACTGGACGGTCGAGACCGTCAAGCGCTGCGACAGCGCAGTCGGTTTCAAGGTTCTGCCGCGTCGATGGGTGGTGGAACGAACTTTCGCCTGGCTCGGGCGCTGCCGCAGACTGGCCCGGGACTGGGAGAGGACCATCCAGAACTCAACCGCGTGGGCGTTCATAGCAAGCATCCGGTTCATGACGCGGCGTCTCGCAAGGTATTGTTACGTTTGAATAACTTTTGAATCCGGCTCTGAGGCCCCGCGTCTTCTGGATTGCCAGATCCATTCCCTGGATCACCGGTATATCTTCCGGATTGACGTGCTTGCCGTCGCCGTGGACCTTGCACAGAACGGCCTCGGCCGCCTCGATCAGTTGTGCCACTTCGGCCAGTTCGAGTTGCAGCTTCAACAGAAGCGTCGTGAGCGACTGCGCCGTCTGCTCCGATGAATGATCGCTCGATTTCGCAAGGTTGTTGCCTGTCCCCGCCATTACGCAATACTCCGCTGGGTCGCCCGTCAGGCGATGTTACACAAAGCCGGTTTCGATCCGCTTAACAGCCGGCTAGAAAAACTCGATGTCGTCAGCAACAGCGGGCTTGGGTGCCGGCGGCTGTTCGCGGGCGACCGCCTTGAGCGTCTCGTTGCCGCTGAGCACGTTCTGCCGCGCCCGGCCGCTAACCGGCCAGAACTCCACTTTGCGGCCAAGATCACCACCCAGGCTCGAGCCGACGATCCTGATGCCCTCGTCGCCGAGGAACTTTTCAGCGAACACACCGTTCTTGCGGCCGACATCTGACAGTCGCGACATGGTCTGGGCCCCGCCGAAGATTTTTGCCTCAAGACGGTTTTTGCGCGCGCCCTTCTGCAGCAGCGCATTGATCAGCAGTTCCATGAGATGCACACCATATCGTGTGGCCTCTCCGGTTCCGGCACTGCCCGAGTCCCCTGGAAGCAGAAAATGGTTCATGCCCCCGACGCCGGCCTCCGGATCGCGCAGGCAAGCGGCGACGCAGGAACCCAGTATCGTCGTCAAGACGACGTCGGGCTGATCGGACACGAGAAACTTGCCCTGAATGACGTGCAGACGCCTACGCGGTACTTCGGCATTCATTACAGTGCTCCAAATACAGCCTCGATAGCGGCTTTCATCTTGTCGAGGGTGAACGGCTTTGCCAGCACATTGTTGGCACCGAGAGACGCCGCTTTCTGCACGAGCGCGCGATCACCCTGCGCTGTGAGGATGATGAAGGCGGCGCGCTTGGTCGCCGCATTGCCCCGGATTGCCTGCAACAGGCCAAGGCCATCCATCTTGGGCATGTTGAAATCGGAAATGACCAGGTGATGCGGGTCTGCCTGCATGATCTGATAGGCCTGTTCGCCATCGCCGGCGACGGTGACCTGGGTGAAACCAAGCTGTTGCAACGCATCGCCCAGCAGCAATCGGCTGGTGACCTGGTCGTCGACGATAAGCGCCTTAATTTTCTGGGCCATAGACATTAATTTGTCCCCCCTTTGCGGGATAATGTGACTTTAAGTATCTCTTCGCCGATCTTGCGAAGCGGCAATTGGTTTTCGACAGCGCCGATTTCAAATGCGGATCGGGGCATGCCGTAGACAACGCTACTGCTTTCGTTCTGTCCGATCGTGGCGGCGCCCTCCTGGCGCATCTGCAGCAGGCCGGCAGCGCCGTCGCGACCCATACCGGTCAAGATGACGCCAACGGCCCGGCGGCCGCAACGTGCCGCGACCGAGTTGAACAGCACGTCAACGGAGGGCCGGTGTCCATTCACCGTCTCGGCCTCGCGCAGCCTGCATCGCAAGGAGGTTCCGCCAACCACCTCGAGATGCCGGTCGCCGCCCGGCGCGACATAGACCTTTCCAGGCAGGATCGGCGCACCATCGCTTGCCTCTTCCACGTCCGGTTTGCAGAGCCGATTGAGGCGGGCTGCAAAGCTGCTTGTGAACGCCTCCGGCATGTGCTGGGTAATCAGCGTGGGCGGGCAGTTTTTGGGATAGTTGGAAAGCACGGTGATCAACGCTTCGACGCCGCCGGTCGAAGCGCCGATGGCAACCGTGCTTGCACCGGGTCGATAGTCCTCGATCACGGAGGTTCCATTGAGCCTGGCTGGCGCCGAAGCCGCCGCCGCGGCGATGCGGGACTTTGATTGACCCGCCTGTTTGACCTTTTCAACCAGTCCCGCAAAGGGTTGCGGATCGCCAGCACCCGGCTTGCCCACGCAGTCAAAGGCTCCAAGTTCCAATGCGGCCAGCGATGCCTCCGCACCCTTGCTGGTCAGTGTGGAAACCATGATGACCGGCATCGGCCGGAGCCGCATGATCTTCTCCAGAAACTCCAGCCCGTTCATGTTCGGCATCTCGATGTCCAGCGTAATGACATCCGGATTGAGCTGCTTGATCGCCGTGCGCGCCTGGGACGCGTCGCCGGCGGTTCCGATGACGTCTATCGCGGCATCGGACCCAAGCACCGAGCTGATCATGCTGCGCATTGTGGGCGAATCGTCGACAACGAGAACCCGTACCGTTCCGTTTTGCACTAGGTGCCTCCCGTCCGCTTTTGGTAGGTTGTGATTCCTGAATTCAGGAAATGCGCTTTTGCGTCTCCCGAAACGCGCTCGGAGTGGCCAATGTAGAGCCAGCCGCCCTCTGTCAGCATGTCGCGGTAGCGCGTCCAGATCCGGGCCTGCGTCGCTTCGTCGAAGTAAATCACCACATTTCTGCAGAAGAGCACATCGAACGGTCCCTTGAAGGGCCAGTCCCGCATCAGATTGAGCTCCCGGAATGTGATCAGGCGCTTGACCGCATCGTCAACGCGCCACTGCCCGTCCGATCCGTGCTGCTTGAACCACTGCCGGCGCAGTTCCGGCGAGACCGTGTCGATAGCCGCGCCGTCATAAACGCCTTCCCTGGCATGGGCGATCACCATCGGATCGATATCCGTCGCGAGGATCTTGACGTCGTAGCGCTCGGCGTCCGGCATTGCCGACAGCAGCGTCAGCGCGATCGTGTAGGGCTCCTGCCCCTGCGAGCACCCCGCCGACCAGATGCGAACGCGCCCGCCTGCCTTGGCGCGTGCGGCGAGTTCCGGAAAAGCTGTTTGGCGCAGATGTTCAAAATGGTGTTCCTCGCGAAAAAACCGGGTGAAGTTGGTCGTCAGGAGCGACAGCATCTGTCGACGCTCATCCTTGCCTTGCGGGCTGGCGACCAGCTTGCAGTAACTCGCGAAGCTGTCGATGCCGATGCGCCGGATCCGCTTGGCGAGCCTGGAATAGACGAGCGAGGCCTTGGTCTCGTTCAGGTATATTCCCGCGTCCTCGTAGATCATCGCTGCGATGTCCTTGAGATCCTGGGCCGTCATACGGAACTCACCGTCGACGAGAATGTCGCCTTTCGGCGCCCATACCCGTTCCGGTCTGTCGGCGGAGCCGGCTTGCGCCGGCCGTTTAGTGGCAGGCAAGGCACTCATGCAGCTTCGCTTTCACCTTCCGGAAAGATCGATTCCAGCTCGATCAGGCAAATCATCCTGCCCTCGATGGCAAGCACGCCCTTGGCAAATGACCGGTCGAGCTCGGAGGAAACTTCCGGTGTCGGCTGGATGTTGTCGTCGGTGACCGTCAGAATGTCCGATACCGCGTCGACAAGCAGGCCGACGACTTTCTGATGCACCTGTGCGACGATGATGACGTGACGCGCCGACGGGTCCGACGCATTCATGCCGAGCCGGCTGGAAAGATCGACGATCGGCAATACAGCGCCGCGCAGGTTGATCACACCCAGGACATAGCCGGGTGAGTGCGGCAGGGCCGTCGCCGGCGTCCATCCACGGATTTCCCGCACGGACATGATGTCTACGCAAAATTCCTGCTCTTCGATCCTGAATGCGATCAGTTCGCGAGCGCCCTCGGCAAGGTTCTTTGAAGTCTGATGCATGGTTCTACCCCACAGCTGCAAGTGACATTTCGGATTTGAGCGCGCCATTGCGCGATGCCGAGACGACCGCCTCGACATCCACGATCAGCGCCACCTGGCCGTCGCCAAGTATGGTTGCCGCGGCGATCCCCGGCACGTTCGCATAGTTTGCCTCCAGGCTCTTGATCACCACCTGGCGCTGCCCCTGGATAGCATCGACAAGCAAGGCGCTCTGGCCGCCGTCCTCGGAATCGACCAGCAGCGCGACACCGGCAAGCGGGTCCGTCGGCGTACTGGTGAAATTCAGGATCTGGCCGACATCGACCAACGGTTTGAAGCTGTCGCGGATCGAGATCAGCTGACCGCTCGCACCGAATCCGTGAATGTGCTCGTTTTCCGGCTTCAGCGTTTCGATGATCGAGGTCAGCGGCACAACAAGTGTCTGGTCGGCAACGGAGACGACCATGCCGTCAAGGACCGCCAGTGTCAGCGGCAGGCTCATCGTGAACACGGATCCCTTGCCGGGTGTCGAGGTGATGCTGACACGTCCGCCGAGCGCCTGGATGGAGCGCTTGACGACGTCCATGCCGACACCGCGACCGGAAATGTCGGAAAGCTGCTCTGCCGTCGAGAAACCCGGATGGAAAATCAGATTGTCGATCTCCTCATCACTCATCGCGGTTTCATTGCTGATCAGCCCCCGGTCGATCGCCTTCTGGCGCACCCGTTCCCGGTTTATGCCGGCGCCGTCATCGGCTATTTCCAGCACGATGCGCCCCGAACGGTGCTTGGCCGACAGCTTGACGACACCTTCTGCCGGTTTGCCGGCGGCTTCGCGGTCCTCCGGTGATTCAAGACCGTGGTCGACGGCGTTTCGGATCATGTGGGTGAGCGGCTCGGAAAGCTTGTCGATCACTGTCTTGTCGACTTCCGTGGCTTCCCCTTCTGTGATCAGCCGCACATTCTTTCCGACCATGTCCGCAGCCTCGCGGACCGTGCGCGACATGCGCTGGAAGATCGGCTTGACCGGCTGGGCACGGATGGCCATGACGCTGTCCTGGATACCCCGGGTCAGCTGCTGGAGGTCTTCCAGTCCCATGGTTACGGCGGAGGAGCCGGCGGTGGCCGATTCGGTGACGCTTTGGGCGAGCATCGCCTGGTTGATGACCAGCTCCCCGACAAGATTGATCAGCTTGTCGATCCGGCCGAGTTCAACGCGGATGGTCGCCCCTGCGCCGGATGCCGCCGCCCTTGCCGGCGTTTTCGATGCCGCCGTGTCTTCCGAGGCTTCCGCCTTGATGGCGCCCGCGGCCTGCTGGAGGTCTATGAGCCGGATTTAAAAGTAGTTGAGCGATATCAATGGTTTGTGATTCAACAGTCTTTTCAAAGAAGATGGAGAATCACGATGCCATGGAATGATATCGCCCGCGCCGAACATAACAGAGACCATTTGAGATTTCCAAGCGATTTGACCGATGAGGAATGGACGATACTTGCCCCGTTCATTCCGCCGGCAAAACGGGGTGGACGACCGCGTACGACCGATATGCGCGAGGTGATGAACGCGATCCTTTATATCGCAACCAGCGGCTGCCAGTGGCGCATGCTGCCGAAGCAGTTCCCACCGGTATCGACGGTACGTGGCTATTTCTACACCTGGAGCCGCATGGGTCTTTTTGCAGCCATCAATCACCTCCTGGTCCTCAATACCCGCGAACTGGAAGGCCGCGCGGCTTCACCGACGGCCGGCGTGATCGACAGCCAGAGCGTGAAAACCACCGAAAGCGGGGGCGTTCGCGGCTATGACGCCGGCAAGAAGGTCAAGGGCCGCAAGCGACACATCGTCACCGATACGATCGGCCTGATGCTGTTCATCATCGTTCACGCCGCCAACATTCAGGACAGGGACGGGGCCTGCGACCTGATCAGGGCTGTCGGCGACCGCTTCCCCTGGCTGCGCCACATCTTCGCCGATGGCGCCTATGCGGGACCGAAGTTGCGAGCAGCGCTCGCGGGGCATGGCGACTGGACGGTCGAGACCGTCAAGCGCTGCGACAGCGCAGTCGGTTTCAAGGTTCTGCCGCGTCGATGGGTGGTGGAACGAACTTTCGCCTGGCTCGGGCGCTGCCGCAGACTGGCCCGGGACTGGGAGAGGACCATCCAGAACTCAACCGCGTGGGCGTTCATAGCAAGCATCCGGTTCATGACGCGGCGTCTCGCAAGGTATTGTTACGTTTGAATAACTTTTGAATCCGGCTCTATGACATTTGGCAACTCAAGCTTTTCGATCGGCTCGGCGGGAGCATCCGCGCCGCTGTCTTCACGGGCTGCGTCGGCAACTGTCTCCGTTGCTGACGCGGGCTCCTGCACCGATGTTTGTATTTCTTCAGGCTGCTCCATCGCGGCATCGGTATCGGCCGGCGCCGGTTCAGCCACTGGACTGATCTCAAGCTCACAATCCCATTCTGCGAATTCGAAGACAGAGCGGACGGCATCCTCGTCCTCGCCGGTGGACAAAGTCGCGGTCCAGGTCAGATAGGCACCCTCAGGGTCAAGCGCATCGATGCCTGGAAGCTCGGACCAATCGCAGGTGACCTCCAATTCGCCCAGCTGGTCGAGTTCACGCAGGAGCAGCAGGGTTTCGTTGCCCTTGAGATAAAGATCGGGCTTCGGCTTGAACACGATCCGGAAACCGTTTTTGTCCTGCGGCTGGCCGGAACCGAAATCATCGAATGAGAAAGGCACCGGTTCGAACTCGGCATCGCCTTCCTGCAAGTCGTCGAATGCCACCGGTACGGGCTGGAAATCAGCCTCGCCTTCATCATCCGACTTGGTCGGCTCCGCCGGCTGTTCGACCTCGGCGGTCGCCGGCTCTTCGGAGCTCGGAACCTCACCATTGGCCAGCGCCTCGAGATCCGCGATCAGGGCCTGGCAGCGCGCCGGATCAACACTGCCGCCATCGCGGGCCGCATTGGTCAGGTCCGCAAGGACATCGGCGGATTTCAACAGCACCTTGACCACATCACGCGTGGGTTCAAGCTGATTGGATCGAACGCAATCGAGTGTCGTTTCGAAGACATGGGCAAAGCTGACCAGATCGTCCAGCGCAAAGGCGCCGGCGCCGCCCTTGATCGAATGGACCGCCCTGAAAACGGCGTTGACCGTTTCCGGATCGTCGTCGCCATCGTTCAGCGCGAGCAGGCCGGTTTCCAGTTCCGCAAGTCCTTCTTCGCACTCCTGGAAGAAGATCGCCTTGATTTCGTTCATATCCATCGCGGTATCTCCGTCAGGCCGTGACGCGCTGAATTGCGTTGATGAGTTTTTCCGGGTCGAAGGGCTTGATGATCCAGCCGGTCGCACCGGCTTCACGCGCCCTGTTCTTCTTCTCGGCATCGCTTTCGGTTGTCAGAACCAGGATCGGCACCGCGCGATGGCGCTCGTTCTTGCGGACGTTTTCGATAAAACCGAAACCGTCCATCCGGGGCATGTTGATATCCGTGATGATCACGTCCGGTGTGCTGTCGCCCAGAACCTCCAACCCGTGGACACCGTCCTCGGCCTGAAGCGTTTCAAATCCTGCACCGCTCAGCGTCATCAGCAACATGTTGCGGATGGTGCGTGAATCATCGACCGTCAAAACCGTTGTCTTCTTCATTGCGTTTGCTCCTTCACATGCAGGCTGCCCGGTCCCACCCCAAGCAGCTCAAGGGCCGAAAGGAAATTCTCAGAGGCATTCACGATTTCGAACGGCACGCCGTCATCGGTCCAGCTTTTGCTGGCACTCAGCAACAGCTGAACGCTCTGTCCCCCCAAGCGCTCGACTTCAGACGCGTCGATAACCAGCGCATCGCCCCGCGCCGTCAAAAGACTCTGGTGCAATGGGGTGACTGCAGTCAGGTCGAGATTCTCGGCCAACTGCAGGTGTCCTGCCCCATTTTGACTTTCATTGCTCATTTCAGTCCCATCCTGTTTGCTTTCGAAGGCCGCAGACACCGGCCGTTCAAAATTCGGTCCAGTCATCGTCATTCGCTTCACCGGCAGAGGCGGACACGGCGCCGCCGGCGACGCCAAAAGCGCTGGCTAGCTTCTTTCCGAGACTCCTGGCTGGTGAAGCTACCGGTTTGCTTGTCTCGTGAGCCGGCGTCAGCACCGGAATCGGGGCCGGCGCAGGTTCGCGGGTCACGTAGCCGACGGTTCCGGTATCGAAGGCTGCGACAAGACCCCGAAGCTTGCCGCTTTCCGCCGTCAGGTTCTGGCAAGCAGCATTGGTCTCTTCGACCATCGCGGCGTTTTGCTGCGTTACCTGATCCATCTGGTTGATGGCGGTGTTGATCTCCTGCAAACCGGAGGTTTGTTCGCGGGATGACGTGACGATCGCGGAGACACGATCGTTGATCTTGAGGACATGCTGTTCAATTTCTTCAAGTGCTTCGCCGGTCTGGCTGACAAGGGAGACGCCGTCACCGACCTCGGTGACCGAATTGGTAATAAGATCCTTGATTTCCTTGGCAGCGTTGGCCGAGCGCTGAGCCAGTTCCCGAACCTCCTGCGCAACGACAGCAAAACCCTTTCCGGCATCGCCGGCGCGTGCGGCCTCGACCCCCGCATTGAGCGCCAGAAGATTGGTCTGGAAGGCAATGTCGTCGATGACGCCGATGATCTGGCTGATCTTGTCGGATGACTGCTCGATGCGTTGCATCGCGGTGATCGCATCCTTGACGATTGTCCCGGATTTGCGAGCGCCGTCCTTGGCATCGTCGACCATCTGTCCGGCTTCCTCGGCCGCCGTCGCGGAATTGCGGACCGTCGTCGTGATCTCGTCCAGCGCCGCGGCCGTTTCTTCCAGCGATGCCGCCTGCTGTTCGGTTCGCCGGGACAGATCGTCGGCCGCCTGGGAAATCTCGGTCGCACCGGTCTGGACGATATCAGTCGACCCCGTGATGTCGGAGATTGTGGTGTTCAGGATCTCGACCGTGCGGTTGAACGCGGCACGCAATTCCTCGTATTCGGAGACAAAGGGCTCGCTCAGCTTGTAGGACAAGTCCCCGTCGGCAAGGTGGCGCAGGCCGCTTGCAACGCTTTCGATCACTTCGCGTCGTTGCTGATCTTCTTCGGCGCGCCGGGCCGTAACATCGGATTCCGCCTCTTCGCGGCTGCGACGCTCCTGATCGGCCGCGTCCCGCGCTTCCTGGCTCTCAATAATGGCATGCCGAAACGCTTCAACGGATTGCGCCATCCGACCGATTTCGTCGGACCGGTTCGTGAACGGCACTTCGCGATCGTATGAACCGTTGGCAAGGACAGCCATATACTCGGTTATCTCCCCGATCGGGCGCACGACCCGGCGGCGGATCGCAAATATGCCGCTCAGAAGAAGGACAACCGCAATCAGGGCGGCAGCAAGCGCGAGGGACTCATAGAGCGCAGCAGTCTCGTGAGCCTGTGTCAGAGACAGCGCAGGCGGCTGGACATCGGCAGGCAGGTCGTTCAGCTCGATGATACGGTTGTATTCGGCGGAGCCGATCTCAATTTGCTTTATTGTCAGGGAATAGAGGCCGACCGCAGCCAGGAAACCAAGCGACACAATCGAACCAAATACCAATAACTCCCGCGCTACGGACAATCTCATCCATTCCCCCGTGAAATATCTTTTTCCGGCGTGAAAAAGCCGTCGATTTTGCTCAAAATATCGTCTGCGGTCCGAACCATGATCACGCACTCCGCCTGACCGGCGTCACCGCCAGGTGGCCTGCCCGTGGGTCAGAACCCTCTTCATTCAACTGACGCATGTCGGGGCGTTCGATCTCGCTATTGTGCAGAGCCTGCTGGTCGTCCGTGCCGCCCAGGCGGAACCGGCGAACGATCTCTCCCAGCTGGACAATGGCCGTCTGCACATGCGCGACGGATTGTTGCGCGCGTTCGGATTGCGCCGCGACGCTGGCAGCTTCCGCGCCGGCGGTCTCAAGGCCGCTGCGAAGCCGTGCGACCTCGCCAGCATCCTGTCCCGACTCCTCAACGGTTTGCGCAATTGCGGCGTCGATTTCCCCGAAACGGCCAACCACCTCATCAATGGCTGTTCCGGCCGTGTTGACGGCCTCGACTCCGGCATCGATGCGGTTCTTGGTGTCGCCGACAAGAGATTCGATTTCCTTGGCCGCTTCGGTGGACCGCTGTGCAAGCGCCCTGACTTCCTGCGCAACGACCGCGAACCCTCGGCCTGCTTCACCGGCCCGCGCGGCCTCGATCCCGGCATTCAGCGCCAGCAAATTCGTTTGAAACGCGATGTCGTCAATCGCCGCGGTAATCTGCCCGATCCGGTCTGCAAGCCCTTCGATGCCGCTCATGGCCTCGACCGCGCGGCTCATGACCTTGCCGCCGTTTTCCGCACTGTCGCGGGCGTTGACAATCACCGCCTCCACGCCGCTGAAAGCATCACGCCCGGTGCCGGCTCCGCTCAATTCTTCGAGGACGCCGGCAAGCTCGGCAATATGATTGGCCGCCGAACCCGCATTGCCGGCAAGCTCGCCAAGCGCATGGACAGAAGTTTCCGCCCTGTCGTTTCCGGATAAAAGGCTCTTTACGATTGCGGCGAAAGTCGACTGGATCCGGTCCAGAGCAACGTTAAACGTCGCCGCCAGTTCGCGGTGATCCGCTGGCACCGAGGCCGTAATGCGGTTTTGCAGATCGCCAACCATCAGGCCACGGACTGCGCCACCAAACTCGGTGTTGACGGTTTCGCGTTCCTTGGACGCCCGCTCCTCAAATTCCGCTTTGGCAATGTTGCGCTGTTCTTCGGCATGGGCCGTCCACATAAGATCCGTCGTGTGGGCAAGGACGGCAAAGGCGGCTGTGATGTCGTCAACGGCCTTGTCGAAACTCTCCCCTCCCGCACCGGAGCGCGAGAACATGCCTTTCGGCCAGCTCTGTGTCAGTGCCTGCCGGACAATCTGCTCGAAACAGAAGTATTGTGCAGCCAGCGCCCATTGTGGATCGATACCGCTGCTCGCCATCGAACGGCCCTCTGCGCGAGCCTTTTCCTCGTAGGCTGCCCGGTGAGCGCGATCGCCCAGCTCGCCGGCAGTTCCGAGCAGCCGGACGATGCCGGCCATCGCTGACCGTTGATTCTCGAATTCGTCCCGTTGCGTGCCGGATGGCGGACGCAGCGATTGCAGGTTCGATTGTGCGACGGGCATGGCGGATTCAAACTGGCCACCGGCTTCGCTCGCAGCCTCGGCAACAGCGTCGCCCAGAATCAGGAAATCGCGCTTGTGTCGCGCGCCTGACACCCGGTCCTTGTCTTTATCTGTTGACGTCTGCCTGCGCACACGGTTTCCCCGACAACCCGACGCCGCCGACCGTGCAGGACGACGTGCCACTTCCTCCCGGACGGCCCCGGCGCAATGCTGCGATCACGCCCATGAACCCTGGCGCAAGCCAGCCGACTCCCGCACAGCGCTGACGGGGTCACGGTTCCAGTCAAAACAATCTGATTTGAAAATACCGGGTTATCACCGGTTCAACGGAGTAGCCTCATGCCCATGGACCGAACGCTGTTGCGATGTTCCATTCCGCCGCACTGAAACGCTATGGTGAATTCGTTTCACTAAGAGCCGGATTCAAAAGTTATTCAAACGTAACAATACCTTGCGAGACGCCGCGTCATGAACCGGATGCTTGCTATGAACGCCCACGCGGTTGAGTTCTGGATGGTCCTCTCCCAGTCCCGGGCCAGTCTGCGGCAGCGCCCGAGCCAGGCGAAAGTTCGTTCCACCACCCATCGACGCGGCAGAACCTTGAAACCGACTGCGCTGTCGCAGCGCTTGACGGTCTCGACCGTCCAGTCGCCATGCCCCGCGAGCGCTGCTCGCAACTTCGGTCCCGCATAGGCGCCATCGGCGAAGATGTGGCGCAGCCAGGGGAAGCGGTCGCCGACAGCCCTGATCAGGTCGCAGGCCCCGTCCCTGTCCTGAATGTTGGCGGCGTGAACGATGATGAACAGCATCAGGCCGATCGTATCGGTGACGATGTGTCGCTTGCGGCCCTTGACCTTCTTGCCGGCGTCATAGCCGCGAACGCCCCCGCTTTCGGTGGTTTTCACGCTCTGGCTGTCGATCACGCCGGCCGTCGGTGAAGCCGCGCGGCCTTCCAGTTCGCGGGTATTGAGGACCAGGAGGTGATTGATGGCTGCAAAAAGACCCATGCGGCTCCAGGTGTAGAAATAGCCACGTACCGTCGATACCGGTGGGAACTGCTTCGGCAGCATGCGCCACTGGCAGCCGCTGGTTGCGATATAAAGGATCGCGTTCATCACCTCGCGCATATCGGTCGTACGCGGTCGTCCACCCCGTTTTGCCGGCGGAATGAACGGGGCAAGTATCGTCCATTCCTCATCGGTCAAATCGCTTGGAAATCTCAAATGGTCTCTGTTATGTTCGGCGCGGGCGATATCATTCCATGGCATCGTGATTCTCCATCTTCTTTGAAAAGACTGTTGAATCACAAACCATTGATATCGCTCAACTACTTTTAAATCCGGCTCTAAGGTTAACAAAACCTTCAAAAATCTATTGCTTATTAATCGTTTTAGGGTGGTTTTCTACTAATAAAATAGGCACGCTACTAGACTATAATACTTATAGTTGTTGTTACGCATTAATAAATCCCGCCGTTGCGAAGCTCAAACTGACAAGCTTCGTGCAAGCTTTCTCTGCAAGGTTGTATGGGCAATCTGGAGCAAGACCCAACGTGTTCCAGTCATGATGACTGTGTGGAGATGTGCTGAATGTTCGTTATCGGCCTGGTCGCCTTGTTTATTGTAATCGTAATGTCGCTGGCATTCTCGTTGCTCGATGTTCTGGATTCGCACCGAAAGACGACTGCGTATCCGCGGATATAGCCGATCCTTCGGACCGGTCGGCCCGTTGTGCCGGTAGCTGCCGGCAGGTTTCGCGGAGTCAGGAACGCACTGCAAACGACTGGTGGTCACGTCAGATTCGGTCGCGAAGATCGGCGCCAGGCCGTGCCTGCCATTCGCCGCTATCGATCATCATTGCAATCTCGTCAAGCAGCAGGCTGAGGACCGCATCGGCGGCGCGGGTGTTCGGTCGTTGGGACGGCACGCCCAGGACCAGTTGCCGCCACAGCCCGCCCTGCCCGACAGAACGCGCTTCAATCAGACCCCGGTCTATCTCCGTTTTCAGTGATGCCGGCGGCAGAAACGAGTGGCCGATGCCCGACATCACCATGGATTTTATCGCGCAATAGGAATCGACCTCGTAGGGAACGTCAATCGTGTGCCCCGCTTTCTTGGCCATGCTTTCAATCAGGTGCCTGAGCGCATAGGGGCGTCCGGGCAACACAAGCGGCAAAGGTTCGACGGTATCAAATTCCACCTGCGGCCCGACGCCATCGAGCGTGCCGGGCGGGCTGATAAGGACGACCTCTTCATGCAGAAGCTCGCGCGTGCGGATATGCAAATCGCTCGGAGGCCCGTAGAGGAATGAAATGTCCACGTCGCCGCGCTGGATCCAGGTCAGCAGTTCAACCGAATATCCTTCACGGATGCGCAGGCTGACATCGGGCAGATCCCTTGCGACACGGTCAACCAGCCTTGCTGCAAAAACCGTCGAGATCGTCGGCATGAGCGCAAGCGCGACATTGCCCGTCACTTCCGAATGCAGGGACTGAACATCCTGCACCGTCAATTCGAGCTGGCGGATCACGCCGGAAACCCGCCGCAGCAGCTCCGTTCCCGCCTCCGTCAATTCCATGCCGCGCACATGCCTGTCGAAAAGCGGGACACCGATCTCGTGCTCCAGGAGTTTGATCTGGCGCGACAATGCCGGCTGCGCAATACGCAATCGATCCGATGCCCTGCTCGGGGAACCGCACTCGGCAACGCAGATGAATGTCTTCAATTGGCGAAAATCCAACGCCCTAACCTTCGCAGGCTGTTATCGTTCCATTATTGCTATAACCATATTGAATAACCGTGTCCGCCGCCATAACCGGCACGTCGAAAAGATGGAGAAACCTATTGATCATTGTCACAGGAACAATTGAACTCGATCAGTCGGACATTGCCCAGGCTGTTGAAGCGGCCCGCGACGTCATGCGGGAGACGGCAACGGAAGAGGGCTGTATCGTTTACCGCTTCTACCAGGACATCGAGGAACCGGCTTTCTTTCGCGTTTACGAGGAATGGGACAGCCAATCGCATCTCGACCGGCATCTGAAAAGCGCGCATGTCGCCGCGTTCAACCAGCAGCTTCGCGGGTTTCGCATCAAGTCGCTGTCAATCAATGTTGTGGAACCCAAATCCATCCGGCCGATCTAGCGCACGGCGGCCATGGCGGTAACGGCGCCCTCCTCGAACAGGATGCGAAGCTGTGCCAGGACCGCATCCCGGAACCGCGCATTGTCGGAAAGATCGCCGAACACCGGCTGAAGATCGAGCACAGCATTGCCGAGAGCCAACACATCCGGCAGCGTTCTTCCGGCGATCTCCGACAATTGTCTGGCCATTGGATCATCGATCTCGTACCGATTGCCGGCGCCGTCGCGGCCGCATAAATGCCGGATCCATGCAGCGACGGCGAGGTCCAGGCGTTGATGCGGCAGACCCTTCGCCATGCGGTCGCGGATCGTGCCGAGCAGGCGCTGCGGGATTTTCTGCGAACCGTCCATGGCGATCTGCATGGTCCGGTGCTTGAGCACAGTGTTGGAAAAACGCTCGAGGAGCGCTTTTGCGTAAGCGCCCAAATCGACATCCGGGACCGTCAGCGTCGGGATAATCTCGTCGCGCATCATGGCATCAAGAAAGCGGGCGAGAACCGGGTCAGCGACCGCATCCGCAACGGTCACATAACCCGCCTCGACACCGAGATAGGCGAGCGCCGAATGACTGCCGTTCAGCATTTTCAACTTCATGGCCTCGAACGGCCCGACATCATCCGTCATGATCACGCCGGCCAGTTCCAGCGCCGGGCGGCCGGCGGCGAAACGGTCCTCGACAACCCACTGGCTGAACGGCTCGGTGACCACCGGCCATGCGTCCACGTACCCCGACAGCGCCTCGATCGCGTCGCGGTCCGCATCGGTGGTCGCCGGGACGATGCGATCGACCATGGACGCGGGAAAAGCAAAATTGTCTTCGATCCATCGGGCGAGCGCCGGATCCCGCTCCCTTGCGAATTGCGTGACCACGCGGGCAAGCGTCCCGCCGTTGTCCGGCAGGTTGTCGCAACTCAACAGCGTTATCGGAGACTGGCCGTTCCGGCGCCTCATGGACAACGCCGCGTAAAGCAGCCCGGGCACGGACTGTGCGCCGTCGCTGTTTTTCAGATCCGCCTTGATGTCGGGGTGATCGAAGTCCAGATCGCCGGTCGCGGGATTGCGGCAATAGGCTTTCTCGGTCACCGTCAGTGTCACAATGCGTGTCGATGGTGCGGCGATCGCTTCGATGACAGGCCGGTTGCCGGGCGGCGCGTAGAGGATGTCGGTGACCGAGCCGATGATGCGGGCCTTTGTTTCCTCGCCATGGCGTACCGCAAGCGTATATAGGTAATCCTGCGGCATCAGCGCGTTGCGCATGTCGCTGCGCCGCAGACTGGCACCGATGATGCCCCAGCCCGGTTCCTCGCCGAGGCGATCATCGATATAGGCGGCCTGATGGGCGCGATGAAACGCGCCGATGCCGATATGAACAATGCCGGGAGAGATGGCGCTGCGATCATAGGCGGGAAGCCTGGCCGGTCCCGCATAGTCTTGCAGAATGTTGTTGTTGAGCCGGTTCATGGTTTCATCCCCTGCCCGTTAAACCCGGAGCGTCAACCGAAACGATATGCCGCCTTCGGCAGATCATAGGCGAGCGCATGGGCAATTTCATGTGCCTCGTCTTCTCGCAGGCGATGATCGGCCACACGCTCGGCGAGAAAGGCGCAATCGATCCTGCGGGCCATGTCATGGCGAGCCGGGATGGAAGGGAAGGCACGGGTATCGTCGTTGAAACCGACGGTGTTGTAGAAGCCGGCTGTTTCCGTCGTCTGCTCCCGGAACCGTTTTATGCCGTCGGGGCTGTCGAAGAACCACCATGCGGGCCCGAGCTTCAGCGCCGGGTAGGCGCCGGCGAGCGGTGCAAGCTCGCGGCCATAGGTCGTCTCGTCCAGTGTGAAGACGATTACCGAGAGCCCGGGTTCCATGCCAACGGCGTTGAGCAACGGCCGAAGAGCCGAAACATAATCGGTGCGGGCTGGAATATCGAAACCCTTGTCGCGACCGTAACGTTCGAACACGGCGGCGTTGTGATTGCGCACCGATCCAGGGTGGATCTGCATGACCATGCCATCCTCGACGCTCATTCTGGCCATCTCGGTCAGGAACTGTGCCCTGAACAGGCTTCGGTCCCTTGCATCCGCACCACCGGCCATCACCTTGTCATGGAGTGCAATACACTCCGCCGGAGATAGATCCGCCGTACCGGCGTCGGGAAATCCGTGGTCGGTGGCCGTTGCGCCGTGGGCGCGGAAATAGGCGCGGCGCTCGCGATGAGCATCAAGGAAACCCTGCCAGCGGCTGATATCGCATCCGGTCAAGGCACCGAGCGCCTCGACATCGCTGAAGAATTCCGGGTGATCGGGATCGGCCGAACTGTCCGGCCGGTAAGTGGTCACAACCTTGCCCGGCCAGCCGCTCGCCGCAATGGCCTTGTGGTGGTCGAGCGGATCGACGGCGCTCTCGGTCGTCGCCAAAACCTCGATGCCGAAGCGCTCGAAAAGCGCTCGCGGGCGGAAATCATCCTGTTCAAGGCAGTCGCTGATGCGCCGGAAACAGATATCGGCGCTGGCAGGCCCGAGCGGTTCGTCCAGTCCGAACAATGTCTCGAAGGTGTGATCGAGCCAAAGGCGCGTCGGCGTTCCACGGAACAGATGGTAGTTCGCGGCGAACAATCGCCAGACGGCCTCCGCATCGACCGGGGCATCGCGATTTTCGCGATGCGGCACGCCGAGATCATCCAGCGACACGCCCTGGCTCACCAGCATGCGCAGCACATAGTGATCCGGTATCACCAGCAGCGATGCGGGATCTTTGAATTTCTCATTGCCTGCAAACCATTGCGGATCGGTGTGTCCGTGCGGACTGATGATCGGCAGGTCGCGGATCGAAACATAGAGCGCGCGGGCGATGTCGCGGATGGCTGGATCCGGGGGGAACAGCCTGTCCGGATGATTGAGAGGCGGTCTCATCGCTTGTCCTCCGGTACCCAGTCGGCGCAGATCGGCAGCGTGCGGTCAAGCGGCAGGGCAACGCGCCGGCCGGTGCGCGCGGAATGGTAGATCGCCGCGACCAGCTCGATTGACCGTACACCATCCAGAGCGCTAACCGGATCCGCCGTTTCTCCATTCAAATGTTTTGAAATCTCGAGGAACAAGCCGGCAAAGCCGGTGGGCCTTTCAGCGATCTCCCCGTCGATATCCGAAAGCGCCGCATCCAAGGCATCCTGGTCTTGGGGATCGCGCGCCGAGAACGTCCAGGGATCCGCGCCCGGCGCATAGGGATTGCGCCCGCTTTCGGCGGTCAGCGCTTCGAAGACGAAACGCAGCCGCGACGTATCGCCGGCGCCGCCAAGTGTTACCGAAGAGGTGACAAGCCCGCCGGACCCGGTGGTCATGGTTATCGCCGCGCAGTCTTCGACCTCGATATCGTTGACCCGCGTGTCGACCAGCGCGGTGACGTCCGATACAGGTCCGAAAAACCGGGTGACAAGATCATGGATATGGATCGCATGCCCAAGCACGGCGCCGCCGCGTTCGCTCTGCCACAGGCCGCGCCAGGGAACGGCATAGTATTCGGCACCGCGATTCCAGTGGGTTTCCAGCGTTGCGACCAGCGGCCTGCCAGCGAGACCCCGGCTCTGCAGGCCCGCAAGCTGGTAAAGCCCGCGCCCGAAACGGTACTGGAACACCGGAGCGAAAAGACGCCCGGCGCGCTCCGCCGCAGCCAGAACTTCATCTGCTTCATGCACGCTTCCGGCTACCGGTTTTTCGCAAATTACGTGCTTTCCGGCAGCCATCGCCTTCAGCGCGACCGGACCATGAAGATGCGGCGGCAGGCAGATGTCGACAATGTCGATCTGCGGATCGGCGATGGCGGCATCAATCTCGGCGACAGCCGAACATCCGGGTGAAAGGGTTGCAAGCTCCTCGGCCCGGTCGAGATCGCGGTCGCAGACCATGCGCACCGCGAAGCGCTCCGGCAAACTGCCATAGGCCAGCACGTGATCGCGGCCGATACCGGCCCCGAGGATAGCCACACCGTGCATCAGACTGATTCCCGAAGGTGACCGAGCATTGCGGCTGAATTCTGCGCCCGGATGGCCAGTTCCATGACCTTGAAGCAATGCGCCTGACCCATGGCCGTTTCCGTTCGGTCCCGAACGTCACTCGCAAGGTTTTCGAAGTAAGGCAGCGGTTCGCCCGAGGCATCGATGTGTTCGCACCTCGAGCCGTTTACGAGAATGAGGTGGTCTGTTCCGGGACGGCCTGCGACATCGACATATTTTCGCAGCTCGATGTAGCCTTCCGTCCCGAGAATGGTCAGCCGCCCGTCGCCCCAGGTGGGCAGGCCGTCGGGCGTATACCAGTCAACGCGGATGTAGCCCTGCCCCCGGTCACTGCGCAGCAGGATCTCGCCGAAGTCCTGCAGGCCGCGGTCGCCAGGATTGGCAAAATTGCCGACGCTGGCCGAAACGATTTCCGCGTCGGTCGATCCGGTAAAGAACAGGAACTGGTCGATCTGGTGCGAGGCTATGTCGCAAAGGATACCGCCATATTGTGTATCGTCGAAGAACCAGTCGGGACGCGTCGCCCTGTTCAGCCTGTGCGGACCGAGCCCGACCGTCTGCACTACCTGACCGATGGCGCCGGCTTCGACCAGTCCGGCCGCCTTGGACACAGCCGGGACCTCGAAGCGCTCTGAAAAATCGATCGACCAGATGCGGCCGGTCTGTGAGACCGTCCGGCGGATCTCTTCAAGCTGTTCCATGGTCGTGCAACCGGGCTTGTCGGTCATGACATCCTTGCCGGCACGCATCGCCTCGAAGGCCCGCTGCGCCCGCCGTGCCGGGATATCGGCAATCAGCACCAGATCGATCTCAGGATCCTCGAGCAGGACAGACCGATCCGCGACACGCGGGATGTCAGGGAAGCGCTTTACGAAACCCTCAACCGGCTGCGGTTCACCTTCGGTCCACCAGCCCTTGCAGGTGCACCCGAGCGCCAGCATGCCGGCAAGCTGGCCGTAGATGTGCCGGTGATCGACGCCAATGACGGCGAGCTTCAGATCATGCATGAAATCCTCAATCCGTGCTGTCTGCTGTTATTTCGACGGCCCGCCGTTCCCGCGACGATTCGATCAGGGCGTCAATCAGGTGATGGACCCGCAACGCTTCACGGCCCGTGACCGCCGGCTCCCGGCCGGATTTTATTGCAGCGGCAAAATCGCGGATCAGGTCGCGGTGCCAGTCATGGGGAAAGGCCATCGGATCGGCCCCGCCGCCGGTGCCGGCTGCCTCGCCCACCGTTTCAACCCGGCCATCGCGCCAGTTCACCGTCAGGGTCCCCGATTGCAGATGAGCGCTTGCCGCCTCGCAATCGATGGTGATCGATTCCGCTTCACCGGGATAGGCCGCCGTCGTCGCCATGAGTGCCCCCGCGGCTCCGCTCTCGAAGCGCATGCCGCCCGCGACAAAGTCTTCGGCCTCCATCCGGTGAAAGGGCGTCGTCACTGCGACGGCCTGTACCTCTGCCACAGGGCCTGCGATGCTCAGCATCAGGTCGAGCGTATGGATCGCCTGGCTGATCAGGACCCCGCCGCCATCCCGCGCGAATGTGCCGCGGCCGGGCTCATCATAGTAGGCCTGCTCGCGCCACCAGGGGACTGATATCCGCACGAGGCCAATGGCACCCAGAACGCCGCTGTCGATCCGTTCTTTCAGCGCCATGGACGCCTGGCGGAAGCGGTGCTGGAAGACAACGCCGAGCCGGACACCATTTTGGTCGCAGACAGCGACGATCTCGCGGGCGGCAGCGGTTGTCCGCTCGACGGGCTTTTCCATCAGGATGTGCTTGCCGGCCTCGGTAAAGCGCCGCACAAGTTCAAGCCGTTCGCTTGGCGGGGTAATGAGGATCACCGCTTTCAACAACGGGTCATCGGCCAGCGCATCCACGGAAGCGGCAACCGGAAATCCGAAATTCCCGGCAAAGGCGGCGCGATTGTCCGGATTGCGCGAGTACACCCCGCGCACATCAACAACCTCCCGCAGTTCCTTAAGGGCCCTTGCATGGGGCGCCGCCGCCATGCCCGTGCCGATGACGCCGATGCCGAATTTGTCTTCGGTCATTGCGGTATACCGTTGGCGATAACCTTGCCGTCACCGTCGAAGAGATGCATGGCGGCGCGGTCGAAGCGCAAATGGACCTCCTGACCGTTATGCACCGGCAGCTGGCCGAGCTGGTGGACCGTGAGTTGCGGCATGCCCTCGGGCGTGCAGTAGAGATAGGTCTCGCCGCCAAGCTGTTCTGAAAGATCGACCGTGGCGGTAATGTCGGCGTCCTTCTCGTCGACGATCTCGATGTGCTCCGGCCGGGCACCGAAGGTGATCTTGTCGCTGCGGGTAATGCGAATGGAAGAGGATATGGCGATGCGCTGCGGGCCGGTCACAAGCTCGATCCGGCCGTCTGATGCCTCGGCAGCCGCATCGACAAGGTTCATGCGGGGCGAGCCGATGAAACCGGCGACAAAAGTGTTCTGCGGCCTGTTGTAGAGATCAAGCGGCGCGCCGACCTGTTCGATGCGGCCGGCATTGAGAACGACGATCGTGTTGGCAAGCGTCATCGCCTCGACCTGATCGTGAGTCACATAGATCATGGTCCCGCCGAGCTTGGCATGCAGACCGGCCAACTCCTTGCGCATGGTGACACGCAGTTCGGCGTCGAGGTTGGAGAGCGGCTCATCGAACAGGAAGGCCTTTGGATCGCGCACGATCGCCCGGCCGATGGCGACGCGCTGGCGCTGACCGCCGGAGAGCGCCTTGGGCCGGCGCTTGAGATAGGGGGTGATCTGCAGCATGGACGCCGCGTCATTGACCCGCTGTTCGATCTCCTCGCGCGGCATCTTTGAGTTCTCGAGGCCGAACGCCATGTTCTTGTAGACGCTCATATGCGGGTAAAGCGCATAGGACTGGAAAACCATGGCCAGCCCGCGCTCGGATGCGGGCTGGGCGTTGACCACATCACCATCGATCACGACGTCGCCCGACGTAACGCCCTCGAGGCCCGCGATAATGCGCAAAAGCGTGGATTTCCCGCAGCCGGACGGGCCGACAAACACGACGAATTTCCCGCTGTCGATGCTCAAATCAATGCCGTGGATAACCTCCACGTCGCCATAGGCCTTGCGGACGTCCTTGAGGATAATTTCGGTCACGTGCCTGCCCTTTCCTGTCCGCTAACGACTGCGTGCCATGGCGGCCTGTTTCGGCTCGGCGCGCTGGAGGCGCAGAGGCGGCAAGCCGCGCAGTATCTGTTTCACATCGTCCAGCATCATGTCGCGGATGCGCGCATAGGATGCCTCGAGCCCGCCGGCCAGATGGGCGGAAAACAATATGTTGCCGGCCGCCCGCATCGGATCGCCAGCGGCCACCGGCTCCTGCGGAAAGACATCGATTGCGGCGCGGAACCGGCCCTGTGATGCCATTTCGATGAACCGGTCGAATGCGACCACTTCCGCCCGCGACGCCAGGATCACGCTTGCATCCGCCGGTATCAGGTCAAGTTTCGCCTCGTCGAGGAAGCCCTCATTCTCGCTGGTCACGCCGGCGAGGATGAAGAGAAAGCGGCTTTGCGAAAGGATCGCCTCGAGGCCGGACGGCCGGACATCCTGGGCCTGCAGGAAACTGTCCGAAAGCCACGGATCGTGAACCGCAATGCGCCGCGTGAAAGGCCGAAGCAGCGGCACGAGAGCCCGCCCCAGATTGCCGTAGCCAACAAGCCCGACGGCCGCGTCGTGAAGGCTGTAGGCTGAGCCGTTGCCTGCAATGCCGTATTCCTCTCTGCCTTCGCGGAAGCGCCGGTCGGCCGCCGGCAGGCCACGGGCGAGCGCAATCGCCTGGCACAGGCAGAACTCCGCCACTGCGGGCGCCATGGCCGGCGCCGCGGAGAGCACGTGAATGCCGCGCCGCTGCGCCTCTTCGTAATCAATGTTCGGCTCCCAATTGGCCTTCACATTGACGATTGCCTTGAGTTTCGCGGCCCGGTCGAGCCGTTCCTTCGGCATAGCCGTCTGGCCGACAATGATCTCGACATCCGCCAGGACGCCGTCGACAAGATCGTCCGGCGCGCGGGAGCCGAAATGCGTGACAAGGCGCGCCTCACGTCCCAACTCGTCGGCGACGTCGCCGGTGAAGACCATAGCCTCGGTCCGGGGGTGGGGATCGAAGAGTATCAGCGGCCTGGCGTCGCTCATTTCATGCCCGTCGATGCGATGCCGGTGGTGATGAAGCGCTGCAGGAAGGCAAAGACCAGAGCCACCGGAATGAGCGTCACAACGGTCATCGCCAGCACATAGTGCCACTGGACATCGAGCTCGCCTTGGAAGGCGTTGAGGCCGATCTGCAACGTGTAGACCTCGCTGCGGTTGAGCACCACGAGCGGCCACAGGAAGTCGTTCCACCGCCACATCACGGAAAAGATTGCCAGCACAGCGATCGCCGGGAGCGACAGCGGCAGAACGATACGCCAGTAGATCGCCCATTCGCTTGCCTTGTCCATACGCGCCGCCTCGATGAGATCGCGCGGCAGGGTCAGCATATATTGGCGCAGAAGGAAGACGCCGGTCGGCGTCGCCGCCCCCGGCAGGATCACGGCCCAGAGCGTGTTGACCATGTTGAGCTGGGTGACGACCAGATAGGCGGGCACCAGAATGATGGTAATGGGGATCATCAGCGTGCCGATGACAAAAAGCATGACCGCATTGCGCCCCTTGAACTCATAGATGGCGAGCCCGAAGGCGGCCATGGAGTTGATCAGCAGCGTTATCAGTGTCGCCACAACCGTCACGATGACGGAGTTGTTGAGGTAGGTCAGGAAGTTGAACCGCTCGAGCGGGTTTGTGTAATTCTCCCAGGCGACGCGGAACTCGCGGATGGGCTCCCGGCTGGCGATCGGCACCCTTATCGAGGTTTCCGGATCGGCCGGATCGACCATCTGGGCGATAATTCCGATGCGGCGGACCTGCGCCAGTTCGCGCTCGGAACCGTCTTCCATCGTCACCTTGTAGAGCGGCAGCGGCTTGTCGTAGCCATCGAGCTCGATTTCGATCTGGCCGAGCGGCAACAGGGTCGGCGGAAATTCAAGCAGGCCGGCCGGGGTCTTGAACGAGGAGAGCGCCAGCCACAGCACCGGTCCGAACATCAGGCAGACGCCGAAGGCGAGATAAAGATAGGTAAAGACATCGGTCCAGTGCCAGGAGGCGCCGCCCCGGCGGGCCGTCAGCATTCCGGTGATTGAACGTGTGGAAGCCGTCTGTGCGTCAGCCATGTCAGCCGTCCTCCTTGCGCCGCGTCACTGCGAGCTGCACCAGCGTCAGAACGAAGAGCACCACACCAAGCACCACGGATGCCGCCGCGGCGAGACCGAAATTCTGCACCTGGTTGGCGAAACCGGTCGTGTAGATGTACTGGACGATGAACTGCGTCGCTGTGCCCGGGCCACCACCGGTCAGGACGAAGACCTCGTCGAATATTTGTACCGCCTTGATCAGCGCCAGGACAATGACGACGAGAAGGTTCGGCCACAGCAGCGGCAGGGTGATGCGCCAGAAGACCCGTTCTCGCTTGGTTCCGTCCATTTCAGCGGCTTCGTAAAGGTCCGGCGGAATGGCCTGCAGGCCGGCCAGCAGGATCAGCGTGTAGAAGCCCATATGCGCCCAGATCGAGACGAATATCGCCCAGAACATCGACCAGTTCGGATCGACAAAGAACAGGATGCGCTCGAAACCGATGGAGGTCAGGCCCGCATTGAGCACGCCATTGCGCAGCAGGATCCATTTCCAGATCAGGGCGACGACGACGGGCGACAGCAGAACCGGGAAGAAGAACGCCGCGCGGAAGAAACCGCGCCCGCGGATCTCGCGATTGAGGATCAGTGCCGTGATCAGCGAAAACAGCACCATGAAGGCGACCTGGAAGAAGACGAAGGTGATCGTGTTGTAGATGCCGCGCCAGAACCGGTCCTCGCGGCAGCTTGTCGGGTCAAGATAATTGCCGCAGTCGGCAAGATAGGAATATTGCTCACCGCCGATATAGGGCCGCTCATCCAGGAAGAGCTCGTCGCCCCCGGTGACCGAGAATGCGAAGTTGATGATCAGCGGTATGACGACAAAGATGCCGAAGAAAGCCAGATTGGGCAGGAGGAACACATAGGGCATGCGGCCGATGCCGAGGATGCGCTGCAGTGCCCTGAACGGCGTTTCGAGCAGCCCGAACAAAATGCGCATCGGCCAGGCGGCAACAGCATTGAAGCGTTCACCGAGGGTCGGGTTGTCTGTGTCAGCCGGTGATTGGTGCGCCATGGGATCTGGTCGGAGCCGTTGGTATTCCTGTGGCTCCGGGCGCCTGGAGGATGCGCCCGGAGTGTTTTGTCGGATCACACAATTTGCGTGATCAGCCGCCGCGTTCCTTTTCGGCGATCTGCTGCTCGACATCCTGGGTCATGCGGCTGTAGGCCTCGTCGAGAGTCAGCTCCCCGACAATCGCCTCTCCGAGACGCGAGATCAGCGCATTGAACATGACGCGGTTGTAAACGTAACCCTGCAGGTCGAAGGCGGTCGGTGAGATGCCCGGCACCGCCGCAGCAAAGGTCTCGAGCGCATGTTTGGCACGCGGATCGTCGGTATGGAATTCAACGCCGTTGGCTGCAAGGCCTAGATGACCCGGAATGAACAGCGTCTTGCCGTAGAACTCGTTGAGGACTTCCTCGCTGGAGAGATAGTCCATCAGCTTGCCGACTTCCTCAGGATGCTCCGAGGTCTTCAGGGCGACCAGCGCGGCGCCGCCGGGCATGCCCGTGCAGGCAGCCGGGCCGCAAGGTGCGGGAACCGCCCACCAGTCGAAAGCATCACCGATCTTGTCAGCAAATTGCGGGATCTGCCACGAGCCGCTCATATACATGGCGACCTGGGCATTGGCGAAGTCCTCATTGGCGCCGAGATACTGGGATCCCGATACGGAGCCCCAGAGCTCCTTCGGCATGGTGCCGTCCTGGTGCCATTCATAGAGCTTGCCGGCCATGGCTTTCAGGCCGTCATCGACCAGGGCCGGGTTGCCGTCGGCGTCAAACATCTTGGCGCCCATGGAGATCGCCGGACCGGAAACACGGTGGCCGGAGCGGTCCCAGGCCATCGGGATCGGAATTTCCAGCTTGTCGGCAACCTCGCGGACCGCAACGGCCCAATCGTCCCAGGTCGCGCCGTCGCCCGGCAGGTCAACGCCGGCCTGTTCGAAAAGCGTCTTGTTGACGTATGGGCCGGTGACTGTCAGCTGGGTCATGAAGCCGGAAATGGCACTGTCGTTGCCCGGCTGGCGCAGCCACTTCAGGAACGGGCCGAAATTGGTCTCCCAATAGGCCGTATCGGAGATGTGCGGCGTCAGATCCATATAGTGTTCGGAGAGACCGCCAAGGTCAGTTACACGGGCCAGGTCCGGCCCCTCACCGGCAGCGAGCTGCACCGGAAGGCTCTCCAGGATGGCCTTGTAGGGAACCACATCGAGGGTCACCTTCACATCCGGATTGGCGGCTTCATAACGGTCGAGGATCTCGCGCATGACCTCGCCCTCATTTCCGTCATTGTACCATGTTATGCGCAGTTCTGTTTCAGCCAGCGCACTGCTGACCATCAGTCCCATCGCAGCGGTGCCGAGCACCAGAAGTCTGTTCAATCTGCTGTTCATTTTGATTACCTCCCATTTGCTACTTGTATACTAGTAAACATCATCATTGCGAGCAAGCTTAATTCTGCCGGGTCAGGGTCCCTGCGCGCCCGCTTCCAGAGTTTCGAGCGCCGAGTTGACGTGATCGCGCATGACCGCGGCGGCGGCGCTCGCATCGCCGCGGCGGATCGCCTCGATGAGCATGATGTGGTCTTCATAAGCGCGCATGGAGCGGCCGGTGATCGACGACATCAGAAGCAGGCGCTGGCGGTCGATATGCGCCTTCACCGACTGCACCATCTGCCAGGCATTGGGCACCTCCGCCATCTGTGCGAGCATGCTGTGAAACTGTTCGTCGTAGCGGAAGAAGGTCAGGTAATCGTCGCGCTCGCCGGTCGCCTTCTGCGCGGCGAGGACCGGTGCAAGCGCAGCCTCGTCGACGCCGGTTTCCGCGAGGCGCCGGGCGATCGCCGCCTCGATCGCCGCTCGGATAAAGATCGCTTCGCGCACCCGGGCGGCGTCGTGCGGGGCGACCACCGAACCCACCTGCGGCTTGACGATGATCAGTCCCTCCCCCGCGAGATCCTGGATGGCCGCCCGAAGCGGCGTACGGCTGACATCGCAGATGCGTGCGACTTCCTTTTCGCTGAGTGCTGTGCCCGGCGGGAAGCGGTTGTCGATGATCCGGCGGCGCAGGGCATCGTAGATCTGCGGCCCGATGGAACGCGTGCGGTCAATGGCAACGCCCTTTAACGCTGCCTGCATGTCAAAGGCCGAGGCCTCAGGAGCCAAGCGCGGCATGAAACGCCTCCTGGGTATCCGGGGCCGAACCTTTGCGCGCGCCATCACTGTCCCGCTGCGCGGAACTTTCAAGCGCATGCATGACACCGCGCAGTTCCGCCAGCCCCTTGAGCCGGCCAATCGCGGGATAGCCAGGCTGCGCGCCGCGATGGACATCGTCGAGTATGTCCTGGCCGTGATCCGGCCGCATGGGGATCTGGTGATCCTCGCGGCCCGTGTTGCGGCGACGCCGTTCCTCGGCGAGCAGCAAGGCGATCACGGCAACCATGTCGGTGCCTCCGGCAAGATGCTCATCTTCGAAGAAGGAACACGGAACACCTTCTGTCTCGCGGGTAACATTGCGCAGATGCACGAAATGAATACGTTCGGCGAACTCGGCCACCATCGCCGGAATGTCATTGTCAGGCCTCGCACCGAGCGAGCCGGTGCAGAATGTCAATCCGGACGACGGGCTGTCCACGGACGAAAGCAGCGAGCGGAAATCTTCGGCTGTAGACATCACTCTTGGCAGGCCGAGCAGCGGGTATGGCGGATCATCGGGATGGCAGCACAGGCGGATGCCAAGGTGCTCGGCATGCGGCACGATCTCGGACAGGAAATCGACATGCGCACGGCGCAAACAGTCGGCATCGATGGCTGAATAATCGGCAAGCCGATCGCGCAGTCCTTGAAGTGTCCAATGTTCGGCGGCGCCGGGCAGTCCGGCGGTGACGTTCTCGGTCAGGCGCTGCTTGCCCGCATCTGAAAGGTGTGCAAAGCGCCGCGCCGCCAGCTCCGGTACCGATGGCGGGTAGTCATCGGCCGAACCGGCCCGGCCAAGAATATGGATGTCGAAAACCGCAAAGTCGACCAGATCGAAGCGCATGGCCGTGCCACCATGATCCATCCGTGCCGCGAGATCCGTGCGCGTCCAGTCGAGCACCGGCATGAAATTGTAGCAGACCGTGCGAATGCCGGCCTTGGCAAGGTTGCTCAGGCTCGTCCGGTAGCGTTGGACGTCGCCGCGCCAGTCACCCGACCCTGTCTTGATGGCCTCAGATACCGGCAGGCTTTCAACGACTTCCCAAACAAGACCTGTCGGCGTCCCGTCGGCTCCGGTCGCCACTGCCTGCTGGCGTTCGGCAATTTCTTCAAGCGGCCATTCGGCTCCGGGCGGCAAGTGATGCAGGGCCGAGACGATCGCTTCGGCTCCGGCCTGTCGCGCATCTCCGATGGTCACCCTGTCGAGCGGCCCGAACCACCGCCAAGTCTGCCTCATTTTGCTCTCCCAATAGACGCTATATACTAGTATACAAGTAAGCGGGCAAGTCCGATATTCACCAGAGGGAGTCATGGAAACCACCATGCCCGGCATCGATGCGCAATCCATATGGCGACTGCTCGGCTATCCGGCCGGCCCGGCACAGGGAGCGCGCGCCCGGTTGGTCGAAGTCCGCCGTGATTCCGGTTACACGATCGAAGATATCGTTCTGGAAAGCCGGCAACTGCAGGTGCCGGGGACGCTCTTGCGCCCAGCTGAGACTGACGAACCCCTGCCCGCGATCCTCTACTGCCATGCCCATGGCAACAATTACGATATCGGGCGGCGTGAACTGGTCGAAGGCCGCCCTGCCCTGCTCGATGCCTACGGTCCGGCTCTCCTTTCGCGCGGTTATGCCGTTCTGTGCATCGATATGCCTGGCTTCGGTGATCGGCAGGCCGAAGGCACCGAAACCGCACTTTCCAAGGCAGCCCTCTGGCACGGCAGAACACTCATGGGGGATATGCTGGCCGATCTCGCCGCAGCGCTGGATTACCTTTCCGGCCGCGACGATGTGGACGGGGCGCGCATCGCAACGCTCGGGCTTTCGATGGGCGCCACGCACGCCTATATGCTCGCCGCGCTGGATGCACGGGTTTGCGCCTGCGCGCATCTTTGCGTCTTTTCCAACATGCAGCCGCTCATCGAAGGCGGGGCGCACGAGCTGCATGGACCATATATGACAGTGCCCGGTCTGCTGCGGATGTGCGACCTTGCCGATATCGCAGCATGCATCGCGCCGCGCCCGCAACTGGTCTGCTGCGGCCGGACCGATCCCCTGACGCCGCCTGATGCGCTGGACCCAGCCCTTGATACGCTGCGGAGCGCTTATCGGAAAAACAACGCAACAGCGCGGCTGCTTGAAGTGATTTCGGACAAAACCGGGCATGTCGAAACGCCCGCCATGCGCAAAGCGGTGCTGCGGTTGCTGAACGATTTTGTATAGTATCACCGCGCCCGTTCAACGACGGCGATGCGTTTTCGCCACCCGGCCAAATTCCCTGTTGCAGGTTTCGCAAAATTGGGCGATGGAGCATTCAACTTTGATCAACCGGATCGGCCAATGAGCACGGAAGCCACCGACAGCAAACCGTCCCTGATGGGCGGCCTCGGATTTGCAGTCCTGGGCTTCGGCCTGTTTGCCACGCATGATGCGATCATCAAGGCGCTGGGCGAAACCTATCCGGTGTTCCAGATCATCTTTTTTGCCATGCTCTTTGCATTCGTGCCGATGTCAATGATCATCCTGGCGGACCGGGCGGTCGACAATTTCAGGCCGCATCATCCGTGGCTGATCCTGACGCGCTCGGTGCTGACCATCATCGCCATGTCGAGCGCCTTCTATGCGTTCGTGACATTGCCGCTGGCAGAAGTCTACGCGCTGCTCTTCGCGGCGCCGCTGCTGATCACCGCCTTTTCGGTGCCGCTGCTCGGCGAGGTCGTGCGGGCACGGCGCTGGGCGGCGGTGGGCATCGGGCTTGTCGGCGTCCTCATCGTGCTGCGCCCCGGAATGACGGTGCTCACGCTCGGCCATTTTGCTGCTTTGACGGCTGCGGTCGCCACGGCGCTTGCGGCGATCGTCGTGCGCAAGATCGGCAGCGAGGAGCGTTCGGCGGTGCTGATCCTGTACCCCATGCTGGTCTCGCTCATCGCCATGGCCACGACGCTGCCGGCCGTTTACGTGCCGGTGGATCTGACGGATCTCGGCCTCATGGCGGCAATCGGGCTGATTTCGGTTCTTGCACAGCTCTGCATTATCTCGGCCTACCGGTCGGCGCCGGCGGCCGTGATCGCGCCGACGCAATACAGCCAGATCCTGTGGGCGACGCTTTATGGCGCGCTCTTCTTCATGGAACGGCCAGACGCTTATGTCGCCATCGGCTCCGCCGTGATCATCTTGTCGGGCCTGTTCGTGGTGTGGCGCGAAAGCCGCGAAAACGTCTCCATGAAAAACCCCGTGCTGCGCAATCCCAATCCGCGGTTCGACACCGGCCCCTCGCCAAGGCCGAAGCCGAGGGCGGAATGAGCCTTGTTTGACTGGGCCGGACAATTGCCGCATAGAGCGGCGTACCGATCCCTCATAGAACCACCCGGCCCCTGCGCATGAAACCGTTCCTGATCCTGCAGTTGCGCCCCGAGGAAGAAGCCTCGGACGACGAATTCCGCGCCATGCTTGAAAAGGGCGGGCTGGGTGAAGAGCGAACACGGCGAATCCGCCTCGAACGCGAAGACCTTCCTGACATCGATCTGGGCTCCTTTGCCGGTGTCATCGTCGGTGGCGGGCCGGGCTGTGTGTCCGATCCGGAGAATGAGAAATCACCGGTCGAAAAACGCATCGAAGACGCCGTCATGTCGATGATGCCGGCGATTACCGATCATGATGTGCCGTTTCTCGGATGCTGCTATGGTATCGGCATCCTGGCGCACCATCTCGGCGCGCAGGTTTCAAAGGAGCGGTTCAGCGAACCGGTTTCCGTTGCCCGCGCCGACCTGACAGATGCCGGCAAGGAGGATCCCTTGCTTGCCGGGATTGACGGACCGTTCGATGCGTTTGTCGGGCACAAGGAGGCGGTCCAGGAACTGCCGTCCGGTTGCACCCACCTTGTCGCCGGCAAGGCATGCCCGTTCCAGATGATCCGCTACGGGAACAATGTCTATGCGACGCAGTTTCATCCCGAAGCCGACGGCGATGTCTTTGCGCTGCGCATCCGGATTTACCGGGACAAGGGCTATTTCGCACCGGAAGATGCAGATCGCCTGACGGCCGAGGCGCGGCTGGGCAATCCCCGAGCCGGAGCGATGATTCTCAGGAACTTCGTGGAACGTTACGGGTAGGAATTGCCCGTGCCAGTCCAAACTGCACCAGATCGCCGCTAAACGAGGCTGTTCGCCCAGATAGCCGTATCGGTATCGCAGCGCAGTTTTGCCAGCAGCCACATGCCCACGGCGGCCATCATGACCGATGCGCAGTAGGCGACGGCAATGCCGAGAACACCGATTAACGGATAAAGCACGAAAGCAAGCGCGACTGAGGATGCAACACCGACCGCCAGCAGCGCGAGAATCTCGCCCTGGCGTTCGTGCGATGCGAGGACAGTGATTGACGGACCGAATATGGCACGCAAAACGGCAGCCGAGCAGATGACCAGGAGAAGGTTCCCATACGCGCTAAAATCCGGATTGAACAGGCCCAGCACATGTTCGGCTGCAACAAGGAGAGCGGCGATTGACGCTGCGATATAGGCTGTCGCGACACCGTTCAGGCGGCCGATGAGGCGCTTTGTCCGGGTCCTGTCACCCTTGGCGCAGGCCTGAAAGATCTTCGGCTGCAAGACAACATAAAGGGCGCGTATCCCAAACCCGATCAGGACCCGTATCCTGAAACACACATGCAACAGCGCGATTTCCAGCGGTGCCGCGATCAATGCGCAGGCGAGCAGCAGGATCTCGATCTGATAGTCCCAACACAGGGTTATGCCGAGCCAGGATCTTGATCTGCGCGACCAGTCGCGGCGCGTGCCGGCATTCGGCGCGTGGGTTTTTGTTGGTCCCGCCATTTGTGGTTTCAATGTGCGGACCTGGATTGCCATGGCCGCAACAGCGCCGAGGCCGATGGCCAGGAGGATCGCCGCCATGGACCGGTCCTGGAAGGCTGCAACCGCAGCAAGCAGCACGGCTAGCGTAACAAGCGGTTTGACAAGGCCGTCGGCCAGTTGTCCGCTGAAGGGCTTCTGCAGGCCAATCAGCACGCCACCATGCAACTGGTTCAACGCCATGATCGGCGCGAGCGCCATCACCGCGATCACTGCCGGGGCGGTGTATTCCGATGCCTTTCCCGTCAAAAACACCGCGGCCGCAAAAAGAAGGGCGAGCAAGGTGGTGACCAGAAAGGAGCGCGCAATCACTCGGCGGCCATGTGAAATGAAATCGCGGATCGCCGACCGGTCCGGGAATGCCGACATCTTGGCGATCTCGACCGGCGCCAGGGACTGGAGGCCGAGGGGAATCGCCACCGCCGCGAGGTTCGCAACCGAGATGCAAACGGCATAGATCGCCAGCTCGTCCGTTCCAAATTGACGCGCAATGACGATGGTTATGGCAAATGTCACCAGCGCGCCAAGCAGACGCGCCAGGGTCAGGCCCGAGATCTTTGTCAGCAGGGCGATCATGCCGACTGTTTCAGGAAAGCCGGCAGGAAGTCGTGCAGCTGTTTTTGCATCTGGAACTTCATCAGGCGGCTTTTCAGCGCCGCCTTTCCGAAAAGGATCTGGCGGACGTCGGATCCCTTTCCGAAATAGGGCGGGATATCTGAGACCACACCGGACTTGCCTGTCAGGCCACGCTTGAACTGGTGCAGGCTGCATCCATCCGACGTCGCGCCGCCGAGATCGTACCAGCGAATGCGTGGTGTCTTGCACAGCCGCTGAACAATCTCCCACTGCATGAAATAGCCGGCCCGCAGCGCATTGCCGCGTTTGTTCGTTGCCCCGTAAAGGTAGATTGACCGCTCGCCGCTCATGTCGATGGCCGCGGCCGCGACGGGTTCGTCCTTTTCGAAGACAATGGCAAATTCGGGCCGAAGTGCTTCGGCGTCCGCGACGGCGATCTGTTCCAAACTGTCAACCGGGCTCGAATCGTAAAAATTCTTCCTGGACATCATCTGTTCGAAGACCGGCTGGAACAGCGCCGCGCCCGACGCACCGTGGTGCCACTCGAACCTCAGGTCGTGTTTTTGGGATTTGCGCAGATTGTAGCGCCATTTCTGATTGAGGCTGGCCATGGCCTGATCGGCCGGCATATCGACATCGACAAAGTACCGCTCCGGCGCTGGCGGCTGATATACGGCTTCAAAACCCCGGTCTCGAAGCAATTCGCCTTCGACGGCCGCGTATTCGGGATCCGAGCGCGGGATGACCAGCAGGTAGCTCTTCTGTCGATGAACCAGCTCATCGATCAGGGCATCAAAAATCCGCTGCAGATTGGCCGGGTCGGGCTCCCGGTGGGCTGGCCGCCAAAGCGGACCCCACCGCAAAATTGAAAGCCGGGCAATATTCGCAGGGGCCGATACGGTTCGCACAACGGCGCCACCGATGATCCTGCCTTGCCTCTCGACGGCGAGAAACTGCAGGGAGCCTGCCGGCCAGCGCGCGAGATTGAAGCAAGCGGATTGCTCGTGAACGATGTCACGGAAATCCGCAAATTGCGCATCCCATTGTGCGGGGTCGACACGGCGCACGGTACAATCACCCGCCGAGGCAGCAGCCGTAGCCGGTTCCGGCCGGCTGTAGCCACCGGTCAAGGGAAACTCGGATTCGGAAATCACACGCATACTAGGTTTCTCCGGCGGCTTTGATGAATGAAATTCCGGGACGCGCTTTCGGAACGAGACGGGACAGATGTCGCGCGCCGCCTTCGCGCCTGCGCAATCGGGTAATGTGGCCAATGCCGGGTATGACATCCAGCAAGTTGACAATTCCCGGCAGTGGATCGCGGGCGTTGAACATGACGTCGACATTGGTTCGAACCGCGTTGCGAAGCATCCTTCCCAACCACAGAATGGCCTGACCGGGCCCCAATGCGCCGCGCAGCAACTCCGATTTGAAACCTTCCATGTCGCCGGCGATCCAGGAATAGCGGATGCCGGGCTGTCCGTATCGGATGGCATCATCCGCACCGTCAACGAGGAACTCACCAAGGGCCATCCCGCAATACTCGGGAATTACATGGTTGCCGGCGATGCGCGGATTGATCTCCAGCAGGTGCACCTCGTCCCGCTCCTCGTCGACGAGATACTGGATGCAGCCGATGCCGGTATACCCCAATTCGGCGACCAGCTTTCTTGAATAGGTCAGGATTGTGGGTTCAGGCGGAATGGTCTTGCCCTCGACCGCCAGTCCCGATCCGTCCTGGCGGTCTGTCCTCAGAATAATGGCGTGGAGGTAGCGGCAGATACGGCCTGAATCCGCGGCAAAATAACAATTGTGCCTGATGCCGCCGACCTTCTTTTGCAGCAACAACGAACGCTGCTCCGCAGGCCATGTCCCGAACCAGCGGTCGCGATCGAGGTCGGAATGCAATGTCAGGGCCTTTTGCCCGAACAGCCGGTTGGCCGATTCCTCCGGTCGCACCACACATGGATAGGAGAGTTCCTTGAGCGCGTCATGCAGGCTGTCCATGGAATCGGCGAGCCGGTACGGCGCGACCGGAATTCCCGCTGCTCCAGCGATGCCCAGGAGCTCAACCTTGTCCAGGCAGGTTTGCGCCAATTGCGCGTCGGCCATGGCGATGCGCACATGTTTCGGAAGGTCGGAAGCGTGCTTTGCAAAGAAGCGGACAAACGCTTCCTCGACCGGCACAATCTGTTTGATTTCCGGGCGATCGCGCAGCAAATTCGTCAATGCGGAAAGGAATTCCTTCGCATCGGCGACTTTTGGATGAATCCATATCTCGGAAACGAACCGGGAATATTCCGCGCAATGATCACAGCCTTCGTTTCCAGCTATGACGTAGATATCCCTGCGAAAGAACATCTCGGACAGCGGCAGTGTCGGCCGGTAGTTGCCAAGCAGCAGGACTGCCGAATGATCAGGCCCGGAACGCATATTGAACTCCAATCGCAGCAATGTGAGACGCAGCGGGAACGCGCGGCATCACGTGTCCATGCTCTCGGCTGACTTGCGGCCCTTATCGATATCGCGCTCGCCACCGGCCGCCGGTCTGGCAATCGCTGTAACGCCGGCGATCAGCATCTTGCGGTAGCGCGGATCGAGCCGAGCAAAGCCGGACTTCATGACCGGCCGCAAGAAAGCCTTCCAGGTCAGGCAATAGCCCAGCCCCAGGAGCGAGACCGGAACATGGGAGGATCTGAGCCGGCAGGCGGAGTTGGTCCAATGGGATTTGTAGTCGGCCGGCTCGCCAAGGAAGTCGTAGACCCGGACACCGGTCTCGAGCGCCCATTCCTGGGAGTATTCCATCTGAACCTTGCCGGGTGAGTATCGGCGGAATAACCAGTCGAAAGCGCCGAGATACACATAGTAGTGCCGGCCCTGGCACAGGCCGATTTCAATCGCGATCGGCTTGTCATCGAGATACAGGCCATGCGCGACCGCTCCGTCCGCGCATTGACCGGGCGCATCCAGGTCCCCTGAAAGCTGGCCGAGGAACCGGACCGTCGACGGAGCCGATAGCGTCTGCGCGTTGCGACCGGTCTGCTGCAGCCATTCGTTCTTCATTTCCAGTGCCCGGCCGATCAGAAACTTGTACTCGGCGGTGCCTCCTGCATGGACCCGGTATTCGAGCTCGCCCATGCGCATGAGCTTGTTGCGGCGCCAGCAATTCTAATTTTGGCTCATTTTTGGGTCTCAGATGAATTTGAGCTGATTTTCAGGAGGGTTTAGGTTGCTTCCGGGCTGACTTGACGGTCGGTGGTGGCTCACCATCGACAAGTGTTCGTATGAGTGCACCCCAATCCGGGAAGATCAAGTAGCAAACAATCGTGCGGATGTGATCGAAGAACCGATACCGCGCCGCTAAAACACTGCGGGCTTTCTTCCAGAGCGCTTCGAGTACATCACAAACTGTATGCATGGCGAAGGCGAGCAGATTGAGCGTCGCCAGCACAGATGCCAGATAATTGTCGCCATGCCCAAAGTTGTGCTCCAGATTGTATCCCCGGGTTTTCAGAACATTGAAGGTCTCATTTTCAATCTTCCACCGTGCGCGTCCGCAAGCGGCAAGGTCCCCGACATTGGTCTCATCGACAGCGATGTTGGTCACAAAGCTGTTGCGATATGTGGTCTTCCCTTTGGTGTTGATAATCTCGATTTCGAACCAGTTGACGTGGGTCGCGTCCTTGCCATCGCGCAGGGGTACATCATTCAGCCAGCGATAGATGTGGGTGGCAGCCTTGCGACCCTTTTTGATACGACGGCGCTTTGTCGAGTTGATCTCGGCACCGTCCAGCCACTCGTACAACGTCTTATGGGACAAGGACTTGGCAGTCAGAATGAAGTCGCCGCCAACCGACTGAATCGTATCAACAATCGGCTGATTAGCATACAGGTCATCGCCAAGATAAACTGGCTTTAGCGAAGCGTAACGTTTCCCATTGGCGGCAAGCCAGCGTTTGACGGCATTCCTTTCACAATCCTGTTTCGCATGACCGTCCTGCGGGCTAATAAATTCCGGCTGCAGCGGTATCGCTCGGCTGTCACCCGGGACGACGACCGCGGCGGAAACCATGGTGTGAAAATACTCGGTGCCGCCATCATTGCGCTTGCGATGAGAACAATTCCGGCAATGCAACTTGCGGCTACAGAAATATTCTGTGCCATCAAGTGCAATCAGCACGCGACCATCCAGACATCGGAAAGGCTCCAAACCGTTATGGCTTTTCAGATGGTCAACAAGGTTATCAAACTGCCCAAAGAGATGCTGCGGTTCAGCCTCATCAAGCATCGAGCGGATATGATTATCGCTCGGAAGCTTCTTGATTCCGAACAACGTCTGACAGTTCGAGCAACCGTTACCCGCTTGCATCTCGCGCTGATGCGACAGGAACGACGGAGACTGCATGAAAAATATCGAAAACGCCGACAGGCCGATATCTGCCATCGTGTAACTCGTGTTTGGGCCAACCCGTCGGTCAGGCAAGTTCGCGCAGCACGATCTGAGCGAGCCAATGAGGGAATCCAAGTGTAACACGCAACAAACGAATCATAGATCGAGCGATTTGAGAATCCCAAAAATCCCAAAATTAGAATTGCTGGTTGCGGCGCTGGTTGCGCTGCCGGCGTGTCTTCTTGGGCAGTGCGGCGAGATAGGATGTCATGTCTTCCTGACTGCCGATATCGAGGATCGCCGACTCCTGATGGAAGATTTCCGGTATGCCGCGCTTGCGTGTCAGGCTCTGCAGCAGGGAACCCTCCGGGATTGCATCGAGCGCGGCGGCATCAACCTTGCTGAACTTGATGGCGTCGCCGAGCGCCCTTGAAGCCAGTTTGCTGGAAACGACGTCGCGGTCGACCACGACATTGCTGTACTGGCTGAGCGGCGAGGTCAGGCTGACGAGCAGACGCATGCCGATCCTCGAGCGGACCTTCATCGTGGGCCACACAAGCACGGCGTCCCCGTTTTTTCTCAGGACAAAGACAAGCGGTTCGGCGGGCCTTGCCATCGTGTTGTGAAGGTGGCTGCGAATCCAGGTCAGGCACCAGTCCGCTGTCTGGAACGCTATGAACGGTTCCGCGCATTGCTGCTCGAGGCGCCGCCACTCATGTTCAAAGCCATCCAGTTCGGCCCGTGTTTCAAGACATTCCAGAGAGTATTGGTCGCGGTCACGTTCATATGACGCTACCTTGCGGGCACCGTGACGTCCTTCAGCCGCTCTCATCACTAAAACACCATTCGTTCTCAAAATACCGCTTCGCAGCGCGTTACAGGACGTGCTGCTATGCCAACAATGTAGCATTGCGGGGTATTTCAATAAACGTGGTATCGAATTGTTGGTTAATGACAGAGGTTTGATTCAGCAGTGCTTTTTCGAACCGCGGATGCGCTGCGAAACCTTCGGTGCGTCCTTGTTTCAGGCCGCGCGAACCGCCCGAAGAATGCGGAGAATCAGCGGACCATCCGGCAAAGACCGGGTCAGTGAATCCCGAGGTGGATCAACCGATTGGTGTTGATGTCCAGCGGCGGCCTTGAAACGATGTCTTTGACGGCGCGTCGAATATCATCGACTTCGCGGGCATTTTCGCGGATCCATTTTGGAACGGTATCGCGGTCATATCCGTATTCGACGCCGTCGAGGCCCAGTTCTGCGCAAAATTCCGGGAAATGCGCGATCTCCCGGACGTTCTCCGGAACGATCGTGAAGTGACCGACCAGCCGGACCTTCGATTTCAGTCGCTGGCGGGCTTCAAGCAGCCTTTCCACCGACTGCAGAACCTTCTGGTATTTGACTCCCGAATTGACGCGCTCCACCGTCTTTTGGCGGGCGCCATTGAACGAGATATGCAGCCATTTGGAGCCCTTGCAGATCCGTTCCGCCCAGGCTTCGGATACCAGCGTGCCATTGGTCAGGAAGTTGACCTTCTTGCCCATCTCCTCGGTCAGCCACAGATAGGCGTTCTTGCACTCCTTGATGGCAAGCGGTTCGCCGCCCTGGAACTCGATCTTGTCGATATTGGTGAAATCGACCCGCTGCTTGATGACATCGAGCGAAAGCTGATGCCTTGCCTTGTGGTCCTGCCAGCACATGATGCAGGCGATGTTGCAAAGCTCGCCGAAGAGGATCTTCAGGCGCCGCAGATTGTCATAGGGTGTGGCCAATCCCTGATCGGCCGTCGGCCGCGCCTTGCGGGCGGCTTCATCCAGCAGGTTGCAGTGTGCGTAGCAGGCAAGTTTACCGTTGAGCGACTGCGCGCGGGCCCTTTGCACGGAGGCATCGTTCCAGATGTCCTTCAGTGACTTTTGGTGGATATTACCGAGCTTGTAGGGCTGGTAGTGGCAGCAGCCATAGACATCGCCGTTTTCGACGATGAAGGCGCTGCTCCAGAGTCTCGGGCAAAATGTCGAGCCCGCGTTCTCGGAAGAGACGCCCTCAAACTCATCCATTCCCAGTTCATACCGCATGCCATCCGACCCCGTTTACGCTTCCAGGAAGCTCCGACCGTCGCGCGCCAGGCTATTTGGTAGTTGCCGTAGATTATCATCAACCATAGGTTTTGATAATCTTCTTCGTGATCACATTTGATCCGTCACCGTTTCACTCAGCCGGCTTGTCGTGGCTGGTCCACGCGGGAAAAGCGATTTGGCGTGCTTTGCCGGCGTCGTTCGACATTGGTCAAATCCGGCCAGGCATAGGCTTTGATGAGGCGGTCTCGGGCCGTTGTCGGCACGATCGCCCAGGATTGCGGTGCGATGTCGGGGGAATGTCAAAGAGTGGTGCCCAGGGGCGGAATCGAACCACCGACACGCGGATTTTCAGTCCGCTGCTCTACCAACTGAGCTACCTGGGCATCGCCTTGAAAGGACCGTCGAGCGTTGGTGGCTCCGGTCAGGCGAGCCGGGTTATATCACGTCCTTTTGTCGTGTCCAGACGATTTCATGCCAATGTCATAGATTTTTGCGCGCCGCCCAAGCGGGCAAAACCTGCGCCTAGTCGCCATCCTCGGAAGGCTTGAGATTCTCTTCTTCCTCGGTCACCGGAATGGCATACGAGCCGGTCAGCCAGCGCTGCAGATCGACATTGCGGCAGCGGTCCGAGCAGAAGGGATAGCTCTTGCGCGTCGAGGGCCGGCCGCATTCGGGACACGGGCGCGCCGGGCGCAACGGTTCGACATTGCCGTTCTCGCTCATTGGGCGGCGCTCCGCTCCGGTTCCAGCCAGCCGGCATGCACATCATAGCCCTCGCCGGTCAGCAGATTGACGGTCTCGAGCAGCGGCAGTCCGACCACGTTGGTATAGGAGCCGACCAGCTTGGCGATGAAGGTGCCTGCAAGACCCTGGATGGCATAGCCACCGGCCTTGTCGCGCCATTCGCCGGAGGCGAGATAGCTCTCGACCTCCATGCGCGACAGCCGCTTGAACCGCACCCGCGTTTCGACGACCTTCTGGCGAAAGCCGTCATTGGGGGTGATGAGGCAGATGCCGGTATAAACCTTGTGGGTGCGGCCGGAGAGCATGTACAGCGCGCTGGAGGCCTCGTTGACGAGTTCGGTCTTGTCGAGCACGCGCCGGCCTCTCGCGACAACCGTGTCAGCGGAGAGGATGAACCGGTTCGGCCATTGCGGATCGCCCTTCAGGGCTTTTCGCGCGGCATCGGCCTTTTCGCGCGAAAGCCGCCGGGCCAGCGTGCGCGGATGCTCGGCGCGGCGCGGCGTTTCATCGACATCGGTGGGCATCAGATGATCGGGTTCTATGCCGGCCTGTCTCAGCAGTTCGAGCCTGCGCGGCGAACCTGAGGCCAATATGAGCTTGTGCGGCAGGACCATCGGACCATCTTTTTCAGCGCGGAAGCGGCCGGCTTATTTGAAACGGTAGGTGATGCGGCCCTTGGTCAGATCATAGGGCGTCATCTCGACAAGCACCTTGTCGCCCGCGAGCACACGGATGCGGTTCTTGCGCATGCGGCCTGCGGTGTGGGCGATGATTTCATGCTCGTTTTCCAGTTTCACCCGGAACGTCGCATTGGGCAGCAATTCGGTCACGACGCCCGGAAATTCGAGGACTTCTTCCTTAGCCATAAAGTCAATGTCATCCTGTTACAGTACTCGGGCGGGCGCGCCGCCCCGGTTGCGCGGGAACCTACACAATCGCCTGCGGTTTGTGAACACAATTGCGCGCCGTTGTCTCAATTCTTGCCGCTAAGGGCGGTTTTTCCACGCGGCGCCCCTATTTGTCGCCGGCAAAGCGTTTTTTCAACATCATGTCGATGTGGTCGCGCACGCTGCGATAGGCGGCAACGATCTGATCGCGGGTGCCGGTGGCGACCGTCGGATCGGGCGTCGGCCAGTAAACCGCCTCGACGGCGGCCGAGCGGGTCATCTCCAGGGCGCGGTGGTGGGCTTCCGGCGCCAGCGAGACGATGAGATCGAAATAGTCGTCCTCGAGCTCGTCCAGCATACGCGGCTGGCGTTGGCCAAGGTCGAGCCCGATTTCCTCCAGCACCACGTCGACAAAGGGATCACGCTCGCCGGGGCGCACGCCGGCGGAGGCGATGAAGGTGCCGCGCGGCAGGTAGCGGCGTGCCAGCAGCTCGGCCATGGGCGAGCGGATGGAATTCATGCCGCACATGAAAAGAACCGATGTCGGGGCGCCGCCCGGTTTGTCTGCCGCGATGTCCGGTTCCGGCGCCAAGATCAGCCGCGCCAGTGCAACACGCAGACCAGCGTGAAAAGCCGGCGGGCGGTATCGAAATCGATGGTAATCTTGCCGTCGAGACGGTCCATCAGCGTCTGCGAACCCTCATTGTGGATACCGCGCCGGCCCATGTCGATCGCCTCGATCTGGCTCGGCGTCGAGGAGCGGATCGCCTCGTAATAGCTCTCGCAGATCATGAAGTAGTCCTTGACGATGCGGCGAAACGGCGTCAGCGACAGTATGTGGGTGGCGACCTGCTGATCGTCCTGGCCGGTGATGTGGAAGACAAGCTTGGAATCGACCAGCGAGAGCTTGAGCTTGTAGGGTCCGCCGTCATGGCCGACCGGCTGAAAGCTGTTTTCCTCGATGAGATCGAAGATGGCGACGGCCCGCTCGTGCTCGACATCGGGTGTCGAACGGCCGATGGAATCATCGAGCGTTACGTTAGAAAGCCTGAATGCGCCGGCATCAGCCATGGCAAAGCGTGCTCCTGAACCGCTTGCCGGCCTCCCGCCCGGACTTTGCGGCGCTGTCGGGCCCGCCTTTCAAGGCGCAGCCCGGCCAAATCCTACCTGTTCATCCGAATTGCAACAGAGCGGGCATGGGCGTCAAGGCCCTCGGCCTTCGCCAGCGCCACCGCCGCCGGCCCGAGTTTCTCGAGTTGATCGGCATCCAGCCGCAGCACCGAAGTGCGCTTGACATAATCGAGCACGGAAAGACCGGACGAAAAACGCGCCGAACGGGCGGTCGGCAGCACATGGTTGGAGCCGCCGACATAGTCGCCGATGACTTCCGGCGTGTGGCGGCCGATGAAGATGGCGCCGGCATTGCGGACAAGCGGCAGCAGCGCGTCGGGATCGTCGACGGCAAGCTCCAGGTGCTCGGGCGCCAGGCGGTTGACCAGCGGCATGGCGGCCGGAAAGTCCGGGACGATGATCGTCGCACCGTAGTCGCGCCAGCTGGCGCCGGCGATCTCGGCGCGGGTGAGCGTCTTGAGCTGGCTGGCGACCGCCGTTTCCACCGCATCGGCAAAACCCGCGCTGTCGGTGATGAGGATCGACTGCGCCGCCTCGTCATGCTCGGCCTGGGCGAGCAGGTCGGCGGCGATCCAGTCGGCATTGTTGTTTTCATCCGCCAGCACCAGCACCTCGGAGGGACCGGCGATCATGTCGATGCCGACGGTGCCGAAGACCTGTTTCTTGGCGGCGGCAACATAGGCATTGCCCGGGCCGACGATCTTGGCGACGGGCGCGATGGTCTCGGTTCCGAAGGCCAGCGCCGCGACGGCCTGCGCACCGCCGATGCGGTAGATCTCCGAGACGCCGGCCAGCTTCGCGGCGACGAGCACCAGCGGGTTGAGCGCCCCGTCCGGGCACGGCACGGCCATGACGATGCGCTCGACACCTGCGACCCGCGCCGGCACGGCATTCATCAACACGGAGCTTGGATAGCTCGCAAGCCCGCCCGGCACGTAAAGGCCGACCGCCTCGATCGCGGTCCAGCGCGAGCCGAGTCCGACGCCGAGCGCGTCCTCGTAGAAATCGTCCTTCGGCATTTGCCGCGCGTGGTGGCTTTGGATCCGGTCATGGGCGAGCTTCAGGGCATCGAGCGTTTCGGCATCGACCTTGTCCATCGCGGCATCGATCTCGGCGGCCGTGACGGCCATGCCCGCCTGCCCGAGATCCACACGGTCGAATTTCTTCGTATAATCGATCAGCGCCGCATCGCCGCGCGCCTGAACGTCCGCGATGATCTTCGCGACCACGTCGGCGACATCCTGCGAGACCTCGCGCTTCATCGCCAGAAGCGCGTCGAACGCCTCGGCAAAGCCGCTGTCTTGAAGGTTCAGTCTGCGGGCCAAATCAGCTCTCCTGCCGCCGCGAAAGTCTTATAGTGCCTGGGCGTCACACGTCCGACAGCGGATGCGCCGGGCGGAAGCCAGTTTCCCAGGCGGCGCCGAGATCGCTCAACTGCGCCTCGACGCATTCGACGTCGAACTCGATTGCCGCATCGCCGGAAAAGATCAGCTCGATGCGGCCCGCTGGCTCCGCCTCGCCGGGCACGAAATTGACCGCCAGCAGCGACAGGACGGCATCGTCATCGCTGCGCCTGAAGCCGCGCGAGCGCACCTGGCTGGCGCGGTTGAAATGCAGCGCGGTGCGGCGGCGCTCATAGCTGCGCTTGCGCTTGCCGCCGCTGTCTTCCCAGACGAAACGGTTGCCGACCAGCGCGAACTGCTTGTCGCGGGCGCTGTAGTTCAGATCGGCGGTCTTGAACACCGCGTCCTGCATATAGGCTGAGATGATGGACAGGTCTTCCTTGTCCAGCGCCACGAGTTTCAACAGTTCCATGAACGGCCCTTTGCCTGCCGCCAGCCCACCGGGCGGCTTTCTCAGCAGGTTAGATAATGATTGTTGCCGGAAGGCGCAATTGCCTTGTTGGGCAAACGCCCTCAGGAACTCAGGCGCTCGACTGTGGCGCCGCAGCGCGTCAGCTTTTCTTCCAGCCGCTCGAAGCCGCGGTCGAGATGGTAGACGCGGTTGACAACCGTCTCGCCTTCGGCGGCAAGGCCGGCAATCACCAGCGACACGGAGGCGCGCAGATCGGTCGCCATGACCTGTGCGCCCTTGAGCTGGTCGACGCCGCGCACCGTGGCGGTCTGGCCGGACAGCGCAATATCTGCGCCGAGGCGGGCAAGCTCCTGCACATGCATAAAGCGGTTCTCGAAGATCGTTTCGGTGATGTGCGAGGTGCCCTTGGCCTTGGTCATCAAAGCCATGAACTGCGCCTGCAGGTCGGTCGGAAAGCCGGGGAACGGGTCGGTGGTGACATCGACCGGCTCGAGGCCGGAGCCGTTGCGGCGCACATGGATGCCGGAATTGGTCGCATTGATCTCGGCGCCCGCGGCGCGCAGCGTGTCGAGCGCGCTTTCAAGCAGGCTGGCGCTGGTATCTTCGAGCACGACGTCGCCGCCGGCCATCGCCACGGCCATGGCGTAGGTGCCGGTCTCGATGCGGTCGGGCAGAACCCGGTGGCGCGCGCCCGAAAGCGAGCCGACGCCCTCGACGATGATCGTCTCGGAGCCGGCGCCCGAGATGCGCGCGCCCATGGCGTTGAGGCACTGAGCGAGGTTCTCGACCTCCGGCTCGCGGGCCGCGTTGCGGATCTCGACCGTGCCGTTGGCGAGTGTCGCCGCCATCATGATGACATGGGTGGCGCCGACGGAGACTTTCGGAAACTCATAAGTGCCGCCCTGGATGCCCTTCGGCGCGCGGGCGTTCACATATCCGCCGTCGATATCGATCTCGACGCCGAGCGCCTTCAGACCGTCGATGAAAAGGTCGACGGGCCGTGTGCCGATGGCGCAGCCGCCGGGCAGCGAGACGCGGGCCTCGCCCATGCGTGCGATCAGCGGTCCGATGACCCAGAAACTGGCGCGCATCTTCGAGACAAGCTCATAGGGCGCGGTGGTGTCGACGATGTCGCGGGCGGTGAAATGGATGGTGCGCGAATAGCCGCGGTCCTGCGCCTGGCGGCGACCGTTCACCGAATAGTCGACGCCGTGATTGCCGAGGATGCGAATGAGCTGCTCGACATCGGCGAGATGCGGCACGTTCTCGAGCGTCAGCGTATCGTCGGTCAGGAGCGAAGCGATCATCAGCGGCAGCGCCGCGTTCTTGGCGCCGGAGATCGGGATGACGCCGTTGAGGTTCTCGCCGCCGACAATTCTGATACGATCCATGCACATCCCGGGCGTTTCGCCCGCCTCTCTTCGTTGCGACAGCCTAAACGGTTATGGCCGCTCGTCCCCTTGCGAGCCCGGCAGCCCGTCCGCCTCGTCCATGGCACCCTTGCGCCTTGCCCGGGTCTGGCCCTTGCGGCGCTGCAGGTTGGCGCGCAGTTCCGCCGCCAGCCGCTCTTTCCGGGCCTCTGCAGATGACTTGGGTTTTACGCTGTCGCCAGATTGTCCCATCGCCACGACATACCCCATTCGCCACCGGGTGGCAAAGGGCAATTATAGGGCCAAAATCGGGCAGTGGCGGGCTTTTGTGCCGCAATGGTTTACGCGGGGGTTTGTGCAGGAGTTCAGGCCGGGTCTGGCAGGTGTGGATCGCGGGCTGCCAAAAAACCTCGCCGGCCGGCCCGCATTGGTCCTTGCGTCGGGTGTGATCCTATGGCAATAGGCAGCCCGGTTCGCCGCGAACCTTCTTAAGCTGCCGTAGCTCAGGGGTAGAGCACTCCCTTGGTAAGGGAGAGGTCGAGAGTTCAAATCTCTCCGGCAGCACCAGAAATCCTAACCATTTTCACAACTTAGTCGACCAACGTGTTGCAGCTTTCCGCATGGGGGAGCTCACGGGGAACGGGCATTTTTTCTGCAGGCAGGTTTTGAGTCTCCGATCATGTGTCGAGCCATCGGCCGTTTTTGGGCAGGGTGGACAATATATGTATAAGGTTGTATAAGGTTGGTCATGAATGACTCTCTGCAAGCTCAGGACTACCTGACACTCAAGGATGCGGCTGCCTATGTTGGAGTTGCACCACAAACCATGCGCCGGTGGGACGCCTCCGGAAAGCTGAAGCCAATTCGGCACCCTTCAAGCGGCTATCGATATTACAAACGCTCCGATCTTGAGCCATTTCGGTTGGAGTATCGGCGAGCGGAAATGGACGTCGTTGACGAGGAGCATTTGTTTCAAGTTCTCCCTGCTGATGTGGAAGGAAATTCAAAACTGCGCGAACCGCAACGATTCGCCCATCGTGCAGCGCGACAGCATTTTGGCATCAGCAACGATCACGCAATAATTCAGATCCCCGTCGGCTGCGGCAAGACTGGGGTAATCGCAACTCTACCATTCGCAATCTCGAAGGGCCGCGTCCTGGTAATAACTCCCAATCTGACAATCCGCCGAGGGGTTGCAGACGCGCTTGACTTTTCCAACCCGAAGAACTTCTGGCGGAAAACCGGCGCTCTTCACGACTTTAGTTCAGGCCCCTATCGCGCGGTGCTTGATGGAGTAGATGCGAACCTGCATGACTGTAACGAGAGCCATATTGTGGTCACCAACATACAGCAACTGGCCAGTTCCGCTGATCGTTGGCTGCCTCAATTCCCGCCCAACTATTTCGACATGATTTTGGTGGATGAGGGACATCACAATGTCGCTCAAAGTTGGACGAAGGTATTTGAGCGCTTTCCGAACGCGAAGGTGGTTAGCCTCACCGCTACTCCGTTCCGATCCGACGGTGTCCGACCCACCGGCAATGTTATCTATCGCTATCCATTTACCCGTGCCATGGTGAATGGCTATATCAAACAAATCCACTCCCGCAACCACGCCCCTAAAGAGCTGTATTTCACGTTCGGTGACGACGAGCTCAAGCATTCCCTCGAAGAGGTTATGCAGTTGAGGGACGAGGCTTGGTTTCGTCGGGGTGTGGCTCTCTCACCCGAGTGCAATCGGCACATTGTCGATGCAAGTTTGAAGTACTTGGAGGAGATGCGCGATCGAACCGGGTTCCGGCACCAGTTGATCGCGGTGGCCTGTTCTGTGGATCACGCGAGGCAAGTCCGGTCACTGTATGAAGAAAGGGGCTACAGTGCCCAGGAAATCCATAGTGACATGGACAAAGATCGCCAAGAAGGTGTCTTGGATGCGCTCAAGCGCGGTCAACTTGACTGTATTGTGCAAGTGCAAATGTTGGGTGAAGGTTTCGATCACCCTCCTCTAAGCGTAGCGGCGATATTCCGCCCGTTCCGCAGCCTGTCCCCATATATTCAGTTTATTGGCCGCGTGATGCGGGTCGTTGAAGAAAGCAAGCCCGATCATCCTGACAATCATGCTTACATTGTTTCACATGTTGGTCTCAGTAATGACGAGCATTGGGATGACTTTCGCGAACTTGATCTCGACGACCAAAGAATGATCCGAGAATGGATAAGTTCAGACACATTCGACGGCGTAGGCAACGGAGAACCTAGAGCTCGACGATTTGATGATGGCATGATCGTCGATGACGAAATCGTTGGAGAATTTATCGGCAAATCGTTCTTGGATTTTAATGACGATCGTGTCCTTGATGAACTGCTGGAGCGTGAAATAGGAAGCGGGATAAAACTTGGTTCACTTCTTACACGCGATGAACTCCGTCAAAAGTTGAAAGCCCAAGAAGATAGTAAGGAACCCGATTCTGAACCAATCAATATGCCGATACAGCCTCAACGACGGCGTGTTCAGGCAAGAAAGCGATTGAATGAGCGGGCGAAATCAGTTGCAAACAGAGTGCTGGACGATCTGGGTATAAGCCCAATGGGCAGGGATGTTGGAAAGGCGATAAAATCCGTCGCCGGCCAGGCGAACAAAGATGCAATGATTACGCTCATGAACAGACGGATAAATGAGCACATTGGAATAGGAGCAAAAGAACGCAGCAAGATTAGCGCGGAACAAGCCGAGGACGCTTATGCAGCTCTTGATATGATCGGTGACAATGTAAGGGACGAGATCTCAAGCGGATTGGAGGAATGATGCCCAAGGTTCGCGATTTACTTTCCCATGTTTCCGTGGAGACTGCTGGCAAAAAGCGTAAATGCGCTAGAAAGCCAAATGAACATGCAATCGCAAAGGGCGAGAATTGCCTTGTTATCAAGGGTGGTCCCTATAATGCCGGTAAATCCTACTGTCATATCTGCGCCAATGAGATACTTGAGGCTGCCGAACACAAAATATCAATTATTCGGAATGACCTCAGTCTTTAGATGATTTGCCAATCTGCCCCGCATCCACCATGAATTACGGTGACAGTTTACTTTATCCCTAATTGCCGGCCGTCAGCCTCCGCTTCCGGTCGCCAGAGTACGGCCCGTTTGCTTTACAACAGCCATCTATTATCACTGATCGACCGCCAATTGCTGAACAGCACCGCAGTTCAGGAACTGCAGACTCGTCGCCGTCAACCAGCGCCGGAGAATCGCGTCAATGGCCTTTCTTGCCGCCGTCTGGGAAATATGGACCTTCATCTTTGAGGTCCTGGGGATTTCGGCTTCCATGGTGCTTTTGTGGCGGGAGCGAGGGTATCGGCGAAAAAAGGCGCTGCACAACCACCATCGGGCGTCGCCGGCCAGGCGCGATTCCGACCGTGTTGTCTGGCTGTGCATTCTTCTTTTTATAGTCAGCGCGACATCCATGGCGTCGCGCTTTATTTGATCCGACCAACCGTTCGGCAAACGCCCCGCACTCAGTCGCAGTTAATGTCGAAGATATAGGTGACGGAGGTTCCCTCAAGATCGACCGTCACATTGCCGGTTGCGCCCTGATAGTCGCCGCTGCCACCGATGATGACCGCGCCACCGTCGCCGATACTGGGCCGTGAGGTATCGCTCGGTTCGCTGACGATGCCAACCATCTGGCGGGCATGGATTTCCCCGTCGTCCAGCCTCCAAACGCGGTTGAACAGCGCCGGGGCGTCGTCGCCGCTGCCAAGCACCATGCCGACCCAGTGCTTCTCGCCCTTCGGTTTACCGTCAAGCTGCACCAGCCGGCTGCCAATGCGAAGATCGCCGAGGCCGCCCTGTCCAGCATCGACATGCCGGACCTTCCTTGTCGAGGAATCGCTTGTCAGCGTGAATGGCGCGCAATCCGCCAGTGCCGGACCGGAAACAGCCACGGCGGCAAGAACAAGAGCTGGGCGAAACATGATCAATTTCTCCGTTTTGCCGGTGACTCATGACGATTATCCGACTTCAGAGAGAATGACCGGACACCATCGGTCGAAGGCGTTCCTGAACACATTACCGGCGACCGCCGAAACGTCCAGACACAAAGCGTGCCGTCACTCCAGAGTCTTCATGTAGGCGATCAGGTTGCTGGCCTGGTCGGGGTCGAAGCTGAATTGCGGCATGCTCGGGTGGCCGGTGACGATGCCCTCGACAAGCGCTTCTTCGAGGTTCTCGACGGGATAGTTCTCGTGCAGCGTGCGGAAGGGCGGGGCGATCGAGAGCGGGCTCGGGCCGACCTTGTCGATGGAATGGCACTCGGCGCAATAGGTGCTTGCGAGGACGCGGCCGCGCTGCACGTCGGGTGCCACTTGCGCGAGCGCCACGCCGCCCAAAGCGATCACGGCGGCGGTTGCGAAAAGGCTATGTCTCATCATATCCATCGAATCCCTCGTTTCATTTGCCGAGCGCCACGATACCGGCGTTCGATCCGTGTGCACCGACTTTAGCAGTGCGGGACACGACGGACCTTGAGACAAATCAAACCGATCCGGTTGTTGCGACCCGCCGGTCGAATTGACTTGCGCCGCGCCGCCCGAGGCGGCAACCTGAAAGCGAACCGCTTCGACCGCGCAAAGACCAGACAAAAGGACCGACAATGGCAAAGATCCTGTTCATCGCCCGCGCCCTGCTTGCCTTGAGCCTCGTTGCTGCATCCGCCACGCTCGCGCAGGCGGACTCGACCGTCTCGGCCGAAACCAAAGCCGAGCTTGATGCCGCGCAAACGGAGCTGGACGAGGCCTTCGCGGCGTCGGATGCGACCCGTATCCGGGCGATGATGATGCCCGACCATGCCGCCGTCCTGCCCTATCTTCCGATCGAGTCCACCATCGATGAGGAAATCGTCAGCCTCGGTTCGATCAACTACGCCTTCACGGGGCAGGCCAACCGGCAGTTGTTCGCGCTTGCCGATGACATCGTCCTCATCACGCAGGAAAAGTTCTATGACGGCACGGCAAACGGCAAGCCGCTGCCCGCCAAGGTGCTCGTCTCGGCGATCTGGATCAAGCAGGACGGCAAATGGCTGCAGCGCTACTACCAGGAAACCGATGCGACAGTGCATGACTAGCGGGCGCGGCCCGGCCACGGCGTTGCCGGCGTAACCCGGACATGGCGTCCATCCGAAGCTTTTCGCTCGTGCTCCTCGCAGGTCCTGCCGTCTACGCGGTCCAGATGCTTGTCTTCCTGCTGCGCTTCGGCTGGATCGATGCGGGAACAGTGCTGCAGGGGCTGATCTTCGTGCCGGCTGGATGGCTGATGGCGCTGCCCGTAGCGTTTTTCCTCAGCCAGCTGCCGGTGCGTTCGCAGCGGCTGTGGCTGTGGGGCTTTTCGGCGGTCGCCCTGCCCGTCTCGCTCGCCGGCATGGTGATGGGCGGGCTGCTGGGGCCGCTCGGCGTCATCGCCTATGGCGTCTTGCCCATGCTGGCGGCCACGACCGCCGGCTATGTTCTCATCCGGCTGGTCAGCCGGACATGAAAAAGCGCGGCCAAAAAGCCGCGCTTTTCCTTGATGCGCTACGCTGCGCGCTGCCCATAGCGTCAGCGGAGCTGGCTTTCGGCGGTCAGTGCCGGGGCTGCACGCATCTGCGTTCGCCGCAGCGCGAGCGCTGCGCCGAGGAACACAACGGTCGCGATGGCCGAGATCACGATAATCGCCGGGATCAGCGTGCCAACGGTGCGGTAGGGAATCAGCGGCGATGCCAGCAGGGGCAGGAACCCGATGCCCAAGACGATCGTGTTTCTCTGGATCGCACGGACGGGCTCCTGATAGACCCTCGCCAGACGATCCGGCAGCGGCAGTTCCCCGTCCTGACGCACACGGGATACAAAATGTATGGCGAAATCCACCGCAAGACCCAGGCTGAGCGTGGAGAGGACCGCAATCGGCATGTCGAAATCGCGGCCCAGCCAGCCAATGGCGCCATAGATACCGCCGATTGAAAAGGTCAGCGGCACCATGGCCAGAACTGCCCATGAGAGCGACCGGAACAAAATCACAAGCAGCATGAAGACCGCAATGAAACTGCCGATCAGTGCATGCAGCATCCCGGTGACCATCCGGTCCTGCCAGACCGCGTTCAGATAGGTCAGGCCAAACCATTTCGCACGCAGGGCCTCCGGCGGCCTGTTGGCCGACATGAATGCCGCCGCCGCCCGTTCCAGTTCGCGCATGGCCAGATTGTCGCCGTCCGGCATCCAGACGTGAAGGACAGCCTCGGCGAAATCGGGCGTGACGAATGTCCGCAGGTCGCGCGCCATTCCCTCGTCCTCAAGGGCCCGAAGAATGGCCGCCACGTCGCCCCTTGTCTCGGGCAGCGCACGTGCCGCCGGATCAGGCTGAACGGCGCGATAGGCCTCCGTCACCACATCCGGCAGAGCGAGGGTCTTGCCGGCCTCACCGGAACGTTCCAGATGATCGCCGAGGGCCGCCACATAGGCCAGCATCTCGGGGCTCTCGAACGCGCCCCGGCTGGCTTCCAGCGAGAGATAGGCCATATGCGCGCCGGCAAAACGGTCCGTCAGGACACGTTCGGCCACGCGGACTTCATGATCGGAGGCAAACCAGCGCATCGGCGAGTCGTTGATGCGGATACGGTCGAGGCCCATGAAGAGCACCAGCGCCGCCATGCCGAGGCACAGCAGAACAAAACGCGGCTGGCCGAGCGCTATCTTCGCCAGCCAGTGAGTTCCGGCGGCCCGGTTGGCGCTGACGATGCGGTCAATCGCGGCCTCGGGCAGTTTCATCATGGCGGCGGGCACAATCGCCATCGTCGCGAGCCATGCGAGCCCGACACCAAGCGCCACGAAAAGACCGAAGACCTGGACCGGCGGGATCGGCGCGAGCGCCAGCGAGGCAAATCCCACCATCGTTGTCACGGTCGTAAACAGCATGGGCTGCCAGAGCGCGTCCATGCATGCGCGGATGGTTTCCTTCCGATCGCGGGATTTGCTGTGCTTGTCGGCGAATTCCGAAAGGACGTGGATCGCGTCCATCACGGCAATCGGCATGACGAAGATCGGGATCATCGAGCTCATGATGTGAACCGTGTTGCCGGAGGCGATCAGCGCGCCCATCGCGCCAAGGCTCGACACCATGGCGATCCCGAGCGGCACGGAGGCCACCCACCAGCTGCGGAAGATGCCGAACAGCAGGAAGAAGATCAGCAGCATGGCGGCCGGCGCCGCGATGGCCATCTGCACGAACATCTCGATACCGAACACTGACTGGGCGACCGGCAGGCCGGTAATATGATACCGGTTTCCGGCCGGCAGCGTTTCGATATGGTCCTGCAGGGCCCGCGTGACGCGGAAACCGTCGCCTTTATCCTCAATCGGGATGGAGATCGCCAAAGCCGCACTGTCGTGCGACACGAGTGTCCCGTCGAGGATCGGTTGTGCGGCCGCCAGCTGCCTCAGCGACGCCGCCTCTTCCTGGCTGTCCGGCACAGACCGCATGAGCGGCGCTATGTCGACAGACCCGTTTGCGGCCCGTTGCGCGATGTCGGTCGTGCCCGGGGCAGTGATACCGGCGGCGACCACGCCCTCGATGCCCGCGGCAAAATCCGCCAGCGCGCGGATGTCGGCCAACGCAGCCGGTGTGAAGACCCCGTCTTGCGTCCGGTCGTTCTCGATGGCGATGACGATCCGGTCATGCAGCGCGAACCGGTCCGACTTGTCTCGGTTGAGGATGCGCGCGGGCTCGCTGCGCTGGAGCATATTCTCCGGATCGGTGTCGATCCGTAGTTTATGCAGCGGTGCCTCGGGCACGGCAAACGGCAAGGCAATCGCGCATATCAAGACCGCCAGCATGGCGACGGTCAGTCTGAAAATGATCTTCGGATGGTCCAAGGCAAGGGTGATAAGGCGCTGTTTCACGGCATGCGCTCCTTTTATGTGCTTCACGCGACAGAACGCCCGTCAACGGCGGCGTCCTGATCGGCGATGTGGTGAAAATTGGCGGTCGCGGGGTCTGCCCGATAGTGGGGCGACCATCGGTCCAGCGTCTGCGAGAGTTCCGCCACTGACGCGATGATGTAGTCGGCCGTCTGGTCATCAAGCAGGTGGCAGAAGTTCAGACGGGTCCAGCCGGGTTTTTCCAGAACGTTCCCAGCCCGGATATGGCCACGGATCGTCTCAGACAGGTTGTGGTCAACATCGAGAAGCCTGTGTCCGTACGGCCCGGCGCAGGAACACCCTTCGCGCGCCTGAATGCCGTAGACGTCGGACAACAGCCGGGTGACCAGCCGGTGATGGGCGATATCGCCGTTGGCGTCGCGGATCAGGAACGAAACGATGGGGAGCCTTGGAGCGGTCTGGTGACCGAGCAGAATGATGCGGTCGCATTTTCGCCAGCTGTCCAGCGCACGCTTCAGGATCCCGTCGCCGATGCGCATGATCTCACCGGTTCCGATTTGATCGCGGAGCGAAAGAACCGCGGCGGCGCGCACATCGCCGACAATATTGGGCGTTCCCGCTTCCTCTCTCAGGACGAGGTCGTTGTAGTAGTCATGTGCCCAGTCGGAAACGTAAGACACCGATCCGCCCCCGGGCCAGGTTGGCTTTTGCGCCTTCACCGCCTTGTTTCGAACGACGAGGACACCGGATGCGCCGGGGCCCCCGGGGAATTTGTGGGGCGAGAAAAACAGCGCATCGATCTCGGCGTCGGGGGCAGGCTGCATGGTCATCGGCGTGTAGGGCGCGGCGCAGGCATAGTCCCATACCGCCAGGGCTCCATAGGCCTTGAGGAGCCGTGTCACCGCGGCGACGTCGGTCAGGATGCCGGTCACATTCGATGCGGCAGAAAACGCGCCGACAACCGTTGCCTGCGCGGCATGCGCCTGCAGGGCTTCCTCGAGCGCCTCAAGATCGACTCCGCCTTCCGGGGCCTCGGCGATCTCGATTGTCCGTGCTCCGCGCTCGCGCCAGGGCAAGATGTTGGAATGGTGCTCGTAAGGGCCGGTCAGGACGACCGGACGGGGCACATCAGCGGGCCGCATCCCCTGATCGAGACCAAGGAGGTGACCCAGCCTGTTGACCGCAGCGGTCGCTCCGGACCCGCAAAAAATGACGCTGCATTCGTCGCCCGCATCGACGGACTTTGCGATCACGGCACGCGCCTTGCGCCGTAACCAATTTGTCCTTCGGCCGCATTCGGACACCTCCGTATGGGAATTCGCGTAGTAGGGCAGCACCTCCCCGCGAATCCAGTTCTCGACCTGTGCCAAAGCGCGGCCCGACGCCGTGTAATCGGCGTAAATCAGGCGGCGGCGACCGAACGGACCGTCAACAAATGCCCGAGAGCCGATGAGGCCCTGACGCAATGCTGTAATAGAATGTGAAGACTCAAAGAAAAGCGGCGTATCGCTCTGATTGGACATCCCAGTATACCTCTAGTTACGAAACGTTCCCCCCGACATGCAAAGCGAGTCGGGGCAGCTTGATGCGCCTGTGGGACCTGGGAACTACTGCAGCCTGTGATTGATTGCTTGACGGAAATCTGTAGAAATTGTCGAGATTTTCTCTATTTGCCGCCTGTTTCGAACGATGATCTATGCATTCGCGACTTTTGAAGTCGACACGGCCAAGTTTGAACTGAGAAAGAGCGGCCGAACGATCTCGGTGGAGCCGCAGGTCTTCGCGGTGATCCGGCTGCTTATCGAAAACCGGGACCGCATGGTGTCGAAAACCGAGCTGGTTGACGCGGTCTGGGACGGCCGCGCCGTGTCTGAAAGCGCTATCAGCAGCCGCATACGCTCGGCAAGAAACGCCATAGAGGACGACGGCAAGGCCCAGCGGGTCATCCAGACCGTTCACGGCAGGGGGTTCCGTTTCCTGGCGTCCGTCGAAGAACTGCCCACGTAACTGCTCACCCCGTCACGCGTCTTGAGCATAGTGTGATTTGACCATATTGGCGGCATTTCCGGCCAGCGCGATCTGGATCGCGACAAGTGGATTATATCCGAGGGCACCCATGGAACTCAGGTAGCTTGATATCCGGCACCAGGCGTGTGCATAGCGGTCTGTCCGGAAGCAGCCCGAGACTTTGATTTTGACCTTTGCCATCCTGATTTTTTGCTCGCCCGCGTTATTGGTGAAGCTGACATCGGGTTCGCTCATGAAGCGAAGCACGGAGTCCTCGTGTTTCAACAGACGCTCATGCAGGTTGTGGGCATCCGACTTTGCGACCCGTCCGCGCTTACCTTCCGGTTTCGCAGGAACTTCGGGCATTTCCCCGGCACCTTGCGTCAGAATGGTCCGATACCTTTTGCGTATCTTGCGACATTCGGCCTCGCTCAACACCCCGGTCTCGCTCTTGTTGACCTTATGGCAGACCTCACGCAACACCTTCCTCATCAGGCGCGCCCAACGGTAATTGCTGGAGTCGACGACAAAGGTCAGTTCCCGAAGCAGATGCGACCCGCATAGCTGATGCTTGCACTGGCTGTATGCAAGGTAGGATGCCCAGCAATCATGGATCAACACCCCGGTGTAGACCGGAATGATGCCGAATGCCTCTATCGCTTCCTTGCCGCGCCTGGGGTGCAGGAACTTGATAGTGTGGATACCCCGCCCGGAGGCATCGTAATGTGCCAGGTGCCGTTATACTGAACGTCACAAATCAAAGGGAGAGTATCCACATGTCGGAAGTTAGCATCATCGGCGTTGATCTTGCAAAGCAGGTTTTTCAGGTCCACGGAGCCACAGCCGATGGCTCGGTTGGCTACCGCAAGAAGTTGAGCCGCGCCCAGTTCATGCCGTTTCTTGCACAGCAGCCCCGATGCATTGTCGCGATGGAGGCCTGCGCCACAGCTCACGATTGGGGCCGCGAGATCGGTAAGTTGGGCCATGAGGTGAAGCTGATTCCACCTCAGTACGTGAAACCTTTTGTCAAAAGGCAGAAAAACGACAGGGCAGACGCTGAGGCGATCACTGAAGCTGCCTCCCGGCCGACCATGCGGTTCGTTGAGGTGAAATCCACCGAGCAGCAATCGCGCGGCATGCTGTTCCGATCACGGCAGATGTTTGTCAGGCAGCGCACGCAGACCATCAATGCGCTGCGCGGCCATCTCGCCGAATATGGCGTGATCGGGCCGAAGAGCAAGGCGGGGATCAAGAAGTTGAGAGCCGCGCTGGACGACGATACCAATGGGCTGCCCGCCCTCGTGCGTAACACGGCCCGGATGTATGCCGAGCACATCGATCTGCTGGCGACCAGGATTTTCGATCTGACGAAGCAACTCAAGACGGAGGCGAAAGCATCCGGCACAGTGCGAAGGCTGACAACAATGCCGGGCGTCGGGTTGCAGACGGCACTGGCAATTGAGGCCTTTGCCCCGGACATGAATTGCTTCAAACGGGGGCGTGACTTCGCAGCCTGGCTGGGTCTCGTGCCGCTTCAGCGCTCGACAGGCGGTAAGGACCGGCTCGGGAAAGTTTCGAAGATGGGTCAGAAAGACATCCGAAGCCTGTTGATCATCGGGGCGATGTCAGTGATCAATGCGGCGACGCGGTTTGGGGTTCGCAAGGGAAGCTGGCTGGCCAGAATGCTGGATCGAAAACCGAAGCTTCTGGTCGCGATCACGCTGGCCAACAGGATGGCACGGGGTATCTGGGCCATGATATCGAAACAGGAGAATTATCGGAATCCGGAGGCGGTAGCGTAAGCGCGGATCGCGCAACGCTTCGCGTCGGTGCCCGGGACGTGTGAAGAGGTCGACGAATAGCATGGGAGATTGATCGGAAAGATCCGGAGCGGGAAAACCATGTTGACCCAAAAGGCAAAATAGCTCTGGAACTTGATTTGGACCCGGTTCGCGCATCACCATACCGGCCCGCGGCTGCACAAAAAGCCGCACTGTGAGGCCTGATAAATGACCGCATCCGATCACACGCTCACATCACCGTTCGAAAATCGCTTGACACCGGGGTATCCATAAATGAGGGTCAGGGAGTCATCGGTCAGCACATGCAGCCACTGGTTTTTGCTGTCGACCCTGAAACCGGTCTCATCGGCATGCAGGGCCGGGCGGGTCAGAAGATGTGCGGCGGCAGCCGTTTCCCAGGGTTCAAGCGCCTCGTGCAGTCGCTGGATGTAGCCCAGGCAGGTGGCCTGCGACATCCTGACGCCAGAGATGGCCCGCACCAGTTCGACGGCGCGGCGCAAAGACAGCATCTGGGCAATCAGCAGGTTGATCACGAAGGCCTGAAAGCCAACGCCATATTGCAAAGGCCCCGGCATGTTTTCAGGGAAACGCCCCTTGGTTCGGGTGCGGCATTTGGGGCAGTCCCTGGTTTCTGCGACGACCTTTTTCTCGACAACCTCGAACATGATATCGAGATGGATGCGTTCCTCGCGCGCCGAGGGTTCGACGTCTGAGAGATCAGCCCCGCAACTGTCACAAACCTGGACGGTGGAGGTTTCCCCGACGGTGACCTTGCGAAGGTTTTCGCCCGTCATCCAGTTCGGCGCCACACCCTTGCCGGAAGCCTTTTTGCTCCGTTTCCCGGTGTTGTCCTTATCCGTCTGCGACGGCGCAATACTGGAGTTCTTGCCGGTCTTCCTGGTCGTCTTTTCCAGAAAGATGGCGATCAGGATGCCCAGCAAGCTGCACAACACGCCAATAACCGCATCGACGTCATCTGAAATCCTGCCCGCTTTGCGCAGCGCGGCAATGCGCGCCCTGGCAGCATCGAACTCTTCACGCAGGGAAGTGCCATTCACGCTTGCCATCAGTCCGCCCGCGATGCCATGGACATCAGGCCATGCGGTGGCCGCATCGCCTTTTCAGGCTTCCAAATGCAGCGAGTAGCCTTGACTGAAAGACCACCCCAATGCGGCTTTTCCCAAATCAATCGAACACGTGTCATAACCCGATAGAATCACGAAAATCGCAATGAGGGGATCGTTAATAGCCGATTCAAATCGTCGCACCACTCCGAGGCCAAAAAGGCATCTCGATTGAGCTAGTGGGTCTGAAACCGCCGTTGAATCTCGGGGACTTAAAGTGGGGGTGAGCAGTTACCTTCTGGAAGAAAAAAGGCGGCTCCCGGTCGGGATCATGTCCCATCTCGACCGCGTGAGCGGCGTAGTTGCGCCCGATGCAATAGACGCGCCGGACCGGAAAGCGACCGCCACCGGCCACCGGGATCGAAACCGGCTCCGCCACCGCAATCACGAAATCGGACATGAAAACCTCCTCGATTATCCCAAAATCCGCTTCGACATATTGAGATCGTTGCATTAGAGCAAAGAGTGTGAATATGGCATTATTTGATGGCGTACAATCGGATCACTCGGCAAGGCGCGTCGCGCAGCGCGATGCGGTGCATCGGGCAAGCGGCGCAACGCAGCCGATGAGCCGATTGTACGCCACCCTTGTAGGGCCTTTCGTGTTGAAACACTGCGGTGATCGGGCCGTGCGATTTTGCCCGCTGGCGTCGTTGGCCCGCGCTTGTGGTGGGCTGGTACCACGGCGCGCGACCCGCCTCGCCAGAGAACAAAATCGCGCGGTCAAATGGTGCCATATTCACACTCTTTGCTCTAAATCAAATGCACCGGGCGATGCGGCAAGAGAATTGATGACATGAACGACACCATACGGGCGCTGCTTGCAAGCCACGATAACGAACTCCCTGCCCTTGGCGGACCCGACCGGGACTGGCTGAGCCATGGCGCCCTGCGCAGCCTTGCCGAGGATGTCGGGGCACAGCTTCGAGCCAGTGGCATTGCCGCGACGGATCGCGTGGCGATCGTCCTGCCCAACGGACCGGAGATGGCGGCAGCCTTTATGACGGTCGCACAGTCGGCAGTGACCGCGCCGCTCAACCCGGCCTACCGGGCCGAGGAATTCGCCTTTTACCTCGAGGACCTGAAGGCGCGCGCCATTATCCTGCCGGACGGCTATGAAGGGCCGGCGCTGGATGCGGCAAAGCGGTTCGGGATCGCGGTTCTTCGTCTGAAGACGGATACCGCTCAACCGGCAGGATGGTTTACGCTTGCATGCGAAGCGCCCGCGGCTGCGCCTGCGGACGCCGGGGAACCTGGCGCCGACAGTGTCGCGCTGATCCTGCACACGTCCGGCACGACATCACGGCCGAAGATCGTGCCGCTGCTGCAGTCCAATATCGCTGCTTCCGCCGAACACATCCGCACATCTTTGGCGCTGACGCCACAGGACCGATGCCTCAATGTCATGCCGCTGTTTCACATCCACGGACTGATCGCCGCCGTGACTGCTTCGCTTGCCGCCGGCGCGTCGATCTGGTGCGCGCCGGGTTTCGACGCGTTGCGCTTCTTCGGCTGGATGCGCGAAGCACAGCCGACCTGGTACACCGCCGTTCCAACCATGCATCAGGCGATCCTTTCGCGCGCCGGGCGCAATGCCGAGACGATCGAGGCGACTGGACTGCGGTTCCTGCGCTCCTCATCGGCATCGCTTCCCGCGCAGGTCATGGTGAGCCTGGCCGAGACCTTCAAGGCACCTGTCATCGAGGCCTATGGCATGACCGAGGCGGCCCATCAGATGGCCAGCAACCCCTTGCCGCCGCGCGCCCAGAAGCCCGGATTCGTCGGTGTCGAGGCGGGGCCGCTCATTCGCATCGCGGACGAAAACGACGACCGCCTGACCGAAGGGACCGGCGAGGTGGTCATCTCCGGCCCCAATGTCACGCCCGGCTATGAGAACAATGACGAGGCCAATGCCGGAAGTTTCTTTTCCGCCGAGGGCCGGCGCTGGTTCCGCACCGGCGACAACGGCTCCTTCGATGAAGACGGTTACCTGCGACTGACGGGAAGGCTCAAGGAGATCATCAATCGCGGCGGCGAGAAGATCAGTCCGCTGGAAGTCGACGGCGTTTTGATGGATCACCCGGCGGTCGCGCAGGTTGCCACTTTTGCCCTGCCGCATCCGAAACTCGGCGAAGACGTTGCCGCCGCGGTCGTCCTGCGCGCGGGCGAAGAGGCCAATGAACGCAGCATCCGCGACTTCGCGGCAAAGCGCATGGCGGATTTCAAGGTGCCGCGCAAGGTGATCATACTTGACGAAATCCCCAAGGGCGCGACCGGCAAACTGCAGCGCATCGGCCTTGCGCAAAAGCTCGGCCTGGCCGATCCTGATTAGCACTGTCCAGGGGATCCGCGACATGAAGATCTGCATATTCGGTGCCGGCGCGATCGGCGGCTATCTGGGCGCCAAGCTCGCCGCGGCCGGTGCCGATGTCAGCCTTGTTGCCCGCGGGCCGCATCTCGCGGCGATGCGTGACAAGGGCCTGACCCTGGTCGAGGACGGCCAAACGTCCACAGTCGCGGTTTCGGCGAGTGACGATCCGGCGGCGCTCGGGCCACAGGATTATGTCATCGTCACGCTGAAGGCGCATTCCGTGCCGCCGGTGGTGGGCGCGATGCAGCCACTCATCGATGACCGCACCACGATCGTCAGTGGCGTCAACGGCGTGCCCTGGTGGTATTTCCACAAGATCGGCGGCCCGCTTGAGGGCACGCGGCTTGAAAGTGTCGACCCCGGTAACCGGCAATGGGACGGGTTCGGTCCCGACCGGGTGCTCGGCTGCGTCGTCTATCCGGCCGCGGAGGTACCTGAGCCGGGCACCGTGCGCCACATCGAGGGGAACCGGTTTTCCCTTGGCGAGCCGGACGGTTCGAAATCGGAGCGCGCCATGGCGCTGTCAAAGGCGCTCGGCGCAGCCGGACTGAAGGCGCCGGTTCGGCCGAAGCTGCGCGACGAGATCTGGGTGAAACTCTGGGGCAACCTTTCTTTCAACCCGATTTCGGCGCTGACCCATGCCACACTCGACGTGTTGTGCACAGATCCCGGCACGCGCGATGTCGCCCGAAACATGATGATCGAGGCGCAGCAAATCGCCGAAAAGCTGGGCGTGACGTTCCCCATCGATGTCGAACGCCGCATCGATGGCGGCGCTGCCGTCGGCGCGCACCGCACATCCATGCTGCAGGATCTCGACGCCGGCCGGCCGATGGAAATCGACGCGCTGGTTCGGTCCGTTCAGGAACTGGGGCGGATTACCGCGACGCCAACGCCGACAATCGACACCGTGCTTTCGCTGATCGCCCTGCGCGGTCGCGTCGCCGGGCTCTACGGCCAGGACTGAGCTGCTCTAAACAACTCAGCCTGGCATTCGTCATTCTCCGATGTAATCGCGCAGCACGGCCCCGGTTCCGTCCACCCAAATCCGTTCGAGCACGGCCGAGAAGGCAAGTCTGAATGCGCGGCTCTCGTGCAGATCGCCGAATACTGCCTCAAACTCCAGGAATGAAGCGGGATCGGTTTTGGCGGCCAGGGCGTGCCGCTTCAAAAGCTCGGCGTTTTCGTCGTTGATGTTCAGCGCGTTCCCGTCCTCGTCGTGGCCGGCGCAGTAACGCGCCCACAGCGCAACCTCAAGTGCCAGCCCGTCGATCGGCAGCCCCCTTTCGATGCGCTCGCGAATGACGGGCAGAATGAATTTCGGCTGCCTGTTGGAGCCGTCAAGGCAAATGCGATCCACCGTGTCCTTAACTGCCGGATTGGAAAAACGCTCCACGACCGCAGCCAGATAATTGTGAAAATTCACGCCCGAAATGGGCGGCACGGAAGGGATGATCTCCTCGTGCTCGAGCTTTGTCAGGTAGGCGCTGATCAGCGGATGCGCCATTGCGTCATGCACAAAGTCAATTCCCAGCAGCGCCGCCGGGTACGCGATTGCGCCATGGCCGCCATTGAGGATGCGAAGCTTCATGAGTTCGTAGGGCGCGACATCGTCGACAAATTCGACACCGACCTTCTCGAGCGCCGGCCGGCCGGTTGGAAAGTCGTCCTCGAGCACCCATTGACGAAACGGTTCGCAGGTAACAGGTGCCGCGTCATCGATGCCGAACGTGTTCCGCACCATCGCGCGTTCCAGGTCCGACGTCGCCGGCGTGATGCAGTCGACCATGCCGTTCGGAAAGGCGACGTTCTGGATGACCCAGACGCCGAGTTGCGGGTCGATCGCCCCGGCAAGTCCGGCAACGGCGTTGCGGGTGACCTTGCCGTTTTCCGGAAGGTTGTCGCAGGACATAACTGTAAACGGCGCCAGCCCGGCCTCGCGGCGCAGCCTGAGACCAGCAACCAGCATGCCGAAGACCGTGCGCGGGTCGTCGGGATTTGCGATATCGCGACGAACGTTGTCGTTTTCCAGATCGAAGCCGCCGGTCATCGGGTCGATAAAATAGCCGCCCTCCGTGATTGTCAGCGAGACAATCCGGACGTCGGGCCGGCTGAGCGCGGCGACGAGCGCCGGTGCATCGGTGTCGACGAAATCAATCATAGCGCCACATACGCGGGCGTTAAGGCCGGCCGGCGCAAGTTCGACGACTGTGGTCAGGCAATCCTGCGCCTTGAGCTTGTGGCGCATGGCGGCGTCGCCCGGCAACACGCCGGCGCCGATCACCGCCCAGTCGAGGTCGAGGCCGTGATCAAACAGCCGGTCCAGATAGACAGCCTGGTGGGCGCGGTGGAAGTTTCCGACGCCGATGTGCAGGATGCCGGGCGTGAGGGCGGATCGTTCATAGCCCGGAACCGCCACCTCGGGCAGCAGAGCCTCTAGCGTTTCCTGGCTGAGTTTCACCGCCATTTGCTCATCCGATTCCCGCGGCCGATCGTGCAGGTTCATGCAATCGCCAATCCCTCGCCGTCGAAGCGGTGGATCCGCTCGGGATCCGGCGTGATATGGGCGCGGTCGCCGTGGTTGAGGCCGGCCTCACCCTGTGCGCGGACCGTCAGTGTGCCGACGTTGTCGATGTGAACATGAAGGAAGGTGTCGGAGCCGAGATGCTCGGCGACGCCGACCGTTCCCTCCCAGGTACCGCCTTCCTTCGACAGCGCCAGGTGTTCCGGCCGGATCCCTATTGTATGAGCGCCGTGCTTGCCGGCCTCCTCGCCCTCGATGAAATTCATTTTCGGTGATCCGATAAACCCGGCGACGAATATGTTTTGCGGCGAACGATAAAGTTCAAGCGGCGAGCCGACTTGAGCGATGCGCCCGGCATTGAGAACGACGATCTTGTCGGCCATGGTCATGGCCTCGACCTGATCGTGGGTCACATAGATCATCGTGGTCTTGAGCGACTGGTGCAGTTCGGAGATTTCCAGCCGCATGTTGACCCGCAGCGCCGCGTCAAGATTGGACAGGGGTTCATCGAAAAGGAACGCTTCGGGCTCCCGCACGATGGCCCGTCCGATGGCCACACGCTGCCGCTGCCCGCCCGATAGCTGACCCGGCCGCCGCTCGAGATAGTCGGTAAGATTGAGGATACCGGCCGCGGCCTCGACCTTGCGATCGCGTTCGGCCTCGTCGACCTTTGCCATCCTCAGGGGAAAGGCGATGTTCTTGCGCACCGACATGTGCGGATAAAGCGCATAGGACTGGAACACCATGGCGAGGCCACGTTTTGAAGGCGGTACCTTCGTCGCGTCGTTGCCATCGATTTCGATCATGCCGCTCGTGATGTCCTCAAGGCCGGCGATCAGCCGCAGGAGCGTCGACTTGCCGCAACCGGAAGGGCCGACGAAGACCACGAACTCGCCATCTTCGATATCAAGGTCCAGCGGCGGTATGACTTCCGTTGCTCCGAAGGACTTGGTGACGTGTTTGAGTGCAATTTTTCCCATGACGATATTCCTATTTCACCGCGCCGAATGTCAGGCCGCGCACGAGCTGTTTCTGGCTGAACCAGCCGAGTATGAGGATCGGTGCGATTGCCATTGTCGAGGCAGCCGAGAGCTTGGCGTAAAAGAGTCCCTCTGGGCTGGAGTAGCTTGCGATAAACGCCGTCAGCGGTGCGGCATTGGCGGCGGTCAGATTGAGCGTCCAGAACGCTTCGTTCCATGCCAGTATGAAATTGAGCAGGATCGTCGAGGCGATGCCGGGAACCGCCATTGGCGTGAGGACATAGAGGATCTCCTCGCGCAGGGATGCTCCATCCATACGCGCCGCCTCGAGAATCTCCGCCGGAATCTCTCTGAAGTAGGTGTAGAGCATCCAGACAATGATCGGCAGGTTGATAAGCATCAGAACGATGGTCAGCCCGACCCGCGTGTCCAGGAGACCCAACTGGATGAAGAGCAGATAGATGGGATAAAGAACGCCAACCGCGGGCAGCATCTTCGTTGACAGCATCCACAAGAGGACGTCCTTGGTACGCCTGGACGGCACGAAGGCCATCGACCATGCCGCAGGCACGGCGATGATGATACCCAAGAGGGTCGAACCGCCCGCGATGATGACCGAGTTCCACAGGAAGCGCAGATAGTCGGAGCGTTCCTGCACGACGGCATAATTTTCAAGGGTCCAGTCAAAGAACAGGAAGATTGGCGGGTCATTGATCGCCTGGGCTTCCGTCTTGAAGCTGGTCAGGAATGTCCACAGGATGGGGAAGAAAATCAGCAGGCCGATCAGCCATGCCAGTCCGGTGTTGATTGCCTTGCGGTTGTTGGTGACAGCTCGGGCCATGGTCTATCTCCTCACGCGTCCAGGTTCTTGCCGACAATGCGCATCAGGAAGAGCGCAACGATGTTGGCCAGGATGATGGCGTAGACGCCGCCGGCGGAACCGAGGCCGACATTCTGGCTTTCCAGCACGCGCTGGAAGATCAGGTAGGTCAGTGTCTTGGTGCCAAACGCGCCGCCGGTCGTGACAAAGATCTCGGCGAAAATCGACAGCAGGAAGATCGTCTGGATCAGGATGACGATGGTGATGGCGCGACTCAGATGCGGCAGGATAATGAACCAGAAGCGCTTCAACACCGGCGCGCCGTCCATTTCGGCGGCTTCAAGCTGTTCGCTGTCGAGCGACTGGACCGCCGTCAGCAGGATCAGCGTCGCAAAGGGCAGCCACTGCCAGCTGACGATCATGATCAGCGACGGGAGAGCCGCCTGACTCAACCATTCCACCGGCGTGCCACCGAAGGCCTTCCAGAGATATGCCAACAGACCGTTGTTGGGGTCCATGAACATGTTCTTCCACACCAGGGCCGAAACCGTGGGCATGACAAAAAACGGGGCGATCACGAGAATGCGGACAATGCCCTGGCCCCACATCGGCTGATCCAGCAACATGGCCAGCAGTACGCCGAGAACGATCGTGACAATGAGGACACCGCCGACAATGATCAGCGTCGCCTGGATACTCGGCCAGAACGAGCTGGAGCCAACGAACCGCACATAGTTGGCGAATCCCACCCACTCGAGGCCGTTGGCCATGGAGTCGCCCCTGAGGGGAAGATACTTCTTGAAGGAGAAGAACAGTGTCATTGTCAGTGGCACCAACATCCAGACCAGAAGCAGGAATACAGCGGGCGCCATCATGAAGCGGGCTGCGGTGCGGGAATGTTGGGTCGCCATGACAAACCTCCTCTGTTGGCGCAGTGTGGCGCCAGTTCAGATGATCGGTAAAGGGTATTGTGGCTTGTTCTTTGCCGGAGGGCGAGCAGTGGTCGCAGCGCCGCCCTCCGGTTTCGCTATGGGAGGAGAAGCCTAGCGGTAGCCCGCAGCTTCCATAGCGTCGTTGGTCAGAGCCTGTGCCTTGGCCAACGCTTCTTCCACTGACTGCTGGCCTGCATAGGCTGCAGAGAACTCCTGGCTGACTTCCGTGCCGATACCCGCGAACTCGGGAATGGCGACGAACTGGATGCCGACATAGGGAACCGGCTTGACCGTCGGATTGTTCGGATCGGCGGCCAGGATTGAATCCAGGGTCATCTTCGCGAACGGAATGTCTTTGTAGTTCGGGTTCTCATAAAGAGACGTGCGTGCGCCCGGAGGCACGTTGGCCCAACCCTCTCTCTCGGCAACCAGTTCGATATAGCCCTTTGAAGTCGCCCATTCGATGAACTCCTTGGCAGCATCGGCTTTCTGGGTGCCCGCCGGAATAGCCAGCGCCCAGGCCCAGAGCCAGTTCGACCGCTTGTCGACGCCTTCGCTGTTCGGCGCCAGCGCAAAGCCGACCTTGTCAGCCACGGTGGAGTCGTTGGGGTTGGTTACGAATGACGCGGCAACGGTCGCGTCGATCCACATTCCGCACCGGCCCTGCTGGAACAGCGACAGGTTCTCGTTGAAGCCGTTGGTCGCGTAGCCCGCCGGGCCGGACTCGTTCATCATGTCAACGAAGAAGTTGAGCGCTTCCGCCCATTCCGGCTGATCGAACTGTGCGTTCCAGTTCTCATCGAACCAGCGGGCGCCAAACGAGTTGCCGGTAACCGTGATAAAGGCGCCGCCTTCACCCCAGCCCGCCTTGCCACGCAGGCAGATACCGTTGATGTCGTTGTCGCGGTCGGTCATGGCCTTGGCGGCCTCGCGGATAAACTGCCACGTCGGCGCATCCGGCATTTCCAGGCCGGCCTTTTCCATCAGGTCGGTGCGATACATTATCATCGAGCTTTCGCCATAGAACGGTGCGGCAAAGAGCGTTCCGTCATGGCTCAGGCCCGCGCGCATGGCAGGCAACAGATCGTCAACATCGTACTCAGCGCTCAGCCCGTCCAGCGGAACGAGCCAGCCGTTCTTGCCCCAGATCGGCGTCTCATACATGCCGATGGTCATGAGGTCGAAGGCGCCGCCTTTTGTGGTGATGTCTGTCGTGACACGCTGGCGCAGAACATTCTCTTCAAGTGTGACCCATTCGACTTCGTGACCGGTTTTTTCCGTGAAGTCGTCGGTGAGGCCCTGCATGCGGATCATGTCACCGTTGTTAACGGTGGCTATGGTCAGTGTTTCGGCAAATGCAGCCGACGCAAACAGCGACAGGGCTGCCGCGCCCAAGAGCGTGCGAGCAGTGTATTCCATGGAACTCCTCCCAGAATTCAGTGAGCAATTGCTTCTTCAATGAGCAAATACTCGCCAAAACTTCCGAAAGAGTCAACCCCGAATTCGCGTCAGGATCACTTTCGTGCTGAAAACGCCCGAGTTAAATCAATGTTAACAACGCGTTAAGAGTATTCACAATTTGCCCATTATTTGAGCAATTGCTCTGCAGTCGCCTCGTTGGTGATGAGACCGTTGATCAAACTGCCCTTCATCGCAGCCCTGATCGCCTTGACTTTCTGGCGGCCGGCCGCAATTCCGTACCGCAGATGATTGGGGTCAGAATGCAGCGGTGCACTGGTCACGCGGTCATTTGTCAGGCCCCGGATGAGCTGCCCGTTCTTGTCGAAAACCCAACTGGTAATCTCTCCGGCGGCGCCGGCCGCGGTGAGCGCGCGAATCTCGTCATGGGTGATAAATCCATCGACCAGCATTGGCGCGGCCTCACCGATCTCGCCTATGCCGACAAAGGTCACGTCCGCCTTGGCGGCGATCTCCAGAATGTTTTTCACCGGCTCCTGCTGCTGAAACATTTCGCGCTCATGCGCCGTGCGTGCCAGCGGCGGCAGGGGCATCGGAAAGTGGCGGCAATTGATGCGCTCTGCAAATCGGATGATGACGTTGTAGGCCGTTGCCGATCCGTCGAGCATCATATTGCCGAGAAGCGAAACCGCCGTGTGGTGCGGGCACTCCATCGGACGCAATTGCTCGACACAGGCCCGCAGCGCGCGACCGGTTCCGAAAGCGATGATCTTCGGCTCTTCGGACCGCAGATGCCTTTCCATCTCGGACGCGCCGGCCTGGGCGATGCCGGCATTGGAAAACGGCGCAGCCGGATCACTCGGCACGATCTCGCACATCGCAAGATCGAACTGCTCGCGGATCATCTGCGCCAGTTCCATGCAGCGCGCGATCGGATGATCGAGGCGGAACTTGATCAGCTGCTCGCTGACAGCCAGCGACACGAGCCGCTGCGCGGACTGGCGTGAAACGCCGAGTTTCCGCGCAATCTCGTCCTGCGTGTCGCCGACGACATAATAGAGCCAACCGGCGCGCGCGGCATCATCCAAACGGGTCGTATCGCTCTCAGACTTGCCGGCCACGCGCTGCCCTTTCGTCGTCCGGCCGTTTCAACGCCGGCACCAGGTCATAGAATTCGGTCCAGGAATCGAAGGCCGGTTCGCCACAGTCCCCCGACTCCCGACCCGACCGTACGCCATCGTAGTGGCTTCCGCCAACATAACGAAGCACTGTCATCCCGGCGGCATGCGCCGCCATGACGCCCGGCTCGCTGTCCTCAATCACCAGGCAGGCCGCCGGATCGCTGCCCTCGCATGCCGCGACATGCAGAAAGAGATCCGGTGCCGGCTTACCGTTCTCAACCTCGGATGCCGTATAGGTGTGGTTTTCAAAATACCGGTCGAGGCCAACGATCCGCAGCGATCTCCGGACGCGCTCCGGACTGCTGCTCGTTGCCACGCAATAGCGCACCGAAATCGTATCCAGAACGGCTTCGATCCCGCTGGTTGGACGAAGATCATGCTCAAAGCGGTCCAGCAGCCTTTTGCGGTATTCGCCTTCAAAGCTCTCGGGCAGATCGAGCTGGAAATCCGAACGGATGGAAGCCGCAACGGTCGGGAAGCTTCGCCCCAGGAAATTGCGCTGCACATGAGGAAGATCAATGCGAAGGCCGTGCTCCTCAAGCAATTCCATCAGCGTCGTTGCACTGATGATCTCGCTGTCTATCAGCACGCCGTCACAGTCGAAAATGACCAGTTCCGGCCTGAACCGATCGAGCGAAGTGATCTGGTTGCGCGCATGAGTAGACATGCGCAGAACTTAGCCGCTATGCGCCCGCAATCAAGCCAGCTGCCTTGAGCGCGATGGAAAATGCAATTGAACAGGTCGCAAACCCGCAGCGGCCCTGGGCGAAACCCGAATTGCGGCAGCCAGCCCGTTCGACTAGGCTTCCGCGGCAAACAAAGCAGGTGAGTCTGACAGTTGAGCCGGCCAGTCAATATCGGCAATCGTGAAATGCGGTCCGGCCTTCTCGGAAGCCGCGCCGTTGTCGCCATTGCGCTTATGTTCTTTTTGACGTCGCCAATGATAGCCGAGCGGCTCAACCGGCCGGCGCTTGATGCGATCGCATCGCTGTGGCCGGCCCCGGCGACCGACGCTGTTGTCGTCGTGGATATCGACAGCGAGAGCCTCAAACTCTTCGAAGGCCGGCGCCTGTCGCGCGGACGGCTTGCCGACCTCATTGAGACAATCGTCGGCTTCGCGCCGGCCGCCATCGCTATCGATCTGGTGCTCGAACCGCCATGCTCGCAATTTGATCCCGCCGTGAACCGCCTGGAGGAGGCATTGCGCGCCGCGCCCGTCACAACGGGGTTTCTGCTGTCGGGCGAGGCGACACAAGCGCCGCCCCAGCGCAGCTTGGTGGCAATCGATGCCGGTGTGCGCCTGCCGGACGCCTGGCTGGCGCCAGGCGCGGAGACATCCTGCACACCGATAGTAAATGCCGCCTCCGGGCTTTCGGCCGCCTCGCTCGCCGGGGATACTGACGCCAGGGTCAGGAAAGCGCCGGCAGTCGTCGCCGTTGCCGACAGGCCGTTTCCGGCGCTTGCCGTCGACGCGGTGCGGCTGGCCCAAAGTGCCGGTGCGGTCGTCCTGTTCGGCGACCCGCCGCAACTCAGCGTCGGTGAACTGCAGACCCGGCTGGACAATGGGGGAAACGTGCATCTGAGGTTTTCAACAGAAGGCCAGCAGGATGAGCGCACCGTTGCCGCACGCCAGATTCTCGATCAATCCATCCTGTCCGACGCGCTGGCCGGCAAGATCGTCTTTCTCGGCTCAAGCGCCGCCGAACTCGGTGGCTTGCGCCCCATCCCCGGCAATCCGCTCAAACCGTCCGTGCAGATCCAGGCGGATTTTGCAACCAACCTTCTGCTTCATTCCAATCCCTACAGCCCGGGCTGGGCCGGCCGGGCTTCGGCTCTGGCGGCTGTGATTCTCGGCATAGTGCTGGCGTTTTTCAGCGCCACCACGCGACCGGCCGTGGCCGCTGCAACCACCGTTTCGGCGATTGTCGCCTGGTTGCTGGCCTGTGCCTTGCTCTACCATATGGCCAATACCATGATCGGACCGATGGAGCCGGTTCTCGCAATGGCGGCAGGCTCGGTTGTCAGCAGCGCGATTCTATTCTCCGCCGTCAGAAAGGCAGAAGCTGTGGTACGGCGGCGGTTCGAACAGCGCCTGCCCGGCGCCGTCGTCAAGAAACTCGTGGCTGAACCGGACCTTCTGAAGCTCGGCGGAGAACAGCGTGTCGCGACATCCATGTTCACCGATGTCGAGGGATTCACCTCGCTGACCGAGCGGATCAGTCCGACGGAAATGGTGGGACTTCTCGACAGCTATTTCGAGGGGCTGACCGGCATCATCATCGCCCGTGGCGGCATGATCGACAAAACGATCGGCGACGGCATTCACGCCCTTTTCAATGCGCCGGTCGACCTCAAGGACCACGAGAAGGAAGCGCTGGCCTGCGCACGCGAGATTCTCGCCTTCTCGGAGGAGTTCCGAAAGACGGGCTTTGCCAGACAGGCGGGCTTTGGGCGTACGCGCATCGGTATCGAGACCGGCGAGGTCGTGCTCGGGGATGTCGGGGTCGCGGACCGGGTCGACTACACGGCGTTCGGATCCTCCGTCAACACCGCGGCGCGGCTCCAGGACGCAAACAAGCGCTTCGGCACATCGATCCTCATCGGCGAGCGTGCAGCATCGCAGATCAGCGAAAAACTTGAGAGTCTGGGCGAGATTGAACTGCGCGGCATCGGGGGTATCCGCGCCTATGCGATCCGGCTGCCCTGAGCCAGACAAGCGCTAGGCCGGGGCGACGCTGGCGAACGCCTCGTTGATGCGGTCCTGCGACCACCTGGCGACCGACGAGGCCGGCGCACCCGGCTCCGGAATATCAACTCCGTCGCCTGAGCCAAGGAGCTGGGTCTGACCGTCGGCAGTCACGGCCAGTTCACCGCGCTCGACGAACACGCCGAACACGCCGCGATTGGGGCCGGCAAAAAAGCGCGTGCCACGGACACCGAGCTGACCGAAGACAGACCGGATTGTTGTCGCCGTCTTCGGCGCATCCTCGGGCCGGTCGAACACCATGGCGCCACCGGAAAGGTCAAAGGTGCCCTTCACGCCGGCCAGGTATTCATCAATCAGCAGCTCAGCATCGGCGCCGAGCCGCAATGCCGTCGCATCACCGAGCAGCATGGCCAGAAAGCTCTGATCGCCGGTCTTGACGAGGTCGCGGACCATCAGGCCGGCTCCCACGCTCAGCGAAATGTTGTTGCCCGAGCGATCGGCGGTCGCGACACCGGACAGGGCGGTGACCGTTCCGATGGAATCGGCAGCCAGTGTCCGCGATGGCAGCGTCAGGGCTCCGGCGAGGCACGTTGCGGCCGCGATGAACTGCCGGCGGTTGGGATGTCTTCTTTGCATGGCGCGAATGTTCTCGTCTGTCCTTGTTTTGCGGCGACGGTAGGCGGCAATTGTGCAGTCTTTGTGGCGCATTTTCACTGTGTTTTCTGTGAATTAGCCCACATTCATATGCCCAGGATCGTCGTCGTTATCATGAAATACATCAGTAATCCCGTGGTATCGACGATCGTCGTCAGCGCGGGACCAGCCATGATCGCCGGATCCTGGCGGATGGTGAGCGCAAACAACGGCAGCACCGCGCCGATTATCGCCGAGACCACGACCTGAACAGCGATGGCGACGCCAATCGCGAAGGCGATCATGTGCAAGGTCAGACCTTCGGGCACGTCCGCGCTGTTCGATATGAAGAGGACCTTCAACAGCGCAAAGGCGAACAGCATCGCCGCGAGCATCAGCGCTATCCGGACCTCGCGCCCGAGCACGCGCAGACCGCTGCCCACCGTGACGTGACCCGTAGCAATCGAGCGGATCAGAAGGCCCGATGTCTGGGTGCCGACATTGCCGCCCGTATCGGCAACCATCGGCATGTAAAGCGCCAGAATGACGAGGGCATCGAGCGCATTCTCGTAAACATGCACCACGTAGCCGGCAAGCAATCCGGCGACAGCGAGGCCGAAGATCCAGGGCGCCCGTCGCGCAAAATCCTTCCAGACCGGTACGTTGAGATAGTCCGGCTGGGTCTCTCCGGTGACGGCGGCAAACCGCTCCATGTCCTCGGACGCCTCCTCCTCGAGCTGGTTATACGCATCGTCATAGGAGATGATGCCGATCAGCCGGTCCTGCGCGTCAACGACCGGCAAGACGGTGCGGCCGCTCTGCGCCACTTGCCGGGCGGCGTCTTCTGCGGAGGCATCGACCCGAAGCGCTTCGACCTGGCGGGTCATGATATCCTCGACAAGCGCTTCCTTCGGTGCGCGCAGCAGGTCGCGCAGGCCGACCCGGCCGATCAGCCTGTGGTCGGCATCGACGACAAAGGCAACGTAGATCGTCTCGGCCGCGTCCTCGGCAACAAGCTGGCGGACAGCATCGCTGCAACGGGTGCGCGGTTGCAGATCCGCATAGCGGGAATTCATCAACCCGCCCGCGACTTCCTCCGAATAATCGGTGAGCCTGGCAATTTCAGCACGCCGGCCACCGGCAATTCGGGCGTTTATGGCGCCGCGGCGCTTGGCCGGCAGTTTCCGCAGGAGCCGCGCGGCGTCGTCTGGCTGCAGCGTATCGATGAGCCGGACGATGTCCTCATCGCTCATGCCGGCAAGGGCTTTCTTTTCCGGTTTCTGCTGTGTGTCCATACGAAATTCCGACCGTTAGCTGGGGACCTTGCCGTTGCATAGCAACTCCAGCGGAAAGCGGTAAGACACCAGGGCTGCGAAAATCGCTTAGTTTGCACGATATCCGGGAACCGCGCGCTGCATGCCGCAACTGTGCTTTGGCGAGATTTTGGGGCAGCCCGAAACGGATGAATGCCGCATTAACGACGGGTTCAAAAATGGTTCAGTGCGGATTTGCCATGTTAGTCTCCGTCATCAACGCACAACCCGACGGGGGCACGTCATGAAAGCCACACTTTTCGCAGCAATCGCATTCGCGGCCGTAGCAGGCCATGCGCAGGCACTGGACCTCCAGCAGGGCGGATCGCCCAAACTGAAAGTCACCAAGCTTCAGATGGGTATCAAGTCACCGGCCACGAACGCCTGTCCGGCCGATGCTCAGTTGAAAGCCTGGGTGTTCACCAACAAGGAAGGATCGGTACCAATCTATATCGCCCGCGATGGCGGCAATGTTTCCGGACCATACATGGTACAGACCAAGGCGACGGGAAACGGCACCTTCATGGGAGTCTATTCAAGGACGCTGTCGATCCACCAGGCCATCGACACGATGTATCGCGCCTCGGCGCCCCAGCACAAGAAGCTGAGCAACTGGGTTCCGCTGAAGGCAAGCTGCAAGATCGGACTGGGCGGCGGCGGCATCCTGCAGAACTGACCGTTCGCACTATCTGCCGAAAAAGCCCCGCCCTGGCGGGGCTTTTTCATTGCGATCCAGAAATTGCCGTTTTCACAGCAACTATAGTACACTTGATGCCGAGGAAGGGATGAGATGCCACGCTTCTTCGCCTTGTTGATCGTTCTGTTCGTCGCGTTGTTCGCCCAGGGTGTGGCAGCGCAAGAAACGTCGCGGACTTTCGAGACACCAAGCATCAATGGCGTGCGGGTCGACTGGTGCAAGCACTTCGCAAGCGAGTGTGGAGCTCCCGCAGCCGACCTCTTCTGCCAGCAACAGGGCTACAAGCGAGCCACGCAGTTCGCAATCGATCCCGCCATCGGTGCCTTCGGTATTCCGACCGTGATATTCGGCGATGGACAATTGTGCCGTTCGCCCATCTGTTCGGGCTTCCGGGCAATCACCTGTTCTCGGCCGGAACCGGTCAAAAAGAAAAAGCCCAAGGGCGGTCAGATCGTCGGCAAACCGCCGAAGGCCGGACCGGATATGGAGAAAGTGGTACTCGGTCCGAACCGGACACGCTACCGTTTTCCCAAGGTGAAAAATGTGCGCCTTGACTGGTGCCGCAACTGGGGCAAGAACTGCGGTGCACCGGCAGCAGATCTGTTCTGCCAGGAAAACGGCTTTGCGCGGGCCGGCGGATTCACCCGCGACGAAACGACAGGCAAGAAGGGCATTCCCTCAGTTGTCTTCGGTGACGGCCGTCTTTGCAATGCGGATTATTGCAACGGCTTCAAGCAGATCGTCTGTGTGCGCGGCAAGGCTCCTGCCACCGCCGAAAAACCCACCGAACCGCCAAAGCAAGAAAAGCCGGCGGCAAAACCCGGCATTGAACTGACAATCACGGTTCCCGAGATCGGTACCGTTGTCATCCCGATCCCGACACCAAGGCCGACGCCACCACAGGTGGCTGCCCAACCGAAACGACCGTTGCAGACGAAGCCGCCAAAGGGCAGCGTCATCGTGATCGGACCGCCGGTCAGCTACACGCGTTTCAAGCCCCTTCCACAGGAGACGCTGACCGCCAACTGGGTGAACATCATCGACAATCTGGACAGCTATCCGACTGGCGCCAGCCTCTTCAAATGCTCCAGCGGAGATTGTTCGATTGCAACCTCGGCCGATTTCGAAATCGATCCGGATGCCGAGTACCAGGCCGCTCGTCTCAATTACCGCGTTGACACGGTGCCGCACGCCTCCGGCGCGCTTTGGCAAGTCAGCTATCTGCCCTATCCGCCCTTTGGCAACGGTTCGGAAGCAGACATCGAGCCGCAAGGCCTGCTGGCTTCCGATGTATCGGACATCAAGGAAGGCTGGTTCGCATTTGATCCGAAGGAGCTTTCCAAGGATCTTCCCGGTGGCGGCGGTCCCGCGATCTTCTATGTGCGGATCCTTCCCGTCGCTGCCGGTTCCGGCCGGGTTGTCGGACAGCCGTCCGAAACCATGCGCATCTACTACGGCGCCGATCCGCCGCAGCAGGAGCCCTTCGAATTCTATTCCAAGGAAGAGGTGCCCGGAAGCCGCCCGCAAATCCGCATGACCGCGTTGGAATTCAAACCCTTCCGGCAAGTCTCGCGCTGGCCTCCCGGCTGCAAGACCTGGGAGGAGAAATACGCCAGGAATGACAAGAATTTCTTCGAAAAGGTCGGCAAGTTTATCTCCGGCGCGTGGAGCTGGACCAGCAAATCCTATCAATGGGTGAAAAGCCGGGTCGTTGAAATCGCGGCGACGCTGACCTTCAACATCATTCCCGACAGCACACTCGAATTCGCACTCAATTCGGCCCTGGTCTCCGCCGGCATTCCCCCCGACATTCCCAATCTCAACGAGGTGATGCGCGACGGCGTCGACGGGTTGGCGAAGGAAGTGGCGAAGACGACCGTCAGTCAGGTGCCGACTGCAGACCTTGCGACCAATGTCGGCAACCTCGCCGTCGATATCACCATTCAGACGGCAGCGGGAATGGCAGAAGATGAACTGCGTGAGCGGCTGGAGGAGGAGATCGAGAAGCGGTCCCGCCAGGCGCTGCTGCAGGCGGCAGACGAGCTGGAAGAGCAGCTTTCCTCAAGCGGCAAGGGCGCGCTGTGCGATCCCACTTATTTTCACGGCGTCTACAAGCTGACGGTCAGGAACACCGGCGATGAGAGCTATGAGGGCCTGCAGATCGGCGCCAACGCCGCACCGGTCTATCTCGACCGGACATGGAGCGTGGACCTCAAGGCCGGCGAGGAGACAACGCTGGTGGCGGTTGCGACCCCGCGCCTGCCAAACGGGCCCTACAGCCATCCGCTTCTGCCGCCCGGCAAACGCGCCGAAGAGGATATGGGGCGCTGGTGGAACGATATCGTCTATGACGAGGAGGTGGAAATCGAGGTTACGCTGCCTGGCGCCCGCAAATGTCTCGGCGGCGATCCTTCAAGCCAGTTCTGCGAGCAGCAGTATTTCACGGCGCACCGCTCGCCACCTCAACTGGTGACCGAAGGGTACCGGTTCTCACAGTAGGTATTTTAAGCGTGTGGTCCTAATCCCGGACAAGAAGATGCGCATTCATGATGCCGGCAAAGCGGTCCATCATGCGGGCCAGATAGGCCGGATCCGAAACGAAACGCTCATGCGTCAGCAGCCCGCGGAAGAAGGTCCTGCAGATACTCCAAAGAAGCGCGGCATCGTCGCTCGCCGCATCCGATCCGCGATAGAGCGCGCTGATCGCCGCCGCGCTGTCCGCCTCCCAGGCATGCAGGTCGTCCGCCAGGACATCGTAGAGTTCGCGGTCCGTCCGGCAGGCAACAATTATTTCAACGAATGCCCTTCCTTCCGCCGTGTTGACGATGTGGTTCCAGGAATCCATAAGCAGCCTGTCCGCCGGCTCGGGACTTTCCTCCTCTCCCTTGGCGGCGTGCATCGGACGCATGGCCGCATGGAGCATGCGCATGCAGGTCTCCGCCACCAGCGCCTGTTTTGTCGGGAAGTGGTGGGTCAATGCGCCGCGTGAGACCTCGGCACGTTCCTGAATGCGATTGATCGACGTTTCGGCATAGCCGTGCTCGTCAAGGCAGGCGACAACGGCAGCACAGATGCGGCGCTTCATGGCCTCGGCCTTGATCTCCTTCTTGGAAATCTTCGCCGGCTTTTCCTCTATCGCAGTTTCCGACATCGAAGTCGCTTCCCCCTAGGAGCGATATGTGCGCTTATATCGCCTTGACAGGTTGCGTGGCAAGATTTTAAAAACAGAATGTTCGGTCTGCAATCATGATGCAGATGCGGGAGGAGAAATGCCGGCAGGGAAACTGGTCATCGGTGGAGCAAGCGGTTTCTGGGGCGAGGCACCGCACGCGACTGCGCAATTGCTTCGCTTTCCCGGCCTTGAGTTTCTCGTCTACGACTATCTTGCCGAAATCACCATGTCGATCATGGCGCGGGCCCGGATGAAGGACGCGGCGCTCGGCTATGCGACGGATTTCGTTTCCGATGCCATGGCCGGAAACCTTTCCGCGATCGCGGAAAACGGGGTCAAGGTGCTGTCCAATGCGGGCGGCGTCAATCCGCGTTCCTGCGCACAGGCACTGTGCAAGATTATCGAGGAACGCGGCCTGGACCTGAAAGTCGCTGTCGTCGAGGGCGACGATCTGACCGCACGTGCCGCCGAATTCTCGGACCGCCGTGAGATGTTTGACGGGGAGGCGTTCCCAGATGCCTCGAGAATTGCTTCGATCAACGCCTATCTCGGCGCCTTTCCCGTTGCCGCTGCGCTTGATGCCGGCGCCGACATCGTTGTTACAGGCCGGTGCGCAGACAGCGCCCTCGTCCTTTCAGCCTGCATCCACCGGTTCGGGTGGACGGCGCAGGATTTCGACCGTCTTGCGGCGGGGTCCCTCGCCGGCCATCTGCTGGAGTGCGGACCGCAATCGACCGGCGGCAACTTCACTGACTGGGAACAGTCCGGCGACATCGCAGAGATCGGGTATCCGGTGGCGCTCATCGGCCCTGACGGTGATTTCGACATCACCAAGCCGGCGGACACATCCGGTATCGTGTCGCGTGCCTCGGTCGGTGAACAGTTGCTCTACGAGATCGGCGATCCGCAGGCTTACATCCTGCCGGACGTGATCTGCGACTTCGCAAGTGTGACCCTGGAACAGGCCGGTCCTGACCGGATCAGCGTTTCGGGTGCGAAGGGTCGCCCGCCAACGGGCCGGTTGAAGGTCTCCGCGACCTTCATGGACGGATACCGGGCCGGTTTCGTATTCCAGTTCAACGGGCGTGACGCCCGCAAGAAGGCGCGCGCCTTTGTGGAAGCAGGCCTGAAGCGGGCTCGGTCCCGGCTTGGGGCGCTTGGTGCGCCGGACTACAGCGAGACCGCCATTGAACTCTTCGGGGGCCGCCCGGACGGAACGGGCAATGAGGAAATCAGCGTCAAGGCGGCAGTCCGTCACGCGGATGCCCGCGCCGTGGGGTTGTTCCTCAAGGAAATTACCGGCTGCGCGCTGGCAACCCCGCCAGGCCTGCATTTCTTTACCGGCGCCGGCCGCCCGAAACCGTCACCGGTGGTGCGCCTGTTCTCGTTCCTGATCGAGGCCGGCGCGGTTCCGGTAAGCGTTTCCCTCGACGACACCGATATCGGTTACACGGACACATCGCCTGCCCTGCGCGATGATGCAACACCGGAAAGACCTTCCGCTGATACACCGTCGAACGGCGGCGATCTTGTGACCTGCCGCCTTGAAGAACTCGCCTGGGCACGCTCTGGCGACAAGGGAAACGATGCCAATATCGGCGTGATGGCGCGCCGAGACGCCTATTTGCCCTGGATCTGGCGAAGCCTTACCGAAGCGCTCATTGCGGAAACCTTCTCGCCTTTTCTGGACGGCAGCGTGGAGCGGTTCCTGCTGCCCGGAATTCACGGCATGAATGTCGTCATGCATAATGCACTGGGCGGTGGCGGCGTCGCCAGCCTGCGCAATGACGCGCAAGGCAAGGCCTTCGCACAGACACTGCTGGCACTGCCGATCGAAATACCGGCCGCGCTGGTCGACCATGCCGCCTCGGGGGGACGCTGATGGGATTTGTCAGCCAGATAGATACCGGCTCGGACGGATTTGCCAAAAACCGCGAGGACATGATCGCGCTTGTCGAGCAGCTGCGCGAGCTGGAGGCGAAAGCCGTTGCGCTTTCGGAACGGCGGCGCCCGCGTTTCGAGGAACGCGGCCAGATCACCCCGCGCGAAAGACTGGCACGCCTGCTTGATGCCGGCATGCCCTTTGTGCAGCTGCATGCCCTCGCCGGCTATCTTGTCGACAGTTCCGACCCGGAGAAAAGCGTGCCGGGCTCATCGCTGATCGTCGGCATCGGCTTCGTTTCGGGCGTGCGCTGCATGGTCTGGGTCGACGACAGCGGAATCAAGGCCGGGGCCATGGGCAAGATGAGCCTGCCGGCCGTGCTGTCGATCCAGACGCTGGCGCGGCGGCACAGGCTGCCGCTTATCCATCTTGTCGAAAGCGCCGGTGCCAACCTCATGGAATACAAGGTCGAGGGCTGGGCGCAAGGCGGCGCGCTCTTCCGCAATCTTGCCCGGCTCAGCGCCGACGGGATACCGACGATCACCGTGCTGCACGGGCCGTCAACCGCCGGCGGCGCCTATATGCCGGGCCTCTCGGACTATGTGATCGGCGTGAAGAAGAACGGCATGGCCGCGCTTGCCGGCGCGGCGCTGGTTCACGCCGCGACGGGCGAAAAGGCCGACGAGCGGGAACTCGGCGGCTCCGAAATGCACGCCGGCACGTCGGGGCTTGTCGAATATCTCGCCGAGGATGATGCGCACGGGATTGCGATTGCCCGCGACGTCGTGCGCCGGCTCGACTGGAACAAGCGGCTCGCGCCACGGACCGCGCGCGCATTCGATGAACCGCACTACGATCCCGGAGAACTCGCTGGCATTGTGCCCGCCGACTATCGGTCGCCTTATGACGTGCGGGAAGTGGTTGCACGCATCGTCGACGCGTCCGATTTCGAGGATTTCAAGCCGCGCTATGGCCTGTCGACAGTCTGCCTGCAAGCCGCCATCAACGGCATCGCCTGCGGGATCATCGGCAATAACGGTCCGATCGACCCGGCCGGCGCGACGAAGGCGGCGCAGTTCATACAGCTTTGCGACCAGGCCGACATGCCGATCATCTTCCTGAACAACACAACCGGCTACATGGTCGGCACCGAATATGAACAGGCCGGCATGATCAAGCACGGCGCCAAGATGATCCAGGCGGTGTCGAACGCGCGCGTGCCGCGCATCACGCTCTATATCGGCGCCAGTTTCGGCGCAGGGAATTACGGCATGAGCGGCATCGCCTTTGAGCCGGATTTCCTCTTCGCATGGCCAAACGCCACGACCGGCGTCATGGGCGGCGAGCAGGCGGCCGGCACCATGACGATGGTCGCCCGCATGTCTGCGGAGCGCAAAGGCGAGAAGATCGACGAGGAAACGCTAGCCGGCCAGCACAAGATGATTGCCGCACATTTCGACCGCCAGTCGGACGCGTTCTTCACCTCGGGGCGCTGCCTCGATCACGGCGTTATCGATCCGCGTGACACCCGCAAGGTCCTGGGCTTTTGCCTCGAGACCTGCCTGGAGGCGCGCAACCGTTCCCTGCAGCCGAATGCGTTCGGCGTTGCAAGGATGTAGGAGCCGACCATGACCGACCTGCCGCAAACCGAAGCGCTGGACCTCGAATACGATGCCGGATGGCTGACCGTCTGGTTCAATCAGCCGGAAGCGCGCAATCCGCTGACGGATAAAAGAATCAGCGAGCTCGATGACGTCTGCACGGCTATCCGTGACAACCGCGACATACGCGGTGTGACCATCCGTGGCCGCGGCGGCATGTTTTGTGCCGGCGGCGATCTTAAATCGTTCAAGAGCGCCTTCCAGGGCGATGCAAGCCGCGATGAGATTATCGCCATGAGCCTTGCAGCGGCGGCCGTGTTCGATTCGATCAACAGCTTGCCGCAGGTGACGGTGATGGCCATCGAGGGCGCGGCCGTCGCCGGCGGTTTCGGCCTCGCCTGTGTCGGCGACCTGGTGATTGCCGACGAGGCGGCGCGCTTTTCGCTTACCGAGACGACAATCGGCCTTGTGCCCGCGCAGATAACGCCCTTCATCCTTGAACGGCTCGGCATGCGCGAGGGCCGACGGCTGATGCTGCTTGCCCCGATGATCGGCGCTGCCGAGGCGAAAGCGGCGGGGCTCGTCGATACGGTCGTATCGGGACCGGAGGCTATGGCCGCCGAAATCGAAGCCATTCAGGCGCAAGTCCGTCGCAGTGCACCGGGCGCGGTGGCAGATACCAAGCGGTTGATCCTGACGCTCCCGTCAATGGAACGCGAGGCCCAGGCCGATGCGGCGGCGCAGACCTTTGCCGATCGCATGGTGTCCGACGAGGCGCGCGAGGGGATTGCCAGCTTCCTTGAAAAGCGCAAACCCGAGTGGGCGGAAAGGTGAACGGCGTGGCCATATCGTCGGTCCTGATCGCCAATCGCGGCGAGATCGCGTGCCGGATTATCCGAAGCGCCTGCGGGCTGGGACTGCGGACCATCGCCGTCTATTCCGAGGCCGACCGGGGCGCACCGCATGCCACCATGGCCGATGAAGCCGTGATGATCGGGCCGGCACCGGTCGGCGAGAGCTATCTGCGCTCAGACCGCATCATTGAAGCCGCGCAGGCGACACGCGCCGACGCCATACACCCCGGATACGGCTTTCTGTCAGAAAACGAGGCCTTCGCAGAAGCCGTCGACAATGCCGGACTGGTCTTTATCGGACCGCCCGCCAAGGCGATCTATCTGATGGGCAACAAGGCGGAAGCGAAGCGGCGCATGCTGGCGGCCGGCGTTCCCTGCGTTCCCGGCTATGAGGGCGACGAACAGGATGACCTCGCATTCGCCGAGGCTGCGCAGGACATCGGGTATCCGGTCATGGTCAAGGCGGCAGCCGGCGGCGGCGGGCGCGGCATGCGGCTGGTCGAGGCGGCGGGTGATCTTGCCGATGCGCTTTCTCTTGCCCGTTCGGAGGCAGCCAATGCGTTCGGGTCTGACGAACTGATCCTTGAAAAGGCAATCCTTCGGCCGCGTCACGTCGAGATCCAGATCTTTGCCGACAAGCATGAGAACTATATTCACCTCGGGGAGCGGGACTGCTCCGTGCAGCGGCGGCACCAGAAGGTGATCGAGGAAGCCCCCTGCCCGGTCATGACCGAGGATTTGCGCAATGCGATGGGCACCGCCGCCATCAATGCCGCGAAAGCGGTGGATTACCGCGGCGCAGGTACCGTCGAGTTCCTGCTCGACGCCGCCGGTGACTTTTACTTTCTGGAAATGAATACCCGTCTCCAGGTCGAACATCCGGTAACGGAGATGGTCACAGGCCTCGATCTCGTCGCCATGCAGATCGCGGTCGCGCAGGGCGAGGCCCTGCCCGTGCGGCAGGACGACATCCGATTGAACGGTCATGCGATGGAAGCCCGGCTTTATGCGGAAGATCCATCGCACGACTACCTGCCATCGACCGGCCGCATAGAGCTGTGGCGCCCGGCGACCGGCGAAGGCATCCGCATCGACGCCGGAGTCGCGACCGGGATGGACGTCTCGCCGTTTTACGATCCGATGCTCGCCAAGGTAATCGCCTGGGGCGAAACACGGGAAGTGGCGCGCCGGCGTCTCATCAGGGCGCTGAGGGATACGGTGCTTCTCGGGCCGACCACCAACACGTCGTTCCTTGCGGATGTGCTCGGCAACGATGCGTTCGCTGCCGGCGACGCGACAACGGCGTTTCTCGATGAGTTCTTTGGCGGCGGCTTTGTCGCCGACGCGCCAGACGGCGCCGACGTGGCGCTCGCCGCGGCGCTTTTGCTCGACAGCGACCGTGATGCGGCATTTGAGGGCGCCGGTTACATATCCGCTACACAACTCGGATGGTCGAGCGCTCCGCTTTCGCCGGTCCCTCTGCACCTGACGACCGACCGTGACGCCTTCGATATTGGCGCAGAATGCCTCGGTTCCGTCTGGTCGATCACCGTGGGTGACGATCTTTATGCGGTTGCGCTCGGGGTTCGCACCGGCAATTCGGTACGCGCCAGGATCAACGGCCGCACGGTCGATGCCGTCGCCGTCATCGGCGACAATCGTATCGGGCTGGCGGTCTCTTCGCGCCGCCTTCAATTCGAGCGTTCGCAGCCCGGCCAGCAGCAGGACGCGGCGGGTGCCGGTGGCAGGGTCGTTGCGCCGATGCCGGGGCTCATCATCGACATTCTGGTCGAGGAAGGTCAGACGGTTGCCAAGGGTGATGCACTCGCGGTGCTCGAGGCCATGAAGATGCAGCATCGGATCGCGGCGCCGATGGACGGCGTGGTCAACAGTATCGGCGCCGCCAAGGGCGAGCAGGTCGCCTCCGGTGACCTGATGATCGATATCGGAGAAGCGGCGGAGTAGCCGCCAGGGAGGGCGCGATGGAGCAGGCACGAGATTTTCTGGAAGAGTGTGAGGCGCTTGCCGCAGTGCTGGCCGATTGCCCGGACAGCGATTTTCAGAAGGCGACGCAGTTCAAGGGCTGGACGATCAACGATGTGCTCGTGCATCTGCAATACTGGAATCGGGCGGCGGATCTTTCGGTCACCGATCCCGATACGTTCAGTGCCGAACTGGCGCAGCTCATGGGCGCTTTCGCTGACGGGAGCCTTCGCGCTTACGAAAACGGCATGATACCGGAGCGCGGGCGCGAGCTGCTTTTTCTCTGGCAAACGCTCTATCGCGACATGGCCGGCCGCTGGGCTAAACTTGACCCCAAGCTGCGTGTCAAATGGGCGGGTCCCGAAATGTCGGTGCGCTCATCCATGACGGCAAGACAGATGGAGACCTGGGCGCACGGCCAGGAGATTTTCGACCTGCTCGGCGCCGAGCGCAAGGAAACCGACCGCATCCGCAACATCGTCATCCTTGGCGTCAACACATTCGGCTGGACCTTCAAGGTGCGCGGCTGGGATATCCCAGAGCAGATGCCGCATTTGTCGCTGGTCCTGCCATCGGGCAAAACCGATACATTTGGAGAGCCAAGCGATGCCGGAAGTATCACGGGATCCGCTGTCGAATTTGCCCAGGTTGTCACCCAGACACGCAACATCGCAGACACCGATCTCCTCGTTGACGGGCCGGTGGCCACCAAGTGGATGCACAACGCCCAATGTTTCGCGGGCCCGCCAGAAGAACCGCCGACGCCGGGAAGCCGTTTTCGGCAGACGGGGTGATCGCGGGATACCGCGTCAGTCTTCGGTCAGCGTCTGGGTCAGCCTGCCGGCGGCTTCGACAAGCATGCTCTTGCGTTCCAGCATGTTTTCAACCGTCAGGCGAACGGTCGGCCCGTGGAAGGCAAGGGCTGCCAGGAACCGGTTCCGGCGGTCCCTTATCGGAACGGCGATGGCGACCATGCCTTCCATAAACTCCTCCCGGTCAAGGGCATAGCCCTGACGGGCAATCTCACCGAGTTCGGCAAGCAGCCGGTCCTTGTCGGTGATGGTGTTCGCAGTGCACGGATCGAGGGGGATGGACTCCACCATTACCCTCCTGGCCCTCGGTGACAGGGTCGACATGAAGGTTTTGCCGCTTGCCGTGCAGTGGAATGGGACATGGGTGCCGATGGGCAGTTGCACCCGAAACGGCCAGTCGGTATCCACCCTGTCCTTGTAGCTCATCCCCTTGTCCTCGGGCACAACGAAGTTCACCGTTTCACCGACGGCAGCGGCGACATCCTGCAGAATCTGGTGGCGGGCGATGTGTACACGGGACGCATGAAGAATGCCTGAAGCCATCGCCCGCAGGCGGCGGGCCGGACGCAGTTTCTTGCCATCGGGCTCATAGACCAGGAATCCCTGTTCGACCAGCGTGGAACAAAGGCGGTGAATGCTCTGCTTCGGCAAGCCGAGCTCCCGGTTGATTTCCGTCGGAGTGAGAGCCGCATCGGAACGGCCGAGGATCTCCAGGATCAGCAATGTCCTCAAATTGGTGGCGATGCGCTCACCCGACCCGGCCTCCCTCTCCTCTTCAGCAAGCAATTGGTTCATTCATCCGCCTCGTTCGTTCGATCGCTGAGCAGCATTTTGGCACCTTCAGGAAAAGTCTTTTGGCACCTTGCTCGCGACACCATATCATGCTTACGATAATAAACGAGACAAAAAGTCTCATTTTTTAACTTTTTCGCGAGATTGAGCTTGGAGTTTGATTACGTCATCGTGGGAGCGGGCTCCGCCGGTTGTGTTCTTGCCAACCGGCTGTCGGCCGATCCGCGCACAACGGTGGCGCTGCTGGAGGCCGGTCGGCCGGACAGGTCGCCGTGGATCCACATCCCGGTCGGCTATTTCAAAACCATCAAGAATCCGGCGCTCAATTGGATGTACCAGACCGAGGCGGATCCCGGTCTCAACGGACGTTCCCTGAACTGGCCTCGAGGAAAGACACTCGGCGGGTCGAGCTCCATCAACGGTCTCTTGTACGTCCGCGGCCAGCCGCAGGACTATGACACCTGGCGGCAGCAGGGAAATGTCGGCTGGTCCTGGCAGGATGTGCTGCCATTGTTCAAGCGCGCTGAATCCTGGGAGGACGGCGAAAGCGCGCTGCGCGGAGGGCTCGGCCCGCTTGCCGTCACGCGGTCGCGCAAGTCGTGGAAGATTGTTGATGCCTGGGTACGGGGCGCGCAACAGGCGGGCTTTACCTACAATCCCGACTACAATGGCGAAGACCAGGAAGGCGTCGGCTATTTTCAGCTGACCGCAAAGGACGGTCTGCGCTGTTCGTCGGCAAAAGCCTACCTGTCACCGATCCGCGATCGCGGAAATCTGACGGTCATGACCGGATTCATGACCGGCAAGGTGCTGTTCGAGGCAAAATGCGCGGTTGCCGTGGAAGGCACGCACGACGGTGCCAAACTCGTGGTCAAGGCGCGCCGCGAGATTATCCTGGCTGCCGGCGCGATCGGTTCGGCGCAGATCATGATGCTGTCCGGCATCGGCCCCGGAGATCACCTTGCCCAGCACGGCATAGGCGTTGTTCACGAGAACGGTGCCGTCGGCCAGAACCTTCAGGACCACTTGCAGGCGCGACCGGTCTACAAGTGCAAGGTTCCGACCATCAATACACGCACACGCGGCCTGGTGAACCTGACCAAGATTGCCGCCGAATACGCGTTCCGACGCAGCGGGCCGATGACGATGGCGGCAAGTCTCGGCACCGGCTATCTCAAGACGCGTCCGGGCCTGGAAACGCCCGATATCCAGTTTCACATTCAGCCTTTCAGCGCCGAGAACCCGACCACCGGTGTGGACCGCTTTGATGCGTTCACCGCCTCGGTCCTGCAATTGCGCCCGGAGAGCAAGGGTGAAATCCGGCTCAAATCGCCGGACCCGCGCGAACATCCGGCAATCCATCCGAACTATCTTTCAACCCAGCTGGATCAGGACACCATCGTCGAAGGCATCCGCGTTGCCAGGCGCATCTGCCGGCAGCAGGCGATCGACGAGCTGATCACGGAGGAACACGCGCCCGGCCGGCACGTGGACGACGATGACTATGACGGTCTCCTGGACTGGGCGCGAAACACGGCGACGACGATCTACCACCCGACGGGAACCTGCCGCATGGGGATCGATGAACAGGCGGTGGTCGATCCGCGACTCAAGGTCCGGGGCGTCGACAGCCTGAGGATCGCCGATTGCTCGATCATGCCGACGATCGTCTCCGGAAACACAAACGCCCCCGCGATCATGATCGGAGAAAAGGCCTCCGACATGGTGATGGAGGACGCGAGGGCGTGATTGCTTCGAACACCGGCGAGACGCGGGTGTTCGTAGATACAGCCAGAACCCGGCATTTTCTGCCTTCAATGACGGGTGGTTGCGATGAAAGCAGAGAAGGCCGCAAAACAAAGAATGGGAGGATAATCATGTCTTTGTTGAACACACTCACCAAGGGGATCGGTGCCTCGGCGCTGGCCCTTGCCATGATGGCGGGTACAGCCCTTGCCGACCCCGTGACCATCCGCGTGCAATCGGTGATCTCGGCGAAGGCCGACGAGGTGAAGATGCTGCAGGAGTTCGCCGACGACGTGGCGGCTCTCACGGCTGATGATCCGGTCACCATCGAAATCCTGCCGGCCGGTGCCGTCGTCGGGGTGCGCGAGACGCTTGACGCGGTCGACAAGGGGCTGGTCGAGGGCGGTTTTGCCTGGACCCACTACTGGTCCGGCAAACATCCGGCGGCCATGCTGTTCGGATCGCCGGTCGCCGGCGCCGGTGTCGGCATCGACAACATCGCCTTCCTGTCATGGTTCCAGTATGGCGGCGGCAAGGAACTCTACGACCGCCTGTGGGACGAGATGGGTGTCAATGTGAAGGGCTTCATGCTGCAGCCGGTCGGCCCCGAAGCGCTCGGCTGGTTCAAGGAGCCGATCACCTCGATGGACGACTTCCGCAAGTACCGCTTCCGCACACCTCCGGGTATTCCCGGCCAGACCTACAAGGATATCGGTGTTGCATCCGTGGCCATGGGCGGCGGGGACATCCTGCCGGCTCTTGAAAAGGGCACGATCGACGCTGCCGAATGGTGCTGCCCGAAGCCGGATTCGGTTTTCGGCTTCCAGAAAGTGCTCAAGCATTACTACCTGCAGGGCCTCCACCAGGTCGTCGTCAACGCTGATCTCTATATCAATGGCGATGTCTACGATTCGCTGACCGACCACCAGAAGAAGGCCCTTGAGGTGGCTGCGAACGCTTCCCTGTCAAAGGCCATGAGCTACCGCATCCTGGAAAACGGCAAGGCGCTGAAGGACCTGACCGAGAACCATGGTGTGCAGCTTCACGACACACCGGCCGACTACTTCCCCGAATACATGAACGCCGCGCGTGCGACCCTGGAGAAGAACGCCGAAGAAAACGAGTTCTTCGCTGAAGTCTGGCAGAGCCAGAAAGACTTCGCCGAAATCGCCGTGCCGTTCTGGGCCGGCTCGCAAGCGTCGAATGCCGCGCTTGGCAAGGCATTTGCCGATAGTCTGAAGTAGAGGCAAGATTGTTGCAATCGGCGGGCCGGTCGCGGCCCGCCGAACCCCATTGACGCCAGCCGGCGTCAGGCGGGACTGGACTGCAGGGGGAGAGCCGATATGGCTGAGGATGTCAACCCGGGAGAGCTGGAAACAGCCGATGAGCTGATCGCCGAAAGGCGGGTGCAGAAGCCCGGCGAAACGCCGGAAACGATGACATCCTGGCAGCGTCCAATCACCGCATTTATCGATGTTCTCAATCTTTGGGTCGGTCGGCTGACCTGCCTTTTGCTGATCCCGCTGATCTTCGTCATGGTGTTCGAGGTCGTGTCGCGCACCCTGTTCGGAACCCTGACCGACTGGGGCATGAATGATCTCGCCATCCGTATCGGCCTCGGACCGACGCTTTGGTCCTACGACATATCGCGCATGCTGGGCGGTGTGCTTTTCATGTTTGCCGCCGGTTACGCCCTCCTGCGCGGCGTGCATATCCGTGCCGATTTCCTGTTCCGCAGCTGGTCGCCGAAAACGCAGGCGACCGTCGACGCGACACTCTATCTTGCCTTCTATTTCCCGGCGATGCTGTTCTTCTTCTGGACGGCCGCCGATTTCTGGCTCGACGCCTTCGAGAAACGCGAAAGGGCCATGGACACGACCTGGGCGCCCATATTGTGGCCCGCCCGCATCGCCATGCCGATCGGTGCATTCTTGCTGATCCTGCAGGGGATTGCGGAACTGTTCCGCGCCTTCGACCAGATGGGCAAGCAACGCGAACGCCTGTTCGTGCGTGTCCTGCCGATCTACCTGGTTGCTCTCGCGGCGGTCTTTTTCGCCACTTTCTATCCGGACCTCGTGCCGTTTGACGACTGGTGGGAAACAGTCGCCGGCGGCGGACCCCTCTCGCTGCAAAAACCCACCATCGGCCTCTTGATGCTGGCCGCCATGCTGTTCTCGATCTTCGTCGGCTTTCCCATATCGTTCACATTGATCTTCCTGGCGTTCACATTCGGCGCATGGGGTTCGGGCAGCGCCGTCACCTTCTTCCTGATGACGCTGCAGGTGAACTCGACGATGCTGGACGACCAGCTGGTCGCCGTGCCGCTGTTCATCTTCATGGGTATTCTCATGGAACAGGCGGGCCTGATGGAGCGCCTGTTCAAGGCGGTGCAACTGATGATGTCGCGAACACGCGGCGCGCTCTTCATCGCGGTGCTCTTCGTTTCGACCATCTTCGCGGCGGCGACGGGCATCGTCGGTGCATCGGTGACCATTTTGGGCATCATGGCGGCGCGGACCATGAACAAGTCCGGCTATGACGTGCGGCTTGCAGCCGGAACGATCACCGCGGGCGGAACACTCGGCATCCTCATTCCACCGTCGATCATGCTGATCGTCATGGGGCCGGTCCTTGAGATACCGGTCACCGACCTCTTCCGGGCAGCGATTATTCCAGGCATTTTGCTGGCCGTTCTCTACATGATCTATGCCCTCGGCCGCTGCTGGATCAATCCGTCGCTCGGACCGATCCTTCCGGCGGACGAACAGCCGGAAACCTCACCTTACTACCTGATCGAAGTCGTCGCCGTTGTCTCCGCCATCATTGTGCTTGGCTGGCTGATCGCCGCCGGCGCGGCCGGCAGCCTTGCCTTCTTCCCGTTGGCGGGCCTTGTCATCCCGCTTGTGTGGCTCGGTGTCATGTTTGGCATCTATCGATGGACACGCGCCAACCGGCCCGGCGGATTCTATTTCTCGGATCTCTGGTACGAGTTTTTCATGGGGCTTGTCCCGCCGACGATCCTGATCGCCTTTGCGCTCGGATCCATCCTGGCCGGCTGGGCGACACCCGCGGAGGCCTCGGCCTGCGGCGCGCTCGGCGCCGTGGTGCTGTCGCTTGCCTACCGCAAACTGACCTTCGAGCGGTTCTACGACGCGCTGATCAAGACGCTGGAAATCACCGTCCTGATCATGTTCCTCGTGGCGGCGTCAAACTTCTTCGGTGCCGTGTTCTCCAATCTCGGCACACCGAAAATGCTGACCGAACTTCTGCTTTCCATGGAGTTCTCGGTCGCGCTCATGCTGATCTTTGTCATGGCACTGGTCTTTCTGCTCGGATGGCCGCTGGAATGGGTGCCGATTGTTCTCATCATCGTACCCATCCTCGTGCCGCTGCTTGAGCAATTGGGCGTCAACCTGCTCTGGTTCGCCATCCTGGTGGCGGTCAACCTGCAGACAGCGTGGCTGTCACCACCCGTTGCCCTGTCCGCCTATTTCCTCAAGGGCGTGGTCCCGGAATGGGATCTGAAAGACATTTATCTCGGCATGATGCAGTTCATGGTCATCCAGCTCCTTGGTCTTGTGCTCATCTTCCTCCTGCCGGGCTTTGTGCTTTGGCTGCCCGACTGGCTGTCGGCAGCGGGCGCCAAGCCGTTCTTCTCCTATGTCGGCTATGTCACGCCGGGAAATTGATGGTGCCATGACGCGCAGATCCCACATAACTGCAGAACCGGAGGCAACGCATTGTCCGTGATCCGCGCCTATTTCTTCTGGCCGCTTGTGGTCACGGTCACCGGGCTGATCGCCGTCTTCTGGATCGGCTGGAACAGTTTCGGGACGGTTGCGGGCGCGACGTCGTTCTTCATCATCGGAACCGTGCTGGCAATCATGGAGATCTCGCTCTCCTTCGACAATGCGATCGTCAATGCGAACAAGCTCAAATACATGACGCCGAAATGGCAGCGGCGGTTTCTGACCTGGGGTATCCTGATCGCCGTGTTCGGCATGCGCATCGTCTTTCCGGTGTTGATTGTCGCCATTGCCGCAAAGCTCGGCCCGATCGCGGCGGTGAAGCTGGCGGTCCTGCAGCCGGACGAATACTCGCGCATCATTTCCGATTCGCATATTTCGATTGCCGCGTTCGGCGGAACATTCCTGATGATGGTGGCGCTGAGCTACTTCATCAATGAGGAAAAGGAGGTCGACTGGTTCAAGCTGCTTGAGCGGCGGCTGCGCCGATGGGCCTCGATCCGGGGCCTCGAGATCGCATTCGTGCTGGCGGTCATCCTCGGCTTTGCCTGGTTCCTGTCGCCTTCGGTGCTCGGCACATTCCTGTTGTCGGCCCTCTTCGGACTGCTCACCTATCTGCTGGTGGAACTGCTCGGCAATCTTCTCGACCGGGCGGAGGAAGCGCGCGACCTTGCCCGCGCCGGCGGCTTTGGTGCCTTCATGTATCTGGAAGTGCTGGACGCCAGCTTCTCCTTCGACGGGGTGATCGGGGCGTTCGCCTTCACGACTAACCTCTTCCTGATCGCCATCGGGCTTGGCATAGGCGCGATGTATGTGCGCACCATGACCATCATGCTGGTGGAAAAGAACACTTTGTCGCAGTTCCGCTACCTTGAGCACGGAGCGTTCTATTCGATCTTCCTCTTGTCGGTGATCATGTTCGCCCAGTCGATGGTGCATATTCCAGAGCTGGTCACCGGCTTCATCGGCGTTGCGCTGATCGGCGTGGCACTTGTCGAATCCATCCGCTACAACCGGCTGCATCAGGAGGGCGATGCTTCGTGACGCTGTTCCGCCCTGTTTCTGCTCGCCGACAAGCCGCTTGACCAACAGAACCTGACAGTGGTCGCGCCCACTACCGGCCAGTCATGTCGTGCGGTGTTCCCATAATGCATTCTACGGACTGAACTTTCAGCCAATTCTCCGGCCGGAGCCTTTGTCGAACAGGTGAATGCTGTCCTCCTGCGCATGAAACGACGCCGTTTCATGCGTGTGCAACGACTCGTGGACGCCCGGCAGGCTCGCTGCGAACACTTCATCAGTTTCGCTGAGTTGGCCGTGAAGCAGGGTATTGGCACCCAACGGTTCGACAAGTTTAATCTCAATCCGAAGCGGTCCGTTTTCATCCTTGACAAGATGTTCCGGACGGACCCCGATCCATGCCTCACCGCTGTAGGTAGAGTTGACGGGCAAGATCGAACCGTTTTCCAGTTTCGCTTTCCCATCAGATAACGAGCCGCTTAATATGTTCATGGCGGGACTGCCGATGAATTGCGCGGCAAAGAGTGTCTCCGGTTTTTCATAGACCGTGAGTGGCGTGCCGATCTGCTCCGCAATACCCTTGTTCATCACGATCATGCGGTCCGCCATCGTCATTGCCTCGACCTGATCGTGCGTCACATATAGCGATGTAACGCCGAGTTTCGATTGCAGTTCCCTGATTTCAAGACGCATTTGCACCCGGAGTTTTGCATCCAGGTTGGAAAGCGGCTCGTCGAAAAGGAAGACGGCCGGCTCGCGTACGATGGCCCTGCCCATCGCCACCCGCTGTCGTTGGCCGCCGGAAAGCTGCCGGGGCTTTCGATCCAGAAAGGGTTCCAGCTGCAACAGCTTCGCAGCCTCCAGTACCTTTCGATCAATCTCTGTTTTGGAAACCTTTGCAATCTTCAAGCCGTAGGCCATGTTCTGGCGGACGGTCATGTGCGGATAGAGCGCGTAGTTCTGAAACACCATGGCAATGTCACGGTCCATGGGTTCATGTTCATTGACCCGATTTCCATCAATCTGGATTTCACCATCGGACACCGATTCCAGGCCGGCAACCATGCGAAGCAGAGTTGACTTGCCACAGCCTGACGGCCCGACGATGACAATGAATTCGCCGTCAGAAATGTCGATATCGACGCCACTGATGACTTCGGTTTTTCCAAAACGCTTACGCACGTCTTTCAATGTGACAGTTGCCATAGCTATTTCTCGCTGTCGACCAGGCCTCGGATGAAGAGCTTCTGCATCGACACGACAACAATGACAGGCGGTATCATTGCCAGAATGGAAGTCGCCATGATCACAGGCCAATCCGCGGTATCGTCTCCGGATGGGAACATCTGCTTGATGCCCATCACGATGGTGTTCATGTCGGGGTCGGTGGTTATCAGGAGCGGCCAGAGATACTGGTTCCAGCCGTAGATAAACAGGATCACAAACAATGCCGCGATGTTCGTGCGGCTCATGGGCAGGACAATGTCGATGAAAAACCGCATCGGTCTCGCACCATCGACACGGGCCGCCTCGGCCAGCTCGTCGGGTATTGTCATGAAAAACTGACGGAACAGAAAGGTGGCGGTCGCTGAGGCGATCAAAGGAAAGATGAGGCCAGCGTAAGAATTGAGAAGTCCAAAACCCGCCACGACTTCATAGGTTGGTACAATGCGGACCTCTACGGGCAGCATCAGCGTTATAAAGATCAGCCAGAAAAACGTCGTCCGGCCGGGAAATCGAAAATACACAATCGCAAATGCCGACAGGAGAGAGATAACGATCTTGCCGACAGCAATTCCAATCGCCATCACCAGCGAATTCAACAGCATCGTCGAAACCGGCACATTCACACCAGCGAATAGGGCCCGCTTGTAGTTTTCCAGAAAATGTCCTCCTGGCAGCAATGGCATTGGCGGCCGGGCAATTTCCGGCTGCGTCACGGTCGATGCTACAAATGCGAGCCAGATCGGAAAAAAGACAACCAGGACACCGAGGATCATTAGTGCGTGTGTCAACCAAAGCGCCTGACCACGTTTTTCGACCATGCCGGCCGCCGGTTCGCCTGCTGCGCCAGCCATCAGTAATGCACCCTTTTTTCCACGATGCGAAACTGCAGCACGGTCAACGCGCCCACGACCAGCAGCAATATGACCGACTGCGCTGCTGACGAGCCGAGGTCCTGACCGACAAACCCGTCGGAATACACCTTGTAGACGAGTATTGTCGTCGCCTGCTGTGGGCCGCCACCGGTGATGGTGTGAATCACTCCGAATGTTTCAAAAAACGAGTAAACAATGTTCACAACGAGCAAAAAGAATGTCGTGGGGGAAAGAAGCGGAAGAACGATCGTGAAAAAGCGCCGCCAGAAATGAGCTCCGTCGATCGCTGCGGCTTCAATGACCGATCGTGGAACTGATTGAAGCGCAGCAAAGAAGAAGAGGAAGTTGTAGCTGATCCGTCCCCATGCCGACGCAACGACCACCAGGCCCATTGCTTCGGTGCCGTTCAGAACGTGGTTCCAGTCGTATCCCAGTTGACCAAGATACCAGGCAACCACGCCAATTCTCGTGTTGAACATGAAAAGCCACAGGACGCCCGCCACGGCCGGGGCCACCGCATAGGGCCAGATCAACAGGGTTCTGTAAGTGCCAGCCCCCTTTATCAGCCGGTCGGCCAGCACTGCCAGAAACAGGGCCGGGATCATTGAAACAAGCGTCACAAGTGTCGAAAAAATAGCGGTCGTGACGAATGACGCACGATAAAACTCGTCCGAGAGCAGGAATTCGAAATTTCCCAATCCGACGAACTGCGAGGACAGGCCGAATGGATCGGGAATAAAAAGCGACTGCCAAATCGCCTGTCCTGCAGGATAGAAGAAAAACACTGCAGACACAATCACTTGCGGGAATACAAGCGCCAGCGGCAGTAGCCATCCTTTGAAGGTGACGCGTTTTTCCATGTGCCCATCCCCAAACGCATTCACAAGAAAGCCGATGGCAGCGCATGACTGCCACCAGCTCCATATTTATGAACAGGAACTAGGGATTGGCCTGTTCGAAACGGCGCAGCAGCTTGTTTCCCCGGTCGACTGCGCTGTCAAGAGCAGCCTGCGCATCCTTATCACCAGACCAGACTGCCTCGAGTTCTTCGTCGATAATCCCTCTGATCTGATCGAAAGAACCCAGCCGCAGTCCCTTGGAGTTTGCGGTTGGTTCCTTGGCCGTCATCTGGATCACTGCAATGTCGGTTCCCGGATTTTTGTCGTAGAAACCGTCCGCCTTGGTCTTGTCGCCGGCAGCCGCGGTTATCGGCAGATAACCGGTATCCTGGTGCCACTTGGCCTGAATGTCGGTGGACGACAAAAAGTTCAGGAATTCAGCGACAGCCTTGTACGCGTCGTCGTCATGTCCTTCCATCACCCAGAGGGATGCTCCGCCGATTATCGTGTTTTGCGGCGCGCCATCCGAACCACTCCAGTAGGGGAGCGGGCGAACCGCAAAATCGAACTCGGCTTCTGAACTGATCCCTGCATAGCCGGCTGAACTCTCGGTGAAAAGCGCGCATTCGCCGGCCCTGAAGTTGGCGCCGCCCTCGTTACGACGGCCCGCATAAATGAACTTTCCGTCCTTCGCCCAGTCACCCATGGTCTGAATGTGTTTCACCTGCAGCGGACTGTTGAATGAAAGCTCGGTGTCGGTACCGGCAAATCCATTGTCCTTCGTAGCGAAGGGAGTGTCGTGGTATGCTGAGAAGTTCTCCAGATGAATCCAGCTCTGCCATGCTGTGGTCAACGGGCATTCGTGACCGGCAGCCTTAAGCTTATCAAGAACTTCGCCAACCTTTTCCCAGGTTGAAAGATCTGTGTCCGGATCAATGCCGGCCGCACTCAACGCATCCCTGTTCACCCACAGAACAGGTGTTGAGGAATTGAACGGCAAGGACAGCATCTGGCCGTCTGTTGTCGTGTAGTAGCCCTTCACAGAGCCGATATAAGCGTCCTGATCGAAGTCCGCTCCGGCCGCTGCCATCACTTCATGAACGGGTTTGACCGCCCCTTTTGCAGCCATCATGGTGGCCGTGCCGACTTCAAAGACCATCAAGAGGTGCGGTTGTTCGTCCGCCCTGAACGCAGCAATGCCGGCATTCAGTGTTTCAGAGTAATTGCCTTTGTGAGAAGCCGTGACCTTGTAGTCGCTTTGGCTGTTGTTGAAGGTTTCGACCTGCTCGGCAACGAGATCGCCCAGACGGCCCGTGAAGGCGTGCCAAAACTCGATCTCCGTGGCGGCGAGAGCCTGGCTGCTCCATACGGACGTTGCTGCGATTGACGTGGATAGAAGTAGATTGCGGATATTCAAGGCGTCCTCCTGTTTATGTGCATTGCAGGGTCAAAATGGTCCCGCGTGCTTGTTATGATCTAATAGTCCAATTGTTGTCGTTTGATGTCAATTCATCGGCTGTACTGTTGATAAGGGCCCGCGAACAGGTATTGCACAACAAACAACACAAAACGCGACGCTGCCTGAAGCCTCACCAGCGTGGTGCGGGAACCATCAATGAACATGCTCGAAGGCCACTAAAGGGGCAATGGCGGACTTGAAATCAGGAGTTTCGGCCATGGGGCAGTCGACCGCACGCTGTTCGATGCGTCGACGGGCCGCCGGGTCTAAGCCAAAAAACCGGCGGCCGTGACGGTGGCCGCCGGAAGCGGGCAGGCAGCGGTGAACCGCCTGCCGGGGAGACACCCGACAAAGGTTGCAGGGTATCGGGTGTCAGGGCTCGATATTACCTCGTCAGCGACAGGCGCCGTGACCGGTTTCGCAGGGCCGCACGGGTCAGGTCCCCCGACGGATCTTCCAGAGGTCCGCCGCGCAGGGCTTGGCTCAGATCGTCCCGTGTCAGCCCGATGTCCTCGAGAAGGTGGTCGCTGAGATCCTGCATCGAGCGCACGTCACGCCGGTTGTTGTAGCGGGCAAAGGCCTGTGCCACGCGGGAGCCCGCAATGCTCCATCCGGCATTGCGGCTGCGCAAGGTCGAGGCGCGGATGTTACCGAGATAGTTCGTCATGTCTTGTCTCCTCATTCGTTATCCGGCCTCATGCCGGAACGGTCGCATAGCTGACCACTTCGAATTCGATGCCGTCCTTGTCGTGGAAATAAAAACGCCTGCCCGGCTCGTAGTCGGCATGGGAATGGGGCTCGAAACCAGCGGCGACCACCTTCTTCTCGACCGCATCGAGATCGTCGACGACAACACCGACGTGATTGAGGCCGCCCGTCATGCGGTAGCTGCTTGTCTTCGCATCGATGGCCTTGCCCGGCGTATAGAGCGCCAGATAGCTGTCTTTCGCGCCGACATGAACGCTCATTCCGCCATCTATGGCGGGACCCTGCCAGCGGATGTGCCAGCCGAACAGGTCGCACAACCGGTTCGCTGTTGCGATCGGGTCGCTGACCGTGAAATTCACATGTTCCAACATAGCATCGCTCATTTTCGTCTCCATGGTTCTTGTTCTTCAATGACCAGATATTGACATTCTAATTCCTCAAGTTAACTTGAGGTCAAGCTATTTTTTTCACCAGCGGAGATGTCAATGAAAGCGGGTGACCGGCTGCCCATCGGCGAACTGGCAAGACGGACGGGGCTGGCGGTCTCGGCGATCCGTTTCTACGAGGCGGAGGGCCTGGTGACCTCCGAACGCAATGCCGGTGGACAAAGGCGATTTATGCGCTCCGACATCAGGCGCCTTTCCTTCGTGCAGATTGCGCAGCGGTTCGGCTTCACGATCGAGCAGATCCGCGAGCAGCTTCAATCGCTGCCGCTTGAGCGCACACCGAACAAGGCCGACTGGACGAAGATCAGCCGCGGCTTCCGCAAGGAACTTGACGCGCGGATCGAAACGCTGACACGGCTGCGCGACGATCTCGACGGATGCATCGGTTGTGGGTGTCTGTCGCTCAAGAAATGCAAGCTCTACAACCCGGACGACCGGGTGCGCCGCAACGGTTCGGGCCCGCGATTCCTGCTTGGCGACGACCCGCCCGAAATCGAAGACTGACCCACAGCAAAGGCCCCTGCCCGTCTTGCGTCCCACGCATCGGCTCTGCTAATGCGGCCCTACCGGAATCCCGGTCCCTAGAGCAATTCTGAGTTAGATTGGAACATTTGATGGTGGAAAATCGGGCCGGGCGATTTTGGCCTCTGGTGTCGTTGGCTTGCACCTGTGGTGGGGATACACCACGGCGCGCAACCCGCCTGGCCAGAGACCAAAATCGCCTCGGTCAAATGATCTCAGCTAACTCAGAATTGCTCTAGATACCCCCGTTGAACAGATTCCTGAGCGACCGAACAGCCGTATGACCGTTCAAATCGAACTCGGCACCCAAACGTCCGGCCAGCCGGCCGTGATGGACCTGGAAGAACTGCTTGCGACCCGGCTTCTGGTGCAGGGCAATTCCGGCTCGGGCAAATCGCACCTCCTGAGACGCATCCTCGAGCAAAGCACACAGTGGGTGCAACAGGCAGTGATCGACCCGGAAGGCGATTTCGTCTCGCTCGCCGATGAATTCGGTCACGTGGTCGTCGATGCCGACGGCAGCGAGCGCGACCTTCAGATGATTGCCGCACGGGTGCGCCAGCACCGGGTTTCGGTGATCTTCAATCTGGAGGGCCTCGACGCCGACGGCCAGATGAGGGCTGCGGGCGCCTTCCTGAACGGCCTTTTCGAAGTGCCGCGCGACATCTGGTACCCCATGCTGGTCATCGTCGACGAAGCGCAGCTCTTCGCGCCCACCGCCTCCGGCGAATTTACGGAAGATGCGCGGCGCACATCGCTCGGCGCCATGACCAATCTCATGTGCCGGGGCCGCAAACGCGGGCTCGCCGGCATTATCGCAACGCAGCGGCTGGCAAAGCTCGCCAAGAATGTCGCAGCAGAGGCATCGAACTTCCTGATGGGGCGCACCTTTCTCGATATCGACATGATGCGTGCTTCGGATCTCCTCGGCCTGGAGCGCCGGCAGGCCGAAACATTCCGCAATCTCGATCGTGGCCAGTTCGTCGCACTCGGGCCGGCGCTGAGCCGTCGGCCGCTGCAGGTGTCGATCGGTCCGGTGACAACCTACGGCATGGGATCGGGCCCCAAGCTCCTGCCGTTGCCCGAAAGGCCAGCGAGCGATGCAGCCGAGGCGCTGCTCTTCGCACCCGCAAGCGACGCGCCGCCGCCTATCGAGCCGGCGGCAGCGCGACCTGTCAATCCGTCCGAGGTGATCAAGCAATTGTCGTCTGCCCGGGTGGAAACGGATCCGGGTGCGGTCCAGAACATCGACGATGGCCGGACGGCGGAAGAAAGGGATGGCGCGCTGGCAGACATCCTCGCCGTTATGCTGGAGGACCCGGATGCCGCCTATCAGCCGATCGCATTGCTCTACCAGGACTTCCAGGTCCGCTGCCGTATCGAAAAGATTGCCCATATTCCAGACTTGCCGGAATTCCGTGGACTGTTGTCGGTGGCCCGGGCCGGCGGCGCGGCCGGAAGGGTTGACAATGCGGAGTGGTCACGCGCGATGCGAATGGCCGAGCAACTGCCCGACACAATGCGCGCCGCCTATCTGCTTCTCGCCCGTGCGGCAGCACAACAGGAGCCCTGCCCCTCCAATCAGACCATCGCAACGGCATACGGGACCCGGTCGCCGGGACGCGCACGCTGGCTGCTCGGCTATATGGAGGAAAACGGTTACCTGACTTGCTCCAACGACCTTCGAGGACGTCGCGTGATCGTCCTTCCGGAGCTCGGATGGCGGACGGAACCGGGCGATCCCGACGCGTGACAGACAGCGCCTCCTGACAACGACATGTCAGCAGGGTCGGCCGCTCCCTTGTATTTTGGCCTCTGGACGACAATTTATAGCTTCGATACCGAATCAAGGACCGGGCGACGAAAATGGCTGAAAGTACACTCATCAAGGGTATCGGCGAATGGTTGATCGACCAGGCGCTGAGCGAGCCCGACATCGTCGAGATGTTCGGCGCGGTCTGTCAACGGCTCTATGCGGCCGGCGTGCCGCTCGGACGTGCGCGTATCTCCTGGCCGACGCTGCATCCGCTTTTCCAGGCCGAAACCGTGCTTTGGGAACGCGGGAAGGAGCCGGTGCTCGACCAGTTCAGGCATCAGGCCGAGCGCTCTGAAGACTATCTGAGAAGCCCGATGTACTTCATGTTCGAGCATGATATCGACGTCTTGCGCCGCAAGCTGGAAGGGCCGAACAAGCTGGTCGATTTCCCCATCCTCGAAGACCTGATCCAACAGGGAATGACCGACTACCTGACCATCGCGACGTCCTTCGACAGCACTGCCAGCCGGATCGAACAGAAAGTCTTCGGGATGATCGTCGCCTGGGCGGCGGACAGGCCCGGCGGCTTTACCGAGGATGACATCGCTGCGCTTCAGAAGATCCAGCGGCGCATGGCGGTCGCCTGCAAGACGGCGATCCAGTCACGCATTGCCGGCAATATCGTTGAGACCTATCTCGGCCAGAAAGCGGGTCGTCAGGTTCTTGACGGCGCGATCAAACGCGGCGACGGACAGGAAACACAGGCCGTTGTGTGGCTGTCGGACCTGCGCGATTCAACCGCGCTCGCCGATACCATGGCGCCCGATGCCTATTTCGATCTTCTCAACGCCTATTACGAATGCACGGCCGGCTCGGCCATCAAGCATGGTGGCGAAGTTCTCGATTTCATCGGCGACGCGGTGCTGGCGATCTTTCCCTATGACACGGACGAGGAGTTCCAGAAGGCCGCGGTTGCGGCAACGAGCGCCCTGCGTGATGCCTTTGCGATGCGCGAAACGGTGAACACGGAACGCAATACGGACGGCAGGGTCGCGATCCGTTTCGGCGTCGGCCTCAACACTGGCAAGGTGATGTTCGGCAATATCGGCGTCGAGGAGCGGTTGACCTTTTCCGTGATCGGTCCGACCGTCAACGAAGTGTCGCGCATCGAAACCCTGACCAAGGGCGTCGATTCACATGCGCTGGTCACCGCGAAGATCGCCGCCAGCGAACCGGATGCGTGGGTTTCGACAGGCAGGCACCGTCTTGCCGGCGTTTCGCAGGAGATCGAGCTCTTTGCGCCGAAGACGGCCTCCAAGGCCGTTGCACCTGAAGCGATCGGGGCGGAGCAGGAGAGCACGGTCGGCGACGCGCCACCCGTTGTTGTTCGGCATTAGAACAAGCCGGGCTCATGCATCGGCGGCGGCCAGGCGTATTCCCAGTGCCGCGAAAGCGCCGGCGAACCTACGCCGCATCCAGCGCATGACGGCGGGCCTTGAGATCACGTGGCGTCGCGCCGCGGCCGCGAAGGCGCCGTAACCGACAAATACGACGAATGTGAGCAGCATGAAAACGGCGGCGAGCCACAGCATCTGGGCTGTCGCATCCATGGCGCCCGCCGGCACGAATTGCGGCAGGAACGCGAGGAAGAAAAGCGACAGTTTCGGATTGAGGATGTTTAAAAGAAAGCCGTCAATCACAACCCGGTGCGCCGGGCGTTGCGGCCTGCTTTGCTCGACTTCCAGCGCGCCGCCGTCACGCAGCATTCCCCAGGCCATGTAAAGCAGGTAGGCGACGCCCAGATATTTGACAATCTGGAAGGCCAGCGCGCTTGTGTGCAACAGCGCCGCCAGCCCGACGATGCTCGCCGCAACATGCGGAAGAATGCCGAGTGTACAGCCGAAGGCGGCAAGCACACTGGCACGCCAGCCGCGGGAGAGCCCGATGGCGAGCGTGTAAAGCACCCCGGTTCCCGGCAGCAGGACAACAACCAACGATGTCAACAGGTATTCGGGCGTCACGGTGTACCCTCCAGCACGCATTCAACAACGGCGGGCATGTGATCAGACATTCCATGTCCGTTCAAGCGGCGATTTTCGTTGGACGCACAACGCTTGCCCGGGCCGGCGCTTTGTGCGCCAATGGGCCAGGCAAAAGGAGGCATGCGGATGATACGGCTCTTTCTTTCGGCATTGTTGATCGTTACCGCCATCGGCGTTGCCCACGCGGAAACGCTGACGCTCGAATACCAGGCGGTCATGCATGTGCGGTCCTCGAGCGCCACGCCGGTTCTCGACAACGCGTCCCACGTGGTCGGTATTGCCGAATTTCGCGGCCTTGCGATCTTCGAAGGCGGGGAAGTGGCCGTTCACCGCTATGACGGATGGTTCGATCTCGTGGATGGTTCGGGAAAGTTTCACGGCTATGCGTTGTGGACGTTTCCGGACGGATCGGAACTTCGCGCGCCCTATAGCGGCGCGGCGATGGCGACCAGCGATGGCGGCGTGACGGTGGAGGCCACATTTGAAGGCTTTACCGGCAGCGGACGGTTCGCCGGTGTCCATGGCGATGGCGGATTTTCCGGCCGGCGCCTCGATGCCATCGACAAGGGCGGCAGCACTTATCTTCAAGGGACGCTGGCGATAACCCAGCCATGACGGAAAGGAGGATGGCATGATCGGTTACATCATGCTCGGGACCAACGATCTCGATCGCTCCATCGACTATTACGACGCGCTGCTGGGCGAAATGGGCGCGACACGGCGGACCACCACACAACGCTATGCCGCCTGGAGCTTCGGCGAAGGGCGCACGGTGCTTTCGGTGACGCTCCCGGTCGATCGCAAGGAGGCCGGTCCCGGCAATGGTTCGATGGTGGCGCTTGGCGTGAGGAGCCCGGAGAAAGTCGATGCGCTTTACGCCAAGGCCCTGGAACTGGGCGGCACCAGCGAGGGCGCGCCCGGCTATCGCGGCGAAACCTTCTATGCCGGATACTTCCGCGATCCGGATGGAAACAAGCTGAACTTTTTCTGCTATTCGGAATAAAAACGGCCGCTCCCGGCGGCCGTCTCAAAGGCTTCGTCATGTGTGGACGACTAGATCGCCAGATACTCGTTGCGCAGATCCTCATCGTCGAGGACATCCTGGGCCGCGCCTGAATAGACGACCTCGCCCATATCGACGATGACCGCCTTGTCGGCCAGTTTCAGGGCCGCGACGGCATTTTGCTCGACGATGATCGTGGTGATGCCGATCTCCTTGATCTGGCGGACGATCTTCTCGATTTCCTGGACGATAACCGGCGCCAGGCCTTCATAGGGCTCGTCGAGGAGCAGCAGCTTGACGTCGCGGGCGAGCGCCCGGGCGACAGCGAGCATCTGCTGTTCGCCTCCGGAAAGCGTCGTTCCGATCTGGGCACGGCGCTCGGCAAGGCGTGGGAAATGCTCGTAGATCCGCTCAAGCTCCCAGCCGAGCGGCTCCTCGACCTGGGAAAGAATGAGATTCTCTTCAACCGTCAGACCGCCGATAATGCGCCTGTCCTCCGGCACCAGCTGAATACCCATCTGCGCCGCCTGGTAGGATTTCTTGTCGTGCAGGCTCTCGCCGCCGAGATAGATCTCTCCGCGTTTCAGTTCCGGGTCATCCACGCGGGCGATGGTGCGCAGCGTCGAGGTCTTGCCGGCGCCATTGCGTCCGAGCAAGGCCAGGATCTCGCCCTCGTTCAGCTCAAGCGATATGCCTTGAACGATGTATGATTCGCCGTAATAGGCGTGGATGTCGCGAACGCTGAAGAAGGAATCTTTCGGGTCCGGAAGGGGAATGTCGAGTTCGCCAACCTCGAGGTTGGTTGCGTCCGTTTTCGTCAGCATGTCAGTGCGCTCCGCCAAGATAAGCTTCCTGTACCTTCGGGTTCCCTTTGATCTCGTCCGGTGTCCCCGATGCGATGATCCGTCCCTGTGCGAGGACGGAAATCTTGTCAGCCAGCGAGAACACCACGTGCATATCATGCTCGATGATGACCTTTGTCATACCACGCTCCTTGATGGTCTTCAAAAGGTCAACCGTGCGATTGGTGTCGTGGCGCGACATGCCGGCGGTGGGCTCGTCCAGAAGCAGCAGCTTCGGATGCTGGATCAGGCACATTGCAAGTTCAAGCCGGCGCTTGTCACCGCGTGAAAGCGACGCTGCCTCCCGGTCTTTCATGACTTCCAGACCGACCTCGGCAAGTGTCTCTTCGGCTTCCTCGCGGATCGCCGCCTCGTGCCGCAGCTTGGAGAAGGGCCTGAGGTTGAAGGAGCCGTCGCGACTGGCGAAAGCCGGTATCATGACATTGTCGAGCAGCGTCAGATCGGAGAAGATCTCCGGTGTCTGGAACACCCGGGATACGCCGAGCTGGTTGATCTCGAACGGGGTGTGATTGTCGAGAACCTCGCCATTGAAGACCACATGGCCGCTGTCGGGCCTGATTCGGCCGACGCAGACATTGAGCAATGTCGATTTGCCGGCGCCATTCGGACCGATAATGGCATGGGTCGTGCCCTCCTCGACATTGAGGTCGACATCGCTGAGTGCCTTCAGTCCGCCGAAGCTCTTGTGGACGTCGGCAACGTGAAGAACGCTGTTTGCAACCATTGTCAGGCCCTCCTATTCCGCCGGTTGAACGGCGACCGCCGGTTCCGGTTTTCCTCCGCCGCCGCCGGAGAAACGCCGCAGCAGACGCCGCCAGCCCTCCATCAGACCGCCCGGAAGGAAGATGACGATGAGCATGAACAGAACGCCCAGCGTCAGGTGCCAACCTTCGCCGACAAAGAGACTGGAGAGCTCCACCGCAAAGGACTGCAGGCCCTCGGGGAGGAAGGAGAAGAAATTCTCCAGCGTCGTGTGGTTGAAGGCAGAGAAAATGTTCTCGAGATATTTGATCAGCCATGCTCCGAGCATCGGCCCGACCAGGGTTCCGACACCGCCGAGAATGGTCATCAAGACGACTTCACCCGATGCCGTCCACTGCATGCGTTCGGCGCCGGCAAGCGGGTCCGTCACTGCGAGGAGCGATCCGGCGAGTCCGGCAAACATGCCGGAAATCACGAAGGCCGCCAGTGTATAGGGCCGCGTATTGAAGCCCGTGTAGCCCATGCGGTTCTGGTTGGACTTGATGCCCCGCAATGTCAGGCCGAAGGGCGAGTTGAAGATGCGCCGCGTGATGAAGAAGCAGATGATCAGGACGACGGCGCAAAAGTAGAAGCCGGGATAGCCGCTCATGTCGATGCCAAAGAGGTTGGTCTCGGGCAGTCCGGCTCCGGGTGTCGAAAACGCATTGTCGATGATGCGCGGGTCCTGGAGGGTGAGCTGAAGCCCCGTTTCGCCATTGGTGATCGGTGTCAGCACCGAATAGGCAAGATTGTAGGACATCTGCGCAAAGGCGAGCGTCAGGATCGAGAAATAGATGCCTGAACGGCGCAGGCTGACATAGCCGATGGCCAGGGCGAAGATCCCTGCGAACGCCACGCCGAAGACGATCGCCGGAAGCACGTTCATGGTAAACAGCTTGAAAGACCAGACCGCGGCATAGGATCCGACACCCAGGAAGGCGGCGTGACCGAATGACAGGTAACCCGTCAGACCGAAGAGGATATTGAAACCCATGGCGAAGATCGCGAAGATCGCGAATTTCTGCAAGAGATCCGGATAGTTGGCACCGAAAGGTGTCAGCCAGATGGGCATCAGCAGGATGACCAGAGAGAAAGTGGCCAGGGCAAACGGTTCTCTGTTGAGCATCTGTTTCATGGTTCTAGTCCTCCATCACGCCTTCGCGGCCGAGAAGCCCGCGCGGCATGGTCAACAGAATGATGACCGCAACCAGGTAGATGATGATCTGGTTGATGCCCGGGAAAATGGTCATGACGGCGTTCATGGATGCAAAGGACTGCAGGACGCCGAGAAGGAAGCCCGCCAGTACGGCGCCGGGCAGCGATCCCATTCCGCCGACGACGACCACCACAAAGGACAGGACCAGGAAGTCCATGCCCATGTGGTAGTCGGGCGGGAGGATTGGGGTGTACATCACCCCGGCAAGGCCGGCGACAACGGCGGCGATGCCGAAAACGACCGTAAATCTCTTTTGAATGTTGATGCCGAGCAGGCCGACCGTTTCACTGTCGCGCATGCCGGCACGCACGACCATGCCGTAGGTGGTGAACTGCAGGAAGGCGAAGACCGCAGCAATCACGGCGGCCGAGAAGCCGAAATAGACGAGCCTCCACCACGGATAGACAAGGCCGTCGCCGAGGCCCAGCCAGGCGCCGATATCGGCGCTGCCGGCAACGGCGGCAGGTGCGGCCTGGGGGATCGGGTTGGCGCCGAAATAGTGCTTGATGATTTCCTGAAGCACGATGGCCAGACCGAACGTAACCAGGATCTGATCCGCATGGGGCCGTTTGTAGAAATGCTTGATGAGGCCGCGCTCCATGACGATGCCGATGAGCAGCATCACCGGTATGGCGACCAGGATCGAAACGGGCACCGAATAGTTGAGCAGAAACGCGCCGAAATCGCCGAACCAGGATTCGATGTAGGGTGTTCTGACTTCCAGCGCCGTGCCCCACGCGGTTGTCTGTGTTTCGTCGACAACCACCTTTTCAAGGCCGAGGAGCTTGTTGAACGTGACGGCACAGAACGCGCCGAGCATGAACAGCGCTCCATGCGCGAAGTTGACGACGCCGAGCGTTCCGAAAACCAGCGTCAGACCCAGCGCGATCAGTGCATAGGCACCACCCTTGTCCAGGCCGTTCAGTAGCTGAAGTAAAATCCCATCCATGGAGATGTGCCCCCGTTCAAGCTATCGCCTTGCCAACCGGCCGCACGTGCGGCCGGTCAGCGGACTTAAGTTTAAAGCCGTCGTTTATGGCTTAGCAGGTCTTGGCGTCTGCCGGACCCAGATCGCCGCCGAAGATGCCGGCGTCGTAGGTGACCTGCTCACGCGGCACGATCTTCACGACTTCCAGAAGGTCGAACTGCGACTGCGGGTTCTCGTTGCCCTTCACCACAAGCACTTCCTTGAAGCACTGGTGGTCGGCGCCGCGGTACAGCGTTGCACCATTGCCCATGCCGTCGAACTCGAAGCCTTCCAGAGCCTTGATGACTTCCGGCGGGAAGAAGGTTCCGGCGCGTTCGCAGGCGTCGGCGTAGAGCAGCGCCTGGACATAGCAGGTTTGAGCTGCCTGGGACGGCGGGAAGCCGTATTCCTGACCGAAGGACTTGACGAAGGCCTTCGAACCCTCGTCCTGCAGCGACCAGTTCCAGTTGGTTGTGCCAAGGATGCCCTTGATGTTCTCGCCGGCACCCTGTGCCATCAGGCGGGAGAAGAGCGGCACGACGATTTGGAAATCCTTGCCGTTGACCTGCTTCTCGCGCATGCCGAACTGGACGGCCTGGGTCAATGAATTGACCATGTCCTTGCCGTAGTGGTTCAGGATCAGAACATCGGCGCCCGAGTTGAGAACCGGTGTCAGATACTGCGAGAAGTCGCCGGCGCCAAGCGGTGTGCGCACGGCGTTGGCGGTCTGCCAGCCGAGGCCTTCGGTGGCGTCTTTGATCGATTCTTCCTGCGTCCAGCCCCAGTTGTAGTCCGCGGTCAGGTGATACGCGGTGCGGTCCTTGCCGAGTTCATCGGCGAGGATCGGCCCAAGTGCCAGACCGGACTGATAAGCATTGAAGAAGTGACGGAAGCCGTAACGCCGCTTGTCCTTGCCGGTGGTGTCGTTGGAGTGGGTCAGGCCGGCCATGAAGATGACGCCCATCTCCTGGCAAAGGCCCTGCACGGCCACGGCAACGCCCGAGGACGAACCGCCGGTAATCATGATGGCGCCGTCCTTTTCAATCATCCGCTTGGCGGATGCGCGGGCGGCGTCTGATTTTGTCTGTGTGTCACCAGTGACGAATTCGACTTTCTTGCCGAGGATGCCGTTGCCCTTCAGCGCCTTTGACGAAAAGGTGTTGAGCAGGCCGCCATCGCCTTCGCCGTTCAGGTGCTTGGTCGCGAGCTGGTAAGCGCGCAGCTCGTCGGCACCCTCATCAGCATACGGACCGGATTGCGGTACGTTGAAGCCGAGCGTGACGGTATCGCCGGTCGGCATGTTGCAGAAATCTTCCGCATAGGCGCCGCGTACGAAGCTCATCGGTGCTGCAAGCGCAACACCCGATGCCGCACCCGCCTTCAGCAAGCCACGACGTGTCATGGTAAGTCTGGACATAGAATTCCTCCCAAATGTCGCTGATCGAGCGTCCCGCTTCCTCTCAACGGAACGTGCCAGATGCTAGCCTGAAGGGAAAAAGTCGCAATAATCCATTCGGTTATAAGACTTTGGTCTATTAGACTTTCGTCGCAGACAACATAGGCAAAACAGCGGGCGGGGCCGTTCGGTCGATGGCCGAAAATGTTCACCTCGCTTGATCGTGATCAAATGTGCGGCATATTTTCCTGTTTAGAGTGCATCTAAAGTCTGATAGGACGTGTATCAACGATACGGGATGATCAGGCCTGAACTTTAAGGGATGTACGCAGTCCGCGATCCGCGACACGGATCGAATGCAGATTGCAAGTTGGAGTCGAGGGTTTCATGGACTATCTGGCTACTTTTCAGGATGCGGTCGATCAGCTGCACGCCGAAAAGCGCTACCGCGTTTTCGCAAATCTCGAACGTATTGTCGGAAAGTTCCCACGCGCGATTTACCGCTCCGGCGGGGTGGCGCGCGAAGTCACCGTCTGGTGTTCCAACGACTATCTCGGCATGGGCCAGAACGAGAATGTGATCTCTGCGCTTTGCGAGGCAGCCGGGCGCATGGGATCCGGCGCCGGCGGAACCCGCAACATCTCCGGCACCAACCACCCGCTGGTCGAACTGGAGCTGGAACTGGCCGATCTGCACGGCAAGGAGGCAGCACTCGTCTTCACATCCGGCTTTATATCCAATGAAGCATCCATCTCGACAATCGCGCGCTTGCTGCCCAACTGCCTGATCCTCTCGGACGAGCTCAACCACTCATCGATGATCGAAGGCGTCAAGCGTTCCGGCAGCGAAAAGAAGATCTTCCGGCACAACGATCTTGAGCATCTCGAGGCGTTGTTGCGTGCGGCCGATCCAAAGCGCCCCAAGCTGATTGTCTTTGAATCGGTGTATTCCATGGATGGCGATATCGCGCCGATCGAAGCGATCGCCGATCTCGCCGACAAGTACGGCGCCATGACCTATATCGACGAGGTGCATGCGGTCGGCATGTACGGCAATCGTGGTGGCGGCATCACCGACCGGGACGGGCTTGCGGATCGTATCGACGTTATCGAAGGGACACTTGCCAAGGCTTTCGGCGCGCTGGGCGGCTACATAACCGGACCGCGCGCTGTGATCGACGCCATTCGTTCCTATGCGCCGGGCTTTATCTTCACCACAGCGTTGCCGCCGGCCATTGCAGCCGCAGCGACCACATCGATCCGCCACCTGAAATCATCGCAGGAAGAGCGCAATGCGCATCAGCGCCAGGCGCAGGCGACAAAGGCGGCGCTGAGTGAAGCGGGTCTTCCCGTCATGCCGTCGGAAACCCATATCGTGCCGCTCCTGGTGGGCGACCCGGAACTGTGCAAGATGGCATCCGACCGGTTGCTGGACGTGCACGGCATTTACATACAGCCGATCAACTATCCGACCGTGCCGAGGGGAACCGAGCGCCTGCGCATCACCCCCAGCCCGTTCCACGATGATAAGCTGATCAGCGCGCTTTGTGATGCCGTCAAGGAAGTCTGGCACACACTCGGCATCCCGTTCGCCACGGATACCGAGGACGGTCCCGTGGGGTCCGACCGTATCGTCAAGCTGACCGTGCCGAAAGCGGGCGGCTGAAACGTCCTAAATCGTTGAAATGAAGCGCGCGAGGCGGTCCGCGGCCGCCTCGACGTGATCGATGCGACGCAGGAAACAGGCGCGCAGGAAGCCGTCACCGCCGGGGCCGAAGCCCGAACCGGGTGCCAGGCCGACATCCGCCTCATCAACGATGCGATAGGCCGCCTCGTGCGAGCTCTCCAGGCCATCGATGGCAAAAAAGGCATAGAACGCGCCTTCCGGCTTCAGCAGGCGAACCCTGTTGGTCGCCATCAGCGCATCGCACAATATGTCGCGGGCTTCTGCCGCCCGGGCCTTTTGTTCCTCGACATAGTCATCGCCGTCATTGAGTGCTGCGACCGCACCGCGCTGCATGAATTGCGCAACGCCGGAGGTCGAATACTGAATGAGATTTTCGAACACCTGGCCGAGCTCGGCGGGAGCCTTGATCCAGCCGACCCGCCAACCGGTCATCGACCAGTTTTTCGAGAACGAGTTAACGAAGAGGATTCGGTCTTCGTCGTTGCATATGTCGAGAAAGGATGGTGCCCTGCGGCCCGCATAGAAAAAACGTGCGTAGATCTCGTCCGCGACGACCCAGATGCCGGCCCGCCTCGCGATGTCGAGAATTGCCTGCAGTTCCTCGCGGCTAGCCGTCCAGCCGGTCGGGTTGGACGGTGTGTTGATGAACATCGCCCGGGTGGAAGGGCCGATGGCGGCGGACAGTCTGTCGAGGTCGAGCGTCCAGCCGCCTTCCGTGTAGTCCAGCGTCACCGGCACCGCGCGGGCTCCCGAGATCTCCAGCCCCGCCGAGATGTTCGGCCAGGCGGGGGACAGATAGACCATTTCGTCGCCGGCCTTGCAGAACGCCTCGATCGCCAGTTTGATGGCCTGCATGCCGGATCCGGTGACATAGAAAGTCTCCGGGTCATGGGCACCGCCGAAAAGCCTGCCGTAATAATCGGCGAGCGCCTGCCGGAGCTCCGGAATGCCGCGCTGCCAGGTATAGAAGGTCTCTCCGTCGCGCAGCGATTTTATCGTGGCGTCATAGATGAAAGACGGTGTCGGCCGGTCGCCTTCGCCGACCCAGAGCGGGATCACGTCCTCCCGGAGGCGCGCATGGTTGACCACCGCAACAATGGCGCTTTCGGGCGCGTTGCGCGCCTGCGGGCTTAGATCATCCATAAATCGCACTGTCTTTCTCCGCTTGCTGCTGGAGGAATATAGGCAGCAAACGCAAAAATCACGCGATTTTCCGTTATGGTCCCATCGACCGCGTTGATGGGTCCTGCGCTATTTTTTCAGAAGGTCGCGGATTTCTGTCAGCAGCTGGACGTCGGCAGGCGGTGCCGCAGGCGCCGCCGGCTTTTCCTCTTCCTTGCGGCGCATATTGTTGACTGCCTTGACCATCAGGAAAATGATCCAGGCGAGAATCAGGAAATTGAGCGCAACGGTGATGAAATTGCCATAGGCAAGCACGGCACCCTGCTCACGCGCCGCATCGAGCGTCGATGCCGTAACCGCGCCGGAGAGCGGAATAAAGAAATCGGAAAAATCGAAACCTCCGAAGATGGCTCCGACGACCGGCATAATGACATCATCGGTCAGCGATTTGACGATCAGACCGAAAGCTCCGCCAATGATAACGCCCACCGCAAGGTCCATGACGTTGCCCTTCGCGATAAACTCCTGAAACTCCTTCAGCATTGACTGCCCCCTATTTGTGTTTTGCGATTCGTTACTTCGATTCCGCAAAGACTATACTTTTTTCTGCTTCAGTAAAAAGCACTATCGGCCAATGCCGATTGCCTGACCCATGGCGCGGTTAGGCATAAACTTTCGTCCGCATTTGCTTGAGCGACCTTTGCGTTTATGCTTGCCGGCGGGCCGATGGGTTTGAAAGGAATGGCATTTTCATGTTGGCAGGCTGGGTGATCGTTGCCGCAACATTGCTTTATCTGCTGCTCTTGTTCGCGATCGCCAGCTACGGCGACCGAAAGACCGCAGCCCAACGGGGCACGACAACGGGTCGGCCGCTCATCTATGCGCTGAGCCTGGCGGTCTATTGCACCTCCTGGACCTATTTCGGCGGCGTCGGCCTTGCCGCCGAGCGTGGTTACGAGTTCCTGGCGATCTATTTCGGCCCGATCCTGATGTTCACCGTCGGCATGCCGGTGCTGCGCCGCATCGTCAATCTGGCAAAGGCGGAGAAACTAACGTCGATCGCCGACTTCATTGCGGCGCGCTACGGCAAGAACCCGACGGTTGCGGGTATCGTTGCCGTGATCGCGGTGGTCGGAACGATTCCCTATATCGCACTGCAGCTCAAGGCGGTCGCCTTTTCCGTGACCATCATCATGGCTGCCACACCCTTCGAGGCGCAGTCCGATTCTTTTCTGCTCAACGACATGGCGTTGGTCGTCGCCCTGCTGCTTGCCGGATTCGCCGTGATCTTCGGCACGCGGCACACGGATGCAACGGAGCACCAGAACGGCCTGATCCTGGCGGTTGCGATGGAATCCGTCGTCAAGCTGTTCGCCTTTACCGCCGTCGGGCTCTTTGCCACGTTCGTGCTTTTCGACGGGCCGGCGCATCTGCTTGAACAGGCCCGGCAGAGCGAGGCCGCCATGGAAGCGCTCAGCTACCAGACTTCGGCATCGCGATGGATTGTGCTGACCATGCTGTCAGCCGTCGCGATTGTCGTCCTGCCGAGACAGTTTCATGTGACGGTCGTTGAAAACCGGACCGAAAGCGAACTGAAAACCGCCGGTTACCTTTTCCCGATATACCTTGTGGCGATCAATCTGTTCGTCATTCCGATCGCCATCGCCGGTGTGCTGACATTGCAAGGCAGCGGATCCGGCGACCAGTATGTGCTTCTGCTGCCGCTCGTCAACGATGTCTCGTGGCTGTCGCTCGCCACGTTTATCGGCGGCTTCTCCGCGGCAACCGCAATGGTGATCGTCGCCTCCGTCGCCGTCGCCATCATGATATCAAACGACATCGTGATGCCGGTTCTTCTGAGGCAGAACATCATCCGGCGCAGCAGCGATCTTGGTGATTTCACGGGCATCATCCTGAAGGTCCGCCGCACCGCGATCTTGTGCATCCTGCTGCTTGGATACGCCTATTACAGGTCCGCCAACATCAATGCGGGACTGGCTTCGATCGGCCTGTTGTCATTCGCGGCGATGGCGCAATTCGCGCCGGCCCTTTTTGGCGGGCTCGTCTGGAAGGGTGCCAATGCGAGGGGCGCGATCGTCGGGCTCTGCGGCGGTATGCTTGTCTGGGCCTATCTGCTGTTCGTGCCGAGCCTCGGCGGCCCGGATAACTCACATGTGGCAGCCGCAGTGCTTGATTTCCTGCTTCCCGGAACCGATGTTTTTTCCGGCGATGGTGCCGACCCCTTCGTCAACAGTGTGCTGCTCAGCCTGCTTGTCAACGTCGCGCTGTTCGTCACCGGCTCGCTCAGCAGGCCGGCACGGCCGCTTGAGCGCATGCAGGCCGGCGTGTTCATTCCGCAGCGCTCCATGATCAGACCGGCCCGCAACGACTGGCAATCCGGCATAACCGTCAATCAGCTCAAACAGGCGATCACCAAATATCTCGGCGCCGAGCGCACCGAGCGTTCGTTCCACACCTATGAGACAACCCGCGGCCGTTGGCTGGAGCCGAGCGCCCAGGCGGATATGGACCTCGTGCGCTATGCGGAACAGCTACTCGGCAGTGCGATCGGATCGGCGTCGGCGCGGCTTGTCCTGTCGCTGCTGTTCCAGAAGGAAGACGATACCTCGTCCGATACCGCGCGGCTCCTCGATGAGGCCTCCGAGGCGCTGCAATACAACCGCGACCTATTGCAAAGCGCCCTCGGGCAAATGGACCAGGGGATAACGGTCTTCGACCGCAACAACCGGCTGAGCGTCTGGAACCGCCGTTTCCGATCCCTTCTCGACCTGCCCGAAGCCGTCGGGCAGGTCGGCGTCGCGCTCGAGGATATCGTCCAGATCCTCGCCGACCGCGGTGACATCAAGCAGGACCAAGTCAAGGGGATCATCGACAGTTTCCTGACGATGGACGTGTCCTGGACGGTCAAGATGGTGGGCTCCGGCCGGATTATCGAGATCCGCTCTAATCCGATGCCCGATTCCGGGGTGGTCACGACCTATGCCGACATCACGGACCGCGTTGCATCGGCAAAGGCACTTGAGCAGGCCAACGAAACACTTGAGCAGCGGGTTGCGGCACGCACCGCCGAACTCGTCCGGGTCAATGGCGAGCTGGCACAGGCCCAGTCACGCGCCGAAGAGGCAAATATCGGCAAGACCCGGTTCCTTGCGGCCGCCGGTCACGACATTCTTCAACCGCTCAACGCTGCGCGGCTCTATTCGTCTTCGCTTGTCGAGCGGCTCGGGCAATCGGACAATCGCGAACTGGTCAAGAATATTGATTCGTCCCTTGAATCGGTCGAATCCATCCTCGGCGCGATTCTTGATATCTCGCGGCTCGACACCGGCGCGATGAAGCCGCAGATCTCGAGTTTCCCGCTGAACGATGTCTTGCGGCGAATCGAGACGGATTTCACGCCCTTGGCAGCGAAAAACAATCTCGAACTGCGGGTATTGCCGACAAGTGTCTTCGTGCGCAGCGATCCCAATCTTTTGCGCCGGCTGATCCAAAACCTTGTTTCAAATGCGATCAAGTACACCCGCAGCGGCGGTGTGCTCGTCGGTGTTCGGCACCGTGGCGACAGGGCGTTTGTCCAGGTGATCGATACCGGAATCGGAATTCCGCAATCGAGCTTCCGGATCATATTCAAGGAATTCACCCGGTTGGATGACGGCGCCAAGACTGCATCGGGCCTTGGCCTCGGCCTGTCGATCGTCGACCGGATCGCCCGGGTTCTCGAACATCAGGTGCATCTGAAATCCACGACCGGCAAGGGCACCGATTTCAGGGTCGAAATTCCGATTGAAAGCAATATCAGGCAGGTGCAGGCACCGGCCGGCGCGCAGGCACAGCTCTCGGCGCCGATCTCGCTCGATGGTCTGAGCGTCATCTGCATCGACAACGAACCCAAGATCATCGAGGGACTCAAACTTCTTCTGGAGGGGTGGAACTGCCGCGTCAGGACAGCCGGCAGCCTGCAGGACCTCGGTGCGCTGCTCACAGGCGAGACCCTGCCACCGGACGCCATCATTGCGGATTATCACCTGGATGACGGCAACGGCATACAGGCGATCACCCGCATACGCGAACACTGGAACGTCGATATCGCCGCCGTGCTGGCAACGGCCGACCGGACGCACGACGTTCGCAACCGGGCCGAGGAGCGGGCGATATCGATTTTCAACAAGCCCCTGCGGCCCGCCGCGCTTCGCGCATTTCTCAATCAGATTGCCGCGGCGCGAAAGTCCGCCGCGGAATAGTGGGGAAGCGCATCGTTTCCGCTGCGGTCAGTGAACGGTCCCGGATTCGCGGTCGAGCGCCTCTGTGCCGATCTTTGAAAGCTGAATGACGGCTTGAGTCCGGCTGTCGACGGACAGCTTCTGCAACACCGCCGAAACGTGTGCCTTGATGGTGGCCTCGGACACGCCGAGTTCATAGGCAATCTGCTTGTTCAGCAGGCCTTCGGCAAGCATGCCAAGGACCCGGCTCTGCTGTGGCGTCAGGGTCTGAAGACGCTTGATGAGTTCGGCAACTTCAGGATCCTGCTCCAGTCCGAGCTCAAAACCACTTGGCGTCCATATCTCGCCGGCCAGAACGGCCGCAATGCCGTCGCGGATCTCGTCTATGCTGGCGGACTTGGAGATAAAGCCGGAGGCACCAAGATCGAGCGCACGGCGGACCGTCGCCTGATCATCAGATGCCGAAACAACCACGACCGGAAGGCTGATATACTCAGCCCGAAGGGCAATCAGTCCGGAAAGCCCGCTGACGCCCGGCATGGTCAGATCAAGAAGCAGCAGGTCGGCTTCGGGGTGTTCCTTGGCGGCATTGCGCGCCGCGCTGAAATCCCCGGCTTCGACAATCTCCAGGCCATCCTCGATACTGTTGAGGGCCTGCCTCATCGCGCCGCGGAACAGCGGGTGATCGTCTGCTATTATGAACGTTTTTGCCAACTCGAACGCCCCCTCCCAGAGGCTGCCGCACCAGAATGAGGACGATCCTCCCGCTCATTCCGCCCGGCTCGTGTATCTGCAATGCATATCGCGTTGCACGAAGCAATGCTACCGGGCTTGCATGACGACGCAAAGATTTTTCTTCGAAGGGCCTTCTTCGGCGGGCCGGAGTCTTCCTTGCAGACGGTTTTCAGGAGGCGCAGCGCACGACGTAGGGCTGAGGATGATGTATTTCTTTTTCGCCGCAAGCCGGGCAAACACCGACGTTCTTGCGAAATTGCGCAGCTTTTTTCAAGGCCAGCCGGCTGTTGGGATACTCGCCAAGATAAATCCGGTGAAAGCGGTCGGGCAGATGAGAACAGTCTTTCGCATGAACTTCATGCACGCCATTCGTCTCATCTTCATCGAGAAAGTAGCTTGGCAATGTAATCCTCCAAGTGATGACGGGACTGTGTCCGGCCACCAGGTTTCGAGATTTACCGCCCTGATTCGTTATATCAGGTTAGTTCTACACGAATTCAATGGCTTGCGCCTAGCAATTAGAACTTTAATTCGGCATTCATACAACCAGGTGGAGCGCATCAGGTGCGGTCCGGCGCCGGCCCGTTCGACCCGGTGCCGTCATGGTCTTTTTCGAATTCCTCAATGACGCCGAGGAACCTGCGCATCAGATTTTCCATGACGCCGAATGTGCGATCGATTTCCTCATCGGTGGGAAACATGCTCTCGCGGTCTGTGCCCGTTTCATCAAGGGCACGCTCGAGGGCCGCGATGCGTTCTTCAAGAAGGTCGATCTCTTCTTCAAGAGCGCGCCTTTCATCGGCGGCCATGCGGCACACCATCTGCCCTTCAGTTTCGGAGCAGACCGACATCTCGCCGGTGTGGGAATCGAGGCGTACGAAACCGTTGCCGGACGGCTCAATGACGAAGCGGTTCTCCTGAGCGTTCACCGGCGCAGATGCAAGCAGCAATGCCACGCATGCCGCGCCGACCGTTCCGAGCACAAAAAACTGGTTCATATCCGCCTCCCCCCGGTGATTATTTTCATCCAAGAGTGTAGTTAGCTGATGATCATGCCAAAAATGCGATTGGCATGGTTGACGTTATTGTCCCGCAAGGCAGAAATCATGGCGAAGCTCATTTTCAAGATCGTGGCGCGCTCCGCGTGGCGACAGGCGCTTGAAGACGGCCGGTTCGACGGCGCGCCCATCGATATCAAGGACGGCTTCATCCATTTTTCGACAGCCGAGCAGGTCGCGGAAACCGCTTCACTGCACTTTGCCGGACAGGAGGACCTGCTGCTCGTGGCGATCGACGGCGATGAGCTCGGCGACGCGTTGAAGTACGAACCGTCCCGCGGAGGCGATCTGTTTCCGCATCTTTATAGCACGCTGCCGTTGGAGCTGGTGCGCTGGGCGCACCCGATGCCGCTGGACAGCGACGGCAACCATATTCTTCCCGACCTTGATCAATGAGGCAGGCCTTCTACGCCCTGGCGCGACACGCACTGTTCAGGCTCGATCCTGAATCCGCACACCGTCTGTCGATCAAGGCATTGAAGTCCGGTCTTGTACAGTGGCGGCCTGCGGGTGACGTGGATCCGCGCCTGGCCGTCCAGGCGTCCGGCCTGCAGTTCGCCAATCCACTCGGCATGGCCGCCGGCTTCGACAAGAATGCGGAAGTGGCGACAGAGGTCTTGCGCCTCGGCTTCGGATTCACCGAAATCGGATCGGTCACGCCGCGCCCGCAAACGGGCAATCCGCAGCCGCGGATCTTCCGTCTTCATTCCGACCGGGCGGTTATCAACCGGCTCGGCTTCAACAATGATGGTCATGCCGAGGTTTTGCGCAGATTGCAAAAACTCACCGCGGCAAGGCCGGGTCCCATCGGCGTCAATGTGGGCGCGAACAAGGACTCCGACGACCGGATCAGGGATTATGCGCTCGGCATTACCGTTTTCTACGATTTAGCCGACTATTTCACGGTCAATGTCTCGTCACCCAATACGCCGGGCCTGCGCGATCTCCAGGCCCGGGAAAACCTGACCCTCCTCATCAATGCCGTGCACGAGGCCCGGGCGGCCAGCCGGTCGGGCAACAAAGCTGAAAAGCCGATCTTCGTGAAAGTCGCGCCGGATCTGTCCGAGGAGGACCTTGAAGATATCGTACAGGTCGCCGCGGATTGCGCGCTTGACGGCCTCATTGTCTCCAACACGACACTGTCACGCCAGGGATTGAGCGCGGCAAGGCACGCGGGCGAAGCAGGTGGTCTTTCCGGACGGCCGCTCTTCGAGCGGTCAACAATCGTCCTTGCCAAGTTGCGAAAGCGCATCGGGCCGAAGATGACGCTTATCGGCCTCGGCGGCGTCGACTCGGCCGATACGGCACTCGAAAAGATTCGCGCCGGCGCGGACCTTGTCCAGCTTTACACGGGTTTTGTCTATGAGGGCCCGGCCATTGTCTGCGCGATCCTCAACGGTCTCTCGCGAGCGGTGGAACGGGAAAATGCCGGCTCGATCGCCGAGCTGCGCGACACCCATCTTGACCGCTGGGCAGACAAGCCAATGCCTCTATAGAAATCGGGCACGCTCTAGTGCAGCGTCTTGTACCCGTCGCCGAGCAGCTTGGCGATGTCTGCGACACTGCTGGAACTGGAAAGCCTGTCTGCGTCGAGGCGAAAGCCGGTCCGCTCCTCGATCACCATGAGCATCGTCAGTTGCACGATGCTGTCCCAGTCGGGAAGCTGCGAGAGCGCGCAGTGGCAGTCCACCCGTTCCGCCGGCATCAGTAGAATATCCGCGACCACCTGTCGTACGACCGAGACGCTTTTTTCCATCTGCCTGTTCCCAATCCAAAGACGCAACCAACAAACTCAATACACGCTTGCAGGGACCTGAAATCGCTCGTCCCCGACCCGGGAATATTTGTTCAAAATCGTGCCTCTTATGGGGCGGAAATATATAAATTGTAATATCGGCGTTCAATTTTTCACAGTTTTTGAGACTATTTGTCAACAGGTGTATAATTAAAGGCCGGAGAGCGCTTTGGGTTCTCCATTTAGTATGAGAGCCGGATTCAAAAGTTATTCAAACGTAACAATACCTTGCGAGACGCCGCGTCATGAACCGGATGCTTGCTATGAACGCCCACGCGGTTGAGTTCTGGATGGTCCTCTCCCAGTCCCGGGCCAGTCTGCGGCAGCGCCCGAGCCAGGCGAAAGTTCGTTCCACCACCCATCGACGCGGCAGAACCTTGAAACCGACTGCGCTGTCGCAGCGCTTGACGGTCTCGACCGTCCAGTCGCCATGCCCCGCGAGCGCTGCTCGCAACTTCGGTCCCGCATAGGCGCCATCGGCGAAGATGTGGCGCAGCCAGGGGAAGCGGTCGCCGACAGCCCTGATCAGGTCGCAGGCCCCGTCCCTGTCCTGAATGTTGGCGGCGTGAACGATGATGAACAGCATCAGGCCGATCGTATCGGTGACGATGTGTCGCTTGCGGCCCTTGACCTTCTTGCCGGCGTCATAGCCGCGAACGCCCCCGCTTTCGGTGGTTTTCACGCTCTGGCTGTCGATCACGCCGGCCGTCGGTGAAGCCGCGCGGCCTTCCAGTTCGCGGGTATTGAGGACCAGGAGGTGATTGATGGCTGCAAAAAGACCCATGCGGCTCCAGGTGTAGAAATAGCCACGTACCGTCGATACCGGTGGGAACTGCTTCGGCAGCATGCGCCACTGGCAGCCGCTGGTTGCGATATAAAGGATCGCGTTCATCACCTCGCGCATATCGGTCGTACGCGGTCGTCCACCCCGTTTTGCCGGCGGAATGAACGGGGCAAGTATCGTCCATTCCTCATCGGTCAAATCGCTTGGAAATCTCAAATGGTCTCTGTTATGTTCGGCGCGGGCGATATCATTCCATGGCATCGTGATTCTCCATCTTCTTTGAAAAGACTGTTGAATCACAAACCATTGATATCGCTCAACTACTTTTAAATCCGGCTCTGAGTGACTTAGGGCAGGATACTGGCGAGGAATAACCGGTAACGGAACGCGACAATGCGGCCTGTTCCGCGGCGAATTTCCGTTCCGAAACGCCTATTGCGGGTTTTCGAACCTGGTGGAAGAGCCAAATACGCGATCGGCGCGCGATCCCAGCATTGCGTAGAGCGAGATGCCGCGCATTCCGAGGAAAGCCAATAGCGCCACCCACAGTCCGTGATTGCCGATCACGGGCACGAGTACCAGGATCAGCACAATGAACAGGGCCAGTGACAGCAGCATCATGTTGCGCATGTCGCTCGACCAGGTCGCTCCTATGAACACGCCGTCCATCTGGAAGGCCAGGACACCGGCAACGGCAGTCAGCGCGGCCCAGTGCAGGAATGTCCGGGCCTCGGCTCGCACCGCCTGCGAGGTCGTCAGGAAATCAACAACAGCGGCGCCGAAAACAAGGAAAAACAAGGTTGTCAAAGCCGCCAGGAAGAATCCCCAAATCAGCGTCAGGCGAACGGAGCGGTTGAATGCCGGACGATAATTGGCCCCCACGGCGCGTCCGGCTAGCTGCTCCGCGGCGGTTGCAAAGCCGTCCAGGTAGTAGCCCGCGACCATGAAGAAATTCATCAGCACGGCATTTGCCGCCAGTGTCACCGGGCCGAACTGGGCGCCCTGACGCACAAAGAGCGCGAAGGCGGCAAGCAGCGCAAAGGACCGGATCATGATGTCCCGGTTCAACGACATCAGCCGCTTGATGGCGGCCCGGTCGAGGATTTGGCGCCATGTCGGACGCGCGGTTTGGTCGAAGCGCGCATAGACGTATGTAAAACCGACGACAGCGCCGATGGCCTCGCCGATGACCGTCGCCCAGGCGACGCCGGTAATGCCCCAGCCGAGCCCAAGGCCCAGCCAGATGGAAAGAACGATGTTGATGCCGTTGATCAGCGTCTGCAAAAGCAGACCCGCCACCGCCTCGCCGCGGCCCAGCACGTATCCGAGGATGGCATAATTGGCGAGGCTGGCCGGTGCGGAAACCATCCTGATCGCCACATAGGTCTCGGTTGCCCGTCGCACCGCTTCACCGGGAGCCATCGCGACAACACCGCCCCAGACGAGGAGCGGCGAAATCATCAGCAGGGCAAAGCCGGCGACGACGCCGATCGTCAGCGAGCGCCAGAAGACAGCCTGCTCCTCGCCCGGATCGTTCCTTCCATAGGCCTGCGCGACGAGGCCGGTCGTTGCCGCCCTCAGAAAATTGAATGTCGTGAAGACAAGATCAAATATCACCGCACCAACGGCAAGGCCGCCGAGGAGCGCGGGATCGCCCAGACGACCCACGACCGCCGTGTCGACAAGGCCCAACAGGGGCGTTGTCAGATAAGCGAAGGTCATCGGCACGGCTATCGACAGAACCAGCCGGTTGCTGACGACAAAAGGCCGCTGTTCCGGCACGGCTCCTTCGTTGGTCGGTGTCCGATCCATGGTCTCAACCAGATTCTGCTGGGCGCGCTCGGCTGCGAAAAAGCCGCTGAAGGCGTGCGTCGGTGTTTTGGGCGGCGCGTTACCGCCGGAAACTCAATATGCGCAATACCAGAAAAACGGGCACGACGACAACTGCGCCGAGCAAGAGGTAATCGCCGAAACGGCCGAGCGCCGCAAAGCCAAGTTCCCAGACATTCACGGCGAAATCGCGCACCGCGTAAATCACGTCGATCGGATACCAGTTGAACGCGCTCATGACCGCGCCGACAATGAAGGAGATCACTATCAGCTTGATCACCGTCCGACCGGGCGTGTCACCGAGAAACCGGGTCATCCTTTCCGACATTCACCAATACTCCGTTTCGATTGTGTCATAGGTAATCGCAATCGCGGGCTGCTTCAACCGTGAAGGGCCGGGTACAGTCCCACCGTTTTGCCGAGGCCGGACATGGTTTAACCTCGGTGCCGAATGAGTGATTCTGGAAACATGGCGCCCGACGCGGGCCAGCCCCTGCCCGAACCGTTTGCAGGCTGGTTCTCGGCGCGTGGCTGGACACCGCGCACGCATCAACTTGAGCTGTTGCACAAGGCGGAGTCCGGTCTTTCGACACTGCTGATCGCCCCGACAGGCGCCGGCAAAACGCTGGCGGGCTTCCTGCCGTCGCTGACCGACATTGCGCTGCGGGAGGAAAAACGCCGCCCCGGCGCGGCGCGCTCCTCGGCGCGGCGTGGCGTGCACACGCTTTATGTCTCGCCGTTGAAGGCGCTGGCAATCGACATCGAACGCAACCTTGCCGATCCGGTGAATGAAATGGAACTTCCGGTGCGGATCGAGACCCGCACGGGCGACACGCCACAGTCCAAGCGGCAGCGGCAGAAGCGTGATCCGCCGGATATTCTTTTGACCACGCCGGAACAGATCGCGCTGCTGATCGCCAGCCCTGAGGCGGAGCAGCTTTTCGGCGACGTCAAATTCGTGATCTTCGACGAGCTGCATTCCCTGGTCACGTCAAAGCGCGGGCACCTTCTTTCGCTCGGACTTGCCCGGCTAAGACGCCACAGTCCGCAGCTCCGGACCATCGGACTATCCGCGACCGTGGCCGAACCGGAGGCGCTGCAGGCGTGGCTGATGCCGCAGTCCGGAGCGGTTACGCCGACGCTTGCGGAATGCATCGTTATCGCCGGCGGCGCAAAACCCGAGATCACCATCTTGCGCACGGACGAGCGGGTTCCTTGGTCCGGCCATTCGGCGCGCTATGCGATGGCGGATGTCTATGAGGCGATCCGCGCGCACAGAACGACCCTATTGTTCGTCAACACGCGCAGCCAGGCGGAACTGCTGTTTCGCGAATTGTGGAACATCAACGAGGACAACCTGCCGATCGCGCTGCATCACGGCTCGCTCGATGCCAGCCAGCGCCGCAAGGTCGAGGCGGCGATGGCCGGAAACCGGCTGCGCGCGGTCGTCGCCACATCGACGCTTGATCTCGGTATCGACTGGGGCGACGTCGATCTCGTCGTGCATGTCGGTGCGCCGAAGGGCGCAAGCCGCCTCGCCCAGCGCATCGGCCGGTCCAATCACCGCATGGACGAGCCGAGCCGGGCCATCCTGGTGCCGGCGAACCGGTTCGAGGTGATGGAATGCCAGGCGGCGCTCGATGCCAATTATCTCGGCGCCCAGGATACGCCGCCGATCGGCGACGGCACCTATGATGTGCTGGCCCAGCATGTGCTGGGCATGGCCTGCGCCGCGCCCTTTCATGCCGACGCGCTCTTTGACGAAGTAACAAGTGCCGCACCCTACCGGTCGCTCTCGCGCGACCAGTTCGATCGCGTGCTTGATTTCGTGGCGACCGGCGGATACGCGCTGAAGACCTATGACCGCTACGCCCGCATCCGTCTGACCAAGGACGGCACCTGGCGCGTCAGCAACCCGCGCATTGCACAGCAATACCGGCTCAATATCGGCACCATCATCGAGGCGCCGGAGCTGAAGATCCGGATGACCAGGCACAGCGGGCGCGGCGCCAATGTGCGCGGCGGACCGATACTCGGCAAGATCGAGGAATCCTTTGTCGAAATGCTGTCGCCGGGCGACACATTTCTTTTTGCCGGCAAGGTGCTGCGTTTCGAGGGCATCAGGGAAAACGAATGCATCGTCTCCAAAGGCGGCACCGGCAACCCGAAGATACCGGCCTATGCCGGCGGCAAGTTCCCGCTGACCACCTATCTCGCGGACCAGGTGCGTTCCATGCTCGCCGACCCGGGACGCTGGAACACGCTGCCCGACCAGGTGCGGGAATGGCTGGAGATCCAGCGGCAGAAGTCGATCCTTCCGAAACGCGGTGAATTGCTCATCGAGACATTCCCCAATGCAGACCGTTACTACATGATGATGTATCCGTTCGAGGGGCGGCTGGCACACCAGACCCTCGGCATGCTTCTGACACGCCGGCTGGAGCGGGCGCGGGCGCGCCCGCTAGGCTTCGTTGCCACCGACTACGCGATGTCGGTCTGGGGGCTGCGCGACATGGGACTGATGATCGAACGCGGCGAACTGTCTTTGGCCGAGCTTTTCGATGAGGACATGCTTGGCGACGACCTTGAGGCGTGGCTGGCCGAATCCTGGATGCTGAAACGCACATTCCGCTATTGCGCGATGATCGCGGGACTCATCGAGCGACGTTACCCGGGGCAGGAGAAAACCGGGCGTCAAATCACTGTTTCAGCCGATCTGATCTACGATGTCCTGCGCAGCCACGAGCCCGATCACATCCTTTTGCAGGCGACACGCACCGATGCGGCGGCTGGCCTGCTGGATATTCGCCGGCTTGCGGATATGCTGTCACGAATCAAAGGCCGAATCATCTTGAACCGGCTGGACCAGATTTCTCCGCTCGCTGTTCCGGTGATGCTGGAAATCGGCAAGGAGCCTGTGTCCGGTGAAGCGCATGATGATATTCTGGCCGAAGCGGCGGACGAGATCATTGCCGAGGCAATGGGCTGACACGGACGAGGGCAAGACGAGGAATGAACAGGGCAAGCGCCGCGCAGGCATTGGTTGCCGACGAGATGATCAGCACCGCAGAGATCGATATCAACGGAACGGTGGCGCTGTGCGACCCGATTGGCGCCCTATACCTGCCGGGCAGCCGGACGCTTGTCGTGTCGGACCTGCATCTGGAGACCGGCGCAGCCTATGCGCGGCGCGGCATGCTGCTGCCGCCCTATGACACCGGGCTGACGCTGAAGTTGCTGCAGGTCGCGCTCGACCGGTACCGTCCGGCCTGTGTCATCAGTCTGGGCGACAGTTTTCATGACCGCCACGGGGCGGGTGCGCTGCCCGCAGAAAGCCACGCACAGATCGTCGCCATGATGCGGGGCCGCGAGTGGTTCTGGATTGCCGGCAATCACGACCCGGACCATCCGGCCGGTCTGTCCGGGGATTGTGTCAGCGCGCTTCAGTTCGACGGGTTGTGCTTCCGGCACGAGCCGCTCGGCGGTACAACGGACACAGCCGGAGAGGTCGCCGGCCACCTGCACCCTGCGGCACGGGTGGTAAGGCGCGGCAAGGGCGTCCGCCGGCCGTGCTTCGCCACCGACGGGCTGCGCCTCATCATGCCGTCCTTCGGGGTGACGACTGGCGGTCTCAACCTGCGGAACGCCGCGTTCCAGGGGCTCTTCCACAAGAGCCTGCTGACCGCCCATTTGCTCGGCCGCGAACGGATCTATTCAGTGCCGTTCGATCGGCTTATCGGTTAAGGTGGCAAGACACTCGACAGGGAGGATCATCATGAACTCTACTGAATTGCCGCAAACCGATATCGACGCCATTAAATCCATGATGAATGAATGGACCACGGCGCTGGTCAACCAGGACTGGTCTCATTGGCAGAACCACTGGGATGAAAACGGGGTGCTGATGCCGCCTGATCATGAACGCGTGGTTGGCCGGGCCAACCTGGTTGATTTTGTCTCCGCAGCATTGGGATCGATCAAGTCCTTTGAATTTTCCAACTGGACTTTTGATGGGATCGGCGACCTTGCCGTGGTTACCAACACGATCCGCATCGAGATCAATGATCAGGATTCACCGCTGGCCTCCGATGATCAGATGCTCCTTGTTCGCAGGCACGAGGACGGCAAATGGCGTGTCCACAAGGTGATCTTCAACGGCAGCGGAGCGGCCTGATCGCCGCCGCGCCCTTTCTGAATATCTGTCTTCCGAACCGGCAGCTCAAGTATGGCCGCGAGCGCATCTACCCGGTGCCGTCCGACCGCTTGATCGCCTGAGCCTGGGTTCTTTCTAGAACCTGAACCGCAGAACCGCATTGGAAGAAAAATCCTGACGATCGCCGGACAAAAGGCCGCCTGCTGAAAGGGCAAATGTCGTTTTATCGGTAAAATCGATTGCCAGAGTGGATTCGATACGGGCACGATTGCGGTCCTCTTCGGGTCCGCGCACCGCAAAGGGGGTCGGCAGTCCCGACAGCTGAAGGTTAGCCGACGGCGTATCCGGCCCGATCAACCGATCGTAGGCGAGCAGGAGGCCGGGACGGACCGCGACGCCGTTGACCCTGGTGTCTGCATCTATTCGAAAGCCGGCTGACAGGGCGCCCTGACTGAATGTTTCACCGGTTGAGGAAAGGTTGAGGGCACCGGCCCCGGTTTCCGAGAATCCGTCATGCCGGGCATAAATTCCGCTGACCGCAATGAGCGGTGAAACGATGGCCTTGCCAGACAGGGCGGGCAGATGGCTGCTGACATCGAACCCGTGGCGCACCTCCGCCGATATCGCTGACGACCAGGCACCGTAATCGGCCACGGCGGTGCGTGTGATGCCGCCGAAACTGACCAGGCGGCTGGTATCAACCACCTGGTAGGCGGCGGACACGGCGACAGCCGCTGATGTTCCGGCCTCGTTGCGGGATGCCCCGACGCGGCCATAGGCACCGAGGTGGAAACTGTCGATGTCGGCAGACTGCGCGCGTGCCGAGATATTGCCCTCGGTCCTGGAATATGCCACGCCAAGGCCGACCGCCGCGTCTTGCGCGGCCATCGCCTCTGGCGTGAATTCGAAGCCACCTGCTATTCCGACCAGATCGCTGTCCCAGGCTGCCGCGTTGCCATCGCCGCTGACATCCGCAACGGAACCGAACAGTCCCGCCCAGATGCGGACGTCCTTGGACGTCTCGTTGCCTTCCGATGCGGTTCCGGCGAAGGTGTTGACGGTTCCGATGGCGCCAATTTCACCGTTTTCCGCGTCCAGTTGGTTCAATAGCAAGGCGTTGAACCTTCTGGCGGCTTCGCCGGCCATGACCTGACTGTCGGCGTGGATCTCGCCCTGTATCGCATCGAAAGCGGCGCGGGCTGCGGTTTCATCAAGGCCGAGAAGCGCCAGGACCACGTCAGCACCGTCGGTGGTGTCGGTGAACGCCGGATCCTGCAGCACACCCGCTACCTGCCTTTGGTTGAAAGTCCGGGCAACAGAAGAAAAATCTGCGACACGGGAAAGCGTCAGGTAGACATTGTTCGGATCGTAATCGAGCATGAAATCCAGGAATGCCGAAGTGTCGGTGACACCGTCAAAGGTCCCGCCCACACCGCCATCCGCGGTGACAATCGTGTAGATCTGGCCATCCGAATAGTCTGTTTGCGGATCGACAAGCAGCACGTTGACCATTCCGCCATTGATTGTCGTCATCCCCGTGACGTCAAGGAGGTCGGACGTGCCGTCGCCGGCAACTTCCACCTCCAGGCCGGAGCCGGCATTGAAGGCAGCGTCGTTCGCCACAGCAAGTGTGCCGATCGAGGTACCGGCCGCAACCGTGCCGTTGCTGAGCAATCCGCCAATGGTGCCGATACCGCCCAGTGTTGCGCCGGGATCCACGGTCATGACCGCGTTGGAGAGGCTTGCGTTGCTGATGAGCGTTCCGGAATTCACAGAAAATGCGGCGATTTCAGCGTTCGAGCCCGTGAGGGTCCATGTCGAGTCACCCTGTTTCGCATAGGTCTCAAAGTCCCGGAACTGCTCACCGACCGCCGGTGTGCCCGCGGCATCGATCAACCCGGCGTCGAAGCTGCCCGAACCGGTCCCGCCGAGTATAAAGGCGTCCGTCTGGCCAGCTTGGGTTCCGCCGCTTACCAACCCGGAAATGGTGTATCCCGGATGCAGCTCAAGCGTGTCTTCGCCGTCGCTCAGGTCGATCGCCAGCGAGTCGACTGACGGACCGGCAACGCTGCCCGCGATTGTCAAATGAACCGTGGCGTCCGGGAATATCGGATTGACCGACGAACCGGCTTCCGCCGCTATGGCAAGGGACTGCTCCGAAACGACACTGCCCGTGCTGCCAATCGTCACCGTCGCGTCAAGCGGCTGGTTGAACGGAAAAAGGTAGATTCCCCGCGACAACAACCCTTTGGCCGTGACGCTGCCGTCAACATCGATTTCAATGGTGTCCGCTCCGCTGGTGGTAAAGGTCTGCAGAAATATCCCGTTCGAGAAATCACCGCTGGTGGTGACCTGACCGCCGTCGCCGATGGTGATGATGTCGTTATGGCTTGCCTGAATGCCGTGGGCGAAGCTTCCGTAAGTTTCCACACTGCCGTTCATGTTGACGGTGCTTCCGCCGACCGTGCCGAACAGTCCGGTGGTGATGCCGTGGCCCGCCTGCCCTCCGGTCCCGCCGTCAAAACTTGTCATGATCTGGCCGGTAGCGCCGACATTGACGACCGAATTGCCGTTGACCGCGACACCCGACGCGCCGGAACTGAATGGATTGGACGGATTGATCTGCGCTGTCCTGATGGTGCCGTTGACGGTCACGTCGGCATCGGCCCCGAGCGAAACACCGGCCGAACTGCTGCCGAAGGTTTCGATCAGCCCGCCGTTGTCCAGGATGACGGTGATTCCTTCCGCCCGGGGGAATCCATCCGCCGAAATGGCGTTGGCCGCACCCGGATCGCTGCGCGTTCTGATCACGCCCGTTGCGCCGATGGTGATCCGGTCACCGGCACCGGCAATGATGCCAAGGGCGCTGCTGCCGCTGGTATCGATGGTGCCGTCGACCTGGAATATGTTGCCGCCACCCCCGCCATCGAGACCGAAACCGCCTGGTGCCGTGCTGTTGACGACGCCGGTCTCTCCGATGGTCACCGTGGAGTTGGAGAAGCCGGAAAAACCGAACCCGACACCCCGATAGCCGCTGATCTGGCCATTTATGATGATATCCGCACCGGATTGGATGCTGATGGCGTTGGAGAATCTGGTGGTGGTGTCGATCTCCGCGCCCTGCTCAACCAGAATGGTCGCACCATCAAGAAGATCGATCCCCTCGACAAGCACCGAGGACGGCTGGATCAAGGCGCCGCTGCGCACGTTGACGGTTACGCCGTTGCCGCCGGCTACACCGGTCGTGTCGGTTCCGGGCGGTGTGCACTCCACGGTTGTATTGTCGGCAGGCGTGTTGGTTGAGCAAGCGGCATGGGCGACCTCCAGTGAGGCCGACCAGTACACCGCGAAGAAAACGAACGGGCCGGCGGCACGCCACGCCGGCCCGAGCAATTGGTTTTGTCCCATCTCATCCCCAATCGCATGATCGGCTTGCGCCGATTTCATATGCGTTACACGCGTTTACTTTAGGGGCTGAGATTGCAGCCGATACTGTAGGACTCTACAGGTCGGTTGCACCGGCTGGCGGATGCGCTCAACCAGGGGTCGGCTGCGGGCATTAACCCCTGGCCGTCAGTTTCGTGACGCCCAGGCGGGCCGCCTCGGTGCGGTTGGATATGCCCAGTATCGTGAATATACGCGATATATGGAACAGGACCGTCCGGATGCTGATTTTCAGGATGGCGGCAATTTCCGCATTCGATTTTCCCTGACACAGCCAATAAAGGACCTCGGCCTGCCGCGCTGTCAGACCGAGGTCTTTCAAGGGTGCGGAAGAAACGGAGTCGATGAAGGACTCGCACAACAGGCTGAAGCCGCCATCGCTCTGACCTGACAAAAAACGAAGCGAAAGCCGCTGAAGGCCATTCTGCTTAACGAGGGGTGGTGCTCTTCCGCCGTTGCGCGCGGTCTCCATGTTCGATCTGGACCAGGTCTCCACTTCCAGCGGCAAACGATCCTCATCCGGCGGCGGCCCGAAGAAGCGGGCAAGATCCTCAAGGGCCCGGTCCGATATGCGGATGATCCGAAGTTCGGCATCGAGTTCAACCCAACTGGCTCCGAGCGCATTCAGTGCTTCCTCGCTGCGTGTCAGCCGGAATTTCAGCCGGGTGTGATCCCTGGCGTTGCGGTAGGCTTGAGTGAGATGCGGGACTATCCTGTTGAGGATTTCGCGGTGACGCTCCGTGAAGTCGCTCTCATGCCGGTTAAACGCAAATGCGACGAGCACGTTCTCGTCGAGCGGCAGGGCGACAGCGATCTGGAACTCGCCACCGACTGCTTCGTCGCTATAGAAGGTCTTGTAGATCGTTGTCGCGCGCCATTGGTCACGCGACAGAAAGTCAGAGATCTTCTTGGTTCCTCCCGCGCGATTGGAATGATACTCGATCAACGGATTCTGCATCATGCTGGTTTCAAAGAGGATCTGTTTCTTGTCGTAGAGTTTTTGCGCCGCCGGCGAATCGCAGATGGTCATCATCCGGCGCTCGTCGTAATTGACCTCATTGTAACCGGTCCGGTAGGCGTCGATCAGCTTGGGCAATTCGCGCATTGCAGTGACGATGAAGTCGTCAAGATCCTGCAACCGGTATAGCTGGCCGATCGCACGGTCGATCCTGTCGAGTTCGTTCTGGTTCAGTGTTACCGCCTGTTCCACGATCGTCCCCATCACGGATCGCCAGACCCAGCATCGCTGCGGCCGATGTGCCGACATCGTGGCCTTGCGAAGATCGGACGGCACAGGTTCGTTCCCGATTCCGCTTTCTGATCAGCGACTTAACTCTATTTTCTCCGCTCAAACCGCGTAGTCAAACAGAAAATTTATTTTTCAATATGAAAATTTGTCGTTATAACCGACAGGTACAATGATCCCGCTTGAACAAGCTAACTCGTTGATTTTGAACAGCAAAAATCAACCTAAAATTGCGCCGCGATCCGAAGCGGGATGCGCGGTCCGGATAACGCGTTCCGTGCTATGCTTTCAAATGTGTAAGAAAACTTTCGGATCCATCCAGCCCGGTTTGAACACCTGAAGAGAATGCGAGATTGAACCCGTGGCCAGAAAAATCGCCGACATACGCCGACCGGAAATCGTGGATGCCTTGTACAAGGCCGTCGAAGAGGATGGCGTCGCCTTGCCGGGATACGATCAGATCGCCCGGCGGGGCGACATGTCCAGACAGCTCATCCGGCATTATTTCGGCAGCGTCGAGGAAATGGCCATTGCCCTGTGCGATGCTCTCGCCGCGGTCTACAAGGACTGCCTGATGAAGGGCATAATCGCAGCGGATGACAGCCGACGCCTGGGTGTCTTCCTCGATTTCTATTTCAATTTCCTTTCAGAAAAGGGCCTGCCCAAACCGGCCGATGATGCGGTTTACGATGCCCTGTTCGCGTTTGCTTCGACCAGCGAGCCCGTCCGCGACAGACTGCGCGACCAGTACTCACTGCTGCAGATGACGCTGGCCCACGAAATCCAGATCAGCCACCCCGAACTGCCGCAAAGCGGCTGCCAGGAGCTCGGATATCTGATTGTTGTCGTCATGTACGGACACTGGAAAATGGTCGCATCGCTGGGCTTCAGCGAAGACTACAATCGCGTATCTCGCGATGCCCTCGACCGGTTGATCGCGTCCTATGTAGAACGCTACACGCCACCAGACTGAGCCGGCTGACTTTAAGCGGTAACCAGGCGTCAGTCCCTTCTGAAGATCAGGCTTCCGACCCAGCCCGTAAACATGGCCAGGACCACCGCCAGCACGCCGTAGACAAACGAGTAGTTCTGCGCCAGCTCGAAAATGAACTGTTCGACGCCGGTCTTGACCACCCGCAGCCGAAGCTGCCGCTCCATGACGAATTCATTGTTCTTGAAGAGGAACGCGCGCAGGCGGTGCTCCCCGACGGGGATGTTGGCCGGCAGGCGAAGCGTGGCGCGAAACAGGCTGGAGCTGACAAATTCGACACCCAGCGGCTCGCTCTGATAGATGCCGTCTTCTTCGCGCAGGCGCAAAAGCGCATCCCTGAATTCCGGCACGCGTGAACCGTCGCCGACACTGCCGAGCGGAGTAAGGTGAATGTGCTCGATGCCGATTGCCTTGCCGCTGAGCTCGATCTCTTCCGTAATCCGGTCGATCGGCAGCGTGCTGGACAGCGAATAAGAGGCCGGCGCCGGCGCGAAGCGCATCGAATATCGGTTGATCCAGATACCGAAAACGCGGTCCTTGCGGCGCACGACGGTCTCGCGCGCGGGGCCCTCGAGCGCAACGATGATATCGTATCGGCCAAGCTGCAGGAGCAGGTCGTCGGCATTGTCGAGCGCGCCGAACACGGTCAGGTCGGCACCGGTGAAGTCCGCGGTAATGGCGATCTCATTCGTCGAGATACCAATCTCGAGACGCTCGTCCTGGGCGGTCGCCGAACCCACCGCCAAAAGGTTGACGATCATCAGGACGACAAGACCTATGGACGTATGCCGGCCCATCAGAAGCCCACCCCGGTGGTAACGACGGAGTACAGCTCGTCGGGGGTGACGATCAGGTCGCGCGCCAGACGCACGCCGACACCAAGGACGATGATCGCCAGAAGGGCGCGTAATTGCTCGCCGCGCAGCTGCTGGCCGACCCGCACCCCGTATTGCGCGCCGATGACCCCGGCAATCATCAAGAGCCCTGCCAGGAAAACATCCACCGACTGGTTGGTCGTTGCCTGCACGATGGTTGTGAAGGCGGTGACGAAGATGATCTGAAACAGCGATGTGCCGATCACCACATTGGTCGGAATGCGCAAGAGGTAGATCATCGCGGGAACCATGATGAACCCGCCGCCCACGCCCATGATGGACGTCAGCACGCCGACACCGAAGCCCAGCACAATCACCGGAATGACGCTGAGATAGATCTTGGAACGTTTGAAACGCATCTTGAAGGGAAGGCGGTGCACCCAGTTGTGCTGCCCGGGCTTGCGCAACGAAACGGGCTTGTTGGCTGCCGCCCTGCGCAGCGCGTTGATGCTTTCAATCAGCATCAGGCCGCCAACGACGCTGAGGAACGTCACGTAGAACAATGAAATGATCAGATCGAGCTGGCCGAGCCGCCTTAGCAGCGTGAACAGATAGACTCCGACCGATGCCCCGGCCAGGCCGCCTGCCAGCAGTGTCACCCCGAGCTTGACATCAAGGGTGCCGCGTCTGAAGTGTGACAAGGCGCCGGAAAACGACGATGCGACGACCTGGTTTGCACCGGTGGCAACAGCCACGGCCGGCGGAATATTGTAGAAAATCAGAAGCGGTGTGATGAGAAATCCGCCGCCGACACCAAACATGCCCGACAGGAAACCGACAGCCGCACCCATGCCCAGAATGATGAAGGCATTAACAGACAGTTCTGCTATGGGCAGATAAACGCTCATGTCAGGCCGAAGCGGCGATTCCCAAAGACAATTGACCGGATGCAGCGGGCATCCACGACTGTCATGCGCCTTAAGTTCTGCTAAGTCAATCGCCGTGATTGGGACCAGACGCCGGTGATCATGGAGCCAGACTGAGCCGGCTTAAAGTTCATCTCAGAAGGTAGAACGGAAGCGGCCGCCGGGTCCAGTGAACCGGCGGCCGCTCTGTGTTTGTGGTTAAGACGGTAATGCTCAATTGTTGCGTGCGATCAGCTCCTTGACAAGCGCGTCATCGACCTCGCCCGTCGGCTCAAGACCGACCGATTCCTGGAAGGATTTGATCGCGCTCACGGTGCGGGCACCCATGATTCCGTCGACCCCACCGGTGTCAAAACCGTTCTTCGTCAGGATCGCCTGGATGTTCTTGACCGCCTTGCTCATGTCGACCGAAGCCGTGCGGGTCTCGGCGCCGCGCCACTCGGGAGGAATGCGCGCCGTGTTCGCAGCCTCGATGAGCGGTGCAGGCTTCCAGAGCTCGACCCTAGCCCGCGCACTTTCAAGCTGCTCGGGACGCAGGGCGTTGGCCACTTCGTCACGCTTCTTGGCGGCATCCTTGTCGCCGGATTTGGCGGCAATGGCAAACCATTTGTAGGTCTCTTCGAGATCCTGGGAGACGCCGCTGCCGCGCGCATGCAGGATGGCCAGGTTGAACTGGCTGTCCTTGACGCCAAGATCGGCCGCCTTGGTGAACCATTTTCCGGCCGCGTCGTAATCTGCCGAACCACCGGGACCCATGGCATAAAGGACGGCCAGATTGTGCATGGCGCTGGCATTGCCCTGCTCCGCAGCTTTCTCGTACCACGTCATGGCCTTTTCGACGTCGCGGTCGAGGCCCGAGCCTTTTTCATAGAAATTGGCGAGACGGTACTGAGCCGGCGCAAAGCCGAGATCCGCGGAGCGCTGATACCACTTCGCCGCCTCGACAAGGTCGGTCGCCACGCCGCGACCTTCGGTATACCGCGCACCGACTTCGAAGAGCGCGAGGCTGTCGCCGTCGGCCGCGGCTTCACGCAGCGCCAGCGGGCCGACGGTTTCCGGCGGCAACTCGATATCCATGACCGGAATGTTCGGCTCTGGCTGCACGGCGGCAACCTGTGCCTCCGCCGCCGGCTCTACCGGCTGGAATGTCGAGCTCTGCTGAACCTGGTTGTCCGCCGATAGCGTCTGCGCGGGTGCCGGTTCGGGATCGTTGTGCGCGGCAACGACGGGCGCAACGGTCTCCTCGACCTTGTTCTCGATCACTTCGACCTTCGGCAGTTCCGGTTCGGCCGCAAGCACCGGCTCCGTCACCGCGGGCTCTGCAGGTTCAACGACCGCTGGCTGCTCGATGGCGGCGGTGCGGACCGGTCTCTGCTGGCCTTCGATAAAGCCTGAAAGCAGCGGATAGGAGACAATGGCCAGCAAAATGGCGCCCGCTGCAAGAAGGATGGGCTTGCGGCGGCGGCTCACCGTATCGATCAGAGAAGAACGTCCCTTCGCACCATCATCGATGTCGTCAATGTCTCCGACTTCGCTGGCAGCAGCCTGGGCGGCCCGTCGTGCGGCGGCAATGAAATCCGCCTTGCCGTTCCCCGACTGTTCGGCTTCCGGCGAAAGGGCAGCGTCGTTGTCGGCCATGTTCTGAGCATGCCGGACCTTGGCCATGATCTTCTTGATATCAGGCGCCCCGGACCCCGGCTCAAGCGGCATATTGGCCGTCGCCGGATCGATATCACCCACCGGATCGATGGACGGTGCCGGCTCGACATTCTGAAGCGCGTGGTCCCGCGGCTTGGATTCAGCCGCCGGTGTCTTGCTGCCGGCAAAGCGCTTCTTTAAGCCGGACAGCAGCGACTTTCCCGCGGGAGCGTCTTCCTCCAGCGGCAAGTCGTCGTGGGATGAGGCTGCAAGCTCCCGGTCATCCGGATGCACCATTGCCTCGGGCGGATAGACGGCGGAGGCCGAAAGCGGCGCATCCGCCGGATCGTCATCCTGTTCGTCGATGCCATAATCGATCGGTTCATGAGAGGTGGCGGAGTAGCCGACCGGATCGCGTTCGTCGATGCCGAAGTCAACCGACTCTTCCGCGTCACGGAACTCGGCGAGGCTGCGGTCGTCAACACCATAGCCGTCGCCATTCGGGACCGGCGCCACTGGCAGGGCCGTCGATTCCTCCAGCTTCTCCAGACGCGTCGCGATCTTCAGCAAAGTGTCGTGCACGGCATCAATCGTGCGTGTGCTGCGCTCTTCGCTCTTGCGGCTGAGATCTTCCAGCGACCGCAAATCGCCGACCAGCGATTCGATGGCCGCCATGTCGGCGGGCGGTGCGCCGTTCTGCTGGAACGAGGCAACGGCGGTTTCCGCCGCGTGGCGCGCCGCTTCGATGACAAGATCCTGGCTGTCCGCCTTGCTGGAGGACAGGTGGTCTTCGATGGCGGCAAGCCGCGGCTCCAAGATGGCAGCCGATTCGCCGTTCGGATCGGGATTGTTCAGCAGGCTCGAGAGGCCCGCCACCTGATCTTCAAGGTTCCGGATTGCATCGTCACTGACATAGTTCGGCGACTGTGTTTCATCGAGCCGCGCAGCCAGATCGGCGAGCCGTATCTCGATCGGGCTGAAGTCAACCACCGGCTCGCGCGCCACACTCTGCTCGACCCGTTCCGCCAGTTCCTCCAGGCGGCCATAGAGCAGATCCTGGTTGCCGTTTGTTGCCGTCAGGTCCGTGTTGATGTTGTCGATGCGCAGCGACAGCTCGTTGAGCTGCTGCGCGATCTGGGCATTGACGCTCTCAAGGTCGATGCCGTCGACCTTGCGCGACAGTTCGTCGATCTGGGCAATCAGGTGAGGATCGCTGCTTGAGAACTGCTGGACCAAGGTATGCGTGAGTGTGTCCAGCCGCTCGGAAACGGCGCTGATCGCTTCCTCGTGGGCGAGTTCCTCGACCTGGCGGGTCAGGGATTCGAGGCGCTGCGACAATTCGTTGTGTGCCTCGCTCTGTCGCCCGATCTGGGTCTGGTTCGATTGTCCGATCTGACCGATCCGATCGACCAGCGCGTCCATGCGGCTTTCGAGCCGCTCGACTGCTTCCTGATCGACCGCCGATGCCTGGGCGTTCTGGGTCGCCACGATGGCGCGGCTGATTTCGTCGAGCCGATCATCCAGAAGCGCGAATTGCCGTGCGACTTCCGGGTCGGTGGCCGCCGGCTGGCGTGACATGGCGTCAATCGCGCCGACCAGCATCTTGATCTTGTCTTCCAGCGCGTGCAGCGGCAGTGCCGACGGCAGCTGCCCGATGGACGATTTGATGTCATCGAGCCGATAGGAAAGCGTGATCAGTTCCTCGCGGACCGCTGCGGGGTCGAGATCGGAGATGCGCTCCTCAAAACCTTCCCAGCGGTTTTCAAGCCGCTGCATGCTCTCTTCGCGCGCAAGCTCGTTAACCAGAGAGCGCAAGCCTTCGAGTTCCTGGTGCAGTTCGCCCGTGTCGTTGCCGGGACGTGCCGCATCGAGCGCCTCGAGCTGACTGGCCAGGTGCGCAAGGTCGTTGCGGATTTCACCCGGCATCGCCGCCGAGCCGGTCATGGTTTTGATTTCGTCCACATCGCGACGCATGTCGTTGCGCATGGCAGCCAGCGCCTCTGCAATCTCCCGCATGGCGTTGCTGGTCTCGGGCGATGCCGCATTGGCAGCCCTGCGGCCTCGGCTGGTACTGCCGGGCGGAACCGCGTGCTGCTGCTGCGCTTCGTGCTGCGCCATTTCATGTTGCGACATTTCCCGCTGCGCCATTTCCCGCTGCGGAAGCGGCTGTTTCACGGGACGGCGCATCTGTTCGGCCATGCGCTGCCGCGTGTCGGCCTCCGCCGCCGGCGCGTGGCCCTGCTGCCTTGCGGGCTGTTGCCGGTTGCGACTATTGAGCGCATCAATGCGCGCCTCAAGATCGGCAATCGACTGATTGAGCACATCAACGGATGAGTTTTGCCGGGAGTTCTGCCAGTTTCTCGGAGGTCTTGAGCTGTTCATCATTTTGTCCGTATCGAATTAAGAACGGTTAGTTCCAACCTCTGGCCGCATTCGGGCATCCTGCCGGGCAATCAGACAGAAAGTCCGATGCGATTGGTAATCCGTCAGTGACGAAGAACAGGGGAATCGGGAGTTACCGCCGCTAAGGCACATTCGCGAAACGTGGTAAACAACCCGTTAACCTAGGTTACTTTTTGGCAAATTTCTTAACCGGCCGGCAATCAATCGGATTGTGGCGCCGAGGCCAATGCGGCCGGCGGAACCGTCCGCAAACGGCGTCCATGCGCCATCAAAGCGCTCCAATCGGCGAGTTTTATATGAAAACTCCGATTGCAAAATTTTGACGTTTACGCAAACGTCAATTAATTGTATAGAACGTCAATCAACCTCCAGACACTTCGGACCAGACGAGAGAGCCCCAATGCCAAGCTATCAGGCCCCGGTTAAAGACACGCTGTTCATCCTCAACGACGTGCTCGGATATGAGCGTTACAACAACCTTCCCGGTTTTTCGGACGCGACGCCCGATGTGGTCGAAGCCATCCTGCAGGAAGGCTCCAAGCTTGCGGAAGAGGTCCTGCTGCCGCTCAACCAGACCGGCGACCAGGAAGGATGCGTGCGCCATGACGACGGATCCGTAACGACGCCTGAAGGATTCAAGGATGCGTTTGACACCTATCGCGAAGGCGGCTGGATGGGACTTTCCGCGGATCCGGACTATGGCGGCCAGGGCCTGCCCCTGGTGCTGCACACGGCCATTGGCGAATATCTCTCGGCTGCCAACATGGCGCTGATGATGTATCCGGGCCTCACCCAGGGCGCGATTGCCGCGATCACCGAGCACGGCAGTGACAAGCAAAAGGCGAAATGGCTGCCGAAGATGATCGAAGGCGTCTGGACCGGCACCATGAACCTGACCGAACCCCATTGCGGGACCGATCTCGGGCTGCTGCGCACCAAGGCCGCGCCTCAGGATGACGGCAGCTACAAGATCTCCGGGCAGAAGATCTTCATCTCGGCCGGCGAGCATGACATGTCGGACAACATCATCCACCTGGTGCTTGCCCGGATCGAGGGCGCACCGGAGGGCGTCAAGGGCATTTCGTTGTTTATCGTGCCGAAACTGAACGTCGACGATGCCGGCAACGTCACGGATCCCAATGGCGTCTCGTGTGGCTCCATCGAGGAAAAGATGGGCATCCACGGCAATGCCACCTGCGTCATGAACTATGACGATGCGACGGGTTATCTCATCGGCGAGGCGAACCGGGGTCTCAACGCGATGTTCGTGATGATGAACGAGGCGCGTCTCGGTGTCGGCCTGCAGGGGCTTTGCCAATCGGAGATCGCCAGCCAGAACGCCGCCGAATACGCCCGAGAGCGCCTGCAGGGACGGGCGCTGACCGGCACCAAGGAACCGGAAAAGAAGGCCGACCCGATCATCGTACACCCCGATGTGCGGCGCACCCTGATGAACAACCGGGCTTTCAACGAGGCCAGCCGGGCTCTCGTCCTGTGGACCGCGCTGCGGGCCGATCTCAAGCACCGCTCCGACACGGAAGAAGATCGCCAGGCGGCCGACGACGTGCTCGGCCTGATGACGCCCATCCTCAAGGGCGTGCTCACCGACCGCGGTTTCGACAATGCGGTCGCCGCCCAGCAGATGTTCGGCGGTCACGGCTATATCGAGGAATGGGGCATGAGCCAGTATGTGCGGGATGCCCGTATCGCCATGATCTATGAGGGAGCCAACGGTATCCAGGCACTGGATCTGGTCGGCCGCAAGCTTGGCGCCAACAATGGCCGCGCCGTCATGGCCTATTTCAAGGAAGTCGGCGACTTCTGCGAGGAAAACCGCGACGACGAGAACATGGCGCCCTTTACCAAGGCGTTGAAGAAAGGGCTGAACGACCTGCAGGGATCCACCATGTGGTTCATGCAAAACGGCATGTCCAATCCGGACAATGCCGGCGCCGGCTCGACCGACTACATGCATCTCTTCGGTGTGGTTGCGCTCGGCTATATGTGGGCGCAGATGGCCAAGGTCGCGCAGGAGAAGCTGGCGAACGGCGCAGGCGACGATGCCGACTATCTGCAGAACAAGCTGACGACCGCGCGCTTCTATTTCGAGCGGATCATGCCGGAGACGGCCTTGCGGCGGCAGCGTATCGAAGCCGGTTCCGAATCGATGATGGCGCTCGACGCCTCGGCATTTTGAATGCCTGCCGGGCTTGCAGCCCGGCACACCGGCACCACATTTGAGTAAGGCAGCGTGCGGCACGACCGGACGCCCCGTGGAGGAAGATGCATGCCAACCATGCCCGCCGAGGTTCTGGACATTCCAAAGCCCGATTGGATGAGTGACGATCTGTCGATGCTCCAGGACATGGCGAACCGTTTCATGGAAACGGAGATTGCGCCGCATTACGAGCGCTATGAAAAGGAAGAAATGGTCGAGCGCGCGGCCTGGGAGAAGGCCGGAACAGCCGGGCTGCTTTGCGCCTCGATGCCTGAGGAGTATGGCGGCGCGGGCGGGACCTATGCGCATGAGGCGATCATCACGGAGGCCATCGGCCATACGGGCGTCGACGGTTTCGGCATCGCCCTGCACAATGCGATTGTCGCCCCGTACATCCTCAATCACGGTTCCGAGGAACAGAAGCAGCGCTGGCTTCCAAAGCTGGCCACGGGTGAGCTGATCGGCGCCATCGCCATGACGGAACCCGGTGCCGGGTCCGACCTGCAGGGCATCAAGACAAGCGCCCGCAAGGACGGGAACCACTACGTCATCAATGGCTCGAAGACATTCATCACCAATGGACAGAACGCCAATCTCGTCATCGTCGTCACCAAGACCGACCCGTCTGCCGGCGCGAAAGGCACATCTCTGATCGTGGTCGAGACCGACGAGGTCGACGGTTTCGAGCGCGGCCGCAACCTCGACAAGATCGGCCTCAAGGCCAACGACACGTCCGAGCTGTTCTTCAACGATGTGCGCATCCCGACGGCAAATCTGCTCGGGCCGGAAGAAGGACAGGGTTTCGTTCAGCTCATGACCGAACTGCCGCAGGAGCGCCTGCTCATCGCCAACCAGGCGATCTCGATGATCGAGCGGGCGTTGGCGATGACCATCGACTATGTGCGCGAGCGCAAAGCGTTCGGAAAGACGGTCATCGAGTTCCAGAACACGCAGTTCAAGCTGGCCGAGCTGAAATCGGAAGCGACCATGGCGCGGGTTTTCGTCAATCATTGCGTCGAACAGCACCTGAAGGGCGAACTGACACCGACGACCGCCTCGATGGCGAAATACATGCTGACCGACCTGCAGTGCAAGCTGGTGGACGAATGCCTGCAGCTGCATGGCGGCTATGGCTACATGAATGAATATCCGATCGCACGCATGTTCCGCGATGCGCGCGTGCAGCGCATCTACGGCGGGACGAACGAAATCATGAAACTGTTAATCGCACGGAGTCTTTGAGGAGAATTGAACCATGGCTGATGCCTTTATCTACGATCATGTGCGCACCCCGCGCGGGCGCGGCAAGAAGGACGGTAGCCTGCATGAAGTGCCCTCCGTGCGGCTTGGCGCGAAAGTGCTCGAGGCCGTCCGCGACCGCAACGAGCTCGACACGACGCAGGTCGACGATGTGGTCTTCGGCTGCGTCGACCCGGTCATGGAAGCCGGCGGCGACATCGCCCGCGCCTCGATCTTCGAAGCGGGCTATGCGACGGAGGCACCGGGTATGCAGATCAACCGTTTCTGCGCCTCGGGTCTCGACGCCGTCAATATGGGCGCCGCCAAGATCGGCCAGGGCGCCGATGACATCGTGATTACCGGCGGCGTCGAATCCATGTCGCGTGTGGGCATCGGCATGTCCGGCGGCGCGTGGTTCATGGATCCCTCGGTCAACCTTCCGTCCTATTTCATGCCGCAGGGTGTTTCCGCCGACCTGATTGCCACGAAGTACGGCTTTTCACGCGACGACGTCGACGCCTATTCGGTTGAAAGCCAGAAGCGCGCGGCCCATGCATGGGAAAAGGGCTACTTCAAGAACTCCGTCGTTCCGGTCAAGGACCAGAACGGCCTGACGATCCTCGACCATGACGAGCACATGCGCCCCGGCACCGACATGCAGAGCCTCGCATCGCTCAACGCATCCTTCGAAATCATGGGCGAGATGGGCGGCTTCGATGCCGTCGCCGTGCAGGCGCATCCGGATGTCGAAATGGTCAAACACGTCCATCATGCCGGCAACTCGTCGGGCATTGTCGACGGTGCCGCGGCCGTGCTCATGGGTTCGGAAGAAGGCGGCCGCAAAATGGGCCTGAAGCCGCGCGCGAAAATCCGCGCCTTCTCCAACATCGGCTCCGATCCGGCGCTGATGCTGACCGGCCCGGTGGATGTCACGCGCAAGCTGCTTGGCCGTGCCGGCATGACGACGGACGATATCGACCTGTTCGAACTGAACGAAGCCTTCGCGTCGGTGGTGCTGCGTTACATGCAGGCGCTGGAAATCCCGCACGACAAGATCAACGTCAATGGCGGCGCCATTGCGATGGGCCATCCGCTGGGCGCCACCGGTGCGATGATCCTCGGCACGGTGCTGGACGAACTCGAGCGGCGTGACCTCAACACGGCACTCGTTACCTTGTGCATCGGCGCCGGCATGGGCACGGCAACCATCATCGAGCGTGTTTGAAGACAGGGACTGACCAGATGAGCTACACGAACTTCACCATCGAAACCGACTCGGACGGCATCGCCCTCATCACCTGGGACATGGCCGACAAGACCATGAACGTCTTTACCCAGGAGGTGCTCGCAGAGCTCGACGCCATCGTCGACGAGATCACCAATGACGAGGCCGTCAAGGGCGCCGTTATCACATCGGGAAAATCCACCTATTCCGGCGGTGCGGACCTTACCATGATGAATGCGGTCTTCGAACGCATTCAAGAGGAACGCGCCAAGAACCCGGACGGTGTCGCACAGGCGCTTTTCGACCAGGTCGGCACCATGACCGGCCTGTTCCGCAAGCTTGAGACCTGCGGCAAGCCTTGGGTTTCGGCGATCAACGGCGTGTGCATGGGTGGCGCATTCGAGATGTCACTTGCCTGTCACGGCCGCGTCGCCGCCGACGGCAAGGACGTCAAGATGGCGCTTCCGGAAGTCAAGGTCGGCATCTTTCCGGGTGCCGGCGGCACCCAGCGCGTGCCGCGCCTGACCAATCAGCAGGACGCACTGATGATGATGACGACGGGCCAGAACCTGTCACCCAAAAAGGCCAAGTCGCTTGGCCTTATTCACGAGATCGCAGAGCCGGACAAGCTCATCGAGACGGCGAAGCAGATGATCCGCGACGGCCTGAAACCGGTTCAGCCCTGGGACGAGAAAGGCTTCAAGCTGCCGGGCGGCAATATCTGGAGCCCGCAGGGCGCGCAGCTTTGGCCGGCTGTCTCAGCCAATCTGCGCAAGCAGTCCTACGCCAACTATCCGGCGGCGATTGCGATCATCAAATGTGTCTATGAAGGCCTGCAGGTGCCGTTCGATACGGGCCTGCGCATCGAGCAGCGCTACTTCACCGAAATCCTGCAGACACCGGAAGCCTATGCGATGGTGCGCTCGCTTTTCGTTTCGCTGCAGGAACTCAACAAGGGCGCGCGCCGCCCGGCAGGTATCGAAAAGACCAGGTTCAACAAGATCGGCGTCGTCGGCGCCGGCTTCATGGGCGCGGGCATTGCCTATGTGACGGCCAAGGCCGGCATTCCGGTCGTGCTGATCGACCGCGAACAGGAAGCTGCCGACAAGGGCAAGGCCCATTCGCAGGACCTCGTTGCCGGCGCAGTCAAGAAGCGCCGGATGAGCGAGGAAGACGGTGAAGCGCTGCTGTCACTGATTACCCCGACCACCGACTATGCTGCGCTCGACGGCGCGGACCTCGTCATCGAGGCGGTGTTCGAGGATCGCGGCATCAAGAAAACGGTGACGGAGGCCGCCGAGGCGGTGCTCGCACCGGGATCGGTCTTTGCATCCAACACCTCGACACTGCCGATCACGGGCCTTGCCGAGAACTCGCAGCGCCCGGATGATTTCATCGGCATCCACTTCTTCTCGCCTGTCGACAAGATGATGCTGGTGGAGATCATCCTCGGCGAACAGACCGGCGACAAGGCGCTTGCCGTCGCGCTCGACTATGTCCAGGCCATCAAGAAGACGCCGATCGTCGTCAATGACACACGCGGTTTCTACGTCAATCGCTGCGTGATGCGCTACATGACCGAAGCCTACAGCATGCTGGTCGAGGGCATTCCGCCGGCGATGATCGAGAATATCGCCAAGATGGCCGGCATGCCGGTCGGACCGCTGGCGCTCAATGACGAGGTGGCGATCGATCTTTCGCAGAAGGTCAATCGTGCGACGATCGCCGATCTCGGCGAAGGCGCGGTCGATCCGCGCCACGTGAAACTCATCGACACCATGGTCGACGGTCATGGTCGCCTCGGCCGCAAGAACGGCAGGGGCTTCTATGACTATCCGGCAAAGCCGGCCAAGAAGCATCTGTGGCCGGAGCTCAAGGATCTTTATCCGCAGCAGGATCCGGACGACGTCAGCGTCGACGAGGTCAAGGATCGATTCCTGGCAACCATTGCGCTGGAAGCGGCCCGGACCATGGGGGAAGGGATCGTGACCGATCCGCGCGAGGCTGATATCGGTTCGATCCTCGGCTTCGGCTTCGCGCCCTACACCGGCGGTGCGCTGTCTTATATCGACGGCCTCGGAGTGAAAGCATTTGTCGAATTGTGCGACGACCTTGCATCACGCCACGGCGAACACTTCAAACCGACGCCGCTCCTGAAAGAGATGGCCGCGAACGGTGACACCTTCTATGGGCGTTTCGGCGCGGGCGCGGGGATCGGCAAGGCGGCGTAGTCCTTACCGACGCGTCTTCAAAAGCGGGCCCACCGGCCCGCTTTTTTTGTTTATTTCCACACCTTTGCCTTGCCTGAAGTCGCCTGGATGCTACTTCGTTGGCAAGGGCGGTTTCTGAAAAGCCAGTTTTGGGGGCAAGAATGGCTGTTATCGATTACTACTTTTACGGCGCTTCGCCATTTACCTATCTCGGCCACAACGCGCTGGCTGGCGCGGCGGAACGACAGGGGGCCGATATCAACTACAAGCCGGTCAATCTCTTTGCGCTGTGGGAGGTATCAGGCGCGGTGCCCCCGGCCAAGCGGCCGCCGGTGCGCCAGCGCTACCGTCTCGTCGAGCTGCAGCGGGTCGCCGATTTTCGCGGCCTGCCGATCAACACCAATCCGAAATTCTGGCCGGTGGACACGACCCTTGCCGACCAGGCCGTGATTGCACTCACCGAAGCGGGCAAGGATCCCAAAGACTATATGGCAAAGGTGCTTTCAGGCGTTTGGGCCGAGGAACGCGATCTTTCGGACAAAGGGGTCATCGCCGGAATACTGACCGATTGTGGCTTCGACGCGGAAACCGTTCTTGAACGCGCCCAGTCGGACGAAGTCGCCGCCATCAGGGCACGCAATTCGGAAGATGCGGTCGCGGCTGACGCGATCGGGGTCCCGGCTTACGTGCTCAATGGCGAGGTGTTCTGGGGACAGGACCGCATCGAATTGCTGGAACACGCCTTGAGGACCGGACGCGCACCCTACGCGCCGTAACTTCAAATTAGCATCAGTCTGTTCTAAAAATGGCTGACTCCCGTCGAATTGACGGGTCAGTTCAATCGGGACCAGGCAATGCTGTCGCACAAGCAGATTTGGTCGGCCATTGACGCGCTCGCTGCGCATAACGACTTGTCCGTCTCGGCGCTCGCACGCCGTGCGGGCCTTGATCCGACCGCCTTCAACCGTTCGAAGCGGCTGGCATCGGATGGCAGGCAGCGCTGGCCATCAACTGAATCCGTGTCGCGCATTCTGGAGGCGACCGGCTGTTCGCTCGCTGAATTCGCCGGCCTTGCCGGCGGTGCGACGGCCGGCTCGGACACGTCGTCAGCGGTACCATTGCTCGGTTTCGCGCAGGCCGGGTCCGGTGGTTTTTTCGACGACGGCGGCTTCCCGACCGGCCACGGATGGGATGTTGTCGAACTTCCAGCCGCCGCCGCGCAACACGCCTATGCGCTGAAAATCCAGGGCGAATCCATGCTGCCGCTCTACCGGGACGGCGATACGCTTATCGTCGATCCGGAGGCAACCGTCAGGACTGGCGACCGGGTCGTGGTCAAGACCCGCGACGGCGAGATCATGGCCAAGGTGCTGCGGCGCAACGGATCAGGCACTGTCGAGCTCGCTTCACTCAATCCGGATCATGCAGACCGGATTTTCAGCACGGACGAGATTGACTGGATCGCCCGTATCGTATGGGCCAGCCAGTGATGTTGCGGCCAAGGATCAGCACAGTCCTGTTGTCCCTGGCAGTCCTCATTGTGCTCATTGCCGGCGGCCTCGCGATTTTGGGTTCGGCTCCCGACACCAATACGCTCGGCCGCAAGGACGGATCGGAACCGACGTGGTCCGGTGCCGAAACTGACGCCACGGTCAGCGCCACCAGAACGGTTGCACCGAGGGCGATCGCACCTGAACAATTCGCCACACCTTTCGCGCAGGATGCCGTCCGGCTCGAACGTATCGCGCCGCGGGCGCCTTTGACGCCGACGGTCGAAAGGGAGACCGGTCCGCGCCCGACCCTTCTGCACAAGCCGCTGGTCATCGCCGCCGGAGAGGTCGTCTTTCCGGAGGGCGGGCTGCGCCTCAAGGGCATTGTGGTGACCGATCCCGACGATACATGCACGGATGCTGAAGGGCGGCTCTGGCCGTGCGGGATTATCGCGCGCACGGCGTTTCGCAACTTCATCAGCGGCCGCTCGCTGTCGTGCATCCTGCCGGAGGAGCGCTGGCGGGACATCGTCGTTGTGTCCTGCCTTGTCGGCAAGCAGGACCCGGCCGCGTGGCTGGCGAGCCGCGGCTGGGCGCGCACCTTCGTCGGCAGCAAATATGCCGATCTGGAACAGACTGCGCAGCAGGAAGCCAGGGGCATATACGGCAGCGATCCGCGCGGTCCGTCGGTTGTGCCGGACAGCAGGCTCGAGGTTTCCCCGGATGCGGTCAGCCCGCTGCCAGCTCCCCTGCCAGTGCCTTTGCGATAAGGGCCCGGGTTTTGTCAATGCCGTAGAGCGCGACGAAGGATCCGAAGCGCGGCCCGCGCTCCTGGCCCAGAAGCACCTGGTAGATCATCTGGAAGAAGGCGATCGAGACGCCGGGACCGCCGTCAGGGCTCTTCTTGTTGGGGTCCTGATAGCGTTCGATGGCGCGCGCAACATCCAGCACCGCATCCTGGATGGCCGCGCCATCCGCGTCAGCGGGCAAATCGCCAAGCTTGCGGTCGAGCGCTTCCAGCGCCTGCTTCTCGACGTCGTCGGCGGGCCGGAACACCTTGGTCGGCTTGACGAAGTCGTTGAAGTATCGGATCGCGTAGCCGACGAGCTCGTCGAGCCTCGGGTGGGTCTTTGCGGTGACACCCGGCGCATAGCGGGAGATGAACCCCCAAAGGACATCGCTGTTCTCGGCGTTCGACGCGCTCACAAGGTTGAGCAGCATCGCGAAGGGCACCGGATTGTCGATCACCGGCGGGTCTCCGTCATGCAGATACCAGACGGGATTGCCGAGCCGGTTCTTCCAGTCCTGCCGCGGATAGGCGCCGAGAAAGGAGAAGTACTCGTCGACCGCCTTCGGGATGACGTCGAAATAGAGCTTCTTCGCCGTCTTCGGCTTCTGGTACATGTAGAGCGCAAGGCTCTCTTCCGACGCATAGGTCAGCCACTCGTCGATTGTCAGGCCGTTGCCCTTGGATTTTGAGATCTTCTGGCCGTTCTCGTCGAGGAAGAGTTCATAGTTGAAGCCTTCCGGCGCCGGCTTTCCGAGTGCCCGGCAGATCTTCGACGACAGCGTGACACTGTCGATCAGGTCCTTGCCGGCCATCTCGTAGTCAACGCCGAGCGCAAACCAGCGCAACGCCCAGTCGGCCTTCCACTGGCACTTGACCCGGCCTCCGGTGACCGGGGTCTCGACGTTCTCGCCGGTCTCGGGATCGACATAGGTGACCGTGCCGGCATCGACATTGCGGCCGGTCATCGGCACCTGCAGGACCTTGCCGGTGCGCGGGCAGAGCGGCAGGAACGGCGCATAGGTTGCGCGCCGCTCTTCGCCGAGGGTCGGCAGGATGATGGCCATGATGTCGTCATAGACCTCAAGCATGCGCAGGAGCGCCGCATCGAACCGACCGCTCTGGTAATACTCCGTCGAGGATGCAAATTCGTAGTCGAAGCCGAACCGGTCGAGAAACGCGCGCAGGCGCGCATTGTTCGCAGCGCCAAAGGACGGGTACTCGTTGGAGAACGGGTCCGGCACGCTGGTCAGCGGCATGCCGAGATAGTTCTGCAGCATCTCCTGGTTCGGGAGGTTCGTCGGCACCTTTCGGAAACCATCCATGTCGTCGGAAAAGCACAGGATATTGGTCTTGACCGTGTCCCGGGTCAGGACACGGAAGGCGTGGCGCACCATGGAGGTGCGGGCGACCTCGCCGAAAGTTCCGATGTGCGGCAGTCCGGACGGTCCGTAGCCGGTCTCGAAGAGCACGGTTTCGGGATATCCGCCCTTTTCATAGCGCTTGACGATCTTGCGCGCCTCTTCAAACGGCCAGGCCTTTGCCTCGGCCGCTGCCGCAATCATATCCTCATCGAGACTGATCTGGGTCTGGCGGTGCGTGTTCATCGTCGTTCTTTCAAGATATCTGCGAAATTATCGGGCTGCGGGTGCCCTTTGTGAGGGCGGAGTTGGCCTTTGCATCGCTTAGCCAATGCTGCAGCGCAGCGGAACCTATGCCGAGCGCCCCTTGGCGTCAATGTCGGGCCGGCGCGCTTTTTTCCGTTCCAGCGCAAAACACCGCACATTTTGCTTCAAAATGACCAATTTGCAGCTTATGTAGCGTCTTGCGCACTTGTGTGCCGCACCATAGTTTAGGCCCAACCAAATCAGTTGGGCGAAGATCAAGAAGGACCTTGCATGACATCCCCGATCACCATTCAGGACGCGCTTATCTACGTCATGGTCACTATGTCGGCTGTCGACCGGACCATGACCGATGCGGAGCTCGCGCAAATCGGCAATGTCACGCGTACGCTGCCGATCTTCCAGGATTTCAACGAGGAGCGGCTGGTTCGGGTCTCGAAGGATTGCGGTGCGATCCTGAGCGAGCAGGACGGTCTCGATACGGTGCTTCTGATCATCCACGACGCCCTGCCCCACAATCTCTACGACACCGCCTACGCGCTGGCGGTCGAGGTGGCGGCGGCCGATCTGCATGTCGAGCAGGAAGAACTGCGGCTGCTGCAGATCCTGCGCGACCGCCTCGGCCTCGACAAGCTGACCTGCGCTGCCATCGAACGCGGCGCAATGGCTCGTTATCGCACCCACTAAGTGAATAACTACCGGCTGGCGCCGGTAGCGTCAGGCAGGTGATTGTCGAGGTACTGAAGTACAAGTTCGTCTGTGATGGCCCCGGTGGTTGTCGAGAAGTAGCCCCGGCCCCAGAACCGGCGGCCCCAGTACCACTTGCGTATCTCCGGGAACTCGCGCTGGATTTTGTGAGACGAACGGCCTTTCATCTTGCGTACCAGATCGGAGATGGCGACTTTTGGGGGCACGGACACGAACATATGCACGTGATCTTTGGACAGAACGCCATGCAAGATGGAAACGCCGTTCTCCTTGCAGACCTGACGGCAGATGGTGCGTACCCGCAGGGCCAGATCGCCAGTCAGAACTTTGTAGCGATACTTCGTCGCCCAAACGATATGGTACCGGTGGTAATAGACGCAATGCGCGGAGCGATCATATTGCATGACTCTGGCCTTCCAAAAATGAGCCTTTGCCCTCAACGGGCGGCTCATTTTTGGAAGGCCAGAGTCATAGCACGATTCGTTTTCGCTGAAGCGGGGTCCGACTGGAAGTCGGAGGCTTCAAACCAAAGAGTGGAAAGTGAAGGGCGCCGCGTCACCTTGACCGGTGTTTTTCGGACCGCACGGCGCTAGAATCCGATCATGGAACCGGGAACCCAGATGCAGCTCTTCGGACTGTCCGAGCCGACGGTGCGGCTGATCGCCTTTGCGGCCATCTTCCTTTCAATGGCGGCCTTCGAGCTCGTCAGCCCACGGCTTGAGCGCAACGAGCTCATGGGCGCGGTCAAGGCTAAACGCTGGTTCACCAACCTTTCGATCCTGGTGATCTCGTCGATCGCGCTCAGGGTCATCTTCCCGCTGGCGGCCGTCGGCACCGCGTTGTGGGCGCAAGAACAGGGCTACGGCCTCTTTACCGTGCTTGGAACACCGGCCTGGATCGCCGGCATCATCGCCTTTGTCATTCTCGATTTCGCCGTTTGGCTGGAGCATGTTGCGAGCCACAAATTCCACATCCTTTGGCGCATTCACCGCATGCACCACTGCGATCCGGGCTTCGACGTGACAACAGCGCTTCGTTTCCACCCGCTGGAGATCCTAATCTCCATGGTCTGGAAGGCGCTGATCATCCTGGCGCTCGGCCCGCCGGCCATCGCCGTCCTGATCTTCGAGATCGTGCTCAACGGCACGGCGATGTTCAACCACTCCAATGTCAAGCTGCCGCTTCCCGTGGACCGGCTGCTGCGGCTCGTGCTGGTAACGCCCGACATGCACCGAGTCCATCATTCGAGCGACCATCGCGAGACGGACACGAATTACGGCTTCAATTTCCCCTTCTGGGACCGCATCTTCAGGACCTACTACGCCCAGCCGCGCTTGGGGCACCGGGACATGGATATCGGCCTGAAGGACTATCGCGGCGAGGCACCGACGAAGCTCGGCTGGTCGCTGCTGCTGCCGTTCCGCAAATAATTCATTGATGAATGGCTGGACGAATAGGCCGTTCGTCACGTCCTGAGGATTTTCTCCATGGCCTTGCCCTTCGCCAGCTCGTCGATCAGCTTGTCCAGATAGCGGACGTTCCTGACCAGCGGGTCTTCGATGTCCTCGACCCGAATGCCGCATACGACACCCTTGATTAACGAACTGTTTTCATGAATTTGCGGTGCCTCGTCGAAAAAGCACCTGAAGTCACTTTCTTTCTCGATCTGCCTTTCAAGGCCTTTTTGGTCGTATCCGGTCAGCCAACATATGACTTGGTCGACCTCCTCCCTGGTCCGGTTCTTGCGCTCCGCCTTTTGAACGTAGAACGGGTAGACCTTTGAAAATTTCATGGCGGCAAGGTCTGTTTTCGGTATTGCTGTCCAGGCTCCTGTAGCATCGGCCACCGATGATGAGCGTTAAATCCAAGGCACAGGCTCAAAAAACGCGGGTGGCCGCATTCGGTAAAGCTTCCCAGACGGATCAATCAACCTGGCAGGTCCGTTCTGCGGATCTGGTGCCGTTCGCTAACTTACAGGATCCGGCAATTTGGGATCAGTCGACTCTAGCACAGGCATGGTCGAAACGCGTTCCCACCACCTGTACAAGTTGGGATACGACGAAAGTGCATCCCGTCCCTCGTCAGCTCGAACAAAATAGTCGATCATTGGTGCGAGGTGACAGTCTGCGAGCGTAAAGTCGCGTCCATCCAACACCAGGCCCTCCTCCGCAATTCCATCGAGAACCGCCAGAACGTTATGTGAAGCTGCGAGGCCTGCGGCTATTTCATCCTCGTTCGGGGGCTCTCCTTCCAAGCGGGAGAAAACCCGTTGGGAGAAGACCTGCCTGACCATTGGCCAGTAACCGTGACTATCAATGATCCCGGTTACCTGATCCATGCGCGCCAGCGACTTGGCGCCAACAGGCTGAAGCGGCGGACCGGAAAAAGCCTGGTCGATATAGCGCGTAATCGCCCGTGTCTCGAAAACACTGAAGGTGCCGTGAACCAATGTGGGCACACGACCAAACGGATGCAGTTGGAGGTAGGCCGGATCGAGTTTGGAGAACGGATCGACCTCCACCATGGCGTACGAGACATCTTTCAGATGAAGCGCCAGCCGTGCAACACGATTGTAGACGCTGTAGCGATAGCCATGGAGCGCAATTTCCTCAGTCACTTTTGCCTCGTGGTGATTGCCGGATGCTGAATAATATCAATGCGCCGCGCCGTGCACAAAGGGGTCCTGCCGATCGACTGACCGGCGGGCCGGATCATCGCCGCGAAAAGCAATGCAGACACCGAAATCCGGCATTCCATTATGATTTGATCCCAACAGGAAGGCGTCCTGGACAGGCAACACGCCCTATCCCGTTCTAGTACAAGCCGTTGGGGAAATAACGCAGGTAAAGCTCACGCATGCGGCCATCCTTGCTGATCGCGTGAACGGCGTGGTCGAAGGCGTCCGCCAGGTCCGGGCTGTCGCGGCGCACGGCGATCGCCAGCCCCTCGCCGAGGAAGGCCGGGCCGAAATAGGGCCCGTCGAAATAGGAACAGCATTCATTGGCCGAATTGCTGATCAGCCAGAACGACAATTGCACGCCGTCGCCAAAGACCGCATCGACCTGGCCCGTATTCAGGCCGTCGAACATCCACTCGTCACGCTCGTAGGTGACCGGCTGGATGTCCGGGAAATAGGCGCGCAGCATGGCGGCGTGGGCGGAACCGGCCATCACGCCGACGCGGCGGCCGGCGAGCGCCGAAGCATCATCGCCGTCGATCTCGACCCGGTCGGCACGCACGAAGCGGGCCGGGAATTTCATGAAGGGCCGCGTGAAGAGATAATCGTCGCGGCTGATGACATTGATGGCAATGCCCGCGATCAGCGCGTCGCCCTGCCCGCCGGCGATCGCGGTCGACAACTCGCTCCACGGCAGCACCTGGATCTGGCACTTGTCGGCGATATTCAGTTCGTCGCAGATCTCGCGCGCCAGATCGACGTGGAAGCCGGACACGTGCTCCTGCTGGTCGATGAAGTTGAAGGGCGGGAAATCATGCGTCGTCAGGAAGCGGATCCGGTTGCGCGCCGAAAGGTCCGGAACCTCGACCCGCTCGCGCGGGTCCCAGTAATTCGGATAGGTGACGGCTTCTGCTTCATCCGCCTCCTGGGCGGCGGCGGGCGCCGCCATCAGGGCGGCCAGCAGCGCCAGCAGGGCTTTCGGTGATCTCATGGCCGCATTCCGGTTGTCGCTTCAAACGATGCTGGAGCGGGTAGCGGGAATCGAACCCGCACGTCAAGCTTGGGAAGCTTGCAGGCTACCATTACATCATACCCGCAACCATGTGATTTTATATGCCGTTTCTCTGGTACTTCGCGATCACATCTGTCATCGGAAAACTCAATAGAAACTAATTCACTAACAGCAGCGCTCGCTGGTGCCAGTCGTTTAAGTATCACGCATTTCGAGATCCTGACACCAGATATACTCATGTTGCCGTTAGCTCAGCTCTACGGTGCTATTTTTGATAATTCCATTACCAGCTGCTTCTCTGGCTCTGGCACTTTTGTCACATTGCGATGCGCTCGGGCCATCAGATTTTGAGCTTCCGGATGGTCACTAGCGTGGATCATATGGAACATAACCCGGCCTTCGCCCTTGTCTCTCTCATAAATCGGATAGGCTTTGACGTATCTGTAACCCAATTCGTCCCTAAAACGTTCCGCCATGCGGACTGCGATTGTTTGCCCGCTTGAGCTAACTAGATTTTTCCAATCGCTATTGCCCCACCAAAGGTCGGGTCGATTCAAGTTCACGGTGTATCCCGTCAATGACCTGTGCAGCCAACCTGTGGCTAAGAAGTAGAATAGCTCGATTTTTCTCGCACCCGCGGGTTTATATGATGCGAGTTTTTGTAGCGTTGCCCAATGGCATTCCAAGGTATATTGGTCCAGCAAGCAAAATGTTGCGGTTTTTTCCTTAATAAGTCCGCTACCAAGTATTTTGTCGATTTCCGAATTGAAATCACCTTGGCAGACTTCATAGTGTCTGGTGTCACTGTCTGTTTGCTGCTTCACCAATTCACGAAGTCTGTCTGCCTTATCCTGCTTAAGGTCACAAAGAAAAACTTCGCGCAGCCTTCGCGGGTCTGTTTCTACTACCAATTGAGCTGCCCAGCTGTCCTTTAGGTCTTGCTTCTTTGGGCCAGCAAATCCATCAATGTAGCAACCATGTCGCGTGATTATTGTGAAGAGGTAGATATACTTGGCTATAAGCTGCGCCTTGTGCTGAGTCCAAACTGGACCCAAGCCAGATTGACTGATTGTGACCGGCGAAAGCTGTTCAGGTAAGTCATCAAACAGACCGTTTTTATCAGTCATGTATGCTCACTTTGTTTCTTCGATTACGCCGCTTCACCTCCAACGACTTTCGGGAACTCTCTGACAATTGCGCCGTTGATTAGCCCACCTCCCTTTCCGTGCGGATCCACACCCTTCATACCAGATTTAGGTAGGTTCAACCTACCCGTGAGAGGGTTGTTTTCATACTGTCCCCATTGTTTAAAGAAAGGCGCAATGCCACGGGCTCGACAATCAATAAGAATTTCTTCGACCCAAAGTGGGTTAAGAGGTCTCGCACCATGTCCACTTTCGCCTCCAATTATCAGCCAGTCTGGAGCCGGGTCCGTATCGCCGATGCGAAGTGAACCAATTGCTGGTTCGTACGAAACAAACCAAACAGCTGCTGGTATCTGTAAGATATATTTCTTGCGTTGATCGTATCTCAGTTGATCTTCTGCTGTGAATCCCAACCAAACGTTATTCCACCCTGTTTGACCCCAATCTGGTGGCAACATCTTCGAGATATTCTGGGGCCGTTTGGTCAACAGTTGCCAGTCAAGATCGGGTGTTTGCCTGATGAGTTCGAATAAATCAGAGCGCCATGCGGCATCTACCTGATTATCGAAAACATCCGCCAATGATGCGCAAAATACTCTTTGGCGTCGACCATGACACAACTCAAAGGCGTCTGCTTGCCGTTGCCACGCAATTGGGGCTTTCCAGTAAGCTTCGGTCGTACGCTTTCGGGGATTGTTTCCCCATTTCACATGACCGGAACGTTTGGACCAGCTTTCAGCGTAACAATTGTCACAGCCTGGACTGATTTTGGTGCAACCCGTCCACGGGTTAAATGTTCGGTCTGTCCATTCAATCCCTGTGCTTTCAGCCATCGCAACACCTCTAATGTTAACTCAATGCTAACATCCGATCTCTCGGTTGAGAATCCTCTAACAAAATTGCGTTTTTCGCGGCCTGGTTGGATCGGATGAATTCAGTGCCTGGTATACGGCCAGCGCCATGAGCGTCTCGCGGCTGGTGGGCTAGATGGTGTGGTGGCAGCTCGCCTTCGGACAAAGTACGTCGAAGAATGCCCGTCGGTTTGGCCGGTCCGCCTGTACGCTGATCCAGCCCAAGAGGGCCAATACAGGGCCGCGCGGCGCGCCCACGGCGTCGGCAGAGGCTATCACCTCAACGGGCGTTATCCCATGCGGAGGGTACATCTGCGCAGCTGCTTACTCGAACGTCGCAGTCCACCCGCCGGTGCCTCGCGATTGTCTCTTGCGACAAGAATGAAGCATCGCCTTTTTCTGTCAAGCACAGCTTGACTCGCGCCAAGCCCGTTGCCATGTGCTGGGGGACTTCAATCCAGCCCCCGGCCCGCCTATGTCCGTGCTCAAAAACCTGATCGAAAGCCGTCGATTCGAGTGGTTCATCACCGCCATTATCATCTTGAACGCGATCACGCTCGGACTGGAAACGGTGCCCGCGGCGATGAATGTGGCCGGTGGTCTGCTGCTGACGCTCGACCGGTTGATCCTCGGCATTTTCGTCGTCGAACTCGTCGCCAAACTGGCGGTTTACCGGCTGTCCTTTCACAAGGACCCGTGGCGGATATTCGATCTGATCATTGTCGGCATCGCGCTGCTGCCGACCTCGGGAAGCCTTTCGGTGCTGCGCGCGCTGCGCATCCTGCGTGTCTTGCGCCTCGTCTCGATGGTGCCGTCGCTGCGCCGGGTCGTCGGCGGGCTGATCGCCGCCCTGCCCGGCATGGGCTCGATCGTGCTTCTTCTCGGCCTTGTCTTCTACGTCTTCTCGGTGATGGCGACGAAGCTTTACGGCGCGGCCTTTCCGGAATGGTTCGGATCAATACCGGCATCGGCCTATTCGCTGTTCCAGATCATGACGCTGGAAAGCTGGTCGATGGGCATTGTCCGGCCGGTGATGAACGCCTATCCGATGGCCTGGGCGTTTTTCGTGCCTTTCATCATCGCCACGTCCTTCACCGTGCTGAACCTTTTCATCGGTATTATCGTTTCGGCGATGCAGGCCGAACACGAGGAGGCAGCGATGGCCGACCGCGAGGCGCTGCACAGCGACCAGGAAATGATCCTGAAGGAAATCCGGGCGCTGCGGGTGGAAATCGCCGAACTGAAATCCGAAAAAACCGGATAACTACGCCTTGAAGTGCTTCGACAGCTTCAGGCCCTGCGCCTGGTAGTTGGAGCCGAGGTCCGCGCCGTAAAGCGCCTTCGGACGCCCGATCATGTGCTCGTAGACAAGCCGGCCGACGATCTGGCCGTGTTCGAGGATAAACGGCACCTCGTGGCTGCGCACTTCAAGCACCGCGCGGCTGCCTGAGCCGCCGGCGGCGGTATGACCGAAGCCGGGATCGAAAAAGCCCGCATAGTGGACACGGAACTCTCCGACCAGCGGATCGAATGGCGTCATCTCGGCGGCATAGAGCGGCGGCACATGCACCGCCTCGCGCGATACGAGAATGTAGAATTCGTCCGGATCGAGGATGATATAGCCGTTGCCGCGCGTATAGATCGGCTCCCAGAAATCAAGAACATCATGGGCCGCCTTGCGGTCGACGTCGATGACGGATGTGTGGTGCTTGCCGCGATAACCGGCAAGGCCGTCCGGACCACTCTCCAGATCGACCGACAGCGCGATGCCGCCACCGGATATATTGGGCGTGTCGGATGCGACGAGGACTTCGCTGTCGTGCAGCTGTGCCAGTTCCGCCTCATCGAGACCGGCGCTGCCCTTGCGGAAACGGATCTGCGACAGGCGCGAGCCGGCGCGGACCACGATCGGGAATGTGCGGGGGCTCACCTCGAGAAAAAGCGGGCCGCCATAGCCGGCCGGTATCTTGTCGAATTCCTGGGTGTTGTCTGCCATGACACGGGTGAAGATATCGAGCCGCCCGGTCGAGCTTTTCGGATTGGCCGAGGCGCTGATCTCCGCGGGCAGATCGAGGCTCTCCTGCAACGGCACGATATAGACACAGCCGGTTTCCAGGACTGCCCCGGTGCCCAGATCGATTTCATGCAGCTTCAGGCGCTCGAGTTTCTCGGCAACCTTGTGGCCGGGACCCGGAAGAAAGCTGGCGCGCACGCGATAGGCCTTCCGGCCGAGGCGAAGATCAAGGCTCGCCGGCTGGATCTGGTCGTCATCGAGCGCCGACGGCGCCTTCAGACAGCCGGCCTCAAACAGCCCTGCAATGTCCCGATCCGCCAGTATTCCCGCATTCGCCATGCCGTTCCCCATGCTATCGCGACCTATCAAATACAGCCGCCACGATTGACGCAAGGAAATCGGGGATGTAAAGAGGCCTTATCCCGTGGTGATTTGGCCGACCGGCTTGCTGCCACGTTAAACAAGTCGCTAAAAGGTCGGGAGTCCAACCGGCTGGCGATTTTCGCGGGCCGGTTTTTTGTTGGGTGAAGACATGAGTGACAGGTATACGAACGGAACAGAGAACACGGCCAATTGGCGGCCGGCAACGCAATTGATCCACAGCGGCACCAGCCGCTCACAGTTCGGCGAGACCTCGGAAGCGATGTTCCTGACCCAGGGCTTCGTCTATGACAGCGCCGAGGCCGCGGAAGCACGGTTCAAGGGCGAGGACGACGGCTTCATCTATTCGCGCTACGCCAATCCCACCGTCGACATGTTCGAAAAGCGTATGTGCGCACTGGAAGGTGCTGAGGACGCACGGGCGACGGCTTCCGGAATGGCAGCCGTCTCGGCGGCATTGCTGTGCCAGCTCAAGGCCGGCGACCATGTCGTTTCGGCGCGGGCACTGTTCGGTTCCTGCCGCTGGGTCGTCGAGACCCTGATGCCGAAATACGGAATCGAGACCACACTTATCGACGGCACGGACCTTGAAAACTGGCAGCGCACCGTAAGGCCGAACACCAAGGTGTTCTTCCTTGAAAGCCCAACCAATCCGACGCTCGAGGTGATCGATATCGCAGGCGTCGCCGAAATCGCCAACGCCATCGGCGCCAAGGTCGTGGTCGACAACGTTTTCGCGACGCCGCTCTACCAGAAGCCACTCGATCTCGGCGCACATATCGTTGTCTATTCGGCGACAAAGCACATCGACGGCCAGGGCCGCTGCCTTGGCGGCATCGTGCTTTCCTCGAAAGACTGGATCGATGAAAACCTGCACGACTATTTCCGGCACACCGGCCCGTCACTGTCGCCGTTCAATGCATGGACACTGCTGAAGGGCCTGGAAACGCTGCCCGTGCGTGTCCGTCAGCAAACGGAAAATGCGCACGCAATCGCCGACCACCTGGCATCGCATAACGTCATCAAGCGGGTGATTTATCCCGGGCGGCCGGACCATCCGCAGGCCGATCTGGTGCGACGGCAGATGAGCGGCGGCTCGACCCTTGTCGCTTTCGAAATCGACGGCGGCAAGCAGGCGGCCTTCGCGTTCGAGAACGCGCTTGAAATCATCCGGATCTCGAACAATCTGGGCGATTCAAAAAGCCTGATCACCCATCCGGCAACAACGACGCACAAGAACCTTTCCCAGGAAGACCGTGACGAGCTCGGCATCACCGATGCGACGGTGCGGCTTTCCATCGGCCTTGAGGATGCGCAGGACCTGATCGCCGATATCGATCGCGCCCTTTCGAAGGTGTAGATCCCGCCGGATTGGCTTTCAACGCTGGCCGAAGACGCGGCCGGCGATGACGATGCGCGAGAGGGCGGTGTAAAGGCAGACGGCCGCATAGGCATAGGCGAGCCATACGAAACTGCCCGGGAAGATACAAAACACCGCAAAGACGGCAATCGTTTCGGTGGCCTCGGCGAGACCGGTGGTGAAATAGAGCGACTTTTCACCACGAACGGTGCTGTGCATGTCATAGCGCTCCGCCATGATCGCATAGGCGAGGAACGTCGATCCGTTGATGTAGAAGGAAAAGATCAGCACGGCGCCGGCAACGGCGTTGGTTGCCGGGTCGGCAAGCACAAAGCCAAGGGGAATGGCGCCGTAAAAGACGAAATCGAGCACAATATCCAGATAACCACCGAAATCGGTCGATTCCGTTGCCTTGGCGATGGCGCCATCGAGACCATCGCAGAACCGGCTGATGAGAAGCAGGGCAAGGCCGGCCCAATAGGCCTGCTGCCAGATTACGAAGGCAGCCAGCAGGCCGATGAGGCAGCCGACAACCGTCACCGTGTTAGCGGTAACACCCAGCTCTGCCGCCCGCCGGCCACAGGCATCCATCGGCGGGTTGATGATTTTTCTGACGGCGCCGTCGAGCATGGGCTGTCCTTTCGCGCAAGCGCGAACATGCATACAGCTTTCACTGGTATGCGAAAGCCATCATTTGTCACAATCGCGTCAGCTTTATTTGACTGTCCACGCCTTTTACAGCGTTTACCTTGAACCCGGTGGCCATTGAAAGCGAATTCCCCTTTGGCCGCCGATGTTATATAGACGGCAGAGGGATATAGCGGGAATCAATGGGAAGCGCGAACAAGCATGTACCGTGCGCTGACACATGATATCGAGATCACGGTCGAGCCGTTTTATCTTGAGGAACAGTCCGAACCGGACGAGAACAGGTTCGTGTGGGGCTACCGCATCGTCATCGTGAACCATTCGGACGACACGGTGCAGTTATGCGACCGCTACTGGCGCATCACCGATGCCGTCGGTCAGGTCGACGAAATCAGCGGCGAAGGCGTTGTCGGCGAACAGCCGATCCTCGCGCCCGGAGACCAGTTCGAATACTCCTCCGGCTGCCCGCTCGACACTTCTTCCGGAATGATGGTGGGGCAGTACCGCATGGAACGCCAGGACGGCGAGAGTTTCATGGTCGATATTCCGGCCTTTTCGCTTGATGTTCCGGGAATGGCGAGAACGCTCAATTGAACGGAGCGCTTGATTTTCGTCCCGTCATGCTCGTTACGGGCATTCTGATTGCAACGCTTGGTATCGCGATGCTGCTGCCGGCCATTGTCGACTTGGCCGCCAACAACCAGGACTGGATCGTCTTTGTCGCGTCCTCGATGCTGACAACGCTGATCGGCCTTTCAATGTTTGCCGCCACGCGCGGTTCGCCGCGCGGCCTTTCCACCCGCCAGGCCCTGCTGATGACCGTGGTCTCCTGGCTGGCGCTGGTGGCGTTCGGCGCGCTGCCCTTCATGTGGTCGGGTGTGGTGCCGACCTATACGGACGCGTTCTTCGAATCGATGTCGGGTCTGACGACGACCGGCGCAACCGTTATCCAGGGCCTTGATCATGCGCCGCCTGGGATCCTCTTCTGGCGCGGATTGCTGCAATGGCTGGGCGGCCTCGGCATCATCGTCATGGCGATCGCCGTGCTGCCGATGCTGCAGATCGGCGGCATGCAGCTCTTCAAGGCCGAGGCCTTCGATACGGCGGAGAAGATCCTGCCGCGGGCGACACAGATATCGAGTTCGATCACGCTCGTCTTTATCGGCTTCACGGTGGCATGCTGCATCCTTTTCATGTCGGCGGGCATGCCGTTCGACGATGCCGTCATTCATTCCATGACCACCGTCGCCACCGGCGGCTTCTCTACCAAGGACCTTTCCATCGGATATTACGACAGTGCGGCCATCGACTGGATCACCATCTTTTTCATGATCCTCGGATCGATTCCCTTCATTCTATACGTGCAGATGCTGCAGGGGCGCGTCCGGCCGATCTTCTTCGATGCACAGGTCCGGGTGTTCCTCGGCCTTCTGGCGATTGCGACGCTGATCGCCTGGCTGATGGCCCATTACGGCGAGCATCATGTCGGCCTGGACGGTCTGCGCTTCGCGGCGTTCAATGTCGTCTCGATCACCACGGGCACAGGATACGCGACGACCGACTACGGCATCTGGGGACCGCACGCGATCTCGTTCTTCTTCGTCATCATGTTTATCGGCGGCTGCGCCGGCTCGACTTCTTGCGGCATCAAGATCTTCCGCTTCATGGTGCTCTTCGAGGCCATCCGGCAACATATCAACCAGGTCATGTATCCGCACGGCATCTTCCGGCCGCGCTTCAACGGGCGGCCCATCGACCCGCGCGTCATCGCCTCGGTGATGAGCTTCATGTTCCTTTATGTGGTGAGTTTCGGCGCCATATCGATCATTCTCATCCTCACCGGCCTCGATACGACGACCGCGCTGTCGGGCGCCGGCTCGGCGATCTCCAATGTCGGGCCGGGACTTGGAACCATTATTGGACCGGCGGGCAACTACGCGCCGCTCAACGACACCGCCAAGTGGACCCTCGCCGCCGGCATGCTGCTCGGACGGCTTGAACTCTTCACGATCATGGTGCTCTTCCTGCCGCGCTTCTGGCGGACCTGATCCCGCCTGTCAGAAAAGATCCGCGATGTTGTCGCCGGCCCGCGCCTTCAGGGTCAGTATCCGGCTGCCCGGCTCTATCGCGCCACCCTGCACAATTTCGGCATAAATACCCATGTCCAGATGGCCGTAGTGCTTGCGCAGAAGGAACGGCACGCGCAGGTCGCGCTCCGCCGTCTGCGGGTTGACTTCCGTCGCCGCGCAGCGCTGCGTGCGTTTCAACACTCTCAAGACCGCGGAACCGATCTGGATGTCGCGGCCGACAAGATCCAGTTCGGAGAATGCGTAAGCGCCGCGCCGTTACCCTTGTTGACGGGTGCCGCCCGGGATTGTCGGGTCGAAGTTCCAGGGCATGAGTTCGTCGATGCGTGACAGGGGGTGCATGTCGATGATCCGGCGCAGGGTGTCGGTCAGGTAGACCTGCGGATTGACGCCGTTGAGCTTGCAGGTGCCGATCAGGCTGGCGCACCGCGCCCAGGTCCTGGCGCCGTCGTCGCTGCCTGCGAACAGCGCGTTTTTCTTTGTGAGCTTCACCGGACGGATGAGGTTCTCGACAGGGTTGGTGTCCATCTCGATACGTCCGTCATGGAGGAACCGGCACAGGCCATCCCAGCGCTTGAGGGCGTAGCGGATGTGCCTGGCGAGTTCGGACGCGCTGGACAGACGGTCGAGCCGGGCCTCGAGCCAGGGCCGCATGGCCTGGACGATCGGCGCCGACAACTCCTGCCGCGCCTTCAGCCGCAGCTCTGGCGGGTGACCGCGCACCATGGCCTCGATCCGGTAGAGCGCCGCGATCCGTTCGAGGATTTCCTCGCACAGGGGCGACTGCGTGGCGCGCTGGAAGTCGACGAAGCGTCTGCGCCAGTGGGTCCAACAGTAGGCAAGCACCCATGGGCTGACCGTCTGCTTCGGATCGCCGAGCGCGTCGTACACCCTGTAGCCGTCCACATGCAGCGGGCCGCCGCCGGTGTAGCCCCGCATCAACTCCAGAGCGACCTTCGCACTTCGATGGTGCGAGTGGTGGAACACCACGACCGGCGGGTCGGCCCCGCCATAGCCGCGCTGATCGCGGGCGATCGCCCACAGATAGTCGAGGCGCGTCTTGCCGGTCCCCGGCGCCATCACCGGCACCGTGGTCTCGTCCATGAACAAACCGTCCGACGTCTTGAGGTGCTCGATCATCCGGTCGATCACCGGGGCCAGCACCTGCATCCCGCGCCCCGCCCAGTTCCCCAGCATGGTGCGGTCGAGGTCGATCCCCTCGCGCCGGTATGCCTCGCTCTGACGGTAGAACGGTTGGTGGTCAGCGAACTTGGCGACCAGCGTGTGCGCCACCAGCCCCTCGGTCGGCAGGCCGCGCGGCACCAGATATTCCGGCGCCGGCGCCTGGACGCTCTGTTTGCCCTCGCAGGCGCGGCAGATGTATTTCGGCCGGATCGTCACCAGCACTCTCAACTTCGCCGGCACGACGTCGAGCCGCTCGGTGCGATCCTCGCCGACCTTCACCATCTCGCCGCAGCCGCAAGGGCACTGCGTGCTCTCCGGCTCGATCACCTTCTCGAAGCGTTCGAGGTGCTTGGGCAGATGGCCGAGATTACGATTGGTCGGCTGCGGCTTGCGCCGTTGTCTGCCGGTCGCCGCGTCGGCCTTCTCCCGGGCTTGCGCCAGCATCCCCTCGGCGACCGCGATGTCCTCGAACAGCGGCAGCCGGTCCTGATCGGCATGGCGCTTCTCCGAGCGCGCGCCCCACACGGCATGGTTCAGCGCGGCGATGATCCGCTCCAGGCGTTCGCGCGCCTGCTCGGACACAGCCAGCGCATCCTCGGCGGCCTTGCGCTCGGCGCGCTCCTTCGCAAGTTGGGCCTCGACGGCCGCCAGACGGTGCTGCAAATCGCTCACGGGAACGGCGCTTCCCATGCTTGTTGGCATGGGATTCGTCTAGCAGAACCAATGAGATAATGCAAGGTGAACATGCTTCCGGCCCCGCCGTAAACGGGGCCGGATAGCTCGTCTTGGCGACACCGGGGAGACGGTGGGATAGACACCGTTCCCCGGTGAAGCGGCAAGCTGCGCGGTCAGGCCGCCCGGCGCGGCCGAGGCCGTCGCACGGCCCGGACCGCCTTCCAGTCAAGACCCTCGAACAACGCCGAGAACTGCGCCGGCGACAGTCCGATCACCCCGTCCGAGGGGCGCGGCCACTGGAAGCCGCCGCCCTCCAGGCGCTTGTAGACCATCACCAGCCCGGTGCGGTCCCAGACCAGGATCTTCATCCTGTCGCCTCGCCTGGAGCGGAAGGCGAAGACCGCGCCGCTATAGGGGTCGTGACCCAGCACCGTCTGCACCACCGCCGACAGCCCGTCATGTCCCTTGCGGAAGTCGACGGGGCGGGTCGCCAGCCAGACCCGGATCTTCTCCCCGGTCAGGATCATGGCGCGGCCCGAACGCAGACCAGGATGCGCGACAGGTGCCCCGCGTCGAAGTCCGGCGGCACCACCACCCGGATGTCGGCGATCTCGACCGCGATACCGTCCGCGGGCACCGATGCCGCGCCGTTCCGCTCAGCAGCCACCGACACCGTCACCGGGACCAGGCCGAATGGATCCTCGCCGGCGACCGGACCGAGAAGCCCGTCCCGAGCCAGGCGCCGCCAGCCGCTCAACTGCGTCCGTGAGAGACCGTGACGCCGGGCAACCCCCGCCACCGTCGCTCCCTCCTCGAACGTCTCCTGCACGAGCCGCGCCTTCACCGCTTCCGGCCAGACCCGTGCGCCGTTCGCGCCCGTCGCGACCGAAGCGCCGGCGGCGTCCTCCGTCACTCGTTCATGCAATGTGTCTGTCATCTGTCACCTCCGTTGTTGACAGGGTCCAGATGACCACGAAAATCTCAGATCACAACAAGGGTGACGGCGCGGCGCTTACGAGAATGCCGGCCAGCCGCGAAAGTAGATGTTGGCGCGAAAACGCAGCGGATCCACCGGGGTTTCAACGCACCTGGCGAATTCCTCGACCGAGTCCAGGTTGATGAGCGATACGGAATTCATCAGGGTTTCCGACACCACGGACACATCCGTGAAACGGTGCGGCGAGCCCTCGACGAATTGCGGCCGCTCGCCCTCGGCAAGATCCAGCTCCTTTGACAAGAGATCGGCCGCTTCTTTTCTGCCCGCCTCCGATCCAAGTTCGAAGCGCTTGGTTTTGCCATCCATCGTCACAGTCAACACGCGGGACGCTTCGTCGAATGCGGTTGCAAAACCCGCCAGCCTCGCATGCTGCATCAGGACGACGAAGCTGGTTTTCGGCAACGGCTTCGGATCACTCGGATCAAATCCGCCATTGGCCTTTGCAAAACCGAACAGCCGGTCACCCGGAAAGCCCTCGCCGGCGGCCAGCTCCACGCTTTCGAGCGGATGCGGGCTAAGCCCCTTGACCGGGTAGGTGTAAAGCGCGTCGATTCGACCCTGCATCAATGGCTCCCTAAAGCAAATCCGGATTACCGCGCCGGAAGACAATCACCGATGCCAACAAACGCGATTCGTTGCAAGCTCACTGCAAAGCAACCGCGTGCAAGATGACTGGCTCGTCCACCTGCCCGCTCACCGGCGCCTCGATATTCAGGCTGAACCGGTGCGTGGCTGGTGGCCGAACAAGGAGACAAACGCGTTGCGGATGTCGTTGCCGATGCCCATGAGCGCCGGGACCAGGAAAAGCACCAGGAGCGTTGCCATGGCGAGGCCGAAGACGATGGTGATTGCCATCGGCATCAGGAACTGCGCCTGAAGACTGGTTTCAAAGAGCAGAGGCAGGAGGCCGCCAATCGTTGTCAGCGACGTCAGCAGCACGGCCCGCAACCGGTCACGGCTGGCACCCGTGGCGGCCGATTCCAGATCCTGCCCCTGACGCAGCCGCTCTTCCAGCCGGGTAACCAGAATGATTGAATCGTTGACCAGTATTCCCGCGAGACCCAGAAGGCCGATCCAGGACAGGATCGTCAGCTGGAATCCCAGAACCCAGTGTCCGAAGACGGCCCCGACGACACCAAAGGGGATAATCAGCATCACCGCGAGCGGCCGCGCATAGCTGGCGAAGACCCAGGCGAGAATGATGTAGATCACGGAAAGCGCCACGATCATTCCGAGCCGCAGATCGGCAAAGGCGTTCTTCTGCTCCTCCGAGCGGCCGCCATAGCGGTAGTCCACGCCGAACCGTGAGGCGATTTCGGCGATGACACCGGAGGCCTCCAGTTCCTCAATGACGCCGTCGGTCGTGTTGACGGTACTGTCGATGTCTCCGGTCACCGAAATCTTGGTCTTGCCGTCCTTGCGCGAAACATAGGCAAAACCCTGCCGTTCGGTGAGCCGCGCCACCTCGGTCAGCGGCACGAATTCGCCTGACGGGCTCCTGAGCTCGAAATTGCGCAGTGCCGCGGTGCCGCCGACTCGCATGATCTGCGAAACCCGAACCGTCACCTCGTCGTCACCGCTTGCAAAGCGGAACGGTATCTGGCCGTCAAATGCATTGCGGAGCTGCCGCCCGATATCGTCGGCCGTAAAGCCGAGCGCCGCACCGCGAGGCAGCATTTCCACCACCAGTTCGGGCTTGCCATAGGGCAGATTGTCATCGGCGCCCGAAACGCCCGAGATGGAACCCAGTATGGGGATCATCTCCGTTGCCGCGGCCTTCAGATCCGAAATGCGGTCACCGCGCAACTCGATATCGATATCGCGCCCGGGCGGCCCGCCGCGTGACTGGAAGATGGAAAACCGCGACACACCGGCGACATCGGGCACGGCCTGGCGCCATGCGCGGACAACATCCGGCGTGCGCACGGTCCTCGTTTCCGAAGAGGTCAGCTGTACCTTTATCGTGGCGCTGGTTCCACCGAAGCGGCTGGCTTTCGAGAACATCACGAAAATCGATTCCGCAAGCTCCTCCTCGCCGCCGGTGAGTTCCAACTCGGCCTTGCGGAATGCCGCCTCGATCTTGGCAATCGCCTCGATCGCTTGTTCTTCCGGAAAACCAGCGATGAAACTGACATTGCCGCGGATGTTTTCCGCCTCCGGCGAAGGGAAGAAAACGAACTCGACGCGCTTGCCCTGCATGAGACCGATTACCAGGACCAGCGCAAGCCCGACGGCAATCGACAATGTCACGTAACGCCAACGATAAGACAGGGTCACTAGCCTGTTGAACGGTCCGTCGCGAAAGCGCATGTAGTTCCGGTCGAACCATCCGCGGAACCCGTCCTGTTGGAGGGATTGATCTGCCGTTGGCGACGCCGATCTGGACGCGAACCTGCGGCGTATCCCGAGGATAATGAATTCGAGCACGGTGGCGAACACAAGTGCGATGACGGCAACCAACATCATGCGCAAGGGCAGGCCAAAACTCTGGAAACCAACCAGCATGTTGTGGATCGCCGACCCGTCCGGGAGACGGTCCACCAGCCCGGAAGCCGACCCTGTCGCGTTGGTCAGGATAAAGACCGCGACGAAGGCAAAGAAGAACTGCCGCCAATAGGACCAGCGCGGACCGCTCTTGCGTTCAAGCGCGTGGGCCAGATGGCCCGGCAGGACATAGAAACATTCAAGCAGGCTCGCAAGAATGACGGCGATAACGACCAGCGGCAACACACCCATGATCTGGCCGATCGTGTCGGAGATCAGGAACATGGGGGCAAATGCAGCGATGGTCGTGGTCATCGCCGCCAGCACAGGCCTGATCATCATCGCAACGCCGTTTTCGGCGGCCATCATGGGTTCGTCGCCCATCTGCAAGCGCGTATAGGTGTGCTCGCCAACGACAATCGCGTCATCAACAATTATGCCGAGCATCATGATCAGCCCGAACAGGGAGATCATGTTGATCGTCTGGCCGGACACAAGCATGAAGCCGACGGTGGCAAGCAGTGCGACGGGAATGCCGGCCGCGACCCAGAAGGCAATGCGGGCGTCGAGGAACAGGAACAGAATGACAACGACCAGCGCCAGCCCGCCGAGGCCATTCTTGACCAGCAGCATGATGCGCTCGAGAAGCCTGTCGGATGACGCCTCGTATGTCTTGATTTCGATATTGTGCGGCAATTGCGGCCGCAGTTCCTCGAGATAATCGTTCAAGATACGCGCCGTGCGCAGCGTGTCAGCCGTCGCGGCCCGGCGCACGTCGATCTCGATTGCCACATTGCCGCCGGTGAAGCCGCGTGTTTCGTTGATATCGAAACCGCTCGCGACATTCGCGATGTCCTTTATCCGGACCTTTTCACCGGAGCTGAAGGAAACAACCTCGATATTGCCGAGCGACTGCGGACTTTCAGCATCCGCAAGGGAGCGAAGCTGCCGCTCGATCGCGCCTTCCAGCGTGCCGGACGGGAGGTCCCTGCTGTTATCGGTCACCGAACGTGACACATCATTGATCGTCAGGCCGAGCCGCCGCAACTCCCGCTCCGGGATATCGATGCGGATTTCCCGGTCGCGAAGCGCGGTGAAGTCGATTTTGTCGATGCCGCGGGAAATCAGTTCGTCACGGATCTGCTTGGCCCATTCACGCTTGATGGCTTCCGGTGCAGAGCCCCCGACAGAAATGCTGGCGATACGATCGAAGAAACTCGCCTTTGAAACGCTCGGCGTATCCGCATCCTCCGGCAGCGTGCTGATACTTGTCACCGCCGCCTCGACATCCGACAGCGCCTTTTGCATGTCGCTGCCGTCCTCGAACTCCAGTCGAATCGAGCCCGAACCCTCACGCGCCGTCGACGTCATGACATCGACACCTTCGACAAACCGCACCTCCGGCTCGATGACAGCAAGGAGATTGGCCTCGATATCCTCGGCGCTGGCACCGGACCAGCTCAGGGATATGTCAATGCGCGGCCGGTCGACGGACGGAAAGAACTGCGTGTTGATCTGGAGTATGCTGAAGACGCCGAGCAGGATCATCAGCATCATGAGCAGATTGGCGGCGTTCGGGTGACGAATGAAGGTGCGGACAAGGCCGCCGGAGCCGCGCAGGTCCTCTGCCGCGTTTTCAATCGCCTGACGCACGCCTCGCTCGGCCATGATCAGCTTCCCTGCGTACGCTGTCCGGCAACGCCACCGCCACGCGGACCCGGTGCCCGGGCGCCGGGCTGCCTGACCTCGACGCCGTCATCGGCCTGCGTCAGATGGGTCGTCATCACGACATCGCCGGGCTGCAGACCCTCAAGCACGATGACGTCCTGGCCATCAAAGGCGGCTATCTCGACAATCCTGCGGGCCAGCTTGCCGTCTTCAACAACGAAAACTTCGTTGCCGTTGAAAAGGGCGGTTTCCGGGATGCGGTACGATGATGCGTATGTGCGGTCCGGAACGTCGATCTCGACAAAGGCGCCCGGGCGCAACTGGACCGGTGAGCTGTTGGGATCGAGACGCGCAACAACCTCAACGCCGCCGCGCTGCGAGGCGATCTCGGCCGCGATCCTGTCGATGCTGCCGGAATAGTCGTAACTGCTCAGCCCGACCACCCAGACGACGCCGATGGCCCGGCCGATCAGCGGATCGGAATCCGTCGAAATGCGGCCATACTGCGCATCGGTCAGCGTGAAACGCACTTCAAGCGCCTCGTCATCATAGAGAGAGGCGACAACATCGCTGCTGCTGACATAACGGCCGGGTTCCGCGCTCTCGGAATTGACGACACCGGTAAACGGTGAGCGCAACACCGTGTTTTCCAGATTGCGCTCGGCCTGCTGGACCTTCCAGGTCAGGCTGTCAATGCTGGCGGTTTGCTGCTCGCGCTTGGCATCCTCTATGATCTGGTTGTTGCGCCGCTGGCTGACAGCCTGCTCGCGCTGCGAGACGATAAGACGACGGTCCTCGACCTGCTTTTGCGTCAGCGCGCCGCTTTCCACCAGCGACTCCGCCCGACGGAGATCGCTCTCGGCGAGAGTGAGCTGCATTTCAGCTGCCTCAAGCTGATCCTTTTCGGCGACCATGCGCGCTTCGGTTTCAGCCAATGTCGCGCGCGCCTGCGCCAGATTGGCCCGGGCTTCGGACAGTGCGCCCTTGAACTGGAAGGAATCGATTTCCAGCAGGACGTCGCCGGCGGCGACGTGAGAGCCGGCCTTGAGGTTCGGGTTCACGGCTATGATCTCGCCATTGACGAGCGGCCGAAGATCCACCGACCTTGCTGCCTGCACCTCGCCGTAAAGAAGCAGTTGCGGACGATTGGATGCGGGTTCTACCGTCAAAGTCTCGACGGGATAGACCGTGGGGCGGAACTGCCGCGCATTGCGCTCCGGCTGCGTTTCTATGATCCGGTTCATGATCACGTAGGAGCCGCCAAGCACCGCCAGCATCAGAACGGTCTGCAGCAAGACCCTTCCGCCACTCAATATCGGCGAGCGCGGCGGCGGGCCGCGTTCGGGTTCGCGCCCCGCAACGGACGATTCCGCTGCACCTTCCTCATTCATCGATTTCAGCATGCAGGATGCTCCGGCTCGACCCACGCAGTCTAGTAATGTAGCGGCCCAGTGCAGAAATTAAAGTTTCGCAAGATTTGCTGCATTTTGCCGGTTTTTCGGCCAAATACCAGATTCCGCACCCGAGTTTTACATTACTTTACATATTCGTGGCGGACACCGCATTCCGCAATCGCAAGAATCGGGCCGTCATTCCTCCGGAATTTCAGAGGGATCGAAGCTGTAATTCGCCGAACAGAATTCGCATTTCACCGAGATCCTGCCGTCTTCAACGCTCTGCGCGATTTCGTCCTTGTCGAGGCCGGCAAGCACGGACCTGATCTTATCACGCGAGCACGAGCAGTTGTCGCGCACGGCGACCGGCTCGAAGACGCGCACGCCCCGTTCGTGGAACAGCCGGTAAAGCAGCCGCTCGGAACCGACCTGCGGATCCGCTAGCTCATCGTCGGCAATCGTCTCCATCAACGCCTTGGCCTCGAGCCATTCCTCATCTTCCTCGAAGTCGACATGCTCCACATCCTCAGGCAGGTCGCCGCCCGGAAGATCGGCCTGGCGCATGCGTTCCGGCGATTCCGGCAGGAACTGGAGAACAACGCCACCGGCGCGCCATTGATGCTCGCGTTCGCCATCGCTGCCAGGGGCATAGAGCTGAGCTGCGGCAAGCCGCACTTCGGTCGGTATCTGCTCCGACTGGCGGAAATAAGCACGCGCGATTTCCTCGAGTGACGAACCGTTGAGCTCGACGATACCCTGATAGCGTTGCATGTGCGCGCCCTGGTCGATGGTAAAGGCCAGAATACCTGTGCCCAGCAGGTCCTGAGGCTCAAGCATGTCCTGCGCCACCGCCTCCGCCAGTGCGCGCTCGTCATAACGCGCGTAGGCGCGCAGGCTGTCCGGCGTGGTGAAATCGGCGACAAGCATATCGACCGGGCCTTCGCTCTGGGTCTGGACGATGAACTTGCCGGTAAACTTCAGGGACGTGCCCAATAGGACCGTCAGCGTAACGGCCTCGGCTAGCAGGCGCGCAACGGGCTCCGGATAGTCGTGACGCGCCAGGATCGCATCCAGCATCGGCCCGAGCTGCACAGCACGACCGCGCGCGTCCAGGCCCTCGACCTCGAACGGCACCACCTGATCGTCGCCGGCAAAGCCGATCTCTCCTAGGATCATTTCGTCAGTCATTTTCTGTCAATCTAGTGAATCAACGGGCGCCACTGAATTTCCCGAGGGCGGGCCCGAGGGTCATAGTTAGAGCCGGTCGAAGCACCAGGCAAGGATCGCCTTCTGCGCATGCATCCGGTTTTCCGCCTCATCAAAGACCACCGACTGGGGGCCGTCGATCACCTCGTCCGTCACTTCCTCGCCGCGGTGGGCGGGCAGGCAGTGCATGAAAAGGGCGTCGGGGTTCGCCTTGCCCATGAGCCGTGCATTGACCTGATAGGGTTTGAAGACGTTGTGGCCCCGCGCACGCTGCTCCTGCCCCATCGAGACCCAGGTATCGGTGAACACGCAGTCCGTGCCGGAGACCGCCTTTTCAGCGTCGCTGGTCAGTGAAACGGAACCACCGTTTTCACGCGCCCAGTCCGCGAAGCGCCCCTCCGGTTCCGAGCCTTCCGGAACACCGATATTCATGCTGTAGCCGAACCGGGCAGAACCCTCGATCAGCGAATGCAGCACATTATTGCCGTCTCCCACCCATGAGAACGTCTTGCCGGAGACACTGCCCCGGTGCTGTTCGAAGGTCATGACGTCAGCCATGATCTGGCAGGGATGGGTATCGTCGGTCAGCCCGTTGATCACGGGAACCGTCGCATATTCTGCGAGCTCGACAAGCCGGCCGTGATCCGTCGTGCGGATCATGACGGCATCGACATAACGCGACAGGACGCGCGCGGTATCGGCTATGGACTCAGCACGGCCGAGCTGCATGTCGTTGCCGGACAGGAGAATGGTCTCACCGCCGAGCTGGCGCATGCCGACATCGAATGAGACGCGGGTCCTGGTTGACGGCTTTTCGAAAATCATTGCCAGCACCTTGCCGGCGAGCGGCTGGTCGGCCTTGCCGTTCCTGGTCGCCGCCTTGCGCTCATGCGCATGATCGAGAATGTCGCGCAGATCGCCGCCGCTGACAGCGGAAAGGTCAAGGAAATGACGGGGACCGTCATGTGTCGTCATTGCAATTTTCCTTGTACGGGCCGGATGCCTGCCGGCTTCGGGTCACAGGCCTCTCAGGACGCACCAACGGTCAGCGCCGCAGCGGCGGCATCGAGGCGCGAAAGCCCGTCACGGGCCTCTTCGACCGTTGTCGTGAGCGGCGGCAGCAAGCGCACCACATTGTCACCGGCCGGCGCGCCGAGGAGATGCTGATCACGCATCGCGACAAGCAGTTCGGCGTTCGGAACCTTGCACTTGATGCCGAGCATCAGCCCCGTGCCGCGGATCTCCTCCACCACATCAGGATGCCTGTCGGCGATTTCGGCCAGTCCCTGCTTGAATACGAGGCTTACGTCATTGACGTTGTCCAGGAAGCCGTCCTCCAGCAGGACATCCAGCACCGCATTGCCGACCGCCATGGCAAGCGGGTTGCCGCCATAGGTGGTCCCGTGCGTTCCAGGCGTCATGCCGCTGGCAGCGTCCTCGGTCGCCAGGCACACGCCGAAGGGAAAGCCCCCGCCGATGCCCTTCGCGACCGCCATGATGTCGGGCGTGATGCCGGCCCATTCATGGGCAAAGAGCTTTCCGGTGCGGCCGACGCCGCATTGCACCTCGTCAAGGACGAGCAGCACGCCCTCTTCATCGCACAGGGCACGAAGATCCTTCAGGTACTGGATGGGCAGTTCCCGGATGCCGCCCTCGCCCTGTATGGGCTCCACAAGCACCGCAGCCGTCGTTTCGCCGACGGCATTCCTGACCGCTTCGATGTCGCCAAAGGGAACCTGGACGAAACCGGGTGCCTTCGGGCCAAAGCCCTCGAGATACTTGGCCTGGCCACCTGCAGCAATCGTCGCCAGCGTACGGCCGTGGAACGCGCCCTCGATGGTGATGATATCGATGCGTTCCTGGTGATCATTCACATACTGGTAGCGCCGGGCCGTCTTGATGGCACATTCAAGCGCCTCGGCACCGGAATTGGTGAAGAAGGCGCGGTCGGCAAAGGTCACCCGGGTCAAGCGGTCGCCGAGGCGGGTCTGATCCGGAATCTCGTAAAGGTTCGACAGATGCCACAGGCGATCGGCCTGGTCCTTGAGCGCGCCGACAAGGTGCGGGTGCGCATGGCCCATGGAGGTCACCGCGATGCCGCCGGCAAAATCCATATAGCGCGATCCATCCTCGGCAATCAGCCAGACGCCCTCGCCCCGATCGAAACGAAGCGGAATGCGCTTATACGTGCCGTATAGCGACGTATCTTCCGACATGACCTATAACTCCCAACCGCCGCGGTGCCTTCCGCGTGCCGGACGAATTTTCGGAACAATCCGGCCGGTTCATCCGGCCAAAAACAAATAGCTGCCCGTGACGGGCAGCTGGCGGCGTATCTTTATACTGAGTGCGACTGTCAATCAACCACCGCGAATCGCGGAAGGCTGCCGTTCCTTTGCGGTCGAATTAGGTCCGCTTCTGCGGAAAAACGCCTCAAGTTGGGGAAAACTTAAAAAAGGAATCTTCTTGAATCACCGGACTCTTGTCACCGAGTCCTGCTGTCACTAGTTTATAGAGGAAGATTACGGACTGCATGCGGCGGACCTAGTGACCTTTAACAAATAGAACGTTTCGGCTCCGAAATGATTTCGGAACGCGTTGAAGGATTCCGTCGCCCCCGAATGCGGTGAAAGGGGTGAATGACCATGAGCTGGACTGATGAACGCGTCGAACGGCTGAAAAAGCTCTGGGCAGACGGACTGAGCGCAAGCCAGATCGCGGCTGAACTGGGCGGCGTCAGCCGCAATGCCGTCATCGGCAAGGTGCACCGCCTGAACCTGCCGGGAAGAGCAAAATCCGGCGGATCGTCGGCCTCCCGTGCCAAACGGGCATCATCGGCCTCAAGGGGCGGATATGGCTCACGTGGCGGCGCAACGCGTGCCATTCCGCGCACACGCGGTGCGACCGCGCTCAAGCCGGACATCATTGCGGACGCGGTCGCCGAGATCGACACGCGGCCCGTCGAAGATGTCGTTGTGCCGATTTTCCGCAAGTTGCCCTTGACCGAACTGACCGAGAAGACCTGCAAATGGCCGATCGGTGATCCGTTACAGGACGATTTCTATTTCTGCGGCGCTGAATGCGATGAGGGCGCACCCTACTGCACCTATCACGCGAAGCTGGCCTTCCAGCCGGCCGCCGACCGCAAGAGAGTGCGTTAGAGCGCATCCGGTCTTATGGCAGTTGGCGGGGGACCGCGAAACGCCAACTGCATTGCGGCCCTCACGGGCCGCTTTTTTTTGTCCGCCCCAGCACCATCGGCGCCAGGAATGTCAGGATAAACAGGCGCCAGACATGATGGGCGGCGACGAAGGACGGGTCGGCGCCCAGAATGACCGCCATCGCCGCCATGGCCTCGACACCGCCCGGCGCAAAGGCAATCAGCACCTGCGGCAACGGCAGATCTATGAACTGCACCAGAAGAACGGCGAAAACGATCGTCACCACAAAGGCGATCACGGTGATGGCCAGCCCTGCGCCAAACGCCCTGGTGAGCGTCTTCAGCGCGACACCCGAAAACCGCGTGCCGATGAGCGTGCCCATAATGGCAAAGGCCGGGATCGCAACCCAGAGCGGGACATGTCCCACCACCAGGCCGCTGAGATGTGTAACGGTTGAAAAGATCATTCCCCCGAGGAGGAGTGCCGCGGGGATCCGCAATCGGAGCAGCACAAGCCCGACGCAAAACGCCAGGAATACGCTCAACGCGAGCGGCAGCAGCGCCATCTTGGCGCCCGGAACGCCCATCTGGGAGGCGTCGTAACCCATCAGGCTGACGGCGAAGGGAACGATAAGCGTCAGCGCCAGCACGCGCGTGCTCTGCACGACGCTGATCGTCGACAGGTCGCCGCGTGTCTCGGTGGAGAGCCCCAATATGTAGCTGAGATGCCCCGGCACGGAAGACAGGACGGCGGTCTGGCGGTCATGGTGCCAGATCCGTCTGAGCACCGCCGTGCCGGCAGCGAAAATGACGCAGACGCTGAGTGCCAGAAACAGGAAGCTTACGGGCCACTGCCGGGCCGTCTCGTAGACTTCCGGCGTCACGCCGGTCCCCATCGACAATCCGATGATCACAAAACAGAACTGACGCAGGATGTCCGGCACCTTCATGCGCACACCGGCAACGCACAATATGGTGACGGCGAGCGCGGGGCCGGTCAGTGCGGGTGCCGGAAATCCCAGAAGAAAGGCCAACACCGCACCGGCGGCGCCAATGGTCAGCGTCAGAAGCGTCTTCGGCAGCTCATCAGCGGCGTCGGCCATTCGTCGCGGTCAGCCCCCTTCCCCGGCGCGGTCGGCGCCCTTTCTGAGCCGCTGAAAATTTGCCCACAACATCGGCGCGAACAGGCAGCACGCGGCGATGATGAGGATGGTCAGCGTGAGCGGGCGCTGCCACAGGAACGACCAGCTGTCATTGTTGATCAACAGCGCGCGCCGCAGGTTCTCCTCCATCATGCCTCCCAGGATAAAGCCGAGGATCATGGGTGCCATCGGAAAATCGAGGAAACGCAGCAACACCGCGATCAGACCGAACAGAACCATCAACTGGATGTCAAATGTGTTGAAGCTGACGAAGTACACGCCGATCAGCGAAAAGAACAGGATCAGCGGAAGCAGGAAACGGGCCGGGATTGCAAGTATCTTCGCAATGTAGGGAATGAGCGGCAGGTTGAGGATCAGAAGCACGATATTGCCGATCCACATCGATACGATGACCGACCAGAAAACCGCCGGCTGGTCAATGTAAAGCCGCGGTCCCGGCTGAATGCCGTAGCCGATCAGCGCGCCGAGCATGATCGCGGTCGTGCCGGACCCCGGTATTCCGAGGGTCAGGAGCGGCACGAAGGAGCCGGTCGCTGCAGCGTTGTTTGCGGTTTCCGGTGCCGAGAGCCCGCGAATGGAGCCCTTGCCGAATTGCTTGCCCTTCTCCGGGCCGGCGAGGCGTTGCTCGGTGCCATAGGCAAGAAAACTTGCGATGGTCGCGCCGGCGCCCGGCAATACGCCGATGATGAAGCCGAGAACCGATGAGCGCCCGATCACGGGCACCATTTCCCGAGCTTCCTCGCCCGTCACCTTCATGGAGCCGAGATTGCTGGACGCCTGCATTTCCTCCTGGCGCTTGTCGTCGCCCGATGGTTTCAGGATAGCGATCAGCGCTTCGGACAACGCGAAGGTGGCCATGACCAGCAACAGAAACGATATGCCGTCGGTCAGGTCGATCAATCCGAGGGTGAAGCGCGGCACGCCCTGCGTCTGGTCGGTTCCAACCGTTGACAGCATCAGGCCGATCACCGTCATCAGCAGGGCCTTGAGGACATCGCCCTTGCCGGCGAAGGCGGCGACCGCCGTCAGACCCAGCACCATCAGCGCGAAATAGTCGGCCGAGTGGAACGACAGCGACACGGCCGCGAGAAACGGTGCCGCGACGAGCAGGAAGATGGCGGCGATGACCCCGCCGGAGAAGGACGAATAGGCGGCAATCGCGAGTGCCTTGCCTGCCTTTCCCTGCTTGGCGAGCGGATAACCGTCAAAGGACGTCGCCACCGTACTGGCGACACCGGGCGCATTGATCAGGATCGACGATGTCGAGCCGCCGAAAATGGCCCCGTAGTAGACGGCGGCCATCAGAATGATCCCGGTGGCGGGCTCAAGACTTGCGGCAACCGGTATCATCAGCGCGATGGCCGACATCGGGCCAAGGCCCGGCAGCATGCCGATAAAAGTGCCGATCAGGCAGCCGGCAAAGACAAAAAGGATGTTTGTGGGTGTCAGCGCGGTTCCAAGACCGATCAGAATGCCTTCGATCATTGCTTCAGCCTTTCAGGAACCAGGGCAGCGGCTCAATGAACACATCGAGACCCTGCGTCATCAACAACCAGAAACACACAACCAGGGGAACCGCGACAACCAGAAGCTTGAAAATGGAGCGCTCGCCCAGGAGCGCGAAACCGATCATCAGGAACAGCGATGTCGAGATAAGGAAACCCCAGGGACGAATGGTCAGGCCGTAGACCGACATGAGAACAAGAAACAGGATGGCCTTGCCCCAGTTGAAACCGGCGAACTGGGGGCGCTCATGCGCACCGGGGAACAGCACAACCAGCAACGAAAGACCGATGCCGAGAACCATGAGGACCTCCGGCATGGTGCGGGCGGTGAACGCGGCCTTGGCCTGTATGGGCAAGAGCGTGATGTTCTGGCTTAGAATGCCGTAGGTGATGCAGAAGGCCAGCAGCAGGACGCCGCCGATCCTGTCCTTGGAAAACAGCATGGGTTCCTCCCCGGGGACGGATTGTCACCGTCTTCGAATTCGGCGGGGCAGGTAGATGTGCCCCGCCGCGATTTATCGGCTGATTGGAATGATGGTTCTCAGAGGAATCCGAGTTCTTTCATCAAACCGCAGACTTCCTCTTCCTGCTGCTCCAGGAAGGTCGAGAAGTCGTCGCCCGGATTGAAGATTTCAACCCAGCCGTTGCGGTCGCGAACTGCTTCCCATTCGGGTGTGGCGTACATGGCCTCGAGCGCGGCAATGTATTGCGCTTTCTTGTCGTCCGAAAGCCCGGGAGCTGCAAAGAAACCGCGCCAGTTGACGAAATCGGTGCCGGTGGAACCGGATTCATCGCAGGTCGGCGTGTCTGGTGCAGCGTCAAGCCGCTTCAGCGACGTCACGCAAAGAATCCGGACTTCGCCCTGCCGCGCAAGTTCAAGCGCTTCGCCGACGCCGGTGGTCAACGCGGCGATTTCGCCGGAAAGCAATCCCGCCATGGCCTTGCCCCCAGCGTCATACGGGATGTATTTCACATCGGTCGGGCTTTCGCCGGCATTCTTCATGACAAGGGCCGCGACCAGGTGATCCATGCCGCCCGCCACGGAGCCGCCGCCAATGGCGATATTGGCCGGATCGGCCTTGTAGGCATCGACGAGGCCGCCGAGGTCCTGAATGTCGGAGTTCTTGCCGACGACCATCGCGCCATAATCGCCGATAATGCCTGCAATCGGCGTCAGATCACGGAAGGACTGCGGAAACACCTTTTGCAGGGACCGAATGACGATCGGTGTGGAATTCACCATCAAAGTGTCCTGGTCCTTGGTCTCGATGATGTGGGCGATCGCCTTGCCGCCACCGCCGCCCGACATGTTCTCATAGGATGCGGCGCCGACGATGCCGGACTTCGTCAACGCTTCACCGGTGCCACGGGCGGTCCCGTCCCAGCCGCCACCTGCTCCGCCCGGAATCAGGAACTTGATCTCGTCGACGGTCTGCGCCTGTCCAAGGCTTGCCGAAGCTGCGAGTGCCAAGGCGGACACAGCGAGTGCCGCTGTCAGTTTCTTAAGCATGTATTCCTCCCAGAAATGCTCTTCCACGCCCGAAGGCGGGCGTAGACAGAGCAAAACAGGAAAAGCTGTCATGAAGCTGACACGGGCGGCCAAAGCCTATTTTGTCTGCAAAGCCTCGTTCCAGCGCGCAATGAACCGGGCGCGCTTGACCTGGTCGAGATAGACGACGAGACCCGGACTGATCGAAATCGGCCTGAGCTGCGCGCCGTAGCGCGTGCGCATCGCCGACGCGGTGTTCTCTCCCTCGACATCGGGATGCATTGCCGGCAGGCGCACGTCGCGCGCCATGATCGTCTGGCCTTCGCGGGACATCAGGAACGACAGCATGGCTTCACCGAGATCGGGATGTTGTGCCGCCTGCGGAACCATGGCTATCCGTGACATGATCACGGTGTAGTCTTCTGGCAGAATGACGCCGAGATCGGGCTTGCTGGTTGCCCAGCTCTCGGCATAGGAGATGGCATGAATGGGATGTGAGCGGTCATGCATCCCGACTCGGCTAGAGTGCCGGGAGAGGCGGATAGGCTGCAGGCTGGATGTCTTTTTAGGGCATTGCGACCCTGTACAGGAGATTACCCGCCGCCTGCATCCGAACGACCAGCATGAGGCCCGGTTCGACCCGGTGATCTCGTATAGGAGTCTGGCCTGGCCGTTCACACCCCTTTGCAGGGTTCCGCCTCCCGCCAACGAGAGGATTTTAGCAATGGCTTTCATCGGTGTCGATCTCCACACGACGTCTTTCACGGTCTGCCGCCTTGCCGCGGACGGCAACGAGGTTTTTGAAACCTGCCAGCTGGCAGCGGCCGATCTGGACCGGTTCTGCCTGAGCCTTGATGCGGACGATGAGGTCGCCGTGGAAGCGACGGGCAATTCGGCCTGGTTCCGCGACGAAGTGATCGCCTGCGTTGGCCGTGTGGTGGTGGTCAACCCGAAGCAGTTCGGCGTGATCCGCAAGTCGGTGAAGAAGACGGACAGAAACGACGCCCGGGCCCTGGCCTTCTTTCTGTCAAAGGACATGCTGCCTGAGACCCGCGTCAAAACGGTGGCCGAAGGCGAACTGGCGTCGCTGACCCACACGCGCGACCTTCTGGTCAAGCAGCGCACCCGGCTTTTGAACAAGATCCACGCGCTCCACACCCGCCACGGCATCAAGCTGAAGAAGGAAAGCCTGGGCTCCAAGCGACGGCTCAATGCCCTGGAGACCGGCCGGTTCTCCAGCCTCGAACAGGTGGAACTGCGCATCGTGCGCGATCAGGCGCTCAGCCTGACGGATGCAATCGCCGAACTTGATCGCGAGATCGCCTCCGCCGCTGAGGCCATGGACGGATATGACGGGCTGATCTCGATCAAGGGTGTCGGGCCGCGCGCGGCAGCCGTATTCCTCTCCGGCATAGGCAACGTCGATGACTTCGAAGACGCGGACAAACTGGCCGCCTATGTGGGCATTGTCCCCCGTGTCAGCCAGTCAAGCGAGACTGACAACCGGGGCCGGATCACCAAACGCGGGAACAAACTGATGCGCACCACGCTGGTCCAGTGCACGCTCATTGCCATTCGTTACTCGGGCTACCTCAATGCCTTCTACCAACGGATCAAAGCCCGGCGCGGGGCCGGCAAGGCAATCATCGCCACAGCGCGCAAGTTGCTCGCGATCATCTACGACACACTGAAAAACGGCTGGGTCTTCGATGACTTTCCGGCATTCAAAATCGCGGGACAGAACAATCCTGCTGGACAATCATCATAGGAGCCGAGAATGTTGTACCCGAGCGCAAACCGACCGTCGGCGACCCGGTCGAGTATCGCCGAAGAATTCGAGTAGAGCTTGACTCCCGAGGCGCCGAAGGCGGAAACCAGTTCCCAAATGTCACGGTTGTGTTCGCGGTCCCGTGCGAGGAACAGGAAGCCGAGACCGGCGCGTTCGACATCATAGGTGGCGATGCGGCCGTAGAGCTCGGCCTCCGAAGACTTCAGCAAGGCGATCAGATCGGCACGGTTGCGCGGCACATCACGTCCCTCGAAACTCGGCTTGTGATAGACGATGACCGAAGGTTCGAAAGTCAGCCCGAAGGCTGAGCGCCGCCATGTCGCCCAGTCGGGCCAATGATCGACGTCGATGCCGGGAACGGGCTGGGCGTAACCATCGTTGACGAGTTTGACCTGCAGGTCCATGGCCGACGAAATCACCAGATCCGCTGTCTTGTCACCCTCATCGGTCTCGCGGATGACACGTTCATAGATGTCGAGCGACTGAAATTCCTCATAGACGACCGTCACATCCGGGAATTCCCTTTGAAATCCTTCGATGAGCGGGCGCGAGACGAACTCGTCCAGCGTCGAGTAGACAGTCAGGATCCGCTGCGGATCCCTTGTGCCGTCAGCGGCCGGATAGGTCTCGGCGCGCGCGCCGAACGAAGCGACCAGGAACAACAAAATCAGTGACAAAATACGCATGGCGCGAGATTGCCCGGCAAATTGCACATTCACAAGAGGCAAATCTGTAACTAACCTTTGTAGCGGAGGAACCATGCGCATCCTGGTTGTGGAGGACAATCGCAGGCTTGCCGAAGGCCTGAAGACGCTGCTGTCGGAGAGCGGCTATGCCGTTGATTGCGTGGCCGACGGTGACTCGGCCTTGTCTGCAGCAAGAGCGCTCGACTACGATCTCGTCGTGCTTGATCTCAGCCTACCGCAAATGGACGGGCTGGAGGTGCTGCGCGAAATGCGGTCCGACCGGATCGCCGTGCCGGTGCTGATCCTGACTGCCCGGGACGGGCTCGAAGACAGGATCCGGGGTCTCGATCTCGGCGCCGATGACTATCTGACGAAACCCTTTGAATGGGGTGAGCTGGAGGCGCGGGTCCGGGCCTTGATCCGGCGCTCAAAGGCGGTGCGCACATCGCTGGTCGAGGCCGGGGAAATCACGTTCGACCTGAAAAGCGGGCAGGTTTTCGCCGACAACACGGCGCTCGACATTCCGGCCCGGGAGACCGGGGTCCTTCGCGCGCTGTTGCTGGCCAACGGGCGGATCTTGAGCAAGGGGCAGCTGATTGAATCCTTGAGCAGTTTCGACGAGGACATCAGCGAGAACGCCATTGAGCAATATGTCAGCCGCCTGCGCCGGCGGCTTTCGGATCACGGCGTTTCGATCAAGTCTGCCCGCGGGCTGGGGTATTTCTTGCGGACGGCGGACGACATTTGACAGAACAGATCCCAAGGCCGCCCTATTCCCTTCGGACACGCCTTCTCCTGTGGCTGCTGGTGCCGCTCGTGGCGATCGGCCTCCTGGCACTGTTCGATTCCTACCGCTCGGCACGCGAGACGGCGGACGAGATCGCCGACCGTGTCCTAGCGGGTTCGGCACTTGCGATTGCCGAACGGATCTTCGTCAATGATGACGGCCTGCTGGAGGTCGATATCCCCTATGTGGCGCTCGAAATGCTCACCTCGTCCGAGGAAGACCGTGTGTTTTATCGAATCGAAGGCGGCGGATCGGAGTTCATCACCGGATACAGGCAACTTTCCGTGCCGGAGGAATTCGACCGAAGCGAGAGAAACCTTCGTTTCGCCGACGGGCGTTTTCGCGAAGCACCCATCCGTATGGCCGTTCTCAATGACGCCGCCGCCTCCGATACCATATCGCTCGCCTATCGGGTGATCATTGCGGAAACCACCAACGCCCGGAACAAGATGGCGCGCGATATCCTGCTGCGGTCGGCGCTTCGCCAGGGCCTTCTCATCATTACCGCGGCCTTTATCGTCTGGTTCGCGGTGACCCGTTCGTTGCGGCCGCTCTATCGCCTGCAGGAGGCGGTCGGCCGGCGCAGTCCGGATGACCTGAGGCCGATCGAGCACCGCGTTCCCGGCGAGGTGAGCGGCCTCGTGGCGACCATCAATGATCTGGTCAGGCGCTTCGGATCGTCGATTTCGACGCTGCGCAATTTCACGTCCAACGCCAGCCATCAGCTGCGCACGCCGCTCACCGTCATGCGCACGCAACTGGAACTCGCAAGCCGGGCAAAGACAGACGCCGCCCGGGACGCGGCACTGCGGGAGACCGACAACGCGATCGGCGAGGCCGAGCGGGTTCTGTCGCAGCTGCTGCTGCTGGCGCGTATCGATTCGACCGCGCAAAAAGGCCTTGCCAGTCACCGATGCGACATCGCTACAATCAGCCGGGAGATCTGCGAGGACCTGATTGCCGGAAGCCTGCCGGCGGATATCGATCTCGGATATGACGGGCCGGCGCCTGTCGAAATCGCCGGCGACGAGGTTCTGACACGCGAATTGATGCGCAATGTCATAGACAACGCCATCGTCCATGGCGGCCGACCGATCGAAATCACCGTTCGGGTCCGCGTGCAGGGTCAGCAGGTGGCTGTCGAAGTCGAGGACAATGGCGCGGGCATCGATCCGGATCAGTTCGATACCGTGCTGAACCGTTTCCAGCGCGGTACCGGCGGCTCCGAGGGCAGCGGTCTCGGACTGGCAATCGCCAAGGAAATCGTGGAACTTTTCGGCGGCAGCCTCGCGCTCGATACGCCCGCGAAGCACAGCGGATTGCTTGTGCGCATGCTTTTCCGGACAAGCTGAATATCGCCAATTTCAACCGGCACTGTTGAATTTAGTACGATATCGTATTATATAGTACGAAATCGAACTAAAGGAGATGATTATGTCCATGAGCAGACGCAAAGTCCTGGCAATTGTCGGCGGCGGGACGATCGTTGCCGCGGGCGCGGCAACGGGCCTCTTTGCAGCAACCCGGCGTCCCGACCGGGCCCTCGCACCCTGGTCTGCGGCGGGTGAAGCGATCGAGCCGCGCAGACATGCGCTTTCCTACGCGATCCTGGCGCCCAATCCGCACAATCGCCAACCATGGCTGGTGGAACTTGAGGGTTCCGACACGGTCATCCTTCACCGCGACGCCGAACGCGACCTGCCCGAAACCGATCCCCATGCGCGACAACTCACCATCGGTCTCGGTTGCTTCCTCGAGCTGATGACCATTGCAGCTGCCCAGACCGGGCACGGCGTTGACCTTGATCTTTATCCGGAGGGCGAAAACGGTCCGGTTGCCGCCGCCCGCTTTTTTGAAGGGGCATCACTGGACCCGCTGTTTGCCCATGTGCTGCAGCGCCGTTCCTGCAAGGAGCCCTACAGCAACGAGGCGGTGCCGGCCGACCTCATCGACCAGTTGACGCCGCTCGCCGATATCCGGACCGATCCGAAGGATGTTGCCGCCCTTCGCGAACTGACCTGGCAGGCCTGGGAGACGGAGGCATTCACGCCGCGCACCATGCAGGAGAGCGTCGACCTGATGCGCTTTGGCAAATCGGAAATCAACGCCAATCCGGACGGTATCGATCTCGGCGGGCCGTTCCTCGAGGCGCTGATGCTGGCGGGTATGCTGAGCCGGGAGGCACAGAGCGATCCGAGCTCGACCGGCTTCAAGGAAGGCGTGAAAATTTACAAGGAGATGCTCCATGCAACGCCAGCCTATGCGGTGCTGACAACGCCCGGCAACGAGCGCTCCGATCAGATTGAAGCCGGGCGACGCTGGCTGCGGCTCAATCTCACGACAACCGCGCTGGGCCTGTCGCTTCACCCGGTGAGCCAAGCCTTGCAGGAATTTCCCGAAATGAAGCCGCACTACGATGCAGTGCACAAGCTGCTTGCCGATACTGGCCATACGGTGCAGATGCTTGGTAGGCTCGGCTTCGGGCCAACGGTCCCGCCATCCCCCCGATGGCCGCTGGAAACCAGGATAGTCGATGGATAGCAAAACGCTTTCGCTTTATTTCAGCCTGTTCAACGAAATCGGCATCATTGAGCAACTCAGCCGCACCCTGTTCGAGGCGCGGCTGCCAAAGGGGTTCCTCGTCTCGCATTTCTCAGTGCTCAATCACCTGATCCGGGTGCGTGACGGGCAGACCCCGCTGCAGATCGCCAATGCCTTTCAGGTGCCGAAAACGACGATGACGCATACATTGTCGGTTTTGGAGAAGAACGGTCTTGTCGATATGCGCCCCAATCCGCAGGACGGGCGCAGTAAGCGTGTCTGGCTGACGGAGAGCGGGCGGAAATTTCGCGAGCAGGCGATCATGAGCATGGGGCCGGACATGATGCAGCTTGCCGCGCACTATCCGCCCGAATTCATCGGCGAGATCGTCCCGAAACTGAGCGAGATCCGTAAGTTCCTCGACGCGCAGAGAGATCTTTAGTTCTCGAGCGAGTAGCCGGCGCCGCGAACCGTGCGGATCACATCGCGCATGTTGGAAAGATTGAGCGCTTTTCGCAGCCGACCGACATGCACATCGACCGTGCGTTCATCCACGTAGATATCGTGTCCCCAAACGCCATCAAGAAGCTGCGAGCGCGAAAATACCCGCGTCGGCGAGGTCATGAAGAACTCCAGCAGGCGAAACTCCGTCGGGCCGAGCTTGATCTCGCGACCGCGGCGGTAGACCCGGTGGGTTTCCCGGTCGAGCTCGATATCGCCGCTCTTCAGCACGGTCGAAATCGACTCCGGTTTTACCCGGCGCAGCAGCGCACGCACACGTGCCATGAGTTCCGGTGTGGAGAACGGCTTGACGACATAATCGTCCGCGCCGGTCGAGAGACCGCGCACCCGTTCGCTTTCCTCGCCGCGCGCGGTCAGCAGGATGATCGGAAGCCGCTCGGTCTCCGGCCGCACGCGCAGGCGGCGGCACAATTCGATGCCGGAAAGGCCGGGCAGCATCCAGTCAAGGATCAACAGGTCCGGCACCCGTTCCTGCAGCTTCAACTCGGCTTCGTCTCCACGCAGTACGGTGTCGACCTCATAGCCCTCGGCCTCGAGGTTGTACCGCAGCAGGACGCTCAGCGCCTCTTCATCTTCGACGACGGTAATATGCGGTGCTATCCCCATATCAATACTCCAGTGGCCAGCCGTTCAGGGACGGTCGCCTCAGTCTTCGGCACCCACCGTTGCGGTTTCGTCATCCTTGGGACGATCGTTGGTGAGCTGGTCGCCGGTGGCGATGTAGTAGACCGATTCGGCGATGTTGGTGGCGTGGTCGCCGATACGCTCGATGTTCTTGGCGCAGAACAGCAGATGGGTACAAGCCGTGATGTTGCGCGGGTCTTCCATCATGTAGGTCAGCAATTCGCGGAACAGCGATGTGTAGATCGCGTCGATCTCTTCGTCCCGTTCGCGGATGGAATTGGCCAGTTCGGCGGAGCGCTGCGAATAGGCGTCGAGCACTTCCTTGAGCTGGGTCAGGGCCAGTTCCGCGAGGTGGTCGATGCCGCGCACCAGTTTCTTCGGCTGGGTCATGCCCTGGACAGCGAGAACGCGCTTGGCGATATTCTTGGCCATGTCGCCGACCCGTTCCAGATCGGCGGCAATGCGGATCGCACCGATAACATCACGCAGATCCGCCGCCATGGGCTGCCGCTTGGCGATGATCAGGATGGCTTTCTCGCCGATCTGACGCTCTGCGTCATCAAGCAGAAGATCGTCGGATATCACTTTCTGGGACAGGCCCGCGTCGGCATTCACCAGCGAGACGACGGCTTCTTCCAGCATGCGTTCCGCGATGCCGCCCATCTCGGCGATGCGGCGGACCAGATACTGCAGGTCATCGTCGTAGGACGTGACTGTATGGGCTGCAAGCGAAGCCTGATTGGATTCGTCGGTCATGTTCGTTCCTATCTAGGTCGGATCAGCCAAATCGTCCGGTGATGTAGTCCTGCGTACGCTGATCATCCGGATTGGTGAACATCTTGTCGGTGTCGCCCTCTTCCACCAGGTTGCCGAGGTGGAACATGGCAGTGCGCTGCGACACGCGCGCGGCCTGCTGCATAGAGTGGGTGACAATGACGATTGTAAAGTTCTGGCGCAGTTCGTCGATCAGTTCCTCAACCTTGGCGGTCGCGATCGGATCAAGCGCCGAGCATGGCTCATCCATCAGGATCACTTCCGGGCTGACTGCGATGGCGCGCGCGATGCACAGGCGCTGCTGTTGGCCGCCCGAGAGACCGGTTCCCGGTGACGAAAGACGGTCTTTGACCTCGTCGAAAAGGCCGGCCTTGCGCAGGCTGGTTTCGACAATCTCATCGAATTCGGACTTGGTCCGGGCCAATCCATGGATACGCGGGCCATAGGCGATGTTCTCATAGATTGATTTCGGGAACGGATTTGGTTTCTGGAACACCATGCCGACCCTGGCGCGCAGTTCGACCACATCAACCGACGCATCATAGATATCCGCATTATCGAGCGTGATGCTGCCGGTGACCTTGCATGTATCAATCGTGTCGTTCATCCGGTTGAGGCAGCGTATGAAGGTGGACTTGCCGCATCCGGACGGGCCGATCAGCGCTGTGACCTGGTTCTTGCGAATATCCAGGTTCACATCATAAAGAGCCTGCGAATCGCCGTAGTACACAGAAACCATGCGGCCTTGCATCTTGATTGGTGGCTGGGAGTCCGTTTTGGCGCCAACCGCCTCTTCTACAGCTGCTTCAGACATCATGTTCATCCTCAAGACCCCATTATTCCGGTTCTTGCATCCATTAAGGAGGCACGCAACCGCAGCAAACAAACTTTGCCGACCCACATATTGTTACCAACGCCGCTCGAAGCGGTTTCTCAAGAACACCGCCAGCCCATTCATCACGACCAGGAAACCGAGCAGGACGAGAATGGCCGCCGAGGTGCGCGATACGAAGCCGCGTTCCGGGCTGTCGGCCCAGATATAGATCTGTGTCGGCAGCGCCGTGGACGCAGAGAACACACCCTCCGGCGGGCTGGTGATAAAGGCGTTCATGCCGATCAGCAGAAGCGGCGCCGTCTCGCCAAGCGCCTGCGCAAGCCCGATGATCGTGCCCGTCAGGATGGTCGGCATGGACAGCGGCAGCATGTGGTGCAGGATCGCCTCGTGCCGCGACGCCCCGACGCCCAGCGCCGCCTCCCTGATCGAGGAAGGCACCGAACGCAGCGCCGCGCGTGTCACGATAATCATTGTCGGCAGTGTCATCAGCGAAAGCACCATGCCGCCCACCAGCGGCGCCGAACGCGGCAGGCCGAACCAGCCCAGGAAGACGGCGAGACCGAGAAGTCCGAAGACCACAGACGGAACGGCCGCCAGGTTGTTGATGTTGATCTCGATGATATCCGTCAGCCGGTTCTTCGGCGCGAACTCCTCGAGGTAAATTGCCGCTGCGACACCCACCGGGAAACTGATCAGGAAACAGACCAGCAGCGCCCAGAAAGATCCAGAGATAGCACCGGCGAGACCTGCGAGTTCCGGGAAACGCGAATCCGGATTGAGGATCAGGCCCCAGTTGAAGGGCTTGGACACGATGCCGGCCGTCTGGAGGTTGTCAAACCATTCGATCTGCTGGTTGCTGACGCGGCGGCGGTCTTCGGGCGTGTCCCGCGAGATCTGCCCCTTGGCGAACTGGTCGAGCGGATCGGAGAACGGAATGTTGAACTCGAACGACTTGCCGATCAGGTCCGGGTTGTCGATCACGTGGTCGCGCACCAGGAACGGCGCCGACGAGGTAAACATCTGGAAATAGGCACGGCGGTCAGATCGCGGAATCTCCGTCGGCTCCAGCGCCAGCAGGGAACCGCGAACGATGCTGCGCCAGGGCGCGCCCATCAGATCATCGGCTGAAACCTCCGCAGACGACAGGTCAATCGTGACGCTTGCCTTGGTCTGCACGAATGCCGAGGCGCCGGTGTAGAGCAGCGTTGCGACAAGCAGGAACAGGAAACCGATCGCGAACGAGATTGCAGCGATGCCATATCGCTGCAGCCGACGGTCTGCGGCATAGCGCTTGCGGCGGCGTGCCGCCATTTCGTCGGAATCCCAAACCGGACGATGGATTGTTGAATCTGCGGTGCCGGACATCAGTAGCTCTCCCGGTACTTGCGCACGATGCGCAGCGCGATCAGGTTCAGGAACAGGGTGATGATGAACAGCATCAGCCCAAGCGCGAAAGCCGCGAGCGTCTTCGGATTGTCGAACTCGGAGTCGCCGATCAGAAGGGTCACGATCTGCACCGTCACCGTGGTGACCGAATCGAGCGGATTGACCGTCATCTTGGCGATCAGACCGGCGGCCATCACGACAATCATCGTCTCGCCGATGGCGCGGCTGAGCGCAAGAAGCACGCCGCCGACAATACCGGGAAGCGCGGCCGGCAGAAGGACCTTCCGAATGGTTTCGCCCTTGGTGGCACCGATCGCAAGCGAGCCGTCGCGGATCGCCTGCGGCACGGCGGCGAAGGCGTCGTCCGACAGGGACGAGATGAACGGTATCAGCATGATGCCCATGACGCCGCCGGCTGCGATGGCGCTATTGGGCGCAACGTCCAGGCCTAGGCTCAGGCCCGCCTGGCGCAATGCCGGCGCGACCGTCAGGACTGCGAAGAACCCGTAAACCACGGTCGGGATACCCGCCAGGATCTCAAGCATCGGCTTGACCACGGCGCGGAAACGCGGTGACGCATACTCCGTCAGGTAAATGGCCGACAGAATGCCGACCGGCACGGCAACCAGCATTGCCAGGAACGAGATCAGGATCGTGCCGACGAAAACAGGGATTGCACCGAAAGCACCCTGCCCGGCGATCTGGTCCTCACGCAGCGGGATTTGCGGCTCCCACCTGAGGCCGAACAGGAAATCCGTGACCGGCACACGCTGGAAAAACAAAAAGGCCTCGTAAAGAAGCGAGGCGACAATGCCGATTGTCGTCAGGATGGCGACCGTCGAGGCAAAGATCATGAAGATCGTCACCGATCTCTCGAAGCTGTGGCGCGCCAGAAACCGCTTGGAAACGGAGGTCACGGCCAGACCTGCGCCGGCCAATGCAATGACAACGACTGCGGCGCCAAGCAGAACGTTCGCGGTCGTATTCAGCGAATGCAATCGCTCCACGGCAGCGGTGACTTCAGGTGTGGGCTCACGGAATATGTTGCCAACGGCGACCTGCCTGATTTCGCTGATCAACAGATCACGCTGCGCACCGGTCATCGCATCGGCGCCTGGGTAGCCGCTCATCAACATCATGTCGATGACCGAACTCTCAAACAAAAGCCAAAGGAGAATAAAGATAAATGCCGGTATGGCAGTATAAACGAGGGCGTTGAGACCGTGGTAGATCGGCCGGGAATGCAGACCGCGGGCATCGTCTCCCGCTATGGCGACTGCGCGGCGCGATGCAATGAAGTAGGCTATGGTCGCCGCAATTACCAGAAACAAAATCAGATACGCAATCATTCCGTCCCCTCACCCCAAAGGAATTGCCCCGGCCGTTTGGCCGGGGCAATCGAAACAAGGCTTACATGGAAAGCTTTGAAGCGTTCAGGACATTGTCCTGTGTCTGCTTGCGCGCCGTATCGTCGAGCGGGGTCAGGCCGCGCTCGGCGAGATAGCCGTCCGGGCCGAGAGCGTCTTCTGACATGTACTCAACAATGAAGTCCTTCATGCCGGGGATAACTTCGCGGTGTGCGTTCTTGACGTAGAAGAACAGCGGGCGCGAGACCGGGTAGGTACCGTCAGCAATGGTGGCGAAGTCCGGTGCGACACCGTTGATCTTCACACCCTTGAGCTTGTCGGCGTTTTCATACAGGAAGGAATAGCCGAAGATGCCGATGGCATTCGGGTCGGCCTCAAGACGCTGAACGATCAGGTTGTCGTTTTCACCGGCTTCGATGAACGGGCCGTCCTGACGCATGCGGCTGCAGACCTCTTCCCACTTGTCCTCGTCAGAATCTTCCAGTTCCTTCATGCCCGGAAGCGCGTTGCAGCCGTCATGCATGGCAAGTTCAACAAAGGCATCACGCGTACCGGATGTCGGAGGCGGTCCGAAAGCAACGATCGCTGCGTCCGGCAGCGAAGCGTCGATGTCCGACCACTTCTGGTTCGGGTTGGCCATGAAACCGCCATTGCCGTCCGGAAGCTCGGCGGCGAGTGCCTTGAAGATCTGCTCTTCAGTCAGGTCCCAATCACTGTCATTGCTGCGCGAAACAGCGATCGACAGGCCGTCATAGCCGATCAGGGCCTCGGTGATGTCGTCAACGCCGTTGTCGGCGCACAGTTTCTTTTCAGAGTCCTTGATTGCACGCGAAGCGCCGGTGATGTCCGCGTAGTCGGGACCGATGCCACCGCAGAACACCTTGAAACCGCCGCCGGTTCCGGTCGATTCCACAACCGGGGACGCACCACCGGTCCTGTTGGCAAACTCTTCCGATACGGCCTGCGTGTATGGAAAAACTGTCGAAGAGCCGACGATCTTGATCTGGTCACGGGCCGCGGCAGCGCCAGTGAAGGCGGCCGAAGCCACAAGAGCGGCAGCGGTTATTCTAAGCGTTTTCATTGAATTCTCTCCCATCAACAGGGTCTGTTTGATGCGCCCTCAATGACGCAGCCCGTAGGTCTACTGGCACACGACTTTTAGCAGCCGGCCCAACGCAGTTTTATGACAAGAGCATTACAAGTTTGTGACAAGTTAACTATTTATTTTTATTGTATATTTTTTGAATATGCGAATTAGCTCAGCGGTTCAGCGGGCTGAATTTGACAATGAATTCCGACCCCTCGCCAACAGTTGAATGGACCACCAGTCTGGCGCGGTGCCGGGTCAGTATATGCTTGACAATCGCAAGACCCAGACCGGTTCCCTTTTTTGACCGGCTGGCTTCGACGCTAACCCGGTAGAAACGCTCCGTAAGCCGGGGAACATGTTCGCGCGGAATTCCCGGCCCGTAGTCCTTGATGCTGACCTCGACACCCTTGCCGGTCTCATCGGCGGGCGTCATGGCCACATCGATCCACTTACCGCTATGGCCGTATTTGCAGCCGTTCTCGATAAGGTTCTCGAAAACCTGTATCAGTTCATCGCGGTCGCCGTTGACGATCAGGGGCTCGTCCGGCGAATGCACCCGGATCTTTACACCGAGTTCCTCGGCCATCGGCCGCAAAGAGTCCGTGATGTGCTCGATTATCGGCACAAGATCGACTTCATCGGTCGGCACCATGTGGGCCTTCAGTTCAAGGCGCGACAGGGACAGCAGGTCATCGACAAGCCGCGTCATGCGGCCGGCCTGTTCGAACATGATGCCCAAAAACCGTTCACGCGCGTCGGGGTCATCCTTGGCGGGCCCGCGCATCGTTTCGATGAACCCGGAGAGCGAGGCCAGCGGTGTGCGCAGCTCATGGCTGGCATTGGCGATGAAATCGGACCGCATGCGGTCCATGCGGCGCGACTCGCTCTGGTCGCGGAAGGTGAGCATATAGAGTTCGCTTCCGCCGCGCATGTCAGCGATCTCCGCCATCGGCGCTATGCGCACGCGGAACCAGCGTTCGGACGGCACTTTCTCGACATGTTCGATGGAATAGGTTCCGCCGGTGTTCATGGCCTTGCGCACCATGTTCAATATGGCCGGCGGGCGCAGAATGGAGGACAGGTGAGCACCCTCCTTCATCGGGCCAAACTGCTGGATCGCCGCACGGTTGAGGTATTTCAGCGTTCCGCCGGGCGCCAGGATCAAGGCCGGATCGTCAAGCGCCTCGCATGTGGTAAAGACAATCGATTCCAGCGGCGCACGCCTGTCCTGGCGCAACAGGCGTTCCCGCTTGCGCACCGCGCGTGAACGCGTCGGCATGCCGGCGGCGACGAACACCAGAGCAAGCCCCAAAAGCGCCTGCCAAAGCGCCACCAGAGCGAACGCCGAGCCGAGCAGCGCCAGAATGGCGGCAACCACAAGAATGAAGCGGGCATCATAGAGACGCTGTACTATTCTCTGGACAAGTTCCTGCATGCCTGCCGACGTGTCTGCTCCAAAAATCTTCGTCGTTTGCGACTGCGCCACTTCGCCTTCTACCACCTTCACACCGGAAAAGAACAATCGAAAAAGAGTGTGTCGGCACTACACAAACCAAGTGACAAATGCATGACTCCGACGGGTGGAAAACGCCGGTTGTGCATTACCGTTTCATCACGGATATAACAAACCGGAAACAATCGGGGAAATGCGACATGAGCAACAAGGCTGGCGAGCGGGCGGTGGAACTGGTTATCGGCGGAAAAGAGCGCCTGTTCGACATTGACGATCCGGAGCTTCCGGGTTGGGTCGAGAAGAAGGCACTGGGGTCGGAAAACTATCCCTATGACGACAAGCTCGACCGGGACGATTATGAAGACCAGCTCACGGCACTGCAGATCGAATTGGTCAAGGTTCAGTCCTGGCTCCAGCAATCCGGAGAGAGAGTGATCGCTGTCTTCGAAGGACGCGATTCAGCGGGCAAGGGCGGGTCGATCGGCGTAACCCGCGCTTACATGAACCCGCGAACGGCACGCATCGTCGCATTGCCGAAACCGACCGATCGAGAACTGGGCCAGTGGTACTACCAGCGCTATGTCGACCATTTTCCGACGACCGGCGAAATCGTGCTCTTCGACCGCTCCTGGTACAACCGCGCCGGTGTCGAACCGGTGATGGGTTTTTGCAGCGACACGGAGCACCGGCGGTTTCTCGCCGAGACGCCGGATTTCGAACGCCTGCCAGTGCATGACGGTGTCTACCTGTTCAAATTCTGGCTTAATATCGGGCGCGAGATGCAGCTCAAGCGGTTCCATGACCGGCGCCACGAGCCGCTCAAGGTGTGGAAGCTCTCGCCAATGGATATTGCCAGCCTCGACAAATGGGACGACTACACGAAAATGCGCAACCTGATGCTGGAGCACACGCACAGCGATCACGCGCCGTGGACTGTCGTGCGGGCCAATGACAAGCGACGCGCGCGTCTCAATCTCCTGCGGCACATGCTGCTGTCACTGCCCTATGCCGGCCGCGACGAAAAGGCGATCGGCGAGATCGACGACAAGATCCTCGGTTCCGGACCCGGATTCCTGACCGATTGACCGGACCTGCTGCGGCCTATTGGGGGCGCATGCGTATGGCGTAGACATCGACGCCATGGCCTGCACCGGTGACATCGCTGTTGAGCGCCAGATATCCAGGCCCGCCGGCGGCCGCCTGGTTTGACAGATCGATGCTGAAGACGACATCGCCGGCTTCATAGTTCACGTCGAAACGGTGGCGGCCGCAATTTCCGTCGCCGGCCAGCTGGCATTTGACGTAGATCTGGGTGGGCTCCTCGGTGCTCGACCGCAAGGTCATCGCCACCAGCGACTTGCGCCCCGACAGGCTCTGGAGGATACCGGGGCTGAGTTCGAAAAGGACCTCGCCGCCCTCCCCGGCATCCGTCGAAACGACCTGCAGTGCCTGCTGGCCATTGCTGTCGACAAGGGCCGCCTTTGCAGTTCCGCGACGGCTGACCCGCGACATGTCGTCCGGGGTGAAGACCTCGATCCAGTCGCCCGAGAACGCTCCGTCGGCTGACGGGTTGCCGGCGAAGTCACCCCCCTCGATCTTGGCCGGTGGATTGGGAATGCTGGTATCGCGTTGCTCGGCACTAAGGAAAAGCCCGCTATAGACGGCCCACAGGATGCCGATCCCGAGAAATGCGATCACCAGCGAACTGACAAGGATGATCGAAAAGACCGGGCGTCGGCGCTTTTTCTGCTTCGCCGGCCGACCTCGAGCATCGATCTTTTCGCCGAACATATCGATGTCCGGCAACTGGTTCTCGGCGCGCCGTTTGGGCGGACGCTTGCCCTTTTTGGGCTGCGGTCTTTCCACCGGATCGATGCTCTCCACCGCCAAGTTGGTGCCGACTTCAGGTTCCGGCTCCGACCAGCGGATACGCTCCTTCGGCGGACGCTTCGCCGGCGCGGGCTTCGGGCTTGGTCGCGGTTGGGGCGGCGGCACCTGCGCTTCGAAATCCGGTGTTTCCCGCTTTGGCGCACGCCTGGCCGGACGCGGCTGCGGATGCGGCTGGGGCGGCTCGGCGTGTTCGGCCTCAATGGCCGCGATCAGATCCTCGAGGCGACGGTCCTGCGCGGTCGCGGCGTCGCTTCCCCAGATACCCTGTTTTGCCTGACTGTTGGTCAAAGCGTCACGGGCCGACTGGTATACCCGTTCGCGCAGCTTCGGATTGGTGCCGTCAATCTTCTGCAGCGCCTTTCGGATCGCCGTCTCAAATGCCTTCACGCGCAACTCCAGTCAGCCGGGCGGCCTCCCCGGCGATCGGCCCGATCGGATTCCGTGGTCGGTCTTTGGCTGTGGTCCTGTCCCCGAATCTCTCATATCAGTTGCGGCGGCAATTACAAACCCGCTCTGCTTTGCCGATCCGCAGGCATTCACACCGCAGTCGGCGGGACGCTGCACCGGCCGTCAAGAATTAGTGCTTTTCACATCAGGCAAGGTCTGGTACCTCGTCTTTACGTTTCCGTAAACGTCAATCAACAGGACTATCGCTCCATGACGCTACCCGCGATCTTGAAGGACAATCTTCGTCTGCCGGTCATCGGCGCACCACTCTTCATCATCTCGCATCCGCCGCTGGTTCTTGAACAGTGCAAGTCCGGCATTGTCGGCGCCTTTCCGGCGCTGAATGCGCGGCCCGAGGCACAGCTCGATGAATGGCTTGCCGAGATCACCGAGGAGCTCGCGAATTACAATGCGCAAAATCCGGATCGCCCCGCGGCGCCTTTCGCCGTCAACCAGATTGTCCACCGGTCGAATTCGCGGCTCGAGCACGATCTGAAAATGTGCGAGAAATACAAGGTGCCGATCGTCATCTCGTCGCTCGGCGCGGTTCCCGAGGTCAATGAAGCGATCCATTCCTATGGCGGCATCGTGCTGCACGACATTATCAACAACCGGCACGCAAAGTCGGCGATCAAGAAGGGCGCCGACGGGCTGATCGCGGTCGCAGCGGGCGCCGGCGGCCATGCCGGCCCGCTCTCGCCCTTCGCCCTGGTGCAGGAGATCCGCGAGTGGTTCGACGGTCCGATTGCCCTTTCCGGCGCCATCGCCAACGGCCGGTCCGTCCTGTCAGCGCAGGCGATGGGCGCCGACCTTGCCTATATCGGCACACCCTTCATCGCCACCGAAGAGGCACGTGCCGTCGATGACTACAAGCAGATGATCGTCGAGAGCGCCGCCGGCGATATCGTTTACTCCAACTATTTCACCGGCATTCACGGGAACTACCTGAAGCCGTCCATTGCCAACGCCGGCATGGATCCGGACAACCTGCCCGAAGCCGACCCGTCGAAGATGAATTTCGATGAAAGGCAAACGGGCACTAAGGCCTGGAAGGATATCTGGGGCTCTGGCCAGGGAATCGGGGCGGTGAAGGAAGTCCGGCCGGCGGCCGATTTCATCGCGCAACTGGATGCGGAATACCGGAAGGCCCTGGACGACCTGATGGCCGTCACGGCCCCGGCCGGGCATAGCGGGAATTTTCCGGCGGCCGGGCAATTTGGCTGAAATTGCATCTTGAAATGTCGGGCGATAGCGGGTAATCGCCCTGCATCCTATACCTGCCGCCTCGGCAGCGGGCCGCTGTAGCTCAGTTGGTAGAGCACGTCATTCGTAATGATGGGGTCGGAGGTTCGAGTCCTCTCAGCGGCACCAGCCAAATGCACTTGGCGCCCGATGACCGGGCACGATCCCACCTCAAAGCATTCTCCGAAAACGCTGCTGCGCGCGTTGGTGAACGCGCAGTGCGGCACATCTCATGCCGTTGTACGGGCAAAGCGTGCCGATCTTCACATTATTCCCGCAGGGAGCTGCGCTGCCTGGCTCCACTGTTTCGGCGATTGTCCATACATGCGTTTGAATTCCCGGCTGAACTGCGAAGAACTCGCGTAACCCGCATCCCATGCCGCCTCGCTCACGTTCTTGCCCCCGGCAATCTTCATTGCCGCGTGATTCAGCCGCATGGATTTGGCGAACTGGATCGGTGACATGGTGGTGGCCTGCTTGAACTTGCGGTGGAACACGGCCCGGCTCATGCCGGCGTGAGCGGCCATATCGTCAATGGTCACCGGCTCGTTCAGGCGCTCCGACAGGAACTGGATGGTCCGGGCTATCTCGTTGCCGACCCCGAACGCACGCCGTGCGGAAGCGCCTGAAGCGCCCTTCAACACGGCGTAATAGAGCTCACGCAACCGACCCTCTCCGAGCACCGCAAAGTCTGCCGGGTCGTCGCCCAGCTCAACAAGCCTCAGCAGCGCACCGGTAAATGCCGTATCCCATGGCGCCAGCGCCAACCCCGGCGGGAGCGCGCTGCCGCCGGGCATCCGAATGGGACCCGCGGCACTCTCCATCTCGATCGACAATTCGGTCATCACCCGCCGATCGAGAGCGATCATGACGCCAAGCAGCGGATTGTCCGGCGAGGCAGTCGGCGTTCCCGCCTCAACCGGCATCGACATCGGACAACACAGATACTTCCCGCTGTCATAGACATGCCGTTGCCCATCCAGGATGGCTTCCTTGGCGCCGCTGACGATAGCGACGACCGTGGGCTCATAGACCGCCGGCGCGCATGCTACCGGCTCGGTGACCCGAAAGAGCTGCACCCCGTTTACGCCCGTCTCCATCATTCCGGCATCGGGCAATCGCCGGTCGATGATTTGCCTGATCTGTTGTTTGCTCATGCATTTAATTTGCCCCGGGTGCGCGCATTTTTCAACTCGGATGATACAAACAGGCATGTATTTGCGACTATTTCGCCTGTTTTTGCTTAAAGACGAGAGCTATCTGTCATTTCAAGGCGGCACGGCCGTCCCTCCAACAAACAGCCAGCCATCGCTGCAAGGAGCATGAGATGAAAAACAGATTTGGGCCGAAAGGCTGGACGCCGGATCGCCTCGGCTCCCTCTCGGGCAAAACCTATGTAATCACCGGGGCCAACGGAGGCGCCGGATTCGAGGCGACACGCGTGCTGCTTTCCAAGGGCGCGCGCGTTGTCATGGCGAACCGCAGCGCGAAGAGGTCAGACGCTGCCATCGAAGCCCTCAGGCAGGAGTTCGGCTCCGACGCGAACGTCAGTTACGTGCTTATGGACCTCGCCGAATTGGCGAGCGTGCGGCAAGCGGCAGCGAAGCTGTTGGAGACAGTCCCGCGTATTGATGCCCTCATCTGCAATGCCGCCATCGCACAGATAGCGACGCAGCAACTCACCGTGGATGGTTTCGAAAGCCAGCTCGGCGTAAACCACTTCGGTCATTTCCTGCTGTGCGGATTGCTCTTTGACCGCATCGAGGAATCAGACGGCCGGATCGTCGTCGTTGGCAGCAATGGCTACAAGATGGGCGACAAGCGCATCCTGTTCGAAGACCTGAACTACGGCAAGAATTATTCCGCTTGGAACGCCTACGCGCAGAGCAAGCTGGCGCAGATGGTGTTTGCCTACGAGCTTCAACGCCGGGTGCGGGTCGCTGGCAAGAACACACAGGTTCATGTCTGTCACCCCGGCGCATCGAGAACCGGATTGATCCGCGACACGGCCGGCCGCACCACACGGGTCCTGGCCACTTTGCTTTCACCAATGGCGCAATCCGCCGAGCGCGGTTCCTGGCCCGAGGTCATGTGCGCCACGGAAGCGGGATTGCAACCCGAAAAGTATTATGGCCCGACGCGGTTCGAAATGGTCGGCCCTGTCGGCGAGTGTCCGCTGGAGGCGTTCGTCCTGGATCCGGAACAGGCCGCCAGGCTTTGGTCGGTCTCCGAGGAGAAGACGGCTCTGAGCTGGTCGCCATAGGCCGTACCGGTATGACGTTTGCCAAACATCACGGCCGGAGACCCCCAAGTCGGACACCGCAAATCTGTGCAGGGTACCGTTACAGTGCGGTCACAATAACGGTTGATAACGCCAACTAACCGCTCAGTCTGATTGGGAAATTCTGATACTTTTGCGCAGTTGTTTTGAAATGCAATCTTCCCGGGATCCGTGAATTCCGACAACAATGGAGGGGGATATGCAGGCACTGCGCGATCTATTCGGACTCATCGAGTTTCTGACCTTGGGGTGGGCTTTGATCCCGCTCCTCGTCATTTTCGGTGTCTTCATCACCGCCCTCACCGGCTTTGTACAGTTCCAGTTTTTCAAGCGCATGTTCCGCGTGCTTTCGGGCGCTAACCAGACCGGCGATCCGAACGCGATCTCGGCGCGAGAGGCGCTGCTGATTTCCGTCGGCGGCCGTGTCGGCGGCGGAAACATCGCGGGCGTCGCCGTCGCCATCACGCTTGGCGGGCCGGGCGCGGTGTTCTGGATGTGGGCGATCGCGCTGGTCGGCATGGCAACAAGCCTCGTCGAGTGCTCGCTGGCCCAGCTCTACAAGCGCCGCCAACCAAATGGCGATTTCCGCGGTGGTCCGGCGCGTTCCATCATTCACGGTCTGGGTGAGGAGTTTCACTGGCTGGCCGTGATCTACGCGGTCTGCCTGATTGCGGCCTTCGCGCTCGGGTTCAACGCCTTCCAGGGCAACACCGTTGCTGGTGCCGTGCAGGACAGTGTCGGGATCGACCGCCTGTGGACCGGTGTCCTGCTGGCCGTCGTCGCCGGTTTCATCGTCTTCGGCGGCATTCACCGCATCGCAAAGGCGGCTGACGTGATCGTTCCGGTCATGGCACTGGGCTACATCCTCATGGCACTCGTGGTGATCGTCATCAATATCGGCTCGGTCCCTGGCGTGATCATCACAATCGTCAGCAACGCCTTCGGCTTTGAGGAAGTTGTCGGCGGCGGCATGGGTGCGGCAATCGCCCAGGGATTGCGCCGCGGCCTGTTCTCAAACGAAGCAGGCCTCGGTTCGGCACCGAACGTGGCGGCGACCGCCGATGTCCGGCATCCGGTCAGCCAGGGTATCACGCAGGCATTTTCGGTCTTTATCGACACGATCTTCATCTGCAGCTGTACCGCTTTCATCGTGCTGCTTGGCGATGTTTACGTGCCGGGTGCCGAGGGAGTCGACGGCATCGCACTGACGCAGCAATCGCTGGTCTCGCATCTTGGCGAGTGGTCGCAATACCTCCTGTCGCTGATGATCCTGCTCTTTGCCTTCAGCTCCATCATCTACAACTACTATCTGGGTGAAAACGCGCTGACGATCATGACAAAGAGCACGATAGCGACGAATGCACTGCGCGTTATCGTCATCTGCATTGTCTTTTTGGGTGCAACCGCTCCGGGCGCAACATCGGTGTTCTTCTTCTCCGATCCGCTGATGGGCATCCTCGCGGTCGTGAACCTGGTCGTTATCATGATGCTGCTGCCGACCTGCCTGCGTATCCTGAAGGATTTCCGCCGGCAGTTGAAGGAAGGCGTGCAGCGGCCGGTCCTCAACCCGGACGACTTCCCGGACCTCGATCTCGACCGGACTGCCTGGACCGGGATCGATCCTGAAAAACAGACGGAGACAGCGCCGGCTCAGTGACGGAGCGGCAACGCGGGGCTCCGGCCCCGCGTTCAAGACGGGCAGCTAGATTTCCAAAACGACGTTTCCGATCGCTGTGCCCGATTCGACCTGCTCGTGGGCTTCGGCGATGCTTTCCAGTGAAAAACGCTTGGCGATCGCTACCGCCAGTTCGCCGCGATGCGCCTGCCCGTTGATGAATTCGACCGCCGCCGCAAGCAGTTCGGGCGTCAGCAGGAACCCTTGAATGAAATGCAACGTGGCGCCACGAAAGGCAAAATCATAATAAGGCAACACCGGATTCGGCTCAGCTGTCGAGGAATAGGCGGCAATCACAGAGTGCGGCCGGATGATCTGCCGGGTAACAGCGAGATTGGCGCCGAAATCAACCTCGACAATCCGGTCAACGCCCGAGCCGGCAGTCAGCTCCATCACCCGGTCGGCAACGTTCTCGTCGTGACGGAACAGGATATCCTCAATACCGGCGGCTCTGACATGGGCCGCCTTTTCCCTTGAGCTGACCGTGGCAAGGACACGCGCGCCGCCTGACCGCGCGAACTGCGCTGCAAAATGGCCAACGGCACCGGCTGCACCGGTCACCAGAACGGTCTTGCCTGCCACCGGTCCGTCGCGAAAGACCGCCGCATAGGCGGTCAGCGCAGGGATGCCGAGACAGGCGCCTTGCGTAAAGTCGAGCGCTTCAGGAAGTTCAAAGACATGCGAAACGGGAAGCGAAACGGTTTCGGCTGCGGTCCCGAGTGCCCTGCCCGCTTCGCCATAGCCGCCCTGGGCATTGCGCATCCAGACCCGCTTGCCCAGCCATGTTGGAGACACGTCGTCACCGACAGCGTCGATAACGCCCGCGCCATCGGCATGCGGCACGATGAATTCGTGCTCCATCGACAGGCCGCCCCAGCCGGCGCGGCGCTTGACGTCGGCCGGGTTGATGCCGGAAGCGCGGACCCGCACCCGGACGTCACCGGGCGCCAGCGTCCCGCCAGCCTCATCCGGCAGCGTGCCGGTCTCCAGGACCTCGGAAGCCGGCCCGGTTCGCCTGTACCAGGCAGCCCGCATTGTTTCAGGCCGGGTTCAGCCGCTCGACCTGCCGCTTGGCCTGACGCACGGCAGAAACCAGGCGGTTCTGACCGCGGGTGAGTTGCGTCAGCGCGAAACCTTCCGTGCCGTTTGTGTGGTGATCGAGTTCGGTCGCTACGGATATCGTCGGCAGTGGCGGCACGGTCAGCGCCGGGTCGTGGCGGAATCGCGCCTCGCGGGTGAAATTGATCGGCACGAGGATCCGAGCGAGGTCCTGGATGACCGTATTGGCGTCACCGGGTGCAACCGCGCCCGAAGACACACCGCTATAGAATTGCTCGAGCGCCGCATGCAGTTCCTCCACCGCCGCCTTTGACGGGCTCAGATCGAAGCGATCTCCGGCGCGCTGCTGATAGGCGCCGATGGTGGCCAGGAACTCACGCGTTGTCTCGCGCCAGTCGAAGGGCAGGATCTCCGCGTTCGCATTGCGATAAACAGCCAAAAGATAAAGCTTGATGTCACGCAGCAGGATATCCTTGTCGGCGATTTCAAGCGTGTCGTTTTCGGTGTGCCAGGCAATGTTGCCGCCGCAACCGCCGACCGCGTAGTAGCCCTTTTCCTCGCGCATCGCCTCGGTCATGGTCGACTACAGCATGAAGTAGCTGGATATGCCGATATTGTTGAAGGAATAGTCGCCGGCCCGGTGCGGCCGCTCCCCGAAGGTCGGCTTGCCGGCGACATCCTCGATGGCCTTGGCAATGAAGGCGTCGGTCTCCGACATGCGCGACAGATTGAGAAATTCCGTCGCCCAGCGGCAGCCGGGGCTGTCGCAATTGACCTGCGCAACACAGTTTTCCTCAAGATCGATGGCGAATTCGTCGGCGAACCAGGTCGAACCGGCATAGCGGCCGGTGGAGTGGCCCGGCCACCAGGCAATGCGCACCGACCGGTCCAGCTTGTCACGGTTTTTCCAAAGGACACGGGCAACTTCCATGAGCGTCGCGTCACCCGTCGCATTGTCACCAACACCGACATCCCAACTGTCCAGATGGCCGTGCAAAAGGACATATTTTTCCGGCTCCTTCGAACCGCGGATGAAGACCTCCGGCAGTTTCGAGCGGAACCAGCCTTCCTCCATCTCGGTGAACAGCTTGACCGTCCCACCCGCCCTGGCGATTTCGATCAGCGCCTGACCGTCTGGATTGTTGACCGCAACTGAGACGACATTGGGCTTGCGCGGCAGGTCGTCCAGATCGGGAGTGCCCCAGACCGTCGTGCAGATGCCCCAATGGATGTCGACGCCGGGATTGATGCCGATGACGCCAATCGCTCCCAGTTCCTCGAACTGGGCGATCATGCCGGGGCTGGCAAAACCTTCCGAAATGACGATCTTGCCATCGATCAGCGAGCGCACGTCGCGGGTCGGATCGAGCTTCTTGTCGAAGATCGTGTCGATATCGTCGGCCTGGTTGGCGCCAATGTAGACGAGCTCGCCCTCGAGTCCGTTTCTGGCGTCCAGGCTGTAAGCCGGCGGCTTGGCGCGGAATGTCTGGCCGCCGGCCTCGACACGGGCCTCTCCGGGCAGGCTGAGAAAAAGATTCGGCTGGTGAACCGTGACTTCGACACCGTGGTTTTTCAGCCTGGCGACGACTTCCTCCATGCCGCGGTCCACATCGGCGGGATGCTCCCGCTTGAACGTCGAAAAACTCTCCACAAGGCCCCACGGCTCGTCGAGACTGGCGTCAGACAGGAGTGCTTTTTCTGTTTCATTCATCGGGGGTCTCCTCACTGGACATGGCGGCACACCACTGCCGGCGCCGACAAGCGCAGGCAGCGTGCACTCTTGTGTTTCATTCAGTAAAACACTGTTTTGTTTTAAGAAATACCAAGCTTGAGGCCGCAAATCAAGTGCCGTCAGACCGGGAACGGCATCTGAATGACATCGAACATGAAATCGGAGCAGCACGCAATCCGGGTAAATGCATCGCGACAGGCGATACCGATGGTTGAACCCGCAGCTACTCGGCAGCAAGGCCCGTATTGCTGGGAGGCGCTCCAAGGCCCCGGGAAATCACCGCCGCTGAAGCAAGCACGCCCTTGAGGATCCGGTTCTGCTGTTCCTTGTCGAGCCGCGTCACGGGACCGGCGACGGAAATCGCGGCGGCAACGTCGCCGCCGGGCCCGTAGATGGGCGCGGCGATGGAGAACGCGCCCTCGTCAAGGTCGTTTCGCGTGACATGAAATCCGTCCGAGGCGATGCGCGCCAGCTTCCTGCGGAGCTCGGCGGGATCCGTGATCGTCCTGGAGGCGAAATGCGTCAGTGTTCCGGAGAGCGTCTCTTCCTGAACATCGACAGGCGCATAGGCAAGAAGCACCATCGACCCGCCACCGGCATGCAACGGACCGTGCCGGCCCGGCGCCGCGAACAGCCGCATGGAGTGCCGGCTGTCACGCGTGGTGACGACCAGCGCATTCAGCCCGTCGCGCACGATCAGATTGACATTTTCGTTAAAGCGGTCCCGCAAGGCATCCATCTGCGGATCGGCGACGAGCAGCAGACCGCGTTTCTTGGCGGCCTCGTCCCCAAGATGCCAGGCCCGGTAGCCAAGGGCATAATGTGAACTTGTCTCGTTCTTGGCGACGTAGCCGCGCGCCTCAAGGGTGTGGAGAATGCGGAAGACGAGGCTTTTCGTCATTCCCAGCTCCGATGCGATCTCCGTGACGCCGAGTTCCCCTTTGGCGCTCAGCGTTTCCAGTACACTGAGTGCACGGTCGACGGCTGCAATCCGGTAATCCCTTGAGTCACTCATTTCATACCTTTCGCGCCGGGACTTGCATGAACCGGTCGTTTCACGTAGTCTAAAAAATTAAAACAGTGTTTTACTGTATGAAACAGCAGATGTCAAATCCGGATTGATTCTCATGCGCATCGCCTATGCCGTTCCTGGACCAATGTCAAAGGGCCCGATGGGTGCCCAGCAATTCTAATTTTGGCTCATTTTTGGGTCTCAGATGAATTTGAGCTGATTTTCAGGAGGGTTTAGGTTGCTTCCGGGCTGACTTGACGGTCGGTGGTGGCTCACCATCGACAAGTGTTCGTATGAGTGCACCCCAATCCGGGAAGATCAAGTAGCAAACAATCGTGCGGATGTGATCGAAGAACCGATACCGCGCCGCTAAAACACTGCGGGCTTTCTTCCAGAGCGCTTCGAGTACATCACAAACTGTATGCATGGCGAAGGCGAGCAGATTGAGCGTCGCCAGCACAGATGCCAGATAATTGTCGCCATGCCCAAAGTTGTGCTCCAGATTGTATCCCCGGGTTTTCAGAACATTGAAGGTCTCATTTTCAATCTTCCACCGTGCGCGTCCGCAAGCGGCAAGGTCCCCGACATTGGTCTCATCGACAGCGATGTTGGTCACAAAGCTGTTGCGATATGTGGTCTTCCCTTTGGTGTTGATAATCTCGATTTCGAACCAGTTGACGTGGGTCGCGTCCTTGCCATCGCGCAGGGGTACATCATTCAGCCAGCGATAGATGTGGGTGGCAGCCTTGCGACCCTTTTTGATACGACGGCGCTTTGTCGAGTTGATCTCGGCACCGTCCAGCCACTCGTACAACGTCTTATGGGACAAGGACTTGGCAGTCAGAATGAAGTCGCCGCCAACCGACTGAATCGTATCAACAATCGGCTGATTAGCATACAGGTCATCGCCAAGATAAACTGGCTTTAGCGAAGCGTAACGTTTCCCATTGGCGGCAAGCCAGCGTTTGACGGCATTCCTTTCACAATCCTGTTTCGCATGACCGTCCTGCGGGCTAATAAATTCCGGCTGCAGCGGTATCGCTCGGCTGTCACCCGGGACGACGACCGCGGCGGAAACCATGGTGTGAAAATACTCGGTGCCGCCATCATTGCGCTTGCGATGAGAACAATTCCGGCAATGCAACTTGCGGCTACAGAAATATTCTGTGCCATCAAGTGCAATCAGCACGCGACCATCCAGACATCGGAAAGGCTCCAAACCGTTATGGCTTTTCAGATGGTCAACAAGGTTATCAAACTGCCCAAAGAGATGCTGCGGTTCAGCCTCATCAAGCATCGAGCGGATATGATTATCGCTCGGAAGCTTCTTGATTCCGAACAACGTCTGACAGTTCGAGCAACCGTTACCCGCTTGCATCTCGCGCTGATGCGACAGGAACGACGGAGACTGCATGAAAAATATCGAAAACGCCGACAGGCCGATATCTGCCATCGTGTAACTCGTGTTTGGGCCAACCCGTCGGTCAGGCAAGTTCGCGCAGCACGATCTGAGCGAGCCAATGAGGGAATCCAAGTGTAACACGCAACAAACGAATCATAGATCGAGCGATTTGAGAATCCCAAAAATCCCAAAATTAGAATTGCTGATGGGTGCCGCAGAGGTCTCGCGCCGCGAAAAACTGCTGAACAGCTGGGCGTTTGAAGGGACGCGTGTCGAGGTCAGGGATGTGCCGACCGGTCCTGCATCGATTGAATCGGCCTATGAAGAAGCGCTTTCCATACCACCCACCCTCGACTTGCTGATGCGGCTTGAGGACGAGGGTTTCGATGCCGCGATCATAGGCTGTTTCGGTGATCCGGGCCTGGAAGCGGCCCGCGAGCTTGTCTCCATGCCGGTTGTCGGGCCTTGCGAATCCTCCATGCTTCTTGCCGCCTCGCTCGGCCACAAATTCAGTGTGCTCACCATCTTCGATTCACTGATTGCCGGGCAGGAGTATCTCGCCGTCAAGGCCGGCGTGCGCGAGAAGCTTGCATCCGTGCGGGCGACCGGCATACCGGTCCTTGAACTGATGACCGATTTCAATGCAACCAAATCGCGGCTTGTGGACGTGGCCACGCAATGCGTGGAACAGGACCGCGCCGACGCCGTGATCTTCGGCTGCATGACCATGTCGTTCCTCGACATGTCGGAAGAAATATCCGCCTCGGTCGGCGTTCCCTTCCTCAATGCCGGGAAAGCCGCACTCAAACAGGCCGAGTCACTTGTATCAATGGGCCTGGCCCATTCGAAAACAGCCTTCGCGACGCCACCAAAGGTGTCCGACGGGCAAACGGTTGCCGATCTCAAGGTCGGGTGACCCGGACGCTAGCAAAGCGGGCAAAACAATGACAAGGGAGAACACGAAATGAAGAAGATGCTACTCACAGCGGCCCTTCTTGCCGGAGCCGCGATCGCCACACAGGCCTATGCGGCCGGCGACAAGATCCGCGAAATCACGCTTGTGACCCGCCCTCAAGCGACGCAGCCCCAGGAATTCCAGTTTGTGCAACTGATCGCTCAGGAATGGCGCAAGCTCGGACTCGACGTCAAGGTTGACGTCATGCCCTGGGAGCAGATGATTGACCTTATCTGGTACACGCGCGACAAGTGGGACACGACCGGCTGGCAGATGGTTGGTCGCCCGGAACGCTCCGATCCTGACGAACTGATCTACAATCTGTTCCACTCGTCGACCGCGCCAAAGGGCTACAACTTCATCGGCTACAACAATGCGGAACTGGACGCCACCGTTGAAGCGCAGCGTGTCGAGACCGATCCCGAAAAGCGCCAGGAACTGCTCCATAAAGCCCAGGCGATCCTTGCCGAGGATCAACCCAATCTTATGCTCGTGCATCCGAAGTCCACCTTCGCCTTCGACAAGAATGTTTGGGATGCGTCCACAGTCATCGACCAGGGTGGGATCGGCATCAAGAATACCTGGACTTTCCTTTCAATGATGCCGCTGGGTGATCAAAAGGACATTATTTTGAACTCGGCAGACAACATCAAGGCCATCAATCCCCTCTATATCTCCGGCGGCACTGACAGCTGGATCACCGAGCTCATCTGGGACCGCCTGCTGCGTATCGGACCGGACGGTTTGCCGCAGCCTTGGGCCGCCGAAAGTTACGAGTGGCTCGACGACAAGACGATCGCGCTGACGCTGCGTGAGGGCATGAAGTGGCATGACGGCCAGCCGGTAACGGTTGACGACGTGAAATTCTCGTTTGAAGCCCCCATGGGCGACGAATCACCGATGTACAAGCCGTTTGTCGGCAACATCGAGTCCATCGAGACCAGCGGCAACACCGTCACCTTCAAACTCAAGAACCCGACGGCAGCCTTTCTGACGGCGAGCCTGGCCAAGCTCAACATCATTCCAAAACATATCTGGGAACCGGTTTTGGCTGATCTTGCGACCAAGGAAGAAAATGCCGAGGATTACCAGGAACCTGCGCCCATCGGCTCGGGGCCCTTTAAATTCACAAGTTGGACGACCAATGAAGAGGTCGTGCTTGAGGCCAACAAGGATCACTTCTCACCGCCCAAGGCTGAGCGCTGGATCCTTCGGATCGTTCCGAATACGGAGGCGGCAATCGGCATGCTGCGTTCTGGAGAAATCAACTTCCTCTCAGATTTCTCGGGCGATCCGAAGATCCTTCTCGACCTGGTGGAAACGGACGGTGACCTCGAAGTCGTATCGACCGTCGACATGGGCTTCCGCTATGTGGCCTTCAATCACCGCCGCCCACCTTTCAACGATCCCGAATTCCGCAAAGCGCTTTCCTATGCAATCAACCGCGATCTGATCGTCGGCGCGGCGTTCCGTGGATTTGCCGTGAAATCGAATTCGGTGATATCGCCGGCCCTCGGCTTCTGGCACAATCAGGATGTCAATGATTTCCAGACCGGAACGGATGTGGCGAAGTCGATTCTTGAAAATGCGGGTTACAGCATCGATGGCGGCTCCCTTTATTACCCCGACGGCGTCAAGGAAACGCTTGCCGAGTAATAGCCGTCCAACCGATGTGCCGGCCGGACGAAAATTCCGGCCGGTCAAGGGCGCCTTCGGAGGTAACTGACCATCATTGGGTTGAAGCAAATTGCCAGCCGCCTGGCGCAACTGGTTTTCGTGCTATGGGCGGTCACGACGATCCTTTTCCTCATGTTCCGGTTAATGCCCTCCAATCCGATGGCGGCGTATATTGATCCGACATTTACTGAGGAGCAGCAGCAGATACTCATGGCGAAGTTCGGGCTCGACCGACCGCTGTGGGAACAGTACTTCATCTATTTGAAAAATCTTCTGCAGGGCGAGCTTGGCGACAGCTTCTTCTACCGCCAGCCAGTGGGCGAGCGGGTGCTTGAACTGCTTCCGAACACCCTCGTCCTGACCTTCAGCTCGCTGATCATTGCCTATACGTTCGGCATCATCGTCGGTGCGTGGCTCGCCTGGAAGCGCGACAGCATCGCTGAGCGTGCGACCATTCCGCTGGTGCTGACGACACGTGCCATGCCCGAGTTCTGGCTTGGCATGCTGCTGCTTGCCGTCTTCAGTTTCACGCTGGGCTGGTTTCCGGCTGGCGGCACGCGAAGTCCGGGGTCCGAGTATGACGGCTACCTTGCGCTGTACACGTCACGGGACTTCCTGTCCCATCTCGTGCTGCCGGCGATGACGCTCGCGATCTACAGCCAGGGCCTGCCGCTGCTTCTGATGCGCTCCAACATGCTGGAGGTCATGAACGAAGATTTCGTCACCATGGCCCGCATCAAGGGACTCTCCAACTGGACGGTCGTCGTGCGCCACGCGGCGCGCAACGCCCTTTTGCCGGTCATGATCTCCTTTGCCATTGCCGTCGGGTACCAGATCCAGGGCAACGTGGTGGTTGAGACGGTGTTCTCGTGGCCGGGGCTGGGGCGCGAACTGGTCAATGCAGTATCGGCGAGCGACTACCCGCTGGCACAAGGCGCCTTCCTGATGATCGCAATCGTCGTGGTGCTGATGAACCTGCTCGCAGACCTGCTTTACAGCCTGCTCGACCCGAGGGTCTCCCATGCATAGCGAAACGGCGAAAGCACAGCCCCTCGGCGGCAATCCTTTCATGCGATTGGTCCGGCGCATCCATCTGCCGCTGGACGATCCGTTCGCTCTCGCCGGCCTCATTATCTATGCTGTGTTCATTCTGGTTGCCATCTTCGCCGACCAGCTCGCCACCCATGACCCGCTTGAAATCCTGTTCACGCAGGACTACCAGCTGGCCGCCGATCTGAGACCGGGCGAGGACGGTTTTGTCCTTGGCACGACAAGCCTTGGCCGCGATATCTATTCGCAGCTCATCTACGGATCCCGAAGCGCTCTTTTAATCGGTATCACGGCGGCCTTCATGGTTGCCGTCATTGGCACGGTCGTCGGATTGCTCGCCGGCTATTTTCGCGGCTGGATCGATATCGTGCTAATGCGCGCGGCCGACATCGCCTTCGGCATTCCCTTCCTGCCTTTCGTCATCGTGCTCTCGGCGTTTCTTGAGCCGTCCATCTGGAATGTGGTCCTGGCCATGGCGCTGATCCTGTGGCGCGACACCGGCCGCGTCATCCGCAGCCAGGTGCTGACGCTGCGGACCCGGGCCTATATCGACGCCGCGCGGGTCTCGGGATCGTCGGACCTGAAAATCGTGTTTCGGCACATTGCACCGAATATCCTGCCTCTGAGCTTCCTTTACGGCTCCATCGCCATCGGCTGGGCCATCCTGACGGAGGCGGCCATCAGTTTCCTCGGCTTCGGCGATCCGGAAACCATTTCCTGGGGCTACATGCTACAGGATGCCTATGCCAGCCAGGCCCTGTCGACCGGCGGATACTACTGGTTCGTTCCACCGGGTATCTGCATCGTGCTTGTCGTTGTCGCCGGATTCTTCATCAGCCGCGGTTATGAGGAAATCCTGTTCCCGAAGCTGAAGGAGTAGGCGCGAATGAGCGGTGATATTCTTCGCGTCAACGGCCTCAAGATCTCTTACGCGGTGGGAGACGCCAAGGTGCGTGCGGTGGACGATGCCACCTTTTCGATCCCCAGTGGTTCGATCGTGGGTCTTGTGGGTGAATCCGGCTGTGGCAAGACGACCGTGGCGCGCGGATTGACTCGAGTCATGGCAAAAAGCGCGATAATCGAAGGCGGCGAAGCCATATTCGACGGGACCGACCTGATGGGCATGAGCGAGAGCGAGATGAACCGGCTTCGCTGGCGCGACATCGCATTTGTACCACAGAGTGCCATGAATTCGCTTGATCCGGTCTACCGGATCGAGCACCAGCTCAACGAAGTGCTGGTCCAGCGCGGCGGCTTCAGCAGGTCCGAGGCCCGGCAGCGTTCAGAAGAGCTCTTCGACATGGTCGGCATCGAACCTCGACGGCTCAAGGATTACCCCCACCAGTTCTCCGGCGGCATGCGGCAACGCGTTGCGATCGCGCTGGCACTGGCACTCAACCCGAAACTCGTCATCGCTGATGAGCCGGTGACCGCGCTCGACGTGATCGTGCAGCGCCAGATCCTGGACACACTGAAAGACCTGCAGGCCAAACTCGGAATCTCGGTGATCCTTGTTACGCATGACATCTCGGTTGTCGCCTATGTCTGCGACCGCATCGTCGTGATGTATGCCGGGCGGGTCGTGGAATCCGGCGACACGGAAACCGTTCTGACAAAGCCTTATCACCCTTATACGATGGGCCTTTACAACGCCTTTCCGGACCTGCAGTCGAGCGCCGGGCTGCTGACGCCGATCGAGGGACATCCGCCGGACCTACGGGATCCCCCGGTCGGCTGCCGGTTTGCGGCACGCTGCCCCTTCGCGCAAAGCCGCTGCACGACCAGCGGCGAAATCGATCTTGCCGATGTCGGTGGCGGACACTTCGCGGCCTGCCTGCGTTCCGGCGAAGCGGATATGTTGCGCGGAGACGCGGCGAAATCCGAAACCTGGGCGGCCATGGCATGACACGATTGCAGGCGAACAACAACACGCCGGGCGGCGGGCCGATGATCAAGGTCGACAACGTGCGCAAACACTTTGCCGTGGGCAATCCGCTGCTGGCAGCCATGCGCGGATCGGCGACCCTGGTCAAGGCTGTCGACGGTGTCGACTTTGCGCTGAATAGGGGTGAGAGTGTCGGGCTTCTTGGCGAGTCCGGCTGCGGCAAGACGACCATGGGACGGCTGCTCCTGAAGCTCGAGGATACGACGGAAGGGCAGATCCTTTTCGAAGGCGGGGACCTGGCGGACTGCCAGGGCGAGCAATTGAAGCGCTTTCGCACCCGCGCGCAGATGGTCTTCCAGAACCCGTTCGAGGCACTCAATCCACGCTTCACGATCGCCCAGTCGCTGGCCGAACCGCTGGACAATGCCGGTATTGCCAAAGCGGAACATAAGGAACGGATCCACAAGGCCATGGAACTGGTTCATCTGCCCAATCCGGACCAGTTTCTTTCGCGGTTTCCGCACCAGATGTCCGGCGGGCAACTGCAGCGCGTGGTGATGGCACGCGCTCTCATTCTCGAGCCGTCCTTCGTCGTCGCCGACGAGCCGGTCTCCATGCTTGATGTCAGTGTGCGGGCCGGCATTCTCAACCTGTTCCGCGAGGTGCGCGAGAGCCTTGGTTTGACGGCGATCTATATCAGCCACGACCTGGCGCTGGTGCGCTATGTATGCGAGCGCACGATTGTCATGTATCTCGGCCGGATCGTGGAGGACGGTCCGACAGAGGACATCGTGCGCGAACCGATGCATCCCTATACCAAGGCGCTGGTCGCAGCCGTTCCGGTGCCGCATCCGGACCAGTCCCACGAGGCATTGCCGATCAAACCCGGCGCGCCGGACGCACGCAACCCGCCATCGGGCTGCCGGTTGCGCGACCGTTGTCCGCATGCATTCGAGCGTTGCGCCCTTGAGGAGCCGAAGGCCACGATCGTGGGCAACCGGAAGGTTCACTGCCACCTTTTCGATCAGTAGCATCAGCCGCGCACGCAGTCGCCGAATCAGCCGCGGCCGGTGTGTCAGCAGCACAAGGATCGATCTGCCGGACAGGTTTTTTGCGCGATACAGCAACACAGACCGATGCTCCCGAGCAACGCTTTCATTATTGTGATCGATAATTGTTCAAATCCGGGCGTTTGCTGACCAACCCCGGTTTGCAAAGCGCCTGGAACGGTCGATAATGCGGCGCATGTTTTGAACACCTCTGACGGGAATGTTTGTCGCTGCATTCTTGCGACCATCCTACAGGCAGCCTCTTGCTTTATGGCGCGCAGAGGACGCGCTTTAGAAACAGATGACGATCTTACCCCCGCACGGCCATCTGGACAGCGCCCTTTCCCTGTTCCGCAAGGGCTACATTCCCGTGCCGCTGCGCAAGGGCGGGAAGCATCTCGACATCGAAGCCATGGGCTACGAGCCGGTGCATTTCGAAACCCGGCGAAAGCTGTTGAAGGAACTGGCCTTTACCTCCCTCTGCTTCCATTTCTCGCAAAAACCGCCGACCGAGCTGGATGTTTCCGAATGGTTCACAGGCTTTAGCGGAAACATCGGCATCCTCACAGGATATCAGGGCCTGCTCGTGCTGGACTTCGACAACGCGGCCCATTTCGCAGGGTGGCGCCGTGACAACGAGGAACTCTTCGGCATGGCGCCGGTCGCGCGCACGCCAAACGGACATCACGTCTACCTGAAAATCGGAACGCCGACCGTGACATCGAGCATGTATGCCGGCATGCGCCGGATCGGACATGTGAAGTCACTCGGCGGCTATGTCGTGGCAAGCCCTTCGGTGCTGCGGGGCACCACCTATGAATGGGTCAATGAACGCTCGGCGTTCGAAGTCTCACCGCCGTCCATCGAAAATCTGAAGTCGCTCGGGATTGACGCCATTTCGCCCCTGAAGCGCTGTTACGATTCAATGAGGAAGCGAGGCTTTTTCGAGCTTCAGTAGGATCGTGTCCGAGGTTTCCGTCATCATTCCGGCGCATAACGCCGCCATCTCGATTGGGGATGTCCTGGCCAGTCTGGTCCCCGACCATACGCTGATCGGGGAAATCATCGTGGTTGATGACCGCTGCAGTGATGGCACATCGGACCGTGCGCGAGATGCAGCTGAAAAACTGGGACTGCCCCTGGAGGTCCATTCGGTGAATGCAGGCAGTGCCGGCGCGGCGCGAAACGCCGGGATAAATCGCGCCAAACGCCCACTGGTGTACTTCATAGACGCGGACGACCATCTCGTGCCGGGCGGGCTGGGCAGGCTCATGAAAGCCATCGAATCCGGTGCTGGCCTTGCCATCGGCACGTCGGTGCGAAAGGCTGCCGGGCAAGAGGACCTGATCCGTGTACCTGCCGGCTATTGCGGCGATCCCCAAGACAATGCCGACCTCTACCTTCTCAACGGTGCACCGCCTATTTCCATGGGAAGCGGTCTGGTACGCGCCGAAACCCTTGCCGGCATCCGGTTTCCGGAAAACATCGCCATTGACGAAGATACCTGGTTCTGGAGCGCATTGCTGGCCACCACAGCCCTTGCCGTGACGACGGAGCCGGTGCTCCACTATCACCTCGACGACCAGCGCACGGCGCGCCGCTACCTGGTGGATCCGCGACGCAGCTGGCTTGCCATCTGCACCGAGTTCAGACGCCTTCAGGACTACGGCATCTCACACGACGTTCTCAAGTGGCGGCGCGCATGGATCGCCCAGCGCTTTGCGCGGCAGTTGATCAAGAGCGGGCGCCACGAAGATGCGACATCCATGCTGCGGCCGGTGCGCGCGCATCCGGCGACGGCAAGGGAATGGCGCACGACCCGCTACCGCTTCCTGTCCAAGTTCGGCCGGACTTTTGGTCCAAATCGCGGCATCAATCGGACGCCGAAGGAGGGCGTTGATAACCCGGCCCGATGACGGTCGGCTCCTTGGGCACAATGTCGTCATCCATGCTGGAACTGATGGAGATGGCATGAATGGGATGTGAGCGGTCATGCATCCCGACTCGGCTAGAGTGCCGGGAGAGGCGGATAGGCTGCAGGCTGGATGTCTTTTTAGGGCATTGCGACCCTGTACAGGAGATTACCCGCCGCCTGCATCCGAACGACCAGCATGAGGCCCGGTTCGACCCGGTGATCTCGTATAGGAGTCTGGCCTGGCCGTTCACACCCCTTTGCAGGGTTCCGCCTCCCGCCAACGAGAGGATTTTAGCAATGGCTTTCATCGGTGTCGATCTCCACACGACGTCTTTCACGGTCTGCCGCCTTGCCGCGGACGGCAACGAGGTTTTTGAAACCTGCCAGCTGGCAGCGGCCGATCTGGACCGGTTCTGCCTGAGCCTTGATGCGGACGATGAGGTCGCCGTGGAAGCGACGGGCAATTCGGCCTGGTTCCGCGACGAAGTGATCGCCTGCGTTGGCCGTGTGGTGGTGGTCAACCCGAAGCAGTTCGGCGTGATCCGCAAGTCGGTGAAGAAGACGGACAGAAACGACGCCCGGGCCCTGGCCTTCTTTCTGTCAAAGGACATGCTGCCTGAGACCCGCGTCAAAACGGTGGCCGAAGGCGAACTGGCGTCGCTGACCCACACGCGCGACCTTCTGGTCAAGCAGCGCACCCGGCTTTTGAACAAGATCCACGCGCTCCACACCCGCCACGGCATCAAGCTGAAGAAGGAAAGCCTGGGCTCCAAGCGACGGCTCAATGCCCTGGAGACCGGCCGGTTCTCCAGCCTCGAACAGGTGGAACTGCGCATCGTGCGCGATCAGGCGCTCAGCCTGACGGATGCAATCGCCGAACTTGATCGCGAGATCGCCTCCGCCGCTGAGGCCATGGACGGATATGACGGGCTGATCTCGATCAAGGGTGTCGGGCCGCGCGCGGCAGCCGTATTCCTCTCCGGCATAGGCAACGTCGATGACTTCGAAGACGCGGACAAACTGGCCGCCTATGTGGGCATTGTCCCCCGTGTCAGCCAGTCAAGCGAGACTGACAACCGGGGCCGGATCACCAAACGCGGGAACAAACTGATGCGCACCACGCTGGTCCAGTGCACGCTCATTGCCATTCGTTACTCGGGCTACCTCAATGCCTTCTACCAACGGATCAAAGCCCGGCGCGGGGCCGGCAAGGCAATCATCGCCACAGCGCGCAAGTTGCTCGCGATCATCTACGACACACTGAAAAACGGCTGGGTCTTCGATGACTTTCCGGCATTCAAAATCGCGGGACAGAACAATCCTGCTGGACAATCATCATAGGAGAAGACATGGTTCCAGAACGGCGTGCGCGTTCCGGCCTGCTGCAGTTCCAGCATCACCCGATAAGGCACCTTGGCCTTGACACCGCGCATCGAGGGGCTGCGTACGGAAATCGACCGGTCCGGCAGGCCGATCTGCCGCGTGACGACATATGGCGACCCGCCAGAAGGATTCTCGAATGTCACGACAAGCATGGTTCCGACGGGGATCGGCTTTTCGGGCACCGCCGTAAAGCCCATATACACATCGGCGACCCGGTAATTGAAAATGAAACTGCCGCCGAGGATCTTGAGATAGGGCTTCTCGCCGGGATCATCCCTTAAAAGCAGTATTGCGACGAGCAGGACAAGACAGAAGGCCGTCGCGGCAACGGCAGTCCAACCCATCTTGATCTCACCGCGCATGATATCGCCCCACCCGACAAAAGTTGCGGTCGCCGTTTCAGCCGGCTTCCTGTGTGTAGGCGTCGAGAATATCGAAGGAACGGGAGATATCCGCAACGAGCGCCACCTTTGCTGACGCGCCGTCGCCCTCACGCGCGGCCGCGATAATACGGCGATGATCCTTGTGGCTGCCGCGTATGTTGGGATCGATCGTGTAGTGGATCAGGTTGAGGAACGGCCCGTATTGCAGCCAAAGACTCTCGACAAACCGGAAGAGCGTCGGCGAACCTCCGATCCCGTACAGCGAAAAATGAAATCTCCGGTTTGAAGTCAGTTCGTCGATCGGCGACTTGGGATTCTTCGATACAGCTTCATCCAAAATCGCCTCGAGCCGGTCCAGGTCGCACGGTGTTGCCCGGGCAACGGCCATCTCGGTGATCATCGATTCAATGCCGATGCGCGCCTGGCGGAGGTCGATCAAATGGGAGCGTCGAAGCGGCGGGACTCGCAGCGCCCGCCCCGGGGCGTCAATCAACGCACCCTCCGCTACGAGCCGCCTGACCGCTTCGCGCACCGGCGTAATGCTGGTTTCAAAGCGGTCCGCCAGCTCACGCAGGTTCAAATAGTCTCCGGGTGCGAAATAGCCCACCATGAAGGCGTCCTTGAGCTGGTCGTACACCAGCTCGCGCAGGTTCACCTGCCGCGCAGGACCAAGGCCCGGCATCGCGCCTGCAAGATCCGTGTCCGGCCTGGCTGACCCGTTTCCGGATTCATCGAATGATGTGTCCGAAAACTCGACAGCGCTTTCCTGGCTCACATGGCTCTCCCGCTTCTTGTCCTGCCGCCGCGGCACCCACGTTCCGCGGGCATTCATTCCGACGGGCAAACTTGACTTTTCGGCCGCTGCGGCGCACCCTTTCGAATAAGATATCACAAATAACATATCACAAAAAGACGGGGTTGCCAGTGGAGGAAAAACCTTTCGAGCTTTTTGACCTCAAGGTGGAGGTGGTGGCCGGCGACAAGCCGATGGTCTGCAACCATCCGGAAGGCGCCTATTTCCTGGTCGAAGGCGAGAACCTGGTCTTTCCCGATGTCAATCACTTTCCGATGTATCCGCTGGCGACGCTTCTGCCGTTCCTTCCGGCCAAGCAGCGGGTGACAGACGACAATGACTGGATGACAACCGACACCGACATCGCCTGTCCGGACCCCCATTGCGGCGGGCGTTTCCGTATCACTCGCCTCAGGAAACGCCGCTTCACCCACGCAGGCACGTCCGGACTGCCCGATGCGCGCGGAACGCCCTACTGGCAAAAGGCCGACGATGATGGTTGAGGCAACGACGCTTCGTCCCGGCTATTCTTTCAGTCGCGTCATCAAGGGCGGATGGCAGCTTGCCGGTGATCACGGTCCCGTGGACAGGCAACGGGCCATCGCCGATATGGAGCATTTCTTCGATGCCGGCATCAATGCCTTCGACTGTGCCGACATCTACACCGGCGTGGAGGAGATGATCGGCGCATTTGTCGACCACATCCGCGAAAGCCGCGGCGAAGACGCGGTCGACGACATTAAGGTACACACCAAGCTTGTGCCCGATTTCGACCGGCTGGCGACCATAACACCCGCCGATATCGAGGCGACCATCGACCGGTCTCTCAGGCGCCTCAGACTGGAGCGCCTGCCGCTCGTACAGTTCTACTGGTGGGATCTTTCGATCGGAAGGCCGCACGACGTGCTGGCCAGCTTGAAGAACATCCAGGCCAAAGGAAAGATCCAGTATCTCGGCGCCACGAACTGGAGCGAGGCGGCAATGCAGCCCTTCCTCGATGCGGGTTTCGACCTGGTGTCCTCGCAGGTCCAGTATTCACTGCTGGACAATCGGCCGGCCGGTGCTTTCTCCGACTGGTGCGCGAGTAACCGTATGCAGATCCTTGCCTACGGCACACTCGCCGGAGGCTTCCTGACCGAGCGCTGGCTCGGTGCGGCCGATCCGGGCTTTGCCTTCGAGAACCGGTCGCTCGTCAAGTACCGGCTCATCATCGATGAGTTCGGCGGTTGGCCGCTGTTCCAGGATCTCCTTGGTGCCCTCAAGGCAGTCGCCGACCGGCACGGCGTGACGATCGGCGCCGTCGCAAGCCGCTGGGTGCTGGATCGACCACAGGTCGGCGCCGTCATAATCGGCGCACGCACCGCTGAGCACCTTGCCGAAACGCAAGCCATATTCGGCCTGCGGCTCGATGGCGAGGACCGAGGTTCAATCGATGCCGTGCTCGATCGACGATCGGGTCCGACGGGGCGTATCTATGGTCTGGAAGGCGACAAGGCCGGTCGCCACGGCCGGATCATGAAATACAATCTCGGGGGCGCGCGATGACCGAAGCCCCACCCGGTCTGCTTGTAACGCGCGACGTCAGCGTTTCCTTCGGCGGGTTCAGGGCTGTGGACCGTGTCTCACTCAGCATAAAGGAGGGCTCGATCACCGGCCTCATCGGGCCGAACGGCGCCGGCAAGTCGACGCTGTTCAATGCCATTGTCGGCGAACAGGCGTGCGACAGCGGCGCGATCCGGTTTGACGGCCGGGGGATCGGCGGCCTGTCGCCGGATGCGATCTATCACCACGGGCTGGCGCGGACCTTCCAGATTCCAAAACCCTTTGCCGCCATGTCGGTGTTCGAGAACCTGATGCTCGCCGCTCCTGATCAGCCGGGCGAGCGGTTTTGGGTCCCCGTTGTTGCACGACGCAGCATTGACAGAAGAGAAAGGCAGATCGCCGAAAGGGCGCATGAAATTCTCGCTTTCACCACGCTGGACGGTGTCGCCGATGAGGCTGCCGGCCAGTTGTCCGGTGGTCAGCAGAAGCTTCTGGAACTGGCGCGGGTGCTGATGAGCACCCCGAAGATGATCATGCTCGACGAGCCGGCGGCCGGGGTTAATCCGACACTGACGCGTGTCCTCATTGAAAAGATTGAGCAGCTCAACGCGGAAGGCTGTACCTTTCTCATCATCGAACACGACATGGATCTCGTCATGCGCCACTGCCATTCGATCATCGCCATGTCGAACGGCCGCATCATCTACGAGGGTGACGCCGCCGGCGCACAGTCCAACGAGACGCTCCTCGATGCCTATCTGGGAGCGACCGCCGATGCCTGAGGCCACGCCGTTTCTGGAGGTTGCGGACCTGGTTGCCGGATACCGGCGGGGCCTGCCGATCCTGCACGGCGTGTCGATGCATGTGAGCAGCGGTGAAATCGTCACCGTGATCGGACCGAACGGTGCCGGAAAATCAACCTTGATCAAGGCCGTGGCGGGCCTCGTCATCGTTGAAAGCGGCAGCATAACCCTCGGGGAACGCAGTCTCCTTGGTACCGCGCCCGACCGTCTCGGAGCGTTCGGGCTGTCCTATGTGCCGCAGACGGCCAATATTTTCACAACGCTGAGCGTATCGCAGAACCTGGCGCTTGCCGCCCGGCGCTGCCGATCCGAGCCGGAGGCACGCATTGCCGCCATGTTCGACCTTTTCCCGGCGCTGGCGGAACGGCGCGCAGTGCGTGGTGGCGGGCTTTCCGGCGGTCAACGCCAGGTGCTCGCGATCGCCATGGCATTGGTCGCCGAGCCGGAAATCATCCTGATGGACGAGCCGACGGCCGGACTTTCACCAAAGGCGAGCCAGGACGTGCTGGATCTCGTCCGCAAGATCGCCGGCGAAGGCGTTTCCGTGCTGCTGGTCGAGCAGAACGCCAGGATGGCGCTGGGCGTTTCCGACAGGGCTTACATTCTCGCCGACGGGCAGAACCAGATGGACGGCCCGGCGGGCGACATTCTCGACGACCCGGCAGTGGGGGAAATCTATCTGGGCGGCAGACGAAAGGGGGCGGCATGATCCAGGCGCTCTTTGACGGCATCCTGGTTGGTTCGATCCTGTCGCTGGGCGCCATCGGCCTGACCCTAGTGATGCATATCCTTCGGTTTGCCAATTTCTCCCACGCCGAACTGCTTTCCGTGGGCGCCTACTGCGCGCTCACTTTCGACGCCGTTCTGTCCGCCGTTGCGCCGGCGCTGGCCGATTTCATCGGACCGTTCTCCATGTCCGCGGCCCTGGCGCTGGCGACCCTTGCCTCGGCGGCCATAACCGGTCTTACCGCCGTTCTCATCGACCGGCTCGTCTTTCGTCGCCTGCGTCATATGGCCGGGCCGCTGACCATGGTCTTCGCCTCGTTCGGCGTCGCCCTCATCATGCGCAATCTGATCGCCCTTGTTTTCGGCCTTCAGACGGAACGCTATTCGGACGCGATCTCCTTCGCCACCATGATCAGCAGCGATCCGCTTCTGTTGATCAAGCCGGACCAGGTCGCCATTTTGTTCATCGCTCTGGCCGCGATGGGCGCGCTGCATCTGCTGCTGACCCGCACGACCCTCGGCTTTGCATTGCGTGCCGTTGCGGAAAATCCGACGCTTGCACAGGTCAACGGTGTGGCGCTTCCCTCCATGGTCCGGCTGACCTGGATCATCGGCGGAGGGCTCGCGGCGGTTGCCGGGGTGCTTTACGGTATCGATAACCAGCTCAGTCCGGTGATGGGCCGCGATCTCGTCCTTTCGCTCTTCGCTGCGGCAATCGTCGGCGGACTCGGCAGCGTCACGGGCGCGATGCTCGGCGGATTTATCGTCGGTCTCGCCTCGTCATTTGCCATCCTGGTGTTGCCGGCCGGCTACAAGCCGGCCATCCCGTTCCTCGTCATCCTGGCGACCCTCTATGTTCGCCCCAACGGACTTTTCGGAGAGGCGCGATGATCGGGATCGCCTCATATCTCGTGTTCTTCCTGACCATCACCGCGATCCTCGCCATCGCCGTGCTGGGGCTTAACCTGCAATGGGGCAATGCCGGCATCTTCAACGGCGGCGTGGTGGCTTTCTTCGGAACCGGCGCCTATCTGATGATCATTCTGGGCGGACCGGAGCGCGGCGGAGAACTCGGCGGCTTCGGCCTGCCCTGGCCGCTCGCCATGATCGGCGGCGCCGCGGCAGCCGGCCTTCTTGCCGTTGTCGTCGGGCTGGCGACGACGCGGCTCAGACATGACTACCTGGCGATCGCCACTTTCGGCATTGCTGTCGCGATTGAAGCCTTCGTTCGCAATGCGACCTACCTGACCGGCGGCGCCAAGGGCATCCGCGGTTTCGAGCGGCCGCTGGAAGCGCTGGTCAATGATCCGTTCCTTTACAGCCTTCTTTATCTCGCCGTTGTCGCGGTCGTCCTTGTGCTCGTCTATTTCGGCCTCGAGCGGCTCGTTGCCTCGCCCTACGGGCGTCTCCTGCGTTCCATCCGCGAGGACGAGACGGCGGCCCGTTCGCTCGGCAAGAACCCGGCGCGCGTGCGTCTGGAGGCCTTTGTGATCGGAGCGGTGATCATGGGGCTTGCCGGCGGGCTGTACGCCACGTTCTACGCCTTTATCAGCCCACAGGACCTGGCACCGATCCTGACATTCCAGATCTGGGCGATGCTGATCGTCGGCGGCGCCGGCAACAATCTCGGCGCGGTGCTCGGTACATTCGTTGTCTGGGGCTGCTGGGTTGCCAGCGGTTACGTGCTGGCGAGCCTGGCACCGCCCGAGCTGCAGCTTTATGCCGGAACACTCCAGTACATCCTTATTGGCCTGATCATCGTGCTGACATTGCTGATCAGGCCGCGCGGGCTGTTGCCCGAAAGGCTGCAGGTCACAAAGAGGCCCAGCCCACAGAACACCGGTGTCATCAGCAACGCCGGCGAGCAATATCAGAGCTGAACAGAGGGAGAATGACAATGCATTCCGGACTGAAAACCTTAATCGGCGCGGCAACGCTCGCCGCCGGCCTGTCGGCCGCTCCGGCGCTGGCGCAGGATTGTACGACCAAGATCGGCGCCGTCCTGCCGACCTCAGTGGACTGGGGCCGGCCGATTGCCGAAACCGCGGCCTTCGCGGTCGACCTCTTCAATGTCGCCGGCGGGGTCAAGGGCTGCAAGGTCGAGATGCTGCTGCGTGACACGCAGACCGATCCGAAAGTTGGTGTCGACGCGGCCAAGGCACTGGTCGATCTCGAAAAGGTGCCGGTGCTGCTCGGCGCGGTCTCGTCAGGCGTTTCGATGCCGATCCTGACCTCGGTGACGGTGCCGTCGAAAGTCATGCAGATGTCGTGCTGCTCGTCTTCGACGGCCTTCACCAGCGTCGCCAGCGAGGGAAAGACCGACGGGCTGTGGTTCCGCACCTTCGCCACCACCCGCAACCAGTCGGCGGTGGCCGCCCTTCTCATCAAGGAACGCGGCTACAAGAACGTCGCGATCTTCTACAAGAACGATGACTGGGGGCAGGACATCGGGAAACTCGTCAAGGCCGATCTCGAAAGCATGGGCGTGACCGTGCCCGCCTCCATCGCAATCACCGACGGCCAGTCCTCGTACCGTTCCGAGGTGACGGAGGCACTCAAGAGCCAGCCGGAAGCCATCTACATGGCGCTCTATCCGGCGGAAGGCGCGCTGGTCACGCGGGAATGGATATCGCTGGGCGGCACACAGAAGATGGTCGTCGCCAATTCGCTGAAGTCCGAAGAGTATCGCGACAGTGTCGGCCTGCAATATCTGGGTGAAACCGTCGGTCACGACAGCGCCCAGCCGCGCACGGAAAGCGCCCGCGGCTTTGTCGAACTCTACAAGGAACAGTTCGATGCCGAGCCCAGCGGCCCCGGCCTTCCGAACAGCTTTGACGCCGCGATGATCGCGATGCTTGCCATGGAAGCGGCACCGGATGCCAGCGGCCCGTCGATCGCGGCCTCTGTCGCCAAGGTGACGGACCCGGCGGGCGAGCCGATCTTCCCGAACGCCGAGGGGCTGAAGAAGGCCAAGGAACTGCTCGGCGCCGGCAAGACCATCTCCTATCAGGGCGGCACCGGTCCGGTGAAATTCGATGCAAATGGCGACGTCTCAGCACCGGCCGTCGCCTGGAAGTTCGATGAATCGGGCACCCAGGAAGTCCAGTACTTCACCCTTGATGAAGTGGATGCGTTCATTTCATCGATTGAAAACTGAGCGTTTCGCCCGGCTCCGGCCGGGCGAACTTCCGGAGCGGACAACCCATGACGGCAATGCCTGAGCGGACGGAACTGGCCCCCGGCCTGGAGGTCAGCCGGATCATTACCGGCCTCTGGCAGGTCGCGGACATGGAGCGTGGCGGCACTCTGCTCGACCGCGCGCCTGCCGCCCGCGTGCTGGTTGACTACGCGCAGAGCGGCTTCGACACGTTCGACATGGCCGACCATTACGGTTCAGCCGAACTGATCGCCGGGGAAGCGCGGCGCATGATGCTTCAGGCCGGCGGCGCCACGAACGCAAAACTGCTGACGAAGTGGTGTCCGGAACCGCACGAGACCACCCCAGATGCGGTCCGCGCCGGCATCGCCGAGCGATGTGAAAGGCTCGGCGTCGATACCATCGATCTTCTCCAGCTTCACTGGTGGTCGTTCGAATATCCCGGATATCTGGACGTGATGGACACGCTGATGCGCCTGAAGCAGGACGGCGTCATCGGACATGTCGGGGTCACGAACTTCGATACCGATCACCTCTACCTGCTGCTGCAGCAGGGCTACGAGATTGCCACCAACCAGGTGTCTTGCTCACTGCTCGACCGGCGTGCGCTCGGCGAACTCAGCGAACTATGCCTCGAACGCGGCGTGCGACTGCTGGCCTATGGAACGCTCGCCGGCGGCTTCATGTCGGAAAAATGGCTTGGTGCGAAAGAGCCGGAGTCGATCGCGGACTGGAGCAAGATGAAATATGCGCGGTTCATCGAAACCGTCGGCGGCTGGGCAGAATTCCAGAACCTTCTTTCCCGCCTCGACGGGATCGCAAAGCGGCACGGCGTCACCATCGCCAATGTCGCGACACGCTGGGTGCTGGACCAGCCGGCCGTCGGTGCCGTCATCATCGGCGCGCGCTTGACCCAGTCGGAGCACCGCGCATCCAACGGCGACGTGTTCTCCTTCGCGCTGGACCGGCAGGACCATGATGCCATCGCGGCGGTGACCGGGCAGATGACGCCGGTTCCCGGCGATTGCGGCGACGAGTACCGGCGACCGCCCTACCTGACGGCTTCCGGCGACCTGACGGATCATCTTTCGGAACTGCCGCCGGTTTTTGAGGTGGTTGAGAACAACGGCCGCCAGCAGGCCCTTTCCGGCAGCGAATGGGAACCGGTCGCCGGGTATTGCCGTGCCCAGCGCATCGGAAACCGCATTCTCGTGAGCGGTACAACGGCGACGCATGGCGAGAGCCGGGTGGTGGGCCCAGGCGACGTGCGCGCGCAGACCATTTACATCCTCGACAAGATCCTTGGCGCCATCAGCTCGCTCGGCGGCACACGCGAGAACGTCATACGCACGCGCATCTATCTGAGCAACGCCGACGAATGGGAGCCGGCTTCGCGCGTCCATGGCCGGTATTTCGGAGCCGTCAGACCCGCCAACACGCTGGTCGAGATCGGTCGGCTGGTCGGCGACTACGCGGTCGAAATCGAGGCGGAAGCGGACATTTCCTGAGGCGCACGGGGCAAAACCTGCCTGAATGTGGCAAGGACCACAGTTTCCGGCTGCTAAACCGACTAATCTCAACAAAACTTGATTGGAGGTGCCTTTTGCACGCCATGGTAAATCCCTACGTGGCGCGCAACCATGATGTTGGTGAGGGATTTATTGTTTTTGCGGGGACACGATAAAGGATTTAGACATGTTGCCCAGGTCAACTCCGCAAGTTGCACTCCTCCTTTTTCATAACGCAATCGGCCGTGCCTATGGCGAGGTCACCACACTCGGCTGGCAGGGCTGGCTGACGGAAGGCGAGATCAGGCGCATCGAAGAAGACGCGATCGCCATGATCCGCGAGGGCGAAGCGCTGCCCAAGACGCTCCATGATTTCGACCCGGGCCCTGCGATTGAGGACGCCCAGGTCCTGGCGCGCGAATTCTTCACCATCATCCGCACCTCGCGGACCAGACAGCCGATCAACTTCCAGTAACGGCCAAGGCTGGACAGGCACGGTGTTGGACTAATCCCGCGCCACGCCAAAGGACTGGTCGGAACTGAGCGCCAGATGCATGAAATCGATGAAGGCGCGTGTCGCTGGGCTCAGCTCCGCCGCGTTGGACCATGCAAGGCCGACATCCATGGTGGGAACCGGATCGGCAACAGGCATCACCTCGACCCGCCTGCCCTCGAGCGACCAGGGCCGGTAGACCATGTCCGACAATATGGCGATGCCCATGCCGTTGGCGACCATGGACCGCACCGCCTCGACCGAGGACGTTCGAAAGATGACATTCGGCCGGTAGGGGCTGCGGTTCCAGTAGCGCTGCGCCGTATTGCTCGCCTCATCGACTGTCAGCATGATGTAGGGCTCTGCGGCGATATCCTGCAATGAAACGCTCGGCCTTTCGAGGAACCGGTGCTGGGCATCGACCCACAGGCGTCTGCGCGAGCGCAACAGCGTGTCGTAGGACAGGTCTTCCTGATTGATGATGTTGGACGTGAGCATCACGGCAAGATCGAAGGTTCCGGCCGTCAGTCCCTCTTCGATATCGGGGCGGTCCGCCTCGTTCATCTGCACTTCGACATTGGGAAACCCGCGCGTGAACCGCGCCAGGTGCGCCGGAAGGAAATAGCCGAGAACCGTGTAGCTGACCGCCAGCCGCACGCGGCCGCGTACATCATCGCGGATGCGGCGCGGCAACCTGATGGCCTCGTCCACCGTGGCGACGATGTGGCGGGCATGGTCGAGAAACAGATTTCCCTCATAGGTCAGGCTGACACCGCCTGAATGGCGTTCGAACAAGGGGGCGCCGACGGATTCCTCGAGCGATTTGATGGCTGCGGTGACCGCTGACTGGGACACGTTGATATCCATCGCAGCGCGCGAAACCTGCCCGGCATTCGCCGCGGCGATGAAATAGCGGATCTGCTTCAATGAAATGTCCATCTCAACTTCCGATTCGAGTTACCTGTTGAATCAATATTCCCAGAATGGTGTTTTTCCGCCCTACGCGACTGTCAATTGAAAAACCACTCGCCGCATTTGAACAGGAGCTCTCTTATATTCCTGTTTTCTTTGAATTTTTTACCGAATCTTCCACTCCGGCTTTTACGGCGTGATGAAATGATGCTCATCTGGCTGAATATTCACCATCCATCTGTTTTTCCGATTTTATACAGCTCAAATTCATATTTTACAATAATACCGATCCGGTCCAACCTAGTTTGCGCCAATGGGAGCGGGTGGCGTCGCTTGGCACGACACAAGCCAAACGAACGGGAAGCAAACACGCCCGCCACGGAATTCGGGAGCACACGGAATGACGAAGACAATGCAAAAGCTGATGATTTCGGCCGCAATCACGACCTGCATGACAGCGGCTGCCGCGGCGGAAAACTGGTATCCGTATCCGGTTGAGGTCTGGGATCCGCCGTTCAATATGGAAAGCCCGCGCTCGACGATGGACTACCAGCCATTGCCGGCCGCGTCGAAGCCATGGGAAATCTGCGTATCCTTTCCTCACATGAAGGACGCCTACTGGCTTGGCGTCGACTATGGCGTTGCCCAGGAAGCTGAACGGCTGGGTGTCAAGATGCAGCTGGTCGAGGCCGGCGGCTACACCGAGCTCAACAACCAAATCTCGCAGATCGAGGATTGCGTGGCCGCAGGCGCCAACGCCGTCATCATCGGTGCGATTTCGTTCGATGGCCTCAACAACATCGTCAAGGAAATCTCCGACAAGGGCATCCCCGTCATCGATGTGATCAACGGCATGTCATCATCGGATTTGTCAGCCAAATCGCTGGTCTCCTTTGGCGAGATGGGCGGCAAGGCCGGTGCGTTCCTTGCCGAACTGCATCCGTCGGGCGGTGAAAAGGCCAAGGTGGCCTGGTTCCCCGGCCCCGCCGGCGCAGGCTGGGTTGAAGCTGGAAACACGGGTTTCACGGGCGCAATCGAGGGATCGGCGGTCGATCTTGTCGATACCAAATATGGCGACACCGGCAAGGAAGCGCAGGCCAAGCTTGTCGAGGACACGCTGGAAGCCCATCCGGACCTCGACTATGTCGTCGGCACGGCAGTGACCGCGGAAGCGGCCATTCCGATCCTGCGGGCCCGCGGCCTGACCGACCAGGTCAAGGTTGTCTCCTACTACTACACCCCGGGCGTCGACCAGGGCATCCGCCGCAAGCAGATCCTTGCCGCACCGACCGACTCGCCGGTCATTCAAGGCCGTATCGCGGTCGATCAGGCCGTACGTATCCTGGAGGGCGAGCCTTTTCAGAAGCATGTCGGCCCGGCGCTGAAGATCGTGACGCAGGATAACCTTGCCGATTTCGATCCATCCTCGACGCTTGCGCCGAGCGGCTTCAAGCCGGTCTTCCGGGTGAACTGATCCCGCCCGGAGGGTCCACGATCATGTCCTCCCAAGACAGAGAAGGTGCGCGTCCAGGCGATGCGCATCTTCTTCTCGAGGCCAGAAACATCACCAAGCAGTTTCCGGGTGTCAAAGCGCTGGACGGTGTCGACTTCGAATTGCGGCACGGCGAGGTGCATGTGCTCTTTGGCGAGAACGGCGCCGGCAAGTCGACGCTGATTTCGATGATCGCCGGCGCGGCGCGCCCGACAGGCGGCGAGTTCCGCTTCAACGGATCGCCCGTTCAACTCGATTCCGTTCACGAGGCGCGGGCGCTCGGCATCAGCGCCGTCTTCCAGGAATTCTCGCTGATCCCGCAAATGAGCGTTGAAGAGAATCTGTTCCTCGGCGCGGAAGAGACCCGTTCCGGCATTCTGCAGAAACGGTCGCTGCACCGGCGTGCGACGGAAATCCTGCAGGACCTCGACTTTCACCTGCCGGTCAACCTGCCGGTGTCGCGCCTTACGCGCGCTGAACAGCAAATGGTCGAAATCGCCAAGGCATTCCGCTCCGAGTTGTCTGTCCTCATCCTGGATGAGCCGACAGCCTCGCTGACCCAGCACGAGACGGAGCAGCTCTTCCGCCTGATCGCCCGGCTCAAGGCAAAAGGCGTCGGCATCATCTACATTACCCACCGCATGTCCGAGATCCGGGAGATCGGCGACCGCATCACGGTTTTGCGCGACGGCCACTATATCGACACGGTGGATGCACGGACCACATCGGAGGACGAGCTGGTCCGGCTTATGACCGGCCGTGTCGTCGGCCAGGTTTTTCCGCAGATCGAATTCAATCCGCAGCAGACGCTGCTCGAAGTCTCGGATCTCGTCACCGCCGATAGTGGCGTACGCGGTGCGTCCATGACCGTGCGCCGCGGCGAGATCGTCGGACTGGCGGGGCTTGTCGGGTCCGGCAAATCGAAATTCGCGCAGGCCTGCTTCGGCGCCCGCGCCATCGCTTCCGGCTCGGTCCGGTTCAAGGAGACGGAGGTTACCGGCCAGTCGACGCGCAGGATGCTGGACCACGGTTTTCTGTACCTGCCGTCGGACCGCAAGAATGACGGCCTCATGATGATGCGGCCCGTGCGCGAAAATATCAGCCTTGCCTGCCTGACACGCAGCCCGGTCTCAAATGGTGTCGTGCTCAGCGCAGGCGGCGAGACGCGCATGGCGGGTGCGCTTGCGGAGCGCCTGCATCTTGCACCCATGCGCATCGAGCGCACGGTCGAGCACTTTTCCGGCGGCAATCAGCAAAAGGCGATGCTGGCGCGCAGCCTGACACGGGAATTCGATCTGATTGCCTTCGACGAGCCGACTGTCGGCGTCGATGTCGGCACCCGCGCCGCCATTTACCGGTTCATTGCCGAGCTTTGCGAGAACGGCGCCGCAATCCTGCTGATCTCCTCGGACCTGCCGGAAATCCTCCACCTTTCGAACCGCGCATATGTCTTTTACCGCGGGCAGATCCAGGCCGAACTCAAGGGCGATGCGATCACGGAGGAGAACGTCCTCAAGCATTTCTTCGAACGGGAGGCCGCGTAATGGCGAGCGAGGCTAGCATGAGCGCCGAAAACACGATCAACCTGTCGGACCGGCTCAAAAGGCTGTTCATCCGCCTCGGCATCCTGCCGTTCCTGCTGGTGATCGCCGTCATCGTCTTTTCGCTGATGTCGGACAATTTCCTGACCGGCCGCAACCTGATGAACGTGTTGCGCCAGTCGGTCTATCTGACCATCGTCTCGCTCGGACAGATGCTGGCATTGCTGACCGGCGGCTTCGATCTGTCGGTAGGCACGATCGTTGCGCTGTCCTCCGTCGTCGGCGCGCTTGCCATGGCGACCGCCTTCGCGGCAATGCCGGACCTTGTCTGGCTTGCCATCTTCATCGGCTGCTTTGCCGGCATCCTGGCGGGCACCATGATCGGCGTGGTCAACGGCATCGGCGTCTCGCTGTTCAACGTATCGCCCTTCATGATGTCGCTCGGCATGGCCTCGGTCGGCTTCGGCATCGCGCTTTATCTTACCGGCGGCGTTCCGGTTTACGGCATGCCGCAGCAGTTCGGCGACATCTTCGGTTTCGGAGCCCTTTTCGGCATCCCGGTGCCGGTCTATGTCGCGGCGATCATCATCCTTTGCCTTTACCTTTTCCTCAACTGGACGCCATTCGGCCGATACTTCTACGCTGTCGGCGGCAACATCAAGGCGGCGGGCCTGTCGGGTATCAGCACCCGCGCGACCCTGTTCTGGACCTATGTCTTCTGCGCCGGACTGGCGGCGGTGGCCGGCATGCTGCTCACCGCCCGGCTCGATACGGGTGAAGCCAATATCGGCGCGTCCATGCCGCTCGAATCGATCGCCGCATGCGTAATCGCCGGCGTCAGCCTGCGCGGCGGTGTCGGGCGGGTGGAGAATGTCGTTCTCGGCGCGCTGTTTATCGGCCTCGTCCAGAACGGCATGAACCTGGCGCGCATCGAATCCTATCTGCAAACGGTCGTCCTCGGGGCGCTCCTGATCCTGGCGGTCATCGCCGACCAGATCAGGCTGCGCTACGTGGCGTCACTCAAGCGCTGATCGGGAGGCACCTTATGTCCGTCGATATCAACTGCGACATGGGCGAAAGCTTCGGCATCTACCGCGTCGGCGATGACGAAGCGATCATGCCGCATATCACCCAGGCCAATATCGCCTGCGGCTTCCACAGCTCCGATCCCAATCACATGCGGGCCTCGATCGAGCTTGCCCGGCGGCACGGGGTCAAGGTGGGCGCCCATTTCTCGTTGCCGGATCTCGCCGGCTTCGGCCGCCGCGAGATGAAGATCGGCCGCGAGGAGATGGCCAACATCATCATCTACCAGATCGGGGCACTCAAGGGATTCCTCGATGTCGCCGGCATCCCGCTCAGCCACCTGAAGCCGCACGGCGCGCTTTATGGCATGGCCGCGGGCCGCGAGCATATTGCCCACGCCGTCGCCGATGCGGCCGAGCATTTCCGGGTGCCTCTTCTCGGCCTTGCCGGCACGCTGCACGAGGAGATCTACACAGCACGCGGGCTCGAGTTCCAGGCCGAGTTTTTCTCCGACCTCGACTATGATGATGAGGGCAAGCTGATCATCACCCGGGAGCACGAGGCTGTCGATCCCGATCATGCGGCAGAGCGCACGGTGCGGGCAGTGACGGAAGGACTGGTGCGATCGGCGGGCGGCAAGGACCTGCCGGTGCGCGTCCAGACTGTCTGCGTCCATTCGGATACGCCGAATGCCGCCGCGGTTGCGCGCTCCGTGCGCACGGCACTCGACCCATTTCTTGCCGCCTGATCGGTAAAGCGAAAAACGACTGGAGAAATCAATGGCAAAACAGGAAATCCGCTCACCGCTTCCCGGCACATTCTACCGCAAACCGGCACCGGACCAGCCCGAGTTCAAGGCACCGGGCGATCCTGTCGCGAAGGGCGACGTCATCGGGCTTGTCGAGGTGATGAAGTCCTTCCACGAGATCCGGTCCGATTTCGAAGGCACGCTGTCCGGGTTCCTGGTCGACAATGAAGACGCGGTAACACCCGGACAGGTGCTTGCCGAAATCGAAAGCTGAGGACACAGCCCATGCCGATCAAGACGCTCCTGATTGCCAACCGCGGCGAGATCGCAGTGCGGATCAACCGGGCCGCAAGAGAGCTCGGCATCCGCACCGTACAGGTCCATAGTTCCGCCGACGCGGACTCGCTCGCGGTCGAGCTTGCCGACGAAGCCGTCGACATCGGCCCGCCGGCGGCTGCCAAGTCCTATCTGAATGTCGATGCCATTCTCGAGGCAGCCCGCAAGACCGGTGCCGACGCCGTTCACCCGGGCTATGGTTTCCTGGCGGAGAACGCCGATTTCGCCGATGCGGTCGAGACTGCCGGTATGGTCTTCGTCGGCCCGCGCGGCGATACCATCCGGCGCATGGGCGACAAGGCGGCCGCCCGGCAGGCGGCCATGGAGGCCGGCGTCCCGACGGTGCCCGGCAGTGACGGCATCTTGTCGGATCCCGGTGCTGCGAATACGGTGGCCGACCGTATCGGCTATCCGGTGATGATCAAGGCGACGGCCGGCGGTGGTGGGCGCGGTATTCGCATTGCGCAAAACGGCGATGAACTCGACACGCTCGCCCCGCAGGCTGCGTCCGAGGCGAGCGCGGCCTTCGGTGATGGCGGGCTCTATCTTGAAAAAGTCATCCAGCGGGCGCGGCATATCGAGGTCCAGATTCTCGGTGACGGCAACAAGGTGATCCACCTGTTCGAGCGTGAATGCTCGCTGCAGCGCAGGCGGCAGAAGGTCTGGGAGGAAGCGCCGTCACCGGCGCTCGACCCCGAAACCCGCGAGGCGCTTTGCACATCGGCCGTGCAACTGGCGAAATCCGTCGGATATCGCGGCGCCGGCACCATCGAATATCTCTATGACGACAAATCCGGCGAATTCTATTTCATCGAGATGAATACCCGCATCCAGGTCGAGCACCCGGTCACCGAAGAGATCACCGGCATTGACCTGGTCGCCGAGATGATCCGCATCGCGGCGGGCGAACCGCTTTCGATCAACCAGGCGGATCTGGCCATCAACGGCCATGCGATCGAGGTACGGATCAATGCAGAGGATCCGGCCAACAATTTCATGCCGTTTCCAGGCGTTGTTTCCGATTTCCGCTTCCCTGGCGGCCCGGGCGTGCGCTTCGACCACATGCTTTACCCCGGTTACCAGATCCCGCCCTTCTACGATTCGCTGCTCGGCAAGCTGATCGTCAGCGGCGAGAGCCGCGAACACGCGATTGCCCGCCTGCAGCGTGCGGTATCCGAATTCCGCATCGACGGCTTGAAGACGACGGCACCGCTGTTTTCGGCCCTTGCAGAGGATGCTGCGGTCCAGGCGGGCGCGGTCCATACAGGCTGGCTGGAGCCGTGGCTTGAAGAAAACAGCGCCGGGCTGGCGCAGAACGAAGGAGGCCTTGCGGCATGACATCGCGATATTCATTCGGCGGCGACGAGCACATCTTCGTGGAGGTCAGCGAGGACATGTCTCTCGAGGCTTTCTTCAAGAGCCTCTCGATCACCAATTCCGTGCGCGAGGCGCAGATCAAGGGCGTCACCGAGATCTGTCCAGCCAACGCATCGCTGCAGATCAAGTTCGATCCGGATGTCATCCATCCGGACGACCTGATGACGGAACTGAAGCGTATCGAGGAAACGGCGGAACATGCGGAGGCGGTGCTTGAAACCCGCATCATCGAGATACCGGTCTATTACCAGGACCCCTGGACGCACGAGACGCTGATGCGGTTCCGCGAACGCCATCAGGATCCGAATTCCACTGATATTGAATATGCGGCGCAGATCAACGGCTTCGCCGATGTTGGCGAGTTTATTGCCGCCCACTCCGGCTCGCCCTGGTTCGTGTCCATGGTCGGCTTCGTCGCCGGACTGCCGTTCCTCTACCAGATGGTCGACAGGCCGCGACAGATCCAGGTGCCGAAATATCTGCGTCCGCGCACCGATACGCCGAAATTGACGGTCGGTTATGGCGGCTGCTTTTCATGCATCTATTCGGTGCGCGGCGCGGGCGGCTACCAGATGTTCGGCATCACGCCAATGCCGATCTACGACCCGGCGCAGGACGTGTCATACCTCAAAGACTTCATGGTGTTCTTCAAACCCGGAGACATCGTCAAATGGAAGTCGATCAGCCGCGAGGAATATGACCGCGACGTCGCCGATGTCGAGGCGGGACGGTTCATGCCGCGCATGAAGGACGTCGTCTTCTCGCTTGAGGAATTCAACAAAGACATCGACGGAACCAACGCAAAACTCCTGGAGGCACTCAATGGCCGTTAAAGTCCTTTCCCCCGGGCTCATGACCACCATCCAGGATATGGGGCGGCCCGGATATTATCACCTCGGCATCCCGATCGGCGGCGCCATGGACCGGCTGGCGCTCAGAACCGCCAACCTGCTTGTCGGCAACGATGAAGGCGCGGCCGGGCTCGAGGCCGTCTTTACCGGTCCGGAGCTCGAATTCACGGACGATGCCGTCGTGGCCGTGACCGGTGCGGACCTGCCGCCGAAACTCGACGGCGAGACCATGGAATGCTGGACGTCATTTGCCGTGAAACCCGGCCAGGTGCTGTCCTTCGACTATCTGCGGTCCGGGGCACGGGCCTATATCGCGATCTCCGGCGGCATCGATACGCCGCCGGCGCTCGGCAGCCGCTCCACCTACGCCATCGGAGCGCTGGGCGGTGTCGATGGCCGGGCAATCCAGGCCGGCGACGAACTGCCGCTCGGGCCCTCTTCCGGTCCCGCTGCGGGCAAATCGGTCCCCGGCGAACTGCGCCGCGCACCCGGCAATCCGGCCGAGCTGCGGGTTCTTCCCGGGCTCTACTGGCACCGGATAACGGAAGCCTCCGGGGGGCGCTTCTTTGAAGAAACCTGGAAGGTGGCCGGCGAAGCCGACCGGATGGGATACCGCTTCCAGGGCGGCACGCCGCTGGACTTCATCGAGCGCGAACCGCCCTTCGGGGCGGGTTCCGACCCGTCCAATATTACCGATGCCTGCTATCCCTACGGCTCGATCCAGGTGCCGGGCGGCACGGAGCCGATCGTTCTCCACCGGGACGCCGTTTCCGGCGGCGGCTATTTCATGATCGGCACCGTCATTTCCGCCGACATGGACCTGATCGGACAGCTTCAGCCGAACACGCCGGCGCAGTTCGTGCGGACAGACATGCACGGCGCGCTCGCGGCACGGCAGGACCGTGCACGCATGCTCGAAGCGGTCAGAGAGGTGCTTGCACGGTGACGGGTGTATTGAATTCCAACCTTGCCGAGCGCCGGGGCGCGGCGCTTTCGCGTGGTGTCGGGGTGATGACGGGCGTCTATGCCGATCAGGCGCGCAACGCCGAGATATGGGACGTCGAGGGGCGCCGCTATATCGATTTCGCGTCCGGCATTGCCGTCGTCAATACGGGTCATTGCCATCCGCGCATTGTTGAAGCGGTGCGGGCGCAGCTCGACCGGTTCACCCACACATGCCATCAGGTCGTGCCCTACGAAAACTATGTGGCCCTGGCCGAGCGGCTCAATGCACTGGTTCCGGGAGAAGGCGAGAAGAAGACAGTCTTCCTGACGACCGGCGCCGAGGCGGTGGAGAATGCCGTCAAGATCGCCCGCGCGGCAACCGGCCGTTCGGCGGTCATCGCCTTTACCGGCGGCTTCCACGGTCGAACCTTCATGGGCATGTCGCTGACCGGCAAGGTGTTTCCCTACAAGGCCGGCTTCGGCGCCATGGCTGGCGACGTCTATCACGCGCCCTTCCCGGTCCCGCTACACGGGATTTCGACGGAGGCGTCTCTGGCAGCGCTCGATCAGATCCTCAAGAGCGACCTGGATCCGGCGCGGGTCGCGGCGATCCTTCTCGAACCCGTGCAGGGCGAAGGCGGCTTCTACCCGGCGCCGCCGGCCTTCATGGCGGCGCTGCGGGCAATCTGCGACAAGCATGGCATGCTCTTGATTGCCGACGAGGTCCAGACCGGCTTTGCCCGTACGGGACGTTGTTTTGCCATGGAGCACCACGACGTTGCGGCGGACCTGACAACCATGGCCAAGAGCCTTGCCGGCGGGTTCCCTCTCGCGGCCGTAACCGGCCGTTCCGATCTCATGGACGCGCCGCAGGCTGGTGGCCTTGGCGGTACCTATGGCGGCAATCCGCTGGCGATTGCCGCAGCGCATGCGGTCCTCGATATCATCGAAGACGAAGGCCTTTGCGACCGCGCCAATCTTCTCGGTGCGCGGTTGAAACAGCGGCTGGAGAGCCTGCGCGAAAAAGTGCCGGAGATTGCCGACATCCGCGGCCCGGGATTTATGAACGCCGTCGAATTCAACCAGCCGGACAGCGACCAGCCGAATCCCGAGTTCGCCAATACAGTCCGGGCCAGGGCACTGGAGCGCGGGCTTATCCTGCTGACCTGCGGCGTAAGGGCCAATGTCATCCGGTTCCTGGCACCGATCACGATCGAAGATGCGGTTTTCAACGAGGCCATGGACGTCATCGAGGAGACCCTGCTGGCCAGCCACGCGGCACAGCGTGGCACACGGGAAACCGCGGCATCTTAGGATTTGCGACAATCAGAAGCGGGTGCTAAACGGGAGCACCTTTTTCAGCGAAGTGATACGATCTCATGAGTGAATCAGCCGAAAAAATCTGGACACGCGAGGAAGCGGAGGCGATCTACAACCTGCCGTTCAACGACCTGGTCTTCAGGGCGCAGACGGTGCATCGCCAGCATTTCGATCCCAACCGGGTCCAGAAAAGCCAGCTTTTGAGCATCAAGACGGGTGGCTGCCCGGAAGATTGCGGCTATTGCAGCCAGTCGGCGCATCACAAGACAGGTTTGAGCGCATCGAAACTGATCGAGGTCGAGCGGGTGCTTTCCGAAGCGCGCCGCGCCAGGGAGGCCGGATCGACACGCTATTGCATGGGCGCCGCATGGCGCAATCCGAAGCCTCGCGACATGCCGGCACTGATCGCCATGATCGAAGGCGTCAAGGCGATGGGCATGGAGACCTGCATGACGCTCGGCATGCTGACGCCCGAGCAGGCGCTGGAGCTGAAGGGCGCGGGTCTGGACTACTATAACCACAATCTCGATACGTCCGAACGCCACTACAGCGAGATCATCACGACACGCACTTATGCGGACCGGCTCGACACGCTCGCCAATGTGCGCGATGCCGGCATGAAGATCTGTTCCGGTGGAATCCTGGGCATGGGCGAGGAGGCCGAAGACCGTATCGACATGCTGGTCACGCTCGCCAACCTTCCGGAGCAGCCGGAGAGCGTACCGATCAACATGCTGATCCCGATCGCCGGAACACCGCTTGAGAAGGCAGAGCCGATCGACCCGATCGATTTCGTGCGTTCGATCGCGCTGGCCCGCATCATGATGCCGAAAAGCCATGTGCGGCTTTCCGCCGGCAGGACTGAAATGTCCGATGAAACACAGGCGCTGTGCTTCCTCGCAGGCGCCAACTCGATCTTCAGCGGCGATACGCTTCTGACGACGGACAATCCGGAAGACGATGTGGACGCGGTGCTTTTCCGCAAGCTCGGCCTTCAGCCGGAGGCCCTTGAGGTGAAAGAGGAAACCGTCAGCAATGTTGCAGCGGAATGACGATGCCGGCCATCTGACGCGCTACGAGACCTCGCTGCGGCGCCTTGCCGGGCGCGGGCGGCTTCGAGGCCTTGCCCAGAATGCCGGGATCGATTTTTCCTCGAACGACTATCTCGGTCTCGCCAGCGACCCGCGCATCGCAGACGCGTTGCAGGCGGCCTTGACGCGGGGCGTGCCGGCCGATGCCGGTGGATCGCGCCTGTTGCGCGGTAATGACCCGGAACACCAGGCGCTTGAAGAGGAGGCAGCGGCCTTCTTCGGCGCACAGCGCGCGCTTTATTTCGGCAGCGGTTTCATGGCCAACTACGCGCTTCTCGCCTGCCTTCCGCAACGCAACGATCTGGTTATTCTCGACGAACTTGTCCATGCGAGCTGCCATGACGGCGCCGGAGCGACACGCGCGAGCGTCGCCTTTGCTGCACATAACGATCCGAACGCATTCGACGACGCGATCCTTACGTGGCGCAAGAAGGGTGGGACCGGACGCCCCTGGATAGTCGTTGAAAGCCTCTACAGCATGGATGGCGACCGGGCGCCGCTGGATGACCTCCTGGCCATGGCAGACCGACATGACGGTTTCCTTGTGATCGACGAGGCGCATGCAACCGGCGTCTTCGGGCCCGGCGGGCGCGGCCTTGCCGCCGACCACGAGGGCCACGATCATGTCATCGTGGTTCATACCTGCGGCAAGGCGCTGGGGGCATCCGGCGCGCTGGTCTGCCTGTCGACCGTGCTTGCCGATTACCTTGTCAATCGCAGCCGGCCCTTCATCTACGCGACCGCTCCCTCGCCGCTGATGGCGGCCGCCGTGCGCGAAGCGCTGCGCATCCTGCAGGACGAGCCGGAACGGCGGCATCGCCTGCAGCGCCAGATAACACAGATGTCGCAGGGACTGCGGACTCTTGGCCGCCCGGCCACGGATACGCAGATCCAGCCGGTCATCATCGGCGATCCCGTCGCGACTATGAAGTGTGCCGCAGCCCTGCAGGAACGCGGCTACGACATTCGCTGCATCCGACCGCCGACCGTTGCCGAAGGCACATCGCGCCTGCGTATCTCATTGACGCTGAATGCCGACGAGACGGCTTTGGCCGGCATGCTCTCGGCCCTTGCCGAGGAACTGGAGCGGCCGGGCCAATGACCACAATCGTCGTGCTTGGAACCGATACGGATGTCGGCAAGACGGTTTTCGCGGCCGGCCTCACCGCGGCGCTCGGCGCATCCTACTGGAAACCGGTTCAGTCGGGCCTTGAGGGCGATACGGATTCGCAGACGGTCCAGCGCCTCGCCGGACTGCCGGATGCACGGGTACTGCCTGAGGCCTATCGGCTGAACAGTCCGCTCTCACCACACCGTTCGGCCGAAATCGACGGTGTTGAAATCGATCCGGACAGGCTTGTGCCTCCGCAGGTGGAGGGATCTCTGGTGATCGAGGGCGCCGGTGGCGTCCTCGTTCCCCTGACCCGTAAGACGCTTTTCGCGGATGTCATCGCGGGATGGGGCCTGCCAGCGGTCCTGGTCGGGCGGACGGCGCTTGGCGCGATCAATCACGCGCTTTTGTCCATCGAGGCGCTGAGGGCCCGCGGCGTTCCGCTGCTGGGGGTCGCCTTTGCCGGCGAGGAGATCGCCGACACGCAACGGACCATCGCCGAGATGGGCAAAATCCGTCAGCTCGGCCGCTTGCCGGTGCTGGACCCGCTTGACCCGCAAACGCTGCAGGCCGCATTCGCCGACGCCTTCGATACGGGCGAATTCCGGGCGTGAGCACGGCGCGAATGCGCGAGGAAGACGAAATGAACGCTCAAAGGAACTTTCCCATATGGCATCCCTTCACCCAGCACGCGGTGCTGCCGGACATGGCCCACATCACCGGCGGCAAGGGTGCTTACCTGACGGCGAAGGACGGGCGGCAGATCTTTGACGGCGTCTCAAGCTGGTGGGTGGTGACACACGGCCATTGCGAACCGCGCATCATCGAGGCGATCCGCGACCAGGCAGGCAAGCTGGACCAGGTCATTTTCGCAGGCCATACGCACGACCCGGCCGAAGCGCTGGCGGAGCGGCTTTTGGAAATCACGCCATCGACTCTCAGCCACGTGTTTTTCTCCGACAGCGGCTCCACCTCCGTCGAGGTGGCTCTGAAGATGGCGCTCGGTTACTGGCGCAATATCGGCAGGAGCGAGCGCAGCCGCATCGTCGTGATGGAAAACGGCTATCACGGCGACACGATCGGCACGATGTCCGTCGGGGAACGCGGTGTCTTCAACGCCGCCTATGAGCCGCTGATGTTCGACGTCACCTCGGTGCCCTTCCCGCAGCCGAATGACGACGCGGCGACGATCGCGGCGCTTGAGACGGCGTGCCGCGAAGGCGATGTCGCGGCCTTCATCGTCGAACCGCTGGTGCTCGGCGCCGGCGGAATGCTGATGTATTCGCCCGATACGCTGGGCCAGCTCAAAGCCGTCTGCGAGGCCCATGATGTGCTTTTCATCGCCGACGAGGTGATGACCGGCTGGGGCCGGACCGGTTCCATGTTCGCCTGCGAGATTGCCGGCGTCGAACCGGATATCGCCTGTTATTCCAAAGGCATAACCGGTGGTTCGCTGCCGCTGGCTGTGACCCTCTGCCGGTCGGAGATCTTCGATGCTCACTACTCGACGGACCGGTCGAAGACCTTCTTCCACTCCAGTTCCTACACGGCCAATCCGATCGCCTGCGCTGCGGCCGTCGCCAATCTGAAAATCTGGCAGGACGAGCCGGTGCTTGACACGATCGCCAATCTTGCCGGTATGCAGCACGAAAGGTTGAGCCGCTTCGCCGATGATCCGCGGTTCGAGAATGTGCGCCAGTGCGGGACAATCGCGGCCATGGACCTGAAGGCGCGCGACGACGGCTACCTCTCCAATGTTGGCCCGAAACTTTATGCCTTCTTCCAGGAGCGGAACCTGCTTTTACGACCGCTGGGCAACACGGTCTATGTGATGCCGCCCTATTGCGCCACCGCCGGTGATCTTGACACGGTCTATGGCGCCATCGCGGATGCTGCGGAGACCTTTGGCTGATGGCCACCGGCGTCGCCATTGCGGGGCTCGGCCACCATGCGCCGGAGCGGGTCGTCCCCAACGCCGAAATCGAGGGACGGCTCGGCCTCGAGGACGGCTGGATCGCGCGCCGGACGGGCATCCGCAACCGGCGATACGCGGCACCCGAGGAAGCGCTGACGGATATCGCTTTGCCGGCCGCCAAAATGGCATTGCGGGAAAGCTCGCTTGACCCCGCGGATGTCGGATTGCTGCTATTGGCAACCAGCACACCGGACCACCTGCTGCCGCCATCGGCGCCCCTGCTTGCTTACAGGCTGAGGCTCGGTTCGCCCGGCGCGGTCGACATTACCGGCGCCTGCGGCGGATTTTTATATGCGCTGAGCTTTGCCGAGAATTTCGTGCGTCAGCAGAAAAAACCGGCCCTTGTTGTCGCCGCCAACATCTTGAGCCGCCGCATCGACCCGCAGGAGAAGGCCAGCGCCGTGCTCTTTGCCGATGCTGCGGGCGCCGTCGTACTCGAACCTCGCGCAGACGGCGATTCAGGCCTGCTATCGCTGGAACTGCGGTCCGACGGCGCCCAGTACGACCGCATCCGCATCCCCGTGGGCGGCTCGCGTGCGCCGTTTTCGCCGGCGGCGGACGAGGCCGCACTCAAAATGCACATCGACAATGGCAGGCGGGTGTTTTCGCATGCGGTCCACATGATGGCCGACAGCGCGCGCTGCGCGCTCGAGCGCTCGGGAATCACGGCATGTGCGGTGGACCGCTTTATCCCGCACCAGGCCAACCGTCGCATGCTTGACGCGGCCGCCCATGCCATCGGTATCCCGCTGGAGAAAATCCTTTCCTCGGTTGGTGAATATGGCAACAGCTCGGCCGCGACAATTCCGTTGACGCTGTCACTCGCCCACCGCGCGGAACCTTTGCGTTCCGGCGAAACATTGCTGTTTGCCGCAGCCGGGGCCGGTATGACCGGCGCTTCGGCGGTCTGGCGCGTCTAGACCGAGCCAGGTCCCGGCGCCTACCCCAATACCCGGACCAGCTCCCGCACCCGCTCGGCATTGTCGGCGGCGATCAGGCCGTCACGGTTCCAAAGGCTGTTCTCAAAGCCGATACGTGCATGACCGCCGCGCCGGACCGCCGCGGCAAGACAGTCCGTCTCGTTGCGTCCGAAGGCGCAAAGACCCCATTCGACGGTGCCGTCGTCATAATCCTGGAGCGCCAGGGCGCTCAGGAAGGGGTCCATGTCAGAAACCTCACTCTGCTGGTCCCTGGCGTAGCGCCCGAGGACGAAAAGGATCTGAAGTTCATCAGCGGGGATCACCCCAGCCTTGATGTGCGCGAAGAGATCGGCCACCTCCCCAGCCTCGTAGAGAATGTGCTGGACGGCAATGCCGGCTTCCCTTGCCCAGTGATAAAAGTCCCGCCCTGCCTGGACTTGCGACGCATCGGGCAGCATTTCACGCAGCGCCACCGATACGGCCTTCGGCATGACATCGCGCACGACCTGCCGCTGCTCCTGCGGGCTGTAGCGCCCAACTGCTTCGGTGGTGATCTGAACCGCCATTTCAGGGACTGCAGCCGCGAGTTGCGCAACAAGATCACGGTACAGCCCGGCATCCAGCGTGTGCTCGCCGTTTTCATCCCGCACATGGGCGTGGATCGCTTCCGCCCCCGCCAGAAAGCAGGCCTGTGCCGTCTCGACCGTTTCGGCAATGGTCACCGGCAGCGCCGGATGATCGGCCTTGCCGCGCCGAGCGCCATTCGGGGCGACCATGATACGGGCTAGGTTCATCAATTCGAATATCCTGTATGCGTCTGAGTTTCCGATTACTGTGTGCTATGCATCACACATGCCATCGGCGCGCAAATGATACAAACGATTAGGGCTTTGGCAAACGCTGCAAACAATGTATCAGAACGCCCAATTGTTCGGGTATCAACGACCCGACAACAAGTACAGCGCTCTCGGTTGCTTTTGCGAAACTTCCATTCGATGGCAACCCAAATGAATGATACTGGGTTTCCGAGGTTCAGGAGACAAAGATGGCACTTGATCCGAATATGACATTCAAACTTGCCGACAAGGCGACATTTCGCTCCGTCGGCGACAGCGGTGTAATTCTGATGATCGATTCAGGCCAGATCTATTCTTGCAACAGCACCGCCGAAGCTTTCCTCCGGATGACCGATGGCAACAAGAGCCTCGGGGAAACGGCCGACGCCGTTTGCGAGGAGTTCGAAGTCTCCCGCGAGCAACTGCTGTCCGACCTGGAAGAGTTGCTCACCTATCTGCAGTCCGAGGGCGTGATCGACAGCATCAATGCAGACACTTAGCGTCAATGACGCTTCCGACAGGAAGCACAGGCCCTCGGAACGGCTGTTTCGCGCGGAGCTTTGGCTCACCGCAAGGCTGCTTCCGATGCTTGTTGCCCGGCGCAATCTGGAAAGCGCGATGCGTCTTGCCGACGGTGGAGGGGCGCCGCGTTACAAGGGGCTCTCCGTGGAGCAGATTTCCGCAGCGGTCTTGCAGGTCACCCGCCGGCCCTGGCTGATGCGAAACCGACGCTGCTTCCGCCAGGGAATCCTTGGATACCGCTTCCTCAAAATGGCCGGCTATCGTCCGGAACTTCATTTTGCGATCGATGCGCGCAGCCTGAATGCGCCAACAATCGATGCCCATTGCTGGGTCGTTCTCGACGACAAGCCGGTGCTCAATGACATTATGGACGGCATGGTGCCGATTCATGTTCATTCAGCATGATCACGCGCCGCTATGATCTCGCCGGTCTGCTGCTCGAAGTCTCCGCAGATGCACCGAACCTCCTCGGATCCCTGCTGAGCCTGATCGGCGAATGGGAGGTGCCCGTTTCCGACGACCGGCCGCAATGCCGGTTTTCGCTCAGCCGCGGTCCGGTCGCGGCGGCTTTGCCGCCCGACGGCGTTTTCTTTGCCGGCGCGATCGGCGAGGACGGTCCATACGAGTTCGCGGGCGATACGACACTCTGGCAAATCCTGAAGCCCAACGAGCTCCTTGCCCGGTTTGACGGCATTGGGGGCTCGGTGGAATTCACCCTTGGAGCGACCTGCACGGGCGAGACGCTGAGCATTGTGACAAGCTTTGCACTTGACCATATTCTGAGTGTAGCCGGCCATGTGATGATCCACGCGGCGTGCGTTGAATTGCCTGGCGGCAAAGGCAGGCTTGTGCTTCATGCACCGAGCGGGACCGGAAAGACCACAACGGCCCTGTCCCTGGTCGAAAAGGGCTACCGGCTTTGCACGGACGATGCGACAATCCTCACGCCCGCCGGAAGCGGTCCGGTTGCGGTTCGCGGCGTTCCGCGCCCCATCAAGGTGCACCGCAGGACCGCACAATTGCTGCCGTGGCTGGATAGCATGGTGAATGCCGACGGCTGGGACGAAAACGGCGAACAATGGGTGAGCCGCAAGGATCTGGCACAAGCCGGTCGCCTTGCCGGCTCAGAGCCAATGCCGGTTGCCGCGGTTGTCGCCCTGCGCCGGTCCGACCGGCCAATGCGCGTAACGACGCTAAGCGGTGCGGAGGCGCTGACGGAAATGATGGCCGATAATATCAATCTCGGATCGGCGGGACTGTTTCCCTGGCACGACAAGCGGCTGGACGTCTATTCCCAGACCCTCGCGTCATGCGCCCGCTTCAGGCTCGAGATCAACGGCCCTCCCGGTGAGGTCGCTGCCGAGATTGACGCGGCATTGCAGGGCTGAACCGGATCTCAGCTACGCGGCACCACGCGCTGCAACCACCGGAAAGCATGGCGCCGCATGCGCGAGCGATGACCGGTATCGTTCCATGTATCGATGACGGCGGCCGGTGTGACGAGGCTGCGTCCATAACGGTATCCCCGGCCCGACGAAAGGCTGTCGCGAATATGGATTGCTGCTTCATCAGCAAACAATGCGCTGACCAGATCGAGACACACCAGCACCTCCAGGCGCGCCCTCAAAGCGTCAAGCGATGACCGCAGATAGTCGATATCCGCCTCGGTGAGTTTGCGCGCCGCCTGCATGACATCGACAATCAACTGCAGGCGGTGGAACTTGTGACCCGCGGCAGCGTGAATGACGGCGGTCATGAAATAGGCGACATTCGGGAATTCTCCATCACCGGAAGCGGTCCGGTACTGGGCATAGCCGAATGGGACGCGCCATCTGAGGCTGGCGTAATGCACAAGGTTTCCGTGCAGCTCGATCAGGATGTTCTGGTTGTCCTTTTGGACCCATTTCTGTTCCATGTTGCTCGCGGATTTGTCGAACAGCTTCTTGCGATACAGCAGGAAGTCCGCGTTCTCGAGGATCGCCCCGATCGCCGGCACAGAATCAGGATGGGCCAGGACGTCGACATCGGTGAAGGGACGGTCCGATGCGCGGTCATAAAGCGCCTTGGCAAAGACCTGCCCCTTGACGATCACCGCCTGGAGGCGTTGCGCATCGATGGCGGCCAATAGCTGCAGTGCCTGAGCCTCAAGGACAAGTGAATGCGCATTGGCGAGCAATTGACGTTCGCGCACCGCATCGATCAGCGACGTATAGGGAGGCTCCTGCGGCAGGGTTTCAACAAGTTTCCTCAACGCAATGGGCTCGATGCCATGGTGCAGGATCGCCTCAAACAGAGGTTCGGCAGGCAGCGCGAGACACGCATCCTCTGTCGGACCGGGATCCTGCGGATCGGCGAGCGCACAAAGGACCCGACCCAGGCCGTCCATTTGTCCCGCTTGTTCGCGCGGTGCGTTCATGGTGATCCGCTCTGCATTGCAAGGAAATCAGCGATGGAACGTACGGATACGATGTCGATGATGGCTTCCGGCGTCAGCTGCTTTCCGGCCAGTTCCTCCACCGCCAGAATGATGCCGATATGGGCAATGCTGTCCCAGGCATCCATGGACTGGATGTCCGTCTCGTCGGTGAGTTGATCCAGCGGCGTTCGGGTTGCCTCGGCAACTATGCGTTTTGCATCATCCATCGTGCTCATGCTTCGGCTCCCGGCAGATAGGACGGGAAATCCTCCTTCAGCAGCTCGAATTGCAGGTAGTCTACCGGAACCTTGTTCTTGGTGTTGTAGTTGCAACGATGCTGGGTGCCATTGTGATTGAAACCCAGTTTCCTGTAATTGAGAAGCGATGCAAAGTTGCGCGCTTCCACCGACCCGGTGAAGCGTTCAACGCCTGCATGGCGAACGAAATGTGCCATAACCGCCTTCCGAACTTCAACCGGTGCACCCTTACCCCACCAATTGCGATCGAGTATGACAACGCCGAGCGTCGCAGACCTGTAGCGGATCAGAAAAATCTCGTGATAGCCTATGCTCTCACCGCCGTCCGAAGGGATGATCTCGTGCATGAAACGCGAGCGGCCGTTGGGCAGCTTGTATTTGCGCATCAGCCGCCACCAGCTCGACTTGTTCTCGGTGTGGGATAGCTGCAGCAGGATCTCGGGATCGTCATTCATTCTCTTGTAGAGGCTCAAGGCGCGCCATTTGTTCGCCGGCTGCAGCGTAAAGCGATCTGTCTCTATCGGATTGTTGAGCGCAGCTATCCGGCGCCGATGCCACTTCATGATGTCTGTTCCTGCTCCTGCGCGACGGACCGAACCTGGCTTCTCACGATCTTGCCCCTGTCGTTCCGGGGAATTTCGTCCAACAGATAAAGAACGGCAGGCACCGCTTCCGACCTTACCCGGTCACGGCACCATTGCCGGATGGCCTGTGTATCCGCTGCCGCACCCTTCGACAAGACAATCGCCGCCGCCACGACCTCTCCGCTGGCCGGATCGTCGATCCCGAAGGCGCAGGCTTCGTCTATTGCGGGATGACGCTCGAGCAACATGTCGATCTCCTCGGCCTGGATCTTGATGCCGGCGCGGTTGATCTCGGATTTGATGCGCCCGACGAGCGTCAGGCCTCCGGCCTCACCTACCGCGCCAATGTCGCCGGTGCGAAACCAGCCGCCGGCGAAGGCCTCTGCGGTCTTTTCAGGTGCGTTGAGATAGCCCTGCATGATGCTGGGCGACTGGACGAGCACCTCACCGCGTCCAGAGTCCCTCACGGCCCCGTCGTCATCGAGAACCGCAAAGCGTCCGCCCCAGATTTCGCCGACATAGCCGTCACGGCCATCGGCGTCCGCAAGCTTGCCGCCGCCGATCCAGTTGGCTGTCTCGGTCATGCCGAACATGTTGTAGACATTGTCGGTCCCAATCCACTGGGCAATGGCCCGCCACTGCTCGATGGAAAGCGGCGCCGAGCCGATATGGACACGTCCGGGCGGCGATTCCGGCGGCTTGGACATGCGCATTGCCAGCTTCCAGAAGGACGGGACCGAACTCATGAAGGTGATGCGGTGTGTGTCGATTGTCCCGCTGAGTGCAGGCAACTCCTGGATACCGGGGCTGCACCACAGGTAAAGTGTCCCGCCGGCAGCCAACGGTGTGAGGCAATTGCCGATGAGGCCGTGACCGAAAAACATCGGCAGAACGCACAGGCTGCGCTGAAGCGGCGCTGCTCCGATGCTGGCGACATTCAGCGCCACGCGCGCCTGCAGGCTGCGCAATGTATGGACTATACCCTTCGGAACGCCGGTTGTATCTGAGGTCATCAGTACCAGCGCCGGCTCGTCAAGCTGCAACGCGGTAAGCTGCGCACCTGTGTGTTCGGTCGGATTTTCAAACCCGCAACGGATCGTGCCGTACCAGGCGACTGCACCGGTGTGCCCGATCACGTTCTGCTGCTCATCGGCGCTCAATCCGGGATTGACGACGACAGCACAACGCCCGGCCGCCCACGCCGCGAATATCGTCGCCAGCATTTCGGAGGCGTCTTCTTCGGCGATGACGACCGGACCTTCTTTGTCACCTGTCTGTGCGGCAATGCGAACAGCACATCGGGCGATCTGTTCCGCCAGCGCTTGGCGATCAATGGATCTTTGCTGCCGGACATCGAAAAGCCGCGCCGATACCGGAAATGAATCAAACAAGGGGATGGACACTGCTTCACCCGTCATGGCCACATCTTCCACTCTGAATGTGCCGAAAAAATCGATAGGGCCACATTCAATATCACAACCTGCAAAACCCGACTCCATCGACCGGAAGACCGCCAGATCTTTAGGGCCGAATGGCGAATGCTTCAAGCTGAAACAACAACACTCATAGCGACAGTAATCATCCGTGCAAGTCCGGATTCTGATCTTGCAAAGATCGGTTCGCGGACGAGACCCGGCGGCCACATTTCGGCCATCAGATCAACGGAAAGTATCAATCGGAATGGTTGAATCTTCAAATTTGATGATACAAATGTTTCAATGATTGACAAATTTGGATTTGTTTGAAACAGTCTGTTTCAGAACCGGACAACCGGCGGAGGAACGGGTTGGAGAGCCGACTATCGATCAACGACTTGATCGCGCTTTACTATGACGGCCTCAGCCCGCAGCTGAAGATTGCTGCCGACTATGTGGTCGAGAACCACTATGACGTCGCAAGCCGGTCCCTGAGGGCGACGGCGGCAAGCAGCAATCTCAATCCACCCACCTTTTCACGGCTGGCAAGGGCCCTGGGTCTCGGCTCCTATGAAGAGATGCGCGAGCTTTGCCGCAACGAGATCAAACACCGCCACATCAGTTTCGCCGACAAGGCAACGCTCCTGCAACTGGAAGGCGCTGTCGATTATGCCGAGGCACAAGCACCTTTTGCCATGCGCCAGGCAGCATCGGCCATGCGCAATATCGACCTTTTCGTCAATGAGCTCGATGTGGAACGGCTGCGCAGCGTGGCAGACGGGCTGGTCACCGCCCGGCAGGTGTTCGTTGCAGGGTCACTGGCCTCCGTCGGATTTGCCCAGTATTTCGGCTACCTGGCCAATCTTGCCTTTACCAACTGGCAGGTGCTCGGCCTGAACGGCGTCTCGCTGGCCACGTCGCTGACCGGCGTCTCGAAAAGCGATGCCGTGATCATCATCATGAAAGACCCTTACGCCAAACGATCGGTGGACGCGGCGCAAATCGCCCATGAATCGGGCGCCTTCGTCATCGTCATTTCCGATTCGATGGCCTGCCCCGCCTTTCCATTCGCAACACATCATTTTATTGTCCCGACGGACAGTCCGCAATTCTTCTCCTCCTATATCGCGACGCTTCTGCTGCTGGAGTCCCTGATGGGCATGGTCATCCGCCGCTCTGGGCCTGAAACAAGCGAACGTCTGAAGGAGGTGGAGACGAATAATCACCGGCTGGGTGAATACTGGCCGGTGACCTAATCAACATCGAACAGGGAGTAGTAAAGATGTTATCACGACGCAACATGCTCGCCGGCACGGCCGTGGCACTGTCCATGGGACTTGCCGGGACGGCCATTGCGGAAGAAACCTTCGTCACCATCGGCACCGGTGGACAGACGGGTGTCTACTATCAGGTCGGCGGCGCCATCTGCCGCCTCGTAAACCGTGGCACCAAGGATCATGAAATCAAGTGCACGCACACGACAGGCGGCTCCGTTGCCAATATCAACGGCATCCGCACCGGTGACCTTGACCTCGGCGTGGCCCAGTCCGACTGGCAGTATCACGCCTATAACGGAACGGCACCGGATAAGTTCCCTGACGGCAAGTTCGAAGGCCTGCGGGCTGTGTTTTCCGTGCATCCGGAACCCTTTACGGTCGTTGCCCGTGCCGATTCCGGCATCAACAGCATCGATGACCTGAAGGGCAAGCGCGTCAATATCGGCAATCCGGGTTCCGGTCAGCGGGGCACGATGGAAGTGCTGATGGACAAGATGGGCTGGTCAATGGGCGACTTCGCACTTGCCTCCGAGCTGAAATCTTCGGAGCAGGCCGCAGCGCTCTGCGACAACAAGGTCGACGCGATCGTCTTCACCGTCGGTCACCCGAACGGCTCGATCAAGGAAGCAACGACTTCGTGTGAATCGAAGCTGATCAATGTCGACAACGACGCCGCCAAGGCACTCGCGAACGACAACGATTTCTATGCAATGGCGACCATTCCCGGCGGCATGTACACCGGCACGGACGACGATGTCATGACGTTCGGCGTTGGTGCGACCTTCGTGTCGTCGGCCGACACGTCGGAAGAAGTCGTCTATGAGATCACAAAGGCTGTCTTCGAGAATTTCGACCGGTTCAAGAAGATGCACCCGGCCTTTGCGAACCTCAAAGAAGAAAACATGATCAAGAACAATCTGTCCGCCCCGCTGCATGATGGCGCGGTCAAATACTACAAGGAACGTGGCTGGATGTAGGACGGCACGCGAATCAGGGGCGGATCTCAATCCGCCCCTGATTGCCTTTTAAGCTGTAAACGGGACAGCGGGGGATATTATGGCGCAGGAAGATACTGGCAAACTAAGCAGCGAGGAACTCGAAGACCTCGTCGCATCAACGGACACCGGGGGACGCAAGCCCACCAATCATTCGGTGGCGCTGCTCATTGCAGGAACGGCACTCGCCTGGTCTCTGTTCCAGGTCTGGATTGCCTCGCCCCTGCCCTACACCACCGGTTTCGGTGTCTTCTCCAGTGGCGAAGCGCGACCCATTCACCTCGCCTTTGCCCTGTTCCTCGCCTATCTCGCCTATCCGGCCTTCAAATCATCGCCGCGGCGGGTCATTCCGACCGCGGACTGGGCGCTGGCCATCGGCGCCGCATGCTGCTCGCTTTATCTCTTCGTGTTCGACACGGAGATTATCAAGACCATCATGGGCACGCGGCTGTCGGACCGCCCCAACAATCCGAACCAGCTCGACGTGATCGTATCGGTTCTCGGCATCATCCTTCTGCTTGAGGCGACGCGCCGCGCGCTCGGGCCGCCGCTGATGATCGTCGCGATTGTCTTTCTCGGTTACACCTTCCTCGGACCGTACGCGCCCGGCTTCCTCGCCTGGAAGGGTGCAAGTTTCAACGCCGTCGCCTACCACCAGTGGCTGTCGACCGAGGGAGTCTTCGGCATCGCGCTGGGCGTTTCGACGGATCTGGTCTTCCTGTTCGTTCTTTTCGGTGCGCTGCTCGACAAGGCGGGCGCCGGCAACTACTTCATCAAGGTGGCCTTCTCCATGATGGGCCATCTCAGCGGCGGCCCCGCCAAGGCAGCGGTCGTTGCCTCGGGCATGACCGGCCTTATCTCCGGATCGTCCATCGCCAATGTCGTGACCACCGGCACTTTCACAATTCCGATGATGCGCCGTGTCGGCTTTTCCGCGGAAAAGGCCGGCGCCGTCGAAGTGGCTTCCTCCGTAAACGGCCAGATCATGCCGCCGGTCATGGGTGCCGCGGCCTTCCTGATGGTCGAATATATCGGCATTTCCTATTTCGAGGTCGTCAAGCACGCCTTCGTGCCGGCGGTCATTTCCTATATCGCGCTCGTCTACATCGTGCATCTGGAAGCCAAGAAGCTCGGCATGGCCGGTCTCGATCGGGCGACGGAGCCGAAGCCGCTGAAATGGGGCCTGATCTCATTCGGCATCACCATGGCGATCATCCTCGCCGCCGCCAGTGCGATCTATTACCTGTTCCTCGCCTTCCAGGCGCTGCAGGCTGCCGACAGCCGGGTGCTGGCGATCGCCATTATTCTCGGCATCATCTTCACGATCTTCGCGGTGCTTGGCGCGCGTTTGAGCGAAGAGCGCAAGACGCAAGTGATCTCGACCGGCGCGCAGGTCCTCGGATTTACGGTGATCGGCGCGTTCGGCGTGTTTTATCTCATCCAGACGATCAGTTCGCTGGCCGGTGGAGCGACACCTTGGATCATTGCCGTGCTCCTGGCGGTCACCTATGTCGGACTGGTGCGGTTCTGCGCCTCCTATCCGGAACTTGAACTGGATGATCCGAACGAGCCGGTGGTCCGCCTGCCGGAGCCCGGCCCGACCGTCAAATCCGGCCTGCATTTCCTGCTGCCGGTGCTGGTACTGATCTGGTGCCTGATGGTCGAGCGGCTGTCGCCATCGCTGTCGGCCTTCTGGGCGACGGCGTTCATGATCTTCATCCTTCTGACCCAAAGGCCGCTTTTCGCGATGTTCCGCGGGGAAAACCGCGACGGTGCGTTCGGACGCGGGTTCAACGAACTGATCGACGGCATGATCGCCGGCGCCCGCAACATGATCGGCATCGGCATCGCAACCGCCGCCGCCGGCATCATCGTTGGCGCCGTCTCGCAGACCGGGGTCGGCGCGGTGCTTGCCGCACTTGTCGAGTTCCTGTCGCAGGGCCAGATCATGCTGATCCTGATCTTTACGGCCATCCTGAGCCTGATCCTCGGCATGGGCCTTCCGACGACCGCCAACTATATCGTCGTGTCGTCGCTGCTGGCGCCGGTGATCGTCGCGCTCGGGCAGGAGAACGGTCTGATCGTGCCGCTGATTGCGGTGCACCTCTTCGTCTTCTATTTCGGGATAATGGCGGATGTCACGCCACCGGTGGGCCTGGCATCCTTCGCGGCCGCGGCGGTGTCGGGGGGCGATCCGATTCGAACGGGCTTCGTGGCGTTCTTCTATTCGCTGAGGACCGCGTTGCTGCCGTTCCTGTTTATCTTCAACACCGACCTGCTCCTGATCGATGTGTCCTGGGCGCAAGGCATATTTGTCTTCATCATCGCAACTGCGGCGATGCTGATCTTTACTGCCGGATCGCAGGGATTCTTCATCGCACGTTCGCGGATATGGGAATCGCTGGCGCTGCTGCTGATCGCCTTTACCCTGTTCCGGCCCGGTTTCTGGATGGATTATGTCGTGCCGCCGTTCACGAATGTCAGTCCAACGGAGATCGTCAACGCCATGGGTGAGGCAGAACCCGGCTCGCAGATGCGGGCAATCGTCGATGGTCTCGACGATGTCGGGGACCCGATAACGCTCACCATGATCATTGATGTCGGTGACGAGCCGACCGGTGAAGAACGGCTTGAGGCGTTCGGTCTCGAAATCTTCGACGAGGACGGCAAGGTGCTGGTCGACAACGCCGTCTTTGATTCAAAGGCGCAGGCCGCCGGTTTCGATTTCGACCAGGTCATCAGCCAGCTTCTGGTGCCGGCACCGCAGCCGAGCAAGTACCTGTTCTACATCCCCGCCCTCGCGCTGCTGGCGCTGATCTTCCTGCTGCAACGCCGCCGTCGCGACGACACGCCGGCACCAGCAACCGTCGAACAGGGAGCATAGAAAATGGCAACCACGAACATCTTCAAGAAAGTGCTTGCCACAATCGACCTCGGAGACACGGTGTCGTCGGAGCGCGTAATCCAGGCGGCGATGGAAGTGATGGTGCCGGAGGACACACTGCACGTGGTTTGCGTTGTGCCCGACTACGGTCGTAGCATGGTCGGCACGTTTTTTCCGGCCGATCACGAGAAGGACATGATCGAGCATGCGACGCAGGAACTGCATGCCTTCACCGCCGAACATGTTCCCAAGGACACGCGCGTGCAGCATATAATTGCCCATGGCAGCATCTATGAGGAGATCATCGCCGCGGCAGATGAGTGCCAGGTGGATCTGATCGTCATAGGCTCACACCGTCCTGCCCTCAAGGACTACCTACTGGGTCCGAATGCGTCCCGTGTCGTAAGGCATGCGCGCCAGTCCGTTCTGGTTGTGCGTTACTAGCAGCTGCCAGACAACTTTGCCGAACGGCACCCGACGAAGTACCCGCCGCTCACCGCCCTGAGCGGCGGGTGCGTTTTCAGGTGGGGGAACGCGCCGGAGCGAGCTGTGGCCTGGTTTATTTAGACCTGGCGCCAGCCATCAGGCGTTTTCATGCGGTGATTGATGGTGTTGCCGACCCCGAGCGTCTGTTCGATGAAACAGCCCTTCTTGGCGGTTTCGATGAGTTCGACGACCTTTTCCTGCGGATCCGGGCTGTCGATCAGAACATCGATCTCGAAGCTTTTCGGCGCCGTCTCGTAAACCCGGCCGACAGCCTGCCAGTTCCACTGCACACGGGTGTGGACGTCGAGGCTGTCGACGGTCACGCCCAGCCTTTTCGCGAAGGCGCGGATCTGCGTCATGATGCAGCCGGTGATCGAGCCAACGAAAAGCGCCAGCGGCGGCGGCGCCGATGCATCGCCGCCATGAAAAGCGCCTTCATCCGTCGCAAGCTCGAATTCTTCCTTGAACGGCTTGACCATTTCGATGGCCAGTTCGTTGCGCATCTTGCCGACGGCCGTACCGCGGCAATCGAACTGAACGACTGCCTTCTCGGGCATGTCGACCGTATCGCTCATGGCATTTTTCCTTCATTCCAGTGAACCATGGGCAGTCCAGCAACCGGTGACCGGAACCAGGGGATCGTGGTGCCGCGAAGACTGCCGATGTAGACGTTTTTCAGATCTTCCCCGCCAAAGGTGACGCTTGCCATCCACGGCGCGATGCTGCCGCCGCAGGCCACTGCAAGGTCCGGCGTCACGCGGTCCTCTTCGAAGGCCTTTAGCCCGAATAATTCATGGGTGTGTGGTAAGGGTGGCGCAAGCTTTTGAAAGCAGGTATTTTTCGGTTAACGACGCCGAAAGCTCCAGTTTCACAGACAGGCCCCCTTACCATGATGCAGTCTACTTTCACCTCGCCCGCTTTGTCACCCTTAAACGGCAAACCGATCCTTCTCAATTTTGATGGCGCGGAGATGAGTTCCAATGCCGGTCTGACGCTTTTGCGGGAGGTCGAACGTCGGCACGACCTGGCGGGCCTTGTCTCTTCGTGCCTCACCGATCCACGAGAACCGGGCAAGGTGCGGCACAGCCTGCAAGACATCATCCGGTTCCGGATCATGATGATCGCAGCGGGATATGAGGATGGCAACGACGCGGATGATCTACGGACTGAACCGGCGTTCAAACTCGCTCTCGAGCGCGATCCCGGGACCGGGGCGGCCCTGTGCTCGCAGCCCACGATCTCGCGCATGGAAAACCTGGCCAACACACGGGCGCTGATCCGGATGGGGCGTGAGATGGTACGGTTTTATTGCACGTCTTTTGCCCGTGCGCCCCGCCACATCGTACTCGACATCGACGACACTTTCGATGCTGTCCATGGCCACCAGCAGCTACGCCTGTTCAACAGCTACTACGATGAATATGGTTTCCAGCCGATTGTGGTCTTCGACGGCGAGGGACGTCTTGTCGGGGCTGTGCTGCGCCCGGCCCGTCGGCCAACCGGCAAGGAGGCCGCTGCCCACATCCGGCGCCTGATCCGATCGATCCGACGCCATTGGCCTACGACCGAGATCCTGCTGCGGGCCGATAGCCACTACGGCACTCCCGAGGTTCTGGACCTGTGTGACACTCTCGGGCTGCGCTACGTCTTCGGCCTGTCGGGTAACCAACGGCTTCAGGCACAGGTGCAAACTCTGGAGGCATCCACGGCGGAACGCTACGCGCGAAAGGGCGAGAAACTGCGTCGGTTCAAGACATTCTCTTATGCGGCCCGATCCTGGTCGAAAGAACAGCGCGTCATTGCCCGGGTCGAGGTCGGTCCCCTGGGGCGCGACACACGCTTCGTCGTGACCAATCTGACCGCCCCGCGCGGCAAGCACGTTTACGAGAAGATCTACTGCGCACGCGGACAGGCCGAGAACCACATCAAGGGCTGGAAGAGCCACCTCGCCTCGGATCGCACGTCTTGCTCAAGGGCCAGCGCCAATCAGATGCGGCTCATGCTGCACGGCTGTGCTTACTGGCTATGGTGGATGCTGCGGGCGACCTGTCCAAAACGCTCCCAGTGGCGACACGCCCAGTTTGATACGTTGCGGCTTCACCTCGTCAAACTGGCCGCGACCATCGTCGAGAAGAAAACAAGGGTCGTCATGACTTTGCCAGCTTCGTGCCCGTGCCAGAGCCTCATTCGGCTTATGTTCGACGCGCTGGCCCCGCCGCGCGTCGCCTGACGCTCATATCGCCCCGACCAACCTGAAACAGCAACACGCAAAACTCCAGATAACCCCGCCGCCCGCCGGAAAAACCCCGACGTGGCATTCGGGGTGCGTCCAGAATCAATAGGGCGAAGAAAACATGCTGCCAGGGCCGGCAACACAACCATCGTGAATTATTCGGGTTAGCAATGCCTTGCCGGTTTCGGACCCGTTGTCGTCGTCGAGGATAATCTGCAGGTCGCCCTCCGGCGTGATGGCGAAGATCCGGTCCGTCATCACATGGGTGCCCCAAAGATTGCCGAAGGCATCGAAAGCAATGCCGTCGATGAAGGCCTTGTGATCCGAAGGGCCGTAGGTCTCACGCTCCGAGAGCGTACCGTCGCCGCCGACGCGCATGCGGGTTATCCTGCGCGCGGTCGTCTCGACAATGTACAACCACTCCTCATTGGCATCGAGGCGGATCTCGTTGGTGAAGGCGAACCCGTCGGCAACGATGCGCAGGCCGCGCTCATCCGCGAGCGCGACGAACCCGTCCCGGATATTCGGGCTGATGGCCTCCATCCATTTCTGGATCCGGGTCGAGACCGTCAGCCAGATCCGGTCTTTCGAATCGCGCAGCACGAAATTGACCTTGCCGATCGGCAAACCGTCGATCGTGTCGTGAAGCACCCGCGTCTCGCCGCTGCGCTCCATGATCTCCAGCCTGTCGGTGCCGAAGTTGGAAATCAGGATGTCGCCGCTGCGTGCGAAAGCAAGGCCGTTGGGCAGCGTTCCTTCGGTAAAGCGTTTCGCCTCATCCGCCGCATCGGCGAAGTCCGTGCGTTCCGACTGGGTTATGATTTCCTGGCTTCCGTCCGGCCTGATATGCACTACGCCGCCGCGGGCATCGGCCGACCAGAGCGACCCGTCAGGCTCCGCCAGGATACACTCAGGCCGCTGCAGACCCTCCCCCACCGTCCGAAGATCGGCCGGGTCGACCGCAAAGCCCTTGATCGGGTTGGTTGCCATCAGAAGTTTACCCGGTCGCCACCCTTGAGATCGAGAATGGCCCTTGCATCGTCGGGCGAAGCGATCTCCATGCCGAGCTCCTCGAGGATCGTGCGGATCTTGCGGACCTGCTCGGCATTCGACTGGGCCAGTTGCCCTCTCGCGATGAAGAGCGAATCCTCCAGCCCGACACGAACATTGCCGCCCATCATGGCGGCCTGCGTGATGAAGGGCATCTGGAAGCGTCCGGCCGCCAGAACCGACCAGACATAGTCGTCGCCGAACAAACGGTCCGCCGTCTGTTTCATGAACATGACATTTTCCATATCGGCGCCGATGCCACCGAGAATGCCGAAGATCGACTGGATCAGGAATGGCGGCTTGATGAGGCCAGCATCGACAAAATGCGCCAGGTTGTAGAGATGACCGATGTCGTAACATTCGTGCTCGAAGCGCGTGCCGCAGCCCTCGCCGAGGCGCTCGAGGATCATGCGGATATCCTTGAAAGTGTTGCGGAAGATGAAGTCCTCGCTGCCGGCGAGGAATTGCGGCTCCCACGGATATTTCCAGGTCGGATACTTGTCGGCAAGCGGGTGCAGCGAGAAGTTCATCGAACCCATGTTGAGCGAGCACATTTCGGGTTCGGCACGCAGCGGCGCGGCAAGCCGCTCCTCGACCGTCATGCCGAGACCGCCGCCTGTGGTGATGTTGATGACCGCATTGGTGGCCTGCTTGATGCGGGGCAGGAATTGCATGAAGACATCCGGATCCGGCGTCGGGCGTCCGTCTTCGGGATTGCGCGCGTGAAGATGAAGGATGGAGGCGCCGGCCTCGGCCGCATCGATCGACTGCTGTGCGATCTCATCGGGCGTAACCGGCAGGTTTTCGGACATGGTCGGCGTGTGAATGCCGCCGGTCACCGCGCATGTGACAATCACCTTCTTCATTTTCTGAGCCATGGCACTCTCCTATTCGGCAAATATCGCGACGGCGCGGGTAAAGCCCGCCGAACCGCCTTTGATCTTGTAGGGGAAACAGGCGATCTCGTAGCCGTTCGGCGGCAGCGTCTCGAGATTGGTCAGCTTCTCGATATGGCAGTATCCGACCTCCATACCGGCGCGATGGCCTTCCCATATGATGCCGGCATCCTTCGAGCGCTCGTAGGCTTTCGCAGTGTGGACAAACGGTGCGTCCCAGCTCCAGGCATCGGTGCCTGTGACCCTTACACCGCGCTCGAGCAGATAGAGCGTTGCCTCTCGCCCCACGCCGCATCCCCGCGAGACGTAGTCGGGATGACCGTAGCGGGCGCCCGCCGCAGTATTGACGACAACGATGTCAAGCGGCTGGAGGTCGTGTCCGATGCGTTTGAGCTCAGCCTCGACATCAGCAGCGGTTGCCACATAGCCGTCGTCGAAGTGGCGGAAATCGAGCTTGACGGCGCGCTGGAAGCACCATTCGAGCGGCACCTCGTCGATGGTGATCGCGCGCTCGCCATTGTTCATCGTGGAATGGTAATGATAGGGCGCGTCGAGATGGGTGCCGTTGTGGGTGGTGATCCTCAGATATTCCACCGCCCAGCCCTCGCCACCGGGCAGATCTTCCTTTGTCATGCCCGGAAAGAAGCCGGTGACCTGGTCTGCAGACATGTGGTGGTCGACATAGTCGATCTCCGGCAGCATGATCGGCGGATCCGATGCGATATCGGCTTCAAGCGGCACGGACAGGTCGACAATTCTGCGTGGCATTTCTTTCTCCGTCAGTAGCCGAGCGGCAGCGTCGCAAGCGGCGGGAACAGCAGCACGAGCACAAGGACAAGCAGCATCATGAGCGCGAATGGCGCGGCGCCGGCAAAGATGTCGCCGAGCGAAATCGTGTCGTCATTGAGCGCCGACTTGATCACAAACACCGATATGCCGAAGGGTGGCGTCAAAAGCCCGATCTCCACCGCGAGGACGGTCACGATGCCGAACCAGATGAGATCAATGTTCATCGGCTGGATCACCGGCAGCATGAGCGGCACGAGGATGAGCATGATGGACGAGGAATCGAGAATGGTCCCCATGATGATGACGAGCACCACATAGGCGATCACCACGCCCCAGAAGCCGATATCGGCGGTCGCGACGAAGGTGCCGAATTCGGCCGGCGCGCCGGAAAGCGCCAGCATGCGCGAATACATCTGGGCCGCAATAATGAGGAAGCAAACCGAGGCGGTGACGAGACCGGTATCGGTGAGAACGCTCCAGAAATCCTTCCAGGTGAGCGAACGGCGCAGCAGGCCGATGATGATGGCGCCGAGGCAACCGACCGCACCGGCCTCGATGGGCGTGAACATGCCGGTGTAGATGCCGCCAAGCACGAGTGCGATCAGAGCGACGATGGGAAAGCCCTTGCGAAAGAGATCGTATCCCGACAGCAACTCCTCGTCGGCATCAGACAGGTTCTCGCCGATGAAGCCCGGCCAGAAGCGGGCCATGGCATAAACGCCAAGGCCGAAGATCAGCGCCAAAAGCAGGCCGGGGATCACGCCGGCGATAAAGAGATCGCCGACGGACTGCTCCGTCAGCAGACCGTAGAGGATCAACAGCAGACTCGGCGGGATCAGCATGCCGAGCACGGACGATCCGGCGACAACACCGACCGAAAAGCGTTTGGTGTATCCGTGACGAACCATCTGCGGCACGGCAATCCGGGTAAAGACCGCCGCCGAGGCGATCGATATGCCGGTGATCGCCGCAAAGATGGCATTGGCGCCGACCGTGCCGATGCCGAGACCGCCCCGGACACGCCGGAACATCTGGTTGGCGACATCGAAGGCGTCACGCCCCATGCCGGTGACGGAAACGATATAGCCCATCAAAACGAACAGCGGCACGACGCCGAAGAAATAGCTCGAGATGGTCTCGGAGGCCGCCAGCGCCAGAAGCTTGCCGGCAAGCACGGGCGATCCCTTCATCACCCAGACGGCACCGTAGGACACCACCATCAGCGCCAGTGGCACATACATGCCGGCATAGACCAGCACGACCATGACGGCGAGCGCGATGAGGCCGATTTCAAACGGTGTCATGGCCGCCCGCCTCGTCGTCTGTCCGCTCTTTCGTGCCGGTCCAGATGCCGAACGCCGCGCGCAGCCCTGCCATGAGCAGTTGCATCAGCAAGGCGGCGCATCCGATCAGGATGATCAGTTTGACCGGCCAGATCGGCGCGATGAAATCGCCGACTGTGCCGACAAAGGTGTTTCTGTCCCAGGCTTTCGTGAAAAGCGGATAGCTGGCGTTAAAGAGCATGGCGATGACAAACAAGCCCGCGAGGCAGTAGATGAATTCGAGTAAGGCACGAATGCGCGGCACTGATCGCTCCAGCGCATTCATGAGCGCATCGGTGCGGGTGAAACGCCCCATGCGGAAGGCCTGCCCGACCTGCAGGAAAACAATCGCTACGATCGACATGGAGACCATCTCAGGCACACCGGAAATGGGCGACAGAAACAGTTCACGTCCGATGATATCCGCGTTGATGAGGATCATCAGTGCGACGATCAGCAGCGTGCCGAGCACGTTCAACCCCATCGTAAGCCGGTCGATGACGGCCTGCACCTGTTGAAGGAATTTGGGCATGATGAAACCGCGCTTTGCAGCGGCACCGGCGTTGAAATGCCGTGCCGCTGCAATTTTCAGACGGGTCTATTCCTTGTCCCAGTCGCGGACCGGCGTTGCGCCGTCGCCACGCATGGCGTCCATATAGGCCGACAAGACGCTGGTGCCGGGCTTGCCCTCACCATCGAGCTGGGCGGCCCATTCCTTGGCGACGTTCTCCATTCCGGCGGCCCATTTCATACGGAATTCAGGGGACACTTCCGTGATGGTCGCACCATTGGCGCGCATGGCTTCAAGCGAGGCCGTGATCGCTTCGTCGAGATCCTTGTGATAGGCCTCGCGCTGGGCGACACCGCCGCGCCGAAGGGCGTTCTGCAGCGCTTCCGGCTGTGCTTCGAACCATTCCTTGTTGGCGGCAATGCCACCGGCGTACTGGGCACCGAAGCCGACCTTGGTCACATAGGGCGCGACCTCGTAGAGCTTGCCGGGCACGGCGGCGGTCGCGAAGACAATGACACCATCATAAACGCCGGTCTTGATCTCGTTGTAGTAGGTCGTCAGGTTGCCGGACACACCGATGGCGCCGGTTCCCTTGAGCCAGTTGACGGCCGGCCCGGGCGCACCGATCTTCTTGCCATTCAAATCTTCAAGCGAGTTGACCGGAAATGTGGTCATCAGGAGATAATCGTCGATGCCGATCGCGGCGCCGAGATATTCGAGATTGTTGTCCTCCCATGATTTGCGCAGTTCCGCGTTCTCCTCATGCAGCTTGTCCATCAGCTCGGAAATCGCCGTGGCATTGCTGGAAACGAACGGCGTGAAATAGGTCACGTTCTGAGGCGACAGCTTTGCAGCCTCGAAAAGGCTGGAGACGAGACCGACCTCGGCAAGCCCTTCCTCGACCGCCTCCAAGACGCCGCCGACCTTGGCAAGCGAACCGCCATACTGCTCACTCCAGTTCACGGTGATGCCACTGCCTTCCAGCGCCTTGTTGACGGCCGGAATGAAGGTCTGGCTGGTGTGTTTCACCCAGCGGAAGACGGGCGGGTGTCCCGCCGCAATCGTCACGTCCACGGTTTCGGCCCTGGCGGCGAGCGTTGCGCCCGCGAGCACGACCGTGGCAAGCAATGCAGACATAAGTCTTTTCATGGTTTCCTCCCGGTTTTCACCATTTCAAGGTTTCGCGGCCGCCCTCTCATGCGGCCTTGATGCTCATTTCAATTTCTCCCGATCGCTGCCCAGCGCTAGCGCCCGGATCCCGGCACAGGCAAAGGCGACAACACTGGATACCGTCTCTTCGGTGTCGGTATCGTCGCACAGCCCGTCCGACAGGCGCGTCGCACGGCCGGTCTTGGCCATCACCGACAGTGCAACGCTGATCGCAAAAAGATAACCGCGCACCGCCGCGGCCTTGTCGAGTTCCGGCATGACCCGCATGATCGCGTCGATTGATCGCCGGGCAATCGGATCGTAATTCTCCTCGGCAACGCGCTGAGATCGCTCGTCGGCCGAATTGTTGAAATAGACGATCAGACGCGCATAAGCGTCGCCGCCGCGCTCGACGTCATGGCCAAGCTCGATGGTCGGCCGCAGCAGTGATTCAACCAGCACCTCCAGCGTGGGCGTTCCATGATCGAACAGCCGGTCGAGCGCCTGATCGCGTCGATCATTGATCTCACCCGCCCGTCTTTCGACGACCGCGGAAAAAAGCAGATCCTTGTTCTGGTAATAGTAGTGGACCATCGCCTGATTAACGTCGGCATCGCGAGCAATCGCACGGATTGACGCGCCACCGAATCCGAAATCGGCAAACGCCCTTTCAGCGGCATCGAGGATCGCCTTGCGGCTGTCCTTCTGCCGGCCCTGTTGCACAGCCTGTGCCTGGGGCAACGGTCTTCCTCCCGGTCTTCACGTAACGGACTGGCTGGCCTGTTGGAAACGGCTGCCGCCAGAGCCGGCACGCGTTATTAATTAAACGTTTGATTAAAATCGGCGGATTGTCAAGCAAGCTGCAGGTGCAACAGCAATTCTAATTTTGGCTCATTTTTGGGTCTCAGATGAATTTGAGCTGATTTTCAGGAGGGTTTAGGTTGCTTCCGGGCTGACTTGACGGTCGGTGGTGGCTCACCATCGACAAGTGTTCGTATGAGTGCACCCCAATCCGGGAAGATCAAGTAGCAAACAATCGTGCGGATGTGATCGAAGAACCGATACCGCGCCGCTAAAACACTGCGGGCTTTCTGCCAGAGCGCTTCGAGTACATCACAAACTGTATGCATGGCGAAGGCGAGCAGATTGAGCGTCGCCAGCACAGATGCCAGATAATTGTCGCCATGCCCAAAGTTGTGCTCCAGATTGTATCCCCGGGTTTTCAGAACATTGAAGGTCTCATTTTCAATCTTCCACCGTGCGCGTCCGCAAGCGGCAAGGTCCCCGACATTGGTCTCATCGACAGCGATGTTGGTCACAAAGCTGTTGCGATATGTGGTCTTCCCTTTGGTGTTGATAATCTCGATTTCGAACCAGTTGACGTGGGTCGCGTCCTTGCCATCGCGCAGGGGTACATCATTCAGCCAGCGATAGATGTGGGTGGCAGCCTTGCGACCCTTTTTGATACGACGGCGCTTTGTCGAGTTGATCTCGGCACCGTCCAGCCACTCGTACAACGTCTTATGGGACAAGGACTTGGCAGTCAGAATGAAGTCGCCGCCAACCGACTGAATCGTATCAACAATCGGCTGATTAGCATACAGGTCATCGCCAAGATAAACTGGCTTTAGCGAAGCGTAACGTTTCCCATTGGCGGCAAGCCAGCGTTTGACGGCATTCCTTTCACAATCCTGTTTCGCATGACCGTCCTGCGGGCTAATAAATTCCGGCTGCAGCGGTATCGCTCGGCTGTCACCCGGGACGACGACCGCGGCGGAAACCATGGTGTGAAAATACTCGGTGCCGCCATCATTGCGCTTGCGATGAGAACAATTCCGGCAATGCAACTTGCGGCTACAGAAATATTCTGTGCCATCAAGTGCAATCAGCACGCGACCATCCAGACATCGGAAAGGCTCCAAACCGTTATGGCTTTTCAGATGGTCAACAAGGTTATCAAACTGCCCAAAGAGATGCTGCGGTTCAGCCTCATCAAGCATCGAGCGGATATGATTATCGCTCGGAAGCTTCTTGATTCCGAACAACGTCTGACAGTTCGAGCAACCGTTACCCGCTTGCATCTCGCGCTGATGCGACAGGAACGACGGAGACTGCATGAAAAATATCGAAAACGCCGACAGGCCGATATCTGCCATCGTGTAACTCGTGTTTGGGCCAACCCGTCGGTCAGGCAAGTTCGCGCAGCACGATCTGAGCGAGCCAATGAGGGAATCCAAGTGTAACACGCAACAAACGAATCATAGATCGAGCGATTTGAGAATCCCAAAAATCCCAAAATTAGAATTGCTGCAGGTGCAATTTGTCTCCGTACACGCACCAAGGCTGCAACACCATGAAATCAAAGAGATTTCAGGAACGCGATCAGAGCATCTCTTTGGCTTTCTGGCATGTCCGCAAAGGCATCGCGTGCCGCCTTAGCCTCACCGCCATGCCACAGGATCGCCTCCTGCAGGGTACGGGCGCGCCCGTCATGCAGATAATTTTCCCGACCGAGCACAGCTTCGGTGAGGCCGATGCCCCAGAGCGGTGGCGTGCGCCATTCACGGGCGAGATCCGTGCCGCATTCGTCGGCAAGACCATCGCCCATGTCGTGGAGCAGGAAATCCGAATAGGGCCAGATGAGCTGGAAGTCGTTGGCGCCGGCTTCCTCGCCTCGACGGGTCACGAATTTCGGCTGGTGGCAGGAGACGCAGCCGGCACCATAAAACAGTGCCTTGCCTTCCAGCACGCGCGGATCGTCGACCTGGCGGCGTTTCGGCACGGCAATATGGCCGGCATAGTGAGTGACCATGTCCAGAACCGTATCGGAGACTTCCACCGGGCCGAGGCGCGATTGCGCGCCGTGGGGTGCCGCAAGGCAATCCGGCTGCAACGACGTGCAATCGCCGCCATGGGCCGGGAAAAGCGTGGTCGACAGGCCGATATCCGTCAGGAATGCCGCTGCCGACTGTGCCCTGATACTGTGCCGCGACGCCTTCCAGCCGTAGCGCCCGGCGACCTTTTTTCCGGTTTGCGGATCTACAACCCAGTTGATGCGGCCCGAGATTCCGTCGTTGTCTATATCAAGTGGATCTTCCAGGTTCTGCAGATCGCTCAATGCAATCTGCTCGACAAGACCCAGCCCGATTATCGGCGGCGCCAGCCGCGGTGAAACCCGCGTCTGGCGTCCCAACGGGCCGTGGGCAAGATTTTCAAGTAAATAGACCGGTCGCCTCAGTGTGACTACGGTTCCGTCTCCAAGGCGCACCGGAAACGCCTCATAGACCGTTCTTGTGACCGCTTCGGCCTGAAGTCCCTGCACGGCGCGGGTCTGCAACTGGGCACCGTAGACCGGATCGACGCCGTTTGCGGCCGAAAGCGCGAGGACAAGAGAACCCTCGTTGCCTTCCCCGTCAGGCGCCAGGCCGCGGCCGTTGCGGATGTGGCAGCTCGAACAGGCACGCGCATTGAACAGCGGGCCGAGCCCATCCGATGCCCTTGTCGAGGCGGGGGATGATACCCACAGCTTCCCAAACAGCGCCTCGCCGAGAACGAAGCTCTCCCGCCCGCCAGAGCTGATATTGGAGGCGGGGAAAGAAAAAGCCTGTCGCCCGGCAGACTTTCGCGCGGTCGTCGCACCGCCGGGCATCGCCTCGTAGCGCTCGGCCTTCGAAAAATCATCCGCCGGTGCGGTTACCGCCAGGACGCGTTTGCGCTCAGCCGCACTCAGATCAACACGCTCGCCAAAAGCCGGCGCGGCGGCGAGGCACAGAGCCGGCGCCGCCGCAACCATGGTCAAAAGAAATGCGTCCCGCCACTTTACGCGCTGGCGGATGCTCATGATCCTGTCCCTATTCGAAGACGGCGTTCGGATTGTCGAGACTGTCCGAGCCTTCGAATTCGAGCGCGCCGAGATCAAGCGCCGCAACCGCGCGCTCGATCGACTTTGTCTGCTTGACCAGCGCATCGATCGCGGCCTGGACTCGCGCATTGCCGGCCGCATTGCCCTCGCCGATCTGCTGGTCATAGGCTTCGCCGGCCTCGGCCGCATCGGCAATCGCCTGCATGGCGGCAATCGTTGCATCGATATCGGCGCGCAATTCCCCGTCGATATCGGCATTCGCGTGCTTCACCATGTCGGAAACGGACGGACCCTTGACCACCGATCCGTCGATGCGGGTATAGGACCCTTCGTAAACATTGCGAATGCCGATCGCATCGTAGAGATGCGAGATGTGGGTGTTGTCGGAAAAACAATCATGCTCCTCTTCCGGATCGTGGAGAAGCAGACCGAGCTTCATGCGCTCACCGGCCAGTTCGCCATAGGACAGCGACCCCATGCCGGTGAGGATGGTGGCAACACCCTGATTGACCTCGCCGTCCATGACAGCCTTGCGGGCTTCGCCGTCAGTGCGCCAGTTGGCAACCATTTCCTCAAGATCATCGACCAGCAAATTCGCCGCTGCTGCCAGATACTCCGCGCGACGCTCGCAATTGCCACCGGTGCAGTTGCCCGGGTCGAAATCCGTATAGGGACGGGTGCCGGCACCGGCTTCCGTGCCGTTGAGGTCCTGGCCCCACAAGAGGAACTCGATGGCGTGGTAACCGGTCGTGACATTGGCCTCGACCTCGCCGGCCTCATGCAGTTCATTGGAAAGCAATGCCGGCGTAATCGCACTGATATCAATATCCCCGCCACCCACATTGACGGATTTGCTGGCGATGATGTTGGCCGTATAGAGCGGGTTGAGGTCCGACTCGCTGCCGTAACTGGAATCGACATAGTCGATCAGCCCTTCGTCGAGCGGCCAAGCATTCACGCGGCCCTCCCAGTCATCGACGATCGCATTGCCGAAACGGAAGGCTTCCGTCTGCTGATAGGGTATGCGCGCTGCCTTCCAGGCATCGCGTGCGCCTTTCATCGTCGCCTCGCTCGGGTCCGCAACGAGGGCACCAATGGCAACCTCAAGCGCCTTGGCTGTGGTCAGCGAGTCTTCATAGTTTGCCTCGGCAATGTCGGCATAGGTTTTCAGAACGGCCTTGCCGTCCACGTCGGCCATGACCGCGGTGGCCGGCAGGGCCGCCAAGGCAAAGGCGAGAGGCGCAGCATATGCGTTCTTCCATATTCCATATTTCATGTGATGCTCCGGCGGTTCGGTTGCAGCTGAATTCGAGTTCCGGCGGGCCGACGGGATGACGGCAGCGGTTACCGTCACCGCAGTCGCGCCTGGCCCAGGTCGTAAAAACGTTGAATATACCTGAATGTCAAACTCTATTTTTAAAAAATCCATATAAATCAAAAGTTTAGATTAATTCTAAATTGATACGGATGCCGCGTACGCCACCGCCTCGCGCCTCCACTCCTTCTGTTGCCCGCCGGCCCGTGGACAATCACGGGTTCGGTAACTCATTTCTTACTTTTACGTAAAATGACACTTGCACCCGAAGGCCCGTGACAATAAATCAGGGAGCGAGGGAGGCGTGTCCGGTACCGGCTGCGGAACGGCACGTGAACGAACAATCAGAACGCTTGGGCACCCGGGAGGAATTCATGTCGACAGCACCTGAAGAAACAAACGCTTCGCCGCAGACGGGAAAAGTCTGGCTGAAGTCGTATCCCGAGGGTGTTCCCGAGTTTATCGGCGATCTTGAGCATGCGTCCGTCGGCGCCCTGATCAAGAAAGCCTGCAAGGACAATGCCTCGAAGCCCGCCTATACGTGTATGGGCAAGACCATCACCTATAACGAACTGGACACTTTTGCGGCGCAGATCGGTGCATGGCTGCAGGCACTCGGCCTTGAAAAGGGCGACCGCGTCGCCATCATGATGCCGAACATCCTGCAGTATCCGATTGCGGCAGCGGCGGTGCTCCAGGCCGGCTACGTGGTCGTCAATGTGAACCCCCTCTACACACCGCGCGAACTCGAGCACCAGCTCAAGGATTCCGGCGCCAAGGCGATCTTCATTCTGGAAAACTTCGCGACAACGCTGCAGGAGGTCATTGCCAGGACCGATGTCAAGCACGTTTGCGTTGCGACCATGGGCGACATGATGGGCCTGAAAGGTCACCTGGTGAATTTCGTCGTCCGGCGGGTGAAGAAGATGGTGCCGGACTGGTCGTTGCCAGGCCACACATCCTTCAAGGCGGCACTTGCCGCTGGCGCGGGAAAAACCTTCACACAGGCCGATGTCGGCCCGGATGACATAGCCTTCCTGCAGTACACGGGCGGAACGACGGGCGTTTCCAAGGGCGCGACCTTGAGCAACCGCAACATCCTTTCGAACGCCGCGCAGAATAACGTCTGGCTGGAGGCACTGAAGCGCAAGGAACAGTTGCCGGACCAGCTCACCTATATCTGCTGCCTGCCGCTCTACCATATCTTCGCGCTGACGGTGAACGCGATCATGGGGATGGATCAGGGCGCCCACAATGTCCTGATTCCCAATCCGCGCGATATCCCCGGTTTCGTCAAGGAGCTCGGCAAATACAAGTATCACGTGCTGCCGGGCCTCAACACGCTGTTCAACGCACTGCTGAACAATGAGGACTTCAGGAAACTCGACTTCTCCGAACTGCGCCTGACGCTGGGTGGCGGGATGGCCGTGCAGCGGCCTGTGGCGGAGCGCTGGAAGGAATTGACAGGTTGTTCGATCTCGGAAGGTTACGGCCTTTCGGAAACCTCTCCGGTCGCAACCGCCAACCGGTTCGACGGCGACGGCGAATTCACCGGTGCCATCGGCCTTCCACTGCCGTCAACCGATATCGATATTCGCGACGACGACGGCAAACCGCTGCCGCTCGGCGAAGTGGGTGAAATCTGCATCCGCGGACCGCAGGTCATGGTCGGCTACTGGAACCGGCCCGAGGAAACCGCAAAGGTGATGACCGAGGACGGCTTCTTCCGTTCCGGCGACATGGGCTACATGGACGAGACAGGCTATGTGCGCATCGTCGACCGCAAGAAGGACATGGTGCTCGTCTCGGGCTTCAATGTCTATCCGAACGAGGTCGAGGAGGTGGCAGCGAGCCACGACGGAATCCTGGAAGCTGCCGTCATCGGCGTGCCGGACGAGCACTCCGGCGAGGTGGTCAAGATGTTTGTCGTCAAATCCGACCCGAACCTGACCGAGGACGACGTCAAAAAGTGGTGTTCCGACAAGCTGACCAACTACAAGCGTCCGAAATATATCGAGTTCCGGGACGAACTGCCGAAGACCAATGTCGGCAAGATCCTGCGGCGTGAATTGCGGGACGAGGACCTGGCGAAATCGGCCTGACCATCAAGGTTGGCCATTGCGCAACAAGAACGCCGGGCTTTGCCCGGCGTTTTGCTTTTTAAGGATTTAAATCGATTTGACCGGCCGTTTGCGCTGTGCGACATAGCCGTCGCATTCCTTTAGTATCAAGGAGCGCCTGCGACGCAGATGCGCCCGGAACCGCAATTCGAGACAGGATCTGAGATGAACCCGGATATCGGCAAGACACTGACAAAGCTTCAAGTCCATCATGTCCAGAGCCTGCCGATCGACATGCGCGGCGCCTTTACAGGGGATTCCGGCCGCTTCGCCCGGTATTCGGCGCGGCTCGATGATCTATTGCTCGACTATTCGAAATGTCCTGTCGATGGGGAAACGATGCGCCTGCTGCAGCAGATCGCCATCGATGCGGATCTCGAGCAGAAGCGGGACGCGATGTTTTCCGGCGCGCATATCAATGCCACCGAAGACCGCGCCGTCCTGCACACGGCACTGCGCAACCGGTCGGCTTCTCCGGTTTTCGACGGCGGAACGGACGTCATGCCTGAAATCCAGGCGGTGCTCGTTGCCATGGGCGCATTCTCGACGGGCCTGCGCGACGGGACCATCACCGGCGCGACCGGCAAGGCCATCACCGATGTGGTCAATATCGGGATCGGCGGGTCGGATCTTGGTCCAGCCATGACCTGCCAGGCGCTCGCGCCCTATTGCGACGGGCCGCGGGCGCATTTCGTTTCCAACATCGATGGCGCGCATATCGCGGACACGCTTGCGCCGCTTGATCCACAGACGACACTGATCATCGTCGCATCGAAGACATTCACCACCATCGAGACGATGACCAACGCGGCGACCGCCCGCGGCTGGATCGCAAATGCTCTCGGCGAGGATGCGGTCGGAGCCCATTTTGCGGCTGTGTCGACGGCGCTCGACAAGGTTGCCGCCTTCGGCATATCCGAGGACCGGGTCTTCGGTTTCTGGGATTTCGTCGGTGGTCGCTATTCGATCTGGTCGGCGATCGGCCTGCCGCTGATGATCGCCATCGGTCCGCAGCGTTTTGGCGAATTCCTCGACGGCGCGCATGATCTCGACAATCATTTCCGTTCAGCGCCGATGCTTGAAAACCTGCCGATGCTGCTTGGCCTCATCGGGTTCTTCCATCGTGCCGTCTGCGACTGGGGCTCCCGGGCCGTCATTCCCTACGACCAGCGGCTTGCGCGTCTGCCGGCCTATCTGCAGCAGCTCGACATGGAATCAAACGGCAAGAGCGTGCTGATCGACGGATCGCCCCTGGAAGGTCCTTCCGGACCGCTGGTCTGGGGCGAGCCCGGAACCAACAGCCAGCATGCTTTCTTCCAGTTGCTGCACCAGGGCAGCGACGTCATTCCGGTCGAGTTTATCATCGCGGCTCAAGGACACGAACCGGAGCTGCAGCACCAGCACGATCTTCTCGTGGCCAATTGCCTGGCGCAGTCAGAGGCACTGATGCGCGGCCGCACGCTCGAGGAGGCGCAGGCGCAAATGCAGGCTAGGGGTGCGGATGTTGCGCTTGCGCCCCACCGGGTCTTTGCCGGCAACCGGCCGTCGCTGACGATCTGCTACAGCAAGCTGACGCCCTATGCGCTCGGCCGGTTGATTGCCCTTTACGAGCACCGTGTCTTCGTCGAAGCGCAGCTCTTCGGCATCAACGCATTCGACCAGTGGGGCGTCGAACTCGGCAAGGAGCTTGCCACCGCCCTGCTCCCGGTTGTTGAGGGCAAGGAGGGCGCGGAGAGCCATGACAGTTCGACTTCCGGTCTTGTGGCCTATATCCGGGCCGCTCAAGAGGACTGAAGAGGCACGCTCGACGCGGCACGCGGCTGTCCGAAACGGACCTTTTGATTTATGCGCAACGACCGTGCCGGTATTGGAATTCCGTCCCTCAACGCTACCTCAACATAGGTGTTTCCAACCTGATCAATTTGCGCCTTTCGGGCGGAACCCAACAGGATGTTGAAATGAAGCGTCGAGAATTTCTCAATCTTGCACTCCTGTCGGGGATGGCCGCCGCAAGCCCCTACAGCGCCAGCGCGCAGCAAAGCGATGACACTTTCACCCGCATCATTCCGTCGAGCGGCGAGCCGATACCGGCGGTCGGACTTGATAGTGTGGATACCCCGCCCGGAGGCATCGTAATGTGCCAGGTGCCGTTATACTGAACGTCACAAATCAAAGGGAGAGTATCCACATGTCGGAAGTTAGCATCATCGGCGTTGATCTTGCAAAGCAGGTTTTTCAGGTCCACGGAGCCACAGCCGATGGCTCGGTTGGCTACCGCAAGAAGTTGAGCCGCGCCCAGTTCATGCCGTTTCTTGCACAGCAGCCCCGATGCATTGTCGCGATGGAGGCCTGCGCCACAGCTCACGATTGGGGCCGCGAGATCGGTAAGTTGGGCCATGAGGTGAAGCTGATTCCACCTCAGTACGTGAAACCTTTTGTCAAAAGGCAGAAAAACGACAGGGCAGACGCTGAGGCGATCACTGAAGCTGCCTCCCGGCCGACCATGCGGTTCGTTGAGGTGAAATCCACCGAGCAGCAATCGCGCGGCATGCTGTTCCGATCACGGCAGATGTTTGTCAGGCAGCGCACGCAGACCATCAATGCGCTGCGCGGCCATCTCGCCGAATATGGCGTGATCGGGCCGAAGAGCAAGGCGGGGATCAAGAAGTTGAGAGCCGCGCTGGACGACGATACCAATGGGCTGCCCGCCCTCGTGCGTAACACGGCCCGGATGTATGCCGAGCACATCGATCTGCTGGCGACCAGGATTTTCGATCTGACGAAGCAACTCAAGACGGAGGCGAAAGCATCCGGCACAGTGCGAAGGCTGACAACAATGCCGGGCGTCGGGTTGCAGACGGCACTGGCAATTGAGGCCTTTGCCCCGGACATGAATTGCTTCAAACGGGGGCGTGACTTCGCAGCCTGGCTGGGTCTCGTGCCGCTTCAGCGCTCGACAGGCGGTAAGGACCGGCTCGGGAAAGTTTCGAAGATGGGTCAGAAAGACATCCGAAGCCTGTTGATCATCGGGGCGATGTCAGTGATCAATGCGGCGACGCGGTTTGGGGTTCGCAAGGGAAGCTGGCTGGCCAGAATGCTGGATCGAAAACCGAAGCTTCTGGTCGCGATCACGCTGGCCAACAGGATGGCACGGGGTATCTGGGCCATGATATCGAAACAGGAGAATTATCGGAATCCGGAGGCGGTAGCGTAAGCGCGGATCGCGCAACGCTTCGCGTCGGTGCCCGGGACGTGTGAAGAGGTCGACGAATAGCATGGGAGATTGATCGGAAAGATCCGGAGCGGGAAAACCATGTTGACCCAAAAGGCAAAATAGCTTTGGAACTTGATTTGGACCCGGTTCGCGCATCACCATACCGGCCCGCGGCTGCACAAAAAGCCGCACTGTGAGGCCTGATAAATGACCGCATCCGATCACACGCTCACATCACCGTTCGAAAATCGCTTGACACCGGGGTATCCATAAATGGGTCATGGATAACCTTCAACGTCGGCAACGACCCGGTGCTGCTCGATGCGTGCGCTTCCGTGATGGACAGGTTCTTCCGGGCCGGCGGTTCAATGATCGACTCGTCGCCGATGTACGGTTCCTCGCAGGACACCATCGGCTACGGATTGCAGAAACTCGACCGCGGCGAAACCGTTTTCAGCGCGGAGAAAGTCTGGACACGGTCTGCGGATGAAGGTGCAGCGCAGTTGGCGCAATCGCAAGGCAAGTGGAATGTGCCCGGTTTCGATCTGCTTCAGGTCCACAATCTGGTCGCATGGCGGCCGCACCTGGCGACGCTGCAACAAATGAAAGCCGACGGCGGTTTGAAATATACAGGCGTCACCACCTCGCACGGCCGCCGTCACCGCGCGCTGGAGCAGATCATGTCCGGGGAGAGGATCGATTTCGTACAGCTGACCTACAATCCCGTCGATCGCGAAGCAGAGAGCCGGCTGCTGCCTTTGGCACGGGAACGGGGCATTGCGGTCATCGTCAATCGACCGTTTCGCCGCGGCGCCTTGACCGCGCGTCTGGAGGAGCATCCGTTGCCGGGCTTCGCGAAGGAACTGCAAGCCGAGACCTGGGCGCAGCTCATCATCAAGTTCATCGTCTCACATCCTGCCGTCACCTGCGTCATTCCGGCCACGACCCGGGAAGACCACGTGGTTGAGAACGTTGAGGCCGCGCGCGGACCCCTGCCAGATGCCGATCTGCGGGAAAAAATCGCGCAGGAGATCCGCAACGCATGACCGGCGAGGTCTGGCTGAGCTACCGGCTGTCAGATTTCGTCATGTTTTCCGAGCGCGTCTACCAGCGTCAGATTCAGCTCTACAACGAGAACTGGCTTGGCCTGCAGGTGGTGGCGCTGATCCTTGCCGGCGTCATTTTCTGGCACATGCTGAAACCGTCTGGACGATCCGGTCGGGTCATCCCGATACTTCTGGCGCTCGCTTGGTTCTGGGTGGGGTGGAGCTTTCTTTGGGCGCGCTATGCCGAGATCAATCTGCTCGCCCTTTATGCCGCGCCCGCATTTGCCCTCCAGGGCCTGGCACTTCTGGTGATCGCCGGATTGCCGGGCGGTCTGCGTGTGAAGCTTCCACGTGACCCGCTCCGGCTGCCAGCCATCACTTTGCTGTTCTTTGCGCTGTTTCTCTATCCACTCATTGCTCTGTTGGCCGGCGAACCCGTCATGAGTGCCGAATTCTTTGCGCTCATGCCGGACCCGACCGCGGTGGCAACGCTTGCGGTGGTATCGATGTGCGCGGGACCCATGCGATGGCTCCTGATGCTTGTTCCGCTTGCCTGGTGCCTGTGTTCGGCGGCGGTCCTTTGGGTTCTGGAATCCGCACAGTTCTGGCCCCTCGCCCTGCTTGTCGCAGTGGCGGTTCTGCTTGCCGCCATTCGGCCAAAGCCCAGTTCGGACAGAGCAGATGATCGGGATGGCCTGTCGCAGTCCTGAAGCCGAGCTGATGACGGGCCGTCAAGTCGCTCGGTCAGCGTTGCCGCAACACCCGGAATCCCGCCCGGTCCACCAATCAAAACGCCGGCGGTTGTGCCGGCGTTTTGATTTCGGTTTTGAAGCCGCAATCAGTTCATCGTCGGGATGACGAATTCGGCGCCGTCCTTGACACCGGACGGCCAGCGCGAGGTGACCGTCTTGGTCTTGGTATAGAAGCGGAAGGCGTCGGGTCCGTGCTGGTTGAGATCGCCGAAATGCGAGCCCTTCCAGCCACCGAAAGTGTAGTAGGCGATCGGCACGGGGATCGGCACATTGACGCCGACCATGCCGACCTGGACGCGCGCCGCGAAGTCGCGCGCCGCATCACCGTCACGGGTGAAGATCGCAACGCCATTGCCGTATTCGTGCTCGTTGGGCAGTCGCAATGCGTCTTCATAATTTTCGGCGCGCACCACCGACAGCACCGGCCCGAAGATCTCCTCCTTGTAGATGCGCATGTCGGGCGTCACATTGTCGAACAGGCAGCCGCCCATATAGTAACCGTTCTCGTAGCCCTGCATCTTGAAGTCTCGGCCGTCAACGACGAGGCTGGCGCCTTCCTCGACACCGAGATCGACATAACCCTTGACGCGGTCGAGCGCCTGCTGGGTGACCAGCGGCCCGAAATCGGCCGACGGGTCAGTCGATGGGCCGACCTTGAGGCTTTCAACGCGCGGCGCCAACGCTTCGACAAGACGGTCTGCCGTCTGTTGCCCGACCGGAACGGCGACGGAAACTGCCATGCAGCGCTCGCCTGCGGAGCCGTAACCGGCGCCGACGAGCGCATCGACGGCCTGGTCCATGTCCGCATCGGGCATGATGATCATGTGGTTCTTGGCACCACCGAAGCACTGTACGCGTTTGCCGTTGGCGCAGCCGCGGCTGTAGATGTACTCGGCGATCGGGGTCGAGCCGACAAAGCCGACGGCCTGGATGTCGGGATCGTCAAGGATGGCGTCCACCGATTCCTTGTCGCCGTTGACGACATTGAGAACGCCCTCGGGCAGGCCGGCCTCGATAAATAGCTCCGCCAGGCGCATCGGAACGCCCGGATCCCTTTCGGAAGGCTTGAGGACAAAAGTGTTGCCGACGGCGATGGCCGGCGCGATCTTCCACAGCGGGATCATGGCGGGGAAGTTGAACGGGGTAATGCCGGCGACGACGCCGAGCGGCTGACGCATGGAATAGACATCGATGCCCGGACCCGCGCCATCGGTGAACTCGCCCTTCATCAGATGCGGCGCGCCGATGCAGAATTCCACGACCTCGAGGCCGCGCTGGATGTCACCCTTGGCGTCGGGAATGGTCTTGCCGTGCTCCTTGGCGAGCAGTTCGGCGAGGGAATCATATTCCTGGTGGACGAGATCGAGGAACTTCATCAGCACGCGGGCGCGCCGTTGCGGGTTCATCGCCGCCCATCCCGGCTGTGCGGCTTTGGCGTTCTCGACCGCCGCCCGCACCTCCGTGGCGCTTGCCAGCGCCACTTTGCCCTGCACCGTACCGTCCATGGGCATCAGCACATCGGCCGTGCGGCCGCTGGTCCCGGCAACCGACTTGCCGCCGATAAAGTGTCCGATTTCACGCATTGCATTCCTCCATCTGGTTGGCCGCATTCTGCGCTTTAAAATTTGAGAATCAATGCGCAGGGTTCCGCAACCGTTGTGCACATTTTATAGTTCAACATTTCCGGCATTTTCGTGTGGAGAGAATGGCATGAACTGGGACGATGTGCGAATTTTTCTGGCGGTTGCGCGCTCCGGACAGATTCTCGCCGCATCGCGACGGCTGGGACTCAACCACGCCACCGTTGCACGGCGGGTCAGCGCGCTCGAGGACGCGCTGAAGTCGAAACTGCTGATCCGGCGCACCAGTGGATGCGACCTGACCCCCGAAGGCGAAGCCTTCATGCACGCGGCCGAACGCATGGAGGCCGAGATGCTTTCGGCACGGTCCGCCGTCGGCATGACGGATACCGAGGTCTCCGGCGCTGTGCGCATCGGCGCGACGGACGGTTTCGGCATCGCCTTCCTGGCACCGCGCCTCGGCAGGCTGACCGAGCGCTATCCGGGCCTCAAGATCCAGCTCGTACCCGTACCGCTCAGCTTCTCCCTGTCACGCCGCGAGGCGGATGTGGTCATCACCGTCGAACGGCCAGACACAGGTCGGCTGATCACGCGCAAACTGGTCGACTACACGCTGGCGCTGTTCGCATCAAAAGACTATCTCGACCGCCATGGCATTCCGGATGACGAGGACGCACTGAAACAGCACCGGCTGATCGGCTATGTCGAAGACCTGATCATGTCGCCTCGGCTGCATTACCGGTCGGATTTCGCACGCAACTGGGATTCCGATTTCGAGATCTCCGCGGTGCTTGGACAGGTCGAGGCGGTAAGGGCCGGCGCAGGCATCGGCATCCTGCATACGTTCCTGGCGCGGCCCCACAAAGAACTCGTTCCGGTACTGCCGCGCAAAAAGGTCGAGCGCACCTATTGGATCGTCTATCACGAGAACCTGCGCAACATCCGCCGCATCAAGGCGGTCGTTGATTTCATCGCCGCAGAAACGGAACGCGAAAGAAATCAGTTCAGCTGAATTTTCAATCTCTTACCGCGCAATATGTTGCAGTGCAGCATAGTTTATTGTGCACAAAATGCTGCACTTATGCTGCGCAGCATTTTTGCAGCATAGGTGCAGCATTTTGGTCGATCGACATCAGCCCGAACGGTTCCTCTCGGCTTCTTCCGCAAGCATGAGCGCCACGTCGTAGACCTGTTCGTTGGAGCGCCTCAGCCTTGCAGCATCCTCCGGCTCAAGCGGATCGAGGAAGGTCCGCCCATGGGGCAGCGCATCCCAGACCGTCAACATCGATACGGCCTTCACGCCGTAGTAGTCGGCGACGGCAACGACGGTCGAAGTTTCCATGTCGATCGACAAAAGGCCTTCGGCGGCCCAGCCGTCGCACATTTCATCGGACTGCGCGAAAAGGCTCGGCCATGTCAGATGGCGGGCCCGCTGTGTTTCAACGTCACGCCGATTAAGGTGGTGTTCGGCGCGTTGCAGCCAGTGCGCATCCGTTCGTACGGTTTCCCCTGCCCGGTAATGCTGCGAGACGCCGTCGCGCGCAGCGCAGGTCTCCGGCAGGATGACCTTGCCGGTCGACGCTTCGGGATCGAGTGTGCCGCAGGTGCCGATCTGGATGAGAAGCGGTGTGCCGAGCTGGGCGAAGATATGCGCCGGCTCCACCGCCCGTGCGGCGCCATAGGCGCAGCAATACACAATCTCGACACCATTCCATGAGCCGGCAAACATATCCGGAAAGGCGAGTTCGCGAACGTCCGACAATTTCGATAATCTGTTTTCCGACGCTGCCTCCCGCCACCAGGTTCCCTCGAGTATCAGGGCCGCCGGCTCCTGACCGGCCGGAATACCCAGCGCCTGGCGCCAGATCGTGTCGGAGTAGTCAAGTATGGCCATTGCCGAGCCTTTCCTGTTTCACGAAAGCCGGCCCTCGAAATCGGCATAGGAGAACTCGCGAACCACCTTGAGCGCATCGGTGCGGCTGTCCCACAGCGCCAGCGACGGCAGCGGCGTTCCGTTGAATGTCGTGGCCTTGACCATGGTGTAGTAACCGAGGTCGAGGAAGATCAGCCGGTCGCCGACCTTTGGCGGCTGATCGAACCGATAGGTACCGATGATATCACCGGCAAGGCAGGTCGGACCGCCAAGCCGGACAATGTCCGGCTCTCCGGATACGGCCCGCGTGTCACGCGGCAGGCTCATTGCCCCGAGCACATCGGGCGTGAAAGGTGCCTCGATGACGTCGGGCATGTGACAGGTGGCTGACGTGTCCATGATTGCCAGTTCGCCGACATTGCTGCTTCGGTCGAGCACCTCCGATACCAGTCCCCCGGCGTGCAATCCGATGGCTGTTCCCGGCTCCAGATAGACCGTCAGACCGGTTCGCTTCCGGAACTCCTTTAGCCGGCTTATCAGGCGAGCCACCGGAAAGCCGTCTTCCGTGATCAGCAGCCCGCCGCCAAGATTGATCCACTCGATCGCACCAAACAGATGCCCGCAGTTTTGCTCCACCGCTCCAAGCATGCGATCGAAAGCATCATAGGGATGGTCGCACAAGGCGTGGATATGGATACCGGACAGCCCGTCGAGGTCCGCCGGTGTCAATTCACCGGCGGGAACGCCAAGGCGCGACCAGGGTGCGCAGGGATCGTAAAGCGGGTTTTCAACCTCGTTATGGCCCGGATTGATCCGCAGGCCGATCTGGACACCGTCAGCCTGCTCGAGCCTTTCGCGGAAGCGCCGCCACTGGCCGAGCGAATTGAGGATCAGATGGTCTGCAAGAGCAAGCATCTCTTCGATATCCGATGCCTTCAGGCCCGGCGCATAGGCATGCATCTGCCCGCCAAACCGCGTCTTGCCGAGCCGCGCCTCGTAGAGACCGCTTGCTGCCGTGCCGGACAGGTACTTTGCCACCAGCTCCGCGACGGCGAAACAGGAGAAGGCCTTCAGCGCGAGAAGGATCTCGACACCGCTTTCGTCGCTGACACGCTTCAGCAGCTTCAGATTGTCCTCGAGCCGCGCCAGGTCGAGCACGTGGCACGGACTTGGAAGACGCGCCGTATCGAGACGCTGGAAATTCGGCCCGGCAGACAATTCACGCCTCTGCGGGATAGGGCCAGCTGCCATCGAGCGGCAGTTCCTCGACCTGCCAGTCGATTCCGACCTGCGGCATGGAGGCCAGGAACGGATCGGGATCGAGTTCCTCGACATGCACCATCGTCTGCGGCGACCAAGTCCCGTCGGCGATCAGCCGGGCGGCGGTGATGACGGGTACGCCCGTGGAATAGGAGATCGACTGGCTGCCGACCTCGCGAAAGTTGGCTTCGTGGTCGCAGTTCGACCAGATGAAGAAGCGTTTTTCTCGGCCGTCCTGCTTGCCGCGCACATCAACCCCGATACAGATCTTGCCGGTATAGCCCTCGGCCAGTGAAGCGGGGTCGGGAAGCAGGGCCTTGACCAGACGGTTCGGCGCGACCTTGGCCCCGTCGACTTCGACGGGAACCGATGACGTCAGGCCGAGATTGTCGAGCACATTGAAAACGTTGAGGTAATGCTCGCCAAAACCCATCCAGAAGGTGATGCGCGGCGTATCGGGAAAATTGACGGCAAGCGATTGCAGCTCATCGTGACCCATTGAGTAGACGCGGTGGGTCCCGACCTGCGGCAGTGTCACATCCATCCAGTGCGAATGACGCGGAATGGTCTTCCACGCGCCGTCCTCCCAGGTAATTACATCCTCCTTGATCTCACGCAGATTGATATCGGCGTCGAAATTGGTGGCAAAGTAGCGCCCGTGACTACCGGCATTGACGTCGATGATGTCGATCGCGTCGATCGTGTCCAAGAGATGCTTGCGCGCATAGGCGCAAAAGATGTTGACGACACCCGGGTCAAAACCCATACCCAGGAAAGCGCTGATCTTCTTCTCGGCAAATTTCGGCCGGCGCGGCCACTCCACATGGGCATACCAGGGCGGATCGATGTTCTCGACGAATTCGTCCTCGGCAAGCGCCGTGTCGAGATAGCTGGCACCTGTTACAAGGCAGGCATCGAGGATCGTCGCGTTGCAATAGGAGGACGCGACGTTGAGGACCATCGCCGCCTCCAGCTCGCGGATCAGCGCGACCATCTCACTTGGATCGCGGGCGTTGACGGACCTGACGGAAAGGAGCTGTTCCTCGCTCTCGCTTCCCCAGCGTTTTTGAATGTCGGCGGCGATGCGTTCAAGCTTGCTTCGGTCGCGCGCCGCCAGCGTGATCGTTCCGAAATCGTCGCGGAACTGTACGGCCTTGTTGGCGCTCACCTGGCCGACACCGCCCGCGCCGACGATAAGGAGGTTTGGCTTTGCCATCAGCATCTCCCGTCAATGAGACATAACAAACGGATCAGGGTTTTTCAGGGAGCTCCGAGATTCCGCCATTGCGGCTCGACCACTCCAGCGGTGCATTGAGGAAGGCTTCCACTTCCGTCAGCGTCTTTTCATCGAAATAGCCATTCTTGCGCGACAGGGCCAGCACGTCCCACCAGGTGGCGAGATAATGCAGCGTCATGCCGTTTTTCTTGAGCCGTTCCGGCGCATCCTTGAATATGTCGTAGTAGAAAACAGCGAAGGTGTGGTCGATGGTCGCGCCCGCCTTGCGGATCGCCTCGGCGAACTTGATCTTGCTGCCGCCGTCGGTTGTCAGATCCTCGACCAGGATCACCCGGCTGCCTTCCGGCATGTCGCCCTCGATCTGGGCATCCCGGCCGAAACCCTTCGGCTTCTTGCGGATATACTGCATCGGCAGGCCCATGCGCTCGGCGATCCAGGCGGCAAAGGGAATGCCGGCCGTTTCACCCCCTGCGACACTGTCGAACTGCTCGAAGCCCGCCTCGCGCAGGATTGTGCCGACGGCAAAGTCCATGATGGCCGAACGGATGCGCGGATAGGAGATCAGCTTGCGGCAGTCGATATAGACAGGGCTCGCAAGGCCCGACGTGAATGTGTAGGGCTCGTCCGAGCGGAAATGCACCGCCTTGATTTCGACCAGCATCTTGGCCACCAGTTCGGCGGTCAATGCTCTGTCAGGGTATGTATTTGAAAACATGTATTATTCCTCGAAAATTGGCGCCTCCAGGCGCACTTAGTCCAGCACGACTTCCCAATGGAGCGGGAACATCGGATCAAACACGGTGACAGGGCCCAGGGCAGTTTCGATCTTGTCCGGATAGGCAACCGGCCCGTCGTGCCGGACCAGGCGAATAGTCTCCTCATTAGCCGGCAAACCATAGAAAGCCGGACCGTTGATCGACACGAATTTCTCCAGCCGGTCAAGCGCGCCTTCCTCCTCAAACACATGCGCCACGCATGACAGCGTGTTGATGGCAGAGAAAACACCGGCGCAGCCGCAGGCACTCTCCTTAGCCGGATCAAGATGCGGCGCTGAATCGGTGCCGAGGAAGAAACGTTCGTTGCCCGAGGTTGCCGCCCGCCGGAGCGCAAGACGGTGGCTTTCACGCTTGGCTACAGGCAGGCAGTAGTAATGCGGCCGTATTCCGCCCGCCAGGATGGCATTGCGATTGATGATCAGGTGGTGCGTGGTGATCGTTCCGCCAATACCTTCCGGCCCGTTCTCCACGAAATCGATGCCGTCGCTGGTGGTAATGTGTTCCATGATGATCCTCAGGCCCGGGAACCTTTGACGGACCGGATCCAGTACACGCTCGATAAAGACCGCCTCCCGGTCGAAGATATCAATCTCCGGATCGGTCACCTCGCCATGCACGCATAGCGGCACACCGGCCTCGGCCATGCGTTCGAAGACCGGATAGACGGCTTCAATATTGCGCACGCCGCTGTGGGAATTGGTCGTGGCACCTGCCGGATAGAGCTTCACGGCAGCAATCGCGCCGCTTTGATAGCCGGCAACCACATCCTCGGCGTCGGTATCCTCGGCCAGATAGAGCGTCATCAAAGGCTTGAAGTCATGGTCTGCCGGCAGCGCCTTTTCTATCCGGCCCCTGTAGTCTGCCGCCATGGCTGTCGTTGCGACATGCGGAACAAGATTGGGCATGATGATCGCCCGCGCAAAATGCCGGCTGGTATACGGCAACACCGCTTCCAGCATTTCACCATCACGCAAATGAAGATGCCAGTCGTCCGGGCGGCGTATCGTGAGTTCCTGCATGATTGTCCGTTTCGGGGCTGCGCGGTTCTCCGCGCAATCAGCGTTTAAAAATTTCTCGGCTTCCATACAGTCAAATTGCGACAAGAACCAGTGTCCGGTTCCCGGTTGCATCCCGTTTTCCGCGAAATTCGTGCTGGCTCGCTCTTTCGGGAAAACAACGATTTTTCTGTTCCCGAAGCCGTGCAGATCCTATGATCAACAACTCCAGAAAACCTGATCGAACGGGAAAGCCAAAAAACATGAATGTGGACCTTCTGCGCCGCCTTTGCGAAACGCCCGGTGTTCCGGGACATGAATATCGTGTGAGAGAACTCATCGAGGCCGAGGTGGAATCCCTGTTCGACGAAATTACGGTGGATCCCATGGGATCGCTTCTATGCCGGCGTGATCCCGTCAAGAAGGTCAAGCAGCCGAAAAAGATCATGCTGCTTTGCCACATGGACGAGATCGGCTTTCTTGTCTCGCACATCACCGACAAGGGCTTCATCTATGTCCATCCGGTCGGCGGCTTTGATGCACGCAACCTGTTCTCACGCCGCGTTGTCGTGACAACGGATGGCGGCGATCTGAAGGGCGTCATGAATCCTGGCGGGCGGCCGATCCACATCGCGACACCGGAGGAACGCAAGAAGGTGCCCGAGGTCAGCGAATTCGTCATCGATCTTGGTCTCGGGGACAAGACAAAGGATCATGTCAAGGTCGGCGACATGGTGACCATGGACGAGCCGCTGATCGAGATCGGCGACAAAATCGTCTCCAAGGCGCTCGACAACCGTGTCGCCTGCTGGCTGGGGATCGAGGCGATCCGCGCGCTCGGCAAGGCCAAGCATGGCTGCGAGATCCACGTCGCCTTCACCTGCCAGGAGGAGGTCGGCTTGCGTGGCGCACGCACCGCCTCATTCGCCGTCAAACCGGATATCGGGATCGGGATCGACACGACACTTGCCTGCGACACGCCGGGCGTTCCCGAACAGGACCGCACGACACAGCAGGGCAACGGTTTCGGCCTGCACGTCAAGGATTCGAGCTTCATCGCGGACCGCGACCTCGTCAACGAGATCGAGGCGATCGCCATCAAGCAGGAGATCCCCTATCAGCGCACGATGCTGCGCGCCGGCGGCCAGGACGGCGCGGCCGCACAGCAGGCCGCCGCGGGTGCCCGGGCGGTCGGAATCGTTGTCGGCACGCGTTACATCCACACCGTGACCGAGATGATCCATCGCAGCGACCTGGAGGCCGCACGCGACATACTGGCCGCTTACCTAAAGCAAGCCTAGGGCTTGGTTTTTTCGCACTGCAGGAGGCGCAAACCGGATTTTTCAGGTCGCGCCCGAAGGAGCATTAGAGCAGGTTTTCAGCGACGTTCCTTCCATTGACGGGCGACGGAACGGAGCCAACAGATATGAGCGTGTATTCGGTTTCGAACCAGAAAATCGATCCCTCGCGCAGGCGTGCGGCCGGATTGAAGCCTGACGGCACGCCCGACGACAATGACCGCGTTGAAATCGGGCCGACAGCACTTGCATTTTCCGAGTGGGAAGCCGCCGGACTGACGCCACCCGACCTGGAGCGCATGCGCCGGTTCCGCCTTGATCGGCTGGTCGGCGAACTCCGCAAGCGCGACTATGCGGGGCTCCTGTGTTTCGACCCGCTGAATATCCGCTACGCAACGGACACGACCAATATGCAACTGTGGACGTCGCACAATTTCGCGCGCGCCTGTTTCGTTTCGTCGGACGGTTACATCGTGCTGTGGGATTTTCACAATTGCGGCCACCTTTCGGCGCATACGCCGCTTGTGCGCGAGGTGCGTCACGGCGCCAGCTTCTTCTATTTCGAGAGCGGCGACCGCGTGGAAGAGCACGCCGCCAAGTTCGCGGCCGAACTCGATGATCTTCTGCGGGTGCACGGCGGCTCCAATCGGCGGCTTGCCGTCGACAAGATCGAGACTGCCGGCTACGCAGCGCTGCAAAAACTCGGCGTCGAGGTCTTCGAAGGCCAGGAAGTGACGGAACTCGCCCGCGTCGTGAAAGGACCGGATGAAATCCTCGCCATGCGCTGCGCCATGCATTCCTGCGAGGCGGCGGTCGCCGAGATGCAGGCACGCATGGAGCCAGGCATCTCTGAAAACGATGTCTGGGCCGAACTGCATGCCGGAAATATCCGCCGCGGCGGCGAATGGATCGAGACCCGGCTGCTGGCCTCCGGGCCGCGCTGCAATCCGTGGTTCCAGGAATGCGGTCCACGGATCATCCAGCAAGGCGAACTGCTTGCCTTCGACACGGACCTCATCGGCACCTACGGCATGTGTGTCGATTTCTCACGCACCTGGATGGTCGGCGACTTCGTGCCGACCAATGAGCAAAAGGACCATTACCGAGTGGCCCATGAGCACATCACCGCCAATATGGAGCTGATGCAGCCAGGTGTGACGTTCGAGGAGCTGACCTACAATGCCCACCGTCTACCGGAGCGGTTCCGCAACCAGCGCTACAGCTGCCTGGCCCACGGTGTGGGCCTTTGCGATGAATATCCCGCCATCCGCTACCCGGAGGATTTTGAAGCGTCCGGATATGCCGGCGCGCTGGAACCCGGCATGGTCATGACGGTTGAGGCCTATACCGGGGCGGATGGCGGCAAGGTCGGCGTCAAGCTGGAGGACCAGTTGCTGATCACCGAGACGGGTCACGAGAATCTGACCAGCTATCCGTTCGAGGAACGGCTGCTGGGGTAGGTGTCCATTTGTCCTCACGGTTGAGCGCGGCTTCGCCGCTAACCTCCGGACGGGGCGCCGAATGATCGGCGGCGCGCAGTCACGCGCGTTGGGTGCTACACGCAAAGCCCGTTGAGGAAAAAGGGAAACGAAGCTCGCAGAGCTTCGCAAGGCCGACTGGCCGTCGCCGCCCGTGCGGCGCGCACGCGCAGGCCAGCCGCGCAGCGGCGTACGGCCGTGAGCACGAAAAGCTATTTACCCCAGGTGTTTTCTAGGACGCGCAGCCAGTTCCCGTGGCAGAGTTTTGCGATCAGAGCCTCGTCGTAACCGTGGCCGCGCATCGCGTCGATCAGGGCTGGCAGGCCCGCCGCGTTCCCGATTGCCTGGGGCACGACCGCGCCATCGAAATCCGAGCCGAAGCCGACCCGGTCTTCACCGAGGCGCTCGATCAGGTGGTCGAAATGGCGCAGCATCTGTTCCAGCGGAACGTCGGACAGCATCCTGCCGTCCTCGCGCAGGAATGCGGCGGCGAAATTGATCCCGACCATACCGTCGCTCTCGGCGATCGCGGCCAACTGCTTGTCGGTCAGGTTGCGCACATGCGGGCACAGCGCATGGGCATTCGAATGGGTGGCAACGAGCGGCGCATCGCTGAGGCGCGCGATGTCCCAGAAGCCCTTTTCGGTGATATGCGACAGATCGACCATGATGCGCAGCGCGTTGCAGCGCCGAACGAGCTTCGCACCGTGCTCGGTCAGACCGGGTCCGGTGTCAGGCGAACCGGGAAAACGGAACGGCACGCCGGCGCCGAAGATTGTCGGGCGGCTCCAGACCGGCCCGATCGAGCGCAGGCCGGCGCGATAGAAGACCTCCAGTGCGTGCAGGTCCGCGTCGATCGCCTCCGCACCCTCCATATGCATGATCGCGGCCATGGTTCCGCCTTCCAGACAGGCGGAAATCTCGGCGGCAGTGCGGCAGATTTTCAGAGCGCCCAGTTCCTCGAGGCGGATGAGGATTGCCGCTTCCTCCATTGCGATCTGAACCGCGTTCTTCACGCCGACGGGATTGGGCAGGCCAATATCGTATTGCTCGGCCTTCATGGCCTCGAAGTCATCGTCCAGCGTGTTTTCCGTCGGGATCCAGATGGCGAAGAACCCACCGCCGAAGCCGCCTGCCTTGGCTTTCGGCAGATCGATATGGCCCTTGTCCCCCGTCAGGAACGCCTTTGTGGCGTCAACGCCACCTGACTTCAGGATACGCGTCAGCACGTCATTGTGGCCGTCAAAAACGATATTCGAAGAAATCACCGCATCTTCCCCGGATTGTTCTCAATCATTTGATTGTGCGAGAGATTTGGCGAAATCAAGTTCGCGCTGCTCGGCTTCACGCATCTGCGGCAGGCCGACGATCGAGGTGAATTCATCGAACGTCACCATGCGGTCCCGCGCATTGGCGCTGGTTCCGTCAACCTTTATGCGGGCATAAAGATCGGTGAGTGCACGCGCCATGGTGAAGATGGAACTCAGCCCCCATACGCCGCAGGCAAAACCGATCTCCTGAAGCTCCGACGCATTGTGATCAGGCGTCATGCCGAAATCGATCATATTGGCCAGGTGCAGCCCGCCGAGATCGCCGATGATCTTGCGCATTTGTTCGGCAGATGTGGGCGCCTCCACAAAGAGCATATCGGCACCCGCTTCGCGATAGAGGCCGGCCCGTTCAATCGCCGCATCCAGTCCCTCGACGGCAAGCGCATCAGTGCGGGCCACCAGGACAAGATCGCCGTCCACACGCGCATCGGCGGCCGCTTTCACCTTGGCAATCATTTCTTCGACCGGCACGACAGCCTTGCCGGGCGTGTGTCCGCAGCGCTTCGGAAAGATCTGATCCTCGATAAAAAAGCCGGCAACACCGGCACGCTCCAGCTCACGGGTGGTGCGGCGAACATTGGTGGCGTTGCCAAAACCGGTATCGGCATCGACGAAGAGCGGAATGTCGATCGCGGAGGTGACCCGGCGATAATGTTCCGCAAGTTCGGCGAGACCGAGCTGCGAGCTGTCGGGGGCGGCAAGCAACGAACCGGTCACGGGAAACCCGCCCATGACGATCGCTTCGAAGCCCGCCCGTTCAGCGAGTTTTGCCGAGAGCGCGTCGTGCGCACCCGGCATGACGAGGAATTCCGGCGCATTCAGAAGCGCCCGAAAGCGCGTTGTCGGTCTCATGGAAACATTCCTCCAGGACAGGCATCTTGCCTCGTTGCGCAACATCCACCTTCACACCGCGCTGCGCAAGGGGTCTGCCGTTGCGATCGGATTTCAGCTGGCGGACTTCATGGACTGGAACGCGGCGAGGGCCCGTTCGCGGGAGGCCTTGAGATTGACAATCGGCGCCGGATAAGTCTCGCCAAGGCGCACACCGGCGTCCCGCAAGACCGCTTCGGGTGCTTCCCAGGGATTGAAGAGGTATTGGTCCGGGAGCGCGGCGATCTCGGGCACAAAGCGGCGCGTGTAGACACCATCCGGGTCAAATCTCTGCCCTTGCGTCACCGGATTGAAGATGCGGAAATATGGCGCAGCATCCGCGCCGCATCCGGCGATCCACTGCCAGCCGGCGCTGTTATTGGCAAGATCGGCATCGACAAGGCAGTCGTAGAACCAGCGCTCCCCGGAATGCCAGTGCAGCAACAGGTTTTTGACCAGGAAAGAGCCGACAATCATGCGAACGCGGTTGTGCATGTAACCCGTCTGCCAGAGCTCGCGCATGCCGGCATCGACGATCGGCACGCCTGTGCGACCCTGCTGCCAGGCCTTCAGGGCGACTGCGTCCTCAGCCCATGGGAAATTCGAAAAGGACGGCTGCAGATTGGTATGCGGCAGATCGGGGAAATGGTAGAGGAGATAATAGGAAAACTCCCGCCATCCGAGTTCGGAGCGGAAATGATCCCGGTCTCGATTGTCCGGGCCCGCCGATGCGGCATGCCACACCTGATGTGGTGAAATTTCACCGAAATGCAGGTGCGGGGAAAGGCGCGAGACATTTGCACGTGCCGGAAAGTCGCGACCTTCCTTGTAGCCGTCCAGCCCGCGATCGAGAAACTGCCGCAATGTTTCACGCGCGCCTGCCTCGCCTACGGACCAATGGGAGGCGAGTTTTTGATCCCAGCGGATATGCGGGAGCAGCCCCAGTTCGTCCAGTGTCTGTGCCTGCGGATCGGAAACCGGTTCGATTGCCGTTGGCGCGCCAAGCGGACGGCGCGGCGGCGCAGATTGAAGACAGCCTTTGCGAAAGAAGGGCGTGAAAACGCGATAGGGCGTGCCATCGCCCTTCAGGACCTGCCATGGTTCCCACAACAACGAACCGTTGTCACTGTGAGCGGCAATACGCTTTTGCGTCAGCATTTTCTTGATCGCAATGTCACGCTGGATTCGCCAGGGCTCGTAGCAGCGGTTCCAGTATACGCCGGTGACCGCATGAAGCTCCACAAGCCGGGTAATGATCTCGTCCGCAGGTCCACGGAAGAGCTGCAAGCGGCCGCCCAGTGCCTTGTCAAGGCTCGCAAGCGAATGGTGCAGCCACCAGCGGGAAGCGCCGCCCATCCGGTACTTGCCAGCGGTTTCATCGTCGAGGATGTAGATGGGCAGGACCCGACCGGCTTGTGCGGCCAGGCTCAGGGCAGGATTGTCGTGCAGGCGAAGGTCCTGGCGAAACCAGACAATGGCGGTTCCAGAGGTCTGCTCCATCAGGCCGGGATCCTCTGGCCGTCCCAGGCAAAAGAGTGGCCCGTGTCGTGCGGGCTTAAACCATCGATCACATCGAGCAGTTTTCCAGCTGCAAAATCGGCCGAGAAGAGCTTGCCTGGCTTCACGCCGGACTGAAACGGTTTCGACAAATCGCTGTCGACCGTTCCAGGATGCAGACCGATGACAATCGTCTCCGGGTTTCGCCGCGCAATCTCGATGCTCGCTGTCTTGATGATCATGTTGAGCGCGGCCTTGGCGGCGCGGTAAGAATACCAACCACCGAGCCGGTTATCTCCGATGCTGCCAACCCGCGCCGAGAGCGCGGCAAAGACCGCAGGACCATCGCGCCGCAAAAGCGGTGCGAAATGCTTGATTGCCAGTGCCGGGACGATGGCGTTGGCGAAAAAAAGCTTCTCAAGCCCGGGCACCGCGATATCGCGCAGGGACTTTTCCGGACGCACCCCATCGTCATGCAGCAGGCCCGTGGCGACGAGGATCATGTCGACCGGCCCGTCCGCCGCTATGTGCTCGGCGACCGTGCGAAGCGAACCCTCGTCATCGAAATCAACCCGGTGGTTTGTGGAGCGCTTATCGGCAACCGCCACGCGGTTGCGTGCAATGGCCTTCAGGCGCAGATTCGGGTTCCGCTCGGGCAGCGCTCGCACAAAGGCCGAACCGATCGCACCACCTGCGCCAATCACAACCACATGTCTGGGTTCATCTTCCAGCGATCCGCGCTCCCTTTTTCCTGCGAATCCGCAGCGTGTTTCATTGCAATCGGGAACTAGAGCCACCGCCGGGGCAATCAAGGCATGACTTGAGAGCGCGCCATGCCGAGACGCCCCAAACCGGGCAGTTTCAGCGCGGGCCGCAGGATGTCGATACCGAGGGTCTGGCCGAAGGCGTGCAGTTCCAACCCTTCTACCGCTGCAAATCCTGCGCCGCCATAACCGGCAAAGGACAGTTGCCAGCCGGTTCCGGACGGCATCTTCATCAGCGAGACCCATCCCGGCGCGTAGTCCTTCCCGACCGCAAGGGAAGGAAGCGATACTTCGAGTTCGGGCACCTGCCGGGCAATCGTGGCGATGAAGGTGTTGGAATTCGGGCCCGGCCAAAGCACATAGCTGCCGTTTTCCGCATGGGGATAGTTGGCGACGGCCCGCCTGATACGCGGGATCATTTCGGCAGCGCCCGGTCCGCGTGCCTCGAACAGGATCTGCGGTGTGTTGCCTGCCCAACGGCCGTCGGGCGGGCCAATGCTCTCCCGCAGTGCGCGGCCCCATCCCATGACGTCATAGCGGACATAATCCGCTGCGCCTTCCTCCTTGAATGCGATCCAGGAATGGACGCCGAAAATACCGCGCCAGCGATAGGCGCGCGCAGCGTAGACCTGAACAACGGCCGCGGAGACCTTGGAAGGATCCGGCGCCAATGCGGCACTGGACCAGTCCGCCTGGCGCCAGTGAACATGCCGGTCCTGCATCGCATACAGCACCGCCTGCGCCGCAAGCGGCAGGACAAAAGCCAGCACCAGCACAATAATCGCCTTGATCATGCCGGCAGATTAGGAAACGGCGGTGTCCGGATCAACACACGCTCAGCCGGCGATTTGATCTTTCGCCTGAATTTGAACTATTAGGAGCAACGCAGGGAGGGACCATGGTACAGCCGCTGCAGCCCCGGCAGATCGACATACTGGATATCGCCCGCCGCGAGGGACGGGTCGAGGTGGAGAGCCTCGCCGCGCGCTTTGCGGTGACGCCGCAGACGATCCGCAAGGATCTCAATGAGCTGTGCGATCTGGAAAAGCTGCAGCGGGTTCATGGCGGCGCCGTTTTTCCGTCGAACACTGCCAATCTTGCCTATCAGGCGCGCCGCGACATGGCATCGGAGGGCAAGGCGCGCATTGCCGGGACGGTGGCCGGCCTCATTCCGGACAATTCCTCGCTCATCCTCAACATCGGCACAACGACTGAACAGGTGGCCCACGCCCTGCTCCGCCACAGCGGCCTGATGGTGATCACAAACAATCTCAATGTGGCGTTCATTTTGTCGGATGCCGAGGATGTCGAGGTGGTGATCACCGGCGGCATGGTGCGCAAGAGCGACCGCGGGATCATCGGTGCCGCGGCTGTCGATCTCATCCGCCAGTTCAAGGTGGATTTCGCGGTCATCGGCGCCTCGGCGATCGACGAAGGGGGCGCCTTGCTCGATTTCGACTATCGCGAGGTCCGCGTCGCCCAGGCAATCATCGAACAGGCGCGCAAGAAAATCCTCGTCGCCGACCATATGAAGTTCCAGCGCCGCGCCCCGGTGCAGATCGGAAGCCTGAAGGATATCGACTATTTCGTCACCGACGTGGCGCCGTCGACGCCGTTCGAGCAGCTATGCCGAGAGGCAAATGTGGAGTTGGTCGTGGCGGAGTGAGGTTGCATATACGCTGAAAGCTACGCAATGAAATCGTCTGTCCTACCTTCGAAGTAACCCGTTTCAATGTAATGCCTTGTTGCAGCCTCGGTATCATCGCCGTAGAGGGACTGTAGGTCGGCGTAATTTGCGAGATACTGTTCCGCGTCGAATGAAACACCACGTCCCGCAGAAAATCCGTTCATTAAGAAGTGTGTTTCTCCCCTAGTGGCATCCACCCCAAACGCCGAAATCAGATCTCCGTACGACGCGATATACTCAAGTGCATCGAATGCGTGGCGTTCGCGGCCCTCTGAGAAGCCTACTTCGACAAAATGACGGGCTGCGGCAACCTCATTCGTTCCGTAGAGCGCTCTGAGATCGCTGTAGCCCCCTAGGTAAAGTCTTGCGTCGAATGCATCGGCTACACGGCCATTATCATAGCCATTATTTATGTAATGGCGGACAGCACGATCCGAATCCGCTCCGAATGCAAGAAGCAAATCATCATACGATGCCAAGTATTCCACACTATCAAATGAAACAGTCCGACCTGCATCAAATCCGTTGTTCAAAAAATGCTCTTTTCCGGCAGTCGCGTTGACACCAAAGGCACCAATGAGATCTCCATATGACGCGATGTACTCCAAAGCATAAAAATTTCGATCACGACCTTCAGCATAGCCCACTTCAACAAAGTGGCGCGTTGCAGCTTCAAAATCGCTGCCAAATTCGTCTCTCAAATCAGCATGGTTTCCGAGATAAAATCGAGGATCAAAACCGTCTGCTGTACGACCTTTGGAGTAACCGTAATTTATGTAGTGTAACGTCGCTGCCTGCGTGTCCGACCCCAACTTTTCAATGAGATCATTGTAACTTGCCAAGTAATTCATGGCATCAAATGATATCGTTCTGCCACCATCACTACCGCTGAACAAATAATGCTCGAAACCGGCTTCTCCATCCGCGCCAATGGATACGATCAAATCGCTGTAGGATGCAATGTACGCCAGCGCATCAAATTCGGTCGCTGCATCGGCACCCACCGTCTGGTCGGAAAACTGCAGATATTCAAAATTGCGGAGCTGATCGTTGCCGCCTCCATTATCCGAGAGGGCGCCAACAATGCCACCAAACTCGATCAGCTTATAATCAGCCAATACCCCGCTAAACACCGCCGTATCAATTCCACCATTGCCGTCGAGGATATTGTTCAGGCTGTTGCCTTTGATCGTGTCATTGCCGCTGCCGCCGATCGCATTCTCGATCCAGGTGTTGTGGGCGATGCCGAGATTGTTGGTCATGCTGTTTGAAACGCCGCCGACGGAGGAGTAGCTGCCGGGCGTGAGATCGATGATGGCGCGCTGGGAGAAGCCGGAGAGGTCGAGCGTATCGATGCCGCCGGCGTCATAGATCGACAGAACCGGAGTGTTGTTCTGCGAAAAGTCGAAAATCTCCTTACCGGCATTCGAGTTGAAGCCGTAGGTCGTATCGCCAGTGCGCGTGGTCGTGTCGGCGCCGTAGATCGACTGGATCGTCAGGATGTCATGCACCATGGGCGTCTGGGCGTATTTCCACCCGGTGCCGCCGTTGTTGTCCGCGCCGGTGTAAGAGGCACTGAAATAGGACATGACCGACCATTGACGGGTGTCCTGCGCGTATTCGGCGTCGTTCGCATAGGTAGGCGAGCCACCATTGTAGGCGCCCGGGTGGCTGAGACCCAGCGCGTGACCCACCTCGTGGATGATGGTCAGCCAGTAATAGTCGCCGTAATCCGGAGAATAGAGGCCGGAATAACTCGGCGCATTCAGCCAGACCGATCCGCCGACATCGTAGAATTCGTTGGGATAATAGGCGTGCGCGTAACCGATATTGGTGTTCGTATTGCCAAAGTTGACATCGGCGTCAGCGGGATTTGAGTTCGTTTCGACAAGATCGACGGCGATCAACTCATCCCACAGTTCCATGATCTCGCGCGTCGCGGACTTCTGCTGGGCGTTGAAGGCGACAAAACCGTTCTGTTCGCCATAAGCCCAGGAAGGACCGCTGTTGAGAAATCCGTAGGAGATCTGGCCGGTCCATTTGTAACCGGAATCGATCTGGTTGATGACCTGGGCATCCGTGAATGTCGGCGCTGACTGCGGATCCAAGCTGCCGGCCGTTTCTGTCACGTCCACGGCTTCGAACTCGAAATCTCCCGAGCACATGGGACATGCGCAATGTCCGATCAGCTGGTGTTGAACGCTCATACGGATGCTCTCCTCGTCAGGCGCAATGCATTTCAATACAAACCCGTGCCCCGACCGGGCACAGGCTCGACCTTCCCCTCTCAAAAATAACGAATCCCCGCAATCACCTTAGCGCAGAACGACTGAAACAGTCCTTAAGCTGTCTCTCAAAAAGGAGCGGTCCGGATTAACAGATTGTTATCCCTGACAGGGTGCGGAAAACCTGACCTCTTCACCGGTAACCGTTCAAGCGGTTGTAATACCAGCGACAAAATTAACCAAAGCCCGGAGGCCGATCGTTAGGGCAAACCGCGGGCAGTCTCACGTTTCGCGAAAGGCCTTCATAATGGACGCCGACAAGGGCTTCAGCAGGTAATCAAGCGGCGTGCGCTCACCCGTTCTGATGAATGCCTCGGCCGGCATGCCAGGCACCAGAACCAGCTCGGCATCGAGTTTGGCGAGTTCTGTCTCCGGTATCTCAAGCGCCACCGAGAAATAGGGTGCATTGGTCGCCTTGTCGACGAGCTGCGCAGCGGACATGTGCACCACTCTTGCACCAAGGATGGGCGTGGTGCGCACATCAAAGGCGGAAAGATTGACGGTTGCATCCTGCCCGACATAGACCAGATCGATATCGGTGGTCCTGATCCGCGCTTCAATGATCAGGCGATCCTTGTCGGGTATGATCTGCAGGATCGGTGCGGCTGGGGATACCACGCCACCGACCGTATGGGCCGTCAGGTTGTGGATACGCCCGGAGACGGGTGCGACAACAAGTGTACGTACCAGTTGTTCCTCGAGCGCGGATCTCTGCTCCCGCAGCTCGGCTATCTTGTTCGTGACCTCGCGCAATTCGGACTGAACCTCCTCGCGGAAATCGACATCGATCTGAAGGATTTGAAGTTCGGTTTCGTTGATCTGGCTGCGAACCCGCGCGATGGTGTTCTGCAGCTGACCGAACTCACCGCCCAGATCCGCCTGCCGCCCATAGAGCTGATCCATCGTATCCCTGGAAACAATGCCCGACTGCGCGGCCGGTTCCTTGCGTTCGATATTGGCAGCGAGGATATCAGACTGCTGGGCATTCGATGCGATCTGCGCCTCCAATCCCTTGATCTGCTTCTCCAGTTGCAGGATTTTCTCACGCATCACCTTTTTTTGCCCGTTGCGGGTGGCGCGGCGTGACAGAAACAGCCCGGTCTTGCTTTCGATGATACGGCTGACAAAGAGCGGGTTGTCTGCCCGGTGCAGCTCGTCGGGAAACACGATCCTTTCGGCGCCGTATTGTTCGGTTTCGAGCCTTGCCTTGCGTGCTATCAGTTCGGTCAGGCTGTTGTTGACGATATTCAGGCTTGCCTTGAGAGCGGATTCGTCAATGCGCAGCAGCGGCGTCCCGGCGCTGACCTCGTCGCCGTCACGAACGTAGATCTGCCTGACGATACCGCCATCGAGATGCTGAACGGTCTTGACCTTCGACTCAACGCCGATGGTGCCGGAAGCGATCACGGCCCCGGAGATCTTGGCAAAGGTCGCCCAGGCGCCGCCGGCACCGAATACCGCGGCTATGATGAGGATCCCGAACAAGATCCAGGGTCGGTTGCTGAGATTGTTCCTGGCTGGCGCTTTATTCACCGGACACCAACCTCCCTGGCTTCGCTGACCCGAATTTGCGGACCGGCTTATCCTGGGCATATTGTCCGCCCGCGGTTATTCGAACACCGGAACCGGTGGTGCCCCATTGGTTGGGCATTGCCTGTGCCCGGGGTTTCGCACCCTGCCGCCTTCTGAGCTCGGACAGGACGTCCTCGCGTCCGCCAAAGGCGACCTGGGCCCCGCTGTTCAACACCAGCAGGTCATCAGCAAGGTTCAGTGTCTTGGTCCGATGCGCTATGGTGATAACGGTCTGGCCGCGGTCCCGCATCCCCACGATCGCGGAATACAGCGCCTCCTCACCCTCTTCATCGAGATTCGAGTTCGGCTCATCGAGAATGACCAGCGGCGGTTCGCCATACATTGCCCTTGCAAGGGCCACCCGCTGGCGCTGGCCGGCCGAAAGGTTGCTGCCACCGGGTCCTATCTGCGTCTCGTAGCCGCCGACGCGCTTGATCATTTCGTGTGCACCGGCCTGCATGGCCGCCTTGACAACATCGTCGGAGGACGGGGACGCCTGCAGGCGTGCGATGTTTTCGGCAATGGTACCGTCAAACAATTCTATGTCCTGGGGAAGGTAGCCTATAAAGCGGCCCAGCCGTCCGCCGTCCCATTGGTCGAATGTGGCTCCGTCCAGCCGGATCTCGCCCGATGCCGGATTCCACACACCGGTCAAAAGCCGGGCCAGTGTCGTCTTTCCGGAAGCGCTCGGACCAATGATGCTTAGAGCCGGATTTAAAAGTAGTTGAGCGATATCAATGGTTTGTGATTCAACAGTCTTTTCAAAGAAGATGGAGAATCACGATGCCATGGAATGATATCGCCCGCGCCGAACATAACAGAGACCATTTGAGATTTCCAAGCGATTTGACCGATGAGGAATGGACGATACTTGCCCCGTTCATTCCGCCGGCAAAACGGGGTGGACGACCGCGTACGACCGATATGCGCGAGGTGATGAACGCGATCCTTTATATCGCAACCAGCGGCTGCCAGTGGCGCATGCTGCCGAAGCAGTTCCCACCGGTATCGACGGTACGTGGCTATTTCTACACCTGGAGCCGCATGGGTCTTTTTGCAGCCATCAATCACCTCCTGGTCCTCAATACCCGCGAACTGGAAGGCCGCGCGGCTTCACCGACGGCCGGCGTGATCGACAGCCAGAGCGTGAAAACCACCGAAAGCGGGGGCGTTCGCGGCTATGACGCCGGCAAGAAGGTCAAGGGCCGCAAGCGACACATCGTCACCGATACGATCGGCCTGATGCTGTTCATCATCGTTCACGCCGCCAACATTCAGGACAGGGACGGGGCCTGCGACCTGATCAGGGCTGTCGGCGACCGCTTCCCCTGGCTGCGCCACATCTTCGCCGATGGCGCCTATGCGGGACCGAAGTTGCGAGCAGCGCTCGCGGGGCATGGCGACTGGACGGTCGAGACCGTCAAGCGCTGCGACAGCGCAGTCGGTTTCAAGGTTCTGCCGCGTCGATGGGTGGTGGAACGAACTTTCGCCTGGCTCGGGCGCTGCCGCAGACTGGCCCGGGACTGGGAGAGGACCATCCAGAACTCAACCGCGTGGGCGTTCATAGCAAGCATCCGGTTCATGACGCGGCGTCTCGCAAGGTATTGTTACGTTTGAATAACTTTTGAATCCGGCTCTTAGGGTCCTGCCGGGCGTGACGCGGAAATTGATGTTTTTCAGGATGTGAACCCGGCCGCTCGGATCGGATGCGTGAAGGTGCCTGACCTCAAGCTGGCCCTTGGGTCTTGGCAGCCGTGTCTTGGTCGCCTGGACGGGCGTATTCTCAAGCAGTGCCGCGAGGTTTTTCTTGGCTTCTCGGTATCGCACCAGCCCGCGCCAGTGGACAATGGACTGCTCGATCGGCTGCAGCGCCCGGCCGAGAATGATTGATGCGGCGATCATGACGCCCGGCGTTATCTGCCCTCCGATCACCAGCACCGCGCCCGCAGCCAGGATTGCGGACTGCACAAATAGCCTGAACGCCTTGGAAAAAGCCGAAAGCGTGCCGGCCCGGTCACGCGCTTCCGATTGCCAATCGAGCGCCTCGAGGTTCTTTGCGGACCATTTGCGCCGCAGCGGCTCCAGCATGCCCATGGCCGCCAGGACCTCGCCGTTGCGCTGTCCTGCGCCAGCGAGTTCGGAAGCCTCGCTCGCGGCCTGACCTGACTGTTTCGCTGGCGCCCGCGCACGCCAATCGTTTAGAAGCGCGACCACAAACAGCACACATGCCGCCCCAAGCGCGAGCCATCCAAGCGTGGGGCTGAACAGAAAGATCACCAACAGATAGACGGGCACCCACGGTGCGTCGAACAGAACCACAAAACCCGGCCCAGAAAGGTACTGTACAACGGTATCGAGTTCGCGCAGTGGTGCGATCGACTTTCTGTCTCCGCTGGTGCGCAGACCGAGAAACATCACGGCATCGAACAGCCGCTCATGGATCCGCCGGGCGATATGCGCGCTAATGCGCACCAGAACCCTTGAGCGAACGAGCTCCAGAAGTCCCATGACCAGAAATAGGATCGCCACCAGGACGAATAGAGCGGCAAGTGTCGGAAGCGATCTGCTCGCCAGCACCCGGTCATAGATCTGCAACATGAAAAGCGGACCGCTCAACATCAGCAGATTGATGAAAAAGCTGAAGACCCCTATGGCAATAAAGGAAGGCCGGCTCGCATCGATGGCATCCTGCACGGTATGACACTTGTCTTGCGCCATTGCGCTAATGCTCTTTGGAGACGATTCCGAGATCCTCACGCGCACCATCCAGTCGCCGGTTCCGTGGCGAGGACTTCGGTTCAACGCTTGCGATAATGAGCCGGGACGTAATCTTTACCTGATGCCCAATCCTGGCAGCCCGTTCCGCCGCTGTCCCAAAGAACCCACCGGGTTGCTTCGTTTCGGTCTACAACAGTTCATCCCCGTTTCGGATGACTTATTGTTTCAACCGCTGCGAATTTGATTGATACGGTGATCGAGAATCACCGCAGCAACAATGCCCCATAAGACATCGGGACATTTAACGTTTGTTAAAACTTGATTTTTGATACCGAGAGATCCTGAAAAATTGGTATATTTTCAGTTACTTCATCCGATATCGACTGTTGGGTGCATGAACGACTGTCTTGCCGTTTGCCCGACAAGCTTGGTCGTTTCTTTTGCCGGGCATGCATTCATTTCCAGTCGATGGCCGGCTTTATGCCGGTGGCTTCCCGCCTGGTGTTCCGGATTTGCCAGATACCGCTACGCAATTGGTCCCAGAACGGCAATCGCCTCGAAGGGCTCAAGTTCCAGCTGTCCGCGGATATCTGGACGCTCCGCAACGTTACACACAAGTGTCTTTCCTGTGACCTCGAGCGCCTTTGGAACTTCGAACACAACACGTTCCGACTTGAAGTTGGCAAGGACCGCCAATCTCTCACCGTTCAACTCCCGACTGAAGGCCATGACCCGGGTATCATCTTCCGCCATGGAGACGAATCTTCCGTGCGACACGATAGGCAAGTCTTTTCTCAGCCCGACAAGTCGCTTGTAGTGGTGACAGATGCCTTCAGGGTTTTGCCGATCCATTTCAACGTTGATCGTCGCGTGGTTTGGATTGACATCTATCCACGGCTGAACCGTTGAAAACGCGGCATGTTGCGCTGCGGACCATTGCATCGGCGTTCGCGCGTTATCCCTGCTGTTTCGGAAGGCGCCGGCCATGAACTCATCCGGATCCATCCCCGCTTTGGACAGCTCCTCCATCTGGCGAAGCGTTTCGATGTCGCGAAACTCATCGATGCAGGAAAAACCGGCATTGGTCATGCCAATTTCCTCGCCCTGATAGATGAACGGCGTGCCTCGCAACAAATGGAGCACGGTTGCAAGCATTTTGGCTGATCGTATCCGGTACGTGGCCGTCTCGCCATAGGCCGAGACCGCGCGTGGCAGATCGTGATTGGAAAGAAAGAGCGCGTTCCAACCGTCCTTAGCCATCGTCTTTTGCCAGGTGAACATCACTTTCTTGAAGGTAACCACATCGAATGGCATTGGGAGCCACTTGCCATGTTGTTCGTCATGAAACGCGGTAACATGGTTGAACTGAAAAACCATATTCAGCTCGTGACGCTCTCGGCCGACATAGTCGAGCGCGGTTTGAGGGCTGACTGCCCAACTTTCGCCGACCGTCACGCAATCCCGTCCTGCAAGGGTCTCACGATGCATTTCCTGGAGGTGGGTATGCAGTAATGGGCCTTCTTCATAAATCTCGGCGTCCACATCCTTGCCGATCAGCGAAATCACATCCATCCGGAAGCCGGCGATGCCGCGATCCAACCACCAATTCATCATGTCATATATTTCGCGCCGGACCTTGGGATTGGTCCAATTCAGGTCGGGTTGGTTGGGGCTGAAATAGGCGAAGTAATACTTTCCCAACTCTGGCACCCAGACCCAGGCCGGGCCGCCAAAACTTGCCTTCATATCACTCGGTGGGCGACCATCGGGTTTCGGGTCACGCCAAATGTAGTAGTCGTGTTCCGGCGAGCCAGGATCGGCCAGCGCCGTCCTGAACCAGGCGTGCCGGTCCGAGGTGTGATTGACCACCAGATCCATAATGACCCGGATGCCGCGATCGCGCGCCTCGGAGATCAACCGGTCCATGTCATCAAGCGTACCAAAACACGGGTTGATGGTCCGGTAGTCAGATATGTCATAGCCGTCATCGACCATTGGTGAGGCGCAGACCGGCGAGAGCCACATCAGCCCGACCCCGAGCTCTTCAAGATGGTCCAGCTTGCTGATGATTCCGGGCAGGTCGCCAAGACCGTCGCCGTTGCTGTCCGCAAAACTCTTTGGCCAGACCTGGTAGCCGGTGCAGGTCTGCCACCATGGCGGCGTTGCTTCCGATACCCCTGAAGGGCTCGCCGATGCCGATGTTCCCATCAATTGCCTCTTCAAACGGCGGATTCACCGCGTTGCCGTTTTGTTGTGGGAGGCGTGGGCCTCACGCGCGCCTCGTGAGGCCCACAGTCTTGGGAGGCCGCTCTAGTCGAGCGGTTACTTTCCTCGATACAGCAGAGATTTGCCTTCGTGGAAAAGATGGACCTTGGCCGGATCGGCAGTCAGCCTGACGGTCTCGCCGCGTTTGATTGCGTGTATGCCCGCCAACTTGGCAATGACCTGTCCCTCGCCCAACTTGCTTTCAAAGTGCAGCAGCGTTACCTCGCCGAGGGCCTCGGTCATGTCGATTGTACCTTCGAAGAGCGCTTCGCCTTCCGTCATCGAAAGATCCTCAGGACGAACACCGATATTTACGGTTTTACCCTTGTCATCAGCGACAGTGGGCACGCTGGAAACAGCCACCCCACCGGATTTGAGCTGCACCCGCGTCTGCTCTCCCGTTTCGACGACTTCGCCACCCAGAAGGTTCATCGCGGGTGAGCCGATGAACTGGGCGACGAATTCGTTCTCCGGGGTTTCGTACAGCTCCAGAGGCGTGCCGACCTGGGCGATCCCCTTGTTGGCCAGGACGACGATCCGACTGGCCAGCGTCATGGCCTCGACCTGGTCATGGGTCACGTAGATCATGGTGCTGTCGGGCATCGCATCCTTCAGCTTCGCGATCTCCAGGCGGGTGGCTACGCGCAGAGCTGCGTCAAGGTTGGATAGCGGCTCGTCGAACAGGTAGACCTTGGGGTCCCGAACGATCGAACGCCCGATGGCAACCCTCTGGCGCTGACCACCGGAAAGGGCCTTGGGCAAGCGGTCAAGATACTCTTCCAGTTGCAGGATGTTGGCGGCGCGGTTGACGGCCTCTTCGATCTCTTTGTTCGATTTTTTCGCGATCTTCAGTGCAAAGGACATATTATCGCGCACGGTCATATGCGGATAAAGCGCGTAGGACTGGAACACCATTGCGATTCCGCGCTGTGCGGGGGGCACATCATTGACCACCATGTCGTCGATCTGGAGCGTGCCGCCGCTGATGGTTTCAAGCCCCGCGATCATGCGCAGGAGGGTCGACTTGCCGCAGCCTGATGGGCCGACAAAGACAATCAGTTCGCCCTGCTTGATGTCGAGATTGATGTCCTTGAGGACTTCAACAGCCCCGCCATAGACCTTTTGAACGTTTGTGAGTTGCAAGTCGGCCATCGTTAGCTCCCGTGTGAGCGAAATAGTTTGAGAACGGAATATTCCCACGCCTCAAGCGTCATCTTGCCCGTTTCGTCAGGTGCGGCACCGATGACATGCTGAAGATGTCTTTCGGGCGCGGTGAAAGTGGACTCCTTCGCATCGAGATTAAAAACGCAAAGAAAGGTTTCGTCGCCATATGAGCGGGCAAAAGTCAGCACGTTGCCGAGAGCCTTGGCGTCGGTCAGATCGCCCTTGGCCAGCACCGGATATGCGCGGCGAAGGGCGATCGTTCGCTTGTAGTATTCCAGCATCGAGTCGATTTCGCCGGCTTGCCTGTTGGCAGCCCGGGCGGCTTGCTCGCCGGAAACGGGCAGCCACGGCTTGACGGTCGAAAACCCTGCAAACTCGTCCTGATCTTCCCACACCATAGGTGTGCGGCACCCGTCCCGACCCTTGAAAGCAGGCCAGAATTCAATGCCATACGGGTCCTGAAGATCTTCAAAAGCAACTTCCGCCTCTTCCAGCCCCAACTCTTCGCCCTGGTAGAGGCACATGGAGCCGCGCAGGCAGGTCATCAGCATGAGGTAGGCGCGCTTCGCCGCGTCATCCAGCGCCCAGCGGGTGCTATGGCGCATGACGTCATGGTTGGAGTAGGCCCAGCAGGCCCAGCCATCGGCTGCGACATCCTCGAAACGGTTGATGACATCGGCCATCCGTTCGGCGGTGGGCTGCGTCTTTTCAAGCAGATCAAAGGCGTAGCACATGTGAACGCGGTCATCGCCCTGGGTATATTCACCCAGAATCTCAAGCCCGCGATGCGCGTCACCCACTTCGCCGAGGCTAGTGCGCGCGTCATACTCGTCAAGCAGTGCCCGAAAGCGTTCAAGGAAGGCAATGTTTTCTGGCTGGTTCTTGGAATAGAGATGCAGTTGATAGTTGTAGGGGTTGACCGACGGCGCGATTGTCGCATTGCGCTCGGCACTGGAAAGGGCAGGGTTGCTGCGCAGTTCGTTGTCGTGGAAGTAGAAATTGATCGTGTCGAGGCGAAAACCGTCAACGCCGCGCTCCAGCCAGAACCGCGCGATATCCAAGAGTGCATCCTGCACATCGATATTGTGAAAGTTGAGATCCGGTTGCTTGGCAAGAAAGTTGTGCAAATAGTACTGCTCGCGCCGCGCATCCCATTGCCAGGCGCTGCCACCGAAGACCGACAGCCAGTTGTTGGGCGGCGTACCATCTTCATTCGGGTCCGCCCAAACATACCAATCCGCCTTGTCATTCACCCGGTCGCCACGGCTTTCAATGAACCAGGGATGTGTCTCGGACGTATGCGACAGCACAAGATCGATGATCACGCAGATGCCAAGCTTGTGGGCCTCGTTCAGCAGCTCATCGAAATCGGCGAGCGTGCCGAATATCGGGTCGACATCGCGGTAATCCTCAACGTCGTAGCCGAAATCGGCCATGGGTGATTTGAAGAACGGCGAGATCCATATCGCGTCAACTCCGAGCGATGCGATATGCGGGAGCCCTGCGGTGATGCCTTGCAGATCTCCAATGCCGTCCCCGTTGCTGTCCCGAAAAGAGCGGGGATATACCTGGTATATCACGCAGCCGCGCCACCAGTCCTTTGCAAGACTGGTGGAATTCAGCGTCGGATTTTCGGCGAGGTTGTTCATGGATTCCCCTATTTCACCGAGCCGGCCAGCAAGCCGCGCACAAGGTAGCGCTGCAGAGTGAAGAACACGACGAGCGGAATGGCGATGGAGACAAAGGCCGCTGTTGCCAGGATCTCCCAGTTTCCGCCGCGGGTGCCCAGAAGCTCCACGATCTGTTTGGTCATGACAGTGGTTTGCCCGGTCGCGTCGATCAGGAATACCAGCGCCACAAGCAGGTCGTTCCAGGTCCACAGGAACTGGAAGATCGCGAAGGAGGCCAGGGCCGGGAAGCTGAGCGGCAGGATGATCTTGACGAAGATCTGGAAATCCGTCGCGCCGTCGACTCTGGCGTTCTCGATTATGTCGCGCGGAAGACCGACCATGTAGTTGCGCAACAGGTAGATCGCCAAAGGCAACCCGAACGCGGTATGGGCGAGCCAAACCCCGAGGTAACCCTTTCCGATCCCGACACCGAGATGCAGCCTGAGCAATGGGATCAACGCAAGTTGAAGCGGAACGACCAGGAGAGCCACAATCGCCGCGATCAGCAAGGCGCGCCCTGGAAAATTCATCCACGCGAGTGCGTAGGCGGCAAAGGCCGCCACCAGGACCGGTATGATCGTGGCGGGGATCGTTACCGTCAGCGTGTTGAAGAAAGCTTTGGCCATGCCACCGCCGCTGCCCTCTGTAAACAGCACGGTACCGTAGTTGGCCAGGGTGAACTGTGGCGGTGCGGCCACGGTGGCGAACAACCGCTGGCCGCGGCCCGAGATCTGTTCGTCGTTGCCGCTCCAGATGTATGTGCCATCCTCCGCCAGCGAGATGGTTTCGCCGTCGCCGAGATCTGCCACGTCGCCCGGCTGGTAGGCATCGATCGCGCGCGAGGATGTGCCCCATCTTATAACAGATTCGCCGCTTCCATCTTCGAAGATCTTGCCTTCGACGATAAACAGATCACCGTCGACCACACGGAATTCATCCGGGTCCGCCGCTCGATACACTTCGTTCAGTTCGGACGGGAAAAGCGCCGCCCACCAGCCCGAACTGGCGATCTGGTCCGTTGTGCGGAACGAGGAGACCAGAAGCCCGATGGTTGGAAAAAGCCACAATGCCACGATGAAGATCACCGAGATATGGACTGCCCAGTTCAGGGATGACTTGGTGCCTGCGATACTGTCCATCAGCGCATCTCCTTGCGGGCGTTGTAAACGTTCCAAATGAGAATTGGCGTGACCATGAGCATGATGATCATGGCGCTGGCCGAGCCGACGCCCCAGTCATTCGCGCGGAAGAGTTTGTCATACATGTAGTTTGCCAGGACCTGCGTTTCCCATTGGCCGTTGGTCATGGCAAACACGATGTCGAAGACCTTGAGCGTCGCGATGGTGATCGTTGTCCAGACCACAACAATGGTGGATGTGATCTGCGGCACCTTGATCTTGAAGAAGATCTGAAACGGGTTGGCACCGTCGACGATCGCCGCCTCGATGGTCTCTTCAGGAATGCCGCGCAGGGCGGCCGAAAGGATCACCATGGCGAAGCCGGTCTGGATCCAGATCAGGACCACCATGAGAAAGAAGTTGTTCCAAAACGGAATGGTCAGCCAGGATTGCACCTGTCCACCAAGATAGGTCCAGATCGCGTTAAGCACACCGATCTGTGCGACTTCCTCGGGACGGGCCTCGTAGACCAGTTTGAAGATCACAGCCGCGCCGACGAAGGAGATCGCCATCGGCATGAAAATCAGCGATTTGGCGATGTTGCCCCAGCGGATGCGGTCGGTCAGCTGCGCGACCAGCAGACCCATGACGGTGGATGCGGCAGGCACAACGATCAGCCAGAACATGTTGTTGCGCATGGCTTCCCAGAATTTCGGCTCGCTGGCCATCTGCACGTAGTTGTCCAGGCCGACGAACGCACCGCCCTGCGATCGGTCGGTCAGCGAAAGACGCAGGGTCTCCACGACCGGGTACGCAAGATAAAGACCAAGCGCGAAGATTGCGGGGAAGAGAAACACCCACGGGCGGATCATACCGGCGCGGTTGATGTTGCGGCCCGCATTCGGCCCGGTGGGTGGAAAGAGCACCTTATCGAGAAGCTGGTTGGCAAAGTAGAAATAGGCAATACATCCGCCCACACCGAGCACGATTGTAATAAGGCCTTGAATTGCTGGGTTCATGGTCCCCTCTCCACGGCTTCGTCGATTCGATTGTAGTGAAATCGCAAAACTGGATCGGCCGGATATCCGGCCGATCCACATGCACGTGAGTTGTTACTTCAGGGCATCCCAGCTGGCCTGAATCTCGTCCGCTACGACCTGAGCGTCCTCGCCACCGGTGTAGTCCACCATGCCGGTCCAGAAGCTGCCCGCGCCAACACCGCCGGGCATCAGGTCCGAGCCGTCGAAGCGGAAGGTTGTCGCATCGATCAGGATCTGACCCTGCTTGCGCAACGTGTCGTTGAGATACGCTTCAAGGTTGACGCCCTTGTGCGGGGTCAGAAAGCCGGTCTGAGCCATCATGATCTCATGGGCCAGCGGAAGCTGGAAGAATTCCATGAGAGCCGAAGATGCTTCGGAGGGGTTGGTGATGGCCATCAGCGTGCCGCCGCCCAGAACCGGGCTGCCGAGGTCCTTGCTTTCATAGGCCGGGAAATAGAAGAAGTCGGCATCGACACCGAATTCGACATCATCCGGGAAAAACGCCGGAACGAACGACGCCTGGCGGTGCATGTAGCACTGCGGAGGCGACTCGAAGAGACCCTTGGGACTGTCGCGGAAATCCGTGGTCGCAACCGCGTCGGAACCGCCCGAGACTTTCGCGTCATCGCGCGCAAACCAGCCGAACTCCTCGATTGCGGCAACCACCCGCGGATCGTTGAAAGGGATCTCGTTGGTCGTCCAGGCGTCGTAGACGTCTGCCGGCTGGGTGCGCAGCATGATGTCCTCGATCCAGTCGGTTGCCGGCCACCCGGTTGCACCGCCGGAACCCAGACCGATGCACCACGGCGTTTCACCGTCAGCGACGATCTGCTCGGTCAGCGCACGAAGTTCTTCCATCGTTTCGGGCACTTCGTAGCCGGCGTCCTCGAAGTTTTCGGGATTGTACCAGACAAGGCTTTTTACGTTCACGTTGTAGAAGAACCCGTAGAGTTCTTTCTCACCGTTTTCGTTGGTGTAGGTTCCAAGGTTCACCCAGGAATCACCGGCACCGTAGTTGTTGGCGACCCAGTCGCCCATGCTTTCGGGCAGAGGATAGAGGTGGCCGCGGGATGCAAGGTCGGAGGCGAGGCCGGGCTGCGGGAAAACCGAGATGTTCGGAGCCGCGCCTGCCTCGGCGTCGATCACGATCTGCTGCTCGAAACCATCGGATCCGGTATAGACGACATCGGCGCCGGTGGCGTCCGCAAAATAGGCCAGAACGTTGCGGAAATATCCGTCTTCGGGAACGAGCCACGGGCCGAACACGGTGACTTGCTGGCCGCTGAGATCAGGCGCATTTGCGGCCCATTCATTGTAGTTGTCCCAATTGAATGGACCTTCGCCGGGCGCAAAGACAAGGTGATTGTCGGCCAGGGCCGTACTCGCGGAAATCGCGATGACGCCGGCAGCTGCGACAGATGAGAATCTCATAACACTTTCCTCCCGTTATGACACTTGCAAGTTGGTTTTTTTAATAGAGCGACTGCGACGCTCAAATATCAAAGCGCTTTGACAATATCCTCCGATCTACCCGAGCATGCATGTTCATGTCAACCGTTAACATGCAACGCTGGGCAAAATAACCCCATAAATCATAGACTCAGAGCGAATCGCTGTTGACGAATGTTGAATTGCCTGCAATCTTGTTGCCGTGTCAAAGCGATTTGAAAAATGAACCTCAAGGAATTGTCGGAACGGCTTGGACTGTCCCAGACCACGGTCAGTCGGGCACTGAATGGTTACCCGGAGGTAGGTGAAGCGACTCGAGAGCGTGTTCTCGTGGCGGCGAAGCTTTACAACTACAATCCGAACTCTCGCGCCAAGGCATTGGCAACTGGCCGGGCCATGGTCATTGGACACGTCCTGCCGGCAACCCCGACCAACGAACTCATGAGCCCGATTTTTGGGGACTTCCTCGCGGGAGCAGCCAACGTTTACCAGGAAATGGGTTACGACTTGATGCTCTCGCTGGTGACGGACGACCGACAGGAGGATGCCTATCGGCGCCTTGCCACGACCGGATCTGTCGATGGCGTTATCGTGCACAGCCCGCGTGTCAATGACAGACGCATCGACATGCTCAACAAGATCGGCCTGCCCTTCGTTGTTCACGGACGCGCTTCCGAGGTCGCCTGCAGCTACAACTGGGTGGACATCAGCAACCGTCGCGCGTTTCGTCGGGCGGCAGGTTTTCTCATCGACCTTGGACACCGCCGCATCGGTCTAATCAACGGTATCGATGGCATGGATTATGCCCTGCGGCGGCACCACGGTTACCTCGACGCCTTGGCCACGGCTGGCATTGAAATGGATCCCGACCTGATCTGCGGTGGCGAAATGACCGAAATTCACGGATACACGGAAGCGCGCAGAATGCTGTCATTGAAAAACCGGCCGACAGCGCTTCTTGTTTCTTCGATGATTTCCGCTGTCGGCGCGCGGCGCGCGATCTTCGAAGCGGGGCTTGTCCTTGGCAAGGACATCTCCGTGATAACCCACGACGACGATCTTTCCTACATGAAGAACGGCGAAGACGTGCCGATTTTCACGTCGACCAAATCACCGGTCGGCGAGGCGGCAAGAGTGACTGCGGAGGCGATTATCGACTTGATCAAGCGCCCTTCGATGGAACCGATCAATCACCTGATCGAGGCGCATCTGGTTGTGGGTCAGTCAACCGGCCCGGCACCACAGAACTAGGTGTTTGATCGGAGGACTTGAAAGGGCTCTAGATAGGGCGCGCATTATGTGGCTATCACGCCAAGGCTTTGCCCGGTGTGCCCCGGACACCTTCGGCTAGCGACCCACAAACCATCCCTTTGAATTTAATGGCGCGCTCGGGAAGATTCGAACTCCCGACCCCCAGATTCGTAGCTTTAATTCGGGCCATTTCCGGGGTTTTCTGCGGATGGCCAAAAGTGGACTAACTCTCTGTTATTCAACTTAATATCAGCGCGTTCCGTTTCCTCCGCGTTCCTCTGAATTCCTTCCAGTTGGACGCCATATGGACGCCATTTTTGTTGCCTTACCGTTGCTCTAACCTGGAGTTGAAGATGAAACTCTCAAAACGCAATGTGTCAGCCCTGCCCCTTCGTGACGGACGATATTTCGTTTGGGACGATGAGCTTTCTGGGTTCGGGCTTCGGGTTGAGGAGAGCGGACGAAAAACGTTCTTATGCCGATACCGCAAAAACGGAGTGAGACGGCAATACACACTCGGACGCTACGGAAATATCACACCTGACGAAGCTCGAACTGCGGCCAAGAGAATTATCGGCGCGGTTGCATTCGGGAAAGATCCGAGCAATGCCCGCAATCTTGAGCGCTGCGCGATCAGCTTCAATGACCTCTTTGAGATCTATCTAAGAGTCCGACTCGAAACTCACACTGACCGTGCCAAGCGTCTTGTGAGTAGCATAACCGAGGCGGCATAGAGGAAGGTTTCGGCCGAACTGATGGTTCCCTCGAAGTCCTTCGCCAATCGGCGATTGCGGTTGATCCAGGCGAAGAAGCGCTCGACCACCCATCTCCTGGGCAAGACCTGGAAGCCGACCTGGTCGGTGAATTTCTTGACAACCTCGATGGCGACCGACGTTGCGTCCCTGACCCGGTCGCCATTGTAGGCGCTGTCGGCGAAGGTGAGTTCGACGAAGGGAAACGAGCGTCGTGAGGCTTTGAGCAGCGGGATTGCGCCATCGCGATCCTGAACATTGGCTGCGTGCGTCTGGAGGACCAGGCCGCGGCCGTCGGTGTCGACCATGGCGTGGCGCTTACGACCTTTGATCTTCTTGCCGGCATCATAGCCGCGTGGACCGCCAGCCTCGGCGGTCTTGACGCTTTGGCTGTCAATCACGGTCGCTGATGGACTGGCCTCGCGCCCGACCCGCTCGCGGTCGAGCACGACCAGATGATGATTGATGGTCTTGAACAGTCCTTCACGTCGGAAGCGCAGAAACCAGCCGTAGACCGTCGTCATCGGCGGGAAGTCCTTGGGCAGCATGCGCCACGCACAGCCGGCCCGCAGCACGTAGAAGATGGCGTTCATGATCTCACGCATCGGCCATTCCCGCGGCCGACCAGTTTTCGCTGGCGGCGGCATGAACGGGGCGATAATGTTCCATTCCGCATCGCTCAGATCGCTTCCATAACGCAGATGATCGCGGCTATACTGCCGACGGGTGGTTGGGGTCCACATGAGGCTGCTCCAAACTGGTGTCGATAACCGTTTGGAATCACATTTCGCCCCGGCCATCCAACCCCTCACTGCGTTTCAAGACTGCCTCTAAGAGAACATGGACCGAAGCTGAAAGAGAGCTCCAAGGCTGAATACCAACGAGCGATCACAAAGCACGCATTGCCTGCCATTGGTCGTTTGCAAGCTGAGGCTATTACCCGCCAGGACCTCAACAAAATTCACCTATCACTGGCGCACCGCCCTCACAGGGCTAATCGTGTCATATCTTACCTGGGAGGTGTCTTTAGCTGGGCAGCAACGAATGGCTACTTGCCTGAGGGCAACAATCCAGCCCGATCAATCAAACGATTTCGCGAACAGAGTCGTCAGCGATATTTGACAGAAGAGGAACTGTCAGCACTCGGAAGCGCGCTAAGACTGGCGGAGACTCGTGGCATTCCCTGGATTAAATCGGCAACGGGTACAGCATCGAAACACACACCGAAATCTAACCCGAATGTGGCCTACCCCACAAGCGTTACGAACGCCATTCGCCTGCTTTTATTTACTGGCTGTCGCCTAAGAGAAATTCTAAACCTCAAATGGAAAGAGGTAGATCTTCAGCGTGGCTTTCTATTTCTTCCGGATTCAAAAACCGGCCAAAAGGCTGTTGTGCTGAACGCAGCCGCCATTTCAATACTATGTGGTTCGCCTCGCGAGAGTGACTATGTCATTCCCGGTGACAATCCTAATCATCCCCGGCACGATCTGAAACGCCCATGGAAACACATCCGGGCGGTAGCCGGTATCGAGGATGTGCGGCTGCATGATCTTCGTCACACGCACGCAAGCGTCGGTGCAGCTGCAGGATTTGGATTGCAAATTGTTGGGAAGCTACTCGGACACTCGTCACCACAAACGACACAACGGTATGCGCACCTCGCAGATACGCCGGTAAGGCGGGCTTCTAATGCAATAGGGAGCATGTTGGAAATGGCGCTTGCCGAAAATAAGAAGGACGATTTCAGTAGCGGTTGAACAGCACCGCCCGCCAGATTGTGATTAGATCAAGCGGTCACTTCGAACAGCGCACTGGCTTCAGAAATCGTACAATTTTTTGGTCCAGTCGAAGGCCAACCCACGCAACATCGTAGAGTCCGCTGCTGCCTCCATCATTTGTACGCCGATAGTGGGGCACGATTGGATGCCGATCGGAAGCAACAGCGTGGTGGGCTATGGAATGCCACGCGATCTTGGCGGGAGTAATGATAACCGGGAAAGATCAGTCATTGGCCGACACGGGATTTATGACACGCTCATAGACCACCCAATCGCAGGCATCGGCGTGTCGATCATAAACGGCTCGCGCCCAGTAGTTGTCTTCTGATGTCGTGGTAAACTAATTATTCGGACTCTTTCAGTTTGAGGCTCGATAGCAGCCATTTTTGTAAAGTTATTACTGAGACTTTTTAGGGCTTTTCAGCCCATGACTGCATCAGGCTATCCGCATATTTGAGCTACTCGTCACGATTGGCGTTATGGCCGAGTTGGTAAATCGCTTACCTCGCAATCTTCATGTGCTTGGTTGGCTCATTGATTGTCGTGGCTCGCCAAAATGGTCCTAGCTTGGGACCAGTACGGTTGAGTTCCAATGCACTTGTCCTGCCATCGTTCTCGCGCAGCAAGGCAAGCAAACGCCAAGCGGTACTTTTTGAAATGGAAAGCTTGGCTGCGGCAGCACAGGCGAAGGCGGACGCACCCCAAAAACTGTAGCACCTTGCTCCATAAACAGATAACGAAGCAATCCTAAGATCTATTTATGGAACAAATGCTTCCCAATTGGCTTGCGATTTGATAAAATGGTCTATAAATGAGGCATGAAGCCTTTTTGTGATTGATTTATGGAACCAGAGAACCGATGGCAAAGCCTGCGCACAGAAGCTATTCTCGCTATGCCCGCGAAGCCGCAGAGCTTCTCGGGCTGATGATCCGTAACGCGCGCGCTGCGCGTGGCCTCACCGTCGCCGATGTCGCCGAGCGGGCCGGGATTTCGCGCGGCCTCGTCCATAGGATCGAAAAAGGCGAAATGGGCTCCTCCATAGGTGCGGCCTTCGAGGTGGCCGCAATTGTCGGGCTGCGCCTGTTCGAAGCCGAACCGACGACGCTAACGCGTCATCTGTCAATGGAACGCGACAAGCTCAGGCTGCTGCCGCAATCCGTCCGCATGGGGAAGGCGAAGGTAAAAGATGACTTCTGATCGCCCCGACACGAAAGCGCCGGACGAAGCCTATGTCTGGATATGGCTGCCCGGTGCGACGGAACCGGTCGTCGCCGGCCGCATCGCGCGAGAAGGCGACCGGATAATCTTCAACTACGGTCAGAGTTATCTGGAACGGAATGACCGCATTCCGATCTACGAGCCGGAACTGCCATTGCGCAGCGGTGCGATTGCACCCGAAGCCGAACTGAGCATGGCCGGTTGTCTGCGCGACGCCGCGCCGGATGCATGGGGCCGTCGCGTCATCCTGAACCGAACCTTCAGACGCAAGAGCAAGGATGTCGATATCGCCGCGCTCGACGAGTTGACTTATCTGTTGGAATCCGGCTCCGACCGCATCGGCGCTCTGGACTTCCAGCGCTCCCCTTCCGTGTACGAGCCGCGCGCTGCTCAGACCGCGACGCTTGAAGAATTGCTGAGCGCCGCCGAGAAAGTCGATAAAGGCGTACCGTTAACGCCCGATCTCGATCAGGCGCTGTTTCACGGTTCGTCGCTTGGCGGCGCGCGCCCGAAGGCGTTGATCCAGGACGGCGACACAAAGATGATCGCCAAGTTCTCGTCCTCCACCGACACCTACAACGTGGTGAAGGCGGAATATGTCGCCATGCGTCTTGCTGCCAAGGCGGGACTCAACGTTGCGCCCGTGCGTCTTGAACATGTCGCCGGGAAGGATGTGCTGCTGGTCGAGCGCTTTGACCGGACAAAGACGAATGACAAATGGACCCGCAAGGCGATGGTCTCGGCGCTTACGCTGTTCGGCCTTGATGAGATGATGGCACGTTACACCAGCTATGAAGACCTCGCGGAAATCATTCGCCACCACTTCACCGCGCCGAAGGCAACGCTGCACGAGCTGTATGGGCGGCTGGTATTCAATATCCTGTGCGGCAACACCGACGATCACGCCCGCAACCACGCGGGCTTCTGGGACGGCAAGCACCTGACCCTGACACCGGCCTATGACATCTGTCCGCAAAGCCGCGCTGGCAACGTCGCCAGCCAGGCGATGCTGATTGTCGGAGACAACCGGACGAGCACCCTTGCGGCCTGCATTGAGGCCGCGCCCAATTTTCAACTCGGCGACAAATCAGCGAAGGACATCATCACCCGGCAGACCGGCACCGTCCGTGAACAGTGGGATGACATCTGCGAGGAGGCTGAATTGACCGAGGTCGAGCGCAACCTGTTCGGTCGGCGCATCTTCCTGAATGGCTTCATATTCGAAGGTGCACCGGAGGGCCTGCGGTGACCAAATCACCCTGATGAGGCTTCCGGTACCGTAGGCCGTCTTTCAGATCGTGCGAGAGATCGTTACACCTTGTGGGCGGAAACAGCTCCGCTGGCTCCGTGAAGCTTGAGCCGCTTGCGACCTTAGCGGAATAGAGCCCGGTGGTCCGGCAGAGCCGGGTGCACATATTTAATCCAAAACGAAGAAGCGTAAATTCAGGTTGTTATGGCGGCACGAAGTATTGCTATCAGACCAGCGAGGTCTCCCTCGCCCGCCTGCTTCACAGCCTTGTAGTAATCTGCCCCGCGGTCGATCAGGTCAGGTTCGACATGGCCGAATAGATCGATACATTGCTGTATCATGATGGCTCGTGCCATCCGGCCGTTTCCGTCAAGAAATGGATGGATTGAAAGCAACTCATGGTGAAAGTCCGCGATGGCTTTGAGCTTTTCAGCGTCACTAGACACTGCCAACGCGGCATAATTTTCGTTCCAAGCGGCCAGTAGTTTGCCTACCAACCCTGGAATCTGCGCCCAATCAGGAGGCTGGTATTCCGCTGCCTTGTCACCACCGGGATTACCGATCCATACGGTCTGTGTACGAGGTTTTCCGAGCATACGCGGCGGCAGGTCAGGGCAAGAGAGGCGGTGGACAGCAAGCAAAATGCCGACGCTGAGCGCTGCTGAAAAGGGAGACCAGTCGCCTTGCTCGCCGACAACGCGGTCTTGTTCCGGCTGAGCGGCTACTGGCAGAACATCAACATCTTCACCGAGGCTGTGAGCGATCCGGGCGACTGTTTCAACCGCGAAGTTTTGACCGACCTGTAGCGTGTCGATCTTGCGTGCCAGATTGCGGATTTCACGCGAATGACGCTCAAGCGCATATTCAAGCTTGTTACGGGATGAGTCAAAATAGGCGAGCTGCTCCGCCTCCGTCATGGGAAGGCGCAGAAATTCGAGCCTGACGCCATAGCCTGCAGGTGAGTCGAGAAGCGCGCGTATTCTCTCACGGTGGTAGAGGATACAAAGCTTGCCCTTCGACGCGGCGAGTTCCTCTAATTCTTGCCTGTCGGCAAGCCCTATGTGCTGATTGGTGATAAAGACAATGCCGTCCCTGTTGTGCCGGATCGGGCCTTCAACGTCGTCGTTAAACTTCTTTCGGACCGCATTGAACGTCTTGTCCGTGGTCGGGAAATACGCGGCCGCGACGTAAGTCTTTCCCTTCAGATCACAAAGGATGTCTTTACGATCGTCCGCTCCTCCCAAAGGGGCCTGGGGATCGATGTTCTCAAACTCGCTGATGTGAAGCAGAGCGGCAGCAAAGCGTTCCCCACCGACCTGGCCTGTGCGCCATTCGCGAAGCTGGCTTTCCGTCGAGGCCCTGGGAACGTCATTCATTCTTTATGTCTCGTGTTTCTCCTAACGGCTTTGTGATGCGTTCTACACAGGACGCACATGCGTCCTATCCTGCGATGCCGGATTGTTCCGACGACGGTTTGATTTTTGGCCGAGGGAGCCCGGCCACGTCTCAACCAGCTCTTTCGCATTCTCACAAGCGGCTTGCATGCTGAACTGCTATCCGCAAAGGGATCAGCTTCGACTCTGGTTTTGACAGGTTGCCCGCCTGGATGCGGCATACCAACGCGCCATCAACCTGATCCTGGTCGGTAGGGACGTGGATCTCGCCGACAAACGGCTCTTCCCCGTTTTCATGACGCCACTGGTCACATTCAATACTAAAAGCATCTTGGGGCATCATGGGGCGGTCAGGCTTGTAGAAGAATGAATTGGGGTCACGAGCCTTTGGCTGAATGATCGGAGCGCGAAACCGCGCAGGATCAAGTACGCTACTGCCATAGTCCATCATCCCAGGCACACCGCGCAGCGAACGGTTGAGGACATCCAGTGCATGCAAAGGATGGTCATGCGAACGGCCGCCGATGGATGTACGCCTCTGACCGCAAGGAGCAGCGGGCGGACGGGGCAGTCCGGATGCCTGGTGCTTGTCTGAATCGTCAACTTCGTCGACCTGCTGGTCGTCGCGATTCTTGTATGGCGGCGGTTTGATCTGGAAATTGCCCCGCGCCTCGATTGTGACCAGGGCATCAGTAGCCGGCCGGGTGCCGCGGTTCTCGGCGAGAAACATGAACTCCAGCACAGGCTCTTCCTGCCGCAGCGTCCTGTGATGGTCGCGCAGCACTTCTTCGCAACGTTCCAGCCATTGGGGATAGGCTTCGTCGCGGTATTTTGCGATCTCATCGTCCGTGGCTGGCGTGAAGACCTGTTTCATGCCCGGAATGCGGATGCCGCCCGTTTGAGGTGCGTCGCGCTCCTCAGGCTCTTTCGGCCCGAAATCGGTTTCCAGAGGGAAACGCTCCTTGAGACGGTCCATTAGCTCACCAACTTCAGCATCGGTCAGCGCCTCGTACCATATGTATGAGCCTTCATAACGCTCGACCTCCGTGTCCGTTCCGTCAACGCAGCGAATGGCGAAAGACGGCTCGGCTTTCTTCAGACGCGCGTTCTCGTCCTTTAGGGCCGCCAGCTCTTTTTCGGTTTGCATTTTCTCGGGCGGCAGCAGCCAGTCATCGGGAATCATATCCACAGTCAAGCCAAGGCCCTGGGCCGTGTAAAGCGGGACGGTATCATGGGTCAGAAGACGAACGTCGGCACCTTGATTTTGCCAGGCGAATTCATGGACGGTTCCTATGAGCTGGTCGTCTCGCTCCTGATAATTCAGGCGGTCTTCAAGGTCTTTGCTATATTGGTGCTGGGACTCGACGGAAAGGACGACACGGGGGTCGCTTTCACAGACCACCTTCTGACCGTCTGCCAACATCTTGCGAAACGCGGCGGAGGCGGCCCGAGCGCGATTGGCAACACGGTCATTTCCCTTGTTCTTGAGGTAGTCGATCTCGCGCAGCACAGGAGCCGCAACGATGTCTGGTCGGCACAGCCGGACCTTGGCAAGCCCTCGGACCTCATTACGCCGGACCAGCAGAATGAGGACGAAGAAGAAGACGCCAGCAAGAAGTCGATTTCCGATGCACGACAGCTCCTGGAAAAGAAGAAACAGGCGCTGGAAAGCACGGCCGAGGCAATCCTGGGGACCACCCTGCAACTCGCATCCGATGATGAGGTCAACGCCCTGTTGCAGCAGCTCGGTAACGCGACCGATATGCTCAAGCCGGCGTCCCTTGCCGCACTGCCTTCCGTTACCGTCATAAAGAAACTGCGCGCTGTTTCCGATGAAGACTGCACGGCCGCGCAGACGCTCATCGAGGACATGGTCAAGCGCGCGAAGGTCGTAGCCGAAAGGCTGCGGAACAAGCAGGAATCGGCCCGCTGGCAGCTCTACGCGAAGGTGGCCGCCTGGCATGCTGAACATCATCAGGACACAGAACCAAAGGATTGTCCCGTCTGCGGCACCGACCTTGATAAGGTGCCTCCGGATGCCCTTCTCGACAAAGCGGTGAAGGACGCCTTGGCAGCTTGCAGTGAAGCGGATGCGGATGCCGCCAAGGGAGCCGACGAGTGGGAACGGGATGCTGCGCGTGAGTTTCTGGATGGCCTGCCCGAAGGCCTGCGCGCCTTTGCCGACAAGGCCCCTCCTGAGGACCTCCTCAGCATTTATCACAAGGCGTATGTCGAAGAACTGCTGGCCGACCGGGCGTTCGCAAACCGGCTGGCGCCGCTGAAGCAGAATGCCGGACAGGTCTGGGAAATTGCGGTTGGGGACAACAAGCTGCCTTATGCGCCCGCGCCGCAGCCCGTCGATCTGCCTGAGGAGTTCAGGAACGGCACACTTGCCCAGCGGATCGGCTATATCGTCAATGCGGTGGTGTTATCCAGGCATCGGGCTGAAAGCACGGAGGCAATCAAACGTAATACCGGCATAACACCGGGCAGCATTGTGTTTTGATTTGTCATTTCCGGTGGTGCGGCAAATCGACTCGATCAGCGCTGCTGGGGTTCTCACCGAGATGTTTTTGTGAGTCGATGAGGTTATGTCGGATTTCCCACCTCACGCACTTGATGATCTGTCGAATACAGAACTCAAAGATCTGGTTGTGACCCTGCTCGGCGAGGTGGCCGAGTTGAAGCAAATCGTCGCTGAACAAAATCAGGTGATTGCCGAACAGAAACAGACAATTGCCAATCTGCGCGACGAGGTCGCTCGATTAAAAGGGGTGAATGGGCGACCGGACATCAAGCCGAGCAAACCAAGCGGCATGAACCAGGCCAGCGAGAAAAAGGCGCGTAAGAACGGCAATAAAAGCTGTGGACGCGGCAAAAAGAAGCCACCTCGGCACGGTTCAATGAAAGACCGGATTGTAAAAGCGGACGTTCCAGAGGGTTCCCGCTTCAAAGGGTACGAGGACTTCCTCGTTCAGGATCTCATCATTCAGCCAGTGACCACCCGGTTTCGGCGCGAGCGCTGGTTGACACCTGATGGTAAGACTGTCGTGGCTCCGCTGCCACAGGGCCTCAAGGGCCATTTTGGTGCCGAACTGCGCCGTTTTGTGCTGATGCAATACCATCAAGGCCAAGTCACTGTGGGACGATTGGTAAAGCTCCTGAGCGAAATCGGCATAGATATCTCCGAGCGCCAGGTCATGCGGTTTTTGAATGAGGGTCATGAGCATTTTGCCTTGGAAGCACGCGCAATATTGCAGACGGGATTGGACGCGGCGTCATGGGTGACGGTCGACGACACCGGGGCACGCCACAAAGCCCAAAACGGCTACTGCACCCAGATCGGCAATGATCGGTTTTCCTTCTTTTCCACAACCGGTTCTAAAAGCCGCATCAACTTTCTCGAACTCCTGCGGGCCGGGCATGAAGACTATGTGATCAACGCCGATGCACTTGCCTATATGCAGCAGCGTTCTCTCAATGCTCCGGTTCGCCAGTTGTTGATTGACGCTGAAGATAAGTATTTCCCGAACTGCGCAGACTGGCAGGCCCATCTCGACCGGCTCGGGATCACTGCACTGAAAGTCACACCTGATCCCACGCGCCTTGCCACCGAGGGTGCGTTATGGGGCAGTATCAGCGCACATGGCTTGCTCACCGATACGGTGATCGTCAGTGATGATGCCAAACAGTTCAAAGTCGGCGATCATGCGTTGTGTTGGATTCACGCCGAACGGTTGGTGCATAAGCTCAACACCTTCACAGATAAGCACTATGCCATTCAACAGCGCACCCGCAGGCTGATCTGGCTCTACTATGAATGCCTCAAAACCTACCGTCTCAACCCAAGTCCACAGCGCAAGGCGGTCTTGCAAAACCGCTTCGACCAGATATTCCGCCACCGAACCGGTTTTGCAGCCCTTGATAATCTGTTGAGGCGATTGCACGCCAACAAGGCTGAACTGCTGATGGTTCTGGAGCATCCGGAAATACCGCTGCACACCAACGGTTCCGAGAACGATATCCGAGTTGTTGTAGTCAAGCGCAAGATTTCAGGTGGGACGCGCAGTGACATTGGTCGGACCAACCGCGACACCTTCTTGTCGCTGCTCAAGACCTGCAACAAACTCGGCATCTCGTTTTGGGACTATTTGGGGGATAGGCTGGGCCTCAATGGGAAACCGGTGCCCGCTCTGCCGCAACTCGTAGGCCAGTCTCATTTTGCATCCTGAACAGCCACTCTTCGGCAAGATCGAGATTGCATTGCGCGACAGCTGGATTGTGAAGATGCGGTCGACATGACATTTCCAATCTTGCATTGTGGCGATGGTTCATCCGTCTGACGGCGCAATCATATCGACACATATAGCAGGACGTTTCACACAATGGCTCAGGCTGGCAATCAACTTGATATAGTTCGTCTCAGCATCACGTTGCGGGATGTGAAGCCCAGGGTCACAAGACGAATGGATGTCCCTGCGAACACATGCCTTAATGACCTCCACTTATACATTCAGGCCGCAATGGGGTGGCACAACTGCCATCTATGGGAATTTGAGGCGATCCGGTATGAGCAAGTTGTCACTTGGAGTGCTGATAGTGATCAGTATTTCTCCAGCCCCAAATCAGACGCCTCTGCTACCGTTCTCGACGTCATAGACTTTTTGCAAGGCAAACCCGAATTCAATTACCTCTATGATTTCGGAGACTCATGGAGACACAAAATCCGTATTGGAAAGATTCAGTCGGCACATAAGGACAGACAGTATCCATATCTTGTTTCCGGTAGCGGGCGTTGTCCACTTGAGGACATAGGAGGCGTATGGGGATACTCTGAATTCTTGGCAGCATTCGAAAACCCGGATTCTGAATACCGGGAGTACTATCCCGATTACTTCGATGGAAGTGACAACTGGAATCCGGAAGACGCGGAACTTGAAAAAAGGCGAGCAGCTATTGCGCGATTCCAATAGAATCCCCACCCCAGCCACCGCAAGCACAATTCCCCCATTCGTTGATGCCTCCAGAAAATCATGGAAACAGAAAGAGCGTCCGCTCTGACGCCTGAATTCTGCCCGGTGTTATGCCGGTATTACACAAAAAATGATGAAACTGAGCAAAGCCACACTTCTCGCAGGCCTTGTGATTCCGGGACTTGCATTCGCACAGGTCGCTCCGGGCGACAAGCTTGGCACGGCCGAGGCCGATATTCGCGCCAAGCTCGAGGCGCACGGTTACACCATCACCGAGTTTGAGGTTGAAGACGGCGAAATCGAGGTCGAGGCGACCCTGAATGGCGTTGCCTACGAGATTGAGGTCTCGAGCCAAGATGGTAATGTCGTTGAAATCGCGCTGGAAGACGAGGACGAGGACTCGAACGACAGCTAAGAGATTGGCGGTGCGCACATTCAAGGCGCACCGCATTCCAGCCAGAGAGCCCGCTTATGTCCCGCACCACCGTTTTGTGGACCCTGTTTGCACTGCAAGCCGTATGTTGTGCTTACTTCCTCATGGATATCGCATGGGATCTCATTTGGCCGCAATCGATCAACCGCTTGGCCGAAAGCGACGTTGTCGAGGCCGTCGTGACCATTGCGCTTTTTTTAAGCTTGGCATTCACCGCCAGTGAGCTGCGGCAATTCCTGAAGCGCCAGGACCATCTGGAAGACCAGATCAAGGTCGCGTCCGGAGCTTTCAGCGAGGTTTTGCGGACACGGTTTGATGCCTGGTCCCTCACCAGTGCCGAACGTGAAGTCGCTCTGTTGGCCATCAAGGGGTTTTCCATCGCCGAAATGGCGGATCTGCGCGATACGAAGCAAGGGACTATCAAGGCACAATGCGCGTCGGTCTACCGGAAAGCCGATGTGGCGGGCCGCGTCCAGCTATTGAGCGTTTTCCTGGATGATCTCCTGGCCGAGGATCTGGTCAGATCGAACCCTCGGGCGGCCACCTGAATCTGGCCTTTGGTCCATGTGATGACCCGGGGTTTGGATCCCATGGATTCGAACGCTGCTTAAACACTCCTGACAGACGGTTGTCAGGAGGTGTCAGTTACTGTGGCAAAAAACCAGTCCAGGAATGACACCATGATTCATCACGAACGCACCCTTGTGATCGACGCCGAGCCGGACGCCGTGTGGGCAGTTATCGGACGTTTCATGCACATCGACGAGTTCGCGCCCATGGTCACATCGGTCGATGCGCTGACGAACGGCGCAGACGGAATGGGATCGAAGCGCCGCTGCCTATTTGAAAATGGCTCGTCCATGGTTGAAGAGGTGATCGGCTGGGAACCTGAGCGCGGCTATCGCGTACTTTTATCCGACATGGATCCCATGCCGCTCGAGGAGGCACAGGCGGAAATTGCGGTGGCTCCGACAAAGAACGGCCAGACAAAGGTGACGTGGTCGATGGATTACCGCGTCAAATACGGGCCCTTGGGTTGGCTGCTCGGACAGACCATGATGAAAATGATGATGGGAAAGGTCCTTGACGGCAATCTCAAGGGCCTCGCTGACAAGGTCTTGTCAAGCCAGCGTGCCGCCGCGCAATCATCTCAAAAGATCAACGAAGAGCCAGCATCGGTTATGAGTTAACAGCGCGCTTCTGCCCTACCGCGCCCGAGCCTTGCCCAGCGCCTCGACAAGATCCGCTTCCGTCGCGTGGGTCTTTTCCGCATTGCGCTCGTGCACAAAACGCCACACCTCGTCACCCGAACGGCCATAGACGACGACCGTCGGAATGCGGTCGATATTGCCGAACGCCTCGCGGATGTCCTCCGATCCCTTGAGAAGCGGGAACTGCGGTGCGGTACGGTCGATGAAGCGGACCATGCGCTGCGGGTTCTTCACGCCGCCGAAATCCTCAAAGAGATTGACAGCGATGATCTGCGCATCGCCATATTCACCGCTCGCGGCGAGGCTGTTGAGGTGCCGGAACTCGTCCGTGCAGGGCGGGCACCAGGACGCAAAGAAGGTGACAATGATCGGACCTTGTGCGGCGGGTTCGAACGCTTCAACTGCGGCAATTGACGGCGCTCTGTCGACCAGCGTGCGCAATTCCTGCCAGGAAGCCGGGCTGTCGGATCCGACAGCCCCCGTTACAGCGGTTGCAGCAAAAATGAGCGCGAGTAATATCTTCCTCATGGTCTGAGCGTATCGGGCGCATACCTCCGCTCGCAAATCAAAACCCCTTCAAACCCGTGTGAACGGCCAAAGGAAGTCACAATGAAAATCCTCATCATCGGTGCTGCCGGCATGGTCGGACAGAAACTGATTGCGCGTCTCCTCGCCGATGGCGGACTGGGCGGCCGGGCCGTCAGTTCTATGATGCTCTATGATATCGTCACCCCAGGCACACCCGATGCCCTATGGCCTGTCGAGACCAGCGCCGGCGATCTGTCCGACCCCGGCGAGGCCGAACGCCTTGTCGCGGACCGGCCCGATGTCATTTTCCACCTCGCGGCCATCGTCTCCGGCGAGGCGGAGACGGATTTCGACAAGGGCTACCGCATCAACCTTCAAGGAACCCATCATCTTTTTGAGGCGGTCCGTGCGCAAGGTTACATGCCGCGCCTTGTCTTTGCCTCCTCGATCGCCGTTTTCGGCGCGCCCTTCCCCGAGAAGATCGGCGATGAATTCCTCAGCGCGCCCCTGTCGTCCTATGGCACGCAAAAGGCCTGTTGCGAGCTGCTCTTGTCAGATTACAGCCGCAAGGGTTTCTTCGACGGTCTTTCCGTCCGTCTGCCGACCGTTGTTGTCCGGCCGGGACGGCCCAACAAGGCTGCGTCCGGTTTCTTTTCAAATATCCTGCGCGAGCCGCTTGCCGGAAAGGAAGCCTTGCTGCCGGTCTCGCGCGACGTGCGTCACTGGATGGTGAGCCCGCGCACGGCCGCCGGCTTTCTCGTCCATGCGGCAACGCTCGACACCAAGAAGATTGGCCCGCGCCGCGCGCTGACAATGCCCGGCGTATCGGTGACCGTCGGCGAAATGATTGAAGCGCTCGACCGGGTTTCGGGCGAGAAGCGGTCGACCCTCATCCGCGATGAAGCGGACGAACTTGTCAATCGCATGGTCACCGGCTGGCCGCGCGACTTTGACGCGGAAAGGGCAACGGAACTGGGCTTTGTTCCGGACAGCTCGATCGACGAGATCATCCGCATCCATATCGACGAGGAAATGGGCGGACAGCTTGGCTAGACCGTGTCAGCGCCCCGCAAGTTCCAGCGTTGGATCATCCAGCCGCAGTTCAAAACGGTCCGGCACCAGGCCCTGGTGGAACCAACGCACGAAACTGTAGATCGAAAAGACCGGAAGTCCCGTGAGCTTGCGGATATCGAGTGCATAGGGCGTCATATTCGTGCATTCGAGCACGATCGCGCCGATATCGCCGTGCTGTGTGACGAGTTCACGGGCAGCATCGAGCAGGTCGAGCCTGCAGTCGGCGAAGTCGATACTCGGCTGGTCGTCGAGGATGCCGTGGGTGAAGGCCCGACCGTTATCGGTACCCACGATCGGCGTATCGAGCGGTGCGTTTGCGGCTTCGAGATGCGCCTGCGAAAGATTGGTTCTCGATATGGTAATGACACCCACCCGCTTGCCTGGCGGCAGCATCTGCTGCACCAGCGGGATCTGCATCAGCGACGAGGTGGCGACCGGCACTGGAACCGCTTCCCTGACCCGGTCCTGGATCAGCGCGAGAAAGCCGCAATTTGTCGTCAGCCCATCGCAGCCTGAGGCAACGAGATCCTTGGCCGCGGCGATGAAATCATCGACGAGCTCCATCGGGTTCTTGCGCACCACCTTGTCGGGTGTTGCGCCACGCACAATGCGGTACTGTACCGGAAACGGCCAAGTATAGGCGTTGGCGATATCGCCATGGATGCGCGGAAACTGGGTTTCCAGCATCATGATCCCGATTGTTGCGCCATAGACCGTTTTTCCACCGAATTCGACGGACATGCACTTTCTCCCCTGGAGTCTCCCTGGTTGGCGGATCAGTCCGCCGGGACGTAAAGCTGTGAGTAGGCGATGCGGACGGCTTCGGTTGCCTCCTCGCGCCTGCGTTCAATGTGGTTTCGCATTGCTGTAACGGCGGCGTCTTCGTCGCGCGCCGCCAGCGCATTGAGAACAATTCTGTGCGCGGAGAGTTTCGCACCCTTGTTCTTTGCGATCTGTTTCTTGGCAAGGATCATCTTCAGATCGACCAGCCGCACATAGCGGATCCGGTCGTTGATATTGCGCAGCAGCCGCACCAGTTCCGAGTTCTGCGACAGCTGCGCCAGCCGGATGTGGAAATCCTCGTCCATTTGGAGAACTTCCACAGTCGACTTGCTGGTGTTGTAGCGCGGCTCCGTCTCGTCGAGATAGGCGACGACCGACGCGATCTCCTCATCGGAGGCCCGTTCAACGGACCGCCGGAGCGCCTCGCATTCGATGGCCTGACGGGCCTCATAGAGATCGACGATCTTTTCCGGGCTGAGCGAACGGCAGAAAAATCCACGGCCGTTCTGGAACGTCAGGAAACCTTCCGCGACGAGCCGGTTCAACGCCTCCCGCAGCGGCGTCCGGCTGGCGCCGAGTGTCGCCGACAGTGCGCTTTCGTTGATGCGCTCGTCCGGCTTGAATTCAAAGTTCGCAGCCATGTGCCTGACCCGGTCATAGACCCGGTCCACGCTGCTGCTCGCTTTGTTCATATTCAGCACCTCATCCATCACTGTGCACCTGGACCCACATGAGATGACACATTTTCAGGCCGCTCGCAATTTTTTTGTCTTCACATCTGCATAATATGCTGTATACAATTCTGTATGAAGTCGGGCAAGCGCTGAAAGCGGGCAAATCCCCGCTGACGTCAAGAAGGAATAATCAAGCGTGACAAACACCCTCAATGGCGCCGAGGCCATGGTGCGCATGCTGGAGGCACACGGCGTCCAGCACATTTTCGGGCTCTGTGGTGACACGACCCTGCCTTTTTATGACGCCCTTTACCGGCTCAACCACGGCATTACCCACGTGCTGACGCGGGACGAGCGCTCGGCCACCTACATGGCAGACGCCTATTCACGGGTCACTGGCCGTGTCGGCGTGTGTGAAGGGCCGTCGGGCGGTGGCGCGACCTACATCATTCCCGGCCTTATCGAGGCAAGTGAATCATCCTATGCGGTGCTTGGCATTACCACCGATATTTCCGTTGCCTCCTATGGCAAGTACCCGCTGACCGAACTCGATCAGGAAGCCCTGATGCGTCCGCTGACCAAGTGGAACACGGTTATCCGCCGCGCCGATCATATGCCCCGCATGGTGCGCGCAGCATTCAGGGCCATGACCACCGGGCGCCCGGGAGCGGCTCATCTCGGGCTGCCCTATGACATCCAGTACGACGCGGTGGATGCAGAAGATGTTTGGGCCGACGGCAAGCTGAAAACCTATCCGGCCTATCGCGCCGCGCCGGAACCGGGCGCGGCCGAGGCGGCCGTCGACGCGATCCTGTCGGCAAAATTCCCGCTTATCGTTTGCGGCGGCGGCGTTGTCATCGCAGGCGCGATGGACGAACTGGACCGTCTCGCAACCCGCCTCGACATTGCGGTCGCGACCTCAATCTCCGGCCAGGGTTCGCTCGCCGAAACACACCCCAACTGCCTTGGCGTCGTCGGATCCAATGGCGGTACGGACGAAACCTGGGAACTGATGGAAGCCGCCGATCTCGTGGTCTTCATGGGCTGCCGGGCCGGCTCCACCACCACGTCACGCTGGGAGGCCCCGAAACCCGGTGCACGGATCGTTCATTTCGACAGCGATCCCATGGTCATCGGTGCCAACTACGAGCCTGAAGTCGGCGTCTGCGGCGATTTGAAACTGACATTGGCGGCCGTCAACGCGGAGCTTGACCGCCGTGGCCAGGGATCCGGCACCTTTGGTGGCGGCGAAGCGATCGCCGATATCAAGCGCCGCAAATTCGCAATCTTCGACCGCCTGGCGCAGGGCGGCGAGCGGCCCATCCGGCCAGAGCGGGTCATTGACGCCATGATGAAGGTGCTTCCTGAAGACGCCACTGTCCTTTCCGACCCCGGCACAAGCTGCCCGTACTATTCGGCCTACTACCAGCAGCCGAAAGAAGGACGCTATTTCATCACCAACCGCGCCCACGGTGCGCTCGGCTATTCCCTGTCGGCGGCCCTTGGTGCCTGGTACGGCCGGCCTTCCAGCAAGATCGTCGCAATGATGGGCGACGGCTCGTTTGGCTTTACCTGCGGGGAACTGGAAACCGTTTGCCGCTCACGTGCACCGATCACCTATATCGTCTTCTCCAACGCCAATTTCGGCTGGATCAAGGCGAGCCAGTACGCCGACACCGATGCACGATACTACAATGTCGATTTCAACCGCACGGACCAGGCCGCGGTTGCCGCGGCCTATGGGGTCAAGTCCTGGCGGGTCGAGGATCCCGGGGATCTGGAGCGGGTTCTCAAGCTGGCCGTGAACCATGACGGGCCATCGCTGGTCGACATCGTCTGCCAGCCTCTTGAAGAAGCCAATGCGCCGGTCCGGCGCTGGATGGGGTGAAAACCGATATGCAGCGTTTCGCCGACGCACTATCCGGAAAGTCTCTGCTGTCCACGCTGTGGAACGGTGTAGAGCCGGAATTCGTCGAGCAGCATGTCCAGGAACTGGCGGCCGAGCGCAGACAAGGGTCTGGCGCTGGACGTGATGATTGCCAGATCGAGAAGCACGGCCGGCCGGAACGGACGCGTGACGAAGCCGCCTTCATGGTCGAAGTTCAGCGTGAACGGATCCAGAAGCGCGACACCCATTCCCTCCTGAACAAAGCTGAGAACGTTCTTGAAAAGATGCGTGTGCACCTTTGTGTGCCAGGCATTGCCGGCATTGTGAAACGCCTCGCGTGTGCGGCGGTGGGTCATGTGGTCCGGTCCCATGACAATAAACGGCTCGCCCTCAAGGAGATCGGGCGTCAGCACCTCATGGCGCGCAAGGGCACTGTTCTCAGGCATTGCAAGCAAGGTCTCGACCTGGATGACGTGACTGTCGAAGGCGTCGTAGATCAGCGGCATTTCGCACACGCCGATCTCGAAGAGACCGGCCAGAACCCATTCCTGGATCTTGGTCGAGTATTGCGACTGGAAGGAGATCGACATGTCCGGACGGTCTTCGGCGAACCGCGCGATCAGCTTTGGCATGAAACCAAAGGACAGGGCGTGCGGGGAAGCAACCTGCAACTGGCCCGCCTGCTTGTTCTGCAGGTCCGAGACCGCCTGCGCGACATGATCCAGACCGCGAACGACCGTATCCACTTCCTGGAAAAGCACGCCCGCTTCCGGCGTCGGCACGAGCCGGCCCTTCGACCGTTCGAACAGCTTCAACCGTGTCTGGCGCTCCAGTTGCGACAAGAGATTGGATATGCCGGGTTGAGAGATTCCGAGCTGTTCCGCCGCGCCGGTAACCGTGCCGGTTTCGACAATGGCATGAAAGGCCTGCAACTGGCGGAAGCGGAGCGACATGGCTCAACCTATCACTCGAAGTTATGGGTTGTACAGAAGTTTGTATTTGAAATGATGTATGCGGGCTGGCAAGCTGTACCATCAGGCCGGACATCCGGCACTGGCGGAACGGGTTGGCGGATGGTGTCGCGTTGACGGGAACGGTATGAGCGGGAACAAGCACATCGTTGTTATCGGTGCCGGCATCGTTGGCGTCTCCGCCGCGATCTGGCTCGCCCGGGCCGGATTGCGGGTGACACTCATTGACAGGAATGCACCGGGCCAGGGCACGTCCTTCGGCAATGCCGGCGTGCTCGCCTCCTGTTCGGTGGTACCGGTCACCGCTCCAGGTCTCGCACTCAAGGGACCAAAGCTGCTGCTTGACCCCTCTTTCCCGTTGTTCCTGCGCTGGTCCTATCTTCCCAGGCTTGCGCCATGGCTGCTGCGCTATCTCAGCCACGCCAATGACAACGATACCCGCCGCATATCCAACGGCTTGACGCCGATTGTTAGCGACAGTGTCGAACAACATAAAGCGCTTTCGCAAGACACCGCTGCCAGCCCCTACATGGTCCCGTCGGATTACAATTTCGCCTATTCGGACCGCGTTGCGTTCGATGCCGATGCCTATACATGGCAGTTGCGACAGGCCGCGGGTTTCAAGCCGGAAATCATCGAGGGCGAGGCTGTTCGCGAGTATGACCCGGCATTCGGTCCGAGTGTCGGCCTGCTCGCCGTGATGCGCGATCACGGCTACATCACCGACCCCGGCGGCTATGTGGCCGCACTGGCGGAGACATTCAAAGGGATGGGCGGGCACTTTGTCACCGCCAATGTCACGGATTTCGATTTGGGCGGCGGCACCGTTCAGGCCGTTGTGACGGATGAGGGCCGCTTCGATTGCGACAATGTGGTGCTGTGCGCCGGCATTTGGTCGAAGTCGCTTGCCAACAAGCTCGGCCTCAACGTTCCACTCGAATCGGAACGCGGTTATCACATCGTTTTCAAGCAGCCATCCGCCGGGCCGAAGGCGCCGGCCATGGTGGCAGCCGGGAAATTCGTGGCAACGCCCATGGATGCCGGTCTTCGCTGTGCCGGCATCGTCGAATTCGGCGGCCTTGACGCGGGACCGTCAAAGGCACCGCTCCGGCTGCTGAGGCAAACGGTCGAGGAAACCTTCCCTGACCTGACTTACGCCGACTCGGAAGAATGGCTCGGTCACCGGCCCGCGCCTTCCGACAGCCTTCCGCTCATCGGCGAGATCGGACAAAGCGGCGTCTACACTGCCTTCGGGCATCATCATATTGGGCTGACGGGTGGGCCCAAGACGGGCCGGCTGGTTGCCGGACTCGTGGCAGGTGACAGGCCGAACATAGACCTGTCCGCCTATGACCCCAACAGGTTTCATTAACCGCCAATACTTTCAGAAGGGAGAACCAAATGAAAACTTCAATCGCCAAACATGCAGCATCGCTGATGGTGACGGCCGCAATCGCCGTTTCCGCCAGCGCCGCCTTAGCCGAAAAATGGGATATGCCGCTTGCCTATTCCGCCACCAACTTCCATTCGGCGACGGCCGCCGAGTTCGCCAAGTGCATCACGACCGGCACGGGTGGCGAGATCGAAGTGGTCACCCATCCGTCCGGCTCGCTCTTCAAGGGCGCTGACATCAAGCGCGCGATCCAGACCGGCCAGGCGCCGATCGGCGAGCGGCTGCTGTCGGGTCACCAGAACGAAAATGCCGTCTTCGGCGTCGACTCCGTGCCGTTCCTGGCCACCTCGTTTGAAGATGCAGGCAAGCTCTGGAAGGCCGCCAAACCGACCATGGAGAAGATCCTCGACGAACAGAACCTTGTGCTTCTTTACTCGGTTCCGTGGCCGCCGCAGGGTCTCTACTTCAAGCAGGAAGTGAACTCGGTTGCCGACATGGAAGGCATCAAATTCCGCTCCTACAACAATGCGACGGCGCGGCTCGCCGAACTGACGGGCATGCTGCCGGTTCAGATCGAGGCCGCCGAGATCTCCCAGGCCTTTGCCACCGGCGTTGCCGACGCGATGGTCTCGTCGGGATCGACCGGTTATGACCGCAAGGTCTGGGAAAGCCTGACGCATTTTTATGAAGTCGATGCCTGGCTTCCGCGCAACTACATCATGATCAACAAGGATGTCTGGAACGGTCTCAACGAAGCCCAGCACAATATCATCAAGGGCTGCGCTGAACTCGCCGAGTATGCCGGTACCTGGCGTGCGGTCGAATATACGCAGTTCACGCTCAACGGCCTCCGCGCTGGTGGCATGACGGTCGGTCCGGCGGGCGAAAGCCTGCAGGGTGAACTCAAGGAGATCGGCGCGACCATGGCCGCCGAGTGGCTTGAGAACGCCGGCGATGACGGCAAGGCCATCATCGACGCGTACAACTCCATGCAGTAGGCCGGGTCGCGGCCGTTTCCGGCCGATTGACCGACAATTCCGCCCGTCGCATTTCGATGCGGCGGGCACCCGGGCATCGCTTCAGGAGCAATGGTGCCGTAATCGAAAAAATGGAGGGGTAAATGGCCGCACTCAGACAATTGCGCAACGGCCTCGACTTCATCTATCTGGCGTCCGGTGTGTTTGCGGCGTGTTTCCTCATCGCCATTTTGCTGCTGATCGTCATCCAGATGCTGGCGCGCTGGACCGGTGAAGTGTTCGCCGGCGCACCCGACTATGCCGGCTATTGCATGGCTGCGGCTTCATTTTTTGCCTTTGCCCATGCGCTGCACCGCGGCGCCCATATCCGCGTGTCGATCGTCCTGAATGCGGTTCCGGCCGGCGCCCGCAGGATCCTCGAGATCTGGTGCTTCGGCATTGGTGCCGCCACAGCCTGGTACTTTTCCTATTACGCCTATCGCTTCGTCTACTGGTCCTGGAAATTCCACGAAGTCAGCCAGGGGCAGGATGCTTCGCCCCTTTGGATCCCGCAATTGTCGATGGTCATCGGCGCGGTCATCCTGGCGATCGCGCTGACCGATCATCTTATCCATGTCCTTTTTGCCGGCGACCACCGGATCGAAACCGATCTGGTCGAGCAGAGCCACGGGGAGTAGAGCCATGGAAGACTTCTCCGTCATCATCCTGTTCCTTTTTGTCCTGTTCCTGCTGCTCGGCACCGGCGTCTGGGTCGGCCTTGCGCTCATGGGCGTGGCCTGGGTCGGCATGGAGCTGTTCACGTCAAGGCCCGTTGGCGACGTGATGGTTACAACAATCTGGACCAGCTCTTCATCCTGGACCCTCACGGCCCTGCCGCTGTTCATCTGGATGGGCGAAATCCTCTACCGCACGCGATTGTCCGAAGACATGTTCCGCGGCCTCGCGCCCTGGATGGCACGCTTGCCGGGAGGGCTCGTTCACACCAACATCGTCGGCTGCACCGTCTTTGCCGCGGTATCCGGGTCCTCGGCCGCCACCTTGACCACTGTCGGCAAGATGTCCATTCCCGAACTGCGCAAGCGCAACTACCCGGAAACCATGGTCATCGGCACGCTCACCGGCGCTGCGACGCTCGGACTGATGATCCCGCCATCGCTGACACTGATCGTCTACGGCGTCACCATCAACGAGTCGATCACCAAGCTTTTCTTCGCCGGCATCCTTCCGGGCCTCGTCCTGGCGCTCATGTTCATGGGATACGTGGCCATCTATTCGAAGATCTCGTCGAAATGGCAGCCCAACGAGGAACCGCGGCTGAGCTTCGCGGAGAAGCTCAGGAACTCGCGATTCCTGGCACCGGTCATTCTGCTGATCGTTGTTGTGATCGGCTCGATGTATCTCGGCTATGCGACAGCGACCGAAGCCGCTGCCTTCGGCGTCATCGGCGGTCTGATCCTCGCCGCCAGCCAGGGCTCGCTGTCCTGGAGCACCTTCACGGCAAGCCTGATGGGAGCGACACGCACATCGGCCATGATCGCGCTGATCCTGGCGGGCGCGGCATTCCTTTCGCTCGCGATGGGCTTTACCGGCCTGCCCCGCGGTCTTGCCGATCTCATCGCGACCCTTGAATTGACACGGTTCGAGTTGTTGATGGTGCTGCTTGTCTTCTACATCGTTCTTGGTTGTTTCCTCGACGGCATCTCTTCCGTCGTGCTGACAATGGCGGTGGTGGAGCCGATGGTGGTTCAGGCCGGCATTGACCTGATCTGGTTCGGCATCTTCATCGTGGTCGTCGTCGAGATGGCGCAGATCACGCCGCCGATCGGCTTTAACCTCTTCGTCATGCAGGGCATGACCAATCACGAGATGAACTTCATCGCCAAGGCGGCAATCCCGATGTTCCTCATCATGGTCCTGATGGTCTTTGTGTTGATCGTCTTCCCTGAACTTGCGACCTATCTGCCCGACAATCTGAGGCCGGGTCCAAACGCCTGACAAAACAGTGCGGACAAACAAGAAAGGGCCGGCGACGATCGCCGGCCTTTCGTTTGACGAACGCCCTGAAACACCAGGCCGCCCCGATCCGGACCGGGACCGGAAACGCTCGACGGCTGATCGCCAGTTGTGTTACGTGTGGACCGTTGCGGCCAGGCTGTGACGGCATGCTGGTATTGTCGTAAAACTGTAACGTCGTTGATGAGCAGCACAGAGCTTGAGGTCAAATTCGAGATCGGTACCGATGCGGTTCGCAGGCTGCGGAATAAATCAGCACTGCGGGACATGACCATCGGCAAACCCGTGCAACGTGAATTGCGCTCAATATATTTCGACACTTCGGACCATCGTTTGCGCAGCGAACGCGCGTCACTGCGCCTGCGCTGGGACGGTGACGGCTGGATACAGACATTCAAATACGGCACGGGATTGAAGAACGGCCTATCCAGTCCGAAAGAGATCGAGGAGCCTGTGGACAATGCGCAGCTTGATCTTGAGAGGATCAAGGACAGGACGCTCAAACCCTGGTTGAAGAAACTCGTCTCCAAGTCACCGCTGGTTCCGGTTTTCGAGACGGACATTAACCGCGACATACATCTGCTGAGTTGCAGCGGCGTCGGGACGGCCGAGCTTGCGATCGACAAGGGCAAGGTCAAGAACGACGGGAAGTCCGAAGGGATAAACGAGGTCGAAATCGAACTGAAATCCGGCCTGCCCCACACATTGCTGACGATATCCGAGACACTTTTCGACGGGGAATGCGTATCACCTTCCGGCAGCAGCAAGGCTGAACGCGGATACGCGTTGCTGGGCCGAGCCAAGGCATCTGCACCCGCCAGCAAGGCCGTGCCACTGAACAGGCCGGATCTCAGCCCCGAAATGTCGGTTGAAGATGCCTTCAAGGCGATTGGCGGTTCGGCTGCCGAACAAATCCTCGGCAACTGGAACCTGCTCTACGGGCTCGACGATTCCGAGGTTCCACATCAGCTTCGCATCGGCCTGCGTAGGCTGCGCACCGGGCTTGGCATCTTCAACACGCTGACCGAAGACAAGGACTTGAAAAGGCTCTCCAGGGCCGCCCGGGAACTGGGACGCGTTGTCGGTCGGTTGCGCAATGCGGATGTGCTGGTCGAGGACATTGCCGAGCCGGCGATTGCCGCACTGGGCACGCACAAGCGCCACGATGCCCTGCTCGGCTATCTGTCCAAGGCCCGCTTGAAGGAGCGCCGGAAAGTGCGCGCGCTCATTGCCGGAAAGGAATGGACACGGCTGAAACTAAACTGCATGCTTTTCGACCAGGCCGTGGAACGGGCCTTCCACCAGGCACCGGAAAGTGTCGCCCGGCACCGTTTTCCTGACATTGCCGCCATGGCCCTTGAGCGCATCTGGCAACACGTCAGGAAACGCGGGCGCGGATTCGCGAACCACAAGATTTCCGAGCGCCACGAGATGCGCAAGACACTGAAGACGATGCGCTACGCCAGCGACTACCTGATGCCGGTATATCCGGGTGAGGATTCCAGAATCTTCTTCGAAAGGCTGCGCGGTCTGCAGAATGTGTTCGGCTATCTCAATGATGTTGCCATGGCCGACGAACTCGCGGCGGCCATCGCCGTCGAACACTCCCACAGGTCCGACCTCGCAAAGAGTGTCCGTCTGATATGCAAATGGCACGCCAAGCGCGCGCAAAAGCAGATGCGCAAGGCCGATGAGCGGTGGCGCCTGCTGCGCAAGAGCAACAAATTCTGGCGCTAGTGCAGATTACGTGATGGCAGGCTATTCCGGCAGCCAGTATTCGCGCTTCGTAAACTCCTGAATAGTCTCGCTTATCTGGACACTTCCCCGTAAGGCTGGCAACGCGCTTTTCTTTTGGATTCCCTTGGACCATAGTGCACACGCGCAATCGATTCAGTCGGGATGGAAACTCAAAAGATGAAGTTTTTCGCCGGGTTAAGCACGCTCCTTATCCTTGCTCTCGCGCCGGTGCAAAGCGCGGCACAAGACACCACGGATGACAGGCCGAATGTGACGGTCGCGACGGTGGTTAGCCAGCAAAGCGGTGACAGGGGCAGCTATGTCGGACGGGTTCAGGCAGTCAGCACGGTTGATCTTCAGGCACGCATCGAAGGTGTCCTGGAGCAGCGCAACTTCACCGAAGGCGGCTTCGTCAAGAAGGGCGATCTTCTCTATGTCATCGAAAAGGGCCTGTACGAGGCAAGCGTAGCCAGCGCGCAGGCAACGCTTGAAGGCGCGCAGGCGACGCTCAAGAACTCCACGGTCGAACTGGAACGGCAGAAATTCCTGCTGGACAAGGGCGACGTGGCGCAGTCGGTGTATGACTCAGCCGCTGCGACCGTTGGTGTGGACCAGTCGAACGTCGATCAGGCCAAGGCAAGCCTCGACACGGCGAATATCAATCTCGGTTATACGGAAATCTATGCACCGATTGACGGGCGCATCAGCAAGTCCAACATCGACGTCGGCAACCTGGTCAGCTCCAATTCCGGCACGCTGGCAACAATCACCAGTGTCGATCCGATCCATGTGAGCTTCTACATGGGCGAGAAGGACCTGATCGCCGACCGCGAACAGGGACTGATCGGGAACGATACGGCGGATCTGAAGATCAGCCTGACGCTCGCAAGCGGCGACGCCTACGGTTCGACCGGAACCGTCAGCTATGTCGGCACCGCCGTCGAACAGGCAAGCGACACGATCGAAGTGCGCGCCACCTTCGATAATCCCGATAACATCCTTATTCCAGGACAATTCGTGAATGTGACCGTCGCGGAGGCCCAGCCCCAGGACGTGCTCGTCATTCCGCAATCTGCCGTCCAGTTGGATAGCACCGGCCATTTCGTTTATCTGGTGGATTCCTCCGGCAAGGTCGAACGCCGCGACGTCAAGCTCGGGCGCCAGACCGGCGGGCTGTGGGAGGTCACATCCGGGCTGGAGAAAGGCGATCAGGTTGTCACCCAGGGACTGCAGCGCATCAGTCCGGGCGTTACCGTCAACGCAACCGAACTCAAGCAATAGGCGGGTTCGCTCTCAATGTTGTCCAGATTCTTCATAGCCCGACCAAAATTTGCGCTGGTGATTTCGATCATCTTTTCCCTGGTCGGCGTTATCGCGATCGTGCTGATCCCGATCGCCGAATACCCGAATGTCACGCCGCCCCAGGTCGTCGTCACTGCCAATTATCCAGGCGCCGATTCCGACCTTGTCGAGAAGATGGTGGCCATTCCGATCGAAGAGCAGGTCAATGGTGTCGACAACATGCTCTACATGTCGTCGACCAGTTCCAACAGCGGCACCTACACGCTGACGATCACATTTTCGGTTGGCACGGATCCCGACATAGCCGCTGTCAATGTCCAGAACCGCGTCTCGCTGGCGCAACCCCAGTTGCCGAGTTCCGTTACCCAACAGGGTGTTTCGACGAAAAAGCAGTCTTCCAACATGCTGCTGGTCATCAACCTGATCTCGCCGGACGAGACCCGCGACGCGATATACTTGAGCAACTACGCTTCCCAGAACATCCAGGACGCGCTGTCGCGCCTTTCCGGTGTCGGCAGCGTTTCCCAGTTCGGGCCGCTTGATTACAGCATGCGGGTCTGGATGCGCCCCGACATCATGACTGCGCTGAACCTGACGGCCACCGATCTGTCGCAAGCCATTCAGGCACAGAATGTCCAGGCAACAGCCGGCCAGATCGGCGGCGCTCCATTCGCCGGGGAAACCGACTTTCAGTTCACGCTACGCGCCGAAGGCCTGCTGCAGACCGTCGAGCAGTTCGGCAATATTATCGTTTCCGGAGATTCGTCCGGCCAGCTGGTTCGACTTCGCGACGTCGCGGATGTCCAGCTCGGGTCGCGCTCCTACGCGGCGTCGGCTGCGCTCAACAACAAACCGTCGACTGCCATTGCCGTATACCAGGCGCCCGGCGCCAATGCCCTGGACGTTGCGACCAGCGTCTACAATGCGCTCGAGCAAATGAAGGGAAGCTTCCCTTCAGGCGTTGAGTACCAGCTTCTCTACGACGTCACGAAAGCGGTGCGGGCTTCGATCCAGGAGATCGTCGTAACGCTTTGCATTACGGCCGCGCTGGTTGTCGCTGTCGTCTTCCTTTTCCTCATGAGCTGGCGCGCGGTCCTCATCCCGGCCATCGCCATACCGGTTTCGCTGCTCGGCACCCTGGCGATCCTCTTTCTGATCGGCTTCAGCGCCAACCTGATCACGCTGTTCGGCATCATCCTCGCAATCACCCTTGTGGTGGATGATTCCATCGTCATCATCGAGAACACCGAACGCATCATGGAGGAAGAGGGTCTCGAACCACGCGAGGCGACCATCAAGGCCATGGACCAGGTAACCGGGCCGATCATCGCCACGACATTCGTCCTTTTGGCCGTTTTTGTGCCGGTCTGCTTCTTTCCCGGCATAACCGGACGGATCTATTTGCAGTTCGCGCTGACAATCACGGTCGCTTTCAGCCTTTCGGCGGTCAATGCACTGACACTGGCTCCGGCCCTTTGCGCCACCATGCTGCGCAAGAAAACAGGCAAACCGAAGGGAATCCTGCACGTCATTCCGGCCGCCGTCGACAAGACCCGCGACGGCTATGTCTGGCTGGTGCGCATCCTGTTGAAGAATGTCTGGGTTTCGCTGCTGATATTTGTCGTCGCCGTTGCTGCAACCGTCTTCATGCTGCGCACGACGCCGACCGGCTTTATTCCGCTTGAGGACAAGGGTGTCCTCTTTGCCAATGTCCAGCTTCCCGACGGCGCTTCGCTGCAGCGCTCGCGCGCCGTCGCCGAGGACATGACGACGCTCATGCAGGAGGTCGATGGCGTGACCGACGTTATCTCGGTCTCCGGCTTCAGCCTGATCTCCGGTGACGGGTCCAACTATGTCACCCTGATTGCGGTCCTTGCGCCCTGGGACGAGCGCAAGACCTCCGAGACGCAGTGGTACAACATCCTGTCTGAACTGGACAAGAAACTCGCGACCGTGCAGGACGCGACGGCCTTCGTCTTCCCGCTGCCGCCGATTGACGGCCTCGGGATATCCGGCGGCATCTCCGCCCAGATCCAGGACAACCGCAATGCCAGTGTCGAGCAGCTCGGACAGGTCACGAACGCCCTGTTGTCGGCCGCCAGCGCCGATCCGGTCTTCCTGCAGGTCTTCAGTTCGCTCTCTACCGGCGCCCCGCAGTACAATGTGTCGATCGATCGCGACAAGGCCGAGGCGCTGGGCGTTGGCATCAGCGACATCTTCACCGCTCTGCAAGCCAATCTGGGCTCGATGTTCGTCAACAACTTCCTGCTCGATGGCAAGATCTACTGGGTGATCCTCGCAGCGGAAGCCTCCTATCGCCAGACGCTGGACGATATCGGCAATATCTACGTCAAGGGCAGTTCAGGCGACATGATCCCGCTCAGCACGCTGATCGGCACCGAGCCGGTGCTGGGTCCGGAAGCGGTGACCCGCTACAATCTCGTGCGCACCGCTGCGGTCCAGGGACTGACAAGCACCGGACACAGTACAGGCCAGGGCATCCAGACATTCGAGGAGATTGCCGCCAAGACCCTGCCCGAGGGCTACAGCGTCGAATGGACCGGCGTTTCACTGCAGGAGATCGAGGCCGGTTCCTTTGTGATCTATATCTTCCTGCTTGCCTTCATCTTTGCCTATCTGTGTCTCGTCGCCCAGTATGAAAGCTGGTCGCTGCCGATATCGGTCATGTGCTCGACCGTCTTTGCGGTGTTCGGGGCGCTGCTACCGCTCTATTTCATCGACGTTCTCAAAAACAATATCTACGCCCAGATCGGGATCGTGCTGCTGATCGGGCTTGCGGCGAAAAAGGCCATCATGCTGGTCGAGTTCTCCAGGACGCGGCGTGAGGCCGGCGAGAGCATTGTCGAAGCTGCAATCAGCGCCGCACATACACGCTTCCGCCCGGTCACTATGACGGGTCTGTGCTTCATCATCGGCGTCCTGCCGCTTGTCGTTGCGAGCGGTGCGGGAGCCTCCAGCCGCATATCCATCGGACTTCCCGTCTTTGCCGGCATGGTCCTCGACAGCACGATCGGGCTGCTGATGATCCCGGTGCTTTACGTGGCCGTGCAGCGCCTTCGGGAGCGCCGCAGAAATGCACCGCCGTCAGGTGCGGGGGACGTACCCGCGGCGTGATTTTTGCGCCTCGTTCGACCGCGGCCGGAAGCCGTCACATCGGCCGCGGGTGTTCGCGATAGACCGACTGGATATCGGCCAGCACCTCATCACCGAGGACAAGGTCCTTAGCCGCGATATCCGTCCTGAGCTGATCCATCGATGTCGCGCCAATGATAACGGACGCCATGAAGGGCCGGCTCAGGCAGAAGGACAGTGACATCTGTGCCATGTCGAGCCCATGTTTGGCCGCGATTTCGCCGTAGAGCGCTATGACTTTTTCCGATTGGGGAATATAGCGGCCGTTCAGCTGCGGTTGCATGGAACGCCGCGAGCCTTCGGGTATCGAACCGTCCAGGTATTTGCCCGAGAGCGCCCCGGCGGCGAGCGGGGAAAAGGCAAGCAGCCCGACCTGCTCGTGAATGCCGACTTCCGCCATGTCGAGATCGAACAGCCGGCAGATCAGGCTGTACTCGTTCTGTACCGACGCGATGCGCGGCAGATCATGTTTGCGGCTGACTTCAAGAAACTTCATCAGCCCCCAGGCACTTTCGTTTGACAGTCCGAACGCCCGGACTTTGCCTTCCTGTTGCAACCGGCCGACTTCGCCAAGGATATCCGAGACTTCCTGGTCCATGTCATCCGGCCGCAGCGTTGTCGGATCAAACGTCCAGTATTTGCGGAAATGGTAGGATCCGCGATTGGGCCAGTGCAACTGGTAGAGATCGACATAGTCGGTCCGGAGCCTGCGCAGGCTGTCGTCCAGAGCCTCACGGATCGTCGCGCCGCCAACCCGCGCGCCGCCGCGAACATCCTGGTTGCCCTCCCCGGTCACCTTTGTCGCTATGATCAGCTTGTCCCTGTCGGCCCTGCCGCCCAGCCAGGTGCCGATGTATTCCTCTGTCCTGCCCGTCGTCTCCTTGAGGCGCGGAGTGGTTGGGTACATCTCGGCTGTGTCGATGAAATTGACGCCCTCGCCGACCGCGTAATCGAGTTGCTCATGCGCCTCGCGCTCGCTGTTCTGCGACCCCCACGTCATGGAACCGAGGCAGATTTTACTGACCATGATGCCCGTGCGGCCGAGTTCGTTGAAACGCATGAATTGTCTCCATTGGCAGGTAGAGCCGGATTTTTGCTTCGTCCCGAAGCGGAAACCCGGCGATGGGTTGGCAGCTGATCTTTAACCTCTATGGCTGGAAAAGAGAAGTCATCCGCCACCCAGCCGAAGGGCCGGAAGCCCTATTTTTCAGGGCACGACGGCTCCATGGCAATATCAACTCCGGTCTTCTCGCCCTGCCCGCGGCTGTCGCTGGTTGGGCCGATTCTCACGTCCGGTTTTCTTACGACTCCGAATGTGACCGCGATTTCAGCGGCCGCCCCGATTTTTGGCGGAGTTTTGTTTTCAGATGCAGTTCCGTGGTGATGCCTGTACTTCCGCGGAGCATGACATCAAGGTGGCAAATTAGTGACTGGAGTGAGAGTTCATGGGTAAACAAGCGAGAACGGCGCAGCGCCGGATGACCCGGTCAGCGGCGCAACCGGCGGGGTCGCGAAGCCCGGCGCGTCTCATAGCAATTGCCTTAGAGCCGGATTTAAAAGTAGTTGAGCGATATCAATGGTTTGTGATTCAACAGTCTTTTCAAAGAAGATGGAGAATCACGATGCCATGGAATGATATCGCCCGCGCCGAACATAACAGAGACCATTTGAGATTTCCAAGCGATTTGACCGATGAGGAATGGACGATACTTGCCCCGTTCATTCCGCCGGCAAAACGGGGTGGACGACCGCGTACGACCGATATGCGCGAGGTGATGAACGCGATCCTTTATATCGCAACCAGCGGCTGCCAGTGGCGCATGCTGCCGAAGCAGTTCCCACCGGTATCGACGGTACGTGGCTATTTCTACACCTGGAGCCGCATGGGTCTTTTTGCAGCCATCAATCACCTCCTGGTCCTCAATACCCGCGAACTGGAAGGCCGCGCGGCTTCACCGACGGCCGGCGTGATCGACAGCCAGAGCGTGAAAACCACCGAAAGCGGGGGCGTTCGCGGCTATGACGCCGGCAAGAAGGTCAAGGGCCGCAAGCGACACATCGTCACCGATACGATCGGCCTGATGCTGTTCATCATCGTTCACGCCGCCAACATTCAGGACAGGGACGGGGCCTGCGACCTGATCAGGGCTGTCGGCGACCGCTTCCCCTGGCTGCGCCACATCTTCGCCGATGGCGCCTATGCGGGACCGAAGTTGCGAGCAGCGCTCGCGGGGCATGGCGACTGGACGGTCGAGACCGTCAAGCGCTGCGACAGCGCAGTCGGTTTCAAGGTTCTGCCGCGTCGATGGGTGGTGGAACGAACTTTCGCCTGGCTCGGGCGCTGCCGCAGACTGGCCCGGGACTGGGAGAGGACCATCCAGAACTCAACCGCGTGGGCGTTCATAGCAAGCATCCGGTTCATGACGCGGCGTCTCGCAAGGTATTGTTACGTTTGAATAACTTTTGAATCCGGCTCTTAGAGGCAGTCTTGAAACGCAGTGAGGGGTTGGATGGCCGGGGCGAAATGTGATTCCAAACGGTTATCGACACCAGTTTGGAGCAGCCTCATGTGGACCCCAACCACCCGTCGGCAGTATAGCCGCGATCATCTGCGTTATGGAAGCGATCTGAGCGATGCGGAATGGAACATTATCGCCCCGTTCATGCCGCCGCCAGCGAAAACTGGTCGGCCGCGGGAATGGCCGATGCGTGAGATCATGAACGCCATCTTCTACGTGCTGCGGGCCGGCTGTGCGTGGCGCATGCTGCCCAAGGACTTCCCGCCGATGACGACGGTCTACGGCTGGTTTCTGCGCTTCCGACGTGAAGGACTGTTCAAGACCATCAATCATCATCTGGTCGTGCTCGACCGCGAGCGGGTCGGGCGCGAGGCCAGTCCATCAGCGACCGTGATTGACAGCCAAAGCGTCAAGACCGCCGAGGCTGGCGGTCCACGCGGCTATGATGCCGGCAAGAAGATCAAAGGTCGTAAGCGCCACGCCATGGTCGACACCGACGGCCGCGGCCTGGTCCTCCAGACGCACGCAGCCAATGTTCAGGATCGCGATGGCGCAATCCCGCTGCTCAAAGCCTCACGACGCTCGTTTCCCTTCGTCGAACTCACCTTCGCCGACAGCGCCTACAATGGCGACCGGGTCAGGGACGCAACGTCGGTCGCCATCGAGGTTGTCAAGAAATTCACCGACCAGGTCGGCTTCCAGGTCTTGCCCAGGAGATGGGTGGTCGAGCGCTTCTTCGCCTGGATCAACCGCAATCGCCGATTGGCGAAGGACTTCGAGGGAACCATCAGTTCGGCCGAAACCTTCCTCTATGCCGCCTCGGTTATGCTACTCACAAGACGCTTGGCACGGTCAGTGTGAGTTTCGAGTCGGACTCTTAGTGGCGGCATTCGGGGGTGCCGCAGGAGCTGTCCTCGGGGCAGCGCTATACAACACGACACAAAACGCATCGCAGCAGCCTGTCGAAGAAATCGAGACGGCGCAGGCGGTTGAAAATGAGCTGGTGGCGGCACAGATTGCCCCCGAACCGGCAAAGAAAAAGGTCGTGGTGGTCAACAGGACCGAAGACAAGACAACGGCCGAGAAAGACCCGCCCGCCAGACCTGCAAACACGGCTCTGGCATCCAAGGCGGCAACAACGCCGCAGCTCGCGGCAGCCGGCTTCGTCAGCGGCACGCAGATCGCATCGACCCGGACCTTTCTGCCGGCGGCACCGAAAGAGGAAGACCGCCCCACAACCATCGCATCGGCCCGGTTCGACACAGCTTTCGCTTCATTGGATGAAGAAAAGGACGTGCAGCCAACCAAGAAGAAGAAAATGACACTGCCGAGCCTGATGGAAGAAAGCGTTGTGCGGGTCGATTCCGGCGAAACCGGATCGATCGTCCCACCGGAGGTGGCCGTTGAGGTGGCGGAGACAGAAGCCGAAATCGCCGAAATGGAAAAGAAGATGGCGGCGCTTGATGCCGAGAACTTCAACATAACCCGCCCGCCGGCCCTGCCGGAAACGACGTCGGCCATCGGCTCGGGAATGGTCAAGAGCAAGGCGCGCAAATGGGTCAACCTGCGGGCGGAACCCACCAACGCCGCACCGGTTCTGGATATTGTTCCGGCAAAGGCCAGCATTCTGGCGGACCAGAACTGCACGCGCTGGTGCGGTGTCGTCTACAAGGGCCAGAAGGGCTACATCTACCGGACCTTCATCCAGCGGCCGGAGCGGAGCAGCCAGCCTTCCCAACTGGCCTCAGCCGATTCCGACTTCAAGCCTCAGCGCAAGGCCGAAAAAGATAACAAGGCTCTCGACGATACCGTCAAGTCTGTAGCCGCCTACCCGGTCACGGAAGCAGAAAAGCTCGGCTACAAAAAGGGACGTGCAACGGCCTGGGTGAACATGCGCGCGCGCCGCAGCAGCAAGAGCAAGGTACTGGCGATCGTTCCGCAGAACGCAAAGTTCATGGCGGAGACGAACTGCAGATGGTGCCGCGTCTTCTACGGTGACAAGAAGGGCTACGTCTACAAGACCTTCATCAGATACGACAAAAAGGGCTGACGTTCCGAATTGCCCTAATGATCTGCCCGGCCGACAACAAAGGCCGGGCAGTTCGTCCCGACAGAACCGGGTTTTGGCACCGGCTTTGTGTCCTGCTTGAAAATCGCCTTACCTGACACTTATAGATTGTATGTGCCAATCGGCGTCAACAGGCTCGGTTGTGTACAATTGTCGCGAAAACGGGCGGGTCAGTGTGCGCGAGCATCGGGCCCATCCTCGCTGAATCTGGGAGGCAGAAGTCAATGCTGAAAACGGTTCTCATAGCCACGGACGGATCAAGCCACGCCGCCAAGGCGGTTGAATTCGGAGCCGACATCGCCACCAAATATGATGCCGAACTTGTTCTGGTCCATGTTCTGTTGCGCGATCATCTTTCCGACGCGCTGAGGCATATGCTGGATGTGGAATATCGGGCGGAAGACAGTCAAACACCCGTTTCCGACATTATCGCAGCATCGCCTTACGGCCAGTTTCCGCTGACCCACATGATACCGAAAAAGACGACTGACACGAACAGCGCACTCCAGGCGATCGCCGATATGGTGCTGTCGGAGGCCGAAGTGGCGGCCAAGAAGAAAGGCGTCGCAAAGATAACGAAACGCATCGAGGACGGTCATGTGGCCGCGCGCATACTCGAGGTGGCCGAAAGCGTCCAGGCCGACATTATTGTCACCGGCGCACGCGGCCTCTCCGATTTCAAGGCACTTATGGTCGGCAGCGTTTCCCATCGTCTTGCCAATACCGCACCGATGACCTGTATCGCCGTGCGTTGACACCTATATGGAGGTGTGACGCAACGTACGAGCGGGAAGGAAGATCCATGAAAGCAGAGGAAGTCGACGGCGGCACCCTGGAGACCTGGACCGTCGATGAGGTGGCCGAGGCTTACGAGCGGGGTGACATCGCACTGATCGATGTGCGCACCCCGCAGGAGTACATGTTCGAACACATCGAAGGAGCCCTGCTTCTGCCGATGTCCTTCGTCCAGGCGGACAAACTGCCGTCCCAGGATGGCAAGCGCCTGGTCCTTTATTGCGGCTCCGGCATTCGATCCGGCAAGGTGGCGCGCAGCTGCCTAGCGGCCGGCATCACGCCGCTTGCACATATGGAAGGCGGCTTCGGCGCCTGGAAGAAGGCCGGACGGCCGCACATCGGCACGGATATGGCGACCGGAGCGCCAAAAAGGGTTGCGCCTTAGGCCGGGTCGGCAGGACTGCGATCAGACCGGCTGTCGCCCGCGCCAGATGCTGGCAATCAGGATTGCCAGTACCAACAGGTCGATGACGATGAAGACCCACATCGCCCAGACAGCTACCGCTGCGCTGCCAACAGAAATATAGGCGGCAAGAACACCAACCAGCGTAACGATGAACGCCAGGTAGCGGATGGTCCGGATTCGGTAGACGAGGCCTGCGCCGAGGGCGATATAGACCAGCCCGTATGGTATCAGCTGCATCGTATCGCCGCTCCAGCCGCTGACGATCCAGGCAAGGCAGTGGAGAATGCCGTTCAGGATCATCAGCTGTCCGGCGAGCCGAAGTGCACCGGGAAACGCTTGCATGGCGAGCTCCCTATTCCGTCGGGCAGGGCGTGCCGGCCGCCGCCCATTTCATCAGCGCATCCATGGACTGCTGAAGCGAATGCGGCGCCGGTTCGCGGTTGCCGCCCGGGTTCCAGGCCCAGTGGAGTATAAGATCGTGGTCGAGATGAGCAGCCACCTCCCGGATGGTCCTGCCGCCATTGCGTTCCGGGTCCTTGAGCTGTTCGCAGATGTAAGCCGACGATTTGCCGAACCAGTCCGCCTCGACAGGCGCCAGTTGCCAGCCCATGGCAACCCGTGGCGCTGCGTGCGGCGTGTCGTTCGAGGCGGACTCCATGGCACTGACATCGGTGTGGCAAGTCGCACAAGGCAGCGTCTCGGCACCAATGCGGCTTTCGCCGGCATTGATATTCATGCCGTGCGGACGGGTCCTGCCGTAGCTCGGTCCCGACCACATCGGTTTGTTGTCCGCCCCGACATGGCAGTTGGCGCAACGCGGATGCGAGGCGACCTCATAGAAGAGCTGCCAGCTTTCCAGCCCCTCCGCCTGTGAGATCGAGCCTTCCTCGAAATCATTGATCACGCGGTCGGTGCCGACCTGTTCTGCGGCAAGCGCCAGCGATGACAGGACAGCGAGCCCTGCAAATGCAGCCAATATCATTCTCACGGCAATGCCCCTTAAACGAAGTCGATATGCTTGTTGAACGGCATTTCGCGGATGCGTTTTCCGGTCGCCGCGTAGATCGCATTGGCGAGCGCTGGCGCTGCCGGCGGCACCGGCGGTTCACCGATGCCGCGGATCTTTCCGCCGTTTTCCAGGCCGCGAACCTCGATTTCAGGGCACTGGTATAGCCGCATGCCCTCGAAGGCGTGGAAATTGTCCTGTTCGGCAATGCCGTCCGAATAGGTAATTTCGCAGTTCATCGCGTGGCCAAGGCCCCAGATGACACCGCCCTTGACGAGATTGTCGAAATTGACCGGATCGATCACCCGGCCCACTTCCGCCGCAACATAGACCTTGTCTATCTTTATGCCGTCGTCGGTATCGGTCACCTCGACCACTTCCGCGGTCGCAACGCCAAAGGACATGCAGAAGGCAACGCCCCGGCCGCGCTTTGGGCCTAGATCGCTGCCCCAGCTGGACATCTCTCCGACCGCTTCGAGCACCTTGCGGGAATTGTCGTGCCACATGAGCCGGATGCGCTCTTCCAGCGGATCGGCGCCCGCGGCGATGATGAGCTCATCCAGGAAGCAATCGTGGAAAAACCCGTTACTCGAAGCACCAACCGACCGCCATGAGCTGATCGGCGCGAGTTCGGGCGCCCGGTAGCCCGTCATCCGGTAGTTCGGGATCGCGAAGGGCTGCTCCCAGGCACCGGCAATGATCTGCGTATCGGGACCGGGCAGCGAAAGACCCTGCCGGCCCATCTGGGATGCGATCACCGAGGGCATCGCGATGCCCAGATCATAGGTATCGACCTTGCCGTCCTTGACCGCGCCGCGGCCCCGGGCCATGGCGATCTGCCGCGGGAAGTCATGGATCATGTCTTCCTCACGGCTGTAGGTCAGCTTGACGGGCGTGCCTTTCATTTCCTTCGCGATTTCGACAGCCTGCTTGACCACCTCGTCTTCGAGGCGATGGCCGAAGCTGCCGCCGACATAAAGCACGTGGACATGCACGTCGTCGAACTCGACGCCCGTCAGTTTCGCCACGTTGCCCTGCACGAAGCGCGGGATCTGGGTTCCGGTCCACACGTCGACCCTGTCATCTTCCACCTTGACAATGGCGCTGATCGGCTCGAGCGGCGCATGCGCGAGATAGGGCGCGCGGTATTCGGCCTCGATCACCTCGGCACCGGCGAGCGCCGCTTCGACATCGCCCTCGTCACGGTTGCGGGCTTCGAGCTGTTCTTCATTGAACGAGTTGCCGAGCGCCTCCCAATGGGCATCCATTTCAGGCGGATAGGGCGCGGGTCCCCAGTCGAATTCGATGGCATTGGCGGCCTGGATTGCGCGCCAGGTGTTGTCGGCGATAACGCCGACGCCACCGGTGATCGGCACGATCTTTTTGACGCCGCGCATCTTTTCCGCGGCGCTCGCATCGAAACTGTTCATCGCCCCGCCCTGGCGCGGGTTGAGCTTGACCGTCGCGTGCACCATACCGTCGATCTTGAAGTCGACACCATAGGGCAAGGTTCCCGTCGATTTGGCGACGATGTCGTGACGGCGCATCGGCTTTCCGATCAGGCGCCACTCGCTCGGATCGCGCAGGGTGACATTGGTCACCGGCCGGATTGTCGCCGCGACGGGCGCGAGTTCGATGTAGGTCAGTTGCGTACCGTCCGGCAATTGCACCGCACCCTTGGCGGTTTTCAACTGCTCGACCGGCACGCCGGATTGCTTCGATGCGGCCGCTTTCAGCGTCTCGCGCGCGACGGCACCGGCCGTGCGCAGTTTTTCGTAACCGTCCGGCACAGATGTCGAACCGCCGGTCACTTGCATGCCGAGAAACTTCATCAGCACGTCCATGACGCTGCGGACGGATTCGGCCATCATGCTCTCATCGGTCGACCGGAACGGTGCGCCTTCCTCGGACAGTGCCGTGTTGTAGTAGGCCGGGCTCGGACGCCCCGGATCGACGCGGACCTGGTCGAGTTCGATGTCGAGTTCTTCGGCAATCAGGGCCGCCTGCATGGAATAGGCCCCCTGCCCGAGATCGGTGCGCGGCGTGATCAGTGTCACGCCCTCGGGATCGATCTTGACATAGGGTGTGATAACAGCCTCGCCATCCTCAAGATCCGCCATGAGCGGATTTTCTCCGGGGCGCTTGTACATGTAGGCGCCGAAGGCGACGCCGCCAGCGACGGCGACCGATCCGATGAGGAAAGTGCGGCGGGCGATTGTGGTAACGCGTCCCATATCATGCACTCCTCAGGGTCTTGGCCGCGGTCTTTACAGCCTCGCGGATGCGCGGATAGGTGCCGCAACGGCAAAGATTGGCCGACATGGCCGGCGTCGATATCCTCATCCGTCGGCTCGTCATTGGTTTCAAGAAAGGACGCCGCCGCCATGATCTGACCGGACTGGCAGTAGCCGCATTGGGCGACCTGGTGCTCGACCCAGGCGGCCTGCACGGCGTGCAGCGCATCGGGCGTGCCCAGCCCCTCGATGGTTGTCACCTCATACTCCACAGCCCCGACCGGCAGCTGGCAGGAACGAACGGCAACCCCGTCCACATGCACCGTGCACGCGCCGCACTGGGCAATGCCGCAGCCATATTTCGGTCCGGTTATTCCAAGCTCGTCCCTCAGGACCCAAAGAAGCGGCATGTCCTCCTCGACATCCACCTCATGTTCCTGACCGTTCACGGTAAGTTTCATGGAGTAATCTCCTTTACAGATGGCTGCGGAACCGATTATTCACTACCGATCGGCCATAATGAGACTGCGTGAGTCCCACAGGCCGATCGGCGCCATCGGCCCCCGGCTGTACAGATATTGACAAGCCAACATAATTTGTCAAGTTGTAGATATGAATGAGAAGGAAAGAAATATCGTCGAAACCGCCATCGGGGTCATTTCCCGCTATGGCGTGCGCCGCACGACCATGGGCGATATTGCCTCGGCCGCCGGTATTTCGCGCCAGACGCTCTATTCAAATTACGCCAATAAGGAAGAGGTGTTGGCGGCTGCGATCTGTTACTCGACAGACCGGACGATGGAAGCGCTCGAGGCGGACTGGAGTGCAGAATCATCGATAGCCGACAAGCTCGATGCCTATTTCCAGCACTGCGTCATCGCCTATTACGATATGCTGAGCCAGATGCCGGACGCCGAGGACCTGGTGACCGGCTACAATACGGTCGGCAAGGCCGAGCAGGACAAGGCCATGCAGCGCAAGGGCGAAGTGCTGGCCTCGCTTTTGGCGCCCTACAAGGACAGGTTGGCCAAGGCCGGCATGACGCCCGAGGACCTTGCGGACATGGTTTTGAACGCCTCGTCCAATTTCAAATATGTAGCGAAGGACCGCCCGCATCTGCTGAAGCTGATCGGCTCCCTGCGGCAGGCGGCCCTTTCGCTGATCGGTAAAGTCTAGAGCAATTCTGAGTTAGCTTGGAACATTTGATGGTGGAAAATCGGTCCGGCCGGCTAGGCGTGTCGCGCAGCGCGATGTGGGGCATCGGGCAAGCGGCACAACAACGCCGATGAGTCGATTTTCCCCACCCCCGGAAAGGCCTATCATGTTGAAATTCTGTGGTGAATGGGCCGGGCGATTTTGCCCTCTGGCGTCGTTGGCTTGCACTTGTGGTGGGGTGGCACCACGGTGCGCAAACCGCCTAGCCAGAGACCAAAATCGCCTTGGTCAAATGATCCAATCTAACTCAGAATTGCTCTAGGCAGCCCTTGCGGCCGTTTCGATCGGCCGCCAAAGCGGCACGACGAAAAGCGCCAGGAAACCGATATTGTAGATCGCGTTCACCGGTGCGCCGGCAAAGACAGAGCCGAGACTGTCAATGACGAACCAGACCACCGCGGCGGTCAGGACCATGCTGCGTGCAAGGGCGGGTTCGCGAGGCAGAAGCCGCGTCGCCACGATCCAGATCATCATGCCCCATCCGGCAATCACGCCGCCCGTGATCGCCCAGAACAGCCGAGCCGCCGGATCAAGCTGGGCCGGTGTTCCGTCGAGCGGGAAAAAGGCGAGATCGGCAAAAAAACGCGTGATCTCCGAGGTGGCCGGCAGCGCGCCGATGGGTCCCAGGAGCCCGAAGCCAACGAGGACTGCGGCGCCCGCCTTGAGCCATTTCTGTGCAGATTCGATATGCATTGCCTTGTCTCCTTGCGATTGACATGGACAACGGGATAGCCGCCGCGCGGATGCCTCTCAATTACCTTGGAGGTAAGTGTTTCCTGCCGGGCTGGCCGTTATAGTGGGTCGAACGGAACACCAGACGAGGCCCTATCATGCACAACACTTTCGGGGACACGCTCAAGGAATGGCGCGGCCGGCGCCGCATGAGCCAGCTCGATCTCGGCCTTGCTGCCAATGTGTCGGCCCGGCACATTTCATTTCTCGAGACAGGCCGGTCGCGGCCGAGCCGGTCCATGGTCCGGCTCCTTTCGGAATCGCTGGAAATGCCGCACGGTGCCCGCAACGCCTTTCTCGGCGCGGCCGGGTTCGCCCCCGCCTATCGCAAACGTGATCTCGACGATACCGACATGGCGCATGTGCGCGCCGCCGTCGACTGGACAATGGAACGCCACGACCCCTTCCCGGCGATGGCGCTCGACCGGCACTGGAATGTCGTCAAAGCCAACCGGACCGGCGGATTGCTGCTCGCCGGCGCCGGCGTTGCGGAGGGCGACAGCCTGCTTGAGGCGATTACCGATGCCGACAGGCTGCAGGACGTGCTTGTGAACTGGCAAGAGGTGGCCGAGCACATGATCGTTCGCCTGCGCACGGAAAGTGCCCATCTCGGCGGCGACGCATTCCTCGACACGACGGTGGAAAGGCTGGAAGCGGCGCTCGGGCCTCGCATCGGAAATGGCGACGGACCGCTGCCAGCCATTATTCCGGCGCGCTACCGGGTCGGTGAGCAGGTGCTCTCCTTCTTTTCGACCATCGCCCAGTTCGGCTCGGCGGAAGATATCGCGCTTTCCGAACTGCGGATCGAGCTGCTGTTCCCGTCGGATGACCAAACGCGCGCGATGCTCCTGTCGATGGTGGAACACGACGCCTGAGGCGGCAATCAACTGCCGCTCAAGAGCCTTTCCACATAGGCCGGGACCACGTCCGTCGCCTTGCCGTGGACAGCCTCGTCGAAAAGGGAAATGCCCTCGGACGGCTCGAGATTGAGCTCGACTGTCCTGGCGCCGGACGCGCGAGCCTCGGCGACGAAGCCCGCTGCCGGATAGACATTGCCGCTGGTGCCAATGGAGACAAACAGGTCGCACTGCGCCAGTGCCGTGTAGATCCGTTCCATCTGATAGGGCATTTCACCGAACCACACCACATCCGGGCGCAGGCCGCCGGCATTGCCGCAGCGCCGGCAGGTGTCTTCTGCGAACAGATCCCGGTCGTAGGTGTCACGCGCGCCGCAAAAATTGCACAGTGTCTTGACGATCTCGCCATGCATGTGGATGAGGTTTTTCGTTCCCGCCCGTTCATGCAGCGGGTCGACATTCTGGGTTACCGTCAGGACATCGCCGGGATATCGGGCTTCCAGCCGCGCCAGCGCCGCATGCGCCGCATTGGGCTCGACACCGCCCGCACTGTTGCGCCGGCTGTTGTAGAAATCGAGCACGCGTTGCGGATCGCGCGCATAGGCCTCGGGGGTCGCCACGTCCTCGATACGCACCTTGGACCAGATGCCGTCCTTGTCGCGAAAGGTGGAAAGACCGGACTCGGCCGAAAGCCCGGCGCCGGTCAGGATTACGATGCGCTCGAATGAAAAGGCCATGCGGCGACTGTAGAGCGAGATCGCGCCGCCGTCAGTCAAAATTCCGCGTTTCGCCTGAACGGACCCGTTCAATCCTCAACGACGGCAACATGAAACAGCGCCCAGACCCCCTTGCTGCGAAGCTCCTTGTCGAGCTCCGCGTCGCCTGTCTTTGGAAAGACGAGTTTCGCGGGGCCAAGTTCGCCGACGGAGAGCGGCTCGCCGTCGACCGCAATTGCAATGATCGGCTGATGCTGGTCCACGACGGTGAGATCGAATTCGGCGCCGAATCCGTCCAGACCGGTGATCACCAGGTGGTTTCCGCTCGCACCCACCCGGTCGAGCAGGTCCGTCAGGAGCGGGCCGCTATAGGTCCCTTCAGCACGGGGTATGTCATCCTCATAGTTCGTCTGGGGCAAGGCCGAGAGGTCCTCGCGGCTGAGCTGATAACCCTTGTCAAACGCAATTCCGTGGTGGGCAAAAAGCCCGTGCGTCCGCTCGTTCACCGGGTCGCGGTTGGTTTCACTGATCGCACCGGAGAATGTGACGATCGCCGGACCGTCCGCCAACGCGGTCGCAACCGGCCCAAGCACAACAAAGGCAAGCGTGACGGCAACGGTGACAAGGCGTTTCATCTAATATCCTCCTTATCGATCGGTTCATCATCGTCCGGAACAGCGGATCCGCATCAGATCAGGCGTGCCCGGCGTGCCGAGAAGACAACACATTGCGGGTTCTTGCGCCACTCCGCATAGCGCGCCTGCAGGTCGGGCCGGCTGTCCGGCAGGTCGGTGCCGATCCATGTCAGGTCGCGCAGACCGGCCATGCCGAGCTCACGCTCCAGCACGTCGCGGTCCCAGCGCCAGACAGGGCAGGTAAAGTCGCCGATGCGCATGATGCATTCCGGCTCGTGATTATAGTCAATGAAGACGCCCTCTTCGGCCTGCGCCAGCGCGTGGTCGCCATCCGGGTCGAGATCGGGGCTGAGCGTGACCAGCGCGCAACGGCCGTCTGGTTTGAGGTTGCGCGAGATGAAACGCCCCATGCCCCAGATACCTTCCGGTGTATCGGCGTAGAGAAAGACATAGAGCCCGGTGACGATGTCGGCGGGCGGCAATGTCAGGCCTGCCGTACGCAGATCGGCCTGGATGAACTGGATCTTCTCCTGCTCGTCGGCCGGCAGCAATTGGCGCTTCTCTTCGGCACGCTTCAGCATTTCGCCTGAGATGTCGACGCCGATCACGGATTTGGCGCCCATTTCCAGGAGCTTCCAGCTCAGCCGCCCGTCGCCGCAGCAAAGATCGATCACCGTCTTGCCGGCGGGATCGCCTATTGTCTCGAACAGCGTGTGGGTCGCAAAGATGTCGAGATCGTCCTGTTCGTCCGTCCGGCAGATGGTGTTGAGATAGGCATCGGTATTGAGGTCGTAATCGGCCATCGCCAATCCTCCATTCATGCACTTCACTTGCCTGTGAAATGGCGACTGAACGGGCGTTTACAAGAAAAATCGGCCAGCATTACCGCGAATTAAGGTTGTGGCGAAAGTGGGGCAGTCCAGCCATCCGGATGGTGACTTCGCTGCAGCGGAGAGTTCCAAAATGATGCGTGGTCCGGAAAATGAATAATTTCAGATACGACAGCTGTTCCAGCTACTAGTATCTGGATGAGCAAATCGTGCGGTTTCCAACCCAGGGTTTCATACGTGTATTGCCCCGAGTTATCTGCCTTATAAATAGAGAGATCTTTTTGTCCAACTACAATTGCGGATTGATTTACCAATCGTGCGCAAGCTTTTAGATATCTCAAAATTTGTGAATACTCCTATTTGGATATATGTCTGCCTATCAACAATCCATCCACTCATTGAGAAGTGAACTTCGCGCCAAGCTCGCATAGTAAATCATAAATGTAATAAAATTAATATTTTATCCTATCTAATAGAGGTTAATACGGTGTCACTAAAGTTTTTTCAAATAGAAAAACCATTTACTCGAAAAATTTGGAAGAAACTTCGGGGCAGCCAAATACCAGTAGTATCAGATGAATCGTACAAAAATCTGGATGGTATTGTAGTTAAAACAAATGATGACTTAAAAACCAAAGCTTATATGCCCTCAATCGGACATGGGTATTTGGGAACACAAAAAGGTGTTGGAGTTACACGATTTCTACCTGTACTCAGCGAAATCGACCTCGCTGTCTACTACCACATTTGTTTTGTACTAAGTGACCGGATACTAGAAAATAGAACGGGTGTCTTCGGTGGTTGGCACATAATTCCGCAGAGTCAAAAACGCGGTGCATTATCCGACGTGGACAATGGAGATCCGGTTCACGTTACCACACAAAATCCTGAGACTGGGCGAGGATATGAAGACATTTCGGCGACAAGTGATATTACAGCAGAGGAAGAAGCCTTATCTTTCTTACAGGACTACTTCTCGGACCCTTTTACCAGCACGACTTGGCTAAAAGAATGGAGGCAATTCTACGCATTAATTGCCGAACTGTGCTCTCAGTCGGATATTGGAAACTATGTCGCACAGACTGACATCGCAAACTTCTACGATAGTATTGAAATTCCACGACTTATAAAAAATCTGCGTAGGGATGCTCATGATATGGAGGAATACATTGAAACACTTGAAGTCTTTTTGGGTTATTGGAACCGAAGACTAAACGGTTATCAATTTTCGACAAAAGGAATTCCTCAAGAAATATTGTCTGATGCATCTAGAATACTTGCTCATTATTATCTGGATGATTTTGACAGACGATTTATGGAATACTGTAATGAAAATGAACTTACGTATGTCCGATGGGCGGATGATTTCCTAATATTCGGAAAATCAAAGAAAGGCTTGGAGGCAGCGATTCACAAAGCCTCCCGATTCCTATTGGCCCAGGGTCTAAATTTGAATTCAAGCAAAACAAAAATATTTTTGAGATCTAATTTTGCAAAATATCGAGCAGTTGATGTATTGATGGCTATCAACAACGACAATAAAGAAAAATTTCGAAGAGAATTACGAAAAATAATCAATTGGAATACAACAAACGAAGTTAGAATGGATTCCGTTTTTAGAGCATCGATTGGATATGTGTTTAAGCTGAAGAACTCCGCAAAGACATTTGAAAAAAATTTTCTGATTGAAAGCGCAAGCACAAATACACAATTGCTATTTTCTGTTAACTCACGTCAGATGATCAATTTATTATATATAGCGGATGACCCGATAGATTTCTTTAAGATGATACGTTCCAAAATATTGGCCGCGCCATATGCTGGGCCAAGAGCCACATTTTTGCACATGTTAAGGAAATACAACAATGAATTGATAGGTTTGGGGATCTCAAAGAGGCTGCGACTAAATACAATTGATATTATTGAAAAAAATAGTTTTGATAGTAAAATAATAATAAATATATGCACGCCCCCGGTAAGGAACATCATTAAAATATCGAAGAATTAGTAAATTATTTTAATACAGGTAGTATATTTGCATCTAAAATAATCGAATTTGATATTTCCCTGGTACAAAGTTTCCGATAACCGTTGTTTGCCTATCGCCATCAACGCACCCATCCGATATGCCCATCTATAACTACGGACGCGGCCACTATTAGTAAGGTTGGTTTGATAAACGCACGAAACAAACGATTATGTGAACAGCTTACAAGCTCGCCGCTCCGTTGCTTCCACTCCATCACTCTTTATACCTATTAGCCATAGGACCGAACAGAAACCGCCCCATCATGCCTAACAAGGCGTTAAAATACTCAATAAAATCTGCACCTTAGACTTTCCGGAATCTTGATTCGATTGCGTCACACTGTCCCGTGGAAGGGATATTGTGATGTTGCGTATTGCCACTTCGATAGCGATGTGGATGCTGATGACGCTGGCTGTTATGAGCCCGGCAAATGCCGCCTCCGTATTCGCGCTCAAGATGACCCTGGCGTCGCCGGGCTTTCTCTTGGTGACCCCGCGCGTGCCGCAGGTCCGGTTCACGGCGCCCGGCGCGCAGAAATACTGCCTTGGGCTCGCCATCTACCACGAGGCGCGCGGCGAACCGTTGCCCGGTCAGCATGCGGTGGCCATCACGATCCTCAACCGGGTGCGCTCAAGCGCCTATCCGGACACGATCTGCGGCGTCGTTTTCCAGAATTCCCACAAGTTCAATCGCTGCCAGTTTTCCTTTGCCTGCGACAGGCTGAGCGACTTTCCGAAGAACACTGCCGTCTTTGCTCGGTCGCTGGAAGTGGCCGAGTTCACGACCAAATTCGACGCCAGCATGGATCGCGGCCGGCTGTTCCGCTCGTCCTATGCCATGCTGCGTGGCATGACCCACTATCATCGCCACGACGTGCGGCCGGTCTGGTCGAAGAAACTGGAGCGCCTGACGCGTGTCGGCGCCCATGTGTTCTTCCGCAGCGAACGTGTCGTCAGCCGTTACCGTGCGATGGAAGTGGCCTCGATCACCCGCTAGTTCCGGGCGCGATTGCGCCCCCTCACCCGCCCGACATGGCGGTCAGCACATAGACATCGGTGCGGTCCGGCAGGGCCGTATCGAGGCTGGCGCGCACACCATCGACGAAAATACTGATATGCGGCCGTATGGCGGGTGACGTGTCGGCCAGGCGGTCGCGCATGCCCGGCCATTTCCGGTCGAGCTCGTCGAGCATGTGATCGACGCTGGACGCATGGATCTGGTTGCGCACGGGCGCCTCCGGGAACAGACGCCGCAACGGATCGCAGAGGATAACCGTGACTTGCGGCACATTGCGCCGGGCCGGCTGCTCGGACATTGTCTAACCGCCCGTTACCAGGATCTCGACCGAGGTGACGACCGGCAGGTGCTCGGCGATCCGTGTCCAGCTTTCACCCTCGTCGGCGCTTCCGTAGAGCGAGCCGGAACTGGTGCCGAAATAGAGCCCCGCCGGATCGAGGCCGTCCGTTGCCATTGCCTGCCGCAACACGCCGAAATAGGCGCCCTCCTGCGGCAGGCCTTCGCGCATGTCCTGCCAGGAATGCCCGCGGTCCCGTGTCCGCCAGACCGCTGCCTTGCCGTCCGGCATGAAGCGGCCGACCGCATCGCCGTTGAGCGGCAAGAGAAACAGGGTATCGGGATCGCGCGGATGGGCAATCGCCGGAAAACCGAAGGTGGACGGCAGCCCCTCTTCGATACATTCCCACTCCTCGCCGCCATTTTCCGAGACATACATGCCGCAATGGTTCTGCTGGTAGAGCCGGTTGGGCATGCCCGCCGCCATAGCGAGCGAATGCACGCACTGACCGAATTCCGGATAGCGCTGCTCCTCCGGCGCATAATCCTGCCGCGTGCCCCGGTTGCGCGTTGTCCAGGAAGCGCCGCCGTCGAATGTATGGAACACGCCGACCGCGGAGATGCCGATCCACATCTCGTCCGGCTCTTCCGGATGCGGCACGATATGATGCAGGATCAGGCCAGCACCGCCCGGCATCCATTCGGATCGCGTCGGGTGCTTCTGCAGACCGTCCAGGTGGGTAAAGCTCCTGCCGCTGTCATCGCTGCGGAACAGCCCGGCGGGCTGAATGCCCGCGAGCAGCCGCCCATGCGATAGGTTGAGGCTCCACACGCTATTGACCGGTGTCTCGCCCTCCGGATAGGCAAGCCCCTCGCTTGAATGCGTCCACGTCTCGCCAAGATCCGTGGTCTTCCAGACCGCCGGTCCGAACCACTCGTTGCCGCCGCCCGCATAGATCGTGCCGGTAGCGGGATCGCCGATGACGTGATTGATGGGCCAGGCTTCGCAGAACGGTCCGCGCGCTGACCAGCAGCCTTTTTCGCGGTCGCCGTCGAAAATGAAGACGCCCTTCTTGGTGCCAACGAGGATGTGCATGTTCTGAGGCATCGTTTCCTCCCGTTGTCGGACGCGCGCCTAGCATAATTATGGGCCGTTTTGACGACAATTGGCAAACGGGATCTATTAGTTGGACGCCACCTGGTCGAGCAGCTCGCGGACCTTGGCAACCGGCACGCCGAGATTGGAGCCGCCATATTCAGGCAGGATCGCGGTGTTGACGGCAACGACATTGCCATCAACGTCGAGCACCGGCCCGCCGCTGCCGCCATGGGTCGTTTCTGCGTCATAGGCGATTGTCTCGCGCGATACGCCACCGACAATGCCGCGGCTCGCCAGCGGCATGATGCGGCCGGCCAGTGCCAGCCGTTCCGCAACGGCCCAGAAGCCGGTTTCTCCGGTTTCCCGAAGCTGAGAAATGAACCCCTCGCCGGCCTGCGCGAGCATCGAGCGAAGCCCGGTCGGAAAACCCATCAGGATGATTTCGTCTCCGGGCGCCGGCGGCGCGCCGGCAAGGCGCAGGCCCCTGGTCTGGAACACGTCATCTGTCTGCCGCAGCAGCGCAATGTCCGCCGTCTCGCTGGCCCGCACCAGTTCCACCGGCACGGAATCCGGCAGGCCCGGAATATAGGCAATGAACCGCGTCATGACCGGCACGAGGCCCTGCGCGAGCATCATCTTGATGTTGGCATCGTAGTCCCAGGGTGCCCCGACATGCTTGTTGGTGACGATCAGCCCGTTGTCGCCGATGACAAAACCGGTTCCGGTGAACTGGCGCTCCGCGACCGGACCCGTTCCGTCCAGCGACAGCGATGGCAGACCGCTGGGCATCGGAATGGGTTTGCCGTTCGCGTCGACGACGATGCGCAGCATGCGCTCGCCATCCTTCTCCCTGAAACCCCAGGCCCCCTGAAGGAACAGGACCGACGGCATCGATGCCGCAACGACCTTTGCGCTTGCCTCGGACCGGCGCTCGATATCGGTGACGCGTTCCCGGGTGGTTGCCAATTGACCGCGCAGGTCCTGGCTGAGCGCTTCAAGGTCTTCCGGCCGGAGCGCCTCCTCCTGCGAGCGCGCAAGCGTGCTGGAGAAATTCTCCAGCTCCGCCACGCCGCTTTCGATCTGGGTGTTTTGAAGCGTGTTGATCTTGCCCTGCTGGTAGACCAGCCATCCGAGCGCTGCAATCGCCAGGATGACGGAGAGCCGGAAAAGGATCGTCGTTTCACCGGCAAGGCGCGAGGCAGCCTGCCGGCAGCTGCGCGCCAGGCGCTTCGGCATCGGCTGGCGGCTGTTGCGGAAATAGGCGAACGCATCGCCGAAAATATCCCCGACGCTTTCCGGCAAGGGGTGCTTGTTGTCGTAGATATAGCAGCGAGAAATCGGTCCGTTATGGCCGAACTCGATGGTGTCGTGATGGCTGAGCCGTTTCGATGTGACGGGTTGTCGGTTGACCCACAGCTCCGCGCCCTCCACGGCCTCGATATCGTAACCGGTCTCCTTCCGCTGGAGACGGGCGACCCAGCCCTCGCGGGCATCGTCGAATTCTTCGGCGACATGCATGTGTCCGTAAGGGCCGAGCCTGAGATAGACCGACGGCTGCCAGAGCCACGTCACCGTGCCCCGGCAATGACCGGTCATGTGCTCGAGGGCCAGCACCGACAGGGTCTCGCCGAAGTCGGAAGGTGGATTTTGTACCTTTTCATCCATGGTCATGGTTCATCCAGGCTCCTGGCATGAAACATAGCGTAGAGCCGTTCGCTGTTAAACAAACACATGAGGCCGGAGCACTGTCCGGATCTGGCGAATGCAATTCCTGCGACCGCACCAGATCCATTACACTCAAGAATTTCAACAGCTTGCAGGCGTTAACAACTTGGTGAGCTTAACAGGCTCAACCGGAACAATAAGGTGAAGGGCGCGAACGCGGCAATTTGGCCGATGATTGACCGTTATCAACGCCTGCCGCGCGGAAATCTGCTCTATAGTGGTCAAGGGGCAGGAAATGACGGACATGGCCACCAACGACAAACCGTTCTTTCGACGCGCGGCGGAGGCGGTGTTTGTCGATCTCTACCGCCAGTTCCGCTGGTCGTATCTGCCGCCCCTGATGGTCTATTTCGCCGCCGGCATTTCGGGCCTGACCGCCATCGTCGGCACATTCTTCGTCAAGGAATATCTCGGCCTTTCCGCCGCATTCCTGGCGGGCCTCGCCTTCTGGGCCGGCATCCCGTGGGCACTGAAGATGCCGATGGGCCACCTGGTCGATCTCATCTGGCGCTGGAAGGGCGCCCTCATCTTCCTCGGCGCCGGGCTCGTCACCGCCAGCCTGATGATCATGTTTGCACTGATCGCCTATACGGACGACATGGTCGCGATCATGCCGATTTCGGCCTGGTACGTCTTGAGCGTCCTGCTGGCGCCGAGCGGCTATGTCATCCAGGATTCGGTCGCAGACGCCATGTCCGTCGAGGCAGTACCCCGCCACGCGCCGGATGGCAGCAGCCTCGGCGAAATCCAGGTCAAGGCGCTGCACACGACAATGCAAACCCTTGGCCGCATTGCACTCATCAGCGGCCTGGTTTTTGTCGCACTCCTCAACATCTTCATGTTCGCCGGCGTCGAAAACATGACGCAGGATGACAAGGCAGCGGTTTATGGACGCATTTACCTGACCGCACTGGCAATTCCCGCAATATCGGTTTCGGGCGTGCTGCTCGCATCGGTGATGAAGGCACGCCGCCGGCATCGGTTGCGGCTTCGCGGAATGAGCGCCGAGGAAATCGACGCCGTCGTCGACCGCCCCGTGGAGCAGGTCGAACCCAACTGGTGGTATTTCATCGGCGGCGGACTGTTTGTTGCCCTGACGCTGCTGGTCGGGCTGTCAGACATTGCCTATTCGCAGGAGATTGTCTTTGCCGGCTCGATGGCAATCGTTCTTGTCCTGATGCGCCAGCTGATCGCGCGGCTCGACGAAGACCATGCGCGGGCACTGATCGGCACGGCGATCATCATCTTTGTGTTCAGGGCCGTCCCGCTGCCTGGCGCCGGGGCGACGTGGTTCTCCATCGATGTGCTCGGTTTCGACCAGCAGTTCCTGTCGGTGCTGTCGCTGATCGCCTCGATGCTGACGCTTGCGGGCATGATCGTTCTTCGCCCGCTCATTGCGACGAGAACAATCACCGATATCGTTGTGCTCCTGACCATCGCCGCGGGCATTCTTTCGTTGCCCAATATCGGGCTCTTCTACGGCCTGCACCACTGGACGGCACCGTTGACGGGAGGTGTGGTCGATGCGCGTTTCATCGCCCTCATCGATACGGCCATCGAATCGCCCCTCGGCCAGATCGCCATGATCCCGATGCTCGCCTGGATCGCCAAGAACGCGCCGTTCGAGCTGAAAGCGACGTTCTTCGCGGTGATGGCGTCATTCACCAATCTTGCCTTGTCGGCAAGCAGCCTGTTGACCAAGTATCTGAACCAGATCTTCCTCATCACCCGCGAGGTGCGCGACCGCACTACAGGTGAAATCATCACATCCGCCGACTACGGCGCTCTCGGCTGGCTGCTGATCGTCGTTGCGGCCACCTCGGTACTGGCGCCATTGATGACGATCGCACTGGTCCAGCTGACGATCTTCCGGACAAATGAATAGGAATCGGAACAACAGCGAATTGCGCGGCATTTGACTTCGCTCAACGCGGCGAAAGCGAAGAGCTGCCATCCTTGGGGGACAGTTTATCCGCCAAACGTCCAGGAGTGACATGGAACAAACGGATGTTCAGAACGGTAACGGCTCCAGCCTGAAGCGCACGCTCACCCTGCCCTATGTCATCTTCTACGGGCTGGGCGTCACCGTCGGTGCCGGCATCTATGTGCTGATCGGCGAGGTGATCGGCCGCGCCGGCGAATTCGCGCCTTTGTCTTTCCTCATCGCCGGCTTTGTCATGCTGTTTCCTGCTGCCTGTTATGCTGAACTCACCGGCCGGCTGCCCTTTGCCGCCGCCGAGGCGCACTTCGCCGAGGCAGGTTTCAACTCGAAGGTAATTTTTCTGATTGTCGGCCTTGCGGTCGCCTGTGTCGGGATCGTCTCGTCGGCGGCGATCGCCCACGGTGCGGTGGGTTACCTGATCCAGGTGATCGATCTTCCCCAGATTGTGCTCCTGATCGGCGTTATCTGTCTGACCGGTCTTGTGTCCGGCTTCGGCGTTCGCGAATCCATCGGACTTGCGGGGCTGCTGACGCTTATCGAGGTCAGCGGTCTGATCGCCATCATCGCCGGGGCGGCGTTCTCCGATACCGACCTTGCCGGCCAGGCCGTCCGCATGGTTCCACAGTCCTTTTCATCGGTCATCTGGTTCGGCATCATCAGTTCCAGCCTGCTCGCCTTCTTCGCCTTTATCGGCTTTGAGGACATCCCGTCGATCGCCGAGGAAACCGTCAATCCGCAAAAGACATTGTCGCGCGGCATCTTCATCACTCTTGCCCTCAGCCTGACGCTTTATGTTCTGGTGGCGATCGCAGCGCTCGCATCGGTTCCGGTCGCGGAGATTTCCGCGACCGAAGCACCACTGGCGCTGGTGTTCAAGGAAACCACCGGACTTTCCCCGCTGACCATCACGCTGATCGCCATCGTCGCCACCGTCAACGGCATCATTGTCCAGATCCTGATGGCCGCCCGGATCCTCTATGGCCTCGGCAGCCGGGGCGCCTTGCCGGCGGTCCTCGCGCGCGTCCATCCAAGAACCCGCTCGCCCATTGTCGCGACCGCGATCGTGACGGCGATCGTCCTGACGCTTGCACTGCTGTTTCCGATCACCCGGCTTGCCGAATGGACATCGGCGATTACGCTTTCAATCTTCATGACGGTGTGCGCGGCCCTGATCCGCATCAAGCAGTCCGGCGCACAAGCACCGACCGGTACGTTCATCATCCCCGTTTGGGTGCCCTATTGCGGCATTGTTGCCTGCGCTGCACTATTGATTTCCGGTCTGCTTGCCGGCTGAAAGGAGAAGCGACGCCATGCCGCCGGAAACCATGAAAGCCATGGTGCTCGACCGCCCAGGCACGGAGCTGATCTTGCGCGATGTGCCTGTGCCGGTGCCGGGCGCAAATCAGGTGCTGGTCAAGGTCCTGGCCTGCGGCGTTTGCAGAACCGACCTCCATGTCGTCGACGGCGACCTGACGGAGCCCAAACTTCCGATCATCCCGGGGCACGAAATCATAGGAACCGTTGTCCGCACCGGTGCTGATGTGAAGGGTCTCGCGGCCGGTCAGCGCATCGGTGTTCCCTGGCTTGGCCACACCTGCGGCTCCTGTCCCTATTGCCGTTCGCATCGGGAGAACCTTTGCGATGCGCCGGGATTCACCGGCTATCAGATCGATGGCGGCTACGCACAGTACACGGTAGCCGATGCGGAATACTGCTTTTTGTTGCCGGATGACGCTGACGCCGCCCGCCAGGCGCCGCTCATGTGCGCGGGTCTGATCGGTTACCGGTCATACAGGATGGCAGGCGAAGCCCGACGCCTCGGAATTTACGGCTTCGGTGCCGCAGCGCATATCCTCGCACAATTGGCCGTGTACCAGGGGCGCAAAGTCTATGCCTTTACCCGCGCCGGAGACAGCGCAGCCCAGGAATTCGCCGCTGGTCTTGGCGCCGTTTGGGCCGGCAGTTCCGACGAAGCGCCACCCGAACCACTCGATGCGGCGATCATTTTCGCGCCCGTCGGCGCGCTGGTACCGGCAGCGCTGCGCGCCGTCGTCAAGGGCGGTGCCGTGATCTGCGCCGGAATACACATGAGCGACATTCCGCAGTTTCCCTATTCGATCCTTTGGGAGGAGCGGATGGTGCGTTCGGTCGCCAATCTCACACGGCAAGACGGTGATGAGTTCCTCGAACAATCGGCAAAGGCATCAATACAAACGGAGATTCACCGTTATCCGCTGGCAGACGCGAACCGTGCTTTGGCGGATCTGCGTTCCGGTTCGATAACCGGTGCCGCGGTGCTGCTGCCATGAACAGCCCTTCCTGACCGCGTCGCGGCTATAGCCGTATCGATTTCAAAGCCTCCGGCGCACCGCTGAACAGATCGAGGTCGACCGGCCCTTCGATACCGGCAACCTTGCCGCTCTGCGAATGCTGCCAGATCGTGTAATTGCTCCAGCCCTGCGGCAGATGCGGCTGGTTGACGCCGTATTCGGCGACCCACAGCGGGTAGTTGTCGAAGCCCGCAGGCGAGCCGATCTGCGACCAGAAGCCGGCGGTTGTGTAAAGCAGCGGTTTGCGGCCGGTCGCAGCACGGACCGTCTCCAGCCATGCCTGTGCGCCGTCCGCGATCTGCGCACCGCTGGCACTGCCCGTCTGTTCGAGATCGAGCATCGGCAAAAGATCGCCCGGTTTGGGCTGCACGACCTGCAGGAAATAGTTGGCCTGCGTCTTGCCGTCCGCATTCGGATTGAAGAAATGGTAGCCGCCGACGGCAAGGCCGGCCTGCCGTGCGAGTTCTGCATTTTGCGTGTAATAATCCGAATAAGGGTAGTCAGCCGCGCCTTCGGTTGCCTTGATGGCGGCAAAGCGAACGCCCGAGCCCTGCACCTGTTTCCAGTCAACCGTCCCTTGATAGCGCGAGACGTCGATGCCCGTCACCGGTTCATCGGGATCGTCACCGCGCAGTCGCTCCAGCAAGTCCATGGCCGGCTCCGCCCTGCTTCCACATCCGGACAGTGTCTCACAATCGGGCCTGCTTCAAAACCACCGGCGGCACGGCCGGCAAACCATTGAATTCGTGCAAATCATACCCATCTGGACAAAGCGGCGCGAACAATTCAGAGTTGACAGCGGCTTCCACCTGCGCCGCCGCGCAGTTACCCATCCTGCAGCATGCACATCGCCACGCCGGCAACGGAAAGTTCATATGGATTTCAAGGATTACTACCAGACGCTTGGCCTTGAACGCGACGCCACCCAGGACGACATCAAGCGTGCCTACCGCAAGATCGCCCGCAAATACCACCCCGATGTCAACAAGGAACCGGGCGCGGAAGACAAGTTCAAGGAAGCCGGCGAAGCCTACGAGGTGCTGAAGGATCCCGAGAAGCGCGCGGCCTATGACCAGCTCGGCGCCAACTGGAAGGCGGGTCAGGACTTCCAGGCACCACCCGACTGGAACGAGGGCTTCGAGTTTTCGGGCGGCGGCTACACGGAGGCCGACGAAGCGGCTTTCAGCGACTTCTTCGAGTCGCTATTCGGCCGAGCGCAACGCGGCGGCGGTGCGCGCCACAGCCAGGCTTTCCACGCCCACGGCCAGGACCACTATGCCAGCATCACCATTGACCTGAAGGATGCTTATGAGGGCGCAACGCGCACAATATCGCTGCGCGCGCCCGAAATGGACGCCGATGGCCATGTGACCGTGAAGGAACGCGCGATCCGCGTGAAGATTCCCAAGGGCGTCACGGAGGGAAAACACATCCGGCTGGCTGGCCAGGGGACGCCTGGTGTCGGTCAGGGCCGCGCCGGCGATCTCTATCTGGAAATCCACTTTCCCGAGGACGGTGCCTACTCCGTCGAAGGGCGCGACGTCTATTTCGACTTGCCGATCACGCCCTGGGAGGCTGCCCTCGGCGGGAAGGTCAAGGCGCCCACTCCGAGCGGGAGCGTAGAACTCAAGATACCGCAGAACGCGCGCCCCGGACAGAAACTGCGGCTGAAAAGCCGGGGCATTCCGGGCAAACCGGCCGGTGATCTCTACGCCGTGCTGCAAATCGCGGTGCCACCGGCAAACACCGACGAGGACCGCGCACTTTACGAACAGATGGAGCGCCAGATGAAATTCGATCCGCGCGCCAAGCTGAGGGTCTAGAACGATGGCACACAAACCAGCGAATGCCGTTTCCGGAGAAGTTGTCGATGCCCTCAGCCTCGGTGAGCTGTGCCGATCCTGCGGAGTTCGCGCGGAATGGGTGGTCGAACTTGTCGAGGAAGGCATCATTGACCCCGAAGGCCGGGCTCCGTCGGTCTGGCGCTTTTCGACCGTCAGCATCACGAGAGTACGCACCGCCTGGCGGCTGCAGCACGATCTTGGCGTCAACAAGGCCGGGATTGCCGTCGCGCTCAACCTGATGGACGAGCGTGAACAACTGCGGCAACTGGTGCGGCGCTTTGCGCATGCAACATCAGGACGGGATCTGGGCTGAGGAGCTTGGTCATTGCCCAACTGGCCGCAGGAGGACCGGGATGACGTCGGGACGGTCTAGTCCGAGAACAGCTTGAATTTCGCACCGACACGCACCAGCAATTCTAATTTTGGGATTTTTGGGATTCTCAAATCGCTCGATCTATGATTCGTTTGTTGCGTGTTACACTTGGATTCCCTCATTGGCTCGCTCAGATCGTGCTGCGCGAACTTGCCTGACCGACGGGTTGGCCCAAACACGAGTTACACGATGGCAGATATCGGCCTGTCGGCGTTTTCGATATTTTTCATGCAGTCTCCGTCGTTCCTGTCGCATCAGCGCGAGATGCAAGCGGGTAACGGTTGCTCGAACTGTCAGACGTTGTTCGGAATCAAGAAGCTTCCGAGCGATAATCATATCCGCTCGATGCTTGATGAGGCTGAACCGCAGCATCTCTTTGGGCAGTTTGATAACCTTGTTGACCATCTGAAAAGCCATAACGGTTTGGAGCCTTTCCGATGTCTGGATGGTCGCGTGCTGATTGCACTTGATGGCACAGAATATTTCTGTAGCCGCAAGTTGCATTGCCGGAATTGTTCTCATCGCAAGCGCAATGATGGCGGCACCGAGTATTTTCACACCATGGTTTCCGCCGCGGTCGTCGTCCCGGGTGACAGCCGAGCGATACCGCTGCAGCCGGAATTTATTAGCCCGCAGGACGGTCATGCGAAACAGGATTGTGAAAGGAATGCCGTCAAACGCTGGCTTGCCGCCAATGGGAAACGTTACGCTTCGCTAAAGCCAGTTTATCTTGGCGATGACCTGTATGCTAATCAGCCGATTGTTGATACGATTCAGTCGGTTGGCGGCGACTTCATTCTGACTGCCAAGTCCTTGTCCCATAAGACGTTGTACGAGTGGCTGGACGGTGCCGAGATCAACTCGACAAAGCGCCGTCGTATCAAAAAGGGTCGCAAGGCTGCCACCCACATCTATCGCTGGCTGAATGATGTACCCCTGCGCGATGGCAAGGACGCGACCCACGTCAACTGGTTCGAAATCGAGATTATCAACACCAAAGGGAAGACCACATATCGCAACAGCTTTGTGACCAACATCGCTGTCGATGAGACCAATGTCGGGGACCTTGCCGCTTGCGGACGCGCACGGTGGAAGATTGAAAATGAGACCTTCAATGTTCTGAAAACCCGGGGATACAATCTGGAGCACAACTTTGGGCATGGCGACAATTATCTGGCATCTGTGCTGGCGACGCTCAATCTGCTCGCCTTCGCCATGCATACAGTTTGTGATGTACTCGAAGCGCTCTGGAAGAAAGCCCGCAGTGTTTTAGCGGCGCGGTATCGGTTCTTCGATCACATCCGCACGATTGTTTGCTACTTGATCTTCCCGGATTGGGGTGCACTCATACGAACACTTGTCGATGGTGAGCCACCACCGACCGTCAAGTCAGCCCGGAAGCAACCTAAACCCTCCTGAAAATCAGCTCAAATTCATCTGAGACCCAAAAATGAGCCAAAATTAGAATTGCTGGACACGCACAGTGTGGCTTGACGGTTCAAGCGTGAGCAGGCCGAAAGACACGTCCTCATAGTCTGTATAGCGATATTCGATATAGGCGCTGGTCTTTTCGGAAAGGGCCAGTTCCGTGCCCGCACCGACCGTCAGCGCATTGACGTCCACGGTCGTGGAGGCCGCCAGTCCAATTCCGGTTCCGGAAGCGGAAAGCCGCTGCCAGGTATAGCCGCCGATCACATAGCCGAGCGTATAGTCGTTGACCTTGTAGCCGGCGCGCAAAAGCGCATCAAAGCCGAAATCGTCGGCTTCAACAGTGGCTGTTGCGCCCAATGCCGAGAACGAAGACGAGAAGCCGACATATTCGGCCGCCAGCATAACACCTGCGACCCACCGCTCGCCGAACTCCCTGTCATATCCGACATTGATTTCGCCGAGGAACCCCTCCGTCGCAAGCCCGTCGAACGTCACAAGGCCGCCGAGTGCCGTCAGCTCATTGACCGATATACCGGCGCTGATCGCGCCGCCGACTTTCAGGCCGTTCCAGTCATGGACAAAGGCGTTGCGCTGTATGCCCGATGGTCCACCGCCGAACCGGTAGTTGATACTGGTGTGAAATGTGTGTGTGACCGGGTCGATCGAGATATTGCCGAGCGGCCCGAGCGTGGTGCCCGAATATTGCGAGTACCGGTATTCCGAGCTCCATGTCCAGTGATCTGTGACTGCGGTTTCAAGACCAAGGCCGGCGACAAATCCGCTGTCTTCCCAGGTGGTGGACAGGGCTGCGAACGGTGTCGACAACTCAAAGTGCTGCCAGCTGTATCCGCCCAGCACGTAAGCCAGTGTCCGCGGCGTGATCGCATATCCGAGGCGACCGGTGACATCGATCCCGTAATCGGCTGTGACCGAACCCGTAAGCAGCGGCACGGTCCATGACGTTTCCACGTCTCCATAGCGGCCGCTGACGGCTGCACCGACCACAATTCCGTTGGAGAACATGTGGTCGTAACCGGCTGTTACCTTGCCGAAGAAACCACGCCCGCCGACACCGCCGACCGTCGAGACACCAATCAACGGGATCGATACCGAATCAAGCAGATAGCCGGTTCCGCCACCAGCTCCGATATAGAACCCCGTCCAGTCATAGACACTGTCCTGCTGCGTTAGTGGAGCCTCCGGCAAAGGTGCCACTGGCGCAAGGTCGGCGGCCATTGCGGGAAGCGTGGTAACGGCGGCAAAAAAGGCGATGGCAGATTTCAGGCAATTCATGGGTAACAAAATCCGTAAAAAAAGCGGTCGTCGAATTCAAATCATGTACGGCCCAGCTAATGTTCAGATGCACGCCATGGCAATACAAATTCTGCATCCTGACCGATGGCGCCGCACGACACTGGTCGATTGGCGATGCGTGTGACCGATATGCAACGAATTATTTGCAACTCTCGGGGTCCTGCGCGGTTCATCGCCGGCAATCATGCGCATTGGATGAGGGTCGGTCATCTTAACGGGGAAATGTTGCCGGCCTCCGGTTTCAGGATCCAGTCCATGACCACATTCGCTCCGCCTGAAAGCAGGCGCGACATTGTGTAGTGATTGATTCCGGGTAGCACACGAAGCGCATTTTCAATGCCGGCACGGCTCAGCTCCGCGCTATAGCGCTCCGACTGGTCGATGAATTGCGCCGTCTCCTCAGCACCGACGGCGATGAGAAGGTTCGGCTTCATCCTGGTCCGGTCCGCCGAGGGATTGAGCGCAGCGACATCGGCATCTTCTAACCGCAGTTCCCGGTTGAGATAGGATTGCTTCATCGGACCAAGATCATAAAGCCCGCTCAGAAGGACGGCTTTTCTAATCCCGCCACCCCCGGGCCAGTCCTCCTCGAGGATCCTGGCAGCCAGGAAAGCACCGATCGAAATAATACCGGCATAACACCGGGCAGAATTCAGGCGTCAGAGCGGACGCTCTTTCTGTTTCCATGATTTTCTGGAGGCATCAACGAATGGGGGAATTGTGCTTGCGGTGGCTGGGGTGGGGATTCTATTGGAATCGCGCAATAGCTGCTCGCCTTTTTTCAAGTTCCGCGTCTTCCGGATTCCAGTTGTCACTTCCATCGAAGTAATCGGGATAGTACTCCCGGTATTCAGAATCCGGGTTTTCGAATGCTGCCAAGAATTCAGAGTATCCCCATACGCCTCCTATGTCCTCAAGTGGACAACGCCCGCTACCGGAAACAAGATATGGATACTGTCTGTCCTTATGTGCCGACTGAATCTTTCCAATACGGATTTTGTGTCTCCATGAGTCTCCGAAATCATAGAGGTAATTGAATTCGGGTTTGCCTTGCAAAAAGTCTATGACGTCGAGAACGGTAGCAGAGGCGTCTGATTTGGGGCTGGAGAAATACTGATCACTATCAGCACTCCAAGTGACAACTTGCTCATACCGGATCGCCTCAAATTCCCATAGATGGCAGTTGTGCCACCCCATTGCGGCCTGAATGTATAAGTGGAGGTCATTAAGGCATGTGTTCGCAGGGACATCCATTCGTCTTGTGACCCTGGGCTTCACATCCCGCAACGTGATGCTGAGACGAACTATATCAAGTTGATTGCCAGCCTGAGCCATTGTGTGAAACGTCCTGCTATATGTGTCGATATGATTGCGCCGTCAGACGGATGAACCATCGCCACAATGCAAGATTGGAAATGTCATGTCGACCGCATCTTCACAATCCAGCTGTCGCGCAATGCAATCTCGATCTTGCCGAAGAGTGGCTGTTCAGGATGCAAAATGAGACTGGCCTACGAGTTGCGGCAGAGCGGGCACCGGTTTCCCATTGAGGCCCAGCCTATCCCCCAAATAGTCCCAAAACGAGATGCCGAGTTTGTTGCAGGTCTTGAGCAGCGACAAGAAGGTGTCGCGGTTGGTCCGACCAATGTCACTGCGCGTCCCACCTGAAATCTTGCGCTTGACTACAACAACTCGGATATCGTTCTCGGAACCGTTGGTGTGCAGCGGTATTTCCGGATGCTCCAGAACCATCAGCAGTTCAGCCTTGTTGGCGTGCAATCGCCTCAACAGATTATCAAGGGCTGCAAAACCGGTTCGGTGGCGGAATATCTGGTCGAAGCGGTTTTGCAAGACCGCCTTGCGCTGTGGACTTGGGTTGAGACGGTAGGTTTTGAGGCATTCATAGTAGAGCCAGATCAGCCTGCGGGTGCGCTGTTGAATGGCATAGTGCTTATCTGTGAAGGTGTTGAGCTTATGCACCAACCGTTCGGCGTGAATCCAACACAACGCATGATCGCCGACTTTGAACTGTTTGGCATCATCACTGACGATCACCGTATCGGTGAGCAAGCCATGTGCGCTGATACTGCCCCATAACGCACCCTCGGTGGCAAGGCGCGTGGGATCAGGTGTGACTTTCAGTGCAGTGATCCCGAGCCGGTCGAGATGGGCCTGCCAGTCTGCGCAGTTCGGGAAATACTTATCTTCAGCGTCAATCAACAACTGGCGAACCGGAGCATTGAGAGAACGCTGCTGCATATAGGCAAGTGCATCGGCGTTGATCACATAGTCTTCATGCCCGGCCCGCAGGAGTTCGAGAAAGTTGATGCGGCTTTTAGAACCGGTTGTGGAAAAGAAGGAAAACCGATCATTGCCGATCTGGGTGCAGTAGCCGTTTTGGGCTTTGTGGCGTGCCCCGGTGTCGTCGACCGTCACCCATGACGCCGCGTCCAATCCCGTCTGCAATATTGCGCGTGCTTCCAAGGCAAAATGCTCATGACCCTCATTCAAAAACCGCATGACCTGGCGCTCGGAGATATCTATGCCGATTTCGCTCAGGAGCTTTACCAATCGTCCCACAGTGACTTGGCCTTGATGGTATTGCATCAGCACAAAACGGCGCAGTTCGGCACCAAAATGGCCCTTGAGGCCCTGTGGCAGCGGAGCCACGACAGTCTTACCATCAGGTGTCAACCAGCGCTCGCGCCGAAACCGGGTGGTCACTGGCTGAATGATGAGATCCTGAACGAGGAAGTCCTCGTACCCTTTGAAGCGGGAACCCTCTGGAACGTCCGCTTTTACAATCCGGTCTTTCATTGAACCGTGCCGAGGTGGCTTCTTTTTGCCGCGTCCACAGCTTTTATTGCCGTTCTTACGCGCCTTTTTCTCGCTGGCCTGGTTCATGCCGCTTGGTTTGCTCGGCTTGATGTCCGGTCGCCCATTCACCCCTTTTAATCGAGCGACCTCGTCGCGCAGATTGGCAATTGTCTGTTTCTGTTCGGCAATCACCTGATTTTGTTCAGCGACGATTTGCTTCAACTCGGCCACCTCGCCGAGCAGGGTCACAACCAGATCTTTGAGTTCTGTATTCGACAGATCATCAAGTGCGTGAGGTGGGAAATCCGACATAACCTCATCGACTCACAAAAACATCTCGGTGAGAACCCCAGCAGCGCTGATCGAGTCGATTTGCCGCACCACCGGAAATGACAAATCAAAACACAATGCTGCCCGGTGTTATGCCGGTATTACCCGATCGAATGCCCGCAAAGGAACATGCGCTCGCGATCACCGTTCCATCGGTGGATGTTTTGTCTGATCCAGGCGAATGCCGAAAGGTTCTGTCGAATGATCTCCGCGACCGTTACCTTGGGAGCAAGATCGTAATTGACGAGGACGGTGGTCATGCCGGCCTTTGCCATCGGGCGCGCCATGTAGCGGTAAAGGCTCTTGTCGAGTGCCCGGAAGTAACCGCCATGGATGAAGATGAAGACCGGTGAAGGGCGGTCCTTCCCGGGGAAAATGTCCAGCCTTTGCCCGGAACTTTCGCCATAGGCGACATCCAGGCTGCAATCGAGCACCAGACGCGCCCAATTGCTCTGTGCCGCGTTCTTCAGCAGATTGAGACGGGATACGGGATGCCGCTTGCGAAGGTTGAACTGATCGTCGATTCCCGTCCGATTGTCGCCAGGCGCCATTGTCGCTTGTTTCTCCGGATTGTTTCGCGGCTTGCACGCATCGAAAAAATAGCGATCCCGGAGCCGCGCGCAATCGTCATTCCCGATAAAGGCCGGTTCGGAGTTGAACTGGTATGCGAACCGGTCAGTCTTCCAGACGCAACTGCTTTGCCGCCGACGCGTAGCCGCCGCCGGATCCGTCCACGAAATGCATGTGGTCGCGGTCGAAGGCAGACGGAACGACACAGGTGATCAGTGCCTCATCCTGCTCCTCAAGGCCGTATCTGATCGTTCCGTCCTTGCGGGCCTTGTCCAGCAGGCGCCTGAGGGCACCGATGGCCTCGGGCGGACAGTCCACGGTCATCATCAGGCCATCGCTGTATCTCCGGAAATCGGAGTTGGCCGCAATGTCCGCACGATAACGGTCGGGAAGGAAATCGCGCACCGGGATCGCAGCCTTGAACAGCGCCCAGTAAAACACCGTCATGAACAGGGTCGACGTTTTCTTCCACAAACGCGGACCCTTCCGCATGCGGATGCGCGACTGCAGATCAATCGTATCGGACGGCCAACGCACATCCGGACCCGTTTCGGGCACCGGATTGACCGCCTGAGCATTGGCAATAGCCAAAATGATTTTTGTAATGGCCTTCTCAAACCGATCCGGCGATGCACCGGGAGCCCGCCTGACGATCAGCGACAATATCTTGCCGCGTGTCGAAGTGACAGGTCCCCATTGGCAGGATAGGCCGGTCAGATCCGGATCACCGGTTCTGGACGCCCCGGCAAGCGTCGAACGCCCTTCTTTGAGCTCCCGTTCAGCCCATTCCAGACCGCCGCCGGTGAACATCGAATATTGCACGTGATCGGAAGCACTGAAATAGGCGGCGCGGACATCGGCACCGGCCGCGCGGATGTCTTCGACACCGACCATACCGACGCGCAGGTCCAGCCCAAGTTCCCGCTTAACCCATTCACGGACCTGTCCAAGGGCAACCGCCGCTGCCTCGGCCTGATCAGGCGCGACGGCGAAGTGCGCGCCATCGCCGCCGAAGGTAAATAGTGGAAGCTGGCCGCCGAGCGCGTTGGAAACCGCGCTGATGGTCGCCGCGCCAGAGAAATTCACCGATTTGTAACGGCCCGCGGCAATCGCCGCTGTGGAGTTGACCACATCGGAGGTTCCGATCTTCCAGTGCGCTGGTACAGGAACATACGCCGCTGCGTCTGCCACCTGCTCGAATTGCGTCAAAACCGGATAATCCGGATGCCCAGTCATCGACATGTCCAACCCCTGGTTCCGATCAGCGGGAAAGTTGGTCAATTCGTCTGCGGGCTTCCTTTCCGGACCGCCCGACTTTCAGACAGACGCAGCGGCCATCCAGATCTCTGGCAATGGCCGCTGAAGCGACGGCGCAGACTGCGCCACCGCAAAGGGGTCGGCCCGGTGCCGACCCGGTTTTTCAAGGTATAGGTCCGATTAATTCGGCAGGACCACCTGGTCGATGACATGAATCACGCCGTTGGAAGTCTCGATATCCGCAGTCACGACACTGGCGGCATCCACCTTGACGCCATCCGTGGCATCGACCTGGATCTCACTGCCCTGGACGGTTTTAACGCCCATTTTCTTGCCAGCGATATCACCGGACATCACCTTGCCGGGAATGACGTGATACGTCAGGACTGCAACAAGCTGATCCTTGTTTTCCGGCTTCAGCAGATCTTCAACCGTCCCGGCCGGCAGTGCCGCAAAGGCTTCGTCGGTCGGTGCAAAAACGGTGAACGGGCCCTCGCCTTTAAGTGTGTCGACGAGACCGGCTGCCTGCACGGCAGCAACCAGCGTGTTGAAGTTTCCGGCGGAAACGGCCGTGTCGACAATGTCGGCGGCCTTGGCCGCGACGGTGCCGAGCGCGAGTGAAGCAACGGCAAATCCAGCAAGGAGGGTACGTCTGAACATGTAAGTGTTCTCCTATGATGATTGTCCAGCAGGATTGTTCTGTCCCGCGATTTTGAATGCCGGAAAGTCATCGAAGACCCAGCCGTTTTTCAGTGTGTCGTAGATGATCGCGAGCAACTTGCGCGCTGTGGCGATGATTGCCTTGCCGGCCCCGCGCCGGGCTTTGATCCGTTGGTAGAAGGCATTGAGGTAGCCCGAGTAACGAATGGCAATGAGCGTGCACTGGACCAGCGTGGTGCGCATCAGTTTGTTCCCGCGTTTGGTGATCCGGCCCCGGTTGTCAGTCTCGCTTGACTGGCTGACACGGGGGACAATGCCCACATAGGCGGCCAGTTTGTCCGCGTCTTCGAAGTCATCGACGTTGCCTATGCCGGAGAGGAATACGGCTGCCGCGCGCGGCCCGACACCCTTGATCGAGATCAGCCCGTCATATCCGTCCATGGCCTCAGCGGCGGAGGCGATCTCGCGATCAAGTTCGGCGATTGCATCCGTCAGGCTGAGCGCCTGATCGCGCACGATGCGCAGTTCCACCTGTTCGAGGCTGGAGAACCGGCCGGTCTCCAGGGCATTGAGCCGTCGCTTGGAGCCCAGGCTTTCCTTCTTCAGCTTGATGCCGTGGCGGGTGTGGAGCGCGTGGATCTTGTTCAAAAGCCGGGTGCGCTGCTTGACCAGAAGGTCGCGCGTGTGGGTCAGCGACGCCAGTTCGCCTTCGGCCACCGTTTTGACGCGGGTCTCAGGCAGCATGTCCTTTGACAGAAAGAAGGCCAGGGCCCGGGCGTCGTTTCTGTCCGTCTTCTTCACCGACTTGCGGATCACGCCGAACTGCTTCGGGTTGACCACCACCACACGGCCAACGCAGGCGATCACTTCGTCGCGGAACCAGGCCGAATTGCCCGTCGCTTCCACGGCGACCTCATCGTCCGCATCAAGGCTCAGGCAGAACCGGTCCAGATCGGCCGCTGCCAGCTGGCAGGTTTCAAAAACCTCGTTGCCGTCCGCGGCAAGGCGGCAGACCGTGAAAGACGTCGTGTGGAGATCGACACCGATGAAAGCCATTGCTAAAATCCTCTCGTTGGCGGGAGGCGGAACCCTGCAAAGGGGTGTGAACGGCCAGGCCAGACTCCTATACGAGATCACCGGGTCGAACCGGGCCTCATGCTGGTCGTTCGGATGCAGGCGGCGGGTAATCTCCTGTACAGGGTCGCAATGCCCTAAAAAGACATCCAGCCTGCAGCCTATCCGCCTCTCCCGGCACTCTAGCCGAGTCGGGATGCATGACCGCTCACATCCCATTCATGCCATCTCCTGTGAGAAAGAGGATGATTTGTTGCCGGCACCCACTCTTACGCAGGACCTGCCCCGCTGGATCAGCCGGTAAAGAACGGCGCGATCAACTATTTGTTATCTTGATGCGGCACGGTCTTTCGAACCGCGCAAGTCCGAATATCGATACCCATGATGATGCAAAACGCCTGGCCACGAGGTTTTACGACGATCCGCTCGAAAAAGTTTCCGAATACAGGATTGGACAGCACAGCCCTGTCCGCTCTGCAATGCCGGGCGATCATCTGAACTTTCTCACCGCAGAGCAGACAGATGAGCTGATGGAAGAATTGTGTGAAAACCCGGTCATTCGTGAATTCTATGGGTGCGGCGCCAAGGACGAGCCGGCCGGCAGCGACCACGGCATTGGTCTCGGACAGCAAAGAATATCGCAGAGGCCGGCAGGGCCCGGGGGTGCGAAATGGGAAGTGCCCCGGAAGGCCTGCAAAACGACCGATGACGGTGTCGACACTATAATCTGCTTTCCCGGGACGCAGACCGCACTGCCTGTGGGTTCCAGCGTCAGCCAATCGAGCGCGCTAGGCGGGGTTCAGGGCCATCTGGACGATTGGCCGGGCCAATTCGCGCTTTCGGCACGCATCTCGCTGATGTCGGAGCATCTAGCCGCTGGCAATGGCCTTCAGGTCGCATTCGCTGGCGCATTCACCGCGTTTCGCCCTGGCCTGCCTGCATTCGATCCGGGAGCGCCTGCTACTTCGTTTTGAGTACCGCGGGCCAATTGCCGTTGGCCTTGGAGATGTAGCCGCTGATATCCCTGTCCCAATTGTTCTGAACCGAGCGGTTGTAGTTCAGATACAGCTTTCCGTTGACGATGCGCCAGACATTCGGATCGCCGCGAACCAGATAGCCGCGCGCGGTGCCCCAGGCACAGTGTCCGCCATATTGCGGTGCGTATTTTCTTGGATTGGCGTCAAAGGCCCGTTTGTTGTCCGCGCTGGAGAACCGCCACACGGCACCCTTGTAGTTGGATGTGAAATCACCCCGGCCGGCGACGGGTTTTCCCGCGACAAAATAGGAAACCGCGTCGTAGCCCTCGAGCGCCAGCGTGCTGCCGCCCCTGGTATAGATTTCCTGTGCGAAGACGGCTGCCGGCTGCAACACCAGAAGCAGAATGACCACCAAAGCGAAGTTGACTTTCTGCTGCATTGCTTTCCTCCGCGCCTTCTCTGCCGTTTTGCTCTGGTCGACTTTAACAACCCTGCCCCTGGACTGCTCGTAAACCTTGAAACAAATAGACGTGAGCGCGTTCCGGGCAGACAGAATAGACCGGTGGCGGCTCTCCTCTGCTGTCTGCAGACGCGGCACGATTGGAAGCGTCCAAGCCAGCAACTGAATTGTGCACATCCTCGGTCCGGATTGAGCAACCGCTGGATCTAGTCATACAGAGTGATGTCGCGCTCCTGCATCTCGCGCAGGAACTTTATGAAACGGTCGGCATGCCAGGCGGCGGTCGCCGCCCCCTTTTCTGCCGTCGCAACGGCGGCATTTCCGACAGTGCCTTCCTTGTTGAGATCCGAGGCGATCCATCCATAGGATGTTGCGCCCGTGGGCATCAGCGCCGCGTCCGGCGCTAGATCCTCGGCGCTCGAATGAAAGTTCTTCGCCTTGCTCATATCCACGAGATCGGGATGGAAGTGCAGCATGACCGATGTCTCGACATCGCCGCCATGAATGCCGTACTTGATCTCCTCCGGCGGATACATGCCGTCGGGAAGGCCGAATGAGGTCCACTGGCATTTGCCGACTAGCATATTGGCCCGCACACGCAACTCGCGCGACACAATGCTGATGATGTCGAGATTACCGCCATGAGAATTGAAGATCACCATCTTGCGCACGCCGGCCCGGGCAACGGAAAGTCCGATTTCCACCCAAAGCTGAATAGCAAGCTCGACGGGAAGGGTCAGCGTCCCCTTTGCATGCAGGTGTTCGTTTGACTTGCCAACCGCCTGCATCGGCAAAATCCTGATGTCGAGATCATCAGGCAGGCGTGCGCAGGTGGTTTCCAGCATACCCTGGTTGATATAGGCGTCGACGCCCACGGGCAGATGCGGACCATGTTGTTCTATCGCGGCGGTCGGCAAGATGGCGATGGTTTTTTGCGGGTCTATATTGTCGAACTCGGTGGTTTTGTACTGCGCCCACATATGTCGTTCGGTCATGTTCGCGATCCTTTCGCATAAGCAGCGTCACCGGTCGGGCAATCCATGCCCGGATCTTTACTACCCGAGCGCTCCGACTTCGACACCAACCCTGTCCAAAAAGTTTCGCCTCTTGTCTTCACCGGCTCGGTTCATGTCGTAGAGCGCGAGATACTTCAAACGCACATTTCGGTTCATGACGTATCGCACCGGCCGTGAAACGCACTTACGCGGCGGATCACCCGCCAGAAAAGCCCGCAATCGGTCACCGCCATAGGTGGTCACAGCCACCAGGGTTTTGATGTTGTCGAGTTTGCCGCGCACCTTGCCGTCGATGATGTCAAAGGAGACACCGGGAAGGAAAACGCGATCGAAAAACCCCTTCAGGATCGCCGGATACCCGAAATTCCAGACCGGAAAAACAAGGAACAGCCCGTCGGCTTTCTGCAGCCGTTCCACGTAACCGCGCACCGGCTCGATATTGATATCTTCTTCGTGGTAGTTGCGCCGCTCTTCCGTGGTCAGGACCGGTGAAAACCCTTCCGCGTTCAAGTCGCAGTCATCGACCTCCCAGCCGCTGGCCTCCAGCGTTGTGACGACCTTTTCGTGGAGCGCGGCAGAAAAACTCTCCGGCACCGGATGGGCAAAAACGACGAACGCACGCATTCAGACCGCCTTTTTCATCTTCGGATAGACATACATCTCGTCGTATTTGAAATCGGGATCATCCCAGGCGATCATCTTGCCGGGGTTAAGCAGGCCCTTGGGATCGGCTTCCTGCTTGAATTTCAGTTGACGATCGTCGACCGACTGGCGCCCGCCCTCTTCCAACGTGTAGCGATGGGGATTGAAGATCATGCAGCCCAGGTCTTCATGAATACGGATGATCTCGTCCAGGCGCTCTTCGCTGGTGAAACGCACAAGCGAAAGTCCCGCAAAGTGCACCTTACCGTTGGTTCGGATCGCTTCCAGATGCTGAGGCACCTCATCGCCGAAAATCTTTCTTATCTCAGCGACTTTTTCCAGGTGATCCGGATAGCCATAGCGTACCTGCAGATAGGTGATTGACGGATCGACTTTCAGCGCCCGGAGCGTCGTATGGTTCCAGGTATATTCGAAAATGGGGCCGGGATTACGCGGCCAGTCATTGTTGTCGGAACGGTAGACGATCTCGGCGTTTGTGTAGCGGCTTGTGAACGTCAGGAACGCGTCCAACGACTGGGGCGCCACCATGATCATCACAAGGCTTTGCTCACGGCGGATATGAGGCGTAAAGCGCTGGAAATAGTCAAAAGGCACCGGCGCTTCTATGGGTGAAGCAAGTTTCAACAGGATGCCGTCTTCATTGGCAATCGCATCACTGTAGCGGGCGGCTTCCATGAAATCGTCAAAGCCGATGGCCATGTCCACCCAGTCATATGCGGGTGTCAGCGGTATTTCCACTTCCGTGATGATTCCGTTGGTGCCATAGGCGTGGGACACGCGGGCAAGTTCGTCATGCCTGAATTCGAGAATGCGGGGTTCGGCTTCCATGGTGACGACGCGCAGGCGGATGATGTTGCCGAGGTCACGCAGCGATCCCCAGCGAATGGAGCCGATGCCCCCAGAACCCCCGGCAATGAAACCGCCGATAGTCGCCGTTGCCCAGGTCGAGGAAAACATCCGCACCTCCTGGCCGGAATGAGCCTTGCACTCGGCATCGAGATCCTTGATGAGGCATCCGGGCTCAACGATAACGCTCCCGGGATGGATCTCCTTGACTTTGTTCATGTGGTTGAGATGCAGGATGCAGCCGCCATCGAACGGCATGGCCTGGCCATAATTGCCGGTGCCCGCGCCGCGGGTGGTGACCGGAACATCGTGCTCATAGCAGATTTTGAGAATATCGATCAGCTCGGCTTCGTTTTTCGGGGAAACGACGAAATCCCCGACGAGATGATCCAGCCGTGCCTTCAAAACCGGTGAATACCAGAAGAAGTCTCGGCTCTTTTGTTTCACCGTGGCCGGATTTGTATCCAGGTCATATTTTGAAAGGGCTGATTTGCATAAATCGATATTGCTGCTCATGCGGTTATCCTTTGCCCGTCGGTCAGAAAAAGATCATCCAGTTCGGCATAGTCTGGAAGCGTGCGGTCAATGGCGTTACCGGCCCGCACCACCACGCGGTCGGATTGCGGGCGCGCCAGCAACTCGGTCATTGAACGGGCTTTGAAAACGATAAAGTCGGCAACATTTCCCGGCGCAAGGCTGTTGACGTCGAACCCGCAAGCCGTTCCGGGGTTTGCCGAGAAAGCATCCAGCCAATGCCAGTCGCGGTGATCCAGATGTGCGATGCGGGTACTTTCACGCAGCACCTCCACCATATCGAGATCGCCATAGGCATAGAAAGGATCGCGCGTGTTGTCGGAGGCGAAAGAGACATTGATGCCCCGGTCGCGCATCTCATGAACAAGCGTCACGCCGCGCCAGCGCGGTGTCTTGACCGGATCGCGAGCCTGCAGAAAGAGATTGCAAAGCGGCAGAGAGACGACATGGAGCCCGGCTTCGGCCACCAGATCCATCGTGCGCTCTGCTTCGCTTTCGTCCTGCACGGCAAGAGAGCAGCAGTGACCGACGGTTACAGGCGCATCAAACCCTGTCCTGAGCACCGTCTCGGCGATAGTACGCAATGTGGCAACGTTCGGGTCTTCGGTTTCGTCGACATGAAAGTCGACCGCCAGTTGCCGTTCCGCCGCCATTGAAAAAAAGACGTTCAGCCTGTCTTCAAGATCGGCAATGGGATAGGTGACGGCGCCCAGGACACCGTTGCTCTCGGAGACGATATCGGCGGTGCGCAGGAATTCGCCGGTGTCTGTCACCCCGTCAATCGGAACAAGGCAAGCGGCCTGCAGTTCAATCCGCCCTGCCCATTCATCGCGCACTTCCCGAAAGACCGGCCACGAGATTTCATCCTGCGGTGCAATGCTGTCGAGATGGGTGCGGATAGCCGACGTTCCATGCGCATAGGCGCTTTTGAGAGAAAAATTCATGCGCCGGCGCACATCCTCATGAGACCAGTTCGCAGCCCGGTCCGCACCGACAGTCTCCAAAGCACCCATGAACGTGCCGTCAGGATTTGGCGCGCGGTGCCAGATATGCCCCTTGTCCAGATGGGTATGCATGTCCACGAAGGTCGGCAAAACCATGCCGCCCTTGACGTCGATCCGTGCCGCCTGCACTGCATCGACGATCCTTCCATCGGCGACCGAAAGGGTCCCGTAGGCAAAGCCGTCGGGGGCGTCGACATAGTGGATCAGAGCATTTTCAAGCGTGTAGGATCCCTGAGGCAATTGCAGAAAGTCGTTCATCACAGTTCCCGTTTGATCGCGCTTTCATGCCATTTGTGGAGCAACACATGGCTGAGAAAACCCAGAGCCGCGTAAATCAGGACGCCCGTGATTGCGATCAGGAAAAGCGCTGAGAACATACGTGGAATGTTGAGCCGGTAACCGGCCTCCAGAATTGTGAACGCAAGGCCAGAGCCGATGCCGCCGGTCCCGGCGACATATTCGGCCACGACCGCACCGATGAGCGCCAGGCCTCCGGCAATGCGCAATCCGCCGAGAAAATAGGGGAGCGCAGACGGTATCTGCAGATAGCGCAGCCGTTGCCAGCGGGTGGCGCCGTAGATGTTGAATAGATCCCGCAAATTGTGGTCTGCGCTGTTGAGGCCAAGGGTGGTGTTGGAGAGGACCGGAAAGAACGCCACAAGCCAGGCGCAGATCAGCAGGCCAGCGATCTTGGATTCGACATAAATGAAAATAAGCGGTGCGATGGCAACGATGGGTGTGACCTGCAAAATCACCGCATAGGGGTAGAGGGACATCTGCATGAGCCGCGATTGGGTAAAAAGGATCGCAAGACCGCCACCGCCGATAACCGCAATGGCAAGCGCCATCAGCGTAATGGCCAGGGTTATAGCCAGCGCGTTCAGCAAGATACGCCAGTCCGAAATCAATGAGTCCAACACGCGGCCGGGTCCCGGCAGGATGTAGTGGGGAATCTCGTTGATCCGCACGATTTGATCCCAGGCGAAGATCGTCAAAACAATCATGACCACCGGCATCAGCCAGGTGCCCAGCTTGTCAAGACGGCGCCTGCGGGCGCGCAGGCGTTCCTCCAGATCTATGGCAGGCGCCTCTGCAGAAAGCGTGTTTTCGGGATCAACGACACTCAATGGATTCCAACTCCCATCGCCGCCTGCAGCGCATCGGACGTTGCGCGGCAATATTTCGCATATTCTGCGGATGTTCTGAATTGGTCATTGCGCGGATAGGGGCTATTGATCTCAAGCTCCTCGATAACCCGACCCGGTCTCGCCGCCATGACAACAATCCGATTTGACAGAAACACACTTTCAAAAACCGAATGCGTTACGAAAATCACCGTACAGCCGATACGCTCTTTCATCTCCAGCAGGTCATTGTTCAGCTTGAAGCGCGTAATCTCGTCCAGCGCGGCAAACGGCTCATCCATCAGGATCAGTTTCGGTCTTGTCACCATCGCACGAGCGATCGAAACGCGCATTTTCATGCCGCCTGACAGCTCGCGCGGATAGGCGTTTTCAAATCCTGTCAGACCGACGAGATCCAGCGCCTCCTGGATGTCCGCAGCGACCGACTTTTTGGCCGTGCCTTTCAGTCGCATGGGCAGCCAGACATTGTCTTCGATCGTCGCCCATGGCATCAGCGTCGGCTCCTGAAAGACGACACCGAGCTTGTCTGATGAGTCGCCGACAGACCATCGGATGTTTCCCTTTGTCGGATGCAGCAAGCCGGCGATCAGACGAAGCGCCGTGGACTTTCCGCATCCCGACGGACCGAGAAGGCTCAGGAAATCGCCTTCCCGAACGCCCAGCGTCATGTCGCGCAACGCCACGACCGTTTCGCCAAACACCTTGTCAACATGGTTTATTGACAGGAGCTGATCGCCCTCACGTGGCATTGTCGAAACGGCCGTCTGAGTATTCACGCATGCTGCCCCGGAAAGAAAGCCTGTCAGACACGCCACATCTCATTGGGATTGCGCAGTCCTATTTCTTGAGATCCATGCCGATACCGGCATTCACGAATTCCAGCGTGTATGCCTTCTTGATATCGATATCGCCGGAAACCACACCCGCAGCCACCATCTTGTCGAAGAAGTCGGTGATCTTTTCATCCGTCATGGCGCCAATCCCGAGCGATTCAGCATCGCCTGAATCAACAATGCCGTTTTGCTTCATCTTCTCGATGGCGAATGCGATCTTGTCGTCGGACATCTCTGGATTGTCTTCCTTGATCAACATGTTGGCAGCCGCATTGTCACCGTAGAGGTAATTGTACCAGCCCTTGATCGAGCCCTCGACGAAACACTTGACCACCTCGGGCTTGTTCTCAATGGTCTCGGCCATCGTCTCGATGGTGGTGGCATAGCTGGAGTAGCCGGCATCGGCGATTAAAAAGATATTCGGCGTGAACCCGCCCTCTTTTTCGACCACGTAAGGTTCGGACGACAGATAACCCTGCATTCCCTTGTTCTTGTCGGCAAGGAACGGCGCCGGATTGAACGTGTAGGGCTCCCGCTGTTCTTCGGTAAAGCCGTATTCCTTGATCATCCATTGGTAATAGCTCTGAAAACCGTTGTCGCCGATCAGAAGCGTCAGGTCTTTCAGATCATCCCAGCTAGTTGCCGTTTCGGGATGGGCCACGATCACCTGGGGGTGTTTCTGGAATGTGGCGCCGACAACAACAACCGGGATGCCCTGTTCGGCCGCATTGAAGGCCTGCAGCATGTCGCCACCCATATGGAACTGCAGCTTGCCAGCCAGCATCAGGGCGCGGTTGTTGACCTGCGGGCCGCCGGTAACGATTTCGACCTCCAGGCCACAAGCTTCATAAGTGCCGTCCGCAACCGATTGATAGAAGCCGCCATGTTCCGCCTGCGCCAGCCAGTTTGTGCCAAACGCAACCTTTTCCATCGCTGCTGCCGGGGTTGCGAAAACAGCGCCGATTGCCGCTGAAGACGCCACGATATTCGCTCGAATACTCATTATCCGTCACTCCAGATTCCGTGAAAATTGTGCCTCCCGGAAAAAAAGTAAGAAAAAACGGCTTGTGGTCAATTGCAAAATGCATAATATTTGATCGATTGCAAAACTTGCATATTTTTTAGGCAAGAATACTCGTGTTTGCCGAAAAGATGGACAGGAAAACGATGTCTGGAGCCTGTGGAACGAGATGAAACTGAAGTCGCTTGTTCCACAGAAGATAGCGGCTCCGTTCGGGCGGTACGCCCACGGCGCACGGATTTCCGGTTTTGGTAGTCTGTTGCAGACATCGGGTCAGTTGGGTGTTGAAACTGACGGCTCCATACCCGCTACGGTTAAGCAACAGGCCGAGATTTGCTTTGCCAATATCGATGCGATTCTGGCAGAAGGCGAAATGCGGCGTGAAGACATTTTTCACATCACTGCGTTTGTAACCGAACGCGAGCATATGGCCGAATACATGGCAGCCCGGGACGCCTATCTGGCTGACGTAACGGATTTGCCTGCCTCCACTCTGCTGATTGTGACGGGCTTCACCCGACCGGAATTCAAGGTCGAGATACAGGTCACAGCGGCCCGGTGAAATCATCAGGCCATGCATGCCATTGAGAGACGTCTTGATGCGCGCTGGATGGGCCTGACCGGCCGGTGGCCTTGCTGCTCGCCCGCCTGCGCCTGCCCTGACGTTGCCGGATCAGGCTACGAAACAATCATCGCCAATACTGTCATGGCTCCCGCCGATGACAACGCTATGACCCGAGTTGTCAGCAGAAGCAATCTCGCCTTTCACCGGTAACCGTGAAGTAAGAAACCGTAAGGCGGTCAGCCTGTCACGATAGTAACATATGCAATGTTCAGGAATGTCCGCACACCCGCCTCACTGCCAGGTCAGCGTCTCGAGTTTGCGGAAATCCTCATCGATCGAAAACGCACGGGGGCCGATAAATTCAAGCGCCTCGGGGCTGCGCATGTTTTCGGCCGCCGCAATGGCAACGACTTTGACCCGCTGGCCGTATCCCAGTGTCTCCGTGGTAATGGGCTCGCCCGTTTCGCGGTCCAGGATGGTGATGAGATCCGGAACGATGGCCAGTGTTCGATCGCCGACCGATGCACGCGAGTATTCATTCTGGAACGTGATCACCATTTCGACACCGGGATCATCCAGCGCTGTCAGCTTGGCGCGACCAACGGCAAACCCGGCTGTCGTCTCGCGCAGCACGTCCTGGACCTTTCCGTCGAAGAGAACGGAGGCAAACCGCGGATTGGGCGAGGCGTTCTTGAAGTAGTCGACGACCGCATCGCACACATCCGCGCTCACGGATGAACGCGCCTCGCGAATCGCGCAACCGATTTCGATGGCCAGTGACACCGTGCGCGGAACACAGGTCTCGCGCATGGTCGGCCCGTCCATCGGATAGCTGGCACACTGGGAAATGCCGCCCATCTGGACGCAAACAGGCCGGCCGTATCGTTCCGTGCGTATCGCGGCGTCCGTGTTCAGGAGCACGGTGTTTCCGAAGTCGTCGGACATGACAAACGGGTTCACATCAGCGCCATAGATGTTGAACGTCGTCATCTGGAACTCCGGAAAGGCGCGGCCCATCCCGTCGCCATCCACGACCGGCAGACCCAGCCTGGCGGCGACAACCAGAGGGATTGTCGCGTTGATGCCTCCCGCTTCAAGCGGGATGATGCAATTGAACTTGCGCTCCAGTTCCTTTTCCGCGCGTTCCATCGATGCGATCATGGCACTGGCATTGGGGAGCTTCTCAACAAACGCGGTCGGTGCGCCCATGCAGGCAAGCGAAATGCCGAAATGGTCCTTGGTCAACTCGTCCGGATCCAGCAGCGTTATGGCACCGCATTTTTCCAACTCCTGCTGCACCATCAGGCGGCCGATATACGGGTCTCCCCCTCCCCCTGTGCCCAGAAACGCAGTGCCGCGAATAAAGTCCTCAAGGTTCTCGGCGTTGATCTCTTTCATTGCATTTCCCCCGCCAGCGCCAGATCTCCCACGGCCTTCGCCTTGATGCGCACGGCACCGCCGGGCAGATAGGCAAGCGGCACCTCCTCAACGCTCATGATTTGCGCACTATCGCGGCTGCTTCCGGCTTGAACAGCCCGGTCGATCGCTTCCTCTTTCGCCTGGGACATGGCCGCATCGCGGCCAACGTCTTCATAGGAATAGATCTTGTCGACTTCGCCTCCGACCTGGGCCAACCCGGCGCCTATCGCATTGGCGACGCCGGAATTTTCAGGCCGGATCAGGTTCGAAGCGCCCTTGATATCCCGGTCGACGAGGATGCTGCCGCCGCCAACCAGCACCACCGGCACATTGCCCTGGCTTGATTTGACCTTGTCGACAGCGTCTTCCAGCAGAGAGTGGATCTCGTCCAATGCGGCCTCGACAAGTTTGCCATCGAGTTGGGCGACCTTGTCCGGGTCCCCGATTTGCGCCAGGCCCGCGGCAACGGCGATGTCGGTCGCCGTGAGCGTATCGCCACCGAACACAAGCGCCTTTTCGGTCAATCGAAGCGCAACGGAATCAGGACCCACGCTGACGCCCTGATCGGCTTCCCGCACCAGACTTCCGCCACCAAGTCCGATGGCCAGAATATCAGGCATCCTGAAATTCGTGCGAACGGACCCGATGTCAACAGACATGGCGGACTCTCTTGGAAATCCGTCCTTCAGGACACCGACATCCGATGTTGTGCCTCCAATATCGATGACGATCCCGTCGGACACGCCGGAGAGGAATGCAGCACCCCGCATCGAATTCGTCGGGCCGGAAGCAAAAGTCAGTACCGGGTATTTCTCGGCAAATTCCGCCGTCATCAGCGTGCCGTCGTTTTGAGAGATAAAAAACGGGCAGGAAAAGTCGAGGTCGTCCAGAGCCGTCCGGAATGCGTTGACCACTGTTTTGGACAACGCGGCGAGAGAGGCGTTCATGATCGTGGCGTTTTCGCGTTCGATCAGTCCGACGCGGCCGATCTCGCTGGAAAGCGCAACATGCGAGCCCGGCGCTTCATTGAGGATGATTTCGGATATCCGTCGCTCCATGGAACCGTTCAGCGGTGAAAAGACGCCCGAAATCGCCGCAGACGTGATCCCTCTCGCCTTCATGTCCCGCGCGGCTTCCGCGACGGCAAGCTCATCCAGCGGGCGGATTTCCCGGCCGTCAAATTCATATCCGCCGCCCACGAGATAGGACACCTTGCCAATCTCCTGGACGAGGTGTGGCGGAAAGTCGGCCATCGGAAGAAGGCTTTCCGTTGCCGGCAGCGATGCGCGAAAGGTCGCAACAGGCACCAGTCTCTTGCCCTCGATAAAGGCATTGGTGAACTGGGTGGTGCCGATCATGACGCTGGAAATGTCGCTCGCGGCGGTTTCGGATTGGCCCATCACCGTGCTGATCGCGGAAATCACACCCGACGCGACATCCTCGGTCGTCGGGGATTTCGTCGAGGCGATCACCTGTTCGCGGTCAATCAGCACCGCGTCGGTATTTGTGCCACCCACATCTACGCCAATATGCATTGCTCACCCTTCCTCGTTGCGGCAATCGAGTTTCCGACGGGTGGGCTTCGTTGTTCAAGCGTGGTGAAGGATAGGTGTGCAGGCCATATGGCTAGGGCGGTGTCAGGCGCGTGCGTCCTGCATTGAACTCACGCCGTGTTGCCGAGCGATTTCCATGGCAACCTTGCGGGAATTGACACCGATTTTGCGGTAAATGTTCTGCAAGTGAAATTTGACCGTGGGCTCGGAAATATCCAGCTCGCGGGCAATGACCTTGTTAGCCTGCCCCACCGCCAACTGCTTCAAAACATCGAATTCCTTGGGTGTGAGCAATTCTGTCAGAATAGACGCCTGATCGCCATTGTCGTGCCCGGATATGCGCCACAAACACTGTGCAAGATGCTTGATTTCGGCCTCCTCGAAGCTGCCGAGCCCGCGCTGCGAAATGATCGCGTTCGCCGCGTGCGAAAACGCCTCCCCCTCGCTCATGGCCGCTCCGATAGCCGGCAGGTCCATACCCTTGGCAAGGAACGTCTTCAGGAACTGTTCCGCCCTTTCCGCACAGCCCAGCTGGACTTCGAGGATCGCCTGGCGCACCAGGACCCGCAGATGCAGGCGCACAAGACCGAATTCACCGCAGACTGCGCTTGCGCTCTCCAACCGGCTGCGAGCGGACATCGGATCCCGAAAACGGGCTTCATATCGGGCCAGTGCAAGCTCCGCGCGGATTATCCCCCGCCATCGCAATGGCCGCCTGCTGCCGCTGGCCGTCCGCAGCCGGTCGACATCCTCGGCGAGCTTTCGGGCCTGCGTTTCTTGCCCGGCACGTGTCGCAAGATCCAATTCGAGCGAACGCAACTGATTTGAAAACAGGACGGAGCCGCGCCGGGCAACCATGTTCCAGGCGTTCTCGAGCAATTCAACGGATTCGCCATATCCCGCGTTCTGAAAGGTCAGCATCAGGCAGGTTTCGTAGCCGGAAAGGTACAACATGTTCCAGCCTTCGTTCTTGTCGATCAATGAGAGCGCCTGAAGCAAACGCGGCGTCAAGCCATGAATGTCGCCGCACTCATAGGCGATTTCGGAATGATAGACATCGGCGATTGCACGCAACGAGGGATCAAAGGAGAACTGGTTCTGGCAGATCGCAATGGCCTTGCGCCTTCGCTCATAGGCCCTGTCGAAACGCCCCTGTTCGAGATCGATGACGCTGAGATGCACATGCATGAAAAACTGCAGGTGTTCAGCGCCGATGTCCCGGTAAAAGGCCATCGCTGCTTCGCCGACCTGTTTCGCCTTGGCAAACTCGCCCTGCTCGATCAGGAACATGCAAAGGAAATTGCTCATCAACCCGCGCATCAGCGGATCGGTGGATGGAATGGAAGCAATCGTATGTTCCACGGCATCCAGTTGGCGGCGTGATATGGGTGTGTCTTCGTAGATGCGCAGATGCGCCTCGACAAGCATCAACTCCCAGTCGAGCACCTTGTCCTGCTGATCGGAATCGCGTCGCAAATCCGTCAACAGTTCCGCCGCGTCACGGATGCGGCCTGATTTCAGGAACAGGTATGCGCGCGCGACCAGAAGGCGCGGGTTTGAGTATATCAGGTTGCTCGGAATCTGGTTGAGGCAAGGCGACAGTCGGGCCGCACCCTCCAGGAAGCCGTATTGCACGCAACCCTTGGATAGAAGCATGTCGACGGCTCGCTGAGGTGCGCCGGCCTCGCAGGCATGCCGGATCGCGGATCGCAGGTCACCGTGGTCCAGGAACCACTCGCCGGCTATTTCGTGCAGTTCGCAAACACGTGCACTGCCCAACTGCAATTGTTTCCTTTGAAGAAAGTCCCGCAGCAGCTGATGAAACCTGAACGAGCCGCCTGCGGTCCTGCTGTCTTCGAAAATGAGGGCATGAGACTGAGCAAGCTTGACCAGAATACTCCAGCTGTCCTTGCGGCCTGTCAGTCGATCCGCCAGGTCTCCGTTGATGGGTGACACATGCGCCGTGTGCAACAGCAGGTCACGCGCCGTGTCCTCAAGCTGCGTGAAATATTGTTCATTCAGATAGTCCGCGAATGCGCTGAGCTGATCGAAATCATCGGCAGCACCGTGAAAGCCCGATGTGTCGGGCCCCTTTGCCTGACGCAGAAGCTGCAGGGCCGCGATCCACCCTTCCGCCCTGTCGACATAGGCGCTGAGGATTTCGGCCGGCAGTTCTCCTTCAAAAAGCTCTGCCGCCTCTTCGGCGCTGAATTTGAGATCCGAAAGACTGAAATCGGTGACCTGGTCGGCCATCCGGAGTTTTGTCAAAGGAATCCCCGCCGGTTCCCTCGAACCGATGATCAGGCGCAGGCATTGCGGAGCCTGGCGCAAAAGCGACTGAACCAGGCGCGCGCACGTGTCGCTCGCCTCATGGAAATCGTCCAGAACCAGAAACGAATTCTTCCGCACCGCAGTCAGCGTGGCCGCAAGGATTTGGCTGTCATAGGGTTCACTATGGTCGCCCGCGCCGCTTTGCCCGTTTGCCTCACCGGCTGTCTCGAAATCGGCGAGTTTGGCGACTGCCCGGTAGACGAGCGTGGCGCTGTCAGCCTTCAGGCCGTCAAGCGAGATCGATTCGACCTGGTATCCCTCTGCGGAGAGATATGTGCACCAGCTTTGCATAAGCGTGGTTTTGCCGTAGCCAAGCGGCGCTTCTACCAAAGTCAGCCTGCGGTGGAGACCGGCCTTGAAGCGTTCATTCAGTCTTGGCCGATCAATCGTTCTGGGCATGGTGCCCGCGCCTGACATGAATCACTTCCTCTGACCGGTACGCGCCGCAACTCCCTGAAATTATTACTTTTGGGTCAGGGTTGTGCAAGAGGCGGGTTCAATGCAAGCACAGCGCGCAAGGGCTTTCGGGCCGAGACAGGGACACGAAACCGTTCTTTGAGATGGCCGGCAGACATCATCGTGATGACAATTTCGTTGTCCGGAATGCCGACCCGCTGCCGCAGCGCCAGATCCTGTTCCTTCTCCACGCTCCAGTTGAGAAAACAGGCGCCGAGCCCTTCGGCATGTATGGAAAGTGCCAGCGTCATTGCAAAGATTCCGCCGTCTATCCAGCCCTGGTAACGCTCGCCAATCAGGTTCATGTGGGCGATGTTGGCCGTGACGATGAACAAGGTCTGGATTTCCTGCCTGAATCCCGCATTTCCCGCCTGGTATTCCAGCAGTTCCTGAACGACCGGCCTGTCGTTGAAGGCATAGACCTTCGCGGTCTGCCTGTTGCAGACATTGGGGCATTCCTGTGCATTCGTGACGATCCTTCGAATTGTCTCGTCATCCACCGGTCCGTCCGCATATTGGCGCACACTGTGTCTCGTCACCAGGAAACGGCTGAAATCGAAATCCGTGGCCTGTGCGATTTGCTCCCGGGTAACGGTCTCCGATCCACCTCCACCTTGCGCCGGCAAAACATCATGCCGCTGCTGAAGGGAGTGCAGCCGATTTGCGACATCGTCGACCGCATGGCCGCGCTCTTTGTGAAACGCCAGGTAGTCGGTGATGGTTGCAAGTGCCCAGGCGACGGTCTCATCATGTCCAAAGTCGGAGATGTACCGATCAAGCTTGTCGAGGATGGAGTCGATCTTTTCCCGGCCATATCCAAGGCGCACATCCGGAAAGGACATGCCGCCTTCGATATAGTGGGTGAGGATGCGGATAATCGCCCTGCGGTGTTCCCGCGTGGTGCCCGTGGAAACGAAACTGTGTGTGGAATAGCGCTTGTAGTCGTAGTGGAAGTTGTCGGCCAGAACTGACTCATCCCATGGTTTGTCCTGCATGCGTGCGGCCTCCCCTCAGTCTTGCGTAAGCAGCCAGGACGCATCTTTCGGCCACGCGACAAACACTTTCTGTCCCGGTTCGACTTGCGGAGCGTCATGGCGATTTGCCGATTCACACACGATCTCCTGTCCCTCAAAATCCAGGAGAGTCCTGATGGTGGGGCCCTGATAGGTCGTGGATTTCACCGAAGCCGGTCCGCCATTCCAATCGCCGCTGTGTTCGGTATCTGCAATCAGCACGCGCTCGGGCCGCAAGACCATGACAGCCTCGGAGCCGCTGGAAAGGCCGGGTTGACTTTCGGCCTCCAGGATCTGCCCTCCGACCTCAAATCTGCAGTGTCCATCCGAAACTGCGCTGATTTTCCCCTTAAGGAGGCTCGATTCGCCGATAAACTCGGCAACAAAGATGCCCCCTGGGTGCTCATAGATCTCGCGTGGCTCACCGACCTGGGCGATGGTCCCCTCGTTCATGACGGCAATCCTGTCGGACATGGTCAGGGCTTCACCCTGGTCATGCGTGACGTATATCGTCGTAATGCCGAGATTGGATTGCAGGTCCTTGATCCAGTATTTCATCTCCTCCCGCAGGTTCTTGTCGAGTGCTGACAGGGGTTCGTCCAAAAGCAAAATCTTCGGTTCGGTAACGAGGACCCGGGCCAGCGCCACCCGTTGCTGCTGTCCGCCGGACATCTCGCTTTGCATGCGTGTCTCGAGTCCCGTCATGCCGACCTGCTCCAGCGCAGCGGCAACCTTGGTGCGTATATCGCTTTCGGAAAACTTGCGGAGGCGAAGTCCGAAGGCGATATTTTCAAACACGTTCATGTGCGGGAAAATCGCGTAGTTCTGGAATACGAAACCGATGCCGCGCGCTTCCGGAGGAAGGCCGGATACGTCCTGGCCGTCCAGTTCAATGGCGCCGGAGGTGACTTCCTCAAATCCTGCAATCATTCGCAGCGTCGTTGACTTGCCGCACCCCGATGGCCCCAGGAGCGAAAAGAATTCTCCCTCCTCGATGACGACGGAGACGTCATCGACGGCCTTTACGGGCCCGAAGGCCTTCGTCAGATTCTTTAGCGATACGCTCGACATCCGTTACTTCCATAAAAGAGCCCCGCCATCTGAAGATGCCGGGGCTTTTCCTGTTCGGTTCGTTCAGCCCGCGAATATTTCGTTCACGGTTTCCACGATGTCGTCCTCATTGTCGAGGTACCAGTTCCAATCCGGGATCCAAAGGCCCTCCAGGGCGTTGGCTGTATTCTCGACACCTTTGCTCGTCAGGCGTTCGGGAAGAACAGCGTTCTTGTTGGACGGGCGGACATAGAAGATATCAGCCATCCTTGTCTGGAAATCGGGATTGAGCTTCTCATTGACATAGGCAAGCGCCAGCTTCTTCTGCACCGGTTCAGAATAGCGCGACACGGTCTGGGTCTGCGTCAGAATCGGCTTCATCTCCCACACAAGTGGAGCGACCGGGATCTCCTTGTCCATCTGCAGGAAGATCTCGCCCTCCCACTGGACACCCATCTCTACTTCTCCGCGTTCCACAAGGGTCTGCATGTTACCGGTGAAGTCGCTGATTTTCATCGGCATCGCCCGCCGCATGGCGTCAAAGCCGGCCTCCATATCATACTGGTCCTTGCCCCACATGGCAGACGAGGTCATGAAGAACACCTGCTGAAGGCCGTTCGACGTAATGTAGGTCGCGCGTTTGCCGGAAAGGCTTTCGTTCCAGAAATCCTTGAATTCCGTCGGCGCCGGATTGACGAGGTCGGTGCGGTAGACGAACGCGTATTGCCCGAATCCCCAGGTGATGCCGAGTCCGGAACCGAATGCAAAGTCCCAGACGTCCGCGGCATTGGGGATGTTCGACTGCATCTCCTCAACGGTCATGAAGAAATCGCCGATCCTGCTGAGCTTGATGATTTCATTGAGGTTCCAGTTGCCGACATTGAACGCCGGGTTCTGTGGGCCGTTGGCAACGTATTTCGGAAACCACGGAAATGCGCTGTCATAGGCGACCTTGCAGTTGTAGGTCTTCTCAAACTCATTGATGAGGTTCTCCCGCATGGCCTCTTCCCAGAAGCCGCCCCATTCATTGAGGCTGAGCGTTGCCCCACCGGCATCGAACGGTTCTCCGTCCCAGACCACGTCCTGAGACCAGGTGTGGTTGATGTTGAAGAGGTTCACACCTGCCGCTCCTGCAACCACCGCAGCGCCGGTTTTCAGGAACGACCTGCGGTCGATTGATGCAGTATCGGTTGTCTTTCTTCTGTCAGCCATTTTGAACTCCTTTGCTAATTACGGGAATAGGTGGCCGAGGCGATGCGGCGCAGATTGGTGATTTTGGCGGTGATGATCATCGAAACGACCACCAGGAAAATCGCGAAGATCCCAGCCGCCGCGGCGGTGGGCTCGAAGGTGTAGCGAAGTGAGGTGTAGAGCGCGATCGGCAGCGGCGTCGAATTGGGCGGCGTGAGAAACAGCGAAACATCGAACTGGCCGAATGAGACGATAAAGGCAAAGACGGCGCCGGCAATCAGGGCAGGCGAAAGGACGGGAAGCGTGATTTTCCTGAAGGTGGTCCAGCGTCCGGCCCCGAGGCTTCGGGCGGCCTCTTCCAGCGATTTGTCGAATCCCACCAATGCGGCACTGACGCTGCCGATGACATAGGGGCAGGTCACCAGCACGTGTCCCACGACAAGCCCGGCCTGGGTTCTTGCAAACCCGATCCCTGACGAGATGTAGAACAGGTAGAGGGCGAGGCCGATCACGATGCCAGGAAGCATCAGCGGCGACATGACCATGGCCCGGATCAGGGTGCGGCCGACAAAACGGCTGCGGGTCAGGAAAAAACTGATCATCGTTCCAAGAACGAGTGAAATCAGCATCGTGATAATGGCGATGATCAGGCTGAAGACATAGGCCGGCAGGAAGCTCTCCGATTGGAAGAACGCTATGATCCAGCGAAACGACAGGCCTTCGGGCGGGAATGTCAGGTGGTCGCCGGAGTTCAATCCGGCAAGGACCACCACGGCAAGCGGCAGCAGCAGGACAATCAGCGTCAACGCCGAAATCCACTTGAACGCTCCGGGAATGACGCCTTCGCGATAGGGTGTTGTGGACCCCGCCATCACACGCGCCCCCCTGCGTAACGCGACGCCAGGCGCTGATAGACCAGCATCGCCATGACGCTGATGACGAACATCGCCACGGCGACCGTGGCTCCGAATTGCCACTTCGCCAATTCCGAAATCTGCTGGAACACATGGATCGGCAGAACAACCACCTTCCAGCCGCCCATTAGCGTTGGCACGACATAAGAGGAAAACGCCAGCGCGAACACCAGAAGCATGCCCGCCAGGATGCCAGGCATGCTCATCGGCAGGGTCACCTTGCGGAAGGCGGTCCACCGGCCGGCCCCGAGGCTTCGCGCGGCTTCCTCCAGCGAGGGGTTGATGGCCTGGATGACGCCGACAAGAGACAGGATCATGAACGGGAGTGAAAACTGGACAAGGCCGACAACAACGCCGAAGAAGTTATACATCAGCGGCAGCGGCTGCTCGCCGACCAGACCGAGCCACCGGAGCAATTCGTTGATGAGACCCTTGTCGCCCATCAACACCATGAGACCGAAGAGGCGGATCACCATATCCAATTGCATGGCACTCAGGACCAGGATCATCAGCAGCGTGTTGCGGCCGGGATCCGTGGTCTTTGCGATGACAAAGGCAAGCGGATATCCCAGGAGCAGCGTTATCACCGACACAATGGCGGCCAAAGTGACGGAACGGATCGCGGCCTCGTAGTAAATCGAGCGGCTGAAAAACCGTTCATAATTGCTGAGATCGAACATCCAGCGGACATCGACCACACCGGTTGACGACTTGTCGAAGGAAATCAGAAACAGTGAGCCGAGCGGAATCAGAAAGAAGATCAGGAAAAACACCAGGCCCGGTGTCGCAAGCAGCCACAGCCGACCGGAGCTTCCCATAGTTTGCAGGTTGAGTTGTGCCAATTCCAATCACCCTCACGGCCACAAGCAGACGCGAAAACGGCCATCAAGCTCAAGTCGGATGATGGATAGGTTGCGGAGTCATATGGCTAGGGCAGTGGCTGCCGGATCAATTGCGTTGCCAGTATATGGCGGCCAACGACAACAGGAAAAGTTCGCTTCACCATCTCGGGATTGCGGTTAAATTGAACTTTCGCCGAACGATTCGCGTCTCAGACGGAACCCACTTCGCCTTCGGCTGCACACGTGCAAAACGCCCAAGTTCCAGGTCAGCGGTCTTTGGCTGCGGTTCATCATCCCATGCAAGGTGGGCATTGCACAGAACGAGCTCGTGCCATTTCGGAGCTCCAGCCGATGTCAGTCTTAAATCCAATATTGAAATGTTGCGGTTGGGCAACAGACCCCGCATTAATCAGAGGTTCGATTGATTGTTCGCTCAACTTTAGGTAACTGATCTACCTAGTGATGCGCGACTCGGGGGAGCTCCATTCATGCTGGAAAAAACGTCGACTCGACTGGCGGCAACTGTCTTCATCTTGGCGGGATTGGCAAATATACCTGCACACGCTCAAGATTGGACGGGCTTTTACCTGGGCGCACACGGTGGCTATGGGGATGGGTCCGGCACACACAGTATTGTCACGGATGCATTCGGATTTCTGAACGCTCCCTTTGGTCCGAACATCAGCGGAACCTTTGTCGGTGGACAAGTGGGTTACGATCACCAGGTCTCAAACTGGGTGGTTGGTGTTAACGGCGAAATTAACGCTTCGTGGATTGACGGGGTCTTTGACAACAATCCGCCAGGAAATGATGACGTTTACCAAACGGACGTACAGTGGTTTGGTTCTGTGCGCGGGCGTTTGGGATTCGTGCCACCCTCCGCGCAAAGCCTGATGGTTTTTGCGACAGGCGGTTTGGCGTTTGCCGAAATCGAGGCGTCAAACGGCGACGGCCTCAACGGTTCGTTTGGTCAACTCGACACGCGCCAGGCAACCGGTAGCGCAACTGAGGTGGGTTACACACTTGGTGCGGGTGCCGCCTGGATGCCTCCGATACAAGTTTTTAACACGGCAAACATCGTGTTTATCGCGGAGTATGCCTATTATGACTTTGGCAATGTCCGCATCAACACGGTCCGAGAAACGGGCGCCACGCATATATTCGATGTGGATGCGGATTTCCACACCGGCCGTTTCGGTGTCGCTTTGAAATTCTGATCTGTGTGCGCAGACGCGCCGGAGCAGTCGGATTCAAAAGATATTTGCGTGTGACACAAGTGTCCCCGCTGCGCTCAGGATCGGGGTGGCTACTGAAATGCTGGTCTAATGCCACGAGGGGTGTGGTGGATCTCAGTGGAGAAGCTGTCACAGGGCCTTTCAACGTCATAACAATGCAACATAAGCAACGATTGAGCGGCTCAACCCCCGGCTCACCGACCATTCGATAGCAGATTACGCGTTCGCCGTTCAAAACTGCATCGACGCTCTGACTTCGCCGACAGCTTCGAATTGATCCGCGCCCCTACTCCATGAAAAATTCTTTCGGCAGAAGGTATGGAAACTGGGTCGTCGGGTCGATGTCGATTTTCATGATCGGCGCCATGAACTCTCCCCAGCGGGCATTGACGGCATCGTCGGAGAGTTTTGCCTTTGTGGCCTCGAGATCATCGGTCTCGAAATAGCCGAAGAGCGTCAGTCCGTGGCGAAAGATGTTGTAGTTGGAAATCCCGGCGGCCCTGAGCGCCTCGAGCATTTCGGGCCAGATCTCGTCGTGACGTTTCCGATACTCCTCCTCATATCCGGGACGGACTTCCAGAACCCAGGCGTAACCGGTCATTTTGTTCCCTCCTGCCAGGCGCGGAAACAATCCCGCATGGTAATCGTTTCGGTCAAAACATCTTCGAACAGCGTATTCATGTAATCCTGGTGAACATTCTCGATTGCAAATGCGCCCTCGTAACCGGCATCGCGCAGCGTGCCGAACATCGCCGGAAAATTGAGCGTCCCCTGGCTGAACTTTGCCTGCAGCGCACCCATCCGTGCCTGCCGCAGATGCACGTGGGCTGCGTGGGGCGCCAGCGGATCGACCTCCTCCTGGCGGTAGCCAAGACAGGCGAAATGCGAATAGTCGAGGGCAAGCTTGATCCCCGTCTGGTCGATCAGCCGCTGCACGATTGACGGCGACTCGGCAAAGGAATGGACGTGCGGTTCAATGCAGATCGTCGCCCGGAAATCCGCTGCGACGGCCAGCAAGGCGCGCAGGCTGTCGGTCGAAACGGCTGCCGCTTCGTCGCGTGACTGGCCCGCATTGACGACGCCCGGCAGGATGAACACGGTGGCGATGTCCGCAGCGTCTGCAAACGTCAAAACCTGTTCCAGATCATGCGCATTGGCGTCGACGGTGCCCGGCAGTGCAAGATTGCGTCCATCCAGACCCTCGCCGAACAGATGATAGTAGTTGGGGATGCGCACGCCGAGCGGCGCCAGCCGCTGTGCTGCGGCGGCCGGATCGGACAGTATTTCGTCCTTGTCCAGGGCTGAGCGGTAGAACAGACCGACATCCAGCGCTCCGATGCCGAGTGCCTTCGAAATATCGGCCGCCTCCTGCAGCGTGCATGCCGGCAAGGACCATGAGGTCAGCGAAAGCTGCATCCGACTATCCTCCAATTGTAGCCAGTTCGCCGGTGCGGGCAGAGCGGTAAAGCGCATCGATGGCTTCGGTCACCCGCGCGCCGTTCTCGCCGTCGGCAGCGTTGACGACCGGTCGGCCGGCGCACAGTTCGGCGAATTTGAATACAGGCAGAGCGCCGTCATAGGCAGCCTCTTGCGGGCTGATCTCGACGACCTCGTCCTTGCTGTCCAAGCGACGCAATTCCAACCGTGCGCGCTCATTGTCAAAGAACAGGCAGCCCTCTGTCCCGTAGATGCGGATATCGGTGTGCATGCCGATATGCTTGGGCACCGTGGCGGATCCAGACAGCGATACGGTGGCGCCGTTGGTCGCCCGGGCGACCGCCGCGTCGTAAAGGTCAACGCCGGTTTTCGATTTTCCGTCCAGACAATAGACACTCTCGAACCTCAGGTCCGAAACATGCAGAAGCCAGGCCAGCGAGTGGGACATCTGGCCCCACGCGTATCCACCTGCCCGTTCCGGATCCGCCCAGGTTGAAGCTGGTGGCCGGTACATGTGATCGACGGTCTCCAGCATCGGCTCACCGGAAAACAGGTCATCAAGAGCCGATCCCATCTGGCACACGCAGTGACGCACGTCGCCGATCCGCCCCTCCCGCACGATCTGCGCAGCCCGGGCCGTGTAGTCCGTAAAGTTCAGTCCGCACGGCACCAATACGGAGCGGCCCGCAGCCTCGGCTGCATTGGCAATGGCCCGGCCATCTGCCGCGGTTGTCGCCATCGGCTTTTCAACCAGCACGTGACAGCCGGCCTCAAGTGCAGCGATGGCAGGTGCCTTGTGCGCAACGTGCGGGGTGGAGATGACCACGCCGTCCAACTGTTCGTTTGCCAGCATTTCAGCCACATCCGTGTAGCGTGACGTGATATTAAACCGGTCTCCAACCGCCTGTAGATGTTCGTGATTGAGGTCGCAGATCGCTACGACATCGGCATGCTCGCTTTGCTGGATCGTGGGAATGTGGTTGAAGGTCGCCCACCAACCGACGCCGACGATCCCGATTCTGGCGGTCATCCCCTGCCTCCTCCTGTCTTGTCCTGGGCGATGGTCGACTTGTAGACATTGCGCATGTGGCGGGCCGCTGCAGCCGCCGCCGCATCCGGGTCATGCGCCTTCAGCGCATCCAGAAGCCGCTTGTGATCGCGAACGCTCTGCTCCAATACGCCTCCGGTTTCCGACGCGCGCTTGCGGAACTCCAGACCCAGAACGTTCAGGCTCTCGCCGATGCGCTTGAGAAAAGCGTTGCGCGCCGCCTTCCAGATCGTTTCGTGGAACGCGAAATCCGAAAGACGGAACGCCAGTGCGTCATCGATGGCCTTCTGCTCATCGATCAGCTGCTGCAGTTGTTGCAGTTCCTCGTCGGTAATGTGCTCGGCTGCCCGGCGCGCCACGTCGCTCTCGATCAGGCTGCGGGCGTCGTAGAGCTCGCGGATGTTCATGTCTTCCAGTGACAGGAAGAACTGGATCGGGCCGAGCAACGATTCGGCGTCGAGCTCGCTGATATAGGCGCCGCCACCCTGGCGGGTGCGGACGACACCGAGTATGGACAGGCCGCGGATCGCCTCGCGCACGCTCGGCCGCGATACATTGAGTGAAACGGCAAGCTCGCGTTCCGGCGGCAGTTGGTCGCCGGATTTCAGAATGCCGGCCTTGACCATTTCCAGGAGGCGGTGTGCGACAAGTTCGGCGACCGATTCCCGCACGATCGGTTTTTCGAATTCGAGCTTTGCCGGATCGCTCATTCTGTAGTCTCCGCTGTTTTGGACGTCCGGGGTGGCAGCCATGCTTTGATGTTAACGCGCGGCGCCAGCACTGAAGCGATCAGCAGCACGCCGATTACGCCCGTCTGGATGTGCCCGGTGATGTTGAGAAGCGCCATTCCATTGCGCAGGTTCAGCACGATCAGAATGGCAAGCAACGTGCCGAGAAGGGAGCCGGTGCCGCCGAAGATGCTGACGCCGCCAAGCAGCACGATGGTAATGATATCCAGTTCAAAACCGAGTGCGACATCGCCGCGGACCGCTCCGACCCGGGCAGCGTAAAGCAGTCCCGCGAACGCTGCGATCGCACCGGAAGCTGTGAAAAGGATCAACTTGTGGCGCGCCGTGTCGATGCCGGCGAACTCCGCGACGTCCCTGTTGGTGCCGATCACATAAGTCTTGCGGCCGAAACCGGATTTCTGCAGCACGACGTAGAGTATGAGAAACAGCAGCGCAAAGGCGAGCAGTGCAAAGGGCACGGGACCGAGGAAACCCTTCTGTCCGAGCGCGTCGAACCATTCCGGGAACTCGCCGATGCCGCGATCCTCCACCAGGACACGGGCCAGGCCGCGAAACCCGATCAGTGTCGCCAGGGTGACGACCAGCGACGGCAGACCGATGCGCGTGATGAAGAAACCGTTGAGCGCGCCGCCGGCGACGCCAATCGCAAGCACGATAACAATCGCAAGAGGCACCGGCACGCCTGCCTGGAACAGCCAGCCGAAGGCACAGGCCGCCAGCCCCATCATCGATCCCACCGACAGATCGATCTCGGCATTGATGATGATGAAAGTCATCACCAGCGCCACGATGACCTTCTCGATCGAAAGCTGGAACAGGTTGATCTGGTTGGACAGCGCAAGGTATTGCGGCGACACGATGCTATTGGCGACAACAATGACCAGCAGCACGCCGATCAGGAACCACTCCCAGGCCTGGAGCCGCCGCGTTGCTGCCGTCGTGTGAACCGTGTTGCTCATCGTGCAGCCTCCGCGACAGCATCGGAGGCTTCCGATTTGGCCCTTTCGCGCGCGATGCGGAGGCGAACGAGACGGCGCATCAGTACCGCGTCGACCGACACAGAAATCAGGATCAGAGCGCCGAGCACTGCCTCACGGAAGAACTCGCTGACCAGCGCCCAGCGCACCAGGCTGGTGTCGATGAGGTCGACCAGTATCGCGCCGATAAAGGCACCGATGACAGTTCCCGAGCCGCCGAAAATGTTGACGCCGCCAAGCACGGAGGCGGCGACGGATTTCAGTTCAAAACCGAGGCCGGCGACCACCGTGATGTTGCCGAAGCGGGCAAGGAACATCAACCCGGCCAGCCCGGCCAGCGCTCCGGAGAGCACGAAGGCGGTGAACACCGTCGCCCTGGTATTGATCCCGGCCATCTCGGCGGCCTCCGGATTGGAGCCGACGGCATAGAACCGCCGCGCCGGGCGCAGCCGGTTGAGCGCCACATGGACGACGATAACGACGGCCAGGGCAGACAGGAAACCGGCACGAAAGTCGAACTGGCCGATCTCGAACAGTGTCGTGTTGGGAAAGGCGACAAGCCATTGCGGCAGGTTGGAAGAGGTTATCGATTTGGCGTCGGAATACTCGACCAGGAACGAACGGAAAAGGGCAAGCGTGGCCAAGGTCACAATGATCGAAGGCACACGCGCATAGGCGACGATCAGCCCGTTGAAGGCCCCGAATGCCGCTCCGACCGCCGCCGCATAGAGCACGAGCAGAGCCGGATGGAGATCCGGCATGCCGGTGACCAGGGAACCGGCGGCGAAAGCCGAGAAACCGACAATGGAGCCGACCGACAGGTCGATGTTGCGGGTCAGGATGACCAGCGTCTGGCCGGTGGCGATCAACGCCATGATGGCGACCGAGCTGCTGATGCGGTTGAACAGCCGACCGTTGAGATAGTTGGGTATCTGGGTGGAGAAAAACACCACAACCAGCGCCAGAACGATCAGCAGCGCAAGGATGCGCAGGGTCTGCGGGCTGATACGGCTGAGCACCCGACCCATCAGGACGCCTCCTGCAGTGCAGTCTGGCCGGTGGCGAGCGCCATCACCTGTTCCTGCGTCGCATCTTCGTTTTCAATCACCGCCATCTGCCGTCCTTCGCGCATCACGAGGATGCGGTCGCCCAGCGCCAGCACTTCCGGCAGGTCCGAGGAAATTACCAGGGCTGCACCGCCGGCGGCAACGAATTCACGGATCAGCGCATGCACTTCCGCCTTGGCGCCGACATCGATACCCCGGGTTGGCTCATCAAAGATCAGCAGGTCGGGTTTCAGGTTCAGCCACTTGGCAAGCATGACCTTCTGCTGGTTGCCGCCCGACAGCATACCGACCTCCATGTCGACATCCGGCGTGCGGATGTTGAGGCGTTGGCGATACATTTCCGCCGTCTCATGCTCTCGCGTGCGGTCGAGCAGGCCGTAGCGCGAGAGGTAGGTTTGCAGGGTTGCCAGTGTGATGTTGGAGCGGATGGCCAGCGGCATCGCGAGGCCAAGCTTGCGCCGGTCTTCTGAAACATACGCAATACCGGCAGCCATGGCCTTGCCCGCATTGTCGATCTTGGTCTCGCTACCCTTGTAGGTGATTGTTCCCGCGGTCGCGGGTGCGATCCCGAAAAGGGCGAGCCCCACATCGGTGCGGCGGGCACCAACCAGACCGGCCATGCACAGGATTTCCCCACGATGCAGATCGAAGGAAACATCATCGAAGACGTCCTCGCGGCCAAGGCCACGCACGCTGAGCAGCACATCGGGACGCGCCGCGGATTCGGTCTTTTCGAAAAAATTGCTGACCTCGCGTCCGACCATTTCCGCGATCATGGTGTCGGCATCTGTGTCGGCGACCGCATTGGTCGAAATATGTTCACCATCGCGGATAACGGTCACCCGGTCGGCGATCTCGAAGATCTCCTCCAGCCGGTGCGAAATATAGACAACAGAAACCCCTTCTTTCGCCAGCCCCGCCGCGATCCGGCGAAGCTGGGCGGCCTCGTGCGCCGACAAAGATGCTGTCGGTTCGTCCATGACCAGCACCCGCACGTCCTGGCTGAGAGCACGGGCGATCTCGACGGCCTGTTGCTCGGCAAGCGTCAGGCCGCTGGCGGTGCGATCCACCTCGAGCTGCATGCCGATGCGGGCTATCAGCGCGCGCGCCTTGCGTCGCAGCTCCCGCTGGTTCTGCAGCAAACCCTCGCGGGTCGAGCTGATGAAAATGTTCTCGGCTACATCCAGGTCCGGGAACACCATCGGTTCCTGATACATGGCGGCTATGCCGGCTTCGCGCGCCGCATGCGGCCCCGCAATTGCTGTCGTTTGACCATCGATTTCGAGCGATCCGGCAGTCGGCTGGTGAATGCCGGTCATGATCTTGATCATGGTCGACTTCCCGGCGCCGTTCTCACCGACAATCGCATGCACCTCGCCGGGAAAGAGCTCGAGGGTCATGGATTTCAGGGCAACGGTCATGCCGAACGTCTTGGTCACGGAACGCAGGGCCAGAACCGGGTTGCTCATGTCCATTTCTCCCGCATCGGGCCCGGGCGGCATAGCTGCCGCCCGGAATGCTCGTCCGGCTATTTCGCCGCTGCCTCGACATTGTCCTTCGTGTAGACCGTGAACGGGCCCATAAGGATGCGTTTGGCACCCGGCCGGCCGGGGTCTTCCTCGATCGTATAGTCGCCCATGCGACCGGCACTAAACGATTCGCCGATGTCGCCCTTGAGCTGGCCGGTGGAGATTCCATAGGCGGTGTAGTAGGTGAGGTATCCGAGGTCGCGGAAATCCCAGAGCGCGAATTCAGGCGCGCAGCCGTTCATCGTGTAGGAGACCATCTCCGATGGCAGGCCAAGACCGCTGACCTTGACCTTGTCGCAAAGGCCCTCGTCCTGCATTGCCTTGGAGGATGCCTGGATTCCTACCGTGGTCGGCGACATGATGAGGCCGAGATCAGGATATTTGTCGACCAGCGCCAGGGCGCGGTTGTAGCTGACTTCCGACTGGTCATCGCCGTAGACAGTGTCGACCAGTTCAATGCCCTTGTACTTGTCGTTGCTGGCAAGCTCGCTCTCGAGCGCCGCGATCCACGCATTCTGGTTCGCTGCGTCAGGCGTTGCGGACAGAATGGCCATCTTGCCCTCGCCGCCGAGAATCGAATGGGCCATGTCGGCCATCACCGTGCCGATCGAGCCGAAATCGACCTGGGCGACAAAGACACTTTCACCCTCGCCGGACGGGATCGGGCTGTCCCATGTCACGACCTTGGTGCCAGCCGTCTGGGCGGCCTCTGCGGACGGAACAATCTGGTCGCCGGCGTTGTTTGAAAGCATGACAGCGCCCTGCTTCTGGGTCGCGGCCGTTGTCATGATCTCGATTTGTCCTGCAACGGAATTTTCAGGCGTCGGCCCCTGGAACAGCAGCTCGCCGGGGTTCTGCAACTCCTTGTGCGCTTCCTGTGCGCCTTCATTGGCCTGGTCGAACACCAGGATGCCAAGGAACTTCGGCAGCAGGATCATGTTGGTGTCTTTGCCCGGTTCCAGCTTCATCGCGTCAGCATAGGCTGCGCTTGAGGCGCCGAGCATGAGCGCCGCTGCGACGGCTGTCAGTGCTTTCGTTTTCATTCCATTATCCTCCATCTGTTGATTTTCGACGCTGATGCGTCTTGCTGCAGTTCCGAATGCATTCACGCATCCAATCTCCTCCCAGAGCGATCTGTGATGAGGTTGACGCATTTGACCGAGGCGATTTTGGTCGCTGGCTAGGCGGGTTGCGCGCCGTGGTGTGGGTCCACCACAAGCGCGAGCCAACGACGCCAGAGAGCGAAATCGCCCGGCCCATTTAAGGTCGGTATTCAATATCCACCTCCCTTTCTGGGTGGGGAAAATCGACCCATCGACGTCGTTGCGCCGCTTGCCCGATGCCCCGCATCGCGCGCGACGCGCCTGGCCGACTGGGCCGATTTTCCACCATCAAATGCATCAACCTCATCACAGATCGCTCTAAGCCTGGCCGACGGGCCGGCGTGGCGGTTCACCACGCAAAGCTCTTGAGATATCTTCCGCCACAAGCCCCTGGAGCCTGCCGATGGCAGCGTCGGAGTACCATGCGGCATGCGGTGTCAAGAGCAGGTTCGGCGCATCGCGCAGTGGTGAATCAGCCGGCAGCGGCTCTTCTGCGAACACATCCAGTGCGGCACCTGCGATCGTACCTTTCTTCAGCGCCTCGGCCAGATCGGACTCGACAATGAGCTGCCCGCGGGCGCTGTTGACGAGCAGGGCGTGCGGCTGCATTGCCGCCAGCCGCGTGGCATTGAAATAGCCGGTTGTCTCAGCCGTCGCCGGCGTGTGCAGCGAGATGATGTCGGCGGTACGCAACAGCGTGTCGGCATCAACTCTTTCAACACCGAGTCCGGCGGCCTCCGCCTCCGTCAACAACGGATCACTGGCCATGAAACGGAACCCAAAGCCAGTCAGCCGGTCAAGAACCGCTCGGCCGATACGGCCCAGTCCGAAAAAGCCGAACACCGTCTCGTCGAACGGTTTCAGCGGTCTGGCATGCTTCACCGCAGCCCATTCGCCTGAGCGCACGGATTGATCGAGCGGCACGAGTTTGCGCAGCAACGCCAGCGCCGCGGCTGCCGTGTGGTCTGCCACCTCATCCGGGCAGTAATCAGGGACATAACCGACCTTCAGACCGTGCGACTCGGTCGCGTCGAGGTCAATATTGTCGTAGCCGACTCCATAGCGGATGACGGTCGCACCCGGCGCGACCACGCTGGCTGCCGCTTCGGTAAAGGGCGCGAACTGAACGGCAACGACATCGGCGCCGGCGACAGCCCGTGCGACATCGTCGGCACTTTTGCACTGGTGCGCCGAGAACGCCGCGCCGCTGGCAAGCGCCGCCTGCTCCTCGCGGACGACGTCCGGGAATGTGTAGTCGGTGACGACGACAGTGCGGGTCATGTGCCGGCCTCCAGGTAGTCATGGAGGATTTCGCCGGCGACGAGCGTGAACGCGCCGCGCCAGAAGAAGCCTTCGAGGGGCTCCACAACCGGCAGGCGATAGACCGGAAGCTGCGCGTTGGCGCGCAATTCCACCGTGCACGGTCCGCGCCATACCTCATGGACCGTTACGTCCGCCAGCCGTCGCGAAGTGATCTGGCGGATCGCCGGACGGCCGTCGATGTGGTCAACGGCCTTCAGGTTGAAATTGGTGGCAAAGTCGAAATACGGTTTGAGATCAGCCGCCTCGGCCGCCTTCTGCTTGTAAGGCAGCGTGGCGGTGATGACGTCAATACCGTTGCGCTCTACAGCGCCGACAATCAGATCGCCGCGATAGTCAATGGTCGGTTCGCCGAGTTTCTTCGGCTGACCATGCACCTCGCGCCCGTGGGCGACGCCAATATCCGAGGAGAGGACAAGGTAGGGCGAGTAGCCACCCGCTGAACCGCCCGGCATGCGGGCGCCGAACATGACGTTTGCCTCGCGATAGGGGCCGATCCAGTCCGGGTCGTTCATCTGATAAATGTGCACACATGCGACGTCGCCGACCGGCTCAAGTGGCGGCGGCAGCAGGAAAGCCATCGCCTCGGGATCGGTGCGCCAGTAAAGCGTCATGATCTGCGCGTCGCGGAAACGGAAGGGAAATGGCGGGATCATCGGCGCGTCCCACGGCGTAGAGAATCCGGGTGCTCTGATATCCTCCTCTGTCGGACGCCTCAGCCCGTATCGCGTGCGTTTGTCGCTCATGCGAACCTCAAGGAGCGAATGACGTCTTCACGAACATTGATGCCAAGTCCGGGACCTTCAGGCGGGTAGGCCCAGCCATCCTTGTGCCAGAGTTTTTGCTCGACAATGTCGTCCTGGACGACGACACCAAAGGGCTTGTATTCGAAGATCTCCGTATTGGCGGATGCCAGCGACAGATGCAGGCTGGCGGCCGTTGTGATCGCCGTCGACCAGGCATGTGCATTGACGACCTTGCCGAACTCGCCCGCCAGCGCATCGGCGCGGCGGAAACCGGTCACGCCCTCCACCCGCGCAGGATCGACCCCGTAGACGTCGACCGCTCCGATTTCCATCTGCCGGCGGTAGCCGGCCTCAGTGAATTCCCGCTCCCCGCTGGCGATACGAACGGAGGTGCTTTCCTTGAGTCTGCGGTATCCGGCATCGTCTGTCGGATAAAGCGGCTCTTCGTACCAGCCGATCCGGTACTCGGCCATGCGATTGGCGACGGAAATGGCGGTCTCGACGTCCCAGCGCACGCCGTTGCCGATGTCGACCAGGATTTCCGCCTCGTCGCCAAGCGCTGAACGCAACGCACGGATGAAGCTGACGTCAGTGTCTGGATCGCCGCCGATATCGGATTCGCCCTTTTTGGCAAAGCCAAGCTTGCATGAGCGGAATCCGGCCTCGAAAAAACCGACGACCTCATCAACGCAGGCCGCCTCTCCCTTCTTGTTGACGTGGCTGGATGCATTCGCAAGCAGCCGATCATGCTTCAGGCCGCCGAAGAGTTCGTAGAGCGGTCTTCCGGCATGCCGGCCGGCGATGTCCCACAGCGCCATGTCGATGCCGGATATGGCCATCGAGGCGATGCCGCCCTCGCCATACCAGAAGGCATGACGGCGCATCGCATTCCAGGCACCTTCAATGTCGGCGGCTTCGTGGTCCTTCAGCAGCGGCAGGAAGCCTTCCGAAATGATCGTGCAAACCGCCTTGCAGGCTTCCGGCCACATGGCGATGCTCTCGCCCCAGCCGACGACGCCGTCTGTCGTCTCGACCCGTGTAAGGACGGTTCGGCGGATGGTGCCGAAGTCATTCGGATCCGGATATTCGATCGCCATTGGCTCAATCGCGGCAAGTCGATCCATTCACCGTCCTCCCTGGCGCCCGCAATTCCTTTGACAGGATTGTCTCTTCGCGCTATCGGTAAATTGGTCAGGCCAATTAACTACGCATAACGAGGGAGGTCAAGCAAAAATGTTCAATCTCGCACCGGTGCCCGTCCCCGATCTCACCGGAAAAACGGTCCTCGTAACAGGCGCGGGCCGCGGTATCGGTGCAGAGACCGTGCGGGTTCTTGTTGACAGCAGCGCGCATGTTTTCGCCGGCATATTCGATGATCATGCAGACACCAACGAGCCGCTTCCCGAGGCGGCGACGCGGCTTTCGCTGGATGTTAACTCGCAGGCCCAGGTCGATGCCGCGATTGACCGGCTGCGCGAGGAAGCGGGCCGGCTGGATGTTCTCGTCAACAATGCCGGAACGATCGCGCCCATCGGTCACGTCTCCAGCCTCGACAGCGACGACCTCATCCCGGCCCTTTCGGTAAATGTTGCCGGCGTCCACCGCGTCACCGTGGCGGCCCTGCCGCTTCTGCGCGAAAGCCGGGGTGTCGTCATCAATGCCGGCACAGGCGCCGCGACGAAGCCGATGGAAGGCTGGACCGCCTACTGCACATCGAAAGCCGCCATGCATATGTTGACGCAGATGTTTGACCTGGAGCTTTCAGACGACGGCGTGAAGAGTTTCTTTATCGGCATCCCGCCGACGGACACCGCAATGCAGGGCGCCATCCGCGAATCCGGGCTCAATCCCATCAGCCGGATTTCCCAATCCGACCTCGTCCCGACCGCCGTGTCCGCGTCGGTCATCGCCTGGCTTTGCGGACCGGAGGCGCGCAAACTTGATGATGTCATACTCGATGTCCGTCAAGAACGCTTTACCGCGATGATGGACCTGCAATCGGACTGAGAACACAATACCCGCCCGAAGGATCCATCAAGCTTCCATTTGCTGCTTTGTCGTCCGCTGCGCGGCACACCGCCCGGCAATCCGCCCCAGGACCACCGCGCTGAGCAGACCGTTGCCGGAAAGATATCCGCTGTCACCGCTCCCGGACACGCCGACCGCCGCGCCGCCGGCGGCAAAAAGATTGGGAAACACGTCACCTGACTTCCGGACGACCCGTGCATCCGAGGCGATGCCCAGTCCGCCCTGGGTGTGAAAGAGCGCGCCCGTGACCTTCACCGCGCAATAGGGCGGCGCAAGCGGCGGACCGTCAAAAACGCGGCCAAAGCTGTCGGCACCGGCACGCGGAATTTCACCCAGCGTCTGCGCCAAAGCGCCGACGGGCAGCCCGCAGATTGTGGACAGGTCGTCCAATGTGTCCGACGTCCGGATCGCGCCGGCGGCCTCGGCGTCCTTGAAATCCTGAAATTGTCGCGCGACGGTCGCTATGCGGGCGTCGAAGATCGTCCAGGCCACACCGTCCGGCTGGGAAAGAACTGCCCGTGCCGCCTCCGAGTAGCCCTGGCTTTCGTCCCAGAACCGGCGCCCCTCAACGTTGACCTGAAAACCACCCTTCGTAATCACCGCCCAGGTGATCAGGATGCCATGCGGCGTTGCGACGTTGCCATGCCCCTGATAGGCACGAAGATGCTGGCAGTCGGCACCGAGCGCCTCGCCCCAGACCACCGCGTCACCTCTGTTTCCGTCGTGACCGAACCAGAGCGCCTCTTTGATTTCGGGCAGAAGACGGGCCACCATGTCGCGATTGCCGCCAAATCCGTTACACGCAAGAATGAGAGTCTCGCAACCAATGCGCTCCGTTCCGTCGGGGCTCTCCACTTCGACACCCGTGATCCGTTCATCGTCCCGAAACAGCGTCACCGCTCGTCGATTGCAGATGATGTCAATATCCTGGGCTTCGCAACTGGCGCGCAGGCGGTCGACGAGTTCGCGGCCGGAACGGGTCGGCAGCCCGTGCATCCGGCGCCGGGAGTGGCCGGGATAGTCGAAGTTCGTCACGACCGAGAACGGCAGGTCGAAACGGTCGGCCAGCCACTCGATCGTCGGCCCGGCATTGTGGGCGACAAGGTCGACCATGGCTTGTGAATTTTCGCCCTTGGCCTTGGCCTGAATATCGCCGGCAAACACCACGGCATCGTCATCGTCAATGCCGGCCTCGTGCTGAAATTGTGTTCCGGCTGCGGGTATCAGCCCCGCCGATAGGGCGGTCGAGCCTGAAGGCACGGGATCGGCCTCAATGACCAGGACGTCTCCGCCGGCATCGGCGGCCGAAAGCGCCGCCACCATGCCGCTGGCGCCTGCGCCGATAATCAGAACGGACACGTCCAGATCGAACGGGGTCTCTGGCGTTTGGCTTACTCGCATGCGTCAACCGGACTCGTAGCGCTTGCCCAATTTGAGCATCTCGTCCGTTCCGATCCGGTCGTTCAATCCACCGAAGTCGAACATCCGATCGGCAAACGGCCGGTTCGTCCCGTGGGCGTGCAGACTGGCGTAGTAATCGACAGCGGTCCGGGCCAGCGCCCGGACGATGCCGCCGGGAAAGATGACGATGTCGTAGCCCAGCGCCTCTAGATCGGCAGCGCTTTGCAGCGGGGTGGCACCGCCTTCAACCATGTTGGCCAGCAGCGGTATGCGGTCGCCGAACTCTTCGACAACCTGACGCAACTCGTCACCGGAGCGCGGGGCCTCGATGAAAAGGATGTCCGCACCTGCGGAGACATAGGCTTCTGCACGGGTCAGAGCCGCTTCAAGACCCTCGACAGCGATCGCATCGGTCCGGGCGATGATCAGCGTTTCGTCCGATTGGCGCGCATCGGCCATGGCCGCAATCTTGCCTGCCATTTCGCTTGCCGGGATCAGCGATTTTTCGGAAAGATGCCCGCAACGCTTCGGGAACGTTTGGTCCTCAACCTGCAGGGCGTTTGCTCCGGCACGTTCGAAGAGACGCATGGTGCGTTGTGCATTCAGCGCGTTTCCAAAACCGGTGTCGGCGTCCATGATCACGGGCAGTTCCACCCGGTCGCGGATCATTGCCATCGTTTCGGCCACCTCGCTGACCGAAGTCAGCCCGATGTCCGGGCGTCCCAGGCGGGTATAGGCCACTGCGGCCCCTGAAAGGTAAAGCGCCTCGAATCCGGCCTCCGTGGCAAGTGCCGCGGTCAATGCGTCGTAAACGCCGGGGGCGATCAGAATATTCGGCTCTTGCAGCCGTGACATCAGATTCATACCAGTTCTTCCAGCATGTCGGAGACGGACCTGATTGGTGTGATCGAACCAAGCGACACCAGCGTCGCTTCGTGTACCTCCGGCTTGAATGCAGCGCACCCGTCCGACAACAGCACGGTGTGGATATTGCGAAGGTGCGCATCGCGCACCGTGCTCGCGACACCGCCATTGGTGACAATGCCACCGACGATCAGCGCGTCGATGCCAAGTGCACGCAGGATGTATTCCAGCCGTGTCTGGTAGAAGGCGGAATAGGCCACCTTCTCGACCGTGTAGTCAGCCGGGGCGAGTTCGTCGACGAGCGCATGTCCGAAGGCGCCCGGCGCGAAGTCGCCCTTGCCAAGGAATGGCCGCAGTTTTTTCAGGTGCGGCGCGATCAACGGTGCGCCGCCCGGGCCGGGAACGAGCGTGAATTGGGCGCTGATATAGATGCCGCCCTTGGCGTGCAGCGAATCGACCAAGGGCCGGATCCTTGCCGGCAGGACCGAAATCGCTTCGGAGGCTTGCCCCGCCCGTCCGTAGGCACCTTCAGGGTGCAGAAAATCATTCTGAAGATCGATGGTCAGGAGCGCGGTGCGCCGTGGGTCAATCATCTCGGTCATCTCAGTCCTCGGCCGGCCCGACAATCGTATTACCGTAGCGATCGACGCGTCCTGTCAGGCCGGGATCGATCAGGACAGTGGTGTCTGGCTGGACCAGTACGGCCGGCCCCGGGATTTCCGCACCAACCGGCAGGGCGAGACGTTCATAGATCGCTGTGTCGTGCCAGGCATTGCCGAAATGTATCTGGCGCGAACCCAATCGCGCCTGCTCGACACTGCCGCCTTGTGGGGCCAGTGCGGTGAGATCGAATTTCGGCCGCCGGCCGATGACCGCCGTACGCAGGTTCATCACACGTCGCGCGCCGTCCTTCAGCAAACGGCCATAGGTCGCTTGATAGGCGGCATCGAAGGCAGCCTCGATCTGCGAAATCGTGGTCGCTTCAACCCGGCCGTCCGTCACCGCCACGGGGAATGGTACGGCCACCGTGTGCGTCTGACCGACATAAGCCATGTCGAGCTCGAAAACCGTGTCCCTGGCGTCGAACCGGGATTGCGCCGCATCCAGAATGGCAAGCCCCTCGTCGACATGGCGCTGCATGACCTCGCGCAGGCCCGCGACATCGAGGCCGCTGGTCATCGCATTGATTGTCTGCACGAAATCCTGCCGCATGTCGGCGATCACGCATCCCATCGCGCTGGTCACGCCCGGATATCGCGGCACGATCGCGCGACCGATGCCCACCTCCTTGAGCATCGCGCCCGTGTGCAGCGCGCCACCGCCGCCAAACGGCATGAACGCGAAGCGCTTTGGGTCGAAGCCGCGTTCGATGCTTACAAGCCGGATAGCCCCGGCCATGCGCGAGTTGGCGACCCGCAGAATGGCCTCCGCAGACTCGGTCGTCGTCAGGCCAAGTTTGGCACCGACATGGACGTCGATCGCCTTCTGCGCTGCTTCCACGTCGAGCCGGTCGAGCGTACCGCCGATCGGGCTGTCCGGATCGATCCGCCCGAGCACGACATTGGCATCGGTGACCGTCGGCCGCGTGTTGCCTTGCCCATAGGCGACGGGGCCCGGCATTGAGCCTGCGCTTTCCGGACCGATGTTCAAGAGCCCGCCCTTGTCCACCCAGGCGATGGAGCCGCCACCGGCGCCGATCGTTGTGATTTCGATCATCGGGGTGCGGACAACCATGCCGAAATCAATCGATGTCTGCGGCGACAGCATGGACTGCCCGTTCGCGATCAGGGCGACATCGAAACTGGTGCCGCCCATGTCTCCGGTGATCACATTGTTGAAGCCCACTGACTGCGCGATATGTCCGGCCGCGATCACCCCTGCCGCTGGGCCCGAAAGCGCGGTGCGCACCGGCAGACGGCAGGCGGTGTCAGTGCCCATGACGCCGCCGTTCGACTGGACGATCATGAACTCGCCGCCAAAGCCCGAATCGTTGAGCGCCGCGTCGAGCCGGTTGATGTAGCCCGACAGTTCGGGCTGGAGATAAGCATTGAGTGCCGTTGTGGAGAACCGCTCGAACTCTCGTATCTCCGGCAGGATCTCGGCCGATGCGCTGACATGCGGATTGGGCCAGAGCTCGCGCACGAGTGCGACGGCCTTCTCCTCGTTTTCCGGATTGGCATAGGCGTTTGCAAAGAGGATCGCGACGGCAAGGCAACCCTTGTCCAAGAGCTCCGCTGCCGCCCTATGCACGGCATCCAGATCGACCGGCGTGCGGATTGTCCCGTCCGCCAAGGTGCGTTCGGGCACTTCGAGCCGCAGATCGCGCGGGACGACAGGATCGAAATCCCCGCGCAGCCCCCACGTACGTGGCCGGTCGCGGCGGCGCATTTCCAGAACATCGCGCAGACCTTCCGTCGTGATGATCCCGATCCTTGCCCCCTTGCGTTCCAGGAGCGCATTCGTGCCGGCAGTCGTTCCGTGAATGATGGTGCCGACTGTCGAAAGCGCGTCTACCTGGCGCGCGATCCCGGCGAGAAACCCGCCGGACTGATCCGGGCGCGTGGTCGGCACCTTGGCCACCTCGGCGGTTCCCGTGGCTTCATCCAGCACGAAGACGTCCGTGAACGTCCCGCCGACATCAACACCGATCATCCGCGTCATGGCGCCGGGTCTTTCCAGTCGGGCCCGTAGGTCTCGGTCGCGGCTTCCGCAGACAGATAGCCGAGCGACACATCCCGAGCGATCGCCTCGGGTGACCGGTGGGCTGAATGACCGTAGCCCCCGCCCCCGGGCGTTTCCAGCCGGACGGCCTGGCCTCGAACCAGCTTGATGCCAAGCATCTTCGATGCAAGCAGCGGCTGGTGCCAGCCATCAGCCTGCTCATAATGGAATTCATTCATCGCGCCGGTCCCGCCGCCGGCGACTCCCTGCGGCGGGAACCGCCCGCGCTCTCCAAACAAGAACGCCTCGGCCTTCTCCTCGAGCAATTCAATCTCGTAGACAGCCCCCAACCCGCCACGATGCCGCCCTGCTCCGGCACTGTCTGGCCTGAGCGCCCATTGCCGGAACATGACCGGATAGGCCGCCTCGAGAATTTCCATTGGCGGGATGGTCGCCGTCGAGATCGGGGCATTGCCGTGATTCAACCCGTCGGTTTCGATGCTGCCGCCGTGGCCGCCGCCGTAGAAGCTGAACATTACCCAGGGCTGGCCGTTGGCACGCTTGCCCGCGATCGACAGCGCATTGATGGTCCCGTAGGCGTTGGCGACGACACGATCAGGGGCCGCCTGTGCGGCGGCCGAGAAGATCACGTCAATCATCCGCAAAATCGTCTCCGTGTAGCCGCCGACGGGGGCCGGGAACTCCGCCGAAAGGAGCGAACCGTCCGGAACGCGAACGTCGATGGGCCGCATGACCCCGGCATTGGCGGGCAGGTCCGGAAAGATGTGCTTGATCGCGACATAGGCCGTCGCGGCAGCGGTCGGCAGCGCTATGTTCACCGGGCCGGCGGTGACCGGCGCCGTCCCCTCGAAATCCAGGACCATCCGGTCGCCGGCAATTTCCAGCGCGACCTGGATCGGCAGCGCCGTGTCGGTGATTCCGTCATTGTCCAGATAGTCCACGGCCTCCCAGCGGCCGTCCGGCAAACCCGCCAGCTCGGCCCTCATCAGCGTCTCGGCCCGGTCGCCCAGGGCATCAAGGGCGGCCCTGACCGTTCCCGCACCATATTCGTCCAGCAGTTCGTCGAGGCGTTTAACTCCCAGATCGAGCGCCCCGAGCTGCCCGTTCAGATCGCCCATGGCGGACTGCGGCAGGCGGGTGTTGCGCATCAGGATATCGATGATGTCCTGCTGGATCTCGCCGCCGCGCGCCAGCTTGACGGGCGGCAGGACGAACGCCTCCTGAAAGGCTTCCGTTGCGGAAGGGTTGTAGTTGCCGGGAACGGCGCCGCCGACATCGTGCCAGTGGCCGACACTCGCCAGGTAACAGAACAGCTCGCCATCGCGAAAATAAGGCCGCACCAGCCGCATATCGGACAGATGCGTCCCACCAAGATGCGCGTCGTTGAAGATGTAGATATCGCCATCGGCGATATCCCCGGCTTCCGCCGCCTTGTCGATCACTGCCTTGACGGCAAATGACATCACGCCAACAAAAATCGGAAGCCCCGACTTTCCCTGAACCAGCGTATCGCCCGTTGCGGCGTGGTAGAGCCCGTGCGAGGCGTCGTGCGCCTCGGCGATGATCGGGTTGAATGCGGCCCGAAACAGGGTCGCGTCCATTTCGTCGGCGATTTGCTCCATCCGGCCCGCCAGGACGGCGAGTGTGATCGGGTCGATCGCTTCGGTCATTGCGCGCGCACCTCGGCAATATCGTTCCAGACGTCCTGCCGGCCGATCTTGCCGCCGACCACTTCGAACCTGTCGATGAATCGTATCCCGTCGAAAGCCGCACCGTCCTGCCACTCTCCCGCCAGCGTTCCGCGGGCATAGACGACCGCGGCTCCGTCGCTGTGAAAGGCCTCGACCGCTTCATAGGTTTTCTTCACAAAGCGGTAGCGGTCTTTCGACCAGTCAACGAGTTCCATGAGAGAGGTCATGGGCTGCGTTGCGGGGAACACCATCTCGAAACCGTCGCCCAGCATGGCCTCGGCGCGTTCAAGCTCCCGCGCTTCCATCGCCGCCAGATAATCGAGCACCAGCCGGCACGGATTCGGCAGTGCCGGCGCCGGCACCCGATGCACGCCACCGCGGGCATAGGCTTCGCTGGGGTATTCATGAAGCATGACGGTGATCGCCTCGTCCGGTGCGGGAACGACAAACCGGATTGCGTCCGTCAGGGCCGCGGTCAGACGGGTTTTTTCCTCCGGCGCATAGCCCTCCAGGATATGCGCCTCGACGATCGGCATTCTCTTCCTCCTAAAATCTGTGCTTTTCATATAACAGGTTTTGGGATATTGAAAGATCAAAATCTCTATCGAAGAGCTGTCAGGTAGGCTTGACCCGGCTGGCGTCAACTCTAGGTTCGGGCATCAAACAGGAGACGAGGGGCAGTGACCATTCATACGCAAACGGCGCTACCCGAAGGCGGCAAGGCCCGCCGCGTATACCTGTCGTTGCGCGATGACATTGCCAATGACCGGTTTGCGGAAGGCTCACTCCTTCCTGGAGAAAACCGCCTCGCCGACAGCTATGGCGTGAGCCGCGTCACCATCCGGCGTGCGCTCGATGCGTTGGCCGCCGATGGCTGGATCGAGAAACGAAACGGCGCCGGCTCGGTGGTTGTTCCCCGCAGCGGTTCAGATTCCAAAATTGCCGCCAACTTCGCCACCCTGATTCCGCAATTGGTCGAGTTCGACAAGCGAACGACCGCACGGCTGCTGTCCTTTTCATACGATCGGGCACCGTTGGCGATAGCCAGGGCACTGGGCCTGCCGGAAAACGGCAAGGTGCAGACCGCCGTGCGCGTGCGCCTGTCGGACGGTCAGGCGTTCTCCCATCTGACGACCCACGTCCCGGAGGACATCGCGCGCAGTTACGATGAAGCGGACCTTGCCACACAACCGCTCTTTCGCCTGCTCGAACGCAGCGGCGTGAAGGTCGAGGGCGCACACCAGTCCGTGACGGCAACGCTCGCCACGCCCGATGTGGCGGATGCGCTTGGTATTTCCGTTGGGTCTGCGCTCCTTGCTCTGCGCCGGGTGGTGCGCGACGCCGATGGACGGGGCGTCGAGCACCTGTCCGCGCTTTACCGGCCGGATCTTTTCCGTCTGGAGATGACGCTGAACCGCGTCGGTGCCGGGGAGGCCCGCCACTGGGAACCGGTGATCGGAGCAAGGGACGAATGAAAACCCTGCTCGACAAGCTGTGGGACGCCCACGAAATCCACGGCCGCGACGATGGCGCGTCGTTGCTGTGGGTCGACCGCCATTTCGTGCACGAGGGTTCGCACCATGCCTTCGCCAAGCTTGCGGGGCGTGAAGGCTCGGTGGCCGAGCCCGGCCTCACCTTCGGCGTCGTCGACCACTACGCACCGACGCGCGGATCTGCTGCAAGTCCGGAGATCGCCCGGATGATTGAAACTCTCGAGAAGAACACGCGCGATCACGGCATCACCTGTTTCGGCATGAACGACCCGCGGCAGGGTATCGTGCACGTCATCGGACCCGAACAGGGACTGACCTTGCCCGGTCTGCTCATCAACTGCGGCGACAGTCATACCTCGACCCACGGCGCTTTCGGTGCCCTGGCCTTCGGGATCGGCGCGACCGAGGTCGCGCATGTCCTGGCAACCCAGACGGTCTGGCAGAAGAAACCGAAGAGCATGCGGATCACCGTGACCGGCCGCCTTGCACCCGGCGTCGGTGCCAAGGACCTTGCACTGGCCTGGATTGCGAAGCTCGGGGCGCACGGTGCGCAGGGGCATGCCATCGAATACGCCGGCGACACGGTGCGCGGCCTGACGATGGAAGAGCGGATGACGCTCTGCAACCTGTCGATCGAGGGTGGCGGGCGCTTCGGCATGATCGCGCCCGACCAGACAACATATGACTACGTCAGTGGGCGCCCATATGCACCCGTTGGCGACGCCCTCGACCGTGCGATCGGCGAGTGGCAGGCGCTTGCATCGGACACCGATGCCGCCTTCGACAAGGAGGTCACGCTGGAGGCCTCCGACATCGCCCCGATCGTGACCTGGGGCATATCGCCGGACGAGTCACTGCCCGTCACCGGCACCGTGCCGGACCCCTCGCGACTTTCCGGTCCCGAAGCGGACCGGGTCCGCGCCGCGCTGGATTATATGGGGCTAGTTCCGGGCCGTGCGCTGGTTGATGTCGAGATCGATCAGGTCTTCATCGGCTCCTGCACCAACGCCCGGATCGAGGACCTGCGCGCCGCGGCGGCCGTCCTGTCCGGACGCCGGGCAAAGGTGCCCGGCCTCGTCTCGCCCGGCTCGCGTCTTGTTCAGGAACAGGCCGAGGCCGAGGGCCTCGACAAGATATTCACTGATGCTGGCCTCGACTGGGTCGGCCCCGGCTGCTCGATGTGCGTGGCCATGAACGGAGATCGCGTCGCGCCGGGCAAGCGCTGCGCGTCGACCACCAACCGCAACTTTCGCGGTCGCCAGGGCCGAGGCGCACGCACGCATCTCATGTCGCCCGCCATGGTCGCCGCAGCCGCTGTCACCGGACGCCTGACCGACGTACGTCCGATGCTCGGCAGAGAGGCCGCGGCATGAGCGGCTGGACCCGACACACCGGTATCGCAGTGGCGCTCGATCTTGAGAGCGTCGATACCGATCAGCTGATCACGGCCCGCTTCATGTCAACGCCGCGCGCCGAGGGCTACGGCCAGTATCTGCTCTACGACCTGCGGTTCGACAACGAGCAGCAGCCGGTTCCTGACTTTCCCCTCAATCGTGTCCCCGACGCAAGCGTACTCGTGACACGACGCAACTTCGGCATCGGCTCCTCGCGGGAGGCCGCCGTTTATGCGCTGGTCGACTTCGGCATTCGCGCCGTGATCGCACCCAGCTTCGGCGACATTTTTGCATCGAACGCCGTCAACAACGGGCTGTTGCCGGCCCGGGTCGACGAAGCCGAAATCGACGCCCTGATCGCCCTTCTCGCTGGCGGCGCTGCCGACACAACGGTCAAGCTTGAGCACGGCGAGATCGAGATCGGGTCACGAAAGCTTCCCTTCGCGCTGGACGCCGCCTGGCGCCAGAAACTGATCAATGGATGGGATGACATCGACCTGACCGAACAACATCACCCGGCAATCGCACGATACCGGGCCCGGCGCGCAAAGGCGCAGCCGTGGGCATTTCCGGCGGGGCAAACCGCCGGATAACTATCGGGCACATCGCCCGCAAAAGCGAAAGCCAGGGCACTGGCACTTGGGATAGGAGGAATTAACCCATGAAAATGCAAATTGCCGCCGGCATCATCGCCGGCTCCATGACAATCGGCGCCGTGGCCCAGGCCGAAGAGGTCATCACGGCCGTCCATGCGTTCCCTGAAACCCTGATCTACACGCAAAGCTTCCTGTCGTTCGTCGACAAGGTGAATGAAGCAGGCAAGGGCGTTGTCCAGATCGAGGTTCGCGGCGGACCCGAAGCGATCGGCATGTTCCAGCAGCCTGACGCGGTTCGCGACGGGATCGTCGACATGGTTTACACGCCCGGTTCCTTCTATGGCGGTGCGCTGCCCGAGAAGGACGCCCTCGTTGCCTCCAATCTCACGGCAATCGAAACCCGCAAAAACGGCGGGATCGATTTGATCGACGAGATCCATCAGGAGAAGATGGGCCTGAAATATCTCGGCTGGTTCGACAGCGGAGTCTGCTACAACCTTTGGACCCGGAACGAACCCAGCTTCGATGCCGACGGCAACCTGGAGGTCGATGGTCTCAAGCTGCGCGGTAACGCTGTTTACAACGCCTTTTTCACCAACCATCTCGGCGCGCAGGTAATCGACCTGCCGACCGGTGAGGTCTACGCTGCCCTTCAGCGCGGTGTGGTTGATGCCACCGGCTGGACGCAAATCGGACTGATCGACCTGAAGTGGAACGAGTTCCTGAACTACCGGATCGAGCCCTGCTTCTTCTCCACCGACATCGGCGTGATTATCAATCTCGACCGCTGGAACGAATTGAGCCCAGAGGCTCAGAAGATCGTTCAGGACGTGGCGATCCAGCATGAAATCGACAGTGTGAACGCCTTGCGCACCAAGCGTGACGAGGACTTCGCCGCACTCGATGCACAGGGCATGAATGTTGTATCGCTCGAGGGCGATGCCAAGGCCGCCTACCTGCTCGCTGCCCGCGAGAAGAACTGGGAGCGGATGAAAGGGTTGATGGCCGAACATTCCATGGGAACAGCAAACTATGATCGCCTGATCGAGCTGTTCTACGATCCAAACGCTGACAAGTAAGACACAATAAACTAAACCCCGGGGCAGCAATGTCCCGGGGTTTTTCGAGCACCATTTCAACCATGCGCATTCTGATCCGCGCCTATGACGCGCTGCTTTACTCCATGGCCCTGATCGCGGCGGCAACGCTCGTCTGGCTGATGGTGTCCGTTGTCCTTTCGGTGGCGATGCGAAACCTCGGGATCCAGCCATGGGCTTGGCTCTTCACGTCCGCTGAATATGGCCTTCTCTACATGACCATGCTGGGCGCTCCCTGGCTGGTGCGCGAGAAAGGGCACGTGCACATCGAACTTGTGACCGCGGCGTTGCCGCCGCACCTGCGCCGCATCGTCAGCCGGACGGTCGCCGCTGCCTGCGTCCTGGTTTCGCTCATCCTGGCGTGGTACGGGCTGCAACTGTTCCTGACCAACATTGAACGCAGCGATTACGACGTGCGGGCGTATTTCTATCCGCGCTGGCTGTTGACGATCACGTTCCCCGTCGCGTTCTCGCTGATGGCGGTGGAGTTTTCCCGTTTCGTCTTCGGCCCCGATCTGATGCATTCCGGCGAGGCGGGGATCCACGAATAATGGAGTGGTACGAGGCCCTCGCGCTGCTGATTGGCAGCATCATGTTCCTGATGGCCATGGGCATGCCCGTGGCACTTGCTTTCCTGGCGGCCAACATCATCGGGGCCTGGATATTCATGGGCGGCGACCGCGGCATCGTCGCGCTCCTGAACAATGGCTGGGGCGCACTGACGAAGTTCGCTCTGGTACCGATCCCGCTCTTCCTGCTGATGGGCGAAATCTTCTTCCACACGGGCCTCGGCGGGCGCATGTTTTCCGCGATCGACAAGCTGCTTGGCAGACTGCCGGGCCGGTTGAGCTATGTGACCGTGCTCGGCGGCACCGGATTCTCAACGCTCTCGGGCTCCTCGATGGGATCGACCGCGCTGCTCGGTTCGCTCATGGTCCCTGAGATGTCGAAACGCGGATACAAGCGCTACATGTCGATTGGCCCGATCCTCGGCACGGGCGGTCTCGCCATCATTATCCCGCCTTCCGCGCTGGCGGTGCTGCTCGCCACACTTGCGCAAATAGACGTCGGCGCGTTGCTCATCGCGGGCATCATTCCCGGCCTGATCCTGGCCGCGCTCTATATCGGAACGATCTTCCTCCAGACCCGGCTCGATCCGGACGCCGCACCGGCCTACGAAGTGCCGCCGCATTCCATTGCCGAGAAGATGAAGCTCCTGATGACCGACGTCGTTCCGATGATCGGGCTGATGGTGGTGATCGTCGCGATGATGATCAACGGCATCGTCACCCCGTCGGAGGCCGCCGCTTTCGGCGCGCTCGGCGTCCTGATCCTGGCGCTCATCTACCGGTGCCTGACCTGGCAGGCGGTCAAGGCGTCGATTCGCGGTGCTTTGAGGGTCACGCTGATGGCCTATCTGATCGTCTTCGGATCGGCAACGTTCAGCCAGCTTCTGGCTTTCTCCGGCGCCTCGCGCGGGCTGATCAACTGGGCCACCGGCTTTGATTTTGACCCGATCTTCATGCTGCTCATCATGTTCGGTGTGCTTCTGATCCTCGGCATGTTCATGGAGCAGATCTCGATGATGCTCCTGACCGTTCCGATCTTTTTTCCGCTGGCCATCAGTCTCGGTTTCGACCCGATCTGGTTCGGCCTGATTATGCTGCTCGCGCTGGAGATCAGCTTCACCACGCCGCCTTTCGGGCTGCTTCTTTTCGTGATGAAGGGCGTGGCGCCCCCGGACACGACGATGCGGGAGATCTACCTTTCAGCGATCCCGTTTATCCTTTGCTCGCTGATTCTGGTCGCGCTTTTGATCATGTTCCCGCCGATCGCCATATGGTTGCCGCAGGCAGGTTAGGGCCACGATTTCCACCAAACTTGACAAAGGACCTGTTCTGCGAGCAAAGTCTGGTAAATCGTATTACCAACTGGAAACCAGCAAGAAAGTCTTGCTCTGGACCGATGGAGAAGACCATGACCACCCAACGGAGCCTGGCACTCGACGGCATTCGTGTTCTCGATTTCACGCAAATGATGCTTGGGCCCCTCTGCACGCAGATGCTGGCTGATTTGGGTGCGGACGTCCTGAAGATCGAACGCCCCGGAAAGGGCGAATGGATGCGTGCGATGCCGATGATCGGAGAGTTGGTTGGCGGCGACAGCGCGGCCTTTCATGCATTCAACCGCAACAAGCGCTCGGTCACGGTCGACCTCAAAAGTCCGGAGGGGCGCGAGGCTTTGCTGGAAATGTCCAGGCATTGCGATGTCGTCGTCGAGAACTTCCGCTCAGGCGTCATGGACCGGCTGGGTCTGGGCTATGAAGACTTCAGGGCCGCCAATCCCAGGATCATCTACGCCAGCGGCTCGGGCTGGGGCTCCGACAGCTATCTGGCCAGGAAGGGAATGCCCGGGCAGGATCTGCTCGTCCAGGCGATGTCCGGCGTGATGATGAATACCGGGCGGCGTGATGACCCACCCACCAATTGCGGCACACCGATCGCGGATTTCGCCGCCAGCCAGGCACTGGCCATCGGCATACTTGGCGCGATCGTGGCGCGGGACAAGCACGGGATCGGCCAGCGGGTGGAAACGAATTTGTATCAGGCGACGCTGAACGCCATGGCGCAAGAGAATTTTGCCGTGATGAACCAGAAGATTACCCTTGAACGGTCAGCGGCGGGGATTGCCTCCGCTTGGAACGACGTGCCCTACGGACCGCACCCGACCTCGGACGGATGGGTCGCGATCGCCATGTGCCCGCTCGAGAAGCTTGCTGAACTTCTGAAAGACCCGGGGCTGGCCGAGATGGATCCTTGGGAGGAGCGCGACAGCGCCAAGCTGCGCATCGACGAGAGCACACGCAGGCTCACCACTGCGGAACTTCTGGATGTCCTCGGCGCGGCGGATGTCTGGTGCGCGCCCGTGCGCACGACCGACGAGGCTCTGGAAGACGCCCGAACCCGGGAACCGCACCGGCTGGTCGAGATGGATCACCCGAAGGCCGGCAGGATTACCACCATCGCCAACCCGATCCACCTCTCGGAAACTCCGGTTTCCTTGCGGCAGGTGCCCCCGCAGGTAGGTGAACATACCGACGAGGTAATCGTCGAGGTGTTGGGGCAGGACCGGCTTGAACAATTGCGCGCATCGGGGGCCCTGGGATGAGTGAAGAACGCCTCCACACCAATCTGGTTCTGGAACGTCAAGGCGCGATTGAGATCCTGCGGGTCGACCGCGAGGAGGCGCTGGGTGCGATGAATTTCGAGATCCAGGCGGCCCTGGGCGACTATGTGAATGGGCTGCATGGACGCAAGCACGACGTGCGTGTCGTCATTCTGACCGGCACCGGGCGGGGTTTTGTGGCAGGCGCGGACATCGCCGGCTATCACGGCGCCGATCAGGTGGCCTTCGACGATTTTCAGCGTCGGTCACGCCAGACCTTCGATGCCGTTGCGAACCTGCCGCAGGCGACCATCTGCGCGGTCAACGGCTACGCGTTGGGCGGCGGATTTGAACTCGCCATTTGCTGCGATTTCATACTCGTCAACGAGAAAACCAAGCTTGGTTTGCCCGAGATCAAACTCGGGCTCCTCCCGGGCGGGGGTGGGACCCAGCGCCTGCCCCGCTTGGTGGGACCAATGCGCGCGAAGCAACTTTTGATGACCGGGTGCATGATCACGGCGCAGGAGGCGGTGGAATATGGCGTGGCCCTGGAGACATGCGCACCCGACGCACTGATGCCGCGCGCCATCGAATTCGCACGGGAACTGGCCGGCATGGCCCCCGTTGCCCTGCGAGAGGCCAAGCGGGTTGTCGATGACGGCCTGGATGCTGCGCTTTCGGCCGGATTGACGATGGAACAGCGTACCCTTGGCGCGCTTTTCGCAACACAGGACGGCAAGGAAGGCATAGCGGCCTTCATGGAAAAACGCGAACCGGAATTCAAAGGGAAGTAGGTAAGAAAACATGGCAAAATCCGTCATCAGCCACCAGTCCGGGCCGTTCTCGGTTGTCTCCATGGGGCTCCCGGGCGATCACGAGGGTAAAACCGCAACGCGGGTGTTTTTCGTTCGAGGAGCGGACAAGATCGCGTTGATCGACAGCGGGCTTTACGGCGGACTTGGCGACCTGCAGCAGGCGTTCGAGGAGCTTGGCATCGCCCATGGCGACCTCGATCTGCTTCTGCTGACCCACGAACACATGGATCATGTCGGCAACAATGGCTGGTTGAAAGCCGAAACCGGATGCACCATCATGGGACACGAGGCCCGCGCCGATCGTGTCGCCGACAACATGCTGAACGCAAAGGCGATTGTCCATGCGTTCCCCGAGGGTGAGAACTTTTCACTGGAGGAGGAGTATCTCGACTGGATGGGGCCGACAGAAGGACCGATCGAGAGCTTCGTCAAAGACGGCGATGTCATCGACCTTGGCGGCGGCGTGGAACTGGAGGTGGTCGAGGTGCTGGGCCATTCGATGGCCGAGATCGGCTTTTTCGAGCGCTCGACCCGTACGCTGGTGATCGCCGATCCGCTGCTGCCGCCGTTCAACCCCGTGCTCTACCTCTATGAGGAGCCCAACGTCATGCGCGCGACATTCGACAAGATAGAGCGCTTCCTCTCAGAGCGCGATGTGCAGGCGGTGCTGTTCGCCCATGACGAGGTCAAGACGGCCGCCGAGACCGTCGATCTGGTCAATGATTGCCGGCGACGTGTGAACAAGGTCGAGGCCTCGATGGTCACGCACATGAAGGCCAATCCCGGCATTTCCTTTGCCGAATTGCGGGACAAATGCTGCGATGATCAGGACATGGTTCGCGAGTGGCGGGCACTCGTCTCGATCGATGCGAGCCTGAAGGATTTCGTGGCCAAAGGTCTGGCCGAGCAACGCGATGGTGGCTGGCACTATGTCGGCTGACCTGCCGGTTTGCACGGTCCTTGGGCCAGGCACCATGGGAGCGCAGATTGCGCTCTCGCTCGCGCTGGGCGGGGCGACGGTGCGGCTGTGGGGGCGAAGGGCAGAGGCCTTGTCGCCGGCGCTGGAGCGATGCGGCGACGGATTCGATTTTCTGGCCGCCGAGGGCCTGGCCGATCCTTCCGAGCGAAACCAGGTCCTGGCGCGGATCACACCGAACCCGACATTGCAGGACGCCGTCGCGGGCGCAGAATTCGTGATCGAAGCCGCGGCAGAGGACATCGCCATCAAGCAGGACCTGCTGGCGCAGGCAGAAGCCGCCGCCGGCACGGATGCGGTCCTGTCGTCCACCACATCCGCCCTCTCCGCAAGCGCCATACAGTCGGCGCTGAAACGGCCTGAGTCCTTCTGTATCGCCCATTACGCGCAACCGGCCCACCTGGTTGAACTGGTCGAGGTCGTGCCGGGCGCCAAAAGCAGTGAGGAAGCGGTCAGGCTTACCACCGACATCCTGCTTGCCACCGGCAAGACACCGGTTCTATGCCCCGATATACCCGGCTTTCTGTGGGCGCGCATACAGCACGCCGTATTGCGCGAATTCGCTTCGCTGGTCGGCAAGGGCCTGGTGACGCCGGAGGCATGCGATACAATCCTCAAAGTCGGCTATGCCAGTCGCCTTCCTGCCATGGGCGCATTCGAGCACGCCGATCTGGCGGGACTGGACCTGATCAACTCCGACGCAGCCAAGGCCGTCTGGGCGGATCTTTCCAACGTCGCCGATCCCGGTGACACACCGGTAGGTACGCTTTTCACAAATGGCAAGCTGGGTATGAAAACCGGCGAGGGGTTCTACAATTGGCACGAACGCGACCCGGAGGCCTTCAAAGCCGCCCGCGACGCCGAGATCGTCCGGCGGGTCAAGATCAACCGAGGAGGACGGGTGCGCTGACCGCGTCCCGTGGAAGCACATGAAAACCAGCAAAGACCGCATTCTGACCACCCATGTCGGCAGCCTGCCTCGCCCTCACGATCTCCTGGATATCCTCAAGCTCAAGATGGACGGCGCGGATTACGACGCCGACGCGCTCGACGCGCAAATCGCCGCCTCGGTGGATCGGATGGTGGCCCAGCAGGTCGACGCCGGCATCGACATCGTTGCCGATGGAGAGATGTCCAAACCCGGTCACGCGATCTATATCGAGGAGCGCCTGACCGGTTACGAGCAGCGACCGGGCTTTGATACTGGCTATTACGCGGCCGAGAAAAAGGCGTTTCCGGAGTACTACGAGGACTATTTCGCCCGCGCCCATCTCGGTGGAGCCATCGCACCCGCGCATCCGGTGATTTGCATCGGCCCGGTGGAGTATGTCGGTCACGAGGCCCTTGGGAAGGACCTTGAGAACTTGCGTGCCTCGTGCACCAAATACGGCGTGGAGGAAGCGTTCATGCCGTGCGCCGCCGTGACGGGTGTGGGCCACAATGAGTATTACGGCAGTCAGGAAGAGTACATGTATGCGGTCGCAGACGCCCTGTCGGTCGAATACAATGCGATCATCGACGCCGGTTTCCTATTGCAGGTCGACGACCCCTTCCTGCCCCATGTTTACATGGACACATCGCTGAGCGAAAAAGAGCGCCTGGCCAAAGCCAACATGTTTGTCGAGACGGTCAACCACTCGATCAAGGGTATACCAGAGGAAAAAATCCGATATCACACCTGCTATGGTATCAATCAGGGTCCGCGGGTCCATGAACCTGACTTGCCGATGATGGTCAATGAAGTTCTGAAAGTGAATGCCGGCGCCTACAGTTTCGAAGCGGGGAACCCCAGGCACGAGCATGAATATCACCTGTGGGAAGAGGTGAAGTTGCCGGACGGCAAGCTTGTCGCGCCGGGCGTGATCACGCATGCAAGTTCGGTGGTGGAGCATCCCGAATACATAGCCGAGAGGATCATGCGTTTCGCTGACCGCTGCGGCCGTGAAAACGTCCTGGCCTCGACCGATTGCGGGTTTTCCAGCCAGGCAATCTACAAGACCGAGGTTGAAAACCGTGTGGTCTGGGCCAAACTCAAATCGCTGGCGCAAGGCGCCCGGATTGCATCCGAAAAGCTCTGGGGCCGCGCTTCGACTGAACAGAGGCAGTCCGTGAGATGACAGCCTGCGGCTGCAACCCGGCGCCCGAAAGGCCCGCGGTTCGCGCGCGCGGTCCGGATCTGGTTTTGTCGCAGGAACCCCTGGCGGAGGTGCGGCAATCGACAATTCGCGTTCCCGGCGGACAGTCCCTGCTGGGAACCGGCAGGCCTGTTCTGACAGCCGACGGCGAAGGACCCTTAAGAAAAACCAGGGTCAAACCGTTCCGTATCGACGCAACCGCCGTCACAAATGCGCGGTTCGAGGACTTCGCCGCCGCCACCGGTTATCAGACAGACGCCGAGAAGCTCGGGTCGTCCTTCGTATTCCAGAACTTCCTGCCCACCGCAAAACGCGACAGGCCGAGAGTGGCAGCGGCACCCTGGTGGTGCGAGGTGCGCGGCGCCAGCTGGCGCGAGCCCATTGGGCCCGGCAGCGCCGATCTGTGCGAGCCGGACCATCCGGTCGTTCACATTTCCTGGCACGATGCTTGCGCATTTGCATCCTGGGCCGGCGGCCGGTTGCCGAGCGAGGCCGAATGGGAACACGCCGCCCGCGGCGGGCTCGGGGATGTTCGGTTTCCCTGGGGCGACGAAGAACCGGATGATATCGGCTACTTCCCGTGCAACATCTGGCAGGGAACGTTTCCCGACAAGGACCTTGCGCTCGACGGCTTTGCGGGGCTGGCCCCGGCGCAGTCCTTTGCACCGAACGGCTACGGGCTGTTCAACATGGTCGGCAATACTTGGGAATGGACTTCGGAGCCGTTCAAGGTCCGGTCGCTGAAAAAATCCGCGCGCGCCGCTCATGCCGGCACTAGCGGATACAAGCTGGTCAAGGGCGGCTCGTTTCTGTGCCATGCCAGCTATTGCTACCGCTACCGGATCGCGGCACGGAGTGGCACGTCACCGGACAGTTCCACGTCGCACACCGGCATTCGCCTCGTCTACGATACCGATTAGGCGGCCCGCAGCGTCATGTCGTTTCGCCAATGATGAGATCGAAGGGGAATTCCCGGACCGTCGGCATTGGCTGGCCGACAAGTAAATTCAGGATCGTGCGCGCCGCGGTCCGACCGACACTTTGACGCGGAAAGTCTATGGTCGTCAGCTTCTGGCTGAGCGACTGTCCGATTTCCATGCCGCCAAATCCGGCAATGGCGATATCTCCCGGCACCTGCCATCCCATTTTCATGGAAAGCAGATATCCGCCGGCGGCCATCAAGTCATTTCCAAAGATGACCACATCAATGTCGGGTCGCGCCGCGCGCAGTTTGCTGAGCCCCTGCGTTCCGTCCTGTATCCCCGGCGGTGCATTGTACCAACTGGGTGCAAAGAGCTCGAAACCCGCTTGCGACAGAACGGTCTGGACCCCTTCAAACCGGGCCGATGCTGCAAATTCCATCCCGTGCCACCCCAGGAATCCGAAGCGCTTGTAGCCACGGGAGATCAGATGACGGACCAGTTCGGCCCCGGCTTCGAAGTGGTTGAAGCCGACACAGCGGTCGATGGGATCGCCGGCAACCTGCATGATTTCAACGACCGGTGCCGGTGACACCGAAAGCAGCCTCGCGGCACGTTGCGTGTGCACGAAATCATTGACGATCATCCCCGCCGCATTCCACGACAGCATCGATTCAATCAGCCGTTCCTCGCGCTCCGGCTCATAATCCGTTATCCCGATAACAGGGTTATACCCCGCCTTCTCCAGTTCCGCCGCAATCCCCGCGGCGACATCCGGAAAAATGCCGACGGTGATCGAGGGCAGAACGACGCCAACCTGATTGGACCGGGCACTGGCCAGAGACCCCGCCAGCCGGTTCGGTACGTAGCCCATTTCGGACACGGCCTTCAGCACTTTTTCGCGTGTCTCGCTGTTGACCACACCCCTGCCGGCCAACACGCGCGACACGGTCATGTCCGACATGCCGATCGCCTTGGCAACATCCCGCTGCGTAAGCCTTTTTTGGCCTTTGGCCAAACATTCCTCCCCAATTGTTGACGCCAGACAATCAACAATAGCCTCGCATTTCCTGTCAAGCTAAGCTTTCTCCGAAACAAACTTTCGGGAGGAACTGATAATGAATTCGGTCTTGAAGATCCTGTGTTCGGCAACCGCTTTGGCATTCTGCTCGGTCGGCGCGGCTTGGGCTGACTATCCCGAACGCACCATTGGCCTGATGGTGCCTTTTGCAGCCGGCGGAGGCGCCGATGTGCCGGCGCGGTTCATTGCAGAAGAGCTGGAGAAGGAACTCGGACAATCCGTTGTCGTCAGCAATGTGACCGGAGCGGGCGGCACGGTCGGCGCGACACAGCTGTCGACGGCAACTGCCGACGGGTATAGCCTTGGCTTCATGCCCGTCGGCACCACAACGACGCAACCGCATTTGCGCGGAACCAGCTACGGTATCGACAGCTTCATTCCGATCTGCATGGTGGCTTCGGGCCCCTTCTATCTGGTGGTGGACGCGGACAGCGAATTCAAGACCTGGGAAGATCTGGAAACAAAGGCCAAGGGCGACGGCATCACCTTTACCGGTGCGGCACCCGGTTCGCTGGCGCACGTCACCTCCGTTGCGCTCGGTGCCATGTGGGGTGTTGACGTCGGTTATCTGCCCACGAAGGGCGGTGGCGATGCGATGAACGAGCTCAAGGGCGGACGCGCCGATGCGACCGCGTGGTTCTCGGACTTTGACGTCCGCTTCGGCCTGAACGCATTGGCTATCTTTGCGCCTGAACGGTCCGAAATCCATCCCGATGTTCCCACATCAGGCGACAAGGGCCATCCCGCGGACATCGCCGTATGGATGGGGCTGTTTGCGCCCGCCGGCACCCCGGAGGATGTCGTCGCCAAGCTCGATGCAGCTTGTGAGAAAGCCATCTCCTCGGAGGGCTTCACGTCCAACATGGAAAAGGCAAATCGTGAAATCCGCCACATGAACACCGGCGAATTCAGCGCCTTTTTCCGCAAGGCATTTGAAGAGAACGGCGAGCTTCTCAAAAACGCTGGCCTGGTGAAGAACTGATGCTTTACTCCCTGCCCTCGGATGCCACGGCATTCGGGGGCGTCGCCGTTTGAGATCGCGGTACCCTGCCGAGTCGGCCGGAGGTGAAATATGCGCACACTCGACCTGACAATATCAGCGGTGTTTTTCGCCACCTCAATCGTATTTCTTGTTCTGACATTTTCTGACGATTTTGATGTGCCGACCTTTGGCGGGGATGTTGGACCGGCATTCGCTCCGCGCGGTTACCTGATCATTGCGATCATTCTGTCCGCCATCGTTTTCTTCAATGGACTGCGCTCTGAAGTAACGGAGGAGGTCGGACAACATCTGGGCAGGATGGTGCTGGTGACAGCCATCGGTTTCGTGACCGGACTGGCAATGCTCTATGTCGGCTTCGTGTTTGCCGCAATCCCCGGGTTCTTCTGCTTTTGCTACGCATTCGGTTACCGGCGGATGGGTATTCTGCTTGTACTCAGTATCGCCGCGCCCTTGCTGATCTGGTGGATCTTCACCTTCGGTTTTGAGCTTTGGCTGCCACGCTCGCCATGGTTCGGGAGCCTCTAGGCCATGGAACTGTTCTTATCCGCTTTGGGGCTCTTCAATTCACCGACCGTTTTCGCGGCACTGCTGATCGGGGGGATCTGGGGCACCATTGCGGGCGTGCTACCGGGGATGGGCACGGTTGCAGCCCTGATCATCGCCCTGCCCTTCACCTTCGCAATGCCGACCGAAAGCGCCATGGCCCTTTTCATGGCCATCTACGTCACCTCGGTCTATGGCGGTTCGATCTCCGCAATCCTGATCAACACACCGGGAACGCCGCAATCGGCCGCGACGGTCCTCGACGGATATCCAATGGCACAAGCGGGCAAGGCGGACCTTGCTATCGGTTGGGCGACACTGGCTTCGTTCATTGGCGGAATATTCTCCTTGATCATCCTGATCGTCGCAGCCCCCGCGCTTGCGCGCGTTTCCGTGGCCTTCGGTCCCTCGGCGATCTTCGCCATCGTTCTCTTCGCGCTGACCTGCATTGCATGGCTATCCTCCGGCAGCATGGCCAAAGGCCTGCTCGGTGGCGTGTTGGGACTGTTTTTGACGACGGTCGGTCAAGACAACTACACCGGCATGACCCGTTTCAGCTTCGGTTCCGACATCATGCGCGGCGGATTCACGCTCATTCCGATCCTCATCGGGCTCTTTGCCCTTTCCGAGGTCTATCACAGGGCCCTGTTGCATGGTGCGCATCGCACCGGCGCCGAGATGAATGTCGGCTTCCGGCTGCCGCCGCTGTCGGATGTCGTTGCCCGGTGGAAGGAGTTGCTTCGCGCCTGCTCGATCGGCACATTCATCGGCATCCTGCCAGGCACTGGCGCAATGGCAGCCACATTCGTCAGCTACACTGCCGCCAAACGGTTCTCACCGAACAGGGACAAGTTGGGCACGGGTGAACCGGACGGGCTCATTGCCTCGGAAGCATCCAACAATGCCGTCACCGGCGGTGCGCTGATCCCGACAATGGCGCTGGGTATTCCCGGGGACGGCGGGACGCTCGTCCTGCTGGGTGTCCTCACCATCAAGGGAATCGTGCCGGGCTTTGATCTGGTCAACAACAATCCGCACATACTCACCGCCGCGTTCATGATGGTTCTGCTGGCCAATGTCATCATGTTCGGTACCGGCATGCTGAGCGCCCGGCTGTTCGAGAGGCTTCTGCGCGTGCCTGAACCGATCCTGATGGGACTGATCCTCCTTTTCTCCCTGGTCGGCGCCTTCGTTGTGCGTGGAAATCCTGTCGATCTCATCGTCTGCGTTGTCGCTGGAGCGGCCGGCGTCCTGCTGCGCCTGGCAAAATATCCGATTGCCCCGATCGTCATCGGCGTCGCACTTGGCTTTATCTTCGAGGAGAAACTGCGTCAGGGCCTCATCGCCAGCAGGGGTAGCCTTTGGACCTTCATCACGGATCCGATCGCTCTGCCCATATTCGCGCTCACCGCGGTGATCATTGCGGCGACGATCGTCAGCAATCTGCGCCGGCCCCCACAAACGAAAGCGTTGGAAGAATGACCAAGCCAAACATCTTGCTGATCGTCACTGACCACTGGATGGCGGAGCTGCTGGGTTGCGCGGGTCATCCGGTCATCCGCACGCCGACCCTGGATACGATCGCGCAATGCGGCACCCGGTTCACCAACGCCTATTCCGAGCATCCGGTGTGCATTCCCGCACGGCGCAGCCTGATGACCGGGACCTCGGCCCGCGAACACGGGGATCGCACCTTCCAGGCAAGGCTTGAGATGCCTGCCCATCTGCCGACACTGGCACAAACCTTCCGCGACGCCGGATATCAGGCACAGGGCGTCGGAAAGACCCATACGTATCCTCAGCGCGATCGTCTGGGATTCGACGACATCCAGCTGGACGACGAAGGGCGCACCCACCACGGCGTCACCGACGATTACGAGATTTTCCTTGGCGACAATGGCTGGCTTGGCAAACAGTTCGGCCATGGCATCTCCAACAACGGCTATGCGGCCACGACCTGGCACCTTCCGGAGGAGGCACATGCGACCAGCTGGGCGACCGAGACCATGTGCCGGATTATCCGCCGCAGGGATCCGAAGCGGCCGGCTTTGTGGTATCTTGGGTATCGTCACCCGCACCCGCCGCTCGTGCCGCCGCAACGGTTTCTGGAATTTTACCGCGGAGTCGAAATGGACAGGTCCGTTCGTGGCGAATGGTGCGATGGAGAGGATCTGCCCGTGCTGCTTCAGGGTTTCCAGAAACGCTACAATATGTCGGACGTCGAGGCCGATTGGGCGCGGCGGCACTTCTACGCGCTATGTACCCAGATCGACCAGAAAATCGGCACCCTGATCGGGACCATTCGCGAAGAGGGAATTCTCGATGACACCATCGTCATGTTCACCTCGGACCATGGTGAGAGTTTCGGCAATCATGGCATCTGGGCCAAGCAGAACTTTTACGAGAGTTCCGCCAACATCCCGATGATCGTGATGGGAAAAAAGGGCAACAGGCGCGTCGGGGCCGGCGCGGTCGAGGACCGGCTTGTATGCCTCGCCGACGTGATGCCGACCCTGTTGGATCTGGCCGGGATCGAAATCCCCGAAACGGTGACGGGCCGCTCGATGTTCGGCGAGGAACGCGAGCATCTTTATGGCGAATTCGGCGAGGGCGAACTCAGCAGCCGCATGATTCATGACGGGCGGTTCAAATTGATCTACTACCCGGCGGGGAACCGGTGCCAGCTTTTCGATCTGGAGGCCGATCCACGGGAACTGGCGGATGTCTCGGCTCAGCCCGAATTTTCCGAAAAGCTTGCCGAACTCAAGGACAAGCTCTGCAAGGAACTTTACGGCAGCGACCTGGAATGGTTGGCAGGCAACGACTTGAAGGGCCTGCCCAACCGGCCCTATCGACCGGCGCCGAACCGGGGATTGGGTCTGACGCGCGGAGACCAATGGCCGGTGCCGCCGGTCAATCCCGACGGTCTGATGAACTTTTTCCCGGAATTGGATGACGATGCCGAGGTCCCGGAATGACGGCACGCGGCAGGGCCATTGTCACCGGGGCCACAAGCGGTATCGGCGAAGCCACGGTGCGGGCACTGGTGTCTTCCGGGCGGCAGGTGCTGGCCATAGCGCGTCGCGAGGACCGACTGCGCGCCTTGGCAAAAGCGACGGGCGCTGAGACTCTTGCCGCCGACGTACGCGATTTGGGCAAGCACGCGGCACATCTGACCGGGTTCGAGCCGGATATCCTGATCAACAATGCCGGCGTCGGCCACGGAATCAGCGGACTTGACGGGATGTCTCCCGACCAGTTGCAGGAGGCGTTTGACATCAATGTGGTCGCGCCGTTGAAGCTGATCGCCTGCCTGACACCGGGAATGAAGGCGCGCGGGCGCGGCCATGTTGTCAACATCGGCTCGATCGCCGGGCTGCACACGCTGCTTTCTGCCGTATATGGCGGCACCAAATCGGCAATCCACCGGATCAGCCAGAACCTGAGGGTCGAACTGTCCGGTACCGGCATCCGCGTGACCGAAATCGCGCCGGGCCGTGTCGCATCCGAGTTTTACCAGGCCGCGGAGGGTGACCGCGAAAGGCTGGCCGCGATGGGCGTCTCGGGCATCCGTGAACTGCAGCCCGAAGACATCGCCAATGCCATTTTGTTCGCCGTGGATGCGCCGGCGCATGTGAATGTCGCCACACTCGAGATTTTACCGACGGAACAGGCCGTTGGCGGCATCAAGGCCGAAGCGGTAAGGGACCAGTGAGCAATATGGGACGATTGGCGGGCAAGACAGCGTTGGTAACTGGCGGCGGAAACGGAATCGGCAAGGCCTGTGTCCTGCGATTTGCCGAAGAAGGCGCGCAGGTAATCGTTGCCGACTTCAATCCCGAGGCCGCCGGGACGGTTGTGGCGGAAGTCATGGCAGCGGGTGGCGAGGCAGTGCCGGTTGCCGGCGATGTCAGTGACGAAGCCAGTGTCGATCAGATGGTCGCCGCAGGCGTTGAAGCCTTTGGCAGGATTGACGTTCTCTTGAACAGTGCCGGGGGTGGCTCGACGGCGGACGGTGCGGTGACCGATCTGTCGCTCGACGAGTTCTGGCGCACAATCCGCGTCGATCTATTCGGCACGCTGATGATGTGCCGCAAGGTGATCCCGGTCATGAAGGACGGTGGCGCAGGCTCGATCATCAACATCTCTTCACTGCGTGCGGTGCTGGGTACCGAGGGCGCCGACGCCTATACCGCCTCCAAGGGAGGTGTGTTGGCGATGAGCCGCGCCATGGCCATGCAATGGGCCAAAGACAATATACGGGTCAACGTCATGGCGCCCGGCGTCGTTCTGACCGAACGTGTCGCTGCCTTCATCAAGCCGGACAATCCCATCTACCAGAAGTCGATCCTGGGTCCGGCGGAACCCATAGACGTGGCCAATCTTGCCCTCTATCTGGCCTCGGACGAGTCGCGCCGGGTCACCGGCGCCGTGATGCGGCTTGACGGTGGCGCAAGTATTTTCTGAAGCGCCGAACCCGCAAGGCAGCTTTACGCACAAGAGTTCAGACTGGCTTGATCAGCACTTTGCCGACTGCGCGCCCCTCCGCCATCAAATCGCAGGCAGCCTGGGTTTCGGACACGGGATAACGCGCTGCCGTGATGGCCTCGAAGTCGACGGTGCCTGCCTCGATCAGAGCCACCGCATCGGCAAACTCGGAAGTAAACAGGATCGATCCGATACTCGTCACTTCCTTGAGCGCATTGAGGTGAAGATTGATTGGAACTTCGCTGGGCTGGATCAGTGACAATACGCCGATCGTGCCCTGCTTGCGCACGGCATCAAGGGCCTGATTGTAGGCATGGGGCGACCCGCTGGCCTCGATCACCACGTCATAAGCGGCCGGAGGAGGCACATCGCCGCCTATGACGAATCCGGTTTGCGCACCAACGGCTCCGGCCGCATCGAGCGCCTCCTGCTTGAGGTCGGTCACGTCAACCTCCGCCCCCTTCGCAACCGCAGCCACGGTGGCAAGCAGTCCCATCGGGCCGCAACCCGTCACAAGCACTTTCTGCCCCGCCGCAACGTGCGCGCGATTGACCGAATGCATGGCACAGGCCAGCGGTTCGGCGAAGGTCAGGTGATCGGGTGCGACGCCTTCGGCAACGGCATGGCAGCACCGGGCCGGAAAATCAAAGAAGTCGCGGAAAAAGCCGTCAATATGCGGCTTGGTCGTGGCGGACCCGGGAAAGCGCTTTGTGGCGCACATGTTGATATCGCCACGGGCGCAATTCTCGCAGGATCCGCAATTGATGACCGGGTTGATGGCCACGAGTTGGCCGGCCATGAAATCGTGGCCGTTGGCGTCCTCCACAAAGGCGCAGGCTTCGTGGCCCAGGGTCACCGGATAATCCAGGTAGAAGCCCGCATTGGCGAAATGCCGGAAGTAGTGCATGTCCGTGCCGCAAATGCTGGCCGTGGCGAGGCGCAGGCGAACATGATCGGGCGCGATTTCCGCCGGCATCTGTGTCTGCTCGATGCGGATCTCGCGTGCCGCGTTCAAGATCGATCTCGTGTACATCTTCTAGAACCCGATCGAGAACCCGCCATCGACCGGCAACACGACGCCATTGACATGCGCTGCCTGATCGGAGGCCAGGAAGTATACCGCGTTGGCCACATCCTCAGGGCGGCCAAAAGTGCCACCGGGAATGCGTCCCTCGATCTTGGCACGGCGTGCCGGATCCTTTTCAAGGATCGCCCGCGTCATGTCCGTATCGATGAATCCGGGTGCAACGGCGTTGCACCGGATTGCGAACACGGCCGCGTCGACGGCAACCGAGCGCGTCAGACCGATGACGGCTGTCTTTGCCGTCACATAGGCCGCCGCCGCCGGCAGCGCCAGCAGCCCGCCCATCGACGAGATATTCACAATCGCACCGCCGGTTTCGCGGTGCAGATCGACATAGCGGCCGCATGCCGCAAAGACCGCCTTCACGTTCAGGTCGAGACGCAGATCGAGCTCGTCGGGCTCTACCTCCCAAACCGGTTTTTTCAGATGCATGCCCGCATTGTTGACTAGTACGGAGATCGGACCCGATTTACGGTGGATGCCCGCCAGATATTCCGTATCGCTCCAGTCACTCAGATCGTGCTTGACGAAATCCACATCGCCGGTGAGCTCTGAGATGTCCCCCTCGGACCGCGCGACAACGTGCACCCGGTATCCTTCGCTCAGAAACTTGCGCGTCTGCGCTAGGCCAAGGCCCTTGTTTCCACCTGTAATGACCGCGACATTCATTTCTCGGACTCCGCAATGTTGTGACGGTAAAGCGTGTTCAGTTCCGCCCAGAAATCCTCCTCGTCCCTGTCCTTTCGGAAAAAGTCAGGGAATATTTTGCAGGCATCGTCCACAAAGCTCAGGAACCAGATATCCCGGGGCCTGGTCCAGGCCGCATCCATGGTGCGCCGTGCGCCCTTGAGGAATCCGGAATATCTGGAATCATCGGCCAACCGGTTCCACGTCGCTGGGTTGGCGGGCTGCCCTTCGTTTTCGATGTATATGCCCGATTGCACGGGTTCCGATGCGATCCAGGCGGCAAACTGCCGTGCCGTTTCCGCGCTTCCTCTACGGGCCGAAACGCCGATCCCGGCTCCACCGAGAATGCCGCGCTTCAGACCGGTGTCGGCGAAGCTCGGCAGATCCACATATTCGAGCTTGTACGGCCGAAATCGCTCGCGCGCATAGTTGATATAGCCGAACAGGGCGGGTGAATAGGCGAACTCATCCGTCGTTGACATCGCCTCGAGGACATCGATCGGGTTCCAGTCCACGGCCTCTGCAGGCCCGAGCCTGTAGAGCGATTTGAGCACCTTGAGTGCGATCACACCATTGACCTTCGATGTGAACTGCGTGTGCGAAAAAGGCAGCTCCTCCTCTCCCCTCCCGGCCACAAGCGTCATGAAAAGATCAAAGGCATCGACCGGCAGCAAAGGCGTGGCCATCCTGAAATCACACGGTTTTGCATCAAGCGCCGCTTCCCAATGGGGCAGTGGCACCGGTTTCAGATCCGGGCGCGAAACGGCAACCTGGCAGGCTGCATCGATGGGGTAGGCCCAAAGCTGGCCCTTCCAGATATAACTTTCCAGACTGCCTCCAAGCGAGCCGTCTCCAAAGGGCGGATCCAGAGGGAGCAGGCACTGCGTTTCGGCGATAAGGCCGACATGCGGATGATCGAGAACAATCAGGTCGTAGGAATTTGCCAGGTCCTCGATGGATGCATCGGCAAAGGCTTGCAGGCTGCGGTGGTCCCAGGTGATCGCGTTGCCGGTTTCGGCCAGATAACGTTCAGAAGCCGCCTCAAGGCACGCATATCCTCGCGGATGGTCCCAGGTCATACCTCGAAGCATTTCGTTCTTCGTCTCCACGCTTTTTATATTTGGTAAATCGTTTTACCTATGCGTGGGACATATTGCAACGTCTTTATGCGGAAGATGCGAGGTCAGCGTGAAGGGATGGGCCTATCCTGTCCCGACTTTCCGCGTAGCCGGTTCGCATAAAGCAGGCACGACACGCGTTCCCGGTACGCCGGCCCAAACCGACCCGGCTTCGCTTTCGGGTTCTGTACGCAAGGCAGAAACAGCACGACTTGCCAAGATGATACGACGACCTGACCTGACCAACGCTTGATTTGGATGTCTGCTTTGTCCGCGCAGCAGACCACGTTTCCGTGCGGTTCTGCTAAAACCCTTTTTCACGTCGCGACGCAATCGCCAGATTCCTGACGAGTTCGTCGGTGACGGGATTGCGCATTGTGAACGTGACACCGGTCTTGCTTGCCTTGAGCTTCAAAGAAGCAATTTCATCTAAGTGGGCGGCAATCGCGGCCGGATCGACATAGAGTCCGCACTGTTTGCTGAACGCAGCGTAGCCCGCGATAATCGTGTCCTCGATTTGGAACCCCGGCATGTCATACTTGATGACTTCTTCGGCGTCGGGCAGCGCCCGGGCGAGTTCGGCGCGCAACTGAGCCAGCGCGGCTCGAAATTGTTCCGGCACAGCGGCAATGTAAGCGTCGTGGTCGGCATATTTCGCCATGACTGGAGTATCTGTTGGCTGAAGTCCGATTTCAAGCGCGCGCAGGTCTGATTTTCCCGTACAACCGGCAAGTTTTACGTCGAATGAAGGCACAATCCGTATGCTTGAAAGGTTGCTGCCCGGTCCCTCATTGATGGAAAACACGCACAACCCCCACCATCGGGATATCTTTTCACCGGTGACCGCGCGGAAGTTCGAGCATTCCTGAAACGACGTGTGTCGGTTAGGCCCATTCAGTCGATCCATCCGGTGACGCAACTTCGCATTTCGTCTAGGCTTGTCCCACAGGACATACCAGCGGGATAGCATCATGAGCCTTGCAAGCGCCGTCGCTTTGGTCACCGGGGGAAGTGGAGGCCTCGGATCGCGCATCTGCAAACTGCTGGCGAATGAAGATGCACATGTCGCCATTGCCTATTTGGGCGGCAAGGACCGTGCCGAGTCTGTGCGCGACGAAATCCTGTCAGACGGCAAAAAGGCGATGACAGTGCAAATCGACCAGGTCGACCCGAACTCGATTGAAGCGGGAGTCGCTCGGGTGGTTGCGGAAATGGGCGGCCTGGATCTCCTTGTGAACAACGCCGCGATCGCCATGGGCGGGCATTCCGTCGCTCCGGGGGACCTCGAAGCGTTCACGCCGGAAATCTGGGACGAGATGATGGCGATCAATGTCCGTGGCCCCTTCCTCGTAACGCGTGCGGCAGCTGCCCATCTGCGATCCTCCAGATGGGGACGGGTGGTCAATATCGGATCAACCCTTGGTCATGGAGACTGGTATCAAGACCGGGCCTTTGCACCCAGCAAGGCAGCAGTCGTACCACTGACCCGTTTCCTGGCTGCATCCCTCGCCCCGGACGTCACGGTCAATTGCGTTTCTCCTGGCTTGATGGTCGAAACCGGTCTGGGAAGCGGCGGATCGGAGGAACTGGTCCAGGGCTGGCGCGATAGGGCGGCTCTGGGTGTCACAACATCGGTCGACGACGTTGCCGGACAGGTGGTTTATCTTTGCAGCACATCAACGATAACCGGCCAAAGCGTCATCGTAGATGGCGGTATCCACTTTCAGTGACGGAGCTGACGCTCCTGATCCCCGGGCGCCATTCGGAAAAGCACACAAACGGGATCATCTTCAATAAGCTGAATTTAAGAGATTTTCCTAGTGGGAGGAGAGGGACTCGAACCTCCGACACGCGGATTATGATTGAGGCTGGGAACTACAGCAAACCGCCCCGCCGTGCCCCAGACCGCTTCATGGACCGATTGAATTCATTCGGGAATTTGTCCCCAAACTGCCCCAGACCGTTTCATATCGTTTTACTTTGCCCCAGGCTTTTGCAGCCCATGTGAAACCCAGGAAACGAATTGTTCGATACGCCGTGCTTCTGGAAGGTTCTAACGGATGAACCGGTCTACGTAGTCTTCGCCGAGGCCGACGTTTGCAAAGTGCTTTCTGCACAAATCGATTTTGGTGAAAACGTCCTCGTATCCCAATACCTTGCCCCATGGGTCGACGTAACACATGACGCCGTTGACCTGGAAATAGGTGATCATTTCTTCCACCCCGTCGGGAACGACAAGAGTGTGTGTCTCACCCGGTGGTTCGAAGACATATCCGCCCTCTTCCGCCACCCAGTCGTGTTCTAGGTAGTGCCAGCGGCCCCTGAGGACGAAGCCATGAACGGGCTGCGGATGACGATGACGTGAAAGAACGCCGGATTTCCGCACTTTCAGGAGGTTCATCCAGTACCCCTGGGACCGGTTCAGGCAGAGTGGGCGAAACCAGACGTTTTCCGCCTGTGGCACCCAAAGACGCTCGTCCTCAGGCACAGCATCCGGAATGACGATTTCATCGAGTGCATGTTTCGGGAACGGCAGTTGATAGGGTGTTCTAGGATCGGCATCGTTTTCAATCGGCATCACTCAATCTCCCTACATCGCCAGATACCCGCCATCGACCGGATAGACGGCTCCGGTGACGAAACTGGCTTCATCAGACAACAGCCATTTTACAAGCGCCGCAACCTCGGCGGCCTGTCCCCAGCGTTTCAGCGGCGTCCGCGACAGGATCGCATCGCCGCGTTCCGGCAAATCCCGCAATCCCTGCGTCATTTCGGTTTCGATCCAGCCGGGCGCGACGGCATTGACGCGAATGCGATCGTCGGCCCACTTTCCCGCCAGGGCCTTGGTCAGTTGCGCAACACCGCCTTTCGAGGCCGAATAGGCCGGCACGAGGGGGCCGCCAAACGTGCTCAGCATCGATGCCGTGTTGACGATTGCTCCACCGCCAGCATTCACCAGATGTTCGTGAGCAGCCAGACAGCAACGCATCGTCCCGGTCAGATTGACATCGATGACACGTCTGAAAACATCGATATCGTACTCTGCCTCGCGCTGAAGAATTCCGGCACAGTTCACCAAACCATCCAGGCTGTCCAGATTGGAGAACAGCCTTTCGACAGATTCTGAATCGGTGACATCCAACAGCCGCAGCTCAATCTCTTCCGGCCCGTCGAATGCATCGATTTCCGTTTGCGAAACACCGGCAGCGACAACCTGCCATCCGTCCCGTGAAAGGGCTTTCGCAACGCCGGCACCGATGCCTCGGGTTCCGCCGGTCACAACGGCTGTCTTTGTCATCATCTCTTCAATTCAGCATAGGTTTTTACAAACGCGGCCGCACGTTGCCTGAGTTCATCCAATTCGTATGTCGGTTTGAACAAAGCCGAACCCAGACCGAAACTGTCGGCACCCGCTGCATGATAGGGGCGCATCGTTTCAGGGGTGATGCCGCCAACGGCCGCCAGCAGCGCATCCTGCGGAAGCACTGCCCGAAGGGCCGCGATCGCCTGTGGTGAAACCAGTTCGGCGGGGAACAGCTTCAGAACCGAGGCACCAAGCCTCAACGCCCCGAAAGCTTCGGTCGGCGTCAGAACTCCTGGACACCAAGGCACCTCGAGCGAGAGGGCACGTCCGCCGACTTCAGGGTTCATGTCGGGCGCGACTATGATACTGCCGCCCGCCCCAACCACGTCTGATACGTCGCCCGCCGACAAGACCGTCCCTGCCCCGACGATCACCCGGTCGCCATGTTTTCCGGCAATTGTTTCGATTGATCGTAACGGCTCCGGCGAGTTGAGCGGCACCTCGATGATGCGAAATCCGCAATCGACCAGAACATCCGCAACATCGATGGCACGGCCCGGATCAAGGCCCCGCAATATCGCGATGAGCGGGTTCTCGGCAAGAACCTCTTGCCACAGGCTCATGAAAGCAGGCCCGCCGATTTTGCGATAAGGAAATGTCCGCGTGCGACGATGTTGTCAGGTGCGCGTCGGCTTTCCAGGCCAGCCACGTCGAGCGCAATGCCGTAACGATCGGCCAGATCGTCGCGCCCGACAATGGTGACGGTCCCGTTCTTCGCCTGCTCTTTATTCGCAGCCCGGATCTCTGCCCCGATCAGCATGCCTGACAGGTAGTCAGCGACCATTTCCTCCGAAATCCTGCCAAACAGCGGCAGGGTCCTGACGTGGAAGAGTTCGTGCAGGAGGTTGGCGCCGGAGGCAAGTCCGGCCTCGACACCCTGCTGAAAACCATCTTCATTGAAAGGCGCATTGACCATCAACGTTCCCAAAATCGTGTGGGAGCGCAGCGCGCCGAATACCTCGCCGGTCATGAACGTGGCGTAGTCTTCAATCCGGCCACCTGAAACAGTTATCCATTTGCTGTGGGTTCCGGGCATGACAAAGACACCGTCGCCCATGCCCATGGCGGATGCACCGACTATCTGGGTTTCTTCACCGCGCATCACGTCCGGAGCGCCACCATGCTCGGTGGTCATGCCAGTCACAAAGCGGACGGTCACACCGTCCTTCGTCTCGAACGGCACCAATGCGTGGGCCAGATCCTCGGCGCCAGACGGCACCTTGACATAGGGCGTCTCAACCCAACCGTTTCGGCTGGTGATCATGCCGGACGCTATCACCGGAAGGTCTTTCAGTTTCGCCCAGGGCCGGATCAACCCTTGAAACACTGCGTCGAAGTTGCGGTCCTCCACATGCATGATCCCCTGCCCGGAGCAAACGCTGTCCAGGACCTCGCCCTCCGATCCGATCAGAAATGCACGAAGCGAGGACGTACCCCAATCAATCCCGATCAGGGCCGGCTCAGATGCGGCCGAATTCATTCAGCAGATCCTCAACGGTTTTCCCCTGGGCGACCCACTTACGCGTTTCCTCTTCACGATCGGCCTGTTCCTGCGCCAGCTTCACCACCTCTTCGGCATTCTCGATGGGGATCACGGTGACACCCATCAGGTCCGCCACGATGAAATCTCCGGGCCTCACGACCACGCTGCCGCATTGGATCGGCACATTGATCGACAGTTCCTCCTTGCGGCCCGAGAACATGGTGTGTGTGCCGCGCGGTGTGATTGCCCGGGTCCAGATCGGCCAGTTGATGTCCTCCAGCTCGTCCGTATCGCGTCCTGCACCGTCGACGATCATGCCCCGGATTCCGCGGTTTTTAGCCAAACCGCCCATCAGGCCGCCGCATACCGAGGTGTTCGGGTCGCCGCCGGCATCGACCACGATGACGTCGCCGGGCTGACCCATCTCGAGCGCCTTAAGGGGATCGACAAGGTCGCCTTTCGACAGTTGGACAGTGATCGCCTGTCCGGTCACCTTTGCGCGGAAGGCCGGTTTGATGCCGCTGTCCATGACACCCATGCGATACTGAACATCGGCAAAAACAGCAGCGGCCGAGTAGCATTTCAGAACTTCGTCGAATTGTTCCAGCAGATCGGGACGTCGCTCGAACTCATTGAATACTTTCAGCATTGTTTTCTTTCCGGTGTTGATCCAACCGCACCAGCGCTTCCGCGTTGACCGGATAGTCGGGTTTCTGTTTTGTGAGCACCTTCGCGACCTGCGTCGCGGCGGTAACGCGCGCGGTCCTGATAGACTCTTCGGAGTAGTAGGCGGCATGAGGCGTGACGATCACATTCGGCAGCGTGAAGATCGGATTGCCGTCCGGTGTCCAGTCGGCCCTCTTTGCAGGTTCCTCCTCCGGGTCGTCGAGACCGGCTGCCGCGATATGCCCCTCGGTGAGCGCACGAAAAAGGGCCTGGTTGTCGACGGTCGGTCCACGCCCGGTGTTCACCAAAATCGCACCAGGCTTCATCGCCGCAAACTCCGCATCGGAGAGGAAGTGCCGGGTCTCCGGCGTCATCGGAGCCTGCATCAGTATGTAGTCGGAACGTTTCAGCAAGTCGGCCTTTGAAACCAGTTCAGCCCCGTGCTCCACCGCGACTTGGGCCGGCAGATAGGGATCGAACGCGATTACGTTAACGCCAAAGGGCTTGGCGCGTGCGGCAATGGCCTGGCCGATCTTGCCGAACGAGACGATGCCCATCGTGCGGCCGCGCAGACGATGGATCGGTTTACCGCTCTGCCAGCGCCAGATGCCTTGGTGGGTGGCGCGGTCGTAATCCGGCAGCCGGCGCGCCAGGGCAAGCCATAGGGAGATGGCATGATCCGCGACTTCCTCCGTGCAGTAGTCGCGCACGTTGGTGACGAGTATTCCGCGCTTTGTTGCAGCCTCGACATCGACGATGTCGACACCGACACCATAGCGGGCAATAACCTCGCATTTCTGCATCCGGGCGATCGTGTCGCCGCCGATACGCGCATACTGGTTCATCATCGCGGCGCAATCGCCCGCGGCCTCAAACAGGTCCGGTTCGATTTTGCTCTGTAAAGCAATCACTTCAGCACCGGCGGCCTCCAGAATCTCGCGTTCAATATCGACGTCGCCAAAGTCGTAGTCGGTGATCACGACTTTGGGCCGGTCCGGCCGCCACAGGGGTGCCCCCGGATCAGACATAGGCGCCTGCCGAGTAGGTCAGCTCATAGGAATGGCTGTAGAGTTCGAAAATGTTGCCGAACGGATCCTCGCAATAGACCATGCGATAGGGTTTTTCGTCCGGGTAGTATCTGCGCACCTGGCTCATGCGCTGCCGGCCGCCCAATTCCTCGATCAGCTTGACCCGCGCTTCCACATCGGCGTCCTGAACACAAAAGTGGAACAGTCCGCGCCGCCAGTATTCGAAGGGCCGTTCCTCTTCGACCGTATTCGAGAACTCGAAGAGTTCGATCCCGGTTCCGTCGCCCATGGAAAGGTGCGCAATCCGGAAGGATCCCCAACCCTTGCCAAACACGTCATCGCACATCTGACCGATCGCGCTTTCGTCGTGCCTGATCTCGGTCGGGCCCATGATCACGTACAGATCGAAGGCCTTGGAGTAGAACTCAACCGCCTTTTCCAGATCCGGGACCGTGATTCCGATATGAGAGAATGTCAGCGCGACCATGTGGGACTCCTGAATGTTATTGAACTAGAGAATGCTGCGGACGATGCCGCCTTCGATGCGATACGCGGCGCCATTGGCTGCGGGATTGGCTGCGACGGTTACGATCGTGCGGGCCACCTCATTTGCGTCGACGAAGCGCTGGATCAGCGAAGTCGGCTCATCATTCCTGAAGTAGTTTTCAACGATGTCGTCCAGCGGCTCGCCCTTCTGCTCCGCCAGGCCATCGAAATAGGCCTTCACGCCCTCGGTCCATGTCGGCCCGGGAAGCACGGAATTGACGCGGACCTTCGTGCCTTTGGTCAGTTCTGCCATACCGCGGGTCAGCCCAAGCATGGCTGTTTTCGTCACCGAGTAGTGAACCATCTGCGGCAGCGGCTTGACCCCAGCCTCGCTTGCCAGATTGACGATGGAGCCGGAGCCCTGTTCCAGCATGGCGGGAAGGATGACCCTGCTGATGCGGACGGCACTGAGCACGTTGATATCGAAGTACCGTATCCAGTCTTCGTCGGTCAGATCCTCGAAGGGCTTGACCGAGAAAATTCCAACGTTGTTGACAAGCATATCGACCGCGCCACGGCTCTGCGCAAACGCGCACAGATCGACCGCATCGGACGGATTGGTCAGATCGCCGGCCCTGCCTGTAACCTCGCCGATGGCTGACAGCTCAGCGACACACGCATCGACCTCCTGGACCGTCAGGCCATGAACAATGACCCTTGCGCCTTCTTCGAGGAACACTTTCGCCGTGGCCTTGCCGATGCCCGAGCCGGAGCCTGTGACGAGGACAAGCTTGTCTTTCAGTCCCAGGTCCATATCAGTGTCCCTTGCTCGCGACCGACTCGCTGCCTGCCGTAGATTTGCCGGTTGTGTTTTTCGACCGGCCGAACACCTTCGACATGGTTGCGGAGATCTCGGTACGCCACATATCGATGCCGACGGCCATCAGAATGATCATCCCGAGCACGATGTTCTGGACCGACGACGGCGCCGCATTCAGATTGAGGCCGTTCTGCACAATCACGATCGTCATCGCACCCATCAGCGTGGCCAATATGTTGCCGCGACCGCCCGCCAGGCTAGCGCCGCCGACCACCGCGGCCGCGATGGCCTGCAGTTCCAGCGTCTGACCATAATTCGGGGAACCGGAATTCAGGCGTGCAGACATCAAAACCGCGCCGACGGCCGTCATGAAACCGGCAATGACAAAGGTCATCGCCTGGACCTTACGCACGTTGATTCCAGTCAGGACCGCAGCGGACGGATTGCCGCCAACGGCATAGATCTCGCGGCCGAGCTTGGTAAAATTCATCATGAACGCGGCAAGAGCGTAGAAAATCACCAGGTAGAAAAACGGCAGCGGTATGCCCATTAACTTTCCGTAGAAGACGGGCTCGAGTGCCGGGTCGAGCGAAAAGATCGGCGAGCCGTTGTTGAAGGTCAGCGCCAGACCGCGAAACGCGATCAGCGCCGCAAGTGTGGTTATGAACGCCGGTATTCGCCCGTAGGCGGTGATCATGCCCAGTGCCAGCCCGAACAAGGCGCCGAGAACCAGGGTCAACGGCAGGGCAACGGCAAGCGGGATACCCATGAATTTCAGCATCTGAGCAAGAATCATTGTCAGAAGCGCCACCATGGAACCCGAGCTCAAGTCGATTCCGGCGGCAAAGATCACAATGGTCGAACCGATGGCGATCAATGCAACGATGCTGACCTGGAGCGAAAGGTTGGAAAGGTTGCCCGGATTAAGAAAGCGGTCGGTAGTCAGCGCGACAACGAGCGCGACAATGACCATCGCTGCAAACGGGCCGATGAGTTGGGCGTCAAAAACTCGCTTCATTGTGCTGCCTCCATCGTCGCGCCTTCCATTGGATTGGCTGATGCGCGGACCAGATCGTCATGGGTCAGTTCTTGTGCCGGGACGACGCGCTTCACAGTTCCGTGCTGGACAACCGCGATCCGGTCGCTCATCGCGAGCAATTCGTCGTGGTCGGAGCTGATCAGGATGATCGATTTCCCGGTTTTGGTGAGCGCGTTGATGAGATTGTAGACCGCAATTTTCGCCCCGATATCAATACCTTGCGTCGGCTCGTCCAGGATCAGAACTTCAGCCTCGGAAAACAGCCATCGGGCGATGACGATTTTTTGCTGGTTGCCGCCGGACAGGAAATTCACGGTTTTCTCTTCGGCCTGGGCCGAGACTTCCAGCTCCTCGATCAACTGCCGGGTGCCATTCTCTTCCGCTTTCAGATCGAGCACGCCAAACCGCGAGATAGAGCCCAGCGATGCCGCAGTGATGTTACCGCTGGCACGGAAATTGAAGAACAGTCCATCAAATTTGCGGTTCTCGGGCACCAGCGCAAGCCCGGCGTTGATCGCATCCATCTCATGCCGGATCTCCAGCAATTTCCCATTGAGCGAGACCTCGCCGTGCAACAGCGGATCAACGCCGAACAGCGCGCGAGCTATCTCGGTTCGCCCACTGCCCAGAACGCCGCCAAGCCCCAGGACCTCGCCCTTGTGCAGCTCGAAACTCACATCCCGGACACCGGCCTTGGTCGTCAGGTCCCTTGCCTCCAGCACCACCTGGTCGGTGGCATTGTTTTCCTTGGGATAGTGCTCGGCAATGTCCTCGCCGACCATGGCGCTGACGATCTGACCAACATTGATCTCGGTTTCGCCGCTTGCGCGTACGACTCGACCGCCTCGAAGAATGGTCACCTCGTCGACAATTCTCTCGACTTCATCGAGACGGTGCGAAACATACAGGATCGCCGTCCCCCGGCTGCGCATCTTGCGCAGCAGTTGGTGCAGGCGTTCTATCTCGTTCTCTCCCAGCGCAGCGGTCGGCTCGTCGAGGATGATCATTTTGGCATCCATTGCCACGGCGCTTGCAATTTCCACCAGCTGCTGTTCACCGACAGACAATCGCCCGGTAATCGCCTGCGGATCGATATCGACTTCCATCTCCGCAAGAACCGCCGCCGCGTCGGAATTGACCTTGTTCCAGTCGATCATGCCAATTCGGGAGCGTGGCATGTTGCCAAGAAAGATGTTCTCGCCGACCGACAGTGTCGGGACGATCGAGAACTCCTGAAAGACGGTCGCAATTCCCTTGTCCCGGGCATCTTGCGGATCGGCGATCTGGACCTCCTTGCCGTTATGGAGAATCCTACCACTGTCCGGCTGCTGAACGCCTGAGAGCGTTTTGATCAGCGTGGACTTGCCGCATCCGTTCTCTCCCAGCAGACCGTGGATCGAACCGGGCATCAGTCTGATGCAGACCCTGTCGTTCGCCAGCACGCCGGGATAGGCTTTGCTGACATCGACAAATTCCCAAAGTGGGGTCGACTGGATATTCATTTGTTCGCAATCAAATTCGAAATTTCAGGACCGGCTCTTCCAGCCCTCCGACGGCACAGGGACGTGCCGCCGAAGAACAGGGAGTAGCTCAGTATTTCTTCGATGGCTGCGGGAACAGCTTTTCGGGCTCCTGCAGCACCGCAATCGCACCGTCCTTGTCCTCAATCGAGGTCGGCGTTTCAATCCAGCCACCGGGATAGGTGCCGGTCAGGGCATCCAAAGTGGCATGCATTGCGGCCTTACCCATCAGGTAGGGAGACGTGTTGACGGTCGCGGTGATGTTGCCGGCAGCGATCTCTTCGAGACCGGACGTATCGCCATCGTTGCCGAGCAGCACGAGGTCGGAGCGACCCAACGCCTTGGCAGCATATGAAGCCCCGATGATCATGTAATCATTGGCAGCAAAGATGATGTCCAGGTCGGGATGCGACTGGAGAATGTCCATGCCGGCCGTATTGCCGCCCTCGACGTTCCATTTTCCGTCAATTGATACGACCACATTGAAGTTCTCGTTACCCTTGATGCCGTCGAGAAAACCGCCAACGCGTTCCGTCGAGTGATAACCCGGCTGGCCCTCGATAATGCCGACCTTGAGCGGCTTGTCGCCATAGTTTTCGATCGCCCAATCGGCAATCGCATGTGTCCCGTTGCGCTGCGAGTAGCCCACGACACCGTGGATGGGGGTCGGAAAATTGGGAATGTCGGAATTGATCATCAAAACCGCGATACCCTGATCCACAGCCTGTTTAAGGAGCGGTGCCGCCGCGAATTCGTCGTGCGTTCCGAATATGATCGCATCGACATCCTGGGTCAGGACGTCCTGGATCATGCCCATCTGGCCGTTGATATCCGCACCGCTCTGCGGCGCCAGCATGAAGACCTCGACACCGGCTTCGGCGCCCACCGCCTTGATGCCTTCGCCGATCGCAATGTAGTAGTTGAACTCGGTTGCCGGCGGCATGTAGGCGATGCGGAACTTGTCATTTTTCGGCTTTATCGCGCCGATATCGGCCTGCGCGCCGTCCTTGAGCGGAACCGGTTTTGGGTAGTCAGCCGCTTGTGCGCCTGCCGTAGCGGCGAGAAGACCGGCCGCCAATGACAGCTTCAGAATGGTTTTGATCATGTTTTCCTCCCTGATCGATTGATATTAGCCGCGGAATGGCGCATCTGCGACGCCACGCACTCCGGGTTTGACGGCAAAAAGACCGCCGGAGTGCGGTTCCCTTGCCAACGCATCCTCGTCGCTCATCAGACGAGACGATGTGATAAAAAGCGTGTCGAGCTCGGGCCCGCCGAAGGCACAGCAGGTCGGCTTCCAGACCGGCACTTCGATCACCCGATCGATCCGACCATCCGGCGCCACGCGTACCACACGATGCCCCTCCCATTCGGCATTCCAAACACCGCCATCCGCGTCGACGCAGGATCCGTCGGGAAGGCCGGGTTCCTCGGCAAATGAGGCAATTGAACGCCGGCGTGAGACATTCCCGGTGCTTATTTCATAGTCAAAGGCTACGATTTCGCGGTCCGGCGTGTCGGCAAAATACATTGTCTCACCGTCCGGCGAGAAGCAGGTTGAATTCGCGCAAGACACGCCGCCGAACAAGGTTGTGACTGTGAGGTCATGGTCAATGCGCAGCACTTCGGCATCGGCGGCACCGGTCACTTCGTTCATCCCGCCCACGATCAGTCGACCCTGGCGGTCAGTGCGGCCATCGTTCAGTCGCGTCTCACCGTTTTCAGGCTGATAATCGGCGATCTTGTCCTCTTGACCGGTCTGCGAATCGAACAGTGACACTCGATCGGCAAAAGCCACGATCATTCCCCCATTTTGCCTGGGGGCAAAACAGCACACGCGATCGCGCATCGGTATGTTCGCAGTCTTTTCGTCCTCGGGATCAAACGACCAGATCGATTGTCCTTCGATGTCCGTCCACCAGACACGGCCGTCCTCCGGATTCCAGAAAACGCCCTCTCCGTGTTGGTTTTTGCAGTCAAGAACAAGCGCCGCGCGCATGTTGCCCTCTTTCGAAAAACTATCTGGTATCTGATATACCACGTTGCAATAACTGGTGTATCAGATATTGTGATCTTTGCAACAAGTTTTTTGTCAGGAGCGGATATGCCGATCACTCGTCCCAAGTCCCTAAAGGAGCTCGCTCTCGAGCATTTGCGTCAAAGTATCGTCGACGGCTCCTTGAAGATGGGCCAGACGTTGTCTGAGCGCGGGATCTCAGAGGAACTCGGTGTCTCCAAGTCCCCGGTTCGCGAGGCACTGGCTCAATTGCGCGACGAAGGTCTGGTTATCATCGAGCCCCAGAAGGGCGCACGCGTGTTCTCGTTAAGCGAAAGCGAAGTTGCGCAGATTTGCGACTTTCGGCAGGCGATCGAATCGGCCGCGTTCGAATTGGCGCTTGCGCGCAATCCCGACGCACTGGCCAGCGAAATGGACAAAGTCGTGAAGGATATGACGGTCGCCCAGGAACAGGGCAATATGCATAAGTATCTCGCTCTGGACACACTTTTTCATCAGTTGATTTTCAAGCATTCCGGAAACGACTATCTGTCAGCGAGTTACTCCAGATTTGTCGGCAAGATCGCCGCCTTGCGCACACATCTTTCGAGCCTGCCGCAACACACCCAACTGTCGTTCCAGGAACACAAGAAGCTTGCCAAAGCCGTGCGGAACGGAAACATGCCTGAAATCCGAAGGCTCCTTGCCGAGCATATCGACCGTACACGTCAGGCCTATTCCATAGCGACCCGAAGCGGGGAACAGGCTGCGGCCTTCTAGGACAACCAGCCCACAAATTCGACCCTTGCCTGCGCTCCGGCAGATTGCTGGTGCCGTGACGGCATCGCTTTGCCGTAGGCAATGCTCTCCCCGCCTGTTCGAGAATCCGGGGAAGCAAGAAAGGCAATTTCTTTTCAGTTGACATCTAAGATATCAGACACCAATGTAAGCGCGGGAGGAAAGCAATGCTTCAAGAAGCTGTTCGAGCGGATCTCGAGCTGAAATCGCCGAACCCGGTGCTCAGCCTGTCTGATGTCGGAAAAACATTCGGGTCGAATGTTGTCCTGGACAGTATCGACTTTGAGCTGCTGCCAGGAGAGATCCATGCGCTGGTTGGCGAAAACGGCGCAGGCAAATCGACGTGTCTCGGACTGCTGTACGGGCTGCACCAGCCGACCAGCGGCACAGTGTTGCGCGACGGACATCCGGTGCGCGTGGAAAGCCCGTCGCATGCGCAATCGCTTGGAATCGGCTGCGTCTTTCAGGAACTCAGCCTTGCCGGTTCGCTCTCCGTCGCCGAGAATATCTTTGCCGGTCGCGCGCCATCGCGGCTTGGCGTGGTCGAATGGCGCCAGCTCAAACAGCGTGCCGAAGCACTTCTTGCCGAATTCGATTTGTCGATCAACGTGTCCCGGCCGGTCGACAGCCTGCCGATCAGTACACGGCAGGTCGTCGAGGTCGCCAAGGCGCTTTCCATGAATTCGCAGGTGCTGCTGCTGGACGAACCCACTTCGGCGCTGACGCCGGACGAAGTCCAATCCCTGTTCGCGGTCCTGCGCAAGCTCACGCAAAAGGGCATCGCCATTGTCTATGTCAGCCACCATATGTCCGAAATTTTCGAGATTTCGGACCGGATAACGGTTCTGAGAGACGGCAAGAAAATCAGCACAAATGCGACCGGTGACACGTCCCAGGCGCAGGTGGTCAACGAGATGATCGGCGGCGCACATCCGGGTGAGGTCGAACGGTCGGGCGATCAAATGGGCGAGGATGTTTTAACAGTCCGGGATCTGACCCAGGCGGGAGTCTTCGAAGATGTTTCGTTTTCCGTCCGAAGGGGCGAAATCCTCGGAATCGCCGGCCTGCTGGGTTCACGACGCAGCGAAATCATGCGCGCGCTGGTCGGGCTCAGTCACGGACACAGCGGTCGGCTCACTCTGAACGGAATCGATGTCACCTTCTCTTCCATTCGAGACGCCATGGCTGCCGGTGTCGGGTTTGTGCCCGAGGAGCGAAAAACAGAGGGCCTGTTTCTGGACGATACTCTGAGCGCGAATCTGGTCTCTGCGAGCCTCGAGAAACACACAAGCCTCGGCATCCTGCGCGGGGGTTCGGTTCTGAAAGCAAGTGAAAGGGCAATCGAAGCCTTCAGTGTAAAGACGCGGGGACCCGCCGATACAATCGGCGCGCTTTCGGGCGGCAACCAGCAGAAGATCATGCTGGCAAAATGGCTGGAGCGCGAACCCAAGCTTTTGATCGTCGAAGAGCCGACCAAGGGCGTGGATGTCGGGGCAAAATTCCAGATCCACACCGAACTGCAGCGCCGGGCCGCCGAAGGAATGGCGATCATCATCGTGTCCTCGGACTTCCCTGAACTCGTTTCGGTGTCGACGCGGATACTGGTAATCCACGAAGGCAGGGTGTCCGGTGAAGTTGCGGCGCACGATGCTACCGAGGACAGCCTGTTGCAGTTGGCCGCCGGTCTTTCCGCACCCCACACATCCGAAGACACCATCGTTGAAGGAACAGACCCGTGACCATCGCGATCAGCAGCGAACAATCCGAAAGCAAGCCCCTCTATCAACGTGTTCTGAGGGCGTTTGTCGACGTTCGCGAACTGACCTTGATCGTGATGATCGCTCTCATCATCATCGTCATGGCAAATCTCAATCCGTACTTCCTTTCGCTGTCGAATTTCAGGGCAATGTCGGTCGGCATGGCACCGACCGCGGTCATCGTGATCGGTATGGCGATCCTGCTGGCATCCGGCGGATTTGATCTTTCCGTCGGTTCCGTCATGGCGCTTTCATCGACCGTCGTGGCCATGCTCATGCTGTCTGGCATGTCCATTCCGATGGCTGTTGTCTGCGCATTGCTGCTCGGCGCGGTGGCCGGCCTGTCCAATGGTCTCTTGGTCACGGGACTGGGTATCAATCCGCTGATCGCCACGCTCGGCACGATGTCCATCGCGCGCGGCATTGCGCTGGTGCTCACCGAGGGATTTTCCCTCTCAAATCTGCCAACCGCTTTTGCCTGGGTCGGAAAGGCGGACATCGGCGGCCTTCCCGTGCTGGTTCTCATGACGCTTGCGCTGGTTGTCGTGTTCGATCTGGCAGTGCGCCATACCCGCTTCTTCCGCCAGGTCTATTTCATCGGCGCCAACGAGAAGGCGGCGATGTTGTCCGGTATTCACGTCAACCGTGTGCGGATCATCGCCTACGTCCTTACCGGCATACTGGCCGCACTGGCCGGCATCCTGCTGGCATCGCGGCTGATGAGCGGCACCCCCACCGCCGGCAACGGCATTGAGCTCCAGGTGCTTGCAGCCGCTGTCATCGGCGGCGCGTCGCTGCGCGGCGGCGAAGGCACCATCCTAGGCGCGTTTCTCGGAGTCGTCTTCGTCGCCCTCATCAACAACTCGATGACCATGCTAGCCGTGTCGATTTACTGGCAGATGATCGTCATCGGAGCCGTTCTCGTCAGCGCCGTCGCGCTCGACATGCTGATCCGCAGCAAACGAGGCTGAATTACCAGGAATTTCAACCACCAGAAAGGGAGGTCACATTGACCGATTTGAATTTGAACAGACGCAATCTTCTTGCTGCCGGAACTGCGGCAGGTCTCGCAGGTGCATTCGGACTGCCTGCACTGTCAAGCGAGGCCCGCGCCGACGCGGCCGGCAAGGAGTACGTATTTCTGTCCATCGTGACCCATTTATGGATACCCCGGTGTCAAGCGATTTTCGAACGGTGATGTGAGCGTGTGATCGGATGCGGTCATTTATCAGGCCTCACAGTGCGGCTTTTTGTGCAGCCGCGGGCCGGTATGGTGATGCGCGAACCGGGTCCAAATCAAGTTCCAAAGCTATTTTGCCTTTTGGGTCAACATGGTTTTCCCGCTCCGGATCTTTCCGATCAATCTCCCATGCTATTCGTCGACCTCTTCACACGTCCCGGGCACCGACGCGAAGCGTTGCGCGATCCGCGCTTACGCTACCGCCTCCGGATTCCGATAATTCTCCTGTTTCGATATCATGGCCCAGATACCCCGTGCCATCCTGTTGGCCAGCGTGATCGCGACCAGAAGCTTCGGTTTTCGATCCAGCATTCTGGCCAGCCAGCTTCCCTTGCGAACCCCAAACCGCGTCGCCGCATTGATCACTGACATCGCCCCGATGATCAACAGGCTTCGGATGTCTTTCTGACCCATCTTCGAAACTTTCCCGAGCCGGTCCTTACCGCCTGTCGAGCGCTGAAGCGGCACGAGACCCAGCCAGGCTGCGAAGTCACGCCCCCGTTTGAAGCAATTCATGTCCGGGGCAAAGGCCTCAATTGCCAGTGCCGTCTGCAACCCGACGCCCGGCATTGTTGTCAGCCTTCGCACTGTGCCGGATGCTTTCGCCTCCGTCTTGAGTTGCTTCGTCAGATCGAAAATCCTGGTCGCCAGCAGATCGATGTGCTCGGCATACATCCGGGCCGTGTTACGCACGAGGGCGGGCAGCCCATTGGTATCGTCGTCCAGCGCGGCTCTCAACTTCTTGATCCCCGCCTTGCTCTTCGGCCCGATCACGCCATATTCGGCGAGATGGCCGCGCAGCGCATTGATGGTCTGCGTGCGCTGCCTGACAAACATCTGCCGTGATCGGAACAGCATGCCGCGCGATTGCTGCTCGGTGGATTTCACCTCAACGAACCGCATGGTCGGCCGGGAGGCAGCTTCAGTGATCGCCTCAGCGTCTGCCCTGTCGTTTTTCTGCCTTTTGACAAAAGGTTTCACGTACTGAGGTGGAATCAGCTTCACCTCATGGCCCAACTTACCGATCTCGCGGCCCCAATCGTGAGCTGTGGCGCAGGCCTCCATCGCGACAATGCATCGGGGCTGCTGTGCAAGAAACGGCATGAACTGGGCGCGGCTCAACTTCTTGCGGTAGCCAACCGAGCCATCGGCTGTGGCTCCGTGGACCTGAAAAACCTGCTTTGCAAGATCAACGCCGATGATGCTAACTTCCGACATGTGGATACTCTCCCTTTGATTTGTGACGTTCAGTATAACGGCACCTGGCACATTACGATGCCTCCGGGCGGGGTATCCACACTATCAAGTTCCGTTCTGGGTAGACTATCGCAACGCCATGACGGATCTTGAGGAACTCATGGGCATAAAGGCGACCTTTACCGGCCCGCTCGATTTCGACACTGCGGGACAGGCCCGTCAGCTCGACGAACTGATCGCGCGACGTCCCGCCGGCATCCTGATTTTCCCTGGTGACCCGGCCACCCTGGCACCGGGAGTCGAGCGCGCGGTGAAGGCCGGAATCCCGATTACAACATGCATCGGCGACATACCGGACAGCCCGCGCTCGAGCTTCCTAGGCATCAACGGCGTACAGGCGGGCCGTGTCGGCGGTGAAATGCTGGCGCAGGCCATCGGCGGCAAGGGCAAGGTTATACTTGGCACCTTCCCTGCCCCGTCGACGCTGGAACGGGTCGAAGGCTACAAGCAGGTATTTGCCGAAAAATACCCCGAAATCGAAGTGGTCGACGTCGTCAATGACAAGGCCGACCCGTCCTATGCTCCGACAGCCTATCTTCAGGCCATTCAGGCAAACCCCGACATTGTCGGCATCGGCGGAACTGACGGCGACAGCGGAAAGGGTGCGGCCATCGCCGTTCACGAAGCCGGCAGAGCCGGCGATATCAAGATCGTAGCCATGGACCGGAACGATGACATGCTGCCCTATATCGAGGACGGAACGATCACCGGCGCTGTTGCACAGAAGTCCTATCTGGAGATCTTCCTGGCGTTCCACATGATGCACTGGCAAAACACCTACGCCCTGAAGGTGCTTCCAGATTGGCGCGCAGCCGGCATCAACCCCTTGCCTGAACGGGTCGAGACCGGCGTCATGCCCATAACGCAGGCGAATGTCTCCCAGTTCAAACACTGACTGAACGGGTCCAGTGCGCAGTAGTTGCGCACTGGACCACACGAACGCAGACCCATGAGCGCAGCCTGGCAGACAGTCCGGCTTTCGTCCGGCGATCTGGAACTGGTGATCCTGCCCGCAATCGGCGGCAGGTTGTGGGACGTCGTGTTCGTAGGGCGTTCTCTTCTCTTCCAGAACCCCGACCTTGCCTGGCAAATTCCGGATCTAGAAAACCTCTCAAGTCTACCGACAAAATCGCCTCAGTTCGGATTTCCGCTTTGGGGCGGAGAAAAGACCTGGATCGCACCCGACAGCGCGTGGATCGATGGCGCGCCCTTCCCCACACTGGATTCCGGCCCCTATCAGGTGACTGAGCGTGACGACCGGCAGATCACGCTGCAAAGTGAAACCTGCCCGTTGTCGGGGCTCGAAATCCAAAGACGCATACGTTTGAACGACTCGGTGAGTTGGTCCCTGCGTCACGAAGTGCATAATCGCGGGTCGGCGGAACGGCTTACCGGGATCTGGTCGGTGCTTATGCTCAACCGCCCGACCCGCATCGGCCTTCGGGCCGGCCCGCGCGCAGCTGCAAAAACGGTGTTCGGCGATGCCGGCGGTCTGTTCACCCTGCGCGAGCCGAACGCCCTTTTCGAATGCAAGACGCCAAAGGAGTTCAAAATCGGCCTGCACAACCCCAACGGCAGAGTTTTCATGAAAATCGGTGATCCCGACACCGCGATCTGGATCGAATGTTCAACCGCCGCGCTTGCGGACAATGATCACTATGCGCATGGGCACAATTTCGAAGTCTTCAACTCAGGCGACTATCCCTATTGCGAAGCAGAATGGCATGCGCCCGCGAAACGGCTGAAGCCGGGTGAGAGCACGTCATTCGTCCAGAACTTTCAAATGCGGTCCGGATCGTATCAAATCTCCGGTGACGATACTGCGCCTGCGGAAAAGGAGCTCCTGAAATGCATGTCCTCGTGACCGGTGCCGGCGGACACTTAGGCAGAATACTATTCGATCATCTGGAAGCCCGGCCGGAATTCAAGGTCAGTGGGCTCGACATCCGTCCGGTCGATCACCCGCAGATCCACCAGGCGGATTTCGGCGCGGATCCGGTCTGGGCAGACCACTTCGCGGGCGTGGATGTCATTGTCCACCTGGCCGGCGACCGGGAGCCCGCAGCCTCATGGGAATCAAGCATCCGGAACAACATGGACGCCACCCTTGCCCTCTACCACCACGCCGCGGAGCACGGTGTTTCTCGCGTGGTCCTGGCAAGTTCGAACTGGGTGCATGGCGACAAGAGGTTCACCGACGATATCCTGAACCGCCAAACGCCTCCTGGGCCGGTCAACGCCTACGGGATGTCCAAACTGTTCTGCGAAAGAACCGGGGAGTATTTTGCGCGCTACAGGGGATTGTCTGTCATTTGCCTGCGTATCGGGTGGACGCAGTGGACGCACGACAACCAACCCGGACCGCACATGGCGATGGGCCTTTGGGGACAGCAGATGTGGCTGAGTACCCGAGACTTCCTAAATGGCATGATGGCAGCGATCACTGTACCGGACATCGATTTTGCGGCCGTGAACCTGATGTCGGACAACCGCGGAATGCGGTGGGACATCACCGAGACAAAGGAGTTGATCGGCTACGAACCGAAAGACGGAGGTTCTCCCGTCAACACGCTCTCAATCCGCATCAAATCGTGGTGGTGCAAGATGGTGACGTTCTCCGCTCCGCGCTTGTTCGCCCGTGTATTTCCGGACTGGTAACCGCTGCATACGGGCAGAAAAACTTACATTTTGGGGTGCGACGCAGGCGGATACAACCGGCTGCCCTCAACTGAACGCCGGGCGAACAGCCTGAATTCAGTGCACCGTCAGCGAGGGAAATACACTCAGCAAAATCACGACCACCGCTGTCACGATCACAAACGGCAAGGCGGTTCGGAAGATCTCTCCGGGTTTCGTGTTCGACACGGCGGCGGCGACATAGAGAGCAACCCCGACTGGCGGCGTGACAAGACCCAGCGTCAGGTTGATGCAGATGACGACGCCGAAATGGTACGGATCGATGCCGTAGACGCGCATGGCCACGGGCAAGAGGATGGGCACGATCATGATGAGTGCGGGGATGCCGTCGATGACCATGCCGATTGCCAGCATGAGAACGGTGACGATCAGCAGGAATGTCAGCGGGTCGCGGGTAACGCCCTGCACCCAAACCGCCAAGGTCTGTGGAATCTGACCGTAGATCAGCACCCAGCTGAACACCGCGGCAGTGGCGACCATGAACAGGACCATCGCGGCATTGGTTCCGGCCGTCTCCAGCATCTGGGGAATCTTGCGGTGGTCGAATTCCCCGGTCACGAAGCGTCCGATAAGATAGGCCATCACGCTTGCGATCGCTGCGGATTCGGTGGGCGTCGCAAGGCCGCCAATGATGCTTCCGATCACTACTGTCCCGTTAAAAGTCGAATAAATTCAGTTGCTTGGGCTGAGCCCCCGGCGCAGATGTGTTGTCGGAACTTGTAATAAGCTGATCCAGTTGAATTTTCTCGAAAAGAGTGACGTCCAGAATCTGGAGAATTGTGTAGAGACTCATGTCGCTATCGAGCCGTTTCTTTAGGATCGCGGCAAGCACATAAACGCAGACTGCAATCCATATCTGTGTCTTCACCGCATTGATAGAAGTGCCGAAAAACGACTTGATGCGCAAGTGCTGCTTGATCCATTTGAAGAACAGTTCTACCTGCCAGCGCGATTTGTAGAGTGCGGCAATGGTCTTTGCCGACAAGACAAAGTTGTTGGTGATGAAGATCAGAGTCTTGTCTCGTTCAGTGTCGCGATACCGAATTCGCCGCAGTTTGTCCGGGAAGCTGCTCGAACTTTTTGCGCCGCAGTCCTTACGACTTGATCGCAGATAACCCCGGTGCTGCGATCAACGGGCTCGGAATAAATACGCTGCAACCTGGTATTCGACTTTGCCCTCAAGACAAAGAACCCGCCGCTGATGTGGATGCGATGGAGGCGTTCGAAATCAAGATAGGCGCGGTCCATGATATAGAAGGCACCAGGTTCGGGCGTCAGGATGTCCAGCATATTGACGTCGTGCATTTTGCCTGGCGAAATGTCTATAAATGTTGGGATATTTCCACGCAGATCAAGCAAGGTGTGCATTTTGATCGCTGCTTTTGCGCGCCGAAAATGCGCCCAGGGAAATACTGAAAGGCACAGATCAATGGTTGTGGAATCGAGGGCATATACGGTGTTTTGCAAGTCAACTTCAAAGCTGTCATCGGCGTAGAGCGCTCGAGCGATTGTGATAAGCGCCGCAGCAAAATCCCCATAGATGCGCCAGTCACGTCGCTCGTTGGCCCTGGCCAGAGTGTTGCGAAATACCGGGGAGCGAAAGCCCATGTGGTATCGCTTTTGAGCCTGAGCGCGCAGGCAGGTTTCGATGTCGCGCAAGCTTTCTCTTGAGGTCAACTGGGCAAATGCCATGCTGCGGAATTGATCCTCGCAACTAAAGCTCCTGATGCGATTGTTTCCACCGTAACGCCGGATGCAGCGTCGAAGAGTGTGCATCGGCAGATGATCCATAGCCTGCGCGAACACAAGTTTGCCTGTATACATTGTTCGGATCTCTCCATGTGAAATTACTCTGGAGAGCATGATTGCCACGTTTAGAGCCGGATTCAAAAGTTATTCAAACGTAACAATACCTTGCGAGACGCCGCGTCATGAACCGGATGCTTGCTATGAACGCCCACGCGGTTGAGTTCTGGATGGTCCTCTCCCAGTCCCGGGCCAGTCTGCGGCAGCGCCCGAGCCAGGCGAAAGTTCGTTCCACCACCCATCGACGCGGCAGAACCTTGAAACCGACTGCGCTGTCGCAGCGCTTGACGGTCTCGACCGTCCAGTCGCCATGCCCCGCGAGCGCTGCTCGCAACTTCGGTCCCGCATAGGCGCCATCGGCGAAGATGTGGCGCAGCCAGGGGAAGCGGTCGCCGACAGCCCTGATCAGGTCGCAGGCCCCGTCCCTGTCCTGAATGTTGGCGGCGTGAACGATGATGAACAGCATCAGGCCGATCGTATCGGTGACGATGTGTCGCTTGCGGCCCTTGACCTTCTTGCCGGCGTCATAGCCGCGAACGCCCCCGCTTTCGGTGGTTTTCACGCTCTGGCTGTCGATCACGCCGGCCGTCGGTGAAGCCGCGCGGCCTTCCAGTTCGCGGGTATTGAGGACCAGGAGGTGATTGATGGCTGCAAAAAGACCCATGCGGCTCCAGGTGTAGAAATAGCCACGTACCGTCGATACCGGTGGGAACTGCTTCGGCAGCATGCGCCACTGGCAGCCGCTGGTTGCGATATAAAGGATCGCGTTCATCACCTCGCGCATATCGGTCGTACGCGGTCGTCCACCCCGTTTTGCCGGCGGAATGAACGGGGCAAGTATCGTCCATTCCTCATCGGTCAAATCGCTTGGAAATCTCAAATGGTCTCTGTTATGTTCGGCGCGGGCGATATCATTCCATGGCATCGTGATTCTCCATCTTCTTTGAAAAGACTGTTGAATCACAAACCATTGATATCGCTCAACTACTTTTAAATCCGGCTCTTAGCAGTTCAAGTCGGTGACAGGCTATCAGACCGTTTTAAATGATTATTTACAGGTAACTGCTCACCCCGTCACGCGTCTTGAGCATAGTGTGATTTGACCATATTGGCGGCATTTCCGGCCAGCGCGATCTGGATCGCGACAAGTGGATTATATCCGAGGGCACCCATGGAACTCAGGTAGCTTGATATCCGGCACCAGGCGTGTGCATAGCGGTCTGTCCGGAAGCAGCCCGAGACTTTGATTTTGACCTTTGCCATCCTGATTTTTTGCTCGCCCGCGTTATTGGTGAAGCTGACATCGGGTTCGCTCATGAAGCGAAGCACGGAGTCCTCGTGTTTCAACAGACGCTCATGCAGGTTGTGGGCATCCGACTTTGCGACCCGTCCGCGCTTACCTTCCGGTTTCGCAGGAACTTCGGGCATTTCCCCGGCACCTTGCGTCAGAATGGTCCGATACCTTTTGCGTATCTTGCGACATTCGGCCTCGCTCAACACCCCGGTCTCGCTCTTGTTGACCTTATGGCAGACCTCACGCAACACCTTCCTCATCAGGCGCGCCCAACGGTAATTGCTGGAGTCGACGACAAAGGTCAGTTCCCGAAGCAGATGCGACCCGCATAGCTGATGCTTGCACTGGCTGTATGCAAGGTAGGATGCCCAGCAATCATGGATCAACACCCCGGTGTAGACCGGAATGATGCCGAATGCCTCTATCGCTTCCTTGCCGCGCTTGGGGTGCAGGAACTTGATAGTGTGGATACCCCGCCCGGAGGCATCGTAATGTGCCAGGTGCCGTTATACTGAACGTCACAAATCAAAGGGAGAGTATCCACATGTCGGAAGTTAGCATCATCGGCGTTGATCTTGCAAAGCAGGTTTTTCAGGTCCACGGAGCCACAGCCGATGGCTCGGTTGGCTACCGCAAGAAGTTGAGCCGCGCCCAGTTCATGCCGTTTCTTGCACAGCAGCCCCGATGCATTGTCGCGATGGAGGCCTGCGCCACAGCTCACGATTGGGGCCGCGAGATCGGTAAGTTGGGCCATGAGGTGAAGCTGATTCCACCTCAGTACGTGAAACCTTTTGTCAAAAGGCAGAAAAACGACAGGGCAGACGCTGAGGCGATCACTGAAGCTGCCTCCCGGCCGACCATGCGGTTCGTTGAGGTGAAATCCACCGAGCAGCAATCGCGCGGCATGCTGTTCCGATCACGGCAGATGTTTGTCAGGCAGCGCACGCAGACCATCAATGCGCTGCGCGGCCATCTCGCCGAATATGGCGTGATCGGGCCGAAGAGCAAGGCGGGGATCAAGAAGTTGAGAGCCGCGCTGGACGACGATACCAATGGGCTGCCCGCCCTCGTGCGTAACACGGCCCGGATGTATGCCGAGCACATCGATCTGCTGGCGACCAGGATTTTCGATCTGACGAAGCAACTCAAGACGGAGGCGAAAGCATCCGGCACAGTGCGAAGGCTGACAACAATGCCGGGCGTCGGGTTGCAGACGGCACTGGCAATTGAGGCCTTTGCCCCGGACATGAATTGCTTCAAACGGGGGCGTGACTTCGCAGCCTGGCTGGGTCTCGTGCCGCTTCAGCGCTCGACAGGCGGTAAGGACCGGCTCGGGAAAGTTTCGAAGATGGGTCAGAAAGACATCCGAAGCCTGTTGATCATCGGGGCGATGTCAGTGATCAATGCGGCGACGCGGTTTGGGGTTCGCAAGGGAAGCTGGCTGGCCAGAATGCTGGATCGAAAACCGAAGCTTCTGGTCGCGATCACGCTGGCCAACAGGATGGCACGGGGTATCTGGGCCATGATATCGAAACAGGAGAATTATCGGAATCCGGAGGCGGTAGCGTAAGCGCGGATCGCGCAACGCTTCGCGTCGGTGCCCGGGACGTGTGAAGAGGTCGACGAATAGCATGGGAGATTGATCGGAAAGATCCGGAGCGGGAAAACCATGTTGACCCAAAAGGCAAAATAGCTTTGGAACTTGATTTGGACCCGGTTCGCGCATCACCATACCGGCCCGCGGCTGCACAAAAAGCCGCACTGTGAGGCCTGATAAATGACCGCATCCGATCACACGCTCACATCACCGTTCGAAAATCGCTTGACACCGGGGTATCCATAAATGAGGGTCAGGGAGTCATCGGTCAGCACATGCAGCCACTGGTTTTTGCTGTCGACCCTGAAACCGGTCTCATCGGCATGCAGGGCCGGGCGGGTCAGAAGATGTGCGGCGGCAGCCGTTTCCCAGGGTTCAAGCGCCTCGTGCAGTCGCTGGATGTAGCCCAGGCAGGTGGCCTGCGACATCCTGACGCCAGAGATGGCCCGCACCAGTTCGACGGCGCGGCGCAAAGACAGCATCTGGGCAATCAGCAGGTTGATCACGAAGGCCTGAAAGCCAACGCCATATTGCAAAGGCCCCGGCATGTTTTCAGGGAAACGCCCCTTGGTTCGGGTGCGGCATTTGGGGCAGTCCCTGGTTTCTGCGACGACCTTTTTCTCGACAACCTCGAACATGATATCGAGATGGATGCGTTCCTCGCGCGCCGAGGGTTCGACGTCTGAGAGATCGGCCCCGCAACTGTCACAAACCTGGACGGTGGAGGTTTCCCCGACGGTGACCTTGCGAAGGTTTTCGCCCGTCATCCAGTTCGGCGCCACACCCTTGCCGGAAGCCTTTTTGCTCCGTTTCCCGGTGTTGTCCTTATCCGTCTGCGACGGCGCAATACTGGAGTTCTTGCCGGTCTTCCTGGTCGTCTTTTCCAGAAAGATGGCGATCAGGATGCCCAGCAAGCTGCACAACACGCCAATAACCGCATCGACGTCATCTGAAATCCTGCCCGCTTTGCGCAGCGCGGCAATGCGCGCCCTGGCAGCATCGAACTCTTCACGCAGGGAAGTGCCATTCACGCTTGCCATCAGTCCGCCCGCGATGCCATGGACATCAGGCCATGCGGTGGCCGCATCGCCTTTTCAGGCTTCCAAATGCAGCGAGTAGCCTTGACTGAAAGACCACCCCAATGCGGCTTTTCCCAAATCAATCGAACACGTGTCATAACCCGATAGAATCACGAAAATCGCAATGAGGGGATCGTTAATAGCCGATTCAAATCGTCGCACCACTCCGAGGCCAAAAAGGCATCTCGATTGAGCTAGTGGGTCTGAAACCGCCGTTGAATCTCGGGGACTTAAAGTGGGGGTGAGCAGTTACATTTACAGAATCTTATCGGAAATTCTTATGAGCTTAACGGGACAGTAGTGGCTTCCGATAATGGAAACGGGAATGGCAAGGGTGATGAGGCCTTCCTTGAACAACGTTAGCCGTTCCCGACCCGTCAGTTTCTTCGCTTCGGGATATGGGCGCAGGAGGCCCATGACAAAGATGATGGCGATGAAGCCCAGGCCCATCATCAGGCCTGGAATAATGCCTGCAATGAACAGCTCGCCGATTGAGATCTGAGCCAGGACACCGTAAACGACGAACATCATCGACGGCGGAATAACCGGCGAAAGCAGACCGGAGGCCGCCGTCGTCGCCACGGCAAACTGCTTTGAATATCCCTCGCGGGTCATCTCCGGAACCATGACCTTGGACATGATCGCGATTTGCGCGGTAGCCGAACCCAATATCGATGCCATCAGCATGTTGGCGATGACATTGATGTAAACGAGCCCGCCCCGCATTGTCCCAACGAATGCGCGGGCCATGCCGACAAGCCGGCGGGTAATGCCTCCATGATTCATGATTTCGCCGACGATCATGAACAGCGGAATGGCAAGCAGACCGTATTTGTTGATGCCGGAAAACAGCTGCAGACTGTACGATCCGAGAAGGCTGACATTGCCCGTGGAAACGATATAGGCGGTGGCCGACAGTGCCAGAACGATGCCGATCGGCGCACCGATGAAGAGGAGCAGGGCAAATGCGGTTCCGGTTATCATGGCTCGGCTCCCGGTTCGGCCCGTAGCCGAGACGTGCCGCCTGCGTGGAAGTCCGACAGATCCTCGGCGAGGCAGGCGAGACAGTGAATCGACAGCGAAAGCGCGAACCACGGCATTACAAGAAAAAACCAGAACCTGCGCACACCGATCGTCGATGTCATCTCGGTGTAAACGCTGTTGAAGGTACCCGCGAAGTAGAGCTCAATGTCAAAGCGGTTTGCCGCCAGGGTGACCGGATCAAACCAGAGCCAGGTGACTGCGACGAGGAAGAGGGCAAATCCGAGATTGATCAGTTGCACGCAGGTCGATAACCACCGCCTTGCGGTGTCGGGCAACAGGTCCGATATGATCGTGACGGCGAAATTGCCGCGTCTGCGGAAAATGACGCTGGTCCCGACGAAGGCCGACACGATCATCAGATTGATGGCCAGTTCGTCCACCCAGTAAAGGGATACGTTCATTGCGCGCGTAGTGACATTCAAGACCATCAATCCCAAAATCATCGCGATCAATGCCATCAGGGCGACCCGTTCGATGCGGGCAACCGTGTCCGATACCCTTGTCAGAAAGCGCATGACATTTCCCTGCCTGCCGCATGTTGGTGTTGCGGATTAACTCCCGGCCGGATCCCGCTTCGGGATCGCGGCCGGAAGCCGTTTTTCGTTTGCGAAGTTCAGGCTAAAGGCTGGCCGCTTCCGATCTCAGACCCGCAATCGAGGGAGCTTTCGGCTCCCAGATGCCCGACCATTCATCAAGCACCGGGCCGAAGAACTGTTCATCGGCTGCCTGCACAGCGATACCGGTACCCTTGAGGTCCTCCAGCCACTTCGGGTCGAAGGCGCTGTACTGCGCGAACAGCCAGTCCAGCTCTTCGCTCACGGTTTCCGCCACCAACTGCTTCTCGCTGTCATCAAGTGATGCCCAGACGCGGCCGGACATCACGGCGACATTCGGGAACATCATGTGATTGGTCGTCGTCAGGTTGCGCGCCTTGTCGAAGAGCTTGAGCTTCCATGCCAGTTCGAGATCGATATCGGCACCATCGACCTGACCGTTGGCAAGTGCATCGAACAGACCCGGAAGCGGAATCGGCGTCGGTGCCACCTCCATGAGATCATAGAAATCCCGTAGCGGGGCAAAGGGGGTGATCCTGAACTTCTTGCCGGCAAGATCGTCCGCGGTGGCCGATTTCGAAAGCGCGATCAGGTGCCGCATTCCGCCAAGCCCGAACCCGAGCCCTTTCATACCGAGCGTGGTGTATTGATCGAGCATGCCGGTGGCGGTCGGACCCTTGAGGAGCGTCGCTGCGTCATCCACATTGGTCACCAGATACGGCGCGAACAGGGAAGCCATGTCATCGATGCGATTGGAGAACTCGGCGACCGTGAGGAAACCCATATCCAGTGAACCGGCCTGAATCTGCTGGATCATCGTCGGCTCATTGCCCAACTGGCCCGACGGGAAGACCGTCGTCTCGATGGCGCCTGAGGTCTTGGCGTTCAGCGACTCGCCGACGCGAACCATGCACTCGCTCCAGAAGTGGCTGGCCGGCGTGATAACGCCAATACGCAATGTGCGCTTGCCTGCGGCCCTGAGCACCGCGGGAGCGGCCAAGGTGAACGGCACCGACGCGGTTGCCTTGATGAATGTTCTGCGTTTCATGGGTATGTTCCTCCCTTTGGTTTTCAATACTGATTTCGCCTAGTTGAAGTAGGCGCCGCCATCGACCACGAGCGTTTGTCCCGTGACGAAGGCGGAATCCTGAGAGGCGAAATAGATCACGGCTCCGACCACATCTCCCGGAAGCTGATCGCGTTGAATGACACGCGATTTCAGGGAGATGTCCTGGAGTTTTTCCAGTTGAACCGGATTGGAAAGCACGCCGTCCGACATCGTGAAGCCGGGTGCGACCGCGTTGACCAGGATGCCGGCCGAGCCGAGTTCCTTGGCGAGGGCCTTGGTCATCGCGTTGACGGCGCCTTTGCTGGCAACGTAGTGCAGCATGAAGGGGACGCCCTTGAACGGCGTGCCGGATGAAATGTTGACAATGCGGCCGTTGCCCTGACTGCGCATGGCGGGCACAACGGCGCGGCTCGCAAGCGCCTGGCCAAGCACGTTGACTTCCAGGACCCGCTTCCACTCCTCGATATCGATCTCCTCAAAGGGTTTGGGCTCAAGCGAGGAGTAGATGCCGGCATTGTTGACCAGGATATCGATCCTTCCGAAGGCCTCGATAGCGGCCTGCGCCATGGCCTCGGTATCGTCCTGGCTTGATACGTCGCAGGCAACGCCGGCGACACGATTGCTGCCGTCGTCCAGTTGAGCCGCCGCTTCAACCGCACCGGTTCGGTCGGCGATGAGGACATTCGCGCCTTCATCCACGAAGCCTTCGACAATCGAACGGCCGATCCCCATTGCCCCGCCGGTAACGACCGCCACCTTTCCAATACAACGCATGGTTTCGTGCTCCTGCTTGCCTGAATTGTTTCCGATTACCCTGCCAGTGCGGGTGTGCACCCGAGCCGTGCTTCGGCCTCGGCCCTGATCTCGCTCAAGGTCTTTGACGGGGTCAGGGCCTCGGCGTCGATCCGAAGTTCGATAACAGCCGGGCCGTCAGCCGCGATCGCCCGATCGAGGGCCGCTTCGAATTCGTCGGAATGCTCCACTGCTTCACCGTGGCATCCGTAAGCGGTTGCCAGGGAGGCAAAATCGGGATTGATCAGGTCGGTCGCGCTTACCCTGCCCGGATAATGGCGTTCCTGATGCATACGGATGGTCCCGTACATGCCGTTGTTCACGATCAGGACGATGATCTTCAGATCGTATTGGCGTGCCGTGGCCAGTTCCTGGCCGTGCATCAAAAAACAGCCGTCTCCGGCAAAGCAGACCACCGGACGGTCGGGATGTGTCCGTGCGGCCGCGACTGCCGCGGGAAGCCCGTAACCCATGGAACCCGATATCGGCGCCAGTTGCGTGCGGAATTCCCGGTAGCGATGAAAACGGTGAACCCAAACCGTGTAGTTGCCCGCACCGTTGGTTACGATGGTATCATCGGGCATGGTGGTGCTTACAACACGCATGACGTCCGGCATGCGTAAATTGCCGATACCGTCCGGTAGCGAACTCCAGTCCTTGTAGTCGGCGCGGGCGGAGGCTGTTTCTTCACACCTCGCCCCCTGTTCCGCAGGCGGCGCGAGCGTTGCAAGCCGCAGGGCCAGGTGCACAGGACTTGCGTGGATCGCCAACGTCGGGAAGTAGACGCGGCCCAACTCACTGGAATCGGGAAAGACATGGACCAGTTTCTGTTTCGGCCGCGGAATCTCGATGAGCGAATATCCGCTTGATTCCATCTCTCCGAAACGGGTCCCCAGAAGCACCAGGAGGTCGCTTGTGCGAAGCCTTTCGGCCAGTTTCGGATTGATGCCGATGCCGACATCGCCGGCATAATTCGGATGCTCGTTGTCGAAGAAATCCTGACACCGGAATGAGGCCGCGACCGGAATGTTCCAATTGCTGGAGAATTCTTCCAGTGCGGCCTTGGCGTCGCGGTTCCACGGCCCGCCGCCCACGACAACCAGCGGCCGTTCGGCAACCGTCAGCAGTTTCTCAAGTTCGCGCCAGCTGTCCGGCGGAACATCGGCATGGGGCGTCTTGACCGGTGGCAATTTCGGTGCAGGTGCACTCCGTTCGACGAGCATGTCCTCCGGCAAGGCCAGGACGACGGGGCCCGGACGTCCGGAGCAGGCGACATGGAATGCGCGCGAAACAAATTCCGCGATGCGGTCCGGTGTGTCGATTTCGGCCACCCATTTGGCGACCTGCCCGAACATCCGCCGATAATCGATTTCCTGAAATGCCTCGCGCTCGCGCATGCCGCGCGCCACCTGTCCGACAAACAGGATCATTGGCGTGGAGTCCTGAAAGGCAACGTGAAGACCTGCCGAGGCGTTGGTCGCGCCGGGTCCACGTGTGACCATGCAGATTCCGGGCTTGCCCGTCAGCTTGCCATGGGCCTCGGCCATCATGGCGGCACCGCCTTCCTGCCGGCAGACCGTCAGCGCAATTTCCGGCGCATCGACGAGCGCGTCCAGGACGGCAAGGTAGCTTTCACCGGGAACCAGAAAGGCATGTTTTACGCCCTGACCAAGGAGGCAATCCACCAGTATCTGTGCACCAGAGCGATCCGCGTTCATTGACCCGCACCTCGATTGAGGCTGATCGATGTTTCGCAAAACACCCGGTAAGACTGGGATTTCCGTTTGCCCCGATCCTCATCGTTGACGTAGCGAATGGACGAAGCGCCCAGCAGCGACTGCGGCAGTACCATGGCACGGATGAACCGGCTTGGCCGGTCGGTTGCGGCTTGCGCAAAGACGGGTTCCGGACCGCCCTCGAACCACGCGCCGCCCGGGCAATAGGACGCGGTGCTGCCCTCGGTATCGATCCTGATCGATCCCTCGCGAAGGCACCGGATTCCGGGTCCCTGATGCGTGTGAAGCAGAGCCGTGCCCTCCGGCGGAAATGCGACGCTGTCGAGCCGGATCAGCAATTCGTCGGCAATGAGAGACGGATTGATGCCACCCCAAAGGCGCAGCGTGCTTCGCGAGCCGTTGGTGATCCTCGGAACAGTCGATGAGGCAACTTCCCACCGCCAGATAGTGGCACCGTTACTGCCGGCGTGAACCGAGAGCGGGTCGGTCGACACCAGGCCCTCGTCTTCCGGATATTCCGTACCGTTCACGCGAATGCTGCCAGCGGAGACGTAAAGGGCTCTCGGCACAGCTTCGCTATAGTGAACCTCATCGCCGGCAAATGGCGTATCCTCGTACAACCTCAGTTCGAACGGCATGTTTTCTTGACTTGCGTTCATGGTTTCTCGTCTCCGCTACCGCGCTCTATGGTGCCTCGAAGGACATTGGCGCGAATGCTGCCGGCGTGAGAATCTTGTTTTCCTGATGCAGGACCAGCGGCCTGATTTTCTTGACGTATTCCTGCCAGACGGGGCTGGAAGCGAGCTCTTTGCGACGCTCTGCCCTTTCCTGAAAGTCCCGGTAGGCCCACAGATGGACAATCTGGTTTTGCGGCCCGCACTCGACCTGAAAGTAACCGATCATCCTGCCGAGGATGCCCTTTTGAACTTCAAGTCCCTCCGCTTCGTAGAGCGACAGGTATTCGGGAACTTTGCCGACATGCAGGGTGTAGATACGCTCCTCGACGATCATGCAGCTTCTCCGATCCCCGAAACGCAGATGTATTTTAACTCTGTCCAGTCATCGATGCCGTATTTGGATCCTTCGCGCCCGATACCGGACTGCTTGGTTCCTCCGAAGGGAGCGATCTCTGTGGAAATCAGTCCGGTATTGACGCCAACAATACCGACGTCGAGCGCCTCGGCGACGCGGAAGATCCGCCCGACATCGCGGCTGTAGAAATAGCCGGCCAATCCGTAGGGCGTTGCGTTCGCCAGCGCGATTGCATCGGCTTCCCGTTCGAAGCGCATGATGGCGGCGACTGGGCCGAAGACCTCTTCGTGCGCGATAGCCATCTCGGTCGTGACGTCGCACAGGACCGTCGGTTCATAGAATGTGCCGCCGAGCGAATGGCGCTTCCCGCCGGTGATCAGGCGTGCGCCCTTTTCCAGCGCATCGGCGACAAGACGCTCGACCTTCTCCAGCGCCCGTTCCTCGATGAGGGGGCCTTGCGTGACGCCTTCATCCATGCCGTGCCCCGGTTTCAGTCCCGCGGCACATTGTGCCAGCGCGTCGACAAACCTGTCATGAAGACCGGACTGGACAAGTATTCTGTTGGCCGAAATGCATGTCTGCCCGGAATTCCGGTACTTGCAGACTTCCGCGCCGGCCAGGGCGGCATCGAAGTCAGCGTCATCGAAGACGATAAAGGCCGCATTGCCGCCGAGTTCGAGGCTCACCTTTGTGAGGTCGTTGGCGCACGATTGCATGAGATACTTTCCGACCGCCGTTGAACCGGTAAAGCCGATTTTCCTGACCAACGGGCTGGAAACCAGTGTGTCTCCGATTTCGGGCGCATCTTCGCGCGCACCGGTGACCACATTGAATACCCCTGGCGGAACTCCCGCCTCGACGGCCAGCGCGGCAATGGCGAGCGCTGAAAGCGGCGTTGTTTCTGCCGGCTTCAGCACCATGCAATTGCCCGCGGCAAGGGCCGGGGCCGCCTTGCGGGTCACCATGGCGGATGGAAAGTTCCAAGGCGTGATGCCTCCGCACACACCCAACGGCTGACGCGTCACCAGAATGCGTGAATCAGCCCGGTGGGCCGGCATCGTGTCGCCGTAGATGCGCTTTCCTTCTCCGGCGAACCAGGAAAGGAAACTGGCGGCATATTCAACTTCCGCACGAGACTCGGCGATGGCCTTGCCCTGTTCCAGCGTGAGAAGGCGGGCCAGGTCATTCGCGTTTTCGCGCATCTTTGCCGCCCAGGCGTCGAGGACATTGGCACGGGCGGCTGCGGTGAGTGCCTTCCATTTGGGAAACGCGGCGTCAGCGGCCGCGATGGCCTCGACGACATCGGCGCGCGCCATTCGCGGAACATGTGCCAGTGTTTCTCCGGTAGCGGGATCGGTGACCGCAACAGTGCCGCCGGTATTCGATCTGACCCATGCCCCGCCGACAAGACATTCCGTTTTCAAAAACGCCGGCAGCTCATGCGGCATGCCAATCTCCTCCACATCCTGATGGCGCTCCGGAATCCGGGTGTCGCCAAGATGAGGGAAATGTTGCAGGCCTGCGCCTTTCTGTCTTTGCCGCCCAGTTCCTGAATTTACCAATTTGTCCGATAATGTTAGGGTTGGATCATGTCCAAGGCTCTAGGCGTATTTGTGGGCCGCTTCGGCAGAGTCGCGCTTTTGAGTGCGGATGAACCGGTAAGCGAGCACGCGCACTCCCAGCTTCACGTGTTGATCAAGATCGATGGAGCAGACGGGTTTTACGACGTCGGAGGCGAAGTTGCTCCGATCACCGATGACCAGATGGTCACGGTGAATCCTTGGGTCCCCCACCAGAATCCTCGCGTATCGAAAGCGCCCGCCACCGTGCTCCTGGCTCTCTATCTGGAGCCGGTGTGGCTCGGGATGGTCGACAAGAGCATCACCTTGGGCCGAACCAACTCACTGTTCGCGGACACGAACGGTCGGGTGTCCGACGATATTCGGAGACTGGCACACGAAATTGCCGACCTCATTCGCGACTCCATCGGACAGGAAGAGTTTCTGGAAGATCTGCTGCTGTCGCTGATGCGCGAAATCGTCAACAGATTCTGCGATCAGTCTCTGGGATACCAGCTTCCGCAACCAAAGCGGCAGATAGACTACCGCATCAGAAAAGCCGCGAAGTTCATGCGCGATCATGCGAACAAGACGCTTGAACTTGACGAGGTGGCATCTCATGCCGGACTTTCCAGATCGCGCTTTTACGAGCAGTTCAGGTCATGCATCGGCGTGTCTCCGAGGGTTTATCTGGACGCGCTCTGCATTGAAGCGGCGATGGTCGAGTTGTCGTCCAGGGACCGCAGTCTCGCGGATATCTCCGAAACCCTCGGCTTCAGCGCACAATCGCATTTCACCCGGTTCTTTCGCTCGAAAATGGGAGTCCCGCCCAGCGATGTCCGCAATGTCATCTATGATTTGGTGGGCACCCGGCAGATACGTCTTCTGAAGGACGAACGCCTGTGAAAACAGGCGTGTCGGAGAGAACAGCTTTCTATCCACACTGGCTGCGCGGCTTTATCGACACCGATGGGACGGGATGAAATCGACCGCCTGTGTGGGGAGGTTCATTAAGCGCTCGTTTCAAACAGGCCTTTTGCTTGCCGACGAATCCGCAGTTGAATGGTTGAGCGACGCGACAAAAGCACCGTCATCAAATCAAACAATTGAAAGAATTGCGTTAAGTTGGTAGCGGGAGAGGGACTCGAACCCCCGACACGCGGATTATGATTCCGCTGCTCTAACCACCTGAGCTACCCCGCCATACCGGTAAGGAACGGCGCGATATAATGGCGCAGGCTCGTTGGTGTCAAGCAAAAGCTTGCACATTTTGGTGTCCGACACTTGCGTGCCCGGCCCGCTGCCGATAAGGCATCGCCACGACGTCCAATTTGGCACAGAATGAAGCAATGAAGACCAATCCGGCCATCGCCGTTATCGGCTGCGGTTACTGGGGCAAGAACCACGTCCGGACCCTGAATGAGCTCGGCGCCCTCGCCGCCCTCGCCGATGCCGATGACGCCCGCGCTCAGGTGCTAGCCGATGCGTTCGGCGTTCCGGTGCGCGATGTTGATTCAATCCTCGCCGATCCCGCCATCGAGGCGGTGGTCCTCGCCCTGCCCCCGCAGTTGCACGCGCAAACGGCATTGAAAGCGATCGCGGCGGGCAAACACGTTCTGGTCGAAAAGCCCATCGCGCTCAATGTCGACGATGCGCAAAAGGTGGTCGACGCCGGCAAGGCCGCGGGCGTTACAGTCATGACCGGGCATGTACTGCGCTTTCATCCGGCTTTCGAGGCCCTGGCCGAGATGGTCTCGAGCGGCGCGCTCGGAACCATCCAGTACATCCATTCGCATCGTGTCGGACTCGGCAAGTTTCACGCAGAGAACGATGCGCTCTGGGACATCGCGCCGCACGATCTTTCGCTGATCATCGCGCTCACCGGCGAAGAGCCCAGCCACATTCGCGGCGAAGGTTCCGCCGTGCTCAATCATCTCAGCGACTTCGCCCACCTGCACCTCGCCTTCCCGGGCGGCATTCGCAGCCATGTCTTTGCCTCGCGCCTCAATCCCTACCGGGAGCGGCGGCTGGTGGTCATCGGCGACAAGGCGATGGCGGTTTTCGACGATGTCGCCCCGTGGGGTGAGAAACTCGCCGTCTATGAACACAAGGTGTGGAAGGGTGACGCGGGCCTGGAGTTCGAAACGGCGGATCCGCGCTTTGTCGCAGTTCCCGACGGCCTGCCCCTGACCCGTGAAATCCAGCATTTCATCGACTGCATCCGCACCGGATCTGCCGCGCGAACCCCGGCCGAGGAAGGTTTGGCTGTCATCCGCATCCTTTCGGCGGGCACCGTCGCGCATGACTGATTTCCCCGTTTTTGCGTAATCTGACCCTGAACCGGCGATCACCTGCGGTTACAAACTGCGCTTTTGTGTGAAGTTTGTGGGGTAGAAATATGTGTAATGACAGCGTATTAGCTAGATTTGAAGGGATTCAGCGTTATTGTTGGCGGGGTTGCAGTTATCCGGCGTGTTGGGGCCCGGATAACTGCAGACATGCCGCTGGTTGCTGAGTGTAGATTGACTTTTCCACGGGCGACCATCAGTGTTTTCCGCAGGGGGACAAATTAAAGCATGCAGTTTATCGATCTTGCCGCGCAGAGGGCGCGCATTGGCGGGCGCATAGAGCAGGCCGTCTCGAAGGTTCTGAGTGAAGGCCGTTACATTCTCGGCCCCGAGGTTTCGGAATTCGAGGCGAAGATAGCCGATTATCTGGGCGTCAAGCACGCCATCGGCTGTGCCAACGGGACGGATGCGCTGCTCATCCCGTTGATGGCATGGAAAATCGGCCCTGGCGATGCGGTGTTCGTTCCGTCCTTCACATTCGCGGCGACCGCCGAGGTCGTGGCGCTGACCGGCGCAACACCGGTCTTCGTCGAGATCACCCACGAGACCTACAATATCGACCCCGCCCGCCTCGAGGAAGCGATCGAGGCCGTCAAGGCGGAGGGCAAACTGGCGCCGAAGGCAGTGATTCCCGTCGACCTTTTCGGCACCCCCGCCGATTACCCGGCAATTGACACCATCTGCCACAGGCACGGCCTTTATGTTCTGTCCGATGCCGCCCAGAGCATCGGCGGCGCGACACCGGACGGGCGTTGCGGGTCCTTCGGCCATGTCGCTGCCACGAGCTTTTATCCCGCCAAACCGCTCGGCTGTTATGGTGATGGCGGTGCCATGTTCACCGATGATGACGCGGTGATGGAGAAACTTCGCTCCTACGCCTTCCACGGCAAGGGTGAAAGTCAGTACGACAATATCCATGTCGGTCTGAACTCGCGCCTCGATACGATCCAGGCCGCCGTGCTTCTGGAAAAGCTTGCCATCTTTGACGATGAACTCGCCTCGCGTCAGCAAGTCGCCGACTATTATCGCGAAAACCTCAAAGACTATGTACGCGTTCCCAAAACGCCCGACGGACTGGTCTCGGCATGGGCTCAGTTCGCGATAGAGACCGTCGATCGCGATGCGCTCAAGGCGCATCTCGGCGAAAAGGGCATTCCGTCCGTCATCTACTATGTCAAACCGCTGCATCAGCAGCCGGCCTATGCGCACTATCCCAAGGGGCCGGGCGAAATGGCTGTGACCGAGCAACTGCCCAACTCGATTCTGTGTCTGCCGATGCACCCCTACCTGCAGCGCAGCGACCAGGACCGCATTATCGAAACCATCATCGCTTTCGTCTCCGCACGCCAGGCGGTTGCCGCCGAGTAGCGAGGACGGATTATCATATTCTGGATGAGGCCGGCGCTTGTGCCGGCCTTTTTCATTGGAGCGATCGGCCTGATCAGGCCTGAGCGGTTACAGCCGGCCTGTCCTGTGAAAGGAGCGTCTGCAGCAGCCTTTCCGCGTCCTTCGTGCGTTCTGTCCGGTCGATGAAGCCACCACCGAAGACACGTGCATCGTCGCCATCGCTCGAATAGAGCACGCAGGCCTGGCCCGGGGCGATCCCGGCCTCGCCCTCTGAGAGTTCAACCATCAGCGTCCCGTCACGGAACCACGCGGTTGCCGGACGCGGCGGACGTGTGGAACGAACCTTGGCAAAGCAGGCGAAACCGTCCGACGGCAGATCCGACACCGGTCCGTCACCGAGCCAGTTGATGTCGCGCAGGAAAAGGCGATGTGTTTCCAGCGCCGAACGCGGACCGACAACGACCTGCGCCCCTGGCGCATCGAGATGAACAACGTAGAGCGGCTCACCCACCGCGACACCGATGCCGCGGCGCTGCCCGATCGTGTAGTGCATGATGCCGTCATGCCGGCCAAGCACGCGCCCGTCGATATGAACGATCATCCCGGGTCGCGCCGCTTCAGGCCTCAGCTTGGTGATGACGTCGCTATACTTGCCCTGCGGCACGAAACAGATGTCCTGGCTTTCCGCCTTTTCGGCCACGTTCAGTCCCATACTGGCTGCCAGCGCCCGCGTCTCCGCCTTGGACATGTTGCCGAGCGGAAAACGCAGATAGTCGATCTGCTCCTGTGTCGTTGCGAACAGGAAATAGCTCTGGTCCTTGTCGCAATCGATTGGACGATATAGCGAGCGGTGAGCGCCGTTTGGCCGCGAGCGGATATAGTGGCCCGTCGCCAGCGCATCGGCGCCGAGCTCGCGGGCCGTCTTCAAAAGATCGGCGAACTTGACGGTCTGGTTGCACGCAACGCAGGGAATCGGCGTCTCGCCGGCCACATAGCTTTCCGCGAAGGGATTGATGACGGCCTCGCGGAAACGCTGCTCGTAATCAAGCACGTAGTGCGGAACGCCGAGCGTCTCGGAAACCCGTCGCGCATCATCAATATCCTGGCCCGCGCAGCAGGAGCCGGCGCGGTGCACGGCGGCGCCGTGATCGTAGAGCTGCAGGGTGACGCCGACCACGTCATAGCCCTCGCGCTTCAACAGGCCGGCAACAACGGATGAATCGACGCCGCCCGACATGGCGACGACAACCCGGGTCTCTTGAGGCTTCTTGTCGATATCAAGAGTGTTCAAGTTCTTTTTCCGCATTCAAAGGCGTTAAAGGCGCCAATCAAGCTTTCGGCAATGATATATGCAATTGCCCGGGCGGCGGCAAGTTCCGATCTACTGCGAATGCTCTCATTGCGGTTCAGGCCGCTCAAAAGACCGTTACGCAACGTTGTATAAAGTTGCGGCGGTTTGTTTAGACAATCTTTAAACCTCAATCGGTATGGTGTCGGGAGTTAGGTCTTTGAGTGTGTACAGAGAGTCCAATGACCGAAATGGTAAGACCGAGAATAAAGTACGTGATTGGCCCGGACGGCAGTCCGCTGACAATCGCCGACCTTCCGCCCAGCACCACGCGTCGCTGGGTCATCCGCCGCAAGGCGGAAGTGGTCGCGGCTGTCAGAGGCGGTTTGCTGAGCCTCGAAGAGGCTTGCGAGCGCTATACGCTGACCGTTGAGGAATTTCTCTCCTGGCAGGCGTCGATCGACGCACATGGCCTTGCCGGATTGCGCACGACACGCATCCAGCAGTACCGCCACTAAAGTCCAACCGGCCGCCATCAGGCCGGTTTCGGTAAAACCATCCCCTAAAACAAGTTGAATTCAACCGCCGCGCGGGGGCGCATTGTTATGCGCCTGCAACATCCAGTGCGCCACTGTCACCGACAGGGCTGAGCCCGCGTAAAACCACAGGCCCGGTTGCGTGAAGGCATCCGCGACGCCGCTTGTCTTGGCCGCAACGATCACCAGCGCAACAAGCAAGACATCCATCATCGACCATTTGGAAAGAAGCGGAATGAACCCGCTCAGGACGCCAGGCCGCGCTGACCCATTGCCGCGCGCGGCGGCCTCGAAAAAGACGACCAGTATCTTGGCGATCGGAAACAACACGGAAAAAAGGGCCACGAGGAACGCCAGCATGATGCTGCCGTCGCGCCACAGGGTGGTGACGATCCCGATCAGGGACGGGGTTTCTTCAAAAAAATAGAGCTTCTCAAATCGCACCAGCGGCAATGTCAGGCCCAGCGCCAGAAAAAACGGTCCGGCAAGAAGCAGGGGAGGCAGCAACAACTGATAGGGCAAGAACCAACCTCGGCCGCGATGGCTGTTTTGCTGCAATATGGTCGAATCAACCGGTGCACGCAACCGCGGTCATTCTGATGCCGTGGCGCGACGGATCGTAACGCACAAACAAACATCGGGCGTGCTGACGCCCGAGGATGTGTCTCGCTATCGGTTGGAAGCGGGCCGGATCAGCCCGCTTTCGATGTCCGTGTATTGGCGTCGCGGCTTTCCAGCGCGGACGCTTTCTCAAGCTCGGCTTCGGCTTCTTCGACCGCCAGTTCGGCCGCATCCTGCTGCACCCGCAACTCGCGGATGGACCCTTGCAGATTGTCGGCGCGCTGCCGCGCCGCCTTGGCAAAGGTCGGATAGGCGAAATGCGCGGGGTCTGAAATCCCGGCTTTCTTTTCCTCAGCCGCTATCTGATATTCGAGCTCGGCGGCCATTCGCTCGAACTCGGACATCATCAACTGAATCTGATTCAGTTGTCGGCGTTTGTCGTTGACCTGAAACTCTTTCAGGCGAACAAGGCTCTCACTTGACTTCATACGCAATACTCCCGTGACGCGAGATCCCGGCATACCAGTTATTCATCCGCCCCTCCGGCACCCGATCCGCACGCCCAAAAGCTTGGGAATCAGCCTAAACGGCCGATTTGGTAACCTTTCGTTTACGGACATCGTTAATCATAGAGCCAATCGCTTAAAACCGGGTAAATGAAAGACCGCTAGAAGAAGTTTTCTTTCGTGAATCTACCGAGTCGGTTGTAAGCAATTCTTAATGTAATTGATTAACTTCTTGTTTTTCAATTACCGTTGAGAATCAATGAGTTGCTGTGTGCAACTGACACAACAATTAAGGGTTGCCTTTCTGAATTAGAATTTGTTAACCATTTGATGGCAGGTTTTCGGCAGGCAACGACTCGATCCGCAGGGTGGCATAGGCCGTTGCGGCCTTCTGCGGCGGAAAAGGGGAAATTCATGCGGGTATTATTGATCGAGGACGACAGCGCGACAGCGCAGAGCATCGAGTTGATGCTCAAGTCGGAGAGTTTCAATGTGTATACCACCGACCTCGGTGAAGAAGGCGTGGATCTCGGCAAACTGTATGATTACGACATCATCCTGCTGGATCTGAATCTCCCCGATATGTCGGGCTATGAAGTTCTGCGGACGCTGCGCCTTTCCAAGGTCAAAACACCCATTCTCATCCTCTCCGGCATGGCCGGCATCGAGGACAAGGTCAGAGGCCTGGGTTTCGGCGCCGATGACTACATGACCAAACCCTTCCACAAGGACGAGCTGATTGCCCGCATTCACGCCATCGTTCGCCGCTCGAAGGGCCACGCCCAGTCGGTCATCACGACGGGCGATCTGCTGGTCAACCTCGATGCAAAGACCGTCGAAGTCAGCGGCCAGCGCGTCCATTTGACCGGCAAGGAATATCAGATGCTGGAACTGCTTTCCCTGCGTAAGGGTACGACCCTGACGAAGGAAATGTTCCTCAACCATCTCTATGGCGGCATGGACGAGCCGGAACTCAAGATCATCGACGTTTTCATCTGCAAGCTGCGCAAGAAACTGGCAACTGCCGCCGGTGGCCGCAACTATATCGAAACGGTCTGGGGCCGCGGTTATGTCCTGCGCGAGCCGGAAGACAGCGAAATTCTCGAAAGCGCCTGATCCTTAAGTCAGGCTCCACTTCAAGCATCATCTGACCCGCCCGAAGCCAGGCTTCCGGCGGGTTTTCCTTTGCCGGTTCGATTAAGCCGGTCGGTAAACAGGCCGTTAAGGCCCGGCCGGTCTTGCAGCCGCCTGGGACTTTAAACAGTGAATTCAGATGTCGTTGGAAGGAACCGCGCCCGGCCTGCAGATCTCAGGCGGTGTGCCGGATGGCTCGTGAGCCCGTCCGTTTAGCCATGTCCAGGCACAATGTCCGGCATGGGCCGGACACGTAGCGTTCATATGGGCTGATGCCGTTGCTCAGGCAGCGGTCTTGGACTGATCCGAAAAGACCTTCGTCAGGATTTCCCGGTCAAACGGCTTGAGCAGAAAATCGTCAGCACCGGCGCGTTTGCCCTGCATCATGTGCTTGAACTTGCCTTCGATCAGGCAGTAGTAGATTTTCACCTTGTCACCGCCAGGAAGGCCGCGAACCTCGCCGATCAGCTCTGTCGCGCCGGGCAGGCACGCATCGACGATCATAACGGCCGGCACACGGCCCTTGCAGATCGAAAGCGCGGTCTGCGCGTCATCTGCTTCCGAAACCAGAAATCCGAGGTCCGAAAGGATGCGCTTCGCCACCTTGCGAATGATCACCGATTTATCGACCAAAATAAGCCGTTGCATCGTCATATCTCCCCAATGCAGACCCAAGGTGTCTGCCGCGCATCGCGGCCGGCACCCCGTAGGGCGGACAAATATTGCCCCGTCATAAGCCTCACTCTAATTGGCGGAGTGTAAGAATTGGTTACCAGAAAGGATTAATGAGCGCTTAATCGCAAAGCGCGATCAGCCCCGGGAAACCGGTCTGGTCATGCGGCCGTGAAGACAACCTCGTCCGCACCCGCAGTGGTGTTGATCGTCATTCCGGCGTCTTCCGCAAGAAGCGCGGTGTAGTAGGGCTGGATCGAGTGCGCATCGATCGGCTCGCTGCTCTCGCCGCTGTAGATCTCAAGGAATTTCGGCGGCACGCGAACCATCTTTCCGCTTGCCTTCAGCGTGAATTTCGGTGCGGTTTCAAGGTCTTCCAGAGTGATCGAAATCGCCCCTCCCCGCGGGATGGATCCGTAGGCGATCAGGAAAAGGTTCAGCAGCAGCTTGACCTTGTTCTTGGCGACGATCGCCCTTCCGCCGTGCCAGCCGATCTCGGTTTTGTTGTCTGCGCTGGCGAAATCCATGACCGCCTTCTCGGCCTCGCCGGTATCGATCGACGCGCCGACAGAACCCGAGGCTCCGAATGCCAGGCGCGCGAATTTCAGGCGCACCGACGCATTGTGCGCGCTTGTGCGAATCAGGTCCATGGCATCATCGTCGGCCCCGCCCTCGTCGAGCAGTTCCAGTCCATTGTTGATGGCGCCGACGGGCGAAATAATGTCGTGGCATACTCTGCTGCAAAGGAGCGCCGCCAGGTCTGATCCTGTGAGCGTCAGATTGGGATTTGAAGACATGGTCTGCTCCTTCATTGGCCTTCCTGGGGCCTGCTTGCGGTATGCCCGGACTTCGTTGCCAGCAGCTTCCTATATGCACGAAACGCCACAAAGACACCACATTAGGTAAACCGACTGTTAACGTCCTCACGCGATGATACGGGCGCATTATGAGCGCCGAGTTAATACGGGAATGGAGATATAGGATGAACCGCACATCTGGTGCAATTGCCGCCATTGTCCGGCAGATGATTGCGTTCGCTATTGTGGCCGCGGCAGCACATTCGGTTGCGTTTGCTCAACAGGCCCAGCCGGTCGGTTCCGAGCCCTACACGATGCAGGAAATCATCGACGAGGGGCACAATTATTTCGGCCGGGCGACCGACGGTCTTGCCCGTGTTGTCGAGCGCTCTTTCGAGCAGTACGGCCTCCCCAACGGATATGTTCTGGGAGAGGAAGGATCCGGCGCCTTCGTCGGCGGCCTGACCTATGGCGAGGGGCAGCTTTACACGAAGAATGCCGGCGAGCACCCGGTCTTCTGGCAGGGACCGTCGCTGGGATTTGATTATGGCGGTCAAGGCAGCAGGGTCATGATGCTCGTCTACGAACTGCAGAGCGTTGAAGACATCTATGGCCGGTTTGCCGGTGTTAGCGGGCAGGCCTATGCGGTTGCCGGCGTCGGCATGACCGTTCTGCAGGGAAGCCGCGTCGTCATTGTGCCGATCCGCACGGGTGTCGGTGCACGTTTGGGCATAAATATCGGTTATCTGAAATTGACGGCCCGGCCCACCTGGAACCCCTTCTAAGGCCGCTTCTGTCGGGATTTGTCCCGGCTCACGACAATGGTAGATATGGCACACCCGGGCGGGAATCCGCGCGGGCTGTGCCTTGCGTCGCGCAATCTTTACCCTTTTCTGCTACCATGTTCGCTGAAATTTAGGGGGTGCTTGCCGAGGGCTGGGGTTGCGAACCCGCAAATCCGCGCTGGTCGAATTGGCCGCGGGGGTCGAAATTCAGTCGTTTCGGTATTACCTGCTAGGAGTAGGACAACGAGATTCTTGGACGAATCGGGTGATTGAGTTTCTTCTCATATTCGCGTTGGGGTTCCTTGCGGCAGCGATATTGGCAATGCTGATAACGCCGACGATCTATGGAAGGATCGTCAAACTCACCGAAAAACGCATTGAAGCGACGGTGCCTTTGAGCCTTGCAGAGATTAAGGGCAAAGCGGATCAGATGCGCGCCAGCTTCGCGAGCGAAACTGCGAAATTGACCACCCAGCTGAGATCCGTGCAGGATCAGCTTGCGCAAAGCAATGTGCGCTCCGACAAACTTCAGAGCGATCTGGCGGCACTGGCCGGCGACAAACAGCTCGCCGACCAGAGGATCGATGAGCTCATCAACGATGCGGGCGAGATGCGCTCGGACGCCCGCAAGAAGCAGCAGCTGATTGATAAACTCTCCGAAACGGTGCGCGAGTTCGAGCGCCTCAAGAAGATGGATAATTCGGAGATCACGCGCCTGCACAATGACCTGCTCACCATATCCACTGAAGTGGAAAGCATGCGGATCGATCTGGCCGCAAGTCACACGGAGACCGTCAATCTTCGATCCCAGCTCGATCAGGTCAACATGGAGCGGGACCAGCTCCTGACGGATATCCAGTCGATCGCCGACGCAGCCCAGACCATGGAAAAAAAGCTGCTTGAGGAGCAGGAGATCCACAATCAGACCCGCATTGATCTTGCGACTGTGCAGACATCACTGGCCGACCGCGATGTTCAGTTGCAGGAAACGCTCGAATTGCTTGAACTGCAGAAACAACAACTGGGCAAAGAAATCGCCACGCTGGAAGGTCAGCTGGAGGTTGCCGCGGACGAGGCCAACAAGCAGGACAAGGTTCTGCAGCACGAGCAACAGGAGCATGAGACAACGCGCATTGAGCTTGCCGCCGTTCAATCGGCCCTGGCCGACCGCGATTCGCAGCTGATCCAGGCCGAAGACGCGATGAAGGATCTGAAACGCGATCATGGCAGGCAGATCGAAGCACTGGGCAAGGAAAAGGCGCGGCTGGTTTCCGACCTGGAATCTGCCGGTCAGCGGTCCGAATCCCTGCAAAATGACCTGCAACTTGAGAAAAAGAAGCACAAGGACACGCGAATTGAGCTTTCCACGGCCCAGTCATTGCTCAATGACCGGAACCGCCAGCTGACCGAGGCTAACGAGAGCATCGAGGATCATCTGCGGCAATTGCGTGAAGCCAGCGAGGCAAACCGCCTCAGCCTGCAGGAGCTGCGCAAGGCCGAGCGGCGCATTGATGCGCTGGAAGGGCGCGTGGAAAATACAAAGGCCGCCCTGGAAAAGAGCAAGAACCTGGAACGGCAGGCACGGGAGAAGATCAGCGAACTGAAATCGGATGCACGGGAGCTTCAAAAAGAGTTCAAATCAGCATCGGCGCTGGCCGAGGACCTGGAACGCCGCGTCGATGTCGAACAGGAACAGTCTGCGCGTATCGCCTCGGTTCTCAAAACCAAGGAGCAGGAACTGTCGTCACGCGGCAGGCAACTCGAGGAGGCGCTCGCCGATGTCTCGCGGCGCGAAAGCCAGTTGGAGCTTGTCAGGGTCGAGCGCCAGGAACAGGATAACGCGAAGGCAAGTGCCGAGAAGCGAAACCTGGAACTGCTGGATCAGATAAACCTATTGAAAAGCGAGCTCAGAGAAAGCCACGCGACAACCAGGCAATTCAAAGAGCAACTGAACAAAATGCGTAAAGAAATCAAACGACTGCACAAAGGTGCCGACCTTGGTGAAAACGCTGCGGCCGAGACCGGTGCCGAGCCGCGCGCCACGAACGGCGAAGAGGTTGAAATGAACGGCGCAGTCAGTGGCCGTGTCGAGAATCTGCGCCAGCGCCACACCGTCCTGGTCGACAAACTCAAGGACGCCTCGGACCCGAGCGCCGATTCCGGCATGCGGGAAGAGATTGCCGCCATTGCCGCCGCCGTTGTCGGCATTTCGGGACAGCGCGAGGGCGAGACATCCCCCATCCACAGGATCATCGGGGATGCGGCGTCAAAAACGCGTCCGCAGTCGGATCGCGTCAGTCTCGCGAGCCGTGCGAAATCGGAGCTCGAAAACTAGCGTCACGCATTCTCGGTCCATCTCCCGACGAGCCGCCGGCTCAAGACACGCGTCCGAGCGCCGAGGCGATCGAATAAAGGGCTATTCCCGCCGCTGTCGCAACATTGAGGCTGTCGAGCCCGGGGGCCTGAGGGATTCGCGCCGTATCGAACCGCTCAAGAATTTCTGCCGGCAGCCCCTCGCCTTCCGTTCCGACCACAAGTGCCGCACGGCGTCCCGGCACGACATCTGCGATCACACGCGCGCCACGCGGTGAAAGCGCGAAGAGCGTGAAACCTTCCTGGTGCAGCGCTTGGATTGCGTCTTCGATCCTGCCGCCACGCGAATAGGGAACTGTCAGCACCGCGCCGACCGAAACGCGGATGGATTTGCGGTAGAGCGGATCACAGCACTGTCCGTCCAGACAGATGTGGTCCACGCCGAACGCAGCCGCGTTGCGAAAGAGGCCGCCCATGTTGTCATGATTGGAGATGCCGTTGCACACAAGCACGAGCGCATCGTCGGGCAGCGCGGAGACGGCCCTTCCCGTTTCCGCCGGTGGGCGGGACCGGCCGATCGCGAGAACGCCCCTGTGCATTGGAAATCCGGCAATAGCGTCGATCACATCGCGGTCGCACACCATGATCGGCGTATCGGCATCGAACCGGTCCAGAATGTCTTCTATCCCTGCTACGCGGTTCCTGAGCACGAGGACCTTGTCAGCATCGAACCGATCCGACTGCGCCAGCATTCGCAAGACAACCGTTCCCTCGGCAATGAAGCGGCCGGATCGGCCGACGAGGTCCCGTTCCCTGACTTCCCGGAAATCCGCGATCCGTTCGTCCCCGGCATCGGCAATGTGGATCAGACGATCGGGGTCGAAGGTCATTTCAAAGAGATTTCGGCGATCGTGCGACCCGTGCTCACGTCGACGACCAGAGCGGCGGCAGAGCCATCGGACCTGCGGCCGTAAAGCAGGATCCGCGATCCATCGAGTGCAACATCGTCGACGGCAAAGCCCGCCGGTAACGACGCGGAAACCTCAAGCGGAGCGTCGGCGGGAACCGCGAACGGTTCGCCGGCCACGATTTCTGTCTCCGTGTCCGGGTTCATCACCTTGTAGACAACGCCGGCAAGGACCGCCATAACTCCGAGAATCATGATGCCGATGGAAACGACAAGCAGCCGGACCATCTTTTGCCGCACTCTCTCCATTTCGGGATCGAGCGGCTTTTCTTCCTCGTGCTCCAGTTCCACCTTGTTCATCACGGTCCCAGTCTTGCGCGGATTACAGTTTGATGACTGAACCCTTTACCCAAGCGGCACGCGAGAAGAAAGTGCTCATTGCTGATGATTCAGCCACGGGCCGGCTTGATTCCTGGCTCTCTTCGGCACTCGGCGGCGAGATTTCACGCAATCGCGCGCAAGCGCTGATCAAGGACGGTTCCGTTACGGTCAATGATGAACCGGTCCGCGAGACACGCCACAAGGTGGTTCCCGGCGACAGGATCGAGCTATTGCTGCCGGAACCCGAACCGGCTGACCCTGAGCCCGAGAATATTGCGCTCGATATCCTGTACGAGGATGACGACATCATCGTCCTCGATAAGCCCGCTGGCCTTGTTGTCCATCCGGGAGCCGGGAACCGGTCGGGGACTCTGGTCAATGCGCTGCTTCATCATTGCAGCGGATCGCTTTCGGGAATCGGCGGCGTCAAACGGCCGGGGATCGTGCACCGGCTCGACAAGAACACCAGCGGCGTGATGATTGCCGCCAAGAATGACTTTGCCCACAATCGGCTGGCTGAACAGTTCGCCGATCACGGACGCAATGGTCCGTTGCAGCGCGCTTATCTCGCCCTGGTCTGGGGTCAGCCCGCTCCCCTCAAGGGCACGATCGACGCACCGCTGGGGCGCTCGGGCACGGATCGAAAAAAGAGAGCCGTCCAGCGCACGGAGAGCTCCGACAGCCGCCATGCGGTCACGCACTACGAGGTGCGCGAGAGTTTTGGCAAATCCGATGCAGGCGATGTTTCCGCATCACTTGTCGAATGCCGGCTGGAAACCGGGCGGACCCATCAGATCCGTGTCCACATGCAGCATATCGGACACCCGCTGATCGGCGATCCCGAATATGGCGGCGCATTCCGCACAAAGGTGAATACGCTGCCCGCCGCGGCCGCCGAATCTGTCGGCGCACTCGACCGTCAGGCGCTGCATGCCTTTCTCCTGCAACTCGCCCATCCAAGGGATGGCCGGACGCTTCGATTCGAAGCACCGATTCCACCGGATATGGCGTCCGTTATCACAGCATTATCAAAGATTTAGGCGGAGTTTCGAACTGCGCCGAATTGTCGCAGTTCGGATGCTGAATTTTGACTGAATAGCCACTAGAATCAAGAACATAAGTCGATATGCGGCTGACTGGCTTGATCTCGCCGTCAATCGTAACTATCTCCAACACAAATGTGCCTGGATAACAAGGGGCATGGCTGGCTTGCCTCAGAGAGGGAGCCAAAAGCGAAAGAGGGGTGCTGTAATGGCCCGAAACACCTTACCGACGGTGACCGCTGGCGAAGGCGGTCTCAACCGTTATCTCGAAGAAATACGCCGTTTCCCGATGCTTGAGCCGCAGCAGGAATACATGCTGGCAAAACGGTATCACGAGCATCACGACACGGACGCAGCCCATCAGCTGGTTACCAGCCACCTGCGCCTCGTGGCCAAAATTGCCATGGGCTATCGCGGCTACGGTCTGCCCATCGGCGAAGTCATCTCTGAAGGCAATGTCGGCCTGATGCAGGCCGTCAAGAAGTTCGATCCGGAGCGCGGGTTCCGGCTTGCAACCTATGCCATGTGGTGGATCAAGGCGTCGATACAGGAATATATCCTGCGATCCTGGTCTCTGGTGAAGATGGGCACGACCGCCAATCAGAAGCGGCTCTTCTTCAATCTGAGAAAGCTGAAAGGCAAGATCCAGGCGCTGGACGATGGCGACCTCAAGCCGGACCAGGTCGCCGAGATCGCCAACAAGCTCAATGTCAGCGAGGACGAGGTCATCTCCATGAACCGTCGCCTTTCGGGCGATGCTTCGCTGAATGCGCCGATCAAGGCGGCCGAGGGCGAATCCGGCCAGTGGCAGGATTGGCTGGTCGACGATAGCGACGATCAGGAAACTATGCTCATCCAGCAGGACGAGCTCGAAGATCGTCGTGCCATGCTGGCGTCCGCGCTGAACGTGTTGAACGATCGCGAGAAGCGGATTTTCGAGGCGCGGCGGCTGTCTGAAACGCCCCTGACCCTCGAGGAGCTCTCAGGCGAATTCGATATCAGCCGCGAACGCGTTCGCCAGATCGAGGTCCGCGCATTTGAAAAAGTGCAGAATGCGGTCCGCAAAGCTGCCCTGGAACGTGCCAGCAGCCTGCAAAAGGTCGAGCAATAGAAGAGTTCCGTCAGCGGTGCGCTACTGCGTGCTGCTGGCGGTCCGCGCCTCCCAGGCCCGGATCACCTGATCGAATACTTCCGCCCCGCTTGATCCCTTTTCAAGGGTCAGCAGCGCCCTGCGGCCATTGCCGTAGCTGATAGGCAGATCGATCCAGTTGCGCTCACGCAGCAGTTTCAGATTGAGCTGTACGGCTTCAACATAGTCGTTCAGCGCGATCATGAAAAAACTGTCCGTGATCTTTGCCGGAACGGCGATCAGCGAATCGCCGGTATCCTGTTCCGTCTGTTTCAGGGCGAAATTCTGGATGGCACCGATGCCGTTGCCGTCAAACCCTTCCGTCAGCGCAAACACGATCTCGATGAGATGGCTCGCAGGCAGTGACTGGTCGGCATTGCGTTTGATCGTCATGATCGCGCTCAGCCCCTTTTCGGGCACGCTGATCTGCGCTTCGATCGCCGGTTCAGGCGGCAGGTTGTCGCCGGGCGATTCGCGAACGATGCTCCACACAACGTTGCCCTGCTCAGCCGTCGGGGCCTGCTGTCCGAGACGCTCCTCATAGAGGAACATTTTCTGGCCGACCCGAGGCGGCGTGGCAAGATCCGTTGCGCTTTGCTGTTGCGCTGCCGTGTCCGCCGGCGGCGTTTCCTCCGTCGGCGTCGCATCCGGCTGGGACAGGTCCAACGCAGCGACTGACTTGCCTTCGGTATCGGCCTCGACATTCGAGCCGGCAGCCGGTCCTTCGTCAACCTCGGAGCCGTCCGGCATCAGGCGCTGGGTAAATTTGTCCGGACCATCGACAGCGATCGACTGCGCGTCGGTTCCGCCCGCGCTCTGGCCATCGCTGCCATCCTGCCTCGACGTTCCGCTGGCGGCCGTTTGCACGGTGGACGACGAGCCGCCGAACAGAGCGGTAACGCGGTCGCCGAACGCCCAGATCCCGAGACCCGCGACAGCGAGCACAACGACGACAAGAGCCGCCACCAGGATCAGCCCGGCCGAGCCCCGCCGGCGCGGCTGCAGATAGTCCGCCACCGGGCTTTCGCCCATCCTGCGGGCCTCCGGCCTTATGGCATCATCTATCCCGCCACCGTAATCATCGTCATCATCATCATCGTCGATGTCGTCGTCCATTTCCGGTCCGTAGGCCGGTTCCGGAGGCGGGACAGGCCGGCGCTGCGGTTTTGGCGCGGCAACGACCTCTTCGTCGCCAATATCGTCTTCATCGATCTGGCCATCGGAAAGGATGTCGGCGAAGGCATCTTCGTCGATATCGGGAAAGCCGTCCGCGTGACGCTCCTCGATCTCGTGGATCGCCTCTTCCAGTCTCGCCAGCTGTTTGTCGCGAACCGCATCGCTGACAGGCGGATCGATGTTTTCCAGTTGACGGCGGATCGCGCCGCGGGCCTTGTCATAGACCTTCTCACGCATTTGCGGCGTGTTGTCGCTCAACCCGTCGACAGCCTTTTCGATAACCGCTACAAAATCCACCATTCAACTGCTCTGTACAAATCGTTCCGGCTAGTCCGGACCCGTTCTTGTTGTGTCAACCCTAAACCTAGTCTTCAAATGGGTCTGTCACAAGGATTGTGTCGTCGCGTTCAGGGCTTGTCGACAGAAGAGCCACCGGCGCACCGATCAGTTCCTCGATATGGCGGACATATTTGACCGCCTGCGCCGGCAGTTCGTTCCAGCTGCGCGCGCCGACTGTCGAACCCTTCCAGCCCTCCAAGGTCTCGTATATCGGCTCGACCCGTGCCTGCTGGCCCTGGCTCGCCGGCAGGAAATCCACTTCCTGCCCATCCAGCCGGTAGCCGACGCATATCTTCAGTTCGTCAAGCCCATCAAGGACATCAAGCTTGGTCAGCGCGATACCGGTAATGCCGTTGGTCGCAACAGCCTGCCGGACAAGGACCGCGTCAAACCAGCCGCAACGCCGCTTGCGTCCGGTCACGGTGCCGAATTCGTGACCGCGCTCGCCGAGGAACTGACCAACCTCGTTGTCCTGTTCGGTGGGAAACGGCCCCTCGCCGACCCGGGTTGTGTAGGCCTTGGTGATGCCGAGCACATAACCAACCGACCCCGGCCCCATTCCGGAGCCAGCGGCCGCCTGCCCGGCGACCGTGTTTGACGATGTCACGAATGGATATGTGCCATGATCGATATCGAGCAGCGTGCCCTGGGCGCCTTCGAAAAGGATGCGCTTGCCGCGCCGGCGTTTCTTGTCGAGCAGGCGCCACACGGTCTCCCGGAACGGGAGAATACGGCCGGCGACCTCCTTGAGCTCGCTCATGATGGCATCGTGCGAGACTTCATCCTGTCCGAGGCCGCGGCGAAGCGCATTGTGGTGGGTGAGGATCCGATCCACCTTCGCCGGCAGTGTTTCCATATTGGCCAGATCCATGACCCGCACCGCGCGCCGTCCGACCTTGTCCTCATAGGCCGGTCCGATGCCGCGTCGGGTGGTTCCGATCTTGGTTCCCGAATTGGACGCCGCATCCTCGCGGATGCCGTCCAGTTCCCGGTGCAGCGACAGGATCAGCGTGGCGTTGTCCGCGATGCGCAGGTTGTCGGGCGAAATCGTGATGCCCTGCTCGCTGAGCCGGTCGATTTCCGCGACCAGCGCGTGCGGATCAATGACAACGCCATTGCCGATCACCGCGAGCTTGCCTTCGCGCACGACACCCGAGGGCAACAGCGAGAGCTTGTAGCTTACACCGTCGATGACCAGTGTGTGGCCGGCATTGTGCCCGCCCTGGAACCGCACGACGACATCGGCGCGCTCAGATAGCCAGTCGACAATCTTGCCCTTGCCCTCGTCGCCCCATTGCGAGCCGACCACTACGACATTCGCCATACGTTCCTCTTGACTGTCCGGCAGCCTGCCGCTGCCTCCGCTTCAAACCGGCGCATCTATAGCGCATGTTGAATCGGAGGGAAATCTCCCGGCTGAATTTAGCTTTAACAACAACTATCTGCCGCAGCGGAAGACAGCGTCGAATGCGCCGGCGAAATATCTGGACGGTTGACATCGGCTTCCGGTTGCAAGAAGTGTGCGGCTTCTTTCTCCCGATGGAATGTCCATGGCGATCAGGGCCTATATTCTGCTGATAATCACCACGCTTGGCTGGGGCGGCAACGCCATCGCCGGCAAGCTGGCTGCAGGCCACATCAGCCCGGCGCTGTTAACCAGCGGCCGGTGGCTGATCGCACTGGCAATCCTCCTGCCCTTCGCCCTGCCGCACATGCGCCGTGAATGGCCGACGCTGCGGGCGCATTTCTGGCTTCTCCTGGTGCTCGGAATGGTCGGCTTCGCCCTGTTCAACAACTTCTATTATCTGGCACTGAACTACACCAGCGCCATCAATGGCGCGATCGAACAGGCATCCATGCCGCTGCTTGTCTTCATCGCGAATTTCGTCCTGTTCGGGCAGCGGGTCAGTCCGGGGCAGATTATCGGGTTCTTCATTTCACTGATTGGTGTTGCTCTGGTGGCGACAAACGGCAATCTTGTCGGCATCCTTCGCCTGGACATCGGCTATGGCGATGCCCTGCTGATCCTGTCTATCGCGTTTTATGGTGCCTATACCGTTTCGCTGCGCTGGATGCCGAAGCTCCACTGGCTGAGCGCCATGACGGCGCTTTCGGTCGGGGCCATTATCGGCGGTCTGCCTTTCACCGCATGGGAAGCCTATTCCGGCCGCATGATCATGCCGGATACACAGGGCTGGCTGGTGCTCGCCTATGCAGCCATTTTCCCGTCCATCATCTCACAGGCATGTTTTATCAAAGGCGTTGAACTGATCGGTGCTAACAGGGGTGGTCTGTTCATCAACCTGGTGCCGATATTCGGCACCTTCTTCGCCGTGACGCTGCTTGGCGAGGAACTGTTTGCCTTCCACATCATCGCGCTGGCACTCGTGCTCGGCGGCATTGCGCTCGCCGAACACAAGCCGGGCCAGACACAGACAGGCCGCACCGGGTAAGAACCCGGCTAGCCGATATCGAAGACCAGCGGCTTTGCCGATTCGATTTCCTTGTGGCTCCGCACCGTGTCCAGAACTTCCTCGCTCACGGGTTCGTCAACATAAAGGAGGGCGATCGCATCGCCGCCCGGCCTGTTGCGGCCAAGCGAGAAGTTGGCGATATTGACGCCCGCTTCCCCGAAGACGGTTCCGAGCAGACCGATGATTCCGGGCGCATCCTCATTGGTCGTGTAGACCATGTGGGCACCGACCTCGGCGTCGAGATTGATACCCTTGATCTGGATGAAGCGCGGCTTGCCGTCTGAGAAACAGGTTCCGGCGATCGACCGGGTCTTGTTGGCGGTCTTTACGGTCAGCATGATGTAGCCGTCAAAAACGCCTGATTTATCGCGTCGCGCTTCCGAAAGGATGATCCCGCGTTCTTTGACCATCACCGGCGCCGACACCATGTTGACATCAGCCACCTGCGGCCGGATGAGCCCCGCGAGAACGGCGCTTGTCAGCGCGTTGGTGTTCATTTGTGCGGTTGAGCCGTCATAAAGGATGTCCACCTCCTTGATAGCGCTCTCGGTGACCTGTCCGACAAAGGCACCGAGCACCTCGGCAAGCTTGACGAACGGCTTGAGACGCGGCGCTTCCTCGGCGCTGATGGATGGCATGTTGATGGCGTTGGTGACCGCACCCTTGAGCAAGTAGTCGGACATCTGCTCCGCCACCTGGAGGGCGACATTTTCCTGCGCTTCGCTGGTTGACGCGCCGAGATGCGGTGTGCAGACGACGTTCGGCAGGCCGAAAAGCGGGCTGTCCGTCGCCGGTTCGGTCTCAAAAACGTCAAATCCGGCGCCTGCCACCTTGCCGGACTTGAGCGCCTCGGCAAGGTCGGCCTCGACCACAAGGCCGCCACGTGCGCAATTGATGATGCGGACGCCGTTCTTCATCTTGGCGATCGCCTCGGCATTGATGATGTTGCGTGTCTTGTCCGTCAGCGGGACGTGCAGCGTGATGAAGTCTGCCCGTGTTAGGAGTTCGTCGAGTTCAACCTTCTCGACACCGATCTCCTCGGCCCGTTCGACCGAAAGGAAAGGATCGTAGGCGATCACGCGCATCTTCAGGCCGATGCCGCGGGCGGCGGCGATCGACCCGATATTCCCGCATCCGATGACACCCAGCGTCTTGCCGGTCAGTTCGACACCCATGAAGCGCGATTTTTCCCATTTTCCGGACTGGGTGGAGACATCGGCTGCCGGAATCTGGCGGGCAACGGCCAGAAGCAGCGCAATCGCATGCTCGGCCGTCGTGATGGAATTGCCGAACGGCGTGTTCATGACAATGATGCCGCGCCGTGATGCTGCCGGGATGTCGACATTGTCGACACCAATGCCGGCGCGGCCGACAACCTTCAGATTTTCCGCTGCTTCGATCAGTTTCGGGGTGACCTTGGTCGCCGAGCGGATGGCAAGACCGTCATACTGGTCGATGATCTCCAGCAGTTTTTCCTTGTCCTTGCCCACATCGGGCAGGAAATCAACGTCAACGCCGCGATCCCTGAAGATCTGAACGGCGGTTTCTGAAAGCTTGTCCGAAACAAGTACGCGCGGTGCCATGAAAGGCCTCCCTTTGGGTCGCATGAGGTGAATTCGAAGTGGGCCGCGCGGTGGCGACCCAGAACTAAGTCAGGCAGCTGACTCTATTGTGTTTATTTGCGTGCTGAACGCCCAGTCCAGCCAGGGCATCAGCGCTACAAGGTCGGATTTCTCAACCGTAGCGCCGGTCCAGATCCTCAGGCCGGCGGGTGCATCGCGGTAGGCGCCGATATCAAGGGCGACGCCTTCTTTCTCAAGGACCGCGACGAGCTCTTTCGCAAAGGCGCCCTGCTGGTCTTCGGAAAGTGCCAGAAAACGCGGATCGACGATTTTCAGGCAGACAGAAGTGTTCGACCGCGTCTGCGGGGCGACCGCCAGAAAATCGAGCCAATCCGACCGCGCCACATGATCGGCAATGACAGCGGCGTTTTCATCCGCCCGTCGCAAGAGCGCCCGAAGACCGCCAATGTCTTCTGCCCAGGCGAGCGCGTCGAGATAATCCTCGACACACAACATTGAAGGCGTATTGATGGTCGCGCCCTCGAAGATGCCCTCGATGAGCTTCCCGCCCTTGGTCATGCGGAAGATTTTCGGCAACGGCCACGGCGGCGTATAGCTCTCGAGACGCTCCACGGCGCGCGGGCTGAGAATAAGCACACCGTGCCCGCCCTCGCCGCCCAGCACCTTCTGCCAGGAGAACGTCACGACGTCGAGCTTGTCGAACGGAAGGTCCTGCGCGAAGGCTGCCGAGGTCGCATCGCAAATGGTCAAGCCCGCGCGGTCCGCGGGGATGAAATCGCCGTTCGGGACCCGCACGCCGGATGTCGTGCCGTTCCAGGTAAAGACGACGTCACGGTTGAATTCGACCTGGTCGAGATCCGGCAACAGTCCGTAATCGGCTTCCAGCACCTCGACATCATCGAGTTTGAGCTGCTTGACGACGTCGCTGACCCAACCTGCGCCGAAGGATTCCCAGGAAAGCATGTGGACGCCGCGCGCGCCGAGCAGTGACCAGAGCGCCATTTCGACGGCACCGGTATCCGACGCCGGAACAATGCCGATGCGATAATCGTCCGGCACGCCGAGAAGGGTGCGTGTCTTGTCTATGGCGCTTTTGAGTTTGCCCTTGCCGAGCTTCGCGCGATGGGAACGGCCGAGGGCCGCATCGCTGAGCGCCTGAGGCGTCCAGCCAGGGCGCTTGGTGCAAGGGCCAGATGAAAAACGGGGATTGACCGGACGCAGGTCCGGCTTGGCAGTCTCTAGCATTGATCTATCCTTCCAGATAGTTGCCCCTCGTTGGGGAGGGGTGTCCCACGGACGGAGATAGCCAAAAGCCTTTCACTGTGCAAGAGCCAATTGAAACCGATTTGTCGCAGGCGAATTTCAGCATCAAATGTCAGGCCGGCACCGATGCCGCCTTCATCAATCATTAACTTGACCGGTTACCCGCCCGGCTATCTAATATTTGTGTGCTCAACCAGTTGAACAGGACGAACCCATGAGGAAGCTATTTCTAGGGGCAGTGGTGGCCCTGATAATGCCTCTGATCGCCACGGCGGCGCTTGCACAGACAACCGGCTATACAACCGCGACCGTGCATCTGCGCGCCGGCCCGGGGACCGGCTATCCGGTCGTTGCGACCCTGCCCCAAAATGCAACCATCGAGGTCTATGGCTGCCAGTCCGGCTATGACTGGTGCGATGTGTCCTGGAATGCGGCACGCGGCTGGATCGCGTCGTCATACATCCTGACCGTCAACAATGGCCAGCGCACGGTTCTGACACCGCAGGTTGCAGTGGCGGTCGGCATCACCATTGTTGTTTTCAACCAGGCCTATTGGCACGCGCATTACCAGAACTATCCCTGGTATCCCTACTGGAACAGGTATTATCATCCCTACGCGCCCTATCATCCATACCATCCGTACCATCCCTACGGGCCGTACGGACCCTATGGTCCCTATCATCCATACCACCCGTACCATCCGTACCACCCCTATCATCCCTACGGACCCTACGGGCCGCTCTACAGCCCGCATCACGGCGGCGGTCATCCGTATCCGCATCACGGCGGCGGCTGGCACCGGCGCTGATCACAACAGTCAACGTGGCGGCATATATTGCCGCCACGTCCGGCAACCGGACATGTCTCCAAAAAATCAGGCCATCCGTTAAATCACCGTCGCGATTCGGCCTTTCCGGACGCGCAGATACTCAATCGTCCGCCCTGGTGTCCGCAACGGCGGCATACCAGCAGCGATGAAATTCTTGCTTCATTGATGAAGGAATGTTCGGGACCGAATCGCGAAATAAGCAGGCCGACATCCAGCTTGCTTGCGCTTCCGCAATCGCGGGCACCGCAATGGGCCCAGCAATGCCAGCCTTCCGCGAGCAGATCGGCGAGTGTCGTAACAGATTTTCCGGACATGCGCGGTACTCGTTCTGGTTTGTTGATTTACCGCACACACAATTAAATACTTCCGTTGTTTGCCTTGGAAAAGAGATCAGGGGATGTGTGGTCGATTTATAACAACCGGAACTTGGGAGGAATACAGGAAATACCTGAGCATACTTCCCCCTGAAGTGGAGCGCCTCAACGGCCCTCAACCCAATTACAATATCGCGCCGACCTCCGAACTCGACATTATCGTGCGCCAGGAAGATGCCGTTGCTATCCAGCCCGTCACCTGGGGGCTGATCCCCCATTGGGCCAAGGACTCCAAGACGCGCGCCATGATCAACGCGCGCGGCGAAACCGTTGCCGACAAGCCCTTCTTTCGCACATCGTTTGAATATGGCCGCTGCCTGGTGCCGGCCACCGGATATTTCGAGTGGAAATCCGAGGGTAAGGAAAAACAGCCCTATCTCATTCATTTGCCGGGTGACGCCCCGGTGTTCGAACCGTTTGCCTTTGCCGGCATCATGTCGCGCAACAAGGCGCTCGACACGGTCACCTTTGCCATAGTCACGCTTGCCGCCGATCCCTCAGTCAGCCATCTGCACGGCCGCATGCCGGTGGTCCTGAACAACGATGTGCTTGACGCGTGGATGGATCCCGAAACCGGCAAGGCCGGCGCCCTTGAACTCCTGCAGCACAACCGCGGGGCCGATTTTATCTATCATCCGGTGACGAAAGCTGTCGGTAATGTCCGCAACAAGGGACCTGAGTTGATCGATGAGGTCGATGCCGCGTAGCCTGCCTTGCCGGCAAGTCCGGACAACAAAAAAGGCGGACCGCTGGCCCGCCTTCTTGCCTGAGATGGTCACCGCCTACCAAAGAGCGTAGCGAAGCGATGCCGTGACGTTGTGGGTCGAATATCCGTTGTCCGAGCTCTGCACGCCGGTGGCGCCGGCCGCTGCCGAAGCGCCATCGAAGGCATAAATATCGCCGCCCGAAACGTTGGTGTACTTGTACCCGAGATCCGCTTTCAGATTGCGCATGAATTCATAGGACAAGCCGGCCATGAGCGCATAAGTAAAGCGCCAGTCGGACTGGCCCGCATGCGTGACCGTAACGGGCGTCGTTCCGCCCGGGCAGGCGCCCACACAGGTTTCCGATGCAAGGTAGTTGCCGTAGTCCACGAGGGTCACGCCGGCGCCGGCGCCGACATAGGGCGTAAGGCCCACAAAGGTCCCAAGGTCGATGTAACCATTCGCCATCAGGCCGTAGGATTCGAAGTCCGCTGCACCGCTGGTGTTACATCCGTCGGCAAGCAGGGTGGTACAGGGGACCGCCGCCGCACTGCTGGTGGCGTTGAACGTGCCGCGCTGATAGTTGAACATGCCCTCGCCGCGCAGCCAGTTGGTGAACTGGTAGCCAACGCCGAAGCCAGCCGTCACATCCGTATCGAACGACGAGGATGAATAGGCAACCGCCGGACCTTCGGTGTTGGTGTTGAAGTCCCAGGTCCTGAAAGACGTCGCATCACCCTCGGTCGAAAAGTCGTAGCCGACATCGCCGCGCAGGTACCACCCGTTGCCGATCTCCACCGGCTGGGTCCTGGGCAATTCAGGTGCATAAATTATGTTGTCCAGGTCCGCTGACATCGCGGTGCTAGAGGCGCCCACGAGAAGCGCAGCGATCAGTGAACGGGACAATACACTTTTGATCATAAAACCAGTTCCTCTGCCAGGCTCGGAGTGTGCATTGTCACCGCGAGCTAAGTCGATGAAATGACTATCGGGCAAACTGGTTAAGTTGCGGTTAAGCATGTTTCTTCACCACGTTCATTTACCGGCGATTATCCATGCCTGCCGATAAAACCACCCTTCAACAGCAAAACCGCCCGGCAAGCCGGGCGGTTTCGAAAAGTCTGACTGCTGGTCTTACTTGTAGACCGGCGGCACGACCGGCGGCTCGTAAGGCGGCTCGCAGTCGCGGCCCGGATAGTAGCGCAGACCGGCATTGACCATGTGTGCGCTGAAGCCCGAGTCCCAGCCAGGACCGGCACCGGCAGCGACGCCGAAGAAGCTCCCGCCCTCGATGCGGCGATACTTGTAGCCGGCCTCTGCGGCGAAGTCGCAGCGGAAATAGTAGGAACCGCCAGCACCGACTTCCCAGGCAAAGCGCCAGGAGCCGTGGCCCTCGTGGTAGATGGTCGGATCACAGTTCGTAGGATCGGCAACTTCACACGAGGTATTCTGCAGATCGCTCCAGTTGACGTAGGATCCGCCGATACCGCCGCCGACATAGGGTACGAAGTGACCCCAAGCGGAGCCGTGGCCCCAGAAATCCAGGTCGACATAAACACTGGCGATCAGCGAATATGCGTTCCAGGTCGCCAGATCGGTCGAGACGCAAGGACCTGCCGGAAGCACGCCACAACCGCCAAAGGTCGATCCGGTGAAGTCGGAATCAAAGATGTAGTCAAACATCAGTTCCGTTCTCAGGTACCGGTTGATCTGGTAACCGGCGCCCACGCCAGCGGTCCAGGTGTTGTCGACATCGTGCGTGGCGAAAATTCCGGTTCCACCAGCAACCGCGTAGGTGGCGCCGCGGATCGCGGGCCAGACATAGCCGACCTGTCCCTTGACATAGACACCTGACCAGTCGCCATCGGCAACGTGGGTCGTGCCACGCATCTCGGAATGATAAACCGGCACCGGCTCCGGCGTCGGTGTTGGAATCGTGTCGGCAGCCAATGCCGGTGAGGCAACAAGTGCCGTGGTGGCTGCTATCAGGTAAGCTCTCATCTCAATACTCCACGCCCACCAAACAGGACGGACCCCCATGCCCGCGCCGTGGCGATTTTTAATTGCACGGTGGGAAGTGTCGCGTAAAAAGGTTAAGAGCCTGTTATCTATGTCCGTTTACCGAGGAATCGATTTTTTTTGAACAATTTCAAAGAGTAACAACAGGAAATATTTGGTGTGAACGGCGCGATGGGGTGCATTTTTGCAAAAAAATGCGGGCTTCGCCCCAACGGCAGCGGCACGATTTCAACGTCTTCAATGCGGGTGAATGGATACGCCAGGTCGGCCGATCACCGTATCAGGCGGCGCTGCGCTCGCCGGAGATCACGTCGACCAGCTTGTCGACGATGCGCTCGATCATCGCCTTGTCGTCGCCTTCCGCCATCACGCGGATGAGCGGCTCTGTTCCCGACGGGCGAATGACCAGTCGGCCGCTCTCGGCCAGCTCGTCCTCGGCAGTGCGGATCGCCTCCTGCACATGCTTGTTCTCCAGCGGCTTTCCACCGGAGATGCGAACATTCTTCAAAAGTTGCGGAACTGGCTCGAAACGCCGGCAGACCTCGCTGACGGGCCGGTCCATGCGCTTGACGCAAGCAAGGATCTGCAACGATGCCACGAGCCCGTCGCCGGTGGTCGCGAAATCGGAAAGCACGATATGTCCGGACTGCTCGCCGCCAACGTTGAACCCGTTCGAGCGCATATGCTCGACAACATAGCGGTCACCCACCTTGGTGCGTGCAAGTTGCAGGCCGTGATCGGTCAGGAAGCGCTCGAGGCCGAGATTCGACATCACCGTCGCAACAATGCCGCCGCCCGAGAGCCGCTCATCACCGGACCAGGATTCGGCGATCACGGCCATCAGCTGGTCGCCATCGACCACCGCACCCTTTTCATCGACAATCAGCACCCGATCGGCATCGCCGTCGAGCGCAATGCCGATGTCGGCACGCACTTCATGCACTTTCTTGGCGAGCGCAACCGGATGGGTTGAGCCACAATCCAGGTTGATATTGTGGCCATTCGGCTCATTGCCCAGCGTGATCACTTCGGCGCCGAGCTCCCAGAGCGCGGCCGGCGCCACCTTGTAGGCAGCACCGTTGGCGCAATCGATTGCGACACGCAAGCCGCTCAACGACACGTCACGCGGCATCGTGCGTTTGGCGAATTCGATATAGCGATCGTGCACGCCGTCAATGCGCTTGGCGCGGCCGATGGCCTCGGATTTCGCCAGCAGTCTCGACATGTCCGCTTCGATCAGTCGCTCGATCTGCAGCTCGATCTCGTCGGACAGCTTGAAACCGTCGGGACCGAACAGCTTGATTCCGTTGTCTTCATAGGGGTTGTGCGAGGCGGAGATCATCACGCCGATATCGGAGCGCAACGACCGCGTCAGCATGGCCACGGCCGGTGTCGGGATCGGGCCGAGCAGGAAGACATCCATGCCGGAGGCAGTAAATCCCGCGACAAGAGCATTCTCCAGCATGTAGCCGGAGAGCCGCGTGTCCTTGCCGATGACCACGCGATGACGATGATCGCCCCTGCGGAACAGTTTACCGGCCGCAAGTCCAACGCGCATGGCGACATCCGGCGTCATGGGAAATGTGTTGGATTTCCCGCGTATACCGTCGGTTCCGAAATACTTGCGTGACATATGTCCCTCAATTCGATCGCTGGCTGTGCCCGCCGATCAATAGCATTTTCGCCGGCCGAAGTGGATCAGATATCGTTACCAAGTCTTTCTAACCCGAATAATTCATGGGTGTGTGGTAAGGGTGGCGCAAGCTTTTGAAAGCAGGTATTTTTCGGTTAACGACGCCGAAAGCTCCAGTTTCACAGACAGGCCCCCTTACCATGATGCAGTCTACTTTCACCTCGCCCGCTTTGTCACCCTTAAACGGCAAACCGATCCTTCTCAATTTTGATGGCGCGGAGATGAGTTCCAATGCCGGTCTGACGCTTTTGCGGGAGGTCGAACGTCGGCACGACCTGGCGGGCCTTGTCTCTTCGTGCCTCACCGATCCACGAGAACCGGGCAAGGTGCGGCACAGCCTGCAAGACATCATCCGGTTCCGGATCATGATGATCGCAGCGGGATATGAGGATGGCAACGACGCGGATGATCTACGGACTGAACCGGCGTTCAAACTCGCTCTCGAGCGCGATCCCGGGACCGGGGCGGCCCTGTGCTCGCAGCCCACGATCTCGCGCATGGAAAACCTGGCCAACACACGGGCGCTGATCCGGATGGGGCGTGAGATGGTACGGTTTTATTGCACGTCTTTTGCCCGTGCGCCCCGCCACATCGTACTCGACATCGACGACACTTTCGATGCTGTCCATGGCCACCAGCAGCTACGCCTGTTCAACAGCTACTACGATGAATATGGTTTCCAGCCGATTGTGGTCTTCGACGGCGAGGGACGTCTTGTCGGGGCTGTGCTGCGCCCGGCCCGTCGGCCAACCGGCAAGGAGGCCGCTGCCCACATCCGGCGCCTGATCCGATCGATCCGACGCCATTGGCCTACGACCGAGATCCTGCTGCGGGCCGATAGCCACTACGGCACTCCCGAGGTTCTGGACCTGTGTGACACTCTCGGGCTGCGCTACGTCTTCGGCCTGTCGGGTAACCAACGGCTTCAGGCACAGGTGCAAACTCTGGAGGCATCCACGGCGGAACGCTACGCGCGAAAGGGCGAGAAACTGCGTCGGTTCAAGACATTCTCTTATGCGGCCCGATCCTGGTCGAAAGAACAGCGCGTCATTGCCCGGGTCGAGGTCGGTCCCCTGGGGCGCGACACACGCTTCGTCGTGACCAATCTGACCGCCCCGCGCGGCAAGCACGTTTACGAGAAGATCTACTGCGCACGCGGACAGGCCGAGAACCACATCAAGGGCTGGAAGAGCCACCTCGCCTCGGATCGCACGTCTTGCTCAAGGGCCAGCGCCAATCAGATGCGGCTCATGCTGCACGGCTGTGCTTACTGGCTATGGTGGATGCTGCGGGCGACCTGTCCAAAACGCTCCCAGTGGCGACACGCCCAGTTTGATACGTTGCGGCTTCACCTCGTCAAACTGGCCGCGACCATCGTCGAGAAGAAAACAAGGGTCGTCATGACTTTGCCAGCTTCGTGCCCGTGCCAGAGCCTCATTCGGCTTATGTTCGACGCGCTGGCCCCGCCGCGCGTCGCCTGACGCTCATATCGCCCCGACCAACCTGAAACAGCAACACGCAAAACTCCAGATAACCCCGCCGCCCGCCGGAAAAACCCCGACGTGGCATTCGGGGTGCGTCCAGAATCAATAGGGCGAAGAAAACATGCTGCCAGGGCCGGCAACACAACCATCGTGAATTATTCGGGCTAACAAAAATGGCCGCTTCAAGCGGCCATTTTCGCAAGTTTTCCTTGACGGTCCGTTACTGGGGCTGTGGCTCCATGCCGGTGTCTGGATTGTCCGGCTCTTCCTTTCCGTCCTGGCTCTTCGCACCGGTTTTCGGAACTGCTGAGCCACGCGACGGCGGCGTGTCGTCACCCATATCGCGCGATGGCTTCTCGCCGCGCAGCAGCGCAGTGATCTCGTCACCGGAGAGAGTCTCATACTCCAGCAGGCCTTCGGCCAGCGTTTTGAAGTCGTCGTTCTTCTCGGTCAGGATCCTGCGCGCCGTTGCATAGGCGTCATCAATCAGCCGGTGAATCTCGCTGTCGATCTTCTGCGCGGTCGATTCCGAAACGTTTTTCTGCTGGGCAACGGAATGGCCGAGGAAGACCTCCTGCTGGTTTTCGCCGTAGGCAACCTGTCCGAGTTCATCGGAAAAGCCCCACTGCGTAACCATCGCACGCGCAAGCTTCGTTGCCTGCTCGATATCCGATGCGGCGCCAGAGGTAATGTTGTCCTTGCCAAAGGTGATTTCCTCGGCGACACGACCGCCCATCATGATCGCAAGACGCGACACCATGTACTTGTAGCTCATCGAATAGCGGTCGCCCTCGGGCAACTGCATGACCATGCCGAGCGCGCGACCGCGCGGGATGATGGTCGCCTTGTGAACCGGATCGGCCGACTCGACGTTCAGCGCGACGATGGCGTGCCCCGACTCGTGATAGGCGGTCAGCTTCTTTTCCTCTTGCGTCATGGCGCTGGAGCGGCGCTCGGCGCCCATCATGACCTTGTCCTTGGCATCCTCGAATTCGAGCATGGTCACCAGGCGCTTGTTGCGGCGCGCCGCCATCAATGCGGCCTCGTTGACAAGGTTCATCAGGTCCGCACCGGAGAATCCGGGTGTGCCGCGCGCGATCACCTTCAGATCGACATTCGGCGCCAGCGGAACATTGCGCACATGGACTTTCAAGATGCGCTCGCGACCGATGATGTCCGGGTTGGGCACGACGACCTGACGGTCGAAGCGGCCCGGACGCAGCAGCGCCGGGTCGAGAACATCCGGGCGGTTGGTCGCGGCAATCAGGATAATGCCTTCATTGGCCTCAAAACCGTCCATCTCGACGAGCAGCTGGTTGAGCGTCTGCTCACGTTCGTCATTGCCGCCGCCAAGACCGGCGCCGCGATGGCGGCCGACCGCGTCGATCTCATCGATGAAGATGATGCAAGGCGCGTTCTTTTTTGCCTGCTCGAACATGTCGCGCACACGGCTCGCGCCGACACCAACGAACATTTCTACAAAATCGGAACCCGAGATCGTAAAGAACGGGACCGCCGCCTCGCCGGCCACGGAGCGCGCCAGGAGCGTCTTACCCGTTCCGGGCGGTCCGACCAGCAGAACACCGCGCGGGATGCGGCCACCGAGTCGCTGGAACTTCTGCGGATCCCTCAGGAATTCGACGATCTCCTCGAGATCCTCCTTGGCTTCATCAACACCGGCTACATCGTCGAATGTTACACGCCCGTGAGATTCCGTCAGGAGTTTTGCCTTCGACTTGCCGAAGCCCATCGCACCGCGAGAGCCGCCCTGCATCTGGCGCATGAAGAAGATCCACACGCCGAGGATCAGCAGGATGGGAAGCCACGAGATCAAATAGCCGAAGAAAGTATTGGAGCCGTCGACTTCCGGTTTGGCTGTGATGCCCACGCCCCGGTCCTCAAGCCGTTGCACAAGACCTGAATCACCGGGTGAATAGGTCTGGAACGATTTGTTGCCGTCGGCATAGACGCCGGTGATCGTGTCGCCGACAATCGTGACATTGCGAATCTGCCCATTGTCGACGTCCTGCAGAAACTCAGAATAGCTGATTTCCCGCGAGGAACTGCGCTCATTCGGCCCTTGGAACATGTTGAAAAGGGCGATCAGCAACAGCGCTATGATTGCCCAAAGGGCAAAATTCCTGAAATTTGGGTTCATACGGTACCCCGAAACAGCCGGCGGCCCGCCTTTAGGCAGGCGTTTTCATGTGGCAATAACATAGGTCCCCGAAGGTCCCTTGCCAAGACCACCAAGGGCGCAGATGCCACAACTGCGGCAATTATTACCGATCTTACCTGAACCCTTTGTTACAAAGGCGGTTCGGGATATGGCGGCAATCCGAACAGAGCGGCGCTTTCATTGGCGACGCTACGCTCGAAATCGGGCAAAAACAGGTCGAAATGCGTGAAGTGCCGGACCACCGACAGGTAAGGCGAGCGCATCACGGGTCGCCGCGCTTTCAAGGCGCCGTCCCGGGACTGGGAAATCAGCGCCGGCTGCCCTCTGGCAGCCCTCGAAATCACGCCGCGCGGCAGTTGCGCATCGAGGTGCCGTGGGATCAGGGCAGGATCATCATCAGCGGCGCCGATCAGGGCGGATCGCCGTTTGTACAGGCTTCGCACCCGATAGCGTCCATCCCAGATGGTTTCTTCGCCGGCCGGCAGCCTGACAGTCGGTATGGAACGTCGTTCGCGGTAGATGAACACGCGCCGTGCACGCCGGTCGATTACCGAACGGCTGAGATTGACGCGCGGCGGCCCGCCACCGGCCACAAGCCGCGCGATCTGGTCCTGCGAACGCGAGCCGGGAAGATAGGCCCGCCCTCCAAGCAGTGCCGCCAGCAGAGCGACGGCCTGCTGCAGTACATCGGAAAGACCCTCGGGAACCAGCGGCAATTCGGCAAGCATGTCTCCGTGAATGGCGACATCATCATGAAGAAACCGCGCCAGCCGCTCGCCGTCCTTGCGCCGTGCCTGCGCCATGGCGTCGACCATCGACAGCAACTCGTCGTCGACCTCGGGTGTCCCGGCTTCGTTGCGGACACGGACACGCTCAAAGCGGCGGTCGTCATTGCTTGGATCATCGATCCATGCGACGCCGTCACGCCGCAGGACTTCGCGCAGTGCGGTCCTGGACACGTTGAGCAGGGGTCTGAGAATCCAGCAGTCGCGGTTGTAGAGCACGGCATCCGCCATGCCCGACAGACCGCGCCCCATTCCGCGCCGTTGCCGCATCCGGATGGTCTCGAGCTGGTCGTCACGGGTGTGTGCGCTGACGACACCCGCCGCCCCCTCAGAAAGAGCCGCCTGGCGTAAGAGTTCATAGCGGGCGTTCCGAGCCGCATCCTGCAGGCCGCTGTCGGGTTTTTCCCCGGTCCACTGCTTGGTGATGTGGCGTATGCCACGCGATTTGCAGAAACCGGCGACTTGCTCGGCCTCTTCGGAGGAAGCCGCTCTCAGGCCGTGATCGACAGTGACGGCGACGAGGCGCGGCCCGCCGCCTTGATTGAGATGCTTGTCGAGGAGATGCAGCAGCGCTGTCGAATCGCTGCCTCCGGAAACGGCGACGCACAGTGTCTTGGACGGCCGTAGCCCGGAAACGAATGTCTCAATTGCAACTTCCGGCTGGACCCCAGACACCTCATCCCATTCTAGCAGCTCATGCGGCTCTGCTCGACCGCGACCTTGCTTCTGACCGCATCCGAGGCATTCGGATAGCGTGTCAGCACTTCCCGATAAGTCGCGCAGGCCGTGTCGCGATTGTCAAGCGCGGCGAGCGACATGCCGAGTTTCAGCAGCATCTCCGGTGCCTTGGCGGCGCTTGGATATTGCTTGTGCGCCGTCAGCAGTGTCTTGGCGGCCTCGTGAAAGGTGCCTTGCGAATATTGCGCCTCGCCAAGCCAGAAATAGGCGTCGGCGACTTTCGGCTCGCCCGGATACTGTTCGATATAGGTTCGGAAAGCCGATTCCGCCTGAGGGTAATCGCCGGAGAGGATAAAGCCGTAGGCCGCCCGGTAGAGCTCCTCCGAATCCGATGCCGGCAGGGCAGCCGTTTGGGTCTGGTCCTGCCCCGCATCCGGATTTGCCTGCTGACCGTCAACCACTTCGCCATTCTGATCGAATGTGATGGTGCCGAGCTGCTGTGAACTGTCGGATTGACCGGCCGGTTCGAGGACCACGACACTGCGTTGTTCCTGCGCCTGCGGCTGTTCCGCCTCGGAACGCTGGCCGCTGACGTTCTCGAGTTCCTGGAAGCGGAACTCGTTGTCCTCCTGCATCTGGCGCATCTGTTCCTGCATCTGCAGGAGCTGGAAATTCATTTCCTCGATACGCCCGTTGAGGATCCGCACCTGCTCTTCAAGCTGACCGATGCGGAAGGTGGAGTCATCTGCCTGCACAAGAACGACAGGTGCCCTCGCCGATGATTCCACCGGCGAAACCACAGCCGGCGCGGACATTGTTGCCCAGGCCGCGTGAGCCAGGCCCGGCGCGATCGTCAATGACAGACAGGCGGCCAGAATGCGGGAATATGCGATCATTGTTCTTTACCCTTGCCTCGACGGCGCTACCCGAATGCCCCTCGGACGTCCAAAGACATCAGCTGCCCACACCCGAGACAACCGTTACCGCGCGGCGGTTCTGCGACCAGCATGAAATGTCATCGCAAACCGCGACCGGACGTTCCTTGCCGTAGGAAATCGTTTTGATGCGGTTCGACGAAATCCCCTTCGATATCAGATAGGATTGCGTCGCGGCCGCTCGCCTTGCACCGAGCGCCAGATTGTATTCACGCGTGCCGCGTTCGTCGGCATGGCCTTCAATGGTCACCGACTTGTCCGGATATTTCTTCAGCCACTGGGCCTGACGATCCAGCGTCGTGGCGGAATCGGGCCGGATGGCCGCAGAGTCCGTGTCAAAGAATATCCGGTCGCCAACATTGAGTGTCAGATCCTGCTGCGATCCGGGAACGGCGCCGCTGCCACCCAGACCGAGTTCGCCCGGACTGTTCGGCAACGTCCGCTTGGACGAGCAGCCTGCCAGGGCAAGCACCGCAACCAGCCCGAGCACGGCCGGATTGCGCGCTATGCTCATCATAAGATTCATCGTCGGTCTCCTCGTTGTGACGACACTGAATTTATCCGATGCCCAAATTCCGGGCAAAGCGCCGCGTGCCCCTTATACAGCACATTGCGGCATCGATGCGACCTGTATCCGCCTATTTCAACAGCGGCGACCAGGCCGGATCGGATCCGAAATTCGGGGTTTCAACCCTCTGCTCATTGTAACCGGTCAGATCGATCGAATAGAGTTGCGGCCCTGAGGCACCGGCGGGCTGACGGAAGAACATGATGACCCGCCCGTTCGGCGACCAGGCCGGTCCCTCATTGTGGAACCCGGTGGTCAGGATACGCTCTGCGGAACCGTCCGGGCGCATGACCCCGATCGAGAACTTTCCGCCCGATTGCTTGGTGAACGCAATCAGGTCGCCGCGCGGCGACCAGACCGGGGTCGAATAGGATCCGTCGCCGAAGGATATTCTCTGCTGATTGCTGCCGTCGGCGTTCATCACATAGAGCTGCTGGCGTCCGCCGCGATCCGATTCAAAGACGATCCTGTTGCCGTCCGGCGAATAGGACGGCGAGGTGTCGATGGCCGCAGTATCGGTCAGCCGCGTCGTTGCCCTGGTGCGCAGATCCATCGTGTAGATATTGGCGTTCCCGCCATGCTGCAGGCTCATGATGACTTTCTGCCCGTCGGGGGAAAACCGCGGCGAAAACGTCATGCCGGGAAAGTTGCCGACAATCTCCCGCTGGCCGGTTTCGAGCTGAAGCAGATAGACCCGAGGCTCGCCATCGGCAAAGGACATGTAGGTGACTTCCTGGCGGCTCGGCGAGAACCGCGGCGTCAGCACCAGGTCATTGCCTTGCGTGAGATAACGCAGGTTGGCACCATCCTGATCCATGATCGCCAGCTGCTTCTGGCGTTCGTTTCGTGGTCCGGTTTCCGAGACAAAGACCACGCGGGTATCGAAATAGCCGCGCTCGCCGGTCAATTCCTCGTAGATGGCATCGGCGATGATATGCGCCACGCGGCGCCAGTTTTCAGGCTGCGTGAAGAACTGCTGTCCGATCAGCTGCTCACCGGCGAATGTGTCCCACAAACGGAACTCGGCGCGCAGCCGCCCGTCCGCCTCCTTGCTGACGCGGCCGACCACCAGTGCCTGGGCGTTGATGACGCGCCAGTCCTCGAACCGCGGTGCGAGATCCGGATTGGATATTTTCTGAATGAATGCTGCCTTCTGGATCGGCGCAAACAGGCCGGAGCGTCGAAGATTGTCGGCAATCACGCTTGAGATCTTCGGCCCGATATCGTCTTCGGAAACGAAATCCGTCACCGCCATCGGCAACGGCTCGACATTGCCCTGGTTGATGTCGATTTCGACAAGCGCTTTTGCCGGAACGGATACGGCCAGGAGACCGGTTATCAGCACAAGGATTCTCAAAACAAGGCTGCTGAACACCGGAATCGGCGATTGGAAAATGGTGGTAGGCATCGTGCTCAAGGAATTTCCCTCAAAACAGCTGTGACGGGTCGAAGTTAACTACAACGTCGGCCCATGTCTCGTATTTTTCGGTCGGAAGATTATAGGGAGCGCAGCGAAGAACAGCCCGCCGGGCATCGCCCGAAAGCACACGCCTGACATTGGCCGCACCGCCGGACGTTTCGACGACCGGTTGCCCGTCGATGTCACCGTTGCGGTCCAGGCGCATCGTCACTCGGACGCGGACATCCTCGCCGTCTACCATGCCGGGCCGGATGGTCCAGCAACGCTGGATCTGTCCGCGCAATGCATCCATTTCCGATTGTGACAGTTGCAGGCCCGTTGTCGTCGTCTGGCCGCCCAATGCTGCCTCACGCTGGCTGCGCTGGGCTCCGCCGCCCGCCGGATCATCGCGGTTCAGGAGCGCGGCAATCTCGTCGGCATTGAAATCGCTCTCCCTTGTCGAGGCGACCTTCGCCGTCTGTTCACGGTCCTCGTTCAGTTTGCGCTCCGGTGTTTTGGCAGTCTGCGCACGCGGGGGTTCCGGCCGGACCGTCGGTGTCGGCACTTTATCGGGAAGCGGCTCGAAATCCGGCTTCACCGCCTCGGCCTGGTTAATCGCCTCGGCCACGGGATCGGGTGCAACCTCCCGCTGCGGCTCAGGCAGCGCCGCGACTTCGGTTGCGGCCACAGGCTCGGGCTTCTGGGTTGGTCTGGGAACCGCTTCTGCCTCCGTGGTCGGAGCCGGTTCGACGATCTCGGCCTGCTGCGGTTCAGCTGCTGCCTCGACCACACGCTCTGAGGGTTCTTCCGTCGGGGTCGGCTTGAGGTCCACGGTGTTGTCGCCGATGTTCACGGCATCCTCGACAGGTTTCGGCCGGCTCGTTGGCCGCGGCGCTGCCCGTTCGGCGGCCGAGGCTGTACGATCGCCTTCCTGGATTTCCGTGATCGAGGAAACCGGAATGATATCGACCGGCACCGCCTCGATTTCCAAAGCTTCATGCGATTCAGGCGCTGACAGCCAAAACAGCCCCCAGCTTAATACGAGTGCATGAGCAAAACCGGATATGAGGACGCCGAGTTTCATGGCCAGGGATCAACCATCCTGCTCCTGCAGGGTGACCAGGCCAAGATTCTTGTAACCCGCGGAGGAGATGCGCGCCATCACGCGCATGACGGTGCCGTAATCGGCGTTGCGGTCGCCACGTACATAGATGCGTTCCTGATAGCCGGTCGTTGCGATGGCCTGCAGCTTCGGAACGATCTCGTCGAGCGGAATAGCCGTTTCCTGAAGGAAGATCTCTCCCGATTCGTTGACTGAGACAGTGATCGGCTGGGTTTCTGAATTGAGAGCACTTGCTTCAGTCTCGGGAAGGTCGATCGGCACACCAACAGTCAAAAGCGGCGCCGCCACCATGAAGATAATCAAAAGCACCAGCATGACGTCGACAAACGGCGTCACATTGATCTCGCTCATCGGCTTGCGGCGCCTGCCCTGCCGGTGGCCGTTGCCGCGGCGGCGAACCCCTGAAGATGTTGTGTCTGTTCCCATAGCCATCGGGGTCGATCCTACTCGGCCGCCTGGCGCGGTTGCAGCTTTTCATCGATCTGGCGTGACAGGATGCCGGAAAACTCGTCGGCAAATCCTTCCATGCGCCCCGTCAGCTTGCCGGCATCGGATGAGAACTTGTTATAGGCGATCACAGCCGGGATGGCCGCGAGCAGGCCGATGGCCGTAGCCAATAGCGCCTCGGCAATACCCGGTGCGACGACGGCAAGGTTGGTTGATTTGGAACCGGCGATGGCCTGGAAGGATGTCATGATACCCACCACAGTGCCGAATAGGCCGATGAACGGCGCTGACGAGCCGATCGACGCAAGCGATCCCAGTCGCGCCTCCAGCTTCTCGCTTTCCCTTGCCAGGGTCACGTCCATCGCCTTGTCAATGCGCATCTGCAGCCCCATCGGCGAGCGTGCACCGCGTTCAAAGGATTTTTTCCACTCGCCCATGGCGGCAACGAAGATGGAACTCATGCCGCTGGTTCGGCGTTCGGAGAGCATCTGGTAAAGGTCTTCAAGCGACTGGCCGGACCAGAACACCTGCTCGAACCTGTCGAACTGGCGCCGCGCGCGTCCGAAGTTCACCGTCTTGTAAATGATGATCGCCCAGGTCCAAATCGACGCTGCCACCAGCCCAACCATTACCAGCTTGACCACGAAACCGGCTTCGACGAAAAGCGCCCAAAGCGTAACCTCGTTAGTGGCAGCCAGACCTACCTGTTCCATACCGTCCGATCCTAGAATTAGATTGTTGCGCCGCCGCACGCTTGCAGGATCCGCGTCAAGTGACGCACTATGCGGTCCGGTTTCGCTTCTACTGCTCGCACCGTCTCACTCACCCGGCCTGCCTTGTCGCGGCAAATTTTGGTCAAAGGAAGGCGCATAAAATGCGCAATCCCTCAAATTCCATTAAGGCACGGTTATGGTTAATGACAGGTTAGGAAATAAGGCAAGTATTTATTCCGCACAATGACAGGAACGTGAAATAATCAAGCATTTACCGCCGAATAGGCATTAAAAACCGAACATGTGCGCGGTGTCTTTCGGCATGCGGGTCAGCCGGCCCTGCCGATCGACGGTCGCGACGGTCACGGTAGCATCGATTAACTCTTTGTCATTGCAAACAATTTTCTGATCGAGCACCAGCCGTACACCGGTCAGACGCGCCGGCTCGGTCTTGATTTCCAGTATATCGTCCATTCTTGCCGCCGCCCGGAACGTGATGTCAATGTGATAGACGACGAAGGCGAGGCCATCACCGTCCCCGCCGGCCAGTTCGCTCTGGTTTATGCCAAGGCAGCGCAGGAAGTCGGTCCTTCCGCGCTCGAGAAAATGCAGATAGCGCGCGTGGTAGACGACACCTGAAAAGTCGGTGTCCTCGTAATAGACCCTCTGCATCAGCCGATGACCGTTCCCGGCCAGTTCTCCGGCAAGCGTTTCCTTCAACGGGGCCTCCATCAACAACTATAGGTGTTCGCGCTGTTGACCGAACACAATTTCATTGCCAGAGCAATGCCCTATCGACACACAAGTGACACATATGCCCGTGGGTCATTGTATTCCTGTCACAATTGCGGTCTAACGCTCGCCAAAGATGCGAATGGAGGATTTTCCCATGAAAATTGCAGTTCTCGGTGGTGACGGATTTGTCGGCTGGCCGACCTCGCTTCACCTTTCGGAACAGGGTCATGACGTCCATATCGTCGATAATCTTTCCCGCCGCTGGATCGACACGGAACTGGGTGTCCAGTCGCTGACACCGATGGACTCCATTCAGGAACGTACCCGCATCTGGCACCACGAGACCGGACGGCGCATCCACTTCCATTTGATCGACATCGCCCGTGATTACGACGTCTTCAAGTCCTGGCTTGCGGCCGAGAAGCCTGACGCCATCGTCCATTTCGCGGAGCAGCGGGCGGCCCCCTATTCGATGAAATCCGACCGGCACAAGAACTACACGGTCAACAACAACGTCAATGCCACCCACAACCTGCTCAATGCCCTGGTCGAAACCGGCATCGATTCCCATCTGGTTCACCTCGGGACCATGGGCGTTTATGGCTATTCGACGGTTGGAGCGGCCATTCCGGAAGGCTATCTGGAGGTGGGCATCGACACCATGGCGGGCGGGACGGTTCGGCAGGATATCCTCTATCCGGCCAATCCCGGCTCGATCTATCACATGACGAAGTGCCTCGATCAGCTGCTGTTTCAGTTTTATGCCAAGAATGACGGCATTCGCGTCACGGACCTGCATCAGGGCATTGTCTGGGGCACCCATACCGAGCAAACACGCCGGCACGAACAGCTTATCAACCGTTTCGACTACGATGGCGACTACGGCACGGTACTCAACCGCTTCCTGATCCAGGCCGCCATCGGCTACCCGCTGACCGTTCACGGCACCGGCGGCCAGACCCGCGCCTTCATTCACATTCAGGATTCCGTGCGCTGCGTTGACCTTGCACTGCAAAACCCGCCGCAGGCCGGAGACAAGGTGAAGATCTTCAACCAGATGACGGAAACCCACCGGGTCAAGGATCTTGCCGAACTCGTCTCCCGGCTTACCGGTGTGGACATTGCCTATCTGCCGAACCCGCGCAAGGAAGCCGCTGAAAACGACCTGGTCGTCCACAACGAGCAGTTCCTCGAGCTCGGGCTCGACCCGATCACGCTGGAAGACGGCCTGCTTGAAGAGGTTGTTGAGGTCGCCAGGAAATATTCCTACCGCGTCGACCGCAGCCGCATCCCGGCCGTTTCGGCCTGGACCCGGGACATCGAGCCGACAATCAACCGCGATCCCGAGGGAAAATCGCTGAAATCGGCATCGTGACCGGATCTGTCGCGCCGTGGACGACCACCCTGACCTGATCGCCTCGAAACCGGCGAGCAGCAAGACGGCCTACGTTACGCTTGTAACCAACAGCGACTATGCTGCCGGAGCGCTTGCACTCGTCCGGTCCATCGCCTTGAGCGGAACGCAGGCGGACATTGTCGTCCTGCACACCGGTGCCGTGGCGGCAGAAGATCTTGGCGGCATCGCTGCGCTCGGCGCCCGTTTGATCCGGGCCGGGCTGTTGCCGACCTCGGACGAGTTTAACGCGCGCCATGCCCGCGCCCGCCTCCATGCAAACGCTCCCTTCACGAAGGGCCGCAAACCCGGCTTCCACACACCGCTCGACAATTTCGTCAAGCTGCGGCTGTGGCAGCTTGAAGAGTATGAACGATGCGTGTTCATCGATGCCGACGCTCTTGTCCTGCGCAACATCGATCGCCTGTTCGGCTATCCGCAATTTTCCGCAGCGCCCAATGTCTATGAAACGCTTGCCGACTTCCACAGGCTGAATTCCGGCGTCTTCGTCGCAGAGCCTTCCAGCGCGACGTTCGACGATATGCTCAAGGCGCTCGACCGGCCGGACGCGTTCTGGCGGCGCACCGACCAGACTTTCCTGCAAAGCTATTTCCCCGATTGGCACGGCCTGCCCGTGTTCTACAACATGCTGCAATATGTCTGGTTCAACATGCCGGCGCTTTGGGACTGGTCGTCCATTGGTGTGCTGCATTTCCAGTACGAAAAGCCGTGGGAGCCAGACCATCCGAAGGCGGCGCAACTGGCGCCGCTCATATCGCTCTGGCAAGCCTATCTGACGGGCGAGGATATTCCCGATATCGGATCGCTGGACAATCCGGCGGACAATACATGACACGCGTACTGGTGACCGGTGGCAGCGGGGCGGTCGGCCGTTTCATTGTCGACGAGCTGCTCGAACACGGATATGAGGTGACGATTACCGGCCGAAACGAGCCGGCACCGAGCGGGTTCCGCGCGCCGGTGCGTTTTGTCCCGTTGCCGCTCGACCCGAAGGCGCCCTTCGCCGATGCCCTCAACGGCTGCGACATGCTTGTCCACGCCGCCTTTTCACATGTCGAGGGCCGCTACCGCGGCGGAGAGGGTGATGATGTGACCGGCTTCTGGCGCAGCAACTTTCTTGCAACCCTGCTTCTGATTAACGCGGCAGCGAAGGCGGGCATGAAACGCGCCGTGTTTCTTTCAAGCCGTGCGGCCTATGGGAAGCCGGCGCCCGGGGCGACACTCGTAGAAACGATGTCCGCACACCCCGACACCCATTACGGCGCTGTAAAACTCGCCTGCGAGCGCCATCTCGAAAGCCTGAATCGCGGGAGCGGTCTTGTCGTCACGAGCCTTCGCGTAACCGGTGTTTTTGGATCTGCAATCCCCGGCGGCGACCACAAATGGCGCAAGCTCTTTGCCGATTATTTGGACGGTCAGCCGGTTGCATCCCGCTGCGGCACCGAGGTTCACGGCCGTGATGTTGCCGGCGCTGTCCGTTGTGTCCTGGAGGCAGACGAATCCGATGTTGCCGGAGAAGTGTTCAATGTTTCCGACCTTCTGGTCGATCATCACGAGTTGCTGGCAATCGTCGCCGAAAGCACCGGCTGCAACCATCCGCTGCCGGCAAAGACCGACAGCGCGTCCTACAATGTGATGGACACGACCAAACTTCGAAAACTCGGCTGGCGGCCGGGTGGTATTGACCAGTTGAGATCGGAAGTCGCCGCGTTGGTGACGGCCTAGTCGTCGCCTTCCTGGAACAGGTTGATCTGCTGCTGCGCAAGGTCCTTGGGAACGTCGAGACCGAGGTGCCGCCAAGCGTTCGCCGTTAGCAGCCGGCCGCGCGGCGTGCGCTGAATGAGGCCCTGCTGGATGAGATAGGGTTCGATGATATCCTCGATCGCGTCGCGCGGCTCGGAGAGGCCTGCGGCAATCGTCTCGACCCCGACCGGCCCGCCTCCGAAGTTCATCGCGATCATTGTCAGGTAGCGCAAATCGAGCTGGTCGAGACCACGATTGTCCACCGAAAGGCGCGTCAGTGCCTCGTCCGCGACCTGGCGCGTCACCGCACCGGCCCCGGCGACCTCCGCAAAATCGCGGACCCGGCGCAGCAGCCTTCCAGCGATGCGCGGTGTCCCGCGCGCGCGCCTGGCAATCTCCTGCGCGCCGTCATCGGTTATCGAAAGGCCAAGCAGCCGCGCACCGCGCCGCACGATGTCTTCCAGTTCCTCAACCGAATAGAAGTTCAGCCGCACCGGGATGCCGAAGCGGTCCCTCAGGGGGGTGGTCAGGAGACCGAGCCGTGTCGTTGCCGCCACAAGGGTGAAGCGGGCAAGGTCGATCTTGACGGAACGCGCGGCCGGTCCCTCGCCGATGATCAGGTCAAGCTGATAGTCTTCCATCGCCGGGTAAAGGATCTCTTCGACAGCGGGATTGAGCCGGTGGATTTCATCGATAAAGAGAACGTCGCGCTCTTCGAGATTGGTCAACAGCGCCGCCAGATCGCCGGCCTTGGCGATCACGGGTCCTGACGTCGAACGGAAATTGACGCCCAGTTCCTTGGCCATGATCTGCGCCAGCGTCGTTTTGCCGAGCCCCGGCGGACCGACAAACAGAACGTGGTCGAGCGCGTCTCCCCGCCCCCGCGCCGCTTCGATGAAGACCTTCAGATTGGAACGTGCGTCTGCCTGGCCGGTAAACTCGTCGAGGCTCTGCGGACGCAACGTGGCATCCGTGTCCTCGCCCCGTATATCCGCGGAAACGATCCGGTCGTGCTCGCTCATCGCCTATTCCCGCATATCACGGCGCTCACTGTGCCAGCTCCTTCAGGCCAAGCCGGATCAGCGTCGCTGAATCCGCGGCGTCTCCGGCCGACTTCATCGCCGCCGCGACGGCATTGGCCGCCTGATCGCGTGAATAGCCGAGATTCGACAGCGCCGAAACCGCATCGCTGACCGGACCCGCCGCGACGCCCTCCCCCAATTCCTGCTTCAGTCCGATAACGACGCCCGCTTCGCCGCCGAGGGACGGGGCCTTCGTCTTTAGTTCGGTGACAATCCTCTGCGCAACCTTGGGTCCGATACCCGGTGCGCGTGCGATCATTGCCTTGTCCTGCAGCGCGATTGCATTCGCGAGGTCCGCAGCGGACAGTGTTGAAAGCACCGCCAGCGCGACCTTTGCGCCGACGCCCTGCACACTCTGCAAAAGGCGGAACCATTCGCGCTCGAGCGCCGAGGCAAATCCGTAAAGTTTCAGCTGGTCCTCGCGCACGAAGGTCTCGATATGCATTACGACCGCTTCGCCAGGACCGCCGAGGCCGGCAAGCGTGCGGGCCGCACAATAGGCGACGTAGCAAACACCGTGAACGTCGATCAGGACATGATCTTCGCCGATTTCGTCGATGGTTCCCTTCAACTTCCCGATCATGCGGATGGCGCCCTTTCCGCCAGCCGCATGCGTCCGGCGAGACTCTGCCGGTGATGCGCATGGCAAATGGCGATCGCCAGCGCATCGGCTGCATCGTCCGCATCGAAACGGGCCTTCGGCAAAAGCACGTTGACCATCATGTGGATCTGTTTCTTGTCGCCATGCCCGACGCCGATCACCGATTTCTTCACCGCATTGGGTGCGTATTCCGAAACCGGCAATCCGGCCAGAGCCGGTACCAGCATGGCAATGCCGCGCGCCTGACCGAGCTTCAGCGTGGCGGTCGCATCCTTGTTGACGAAGGTCGCCTCCACCGCCGCCTCGTGCGGTTTGTGCTCGTGCAGGATTTCCGAAAGTCCGTCATGCAGCTGGCACAGGCGTGTTGCCAGATCACATTTGCCGTCCGACCGGACAGTACCGGAGCCAACAAAACGCAAGGTGTTGCCAAGGCTTTCAACCATTCCCCAGCCGGTCCTGCGAAGGCCCGGATCGATGCCGATAATGCGCGTCACATCTCGCTGGTTCATGTCCCCGTCCGTCTTGCCGCAATTGGTCTATGCCACAGATATGCGAACAAAACAAAAACATTTCACTAATTCCAACAAAAAACCCGGATCGCTGACCCGGGTATTTTTAATCGGAGAACAAGAAGACAATCCCGCTGACATCCAGCTGACGGCAATTCATGCCTCCGCGAGCTTGGCCATGACCTCGTCGGATATCTCGAAATTGGCATAGACGTTCTGCACGTCGTCATCGTCTTCCAGCGCTTCGATCAGTTTCATCACTGTGCCGGCCTTCTCCTCGTCGACATCGGTGCTGGTCTGCGGCTTCCATACCGGCTTGACCGATTCGGCCTCACCGAGACTGGTTTCCAGCGTTGACGAGACTTCACCGATGGACTCGAAGGCGCAGGTGATTGTGTGGCCCTCTTCGCCGGACTGCACATCGTCGGCTCCCGCCTCGATGGCCGCTTCCATCACCGTGTCCTCGTCGCCGGCCTCGGCCGCGTAGACGATCTCTCCCACCCGATCGAACATGAAGCCGACCGACCCGGTCTCCCCAAGCGTGCCGCCGTTCTTTGTAAAACACGCCCGCACATTTGACGCCGACCGGTTGCGGTTGTCGGTCAGCACCTCGACAATGACGGCGACGCCGGCGGGACCGTAGCCCTCGTAGCGGATTTCCTCGTAATCTTCGCTGTCGCCGCCCGCACCCTTGTTGATGGCGCGCTGGATATTGTCCTTCGGCATGGACTGGCCCTTGGCATTCTGGACCGCAAGCCGCAATCTTGGATTTCCTTCGATGTCGGCCCCGCCCATCTTGGCGGCAACGGTGATTTCCTTGGACAGTTTGGAAAACAGCTTCGAACGCACCGCGTCCTGGCGTCCCTTGCGGTGCATGATGTTCTTGAATTTTGAATGGCCTGCCATGGCGCTCGCCCACGTCTTACTCGATTTCCTGAATGCGCCGCCTTATAGGAAAGTCGGCGCAGGTCGTCCAGCGACATCTGCCGATGAACGGCAAGTTCAACCGGAGATCGCTTTGCCGGCGGCCGCATATTGTGGCATGGAAATATATGACTACATGTAAATGAATGCTGGCATTCGTCCGGCAGACATATTGCACGTGGCTGCAGCAGGTATTTCGCTAAAATGAGCCACAGTTAGTAGGTACCAGTACCGCGTATCGAATTTTCAGAACCGGCAGGCGCTGTCGCTTATGTATTAACGGAATACGGGACGGGATGGACGATATGAGGATCCATTGGGGGTTTATTACTTTGATTTGCGCGTTGCCGGCGATGGTCGGCATCGCCGGCGGATTCAGCGTTGGAGACGGGGAAAACGTCAGACAGGTCAATGACGAGGCACAGGTACGGCCGGTTTCGCAGTGCCAGGCCGTTGCATCGGCCCCCGACCGGGGAACTGTCATGCTTGCGGCCGGCGAACCGCTGACACGCGAACAGGTGCGCATAACATTCATCGGCCATTCTACCTATATGATCGAGACGCCGGAAGGCGTGACCATAGCAACGGATTACAACGGATATGTCGGCGCCAACAACGCACCGACCGTGGCCACGATGAACAAGGCGCACTCCAGCCACTTCACCCTGCAACCGGACCCGGCGATCGAGAATGTTCTTCCGGGCTGGAACCCGAATGGTGGCCCCATCGACCACGATCTGGTGGTCGGCGACACCTATATCCGCAATGTCACGACCGATATCCGGTCCGGCTTCGGAGGCCGGGAGCCGGATGCCAATTCGATATTTATCTTTGAAGTCGCCGGACTTTGCATCGGGCATCTCGGGCATCTCCACCACGAACTCGAAGATCGTCACATAGCGGAGATCGGCAGGCTGGACGTGGTGATGGTTCCGATCGACGGTGGCTTGACGGTCGGCCATGATAAGATGAGCGAGATCGTCAAGCGGTTGCGGGCGTCGGTTGTTCTTCCGATGCATCGCCGCGGCATGTCGATTAACTCATTCCTCGATCTCTTCGGGAATGATTTCGCCCACGAGTTCCGCTCGCAGGACAATCTGACCGTAACGCTCAGAGATCTGCCGAAACAACCGACCATCATCATTTTGAGCGGCGTCTAGCACCGATCCGGTCAATAAACCGGAAATGCCTCCTCAAGCCGCGGTCCCATGCGCAGCGGCTGAATGGATTCGGCAAGTCCGGTGCGGTCTGAAATCTGCACCGCGACCCCGCACAGTGTCGCCGGGCCTGCTGCCGCTTCAAAGCGGCCCTTGGGTATCTTGGTGACGAACCGGTTGATCGGCTCTTCCTTGTCCATGCCGAGAGACGAATCGTAATCGCCACACATGCCGGCATCGGAGATATAGGCCGTGCCGCCATTGAGGATCTGATGGTCGGCGGTCGGAATATGCGTGTGCGTCCCGACGACGAGGCTGACGCGCCCATCGACGAAATGCCCGAAGCACTGTTTTTCGCTGGTCGCTTCGGCATGAAAATCCACCACGACCACGTCCGCCTGCTCACCCAGCGGACAGGCTGCAAGCTCGCGTTCGGCGGTCATGAAGGGATCATCCAGATCCGGGTTCATGAAGATGCGGCCCATGATGTTTGTAACGAGCACGCGTGCGCCGTTGCGCGCGACATAGACCCCCGAGCCGCGTCCCGGCGTTCCATCCGGAAAGTTCGCTGGTCTGATAAACCGGTCTTGGCGTTCGCAGAAACTGAGCGCTTCGCGTTGGTCCCAGACATGGTTTCCCGTGGTGACAACATCGGCGCCCGCATCGATCGTTTTCAGAAAGATCTCTTCCGTTATTCCGAAGCCGCCGGCTGCATTTTCTCCGTTCACCGCGACAAAGTCGAAACCGAACTCCTCGATGAGCCCCGGCAGCTTGTCCCAAACGACCGTCCGGCCGCAGCGACCGACCATGTCTCCGAGAAATAACAGTCTCATCGGGTTTTCGTTTCGGGCATGGGACGCAGCCCCCTTTCCGTCAGGATCGCAGACAAGGCGATGTCATGGCTCTCGCTCGGAACGCTCTCCACCTCCTGGGCAGCGAACGCGACACCGACAAGCCGCGGTTCTATTCCTTTTTCGTGCAGGTTTGCAATCGCCCGGTCGTAATGTCCCGCACCGTAACCGATCCGGTGGCCGGTGGTGTCGAACGCCGCGAGCGGCACGAGCATGAGTTCCGGATCGAGGACCTGCGCCTCCGGCCCCGGCCCTGCGGTCCCGAACCCGGTCTCGACCATGGGCGCGCCGCGAACCAGCTCTCGAAAGATGATTGTCGTCTTGTCCGCGACTACCGGCAGGCAAAGGCGTGCGCCCCTTTCTCGCAGCGAGTACATGAGCGGCCGGACGTCCACCTCGGTTCGGATCGGCCAGAAGCCGGAAACGACCACGCCCGGCTGCAATGCGATTTCGCGTGCGCCGATCCGGTCGATCTCAAGGCTGGCCTCGATCCGTGCTTCTGCTCCGATCGCATCGCGGGCCGCAAGCGCCTGCCGCCGGAGTTCTGATTTGAGGTGTTTTCGGGACATGGGCAACCGGTTAATGGAGCGATCCGCGGCAACCGGCGGAAGTTTTTCGATCCCGGGAACCTACAAAGTAGGTGGGCGCCGTGTGTAAAAACCCACGGGTCTAAACAGGGACAGCTCCCTTTGGATCGATTAAGGCCCCGGGGATTGAGTTTCCTGCCGAGAGGCGCAGACCGCCGCGGGAATATAGTGGCGCACCGGCCAAAGTGCCAGCCCCAAATCGCTCCGCCACAGCAATTGCCCGGTGAAAATTTCAGGCTTTCTCGAGCTTCTCTGCAATTTGCTCGACCTTGTCGGCAATTTTCGAAATCGTATCGGCCAGTGTCGCATCGGCATCGTCAACGCGTGCCAGTGCCGTGTCGCGCGTCTTCTTCAGGCTGCCGACCTCGCTTTCGAGGCCGTTGAGCTTCCGTTGCGCCTCACTCAACTCGTCCATGACAAGGATTCCGGCCATGACCGTGAGACGCAGGTCACCGATTTCTCCGAACTCGCCCTTCAGGTGCCCGACATAGCGATCGAATTTGCCCGCGAGCTCGGTGAGATGAGCCTCCTGTCCTTCCTCGCAAGCCATTCTGTACGCTTTACCATCGATGTTCACAGTCACCTGGGCCATTGCCTACCGATCCAGCACCGCGCGGATCGTCTCCATTGCCGTCACCAGCCTGCGGGAGACCTCGCGATTGGCCTCTTCCAGCTTGGCGGCACGATCTTCCGACTGATCGAGTTCCTGCGCCAGCCGGGACCGATCGGAGTTGAGGCGCTGGACCTCCTCTTCCGCTTCGGAAAAGTCGCGTTCTTTCTCGACGCGCCCATCCACCGCATTTTCGAGTCTTGAGAGCACCTTGTTGAGACTCTCTAGCGCTGTTTTTGCTGTCTTGTCACCTGACATTGCCGTATCACTTGCCTTCGAGTTCACAAATCTTTTGATTCTCGGGCACTTACAGTTCGAAGATTATGCGTTGCGAAAACCGGGCGTCAATTTATGTCGTCAATATGACGCAATTCGTTTGGGGATAACCCGTTACATTCCGTAATCGGACGTGAATTGGGGCTGGCGCCGTTCGAACCGTCCGGGTCCGGCGGGCGCGAGTCCGCAAATATTGGCGGCCGACTCAATCCGCGGCCCAGATTTGTTGACTCCGCGCCGGCACCTGCTATGTGTCACCTGCTTTCAACGGCGGTCGCGCGCTACCGCCTCCAGATACCTTGAATAAGCTGAAAACGTCATGATCCCACGCGAAAAACATGAACGGATGGCAAATGCGATCCGCGTGCTCTCCATGGACGCCGTCGAACAGGCCAAGTCCGGCCATCCGGGCCTGCCGATGGGTGCGGCAGACATTGCCACCGTCCTGTTCACGAAGTTCATGAACTTCGATCCGAAGAGCCCGGAATGGCCGAACCGCGACCGTTTCGTGCTGTCCGCCGGTCATGGCTCCATGCTGGTCTATTCCCTGCTTTATCTTCTTGGGTACGAGGACATCACCCTCGACGAAATCAAGAACTTCCGCCAACTGGGCTACAAGACCGCCGGCCATCCCGAATATGGTCACGCCGCCGGTATCGAAACCACCACCGGTCCGCTCGGACAGGGCCTCGCCAATGCCGTCGGCATGGCCATTGCCGAGCGCAAGCTTGCCGAGGAATTCGGCAGCGAACTGATTGATCATCATACCTATGTTCTGGCCGGCGACGGCTGCCTGATGGAAGGCATCAGCCAGGAAGCGATCGCCCTTGCCGGACACCTCAAGCTCAACAAGCTTATCGTCTTTTGGGACAACAACGGAATTTCCATCGACGGGTCTATCGCGCTTTCCGATTCGACCGATCAGGTCGCACGCTTCCAGGCAAGCGGATGGAACACGATCGAGATTGACGGGCACGATCCCGATGCCATCGCCGATGCAATCGTCGCCGCAAAGGCCTCGGACCGACCGACGATGATCGCCAGCGAGACGACCATCGGCTATGGCGCGCCCAACAAGGCTGGAACGGCAAAGGCACACGGCTCGCCGCTGGGCGCAGAGGAGATTTCCGGCGTCCGCGAGGCACTCGATTGGCCGCACGAACCCTTCGAAATTCCGTCCGACGTCCTCGATTGCTGGCGGCTGGCGGGCCTGCGCTCGACCAAGGATCGCAAGGCATGGGAAGAACGCGTCGAATCCACCGATGCCGGGCGTCGTGCCGCTTTCATTCGCCGCATGGCGGGCGAATTGCCGGGCGGGTTCGACACCGCGATCGACGATTACAAAAAGAAGTTGGCGAGTGAAAAGCCGACGCTTGCCACACGCAAGGCATCCGAGGCGGCATTGCACGTGATCAACGGGATCATTCCGGAGACACTCGGTGGCTCCGCCGACCTGACCGGCTCCAACAATACCAAGACCGAGCATATGGATGCGATAACGCCGGATGATTTCTCCGGCCGGTATATTCACTACGGCATCCGCGAACACGGAATGGCGGCTGCCATGAACGGCATTGCGCTGCATGGCGGATTGATCCCCTATTCCGGCGGCTTCCTGATATTCTCCGACTATTGCCGCCCCTCGATCAGGCTCGCGGCCATCATGGGTATCCGCGTCATCCACGTGCTGACGCACGATTCCATCGGTCTTGGAGAGGACGGCCCGACCCACCAGCCGGTCGAACATCTTGCTTCTCTGCGGGCCATGCCCAATCTCTTGATGTTCCGCCCCGCCGATGCGACGGAAACCGCCGAGTGCTGGCAACTGGCCCTTGAATCAGAGGCGCGTCCATCGGGCATCGCGCTGACGAGGCAGAACCTGCCGGCTGTACGCACGTCGTATATCGAAGACAATATGTGTGCCTACGGCGCCTATGATCTTGTTCCCGCAAGCGATGCGGATGTGACGATCTTCGCTTCCGGATCGGAAGTCGAGATCGCCCTGGAGACGAGCCGTAAAGTCGAGGCAGCCGGACACACGGCCCGCGTGGTTTCGGTTCCCTGTTTCGAGCTCTTTGAAGAGCAGCCCGACGAGTACAAGGAAGCGATCCTTGGCAATTCCCCGATCAAGATCGCCATCGAAGCTGGCGTCCGCCAGGGATGGGACAGATTTATCGGCAACGACGGAATCTTCATCGGCATGAACACCTTCGGTGCCTCGGGACCATACAAGGAACTCTACAGCCATTTCGGCATCACTGCCGATGTGGCATTCGAGGCCGTAGAGGCAAAATTGAATATCCTGGCCGGCCAGGCAGCCTGAGTCCGAGGAGCAGACCTGTCGGCAACCGCCAGTTCTTGACGCCAGCAAACGCATAAACAGATGGGAGTGTTTCCATGACTGTGAAAGTCGCCATCAATGGATTTGGCCGCATCGGCCGCAATGTTCTTCGCGCCATCATCGAATCCGGACGCAATGATATCGAAGTTGTGGCCATCAACGATCTGGGTCCGGTCGAGACCAACGCGCATCTGATCCGCTATGACAGTGTGCATGGCCGTTTTCCGGGCACGGTCAAGGTGGAAGGCGAGACCATTGACGTCGGCCGCGGGCCGATCAAGGTAACCGCCATCCGCGATCCGAAGGAACTGCCGTGGGACGGTGTCGATGTCGCGCTGGAGTGCACCGGAATATTCGCGGCACGCGACAAGGCCGCCATGCACCTTGAGAACGGCTCCAAACGCGTTCTGGTGTCCGCACCCGCCTCCGGCGCCGACAAGACTATCGTCTTCGGTGTCAACGACGATGCCCTGACGGCCGAGGACCTCGTCGTCTCGAATGCCTCCTGCACCACCAATTGCCTCGCACCGGTCGCCTATGTGCTCAACAACGCCATCGGCATCGAGAAGGGCTTCATGACGACGATCCACTCTTACACCGGCGACCAGCCGACGCTCGACACCATGCACAAGGACCTTTACCGGGCGCGTGCCGCGGCGATGTCCATGATCCCGACTTCGACGGGAGCGGCCAAGGCCGTCGGACTGGTCCTGCCGGAACTCAACGGCAAGCTCGACGGTGTCGCCATCCGCGTGCCGACGCCGAACGTCTCCGTGGTAGATCTCAACTTCATCGCCGCGCGCGAGACCAGCGTCGAGGAAGTCAATGCCGCGATCCGCACCGCCGCGGACGGTGAATTGAAAGGCACCTTGGGCTACACGGACGAGAAGCTGGTATCGATGGATTTCAACCATGATCCGCATTCGTCGATCTTCCACATGGACCAGACCAAGGTTATGGACGGCACGTTCGTGCGCATCCTGACCTGGTATGACAATGAATGGGGCTTTTCCAACCGCATGTCCGACACTGCGGTCGCCATGGGCAAGCTCATCTGATCGGGATTTCGGGCGCATGCTGCTGCTGAGGCCGAATTGCGAATACTGCGATGCCGACCTTCCTGCGGATGCGCCCGATGCCATGATTTGCACTTACGAGTGCACCTTCTGTGCCGATTGCGCACAAAACGTCCTGTTCAATGTCTGCCCAAACTGCGGCGGCGGTTTCGAGAAACGGCCGGTCAGGCCGAAAGCCGCACACCGGCCGGGAACGGGCCTCTCGAACGCACCGGCTTCACGCAAGCGCGTTCATCTCAAATATGATCGCGGCGATGTCCGGGACTTTGTCGAAAAACTCCGTAACATTCCACCACGGGAGCGTTGAACATGAACCAGTTCAAGACACTCGATTCGCTGGAAGACATCACCGGCAAAAGGGTACTGGTGCGGGTTGACCTCAATGTGCCGGTCAAGGATGGGGAAGTGACGGACGCGACGCGCATCGAACGCGTCGCGCCGACCATTCGCGAACTGTGCGAAAAGAGCGCAAAGGTTATCCTGCTCGCCCATTTCGGCAGGCCCAAGGGCAAGGTCGTCGACACCATGTCGCTCGAGCCGATCGCCGATGCGGTCGAAGAAGTGATCGACCACCGGGTGCCTTTTGCCTCTGACTGTGTCGGTCCTGCTGCAGCGCAAGCCATTGCGGATATGGAGGATGGCGACATCCTCTTGCTGGAAAATCTGCGGTTTCACGCCGGCGAGGAGGCAAATGATCCCGAATTTGCCAGGCAACTTGCGGATAATGGCGATCTTTATGTGAATGACGCGTTCTCCGCAGCGCACCGCGCCCACGCATCCACCGAGGGCCTGGCACATCTTTTGCCGGCCTATGCCGGCCGCACCATGCAGGCGGAACTCGAGGCCCTGGAAAAGGGGCTCGGCGACCCGGCCCGGCCCGTCGTCGCCATTGTCGGCGGCGCCAAGGTCTCCACCAAGCTGGATCTTCTCATGAACCTTGTCAGCAAGGTCGACGCGCTGGTCATCGGCGGCGGTATGGCCAACACCTTCCTGGCCGCCAAGGGCACCGATGTCGGCAAGTCGCTCTGCGAACACGACCTTGCCGCCACCGCCAAGCAGATCATGATCGAGGCCGCCGCCAACAATTGCGCCATCATATTGCCCGTCGACGGGGTGGTCGCGAAGGAGTTTGCCGCAAATGCCGACAATGAGACCGTCGACATCGACAGCGTGCCCGCCGACAGCATGATCCTGGACGTCGGTCCGAAATCCGTGTCCGCGATCAATGCCTGGATCGGCAAGGCAAGCACATTGGTCTGGAACGGGCCGCTCGGCGCATTCGAGATCGAGCCCTTTGACACCGCGACGGTCGCCGCAGCGAAATACGCTGCATCCTGCACAAAAGAGGGCGTACTGGCTTCGGTCGCCGGAGGCGGCGATACGGTTGCCGCGCTCAACCATGCCGGCGTGGCGGGCGAATTCACCTATGTCTCGACGGCCGGCGGCGCTTTTCTCGAATGGATGGAAGGCAAGCCACTGCCAGGTGTTGAAGCCCTGACGAAACAGGGCTGATTGCAGGCTTCAAGCGGATTTTTCCGGCTTCGGCATGCCGTGCGCCGCATCCAGCGTGTTCAAACCCTGTTCGCGGATCTGCAGCGCAAAGACGCTGATCGGCTGCTCGCGGCCACGCAGCATATGCGAGCCGACCGGGATCAGATCACCCGGTTCACCGGCGGCCCGCCGGCAATCTGACGATACCAGCACCGAGATGTTGCGGTCGCCGATCATGTCCTTGCCGAGTTGCTCAAGACGTGAGGCGACATTCACGATATCGCCGACGACCGTGTAGTTCTGGCGGTCCGAACCGCCGATATTGCCGACGACGGCACGGCCGGTGTGAACGCCGATCCGCAGCCTCAGTGGGTCAAGTCCGCGCTCTGCCCGTTGCAGGTTTTCTGCCTCGAACGCCGCGATGATCCCCCTTGCGGCGGCGACAGCATTCTTCGCGTGGTCGGCATCTGCCTCCGGCGCGCCCCAAAATGCCATAAGCCCGTCGCCCATGAATTTGTCGACCGTGCCCTTGTGCTTGCCGATCTCCACGCAAAGCGTTTCAAAATGCTCGTTGAGCACTTTGACGACGTCCCCTGCCGTCATCTGCTCCGACATCGCCGTAAAGCCCGCCACATCGGTGAACATCACCGAGATTTCACGCTCGACAGATCGCGTGGCCTCGGTGCCGGAATGCAACAGCCGTTTGACCAGCTCCTTCGGTACGTACTGACCGAACTGTGTCAGCGCCGTGTGCATGGCATTCATCGCCCGCGCCTGGCCGTCGATTTCGCGCACCCGCGACCCGGGCAGCGCGCTGTGTGATCCGAGGTCGAGATTTGCGAAGCGAGAGGCCGCGTCCGCAACCCGGGTGAGCGGTTTCGACAGCCGGTTTCCGAACAGGACGGCCATGGCCACGGCAAGAACGAAGGCAAGCAGGCCGACCAGTGCCGCGATCCGCGCCCGTTCCAGTTCGCTGCTGAGATTGGCTGCATCGAAGTAGGCGGCGAGCACATAAGGCTGCTCCGACATGGCCGCGACCGCCTTGGTCATGACGATATATTCCCGCGTGCCCTGGCCATTCGTTTCCGCGACGCGAAAACTTTCGGCTTCCTTGCGGTCGCGCAGACCGAATTCCCGGATCTTCTCGGCGATGATCCTGGTGGTCGGGTCCGGGATATCCGCGATTTCAATCGCCGCTTTTCCACGGAACAGCTGCGGCAGCGTTGAATGGGCGATGAGGTGGTAGTCTTGGTTGAGGATGATTGTCTTGCTGTTGTTATCCGATCCGATGCCGCTGACGATCCGGTTGAGACTGAAGGGCCCGACGGAAGCGCTGACGAAGCCGTCGACCGTCCCGTTCCGGGTCAGCGGGTGCATCACGCTGTGAAACAGGATACCGTCGCGCTTTTGCGGCCTTGCCCATCTGGTTTCCCCTTCCTTTGGAAAGCGCTGGACCGGCGGGCCGGCGCGCTGGCCGGGCGGCGCCTTCGCCTCCTGCAGTTCCTTGTGTCGCGGGTGCCGGATAAGCCCCGTCAACACGCCATCCTTGCTTATGATGACAAGGTTCTCGATCACCGGCTCGCTAAGCAGCAGCGGCCTGAGGATCAACGCTTCGGACTGCCGGTCATTGAGTTCGAATGCGCCTTTTTCGTAGAGCGCTCCAACAGCCTGAACGGAGCGCTCGGCTTCCTCGGCGTCGCCCACGAAAGTCCGTTCCATACCGTCGATCATCAGGTTCGCCTGACGGTCGAGGAGCGAATGCGTGTTGGCGAAATTGGCATAGACCGACATGGCCAGGACACCGCCGACGGACAAGGCCACCAGCCCGCCAAATCCGACAATCATGAGGATGCGGAGGGAAACGGTCCTCCGCTTACGCTCGCGCGGAAGGCTCTCTACCGATTTCAGCGCCATGGTCAGATAATCCCAGCAATGAGCAGGCATCCGTCAGAATGCCCGATGGCGTCGCCCGCCTTCGCCAAGCTACACGGATTTCGGTCTGAAGCCCAATATCCCGGTAATGCTTGATCACAATTGACCTGAGGATTTCAATCGATTTAACTGCTTTCAATCGTTTCAATGTCATCGCGCGCCATTTTCCTGAACTCAGACATCTGATATCGCCTTGGAAAATTTCAGCGCCCGGCGCTTCAAGCACGACCGGCAGTCCGTTTCTGTCGATCTCGGTGCGGCCCGCAGGTGCGTGAAGGACGGCACTTAAAAAGGAGAACGACCCCATGAGCGAACGTTTGGAAGATATTGCCGCCACGATGGTGACCAGCGGAAAAGGGATTTTGGCCGCAGATGAATCGAGCGGCACGATCGCAAAGCGTTTCGACTCTATCAATGTGGAATCAACGGAAGAGAACCGGCGGGATTACCGCGAAATGCTGTTCCGTGCGAGCGAGGCGATGAGCAACTACATTTCGGGCGTTATCCTTTTCGACGAGACATTGCGCCAGAAAGCCGCCGACGGAACGCCCCTCGTCGAGGTCATCAAGGCAACAGGCGCTGTTCCCGGCATCAAGGTGGATGGCGGCGCCAAGCCGATGGCTGCCCACCCTGGCGAAAAGATCACCGAAGGCCTCGACGGACTGCGGGAACGGCTTGCCGAGTATCATGGCCTCGGCGCGCGCTTTGCCAAGTGGCGCGGCGTCATTGCCATCTCAGGTGACCTGCCGAGCGGCGGTGCCGTGCGTGCCAATGCGCAGGCACTCGCCCGTTACGCGGCACTGTGCCAGGAAGCCGGGATCGTACCAATCGTCGAACCCGAAATCCTGATGGACGGCGAGCCGGGGGATCACTCCATCGAGCGCTGCTTCACGGTGACCGAAAACGTTCTGCGCGCGGTTTTCGCGGAACTCTATGATGCCCGTGTCGTTCTGGAAGGAATGGTCCTGAAGCCGAACATGGTGATTGACGGCAAGAACGCCCGCAAGGCTTCGGTCGACGAAGTGACGGAAAAGACGGTGCGTTGTCTGAAATCAACGGTTCCGGCTGCTGTTCCAGGCATCGCCTTCCTGTCCGGCGGGCAGTCCGATGAAGAGGCCACCGCGCATCTTTCGGCGATGAATGCCGGATACGACGTTCCGTGGCAGCTGACATTCTCCTATGGCCGCGCGCTTCAGGCAGCCTGTCTGAAGGCCTGGGGCGGCAAGCCCGAAAATGTCGCGGCGGGCCAGCGAGCCTTCGCACACCGTGCCCGAATGAACGGCCTTGCCGCCACCGGCAACTGGTCCAGCGATTTGGAAAAGGCGGCCTGAGTCCACTGAAAAGGGCATGATGCCCGGAGCGGTCTGCTGCGCATGAGATATCTGTTCTACGGCATTGCAAGCTGGCTGTTGGTGCCCGTCGCGCTTGTCGAGGGCATCAAGCTGCGGGCCCGCACGCAGCGGCTGCATCCGCCATCCGGGTATCCATTCGGTCAGGTCGGTTCCGGAGCTGAGCCCGCATACCGGATTCTTGTCATCGGCGATTCTTCGGCGGCGGGCGTCGGTGCGGATCGGCTGGAGGATACTGTCGGCCCGCAGGTCGCCGGCATCATCCATGAACGGACCGGCGCCGCAGTCTCCTGGTGCAATGCCGGCTCGAACTCCGCGATTTGCGAAGAATTGCGGGATTATGCGGTACCGAACCTGGAGCGGCGAAACTACACGCATATCATCATCGCCGCCGGCACCAACGACACCAAGAACTTCCTGACAGCAAGACGTTTCAAGAAGGGATTTGGCGGCCTCCTTTACGCGTTGCGTGCCAAATGGCCACAGGCCGCCATCATCTGGTCACCCGTCATCGACATGCGTACCGTGCCGAGCCTGTCACCGGTTCTTGCCTCTATCCTCGAGATGCGGGCCAGGATCATCAATCGCGTTGGAGGCAGGCTCTGCCCCGAACGTTTCGCGACTATGGCGCCAAGGCTTCAGCCGCCGGATGCGTCCGGGTTCTGCTCCGACGGCTTTCATGCCGGCGCAAGCGGTTATCGCTACTGGGCTGAACTGCTCGCGACCACGGTCCTTGAACGCGACACGGAAGGCCCGCCGGTAAATGATGTTGATGCCAGGGCAGCCGAGTAGATAGGAGCGCGGCCGCTCTAGAACAGGTGCTGCAATACGATCACCAGTGTCATCGCCAGAAACGCGAATACCGCAATCTTCCAGAAGTCGGCGCGTCTGCGTAGTCCCGGCAATCCGATCGGTTTGATGATTTGCACAACCATCGCCAGCAGCAGCACTATTGCAATAGCCTTGGTCAATCGAACGCGCTCCGTCAGCCCACATCGAGAACGATCTTGCCGATATGGTCGCCCTCCTCCATGCGGCTGTGCGCCGCCGATGCACGTTCCAGCGGAAAGATTGTATCCATCACCGGCGCCACGGTCCGTTTTGCAAGCAGCGGCCAGACCTTGCGCCTGAGCTCAGCCGCAATATCGGATTTGAAAACCACCGACCGTGCTCTCGGTGTCGATCCCGTGTGCACCAGCCTCTTCATCATCAGCAGTGAAAAATCCGCCTCCGCCTTGCGCCCGTGCAGAAAGGCGATCTGAACGATCCGCCCTTCGACCGCCGCAGCCTCGTAGTTGCGGGTGATGTAGTCGCCGCCCACCATGTCGAGGATCAGTTGCACGCCATCGCTGTCCGTTTCCTCTTTCACGGCCTTGACGAAATCCTCCGTCCGGTAGTTGATCGCCAGATCCGCGCCGAGATCCCGGCATGCCTGGCACTTTTCTTCCGATCCCGCCGTCACGATCACTTTCGATCCGAAGGCCTTGGCAAGCTGAATGGCTGTCGTTCCGATGCCTGACGAACCGCCATGAACCAGCAGCACCTCGCCGGGGGAAAGGCGGCCGCGCTCGAACACATTGTGCCAGACGGTGAAATAGGTCTCAGGGATTGCCGCAGCCTCGCTAAAGCTGAAGCCGCTCGGAACCGGCAACGCATTGGTGGCTTGGACGGTGCAATATTCGGCATAGCCTCCACCCGGCACAAGGGCACACACACGATCCCCCGGTTCGAAATTCTGCACGGCCGAGCCGACAGCTTCGACTTCACCGGCAACTTCCAGCCCCGGTATATCCGGTGCCCCCGGGGGTGGCGGATAGGCACCCATTCGCTGAAGGCAGTCCGGGCGGTTGACGCCTGCAGCCTTCACCGCGATAAGCAGCTCCCCGTCCGCCGGATCGGGCTTTGGCCGATCAACCAGCTGCAGCACTTCCGGTCCACCCGGTTCTCGAATCTCGATGGCCTTCATTCGAACTCCCTGACGCCGCACCATTGGCGCATTATTGGAATTTCCCCGGCATTTCCCATATCATTCAAGGTTGGCAATGCCCATGGAGGATAGCATGTCCATATTTGAGGACGACGCTGAAAAGAAACCCGTCTCACACGAAATCGGTTGCGATCTTTCACTGATATCGGTTGATGAACTGGACGAAAGGATCGCCATTCTCCAAAGGGAGATTGCCCGGCTTGAAGAAGAGAAATCCTCGAAGCAGAAGAGCAAGGACGACGCGGAGTCGCTGTTTCGCTAGCCGAGCAGGCTGCCGGCATGCAAAAAAATGGTAAACATTGACTAAAATCGTGCCTTTTAGCAGCCGTGTTAACCCTCGGTTAAGCTTTACGAGTCATTAGTATGGATATCCAGTTCTTCTGGATTCGGACCGGATGACCAAGCGTCATTCTGTTTGATGCCTCCCTGTTAAACTTCTGAGAGCCGCAATGCGGCTCTTTTTTTCGTTTATGGTACGGTTTCCGGGGATAAACGGACTGCCGGCACGCTTTGGTTAGCAATGCGTCAAACGCGTTAACCTTTCCTTAAGAATCATCTTGCGTAAAACGCCTCCAGCCATCACTTTACCCCAATGTCGCGCGAGGGGGACAGGCGGACGCGCGGCTTGATGGCTGTATTTGCAAGTGTATTATTGATGATTAAACGAGGCGACAGTGCATGGCAGACTCACGAAAAAACACGATCCAGATCGCGGAACGCATTACCTCCTCCGCATCTTTCAAGTCGCTCTATTCGGAAGGAATGGGGCTGGTTGAAGAGACAGCCGGCTATCTCGACGGCACTGGACGTGTAGCTGCGAAGGCGCTGCCGCGCATGGCATCGGTCCTCTATGCGGCTGAATCCATGCGGCTGACCACGCGCCTCATGCAAATGGCCTCGTGGCTGCTTCTGCAGCGCGCCGTGAACAACGGCGAAATGACCCATGAACAGGTGCTTGCCGAAAAGACCAAGGTGCGTCTTGACGGCTTTGTCTGCGACCGCACGGCACCGGGCTGGGACGAGTTGCCGGAAGCATTCCGCGACCTTGTGGAACGTTCCCTTCGCCTGCAGGCGCGTGTCGCGCTCCTGGACAAGGAAATCTACCACAGCAAGGGCAAGAAGAAGAAGCCGGCCAATCCCGACAATGAGAATTCGGTCAAGGCACAGATCTCGCTGCTGCAGACCGCCTTCGGAGGCAACTGACAGAAATCCGGCAACAGACACGAAAAACCCCGCTCCTTGGAGCGGGGTTTTTTGTTTCCAGACTGCTCCGGGAGCTGCCGACGCGTTGCTAGAGGCCAAGCCCCTCGAAGCGCTTCTTGAACTTGGAAACCCGTCCGCCACGGTCGACCAGGTGCTGGTGACCGCCGGTCCAGGCGGGATGCGCCTTGGGATCGATTTCCAGCGTCATGGTGTCGCCTTCAGCGCCCCAGGTGGAACGGGTCATGTATTCGGTGCCATCGGTCATGACCACTTTGATCATGTGATAGTCGGGGTGAATATCTGCCTTCATTGCACTGTCCTGCATCGGTCGGGCTTCAGTGCGCAGATCAACTGCGGCAAACCAGCCCATATCACAAACAAAGCCGTACACCCGAAAGGTCACGGCTTCCCAATTCGATGGCGAGCCTATACATGAAGGGCAGGAAACTGACAAGGGGCGCGACATGTTTTTGCCGCCTGATCTGATGGAACACAAAGTTGGCCGATAAACGTCCAGGCACCCATAGTCGCATGCATACGCTGCGACCGCTCGCCCGGCTGTTTCCCTATGCCTTGCGATACCGCCGTCTTGTTGCCGGCGCGGTTGTCGCACTGGTGCTTGCCGCGGCCGCCACGCTGGTCCTGCCGCTTGCCGTGCGGCGCATGATCGACAACGGCTTCTCCGATGCCGATGTCGGCTTCATCAACAACTATTTCACCATGCTCCTGGTCATCGCCGTCGTTCTGGCGCTGGCAAGTGCCATGCGTTACTACTTTGTCATCACAATCGGCGAGCGCGTTGTCTCCGATCTTCGGCGCGACGTCTTCAGTCATGTCACGGCGCTGTCGCCGTCTTTTTTCGACATCAACAAGTCGGGCGAAATCGTCTCGCGGCTGAGCGCCGACACGACGCAGATCAAATCCGCCGTCGGGGCAACCGCATCGATGGCGCTGCGCAACACGATCCTTTGCCTCGGCGCCGTGATCATGATGATCATCACCAGCCCGGAACTGTCCGGTCTGGTGCTGCTCGCCATTCCGGTCATCGTTTTCCCGCTTGTCGGTTTCGGACGCTCGGTCCGCGGTCGTTCTCGCGAGGCGCAGGATACATTGGCGGAGGCCACTGCCTACGCCAGCGAAGCGATTGCCGCCTCGCGCACCGTACAGGCATTCAACGGCGAACCGACGGCCAACCGGCGCTACTCTGATGCCGTCGAGACAGCCTTTGGCGCGGCCCGCAACGCGGTGCGCGCTCGCGCGCTCCTGACCGGGTTTGCCATTCTGATGATATTCGGAAGTGTGATCGCGATTTTGTGGTTCGGCGCGCACAAGGTCCTCGTCGGCAACATGTCCGCGGGAACGCTTGGTCAGTTCCTGCTGTATTCGATCCTCGCCGCCGGCAGTCTCGGCACACTCTCTGAAGTCTGGGGAGAGATATCACAGGCGGCCGGGGCCGCTGAGCGCCTGACGGAACTGATCGACGAGATCCCGGTGATCGCCCCACCGCCGGATCCCAGGCCGCTTCCCGAACCTCCGGTTGGATCGGTGTCCTTCACAGATGTTGCATTTTCCTATCCGACGCGGCCCGACGAGCCGATCCTGAACGGGCTTTCCTTCGAGGTGGAGCCTGGAGAAACGGTCGCCATTGTCGGCCCGTCGGGCGCCGGCAAGAGCACATTGTTTTCACTGATCAGCCGCTTTTACGATCCTCAGCAAGGTGCGATCTGCCTTGACGGCATCGATGTGCGGGAGGCCGACCCGTCAGCCGTGCGCCACAGATTGGCCAGCGTGCCGCAGGATGTCGCGATTTTTGCAACATCCATCCGCGAGAACATTGCCTTCGGTCGCCCGGATGCGACGGAGAACGAGGTCATCGAAGCGGCCAAGGCCGCGCTGGCTGACCCGTTCATCATTCGTATGGAAGATGGTTACGATACGATGGTCGGCGAGCGCGGCATAACCCTGTCGGGTGGGCAGCGCCAGCGCATCGCCATCGCCCGGGCCGTGTTGAAGGATGCACCTGTTCTGCTTCTGGACGAGGCGACCTCGGCCCTGGACGCGGAAAGCGAAACCCTCGTCCAGAAGGCGCTCAACCGGCTGATGCAGGGCCGCACGACGCTGGTCATTGCGCACCGGCTCGCCACGGTCAAGAAAGCCGATCGCATCCTGGTCATGGATCATGGACGCATCGTCGAAGAGGGAACGCACGCAAGCCTGGTCCAGAAAGGCGGCCTTTATGCCCGCCTCGCCCGTCTCCAGTTCCACCATGATGAGCAGCACGAAACCGAAGCGGCCCAGTAACGCTGCGGGATGTCGGGCCGTGTGTTCGGGCACACTTTCCTTTGCGCTTAACGGAACAAACGCGGTTGCACGTAAATCCTAGAGCGTGTCTTTAACAGCCCGCCCGGCGGTTCGGCCGGAGAAAATGCAGCCGCCGAGGAAGGTGCCCTCGAGCGCATTGTAGCCATGCATGCCGCCGCCGCCGAAGCCAGCCGCTTCACCGGCCGCATATAGCCCCTCGATGACGGCGCCCGTCCCGTCGAGCACCCGCGCCGACAGATCGGTGTGGATTCCGCCCAGCGTCTTGCGGGTCAGGATATTGAGACGCACGGCGATCAGCGGTCCGTGTTTCTCATCAAGTATGTGATGCGGCTTTGCGGTGCGAATCAGCCGGTCGCCGATGAAATTGCGCGCGCCGCGGATCGCAGTGATCTGCAGGTCCTTGGAGTATTTGTTTTCAATCTCGCGATCGCGGGATTCGATCTGCGACCGCAGGTGATCAAGCTTGATCAGGCCCTCGCCGGTCAGTGCGTTCATGCCTTCGACGAGTTCTTCCAGCGTATCGCGGACAACAAAATCCTCGCCCTTTTCCTTGAAAGCTTCCACCGGTGCCGGCGCGCCCTTGCCGACCCGCTGCAGCACCTTGCGGATGCTCTTTTCGGTCAGGTCCGGATTTTGTTCCGATCCCGAGAGCGCAAATTCCTTTTCGATGATCGACTGGGTCAGCACGAACCAGCTGTAGTCGTGGCCGCTGCGCATGATATGGGCCAGCGTCGAAAGCGTATCGAAACCCGGCAGACACGGAACCGGCATCCGGTTTCCTTCGGCATCGCACCAGAATGAGGACGGCCCCGGCAGGACCCGGATGCCGTGTTTGGGCCATATCGGATCCCAGTTCCTCACACCTTCTGTGTAGTGCCACATGCGGTCCGAATTGATGATCGACGCGCCGGCTTTCTCGGAGATTTCAAGCATGCGTCCGTCCACGTGGTGTGGCACGCCGGAGATCATGTTGGCCGGCGGATCGCCGAGCCGTTCACGTGGCCAGTTCTTGCGAACGAGATCATGGTTTCCGCCAATACCGCCGGAGGTGACGATAACCGCGCCCGCTGAAAAGGAGAACTGCCCGACCGCCTTTCGCGATGACTGAACGGCACGCTCGGCGTCCGTTTCTTCCAGCACCGTGCCGCTCACGCCGGTCACGCGGCCTGCGGAGGTGTCGATCGCATCAACCTGATGCCGAAAACAAAGCTGGACATTGCCGCGCGCGACCCCCTCACGAACCCGCCGCTCAAAAGGCACGATCAGCCCGGGACCCGTGCCCCACGTGATGTGAAAACGCGGCACGGAATTGCCGTGGCCATCGGCCAACGCGCCGCCGCGTTCGGCCCAGCCGACGATCGGAAACCAGCGCACGCCCTGCTGGTGCAGCCAGGAGCGTTTCTCGCCGGAGGCAAAGTCCACATAAGCCTCGGCCCATTTGCGCGGCCAGTGGTCCTCATCGCGATCGAAGGCGGCTGATCCGAGCCAGTCCTGCCACGCAAGATCCCGGCTGTCGCGGATACCGAGCCGCCGCTGCTCGGGGGAATCCACAAACAGCAGCCCGCCGAACGACCAGAAAGCCTGGCCGCCGATATTCTTCTCGTTTTCCTGATCGACAATGATGACGTTCTTGCCGGCGTCCGAAAGCTCCGCCGCGGCGACAAGCCCGGCCAGGCCGGCCCCGACCACAATGACATCACAGTCCATGCTTCCTCCCATGCGCGTGCGCCGGACCCACCGGTACGCCCCACCCGTCGCCGATTGCCTAGCGTTCCGTGAGTTTCAACTCGATGCGGCGATTGGTGGCGCGCGCTTCCGGTGAATTGCCCACCTCGATCGGCTGGAACTCGCCAAAGCCGGCCGCGACCAGGCGATTGGCCGGAACACCTTCATTGATCAGATACTTCACGACCGACGTGGCGCGGGCGGAAGAAAGTTCCCAGTTGTCGGAAAAACGCCCGGTGCCCGAGAGCGGCACATTGTCGGTGTGGCCGTCGACCCGCAGCACCCAGTTGATGTCAGTCGGGATCTCGCGGCCGAGGTCGAGCAGCGCGTCGGCGAGCTTGCTCATTTCCTGCTGGCCCTCGATATTCAGCTGATCGCTGCCTGACGGAAACAGGACTTCAGACTGGAAAACGAAACGGTCTCCGACGATGCGGATGTTTTCGCGGTCCGAGAGGATCTCCCGCAGGCGCCCGAAGAAATCGGACCGGTAACGGTTGAGTTCCTGGACGCGCTGCGCAAGGGCGACGTTGAGCCGTCGACCGAGATCGGCGATCTTCGTCTGCGACTCCCGGTCCTTCTGTTCGGAGACTTCCAGCGCCGCCTCCAGCGCGCCGATCTGACGGCGCAGTGCCGCGATCTGCTGGTTGAGCAGCTCGACTTGCGACAGCGCCCGTTGGCTGATCTGCCGCTCTTCATCGAGCGACTGGCTGAGTTCGCCGATCTGCGCCTCGGCCGCACTTGAAGCGCCGGCACCTCGCGCAAGCAGGTCCTGCAGCCGCGAGCGCTCGCTCTCGGCTTCGCTCAGTGTTGCCTGCAGATTGGCCAGCGCATCCTCGAGATCCTGCTTGCCCGATTGTTCCAGGGCCAGCAACTGGGTCAGTTCGTTGATCTGCGAGTTGAGCCGGTTGAGCACCTCGTCACGGCCACTGATCTCGCGGCTGAGAAGGAATTGCGCAATCACGAAGACCGACAGCAGGAACATGATGGCAAGCAGCAGCGTCGACAATGCATCGACGAAGCCCGGCCAGAAATCGACCCCGCGGTCTCCGCGACGGTTGCGCGCGAGTGCCAAGCCCTAGCTCCCCTTTGACTTCTTGTTGTTGTTGTCGAGCTTGCCGATTTCCGTCCCCAGGGAATCGAGCGTCTCGCGCATAGCCCGCGATTCCGATTGCTGCGCCTCGATCCAGTCGCGCAGCATCTGCTGCTCATTGCGCATATTCTTCACAAGGCCCTGTATGCCCTCTGCGAGATTTGCCATGGCCGCCGTCGAGCGCTGATTGATACCACCGCCGGCCTGCGCCATCGTCTGCACCGTTTCCGAAAGGCGTCGGATGTCTTCCGACGATTCCGCGCCGGTGGCGATTTCAGGAGCCGCGATATCGAAATCAGGATCGGTTACGGTTGAAAGCCAGTTTTCAAGCTCGGTATAGAACCGGTTCTGCGCGCGTCCCGCCTGAAGGTCGAGAAAGCCGAGAACCAGCGAGCCGGCAAGACCGAACAGGGAGGACGAAAACGCCGTTCCCATACCGGCCAGCGGCGCCTCAAGACCATCCTTGAGCTCCTGCAAGATGTCGTTGGTGTTTCCCGAGCCCGGATCGAGCGACTGGATCACAGTGTTGATGGAGCCGATGGTCTGCAGGAGGCCCCAGAAGGTGCCGAGCAGCCCGAGAAAGACCAGGAGGCCGATCATATAGCGCGAGGTATCGCGCGACTCATCCAGCCGCGTCGCGATTGAATCGAGGATCGAACGCAAGGCGGTCGTCGACAGGGACATGGACTGCTTGCGGCTCAAAAGCACACGCATCGGCGCAAGCAGCGTCGGGCTGCGCGAGCCGCGCATCCGGTCGCTGCCCTGGCGGAAGGAGTTGACCCAGCTGACCTCGGGTCGCAGCCGCAGGACCTGATTGACCGCCAGCAACACACCGATACCCAGCACAAACAGGATGAGGCCGTTGAGGCCGGGATTGGCGAAAAAGGCCGCTGAAATCTGCCTGTAAAGGATGGCTGCAAGAAAGCCGGTCATGATCAGGAAGATGACCTGGCTCCAGAAAAACACCAGCGGACTCGAAAGCCGGTGCGGCTCGACACCCAAATCCTGTTCCGACAAGCCCCACCCCGAGAGTCTTAGCTTTGCCATAGGCTGCGTACCCTACTCTTTATCCGCTGCGCCCGGCCGCCATTTGAATCCCCGGCAGCCTGATCCGCTTCCTTGTCCAGGCAACTCACCACGGATCATCCGGCGATTTGCACCGATTCCCTTTTGTCCCGCCTCCATTAAGGCCTTATGAAACTAATCAAAAACAAAGGCGAATGGAAAGACCGGAAGAGAAGAATAGCACTTAGAAAACAAATTGGACGCTATTAAGCCGGCCGCTTGAGCACCGCCAGGAGGTCTTTGTGAACGCGCTCATTGCCGGCAACAATGTTGTTTGTTTCAAACATACGGCCACCGCCATCACGGTCTGAAACAAAGCCGCCGGCTTCACGGATCATCACGATTCCGGCCGCAAGATCCCATGGCGAAAGCCCGTCTTCCCAGAACCCGTCGAGCCGACCGGCGCCGACATAGGCGAGATCCAGCGCCGCTGCGCCCATGCGCCTCACACCGGCCACTTCGCCCATGACGTTGCGCAGTTCAATCAGGTATTTCCCGTGTTCGCCGCGGCCAAGATGCGGCACACCCGTCCCGATCACGCAATCCGCCAGGCCGCGACGTCCCGCAACGCGCATGCGGCGGTCATTCAGGAACGCGCCATTGCCCCGCTCAGCAGTGAAGAGCTCGTCCATCGCCGGATTGTAGATGACGCCGGCGACGATCTCGCCCTGGCGCTCGAGCGCAATCGATACCGCAAAGAGCGGGATTCCGTGCAGGAAATTCGTTGTCCCGTCGAGCGGATCGACGATCCAGCGATGCATGCCGTCGGTGCCCTTCTTTTCTCCGCTTTCCTCGGCCAGAACGCTGTAGGTCGGCCGCGCCCGGGCCAGTTCGCCCAGGATGATTTCTTCGGCCTTGCGGTCGGCCTGGCTGACATAGTCACTCGGCCCCTTGAGTGACACCTGGAGGTTTTGCACCTCGCCGAAGTCGCGGGCAAGCGACCGGCCGGCCTTCATTGCGGCCTGGACCATGACATTGAGGAGCGCTGAGCGGGCCATTTGTTTGCCTCGGTGCGGGGATCGGTTGGTTGGACGCGGTCAGTCGGCCCGGCGGATATAGGTGATCTCGTTGGTGTCGACGAGGATTCGCTCCCCCGCTTCGATGAAGGGCGGCACCATCACGCGCACGCCGTTTTCCATCACCGCCGGCTTGTAGGACGATGCGGCCGTCTGGCCCTTGACCACCGGATCGGCCTCGGTGATCGTCAGGGTCACCTGATCGGGCAACGAGATGCCGATCGGCTTTTCCTCGTAGAGTTCCACCGTTACCATCATTCCGTCCTGCAGGAACTTCGACCGATCGCCGACAAAGTCCTGGGCCAGCTCCAGCTGCTCGTAGGATTCATTGTCCATGAACACCAGCATGTCGCCCTGCTCGTAGAGATACTGGAAGTCCTTCTGCTCAAGCCGCACGCGTTCAACGGTTTCCGATGCGCGGAACCGTTCGTTGAGCTTGGTGCCGTCGATCAGGTTCTTCAGCTCGACCTGATTGAACGCGCCGCCCTTGCCCGGCTTGACCGCATTGGTCTTCACGGCCACCCACAGGCCGCCATTGTGCTCGATCACATTGCCGGGGCGAATTTCGTTTCCGTTGATTTTCATGGGAGCTAATCCGGTGATACTGTCAAATCGGCGCCTCAAGAACACAATTGTGCCCGACATGCAAGCCTGCTTTCCGAAGCGCGCGGGATTGCAGCGCTTCGTCGGCCGCCTTCATCGCGATCTGAAATTGTTGGCGGCTTCAATGCCCGCTTTTTGCTCTTCTGCCGTAAGCCCCTGGAAAAAGTCCTCAAGACCGCGGTCCTCGAGACCGGCCCGTCGTGACAGGATATACCACTTTGCCGCTTCAATCGGGTCCGGCCGGGTTCCGATGGCGTGGATGTAAAGGTGCGAAAGCCGGTTCTGCGCCATCACATTGCCGGTGTTCGCGGCCCGCCGCATCCAGCCGAACCCGGCCTCGTAGTCTACATTCCCGCCAATGCCGTCGATCAGCCAGACGGCGAGGTCAAGCTGCGCCGTGTCGTATCCCGAACGGGCTGCGCGGATCATCCACATGCGTGCCGTCTGGGGGTCCGCTTCCAGCCCGGTTCCAAAGGCATAAATCTGCGCCAGCGCGAATTGGGCGTCAGCTATTCCGCTCTCTGCCGCGCTGGTCATGTAGGGAAGTGCCTTTTCGATGCTCTCTTTGCCGGGCTGGTCGGTGATCAGCATCTGCCCCAGATTGAATTGCGCTGAGGAATTGCCGCCATCCGCCGCCTGTTTCATCAGTTCCCGCGCCTTGTCGCGGTCCCCTTCAACATGGCGACCCTCCAGCAGCAGAAGCGCGTATTTGAGCTGCGCGGCAACATCGCCGCCCTCGGCGGCATTGCCGTACCAGAACGCGGCTTCCTTCATGTTGCGCGGAACGCCGAGACCGCGCGAATAGATTTCCGCAACTAGTGTTTGCGCCGCCGGATCACCCAGCTTGGCGAGAGGCAGGGCCAGCTCGAATGCGGTCAGGTAATGACCGCGCTGGAAGGCGCCATAGGCAGCATCGCCATCATTATCGGGCTGCTCTGGCTCGGCTGAGGCATCGGCATCGGCCGGAACCATCGACTGGAGCAGATCCGCCGGCTCGGCGGCCGGATCTTCGGCTGCCGCCATGACCGCGGCCGGCAGCGGTACCATCATGGCGGCGGTCAATAGTATGGTCGGGAGTGCTCTCATTCAGTCTTCTAATCCTCAAACCGTGGCGCTTTTTCGTCGAGCAGCGCATTGGCCTCGGTGACCGCCATTGCCGCCTTTTCGGGGATGGCGAACACCGCGTGATGCAAAGCAACGAATTCCGCGCTGCATTTTGCAACGGCAACAACCGATTCAATCGAACGCCCGCCCATCACAACGCACGGAATCTCCACCATTGAAGCCCACCAATGGCCGAGATCGATATTCTTCGGATGCGGATCGGGCTTGATGTCGCCATCCAGTTTCCCAAGAAATATATAGTCGGGACGCAATTCGCCCAGTTCAAGTGCTGTATGGCGGTCCTTGGCACGGCCGCCCCCGACAATCATTTGCGGTGCGTACCGTTCAATCGCCTCTGCCACATCGTCCTTGCCGCCTTCGACATGCAGCCCGTCTGCCTTGGCGCGGGCTGCGATCCGCGTGTCCCCGGCAATCAGTGCCGCAGCACCGGCTTTCTGGATGACAGGTACGACGGCCTCGGCGCGCTTCTGGAATGCTGCCTCATCCTGACCGTATTGCGGCACAATCACCGATGCCACGTCGCCGCCACGCAGGGCGTCTGCAACGATGCGGCGGGCATCATCGGGTTCGGGCACGTTCGGTGCGATGAGAACGATCCGGCACCTGTTTTCAACGTCTGGCATTGATCCTGCACTTCTGCGGCCCGGGTTTTTGTTTTCCGGCCACTCGCTTTTTTCTCCAAGTCCCGATAGACCACACGCCACACAGGATCAACTGCCTCCATGCCGACCGACATACTGTTCTACGCCGCCGCGGTGCCCGCCGTCATACTCGTCGGCCTGTCCAAAGGCGGGCTGGGCGGCGCTTTCGCCCTCATGGGTGTCCCGATCATGGCGCTCGTGATCCCTCCGGTCCAGGCAGCCGCGATCATGCTGCCGATCATGATCGTCATGGATATTTTCAGCCTTTGGGTGTGGCGCAGGCACTGGGATCCGAAGACACTGTGGGTCATGCTCCCCGGCGCGGTGATCGGCGTCGGGATCGGCTGGTTGACCGCCTCTTATGTGTCCTCCGGTCTGATCCGCTTGATGGTCGGCATTATCGCCATCCTGTTTGTCTGCCGCTTTGCCTATGACCGGTACCGAACCCACAAGGGGAACCTTGCACCACCGCAGCCGCAGAACCGTGTGAAAGGCACCTTCTGGGCGACCATTTCCGGCTTCACCAGCTTTGTCACCCATGCGGGCGGTCCGCCCTTTCAGGTCTATACCCTGCCCTTGCGCCTCGATCCCAAGACCTATACCGGCACCAGCACGCGGTACTTCGCCATCGTCAACGCGATGAAGCTGGTTCCGTATTTCGCGCTCGGACAATTCGACGCAAGCAATCTGACGACTTCCGCAGTACTGCTCCCGCTGGCGCCGCTGGCAACGCTCTCGGGAGCCTGGGTGATCAAGCGAATGCATCCCGAAATCTTCTATCCGCTGATGTATGTGATGATTACCGTGACGTCGATCAAGCTTGTTGCCGACGGCATAAATGCTTTAATGGGCTGACGTCCGCATGTCTTAATCCGGGGGAGGAATATGGCAGCTAACCCGTTTGAAACCGGTCTCGATCGCAATCCCGCCAACTATCAGCCACTGACACCGCTGTCGCACCTGGCACGGGCCGCCAGCGTTTACCCGGACCACACCGCGGTCATACACGGCGCGCTGAGGATGGATTACCGCACACTTTACGCGCGCTCGCGACAGCTCGCTTCCAGCCTCGCAACGCGCGGGATGGGCAAGGGTGACACGGTTTCGGTCATGCTTTCGAATACGCCGGCCATGCTGGAGGCGCATCACGGGGTGCCGATGGCGGGGGCCGTGCTGCATTCGCTCAATACCCGCCTCGACGCTGCCATCATCGCCTTCCAGCTGGATCATGCCGATACGAAGATTCTCATCGTCGACCGTGAGTTTTCAGCCGTCGTCAGACAGGCGCTGGACATCGCCAGTGTGACACCGCTGGTCATCGATTATGACGATCCGAATTTCGGCACCGACACGCCGTTTCCGAAGGGCGAACGGATCGGCACGGAAGACTATGAGGAATTCCTTTCCGCCGGCGATCCGGAGTTCGACTGGCACATGCCTGACGATGAGTGGGATTCGATATCGCTCAACTACACGTCCGGAACAACCGGCAATCCCAAGGGTGTCGTCTATCATCACCGCGGCGCCGCCTTGATGGGCTACGCCAATGTGGTGGCCTCGGGCATGGGCAAGCACCCGGTCTATCTGTGGACCCTGCCGATGTTTCACTGCAACGGCTGGTGTTTCCCCTGGACGCTCGGTGTGGTTGCCGGCACCCATGTGTGCCTGCGCTGGGTCCGCGCCGGCGCCATGTATGACGCGATTGCCGATCACCGCGTCACGCATCTTTGCGGCGCACCGATCGTCATGGCCACCCTCTTGAATGCGCCGGATGAAGAAAAACGCGGCTTCGACCACGCCGTGTCGTTTAACACCGCGGCCGCGCCGCCGCCGGAGTCGGTCCTCGCCCAGATGTCGGATGCCGGTTTCGAGGTGGTGCACCTGTACGGCCTGACCGAAACCTACGGCCCGGCCGTCGTCAATGAATGGCACGGCGCCTGGGATGATCTCGATCCGCAGCGGCGCGTGGCGATGAAGGCAAGGCAGGGCGTGCGCTACACGGCGCTCGAGGCGCTGTCGGTTCGCGATCCGCAGACAATGGAACCCGTGCCGCATGACGGCGAGACCATCGGAGAGGTGATGTTCCGTGGCAACATCGTCATGAAGGGTTACCTGAAAAACGAGCAGGCCAGCGCTGAGGCATTCGCCGGCGGCTGGTTCCATTCCGGCGATCTCGGCGTCATGCACCCGGATGGATATATCCAGCTCAAGGACCGCTCAAAGGACATCATCATCTCGGGCGGTGAAAACATCTCGTCGATCGAGGTGGAGGACGCGCTTTACAAGCACCCTGCGGTCCAGGCCGCTGCGGTCGTTGCCAGGCCGGACGACAAGTGGGGCGAGACGCCTTGCGCCTTTGTCGAACTGAAGCCGGGTCAAACGGCGAGTGAAAACGAGATGATCGAACACTGCCGCACGCTTCTTGCGCGCTTCAAATGCCCGCGCCACGTCGTTTTTCAGGAGCTTCCCAAAACATCGACAGGCAAGATTCAGAAGTTTGTGCTGCGCGAACAGGCTAGAGGGTCCGTTTGACCGCTTATTTGGAAAAAACAAGGGACGTGGAGCTGCCCGGTACGCGGATAATCCGCTGCGGCAGCTCCCTTAACTTCAGTCCCGAATGCGCAAAGGCTCCGGATTGGCAGCCAGAGGGCCTAGTTGAGCTCCATGTTCCTGGCGTTTGACATTTCGCCGCGCAATCGTTCGATTTCATCCTTCACACGGAGTTTGCGTCGCTTGATTTCGCTGATTTTCGTATCGTCGGATGAGGGGTGACTAAGGGCTGAATGGAGTTCCTCTTCCAGAGCGCCGTGTTTTTTTTCCAGCGTTTCAAGACGAGCTTGGATTGCCATCAAACAACTCCTTTTCTTTGCCAGTAGCGCCACCAATGCGGGTGGCGGCTAAAGATTGTGCCATTAAAATATGGGCCTTGTCGAAGATAAATTTCAAGGTGGTGGATAACTTTGTTACGTTTCCTGTTTTGCGTCCCTTCACAAAGTGGTAGAGCATGCCTCAGGTCCCTTGTAAGGCCCGGCCTTTGACGCCGGATGTCCATGCTGACAGCGAGGAGATGGCATGTCGGATCAGGAACAGGCTGAACTGCGCTTGAAAGCCGCACGCTTGCGCCAGGAGCACGAAGATTACGACGCCGCGATCAACGCGATGATCAAAGTCGGCTGCGACGCCCTGCAGATACAGCGCATGAAAAAGAAGAAACTCGCGATCAAGGATAAAATTGCCAAAGTCGAAGACCAAATCATCCCCGACATCATTGCCTGAAGGGGGAAATAGGTCATGACCACGCCACCACCGGTCGCCATCATTATGGGCAGCCAGTCCGACTGGCCGACAATGAAACATGCGGCCGAAACGCTTGAATCGCTGGACATAGCCTTTGACGCGCTGATCATCTCGGCGCACCGCACGCCGGATCGTATGGTGGAATTTGCCAAGAGCGCTCGGGAAAAGGGTTACAAGACCATTATCGCAGGCGCAGGCGGCGCCGCGCACCTGCCGGGAATGACGGCCTCCCTGACACCGTTGCCTGTTTTCGGGGTTCCCGTGAGATCGAAAGCGCTTTCGGGACAGGACAGCCTGTTGTCTATCGTCCAGATGCCGGCAGGCGTCCCGGTTGGAACGCTGGCAATCGGCGAATCGGGCGCCGTCAACGCCGCTCTCCTGGCGGCTGCAGTCCTTGCCCTCTTTGATGAGTCAATCGCCGACCGGCTGGATGCATGGCGGTCGGACCGAACGCAGGCCGTGGCTCTGGAACCGGTGGACGAGGCCTGAGCATGTCCAACAAGACCGTCGGAATTGTCGGCGGCGGGCAGCTTGGGCGCATGCTCGCCATGGCCGCCGCCCGCCTCGGATTTCACACCATAATCCTCGAACCGCAGGACAAGTGTCCGGCCTCGCAGGTGGCAGGCAGCCAGATAACCGCCGCCTATGATGACAGCGACGCACTTCAGACGCTTGCGGTGCTCAGCGACGTGATCACCTATGAATTCGAAAATGTTCCCGTGGCCGCCGCCCGCAAGCTTGCGGAAAAAACACCGGTTTTCCCGCCCCCGGAGGCCCTCGAGATTTCCCAGGACCGATTGTCGGAAAAGACCTTCCTGCGGGAATGCGGCATAGGGACAGCCGATTTTTTCGCGGTGGACAGCCAGTTGGAGGTCGACGAGGCGCTGGCGAAACTCGGTGGCAGCGGTGTCCTCAAGACACGTCGCCTCGGATACGACGGAAAGGGCCAGCGTGTGTTCAAGGACCCTGGCGCCGGCACCGCCCGAGCCTATGATGATCTTGGCGGCGTGCCGCTGATCATGGAAAGCCTTGTTCCATTTGTCGCCGAGATTTCAGTCATAGCAGCGCGGTCACCAGCTGGTGACATCGTCAGCTATGATCCGGCGCGCAACGTCCATTCGGACGGCATTTTGCGACGTTCCAACGTACCCGCCGGGCTCAACGGTGATACGCTCGATGCGGCCCGCAGCTCCGCCGCCACGCTGCTTGAGCGGCTCGACTATGTCGGCGTTGTCGGTGTCGAGTTCTTCGTGCTCGACGATGGCGCGGTCCTGGCGAACGAGTTTGCACCGCGGGTGCACAATTCCGGACACTGGACCGAGGCGGCCTGTGCCGTTTCACAGTTCGAGCAGCATGTGAGGGCGATCTGCGGCCTGCCGCTCGCCGCATGCGACCGGCACAGCGATTGCGAGATGGAAAACCTCATCGGCGATGACATCAACCGGCTTGATGCCTTTCTGGAGCAGCCCGACACCGTGGTGCATGTCTATGGCAAGGCAGAGACGCGCCCGGGTCGCAAGATGGGTCATGTCACACGGCTGATACGGCCGTGATCAGGTCACGTGGCGGTTGACAGAATTCAGCGTTGCGTTTAAACGCATGCGCAATGAATTGAGCGCGTCGAAAGGCGCGCTTTTGGTTGTTTATCAGCTCGCAGCGTTGTCCAGCAACGCGGGCGCTGGCCAAGGGTCCGGAACAATGAAAATCAAGAATTCGCTCAAAGCGCTGAAGACACGCCACCGCGAGAACCGCCTGGTGCGCCGCAAGGGCCGTGTCTACATCATCAACAAACAGAATCCCCGCTTCAAGGCACGGCAGGGATGATTTGACCTGCGGGCTGTTGTTTACACAGCTCACTAAAATTTGCCTTTGACCATCGGCGCAGGCGTCATATCTTTATGGCATGCGCCGATTTTGTTTGACGAACGCCCTCACGACACTTCTGGCCATCACGGTTCTCGCTATTGCGGGCACCGGCATCGCTGCCGCGCAGGATGGTTCAATGGCCGCCGAAGAAGCAAAACCGGCTGTCGTCAAGACGAAGTCGGAGCGGCTGGACGCCTATTTTCTGGAGCTGAAGCGCGAACCCGAGCCGGGATCCGCCCGCCGCATCGCCGACAGGATCTGGGCCGAATGGCGCACGTCCGACAGCGCGACAGCCAATCAGCTCATGGAGTGGGCCAACGAGGCGATTCGCGACAAGCGCTTCCTGACGGCACTTGACCTGCTCGATCAGGTAACCGTGCTCATGCCAGACTATGCCGAGGGCTGGAACCGCAGGGCAACGCTTCACTACATGATGGACAACCACGCCAAGTCGATGGCCGACATCAACGTTGTCCTCCAACTGGAGCCGCGCCACTTCGGCGCGCTGATGGGAATGGCATCCATTCTTTCGGCTGCGGGCAGCGATGAAGCTGCCCTTGGCACCTATCTCAAGGTACTTGAAGTTTATCCGGCAATGCGCGAGGCTCAGGAGCGTGTCGGTGAGCTGTCAGAAGACCTTACCGGTGACGAAATTTAGCGTTTGAACCGTATCCTCGTTGTGGCTTCGGGTTGGCCGTCGTGACTGTATTCATCCTGATTGCCCTCGCGGCAGTGATTGTCGGCCTGATTGTGTTTTCCTGGCTGCAGAGCCGGCGCATCGAAACGCTTTATCCGCCGATTGGCGAATTCATTGACGTGGGGGGCTACAGGCTCCATGCGGTTCACGTTCCGGCCGATGGCAAGGCGGACCTTCCGCCGATCGTTTTCCTTCACGGTGCCAGCGGCAATCTGCGCGATCAGGTTTCAGCCTTTCGCGACTCCCTTGAGGGACGCGCCGAGTTGCTCTTTGTCGACCGGCCCGGTCACGGATGGTCGGAGCGCGGCGGCCCGGACAACGCCTACCCGGACGGACAGGCGCGCGCGATTGCCGAACTGATGGACCGCAAGGGCATCTCGCAAGCACTGATTGTCGGCCACTCATTCGGTGGCGTTATCGCGGCGAACATGGCGCTGGAACAGCGCCACAAGGTTTGCGGCCTGCTTTTCCTCGCAACGGCGTCGCATCCCTGGCCGGGCGGCATCGATCTGCACTACCACGTGTCGACGGCCCCGGTTGTGGGTCGTCTGGCGACATGGTTGCTGGCGATGCCTGCCGGCCTTATGCGCATAGACATGGCGGCCCGATGTGTTTTCAGCCCGAACACTTACCCCGCGGATTATCTCGCGCGTTCAGGGACGGCGCTGATCCTGCGGCCGTGGACGTTCCGCTACAATGCTCATGATGTTTCCAACCTTTATGACCATGTTGTCGAGGTATCGCCGCGTTACGTGGAAATCGACATCCCGACGGTCATCATTACCGGAGACAACGATTTTGTGGTTTCCCCCGACATTCACTCCGCAGCGCTTGCCCGGTCGATCGCCGGATCGGAACTTGTGCGCATAAAAGGCGTCGGTCACAAACCGGATTACGTGGCAACGGAACTTTGTGTCGCGGCGATGGAAAAACTCAGCGGCTTTGATGCGGACCTCGCGGCCATGGCACGCCGTCTCGAGCAATTGATCGCATCGCAGGGTGAACCCTCAAACCCGCCGCCGGCCAGCCGCAGGCGGTCGCTTGCCGCAGATCAGATACCGGTCATGCCGTCGGACCCGATATAGGCAATCCGCAGCATATTGGTTGCACCTGGTGTTCCGAGCGGAACGCCGGCGGAAATGATGATCCGGTCGCCGGGCTTGCCGAACTCCTCCTTGAAGGCGATGCGGCAGGCGCGATCGACCATATCGTCGAGGTCGCGCGCATCTTCCGTGACCACACAGTGCAGCCCCCACACGACCGACAGGCGACGCGCCGTTTCGATCACCGGCGACAAGGCGATGATCGGCACCTGCGGACGCTCGCGCGAGGCGCGCATGCCGGTGGTGCCCGAAGAGGTGTAGCAGACGATCGCGGAAAGATTGAGTGTCTCCGCGATCTGCCTGGCTGCAAGCGAAATCGCGTCCGCGCCGGTGGCCTCCGGCTCCGAACGCTGCGCATAGATGATGCCCGTGTAATTCGGATCGCGCTCCACCTTGCGGGCGATGGCCGCCATGGTGGAAACAGCTTCGGACGGATACTCACCGGCCGCCGATTCCGCCGAAAGCATCACGGCGTCCGCACCCTCGAAGACGGCTGTCGCAACATCCGACACCTCCGCCCTGGTGGGCACGGGAGCTGAAATCATCGATTCCAGCATATGTGTTGCAACGACCACCGGCTTGCCCGCCTTGCGACAGGCGCGGATAAGCTGTTTCTGAAGGCCGGGCACGGATTCGATCGGCATCTCGACGCCGAGATCCCCGCGGGCAACCATCAAGGCATCTGCCAGTTCGATGATTTCATCGATGCGTTCAATGGCCTGCGGCTTTTCGATTTTCGCCATCAACCCGACGCGCGACCGCGCAACCTTGCGCACATCGGCAAGATCCTCGGGCCGCTGGATGAAGGAAAGGGCAACCCAGTCGACATCGTCTGTCGCCAGCACCGCGTCAAGATCGCGCCGGTCCTTCTCGGTCAGCGCTCCGACGCCGAGCGTCGTATCGGGAAGGCTGACACCCTTGCGATCCGAAATCTTGGTCCCGGAGACAACCTTGCAGACAATGCTGTCACCGTCGCAGGTCTCGGCTTTGAGCTGCAGTCTCCCGTCATCGATCAGCAGACGGTGTCCAGGCTCAACCGCGGCGAAGATCTCCGGGTGCGGCAGATGTACGCGCATGGCATCGCCCGGGCTCTCATCCTTGTCGAGCGTGAACGTCTGATCGGGCAGAAGCTCGACGGCCCCATCGGCGAATTTGCCGACACGCAACTTGGGTCCCTGCAGGTCGGCCAGGATGCCGATCGGCCGACCACAGCGTTTCTCGACCTTGCGGATCCGCTGAATGAGGGTCCGCATCAGATCGTGGCTCGCATGGCTCATATTGATCCGAAAGAGGTCTGCGCCAGCTTCATGCAGCGTCTGGATCATTTCCTCTTCGGAGGAGGCGGGACCCAGGGTCGCCAGTATTTTCACTTTGCGCAGACGCTTCATTAATTCTCTTCCCCGTTTTCCGATGAGTCGGAAAGCTGTACCATCCAGCTCGATTGTTGACCGGTATCATATTCTTTGAAGCCCATGCGTAAAAAACCACGCGTGAAGCAATTTTTCACATCGACGATCTTGAACTCGTCCTCCGCGACGCACATATCGACGTTCCCGCCCCAGCGACCGCCGCGTGCGGCGTCCTCCGCATAGAGATAGTAGAATCGCGAGGCCAGTGGCCCTTCGATCAACGTTGCGCATGACGTTGCCGAAATCTGCCACCAGCCTTCCGACACCCACCCTTCGTCGCTTCGGTATCCGATCGCAACGCCCACGAGGTTTTGCGTACCATTGCAAACGCGAAAATCCGCGCGTGCGTCGTCTGCTGACCAAAGGCATCCAAGAAACGCCAACACGCCCAGGACGCCCCGCCAGAACAAAATGCCTTGACCATCCATTGCTTGCCCAAATTCCCTGCTCGAAACACGGCATTATGTTCCGTGCCGCATCGTCATTCAATATGTCAAAAAAACGTCGCATTGCCCAAATTAATCGTCGCCAGATTTTGCAAGCCGGATGGATAATCGTGCCTATCAGCGCTATGTGAGAGCAATGTGAAACAGTTGAACCGCGGAGTGTAAGATGACGTCCCTGAGCCAGCAACAGAGAACGGAATTTGAAGCTGCGGCCTTCCGCACGCTGGTCGAGCACCTGCGCCAACGCACCGACGTTCAAAATATCGATCTGATGAACCTGGGCGGTTTCTGCCGAAACTGCCTGTCGAACTGGTATCAGCAGGCGGCCAATGAAGCCGGTGTTGATCTGTCCAGGGACGACGCAAGGGAACTTGTCTACGGCATGCCCTATGCCGAGTGGAAGGACCGCTACCAGACGGAGGCGACGGAAGAGCAGAAGGCCGCTTTCGCGCAATCCAAGCCGGACCACTAAGGTCTTCCTGTCACTGTCCACACACATCGCAAAACAATTTCGCCGACCCACTTGACGAAGGGCCGGGGAGCGGGCACCTGTCCGCCTCGTTCAATTCAGTTCAGGAGTCGCCCATGTCCGAAGCCCATGGAGTAGCCAGAGATCAGCTGCGCGCATTCGTCGAGCGGATCGAAAGGCTGGAAGAGGAAAAGAAAACCGTCGCCGACGACATCAAGGAAGTCTATGGCGAGGCAAAATCCATGGGGTTTGATACCAAGGTACTGCGCAAGGTCATCTCGATCCGCAAACAGGATCAGGACGAGCGCATGGAACAGGAAGCCGTGCTCGACACCTATCTCCACGCACTCGGCATGGCCGAGGCGCCGCCTGACGCCTAGAAAGCAGATTCCCAAAAAATTGGCGAGTTACTGATTGCGGCTTTCAAAGCGCGCGACGGTCATGAAATTGACGGCCTGCCCGCTGAATTTCTCCGCACTGGCTATGCGATTGTCTGTCGAGAAGCCTTCGACATGTACTGTCTCCGGCGCCGAGCGCATATAGCTGGATACGAACTGCGGCGCCCGGACCGGGGCGTCCATGGTCGCGACGCGGTGTGATGAGAACGCGTTGTGCGTGATCATGTTCGGTGTGAGCACGGGTTCGGTCCGGATGGCGTTGCGGCGATCTTGTGCTGCATCGCGTGCGCTTGGCCGGCCGCGTTTGGCACGCGCCGATTCCGGAACCGGCGCAAAGACGTCGACACGACCCGGTGTCGTGTCCACGCCGCCGGACGGCGGCGCCAGCGCGACCTGGACCGGCGGCAAAGCCACCATTTCCTCGCCGCGCGCCGAGGCGAAGGGCGACGGGCTCGGAATGGGAATGCCGGCAGTTGTCTCGTTGGACGGTCGGCCGGTTACACCGTTTTCAAAGACGGCGGCGATGGCTTCTGCTTCCGGCGAACCAAAGTCCGGACGCTGCGCCGGACGTGGAACATAAGCGAGCTGCGGAACGCGGCTGTCTTCGGTCAGCGGTGTGCTTTGCCCCAGCCCGAGATCCTCGCGGGTAAGCTGCGAGGATGCGGTTCCGGTCATGACAGGATCGGCGAGCATCGAGCCTAGCGCATCGCCATTCGTGGGCCTGGTTGCAAGCGCCGCCGTGTGGACGACCGTATCGGCGCCGACCCGCAGTTCAGGCACCGGTAGAGTGTCATTGCCGCCAATAGGCGACGGTCTGCCCGGCACGTCCCGTGACGGCCGTGGGGGCGCCAGGGCGACAACCAACGGTCGTTCGCCTTCCTGCGCAGGAATGTCGAGCGGCACGGCACCACGTTCCGCAACGGCATTTTGCGGCAGGCGCGGCCGGAACGCCGCGGTAATGGCCTCGGGGCTCAGCTCCTCGCGCGCAGACGCCAGCGCGATCTGGACACCCTCTTCGGATGGGGGCGTCGGCCTCAGCCGCGGCGTCGGGACAATGGCCAGATCCGGCTCGAGCGCAGCTTCTGCGGTTTCGACACCCGGCAGGACGGAGGCGGAAGTTGCTGCGGGTGCGGATGCCACCACCGTGCGCCTCGTTTCACTGCTCTTCGGCTCGTCATCATCCCGGTTGCCACCGAACAGTCCGGCCAGCAGATTGCCACCGCCGCCGCTGCCGCTGTTGGAGGACGGTGCCCGGATGGAACGGCGGCCGGCAACCTGAATGCTGTTCGATTTGACCCGCTTCTTGTAGTCCGCGAGTGCCTGATCGTAGCCCGGAAGCGGCTTGCCATCGGTCGGCAGGTGCAGGGTCTTGCCTTTCGGGAAGACACTGCTCAGTTCCTTGCGGTCCATGCGCGGCCAGGACCGGACGCTTCCCACGTCGAGATGCACGAAGGGCGAACCGGATTTCGGATAATATCCGACGCCGCCGACCTGGAACTGCATGCCGATGCGCCGCAGCTTCTTGATCGGCACATCCGGAATGTAGAAATCGATGGCCTTGCCCGCCATGTGCTGGCTCTTCTTGGCGACGCCGCGCGAGCGCTTGCGCAGCATCGCGTTGGTCTTCGGCGAACGGTAGGCCGACACGACATGGATATGATCTTTCGAACCGCTGGCGCGATAGACCTCCCAAAGAAGGTCGAACAGCCGCGGATCCATTTTCGTGGATTCCTTCTGCCGCCAGTCGCGCAAGAAGCGGTTCAGCTTGTTGAGCCCGCTCGGAATATAGCGACCGTTCTTCTTGTAGGTGATCGTCGCCCGTTCCTTGGTGTGGATGAAATAGACCTTCAGGGAACGGGTTTCGGCCTGCGCCGGCGCAGCAATGAGAACGAACGCAAAGGCAACGAGCACAGCCGTCAGTATCCGGCTGCGTCCATCGACCGCTTCGGTAATTTTTTGAGACCGCTTCAACAAGTTCCCAAAAATCTCAAACGTCCCCACCAAGTCCCTCGATCATTCTGCCTAAATTATGTGCGGTCAACCGTATCATATTGGTTTTCCGACAAAACTAAGCATAAATCGCCGTACGGCAGCCCTGTACGACAATTACGGTAAGAGCAAGGCAAAGTACTCACACTGCGTTTCAAATGACATTTATAGTGAACAAAGTTCTAACAAGGTGTGAATTTAACCAGTTTTCTTAATGTCGAATCGTGCCAGATTGGTGAAGATCGTGAACGCTTGGTTTTTACCCGCCCATCGACCGCCCTCCAGGGCATCCGTCTGGAGAACCGAAACTCGGACCCTAATTGGGGAACCGAGGTTAGACCCGTGAGGCCCGAATGTCCGAAAACTCGCCCAATTTGACACCACTTTCAGAACTGTTCCGTTCGCCGTCGGACCCTGCCTCGGTGAATGACGGGCTCGGCGAGCTGCCGGAGTGGGACCTGGCCGACCTGTATGCGGCCATGGACGCGCCGGAGCTTGAGGCGGACTTGCAAAAGGCTGCAGACGACAGCGTTGCCTTCGAAAAGCGCTGGAAGGGCGGTCTGGAAACCGCAGCACACACCGATGGCGACGAGGGGCTGGGTACGGCGCTGCGACAATTTGAGGCGCTCGAGGAACTCATGGGCCGCATCGTCTCCTATGCGGGCCTGACCTATTTCTCCGACACCACGGATCCCGCACGTGCCAAGTTCTATGGCGACATCCAGACGAAAATCACCGATGTCGGCAGCCGGCTGTTGTTTTTCCCGCTCGAGCTCAATCGCATCGAGGACGGTGTCATCGATGCGGCAATGGAAAACGATCCCGCCGCGGCGCACTACAGTCCGTGGCTCATCGATCTTCGCAAGGACAAGCCTTACCAGCTCGAGGACCGCATCGAAAAACTGTTTCATGAAAAATCGGTGACCGGCCACGGCGCCTGGAACCGGTTGTTCGACGAGACCATGGCGGCTTTGCGCTTCACCATCGATGGCGAGGTCCTGACGCTCGAGCCGACACTCAACAAACTTCAGTCGCCGGATGGTGACGAAAGGCGTACGGCAGCAAAGGCGCTTTCAAAGACGTTTGAAGAGAACATCAGAACATTCACCCTGATCACCAACACGCTGGCCAAGGAGTAATACCGGCATAACACCGGGCAGCATTGTGTTTTGATTTGTCATTTCCGGTGGTGCGGCAAATCGACTCGATCAGCGCTGCTGGGGTTCTCACCGAGATGTTTTTGTGAGTCGATGAGGTTATGTCGGATTTCCCACCTCACGCACTTGATGATCTGTCGAATACAGAACTCAAAGATCTGGTTGTGACCCTGCTCGGCGAGGTGGCCGAGTTGAAGCAAATCGTCGCTGAACAAAATCAGGTGATTGCCGAACAGAAACAGACAATTGCCAATCTGCGCGACGAGGTCGCTCGATTAAAAGGGGTGAATGGGCGACCGGACATCAAGCCGAGCAAACCAAGCGGCATGAACCAGGCCAGCGAGAAAAAGGCGCGTAAGAACGGCAATAAAAGCTGTGGACGCGGCAAAAAGAAGCCACCTCGGCACGGTTCAATGAAAGACCGGATTGTAAAAGCGGACGTTCCAGAGGGTTCCCGCTTCAAAGGGTACGAGGACTTCCTCGTTCAGGATCTCATCATTCAGCCAGTGACCACCCGGTTTCGGCGCGAGCGCTGGTTGACACCTGATGGTAAGACTGTCGTGGCTCCGCTGCCACAGGGCCTCAAGGGCCATTTTGGTGCCGAACTGCGCCGTTTTGTGCTGATGCAATACCATCAAGGCCAAGTCACTGTGGGACGATTGGTAAAGCTCCTGAGCGAAATCGGCATAGATATCTCCGAGCGCCAGGTCATGCGGTTTTTGAATGAGGGTCATGAGCATTTTGCCTTGGAAGCACGCGCAATATTGCAGACGGGATTGGACGCGGCGTCATGGGTGACGGTCGACGACACCGGGGCACGCCACAAAGCCCAAAACGGCTACTGCACCCAGATCGGCAATGATCGGTTTTCCTTCTTTTCCACAACCGGTTCTAAAAGCCGCATCAACTTTCTCGAACTCCTGCGGGCCGGGCATGAAGACTATGTGATCAACGCCGATGCACTTGCCTATATGCAGCAGCGTTCTCTCAATGCTCCGGTTCGCCAGTTGTTGATTGACGCTGAAGATAAGTATTTCCCGAACTGCGCAGACTGGCAGGCCCATCTCGACCGGCTCGGGATCACTGCACTGAAAGTCACACCTGATCCCACGCGCCTTGCCACCGAGGGTGCGTTATGGGGCAGTATCAGCGCACATGGCTTGCTCACCGATACGGTGATCGTCAGTGATGATGCCAAACAGTTCAAAGTCGGCGATCATGCGTTGTGTTGGATTCACGCCGAACGGTTGGTGCATAAGCTCAACACCTTCACAGATAAGCACTATGCCATTCAACAGCGCACCCGCAGGCTGATCTGGCTCTACTATGAATGCCTCAAAACCTACCGTCTCAACCCAAGTCCACAGCGCAAGGCGGTCTTGCAAAACCGCTTCGACCAGATATTCCGCCACCGAACCGGTTTTGCAGCCCTTGATAATCTGTTGAGGCGATTGCACGCCAACAAGGCTGAACTGCTGATGGTTCTGGAGCATCCGGAAATACCGCTGCACACCAACGGTTCCGAGAACGATATCCGAGTTGTTGTAGTCAAGCGCAAGATTTCAGGTGGGACGCGCAGTGACATTGGTCGGACCAACCGCGACACCTTCTTGTCGCTGCTCAAGACCTGCAACAAACTCGGCATCTCGTTTTGGGACTATTTGGGGGATAGGCTGGGCCTCAATGGGAAACCGGTGCCCGCTCTGCCGCAACTCGTAGGCCAGTCTCATTTTGCATCCTGAACAGCCACTCTTCGGCAAGATCGAGATTGCATTGCGCGACAGCTGGATTGTGAAGATGCGGTCGACATGACATTTCCAATCTTGCATTGTGGCGATGGTTCATCCGTCTGACGGCGCAATCATATCGACACATATAGCAGGACGTTTCACACAATGGCTCAGGCTGGCAATCAACTTGATATAGTTCGTCTCAGCATCACGTTGCGGGATGTGAAGCCCAGGGTCACAAGACGAATGGATGTCCCTGCGAACACATGCCTTAATGACCTCCACTTATACATTCAGGCCGCAATGGGGTGGCACAACTGCCATCTATGGGAATTTGAGGCGATCCGGTATGAGCAAGTTGTCACTTGGAGTGCTGATAGTGATCAGTATTTCTCCAGCCCCAAATCAGACGCCTCTGCTACCGTTCTCGACGTCATAGACTTTTTGCAAGGCAAACCCGAATTCAATTACCTCTATGATTTCGGAGACTCATGGAGACACAAAATCCGTATTGGAAAGATTCAGTCGGCACATAAGGACAGACAGTATCCATATCTTGTTTCCGGTAGCGGGCGTTGTCCACTTGAGGACATAGGAGGCGTATGGGGATACTCTGAATTCTTGGCAGCATTCGAAAACCCGGATTCTGAATACCGGGAGTACTATCCCGATTACTTCGATGGAAGTGACAACTGGAATCCGGAAGACGCGGAACTTGAAAAAAGGCGAGCAGCTATTGCGCGATTCCAATAGAATCCCCACCCCAGCCACCGCAAGCACAATTCCCCCATTCGTTGATGCCTCCAGAAAATCATGGAAACAGAAAGAGCGTCCGCTCTGACGCCTGAATTCTGCCCGGTGTTATGCCGGTATTACGCCAAGGACAAGGAAATCTCCGACCGCTGGCGCGGCTTCAAGGACATTGCCGACAGCCGCCATCTGGCCAACCGGGTCGAACGCGAGGTGGTTGACGCGCTTTCCGATGCAGTTTCGCTGGCCTATCCGCGCCTGTCGCACCGCTATTACACGATGAAAGCCCGGTGGCTTGGCATGGATGTGATGGATTTCTGGGACCGCAACGCACCGCTTCCGGAAACACCGCAGACGCTGATCAGTTGGGACACTGCGCGCGAGACGGTGCTCAGCGCCTACCGAGATTTCGATCCGCTGATGGCCGACATTGCCGGCCGCTTCTTCAATCGCAACTGGATTGACGCGCCGGTGCGTGCCGGCAAGGCGCCCGGTGCCTTTTCCCATCCAACCGTGCCGTCCGCGCATCCCTACGTGCTGTTGAATTATCTCGGCAAACCGCGTGACGTGATGACGCTCGCCCACGAACTCGGCCATGGTGTCCACCAGGTGCTCGCCGGCGAACAGGGCGCACTGATGGCGCCCACCCCGCTGACGCTCGCCGAGACGGCGTCTGTCTTCGGAGAGATGCTGACTTTCCGGACACTCCTCGACGGGACCGACGATCCGAGGGAACGCAAGGCCATGCTGGCGCAGAAGGTCGAGGACATGATCAACACGGTCGTGCGCCAGATCGCCTTCTACCAGTTTGAACGCAAGGTCCACACGGCACGGCGCGATGGCGAGTTAACGTCGGAACAGATCGGTGAATTGTGGATTTCGGTACAAAGCGAAAGCCTCGGTCCGGCAATCCGAATTTCAGAGGGATACGAAACGTTCTGGGCCTATATACCGCATTTCATTCATTCGCCGTTCTATGTCTATGCCTATGCCTTCGGCGACTGCCTCGTAAACTCGCTCTACGCGGTCTATCAGAATGCCGAGGAAGGGTTCCAGGAGCGCTACTTCGACATGCTGCGCGCCGGCGGTACAAAGCATCATTCGGAACTGTTGGCACCGTTCGGACTTGATGCCGGCGATCCCGCCTTCTGGAGCCGCGGACTGTCGATGATCGAGGGTCTTATCGATGAGCTTGAAGCGCTGGACGCCTAGGTCGTTCTGATCCGATTGCGGCGTTAAGCGCGGCAGGCGGGACATTGCCACCGGCGCGGCCGCGCTATAATGCTTGTCCGCAAGGCGGCAGTGTTGAGCGCCTTTGTCTGCGCGCAGCACCTCCCGGACAATCCTCACTTTTGAGATGCACGACCAATTCATCCTGTTCCGCAACGATTTCTCCGGCGAAAACCTCTTGTTCTCGGATGCACAGGCGCTCGTCACCGCCTGGTCCATGGAGGAGGTGGAGCCGGCGCTCGCGGAGTTGCAAAAGGCGCGCCAAGGCGGTCTCTGGTCGGCCGGTTACCTTGCCTATGAGGCTGGTTTTGCGCTTGATCCGGCGCTCAGGCAGCGGCTCTCTCCAAGAACAGGTCAGCGTTCCTGCCCGCTTCTTTGCTTCGGCCTCTATCAAGCGCCACGTCCGCCGCGGGAGGCGCGCGAACTGCTGGAGCGCGGTGACAATGCCGCTGTCCTTACCCGTGCCGCGCCAAGCTGGAGTTTCGATCGCTACCGGTCGCGGTTCGAGACGCTCCGGTCCCATCTCCACGCCGGTGACTGTTTCCAGGCCAATTTGACGTTTGAAATCAATGCGCACTACGAGTCCGGCTCGGTGCCTTTGTTCAATGCGCTGCGTGGCCGGCAGGCGGTCGCGCACGCAGCCCTGGTCCGCCTGGAGGGGCCCGAAATCGTTTCGCGCTCACCCGAGCTCTTCTTCCGCGTCGGTCGTGACGGCTGGATCGAGAGCAAGCCCATGAAGGGCACCGCGCCGCGCGGGCGAACGGCCGCCGACGACCTAAACCTCAGGCAACAGCTCGAAAACGATCCGAAATGCCGGAGTGAAAACCTGATGATCGTCGACCTGCTGCGCAATGACCTGTCACGGATATGCACGGCAGGCAGCGTGCACGTGCCCCAGCTTTACGATGTCGAGAGTTTTGCGACGCTGCACCAGATGGTCAGCCGGGTACGCGGCCGGCTCATGGAGGACGTTTCTGTCGCGAACATCTTCCGCGCCATATTTCCGTGCGGTTCGATCACCGGCGCGCCGAAAATCCGAGCCATGCAGATTATTCGCCAACTGGAAGACACAAATCGCAACGCCTATTGCGGATCGATCGGCTGGATTGCTCCGGGCGGCCCGATGGAGTTCAACGTGGCAATCCGCACCATCTGCCTCTACCCGGATGGCCAGGCCGTGTTCAACGTCGGCGGCGGCATCATCTTTGATTCCGATCCGCGTTCGGAATATGAGGAATGCCTGGTCAAGGCGCGCTATGCACTGGACGAGGCGGCGTTCCTGATCGAGGTGCGGGCATGAGGGATGCTCACAAGCCGGGGCTGATCGAAACCATGCGCCAGCGCGCCGATGGCACGATCGACCGGCTGCCGCTTCACCTCAACCGCCTCCGGCATTCCGCCGAGATTCTGAAAATACCCCATGATCCGGTCGAAACAGCAGCGGCGATTGAGGGCCTGAAGGCTGACGGAGGAGATCGTCGGCTGCGACTGGAGCTTTCGCCGCATGGCGAGATCCGCATGGAGGTTTTTCCCTGTCCGGCCATGGATATGCGAAGGCCGTGGCAGATCGCGTTTGCGGCAACGCATCTGCGGTCCACGGATCCGCTCCTGCCGCACAAGACCACATTCCGGAACGTATATACCCGCGCAAGAGATGAGTTTCCGTCCGATCGGATCGACGAGGTTGTGCTGTGCAACGAAAAGGACGAGCTGTGCGAGGGAACGATTACCAGCGTGTTTCTGCAGGTGCGCGAAAGTGAGACGCTGCTGACGCCGGCCCTGTCCAGCGGGCTGTTGCGCGGTGTCCTTCGCCAGGAACTGCTCGATACCGGCAAAGCGCGCGAAGCGGTCCTGACTCGCTCCGACCTGCAGGCCGCCAGTCGGATCTATGTCGGCAATTCGCTGCGCGGACTCATCCCCGCGGTGCTGGTCCAGTGACCGCCGCCGCGCACGGGCCTTAATTGCCGCTTCCATCGGCTGCGGGATTATGCTTAGAGCGTCGGCAAATTCCCGGCGCCAAGATTGTTGAAAGGAACCAAAATGGCCAACGCCGATTATCCAGTCTACGGCAAGATTGACGGCCCGATCGTCATGATCGGGTTCGGCTCGATCGGACGCGGCACGTTGCCGCTGATCGAGCGCCATTTCGAGTATGACAAAAGCCGGATGGTGGTGATCGATCCGCGCGACGATGATGCAGCGTTACTGCGCGAGCACGGCGTCCGCTTTGTCCAGGAGGCGCTCACGCCCGACAATTACCGCGACCTGCTCGGCGGCCTTTTGACCGAAGGCGAAGGCCAGGGCTTTTGCGTCAACCTGTCCGTCGACACATCCTCGCTCGAACTGATGAAATTCAGCCGGGAAATCGGCGTTCCCTATATCGACACGGTGGTCGAGCCCTGGCTTGGCTTCTATTTCGACGACACGCTCGACAATGCGGCACGCACGAACTACGCGCTGCGCGAAACCGTGCGACGCGAAAAACTGTCCAACCCCGGCGGCACCACGGCGGTGTCGTGCTGCGGCGCCAATCCGGGCATGGTGTCCTGGTTCGTGAAGCAGGCGCTGGTCAATCTGGCCAACGACATGGGACTGGAATTCCAGGTGCCCGATCAGGCGGACCGTGCGGGTTGGGCGGCGCTCATGCGGCAGGCCGGCGTCAAGGGCATCCACATTGCCGAGCGTGACACGCAACGGGCCAGGAACCCCAAGCCGCTGGATGTCTTCTGGAACACCTGGTCGGCAGAGGGCTTCATCTCAGAGGGCCTGCAGCCGTCGGAACTTGGCTGGGGAACCCATGAAAAGTGGAAGCCCGGCAATGCCCACAGCCATCCGGAAGGCAGCCAGGCGGCGATTTATCTGGATCAGCCCGGCGCCAATACGCGTGTGCGCACCTGGTGCCCGACACCGGGCGCGCAATACGGTTTTCTCGTCACCCACAATGAATCCATATCCATAGCCGATTTCTTTACGCTCAAGGATGCTGACGGCAACGTGCTTTTCCGGCCGACCTGCCACTACGCCTACCATCCGGCCAATGATGCGGTGCTTTCGCTGCATGAAATGTTCGGAAATGGCGGCAAGCAGCAGCCAGAGCTTCATGTGCTCGATGAACACGAGCTCGTCGACGGGATTGATGAACTCGGCGTGCTGCTCTACGGCCACGACCGCAACGCCTATTGGTATGGTTCGCGCCTGTCGGTGGAGGAGACCCGGGAAATCGCACCCTATCAGAACGCCACCGGCCTGCAGGTTACGTCCGCGGTTATCGCGGGCATGGTCTGGGCCTTGGAAAACCCGAATGCGGGAATTGTCGAGACCGACGAAATGGACTTCCGCCGCTGCCTTGAAGTGCAAGGCCCCTATCTCGGTCCTGTCGAAGGCCATTATACCGATTGGACGCCGCTCACCGACCGTCCGGGCCTGTTTCCAGAAGATCTCGACGAAACCGACCCGTGGCAGTTCCGCAACGTGCTGGTGCATTAATCTCTGTTGAGATTTTCGTCCTACTTCCTTCATGTTGCAGGAATAGGCTGGCCGATGGTATCAGTGTTACCGACTTGGATCGGACAAGGGGACATGTCCGAACCGGCGACCCCGCCACCGGTCCAAACCAGCAACGCGGAGGCGAATATGCGGCAATGGATCAGGCTCGCGACACTTACAGCGATGGCGGCGGGATTGGCGGCCTGCCAGTCCGGTTACGGGCCCGGATATGGGGGCGATCCGAATTCGATCGAGGGACTGTGGCTGGATCCGAACGGCATCCAGTCGAGTTTTTCAGCCGGACGCTTCGAAACCCGGACGACAGATACCAACACACTGCTGGCCACCGGGAGATATACCTACATCAATGATCGACTGGTGCAGGTCGACATCCGGTCTTTGGTGCGCAACACCAACGCGCGGGTCAACTGCTCCCTCGTTTCGCCAACGCGGTTGAACTGCACATCCAATGAGGGCGGCCAGTTCTCGCTGCGGCGCCGGTTGGGATAATAGTCCAGGACCGGTACAATATCCGGCGCTGAGGCGGTCCCCGGCGGATGCCGCCTTGTGTCTTTTGAGTGACAGAATGTAAGGATGAGTACACTGTGACCGCTTATTTTGACGACCTGGAAACACGCGATCCGCAACAGCGGGAAGAGGACCTCTTCGCAGCGCTGCCGAAATTTCTCGCGGAAGCGATGAACAAGGCCGCCGGGCTGCGCGCCTGGCTTGGTTCCATCGATCCGATGACAATCAACAGCCGCGAAGCGCTGGCGACCCTTCCGGTCCTGCGCAAGCCGGAACTGATGGAACTGCAGGCGGCCAATCCGCCCTTCGGCGGCCTGGCCGACCCCGGCGCGCTAGTCGGCAACCATGTTTTCATGTCACCCGGCCCCGTCTGGGAGCCACAGGGTTTCGGCGCCGATCCGTGGCAGTCGGCGCGCGGACTGTTCGCAGCCGGCATCCGTTCCGGCGACATAATCCACAACACCTTCTCCTATCATATGACACCCGGCGCGTTCGTTCTTGACGAAGGCGCGCGGGCACTGGGCTGCCTCGTCTTCCCGGCCGGAGTCGGCAATACCGAAGCGCAGATCGAAGCCGCTTCGTCACTCCGGCCGACCGCCTATACGGGAACGCCCGACTACCTGAAAGTTCTGCTCGACAAGGCAAAAGAGGCCGATTGCGACATCTCGTCGATCAAACGGGCCTTTGTTTCGGGCGGCGCGCTGTTTCCGTCCCTGCGCGATGAATATCGCGAGCGCGGCATCAAGGTCATGCAGTCCTATGCGACCGCTGATGTCGGCATCATCGCCTATGAGAGCTCTGACGACGATGACAATCCGCATCCCGGAATGATCCTCAACGAGAAGATGATTGTCGAGATCGTCCGCCCCGGAACCGGCGATCCCGTGGCTGATGGTGAAGTGGGCGAGATCGTCGTCACGTCACTGAACCCGGCCTACCCGCTGATCCGCTTCGGAACCGGAGACATGACCGCAGTGCTTGAAGGCCATTCACCCTGCGGGCGCACCGGCACACGCATCAAGGGCTGGATGGGCCGTGCCGACCAGCGGACCAAGGTCAAGGGCATGTTCGTCGATCCGAAACAGGTGGCGGCGCTGGTGCAGCGGCACGCCGATGTTGCCCGGGCACGTCTCGTCGTCGCACGCGACGGCGACCAGGATGCCATGACGCTGCATGTCGAGCCATCCACAGGTGCGGTGCCCGATGCACAGGCGCTAGCGGCCACCCTGTCCGACATCACCAAGCTGAAAGGCGCGGTGGTGATTGCCGAAGCCGGAAGCCTGCCAAATGATGGCAAGGTCATCGCCGACGAACGCAACTACGACGCATAGTCTCCAGCGCCGCCAACGCACCGGTTGGCTGCAGGTTGCGGCGCCACTTCAATGATGGAACGATGGGCCATCTGCACCGGCGTTTGTCGGATATGGAACGCCGTGCCATTGATTGCACGAAACAAATGGATGCAAGGGCGGACCACCGGCACCTGGCGCGCGCCCGACGCATCAGTGAAGGAGTTCAAGATGAAAAGATTCCTGCAACGAGTGACGGTCGCAATCGCGGCTCTGGCCGCCTCGACGGCTTTTGCCTTCGCCGATTTCGAGCTGAACGTTTTGCATTTCAACGACTTCCACAGCCGCATCCAGCCGATCAACAAATATGATTCGACCTGCTCTTCCGACGACGACGACGAGGGCAACTGTTTTGGCGGCATTGCCCGGCTGAAGACGGCAATCGACCAGCGCCGCGGCGCGCTTGATAATGTGCTGGTCCTGTCGGCCGGCGACAATTTCCAGGGCTCTGTGTTCTACACGGTTTACAAGGGCAAGGCAGAAGCCGAATTCCTCGATCTCCTGGGCCTCGATGCAAACGTGATCGGCAACCACGAATTCGACGATGGCGATGAAGCGCTCGCTTCGTTCGTCGACAATACAAATTTTCCGAACATCTACGGCAATGCGCTGATCGGCGCCAACAGCCCGCTTGCCGGCAAGATGGTCGAACACGTCATCAAGGAGTTCGGTGATGTGAAGATCGGCATCGTCGGTGCGGTCACCCCCGACACGGTCGAAACGTCGTCGCCGAGCGAGGCCGTACTTTTCATGGATCCGGTGCTTTACCTCAATGACGCGGTCAAGGCGGTGCGCGCGGCCGGCGCCGACAAGGTCATCGCCCTCACCCATGTGGGTATCGAAGAAGACAAGCGGATCGCCGCCGAAGTCGATGGTATCGACCTTATCGTCGGCGGACATTCACATACGCTGCTGTCGAACACCAGCGACAAGGCCGACGGGCCCTATCCGCTGATGCTGACCGGACCGTCAGGCAAACAGGTGGCAATGGTCTCGGCCTATGCCTACTCCAAATATCTTGGCGAGGTGAAAATCGTCTTTGACGATGACGGCAACATCAAGAGCGCGTCGGGTGAACCGATCCTGCTCGATTCAAGCTTCAAGCCGGACGAGGCGATGGTCGCCCGCATCGCCGAGCTCGCCAAGCCGATCGAGGAACAGATGAAGCAGGTGATCGCCGTTGCCGCCGCGTCCATTGACGGCAACCGCGAGAGCTGCCGCGCCCGCGAATGCGAGATGGGCAATCTGGTGACGGATGCGATGCTCGATCGTGTTTCCGGCCAGGGCATCTCGATCGCCATCCAGAACGGCGGCGGGCTGCGCGCCTCTATCGATGCCGGTGACATCACGACCGGCGAGGTGCTGACGGTCCTGCCGTTCCAGAACACGCTGTCGACCTTCAAGCTGATCGGATCCGACGTCGTCGCCGCGCTTGAAAACGGTGTCAGCCAGATCGAGGAGGGCGCCGGGCGCTTTCCGCAGGTCGCCGGCCTGAAATACAGTTTCGATCTCTCGCTGCCGCCGGGCAGCCGGACATCAAACGTGATGGTCGAGGATAACGGCCAGTACAAGCCGATCGATCTCAACGCCACCTACGGCATCGTCTCCAACAATTTCATGCGCGCCGGCGGCGACGGCTACAGGGTCTTTGCCACCAACGGCACCGATGCCTATGACTACGGCCCCGGTCTTGAGGAGGTTGTCGCGGCGTACCTTACGCAAAATTCGCCCTATCAGCCCTATGTCGGCGACCGCATCACCGAGGTGACGCCCAAGGAGGAGATGGCCAGGGAGAGCGGCAGCTCAACCGCCGGCGACGGAACGGTCACCGAAGAGGTCAAGGCCATGCAGACCACCGCGAGCGAGGCTGGCAAGCATGTCGTCGAAGAAGGCGACAATCTTTGGAAACTGGCCGAGAAATATCTCGGCGATCCGTTCAAATGGGGCGACATCGCCAAAGCCAATCCGGACCAGGATCCACACAATCTGGATGTCGGCCAGCAGCTCAACATACCGGCCAAGCAGAATTAGCCGGCTCCAAAACTGGTCAATCAGGCGCGCCTGTTCAACGGGCGCGCCGTCGTTCCGGACAGAGGCGCGTTGGGCAGGTCACCAGGGCATTCCACCGCAGCGCAGCAATCGCGCTTGAAATAAATCGGCTTCCGCATATGTTCCGTCAGACATTGGAACGGATCAAATATGAAACACGCCGACAGCACCGCGTTAAAATCAACGGCCTCCGCCCTTCCCTCAGGCCATCCTGCAGTCGCCTTCGGCAAGGTGGGCGTGCTTCTTGTCAATCTTGGAACACCGGACGGCACCGATTACACATCCATGCGGCGTTATCTGCGCGAGTTTCTGACCGACAAGAGGGTCATCGAGTGGCCGCGCGCCCTGTGGTATCCGATCCTTTTCGGCATCGTGCTCAACACAAGGCCGGGCAAGGTGGGCAAGGCCTATGAGAGCATCTGGAACAAGGATCTCGACGAAAGCTATCTGAGGACCTATACGCGCAACCAGTCCGACCGGCTGGCCGAGACGCTCAAGACACACCCCGATATCATGGTTGACTGGGCTATGCGCTACGGCCAGCCGTCCATTCCGGACCGGTTGAACGCCCTGAAGGATGCCGGATGCGAGCGCGTCCTGTTGTTCCCGCTCTATCCGCAATATGCAGCAAGCACCACCGCGACGGTCAATGACAAGGCGTTCGAGACGCTGATGAAGATGCGCTGGCAACCGGCTTTGCGCACGGTGCCGCCCTATCATGACGATCCGGCCTATGTCGGGGCGATCGCCGATTCCATCACCGCCCACCTTGCGACGCTCGACTGGGAGCCGGAAATCGTGCTGGCATCGTTTCACGGGATCCCGCAGTCCTATTTCAAGAATGGCGACCCCTATCACTGTCATTGCATGAAGACGGCGCGCCTCGTGCGCGAAAGGCTTGGATGGGACGACAAAAAGCTGATGACCACCTTCCAGTCCCGCTTCGGACCGGAGGAATGGCTGCAGCCCTATACGGACGAGACGGTCGAAAAGCTGGCCAAGGACGGGGTCAAGCGCATCGCGGTTATCAATCCGGGCTTCGTTTCCGATTGCCTCGAAACGCTCGAGGAAATTGCCGGCGAGGCCGGCGAGCTGTTCCACGAGAACGGCGGCGAGCATTTCACCCATATTCCCTGCCTCAATGACAGTCCGGCGGGCATGGCGGTGATCGAGACCGTCGTGCGACGCGAGTTGCAGGGCTGGATATAGGGCGCGAACACGCTATTCGACGCGAATAGGCGATCCACAGCCAATCCGAGACATGTTTGCAACTTTTGAGGCTTACACCCATCTTACAAAGGGGGGCCGGGAGGACGGCGACTGATTCGGTCGCGCTCCAAGCGTCCCGCATGAGCGCATTCCAGCGGGAGACAGATTATGCCTTTCAGCGGTTTCGACATCGCAGTCATCGTATTTGTAGTCCTTGTCATTCTGATCCTGTTTGCCGGGATCAAGACGATCCCGCAGGGATTCAACTACACGGTCGAACGGTTCGGCCGTTACACGCGCACGCTTGAACCCGGACTGAACCTGATCATTCCGTTTGTTGACCGGATCGGTGCCCGCATGAACATGATGGAACAGGTGCTCGATGTGCCGACCCAGGAGGTCATCACCAAGGACAACGCGTCCGTGGCCGCCGACGCGGTCGCATTCTATCAGGTCCTGAATGCGCCTCAGGCGGCCTACCAGGTCAACAATCTGGAAACGGCACTGTTGAATCTGACAATGACGAATATCCGTTCGGTGATGGGCTCCATGGATCTCGATGAGCTTCTGTCCAACCGCGACGCCATCAACGACCGGCTGCTGCGCGTCGTTGACGAGGCGGCGAGCCCATGGGGCATCAAGATCACCCGCGTGGAAATCAAGGACATCAACCCGCCGAACGACCTCGTTGAGGCCATGGCGCGGCAGATGAAGGCCGAGCGTGACAAGCGCGCCGAGGTGCTTGAAGCCGAGGGTTCCAGGAACGCCGAGATCCTGCGCGCTGAGGGCTCCAAACAGGCAGCTATCCTGGAAGCCGAGGGCACCCGCGAAGCTGCCTTCCGGGAAGCCGAGGCCCGCGAGCGACTGGCCCAGGCCGAGGCAATGGCAACCAAGGTCGTTTCGGAAGCGATCGCTGCTGGCGATGTCCAGGCGATCAACTATTTTGTCGCACAAAAATACACGGAGGCGCTGCAGTCGATCGGAACGGCACGAAACCAGAAGATTGTCCTGATGCCGATGGAAGCGTCCTCGCTGATCGGATCGCTGGGTGGTATTGGCGCCATCGCCAAGGAAGTCTTCGGCGAAGGCGGTGAGCCGGTAGCCGGCCCCAGCCAGCGTCGCACCGGCTCCGTGCCAACGGCAGGATTCCGGGATAACGAAACATGATCGAGCGCATCGTTCTCGAACTCGGACCTTGGAGCTGGTGGGTGCTCGGATTGGTGCTTCTGGCAGCCGAGATCTTCATGCCGGGCGTGTTTTTGATCTGGATCGGCATCGCCGCGATCATTGTCGGCTGCCTCTCGCTGATCTTCTGGTCGGACCCGTTCTGGGTCTGGCAGGTGCAAATCCTGGTGTTTGCGGTTCTCGCAGTGGCGGCCGCGATAATCGGGCGCCGCGTGATGGCCCGCAGCGGCAAGTCTGACGAGCCGCTGCTCAACAAGCGCGGTGCCAGCCTCGTCGGCCGCACCGCGACACTGTCCGAGCCGATCAGCGAGGGCCGCGGCCGCATCCGCATTGACGACACGACCTGGGTCGTCAGCGGTCCGAACCTGCCGGTCGGCACCCGCGTTCGGGTGGTTGAAAGCACCGGGCGGGAGCTGCGCGTCGAAGCCGTCTAGTCTTCATTCCAGTCGCGCGACAACACCCGTCTGTAAAGGAAGCCTTAACCACGACGCTTTACGGTTTGAAAAGATTTCAAACCGTTTCAGGCCACTCGTTCATGGCGTCGCGTCTGCGCAAAGTCTCCCGCTCCCGATTTTACGCCGCCCCGCCGCGGGCAGGGCTGGCATCGTTGCTCGTGACCGCCGCATGCCTCGCGGGCGCTGGCGAAACCCGCGCACAGGCCATCAGCAACGAGGATCTTCTGTTGCGCGGCATCACCGACGACGGCGGCCTCAGCGACACGGAAAGGCGCCGGTTGCTGCGCGCCGCCGACCGCATTGTCGAAGACCCGGTCGGAGAGGAGCGGTTGCCGGCGCAACCCGTCATCGTCGAACCGATCGAGCCCGTACAGAGCGCTGACACGGTCAATCCTCCAACGGCGCCGGTGGCGGTCCAGGAAAACCGGCGCGACGATCCCGATCCTTTCGAGCCCGTCGGCATTCGCGTCGGTACATTTATCCTGCGCCCATCCGTCACCCAGCAGATCGCCCATGAGCATCAAAATGACGGGACGGCAACAGTTTCCAGGACCTACAGCCGCACGGTGCTGGACACCGAGATCGAGTCCGACTGGTCACGCCATCAGCTGGTGATCGGTGCCGAACAGGTCATCGACAAGACGATCAGTGGCGACGGTTCGGAAGACCCGCAGACCTCGGTCAATGCGGATCTGCGGCTTGATATCTCGTCGACGACGACGGCCGATCTCAGTTTCGACTACCAGTTCGGCCGCGAGGACCAGACCGACGCCAACGCCGTGACCAATGCCATCGCCCAGGCGGAAGTGCATTCATTCGGCGCTTCCGCAGCACTCACCCATCTGTTCGGCTCCTGGCGTGGAACCGCGTCCATCGATGGGGGACGCACCACCTTCGGCAGTGCGGAATTGTCGAGCGGCAGTTTGGTTTCACTGTCTGACCGCAACGAGAACAATTACACCGTCACCCTGCGCGCCGGTCTGGAAACGGGATCCGCCTACCGGCCATTCGTCGAGGGTGATTTCGGCCAGATCATCTATGACGACGCGCTGGATTCATCGGGCTTTGCCCGCTCGTCCAAAACCTATGGGCTTCGGGCGGGCGTCGCGACCGACTTCGGCGAAAAGCTGACTGGCGAAGTGTCGGTCGGCTATGCGCAGCGCGATATCGACGACAGCCGGCTCGAGCCGATCCAGGCCTTTACCGTCGACGGATTTGCCACGTGGTCGCCGCGTCGTGGCACCAACGTGCTGATGGGGCTTTCGACATCGCTGGAAGATTCGACAACGGCCGATGAATCCGGCTCTGTCTACTACGCCGCAACGGCCGAGGTGACGCACCGGCTGCGCACCAACCTCCAGGCGAACGCCAGCGGCTTCATCGGCTGGAGGGACTATGTGGGTACGACACCGAACCAGATCGTGGCAGGGGCCGGTGCCGGCATGACCTGGTGGCTCAACCGCTATTTCGCGATAGACGGTGGTGTCACCTATGAGCGCCGCTTCAACGACGGCGGCACCGAGGAGGACGACCTCTTTGTTGGCGTCGGCATGAAAGTGCAGCGCTGACCCGGTCCTAAAGACCCTCCAGCATGCGCCTCAAATCGTCTTCGACCTTGTTTCTGATGTCGTCGCGCGTCAGCGCAAAGGACACGTTGGCCTTGATGAAACCCTCTTTTGATCCGCAATCGAAAGTGTTGCCGCGGAAGCGATAAGCCGAGAAGGTCTGTTCCTCGGCAAGTTTCAGCATTGCGTCGGTGATCTGGATTTCGTTACCGGCGCCCCGTTCCTGTGTTTCGAGGATCGAGAAGATCTCCGGCTGCAGGATGTAGCGTCCGTTGATGAAGAAGTTCGACGGCGCTGTTCCCGGCGTCGGCTTCTCGACCATGGCATTGATCCGGAAACCGTCTTCACCGATATCCTCGCCGACCCCGACAATCCCGTAGCGGTGCGTCTCTTCTTCGGGGACTTCCTCCACGGAGATCACGTTGCCCCCCACCTGGTTGTAGAGTTCGACCATGCCTGCGAGGCAGCCGCGCGCATCCTGCATCACCATATCCGGCAGAAGCAGCGCAAAGGGTTCACTGCCGACCAGTTCCCGCGCGCACCAAACGGCGTGGCCGAGGCCCAGTGGCTCCTGCTGGCGGGTAAAGCTGGTCTGACCCGGTTTCGGTTGCAGCATCTGCAGATTGCTCAGCTCTTCCGTTTTACCGCGGTCGCGCAGCGTATCGTACAGCTCCACCTGGATATCGAAGTGATCCTCGATGACGGCCTTGTTGCGCCCGGTCACGAAAATGAAGTGTTCGATCCCGGCGGCACGCGCCTCGTCAACCACATACTGGATGACAGGCTTGTCGACGACGGTCAGCATTTCCTTGGGGATCGCCTTTGTCGCCGGCAAAAACCGCGTGCCGAGACCTGCCACCGGAAAGACCGCTTTTCTGACCTTGCCCTGCTGCGTCATGAACCCTGCCTTTCATCTCACCTGGCATCCGCCGGTCACGCCATTACCAGCCGGTCCGGCCGGATGCACGCGGATCTTTGCCCGCGCGCCTTCTTATGGTTAAGAGATTATTGATGCGTCAACGCTATATTGACCGGACAATGTTGAAAACCGTGCCACGGCGGCCATTTTTATGCCTTGGCCCACAGCTAAAGTTGTCTGCAATGTCTGAGATAACGGCAATAACCCTCCCCTTCCGCGCCAGAAAAGCCGGCATGATTGCCGTTTTCATGGCAACTGTCCTGTGCGCAGCACTCCTCGTGCAGATACCGCAGGCAGCCGCGGATGCCGGATTCCGCAAGTGGATCAACGACTTTTATCCGACCGCCGCCAAGGCCGGCATCAAGAAATCGACCTACCAGAAAGCGTTCAAGGGCGTGCGTGAACCCGATCCTGACGTGCTGCGCAAGGCACGCCACCAGCCGGAGTTCAAGGAAAGCACCTGGAGCTATGTCGACACGCGCGTGCATTTCACGACGGTGCAGACCGGTCAGGAAATGGCCAGGCGCTACAACCGGGTGCTGGCGGATATCGAGCGCCGCTACGGGGTGGATCGCTCGGTTGTCCTGGCCATCTGGTCCGTCGAATCAAGCTACGGCAACGTTTTCAACTACCCCGACCGGCTGCACTATGTGCCAAGGGCGCTGGCAACGCTGGCCTATGCCGACCGGCGGCGGGCGAAATTTGCCCGCGGGCAACTGATTGCTGCCCTGAAGATCCTTCAATCCGGCAAAATCACGACGAACCAGTTGACCGGCTCATGGGCCGGCGCGATGGGCCATACCCAGTTTATCCCGACAAGCTATCTGGCCTTCGCCGTCGATCAGGACGGGGATGGCCGCAAGGACATCTGGAACTCCGTCCCGGACGCGCTGGCAACCGCCGCGAACCTCTTGCGCAAGAACGGTTGGAAAACCGGAAGGACCTGGGGTTACGAGGTCCGGGCGCCGCGCGGTTCATCCAAGTACAAGAACAAGTCGAAAACGCTGGCGCAATGGGCCAAGCTTGGCTTCAAACGTCCCAACGGAAAGGGTTTTCCGCGCCCCGGCGAAAAGGCCGTATTGAAGATGCCCGCAGGTGCCAACGGTCCGGCATTCCTGATGCTGCGCAACTTCTTCATGTTCAAGCGCTACAACAACTCGGACAGCTACGCGCTCGCTGTCGGCCTGCTTGCGGACCGGATCGCCGGCTATAGCGGCCTGCATCAGAAATGGCCGAAACCCAACGGCGTTCTTTCAATGGATGAACGCCGCGAGATTCAGGTTCATTTGAAATCGCTGGGCTACTATCGCGGGGAAATTGACGGCAATATCGGCTCCGGCTCGCAATTAGCCATAAAAACCTTCCAGTCACGTTCCGGCTTGACGCCGGACGGTGTTCCGTCGCAAAAACTACTCAATACACTTCGACGGTGACAGGAGACCATCTTGGTCACATGGTTGAACCGGCACATGCGGCACCTGATGGTGCTGCCGCTCCTGGCTGCTTTCGCAATGGCGATTGCGGCAATGGTGTCGGTCGAGCCCGCCTTTGCTCAGAAATATGAGCGCCGTTCCGTCATTGATCGCCTGTTCGGGCCGCGGAAGATACGTCCGGAGAAAACCAATCGCCAGCGCCCGCGGGCAACCATAAAACGCAAGAAGTCCCAAAGCCGCCGCGCACCCAAGAAGCGCAAGCAAACGACCACGGTCGAAACGGTCCAGAAGCTGGAGAATGCGCGCAAGATCCTCGTGGTCGGTGATTTCATGGCCAAATCGCTGTCCGAGGGCCTGCAGACCGCCTTTCGCCAGGCGCCGGGCGTCGCAGTGGTGCGCAAGACGAACGGCTCATCCGGTCTCGTTCGCGATGACTACTACAATTGGAACAAGAAGCTGCCCGGTATCCTCGACGATATCCAGCCCTCAATTGTTATCGTCATGATCGGCTCGAACGACCGCCAGCAGATGCGCCAGGGTCGGAAACGCTTGCAGGTCCGCTCAGAGGAATGGGTGACCGAGTATACCGAGCGCGTGGACCTCATGGCCCGGGCGGTACGTGCACGCAACATTCCGCTGATCTGGGTCGGTGCGCCGCCCTACAAGTCGTCATCCATGTCGACGGATATACTGGCCTTCAACAACATCTACCGGACCGTCGTTGAAGACATCAACGGTCAATATATCGATATCTGGGACGGCTTTGTCGATGCCGACGGCAAATTCGTCTATACCGGCTCCGACATTATCGGCCAGCAGGTCCGGCTGCGCACATCCGACGGCATCCGGATGACCAAGGCGGGTCACCGCAAACTGGCCTTCTACGTCGAAAAATCCGTACGTCGTCTCCTCGGCAATGATGCCAATGAGGGCGTGGCGAAGCTGACCGACGAGAACCTGCCGGAGCTTCTGGTGCTGCATCCCGAAACAGGATCCGCGACGGTGCGCACAAGTCCGATCAGCATGGTGGATCCGGGTCTCGACGGATCGGAACAGCTCCTCGGCGCGACCGAGCCCCGCACATCACTGACCCGCACCCCGCGCGATGACCTCGTGTTCGACGGCAAGATCAGCACACCTCCGCCGGGCCGCGCCGACTATTTCGTCTGGCCGCGCAAACAGGACAAAACGCTGCTTGAAGGCGCAACGGCGGAAGCGCCGCAGGGATAGGGATCCGCTCTATCGCGGCAGTGTTGTCGATCCCATCAGGTGTTTGTCGACATCATGCGCCGCCTGTCGGCCTTCTCGGATCGCCCACACGACCAGCGACTGGCCGCGGCGAACGTCGCCGGCGGCCCACAGGCCGTCGACTGATGTCCGGTAGTCTTCCTCATTGGCCCGTACATTGGTCGAGTTGCGCGCGTCGACATCGATCACGAGCCGCTCGCCAAGATCCTTCAGCACACCGTTCTCGAACGGTCCACGAAACCCAATCGCAATGAATGCCAGGTCCGCGCGGATAATGAACTCCGTTCCGACGACGGGCTGCCTCTTTTCGTCCACCTGACAGCACTTGACCCCGGTCAGAACGCCGTTCTCACCAACGAATTCGAGCGTTCCCACCTGGAATTCGCGCACCGCGCCCTCGGCCTGGGAAGAGGAGGTGCGCATCTTGGTCGCCCAGTACGGCCACACCGCCATCTTGTCCTCGCGTGCCGGGGGCTGGGGCCGGATATCAAGCTGCGTGACCTTGACGGCTCCCTGCCGGAACGCCGTGCCGATGCAATCGGACGCGGTATCACCGCCGCCAACCACCACGACATGCTTGCCGCCGGCAAAGATCGGCTCTGAAGGCCAGCCTGTGGAATCGATATCCTCGCCGGCAACACGCTTGTTCTGCTGCACCAGATATGGCATCGCATCGTGAACGCCGACGAATTCGACGCCCGGAATCCCGGCGTCACGCGGCTTCTCGGAGCCGCCGCAATAGATGACCGCATCATGTGCGTCGTTGAGCTCGTCGACAGTCTTGTCGACCCCGATATGGATCCCGTAGTGGAAGGTCACGCCTTCGCCTTCCATTTGTTCCACGCGCCGGTCGATGAAGTGCTTTTCCATCTTGAAGTCGGGAATGCCATAGCGCATCAACCCGCCGGCGCGGCTCTCGCGTTCGTAGACATGCACGTCATGCCCCGCACGCGCCAATTGTTGCGCCGCGGCCATGCCAGCGGGGCCGGAACCGATGACACCGACCGATTTGCCGGTCTTTCGGTCGGGCGGCTGCGGGACGACATAGCCCATGTCATAGGCCTTGTCCGCCAGCGCCTGCTCTACGGTCTTGATGGCCACCGGGACGTCTTCCAGATTGAGCGTGCAGGCCTCCTCGCAGGGCGCCGGGCAGATCCGCCCCGTAAATTCCGGAAAATTGTTTGTTGAATGGAGGTTGCGGATCGCCTCTTCCCAATTGCCATTGTAGACGAGGTCGTTCCAGTCCGGGATCTGGTTGTGGATCGGACAGCCGGTCGGTCCATGACAGAACGGGATGCCGCAGTCCATGCAGCGGGCCGCCTGTTTAACGACCTCGGAATCGGACATCGGAATGCTGAATTCCCTGAAGTGCCGCACCCGGTCGGACGCGGGCTGGTACTTCGCAACCTGCCGGTCAATCTCCAGAAATCCCGTAACCTTACCCATACTCGTTCCTGTTCTCTAAACCCGTTTCCACGCCACCGATGTCACCTATTCCGCGGCAACACCCATGCGCATGCGTTCCATCTCCTCAAGCGCACGCCGGTACTCGACCGGCATGACCTTGCGGAATTTCGGACGGAACTCGGTCCAGTTTTCAAGGATATCGCGTCCGCGTTCCGAACCCGTGTAATGCACATGGTTGGAAATCAGCTGGAAAAGCCGCTCCTCGTCATGACGTGTCATGTCGCCCGAAACATCGACGCGGCCCTTGTGCGCCAGATCACCACCGTGGTGATGCAGCTCCTCAAGGATATCGTCTTCCTCGGGAACCGGCTCGAGCTCAACCATTGCCATATTGCAGCGCCGCGCGAAATCGCCGGCCTCGTCGAGCACATAGGCAACGCCGCCCGACATGCCGGCGGCAAAGTTGCGGCCGGTCTGCCCGATGACGACGACAATGCCGCCGGTCATGTATTCGCAGCCATGATCGCCGACACCCTCGACAACAGCGATGGCGCCGGAATTGCGCACGGCAAAGCGCTCCCCGGCAACGCCGCGGAAATAGCACTCGCCTTCAACGGCGCCGTAGAGCACCGTATTGCCGACGATGATCGATTCCTCCGGCACGATATTGCTCTCCGCCGGCGGGCGTACAATGACACGGCCGCCGCACAGCCCCTTGCCGACATAGTCATTGCTGTCACCGACGAGATCGAAAGTGATGCCGCGCGACAGGAATGCGCCGAAGGACTGGCCCGCGGTTCCATGCAGCTTCACCGAGATCGTGTCGTCCGCGAGACCCTTGTGACCGTAACGCTTGGCGACTTCGCCCGAAAGCATCGCGCCGGCGGAGCGATCGACATTGCGGATCTCGGTCTTGATCGAGACAGGCGTCTTCGTTTCGAGCGCCGGCGCCGCCTCGGCGATCAGCTTGCGGTCAAGAATGTCCTCGATCGGGTGATCCTGACGCCGCGTCCAGTAGGTTTCTTCCTTGGGCGCTTCGGGCTTGTGGAAAATGCCGGTGAAATCGAGCCCCTTGGCCTTCCAGTGGCTGATCATCGAATCCTTCTCGAGCAGATCGGATTGTCCGATAATGTCGTCCAGCTTGCGGAAGCCCATCTTCGCCAGGAATTCACGCACCTCCTCGGCAACGAAGAAGAAATAGTTGATCACGTGCTCCGGCGTTCCCTTGAACCGCTGGCGCAGCACGGGATCCTGCGTCGCAATGCCGACCGGGCAGGTGTTGAGATGGCATTTGCGCATCATCAGGCAGCCGGCCGCAATCAGCGGCGCCGTGGAGAAGCCGAACTCGTCGGCGCCGAGCAGCGCGCCGATGATCACGTCGCGCCCGGTGCGCAGGCCGCCGTCGACCTGAAGCGGAATCCGCGACCGCAAGCCGTTGAGCACCAATGTCTGGTGGGTTTCGGCGAGCCCCATTTCCCAGGGCGAACCGGCATGCTTCAGCGAGGTGAGCGGAGATGCGCCCGTACCGCCGTCATAGCCGGCGATCGTGATGTGATCGGCGCGCGCCTTGGCGACGCCCGCAGCCACCGTTCCGACCCCGACTTCGGAAACGAGCTTGACCGAGATATCGGCGCTGCTGTTCACGTTTTTCAGGTCATAGATCAGCTGCGCCAGGTCTTCGATCGAATAGATGTCATGGTGTGGCGGCGGCGAAATCAGCCCGACGCCGGGTGTCGAGTGGCGGGTCTTGGCGATCGTCGCGTCGACCTTGTGACCCGGCAACTGTCCGCCCTCGCCGGGCTTGGCACCCTGCGCGACCTTGATCTGTATCATGTCCGAGTTGACAAGATATTCGGTAGTCACGCCAAACCGTCCTGACGCAACCTGCTTGATCGCCGAGCGCTCCGGGTTCATCGATCCGTCCGGCATCGGCGCGTAGCGGTCCGGCTCCTCGCCGCCCTCGCCCGTGTTCGACTTGCCGCCGATCTGGTTCATGGCGATTGCCAGCGTCGTATGCGCCTCGCGGCTGATCGAACCGAAAGACATGGCGCCAGTCGAAAAACGCCGTACGATCTCCGCCGCCGGCTCGACCTCGTCGAGCGGCACGGCCTCGCGACCGTCCTCCTGCGCATCAATAATCCTGAACAGGCCACGTATGGTGTTGAGGCCCTCCGCGTGCTCGTTCACCAACCGGGCGAATTCGCGGTACTTGTCCTGCGCATTCCCGCGCACGGCATGCTGCAGCAACGCGACGGAATCGGGTGACCACACGTGATTCTCGCCGCGTGTGCGGTAAAGGTACTCGCCGCCGACATCGAGCGCGTTGCGCAGCACCGGGTCGTTGCCGAATGCGCGAGCATGGCGTGCATGTGTCTCGATGGCGATCTCATCAAGCCCGATACCCTCGATCGTGGTCGCGGTACCGAAGAAGTACCTGTTCACAAATTCCGTCGACAGGCCCACCGCATCGAATATCTGCGCGCCGCAATAGGACTGGTAGGTGGAGATGCCCATCTTGGACATCACCTTCAACAGCCCCTTGTCGATCGCCTTGATGTAACGATGGACAACCTCGTAAGGATCGACGGCCGCCGGGAACTCTCCCTTCTTGTGCATGTCCGCCAGCGTATCGAAGGCGAGATAGGGGTTGATCGCCTCTGCGCCGTAGCCAGCCAGTACCGCGAAGTGATGGACCTCGCGCGGTTCGCCCGATTCAACCACCAGGCCGACCGAGGTGCGCTGCCCCTTGCGAATAAGATGATTTTGAACGGCGGCTGTCGCCAGCAGCGCCGGGATTGCGATGCGCTCGGCCGAAAGGTGCCGGTCGGACAGGATGATGATGTTGTAGCCGTCGAGAACGGCCCGCTCGGCGCGCGAGCAGACCTGCCGCACAACCTCTTCCAGATGGTCGGCGCCGCGGCTTTCACGATAGGTGATGTCGAGCGTCTTGGTCTGGAACTGGTTGTCGGAAATATCGCCAATGGCGCGGATTTTCTCCAGGTCTTCGTTCGTCAGGATCGGCTGGCGCACTTCGAGCCTGCGCTGCTCGGCGAGGCCCTCCAGATCAAACAGGTTAGGCCGTGGACCGATGAAGGAGACGAGACTCATCACCGATTCCTCGCGGATCGGATCGATCGGCGGGTTGGTGACCTGGGCAAAGTTCTGCTTGAAATAGGTGTAAAGCAGCTTGGACTTGTCCGACATCGCCGAAATCGGCGTATCGGTGCCCATCGAACCAAGCGCCTCCTGGCCCGTTGTCGCCATCGGCGCCATCAGGATCTTCAGGTCCTCCTGGCTGTAACCGAAGGCCTGCTGCAGGTCGAGCAGCTTTGCGCTCGACCGGCTGGTCGCATGACCGGAGACCGGCATGTCCTCCAGCACGATCTGCGTCCGGTCGAGCCATTCACCGTAGGGGTGTGCATTTGCCAGTTCGACCTTGATCTGCGCGTCGGAAATGATCTCGCCCTTGTCCATGTCGATCAGCAGCATCTTGCCCGGCTGCAACCGCCATTTGCGCACGATCTTTTCTTCCGCCACCGGCAGCACGCCGGCCTCGGAAGCCATGATGACGCGGTCGTCGTCGGTGACGATGTAGCGGGCCGGGCGCAGGCCGTTGCGGTCGAGCGTCGCGCCGATCTGCCGCCCGTCGGTAAAGGCAACGGCAGCCGGGCCGTCCCACGGCTCCATAAGCGCCGCGTGGTATTCGTAGAACGCCTTGCGGTCCTCGTGCATCAGCTTGTTGCCCGCCCAGGCCTCGGGGATCAGCATCATCACCGCATGCGGCAGAGAATAGCCGCCCTGAACCAGGAACTCGAGCGCGTTGTCGAAACAGGCCGTGTCTGACTGGCCCTCATAGGAGATCGGCCAAAGCTTGCTGATGTCGTCACCGAAAAGCGGCGAAGAAACGGACGCCTGTCGCGCAGCCATCCAGTTGACATTGCCGCGCAGCGTATTGATCTCGCCATTGTGCGCGACCATGCGATAGGGATGCGCCAGCTTCCAGGACGGGAAGGTGTTGGTGGAAAAGCGCTGGTGAACGAGCGCAACGGCCGAACGGAACCGCTCGTCCTTCAGGTCCTTGTAGTATTCACCCACCTGATAGGCGAGGAACATGCCCTTGTAGACAATCGTCCTGCTGGAAAGCGACACGATGTAAAAGCCGTTGTCGCGCCCGTCGGTTTCTTCGAAGATGCGGTTGGAAATCACCTTGCGCAGAATGAACAGCCTGCGTTCAAACGCGTCATCGTTTTCAACGGCGCTGCCGCGTCCAATGAACACCTGCCGGTGAAACGGTTCGGTGGCAACGATGTCCGGCGCCTTCGAAAGCGAGGAATTGTCGACAGGTACATCGCGGTAGCCGAGCAGCACCTGGCCCTCGGCCGAGACCACTTCTTCGATGATTTCCTCGATATGGGCACGCAGTTCGGCATCTTGCGGCATGAACATGTAGCCGACGGCGTACTGGCCGATTTCGGGCAATGCCACGTCCTGGGCGGCCATCTCGTCTACAAAAAGGTCATGCGGGATCTGCACCAGCATGCCGGCGCCATCCCCCATAAGAGGGTCGGCACCCACGGCGCCCCGGTGCGTCAGATTTTCCAGCATGAACAGACCATCCTCGATGATCTGGTGAGACCGTTCACCGCGCATATGGGCGACGAAGCCGACGCCGCAGGCATCATGCTCATTGCGCGGATCGTAAAGGCCCTGTTTTTCCGGGAAGCCGGACATACGGGCGCGAATCATCGGAGCCTGCGTCTTTTCAAGCGCAGCAGCTGCCTGTGATGGCGTTTTTTCCGTCATCCTTGTTCCTCCTGTCATGGCCTTTGGAAACCGTCAGGTTTCTGGGGCGACCTGTTCGTCCGTGCCGGTTATATCCAATCCGGTACAGTTTTATCACGCGGCAAATTCAAGCGATAAGCCGTTTTTCGCCATTCTTCGGCCCAAACAGGTCCGGCTTCAGAATGTCGTCCGCACCAGTTCGGTGGAATTTCGTAAGGAAATTCCGCCTGTTAACCTGCACGGCAATGCGGACATGCGATCCCTGACCGGGCGCTTGTCCCTTTGCGGCCGCATATGCGGCCGCTGCGGACATTGAAGCTGAAAACGGGCTCCGAACATCCAATTAGGACAGCCATACTGTCCTATTTTTAACCCTGTATGCCAGAAACAGGCACCGGGAGCAAGATGGCCGGATCATTTTTGTGACCCGCAGCGCCAGCAAATTGCCGCGCCCGGTTCATTGAAGACATTTTATTTCACCCTGATGACGGATCCGTTTCCAATATGTCCCGGCCACCTGTCGGACCGCTTTGCATGCCCCAGTTTCCATGCCATGAATGCACCGTCATCCATCAGGACCGCAAACAGCCAGGGACCATCATGCATTTTTCCTCAGACAATTGGGCCGGGGCGCATCCGCGCATCGCCGAAGCGCTCTCCCGCCACGCTTCCGGATTTGCCGCGGCCTACGGGCTGAGCGAACTCGACAGGAAGGTCGAGGAAAAATTCAATGACATTTTCGAACGCAAGGTGGCGGTCTATTTTGTCGGCACGGGTACGGCGGCGAATTCCCTTTCCATGGCGACGTTCAGCAGACCCGGCGGTGTTGCCTTTTGCCACCGGGAATCGCACCTGATCGAAGATGAAGGCGGAGCACCGCAATTTCTCGGGCAGGGAATAAGGCTGGAACCCGTGGACGGCGACCTCGGGAAGGTGCGCCCGGGAGAGTTGGATGCCGCGATCAGGCGGTTCCCTGCTGAATTCGTCCACGCCGGCCAACCCATGGCGGCCAGCATTTCCCAGTCGACGGAAATCGGCACCGTCTATGAAACGCAAGAGATCGATGCCGTTGCCGAAATATGCCGCAGTCACGGCCTGCCGCTGCACATGGACGGCGCCCGCTTTGCCAACGCCATGGCTGCACTCGGACAAAGCCCGGCCGAACTGACCTGGCGCCGCGGCGTCGATATCCTGTCCTTCGGTGCGACAAAGAACGGCTGCTGGTGCGCTGAGGCTCTGGTTGTCTTCGATCCGGAAAAATCACGCGAACTGCCCTTCATCCGCAAACGGTCGGCGCATCTTTTTTCCAAGAGCCGGTTCATATCGGCACAGTTCGACGCCTATTTCGAAGACGACCTGTGGATCGAAAATGCCGCCCATGCCAATGCGATGGCCAACCAACTTCAATCGGCGATCGAGGCCTCGGACGGCGCGCGCCTTGCCTGGCGGAGCCAGGCCAATGAGGTGTTTGCGATCATGGATCGCGGCCGGTTCAATTCGCTGCTGGAAAGGGGCGCGCAATTTTACGAATGGAAGACCCCGCATTTCGCCACCGGCCTTGTCGACGGCAATGAAATCATCACGCGGCTTGTAACGGGATTTGCGACCACGGAGGGACATATCCGCGATTTCGCCGCCTTGCTGCAGTCGAACTGAGGCATATTCCTGCGCAGCGCCGCTGTAATCAGGAAGAGTTTTATCCGGAAATCCGAATTGATTGCCCGCAACTCTTTGAAAACACGTGTTTATGACCAGAAAGTCGTGTTCGGTAACGGGCCGTAACGGGAATGTCACGCAAGGACAACAGAAGATAACACGCTGTTGATTTCCAATTTATCCGTGTTTTTCAGAAACTCCCCCCGTCCCGGCGACAACCGGGCATTGAAACGTGTCACCACCTGAATACCGAATTCCCAAGGAGAATTTCATGTCCAAGAAAACACTTGCTGGTGCTTCTGCAGTTGCCGGTGCCGTCGCCATGGCCCTTTCCGGCGCGACCCTTCTTGCCACCACCTCCACGGCATCTGCCAAGGAAAAATGTTACGGCGTCTCGCTGGCCGGCAAGAACGACTGCGCAGCCGGACCCGGCACCACCTGCGCCGGTACATCGACCGTCGATTACCAGGGCAATGCATGGACGCTGGTAGAAAACGGCACATGCACAACCATGGACCTGCCGGATGGGCGCATGGGTTCGCTTGAGCCGCTTGACCGCGACCTGCCCTCTTAAGGTAAGATGAGTTCCGGCCGGCTGTCCGTTGAGGCGGCCGGCCCTCCTGTTCGGGGCGCGACCAGACGATGACAGAAAATCCCACCTGGAAAGACGGCGATGCTGACGCGGCCTTCATGGACCGCACTGTTCCGGCGCGGGCCGGCGCGGGTCTGAAGCCCTCGCATGTCGAACAGATCCTGCAGGACGACTACCGTATCGGGTTTCTGGAGGTGCACGCCGAGAACTACATGGGCGACGGCGGTGCGCCACACCGTGCGCTGACCGCCATTCGCCAGAACTTTCCGCTCTCGGTCCATGGTGTCGGCCTTTCCATCGGCAGCGAGAAGGGCCTCGACGATGGGCATATCGCTCGCCTGAAAAAGGTTGTCGATCGCTACGAACCGGGCCTCGTTTCGGAGCACCTGGCCTGGTCGACCCATGATATGAGCTATTACAACGACCTGCTGCCTGTGCCTTATGACCGGAACACGCTGGACCGCGTGTGCGATCATATCGACCATGTCCAGGAGGAGCTTGGCCGCAAGATCCTTCTGGAAAACCCGTCGACATATGTTCAGTTCGAACAATCATCGATGAGCGAAACGGATTTCATTTCCGAGATTGCGCGGCGCACTGGCTGCGGCCTGCTTCTCGATATCAACAATGTTTTTGTCTCCGCCACGAACCAGAAATACAGGCCTTTGACCTATCTTTCGGAGTTTCCGCTCGAGAAAGTCGAGGAAATCCACCTGGCCGGACACGCCACGGATGTCGACGACGAGGGCGATCCGTTGCTCATCGACGCGCATGACCGCCCGGTGCATGACGAGGTCTGGAAGCTGTACGATATCGTTATCGGGCAGATGGGTCCGGTGCCGACGCTGGTCGAATGGGACAACGATGTTCCCGAATGGCCGATCCTGCGGCGCGAAGCGTTGCGCGCAGAAGATATCCTTCAAAAACGGGCCGCGAACTATCTGCTGGGGAGCCGCCATGCCGCAGCCGGATAGCAATGACGGTGCGGGTGCGCTCGTCCGGACCGTGACGCTTGGGCGGTTTTCCGACGCGCTGCTTGATCCGGATCGGCCGACGCCGTCGGGCATTGTCGGTCCGGACGGCAAGAAGGCGGACAAGCGCTTCAACGTCTATCGCAACAATGTCACAGTCAGCCTGATCGGTGCGCTCGTGGAAATCTACCCGGCCGTGCACCGTCTGGTCGGTGATGAGTTCTTTCGTGCCATGGCGCGCCACTATGTGCGGCTGCGGCAGCCGCAATCGCCGTTGCTGTTCCGCTATGGCGACGACTTCGCGGCGTTTCTTGAGCAGTTCGAGCCCGTTGGCAAGCTCGTCTACCTGCCTGACGTGGCACGCCTGGAGCGTGCGTGGCTGGATGCCTTCCATGCTGCCGATGCGCCTGCCCTCGAACCTTCGGCGCTTGCATCAATCGCGGCCGAAGACCTTGCCGGGCAGCGCTTTCTAGCCCACCCGGCGACGAGAATTGTGCGTTCAAGCTTCGCGGCGGTGTCCATCTTCTCTGCCAACCGGTCGGGTGCGGATTTGTCAGGGATCGATCCGGCGGTGCCCGAGGACGGCCTTGTTACCAGACGGGAATTCGACGTTGAGGTAAGGACGCTGCCAGCAGGCGGGGCAGAATTCTTGCAGGCGCTGATCGATGGCAAGACACTGGGCGAAGCCGCCGAGGCGGCTGCAACCGCTGCCGAGGAATTTGATCTTGCGGCGGCCATCGGTGCAATGCTGGAGGCCGGTGCATTCACCGCCATCGCAACCCAAGACTAAAAAGTGAGATAATGAAATGACATCGCTGATTGACCTGGTTCGTCGGCTGCACGACGGCATATTCGGCGCGATCGAGCGGTCCACGGACGGCTGGTTCATGGGGCTTTTTTCACGCCTTGTGATCGCTGCCACCCTTTATGTCTACTATCTGAATTCAGCCAGGACCAAGGTCGGTGACGGGCTGATCGGCTTTTTCCAGGTCTCCGACGGTGCCTATATCCAGATCGCAGGCAAGGCGTTTGAGGCTGCCGGATACGAGACGAGCGGTTTGCCGCTGACCACGCATTTGATGGTGATTGCCGGAACCTATGGCGAGTTCATTTTGCCGATCCTCGTGATCATCGGCCTGTTTTCACGCGTTGGCGCCCTTGGCATGATCATTTTCGTTGCCGTGCAGACCTATGTCGATGTCACCGGCCATGGTGTTGACCTTGGCACGCTTTTCAACGGTCAGCCGGCCGAGATCATCGACCAGCGCCTGTTCTGGCTTGTTCCGCTGGTTTATGTGGCGATCAAGGGTCCCGGCTTGATCTCCCTTGATTCCTTCCTCTCCCGATGGTGGAGCGGCCGCGTCGCCTATGCCTGACGAATACGGGAAGGCCTCAAACTGAAAACGGCGCCCTATGGGCGCCGTTCTGCTGTGCATTCGCCAAAAGGTCAGGCGACCGTTTCGGCTTCAATCTGCTTCGTTGCTTCAGCGGCTTTATCGACCGAAATCGCGATCTGGCGGGGCTTCATTGCCTCGGGAATTTCGCGGACGAGGTCGACGTGCAGCAGCCCGTTTTCGAGCTTGGCACCCTTGACTTCCACATATTCGGCAAGTTGGAAGCGGCGCTCGAAAGCGCGCTTGGCGATACCCCGGTAAAGGAATTCGCCTTCATCCTTGCCGTTTTCGTCGGCCTTAACGCCCTTGACGGTCAGCACATGCTCGCGTGCCTCTACCGAAAGATCGTCGTCACCAAAGCCGGCGACGGCCATGGTGATGCGGTAGGAGTTATCTCCGGTTCTTTCGATATTGTAGGGTGGATAGGTCTGGCTCTGATCCGGCTGTGCGAGGCTGTCAAGCATCGTGAACAGGCGGTCGAATCCGACGGTGGAACGATAAAGGGGTGAAAAATCGACATGACGCATGGTCTTGTCCTCCATTGAGCGACAGATTTTGGTTTTGACGCGGGACATCCCCGTTATCAGGCGGATATCCGGCCAGCAGGCCCGTCCTGGCGCCTGCAGCCTATAGGTGGGAACTGAACCACGCCGTGTCAAGATTTGTCACAGCCGCCGATTTTACTCGGGATTTCAGGCAATTGAGCCTTGATCGATACGGCCCGTCGGGTTCAATAGCAGTATGGATAGCAGCGCATCCCAAAATGCCAGCGTCATCTATGACACGCCAGGCAACCCGGCGCCTGAAAACGCCATCACCGGCTTTTTCGAGACGCCGGACGGCAAAAGGCTGCGCTACGCGATTTTCCGCTCGACTGTCACCCGCGCCACCGGCACTGTCGTGCTTCTGCAGGGCCGCAACGAGACCATTGAAAAGTATTACGAAACGGCCCGCGACCTGACCGAGGCCGGCCTCTGGGTCGCGACATTCGACTGGCGCGGTCAGGGCGGCTCGGAGCGCCTGCTCGACGATTCGATCGCCGGTCACGTCCGTCGCTTCTCCGACTACCAGAACGACCTGGAGTTCTTCCTGGAAAACATCGTCCTGCCGGACGCACGACTTCCCTTTTTCGTTCTCGGTCATTCGACCGGCGGATTGATCGCACTCGCCACCGCGCCGCGTCTCGCCAACCGCGTCGAACGCATGGTTGTCAGCGCGCCTTTTGTCGGCGTCCATGGCGGCCGGTTCGAATTGGCGACCTTGCGGACGGCGGTCGGATTCGCAAGTCGCTTCGGTTTCGGACGGATGTCACCTGCGGGTTCGAAACAGTCGAACCTGTCATTTGAGGACAACGAGCTGACATCCGACCGGGCACGCTTCAATCGCAACCGGGCCATTTACGAAACATGTCCGCAATTCATCCTCGGCGGGCCAACCTATCGTTGGCTGGCCGAATCCTTCCGTGCCATCAGGCGTGTCCAGGATCCCGCCCATCTGGCATCGATCCGCATTCCGACCCTGATTTTCGGTGCCGGCGCAGATACGATCGTGCCCATTGAGGCGATCGAGGATATGGCTTCGCATTTCCGGGCCAGCGAACTGATCACCATCGACCGCGCCAAGCACGAGCTTTTCCAGGAAGCCGATATCTACCGTGAGCAGACTCTTGCCGGTATCAAGGCCTTCCTGCCTGGCGAATTATGATGACTGTTCTGTTGGGCCTAGAGCAAGCAGCGCCAATGCCTCCGCATGGACAGCTGCGCTGCCGGCGGCGATGATATTACCGCCCTGTTCGGGCCGGCCACCCTCCCAGTCGGTCACGACCGCACCGGCTGATTCCAGGATCGCGATCAGCGCTGCGATATCGTAGGCCTGAAGATTGTTCTCAATGACAAGATCCGCATGGCCGGCGGCGACAAGCGTATAGGCATAGCAGTCGCAGCCGTAGCGAAACAGGTTGACCCCGTTTTCGACAGCCCGGTAGCGCCCGATCTCCGTTTCGGCGAACAGATGCGGTGATGTCGTAAACAGCGTCGCCTGCGCCAGCGAACCGCAATCGCGCGACCGGATCGTCCGCTCGCCGTCCGGTCCGCGGTAATAGGTGCCGCTCTGGTCAGCCACAAACCGCTCGCCGGTGAAGGGCTGGTCCATCAGACCGGCGACCGCCCGGCCCCTGTGATAGAGGCCGATCAGCGTTCCCCAGACCGGCAATCCGGATATGAAAGCCCTGGTGCCGTCTATCGGATCGATCACCCAAAGATAGTCCCGGTCAAGACCTTCGCTGCCGTGCTCCTCACCCATGATGCCGTGATCGGGATAATGCTGACCGATGAGATCGCGGATCGCAGCCTCGGCTGCCCGGTCGGCCTCCGTTACCGGATCGAAACCGCCCTGCAGCTTGTTGCTGACGGTGGTGTTGGCGCGGAACCGCGGCAGCGTCTCCTCCGCGGCGGCGTCCGCCAGTCGATGTAAAAACGCGAGTTCAGGCTGCATTTCAGGGTTCCAGAGTGGGGTTTCGGCAAGATGGCGTCACGCACCGATATTCGACTGTGCGTTAATTTTCCAGCGTTTCCATTGCGATCCGGAAATTTTTGCATCCGCGAAATGAATCTTGTTCATCTCTTGACTTTTGTGCGCTGCAACAATATGGTGATCATGCAGCCAATGGCTGTGGATGCCCTTATTGGGCGTTTCCTCCCTAGATTTTGACCGCTCCGCCAGGCGCGGTCTTTTTTTTGCTTGAGAACCGGTGCAGCCCTGCCGAACGGGCCGTTGTCTGGCTATTCCGCCGCCAGCGCGATTTCCGAGTAGTTGCTTGCAAAATACTCGGTCAAAAGATGCATGAACTGGCTGATATCGGCGCGCAGGCGGTCAAACCCGGCGGTCTTTTCGAATGTCTGCTCATTGACGTAGAGACCGCGATTGATTTCGATCTGGATCGCGTGAAGGCCGCGCGCGGGCCTACCGTAGTGCTCGGTGATAAAGCCGCCCGCATAGGGCTTGTTGCGCGACACCGTGTAGCCGAGGTCCTGAAGGATGGATACGGCGAGCTGCGACAGCGCTTCGGTCGCGCTGGTGCCGTACCGGTCGCCGACCACGAAATCCGGTCGGTTGCGGCTGCAGCTCTGCGCATTCGCAGGCATCGAGTGGCAATCGACAAGAACCGCATAGCCGAAGCGCGAATGGGTCTTGACGATCAACTGGCGCAGCCGGTCGTGATAGGGCCGGTAGAACCGGTCTATACGCTCCAGCGCCTCCTCGATGGTCAGCCTGCGGTTATAGATTTCCATGTTTTCGGCCACGAGCTTCGGGATTGTCCCGAGACCCCCGGCAACACGCATGGAGCTGGCATTGACAAAATGCGGGATGCGTCCGTCGAACATGCGCGGATCAAGCTCATAGGGCTCGCGATTGACATCGATGAAGGCGCGCGGGAAATGGGCCGCAAAAAGCGGCGCGCCGACCTTCGGCGAAGCTTCGAAAAGCTGATCGACATAGTAGTCTTCCGACCGGCGAATGGAATGACGGTCGAGGCGCGAGACGGACAGGAAACTTTCTGGATAAACGCGTCCGCTGTGCGGCGAATTGAAAACGAAAGGCACGGACTGTTCTGCGGGCAGGCGGATTTCAAACGGCGGATGATCAAAATGTGCGTCTCCGTTCAATTCCTTCTCCCCGTCATGCGCTGCTCCGTTGATACTCTGTGATTCCCGATCATACGCAATGTTTCGATTATGTTGCCAGTTGCACGCGGCCAAGTCCATAGACCTCGCGGACAGTTGTTTCAAACGTGACGGCCGCCTATAAACATTAATGTCAGCGTCACATAAAATGTGCCGGTTAAGTAGCGTAAATAAACCCGATATTTACCTCACTGGATTTGAATAGGCCGCATCTGCGTGGTATCGGCAGGGTGGGGTCCCACTACAATTAGGGCGCAATCTGTCGTTTTCTTTCGGTGCGAAACAGGCGCTCGGCGGGCCGAAAGCCCATTCAGACGCGGGAATTGACGGGCATGAGGAGCAGTATGAAAATACTACTTGCTGAAGACGATGACGACATGCGCCGCTTTCTGGTCAAGGCACTGGAAAAGGCGGGATATGCCGTGCAATCGTACGACAACGGCGCCAGTGCTTACGAACGGCTGCGCGAAGAACCGTTTTCACTGCTGCTGACCGATATCGTAATGCCGGAGATGGATGGCATCGAGTTGGCGCGGCGCGCCACCGAGCTCGACCCGGACCTCAAGGTCATGTTCATCACCGGATTTGCGGCTGTTGCTCTCAACCCGGATTCCGAGGCGCCGAAGAACGCCACGGTCCTTTCCAAACCGTTCCATCTGAGGGATCTCGTCAACGAGGTCGAAAAGATTCTCCAGGCCGCATAATTATCGTCGCCATCGGCCAGAACGCACTTGACCTTGCTGTGCCTTTTGTGGTGTATGCGGCCGGTCGGATGGGCGGTTAGCTCAGCGGGAGAGCACTACGTTGACATCGTAGGGGTCACTGGTTCAATCCCAGTACCGCCCACCATTAAATCAGTTTTTCACCACTGAAATACCGGCATCGCGCAAGCGTTTCCGCCGGTGTTGCCTATCTGCACTTTTGTTGTCGATATGTGCATAACCATGCAAATTTGATGGCAATACGCACAACCGGATTTAATTCCTTGTGCTATACTTCAATCGAATCACGTTGCCTATGACTTCGCGTCATTAGTTGAGCGACACTAATATTCTAGGCAAGTGGATTTAACGGTTCCCTGGTTTGGCGAATGTGCCCCGGCGCCGCTGGCGCTGGCTTGCACTCCGTTTCAACATGATTTGATTCGCCAAATAATCAGCAGGCACCACTTAATAAAGAACCAGGGCGACAAATGGGGAGAGTAAACAGGGAATAGGAAAGGACGAACATCATGGACGTGTTCTCTCTGCACTCCGAGGTTTATGACCGGACCAAGGTAGAAGAGATTACCCTGCAAGATTATTTGTTGGCCTGCCGCGACGACCCATCAATGCGTGCCACTGCGGCGGAGAGGATGATAACAGCGATCGGCGAACCGGAGCTGATCGACACCAGCCAGGACCAAAGGCTCAGTCGCCTCTTTCTGAACCGGACCATTAAACGTTACCCAGCCTTTGCTAATCTGTTTGGCATGGAAGAGACGATCGAACGCATCGTCGGCTTCTTCCGTCACGCGTCCCAGGGATTGGAGGAGCGCAAGCAGATCCTCTACCTGCTCGGCCCCGTCGGCGGCGGCAAATCCACGGTGGCCGAGATCCTCAAGCGCCTCATGGAGCACGAACCGATCTACGTCCTGAAGGCAGGCGACGAGATCAGCCCGGTGTTTGAATCGCCGCTCGGCCTGTTCAGCCCCGAACGCATGAGCGATCTTCTTGAGGACAAGTACAACATTCCGCGCCGGCTCCTGACCGGGCTAATGTCGCCCTGGGCCGTCAAGCGGCTGGACGAATTCGAAGGCGACATTTCCAAGTTTTCGATCGTCAAGCTGCACCCTTCGAAGCTTCGGCAGATCGGCGTCGCCAAGACCGAACCCGGCGATGAAAACAATCAGGACGTATCGTCCCTGGTCGGCAAACTCGATATTCGCAAGCTCGAGCACCTGAGCCAGAACGATCCGGACGCCTACAGCTACTCCGGCGGCCTCAACCGCACGACCCAGGGCCTGCTGGAATTCGTCGAAATGTTCAAGGCGCCGATCAAGGTCCTGCACCCGCTTTTGACCGCGACGCAGGAAGGATCCTATGTCGGCACCGAGAACATCGGCGCATTTCCCTATCACGGGGTCATAGTCGCGCACTCGAACGAGGCCGAATGGCAGCAATTCAAGAACAACAAGAACAACGAGGCGTTCCTCGACCGCATCAGCGTGGTGAAGGTGCCCTATTGCCTCAGCGCAACAGAAGAAGGGTTTATCTATAAGAAGCTCTTGAGCGAAAGCGCATTGCGCGATGCCAAATGTGCACCCGAGACGCTCGACATCATGGCCCGCTTCAGCGTTCTGACCCGCCTCCACGAGCACGAAAATTCGACGCTTCACTCCAAGCTGCGCATCTATGACGGCGAAACCCTGAAGGACACGGACCCCAACGCCAAATCGCTGCAGGAATACCGCGATGTGGCCGGCGTCGATGAAGGCATGAGCGGAACGTCGACACGCTTTGCCTTCAAGGTGCTTTCAGAGACATTCAACCATGACACAGACGAGGTGGCGGCCGATCCGGTGCACCTGATGTATGTGCTCGAGCAGGCGATCAAGCGCGAGCAGTTCAACGAGGATGTCGAGGGCCGCTATCTGGAATTCCTCAAGGCCGAGCTGATGCCGCGCTATGCGGAATTCATCGGCCACGAAATCCAGAAAGCCTACCTGGAATCCTATTCCGACTACGGCCAGAACCTTTTCGACCGCTATATCGCCTATGCCGATGCCTGGATCGAGGAGCACGACTACAAGGACCCGGACACGGGCCAGATGTTCGACCGTGAGATCCTCGACCAGGAACTGGCGAAGATCGAAAAACCGGCCGGCATCACCAATCCGAAGGACTTCCGCAACGAGGTCGTCAAGTTCGTGTTGCGTGCAAGGGCCGAGAACCAGGGCAAGAATCCGGACTGGCGCAAATACAAGAAGCTGCGCCGTGTCATCGAAAAGCGCATGTTCGGTCAGGTCGAGGATCTGCTGCCGGTGATCAGCTTCGGTGCCAAGCGTGACAAGGAGGCGGACGCCAAGCATCACGAATTCGTCGAACGTATGATTGAACGCGGCTACACCAAGCGGCAGGTCCGTCGTCTCGTCGAGTGGTACATGCGCGTTAACAAAGCAGGCTAGCCCGATGGGTCATTTTGTCGACCGTCGCCTCAATCCCAAGGACAAGAGCCTCGGTAACAGGCGGCGGTTCCTCAAGCGCGTGCGTTCCCATGTCAAAAAGGCGGTCGACGAGGCCGTCCGCACGCGCGGCATCGCCGATACCGACCGTGGCGAGCAGGTCGTGGTGCCGGCCGACAGCATTGCCGAGCCGAGCTTCCGCCATTCCCGCACGGCCGGCCGTCGTGACTACGCGTCCACCGGCAACAAGTCCTATCAAGCGGGCGACAAGATCAAGAAGCCGCCATCCGGCGAAGGCGGCGCCGGCGGAAAGGAAGGCTCTGACAGCGGTGAAGGCGAGGACGATTTCCTGTTCGTATTGTCGCGCGATGAGTTCCTTGATCTCTTTTTCGAGGACATGGAACTGCCCAATCTCGTCAAGCGCGGCCTCAAGCAGATCGAAGTGACAAAGCCCTACAGGGCTGGATTTTCCATTACCGGCTCGCCTTCGAATATCAATGTCGAGCGAACCATGCGCAACGCGCTCGGCCGGCGGCTGGCGCTGAAACGGCCGAAATCGCTGGAGGTGCGCGCCCTGCGCGAGGAGATCTTCAAGCTGGAGAAGGTTTCCAAGCCGACTCAGGAACAGCGCCTCGAACTGTCGGTGCTCCACGAACTTCTGGAAGATCTTCTGCGCCGGCAGAAGGTTATCTCCTACATCGACCCGCTGGATGTGCGCTACAATTATTTCGAGATGCGGCCGGAGCCGCGCGAGCGCGCGGTGATGTTCTGCCTGATGGACGTGTCCGCCTCCATGGGCGAACGCGAGAAGGATCTGGCGAAGCGGTTCTTTGTCCTGCTGCACCTGTTTTTGAGCCGCCGCTACAAATCGATCGACCTTGTTTTCGTGCGCCACACGCACAATGCCAAGGAAGTCGACGAGGAGACATTCTTCTACGCCCGCGAGACCGGCGGCACAGTGGTCAGCACCGCGCTCGTCGAAGCCCAGCGGCTGATCGAGGAACGCTACCCGTCTTCCGAATGGAACATATACATCGCCCAGGCCTCCGACGGTGAGAACTATTCCGGTGATTCCAAGAAATGCGTCCAGATCCTCAATGAGGAACTGATGAAGGACTGCCAGTACTTTGCCTATGTCGAGATTGTCGATGAGGCGGAGGCCGAATTCCTCAACAGCGAGGAAAACGGCGTCGAGCTGTGGCGCGAGTACCGGCGCGTCGCCAGCCGGTGGCCGAATTTCGCCATGAAGCGTATCTCCCGCCCCGGCGACATTTATCCGGTTTTCCGTGAGTTGTTTGCGAAAAAGGCGGCAGAGGAAAATGGCGGCTAGGACCACAAGAAAAACACGCAAGAAAAAGCCGTTGTTTGACGGTGCGGACTGGACGTTCGACACGCTCCGCGTAGTCTATGATGCGATTGAGGATGTGGCGCGCAACGACCTCGAACTGGATTTTTACACGAACCAGATCGAGATCATCTCGTCGGAGCAGATGCTCGACGCCTACTCCTCGATCGGCATGCCGCTCATGTATCGCCACTGGTCCTTCGGCAAGCATTTCGTCAGCAACGAGGTCCATTACCGTAAGGGCGCGATGGGCCTTGCCTATGAAATCGTCATCAATTCCGATCCGTGCATCAGCTATTGCATGGAGGAAAATACCATGGCGATGCAGACGCTGGTGATGGCGCACGCCGCTTTCGGTCACAACCATTTTTTCAAGACCAACCATCTTTTCCGGCAGTGGACCGATGCCGCCGGTATCCTCGACTACCTCGAATATGCCCGCGGTTTCATTTCCCGCTGCGAGGAGCGCTACGGGGTCTCTGAGGTTGAGAGGGTGATCGACGCGGCCCACGCGCTGATGCCGCACGGTGTATTCCGCTACCGCAGGCCCAGAAGCCCGTCGCTACGCGAGGAAAAGGAAAGACGGCGCGAGCGGCGCGAATACGAAGAACGGACAGTAAGCTATTTGTGGAGCACGGTGCCCGGCTCCGTTCATTCGGCGCAGGCCGACGCCGAAGTGCGCGAACGCAAGCGTGAACTCCACCTGCCGGAAGAAAACCTGCTCTATTTCCTCGAGCATTACAGCCCGGTGCTGCGGCCCTGGCAGCGCGAGGTGCTGCGCATCATCCGCAACATCGCCCAGTATTTCTATCCGCAAAAACAGACCAAGCTGATGAACGAGGGCTGCGCGACCTATGTTCACTTCCATATCGTCAATGCGCTGCACGAGAAGGGCCTGATCACCGACGGTGCCCTGCTGGAGATCCTGCACAGCCACACCAATGTGATCTTCCAGCCGGAGTTCGACGACCCGCGCTTCAGCGGCATCAATCCTTATGCCCTGGGCTTTGCCATGATGCGCGACATCAAGCGCATCTGCGAGGAACCGGAAGAGGAGGACCGCGAGTGGTTCCCCGATATTGCGGGAAGCAAGGACTGGAGAGGTGTCCTGAAGGAAGCCTGGGCGAATTACCGGGACGAATCCTTCATTCAGCAGTTCCTCAGCCCCACGGTCATCCGCCAGTTCCGCATGTTCGCGGTGTCTGACAATGCCGACGATCCCTATTATCTGGTCACCGGAATCCATGACGAGCGCGGGTTCCGCAAGATACGGGAGGTCTTTGCGCAAAACCACGACCTGTCGGCGTTAGAGCCCTATATCCAGGTGGTTGATGTCGATCTTCTGGGCGACCGTCAGCTCAAGCTCCAGCACACGCGTCGCGGCGGCATTTCTCTCGACGAGGATCAGAAGGAGGCGACGATTGCGCACCTGCGGACCCTTTGGGGTTACGAGGTCAAGATGGAAGAGGTAACGAACTAGAGCTTTTCGGATCAGGGATTGCCCATACAAAGGGAAGCGAACTGGTCGAGGGACGGTCCCCGGTAGAACAGATGGTGCAGGCCAAGCACGAAGACGGCTGCACCAAAAAGCGTGTGCTCCACCCAGACGGCGGCAAGCGAACGCTTCACGCGATAGGTTCTGTAGAAGACGATACCGGCAAAAAAGGCGAGCACCGCCGACATCCACGATCCGAAGATGATGTGAACCCAACCGAAGATGGCGGCTGAAATCAGCGCGGTGGGCAGGAAGGACATGTTCAGCCCGTCGAGACGCCACGCCGCGTAACCACGGAACGCGACTTCCTGCGGCAGCACGGAAACGAGCCCGTATCCGACAACGATAAGGAGCGTGAAGGCAAGGCTGCTTTGCGGAAGGCAAAGAAACTGGTCGGGATAGAGCCACAACACCAGCCCGGCAACCGCCAGCCATGCAATCGCCGACCGCAGCAGAATTGCGGGCAATGCCGCACGGCAGGCCGTCCAGTCGAACCGTAAATAGGTCCCGGCGGTGCCGTTCTTGAACATCCGGACAAGGCAATAGCCGGCCAGCAGGTAAAGCGCCAGGAAACGCACCTGCTGGATCGGCAGGCTCAGCAGCAACAATGGAGCGAGCGCGACGGTCGCGAGTTCCGCCCACAGCAGCCTTTCGGTCCGCGCCGCCCGCCCGTCGCTCACGCCCGGTGCGCCAGGTGAAGGATGCTCCGGATCAGGTGTCTCCGTCGCCGGCATTGCCGCCGAATTCCCGTTCCAGCCGTTCCTCCAGCTTTACCAGGTCCTCCGGAAGCGGCTGGCCCGTCGCCCTGAGGCGGTTGAGTTCCAGGTGGATCTGATCGAGCAGTTCGCTTGCATCCTCAGGCTGGTTCTCCATTTCGACAAACAGCATGTTGATGCGGGTTATCAGATCTTCGAAAGCCATGCGCCGGTATCCCTTCAATTGTGCAGTGCCGACTATGATACAGAGCGACAATCGGCGATTGTATGACCCAAATCAACGATCTTGTCATTCATGCCGCCTAATGCTCGACCGGCGCATGCGGCATCGTGATGGCACGGTTTCTTGCATAGACAACCAGCGCCGTAGCGATGAGCACGACCGCGACGGCGGCTGATACGAAGTAGAATGAATGGACGAAACCGGCCTTGGCGGCGGCCTCGACCATCGACTGATCGGCGGCGCCAAGCGCGGCGGCAGCGGTGATGGCCTCCTCGAGGCTGTCCCGCGCGACATCCGGAAGCACGATCCCTTCCGGAATGACAAAAGAGAGCGTGTATGCAGCCGACATGAGTCCGCCGAAAACGGCAACACCGATCCCCGCGCCCATATCATACGCGACCGACTCCATTGATGCCGCCATGCCGGTTCTGTGCGGCGGCGCGCCGTTGATGATCGCGCTGGACGCGGCCGTCATTGCCATGCCCACGCCGAAGCCGAGGCCGACCAGCCCGGCGATCGTCAGCGCTCCGCTGAAGCCGAAGGCAGCCACACAGGTGGCCATGCTGACACCGCCAAGCAGCGTGCCGGACCACAACAGCCGCTCCTGGCCCCATCGTGGTATAAGCACACCGGCGACCGGCCCTGCAACGAGGGATGCCAGCGCAGCCGGCAAGATGTAGAGGCCCGCATTGAGCGGCGAAAGCCCGTCGACAAGCTGCAGCCGCTGACTGAATACCAGCTCGAAGCCGGCGATCGAGACGGAGCTTATGAAGGCGACAAAGATCGCCGAGGAAAACCGGACATCGGCAAACAGCGCGAAATCGATCATCGGATCGGCGATTCGCCGCTGACGCCGCGCGAACATCCACAGCACCACGAGGCCGGATATTCCTGCCACAAGCGCAAGTGCAAATGACGGATCCCGCTTGACCACCTCCTTGAAGGCATAAACGGTCGCGATGAGACCGAACATGATCTCGAAGGCACCGCGCCAGTCGAGGGGTCGGCGGTTTTCAGGCTGTTTGTTGCCGATTGCGGTCACGGCAACCGTCATTGCAATGATGACGATCGGCACATTGACGAGGAATACGGAGCCCCACCAGAAGAATTCGAGGAGCACACCGCCGACAACAGGTCCTGCCGCCGCACCGCCGGCCGCCACGGCCGCCCAGATACCGATGGCCATCGCCTGTTCCCGTTCATCGGTGAATGTCAGCCGAATGATCGAGAGTGTCGCCGGCATCATCATGCCGCCGCCCAGCGCCAGGACCACACGCCCTGCGATCAGCACCTGCGGGTTCGTCGCGTAGGCGCACAACAGCGATGCCGCGCCGAAAACGCCAAGACCGCAGAGAAACAGATTGCGGTGTCCCCACCGGTCCCCGAGCGCGCCGAATGTCGGAAGCACGCCGGCGATCACCAGCGAATAGGCATTGACGATCCACAGTTTCTCCGACGCGCTCGCACCGAGCGCGAAAGTGAGCCTCGGAAGCGCCGTATAAAGGATCGTGAGATCCATGACGATCATCAGCAACGCAGACGATACGATTGCGAGAACCAGCCATCTGTTGTTGAACAATTGTCACTCCTGAGGACTTCGGAATACGCAACCAATCGGTTTGCTTGATTAATTACAAATACGGTCGTATTTATAAAAATGCAACAATAAAAATACGATCGTATTCAAAAAGGCCGGACACTTGGGAAGAAAAAGGACAATCGACCGGGATAAAGTGCTGGATGCAGCCGAGCAGGTGGTCCGGGAAAAAGGTGCGCATGGCCTGTCGATCGGTGCGGTCGCCGCACAGGCGGGCATCTCCAAAGGCGGCGTTCAGTCGTGTTTCGGCACCCGCGATGCGTTGATCGACGCCATGTTCAATCGATGGAACGGAGAGTTTGACGAAAGGATCGGCGAACTGAGCGCGGGAGATCAAACGGACATTGGAGACATCCGTGCCTTTATCACCGCGGCGCGCGGCGACATCAAGGAGCAACAGCCAAGAAACGCGGCAATGCTGCTTCTGCTCGCGCAGTCGGAGGCGCACCAGATTGAAACCAGAAACTGGTACCGGTCACGGTTCGAGAAGCTGGATATGGCGAGCGATAAGGGGCGCCGCCTGCGGATGGCCCTGATTGCGAGTGAAGGCGCCTTCATGCTGAGCGCGCTCGGCCTTACGGATTTCGATGATGCGGAGTGGGACGAGATATTCAGCGATATCACGGCCCTGACACGGTAAGGCCGCCCCGCCCGACAAGGGCGAAGCGGCAAATCACCTATTTCTTTGTGATGCGGTCCGAGACAAATGGCTTGTACGGGCCTTTCGCCGCGAGATAGTCGGCGACGACGATTTCAAGGCCGGGACCATAGTCATAGGCGTTGATGGCATCCGTCTTGAACATCTTGTAGCCATCGCCGCCATTGCGGACATAGTTGTTCGAGACAACGCCATAGACCTTGCTCGGATCGATGGGCTCAAAGCCGCTATCGCCTTCCACCATGACGCTGACAATGCGCTTGCCGGGTTCCGCCGCCGGGTCCCAGGTGAACTTCATGCCCGCGACCTGAGGGAACCGGCCGGCACCGTCCTCAACCTGGCTGACGCCGTTTTCCAGCGCATCGATAATGTGCTGGCCCTCGATCTGGAACGTGGAGAGCGTGTTCTGGAACGGCAGCACCGTCAGGACCTCGCCCATCGTCACCTCACCCTTGTCGATCGAAGCGCGCAGGCCGCCGCCATTCTGGAAGGCGATCTGGATGCCCTGACTTTTAACCCGGTCGAGCATCGCATCGGCAACCAGGTTGCCCATCGAACACTCCTCGGCGCGGCACACGGCGCGGTCGCCGACAATCAGGTCATCGGCCTGCGCCACGACCTTGCCCTTGAGCTCTTCGATCGGGCCGCCGAGCTCCTTCACCCGCGCCAGGATTTCAGCGTCCGGCTCCACCGATGAATCGAGCAGAATGGTATCCCCGCTGGCTGCGATAACCTTGCCCTCATCATCAAAGGCCAGCGCAAGATCGCCAACATATTTCGAATAGGCATAGGCCTGCACCACCGGAACGTCCGTGCCGTCCGGACCCTTGACCATGGTCGGATAGGACGGCGCGCCTTCCACCGTGTTCGACAGCAGCGTGTGGGAGTGGCCGCCGACAACGGCGTCGATGCCCGGCACGGCAGCCGCGATCTCCTTGTCACGGTTGAGGCCGACATGGGTCAATGCAATGATCTTGTTGACACCCTCGGCCTCAAGATCCGCCACCGCTTTCGTCAGATGTTCGATCTCGTCCTTGAACGTCACGCTGGGACCGGGCGACGAGGTTTCATCCGTGTCTGTCGCCAGCACCGAAACGATGCCGATTTTCTCACCGCCGACATCAAGCACCACATGGCCGGGAATGCGGCCGGAAAGCATATTGTCGCCGGAAACATCGGTATTGCCGGAGATGACCGGCACATTGACGGTGTCGAGGAATTTGGAAAGGACCTCGGGGCCGTCGTCAAACTCGTGGTTTCCGACAGCCATGGCATCGAAGCCGATCTTGTTCATGAATTCGGCCGCGGCGTCGCCTTTGTAGGTGGTGTAGAAAAGTGAACCCTGAAACTGGTCACCGGCATCGAGCACGATCACGTGACCGCCAGTGCTGTTCACGGCATCGCGCAATTCATTGATTTTGGTCGCGACCCTGGCAACGCCTCCGAAACACTTTCCTTCCGTTTCATCCTCGGCCGAACAGGTGGAGTCATATTTGTTGACCGATTCAATGCGGCTGTGCAGGTCGTTGATGTGAATAATGTTGAGATTGAACTCGGCCAGCGCTGTCCCAGCCGACAGGGCAAACACTGATCCGGCAAGCATGAGCCGTGTTAAAAGCATGAAAAGGCCTCCATATCTGGAATTCGACTACAGGATGCTAGCCCAGCCGTCTCGTGATGGCCAGTTCCAAAAACATGATTATTTGATGAAGGTAATCGGGAATGGGTGACGAACGGTCGCGGGCCGGCTTGATGCCTATGCCAACCCCACGCCACAAGGTCCCGGCCTGTCAATTCGGGTCCCTCTTTCGGCTGTCAATTCCCATTAGGTATTTGATCCGCCCTGGAGGCGCCGCCGGGCAAAAAAATGCGATCCGCCGGACTGGCGGAGAATAGCATTTCTTCAATCACCGCACCCGAAACACGACAATGTCCCGCAAAGGTACAGCTGTGCCCGCAGGGATGTTCTATGACAGGTAACGATCGCAGACTTTCGACCTTTCCGGCCTTCTTCAACGTGGCCGGCCACAAGGTTGCCGTGTTCGGCAATGGCGACGAAGCCTTTGCGAAGACCCGGCTGCTTGCCAACACGGCAGCGGCAATCATCGTCTATGCTGACAAGCCGGAAGCGGCTTTTTCCGCATATTTGCATCAAAACGGCATTGCGACCGTTCCCGCCATCTACGAAAAGCGCCAGCTTGAAGGCGCAACGCTGGTCTTCGCGGCGACCGGCGAAGCTGAACTGGATGCGCGTATCGTGACGGACGCCCGCGCCGTACGTATCCCGGCAAATGCTGTCGACCAGCCCGACTATTGCGATTTCCTGACCCCGGCGCTCGTCAACCGCGCACCGGTGGCTGTCGCCATCGGCACCGAAGGCGCCGGCCCGGTGCTTGCGCAGATGATCCGCGCCCGCGTCGACCAGATGCTGTCGCCTTCGCTCGGCCCCCTCGCCCAGCTTGCGGAAAGCTATCGCGGTGCCGTCGACAAGGTGCTGCCGCGCGGTGCGACGCGCCGGCGCTTCTGGCGCAACTTCTTTTCCGGCAGCGTGCGCGATGCGGTGGAGAACCACGACACTGCCGCCGCGCAAAGAGCCGCGACCCAGCTGCTTCACCGCACTGGCAAGGCCGAGGGCTATGTCTGGCTCGTCGGCGCAGGTCCCGGAGCCGAAGACCTGCTGACCTTGCGTGCCCAGCGTGTCCTCATGGAGGCCGATGTCATCCTCTATGACGCTCTGGTGCCTGAAACCATCGTCGATATGGGCCGGCGCGACGCCGAGCGCATTTCCGTCGGAAAACGCAAGGGCTGCCATTCGAAATCCCAGGACGAGATAAACGATCTGCTGGTTGAGCTGGCGCAACGCGGCCGCCGCGTCGTGCGCCTGAAATCAGGTGATCCATTGATCTACGGCCGGGCTGCGGAAGAGATGTCCGCGCTGCGCGATGCGGGCATAGGATATGAAATCGTTCCGGGCATCACCTCCGCCTTCGCTGCAGCCGCCGATTTCGAATTGCCGCTGACCCTGCGCGGTGTCGCCTCGTCGCTGGTCTTCACCACCGGTCATGACCTGAAAGGCAAGGTTCTGCCGGACTGGGCGAAACTGGCCGTTTCGGGCGCCACCATCGCTGTCTATATGGGCCGCACGGTCGCTGCCTCGGTCGCCGGCAGGCTGATCGAATCCGGGCTGGCCAGCGACACGGCGGTGGCGATTGTCGAAAACGCCAGCCGCACGGACCGCGCCCTGTTCCACTGCACCTTGCGGGAGCTGCCGCAGATCGAGAACCTTACAAGGCTCTCCGGCCCCGTCATGGTGATTATCGGCGACGCTGTTGCCGGCGCCAATTTCGAACACTCCACGCCGCTCTCGGCGGCCGTCGAACAATTCGCCGCCGCCTGAGACGGCAGCAGGAAAGGAAGTCTGAGATGCAGAAGGTTCTGACCGCCAACCGCCTGAGCGACGGAATTGCCGTGTGGCTTGGCGCCAACGGCCAGTGGCTTGAAAACATCGACAATGCGTTGATCGCCCGTCACCAGGAAGCTGTCGATGCGCTCGAGGAAGCCGGAAAATCCGCTTTCAACAAAAACCTGGTCGTCGATGTTGATCTGATCGACGTCGAGGAAACTGACGGCGATATCTACCCGATCCGCCTTCGCGAGCGCATTCGCGCCGCCGGCCCCACTATCCGCACCGATCTCGGCAAACAGGCCGAATTCAAGCCGGCCACGGCGGCCTGAGGAGTCACCCATGTATCGTTACGACGAGTTCGACCACGATTTCGTGCGCCAGCGGGTCGCCCAGTACAGCGACCAGGTCGAGCGCCGCCTGTCCGGCGAAATCGACGAGGCCGCCTTCAAGCCGCTGCGCCTGATGAACGGCGTTTATCTGCAGCTTCACGCCTATATGCTGCGGGTGGCGATCCCATACGGCACACTGAACAGCCGCCAGATGCGGCGGCTTGCCCGTATCGCCCGCGACTACGACAAGGGTTACGGCCATTTCACCACCCGGCAGAACATCCAGTACAACTGGCCGAAGCTCTCCGACACGCCGGCCATCCTTGAAGAACTGGCCGAAGTCGAGATGCACGCCATCCAGACTTCAGGCAACTGTATCCGCAACGTCTCGGCGGACCATTTTGCCGGCGCCGCTGCCGATGAGGTCGCGGATCCCCGCCCCTATGCCGAAATCCTGCGGCAGTGGTCGTCGAACCACCCCGAATATTCCTATCTGCCGCGCAAGTTCAAGATTGCGGTGACCGGCGCCGAGCGCGACCGGGCGGCGATCCAGGTCCACGATATCGGCCTGCATCTGAAGCGCAACGAGGCCGGTGAACTGGGCTTTGCCGTTTATGTCGGCGGCGGCCAGGGCCGCACACCCATCATCGCCAAGAAGATCCGTGACTTCCTGCCGGAGGCCGATCTCTTGTCTTACACGACAGCGATCATGCGCGCTTACAACCTCCACGGCCGCCGCGACAACAAGTACAAGGCGCGCATCAAGATTCTCGTCCATGAAACCGGCGAGGAGGAGTTTACCCGTCAGGTCGAGGCCGAGTGGCAGAAACTGAAGGAAACCGAACTGAAGTTGCCGCAGGATGATCTTGCCGCCATCGGGGCTTATTTCGCACCGCCCAAACTGCAGGACCGGGCGGAAGGCTGGGGCCTGATCGCCGCGGCAAAGAAGACCGATCCCGGCTTTGCCGCGTGGGTGCATCAGAACGTCACGCCGCATCGGCATCCGGATTATGGCGTCGTCACGATTTCCTTGAAGCCTATCGGCGGCATTCCCGGCGATGCCACGGATACGCAGATGGAGGTCGTTGCCGACCTTGCCGAGAGATTTGGCCATGACGAGATAAGGGTCTCGCATGAGCAGAACCTCGTCCTGCCGCATATCGCGCTGGCCGATCTCGAGCATGTGTACAAGGCATTGCTGGAAGTCCAACTGGCAACGGCCAATGCCGGCCTGGTCACCGACATCATTGCCTGCCCGGGACTGGACTATTGCGCCCTTGCCAATGCGCGCTCCATACCCGTTGCCCAGGAAATCTCCGAGCGCTTCGGCTCGCTTCAGCGCCAGCAGGAAATCGGCGAGCTGAAGATCAAGATCTCCGGCTGCATCAATGCCTGCGGTCACCACCATGTCGGCCATATCGGCATACTCGGCGTCGAAAAGAAGGGCGCGGAGCTTTACCAGATCACGCTGGGCGGCTCCGGCGACGAGAAAACGTCGATCGGCCAGATCATCGGACGCGGCTTCGAGCCCGAGAAGGTGACGGACGCGGTTGAGACGATCGTCGAGACCTATCTCGGCCTGCGGGACAATGCCGGCGAGACGTTTTTGGAAGCCTATCGGCGCGTCGGCCCCGCGCCCTTCAAGGAAGCGCTCTACGGCGAGACATCCAAAGCCGCGTGATTGAGGAAACTGAAATGAGCGAAACGAAACTCTGGAATGCCGGCGGATTTGTTGCCGACGATCCGTGGCGCATCGAAGACGAAGACCAATCGACCAGCACCATAGGCGCAAATGCCCGCCTGCTGGTATCGCTTGCGCGCTACCTGGAACTCTCCGAAGACGAGCGCCAGCCCGAAAATGTCGGCGTTGTTGTCAGTCCGGCGGATGATGTGCGCACGCTCGAGCCGCATCTCGGCAAGTTGGCGCTGATCGCTGTCACTTTCCCGGCTTTCAGTGACGGGCGCGCCTATTCACAGGCGTCTTTGTTGCGTTCGCGCCTCGGATATACCGGCGAGCTGCGCGCCACAGGCGATGTTCTGATCGATCAGATCCCGCTGATGCAACGCTGCGGCATCGACACATTTGCCGTTTCCAACGCGACCGCCATCAAACGCCTCACCGAAGGCCGGCTGCCGGCAATCAACAGCTATTATCAGCCGGCGGCAACGCCGGCGCGCGCCACGGGTTCCTACGCCTGGCGGCAAGTGCCTGAATCGGCTGCCTGAAGACTTCCTCCTGAAAACTCCCAGGACTGACCGCCGGTTCATGCCGGCGGTCTTTTTTTGGGCAGGCGTTTGATAATGCTCCTGCGCCAACGCGCCAGCATGGACCGTTTCTTTTTTGGCCTGAAATACTCCTGCGAGAGCATCAGTTTTTCATAGGCAACTGCAATGGCATTTGCCTGCTCCATTGTCTCAATGTGAAATCCGGCTCCGAATTCCAGCTCCCCGAACCGCAGGCTGTTTGTTCCCTCGACCCCGATATGCTGGGCTCTGCTTTCGCGGGCGACGAACAGCCTGATTTGCTCGGCATGGGCACGATCGCAGAAGCGCCAATCCCAGCAATCCGGACCGTCAAGACTTTCCAGCATCTCCTTGAGCAGCGTGGCGTCCCAAACGGTTGCCGCCCCACCGATGGATTTCTTCCGCACCAGCGCCGCGTCAACGACCTCGGCCTCCAGATGCAGGACGGAGTTGTAGAGGCTGAGTACACCATCTGTCCGGGCCAGGTTCTTATCCGCGAAAGCCAAGGCGTCGCTGGAAACAATCATGTCGCTGTCGAGGAGAAGCACACGCTGCGCATTTTGCTCAATACAATGCTTAAGCAGTGCAACCGTATTGCCGTCGCATCCAAGGTTGGTCTCGTTGCGCAATACCGTCACGGCAAACGGCACGTTCCCCAAGAGGTCTGCAATGTCGTATTCCGTACTGCAGTCATCCCGCAGCACCACACGCCATTTTTCCAGGCCTTCGGCAGCCGCGAGGCAGGTCAGGCAGGCCGCGACCTCGACGCGGCGATTGAATGTGGGGATGGCGATGATCTGGTCAGTTTCGGGCATGGCGCAAAGCGGCAATGACAATCAGGTTTCAAACAGGGCATCACGTGCCGGACCGGCCGCAATCGTTCTGCGCGTGATCCTTTCCGGTCAGCCCTGTTTCTGGATTTCAACCTGGTGCGGATAGGGTATCGAGATGCCTTCCTTGTCGAACGCCTCCTTGACGGTCTTGGTCATGGCAAACTTCAAATCCCAGTAGTCGGCTGCATCGCACCAGACCCGCGTGGTGATATCTACGGATGAATCGCCGAGATTGACCACCCGCACCCATGGTTCGGGATCCTTGTGCACCCGCTTGTCTTCGCCGGCACAGCGCAAGATGATTTCCATCGCCTTGTCCGCGTCGTCGCCATAGTCGATGCCGAAAGTGAGATCCACCCGACGGGTGTCGTGCGCAGAGTAGTTGGTGATGATCGAGCCCCAGACTTTGCCGTTCGGCACCACGATCTGGACATTGTCCGGTGTGACCAGCTCGGTAACGAACAGGTTGAGGTTCTTTACGGTCCCGGCTGTCCCGGCAATATCCACATATTGTCCGAGCTTGAACGGGCGGAAGATGATGATCATCACGCCGGCAGCGATGTCCTGCAGCGTTCCCTGCAGCGCCAGGCCGATGGCAAGTGTTGCAGCGCCGAGGACCGCGACAAGGCTGGTCGCCTGGAAGCCGAACACCTGCAAGACCGCAATGACGACAACAGCAAGGATCAGCCATTTGGCAATCGAGGCGAAAAAGACGCCCAGCGTGTCGTCAAGATTGGGATTGGCAAGCACCCGTTTGCGGATCATCCGCGACACCCAGCCTGCGGCCATATAGCCGATGACCAGGAAAATCAGCGCCTTGATGGCACCGTAGAGGAGCGGCCCGAGGGCGCCCATTTGTGAGAAAACCTCATCCATCGATTGTTCCCCGACAAATCAAACCGAAGCGAATGCTAGCGTGCTATTCGGGAGAACGACAGATCAAATTTTCAGCACATTCCACTCGCGCGGTTTCCGCGGTGCCGCAAAGGCCTTTCAGCGAAGCGCTTTTCGTGCCGACCGACGATAGATTCGGCCGACGGGCAGCTCCAGCCCGTTGCTCAAGACGACGACCGGCGCTCCCTTGCGGTACCGGTAGGCGCGAACAGCCTTGCGAGCCACCCACCATGAGCGGTGGATTCGAACTCCGAAGTCGCCAAGCGCGTCCGCAGCCTCCTGTATTCCGCTGCGGATCAGTGTTTCGCCGCGTTCCGTCACGGCCCTGACATAGTGATCCTGGGCCTGGAGCAAAATCAGATCCCGGCCCAGATGGGCAGGAAGTTGATCGAGCCAGGCAGGTTCCGCCCGCGCATCGGCGGTGTCGGCCGGTATTACATTGCGTGCGGCAAGAGTTTCTGCAAAAGCCGCAACGGCGATCGAGATGACAGCCACATACGGAAAGAGACGCAGCGCGTCCGTCCAGAAAGACACGGCAAAGATTGTTGCATGAAATCCCGCCAGCAGTGCTGTCACCGGCACGCTCGCGGTCAATGCTCCTGTTCCGACGCTCATGGGCGAGCCCAGACCGCACGCCTCAGCCCAGGTGGCGACAGCGAAGGAAACCAGGTGACCGAGCCAGAAAGTCGCAATCACGACAACCAGCCAGTACCCGATACGCAACGGGGCCGATAGCACGTCATAGGTGCCGAACGGCCCAGTCAGACCGATCACGAAACCCGCACCAAAAAGCCCCATCCAGAACCGCCCTTGCGACGCGATGGCGTGGGCCTCGGCGATGGTCTCCTTTACGACGGTGTCGTTCACGACCTTTCCCCTGTCATTGGCGCCAAAACCGTTTTTTCGGTTCCTTGCGCACGCTAGAGCGTGTCTGACTTCATACAGTTCCGCATCGGATGCCATCAAGCAGCAGCCGATTTCTTCGTCAAGGAGACCGTCTTGCCAACACACTATCTTTACCTGCTCGCTTCCGTCATTGCGGAAGCCGTAGGGTATTCCGCATTGAATGCGAGCGAACAGTTCACCAGGCTCTGGCCGTCGCTCCTGGTGATTGTCGGGCTCGGAGGCTCGTTCTATTTCCTCACGCTGGCACTCAAATACATGCCGCTTGGCATTACCTACGCCCTGGCATCCGGACTGGGGATTGTTGTGGTTGCGCTGGCAGGCATCTTCATTTTCGGACAGCGGCTGGACCTTGCGGCGATCGTCGGACTGGCGCTGATCATCGCCGGGATGGTCGTGATCAATGCACTGTCCGACTTTGCCGTTCACTAGGGTCTGTTGCGTCTCAATCGACGTCCTTCAAGGCAGCGGCTGCCCGCGCGCCGCTCACCCGTCGGATCTCGACATGGTCGCGCAATTCTGAAAAGGCCTCGCTCGCCATCAGCCGATCTGCAATGTCCTCGGGGATCGACAAAAGCACATGGTCACGCGCACCGCCTGCATCGATCCCGTCGATCCGGGAGCTACGTTCGACGATCATGCCGCCGGCCACCGTGTTGTTGGTATCCGGGTCGATCAGAATGAAAGCGCCTGTGTTGCGGTTGGTCTCATAGGGATCGAACATCGCCGCTTCATCAAAATCGAGATGCACCGTGCCGATGGAGTTCAACGGCAAGTCATCACTGCCCTCCCATTGACCGGTTTTCAGGTCGAGTCGCGTTTTCGGTTCCACACGCACCCGCTGGCGCCGGCTGGAGGATTTCAGCCAATAGCGCTTACCAGGCGAAATTCCATCCTCGGAAAGCGCCACGAGCTTTGCCTCGAAGGCACGGCCGAGCGCCGGTGCAGCATCGATCGAAGCGATCATGTCGCCGCGCGCCACGTCGACCTGACGATCGAGCACCAGCGTGATGGCATCGCCGGCCACGGCCGCGTTGCGAACCAGGTCAAAGGTGACAATCTGCTTGACGTTGGCCACTGTTCCGGCCGGCAGCACCACAACGCTGTCACCGGGTTTGACCGACCCGCCCGCAACCGTTCCCTGGTAGCCCCGAAAACTTTCGTCCGGGCGGCTGACCCGCTGCACGGGTAGCCGGAAACCGACGGTTTGGGCAGTACGCTGTGTTGCAAGTTCCAGCACGTCGACAAGTGCCGGACCGGCATACCACGGCATCGACGCCGTGCCCGAATGCACAACATTTTCACCCAGCAGCGCGGACATCGGGATCGCCGTCACATCGGTGACGCCGAGCGACAGCGCGAATTGCCGAAAGTCCGCGGCGATATGGTTGAACACCGCTTCGTCATAGTCGACAAGATCGATTTTGTTGACCGCGAGCACGAACTGGCGGATCCCCATCAGCATTGCGATGGTGGCATGACGGCGGGTTTGCTCGAGAAGGCCGGCGCGCGCATCGACCAGAAGCACTGCGAGGTCGGCGGTCGACGCGCCGGTCGCCATGTTGCGGGTGTATTGCTCGTGCCCGGGCGTGTCGGCGACGATGAAGGAACGCCGGTCGGTCGAGAAATAGCGGTAGGCGACGTCAATCGTGATGCCCTGCTCGCGTTCGGCCTGAAGCCCGTCAAGAAGCAGCGCGAAGTCGGGCAGTCCGAGATCGTTCTGCTGGTTGCGATTGTCGCGTTCCAGCGCATCGGCCTGGTCATCCTTGACCGCCTTGGTGTCCCACAGCAGCCGGCCGATCAGGGTCGATTTGCCATCATCGACACTGCCGCAGGTGATCAGCCTCAAGGGGCGGGCATTGCGTGAAACAGGTTCCGCAGCGGGGGCGGATTGTGCCGTGGCTTCGATCTTGGCGGTCATCAGAAATAGCCCTCGCGTTTTTTCTTCTCCATTGAGCCTGCCTCATCGCGGTCGATCGCACGGCCCTGCCGCTCCGAAACAGTCGCGGTCTCAAGCTCGCTGATGATGTCGTCGAGCGTTGTCGCGTTCGAGCGGATAGCGCCGGTCAGCGGGAAGCAGCCCAGCGTGCGGAAGCGGATGGTTTCATGGCGCTTGGCCTCGCCGGGAAGCAGTTCCAGCCGCTCGTCCGCAGCGTGGATCAGCATGCCTTCCCGTTCCACCACCGGTCGTTCGGCGGCGAAATAGAGCGGCACGATCGGGATGTTTTCGGCCTGGATGTAGCGCCAGATATCAACTTCGGTCCAGTTGGAGAGCGGAAACGCGCGCACGCTCTCGCCCTTGCGGATCTGTCCGTTGTAGATCGACCAGAGTTCCGGGCGTTGGTTGCGCGGGTCCCACCGGTGATCGGGCGTGCGGAAGGAATAGATGCGCTCCTTGGCGCGTGAGGCCTCTTCATCGCGCCGCGCGCCGCCGAATGCCGCGTCATACTGGCCGGCATCCAGCGCCTGGCGCAGCGCCTCCGTCTTCATGATATTGGTGTAGGCGGACGATCCATGCGTAAAGGGCGTGACACCCTCGAGCTTGCCGCGCGGATTTGTGTGGGTGACAAGATCAAGGCCGAACGCGGCGGCCATCCGGTCGCGAAAGGCGATCATTTCTTTAAATTTCCAGCCGGTATCGATATGCAACAGCGGGAACGGGATCCGGCCCGGAAAAAAAGCCTTGCGCGCCAGGTGCAGCAGCACCGACGAGTCCTTTCCAACCGAATACAGCATGACCGGCCGTTCGAACTCGGCCGCAACCTCGCGGAAAATGTGGATGGCCTCGCTTTCAAGCGCCTTGAGATTGGGATCAAGGGGCGGCTTTGTCTCGGACATGTCGGTTCCTGTTATGGCTGGGCGGAAATCGGTGTCTGCGCGGCGGCGCCGACGACATGAAGGCCGCATTCGCGTTTCTGGTCGTTCTCCCACCACCAGCGGCCGGCGCGTTCGTCCTCACCGGGTTTGATGGCGCGGGTGCAGGGTTCGCAGCCGATCGACGGATAGCCGCGCGCGTGCAGCGGATTGACAGGAACGCCTTCGGCCTCGACATAGGCCTGCACGGCTTCGATGTCCCAGTCGGCCAGCGGGTTGGCCTTCAGGAGACCGCGATCGGCATCATATTCGGCAAAAGGAACATCGGACCGGTTGGCGGACTGGCCGCGGCGCAGACCCGCGATCCACAGGTCGGCACCTTCCAGCGCCCGGGCGAGCGGCTCGAGCTTGCGCACGAAACAACAGGCCTTGCGGGCCTCGATGCCCTCATAGAATCCGTTCATGCCGTGACGGTTCACATAGTCGGCAAGCTTTTGTTCGTCCGGGCGAATACGCTCGATTGTGATTCCGTATTTCGCTTCGGTTTGTTCGATCAGATCAATTGTTTCATCGAACAGTCGACCGGTTTCCAAAGTCACGATCCGAACGCCAGGCGCCGCGGCGACAAGTGCTGCGGTCAGCACCTGGTCTTCAAGGCCGAGGCTGGTCGTGAAAACCGCATTTTTTCGCCCTCCGGCGAGAAACGCCAGCCTTTCGCCCAGCGACATCGCCTCAAGGTCGGCAGCCAGCGCCCGGTCCCGGATATTGGTGTCTGCGGATTGCATCGAATCCACTCCCGTTGATCTTGGCACCAAGACTGAACCAGTTTTGGCCCCATTTGAAACAACGTGTTTCTATATCCATGGGCCTGCGGACAAAGATTTGCCGCGGGACCGTCGATCCGGCGAAATCTGATTTCGCGCCGCACAATCCAATCCCGTTCGGTCGAAATCGCTCTCCTGTGCCGGCGTCGCGTCGGCTTGCGGCGACAGCATCCGCCAAGTAACAATGGCCGCATGATCGCGCTCCGGCGCATCCGGACAATGGTCCAGGGGGCCAAAGGAGCAGAGGCAGGCTTGAACGACATAAGGCAAACACCGGCCATCGAGGACGAGGCTGAGATTTTCAACCGGCTGCAGTCCAGATTACCGGAATTGTTTGAGCGGGTGTTTCCGGATCGGCTGCACCCGCGCAGCGTCCTGATCGTGCCCAGCCTGTCCTTGGACCAGGAGGTCCTGTCCAAGATTTCCGGTGTCCACCACTATGAGGAGCGCATGTTGTGCATGTTGCAGTTGCTGCGCATGCCCCGCACCCGCATCATCTACGTGTCAAGCCAGCCGATCTCAGAATGCATCATCGACTATTATCTGCACCTCCTGCCCGGCGTGCCCCAGCACCATGCACGCAAGCGTTTGACACTGCTGTCGTGCCATGACGACTCGGATGTTCCGCTGACCGAGAAAGTCCTCGACCGGCCAAGGCTGCGAGAGCGCATAAAGGAAGCACTTGGCGATCTCACCCTGGCCCATATGGCCTGTTACAATGTCACGCCGCTCGAACGACAACTGGCGGCACAACTCGGCATTCCCATTTACGGCTGCGATCCGGCGCTCCAGGATTACGGATCGAAAAGCGGCAGCAGGAAACTCTTTCGCGATAGCGGCCTGCTGATCGCGGACGGTTTCGAGGACCTCGCCGATGATAATGACATTGCAGAGGCAATCACCGAACTGAAAGGCCGCGATCCGGGCCTGCGCCGCGCCGTAATCAAGCTCAATGAGGGTTTTTCCGGAGAGGGAAATGCCATTTTCCGCTTTGACGAGTCGCCGGACGCCGCGGTCAGCAAGAAATGGGTCACGGACCGGCTTCAGGACGTCACATTCTGCGCTGGTGACATGAGCTGGCAGCTCTATGAGAGCAAGATCGGCGAGATGGGATGCATCGTCGAAGCCTATATCGAAGGCAAGCACAAGCGCTCCCCGTCGGTCCAGTACCGTGTCGACCCGTCGGGTAAGCTTGCACCCGTGTCGACACACGACCAGATTCTCGGCGGCGGCGGCGATCAGGTGTTTCTTGGCTGCCGTTTTCCCGCCGACGCGGACTACCGCCTGGACATACAGAATAACGGCCTGCTAACCGCCCGCATGCTCAAGGACCAGGGGGTGCTCGGCCATTTCGGCATCGATTTCGTCTCGGTCAGAGACGGCAGCGCCTGGCGCCACTACGCGATCGAGATCAATCTGCGCAAGGGCGGCACGACGCATCCCTTTGTGATGCTGCGGTTCCTGACCGACGGCACCTATGACAGCGATACGGGCCTGTTTTCAACGCCTGGAGGCGAAACCCGATTCTACTACGCCACGGACAATCTGGAATCCAGGCACTATCACGGCCTGACGCCTGATGATCTCATCGATATTGCCGTTCGCCACAATATCCATTTCAACGGTGCGGTGCAGCGCGGCGTCGTCTTTCATCTGATTGGAGCGCTTTCGCAATACGGCAAACTCGGCATGGTCTGTGTCGACAAGAGCCATGAGGACGCCTCGCACCTTTATCACGAGACCATCGCAATACTCGATCGGGAAGGCAGTCAGCGCCCGTGATCCGTTTGGCCGCGCCTTTGCTTGCCGAAGCGTGACAGTGGCTTGAAAAATTCCCATTCAGCAACCTTAAGGCGGCACGACACCCTTTTCCTGCGGACCGTGGACGTATAAGGAAAGGGCAAACCAATAAAATTGGGGGGTCGTGAGCACAATGCCGCGTGTTATTTCGCTTATGGAGCTGGACGATCTGATTGGCACGGAACTCGGTGTTTCGGATTGGATCCGGGTCGATCAGAAAACCATCGACATGTTCGCCGATGCGACGCATGACCATCAGTTCATCCATGTCGATCCGGAGAGGGCCAAGGCGGAAACACCGTTCGGCGGCACCATCGCGCATGGCTTTCTGTCTTTATCGCTTCTGTCTGCAATGAACTATGACTGCATGCCGGATGTGCGCGAAAAGAAGATGGGCATCAACTACGGCTTCAACAAGATACGCTTCCTTACGCCGGTCAAAAGCGGCTCGCATGTGCGCGGCCGCTTCGTGCTGAAGGAACGGCGCTATCGCGGAGCTGACATGGTGATGCTGACCAACCATGTCACCGTCGAGATCAAGGAAGAGCAGAAACCGGCAATCACCGCCGAATGGCTGACCATCATCCGCTTCGATCCCGACGACCATCCCGAACGGCAGCGCGCTTCAGCGGAATAGCGACCGGGTCGTGCGACAATGCTGACGCCCGTCGGCTCAGCGGCGAGCGGCGGTACCGGGCCCGGATCTCCCAAATGCTTGACCGCGCCCTGGCAACGTCGAAATGACGAATGATGACATCGATCCTGCCTGTCGGCCTGGCAATGTCCTTGATTCTGAAGGCCTTCGCCTCGCCGTTTTCTGCGTGAGGCCGCCAAGCTCTGCCCCTTCGGGCAACGCGAGCAGCCATTGAGGTGCTTGACATTGGAAAGCAAACTGACTTTTGTTTTCACCACTGCATATCGACATTTTGGGGACACGGCACACCACACGCCTTCGGTGCGGCGATGTATCACCAATTAGGACAAACGCAGCCTTGAGGGTCAGCGCTTCATGAAACCACAGCTTATTGTCGGATGGGTGCTTCTGGTCCTTCTCGCATTGAACAGGCCAGCATTTGCAGAAACCAAGTATACGGTCCTGGTTCAGGATTATCCGTCCCTACCACCCTACTCTTCCTATCAAGATGCTGATTACCAGGGTTTTAACCGGGAGCTTCTCGACCTTTTCGCGGCGCATCGCGGCTACACTTTCGACTACGTTGCCCTGCCGGTAAAGAGGCTGCATTTTGAATTCTCTTCCGGGGCCGGCGACTTGAAATATCCGGACAACCCGAAATGGGCGCTGTCGGTAAAAAAGGATGCGAAAATCGTCTACAGCGATCCCGTGGTGAATTACGTTAACGGCGTGATGGTGCGCCCGGAAGACAAGGGAAAACCTGTAGATCGCATCCAGTCCCTTGGCCTTGTCGCGGGCTGGACAGCGATCGGCTATCAGGAGAGCATCGAGGCAGGGGACGTGAAGCTGGCCGAGAACAACGATTACGCGGGCTTGCTCAAGCAAACCATGTTCGGTCGAAATGACGGGGCTTACTCCAACGTAGCGACCAGCCAGTACTACCTCAAGAACGTCTTGAAGAAGCCTGGCGGTCTGGTCTTTGATGAAAGCATCCCGCATGTGCGGGCCACGCGGCATCTGGCTTCGGTCAACCGGCCCGAGCTGATCGAGGAATTCAATGCCTTCCTGAAGAGCCATGGCGATCAGATTGAAAGCCTGAAACAGAAATACGCGGTCGAGGACGGCATTCCGACCAACTAGGGCTTACGCGGTCCTTTGGTTTCGGTTTGCTCCGCACTGTCGTGTAACCGCTTCAGCAACCCCGCAAGGATGCTTTCGAATTTTCGTTTCTCGGTCACGCTCATGCTGTCTATTCCGAGATCATCGAGTTCGTCGCTCAGAAGCTTTTGCGCAGATATGCTGACCGGTGCAGCTGTGCCGTTGTCCACCTCATAGACATCTATGGGATTGCTGATCCCTTTGACCTCGACCTGTCCCTTGGCGATGCAGGGTATCTCTTGCTTCACCTGCGCGTAAGTCGCGTAGGACATCAGGATCTTTCCCGGTTCCGCAGCCGATTGCAGCCGTGCGGCGGCGTTCACGCCGCGTCCTATGATGGTGTAATCCATCCGGCTGTCGCTGCCGAAATTGCCAACGGTGCAATAGTCGGTATGGATGCCCATGCGCACCTCAAGAGGCCACAGGATCCCGTTGTTATGCCACTCCTCGCGCAGCTGCGCGAGGCGCTCGGACATGGCGACCGCCATCTTGGCGCAGGCGATGGCATCCTGACGGACCCCCTTGGACTCGGGGTCACCGAAGAAAGCCAGTACTGCATCGCCAATGTACTTGTCGATCGTCGCACCATGGGCCATCGCGATCTTTGACATCTCAGTCAGGTAATTGTTCAAAACCGCAGTCAGTTCCTCTGCCTCCATCTGCTCCGCGGTCTCGGTGAAGCCGACAATGTCGGAGAAGAACACCGTGAGTTTCTTGCGCGCAGAAGCAACGACAACGTCCTGTTTGCCGCTGAAGATGGATTCGTAGACTTGTGGAGAGAGATACTTGGCCAACTGGTTGGACAGGTGCTCCAGCGCCTGGGTCTTTTCCGTAAGGTCGGCTTCCCGGTTCTTGAGTTCCGAGACATCGCTGAAGACCGACACCGTGCCACCGTCGCTGGTCTTTTGCTCACTTATCTGAAGCCAGAAGTCATCGCCGCGACGCTGGAGGATCGGCTCTCCTGGGTTTTGATGTTGCGCGATACGTTTGGCAACGAATGCTTCGACATCGTTGTCCTCAACCGTAATCAAGCCGCGTTCAATACCTGCCCGCACGATATCCTCAAACGGCATGCCAGCTTTGATCTCAATCTCGGTCCCACCATACAGCAGTGTCTGGTAGCGCTCATTGTGCAGGACAAGACGGTCATCCGCGTCAAAAAAGGCAAATCCTTCAGAGGTTGATTCAATTGCATCGATCAGCTTCTGCTGCGCCGTCATAACCTCCTTCGTACGTTGTTTGACCCGCTCTTCCAGTTTGAGATTGGCATCCTGTAGCTTCGCCTTCGAGGTATTGAGATCGGCGACAAGACGACCTATGGAGTTGCGCATCTCATCGAAACGACGAGCCAGAGTGCCGATCTCGTCTTGGCCACTAACGTCAATTTTGGCCTCAAGGTCACCTTTTCCAATCGCAATTGCGGACTGCGACAAACGATCCAGGGGTCTGGCGATGTAGATACGGGAAATCAGGATCGAGGCGACAGTGACCGTGCCCAGAACGGCCAGCGCAAGGATGGCAATGGCCCAGCGTTCAGCGGCGATCTGTGATCTTACTTCGGCGTGGGAAAGGACCAGTTTGATGCTCCCGATGGTCTGCCCGCTCCGTTGAATCTCCCCGGTGCCCGCCGTGTATTCATCCGAGCTTGAGAAGTCCTCGAAAGAGGTCTTTTCTATGCCCGGCTGGACCTCCTCGATCTCGGATCCGTCGCCGGAGACCACATTGGCGAAGACAACGGCATTGTCCTGCATGAGCGACTCGATGAACCCTTCGACAACCTCGTTGTCGAAGTTCCACAATGGTTGTTCGAGGGCAGTGGCGGACAGCTGCAGGTAATTTGACAGCTTTTCATCCAATTCAAGAAGGATGCGCTGCGAAGTGATAGAAGCGGCAATGGCTGAGAACACTGCCATTAAGACAGCAACGATAAGTAATAGCGCGAAATTGAACCGCGTGGAGATACTCTTCTTGAGCGCCATGCCCGACATTACGATGCGATTTGCTGTTTGCGAAGCCCTTTCGCAAGGCTGATAACCTTCGATGCAGGATGAGCGAATGAGCAACCAAATCATGTCGCAGTAAACAGCTTGAAATTCCCGTAGGAATATTCCGCCCGCCCAGGCAGACGACCTGAGGTCCATTTCATTGCGGTCGCAAACCGGGCAAAGCAGATACCGGCAGCTCAACCAGGACCGTCGGTTTCGTCCGCAATGCCGACATTTCAATCCAACGTATTGGGTTGGGCAGAAGGTGTTCAACCTTCAACATGTTTTCGCCTTGCCAAAACCGGGCGAACTCAGTTTCCGGCAATTGCATCCGCATTCGGGCTCTTAACGTCAAGGCCTTGCAGGGGGTTTCCCGTGGCTTTGCCGAGATCCGGCAAAAGCACTTTCTCCATTGCACAGAGGCGAACGACATAGCCATTGGATAACCGCCCTTCGACCGGGTGAAGCACGCGATAGCCAAGACGCAGATAAAGAAGTTTGCCGGGCAGCGTGGCCGTCAGCAGAAGGTGGCGGTGGCCCTGGGCGACGGCATCGGCTTCGATGATCGCCATGATCCGGGAACCAAGCCCCCTGCGGGCCATGGCCGGGTCGACGTTGACCGCCCGGACCAGCGCCTGGTCGGGCGCCAGCGACTCAGCGTTTTCGCCCGAAGCCGCCGCGTGACCGGGAGCGCGACGTGACCAGCCCCCGCCGGCAAGGATCGCACCCTTTGCGTCGGTAAGGACGTGGTAATGGCCGTCGTCGATCAGATCGCGTGTCAGGATCGGCACCTCGACCAGGGCCAGGCGCATGGCATCCAGGTCATAGTGGTCACCACTCAGTCCAAGAGTTGCGCGCTGCTGAAGGTCCATAAGGGCATCGAAGTCTCCGGGCCGGGCGAGGCGGTGTGTAAGAGCCGGTGTCATGGGGTGTCCTCTTCGCATTCGAGGATGCCAACAGAACAGCTCATTTCGCAAACGAATTTACTTTCTCATGTAAATAAGAAATTCTAATGGGCATGGATATCGATTCTTTGAAAGCGTTTCTGGCGATCACCGAGACGGGAAGCTTCACCGCGGCCGGCCAGCAGGTCGGGCGCACGCAGAGCGCGGTGAGCCAGCAGATCAAGAAACTCGAGGCGGAGATCGGCCGGCCGGTCTTCGACCGCAGCAGCGGCGCCGTGCGTTTGACACAGGAAGGGCGGCGGCTCCTCGGCCCGGCGCGCGACGTGCTGAATGCCCACGACCGGGCACGCGAGGCCTTCGCGCTGACATCCGGTGCGGGCCGCGTGGCACTTGGAATGTCCGAGATTTTCCTGACGCCGATTCTCCGGCGGCTGCTGCCGGAGATACGCAAGCTGGAGACGGAGGTTGAATTGTCACTCTGGACGGAGGCCACGCCCGAGTTGATCGGCGGTCTGCGCGACAGCGGGCTTGACCTTGCCCTGCTGGCCGGCGACGCCCTGGGGATGCCGGAGAGCGTGCCGCTGTTTGCGCGTGAGGCCGTCTGGATCGGACCCGAGGTCGTGGATCTTCATGACGCCGATCCTTTGCCGATCATCAAATGGGGAGAAGGAAGCGACTATGCCCGAACGATCCAGGGCGCGCTGGAGCAGGCCGGGCGGCGCTATCGCGTCGCGATGAGCACCAAGAGTTTCGGCGGCATGATGGCGGCGGCGCGGGCCGGTATCGGCATTGCGGCCGGCCTGGCGGAAAACGCGGAGGCCGGGCTTCGGGTGCTCGGCCGCGAGGCAGGGATGCCGCCGCTGCGCACGTTGAGCGTTTCGCTGGCGCGCAGGCCCGAGGCGCGATCAAAGGCGGTCCGTGACGTGGAACGCATGATCGTGGATCTTTTTGCGGACGGAACCGCCTGAACGCCTATAGAATCCGCAATTGCAGTATGGATCAGCAAAAATACTGGAAGTCTGGTTACTAAGCTCTCTGTAATGCAAAAAAACTGTATAAAAGTATAAGGAGTGACTTCTATTTGTAAAACAGGTTTCTATATTTGACAAAACATCGGACTGGTTGGGGGTAAGGCCAATCCGATGAGCCCGCTGGGCTTTGGGGCGAGCAGAGACCGGCGGGCGCCTGGCGCGGCACAAGCCGGCGCCCAACCAGACAATCCACGCACAAGACTACACCATTGGATCGCGCGCCGCCTCGGCAAGAAATGCGAAAGCATAGGCCGAGAATGAGCGCCAGCATTCGACCCGGAAAACGTCCTCTTCCTCGCGCAAAAGGACAATTTCCGTTTTGCCCATGAGCGTACGGGCGCAAGCGCCGACCGGAAAGACCTTGAGCGACAGGTCTTGCGGGCAGCCAGCGCTGATCACTGCCTCGGCGGCGGCACCCGACACAATGACCGCGGTGTTGCGGTTGGAGACGTCGACAGCCGAGAAGGTGCCGCCTGCATCCCGGCAAGCCGCCATCAGATCGGCGCCGTTCTCGTCGATAATCAGCCACTCGTCAGGCCCGAGCCAGAGTGCCCGACGGCTTTTCGTCTTCGCAGCCGTACCCTCCGCCGATGTCTTCGGCTTCTGTGGCAGCTTGACCGCGAGGGCCTTGGAAAGCGACACGACGGCATTCGGCCGGGCGCGAAGCGCAAGCCTGCTCGCGGGCCCTGCAGGCGCAATGTGCACTTGAGCGGAACCGGCAACCCTGCCGTCCAGCGGATATTGCGGCAAAGCAGTACCAGCATTAGCCATTGACCCGCTCCCCCTTCTCGTCAAAGAACACAGTCCCCGTCACCTCGACCTCGATGGTCCGGTCCGGCATCGGCACGTAGAGCGTTTCTCCCGCCCTCGCCCGCCCATCGGCGATCAACGCCATGGCAATCGAATGCCCGCAGTTTTCCGACCAGTAGGAGGAGGTGACGTGCCCGAGCATTTTCATCGGTACCGGCTGGTTCGGATCGGCAACGACCTGGGCGCCTTCCTCCAGCACCGTTTTCGGATCCTTTGTCTTCAGGCCGACAAGCTGCTTGCGACCCTCGGCCACAAGGTCCGGCCGCATCAGGCCACGAATGCCGACGAAATCAGGCTTGCTCTTGGCGATCGCCCAGGCAAGGCCGGCATCCTGCGGCGTCACTGTCCCGTCGGTGTCCTGCCCGACGATGATGAAGCCCTTTTCCGCGCGCAGCACATGCATCGTCTCTGTCCCGTAGGCGCAGGCGCCAAGGGGCGCGGCTCTCTCCCAGATTGCCTCCCACACTGCGCGCCCGTAATCGGCCGGAACATTGACCTCGAATCCCGCCTCACCTGTGAAGGACACCCGGAACAACCTTGTCGGAACGCCGCAGATCCTGCCCTCGCGCGCGCTCATATGTGGCATCGCCTCATTCGAAAGATCGATGCCTTCAACCAGCGGCGCGATGATCTCGCGCGCCTTCGGGCCCTGCACGGCGATCACCGCCCATTGCTCGCTGGTCGACGTCAACCACACATCCAGATCGGGGAATTCGGTCTGCAGGTAGTCTTCCATATGGTTGAGGACGCGTGGCGCGCCGCCGGTGGTCGTTGTGACGTGGAAGCGGTCCTCTGCAATGCGGGCAACGACACCGTCATCATAGATGAAGCCGTCCTCGCGCAGCATGATGCCGTACTTGCAGCGTCCCGGTTTCAGCTTCTGCCAGCCATTTGTGTACATCAGATCCAGGAACTTGGCGGCGTCGGGGCCCACGACCTCGATCTTGCCAAGCGTCGACGCATCGAACAGCCCGGCAACCTCGCGCACTGTGCGGCATTCACGGTTGACGGCGGCGTGCATATCCTCGCCGGCGCGCGGGTAGAACCAGGCACGTTTCCACTGGCCGACATCCTCGAACACGGCACCGTGTTCCTCTTCCCATGCATGCATCGGTGTCTTACGGGCTGGATCGAACAATTTGCCGCGGCCGTGATTGACAATCGAGCCGAAGGTCACCGGCGTATAGGGCGGGCGAAACGTGGTAAGGCCCACTTCCGGCATGTCACGGCCGAGCGCCTCGGCGGCAATCGCCAGACCGTGGATATTCGAGGTCTTGCCCTGGTCGGAGGCCATGCCGTTCGTGGTGAAACGCTTGACGTGCTCGATGGAATGCATGCCTTCGCGCACGGCGAGGCGGATGTCCTTGGCCGTGACGTCATTCTGGAAATCGACAAAGGCCTTGACCGTCGTGTCCGGCCCGGCGCCTGCGGCGCTGCCGGCCATGCCGCCGGACCAGTTTCCGGCGCCCGAGCCGGCAATTTTCGGCTTCGCCGTCCGTTTGCCGCCCGTTGCCTTGCCGGCTGCCAGACCGGCGGCGACTGCCTCGTCGATGCTTGCCTGCAAACCGTCCGTGCCGTTGCACGCCCCGACGCTGGCGCAATCCTGAGCGTATTCGCCCGGCAGGTAACGCTCCGTGTCAGCGTCCCAGGCGACCTTGCCGCGCGATTGTGAGAACATGTGCACCGACGGCGTCCAGCCAGCCGACATGATCAGCGCGTCAACGGCGATCGACCGGCTCCCTCCGCCGCGGTTGCGCTTCACGGTCATTGCCGAGATACGGCGCGCGCCGGACGTGTTGATGACCGAATGATCCGTCAGGACCTCGATACCGAGATCGGCGGCCCTTTCCAGAAGGCCCTCGCCCGGATGGTCGCGGCAGTCGACGACCGCCTCGACGGAAACACCGGCACGCTTCAGGTCGAAAGCAGTTTCATAGGCCGAATCATTCGCCGTGTAGACGCCAATCTTTGCGCCAACGGCAACGCCATAATGATTGAGATATTTTCGTGCCGCGGATGACAGCATGATGCCGGGCCGGTCATTATTGGCAAAGACCATGTGCCGCTCTATGGAACCGGCAGCCAGGATCACCTTTTTTGCACGCACCTGCCACAGCCGTTCACGCGGCATGTCCGCTGCGGGATCGGCGAGGTGATCGGTCACGCGCTCGGCTAGGCCGACAAAATTCTGCGCGTAGTATCCGAAAGCGGTCGTGCGGGTAAGGACGCGCACATTGTCCATCGCGGCAAGGTCTCTCGATGCGGCGGCCGCCCAGTCGAATCCGGGTTGGCCATTGACCGTGACACCCGTCTCGTAGGAAAGCGCGCCGCCCATATCGGCTTGCTCGTCGCAGACAATGACCGTCGCGCCCGTCCGGGCGGCCGCAAGTGCCGCGGACAATCCCGCGACGCCGCCGCCGACGACCAGGACGTCGCAATGGATGTATCGGCTGGAATAGTGATCGGTGTCCGCCTCATCGGGAGATACGCCAAGCCCCGCCGCGGCCCGGATAACCGGCTCGTAGAGCTTCTGCCACGCGGCCTTCGGCCACATGAAGGTCTTGTAGTAGAAACCGGCCGCGAAAATCGGCGACAACAGATCATTGACCGCGCCCACGTCAAAGCCAAGCGACGGCCAGCGGTTTTGCGAAACCGCCGTCATGCCTTCAAACACCTCCTGAACTGTCGCGCGCACATTGGGCTGCCGTCTTGACTTGTCGCGCTCGATGCCCATAAGCGCGTTCGGCTCTTCGGCACCGGCGCCGAGCACACCGCGAGGCCGGTGGTATTTGAATGAACGGCCCATGAGATGAACGCCGTTGGCGATCAGCGCCGAGGCGAGCGTATCGCCTTCAAGGCCCGTGTAGATTTCGCCGTCGAAAGTGAAACGGACCGTCTTGGCGGGTGTCAGCCGACCGGCGCCGGCAATGCGATTTGCGCCGCTCATGAGGCCAATTCCCTCTGCCTGGCCTGTATTTCCTCGTCGGTGGGACGCGGCTTGCCGGCCTCATAGGTCATGATGATCTTGTCGGTCACCGTATCGCGCACCGCATTAAAGAAACGGCCGCATCCGTGCACATGCCACCAGCGCTCGAAGGTCACGCCCTTCGGATTGGAACGGATGAAGAAAAAGCCCTCGAATTCCTCGTCGGAGATCGCCTTGATATCGGATGGTCGTGCGATATGCGCCTCGCCCGCGTGGCGGAACTCGAGCTCCGGCCGCTCTTCTTGGCAGTAGGGACAATAGATCAGCAGCATAAGTTTCAGATCCCGGACAATCAGTGGGCAACGGCGGCAGCGGCGGCCTCGTCGATCAGGCGGCCCGAGCGGAAGCGCTCGAGCGTAAAGGGCGCATTGATCGGATGCGGCGCATCATTGGCGATGGTGTGGGCGAAGACATGGGCCGATCCCGGTGTTGCCTTGAAGCCGCCGGTGCCCCAGCCGCAATTCACATAGAGCCCCGGAACCGGTGTCTTGGCGAGGATTGGCGAGCGGTCCGGCGTCACGTCGACGATCCCGCCCCACGACCGCAGCATTTTCATGCGCGAGAAGATCGGGAACATCTCGCAGATCGCGTCCAGCGTATGGGTGAGGATGTGCAAGCCGCCCGTTTGCGAATAGGACGTGTACTGATCGGTACCGGCCCCGATGACCAGTTCGCCCTTGTCAGACTGCGAGATATAGGCATGCACCGTGTTCGACATGACGACACACGGAAAGACCGGCTTGACGGGTTCCGAGACCAGCGCCTGCAGCGGATAGCTTTCGAGCGGCATCCGCACGCCCGCCATGTCCATCAAAACCGAGCTGTGACCGGCCGCAACGACCCCGACCTTCTTGGCGCCGATGAAGCCGCGGCTCGTCTCGACGCCTTCGACAGCGCCGTTTGCCGCACGCCTGATCCCGGTAACCGCGCAGTTCTGGATGATATCGACCCCGCGATCGGCCGCACCGCGCGCATACCCCCAGGCGACCGCGTCGTGACGCGCCGTGCCGCCGCAGCGCTGCAGCGCCGCACCCATCACCGGATAGCGGGCTGTCTTGGAAATGTTCAGTGGCGGACAATATTGCTTTGCCTGTTCGGGAGTCAGCCATTCATTTTGCACGCCATTGAGCCGGTTGGCATGGATGTGGCGCTGAGCGCCCTGGACGTCATGCACATTGTGGGCAAGCATCATGACGCCGCGTGCCGAGTACATGACATTGTAGTTCAATTCCTGGCTGAGCCCGTCCCACATCTTCATCGCGTGATTGTAGAGTGCAGCGCTCTCGTCATAGAGATAGTTCGAACGGATGATCGTCGTGTTGCGGCCGGTATTGCCGCCGCCCAGCCATCCCTTCTCGACCACAGCCACATTGGTGATGCCATGCTGTTTTGCAAGGTAAAAGGCGGTTCCAAGACCATGGCCTCCGGCACCGACGATCACAACGTCATACTGTTTCTTCGGCTCCGGCGAGGTCCATTGCTGCGGCCAGCCCTTGTGGCCGCGCATTGCTTCGCGGGTAACAGCGAATATCGAATACTTCCGCATGCGTCAGACTGGCTCCCGGTTCGAACGGTCGAATTCGACTTCTCTGATGGCAGATTTCGGCAGGTCGCAATTGTTTTATTGCGACGCGCGACGCCGCGCTATCCGACCAGCGGAACCTTTTATCGTGTCTGCACGAAAATAATCAAATCCGACGCCGGACTCTGGACTTGAAATGCAAATTCTGTTACGTCCCTGCCAGCCGCGAAGTCCGAGGACTTTCGCGAACCGGAATGTATTTGCCAACGCAATATGCTAAATTGATGCGATGGCCTAACACGAGATCGGAAGGAACGGGATCAGGTGCAGGTACTTGTCCGCGATAACAATGTTGACCAGGCGCTCCGTGCGCTGAAAAAGAAAATGCAGCGTGAAGGCATTTTCCGCGAAATGAAGATGCGCGACTTTTATGAGAAGCCGTCCCAGAAGCGCGCCCGCGAAAAGGCTGAAGCTGTCCGTCGTGTCCGCAAGCTGGCACGCAAGCGCGCGCAGCGCGAAGGTCTTTTGGTCGGCCGCGGCGGCCGCTAGATCTGCCATTATTCAAACGCAATTTGTGCGTTTTGTTGGGCGGGGCGATGGAATCGCCACCGCCTTTATTTGTGTTCCTTAGCAACGGAAGCGCCCGCCAAAGATTCATCCGGACAGGGCAGACGAGGGAAAGACGGGTGACAGCACACAAAACGCCAGGCACCGGCATCAGTCGTCTTCCGGCAATCCTGCTGATCGCCGCTTCGGCCTTTGCGCTTGCCGCCTGCCAGGCGACCAATCCCGAAAGCGTCATCAGTATCGACCGGGCGCAGGGTTCGGAAGGCAACATCGCCTCACTGACGCAGGTGATCGCCAACAACCCGAACGATGCCAAGGCCTACAATGTCCGCGGCAGCGCCTATGGCCGTGCCGGTGACTTCCAGAAAGCGCTGAAGGATTTCAATACGGCGATCCAGCTCGATCCGAATTTCTACCAGGCCTACGCCAACCGGGCGCTGATCTATCGGGGAATGGGTGATCTGTCCGCCGCTTCGAACGACTACAACAAGGCACTGCAGATCAACCCGCGCTATGATGTCGCCTATATCGGCCGTGGCAACATGTACCGCGAGGCTGGCCAGTCAAACAACGCGTTCAACGACTACAACCGCGCCATCAATCTCGATACCACCGATCCGCGGGCCTACAACAACCGCGGCCTGATCTACCAGCAACGCAGGCAGCATGAGCAGGCGATCGAGGATTTCTCGAAATCCATCTCGCTGTCACCCAGCGCGCCGCTGCCCTACAACAATCGTGGCCTGTCCTACCTGGCGCTCGGCGACGAGGAAAACGCCTTCACCGATATCAACAAGGCGCTGCAGCTCGACAAGAACATTGCGGAAGCCTGGGTCAATCAGGGACTGATCTATGAGCGACGCGGGGACACCACCAAGGCCCGCAATGCCTATGCCCGCGCCGCCCAGCTCGACCCGAAGTATCAGCCCGCCAAGGATGGTCTTGCCCGGGTCCGCGGATAACCGAATTTCAATTTCGCAACAAAAAACCCGCCATTTCGGCGGGTTCTTTTGGTCAGTCGATCGACTTGACGATGTCTTCCGTCATTTTTTTGGCATCGCCAAGGAGCATCATCGTGCCGTCCTTGTAGAACAGCGTATTGTCGATGCCGGCATAGCCGGAGCCGAGTGAGCGTTTGACAAAGAGGCACGTCTTGGCCTTGTCCACCTCAAGGATCGGCATGCCGTAGATCGGCGAATTCGGATCATCCCGCGCAGCCGGGTTGGTCACGTCGTTGGCGCCGATCACATAGGCGACGTCGGCTTGTGCGAATTCCGAGTTGATGTCCTCCAGTTCGAACACCTCGTCGTAAGGCACATTCGCCTCGGCCAGCAGCACGTTCATGTGACCGGGCATGCGCCCCGCCACCGGGTGGATGGCATATTTGACTTCGACATCGTTCTCCTTGAGCAGGTCCGCCAACTCGCGCAGTGCGTGCTGCGCCTGGGCGACCGCCATGCCGTAGCCCGGAACGATGATCACCTTCGAGGCATTCTGCATCAGGAACGCGGCGTCTTCTGCCGAACCGAGTTTGACCGAGCGGTCCATGTCATCGTCGGCTGCCGCCGCCGTCTCGCCGCCGAAGCCACCGAGGATCACGGAAATGAACGACCGGTTCATGCCTTTACACATGATGTAGGAAAGGATGGCGCCGGACGAACCCACAAGCGCGCCGGTGATGATCAGTGCCAGGTTTCCGACCGTGAATCCGATACCGGCCGCTGCCCATCCCGAATAGGAGTTAAGCATCGACACGACCACCGGCATATCCGCGCCGCCGATCGGGATGATGATCAGCACGCCCAACAGCAGCGATGCGATGACGATCAGCCAGAACACGAATGTGCTCTCGGTTGCCACCAGGATGATCACCAGCACGATGATCGCAATGCCGAGGCCGGCATTGATCGCATGCCGCATCGGCAAGAGGATCGGTTTTCCGGACATGCGCCCGTCAAGCTTCAGAAAGGCGATGATTGAACCGGTAAAGGTGATCGCACCGATGGCAACGCCGATGGACATTTCCACCAGGGCCTGTGCATGGATACTGCCGATTTCGCCAATGCCGAAGGATGAGGGCGAGTAGAGCGCTGCTGCTGCCACCATCACCGCGGCGAGGCCGACAAGCGAGTGGAATGCCGCAACAAGCTGCGGCATGGCGGTCATCGGAATGCGCCGGGCGATCACTGCGCCGACGCTGCCGCCGGCGGCAAGGCCGACAACGATCAGAACGAAGCCGCCGAAGCTCGGCGTTGCCAGTGCCAGCGTGGTCACAATGGCGATCGCCATCCCGACCATGCCGTAGACATTGCCCTGGCGGCTCGTCGTCGGATGCGACAGTCCCCTCAGCGCCAGGATGAAAAGCACGCCCGAAACAAGATAGAGAAAGGCTGCAAAACTCTCAGACATCAATCAGCCCCTCACTTTTCTTTTTTCTTGTACATGGCCAGCATGCGCTGGGTGACCAGGAAGCCGCCGAAAATATTGACTGATGCCAACACCAGCGCAATGAAACCGAAGCCGGTCGCAAGCCCGCTCGCCGAGATCCCGACGGCAAGCAGCGCACCAACAACGATCACCGAGGAAATCGCATTGGTGACCGACATAAGCGGTGTGTGCAGAGCCGGCGTCACGGACCAGACCACGTAGTAGCCCACAAAAATCGCCAGCACGAAAATGGCAAAGCGGAATATGAACGGATCGATCGCCCCGCCGCTGGCGCCATGCGCCGCGGCACCGGCTGCATCGGCGACCGCCGGCATCTCGGTAACCGCCTGGCGCACGGCCTCCGTCGCGGATTCGAGGTTTTCCAGCGCCTGGTCGACTGCGGAATTTGCCATCATGCATCTCCCTTTTTATCAGCGGCACCGCCGAAATTCGGGTGCACAACCTTGCCATCATGGGTCAGCATGGTGGCCTTGACGAGTTCGTCCTCGGGATCGATCGCGAGAGTTTTCTCGTCCTTGTTGATCAGCGTTTCAAGGAATGAAAGCAGGTTCTTTGCGTAGAGTTGCGAGGCGCTTGTAGAGATCCTGCCGGCGACATTGTTGTATCCGATGATCCGAACACCCTCGACCTCGGCGATGTCACCGGCCTTGGCACCCTCGACATTGCCGCCGCGCTCGACCGCGAGATCGACGCAAATGGAACCGGGCTTCATCGATTTGAGCATCGCCTTGCTGACCAGCTTCGGCGCGGGGCGGCCCGGAATAAGCGCAGTGGTGATCACGATATCCTGCTTGGCGATATGGTCGGCGACAAGTTCCGCCTGTTTCGCCTGATATTCCTTCGACATCTCCTTGGCGTAACCGCCGGCCGTTTCCGCCGCCTTGAACTCTTCATCCTCGACAGCGATGAACTTGGCGCCAAGCGATGCCACCTGCTCTTTTGCGGCAGGACGCACATCCGTCGCCGAGACGACGGCGCCCAGCCGCCTTGCGGTGGCGATCGCCTGCAGACCGGCAACCCCTGCACCCATGACGAAGACCTTCGCCGCCGGTACGGTGCCCGCGGCGGTCATCATCATCGGCATGGCGCGGTCGAATTCGTGCGACGCGTCGATCACGGCCTGGTAGCCGGCAAGGTTTGCCTGCGAAGACAGGACATCCATGACCTGGGCGCGGGTAATCCGCGGCATCAGTTCCATGGCAAAACAGGCAAGCCCGGCCTTGGCCAGGGCCTGAAGCGTCTTTTCATTGCCATATGGATCCATGATGGCAATGACGGCAGCACCCTTCTTGTAGTTCTTGATCTCGGCATCGGTTGGCCGGCGCACCTTGAGCACCACATCGGCGGTCTTCGCGCCGGTCGCGGCGCCGAGTTTCGCACCCGCTTCCGCGAAGGCTTCGTCGGAGACCTGCGAGCCTGCGCCGGCGCCTTTCTGAACAACGACATTCAGACCGAGCGCAACCATTTTCTTGACGGAATCAACCGAGGCGGCAACGCGGGTTTCGTCGGAATGGGATTCTTTTGCGATGAAAACGGTGCTAGCCAATCTACACTCCCTTGAAATGCGAGCGCGCCGAGGACAGGGCTCCACCGCACCTTGGCGGCGAAGGCGTTCGGCGCGGGCCGTAGGCGCCCTACCTCAGTACGTAGTAACCGATGGCAAGGAGGATGACTGCCACGAGCGTGGCTGTAATGAAGCCGGCAGCGGTGAAAAAGCCGACGGCCATGGCAATCAGGATGACGATGCAGATCAGCGTGCCGTACTTGGCCAGCATCAGGAACATGTTGTAGGTGTTTTCGTGTTCCGAATAGTCCATTTCGGCGCCCGTCTCGACGGGTCCGTCATTTTGTTCGGCCATTGAGATTCTCCCCTGCCAAGCCGGCTTCATCCGGGATGAGCCACGGACAACACCTGCCTTGAATTCCGCTGCAAGCCTTGCCAGAGACGAGCGTCAACAGGCAGGCAAAAGACATTCGCAGCATCGAATACACAATGCTGCGCTGCAGGGCAAGTCATACGGGACCCGCGGGCGGCCCACACTCGGATTGAAGCAATTGACCCTGGAATGGCTGCCCTGTCGGAGACCGGGCAAGCCTTGCAAATCAAGGATGGCGGATCAGGCGGACTACGCCGCCTGCAGGTAGCGCGCGGTCGGCCGAATGGTCAGCGGAAGGGTGCTCAGCTCCTCCGGCGGGGCAAACATCATGCGCTGTTCGAACGGCTGCGAGCGGAAGAACGGATAGCGCTGATAGACCTTCGGCAATTCGACCGGCACATGCGCCGCCAGCAGTGTGAGATCGATCTTGTAGGCGTCGCAGTTCGATGTCGGTGCAACGATCTGCTTCGACCTGAACACCCGGCGGTAGAAGGCCGCATGCTGTGGTTTGATCAGCGAAAGGCACTGATCGACTTTGAAATAGTCGGTGGCCATTGTCGCGATCCGCAGTGTCAGATACGGGATCGCAGGAAGCTCCTCAAGAAGGTCCGGATCGGCCGCCAGGCGCACTGGATCGATCAGTGTCATTCCGGCATCGAGAAACCCGTTGACGGCATCGGGGAATATCTTGCCCGAGGAGCTTACCCGATGCGCCGGTGTGACGTGGTGAATACGAACCGTGCTGACCAGACGCTCGTCGAAATAGACGCCAAACACATACGCCTGGGGGTCAAAGTCGAGCTCGTCAATGAGCATGTCGCCTTCAACCGGGAGGATATCGGCCTCGATATAGGCCTTGCGGCGAAGCCGCGCGACGTCCTCCATGTCCTCGAGATTGTCGATACGACGATACTCAACCCTGTCCAGAAGTTTGAGGAGTTTCGTCGTGTACGCCGACACCGCACCTACAGTTTGTGTCATCGTCCGCCCCTGACACGATGGTTAATGTTGGGTTAACACTAATTGAACAATTCAACATGTTAAAGGTAAATCGCACTTCGGAGCCCATTAACATGATATTAAGGTTAACAGAATCGTAATGAAGGCACTTCGCTTATCAGTTGTGCCGCGGCGAAATTCCGGGTGCATTGATTATCGGGCGTGCAAAGGGCGCAACCTTGAATAAGTCGTCGGAAAACCTGCAAATAAAGAACTTGCAGCGGATATCTTCCACGCCCACTAGATCAAAACTTGTTGGAATGCCTGAATTACTCGACAAGTCTTAAGATCGGGCAAGCTACTACGTACAACTTTTGCGCGACGTCGCGGAATGGCTCGGAACACCTTGCACGACGAGTGTTCCGCATTGCCGACAACTTGGCCGATAAACCAATATTAACTTGCGTCCGATATGGTGAGCGTCGAATTCATTCTGCGTGGGGCGAACCGAAGGTCGGAATAGAATGCCCGATAACGGAACAAGATCGACGGCTGGTCAAAACCTATTCGTCGTTGTCATTATCCTTGGGATCATCAACCTGGTTAACCAGATGGACCGGGTTCTCTTCGCCCTCATGGTGGAACCGGTCAAGAATGACCTTGGACTTTCTGACAGCCAGATGGGTCTGCTTGGCGGACTCGCCTTTGCCGTTTGCTATGCCGGACTGGGACTGGTTGCCGGACGCATCGCCGATCGCTGGAACCGCGTCCACCTCATCGCTGTCGCACTGACTGTCTGGAGCGCCGCCACTGCCGCATGCGGCATGTCCTACAACTTTGTGCAGATGTTCATCAGCCGCATGATGGTCGGCACTGGCGAGGCCGGCTGCGTGCCATCCGCGCAATCGCTTATCTCCGACGTGACACCGGCGCAGAACCGGGCCTTCATGATCTCGCTTTTTACCGGCATCGGCACTGTTGGAACGCTCATCGGCCTGATCGCCGGCGGCATTGTGCTGGAGATGGTCGGCTGGCGCATGACATTCATCATCTTCGGTGCGGTCGGATTGCTTCCGCTTGTCGTCCTGCTGCTCGTGCTGAGGGACCCGAGGGAAGCCGGTTCGGTGGCGCCCGCATCAAATGTCGTTTGGAGCCGGGACGTTGTTTCCATGCTGAAGCGCCGAGAGATCCAGCTGCTTTTGGTTGCGATCCCGCTGCTGTTTACGCTTGCTGGCCTTGCAACCTGGATTCCCGCATTCTTCCAGCGCGCCTACGGCGTGACGATCGAGGAGTTCTCTCGCTCCGGCGGCGCTTTCCTCGGCTTCGGTCTGATCCTTGGGACCTTCGCGGGCGGCTTCATCGTCAACAAGCTCGTGACCCGCGATGCACGTTGGGAATTCTGGTGGTCCGCGCTGTCCTGCAGCCTGGCTGTCGTGCCCTTCATGGCCGTCCTTGTCGGACGAGACGTGCAAGTTGCCTACTACGGACTGTTCGGCGCCTTTTTCCTTGCCGGTACCGGTTTCGGTCCGGCGATGGCATGCATGCACACAGTCTCCAAACAAAGTGTGCGCGCAACGGCAATTGCCCTGATGATGTTCGCCTCCTCGCTGATCGCCTACGGGGCTGTTCCCGCGGTCATCGGCGTTCTGAGTGACAGCTTCGCTTCATTTGGTGCTTCCGTCGACGACGGCACATCGCTGAAATACGCTCTGTTGTGCAGCATGACACTGCCGCCGATCGCCAGCATCCTGTTTCTTCTCGCATCGCACCGTGCCGTCCCTTCGACGGCGATGACCTGGGCGAAGCACGGGACATCGTAAGGCAAACGGTTCCAGCCGTCCGGTAAGTCGGACAGCTACAATCGATCGCTGGACGCAGAACGTAGATATCCTCGCAGGAACCAATCGCGCCCGGCGAATGGGCTCACCGGACAAATCGGGTGCGCGAAGATGCGAGACGAATGCGTCTCCTATCCGGCGGCGCCTCCCGTGAAACCGCAGCGGTCAAGCGATGCGATCCGGTCCGGACGTACAACAGGACGCTTGCCCGCTGGGAAACAAGGTCCGCAAAGGCAAGCGATCCCTCTTGTCGATGGTTGCTTTGCAGAGATTGCTCATAGCATGCGCGAGGCGGGCAATCCGGCCGGTGGGCTTTACTTGCGTGCCTGCCTGGCGGCAGGCGTTGACCCGGATTTCGAACGCATGGTGCTCGACGTCAGTTCGGTGATGGCGCTGCTGGGCATTGGCATGCCGAAGATGAAACCCTGGATGAGGTCCGCGCTTCCGGTGGAGCGGATGAGTTCAAGCTGCTCCTCTGTCTCCACGCCCTCGACGACGATCTCCAGTCCCAGCTCACGCGAAAGGTGAACGACACCCTTGAGCAGTTTCAGCGTGCGCTCGTCATCGGCAATATCCGAGACAAAGGACCGGTCGATCTTCACCTTGTTGAGCGGCAGAAGGTGCAGATAGCTCAGGCTCGAGTAGCCGGTGCCGAAATCATCGATGGCAATCGTCACGCCCTTAGCGCGAAGTTCCTCCAGGATCGACTTGGCTTTTGCAGCATCCTGGACAAATGCGCTTTCCGTGACCTCCACCTGCAACTGCTTTGCGTCGAGCCCGGCCGCATTGAGCGCATCCGTCACCATCGACACGATCTCCTTGTTGCGCAGATCATTGGCGGACAGGTTGACGGAAACGGACGAGCCGTTCGACCAGCTGGCACAGTCGCGGCAGGCAACATTCAGCATATGGCGCGTCAGTTCACCGACTATGCCCATTTCCTCAGCAAGAGGAATGTAGACAGCCGGAGAAACAGCGCCGAACTCAGGATGGTACCATCGTGAAAGCGCTTCGCAGCACGCCACCTGGACAGTGTCCGCGGTGAACATCGGCTGATAGACCACGGTAAAGGACTTTTCGCGGACCGCGTCGCGCAGAGCCGCTTTGAGCTTTTGCCGGCGCGTGTATTTCTCATCCATCTCCTCGGCGAAGATGACCCAGCTGTTCTTGTCCTGATGCTTTGTCTCGTAAAGCGCGAGATCGGCCTTGATCTGCAGATCGTCGAGCTTGAACTCGGCCTTTGATCCGATGACCACGCCGGCACTCAGGCTGACAAAGAGCTTGTTGCCGTTGATCAGGTAGGTTCCGCGCAGGGACTCGAACAGTTCCGACATGGTCGTGTCCACATCATCGGTGTCCCTGACATCGCGGATGAAGATCACGAACTCGTCGCCGCCGAAACGCGACAGGGTCATGCGCTCGCTGGCGAGCCCGGACAGGCGTGCCGAGATCGCGCACAGAAGCCGGTCGCCGGTCATGTGACCGTTCGTATCGTTGACGTGCTTGAAATCATCGAGGTCGATAACGACCAGTGCGAACTTCTCGTCCTCGCCCATTTTGCGGACGGCGCTTTCCACGATTTCCGAGAAATAGCCGCGGTTCGACAGGCCTGTCAGACTGTCATAGCGGGCCATATGCACGATCTTCTCTTCAGCCTTGATACGGGCGGTGACATCCTCGAAAATCAAGACGACGCCGTTTGCCTTGCGGCGCTTGGCGCTGAATTCGAGATAGAGCTCTTCGGAAAAATAGACGAGCGCCCGCGACTCCTCGCCGGCGATCAGAGATTTGAGCTGGCGCTGGATGATTTTCGCGCGACCCGAGGTAATCACGCCCCTGCGGACGCCATACCGCAGCACCGCCATCAGCGAGTGGTTGCGCAGGGAATCCCTGTCGGGCGCCGACAGCAACTCTGCCGCCTTCTTGTTCGCGACAACGATGCGGCCGTCCTCGTCGAGCATGAAAAGCCCGTGCGGCATGTTGTTGAGTGCCGCATTGAAGCGATCGGCTATGATGGCGATTTCCCGGCGGCTGAGGACGTTCTCGTACAGGAACTCACGCACGCCATTGGCCATCGCCCGCGTTGTCACAATCAGTGGTATGACCAACAAACCCAGGATCGCCATGTAGATGCCGCCGGCAAAAAACAGGCCGATCATGATCGGCAGGCAGGCGGCGAGCGAAATGACATCGACATTGGTCTTGGAGCCGAAATTGCGCCCGACGACGGAAACCATGGTTCCGATCGTGACCGACAGCGCCGCGAGCTGAGCGAACGTGTCGTGCGAAACAAGGAAGGCATAACTGTTCATCAGGCCGAGGGTCAGTGTGACCAGGCCGGATCCGGCGATATAGCGCCACTCCCATTTGGTGATGAGATCGCGATCATCCTCGGAAAATTCCACCTTGTCGAACCAGCGCATCGACATCGCGCGGATAAGCCAAAGCGCAAAGATGATGCCGCCAAAGGCGAGGTAGACCGGGTCCTTGACCTTGAAAAAGATCAGACCGCACGTGGTGACATGCGCGATCATGCCCGCGCGCAAGGTCATGCGGTTGCCGTATAGCGAACGGACAAACGACAGATAAACGTCTGTCGGTAACTGCCCCTGTTGCTTTCCGCCCATTAACACCAATCCTTCAAGGTGTCATGAGACCTACCGGAAAAGCATTAAAGAAGGTTTGAGAAAATCGATATTAGGCCGTTTAAATGGCGGTAAACGGGGCTTTCTGCGGCGGAAACTTCCGCCACTTTACTCGACAGGCGTGATATTCAACCCATGCCGCCTATTCGGCCGCCTGCGGCACATTCATCTCGGCATCGAGATATGCCTTCTTCAGCGTTTCCCGCTCAGCCTCGGCCATGGTGATGCTCGCACCTTTGACATGCCCGTAGCCACGGGTTTTCTGCGGATAGTTCAACAGCGCAACACCGGCATCCAGGCGGTCCTTGTTCACCGTATCGACAACTTCCTCCACAAGCGCTTCATATTCACGCAGAATACGGCGCTCATCACGCCGCTCGGTGTGGTAGGAGAAAACATCCAAAGGCGTGCCGCGAACCCGCCGAACCTTGGCCAGAAGCGAAAACAGCCGCATCATCCAGGAACCGAATTGCCTTTTGCGCGGATGACCCTCTTCATCGCGCTGATTGAGGACTGGAGGCGCGAGATGGAATTCCAGCCGGTCCCAGCTTTCAAACTGATTCTTCAGCTCGGCGATGAAAGCGCCGTTGCTGTAAAGCCGCGCCACCTCATACTCGTCCTTGATGGCCATCAGCTTGAAGAGATTTCGGGCGGCCGCCTCTGTCAGCGGACCGGCCTTCCCGTTTAGCTTCTCCTCGGCCTGCTTCACGCGCTCGACGCGGTTGCGGTAGCGGCGGGCATAGCGCCGGCTTTGATAGTCGCTCAGAAACCTGACCCGGCGCTCGATCGCCTCGTCCAGGCTCTGTGAGAGTTGCCGCACGGGATCCGGTTCGCGCGCCGCTGCCATCAGATCACGGACGGTTTGCGGATCATGCGCCGCACGACGCCCCCACCGGAACGCCTGCACGTTCATCTCCTTTGCCTGGCCGTTCAGTTCGATGGCACGCTCGATCGCCTCCGGCGATACCGGCAGCCCACCCTTCTGACTGGCGAGGCCGAGCATGAACATATTGGCGGCAATGGCGTTTCCGAACAAACGCGTCGCCGCACCGGTGCCGTCAAAATAGACGGTCCGGTCTTCTCCCGCTGCCTTGATCACCGCGCGCTTCAACCGCTCGACCGGCAACGAGAAATCGGCATTGCGGGTAAAGTCGCCGGGCATGATTTCCGCTGTATTGGCGACGAACAGGGTTTTGCCCTCGTGAACAGAGGCCAGGACCTTGCGCGAACCGGAAACCACGAGATCGCACCCCAGAACGAGATCGGCCTTGCCTGCCGGAACCCGGATGGCCGTGATATCATCGGGCCTTGCGGTTATCCGCACATGGGACAGCACCGCACCGCCCTTTTGCGCAAGCCCCGCCATGTCGATCATGCCGCAGCCCTTGCCCTCCAGATGCGCGGCCATCCCCAGGATCGCGCCGATCGTGACCACGCCCGTGCCGCCGACACCGGTGATCACGCAGGCCCAGCCGTCTTGCGGCAGGTTGACCGGCGCATCAGGCACGCCTACCAGCGGATCGCCCTCGAGGGATTTTCCTTCGGCCTTACGGATTTTGGCGCCATGCACGGTCACGAATGACGGACAGAAACCGTCGACGCACGAAAAATCCTTGTTGCAGCTCGACTGGTCGATACGCCGCTTGCGCCCGAACTCGGTCTCCACCGGCTGCACGGAAACGCAGTTCGACTTGATGCCGCAATCTCCGCACCCCTCACACACCTGCTCGTTGATGAAGACACGCTTGTCGGGATCCGGGTAGGTGCCGCGCTTACGCCGGCGCCGCTTCTCGGCGGCACAGGTCTGATCGTAAAGCAAAACGGACACGCCCTTGATGTCCCGCAATTCGCGCTGCACGGCATCCATAGTTGAGCGATGGTGGAACGTGACGCGCGACGGCCAGTCCATGCTTTTTGGATATTTGTCGGGCTCGTCCGAGACGACCGCTATGCGCTCGACGCCCTCGGCGCGGACCTGGCGGGCGATAGCGTCAACCGTCAGGTCGCCGTCCAGATGCTGGCCGCCGGTCATCGCTACAGCATCGTTGAATAGGATCTTGTAGGTCATGTTGGCGCCGGCCGAGAGCGCGAAACGCAACGCCAGGATGCCCGAATGATTGTAGGTGCCGTCGCCCAGATTCTGGAAGATATGCGGTGTTTCGGTGAAAGGCTGCTGGCCGACCCACTGGGCGCCCTCGCCGCCCATCTGGGTAAACCCGCTTGTGTCCCGGTCCATCCATATCGCCATGAAATGACAGCCGATACCGGCGGCCGCGGCCGAACCCTCGGGAACCTTTGTCGAACTGTTGTGCGGGCAGCCGGAACAGAAATACGGCGTGCGCACCGCGACATCAGTGATGTCGGAGAGCATGGCCTGGGCCTGCCTTATCCGTTTGACACGGCTGTCGATCTCTTCCGAATGGCCGATGAGGCGCAGGATCCGTTCACCGACCGCAACGGAGATCTCATTCGGATCAAGCGCGCCCTTGACGGGGAAAAGCCATTCGCCGCTCTCGCTTCGCTTGCCGACAACTTTCTGCTGATGTGCGGTTCCGTAGAGCTCCTCGCGCAACTGCGTTTCGATCAGCGAGCGCTTCTCTTCAACGACGATCACCATTTCAAGGCCGTTCACGAATGCCCTGAAATCCTCGTAGCCCAGCGGCCACGGCGCCGCGATTTTCATCAGCCTGATGCCGAGCCGGCCGGCCTGTGCCTCGTCGATACCGAGGTCCGAGAGGCTCTGGCGGACGTCGAGATAACTCTTGCCGACACTGATTATGCCGATTTTCGGCGCTTCGCCGCCGGACCAGACGACGCGGTTCAACCCGTTGGCGCGGATGAAAGCGCTTACCGCATCGCGCTTGTAGTCGTAGAGGCGGGCCTCCTGGCCAAGCATGTCCAGTTCACCTGGGCGGATGTTCAGTCCACCGGGTGGCATGTCGAATTCGGGATAGACAATGTTCAAGCGGTCAAGGCGGGCGTCGATGGTTCCGGTCGATTCAATGTTGTCCTTGACGCATTTGAGGGCTGTCCAGGTGCCGGCAAACCGCGACAGTGCAAATCCGTAGAGGCCGTAATCGACGATTTCCTGAACACCGGCCGGATTGAGGATCGGGATCATGGCGTCGACGAAAGCAAATTCAGTCTGGTGCGCGTTGGTCGAGGATTCCGCGGTATGGTCATCGCCCATCAGGGCCAGAACACCGCCATGCTTGGCGCTGCCAGAGAGATTGGCGTGGCGGAACACGTCCCCGGACCGGTCAACGCCGGGACCTTTGCCGTACCAGACGGAAAAGACGCCGTCATACTTGCCCGCGCCGTAAAGGTCCGGCTGCTGTGTGCCCCAGCAGGCGGTCGCTGCAAGTTCCTCGTTAAGGCCCGGCTGAAAGACTATGTCGTTTTCCTCAAGCAGGCGTCCGGCGTGAAACAATTGCTGGTCAAGCCCGCCGAGCGGTGAACCCCGGTAGCCGGATACGAAACCGGCGGTGTTGAGGCCGGCGCGCCTGTCCCGCTCCTTTTGCATCAAGAGCAGCCGGACAACCGCCTGGGAACCGGTCAGGAATATCCGGTCCTTGTCCAGGTCGAACTTGTCGTTGAGCGAGACATCATGCAGCGTCATCCGGTCCTCCGCAGCACAGCCCGGAACACCGGCACTGTTGAGCGCCTTGGCAGCGCGGCGCCTATTTTGATTTTGGAGCGCAAGGCGTCAAATGAATTCCGTTGTGCACTGCACAGTTCACTAACTGCCGCGCCTGTCTTCAAAATCAAGCCCGCAAGGTATTTCGGTATCCTGGCTGTAAGGCCCCGGCTCCAGGTTCAGAGGCGCCCTGCCCTTTGCTGCAGCATCAGGAATGTATCCTGTGCATATTCGGACAGCTGGAACCAAAGATAGGCCTCGCCGCGGTAACCCATGTAGGAATCGTGCAATATCTTGAAGTCCTCGTGCTCGGCCGAAAGCTCCGCATAGGTCTCCTTGGCGGCGTTGAAACAGGCAAGCATGATATCGCTCGAATAGGGCCGCAACACCGTGCCGAACTGCACCAGCTCCTGAAGTGTCGGCGGATTGAGCGTGTCGTAGCGCGCCATCATCACGGAGTTCGCGTGCGCCGAAGCATTGCGGATCGCCGCCTGATAGCTGCTTGGAAGCGCATTCCACTTGTCGAGGTTGATCAGGTTCATGACGGTCACGCCGCCTTCCCACCAGCCAGGATAGTAGTAGTATTTGGCAACGCGGTTGAGACCGAGCTTGTCATCGTCATAGGGACCGACGAACTCGGCCGCGTCGACGGTGCCGTTTTCAAGGGCACCGTAGATTCGTTCTGCCGGCAGGCTGATCGGGTTGACGCCGATTTTCTCGACGATCGCCCCGCCGAAACCGCCGATCCGGAACTTCAGGCCCTGCATATCGTCAAGCGTGTTGATCTCCCTGCGGAACCAGCCGCCCATCTGGGCGCCGGTGTTGCCGGCCGGAAAGCCGATCACATTGAATTTGCTGTAAAACTTGTTGAGAAGCTCAAGCCCTCCACCCTCGTAGAGCCAGGCATTCATCATCCTCTGGTTCAAGCCGAAAGGCACACCCGTCCCGAACGCGAAGGCCGGATCCTTCTCCCAGAAATAGTTCGACGCCGTGCTTGCGATATCGATCTTTCCTTCCTGGACCGCATCCAGCCCGTCGAAGGCATCGACTATCTCTCCGGCGGCGAAGACCTTGATATCGAACTTTCCATCGGTCAGTTCACGCACCGATTCGGCAAAGACCTCGGCGGTGCCGTAGATCGTATCGAGCAGCTTCGGATACCCGGACGATAGCTGCCATGTGATACTCGGCAGGGACTGTGCCACCGCCGGTGCCGCCAATGCCACCGACGCCGCCGCGCCCGTGCCTGCCACACCCGCCCTCTTCATGAATGAGCGACGGTTCATACTTGTCCTCCTTGTGGATTCCCGAAAGATCGATTTGCCGGATGGTCGGGCCGCGCTGACCGGGAATCAGACTACACCTTGTTTATGCGTATGCAAATGAATCGCATCATACTTTCAGCATTTCGGACCTTCCATCCGGGCATCGATTCCGCGCCGCGCGGTAGCGTGTTTCACCGGGCAGGCCGGCTCGGTACTCCAGCCATTTGCTGCGGGTTGCAAGATCGTCCGCATACGCTAAATAGCCCGCAACCGAAAAAGCACTCCGGAGCCTGAAATGCCCACCGCCATCGTCGCCATCCCCGCCGACACCAGGGAACTGGACGGGTATGTCTGGCATGCCAGCCCGTTCCAGTACTCCGACGCGGCGCTCAAGGCAGCCGGTGTCATACCGCTGATCGTCCCGGCGCTCGGCCGGGACCTGTCCGGCTATACCGAGATCGACGCGATTCTCGACCGTGTTGACGGTGTCATGATCAGCGGCGCGCGCAGCAATGTCGATCCGGAGCTTTATGGCGAGGAACCGACGGAAAAAAACGGCCCCTATGATCCGGACCGGGACGCAACGAGCCTGCCTCTGATCAGGCGCTCTATCGAACGCGGCATTCCGCTGCTGGCCATTTGCCGAGGTATTCAGGAGCTCAACGTCGCGCTGGGCGGGACGCTGGCCACGGAAATCCATGAAGCGCCGGGCAACCTCGATCATCGGCGGCCGGAGCATGACGATCCCGATGTCCGCTTCGGCATCCGGCAGGACATTGCCATAGACAAGGGCAGTTGCCTCTACGACATTCTTCAGGATGAAGAGGCGCAGGTGAACTCGCTGCACCGCCAGGCGATCGGTGAACTCGCTCCAGGACTATCCGTCGAGGCACGGACGCAGGACGGTGTCATCGAGGCCGTGTCGGTGGACGGCGCATCGGCCTTTGCGGTCGGTGTGCAATGGCATCCCGAATACTGGGCGCAATCCGATCCGGCCTCCTACAAGCTCCTCAAGGCGTTCGGAGAGGCCGCCCGAGCCTATGCCCGGGAAAAGCGCGGCTAGAGTGCAGCAGCCCAATGAGGGCTATTTGAGCGGGGAAGTGGACTGGCGGATGCGCATTTCCGGCCGGATAAGGTGCAGGCCATCGGCATCCGAGGATCCGTTGAGCTTGTCGAGCAGCGCCCGTGCCGCCATGCGACCGACCTCGGCCTGGCCGTTCCAAACGGTCGTCAGCGACGGTGTCGCAATCGCCGCTTCCTCGAGGTCATGATAACCGGTCACCGAGATATCCTTACCCGGCACCAATCCGGCGCGGGCAATCCCGTTCATCAGCCCGATGGCGACCAGGTCATTCCAGCACACCGCTGCGGTCGGTTTTTGCGGCAGGGAAAGAAAATTGACAGCCGCTTCGAAGCCCGCCTGCTTCGTGCGCGGACCGGGTATGCGAAGTTCGGGATCGACGGCGATATTGGCCTTCTGCAGCGCCTGCACATAGCCCTGGTAACGATGCCGGCCCGTTGAGGTCTGGTCGGTGCCGCCGACCATCGCAATGCACTTGTGGCCGAGACCGATGAGATGGTTGGTCGCGAGCGCAATTCCATAGGCATCGTCACCGCGATAGGTGGGCACATCGACCTCGTCCACTGAGCGCGCGATGAGGATGGCCGGCATGCCGTTTTCCTCGGCAAGCTCGATATCATTTTTCGGTGTTCCGATAGCCGGTGACATGATCACGCCGTCGCCGCCGAGCTGCAGCAGCGTCTCGATGAAATTGCGCTGCTTTTCCACCGAGTCATAATGGTTCGACAGAATGAACGTCTGCCGGTTTCGGTCCAGCTCGCTCTCGATGGCCCGCAGGATTTCAGCGTAGAACGGGTTCATGATGTCATGCACGACGACACCGATGATGCCGGAGCGTGATGTCCTCAGGCTGGCGGCCCGCCGGTTGTAGATATAGCCCAGCGTCTGGGCCTGCTCCTTGATCTTTTCGCGGGTCGCGTCGGCGACAAGCGGGCTGTCGCGCAGCGCAAGCGAAACCGTTGCCGTCGAAAGGCCCAGGGAATCGGCAATTGTTGAAAGCTTGACCTTCTGGCCCAAGAAGCACCCCTGACAATCACGGCCGCGCATGGCCGCAGCCTCGTTCCAACTTTTGTTTGGATCGTTTTAAATTGAAAATTAAAATTTTTAAAGAGAGGACGGATCGTCCGTCAGCCAAGCGCCGAGGCGATGTTCTCTTCGACTTTCTTGAGCAACCGCACCAGCGATTTGACGTCCTTCGGACTCATTTCCTGCAGCGCGATCTTTTGTGACTTCCTGATCGCCTTGCGAACCGTTTTCACTGCATCGTGCCCGGCATCCGTCAGGTAGACATGCGACAACCGCGCATCGCTTTCCGATTCTCGTTTGTCGACGAACCCTTGAGCCGCAAGCCGGTTAATCGTTTTGGTCATCGTCGGGGCGCGCACACCCAATTGATCTGCAATGGCCGACAGGGAAAGCCCGTCATTGGCATCAAGCGCAAGTATTACGGCATCCTGTCCGGCATAAAGTCCACAAGAGAGAAGTTGACGTGACAATAATGTGCGAGAATAACGGGCGGACGCAGACAATTGCGAGAAAAGCTCTACCTTTTCTTCGTTGCCTTTCTTCTCAACACTGGATTTATTCTTTTTGGCCATCGAGGCCTCCTATCCGCCCGCGCTCTTCAGCCATAGTCGGGCAAATAAATTATAACGCCAGATGGCACTATTTCAAAATCCGTCGGCGTAACATTATGCACACCGCTTTCGGTCTCCCCCTGCCTTCACTGCAAAGAGTCGGGCAAGCGTCGTTTCGCCGGTAAAATCCGGTTAATTGATCGTGCTCGCCGGGCATTCCTCGGCGCACGGTCGCACCAGGCGTCGCTTTGTACCTCCGCCGCCGTTGCACTGCAATTTTCCGACTGCTACCAGTCGCTGTCTGCTACAACAGTGCAACGGCAACAGTATCTGCCGGGCACTTGGAGCTTTGCCCGATGGTATTTCCGGCTCGAAACTGGGATGACAACGCAAAGGATCTGGAACCGCGTGACCGGCAGGGCTGGATCGCGGTTTTGCCGCTTGGCGCGCATGAGCAGCACGGGCCGCATCTGCCCTTAGAAACCGACACGATCATTGCCGCGGGCATCGCCGAAGCGGTGTCTAAATCGATGCCGGCCGAACTGCCCGTGACGTTTCTGCCTGTCGAACCCGTCGGCTATTCCATCGAGCATATGGACGTGACAGGCACCCGCACGCTTGGCTGGGACGAGGCCGTCCGACGCTGGTTCGGCATCGCCGACATGCTGAACCGGTCGGGCGTACGCAAATTCGTCATGCTCAATGCCCATGGCGGCAATTCACCCCTGATGACCATTGTCGCCACCGAGGCACGTGTCCGCTTCAACATGCTTGCGGTCGCGACAAGCTGGACGCGTTTCGGTGTTCCTGACGGGCTGATATCCGCCCGCGAAAGGAACCTTGGAGTCCATGCCGGCGAAATCGAGACATCGGTCATGCTGGCGCTGCGTCCCGACCTGGTCGATGTCTCAATGGCCGCGGACTTTGAATCCTATCAGGAAACCATGGAAACCACGGCGACACATCTGCGTGCCTACGGCCCGCACGCCTTCGGCTGGAAAATCGCGGACCTGAACCCCGACGGCGCGACAGGAAACGCCCTGTCGGCGACGGCGAAAAAAGGCCAGGTGCTGATCGACCACGCTGCCTCGGGCCTGATCGAACTGCTCGAGGATGTCCACAGCTTTGACCCCGATCGCCTTCGCTGACCGGCAAGTGACTGGCGCAAGGCGCGTCAATTGCCTATATGCGGGTTCAAGTCAAAGGAGCCGCCCATGAGCGAGGCTTTCAATCCCATTCCCGTCACGGTGCTGACCGGCTATCTCGGATCCGGCAAGACGACGCTGCTCAACCGCATCCTTTCCGGGGATCACGGCAAGCGCTACGCGGTCATCGTCAACGAGTTCGGCGAAATCGGGATCGACAACGACCTGATCGTCGAGTCGGACGAAGAAATCTATGAGATGAACAATGGCTGCGTGTGCTGCACGGTACGCGGCGACCTCATTCGTGTCGTCGAAGGCCTGATGCGCCGTCCCGGCCGGTTCGATGCCATTGTCGTCGAGACCACCGGCCTCGCCGATCCGGCACCGGTCGCCCAGACTTTCTTCATGGACGACGATGTGCGCCAGAAGACCAGGCTCGACGCAGTGGTGGCACTCGTCGACGCCAAGCATCTTCCGTTGCGGCTGAAAGACAGCCGCGAGGCGGAGGATCAGATCGCCTTCGCCGATGTGGTGCTCCTGAACAAGACGGATCTCGTCGACGATAACGAATTGCAGGCGCGCGAGCAGGCCATTCGTGCCATCAACCCGTCGGCCCGCATTCATCGCACCGAACGGGCCGGGATCGCACTTGATGACGTGCTGGACCGTGGTGCGTTTGATCTGCAAAGGGCGCTCGACAACGATCCGCATTTTCTTGACCATGAGGATGATCATCATCATCACGACCATGATCACGAACATGATCATCACCACCATCATCACGGGCCCGCCGACATTCACGACGCCACGATCGAGTCGGTTTCACTGAGGGCCGGACCGCTCAAGCCGGATCTCTTCTTCCCCTGGATTCAAAAGACAACGCAGATCGACGGACCGAATATTTTGCGGCTCAAGGGAATCATCGCCTTCGACAACGATGACGAGCGCTATGTCGTGCAGGGCATCCACATGCTCGTCGAAGGCGACCACCAGCGTGCCTGGAAAGAGGGCGAGAAGCGGGAAAGCCGCATTGTCTTCATCGGCCGTGACCTCGACCACGAAAAGTTGAAGCGCACCTTCGAAGCCTGCCAGGCCTAGTCTAAGTTGATGCCGACGATCGCCCCGCTCGACCTCGACGGTCACTGTATCGCTGCAACGTTCATCGGCACCGTTCCGTTTTTCGCGCTGGCCGAGGGCTCGGTAATCTGGCTTGATCACGGAAAGAAGGAAGTGATCATCCATGACGGCCTGCTGTGCGCTGCGCGGGACGGGCAAGGCCGCTGGCTGTTGACCGGCGGCGAGGATGGCAAGATTGTCAGGACGTCGGCAGACGGCAGGACCGAAACGCTGGCTGAGAACCCCGGCAAGTGGATCAACTGTATCGCCGCCGGCCCGGAGGATGCCGTAGCCTTTTCCACCGGACGGTCCTCGGTGGTCCGCAACGCTGATGGCTCTCTGACCGAGTTTCAGGAACAGCGCACCGTTGAAGGCATTGCCTTTGCACCGAAGGGCCTGCGCATCGCGGCCGCGCGCTACGATGGCGTCTCTCTGCACTGGGCCGGATTGCAGGCGCCGGCCGTCGATCTGGAGTGGAAGGGTGCCCACACACAGGTGATCTTTTCGCCCGATGGCAAATATGTCGTGTCCAGCATGCAGGAAAACGCACTGCACGGCTGGCGCCTTGATGACGGCAGGCACATGCGCATGGCCGGCTACCCGTCCAAGGTCAGGTCCATGAGCTGGAGCGCAAAGGGCAAATGGCTTGCTTCTTCAGGCGCGCCGGCTGCGATTGTCTGGCCGTTTTCCGGCAAAGACGGTCCCATGGGTAAAAAACCGCTGCAGCTCGGAACCCGCGGCGATGCGGCAGTGACCTGCGTCGCCTGTCATCCGACGGACGACGTCGTCGCAATCGGCTATGCGGACGGGGCGATCCTGGCCGCCCGGCTCTCGGACAGCAAGGAAGCGATGCTTCGGCACGATGGCAAGGGCGCGATCAGCACGATGCAATGGGATGGCAAGGGCGTGCAGCTGGCATTTGGTGCAGAAACCGGTGATTGCGGTATCATAGACCTGACGGCCTGAACGCGGAGACCAGAAATGGACGTAACGCCTCAACAGCTGATAGAGCGGTTTTATCATCAGGTCTGGAACACCGGGAACGAGGATGTCGCCCGGCAGATCTTGCATCGGGACTTCGTGTTTCGCGGCTCCCTCGGATCCGAACGCAACGGTCCGGAGGGATTTATCGACTATCTGCGTGCTGTTCGCGCATCCCTGCCGGATTTCATCTGCAACATCCAGGAAATCGTCACGGAAGGACACAAGGCGGTCGCGCGCATGGAGTTTGTCGGCACCCACGGCGGGACCTTCTACGGGGTACCGCAAACCGGCCGCAAAATCACCTGGGCAGGCGCCGCGTTCTTTACCACCGACGGCAGGCAGATCACCGAATTATGGGTTCTTGGCGACATCGATGGGGTCAAGCGCCAGCTCGGCATCCAGGAAGACCAGGATTTCGGTTGATGGCCGCAAAATCCGTCCAAAGAAAACATGCGCATCAGCACCGGGAAAGATAACGGCCATGAAACGATCTGAGATCAATGAAATCCTTGAGCGTGGCGACGCGTTCTTCCGCTCGTTCGGCTACGTCCTGCCGCCTTTTGCCTATTGGAGCCCCGATGAGATGCGCGCGCCTGAGGCATCGTTGATCGTGGAACGCGGCATGGGCTGGGACATTACCGACTACGGACAGGGAAATTTCGACGAGCTTGGATTGTTCCTCTTTACCGTTCGCAACGGCGATCCCGCCGATCTCGGATCGGGCAGAGGCATGCTCTACGCAGAAAAGATCATGATCTCGCGCAAGGACCAGCTCAGCCCCATGCACCGCCACATCGTCAAGGCCGAGGACATCATCAACCGTGGCGGCGGCACCCTGGTGCTTGAACTTTTTGAATCGGCCGATGACGGTTCCATAGACCGTGAAAGCAAGGTCAGCGTGCCGGTCGACGGGCGCATGCGTACGCTATCGGCGGGCGGTCATCTCAAGCTGGAAGCGGGCGAGAGCGTGACGCTCATGCCGGGCATATGGCATGCTTTCTGGGGCGAGGGTGACGATGTGCTGATCGGTGAGGTCTCGACGGTCAATGACGACCGGACCGACAACGTCTTCGAAAAGCCGATCCCGCGTTTCACGACGGTCGAGGAGGACGAGCCGCCCGTGCATCTGCTGGTGTCGGATTACGAGAGTTTGGACTGATTGTTTCCTTAGAGGATTCGCTCACGCGCCGCGCGCCGTAAACAATTGTTTTCGCTCACGCATGAGCGGCCCTTCGGGCCTATGCTCCGCGGGGGCGGGCCAAAGGGCCCGACACGCGGTCGCGCTTGCGGCGCTTCGCGCCGTATTCATTTTCCACGATGCTCATTCAAGGAAAATGACCCGAAGCGCGAAGCGCTTCGCAAGGCCGACCGGCCTTCGCTGCACGTGCGGCGCGACCGCGCAGGCCAGCCGCATGGCGGCGCGCGGCCGTGAGCGCAAAAAACCGTGAGGACAATCAGATCACATAACTCCTCAGCGGCTCGAAACCGTTGAATGCGACTGACGAATAGGTGGTCGTGTAGGCGCCCGTGCCCTCGATCAGCACCTCGTCGCCGATGGTCAGGGATACCGGCAGCGGATAGGGTGTCTTCTCATAGAGCACGTCGGCGCTGTCACAGGTCGGGCCGGCCAGCACACAGGGCTCGGCGCGGTCGTCGTCGCGCGCCGTGCGGATCGGGTAGCGGATCGATTCATCCATCGTCTCGGCAAGGCCGCCGAACTTGCCGATATCGAGATAAACCCAGCGCACATTGTCGTTGTCGGCCTTGCGGGAAACCAGCACGACCTCTGCCTTTATGACACCGGCATTGCCCACCATGCCCCTGCCCGGCTCGATGATCGTCTCCGGAATGCGGTTGCCGAAATGCCGGCTGAGCGCGTCGAAGATCGCCTGGCCATAGGCCTCGGCAGCGGGCACATCGCGCAGATACCGGGTCGGAAAACCGCCGCCCAAATTGACCATGTTGAGAATGATCCCGTCCTCGGCTAGGACATCGAAGACCCGGCGCGCATCGGCCAAAGCGCCGTCCCAGGCGTTGAGATCCGTCTGCTGCGAGCCGACATGGAAGGATACGCCGTAGGCTTCGAGACCCAGCGCATGGCCGTGGCGCAATACGTCGCAGGCCATGTCAGGCACGCAGCCGAACTTGCGCGACAGCGGCCATTCGGCGCCCTCGCCGTCGGTCAGGACGCGGCAGAAGACGCGCGATCCCGGCGCCGCCCTGGCGACTTTCTCGACCTCTTCCTTGCTGTCGACGGCGTACATCGTCACGCCGAGCGAGAAGGCGCGCGCGATGTCGCGTTCCTTCTTGATCGTATTGCCGAAGGAAATACGCTCCGGCGTCGCGCCGGCTTCCAGGGCCATCTCGACCTCTGCCACGGACGCCGCATCGAAATTCGATCCCATCGAGGCAAGCAGGCGCAGGATTTCCGGGGCGGGATTGGCCTTGATCGCATAGTAGATCGCGCTTCCCGGCAGCGCCCGCCGAAAGGCGGTGTAATTGTCGCGGACAACATCGAGATCGACGACAAGGCAGGGTCCGTCCGGTCGTCGCGTGTTTAGAAAGTCAATAATACGTTCCGTGGTCATCGGTTTCTCCCAACACTCCGGATCGCTCCGGATGACAAAGGGCAATCGATCACTTGTCTTGGACCCGATTGGTGGAAACACCGGTCCCGCGACGCATGGTCGATGCGGCAATTGATCCGCGTACCGTGACGGTTCGCGGACTCGAGCTTTGTCTGCCTTGGATTGGATGGGAGACCCAGCCGCACTTCCGGCAATGAAGGTGTGCCTCTGCAGTAACCCCGGCCTTTGGACAGCCGGCAGACACCATAAAGGCCCGCACCGTCGTTGCTTCAAGATGTCCTCGATTTGACGGTTGGCCGGCAAACCGACTGGAGGGGTTAGGTCCAGGTACCTTACCGATATCCTCACCTTATCGAGGATCGGCGGACACCCACAGGCACGTGCGACTTTGGGCAGTCGCGGACATAAGGCGTCACGCTGTCACAATCAAGTTGTTTTTTGGCGTGGATATGGACATTGCCGCGGTTTTGTAAAATATGAACGATCTCGGCTTCCGGGTTCAAGATTTTGAGACAATGATAATGACTCTCGTGCGAAACGATCCGTTCAACGCGTTTATCGATTCCGGCGGCCCGGCTTTGCCCGTCAAGCCGGACGGGCCGCTCGCCGGCTGTAAATTGGCGGTCAAGGACATATTCGATGTGGCCGGCCACAAGACCGGCTGCGGCAATCCGCACATGCGCGATGCCGCCGATCCGGCCACGAAAACAGCCGCGACCGTTCAGGTGCTTCTCGATGCGGGCGCGGAATTCATCGGCAAGACCCAGACGGATGAGCTGGCCTTTTCGCTGAACGGCCACAATGCCCACTATCCGCAGCCCGTCAATCCGGCGGCGCCGGAGCGCGTAACGGGCGGCTCGTCCTCCGGCTCGGTGGCTGCGGTCGCGGCCGGTCTTGCCGATGTTGCCACGGGATCGGATACCGGCGGATCGATCCGCGCGCCGGCATCCTATTGCGGCCTTGTAGGGTTGCGAACCACGCATGGGCTCATCTCGCTCGAAGGAACCATGCCGCTGGCGCCGAGCTTCGATACCTTCGGCTGGTTTGCCCGTGACATCGGGCTCTATACGACGGTCGCGGAATTGCTGCTGCCGGACGGGTCATTGAAACCGGCAAGGATCCTGCGGCTTCGCGAACAGGAGTCCATGCTCGCCGGAACCACCGAACAGAACGCATATGCGGACGCCCTACAAGTGGTGCAGGGGGTGACCGGCATTGCGCAAGAGACGGATTTGACAACAATTGACATCGAAGCGCGCTACTGGTGCCTGCGCAAGCTGCAGGCCTACGAAGCCTGGCAGAACCACGGTGCGTGGATCAGCGCTGCGGAGCGCAACCTCGGCCCCGGTGTCAAGGAACGTTTCGCGTTCGGCGGCACAATCGATGACGAGACTGTATCCGAAGAGACCGCGAGACGGTCGGACCTGACGCAGGAACTGGGTGACCTGATTGCTGATGACGGTCTTGTTGTCATGCCGACGGTTCCGGGTGCGGCCCCGCTTGCCGACGCCTCCTTCGAGGACATCCAGGATTATCGGGAACGGGCCATCCGGTTGCTTTGCCTGTCCGGCCTTTCGGGATTTCCGCAGCTGACACTGCCCGTCGCATCCGTCGACTGCGCACCGTTCGGCATTTCGCTGATGGGGCCGAGGGGCTCGGACCGCGCGCTTCTTTCAATCGGCCGGCGGATTATCGACGCAGCAAGCACCAACGGAGCTGATCCATGGATACGCTGACACGCATACGCGCGTTCATCGATGTCGTCGAGGCGGAGGGATTCTCCGCTGCGGCCCGCAAGAACGGCCGCTCGAAGGCGCTTCTTTCAAAGTATGTCCGCGAACTCGAGGATGATCTCGGGGCGCTCTTGCTCAACCGGACGACGCGGCAGTTCTCGCTGACCGAGGCCGGCCACACCTATTATCGCTCGGCCTCCGACATCTTGAAGGAGATTGACAACCTTGCCGACCTCGTCCGCGAGACCAGCCGTGACCTGAAGGGCACGGTCCGCGTCTCGGCGCCGCGCACTTTCACCGACGCCGATATCGGTCAGTCGATGGTCGATTTTGCGATGGAGAACCCCGAGATCAAACTTGAGATCAGCTCCGACGACCGTTTCGTCGACCTCGTCGAGGAGGGCTTCGACGTCGCGATCCGAATTACCCGCCTGGCCGATTCCGGCCTCATCGCCCGAAAGCTGGCACCCTTCAAGGCCTATGTCTGTGCCAGCCCGGATTTCTTGAAACGGCATCCCGAACTGAAGGAGCCGGCCGATCTCGTCAAGGTCCCCTGCATCATGGACACCAATGCGCGCTCGCTCAACAACTGGCAGTTCCGCGGCAAATCCGGCGCCATGGAGACCGTTACCGTAAAGGGGCCGATCGAGGTCAACAGTCCGACCGCAAGCATGAAGGCCGTACGATCCGGCCTCGGCGTGTCCATCCTGCCGGATTTCGTGGTGTGGCCGCTCTTGAAAAGCGGAGAGATCGTCACGCTTTTTGAAGACCGGGTACCGGATGATGCCGCCATTTATGCGGTCTACCCGCACCGCCGCTACCTGCCGGCCAAGGTTCGGGCCTTTGTCGATTACCTTGCGGTCTGGTTCAAACAATACGGTGGATATTGCGACCGTTAAGCACCATATCGTGTCAGGACGCCTGGGCGATTCCAATGGAATTGAATTTGCATTAGAATAACAACGCTCAGGCAGGGAATCGGAAATCGCGTCATAGTCCAATTCCGGCCAAATTCTTCATGCATGGGGCGAAATGGAACGGGAGCCCAACCGACAATGAATCGCAGTGCAAGCATAAGGCGACTTGGACTTATCTGCGCTTTCACAACCGCGTCCGCGACCGCGGCGTTTTCGCATCCGCATGTTTTTGCGGAAGCGCGGCTGGAAATCATGATCGGTGACCGCGGCTCGGTAAGTGAATTGCGGCACGTATGGCGATTCGACGAACTGTTCTCCTCAACGGTTCTGCTTGATTTCGACACCAATGCGAATTTGAAGCTGGAACCGGAAGAACTCGCCGAGGTCGGCAGGATCGTGCACGACTCATTGGCCGACTTCAATTTCTTCACCTCCATCATACAGAACGGCAGGGACATCAGTGTGGTGGTCCCGGATGGAATCAATGTCGATTATCAGGACGGGCAATTGCTGATGTTCTTTGCTGTTCAGGCGGAAGACGGCATGTCGCTCGACGGCAACATGAGCTTCGGCGTCTACGATCCGACCATGTACACCGCGATCGACTTCATCAATGATTCCGATATGGTGGTTGCAGGCAATACCAACGGCTGCAAACAGACGGTGGTTCGTCCCGACGTGGATGAAATCCTTGCCCAGAACCAGGAATCCTTGACGGAAGCTTTCTTCAATGATCCGGCAGGCAATGATTTTTCCAAGTTTTTTGCAACGCGGCTTGAGCTGAAATGCTGACATTCCGATTGCGGTTCGCTGCCACTGCCGCGCTCTGCGTGTGCCTCCTGGCGTTCTTCGCCTCACCGATCCTCGCCCAATCCTCGCTCGGCATCGGAGCGGCAGAACCCGGTGTCAAAGCGACCGGTGCGCTCGGCCCCCTGTTCAGCTGGATCAATGCGCAGCAGCAGTCCTTCTACCGCGCTCTTTCAGAGGCGCTCCAGGCAATGCGCGATGACCCGCAAAAGCTCTGGCTTCTGATTGGCCTCTCCTTCGCCTACGGTGTCTTCCATGCGGCAGGACCCGGCCATGGCAAGGCCGTCATCTCCTCCTACGTGATCGCCAATGAACAGACCTTGCGGCGCGGTGTCGTTATCTCGTTCATGGCCGCCTTCATGCAGGGCGCCGTTGCCATCGGCATTGTCGGGCTGGCCTATTTTCTGTTGCGCGGCACCGGCATCTCGATGACAGAGACAACACACACGCTGGAGATTGCCAGCTATGCGCTGATTGCCGGTTTCGGCGGCTGGCTGCTTTACCGCAAACTGCGCGTCTTGGCCCGCCGGACTGCGCCAGTTTATGCTCCGGTCCTCGCCCACGCGCATGGACATGGTCACCATCATGGGCACGAGCACCACCACCATCATGAGCACGATCATGGTCACCATGATCACCATCACCGGCCCGGTCCGGATGGGGTGTGTGAAACCTGCGGCCATTCCCATGCCCCTGATCCGGCGCTCTTGCAGTCCGAAAAACTGGAACTGCGTGAAGCCTGGTCCGCGGTCATTGCCATCGGACTGCGGCCCTGTACCGGCGCGCTGATCGTTTTGACGTTCGCTCTGCTTAACGGGCTATATCTCGGTGGTATGCTTTCTGTGATAGCCATGTCCATCGGCACGGCGATCACAGTCTCTATCCTTGCCACCCTGGCGGTCATGGCGAAAAACACGGCCGTACGGTTTGCCAGCAGCGATTCCGCCGCGACGCGGATCGGCACCGCCATTGAAATCGCAGGAGCCGGGCTGGTCCTTGTCCTCGGGCTGGTGCTGCTACTTGCCGCCCTGCAGGCATAACGCGCCGTCGCCATCTCAATTCGCTCAAATTGTCAGGAGTGTTGCCGGGCGGCACCAACCCCCGGTAGCACTTTCGCCGGAATCGGTCTACAAGGGCGGCCTTCCCCTTGGCGCCATTGCCCGCGCCGGACACCGAAAGAGATTGCCATGTCAGCCGGAATGATGCGTTCGGCCGTAATCCTCGGCCTCTTAGCCTGTGTTGGTCCATTGTCGATCGACATGTACCTGCCTGCCCTGCCGTCAATCGCCGACGGGCTCGGCTCGACGGTTGCGTCCGTGCAGATGACGCTGACGGTGTTCTTCCTCGCCTTCGGCGCTGCCCAGCTCGTTTACGGCCCCATCGCCGACCAGGTCGGCCGCAAGCCGCCACTCTATTTCGGGCTTGGGATCTTCATACTAGGCTCGATCGGTTGCGCACTGGCGCCCAACATCGAGGTCCTGACTGCGGCGCGTTTTGTTCAGGGACTGGGCGCGGCGGTGGTCATGGTGATTCCACGTGCCATCATTCGCGACCTTCACACCGGCGTCGCGGCAACCCGGCTGATGGCGTTGATCATGCTGGTCATCAGTGTCTCGCCGATGCTGGCCCCGCTGGCCGGCAGCGGCATGATCCTGCTCGCCGGCTGGCGGTCGATCTTCGTTCTGTTGTGCGTCGCAGCCGTTTTCAGCCTGTTGCTGACCGGCTTCATGCTGCCGGAGACGCTGAAGGCAGAGAACCGGGTGGGCTTCAACACGCGGAGCTTCCTGCGGGGTTCGCGAACGCTGCTCACCGATCCTGAGTTCATGGGGCTGACCTTCATCGGCGGTTTCGGCATGGCAAGCTTCTTCGTCTTCATTGCCAGCGCTTCGTTCGTTTATACCGGCGAATTCGGCCTGACGCCGACCGGTTTCAGCCTCGCCTTCGCCATCAATGCCTTGGGCTTTTTCTCCGCCTCGCAGGCGGCGGCCGGTCTCGGCCGGCGCATCGGCATGGGCCGGATGGTGTCGCTGGCGGTTGCCGGCTTCGCGCTGTTTACCATCATCCTGCTGCTGATCGCCCTTGCGGGGCAGGCAACGCTGTTTGTCATTGTCGGCCTGCTTTTCGCCGCCAACGCCTGCCTTGGCCTCGTCATACCGACGACCATGGTGCTGGCCTCGAAAATCACGGTGATATCGCCGGTCTTGCATCCTCACTCGGCGGAACGCTGCAGATGGTGGCCGGGGGCATCATGATCGCCCTGGCAAGCCCGTTCTTCGATGGCACGGCTACACCGATGATCTCCGCGATCGCACTGTGCGGGATTGCGGCCCTGATCCTGTCCCGCCTTACCGCGGCAAAGGTCGCCGAGCATCAGCCGGGCTAGCTGAACAGCCGGCCCTAAGCTGCGTTGTCGGATCCGTCCCGGTGGCGCTGATAACGTGCGCGCAGCCAGAAGATGGCGAAGAAGCCGAGGATGAAGAGAACGGTGACGCCATAACCGAGCCAGGGTGAAATGTCGCCGAGCGCCAGCACGATCCGCGGCATCGCCAGGAAAAGCACGGCGACGACCACAAGGATGATCGCTGCTGCGATGGCCGATGATCTTGCGTTGCTGGCGGGCATTTGGCCGATTCCTTTCATTCCGGCGCCCCTCTTCACACACATCGCATTGAAATAACAGTCCCGATGCGCCAAGAAGGGCTTCAATTCCGCAAACTGCGAGGAGCATCGATGCAGACTGTCGCCGCCTTCGACCGTATCGGCGAGGAAAACGCTTTCGCGGTCCTCGCCCGCGCCGCCGCGCTTCAGGCTGAAGGGCGCGACATTGTCAATCTGGGCATCGGCCAGCCGGATTTCAAAACACCGGCGCACATCGTCGAGGCGGCGATCAGGGCCCTGCGCGACGGTCAGCACGGTTACACGCCCGCCAACGGCCTTGTGCAAACGCGCGAAGCCGTGGTTCGCCGCACGCTTGCCACCACCGGGATCGAGGTCTCGCCCGACAGCGTCATGATCATGCCGGGCGGCAAGCCGACCATGTTCGCGGCCATCACCATGTTCGGGGAACCGGGCGCCGAGATCCTCTATCCCGATCCCGGTTTTCCCATATACCGCTCGATGATCGACTACACAGGCGCGAAGGCGGTACCGGTGCCGATCCGCGAGGAGAACGGCTTCGCCTTTTCCGCCGAGGAGACGCTGTCGAAGATCACCCCGAGCACGCGGCTTCTGATCGTCAATTCGCCGGCCAACCCCACGGGCGGTGTCACGCCGAAGACCGAGATCGTAAAGCTGGTACGCGGCCTAGAACACCACCCGCACGTGGCGATCCTTTCGGACGAGATTTACGACGTCATGACCTATGACGGCGAGGAACACACATCGCTGCTGACCTTTCCCGAAATCCGTGACCGGCTGATTGTCCTGAACGGCTGGTCGAAAACCTGGGCGATGACCGGCTGGCGCATGGGCTGGTCTATCTGGCCGAACGGCCCGCAAAGCGCCTTCCTCTACGACAAGGTCAGGAAGCTCGCCGTCAATTGCTGGTCCTGCGTCAACACGCCGAGCCAGTTTGCCGGCATTGCCGCCATTGACGGCCCGCAGGACGATGTCGAGACGATGCTGACGGCCTTTGACCGACGGCGCCGGCTCGTGACCGAACGGCTCAACGCGCTGCCCGATATTCGATGCGTGACACCCAAGGGCGCTTTTTATGCCTTCCCGAATGTGTCGGCGACCGGCTTCAAGGCGAAGGACCTTGCGTCCCGGCTGCTTGAAGAAGCCGGTGTGGCACTGGTCGGCGGTCCCGATTTCGGCGATTTCGGCGAAGGCTATGTGCGCCTGTCCTGCGCCGCGTCCGAGGAGCGCATCGAAACGGCCATCGAACGCATGGGTGGGTTTCTGGAGAAGAACACCGGCGGCTGACAGCCGCCGGCGTTTAGGGCGTGTCTGGTCTGGCGTCACCGCGTGACGATTTCCGGCCCCATCAACGCATAGGGCAGCATGGTCGAAAGATCCGGCACGTAGGTCACCAGGATCAGGAAGGCGAACAGCACGGCCACGAACGGCAAAGCCGCCTTGACGACCTGGAGAAGGCTCATTCCGGTGATGCCGGAAGTGACGAAAAGGTTGAGCCCGATCGGCGGCGTGATCATGCCGATCTCCATATTGACCACCATGATGATACCGAGGTGAACCGGATCGACGCCCAGTTCGATGGCGATCGGGAACACCACCGGCGCCACGATCAGCAGCAGCCCGGACGGCTCCATGAACTGGCCGCCGATCAGCAGCAGCACATTGACCGCAATCAGGAAGGTGAACCAGGTGAAACCGGCATCGAGCATCACTTCGGTGATCGCTTGCGGGATACGCTCGCCGGTCAGCACATGGGCAAAGAGCAGCGCGTTGACGATGATGAACATCAGCATGATCGTCGTCTTCGAGGCGTCGACCATCACCTTGCGCGTGTCCTCGTTGAAGAAGACCTTGAAAATGTTGCGGCCCATCAGTGCCAGGTTGCGGCCCCAAATCGGTAGGCCGGCGGCAAGATGCGCCGGAACCTTGGTAATGCCCTCCTGGCCGCGCCACATCACATAGGCCGTCATCAGCACCAGCGAAAGGAAAACGCCGAGCTGCGCCCTGCCGGCGACAGTGACAGTGCCGGTCTCGGCCGTCGCGAAGAATGACAGGATCATCCACACGAAGAAGAACGCAACGCCGTAGACCGTGCCGTTGAAGCCCACACGCGCCCGGTCTGTATCATCGCCCGACACCCAGGGCGTATCCTTCATCGGTCCCATGTCACGATAGATGAAAAGGGCAATGAAGAACGCGTAGACCGCCGCCACGGCCGCAGCCTCCGTCGGCGTGAAGACGCCGCCATAGATACCGCCAAGAATGATGATGATGAGGAACAGGCCCCAACCGGCCTGCTTGCCGCCCTCCATCAGCTCCATGAAGCCCTTCCACGGCTCTGCCGGCAGGTTCTTCACCCGTGCCATGAAATAGATGGCAATCATCAGCATGAGGCCGGCGACAATGCCCGGGATAACGCCGGCCAGGAACATGCGGCCGACCGATACATCGGTGGCGGCGGAATAGACGACCATGACGATGGATGGCGGAATGAGGATACCAAGCGTTCCCGCATTAGCAATGACGCCGGAGGCGAATTCCTTGGTGTAGCCGACCTGCCGCATGCCGGCGATCGCGATTGTGCCGATGGCGACGACGGTGGCCGGCGAAGAGCCGGAGAGCGCGGCGAACAGCATGCAGGCAAGCACGCTTGCCATGGCGAGACCGCCGCGGAAATGGCCGACCGTTGCAATGGCAAAGCGGATGATGCGCCGCGCAACGCCGCCGGTCGACATGAACGCCGAGGCAAGCACGAAGAACGGGATGGCGAGCAGCGTGTAGTTCTGCGAAGCCGTGAACAGCTGCAGCGCCACCGAGGACATGGAATCCTCGGAGAAAAACGCGATCACCAGGATTGACGAAAGCCCGAGCGAGACCGCGACCGGCACGCCGAGGAAGAGAAGTCCCAGAACCAGGACGAAAAGTATGATTGCGTCCATGGTTTAGTCCTTCAAGATGTCTTTGTTTTCCGCCACCAGCTCTTCGGCCTCGTGGCTGGCAATGATCATCCTGCGCTCGCCGCGCCAGATCTCGGCCATGGCCTGCAGGCTGCGGAAGGCAAAAAGCGCCAGGCCGATCGGCAGGATGAGGTAGGCGATCCAGCGCTGCACGCGCTCCTGCAGGCCGAAAGTTTCCTGCATCCAGACCGGGTATCGCAGATCATCAAGGCCGATGCCGATCTTGAACATGCGCTCCCAGTAGAACACCGCGCCGCCCTTGGTGTCGGCGCCGAAGAAATTCAGCCATGTGGAGGAAATCAGAATGATGGCGTAGGCCAGGCAGCAAAAAGCACCGGCGAGTGCGACCGCCCGGAAAAAACGCTTCGGCAACAGCGTGATGACGGCGTCGACCCCGAGATGCGAGCCGATCTTGATCCCGTAGCTCATGCCGAAGAGGATCATCCAGGCAAAAAGGATGCGCGTGAACTCCAGTGCTCCGCCCCAGCCCGTATTGAAGCCGTACCGCGCAATCACTTGTACGAATGAAACGATGGTGATCAACGCAAGCAGGCTTGCCAGAACATTTTCTTCGAAACGTGTAACGGCCGCGGGCCGCACGCGCTCGATCAAAAAGAACACGGCGACAATCACCACCAAGCCGAAATAGGGCCAGTAGGCAGCCATGGTTTCCTCCCCCCGGGGATTGACCGTCGGATAGAGCCGTGCCCGCCGCACGCGGCGGGCACGGATAGTGACGGTTTCAGATGGATGTTTGCGTCAGCTGTTGGCGTCGACCGCAGCTGCAATGACATCCTTGCCGATGTCGTCTTCGAACTGGTCCCAGACCGGTCGCATGGTCTCGACCCACTCCCGACGCTCCTCGGGGGTCAGCTGACGGATCGTTCCACCGGCCGCGACAATGCCTTCCTTGGCCTTTTCGTTGATGGCCTCGGCCTGTGCGTTGGCGGCCGTTACCTCTTCGGCAAAGATCGTGACGAACTGCTCGCGTACATCTTGCGGCAGGCTGTCCAGCCATTCGGTCGAGGTAATCGCGAGATAGGTCAGGAGCTGGTGGTTGGTCTCGGTGATACCGTCCTGGACCTCGAAGAATTTCTGCTTGTAGATGTTCGACCAGGTGTTTTCCTGTCCGTCCACGACACCCGTCTGAAGCGCGCCATAGACTTCCTTGAAGGCAAGTTTCTGTGCCGAGGCATCCATCGCCTCGATCATCGCAACGGCGACATCGGAGGTCTGAACGCGGAATTTCAGTCCGTGCGCGTCCGTCGGCAGCATCAGCGGCTTATTGGCCGAGAAATGCTTCAGGCCGTTATAGACGTAGCCAAGGCCGGTATAACCCTTGTCCTCGACGGCGCCGAGAAGCTCCTGTCCGACCGGTCCTTGCGTAAACCTGTTGACCGCTTCCATGTCGGAAAACAGGAACGGCAGGTCAAACAGGCGGTATTTCTTGGTGTAGGCCTCGAATTTGGAAAGCGACGGCGCGGCAACCTGCACATCGCCGAGCAGCAGGGCTTCCATGACCTTGTCGTCGTCGAACAGAGTCGAGCTCGGATAGACCTCCATGCAGGCCTTGCCGTTCATTTCCTCATTGATGCGTGCTGCGATGGCCCGTGCGGCATCGCCTTTCGGATGGCCGGAATCGGCCGTCACGTGGCTGAACTTGATGACGATTTCGCCATCGTCGCAATCGGCCAGCGCCTGACCTGCCGACAATGTCAATGCAATGGCCGAAACGGCGCCCAAAAGTTTCTTCATAACTAACCTCCTGAGGCGTGTGCGACACGCCCTGTTCTCCCACTGACCGGACGAACCGGCCGGTTTGCTGCCGCCCTGCGGAACCGGTCCGCCGGAGGCAAACGAAAATCGGCAACTGTTCGGATCTGGACTCCTCCCATGTCGACGGTTTCCGTCGTTTCTGTTTTTGCAAGCCGTGTGCCAGTTTGAAAGCAGGATACCCGAAATAAAAATATCATAATTATTTCAATGGCTTGAAAAATCCGAGAAGGAGTCGCTCTCAGACAACCTCCCACTTAGTGTGTAGCTAGCTACACACCAGGCCCACACGCACGGGTAGCATCCTACCCGCTGCGACTGTCGCTACTGTGCCTCGTAGGAGATACCGAGCCGCTTGATCTTGTCATAGAGCCCTTTTCGGGAAATCCCGAGCGCCTCATAGACCGGCTTGAGCGCCCCGTTATGACGGGCGAGTTCCGCCTCGATGGTGGCTTTCTCGAAAGCGGCAACGCGTGCTGAAAGCGTCGGGTCCTCGCCATCGCCGCGCGGTGTATCGGCATCGAAGCCGTTCCACATGCCGAGGACAAAACGCTCCGCATAGTTGCGCAACTCGCGCACATTGCCCGGCCAGTCATGGGCGATAAGCTCGGATTCCAGGTGGTGGTCGATCTCCGGGATCTCGCGGCGATACCGCGCCCGCGCGTCCCGCGCGAGATGGAAGAACAGCAGGGGAATATCGTCCTTTCGGTCGCGCAGGGGCGGAATGGTCAGGGTGATCACATTGAGCCGGTAATAAAGATCGGACCTGAACGTCCCCTTGGCGCCCTCCTTCTCCAGGTCGAATTTTGTCGCAGCGACGATGCGTACATCGAGCGGGATGATCTTGTTGGAGCCGAGCCGCTCGATGGTCCGCTGCTCGATGGCACGCAGCAGTTTCGCCTGCAGATCAAGTGGCATCGACTCGATCTCGTCGAGGAAAATGGTGCCGCCATGGGCGTGCTCCAGCTTTCCGATCCGCTGTTTCTGTGCACCGGTAAAAGCGCCGGCCTCATGTCCGAACAGCTCCGACTCGAAAATGTCGGCGGGCAGCGCGGCGCAGTTGATGGCGACAAAGTTGCCCTTGGCGCGCGGGCCGTAATCATGCAGCGCACGCGCGACGACTTCCTTGCCCGCACCCGTTTCGCCGACGATCAGCACATCGGCATCGGCATCGGCGACAGCGGCGATCTGGCCACGCAGGCGGACAATTTGCGCCGAGCGGCCGACGAGCCTTTGTGTCAGGTCGTGGCGCTGGTCAAGTTCGTTGCGCAGCGTTCGGTTCTCAAGCACCAGCCGGCGCTTTTCCAGCGCCCGCTCGATGACCGTCGAAAGGCGCGACACCGGGAACGGTTTTTCGATGAAATCATAGGCGCCACCGCGCATCGCCTCGACGGCGAGTTGCACGTCCCCATGCCCGGTGATCAGGATCACCGGATAGGTCGCGTCGATCGCCAGCACCTTCTTCAACAGCGTCATCCCGTCATCGCCCGGCATGCGGATATCGGTGACCATGACGCCGTAGTCCTCGCGCCCGATATGATCGAGAACGCTCTCGGCACTGTCATAGACACTGACGGAGAGACCTTCGAGCTCCAGCCCCTGTGCCAGTGCATGGCGCAGATCGTCATCATCATCGACCAGGTGGATTGTCGGAATGGCGCTGTCCAACTGTGCTACTCCGCTGCAATGTCCGATGCATCGGCGGCACACAGGCGCACCGTGAAGCAGGCCCCGCCGGCCTTGCTCTCGCCGACATCGATGGATCCGCCGAAATCGGTCATGATGCTGCTGGCAATGGACAGCCCGATGCCAATCCCCGCGCCGACATCCTTGGTGGTGAAAAACGGCTCGAAAACGCTGTCGCGGCGCTCCGGTGGAATCCCCGGCCCGTTATCTTCAACCAGAACCGCGATGCTCTCCCCCTCATCGAGCACCCTCAAGGTCACCTTGCCGCCGCCCTTGCCGGCGCCGGAAATCGCGTCGATCCCGTTGTTGATCAGATTGACGAAGACCTGGGACAGACGGATCTGGCCGCCGAGAACCCGATACGGTCCGCCCTCGATATCTGTCTCGACGGCAACGCCGGCCTTGCGGGCACGCGGAAGAACCAGCATCAGCGCTTCGTCGAGAACCGGCTCAAGCGCAATGGCTTTTACGGCCGTGCCGGGTTTGCGCGAGAAGGACAGCAGGCTCTGCGACAATTGCGCCATGCGGTCGACGAGGCCGCCGATGCGCGTCAGATTCTCCGATACGGTCCCGGTATTACCCTTTTCCAGGAACCTGTGCGCATTGTCCGAATAGGTCCGGATGGCCGCAAGCGGCTGGTTGAATTCGTGGCTGATTGCCGCGGACATCTGCCCGAGCGCCGCGAGTTTGGCAGCCTGAACGAGCTCAGCCTGGGTCTTGCGCAACTGATCCTCGGTCTGCCGTCGCTCATCGATCTCCCGCGACAGGGAAACATTCGTTTCGCTCAGCGCCTTCGTGCGCTCACGGACCAGGCGCTCCAGCCTGAGCGCAGCGGCACGGTCGCGGCGCATGCGAAGGATCTGTCCCTCGCGCCGCATGACGACGACAAAGGCAAGCGCACCGATCAGCAGGCCCACAAGCGCTGCAATGATCCCGCCGGTCCAGGCGGCGGTAATCAGCGGGCGCTCGTCGGAAAGCACATGCAGTTCCCAGACAAGCAGCGGCAGGTGGCGCGTCAGGTCACCGTGCAGAACCTTGCCGCCGACAAGGAAATGGCCCGGCGTTCCGGCCTCGGTCATCAGCGAATCGAGCTGCTGTAGCCGCCAAAGCGGCTGGTTGGTCAAAAAGACGGTGCCGGTCGGATCGGTAATGAAGATCGGGTTCGTGGAAAGCGACCACGTCGCCTCGACCGGATCGAAATCCACATAGACGGCAATGGCACCGACGAGCGCATTTTGCTCACGCACGCCAAAGGCGAATGCGTAGGCACGCTGTTCGGAGTCGAGTGAAATCGCTTGCCGGCCGAGCCTTCCCTGCCGCACGACATCCAGAAGCTGCAGATGTTCTTCCCGTTTGCCGGTAAAGAGGTCCCCTGCCGTCGCCAGTACACGGCCGTCCGGGAAAAGAAACGCCACGTCCTTCGCGCCTGACATGCCGGCGATCTCGATGGCCTTGCGCCGTGCTGCCTCGCTCATGTCGCGCCCATCATCGCCGAACAACGAAATGATGGAATCCTCACGCGACAGGAGCGGCGGCAAAAGCCGGTACTTGTCAAGAATGCCCGACAGCGCCTCTGCCTGCACGGCCAGTGTTTCCGCCGCCTTGGATTCGAGCTGCTGCTCGGCACGGTCGCGCCACCAGGCGGCGGTGGCGAAAACGGCCGCCAGGCTGAACAGGCACACCAGACACGCGGTAATCACGCGCGTGCGGCGAAAATTTCGGCGAATTGCGGCTCCACTGACCATGCGGGAACCCTATTGAATCTCGTTGGAAAAAGCCACGCAGCGCATCCCCGCTTACTTTCTGCCCGAAAGCATGCGCTGGCCGATGGCGACCGACTTGATCATGGCGAAGACCGGCAGATCCGGTTGGATTCCCAGTGCGTCAAAGGCGTGGCGTGTGATACGGGCGCGCAGCGCCTGGCCGCTGATGTCGAGTACGATCTCGACGAACGGGCTCTCGTCGCGCGCAAAACTGCGCACGGTTGCGGGCAACACATTGCGGACGCTGACGCCCGACGGCGCTTCCAGTGAAAGCGCCACATCGCGGGCCTTGATGCGCATCCGCAGCCGGTCGCCGACAGCCACCCGGTCGCTGACGATGTAAAGACGCTGATCGCCGTCCAATGTCACGGCGCACAAACCATATTGCTGATCGATATGGCTGACCGTTCCACTCAGCAGCGAGCTTGCCTCGTGCCGGCCGAGCGCCGGGCCGAATTCGAGTTTCGAGAACATATCGACCGCATCGCCTGAACCGAGCACCTTGCCGTCGGATAACAGCACCAGCGTATCGGCCAGCCGCGCCACCTCATCCACCTCGTGACTGACATAGACAATCGGTAGCCCCGTCTCGTCGCGTACTTCCTCCAGATAGGGCAGGATCTCGCGTTTGCGCTCCTGGTCCAGCGAGGCAAGTGGCTCGTCCATCAACAGCAGGGCCGGATCTGCGAGCAACGCCCTGCCGATGGCGACACGCTGCATCTCGCCACCGGAAAGCGTTGCGGGATAGCGGTCGAGCAGTGCCTCGATGCCGAGGAGGTTGGTAATGCGGCCGAAATCCGCACGGCTGTCACGCTTGCCCGCCCAGCGGCCATAGGTCAGGTTGCGGCTGACGGACATGTGCGGAAACAGCCGCGCATCCTGAAACACCATGCCGACGCGGCGCTGCGGCGGGGGAAGATCGGTCCCCCCCTCGCTGTCGAACAGCATGCGGCCGCCGGCCTCGATACGGCCGGACAGCGGCCGGATCAGGCCGGCGATCATCTTGAGGATGCTTGTTTTTCCCGAGCCGGACTGTCCGAACAGCGCCGTGACACCGGCGCCTGCCGCAAATTCTGCAGAGATTTCGAAATCACCGAGACGCGATTGCAGACGGACTTCAAGGCTCATGCACGCCTCCTCTGACCGATCCGCCGGCCGACCCACTCCGAAACCAGGACGGAACCGATCGCAAGGCAGGCGGAGATAACAATCAGCACAACCATTGTCCGGTCTCCCGCCGGACTTTGCAGAAGCGAATAGATTGCAAGGGAAAGCGTTTGAGTCTCGCCCGGAATGTTCGAAACAAAAGTGATCGTTGCACCGAATTCACCGAGGGCCTTGGCAAATCCGAGCACGGCACCCGCAATGATGCCGGGCAGGACCAGAGGCAAAGTGATGGTGAAAAAGCGCATCAGGCGTCCGGCACCCAGCGTCGCCGCCGCTTCCTCGAGGCCCCGGTCGAGCGTTTCGATCGACAATCGCATCGGCCGCACCAGCAGCGGAAAAGCCATCACACCGGCCGCAAGGGCCGCGCCTTCCCAGCGGAAAGCGAAGTCGATGCCGATCGCGCGGAATGCTGCGCCTATCATTCCGTTGAAACCAAAGAGAACCAGAAGGAAATAGCCGGTGACCACCGGAGGCATGACCAGCGGCAGCGTCACCAGGGCCTGTACGAGGCTCTTTCCCGCAAATTCATGACGCGCCAGGATCCATGCGACCGCAAAGGCGATGGGCACTGCGAAGACCATCGCCGTTGCCGACACTTTGAGCGATAACAGGACAATGCCGGCAACATTCGCCTCTGTCATCGGCTAAAGACCCGGTTCCGTGGCGGGTTTCGTGAACCCGAATGGAGTCAGCGCCCCGTCAGCCGCCTGTTCGCCGAGGTAGGAAAAAAAGGCGCGCGCATCGTCTCCCGCACTCCCTGTAAGGGCCGCTGGATAGACGATCGGCGCATGGCTCTCCGCCGGGAATGTGTAGGTGATGGTGACATCGTCATTCAGCAGCGAATCCGAGCCGTAGACAACCGCAAAGGCGACATCGCCGCGGGCCGCCAGCGCCATGGCAACACGAACGTTCTCGCCGAAGGCCGCGTTCGGCCGCAGGTCCTCCCAAAGCCCGAGCCCCGTAAGTGCCTCCCTCGTGTAGACGCCGGCGGGCACATGCGCAGGATCGCCCATGGCAAAGCGGCCAGATCGCAGCATTTGTTCGGGATCATCTGCAACGCTTGCGTCTTCGCCCTGGGCGACGACGACGAGCCTGTTGCCGGCGATGTTCATCCGGCTGTCGCCATCGATCAGCTTCCTTGCTTCCAGATAGTCCATCCATTCGGGATTGGCGGCAATGAAAATGTCCGCCGGGGCACCGGCCTCGATCTGACGCGCGAGCGTTCCGGAACTCGCAACCGCGACGACCACCTGCTTTCCCGTCTCCTCCCGGAAGGCACGGGCGACCGCTTCGACGGCCTCCTTCATGCTCGCCGCAGCAAAAACCAGCGTCCGGTCAGCCGGATAGGCAGCCGAAAACGGGAATACCAATGCCAGAATTAGCGCAGCAATACGCACCGGCCTGCCGATCCTTCATGCGTTCAAGACGGCGCCGACATTAGAGCAAAACACCTTCAAAAAGAAACATTTGGTGGTTTTGATCGATCCGTTTGGTTTACACCGATGCGCCGGCCACCGTGGCTTCGATATGATCGACCAGCGCATCTTCGAGGCCGAGGCGTCCGGCGAGCATATCGAGATAGCCGCGTTCCGCCCTTGTGTTCGGATCAATGGCAAGGCGCGATGCCGTGTAAAGCTCGACACGCTGCTCCTCTGTCCGGGCCGCGACAATGATATCATCAAGGACCGTTGGCTCCTCGAGCTCGCTGTTGATGAAGGCCTGCGCGTCCTCGGCCAGGCCGGAAATGGCAAGCTTGTCCGCAATGCGTGCCCGCTCGCTTTCGTCCACATGGCCATCGCTGCGCGCCGCGGCGATCATGGCCCGCATCAGCGCAAGCGCGAAATCGTCGTCGATCGTCGCCACGTCGGTATCAAAACCGGATTGACCGGCTTCGGGCACAATGTCGGCCTCGATCTGCGGTGGCGCAGCCTGTTCCGGTGACTTGCCGGCCTTGTAGTTTTTGTAGGCCTGGTAGCCCAGCCCCGCCACCACGGCGAGACCACCCAGTTTCAGGGCCGATCCGGTGACCGAGCGGCCGGTGCTGGTTCCAAGGAGCACGGCGGCAATCGCGCCGGTCGCCAGCGGATTGTCCTTGGCAAGTTGCACCGCCTGCCCGGCCTTGCCGCGCACCGTATCCTCGGTGCCTGGAACCTTCGAGCCGAGAAACTGATCGAGGAGCTGTTTGGGATCGAACATCGGGCCGCCTTTCTGAAGCAGGAATTCTCTCTTGCACCAGATAAGAACGGCAGGGTTCGATTCAAACCCGCTGATCGTTGCTTTTAACGGAAAATCGCGAATTCACGCGCTGCCTGAGAGCTTGGTCGCATCAGCCGCCAGCGCCGTGATTGCCGTCCAGTCGCCGGCCTCGACGAGATTTTTCGGGGCAACCCACGAGCCGCCGACACAAACGACGTTGGGCAGTGACAGATAGGTTCCGGCACTTTGCGCCGTGATTCCACCGGTCGGGCAGAAACTGATGCCGCCAAAGGGCGAGACGAGGGATTTCAGATATGCGGCGCCGCCGGCTTGCTCGGCCGGGAAAAATTTCATGACAGCATAGCCTTCTTCGCGCAGCGCCATGATCTCGCTCGGCGTGGCCGCGCCCGGAAGGAGCGGTACATCCGACCGACGCGCCACATCAAGCAATTCCTGTGTCGTGCCGGGACTGACAATGAACCGGGATCCGGCACGGACCGCCGCATCAAAATGCCGTGCGTTCAATATCGTACCGGCGCCGACTTCCGCGCCCTCGACTTCATCGGCCACCGCCTTGATAGCGTCAAGCGCGGCTTCGGTGCGTAGTGTGATCTCGATTGCCTTCAACCCGCCTTCAACCAGCGCGCGGGCCAGCGGCACGGCGGTTGAAGCCTGATCAACCACCAGGACCGGAACAACCGGCTGAAGTTTGAGGATCGACAGCAGTTTTTCGGTTTTCTTGCCCATTTCACACCACGCTGGAGAAATTTTTCAATCGATTAACCCGCTGCGGCAGCGTTGTCCACCGCATCGGGAACAATATTGATATGTAGAATTGCAGACCGGCTGGCCGGCATTCCGGTCGTCGCGATTGCACGCCCGCACAAGAACCGCTATGGCGAAGCGATGAATGAACGCAACCGAATTGCGCAGAACAAAGAAGACGGCTTCCTTGTCGCCGCCCTCTACCATTTCACGCCCTTGTCCCGCTACAAGGAGCTGCAGCCGCACATCCGGACGGCCTGTGACAATCACCGGGTCAAGGGCACGCTGCTCCTGGCCGATGAGGGCATCAATGGAACCATCGCGGGGACCGAAGCCGGTATCGCGGCCGTGCTTTCTTTTCTGCGTTCGATCCCCGAATTTGCCGAACTCGAACACAAGGAGAGCCGCGCCGAGCGTTTGCCCTTCCATCGCATGAAAGTGCGCTTGAAAAAAGAAATCGTCACCATGGGTGTCGACGGCATCGACCCATTGGAGAGTGTCGGCACCTATGTCGATCCAAAGGACTGGAATGCGCTGATCAGCGATCCGGAGACCATCGTCATCGACACCCGCAACGATTACGAGACGGCAATCGGGACCTTCAGGGGCGCTGTCGATCCGCATACAAAATCGTTTCGTGAATTCCCCGACTGGGTGCGTAACAATGCCGGTCTGCACAACAAGCCTAAGATTGCCATGTTTTGCACCGGTGGAATCCGTTGCGAGAAAGCGACCGCCTTCATGAAGGCGGAGGGCTTCCAGGATGTGTTTCACCTCAAGGGCGGCATCCTGAAATACCTTGAAGAGGTTCCGGAGGACGACAGTCTCTGGGACGGCGCCTGTTTCGTTTTCGATGAACGCGTCTCGGTGACGCACGGATTGCAGGAGGGCGAACACGTTCTGTGTCACGCCTGTCGCCACCCTCTGACACTGCAGGAAGCAAAGGACCCGGCCTTTGAAGAAGGCGTTTCCTGCCCCTATTGCATCAACGAACGCAGCGCCGACGACCGGGGGCGCTACCGGGAGCGCCAGAAGCAGATCGCCCTGGCAAAAAAACGCGGCGAGGCACATATCGGCCGCAAGTAAGAAGGGCGGCCCGAAAGCCGCCAGTCTTGAGTTCCGCGTTCTTCTAGTCCGACGTCAGTTGTTAAAGCCGACCTTGTCCACAAGCTCCGAGGCTTTCGGGCGGTTCTTGGCGATTTCAGCCAGCGGCAGCGGATCCGGATTGATGTCGCCGAAATTCTTCACAGTGTCCGATGCCTGCGCGTTCGGGTCGACCGGATATTCATAGACACGCTCGGCATAAAGTTCCTGGCCTTTCGGGCTTGCGAGGAATTCCATCAGCTTGACGGCGTTATCCCTGTTCGGCGCGTGCTTTGCGAGCGCCATCCCGGAAATGTTGACGTGGGTTCCGCGGTCAGCGGAATTCGGGAACAACACCTTGATGGCATTGGCCCAGTCCTTCTGCTCCGGCTCTTTCTCGTTGTTCTGCATCAGGCCCACATAGTAGGTATTGCCAATGCCGATATCGCATTCTCCGGCAAAAATGCCCTTGGCCTGAGCCCGGTCATTGCCGTTCGGCTTGCGGGCCAGATTGTCCTTGACGCCGGCCAGCCATTTTTCCGTTTCCGCCTCACCATGATGGGCGATCAGCGATGCAATCAGCGCGACGTTGTAGATATGCTGTCCGCTACGGATGCAGATCTTGCCCTTCCATTTCGGGTCTGCCAGTTCTTCGTAGGTGATCGTGTCCTGCGGGACGCGGTCCTTGGACGCATAGACGACGCGGCCGCGTGTCGTCAGGCCGTACCAGTGACCCTCCGGGTCGCGAAAATTCTCGGGGATCGCGCCATCGATGGCGGCACTGTCGATCGCCTGGGTCACACTCTCGTCCTTGGCATTGCTCAGTCGGCCGATATCCACCGTCAGGATCAGATCCGCCGGTGAGTTTTCACCTTCCGCCTTGACCCGCTCGACAAGGCCCTTGTTCAGGAACAGGACATTCGTCTTGATGCCCGTTTCTTCCGTGAAGGCTTCAAGCAGCGGCGCGATGAGATCCGGTTGGCGATACGAATAGATGTTGACTTCAGCGGCAAGCGCCGTCGTTCCGACCGAGGTTGCAATCAGGGCGCTCAATCCGGCTGCATAGAGCGATTTGACGTGCATGATAAATCCCTTGTGCCTGAAAAAGTTTCGATAACATGAGGCCAATACTCCAATTTGAAGTCGGAAGGCAAGAAAATATGAGTGAAAATTTCAATTTTTTTCTACATTATAACCGTTCTAATAAGCTTTTGATTTAGCGCAACAATTTGGTAGAGGGAGACTTTCGGGCTTCCGATCGCGTTGCGCCCGGAGACGGTCCCTAAACTTGACAAAAATAATCCTGTTAAATAGAACGATTCTAATTTCCAACAGCTTTGGGCATTGCTTGCCCACGGAGCCAATATGCGGGTTACCAAACAAACCAACTACGCTATCAGGATGCTGATGTACTGTGCGGCGGATCCCAGTGAACTAAGCCGGGTGCCGGAAATCGCCAAGGCCTATGGCGTTTCAGAGCTGTTCCTGTTCAAGATCCTGAAACCGCTGGTCAATGCGGGCATCATCGAGACGGTGCGTGGTCGCAATGGCGGTATCCGCCTCGGCCGGCCGGCCGAGAAAATCAGCCTGTTCGATGTCATCAGGGTCACCGAGGACAGCTTCGCAATGGCCGAGTGTTTTGAAAACGATGCCGCCGAGTGTCCGCTCGTCGACAGTTGTGCACTCAATTCGGCGTGGCGCGAGGCGTTGAATGCATTCCTCGGCGTGCTCGCAACCTATTCGATCGCTGATTTGTCGGCGGCCCGTTTCAATATCGGCAGCCGCCTGGGTCTGGACGAACTGCCAGTAGCCGCCAACTCTGCGTCCTGATCCGCTTCTGTCAAAAATAGGCCAGCGGATCGACGCCGATCACGTCGCCATGCAAAGCCAGCATGATGGCGTAAAGCACGAGCCCGGCGCCCGCTTCAACGGCAAGGCGCGGTGAAAGTGCCCTCTGCAAGCGCTCGGCGATCGGCCCGGCATTGATTCCCATCGCGTTTGCATAGCCGGCCTCTCCGAGGCGCAAACGGGCACGCTTTTCGAGCCTCGAACGGCTGGCAATGCTGAACGCCGCGAAACTCCCGAACATGAAGAGGCCGACGACATCGCCATTGGCAATGCAATGGGCGACTGACCACAGAAAAAATGCCCAAAGGACCGGGTGGCGAGTCAGCGCCAGTATTCCCGGATTTTGCGGGTCGGAGTTGCCGCCGCGAAAACTGATCGAAACCGGATTGGGCCGTGTCACACCGCAAGACAGAAGCAGAGCCGCCGCCGCCGTCAGCACCAGCGCGATCGCGACGGATGCGCGACTGGTCGGCCAAAGCGCGATATGCGGCGCGTTGACGGCGGCGACAATCAGCCAGACCAGGAGCACCAGCGACAAGGCCGAATAGAGGATCAGGTAGACGCGCCGACCCAGGCGCTCGATCAGGGCATCGCGCAGTCCGGTGCGCGCAGGAAGGGCATGGGCGCCAAGAAACACGATGAACGCTATCGCAAATTCAGCCATCGGCCGCAGACCTCCATTGCCTTCGCTTCATAAGCGACGGGAGGTCCAGGCGAAAGACCGCGTTGATGCGGCCAATCCGCTCAAAGGTCTTTCAGGCAGTCAGAACAGGTCTTGCGGATGGCATGGAGCTCGCCAAGCGTGTCGTCGATCATGGCACGCTTTCGTTCCAGCTCCGCTATTGCCTTGGTGGATTCGCTGACGACATATTCGAGCTGCGATCTTTGGCCCTCGCCATGCTCGCCATAAAGGTCGAGGAAATGCCGGATCTGCGCCAGCGATGAACCGATGGCCTTCGCGCGCAGGATCAGCGCCAGCCGCGCCCGGTCGCGCCGCGTATAGACACGGGCCCCATTCACCCGTGCGGGATGAATGAGATCCTTGTTTTCATAAAAGCGGATCGTGCGGGTGGTGATGCCGAACTCTTCGGCAAGTTCCGCGATCCCGAAAAGGTCGCGTCCTTCTTCTGCCGGCAGCGGCTCCATCAGTGCCGCACCGCCCTTACCCGCACGCTCGCCTTGGTTCGCCTGACTCACCGGCTAAATGACCTGCCCGAGCTTCATGGCCACACTCATGTCACCATCGACCTTGAGCTTGCCTTGCATGAATGCACCTGTCGGATCGAGTTCACCGGCTATAATGGACTGCAGGTCTTCGAGGCTGACACCGATGGTGCAGTCCGCTTCCTGATCTTCCGTGCTGACGGTCTGGTTATCGATAACCAGCACGCCGTCGTCGCCGCAATCGAATTTGACGACGCTGTCAAAGGATCCGGCGGCGACCCGGTCCTTCATCGATTCCGCAAGTTCAGCAACACTCATTTCCGTACTCCTTGGCTCTGGTGAGGGTAATGATTGGTATACGCATTGGCGCACCGCACTGCAACGAGTTTTCGCATAGCCGAATTGATTGACGTATACGTCAGACAATGAAATGATCTCGGAACGCAATTACAAGGGCGCAAAAGAGCCAGCCGGCAGCGGAGAAGAATAGATGCAGCTTACCGAGGAACACGAGCAACTGCGCAACACGGTGACAAAATTCATCGAAACGGACGTCAATCCGTTTGTCGACGAGTGGGAGGATGCAGAGCAGTTCCCGGCCCATGAGGTTTTTGCGAAGCTCGGCGCACTCGGGTTGCTTGGCATCAAATACGATCCTGACTGCGGCGGGCTGGGACTGGATTTCTCCTATTCGATGGTCATGGCGGAGGCACTCGGCGCCGTGCATTGCGGTGCTGTGCCGATGGCGATCGGTGTCCAGACGGACATGTGCACGCCGGCCCTCAATCGTTTCGGAACCGACGAGTTGAAGGAGGAGTGGCTGGCGCCCTCGATCGCCGGAGACATGGTCGGCTGTATTGGCGTATCTGAAGCGGGCGGCGGCTCGGACGTTGCTGCGATCCGCACAACCGCGACTATCGACGACGGCGACTATGTCATCAACGGCTCGAAAATGTGGATTACCAACGGCCTTCAGGCCGACTGGTGCTGCCTGCTGGCCAACACCGGCGAAGGCGCCGTGCACAAGAACAAGTCGCTGATCATCGTTCCGCTTGATGCAAAGGGGATCGAGCGCCAGAAAATACACAAGATCGGCATGCACGCGTCCGATACCGCGCAGCTCTTCTTCGACAATGTCCGTGTGCCCCGGCGCAACCTTATCGGCCAGGAGGGCATGGGCTTCACGATGCAGATGATGCAGTTCCAGGAGGAACGGCTCTGGGTGGCTGCCTCAAGTCTCCTGGCGCTCGACCGCCTGATTGACCTGACGATTGAATACACGCGCGAACGCAAGACATTCGGGCGCCCCGTCCTCGACAATCAGGTCGTGCACTTCAGGCTGGCTGAATTGCGCACCGAGGTGGAGGCATTGCGGGCACTGACCTGGCGGGCGGTGGAAGAATATGTCGGCGGCAAGGATGTGACCAAGACTGCTTCGATGGCGAAACTGAAAAGCGGACGACTGTATCGGGAGGTCGCCGATTCCTGCCTGCAATACTGGGGCGGAATGGGCTTTACCGCAGACAACCCGATCAGCCGTGCCTATCGCGATAGGCGGGTTGCCTCGATTGGTGGCGGCGCGGACGAAATCATGCTGGGCATCATCGCCAAGCTGGAGGGCACCCTGCCTGCTGGCGGTTAGGCCCTTCCCTACGGATTCCTCAGATATCCGCGGATCATCTTGACCATTTCTTCAAGTACCTGGTCGGCGCTTTTCTTGTCGGCCACTTCAACCATATCAAAAAGGTTGCTGACGCTTTCGGCGACAATACGTGCCCGCAAACGATGATCGCCTTTGTAATCGGGATCCGAACGCCTGAAGAAATCCTCCAGCCGGTCGGCCACGGTTTGATGCGCTTCCCTGGCCAGTCCCGTCAGGTGCGGTGTGGACCGTAAGGCTGCGGTGACCACGGCCGCACCGCGCTGTTTTTTCCGGAGCTGGGCAAGATCCCGCAGAGACTCGGCGAAGTTTTCGACCCAGTCTCCCTCCATCTCCAGCAGTTCCTGCAGCTTGGCGCGCCTGATCTCGTCGCGCTCCGCAACCATGCGGCGGCTGATTTCCGCGATCACCTGATATTTGTTCGGAAAATAGCTGTAGACGGCTGCCACATTGATGCCCGCCCGGTCCGCGATCTTCTGCATGGTCAGGCCGGAAAAGCCTTCCTTCTCCAGCAACTCCACCGTCGCCTCCAGAATTTGGCGCACCGTTTCCTTTGAGCGTCGCTGCTTTGGCAATCTGCGCCCAGGCACGAGCAACGGATTGGTTTTCTGTTCCCTACTAGATGCCATTCGCCCCCCGATAGTCCGCATCCATTTTTATCAGCTACAGGGAACCGTCGCCACAAACCACGGTTTCAATTGCAGATGCGCATGTAAGAATGCGTTGAAATGCTGTCGATTGGCGGCTCGTGCGCCACACGCGCCGTAACTCTTTGTAAAATCTATAGGAAATTCCATCCAATGTGCTGTAAATTGTGCCAATCGAGGCAAGGTCGCCCTGAGTTTTGTGCGTTTCGCTTAACCATCGACGAAAAAAACTGTGAAAATGTGAAAAAGATTCGCGTTTTCCGCGAACCCGGTCGAACACGGCCAATTCCGCTGGCGGCTCTATTGCCCTTCGCCCATGTCTGTTGATAATCTCCACATTGGAGCCACTCTAATGAAGGCCGGCTCCCAATTTCTCGATCAAGCGGTGCCGCAGATCGGCCCAACCATTCGCAACGGCATCCGCGAGTTCAGCCGCCAGAACGAGAACGACAGCGGACGAATGTCGCCGGCGTCCGGCGCGTGAGGACGTGAAACCGGGAGGAACAAAGTCCGATAATGGTGGAGGTGCACTACTCTCCCTTTCTGGTCGGTGCGTCTGTGCTTGTCGCCGTCATGGCGGCCTTTACCAGCCTTCGCTTGACGAACGGGCTGCGGAACCTTTCGGTGGCACGCCGAAAGGTCCGCATTGCGCAGGCGGCCGTCGCACTCGGCGGCGGTATCTGGTCCATGCACTTTATCGGCATGCTGGCCGTCACCCTGCCGTTTCTGGTTTCCTATGATCCTTTGCTGACCTTGAGTTCCGCGCTTATCGCGATACTGATCACCGGCTGCGGGCTGCTTTTGCTGCATTTCGGCAAGCGCACAAATCTCCGCATCCTGCTCTCCGGCACCCTGACCGGGATCGGCATCGCCTCCATGCACTACACCGGCATGGCAGCCATTTCGGCGAACTGTGTTGTCAGCTATCGCCCGTTCGGCATTGTCCTTTCGGTCCTGATCGCCATCGCTGCCTCGACACTTGCCATGTGGCTCGCCTACTCGAACCGTTCACTCCTGCGCACTGCCATCGGCGCCGTCGTCCTCGGCCTGTCGATCTCGGCCATGCATTACGCGGCAATGCTCAACACAAGTTTCTCCCAGGCCGTCAACTTTGTCGCCGAGCCGATCCCGGCGCTTGATCCGCAGATCCTGGCGATTTCGGTTAGCCTGAGCGCCTTCGTGATTTGCGGTCTCTTCCTGCTGCTCGCCGTGCCGATGGAAGAAAGTGCGGACCAGCAAAGAGAGCCTGAGCCGGAGGCACCCGCCGCCAGGCCCCGCCAGAACGGTCGCGCACCCAATGTCTCGCTGAGCCGGGCGGGCAATATGGTGCCGCCCGTCAAAAACAGCATTCCCTATGAAAAGGAAGGCACTGTCCGTTTCATGAACACCGATCGCATTTTGGCGATCGAGAGTGACGGGCACTACACCAAGATACGCACCGACGAGGACGCACTCTTTTGCCCGTGGTCCATGTCCAAGTTGGAGAAAAGCCAGCTTGCCGACCGCTTTCTCAAGACCCACCGGCGCTACCTCGTCAATCCCGCCCATATCAACGGATTGAAGAAAGTCGGCGACCAGACATTCTGCTATGTCGGCAAGGCCGCCGAGCTGGAAGTCCCGGTCAGCCGGTCGCGCGCCAAGGACCTGCGCAACCTGCTGGGCGTCTGATCGGCCCTGCCATTCGTGCAGAAATAGGACCGTCCGTGCAAAATGCCGCTCATTGGTGAAGCGTCAATTCTTTCCCCCGAAGGGACGCGCTCATATCGCGTTCATCAGTTTTGGGAGGAACTTCATGATACCCGGATCATTCGACTATCACCGGCCTCGAACGCTCGATGAGGCCGTCGGCCTTCTCGCCGATCATGCGGGAGACGCCTTCATCCTTGCCGGCGGACACAGCCTCATTCCGATGATGAAGCTTCGCATGGCAACGCCCGAGCACCTTATCGACATTCAGGACATTGGCGAACTGACCGGCATCAACGTGTCGGGCGGCAGCATCGAAATCGGTGCCGCCGTCACCCAGGCCGCACTGATCGCCTCCGAAGACCTGGCGGATGTCTGTCCGATACTGCGCGAGACTTCGCTCCAGATCGCCGATCCGCAAATCCGCAATGTCGGCACCATCGGCGGCAATGTGGCCAATGGCGATCCCGGCAACGACATGCCGGCCGTCATGCAGGCGCTCGACGCTGAATATGTCCTTCATGGCGGTGCAGGCGAACGGACCGTAAAGGCGCGCGACTTTTATGAAGCCGCCTATTTCACCGCCCGGGACGAAGCCGAAATTCTGACATCCATTCGCGTGCCGGTTCCGGCGCAGGGTCACGGCTACAGCTACCAGAAACAGAAGCGCAAGATCGGCGATTACGCCACGGCTGCCGCGGCAGTCATCGTGTCTCTGTCGGGCGGCAACTGCACCGCCGCGTCCATTGCGCTCACCAACGTGGCCGATACGCCGCTCTTTGCCGAGGCCGCTTCACAGGCGCTGATCGGCACTGGCCTCGATGCCGCTGCGGTCGACGCTGCCATCGCAGCCGCCCGCGCCATTGCAAATCCGGCCTCCGACGGACGTGGTCCGTCCGAATACCGCACCCATGTTGCCGGCATCATGGTCAAACGCGCCATCGAGGCGGCCCGCGAAAGAGCTGCCTGAGCAGCGCCGATTTTCGGAGATTGAAATGTCCAAGACTCACGTAAAGATGACCGTCAACGGCAAGGCGGTGGAAGGACTTGCCGAACCGCGTACCCTGCTCATCCATTTCCTGCGCGAACAGCTAGATCTGACCGGCCCGCATATCGGCTGCGACACCAGCCATTGCGGCGCCTGCACGGTCGATGTCAACGGCAAATCCGTCAAGTCATGCACCGTCTTTGTCGGGCAGGTTGAGGGCGCCGACGTCACCACCATCGAAGGCATTGCCCAGCCGGACGGCACAATGCATGCCCTGCAGGAGGCCTTTCGCCAGCATCACGGGCTGCAATGCGGCTTCTGCACACCCGGCATGATCACCAGCGCCTGGCGGCTCCTGCAGGAAAACCCGAATCCGACGGAAGAGGAAATCCGCTACGGCATCAGCGGCAACCTGTGCCGTTGCACCGGTTACCAGAATATCGTCAAGGCCATCCAGGTCGCCGCCGAAGAGCTTTCTGTGAAGGAGGCAGCAGAATGAACGTCCAGACACCCCCCAGCGCCGAAGAGCGCGTCGAAAAACTCCAGGGCCTTGGCTCGTCGCGCAAGCGCGTCGAGGACGCCCGCTTCACGCAAGGCAAGGGAAACTACGTCGACGACATCAAGCTGCCCGGCATGCTGTTCGGCGATTTCGTCCGTTCGCCATACGGCCACGCCCGCATCAAGTCGATCAACAAGGATGCCGCGCTGGCCCTTCCCGGCGTGATCGCCGTGCTGACGGCGGATGACCTCAAACCGCTCAACCTGCACTACATGCCGACGCTCGCCGGCGACGTGCAGGCGGTTCTTGCCGACGAGAAGGTCCTGTTCCAAAACCAGGAAGTCGCCTTTGTGGTTGCCGAAGACCGTTACATCGCAGCCGATGCGGTGGACCTTGTCGAGGTCGACTATGAGGAGCTCCCACCCCTCACCGACGCCTTCAAGGCGATGGACGCCGACGCACCGTTGTTGCGCGAAGACATCAAGGACAAGATGGAAGGCGCCCATGGTCCGCGCAAACACCACAACCATATCTTCCATTGGGAAGAGGGCGACGAGGCCGGCGCCAGCCAGGCGTTGGCGGATGCGGAAGTAACGGTTGAGGAACTGATCACCTATCAGCGTGTTCATCCGTGCCCGCTGGAGACCTGCGGCTGTGTTGCCTCGATGGACAAGATCAACGGCAAGCTGACGCTGTGGGGCACATTCCAGGCGCCGCACGCCGTCCGCACCGTCGCCTCGCTGATCACCAACATCCCCGAGCACAATATCCGTGTCATCTCACCGGACATTGGCGGCGGTTTCGGCAACAAGGTCGGCGTTTATCCCGGCTATATCTGTTCGGCTGTCGCGTCGATCGTGACCGGCGTTCCCATCAAATGGGTCGAAGACCGCATCGAGAACCTGACGGCAACCGCCTTTGCCCGCGACTATCACATGACCGGCAAGCTGGCGGCGACCAAGGACGGCAAGATCACCGGCCTGCACTGCCATGTGCTTGCCGACCACGGCGCCTTCGATGCGTGCGCCGATCCGACCAAGTTCCCGGCCGGCTTCTTCCATATTTGCACCGGTTCCTACGACATTCCCGTCGCCTATGTCGGCGTCGACGGCGTCTATACCAACAAGGCGCCGGGCGGCGTTGCCTATCGCTGCTCGTTCCGTGTCACGGAAGCGGCCTACATGATCGAGCGCATGATCGACATTCTGGCGCAGAAGCTGGAAATGGACCCGGTCGAGCTTCGCATGAAGAATTTCATCCGCAAGGAGCAGTTTCCTTACGCATCGGCGCTCGGCTGGGAATATGACAGCGGCGACTACCACACCGCCATGCAGAAGGCGATGGACAGCGTCAGCTACCAGGCCCTCCGGGATGAGCAGGCGCAAAACCGTGCCGCATTCGATCGCGGCGAGACCCGCAAGCTGATGGGCATCGGCGTTGCCCACTTCACCGAGATCGTCGGCGCCGGACCGGTCAAGAACTGTGACATCCTCGGTCTTGGCATGTTCGACAGCTGCGAGATCCGCATCCACCCGACCGGATCGGCCATCGCCCGCCTCGGCACCATCAGCCAGGGCCAGGGTCACGCGACGACATTCGCGCAGATCCTTGCCAGCGAGATCGGCATTCCCGCCGAGGACATCACGCTCGAGGAAGGCGACACGGACACCGCGCCCTACGGGCTCGGAACCTACGGGTCGCGCTCGACACCGGTGGCCGGTGCCGCGACCGCCATGGCCGGCCGCAAGATCCGCGCCAAGGCGCAGATGATCGCCGCCTACCTGCTGGAAGTCCACGAGGATGATCTTGAATGGGACATCGACCGCTTCCAGGTAAAGGGCAACCCCGAGGCGCACAAGACGATGAAGGAAATCGCCTTTGCGTCCTACAACCAGGCGATACCGGGGCTTGAGCCCGGCCTCGAGGCTGTCTCCTATTACGACCCGCCCAACATGACCTATCCCTTCGGCGCCTATATCTGCGTCGTCGATGTCGATGTTGATACGGGTGTCACGGACGTCCGCAGCTTCTACGCGCTTGACGATTGCGGCACCCGCATCAACCCGATGATCATCGAGGGCCAGGTCCATGGCGGCCTGACCGAGGCGCTGGCAATCGCCATGGGTCAGGACATTTCCTATGACGAGATCGGCAATGTTCAGGGCGGCAGCCTGATGGACTTCTTCCTGCCGACCGCCGTCGAGACGCCGGTCTGGCAGACCGACCATACGACGACGCCGAGCCCGCATCATCCGATCGGTGCAAAGGGTGTCGGCGAAAGCCCCAATGTGGGTGGAGTTCCGGCCCTTTCCAATGCCGTCAACGACGCCTTTGCCCACAAGGGACTGACCCACACTCAGATGCCGCACGATCACTGGCGGGTCTGGAAAACGGCTGAAAGCCTTGGGCTGACCGGCTAAGACCATCGCAGCGCCGTCATTGAAAAATGGCGGCGCTGCGACACTTATTTGCAATAGGCTTCGGCTGTTGATGATGACTGAACAAGAAATCGGCCCGAAACTGCTGGCCGCCGGCTATGTCGCCGACGACGCGCTGGCCACCGCCCTGCAACTGACGTTGGCGCTTCAGCGCCCGCTTCTGCTTGAAGGCGAGGCCGGTGTCGGCAAGACGGAGACCGCCAAGGCCCTCGCCGCTGCCCTCGATACCAGACTGATCCGCCTGCAGTGCTATGAAGGGCTCGATGCGACGGCGACCCTCTATGAATGGAACTACCAAAAGCAGCTTCTGGCGATCCGCGCCCGTGAGCATGACAATGTGACCGCGGAGGCCATCGAGAAGCAGATTTTCTCCGAGGATTTTCTGCTGAGGCGGCCATTGCTCGAGGCGATCAGCCAGGACAAAAGCCCCGTACTGCTGATTGACGAGATCGACCGCGCTGACGAGGAGTTCGAAGCCTATCTTCTGGAAATCCTCTCGGACTTCCAGGTGACAATCCCCGAGCTTGGAACCATCAGCGCCGCCAGCAGGCCCTATGTCATCCTGACGTCGAACGGTACGCGCGAACTTTCGGACGCCCTGCGTCGTCGCTGCCTCTATTCCTACGTAGAATTCCCGGATCACGCCCGCGAGCTTGCGATCCTTAGTGCACGGATGCCGGATCTTGAGAGCAAGCTTGCCGATGCGATCATCGGCTTCGTCCAGCAGCTGCGCAAGGAGGATCTGGATAAGAAGCCGGGAATCGCCGAGACACTGGATTGGGCGGCCGCGCTGAGCGGCCTCGGGATCAGCACCCTCGGCGACGATATCGACAAGGTGGCGCAGACCATGATCTGCCTGCTCAAGACCGAACCCGACCTGAAATCGGTCACCCGGGAGGTCGTCTCCCGGCTGTCGGGAAAGGCCGCCTGATGGCCGTCAGCAAGGACACGGCCGCGCAAACCCCATTGACGGACCGGATCATCGGCTTCGTCGATCATCTTCGTGCCAACGGATTCACCGTTGGCACACAGGAGAGCGGGCGCATAGCCACTTATCTGGCGGGTCGGCCTGTGCCGCAGCTTCCGGCAATAAGGCTGGAACTGAAGATCTTGCTTGCCGGTAACCGGGAAGAATGGCGACGCTTCGATGAGCTGTTCGAAGCCTACTTCGTGGAAGCGGGGCGCACACGCATGCAACTCAGCCGGACCACGTCGCCGCATGTGAAGAATCCGCTGCGCCACGCGCCTGTCTGGCAGGAACATCTGGCGGGAACGAATGCCGGGTCGGACGCTCCGAAAATCGAGAGCGATCATGCCGGAGAAGTTTCCGGCGACGCGACGGGCCGCCTGATCGCCGCAAGGCAGTCTGTCGACCGCAAGACGGATCTCAAGCACATTGTCGATCCGGACGAGATGCGTGCCGCAGAGGACCTGGCCCTGCGGCTGGCACAGGCCATGCGCTACCGCCTGTCGCGGCGCCAAAGAGCCGCCCGCCGTGGGCAGTCCATCGATCTGCGCCGCACCATTCGCCGTGCCTTGCCGCGCGGCGGCGAGCCGATCGAACTCTTCAGGCGCAGGACCCCCGACCGCCCGGTGCATATCATCGTTTTCCTCGATGTTTCAGGCTCGATGAAACATTACAGCCGTTTCTTCCTGCAATTCGTCAAAGGCCTGGTGTGTTCATGGATGCAGTCCGATGCATTCGTCTTCCACACCCGCCTGATCCGCGTGACGGACGCGGTGCGCGATCGCAATTCGGCCCGCGCAATGACCCGTCTCGCGCTGATGGCCGAGGGCTTCGGCGGCGGCACCAAGCTCGGTGAAAGCCTTGCAACATTCAACCGGTCCTATGCGCGCCGCCTGGCAAATTCCCGCACCGTCGCCATCATTCTAAGCGACGGCTATGACACCGGCTCGCCCGAGGAACTGGCAACCGAACTGGCGCGACTGAAGCGACATATCCGGCGCCTCGTCTGGCTCAACCCGCTGCTCGGCTGGCGCAACTACGCGCCGGTGACCGCCGCGATGCAGGCGGCGCAGCCACATATCGATCACTTTGCAGCCGCCAACTCGCTGGAAAGCCTTGCGGCCCTCGAGCCGCAGCTGGCGCAGCTTTGAGACAGACGCCATGAAGCTCTCGGAAAACACGCTGGACCTGATCGAGACACTGCGCGGCAGCGGCCAGAGCTTCTGCATCGCCACGATCGTGCGCACGAAGGATGCGACCTCTGCCAAACCCGGCGCAAAGGCCGTGGTGACGGAGGATGGTGAATTACACGGATTTCTGGGCGGCGGCTGCGTTACCGGTGCGGTAAGGAAAGAAGCAATCGCGGCGCTCGAAACCCAGCAGCCCAAACTGATACGCGTCAGGCCGAAGGAGGAGGTTGTCGCACCCGTCGACAAGGACGGAACGACCTTGCACAAATCCTCCTGCCCGAGCGGCGGAACGGTGGAAATCTTCCTCGAACCGATGAAGGCCAGGCGCCGGCTGATCGTTCTCGGCAGCTCGCCGATCGCAAAAACGCTCGTGTCGATTGCCGGGGCAATCGGCTATCAGACCATCGCCGGCGCACCCGGCGAAGCGTCGGAAGTCCTGGATGAAGCCGACGCGCGCTACGCGGACTTGTCTGAAGCCGCCGCGCAGGCCGGCCCGGGTGATGCCCTGATCCTGTCGACGCAGGGGCGGCGGGACCGCGAAGCCCTTCGGGCTGCATTACAATCGCGTGCCGGCTATATCGGCATGGTCGCGAGCCGCCGCAAGTTCGGCGCGCTGGCCGAGGAATTCAGCGCCGATCCGGATCTCGCACCGCGGCTCGCTGATGTCCGGGCGCCGGCCGGCCTTGATATAAAGGCGGTCGAACCCGAGGAGATCGCATTGTCGATCATGGGCGAGATCATTGCCCTACGCCGTGCCGGACAATTCGGAAACAAGGCTCCGGAAACTGGTGCCGCAGGCAAAAAGAAAGTTGCGCGACAATGAGGCCGGCGACGGAAAAGCTCGATGCAGTGCTGCTGGCGGCAGGCCTGTCGCGCCGCATGGGCGCCCAGAACAAGTTGCTGCTTCACTTTCATGGCAAGCCTCTCGTCCGCCACACCGCATCCATCCTGTTGAATGCCGGCTTCCGGACGGTGTGCGTGGTCACTGGCCACGACGCCGATGCGGTTGAAGACGCGCTGAAGGGCCTTCCGGCGGCCATGACCCGCAATCCGGACTACCGAGACGGGCAGATGTCATCCGTGGTCCACGGCCTGCGCACGCTGTTGAACGACCCGCGCGCCGAAGCGCCTGCTGAAGGCATCGCGATCGCACTCGCTGACATGCCCTATCTTGAGGCCGGTGACTATCGCCGCCTTGCCCGCATCTATCGTGAAGACGGCGCGCGCCACATCATCGTACCGGAGTTCCTCGGCCAGCGCGGCAATCCGGTCATCTTGCCGCCCGGGCTGGCGGCGATTGCGTCCGCCGGAGACCTCAACACAGGGTGCCGCAAGCTGATTGAAAATCGCCCCGGTGACGTGCGCACCGTCGATGTCCGAAGCTCAGCTTTCGTGCGCGACATCGACACGGCAGATGATTATGGCCGGGCTGTCCGGTCCTCCCACCCTGCAGCGCCATGCTGCGGCTAGTATTTGCAATAAAGGAAATTCCCCATGGAAATGAGCGACCAGCAACGCATTCGCGCGCCGCGCCAGACCGTTTACGACGCGTTGAATGATCCGGAAATCCTGAAACAGTCCATTCCGGGCTGCGAAGAGCTGGAAATGATCTCCGAAACGGAAATGACGGCGAAAGTCGTGCTTCGCATCGGCCCCGTCAAGGCGCGCTTTTCCGGACAGGTCGAGCTGTCTGATCTGGTGCCGCCGGAAAGCTACACGATCAGCGGTGAAGGCAAGGGCGGTGTCGCCGGTTTTGCCAAGGGCGGCGCGACGGTCAAGCTGGTCGAGGATGGCGAAGAGACGATCCTCGAATATGACGTGAAGGCCGACATCGGCGGCAAGCTCGCGCAACTCGGCAGCCGGCTGATCGATTCGACCTCGAAGAAGCTGGCCAGCCAGTTCTTCACCAACTTCAGCGCCATCGTCGAAAAGGAAGCGGCCGCCTGACCGCGCCGCGCGATCATACTGGGATGTAGGCCTGCGCCTTGATTTCCTTCAGTATCAGGCTCGTCTTTATGTGCGCGACGCCGGGCAGCTGGAACAGAAAGTCCTCGAGGAGCTGGTTGTAGGCGGCCTGGTCCTCGCAAATGACCCGCAGATGGTAGTCCGCATCACCGGTCGTCGCCAGGCATTCAAGCACTTCCTCGCGCTGCGTGACTGCGGCAATGAACTCTTGCAGCCGGCTGGTCTCGTGCCGCACCAGCGATACATAGACAATGGCCTGGAAACCGAGGCCCGTGGACGGCCCGTCGACGATGGCCGAGTAACGGCGGATGATGCCGGACTTCTCCAGCGCATTGACACGCCGCCAGCACACCGACGCCGACAGGCCGACCTTGTCGGCCAGCGCCTGGTTGGTGATCTGGCAGTCCTTCTGCAATTCCCGAAGCAATGCGCGATCGTGCCGGTCGAGCCGCATTCATCTCTCCAAATTTTTCGAGTTTCCGCAAATAATTGGTGAATTTATCCTATTCATCCCCAATTCGCAAATAAACTGGACAGAATTACCACGAAATTCAGGTTAAACTGCTGCAAACAATACTCAGGGGATGCGCATCATGAACGTCCACGCTCCAATGCCGTTGGCGGCATACACCTTGGACGACCGCTATCAGCGGCGCTCCGGACGCGTCTACATGACCGGCACACAGGCCATTACCCGCATCGTCCTCGACCAGGCATTGCGTGACAGCCGGAAAGGCCTCGACACCGCCGGGTTCGTTTCCGGCTATCGCGGCTCTCCCCTCGGCGGCGTCGATCTTGAGATGTGGCGCAGTGCGGCGCTGCTGAAGGAGCGCAATATCGAGTTTCTTCCGGCCGTCAACGAGGACCTGGCCGCCACCGCCGTGCTCGGCTCACAGCAGGTGGAGACAGACCCGAACCGTCAGGTCGACGGCGTCTTCGGCCTCTGGTACGGCAAAGGTCCGGGCGTGGACCGTGCCGGCGATGCGCTCAAGCACGGCAATGCGTATGGTTCCTCGCCCCATGGCGGCGTGCTGGTCGTTGCCGGCGACGACCATGGCTGTGTCTCTTCCTCCATGCCGCACCAGTCGGACGTCGCCTTCATGGCCTGGTTCATGCCGACGCTCAATCCGGCAAATGTCGGGGAATATCTGCAGTTCGGCGAATACGGCTACGCGCTCAGCCGCTATTCGGGCATGTGGGTCGGCTTCAAGGCGATTTCCGAAACGGTCGAATCCGCCGCCTCGGTCGATATCCTCCCGGACCGGGAGTTCAGAACGCCTGACTTCGACATCCCCCTGACCGGTCTCCATTACCGCTGGCCCGACCTCCCCGGCCCCCAGATCGAGGAACGCATGGAGGCCAAGAAACAGGCCGTCTTCGCCTTCGCCGAGGCGAACCCCATCGACCGGCGTATATACGACCACACCAACGCGACCTTCGGCATCGTGACCACCGGCAAGGGCCATCTCGACCTCATGGAAGCGCTGCGTCTCCTCGGCCTCGACCGCCAGGCCTGCCGGGATCTCGGCATCGATATCTACAAGGTCGGCATGGTCTGGCCGCTGCCGAGACGCGATGCCCTGTCCTTCGTCAAGGGCAAGCGCGAGGTGCTGGTGATCGAGGAAAAGCGCGGCATTATCGAAAGCCAGTTCAAGGAATATTTCTACGACTACCCAGGTGACAAGCCCGACCGCATGATCGGCAAGCGCGACGAGAACGGCGACCGCCTGGTCCCGTGGACCGGTGAACTGTCGCCCCTGCAACTCGCGCCGATTGTCGCAAAGCGCCTCGATCTGATTTTCGAGACCGACCGGTTCGGCACGCGGGCCCGGCATCTGGCGGAAAACCGGCTGACGCCGATCAACGTGGAAGGCGCCACCCGCACCCCCTATTTCTGCTCCGGTTGCCCGCACAACGCATCGACCAAGGTCCCGGAAGGCTCCAAGGCGCTTGCCGGCATCGGCTGCCACTTCATGGCCAGCTGGATGGACCGCGAGACCACCTCTTTGATCCAGATGGGCGGCGAGGGCGTCAACTGGGCAGCCTCGTCGAAATTCACCGGCATGGGCCACATCTTCCAGAACCTCGGAGAAGGCACCTATTACCATTCCGGCTCGATGGCGATCCGCCAGTCGATCGCCGCCGGCGCCAACATCACCTACAAGATCCTTTTCAACGATGCCGTCGCCATGACCGGCGGCCAGCCGGTGGACGGCCCGATCAGCGTCCAGGCCATCGCCAATGAGGTGCGTGCCGAAGGCGTCCAGCGCATCGCCCTTGTTTCGGATGATCCCGGCAAGTTTTCGCTCTCCGATTTTCCGGCGGGAACCACCCTGCACCATCGCCGCGACCTTGATCCCGTACAGCGCGAACTTCGCGAGGTTCCGGGTGTCTCCGCGCTCATCTATGAGCAGACCTGCGCCACCGAGAAACGGCGGCGTCGAAAGCGCGGCCAGATGGAGGACCCGAAACGTTTCGCTTTCATCAACGAACTCGTCTGCGAGGGCTGCGGTGATTGTTCGGTTGAATCCAACTGCCTGAGCATCGAACCGGTGGAAACGGAATTCGGCCGCAAGCGGCGCGTCAATCTTTCGTCCTGCAACAAGGATTTTTCATGCCTCGACGGCTTTTGTCCCAGTTTCGTGACGGTTGAGGGCGCGGAGCGCCGCAAGAGTCCGGGCATCAAGACCGATGCGGCAGCGCTCGCTGAAGCGCTGCCCGCGCCACAGCAGCGATCCGTCGAAAAGCCCTACAATCTGCTCGTAACAGGTGTCGGCGGCACCGGGGTCGTCACCGTCGGCGCGCTGATCACCATGGCCGCCCATCTCGAAAGCAAGGGCGCCTCGGTTCTCGATTTCACCGGCTTTGCGCAGAAATTCGGCCCGGTGCTCAGTTTCATCCGGCTTTCGGACGATCCGGACAAGATCAACCAGGTACGCATCGACGACGGCTCGGCGGACGCGCTGATCGGCGGCGACATCGTCGTTTCTTCATCGCCCAAGGCATCGCGGTGCTACCGCGCGGAGATGAAGGCGGTGATCAATCTTGCCGAATCGCCCACCGGAGACATCGTGCGCAATCGTGACGCCAGTCTCGCCGTCGATCAGCGTCTCGCCGCGATCGAAGGCGCGGTCGGACTGAACAATGTGGCGGCGCTTGATGCCAATCGCCTGTCGGAAAAGCTGCTGGGCGATACCGTCTTTGCCAACATCATCCTGCTCGGTTTTGCCTGGCAGCAGGGTCTCGTTCCGGTCTCGCTGGATGCGCTGATGCAGGCCATTACGCTGAACGGTGTCGCCATCGACAAGAATGTACAGGCATTCTCCTGGGGCCGTATTGCAAACGCCCGGCCCGAAATTCTTTCCGAGACAACCGATGCGGAGAAAGAGGAAGAGGAAGGCCTGGAAGCGCTCATTTCACGCCGCGAAGCCTTCCTGACAGATTATCAGGACGCGTCCTATGCGGCACGCTATCGGCGTACGATCGATGCCGTCAGGGCACGCGAACAGGCAATCGGAGCAACGGGGCTTGCCGAAACCGTTGCCCGTTCGCTGTTCAAACTGATGGCCTACAAGGACGAATACGAGGTCGCGCGCCTGCAGTCCGATCCGGCCTTCCTTGAAAAGCTGAAGGAGCAGTTCGAGGGCGATTTCACGATCAAGTATTACATGGCGCCGCCGTTTCTGCCGCTCGGCAGGGACGCGCGCGGACGCCCGCGCAAGCGGCAATTCGGCAATTGGATGCTGCCGGTTTTCCGTGTCCTTTCGCGCATGAAGCGCCTGCGCGGCACCCCGCTCGATCCCTTCGGCTACGGTCACGACCGCAGGCTGGAACGCGATCTGATCAGGTGGTTTGAGGCTCTCGTGGTCGACCATCTCGACAAGATCACGAACGAGCACGCCGGCGATTGGCGCCGTCTCTTTGAAGTGCCGATGCAGATCCGAGGCTATGGACCTGTGAAGGAAGAAGCGGTAGCAAGGGCGAGATCCCAGGCCGATGACGATCTCGCAAAGCTCACGGCCGCATAGCCAACTTCAGGAATCGCCATCATGTTCGAAAAGCTGCAGCCCGCCCCGCCTGACAAGATCCTTGCGCTGATGGCGCAGTACCGGGAGGACGAACGCGCCGACAAGGTCGATCTCGGCGTGGGTGTCTACAAGGACCAGGACGGCAATACCGCAGTCATGCGGGCGATCCGCGCCGCAGCGAAGCGCCTGCACGATGAGCAGACCACCAAGACCTATGTCGGCCTGCAGGGTGACAAGGATTTCTGCGCCGCCATGGGCGACATCGTCCTCGGTGGCGTGATTCCCGACGACCGGCTGCGCGTGTGCCAGGCACCCGGCGGATCCGGCGCGCTGAGCATCATTGCCATGATGCTGAACCGCGCCCATCCGGGCGCGACCATCTGGATTTCCGATCCGTCATGGCCGAACCACATCCCATTGCTGGGCGGTGCGGGCCTGACACCGAAGTCCTACCCCTATTATGATGCCGGGACCGGCTCCGTCCGCTTCGATGAGATGATGGCGACGCTGAGCGGCGCCGAAGCCCATGATATCGTCATGCTGCACGGCTGCTGTCACAACCCGACCGGCGCGGACCTGACGGTCGAGCAGTGGGAAGCGGTCGCGGATCTGTGCAGGGAAAAGGGCCTGTTCCCGTTTGTCGACTTTGCCTATCTGGGCTTTGGCGACGGTCTTGAAGAAGATTCCGCTGGCCTGCGCGCTCTGGCCCAACGCGTGCCGGAATTCGCGGTCGCCGCCAGCTGCTCGAAGAACTTCGCCGTCTACCGTGAGCGTGTCGGCGCGGCCATGCTGGTCGGGGAGAATGCGTCAGCCGTCGACACCGCCTTCAGCCAATTGCTGTCCGTTACCCGCAGCGTCTACTCCATGCCGCCGGACCACGGCGCGGCCACCGTGCGCATTGTTCTCGAGGACCCGGAGCTACGCGCCGACTGGATGGACGAGCTTGAAGGCATGCGCAGCCGCATGGTGACCTTGCGCCGCGACTTTGCCGATGCGCTGCGCCGCGCATCGAACAGCGGGCGATATGACTTTATTGCCGAGCAGAAAGGCATGTTCTCGCGCCTTGGCCTCACCCCCGAGCAGATCGACACGCTGCGCAACGAGCACGGCATCTACATCGTCGGGGACAGCCGCATCAACATAGCCGGCCTGCATCACGACAAGCTTGATGATCTGGCGCGCGCCATCGTCTCGGTCGCCGGATAACACAAACAAAAACGGGGCCATTCGGCCCCGTTTTGATTGGATGTGTACGGCGCTAGGCGCCGATGCCGCCGAAGCACAGATACTTGATCTCGACGAAATCCTCGATCCCGTATTTGGAGCCCTCGCGGCCGAGACCCGATTGCTTGACGCCGCCGAAAGGCGCGACCTCTGTCGAAATCAGGCCGGTATTGATGCCGACCATGCCGTATTCCAGCGCCTCCGCAACTGTCCAGACCCGCGACAGGTCGCGGGCGTAGAAATAGGAGGCAAGGCCGAATTCGGTCGCATTCGCGAGCTCAATCACCTCTTCCACGGTCTCGAAGCGGAACAGCGGCGCAACCGGCCCGAAGGTCTCTTCGCGCGCCACCTTCATCTCCGTCGAAACGCCGGTCAGGACCGTCGGCTCATAGAACGTTCCGCCATGCACATCCGGTTTTCCGCCAGTCAGGACCGTTGCGCCGTGGGACAGCGCATCCGACACGTGCTCCTCGACTTTTGACAGGCCCTGCTTGTCAATCAGCGGGCCCGTGGTGACGCCATCCTCGAAACCGTCGCCGACCTTGAGCTCGCGTACCTTGACGGCAAGTTTCTCGGCAAACTCGTCATAGACACCGGCCTGCACATAGATACGGTTCGCGCACACGCAGGTCTGGCCGGCATTGCGGTATTTCGAGATCATCGCCCCGTCGACGGCCGCGTCGATGTCCGCATCGTCGAAGACGATGAACGGCGCGTTGCCACCAAGTTCCAGGCCGATCTTCTTGATCTGGTCCGAACACTGCCGCATCAGGATACGGCCGACCTCGGTCGAGCCGGTAAAGGTCAGCTTGCGCACCTTGTCATTGTCCGACAGCTCGCGGCCGATCGCCGGCCCGTCTTCGCCGACAATCAGGTTGAAAACGCCTGCCGGAAGGCCGGCGCGCTCGGCGAGAACCGCCAGCGCAATCGCCGAGAGCGGCGTCTGCTCGGCCGGTTTGACGACCGCCGTGCAGCCGGTGGCCAGAGCCGGCGACACCTTGCGGGTAATCATGGCGTTGGGGAAATTCCACGGCGTGATCGCGCCGACAACACCGATCGGCTGCTTGATGACGACCAGCCGCTTGTCGCCCTGGTGGCCGGGGATCGTATCGCCATAGACCCGCTTGGCCTCTTCCGCGAACCATTCGATGAAGGACGCGCCATAGACGATCTCGCCGCGCGCTTCGGCGAAGGGTTTGCCCATCTCCATCGTCAGGATGGTCGCAAGATCGTCGGCATTCTCCATCTGCAGCTCGTAGAGGCGGCGCATGATGCTGCCGCGTTCCTTGGCTGTCATCGCGGCCCATGTCTTTTGCGCCTCGTGCGCTGCATCGATCGCCTGGCGTGTGTCTTCGGCGCCCATATCGGGCAGGCTGGCGATCACCTCGCCATTTGACGGATTGTCGACGTCGAAACGCCGGCCGTTGTCTGCATCGGTGATCCATTTGCCGCCGACATAGCCGGCAGCCGGCAACAGGGACGGGTCGGACAGTCGCGACAGAAGCTTATCGGAAATGCTCATCGGGAGGCCTCCAGGAAACGCGTAATCGGGTACAGGCTGCATTGAGCCGTTGGGCAGATGTATTGACCATCGGCGGCGACAAGGCAAGCAGCCAATCTGAGATTCTGCGCGAACGCACTGAAGCTAGTTGGGGACCGGACCGGTTGACTGCCGAACGATCAGTTCCGTGGGCATTTCGATGGTCCGTGGCTCGGACTGCCGCGCACCGATGATATCGAGCAGCATCGTCATCGCGGTTCTGCCGATCTCGACGCGCGGCTGGCTGATCGTTGTCAGTGGCGGGCTGTAGCTCTCGCTGATGAAAAGATCGTCAAATCCGATCACCGACACATCCTCCGGGACCCGCCGGCCGCGGCGCCGCAACTCGCCAATAGCCCCGAACGCCATTTCGTCATTGGCCACAAACAACGCCGTGGGCGGGTTTTCGCCATCGAACAGGGCAGCGCAGCAGGCCCGCCCGCTCTGCACGGAGTAGTCGCCGACCGGCTCGTAGTTTTCCGGAATCTCAAGACCGCACTCGGCCATGGCCTTGCGATAGCCGTCGAGCCGCAGCCGGCTGAGGATTTCCGGCAGCGGCCCGCAAATATGGGCGATGCGTCGGTGTCCGAGCGAGGCAAGGTGCCGGACGGCCTGCTTGGCCGCACTGCAATTGTCGATCTGCACATGGGCAAGCCGGCAGTTTTCGACCGCTTCCAGCGACACCACGATCGGCGCAATGCCGGAAGCCGGATCAAGCACCGCGTGGTGCGCGGGCAGGGTTCCGGTCATCAGGATCATGCCGTCGGCCTGGCCGTCGCGCAGCATGTCGAAATATTCGCTTTCGCGGGCCGGGTCGTCCTCCGTATTGCCCATCAGAAGCACGTAGCCGGCGTCCCGCGCCACGGCTTCGACACCCTTGAAGATTTCGAGGTAAAACGGGTTGCTCATATTGCGCACGACAAGAAGTACCGCCATTGACTTCTGGATACGCAGGTTGCGCGCCCGCACATTGAGACGGTAGTTGAGCTTGTTCGCCGCCTCGCGGACCTTTTCGCGGGTCGCATGGGTCACCAGCGATGAGTCGCTCAGTGCCCGCGAGACGGTCGCCGTCGAGACGCCGGCGACGCGCGCAATGTCCTTGATCTTGGTCCGTTCGCTCATTTTCGCTTTCGAAAACCGGCAACTGCGGGCATCGGCGAGTTGCCCGCCAGATCCCATGTAAACGCCGTTATACTGGATTTGTAATCGATTGCAAAATGGCCTGTTATCCTGAAGCGTCGACCAGTTGAAGGACCCGGCGCCGACCGCGGCAAACCCTGCGCACAAGGCGCAGGGCCGAGGATTTGTGGTGCAAATACCTCTACCGGAAAACCGGCAAGGCAGTTTTAGCGCAGCCTCAAGGCATGGTCACGGTAATTTGGAATGCCTAATTTCGCGCCAGTGGGCATTGCATAATTATTAGGCAATACGCTGCAGCGCACAATATTTTGCCATTGCAAACGTGTCAGGCCCCGGCCGAGGCAAACCGTGCAGTGGTTAAAATTTCATTAAAAACAAGCTTTTAGCGACCCTCCAAGCGATCGCAGGGAATCTGGCATGATTCCTGCGAGGTTGAGGCCGGTGCAAATACTTCTACGCAGATCATGGAGATCAAAATGAGTACTCTGAAAAACCGGATCCGATCCTTCGGCCTGGCAACGATCGTTGCCGGCATGACCGCTTCGTCTGCGGCCTGGGCTGAAGACACGATAAAAGTCGGTGTCCTGCATTCCCTGTCCGGAACGATGGCCATCTCGGAAACCACCCTGAAAGACGTCATGCTCATGCTCATCGAGGAGCAGAACAAGAAGGGCGGCCTTCTGGGCAAACAGCTCGAGGCGGTTGTCGTTGACCCCGCTTCCGACTGGCCGCTTTTTGCCGAAAAGGCCCGTGAACTGCTGGAAGTTCATGAAGTTGCAGCCGTCTTTGGAAACTGGACGTCGGTCAGCCGCAAGTCGGTCCTTCCGGTCTTTGAGGAACTGAACGGTATCCTCTTCTATCCGGTCCAGTATGAGGGCGAGGAAAGCCAGCGCAATGTCTTCTACACCGGCGCTGCGCCCAACCAGCAGGCCATTCCGGCTGTCGATTATCTTCTTGAAAACGAGGAGGTCGAGCGCTGGGTGCTTGCCGGAACCGACTATGTCTATCCACGCACGACCAACAAGATCCTCGAGGCCTATCTGAAGTCCAAGGGCGTATCGGATGATGACATCATGATCAACTACACGCCCTTCGGTCACTCCGACTGGCAGACGATCGTTTCCGACATCAAGACCTTCGGGTCGGAGGGCAAGAAGACCGCCGTGGTTTCGACCATCAACGGCGACGCCAATGTGCCGTTCTACAAGGAACTCGGCAACCAGGGCATCTCGGCGACCGACATTCCGGTTGTTGCATTCTCGGTCGGCGAGGAAGAGCTGGCCGGCCTCGACACCGCGCCGCTCGTCGGACACCTTGCCGCCTGGAACTATTTCCAGTCGGTCGACACGCCTGAAAACGAAGCGTTCATCGAAGCCTGGAAGACATTCATCGGCGATGAGAACCGGGTGACCAACGACCCGATGGAAGCCCACTATATCGGCTTCAACATGTGGGTGAAGGCTGTCGAGAAAGCCGGGACAACCGATGTTGACACGGTGATCGACGAGATCGTCGGCGTTGCCGTGCCGAATCTTTCCGGCGGATACTCCGCAATGATGCCCAACCATCACATCACCAAACCGGTCCTGATCGGCGAAATCCAGGAAGACGGACAGTTTGACATCGTCGACCAGACCGACGGTCTTGTCGCCGGCGATGCATGGTCGGACTTCCTTCCGGATTCGGCAAAGCTGATCTCCGACTGGAGGAAGCCGCTCGAATGCGGAAACTTCAATGTTGAGACCCAGACCTGCGGCGGCAAGGGCAGCTGATCACGTTGAAAATGAATGCGGCGGGCAATCCTGCCCGCCGCCCCTCTGACCCGACCATTGCGAAATGACATTTGTTTTCAGAATTTTCGCCGTTTTTGCGGCCCTGTCGCTGCTATCGGGCAGCGTTTTTGCCAATGACAATCTCGGCGACCTCATTGATGCGCTCGCGGCAGGAAAACTGAAAGACCGCGCCGGGCAGATCGAAGCCATTGCCGAAACCGGCGACCCGCGTGCAGTTCCGGCCCTGTCCGCCATGCGTGACGGCGCGCTCTATTTCCGCAAATCGGACAAAAAGGTTTTCCTGACCGAAAAGGCAGGTTCCGATTTCGTACTCTTCGACCCGCTCACCGGTGACGAAGTGGAAACGCTCGCAAAGGGCGCTGTCACGAAGGTCAAGGTCAACAACAGGCTGCGCCGTCAACTCACGGCCGTTATCGGGTCCATGACCCTGGAAAGTCAGAACCCGGAAATCCGCCTGGCCGCCGCTCGAACGATTTTCAAATCACGTGACGTCGGGTCCCTCGAGGCGCTTGAGGCGGCCATACAGAGCGAACAGGACGAAGCGGTCCGCTCGGCAATGGAGCTTGCCCGGGCGGCAGTACTGCTCAACACGGATGCCGAGACATTCGAGAAGGTCAGGGCCGTCGAACTGGTCGGCTCGAAGGGCGGCCGCGATGCCATTCCGCTGCTGAAGGAACTGCAGTCTTCGCAGGATGAGAGCATCGCCCAGGCTGCTGAAAAACAGATTGCGCAAATCGAGAAAGCCCAGGCCGTGTGGGATACCGCCCAGACGATCTGGTTTGGAATTTCGCTGGGGTCCGTGCTTCTGCTGGCCGCCATCGGGCTGGCCGTTACCTTTGGTGTCATGGGCGTCATCAACATGGCCCATGGCGAAATGGTGATGCTGGGCGCCTACACCACCTTTGTCGTTCAGGAGTCGAGTAGCCGAGGGGAATTTCACCCCTCGGCCCTCACAGAACCGGACTTGAGACTCTCGCCTCATCCGGCTCCTACTCTCCAGCCTCCGGTCGAATACCGAGTTGCCACAGGACAAAAAGGTTGGGGTCCCGTCGCGCGATACGTCCCAGCCAATGCGTGGACGCCCGCTCCCGGCGTCTGAACCGTTTATATTTCCGTCGCGCCCAGCGGGCGAGGGCCACGTTCACCTGACGCAGCACCTGAACGCACTTCGAGCGGTAATAGCGCCCGTAGTAGTTCATCCAGCCTCGCACCGCCGGATTAATCAGGCGGGCCAGATCCTCCAGGGTCTGATTGTTCCTGGTGGATGCCATCCGCCACTCGCGGATGGTCCTGCGCACCGCCTTCGCCGCTTGAACACTGATCGCCGGCAGGAAGCTGACGAAGTAGTGTCCCCACCGGTTCCTGGCTCGCCGAGGCTGGAACGTAAAGCCGAGAAAGTCGAACTTGACCCGCTCGTGTTCCTGCCTGCGGTCATCGTCCTTGCAGTAGACGATTTTGGTCTTCGTCGGATGCAATTCCAGACCGCAATCGGCCAGCCGTTTCCGGATGGCCTCCAACACCGCCTGCGCCTCTCCTTCGCTCCTGCAGTGAACGACTGGTCGAGTAGCCGAGGGGAATTTCACCCCTCGGCCCTCACAGAACCGGACTTGAGACTCTCGCCTCATCCGGCTCCTACTCTCCAGCCTCCGGTCGAATACCGAGTTGCCACAGGACAAAAAGGTTGGGGTCCCGTCGCGCGATACGTCCCAGCCAATGCGTGGACGCCCGCTCCCGGCGTCTGAACCGTTTATATTTCCGTCGCGCCCAGCGGGCGAGGGCCACGTTCACCTGACGCAGCACCTGAACGCACTTCGAGCGGTAATAGCGCCCGTAGTAGTTCATCCAGCCTCGCACCGCCGGATTAATCAGGCGGGCCAGATCCTCCAGGGTCTGATTGTTCCTGGTGGATGCCATCCGCCACTCGCGGATGGTCCTGCGCACCGCCTTCGCCGCTTGAACACTGATCGCCGGCAGGAAGCTGACGAAGTAGTGTCCCCACCGGTTCCTGGCTCGCCGAGGCTGGAACGTAAAGCCGAGAAAGTCGAACTTGACCCGCTCGTGTTCCTGCCTGCGGTCATCGTCCTTGCAGTAGACGATTTTGGTCTTCGTCGGATGCAATTCCAGACCGCAATCGGCCAGCCGTTTCCGGATGGCCTCCAACACCGCCTGCGCCTCTCCTTCGCTCCTGCAGTGAACGACTGCATCATCCGCGTAACGTTCAAAGCGGACGTTTGGATGGTTTCGTTCCATCCACGAGTCGAACGCGTAGTGCAGGAAGAGATTGGCGAGAATCGGACTGATTGGTGAGCCTTGCGGCGTTCCCTTGGTCCGTTCTTCCCGGGTGCCGTCCGGTCGCTCGACAGCAGCGCGAAGCCACCGCCCAACGTACAGCCGGATCCAGGCCAGGTCAGTGTGATGTGCAACGGCACGTTCGATCAGGTCATGCGGAATCGAATCAAAAAATGCTTTGATATCAAGATCGATCACCCAGTCGAACGTCCAGCAGCGTTTCCGTGCCACTCCGACCGCATCAAGCGCCGAACGACCGGGCCGATAGCCATAGGAATCACGGTGGAACATCGGTTCCACCATTGGTTCCAGAACCATCTTCACAGCCGTTTGCGCCACGCGGTCGGCGATCGTCGGAATGCCAAGAGGTCGAAGACCGCCCCCACTTTTGGGTATCTCGACGAGCCGCACCGGCGGCGGGTGATACGAGCCCGACGACATCCGGTTCCAGACCTTGTAAAGGTTTCCCCCGAGGTCTTCCTCGAATGCTGCCATAGACACGCCGTCAACACCGCCCGCGCCGCGATTCGCCCGTACCTGTCGGTAGGCGTCCCAGACCAGCCGCTTCGGAATTTCGAATGGCTTTGCCTCAGACAACGGCTCCTCCCATCTCTGGTTGGCCGCCGTCTTCGGCTGGAGAGCCGGGTCCCTTCGCTCTACCCGCATTACCGGGTTTCATCACTAATACGGACCCGTCCGCCCCTGTGCTCCGCTTCGGTACTCGGCTCCTTGCGGGTCTGCCGCTTGGAGGTCTCCCTTGGCATCGGAGCGCCAGGTTCCCACGTTCCACACAGGAGCCTCTCGCTGGTCTCACGCCATCTTTATGCCGGTCGCCGCTCGGACAGTCAGCAGGCATCCTCCGAACTTCGTCCCAGGCCAACGACTGGAGCCTGGTTTCGGCGACATCCCTACGCTTTCGACACTTCATCAACGGTTCACTCGCGTTCGTCTTACCAGCAGTCACCTGACGGGTAATCCCCGCCTTTTCCACAACGCTCGCCACCCCGGCCATTGGGCCAGAGCAGCTTGTGGCGGTTTGGACCCTGGTCCTGCAACCCGAGCCCGAGGGGCCTTCCCTCATCTCCTGTGTAGCAAGGTGCTCAAAGTCAGTACTGCTACGTCATCAGAACCTCCTCTTCGCACCGTCGTGGCGCACCATCATCCGCGTAACGTTCAAAGCGGACGTTTGGATGGTTTCGTTCCATCCACGAGTCGAACGCGTAGTGCAGGAAGAGATTGGCGAGAATCGGACTGATTGGTGAGCCTTGCGGCGTTCCCTTGGTCCGTTCTTCCCGGGTGCCGTCCGGTCGCTCGACAGCAGCGCGAAGCCACCGCCCAACGTACAGCCGGATCCAGGCCAGGTCAGTGTGATGTGCAACGGCACGTTCGATCAGGTCATGCGGAATCGAATCAAAAAATGCTTTGATATCAAGATCGATCACCCAGTCGAACGTCCAGCAGCGTTTCCGTGCCACTCCGACCGCATCAAGCGCCGAACGACCGGGCCGATAGCCATAGGAATCACGGTGGAACATCGGTTCCACCATTGGTTCCAGAACCATCTTCACAGCCGTTTGCGCCACGCGGTCGGCGATCGTCGGAATGCCAAGAGGTCGAAGACCGCCCCCACTTTTGGGTATCTCGACGAGCCGCACCGGCGGCGGGTGATACGAGCCCGACGACATCCGGTTCCAGACCTTGTAAAGGTTTCCCCCGAGGTCTTCCTCGAATGCTGCCATAGACACGCCGTCAACACCGCCCGCGCCGCGATTCGCCCGTACCTGTCGGTAGGCGTCCCAGACCAGCCGCTTCGGAATTTCGAATGGCTTTGCCTCAGACAACGGCTCCTCCCATCTCTGGTTGGCCGCCGTCTTCGGCTGGAGAGCCGGGTCCCTTCGCTCTACCCGCATTACCGGGTTTCATCACTAATACGGACCCGTCCGCCCCTGTGCTCCGCTTCGGTACTCGGCTCCTTGCGGGTCTGCCGCTTGGAGGTCTCCCTTGGCATCGGAGCGCCAGGTTCCCACGTTCCACACAGGAGCCTCTCGCTGGTCTCACGCCATCTTTATGCCGGTCGCCGCTCGGACAGTCAGCAGGCATCCTCCGAACTTCGTCCCAGGCCAACGACTGGAGCCTGGTTTCGGCGACATCCCTACGCTTTCGACACTTCATCAACGGTTCACTCGCGTTCGTCTTACCAGCAGTCACCTGACGGGTAATCCCCGCCTTTTCCACAACGCTCGCCACCCCGGCCATTGGGCCAGAGCAGCTTGTGGCGGTTTGGACCCTGGTCCTGCAACCCGAGCCCGAGGGGCCTTCCCTCATCTCCTGTGTAGCAAGGTGCTCAAAGTCAGTACTGCTACGTCATCAGAACCTCCTCTTCGCACCGTCGTGGCGCACAGTCATCCGCGGATCGTTTCCCGGATTGTTCGACTACTCGTTGCTTTTCGCATTGCCGCTGGCCTTTCTGGTATCGGGCGGCTGCGGCTTTGCCATGGAGCGCGGCATTATCCGTTTTCTTTACGGCAGGCCGCTCGAAACGCTGCTCGCAACCTGGGGCGTTTCTCTCTTTCTTCAGCAGGCGGTCCGAACGATATTCGGCCCTACGAACCAGGAGGTCGGTATCCCGTCCTGGATGTCCGGGGCCTACGAGCTTGGCGGGCTGACACTCACGGCCAATCGGTTGTGGATCGTGGTATTTGCCCTGATCGTCTTCGCCGCCCTTTTTCTTGTTCTCAAAAAGACCGGATTCGGGCTGCAGATGCGGGCCGTGACCCAGAACCGCAAGATGGCCTCGTCCATGGGCATCAGGACGCCGTGGGTCGACGCGCTCACCTTTGCGCTCGGTTCGGGCATCGCCGGCATCGCAGGCGTCGCCCTGTCGCAGATCGCCAATGTCTCGCCCAATCTCGGCCAGAGCTACATCATCGACAGCTTCATGGTCGTTGTCTTCGGCGGCGTCGGCAATCTGTGGGGAACGCTGGTCGGTGCCATGACGCTGGGCATCGCCAACAAGTTCCTGGAACCCTATGCCGGCGCGGTGCTGGCAAAGATCCTGATCCTCGTCTTCATCATCCTCTTCATCCAGAAACGGCCACGCGGGCTGTTCGCACTGAAAGGCCGGGCGGTCGAAGCATGATCACCTCGTTCATCTTCAAGGCACTGGACCGCCGCGCCATCTGGGTCATTGCCGTGCTTGTCGGCCTGGCTCTTTTGGTGCCGCTGCTCAATCTCGCGCTGCCCACCGACCACCCGCTGCACGTGCCGAACTACGCGATCAGCCTGATGGGCAAATATCTCAACTATGCGCTGCTGGCGCTGGCGCTTGACCTTGTCTGGGGCTTTTGCGGGATTCTGTCGCTCGGCCATGGTGCGTTCTTCGCGCTTGGCGGCTATGCGATGGGCATGTATCTGATGCGGCAGATCGGCTCGCGCGGCGTCTATGGCGATCCGGTCCTCCCCGATTTCATGGTCTTCCTCAACTGGCAGGAGCTGCCCTGGTTCTGGTACGGCTTCGACCAGTTCTGGTTTGCCGCCATCATGATCGTTCTTGTTCCCGGCACACTGGCCTTCGTGTTCGGATGGTTCGCCTTCAGAAGCCGCGTCACCGGCGTCTATCTGTCGATCATCACGCAGGCCATGACCTACGCGCTGCTGCTTGCGTTTTTCCGCAACGAAATGGGTTTCGGCGGCAACAACGGCCTGACGGATTTCAAGGACATTCTGGGATACGCCATCCAGGCAGATACCACCCGCGCCGCCCTGTTCTCCGCCTCGGCACTGGCCCTGGCAGCCGCCTTTCTGGTCTGTTCGGGCATAGTCAGCTCCAAATTCGGCAAGGTGCTGATCGCCGTGCGCGACGCTGAAAGCCGTTCGCGCTTCTTCGGCTACCGCGTCGAGAACGTCAAACTTTTCGTCTTTGTCGTTTCCGCCATGATGGCCGGCGTTGCGGGTGCGCTTTACGTGCCTCAGGTCGGGATCATCAATCCGGGCGAGTTTGCACCGGCCAACTCGATCGAGGTTGTGATCTGGACAGCGGTCGGCGGTCGCGGAACATTGGTCGGCCCGATCGTCGGCGCCGTGCTTGTCAATGCCGGCAAGACGGTGTTTACCGCCGCCTTTCCCGAGTTCTGGCTGTTCGCGCTCGGTGCCCTCTTTGTAGCCGTCACCCTTTTCCTTCCGAAGGGCATTGTCGGCATGCTGTCCGGCTTGTCCATCCGGCGGCCACGCCGCAAGGTACCGGCTATAACCAAAACGGCCGGGGAGGCTGCGGAATGACCAAGGCCGCACAGGGAAGCCTGCTTTATCTCGACGGCGTCAGCGTCGCCTTCGACGGCTTCAAGGCTATCAACAACCTGTCGCTCGTGCTTGAACCGGGCGAAATGCGCGCCATCATCGGGCCGAATGGCGCCGGCAAGACGACCATGATGGACATCGTCACCGGCAAGACACGCCCCGACACCGGGGACGTCATCTTTGACGGCGAAGTCGATCTGACGCGCCATGACGAGACCGACATTGCCGCGCTCGGCATCGGTCGGAAGTTCCAGAAGCCGACGGTTTTCGAGAGCCACACGGTCGAGGACAATCTGGAACTGGCGCTCGATCGCCGGCGCGGTGTTTTCGCAACGCTATTTTACGAGCAGACAAGGGAAGACCGCGAGGCCATCGACCGCATCCTCGAAACGACCCGTCTGACGGCCCGCCGGCACGAGCTTGCCGCCAATCTTTCCCACGGCCAGAAGCAATGGCTGGAAATCGGCATGCTGCTGGCACAAAATCCAAAACTGCTTCTGGTCGATGAGCCGGTCGCCGGAATGACCGATGCGGAGACCGAGGAAACGGCGCGCCTTTTGCGCGAGATTGCCCAGGACCACTCGGTCGTCGTTGTAGAGCACGATATGGGTTTCGTTCGCGAACTGGATGTGAAGGTGACGGTTTTGGCGGAGGGATCGGTCCTTGCGGAGGGTTCACTCGACCATGTGAGCGCCGATCAGAAGGTCATCGAGAACTATCTCGGCAGGTAAACGGAGCAAAGCCAGATGACCACACTTGCTGTCGATGATATTCATCTCCACTACGGCGCCGCCGAAGCACTGCGCGGCGTGTCGGTCACGGCCGAACCCGCCAGCATCACATGTGTCCTCGGCCGCAACGGTGTCGGCAAGACTTCCCTGCTGCGCGCCATAACCGGTCAGCACCCGGTCTCGTCCGGCTCGGTCGATTTCAACGGCGCGCCGCTAAAGAACCAGCCGCCCTATGCACGCGCGGCAAAGGGAATCGGCATCGTGCCGCAAGGCCGCGAGATCTTCCCGCTGCTGACCGTCGAGGAGAACTTGCAGACAGGATTTGCCAGCTTGAGCCGCCGTTCGCGCAGCATCCCGCCCGAGGTGTACGAGTTGTTCCCTGTGCTGGAGTCCATGCTGTCGCGACGTGGCGGCGACCTGTCGGGTGGCCAGCAACAGCAACTCGCCATCGGCCGGGCGCTCGTGACCCGGCCCAAGCTTCTCATCCTGGATGAGCCGACCGAGGGTATCCAGCCCTCGATCATCAAGGATATCGGCCGCGCCCTTTCCTATCTGCGCGACACGGCGGGCCTGACCATCTTGCTTGTCGAGCAGTATCTCGATTTCTGCCGTGAACTCGCCGACAAGGTCTACATCATGGATCGAGGAGAAATCGTCCATCAAGGCCCGGCAGACGATCTCGATAATCCGGATGTGCGCTCACATCTGATGGTGTAGTGTTCGGCCATGGGAGGCATTGCAGACCAGAAATCGGTACCGCAACAGCGGCTGCAACGGGTAAGGGGAAACGCGCGTGTGTCGTTGGTCCATCTTGATGGATCGACGCGCCTTGGCCGGCTCTACCAGGAGGGATCGGCAAAGATCCGCCTGCCGCGCACCCACAACGGATCCGCCGCGGATATTGTCCTGATCAACACATCCGGCGGCATGACCGGCGGCGACCGTCTCGACTGGACCCTCGAAATCGGCACCAATGCCCGCTGCGTGGCGACGACGCAGGCCTGCGAAAAGATGTACCGCTCCCCCGCCGGGGCCGCGCATGTCACGGCGGCGATCAAGGTGAGCGACGGCGCCGTGCTTTCCTGGCTCCCGCAGGAGACTATTCTTTTTGATCGCTCTGCGCTTTCCCGCAATCTGACCGTGGAACTCGCGCCGGACGCCGCTTTGCTGCTCGTCGAGCCGGTTATCCTCGGCCGCCACGCGATGGGCGAGACCGTTCGCCAGGCCTGTTTCACGGACCGCTGGCGCGTTTATCGCGACGGCCGGTTGCTGCACGCCGAGGACAAGCGGCTCGAAGGCGACATTCCAGCCCTTCTGGGCCGCACCGCGACCACCGGCGGCGCCCGGGCCTTCGCCACTGTCCTCGTGGTGCACCGGGATGCCGGCGATCTGGTTGGGCCTGTTCGTCGACTGCTTGGAGAAAATGCCGGTGTCAGCGCGATTGAAACACAGGCCGGCAGCCGGCTTGTCGTGCGCATGGTCGCGTCCGGCGGATTCGAATTGCGGCGCTATCTCGTGCCGGTCATCGACCTATTAAACCGGAAACTGGCCGGAACCGGTCAGGGTCTGCCGAAGCTTTGGACAATCTAGGGGAATTGCATGAACCTGACACCGAGGGAAAAAGACAAGCTGCTGATCGCGATGGCAGCGGAAGTGGCGCGCAAGAGGCTGGCGCGCGGCGTCAAGCTCAACCATCCCGAATCCGTCGCGCTGATCTCCGATTTCGTTGTCGAGGGTGCCCGTGACGGCCGCACCGTTGCCGATCTGATGGAGGCAGGCGCCCACGTGCTCACCCGTGACGCGGTCATGGAGGGTATCCCCGAGATGATCCACGACATCCAGGTCGAAGCAACCTTTCCCGACGGCGTGAAGCTCGTCACCGTGCACAACCCGATACGCTAGAGCGATTTGTGATTATCTTGATGCATTTGATGGCGGAAAATCGGCCGAGCCGGCTAGGCGCGTCGCGCAGCGCGATGCGGGCATCGGGTAAGCGGCGCAACAACGGCGATGGGCCGATTTTCCCCACCCTGGAAAGGAAAGATTATGTTGAAATTCAACAGTAAATGGGCCGGGCGATTTTGGCCTCTAGCGTCGTTGGCTCGCGCTTGTGGTGGGGTGGCACCACGGCGCGCAATCCGCCTAGCAAGCGGCCAAAATCGCCGCGGTCAAATGCGTCAAGATAATCACAAATCGCTCTAGGAGAGCTGCCATGATACCCGGAGAAGTCATCTGCATGGACGGCGAAATCACGCTCAACGAAGGCGGCGATACGGTAACCCTGAAGGTCGCCAATACGGGCGATCGTCCGGTCCAGGTCGGCAGCCACTACCATTTTTTCGAGACCAACAGTGCCCTCGATTTTGACCGGGACAAGGCGCGCGGACGGCGCCTGGACATTCCGGCGGGAACGGCTGTTCGCTTTGAACCGGGTCAGGAACGCGAGGTGACGCTGGTCGAATTCAGCGGCTCGCGCCGGGTTTTCGGCTTCCACAAGAAGGTCATGGGAGCGCTTTAGAGATGCCAGTCAATATTTCCAGGGCCGCTTATGCGGACATGTACGGCCCGACCACCGGCGACAAGGTGCGCCTGGCCGACACGGAATTGTTCGTCGAGGTCGAGCGCGACCTGACGGTTTATGGCGACGAGGTCAAGTTCGGCGGCGGCAAGGTGATCCGCGACGGCATGGGCCAGTCGCAGGCGACACGCGGCCAGGGGACGGCCGACACGGTCATCACCAATGCGCTGATCGTTGATCACACCGGCATCTACAAGGCCGATATCGGCATTCGCGACGGCCTGATACAGCGCATCGGCAAGGCAGGCAATCCGGACATCCAGGCCGGCGTCGACATCATCGTTGGCCCCGGCACCGAGGCAATCGCCGGAGAAGGCAAGATCGTCACCGCCGGCGGCATCGACGCCCATATCCACTTTATCTGCCCGCAGCAGATCGAAGAAGCCCTCAACTCTGGTGTGACCACCATGCTGGGTGGCGGCACCGGTCCGGCCCATGGAAGCCTGGCGACGACCTGTACCCCCGGCTCCTGGCATATCGGCCGCATGATCCAGGCCGCCGATGCCTTTCCGATGAATATCGGCTTTTCCGGCAAGGGCAACGCCTCGCGGCCGCGGGCGCTGGAGGAAATGGTCGAAGGCGGCGCCTGTGCGCTGAAGCTGCACGAGGACTGGGGCACCACACCGGCGGCAATCTACAATTGCCTTTCAGTGGCCGACTCATTCGACGTGCAGACGATGATCCACACCGACACGCTGAACGAAAGCGGCTTTGTCGAAAACACCATCGCCGCAATTGCCGGACGCACAGTCCATGCCTTCCACACCGAAGGCGCAGGCGGCGGCCACGCGCCCGACATCATCAAGCTGTGCGGTCTGGAGCATGTCATTCCGTCGTCCACCAACCCGACGCTGCCCTACACGCGCAACACCACCGCCGAGCATCTGGATATGCTGATGGTCTGCCATCACCTCGATGCCAACATTCCCGAGGACGTGGCCTTCGCGGAAAGCCGGATCCGCTCGGAGACCATCGCGGCAGAAGACATTCTTCACGACATGGGCGCCTTCTCCGTCGTCGCATCCGACAGCCAGGCCATGGGCCGTGTCGGCGAGGTGATTATCCGCACATGGCAGGTTGCCGACAGCATGAAGCGCCAGCGCGGAAGGCTCGCAGAAGAAACCGGCGAGAACGACAACTTCCGGGTCAAGCGCTACATCGCCAAATACACGATCAACCCGGCAATCGCGCACGGCTTTTCCAAACATGTCGGATCGATCGAAGCCGGCAAGCGGGCCGACCTGGTGCTCTGGAATCCGGCCTTTTTCGGCGTCAAGCCGGAGCTGGTGCTGCTTGGCGGAAGCATTGCCACCGCGGCGATGGGCGATCCGAACGCCTCCATCCCGACACCGCAGCCGGTGCACTACCGTCCCATGTTCGGCGCCTTTGGAAAGGCCATTACGGAAAGTTCGGTGACATTCGTTTCCAAGGCGGCCCTGGAATCCGGTCTTGCCGACCGACTGGAAACCGAAAAGGACTTCGTTGCCGTCGAAAACACCCGGCGCGCCATCGGCAAGCGTTCGATGATCCACAATTCGACATTGCCGAAGATCGACGTCGATCCGGAGACCTACGAGGTCTATGCCGACGGTGAGCTTTTGACCTGCGAGCCCGCAGAGGTCGTTCCCATGGCGCAAAGGTACTTCCTGTTTTGACCCTGCCCACCGCCACAACCATTGTTCCGGTCATGCCTGGTGACGCTGCCGATACCATCACGCTTGACGAGGCCGGCCGCCACCGGCGCCGCCTTGCGATGACCTCCGATGGCGGCATCCGTTTCCTGCTCGATCTTGCCGAAGCGCGCCTTTTGCGCGACGGCGACGGGCTGGCATTGAGCGACGGGCGCATCCTTGAGGTCCGGGCAAGGCCCGAGCCGCTCTACCGTGTGCGCCCCAGCGACACGCACCATTTGCTGCGCCTCGTCTGGCACCTCGGCAACCGCCATTGCCCGGCGCAAATCGGCGGGGACTTCATCCTGATACGCCGCGACCACACCTTGCGGGATATGCTGCTGGGGCTCGGCGCGTCTGTGGAGGAGGTCGAGGCGCCCTTCAATCCCGAGGGCGGCGCCTATGAGGGCGGCCATCATCACCATGAATGAAGCGCTTTCAAACCAGGCACTGCTTCGGCTGATGAGCTGGATGTCGCCAAGCTTCCCGGTCGGTGCCTTCGCCTACAGCCATGGCCTGGAAAAGGCCGTGGATGGCGGCTGGATCAGCAATGTACAGGACCTTCAGGACTGGCTGACCGATCTCATGACCGTCGGTTCGGCATGGAATGATGCGATACTCCTGGCAGAGAGCTGGCGGCGCGCGCGCCTCGATGATGACCTTGCGGAACTGGCCGAACTTGGCGAGGCACTTGCAGCGACCGGCGAACGGCATCTGGAGACCATGAAACAGGGCGCAGCCTTTCTCGACGCGGCAAGCGCCTGGCCCTCGCCGGTTTTCGATCAACTGCCGGGCAGATGTCCCCTGCCCGTGGCGGTCGGTGCGGTTGCCGGCGCCGGCGGCATTCCTCTCAACCCCGCTGTCACGGCCTATCTGCACGCCTTCACGGCCAATCTCGTCCAGGCGTCGCTGCGCCTGATGTCCCTCGGGCAAAGGGACGGCGTCAAGGTGCTTGCCGCGCTGGAGAACGCGATCGCCCGAACCGCCGAACAGGCCTCGGGCACATCAATTGACGAACTCGGCAGCGCGACATTCCTCAGTGAGATCGCGTCCATGAACCATGAAACCCAACGCTCGAGGATCTTTCGATCATGACCGCGTCTTCAAACGGTCCCCTTCGTGTCGGCATCGGCGGCCCGGTCGGCTCCGGCAAGACGACGCTCACCGAAAAACTTTGCAAGGCAATGCGCGATCACTGGTCGATCGGCGTCGTTACCAACGACATCTACACAAGAGAGGATGCAGAGGCGCTGGTGCGCCTACAGGCACTGCCCTCCGACCGTATTGTCGGTGTCGAGACGGGGGGCTGCCCGCACACCGCAATCCGCGAAGACGCATCGATCAATATTGCAGCGGTCGAGGAGTTATGCGAACGCCATCCCGGTCTCGACGTCGTCTTCATTGAATCGGGCGGCGACAACCTGTCTGCAACATTTTCGCCGCAACTTGCCGACATCACACTCTATGTCATTTCCGTCTGTCAGGGAGAGGAGATACCGCGCAAGGGCGGCCCGGCGATCACCCGCTCCGACCTGCTGATCATCAACAAGGCCGATCTCGCGCCACATGTCGGCGCCGACCTTTCCGTCATGGCCCGCGATGCGGAAAAAATGCGTGACGGTGCAGCGAGCCTGTTTACCGATATGCGCCGCGGAGAAGGTGTCGGCGACGTCGTCAGCTTTCTGGTGGAGGCCGGCGGATTGCGCCAGTCAGCGGCCGGAGCCACCGGAGCCACCGGAGCCGCCTGACCCGGCCTTTGCATTGCATTAACGCGCGACTCACTTTGTGAATGTCCTGCCACAATCCCGCCAAACTGCTACTAGACGATCGGTCTAGTACTTGTTAGCGTCTGTTTTTGCTCGAACAATTAGTTGGTGTTTGTTCATGCCCGTACAAAATGACACCCGACAGCACATCATCAGTACCAGCCGCGATGTTATCCTCGGCAGGGGATTTACTGCGGTCGGCCTGACACAGCTGCTCAACGTTGCCGGCGTTCCCAAAGGATCCTTCTACCACTACTTCAAATCGAAGGAGAATTTTGGCGAAGCGCTGCTTGAGGACTATTTCGATAACTATCTCAATCGTCTGGACGAGTTGCTCAAGCCCGATGGCAGGCCGGCAGCCGAACGGATCATGGGCTTCTGGAGCCTTTGGACCGATCCGGATTCAGTCGCTGAATTCGGTGCGCGATGCCTGGTCGTGAAGCTCGGTGCTGAAGTGTCCGATCTGTCGGAATCCATGCGCGCCGTTCTGCGCGATGGCACAGAACGCATTGTTGCGCGCCTTTCGCAGTGCCTGATGGAGGGTATGCGGGACGGATCCCTGCCGAAGGACATGAAACCCGTACAGGCGGCGCTGGCGCTTTATGATTTGTGGCTGGGAGCAACGCTGATGACAAAGCTGCGCCACGATACCCACGCCTTCAAGAATGCCCAGCTGGTCACGCGCCAATTGCTGCGGCTCGACTGAGGACCATACCGAAATCAGGACTGGCACTGGTTGATAAATATTTTGTAACAAGTAGATCATCGAAATAGACGACCGGTCTAATATGATCTCCGCTGCCGGCGGAGCATCTGCAGGGCGAACAAGAAGACGCCATCTACATTTCACTTGAGAGGAAACCGATATGACAATAAGCAACCGGCGCATCGTGCTTGCGTCCCGCCCTAAAGGCGCTCCGACGAAAGACAATTTCCGACTTGAAGAGACGGAAATCCCGGAGCCCAAGGAGGGCGAGCTGCTTTTGCGCACGCTCTATCTGTCGCTCGACCCTTATATGCGCGGCCGCATGAATGACGCCCCCTCCTACGCGCCGCCCGTCAATATTGACGAGGTCATGATCGGCGGAACGATTGCCCGGGTGGAGGTTTCCAATAATCCGCATTACGCCGCCGGTGATCTCGTGCAGAGCATGAGCGGCTGGCAGGACTATGCGGTTTCCGACGGAACCGGTCTTGCCAGGCTCGACAAGGACATGCCTCAGCCGTCGTTTGCCCTTGGTGTCCTGGGCATGCCGGGCTTTACCGCCTATGTCGGTCTGCTTGATATCGGAGAACCGAAGCCCGGTGAGACCGTCGTCGTGTCGGCGGCGAGCGGCGCCGTCGGCTCGGTCGTCGGTCAGATCGCCAAGCTCAAGGGATGCAGGGTGGTCGGCGTTGCCGGTGGCGCTGACAAATGCCGTTACGTTGTCGACAAACTCGGCTTTGATGCCTGCATCGACCGCCGTGAGCCGGACCTTGAGGAAAGCCTCGCCGCCGCCTGCCCGGACGGCATCGATGTCTACTTCGAGAATGTCGGCGGCGCGGTGTTCGACGCGGTCCTGCCTTTGCTCAACGTGCACGCACGGGTTCCGGTTTGCGGCCGCATAGCCAGCTACAACGCTACAAGCCTGCCGGACGGCCCGGATCGCACGCCGGCGCTTGTCGGCCGGCTGCTTGTCCGGCGCATCAAGATGCAGGGTTTCATCATCTTCGATCACTATGAAACACGCTATCGGGACTTCTTGCGCGACATGAGCCAGTGGCTTGCAAACGGCAAGATCAGGTACCGCGAGGATCTCGTCGAGGGTCTTGAGAACGCGCCGGAAGCGTTTATGGGCCTGCTTGAAGGCAGGAATTTCGGCAAGCTTGTCATCCGCACGGCATCCGAGTAACGCCGCACAATGAAAAAACGCCCCGCCTGACGGGGCGTTTTTGTAAAGTCCAGTCGCCTCGCCTAGCGCGACAGCCGCCCGGAAATCATGCGCACGAGCGTTGCGTCGCGGTCCAGCACATGGTGTTTCAGGGCGCCTGCAACATGCAGGATGATGAAAACGATGAGGACGTTGGCGATTGTGTCATGCATATCGCCGGCTAGATCCGAGAGCAGCGCATTTTTCGAAAAACCCGGGATGACGAACAACCCGAACATATCGATGTCATGACCGCCAAAGAGCGATGTCATCATGCCGGAAACAGGCATCAGGATGATGCAGGCGATCAGCACCCAGTGGGTCACTCTTGCGATCAAATCCTGCCAGGCCGGCATGGGGGCGACGGCATCCGGGAATCCCCGCGCCAGTCGCCATCCGATCCGCCACAATCCGTAAGCCAGCACCAGAACACCGATGGCCTTGTGGATCTGCAAAAGCGCTCCCTGTCCCGGGCCGCTTGGGACGAAATCCTCGATATAGGTCCCGAAAGCCAGCATGCCGATAATTGCCGCGGCGACAATCCAGTGATTCAATCGTGAAACGAAGTCGTAGGTGGTGTGTCTTTCGGTTTTCATTGCGCATCCTGTCGCTGGCTGTGCCTGATCCGGGGGCAGGCAAGGAGAATCATCATGCCTTGCAGACGCAACTCGAAATAGTGATTTCCGGATGCCTGATCCATGCCTAAACGAGCGGGAATGCCATTTCCTTCTGAAGGATGCCCGGTCCCTTCGCGAAGCCAGCCTTGGAATGGGCAGGCTCCAATGACATCGGGCCGCCATTCACGACGCATGGCAGGCAGTTCGCAAATATGTGAACGCACACAAGCCACTGTTATTATTGAACATAACAGGTATGAACCAAATGTAATTTGACTCGTTCAAAATACAGCACCATCTCCGTTCTATTCCGGGCGACCCAATCCGTTTGCTTGCCGGTGTATCAGCGATGCGCGTTCGATACCGGTGCCTTTTTAGCCGCCGACCGTTCCGGATTTGCGACACCGGCAGAGCGTAACCCACACAACCGTGTCAGAACCGGAATGACCCCCGATAGGCGGCATGGCGCGTGTCGCCTTGGGCCGCCGCCGATTGTCATGTTCCCGGCGCTGTCAGGCGTCGATGTCGTCGGCGGCGGCTTGTATTTTTTCCGCTTCGATACTGCGGCGCAGGATACTGTAGTCCACGATGCCAATCACGGCGACGACAAGCGATACCGGCATCAGCGCGATTCCGATCCATTCAAGCCAGGCGCTGCCGCTGAGCCTGAGCAGACCGGCGCCGGATACGAAGAGTGCAATGGATGTATTGAGATAGGAAAGCAGGGTTCGCCGATTGGCCAGTTCCGTGCGCACGATAGCCAGTACCAGATTTTCAACCGAGCGCCTTTCGCGCGTGTCCATGGCCAGTCCTCCAAGGCTCGTGTGCGGAATCTTGCGCACTTGACGGCGATTCCTACAACACTTGACGGAGAATCTTGTAACACTTGACGGCGAATCCTGCGTACTTGACGGCGCTGATCCGCACGAAGCGCGCTGTTTCTCCCGGAACTGATGCCTGGGCGCATTCTCCCTTCTGTTGATACTGGCAGGCTGGCCTTTGGCCAGCCCGTGGCGAGCGTAAGCGAGCCCTTGTCTGTTTTCAAGATACGGTTGCACGCGGCGGTTGGCCCTTCATCAGGCATGACCGCCGCGCGTGCTCAGCGTCTGCATTGCGCACCCGGCGCCGCAGGCGCCCCTGACGCCGGTCGACAGGCCGGCGCCTCCTCAAGTCCCGCTGCCGCCGAGCGGTGGCGGTGTGTGCCGCTTGCGTTGCGACTCGCCAGCAAGTTCGATGCGGTAGGCGTTATGAACAATGCGGTCCAGTATGGCATCGGCGATTGTTGGCTTTCCCACAACAGCCGGCCAGTGTTCCATGGGGATCTGACTGGCGATCAGGATGGATTTTCGCCCGTAACGATGTTCGACGATTTCCAACAGGTCTCGCCGACCCTCGGCGCAGAAGCCTTGCAGGCCCCAGTCATCCAGAACCAGCAACGAGACCGTGGCGAGGCGGCGCATCACACGCGTGTGCTTCTCGTCGTCGTCCCGCGTATGATTGAGGGCCGAGATCAGTTCGGGGACGCGTCGGTACAACACGGACTGCTTCTGGCGGCATGCCTGATGCGCAAGGGCGCAGGAAAGGAAGGTCTTTCCGGATCCGGTCGGCCCTTCGACGATCAGATTGACGGCTTGCCGGATCCAGTCACCGGCGGCGAGCTGGGTCAGTGTGCCGCGGGCGACGCCGCGCCCGGCGCTGCAGTCGACATCCTGGATGTCGGCGCGAATGCGAAGCTGGGCCTGGCGCAGATTGTTGAGGTAGCTCTTCTGGTCGCGGTGTGCGACTTCACGCTCAAGCATCATGGCAAGCCGGTCGTCGAAGCCGAGTTGATCGATGTCGGCAATGTCACGCTGCTCTTCCAGAGCCTCGACCATTCCGGACAGTTTGAGTTGAAGCATACGCTCGATATTGGGCTGGCGCAGGGTCATGGTTTCTCCTCCTCCTTGTTCTTCGCGTAGTAGTTTGGCCCGCGTAAATTGGCGTGGCCGGGGATGATCTCTTCAGGCTCCGGACGCACAACCACCTTGCCGCCTTTCTTCAGGCGCTCCCGCAGATAGCCCGAAGCGAGCCGGTTGAGGCTGAGGGCCTGTGCGCAAACCGCGTCGACGCGCTTGTCGCCATGGGTTTCGGCGAGGCGGTTCATGCCCTGCACGGCGGTGTAGGCCTGTTCCGGAAAGTCCCGGGAGGCCATGCAGCGTTCGGCCCAGGCCAGCGCATTCGCGCCGATGCGGCGCGCCCGTGCGAGCAGGACATCGCCGTAGTCGGGACTGCGGATGTCGCGCACCGCCTTGAGCCGATCGGGCATGTGATCCGGGTGCGTCGCATATTGGTTGCGCCCGCTCTTGAGACGATGGACGGCGATGCGTTCCCCGCCCCGGTCAAGGAACACTTCGATCATGCGCTCGCCGACGCGCACTTCGACGCCACGCCCGATGTGGCCTTCGGGCACGGAATAATGGTTGCGATCAAACGCCACGTGACCATTCGGAGCCACTTTGCGGCTGTGCCAGGCGCCCCACTCCCAGGGATGCGCCGGGAGCGGAACCAGAGTTGCGCGCTCGTGCGCTTCGAACACCGCGCGCCGGCTTTCCCCCTTTGCCATTGGTGTCGTGTTGAGTTGCTCAAGCTCGCGGCGGATGGCGGCGTTCATCGCGCCGACCGAGAAGAACGTCTCGTGGCGCAGCGGCAGCAGGATACGGCACTGAACCGCTTTCACGGCTGCCTCGGCTGGACCCTTATCCGTCGGTTTTTTCGGTCGTGCCGGTAGAATTGCCAGGCCGTAATGTTTGGCGAATTCCCGGAAACTCGGGTTGAGATGCGGCTCCTCGCGGTCGGCCTTTGTCACCCCGGACTTCAGATTGTCGATGATCCAGCGCCTGGGGCTGGCGCCGAAATACTCCAGCGCACGTCGATGCGCCATCGTCCAATGACAGATCGTCTGGTCCGGCAACGCCTCGGCGTAGATCAGGGTCGAGTGGGGCAGCAGCGCGACGAAGATCTCCACGTCCACCTCGCCGGTGGCCGTGCGCACAGGCAGGGTTTTACCGGAAAAATCCGACATGCCGTAAAGCCCCGGCGCATAGTCGAAACGCATCTGCGTCGGCGCGTGCCGGCCAGCCAGTTGCCCCTTGAGCACCGCGCAGAACCGACTGTAGCTGTAGGCAGCGCCGCCCTGCGCCCGAACCTCGTCGCGGTACTCAATCCAGAGCTGACGCCGGGTGAGCCTGGCACGGCGCCGACCGCGGGGGGCCGTGTACGCTTCGATGAGCGCATCCCAGTCAGGCTGAACGGTCTCACTGTCGCGTTCGTTCCGCGGGTAAAGCCGTGCACGAAGCGCCTCATCATCGAGGTCGTCCGCAAGCGGCCAGCTGGACAGCCGCGCCGCCGCCGCCCGCTTAAGCACATTCGATACCGTGCCTGCGCTCACGCCAATCGCTGCGGCAATCTCGTCGCGCGACAAATCCAGTTCATAACGGTGACGCAGAATATCCTTTATGTTGATCATGTCGGTCCTCTTCATCAGGCCCATGCCTCCTCAATTCGATCTTTTGATCGATGAGGCAGTGCCGGGAGACAGACCGTGAGGTCGACACCCGCGCGTGAGTGACGTCACCGTGTGACGCGCGCGAAGGGCCGTGCGGAGGACGGAACCGATCCCGTCAAGTACGCAGGATTCGCCGTCAAGTGTTGTAGGAATCGCCGTCAAGTGCGGCAGGATTCGCCGTCAAGTGTTGTAGGATTTTGCAGGCTCGTGAATGCATTTCGGTACTTTAAGACCGGCATGGCGGGAATAAAACCGCCCCGTCAGGCGCGCTTTGTGGCCAGATTTGACTTTGCCTTTGCTGAAATTTCCATCACAATCGGCATCCGCGAACCGGAGCACACGACACTATGCCGCAATCGACACTGATCGCCCATGCGCCACGCTGAAACCATCATAATCGGTGGCGGTCCGGCAGGCAGCACCTGCGCCTGGCGGCTGAAGAAGGCTGGGCGAGACGTCCTGATCCTAGACAAGGCAACATTTCCCCGGCTGAAGCTCTGCGCCGGCTGGATCACCCAGAAAGTCATGGAGGATCTGGAGTTTACGGACCGGGACTATCCCCACCCGCTGCTCAAGCTGAATGTGCGCAGCCATTTCCCCAAGGTTCCTTTCGGTCTCAACTGGTTTCCCACAAAGGGCGAGAATTATTCGATCCGCCGCACGGAATTCGATGCCTGGCTTTTGCAGCGCTCCGGCGCGCCCGTCGAGAACCACGCAGTCAAGTCAATCAGGCGCGATGGCGACCGGTATGTGATCGACGATGCATATAGCTGCGATTTTCTGATTGGAGCCGGTGGCACCATGTGCCCGGTGCGGCGCAACCTGTTCGAGGACGAGCGCCGCAAAGCGCTGCAGATCGCAACGCTCGAAAAGGAGTTCGAGTATCCGGACCGCAAGGAGGGCTGCCACCTTTATTTCGCGCGTCGCGGCCTTGTCGGCTATTCCTGGTTCGTTCCCAAGGGCAATGGTTTCGTCAATATCGGCATTGGCGGCAAGAGCAAGTATTTCCGGAAATCCGGGACCAATATTCACGACCACTTCCGCTGGTTTCTGGATGACCTGGTGCAAGACGGACATCTGGATGCCGCAACGGCCGACGGCCTGAAGGCAACCGGCCATCCCTACTTCCTCTATGCCTGGGACGGTCCGGTCAAACGCGACAATTGCTTTCTGATCGGCGATTCGGCAGGGCTTGCATCGATTGATCTGGGTGAAGGCATCGGCCCGGCGGTCGAAAGCGCGCTCATGACGGCGAACGAGATCCTCGGTGAAGGTGAATATTCGAAAGAGGACATCACCTATTATTCCATGGGCGGGCTGACTGAGCGATTGCTCAAGCGATTCGTGCCGCCGAAGGGCATGGAAACAAAAGGCGCTGTTTCCCCGGCGCCGGCGAGCGAGACGGCTCGGCCGGCATAGAAGCGGCCGGCATACTGATCTCCGGCCCCATCAATCTTCCGCTAAAAGATTCGCCGGGATACGTTGCTGTTTCTTTCCTCCAAACGCAAAAACGGCTCGGGAGAGACCCGGGCCGTTTTTTGAAGAAGAAAGTCCTTTAGAGAAGATTTGTTTTGCTTTTTACGGACCTGGCGGTGCCCTACTCTCCCGCGTCTTGAGACGAAGTACCATTGGCGCAGGGGTGTTTCACGGCCGTGTTCGGGATGGGAACGGGTGCAGGCACCCCGCCATAACCACCAGGTCGGCAAAGAGCAAAGTTTGAGAAGCTGGGATTTTGCCGGATGCCCAAAAGGTTGTTCGACTTTTTGGGCGAGCGATCCGGCGGATTATCTGTCCTCACGGTTGATCGCGGCTTTGCCGCTAACCTCCGGACGGGGCGGGCCACTTGGCCCGACGCGCAGTCGCGCTTGCGGTGCGTTGCACCGTAATCTTTTCCCCTGACAAACCGTGTAAGGGAAAAGAATTCGAAGCCGAAGGCTTCGCAAGGCCGACCGGCCGTCGCCGCTGATGCGGCGCGCCCGCGCAGCGCAGCCCGCAGGGCGTACGCGCGTGAGCGAGAACAGTGTTCAAGCGCTATGCGCTTGAAGATGGGCATTGGTAATGGGAACGATCAAGTCGTTTGAGCGATTAGTACTGGTCAGCTTCATGCGTTACCGCACTTCCACATCCAGCCTATCAACGTGGTCGTCTTCCACGGCTCTATAGGGACTACTGGTTTTCAGGTTGGTTTCCCGCTTAGATGCCTTCAGCGGTTATCCATTCCACATATAGCTACCCTGCTATGCCGCTGGCGCGACAACAGGTCCACCAGAGATGTGTCCACCCCGGTCCTCTCGTACTAGGGGCAGCTCCTGTCAATATTCCTACACCCACGGCAGATAGGGACCGAACTGTCTCACGACGTTCTGAACCCAGCTCACGTACCGCTTTAATTGGCGAACAGCCAAACCCTTGGGACCTGCTCCAGCCCCAGGATGCGATGAGCCGACATCGAGGTGCCAAACAACCCCGTCGATATGGACTCTTGGGGGTCATCAGCCTGTTATCCCCGGCGTACCTTTTATCCGTTGAGCGATGGCCCTTCCACGCGGGACCACCGGATCACTATGACCGACTTTCGTCTCTGCTCGACTTGTCAGTCTCGCAGTCAGGCAGGCTTATGCCATTGCACTCGACGACCGATTTCCGACCGGTCTGAGCCTACCATCGCGCGCCTCCGTTACTCTTTGGGAGGCGACCGCCCCAGTCAAACTACCCACCATACACTGTCCCGGACCCGGATGACGGATCGCGGTTAGACATCCATGACGATAAGGGTGGTATTTCAAGGGTGGCTCCACAAGAGCTGGCGCTCCTGCTTCAAAGCCTACCACCTATCCTACACATGCCGACACGAATGCCAGTGTAAAGCTATAGTAAAGGTGCACGGGGTCTTTCCGTCTGACCGCAGGAACCCCGCATCTTCACGGGGAGTTCAATTTCACTGAGTCTGCGTTGGAGACAGCGGGGAAGTCGTTACGCCATTCGTGCAGGTCGGAACTTACCCGACAAGGAATTTCGCTACCTTAGGACCGTTATAGTTACGGCCGCCGTTTACCGGGGCTTCAATTCGCAGCTTGCACCGCTCCTTTTAACCTTCCGGCACCGGGCAGGCGTCAGACCCTATACGTCGTCTTGCGACTTCGCAGAGCCCTGTGTTTTTGATAAACAGTCGCTACCCCCTGGTCTGTGCCACCCCACAAGAGTTGCCTCCTGCAAGGTCACGCTTCTTCCGAAGTTACGCGTGCAATTTGCCGAGTTCCTTCAACGCAGTTCTCTCAAGCGCCTTGGTATGCTCTACCTGACCACCTGTGTCGGTTTCGGGTACGGTCTATATGGCGGAGCTATTTCCCGGGACCGCTTCGCTGCCAGACCAATCCAATAAGGACTGACAACACACGCGATCCGTCACTACCGCCAGGCCGACGAATATTAACGTCGTTCCCATCGACTACGCCTTTCGGCCTCGCCTTAGGGGCCGGCTAACCCTGCTCAGATTAACTTTAAGCAGGAACCCTTGGTCTTTCGGCGAGGGAGTCTCTCACTCCCTTTATCGTTACTCATGTCAGCATTCGCACTTCCGATATCTCCAGGACCCCTCACGGGTATCCCTTCACGGACCTACGGAACGCTCCGCTACCGCTTGCAAAGCAAGCCCTCAGCTTCGGTGTATGGCTTGAGCCCCGGTACATTTTCGGCGCAAAGACCCTTATTTAGACCAGTGAGCTGTTACGCTTTCTTTAAATGATGGCTGCTTCTAAGCCAACATCCTGGTTGTTTTGGGATCCTCACATCCTTTCCCACTTAGCCATAACTTGGGGACCTTAGCTGGAGGTCAGGGTTGTTGCCCTCTCCACGACGGACGTTAGCACCCGCCGTGTGTCTGCCGAGCAGTACTCTTCGGTATTCGCAGTTTGGTTAGGATCAGTAAGGCGGTGAGCCCCCATAGCCCATCCAGTGCTCTACCCCCGAAGGTATTCACTCGACGCTCTACCTAAATAGATTTCGCGGAGAACCAGCTATTTCCGAGTTTGATTGGCCTTTCACCCCTAGCCACAAGTCATCCCGATCTATTGCAACAGATATGGGTTCGGTCCTCCAGTTGGTGTTACCCAACCTTCAACCTGCTCATGGCTAGATCACTCGGTTTCGGGTCTAATACAACGAACTGAACGCCCTGTTCAGACTCGCTTTCGCTGCGCCTTCACCTACCGGCTTAAGCTTGCTCGTTATACTAAGTCGCTGACCCATTATACAAAAGGTACGCCGTCAGGCTTGCGCCCTCCGACTGTTTGTAGGCATCCGGTTTCAGGTTCTCTTTCACTCCCCTTGTCGGGGTGCTTTTCACCTTTCCCTCACGGTACTGGTTCGCTATCGGTCATGCACGAGTACTTAGGCTTGGAGGGTGGTCCCCCCACGTTCAGACAGGATTTCACGTGTCCCGCCTTACTCAAGGACAATGAGCCTTATGCGCATACGGGGCTGTCACCCGCTACGGCCCGACTTTCCAGACGGTTCTGCTTCCATACTCATTGCCACTGGCCTGGTCCGCGTTCGCTCGCCACTACTAGCGGAGTCTCGGTTGATGTCCTTTCCTGCGGGTACTTAGATGTTTCAGTTCCCCGCGTTCGCTTCTTAACCCTATGGATTCAGGTCAAGATACCTTTTATCGATACTTGGAAACCATTCCGGTCGTCTTTGCAGACAACCTGCAGGTTTGTTTGTCCTCACGGTCGTACCGCCCTTCGGGCTGACCTCCGGACCGGGCGGGCCACTTGGCCCGACGCGCAGTCGCGCTTGCGGTGCTACCGCACCGTATTCTTTTCCCACGAAAGACAGTCCAAGGAAAAAGAGTTCGAAGCGCGAAGCGCTTCGCAAGGCCGACCGGCTGTCGCCGCAAGTGCGGCGCCTTCGCGGAGGATAGGGCCAAAGGCCCGCTCATCCGTGAGCGCAAACAAATCATTCCAACCGGAATGATTTTCCAAGTATCAAAGGTGGGTTTCCCCATTCGGATATTTGCGGATCAAAGCTTATTCGCAGCTCCCCGCAACTTTTCGCAGCGTATCACGTCCTTCATCGCCTGTGCATGCCAAGGCATCCACCAAATGCCCTTTTGACACTTGATCGTCCTCATTGCCAATGCCCATCCCTGGTGGTTTCGATGCCTTATCCTTCTCGCTTGCGCTCGAAGGGGACCGAAACAAGTCATGCGGCAAACCCGAAAGCCTGCTGCAATCTCCAACCACACCGCGA
>CBDBFO010000002.1:405000-1857500 GCA_965204935.1 Hoeflea sp. | reverse complement strand
GGTGGACGATCAGCTTCAAGATCTCAGCCCGGTGCGGCTGGTTGGGCGGCAGATCACAATCAAGCTGAACGGTGCCGGCCACGGCGTCCCCTACCGTTGCAACCAGCAGAACCCGGCTATCCGAGTTCAGGCCGGGGCAAATCGTTTCCAGCCAGAAACGTCTGGAATCAGCCAGTGTGTGCGGCATCACGAAGCTGATACTGGCACCTGCTTCGACGGCGCTGCAAAGCACATCGCAAAGGCCTTCCAGATAACGCGGCAGGGTTTTGCGGCCGACGGCAATGATCTTGTGCCCGTCCATACCGCCTCACGCGATGGCCAGGATGTACCGGGCAGGCCCGGTCTCATCGGTTCTGAACGTGCTGCGTCCTTTCAGCCGGTAGCGCAGGCAATCGCCCTGCCGCAATTGGAACGCGTCTCCGTCCACTATCAGCATTAATCGGCCCTCCAGCATGTAAAGGTGGTGTTCGACATCCCGGTTGGGCGGATCCGGGTAGTCGATGAGCGATCCGGCAGCAAGCCTGCATTCGATGAGCTCCAGTGTCAGGTCCTGCGACGGCGGCGAGACGTTTGTGCGCTTGAGGCCGGCCTTCTGATCCTCCCAGTAAGGCTGGTTTTCACGCGTGACCAACGGCTCGAAACCCGCTTCGACCATCGACATCAGCCGCGACATGGTCAGGCCGAAGGCCGAGCAGAGCTTTCCGAGAACATGGGCCGTGGGACTGACCTCCGCATTTTCCAGGCGCGAAAGTGTCGCCCTGCTGACGCCGCAACGGTCAGACAGTTCTTCCAGCGACCAACCGTGTTCCTGGCGCAACGCTTTCAGGCGGTCGGCGATATCCTTGTTCAGGGTCTCTGTAGGGTCTGTTGAATTTCTCATATCAGAGAGGATATTTCAAATATGAGCAACTGTAAATCCATACGCGTGCGAAAGCGCACCAATACTTCTTCCCGTTTTGTGGCTTATGCCACAGAGGAACAGCAGGCGTTGGGTCTAAAACGTGATCCTGCGACAGCGGCATCGAAACACCGGCCATACCGCGCGCCTGGGTGATCCGGTTTTGATGTTCGCTGTCGTATCTCGTTCAGGCCGCTGTTTTCGTGCCCCGCCGGCCGCCGCATCTTCCCCTCGCCTTCAGCCGCAACAACATGGTAACTCTCGTTTCTGGAGAAGTCCTTCTTCGGGGTGAGCTGACATGCGAATTGCGGGAACCCATGACGGCAATCGGTGAACTGGCCAGGCGCTTGCGGGTGCGGCCGCTTGCCGGCATCCTGCCTCTCGACAGGTCCCGCGTCCCCTCGGAAATCATCGCTGGTTTCACGCTCGCCGCACTCGCCATTCCCGAGGTCATGGGCTATGCGAACATTGCCGGCATGCCGGTCATCACTGGTCTTTACACACTGCTGATACCGGCCGCGCTCTTCGCGCTGATCGGATCGTCCCGTCATCTTGTCGTCGGTGCCGATTCTGCCACTGCCGCCATCCTGGCGAGCGGCGTTGCTGGCATGGCGGCAACCGGCTCCGCCGAATATGTTGCCCTGGCCGGATTGCTTGCGCTGATCGTGGGTCTGCTGCTGTTTGCAGCAAGCGCCGTCGGCCTTGGCTTCATGGCCGACTTCCTCTCCCGGACCGTCCTGGTCGGCTTTCTTACCGGTGTCGGTATTCAGGTTGCGCTTCGCGCCGTCTCGGACCTGCTTGGATTCCACGCGCCGCATCGCGGCACGATTATGATGCTGTGGCTGGATGTGGAGCGATCATTTGATGTCAACGCCGCGGCCGTCGTACTCGCGGTCGTCGTTGTCGCCGTCATTGTCGGTGGCAATCTTCTGTCGACGAGACTGAAGCGCGACATTCCGGCCGCCATGCTTGCCGTCATCGGCGCGATCGCGGCGAGCTGGATATTCGACCTTGGATCGCGCATGCCGGTTGTCGGCGCTGTACCGGTGGGTCTTCCGCATTTCTCGCTGCCGGCAATCGATCTCAGCTTCGCACTGATCTGGCAACTGCTGCCCACAGCCCTTGCAATGCTGATCGTCATTCTGGCGCAAAGTGCCGCGACGGCCCGCGCCTATGCGGCGCGCTATCACGAAAAGCTCGACGAGACACAGGATTTGACGGCGCTTGGTCTTGCGAATATCGGAGCTGGCGTGACCGGCACCTTTGTCGTCAATGGCAGCCCGACAAAGACGGAAATGGTCGACAGCGCCGGCGGCCGGAGCCAGCTGTCATTGCTGGCGGCTGCCGCGATCGCGTTGTTCACCCTTTTGTTCCTCACGCGCCCGCTGAGCTTTCTGCCGCAGGCCGTGCTCTCGGCGGTCGTGTTCCTGATCGGCCTCAAGCTCATCGATCTCCGCGGCATGCGGGATATCTACCGGCGCCAGCGCTCGGAGTTCTGGGTAGCACTTGTCACCGCGGCCGTCGTCGTCGCGTTCGGGGTCGAACAGGGTATCGTCTTCGCGATCCTCTTTTCACTGGTCGTGCATACAAGGCACGGCTACCGGCCCAAGGACCTCTTGCTGATCCGCGAGCACGCCGGCCGCTGGCGGGCGAAAGCGCTCGACACCGGCACCCAGGCCTTGCCGGGCTTGCTGATCTATCGGTTCGGACACAGCATGTACTACGCCAATGCCGAACGCATGAAGGAGGAAGTCCTGGGGCTTGTTGATCGTGCCGATCCCGCCTTGCGATGGCTGTGCATCGACATTTCAGCTGTTGATGATGTCGACTACACCGCCTCCGGCACATTGCGCGAGATCAATGATGCGCTTGCCAGCCGCTCGATCACGCTGGTTTTTGCCCAGGACGTCGATGACATCAATCCCAAGAGCCGCGAGCAGTTGCGCCATCGTTTTGGCGATGCGCCGATTTTCGATTCGCTCGACGACGTGCTCGACCGCTACCGGCAGCAAACCAATAATTGACCACATAACGGTACAATTGTATCATAATTTGATACATATGTACGATCGAAGGTGCGTCCCGCGGCGTCTCGGTTCATCATCAAGAAAGGCGGCATCCCATGCTCAGGCTCTACCACAATGGAAATTCGGTCTGTTCGATCAAGGTCCGCGTGGTTCTTGCGGAAAAGCAGTTGGAATGGGAAAGCGTTCACATCAGCCTCCCCGACGGCGAACAGCTGAAACCGGAGTTTCTGAAAATCAATCCGAAAGGCGTCGTACCCGTTCTTGACCATGACGGCCGCCGGATTTTCGAATCAAGCATCATCGCTGAATATCTCGACACCCTGTCGGACACCAACCCACTGATGCCGACCGATCCCTATCTCCAGGCAAAGACCCGGATCTGGGGCGTCAACACGATCGAATACCACGACCATGTGAACACGCTGACCTTTGCCAGCTATCAGCGAACAATGCTGCTTAAGAGGCCGGCAGAGGAACTCGAGGCGCGCTACGCCAAACTTCCGAACCGCATCAGGGCCCGAAAACTGCGCGATCTTATCGAGAATGGCCCGTCATCAGACTATGTGCCGGTTGCCCTCGGCGGTCTTTCGAAAATGTGTGCCGCGATCGAATCAGAACTTGAAAACGGGCCATGGCTTCTGGGCGACGCCTATTCGCTCGCCGATGCGCTTCCAATCTCCTACATGTACCGCGTTGAATGCCTCGGCCTCGAAAGTCTCTGGGAGACCCGCTTTCCGCGCGTCACCGACTGGTACCGCCGCTCGACGGCCCGCCCCTCCATGGAAGAAGCAGTCGGCCCCTACCTTGACGAGACACAGCTCGCAGCGATCAAGGCCGAGGGGCAGAAGGCTTTTCTGGCCAGCGGGCATTTCTCAGACTACCTGGCCTGACCAGATACCGGACCTGCCGGCGGCTCCGAAAGACCGGTTGACAAGCCGTGCAAATAATATAACCATCTAGTTATGGAACAATTTGGTTATGAAGCTCAGCCACAGGATCTCGATGCCGTTTTCACGGCGCTTTCGGATCCCACGCGGCGCGCAATTCTCGCGCGCCTTGCCTCCGGTGAAGCGTCCGTCGGCGAGCTGGCCGAACCGTTCGAGATCAGCCAGCCGGCGGTTTCGAAACACCTCAAGGTGCTGGAGAGGGCCGGATTGATCGAACGCGATATCGATCGCCAGCGCCGGCCGGCGCGGCTTAACGGCGCGCCGATGGCGGCGGCCGTTCGCTGGCTTGAAGAGTTCAGGCGGTTCTGGTCATCCAGTTTCGACGAGTTGGATGGCCTTCTGGAAGAATTGAAAAAGGCCAAGCCGAAGGGAGCCGATGATGAGTGAAGTGCCGACCTATGTGCTGGAGCGGGAATTCGATGCCCCGAGGGAGGTCGTCTGGAGGACCTGGACGGAACCCGAATTGCTTGCCCGCTGGTACGGACCGAATGTCGAGACCATCGTCCATCAGCTGGACGTAAGGCCGGGTGGCCTGTGGCTCAACGAAATGCAATGGGGTGGCAACTCCAACTACGAGCGGGTCGAATACACAGAGGTCACACCACCCGAACGGCTCGTCTGGCTTCATTCGGTTACCGATGCCGAATGGAATGTGGTTGCCAATCCGATGATGCCCGACTGGCCGCGTGTTCTGTTGACGACCGTGACCTTCGAGGCAGACGGCGCGCGAACCAGGATGCGTCTGACCTGGGTGCCTCACGAAGCCAGCGATGCCGAGATCGCCTGTTTTGCGGCGGCGATGGAAGGGATCGGCAAGGGCTGGGGCGCTGGCATGGAACTGCTCGAGGAGATCATCGCCGAGTTGCAGGGCTGAGCACCCACAGGAATCCGGACCGGCAGGAACCGCCAACAGGCGGTTCTATCGACCGGCGGCAGCCGCTTTGTTGGCTTCCGGCGCGAATGATTGTAGGCTCCGACAATGCAAAAGTGGCCGGTTTTCATATGCTATCGTCAGGCGGACGGTCAGAAAACCGCAGCCAGGATCTATGATCTTCTGCATGACCAGCCGGTTCCCGCCGCAACCAAAGGCACGGAGGAGCCGCCGCGGCTGGACGTATATTTCGATAAGGCCGCTCCGGCGATCTCGAACTGGAAATCCGTCCACGAGCCGCACCTGAAACGATCGAGAGCGATGATCGTTATCTGCTCGCCTGCGGCCTATCCGGATCTGCGCGCAAAGGACGGCACCGACTGGGTACACACAGAGATCGACTGGTGGCTGGAAAATGACAGTCCGCCTCCGATACTGATCGATCCGATTGGTGAAGCGAACCGTTGGGTGCCCGAACCGATCGCCGAACGGTGGCCGGACGCGCAGTGCGTCCCGATCATCGAGGACGAATGGGAGGAACTGTCCGGCGAGGAATTGCAAGCGCTGGAAGACCGCACCCGGGCCAGCCTCATGGGCGGCATTGTTCCGAGCGCGGAGAATGTATACCGCCAGGAACTCGAGCGCGAGCGGGAGCGCAGCCTCGAACTTGAATCGGCGCTCGAGGAACGCAAGAGTGCGTTGCAAAGGCAGGAAGCCCTTTCACGCCGGTTGAGCGCGGTGCTGGTGGCGACATTCGCTCTGTTTTTGCTCGCCGCCGGTGCGGCCGGCTACGCCTTCATGAAAACCCAGGAGGCCAATCGTGCGCTGGAAACCGCAGAGCAGGAACGCGACCGCGCGGATGCGGCCCGGATGCGTGCGGATGCCGCCCGCATAGAGGCCGAAATGCAGGAAGCGCGCATGCTGGCGCTCGTCGGACAACGGACAATCACCGAAGGCGATCCTGTCAGCGGCATCCTGATTGGCCTCGAGGCGCTCGAAAAACTACCCGATGGAACCGCCGCCAATCAGGTGCCCGAACTTGTCGGGGGACTTCATCTGGGAATGCAGGAACTCTCTGAAACCATTGTCGGACCAGCCATAGAACCTGAGTGGAATGATGTTTCGATCAGCCCCGATGGACAAAGGATTCTGGCAACATCATCGGATGGGCAAGTCCTGTATCTCGATGTCGGAACCGGTGACACAATTGCTTCGATCAGGATCAATACCAGCCAGTTGTATAGCGGAAAGTTCAGTCCCGACGGTGGCAGGGCGTTGATCTCCTCTCTGGAGGGCGATGCTATCGTGTGGGATATTTTGCAGGATCAAACCAGCATCGCTTTCAGGCACGATGGTTACATTGTCGGCGCAAGCTACGATCCCGACGGCAGACGCATCGCGGCGATCAGCGCCGATGGGCTGGTGTTCGTTTACAATCCCGACCGCGATGAAGTGACATATTTTGACGGAGATCACGGCAATTGGGGACAGGATGTTCAGTTCAGCCGTGACGGTGACTTGATCACCTCCAGTGCGCAAGACGGAACGGCACGAATATGGGATGCGCAAACTGGAACGCAGCTCGCCATACGCAGCTTTGGAGAGACCGTGTCGAGTGTGGATTTCAGCAGAGACGGCAGCCGCTTGCTCGTTTCCGCGGGAACGGTCATGGCAATATGGGATTGGCGGGAAGACCAAATCATCGAAAAATTCGATACCAGTGCAGGTGAGTTCAACGACGCGAATTTCACAAATGATGAAAAGACCATCGTCGCGGCCGTCGGTCGTTTGTTCTCTCAGGACACATCCGTCGAAATATGGGACATCGCGAGCCGTCTAAAAACCCGCACCATTTCCGGCCACGCTTCCGAGATCGCCCGCGTTGCGGCGACGCCGGACGGTCAGGTGTTGGCGACTGCAAGTTCGGACGGCACCGTTCGCATGTGGCGACTGGCGGATAATGCCCTCAACACGCGCATCGCCGATATCGGTGGCATCCTGGAAGAAATAAGCATCGATCCGACCGGAAACATTGCAGTCGCCAAAGCCGAGAACGGCCATCCACAGGTATGGAATCTCGCGACCGGCAATCGCGTTAACGAGCCCGGGGACCATGAAGAAACCGCCTCAGTGATCGCCTTCAATGCCGACCGGCCGGAGGTTCTCCTTGGATTTGACCAGGGACGTACTGTCATCCTGGACACCGGCAATGGCGCAATTGTTTCGGACCAGGTCCAGCACCAGGGTGCCGTCAAATTTGCAGACTTTGATGCAGGAAACCGGCGCGTCCTGACCGCTGGCGACGATAAGTTTGTCATAATATCGGACGCTGATACGGGAAACACCATTACTTCGCTCGATCTTTATCCGAATGAAATTGCATGGGCCGGTTTCGTTCCCGGGCGTGACGCGTTTCTCGCCGCCACCACAAGCGGCTATGTTTCGCTCTGGACAATCGATAACCCACCTAGAGAAACAATGGAAATCACCGGCTTTGATCTGGAGTGGGCAGATACGGTTCGATTTGACTCGCAAGGAAACTATGCGGTGCTGATCGGACCACCGGAGATCCCGTCCAGCCAGACGGTGCATCTCGTGGATTTGGCAAATGGTGGCCGGACGAAGCCGCTGACCGGCCACACCGACAATGTCCGCGACGCGGCATTCAATTCGAGCGGCGACAGACTTGTTACGGTATCCGATGACAAGAGCGCCATCATTTGGGACTTATCAAGCGGCGACAAGGTCGAGCTCAAGGGGCATCTCAGCTCCCTCGGCAAAGCATTTTTTACCGCCGACGATTCCGAGGTGGCAACGGTCGCGTCCAAGGGTTTTGGCGCAAACGACGGGACAACCCGGCTCTGGTCCGCCAGGACCGGCGAACCGATCATTACCTATCAAATCCCGAACGATGAACTTCTCGCTGCGGCCTTCGTCGATGGGACACAGTCCATCCGTACGATATCGAACCGGGGAGAAGTTCGTACGTGGCCCCGGTACGAATCTCTGACTGCTCTGTCCGATGAGCTTAAAAATCGCATGCAGCGGTGCCTGACAATCCTCCAGCGCCGGGCCCATTCACTCCCGGATGATCCGCCGCGTTGGTGCATAGAACAATCCAAATGGCCCTATCACACGGCTGCCTGGAAAGAATGGCTGTCGGCGAAGGATGCCGGCCTTTCACCCGACTATCCGTAGTTCACCGGCAATAACCGTCGGGAAATCGTCAGATTGCATCTGGTCCGCAAGGCTCGCTCCAGCCCGGCATGCGAAGGTGCCTTCGCCTGGCAGCAAGGGCGGATGCTGTCCGGCGGGCGGAAACAGCGGGCCGGACGCATCGCTGCGGCATCACGCAAGCCTGGATTTCCGTTCGGCCGGACTGCGATTTGTCCCGAGACCCCGACCGCGAAATTGTAGGACACACCGACTAGAATGCTGACAAACGCCTCAATTCTTGTCACCGGCGGCACGGGCTCATTTGGACACGCTTTCGTCCCGCTCACCTTGAAGAAATACAATCCCCGGCGCCTTGTCATCTTTTCCCGCGATGAAATGAAGCAGTGGGAAATGGCCCGCAGGTTCGACGATGACAAGCGGCTCAGGTTCTTTATCGGCGACGTGCGTGACAAGGATCGCCTCTACCGCGCGCTGGACGGTGTCGACTATGTCGTCCATGCGGCCGCCACCAAGATCGTCCCGACCGCGGAATACAATCCGTTCGAATGCATCAAGACCAATATCAACGGTGCGATGAACCTGATCGATGCCTGTATCGACAAGGGCGTCAAGCGGGTCGTGGCGCTCTCGACCGACAAGGCCTCAAGCCCGATCAACCTTTACGGCGCGTCGAAGCTCGCCTCAGACAAGCTCTTCGTCGCCGGCAACTCCTATGCCGGTGAGCATGACACGCGCTTTGCGGTCGTGCGCTACGGCAATGTCATGGGCTCCCGCGGCTCGGTCATCCCGTTTTTCATGTCGGTGCGTGAAAAGGGCGTCCTGCCGATAACCGATCCGCGCATGACACGCTTCATGATCTCGCTGGAACAGGGCGTCGAACTCGTCTGGCACACCTTTGAGGACATGGTCGGCGGCGAGATCTATGTAAAGAAGATTCCATCCATGAAGGTGACCGACATCGCCCGTGTCATCGCTCCGGATGCCGAGCAGGAAATCATCGGCATCCGCCCGGGCGAAAAGGTGCATGAGCAGATGGTCGGTTTGGAAGACGCGCCCTACACCTACGAATATCCCGGGCATTTCAAGATCCTGCCGGCGATCAACAACTGGGCATCGGATCCGTACCGCATCAAGGACGGGGTCAAGGTGGCCGACGGATTCACCTATGCCAGCGACAATAATTCCGAATGGATGTGCGACACGGAACTCAACAGCTGGATTGAGGTGAACCAGAACAGGATCGGCGCGATCTGATGATCCCCTATGGCAGGCAGGATATCAGGCCCGAGGACATCGATGCCGTCACCGATGTCCTGCAGTCCGACTTCCTGACACAGGGCCCCGCCGTGCCGCGCTTCGAGGCAGCGGTCGCATCCGCTGCGGATGCCGCCCACGCCGTTGCGGTCAACAGCGCCACGTCAGCCCTGCACATCGCCTGCGCCGCGCTTGGTCTCCGACCGGGCGATCGTCTTTGGACATCGCCGGTCACCTTTGTCGCGTCGGCCAATTGCGCCCGCTATTGCGGTGCCGAAGTCGACTTCGTGGACATTGACCCGGCAACCGGCAACATGTGCCCTTCCCGATTGGAGGCGAAGCTCGAAGCGGCTGCCTCAAACGGGCAGGTCCCGAAGATCATCGTCCCGGTTCATCTCGGCGGCCTTTCCTGCGACATGGCGGCGATCGGCGCGCTGGCCGAGCGGTACGGCGTGCACGTTGTCGAGGATGCATCCCACGCGATCGGCGCAAGCTACCGGGACATGCCCGTCGGCAACTGCCGGCACAGCGATGTGACCGTGTTCAGCTTTCACCCGGTCAAAATCGTCACCACCGGCGAAGGCGGCGCCGCTGTGACTCAGGATGCCGGGCTGGCATCACGCATGGCGCTTCTCAGGAGCCATGGCATCACGCGCGATCCGGCATTGATGACCCATGTACCGGACGGGCCCTGGTACTACCAGCAGATCGAACTCGGCTGGAACTACCGCATGACGGACATCCAGGCAGCGCTGGGTCATGCGCAGATGAAGCGGCTTCAGGACTACGTCAAACGGCGTAATGCACTGGCGGAACGGTATGACCGGATGCTGGACACCATGCCCGTGGCCTTGCCGGGGCGTAGCAGCGACGGCCTGTCTGCGTTTCATCTCTATGTCGTGCGCGTGCCCGCCGACCGTCATTCCATGGTTTTTGAAGGCCTTCGGGCCGCCGGGAACGGCGTCAACCTTCATTACATCCCGGTGCACCTTCAGCCCTATTACCGCAATCTCGGTTTTGCCGCGGGCGACTTCCCGGAGGCCGAACGTTATTACGCGGAGGCCATCAGCCTCCCGCTCTTTCCTGCGATGACCGATGCCATGCAGGATGATGTGGTCGGTGCGCTGAAAGGGCTGCTGAAATGAACCGGGTGGCGCAGCGCTTGCGGAGGCGTCAATGACGCAGACAAAATTGATCAACATCGCGGGCCGCCTTATCGGCACGGGCCAGCCTCCATACATCATCGCCGAGATGTCAGGCAATCATAACGGCGATCTCGAACGGACGTTCCGCATCCTCGAGGAAGCGAAGAAGGCCGGCGCGGACGCCGTCAAGCTCCAGACCTACCGGCCGGACACGATCACCATCGATCACAACGGACCGGATTTCATTGTCGAAGGCGGTCTTTGGAATGGGCGCAGGCTGTTTGAACTTTATGAAGAGGCGCACACGCCGTGGGAATGGCACAGGGCGATTTTTGATCGCGCCCGTGAACTGGGCATCACCGTTTTTTCATCCCCGTTCGACCCGACGGCGGTGGATTTGCTCGAAAGCCTGGAAGCGCCTGCCTACAAGGTGGCATCGCCGGAGATCATCGACCTCCCCTTGATCCGCAAGATCGCCGATACAGGCAAGCCGATGATCATTTCAACCGGCATGGCCTCCCTTGAAGAGATCGGGGAAGCGCTTGCCGCGGCGCGCGCCGGCGGTGCCGACGAGATCGTGCTCCTGCATTGCACATCGGCCTATCCGACACCGCCGGAAGAAGCCAATTTGGCGACTATCCCGGACCTTGATGAGCGATTTGGCGTGGTCACCGGCCTCTCCGACCACACGCTCGGCACCACCGTCGCAACGACCGCCGTCGCGCTCGGCGCCGCGGTGATTGAAAAGCACCTCACGCTGGCACGGTCCGATGGCGGTGTCGACAGCGCATTTTCGCTGGAACCGCAGGAACTCGCCGCCCTTGTTGAAGACGCAAGGATCGCACAGGCGGCAATGGGTGAGCCGATGTATCATCCGACCCGGTCTGAAGCGTCGGTCGTGAAGAACCGGCGCTCGCTCTACATCACCAAGCCGATCCCGCAGGGTGAGCCCTTCACCAGCGAGAATGTGCGCTCCATCCGGCCGGGCTTCGGTCTCAAGCCGAAACATCTCGATGCGGTGCTCGGCCGCAAGGCAGCGCGCGATCTTGAATTCGGCGAGCCGCTCGACGTCACGATGATCGCTGGCGGACTGGAGACCTGATGCAGGAAAGCGTCGCGATCATTCCCGCGCGTGGCGGCAGCAAACGGATCCCCCGAAAGAACATTCGTGCGTTCCGCGGCCGGCCGATCATCGCCTGGTCCGTGGAAGCCGCGCTGGAATCTCGTGCCTTCGATGCGGTGATGGTCAGCACGGATGACGAGGAGATCGCCTCGGTTGCCCGATCCTGCGGTGCGGATGTTCCGTTCATGCGGTCGACGCAGACCGCTGACGACATGGCGACGACCAGCGATGTCCTGCTTGAGGTCCTCGATCGCTACGCGGCGGCCGGGCGGGAATTCGCGTTCGGTTGCTGCATCTATCCCACTGCGCCCTTCATGCGCTCAAGCGATCTCGGTGAAGGAAAAAAGCGGCTTGAGGCGGATCGGTTCGACGTGATCATGCCGATTGCCGCCTTCAGTTACCCCATCTGGCGTTCGCTCGACCGAGAGGCCGATGGAAGACTGAAGATGAACTTTCCGGAGAACCTGAACACCCGGTCCCAGGATCTGCCGCAGGCTTATCACGATGCCGGCCAGTGGTACTGGTTCAAGACCGCCGCATTCCTGCGCGACCGGGTGCTGCTGGGGGCGAACACCGGATCGGTCATCCTGCCGTCGACACAGGTGCAGGACATTGACACCGAGGAAGATTGGACGATCGCCGAGTGGAAACACGAGAGGATCTTCGGATGAACGATCCGCGGCTTACGCGTCACGAACTGGGATTTCTCGAGGTCGCTGCCAAGCCCTCGGCTGCGGACCTCGCCGACTACTATCAAAACAAATACTTCCAGAATGAAAGCGGAAACTACCGCGCGGCCTATCCGCCGGAGGAAACCGCCATTATCGAGCTGCGCATAGACCAGCGCGGCGCCCGGGCGCGGGAACTTCTGAGCCGTGACCGGCCGGGCTGCCTGCTTGACGTCGGATGCGGTGAAGGATTTGTGCTCGCCGCCTTCGATCGACTCGGTTGGCGTGTCGAGGGCGTCGACTTCAGCCGCGCGGGCGTCGAGGCGATGAACCCCGCAATCGCCAACCGTGTCGAGGATGGCGATCTCTTTTCGATCCTCGAACGCCGCATTTCGGAGGACGAACGACACGATCTCGTGTGGCTTGGCAATGTGCTTGAACACGTCCTTGACCCGATCAGGCTTCTGCACCTGTTGCACACGCTGGTAAAGCCGGGCGGACTGCTGGTCGTCACTGTGCCGAATGACGGCAATGCCTTCCATGACGCGCTTTACGAAGGCGGCGCCATTCCCGACAGGTTCTGGATCGCGATACCGGACCATATCAGCTATTTCACCGCCGAAAGCCTGAAACGCACGGCCGATGCGACCGGATGGGACTGCCTGGATATCCAGGCCGACTTTCCGATCGACCTTTTTCTCGCACATGAGGGCTCGAACTATGTGCGAGACCGCTCAAGAGGCGCGGCGGCCCATCGTGCACGCTTGCAACTGGAACGGATCATTGGCGCCGCCGGGGTTGCGGCGGCAGGCCGGTTCTATTCGGCACTGGCCGATGTCGGCCTCGGCCGCAATATCACCGCGTTCCTGGCGCCGAGGAACTGATCATGTCGGGCATGGGAGTTTACCGGTGCATGCCGCGTGCGGAACTAAGGGACGGAGCCTATGCACTCAGGGCCGTGGAACCTGTACATATCGAGGCGATACGGCAATGGCGCAATGACCAGATCGACGTCCTGCGGCAAGCGGCACCGATCACGCGGCAGGCGCAGCAACAATATTTTGCGCAGACGATCTGGCCCGACAAAGATGCGGAACGGCCGCGCAACATCCTGCTGATCCTTCTCAACGAGGACAAGCCGATCGGCTATGGCGGGCTGGTTCATATCGACTGGCAAAACGAACGCGCCGAAATCTCGTTCCTGCTCGATCCGCGTTTCGAACGGCAGACCGATCGTCGTCCGGCCCTGTTTTCCGCTTTCCTTGCCCTGATCAAGCGCCTCGCATTCGACGACCTGAAACTGCGCCGTCTCTACACCGAAACCTATGCCACGCGCGAGCGGCATATGCGAACACTGGAAGAGGCCGGATTTTGCCGCGAGGGCTGTCTCAGGCAGCATGTGCTCATCGACGGAAAAGCGGTTGATTCGATCCTGCACGGATGCGTTGCCGGCGAAGATGGAGCACGAGGAGCGTGAAGGGCCGGAAAGTCTTCATCAGCGGCGGTGCGGGTGTGATCGGCCTCGAGATGGTTGCGCGGCTCGTCGAGCGTGGCGCGGATATTCTTGTCGGGGACCTGAAACCGCGTCCGCCTCAGTTTTCAGGACAGGTGCAATACCGCCAGGGCGACCTGAACACCATGTCCGCGGCGGAAATCGCTGCGTTCGGGCCGGAGATCTTCATTCACCTGGCCGCGACGTTTGAACGTTCGACCGAATCCGCCGAATTCTGGGATGAGAACTTCAAACACAATGTTGGGCTCAGTCACCATTTGCTGACCATCGCACGCGATGTGCCCGATCTGAAACGCGTCGTCTTCGCCTCGTCCTATCTGATCTACGATCCCGGTCTCTACCAGTTCGAGGCCGCGCAGTATGTCCCGATCCGCCTGAATGAGGAACATCCGGTCAGACCGCGCAATCTGACGGGCATGGCAAAACTCGCCCACGAAACCGAGCTGCAGTTTCTGGGTGGTTTCGACCGCTATGCCTTCACGACCGTTCTTGCCCGGATCTTCCGCGGCTACGGGCGCAACTCGCGCGATGTCATCTCGCGCTGGATCCGTGCACTGTTGCGCGACGAACCGATTTCCGTCTTCAGGCCAGAGGGATTGTTTGACTACATCTACGCCAAGGATTCGGCCGAAGGGCTGATACGGCTGGCTGGTGCGAGCCAGGTAACCGGCGTCATCAACCTGGGAACCGGCCGGGCCCGCAGGGTATCCGATGTCGTAGAGGTCCTGCGCCGTCATTTTCCCGATCTGCAAGCGGAGATCCTGCAGTCGGGCATTCCTTTCGAAGCATCAGAAGCGGACGTCTCGCTGCTCGAATCGGTCCTCGGCTGGGTGCCTTCATACGATCTTGAATCCGCCATTCCGGAAATCATTGAACACGAGCGCTCGCGTCTCGATGCCGGTGATGATGGAACGCAAGGCGGCAATATCCTTGTTACCAGCGCCTCGCGGAAGGTGCCGCTCATCCGCGCCATGAAGGATGCCGCGGCGAGGATATCGCCCGATGCCAAGGTAATCGCCGCAGACACGGATCCCGACGCGCCCGCGCGGCATGTCGCCGATGGGTTCTGGCAAATGCCGCGACTGCACGCGCTTCCGGTCGAGGACCTCATTGAAGCGTGCCGGGAACGGGTCATTGAAACAGTGCTGCCCACCCGTGACGGTGAATTGCTGTTCTGGTCCAAGGCGAAGGACAGCTTCGCGGACGCGGGGATCGACGTCATCGTGTCACCGCCGGAAAGCGTGGAACGTTGTCTCGACAAACGCGCATTCGCACGGTTCGGCACGGAAACTGGCCTGCCCTTCATTCCAGCATCGTCGGATATGGACGCGCTCCAGGCTGATCGCTTTGTGGTCAAGGAACGTTTCGGCGCCGGATCGCGCGGCATCGGGCTTGATCTTGACAGGGATGCCGCGCTTGCCCACGCGGCGCAACTCGAAGCTCCGATATTCCAGCCCTTCGTCGCAGGGTCCGAAATCAGCATAGATGCCTGGATGGACGAGACCTGCCGGCCACGCGGCCTGGTATTGCGTAGGCGCGACAGGGTTATCAGCGGGGAATCGCAGATCACCACGACCTTCCGCGATCCCTTACTTGAAGAACAACTCCGGCAGGTGCTGCAGGCGTTGCAACTCCGGGGCCCGGCCGTGCTGCAGGCCATTGTGACAAAAAACGGCGCATTGCACGTCATCGAATGCAATGCGCGCTTCGGCGGCGCATCGACCGCTTCGATCGCGGCCGGCCTTGACCTTCTTTACTGGAGCCTCGCTGAAAAGCGCCTGCCGGGCGTGCCGCAGCACTTCCGCCGCATCGCGGGCGAACTTCGCCAGGTTCGCGTGCCGCAGGACTTCGTTCTTTATGATCCTGATCTGTAACTGCTCACCCCCACTTTAAGTCCCCGAGATTCAACGGCGGTTTCAGACCCACTAGCTCAATCGAGATGCCTTTTTGGCCTCGGAGTGGTGCGACGATTTGAATCGGCTATTAACGATCCCCTCATTGCGATTTTCGTGATTCTATCGGGTTATGACACGTGTTCGATTGATTTGGGAAAAGCCGCATTGGGGTGGTCTTTCAGTCAAGGCTACTCGCTGCATTTGGAAGCCTGAAAAGGCGATGCGGCCACCGCATGGCCTGATGTCCATGGCATCGCGGGCGGACTGATGGCAAGCGTGAATGGCACTTCCCTGCGTGAAGAGTTCGATGCTGCCAGGGCGCGCATTGCCGCGCTGCGCAAAGCGGGCAGGATTTCAGATGACGTCGATGCGGTTATTGGCGTGTTGTGCAGCTTGCTGGGCATCCTGATCGCCATCTTTCTGGAAAAGACGACCAGGAAGACCGGCAAGAACTCCAGTATTGCGCCGTCGCAGACGGATAAGGACAACACCGGGAAACGGAGCAAAAAGGCTTCCGGCAAGGGTGTGGCGCCGAACTGGATGACGGGCGAAAACCTTCGCAAGGTCACCGTCGGGGAAACCTCCACCGTCCAGGTTTGTGACAGTTGCGGGGCTGATCTCTCAGACGTCGAACCCTCGGCGCGCGAGGAACGCATCCATCTCGATATCATGTTCGAGGTTGTCGAGAAAAAGGTCGTCGCAGAAACCAGGGACTGCCCCAAATGCCGCACCCGAACCAAGGGGCGTTTCCCTGAAAACATGCCGGGGCCTTTGCAATATGGCGTTGGCTTTCAGGCCTTCGTGATCAACCTGCTGATTGCCCAGATGCTGTCTTTGCGCCGCGCCGTCGAACTGGTGCGGGCCATCTCTGGCGTCAGGATGTCGCAGGCCACCTGCCTGGGCTACATCCAGCGACTGCACGAGGCGCTTGAACCCTGGGAAACGGCTGCCGCCGCACATCTTCTGACCCGCCCGGCCCTGCATGCCGATGAGACCGGTTTCAGGGTCGACAGCAAAAACCAGTGGCTGCATGTGCTGACCGATGACTCCCTGACCCTCATTTATGGATACCCCGGTGTCAAGCGATTTTCGAACGGTGATGTGAGCGTGTGATCGGATGCGGTCATTTATCAGGCCTCACAGTGCGGCTTTTTGTGCAGCCGCGGGCCGGTATGGTGATGCGCGAACCGGGTCCAAATCAAGTTCCAGAGCTATTTTGCCTTTTGGGTCAACATGGTTTTCCCGCTCCGGATCTTTCCGATCAATCTCCCATGCTATTCGTCGACCTCTTCACACGTCCCGGGCACCGACGCGAAGCGTTGCGCGATCCGCGCTTACGCTACCGCCTCCGGATTCCGATAATTCTCCTGTTTCGATATCATGGCCCAGATACCCCGTGCCATCCTGTTGGCCAGCGTGATCGCGACCAGAAGCTTCGGTTTTCGATCCAGCATTCTGGCCAGCCAGCTTCCCTTGCGAACCCCAAACCGCGTCGCCGCATTGATCACTGACATCGCCCCGATGATCAACAGGCTTCGGATGTCTTTCTGACCCATCTTCGAAACTTTCCCGAGCCGGTCCTTACCGCCTGTCGAGCGCTGAAGCGGCACGAGACCCAGCCAGGCTGCGAAGTCACGCCCCCGTTTGAAGCAATTCATGTCCGGGGCAAAGGCCTCAATTGCCAGTGCCGTCTGCAACCCGACGCCCGGCATTGTTGTCAGCCTTCGCACTGTGCCGGATGCTTTCGCCTCCGTCTTGAGTTGCTTCGTCAGATCGAAAATCCTGGTCGCCAGCAGATCGATGTGCTCGGCATACATCCGGGCCGTGTTACGCACGAGGGCGGGCAGCCCATTGGTATCGTCGTCCAGCGCGGCTCTCAACTTCTTGATCCCCGCCTTGCTCTTCGGCCCGATCACGCCATATTCGGCGAGATGGCCGCGCAGCGCATTGATGGTCTGCGTGCGCTGCCTGACAAACATCTGCCGTGATCGGAACAGCATGCCGCGCGATTGCTGCTCGGTGGATTTCACCTCAACGAACCGCATGGTCGGCCGGGAGGCAGCTTCAGTGATCGCCTCAGCGTCTGCCCTGTCGTTTTTCTGCCTTTTGACAAAAGGTTTCACGTACTGAGGTGGAATCAGCTTCACCTCATGGCCCAACTTACCGATCTCGCGGCCCCAATCGTGAGCTGTGGCGCAGGCCTCCATCGCGACAATGCATCGGGGCTGCTGTGCAAGAAACGGCATGAACTGGGCGCGGCTCAACTTCTTGCGGTAGCCAACCGAGCCATCGGCTGTGGCTCCGTGGACCTGAAAAACCTGCTTTGCAAGATCAACGCCGATGATGCTAACTTCCGACATGTGGATACTCTCCCTTTGATTTGTGACGTTCAGTATAACGGCACCTGGCACATTACGATGCCTCCGGGCGGGGTATCCACACTATCAAGTTCCTGCACCCCAGGCGCGGCAAGGAAGCGATAGAGGCATTCGGCATCATTCCGGTCTACACCGGGGTGTTGATCCATGATTGCTGGGCATCCTACCTTGCATACAGCCAGTGCAAGCATCAGCTATGCGGGTCGCATCTGCTTCGGGAACTGACCTTTGTCGTCGACTCCAGCAATTACCGTTGGGCGCGCCTGATGAGGAAGGTGTTGCGTGAGGTCTGCCATAAGGTCAACAAGAGCGAGACCGGGGTGTTGAGCGAGGCCGAATGTCGCAAGATACGCAAAAGGTATCGGACCATTCTGACGCAAGGTGCCGGGGAAATGCCCGAAGTTCCTGCGAAACCGGAAGGTAAGCGCGGACGGGTCGCAAAGTCGGATGCCCACAACCTGCATGAGCGTCTGTTGAAACACGAGGACTCCGTGCTTCGCTTCATGAGCGAACCCGATGTCAGCTTCACCAATAACGCGGGCGAGCAAAAAATCAGGATGGCAAAGGTCAAAATCAAAGTCTCGGGCTGCTTCCGGACAGACCGCTATGCACACGCCTGGTGCCGGATATCAAGCTACCTGAGTTCCATGGGTGCCCTCGGATATAATCCACTTGTCGCGATCCAGATCGCGCTGGCCGGAAATGCCGCCAATATGGTCAAATCACACTATGCTCAAGACGCGTGACGGGGTGAGCAGTTACGATTTCACCAGATTTGGCGCGCTGGGAATAGGGTCTGGCGGCTTCGGCCCGCTGTACAATATCGGTTTCCTCTATATCTTCAGGCTTCTAACCAACGCGCTGGAAACCGATCAGCAATTCGTACGCGCCGGCATATCAACGCTGTGCGACGAATTCGTTAGCCTATTTGAGCAGGCCGGAGGTATATATTACGACAGTTTGCATGTTGATGAAGTCAAATATGATGAACGTCAGGGTCGCCCCTATGTGACGTTTGGTAGCGATAAGAAACATTTTGATGCAGTTATCGTCGCAACCAATACGCGGGCCATGGAAATGGGGTTGCGCCTTTCGCAATATCCGCCGGTCGGTCAGGCGCCAAACGCCACTGTAGTCACGGCTCCCATCGCCGAGGCGATTGGCCGTACCCATGTAATCTCATCCACAAAACTATTCCTGCGAACCAGAAAATTCTGGCGCATCCCCGGTAATATACAAGGATACAAATATCCCCGAAATCTTCTTTCCGATACCAAGGTTCCACAAGTTTATACGCTGGAATATGACGATAATACGGATCCGAGCAGCAGCGGCGTGGTGTTGCTGACATATACATGGGAAGATGATGCGGTGAAGACACAGGCCCTCTCGGCGGTTGATCGTTACCATCTATTCGTGGAAACCGTACGGGAAATCACCGCTGACAGTCCTTTTCCTGATTATGCAGACCAGTTGAAGCCCTTTACCGGCAATCTTGACCAAGATCTTCAGTCCATCGACTGGCAGAGTACCGACAATCAGTTTGGCGCCTTCACTCTGGCACGCCCGGGGCAGGATCCCTTTGTGAACACGATGTTCAAGGATTTCACCAGAGCATCGAACGGGGTTACCAATACAGGCAAGATCTTTATCGCCGGCGACTGTGTCTCTTGGACGGGCGGATGGGCAGAAGGCGCATTGCAGACCGGGCTGAATGCAGCATCGGCAGTGATCAATGTTCTGGGCGGGGAACAGAAAATCGCCAAAAACCCGTCGAACGCTCTAGCCCAGCCGTTTTACAATTATTTTCCACTGTAAACGATCTGATCGGTAAATTGAACGGAAGCCGGCATGCATCCTTTCCATGCATGCCGGCTTCCCGTTTGTATGTAATCCTTGTATGGGGCTAAAGAATCAGTACAGCGAAAGAATCAATGACGAAGGTCAGCATATTCGGAACTCTCAGAGAGAAGGCGAGCGGATATCATATCCACGGCAGGGAGTTTTCCCGCGCCATTCAGGAAAATTATAATGGAGAAATCGAATTCATTGATTTTTTTAGATCTTCTCCGGACAGCATTGTTGAGCGGCTTTCTTCTGCAGACTATACGAAAGATGATATTGCTCTCCTTGTATGCCATCCCTCGGTTCTCAGCTACTTTCAATCCTGTGACGCCTACAAAATATGCTATGCGATATGGGAGTCGACGGTCATTCCGGACAATTGGTCCGATTTTCTGGCGGTTGCCGACGAAATATGGACGCCGACGCAATGGGGGCGTCAGATTTTAATCCAGAACGCCATCGCGCCGGAAAAGATCATTGTCATTCCTGAAGGTGTGAACGGAGCTGTATTCAAGCCGGAAGGGAATGGCGTTCCCTTCCTGGAATCGATCAATGATTATAAACTTCTGCATGTAGGAAAGGCCGAACCCAGAAAGGCGACTTGCGAACTCCTCATGGCTTTTGATCAGGCTTTTACCCCCGACGACAATGTAAAATTGATCATCGCCTGCCATAATCGCAATATACCTGGTTTCTGCAGCGTCAAATTCATCGAAAATCTGACGCTTCGCAATCGGGAAAACGTCATTCCGGTGCAGCCGTTGCTGGAACATCGCCTATTGGCGGATCTGTATCGATCCTGCGATGCTTTCATATATCCCTCGCGCGCGGAAGGGTGGGGGCTGCCGGCTTTGGAGGCGATGGCCTGCGGGCTGCCCCTGGCCATAACCCGTTACAGCGGTCAAACGGCCTATGTCACAGACCGGAACGCATTGCACATACCCTATGAGATTGAGCGGCTGAACGCCTTTGACCTGCCGCATTTTGAGCGAGAAGACGGCGATTATGGGGAATGGGCGTCGCCGGACATCAACGCCCTTGCCGACATTATGAAGTATATGTTTGCAAACAAACGGCTGTTGAAAGAAAAGGCGTTAAGCGAGTCCGAATCCATACGCGAGAAGTGGGATTGGCGGCAAGGTGCCGTAATCGCTGTGCGGCGTCTGAACGAAATCAAATCTCAGTTGCGCGAAGCGATTGGACGCACATGAAACGCTGGACAGAGCCTTATGACAGTAGGAACTGTGCCCTATGCTATGTTCCTGAAGCCTATGGCGTTCAAACAGAAAATATTCTCGGCCGACAGTCGGCCGGCCGAGAGTTTCTGGCTGCATTTGCGCGGCATTCGGGATGCAACGACTTTTTATGCGTCACCTCGGATGTCGACGCGCATCGCATATTCCGGGGTCAAATCGCCTCGTTCCGTGAAGCGCCGTTCACAACCTATGATATTAATGTAAACGATTTATATAGCCTTCATCACGCCGGCACCGTATTTTGGCCGGATCCTTTGCTGGGACGGTTGGCCTGGATGCGCCGATCCTGGCGGGCAAGCGCCTATAGCCTTTGCGGAATCACGCACACCCTCTCTGAGGGCGATGTCGTCGTCGGTTTGCAGAGCATGGTGACGGACCCTGTAGAGCCATGGGACGCGATTGTCTGCACTTCGCAGATCGCCAAAAAAACCGTTAAAAGTATCATGGAGGACTGGGCCCACTATTATAAGGATCGTTTCAACGCCAAGATTGAGTCGGATTTTCAGACGCCCGTTATCCCGATCGGCGTCGACTTGCCGCGATTTGAAAAGACGTCCTCAAAAGTTGAAGGCGGGCGCTCTTTGCGGAGCAGGCTGAGTATTCCAGACGACGCCGTTGTCGGGCTTTATTTCGGGCGCCTGAATTTTCTGTCGAAATCGCACCCCACGCCAATGTTCATGGCCTTTGAAGAGGCGGCGCAGCGTTTGGGCGACACGCCAGTCCACCTTATCATTGTCGGGCAGTTCAATAATTCCATCCTGAAGCAGGAATACGAGGATCTTGCTGGAAAGTTCTGCGCCAGAGCAAAAATTCACTGGTTGAACGGAAATGACCCGTTTGATTCCCGTGACTGTTGGTATGCGGCAGATTACTTTATCTCTCTTTCCGATAATATGCAGGAAACCTTCGGTATGACGGTTGTCGAGGCGATGGCCGCAGGTTTGCCCTGTATCGTGAGCGAATGGAGCGCCCTTAAGGAAAATATCGCCGACGCCAGGACAGGTTATGTGATCCCCACGACGATGCCGCCGCAAACCGTCGGAGCAGGACATGTCAGGCGGTCAATTTTTCAAATTGACAGTTTTTCCGATACGGTTGCTTCACTCAGCCAAACGGTTGGTGTTGATATCAGAATATGCGCCGCCGCCATTGAGCAGATGATTGCCGATAAAGACAAACGAGATGAGATGGGCCGGCAGGCGCGCCATGACGCCGAGCAGCGCTTTGACTGGGCTAAAATCATCAGAGAATATCAGGATCTGTGGAAAAACCTGGAAGACATACGTCAAGAAGCTTTTCGGTCGAACAACATAGCGAAAGTTTCCTATCCGGGTCAACTCAATCCTTTTGTCGTTTACGGCGACTTTGCAAATCACCATATTTCGGACAACGCTCAAATTATCTGGGTCAATGAGAATGCCGAAGATTTGCTGGATACATTATGGCAAAACATTTCTCATCTCACTATTGCCTTTTCGCTTTTGCCACTAAAAGAGATAAGGAAACTTATTACTGCGCTCGCGGAAGACGTTCCCATTAATCTTGGCGCCGTCGCCGACCGCCACCCGTTATGGGACAAAGAAAAGCTCTGTTTTTCACTCTGCTGGATGCTCAAATACAATCTGGTCGGTATAGGAAACGACCTGAGTTATGAACCCCATGCTTGGACCGTTGCCGGTTAGAATTTTCCGGTGAAGTCTCAGAATTGCAGGGAGTTTGCAGGAGGTGCATCCACTGCCGGTGCCTGGCGTTCACGATGACGCGATCCGGGCGGCGCGGTCCTGGAAGGTGCGGCGCCGGGCGCCCTTCCAGTCCGCCGAACAGAGCAGGCCCGTCAGGGCGGCGGCGGCGGGGGTGCGTTCGGTTGCCGCCGGCGCGTAGAGGCATACGCTTCGTTTCAGCTTCATGCCGCTGACCGCGACCGTCCGGATCCCGCGGCCGGCGCCGACGCTTTCGGGAATGACGCATGCCCCCAGGCCGGCGCTGATGAACGCGATCGCATCCTTGTCCTGCATGACATGGCAAGCCTTGCCGGGATCGATGCCGGCCCTGCCGAACAGGTCGGCGATGTCCGGATGGTTCTCGCAATAGGGCCGGATCATGAGCGGAACGTCGCGCAGCTGCGAAAGTTCGATGGCCTGTCCGGCGCAGGGGTGGCATTCGCTGACGGCCAGTACGAAGTCCTCATCGAACAGCGCAAGCCTGTGCATACGCCGCCGGTCCGCGCCGAGCGGTCCCGCGATGGCCAGTTCCGCCTCACCCTTCTCGAGCCGGTCGACGATTTCGGCGGCGGTGCCCCTGAGGTAGCCGATCTCGAGCGCGGGAAACTTGCGGTTCAAGGCCATGAGGTGCCCTGCAAGCAGGTCCATGGAGACCGTGTGCGAAATCGCCAGCCTCAACGGCGCCTGTTCGCCGCGCAACCGCCTTTCGGCCAGGGCCTTGGCGTCGAGGGCGCTGGCGTGACACCGCTTCAGGAGCGGCAGCATCGAGCGGCCGAGTTCGGTCAGGTGCGTATGCGAGCGCTCCCTGCAAAGCAGGGCGCCGCCCAGTTCCTCCTCCAGCTCCCTGATGGCCCGCGTCAGGCTCGGCTGTCTCACGCGGCATTGTTGCGCGGCCCGCGTGAAATTCAGCGTCTCGGCAACGGCCAGAAAATATCTTACACAATGCATGCGCATCGCGCGGTCCCGCGGATCAGTCCGACACGCGGGACTGTTCGGCAATGAACAACAGGCCGGTGGCCCGCCGCCGCCTGCCGAGCGGCGCCCGTGCCGGGTCGGACCGGCACCCCCGGCCTTGCGCAAGGGCGGCCTTTGCCGCGCCTTTGCGGGCCGGGACGTATACGAAGCCGTCCCATGCGCCGTTGAAGACCATCGTCGTGCCGGTCAGTGCCATCGCCCCGTTTCCTTCTGCCTTCACAAACCCGTTGCCGGCCCGTTGCCGGCCCGTTGCCGGAACGGCCCGGTATCCGTCGACGCCGCGCGGTCCTTGTCGGCCGAGCCGCGGACATCGCGTCACAGGCACAGCGTGCATCACGATTGTTGCAATTTCGAGGCATATTCCCGCCACCGCTCAACGCCCAGCGGATGATATTCGCCTGCGGGGTTTGAGGTCTCTGTTCCTTGCGGATGACGTCGGGATGGCGGTCGGTTTGACACGGGTCGGTGCGCCCATTTGTGCTTTGGTGTGCGGGGCCGCAACGGGCGTCGGGATCATGCTGCCGGCAGGGTTCGTTTGCCGGGCGGGACTTGCGGGTCTTGAAGGGCCGCGTTGCTGTTGCGCGTCGGATCTGTTGCCTGAATGACACAGTGTCTGTTTTCCTGTTGGGTGTGGTGTCTGTTCCGGGGCGTTTGCGGCGTTTGCCTATGGTTTCGTTTCGCCTTTTCGCGGGTCTGGCCCGGGTCTGGCGGTGGTGTGGCGGGCCATGCGGGCGGTCCGCGGCGGGTGTGTCTGCGGTGTTGCGGCGGATCTGTTGTCCGGTCTGCTGGCGGATTGCGCCCGGCGGGCGGTGCCGCGTGTCGGGCATGCCGGTGCGGGCGGTCCGGTCCGGTTTGGCGCGTTTGCCTATTCATTCCATAGCCACATTAACCGGGGGGGGTAACACTTCCCGTGACGCGAACGCGCCGCCGTCACCGGCATTCGGTGTTTCCGGGGCATCCGGTGCTGGCGGGGTCCGGCCCGCCGGAGGGGTTGGCCGGCGTCGCTGCCGCTGCGGTTCCGGTGCCCGGGCCGGCCGGGACAGGCCGCCATCCCGGGGCTGACATCGCGGGGAGCGGCATTTTTGGGGATAACGACATGAGGTCAGACATGAACAACAGGATCGACAGACTTCTTCCATGCTGCGCCGCGGCGCTGCTTTTCACGGGCAGTGCCCATGGTGCCGACATGATTGTCGCGGCCGAGCCGGACGCGGTTGAATATGTGCGCGTGTGCGATGCCTTCGGCGCCGGCTATTTCTACATACCGGGCACGGAGACCTGCCTGAAGCTGAGCGGTTTCGTGCGCCTCGATGCGGGTTTCGTCAGCGATGCGGACAGCTACACGTCGACCGTTCGCGGGCGTTTGAACGTGCAGGCCAGGGAGGACACGGAACTCGGCGTTCTTCATGCCTATGTGCGTCTTCAGGGCGACGCGAAGCCCAACGACAAGGGTACGAACACGTTCGGATATGACGGCAATGCCGTTATCGACCAGGCCTATGGCGAGCTTGGCGGCCTTGTCTTCGGCTACACGGAGACGACCTGGGTCAGTTCGAAGAACGGCGGCGCGTCGGGCTTCGGCTCGCACTCGGACAACGGCCTTTCCTACGGCTACAGCCAGGCCAGCCAGATCGGCTACAACCTGACGCTCGATGGCGTGTTCGCGGCGGTCTCGGCCAATGACGACGGCGACAGGACCAGTTATGTTCCCGACTTCACGGGCCGCATCGGCGGCGTTATCGCCGGCGCGACCGTCTACGGCGCGGCCGGCTACGACCAGTCGGCCGAGACCTTCGGCGTCAAGCTGGGTCTCAATGCGGATATCGGTCCGGACGGCAATGTGATCGTCCAGGGCTTCTACGCCAGCGGTCCGAGCCGCTACGGCGCCAACGCGTCGCCGACCGGGATCGCCAGGGGCACGACGCACACGCCGCAATGGTCGGTCATCGGCTCCTACCAGCACCGGTTCGCCGAGGGCTTCAAGGGCTCGGTCGGCGGCCAGTACTCGTCCGGCTACTACGCGACGCCGGTTGCGGGCAACATGAAGCTCGGCGATGCGGGCTCGGGCATCAGCTCCTGGGCGGTCGAGGGCGTGCTGGTGTGGAACCCGGTCGCCAATGTCGAGGTGCGCGGCGAGGTTCGCCACACCAGGTTCGGCAAGAGCAATGCCGCCGTGGGCCCCACCGCGGGATATGCCGGCGGCGATGCGACGACGGGCCTGTTGCGTCTGCAGCGCAATTTCTAAAGGCGGCGCGGCGCCCTGTTGAGCACCGGGCCCGCAATCGCCGGGCACTTCCGGCTCCAGGCACTTCCGGGCGGCGCCGCCGCCGCCCGGCATTCTTCAACCCAGACGGCCCAGACGACCCAGACGACAAGGAAAGTCAGTATCATGATGAAGCAATCACCACAGGAAACGGCCGGCGGCCGCACGCGCACGCACGGCAACGCAAGACGCGCCCTTTTGTGCACCGCGGCGCTGCTGTCGCTCGGCCTTGCCGCCTGCAACACCACCGGCGGCACGACCACGACGACCACGACGAGGACCCCGGCGGCGCCGACAACCGAACTCGGCAAGGCGCGGGCGGCGGCGAAGGCTGCGATGGACGCGGCGAAGACGCAGTCCGACGCGGCGGCTGTGGAGGCGGCCAAGGCGGAAGCGGCACAGATGAATATTGCCATGCTGCAGACCGGCGACCCGATGGCGAAAACGCATGCCGAGGCGGCGCGCGCCGCCGCGCGGGCGGCGATGACGGCCTACAATACGGCGAAGGCGGAATCGGCGAAGGCGGCCGCCGCGACCACGGACACGGCGGCGGTGGAGGCCCGCATTGCGGCGCAGGCGGCGCAGAGGACGGCGCAGGCCCAGGCGAAGATCGCCATGGACAAGGCCGCCGCGGCGGTGAAGGCCGCCGGAATGGAGGTCAAGGTCACCTACGACGACGACGGCCAGGCGACCTACAGGGTCGGGGACGTCACCATCGTTGCGGGCGCGGAGAAGATGGTGAAGACGGTGAACGACGGGCCCAAGCGAACGACCGGGAAGATCAAAGACTTTATGCATTCTTCCTTCACCTACCGGGATTTCGTTACCTATGAGGCCAAGGATGGAAACACCCCGGAGAGACTGGCCCAGCCAATTGTTATGGCACAGAACTTGCTGCGTGGAACCCTAACCGACTCCGCCGATGACAGGATGCAACTGGTTCTGTTCGAAAAGTACGTGACTGGAAACACCAACAGGATGATCAAGCTTTACACGCAAGGCGATGTAGTGACTTTGGACGCTCAACAAACCGAGGACGCGCCTTACGGTACGTATACTGACAGCGGCGGCACCTTCAAGATCAAGCGGGCGGAGGGCGAGTTCTATCTTGCGAGCGGCCACACAGATCCTCCGCGTGGGAAGTCTGTACCGGGCTCCTCGGCGGACGCCAACCGGTTAACCATCGCCAAAGATACGAAGCCCATCAACACCAGCGAGGAGAACGGCGTCTACTACTTCGAGAGTGCGAATGGTCAGAAGACCTGGCTGAAGCGAACAAATACTGAAACGGATGCCGAAGGTTCCAAGACTTTTGAGTACCACTACATTTCTGCCAGTGATGAGAAGTTCCGGTTTCCGGCGGCGAAATCCTTCGAGCACCTGAACTACGGCATCTGGGCGGGTCTGAAGGAGGATGGCGATACCCCTGCCGACCTGGGCACGGGCTTCGTCAGCAAGCTGCCCGACGGCAACGTGACCCCGGCCGGTGACATGCCGAGCTTCGGCGAGGCCAAATACCAGGGCCACTGGACGGGCAATGTGCGCGCCGCCAAGCCGGAAGGAGATGGTCCCATAAGACTCTGGAACGGTGCCATGACGACAACGGCCAACTTCGAAGACAACACACTCACGACTGAAATGACACACCTGGGCACGCTGAAGGGCGATATCGACGGCAACGGGTTCTCGGGCACCGATGTGAGCGTGAATGCGCACGCCAATCTTAAGCTGAAAAATGACGGCAAGTTCACCGGCAGCTTCAGCGGCAATTTCTTCGGCCCCAAGGCCGAGGAGATCGGCGGTGTGTTCGAAATCAACTCCGAGGGCCGCAAGGCGGGCGAGGCCCGCGGCGCCTTCGGTGGCGGGATGACCGCCTCCGAATAACGCGCGCCCACCCGCACACCGCAAACCCGGCGCCCGGTCCCGCAACGGACCGGGCGTCGCTCCTTCCAGCACAATTCGAAAGCCGGGACACGATGCGTAGCCACACATATCGCCTTTGCAGCCTGCTGTTTGCCCCTGCCATGTTCGCCCCTGCCATGTTCGCCCTTGCCATGTTCGCCCTTTTGCCCCTGCGCCCTGCCGCGGCCGGACAGCCCCCGCCGCGGTCGGTTTCGGCCGGTGCGCTGATCGAGGCGGCGCGGGCGGCGCTGTCCGGGGGCGCGCCGCGCGATGCGGCCGTCCTGCTTGAAGGGGTGGAGCCCGGCGCGGCTGACCCCGACACGCTCGACTTCCTGCACGGGCAGATCGCCCTTGCGCGGCAGGACTGGCGCACCGCGCAACGCAGGTTCCGGGCCATGCTGGCGCGCGATCCCGGCCTGACCCGGGTGCGGCTCGACCTGGCGCTGGCGCATTACCGGGCGGGCGAGTTCGAGCGGGCGGAGCGGCATTTCCGCCTTGCCCTGAGCGCCCCGGGCCTGCCCGGGGACGTGCGCGCCAACGCGCTCTCCATGCTTCACCTGATCGGCCGCGAGAAGGCCGAGGGCTGGACGTTCGGCGTGGCGCTGGCGCTGGCGCCCGACAGCAACATCAACAACGCGACCGATGCGCAAAAGCTCGGCCTGTTCACGTTGTCGCAGGATGCGCGCCGCACCAGCGGGGTCGGTCTGGTGGCCGACATGCATGCCGGATACACGGCGGCGGTCCGCCCGGGGCTTCAGTTCCGGGTCAATGGCGGTCTGCGGACCCGCAGCTACCGGGAGAGCCGGTTCAACGAACGGATCGCCGGTCTCAACGCCGGCCCGCGCTTCCTGTTCGGCCGGTCCGTCCTGCATCCCGAAGTGCACGTTCGCCAGCGCTGGATCGGCGGCGATGTCTACAGCCGCAGCGCCGGTCTGCGGGTTTCGGGGAGCCGGACCCTTTCCCCGGTGTGGCGGCTGCGCTGGTCGCTCGGGCGCGCGTGGACCGACTACGAGGGCTACCTCGGCCGCGGCCACACCGATACGGCGGGGTTCGGCATCGCCCATGCCCTGGGCGGCGTCACGGTGCTGCGGGCCAATGCCGGCTGGCGCCGCGAGACGCTGGACAAGGACTACTGGTCCTGGCGCGAGTTCAGCCTCGGCCTGTCGGCCGAGAGCGAGTTGCCGCGCGGTTTCGTCGCCGGCGCGGGCCTGCGCGTGGACCGGCGCGATTACGGCGCACCGCGCCCGCTGTTCGGGCCGCAGGCGCGGCGGGACACGACCTACGCGCTGTGGACGACGCTGTCCAACCGGAACATCGACATCGGCGGCTTCACGCCGCAACTCACCCTGCGCCACGAACGGCGCGACAGCAACATCACGCTGCACGACTACAGGCGCAACGTCATCGAACTGGGTGTCGTAAGGTCGTTCTGAATGCCGGCAAAGCGCCGCGCGGCGCCGGTTGCGCCCGCTGGGCCGGTCCGGCGCGTTGCCTATTGATTTCATAGCCACATTCCCGAGGGGGGGGGTACACTTCCAGGCAAGCTGTCCGCAGACCGCCGGTTGACACGGTATCGAAACAGGATCGCAACAGGGCGCGCCCGGCGCTGCAGCGGACGCACGACACGCAATCACGGGAGAGGAAAACACGATGGAACGCGACGAAACGGTTTATGGCGGCAATGGTGCGGACACGCTCAACGGGACCGACGGCGCCGACAAGCTTTCCGGCGAGGACGGCGACGATACCATCTACGGCAGGGGAGGCGCGGACACGCTCTGGGGCGGCGACGGCAACGACACGCTTCATGGCGGTGATGATAACGACACGCTGTGGGCCGGCGAGGGCGACGACGTGCTCGACGGCGGCCGGGGCAACGACTACCTCTTCGGCGACGGCGGCGCCGACACCTTCGCGTTCGCGGCGGGCGACGGCAACGACACCGTTGCCGACTTCGGCGACGGCGACAGCATCGAGATGATCGGGGTGCCGGGCGGGTTCGCCGGGCTGGTCATCGAGCAGGACGGCAGCGATACCGTCATCCGCTACGGTGATGGCGACAGCATCCGGCTGACGGGCGTGACGGCGTCGGAACTCGGCGCGGACCGCTTCCGGTTCGTTGACAACCTCACGCTGAGGGGCAGCGACGAGGCCGACACGCTGACGGGCGGTCGGGGCCATGACACGCTGAAGGGCAAGAAGGGCGATGACACGCTGAACGGCGGCGCCGGGGCGGACACGCTGGGCGGCGGCAAGGGCAACGACAGACTGAATGGCGGTACCGGCAATGACAGGCTGACGGGCGGCAGGGGCACCGACACCTTCGCGTTCGCGGCGGGCGACGGCAACGACACCATTGCCGATTTCGAGGACGGTGACACGATCAGCATCGACGGGGTGAGCGGCGGGTTCGCCGGGCTGGACATCCGGCAGGACGGAAACGATACCGTGATCCGCTACGGCACCCTCGGCGACAGCATCCGGCTGACGGGCGTGACGGCGTCAACGCTCGACGCGGACGACTTCGCGCTGCCCGAGCCGCAGCAGCAGTCACCCGGCAATCGCGACCGGGGCGTCCAGGGCGCCGGCGACAGGGACGGTGAGAACGACGGCGGCGGCAATACCCCCCTGCCCGGCACGCAGCAGCAGGCACCGGGCGAGCCGCAAAGCAGGTCACCCGGTACGGGCGCGCAGCAGCAGGCGCCGGACTTCAAGACGCAGCGCGGCACACCGGGCGACGACATCCTTAAAGGCGGGGACGGCAAGGACCACCTTTATGGCGGGGACGGATACGACATCCTTTATGGCGGCAAGGGCGACGACACGCTTTATGGCGAGGACGGAACCGACCACCTTCATGGCGAGGGCGGCGGCGACACGCTTTATGGCGGCGACGGCGGTGACCACATCTGGGGCGGCAACGACAAAGCCGACGGCGGCGACGGCGATGGCGACGACGGCGACGACACGATCTACGGCGGGGACGGCGGCGATTACATCTACGGCGGCAACTGGGGCGATGGCGACGACGGCGCCGACACGATCCACGGCGGGGACGGCAACGACAGGATCCACGGCGGCAACTGGGGCGATGGCGACGACGGTGACGACACCATCTACGGCGGCGAGGGCAACGACCACATCTGGGGCGGCAACAGCAGAGGCGACGGCGACGACGGCGACGATACGATCTACGGCGGCAAGGGCGACGACAAGATCGAGGGCAGCAAGGGCAATGATACCCTTCATGGCGGGGACGGCGCCGACACCTTCGTGTTCCGGGAAGGGGACGGGAACGACACCATCCACGACTTCGAGGGCGGCAAGGACGTAATCCACATCTTTGGCCCAGTGGAGAAGTTCTACGACCTGACCATCACCAACAACGCGCAAGGTCATGCGGTGATCACCGGCTACGGAGACGATGCCAGCATCACGCTGGAAGGCGTGGATGCGTCAACCCTTACCAATCGCGATTTCGTGTTGATGGACCTCTACGGCTTCACCCTCTACGGCAGCGACGGCGTAGACCACCTTCATGGCGGGCGCGGAAACGACCGCCTTCATGGCAGGGATGGAAACGACCACCTTCATGGCGGGCGCGGTATAGACCGGCTTTATGGCGACGGCGGCGACGACACGCTCCACGGGGATGACGGCAAAGACATTCTCTACGGTGGTGACGGCGCCGACACGCTCCATGGCGGCGACGGGAACGACTGGCTTTATGGCGGCAAGCACACAGGCAGTGAAAGCTTCGAATACAGCCCCGACACGCTCTACGGCGACGGCGGCGACGACCGCCTCCAAGGTGCCTTCGGCGACGACCGTCTCTACGGTGGCGACGGGAACGACAAACTCTACGGCAACCGGGGCGACGACCGCCTCTACGGTGGCGATGGGAACGATAAACTCTACGGCAACCGGGGCGACGACACCCTTGAGGGCGGCAAGGGCAATGACGACCTGTGGGGTACCGGCGGCATGGTCTTCTCCGCGCTTACCGGTATGGTCACCGGCAAGTATTACATCCTCGACGCCGACCGGTTCGTGTTCGGCAGCGGGGACGGTGCCGACACCATCCACGACTTCGAGGACGGGAAGGACACAATCGTCATCAAGGGCGGATTGAAGTTCTCGGACCTGACCATAACGAACAACTCGGACGGCCATGCGGTGGTCACTGGCTACGGGGAAAACGACAGCATCACGCTGAAAGACGTGTCCGCGTCAATGCTTAGCGATGCCGATTTCGACTTCCTCGGCGGTTGAGCGGGCGAAGTGTCGAGCCTCTCCAACTGGACTGGTCCACCGCTATTCTTGAAACTGAGAGCCGGATTCATATATGATGGGTCTCATTACTGGCAGGAGTCGTCTGTTGTCACATCCAATGACGTTATCCGAGGCAAAGGAGGTAACGACTGGATTTATGGAGGTGGGGGCAATGACAGCCTGTATGGAGACAAGGGAGATGACTTCCTCTATGGAGGTTCCGGAGACGACAAGCTTTACGGCGGACGTGGTAATGACGAGATGCATGGCGGTAGCGGCAACGACATCATGCGCGGAGGTCGGGGAGATGATGAACTGTCCGGGTGGCAGGGTAATGACTTTCTTTATGGCGGCAAGGGCGCCGACAAGCTCTACGGAGGCAGCGGTAACGACACGCTGACCGGAGGCAAGGGCAAGGATATTTTCCTGTTTAACGCCGCACAGAGCAATGATCACGACACCATCAAGGACTTCACCAGGGGAGAGGACAAAATCGGTCTGAGGAAACTTGCCGATAAGACTTTCGACTTTGACGATCTGACCATCACGAACAACGCGGAGGGCCATGCGGTGGTCACCGGCTACGGGGACGACGCCAGCATCACCCTGGAAGGCGTGGATGCATCGGCTCTTACCGATGCCGATTTCGACTTCCTCGGCGGCTGAGGGGTCGGATCGCGGCGGCCCGGCATACGAAGACGGAGATTTGCCTTGAGCATCGAGAATGCGAACCCGCGCTCGGTTCTTGTGCGCTATCGCGGCGCGCTTGTCCTGGTTGGCGCCGTGAGCGCGGCGATAAACCTTCTGCTGCTCGCGGGTCCGCTGTTCATGTTGCAGATCTACGACCGGGTTCTGACCAGCCGTTCGGAGGCGACGCTTGTGGTGCTTCTTGCCATTGTCGTCTATTGTTACGGGCTGATGGGCCTGCTTGACGGCCTGCGCGGGCGGGTCTTTTCGCGCATCGGGGCCGGCTTGCAGGGTGCGCTTGACGAGCGCGTTTTCGATGCCGCCGGCACTGCGGCGCGCGACCCGGCCGGCGGTGGCGGGCCCTTGAGCGGCGGCCCGGGGCAGGCGCTTGAGCAACTCGGGACGGTGCGGGCGTTCTTTGCGTCAATGGCTCCGGGGGCGATCCTGGACCTGCCGTGGACGCCGTTGTTCATTGCGATCATCTTCATCTTCCACCCGCTGCTCGGCTGGCTTGCGGTGGCGGGCGGTGCGGTTCTGGTGGTTCTGGCGCTGTCCAACCGATGGGCGACGCACCGGCCACAGGAGCGGTCGGCGAGTAAGCGCCGCGCCGTTACCCTTGTTGACGGGTGACGCCCGGGATTGTCGGGTCGAAGTTCCAGGGCATGAGTTCGTCGATGCGTGACAGGGGGTGCATGTCGATGATCCGGCGCAGGGTGTCGGTCAGGTAGACCTGCGGATTGACGCCGTTGAGCTTGCAGGTGCCGATCAGGCTGGCGCACCGCGCCCAGGTCCTGGCGCCGTCGTCGCTGCCTGCGAACAGCGCGTTTTTCTTTGTGAGCTTCACCGGACGGATGAGGTTCTCGACAGGGTTGGTGTCCATCTCGATACGTCCGTCATGGAGGAACCGGCACAGGCCATCCCAGCGCTTGAGGGCGTAGCGGATGTGCCTGGCGAGTTCGGACGCGCTGGACAGACGGTCGAGCCGGGCCTCGAGCCAGGGCCGCATGGCCTGGACGATCGGCGCCGACAACTCCTGCCGCGCCTTCAGCCGCAGCTCTGGCGGGTGACCGCGCACCATGGCCTCGATCCGGTAGAGCGCCGCGATCCGTTCGAGGATTTCCTCGCACAGGGGCGACTGCGTGGCGCGCTGGAAGTCGACGAAGCGTCTGCGCCAGTGGGTCCAACAGTAGGCAAGCACCCATGGGCTGACCGTCTGCTTCGGATCGCCGAGCGCGTCGTACACCCTGTAGCCGTCCACATGCAGCGGGCCGCCGCCGGTGTAGCCCCGCATCAACTCCAGAGCGACCTTCGCACTTCGATGGCGCGAGTGGTGGAACACCACGACCGGCGGGTCGGCCCCGCCATAGCCGCGCTGATCGCGGGCGATCGCCCACAGATAGTCGAGGCGCGTCTTGCCGGTCCCCGGCGCCATCACCGGCACCGTGGTCTCGTCCATGAACAAACCGTCCGACGTCTTGAGGTGCTCGATCATCCGGTCGATCACCGGGGCCAGCACCTGCATCCCGCGCCCCGCCCAGTTCCCCAGCATGGTGCGGTCGAGGTCGATCCCCTCGCGCCGGTATGCCTCGCTCTGACGGTAGAACGGTTGGTGGTCAGCGAACTTGGCGACCAGCGTGTGCGCCACCAGCCCCTCGGTCGGCAGGCCGCGCGGCACCAGATATTCCGGCGCCGGCGCCTGGACGCTCTGTTTGCCCTCGCAGGCGCGGCAGATGTATTTCGGCCGGATCGTCACCAGCACTCTCAACTTCGCCGGCACGACGTCGAGCCGCTCGGTGCGATCCTCGCCGCCCTTCACCATCTCGCCGCAGCCGCAAGGGCACTGCGTGCTCTCCGGCTCGATCACCTTCTCGAAGCGTTCGAGGTGCTTGGGCAGATGGCCGAGATTACGATTGGTCGGCTGCGGCTTGCGCCGTTGTCTGCCGGTCGCCGCGTCGGCCTTCTCCTGGGCTTGCGCCAGCATCCCCTCGGCGACCGCGATGTCCTCGAACAGCGGCAGCCGGTCCTGAGCGGCATGGCGCTTCTCCGAGCGCGCGCCCCACACGGCATGGTTCAGCGCGGCGATGATCCGCTCCAGGCGTTCGCGCGCCTGCTCGGACACAGCCAGCGCATCCTCGGCGGCCTTGCGCTCGGCGCGCTCCTTCGCAAGTTGGGCCTCGACGGCCGCCAGACGGTGCTGCAAATCGCTCACGGGAACGGCCCTTCCCATGCTTGTTGGCATGGGATTCGTCTAGCAGAACCAATGAGATAATGCAAGGTGAACATGCTTCCGGCCCCGCCGTAAACGGGGCCGGATAGCTCGTCTTGGCGACACCGGGGAAACGGTGGGATAGACACCGTTCCCCGGTGAAGCGGCAAGCGGCGCGGTCAGGCCGCCTGGCGCGGCCGAGGCCGTCGCACGGCCCGGACCGCCTTCCAGTCAAGACCCTCGAACAACGCCGAGAACTGCGCCGGCGACAGTCCGATCACCCCGTCCGAGGGGCGCGGCCACTGGAAGCCGCCGCCCTCCAGGCGCTTGTAGACCATCACCAGCCCGGTGCGGTCCCAGACCAGGATCTTCATCCTGTCGCCTCGCCTGGAGCGGAAGGCGAAGACCGCGCCGCTATAGGGGTCGTGACCCAGCACCGTCTGCACCACCGCCGACAGCCCGTCATGTCCCTTGCGGAAGTCGACGGGGCGGGTCGCCAGCCAGACCCTTATCTTCTCCCCGGTCAGGATCATGGCGCGGCCCGAACGCAGACCAGGATGCGCGACAGGTGCCCCGCATCGAAGTCCGGCGGCACCACCACCCGGATGTCGGCGATCTCGATCGCGATACCGTCCGCGGGCACCGATGCCGCGCCGTTCCGTTCGGCGGCGGCCGAAACCGTCACCGGGACCAGGCCGAACGGATCCTCGCCCGCGCCGACGACCGGACCGAGAAGCCCGTCCCGAGCCAGGCGCCGCCAGCCGCTCAACTGCGTCCGTGAGAGACCGTGACGCCGGGCAACCCCCGCCACCGTCGCTCCCTCCTCGAACGTCTCCTGCACGAGCCGCGCCTTCACCGCTTCCGGCCAGACCCGTGCGCCGTTCGCGCCCGTCGCGACCGAAGCGCCGGCGGCGTCCTCCGTCACTCGTTCATGCAATGTGTCTGTCATCTGTCACCTCCGTTGTTGACAGGGTCCAGATGACCACGAAAATCTCAGATCACAACAAGGGTGACGGCGCGGCGCTTACGACCGTCCGCCCGGTGCCTCTGGCGCGGCGGATCTGTTGCCTGAAAGCGCCGGCTCAAAACAGGGCGCCCGGGTCAAATGGGCCAGGACGGCGCTCGGCAGCCGGCGCCACCGGTCCGCGCAACAGCCGCGGCAGGAATTGCGGGCGGCGGATCAGGACAGTTGGCCCTGCGGATGGTGTCCTTCACCGCGTCCATTCACCGCGTCCGGGGATCGCCGTCAGTGGGGCCGCCGCGCTCCCGGCATTCGACGGCGATGAAAACCATTGCGAACGCATCCCCGATATCCGGCCCGAAACAGGACCGGACGGGCAGTTGCGAACCGCGCCGAACACAGCTGTCGATATGCTTGCGCAAGGCCGCACGGCCGCTGCGGACCGCACGCCGCGGCGTGCCGCCCGTGCCGATGCATTGCGGCACATCGGGAAAGGATACTCGGAAGCGCCTGTCCTCAAGGCGATGGATCAAGGCGACATGTTCAATACGCACAAAGGACCTCCCGGTACGCGCGGCAAACCCTCCCGTACGGCAATCCAGTCACATGCCAGCTTGACGGCCACATAACGGCACCGCAAGAACAAGCCAGGCCGCAACACGAAAAAAGAGATCCGGGAGCACAAGGGCTCCCGAACCACGATACAACGGATCATGCATCAAAAGAAGTACACACAGGTTCAGTGCTGATATTTGCGATAGGGCAAAACCCCAAGGCGAGTGAAACTGCTTCCAATCCGCGTCCGCATTCGCATCATGGCACGGGCCGCGAACAATCGGGACTATCGTTTCCATCGGGCCGGAAAGGGGCTGCGCCGCCCGGGAACCGGCGTGTTCCTGCGGCTCACCGCCGCAAGCAGCCCGCCGCTCGCCGCATACTGACGGGGATCGTGCCTTCACGGCAGACTATCGCCTTCATATCGGCGGGCCGAACCGGGTGTGGATGAGGTCGCCGGACCGCCTGAATTGCCGGCACGCCTCTATTGAAAGGGATTGCGGTGTGCGCGGCCGGCGCCAGGACAAAACCGCCGCCGCTCAACGCGCGGCTTCCGGCGCCAGCCGGACCATGGCAGAACCGGCCCGGGAGACACAGGGCTCCCGGGCCGCGATACGCCGGACCGTCAGGCCATTGCACAGGGGCGCAACCCAGGCGATGTTGACCTCTTCATCCGCGGGCGTTCGAGAATGTTAGGGGTTTCCCGCGGACGATGTGCGTGTATCCTGCGATCCGCATACCGTGGTTCGTTGATGACACACGCAGCGCATTCGCCGGGCTATCGTTTTGATTCTTGCGCGGCATCCGCCCGCGCACCAGCCGTGTCTTTCGCCATGGCGGCGATACTCCGGCACACGATCCGAAACCGCTCAAAGGCCTCCGAAACCACTCAAAGGCCATGTCCGCCGATGCGCTCCTGCTGCTGTCCGATTGGCCTCAAACCGCGAACGGCGCCGAAAGAATTCCAACGGTCAACGAAACAGATCGCGAAATGCTGTTGCCCCGGGGTACGGCCATGCCTGGCGATTTGCCGCCAAACTATATCACCCACTCAAACCTGCCGTTACGTAAAGGATCGCCAAGTAGGTCAATCGGGGATGCGGTTGCCGCCACGTCCTCAGCCTGCGGGAGCGGTCTTTCGCAGAAATGACATCACTCCTGACGCAAGAATACAGGCCGGTTTCGAGCCTTGCGACAAAGCGCCGGAAGGATCGCTGGTTCGTCATTGCCATGCTGTCGCCCTACCTGGCGCTGCTCCTGTTCTTCGGCGTGGCGCCGGTCGTTTATGCGCTGTGCACCAATCCCGGCATCGCCGTCGTCATTGACGGCCCCGATGAGGACGCCTTCCAGACCGTCGCCGAAGCGGCGCGGCGTGCGGCCGGCGAGCAAACGATGCTCACCGATGGCATTGCAGACGCCTATCGCAAGGGCACGACGCGGATTGCCGAGGGCACCGGGGGCAGACAGGTCATCGGCATGTCCTGTTACACGCGGCCTGCCGCCGCGTGTCCATTCACCGCGTCCGGGGATGACTGGTTGGCCGATGAAGCCCTGCAGGAAGAGGTCTTCGGGCCACTGGGCATCGTCGCGCGGGTACGCGGATATCCGGGCGGCGAATTGCTTGTGGTTGCGACAAACACCACCGGGCCCGGAAGCGCCCTCGATTATCCGTAGCAAAGTCGATTAGCGGCCGTCCACGGTGCGCAGTCCGAACCACTTGTCCTTGACGGCATCATAGTGTTTTTCGGGCCGGTATTTGGCCACCCCCAGGCCAAGCCGCGACACCGTCAGCCGGCCCATGGAACTCAGCAGGCTGTAGCTGGCGACGACCGCGTCACGCCGGGACTGGGCAAGGCTTTCCTGCGCGGACAGCACGTTGGACTGCGTCTCGAGCACATCGAGGGTCGTGCTCTGTCCGACCTTGCGCTCCTCGACAACGCCCTGCAATGCCAGTTGCGCGGCCTGGACCCGCGCAACGTTTGCCGCGGTCGAGGCTTTCGATGCTTCCAGCTGAGCCCAGTCGGTGACGATATTCTGCTGCACTTCGCGGCGCGCCGAATCGACCAGCATGCGCGCCCGCCCGAGCGTCTCCTTGGCCTGCCGCACGGTCGCCGAAGCGGCGCCGCCCTGGTAGACCGGGACACTGAGCGCCGCCGAAACGCTGCCGGATGTCGTGCCGCCATCGGCATGGCTGACCGATCCCGAGAGCGAAACGCTCGGCAGCAACGCGCCTTCCGCGGCCTTCACCTTGAACGCGGCCGCGTCTACCGAATATTGGGCGCTCAGAATGTTGGGATGCTCGCGCAGCCCGATCTCGACCGCACTGGACGAAGATCCGGGAATGGCCTTGCGCGTCGGGCTCGGCGATTTCAGGTTCTTCGGCGCGATGCCGATGATCTGAACATAGACCGCAACGCTTGATTTGTACTGCGCCTGTGCGGAAAGCAGGGACGCGCGTGCCGATTCCAGCTGCGCCCGGGCAAGGGCGATGTCGGTTCGCGTGCCCTCGCCGACATCGAACCGCGCCTGCGCCGCGTTGCGCTGCTCGCGCAGGAATTCGAGATTCTGCCGCCGGACGCGGACGATCCGGGCATCACGCACGACATTGGCATAGATCTGCGCCGCCGACAGCAGGATTGTCATTTCCGTGTTCAGCAGGCTCTGCCGGCCGCCGAACACATTGGCCTGCGCCGCGCGGACATTGTTCCTCGTCCGAAATCCGTCGAACAGCGATTGCGTGAACGTCACGCCGACCGATGAGTCGAGGCTGTCGCCGTCAACACGCTTACCGGAGACGCTCGCTGATCCCGCGATGGTCGGGCGGTACCCGGATTTGGCGATGGCAACGCCTTCGTCCGTGGCGCGAAGCCCGGCGCGCGCCGCGTTCAGGTCCGGATTGTTCTCTAGGCTTTCGCCATGGCGCCGAGGATGGTTTCAGCCGAGACACCCGCAGGTGCCAGTGCCGCCACGCCGAGTGCAGCGGCCAGCAGCAGCGTTCGACGCAAACCGGACGAGATTTCCATGGATTTCATCCCTCCCGCTCTATGCTGCAGATTTAGCCGCTTCGTGTGGCACGCGACCTATGGTTTGCATGCGCTGCGGGCAATGTTCGTGTGGGAGGTCTTTCGTTCACGGCCGCCCCGCACCTGCCTGATTGCGGCCGCTCACACCCCGTCCCGGCGGTGCGGTGCCGCCGGGTTTCCTGTTTCTCCATTCTCCCTCCAAAGGCTCCCGTGACTCGCGATATTTGTAAGCGCCGCGCCGTGACCCTCGTTGTGATCTGAGATTTTCGTGGTCATCTGGACCCTGTCAACAACGGAGGTGACAGATGACAGACACATTGCATGAACGAGTGACGGAGGACGCCGCCGGCGCTTCGGTCGCGACGGGCGCGAACGGCGCACGGGTCTGGCCGGAAGCGGTGAAGGCGCGGCTCGTGCAGGAGACGTTCGAGGAGGGAGCGACGGTGGCGGGGGTTGCCCGGCGTCACGGTCTCTCACGGACGCAGTTGAGCGGCTGGCGGCGCCTGGCTCGGGACGGGCTTCTCGGTCCGGTCGCCGGCGAGGATCCGTTCGGCCTGGTCCCGGTGACGGTGTCGGTGGCTGCTGAGCGGAACGGCGCGGCATCGGTGCCCGCGGACGGTATCGCGGTCGAGATCGCCGACATCCGGGTGGTGGTGCCGCCGGACTTCGACGCGGGGCACCTGTCGCGCATCCTGGTCTGCGTTCGGGCCGCGCCATGATCCTGACCGGGGAGAAGATAAGGGTCTGGCTGGCGACCCGCCCCGTCGACTTCCGCAAGGGACATGACGGGCTGTCGGCGGTGGTGCAGACGGTGCTGGGTCACGACCCCTATAGCGGCGCGGTCTTCGCCTTCCGCTCCAGGCGAGGCGACAGGATGAAGATCCTGGTCTGGGACCGCACCGGGCTGGTGATGGTCTACAAGCGCCTGGAGGGCGGCGGCTTCCAGTGGCCGCGCCCCTCGGACGGGGTGATCGGACTGTCGCCGGCGCAGTTCTCGGCGTTGTTCGAGGGTCTTGACTGGAAGGCGGTCCGGGCCGTGCGACGGCCTCGACCGCGCCGGGCGGCCTGACCGCGCAGCTTGCCGCTTCACCGGGGAACGGTGTCTATCCCACCGTTTCCCCGGTGTCGCCAAGATGAGCTATCCGGCCCCGTTTACGGCGGGGCCGGAAACATGTTCACCTTGCATTATCTCATTGGTTCTGCTAGACGAATCCCATGCCAACAAGCATGGGAAGCGCCGTTCCCGTGAGCGATTTGCAGCACCGTCTGGCGGCCGTCGAGGCCCAACTTGCGAAGGAGCGCGCCGAGCGCAAGGCCGCCGAGGATGCGCTGGCTGTGTCCGAGCAGGCGCGCGAACGCCTGGAGCGGATCATCGCCGCGCTGAACCATGCCGTGTGGGGCGCGCGCTCGGAGAAGCGCCATGCCGCTCAGGACCGGCTGCCGCTGTTCGAGGACATCGCGGTCGCCGAGGGGATGCTGGCGCAAGCCCGGGAGAAGGCCGACGCGGCGACCGGCAGACAACGGCGCAAGCCGCAGCCGACCAATCGTAATCTCGGCCATCTGCCCAAGCACCTCGAACGCTTCGAGAAGGTGATCGAGCCGGAGAGCACGCAGTGCCCTTGCGGCTGCGGCGAGATGGTGAAGGTCGGCGAGGATCGCACCGAGCGGCTCGACGTCGTGCCGGCGAAGTTGAGAGTGCTGGTGACGATCCGGCCGAAATACATCTGCCGCGCCTGCGAGGGCAAACAGAGCGTCCAGGCGCCGGCGCCGGAATATCTGGTGCCGCGCGGCCTGCCGACCGAGGGGCTGGTGGCGCACACGCTGGTCGCCAAGTTCGCTGACCACCAACCGTTCTACCGTCAGAGCGAGGCATACCGGCGCGAGGGGATCGACCTCGACCGCACCATGCTGGGGAACTGGGCGGGGCGCGGGATGCAGGTGCTGGCCCCGGTGATCGACCGGATGATCGAGCACCTCAAGACGTCGGACGGTTTGTTCATGGACGAGACCACGGTGCCGGTGATGGCGCCGGGGACCGGCAAGACGCGCCTCGACTATCTGTGGGCGATCGCCCGCGATCAGCGCGGCTATGGCGGGGCCGACCCGCCGGTCGTGGTGTTCCACCACTCGCACCATCGAAGTGCGAAGGTCGCTCTGGAGTTGATGCGGGGCTACACCGGCGGCGGCCCGCTGCATGTGGACGGCTACAGGGTGTACGACGCGCTCGGCGATCCGAAGCAGACGGTCAGCCCATGGGTGCTTGCCTACTGTTGGACCCACTGGCGCAGACGCTTCGTCGACTTCCAGCGCGCCACGCAGTCGCCCCTGTGCGAGGAAATCCTCGAACGGATCGCGGCGCTCTACCGGATCGAGGCCATGGTGCGCGGTCACCCGCCAGAGCTGCGGCTGAAGGCGCGGCAGGAGTTGTCGGCGCCGATCGTCCAGGCCATGCGGCCCTGGCTCGAGGCCCGGCTCGACCGTTTGTCCAGCGCGTCCGAACTCGCCAGGCACATCCGCTACGCCCTCAAGCGCTGGGATGGCCTGTGCCGGTTCCTCCATGACGGACGTATCGAGATGGACACCAACCCTGTCGAGAACCTCATCCGTCCGGTGAAGCTCACAAAGAAAAACGCGCTGTTCGCAGGCAGCGACGACGGCGCCAGGACCTGGGCGCGGTGCGCCAGCCTGATCGGCACCTGCAAGCTCAACGGCGTCAATCCGCAGGTCTACCTGACCGACACCCTGCGCCGGATCATCGACATGCACCCCCTGTCACGCATCGACGAACTCATGCCCTGGAACTTCGACCCGACAATCCCGGGCGTCACCCGTCAACAAGGGTAACGGCGCGGCGCTTCAACAAGGGCGGTGACGACACGCTTTATGGCGGGGCCGGCGATGACGACTTCAATTTCGGCAGTGGGGAGGGTGCCGACACCATGCACGACTTCGAGGACGGGACGGATACAATCACCATCAAGGGCGGGTTGAAGTTCTCCGACCTGACCATCACCAACAACGCGCAAGGCCATGCGGCGATCACCGGCTACAACGCCAGCATCCGGGTCGATGGGAACGACGGCGACAATACGGATCAGCCGGCGCGGTGCGCCAGCCTGACCGGCACCTGCAAGCTCAACGGCGTCAATCCGCAGGTCTACCTGACCGACACCCTGCGCCGGATCATCGACATGCACCCCCAGTCACGCATCGACGAACTCATGTCCTGGAACTTCGCCCCTACAATCCCGGGCGTCACCCGTCAACAAGGGTAACGGCGCGGCGCTTGCGAATCGCCCCCCTCAGGCAACAAAGATGAAGTCATCATCGGTCAAGGTTGTCGCGACCACGTTCTCCAGTGTGATCCTGTCACCAGTCTCCCCGAAGCCGGTTATCACGGTATTTTGCCCGTCCTGTGTGATGGTCAGGTTGGCTTTCGTCCTGCTCGCGTTGCCCCCGATCTCGATCCGGTCGACATATTCGATACCCAAATTCAAGTCCACAATCGATGGCCTGGTAAAATCCTTGATCGTATCCTGGCCGCTGCCCGCGCCGAACACGAAAATGTCGTCACCGGGACCACCGGTCATCGTGTCGTTGCCCGCGCCGCCGATCATCCTGTCGTTGCCGCCATGGCCCCAGAGCGTGTCCGTGCCATCGCCGCCATCCAGCGTGTCGTTGCCCGTGCCTCCGTAGAGCGTGTCAGTGCCGTCATCGCCCCACATCCGGTCGTTTCCGGCCCAGCCCCGCATGGTGTCGTTGTCAGCCCCGCCCCGCATCGTGTCATCGCGTGCGCCACCCTCCAGCCTGTCGTTTCCTGTGCCACCCTCCAGCGTGTTGTTGCCATTGCCGCCGTAAAGCGTGTCGTTTCCCGCGCCGCCGTACATCTTGTCGCTGCCGCCCTCACCCCGCATCGTGTCGTTGCCAGCCCCGCCCCACATGCTGTCGTGGTCGCCGCCGCCCCACATACTGTCGTCGCCTGCCTCGCCCCACATGCGGTCGTTGCCTGCGTCGCCCCACATCTGGTCCTTTTCGCCGCCGCCGTACATGCTGTCGTTGTCGCCGCCGCCCCAGAGCTTGTCCTCGCCTTCGTTGCCGTAGAGCACATCGTTGCCGGCATTGCCGTACAGCTGGTCAACGCCCAAGCCGCCGTAGAGATGGTCGCGACCCTCCCCGCCGTAGATAAAATCGTCGCCCTCGTCCCCATAGATGTAAGCGCCGCGCCGTTACCCTTGTTGACGGGTGACGCCCGGGATTGTCGGGTCGAAGTTCCAGGGCATGAGTTCGTCGATGCGTGACAGGGGGTGCATGTCGATGATCCGGCGCAGGGTGTCGGTCAGGTAGACCTGCGGATTGACGCCGTTGAGCTTGCAGGTGCCGATCAGGCTGGCGCACCGCGCCCAGGTCCTGGCGCCGTCGTCGCTGCCTGCGAACAGCGCGTTTTTCTTTGTGAGCTTCACCGGACGGATGAGGTTCTCGACAGGGTTGGTGTCCATCTCGATACGTCCGTCATGGAGGAACCGGCACAGGCCATCCCAGCGCTTGAGGGCGTAGCGGATGTGCCTGGCGAGTTCGGACGCGCTGGACAAACGGTCGAGCCGGGCCTCGAGCCAGGGCCGCATGGCCTGGACGATCGGCGCCGACAACTCCTGCCGCGCCTTCAGCCGCAGCTCTGGCGGGTGACCGCGCACCATGGCCTCGATCCGGTAGAGCGCCGCGATCCGTTCGAGGATTTCCTCGCACAGGGGCGACTGCGTGGCGCGCTGGAAGTCGACGAAGCGTCTGCGCCAGTGGGTCCAACAGTAGGCAAGCACCCATGGGCTGACCGTCTGCTTCGGATCGCCGAGCGCGTCGTACACCCTGTAGCCGTCCACATGCAGCGGGCCGCCGCCGGTGTAGCCCCGCATCAACTCCAGAGCGACCTTCGCACTTCGATGGTGCGAGTGGTGGAACACCACGACCGGCGGGTCGGCCCCGCCATAGCCGCGCTGATCGCGGGCGATCGCCCACAGATAGTCGAGGCGCGTCTTGCCGGTCCCCGGCGCCATCACCGGCACCGTGGTCTCGTCCATGAACAAACCGTCCGACGTCTTGAGGTGCTCGATCATCCGGTCGATCACCGGGGCCAGCACCTGCATCCCGCGCCCCGCCCAGTTCCCCAGCATGGTGCGGTCGAGGTCGATCCCCTCGCGCCGGTATGCCTCGCTCTGACGGTAGAACGGTTGGTGGTCAGCGAACTTGGCGACCAGCGTGTGCGCCACCAGCCCCTCGGTCGGCAGGCCGCGCGGCACCAGATATTCCGGCGCCGGCGCCTGGACGCTCTGTTTGCCCTCGCAGGCGCGGCAGATGTATTTCGGCCGGATCGTCACCAGCACTCTCAACTTCGCCGGCACGACGTCGAGCCGCTCGGTGCGATCCTCGCCGACCTTCACCATCTCGCCGCAGCCGCAAGGGCACTGCGTGCTCTCCGGCTCGATCACCTTCTCGAAGCGTTCGAGGTGCTTGGGCAGATGGCCGAGATTACGATTGGTCGGCTGCGGCTTGCGCCGTTGTCTGCCGGTCGCCGCGTCGGCCTTCTCCCGGGCTTGCGCCAGCATCCCCTCGGCGACCGCGATGTCCTCGAACAGCGGCAGCCGGTCCTGATCGGCATGGCGCTTCTCCGAGCGCGCGCCCCACACGGCATGGTTCAGCGCGGCGATGATCCGCTCCAGGCGTTCGCGCGCCTGCTCGGACACAGCCAGAGCATCCTCGGCGGCCTTGCGCTCGGCGCGCTCCTTCGCAAGTTGGGCCTCGACGGCCGCCAGACGGTGCTGCAAATCGCTCACGGGAACGGCCCTTCCCATGCTTGTTGGCATGGGATTCGTCTAGCAGAACCAATGAGATAATGCAAGGTGAACATGCTTCCGGCCCCGCCGTAAACGGGGCCGGATAGCTCGTCTTGGCGACACCGGGGAAACGGTGGGATAGACACCGTTCCCCGGTGAAGCGGCAAGCGGCGCGGTCAGGCCGCCTGGCGCGGCCGAGGCCGTCGCACGGCCCGGACCGCCTTCCAGTCAAGACCCTCGAACAACGCCGAGAACTGCGCCGGCGACAGTCCGATCACCCCGTCCGAGGGGCGCGGCCACTGGAAGCCGCCGCCCTCCAGGCGCTTGTAGACCATCACCAGCCCGGTGCGGTCCCAGACCAGGATCTTCATCCTGTCGCCTCGCCTGGAGCGGAAGGCGAAGACCGCGCCGCTATAGGGGTCGTGACCCAGCACCGTCTGCACCACCGCCGACAGCCCGTCATGTCCCTTGCGGAAGTCGACGGGGCGGGTCGCCAGCCAGACCCTTATCTTCTCCCCGGTCAGGATCATGGCGCGGCCCGAACGCAGACCAGGATGCGCGACAGGTGCCCCGCATCGAAGTCCGGCGGCACCACCACCCGGATGTCGGCGATCTCGATCGCGATACCGTCCGCGGGCACCGATGCCGCGCCGTTCCGTTCGGCGGCGGCCGAAACCGTCACCGGGACCAGGCCGAACGGATCCTCGCCCGCGCCGACGACCGGACCGAGAAGCCCGTCCCGAGCCAGGCGCCGCCAGCCGCTCAACTGCGTCCGTGAGAGACCGTGACGCCGGGCAACCCCCGCCACCGTCGCTCCCTCCTCGAACGTCTCCTGCACGAGCCGCGCCTTCACCGCTTCCGGCCAGACCCGTGCGCCGTTCGCGCCCGTCGCGACCGAAGCGCCGGCGGCGTCCTCCGTCACTCGTTCATGCAATGTGTCTGTCATCTGTCACCTCCGTTGTTGACAGGGTCCAGATGACCACGAAAATCTCAGATCACAACAAGGGTGACGGCGCGGCGCTTACCCATAGATGAAGTCGTTGCCATCACCGCCCCGCACCACATCGCCGTCCCCGCCGCCGTAGATGAGATCGTTACCGTCCCCGCCTTCGATCCGGTCAGCGCCGTCCCCGCCCCAGATCAGGTCATTGCCCCCGAGGCCCCTGATGGTGTCATCACCGTCCTCGCCGGACAACTCGTCGCGTTCCGACGTGCCCTCGATGGTGTCGCCGGTTCCCGTGCCGTCAAACCCGAGAGGCTCGGGCGGCGTCAGGCTCGCCACGAAGCTGAAATCCGCCGCAACCAGTGCCGTCTTGCCGCCCGTGAAGATAACCCTGATTTCGGATGAATCCGGCAATGTGATGATCGCGTCGCCGCTTGCATAGGTGATATTCAGATCATCGAACGTCAAGCCGTCCGCAAAACCGCTGAGCTCGATCCTGTCACCGGCCTTGAAATCGTGAATAGTATCCCGGTAGGTCACGCTAGTACCGTCGGAGTTTGTGAAGGCATCCGTTCCGTTGCTAAAGACGAATGTATTTGTGCCCGCGCCGCCGTAGAGCGCGTCGGTGCCGCGCCCGCCGAAGAGCCGGTCATTGCCGCCGCCGCCGCGCAGCGTGTCATTGCCCTTGCCGCCGAAGAGCATGTCGTTGCCCGCGCCACCCTCCAGCGTGTCGTTGCCCCGACCCCCATGGAGACGGTCGTTGCCGTCGCCGCCGTTGAGCGTGTCGTTGCCCTTGCCGCCGCGCAGCGTGTCGTCGCCCCTGCGGCCCGATATGGTGTCATCGCCTTCCCGGCCGTATATCTGGTCGTTGCGGGCATCGGCGGGTTCGGTGCCGACGTCGCCGGTGATTGTGTTCGCGGCTTCGTCGCCGATGTGATATCTGACTGCGCTCATCTTCTTCAAGTCCTCCTATTGGGTTTCATGTGGACCGCCCGCAGCGCTGCCGCATGGGCTCATGCGGAAACCGGGTCGAATTAGGGTTTCAAGGGTTGGGCATCCGGAGCCAGGTAGGAACATGGCCGCAGAAGATTGCGCGCACCACAGCAGGTCAGGGGCCATGGAATGTCCCTGCTCGCCTGTAAAGCGGTGCGCGAAAGTTCAGGAAAATGGTCAGGGGCCTGTGAAGCTCCGGCGAGCTGGCCGTCAGACCGACCGTACAGACCAGAGCCGCGCGAACGCGCGCAAGTCATCCCCCGATGACAGATGATGCGGCGGGGTCTGTGGCTGTCAACTGCAAATGTGCCATTCCGGACGATTTTTTCCTGTTTCTCTCAAGTTTCATAGCGCAACCACAGCGTTCTGTCACGCTTTTGCGTTGCGCCGTTCGCGCGGGCAGAATCTGGCGGAACCTGGTTGTTGTAACCGCGGTGCAACTCGACCTGGACGTCTGCCCCGACGCGGTCGTCTACGGGAAATCCCGTAGCGTGCCGCCCTCCGGCTGAGGTTGATCAGAACCAGCCGGGAACGGCGCGGGGTGTCCCAGGGCCTATCGGAAGGTTTCTTCGTAAAACCACGTGACGTTTATCAACCAAAAGCAGCAATATCTGATTTGATGGTGATGCCGCCATGTGAACTTCTTCGCATCTGGCGCCGGTCTCGGCGTAGTAGCCGGGCAGTCCAGTAAACAGGGCCGTCGCCGCGTCTTTGAAGTACTGCCCGTTCTCGATGCCGCCATAACCGCGCGGGATCATCACCCCGGCCATGCGCAGATATGCCAACGGGTGGTCCCTGGCCAGCAGCGCGATGAGCTTTGCCGGATCGTAGCCGTTGTCGCCGTTGATGACGACCGGATTGAAGCCCATTACCTGCGTGCATGTGCCGTGCGGGCGTAGAGTTCGCATTTGGCATCGAAGACGATGAGCGGCCCGTCGAAGGTCAGGATGTCGGGAATGACGATGCCGGTGGACTTGTACCCGGAGGCCTGTTAGGTCACCAGCACATGGCCGTTGCCGTCCTCGGGGTCCATGGCGATGAGATCCCCGCGTCCCTGCTTGCGGCGTCAGGTGCGCGGCCGGCAGGACCGGCCATGGCCCGGGCCACCTTGCGGCGCAGCGTCGCGACAAGCCGTTCGCCGGCCGGATGAAACGCCGCGAAGGCGCCGTCATGCGACAGGATCAGGACCGGTTCGTGCGAAGCCGCATCCCGGCCGCGCCGCGTCAGCGTGTCGATCCATGCGTAAGGCGGGTACGTCTCGTAGCAGATGAGAATGTCGGCGCCCGGGATAGCGGATGGGCCTGCGGTCGCGACGATGCCTTCGGCCGGCTCCATGCGCCCGAAGGTTCCGGTAATGCCCGCAATGCCCCATGCTGCGGCATGGACGATGCGGGGCCGGGCCTGCGGCGGCGCGCAGTTCCCGCGGTCGAAGCGCCATATCCCGCCGCGACCGCCGTGCTTCATACCGCCGCCCGGGGCCGGAGCGCGCACGCCAATATAAAGCGTCAGGCCGCGGCGGCGGACCGCATCGCACCAGAAGGCGATGGCCGCATGAACGCCGGCGCGAAAGACGTTCTAGCCGAGGACGGCCTCGGCCTCGGCGGGCAGGCGCTCGCGCAGGGCGATCCAGCGGGCGCCACTCTCCACCCTGCTGCGGCGGATACGCAGAGGCCAGGTTCCAGGCGACGCCCACGAAGACGATCACGGCGAGGATTGCGATGCGGCGGCGGTCCCCAGCAGCGCGAGCGCCGTGACGGGACCCCACAGCCCGGTTCCCCCGGTCGCATCGGCGAGGACGGCCGCGGCGAAGACGGGCGCCGGATCGAAGCCGATGCCGGCAAGGCCGGCGGCGATCAGCAGCGCCGGCCATGCCATGCAGGCGGCCATGGCGAACGCGCGAACTGCGCGACGCCGCGCCGCGACGGCCGCGAAGAGCGGCACGAAGGCGAACCAAAGGGGCACATGGTCGTGGAAGAAGCCGGCGGCGGTCAGGCCGAGGGCCGTGGCGATGGCCGCGATCAGACTGGCCGCCGACAGGCGACCCGCCATGAGACCGGGGGCGAAGGCGGCGATACCGGCAGGCCATGCGCCGCAAGTCGGTGTGCCGGCCATTGGGGCGGCAAGCGGTTTCGCTTCGTTCCTCGCCCTGACCCGCACGATGCCCCGTGCGGGAGCCGGTACGCGGGACGGCGCAGGGTTAGCGCCCGCCGGATCGCCTGCCGCCATCATATCACCGAAGCGTCCCGGGATCGAATCCGCGGATCGGGACCAGGATCCGGCAGGCGTTGCGCCAGGTGTTCGGACGTTGAACGCGCGCCCTGCGTTCCGCGCTATTGTCATGGCATTTGGCGCAACCGGCCCAGGGGCCGGCTTTGGAGAGGCGCGCGCCGTCCCGGGATTCCGCGCGGGCCCGTTCCTCTGCAAATGCCCTTTCAGCGGAACCGCCTCGCCGCGCAGGAGCGCAAGAACCGTGTCCGGATCGGTGAGTGCGCGGTTGCCGGCGACGTGCGAATGGTCGGAACGGCCCCGCCGGGGTCCGGCGGTGAGCGGCAGGCCGGCCCATATGCGGGCCAGGCAGTTGCCGTAGCGCGCATGGCGTGCGGGCGGGCCTTTTCGTCCGCATTCGCCGATGAGCGCCCTTGCCGGACGATCCTGAAGGGCGAGCGTGAAACGGGCGGCCGGATCGATGCGCAGCCTGCCGACCAGCCCTTGCAGGGTCGCATGGATGATCCGGCAGGCCCCGGCGGCGGTGGACGGATCGCCTGCGGCACGCACCCGGCGCTGCCATGCCAGCACCGCGCCGACGCGCATCGCGCTCGAAGGCGCCGGCAACATGTCGCATCGGAACGGGCGTCGGGATCATGCTGCCGGCAGGGTTCGTTTGCCGGGCGGGACTTGCGGGTCTTGAAGGGCCGCGTTGCTGTTGCGCGTCGGATCTGTTGCCTGAATGACACAGTGACTGTTTTCCTTTTGGGTGTGGTGTCTGTTCCGGGGCGTTTGCGGCGTTTGCCTATGGTTTCGTTTCGCCTTTTCGCGGGTCTGGCCCGGGTCTGGCCCGGGTCTGGCGGAGGTGTGGCGGGCCGTACGGGCGGTCCGCGGCGGGTGTGTCTGCGGTGTTGCGGCCGATCTGTTGCCCGGTTTTCCGACGAGTTGCGCCCGGCGGGCGGTCCCGCGTGTCGGGCCCATGTGCCGGGCCCAGGTTCCGGGCCCAGGTTCCGGGCCTGCCGGTGCGGGCGGCCCGGTCCGGTTTGGCGCGTTTGCCTATTCATTCCATAGCCACATTAACCGGGGGGGGTAACACTTCCCGTGACGCGAACGCGCCGCCGTCATCGGCATCCGGGGCATCCCGGGCATCCGGTGCCGGCGGGGTCCGGCCCGCCGGAGGGGTTGGCCGGCGTCGCCGCCGCTGCGGTTCCGGTGCCCGGGCCGGCATCCCGGGGACCGGCATTTTTGGGGATAACGACATGAGGTCAGACATGAACAACAGGATCGACAGACTTCTTCCATGCTGCGCCGCGGCGCTGCTTTTCACGGGCAGTGCCCATGGTGCCGACATGATTGTCGCGGCCGAGCCGGACGCGGTTGAATATGTGCGCGTGTGCGATGCCTTCGGCGCCGGCTATTTCTACATACCGGGCACGGAGACCTGCCTGAAGCTGAGCGGTTTCGTGCGCCTCGATGCGGGTTTCGTCAGCGATGCGAAAAGCTACACGTCGACCGTTCGCGGGCGTTTGAACGTGCAGGCCAGGGAGGACACGGAACTCGGCGTTCTTCATGCCTATGTGCGTCTTCAGGGCGACGCGAAGCCCAACGACAAGGGTACGAACACGTTCGGATATGACGGCAATGCCGTTATCGACCAGGCCTATGGCGAGCTTGGCGGCCTTGTCTTCGGCTACACGGAGACGACCTGGGTCAGTTCGAAGAACGGCGGCGCGTCGGGCTTCGGCTCGCACTCGGACAACGGCCTTTCCTACGGCTACAGCCAGGCCAGCCAGATCGGCTACAACCTGACGCTCGATGGCGTGTTCGCGGCGGTCTCGGCCAATGACGACGGCGACAGGACCAGCTACGTTCCCGACTTCACGGGCCGCATCGGCGGCGTTATCGCCGGCGCGACCGTCTACGGCGCGGCCGGCTACGACCAGTCGGCCGAGACCTTCGGCGTCAAGCTGGGTCTCAATGCGGATATCGGTCCGGACGGCAATGTGATCGTCCAGGGCTTCTACGCCAGCGGTCCGAGCCGCTACGGCGCCAACGCGTCGCCGACCGGGATCGCCAGGGGCACGACGCACACGCCGCAATGGTCGGTCATCGGCTCCTACCAGCACCGGTTCGCCGAGGGCTTCAAGGGCTCGGTCGGCGGCCAGTACTCGTCCGGCTACTACGCGACGCCGGTTGCGGGCAACATGAAGCTCGGCGATGCGGGCTCGGGCATCAGCTCCTGGGCGGTCGAGGGCGTGCTGGTGTGGAACCCGGTCGCCAATGTCGAGGTGCGCGGCGAGGTTCGCCACACCAGGTTCGGCAAGAGCAATGCCGCCGTGGGCCCCACCGCGGGATATGCCGGCGGCGACGCGACGACGGGCCTGTTCCGTCTTCAGCGCAATTTCTAAAGGCGGCGCGGCGCCCTGTCGAGCACCGGGCCCGCAATCTCCAGGCACTTCCGGGCGGCGCCGCCGCCGCCCGGCATTCTTCAACCCAGACGGCCCAGACGACCCAGACGACAAGGAAAGTCAGTATCATGATGAAGCAATCACCACAGGAAACGGCCGGCGGCCGCACGCGCACGCACGGCAACGCAAGACGCGCCCTTTTGTGCACCGCGGCGCTGCTGTCGCTCGGCCTTGCCGCCTGCAACACCACCGGCGGCACGACCACGACGACCACGACGAGGACCCCGGCGGCGCCGACAACCGAACTCGGCAAGGCGCGGGCGGCGGCGAAGGCTGCGATGGACGCGGCGAAGACGCAGTCCGACGCGGCGGCTGTGGAGGCGGCCAAGGCGGAAGCGGCACAGATGAATATTGCCATGCTGCAGACCGGCGACCCGATGGCGAAAACGCATGCCGAGGCGGCGCGCGCCGCCGCGCGGGCGGCGATGACGGCCTACAATACGGCGAAGGCGGAATCGGCGAAGGCGGCCGCCGCGACCACGGACACGGCGGCGGTGGAGGCCCGCATTGCGGCGCAGGCGGCGCAGAGGACGGCGCAGGCCCAGGCGAAGATCGCCATGGACAAGGCCGCCGCGGCGGTGAAGGCCGCCGGAATGGAGGTCAAGGTCACCTACGACGACGACGGCCAGGCGACCTACAGGGTCGGGGACGTCACCATCGTTGCGGGCGCGGAGAAGATGGTGAAGACGGTGAACGACGGGCCCAAGCGAACGACCGGGAAGCTCGGTGATGAAGCTTCTGACGACTATACCTATCGCCCGGGGGAACCCAAAGGTGACAAAGAAATGGCCCAGCCACAGGTTGCTCGTCGGAAAGTTTATATTGGTACCATTACCGATTCCGAAGATGATAACATGCGCCTGCGCCTGTTCGACAAATACGTGACCAGAAAGAACAACAGGATGGTCAAAGTGTATAAGTCCGGCGGCCCAAGCACACAAATTACACCCACATCAACCGGGGAAGCGACCTACGGCGAGCATACTGCGGATGGCAAAAAATATGCGATCAAGCGGGCGGAGGGCGAGTTCTATGCGGTGACGGGTGTCGGCACACCGACCAAAGAGAACCTCGAAACGTTCACCATCGAATCCGGTACGACGGGCAGCAAGCATATCTACTATTACGAGATCAATGGCGTAAAGACATACCTGGAGTTGGAGTCGTCAATCGTCAATAGCAATGGTACCACAACATTCACGTTCAATAAGCCGGCTGTCGTTGAGAATGTCCGGTTCCCGGCCGTGAAAGCCTTCGAGCACATGAACTTCGGCATCTGGTCGAAACTGAATGAACAGAAAAAGGGCAGCGACAAACATCATCCTCCCGAGCCGGGCACGGGTTTCGTCAGCAAGCTGCCCGGCGGCACCGTGACCCCGACCGGCGACATGCCGAACTTCGGCACTGCCACCTACGAAGGCATTTATACGGCGGATATCCGTGCCGCAGACCCGAGCGGTGCGGGCGACGTGACAAACTGGTATGGACCCGCGAAAACGACAGCCAACTTCGGAAAGAACACCATTTCCAGCGATTTGAACTGGTTTGTCAAATTGGAGGGAACGATCGACGGCAACACGTTCGAGGGTACCACAGCCAAATTAGATTCCCGGAATCCAACGTGGTCCAAACTTGACCCCACTGGCACCTTCAATGGCAAGTTCAGCGGCAATTTCTTCGGTCCGAAGGCCGAGGAGGTCGGCGGCGTGTTCGACTTCACCTCGGAGGGCCGCAAGGCGGGCGAGTTCAGCGGTGCCTTTGGCGGTGCGAGGTTACCGGCCGACTGACGGGACCCCACCCGCACCGCAAACCCGGCGCCCGGTCCCGCAACGGACCGGGCGTCGTTTCGTTTCGGCCAGCCTTGATCGCCCCCGAAATTCAGGAGCCGGGCCCGATCAGACCCGACAGCGCGCGGGTCGCCGCGACGGTCGGACCCGGATCGGAGCGAGACAAACCTCCAGACCACAGCGGTCCGCGATGACGGTCAGGTTCCGAATTCGGGTCCGTGAATGGTGACAGATCGCCGTGATTGCGCTATAAGACTTGCAAGGAAACAGCGAAAAACCGCACGACATGACGCATTCGCAGTTGACAGCCACGGACCCAGCCGCATCATCGGTCATCGGTCATCGGTCATCGGTCATCGGTCATCGGTCATCGGTCATCGGTCATCGGTCATCGGTCATCGGTCATCGGTCATCGGTCATCGGTCATCGGTCATCGGTCATCGGTCATCGGTCATCGGTCATCGGGGCTATGACCTGTGCCGGATCACGCTGCGTTCGTGATTGCACTGGTCGGCCTGACGGCCCCCACTTTGAACCTTCACAGACACATCAACATCCGCGCGTGACCGGGTTCTGGCCGTGCTTTGAAGCATTTCACCAATGGAATAGCTGTAACTGCTCACCCCCACTTTAAGTCCCCAAGGTTCAACGGCGGCTTCAGACCCACTGGCTCAATCGAGATGTCTTTTTGGCCTCGGAGTGGTGCGACGATTTGAATCGGCTATTAACGATCCCCTCATTACGATTTTCATGATTCTATCGGGTTATGACACGTTTTCGATTGATGTGGGAAAAGCCGCATTGGGGTGGTCTTTCAGTCAAGGTCAGGGCTCCTCGCGGCATTTGGAAGCCTGGAAAGGCGATGCGGCCACCGCATAGCCTGATGTCCATGGCAGCGCGGGCGGACTGATGGCAAGCGTGAATGGCACTTCCCTGCGTGAAGAGTTCGATGCTGCCAGGGCGCGCATTGCCGCGCTGCGCAAAGCGGGCAGGATTTCACATGACGTCGACGCGGTTATTGGCGTGTTGTGCAGCTTGCTGGGCATCCTGATCGCCATCTTTCTGGAAAAGACGACCAGGAAGACCGGCAAGAACTCCAGTATTCCGCCGTCGCAGACGGATAAGGACAACACCGGGAAGCAGATGCGCATTGCAAAGACCATGCTCCACGGCCTCCAGCGCCAAATAGGGTGGCCAGCAATCGTGAACGATCGTTCCTGCCAGTCCCGATGGGATATCACCTCGCCCGGTCCCGAGCCGAAGATGACTGAGGGATGTGGAACACAGCATATGCAGCCAGCGCGTCTTGCCGGCAATCCGCAAGCCGGTCTCATCCAGATGCTTCACGGCAACAGCTGTGCCGGACAGCAGTTCCCTTACCCTGTCCGCGAAAACGCGCATGCTGTCGGCCTTTTTGGCGATCAGACTGGCCAGCGTCGCCGGGGCGACCCTGATCTTGTAGAGGTCGGAGAAGATCCGCGCCAGACGATCCTCGGGAATGCAGTGCTGTGTTTGCAAGTAGGCCGCCAGGGCAGCGATTTCGTCACCGTACTGGACGGGGGCTTTCACGGTCTCGGGAAAGGCAGCGCGCACCAGCGTGCCGCATGCCCGGCATAGACAGGCATGCGCTCTGTGTTCGGTGACAAAAAGAGGCGGAGGCGGCGCAAGGCCAAACACCTGGTGCGCATTCCGGCCAATCCGGCCACCTGTTCCGGTTTATTGCGGCCACCGAATCCGGCTGATTGCGGCCACTTCCGCGTCTGGCATTGTGGACGGCGCGATCAACCCTTCTGGATGGGTTTCTTGATGTCAGCACTTTGGCCTTTCGTCAAGCACGGTGCAGGCCGTCCCGGTAGTCCCCAGGAGGGACCCGCGCGCGGCGCGAAGAGACCGGCACGAGTCTATCGCAGCGGCGCGCGTGGGAGGCCCCTGTGGACCCACCGGGGCGGGCGTGAGGTTCGTTCGGATCATGCCGATTGCTCCTGTTCAGTTTGATTGCCTTGCGATTTGCGCATCGAGGGCCCATCGAGTTCGAGCCGGTATGCGTTGTGAGAAATTCGGTCCATAATCGCGTCGCCGAATGTGGGCTCATCAATAACGTCATGCCAAGTGTGCACCGGCAGTTGACTCGTGATCATTGTCGAGCCGGCACCGTGGCGGTCTTCGATGATTTCCAGGAGATCGCGCCGCTGGCTGGCATTGAGACGATCGGGGCCCCAGTCATCGAGGATCAGCAGATCGGCCTTGACGAGCGTCCGGAACAAGCGCGGGAACCGACCATCGCCATGCGCCAGTTCGAGTTCGGCGAAGAGCCGCGGCACACGCTTGTAAAGGACCGTGTAGCCATGGCGGCATGCATTTTGACCGAGGGCGCAGCCAAGCCAGGTTTTGCCGACCCCGCACGGCCCGGTAATCAGCAGGCAACGGTGATGTCTGATCCAGTTGCAGGTTGCCAACTGCTGGAACAATGCCTTGTCGAGCTTACGGGACGCGCGGTAATCGACGTCTTCTATCGAGGCGCCAACATGGCGCAACCTGGCGGCCCGTAATCGCGTATTGAAGCGTTTGGTGCTGCGGTTTGCTGTTTCCCGATCGAGCAACAGTCCCAGCCATTCGGGGTGGCTGAGATCGGCAGCCCGGTCTTGTGCCTGCAGCTCGACAAAGGCGTCGGCCATGCCGTCCAGTTTGAGTTCTTTCAACTGGTCGAGGGTTGGATGGTTGAGCAATTTCATTTCCTTTCAATGGAAGTAGCCTGAGCCACGGATGTTTTGATGGAGGATCGGCGGCCCGTCCGTGGCTTTTTCGGGCCGTTTGCGATCGAGATTGTTCTTGAGGATGGAATTGACGGAGGTGTAGGAGTGCGCCCCGATGTCGATGGCGCGGCCGCATGCCGCCTCGAGGCGCTGCGCTCCATGCTGCGGCGCGAGCTTCACGATGCCGATACAGGCGCGGAACCCCTGAACGGGATGGGGTTTTTCGCGCAGGATGATTTCGACCAGGGCCTGGGTGGTCGGGCCGACTTTGCCAGCCTGGCGCTTGATACTTTCAGGTGTCCACTCGGCGTAATGGCGATGGTTGGCCGGCATGTGCTCGAGCACGGTTGTATGTCGTCTGTTACCTGGACCGCGCAGATGGCTGGCAACACGATTGCCCCGATCGAAGATCTCGACGGTGCGCTCGGTGGAGCGGACCCACAGTTTTTTGCGTAGAAGCGTGTGAGGCACCGAGTAGTAGTGCTTGTCCACTTCAACGTGATAATCAAGGCCGGCACGGCATTCCTTCCACGCTGCATATTCGTATGGATCCTGCGGCAGTGCTTTCAGTGCCGGCCTGTCAAGGTCTTCGAACAGTTCCCGCCGGCTGCCGCCAAGATGGCGCGTCACGCGGTTGTTGAGCTTTTCGAGCAGTTCGCGGACCGCCGCATTCACATCCGTCAGCGAGAAGAATTGCCGGTTCCTGAGTGCGGCGAGGATCCAGCGCTCCGCCACCAACACCGACGTCTCGACTTTTGCCTTGTCCCGAGGCTTTTTCGGCCTTGCCGGGACCACGACCGTTCCGTAGTGCCTTGCAAGATCGCAATAGGTGCGATTGATCGCCGGCTCATGGAAACAGGCCTTGGTGATGCCGGATTTCAAATTGTCGCACACCACAAGGTCGGTAACGCCGGCAAAGAACGCGAAGGCACGACCATGTGATCCCGTCCAGTCGGACAGGCTCTGCGTCATGGTCGCTTCGGCATAGGTGTAGCTGGACGCACCCAGGCAAGCGACAAAGAGTTGCGCCTCATGCACTTCGCCGGTGAGCCCGTTGATGATCGGAATCGTTTGGCCGGCATAGTCAACGAACATCTTCTCGCCAGCGGTATGGGTCTGCCGCATGGTCGGCGACAGCTTGCCCTTCCATTGACGATAAAGCTGGTAGAATTGCGTGCGCCCAAGCCCGTCAGGATGAGCGGTGCGGTACTCTTCCCACAGCAACAGCAAGGTCACACCGGGGCGCCGCAGCTCGCGGTGAATACAGGCCCAGTCGGGCAGGCTTGGCTTCTTCGCCTTGACCACCACCGGAAACAAGCGCCGCTGAAGCGCCTCATCGCTCAAATCGGAAGGCAACGGCCAATTCAGGCCAGCCTGCTGCGCCCGCCGGACCGTCTCGCCAACACTCGTTCGCCCGACGCCCACACTGACGGCAATCTTGCGGTTCGACAAACCTTCAGCATTGAGCCGAAGCACATCTCTGATCTTACGCATGGGTAATCTTTCCCTGGCCATCCTCGCCACCTTTGCTGTTGAAAAGGCGCAAGAATGCCCGTGTTTCAGATCACCCAGAAAGGTTGATCACCGTTGTCCACAAGCTGGCCGCAATGAGCCGGATTCGGTGGCCGCAATAAACCGGAATAGATGGCCGGATTGAACCGGATTCAGTGGCCGGAATGAGCCGGATTGCGCATCCTGAGCGAAGGTGAAAAGAAAGATCATATCATGATCTGCGTTTCCCGTTCAGCTAACGGACGCTTGCTTCTCGATTTGTGAGCGCGGGTTCAGGCGCTCCAATTCCCACGGACGCTACGGCTGAAACCTGCTGCAGGAGCCCAATAGGAAAAGGGTCAAAATAATTATATACTTAGATGTCTAATATAATTTTGTGAGGCCCTAGAACACGGATTGTCGCCGGTATTTGGCTGGCGTTCGGAAGATACGGAACAGAACAACAGGGGAAGCAGATAATGGGATGGCGAAAATCTCTTCATGTATCTGGAATTGATCACTCGGCCCCCATTCCTATGGGAGCGCGTGTCGGCAACATGGTTTTCTCGTCCGGGATTATGGGAAAAAATCCCGAAACCGGAACCTTGCCGACCGATCCCGAAAGCCAGGCACGGTTCGCGTTCCAGAATATGAAAACAATGATGGAAAATGCTGGAGGCAACACCGCCGACATCGGCCACATTACCGTTTTCATGAAGGACCGCTCTGTTCGCGAGCATGTGAACAAACCCTGGCTGGAGATGTTTCCAGACCCCGAGGACCGACCCGCAAGGCACGCCGTCGTCCTCGATCTTCCGGCAGGAATGCTGGTTCAACTTGATGATGTGGACGCCCCTGCGCGGCGCCAAGTATGGTGCTGAGAAAGAAGTGAAGGCAGGAAAGGAAGGTTCCAATGAACATCACAACACTTGGGCTGGATCTGGCGAAGAGCGTTTTCCAGGCGCATGGGATAGATGGATCGGGCAAGACAGTTCTAGTGAAGAAGCTGCATCGCAAACAGATGCTGCCATTCTTCTCGAAACTGGCGCCCTGTGTGATCGGGGTTGAGGCCTGCGCGACAGCGCACCACTGGGCGCGTACACTGATCGCCATGGGCCATGACGTCAGGATCATGCCGCCGTCTTACGTAAAAGGATACGTCAAGCGCGGCAAAAGCGATGCGATTGATGCAGAAGCGATCTGCGAGGCCGTGCAACGTCCGACAATGCGGTTTGTGCCGGTAAAGACAGTTGAGCAGCAGAGTGTTCTGATGGCGCACCGAACCCGATCGTTGATTGTGCGCCAGCGGACCATGGCGGCGAATGCGCTACGCGCGCACTTGGCCGAATTCGGCTTGGTTGCCAACCCGGGTATCGCCAATCTGGTGAAGCTGGCCGACAGGGCCTTTGCCGATGAAGCCCTTCCTGCTTACGCTCATCGAGCGCTTGAGATCCTGATCCGACGGATCGCCGAATTAAACGAGGAGATTGGCGAACTCGATAAGGAATTACGCATCTGGCATGCCGAGAACGAGGCCAGTCGAAGGCTCGCGGCTATCCCGGGTGTCGGGGTGATCACAGCGACAGCCATTGCGGCGACAGTGACAGACCCCGATCAATTCCAATCAGGCAGGCAATTTGCCGCCTGGCTTGGGTTGACGCCGCAACAACAGTCGACCGGAGGCAAAACACGTCTCGGTGGTATATCCAAACAGGGCGACAGGTACTTGCGGCGACTGCTCGTCGTTGGCGCAACGGCCGTCATGCGACACGCCAAGCGGAACCCGACGCCGATGACAGACTGGGTGAATGGGTTGCTGGAGAAGAAGCCGTTTCGGCTCGTCTCGGTCGCCCTTGCGAACAAGCTCGCCCGGATAGCCTGGGCAATCCTTACCCGCGGAGAGATTTATAGACCTTACGGGCAGCCTGCCTAACCGCGCGCAGCCCGAACCGAATTGGCAATGGCAGTCGATGATGCGTAACGATCGAGCCAATGGAGAGGCAAACCCGTCTGATTCAATGCGCCGTTCAAGCGCGCCAACTTGATCAGGGGCCTCACCGGCGGATTTCCATCAGGGCCAGCGGCAAGTATCTGCCGCACAAACAGGCCGGACATATGAAAGCAACCGATCACCGCAACAAGACAAAATCAGCCCTTGCCATAAGGGGCGTCCACATATGAAATCATTGCCGTTCTACAAGGAGAAGACGAGTGATCATCGACAGTCACGCGCATGTGGTCATGCCCCAAGAGATGTACCGCTTCATGGCTGATTTGGCATCAAGCCGCGGCAATCCGGTACCGCGTTTTAAACCGCCGGAAGAACCGGTTCGCGCCGCGGTGGATGGTCTGATCCGAAAGATGGACGAAGTCGGAACAGATATTCAGCTCCTTTCTCCACGCCCCTTTGCGCAGATGCATTCGGTACGTCCGTCCCTTGTTAGCCGGCTTTGGGCACGCGCCGTCAACGATGCCATCCACATGATGACCCAGATGCATCCCGGTCGGATCTACGGCGTCGCCGGTCTACCGCAATTCCGAGATGAAAGCCCTGAAAACTCGATCGAGGAATTGGAGCGTTGCGTCAAGGAATTGGGTTTTGTTGGATGTTTGGTCAACCCTGATCCGGTCGAAGGTGACGGATCACCACCTCCGGGAATGGGGGACGAGTTCTGGTATCCGCTTTACGAGAAGATGGTGGAGCTTGATGTGCCGGGCATGGTTCATTCGGCCTCCAGTAGCCATCCGCGCGAGTCCTACACTCTCAAATTCATCAATGAAGAAAGCATCGCAATCATTTCGATCCTGGAATCCAATGTGTTCGATGACTTCCCGGATCTGAAGATCATCGTGCCCCATTCCGGCGGTGCGATACCATTCCACATGGGGCGTTTCAGGGCCTGGAACCTGCGTCGCAAGGAGCCGGAAACGTTCGAGCAAAAGATGCGCAAGCTGTATTTCGATACCTGCAACTACTCCAAGGACTCCCTGGAATTCCAGATCAAGATGCTGGGTGTCGACAACATCATGTTCGGAACGGAACGTCCGGGAACAGGTTCGGTGCCTTGCCCTGAAACGGGGCGGGACTTCGATGATCTGAAACCGGTCATCGAGAGCATCGAGTGGTTGTCCGAGGAAGACAAAGTCAAGATCTTCGAAGGAACTTGCCGCAAGGTCTATACAACCAATTTCAACCCTGGTGCCTAACGTTTATCAGCAGCGTCCCAGCGTTATCGAACGTCGAGGAAAACGATCTTGGACACATTGGATGAAGGCGTGTTAACAGAGCTTGGCGAATTGCCGTGCTCTGCGATCTCCGACGCCATGGACAAACTCGGGATCGAGGGGCAGGCGATCGGCCTGAAACCGCTAGAGCCGGGATTTCGGCTGGTTGGCCCGGCGTTTACCTGCAAATATGAACCATGCGGCGTCGTGAAAGGAACCGTCGGTGACTACATCGATGATGTACCTGCTGGCGCGGTTGTCGTTCTCGACAACGCCGGTCGGGAAGATTGCACCGTTTGGGGTGATATCCTGACAGCTGTCGCACACCGCAAGGGTGTGGCTGGCACGGTGATCAACGGAGTTTGCCGGGACACCTCTCTTGCCCGATCGATCGGGTATCCCGTTTTCTCGAAGGGACACTTCATGCGCACTGGCAAAGAGCGTGTGCAAATGGATGCCGTCCAGGTACCGATTTCACTTGGCGAGGTTCGGGTCAACCCGGGTGACATATTGGTCGGTGACGGCGATGGTATTGTGGTCGTACCGCAGGACCAGGCCGCGGAGGTCGCGGCTGCGGCCCGTGAGATCGAAGACGCCGAAAATCAGCTGCGTGCGGCAGTTGAGGGAGGATTGAGCCTGCGTGAAGCGCGTACGAAGTTCAAATACCACGCGTTGCAAACCAAGGTCGATTAAGCAGGTACACTGTTTGCGTTTGAGAAGCCGGTCGCTTCCTGCGCCACTTCTCCTACCTGTCAGCGGCATTTTGCAACAGGGTTTCATAGGATTCGCCCATCACTTCACTGACAGGGCGCCCGTCGCGCACGGCCTGTGCCATGGCCTTCTCACGCGCGACAATGCCCTCTGCCTTTGAGACAACCTCTTCAGCGCGATTTGCGGTAAAGAAGGCCACCCCGCTGCCGTCTGCAATGACGTAATCAGCCTTGGATACTGAAACGCCGCAGACTTCGACCGGTTCACCATAGGATTGCTCAACAATGCGGCCGCGCGCTGTCAGTGGAATGAACTCCTTCGCAAAGACAGGAAACTCCAATTCCGAGGCTTCATCAATGTCACGGCAGGCGCCGTCAACAATCACCCCGGCCAGCCCTTTTTGTTTGGCGGCCAGAGAAAGAATCCCTCCCCAACCGGCCGCATCGATCCGTCCACGGTTGTCGACAATAATGACATCTCCGGGGACCGCATCCATGATCGCACCGGTACAAAGATGCCGTTTGGACGTGGCCTCTTGCCCTGCGGCAACCAGTTTGACCGTCATTGTGCGGCCGGCGATCAACCCGCAAGGCCACCCCTTGTGCAAGCCAAGGGCAACGCCCTTCATGCCAAGGCTGTCCAGCGTATCCGAGACGGCACAAACATCCAGTCTTTTCAGGCGTTTGATGATGTTGTCATCAGTCATTTCAATTCCCCTTGCTGACTAAGGCCTGAGAGGGCCGTGCTCAATGCTTGTCATTTGAAACCGCAACCTGGTGTTCCAGAGAAACCGGCAAACCTGTTTCGTTAGATTTCGCAACGGCGAGACAGGCTTCTAGTGTCGCTTTGGCCCATCGCCCATCATGAACCGGCGGCGCAACGCTGCGAATTGCGTCGACAAGTTCATCGACCACAGAGGAGCGATTCTCTGATCCGCGCCCCAAACTGACGGATTGAACGGTCTTGCAGTGATCAGCGTAAATCCCGACGCCCGCCGGTAGGTGCCGAATATCGGCCCTGTCGCAAGTGGCAATCAAAGTGCCGAATGTCGGGTGTAGCGTGTTGGCAGAGGGGTCGGGCAAGCCCTTGCCTGCATAGCCGGACCCCCGCTTCAACAGGAATTCAGCGTCTGGATCATTCAGCTCCTGCAACTTGCGCCGTGCTGAACCGTAGCGGGTATCGTCAACCTGCAGCCCATTTTCACCAATACCTCCGTTCAGCTCCGAAGTTAAGAAATGGGCGTAGCCACTGTAAGTCATAGAACCGAAGCATCCGTCTTGGAACTCGAACATCACGACGCTGGCACCTTCGGTCGGGCGCGTGTCGTCCCAAGCCCCCAGCCGAGCATGAACAGACTTCAGCAGGCCCCCACCGACATGCCGTACAATGTCCATCTGGTGTGGTAGCTGATTGAATAGAATGCCACCTCCGGCAGATGTATCCAGTTCCTCCGGCCTTCTGGGTCGATACAAAAAATCCGTGTAAGTCCAGAGGTTGATCATTCTCAATTTGCCGTAGGTGCCGTCGGCAATCATTTGGCGCATGGCTTGAACTGGGGGGTCGAAGGCATGCGTGTGCCCAACCACCATGGCCACACCAGCTCGGTCCACGGCCTCGATGATGGCATCACAATCCGCGAGCGTGAGAGCGATCGGTTTCTCTAAAAGTATGTGCTTGTGTGACGCCGCGGCGGTGAGGACATGCGACCGGTGAAATTGGTGCGGCGACGCAATATAGACGATGTCGCAATCTGATTGGACGCACAATTCTTCGATGCTCTCGTATGTCGGAAGATCAAAATCAGCTGAGAAACGATCGCGTACTTCCGGGCTGGGATCTGCAGCCGCAGCCAGCGCCACATCTGGATGGTGTCGCAAACTCTGGCCCATGGCCATGAAGCCCCGTCCGAGGCCGACTACCCCGATTTTCTGTTTCATGCCGTTACTCGATCCCAATTTGTCCATACCGGTGTTTAAGCGACGCGCCCAATAATACACAAGATACTTAGATATCAAAAAATTGTTGACGTTTTGCGTTCTTTGGATCAAACACCGCACTACGGAAAACGCTGTAGACGGCGCATCTGCGTGTGAGTGCCATGCGGCGTTGCAGTGATTCGAATAGTGCAGGAGGTGGAAATGGATCTTAGTGGCAGGGTTGCGATCGATGCTTCGCGTGACATTGTCTATGCGGCGTTGATCAATCCCGAAGTGCTACGAAAGTGCATTCCCGGATGTGAGGAGTTGGTTAAGCACTCCGAAACGAGCTACGAAGCGAAAGTCGCTTTGAAAATCGGACCGGTCAAAGCCCGCTTTGGCGGGCAAGTTCAATTGGATGTATCCGGGGCGCCTGAATCTGTCTCGCTGGAAGGCGAGGGCAGTGGAGGTGCGGCCGGATTTGCCAAAGGCGGCGCCGACGTCGTGCTCGAGGAATCGAACGGGCAAACAACGCTGACCTATTCAGCCAAGGCTTCGGTGGGCGGCAAGATTGCACAGTTGGGAAGTCGACTGGTTCAGAGCACCGCAAAGAAATTGGCCGACCAGTTCTTCAAGGAGTTTTCACGGGTTTTCGATGAAAAACAAGCGAATGCCTGACCGAAGGCCGCGCTGAGAGCGTTCGACGCGGGTTGCGCTTTTACCAAAGGCATGCAAATATACATAGATATCTAAGTTAATACGCTCTGGGTCAGATATGCTCCAGTGCTTGCGGAGAAATCGAATGTTAACAGCCGAAGAAAACGAACTTCTGACCCGTATAGAGGGTGATGCTCCGATGGGGCAGATGATGCGACACCATTGGATACCGGCGCTTATGACCGAAGAGGTCTCGGAGCCGGATGGTACTCCTGTACGCGTTCGCTTGTTCGGCGAAAATCTGGTGGCGTTCCGGGACACGGACGGACGGGTCGGAATTGTGGACGAACGTTGTCCGCACCGTCTTGCTTCGCTTGCGTTTGGCCGAAACGAGGAATGCGGCCTGCGGTGTCTCTACCATGGTTGGAAGTTCGATGTGGACGGCAATGTGGTCGAAATGCCGACTGAGTCCGAAGGCAGTAACTTCGCAGAGAAGGTCAAGTTGAAGTCATACCCGACACGTGAGGCCGGAGGCTTCATTTGGGCTTATATGGGCCCTGAAGAAAAAATGCCGAGGTTCATGGCGCCACCATGGCTGGTCGAGAGCGACACGAGCTTTGCGATCGCCAAGATCAATGAACGCACAAACTGGGCACAGGCCCTGGAAGGCTCCATCGATTCGGCACACAGTTCCGCGTTGCACTCTTCAAATATCATGTCAGGCGGCGGCGAGCGTACCGGCCCGCGCGATACTCTGGGTGGCCGGTCTTCCGGATTGATGGAGCGTCCGTCCTACGACAAATCACCCCGAATTCAGGTCATGCCGACACCCTATGGTTTTCGGTATGCCGCTATCCGCAAACCTTCCGTCAACGCGGAGGAAAACAATTACATTCGCATAACTGCATATGTCGCACCGTTCTTTTCTCTGATCCCGCCGAACACGCTATATTCGGCCGTTCAGGTTTTCGTTCCGGTGGATGACTACAACACGACCTTTTACTTCATTGCCCGGGGCAATGACTCGCATGTCGACACTTCCTGGTGGCGTCAGCGCCTCTGCGCGCGACCCGGCATTGATGTCGACGAGAAATGGAACAAGGTCCGCACCCTGGAAAACAACTATTTGCAGGATCGCCAGAAGATGAAACTGGGCGATTTCACAGGCATCAGCGGAATCCCGAACCAGGATATGGCGATGCAGGAAACCATGGGTCCGATCGCAGACCGAACCCGCGAAAAGCTGGGCGCATCAGACATCGCGATCGTTCGCTTTCGCCAGGTGATGATTGACGCGGCGCGCAAGTTTCAGGAGACCGGGGATGTCATCGGTCTGGGTGAGGATCGTCTCCAGCCAAACGCGCTACGGGCCTATGAGGGTATCGTGCCAAAATCTCAGAGCTGGCACGAGCTGGGCATGTCGGATGCCGAAGCCGAGCTGTACCGCTCTTCCAAGACGGCCGAGGAGGAGTCGGCCGCCTGATCCGGCTTCCTTTGCAATGAAATAATCAAGGGGCGGCAGAACAATCGCGTCGCCCGGCGGTCTAAACGCGCACAAACAGGGAATAACACAGATGGCTAAAATCGTTCTTGGCATTGGGACATCGCACAGTACCCAGTGCAGCCTGACGCCGGATTGGTGGGAAGAGCAGGGTAAAATGGATCCCAAGCGGACCCCATACGAAGCGCTGTTGAGCAAAGCGCCCGAATGGATGCCTGAGCAACTGACTCCAGAAGTCTGGCAGAAGAAGTATGATGAAATCCAGCAGTCCATCGCCAAGCTGCAGGACACAATAAAAACGGCTGCACCCGATGTCATGGTCATCGACGGCGATGATCAGGATGATATCTTTCCCAAGGATGCCATGCCCATGCTGGCCCTTTTCTGGGGTGATGAAGTTTGGGACATTCCTGGCCCGGTTGAAAACCTGTCTCCGTCGCACAGGGCTGGACGTTGGGCCATTCATGCCGATGAGCCCGAAGCTTACCCGGTCGATTCCGGTCTGGCACTGCATATGGTCAAAAGTCTGGTCGAAGAGGACTTTGACATTATGCAATTGACCAAACAGGCAGAGGGCCGCTCGCTTGGTCACGCCTGGACATTTGTTAAACGTCGCTTGATGCCGGAAAAGCCGATTCCCATGGTGCCGGTTCTGATCAACACCTATTTTCCGCCCAATCAGCCCAGCGCGGCACGCTGCTATGAGCTCGGCCGCGCCATTCGGCGCGCGGTGGAAAGCTGGCCTGAAGACACTCGTGTGGCCGTTGTTGCGTCCGGCGGATTGAGCCATTTTGTCGTCGATGAAGAACTCGACGATCGCATCATCAAGGGATTGCGGAACAAGGATGCCGAGGATCTGAAGTCAATTCCCAAGGATCAGCTTCAGGCGGGCAATTCTGAAATTCTCAATTGGATAACTACGGCTGGCGCCGTCGAGCACCTGGATATGGAACTGATTTCCTACACGCCGGCTTATCGAACACGCGCTGGCACAGGTTGTGGCATTACGTTTGCCAAATGGAACTGAATTCGGCGGTGAATGCTGCAAATCCAGAATATCCGATGGCCGGCCTTTTGCTGGAAACCGGGTCTGACGGGCCGCTCGTTGTAATGACTGGCCCATCGGTGATGTTTTCTTCACCCAACCTCTTGGCGGCGGTCGGCACTGTGCCATCACCCACACTGCCTGAGGCTTTTGCTACCCGTATGAGGATTGAACAGTGGCGAAGGTAACGCTCACCATCAATGACAAGACCGAAACATGCGAAATTGAGAACAGGACACTGCTTGTGCAATTGCTGCGCGAACACCTCCAATTGACTGGTACGCATGTCGGCTGTGACACCACGCAATGCGGTGCATGCACTGTACATGTGGACGGCAAAGCCGTGAAATCCTGCACGGTCCTGGCGGTATCTTTGGACGGAGTGTCAGTCAAGACAATCGAGGGTATGGCAGACGGTGAGACGCTCCATCCCGTTCAGCAAGCATTCTACGAGAACCATGGCCTCCAGTGTGGATTTTGCACGCCAGGAATAGTGATGGCAGCGGCCGATATGATTGGACGCCATGACGGACAATTGGACGAGAAAGTTGTACGCGAGGAACTGGACGGAAACCTCTGTCGCTGCACGGGATATCAGAACATTGTCAAGGCTATCCTAGCGGCATCCGAAAGCCACCGTAGCGCCGATCCTCAGTCGGGATCGTTGGGATCATCGGATGTATGAGTTCAATTACCACCGTCCGGTGAGCCTCGAAGAAGCACAACGTCTTTTTCACGGGTCAGATGATGCGACCTATCTGGCTGGTGGGCATACACTTATACCGACGATGAAGAATCGCCTGGCGGCGCCTAGCGATCTGATCGATCTTCGAAACATACCGGACCTAAAGGGGATTTCATGTGTTGAGGGCCGGCTGATCATTGGTGCAGCCGAAACGCATTTCGATGTGTCCAGTTCTGCGATTGTACTTAAGGCAATACCAGCTCTTGCAGCTCTGGCGGGGTCGATCGGTGATGTACAGGTCCGCTACTGCGGAACAATTGGAGGATCGCTCGCAAACAATGATCCCGCGGCGGATTATCCATCAGCGGTACTCGGGCTTGGTGCGGAGATTTATACCAACAAACGCAGTATCCCAGCCGACGAATTTTTCGATGGCCTTTATGCAACCGCGCTGGAAGATGGCGAAATCATCTTACGCATATCTTTTCCGATTCCTGACACAGCCGGCTATGCGAAGGTCCGCAATCCTGCATCGCGCTATCCCATCGCTGCAACGTTCGTTTCCCGGACAGACCGGCTTTATCGGGTTGCGGTGACCGGAGCGGGCAACAATGGGGTTTTCAGATGGAGCGAGGCTGAGAACGTGCTGAACCGGGGAGAAGGTTCCGCTGGCCTAATCGGCCTTCAACCCGATGAGGACCTTATGCTCGATGATCTGCACGCGGGTCAGGACTATCGTGCTCATCTTGTCGGCGTGCTGACACGGCGTGCCGTCGATGCGCCCGGGCAACTGACCTTATGCTAGAGGAAGCGACGTTCGGCAACGAGGCCGGCGGGTTTCCGATCGAGACAACGATTTAGGAAAACCGGACCAAGGCTAATGAGACACATCATAACGGTTGGCGCGGGGCAGGCGGGTGTGAGAGTTGTCACCAAGCTAAGAGAGAGCGGGTTTGATGGCCGCATCACCCTGTTCGAAAAAGATCTCAATGTTCCAAACCAAAAGAAGATTACCGCTGCGGATTGTCTTGACGAGGACAGCGACAGTGCGAATTCCGACGCGGTTTCGGATGAATTTTTCACTGATCGGCAAATAGATCTGCGCCTGGGCGAGTGCGTGGATGCGGTGGATCCATTGGCGAAGACGGTTAGCACCGGCTCTCAGAAGCTGAACTACGACGAACTGGTGCTGGCCACCGGCGCCCGTCCGGTGCCTCTCCCGATCCAATCGAGCAATGAACTCGAAGGCATCTACACCGTCAAGGAACTCGGTGACATTGAGCGCTTCTCCGCAAGATTCGTCCGCGGAAACCATGTCACGATAGTCGGTGGCGGTCTCTTGGGTTTGGAGATTGCAGCGATTGCCGCACAAAGAGGGCTCAGGGTCACACTGGTTGAACAGGCTGAGCGTGTTGCACACAACGTCGTTACGACTGAGATTTCAAGTTATCTGCGAGACCTTCACATACGCCATCACGTGGAAATCATGGAAGAATTGTCCGTCTCACAGGTGATTGGAAAAAATCGCATCATTGGTACGACCCTTAGAGCCTGACCGAAAAGTCTTTGGGAAAAATTGTTGAGCGATACCAGTCAATTGTGATTCCATGTTCGCAATCGAAAACCGAACGGAGGAACCACTGTGCCTTGGACTGATACCGCCCGCCTCACGTATAACCGCAAAACGGATCGTTATCCAAGTGACGTTACGAACGAAGAATGGGCAATCCTCGAACCTATGGTTCCACCAGCACGCCCCGGAGGACGCCCCCGGACCGCAGACATGCGCGAAGTAATCAACGCGATTTTCTACATCGGATCGACAGGCTGTCAGTGGCGTGCGCTGCCAATTGACTTCCCGCCCATGACGACAGTGCAGGGATATTTCTACGCTTGGCGCAATGCCGGTATTCTGGAGGCAATGAACGATCTGCTGGTCACCGCTGCCCGTGAATTGGAAGGGCGCGATGCGCAGCCGACGGCTGGCGTGATCGACAGCCAAAGCGTAAAAACGACAGAAAGTGGTGGTGTTTGCGGCTATGACGCCGGCAAAAAGACCAAGGGGCGCAAGCGTCATATCGTGACGGACGTCCTTGGGCTTCTGCTGGTGATCATCGTTCATGCCGCCAACATCCAGGACCGTGACGGTGCACCCGATGTGCTCAAGGCTGTCGGTAAAAAGTTCCCCTGGCTGCGCCATATTTTCGCCGACGGCGGGTATGCAGGTGACAAGCTCCGACAAACCATGGGCAACAAGTGGACCCTGGAGATCGTCAAGCGACCAGGTGCGGTAAAGGGTTTCGTTCTGCTGCCCATGCGTTGGGTGGTCGAGCGTACTTTTGCATGGTTGGGAAGGTGCCGCCGGTTGGCCAAAGACTGGGAGAACACCGTCGAAAGTTCAACCGCCTGGGCGCACATTGCAAGACCGTATGTCCGTTTCTACCGGTGAGGTGGCTCGCCCTACACTGCACGTTCGAGGGTTGCTCGGATGGGCTGAGCCGATCCTCATCACAGGAGGACGAGCCGTGGCAGATTATAGAGAAGCATTTGTCGGAATCGATGTTGCCAAATTGAGAAACGCCATCGCGATTGCCGATGCGGGCCGTGAGGGAGAAGTTCGCTTCTTCGGAGAAGTCGACGCTTGTGTCGCAAGCATGCGCCGGACCATTCAGCGGATCGCCGACAGATTTGATCGACTGCATTTTTGCTATGAGGCCGGACCGACAGGCTATGGGCTCTATCGGCTCATCCGTTCTCTCGGGCATGAATGCACGGTCGTCGCCCCGTCGCTGATCCCAAGGAAGCCTGGCGACCGGGTGAAGACGAACCGCCGGGACGCTCTCTCGCTCGCCCGGCTTTTGCGCGCCGGCGAGCTTACTGCGGTGTGGGTTCCCGATGCAGGCCACGAGGCGATGCGGGATCTCGTCCGCGCACGGTCGGCAGCGGTCGAGGTGCTGCGGGTCCATCGCCAGCAGGTGAGCGCTTTCATGCTCAAGCACGGCCGCGTCTATCCGCGCAAGAAAGGCTGGACGATGCGCTATTTGCGCTGGTTGCAGGAACAGACGTTCGATCACCCGGCGCACCAGATTGCGCTCCAGGAAATGGTTGAAGCCGTACGCATCTCCAAAGAGCGGGTTGAACGGCTGGAGCGCACCATCGAGGAGTTCGTTCCGGCCTGGTCGTTGGCACCGGTCGTACGAGCGCTCCGGACTTTGCGTGGCGTGGACCTGATCGTCGCTGTGACATTCGTCACCGAAGTTGGCGACGTGAGCCGGTTCGAAAGTCCGCGCCAGCTCATGGGATATCTCGGCCTCGTTCCCGGTGAGCGCTCGACTGGCGACACTATCAGGCGCGGCGGCATCACCAAGGCAGGAAACAGCCGGGTGCGCCAAATGCTGGTCGAGAGCGCCTGGGCCTATCGGCATCCGCCCAGGGTCGGGATAAAGAAGCTGTACAGACTGGAGCAGGCGTCACCGCGCGTGCGCGAGATCGCATGGAAGGCGCAGAGCCGCTTGACGGCCCGGTACCGAACGCTGAGTGGACGCGGCAAGCGGCCAACGGTGGTCTGCACTGCGGTCGCCCGCGAACTGGCCGGCTTCATGTGGGCCGTTGCCAGGGAGGCGCAGGCAAGCTGATCTTGCCCTTGTGGCAACACGAAACTCGCGCATGGGCGGAGGCGGGACCACGGCAGGGAAATGTCCGTCGAATGCTTTGTGGCCGGCTACTGGCCGACGCCCGCTGTAAGACAGGAACAGACCCGGACGCACAATCGGAAATGCGGTAGCCAACCCGCGCATCAGAGCTTGATCACCGACGTCCTTCAGTTCCGCCTCCACCCATGCGCGATCAATATCATGAACAGCCGATCTCCTCCTCGTTCTGGATCGGCCGGATATTCGACGTGCCAAACCTTGACAGCGGACATCAGAGCATCCGCCTGGTGACACGCAGACTGGCAAGGCACTGCAATGCAACGTAAAACTTTAGATTCAGGCTCTTAGCAACGGAATTACGATGAGCGTCAACTTCATGATCGTTTGTTTGGGGTCCTCGCCACGCACCGAGTTGGCTGAAATCGCAGGAGCAAAGGTCGACGACGGAATTTCAATCGATCCGGCTGGGCGCACCTCTGTCACAAATATATGGGCTGCGGGTGACTGCACATCGTTTCAAAGTGGTGGAAAGCGTATACGGGTTGAGCAGGCTGCACTTGCCACTGATCACGCCGAATGCGTCGCTGAAAACATAGCGGGAGGGAACAGGAAAATAACAGAGATTCCGGAGATAGTCTCAACTCAATATGACGCTTGTATACAGGTACTTGGAAACAGTGAAAGCCACGACAAGGTGTTGCACAATGAAATCGACGCAAACACTTTCTCGAGTTGGCACTACGGAAATGGCAAATTGCTGGCGGTACAGGCAGTCAATGCCGAGGCGGAGATTGATCGGGCCAGAACACTGATCGAAACATAATTGACGCTATAGCGGGCATGCGCGCATCGAAGTCCGCGATTTAGCGCTGGAAGCAAGGTCGGATGCGCTGCACGAAGTCCGGTTACCTGAAGTGTTTAGACGGAAAGACTATTGGCCGGTCATCTGAGATCACAGGTGTCGAAGGCCGCCGGCGCGGTAGAAGCGTGACGGAAAAGCGTGGGTTGATTGTATCGGACCGATTCCTGGGCACACCGGGTTATTCTGCCCTGCCTCCCGGGGCGTACTGCCCCGGCGGTGAGCGTTTCGTTCCCGCCGGGGCTCGTTCTGCGAATTGGAAGTGCTCTGGTTCGCTGAATCACCGTAGTCACGCTTAAATAGCATCAAAATACATTTGCTCGTTAAAAGGGAGCTATGTAAATCATGAGCAAGCGCCCAACAGCAGGATCTTGTAAAATGGGGCAAAGCTACTGATACAAATCGAACTGGAAGATCTGATCGGCCCACTAACGGACGCCGAACGCGGCGTTCTGCCAACAGCGCTCTTTTATGACGGAGATGTCCGGTTGATGGAAACCGGCATCAGAATCTCTGTCATCGCATCAAGGAAGCCACGCCACCTGGTTTGCGCAATCCCGATTTTCGGAAGCATGTCTTTACCAACACCGCCCAGATTAGGTTTTCTGATCCGATGGATTGGCATGTCGCCCTCCCTTCTTAGCCTGAAGGTTCAGCGACCTGCTACCGATCTTCAACCAGAATCCTGCCTTTTGTCTTAAGCATTTGTATCCTGGCTCCCGACGGTGCCGCCTTTGTGCTCCGGCAGTTTGCCTTCGCCCAGGATAGTGTTTTCCCGACTGGATTTGCTGGACAAGTCAAATAGGCGCTGTCTTGTCCTAATTCTGAAGAGTCTACTCCTTCGATTTTGAGATAGAAGGACTCGGCGGGCAAGGCAGCGGAGGTCAAGCACAGGAAGCCTGAAAGAAAGCTCGATATCCTTAGACACCTGAATCCCTTCGGCGGTGCGTTTGCCATAGCTTTGGTGGCAAACGTTATGGCAACAGACGGATTCCCTGATTTTACGAGTATCATTAGAACCTCCTCGCCTCTTCTGCCGTTTGGACACAGAGGATGATACCAAAGCTTAGTATAACACAGATCGGGTCAATATCGGCGACGGTTGCTGATGCAATGCTGATTCAGGCTCCGCCTTGTGTCCGCTTTGGCTCACAAGCGGCATGTGATCAACCCGTCACGGGTGTTCCGGCTGTTGAAGTGCATCTGTCAAATCCAACCGACAGTTCGTCTTTCTTGACCGGCGCATTCAGCCCGGACTGTACACCCTGTTGGCTTCCGGATCGTCAGTCGAATATTGCAGCGCCGCTAGGTCGTTCCACACATCCTGTCCGATTTCCATTTCCGCCCATTCCAGTGTCTCGGTGACCCCTTCCGGCCTTGAGACGCCGACGATGGTCGACGTGACCCTGGGGTCCTTCATCGAATACTGCAGCGCAGCAGCGCCGGGCGCAACGCCGTGTCGGGCGCACACCGCCTCGATACTGCGAACAGGTTCGAGTTCGCCATCGTCTGCCGGCTGATAGGTGACGCGCGGCATTTCATTGCTGCTTTTCGCCAGGACGCCGCCGGCGTAGGGAGCAGCATTCAGGATGGTGATGCCCTTTGCGCGGGCGATGTCGAAAAGTTCATTGGCGGAGCGGTTGAGCAGGGTGAAGCGATTATGGCTGATCAAAGCATCAAAAGACCGTTCACGGATGATCGGGATCATCATGTCTAGTTTGCCCATCGCCAGGCCCACGGCCTGTGCAATGCCTTCTTCCTTGAGCTTGAACATCTCGTCCAGCGCACCGCCCGGGCGGATGATTTCGTCCAGGTCGCGTGCGTGTTCCGGATCGTGCAGGTGAAGCAGTGGAATGCGGTCAATACCGAGCCGCATCAGGCTTTCCTCCACGGATTGGCGTACACGGGCCGCATCGAAGCGGCCGGTATCCATGTCCCTGTCGAGCTTTGTCGCAAGGACAAACCCGTCCGGCAGGCCCTTCATCTCGCGCAAGACGTCGCCAATCAGTGCCTCGCTGCGCCCCAGACCGTAATTGTTGGACGTGTCCAGAAAATTGACCGGGCTGTCGAAGATGGCACGCAACGTCGCGCGGGCGCGTTCTTCATGCACCTCGTATCCATAGGTCTCCGGCATGCTGGCGAGTCCGGTTGCGCCAAAGCAAAGCGGTGTGACGGTCAGGCCAGTTCGGCCTATTGGACTTTGTTGCATGGCACTCTCCGGATGGGTTGCCCCAGGTGTTATGTTTTCAGCGGCAGGTTTTCCATCGCTTGCAGCGCCATATCGAATGATTCGAGGGTTCCCTGTGATCCCAGACCGCCCGCAACCAGGGCAGCGACCGCATTGGCAAAGCGTGCCGAACGCCGGATGTCCCAGCCCTTGGCAATGCCGGTAATGATGCCTGCGGTGAAACTGTCGCCGCAACCGGTCGTATCCACCACATCGATTGCATGTGCGGGACAGTGGAACGCGCCGCCTTCATGCGGGTCCACAAAAACGCCTTTGTCCTCGAGGGTGAGGACGGCGTTCCTGACACCCCGGTCCTTGAACCAGCGCGCCACATCGCCAGGGCCCTCTATGCCGGCCATCGCCGAGGCCTCGACGATTGAGGGAACGAAATAGTCGATATGAGGCAACAGCGGCGCGACCTTTTCGATCGTGTTCGCATCCGCCAGGATCAGATCGAAAACCGTTGTCCGGCCATGCTCCTTGGCGCGTTTAAGCAGTTCCAGCGACGGCGTTCCGTCGAAACTGTCAAGCAGCCCGGTGCCGCCCAGATGGATAATTTGCGCATCAAGCGCGGCTTCCATCTGCCGCTCGTCCAGCGTGAAGGTCCTGGATGCCCCTGGCGCGAAGAAGGCACGCCTCACGCCATCGCTGTCGATCGGCAGCATGCTGGTTGAGGTCTGCAGCGACGGGTCCCGCTGGATTTGCCCGACGTCGAGGCCGAAGCGGCTCATGCGGGAGACAAGGAAGTCTCCCATATCGTCCTTGCCGACGCGGGCAACAATTTGACCGTTTAGGCCCAGAAGGGCGCAATCGACCGCGGTGCCACCGGCCGTCCCGGCGACGGTCATGTGAATCTGGTCGACAAACAAGGCACCGCCCGCAGGCGGCATTTCGTCAGCGCCGCGGCACAGCACGTCGAGGACCAGAAAACCGACGGCGCTAAAGTCAAATTTGGGCAAATCAAGCCTCCCTCAAGCCAACCCGGCTATCTCAGTCCGTTGGCGATTTTTGCGGCCTCCGGCATGCGCCTCAGCGCCAGCATGCTGATGACGCCGAGAAACGGGCCAGGCACGAGCACAAGAAAGGTCCAGCGCCAGCTTCCCGTCATGTCGGCGATCACCGGCACCAACCAGATGGTGATCGTGGTGATGGCGAACCCCACGCCCATCTGAAAGGCGAGTGACGATCCCACATAGCTGGCATCGGAGAGTTCGCTGACCGCCGCCGAAAACTGCGCGGAATCGGCAACAACGGTGAGCCCCCAGATCAGAGCGACAGCAAGGAACAGGCCGGCCGGCCCGTCAAACAGGAAGCCGATCGCCAGCGCGCAAAGTCCCGACACCGCCATCATCAGGGCGGTCGTGTAGCAGCGGCCGATCATGTCCGACAAAAAGCCGCCCAGGAGACATCCCGGCGCGCCCATGGCGACAACCGCAAAAGCCAGCAGGGAGGCGTTGCCAAGAATGGCGCCTGATTCCGACGCCGCGATCACATAGGCGAGAATCCATCCCCACATGGCGTAGAGTTCCCACATGTGGCCGAAATATCCGAAATTGGCGAGCATCACCGGCCGGTTGCGAATGATCGCGGCAACCTGGCGTGGATCGACACGCGCCCGTGCAAAGCCATATGGACCTTCGCGCAACAGAAGGAAAATAACTGCGGAGATCAAACAGCAAATGGCGGTTACGGCGATCACGGTTTCCCAGGGCAGGACCTGACCCAGAGCCCGCACCAGGTGGGGACCTGCGGAGCCGAGCGTTAATGCGCCGACCATCGCTCCCATGGCAACGCCGCGGCCGGTCTTGAACCACGTGGCGATGAATTTCATTGCCGGCGGATAGACCCCTGCAAGCGCGGCCCCGGTGACAAAGCGGGCAAATACCGCGCCGGAAAAACCCGGTTCGACCAGGAGCACGGCACTCGAAATCGCCGCGAGAAGCGCTGATCCGGCCATCAGACGAGGCAGCGCGACAATGTCGGAGATCGCCAGCAGGCTGGAGACGAGTGCACCGGTTACGAAACCGAGTTGCACCGCGTTCGTCAGCCAGCCGGCCGTCGCCGCATCAAGGTTCCAGTCACGCGACAGATCGTTGATGACCGCGGTCGCGGAAAACCAGCTCGTCAGCGACAGGACAACAGCCACCGCCGTAACGGCAAGAACGCGCCAACGTCGTTCCGCTTTGCCGCCATTGGCGGGGGCAGCTTGCGAGGTCACCGCGCCACCTCGAAACACGGAAGCACGCGCCCGCCGACACGTGTGGGCCGAAGTCTCAGCCTGTCGCCGACCGCCATGCCGTCCTTTGCGCCGACAAGGTGGCTGAGCATGGTCGGGCCTTCGTCGAGTTCAACCAAAATGACCGTGTAGGGCGCTGCCTGCACCCAACCCGGGTGACCGGGCTTGTGGATATGTGAAAAGGACTTGAGGCGCCCGGTGCCGCGCGCCTCGACCCAGGACAGATCCTCACTCCAGCACCTGGAGCAGTGGCTGCGCGGATAAAAGACCATGTGGCCGCACGATCCGCATTTCTGGATGAGCAGCCTGCCATCGGAAGCTGCCTCCCAGAATGGTCTGGTCAGTTCCGTCACGGTCGGACCGGGCACCTCGAGCGCGGCAAGCGTTTCAATGGGGCCGGTCATGGATTGTCACCGAGGATGAGGGCGACGGCCTCGCTCATCGTTGCGCCGTTCCCGGTCACCAAAGCCGTTTCGCATTTGTTCATCTGCCGCTCCCCTGCCGTGCCGCGGATCTGCCTGACCGCCTCGACGACATGCGTCATGCCGCCGGCGAGGTCCGGCTGGCCGAAGCCCAGTTGCCCGCCATGGGTGTTGATCGGTTGGCGGGCGTCTGCGCCCATGCCACCGTTTTCTGCCAGGAATTCGGGGAATTTTCCCGGTTTGGCCAGCCCGGCGTCTTCGATCGTTGCTGCAAGCATGATGGTGTAGCAGTCATAAAATGACAGGAAACTGACCTGGTCCGCTCTCAGCCCGGCCTGACCCAATGCCCGGGCGATCGAGGGTTTCAGCGGCCCCGACGTCAGGCTCGGCGCCTGGCTTACGGCTCGATGCGTGATCTTTTCACCGGCGCCCAGCAGGAAAACCGGTGGATGCAGCGCGTTTCGTGCGGTCTCGCCCCTTGTCACGATGACCGCGTCGCCGCCGGCAACGGGCATGACGATTTCAAGCAGGTGCAGCGGTGACGTGATCATCGGTGATGCCAGAACGTCATCGACCGTGGCCGGTTGTCCGTAGAAAATGGCGTCCGGATTGCGTTGTGCATTGGCACGCGACTGTGCTGCGATCAACGCATAGTCCTCCGCCTTGCAGCCATGGGCCGCCATATGGGCCTGCATCAGCAGCGCATATGAGAGATTCGCGCCCGATGCACCGAACGGCACGTCAAACTCGCGGATCGGGTTTCGGTTGGGTGATCGCGGGGCGGGATCATTGCGGTGATTGCCGAGCAAGCAAAGCACAGTCTCGCACATGCCGGCCTCGATTGCTGCCGCGGCCCGCCAGACCATGCCGGGCCCCGACGCTCCGCCCAGATCGACGACATTCGCCATGGCCGGTTGCAGCCCGAGATATTCGCAAAGCGTTGCTGGAACATGCTGCGGCGTTTCACCGACTTGAGGTCCCATCAGCACGCCGTCGATCTGCTGCGGCTCCAGTCCCGCATCGTCCAATGCCATTTTTGAGACGCGGGCCAGAAGTTCCATCGTTGTCACGCCGTGTGTGCGGCGTTCCGGCTTCAACTCCCCGATCCCGCATATGGCCGGCTGTGTGCTCAAGGATCTCACCGGGCGTTCTTTCTCTTGAGAAGGCGATACTCTTCCAGGCAGGCCGGATTGGCCAAAGAACCGAGATTCTTGACCTGACCGCCCGCAACGACCGTGCGCGCTGCACCCTCGACGCGCTTGCCGTTGATCGTATAGGGAATGTCGGAGACGACATGGATGCGCGCCGGCACGTGACGGGGAGACGCTTCCGATCGTATCCGCCGGCGCAGCTCTTCCACGGTTGTGCCGGAGATGGACTGTCCGCCAGCCGGTTTCAGGCATAGCACGACTTCCTCGTCGCCCTGGTGATCCGCGCCGAAGACCAGCGCGTCTTCAACTTCCGAAAGGCTCTCGCACACGGCGTAGATCTCGGAGGAGCCGATCCTCACGCCACCAGGCTTCAGCGTATTGTCGGACCGGCCGTGAACATATGCGCCGCCATCGGGCGTAAGTTCTGCGACGTCCCCGTGAGTCCAGATTTCCGGCCGTTGCGAAAAGTAGGTGTCATGGTAGCGCCGGTCTCCACCATCGCCCCAGAAAGTCAGCGGCATGGAGGGAAACGGCTCGGTGCAAACCAGTTCGCCGCGGCGTCCGATGACGCTCGCCCCACGCTCGTCAAGCACGTCGACAGCATGGCCGAGCGCCTTGACGGTCAGCTGTCCGCGCCGCACGGGGTGGATCGGTGAGCCGATCAGAAAGCAGCCGAGGATCTCCGTACCGCCTGAAATCGATGCAAACATCATCTCGGATTTGACGTGCTGATAGCACCAGTCGAACTGGTGCGGAAGGATCGGAGCACCGCAGGCCATGAGCGCCCGAAGACTGGAAAGATCGTGCAGTTCTTCGGGATGAAACGCCTCCGATGCCAGGGTCGCCAGATATTTGGGGCTGAAACCGAGATGCGTGATGCCTGCCGTTTCCGCCAGCCGCCAGAGTGGCGAGCAATCCAGCCCCGTATTGTCTTTCAGGATCGGTGCGCCGTCATAGAGAACGACCGTGGCTCCGGCGCCAAGGGCCGAGATCATCCAGTGATACATCATCCACGCCGTGTTGGTGTACCACATCACCCTGTCCCCACGGCGCACGTCACCATGCAGCGTGTGTTCCTTCAGGTGCTGCAACAGAACGCCGCCGGTGCGATGCACGATGGCTTTCGGCGCGCCGGTTGTTCCGGATGTAAAAAGTATATAGGCGGGATGATCAAAGCCAACGCGATGAAAACGCAACGCACCGTCTTCGCCGAATTGCGCAAAGCCCGTCGTCGCGACCGTTCGAGGCAGATCGAACACCGCTGGCCCGTTTGTATGGACAAGCAGGCTCACGCTCGGAATTTGACCGACGACCTCGGCGATCTTTTTGGAAATGTCGTGTTCCCTGGACGCATACCGGTATTGACTGGCCGCAAACAGCACAACCGGCTTGACCTGTCCGATTCGGTCCACGATCGCGTTGGCTCCGAAATCGGGAGAGCATGAAGTCCACACGGCGCCGATGCTCAATGTGGCCAGAAGCGCAACCAGTGCATCGGTATCGTTGGGCAATATGCCGGCAACACGGTCGCCGGGCCTGACGCCTGCTGCCTTCAGGCCCGCTGCTACGCGGGCCACGCATTTTGACAGCTCTCCACGGCTGGTCTCGCACAATCGGCCGGTTTCGTCGCTGGCGATGATGGCCACTTGTTCGGCGTCGCCTGCCAACAGGTTTTCCGCGATGTTGATCTGCGCGTCCGGGAAAAACCGGGCGCCTGTCATCCATGCGCTGCCGCCCGGCACGAATGCTCTATCGCCCTTCTCGCCGATGACATTGCAAAAGTCCCACAAAGCTGTCCAGAACGCTCCGGGCTCGCTGACCGACCACCGGTGCAGGGCATCGTAGTCCTCAGGATTGAACCCTGCACCGTCCGCGAATTTCCACAACGCGGTTTGGCGCATGCTGTCCGGTTCAGGGGACCACAATATATCGTTCGAGGCCGGCATAGCATCCATTCAACCACGTTCCCCCTGCCTGATCCATTGTTGACACATGGCCGTTTTTTGACGTATCGATAAGGTGCTCTGTACCGATCGGTCGGTACTCTGGTAATCTGGATTAATGGATACACCCGTCTAAGGTCAAGAAAAAGCATGCGTGTTCCTTGATCCGGCCAACGCAGTTGGGGAGGAAAGACGTGTCATTCGTAAAACTAGCTAGAAACATCCTATTGGCCGGCGCAACCGGCGTCCTGATGGCGACCGGCGCCGTGGCGGATACGGTTCCGTTGAAAGTCTCGGCGAGCGCGCCGACGGAAGCACCTGATAAATTCAAAAACGGCGAGGCTCGTATAGCCGTTGTCAGGCAGTTGAATGTCGGCGACGTATACCAGGCCTGGATCGCCGGCGTGGAGGAAGAAGCTGGGAAGCTGGGCGTCAAGGTCGACATCTACAACGCTGACGGCGACAATGCGAAGCAGGCCCTGCAGCTTCAGCAGGCAGTGGCGACGGAACCGGATGCCATTTTGATTGGCTGGGGTTTTGGCGACAGCCTCAAGGCCGGACTTGACGCGGCCTGCGCCGCTGGAATTCCGGTGGTCACAAGCAACGCTTCCGTTCCGGTGTCCGATTGCGTCACCAACGTGAACCAGTCTGACAAGCTGATGATGAAGGGCATCGTCGACAAGTTTTCGTCCGACATGGGCGGCAAGCCCGAGGGCGACGTCATCTATGTCTATGTTGCCGGTTACCTGCCGCTCGACCTGCGCAACGAGATCTGGGAAGAGTTCAAGGCTTCCAACCCCGGGATCAATCAGGTCGCACAGATCGGTGTCGTGAATGCCAATACCGCCGCGCAGACGGCCGACCAGGCCAAGGCGGCGTTGACTGCTAATCCGAACACGGTTGCAATCATTGCCCCATATGATGAGTTCACCAAAGGCGCGACCCTTGCCATTGAGGAACTGGGCATGCAGGACAAGGTCAAGGCCTATGGCATGGATATCTCGACTGCCGATATCGCCGTCATGACCGCCGAAAACAGCCCCTGGGTAGCGACGTCAACCACTGACATGCAGAATTTCGGCCGCGTCTCGCTTCGCGTGGCCGCCGGTGAAATCACGGATTCCTATGAAGGAAATGACCTGCTGATTCCGCCATTGGTCATCACCCAGGACGAACTGCGTGACAAAGGCGTTCAGAACGTCGAGCAACTGGCAGACAATTTCCCCGGTTTGGCCACTCCCGGACTGGCTGTCGCACCGTGGATGGAAAGCCTGCAATAGGCGCTTTCCATGCACGTTGAACCAATGGCCGGCGGAACCGTTCCGCCGGCCGATAAATCGAAATTGCTGGTCGAGTTTCGCGGCCTTACCAAGACCTTTGGTGCGACGCGTGCCCTCAAGGGTGTTTCTTTCGGGATCCGGGCCGGCGAAACCGTTGGTTTGCTCGGCGCAAATGGAGCCGGCAAATCGACCCTGATCAAGACGCTCGCCGGAATTCACCGGGCCACGTCGGGAAGTATCATCATCGAGAGCAAGGAGTGTGTCTTCGACTTTCCAGACGATGCGCGAAATGCCGGCATTGCAACCGTGCACCAGAATATCGATGACGGGGTGGTCTTCGGAATGAGCGTGGCGGAGAATCTGCTGCTGGACGAGATTGCCAAATCCAGCATCGGTTTTTTTCTGACGGAACGGGAGATCAACAGGCGTGCGAGACTGGTTCAGGAAAAGCTGAACCTAGATCTGCCGCTGGATGCGCCCGTCGAGGAGCTCAGTCCCAGCCGCCGGCAGGAAGTCGCGATTGCCCGCGAGCTCGCCAAGAACCCGAAGCTGCTTATCCTCGATGAGCCGACATCGACCCTGTCCGAGCGGGAGGCGGAGAAACTCTTCGCCGCGGTCAAGGATTTTCAGAATCTCGGCATCGCCATCCTCTACATCACACACCGCATGAGCGAGGTTGAAATGCTGTGCGACCGGGTCGTCGTGCTCAGAAACGGAGAAATCGTTTCCGAGCATGAGCGTCCCCTGGACAAAAAGGCCATTGCCGGCTCGATACTGGGCGAACTGATCCTGACCCAGGATCACCAAAGCCGCGAGGCCACGGGCACTCCGGTGTTTGAAGCAAGCGGCTTGCGCTGCAAGCCGGATGCGCGCCCCATCGACCTGGTCATGCGCCGTGGCGAGGTTGTCGGGCTGACAGGGCTGATTGGCGCGGGCAAGACCGAGCTTCTCGAGCAGATTTGCGGCCATCGACCCCTGATCAGCGGATCTATGAAGCTGGATGGCGGGGCCTACAGGCCCCACGATACGCGCGACGCGATGGACCACGGCGTGGTCATGGTTCCGGAACAGCGCGCGCTGCAATCGATTTTTCCCACCGATGATCTATGGAAGCACTCGACCATCGGGTTCCTGGAGGATTTCTGCCGCTTCGGCTTCATGGCGCGCACCCGTGAAATGAGGTTCACGGAAGAAGTCATCGACGATTTCAGGGTCGTGTGCCCCGGTCCCGATGCCACGATCGAGGAGCTGTCGGGCGGCAATCAGCAAAAGTTGCTGGTCGGCAGATGGCTGAAGCGCGGATGGAATGTATTCGTCCTGGACGAACCGTTTCGCGGCATTGATATCGGTGCGCGCGGATTGATCTCAAGGGCGCTGCGCGAATATTCGCAAAAAGTGCCCGTTCTGATTTGCAGTTCAGACCCGGAAGAGGTGATCGAGGTTGCGGATCGCGTTCTCATCATGGTGGAATCCGAAATTGTCCATGAGGACAAAGCGGACAACATGACAGCCGATTCCCTGATGGAAATCATGAGCAGACCGGTTTCCGTCGAAACGGCTACAGAGAATAAGGCGCATCTTCAATGAATGCAGAAACCGAGTCCACACTCGAAAAACCGGTGGCAGCCGAGCGAGGAGATGATCGGGCCGGCATATCCACACCGCAGCGTATCAAAGGCCTTGTCTATCGCTACGGCCTGCTGGCCGTGATGGCCGTTATGATCATCTATTTCAGCATGGCGCAGCCGTTTTTCCCGACCTTCATCAACGCCATGTTCATCCTCCAGGCAGCCTCCATCGTCGCGGTGATCGGGCTGGGCTGCACGGTCTCCATGACCGTGGGCGGTTTCGACCTTTCCGTCGGAGCCTCCATGAGCCTCGCGGTGATGGCGAGTGCCGCGACGATGGTCATCTTCGACCTGGGCGGCGTCGCGGCCGTTTTTGCTGGCATTGCTGCGGGCCTTGCGGTCGGGTTGTTCAACAGTTTCCTGATCGTCATCGCTCGCATACCGGACCTGGTGGCGACGCTTTCAACCCTGTTTCTGATCAATGGCCTGACACTCATCGGCGTCAATGGCCAGTCTGTCGCAAAGGGCATGGTCTTCAACGGCCAACCGACCGAAGGCGAGTTTTCGCCGCTATTCCAGTGGCTCGGATCGGGCAAGGTGTTTTCGGTACCCTCATCCGTCATCGTCGCCGGCGTGATCTTCATCCTGGTCGTCGTGTTGTTGAACTTCACGCGGTGGGGCCGCGCATTCTATGCGGTGGGCGGCAATCCCATCGCGGCGGCTGCTGCGGGCATTCGCGTCGCCCGCTACCGGCTGATTGCCTATCTGATCTCCGGCGGGCTTGCGGCCATCGCCGGAATCATGCTCGCCGCCCGTTCGAATCGCGGCGATGTCAATGTCGGCGATGCGTTCCTGTTGCAGGCCGTATCAGCGGCACTGGTCGGATACGCCGTGCTCGGCGCAAACCGGCCAAATGCCTTCGGAACGCTGATCGGCGCCGTGTTTGTCGCCGTGCTGATCAATGGGCTGACCATGTTCAACTTTCCCTACTACGCGCAGAACTTCGTCCAGGGTTTGCTGCTCGTGATCGCGCTTTTGATGTCTTACACGCTCGGGCCGAAAAGAAGATAGGAACCCGAAAACACGTTTGAGGAGGAAACCAATGAGACTTCCAGTACCGGACATCAGGTCGAACCTGTTCGATATCTCGGGCAAGACTGTCGCCATAACCGGCGCAGGCCAGGGCATCGGGCGCATGTTGTCCCTGGGATTTGCCGCCGCCGGCGCAAAGGTCGCGATGATCGATCTCAATGGTGATCTTCTCAAGGAATCCGAGAAGCAATTGGGTGAGGTTTCAAGCGACTTTACCAGTGTTGTTGCTGATGTCTCCGCCGACGACACGCCGAAGCGCATCGTCGATGCATGCATCGGGCTCGGCGGGCGCATCGACTGCCTGGTCAACAACGCGGGCATCATGTCCTACACCGATCCGCGGACCATCACCGATGAAGAGTTCGACCGCATGGTCAACATCAACTTCAAGGCGCCTGTGCGCATCATGCGTGAAGTTCTGCCGGTCATGGAGGAGCAGAAAAACGGGTCCGTGATCAACATCGGTTCATCCTGGTCGTCGCGCGCATCCGTATTCAACCAGTCCGGAGGCGGGGTCGACTATTGCGCGTTGAAAGCCGGGCTCCAGGCCTATACCCGCGGCGCGGCGCAGAATCTTGCCGAGCATTTTGTGCGCCTCAACGCGATTGCGCCGGGCGGTGTCGACACCCCCATGCACGCGCACCATCGCGACTTCCTGATGGAGTTCGAGAAGTACATTCCGCTCGGGCGCATGACAGTGGCCGAAGACCTGGTCGGTCCGGCCATATTCCTTGCATCCGATGCATCCGGCTACATCACCGGACAAACGCTGCACGTCAATGGCGGCATGATCATGGTCGATTAGCGCAGGAACGCGCCGCAAATCGGAAAAAAACGGCATGTATACGCGTCAACAGACTCTCGAAAGACTAAGGGCATCCATCGCGGACGGGCGTCCGATCATCGGCGCCGGTGCCGGGACCGGCATTTCTGCGAAATTTGCCGAAAAGGGCGGCGCCGATCTGATCCTGATCTACAACTCCGGACGCTTTCGCATGAACGGGCACGGCTCGAATGCCGGGTTGCTGGCGATCGGGGACGCGAACGCAATCGTGGTTGAGATGGGGGAGCGCGACGTCCTGCCGGTGGTCAGGGATACACCGGTCATCGCCGGGGTGAACGGTACGGATCCGACCCGCGTGATGTCGCGGTTCCTTTCAGGGCTGCCGTTGCTTGGCTTCTCCGGAGTGATCAACTTTCCCTCGCACGGCATCATCGACGGGCGCTGGCGCCAGAGCCTCGAGGAAACCGGCTTCGGTTACGACCGCGAAGTCGCGATGGTCGCCGAGGCACACCGCCAGGGACAGTTCACGCTGGCCTATTGTTTCACCCCAGACGAGGCCGCCGCCATGACCGATGCGGGCGTTGATGTCGTGGTTGCTCACATGGGTCTGACCACCGGCGGTTCCATCGGGGCGTCGGACAGTTTCGCCAAGACCATTGATGACTGTGTCGATCTGACGTCGCAGATCGCGACCGCGGCCCGCGTCAAGCGCGAGGACATACTTGTCGTCGCCCATGGCGGACCGCTGGAGACACCGGAACACGCAAAGACCGTCATGGATGGTGCGAAGGTTCAGGGCTTCATCGGCGCCTCGACCATGGAGCGCCTGCCGGTCGAAACCGCCATTGCCGAGACCGTCGCCGGTTTCAAGAACCTGTCCCTGTGAGAGATTGCCGATGAGCCGGATCGTCATAGCAGGATCGCACGACAGCAAGCCAGAGCCGCATCGGCTGCTTGTGCGGTTGCTCGCCGAGCGCGGGGAAACACCGATTGTGATCGATACCGCGGTCTACCCGAATGATGCCGATGCGGATTTTCCGGCCGCCGTGGTTGCTCAGCGCGCGGGCTGCGAACACGGCTCCATCGCGGACAAGGGCCGCGCCGATGCGGTGCAGTTGATGGCGACGGGGGCGGCCCGTATCGTTTCGGGCCTTGCCGGGCGGGGTGAGGTCGGTGCCGTGGTCTGCATGGGCGGCTCCAATGCCGCCACCCTCTTCAGAAGCCTGGTTGCAGCCGTGCCGCTTGGCATACCCAAAATCATCATGGGTACGACACTGGCTGGCGATGTCCGCCCGATTGTGTCGGCAAGTGACGTTGTGATGATTTATTCGGTGGTCGATGTCGAGGGCAGCAATGCCATCCTCGACACCATGATTGAACGGCTCGCCGATACCGCTGTCGCGTTGAAATCCAACCAACCCTTTACGCGGAAGGACGGCGCGCGCAGGACCATCGCGATGAGCATGTATGGCGTGACCACACCCTGCGTGCAGCAGGTCGCCCGGCATGTCGAAAAGGCCGGCATGGAACCGATGGTCTTTCACGCCAACGGCACGGGCGGCAACACCATCGAGAAATTTGCCGCCCAGAACCTTGTCGACGGCATCGTCGACGCCACCATTGCGGAGCTTGGCAACGAGGTGATTGGCGGTGCCTTTGCCGCGGGGGCGGACCGGTTTTCCGGCGCCGCGCGACACGGCATTCCGCAGGTTATCGCACCCGGTGCCCTCGACATGATCGCATTCGGAGCCAGGAACACCGTCCCGCGGCATTTCGAGGATCACAAGATCATCGCGCACAACGCCCTGGTAACCCTGGTGCGCACGACACGCGACGAATGCCGCAGCATCGGGCAGCGTCTCGGCGAACGTCTCGGCGCGCCTGGCGCGGCAACGACGCTGTGTGTACCGGCCGGCGGTACGTCGATGCTCGACAAGGATGGCGGAGAATTCAGCGATCCGCCGGCGGTGGACGCCTTTCAGGCCGGTTTCGAGGAGACGGCCGATGCGTCCATTCGGATCGTGCGCTCGGAAGCGAACATCAACGACCCGGATTTTGCCGAGCTGATGTTCGATGCGCTTCAGCAAAACCTATCGGAAAAGAGTGCGGATCGGGCCAATGGCATCTGCTGAAAACAAAGCACCACATCACCATCGGAGGAACATATGACAAAGGGGACAGTCGCAATCATCGGTGCCGGTGTTGGCGGACTGGTCAGTGCCCGCATGCTGGCCGGGGAGGGCTTTGACGTCACCGTGTTCGAGAGCCATGACGATCTCGGCGGACAGTGGAACTACACCAACACCAATTCGGGTGTCTGGCCGACCATGCGCACGAACACCGCTGATTTTGCGACAAAGACCTCCGAGATGAAGTTTCGGGAGGGCACGAAGATCTTCCCGCGCAACACTGAAGTTCTCGACATGATCAATGACTTTGTCGACATCTACGAGCTTCGGCAGCGATGCCGGTTCGGTTGCGAGGTAACGGGGCTGTCACAGGCCGATGGCGGCTATGAAGTCAGCTGGAAGCAAAGCGGCGAGCACCACAGCCAGGCGTTTGACCGGGTTGTCGTTGCCAAGGGAAGGTTCAACAAGCCGGAGATGCCCGACATCGAGGGCCTTGACGGTTTCACCGGCCGGGGCGGTGTGGTCCATGCGTTCAACTACAAGGACCCGCTTCAGTTCCGGGACATGAACATTGTCGTGCTTGGCGGTTCCATATCGTCCATGGAGGTGGCGTCCGATCAATCCCTGATGGGCACCGGCAGGGTGTATATGGCGCAGCGCCGCCAGCGTTATGTCATGCCCAAGATGTTCGCCGGCACGCCGCTTGAGTATCTGGCCTTTACTCTTGAGGGCGCACAGGCCATCGCAACCTCCACCGTTGATGAGTTGCTTGCCGGCGCCAAGGAGTTCCTGGAGCTGGAGGGCGGCAACCCGGCCCGCTACGGTGCGCCCGCTCCACATGAAGACATGGCCGAAGCCGGCGTAACCGGGAGCCAGCACTATCTCAACCTTGTCGCCGAGGACCGCATTGATGTGCGGCCCTGGGTCAAGAGGATTGATGGCGACCAGGTGACCTTCGAGGACGGCAGCACCGTACAGGCGGATGTGATCATCATCGGCACGGGCTTTGAACTGGATCTGGCGTTTCTTTCCGACGACATCGCCAGAACCGTGAACCTGACCAGCCACGGCATCGATCTGGCGCAGTTCACCTTCCACCCCGATTTGCCGGGTCTCGCCTTTATCGGACTTTTTGCCCAGCTCGGCCCCTATCCAGTCGTTCTGGAACAACAGGCAAGGTGGGTCGCCTATTGCTGGGGCGGCAAGTTACCGATGCCGTCCGACGAGGACCTCAGACAGGGTGTGAAAGACTGTGTGGAAGAGCAGCACCACGTCGGTTACCGCGAACAGCATGAAATGGCATTGCGCTTTGCCCGGCTGATCGGTGCGACACCGGAGGCGGGTGACGACGGGGAATTGGCCGCCATTCTCCCGAAATGCGCGACCACCGGCGAGCTTTACCGCATCAGCGGTCCGGATGCCTATCCCTGGGCGGTCGACTATGTGAAGCGGCATTTCTGGTCGCACGCGCCGATCCTGACACGGCGGGAAATCGGCAGCCGGATCGGCCGCGACCAGAACGGAAATCCGGTATGAACCGATGACCAGCGCGCCCAAATTCCAACAGATGACGGGAATGATGCCGCACCGGCGGCTGGCCCTGCTATGCGGGGCGGTCGACCATCACGGCAGCCAGGACAATGTTGGAAAAATCCTGGGCGATTTTCTTGCTGCTGAGGCGTCCGCCGACGCGGACCCAAAGGAAAGAATAGAAATACATGCCAAGAAGGGCCTTGGTTTCAATGCGCGAAACATCCCGGCATTCGCCGGCGAGCGCGCCTTCTTCAAAAATCTGCTCCCAGATCTTCTGGTAATCGCCATGCAGGCTGAGGACCGTTTCGCGCTTTTCCGATCCCAGCGAATGGACTTCACGGAAGCAAACCGTCATGGCTGCCCGGCTTTGGAACATCGTTGCCATGAAGGATTCGGAAAGGGCGATGATGCGTTTGCGGGTGTCGGGTTCCGTCTCCAGGATTCTGTGCCCGGCTGCGATCAGTTGGATGATGTAATCCGTCATGATCGAGTAGAGCAGCTCCTCCTTGGAGTTGATGTGGTAGTAAAGCGCGCCTTTTCCAAGGCCTGCAACTTCGCCGACTTCACTGATGCCGACACTGCCAAAGCCGCGTTCGGCAAAAAGATCCGCGGCCTTCTGCATGATTTCGCGCTTGGCCTTGGAAATCTCGTTTTGCTGGTTCTCGGTCTGCATCGGCAGTTCGTCCTGTTTCGCCCCCATGACGAATGTCAGCCTGCACCGGCTTCGAATCGTCGGGTCACGCGAGGATATAGTGCCGGGTGTTCTGTTTTGTCCAGACCGGTCGGTACAAAAACGGGGTGTTCGCATGCCTGACGCGCTGACCGCTCTGGGACGAATGCAGACGCTTTGGGCGCCGAGGGCAAGCCAGATCGCGCGAAGTGAGATTGCCAAATTCATTGCATCGGTGGGTGGATCGGTTGTGGATTACAAGTCCTTCCATGCCTGGTCGGCAAGCGACATTGAAGGATTCTGGGGTTCGCTTTGGGACTATGCGAGAATCATTGGAAGTCGCGGAAGCGAAACGATCCGCCGTGACCCGTCCGGTGATCCGGGGCTGACGCTGTTCTTTCCCGGGGCCAGATTGAATGTCGCTGAAAACCTCCTGCGTGACCCGGGTGACCGGATTGCCGCCTGTTACCTCGATGCTGGCGGCGGGAACGCGCCTTTGACCATCGACGATCTGCGCTTGCAGGTGGCACGTGTGTGTGACGGTCTCGTTCAGTCGGGCATCGGTCCCGGTGATGTCGTCGTGTCGACACTGCCGGGCGGTCAGGAAAGACTGATTGCCTATCTCGCCTGCCTTGCCCGCGGCGCGGCCTGGGCGCAGATACCGGATGATACTACAGCCGACGAAGCCGCCAATCTGATCGCCGGTGTCAATGGCAAGATCCTGTTTGCCGATGCGTCATGCGCGGCTTTGATTTCGGCAGCAGCCGGGCTGGAAGCGCAACCCGGGAACGAAACAGCGCAGCTCGCCTGCCTGGTGGCGGTTGGCGAACCGCTTCCCGGTCCTTCGAAATGGCCGATACGAGCATGGGACTCCTTCGGCGACGCCGGAGCAGAGCTTGAATTCCAGCGGATTGCCTTCAACGATCCCGCCGTCATCCTTTTTGAAGATGTGGCCGGTGTGCCTGAGAGCGTCACGCACTCGGCGGGCGGCCTGTTGATTACGCATCTCAAGGAACACCGGCTGCATGGCGACGTCAAAAAGGGCGATATAGTCCTCAGCATGAACGTCAGTGATCCGAGGCTCTGGCTCTGGCAGATCTCGGTCATGGCAAGCGGCGCGGTCGCAGCGTTTCTGGATGGCGGCTCATCTGCAAGTTTCAACGAATTGCGAAGTGCGACCGAGCGCCTGCAAGCCACGCACCTCATCCTCGACCCGGCAACGATGAACAAGCCTGGTGACGCTCTCGCAGCGCAACTGAGCCTGCCCGACAGTCTCAGAGTGCTGTTTCTTGCGGACGAGGTGCATGACACGACCTTTTTCGATCGGATTTACACGGAGGTCGTCGACGACATCATGCTTTGTCCGATGGCGGGCTCCCCGAGGTTTCTGGCCAACTTCTTTGCCGGTAGCCCGCTCCATCCGGTCCGGCGCGGCGAATATTCGGCGCTGGCCCTTGGAATGGCGTTGCATGTTCTGGATAACGGCGGCAGGCCGGTTGTCGCGAAAACCGGTGAGCTGGTTTGCTGCGAAGCCTTTCCGACCATGCCCAAAGCCCGGCCATTTGGCGAACATGGAACCATGTCGGGCGGCCTGCCCATCGGCAGGCGGGCGCAAATCACCTGCTACGGGTCGGGCGTACTTTCTCCGCCTGCCAGGGACGGCGGTTCGCAGGTTCAACAGCAACGAACGCATGTGAAAACAAAACAATCCGATGCCGCGTCGGTGGCCGTTCCGGCTGCGCGTGTGTGAAACAGTCAGGAGGGTCCGATGACCGAAACGGAAAAAGACGGCTGGAGTGGCACAATCAAGGGCCGGCCCGAGATTGGCCAGTCCGCTGAACGAAGCCGTACCACAACCATGCAGGACATCCTCGCGTTCACTGAGATGACTGGTGATCGCAATCCGGTTCACTACAACAAGGCTTTGGCCGAAAAGACATCTTTCGGAAAACTCATCGTGCAGGGCGGCGTCACGACCGGGATTCTCAACGCCTGCGTTGCCGAAGATCTTCCAGGGCCCGGGACCGTCTTTCTCGGTGTGGAGTGGAAGTTCCTGAAAGCCGTCGGCATCGACGAGGAGATCAGCGGCCGGGTCGAGGTCACGGAAGTGCGCGCGGACAAGCCGATCTGCAAGCTGCGCACGACCGTGCGGGACGCCTCCGGCGAACTGTGCCTCGACGGCACGGCAACCACCTACACCATGCCGCTTGAGGGACTTTAGGGCGGAGCAGGGGCGTGGGGTTGGATCGCACATCTTGGATCCGGCCGGCGAGTATCGGGAACTGAACCGCCTGCACACGAACGATATTTCGACTGATCAAGCTGCGGAGGAAAAGTCGGATGGATTACGAACACATCACGAGGCCGGGCCAGGTCGGCTCGGTTGAAATCAAGAACCGGATCTCCCTCTCTCCGATGGAGAAAAACTGGTGCGACAGGCTGGGCAATCCCGGGCAGAATTACATTGACTATTATGCCCTGCGCGCAAGACACGGCGTTGGAACGATGAATTTCGAGGCCACCTACATCGATGCGCGCGGCCGCGGCAATCTCTATCAGCTCGGGCTCTGGAGCGATGACAATATACCGGCGCACAAACGCCTGAACGAGGCCGTTCAGGCCCATGGATGCCGCACCTCCGCCGAACTCAATCACGGTGGGCGCAACTGCAACACGCATCGCACCGGCCTTCAGCCCGTCGGCCCGTCAAACAGTCCGTTCCCGATGGTCGGTGGGCACGAATTGAATGCGCTGACGATCGAAGAAATCGCCGAAATCGTCGGTCGCTATCGCCAGGGCGCGCGTCGTGCAGCCGAGGCCGGCTATGACATGATCACCATTCATGGCGCCCACGGATATCTGGTCACTAACTTCCTCTCCTATTTGAACAATGCCCGGACCGATGCCTATGGCGGCAACGATGAGAACCGCTGGCGCTTCCTGATCGAGGTCTACCAGGCGATGCGTGACGAGGTCGGATCGCAAATGCCCATTGGCGTGCGGCTGTCGGCACAGGAGGAGATGGAGGGCGGCTACGAGATTGAATACATAATCCGCCTTGTGAAGCATCTTGAAACGCTTGGTCTCGATTTCGTCGACATCTCTACCGGTCGATATGAGAACATCGAGACGCTGATACAGCCGATGGATACATCGTCCGGGGTCCTGATGCCCCTAGCGCGGCAGGTAAAGGCGGCCGTCGGCATTCCGGTGTTCGGCGCAGGCCGGGTCGATGATATCGGAAACGCTGATGCGATCGTGGCGGCCGGTGACTGCGATTTTGTGCACATGGGCCGGGCCTTTCACGCGGACCCGGAAATCCTGGCGAAAACGCTTGCGAAGCGCCAGGACGAGGTCGTCAGCTGCATCGCCTGCAACAAGTGCTGCATGCAGCTGTTCATGAACCTGCCTTCGGTATGCACCGTCAATCCGACAGCCGGTCAGGAACGTTCGGCCGAGCTTCGGCCCGCCGAAAGGGTCAAGGACGTGATGATTGTCGGTGGCGGCATTGCCGGCCTCGAGGCTGCCCGGGTTGCGGCAGGCCGCGGGCACAAAGTCACGCTCTACGAGATGACCAATCAGCTCGGCGGACACCTGAACGTCCTGGGCGCCCATAAGAAACAGTCCAACTGGCGCCAGGCTGCGTATGACCGCGAAGCCATGGCGCGCCGGGAAGGTGCGACCATCTATCTTCGCCACACCGTCTCTCCTGACGACATTGTCGAGGCAAAGCCCGATGTCCTGATCCTGGCCACCGGCACACGTCCCTTTATCCCGAAATATCTGCCGGGGTGGGACTGTGCCCATGTCACCGACTATGAGGAGGTCACACGCGGCCGGGTAAAGCCAGGCAAGTCGGTCGCTGTGATCGGTGGCCAGTGGCTTGGAATGGCTGTGGCCCAGAGCCTGGCCGAGGCCGGTGCCGAAGTCACCGTCATCGAGGCGACCGATGCCATCGCGCAGGACCTTGAATTCATGGCGCAGCAGGTGATGAACGCGCGTCTGGCGAAATCCAACCAGATCTCGGTCCGGCTCAACACCAATGTCGAGCGCATCGAACCCGACCGGCTGGTCGTGCAATCGGGCGGCAAGACGGAGCAGATCGAGGGCTTCGATCAGGTGGTCTTCGCGATCGAGCGGACGATGGAACGGGATCTTGAGAATGCGCTGGCTGAATTCGGTGTGCGCGATACCGTTTCCGAGGTCTATGCCATTGGCGATTGTGTCTGGCCGCGAGAGCCCTATGACAGCCTCATGGACGGTTTCAATCTCGCAAGAGCAATCTAGGTCCGACGTGCGCTAATGCTCAAGCATGCCCCAGAGCTTGCGCTTGATCTGGATGAATTCGTCCGTAAGGCGCATTTCGTCGGTTCTCGGGCGCGGCAATGCAACATCCTCAATGTGACGGACGCGGCCAGGCCGTGCTGACATGACGATGATCCTGTCGGAGAGAAATATCGCCTCTTCCAGGTCGTGGGTCACGAAAATCACGGTCTTCTTGGACTGTCGCCAAGTCTGCAACAGATCGGCCTGCATGCGTTCCTTGGTTTGCGCATCAAGCGCCCCGAACGGCTCGTCCATGAGCAGTACATCCGGATCATTGGCATAAACCCTGCCGATATCGACACGTTTGCGCATGCCGCCGGACAATTCGCGAGGCCACCGATCCTCGAAACCCTTGAGGCCGACCATCTCGACCCACTTGGTTTCGATTTCCGCCTGCTCTTGCCTGCTCGCGCCCCTGAGGCGAGGACCGTAGGAGATGTTGCGCGATACCGTCATCCACGGAAAGACGGCGTCCTGTTGGAACACCATGCCGCGGCGCCTGTCGGTGCCCCTGATGACATCGCCGTCAAGGGTCATCTGCCCGTCCGACGGTTCGAACAGGCCGGCCATCATTTTCAGAAGGGTGGATTTGCCGCAGCCGGACGTGCCGACGATGGAGCAGAAGCTGCCGGATTCGAAAGTCAGGTTGATGTCTTCGAGAACCGTCAGCGGGTTTGCGCCACCCTTCCCGAAGGTGTGGGTGAGCTTGTCTACAACAATCTCCGGCATTATTCCCGCGCCTCCGACCACTGCATCAGCCGTGCCTGGATCTTGCGGAAAATGCGATCCATGATGAACGCGCACGCCCCGATGATGACAATGATCATCATCACCTGGTCGGTCAGGAAATAGCGCCGGCCTTCCTGCAGCAGGAAGCCGAGACCGTTCTGCGCGGCGAGAAGTTCCGATGCGACGAGCGTCGTCCAGGCAGCCGCCAGAGCGATCCGGTAGCCGGTAATGATGAAGGGTGTCGCAGCGGGAACCGCCACGGTCCGGAACACCTGGAAGCGCGAGGCACCCATGGTCGCGGCGGCATCCACATAGACCTGCGGGACGTTTTTCATGCCCGCAATGACATTGACGACGCAGACCATGAAACAGGCGATGGTGATGATCAGCACCCGGCTGAATTCACCGATGCCGAACCAGATGATGATGATCGGAATATAGGCGAGCGGCGGGATCGGCCGCAGCGCTTCGATCAGCGGATCGAACAGATATTCGATCACCTTGTACCAGCCGATGAGGCATCCGAGTATGAGCGCCAGCGTCGTGCCGATAAAGAAGCCCATGAAGATCCGGAACAGGCTCGCCCCGAGCGCCGTGAACAGGCTTCCGGACGTCACATTGGTGACGAAGGAGTTGAAGATGTCTGTCAGTGGCGGCAGCAGCGCGGGGTTGTTGTCCGGCTGATTGGTCACAATGATATAAAGTCACTACTGTCCCGTTAAAAGTCGAATAAATTCAGTTGCTTGGGCTGAGCCCCCGGCGCAGATGTGTTGTCGGAACTTGTAATAAGCTGATCCAGTTGAATTTTCTCGAAAAGAGTGACGTCCAGAATCTGGAGAATTGTGTAGAGACTCATGTCGCTATCGAGCCGTTTCTTTAGGATCGCGGCAAGCACATAAACGCAGACTGCAATCCATATCTGTGTCTTCACCGCATTGATAGAAGTGCCGAAAAACGACTTGATGCGCAAGTGCTGCTTGATCCATTTGAAGAACAGTTCTACCTGCCAGCGCGATTTGTAGAGTGCGGCAATGGTCTTTGCCGACAAGACAAAGTTGTTGGTGATGAAGATCAGAGTCTTGTCTCGTTCAGTGTCGCGATACCGAATTCGCCGCAGTTTGTCCGGGAAGCTGCTCGAACTTTTTGCGCCGCAGTCCTTACGACTTGATCGCAGATAACCCCGGTGCTGCGATCAACGGGCTCGGAATAAATACGCTGCAACCTGGTATTCGACTTTGCCCTCAAGACAAAGAACCCGCCGCTGATGTGGATGCGATGGAGGCGTTCGAAATCAAGATAGGCGCGGTCCATGATATAGAAGGCACCAGGTTCGGGCGTCAGGATGTCCAGCATATTGACGTCGTGCATTTTGCCTGGCGAAATGTCTATAAATGTTGGGATATTTCCACGCAGATCAAGCAAGGTGTGCATTTTGATCGCTGCTTTTGCGCGCCGAAAATGCGCCCAGGGAAATACTGAAAGGCACAGATCAATGGTTGTGGAATCGAGGGCATATACGGTGTTTTGCAAGTCAACTTCAAAGCTGTCATCGGCGTAGAGCGCTCGAGCGATTGTGATAAGCGCCGCAGCAAAATCCCCATAGATGCGCCAGTCACGTCGCTCGTTGGCCCTGGCCAGAGTGTTGCGAAATACCGGGGAGCGAAAGCCCATGTGGTATCGCTTTTGAGCCTGAGCGCGCAGGCAGGTTTCGATGTCGCGCAAGCTTTCTCTTGAGGTCAACTGGGCAAATGCCATGCTGCGGAATTGATCCTCGCAACTAAAGCTCCTGATGCGATTGTTTCCACCGTAACGCCGGATGCAGCGTCGAAGAGTGTGCATCGGCAGATGATCCATAGCCTGCGCGAACACAAGTTTGCCTGTATACATTGTTCGGATCTCTCCATGTGAAATTACTCTGGAGAGCATGATTGCCACGTTTAGCAGTTCAAGTCGGTGACAGGCTATCAGACCGTTTTAAATGATTATTTACAGAATCTTATCGGAAATTCTTATGAGCTTAACGGGACAGTAGTGATATAAAGTATGAAAACGGTCGCTACGGACAGGGCGCCCAATCCGAAGCGCCCCGTAGCCAGTTTAGCCAGGATTTCCATGGTCTTTAGATCTGCTTGACGATCTGGTCGGAAATCAGTGAATCGAGATCGGGAACGTTCTCCAGCTTGCCGGCATTGACCAGAAACTCGGACTGGACACGTTTGGAGTTTTTCAGGATGTCCTGAGAATAGACGTCCTTGATCTCGCTGGTGTCGAAGTAGAAATAGCCGTTGAGCAGCGGTTCGACCTCTTCCGGCTGGACGCCGGCGCGGCCGATGCCTTCCTGCCAGACAACCATGCGGTTGACCACTTCGTCATTATTGTCGCGCAGCATGCCGACACCTTCCTTGTGGAAGGCGGCGACCACCTGTTTCAACGCCTCCTGCTTGGCGTCGAGAACCGGCTGAGTGGTCATGAACACGTCCATGATACTCGGTCGCTTGTCGATCGGCATCTGCGCTCCCTCGGCGAGCAGACTGGCATCCGGCAGCTTTTCGAAGATCAACTTGCGGGAGGTCGCAAGCGGGACCGTCGCGTCCACGGCACCAGCGATCAGTGCAGCCTGGGCATCGATTGGCTCCATATTCACGCGGGTGTGCGGCATGTCGCCAAGGCCGGACTGCCTGAGTGCGACGTCGAGGAAAAAGTCAAAATTTGAACCGGAGGTCACGGCGATGCGTTTGCCTTCCAGATCGGAAAGTCCCTGCAGGCCGGGCGCACCGACAATCGTGAACAGCCCGCTGGCGTCGCCGCACACCGAGATTTCACGGAAATCGGCAACCTTGCGTGCCATGGCGGCGAGCGGGGGAACCGAACCGACGGTAATGGCCTCGACCGATCCGCCCACCATGGCTTCTATGGCCGGCGGGCCGGACGGAAAGACGCTGAACTCCATATCGACACCAGGTGCGAATCCCTGGTCCTGGACCAGCCAGTAAATGCCGAAGGAATAGGCCGGAATAATGCCGATTTTCAGCTTTTCATTGGCTGCGTGAGCCTTTCCGATGAAGAAATTGGGTGCGGCAAGCGCAGCGCCCGCGGCGGCGACGCCCTTGAGTGCCGTGCGGCGGCTGATTTTGCTCTTAAAAGCGGATGACATGGTTCCTTCCTCCCTTCAGATTCCTGTGCGGCATTCGTGGCCGCAACCGTCCTTTTTTTGCTTTACATTTGTCAGAATAATCGACACTTGTCAATCTAGTAATTACTAGAATAAGATCACCCTGTGGTTAAGCCAAGGCAGGTCGGCATATTCCCGGAGGCAAACATGAACATCATTCTGATTCTGGTAGACAGTCTGAACAAGCACTGCCTGCAGATGTTCAATCCCGATTCCGAGTGTCGCACACCGTGTCTCGACAGCTTTGCCGAGAAGTCGCACATTTTTGAGAACCACTTCATTGCCAGCCTGCCGTGCATGCCGGCGCGCCGCGAGATTTTCGCCGGCCGCAAGGAGTTCCTCTGGCGCCCCTGGGGTTCGCTGGAGGTGTTCGACCCGCGCCTGCCGTCAATCATCGGTGCCAGGGGCTTCAACACGGGCATCGTGACCGATCACTACCATTACTGGGAAGAGGAGGCGAACGGTTACCTTCAGGGCTTCCGTTCGATTGAGTTCATCCGCGGCCATGAAGTCGATTCCTGGCTGGTGCCGGATGCGGAACCCTTCCCGAAATGGGTGGAGAAGATGGCGGAGTTTCGCGCTCGTCAGCACGTCGGCCAGTACTATGCCAATGTCCGCGATTTCAAGGGCGAGGAGGACTATTTTCCCGCTAAAGTCTTCAGCAAGGCGGCCGAATGGCTGCAGGACAATGCAACAAAGGGCCCGTTTTTCCTGCAGATCGAGTCCTTTGATGTCCATGAACCCTTTGACACGCCGGAGCCCTATGGCTCCATGTACAACCGCACAGGAAAGAGCAAGGACGATTTCAACATCTGGCCACCCTATCAGGTCTACGCCGACCTTGATGCCTTCATGGCCCAGACGTCGCAGGAGGAACTGGATTTCCTCCGATCGCAATATCTCGGCAAGGCGACCATGGCCGATGCATGGCTCGGCCGCCTGATGGACAAGCTGGATGAATTGTCGTTGTGGGATGACACCATGGTCATCTTCACCACCGACCATGGCCACGATCTCGGCGAGCGCGGTATTTTCGGCAAGCAGTTTCCGCACTATGACAGCCACGCCAATATCCCGATGATCGTCTGGCATCCCGGACACCATGGCAATGGCCGGCGTGTGACAGGCCTGACCCAGACGGTGGATCTCTTTGCCACGGTCATCGAGGCCGCCGGCGCCGATCTGCCGGAAGCCAATCGGCACAGCAGGAGCCTGATGCCGCTCATTCGCGATGAAGCCGCAGAGATACGCGACGCCATCCTCTACGGCACCTTCGGGCAGGGGATCTGTGTCTGCGATGGCGACTGGACGCTGTTCCGCGCGCCTGTTGCCGGCAAGCCGCTCTATGTCTATTCGACGGCGATCGCGCGGCCGCTCATCGTCGACAATCCGGTCGACGGGCGGGTCGGCAAACTGCCCGAACCGCCGGTGGACCAAGGCTACTTCGATCCGACCGTGCCGCTGCCCATGTGGAAGATTCCGATCGAAATCGATCCGCGAACACACGAAAATTTCCTTTACAACAGGGCGCAGGATCCGGAGCAGACAGAGAATTTGTGGGATGCCGAGCCCGAACAGCGGGAGCGACTGCTGGCGATTGCCCGTACGCTGATGGACGAGGAGGGCTGCCCTCCGGAGCAGTATTACCGGCTGGGCATGACCGTCCCGCATTGAATTTCCGCGCCGGATTGGCGATGATCCGCCGGTACGGGGCATATCGCTTCTGGAAACTCGATGACTGCATCGCCGATAGAAATCCGGCGGCCGGGAAGGCCCGCCTTTGACCTGACCGGAACGCCCGAGGGCCAGGCCTTCAGCGATGCCTGCCAGTCGATCATCTTGGACAAGGCCAGCACAAAACCCTTGTGGCGGCAGCTCTATGAGCAGCTTGAGGCCACCATACGCGAAGGCCGCCTCGAGCCGCATGCGCGTATTCCTTCAGAAGAAATGATTGCCGATCGTTTCGGCATATCGCGGCCCGTCGTCCGCAATGCCATGCAGGCGCTTGCCGGCAAGGGTCTCGTCGTCAAGATTCATCGCAAGGGCATCTTTGTCGGTTCGCCCCCTTTGGAAACCGATTTCATATCCACCACGCTGAGCGCTTACGACGACCTGATTGCCCGCGGCCATGCGGTCAGGACCAAGACACTTGAATTCTATCGGTGCGAGCCCGACGCAAAGGAGCGCGAAGCTCTCGGGCTGGATGCCGATGGCAGTGTCGTGCGCGTGGTCCGGGTTTTCTGGATGGATGACGCGCCCATCACCTATACGCGCATGTCGCTGCACGGCGAAAAAGTCCCCGGATTTGAGAATATGGATGTCAGGGACCGGTCCATCCTCGGCATGGTACGCGAACGCTACGGGCGTACGTTGGTGCGGGCGGAACGCTGGCTGAATGCGGTGATTCCACCGGAAAAGGTCGCGGTCGTGATGGGCATCAAGCAGGGCCTGCCGATGATCGAGATTGAATCGGTTGCCTTTGAAAGCGACAACACGCCGATGGAGTATTACCGCGCCTACTACAATTCCGATGCCGCGCGCATCCACATGGCGATCATGAAGTAACGGCTAGCGAAGGCGCTTCTGCGCAACGGCAATGGCCAAGGCGCCGACAAGGATGAGCCCGGACAGCGCGTCCTTGGTATTGAAATCGAGACCCATCAGGTTGAGCCCGTTGGCCACCATGCCGAGAAACAGCACGCCGATCAGCGTGCCGGGCACATTCGGCCGCCCGTGCGGATGGATCGAGGCCCCGATGAACACGGCGGCGATCGCATCAAGCAGGTATGAAAACCCGGCCAGCGGCGTGAACATGCGCAGATTGGCCGAGCCGATCATGCCACCGATGGCGCAGGTCGCGGCTGCCAGGATGAAACCCATAGCGATGTATTTGTTGACCTTGATTCCGGCGACCAGCGCGGCGGTTTTCTGCAGGCCGATTGCGTGGATCCGTTTGCCGAAAATCGACCGCTCAAGAAAAACGAAATAGATGATCAGCACGACGGCCGCGATGATGACCTCGGAAGGAATGCCGAACACGTCACCGATGGCGAGGTTGCGGTATTCCATTGGCGCTTGGCGGTGGGAGATGGGGCCGCCGCCGCCGGTGAAGATCCTCTGCACCGAACTGCCGATGAAAAACGTGCCGAGCGTCGCCAGAAACGGGCTGACGGAGAGCTTCACCACCAGAAAGGCGTTGAGCAGCCCGACCAGCACGCCGCCGCCGACGCCGATCAGGATGGCGACATACCAGGCCGCGTCATATTCCTTCATCGCAACGATGGCGAAGGCCGCGCCCATGTCGAAGGCGATGCCCACCGACAGGTCGATGCCGCCGAGGGCAACGACCAGCGTCATCCCAAGAGCGAGGATCAGGAGGATCGACGAGCCTTCAACGATGTTTAGAAGGTTCGTCCCGCTGAGAAAGCTTCCCGTATAGAGCGAGAAGAACGCGAAAAAAGCCGCGATGATGACGAGGAATCCGTAGCGCACCAGGAAACTGCGCATTGCCGATGTCTCGTTGTTGGTCACCAGGCTCATCCGGCTTGCCCCCGTGCCGATGCCTTGAGCGAAAGTGAAGCGGATGCAACGACGATGAGGATCAATGCGCCCTTGATGCAACCGGTCCAGAAAACGTTCACTCCGATGGACTTGAAGCCGATGGAAAGCGCCGTGACCAGCACGGCGCCGAGCACCGCACCCCACAGCGTGACGACACGGCGTGGCGAAAAGGCAGCGCCGAGAAAGGTCGCAAGCACCATTTCGAGAAGCAGGTTCTCTTCCGTTCCGGGCGTTGAACCGGAGCCGCGCGCCAGCACGAACATCGACGCCAGGCCGCCGGCAAACGCAGCGACGACGAAGGATTGCGAAAGGAATCGTCCTGTCGCAATTCCCGAGATTTCCGCGGCATCGCGGCTGCCGCCCACCGCCTGGAGGTTCATGCCCCAGCGCGTCCGATGCACAACGAAGAAGAAGATCAGGAACAGGATGGTGGTCAGGATAACGCCGACCGAGACACCGGCAATCGATCCGTCTCGAAGCCACACGACAGCCGGATGGTCGACATTGATGCGCCGGCTGGACGTGATCACCTTGACGATCCCGACAACGGCAACCGAGCTCGACAACGTCGCCAGCAGCGGCGTCATGCCGATCCGCACCACCAGCAGGGCATTGGCTGCGCCGACCACCAGCGCCGCAATCAGCGCCATGGCAAGGGCAAGCGCGATCGGCGTGCCGTGATTGGTCACCTGGTCCGCGATGATGGCTGCCGACAGGATCGCGGTCGCCGGTATGGAAAGATCGATCCCGCCGGAGACGACGTCATTCCCGCCGGCCATGACGACGACGGAAAGACCGAGGCAGACAACCACGGTTGGGATGGCCTGCCTCAGGATCAGGTCGAGGCTTTGCAAACTGAAGTAATTCGGCGCCGTGAAACTCAGGTAGACCAGCAGCACGACAAAAATGGCCAGCGGCAGATAGCCGACCAGCGCCGCCCGCCGCAAAGGCGCGGATTGTGCTGCCGCTGTTCCGCTGTCCACGCTCAAGCCGCATCTCCCGTCGCTTCAAAGCCGGTGGTTAGGGCAATCAGGCTGTCAATGTCGAGCGAACCGGCGGGGCGGTCGGCGATCAGCTTGCCGCGCATCAGGACGGCCACCCGATCGCAAAGACCGAGCAGCTCGGTGGGGTCAGACGATGAGACGATTATACCCGCGCCCTGGGAAGCGAGATCTTCGATCAACTGGTAAATCTCCACTTTCGCGCCGATATCCACGCCGACCGTCGGCTCATCCAGGATGAACACTTTCGAACCGGTCGCCAGCCACCGCGCCAGCACCACCTTTTGCTGGTTGCCGCCGCTCAGAAAGCGCGTGATGGCCCCGGAATTGCGTGGCCGGATGTCGAGCTTCTCCGAAAGTTCGTCCGACCGCCGCGCAGCCGATTTGCGGTCTTCCAGCCACAGATTTGCGATCTCGTCCAGGGAGGCCAGATTGATGTTGTCGCCGACACTCAGGTCGAGCACCAGCCCGTCATGGCGGCGGTCGCGCGGGACAAGCACGATCCCGGCTTCGACGGCGACGGATGGTGCGGTTATGCTCAGCTTCCGGCCGCCCAGTTCAATGCTCCCGGACGTCGGCTGCCTGAGGCCGTAGATCGTATCGGTGAGTTCTTCCCGGCCGGAACCGATAAGGCCGCCCAATCCGACGATTTCGCCTTCGCCGACCGTCAGGTCAATGTCGCTGAATTGCCCGTTGCTGGAGAAAGCCGTCAGCTTCAGCAGCGGGGTTTCGACCGCATGGTGCTTGTCCGGATAGAGAGCAGCGAGCTCGCGCCCGACCATGTGCCTGATGATGCTGTCGGAAGACGTGTCGTCAATATTGTCTTCCACCGCAACGTCCTTGCCGTTGCGGAAGATGGTCACGCGGTCGCAGAGCTGGGTGATTTCACCGAGATAGTGCGAGACATAGATGATGGCGATACCGCGCTCTTTAAGCCGCCGGATGGCGGTGAAGAGCTGCTCGATCTCGGCCATGGCGAGCGGCGCGGTGGGTTCGTCAAAGACCACGATCCTGGCCTTGTTGTCGATCAGGGCGCGGGCGATCTGAACGAGTTTTCGCTCGGCGATACCAAGGTCACGGATCAGCGTGTTCGGTGCAATGTCGATATGCAGCGTCTCGGACAGGAACGCCGCGGCCCGGGCGTTCATTGATTTGCGGTCGACGCCGAACCAACCGGTGATCTCCTGTCCCATGAACACCGATTCAGCGACCGTGAAATGGGGAACAAGGTGCAGTTCCTGGTGGATGAAACGCACGCCGGCCGTGTGCACCGTCGCGGGAGTCAGCGTGTCATAGGCCGTTCCGTTTATGGTGACGGTTCCGCTGTCGCGTTCGTAGACGCCCGCCAGGACCTTGATGATGGTCGATTTACCGGCGCCGTTTTCTCCCACCAGTCCGTGGATTTCACCCGGGGCGACCGAAAGGCTGGCCTCATCCAGCGCCTGAACGCCGGGAAAGGATTTGGATATTCCAGCCATGGAAAGAACGTGCGCGTCATCGTTCTTCGTCATGTTCGCGGACCAATGCTGCTGAAAACGACTTCACAGGAACTATAGCGGCAAGGCCCGCGGCGAACCACGGGCCCTCCGATTGTCTGTCCACCGAAAAGATGGGCAATCCTAGTTCAGGTCGCCGTAGCCGAGTTCCTTGTAGACGGCCTTTGCTTCTTCAGGACCGTTCACAGGTTTGACGTCGACAAAGGTCTGCGGCAGCAGCTTCTCGCCGGCGAAATGGCGCGCAACATTGCTGGCGGCGGTCATGCCGATCTTGCGCGGCTGTTGCGCAACATTGGCCACGAAGGGGCTGTTTTCCTCCGCCATGATCTCGAGCGTCTCCGGTCCGCCGTCAAGGGCTGTGACCTTGATCTCGGTGCGGCCGGCTTCCTCGAGTGCCTGCACAACGCCTATGGCAGGCTGATCCCAGCAGCCGACATGGATGGCATCGATCGTGCCTTCCGGATTGGCTGCCAGAAGGTCGAGTGTCTTCTTGCGCGCGTCTTCCGGAGCGTTGGCGAATTCCTCGGCCAACTCCGGCTGCATGATTTCAATGCCCGGATAGTCCTGCAGCACGTATTTCCAAAGTCCGGCACGAATACCGCAAATGCGCAGCGCGCCCTCGAAGGCGTTGAAGATCGCCACCTTGCCTTCGCCGCCGATCGCATCCGCCATGTAACGGCCGATGGTCGTGCCCATATAGTAATTGTCGGATGTCGTATTGTTGATGCCGTGCGGCGACAGATGGTCGACTGTAAAGACGGGGATGCCAGCGTTTTTCAACGCCTCGAATTTGGGTTCCACGGCACCGTCGCCCAGGATTGAAATGACGGCGTCAACATCGCTGTTCAGCAGAATGTCGTGGTTGTCGGCATGGACCTGGTTGTCGCGGCCACCATCGACCGGAACCACTTCGCCGCCAAGCTCCTTGACCCGGTCGAGAGCGCCGTTGAACGCCTCGCGGTCCCAGAAATGCTGGGTGCCGACTACAGCCACGCCGATTTTCTTGCCGTCGAGGGACAGATGCGAATCCGCCCACGCTGCTGTGGCGACCAATGCGGTGGCCATGATGCCCAGGCCAAGCGCGCGAACACTTGAACGCAAACTCTTGCTCATTGCTATACCTCCCATTTGCAGCCGCAGGATGGCCGCATTCGAAACAACGTTTTCAGCGGCTTGCACGGGCCCGGATACCAGGAAACCTGGCGCAGGATCGGACAACGAAATGTGCATTCCGTTTCAAAACGGACTTAACTTATGTAACAAGAAATGTCATAAGTCAAACCATGATCAGGATTGAGGATCGGCGGCGAAAGCGTCTTGGACCGTATCGATCGCCCGACAATTTCTGGTGAAGGCGCTTAGAATTTTGCTTAACATTTGTAAACCCCTATGCCATATGTAAAGCATGAGCAGTGATGTGTTGGCCGTGTGAATGACTGGTGATCTCCATCTCGGATTGGATGTGGGCACAACCGCCGTCAAGGCGGCGGTCTACGATTCGCGCGGTGCGAACAGGGCAACGAAGGTGTGCGAGAGCAACCCCGTTTCTGAACAGCCTGGCTGGTCATCACAGTCGATGGATGCCATCTGGCAGACAGCGGCAACAGCCATCAGATCCGTCTGTGCCGAAGTCGGCCCCGACAGCATCGGCACGGTCGGCGTATGCGCCCAGGGTGACGGATTGTGGCTGCTTGATGCCCAGCATCAGCCGGTCCGGGACGCAATCTTGTGGAATGACCAGCGGGCCGTCGACTACGTCACTGCCTGGATCGAGGATGGGACGGCTGATCGATTGGCACGTTACAGCCGGACCGCCATCTGGCCCGGGACGTCGGGCGCGGCCTTCCGCTGGCTAAAGGACCATGAACCGGAGAACGCCGCGCGGGCACGCTATGCGGTCAACTGCAAGGACTGGATCAATTTCAAGCTGACGGGGAAACTGACCACCGACTACACCGATGCGACGATCCCGTTCCTCGACCTGGAGACACGCCGCTATGCCAGCGAGGCATTTGCCATGCTCGGCGTCGAGGAATTGCAGGAAAAATGCATCGAACCGGGATGGGCAAAACAGCAGAACGGCGTGACTGGATCCGCAGCATCGCAGGCGACCGGTCTCAACGCCGGTACCCCCGTTGCCATCGGCTGCATCGATGTTGCGGCGATGATTGCCGGTATGGGTCTTGCCAAAACGGGGGACATCTGCCTGATCCTTGGCACAACCGCTGTGGTCGGGGTCATTGTCGAGGCGGAAGCGTTCAACGGTCCTCAGCCCGGGGCGGCACTTGCCCATCCCCATGCTGACCGATGGGTCAAGGTTCTGGCGCCGCTGAGCGGCGCGTCGGCGCTTGACTGGTTCACCTCGCTGGACAGCGTGAATTATGGCGGTGCCGACGCTGCCGAAACCGTACAGCGCCTCAATCGGGCCGCAGCGACCGCGCCCGCCGGTGCCAATGGCGTCCTGTTCCTGCCGTTCCTGTCTGGCGAACGGGCGCCGATCGTTGCGCCGCATGCGACAGCTTCTTTTCTCGGTATCACCGGCGGCACCACCCAGGCGGATCTTGCGCGTGCGGTGATGGAAGGCACGGCGATGAGCCTGCGCCAGTGTTTTGAGGCGACGGGCGCGGCAACGCCCGGCCAGATCTTCATGACCGGCGGTGGTGCCCGCAATGCCCTGTGGTGCGACATCATCGCCAGTGTCATGAACACCACGATTGTTGCAAGCGATGCCAGCGACCACGGCGTCTGGGGCGCGGCCATGATCGGCGCCTGCGCCGGCGGCATGATGGACATCAACCGGCCCCCGGTGCGCGACGAGGCGCTGCGCTATCACAAGCCCGACAGCGAAATGGTTGCGGTCTACGATCAGTGTTTTGAGCTTTACGAGCGGAGCGTGACCGCTTCCGTGGCGCTGTGGAATGCCAGGCGCGATATCCTGGGAGAGCGCTCATGACCGTCGACAATCCGCGCTTCGATGCCGTCTTTGCCGGTCTGACCATCCTCGATATTGCCGGCCGGCCCGTGTCGTCCATTCCCGATGGCGGCGGCATTGCCTTTGTCGAGGAAATCCGCATGAACCCGGCCGGAACAGCCTCCGGCGCACTGATGAACGCCGCAAAGCTCGGCATATCCTGCGCTACATCCGCCTGCCTTGGGCGGGACGAGAAGGGCGATTTCATCGAGAACCGCTACCGTGCCATGGGCATCGACTGTTCGTTGCTGCAGCGGACCGGGGCCATGGCGACCTCGGCGACGATCCTGCCGATCCGACCCAATGGGGAACGTCCGGCCCTGCATTGCCGCGGCGCGTCGGACGAATGGTGGCTGGACGAATCCGAGTTTGACGCCCTGTGCGACACACGTTTCCTGCACCATGGCGGCACGGGCTTTCTCGCCAAGATGGATCGGGGGCAAAGCGCGAAACTGCTTGCCCACGCCAAGGCGCGGGGGCTGACGGTGACCCTGGACCTGATCGGCCCCAATGACGAGACACTCGGCCAGCTGAAGGATCTGATGCCGCATGTGGACTATTTCATGCCCTCCATGGAAGAGGCGCTGTTCATTGCCGGCACCGCCGATCCGTCGGACGCGGCGGCAAGGTTCAGGGATCTCGGCGCTACTGCCTGCATCTTCAAGTGGGGCGAAAAGGGGTCATTCATCAGCACCGCAGACGGCGATTGGCGTCTGCCGGCGTTCAAGGTGAACGTTTCGGATACCACCGGCTGCGGGGATGCCTATTGCGGCGGTTTCATCGCCGGTCTGAGCATGGGCTACGACCTTGAAGAGGCATGTCGCCTCGGAACCGCGGTGTCGGGGCTCGTTGCAACAGGTCTCGGTTCCGATGCCGGCGTGGTCGATCTGGAATCGACCCTGGAATTCATCAGAACTGCTTCAATACTGGATGACGACAATGGGTGAACAGGCCAAGAAAAGTGATGTCCGGCGGGCACTTCATCAGGACAGCGTTCTGGCGAACACGGCGATCCTTTACTACAAGGAGGGCCTCACCCAGAACGAAATCGCCCTGCGGCTCGGTGTATCGCGACCGACGGTCATCAACTACCTGCGCCTCGCACGCGAGCAGAACATTGTCGATATCCGCATCAACGGCGCCTCCTTCGCGGTATCCAATACGTCCCGCGACCTGCGCGCCAAATACGATCTTGCCGATGTCTATATCGCCAACTTCACCGCTGCGGGGGATCCGGCCGATGTGGCCTACAAGGCGCAGATCAACCGCCAGGTGGCACAGGTCGGTGCCATGGCACTGCATGATATCCTGCAACCCGGCGAACTGGTCGGCATCGCCTGGGGCGAGACCATCTATCATCTGGCCAACGAGGCGCCATACCGCATCATCGAGGACCTGACGGTCTGCCAGATTATCGGCTCCATGACGACGCCACTGGTATCGACGGCGGAAGGGTGCGCTATCAGCCTGGCGTCGCGCCTGGGCGCAGAATGCCATACCCTGCACGCCCCGGCCATCCTGACATCGGCGAAACTTGCCGAGTCCCTGCGCAATGAACCGGTGATCAAGGAGCAGCTGGAACGGCTCAAGGCCATCGACCGCTCGATCTTTTCGGTCGGCAACTGCGATTCGGATACGCCCATCGTGCAATCGGCGATCACCACCGACAAGGAGTTCGACTGGTATCGCGAGCAAGGCGCCGTCGGTGTTCTGTGCGGTCGTTTCATCGATCCGTCCGGCAACCATATCAAGGGACCGATGGACGATCGGATGATCGGCATCGATCTCTCCTACCTGAAGCAAAGGGCCAACGGACTGCTGGTTGCCGGCGGCCCGGCCAAGTTTGAGGCCATATCCGCAACGCTCGAAGGCGGCTACGTATCGCATCTTGTCACCGATGAGCACACGGCGTTGGCACTGCTGGAGAATTAGGACGCAAAACCATGGCCGAAATAGCAATCATTGGTGATCTCTTCATGTTGCCGGAGGTTTTTGCGCAGAAGATTGAAACGGTCTGCGGCAACGACCACACAATCCGGACGATGCAGCAGCCCTGGCCGGATGTGCCGATGGAACACGGTTACGCAGTAGCCGGCATGGACGGGCTGAAAGAATACTTCGGAACTGCCGAGGAGGTGCTGGACTTCGTCGGCGGTGCCGACATCTTTGTCACCCATCTGGCGCCTCTGTCGCGCGCCATGATGGAACAACTGCCCAACCTGAAACTGGTCGCGGTATCGCGTGGCGGGCCGGTTTCCATAGACATGCAGGCCTCACGCGAAAACAATATTCTGGTCGTCAACACTCCCGGCCGAAATGCCACCGCGGTGGCCGAATTCACCATCGGCGCGATCCTCGCCGAAACCAGGCTCATTCGTGAAGGGCACGAATCCTTGCGCGCCGGAGACTGGCGTGGCGATCTCTACAGGGCCGACCGGACCGGGAGGGAGCTGAACGAAATGACCGTCGGCGTCATTGGCTACGGCAATATCGGCACGAAGGTGGTCCGCCTTCTGCGCGCCTTCGGAACAAAGGTCCTCGTTTGCGATCCCTATGTGCAATTGTCGGAACAGGACCGCCGCGACGGCGTTGAGCATACCTCGCTCGAAGAGCTGCTGGCCAACAGCGACGTCATCACCATGCATCCGCGTGTCACATCGGAAACACAGGGCATGATCGGCAAGGACCAGTTTGCCGCCATGAAGAGGGGCGCGATTTTCGTCAACACGGCGCGTGGCCCGCTGGTGGACTACGACGCGCTTTATGACGCGTTGCATTCGGGGCACCTGGGCGGCGCCATGCTGGAAACATTTGCCGTCGAACCGGCCCCGCCGGACTGGCCGCTGCTGAAGCTCCCGAATGTGACCCTGACGCCGCATATTGCCGGCGCTTCTGTTCGCACCGTGACCTTTGCCGCCGAGCAGGCTGCCGAGGAAGTGCGCAGGTTTCTTGCCGGCGAGCCGCCCATCAATCCGAACTGAACCCCATGAACCAACGAGCCACCATGTTATCGAATGAGGAACGGACGCTGCGGCAGGCCATCATCGACGGATGCGTCGAAATGAATGCGGCCGGATACAATCAGGGCATGTCCGGCAATGTCAGCGCGCGTTTCGGCGATTGCATTTTGATAACACCTGGCTCGATAGCCTATGACCGGCTGCGGGCGGAGATGATTGTTCCGCTCGCCATAGCAGATGGCCGCTGGAGCGGTGAGTACGAGCCATCATCAGAATGGCGCTTTCACCGTGACATCATCGCCGCGCGCTCCGATGTGAACGCCGTTGTCCACCTCCATTCACCCTTTGCGACAGCCTTGTCCATGGCCAGGAAACCGATCCCGGCCTGTCATTACCTTATTGCGAGCTTTGGCGGGGATGACGTGCGATGCGCCGACTATGCGGTCAATGGAAGCCAGGACTTGTCGGATGTGGCCGTGGCTGCCCTGGAGGGACGAACGGCCTGCCTGCTTGCCAATCACGGCATGATCACCGTGGGCGAAACGCTGGAGGCCGCTTTCGCATCGGCCGTGCAGCTCGAAACACTGGCGCGTCAATACTGCATCGCCATGTCGATCGGCGGTCCGGTGCTTCTGACACGACAGGAAGTGGAGGCGTCACCGGCCTATCGGAACCAGCAGATTCCTCCCGTCGGCGGCGGGCGTGATACCGACACGCCACCGCTGGCAATGACCAATTTTCCAGAACCGGCGAAACACCATGATTGAGAACCGCTACGACCAGGAAGAGGCAAAACGCTGGCGACAGCAGGCTGGCGCCGACCCGGCGGACCAGGAGCTTGCCGAGCGCGTCTATACTTCGCGCCTCATCGGCCAGGACCCCGATCTGGTGATGCATGGCGGCGGCAATACATCGGTCAAGGTCAAGCGCCGCGATCTCTACGGCGAGGAGAAGGCGGTTCTCCATATCAAGGGATCCGGCTGGGATCTGGGCGTGGTTGAGGCGCAGGGCCTGCCGGGGGTCTGGCTGGATCCGCTATTGAAGCAGCGTCGGCTTGATGGCCTTTCGGACAAGGAAATGATCAGCGCCCAGCGCGGCGCGTTACTGGATGCAAATTCCCCAAACCCGTCGATCGAAACACTTTTGCATGCGTTTTTGCCGCATCCCTATGTGGATCACACCCATGCAACGCCTTTTCTGGTGCTTGCCAATCTTCCGAACGCACAGGATGTCTGCCGCGAGATTTTCGGTGATCGGGTGGGGGTTGTTCCCTATCTGATGCCGGGTTTCGCGCTGGACAAAAGGGCGGCGGAGATATTCGACGAAAATCCGGAGATGGAAGGCTTGCTTCTGCTCAACCACGGCCACGTGGCCTTTGGCGGCACGGCGCAAGAGAGTTACCGACGGGTGGTCGATCATGCCAATGAGGTGGCGGCCTATTTCGGATTGAACAAGACCGCTATTGAGGCAAGCGACGCGCCGGTAGAGGATCTTTCCGTCCTGACCCTGTTGCGGGGCGTCATCGCGGAACAGCGCGGTGACCCCGATACGCCGATGCCCGTCTTCGACAGGCGCGGCGGCCCGGGGACTCAAGACATCTGGTCCCGGTCCGACATCGAGGCACTGGCAAAACGCGGGGTTTGCTCCCCGGATCACGTTCTTCATATCAAGGGGTGGCCGCTCGTGCTGCCGAGGGCGGTCTGGTCGAAGGGTCGTGATGCCATCGTCACGGCGGTTCAGGCCTTTGAGGAAGACTACACCGCCTATTACGAGCGCAACGCGCCCCGATTTGACGCGGTGGGGCCGATGGTCAGCCCCGAGCCGAGACATGCCTGGATCGAGGGCATCGGCATTGTCGGCATCGGTGATGATGGCCGTTCCGCCGCCATTGCCGCCGACCTGGCGCAGCAGAACATGGCTGTACGCATCGCCGGTGAGGATGCCGGCGGTTTTCATCCAATTTCCGAGGAAGACCAGTTTGAGTGCGAATACTGGCCCGTCGAGCGGGCAAAGCTTGACCGGCTTTCGAAGCCGGTATTGCAGGGCAAAGTGGTCATGGTCACCGGCGGGGCAGGTGCCATTGGTCTGGCGACGGCCACGGCGTTTGCGGAACTTGGCGCGAACTGCGTCCTCGTGGACCTCGATGCTGCGCGGCTGGAGGCAGCTGTTGGTGAACTCGGGCCGTGGCACAGCACTTTTGCGTGCGACATCACGCAGGAAGGTGCCGCAGAAGCGGCTGTGGATCATGCCGTTGCGACCTTCGGCGGGCTGGATGTGCTGGTATCGAATGCCGGTTCGGCTACAGGCGGCGCGATGCTGGATCTCGATGACGCGGCCTTCCGCAAGGCATTCGAGTTGAACTTCTTCGCCCACAAGAACTTCTCCACTGCCGCTGCAGCCCTGATGGTGAAGCAGGCGCGGCCGGGACAGATTTTGTTCAACATCTCCAAACAGGCCATCAACCCGGGCAAGAACATGGGTGCTTACGGCATGCCCAAGGCTGCCACCATGTTCCTGATGCGGCAGCTGGCTCTTGAACTCGGCGGCAACGGCGTTCGCGTCAACGGCATCAATGCCGACCGTATCCGGTCGGGTCTTCTGACCGATGATTTCATCAAGGAGCGTTCGGCGGCCCGCGGGGTCAGTGAAGCCGACTACATGGGCGGCAATCTTCTGAAGCGGGAAGTCGAAGCGCGTCATGTCGGCGAGGCCTTTGTCGCGCTCGCGCTGTCGGAACGCACGACCGGCCATGTGCTGACGGTCGATGGCGGCAATACGGCGGCGGAACTGAGATAGACCAGGGATTGAGGGAAGAACAGATGTCAGAACCATGTTGCGGTCCCGGCTACGCATCGCCTGCGGAGGCGATGAAGGCCCCTCGGGAAAAAGTGCTCTACACGATTGCGATTTATACAGGAACAGGCATTCAGAAGCCGGACTATCTGTGCACGATCGACGCGGATCCGGACAGCCCGACCTATTCTCAAGTGATCTCCCGACTTGAGATGCCGGGCATTGGTGATGAACTGCACCATATGGGCTGGAATGCCTGTTCCTCCTGCCATGGCGATGCCTCGATGGAGCGCAAATACCTGATCGTGCCCGGCGTCCGGTCAACCAACCTGCACATCGTCGATTGTGCCACGGATCCGCGCAATCCGAGGCTGCACAAGGTCATCGACGGCGCCGAGATCAAGGCGAAGACCAATCTGTCGGCACCGCACACAGTGCATTGCCTCGGATCGGAGATCATCATTTCGATGCTCGGCGACGCCCAGGGCAATGCGCCGGGCGGCTATCTGCACCTTAACAAGGATTTCGAGATCGTCGGCCGCTGGGAAGACTCCATGGGTGACATCAAGTTCGGTTACGACTTCTGGTACCAGCCGCGTCACAACGTTATGGTAAGTTCGGAATGGGCGGCCCCAAACACCTTCATGCCGGGTTTCGACCTCGAAGAAGTCGGCCACCTGAAATACGGCCGCGAGCTGCATTTCTGGGATTTCGAGAAGCGCAAGCCCAAGCAGAGTTTTTATCTCGGTGAGGATGGTCTCATTCCTCTCGAAGTCCGTTTTCACCACGATCCGGACTCCTCCCACGGCTTTGTCGGCGCGGCGCTGTCGGCCAACATTATTCACTGGTGGAAAGACGATGCCGGCGAGTGGCAGTGGGAAAAGATCATCGACGTCGAGAACGAGCCTCACCCCGAATGGCCGATCCCGGTGCCGGGTGTGATCTCGGTGATCCTGCTATCGATGGACGACCGGTTTTTGTACCTGTGCAACTGGCTGCACGGCGATATCCGCCAATATGACATCTCAGATCCGCACAATCCCAAATTGACCGGGCAGGTCTGGATGGGCGGCCTTCTCGGCAAGGCGCCTGAGGTCAACGGGGTCAAGGTCACTGGTGGTCCGCAAATGATCCAGCTGTCGCTGGACGGCAAGCGGCTCTATGTCACGACCTCGCTGTTTTCCACCTGGGACAACCAGTTTTATCCGGAAATACGCACCAATGGCGGCTGCATGCTGATGATCAACTGCGACACGCAAAACGGCGGCATGGAGATCGATCCGGAGTTTGTCGTTGATTTCGGCAAGGAGCCGAATGGCCCGTCGCGCTGTCACGAGACGCGCTATCCGGGTGGCGATTGCACGAGCGACATCTGGATATGACGACCCATACCATCACCATCGCCAACCGCGACAACGCGACCTACGAGGTCGACGCCAAAAGGCCGCTTCTCGACAGCCTGCGCGACCAGGGTGTCGATCTGCCGTATGGCTGCAAATATGGCGGCTGCATCACCTGCGCCGCCAAACTGATCGAAGGCCAGGTCAACCAGAAGGCGCAGGTCGCCCTCAACAACCGTCAGATCAACGACGGATACGTCATCCTGTGTGTCGCCCGTCCGTTGTCTGACTGCACCTTTGCGATAGGGGTCGAGAGCCACGACAAGCTCTACCGCAATCCGTTCCTCGATCCGCTGGAACCCCATGAACTCAAGGCCGACATCGCCAAAAGCAAGGATCTGTAGACATGCCGGACGCCGATATTGATCGCAAATACGATTACAGTCCCGAGTACCTGGCCGACATCCTGAAATCCGTCAAAACCATCGCCATGGTCGGCGCTAGTCCCGACAAGACGAAGTTCTCCTACGGTGTGCTGCGCGTACTGCACGAGACGGGCTACGACATGGCACCCGTCAATCCCAATCCCAAACTCAAGGAAATCCGCGGCATCAAGGTCTATCCGTCGCTGAAAGCCATAGACCGGCCGGTGGATATGGTTGAGGTCTTCCGCCGCAAGGAGGAGCTCTACGGCATAGCGCAGGAGGCGATCGAGATCGGCGCCAAAGTGTTGTGGGGCCAGATCGGCGTCTATGACGACGAAGCGGCCCGGCTTGCGGAAGACGCCGGGCTCAAGGTGGTCATGGACCGATGCCCCAAGATCGAGCTTTTCAGGCCGTTCTGGAGACCGCGACTCGACTTGGGAATTTGAGTGACAGGGCGGCAAACGGAGATCGTATGTGACTGGAAACACAATAGAATCCTTGAAGGAGCGGTGCCGTGGTATCAGCCTCGGCATCTTTGCCGGGGACCCCGGCAACCTGCGCGGCGATGCACAGGCGTCTGCCGGGTGGGGATGCAACATCCTGCATTTTGATGTCATCGATGGTGTTTTCGTTCCGCAGATCAGTGGCGGGCCCGGCTTCGTCAAGGCATTGGCGGGTAACATGATCCGCGATGTGCATCTCATGGTGCAAAGGCCAGCGGATCATGTTGCGGCTTTTGTCGCGTCAGGCGCTGACATCGTGACTGTACAAGCCGAATCCGAAGCGCCGGCCATGGCGATCGAGCGAATTCGCGAGGCAGCGAAAGCGGCGGGCCGTCCGGTCCTTGCCGGCTTGTGCCTTTTGCCGGACACAACGCTCGATGAGGCGGGTGATTTGCTGGTCAAGCAGCCCGACCTGTTGCTCGTGGCTGCGCTCGATCCGCGCGGCAAGCAGCCGCCGGATACCACCCGCGCGTGCGCGCGCGTTGCGGAGCTAAAGCAGCGTTTCGGAGCAGAATGCCCGCTCATCCAGTTCGATGGTGGCGTGACCGCCGATACGATTGGCGAGATAGCCGCTGCAGGGCCCGACATGGTGGTCAGCGGCAGCGCGGTAATGCGCGCGGAAAATCCCGCTGCGGCATTCCGCAGCATGAGGGACGCGCTCTGATTTAACGGTTTATTCCGGCCGGCCGCGAGGGGTTTCGGCTGTTCGGACACAACGCACAGACAACTCAGGAAGGACACGACATGGCTGACATGGACGGCATCAAGGACGGCAAGGATTTTGGCCTCGACCGCCCGCAGGACAAGGAAGGCTTTTTTATCAAGGGCAATGCCCACTACGATTGGGGGCTGAAAAACCGTCTTAGCCGGCTGTTCAATCCCAAGACCGGCCGCACGGTCATGCTCGCCTTTGACCATGGTTATCTGCAGGGGCCGACGAGCGGCCTTGAACGCATTGATCTCTCCATCGTTCCGCTGATCGACTATGCCGATGTTTTGATGTGCACCCGGGGCATTCTGCGTGCCACGATACCGCCGACAGTGAATGTTCCCATTGCATTGCGCGCGACAGCCGGCAGCTCGGTGCTAACGGAACTTTCCAACGAAGCCGTCTCGGTCGAAATCGATGATGCGATCCGCCTTGGAGCGTGCGCCATGGCTTCGCAAATCTATATCGGCGCCGAATATGAACACAAATCCATCATGAACGTCTCCAGGCTGATCAATGAGGGCCAGCGATATGGCATCCCGACCCTCGCCGTCACCGGCGTCGGCAAGGACATGGCACGGGACGAGCGCTATTTCAGCCTGGCGACCCGCATTGCCGCGGAAATTGGCGCCCACTACGTCAAGAGCTACTTTGTTGAAGAAGGCTTCGAGCGAATCTGTGCCGGCTGCCCTGTTCCGATCGTCATTGCCGGCGGCAAGAAACTGCCGGAACTCGAGGCACTTGAGATGGCCTACAGGGCGATCGACCAGGGTGCTGCCGGCGTCGACATGGGCCGCAACATTTTCCAGGCCGACGATCCGGTGGCGATGATCCAGGCGGTGTCCCGCGTCGTCCACGAGCTTGAAAAGCCGGATCAGGCATTGCAGATGTACAATGATCTGAGAGGCCGGGGCTGACATTGCGGTCGGTATGAGCAATCGGCCTCTTTGGGATATCGGTTGAACGGGAGGCCGCTTTTGGCAAAGCGTTTCACGGCAGCGCACTGGGGCACTTATCGGGTGTCAGGCGAGGGGGCCTCGCTGCGCCTTGAGGGTATCGAAGACGATCCCGCGCCGTCGAAAATTGCCGATGGCTGGATCGACGCCGTCACGGACGAAAAGGCGCGTGTGCTAAAGCCGGCGATCCGCAAGGGCTGGCTGGAAAACCGCAGCACCGCAGACCGGTGTGATGATCGCTTTGTTGAGACCGATTGGGACACGGCACTCGACCTCGTCTCGGCCGAGCTCGGCCGCGTTCGCAACGATCACGGCAACGAAGCCATCTTCGCCGGCTCCTATGGCTGGGCCAGCGCCGGCCGGTTCCATCACGCACAGTCTCAGCTGCGCCGCTTCCTCAACACGATCGGCGGGTTCACGGCCTCGCGTAACACCTATTCACATGCCGCGGCGGAAGTGCTTCTGCCCCATATTGTCGGCATGCCCCATCGTGGGTTCCAGGACAACATGACCAGCCTGGCGCTGGTTGCCGAACATTGCGAGCTTCTGGTGGCCTTTGGTGGCATATCGGCCAACACGGCCCAGGTGACATCGAGCGGTACGTCCACGCACGAGGTGGAGCACTGGATGCACGAGGCCGGCAGGAACGGCATGGCCGCCGTCAGCATTTCCCCGCGCCGGCCCGATTTTTGCGGTACAGGCCCCACGGAGTGGCTGTCGATCCGGCCCAATACCGATACCGCGCTTATGCTCGCACTGGCCCATGAGATACACCGCAACGACTGGCACGACCGTGAGTTTCTGAACCGCTATTGCCACGGCTGGGAAACCTTCGAACCCTACCTGACCGGCGCTTCGGACGGTGTCGAAAAGACGGCGCAATGGGCTGCGGGGATTTGTGACGTTGAGGCGGACACGATCGTCCGTCTGGCAGCCCGGATGGCGCAAAGCAAGACCATGGTTTCAGTCGCCTGGAGCCTGCAGCGCGGCGACCATGGCGAACAGCCCATCTGGATGGGCCTGACCCTGGCCGCGATGCTCGGTCAGATCGGCCGTCCGGGCACGGGCTTCGGCTTCGGCTACGGTTCGACAACCCCGGTCGGCAGGCCGAAGAAACTGATCAGCTGGCCTTCGGTGCCGCAAGGACAAAATCCGGTCTCCGAAACAATCCCGGTGGCGCGCATCGCCGATATGCTGCTTCACCCGGGCGCCGCATACCGTTATGACGGCGAACGCCGGACCTACCCTGATATCAGGCTCGTTTACTGGGCCGGCGGCAACCCGTTCCATCACCACCAGGATCTTTACCGGCTGGAAGAGGCATGGACACGGCCCGAAACAGTTGTCGTCAACGAGCAATGGTGGACGGCGACCGCCCGCAGGGCGGACATCGTCCTGCCGGCAACCTCGCCGCTCGAGCGCACCGACATCATGATGAACCGGCGTGATCCGCGCCTCGTCTGGATGGACAGGCTGCTCGAGCCGATGGGCGAGGCACGCGACGACCACGACATTTTCCGCGCATTGGCGGAAAGGCTTGGCACGTTAACGGAATTTGCCGAAGGCAAGTCCAAGGAGGACTGGATCTGCCAGCTTTGGCTGGAAGCCGGCGAAGTCGCGCGCCGCAACGGCTTTGAATTGCCGGATTTTGAAACGTTTTGCGAGAGCGGGATTTTTGAATGCCCGGACAGTGACGAGAACCGCATCCAGCTCGAAGCCTTTGTGAAGGATCCGGCGGGCGCGCCGCTCCAAACGGCCAGCGGCAAGATCGAGATCGTCTCGGACCGGATCGGCAGCTTCAGGCTCAAGGACTGTCCCGCACATCCGCAATGGATGGAACCCGTGGAATGGCTGGGCCAGGACGCCGTTGCCGAAGACGCGCTGCATCTTGTATCCGGACAGCCCGCGTCACGTCTGCACGGACAGCTGGACAATGGTTCCCATTCGCGCAGTCAAAAGGTCGGCGGATGCGAAGCGCTCTACATTCATCCCGACACGGCAGGGAAAAGGGGCATTACGGATCACGATCTCGTCTGCCTTTCCAACGCACGCGGAAAATGCCTTGCCGGCGCAGTGTTGACCGACGACATACGGCCCGACACCGTGGCGCTTGCGGCCGGTGCCTGGTTCAATCCGCAAACGATTGATGGAGAGCGCATCGAAGTGGCCGGCAATCCCAACGTCCTGACGATCGACAAGGGCTGTTCAGAGTTGAGCCAGGGAAACATTGCGCACACATCGCTTGTCAGTGTGAAGAAGTGGGACGGGCCGGAACCGCCGGCTTGCGCGTGGACAAAAACACAGCTTTCCTAGGCCGGGGACGGCAGCGAATAAAACGTATGGCCGGTTACGGCCCCCGCTTTGAGCCGGGGCATGTCAGCCGGACCTGCTCCGATGTTCGACATAGTCCTGATAGGGCGCGCCGTTCGAAACGAGGAAGCCGCTGTCGACGTCAAGGGTCGTGCCTGTCACCTTGGCGCTCGCCGAACCTGCCAGAAACAGCACCGCCTGCGCGATATCATCCGGCAGCACCCATTCCCCCAAGGGGAGTTTTTCGGTCGCCCCGTCGCGTTGCGCCTGGCTGGTGCTATTGAAGATCATGGGCGTCAGCACAGGTCCGGGGCAGATCGCGTTTACCCGAATATTATCGCGTGCAAATTCGAAAGCCGCATGCCGCGTCAGGCCCAAAAGCCCGGTCTTCGACGCCGTGTAGGCCACACCGCCGTTATACGACATGCGCTTGCCCGCCAGCGAGGAGATGTTGATGATGCTTCCACCGCCCGCCGCTCGCATCAACGGAAGTGTCTTTTGAATGCACAGAAGGGCTGCGGTCAGGTTGACGGAAAACACATTTGTCCATTCCGCCAGTGTCAGGTCTTCAATCAGGCAGGCATCAGCGATGCCGGCATTGTTGACAAGCAAGGCGATTTCAGACGTCTCGCGCCTGATCCCGGTGAAGGCGGCCTCGATCGCGGCGGGATCGGCCAGATCCGCCTGCATGAACGTGACGGAAGCGGCCTGTGCGTCGGTTAGATCCTCCTGGAAACGCGCCTGACGATCGAGCGTGAAAACGTGGAAGCCATTCGATGTCAGGCTGCGCACGACAGCCAGGCCGATGCCGCTTGCACCGCCGGTGACGATGGCGTTTTTTCCTGGCTGCATCCTGCCTCTCCTTATTGTCACAATTGTTACAATCAGCGCGCAGTTCAACCGGACGGGTGCCGCCTTAGTCGAGCGCTTTCATTGCCTTGCTGATGGCGCGGCTGAAGGACTTCAGTTCTGCCGCGTTGAATGCGCCGGTAATTAGCCGATCGCGCTTTTCTGCATGCGGCATGATGGCGTCATAGACGGCGCGTCCGGCCGGAGTCAGCGTCCACAGCCAGCGCTTCGCGTCATTTTCATCGGTGCGGCGTTTGACCATGTTCTTCTGTTCAAGTGACCGCAGGCTCCGGCTGACGCTCATCCGGTCCATCGCGGTGCCATGCGACGTTTCCTGACCCGACGAACCCGGCCGTGCGGCCAGCCAGATGATGCAGCGCCATTCCGACAGGATGATGCCGTGTTTGCGGCCGAAATCGGCGTTGAAACTCGATGCGATCTTGTTGCCAAGAACGATCAGCCGGAAGGTCAGCGTATCGACGGCATCTATCGAGTAATGTGCGTCCGTCGCATCTGCGGTCTTACTGTCCAAGAAGCGCTCCCAATCCGAGTGTCAGTGCCGGCCATGCGACAACCGCACAGAGAAGTAATATCAGTGCCAGCAAAAAAACCAGGCTTTCGCGGACGACTTGCGTCAGCGGCACGCCAGCCTGTGCGCTGGTCACGAATAACAGCACGCCGACCGGAGGCGTGACAAGGCCTATCGCCGAAGCAAGGATGAAGACGACGCCAAGCTGGACAACATCTATTCCGGCAAGGATCGCCACGGGTGCGATCACCGGCGCGATGACGACAAGAAGCGTGACCGGCTCGAGAACCATGCCCAGTACCAGCAACAACACGGCAATGATCGCCAGCAACGCCGTGGGGCCGAGCGAAAGACCTGATACGAATTGGGCCAGTTCGAGTGACAGCCCGACCCGGGCGGAAATCCAGACAAAAGCGCCGGAGGCCGCCACGATAATCAGGATCTTCGCTGCATCCCGGGCGGCCGTGGCCAGCGATCCGATCATGTCGGAAAGCGGCACATCTCTGTATATCAACACCGAAACCAGGACCGCATAGACCGCGGCAAGCGCGCCGATTTCATTCACCGTGGCCACTCCGGTCAGAAGACCGCCGATGACCAGAACCGGCATCATCAAGGCCCAGAAACTTGAACGCAGCGCCCTGCCGATGCGCGCAAAACCCTGCCATTCATGGGCGGCGTAGCCCCTGCGAACGGCAAGAAGGACCGAAGCGATCAGCAGAAACACTCCCATCAGGAGTCCCGGCAACACGCCTGCCAGAAAGAGATCGGTGACATCTGCCGGTGTAAACAGGGCAAAGACGACCATCGGAATCGACGGCGGGATCATTAGCCCGATCGTCGCCGAACTGGCGGTCACGGCGGCCGCATAGGCGGGCGGATAACCATCCCGCCGCATGGCCGGGATCATAACGGAACCGACAGCGGCGGCATCAGCCACGGCGGAGCCGGATATGCCGGCGAAGACCACCGAAGCGGTTATGTTGGCATGGGCCAGGCCACCGCGTATATGGGCGACCAGGGCACGCGCCAGTTCCAGCAGCCGCGCACTCATCCCGCCGGCATTCATGATGGCGCCGGCTGCGAAGAAATAGGCGATGGCGCTGAAAGCCTGATTGTCCAGACCCCTGAGGAATGTCTGTGCAAGAACATCGCCGCGCAGCATCGGTGCAAAGGCCAGGGCAAAAGCCCCGGCTGCGAGGCCAATGGAAAGAAAGACCGGGATTCGCAGCAACAGCAGAACCAGCATGACCGCGATGGTGAAGCCGACCTCGATCATTTCGGATCGCGCTCCAGCAAGTTGAGCAGGGCCGCGCATGCGAGCAGCAATGTGCCCGCCAGAAGTGGATAGAATCGCACTTCGGCGCTGGTGCCGAGCGTCGGCAATTCAATAAACCGGAAACTCTCCATGGCCTGCCAGATGCAAACGGCAAGAGCGATCGCGGCAATGCATGCGATGGCATCGATGGCGCGCGCGATCTGCCGGTCGCGATCCGGACGGAGTTGGAACAACACAACCTGCAGATGCGCCCGCTCAAGCCAAATCAGCGGCATCCCGATCCAGGCGAGGGCAAAGAGCAGCAGTCCCGAAACATCCCGCCCCCAGGGCAGGCTTTGAGCCAAAACATACCGCAGGGTGATCTGGTAGACTTCAAGAGCGATCAGCGCCACAAGGCTGGCCGTTACCACGACCAGCAAGCTGCGCGAAAGCCAGCGGCGCAGCACTGTGACCGCGCCGCCATTTTGCCGATGGTTCATAGGCTGTTGATAAGGTCGTACTGGCCTGCTGGCCAGGCCTTGCCGTCTGTGCCTTTGATCCACGGCTCGATGGCTGCCCGGAATGCATCAATGTCCGGTTCTGTTACCGTCACGCCCAATGCGTCGAGCTGATTGAAGGCTGCTGCCACTTCAGCTTCGTGCAGCTTCTTTCCTTCTATGCCCGCCCGTGTCGCAGCCTGCATCAGCCAGCCGCGCTGCTCTTCGCTCATCTCTGCCCATTTGGCGGGTGACATCCAGACCCCGAGGCCCGACAGGATGTAGTTGATCGGCGTGAGATGCTTGTTTGCCTCGGCATAACCGCCGCCGATGAAATCGGTGACGCCATTGTCCTGGCCATCCACGACGCCGGTCTTCAGCGCAATCAGCAGCTCCGCTGCTCCGATGGGGGCGGAGCTGGCGCCCCAGGCTTCAAAGGCAGCGATCACAAAGGGATGCTGCGGCGTGCGGATTTTTAGGCCCTTGAGGTCGTCCGGCTTGGCTACGGGCGTATCCGCGGTTGTCACGATGCGAGGCGGGCGGTCGCCGACATAGCCGAGATATTTAATGCCGGTCGACTCTTCCAGGCCGCCCATCAGCTCGTCGAACAGGTCACTTTCGGTGAAGCGGTGGAAATGGGCCTGGTCCTTGAACAGGAAAGGCGCCCAGGTGACGAGGAAGGGCCGGCCCTCTTTCATGGCGATTACACCGCCGATATCGATCAGGTGCAGGTCAAGCGCGCTTGAGCGCGTCTGTGCCCAGAGTTCGGACAAACCGCCAAGCGCGGCCCCCGGAACGATATTGACCGACATGGTGCCGCCCGATAGCTCCGACAGCTCGGCGGCAAAGCGTTCGGCGGCCGCCTGATAGCTGGTGTTTGGCGGTGCCACATGGCCCAGTGTCAGTGTCACATCCTGAGCGGAAACTGGCGTGAATGACACAGCGGCCAGAATTGCCCCCGCCGCCATACGAGCAAGAATTCCCATTTGTTTTCCTCCCTTTAGCATCTCATCGCCAGTTCCGGCGAGAATAAGATTGACAGAATAATAATAACATATGTTACAACTTGTCGAGTGAAATCTGGGAGGAACTTTGCTTTGACCGACACTATCGAGACCAGGCAATCGGGTGGTTTCGGGTCGTGACCGGCATGCGTTTACCGCCGATGCAGCGGCAGTTGGCGACAGTGATGCTCAACAGCTGGTCGCAGGCACCGCAATGCACCGTCTTTGCCGATGCCGACGTCTCGCGGCTGCGCGAATTGCGCCGGGATTTGAAATCAAAATCAGCGGCACCCAGCGTCTCGCATTTCGTCCTGGTGGCGCTGGCGCGGGCGCTTTTGGCGCATCCCCGGCTCAATGCGCACCTTGATGGCGACCGGATGAGCGAACACACAACCGTCAATATCGGCTTCGCTGTCGCACTCGATAACGGCGGTCTGACGGCGCCGGTGTTGCGGGATGCGGGCGGATGGGACGCATTCACAATGGCCAGGGAAGCGGGCGCACTGCTCGAAAAGGCGCTTGCCGGCAGGCTTGCACACTCAGACATGCGAGGCGCAACATTTACCTTCTCCAATGCCGGACAAAGCCGCTCGCCGCGCTACGCCACGCCGATCCTGCCGCTGCCGCAGGTGGCGATCCTCGCGGTGACTGCCATGCGCCCGGATCCGGTGGTGCGCGATGGTGCCGTCACGATTGCCGACATCCTGCCGCTCAGCCTCACATTCGACCACCGGGCGATCAACGGGCAGCAGGCCAACGCGTTTCTGGACAGCCTCGTAGACCAGCTCGCCCAACCTGACGAACTCCTTTCGCCCATCAATCAAGAGGAAACATCGTGACCGACCTGAAAGACATCAAGCTGCCTGAGCTCGGTGAAGGTGTAACGCAGGCAACACTGGTCGAATGGCTGGTCGAAACCGGAGCCGTTTTCGCCGCGGATGACGTGATTGCCGAGATCATGACAGACAAGGTATCGATGGAAGTGATCGCCGAAGAACCCGGCACGCTGGTCTCAACGCTGGTAGCAGATGACGAAGAGGTCGCGGCGGGTGCTGTCCTGGGCCACTACAGGCCTGCGGGGTAAGGGGTGATGACTCGCGACAATCGCATTTTGGAAGGCATGTATCGGCTGATGAGCCTGACCCGCGCACTGGACCAGGTGCTCGGCAAACATGATGGTCACTGGCACGGGTTGGAGGGGGAAGAGGCGGTCATGGCCGCCGTCTATTACGGGCTGCGCGATACGGACGTCGTCGCCCCGCATTATCGTGGTGCAGTGACGGCGGCACTTGCCAAGGGCGCGGATACGCGCCGGCTCATGGCCGGGTTTCTGGGCAAGACCACCGCCTATCACAAGGGCCGGCACCGGTCTGATGTATGCGGCCCGCCCGAGCTCAACCTGATCGGTCTCTACGGCGGTTCGCTCGGTCCGCCTCTGGGCTATGCCGCTGGGGCGGCACTGGCGGCCAAACTCGACGGGCGGGACGATGTTGCCGTAGCGGTGTTTGGCGACGGCACGTCCAGCCGCGGCGACTGCCACGAGGCGATGAATATGGCGGCAGTGAAATCGCTTCCGGTGGTTTTTGTCTGCCAGAACAACCAGATCGCGATCTCAACGCCGCTGGATGCGGGGGTTGGCGGTCCAATCGCCGCCCGCGCCGAGGGCTTTGGCATGCCGGGCATCGCGGTGGACGGCAATGACGTATTGGCGATGCGCGATGCGATGGACGGTGCGATTGCACGGGCGCGTGCCGGCGACGGCCCGACCCTGATTGAAGCAGAAACCTATCGTGTGGCCGGCCATTTCTATTCCGATACCGAGGATTACCGGGATGCGCAGGAGATCGCGCGCTGGCGGGCGAAAGACCCGGTGGCCCGCTACCGACGGTTCCTGATCGACGAGGGCGTGATGTCGGAGGCGGGAATGGATGCGCTCGATGCCGAACTTGTCGCCGAGGTCGATGCCGCTTTCACGGCTGCACAGGCGGATCCGGTGCCAACGCCTGAGACGCTGGACGCTGAAGATGTCTTCGCGGCGGAGGCGGCAAGATGACCCGGCTGACCTTTCAGCAGGCAACTGTCGCCGCCATCCGGGACGAGATGCGGGCCGATCCGGGCGTTTTTGTCATGGGCGAGGATATCGGTCGCTTCGGCGGCCCGTTGCGCTCGACGGCAGGGCTTTATGAAGAGTTCGGCGAGGCGCGCGTGATCGACATGCCGATGTCGGAGGGCACTATTGCCGGCCTGGCAGTCGGGGCAGCGATGCAAGGCAAGCGGCCGGTGGTGGATCTGATGTTCGGCGAGTTTCTGGCGCTGGTCATGCAGCAGTTTCTCGATGCGGGAGCGATGCACTACTATTCCGGCGGCACCCAGCGCGTGCCGATGGTGGTCCGCGCCAAATTCGGGGTCGGTCCCTTTCACGGCCATGCCTATGATCACCATTCCTGGCTGGTGGGTGTGCCCGGCGTCAAGGTCATGATACCCTCTAACGCCGCGGATGCCTACGCCATGCTGCGCGCCGCCATCCGCGATCCCAACCCGGTATTGTTCATGGAGCACATGGCGCTTTACCACGCCGGCAAGGCCGAGGTGCGTGAAGAAGCGCCCGCGACACCAATCCCAGGCAGCCGGGTGGCGCGTCAGGGAGCGGATGTAACGCTGGTCGGTTCCGCCCTGATGCTGAAGCGCGCCTTGCGCGCCGCGGATGCGCTGGAAAAGCAGGGGATTTCGGCCGAGGTGATTGACCTGCGCAGCATCTACCCGCTCGACCTCGATCCGATCCTCAAATCCGTTGCCAAAACCGGCCGCGTCCTGTTGCTGTCGGAGGCCATCGGCAGGGGCGCGTCGATCAACGACCTTGCGGCACAACTGGCGGAACGTGCCTTTGACGATCTGAAGGCACCGGTCATGCGGCTGACGGCACCGGATGTTCCGACGCCCTTTGCGCGGGAGCTTGAGGCGGCGTACCTGCCGGACGAAACACGCATTTGTGCGGCCGCAATGCAGCTATTTGGAAACAGTTCGTAAAAGCCGTGTCTTTTTGTTTGTGAAGCGCGGGTCCTTGAAGGCGGCAGCGGCCTTCAATGATATTCCTCTCCACCGGAGACGTTCAGTGCCTCCGCAGTGATGTACGCGGCCTCGGGCGAACACAGGAAGGCGCAGGCATTCGCCGTGTCCTCGACAAGCCCCGGCCGGCCGAGTGGAATGCGGGCGCGCATTTCCGCGAGATAGGCGTCAACGCTCTGGCCTCGTGCCTTCGACATGAAGTCGTTCTGCCAGGCGCCGAGCCCGGTGGTGACGTGATTGGGACAGATTGCGTTGACCGTGATCCTGTCGCCGGCAAGTTCCAGTGCCGCTGAACGGGTCAGTCCGAGGATGCCGTGCTTGGAGGCCGTGTAGGCGGAAGCGAAGGCAAAGCCCGATTTCGCCGCCTGGCTGGCAATGTTGATGATGCGTCCGCCATCTCCATGGGCGCGAATATGCGGAATGACATGCTTGATCATCATGAACGGCGCCTTGAGATTGACACCGAGCACCGCGTCGAGATGGCGCTCGTCCATCTCCTCGATCGGTCCGAACAGATATCCGATACCGGCATTGTTGATCAGCGCATCGATCCGGCCGAATGCGTCGATGGCCTCTTGTGCAATGGTTGCGGGTGTTCCCGGGTCGAGAAGATCACCGAATACAACATGGACCTGTGCGCCATCGGCACGCAAGGCTTCGGCGACCTGTTCGGCTTCGGCCCGGGCGGCCACGCCATGCTCCGGAGCGATGTCTCCACCCGTCTCGCCAATATCATGCAGCACAATCGCAAAGCCGTCTTGCGCCAGCCGTCTTGCAATACCTTGTCCAAGGCCGTGTTGGCGGCCGGCACCCGTGATGATCGCGACCCGTGCCATGTCAGTCTGCCGGCCCCACCGGGTCGGTCCAGACAAACACCGGATCGTCCGTGAACTCCGCAAATTGTGCAGCCACGGCCTTCATTGCTTCGGTCGAGATGTCCTCAAAGAAACCGTCGACGTCCTTGACATCGATGATCTCGACATAGTCATGCGGCATCTGTGCATCGCCGAGTGCTTCCGCGCATTTGTGCACCGTAAAGCCCGCCACGCTGGGCAGGTTTCGCACCGTGGGAATATCGACGTCATTTGCCCAGGCTTCGTAGGCCGCCACGTCAGCACCGCTCTTGAGATTGAAGAAAACCAGCATCCGCCGCATCGGCACCTCCTATTTGTCCGGACAATTCAAGGCCAATGCCGCTCCTTGTCAAGGGCTTTCGGTCCTGTCGTTCGAAGAGGCACCCGTGCCGTGCTTGACAAAAGGTGCAGCCCGTCCAAATATGTCCGGACAAATCCTAGGAGACCCATTCATGAAAACCAGTTTTTTGGCAATGACAGCGTTGTCCGCCGCAATCATCTCGGCGCCGGCAGCTGCTCAGGAATTGCTTTTCCTGGCCGAGGATGTTCCGGCCGGCCTCAACTATGACGGTCCGGCAGCGGCGATCCCGACCAGCCAGACCGGAATGGTCAATCTTATGGAGCCTTTGTTTGGATACGCAAGCGCGGGCCCCAATGAGGACGGTGTCATTTTGCCGGACTTCGACAAATTCGAAGGGCGGCTGGTCGAAAGCTGGTCCTTCGACGAGCCAAGCCTGACCTGGACACTTAACCTGCGCCAGGGCGTTATGGGCTGCGGCGGCACGACGTTTAATGCCGACGACGTGATCTACACGTTCGAGCGCGCCAAATCCGTTTCCGGCGCCGCGCCGATCGGCTGGTTCCTGTCGAATGTCGCGTCGATTGCCGGGTTCACACCGGCCGTGTTCGGGGACGATGCATCGGCCAAGGAACTGGGCGATGAGGTAAAGAAGATCGATGACTACACGGTCACCATCACGCAGTCCGAGCCCAATGCGCTGTTCCTGCCGGTGCTGACCATTTTTGGCCTTTATATTTTCGACAAGGAGGCAATGCTGGAGCAGGCCACCGACGATGACCCCTGGTCGCACGAGTACACGAACAATGTCGGTGTACCGAGCTTCGGACCCTATTGCCTCGAAAGCTGGACCAAGGACGATGAGATCGTCTTTACGGCAAACGAGAATTACTACGGCGGCGCGCCTGCGATCAAAAGGGTCGTGATGAAACGGGTTCCGCAGTCTTCAAACCGCGTCGTGGTGCTGCGCAGCGGCCAGGCGCAACTTGCGCAGAACCTCACGCCACGCGAATACGATTCCCTGCGCAGTGCCAACGGGATTTCGGTTGCTGGCGTAACGGGCAATGAGAACGCGTTCATTCACATGAACTTTGCCAATGAGCCCTTTGACAACATGAAGCTGCGGCAGGCGATCGCCCATGCGATCCCCTATCAGCAGATCATCGACAACGCCTACTTCGGAGCAGCCACCCGATGGGAAGGCCTCGTGCCGTCCAACTATCCCGGTTACGTTGCACCGTCCGGCTATGCGTATGACGTCGAGAAGGCAAAGGCGCTGCTCGCAGAGGCGGGATATCCGAACGGCGAAGGCCTTGAGGACTTCGCTGACACGTTCCAGCTGACCTATGTGGCTGAAAAGGAAACTGTGCTCGGACCGACCGTCAATATCATCCAGACGGCTTTGCGTGAGATCGGTATTCCCGTTTCTCTCAATCCGCTGCCGCAGACACAGTATGGCGACCGGCAACTGGTCAAGCGCGATCTGCCCTTTGCCATCAACGATCAGGAAAAGCCGATCGGCGTCGACGCCGGCTATGCGATCCAGCTTTTCTTTGTGTCGGCGGACAAGGGCGGCCTGAACAACATGGTCAACTACTCCAGCGCCATGGTGGATGACACCTGGGCGAAGGCGCGCGTGGAACCCGATACGGGAGCGCGGGATGCCATGCTCAAGGACATTCAGGATCAGTTGATGGCTGATGTCGCATGGTTGCCCATCGTCGAATACCAGACGCAATGGGCCTTTTCCGACGGTCTTTCGGGCATGCGCTGGCATCCGGACAACTCCATCCGGTTCCACGATCTGAGCCTAAACTGAGCCAGCGCTATGCGGAGTGCGGTACCACATAGCGGGTACCGCATTTCCATGCTTCAATAAGACTTGGTGTCGGGGGCGCTTACGCATGTTGATGCGATATGTTGCAAAGCGCATGGTTATCGGGGTCACGCAGCTTCTTGTGCTCGTGATCGCCGTCTTTTTCCTGATCAGACTGTTGCCGGCCGATCCGGTCTCCCGCTTCGTCGGATTGAACTCAAGCGCCGAGGCCTATGCTCAAGCCGAACGCAGCCTCGGCCTCGACCGGCCGGTGATGACCCAATTGGCGCACTACCTGGGCCTGGCACCCAGCGAGGGGACCGGGTTGCTGCAAGGTGATCTCGGAACATCCTGGGTCACCGGCTCTCCGGTGCTGAGCGAAATCGGTCAAACCCTTCCGCTGACAATCGAGCTGATCACGCTGAGTTTCATTGTTGCGTTCTTGATTTCCGTGCCGATCGGCATGCTGGCGGCGCTTCGGCCGGGCGGGAGATCGGACAAGGCGGTGTTCGTGTATTCGCTGTTTGCCGGCTCCCAGCCAGAGTTCTGGTGGGGCATACTGTTCGTCTACATCTTCTTCTTTGTGCTTGGCGTGGCACCGCCGCCGCTTGGTATCCTATCGCCGCTGACGACGGCGCCGCCCACGGTAACGGGCTTCATCCTGATCGACGCCCTTCTGGCCGGCAATCTGAAGGTGTTTGGCGAAGCGCTGCATCATTTCATGCTGCCTGTTGCGACGCTGGTGTTCATCCTGTCCGGGCCGATCGTCAAAATGGTGCGGCAGAACATGGTTCGCGCGCTCGAAAGCGATTTTGTTCTTTATGCGCGCTGTGCCGGGCTGCCCCGCAGGACCGTCGCGCTTTACGCGCTGCGGGCGGCCATGGCGCCTGCAATGACGTTGATCGGTATTTTATATGGCTTCATGCTTGGCGGCGCGGTGCTCGTCGAGAGTGTCTTCGCGCTCGGTGGCATCGGCCAGTATTCGATCCGCTCGATCCTTGCTTTCGACTACCCGGCCATTCAGGGCGTTGTTCTGGTGATCACGGCAATTTCGCTGGCGATATACCTGCTTCTTGATGTCCTGCATGCCTTTTTGGATCCGCGGATCGCTTATTGATATGGCAAACACAGATGTGACGACTACCGCTTCAAACCGTCCCGACTGGTTCTTCCGGTTCGGTGTCGGCATCGTCGCTGTTGTGGTTGCGCTAGCCGCGATCGGCCCCTCGATTGCGCCTTACGATCCGACCGTCTCCACCCCCACCTTTTCGGTACCGCCACCACCATTGACCCAATGGCCGTCGCTGCTCTTCCAGTCGCTCACAGGTCAGCTGGAACGGCCGCCGCACTGGTTCGGAACGGATGCATCCGGCTTTGACGTCTTTTCACGTGTTATCAGCGCCCCGCGCATCGATCTCACGATCGCACTCGCCGCCAATGGGCTGTCACTCGTGCTCGGCGTTTTGCTGGGTCTGATTGCCGGCTATTTCCGCAATATCGGGACCGAGACCATGATGCGCGCATCCGACGTGCTGCAGTCATTCCCGGTCTTCATCTCGGCGATGATCCTGGTGGCACTGGCAGGACGGTCGACGGTCAACATCGTCATTGCGCTGGCGCTGCTTTATACCCCGATCTACATCCGGCTGACCCGCTCGGAGGTTCTCAGCCAGAAAACGAGAGGGTACGTTGAAGCGGCGCGGGCTCTGGGCAATTCGGAGTTTATTATCGCGCTGCGCCATGTGCTGCCGAATTCCATGGCGCCGGCGCTGATTCAATCTTCGGTCACCATCGGATTTGCCATACTTCTCACCGCCGGTCTCAGCTTTGTCGGAGCAGGTGTCAGGCCACCGACGCCCGAATGGGGGCTGATGATCTCGACAGGCGCAACGCAGATCGTGCTCGGCGAATGGTGGCCTTCGGTGTTTCCCGGAATTGCCATTTCCTTGACCGTGTTCGGTTTTGCTGTGCTCGGTAACGCCCTGGAGCGCCGTTATGCTGGTTAACGCGGAGCAGGCGACCGAATCCGCCACCCCGACCGGCAAGCCTGTCATTGCGGTCAAAGGTCTGACGGCAAGCTACCCGACACCCAACGGTGTCGTCACGCCCATTGATGGCTTCGATCTGACCGTGCATGAGCGGGAGGTCGTCGGCCTTGTCGGCGACGCGGGGTCGGGAAAATCAACGGCCGCCTTGGCGATGATGGGGATCATTCGGCCGCCGGGTGTCATAACAGCCGGTTCGGTGCACTTCGGCGACCGCGATCTGCTGACGCAGGATGAAGAAGCGCTTCGCAAGATACGCGGCAACGAGATCGGCATCATCGTTCAGAACCCGCGCGGGTCCCTGAACCCGATGCTGCGGGTCGGAAAGCAGATCGCCAATGTCTATGGCGCGCACAACAAGGCGACCGCCCGGGAAGAACGGCAGCGCGCGATCGAAATGCTGCGCATGGTCGGCATCAACGACCCGGAGCGCCGCGTCAATGCCTATGCGCATGAGCTGTCCGGCGGCATGGCGCAGCGTGCGCTGATCGCGATGGCGCTGAGCTCTTCACCCCGCCTTTTGATCGCCGATGAACCGACATCCGGTCTGGACGTGACCATTCAGGCGCAGTTTCTCGATGAGATGTGGCAAACGGTGCAGAAGACGGGTTCGGCCATCCTGCTGATCAGCCAGGATCTGGGTGTGATCGCAAACTATTGCGATCGTGTCGTCGTGCTGCATGACGGGAAGATCGTCGAGGACCGGCCGGTGCGGGAATTCTTTGGCGACCCGCACCATGCATACTCGCAGTCGATCCTTGCGCTGCAGAAAGCAGCGGGCGACGCCACGCCTGCTGCTGCCGAGAAATCCGTACCGCCGGAACCGCTGATTGCAATCGACGGCCTGGCCAAGGATTTCCCGATCCGCGGCAGCGACAAGGTCGTGCAGGCGGTCCAGGCACTGACAATGACAATCGGCAAGGGTGAGACCCTGGGCCTTGTGGGCGAGTCGGGCTCCGGCAAAACGACGGTGGGACGGTGTCTCTTGCGCCTCGAAGAGCCAACGGCGGGAACGATAACCTACCGCGGTGACGAGATCGGTTCGATCCCGCCACGCGCCATGCGGCGTTTCCGATCCAAGCTCCAGATCGTCTTTCAGGATCCCTATGACTCCATCAATCCGCGCTGGACAACCGGACAGATACTGCGCGAGCCGCTCGATCTGCACACGTCCTTGTCCCGGGCGGAAAAGGCCGAGCGCGTGCGAGAATTGCTGCGGTTGGTCGATCTTCCCGACGACATCATTTCCATCAAGCCCCGGCAGTTGGGCGCTGGAGCGCTGCAAAGGCTCAACATAGCCCGTGCGATCGCCACCGATCCCGAGTTCATTGTTCTGGATGAGCCAACTTCGGTGCTGGCGCCCGGAGCCATCGATGGATTGGTCAGGCTTTTGCGCAGGCTGCAGTCCGAGTTTGGCTTGAGCTATCTTTTCATCTCGCATGATCTGACGACGGTGAAGTATCTGTGCGACCGGGTCGCGGTGATGTATCTCGGGCAGGTGGTGGAAACCGGCACGGTCGATCAGGTGTTCTCCGATCCGCAGCACCCCTATTCGCGCTCGCTGCTTGACGCCCACCTTTATCCCGACCCGACCGGGCGCCGCGTCGACCGCACCGATATCGAACAGCTTGAGGGCGAGATCCCGTCGCCGATTGACCTGCCAAAGGGCTGCTATCTTGCCAGTCGGTGTCCGCATGCCACCGATCGTTGCCGCACCGAGCCGCAGGTGCTGACCGAATTGCCGGGGCTGCGCCAGGCGCGATGCTGGCGTGTCGATGAAAATGACTGGGAGGATGGCCATTGAGCGGCGTCGATGGAGATGTTGTCATTGTCGGAGCCGGCGCGGCGGGCGCCGCGGCGGCCTGGCGGCTGGCGCAGGCCGGCCTGTCGGTCACCTGCCTGGAACGTGGCGGGTGGGTGAATTACGACGAAGTTCCGTCAAAGTCTGCAGACTGGGAACTGGCGCGGCAAACAAGCCACCATCCCAATCCGAACATCCGTACAAACGGTTGGGATTACCCGATCAATGATCGCGACGCGGCGATCAAGCCGTTGATGTACAATGCCGTGGGCGGCAGCACTCTGCATTGGGGCGCTCATTTTCCGCGGTTCCGGCCAGGCGATTTCCGCGTCCGCACGCTCGATGGCGTGGCGGACGACTGGCCCTTCGATTACGCCGCGCTGGCGCCGTACTATGAAGAGAACGACCGGGTCATGGGCGTGGCCGGCATTCATGGCGATCCGGGCAATCCGCCGCGCGAGCCGCGGCCAATGCCGCCTCTGCCGATCGGCAAGGGTGCCGAACGCATGGCGAAGGCGTTCGACAAACTGGGTTGGCACTGGTGGGTGTCCGACGCGGCAATTAACACACGGCCCTATGGCGACGGGCGGGGTGCGTGCAACCATTGCGGCCCATGCGATCTCGGCTGCGCCGTCAAGGCCCGCTCATCGACCGATATCACCTACTGGCCGCTGGCGCTTGCGGCCGGCGTCAATCTCATCACCGAGGCGCGGGTTTTCGAGGTGGAAACCGACGCGAATGGGCGCGCGACAGGCGTCGTCTATTACGACGCGGAGGGGCAGGTGAAACGCCATCGTGCCTCGATCGTCATCCTGGCGGCCAACGGGGTGGGTACGGCGCGGCTGATGCTATTGTCGCGGTCTTCGGCACATCCGGACGGCCTCGGCAATGAGAACGATCTGGTCGGCCGCAACATGATGCACCATCCGACGGGCATGGTGACCGGCGTGTTCGATGAAGCGATGGATGGCTTCAAGGGACCATTTGCGACGTCAATCCTCTGCCAGCACTTTTATGAGACCGACATGACGCGCGGATTTGTGCGCGGGTTCCAGATGCAGCTCGTACGGTCGGACGCGCCGCTGGGGACAGCAGTCGGCGGATATCTGCCGCGCGTGCCGTGGGGAAAGCATCATCATCGCCAGTTTCTCGATATATTCGGCCGAACGGCCAGCCTGACGGTGACAACGGAAGACCTCCCGCGTCCCGAAAACCGGGTCACGCTTGATCCCGAGCTCACCGATGGCGATGGCGTCCCGGCGCCGAAGATGACCTACACATTGGACGACAATACGCGCGCCATGATTGGCTTCGGCGTTGAAAGGGCCACGGAGGCATTCGAGGCTGCAGGGGCGAAGAAAATCCTGTCGCAGGATCTGGTCGTGCAGGCCGGTTTTCATCTTCTCGGAACCGCCCGCATGGGCACTGATCCTGCGGCATCGGTTGTCGATCAATGGTGCCGGCTGCACAGTGCGCCGAATGTGATGGTGATCGACGGCAGCGTGTTTGTGACCGCCGCCGCGCTCAACCCGACACCGACGATACAGGCCGTCGCTCTGCGCGCGGCCGACGCGCTGATCCGCGACCGGCGCGATTTGGGAGTTGCCGCATGAGCGCCTTTGTTGACCCGCGGCTCCAGGCTGCCATCATGCAACTATTGCCGGGTGGCGAAGGCTTTCCCGGCGCCGGCGACATCGACCTCGCGGCCTGGATTGGCGGGCAACCGCGTTTTACGGCAGCCATAAACTGGCTGATTGAAAGCCTGCCGGATGACTTCGCACAGTTGCCGTCGGATGCGCAGCAGGCGCTGCTGGAAGCGTTGGAAGCACGGAACGCGGAGCGCTTCGGTGCGGTCGTGGTTGCCGCCTATAGTGGATACTATACCCATCCTGCAGTGCTGTCGGTGATCGAGGCCGAGCGCGGCTACAAGGCGCGGCCGCCGCAGCCGGGCGGGTACGAACTGGTGGCTTTCGATCCCGCGCTTCTGGCCGTGCCGTCCGGTCGGCCGCCATCCTATCGGGATCCGGAAAGGGAGGCTGAACAATGAGCCATTGGCACGAGGGCAAGGTGGCGCTTGTTACCGGCGCCGCAAGCGGCATCGGACTGGCCATCGCGCAGCGCCTGATCGCCGACGGCGCGACAGTCGTGCTGACCGATGTTGATGCAGAGGCACTAAAAGCCGCGGCAGCCGGGTTGGGCAGCGAAACGGCGGTGCGCGTGCTGGATGTTTCGGACCCGGACGCCGTCGAATCGACCGTCAAAGCGGTGGCAACCGATCACGGCGGCCTCGACATCATGGTCAACAATGCCGGCATGATACGGATCGCGCCGGTGCTGGAAACCTCCGGTGACGACTGGCAGCGCATTTTTGACGTGAATGTGCACGGCACATTCCATGGCTGCAAGGCAGCGGCTGCAGTCATGCGTGAACAAGGCAGTGGCGTCATCATCAATGCCAGTTCCGGCGCCGGCCGCAAGGGTGTCGCCAACATTGCCGGTTATTGTGCAACCAAGGCGGCGGTGATCAGCCTGACGCAGTCGCTCGCTGCTGAATTGGCGCCGCACGGAATCCGGGTCAACGCCTATGTGCCCGGCCATATCCAGACCCCGTTCTGGGAAGAGATCGCGTCGGGCTTTGCCGACGCCATGGGCAAGACATCGGACGAGGTAATCGAGATGTTCCGTTCAACGGTGCCGATGGCCCGGTTCGGCACGGCCGAGGAAGTCGCGGCCTGTGTCTCCTGGCTTGCAAGTGACGAGGCGTCCTATGTCAGCGGGGAATCGCTCGCCATGAACGGTGCGGAGTTTCCCTATTGAGTACGGAGAAACCTGTGGCGCAATTTGATTTCATTGTCATCGGCGCCGGATCGGCCGGCTGTGTGCTGGCCAACCGGCTGTCGGAGAACGGACGCTACTCTGTGCTGCTGATCGAGGCAGGCGGCAGCGACCGTCACCCGGTGTTGCAGGTTCCGCTCGCGGCCGGGCTCGCCTATTTCTGGAAATCGTTCAACTGGGGTTACGAGATTGTGCCCCAGCGCCACATGGACAACCGCACGATCCCCTGGCCACGCGGCAAGGTCCTGGGCGGGTCATCGTCGATCAATGGCATGATGTATATGCGCGGCAACCGCGCCGACTACGACCAGTGGGCCCAGATGGGGCTGACCGGCTGGTCCTATGATGACGTCCTGCCATTGTTCATGAAATCGGAAGACCATGCCGACCGCAACGACGCCTTTCACGGCACGGGCGGGCCGCTGCGCGTGGTCAGGGCCAAGGCCGACCATCCGCTTTACGATGCATTCCTGACCGCCGGCATGGCAAATGGAGCGGCGCCGAATGACGATTTCAACGGTGCCGATCAGGAGGGGCTTGGCCGTTACGATTTCAACTATCGCGGAGGTCGCCGCGAGTCCTCGGCGACGGCGTTTCTCCGACCCGCGCAGGGCCGGTCAAACCTGACGGTGTGGACGAAAACGAACGTCAATCGGCTGTCGCTGGAAAACGGCCGGATCGGTTCTGTTGTTGTCAGCCGCAACGGTGGGCCCGACGAAGTGGTTACGCCCAACTGCGAGGTGATCCTGTCGGCTGGAGCGATCAACACACCGCTGCTGCTGGAGCAATCTGGCATTGGCCGGCCCGATGTGCTGGAAGAATGCGGCATTGCGTGCCAACGTGCCGCACTGGGTGTCGGCGAAAACCTGCAGGATCATCTCGGTGTCTACCTCACCTATCGATGCAATCAGCCGATCACGCTTTACAGCCTGTTTCGACCGGACAGGGCGATATGGGCCGGGCTGCGCGCCTATCTATTTGGCAAGGGGCCGGCGAGCGCCGTGCCGCTCGAAGCCGGCGGTTTTCTGAAGACCCGACCCGAGCTCGACATTCCCGACATCCACATCACCTTTGTGCCCGGCCTCAATCTCGAAACCACGCAACAAGGGCAGGGACAGCACGGCTACCTGATCAATTTCTACCAGCTTCGGCCACACAGCCGCGGCAGTGTGCACATAACCGGTTCGGCCGGGCGAGGAACGCCGGCGATCGATCCCAACTATCTCGCCGAGGAAAGCGACCGGCAATGCATGCGCGATGGCGTGCGCCTGGCGCAGGCCATCGGCAACACGGAGCCCCTGCACGACTATCAAGCCGATCGGCTGTCGCCTGATCGCGAACTGGAGGGGGATGACGAGATCGACGCATGGGTGCGACAGGGCGCGAATACGATCTTCCACCCCGTCGGCACCTGCCGCATGGGAGCAGATGATGCCAGCGTGGTTGATCCGGAACTCAAGTTTCGCGGCATAGAGAACTTGCGCATTGCCGATGCCTCGGTCATGCCGACGATTATCGGCGGCAATACATCGGCTCCCACCATGATGATCGCCGAAAAGGCATCGCAGATGATCCTTTCGGCTCATGAGGCCGGGTGAAGGTCTCGTCAATGATACCTGAGGACAAGTCGTCTATTCGGGTTGCCTGGACACCCACTCTGATATGGCCCGTTTGCCGGTCAGCTAACGCCCTGATGGTCGAGCAGGTCGGCGTCTTCGGGCGGATACTCCTCGCTCAGCCACGCGGGACCGTCATGCGCAATCCATGCGGCCATCGCCAGGGTAGCAAGGGCTCGCAGCACCTTGAGATCTTCTTCGCGCATGGTCCATCGGGCCTGCGCGGCCATCACGAGCTGGCCGTGAAAATGACCGCGCCAAATCATGGGCGCATAGATCGAAGATCCCATCCGTGAGGATCTCAGATATTGCCGGAATTCGCCGTGATCGTCGGTGTTTCGAAGGATCAGCGGCGCGCGGTTCTCAAACACCCATCCGGGATGCGCGGCATCGATGGGAATGGTCAGGCGGCGCTGCTCCGGCGGGAATCCCCGGTTTCCGACAAGCATGTGATACCTGGTATCGGGCGTCACCATGAACGCGCCGGCAACGAAATACTGGCGCTCGTTCTCCTTGAGCGCGCCTTCTGCCAGATGCGCCTGACGATCCCCCAAAACTTCAAAATATTCACTGACAATCGCGGCGATCGCATCTTCCGGTCCGCCGGCCTCGAGTGCGCCTTTTCCAGCACGCTCAATGAGGTTCACTGTGTCCGTGTTGTCTGTCATGGAGTGTCCAGCTTCTTCTGGCTATCAGATTGATCCCAACAACTGGGTTCAGCCATTCCGCTGCACCCGACCACTATTTGCGTTCCCGCAACTCGGCCAGAACCTCTTCAGTGTGTTCGCCGAGCTCCGGCAGGTCCAGAATGAGCCGCCCGGGTTCGTCTGAGAACTTCAGGGGTGTGCCGATGTGCAGGTTGCCATCCGCATCGGTCACCAGCATCTCCCGATCCGCTGCCTGTGCGCTGTGAAAGGCCTCATGGATATCCAGGACCGGCGCGGCGCAGACATCCAGGTCACGAATGAATTCTTCCCACTCAGCGCGGCTCTTTTGAGCAAATGCTTCCCGCAGAAACGCCTTGACCGGTTCCTGCGATGGACCGTTCGGCCCCGCGGCAATTTCAATCAGATCCGGCCGTTCAAGCGCATTGAGGAAATTGACGACGAATTTGCGCTCGACACCGCCAAGCGCAATGTATTTGCCGTCTTTTGTCTGATAGCTCGTAAAGAAAGCATAGCCTCCGAAGCTGCGTTCGTCCTTGACGACCGGAGCCCGGTCTTCGGCAAAAACGGGGCCGGTGACGTTGGGAAGCCACGACATCAGGCTGTCCATCATGGCAACATCGAGATAGTCGCCCCGGCCGGTCTTTTCCCGGCGATAAAGCGCCATCAGCACACCGGCAAGGGCAACCATTGATCCGGTGACATCGGCGACCGGCATGCCCGGATTGGCCGGTGCTCCATCCCTGCCGAGGTTCAGCGACAGGGTTCCTGCAAGCGCTTGTATGGCGAGGTCATGCGCCGGTCGCTTGACCTCCGGACCGGTTTGTCCAAATGCCGCGATCGACACATAGACGATTCCGGGATTGCGGGCGCGTATCTCTTTCGGCCCGATTCCGAGCCGTTCGACGACACCCGGCCGAAACGCCTCGACCAGAACATCCGCCGTATCCGCCAATGCCAGAAACGATTCCCGATCCGCGTCATCCTTCAAATTGAGAACGACGGACTTCTTGTTGCGATGCGTGTTGCGGAACCAGACCGCGACGCCATCGGACGTACGATAACCGACATTGCGCACGGGCTCGCCGCCAGGCGGTTCGATCTTGATCACCTCAGCGCCATGATCGGCCATCATCTGGGTAAGGTAAGGACCTGGAAGAAAGAGCGAAAGATCAAGTACGCGGACGCCGTCAAGTTTCATGTCAGACAACACCCGCCGCCCTTAAACGCGCGATTTCAGCCTGTTCGTATCCCAGTTCCGAGAGAACAGCGTCCGTGTCGGCACCGAGTTTCGGTGCCGCCGTCGACGTTGGTCGCTCGCCGTCGAGCCGGATCGGCGATGCCATAAGGGAAAGCCCGTCCGGTGCATTTGGATGTGCAATCGTCTCGATCGCGCCGGTTTCGATCGCATAAGGATTGCTCAGCGCGTCGCCAATGCTCAAAACCGGGGCGACGGGAACCCGGCCCGAAAGCCTTCCGATCCAGGTTTCAGTCGGTTGTTTGACAAAGGCTGCATCCAGGATCGCGGCCAACGCGTCGCGGTTTTGGCGGCGGTCCTTGTTGGAATGAAAGCGGGCATCGTCGATCAGCTCGGGCAATTCAAGAACGTGACAGAGCGCCTCCCAGAACTTGGGCAGAACGCACATCACGAATATGTGCCCGTTCGCTGTCGGGAACGTTTCGCAGGGCACGATGCTTGGATGGCCCGAACGCGGCCGCCGCTCCACGACAGCGTCGGCATTCAGGTGCCATGCTGCGGGATAGGTGAGCTGGTGCATGGCAACGTCATAGAGCGTCACATCAACGTCGCGGCCCGTTCCGGTTCTGGACGCGCCGAGCATCGCGGCGGTCAGCGAAAACGCTGCCGTGATGCCGCTCAGGTAATCGATGATGGAAAGACCCATTCGCGTCGGCGGCCCGTCTGGCTCGCCGGTAATATCCATGAAACCCGCTTCGGCCTGCATCAGGTAATCATAGGCAGGCCAGGTTGCGCGCTCGCTGGTACGGCCATATCCCGACAGGTGAAGGCAAACGAGTGACGGCTTGAGATCGCGAAATTCCGCATATGTCAGGCCGAGTTTCGCCGGCTGGTCGCCCCTGAGGTTGTTCATGACCGCGTCCGCCGTGGCCGCCAATTCGCGCAATATCCTGCGCCCGTCATCCGTCTTCAGATTGAGTGTCAGTGATCGTTTTGACCGATTGAAGGTCTGATAGAAATGACTGTCATTGTCACCCAGGAAATAGGGACCGGACTGCCGAGCGCTGTCACCGGTACCCGGCGTTTCTATCTTGATGATTTCCGCGCCCATATCGGCAAGATAGGCGGAACCGAAGGGACCGGCACCGTATTGCTCGACGGAGACCACCCGGATCCCTGTTAGTGGGGCAGCGGTCATTTCAGACCTGCCGCCGCGGCTGAAGCCAAAACCTGTTCCATTTTTCGGATCACCGGCCTTTCGATAAGTTTTCCGTCCAGTACCACCAGTCCGGTTTCGCTTGCCTCGAACAACTCGACGACTCTCTTGGCGAAAGCGGCCTCCTCGGCGGTCGGTGAAAAGACTGAATTGACCACCGCGACATTGTCGGGGTGCAAAACGGCTTTGCCGTCAAAACCCATGGACATTGCCCTTCTTGCTTCCTTTTCAAGCGCGTCCATATCGCGAAAATCAATGGCCGGGACATCCATGGCGTTGACCCCGGCGCGCCGCGCGGCATGCACAATGCGCGAGCGCGCATAGAGCAGCGGCTCATCGGCAAGATCGCATCCAAGCTCGGCCGCCAGATCCACCGCCCCGAACATCAACATTTGCAGTCTCGGTGCCGCGCTGGCGATCTGGTGGACATTTTCAAGTCCGTCGACACTTTCGATAAGCGCGATCAACCCGGCGCCGCTGCCTGCTTCTGTTAAAACGGCATCCGCAATTGCGGGCTCATCGGCACCATCGACCTTTGGCAGAAAGACCAGGCCGGATACAGGGCTGGCCTCAGCCAGCGCCGTGAGGTCTTTCAGGCCGTCAAGTGTCTTCAGACTGTTGATCCTGACGACGCGTTCCGGCCCGGTTGAAGGCTCGGCAAGCCATGGCACCGCGGCTGCACGCGCGTCAGCCTTGCTGTCGGGCGGCACTGCGTCCTCGAGATCGACGCAAACCATATCGGCGCCGGCGGCCAGCGCCTTTGCAAATCGTTCGGGACGGGTACCGGGAACGAACAGCAGTGTTCGACGCGCTGACATCAGCAGATCATTCCCCTTCGGGAGAATTTCATGAGCCGGCCTCTGTTCTGTCCGTGGTGTTTACACGACGGGAAATTTGTCTGGACAAATGACGGAATCTAATCGGCAAAGTCAAGCCCTCTTGCAATTAGGGCGCGCATTTGAATGCAGGCAAGAGATGAAAAATATTCGCTGCGTAACTTTGTCCGAGGTTGACAAGGGCCGGTTCACGTTCTTTGATTTGTCCGGACAAATTTTCCATCTATCTGTGTTGATTGGTCCGGCACTATGATCATCGGAGGAAAGCCGTGTGATGGGTGAACCCAAAGAGACTGAAGGTACTTGCATATGAGCGGAACTCTGACTTGGCCGGACGGCAGGACACTGGCACTTTCCATTGTTGTCAATGTCGAGGAAGGCTCCGAGATGACCATCGCGGATGGCGACAAGAAGCCGGAACCGGTGGATGAATTGGGGATCGCGCTCAACTTGCCGATCCGAAATTACGGGAATGAAAGCAATTATCGTTACGGCATCGTGGCTGGCGGACCACGCATCTTTAAACTTCTCGGAGAATATGATGTGGCCGCGACAATCACGGCCGCAGCGTTGGCACTTGAGCGGGCCCCTGAACTGACTGAGTTGATGGTCAGCCAGGGGCATGAGATCTGCTCTCATGGCTGGCGCTGGACGCACACATTTTCCATGAAGGAGGATCGTGAGCGCGACACGATTGCCAAGGCTGTCGAGAGTTTCCAAAGAACCACCGGTCATGCTCCGGCGGGGTGGCTGAGCCGCTATCTTCACACCGAAAACACGCGGCGTCTCCTGTCCGAGGCCGGATTCCTGTACCACATGGACGACTACTCGCGAGACGTGCCGTTTTGGGAGCCGGTCACCCTTTCAGACGGCAGCGTCCGTCCGCTGGTCTGTGTGCCCTATGCGCTGGACACCAACGACATGAAAATGTGGGTTGCGCCGGCCATGACACCTGGCGACTGGCTTGATTATGCCTGCCGGACATTTGATTGGTTGCGTGCGGAGGCCGCAGAAGAAGGCCCTCGGATCATGTCGCTCGGCCTGCATTTGCGGATCATCGGGCGTCCGGGGCGCATTTGGGCCTTGAAGGCTTTCCTTGACCACGTCTCCGGACATGAGGACGTGTGGATCACCACGCGCAAGCAGATTGCCGAACGGTTTGCCGAATGCTGCCCGTGGGTAGGTTAAAGTGCCCGGTGCGTTTTCCCGCAATGCAAGGAAAAGGTTGCCAGCCCAATTCGATCCGAGGAATTATAAATATCAAGGGATTATATTGAATGATCGAGACGACGAACCGTTTGGTCGATCACATCGCCGGCGCAAGGTTTGCAGATCTCGGCCCCGGTGATGTCGAGAAAGCAAAGACTTTCCTGCTGGACACATTGGGAGCCGGGATAGCAGGTTCGAGGGGTGAGCACGTTTCGGAGCTGATCGATACGGTCCGTACATGGGGGCAGGGCGACGAGGCGGCTGTTTGGGTCACCGGCGAAAGGCTCAATGCGCAAGCAGCAGCGGTCGTCAATGCGTATCAGATCCATTGCCTCGAGTTTGATTGTGTCCATGAGGGCGCTGTCGTTCACCCGATGGCCACCGTTCTCAGTACGCTGATCGCCTACAGTGAACGCAGATCCGCTCAGCAGAGGCCCGTAAACGGCGAGGAGTTCCTGCTTGCGTTGGCGATCGGCGTCGACATTGCGACCTTCATGGGCATCGCGGCAACCGGTCCAATCCGTTTCTTCCGTCCCGCGACAGCGGGCGGTCTTGGCGCAACCGCGGCGATCGCGCGCCTTGAGGGTCTCGACCATGCGGGCATCAAAAACGCGCTCGGTGCAATGTACGGCCAGACCTGCGGAACGCTTCAACCGCATCTGGAAGGCTCGCCTCTGCTGGGGCTACAGATCGGTTTCAATGCGAGGGGCGCCCTTGTCGCGCTGGAACTCGCCAAGGCCGGTTTCCGCGGTCCGCATGACATCTTTGATGGCCAGTACGGCTACTTCGCAATGTTCGAGGACAACCAATACGACCTCGATCTGATATGGGAACTGATGGGCGCTGAGTGGCAGATATCGCAACTGTCGCACAAGCCATTCCCGAGCGGACGACTGACTCACGGCGTGATCGATGCCTTGCAGAAAGTCACCGAAGAACATGGCGTCAGTTCCGACGACATCGTGGCGATAACCGGTTACGTTCCGCCGCTCGTCTATCGTCTGGTCGGTCGGCAGGACGTGCCGCATCCGGAACCGAACTATGCCAAGCTTTGTCTTGCCTATGTGGCGGGCGCCTGGATGGCGCGGGGACAGGTTGACCTGGCCGAGTTTCGCGGCCGGGAGACCTTGTCCGATCCGGCTATACACGCCCACGCGGCAAAGGTGGATCTGCATCTGGACGACAACCCGGACCAAAATGCACTTTGCCCGCTGCGGTTTGTTTTTCGAATGTCCGACGGGCGTTCCCACGAAATTCATTTGCAAAATGTCATCGGACATCCGGAAGCGGCGCTGACCGCGGTACAGAACAGGGCCAAGTTCGATCGTTGCCTGACGCATGCGATAAAGCCACTGGGTGTTTCACAGGGCGCGGCAATCGCCGATGCCGTCGAAAAGATCGAAGCCATGGACGACGTTGCCGGGCTGGCAAGGTTGACGCTTGCTGGTCAGTAGCATATTTGTCCGGACAAGTTAGTTTGCAGTTGCAAAGCGGTTCAGGCGGCTGAGAGTTGGAGGAGAATTCCGCAGTATGGTCGGTTACACGCAGAAAGTCGGCGAAAACCGTTATCGAGAACGGTTTGGGCGGTACTACGAAGATTTTAACGTCGGCGATATCTATGAGCATCGACCGAACCGCACAATCACCGAAACGGACAATACGTGGTTCACCCTGCTGACGATGAACACGCATCCGATGCACTTCGACAGCGAATACGCCAAGGAGAGCGAGTTCGGCCGCTGCATAATCTGCTCGCCTTTGACGGTCGCGATCATGGTCGGCATGAGCGTGACCGATGTCAGCCAGAAGGCGATCGCCAACATGGGATGGACAAACATCAAGATGACCCATCCGCTGTTTGCCGGCGACACGCTCTCGGCGGAAAGCGAGGTTCTTTCCAAGCGGGAAAGCAAGTCACGCCCCAATGCGGGTCTGGTGTCCGTTCAAACGCGGGGATTCAATCAGGAAAAGGTGATGGTGTGCGAATTCGAACGCACCATGCTGATTGCAAAACGCGGTTTCGAGAACGAGGAAAGAGCCGGCTACTGAAGTGCGGGCGAGGAGGCGAACATGAGCACACACGTCACCGATGTTGGCGAGAACAGCGAACAAGAGGCGATGATCCTGGAAGCCATCGACAAGTGGCTTGATCGGGATGTGCGTCCGCACGTTTTGAAGTTCGATCACGCGGACCAGTATCCCAACGAGATGGTTGAACAGATGAAGGAGCTTGGTCTGTTCGGCGCGACGATCCCGGAAGAATATGGCGGCCTTGGTTTGTCGGCCACGACCTACGCCAAAATCGTCGAACGCATCGCATCTGTGTGGATGTCCCTGACCGGGATCATCAACAGCCATCTGATCATGTCGGCCTGCGTGAGCAGAGTTGGCACCCAGGGTCAGAAAGCGGATCTCCTGCCGCGTTTTGCAACGGGCGAGCTGCGGGGCGGTCTGGCCTTGACGGAACCCGACGCCGGCACCGACCTTCAGGCGATCCGTACACGCGCGGTCCGCGATGGCGATCACTACGTCATCAATGGCACCAAGACCTGGATATCGAACGGAATCGAAGGATCGTGCTTTGCCTTGCTGGTAAAAACGGATCCCGATGCCGAACCGAGGCACAAGGGCATGTCCATGTTCATTGCCGAAAAGGGAGAGGGATTCACGGCATCGAAAAAGCTGGAAAAACTCGGCTACAAGGGCATCGACAGTGCCGAACTCGTATTTGACAATTACCGTATCCCTGCCGACCGGCTGCTGGGCATGGAGGAAGGCAAAGGCATGCAGGCGGCCCTCGGCGGGCTTGAGTTGGGCCGTATCAACATCGCCGCGCGTGGCTGCGGTCTTGCTGCCGCAGCCCTCCAGGACAGCGTTGCCTATGCCCAGACACGAAAGACCTTCGGCAAGCCGATAGCCCAACATCAGGCAATCCAGCTCAAGCTCGGCGAAATGGCGACGAAACTGCAAGCCTCGCGTTTGCTGACCTATGATGCCGCCAGAGCCTATGACAGCGGTCAACGTTGCGATATGGAAGCTGGAATGGCGAAATACTTTGCATCGGAGACCGCGGTGGAAAACTCGCTCGAGGCGATGCGCATCCATGGCGGCTACGGTTATTCCAAGGAGTATCACATTGAACGGTATTTCCGGGATGCGCCGCTCATGTGCATCGGCGAAGGCACGAACGAGATCCAGCGTATTATCATAGCCCAGCAACTGGTTGAGCGTAATCCCGTTTAAGGGGCGCGTATGAGTGAAGAAATCCTTGCAGATGGCGGGTTGCGGCTGTCGCGATCGGGTTCGGTTGCGCGACTGACGCTGGCGCGACCAAATGCGCGCAACGCTCTGACTTTTGCCATGTGGTCTGCGCTTCCTGACATCGCGTCGCAATTGTCGCAAGACGATGCGATACGCGTTCTGATCATTTCCGGCGAGGGCGATCAGGCGTTCAGCGCGGGCGCTGATATCAAGGAGTTTCCCGCAACCTATGCCGATCTCGATTCGACACGGCGGTACAATGCGGCGGTGCGCGAGGCGCAGGCGGCGATAGAAAATATGCGCATTCCGGTCATAGCCGAAATTCGCGGCGCCTGCTTTGGAGGCGGCTGCGGACTTGCGCTGCATTGCGACTTGCGGTTTGCCGATGACACGTCGCGCTTCGCAATAACGCCGGCGAAGCTGGGCCTTGCCTATTCCTTTGAAGGCACGCGTCGTTTGGTTTCGCTCGTTGGAACATCCGGTGCCAAGGATATTCTGTTTTCGGGCCGAGTCCTGTCGAGCGCGGAGGCACTGAACATGCACCTGATCGACTTCGTGGTACCGCAAGCGGAACTGGGCGCCACAGTCGAAGAATATGCGGCATCGCTTTGCAAGGTTTCGAAGGTTTCCATAGAGGTGGCAAAAAAGACTGTCGACGCCGTCGCGTCGGGTGCCGATACCGCCGATGCCGCGTTGAGATCCGCCTTTGAGGAGACCTTCTCCGGTGCGGATTTTGCGGAAGGCTGTGCCGCTTTCATTGAAAAGCGAAAACCCGACTTCAATTAGCTGCCACCAAGGCCTGAAGGTCGGCGCCCAGCGTCATCAACATGGGCTCGGCAAAGGGACGGCCGACCAGTTGAACCGAAGCGGGCAGGCCATCGGCGGGCACCGGAACAGCCAGGGCCGGACCGCCATAGAAATTGGCGAGCGATGTGAAATCAGCCTGGTTCGCGGGCGCTGGCACATCGTGCGGAAAGGCGCGTTGGGGGGCCGTTGGCATCAGGATCACATCGACCTCGGAAAATGCGCGCGCCGCTGCCGCCGCTGCTTGCTGGATGCGAATGTAACCGGCAGTCAGACGATCACTTGTCAGCGCGCGGCCATAGTCCATCAGTGCGCGCAATTCATCACTGACCGCTTCCGGGCCGGGTTGTGCGAGCGCTTCGGCAAGCTCAACCGCACCTTCTGCCTCGGCAACGAGCAGGCCGCCGCGCCGCGCATGACCCGGTGACCAGCCTTCCAGGTCAATATCAACAACCGTGCAACCCAGATGTGCCAGTCCGGATTTCGATTGCTCAAGTCCGCCGAGAATTTGAGGTTCGCAATCGACTTCGCCGATTTGCTTCGGAACACCGATGCACAGTCGAGCAAGGTCGGCATCCGGCCTTCGTGAGTGCCAATCCTGCGGCAACCCGACGGAAAGCGGGTCGCCCCGGTCCGGCCCGGCCATGACCAAAATCAGTTCCCGCAGCGTCGCGACATCGCGTGCCAGCGGCCCGATTGCGTCAAGTGTCGGGGAAAGATGTGTCGTCCCCGTGCGGGGCACCAGGCCACGCGTCGGTTTCAGGCCGGTCAATCCGCAGTAGGCGGCCGGTATGCGCACCGATCCCATCGTGTCGCTGCCAAGGGCAACATCCGTAAATCCTGCCGCGATCGCTGCCGCGGAGCCGCCGCTGGACCCGCCCGGTGTGCGTTCCGGGTCCAGCGGATTTCGCGTACGTCCATAGTGCGGATTGTCGGTGGTTGCCCCTAGCGCGCCTTCGTGCATGTTGACCATCGCAAGCGGTATGGCTCCGGCCGCACGCAATCGGGCGACAACGGGGGATTCGGTGCCGGCAGTCCGGTCGCGCCACGCGCCAAGCCCGGCGGTCCATGGCATGTCGGCAACGGCGATATTGTCCTTGATCGCCAGCGTCTGACCATCCAGCGGTCCAAGCGCCGCTCCCGCCGCGTGGCGCGCATCACTTTCGGATGCCGCCCGCATGGCCCCATCGGTGTCGAGCGCAGTTACGATGCAAAGCCGATCATTGTCTGCCCGGATCTTTTCAATCGCCGACTCGACACGTTCTACGGCGCTGGTCTGCGGTTCACCGTTCATCAATAAGCCGTATCGGTTTCTGGCGTGTCTCTATGCCGCTTTCTGCCGCCGTCTCGCCGGGTGCCACAAGTTCGACAGCTATCCCGACGCCGAGACGTGTCCGCAGGTGCGCTTCGATCGAATCCCTCAGGCTGCCATCTGTCTCCGTGACTTCGACCGAAACCGTCATCTCGTCTCTTCCGCTCAACCGTGTCACGCGGCAGATATATTCACCGGTCGCCACCGGAAAAGCCGCTGAAATCAGGGCTCCAATTCCCTGAGGATAGATGTTGATGCCGCGTAGTTTAACCATATTGTCGCTGCGGCCAAGGAAACCTTCGAGACGCCGGAACGGCAGTCCCAGCGGATTTTCTCCCGCCACCTCGCGGCTGACGTCGTGGGTCTGGAACCGTATGATCGGGAAGACATCGTCCTTGAAGAGACATGTGCAAACCATGTCTCCCATGCCGTCGGTCTCAACCGGTTGCCCCGTATCGACATCCAGCAACTCGAGATATTGTGCATCCTCCATGATATGAAGCCCGGTCTGGTCCGGGCCTTCCCCGGCGATGCATCCGGTGTCTCCGACGCCATACCAGTCAAAAACTTCAGCGCCGCCCCAGGCCTCAGACATGGATTCCCGGCTTTCCGCCCCCATATGCCCGGAGATGATCCTGACCGGAATATCGACGCCCGGTTCGAGACCTTCCTCCCGTGCGACTTCGGACAGGCGCTTGATGAAATCGCCGAAGCCGACAATGGCGGTGACCTGGAAAGCCTGCATGAGCGCGACCTGGTTGGCGCTTCTGGTTTCAATGCCAGTGCCGGCCGTCAGCAATTGCGCGCCCACCCAATGATTGATGGTTTCGCGTACATAATGACCACCATTGACCATGCCGTGTCCGTAAACCGAGTGGATCACATCGCGCCGGTTCAGGCCCTGCAAAGCATAAAGCCGGCCCAGCAGAAGCGACTGGACTTCCCGGCTTTTCGGCCCGAAGAGAAGCGGTTGGGGTCGTCCCGTCGTGCCGCTCGTCGTCTGGAATATAAGGCACGGACGTTCGTCTTGCGCATAGCTATCCAGCCCGTGAAAATCGCCGATGGGTGGGTGTGCCTCCACGGAGGCCATGAGATCCGACTTGGAATAGGTCGGCAGCTTCGCAATGTCGGCGAGCGATCCTATGTCGCCGGCTTCAATGCCCTTGTCTCCCCAAAGGCGTTGATAGAAAGGAACCTGCCACGCGAACTTCAGAACCTTGCGGAACTGCGCATCCTGCCGTGCATGGAGCTCATCGCGGCTCATGCCACGATACGTGTCCAGGAATGCCGCTCCTGTCGGATATGCGTCCAGGATGCCGGGGTAGTTCAGGGAATCGAAGTAATTTGGTTGTGTCACTCGGTCTTGTCCTGATCAAGCTGGGGAGAGATTTCAGAGATAAGCGCGGAAAACCGGGCGAGGTTCCCGCCGGATGCAAGCGACAGCGTTGCATCCGTCATTGAATTGGCGGCGGTTTCCGTCAGACCCGCGGCCATCATCAGGTGTTGCGCCTTGTGCACGATGCGATCATCCGAAAGTGGATTTTCAGGATCACCCAGGGCGTCCGGAACATTTACCGTTATCTGGCGACCATCTGAAAGTTTGACGTCCACGCCACTGCCATAGTGGGCCGGGTAGCTTGTGTCGAAAACACTGTCCAATTGAACGGATACGCGGTCGCGCAGGGCCGTCACATCCGCTCGACTGATCGCATCGGTACTGAAATCGGCGAGTTTTGGCTCGCCGGCGAGCAACACGATCGCGACAGCGTGCTGGAGGCTGAATTTCGCTTCAAGCGTCGACTGCGGATCGAGGCGATCGCAGAAGCGTTTCGCATCTCCGTAGGTGCGCACGGTAACCGAGGTGATTTCGGCGGGATCGAACTGTTCTCGCGAACGGGCTTCCAATGCCGCATCGATCGCGGCATGGGCGTGGCGACAGGCGGGCCATGGCTTGAAACTTGTCGCCCACACTTTCCAAGGCCCGTCAGGATCTTCGAGGATCCGCTCGGGCAGCGGATCCGGGCACATGGCCTGAAAGAAACCCTGCTCGCCCTCAAGCATGTATTCCGGGCCGGTGAAACCCAGTTCAGCGAGTGCAGCGGCGTTGTATCCTGCCTGGGCGGCGTGCGCCGTGTGAAGTTGCTTCGTCATCACCGGTTCGTGGCGGCAACGCCACGGGCCTGAGGCCTGCGTCCCGGCGTTGCCGAGCGCCCAGACCATCTGATCTTCATTCAGACCAAGGACGCTGCCGACCGAAGCAGCCGCGCCGAACAGGCCGCAGGTCGACGTGTTGTGCCAGTTGGCATAGTGTCCGGGACCGACCGCGCTGCCGATCCGGATATCGGCTTCGTAGCCGCGGACGAGCGCGTTGAGAAAGACTTCGGCCGTGGCCCCGCAAGATTCCGCGGCAGCCAATGCCGCCGGGATGACGACGGGGCCGGGATGCAGTATGGCCGTACGGTGCACGTCGTCCATTTCCAGTATGTTTCCGAGACCGCCATTGCAGAAGGCGGATTGTTCCGGTGTCCCGACAGACCGTCCGCCCACCACGGTGTAGCGACCTGATGGCCCCCTGGCGGCATGCTTCAGCACAAGCTGCCCGGCGGGCTCCCGCGCCCCAACAACCGCGCAGCCGACCCAGTCAAGCACGTGCAAAGCGGCGCGCTCCCGCACGACAGGCTCAACCGGACGGGCCACGATCCGCGCAAGCTTTCTGGTCAGGGAATCTGTCATATAGATTGCAGGGCCTGAAACGTGATATTTGTCCGGACATATTTATCAGGCCACCGGTGGTGATGCAATGCACAAGACGAGAGTTGGACAGCCATGAACGCAGCACTTTGGGCTGACGCGATCTCCGGATTGGACAAGAACGGAGCCATCTTTCTCGCCGGGGCCTGTGGCGAGCCGACGGCTTTCCTGGAAGCGCTCCGCGAAGATCCTCAAATAGGGGCTGATCGCGAATTCACGGGAATATGGATTCCCGGCGTCAACAGCTTTGACCCGACGGCGATCTGCGAAAATGCTAATGTGACAACGATATTCGCGACACCGGACCTTCAGGCGGGAACGGCCTCGGGACGCGTGCGTGTGCTGCCGGCGCATTACTCCTCGGCCTACAAATGGTTTCGTTCCGGCCACGGCATTTCGGGTGCGGTGTTTCAGGTCGCGCCGCCGGAAAAGGGCCTGATAAGCTTGGGTGTTTGTGCCGATTTCATCCCGGCCCTGGTCGAGGCCGGCATTCCCCTGATCGGGCAAATCAATCCACAAATGCCTGTCACGCGCAACGGTCCCGCGGTCCCTCAAGACAGGTTCTCTGCGCTGATCGAAGCACCGCACGATCTGATTGAATATAGTGCCGGAGCGCCATCGCACACCCTGGCGGACATTGCCGTCAAAGCCGCGGAGCTGGTTCGTCCGGGCGATACCGTTCAGTTCGGAATAGGAAAACTGCAGCCAGCAATTGTCGATGCCTTGTCCGAAACCCCCGATCTGGCCGTTCATGGCGGAATGGTTTCGGATCGGCTGCATGAGGCGCTTTGTGAGGGCATGTTCCAAAGGGGCGTGCTGACCGGTGTCGCGCTTGGGTCGCGTGCTTTCTACCAGGACATCGCGCGCCATGAACGCGTACGTTTTGCGTCTGTCGCCGTGACCCATGATGCAGCCGTCTTGCGCAGCCTGGAGAGCTTTGTAGCCATCAACTCCGTTCTCGAGGTTGATCTTTATGGTCAGTGCAACGGAGAGTTCATCGGCGACAGCCAGATAACCGGGCACGGCGGGTTGGCAGACTTCATCCGCGGCGCCAATGCGTCGGATGGCGGGCGAAGCATTGTCGCACTGCCTTCGACGGCCGCAAAGGGTCGCCGCAGCAGGATAGTCGCGCGGTTGAATCCCAATAATCCCGTGACCATAGCCCGGTCGGATGCACATTGGGTGGTGACCGAACATGGCGCGGTCAATCTGCAGCATGCTGATATGGATCAGCGTGCCGAGCTTCTGATCAGTATCGCCAGTCCGGAGTTTCGTGATAGCTTGGCCGACGACTGGGTTGCGATTCGGCGGGGACGGGAGCCGGCATGACGAAACGCGCATCAATCGGACCGGCGAGCGGCCGGGAATGGGAATCGCCGCTTTATCGCCGGATGGCGCGGGAAATCAAACAGGACATCGTTTCCGGAAAGTACCCTGTGGGTTCGCTGCTGCCGACCGAGCAGGAACTTTGCGGCCGGTTCGGTTCCAGTCGATACACGGTTCGTGAAGCGCTCAGATTGCTCGGCGAGGATGGCATGGTCGAGCGTCGGCAGGGCAGGGGCAGTGAAGTCATCTCCGATGTGGAGCGGCCGGTCTACGCGCAATCCCTGACCTCGTTGTCGGAACTTTACGACTATGCAGCGGACACGCGCCTGGTCCTTGATCATATCGAAAGGATCGTACCGGACGCCGATCTGGCGGTGCAACTGGGCAGAAAGCCCGGCCGTGAGTGGCTGATGGCCAAGGGCATCCGAACAACATCGGAAGGCGCCGTCATATGCGTTTCCCACGTCTTTGTTCATCAGGACTTTGACTCGATCGCCCCGCAGCTCAAAAGCCATACGGGTGCAATACACCGATTGATCGAAGAACAATTCGGTGTGCCGATTTACGAGGTCCATCAGGAAATCACGACTGTCAGGCTTGTCGAGGATATTGCGGTCCTGCTGGGTGAACGTTCGGACGACAATGCGATCCTTGTCACGCGCCGGTACCTGGATGCGGATAGCCGACCGATCATTGTCTCGCTCAACTGGCATCGCCTGGGCGGGTTCACATACAGCCAGATCATCCGTCGCGAGTGACGGGCGTCGATCCTCAGAATTCCTCGAGAAGCCGACCGAATCCCGCAACGCGGTCCGTAATACCGGCGCGTCGAAGCGCGAGCCAGTAGGTCGCGGTGCTGACCGCGATGACCGGTTTGCCAAGCCAGAATTCGGCCATCGCGGCAACCCTCGCAAACGCCAGGTTCGTGCCAACCTGGACGATGGCATCGATATCCGGCCCGTCAATCTCCTGGACCGTATCCCTCAGCGTTGCCTCCGACACATGCGCAATCAGTTGCGGGCTTTCGCACCTGAGACTGGTGAAGGCTGCGACTTCATACCCGCACTCGTTGAAGAAATCTTGCACCCGTTTGTCGGCCACCGGCATATAGGGCGTGAACACTGCAATCTTCTTGATGTCTCCATACGCTTTCAGCGCTTCAACGTAGGCATCGGATGCCATTGTCACGGGAACGCCGGCGCGATCTTCCATGTTCTTCTGGAGCTTGGCAGCCCCTTCGAGACCCTCCCAGAACGTTTCGGCGGCCATGCCGAGAATGACATGGCCCGGGCCACATGTGACGACACGGTCGATCGCTTCATCGGTCGCATCGCGGATGCCCTCAATCAGCTTGTTGAAGTCATCGTCATTTGTCACCGGAATATTGGGAATATGGATGCGTGATACGTGATTTGTCACGCCCACCGGCCGCATGGCATCGACTTCCGGCTGCACCGACGTGTTGGTCGAAGGCACAACAACACCAAACTTCATCCGATGTCCTAGACTGTCAGCCATGCGCTCTCTCCATTGTTGTGACAGGGTTCGATTAGCGTGCTGATTGTGGCAGCCATGTCGCAAGTTCCGGAAATCCGATCAGCAGAAGCACGAGCAGGATCATGATGCCGCAAAAGGGTGCGGCTGCCCTTGCGATGCGCGCGATACTCTTGCCCGTCAGTCCCTTTATGACAAAAAGATTGAAGCCGATGGGCGGCGTGATCTGAGCCATTTCAATGGTGACAATCAGAAAGATGCCGAACCACACCGGGTCGAAACCGGCGCCGACGACCAGCGGAAGCGTCACCGGTAAAGTCATGACAATGGTGGAAAGCCCGTCGAGAAAGCAGCCCAGCGCCAGATAGAACAGCATTAGAAGCAGGATCAGCGTCACCGGTGCGAGTTCCAACGCCTGTATGGCATTGGCGACCTCGGTCGGGATGCCGAGGCGTGCCATAGCCTTGGACAGAAACAGCGCGCCGGCGATGATCAAACCGATCATCGAACACGTCTGAACCGTGCCGAGCAGCGCGTTCCAGATCATCCTGATGTTGAATTGCCGCTCGAAGGCGGCCAGGATCGAGGCGCCCAGCACCCCGATCGCGGCAGCCTCGGTCACCGAGGCGAAGCCCACATACATCGAGCCGATGACAAGGATGATCAGCATCAGTGTGGGAAGCAGCTTGCCAAGCGCGCTGGCCTTTTGCGCAAGGCTCGTCGAGGGCTCCGGTGACGACGCCGCACCGGGCTGCGCAAGGGCCGCAGCGCCGATATAGAGCATGAACATGGCGGCGAGCAGCAGGCCCGGCAAGATACCGGCTATGAAAAGATCGAGTATCGAGACCTCGGCAAGGACGCCATACACGATCAGCGGAATGGATGGCGGAATAAGAAAACCGATTGTTCCAGCCCCGGCAAGGCTTCCCAGCACCAGGCCGTCATCATAGCCGCGGGCGTTCAGTTCGGCTGTCGTGATGCGGCCAACGGTCGCCGTGGTTGCGGCCGAGGATCCGGATACGGCGGCAAACATGGTGCATCCGAGAATGTTCACGTGGAGCAGCCGTCCCGGCAGCCGCCGCACGAATGGCGCGAGGCCGGAAAAGAGATTTTCCGAGAGCCGCGTGCGGAACAGGATTTCGCCCATCAGGATGAAGAGTGGCAGGGTTACAAGCTCCAGGGCAGTCGCCGTGCCCCACACATCGCCGGCAAGAAAACGATCGACACGCATCGTCTTGAACATCTCGAGTGAGATGATCCCGACGGCCATGAGCGCGAAGCCCACCCAAAGGCCGCCTGCTAGGAAGATCGCGAGCAGAAGCGATATCAGGCTCAACGGACCGGTCATTCGGATTGACCCTGTTCGCTTGCGTCTGCCGGCAGTCCGGAAATCAGACGCAGGCCGCGACCGACGAGACCGAGACAAAGAGCGAGCCAGCCAAACGCCAGCACGGCTTGCGGAATCCAGATCGGTGTGCGGCTGGGATAATAGGAGACCGAGCCCAGCTCGAGACTGCGCAGCATGTTTTCGATCGTCGCCAGGCACACATAGCTGGCGATGCCGAGCGCAAAGATCGTCATGGCCAGATCAGCGATACGCAAGTGCCGCGTTTGCAGCATTTGAAGTAGGAGGTTGACGCGAATATGACCACCCTGGCCGAGCGTCCAGCCGGAACCGGCAAAAAGCGCAGCAGCCAGAAAATACCCGGAATATTCAACCGCCCATGGCTGCGAAAAGGCAAAGAACGAGGTCGCGATGACTTCTATGATTAGCATGACCGCCATGGCCGCGCATCCGATCGCGGCGACGGTCGCTCCGGACAGGCAGACAAGATCTATGGCTTTCAAGATCGCGCGCATCTATGTCCCGTTGGTCGAACTGTATGGCACGGGCCCGCAGTCGGGCCCGTGCCGGGAGGGAAGCGTGCGTTCAGTTGCCGGTCGCCGCGCGGAATTTTTCGATGATCTCGCCTGAGCCTTCGACCCGCTCAGCGAACTCACCCGCCATGTTTTCGGTTTCGTCGCGCATCGCCTTGGCCAGAGCCGGCGATGGGGCGGAAACCGTCATGCCGTTATCCATGAGTTGCTGCATGCGCTTTTCGTGCTCCGCTTCCGAAATGGCCCAGAAACCGGGTTCCATCTCAGCGGCGATACGTTCGATCGTCGCCTGCTGTTCCGGGGTCAGTTCATTCCAGACATCCAGATTGACCGCCATGGCATTCGAAGCCCACAGATGGTTGGTGTTGTAGGTGTGCTTCAGGAACTCCCAGTACTTTTGCGCGGCCGCGGTCGATCCCGAGGTCATCACGGCGTCCAACTTTCCGGTGGCCAGGGCCGGGACGACATCGGGAGAGTTCATTTGAAGCGGCACCGCACCAAGCCTTTGGATCATGGTCGCAGTGTTCGCGTCATAGGTGCGAAAGCGCACGCCCGACAGATCATCCATGCTCTCCACCGGTTCCTTGGTGAAGAAGTTCTGGCTTGGCCACGGCACAATGTAGAGCGCCTTCTGGTTGCGCTTCATCAGCTCTTCTTCCCAAAGCGGACGCACCAGATCATGCATCTGGCGAAGTTGACCATAGTCCTGGATGAGGAACGGAATCGATTCGATGCCAAGGATCGGCACGTCACCGACATTCTGGAATAGAGCATACTCCGCCATCGGAACGGCACCGTCTTCGACGGCCCGCAGGCTTTCATTGGCGCGTATTCCCAAGGCGCCTCCCGGATGCACCGTCATCTTGACGGCGCCGCCCGTTTCTTCCTCGATGCGCTTGGCGAAATTCATCGCATTCACCGAGTGGAACTCGGAGGCACCCCACGGCACCGACACGTCCCATTCCACATCGGCTGCCTTGGCAGGCAACGTGGCTGCTGCCAATACGGCAGCTAAGATGGCGAACCTGAATTTCATGACGTACTCCTTTGCTTTTTCTGGTATTTGCCGGACCTGATCCGACGAAAAGGGCGGGGCCACCGAAAAGTCGCAGGCGGCCCCCGGCGGCCTACTCGATAGTCAATCCGGCAACAGGACCGATTGCTGCGTTGAATGCGGCGACACAATCTGCTCCGCAGCGGGCCGCGAAACCCGGAAGAACGGATTCACGCATGGCCGCGTTGCGCAGCTCTATGTCTTCGGGCGAGGGGTCCACGCGGGTCATTCCGGCCGGGTCTCCAAGCGGGCAGGGACCGGTTGTGTTGCAGGCAATGCCGATCTCGTTTTCCTCAGCATTCAGCGCCCACATGGCTTCTTCCAGTTCAGCCAGCTCTGTACGGATCAATTCGCGATCGTCCTCGGAAAGCCCGTCCCACCAGCCTTTGTTGGCAGCGGTTGCGCCGGCTCCCCAGTTGATCGGCAGGGTGTAGAGAAACTTCGCGCCCTCATGCCACTTGGCCGAATAACCACCCAACGTGCCGGTGATCGCGCAGTCGATCACGCCTTGCTGGAGGCCTTGCTGAACTTCGCCAAACGACATGTTCACCGCTGTTCCGCCAAAGTGCTCAATGAAATCGGCCTGGCTTGCGCCCGATGACCGCACTTTCCGTCCTTTCAGGTCGGTAAGGCCTTTGAACTCGTCGCGGCAATAAAGGATCTGCGCCTGAAAGCTCTGCATGGTCAGCAATTCCAGTTGCAGATTGTCCGCGTAAAACGCGGCAAGCGACGGTCGAAATGCATCGGTAACCTTGCGAAAATCCTCAATCGTCGGCGAGAGGCCGGCAAGGTCGGTGGCGTCGTTGATCGGCGCATCACCTGCATGGTGACCAAGCTGAGCGGTCGCGATGTTCATGGTGCCTTGCCCAAGCAGCCGGAAGACCTCGGGCCCCTTGAGTCCCATTTCATTCCACGGCTTGAAGTTCGCCGTGATCCGGCCATCCGATGCGGAGACGATACCTTCGTTCCAGAACGGCGCTTCCAGGGTCTTGGATTGTGTGGTGATCCCGATATTGCCGACAACGTTGACCGACGTATCGGCCGCGGCAGCGCCGGCGCAAAACGAGAATCCGGCGATCACGGCTAGCTTGACGTATGTCTTCATCTTTTCCTCCATTATTAATTCGGGTCTTCAGGGCATGACGAGGCTCGGAAGCCAGAGCGCCAGGTTTGGAAAGGCGATCAGCAGGCCGATCATGCCGATCATCATCACGAAAAACGGCACGACCCCGAGCATGACGTCTCGGATGGGCCCGGCGTCCGAGACTGTTCGAACGCTTTGCACGACAAAGAGATTGACCCCGATCGGGGGGGTGATCAGCGCCGCTTCGATCAGGATCATGAACACGACACCGAACCACACGAGGTCATAGCCGAGCGCCGCCACGACCGACGCAACAATCGGGGTCGTCGCAATCATCAATGACAGCGTCTCCATGAAGCAGCCGAGGATGAGGTAACTCGCCACAATCATGAGAAGAACGGCGGTGGGACTGAGATCGATCGCCCGGATCGCATCCGCGATCTGGCCTGTCAGCCCGATCGAAACCAGCACGAAATTGAGAAAAAACGCGGACAAAACGATCAGCATGACCATCGCGGTGGTGCGCATCGTTCCCTCAAGCGCTTCACCGAGAGAGCGCATGGTCAACCTGCCGCGGAATGCCGCAATAAGAAGGGCTGCGATGACCCCCAGAGCGGCCGCCTCGGTGGGTGTTGCAAAGCCGGCATAGATCGAGCCGACAACGACCGCGAACAGACCGACCGGCGCCAGAAGCGCCCTGACGGCAATGATGCGCTCCCGCCATGTCGACGGCGAAGCGGTGCCGTCAATTTCCGGCCGCCAGATGGATATTACCAGAACGGCAAGTGAAAAGAGCACCGCGAGCAGAATACCCGGCAGCAGGGCGGCGAGATAAAGCTGTGTGATCGAAACCTCGGCCAGGACACCGAAGAGGATCATGTTGATCGAGGGCGGGATCAGGATGCCCAGCGTGCCGCCGGCCGCGATTGAGCCGAGATAGAGCGACGGACGATAGCCGAGGCGCCGCATGTTCGGAATGGCAACGGTCCCGATTGTCGCGGCGGTTGCGACGGAAGAACCCGACGTCGCCGAGAATATGGTGCACGAGGCGATATTGGTGTGCATCAGACCGCCGGGGATCCGGTTCACCCATTTATCCAGCGCTTCGTACATGTCACGCGCCACGCCGCAACGCAGCAGGATTTCGCCCATCAGGATAAACATCGGAACCGCAACGAGCACGAACTCGGTCGAGGACGACCACAAGATCTCGCCGGCAGCCGGCAAAAGCGGAAAAAACGAGTAAAGCTCCGACATGCCGATCCCGAGAGCAACGAGGACAACGGCCACCGGAAGCGACATGAGCACGAGTGTTATGAGGACTGTTGTGGCCGTGGGGATCATTCGGTGCTCCCCTGGCCTCTTTCCACCATGACGCCAAAGGCCTGGTGGGTTGCAGCGGGACCGTTTGCGAACAGGATCAGCACCGAACGAAGCAGCAGGGCCAGCGCGATCAGCATGAACCACGTCAGGCCGGAGGCCCAGATTGCCTGTGGAACGGCGAGTGGAATATCGAGCGTGCTGTTGGGCCGGGCCCCCAGTTTAGCGCTCTGCGCAACGACGCCCCAAGCGTAGTAGCTCATGCCGGCGGCCAGAAGGAACAGGGTCAGCAGCGACAGACAATCGAGAAATGCCCTCAGCGACACGGGCAGTTGCTGGTACAAAATGTCGATGCGGATATGGGCGCGCTGCGCGAGCGCATAGGAAAATCCAAAGGCCACGGCTGCCGCGAAGCCGAAATTCGTCAGCTCAAAAGCGTGAAAACGAAAGCCCAAACCCAGATTGCGCGAAATCACTTCCAGTGTGACCAGGACCGCGGACACCAATATCGTCAAACCACCGAGGCGTGCAGAAATCCGTGCCGAAGCCTGGATGGCGGAGTCCCACGTCATCGCATCCGCCCCGCAGAAATCTGCATGGACTGACAATGTCGATGAGCCGTTGGAAGTGGCCGGATGAGCGATAGGCTCATCGACCGTTTTCCCGAATTTCTACCACTACACCTTCGCAACGGGTTTGCGACGGGATGTGTATTCGAAACCGATTGCAACGAGCGCAACAACACCGTCCCCACGAAATCAGGTCCAAAAAATTTGTCCGGACAAAAATATGTAAACCAGGCTGCGGGTCAAGGAAAATATGAAACTTCGGGTCGTTCGCTGCTCTCAGCAGAGCACGTAATAAGTGTATTATAAAAGGGCACTCAATTTTAACGCGGCCATTTCTCGGCGTGTACCAGCACAGCGCGACAGCGTGACAACCTTTGGGTACGGGGCTATTCTTTTCGGCATCGTGACGGTGTTTGGGGGCGGTGTGATGCGCGTTCTTTATGTCGGTGGAACGGGCGAAATCTCGCTCAGCTGCGTAAAGGAATCTGTTGCCGCAGGACACGACGTGACGGTTTTCAACCGCGGCAGCCGTGGTGATGTGTTGCCGGTCGACGTGACCGCTTTGCAGGGCGATCTCAGGGACGATGCCACATACGCCGCGCTGGCTGAAAAGCGGTTTGATGCAGTCTGCCAGTTCCTGGCCTATACCGAAGACGATGTGGCGCGCGATGTCAGAACATTCGCCGGCAAGACCGGCCACTATGTGTTTATCGCCAGCGCCTCGTCCTATCAAAGGCCGGCTCGGACACACCGGATCACTGAAGACGTGCCGCTTGAAAACCCGTTCAGCGCTTACAGCCGCAACAAGGCGGCAGCCGAAACGATTGTGCTGTCTCAAAGTGACCTGCCGGCCACGGTCGTCCGGCCCAGCCACACGATCCACACGCGATTTCCGACCGTGCTGCGTGAGCACCTCCTGCTTCCCTGGCGGATCGAGAACGGCAAACCGATCGTCACACATGGCGATGGAACGAGCCTGTGGACGGTGACGCGCAGTGAGGACTTTGCGATACCGTTTGTCAGGCTTTTGGGGAATCCGGACGCGCTGGGCGAGGCGGTCCACATCACCTCGGACCGCGCCTATACATGGGACCAGCTTTACCACGGCATCGGCGCGTGCCTCGGCAAACCCGTCGATATTGTCCATGTGCCGACCGACACGATCGTCAGGTACTTCCCCGAACTCGCCGAAACCCTTTATGGCGATAAAACCGCTTCGCTGACCTTTGACAATTCAAAGATCAAGCAGCTCGCTGGCGCGTTTTCCTGCGCTGTAGAATTAACGGAGCTCCTTGCCGGTCCAGCAGAGTTCTACAAGGCAAGCGGCTACCGGCCGGATGAAGATGATCTGAAACTCGATGCGCGCATTGACGCAATGATCGAGGCTCAGCGGGCCGTGGGGCCGGCCTGATCAGATCAAATGCTTGACGGTCAGTGGGATCGTCATCGGGTTTTGGCCTGGCCAAGTCACCTTTTCGAGAGTTCATGCCAATGACATCGGTGAACATCCTGCAACTGGGCGTCACTCGAACGAAGCGCCGAGACTGCGCCATTTGAGCGCTGCTTCGGTCCGGTTCTGGACACCGAGTCGTTTGAAAATGGATGACAGATGCAGTTTCACCGTGCCCTCGGAAATTCCGAACAGATCGGCGATATCCCGGTTGGACGCGCCTTTTCCAACATGGCTCAGGATTTCGATTTGTCGCTTGGTGAGTTGCTTGGCCTTTGCGACCGTTTGGTCACTAGATGCTGTCCCGGCATCGTCGGTGTCCGAACCCGGTACCACCAATTCGCGGGACGCGACCAGGGCACGCTCGAATTGCTCGAAACGGGATTGCACGTTGTCGATCGCCGGACCAACCCTGTCTTGCTGCGCGGCAACAGCAAGGTCGGATATGGCGCCGCGCAATTCCGAAAGGCGCGCCTGGATGTCAGTTGCGGCGATATGAGCCAAGCGGCCTTCCGACGTCTCGTTTTGCCGGACTTGCTTCAGTGTGCGTTCAAGCGCCTCAACTGCATCCCTGCGGTTCGTGACATCCAGTGCCACACCGTCCCACAATGTCGACCCGTCGTCGAGCCGTCGCGGTTTGCCGATTGAACGAACCCAGCGGTATTGACCGTTGTCGAGCGCAACGCGCACTTCGATGTCGAGTTGCCCGAGCGTCGCCGCGGATGTCTCCAGTGCCTCGATGAACCTTGGTTTGTCTTCAGGATGCAGCCAGGAATGGTCGACTTCGCGAAGCGCCATGAGCTCCACCGGATCCAGCCCGAAAGAGTCGCGAACGCCGGAACTGACATAGGTATAGCGGTACTTTCCGTCGGGCGTGCGAAGGCGTTGCATGGTGTGGCCGGGGAAAGAACCGCCGAGCAAATCTGCCGCCTCGCGCAACCCGTCCAGGTCTTCAGGCTCGTTTTTCATATAACTTTAGATATATATTGGAGATATTTTTGTCAATTGCTATAACTTTAGTATAGACAATTTTTTGGCACTGGCTATCTTCTGCACCAATAAGAAGGCTCGGGAGGAGTCGCCTTGGACAAAATAATCATCGAAGCGCGGGTCAATGAATTGGCCACCCGGCGAGGGAATCCGCACGTGCCGTTTGTGCCGTCCGAGATCATTTCCGACGGGATTGCCTGTGCCAATGAGGGGGCATCCATCCTGCATTACCACGGCAGAAAGCCAGATGGTGAACCTGAAAATGCCGCCGAGTTCTATCTTGAAACCAATGCCGGTCTGCGGGCGGGTTGCGACATCCTGATCCATCCGACACTGGGCTACGTCGCCAATGAGACCGATGCCATGGGCCGTTTTGCCGCTGTCGAGCAAATGATGAAATCGGCGGAAACCGCACCCGATTTCGCGCCGATGGATTGCGGCAGTGTCAACGTGGACTGGTGGAATCCCGATACCAACAGCTTCGACACCACCGAACTCATCTACAAGAACTCCACTGGCACGCTGATGCATTTTGCGGAGCGCATCGCACACTACGGGCTAAAGCCCTACCTCGTTTCCTGGAACGTCAGCTTCACGAGATTGATTGAGCAGTTCTTGAAAATGGGCGTGCTGAAAGACCCTGCCTATATCTGCTTCTGCCTGACCGATCAGATCATCTTTGCCGGACACCCGGGGACGCCGGCCGGGCTTGATGCCCATACGGCTTTTTTGCCGCAGGACTTCGACATCGTCTGGACGGCGGTCAACTACAAGGGCGACCTGTTTCTGCTGACCGAAAAGATCATCCGTGCCGGCGGACACATCTCCATCGGCCTTGGAGATTTTGCCTACATGGACGGCAGCCGCCACCTGACCAATGCCGAGGTGATTGCAAAGGTCGTCGAACAGGCGCGGTCGCTTGGTCGAGAGCCGGCGACCGTCGAAGAGACGCGGCAAATCCTTGAGATGCCAGAAGTACGCATTGGAACATGACCACAAAATACCAAGGGAGGAACGAAGAATGAAACGAACCACACACATGGCAGCTGCCGTGATCGGATTGTTGGCGCTTGGTGGACAGGCCTTCGGCATGGAACTCAAGATGCAAACATTCTTGGGTGCCAACGCGTCCACGACGAAGGCCTTTGAGGCGATGGCAGCGCAGCTGAAAACAAATACCAATGGCGAGGTGGAGATTACCGTGCTGCCTGGACGCGCCGTAGTCGGTGCGGGCGAGACGATAGACGCGATTCAGAACGGACTTCTGGATGGTCAGTACACGGCACCAAGCTACTTCGCCGGCAAGGATGCCGCCTTGGGTGTGCTTGGCGATACGCTCGCCGCCTATCCCGACAGCGCCACCCGCGACCGGTGGTTTACGGAAGGTGGCGGGCTCGAAATCGCACGCGCGCTCTATGACAAATACGATCTGCACCTGATCTGTCCGGTTTACTGGCCGCCCGAGCAGATCCCGTCCACCAAGCCGATCGAAACCGTCGCGGATTTCGAAGGCCTGAAGATGCGCGCTCCGGGAGGACTTGCTTCCGATCTGCTGAGCCGCACCGGCGCGTCATTGGTGACCATGGGTGTCGGCGAGAGTGTTACCGCGATGGAAACCGGCGTGCTTGATGCAACGGATCTTGCCAATGTCGCGCTCAATGTTGCCCTCGGCATGCACAACCAGGCCAAATACTCGGTGCTGGCACGCCATTCGATGGCGGTAACGGAAATGAGCGTGTCCAAAGAAAAATGGAACAGCCTGTCTGATGACGCCAAGCAGAAATTCACAGATGCCTGCAACGCGATGTCGGAAGAGCTGCGCTCGACGCTTTCCGAAGAAGATCAAATGGCCGTCACAAAAGCGAAGGATGAGCTTGGCGTGACGTTTATCGAGTTTGGTGACGAAGAGGCATCGCAATTCCGCCAGTACACAAAGGCGGTATGGGATGATTGGGGCGCCAAGAGCGCCGATGCACAGGCCGTTGTCGACAGCCACAAGGCCTTTCTGGACAAGCTCGGCCTGAACTGAGCCGGGATTGGTGCCGGGGGCATGCGGCCCCCGGTTTATCGGAGGATAGCCAGATATGACGCTGATCGACAGGATTGCCCTCGCAGTCGGGCGGTTGTCCGCCTTGTCGTTTGCCGCTGTTATACTGATCATGGTCTACGAGGTATTCGCGCGCTACGCGTTGAATGCACCGACGATATGGGCTCATGAAGTCTCCGTTCTTCTTGCAGCCTGCGGGTTTGTGTTCGGCGGTGCTTTTTGCATGGCCGAAGGAACGCACATGCGTGTAACGCTGCTCGTCGAACGGCAGCCGGTCCTGTCGCGAATATCGGACATCCTTTCAGGCATTGTCGGTGCGGTTTACCTCGCCGGACTGACCTACGCCGCCTGGCGGATGACTGAGCGTGCAATCTGGCGCTTCTCGCTGGGCGGCAGTTGGGACCCGGAACGTTCGGGCAGCACGTTGAACGCGCCGCTACCGGCGTTCCTCAAAGCCTTGCTGTTCATCGGCGCGCTGCTTTTCCTCGTGGTGGTCTTGCGCCGGCTTTTCGCACGGCGGGCCTGATGGACATCGCGACAGTAACCCTTCTTATCGTCGCCAGCATGGCGGCCATGCTGATGATGGGAATCCCGCTGGCGTTCGTTTCCGGATCGATCGCAGTGGTCCTGGCGGTTACCCAGTTCGGCTGGAATGCGCTTTTTATTGTCGGCAGCCGAACGGTTGAGTTTCTTGACAGTTTTGCCCTGGTGGCGGTTCCGATGTTTGTCATCATGGCGTCGATCATGGAAAAATCCGGCGTAGCCCGCGACCTTTACCAGGCCTTCCATGTGTGGGCGGGAAGGTTGCGTGGAGGCATTGGTGTCGTGACCATTTTCGTGGCGGTCATTCTCGGCGCCACAACCGGCATCATTGGCGGCGAGATCGTATTGCTCGGATTGATCGCGCTGCCACAGATGCTGCGTCTGGGCTACGACAAGAAACTTGCAGTTGGCATCATAACGGCCGGCGGATCGCTGGGGACCATGATCCCGCCTTCGATCATCCTGATCTTCTACGGCTTGACGGCGCAGGTTTCGATTTCCCACCTCTTTCTCGCAACGATCGTTCCCGGATTGCTGCTCGCCACGCTTTACATTGCTTACATCCTGATACGTTGTGGCCTTAATCCTGAACTCGGACCACCCCTGTCGGATGAAGACAGCAGCATGCCGCTGAGGGAGAAACTGGCTCTGTTTCGTGGCGTTTTACTCCCCGTGGCCGTCGCCGGCGGCGTGCTCGTATCGATTTACGCAGGCTTTGCCTCGATTACTGAAAGCGCTGCCATCGGCGCTTTCGGCGCCACAATCGCAGCCTGGGTAAGGGGCGCACTCAGCCTGTCGATGCTTCAGGAGGTTCTGGTGCAGGCCCTGCGGACCTGCGGCATGGTGTTCTGGCTGGTGTTCGGAACCAACGCTCTGATCGGGGTTTACAATCTGATGGGCGGCATCGATTTCGCCCGAACCGTTCTTTCCGGCATCTCAAGCGAACCGGCAATCATCCTGGCGGTCATGGTCGGCGTCTTTGTTCTGCTCGGCTTTTTCATTGACTGGATCGGCATCCTTTTTCTGACCATGCCCATCTTCCTGCCTGTGTTGCAGCAGCTTGGCTACGATCCGATATGGTTCGGTATCGTGTTCAATCTGTCGATGCAGATCGCGTATCTGACGCCACCCTTCGGTCCGGCCTGTTTTTACCTCAAGGGCGCAGCCCCTGCCGACGTGACCTTGCAGGATATTTTTGCCGCGCAGTGGCCGTTCATAGCCTTGCAGCTTGTTGCCCTGCTTGTCGTTATCGCCTGGCCTGATCTTTCATTGTGGCTGCCGCGTCTGGTTTATGGGTGAACGCGATGGCTCAGGTCCACATCCTCGATACCGTAGCACCCGCTGGGCCGACCAACCGTCTTGGCCCCAAGGAGTTACATGCGGCGCTCACCATGATGCTGCGCATCCGGCGGTTCGAGACCCGCGCGAAAGAACTGTTCCTGAAAGGCGTGATCAAGGGCACCGCGCACTCAAGCGTCGGTCAGGAGGCGATCGCTGCCGGGGCGTGTGCAGCGCTCGAAACGGATGATTTCCTGCTGACCCACCATCGCGGCCATGGACATACGATTGCAAAGGGCTCGAACATCGCGCTCATGTTCGCCGAATTGATGGGCCGGGCGAAGGGTTATTGCGCTGGGCTGGGCGGATCCATGCACATCGCGGATTTCGACAGCAACATTCTGGGTGCCAATGGCATCGTCGGCGCTGGCATGGGGCTGGGTACGGGTGCAGCCCTTGCCGCGCAGATGAACAAGACCGGGCAGATCGGAATCACCTTCTTCGGCGATGGGGCGGCCAATGAGGGGATTTTCCACGAGGCAATGAATCTCGCCGCGATCTGGAAACTGCCGCTGATATTCTTCTGTGAAAATAATCAATATGGCCTGACCACCGCGACTGAGGCGGTAACGGCCGGCCCGTCCATTGCTGCGCGTGGGGATGCCTATGGCGTGCCCAACCAGAGGATCGATGGCAACGATGTGGCGGCTGTGTTCGAAGCAGTCGAACGGGCCGCTCTGCGTGCCCGCGTCGGTGACGGTCCCACCCTGATCGAGGCCCTGACCTATCGCTGGGATGACCACTCCATGCGCGCAAATCTGCCGGCCTACCGGACGAGCGACGAGGAGGCGGACTGGAAAGCAAGGGATCCCGTTGCGCGCCTGCGGGATCGGCTGATCGAAGCGAACGAGTTGCCGCAAGCCGGCTATGACACAATGGTGGCCGAGGTTGAGGCCGAGATCGAAGCCGCCATCGATTGGGCCACGGATCAGCCCGAACCTGACATGGCCAAGGCACTTCAATTCGTGGTGCCGCAGCCGATCGCCGGATTTGCTGAACCGCCAGCGGACGAACGCGCCTTGACCTACAAGGAGGCGATCACGGAAGCCTTCGCGCTGGAAATGGAGGCCGACGGTGATGTGATCATCCTGGGCGAGGATGTCGGCGAGACCGGTGGCATTTTCGGCCTGACGGCGGGGCTTCGTGACCGCTTCGGAGCCGAGCGTGTGCGCGACACGCCCATATCCGAAGGGGTGATATCCACCTGCGGCGTCGGGGCCGCCTTGTGCGGCAAACGTGTGGTGGTCGAAGCTCAGCTTTGGGATTTTGTAACGCTCATGATGGACGCCATAGTCAATCAGGCGGCCAAGGCACGGTTCATGCTGGGCGGCAAGGCCAGCGTGCCGATTGTTTTCCGCGGCCCACAGGGTGCGGGTATCCGGCTGGCAGCTCAGCATTGTCAGTCGCTTGAGATGTTGTTTGCCAACATTCCCGGACTGCAGATCTTCGCACCCTCAACCCCCTATGATGCCAAGGGATTGATGGCGAGCGCGATTGCCGATGACGGACCGGTTGTCTTCCTTGAACACAAGCTCCTCTACCTGGGCGCTGAACAGCCGGTGCCTGCCTCTCGCTACAGGATCGAACCCGGCAAGGCTCGCATTGTGCGCCCCGGGACCGATTGCACGGTTGTTGCCACGCTCGCCATGGTCGACCGTGCGCTTCAGGCCGCAGACCGATTGGCCCGCGAAGGGATCAGCGTCGAGGTGATCGACCCACGCACGATCAAGCCGCTCGATGCTGAAATGATCTGTGACGGTGTCAGGAACACCAATCGCGCCGTCATCGTGCACGAAGCGCCCCTTTTTGGGGGATTTGGCGGAGAGATTGCGGCAACCATTCAAGATCTCGCCTTCGATTGGCTCGATGCACCTGTCGCCCGCGTCGGCGCCCCCGAGATGCCGGTCCCCTATAACGACCGGCTGGAGCGCGCCTATATGCCCGACGCTGCACGCATTGCCGAAGCCGTCAGATCCGTTTGCTACAGGAGTTGAAGATGCCAACACGCAAAGTGATCATTCCCCCGGGAATGGAAAACATCTACGACATGTTTCACTACGCCCCCGGCATCCTGATCGGCGACACGTTGCATATCTCCGGCCAGGTCGGCAGGGACGAAAACCTCAATGTCATTGAAGGTGCTGAAGCGCAATTTGCCCAGGCCTTCGAAAATGTCGGCAAGGTACTGACCGCCGCGGGCGCGAACTTCGACGATGTTGTGGAACTGGAAAGCTGGTTCGCCGGTGATATGAACGAGCTCAAGACCTTCATGGCCGTCAAGGACCGCTTTTTCACAAATCGTTATCCAACCTGGACCGGCTTTGCGGTCAGTGGTTTCTCGATGAAGGGCATCCTTGTCGAGATCAAGTGCACGGCAGTCCTGGGGCTGCAAGACGCATGAGCAGGGATTTTGCAACCATCCTCGCGTCACAGAGCCTTGCCATCGGGACATGGACGCAAATTGCCGCGCCGGAACTCATCGATATAATCGGGCTCAACGGCATGGAGTTCACCATTCTCGATTGCGAACACGGGATATTCGGAATCGAGACAGCGGAGAAACTCGCCCGGGCTGCGGATGCGAATGATATCGCCTCTGCGGTCAGAGTGCCCTCTAATGATCCCGTGGCAATCATGAAGGCCCTGGACGCCGGGATTCGCTATATTGTCGTCCCCAATCTTTCCAGTGCAGAGGATGCGGCGCTGGCGGTGCGTGCAACCCGCTTCGGGCCGCATGGATTGCGCGGTGCCTGCCCCTGTTGCCGCTCGGGCGGTCACTACATTCGAAACTGGGAAGATTATGTTGCAGCCGAAGAAGCACGCGTCGGCATCATCGGCCTGATCGAAAGTGTGGAAGGCTTTGAGAACATTGATGAGATCTGCTCAACGCCAGGTCTGGCCGGAATGATGTTCGGATCGTTCGATCTTTCGGTATCGATGGGCCTCAACGGGGATTGGCGGCATGACAAAGTGCGTTCCGCGGTGGAAACCATGGTCGACATCGCCCGTTCGGCGAACATTCCCGTAATGATGCCCGTGTTCGCGCCAACGCCGGATGAATGCGGCGAGCTGATTGCATACTGGCAGGCCAGGGGTGTGAATTGCTTTGTTCTCGGGTCGGACAAGATTCTCATTGCGTCGGCGTTCCACGACTGGAATCTGGCTTTGCGACGTTAGCTCCAGTTTTGCCACAGGGTGACCTGCGGGCGCAGGGGCTTGCGCCTGGTCCTTGCTAGCAACGGGCGACCGCCACGCCGCTTCACGATGCCTCGACCTTTTTTCGCGGCCTGCCGTGGATGACGAGCATCAGCACCGCCAGGACGGCCGCGCCGATCCATACGGCGTTGACCGATATCATCACAAGTACGGCCAACAGCAATCTCAGCGCGATTTCCCACGGCGCCAGTGCATGGCGGCCGAAGGCCGAAAGGGCGGAAGACAACAGGTAAAGGGCCAGCGCCAGTCGGGCGAGCAAGAGCGCCAGCACGCCGACATCGATGCCGCCACTGTAGCCGGGCAGGAAAGCGTTGCCGCCGGATGCCTGCGGATCGAGGATCGCGTCATCGATGAGCAGCAATTCCGGATAGAAGGCGAAGACAAAGGGCACGACAAAAATCACGATGCCCGATTTGACGGAGGAAAAGCCGGTGGCCATGGGTTCGGCCTTGGTGATCGTCGCCGCGGCAAAGGCGGCGAGCGCTACCGGCGGCGTGATGGCGCTGGCAACGGCAAAGTAGAAGATGAACATATGCGCCGTGAACAGGGACAGTCCGAGGCCCGCCAGTACGGGCCCCATCAGCAGCGCCGCATTGATATAGGCCGGCACCGCAGGCATACCCATGCCCAGCAGCACAGCGAGCAGCATCGTCATCAATAGGGCAACGAACTGGAAGAATGTCGATCCGCCGCCGCCAAGGTCAAGACTGTTGAGCCAGGCCAGCACATCGAGTGCAAGAAACACCGGCAGGCCGGTGAACTGCAGGCAGAAATCGATGATCGAGACCGCCAGGAACATCAGGTAGAGCGTCGAGATCAATATGCCGGCCTGGGACATCGCGTCGATAATCTTGCGGGGCCGGGCGCGCACTTCCGGGTCGACGAAGAGCAGCACAAGCAGCAGCATCACCGCCCACCATCCGGCCGCACCCGCCGATCCCGCGGAATTCTGCACGGCCCGCAGGAACCAGCTGAGGCTCTCGACCTGGCAGCCGGCGTCCGTAAACTGCCGTTCTGCCCCCAACAGGCCGCCCAAAAATCCGCATCCTACTGCGTCCTTGGGCGTCAGGAGCAGTACCAGGATCAGCAGGATCGGGCCGAAAATCATGACCAGGTTGAGAAAGTCCTGACGACCGAGATGCATGTCCTCCGTGATCTCGCCGATCGCCGTGATATTCTGTTTTCGCGACTGGAAGGCGACCGACAGGAACAGGCAGAAGAAATAGGCGATCGCCGGAATAAGGGCCGCGACAATCACGCTCGAATACGGAACCGCCGTCAGCGATGCGAGGATGAAGGCCGCGACCCCCATCACCGGCGGCATGATCGATCCGCCGGACGAGGCAGCAGCCTCGACGCCGCCGGCAAAGACTTTCGAGAAGCCGCGCTTGAGCATCATCGGGATCGTCAGCACGCCGGTGGAAAGCACGTTGACGATCGGGCCGCCGGATATCGTTCCGAACAACGCCGAGGAGACAATCGCCGCGTGAGCCGGCCCGCCGCGAACATGCCGCGTCCAGCGGAACGCAAGCTTGATCAGCGACCTGCCGCCGGCCGAACTGCCGAACAGCGATCCGAGCACCAGATAGGGAAAGATCGTGTTCAGGACAATGTCCATGAAACGCCCGAGCAGCCCGGACGAGTTGTTGACCAGAACATCGTGCACCCTTGGGCGCCCGTCGGCCAACATGCGCGGCTCGCCGGCGAGCTTTGTGACAAGGTATTTGTTGATGTCCTCGACACCGTAGAAGTACCAGACCAGAACCGTTCCGATGGTGTAGAGCGAAACGACGATCGCCACGAAGACCAGCGGCAGGCCCCAGACCTTGATGTTGTAGGAAAGGAAAACCAGGATCGCCAGGCCAACGATCAGAACCAGCCAGCCGCCGGTCGTATTGACGCATTGCGGATCTTCGACGGTTGTCGGCGCCGGCAGGCCCAGGCTTTCGTTGAAAGCGGCAGCGGCGGCGAGACTTTCCTCGATCAGCCGCGCCCGGTCGCCGGTGACTTGGTCGATCAGGCAAATCGCTTCGATTTCGACCAGGTAGGTGAGCGCGATCGTAAAGGCCGTGATCACCAATGCGATGTCGAGGAAAAGGCCGAGCTTCCGGCGGATGGGCGTCCGGTCCTGCCAGTCGCGCCACATCGAATGCTTGAGCGCGACGATCAGCATCATCAGCGCAAAGAAGACCGGATAAAACCACTCGAAGGAGAACTTGCGCAGCGTTGCGTCATCGCGACCCAGCAGCGACACGGCAAGGGCGTCATAGCCCGGAATGCCAGGGGTGGAGTTGGCCAGCCCGACAAGCACCATTGCCACTGAAAGCCAGTAGAGAAATCTTAGAGCCTGAATCTAAAGTTTTACGTTGCATTGCAGTGCCTTGCCAGTCTGCGTGTCACCAGGCGGATGCTTGCAATGTGCGCCCAGGCGGTTGAACTTTCGACGGTGTTCTCCCAGTCTTTGGCCAACCGGCGGCACCTTCCCAACCATGCAAAAGTACGCTCGACCACCCAACGCATGGGCAGCAGAACGAAACCCTTTACCGCACCTGGTCGCTTGACGATCTCCAGGGTCCACTTGTTGCCCATGGTTTGTCGGAGCTTGTCACCTGCATACCCGCCGTCGGCGAAAATATGGCGCAGCCAGGGGAACTTTTTACCGACAGCCTTGAGCACATCGGGTGCACCGTCACGGTCCTGGATGTTGGCGGCATGAACGATGATCACCAGCAGAAGCCCAAGGACGTCCGTCACGATATGACGCTTGCGCCCCTTGGTCTTTTTGCCGGCGTCATAGCCGCAAACACCACCACTTTCTGTCGTTTTTACGCTTTGGCTGTCGATCACGCCAGCCGTCGGCTGCGCATCGCGCCCTTCCAATTCACGGGCAGCGGTGACCAGCAGATCGTTCATTGCCTCCAGAATACCGGCATTGCGCCAAGCGTAGAAATATCCCTGCACTGTCGTCATGGGCGGGAAGTCAATTGGCAGCGCACGCCACTGACAGCCTGTCGATCCGATGTAGAAAATCGCGTTGATTACTTCGCGCATGTCTGCGGTCCGGGGGCGTCCTCCGGGGCGTGCTGGTGGAACCATAGGTTCGAGGATTGCCCATTCTTCGTTCGTAACGTCACTTGGATAACGATCCGTTTTGCGGTTATACGTGAGGCGGGCGGTATCAGTCCAAGGCACAGTGGTTCCTCCGTTCGGTTTTCGATTGCGAACATGGAATCACAATTGACTGGTATCGCTCAACAATTTTTCCCAAAGACTTTTCGGTCAGGCTCTTAGGGAAAAGCTTGGCCGTTCCGCGCTCTTGTCCGACTCACCGCTCATTTGCGTCCCCGAGGCACCCAATCAGCCGGGCAGGATGCCTGCCCGGCGGAACCGTGCCAAGGCTACTTGGCGCAGTCTGGGATAGAGTATCCGGCTTCTTCCCAGGCGGCCACCGCGCCGGGATGGTATTTCAGAGGATTGTTGCCGCACATATCGGTGATGGCAACATCCGTTTCACCGTGCCAGGTGCTCGCCATGAACGGAGCCTTGGCATGATAGATCGACTCGATGCTTTCGATGAATGCCGCAGTCAGTGCCTTCGCCACGTCGAAGTCCATGTCAACATTGACGATGTCTGCGCCCACCGTCGCAGGCCCGCGGAACATGTCGTCTTCCGAGGATATGGTGACGCCATCGCCATAGCCCATATCGGCGACGGCCATTTCGAACATCACCGTACCGGGCAGGTTTCCGACATTCTGGAACGCTTCGCTTTCGTAGACGTCCTTCGATACCGAGAAAATCGTCATGTTCCCTGAGGCAAGTGCCGCAGTCACACGCGGATCCGGAAATGACATCGGCAGGTAACTGCTCACCCCGTCACGCGTCTTGAGCATAGTGTGATTTGACCATATTGGCGGCATTTCCGGCCAGCGCGATCTGGATCGCGACAAGTGGATTATATCCGAGGGCACCCATGGAACTCAGGTAGCTTGATATCCGGCACCAGGCGTGTGCATAGCGGTCTGTCCGGAAGCAGCCCGAGACTTTGATTTTGACCTTTGCCATCCTGATTTTTTGCTCGCCCGCGTTATTGGTGAAGCTGACATCGGGTTCGCTCATGAAGCGAAGCACGGAGTCCTCGTGTTTCAACAGACGCTCATGCAGGTTGTGGGCATCCGACTTTGCGACCCGTCCGCGCTTACCTTCCGGTTTCGCAGGAACTTCGGGCATTTCCCCGGCACCTTGCGTCAGAATGGTCCGATACCTTTTGCGTATCTTGCGACATTCGGCCTCGCTCAACACCCCGGTCTCGCTCTTGTTGACCTTATGGCAGACCTCACGCAACACCTTCCTCATCAGGCGCGCCCAACGGTAATTGCTGGAGTCGACGACAAAGGTCAGTTCCCGAAGCAGATGCGACCCGCATAGCTGATGCTTGCACTGGCTGTATGCAAGGTAGGATGCCCAGCAATCATGGATCAACACCCCGGTGTAGACCGGAATGATGCCGAATGCCTCTATCGCTTCCTTGCCGCGCCTGGGGTGCAGGAACTTGATAGTGTGGATACCCCGCCCGGAGGCATCGTAATGTGCCAGGTGCCGTTATACTGAACGTCACAAATCAAAGGGAGAGTATCCACATGTCGGAAGTTAGCATCATCGGCGTTGATCTTGCAAAGCAGGTTTTTCAGGTCCACGGAGCCACAGCCGATGGCTCGGTTGGCTACCGCAAGAAGTTGAGCCGCGCCCAGTTCATGCCGTTTCTTGCACAGCAGCCCCGATGCATTGTCGCGATGGAGGCCTGCGCCACAGCTCACGATTGGGGCCGCGAGATCGGTAAGTTGGGCCATGAGGTGAAGCTGATTCCACCTCAGTACGTGAAACCTTTTGTCAAAAGGCAGAAAAACGACAGGGCAGACGCTGAGGCGATCACTGAAGCTGCCTCCCGGCCGACCATGCGGTTCGTTGAGGTGAAATCCACCGAGCAGCAATCGCGCGGCATGCTGTTCCGATCACGGCAGATGTTTGTCAGGCAGCGCACGCAGACCATCAATGCGCTGCGCGGCCATCTCGCCGAATATGGCGTGATCGGGCCGAAGAGCAAGGCGGGGATCAAGAAGTTGAGAGCCGCGCTGGACGACGATACCAATGGGCTGCCCGCCCTCGTGCGTAACACGGCCCGGATGTATGCCGAGCACATCGATCTGCTGGCGACCAGGATTTTCGATCTGACGAAGCAACTCAAGACGGAGGCGAAAGCATCCGGCACAGTGCGAAGGCTGACAACAATGCCGGGCGTCGGGTTGCAGACGGCACTGGCAATTGAGGCCTTTGCCCCGGACATGAATTGCTTCAAACGGGGGCGTGACTTCGCAGCCTGGCTGGGTCTCGTGCCGCTTCAGCGCTCGACAGGCGGTAAGGACCGGCTCGGGAAAGTTTCGAAGATGGGTCAGAAAGACATCCGAAGCCTGTTGATCATCGGGGCGATGTCAGTGATCAATGCGGCGACGCGGTTTGGGGTTCGCAAGGGAAGCTGGCTGGCCAGAATGCTGGATCGAAAACCGAAGCTTCTGGTCGCGATCACGCTGGCCAACAGGATGGCACGGGGTATCTGGGCCATGATATCGAAACAGGAGAATTATCGGAATCCGGAGGCGGTAGCGTAAGCGCGGATCGCGCAACGCTTCGCGTCGGTGCCCGGGACGTGTGAAGAGGTCGACGAATAGCATGGGAGATTGATCGGAAAGATCCGGAGCGGGAAAACCATGTTGACCCAAAAGGCAAAATAGCTCTGGAACTTGATTTGGACCCGGTTCGCGCATCACCATACCGGCCCGCGGCTGCACAAAAAGCCGCACTGTGAGGCCTGATAAATGACCGCATCCGATCACACGCTCACATCACCGTTCGAAAATCGCTTGACACCGGGGTATCCATAAATGAGGGTCAGGGAGTCATCGGTCAGCACATGCAGCCACTGGTTTTTGCTGTCGACCCTGAAACCGGTCTCATCGGCATGCAGGGCCGGGCGGGTCAGAAGATGTGCGGCGGCAGCCGTTTCCCAGGGTTCAAGCGCCTCGTGCAGTCGCTGGATGTAGCCCAGGCAGGTGGCCTGCGACATCCTGACGCCAGAGATGGCCCGCACCAGTTCGACGGCGCGGCGCAAAGACAGCATCTGGGCAATCAGCAGGTTGATCACGAAGGCCTGAAAGCCAACGCCATATTGCAACGGCCCCGGCATGTTTTCAGGGAAACGCCCCTTGGTTCGGGTGCGGCATTTGGGGCAGTCCCTGGTTTCTGCGACGACCTTTTTCTCGACAACCTCGAACATGATATCGAGATGGATGCGTTCCTCGCGCGCCGAGGGTTCGACGTCTGAGAGATCAGCCCCGCAACTGTCACAAACCTGGACGGTGGAGGTTTCCCCGACGGTGACCTTGCGAAGGTTTTCGCCCGTCATCCAGTTCGGCGCCACACCCTTGCCGGAAGCCTTTTTGCTCCGTTTCCCGGTGTTGTCCTTATCCGTCTGCGACGGCGCAATACTGGAGTTCTTGCCGGTCTTCCTGGTCGTCTTTTCCAGAAAGATGGCGATCAGGATGCCCAGCAAGCTGCACAACACGCCAATAACCGCATCGACGTCATCTGAAATCCTGCCCGCTTTGCGCAGCGCGGCAATGCGCGCCCTGGCAGCATCGAACTCTTCACGCAGGGAAGTGCCATTCACGCTTGCCATCAGTCCGCCCGCGATGCCATGGACATCAGGCCATGCGGTGGCCGCATCGCCTTTTCAGGCTTCCAAATGCAGCGAGTAGCCTTGACTGAAAGACCACCCCAATGCGGCTTTTCCCAAATCAATCGAACACGTGTCATAACCCGATAGAATCACGAAAATCGCAATGAGGGGATCGTTAATAGCCGATTCAAATCGTCGCACCACTCCGAGGCCAAAAAGGCATCTCGATTGAGCTAGTGGGTCTGAAACCGCCGTTGAATCTCGGGGACTTAAAGTGGGGGTGAGCAGTTACAATCAAGCAAACATTGAAAAGAGAACGCCATGTTGATGCCACGCCAGAAAACGCCGGACCTTTCGGTCCCAACCCTGTCCGGCGAAACCTTCGATCTTTCGCAGGAGAAATCCGAGCGCGGGGTCGTTATCTGCTTCTACCGCGGTCTGCACTGCCCGATTTGCGCTAATTACCTGAAGGAACTCGAGAAGCTGACGCCGGCCTTTGCCGAGCGCGGCGTGACCACGATCGCAATCAGTTCCGACGGTCACGAGCGCACGCAGGCGATGGCCGAGAAAATCGAGGCCAAGTCTCTTCGTTTCGGATACGACCTCGCCCTCTCCAAGGCACGCGAGTGGGGTCTTTACATTTCGACGTCGCGGGGCAAGACCTCGATCGGCATCGAGGAGCCTGCGCTCTTTTCCGAGCCGGGCCTGTTCATGGTAACGCCAGAGCAGACGCTGTACTACGGTTCGGTCCAGACCATGCCGTTCGTACGGCCGCATTTCTCGGAGCTTGTAGGCGCGCTTGATTTCGCCATTGAGAAAAACTATCCGGCCCGCGGCGAATATGCCGGTGAGGTGTAACAACCTCTGTCGATCCGTGCGGCCTCAGAGGCGCGAGAGCCGCAAGGATCGGCCGGGCCACTCATTTCCCGCCTCCTGATCGAATCGGGAAACACAAGGTCGCCGGGTACCGCCCTATCCGGCGGCCTCTTTTTTTTCCAATGTGTCCGGTCAGTCTGGCGCTAGCAGCGCCCGGGCTGCGTGGCCGATTTCAGCGGAACGAGCACGCCGTGCCTGAGAGGGATGGTGGTTCGGGTGTCCGCAAGCAGCGTCCCGAACCGCGAGCGGTAACCTTCAGGCACCGCAGCATAGACCGGACAATGCGGGCACAGGGCCTCGATGGCCGCGCGGTTTTGCGCCAGGGTCTTTTCGTCACTGACCGCACGAATGACATGGCGATCGGCGTAATAGACCGGGACCATGCTGCGATAGGGAACCGTTACCACCGAACATTGCGGCGCGGCATCGCCGATCGAACGGGCGAATTCGACGAGCCTGTCATCGCCGGTCCGGTCTGCGCGAAGCCATTGCAGACGGTCCGCCGCGGCCAGCACGAAGGCGACCGCGAGAATTCCCAATACCAGCCGTTGCCTGCGACCAGGGCCTTCCTGCGGCTCATCGAGCGCTGTCCAGATCCGCGGCGCCGTGTCGATCAGAAGACCAAAGGCAAGGGCGCCGGCCGGCGCCAGGAAGAGCACCTGATAATCGTGGATCATCATGTGATTGGGCATAAGGGCGGCCCACAGGACGTAAATACCGACGAACGCTGCGACGGGCACCAAGACGCCGCGGGCACGCCCATGTGCACAGGTCCTTAAAAAGACCAATGTGCCGGCAAGGCCGGCCAGCCCCAGCGGGCCTGCAAGCAGAGGCCGTTCGAGGAAGACCCGGGGAAGATAGCGCCAGCCGATAACGCCCTTTGTTTCGGCCTTTTCCTGCAGGAAATGGGGCGACGAGAATATCGCCGCGCCCTGCGCATCGTAGTCGGCCGCCATTCCGGACCGCAAGCGGAGGCGTTCCAGGATTGCGTCGGCGAAATAGGGTACTTGCATCCCGTAGAGGATGAAGATGCCGGCAACGACAACAGCGCCCGCGATCCCGAATAGAACCGAAAGCAGGATGGCGAAGCGGTCGCGGGCGATCAGACCCACGGCAAAGAGCACCGGTGCCGCGAGAACCGGCTCCCAGGAGGACATTGCCGCCAGGCCGAACAGCACCGCGCCGAGGACGGACCATTTCAAACGCGATGATTGTTGAGGGCCGGTCGCCTGCAGATAGGCATAGAGGCTTGCCAGCGTGAAGAAGATGGCGAGATGCAGCTGGCTGCCCACAGCACCATAGCGCATGATCACCGGAGCCGTCAGAAATGCCACGCAGCCGAGGGCGGCGGCCAGACGCGTGCCGCTCAAACGGATGATCGCGTAGATCAGCGCGGCACTGCCGAAATTCAATGCCAGCGCCAACAGGTGCTGTGTGGTTTCCGATTCGCCGAAAATCCGGAACACTGCGCCGACAACCATTCCATAGAGCGGTGGCCAGTTCAGATAGACATCCGGTGAAGATGTGAGCGGGGCATTGTTCTGAACCGGGACGAAGCCAAGCGCAGCATAGCCGGTCTCAGCGAAGCTGCGGCCGATCGTGGCGAAATGGGCACTGACCCAGGCATGCGGGTAATTGTAGCTTTGGCCGGCAAGAGCCGAGGCCAGCATGGCGGCCGCGATCAAGGCGAGGAGGCACCAGACAACCGGCAGAAGCGAGCGGTCGGGCGTCGAAGCGCCGGCGACCGGGCTGTTCGTCACGGCGTTCCGCATGGTTATGCTTTCGCCTTGCGGCAGATGAGTGCGTAGGAATCGAACAGATTCAGCGGCACGGTTATCTTGTCGGCCATTCGCGGAACGGGCGGCCTCAAACGGTTCGGCGCATAGGACAGGACGCGTTCCATGAGGTAGCTCGCCGGGAAATACCATGTCGGACGGCTGATCGACAAGATTTGCAGGCCGGCGGCCCCAGCCGCCCGGGTGAGTGTCGAGCGGTCGAAATAGCCGATATGGGCGATCCGGTAGTGCCACCAGTGCCAGCGCATCAGGCGCGCCGCCCAGGACCTGACGTCCGGCGTGACGATGAGGCAAACGCCGTCATCTTTCAGAACCCCGGCAATGTCAGTCAGCAGTCCGACCGGGTCGGGCACGTGCTCGATGACGTCGATCAGCGTCACACAGTCGTAGGGACCCCTGACGGACGGGTCCGGCAGGACCCCGAGATGAACAGAGAGCGCGCTTGCAGCAGCACGTTTTTGCAGGGCCACGGACGGCTCGATGCCCTCAGCATGATAACCGGCCTGCAGGGCTTCATCGACCAGGATACCGCTTCCGGCGCCGACGTCGAGAAGCCTGCCGCCGGGTTTGAATGGCGCAATAGTCTGCAGCAGGCGCCGGGCCTGCAAGGCGCGCTGGGCGCGCGTGTCCTCATAGCCCGTATCATCCATGTCTTCATAGTATTCGAGCACATCCGGCAGGTCCGAACACTGAAGGAACCCGCAATCGGCGCAGCGGTGGATGTCGGCAGTCCGGCCATAACCCTGATCGGTGATCTGAAAGGCTTCCGAGCCGAGCGTTTGCGGCAGGTTACCCCTATTTGCCAGCGCCATGTTTTCGGAGCCGCAGACCCAGCAAGTGGCCTCTACTGCGACGTCGTCGATCTCGGTTGCTGCGAGCGTCATGGTCATATCGTGCCCTCGCCGGTTTGCGTCTCACCCGCCGGGTTCGAGAAAGTGAAGTGGCGGTTGACGAGAAAATTGAAAAGAAACACCAGCACCGTCACGATGACCTGCGCCAGCAGGTAGGGGATCGCGAGCACAAGTGTCGCGAGCGCAAACAGGATCGTGTTGAGGCCGAGACCGGCAAGCGTTGTTGCCAGATAGCGCGGCGCTGCGGTGACATGCCGGCGCTGCGAACTGAAAACATAGCGGTGCTGCAGCGCGTAGTTGACCGGAATGGCGGCGAGAAAGCCGACGGCCGAGGCAAGAACCTCTTCAACCCCGAACAGCTCATGCAGGCCCCAGAGGACGACCAGATGCGTTGCAAGCGCGCAGCCGCCGGCGATGCCGTAACGTACAAACTGTGTGGCTGCCTTGCGATGTCCCGTGTCCGGCATCATCGGAACGACTGCACCTCGACCAGCGCGTTCAGCCACGGAATGTCGACGAAGAACAGCGCGGTCAGCAGCAAGGTCAGAAGACCGACATAGCGGATGAAGCGGCGTTCCTTGTAGAGCTTTTCGGGGCTCTGCGTCACCGAGCCAGGCTGCATGCCGATGCGGAAATACCATACGAACAGCGCTGCCACGAAGGGGAAGGCGATGAGGAACTCGATGCGGTACTTGATCAGGAAGACGCCGAGGAAAAGGGTTGTTGTCAACGCATAAAAGAAAGCGGACAAAAGCAGGGTCTGCTCATCATAGTAGATGAAAGACCTGCGGTACCGGCCGGCCCTTTCCGGATCGTCGATGAAACGGTATTCCGAATAGCGCTTGACGGCCATCAGATAGGCGCCGCCCATCCAGAAGGCGAGCAGGATCGATGATGGCGGCAGAACGCTGCCGAGCACCGCCGACCAGCCGAGCAGGAAGCGCAGCGGGTTGTTGACCGATTCCGACAGCACGTCGAGATAGACACGGTCCTTGGTGCGCAGCGGCTTGACGTTGTAGGCGACACCCATGATGAGAAGGATTGCCGCGAATATCGTAAACTGCAGGCCGATCGTCAGGCCGAGCAGCAGCCCGGCAGTGGCCAGGACGGCCCATTGTATATACACAAGCGGCGCCGACACCGCGCCCGCAGCGGACGGGCGGTGGCGCTTGACGGGATGATGCCTGTCGAACTCGGCATCCAGCCATTCATTGATGGTGTAGTTGGCGGACGCAATCAGGCACACAGCGATGATGCCGACAATGAGGCTTGCGACGGAAGACGGCGTGGCAAGCGCGGGATTGACGGCAAAGGCCAGTGCTGCACCGGGCAGCATGAAGACGTTCTTGAACCAGTGGTCAGGCCGCGCAATGGCGACCTGGTTGGCAAGCAAGCCGCGCCAGCCGCCCTTTGCCTGGGATTTGCGCCATGTGCCGTCGGCCTGCGTGTCGGCCTGAAACTCTAGTGTCATGGTCTGACTTTCCGTCTTCCGGACCGTTTCGGGATGCCGGAGGAGGGTACGTCGAACCTGTTAATTTGTTCTTACGGGAAAGCCTGCGATTGGGCACAAAAACGCCGGCCTTTAGGGGCCGGCGTCGCGGTTGTTGCGCTGTCCTTAAAGGTCAGGCGGCGAGATCGCGCAGCACTGTCTGCAGGATGCCGCCATTGTTGACATAGTCGACCTCATCGAGCGTATCGATGCGGCAGATGATCGGCACGTCCCTGACGGTCCCATCGCCGTAGGTAACCTTCGCGATCCTGGTTTCCCGCGGCTTGATGTTTTCAAGGTCCTCTATGGTGACGGTCTCGTCGCCCTTGAGGTTGAGGCTCTCCCAGCTTGTTCCGTCTTCAAGGACAAATGGGATAACGCCCATGCCGACGAGGTTCGAGCGGTGGATGCGCTCGAAGGACTGTGCAATGACGGCGCGAACCCCAAGCAGATTGGTGCCCTTGGCCGCCCAGTCGCGGGACGAGCCGTTGCCGTATTCGACACCGGCGAAGATGACCAGCGGCACGCCTTCCTGCTTGTAGAGCATGGCAGCGTCGTAAATCGACATCTCTTCCTTAGACGGGTAATGGATTGTGTAGCCGCCTTCCTTCCCGTTCGGTCCGAGCATGTGATTGCGGATGCGGATGTTGCCGAAGGTTCCGCGCATCATCACCTCGTGGTTGCCGCGCCGCGTGCCGTACTGGTTGAAGTCGGCAACGGCGACGTGGTGGTCCATGAGGTATTCGCCCGCCGGGGACTGGGCCTTGATGGAGCCGGCCGGCGAGATGTGGTCGGTGGTGATCTTGTCGCCGAAGAGGCCGAGCACGCGGGCGCCATTGATGTCCTTGATGCCGCCGGGCTGCTTGCCCATTCCGATGAAATAGGGCGGGTTCTGGACATAGGTCGAGTCGCTGTCCCAGGCATAGGTCTGGCCCGTCGGCGCCACGACATTCTGCCAGTTCTCATCGCCCTTGAAGACGTCGGCATATTTGGTTTCAAAGAGTTCGCGGGTGACGTTCTCGGCAATGAACTTCTGGATTTCCTGCGCGGACGGCCAGATGTCCTTCAAAAAGACCGGATTGCCGTCCTGGTCTTCACCGAGCGGCTCCGTCGTCAGATCCATTGTGACTGTGCCGGCAAGCGCATAGGCGACCACCAACGGCGGCGAGGCGAGGTAGTTCGCCTGCACATCGGGCGAGACGCGGCCCTCGAAGTTGCGGTTGCCGGAAAGGACGCCGGCGGCAATCAGGCCCTTGTCGTTGATGGTCTTCGAGATGGGCGCCGGCAGCGGGCCGGAATTGCCGATACAGGTGGTGCAGCCGAAACCGACCAGGTTGAAGCCGAGCTTGTCGAGCTCGGTCTGCAGGCCGGACTTGTCGAGATACTCGGCGACAACTTGCGAGCCGGGCGCCAGAGACGTCTTGACCCAGGGCTTGGTCTTCAGGCCCTTCGCGACCGCATTGCGGGCAAGCAGGCCTGCACCGATCAGGACGGACGGGTTGGAGGTGTTGGTGCAGGAGGTGATGGCGGCGATGGCGACATCGCCATGGCCGAGATCATAGCCCTCGCCCTCGACGTCGTAGCGCTTTTCGGCATCGACGGTCTTCTTGTATTCCTCGACAAGCGACCTGGCGAATCCGGGTGCAATGCCTTCCAGCGGAATGCGGCCTTCAGGCCGTTTCGGGCCCGCCATGGACGGAACGACGTCTCCGAGATCAAGTTCCAGCGTATCGGTGAAGACCGGATCGGCGGATCCTTCCTCGCGCCACATGCCCTGTGCCTTGCTGTAGGCTTCGACAAGTTCCAGCCGGTCGACGGCGCGGCCTGTCATCGTCAGGTAATTGATCGTTTCGCTGTCGACGGGGAAGAAGCCGCAGGTGGCGCCGTATTCCGGGCCCATATTGGCAATGGTCGCACGGTCCGCGAGCGTCATGTTCTCAAGGCCCGGGCCGAAGAACTCGACGAACTTTCCGACGACGCCCTTCTGGCGCAGCATCTGCACGACGGTGAGCACGATATCGGTGGCGGTGATGCCTTCCTTCGGCTTGCCGGTTAGGCGGAAGCCGATGACTTCCGGCAACAGCATGGAGATCGGCTGGCCGAGCATGGCGGCTTCAGCCTCGATGCCGCCGACGCCCCAGCCAAGTACGCCGAGGCCATTGATCATGGTGGTGTGCGAATCTGTGCCGACGCAGGTGTCGGGATAGGCGACTGTTTCGCCATCCACGTCCCTGGTCCAGACGGTCTGTCCGAGATACTCGAGGTTTACCTGGTGACAGATGCCGGTGCCGGGCGGCACGACGCGGAAGTTCTGGAACGCCTGCTGGCCCCATTTGAGGAAGCGGTAGCGTTCGCCGTTGCGCTGATACTCCAGTTCCACATTGCGGGCAAAGGCCGTGGGCGTGCCGAATTCATCGACGATCACCGAGTGGTCGATGACAAGGTCCACGGGAACCAGCGGGTTGATCTTTTCCGGATCGCCGCCGAGGCTCTTCATGGCGTCGCGCATGGCGGCAAGGTCGACAACCGCCGGCACGCCGGTGAAATCCTGCATGAGGACGCGCGCCGGGCGGTAGGCGATTTCCTTGCCGGCCGTGCCCTTGTCGCCGAGCCATGCGGCGACACTTGCAATGTCGTCCCTGGTAACGGACCGTCCGTCCTCGTTTCGAAGCAGGTTTTCCAGCAGGACCTTCATGGAGAAGGGCAGTGCGGAAATGCCGTCAAGGCCGTTCTTTTCCGCCTCTGCCAGGCTGAAATAGGTGTAGTTCCTGTCGCCGACTTCGAGCGTGCGGCGGCAATTGAAGCTGTCGAGTGATTTCGTCACAGGCGGCTCTCATCTTCGCTGGTTCACCGAAACTACCGAACGAACGCCCTAGAACGTGCGTGACGCACGTAGAAGCCTGCGGGTGCGGCCATTTCCGCTGTCCGTCCGTGGCTGGATTGACCCTCAACCATGTTCGGCGCAAATATGGTGTTCACGCCGACCGCTGGCGTGGTTGCAGGCCTTATAGATAATTTTATAGAACGGTTCTAGATGAAATAGACCGAAACTGGAGTTTTTTGCGTGGCGCACAAAATCGGACGGAAAGCAGGCGATTAATGCGGCTTGTCGCCGACAACCTCAGTGTCGCGCGCAGCGGCCAGATTTTCTTTTCCGGTATCAGTTTCTCCCTCTCGGCTGGCGAAGCCCTGGTGGTCTCGGGACCGAATGGCGTCGGAAAGTCGACTTTTCTTCGGGTGCTGGCCGGTCTTTTGCCGGATAGTGACGGTTCCGTGCGGCTGGAAGGCGCGGATGTCGAGACGGTTGCCGAGGGTGCGCATTATCTCGGCCACAGGAACGGCATGAAGCGCGAGCTGACAGTGCGCGAGAACCTTGAATTCTGGCGCGATTTCATGGCGCCGGGCGACAGCGATGCAAACTCGGTGCGGCTGTCCGTTCTCGAGGCCGTCAAAGCCGTCGGGCTGGACGGCATCGACTATCTTCCGTTCGGCTATCTTTCTGCCGGCCAGCAGCGGCGCATCGCCATGGCACGGCTGCTGGTTTCGCACAGGCCGCTATGGATCCTCGACGAGCCGACATCGGCGCTCGACGTCCAGTCGCAGGAGATGTTCTCGGGGCTGGTTGCCGGCCATCTCGGCAGCGGCGGCCTTGTCGTTGCCGCAAGCCATCATGCGCTCGGCCTGGATAATGCCCGCAGCCTGGTGTTCCAGCCGGGCGCCGAGGCGGCACTTGGCGACAGGGATCCGTTCGCCGCGGAGGTTTCCGCCTGATGTGGGCGCTTTACCTGCGTGACCTGCGTCTTGGCATACGTGCCGGGGGCGGTGCTCTGATCGGCGTATTGTTCTTCCTGGCGGTTGTTGCGGTGATCCCGTTCGGTGTCGGGCCGGACCTCAACCTGCTTGCGCGCATCGGGCCGGCGATCCTGTGGATCGGCGCGCTGCTGGCGGCGCTGCTGGGCCTCGACCGGCTGTTCCAGCTCGACCGCGAAGACGGCTCGCTCGACATCATGCTGATGCAGGAAACGCCGATGTTCCTGACGGTGCTCGTCAAATGCCTGGCGCACTGGACGGCAACCGGCCTGCCGTTGATTGTGGCCTCGCCGGTGCTCGGCCTCTTCATGAATGTCAGCGGTCCGGCCATGCTGGCGGTTGCCGCGACGCTGCTTGCAGGCACACCCGCGATCACCTTTATCGGCGCCGTCGGTGCTGCCGTTTCCGTGGCGCTGCCGCGCGGCGGCGTGCTCGTCTCTGTGCTTGTGCTGCCGCTCGCCATCCCGGTGCTGATCTTCGGTGTCAGCGCCGTCCACGGGGCAATCCAGGATCCGGCGCCGTTCCTGCCGCCGTTCCTGCTGCTTTGCGCGATCACCCTGTTCTTTTCCGTACTCGGACCGCTGGCGGCCGGCGCGGCGCTCAGGGCATCGTCGGACTGACTAGTCCCGCAATGATGCGATAATCCGGTCCATGCAGTCGATGAAAAGGGCGTGTTCCTCTGGCCTCAGATCCGCAAGCGCCCGCGCGTTCACCGCATTGGCCGCTTCATAGGCGCTGTCGCGGATGCGTTTCGCCTTGGCCGTCAGCCAGATCTGCTGGGCGCGGGCGTCGGCCGGATGCCTGGTGCGGCGGATCAGGCCGTCGCGCTCCATGCGGGTCAGCGTATTGGCCATCGTCGCCTGTTCGATATCGAGTCTGGCAACCAGTTCCTTCTGGGTGACTCCGTCTTTCTCCCATAGTGCCAGCAGCGCCGGAAACTGTCCCGGTACGATGCCGAGAGGCGCGATGCGTTCGTGAAGCCTGTGCGCGAAGAGGCGCGCCATGTGGTTGACGAGATAGCCCGCCGATTTTTCCTTTTCAAAAAGCATATCGCACTTTTCACTTGAATAGCATGCTATGCAATATTATATAGCATGCTATATAAATTGAGAACCAACCCTCAAACACCACTCGAAAGGAGACTGTCATGACCAATTTCGCTGAACTTGATCCATTAGTCGGCCTGGCCAAGCAGATGGAGGCGAATGAAGGGCCGATCGTATTGATCAATCATTTTACCGTTGATGCCGATGACGAAGAGGCGCTGGTCGCCGCGTGGAGCCATGACGCCGATTTCATGAAACAGCAGCCCGGCTATATCTCGACCCAACTGCATCGGGGCATCGGCGGAAGTTCCAGTTTCGTGAACTACGCGGTCTGGCAGGACGTCGAGAGCTTCCGCAACGCCTTCATGCATCCCGAATTCCAGCACCGCATCAGTTCCTATCCGGCAAGCGCCGTTGCACGACCGCACCTGTTCCGAAAGCTGGCCGTGGCCAATCACTGCACCGCCTGAATACAGCAGGACAGATTCGGAGGAGTGCCATGTCGCTGAAAAGCAACCCGCAACAATACGGCACCGTTGCCGTTTCCATTCACTGGGTGAGCGCCCTGCTCATCATCATACTCCTGGGCACCGGATTGCGAGCCGACCAGATGGCGGATAGCGCCGCCAGAATCGCCGTGCTGCGGGTTCACGTCGTTCTTGGGCTCACAATCCTGCTTCTGACACTCGCGCGCATAGCCTGGTGGCTGTTTGCGGACAGCAAACCGGCTTCCGTCGTGACGGTCCTCTGGCAGCACCGCCTTTCAGGTGCCGTGCACCTGCTTTTCTACGTCGTTATCCTTGGTATGGCGGCGAGCGGCATCGGCATGCTGATCCTCTCAGGCGCCGCGCCGCTGATCTTCGAGGGCGCTGCCGGCACACTGCCGGATTTCGATCTCTATCCGCCACGCCGCGCGCACGGTTTCGGCGCCCGGCTGATGATCGCGCTGTTCGTTCTGCACACTGGCGCGGCGCTCTATCACCATGTCTTCAAACGGGACGGCCTCATGCGACGCATGTGGTTCGGTGCGAGGTGATCCATGAAAACCCGTATTCACGCAATTGCCGGTTTCGTGGGCCTTCTCACAATCCTGTCGTTCTGGTTGTCGACCGTCAGTGTCGAATTGTTCGGAAGTGCGGCGGCCGTGGCTGCTGTCAAGTCCTGGATCCTGAACGGCATGCTCGTTCTCATTCCGGCGATGGCTATCGTCGGCGCCACCGGCATGTCGCTTGGTGCCCGGCGCCGCGACCGGCTGACAAAGGCCAAGAGAACGCGGATGCCGCTGATCGCGGTCAACGGACTTTTCGTCCTCGTGCCGTCGGCCTTCTTCCTCTCGGGAAGGGCCGGGGCCGGTCTCTTCGACGGCTGGTTTTACGCGGTTCAGGCACTGGAGCTGGCAGCCGGTGCGGCAAACATCGCGATGATGGGTCTGAACATGCGGGACGGGCTAACAATGACCCGACGCATTCGCCGGGCCACCTGATGCCCGTTCTTCAGCCGAGTGTTGAATAGTCGGACGGCCAGGGTTCGCGCCAGGCGTCGAGCTCCATGAGCCGGTCGGACCAGCGACGGACCTCGCCGAAAGCCTCCAGGGGCAGTTCGGCCTGATCGGCCAGCGGCATGAAGGTGGCGACACCGAAGTCGGCGATGGTCAGGCGATTGCCGACGATATGGTCGCGGCCCTTCAGATGATCGTCGAGGATACCGGCGAACTGCTTGAAGAAGCCGGTGGCCTCCTCGACCTCAGCGGTATCGGGATCGCCGGCGCCAATAGCGCCCTTCAAGAAGCGCTGGAACCACAGGCGCCCGGCATGGCGTGAAAAATGGGCGGTGTCCCAGTTGAGCCATTTCATTACCTCGATCTGAAGCACCGGATCGCTCGGCCAGAGATCGGACCCGCTTTTGTGCGCAAGGTAGGCCATGATGGCGTGCGCCTCCCAGAGATGGACGTCACCGTCTGCCAGTGCCGGCGTCTTTCCGTTCGGATTGACAGCAAGAAAGGCGGGCATCTTGTGTTCGCCCCTGGCGAGCTCGACGTGGACGAATTCGACGGGCGCATTCATATGTTTTGCAACAGCGCACGGTTTTCGGGGATTGGGCGTCTCGGAATAGTAGAGCTTCATCGCAGTCTCCTTCCACAATGGCGGCGAAAACAGCTTGATCCACGAATTAAATATGTTCAAGAACATATTTTGAATGGAATTATGATCGCTGGACATTCGCAGGAAGAGCCATGCCCTACACCGCAGAACACAAGCAGGAAACGCGCAAACGCATTGTTGAAAGCGCTCATCAATTGTTCAATCGGCGCGGATTCGCAGGCGTTTCGATTGACGAGATCATGGCGCGTGCCGGGCTGACGCGGGGCGGCTTCTATAATCACTTCACCGCCAAGGAGGATCTCTATGCCGAGACGCTCCTGGCCTATTCACAACGGCGCGCCGACGACAATGCCGGCCTTCCCGAGTGCGGTCCGGAAACCGCGCGCCATATGGTCAACCGCTATGTTTCGCGTGTTCATCTCGACGATCTCGATGACAATTGTCCGCTGATGGCGCTGCCGTCAGACGTCGCGCATGCAGGAGGCGCAGCGCGCGCCGCCTATGAAGCGGTGCTGGAGACGATGGTCTCGTTCTTCGAAATGAATCTTGAGGCACGTGATGGATTGTCGCCGCGCGAGCAGGCGCTGGCGCTGTCCGCGACCTGCGTCGGTGCGATGGTGCTGGCGCGGACGATCGACAACAGCGAGCTGGAGGACGAGATCTGCAAGGCGGCAGCGGCTTTTGCCTGCAATGCCATCGGGCCGGAAAGCTGAGGGGCAGCGGTTGGATCGGCATCCGGCGCGGTTGCTTTTGTCATGATTTCAACCTATCTGCGCGGTACGAATTCTCCAGAACAACAAGGACCGCAAATGTCCCTTCCCCAGCTTCTCGATCACCTGAAGAAAACCGCCGCGCTCAGCCAGGTTGCCGGCCTGATCGCCTGGGATCAGGAGGCCGTGATGCCGAAGGACGGCGCCGGGCAGCGGGCAGAACAGACCGGTGCGCTTGCTTCGGTCATCCACGGTTTCACCGCCGATCCGCGGGTACCGGATTGGATCGATCAGATCGACCCGGCGACGCTGTCCTCCTTTGACCTGCGCAACGTCGAAGAAGCGCGGCGCAGCTATGACAGGGCGACAAAAATTCCGCCCCGCCTTGCGGAGGAGAGCGCCAAGGCCGCCTCTGAGGGCCAGCGCATCTGGGCCCAGGCCCGCGCCGAGAAAGACTTCTCCCAATTCGCGCCCGCCCTGAAACGCAATATCGCCCTGCGGCGCGAGGCTGCCGCCTGTCTCGCCGGACCGGGCGATGACCTTTACGACTGCCTGCTCGATGAGTTCGAGCCGGGCGCGAAGTCAGTCGAACTGCTGCCGCTGCTGGAAAGCCTGCGCCCCGGTCTCGTGGCCTTGCGCGAAAGGATCGCCGAAAAAACCGCACCACAGCCGCTGACCGGCCATTTTCCCGCCGCCGCGCAGCTTGGACTCGCCAAGAAGGTTGCGGCGCGAATAGGCTATGATTTCGACGCCGGCCGGATCGACACGGTGGTGCATCCGTTCTGTTCCGGTAGTGGCGGCGATGTGCGCATCACGACACGGACCGACGAAGCCGATCCGCTCAACTGTCTCTATTCGACCATCCACGAGGTCGGTCACGCGCTCTATGCGCAGGGTGCCCCCGATCCCTATATGCCGGCTGCCGACTATTGCTCCATGGGTGTCCACGAAAGCCAGTCGCGCTTCTGGGAGAACCAGATCGGGCGCTCCAGACCGTTCATGGACTGGTTTTACCCGGCCATGAGGCAAGCCTTTGGGGGCCTGTCGCTGGACGGGCCGGATGCGCTCTATGCGGCGGTCAATAGCGTGCATTCCGGCTTCATCCGTACCGAGGCGGACGAAGTCCATTACAATCTTCATATCCTTCTGCGCTTTGAACTGGAGCGCGAACTTATCGCCGGCACGCTGGAAGCCGACGATCTGGAAGAAGCCTGGAACAGCCGCTTTGCGCGCGATTTCGGCGAAACGGTGCCCGATCCGAGCCTCGGCGTTCTGCAGGACGTGCATTGGTCGATCGGATTGTTCGGCTATTTCCCGACCTACAGCCTCGGCAATATCTATGCGGCCTGCCTCGACAGGGCGATGCGCAACGAGATGCCGGATCGCGACGCCATGGTCGCGGCGGCGGAAACGCGGCCGATCCTCGAATGGATGCGCGAGAGGATCCACAAGCGTGGCCGGATGCTGCCGGCGCCGAAGCTGATCGAGGAGGCAACCGGCGAAGCGCCCTCGGCACAGCCGCTGCTCGACTACCTGGAGGCCAAGTTCAGCGCGCTCTACGATCTTTGACTGTGGCGACCTATTGGTGCCAGCAGGAGCAGATAGACATGCAACTGAGACCATCCATCCTTTTCATGGCCGCCGCGCTGGTGCTTGCCGGCGCGATGGAACCGGCCAACGCGCAGTACCGCCCGGAGCTTGTCGGCGTCTGGAAGGGAACGCTCGACAACGGAGCCCGAGTGCTGCCGGATGATCCGACGCCGACCTACTACAATGCGCTTGATCCGCTCCTTGAGATCACCATGACGATTATCGGCCAAGACGACCGGTCGTTTCACGGCCTGATGGGCAATCACGAGGAGCGGGAATACGTCGTCGGCGTGGTTCGCGAGGACGGCAAGACGCTGCTGATGACCGATGATGACGGTTACAAAAGTGCCACCATCCTGACACCGAGCACCATGGAGTATTGCGTGCAGGTCGCCTCGGGCGACCATATGGTGGCCGCCTGCGGCGTGCTCGAAAAACAGGCAGAAACTCAAAAGTAACGTTTCACGACATTTCGGATTTCAGCCAGCGCTTGAAGGCGCGCGCGCTGTCGCTGCGGGTCCCGGTTTCCGCCTCGATCAGCCAGTAAGACAGGCCGGTCGGGTAACGGTCGGGAAAAGGCGCGACCAGCTGACCGGCCTTGATCGCGTCGGTTGCCATGGGCTCCCAGCCGAGAAACAGGCCGAGGCCGGCAATCGCACCGTCAACGCACAGGGATGCATTGGAAAGGTCCGGGCCTTCCTGCAGTATGTCCGGAGTCAGTCCGTTCGGGCCCAGCCAGACATCCCATTCGAACATGGCGTCCGGATCGCGAATGATGGGATGGTTGGCGATATCGGCGGGCCGCTCGATGGTTTTGGCGAGGGCAGGGCAGCAGAGTGGAAAGACTTGCTGGTCGAGCAGCTTTTCGGCCCTGACACCGGGCCAGTCGCCGCGCCCGAACCGGATGCAGATATCGACATCGGACTTTCCCGGATCGACGAAAGCAAGCGACGCATCGAGCCGCACGCGGATGTCCGGGAACGCCCGGTGAAACCGGCTGAGCCGCTTGACCAGCCACTTTTCCGCAAGCACAGGCGGCACGGAAACAGTCAGTGTTCCCTGGCGCTCCGCCTCGGCAAGAGCCACCGCGGCGGATAATTCCGCCATCGCAGAACTGAGGCGCCGGGTGATTTCTTCGCCGAGCGGCGTCTTTTGCAGGCCGCGCGCCTTGCGCTCGAACAGTGTGCGGCCCAGCTGGCGTTCCGTCTTCTGCAGCTGCTGGCTGACGGCGCCGGCTGTCACGCCAAGCTCGTCCGCCGCTGCGGCAAGGCTGCCAAGCCGGCCCACGCCTCGAGGGCACGCAGGCCGGAGAGGTGTATGCGATTGAGATTTTTCATATAGAATATCTATATCAATGCCCAGATAAAGTCGATCACTGTAGTAATCCGATGGTGTTATTATGTAGTCATGCTAAAAACACTCATCAGTGAATTCCTGCGCCTTGGTTTCCTGCGTGCCGGCGGGATGTCATCGCCTCCGGGCCAGAATTGTCCGGACCAGGAGGAGCAGTTGCAGTGGCGTCGCGATCCGCTGTCCCACCCTGCGCTACAGGCGATGACGCCTGCGCAGCTGGGCGATCTGCCCTTCGATGGCCGCAGGATCCACACCGGCCCGTCTGCAGGGCGGTGCTGAACCCGCACAGCCGTTCTTTTGTGCCGCACCATGACATGGTGCCGCGCCCGCAAATGTACGCTTCAATTTGGACGCCGAACGCTCTAGCATGGCCCCTGCCCGGCACAGCTGTACTGGAGTTCCGCATGATCAGCCATCTACGCCAAACCTTCGCATTCGTCCTTTTCAGCCTGCTCCTATTTCCGGCCGTTGCGGCGGGGGACGACCTGAAGAAGGTCAATATCGGCGTCGACTGGTTTATCAATCCGAACCATGGACCGCTGGTCGTTGCCCTTGAGCGTGGCTACTTTGCCGATGCCGGACTTGATGTCACGCTGGTGCCGCCGGAGGACACGCTGGACAACGTCACCATGGTGCTTGATGGCCGTGTCGCGATCGGCATGTCCGACCAGCCGCGAACACAAATCGAAATCGCCGGTGGCAGCCCCCTTTCGGTGGTCGGGACACTCATTCCGGTGCCGTTGAATGTGGTGCTTGCCATCGATGGCGGGCCGATCAAGACGGTCGAGGATATTCGCGGCAAGCGGGTCGGCTATGCCGATAGCGAGAAAACCGAGAGTGATCTGTTGATGATCGCGTTGTCCGCGCAGGGAATTACCCGTTCAGACATTACCCTGGTCGATGTCGGGTTCGCGATGGTGCCGGCGCTGCTCGACGGGAAGGTCGATGTGCTGACGGATGTCTATCGCAACTTCGAGCCGATTCAACTGAAGCTTGCCGGTAAAACGCCGATCGTGTTCGATGTCGAATCCGGAACAATGCCGACCTACAGCGAGCTGGTCTACATCGTCAACGACGCGCTGATCGAGCCGGAAATCGTCGAAAAATTCCTGGTTGCGGTGGAGCGCAGCGTAACGTCCATCATCGAAGACCCGGAAGCGGGATGGGAGACGTTCATCAAATACGATCCCAAACTCGACAATGAACTCAACAAGCTTTCGTGGGAGGCCACGGTGCCCTTGTACGCGACCGATCCGGCGGAGGTTAGCAGACAGAGCTTCGCCCGCTTCGCGACTTTCCTTGTGGCCAACAAGCTGGTGAGCGCCATGCCGGCGGTGCAGAACTACATTTACGAGCTGGAGCCGTGAGCGGGCAGACGCTGTGAACCGTAAATCGCAACGATGACGAGGGCGGCGCCAAGGAGCTGGTTTGCCGACATGCGCTCATCAAGAAGCAGCACGGCAAGGGCGATGGTCAACACCGGCTCGAGATTCATGATCAGTCCGGTGCGTGACGGCCCGATCATGCGAACGCCCGTGTACATGCCGAGAAAGGCGCCGGCGAATGTCAGAACCGTCGCACCGACGATGAAGACGGCAAATCCGTGCGCCGGTGGCGGTGCCAATCCACCGGCCAGCGGTGCGAAGGCCAGGATCAGGACGAAGCCGGTCGCCGCCATGTAGAAGGTTGAAACCGTCGATGGCACCGCCTTCAGCTTGCGGCCGTTCCAGACGAACGACACCGTGACGGCGAGCGCGGCCAGCACGGAAAAGAACAGGCCGGGCGGATTGAGGCGCTCGAAACCTATACCGAGGCAAATTGCGAGGCCGAGGAATGCCATCAGCAGGAATGCGACCTCCATGGGCGCCGGCGGGCGGCGGTCGAGAAGGCTCTCGCTCAGCCGGATCATCAATGGAAACGTATAGAAGATCAGGATCACCAGGCTGACGGGCATGAAGAAAAAGCCGGCGATCAACGAACCTGAGCCGATCGTATAGGCAATGCCGGAGCCGATGCAGTGCAACACGTCAGGCCGGCCGATCCGCAGGGAAATGTCCTGAAGCCCGATCCAGAGACCGCAAAGCACCAGAAAACAGGCAAGGCGCAAAAACAGAAGCGTCTCCGTGTTGGTTCCCAGCGCATAGACCATCGGTGTCAGGACATTGGAAACGCTGATGGAGGCCGTCGCGGCCAGAACGATGGCGAGACCGAGTGTTGCATTGGATTGTTCGGACAGCTGCGTATCGCTCATTGTGTTTCGTTTCTTCGTGTTTGCTGCGGCAATACGCGCCTCGCCGGATCACGGCAAATTGCCTAATTTGAGCCCCTGGCAGCATTGTCTGGAACCTTTCCAAACGGTAAATAATGACAACGATGATTACCAGCGCCGCCAATTTCGTCTCGGGCCTTGCCAATCCCACGCGTTTTCTGAACGCGGTGGCACGCGTCCTGCCGTGGATGGCGGGCATCACGGGCGTGCTTTTCGCTGTCGGCCTGTTCATGAGCTTCCAGGCGCCCGAGGACTACCAGCAGGGCATGACCGTGCGCATCATGTTCATTCACGTGCCGTCCGCATGGCTTGCGATGATGTGCTACACGGTGATGGCGGTTTCAGCCATCGGAACGCTGGTGTGGCGCCATCCGCTGGCCGATGTATCGGCCAAGGCCGCCGCACCGATCGGTGCCGCCTTTACTTTCCTGGCGCTGGTCACGGGATCATTGTGGGGCAAACCCATGTGGGGCACCTGGTGGGTCTGGGACGCGCGGCTCACCTCGGTCTTCGTCCTGTTGCTGATGTATCTCGGCCTGATTGCGCTCTACCGGGCCATGGACGACCCGGCGCGCGCGGCGCGGGTCTCGGCGATCCTCATCCTCGTTGGATTTATCAACATCCCGATCATCAAGTTCTCGGTCGACTGGTGGAACACCTTGCACCAGCCGGCAAGCGTTATCCGGCTTGACGGACCGACAATCCATGCCTCGATGCTCTATCCGCTGCTGGTCATGGCACTGGCCTTCACCATGCTGTTCTTCACACTGCACCTGATGGCCATGCGCAACGAGATATGGCGGCGGCGGGTTTCCTCGTTGCGCCGGCAGGCGGCTCGGTCGGTGCAGGCATCATGAGTCATCTCGCCTTCGTGCTGATCGCCTACGGGGTGACCGCAGCCACGCTTGCAGCTCTGATCGGCTGGGTGCTGATGGACCAGCGCGGGCGGCGGGCCGAACTCGCCGAACTCGAGGCGCGGGGTGTCCGCCGCCGCTCTGCCGAGAACGAGGGGGCCGGTCATGTCCAGTGAAACCGGCGAGAGCGGGCATTCGACGGGCATGCGCAGCCGGCGTCGTTTTTTCGCCTTCGTTCCGTTGATCGCCTTCGCGGCGCTTGCCGTGATCTTCTACAGCCAGCTGATTTCAGGCCGGGATGTCTCCGAGGTGCCCTCGGTGCTGATCGGAACCAAGGCACCGGTGCTCGATCTGCCGCAGCTTGACGGCCTGATGCGTAACGGCGGCCAGGTTCCGGCGCTGACCGACACCCAGGTCGATGGAAAGATCACCCTCGTCAATGTGTGGGCGAGCTGGTGCGCGCCCTGCCGGCAGGAGCATCCGCTGCTGATGGCGCTCGCCGAGGACAGCCGCATCAACATTGTCGGCATCAACTACAAAGACCAGACGGCCAACGCGCTGCGTTTCCTTGGTGAACTCGGCAATCCCTACAGCGCCGTCGGGATCGATCCGAACGGTGTCGCGGCCATCGACTGGGGTGTCTACGGTATCCCGGAAACCTTCCTGGTCGACCAGAACGGCACGATCGTTTTCAAGCAGATCGGGCCATTTACGCCGGAGGCGGTTCGCGACAAGCTGGTGCCGGAGATCGAAAAGGCACTGGCAAGCTCCTAGCATCTTTGCGGTCAACGCCGGATCAGCCGAGAAAGAAATCGGCCATGGGTTTGCGCATGGCTTCAAACATTTCGTTGCCATTCACCGTGGTGCAGCCTTCAGACCTCGCCATTTTGATGAACGGCGTGTCGTCCGTTGCCGTGACCACATCCATGGCGACGCGCGCTGACCTGATCGTCGGCAGATCGAACATCAACGGATCGCCCGGCGCCATACCGAGCGGCGTCGCATTGATGATAATGTCCGTGCGATCCTTTCCGGACGTCACTGAAACCCGGTCGGGAAAGTCACTGCTCAGCCTGTCGCGGAGATGTTCGGCCCTCGTCCGGTCCTTGTCGGACAGCACCAGATGCTCGAGACCGGCACTGAGAAAGGTATGGCCAATGGCGGAGCCCGCGCCGCCCGCGCCGACGAGAAGGGCGCGGCTGCCCGCCACTTCTATACACTTGGCCCGTGCTGCGCCCAGCAGGCCCTGACCATCAACGTGATCGCCACGCAGCGCGCCGTCTTCAAACCGGGCGACATTGGCAGCGCGCACCGTGGCAGCCGTGCCGGTTGATCGGTCGCACAATTGCAGCAGGGCGGCCTTGTGAGGAATGGTGGCGATCAGGCCGAGGCAGTTGCCCATTGCCCGCGCACCAGCGGTGAAAGGCTCCAACATTTCTGCTGTGACACGCGCCGGGACGACGACGATATCCAGGCCCAGCGTGTTTTGGAAATAGCCGGTCATTCCCTGCGGTGATTTCACCTGATCGATGGGATCGCCGACGATGAATATGGTTCGGGTTTTGCCGCTGAGCCGGACCTTGTTCATCAGGGCACACCAGCGGCCCTGGACGCCTCCCGGCCCGCAGCGTCGCCGGTCGCGAAGGCCGTCCCCATGACCCTGATGGATGCGTAGGCCTGCGCATCGGCACCGATGCACCGCCCGGCATACCAGAGATTGTCGATGCCCCTGGCCCTCAAGGCATCGCGCGGAATGTCGGCGGTGCCATCCCCACCGATGGAACGATAGACCGGTTTGCCGGCTATTGAATGATCCTCCAGCGGCCAGGCAGCCAGTGCCACGCCGTCTTGCCGGCGGCGCCCGCTCAGCAAATCCTCACCTGTCAGCTGGTAACGGGCCGGCGGGTGCCGGCTTTCACGAATGCCGATCTGTGGACCGGTCTGAACGAGATAGGCATTTTCAAATCCCGACACATGGCGGCGAAGCAATTCGACATAATCATTCGCGGCCTCGCGCCCGGCGCGCTCCGCCCGGCTGAAACTGTCCGAGCTCAAGTCCGGCATGGGGTGATCGAACATCATCCACCACATTTCGCCGGTCTTCGGAATCACCGTATAGATGCCCCCGTCATCGCGAGCCGAAGGATAGGCGCCGGTCTTGTTGTATTCGCGAAACGCAGCCTTGATCGCCTCGCGGTCAATCGGAACGGAGCGGTCCCGCCCGCCGACGCGGATTGGCGCTGAGATGGCCTGCAGATTACCGCGCGGGTCCCCGACGCGGCACTCCAGCCCCGCCACCATCGACATATTCGCATCGCCGGTTGCATCGACAAAGGCCTCGGCACTCGCACGGCTCCGGCCGTCCATTCCCGCAAGGGTCACGGACTGGATTCGATTGGCCGTCCGGGTCGTGGCGGCAACCCGTGTATGAAGCAGCACTTCCACGCCATGGGCCGCGAGAACGCGGTCCAATGCAAGCTTGACCGCTTCAGGCTCCAGGAGAATGATCCAGTTCGATGTGGTGGGCGAGCGAAACGGTTCGCAGTTCAACCCGAGTTTTCCGAGCTCGCGCAGGACCAGATCGGCCGCGCCTGAGACCACCTTGACCGGTTCGGGGCCCTGTTGAAAAAAACCGCAATAGGCAAGGACCTGCGAATTGGTCGCGGCACCGCCAAGAAAGCCGTATTTCTCAACCAGAAGAACCTTCGCGCCATTGAGCGCGGCGCCGAGGGCGGCGCCGACACCGCCCGCCCCGCCTCCAGCGACAATGACATCATAGGTGCTTTCAGGCTTTCGGCTCATACCCGCCAACCCAGTAGACGCCGCTCGACAATGCCGATCGCGGCGCTGACGATGACACCCAGAAGCGAGAGGATCACCACGCCGACAAAGAGGCGTTCGAGATCGTAGAGCGAGCCGGCCTCCAGGATATAGGCGCCGATGCCGTGTTCCGCGCCGAGCATTTCGGCCGCCACAAGCAGGATAATCGCGATTGCCAGCGAGATGCGTAATCCCGACAGGATGCCGGGCATGGCACCCGGCAACACAATCTTTCGGACAATGGACAGCCAGCTCAATCCGAAGCTTTGGCCCATCCGGATCAGCGTGCGGTCGACATTGTCCACCGCTCCGTAGGTCGCCACGACTGTCGGCGTGAACGTGCCAAAGGCAATCAGCGCGTATTTGGAGCCTTCGCCGATCCCGAACCAGATGACAAAGAGCGGCAGCAACGCGATCTTGGGGATCGGGAAGATGGCCGCCACAAGCGGCACCATTCCGGAGCGAATATAGGAAAATAGACCGATCAGGATGCCGACGCTGATACCGATACTGGCGCCGAGGGCTGCCCCGATGACAAGGCGTGACAGTGACGGTCCGAGATGTTTGAACAGAAGGCCGCTCGCATAGAGTTCCTCGAACGTCTCAAGCACATCCGATGGCTTGGGAAGCGTCAGCGCGGAAATCCAGCCGGCGCGCGTGCCCCATTCCGCGATGGCTATCAACGCGACAAACACGGCCAGACCCACCCATCTGTGGGGTTTTGGCGCGAATCCCCCGCCACGGAATTCGACCGATTTTCCGCTTGAGCCAATCATGTTTTGCGCGTCAGACATTTAGCAACTCTGCATCGGCCGCACGGGCCTCGTCCCGCATGAGCTGCCAAAGCTGCTTCTGGTACCGATCGAGGTCGGGATCGGCAAACTGACGGTCTTCGAGGGGTTTTTCAATGCTCACGACCTCGCGGATCTGGCCGGGTCGGCGTGAAAGAACCACGACCTTGTGCCCGAGCCTGACGGCTTCGGCGAGATTGTGGGTGACATAGACAGCGGTGAAGGGCTTGCGTGTCCACAGCCCGACGAGATCGTCCATGAGAAGTTCACGGGTCTGGCTGTCGAGCGCCGAGAGCGGCTCGTCCATCAGCATGACCGCCGGGTTGACGGCAAGCGCCCGCGCAATGGCAACCCTCTGTTTCATTCCGCCGGACAACTGTTTTGGCAGGGCCTTGGCAAAGTCGGCGAGCTTGGTCCGTTTCAGCACGTCTTCGATGATGGTTTTTGCTTCCGCGCCACGGATGCCATGATCTTCCAGAACAAGGGAAATGTTTCCCGACACGCTTCGCCACGGCAAGAGGGCGAAATCCTGAAAAATAAAGGTCAGGGGATTGAGCGAGCCTTCCGGCGGCTCGCCAATCTGCAGCACCTTGCCCTTTTCCGGCCGCTCAAGTCCGCCAATGAAGCGCAGCAAGGTCGATTTTCCGCAGCCGGATGGCCCAACGATGCAAACAATCTGACCGTTGGCGATGTCGAGCGTGATATCACGCATGACCTCGAAACCGTTATAGGAATGGCCGATGCCTTCCAGTCGAATGTCCATGGATGTCACCAAGTGTGACCCGGCATGCCGATTGTCCGCATGCCGGGCAGGGTCAGGAGCGCCGGTCAGCTCACCATTTTGACGTAGGACTGATCGACCAGGGTATCAATCGTAATGTCCTGATCAACAAGATCCTCCGATTTGAACCAGTTGAGCTGATCTTCTATGGACGAAAGGTTCAGAGCCGCCCCCTTGTTGAGCCGCATGGTGCCGTTGATGATGGATGGCGCGGCCTTTTCACGCGGGCGGTCCACATAGACATATTTGTGAATGAGGTCGACCATCTCGTTGACGCCGTCGTCCCCGCCTGATTTGTCAATCATCGCTGCGGCGTAGTCGTCGACACCCCTTGAGAAGCCGTCAAGGAAGCCCTGGGTCAGGTCGCGCTCGTCCTTGGCGTTATTTGCCGACGTGAAAACGGTTGTTACCTGATAATTCGGCAGATAGTCCGAGACATTGCCGATGATGTGGACGGCACCGCTTTTTGCCAACGGCTTGGCAATGTGCGGGACGATGGACCAGCCATCGACCTGGCCTGACTTCATGGCGCCGATGATGGTGCCCACCTTCTGCAGCGGCGTGAAGGACAGTTCAATGCCCTCCGCATTGGCCATTTTCGAGCCCATATAGTGGAATGACGATCCCGATTGGGTCACGGCGAATTTCTTGCCGTCCAGATCCTTCGGCGTTTTGACCCCAGCCTGATAGGCGGCATCGGAGGCAAGGAATTTCTGCCCGTCGATGCCCTTCTCCTCGCTGAGGGCGCCGCCGATGACCTTGATCGCGCCCTTTTGCGCCAGGGAAATCAGTCCACCCGAAACAGCGGTGACGGCGTAGTCGATGTCACCGCTCGCGATGGCGACGGCCATGGGTTGCGCGGCCTGGAAGAACTCGAATTCGACGTCGAGCCCGGCATCTTTGAAGTAGCCGCGCTCGAACGCGATGAAGCTGCCCGAGTGGGAGGTAAAGCGCAGCGCACCCACCTTGACTTTCTTGTTCATCGCAATGGCGGGCGTGCCGAGTGCCGCGGCGGTCGCAGCACCGCCCATAAGCGCAAGTGTTTTACGACGGTTCAGTCTGATCATGATTTCCTCCCTATGATCATTATGGCTTTATGCCTGAAGGTCGGCGACAATATCGTCCACGAGGATTGTCACCGCCGTTTCCGTGTCACGTTCCAGCACGGCCTCGAGCAGCTTCTTTTGCCGGACCATGCGTTGTTCGAATTCGATGCGGCCCTCCCGAAGCAGCGCCAGCCGGAAGCGCCGGCTCTGGTCGAAGAACTTGCGCTGCAGGTCGATCATCCTGGGGCTGCCACAGGCGTCTATCAGCGCAAAGGAGAACGCCCGGCAGGCCTCGTCCCATTGCAGCGCGTTGAGGTCGTCCGGATCGGATGCGACGACCGCCTCGGCCTTCTGCAGGGCGTGATGCGCCGCAATCACGCGCCCTTCCCAAGCCACGTCACCGTTTTCGATGGCGAGGGCCAGTGCGACCTTTTCGATCTCGCATCGCACGAGTTGAATATCCTTCAAATCGTCCTCGGTCGCCGATGTCACCCTGAACCCACGCTGCGCGGTCGCTTCGACCAGACCTTCCGCGCTCAAGAGGCGCAAGGTTTCGCGCATGGAATGGTTGGAGCCACCATATCGCTGGCGCAGCGCCTCTATCTTCAGCTTCTGGTCCGGCATCAGGATTCCGAACGATATGTCCCGCCTCAGCGCCGAGGCCAGCATATTGACAATGGTTTCGTCATCATTGCGTTTGAGCGGGAAGATCATTTCGTGGACCAAATTTAAAAATGTTGGATATTTTTATGTTCGTTCAATTTTGGAGTCAACAGGGAATGAAATCGCGCGCAACAGACTCAGGATCGCCAATGGCGGGTCCCGTTTCAGACAGACAGGTTCGCGATTCGGAGAAAGTCCTGTCGGCATCGGCCAGTTCTTCATAGACTGCCCGCAGTTACAGCCTGCTGGCAGGCGTCTACCGGATGCACCATGATGCGAATTCACTATGCCATTGGCGATGTGCACGGCCACGATCATCTGCTGGAGCAGATGCTGGCGCGCATCGTCAGCGATCGCATGGAGCGGCATGCAGGCAGACCGGCAACGATCGTGTCGCTCGGCGACTACGTCGATCGCGGCCCCGACAGTGCCGGCGTCATCGACCGGCTGATGCGTGGTGTCGCGGGTTTCGACACCGTCTGTCTGAAGGGCAATCACGAGGCGATGTTGCTTGCCTGTGTCGACACTGACGACCGCCAGGTCTGGCAGCACTGGATGCGCAATGGCGGCACTGCGACGATGGGTTCGTTCGGCCTGGATCCGGCGCGTAATGGAGGCGCGAAAGCCCTGGTCGAGGCCGTGGGCCTGGAGCGGATTGCCTTTCTGCGCCGCCTGCCACTTTATCACGCGACGGCGGACTATCTCTTCGTTCATGCGGGGATCGTTCCGGGCCGGCCGATTGAAGAGCAGTCGGAGCGTGATCTGTTGTGGATCCGCGACCGTTTCCTCGACAGCGACCGCGATCATGGCCGGCTGGTGATCCACGGCCATACGCCGGTTGCCGAGCCTGACATCCGTCCCAACCGCATCGGTATCGACACGGGCGCTTTCATGACCGGACGGCTGACGGCGGTGGTGCTCGGCGAGGAAGGCGGTCCGCGTTTTCTGAGTGTCCGGGAAACGTCCTAGGACGCCTTTTCATCCTCTTCCGGAAGGGTGTGGCGCATGATCATCGGCATCTGGCTCATGGTGAAGGCGATGGTAATGGGCATGATGCCCCAGACCTTGAAGGCGACCCAGAAATCGGTCGAGAAATTGCGCCAGACAATCTCGTTGACAATGGCAAGGAAGACGAAGAACAGGCCCCAGCGCAGTGTCAGCTTGCGCCAGCCCTCGGCATCGAGCTTGAAGGCGCTGTCGAAAACGTAGCCGAGCAGGGACTTTCCGAAGACGAGGCCACCGAGCAGAACGCTTGCAAACAGGCCGTTGACGATGGTCGGCTTCATCTTGATGAAGGTGTCATTGTGCAGCCACAGGGTCAGCGCGCCGAATACGAAAACGACAACGCCGGAGACGAGCGGCATGATCGGAAGCGTGCGGATCAGCAGCCAGGAGGTGGTCAGCGCGATCGCCGTCGCGATCATGAAAAGACCGGTCGCCAGGAATATCGGACCGCCGAAAGCAGCCAGCGGAGGGAACTTCTCCACCAGCCACTCCCCGCGTGCATTGGCGAAAAAGAAGACCAGCAGCGGTCCCAGCTCCAGCGCCAGCTTGAGCAATGGATTGATCTCCTGGCGATCTGGGTCCGACGGATCGCGTTCGAATACGGGCTGGCTCATACCGGCCGGTCTCCTCAAGTCTCTGCCGGCGCGCGGCCGGCAATCGCGGCGGCAAAATCGCCCGCCTCGAAGGGTTCCAGGTCATCGACGCCTTCGCCGACGCCTATAAAGTAGATAGGCAGTTTGTGCTTGGCAGAAATAGCCACGAGGATGCCGCCGCGTGCCGTTCCGTCGAGCTTGGTCATGACGAGACCGTTGACGCCGGCGACATTACGGAAGATCTCCACCTGGTTGAGCGCGTTCTGGCCGGTCGTGGCATCGAGCGTCTGCAGCACGGTGTGCGGTGCCTCGGGGTCGTGCTTGCCGAGAACGCGGACGATCTTCTCAAGCTCGTCCATCAGCTCCGCCTTGTTCTGCAGCCGGCCGGCCGTGTCGATGATCAGCACATCCGTTCCGGCGTCGCGGGCCTTTTCGAAAGCATCGAAGGCGAGGCCCGCGGCATCGGCGCCAAGCTTTGACGACACCACCGGGGAACTGGTTCGCTCGCCCCAGATCTTCAACTGCTCGATCGCTGCGGCGCGGAAGGTATCGCCGGCTGCGAGCATCACGCTGAGGCCGCCATCGGCGAGTTTTGCGGCAAGTTTGCCGATGGTGGTGGTCTTGCCGGTTCCATTCACCCCGACGACCAGGATGACATGCGGCTTGTGGCTGAGGTCAAGCTCGAGCGGCAAGGCGACGGGCTCGAGCACCTTCTCGATCTCGCTTGCCATGATCTCCTGCACCTCGTCGGTGGAGATGTCCTTGCCGTAGCGGCCCGCGGCGAGCGTGTCTGTGATGCGCAGTGCCGTTTCGACACCGAGATCGGACTGTATGAGCACGTCTTCCAGATCCTGCAGCGTGTCCTCATCGAGTTTGCGGCGGGTGAAGATGCCGCTGATCTGGTCGGTGAGCTGCGCAGATGTGCGCGACAGTCCCTGGCGCAGGCGCCGGAACCAGGAAGGTCTCGGCTGATCATCCGCTGTCTGTGTTTGCGGTTCGGCAGGTGGCTGCGCCGGCGCGACGGCGGCCGTGACAGACACTTTGCCGGCTTCAGACGATTCACGTGGAACAGCATCTGTGGATTGGCCGTCATCGGGCTTGATTTCAGCGGCTGACACATCAGCCTTTCGAGGCTCAGGCTCAGGCTCAGGCTCAGGCTCAGGCTCAGGCTCAGGCTCAGGCTCAGGCTCAGGCTCAGGCTCAGGCTCAGGCTCAGGCTCAGGCTCAGGCTCAGGCTCAGGCTCAGGCTCAGGCTCAGGCTCAGGCTCAGGCTCAGGCTCAGGCTCAGGCTCAGGCTCAGGCTCAGGCTCAGGCTCAGGCTCAGGCTCAGGCTCAGGCTCAGGCTCAGGCTCAGGCTCAGGCTCAGGCTCAGGCTCAGGCTCAGGCTCAGGCTCAGGCTCAGGCTCAGGCTCAGGCTCAGGCTCAGGCTCAGGCTCAGGCTCAGGCTCAGGCTCAGGCTCAGGCTCAGGCTCAGGCTCAGGCTCAGGCTCAGGCTCAGGCTCAGGCTCAGGCTCAGGCTCAGGCTCAGGCTCAGGCTCAGGTGCTACTGCGGTTGGTTCTGTTGCATTTTCAACGGCTTGCGCGGTATCGGGTTCGGCCGGCTGTTCGGGTTCGGGCGGTGCTTCGACCGGTGGTGCGGCTTCCTCCGACACCTCTACAGAGTCTGGTTCTGCCGGCGTTTCGATGGTCTTCTTTTTGCCGAAGGAAAAGACCCGCTTGATGAAGCCCAGTGCCATGTGCCGCTTTTGTCCCTGCTTGTCAGGCCGCCTGCGGCGCCGCTTTTTTGTGTGCGCTGCCGGCAATCAGATGGTTGCCGTCATGGCCTGAAATAGATGCCGGCACGATCGAGCCCGGCCTGCCGCCGTCGATATTGACGAGGGTGAAGTTCTCCGTGCGGCCGAGGCCCTGGCGTTCGATGAGCACATTCTGGCTGGTGCCGAGCATACGGTCGAGGTGCGACCGGTAGGCCGCGTTGCCCTTTTCGCGGAGCCGCGCCGCGCGTGCCTTGATGAGACCTCGATCGAGCTGCGGCATGCGCGCCGCGGGCGTTCCCTCGCGCGGCGAAAACGGAAAGACATGCAAGAAGGCAAGGCCGCAGGCATCGACCAGCGACAGGGCATTGTCGAACATGGCCTCGGTCTCGGTCGGGAACCCCGCGATGAGATCCGCGCCCAGCGCAATGTCCGGCCGCAGGCTTCGCACATCCTCGCAGAAGGCGACCGCCTGCTCGCGCAGATGCCGGCGCTTCATGCGCTTCAGGATCATGTTGTCTCCATGCTGCAGCGACAGATGCAGATAGGGCATGAAGCGGGGTTCTTCGGCGATGAGACGCATGAGGTGTTCATCGGCTTCGATGGAATCGATCGACGACAGGCGCAGACGCTCCAGGTCCGGAACCTGTTTCAGGATGGCGCCGGCAAGCCGTCCCAGTGTCGGCGCGCCGGGCAGATCGCTGCCATAACTGGTCGCGTCGACGCCGGTGATCACGACCTCCCGGTAGCCATTGCCGACAAGTCTCTTGACCTGTTCGACCACAGCACCCATCGGAACCGAGCGCGAATTGCCGCGGCCATAGGGAATGATGCAGAAGGTGCAGCGGTGATCGCAGCCGTTCTGCACCTGGACGAAGGCGCGGGCGCGGCCCTCGATGGCATCGACCATTTGCGGCGCGGTCGCCTTGACGCTCATGATGTCGTTGACGCGGATCTTCTCCTGCGCCGAGACGCCGAAATCGGGCAGACGCCGGTAGCTTTCGCTCTTCAGCTTCTCCTCGTTGCCGAGCACCGCATCCACCTCGTCCATCGCGGCGAAGGTGGCAGCCTCGGTCTGTGCGGCGCAGCCGGTGACGACGATACGGGCATGCGGATTGTCACGCCGGGCGCGGCGGATCGCCTGCTTGGCCTGGCGCACGGCTTCACCGGTTACCGCGCAGGTGTTGACGATGATCGCATTGTTGAGCCCGGCCTTGCCGGCCTCACGCCGCATCACTTCCGATTCGTAGGTGTTCAGGCGGCAGCCGAAGGTGATCAGGTCGACGCCGCTCATGAGATGCTCTCCTTTTCCCGCGCGCCGTCCTGCAGGTCAGGCTTCCAGGCCCCGGATTGCGGATCGAGCATGCCCGAAAACTCCCATTCGGCCGGGCCGGTCATGGATACGTGATCCGTCTCCTCGCTCCAGTCGATCAACAGCGGGCCACCCGGTACATTGACGGTCACGGTGCGCTCCGTGCGCTTGGTGCGGGCGGCCGAAACGGCCGCTGCGCAGGCCGCCGAGCCGCAGGCCTGTGTCAGGCCGGCGCCGCGTTCCCAGGTGCGCAGATCGAGTTCGTTCCGTGAGCGGATGCGGGCAATGGAGATATTGGCGCGCTCGGGGAAAACCGGGTGGTTCTCGAGCAGCGGGCCGAAACGGTCGAGATCGTAGGACCAGACGTCGTCGTCGACCCAGAAAACGGCATGGGGATTGCCGATCGCCACCGCCGAGGGCGAGTGCAGCACCGGCGCGTCGATCGGTCCGACCTGAAGTTCGATCATGCGGGTATCACGGAACTCCTCGCCGAGCGGGATCTTCTCCCAGTTGAATTCCGGTTTTCCCATGTCGACAGTGATCGATTCATCGTCATTTTCCCGGGCAATCAGGATGCCGGCCACCGTCTGGAAAGTGAAGACCTTCTTTCCGGTCTCGGCGCTCAGTGCCTGGACGACGCAACGGGTTCCGTTGCCGCAGGCCCGGGCCTTCGTACCATCGGAATTGAGAATGTCGATATAGTTGTCGGTGTTGTGCACGCGCGGATCGTGGATTGCCATGATCTGGTCGAATGCGGTGCGGGAATCGGCGGCCAGCGCGATGGCTGCAGCAGGGGCGACCTTGTCCGGGCGGCCGCGCATGTCGACCACCAGGATCTGGTTTCCCAGCCCGTTCATCTTCGCAAATGGAACCATCTCCGCCATCGGCCTTGCCTTTCAAGAAGCGTATATGGCCGAAGTTCCTAGAAATTACCAGATGCCGCGTTTTTCCGGGTGCCGGCCGCCTGTCCGGCGGCTGCCGGTACATCCCAGGACTCGCCCGGCCGCAGCGGCCGGAACCGCTCCCGGTCGATACCCCTGTCGTGCAGCGCTTCCTTCAAGGCGGCGAGCGGCTCGTCGATCGCCTCGTTGGTGAGCGGGAAAGTGCCCCAATGGTGACCGACGGCGTGGTCGGCCGCACAGATCTCGAAGCCTTCCACGGCCTCGCGCGGATTCTGATGATGGTCCTTCATGAACCAGCGCGGTTCAAAGGCACCGATCGGCAAAATGGCCAGACGAAAACCGCGATATTTCCTGAAGGCTTCGCGGTAGTTGGTGCCGCGGTGAAAACCGGTGTCGCCGATGTGATAGATGAGCCCGACCGGCGTTTCGATGACAAAGGCGCCCCACAGCGCCATCCGGCGGTCGCGGCTGCCGCGCGCCGACCAGTGATGGCAGGGCTCGATATGCACACTTACACCGCCGGAGAGTTCGAAACTATCACCCCAGTCGCCGGCCTTTACCTGCATGGCCGGGACTGAATCATTGACGATGCTGTCATTGCCGAGCGGCGTCAGGACGAGCGGCTTGTGATGCTTCTGGAGGCGTTTCAGGGTCTCGATGTCGAGATGGTCGTAGTGATTGTGGGTCAAAAGCACCAGGTCGATATCGGGCAGCCGGTCAAATGCAATGCCGGGCGTGTTGACGCGTTTCGGCCCAACGAAGGACAGAGGCGAAACACGCTGCGACCAGACCGGATCGGTCAGGATGTTCAGCCCGGCGACCTGGATAAGCATCGTCGCGTGGCCGACCATCGTGATCCGCAAGCCGTCGCCGGTGACCCGCGCATCGGGAGCCGCGCCGGCAAACGGACTGTCGAACTGCGTCGGCCAGCGTGTACGCCGTTCGCCGAACTGCCATTTGAGAAGGTCGCGCAGCCCGTTGGGCGGTGCGCCGCCGGGATTGAAGAAAAAGGTCCCGTCGAAATGGTCCGAGACCGGGCCCGAATAATATTTGTTTGTACGGCTCGCCGTATCGCCGCGCGCCGCGCGGGGCGATTGTACGTAATCGTTCCTCTGATCCATCCTTTTGAGATAAGCGGTGGTGGGCGAAGTTCAAGAGATTGTGAAGGGCGCGGGCGCTCGGAAAACCAGCCTGAATCCCTGCCTTCTGGCGCAATCAGAACGAAGGGAGGATAAATGCGGTGGGAGCAGTCCCGGCGGTCGCGCGTCCTTTACCGAGGGGCCGCCCAGCGCCAGGCGAGTTCGTCCTTGTCCTCGAATGTCGCTTCGTAGATCGGTGCCGCAAGCGCCAGCTGCAGGTAGAGGGTGCCCGATCCGCGATTGGTGAAGCCGTGCTTTGTTCCGGCCGGAATTACCACGGATTTCCCGGATGTGACGGTTTCCGTTTCCTCGCCGACCCACATTTCCGCGGTGCCTTCGACGATGCTGATCACCTTTTCGACAGCGTGAACATGTGTCGGAGTGCCCTGGCCCGGAACGCACCATTGGTCGAAAATACATAATTGCTTGCCGCCGGTCAGGAGCGAGCACCGCATGCGCGTGGTTACACCCGGCTGCCATTCCTCAAGCGGCTGGTTTTCATAATCATTTATCTTCATGGGCCTGTTCCTGGTCCGACTGCAGAATCCGGAAAGTATCAACCGGCGATCACGCTTGGTTCAAGGGAATTGATTCAATGCCGGCGCCTCTACTGTTATTATTTACTTGGCTTTTCTTAATAGTGTGTCTTCTTGGGCACATTGGAACCGCTCCAGTGGAGATACGCGTTGGCTGCACTTGAATTGGTGACGAAACAGTTTCGCCGAGGGGCGCGGCTCGATCAGCTGCCGGAACGCGTCCGCGCGGCGCTGGACGACCGCGAACGCGCCAACGAGATCATGGCGCGTATCATCCAGTTGATGATCGTTCTCCTGTTTTCGGGGATATATTTTGTCAGCCCGAAAACCAGCCCGGATGAAGCGCTTTCACCGGTCCCCTACGTTTTGGGCGCCTATCTCTTCTTCAGCGTGTTTGGCCTGATCTGGTCGATCCGCCAGAAGCTGCCGCACTGGGCGGTCTACGGGTCGATCCTGTTCGATTTCGGACTGCTCTACAGCCTGATGATCAGCTTCCATATCCAGTACATGCAGCCGGCTTCGTTCATATTGAAGGCGCCGACCCTGCTTTATGTCTTCATCTTCATCGCCATTCGTGCGTTGCGCTTCGAAGCGCGTTTCGTCGTTGCCGCCGGTATTGTCGCTGCGACGGGCTGGGCCGCTATGATCGTCTATGTGACCCGCATCGATTCCGGCGACAACATGCTGACCCGCTCCTACGTGGAATATCTGACATCGAATTCGATCCTGATCGGCGCGGAGGTCGACAAGATACTGTCGATCCTGCTGGTGACCGGCGTCCTGACCCTGGTGGTCAACGCGTCGAAAAACCTGCTTATCAGCGCAGTGACGGAGGAGCAGGCCGCCAGCGACCTGTCGCGCTTCTTCGATACCAGCATCGCAAGCGGCATCCGCCAGAGCGCCGACCGGCTCGAAGCGGGCAAGGGCGAGAACCGCGAAGCGGCGATCCTGTTCGTGGACATACGCGGTTTCACGCGCATGGCCGCCAATATGAACGCGTCGGACGTGATGCTGACGCTCTCGCGCTACCACAGCCGGGTCGTGCCGATTGTCCAGCAGTGCGGCGGCGTCATCGACAAGTTCATGGGTGACGGCATCATGGCGACATTCAGCTTCGACGGTGACAGGGCGGCAGCATCGAGACGGGCCATCGAGGCGGCTGAAATGATCCTGCGCGATGCGGAACGGTGGCCCGCGGAAGAACCGGCGCTGAAGTCCATCAGCGACAACGGTATCGGTATTGGCGTCGCCTCCGGCCCGGTCGCTTTCGGGGCGGTTGGCCAGGAAAACCGCCTGGAAATCACCGTCATCGGTTCGGCCGTCAACAATTCGGCGAAACTCGAAAAACACAACAAGGTCCTGGGTTCGCGGATGATTGTGCGCCACGACGGTGCGAAGAGGAGGTTCTGATGACGTAGCAGTACTGACTTTGAGCACCTTGCTACACAGGAGATGAGGGAAGGCCCCTCGGGCTCGGGTTGCAGGACCAGGGTCCAAACCGCCACAAGCTGCTCTGGCCCAATGGCCGGGGTGGCGAGCGTTGTGGAAAAGGCGGGGATTACCCGTCAGGTGACTGCTGGTAAGACGAACGCGAGTGAACCGTTGATGAAGTGTCGAAAGCGTAGGGATGTCGCCGAAACCAGGCTCCAGTCGTTGGCCTGGGACGAAGTTCGGAGGATGCCTGCTGACTGTCCGAGCGGCGACCGGCATAAAGATGGCGTGAGACCAGCGAGAGGCTCCTGTGTGGAACGTGGGAACCTGGCGCTCCGATGCCAAGGGAGACCTCCAAGCGGCAGACCCGCAAGGAGCCGAGTACCGAAGCGGAGCACAGGGGCGGACGGGTCCGTATTAGTGATGAAACCCGGTAATGCGGGTAGAGCGAAGGGACCCGGCTCTCCAGCCGAAGACGGCGGCCAACCAGAGATGGGAGGAGCCGTTGTCTGAGGCAAAGCCATTCGAAATTCCGAAGCGGCTGGTCTGGGACGCCTACCGACAGGTACGGGCGAATCGCGGCGCGGGCGGTGTTGACGGCGTGTCTATGGCAGCATTCGAGGAAGACCTCGGGGGAAACCTTTACAAGGTCTGGAACCGGATGTCGTCGGGCTCGTATCACCCGCCGCCGGTGCGGCTCGTCGAGATACCCAAAAGTGGGGGCGGTCTTCGACCTCTTGGCATTCCGACGATCGCCGACCGCGTGGCGCAAACGGCTGTGAAGATGGTTCTGGAACCAATGGTGGAACCGATGTTCCACCGTGATTCCTATGGCTATCGGCCCGGTCGTTCGGCGCTTGATGCGGTCGGAGTGGCACGGAAACGCTGCTGGACGTTCGACTGGGTGATCGATCTTGATATCAAAGCATTTTTTGATTCGATTCCGCATGACCTGATCGAACGTGCCGTTGCACATCACACTGACCTGGCCTGGATCCGGCTGTACGTTGGGCGGTGGCTTCGCGCTGCTGTCGAGCGACCGGACGGCACCCGGGAAGAACGGACCAAGGGAACGCCGCAAGGCTCACCAATCAGTCCGATTCTCGCCAATCTCTTCCTGCACTACGCGTTCGACTCGTGGATGGAACGAAACCATCCAAACGTCCGCTTTGAACGTTACGCGGATGATGGTGCGCCACGACGGTGCGAAGAGGAGGTTCTGATGACGTAGCAGTACTGACTTTGAGCACCTTGCTACACAGGAGATGAGGGAAGGCCCCTCGGGCTCGGGTTGCAGGACCAGGGTCCAAACCGCCACAAGCTGCTCTGGCCCAATGGCCGGGGTGGCGAGCGTTGTGGAAAAGGCGGGGATTACCCGTCAGGTGACTGCTGGTAAGACGAACGCGAGTGAACCGTTGATGAAGTGTCGAAAGCGTAGGGATGTCGCCGAAACCAGGCTCCAGTCGTTGGCCTGGGACGAAGTTCGGAGGATGCCTGCTGACTGTCCGAGCGGCGACCGGCATAAAGATGGCGTGAGACCAGCGAGAGGCTCCTGTGTGGAACGTGGGAACCTGGCGCTCCGATGCCAAGGGAGACCTCCAAGCGGCAGACCCGCAAGGAGCCGAGTACCGAAGCGGAGCACAGGGGCGGACGGGTCCGTATTAGTGATGAAACCCGGTAATGCGGGTAGAGCGAAGGGACCCGGCTCTCCAGCCGAAGACGGCGGCCAACCAGAGATGGGAGGAGCCGTTGTCTGAGGCAAAGCCATTCGAAATTCCGAAGCGGCTGGTCTGGGACGCCTACCGACAGGTACGGGCGAATCGCGGCGCGGGCGGTGTTGACGGCGTGTCTATGGCAGCATTCGAGGAAGACCTCGGGGGAAACCTTTACAAGGTCTGGAACCGGATGTCGTCGGGCTCGTATCACCCGCCGCCGGTGCGGCTCGTCGAGATACCCAAAAGTGGGGGCGGTCTTCGACCTCTTGGCATTCCGACGATCGCCGACCGCGTGGCGCAAACGGCTGTGAAGATGGTTCTGGAACCAATGGTGGAACCGATGTTCCACCGTGATTCCTATGGCTATCGGCCCGGTCGTTCGGCGCTTGATGCGGTCGGAGTGGCACGGAAACGCTGCTGGACGTTCGACTGGGTGATCGATCTTGATATCAAAGCATTTTTTGATTCGATTCCGCATGACCTGATCGAACGTGCCGTTGCACATCACACTGACCTGGCCTGGATCCGGCTGTACGTTGGGCGGTGGCTTCGCGCTGCTGTCGAGCGACCGGACGGCACCCGGGAAGAACGGACCAAGGGAACGCCGCAAGGCTCACCAATCAGTCCGATTCTCGCCAATCTCTTCCTGCACTACGCGTTCGACTCGTGGATGGAACGAAACCATCCAAACGTCCGCTTTGAACGTTACGCGGATGATGCAGTCGTTCACTGCAGGAGCGAAGGAGAGGCGCAGGCGGTGTTGGAGGCCATCCGGAAACGGCTGGCCGATTGCGGTCTGGAATTGCATCCGACGAAGACCAAAATCGTCTACTGCAAGGACGATGACCGCAGGCAGGAACACGAGCGGGTCAAGTTCGACTTTCTCGGCTTTACGTTCCAGCCTCGGCGAGCCAGGAACCGGTGGGGACACTACTTCGTCAGCTTCCTGCCGGCGATCAGTGTTCAAGCGGCGAAGGCGGTGCGCAGGACCATCCGCGAGTGGCGGATGGCATCCACCAGGAACAATCAGACCCTGGAGGATCTGGCCCGCCTGATTAATCCGGCGGTGCGAGGCTGGATGAACTACTACGGGCGCTATTACCGCTCGAAGTGCGTTCAGGTGCTGCGTCAGGTGAACGTGGCCCTCGCCCGCTGGGCGCGACGGAAATATAAACGGTTCAGACGCCGGGAGCGGGCGTCCACGCATTGGCTGGGACGTATCGCGCGACGGGACCCCAACCTTTTTGTCCTGTGGCAACTCGGTATTCGACCGGAGGCTGGAGAGTAGGAGCCGGATGAGGCGAGAGTCTCAAGTCCGGTTCTGTGAGGGCCGAGGGGTGAAATTCCCCTCGGCTACTCGACCAGTCGTTCACTGCAGGAGCGAAGGAGAGGCGCAGGCGGTGTTGGAGGCCATCCGGAAACGGCTGGCCGATTGCGGTCTGGAATTGCATCCGACGAAGACCAAAATCGTCTACTGCAAGGACGATGACCGCAGGCAGGAACACGAGCGGGTCAAGTTCGACTTTCTCGGCTTTACGTTCCAGCCTCGGCGAGCCAGGAACCGGTGGGGACACTACTTCGTCAGCTTCCTGCCGGCGATCAGTGTTCAAGCGGCGAAGGCGGTGCGCAGGACCATCCGCGAGTGGCGGATGGCATCCACCAGGAACAATCAGACCCTGGAGGATCTGGCCCGCCTGATTAATCCGGCGGTGCGAGGCTGGATGAACTACTACGGGCGCTATTACCGCTCGAAGTGCGTTCAGGTGCTGCGTCAGGTGAACGTGGCCCTCGCCCGCTGGGCGCGACGGAAATATAAACGGTTCAGACGCCGGGAGCGGGCGTCCACGCATTGGCTGGGACGTATCGCGCGACGGGACCCCAACCTTTTTGTCCTGTGGCAACTCGGTATTCGACCGGAGGCTGGAGAGTAGGAGCCGGATGAGGCGAGAGTCTCAAGTCCGGTTCTGTGAGGGCCGAGGGGTGAAATTCCCCTCGGCTACTCGACGCCTCGGCCCACACCTATCGAGAAGCCCTGCACAAAGGCTACAACGGTGACCTGGTGGCGCAGATCAGGACCGAAACACTCGAGGGCGTCGCGGAGCCGCAGGAGATCGCGGTGCTGATGCTGCCGGTAGCGCGCGCCATTCCCGGCGGCATTGAAACAAGGGACAGCCCGGTACCTTCACCGCGGCGGTCGCGTGCCGGAACCTGAACCAGACACGCTTTCGAACGTCAGAACTCGTCCCAGTTCTCGTCGTCGGCCCTTGCTGCATTACCGTCATAGCCGAGGGCATTGCCGACAGCCTTGACCATGCTGCGGGCCGGCGAGGGAACACTCTCGGTGTTTTCGTCGACTTCCTTCAACGTTGCGACCGGCCATTCGCCGGAGAGCGTGAATTCGTTGATGCGTCCAGTAAGCCCACCGACGTCTTCCGTGAGCTGATGGGTGACGGCGGTGGTCTGCTCGACCATTGCGGCGTTCTGCTGCGTCATCTGATCCATTTGGGTGACTGCGGCATTCACTTCCTGGATTCCCGTCAGCTGTTCGTTGGCCGCCGTGGCGATGGCGCTGATGGCATTGTTGACATTGGTGACATGTTCGGCGATCTGCGACAGTGCATCACCCGTCGCCTTGACCATCTTCACGCCGTTTCCGACCTGTTCGCCCGACTTGGTGATCAGTTCCTTGATTTCCTGGGCAGCCGTCGCGGCGCGCTGCGCAAGTTCACGCACCTCCTGCGCAACAACGGCAAATCCCTTGCCCGCCTCGCCGGCCCGTGCCGCCTCGACACCGGCGTTGAGCGCAAGCAGGTTTGTCTGGAAGGCGATTTCGTCAATCACGTTGATGATGCTGGAGATCTCGCCGGAGGCCGTCTCTATGCCCTGCATTGCCGAGACAGCCTCTGCCACGATGGCACCTGACTTTTCTGCATCTGACTGCGCGGCACCGGCCATCTGGGCGGCTTCGCCAGCCCGTTCGGTCGTTCCCTTTACAGCCGAGGTGATCTCTTCCAGTGCGGCGGACGATTCCTCGAGCGAGGCCGCCTGCTGCTCCGTGCGCCGCGACAGGTCATCGGCGGCGGAACGCATTTCCATGGAATTGTTGTCAATGGAACCGGTACTTTCCCGGATGCCGCAGAGTGTGGTGTTGAGCTTTTCGATTGACGCGTTGAAATCGATCCGCAGGCGTTCCAGCGCTTCCATGAAGGGCGTGTCGAGGCTCACCGTCAGATCACCCGCGGACAGGCGCTTCAGGCCGCCGGCGAGTGCATCGACCGCCTCCTGCATCCGGCGGGCTTCCTCGGCCTTCGCCGTCTCGCGATCGGCACGCTCGCGGTCGCTGAGGGAACGGTTTTCCTCCGCTTCGCGCTCCAGGTTTTCCTTTTCGATGGCCGCGTCTCGGAACACGGCCACAGAGCGTACCATTTCGCCGATCTCATCCTTGCGTTCTTCGCCCTCAAGCTCAAGATCAGTGTTGCCCTTGGCGAGTTCGGACATGTTCCTGACAACGTCGGAAATGGGCCGGGTGATCGAACGCGAGAAGACAATTGCCGCCGCCATGGCTGCAGCAAGCAAAGCCAGGGCAATCAGGAGCACGATATTGCGAAGGGACGTGACACCGGCGAGCGCTTCCGAGCGATCGATGATGGCGGCGACGACCCAGCCGGAGCCGCCGAAATCCACCTGCGCTAGGGCAATTTCTCCATCAATGCCGCGGTAGCCTTCAATCTTTCCGGTGACGATGTCATCGCGCGTTGCCGAAGCCAGCAGCGGCGTGACAAGCTGTGTAGCGAGCGCTTCGTTCTGCTCGGTCTTGGCGGAATCAGAGATGAGGAAACCATCCTTGCGCAGAAGAACGGTTTCGCCGGTCTCGCCAAGGCCGGTGGTGTTGCTCATGATATCGGCAATAAGGTCTTTCGGCATCTGCAGGACAACCACGCCAGCGATATCATTGCCGATCATCACCGGCTTTCCGATGAAGGCAGCCGGGGCCCCGTTGGAAGGGCCATAAGGCCGAAAGTCCTTGAGCACGAAGCCGTCCGTCGCGCCAGCTTCCATAATATCCCGGTAGACATGGGCAAGATCGGTGTCCTTCCACGCACCGGTCATCAGGTTGGTGGCGTAGTCGCTTTCCTTGAAGACCGTGTAGACGACATTGCCCTCGGCATCGATCAGGAAAAGATCGTAGTACCCGTTGTCGACAACGAACTGCCGCAGGGGGCCGTGGTATTTCTTGTGAATGCTGTCGTATCCGTCGACTTCGGCGCTATCGAGCAGGTGCTTCTCGCCGACCGGGTGCGGATTGTCCTCGATATAGCGTTTCTGCAGCTCGGTGACGGCATCGCCCTCCATGTAGCGCCAGCCGAATTTGAAGGCGCTGAAGGCGTTGCTGACCTCGGGATCACCGACCAGCGCATTGAGATCCTTGTCGACGGTTCTCAGAAAGGTCTCGACCTGGTTGCGGCGACCGTCGGCCACGGCTTCCAGTTTTTCGTAGGATTTTCGCTCCAGCGTATTGGAACTAATGACCAGTGCTGCAACGCTGGATGCGCCTATGGCGACGATCGTCAGCAACGCAGCTGCGAGCGGTAGCTTGCGGGAAATCAACATGATGGAGCGCTTCAAATATCTTGGAAAATATCCATGCCCGACGGGCAGTCCGAAATCGCGCATCATGCATTTTCCAGGCTTGGCGCCTGAACATTCCGGCCAATGAAAGACTTGCCGAACAGCGTTAAATGCGGGTTAACCGCGGTCCCATTTTTTCGATAATCGCGACAAAATTAAATCTTTTCGCGAACAGACGCCGCGCTACCCCTATTGGTTTACCGCGGCTTTTCTTCAACGGGGCGAGCGTTGCCCTGGTACACGGCACCAGCTGCCATCCGAACATCCTGTTGGCCTCGGCGGCCATGTCTCCGACTTGTTTCAAGCGGAAAAGTGCACCACGGATCAGTTGGAGACCAACTCGTCCACCGTGACATTCAAGACCTTGGCGATCTTGCAGATCGCCGTCAGTGTCGGCCGTCTCGAGCCGTCTTCAATGCCGTCAATATAGGTTTCATCGAGGCCCGTGCGTGCTGCCAGCTGACGCAGGCTGATGCGGCGCAGTTCCCGGGCATGGGCAATCGCACTGCCGTTGTGGCCCTTGCTGCGCACCACCTCATGCGTGGCCGGTTCAACGGTCGCTTCGAAGATCGACTGCGCCGCCATGGATTCGGCGAGCACGAGTGCCTCGTGCATGGCATGGAACTCGCTTTCGCGGACCACGACGAAGCGTTCGCCAGTGGCCGGCGCTTCAAATGAACTGATGCCGGTCAGTGTGTTGTGAAGTTTCGGAGGTGTCGAATCCCCCGATCTTCCTTGGCCATAAAAGGCACGCGCGGCGCTACTACTCATCCAGGTCCCCGTCCTCTACGCAACAATCCCCGATCCGCCGCCCAGACCGCCGAAGACTATAACTTCCATATCAAAAGTACAACTTAGCCTCTGATTTTTAGTAGAATCTTAGTGGGACAACCATGTTTCGGGACCATCATTTTTCCGGCCGTCAACGGCGGGCACGCGCGGGAAATCGCTTGACATGTAATTTGTAGGTTACATAAATACGAAAAGAACCCTGTTTACTGTTGGAGACCGATCATGCTCAGAACGGCAATCGCCACGGCGGGACTGCTGATGTTTGGATACAACGCCGGTGCCGCGACCCTCAGCCAGACAATCCACTTCCCGGGCGCCAGTGCAAAGGCACTTTACGAGCTTTATGCGACCAGCGACGGCCATATGGCGGTGACGGGCCTTCCGGCCAGCTACAAGGCTGCCGACGGCACCGCGAGCGACAGGGCGCAGGCGGGCGGATCGCTCGATGCATTCTGTTTCCAGCCGGATATGTGCGCACTCCGGGCACGGGTCCTCGACATCTCGAATGCCGATGGCGTGCACTCGATTACCATGGCCTGGTGGAACTTCGGCTGGGTATCGGCCATCGATCCCGCCGACTTGACGATCGAAGGCCGCGGTGCACCGGATTCAACGCTTGTCCTGACTTTCCGGGATACCTTGCGGGGCGCCCAGATCGAACTCGTGCAGGTCAATGTGCCGGATTTCAAGGTGCGTATTCCCAACCCGGACCAGACTGAGGAGGTCGGGCCGCTGAGTTCAATCGTCAACACGCACTGGAACACGCTCTATTGGGACGGATTTCGCCGCAATCTGCCGCAGTAGCGCCGCGCAGGCTCATCACACAGGGACACCCAAGATGCCATTCGAAGTAACCGGAATTTACGCCAGCCTGCTGGCCATCGTGATGATCGTATTGAGCACAAGGGTCAGCATCCTGAGGGCGAAAACGGGGATTGCCATGCTGCACGGCGAGAACACGCAGCTTTCCGAATGGGTCCGCCGGCACGGCAATTTCACCGAAAACGCGCCGATGGGGCTGATCCTGATGGCCATTGTCGAGGCGTCCGGGGCCTCCGTCCTGCTGCTCAACATTATCGGCGGGACGCTGCTTATCAGCCGCATCGCCCATCCGTTCGGTATCGCCGCGAAGGACGAAAACAAAGTGGCGCGCGGTCTTGGCGCATCGCTGATGGCAGTCTCGATGCTGATTTGTGTTGTGTTCATCCTGGTCAATGCGGTCTAGATGTACCGGTATCTGGAACTCGCAGACCGGAATGCCGATGACCTATCGCCTGCAGAACATCTACTCCGTGATTGCCGACGACCGCCGGCGGGCACTGATCGACTGCCTTGCAGAGGGCGAAAGGACAGCCGGGGAACTCGCGAGCCGGTTCGACATTTCCCGGCCGGCGGTTGCCAAGCACCTGCGCATCCTCGAGGAAAACGGCCTGGTCACTATCACGAATGTCGGCCGCACGCGCGTACACCGTCTGAATGCGGCGCCGTTGCGTGAGGTCCACGACTGGGTGCAGAAATACGGGCCCTTCTGGGACGATCGGCTCGAAAACCTGAAACAGGCCGTAGAGGCCGGCGTCAAGGCCAGGAAGCGGGAGGACTGATGGCGCATATCCATCGAAGCATCACGATTGCCGCGCTGATCGATGACGTATGGGCCTACCTCACCGAGAGTGACAAGATCGCCCAATGGCTGATGCCGAACACGTTCGTTGCCGAGCTTGGCCACGCCTTCACCATGGATTGCCCGCCCGGCATCGGTTCGGGCGCACCGGTGCGTTGCCAGGTTACGGAACTGCACCCGCCTGATCAGGGCCGTGCAAGGCTCGCCTATACCTGGGTGATTGACGAGCCCTTCACGGAGACGCTGCTCGAAATCGATCTCATCGAGGTCGCGGAACAGACACGCTGCGACCTTGTCCATTCCGGATGGCGCGATGGCGCGGATACGCTGCGGAACCGTCATGCCGAGGGCTGGGACATGCTTCTGGAGCAGCGCCTGAGGCCGCTGCTGGAAGCTGGGCGGTAACCGGCTCCCCGTTGCCGGGGAGCCTTTGTTGCCCAGAGCAATTCTGAGTTAGATTGGATCATTTGATGGTGGAAAATCGGTTCAGTCGGCTAGGCGCGTCGCGCAGCGCGATGTGGTGCATCGGGCAAGCGGCGCAACAACGCCGATGGGCCGATTTTCCCCACCCTGGAATGGGAAGTAGATGTTGAAAACGAACACTGAATGGGCCGGGCGATTTTGGCCTCTGGCGTCGTTGGCTCGCGCTTGCGGTGGGTTGGCACCACGGCGCGCAACCCGCCTAGCCAGAGACTAAAATCGCCTCGGTCAAATGATCCAAGCTAACTCAGAATTGCTCTAGAGCGTCTGCTGTTCGGGATCGAGCGTTACCGACCAAAGTTCCTGGTCGGCGCGGTCCATCAGACGGACGGTCATCTGGCCGGTGCCGCCGTCGATGTCGACCAGGCCGAAGAATTGCAGTCCCATGGATGGCGGCAGGTTGACGCCCTGGTCGGGCGCCGGCGCCTTGACGAACCTGACCTCCGGTCCGAAGGTTCCATCGAGCCCGTTGGGGCCGAACGTTCCGGCGTGGATCGGACCGGAAACAAATTCCCAGAACGGATTGAAATCCTGGAACTGTGCCTTCGACGGATCGTAGTAGTGCGCCGCGGTGTAGTGGACGTCAGCCGTCAGCCAGACCGTGTTGGTGATGCCGGCGTTCTTGATAAAGCGAAGCAGCTCCGCGACCCCGAGTTCACGGCCCTTTGCCGGACCGCTGTCGCCATTCGCGATCGCCTCGGCGCCGGCCTGCTCGCGCCAGTTATCCCAGACGATGACACCGATGGGCATGTCGGAGGCAATGACCTTCCAGGTGGCGTTGGAATTCGCCAGCTCGCGCTTCAGCCAGGCAAGCTGCTCTGCCCCGAAGATCCGCGATGCATCGGTCATCTCGGTCTCCATGGACGGACCGTTGGGGCCGCGATAGGAACGCAGATCAATAAAGAAGACATCGAGCATCGGGCCGTAGGCGATCTTGCGGTAGACGCGGCCGGGCTCGGCCGGCGTGAAACGGATCGGTGTCATTTCGTGGAACGCGCGGCCGGCCCGGGCCGTGAGCGTGTGAACGGACTTCTCCTTGTAGCGGTCGTCCGAAAGGAGATCCTTTGAGTCCGACCAGTTGTTGACGACCTCGTGGTCGTCCCACTGGAAGAAGGTCGGCACCATGGCGTTCATGGCGCGGACATGATCGTCCATCATGTTGTATTTCCACTGGGCGCGGAATTCGTCCAGCGTTTCGGCAACCTTGCGCTTCTCATCGATCAGCGTGGAGTTCTTCCACTTGCTGCCGTCCTTGAGCTCGACCTCGTCCTTCATCGGACCGTCAGCGTAGACAGTGTCACCGGAATGGACAAAGAAATCGGGACTGTGTTTCGCCATGGTGGCATAGGTGGCCATGCCGTCGTCGTCGATGCCCCAGCCTTGCCCGGCTGTGTCGCCGGACCAGGCGAAGCGGATATTGCGGCGCGAGGACGGGGCCGTGCGGAAGCGGCCGATAATCGGTTCGGACGTCGTGTTGATGTCCGACAGATCAGCCGCCGTGAAACGGTAGAAGACCTCCTGGTTGGCCGGAAGGTCCGAAACAAGACGCTTTACGGCATAGTCGCTTTCCGGCAGCGCGTGCATCGGCGGCAGTTTGCGGGCATTGGTGAAATCATCGGTCGTCGCGATTTCCATCATCACCCGGGCCGGCCGGTCGGTGCGCGTCCAGATCATGCCGGAAGAGACGTCGACGTCGCCGGACTGTACCCCGTGCGTAAAAGCGGGGCGGCTCGAGGCATAGGATATGGCCGGCATTGCCAAACTTGCGCCGAAGGCCGCGGATCCGGCGAGGAATGTGCGTCGCGATGGTCGTATGAACTTGGTCATGCTGGTCTCCCTTTTGTGCGGCCCGAATTCTGACCGCTTAAGCCGATGTTTCCCGGGGACCTTTTCAGCATGCGGCTACGCCGTTATGTCGCTTTTTTGAATGTTTCTTAAATCCATTCAACAACTCCGATCGACCGTGCCTGACTTGTTCTACAGCGCCGCGACAACAGGCGCATAAAGCTGCTTGGCGTTGCCCCTCACCGGATCGCCGTGGGCAGGCAGGACATGGTCGAAGTCGATTTCCGCCATGACCTTTCGGATTTCACCGGGATCCGGCTTTGCCGCCTTCAGCCAGCCCGGGCCGACATTGTGCGGCTTGATGAAGCCCAGCAACCGCATCATCAGCCGGGCGGGCAGGTTGAAATAGCGATTGGTCGTTGCCCAGTTCTGCAGGCAATCGCCCGCGACGACAATGCCGCCCTCGCGTTCGATCAGCAGCAGGCCCTCGCATGGCGTGGCCGAGCTCAAAAGGGTAAGCCGGGCGTTTTTCAACGGCAGGTCGGAATTGCCATCAACGACGCGGTCCGGCGTAAAATAGGGTTCGCCGGTGCTGTCGAAACCGGAAAAGTAGGGCGCGTCGACCGACCAGACCGTTGCGCCGTAGCGGTCCTTGTAGAAGGGATCGTCCATGCCGTGAAAACTGGCGATGCGAATGACATGCCTGACCTTTCCCAGACTTTCGAGCGCCTTGAGGCCGGGTTCGCTTAGCCGCACGGAGTTGATGATCGTCAGATCGTCATCCTGCCTGACGACCGTCATGTTGCGGCTGAAGCGTACAGGTAGTGGTCCGCCCAGCGTTACGGAACCGGTGACGAAATGGATGCCGGGGAACAATTCGACCAGGTCGCCATGCATCTGGGCCTTGGGGAAGGGTCTTTCTTTTGTCATCGCGTTGTCCTGTTTGCAGACCGTTTCGGCCCGGTGCCTTCGGACTATAGCGCCTCACTCAAAGAGCTTCCAATCTGCCTGTCGCCGGCGCACGCGATCGTGATCCGTACGGCTATGCAGCCGCCTGTGGCCGATTGATGCGCTGCATGATTTCCGAAAGGCGCGACCAGCCCTGCAGGGTCATCGGCAGCACAAGTGCCGCCTCGACGAATTCCCACGAATAGCTGATGATCGAAAAGATCGTGCCGACGCTGGTCGCAAGGTTGGTTGCCGCAAACCAGAGGTTGAAAACGATGAAACCGAGCAATGTCAGAAAGATCGCGCCGTAGACAAAGGCCTCGGTGTCGGAGAGCCGGATTTCGATCCGCCGAAGGATGTTCAGATGCGACAGGAGATCGGCGGGCCTGCGCGCCTCGAGGATCCTGACCTGCTGCTCGGTCTGATGGTTGTGCGCCCCGTTCAGCCGGAAAAAACGGCGATGAAACGACCAGTAGATGGCGATCATCAGCACCGCGCTCACCAGCGCCGCATAGGACAGATAGGGATGGAATGTGAACAGTATGACAAGCGAAACCGCCAGCTGAACAAGAGAATTCATGACAGCAGGCACATCCGTCTCAAGAAAATCCACCAGTTCCCGACCCATGCCGAGGCGTGCGTTCTGCCGCGAAACCGGTGCCTTGCCCGAGCGCCCGATCAGCTCCGTTCCGAGGGCAACGCGGATCGTCCCGTAGGCGCGGGTATCGTAGACGCGTCGCGCGACGCTGACGGCAATCAGGCCGGCAAGCACCGCCGCCAGCCTGATCAGCGCGTTCACTTCGCCATCCAAAAGGCCGTCAATGGCAAATCCCATGAACAGCGGTATCAGCGCCGTCAGCGTCGTCTCGCAAAGGGTCAGCAGCCAGGTCAGGCTGATCCGCCCAAGGAAGCGGCGGATCAGCGTTCCAACCGTCAGCGGCGCGTCCTGCAACATGTTCCCGGCTCCAATCCTGACCTGACGATATTTGTGGCATCGAACTTAGTTTTATGAGACATAAATGTCTTATAAACCATTTCAAGATGTGAAACAGTTATGTCTCAAAAAAAGGATCGTCGGGCCGTGCGCTCGCAACAGGCCATTATCGAGGCCGGTATTGCCACATTGCTGCGCAATCCGGCGGCGGGAATGTCCGAGATCGCCGACGCGGCAGGCATCGGCAGGGCAACCCTTTACCGGCATTTCGTTTCCCGCGAGGCGCTGATCCGCAAGCTCGCCCTGGTCTGCATGGAGGAAACCGAACATGCTTTGGCGCCCCACGAACACCTTCGCGGCCGTGCGGCGGTGGAAAAGATCGTCGATGTCCTGATGCCGGTGGCGGACCGTTTCCGGTTCCTTGTCAGCCTCTGGTCGCTTGTCGAAGGCGACGGCGAGGTGGAGCGGATCGAAGCAAGAATGCGCGCCGAATTGCACGCGCTGTTCGAAGAAGCGATCGCTGACGGCACGTTCAGCCCCGACCTGCCGGCATCGTGGCTGGTGGCATTTTTCGACAGCACCCTCACGGCCGGCTGGATGATGGTCGGTGCGGGCGACGCGACATCCGAGGAGGCGGCGCACTACGTGAAGCGGAGTTTTCTCGGCGGTTGCGCCCAATAGACCAGTCGGTCCGGCTGCGTCATCATCGGCGCTGATGGCCAAAATCATCATTCGCGATTTTTGACCTGAAAGTGTCTCGCGTAGACTTCCGGAAGACCGGAGATCCGGGTGAAAGCAATGGCGAGGGAGGCGAATCAATGCAGCGCATGCCGATGATCGAGCGGGAAAACATCTCGGGGGATCTTGAGGTTTTTTATGATTCCGTCACCGCCCTGCTTGGCCGGGTTCCCCGGTTCTACCGGACGATTTCAAGCGCACCGTGGCTTGCCATGTGCTTCCTTCCGATCAATGCGACGGCCCAGCGCCAATGGCCGGGCACCCGGATTTCCGGGCGCATCAAGGAACTCGTTGTCATCAAGACGAGCCATCTCAACGGCTGCGACTATTGTTACGCACATAACACCGCGCTCGGCGCCGCAGCCGGCATTACCCACGACGAGGTGATCGCGATGAGTTCGGATGCGTATCTGGAATCCGACACTCTGTCGGAGGCGGAAAAGGCAGCCATTCGCTGGGCCGAGGCGATGACCCGCAACACCGCCGGCAAGGATGATGCGCTGTTCGCCGAACTGAAAACGCATTTTTCGGATAGAGAGATTATCGAGATCAGCATGGTCTGCGCCATGTTCAACATGATCAACCGCCTCACTGACAGTCTCGGCGTGCCGATCGAGGAGCAGGCCGAGATCGATCTCATCAAGCCGTCGCTCAAGCTCGATCCGGAAAAGGTCAAGAACTACATCTCCTGGATGGCGGATTTCTGGCCGCAGGACGATTTCGGCAGCCTGAACCGCCAGGCCGAGGAAGCGGCAGTCCGTCCGGCCGAGGCGGCCGAGTAACCGACTGCAGGCCTTGCGGGCATGGCGGTCGGGCAGGCATGATGGCCCGGCATGAAACCTTCCCCGGAACGCTCCGCGTTCAACACATTGTTGCAATCGCTCGCAGATGCCTTTGCGAGTGAAGGCCGGCCAGGCGGAGATCAGGCGGTCGCCGCGTTGCGGGCCGCACGATCCCAGCCGTATCGGCGGACCGCCTCGCAGGCCGACCTGGGGCCGCTGCTCAACACGGCCTGCGATCTGGCCGGCGCGCTTCCGTTCAGCCAATCGATTGCGCATTGCTCGACGCTCCTCGACTGGACTCTTTGGGAGGGAACCGGGCTGGACCCGTCCGTCTCGGCACGGCTCTTTTCCACCGAACTTGTCGGGCCCGATGGCCATATCGCCGCTGATGGCGTGCGGATCGGGCTGCTTGTCTCGGAACCTTCGACCGACTACCCGGTCTCCAGTCATTCGGGAGAGGAAACCTATCTGGTTCTGGCGGGGACCGCGGAATGGATCGTCGGTGATCAGGACTATGTCGCCTGTCCGCCCGGCACGCTCATCCATCACCCGGCGTGGGTGCCGCATGGCCGGCGCACACTGGACGAGCCGTTCCTCGGCGCCTGGCGCTGGAGCGGCGATCTGGACCTTTCCACATTCCGTGTCGCCGAGGATTGATACTGGCCGCTTTCCGGATTTCACATCACCGCGCGCCAGCACAGGCACGATCTAAGGGTTATCCGACCGGATCCTGGCCATTTGAATCGCGTCCTTGTATCCGTCACGCCCACGGACAAAGTCCCGCAACAGCCCCTCTCTTTCAAACCCGTGGCGCTCATAAAGGCGGATCGCCTGTTCATTGTCAGCCCAGACCAGCAGACTGATCCGCCGCAGGCCGAGCACAGTATCGCAAAGGGTGGTAATTTCGTTCATCAACGCGGTGCAGATGCCCTTGTTGCGCATGTCATCGCGCGTGACGATCATGTTGAGCGTTGCGGCATGGGTGCTGCGCGGGCTGACCGTTTCTGTCAGCAGTTCGGCAAACCCGGCGACGTTCGCATCGGCGAGTGCCGTCAGTTGCAAGCGTCCCGCGCGCGGCTTCAACCGCTCCTGCGTCGTCGCCAGCGCCATATAGGGCAGCCTCATGGTGCCTTCGACGACATGCGGGCTGATCAGGATCGCGTGGAGATCCGGCGCATCTTCCGGCTCGGTGTGTCTAATTTCAATGCGCACGTCGTTTCTCCCGATGTTCTGCCGCGAACGACACCATGTCCTGTGCCGCCCGGTCCAAGCCGTGATAGTGAATCCTGTCCAGGCGGCACCGCTTCATTGAAGTCCCCGTAACGGCGGTGCTGATGAGAAAGCAGGCCATCGCTATCGTGAGCGATATCTTGACGGGCAATTGGATCTTTTTCCAGTTTTGCATGATCGTTTATTCCTTTGCCGGCTATATTATGAAACCAGGTGGGATCCCCACGCGTTGGTGGAAGGGCGACGCGCATCGATGAGTCCGATATCCCGCTTGAGGTGATCGGGCAGATCGCGCAGGTCGTGGCGGACCCGCCAGGCATTTCCCTGCCGCTGAATCAGGCGCCGCAGAGCTCGCAGCCGCCTCGACAGGCGGCCGCGCGGGCGTGTATTCGCGACATGTTCGATGGCTGCAGCAGACACAGTCAATTCTCCTTAGTCGGCTAAATTGAGATCGAGGCCGGTGCAGTCGCGAGACAGGCCTGCTCGATATGTCGGTGGTCTGTGCCGCAGCAGCCTCCAAACACGACCAGATGCGGCAGCATCGCCTTGAGCTCCGCGTAGTCGCGACCGGTCTCCTCCGGGTTGCCGTCGTCGAGCTCCTCTGCCTCATCGAGTTCCGCGTGGCTCAGCCGTGAGGCATTGGCGCGGATGCCGCACAGACGGCGAAGCCAGGGCCCACCCGATTTCAAAGTGTCGCGGAAGTGGTCAGGATGCGCGCAGTTCAACATGAAATAGGCGGGTGCATTGCCGGTCGCAGCATCCACTTCTTCAATGGCGTCGCCGAGCATCTGGCCGGTCGGCAGGCGCCCGTCCGTTTCCACGGTGAACGAAATGACCACCGGCATGCCCGCCGACTGGGCGGCGCGTGTGATGCCGATGGCTTCCGGTGTGTTGGTCATCGTAATTGCAGTGACCAGGTCGGCCTGCGTGTCGGCGAACGCATATGCCTGAACCGCGTGATAGGCCTCGGCCTCTGCAACCGTCATGAGGCTGCCCGGCTCGTAACCATCGCCGCGCGGCCCGATACAGCCTGACATTACACCGTTGAGCCGGGGAAACTCATGTTTGACGGCGCACATCAGATCGATGGATCGCTTGTTGAACCGCTCGATCTCGGATACCGGGTAGCCGAGGCGTTCGCCCCAGTCAGGGCTTGCCCGCCACGTGGCGCTTTCGAAGATAAAGCCACGCGCGTTGTGCGCGGCGATGGCCGCATGGCGCCGATAGTAGGCGGTAAGCGCGTTTCGTCCCTCTTCGCTGTCCAGCAGCAGGAAAGCGGCAAATAGCGGCAGATCCAGGCCGAATTCGAAAATGAGCGTGGTCTCGATGCCGCCATCGGTGATGAATACGTCGCCGTTCAGTTGCGGCAGGCGGGCAGATGAATTTCGCATGGTTGTTCTCCATTGTCGTCAGTGCCTTCGGGACCGGCCTTCCGTGATGGAACCCGGCCGCGGCGGACGGCAATGAAGTGGGCCATGGTGCGTTAGATCAGCGTCTCAAGACTGTACTTGGCTGTATTTCGAGCGTTAAATCCGCGTTAAATCGCACATAGGGAGCAAGAATCGCCCGATGAATGATCCGCTGACACTGGAACTGCGCCTGCTTGGCCGGCTTGAGGTCCTTTGTCGCGGGCGGCGCCTGTCCTTTCCGACACGGCACTCGGTGCTTGTTCTCGCATCGCTGGCCCTTGCACCGGGTGCCACGCTGGCGCGCGAGACCCTGGCGGCGCGACTGTGGGGCGAGCGCGGCGAAGCCCAGGCGCGGTCGTCCCTGCGCCAGTCGATTTTCCACGCCCAGCGGGTTCTGGCAGGAGCAGGCGCGGCAGAACTGACCACGGACCGGCATTCGGTATCCCTCAAACCAGGCTATTTTCGGTCGGATGTCGGGAACGTGCTTGCCTTGTTGAAGGACGATCCGTGCCGGGCGGCAAGGCTATATGAAGGCGCGCTCCTTGCCGGCACCGGCCGTATCGATCCGGCATTCGAGGAGTGGCTGTTGTTGGAGCGGCAATCCCTTGAAAGCCGGCTCCAGTCAGCGTTTCACGACGCTGCAATGAAAGCCTCGGATGAGGTCCGCGCTTCGGAGCTCGACGAACTTTCCGCTGCGCTTTTGCGGCTTGATCCCCTGGATGAAGCGGCCGTCCGATACGGGATGATGGCGCTCGACTCCCTGGGCCGGCGCAATGGTGCGCTGCAGCTCTATGACCGGTTCAGGGCGCAGGCCGACGCAGAGCTTGGTGTGGCGCCGGAAGCCGAGACGCAGGGACTGGCCGCGTCCATCCGTGACAAACCGAACCCCGCCGCCGGACCTTCTGCACCGGCAACGGACGAAGCGACGGTGCCAGAAGATGCAGGCGAGAATGCGGGGTTCAGGGAGCGCAGATCCGTTTCCCTGCTTCTGGTCCTGCCGGAGCAACGGCAATCCGATCCGGAGACCTACGGTGCACGGCTGGTCGAAATTGGCCGGCAACTGGAGCGCATCATCCGCGCCGGACAGGGCGTTGTCTTGGACCCGTCCGGTCCTGCCATCGCCGCAGTTTTCGGTGCAGGGCATCCGACGGAACGTCATGTCCTTGAGGCGCTGGAGGCAGCGTTGGCAATGCGGCGCCAGCCGGACTGCGAGGGTTTGCGATGTGCGATCGTCACCGGCGAGATTATCCTGGCAGCCGGCGCTCCCCTGCTGCCTGGCGCCGGTGTGCAGATTGCCCATCTGGTTGCCGACGCGATGCCGCTGGCTGAAGCGGGGCGGGAGGGCGGCGTGTTGGCATCGGAGGCGGTCGCTGCGCGGATCGGACCGCAATACGCAGTGGAACGTGCCGGCGCCGGTTACATGGTTGCAAAGGCGTCCAGTAGGACGAGCAGACCGGACGAAGCAGCTTTTGTTGCCCGCGCGCCCGAATTGGAGGCGTTGGCATCCGCCCTTGCACGTACCGGTGCAACCGGGGGACAGATCGCCGGGATCGCCGGCGAGGCCGGGATGGGCAAATCCAGCCTGGTCCGGCAGTTTCTGAGAACCGGCGTTGCGTCTACGACACCGGTCCTGTCGGTCGAGGCGACGGAACGCGGTGCCGCAAGGCCCTACGGCGCGCTGGCAGGCTTCTTCTTCGACTGGATCGCAACGGGCGGGCAAAGCGGTTCTCCGGTTGAACATCTGGACCGCGCGATCGCAGAGGGTCGGGTTGATCCGGATCACCGGGCTGCCATTCAGGAAGTGCTCGGTCTGGCGGTCGCCGATCCCGACTGGGAGGCGGCGGCACCGGCAGTCCGGCGTATCTCGATCGGCAATGCGGTACGCTCCGTGCTTGCAATGGCGACCGCAACCGGCCCGGCCATTCTGGTTGTAGAGGATCTGCACTGGATTGACCCTGAAACGGACGCTTTGCTTCAATCACTGATCGACGATCTTCCGGGCATGCCGCTCCTGATCATCGCCACCTACCGGCCAGAGTACCAAAGCAGCTGGATCGGACGCAGCTTCTTCCGCCTGCTGCGCCTTGCGCCTCTTGACGTTGAAGATGCGGGCCGGCTGCTGACGATGGTCCTCAACGACGATGCCGGTGCCGAGGGACTGCGCGACCGGCTGATCGAAAGGGCGGGAGGCGTTCCCTATTTCCTGGTGGAGACGGCCCGAAGCGTCAATTCGGGCGAGGCGGAACCGGCCCTGCCCTCGTCGATCCGCGATGTCCTGGCGGCGCATGTTCTGCGTCTCGATGCAACAGATCGCCGGGTGCTGCAGGCTGCCTCCGTTCTCGGCATGCAATTTCACGCGGGTCATGTCGCGGCGTTGACGGGCATGGAGCAGACGGACGTGGAAAGCGGCCTCGTGCGCTTGCGGCGCGAAGAGCTTCTGGTTCCGCTTCACGGCGGACGGCCACAGCGGCACCGCTTCCGTCATGCACTTCTGCATGAGACGGTCTATGCGTCGATCCTGCACAGCGAGATCGGCGCGCTTCACCGCGCAGCGCTGGACCATATTGCGTCGGCAAGCGAGGCCTCGCAGAAGGAAGAAGTGCCGACACTTGCCTATCACGCGTGGCAGGCCGGCGCATGGGAAGAGGCGCTGCAATGGTACACCCGCGCGGGCGATCAATTCGCGGAGTTGTCGGCCTACGGACTTGCCCGCGACGCCTTTACACGTGCTGTTTCAGCGCTGGAGCATTTGCCGGAGGATCGCGGGAACCGGCAGGCCCGGCTGGATCTTGCCCTGCGCCTTCGTCCGGTTCTGGTGCCGCTGGGAGCCTTCGAGCAGGCGAGCGCCGAGCTTGATCTGGCTGAGGAACTGGCTTCGGCTCTTGAAATGCCGGAACGTTTTGCCGAGGTTCTGGTCAGCAAAAGCTATCTCTTCAGCACCCATGGCCGCCTGAGCGCCGCGGTCGATTGCGCACAGCGCGCCATCGCAGGCGCACCGGAAAACAGCCAGGTGTCGATGGAGGCGCGGCTGGCGCTCGGCCAGGCGCTGTCACAGGCAGGCGACTGGAAGGGCACGATCGATGCGCTCGAACCGACCCTAGCATTCTGGGACGCGCACCCAGCGGAGCGCTTCGGGCATACCGGCACGCGCTCGGTCTGGTGTCATGGGCACCTTTCACGGGCATTCGCGCTGCACGGCGATAGCGAGCGGGCCCTTGAACATGCAGAGCGCGCCTTCGAGCTGGCAACGGACACGCAGCGGCCGCTCGATCTCGTCTTCGCCCTGCACCGGCTTGGCGATGTATACCGCACGAGCGGCGATGTCGAGGAGGCCCGCGCGGCCCACGAGGACGCGGTGCGCCGGGCCGACGAAGTCGATGCGCCGATCTTCAAGGCCTGGCTCGCGACTGATCTGTCCGATATCTACCTGTCTGCCGGTCGGATCGAGGACGCCCGTGCATTGCTGATGCGTCAGTATGAAATCGCCAAGCGCCTGCACCTCGATCAGTTCCTGGCATGGATCGAGCTGCGGCGCGCGGACGTCGCCGGTGCCGACGGCAATCTCGAACAGGGTGTCAAAATGGCAACCAAGGTGCTGGCGAAGGCGCTGGAAATCGGCGATCGCGCATTGGAGCCGGCAGCCCTTCGGGTGCGCGGACGCCTGTGCCATGCCCTCGGAAAGGGTCATGCGGACATCGATGCCGCCCAGAAAATGGCCGAGCAGTTCGGACTTGGGCCGGAAGCGCGCCGATGCGAGGCTGCTAGGCAACGGCTCGTTGAGGAAGACGGTGCCGGTTCGAGCGCCGAAGCACTACAATCAAAACGGTGAGTGACGATCCATGGATTTCGAATTCAGCCAGGCGACCTGGGAAAGCTTCAGGACCGTCATGGGCGACAAAGGCGGCTGCGGCGGTTGCTGGTGCATGCTGTGGCGCCTGCCGAAGAGCCAAATGGATGCGCAGATGGGCGAGGGCAATCGCGCGGCCATGAAGGCCCTGTTTGAAACCGGCCATGTGCCCGGATTAATCGCGTTTGCGGGGGATGAACCCGTTGGCTGGATACACCTGGACGACCGGTCGGCCTTTCCGCGCCTTGCCGCATCGAGGGTTCTCAAACCGGTCGACGACCAGCCCGTATGGAGTATCGCCTGCTTCCTCGTCGACAAACGTTTTCGCCGCAAAGGCCTTTCTGCCGAACTGCTTGTGGCGGCCTGCGATTTTGCCCGCAAGCGCGGCGCACGGATCCTGGAGGGCTATCCGATCGATACGCCCAAGAAGAGTTACCCGTCCGTCTACGCCTGGACCGGTTTTGCTGGCGCGTTCCGCAAGGCGGGCTTCGAGGAAGTCGCCCGCCGCTCGCCGACCCGTCCCATCATGCGCATGTATCTCTAGCTGCGTATCTATCCCTAGTTCCGCCGGGCGATGAGGATGACCGGTTCGATCTGGTGATCATCGAGCGCCTTGGCGTAATTTGAGAATTTCTCGGGCGAGTTCCCGCCCGTCAGCAGGTGCAAGCCGAGCGGCGGAGGCCCATCGGCATCGGCGGCGCGGGCAAACACTTCCCTGAAGAAGTCGATCGCAAACGCCCTGAGGTTCTCTTCATTATCGAGCTTGAAACCCGCCGCCTCGAGGAGCGACACGGTCTCGTCGCGGGATTTCAGGAAGCTCGTCTCATGTGTTTCCGCCCACGGAACGGGATAGCGCATGCCAGCCCCCGGCCCGTCCATAACGTCAAAGATGCAAAGCTGTGCACCGGGGCGCAGGGTCCTTGCAAGTTCGCCATAGAATCTGGCCCGGTCGGCAATGTTCATGGCCACGTGGAATGTGAGCGCGGCATCAAATTCCGCGTCGTCGAACGGCATGCTCAGGACGCTTCCGGTCTCGAAACGGCACTGATCCGCCAGTCCCATGCGTTCCGTCAGCCGCCGCGCCGTTTCGACATAGTCCGGTGTCAGATCGAGACCGGTAACGCGGCAGCCGCATTCGGCGGCGAGCACCCTTGCCGTTCCGCCGATGCCTGATCCGGCGTCCAGAACGTGCATGTCCTTTTCGACCGGGAACAGCTTCAACGCCTTCATGGTGGCAAGCCTTCCGGCAGTGTGGAATTCGTCGACGGGCGCGATGTCCTTCGGATGAAGCTTGTCGAGCGCGGCGCCATTGCGCCTTAGTCCATCGATTATCGCGTCTTCAAGATCCGGGCGGCTGTAATGGGCGGCAACAGCCTTCTCAAGTTCTGTCGACATTGGCAGGCTCCCTCTTTCATCGCCATCATGCGGGTTTTACATGATCATCCTGCGCGCCACTTGACCCTTCTTGCCATATTGCGCTCGAAGGTGGCTTTAAGACGGCAACGCCCGGTCGCAGCCTTTGGCCGATCATTCGTCGATGGCGTGCAGCTTTTTCTCGTCGATTGCGGCGATGACGAAAAGGCCGATGACTGTCGAAACAAAAACCGGCCAATAGGCAAGGCTCATCCCGGCCGCGAAGGCATCCGTAGCAATGGAGTTGATCTTGTCAGTTTCCTGTGCGCTGAAGCGGGAGAGCATCGACTTTAGCGCCTCGGGATCGGCAGCACTGGAATTCAACAGGCTGATGTCGGAAGCCGACAGTGAAATGCCGGCGTCCTTCAAGGCCGATTGGATCCGACCCAGGCTCGATGCAAACATGATAGCCGTTGCCACGGCCACGCCGATGGCGCCGTAGACAAGGTGCACCATGAACGACAATCCACCCGCCAAACCTGCGCGTGATGGGTTCACGGCACTGACAGCAGCTGTACCGGAAGCGTTAACCGCCATCGGAGCGCCGATTCCCATCAGCAGCATGGCCGGCAGGATTGCGTAATAACCCCATGACGGGTCCATTAATATGACTGTCAAACCACCCAACGATACAAACACATAGCCGGCGTATAAAAGACGCTTCGGGCCGATGGCGGTGTAGAAATTCCCGGCGATGATTGATCCGACAGCCAGCAGCAACATCAACGGAACCATGCCGAAAGATGCCTGCAGGACCGACCAGCCCAAGGTCTTTTGCATATATTGCGGGAAATACAGGAACGCGACGAAGAAAGACGGAACCATGAGCGCGTTGAGCGACAGGGTCAGAAGGAACTCGCGGTTCCTCATCATTTGCTGTGGCATCAGCGGATCGGTGACACGCCGTTCAACCAAGGGAAACGTCACGAACAGCACAACACTGAGTATGAGCAGCGTGATGATCAACCACGAGCCCCATCCCCAGTCTGCGCCGACGTCCAGCGCATAGAGCAGGGCGAGGATCGCGAGCGACAGAACGATAATTCCCGTGATATCGATTTTTTCATTTTCGACCTGCGGCGGCTGCTTCGGCAGAAACCGGATAACGAGCATTGCGGCAAGGGCCGCGATAACAGCATTGACAAGGAAGAACAGCCGCCAGTCGCCCAGATAGCTGGAAACGCCGCCGATCAACGGGCCGATCACGTTGCCGCTGGTGACGCCGGCGAGAATTAGGCCCATCACGAAACCGCGCTGATCCTCGGTCGCGCTGGTTGCGCCGATGGCCAGCATGCTCGGCCAGATCAGCCCGGCACCGACGCCCTGGACAGCCCGGGCACCGATCAGGAAGCCGATTGTCGGCGCCAGCATGCAGGCGATGGATGCGGCCACGAAAATGACCAGGCCGATGAGCAGGACGCGACGCCGTTCGTGTGTGTCGCCAAGGCGTCCGCCGGTGACCATGAACATGGCAAAGGACAGGGCGTAGATATTGAGGACCCACTGGGTGGTGGTGATGTCAGCCCTGAGCTCGTTTTCGATGGCCGGCACAAGCAAAAGCGCGCCGGTAAAATCAGTGCCGATGATGAACGCCGTCATCATCACCGTCGCCGTGGCTATCGTCGTAAGACCTTTTGCAGGCTGCTGTTCTGATGACATGTGCGCAAACCCCCGGTTCAGTTAGTTCTATCTTCGCAGTTGAAAATAGGCCAGCCTTTGTCTTCCGCCGGGTGCCGGTGGAAACCCAGCAATTCTAATTTTGGGATTTTTGGGATTCTCAAATCGCTCGATCTATGATTCGTTTGTTGCGTGTTACACTTGGATTCCCTCATTGGCTCGCTCAGATCGTGCTGCGCGAACTTGCCTGACCGACGGGTTGGCCCAAACACGAGTTACACGATGGCAGATATCGGCCTGTCGGCGTTTTCGATATTTTTCATGCAGTCTCCGTCGTTCCTGTCGCATCAGCGCGAGATGCAAGCGGGTAACGGTTGCTCGAACTGTCAGACGTTGTTCGGAATCAAGAAGCTTCCGAGCGATAATCATATCCGCTCGATGCTTGATGAGGCTGAACCGCAGCATCTCTTTGGGCAGTTTGATAACCTTGTTGACCATCTGAAAAGCCATAACGGTTTGGAGCCTTTCCGATGTCTGGATGGTCGCGTGCTGATTGCACTTGATGGCACAGAATATTTCTGTAGCCGCAAGTTGCATTGCCGGAATTGTTCTCATCGCAAGCGCAATGATGGCGGCACCGAGTATTTTCACACCATGGTTTCCGCCGCGGTCGTCGTCCCGGGTGACAGCCGAGCGATACCGCTGCAGCCGGAATTTATTAGCCCGCAGGACGGTCATGCGAAACAGGATTGTGAAAGGAATGCCGTCAAACGCTGGCTTGCCGCCAATGGGAAACGTTACGCTTCGCTAAAGCCAGTTTATCTTGGCGATGACCTGTATGCTAATCAGCCGATTGTTGATACGATTCAGTCGGTTGGCGGCGACTTCATTCTGACTGCCAAGTCCTTGTCCCATAAGACGTTGTACGAGTGGCTGGACGGTGCCGAGATCAACTCGACAAAGCGCCGTCGTATCAAAAAGGGTCGCAAGGCTGCCACCCACATCTATCGCTGGCTGAATGATGTACCCCTGCGCGATGGCAAGGACGCGACCCACGTCAACTGGTTCGAAATCGAGATTATCAACACCAAAGGGAAGACCACATATCGCAACAGCTTTGTGACCAACATCGCTGTCGATGAGACCAATGTCGGGGACCTTGCCGCTTGCGGACGCGCACGGTGGAAGATTGAAAATGAGACCTTCAATGTTCTGAAAACCCGGGGATACAATCTGGAGCACAACTTTGGGCATGGCGACAATTATCTGGCATCTGTGCTGGCGACGCTCAATCTGCTCGCCTTCGCCATGCATACAGTTTGTGATGTACTCGAAGCGCTCTGGAAGAAAGCCCGCAGTGTTTTAGCGGCGCGGTATCGGTTCTTCGATCACATCCGCACGATTGTTTGCTACTTGATCTTCCCGGATTGGGGTGCACTCATACGAACACTTGTCGATGGTGAGCCACCACCGACCGTCAAGTCAGCCCGGAAGCAACCTAAACCCTCCTGAAAATCAGCTCAAATTCATCTGAGACCCAAAAATGAGCCAAAATTAGAATTGCTGGTGGAAACCGACGTGCCTTGACAAGCGGGCGCTATTGCTGTTTATCCGCCGCATTCCGCGACGAGTTGATGACTCCGAGCCGCTGACCGGGACCCGTGAAGGTATAAAGAGATCCCGGAAGCCAACACCCGGCAGCGCAATGCGCCCCCGGGTGCGTTTGTGCTTTGGGCTTGTCATTTTGGAGACGGATAACGATCTTTCGGGGATTGGCTCCGGAAGCAGGGAAATGATGGATGTTTGAAAGCCTTCAAGATCGTCTGGGTTCAATCCTCAACGGGCTGACCGGCCGTGGCGCGCTGTCTGAAAAGGATGTGTCAGCGGCGCTGCGCGAGGTGCGCCGGGCGCTGCTCGAGGCGGACGTGGCGCTGGAGGTGGTGCGCGGGTTCACCGACAAGGTGCGCGAAAAGGCGGTCGGCGCGGAAGTTCTGAAATCCATCAAACCCGGCCAGATGGTCGTCAAGATCGTCCATGACGAACTTGTTTCGATGCTCGGCGAAGAGGGGGTCGCGATCGATCTCAACGCGCCGGCGCCGGTCGTCGTGATGATGGTCGGCCTGCAGGGCTCGGGTAAGACGACGACCACAGGCAAGATCGCCGCGCGGCTTTCTGCGCGCGACAAGAAGAAAGTGCTGATGGCCTCGCTCGACACGCGCCGGCCGGCCGCACAGGAACAGCTGCGCCAGCTTGGCGAGCAGACCGAAATCGACACGCTGCCCATCGTCGCCGGCCAGTCGCCGACGCAAATTGCGGAACGCGCCGTACAGGCGGCGAAGCTCGGCGGCCACGACATCGTCATTCTCGACACGGCCGGCCGCACCCATATCGACGAGCCGCTGATGGTCGAGATGGCCGATATCAAGGCGAAGTCGAGCCCGCACGAGATCCTGCTTGTCGCCGATGCGCTGACCGGTCAGGACGCGGTCAATCTTGCCCGCAATTTCGATGAGCGCGTCGGGATTACCGGCCTGGTGCTCACCCGGATGGATGGCGACGGCCGCGGCGGTGCCGCCCTGTCGATGCGGGCGGTGACCGGCAAGCCGATCAAACTGATCGGCACGGGCGAGAAAATGGATGCTCTGGAGGAGTTCCATCCGCGGCGTATCGCCGACCGTATCCTCGGCATGGGCGATATTGTCTCGCTGGTCGAGAAAGCGGCGGAAACGATCGACGCGGAAAAAGCGCAGGTCATGGCCGACCGCATGAAGGCCGGCAAGTTCGATCTCAACGATCTCTCGGACCAGCTCAGGCAGATGCAGAAAATGGGCGGCATGTCCGGTTTCATGGGCCTGATGCCCGGCATGGGCAAGATGAAGGACCAGATTGCCGCCGCGGGGCTCGATGACACCGTTTTCCGCCGACAGCTCGCCATTATCTCATCGATGACGAAGAAGGAGCGGGCCAATCCCGATATCCTGAAGCACTCGCGCAAGAAGCGCATCGCCGCCGGGTCCGGCACCAATGCCGCGGAGATCAACCGGCTGTTGAAGATGCACCGGCAGATGGCCGATGTGATGAAGGCCATGGGCGGCAAGGGCAAGAAGGCGGGCATGCTCGGAAAGATGATGGGCGGCCTGGCAGGCGGCATGGGTGGCATGGGCGGTATGCCCGACCCCAAGCAGCTCGAGGCGCTCAAGAAACAGGCCGACGCTGCCGGGCTGGGCAATGCCGGCGGCTTGCCGGGCTTAGGCGGCGGACCAGGCCTGCCCGGTCTCGGCGGTCCGAAACTTCCCGGCGTCGGTGGCCTGCCGGGCCTGCCCAAGAAGAAGTGACGATCATGACCACCGATCCGCAAGAACGCCTCAACGAACTGCGCCGCTCGATCGACAATTTCGATGCCGCGCTGATCCATATTCTGGCTGAACGCTTCCGCTGCACGCAGGCTGTCGGCAAGCTCAAGGCCGAATTCGACATGCCGCCCGCCGATCCGGCGCGTGAAAAGCGGCAGGTCGAACGCCTGCGCAGACTGGCCGGGGAGGCCGATCTCGACTCCGATTTCGCGGAGGCCGTCCTCAATTTCATCATCAAGGAAGTCATTCGACACCACGAGGCCATCCGGCACCGGGCGGACGCCGAATGATGTTCTGAATCGAACCGGAAACACCGAAACAACAGGTCTTTTAAAGGAAAACAAAATGGCACTAAAAATTCGTCTGGCCCGTGGCGGGTCGAAAAAGCGCCCCTATTACCACGTCGTTGTTGCCGATGTGCGGGCACCGCGCGACGGCCGCTTCATCGAGAAGGTCGGCATGTGGAACCCGATGCTGGCCAAGGACGCAACGCGCGTCGAGCTCAATGAAGAGCGCATCAAGCACTGGATGGAGCAGGGCGCCCAGCCGACGGACCGCGTGCTGCGGTTCCTCGACGCTGCCGGCCTTGCAACGCGTCCGGCCCGCAACAACCCGAACAAGGCAAAGCCCGGCAAGAAGGCCCAGGAGCGCCTTGACGAGTTGAAGGCGAAGGAAGAGGAAGCCGCCGCAGAAGCCGCCGAGGCGGAAGCCTCCGCTGCGGAAGAGGCACCTGCAGACGAAGCACCGGCAGAAGAAGCACCCGCAGCCGAGGCTGCCGCTGAAGAAGCACCTGCAGCAGAGGCACCCGCAGAAGAGGCTCCTGCTGAAGAGGCGCCCGCTGAAGAAGCGGCTGCGGAAGAAGACGCAAAAGAAACGGCCGGATAGGCTGCAAGCTGCGTTATGTTAAGCGGGCGGCATAGATGCTGCCCGTTTTTGTTTGCAGGCGGTTATGGCTCAGTCTGACGATCTCATCGTTTTGGCCGAAATCGGCGCGCCGCACGGCGTGCGCGGCGAATTGCGCGCCAAGGTCCACACGGAAGATCCGCTGGCCATCGGCGACTATGGTCCGCTGGTCGATCGCGATGGACGCGCCTTCACAGTTCTCTCCGTAAGGCCGGCCAAGAATGTCGTGGTCATGCGCCTTGAAGGGATCGACAGCCGCGAGGCCGCCGAAGCGCTGAAGGGCGTCGCGCTGCATGTCCCGCGCAGCCGGTTGCCGGACGGATTGCTTGAGGAAGAGGAGTTTTTCCAGAGCGACCTGATCGGACTTTCCGTGCGCGATGCCGAGGGCATGGTCTACGGTACGGTCACGGCGATGCACAATTTCGGCGCCGGCGACATCCTGGAGATCAAGCCGCCAAAGGGACCGGCCGTGATGATCCCGTTCTCCGAGGCAGCGGTTCCGGATATCGATTTCGACGGAGGTTTCCTGACGATCGACAAAACGGCTGCCGGCCTCGACGATCCGCGGGAAAAGAAGGGACCAGGCAGCCGCCGCCGGCGCCCTGAAAAAAAGGCAGCCGGAAAGGCGGGGAGAGACGCGCCATGAGTTTTCGCGCCAGCGTGCTCACGCTTTATCCGCAGATGTTTCCCGGTCACCTCGGTGAGTCCCTTGCCGGACGGGCCATGGAGCGTGGCGACTGGGCGCTCGAAACGGTCCAGATCCGCGATTTTGCCACCGACCGGCATCGCAGCGTTGATGACACGCCGGCGGGCGGCGGTGCGGGCATGGTGTTGCGTTCCGATGTCCTGGCTGCCGCCATAGACCATGCCAGTCCGCCGGACGATACGCGCCCGCGTCTCCTGATGAGCCCGCGCGGCAGGCCGCTTGCGCAGGACCGGGTGCGCGAACTGGCGCATGGCCCGGGCGTGGTGCTCGTGTGCGGTCGCTTCGAGGGGGTCGACCAGCGGGTCATCGATGCGCGGGGTCTCGAGGAGGTTTCGGTGGGCGATTTTGTGCTGTCGGGCGGCGAGCCGGCGGCGCTGGTCCTGCTTGATGCCGTTGTCCGACTGCTGCCCGGCGTGATGGGCAATGAAACATCCGGCGAATTCGAGAGTTTCGAACACGGGCTGCTTGAGCATCCGCACTACACACGGCCGCAGACCTGGGAAGGCCGCGCGATCCCGGATGTGCTGATATCGGGCGACCACGCGAAGATCGAGGCGTGGCGACGCGTTCAATCGGAAAATTTGACAAGGGAGCGGCGCCCGGACCTTTTGAAGGCCAAAAAAAAGCCGCCGCAGGGATGACAATCGGGCGTTGTTGGTGTATGTGCCCCGCCAGCCGGTTTATCCGACACCGCCAAGCAATGAATGGTGAATACGCTCAGCCGAAATGGCAGGCCTCCGAGGCAATGACCGACGGGCCCTCAAGCGCTCTGGCCGTTAAAGAACAAAGAAAGGTTCAGGAACCATGGATATCATCCGTGAACTTGAGGCCGAACAGGCCGCGAAAATCGAAGCCAAGCGCAAACTACCCGAGTTTTCTCCGGGCGACACCGTCCGCGTCCTGGTGCGCGTCACGGAAGGCAGCCGCACCCGTGTACAGGCCTATGAAGGCGTCTGCATCGCCCGTTCGGGCGGCGGCATCAACGAGAATTTCACCGTCCGCAAGATCTCCTATGGCGAAGGCGTCGAACGTGTCTTCCCGATCTATTCGCCGATGGTCGAGGGTGTCGAGGTTGTGCGCCGCGGCAAGGTGCGCCGCGCCAAGCTCTATTACCTGCGTGATCGCCGCGGCAAGTCGGCCCGCATCACCGAGAACACCAATGTCCGTGCCCGCAAGCTGAACGAGGCCGAGCGCCAGGCGCTGGCTGCCGAAAAGGCCCGCATCGAGGCCGAGAAGGTCGCCGCCGCAGAGGCCCTGGCCGCCGAAAAGGCCGCTGAGGATGCTGCAGCGAAAGCCGCTGCCGATGCGGCAGAGGCAACGGAAGCACCGGCCGAGGACAAAGCCGAATAGGTTGAACCCTGAGGAAACCGGTCCGATGGAACAGCGCGCGCCCGAACGGCGCGCGTTTTTGTTTGGAGGACGTCGCCGGCACGGGCCGCTTTGAAAGGCAAGGCCCACGGCGTCAAACAGCCACGAGGTGAAACATGTCCTATGTGCTGCACAACCGGCTTGGTTCGGGTGGATTTGCCATTGAGGCCGTGCTGGAACTTGCCGACGTTCCCTACCGCCTTGAACTGATTGAATCAGCTCCCGGGTCGCACATGCCCGAGGGAGCGGTGGCTATGAATCCCTGGCGGCAGATCCCCGTCCTGGAGTGCCCGGACGGCAAGGTGGTGACGGAGACCGCAGCGATCCAATTCTATCTCGCCGAAAAGCACGACAGCGTGCGCACCGGACCCAACCTCTTCGTCGACGACAGTGCCGCCTTTTATCGCTGGGGCGTGTTTCTTTCCGTAAATGTCTATGAAGGCTTCCTTCGCATGGTCTATCCCGAGCGCTACCTTGGTGACGGCTCGGCGGATGTCAGCGCACTGCGCAAGGCGGCGAGCGCCCGCGTCGGCGATGCGTTCAAACTGATCGAGGACGTCCTGGCGTCGCATCCGTACATTTGCGGCGACCGGCTCTCGCCGGTCGATATCTATTGCGCCATGCTCTTTTCGTGGCACAGGAAGCGGGACGAGCTGCCGTTGTGCACGGGCCTGACCGAGCGCGTCGCCCGCCACCCGCTCGTTGCGCCGGTATGGCGCAGGAACTTCGACCACTGGCTGGACCGCAAGTGGGCCGATGCGGACCAAACCTGATTGGTCCTAGAGCAGCTTCTTGATGCGGAAGAATCCCCAGGTCACCAGCGCCGAGGCGAGCATCAGGACAACCGAGAACTCGTAGCCGAGTGCCCAGCGCAGTTCCGGCATGTCGGAAAAATTCATTCCATAGACCGAGGCGATCAGCGTCGGCGGCATGAAGACAACGGCGACCACCGAGAAGATCTTGATGATCTGGTTCTGCTCGAGATTGACGAGACCCACCGTCGCATCGAGCAGGAAATTGAGCTTGTTGTCGATGGCGGCGCCGTGTTCGCGGATCGAACGCAGGTCACGGCCAAGGCCCTTTAGCTGGGACCGCTGTTCCTTGCTGAGCCCTGCGACCGCAGCGCACTGGCTGAGAAAGTAGACCAGTCGGGTCAGCGTTGCGTTGCTCTCATGAACCTTCGCGATCATCATCCCGGTGCTGCCCACCTTCTTGATGGCATTCTTGTAATCGCCGCTTTTGCGGGCGCTGATGCCCTGGTGAAAAATGGTCGTCGACATCGTGTCCACTTCGCCGGCGGCCAGTTCGACGAGATCCGCAAGCCGGTCGACGATGACATCGAGCAGCGTCATCAGCGCCTGCGCGGGCGAGGCACCGATTGCCGGGTCCTTGACCAGCCGCTGGCGAAAGAGCTCGATTGACAGTGGTTCACCATGGCGAACAGTGATCAACTGGTCCGCATTGATGGCGAAAGTGACGGCGGTGGCTTCGGGCGTGGATTTCGATCCGGCGTAGGGCAGGGTCGCCGTCATGAACAGCGTGTTGCCGTCCTGGTAAACGCGGCTGGAGGATTCGATCTCGACCATCTCCTCGCGGGTCGGGATATCAAGGCCGGTGACCTTCTCGACCAGGTGACGCTCCTCGGCACTCGGGTCGCAAAGATCGATCCAGAACGGACCACGCGCCTCTGCGGTTTCGGCAATGAGCGATGATGTGGTCGTCAGTCCGTCTTCAATCCTGTATGCCGTCAGCATGGCAGCCCCCGTTCCGGTTGGTTGCGGCCACAATAGCGGCAGCGGCAAAACGGCCGCAACCGCCGAAGCGCGTCTTGTCTTGGCCGGCTCAACTGTGACATTCTTGCCTTCCGCCGGCATTGCCAGAACAAAGCCGGGCAAAAACAGGGAGCTTTTCATGTCACTTGTCAAATCGCTTATTGCCGCGGCGATCACCGCCGCGATCGCACCCTTTGCCGCAAGCGCGGCCGATCTGCCCGATCTCGGCGGCAAATCCGTCACCGTCGTCACAGAGAATGCCTATCCGCCACTGCAGTTCATCGACCCCAAGTCCGGCAATCAGATCGGCTGGGAGTATGATGCGATGGACGAGATCGCCAAGCGGCTGAACATGAAGGTCGAGTACCAGAACACGAGCTGGGACGCGATGATCCAGGCGGTGTCCGATGCCCAGTACGATGTCGGCATGACCGGCATCACCATCAAGGAGGAGCGTAAGGAAAAGGTCGATTTCTCAGAACCTTACATGCGCTCGGAGATGTTCATGCTGGTGCGTGGCGACGAGGACCGGTTCAACGATGCCAAGAGCTTTGCGGCATTCGAGGACGGACTTGTCGGGGCCCAGTCCGGAACGACACCGTTTTACGTCGCCGTCTATGACGTGCTGGACGGCGACGAGCAGAACACGCGCATCAAGCTGTTCGAGACGTTCGGCGCACAGGTCCAGGCGCTGCGGGCCGGCGATGTCGATCTTGTCCTGACCGACGGCACGGCGGGCCAAGGCTATGTGAAAGCCTCCAACGGCGCGCTGAAACTGGTCGGCGATCCGCTCGGCACGGAGGATTTCGGCTTTATCTTCCCGAAAGGTTCCGATCTCGTCGGACCGATCAATGCGGCCATTGCCGACATGAAGGGAGACGGTACGATCGATGCCCTGAACACGAAGTGGTTCCTCGAATACGAGCTCGGAAAATAAGCCCGCAATCGTGACCAGCACAGCGGGCGGGGGCCGACCCCGCCCGTGACTTGACGGGCTCCCATGGCGACAGGCAGGACCTCCAGCGACAAGGATTTTCCCTACTGGCTTGTTGCCGCGGGGACGATTGCCGTCATTATCGCGGTCGTCATCGTCACGAACGATCTTTACCTCGAAGTCCTCAACATCGTCTCCAAGGGTGTCTGGATCACGATTTTCGTGACCCTGGTGGGCTTTGCCCTGGCCTCGGCACTCGGACTGCTGATTGCCGTGATGGGTCTGTCTCAGTCGATCGTGTTGCGGCAGGTTGCGCGGTTCTATGTCGAGATCATCCGCGGCGTACCGATCCTCGTGCTGCTGTTCTACATCGCCTTCGTCGGCGCGCCGGGCTTCGTGCATGCCTGGAACTTCCTGACGTCGCCGCTGCAGGAGGCGGGCCTGCTGTCGGAGCTGAGGGTGCGCGACATCTCGCTGATGTGGCGGGCCATCATTTCGCTGACGATCGGCTATTCGGCCTTCATCGCCGAGGTGTTCCGGGCCGGGATCCTGGCGGTCGACGAGGGCCAGATCGAGGCAGCGCAGGCGCTGGGACTGAGCCGCTGGCAGCGTTTCCGCCTGATCATCATGCCGCAGGCGCTGCGCACAATACTGCCGCCGCTGGGCAATGATTTCGTCGCCATGGTGAAGGATTCCTCACTGGTCTCGGTGCTCGGTGTCGCGGACCTGACGCAGATGGGCAAGGTCTATGCGTCCGGCTCCTTCCGTTTCTTTGAAACCTACTCGATTGTTGCCTATCTATATCTGCTCCTGACCGTGGGGCTTTCATTGGCCTTGCGGGCGCTCGAACGACGGCTGCGACAGGCCGGAAAGGTTGATGAGCCGGGCTGATTGCGGCGCGGCAAAAAGCTTGATAAGAACGGTTCCAATGACGGAAAACATGATCATCGCCGGAATGAAATATTTCGGTCGCGTCCGGCACCGGACGTCGACCAGCTATTTGCCCGTGCATGATCACAAGCGGTTGCCCGGACGGTTTTTCGCTCGCCTGCGGCATTCGGACGGCAGCCTCTGAAACGCGCCCTCGCCCGCAATACGACAAACCGTTTTCATTCGGAAAAGATTCATGACTGAGCCAAGAACACTCTATGACAAGATTTGGGACGAGCACGTCGTCAATGAGCAGGAGGATGGAACCTGCCTGCTCTATATCGACCGCCATCTCGTCCATGAAGTCACCAGCCCGCAGGCTTTTGAGGGTCTGCGCGACGCCGGACGCAGCGTGCGCCATCCGCACAGGACCCTCGCCGTGGTCGACCACAATGTGCCGACAACGCCCGACCGCGTTCATGGCATCAAGAACGAGGAAAGCCGCATCCAGGTCGAGGCGCTGGCCAAGAACGCCGCCGATTTCGGTGTCGAGTATTTCCACGAGGCCGATGTCCGGCAGGGCATCGTCCACATCGTCGGGCCGGAACAGGGGTTCACCCTGCCGGGCACGACGATTGTGTGCGGCGACAGCCACACATCGACCCACGGTGCCTTCGGTGCGCTGGCCCATGGTATCGGGACCTCCGAGGTGGAGCATGTCCTGGCGACGCAAACGCTGATCCAGAAGAAGGCGAAGAACATGCTGGTGCGCGTCGACAACGCGGCACCCGAAGGCGTGACCGCCAAGGACATCATCCTTGCCATCATCGGCGAGATCGGCACTGCCGGCGGGACCGGGCATGTTATCGAATATGCCGGCCAGGCCATCACAGACCTTACGATGGAAGGCCGGATGACGGTCTGCAACATGACCATCGAGGGCGGTGCGCGCGCCGGCCTGATCGCGCCGGACGACAAGGCCTTCGACTATCTGAAGGACCGCCCGATGGCGCCGAAGGACGAACACTGGGACCAGGCGCTTGAACACTGGCGGTCGCTCAGTACGGATGAGGGCGCGCATTTCGACCGCACCGTCGTGCTCGACGCACTGCACCTGCCGCCCATCGTTTCGTGGGGTTCGTCGCCGGAAGACGTTGTCTCGGTGACCGGCCATGTTCCAAATCCCGATGAAATCGAGGACGAGACCAAGCGGGCGTCCAAACGCCGCGCGCTCGATTATATGGGCCTGGTCGCCGGAACGAAGATCACCGATATCGAAATCGACCGCGTCTTCATCGGCTCCTGCACGAACGGGCGCATCGAGGATTTGCGCGCCGCTGCCGCGATCCTGAGCGGACACCGGGTCAGCGATCGCGTCAATGCCATGGTTGTACCCGGCTCCGGCCTCGTCAAAACACAGGCCGAGCAGGAAGGTATCGACAAGATCTTCATCGATGCCGGCTTCGAATGGCGCGAACCGGGTTGTTCGATGTGCCTGGCGATGAATGACGACCGGCTGAAGCCGGGCGAGCGCTGCGCCTCGACCTCGAACCGCAACTTCGAGGGTCGCCAGGGGTACCGCGGCAGAACCCATCTCGTGTCACCGGCAATGGCTGCCGCCGCTGCCGTTGCCGGCCGGTTCGTCGACATTCGCGACTGGTAAGGTTTCGTAAACCAATAAACGGATTTGTCGGCGGGTGAACGCTGTTTCGCCCGCATTACAAGGGGTTTCGCGCATACACGCTATGCGCGAAATCATCACTCGTTTACTCCAGGTTAGCTCCTGTCTGCTACTTCTGACACGAAGGGGGCGGGGCGCGCGTGTCTTACATTCATGCAGTCAATATCGGGCTTGCCGCGGCAGTGATCTGCGGAATTGCGGCCGAGTATCTCTATGATCGCAGCCTCAAGGCGGCGTTCTGGTGGATGCTCACCTTTGTCGCCCTGTTGCTGCACAGTGTTGCATCGGTGACCGCGCCATTCGTATTTGCTGAACCCTCGGCCGGGTTCGTTGCCTTCGCATTCAGCGTCATGGCGATCAGTTGCCTGAACGTCGGCATCGCCTTGTATTTCCGGAGCCCGGTTCCCTGGCGGCTCATCGATCTTGTCGTTGTTATCAACCTTGTGGGCAGTTTCGCCGCCGGAACGGCTTTTCCCGGCAGTGTCCTGGCGTCCAGTGCGGAAGCTCTGCTGCTTGCAGGGGCGCAGACCTTCGGGATTTACATTCTGTGGAGCACAAAGCGGGGCAGGCGTGACCGGGTCTTTGCCACCATACTGGTGCTTTCGGCCCTCAATTTCGCATCGCGACCGCTGCTCGAGGCATTTGCGCCGGGAGGCGGTGCCATTGCCATGAATGTGAACAACACGCTGGTCATGATCAGCCTGGCGAACCTGCTCATGCTGCGTCTTGCGATCCGGCTGCTCAAGGACATGAAAGGTCAGTCGGAGACGGACAGCCTTTCCGGCCTGTTCAACCGGCATGGTTTCCAGGTTGCGGTCAACCGTGCACGAACGCTGTCCGAAACCGTAGCGCCCGCCTCGCTCATCATCTGCGATCTCGACCACTTCAAGTCAATCAACGACCAGCATGGTCACTATGTCGGCGACCGGGTTATCGCGGCGTTCGGCAGGCTGGTGCGCGCCGGTGCGCGCGACGGCGATATCTGCGGCCGGGTCGGCGGGGAAGAGTTCTGTGTTTATCTGCACAATTCCGATGCCCGGGCGGCGCGATTGTTTGCAGAATGGCTGAGGATCGCATTCTCGTCGACAAGCTATCAGGAGCTCGACGCGAACACGCGCTTTACCGCGAGTTTCGGTGTCACGGAAGTCGGAACCGACGAATCGATCGAGGCCGCGTTCAAGCGGGCCGACAAGGCGCTCTACCGGGCGAAGCGCGAAGGCCGGAACTGCGTGCGGTCGGTCGGCGATACCGCAGAGCTGTCCGGCATCCGGTTCAGTTCGCGAACAGCCTCGTAACCGCGGACAGCCGTTCCGGTGTTTTCAGGGCCGGATGATGCAGATTTTGGTCTTTTCGTCGCAGTCCATCGCGGCCTGCTCTTCACCGACATCAATGATCTTGGCGCCGGGACGCGGCAACGCCTTCTTCTTGAGCTCCTGCGGCGCGTAATACTGGCGGCCGTTATCGACATAGAAATAGATGCCGTTGCCCTTGAACTGGCGCGCCGAGATGGCGCCGGAATAGGTGCCGACACCCTTGACCCGGGTTGGCAGACCATTGTCCGAAAATGCGGGAGATGCGGCGAACACCGGCGCAGTCATTGCGGCGGCGACAGCCAGGTACTTGATAACACGGTTTGGCATAACAGTGCTCGCTTCGTTAACGAATAGGGACAGGCCGTGCCGAGGACTCATTCATCGGCCAACGGATATCCCGCTGTTTAATCTAGAGTTTTCATGCTCCGTTTACCATAATGCCGGTTATAAACCTTTTGTTAAGGTTAACGCCGGTGCCAATGCCTGATGGGCGGGTGACGTTCATCGGCATCCCGGCTACAAGAGACCGACGATGCATGCAAGGAAGAATGGGCACGATGACTGGCGAACCGAATATCCAAATTGACCTGCTGCGCCTCAAAGACGCGCGCGAGCTCGCACCGCTGATCGCGGCCTATGCGCAATCACTGAAGCGCGGTGCGCCGAGACGGCCCGACGAATTCTATGCCGAGACACTCCTGCAGGATCGTGTCGCGCAATTGCTGGGTGCCCGTCTTGACGGCACGCTCGTCGGCTTCATCGTCTTTTACGACCTGCCCGACCCGGTCACGGGCATGCGGTTCGGCCAGGTGGATCATCTTTATGTCCATCATGAGCAGCGCCGCAAGGGCATCGCCAAGGCAATGCTCGACGTTTTGTCCGAGGACGGCGAGTCCCGCGGCTGGAGCAAACTGGTGCTGAATGCGCCCCGGCAGCCGGAGGAGGGCAGAAAGCTCTATGAGAGCCTGGCAGCGACCGGCGACTGGGCCGCCTTTGTCATTCATTTCGAGCGCTGACCCGCCCGATCCCTACCGCAGTGCAAAAAATATATTTGGCCAGCGATTTCCGTGGTTTTTGAACGATTGGGCGCTTTCAATCGATTTGGAAGCGTTCTAAAACAAATTAGCCGGAATTCAGGCGTTGCCGTGGTGTCGTGCATGCTTTGACGCACCAGGGCAAAGACACTATTAAAATGCGTAATCGGTTCGGCCCCAGCGGCCGGAGGATCGCTCTGGATACTGACACCATTTCGGAGGCCCCATGGCCAACGCCTCGCAAAACAGACCCTTATCTCCGCATCTGAGCATCTACCGTCCGATCCCGACAATGGTCATGTCTATTGTGCACCGCATAACCGGCGCGGCGCTCTATTTCGGCACGATCCTGGTGGCGTGGTGGCTGATCGCAGCCGCGGCCGGGCCGTCCTATTTCGAATTCACCAATGCCATATTCGGATCGATCATCGGGCGCCTCATCCTGTTCGGTTATACCTGGGCGCTGCTGCACCACATGATCGGCGGCATTCGTCACCTGATCTGGGACACGGGGCGGGCGCTGGACAAGCACGTCACCACCAGAATGGCCTGGGCGACGCTGGTGCTTTCGGTGTCGCTGACAATCATCTTGTGGGCGATCGCCCTCATCATCGCATAATAGGAGCCTTGTCATGGATTTGCGCACACCGCTCTCCAGGGTTCGCGGGCTGGGCTCGGCAAAGGAAGGAACGGATCATTTCTGGCGCCAGCGCCTGACATCGGTCGCCAACATTCCGCTGATACTCTTTTTTGTCCTCTTCATCATGATCTATCAGGGCGCTTCCTACGAGACCGTTGCCGGTGCCCTGGGCAACCCGCTGATCGCGGTGCTGATGGGGCTGGCCGTCCTTTCGGGGCTGATCCATATGCGCCTCGGCATGCAGGTCATTATCGAAGACTACGTGCATGGCGAAGGCGCCAAGATCGTCCTGCTCATGCTCAACAGCTTTTTTACAATCGTCGTCGGCGCCCTGCCGCTGTTTGCGGTTTTGAAACTCGGATTTGGAGGCTGATCCCGCGATGGCGAACACGACGCAAGAGGCTTACCAGTTCACCGAGCACAAGTTCGACGTTGTGGTGGTCGGCGCAGGCGGGGCCGGTCTGCGCGCGACACTCGGTATGGCGGAGCAGGGCCTTCGCACCGCCTGCATTACAAAGGTTTTCCCGACGCGCTCCCACACAGTTGCCGCGCAGGGCGGCATTGCCGCAAGCCTGCAGAACATGACGCCGGACAACTGGCAGTGGCACATGTACGACACCATCAAGGGGTCGGACTGGCTGGGCGACAATGATGCCATGGAGTATCTCGCCCGCCAGGCGCCGGCGGCCGTTTACGAGCTTGAACACTACGGCGTTCCCTTCTCGCGCACCGAGGAAGGCAAGATCTATCAGCGGCCGTTTGGTGGCCACATGCAGAATTTCGGCGACGGACCGCCCGTGCAGCGCACCTGTGCCGCCGCGGACCGCACCGGCCACGCGATCCTGCACACGCTTTACGGCCAGTCGCTGCGTCACCACGCACAGTTCTTCATCGAATATTTCGCCATTGATCTGCTGATGAGCGATGACGGCATCTGCACGGGCGTCGTTGCATGGAACCTCGACGATGGCATGATCCACGTTTTCCGCGCCAAGATGGTGGTGCTGGCGACCGGCGGCTATGGCCGCGCCTATTTCTCCGCGACGTCCGCCCACACCTGCACCGGCGACGGCAACGGCATGGTCATTCGCGCCGGGCTTCCGCTGCAGGACATGGAATTCGTGCAGTTCCATCCGACGGGAATTTACGGTGCCGGAACGCTGATCACCGAAGGCGCGCGCGGCGAGGGCGGCTATCTGGTCAACTCGGAAGGCGAACGCTTCATGGAACGCTACGCGCCATCGGCCAAGGATCTGGCGTCACGCGACGTCGTCTCTCGCTGCATGACGCTGGAAATCCGCGAAGGCCGGGGTGTCGGCAAGAAGAAGGACCACATCTTCCTGCATCTCGATCACCTGGATCCGGCCGTGCTGGCCGAGAGACTGCCAGGCATTTCGGAGTCGGCCAAGATCTTCGCCGGCGTCGACGTGACGCGGGATCCGATCCCGGTGCTGCCGACTGTCCACTACAACATGGGCGGTATTCCGACCAATTATCACGGCGAGGCGCTCAATCCGACGAAGGACGATCCTGACCGCATCCAGCCCGGCCTGATGGCGGTCGGAGAAGCCGGCTGCGCATCCGTCCACGGCGCCAACCGCCTCGGCTCGAATTCGCTGATCGACCTCGTTGTTTTCGGCAGGGCGGCGGCGATCAAGGCCGGCGAAGTGGTCGACAGGGACGAAGAGGTCCCGCATGTGCCGCAGGCCTGTCTCGACAAGATCATGGACCGTTTCGACGGACGGCGGCATGCGAACGGATCGGTGCCGACCGCCGAGCTGCGCGACCGGCTTCAGCATGCCATGCAGGAAGACGCCGCCGTTTTTCGCACCGAGGAAACACTGAAGCAGGGCTGCGAGCGGCTCGATGAAATCTATAAGCAACTGAGCGACGTGCATGTCACGGACAGGTCCCTGATCTGGAACTCGGATCTTGTCGAGACACTGGAACTCGACAATCTGGCCGACTGCGCGCTGCTGACGGTCTATGGCGCCGAAGCGCGCAAGGAAAGCCGTGGTGCCCATGCCCACGAGGACTTCCCGGACCGTGACGACAAGAAATGGCGTGTCCACACGCTCGGCTGGATCGACAGCGGCGGCAAGGTCAGGCTCGACTACAGGCCGGTGCACACCGAGACACTGACAAGCGAAGACGAAGGCGGCATCGCGCTTTCCAGGATCGCGCCGAAGAAGCGCGTTTACTGAGGAGAACCGGGCAAAATGGTTGAATTTGCGCTTCCGAAGAACTCGCAGATCACACAGGGCAAGAGCTGGCCGAAACCGGACGGCGCGAAGAACCTGCGCGAGTTCCGCATCTACCGCTGGTCGCCCGATGACGGCAAGAACCCGTCCATCGATACCTACCATGTCGACCTGGATGATTGCGGCCCTATGGTGCTCGACGGGCTGTTGTGGATCAAGAACAAGGTGGACCCGACGCTGACCCTGCGCCGCTCCTGCCGGGAAGGCATCTGCGGCTCGTGCGCGATGAACATCGACGGCACGAACACGCTGGCCTGCACAAAGGGCATGGACGAGATCGACGGCACGGTGAAGATCCACCCCCTTCCGCACCTGCCGGTGGTCAAGGACCTGGTGCCGGACCTCAACAATTTCTATGCCCAGCACCGGTCGATCGAACCATGGCTGAAGACGACGACACCGGCGCCGGAAACCGAGTGGCTGCAGTCCCATGACGACCGGCTGAAGCTGGACGGGCTCTATGAGTGCATCCTGTGCGCCTGCTGTTCGACCTCCTGCCCGAGCTACTGGTGGAACGGCGACCGCTACCTGGGGCCGGCGGTGCTCCTTCAGGCCTATCGCTGGCTGATCGACAGCCGCGACGAGGCAACCGGCGAGCGGCTGGACGAGCTGGAGGACCCGTTCCGGCTCTATCGATGCCACACGATCATGAACTGCGCGCAGACCTGCCCGAAGGGCCTCAATCCGGCGAAAGCAATCGCGGAAATCAAGAAGATGATGGTCGAGCGGCGGGTCTAGAGCGTCAGACCTAGAGCGTGTCTGGCTTAGTTTGAATCATTTGACCGAGGCGATTTTGGTCTCGGGCCAGGCGGGTTTCGCGCCGTGGTGCCAACCCACCACAAGCGGAAGCCAACGACGCCAGGGGCCAAAATCGCCCGGCCCGCTCTATGCTGTACTCCAATATCTTCTTCTCTATCAAGGGTGGCGAAAATCGGCCCATCGGCGTTGTTGCGCCGCTTGCCCGATGCACCACATCGCGCTGCGCGACGCGCCTAGCCGACCGGACCTATTTTCCACCATCAAATGCTTCAAACTAAGCTTGACACGCTCTAGACTTCCAGATCGCGCAGCACGGCCTTGTCGTAGCCGATGCGGGCGAGGATCGTGTCTGCCTGTTCGTCGAACTTGTTCTGGCTGAGCGCCGAACGAAGCGCAAATCCGTACATAATGGCGCAGAAGGCGGCACATACGAGGATGTCGTAACCTTCCGGGATCAGACCGATACCGCCGAAGCTGCCCAGCCACGAGATGAGGCCGATGCCCAGAAAATAGGGCAGGAGCCAGGCCGCCTGACGCAGGTCAAGGTCCTCGCGTTCCATGGTTCGCAGGCGAATGGCAAACAGCACGGCACCGGCGAGCATGGCAAGTCCCAGCACCCTGATCGTCTGCCAGCCGCTCCAGTAGACGATCAATGTCGCCAGGATAAAGGTCGTGTAGCCGATCGCCTTCACCGCCGGCAGCCTGAAGGGACGCCGATAGTCGGCAGCAAGAGAGCGCAACGCCACAACGGCGATGGGGCCGACAATAAAGGACAGCACCACCAGCGAACTGTGGGCGGCGACAAGTTCCGTGAAATCAAGGAAGAGAACGGCCACCCAGCCGACCACAAGGTTGAGCAGCAGAGCATTGAACGGAACGCCGAAACGGGAAAGCCGTGCGAAGACCGTCGGCATGAAGCCCGAACCGGTCAGGGCCATGACCAGCCGCGCATTGGCGCCAACTGCCACGAGGGCCGAACCGAAGGGAGAGATCACGGCGGTGGCATTCATCAGGCTGACGAGCCACAGAAGGCCAAGCGCCGTGGCAATGGATGCCAGCGGTCCGCCGGGATGGGTGAAATGCAGCCCTTTCCAGCCATCGGTCAGGTCGCTTGGCTGCAGTGCGCCGATAAAGGCGATCTGCAATCCGAGATAGATAATCAGGCAGATGATCATCGCAACGATCAGGGAGAGCGGAACGTTTCGCCCCGGATTGCGCACCTCGCCGGCCATGTCGATGGCATGCCGGAAGCCGATCATCGACAGGATGACCCCGCCGGACGAAACGGCTGAAAGAATGCCGCGGGCGCCGTCGGGGGCAAATCCGCCGGCAGCGGTGAAATTGGCCGGCTCGAAGGCCGATGCGACAAATATCAGGGCGATGACGATCGGAACGATGACCTTGACCCAGGTGACCGAATTGTTGATCGCGGTAAAGACCTTTACGCCGAACGCATTGAGCACGACGAAAATCGCCATGAAGGCGAGGGTCACGAGCGCCCCTGAAAAGGACAGGCTTTCATAGCTCGAACCCTCGAACACGAACGGGGCGTAGCGGCCGAGGTAACGAAGCGTGGCCTCGACCTCGACCGGTGCAGTGAACAGATAACCAAGCCACGCCGTCCAGCCCATGGCGATAGAGACGACATTTCCATGGGTGACCTGCGGAATGCTGGCGATGCCGCCGGGAAGCGGGAACATGGCCGATATCTCGGCAAAGGTCAGGGCGAGGAGCAGCATGGATGCCGAGCCGATGATCCACGCCACGATGGCGGCAGGCCCGGCGAGTTGTGCGGACAGCATCGGCGCGAACAGCCAACCAGACCCGATGATGCCGCTGACGGCAAGGGCAATGAGACCGACGGGTCCGATTTCCCTCTTCAGGCTGCGTTCCTGCATCAGTGTCCGGTTCCCCCAAAAGCAGCTTTCGCAGACTATGCAATCAATTTCCCGGCTTGGACAGGGCCATGCCGTGCGGCCACGGTACTTTTTGCGATGGTCAGGCCGGCGGCCGCATCGTTGTAACGTTGTCGTGACCGTGTTTGACTTGTGCACGGTGCCGGCTTCTGCACCTATGGCGACCGGAAACTCGAATATGTCGGATCGGAGCTGATAAAAATGCGTAAAGTCCTGATCGTTGCTGCCCTTGCCGCCGGTGCCGCTGTTGCGGCCGTCGCGGGCTACGCGCCGATGACGCAGGTCCAGGCACAGGGAGAGCAGCCGGAAGACGTGAAGGTCGCAATCTTCGCCGGCGGATGCTTCTGGTGCGTGGAATCGGACTTCGATCATGTTCCCGGGGTCATCGAGACCATTTCCGGATATACCGGCGGACATCTGGACAATCCGACTTACCGGGACGTTGTTTCGGAGACGACCGGTCACCGCGAGGCGGTGAAGATCACCTATGACCCGAAGAAGGTCACCTACCAGAAACTGCTGACCGTGTTCTTCCGCAGTGTCGACCCGACCGATGCCTACGGCAGTTCTGCGACCGGGGCGAAAGCTATTCCACCGCCATCTACACGCTTGACGAAGAACAGAAGAGCCAGGCGGAAGCGGCCAGCGCCGACGCCGGCCAAAAGCTCGGAAAGCAGATCGCCACGGTGATTGCGCCGGCGGCAATGTTTTACCCTGCCGAGCAGTACCACCAGGATTATTACCTGAAGAATCCGGTGCGCTACAGGCTCTACAGGCTCGGCTGCCGCAGGGATGCGCAGATCGAGTCCCTGTGGGGCAACGAAGCCCATAGCGGCATCGTCAAATAGGAGACTTACCGGCCGCGTGCGGCGTCAAGGGCCTGCCTGATCTCGTCAGCCGGGATGCCGAGCATGCGCGATGCCTGCTGGAAGTCCGGCGGCGGCGGACCGATGGCCCGGCGCAGCGCGTCCGGTGAAACGCCAAGCTGCTCTGCCGCGGTGACCAGGACTTGCTGGCGTCCGCCCGGCCCGCCTCTTTGATCAGGAGCGCGCTGACCGGCGTCCTGCGTTGGCCGTTGCGGGGCGCCGCTTGACGATCCTTCCACACTGACCGGCGTTCCCATGAAACACCCGATCGAATAGGGATATTCATCGGTCATGTGATAGTGGTAGAGCGTACGCTCCTCACCATCCCAGTTGATCGCATGTGAATGTCCGTGGCAGGCATCCAGATCGGAATTGGTGAGTTTCTTGCCGCCTTCGCCGTATTTTCCGAACATGCCGAAACCGTCCATGGCATAGCCGACAAGGTCCGAGTGTCCACCGGGCTGAGATCGCGTGTCGTCAATGCAAGGGGTCATGTTGTGATAGTGATACTGGCCGAATTCCTGCGGGTGACCGCCGCAGCGATCCTGCATCTCATGGGCCGGCGCATCGTCGCCGCGCGCGTCGAGGGCTGTATACTGCGCTGCGTTGGTCAGTGAAAAGCCGACCATACCCATGGGAACGCAGCTTGGAGCGGACGCGATTTGCGGAACCGCGGGCAGCTCCAGCAGGATGTTCTGTTCGGTTATGCGGCCCGGGTTGCGGTCATACTGATAGGCGGGATCGTTGCGCTCGATCGGAAACGTGCCGGTGGGGTGTGTGGGCAGATTGTTGGCCCGAACCACGCGTTTTTCGCCCTGCCGGTCGATCGAAATTTCGGCGGGCCAGCTTACGGATCCGCTTACATGGACCTTCTTTTCCGGATCCCACGTGTCGGTTCCGAGCCAGGCTCCGGATGTGTGGGCGCCCGGCGTGTTGGGGCTGAAGCGTTGCTGGCACGAGAAAACATAGCCGGTTCTCGGTTCATTTGAGATCTTGCCGTCGCCGAGCGGCAGGTCGTGGGCGGATGCGGTATGTAGGCCCCCGGCCAAAATCGCTGCCTGGCCCCCGGCCAGAAAAAGGGCAGCGGTCGCGGATTTGATCAAGCAACTTCGCCCGACCCGCCTGAAACACAGTGCTTTCAGCATGGCTATCCCGGCAATACGATTGAATCACGCAGCGCACGCATAGTGATCCGACGCGCGGCCAAGACAAGTTAACAATTCTTAATGTGAAGCCGTGCCGGGCACATTCAGTGCCGTTTTAAAGGTAATCCAGCTGCGATATCGCAGGATTGATGCCGGCCGGAAGGTGCTGCGGTTGCCCCGCGGACTTTGCCGTGTGCGAAGATTTGTGCAAATTTAATACAAATTTTGCCATCTTTGTGTATTGAATCCCGTCAACCCGATATAGGTGTTGACATATGGGGCAAGGGTGAACCCCGGGTTTTGCATGTGGGGATGAATTGATGCGGAATGGAATAGTCGTCATCGCGCTGTGTGTGGCGGTCGCCGTGGCGGGATGCCAGAGAACCGGTTTTCGGACCGGGCAGCCGGCGCCACTGTCTCCGGCACCGGTTGGAGACATCCAGAGCGGGCAGTTGCCACCAGCAGGGCAGAGCGATTTTCCCGATGCGCCGACAACGCAGGGTCCGAGCGAGCAGGAATTGCAGACGGTCGCTGCCAACGCGCCCGAAGTGACCCGTGACTCCATGGTCGGGCGGTGGACGATCTCGACCGGCGGCAACAGTTGCGACGTGTTCCTGGCGCTGACGAAATGGACCGGCGGATACCGGGCGGCCTCGCGCGGCTGCAACGATCAGGCGGCCCTGATCTCGGCCTGGGACGTCCAGGGAAAACAGGTGATCCTCAACGATTCCTCCGGAAACCAGTTTGCCGCGCTCTACAAGTCCGGCGAACAGCGCTTCGACGGAACGACCGCAGTGGGACAGCCGATAAGCCTCAACAGGTAAGCACGGAAGCCGCACGGTGCGCGTGGACGCCCCCCAATGAGCATTGCCGACCGGATTACCGTTTCGGAGCGCTACAGAGCGCTGGTCGAAAGCGGCGAGATCGAGAGCGACGATGCACAGGTGACGCTGGCGCGGGCGCTTGACCGCGTGCTGGCGGAAATCGGAGAGCGGCGCTTGACCAACAAGTCCAGCCATCTGGGCTGGTTGTTCGCGCGGCGGCAGAAGAAACTTCCGTCCATCAGGGGCCTCTACATCCACGGCGCGGTCGGGCGCGGCAAGACGATGCTCATGGACCTGTTCTTCGAGCTGATTGTCGCGCAGCGCAAACGGCGGGTGCATTTCCATGACTTCATGGCTGACGTGCATGAGCGGATCTACGCGCACCGCCAGGCGCTGAAGCGCGGTGAGACGAAACAGGAGGACCCGATTCCGCCGGTCGCGGCCCAACTCATCGAAGAGGCGTGGGTGCTTTGCTTCGATGAATTCTCAGTCACCGACATTGCCGACGCGATGATCCTGTCGCGGCTCTTCGAGCAACTCTTCAAACGCGGCTGCGTGCTCGTGGCGACGTCGAATGTGGAGCCGGATGATCTGTACCACAATGGCCTCAACCGCCAGCTTTTCCTGCCCTTTATCGAGCTGTTGAAAACGCGGGTCGACATCTTCAGCCTGGATGCGCGGACGGACTACCGCCTCGAGAAGCTGCAGCAGCTGCCGGTATACCTCACGCCGATCAACAACGAGACCAAAATCGCCATGGCGAAGGCCTGGCGCGAGATGACCGTCGGCCATATCGCCCACCCGAACACGATCAGCGTCAAGGGCCGGGAGATCGAGATTCCCCTGGAAGCCGCCGGCATTGCCCGTTTCACCTTCGATGAACTGTGCGCGCGGCCCCTGGCAGCGAGTGACTATCACATCATCGCGCACCGCTATCATACGGTGTTCCTGGAAAACATTCCGGTGATGGACGAGGACCGGCGCAACGAAGCCAAGCGCTTTATCAACCTCGTCGACATGCTCTATGACGCCGGAACGCGGCTGATCATTTCTGCCGCGGCCGCACCGGAGGACCTTTATGTCGGCAAGCGAGGCTCGGAGAGCTTCGAATTTGCGAGGACCGCCTCGCGGCTGTTCGAAATGCAGAGCGCCGACTATCTGGCCGCCAGCCGGGCGGTCAAATCCGAGGCTGAAAACGCCTGACCTGCGTCAACTCTCGTGATCGCGCCTGTAAAAATCTTACGTTTACGTAAGAGTTTGTACATCTAACCGTTTGAATTTGCTCATATCGAAAGTTTGAGTTGCCAAAATCGATCAGGGAGTCTAATCAACTTTTCGGTTTGCGGCATGCTGACGCAGTGTGCCGCGGGGACAAACGGATCTCGGAGGTGTCAGTTTATGGCGCGAAACAAAATCGCATTAATCGGCTCAGGCATGATCGGCGGCACGCTCGCCCACCTGGCGGCGTTGAAGGAACTGGGCGATGTGGTCCTGTTCGATATCGCCGAAGGCATTCCCCAGGGAAAAGGTCTCGACATAGCCCAGTCAGCGCCGGTGGATGGTTTCGACGCCGAATTGACAGGCGCGAATGACTATGCCGCGATCGAGGGCGCCAATGTTTGCATCGTGACCGCGGGCGTTCCGCGCAAGCCCGGCATGAGCCGCGACGACCTCCTGGGCATCAACCTGAAAGTCATGGAGCAGGTTGGCGCCGGCATCAAAAAATACGCGCCCGGTGCTTTTGTCATCTGCATCACCAATCCGCTCGATGCCATGGTCTGGGCCCTGCAGAAGTTCTCCGGCTTGCCGAAGAACATGGTTGTGGGCATGGCCGGTGTACTCGACAGTTCCCGCTTCCGCCATTTCCTGGCGGACGAGTTCGATGTCTCGGTCGAAGATGTGACAGCCTTCGTCCTTGGCGGCCACGGCGACTCCATGGTGCCGCTGGCACGCTATTCGACGGTCGCCGGCATTCCCCTGCCCGATCTCGTCAAGATGGGCTGGGTCTCCAAGGGCCGGCTTGAGGAAATCATCCAGCGTACCCGCGATGGCGGCGCCGAGATTGTCGGCCTCCTGAAATCGGGTTCGGCCTATTACGCGCCGGCGGCGTCGGCGATCTCCATGGCCGAGGCATACCTGAAGGACAAGAAGCGGGTTCTGCCCTGCGCTGCCCACCTATCCGGCCAGTACGGCGTCAAGGACATGTATGTCGGCGTTCCGACGGTGATCGGCGGCGGCGGTGTCGAGCGCGTCATCGAGATCGACCTCAACAAGTCCGAAAAAGACGCGTTTGACAAATCTGTCGGCGCCGTTGCCGGACTGTGCGAGGCCTGCATCGCTATCGCGCCCAACCTGAAATAGCCGGAACCACGGGATTTCCATCCATGAACATTCATGAATACCAGGCCAAAGCCCTGTTGAAGAGCTTTGGCGCACCGGTCGCCGAGGGCGTGCCGATTTTCTCCGCCGAGGAAGCCGCTGGCGCCGCGGCCAAACTCCCCGGACCGCTTTACGTGGTCAAGAGCCAGATCCACGCCGGCGGCCGCGGCAAGGGCCGATTCAAGGAACTGCCCGCTGACGCCAAGGGCGGTGTCCGGCTTGCACAGTCGGTCGACGAGGTGGTTTCCCACGCATCCGAAATGCTTGGCAACACGCTGGTCACCAAACAGACCGGGGATCACGGCAAGCAGGTCAACCGGCTTTACATCGAGGACGGTGCGGATATCGACCGCGAGCTTTACCTGTCCATTCTCGTAGACCGCACCGTCGGCCGGCCGGCCTTCGTCGTATCGACGGAAGGCGGCATGGATATCGAGGCCGTTGCCGAGGAAACGCCCGAGAAGATCCTGACCCTGCCGATCGACCCGGATACGGGCGTAACCGAGGCAGATGCCGCACGGCTGTGCGACGCGCTTGAGCTTTCCGGCGATGCGCGCAATGACGGCATGACACTGTTTCCGATCCTCTACAAGGCCTTTGTCGAAAAGGACATGAGCCTCCTGGAGGTCAATCCGCTGATCGTCATGGAAAACGGCCGGCTGCGTGTGCTTGACGCCAAGGTATCTTTCGACGGAAACGCGCTCTTCCGGCATGACGACGTGGTTGCGCTGCGCGACACCACCGAGGAGGATGAAAAGGAGATCGAGGCCTCCAAATTCGACCTCGCCTATGTGGCGCTCGACGGCAATATTGGCTGCATGGTCAACGGCGCGGGCCTTGCCATGGCAACGATGGACATCATCAAGCTCTACGGTGCTGAGCCGGCAAACTTTCTCGATGTGGGTGGCGGCGCCTCCAAGGAAAAGGTCACCGCCGCCTTCAAGATCATCACAGCGGATCCGGCGGTCGAGGGAATCCTCGTCAACATCTTCGGTGGCATCATGCGTTGCGACACGATTGCGGAAGGCGTTGTCGCGGCGGTCAAGGAGGTTGGTCTCCAGGTGCCGCTCGTGGTGCGCCTGGAAGGCACCAATGTGGAGAAGGGCAAAAGGATCATCAATGAAAGCGGCCTTAATGTCATCGCCGCGGACGATCTGGATGACGCCGCCCAGAAGATCGTCAAAGCGGTGAAGGGGGCCTGATCCATGTCTATTCTCGTCAACAGAGACACAAAGGTCCTTGTGCAGGGCCTGACCGGCAAGACCGGCACCTTCCATACCGAACAGGCGCTGGCCTATTACGGCACCAAGATGGTCGGCGGCATCCACCCAAAAAAGGGCGGTCAGGTCTGGACCGGCAATGTCGGTGACGGCACCGCCGATCTGCCCATCTTCGCAACGGTCGCGGAAGGCAAGGCACAGACCGGCGCCGATGCGTCGGTTGTCTATGTTCCGCCGGCCGGTGCCGGTGCGGCGATCATCGAGGCGATCGATGCCGAGATCCCGCTGATCGTATGCATCACGGAGGGCATTCCCGTTTCCGACATGGTCAAGGTCAAGCGTCGGCTGGAAAAATCCTCCTCCCGGCTGCTCGGCCCCAACTGCCCCGGGGTGCTGACCCCGGAGGAGTGCAAGATCGGCATCATGCCCGGCAATATCTTCAAGAAGGGGTCGGTCGGCGTTGTATCGCGGTCGGGAACGCTTACCTATGAAGCGGTGTTCCAGACCACCAATGAAGGCCTCGGACAGACAACGGCCGTCGGCATCGGCGGCGATCCGGTCAAGGGTACGGAATTCATCGATGTGCTGGAGATGTTCCTCGCCGACGAGGAGACCAAGTCGATCATCATGATCGGCGAGATCGGCGGGTCGGCCGAAGAGGACGCCGCGCAGTTCCTCGCCGACGAGGCGAAGAAGGGGCGCTCGAAGCCGACCGTCGGCTTCATCGCCGGACGCACGGCACCGCCGGGACGCACCATGGGCCATGCCGGTGCGGTGATATCCGGCGGCAAGGGTGGCGCCGAAGACAAGATTGCCGCGATGGAGGAGGCGGGAATCCGTGTCTCGCCGTCGCCGGCACAGCTCGGCAGTACACTTGTCGAGGTGCTGAAGGGTTAAACATTTTAAAGGGCGGCATTTCGATGCCGCCCTTCATCTGCCGGAAACACACAAATGTGTCCGGCTAACAACGCGTCGGAATCGGCGCAGATCCGGTGTTCGTGAACCGCAAGGGCGGCAGGCACCGGCGATTATGCAAGGCGGGGCTACACAGAACAGCACCGGCGCTGCATATTCGATATTCGGGTGGAAACGTGCCGTACCCGCTTAGGGTACACAACACCGAGCGGCAATGCCGCAAAGTACCAAGGAGGCGGGGGCTCCCCGCGAGGGCAGATGGCAAGACAGGAAGCCAACGAAACCTTCCAGGCAACTTCATTTCTATACGGCAGCAACGCATCCTATATCGAGGAACTCTACGCCAGGTACGAGGACGATCCGTCCTCCGTTCCGCCGGAGTGGCAGAGTTTCTTTGCAGTCCTGAAGGACGATGCGGACGATGTGCGAAAGGCCGCAAGGGGCGCGTCCTGGAAGCGGGACAACTGGCCGGTCGCCGAAAACGGCGAGCTGATCTCGGCCCTTGACGGTGACTGGGGCACGGTCGAGGAACACATCAAAACACGGATAAAGGACGAATCCGCGAACGGTGCGGCAGTGCTCTCCGATGACGAGGTGCAGCAGGCAACGCGCGACTCGGTGCGCGCGATCATGATGATCCGCGCCTACCGCATGCGCGGTCACCTGCACGCCAAGCTCGATCCGCTCGGCATTGCCGAGGAGAAAGAAGATTACAACGAGCTTTCGCCTGAAAATTACGGTTTCTCGGAAGCCGATTTCGACCGGCGCATATTCCTCGACAACGTGCTCGGTCTGAAATACGCGACCATCAACGAGATGCTCGACATCCTCAGGCGGACCTATTGCTCGACGATCGGCGTGGAGTTCATGCACATCTCCAACCCAGAGGAGAAAGCCTGGATCCAGAAGCGCATCGAGGGGCCTGACAAGGGCGTCGAATTCACGCCGCGCGGCAAGATCGCGATCCTGCAGAAACTCACCGAAGCGGAAGGCTTCGAGCAGTTCATCGATGTCAAATACAAGGGCACCAAGCGGTTTGGCCTCGACGGCGGCGAGTCGCTGATCCCGGCGCTTGAACAGATCATCAAGCGCGGCGGCCAGATGGGCCTTAAGGAAATCGTGCTCGGAATGGCGCACCGCGGCCGCCTGAACGTGCTCTCGCAGGTCATGGGTAAATCGCACCGGGCCATTTTCAACGAGTTCAAGGGCGGTTCCTTTACACCCGACGATGTCGAGGGTTCCGGCGATGTCAAATACCACCTTGGCACGTCGTCCGACCGCGAGTTCGACGGCAATTCCGTGCATCTTTCGCTGACCGCGAACCCCTCGCACCTGGAAATCGTCAATCCGGTCGTCATGGGCAAGGCACGGGCCAAGCAGGATCTGCTGGCCGGGCACCCGCGCGGCGAGATCGTACCGCTGAGCGAGCGGGTCCAGGTCCTGCCGCTGCTGCTGCATGGTGATGCGGCGTTCGCCGGCCAGGGCGTCGTTGCCGAGTGCCTGGGTCTTTCCGGCCTGCGCGGTCACCGGGTCGCCGGTACGATTCACGTGATCATCAACAACCAGATCGGCTTTACGACCAACCCGCGTTTCTCGCGCTCCTCGCCCTATCCGTCCGATGTTGCCAAGATGATCGAGGCGCCGATCTTCCACGTGAACGGCGACGATCCGGAGGCTGTGGTCTACGCCGCCAAGGTGGCGACCGAGTTCCGCATGACCTTCCACAAGCCGGTGGTGCTGGACATATTCTGTTACCGCCGCTTCGGCCACAATGAGGGCGACGAGCCGGCGTTCACGCAGCCGATCATGTACAAGAAGATCCGCTCCCACGAGACAACGCTTCAGATCTACGGGCAGAAGCTGGTCAACGAGGGGCTGCTCGGCCTCGGCGACGTTGAAAAAATGAAAGCCGACTGGCGCGCCTTCCTCGAGGAGGAGTTCGAGGCCGGCAACTCCTACAAGCCGAACAAGGCCGACTGGCTGGACGGCGTCTGGTCGGGCATGCGGGTCGCCGACAACCAGGATGAACAGCGTCGCGGCAAGACCGCACTGACGGTGAAGAACCTGAAGGAAATGGGCCGCAAACTGTCGACGGTCCCGGACGGCTTTGCCGCCCATCGCACGATCCAGCGCTTCATGGACCACCGTTCCAAGATGATCGAGACCGGTGACGGCATCGACTGGGCGACCGGTGAAGCCTTGGCCTTCGGATCATTGCTCCTCGAAGGGCATGCCGTGCGCCTGTCCGGCCAGGATTGCGAACGCGGCACGTTTTCGCAGCGCCACTCCGTGCTCTACAGCCAGGCCGACGAGGAGCGGTACATTCCGCTCAACAATCTCGGCAAGGGCCAGGCGCTCTACGAGGTCATCAACTCGATGCTCTCGGAAGAGGCAGTGCTCGGTTTCGAATATGGCTATTCGCTTGCAGAACCGAATGCCCTGACGCTTTGGGAAGCGCAGTTCGGCGATTTCGCCAACGGTGCCCAGGTTGTGTTCGACCAGTTCATCTCCTCGGGCGAGCGCAAATGGTTGCGCATGTCGGGCCTCGTGTGCCTGCTGCCGCACGGCTATGAGGGGCAGGGGCCGGAACACTCATCGGCCCGGCTGGAGCGTTTCCTGCAGCTGTGCGCGGAAGACAACATGCAGGTGGCGAACTGCACGACGCCGGCCAACTATTTCCACATCCTGCGCCGGCAGATGAAGCGCAATTTCAGAAAGCCGCTGATCCTGATGACGCCGAAATCGCTTCTGCGCCACAAGCGTGCAACGTCGCAACTGTCCGAGATGACTGGCGACAGCTCGTTCCACAGGCTGCTTTGGGACGATGCGGAGGTACGCAAGGACCAGGTGATCAAGCTGCAGAAGGACAACAAGATCCGGCGCGTCGTCATGTGCAGCGGCAAGGTCTATTACGATCTCTACGAAGAGCGCGAGAAACGCGGCATCGACGATGTCTACCTTCTACGTCTCGAGCAGCTCTACCCGTTCCCGGCAAAGGCGCTGATCCACGAATTGTCGCGTTTCCGCGATGCGGAGATGGTCTGGTGCCAGGAGGAGCCGAAGAATATGGGCGCCTGGGCGTTCATCGATCCTTACCTGGAGTGGGTGCTGGCGCATATCGATGCCAAGTATCAACGCGTGCGCTACACGGGCCGCGCGGCAGCCGCATCGCCGGCGACCGGCCTGCAGTCGAAACACAAGGCACAGCTGGATGCCTTTCTTGAAGATGCGCTCGGCTGACAGCCGCGTGCCCATCCTGTCCTGAACTGACAAACGGAAACTGAATACGATGGCCACAGAAATTCGCGTTCCCACTCTCGGAGAATCGGTCACCGAGGCGACAATCGGAACCTGGTTCAAGAAGGTCGGCGATGCGATCGCCACCGATGAGCCTCTGGTCGAACTTGAAACAGACAAGGTCACGATCGAGGTGCCGGCGCCTGCTGCCGGCACGCTGTCCGAGATCATTGCCAATGAGGGCGACACCGTCGAGGTCGACGCTCTGCTCGGCCAGATCGCCGAGGGTGCCGCCGCCGCGGCACCGACGGCCGCCGCTGCGCCAGCTGCCACACAAACGCCGGTCGAAAGCAATTCCGCCGAGTTCGATGCAGATGTCGCGAAGGCCGAAGCCACACCCGCCGCGGCCGCGCCGCAGGGGACGGATATGCCGCCCGCTCCGTCGGCGGCCAAGATGATGGCCGAAAACAGCATTTCGGTTGATCAGGTCGATGGTAGCGGCAAACGCGGACAGGTGCTGAAGGGCGATGTGATCGATGCTCTTGCGAAAGGCATCACGGAACCTGCTCCGGCTGCTCCGGCATCGGCCCGGGCACCGTCCACGGGCGAGGACGAGGCACGCGAGGAACGGGTCAAGATGACCCGTCTGCGCCAGACGATTGCCCGGCGCCTGAAAGATGCTCAGAACACGGCGGCGATGCTGACCACCTACAATGAGGTGGACATGACTGCCGTCATGGACCTTCGCAAGAAGTACAAGGAGCTGTTTGAGAAGAAGCACGGCGTGAAACTCGGTTTCATGGGCTTCTTCACCAAGGCTGTCTGTCATGCGTTGAAAGAAATCCCGGCCGTCAATGCCGAGATCGATGGTACCGATATCATCTACAAGAACTTCTGCCATGTCGGTGTTGCCGTTGGAACGGACAAGGGTTTGGTTGTTCCGGTGGTGCGCGATGCCGACCGCAGGTCGATTGCCGGGATCGAGCAGGAGATCGGACGGCTTGGTCTTGCGGCCCGCAATGGCGAGCTCAGCATGGCCGACATGCAGGGCGGGACATTCACCATCTCCAATGGCGGTGTCTATGGATCGCTGATGTCTTCACCGATCCTCAATGCGCCCCAGTCCGGCATTCTGGGCATGCACAAGATCCAGGAACGGCCCGTCGCGCTCGGCGGACAGGTGGTTATCAGGCCGATGATGTATCTGGCGCTTTCCTATGATCACCGCATTGTCGACGGCAAGGAGGCCGTGACGTTCCTGGTCCGAGTCAAGGAAAGCCTGGAAGACCCGGAACGTCTTGTGCTGGATCTCTAACGGACACCGATGAACACGCTGCGCTTTCCCGCATTCGTCCTTGCAGCGGCCTTTTTGGCCGCAGCACCGGGCTGGGCGGACAGCACTGGCGCACGCAACTGCCCGCAAGCCCTTGCCGGCTACGGAACACCGGAGCAATCGGTGCTGCTTGAATTTGCCGGATCTGCCGATCTCAGTTTCAGCCTGCTGATCGAGGGACAAGACGGCCGCCTCGACGGGTTCGTCTATCCGGCCGAGGAAGAGGACGGCATGGCGGGCGTTGTTTTGGACGACTGCCCGGAGGGCGACGTCACCGGCGCCCAGCTGGAAGCCTGCACCGTATGGCAGGGAGCCGTCCACGGCGTCGACACCGATGGTGACTCCGGACCGCTGCCGGCCTCGGATCAGCCGGCTGCCGGCCTGTTGAAGCTCGACGGCCTCTATTCCGCAGTCAAGGAACGGGCACCGGATATGGCGGCAAGACTGCCGGACGAGCCGATCGACACACTCACGCTACTGGCCTGCCTCGAATAGGCGGCGAATAAAGGATGAAAAGGAAAGTTTGATGGCTGAACCATACGACGTCATCGTGATCGGAACCGGTCCGGGTGGCTATGTGTGCGCAATCAAGGCAGCGCAGCTCGGTCTGAAAACGGCCGTGGTCGAGAAGCGCGAGACGCTCGGCGGTACATGCCTCAATATCGGATGCATCCCCTCCAAGGCGCTGCTTCATGCCTCGGATATGTTTGCCGAGGCCGGGCATGCCTTTCCGGAACTTGGCATCGATACGGGCAAGCCGAAGCTCAATCTGGAAAAGATGATGGCGCACAAGGACGCGACCGTGAAGTCGAATGTCGATGGCGTCGCTTTCCTGATGAAGAAGAACAAGATCGACGTCTACACGGGTACCGGCACCATTGTCGGCAAGGGCAAGGTTTCCGTCACCGACAACAAGGGCGACAGCGTCGAACTCGACACCAAGAATATCGTCATTGCGACCGGGTCGGACGTTGCCGGGATTCCCGGCGTGGACGTGAATTTCGACGAGAAGATCATCGTGTCCTCAACCGGCGCACTCGAACTGCCGAAGGTCCCCAAGCACATGATAGTTGTCGGCGGCGGCGTTATCGGTCTTGAGCTCGGATCGGTCTGGGCTCGGCTCGGCGCCGAGGTCACGGTTGTCGAGTTCCTCGACAAGATCCTCGGTTCCATGGATGGCGATGTTTCCAAGCAATTCCAGCGCATGCTCGGCAAGCAGGGGCTGACGTTCAAGCTCGGCTGCAAGGTGACCGATGTCAAAGCGACGAGCCGATCGGCCAAGGTGACGTTTGAACCGGTGAAGGGCGGCGATGCCGAAACACTGAGCGCGGATGTCGTCCTGGTGGCGACCGGCCGCAAGCCCTACACGGAGGGTCTCGGACTGGAACGGGCCGGAGTGATAGTCGATGACGCCAGCCGGGTGATCATCGACGAGCATTTCCGCACCAATATCTCCGGAATCTATGCCATCGGCGATGTCGTGGCCGGACCGATGCTCGCGCACAAGGCCGAGGATGAGGGTGCTGCCGTCGCGGAAATCCTGGCCGGGCAGGCTGGGCATGTGAATTACGGCGTGATCCCGGGCGTCGTCTACACCCAGCCGGAAGTCGCCTCCGTCGGCAAGACGGAAGAGGAACTGAAGACGGAGGGTGTTGAATACAAGGTCGGCAAGTTCCCGTTCTCGGCAAATGGCCGAGCCCGGGCCATGCTGCAGTCCAACGGTTTCGTCAAGGTGCTGTCGGACAAGAAGAACGACCGGGTCCTGGGTGTTCACATCGTCGGGTTCGGCGCCGGCGAGATGATCCACGAGGCGGCCGTGCTGATGGAATTCGGCGGCAGCGCGGAAGACCTCGGCCGCACATGCCATGCCCATCCGACGATGTCAGAGGCGGTCAAGGAGGCGGCGCTCGCCGCCTACGACAAACCCATTCACATGTGAGGATCGCCTGGCCGTCACCGGACGGCGGTCATGGTGTATCCGCTGTTTCGCAGGAGTTCGACGAGACCCTCTTCGCCGGGCAAGTGCAAAGCACCGACGGCAACGAAGGTGTTGCCGGCCTCCAGCATGGGCAGCACGCGCTCGGCCATCGTGTGATTGCGTTTCAGGACGAGGTTTTTCTCAAATTCCGCATAGGCGCCGCTATCGGCGGCGTCGGGCTCGATCGTGGTGGCTTCAACCAGCGGCATGATCATGCCGACCTGACCATCGAGATAGAGTTCGGTCATGGTCGCCGTCACATCATCGAGCGTATCGCCGAGCGTAGCGGTGTCGGCGAGAAGCCGCGCCTGCACGTCCAGCGGAAGCCCGGAAAGGACGGAAAGCTGCTCTTTCAGGGTTTCCAGGCCCTCGAGGGTCTTTCCCTGCGCCAGCGCGTCATCCGCGAGCTTCTTGTCGAGGAAGGAAACGCCCTGCGCACGGCGCGCGAGTTCACAGTCCGGCACCGAGATCAGGCTGAACACCATCCAGGGCTGCATTTTGGCAACGAAGGTGATCGGCACCCCGCGCCCCTTGAGCGCGGACTCCACCTCGTCGAGGTCGCTTTCGCTCAACAGGCTCTGCAGCGTGGTTCCGGCCTCAAGCATCGTCAGGCTGGGATCCGTCATAAGCGACGCCATCGCCGTTTCCAGGTTGGTAATCTCCGAGGATTCGACGACAACGGTCTGCGCGCCCTCAAAGGCGGCGCGGGCCGCCGGCGACATGGAAAGCACTCGCGGATCGGTGGCGTGCATGGTGCCGTAAAGCCAGGACGGCACGCTTCCATCGCGCTCGATGCGCCAAAGGAGGCTGTTCCCGTTGGGGATCTGGTCCGCCTTTTTGCGAATTTCCGCAAGGAGCTCCGGATCGTCGCGGCCGATCTCGTCGATCAAATTGTCGCCGCGGCAGGCAATCTCTTGCGCATCGGCGCGAACGGTCGCCAGAAGCAACACGGCAAAGAACGACACCACGAACACAAAGTGGAGCATGATGGCAACCGCGAGCGTCCGGTTGATGCGGAATTCGGGCGCGCGGACCAAGGGCGGCGAAAGGAATGTCATTGCCGTTTCCATTCGATGATCAAACAGCACCCAGAATAGCGGCGCAGTGGGTGCCAAACGGTTAACGGAGCATTGCCTCAGGGCCGATAGCCAGCTTTCGGTTAACAAATCCTTCCAGCGCGTTTGCCTTGCCGCGAAAGCCCAGATTCAAAGGCGGCCAGCAACCAAAGACAACCGGTCTACTAGTCTATTTTGGAGGCGTCCTTGTACATCACCCGATGACGGCGATTGCGGATCCAGTCATCGAGGTCTTCATCGCTCATATGGTGCCCGGGGTCAAAACGGTCGCGGTTGGTGATGTCGTCCAGATCCTTGCGCCAGCGCTTATAGGGCTTTTGAGCGGGCGGTCCGAACAGGAAGATGTCAAGGACGGAGAGCTGTTCGGGTATGCCCAAAAGCGGCTTCATGGCATTCTGGGCGTTCTCCTGGCCGATCGCTGTGACCCACCAGACATTGTAGCCGAGCGCCGCCGCGGCAAGATGGGCCGACATGGTCGACGCCGCGACCGACTGCAAGAGGATGCGTTCGGCGTTTTCCTTGTACATCCTGTCGAGATCGCTGCCGTCGTTAAGGACAGGGAAGGCGCTGACCCAGCGCATGTCCGAACACACAACGACGAAACCCGGCGCCGTCGCAAGACCACGGTAATCGGGGGTCGGAAACTTCATTTTCGCCTTGGCCCGGAAGCGTTGTTCGGTGACGAAATATTCAGCGATCTGGTCCTTCACCGCCTGGTCGCGGACAATCACATAGTGCCAGGGTTGCGCATTGGCGCCTGATGGGGCGTGCCGGGCCGCTTCCAGGATGAGGTCATAATGCTCCTCGGGAACGGTGAAATCCGCATCGAATTTGCGAACGGTAACCCGGTTGCGGATCACCTGCATCAGTGCGTCATAGCGTTCACGCGAGCCGATTTCGGCCAGATCGACTTCGGCCTCGGCTTGCGAGAGATCGACGGCAGGGCTTGTGTTTTCGGACATTTGCGGTGTCTCCAACGGCTGGTGGTCGAAACTTGATCCGAAGCGTAGCGTCCGGTTGGCCGACCACTATAGGCCCTGGGGCGAGGCGGTAAAAGCGGCTCAGATGCGTGGATGCGCCTTGTTGTAGGATTCCAGCAGCCGTTCGGTATCGACACCGGTATAGACCTGCGTCGTGGAAAGGCTGGCATGGCCCAGCAGTTCCTGGATGGAGCGCAGGTCGCCGCCACCGGCCAGAAGATGGGTTGCAAAGGAATGCCGCAGCGCATGGGGCGTGGCGGTTTCCGGCAGGCCCAGAGCCGATCGCATCTTGCGCATTTCCTTCTGGATGATGGATGGCTGGAGTTTGCCGCCGCGAACACCGCGAAACAGCGGTTTTTCGACCTCCAGATGCCAGGGGCAAAGGTCGCGATACTGTCGTACTGCGGCAATGGCGACCGGAATCAGCGGCACCATGCGCATCTTGCCGCCCTTGCCGGAAATGCTCAGCGACACCGGTTTGCCGTCGAAATCGTGCGGGACCAGCGCAAGCGCCTCCGATATGCGGAGCCCGCAGCCGTAGAGCAACGAAAGGACGGCGGCGTTGCGCGCCGCAACCCACGGCTCCTCGGCCAGTTGCTCGGACTGGAGCGTCACCGCGACCGCCTGACGGTCGGAAAGCGGTTTCGGCAGCGATTTCGGTTGCTTCGGTGCACGCATGGCATTGATGCCGGCGGCATTGGCAAGGTTCCTTTTTTCCAGAAACCGCAAAAAGGAGCGTATGCCTGCAAGGCTGCGTCCCAGCGTGCGGGCGCCTGCGCCCTCGCGGCGCCGATGGGCAAGAAAGGCGCGCATGTCGACCGGGTGCAGATTGCCTATATCCGATAGTCCGGGCGCACCCGCCAGATGACCGGTCAGGAACACCAGGAATTGCCGCATATCGCGCAGATAGGCGTCCAGCGTGTGCGGCGACAGACGCCTTTCCTGTTGCAAATTTCTGGCCCAGGCCTGCAGCTGTTCTGCCAGATCCGGCCGCGCGGCGATCAAAAAACGTTCCTGGTTCATGCCGGTTGTGAACCGCTTTCTCGGGTTTGTCGGGCCGGAACGGCCTGTGACATCAAATCGCCGCTTGAAGCCGGTAACGAAAAGCATTACGTCACCACCAGTCAACAGCGGTGGCATTGTCGCGCATGTCGGTTATGCTACTGTTAACAACTGGTGAATGGAGGTGGGGCGGCTCCTGTCATTGTGAGTACACATTTGACTGTAATAGAGACCCTACACCGTCGCGGGGATTGTTTATGGCCCAAAAGCGCTTCCAGCTGTTGAACTTTGATGATCTCGCAGACCGGATTGCGCTCGTTTCCTACGGGCAGCCCGGCCACGTGGTCGACGAGTTGATTGCCGAACGCGGCCAGAAGATTGTCAAGAACCCGCTGTGGCCGGTCATGCGGCCGCTGCTGCACTCCGTGCTGCACTATCGCCAGGCAATCCAGTTCGCCGATGCCATAGCCAACCTGCCCGGCTATGATGCGATGGAGTATGCCAGCAACCTGTTGAACCTCGAGCTCCAGGTGCGGAACAAGGACCGCATACCGGCGAGCGGCGGCTTCGTGCTGGTCTGCAACCACCCGACCGGTATCGCCGACGGCGTCGCCGTGTTCGATCTTTTGAAGGATCGCCGGCCGGATATGATGATTTTCGCAAACCGGGACGCCCTTCGGGTCAATCCTCGCTACGTCGAAATGATCATCCCGGTCGAATGGCGCGAAGAATACAAGAGCAATCTGAAAGCACGCGAGACATTGCGGCTGACCAACCGCGCGGTCGAGGAAGGCAAGGCGACAGTTCTGTTCCCGTCCGGCCGCATTGCCTACTGGGCGAACGGCAAACTCAACGAACGCCCATGGAAACAGTCCGCCGTGGGCCTTGCCCGGCGCTACAACCTTCCTGTGCTTCCGGTGCACATGTCGGCACGCAACTCCGGACTGTTCTACTGGCTGTCGAAATACTCGACGGAACTGCGGGACATGACCGTGTTCCACGAGGTATTGAACAAGAAGCGCAAGACCTTCGAGTTCAATATCGGCCATCTGATCCAGCCGGAACGTCTTGAAGGCGACGTCGCCACGATCACCCGGTCGCTGGAGCATCACTGCGTCCACGAACTTGCCGACGATCCGGACTGCGTCTTCGCCAACACGTCAGAACACGCCTGACGATCGCAACACCGCCGTTCATTCCGACGCATCGTTTACCATGCCGAAAGCATTGCCCGTTAAAGTGGTGCCCGGCGCATGCGGCGCAAGGCGGTCGGGTATTTGAAAGACCGCGTCTCCGCGTTTCCTGAGGCATGAAGCCGCCGCCAATCCAGCTCATCCGGAGCAATGTATTTCAGTAAGGACCGCCGCATTTTGCGCGGCCTTGTGCGGTGGTGTGGAATTGTCCGTCACAAGAAAAGGCTGGATCATCATTTTGGCCAATACGGCGCTCGTCGCCATGGTGCTCCTGTTGGCGGCCGGCGTTCCGCGAAGCCCTTATCTGATCGTCATCGCGCCGCCGTGGCAAAGTGACGGTGCCGCGCTGCGAATCATCGCCGAGGCCGGCGGAACCATCGTCGACAATGGCCGTTACGACTGGATCGCCATCGCCCATTCAAACCAAACGAAATTCGCATCCCGGCTCATGAAGCGCGGTGCGCTCCTGGTCCTCGACCACGCGCTGGCGGCCGGATGCCTCAGGAGGAACTCCATATGAACGCGCTTGAAGCTCTTCGCTCCAAGGTTTCCATCGGCGTGATCACGCTGCTGTGGGTCAACTTCGCCCTGCTCATTGCCCGCGCCGTATTCGGCACGGAAGCATCGCTGCCAGTGTTGCTGGGCGGCGGGTTTGCCGTCGCCGCCGCGGCGACCGTGACCTGGTATTTCGACCGCACGGGACCGGCTACGCGCATTGTCACATCGATCGCCCAGTTCGCGCTGGTGTCGCTGCTTGTCTATGGCTTCACCGGATCGCCGCTGCAGATCGACATGCACATGTATTTCTTTGCCTCGCTGGCAGTCTGCGCGGCCTGGATCGACTGGCGCGCCATTATCGCGTTCTCCGGCGCCACGGCCCTGCATCACCTGATCCTGTTCTTCGTGCTTCCGCTGGCCGTGTTCCCCGGTGAATCCGATCTGGCACGGGTGGCGCTTCACGCCGTTGTCCTCGTCCTGCAAAGCGGTGTGCTGCTGATCATGTCCTGGTCGGTCGAGCGATCCCTGATTGCCGCCGAAACCGCGACGGACGAGGCAAATGCCGCGCAGGATGCACTGGCGGCCGAATCCGCAAAGGCCGAGGAACTGCATCAGCAGGCAGATGAAGAGCGGACCCAGAGGGATGCCGAGAAAGAGCAGGCTGCACGGGAGTTGCACGATGCGATCGAGCAGATTGCGGCGGGCCTCGGACGGCTTGCGGACCGTGATTTCTCGTGCGGGATCGACGTTGCATTTTCCGGCGACCTCGACCAGGTGCGCACCGATTTCAACCGCGCGGTCGAGCAGTTGCAGTCGGCGCTGCACGACATCAATTCGAGCGCTGGCAATATCAATGCGGGATCTGCGGAAATCCGCAATGCAACCGACGACCTGTCGCGCCGAACGGAGCAGCAGGCCGCATCGCTCGAACAGACGGCCGCGGCCCTCGGTGAAATCACGACAACGGTGCAAAATGCCGTGGAACGGGCGGACGAAGCCCGCAAGATGGTTTCGGAAGCGAAAGTCGATGCTGATGAGTCCGGTGAGATCGTTGAAAAAGTGATCAAGGCGATGGACGAACTGGAGGGATCTTCCAAGAAGATCGGCCAGATCATCGGGGTGATCGAGGACATTGCGTTCCAGACCAACCTCCTGGCACTCAATGCCGGTGTCGAGGCGGCACGGGCAGGAGAGGCCGGCAAGGGCTTCGCCGTCGTGGCCCAGGAGGTGCGGGAACTCGCCCAGCGCGCTTCAAATGCGGCCAAGGAAATCACCACGCTCATCGACGCCAGCGACGGCCAGGTCACCACCAGTGTCGAGCTGGTCAACAAGACCGGGGCGGTACTCAATTCCATCGCCGGCAAAGTCGTCGACATCGACCGCCATATCGATGCCATTGCGAGTTCATCGCGCGAGCAGTCCGCGGGTCTGCAGCAGATCAATGTTGCCGTTGGGCAAATGGATCAGTTCACCCAGCAGAACGCGGCGATGGTCGAGCAGACGACCGCTTCGACACATGCTCTTGCGGCGGAACTCGATGGTCTGTCGAACCAGATCGCACAGTTCGAACTTGGTGACGCCGATCCTTCGTTGTCGGCTGAGATGCAAACCGCCGAGCCAAGCGACGGGCTCGGGGCGGAGCCGGCTTACCATCAGGGGACAGCCGCCTAGAGCCTGTCTTGTAGGCACCGCCGACTCGGCTTAGCTTCGGCGCATGTATTTGCGCTCCATGTCGGCCGAGAACTACCGGTCCCTGCGGTCCATTCGTATGGATCTTGGATCGGTCAATCTTTTTGTCGGCGCCAACGGCGTCGGCAAATCAAATCTTTACCGTGCCCTGCAACTGGTCAAGGCGGCGGCCGAGGGCCGTCTCTCGCATTTGATCGCTGAAGAGGGCGGCATCTATTCGGCCTTCTGGAGCGGCGGCACACGCAGGCATGAAAAGGCGCGGATCAAGCTGGCGGCGGAAATCGTCGACGAGGAGACCGGGATTGTCTATTGCTACAGCATTGAAACGGGCTTCAAGCAGGCCGAACCTTCGGCCGGTTTTCTCCACGAGGCACAGATCAAGGCCGAGGAACTGACGGTCGATACCGGCCGGAGGCCTGTGGTAACGATGCGCCGCAAGGGAACGCATATTGCCGCACGCGGTGAAAGCGGCCGGATGGAGGACTATCCGGAGCAGGCTCTCACGTCGGAAACCGCGCTTTTCATGCTTGGTGACGCGGGCCGCTATCCCGAGATCAGCACCTTGCGCCACATCATCGCACAGTGGCGGTTCTATCACGGTTTCCGCTCAGATGCCGGCTCGCCCCTGCGGCAACCATGCCTTGCGATTACCGCTCCGATGCTGGAGGAAGACGGTGCCAATATCGCCGCCGTCTTTGCCACCATCGCGCACACGCGCCAGGACACGATCGATCTGGACCGGGCCGTCTATGACGCCTTTTCGGGCGCCGCCCTGTCCGTCCCGGTCCCGGAGGAATATGCCAGTTTCGGGCTTGTTTTCCCCGATTTCCAGAAGCGCGTCTTCCAGCCGCGCGAGCTTTCGGACGGCCAGATCCGCTTCCTGGCGCTGGCCGCGGCACTGATGTCCTATCGCCGCCCGCCGTTTATTGCGCTTAACGAGCCGGAAGCAAGCCTGCATCCGGACATGCTGCCGGCGCTGGCCGGCATGATCGCCAGCGCCTCGGCCGACAGCCAGGTCTGGGTCGTGACGCATTCGCAAGGCCTGTCTGATGCGATCGCGGAACGCTGCGGCACGCGCGCCAAGACCGTCATCCGCCGCGACGGTGCGACCTGGATCGAGGGCATGACACTGACCGGGCGGATCGAGGAGGGGGATTGAGCACGGGCATGCGAGAGGGCTTCCGCCGGGCTGCGAACCCGGCGGATCGTCGGGCAGATGCTAGCGCCCTGCAACCTTTCGTACGATGACCGGCTGCAGCTGAACATCCAGCCGTGTTCCGACCAGGATCATGCGCATTGCGTCTTCGGCCGCGCGGCGCAGGAGCTTGTGAGCGCTGCCGATGGCGGTCTCGAGCGTGCAGGGCCGCTTGATGATCGATGCGAAGGCGTCGATCCCGGCATCGAATGTGCGGTCGACACCGCTTCCGATCGTGCCGGCCAGCGCGATTGCCGGAATGCCCAGTTCGCGGGCGCGCCTGGCGACCTCGCAGGGCACCTTGCCGTAGGGACTTTGGCTGTCGAGCGAACCCTCGGCCGTGATCAGCAGATCCGCATGGGCGAGCATCTTCTCGAAATCGAGATACTGCATCACAATGTCGAAGCGCGGGTGCAACGTCGCATTTGCAAAGGCGACCAGCCCGGCGCCAAGCCCGCCTGATGCCCCCGACCCGTTGTCGTGGCCGATGTCGAGACCCAGATCGATGCGCAGCCGATCGGCATAGGTTTCGAGCGCCAGTACCAGTTGCTCGACCTGTTCGGGGCTGGCGCCTTTTTGCGGACCGAATGTCCGGGCAACGCCCCTCGGTCCCAACAGGACATTGTGCCAGTTGACCGCAACATCGATAGCGGTGTGCGCCAGTCTCGGATCAAGTCCGGAGGTGTCGATATGGGCGACGCCGGCGAGACCTGCACCGCCGGGAGCAATGTCGTTGCCGTGCGCATCGGTCAACCTTGCGCCCAGTGCCTGCGCCATGCCGGCGCCACCGTCATTGATGCCGCTATCGCCGCAACCGATCAGGATGCGGCGTGCCCCGGCATCCATGGCTGCACGAATGAGTTCGCCGACGCCAAAGCTCGTTGTCACGGTCGGATCGCGCAAGTCGCGCGGGACAAGGCGCAGTCCGGCGGCAGCGGCCATCTCGATGACCGCGGTGGGTTTTTCCTGTCCGCCGAGAAAACCGTAGAAACTGTCAACGGGCTGGCCGACCGGTCCGGTGACGACGATCTCATGAATGCTGCCGCCGGTGGCCTCGACCAGCCCCTTTGTAAAGCCCTCGCCGCCGTCGACCATGGGCGCCTTCATTAATGTTGCATCCGGCACCGCGCGTTTCACACCCTCGGATATGGCGTCCACCACATCGTCCACATCAAGCGATTCCTTGAACCCGGACGGGGCGATCAGAACATTGATTGACATAGGTTCGTCCTTTCGTGTTGCTGTGAAAGGAGAACGGCGGAGACGTCAAAATATTCCATGGGCAAGAGAATTTTTGCACCAAATCGGCGAATATTTTTATAATAATTTCAATTATATAATGGATTTTTCCTCGGAACCGGTACTTTGTCCGGGGAGAGCAGAAATCCGTGCGGAATCCGACATGCGGCTTGCGAGGCGGCGACGTTTTCCGGGGCAAGATCCGGTGCATAGAGGCTTGCGGAGTGTGACCGCAGACGCACCATGTCGCCGCCCCGGTAAAGTTCTCGGACGGCACTGCGCTCCACCGGGTATCCGTCGCGCCGCAGCCTGTCCCAAACATGCCACCAGCCAGCGGCCCACATCTCCTTGTCGCGGATCGTGGTCATCATGACGGCGCGAAGATGCCTGGCTGTGCAGGCGGGTTCCTCCTGGGCGCGTGTGATCGGCCCTGCGGCCTGTGCTTCGGAAATGACAGCGGTTCGTGGGGGCTGCATCGCGATGGCGTCGTGATCAAGTTGATGCGGCCAGACGAAGAGCGCAAAGGCGACAATAATCCCGGCCTTGAAGGGCAGGAGAGGGATCGCCAGGCGTATGAGGTCGGATTGCCTGAAGGTCTCGCGGTCGGCATTGCCGAAGAGAGCGACTGGTTTTGCACTGGCCATCATGGTCTGGCAGAAGCCGGTGCCGAGCACGCTGACCAGCGCCAATGTTATGACATCGTGGCCGAAGCCTGCGAGCGGAAGCGTCAGCGCCGGCAACAGAACGGCGACCCGGGCGCTGCGCGAATTGATGACAAGGTGTGAGAGGACGGCGACTAACGCCATGAACATGATGACCAGCGCCGGGGAGCTGATCGCGCCTTGTGGCAGCAAGTCGAGCGCCGCGTCGGCCATCCATTTGCTGGTGCCTGAAAGGATCATGGCGTCGGCGATGACCACGGTCGCAGTCAGGAAAATGATCAGTTCGACCTCGACCTTGCGGAAAACCTGTTTCGGCGATTCTGCCGTGAAGGGACCGGTCAGAAGCAAAACGGCCCCGCCGATGGCGATCAGCGCAATGTCGATCCCGTGCCAGGGCGCGGTTGTCCAAAGGGCGACAATGCAAATGAGGACGCAGGCGATGCGGAATTGCCGCGTGTTGTTTGTCACGGGCGCGGCGTCAATCGACGGAAGCGTCGCCCCGCGCTCGGTTCCTGGAACAAAGAGGATCAGGATGAGCGCGACGGCAATGTGGCTTGTCAGCAGTGTCAAGGGGAAGGCCAGCATCAGCCATTCGAGGTAGCCGATCGTTGTTCCCGTCGCCCGATTGATGGTCTCCACCGCAATGAGATGAGCGCCTGCGCCGATGATCGAACCGCCCGCCGACAGGAGAATGACCGTCGGAAAGAGGAGCGCGAGCGCACGTTCCGCCGCTTTGCCGGGCATTTTATCCACGAGCGCCATGAAGACCGGCAGCAGCAGCGCGGCGCGGCCGGATGTGGACGGAATGAGAAACGCGGTCGTGGCGATGACGAAAGCCAGCGCATGGAAGAAGCCAGTGAGGCTTTTGAAGGGCCTGACGGCGGCGAATGCGAAACGCTCCAGCAGCCCACTGGTCTTTACTACGGCGGCGATGACGAACGCGGCGACGAGCAGCCAGACGATCTCGCGGCCGAGGGTGTTGTAGAGTTGCTCTTCGGATACGACACCAGACAGGACGAGAAAGAGCGCCGCCGAAACAGCGACGACGGAATCCGGAACGGGTGTCATCGTCCAGCCAATGATGGCAAAGGCGGTGACCGCAAGCGCTATCCTGCCGCCGGTGTCAACGTCACCTGGCAGCATCCAGACCGCACATGCCACTGATATGCAAAGGATTATCAGGGCGATGGGGCGGCACAAGGCCCGCGCGATGTCCGCCTCGATGTAATGAAAGAGAGGGCTGGAAAGGGTAATATTCGACGCGCTCACAGTGTTCTCCTGAAGTGTCATAAAACTGACATGCAAGGAAAACGGCGGTTCGTGAGGTTTATTCCGCGGGCGTGACGCCAGGGTCGGAAACGTTCTGTTACAGGTTGTAAAGGAAGCAGCGATTCCCAGGGGTTACCGCTATTCGATCCGTTCCTTTTGTCCGTAAACCTGGTGGCGGCTGTGACTGATCGGCGATGCCAGCAGGACGCCGCCGCGAAATCTGTTCGATCTGACAAGGCGGTACGCCCGTGCCATGTAATCGCCTTCGACGGACGTTTCGGGTTCATCGGTCAGGAACATTTCCCGGCTGAAACTCCGGGACACGTAACTCGGCCAGTTGTCGAAATGCACATTGCCGACAAGGTAGGACGTGCCCCTTTCGACACCGCTGTGGCTGATGGCCGATTCATAGGTGCCGTTCGGGAAATCCCGTTGCCGTTCCTCGTTGGTCAAATGATGCCAGGCCCAGTTGAGATGATGATCCCCGAAAAACTCGCTGAAGCTCAGCATCAGATATCCGAGCTCCTCGCGTTGGGCGATTGCTTCGATGGTATCCACCAGTTCCGGAACAAATGAGCGTAAGCCGTTCTTGCAAGGCTGTGCATCGGGCGGATGCAGCAGCATGTCGTCTTCGAACCAGAACATGCCGCCCCTCGTTTCGAGCGTTTCGAAATGTTGCGCACAGTTGCGGCGACCGCCCATGATCCCCAAATTGCCGGATCGCAGGACTGAAAATCCAAAGGCACCGCAGAGCGCGTCATAATCCGCGCTCGTCGCCGGATCGGTGGAGTTGTCCTGAAGCACACGGCTCTTGCAGGAAAGCAGGTCGGGACATGCCCGTTCGACGGCATCCAGCCATATCCTGAACTGCTCCGGCGTGTTCATGCTGACAACGTAAAGCGCAGCATCGCGGATCTGGCCGCTTCGATCGACGCGGGGCTGCGGTGTGCTGGCCGGTGCTGCCCGTGGTGCAACAGCGGCGGTGCGAATGGCGACAAGTTCCTTGCCGATCCACTCCGTCCTGTAACCATGCCGGATGAGGAATTGTGTGGCGGTGGCTATGTGCCGACCCGGCAGGCTTTTGCGGTGAATGCGCACAAAATCCGGATTCAATCGCTGAAGGCCGAATTTTTCAAGGACACGAAGCGCATTCCAGCGCACCGCGATGTGCAAGATGTCGACACGTTGAAGACCGAGTCCATGGAGATCGCCCGATATCTTGTCCGCCGTTGTGGCGGCCTGAAAGACCAGCCTGCGCCATTCGCCACCACTGCCGCTTGCACGACCGGGCTTTCCGCGCCAGAGCCACTTTCCGAGCCGCACGGAAACGAGCGGCCCGACGGGACCGGTGGTGTTCCGGATCGTTTCGCCGATCCAGCGCTCCACGGCGCTCACCGGTCTGCCCGCCGATCCGCAAGGTCGGCAAAAAACGGCCAGATCTTCCCGTCATTGCCGACAAAATAGGTTTCGAATATTTCGGGGTGAAGGTAGCCCAATATGGTCAGGATACTCTCTTCCGTTCCCATGAGGCGCTGGTGAAGCGTATAGCTCAGCATGGACTGATACACGTTGTTCGCCTCAACAACATAATCGGCAAGGCCGCCGAAGAATCCCCCGCGTGCCACCCATTCTACTGTTCGGCCGCCGGCAAGACGTTCCATCGCTGCAAGCTCGAAGCCGTGGACTTCCGTGGAGGCCCGGTACGGAAAACAAATCAGAAGAAATTTCCGGAGCATGTTTTCGAGCGCTGCGCCGTGCAGTGTTTTTGAAAGCAATTGCAAGGGCACGGTGTGGGAAATGCCGGCATCGATCCAGGCGAAGTGTTTCGTGCCGAAGCGGTTCAGTCGCGCCTCGTCGGCCAACCAGCCTAGTTTCGACATGACCAGCGGATTGTAATGCGGAAGGCAGGCCTGCGGGCTCGACCGAAGCCAGGCCGCCTGGTCGCGCCAGTTCTCGCTGGTGCGAATCTCCTGGATCGTGTCGAAGCCGGGCAGACTTTCCAGTGTCCCCTGCTGAAAGGGCACGAGAACCTGATGCGCCTGTTCGCGAAATCCAAGGTCGGCGACACCATAGACCACCAGGGGAATTCCAAGGCTTGCGAGAGCCTTCAAATGCTCCGCATAGAAGGAAAACGGCCTCGCGGTTTCACCGGAGAGTTCTTTTCTCCCGATATCGATCGCTGCGGTAACAAATGTCGTGTCGGCTTCTTCCGCAGTCATCCTAAATAACCAACGATATCCTGTTTGAAGTATCGCCTGACCCGCGCACCGCTCCTGCGTGATCAGCCTATCAATAGTGAAAGTCCAAAATTTAATCCAGCGTATTCAATACTATGGAACATCTTGCTTATACGCTTGCGGGCAGGTTGCCGGTCTCGCACATGCCGAATGGCATTCGCCGGGCACGGAGCTTGCCCGCACCGCACCCGAGGCGTACCTTTCACAGCGGCCAAACTGCTTGAGATTTGCCGGACGGGACCAAAAATCCGGCGAACGGGAGGAAACAAGATGGTCGAAGCACTCGCACCCTATGGCGGCAGCATCATCGGGCTCATGATCACCGGCATTGTCATCATGGTTCTGACGCCCGCGGTGGCGGCGAGAAAGGCCTCCGCTGCGATCACGCCGGGCGCGGAGCCCGAGAAAGTCTACGATGACGCCCTCTATCGCCTGCACCGCTGCCACGCGAACGCGGTGGAGAATTATGCCCAGTTCGCTATCCCGACCCTCTTTGCCATGCTGCTTGGCGCTTCGGTCACCTGGGTGGCGATCCTGGTCTGGGCGACCGTTGCGGCACGACTACTGTACACGGTGGTCTACCTGCAGAACATCGGACAGCCGGCGCAAAGCATCCGCTCGTTCGTCTATGTCGCTTCTTGGATCTTCAACATTGCCATGGTGATCCTTGTGATCCTGGCGGTGCTGTAGCGCGTTTCGCATCAGCGGCTGCCAGCGCGCCGGAATGGGCATTTGAGCCATATCAATGCGGTTTGCGTTGATATGTGGCAGAAGCAGACCGACAGTTGGAGACCAAGCCATGTATAAGAATATTCTCGTACCAATCCTGCTCGATGACCAACACGACACGCAGGGCTCCTATCTGGCAGCGCGTGCGCTGGCAGACGAAGGCGCCGAATTTACCGTGCTGCACGTTATGGAATCGATCCCCAGCTTCGTTGAAACGCAACTGCCGAAGGACGCGCTGGAAAAATCGCATGACTATGCGGGCAAGGCGCTGAAACAATCCGCCGCTGCCCTGCCAGGAGCCAAGACACATCTGGCGACCGGACATCCGGGACGTTTTATCGTCGACTATGCCAAGGAGCACGGCATCGACTGCATCATCATTGCGTCGCACAGGCCGGGCATCGAGGACTATTTCCTCGGTTCGACAGCGGCCAGGGTGGTGCGGCACGCCCAGTGCGCGGTGCATGTCATTCGCTGAAGACGTAACAGCCGTCCAGCGATCCGAACGTTGTCAATGACGCGCACGGGCCGGCTCGTTGCAGTGGGTTGATGCCTGATAATTTCAGCAATACCGGCCCGACACGGTTGACCGTACCGCGTGTCGGGCCGAAGCTTGACTTTTGGGCGTTCACATCAAAAACAGCGACCGGGAGCAGATGAATGGCAACGACTGATCAAGTACCCACAAACTCAGGCTTTCATGCAAAATCCTCGGGTTCGGACGTAATGTCCGGCGTCAACCTGACCGGAAAAATGGCCATCGTGACCGGCGGGTACAGCGGTATCGGGCTGGAAACCGCGCGTTGTCTTGCGCGCAACGGTGCCTCGGTCGTCGTGCCGGTCCGATCGCCGGACAAGGCGAAGGAAGCCCTTGCCGACCTGCAGGGCGATGTCAGAACCATTCCGCTGGATCTCGCCGACCTTTCCTCCATCCGCAAATTCGCGGATACGGTCCGGGAAACCAGCCCGCGCCTGCACATCCTCATCAACAATGCCGGTATCATGGCCTGTCCCGAGGCCCGCGTCGGTCCCGGCTGGGAGTCCCAGTTCGGGATCAACCATATGGGTCATTTTGCCCTGACGACGGCGCTCTTGCCGCTGCTTGAAAGCACCGAGGACGCCCGCGTCGTTTCGCTCTCGTCGACTGCCCACAAGATCAGCGATATCCGCTGGGACGACATTCAGTACGAAACGACCGACTATGACAAATGGCAGGCCTATGGGCAGGCCAAGACCGCAAACGCGCTTTTTGCCAACGGATTGTCGCGGCGCCTGAAGAAGAGTGGAGGCTTGGCGTTTTCCGTTCACCCCGGCGGCATCTTCACGCCCCTGCAGCGGCACCTGCCGCAGGAGGAAATGATCGCCCTTGGCTGGCTGGGCGAGGATGGCGAGCCCTCGGAACTTGCCAAGCAGGGCTTCAAGACACCCGAACAGGGCGCCTCGACCTCGCTGTGGGCCGCGACCTCGGAAAAACTTGCGGGAAAACCGGGGGTCTATTGCGAGGACTGCGATATTGCGGCGGTGACGGACCCGGACAGCCCCTTTGCCCGCTATATGGGCGTTGACGCCCATGCCTGCGACGATGAATCGGCCGAGCGCCTCTGGGAGGTCAGCGAGCAGCTGCTTGCCAAGGCGTGACGACCGGTGGGTGAAGCGCCTTTTCGGATTTCTATAGCGACACGATGCGGCGCAGATATTCGATGAGCTGTTTCGTTTCCGCATCGGACAGACTGGCCGTCAGGTCCGCCTGGTAGCCGGGATTTTTCAACGCCGCCTCGGCGACGATCTCACGGCCCTGTTCGGTCAGCCTCAGGACGAAGGAGCGTTTGTCGCGTGGAGAGGTCTCACGCCTGAGAAGCTGTTTCTTGATCATCCTGACAACGAGCTCGCTTACGGAATTTCGATCCAGCGCGATGATGTCGCCTATCGCATTCTGCGAGGCACCCGGATTCTGGTCGACCGCGACCATAAGTGCCAGTTGACGCGAAGTCAGTCCGTCATGGCTCATGGTTTTGGCGAAACGGGCCTCGGCAAAAAAATGGGCCCGTCGCAGAAGGTGCGACACCATGAACCGCATATCGGTGAATTCAGCCGTGTCGCCGAAAATGACCGGCTCGGCCGGGTTGGGTCTTTTGTCTTCGCTTGCCACGTGTCGATCCATCGAGGAGTGCTCCGGGTCCTGTCTTTTAGCACGACAGGGCCGCGCATTCAGTCCGACGACTGCCGGGATAGGCGATTGACAGCAAACTGTCAAATTAGTACGTATAATGACTAATTTGCTGCCGAGCGAAATTTGGCGCTGGAGAATTCCGGATGGCTGCTAGGGTTGGAATCATCGGATGCGGATTTATCGGCTCCACCCTGGCCAACCGCGTCATCGCCTCCGATGGAGCGTTGGAACTGGCATTCGTCCATAACCGCACCGCCGACCGGCTCTCTGCATTTGACCCGTCCTTGCACCTGAGCGATCTCGCCGCGTTTTACACTTGCGACCCCGACCTGATCGTTGAAGCTTCGCACCCGGTTGTCACGGCGGAGCACGGAACGGCGTTTCTTTCCCACTGCGATTACATGCCGCTTTCGACGACGGCCCTCCTGGATGACGGGTTGCGCGAGCGCCTGACCGCCATGGCGGCTGACAAGGGAACACGTTTGATTTTGCCGTCAGGCGCGCTGATCGGCGGTAACGAGCTGGCAAAACGGCAAACCCCGTGGAAGCATGTCAAAATCACCTTCCGCAAAAATCCGCGCAATATTGATTTCGAAGACACGCAGCCATGGGATGAAACCAGCGGTGATCCTGTGACGCTGGCCGACGGGCCGGTGCGCGAAATCGCGAGACAATTCCCGCGCAACGTCAACACGATGGTGACCTGCGCCCTGCTTTCGACCGGACTTGATGCATGCCAGGGCGTGCTGGTTGCCGATCCGGGGCTGGACTGCGCAATTGCCGAACTGGAAGCCTGGGATGCCGATGGCGGCTATATTCGCACCGAAAAACGCCAGCCGGCGGTTGGCGTGTCCGGGACGGAAATGGTGGATTCGGCCTGGTACTCATTGCAGCGCGCTGCGGGTCTCAGGGCGCAGCCCCTGACTTATGTGTAATCAACCGGCTGATACCACGGCCAAGGGGAACTGAACCTCAAAAGGAGGATATCTGAATGAACAATCTGATCAGATCGACGACCGTCGCGCTTTCAATCGTGCTGGCCGGTATGGTTTCCGCCATTCCCGCATCAGCGGCCGAAAAGAAGGTCGCCATCGCAAATCTCGGGCCGCATGTGGCACTCAATGCCGTCGTATCCGGCTTCAAGAAGGGACTTGAGGAAGGCGGTTTCGCGGAAGGCGACAAGGTCGCGTTCGAGTACAAGGATGCGAATTTCGATCCCGCCGTCGTGGCGCAGATGATCACTGCGCTGGAGGCAACCGATCCGGACCTGATCCTGACGGTCACGACCCCCATCACACAGGCATCCAAGCGGGTCGTCCGCAACAAGGATATTCCCATCGTCTTTGCGCCGGTGACCGATCCGGTGGACGCGGGACTGGTGACGTCGTGGGACAAGGGCAGCGACCGGTTCGTCGGGGCATCCAACCTGCAGTCGATGCAAACGGTGCTGGAGTTCGGCAAGAAGCTGCTGGGCGATGTCGAGACCGTTGGCCTTTTGTACAATCCGGGTGACGCCAATGACGTGGTCAATGTGCGCTACGCCGAGGAAGCAGCCGAAGCGATGGGCATCGAGCTCAACGCGGTCAGCGTCGATACGCCAAACGATATCCCGGTGCGTATTGCCGCATTGAAGGGTGCGGACTTCATCTACCTGATCCCGTCGAGCATGCTGCAGCCGGCCATGCCTGCGGTGGCTGCAGCAGCCAATCGCGCGGAAATCCCGGTGATCAATGCGTCGCCCGCCGGTGTTGCCGACGGGCTTGTGCTGGCTTCCATGTCGGTGTCCTGGTTCGACGTCGGCCGTCAGGCCGGTTTGCGGGCCGCACAAATCCTGGACGGGGCCAAGCCTTCGGATCTTTCAGTATTCCGCCCGAAGTCCGAGGACCACAGTGCATTGATCAGCGCCAAGCGCATGGATGCGATGGGCATGAACCTGCCGGACGCGCTCAGCGATTGCAATTGCGTCAAATAGACCGGTCAGCTAGTGGCGGAACACCGGACACATCCCGCAATCCGGGTGGACGATATCAGGCGGACGTTCCACCCGGGCACCGTGCAGGAAAAGAAGGCACTAAGGGGCATCAGCTTCGATCTGGAGCCGGGTGAATTCGCCGTGGTGATCGGCAGCAATGGTGCCGGCAAAAGCACCCTGCTCAATGCGCTTGCCGGCGAAGTACCGGTCGATTCCGGCCGCATTGTCGCCAATGGCAAGGAGATCCAGAACTGGCCCGTCCACAGGCGGGCGAGACTCATGTCAAGGGTGTTCCAGGACCCCATGGTGGGCACAGCGGCGGCGCTGACCATCGAGGAGAACCTGTCGATCGCGGCGCGCCGCGGGCAGCGCAGGAGCCTTCGTTTCGGAATTCGGCGAAGCGAACGGGAGGTTTTTCGCCAAAAGCTGGGAATGCTCGGCCTCGGGCTCGAAAACAGGCTCTCCGACCGCGTCGACCTGTTGTCCGGCGGGCAAAGGCAATCGCTGACGCTTGTCATGGCAACGCTCAAACAGCCGCAACTGCTGTTGCTGGACGAGCATACGGCGGCGCTCGACCCGCGGGCGGCGGCTCTAGTCATGCGGGCGACCACCGAGGTGGTTCAGGAGAACGCCACGACGACGCTTATGGTGACCCACAATATGGGCCACGCAATCGAGTACGGAAACCGGCTGCTGATGATCCATGAAGGCCAGGTTATCCTGGATGCCTCGGCGGAGGAAAAGTCGAAACTGACCGCAAGCAGCCTGGTCGACCGCTTCCACGACGTCGTCAGCGACCGCATGGTGTTGAGCTAGTTCGCATGGAGGTTCTGTCGACCTATCTCAACCTGCTTCCGGTCAGTCTTGCCCAGGGCGCGGTCTATGCGTTTGTCGCGCTCGGCGTGATGATCCCGTTCCGCGTGCTTTCGTTGCCCGATCTGACTTCGGAAGGCACGTTTCCCCTCGGCGGGGCTGTGCTGGCAACGCTGCTGGCAGCAGGATTCAACCCGGTAGCGGGTCTGCTCGTTGCCATCGGTGCCGGCGTGCTCGCGGGCGGCGCGACTGCGCTTATCCATCTGCTCTTGAAGATTCCGTCGCTGCTTGCCGGCATCATCGTGCTGACGATGCTTTTCAGCATCAACATCAGGATCATGGGAAAACCCAACACGGCCATCTTCAACTACGATACGATCTTCACCGATCTGCTGAATGCCGATGGCGGCGCGCCGCTTTCGCAATTCGCACTTTTAATGGTGATCATTTTTGGCGTGTGCGGCCTTCTCTTCTGGTTCCTGCATACGGAGATCGGTGTCGCCCTGCGGTCGGTGGGGGCCAACCAGATGATGTCGCGGGCGCAGGGGTTGCCGACGAACTGGTATATTGTCGGTGGGCTGGGTCTTGCCGGAGCGCTCAGCGCCTTTGGCGGCGCCATCATGGCTCAGTTTCAAAGCTATGCGGACGTTACCATGGGGGCGGGTGTTCTCATTATCGGGCTCGCCGCGACAATCCTGGGCGAGGCGCTGGTCGGCACAAAGAACCTGGTACGGCAGATCGCGGCGCCGGTTGTCGGCGCGTTGGTCTACTTCCAGGTGGTGGCTGTTGCCCTGGCGCTCGGCATGGAGCCCTCTGATCTGAGGCTTTTGACCGGCATCTTCGTGCTTTGCACACTGGCGGCGCCCCTGATCGCAAAGAGGGTGGCGCGCATGCGGTGAACGGGTTGCATCCCCGCCAGAGCATGCGCCGAGCAACGGGCCGAGCGCGAACAGAAAAAGGCGACCGTTCAGGTCGCCTTCAATTGCCGAACACACGCCTTGCAGGCGCTGCCTTCTACCATCAGCCGATCGACTGGCCTGTCTTGGCCCAGTCGGCGAGGAAGGCCTCCAGGCCCTTGTCGGTCAACGGATGTTTGACCAGCGCATGAAGCGTCGCCGGCGGCACGGTGGCGACATCGGCGCCGATCAGCGCGGCTTCCTTGACATGGTTCACCGTGCGGATCGAGGCGGCGAGAATCTCGGTCTCGAAATCGTAATTGTCGTAGATCTTGCGGATTTCGGCGATGAGTTCCATGCCGTCGATCGCCGTGTCGTCGAGACGGCCGATAAAGGGCGAGATGAAGGTCGCGCCGGCCTTGGCGGCCAGCAGCGCCTGGTTGGCGGAAAAGCAAAGGGTCACATTGACCTGCTGCCCGGAGGAAGTCAGCGCCTTGCAGGCTTTGAGACCGTCAAAGGTGAGCGGCACCTTGATGCAGATATTGTCGGCGATCTTCGAAAGCACGGCCGCTTCGGTCATCATGCCGTCGAAGTCGGTCGCGGTGACCTCGGCCGAAACCGGTCCATCGACAATCGAACAGATTTCCTTCGTCACTTCCATGATGTCCCGGCCGGCCTTCATGATAAGCGACGGGTTGGTGGTCACGCCATCGAGCAGGCCCAGCGCGTTCAGTGTCTGAATTTCGCTGACATCTGCCGTATCGACAAAAAATTTCATTGTGTGTCTCGTCTCTCGTGAGCGGTTAATTGGCGGTCGCGGCTTTTCTTTAGATCAATCGCGGGGCAAGGTCACCCTCAAGATGAAAGATTCGCCGCTCCTGCCGCTGACTGACCGGCCGGTCGCAATCGTGCCGGTTCTGCTGCCGCTGCCGACGATGCAGGCCTATTCCTATGCCGTGCCGGAAGACGTGGCCGTGCAGCCCGGATCAGTGGTCCAGGTGCCGCTTGGTCCGCGCCAGGTTGCGGGCATTGTCTGGGACGGCGAGACCGATGATGTCGATCCGCAAAAGCTGCGCCTCATCAGCCTTGCCTTTGACTGTCCGCCGATTTCCGCCGACATGCGGCGGTTCCTCGATTGGGTCGCCGCCTACACGCTGTCGCCGCCGGGAATGGTGGCGCGCATGGCGTTGCGCGCACCGGCAGCTTTCGAGCCGGAAGCGCCGGCCGTGGGCGTGCGGCTGACCGAACGGCGACCGGAACGTATGACAGCAGCCCGCGACCGGGTGATTTCGCTCGCTGCAGACGGTTTCAACTGGACAAGGACCGGTCTGGCGCGGGCCGCCGGTGTTTCGGTCAGCGTTGTTGACGGGCTGATGAAGCAGGATGTCTTCGAAACGGTCGAGATACCGCCGCAGCCCGTGGTACCCTATCCGGATCCGGAATTCCGTCTGCCGGAGCTCAGCGCCGATCAGCGGCAGGCAGCCGACCGGCTGATCGCTCCGCAGGCTAAGGGCGCGCCGGTCTTCCTCATCGACGGCGTTACCGGTTCCGGCAAGACGGAGGTCTATTTCGAGGCTGTCGCCGAGACCATCCGCGCGGGACGGCAGGTGTTGATCCTGCTTCCGGAGATTGCGCTCACCTCGGCATTTCTGGACCGTTTCGAGCGCCGCTTCGGCTGCAAGCCGGCGGAATGGCACTCCGATATCGCACCACGCATGCGCGAGCGTGTCTGGCGGCAGGCCGCGACAGGGGAAATCAGGGTCGTTGCCGGCGCCCGCTCGGCGCTGTTCCTGCCTTTTGACGATCTCGGCCTGATCATTGTCGATGAAGAGCACGACCCGGCCTACAAGCAGGAGGACCGCGTGTTTTACAATGCGCGCGACATGGCGGTGGTGCGTGCCCATATCGGCAAGATCCCGGTCATTCTCGCCTCGGCGACGCCATCCATCGAAAGCCGTGTCAATGCGGACCAGGGCAAGTATCAGCGCGTTCACCTGCCCGAGCGCTTCGGCGGGGCCGCCCTGCCGGACCTCAAATTGATCGACATGCGGCGTGAGCCGCCAGAACGCGGCAGCTTCCTGTCACCGCCCCTGATCGAGGCGGTCGCCCAAACGGTCGAACAGGGTGAACAGGCATTGTTGTTTCTCAACCGCCGCGGCTATGCCCCGCTGACCTTGTGCCGGGTCTGCGGCCACCGGTTCCAGTGTCCCGATTGCTCGGCCTGGCTGGTCGAGCACCGGTTTCGCCGCCAGCTCCAGTGTCACCATTGCGGCCACACGGAGCCGGTTCCGGAGGCTTGCCCGGAATGCGGAGCGCTCGATCACCTCGTCGCCTGCGGCCCGGGAGTCGAACGCATCGCCGAGGAAATCGACCGGCATTTTCCCGAGGCGCGCACGCTTGTGCTTTCCTCCGACATGATGGGCGGTGTGCGCCGGCTGCGCCTTGAGCTGGAGGCGGTCGCCAAGGGCGAGGTCGATATCGTCATCGGGACACAGCTCGTCGCCAAGGGCCACAATTTCCCGATGATGACGCTGGTCGGCATTGTCGACGCGGATCTGGGGCTTGCCAATGGCGATCCGCGCGCGGCCGAACGCACTTTTCAGCTGCTGTCGCAGGTGACGGGACGTGCCGGCCGGTCGGGGCGCGCCAGCCGCGGTCTCCTGCAGACCTACCAGCCGCAGCATCCGGTCATCCAGGCAATCGTTTCCGGCGACCGCGAAGCTTTCTATGGGCGCGAGATCGATGAACGCGAACGCGCCATGCTGCCGCCGTTCGGGCGCATGGCTGCGCTGGTCGTTTCGGCAAATGATCGGCCCGAGGCGGAGGCGCATGCCCGCCGACTGCGCCGCGCCGCGCCACCGGCCCGCGATATCCAGGTCCTCGGTCCGGCCGAAGCGCCGATGGCACTGATACGCGGCCGGTATCGCTACCGCCTGCTTGTCCATGGCAGCCGCCAGTCGGACCTGCAGTCCTTCGTTTCCAAGATGATCGAGAGCGGACCGAAACAAAGGGGATCGGTTCGCGTCCAGATCGATATCGATCCGCAAAGTTTCATGTGATGGGGAAGTGGGAATGATCGCATTTTACTGGCCGGGCAGTACCGGAGAGTGGCTGGCCTTCCTGGTGGCTGCCGTGACCATCGCCTTCGGATTGCTGCTGTTCTTCATGCCACGGCTGTCGTTTCGCCTGCTGCGTCTCAGGACGTCTGACGCGCATCCTGATGCGATTGCCGAGGGACGCGGCACCATGGCCGGTTTTTATCTTGGCTGCGGCCTGAGCTGCATCTTGCTGGCGCAACCGCTGCTTTACCTGGCGCTCGGCCTTTCCTGGGCCTTTACGGCGATCGGCCGGCTCGTCTCGATCCTGTTCGACGGCGCCGGGACGCGCTTCAACTGGCTGTCTTTCATTTTCGAAGCTGTCCTGGCGCTGCTGCCCATCGGATTCGTGCTCGGATATTTCTGAACTGGCAGGCATCACGCCCGCATTGACCGGCGCAGGAGTAGCCTTGAATACAGCCGCAATTCAGCCCGGCATCACGCTGTTGCGACGCTGGGATGCAGCGCATCGGTGAACACCGAAAGCGCATTTTTTTCGTTTCACGCGAAAGAATGACCGACCTCATCCAAAAGCAGGAAGCAAAGCGTGTTGCGAGTCCAAGACACGTGTGCTAGACGAACCACGAATTTTTGGCCGCGGCATAAATCCACCTTGTTGCGGTTGGAGAGAAATCGAAACAAATTCAAGGGTTTGCGGGGACGCTCGTCTCCGGTTCCGAATCCCTGAATTCAGTTCAGAGAAATTTGTGCCCGTGGCAGACACATCTTCGCTCATATCCGGTGTTGCAGAACGGTACGCGTCATCCCTTTTTGAATTGGCGCTCGAAGCCAATTCCGAAGCAGCGGTTGCCGAAGAACTCACCCGTCTTGAATCCCTGATCGAAGAAAGCGACGATCTCAAACGTCTGATTGTCAGCCCGGTCTTTTCCGCCGAGGACCAGTTCAAGGCCATTGGCGCGATCGCCGACAAGGCAGGCCTCACAGGTCTCATTGGAAACTTCATGCGCGTCGTTGCCAAGAACCGCCGGCTGTTCGCCGTGCCGGGCATCATCCGCGCCTACAGGATGATTGCCGCGAAGCATCGCGGCGAGGTGTCGGCAGAGATAACGACGGCTCATGCACTGAGCCAGGAACAGGAAACCGAATTGAAGGCGGCGCTCAAAAGCGTCACCGGCAAAGACGTGGCAATGCATGTCACCGTCGACCCGTCGATCATGGGCGGGCTGATCGTCAAGGTCGGCTCGCGTCAAATCGACACATCCCTTCGCTCAAAACTTTCTTCCCTTAAGCTTGCACTGAAAGAGGTCGGCTGATGGACATCCGTGCCGCGGAAATTTCCGCAATCCTCAAAGAACAAATCAAAAATTTCGGCAAGGAGGCTGAGGTCTCCGAGGTCGGCCAGGTGCTGTCGGTCGGTGACGGTATCGCCCGTGTCTACGGCCTGGACAATGTGCAGGCCGGTGAGATGGTCGAGTTTCCCGGCGGCATTCGCGGCATGGCGCTGAACCTGGAAGCCGACAATGTCGGTGTCGTTATCTTCGGCTCCGACCGCGACATCAAGGAAGGCGACACGGTCAAGCGTACCGGCGCCATCGTCGACGTCCCGGTGGGCAAGGAAATGCTCGGCCGCGTCGTCGACGCCCTCGGCAACCCGATCGACGGCAAGGGCCCGATCCAGGCCACGGAACGCCGCCGGGTCGACGTCAAGGCGCCCGGCATCATCCCGCGCAAGTCGGTGCATGAACCCATGTCCACAGGCCTGAAGGCCATTGACGCGCTGATCCCGATCGGCCGCGGCCAGCGCGAGCTTGTGATCGGCGACCGCCAGACCGGCAAGACCGCCATCCTGCTCGATACCTTCCTCAACCAGAAGCCGATCCATGAATCCGGCGCCGAGGAAGACAAGCTCTATTGCGTTTATGTCGCTGTCGGCCAGAAGCGCTCCACCGTCGCGCAGTTCGTCAAGGTGCTCGAGGAGCGCGGCGCGCTCGAATATTCGATCATCGTTGCCGCGACCGCTTCCGATCCCGCGCCGATGCAGTTCCTGGCACCCTTCGCCGGATGTGCCATCGGTGAATATTTCCGCGATAACGGCATGCACGCGCTGATCGGCTATGACGATCTTTCCAAGCAGGCTGTCGCCTATCGCCAGATGTCGCTGCTGCTGCGCCGCCCTCCGGGCCGCGAAGCCTATCCGGGTGACGTCTTCTACCTGCACTCGCGCCTCTTGGAGCGCGCCGCCAAGCTCAACGAGGACAATGGCGCCGGCTCGCTGACGGCACTGCCGGTCATCGAGACGCAGGGCAATGACGTTTCCGCCTTTATCCCGACCAACGTGATCTCGATCACCGACGGTCAGATCTTCCTGGAAACGGACCTTTTCTATCAGGGTATCCGTCCTGCCGTGAATGTGGGCCTTTCGGTTTCGCGCGTCGGCTCGTCCGCGCAGATCAAGGCGATGAAGCAGGTTGCCGGTTCGATCAAGGGTGAACTTGCCCAGTATCGCGAAATGGCGGCCTTTGCGCAGTTCGGTTCCGACCTCGATGCCGCGACCCAACGCCTGCTCAACCGCGGTTCACGCCTGACGGAGCTGCTCAAGCAGCCGCAGTTCTCTCCGCTCAAGACGGAAGAGCAAGTCGCCGTCATCTTCGCCGGCGTCAATGGCTATCTCGACGATCTCGACGTGAACGATGTCGGCAAGTTCGAGCAGGGCCTGCTTGCGCATATGCGTGGCGACGGCAAGGATGTGCTGGAGGCGATCCGCGTCGAAAAGGCGATCAGCGACGACATCAAGGGCAAGCTCACCGCGGCCATTGATGCCTTTGCCAAGTCCTTCGCCTGAGCGGCTGCGGACGCAACCCTAGCAACGGACGGATAACGGATGCCTTCCCTTAAGGATCTGAGAAACCGGATCGCCTCGGTCAAGGCGACGCAGAAGATCACCAAGGCGATGCAGATGGTCGCCGCGGCGAAGCTTCGGCGTGCCCAGGAGGCGGTCGAGGCCGCGCGGCCCTACTCGCAGCGCATGAGCGCCGTGCTCACGAACATTTCCAATGCGGTCAGCGAGGGCGACGACACGCCCAGGCTGATGACGGGAACCGGTTCGGACCAGACCCATTTGCTTGTCGTGTGCACCGCCGAGCGCGGTCTTTGCGGCGGCTTCAATGCCCAGATTGCACGCCTTGCGCGCGAACATGTCGGCACCCTCCTGACCGAGGGCAAGGACGTAAAGATCCTGTGTGTCGGCAAGAAGGGCTATGACATCCTGAAGCGGCAGTATAGCGATCTGATCATAGACCGGGTTGACCTCAGGGAGGTCAAGCGGGTTGGTTTTGCCAATGCCGATGAGATTGCGAAGCAGGTGATCGGCCTGTTCGACGACGGCGCCTTTGATGTGTGCACGCTGTTTTATTCGGAGTTCCAGTCGGTCATCTCACAGATCCCGACGGCGCAAAAGATCATTCCGGCCGCCACGGGTGACTCAGAAGCCGAGGATGCCGGCACGGATGCCGTCTATGAGTATGAGCCGGATGCTTCGGCCATCCTCGACGATCTGATCCCACGCAATATCGCCGTCCAGATTTTCCGCGCACTGCTGGAAAACGCCGCGTCCGAACAGGGCGCGCGGATGACGGCCATGGACAATGCGACGCGCAATGCCGGCGACATGATCGACAAGCTGACGCTCAACTACAACCGTCAGCGGCAGGCGCAGATCACCAAAGAACTGATTGAAATTATTTCGGGCGCGGAAGCGCTCTAGAGGCTCTGGAGAAGGGTTAGAAACCATGGCTAAGGCAGCTACCAAAAAGAAAGCCGATGACACGGCAGCCAAGGCGGCCGGCGTAAAAGGCACGATCACGCAGATCATCGGCGCCGTCGTCGACGTTGCCTTCGAAGATCATCTGCCGCCGATCCTCAACGCGCTGGAAACCGATAATCTCGGTAACCGCCTGGTTCTGGAAGTGGCGCAGCACCTCGGTGAAAATACCGTCCGTACCATTGCCATGGACTCCACCGAAGGCCTCGTCCGCGGTCAGGAAGTTACGGACATGGGCGGCCCGATCGCTGTTCCGGTCGGCGACGTGACGCTCGGTCGCATCATGAACGTGATCGGTGATCCGATCGATGAAGCTGGTCCCGTCAAGGCCACCGCGACGCGCGCCATCCACCAGGATGCGCCGGAATATGTCGATCAGTCGACGGAAGCCGAAATCCTTGTCACCGGCATCAAGGTGGTCGACCTGCTCGCACCATACGCACGCGGCGGAAAGATCGGCCTGTTCGGCGGCGCCGGCGTCGGCAAGACCGTGCTTATCCAGGAACTGATCAACAACGTCGCCAAGGCGCATGGCGGCTACTCCGTCTTCGCCGGTGTCGGCGAGCGCACGCGCGAGGGCAACGACCTTTACTGGGAAATGATCGAATCGGGCGTGAACAAGGACCCGCAGGAAAACGACGGTTCGACCGAAGGGTCGAAATGTGCGCTGGTGTTCGGCCAGATGAACGAGCCGCCCGGCGCCCGCGCCCGTGTTGCGCTGACCGGCCTGACGATTGCCGAGCAGTTCCGTGACGAAGGCCAGGACGTGCTGTTCTTCATCGACAACATCTTCCGCTTCACGCAGGCGGGCTCCGAGGTGTCGGCGCTTCTCGGCCGCATCCCCTCCGCCGTGGGCTATCAGCCGACGCTTGCGACTGACATGGGAACCATGCAGGAGCGCATTACGACCACCAACAAGGGATCGATCACCTCGGTGCAGGCCGTCTACGTTCCGGCCGACGACTTGACCGACCCGGCGCCTGCAACGTCCTTCGCGCACCTTGACGCAACGACCGTTCTTAACCGCGCGATCTCGGAGAAGGGCATCTACCCCGCCGTGGACCCGCTCGATTCAACCTCGCGCATGCTCGATCCGATGATTGTCGGACAGGAACACTACGATGTTGCCCGCCAGGTGCAGTCAATCCTTCAGCGCTACAAGTCGCTCCAGGACATCATCGCCATCCTCGGCATGGACGAGCTTTCCGAAGAAGACAAGATGACGGTGGCCCGCGCACGCAAGATCGAGCGCTTCCTGTCGCAGCCCTTCTTCGTTGCCGAAGTCTTCACCGGTTCTCCCGGCCAGCTTGTCGACCTTGACGACACGATCAAGAGCTTCAAGGGCCTGGTTGACGGTGAATATGATCACCTGCCGGAAGCCGCCTTCTATATGGTCGGCGGTATCGATCAGGCAATCGAGAAGGCACAGAAGCTGGCTGCCGAAGCCGCCTGATAAACAGATGAAACGGGCGGGCCTTTGAAGGTCCGTCCGGTTCCCGCCAACAGGACAGAGTGACAAGCCATGGCAGACAGTTTCAATTTCGAGCTTGTATCTCCGGAACGCCTGCTGCTTTCCGAAGCGGTGAGCGAGGTCATCCTGCCCGCCACCGACGGCGAAATGACCGTGATGGCCCAGCACGCGCCGGTGATGACCACCATCAAGCCGGGCATTGTCGAGGTCAAGGCGGCTGACGGTGGTTCCAACCGCTATGTCGTCTTCGGTGGATTTGCCGACATCCTGCCCGATGGTTGTACGTTGCTGGCCGAATCCGCCGTTCATGTCGACGACATTGACCATGAAGCGATTGCACAGCGCATCCAGAACACCAGGGAAGATCTGCAGGACGCGACGACGGATGCCGACAAGACCCGGTTTGCAGAGCGCCTTGATCACCTGACGACTTTGCAGAACGCCGTCTGAGGAACCCCCGCAAAGAATTTTCACAAGCGGGCCGGAAGGCCCGTTTTTTATTGGAGTGCCCTCTCGACGGCAGCGGCCGTATGCAATTCGGTCGTATCGAAAAAGGGCAGCGAACTGTTGCTCTCGTCAACAGCCATGGTGATCTCCGTGCAACCGAGGATCACGGAATCGCATTGGCCGTCGCGCATCTCGTCAATGACGGTGCCAAAAAGGCGGCGTGCTTCGTCCGTCACTTTGCCGAGGCACAGCTCTTCATAGATGACCCGGTGGATCGCATCACGCGCGGTCTTGTCCGGAACGGTGACATCGAGCCCGAAGCCGGTCCGGATCCGGTCGGCGTAGAAATCCTCCTCCATGGTGAAGCGGGTGCCGAGCAGACCGACCCGCCTGGCGCCGGCCTTCTTCAGGGCGGCGCCGGTCGGATCCGCGATATGCAACACGGGCAGGCCGGATGCCGTTTCTATCTCTTTTGAAACCTTGTGCATCGTGTTGGTGGCAATGACGAGGAAGTCGGCGCCGGCAGCTTTCAGCCCAGTGGCCGCCTCGGCCAGGATCTCAGCGGTTCCGTTCCAGTCACCGGAGTGCTGGCGCTGCTCGATTTCGTGGAAATCAACCGAGTGCAGGAGGATCCTGGCGGAATGCAGGCCGCCCAGCCGCTCCTTCACCTTTTCGTTCATAAGGCGGTAGTAAAGGGCCGTCGACTCCCAGCTCATGCCGCCGATGATACCGATCAAACGCATCTGGCTCAGGCCGTAACATGGTCGAAGGCGGCAACGACCTTTTCGTAGACCGCGCGCTTGAAGGGTATGATGAGATCCGGCACGTCCCCGATCCTGCGCCATTGCCAGGCGTCGAATTCGGCCTTGTGGCCATCGGGCGGCGGGTTGATGGCGATCTCGCTTTCCGGTCCCTCGAACCGAAATGCGAACCAGCGCTGGGTCTGGCCGCGATACTTGCCCTTGAGGGCGACGCCGACCAACTCCTCCGGCAGGTCGTAGCTGATCCAGTCAGGCGCTTCCGCCAGCAGGGAGATGCTCTTGATGCCGGTTTCCTCGTAGAGCTCGCGCCTTGCCGCATCCAGCGGCGCCTCGCCCTTGTCAATGCCGCCCTGCGGCATCTGCCAGACGTGGTCATGCGCCGCAAATTCGCCCTTGTCTTCATAGATACGCCGACCGGTCCACACCAGGCCGTCACGGTTGACGACGACTACACCGACACAGGGACGGTATGGCAGATCATCCGCTTTGGGCTTTTTCCTGGACATTGATCAAAGATCTTCCGGGTCTTCGGCAAGCGCCGAAACCGCGACGATCTCGATGCCGCGCGCCTTGGCTTCATTGGCCCAGGCGGCGATTGCATCGACGCTGGTGTCGAATGCCGATGCAATGGCAATCGCCGAGCCGTTGCGCCTGGCGATCCGCTCGGCCTCATCGAGCTTTTTCAGAATATCCTCGCGGCCGACCTTGGAATCGACGACAAGATCGGCTTGCGCATGTGGGACGCCGACCGCGCCGGCAATGGGCTCGGTGACGGTGCGGGCCGAAGTGCCGTCGTCAAGAAAAAGCACGCCGCGCCGCGCCAGTTCGCGCATGACCGTTTCGGTGGCCTTTTGGTCGGATAGAAAACGCGCGCCCATGAAATTCATGATGCCGGTGTAATTCGTGATGCGCCCCATGGCCCAGTGAAGGTCGGCAATGTTCTGCCGGGCGCCGTCATCAACAAGCAGCGTATGCGGGCCGGGATTGGTCTGCGGATAGTTGAACGGTTCAAACGGTACCTGTAGCAGCACCTCGTGACCGGCGCGCCGCGCCTCCTGCAACCAGCGTTGCAGACTGTTGCCGGTCGCCGCGAAGGCCAGTGTAATTTCTTCCGGCAGCGTCGCGATCGCATATTGCGTACCGGTCTGGCTGAGACCTAGGCCGCCGACCACGATGGCAATGCGTGTTCCGCGGGCGCCCGACCATGGCCGGGCATAGGCGTCGAACGGACGGTATCCATCGGCACCTACGACCGGCAGGCGGCCGAACTCCGATTGCTCCAGAAGTTCCGGCACCGGCAGATGCGCAAAGCGCGGATCCTGTCCGACCGTGTTCGCCCCGGAGATGATGACGGGGCCGTCGCCTTCGCGTTCCAGCGGGGAAACCGTGGTCACGACCTGGCCGTCTTCGGTCAGTGTGCGTTGAACATCGGCGCCGGACTGGCCCGAAATGCGGCTGTTGTCGACCTCGCCGCCCTCGATCACCACCGGAAGGGTTTCTGCGGACTGTTGCTGGTTTTCCGGAGTTGCCGCGGGCTGGTTCTCGGGCTGGCGCAGCGGGTTCTGCTGAATGGCAACAAGCGCGGCGCTCCCGACAATCAGCACCAGCGCGAGAATCGCCACCCAAGAACGAAGGGAATTTCTGGGCCGCGAACCTTGCCGGGAATTCCGCCGATCCTGTCCGAGCGGTTTGTTGAGTTCGGAACCTGTGTCCACTGCCGCCGGTTCAACCTCGATTTCAGCTCAGTGCCGCCCGATTCGTCGGGCGGCACTGATAAGCTTATTCGGTCTTGCGGTCGGTATTGTCAACATCCTTGGCTGCCTTTGCCGTCTTGTCGGCATTCGGCGGATAGGCCGGATCGGTCTTTTCACCACGCATCAGTTCGAGCGCCAGACCGAGCTGCTCGTCATCCTCGGGCTCCGGCGGAACATAAGCGATCGAGCCGGAACCTTCTTCGGTCTCGTCCTGTCCCTGGATGTGGCCGCGCAACTCGGATTCGCCGGTTTCGCGGACACGGCCCTGGAGCTCTTCGGGCAGCGGCTGCTGGACGACGATGTCCGGCTTGATGCCCGTGCCCTGGATCGACTTGCCGGACGGCGTGTAGTAGAGCGCCGTCGTCAGGCGCAGCGCACCATTCTCGCCAAGCGGGATGATGGTCTGGACCGATCCCTTGCCGAAAGAGCGGGTACCGACGATTGTCGCCCGCTTGTGGTCCTGAAGCGCGCCGGCAACGATTTCAGAGGCACTGGCGGAGCCGCCATTGACCAGCACGATGACCGGCTTGCCGCCGGTCAGGTCGCCGGGTCTGGAGTTGTAACGCCGGGTTTCCTCGGAGTTGCGCCCGCGGGTCGAGACGATCTCGCCACGATCGAGGAATGCGTCGGAGACGTTGATCGCCTGATCGAGGAGGCCGCCGGGATTGAGACGGAGGTCAAGGACATAACCCTGCAGTTTGTCGTCAGGAATCTGGTCCTCGATCGAGTCAATCGCATCCGCCAGGTCGTTGTAGGTCTTCTCGGTGAAGGAAATCAGGCGGATGTAGCCGATATTTTCTTCAACGCGATATTTGACCGCGCGGATCTTGATGATCGCCCGCGTGATTTCAATGTTGATCGGTGCGTCGGCGCCTTCGCGCAGGATCGTCAGATCGATACCTGAACCGACCGGACCGCGCATCTTCTCTACAGCCTGCGAGAGCGTCAGGCCGCGGACCGGCTCGCCATCGATCTCGGAGATCAGGTCGCCGGCAAGGACGCCAGCCCGTGATGCGGGTGTGTCGTCGATGGGCGTGATGACCTTGACGAGTTCGCTGTCCTGATCAAGCGTCACTTCAATGCCGAGGCCGCCGAACTCGCCGCGCGTCTGGGTGCGCATATCGTCCGCATCCTTGGCATTCAGGTAGCTTGAATGCGGATCGAGCGATGTCAGCATGCCATTGATGGCGCTTTCGATCAGTTCACTTTCTTCCGGCGGTGTCACATATTGTGCCCGCACGCGCTCAAAGACATCACCAAATATGGAGAGCTGTTTGTAGGTCTCGGAATTGGCGGCGACAGCGGATGTGCCGACCGATTGCAGCGCGCTCACGGAGACTGCGCCGATGAAGACGCCAGCGGCCAGTATTATTACCTTACGAATCATTGCTTACCCTTCCGGAAGGATTGCTGGCCCACCAGGGAGCCGGATCAACAGGTTTTCCGTTCTTTCTGAATTCAATGTAAAGCGTTGGCTCTGCCGTAGCCAGAGCCAAAACCGATGCCGATACCACTTTTGTCGTGTTCATGCGCCCAATTGGCTCGCCGGCGACGACAAATTGACCGATATCGGCGTTGGTGCTGCCCATGCCTGCAAGCACCAGATGGTAACCGTCCCCGGCGTTTAGGATGATCAATTCACCGTAGGATCGGAACGGTCCGGAGTATACCACCCAACCGTCGGCGGGTGCTGTCACAATCGCGTCAGGCACGGTTGAAACCATCATGCCTTTCAGAGGACGGCCGGTGCCGTCATCCTGTCCGAAACCGAATTTCTCGCTGCCGGCAACGGGCAGCTCGAGCTTCTTCTTCAACCGGGAAAAGGCGAATGCGGGCGCGATGCGATCGGCGTCCGGCGGTGTGGTCCTCGCGGTTTCGCGCGCCCTTTGCCTTTGCTTCTGCGCCTGCTCGGCGCGTCTCTTTTCCGCAACTTCCGCCTCCTCGACAGCGCGGCGAACCGATTCGATCTCGTCGCCAAGCGAAGCAATCAGATCCTCAAGGCTGCGTGCCCGTGCAGCGAGCTGCTGCGACGCCGCGGCTTCCTGTTCCAGCTTTTCGCGGCTTTGTTCGGCAAGTTTGCGCTTCTCGGCGAGCAAAAGCGTCAGCCTTTCCTCCTCCTCAGCCTGTTCCTGCAGCGTTGCAAGGAGGCGCTCGCGCTCGTTGGAGATCGAAGCGCGCACATCCGTCAGTTCCTTGAGATCGGCGATGAGCTTCTCCGTCTGGCCTCGAATCTCGGGAACAACGGCACCCAGCAAAATGGCGCTGCGCACGGAAGACAGCGCATCCTCAGGGCTGACAAGCAGCGCCGGGGGCGGGTTGCGTCCCATGCGCTGAAGGGCTGCAAGAACTTCGGCAAGGACGCCGCGCCGGGCGTTGAGCGATGTCCGCAATTCGTCATGCCTGCCATTGAGGCTGGCCAGTCGCAGCTCGCTTTCGGCGACGTCTTCTCCCAGTTTCTTTTGCGTCTTGGCACTCTGTATCAGCTCGGTGCGGATCGTCACCTGATCCTTCTTCAGCGAATCGATGCTCGATTCGAGTTCCGTGCGCCGTTCCTGCGAAAGCTCGATGTCGGCGGTGACCTTTTCCAGTTCGCCCAGCCCCTTGCGCCTCTGCTCGTTGAGCTGCTCGACCGTTGTTTCGCCGGGGCGGCCTGTTTTCAGGGCCTGGGCTGTCTGGACACCCTGCGCCTGCAGGGGAGCGACAGGCGCGGCAAGCGCCGCTCCCAGCACCATTCCGACGGCAATCGTCATGCGCGGTATCATGCTGCTTGCACCCATGCGGAACAAACAGCGCTGGAGACCGCGGATCGGTATTGCCAAACTTAGCCGGATGCGAATCATTGGTTCCCGTTCTTCACCCCACACCCATTATCGCCGCTCCAGGTGAGCCAATGCAACATTCTCTTTTCCGGCGCGGGCAGTGGTCGTGCAGACCACTGTTGCCTTGGCCGGAATCGCGTTTGCCGCAGGGATGCACCGTCTTTAGGGGACGGGGCTGCCTATCGGCCTGTCTGCCAGCGAAGAGTGGCCGGGATATGGCGGGATTCCGGCCTTGAACAGCTTATCGAGCCAGATGCGCGCTAGTTGCGGTGATAGGGGTGGCCGGTCAAAATTGTCGCCGCCCGATAGAGCTGCTCGGCCAGCAGGATCCGCACGATCTGGTGTGGCCAGGTCAGCTTCCCGAAGGACAGCACCGCATCCGCGCGGGCAATGAGTTCCCGGTCAAGGCCGTCGGCGCCGCCGATGATCATGGCAAGGTCCCGATGCCCGGCATCGTTCCATTCCTGCAGCATTCGGGCAAAGGCGTTGGAATCCAGTGCTTTGCCACCCTCATCAAGGGCAACGATCAGCGCATCGGCGGGCAGCTGCCGGGCCAGGCCTTCATGCTCTTCGCGCTTGCGGGTCGCGGCAGCGGAGGCGCGGCTTTCCGGCAATTCGACAATGCGGTCGAATGTCAGACCTCGTGATGCGCCGGTTTTGGAGAATCGATCGATGTAACGCGCTGAAAGCTCTCTTTCGGGGCCGGACTTCAACCGGCCCACGGCGTATATCGATATCCGCATGTTGCCTCGCAGCGTCGCAGCAACCGGTGGCGGATGCCGGCGACCAGCGTGCCGTGTGATCCTGCGGAAACGCACACAAGATGCGCGTGCGGATCCAAACCACACTTAAATCGTAACTGCTCACCCCGTCACGCGTCTTGAGCATAGTGTGATTTGACCATATTGGCGGCATTTCCGGCCAGCGCGATCTGGATCGCGACAAGTGGATTATATCCGAGGGCACCCATGGAACTCAGGTAGCTTGATATCCGGCACCAGGCGTGTGCATAGCGGTCTGTCCGGAAGCAGCCCGAGACTTTGATTTTGACCTTTGCCATCCTGATTTTTTGCTCGCCCGCGTTATTGGTGAAGCTGACATCGGGTTCGCTCATGAAGCGAAGCACGGAGTCCTCGTGTTTCAACAGACGCTCATGCAGGTTGTGGGCATCCGACTTTGCGACCCGTCCGCGCTTACCTTCCGGTTTCGCAGGAACTTCGGGCATTTCCCCGGCACCTTGCGTCAGAATGGTCCGATACCTTTTGCGTATCTTGCGACATTCGGCCTCGCTCAACACCCCGGTCTCGCTCTTGTTGACCTTATGGCAGACCTCACGCAACACCTTCCTCATCAGGCGCGCCCAACGGTAATTGTTGGAGTCGACGACAAAGGTCAGTTCCCGAAGCAGATGCGACCCGCATAGCTGATGCTTGCACTGGCTGTATGCAAGGTAGGATGCCCAGCAATCATGGATCAACACCCCGGTGTAGACCGGAATGATGCCGAATGCCTCTATCGCTTCCTTGCCGCGCCTGGGGTGCAGGAACTTGAGGGTCAGGGAGTCATCGGTCAGCACATGCAGCCACTGGTTTTTGCTGTCGACCCTGAAACCGGTCTCATCGGCATGCAGGGCCGGGCGGGTCAGAAGATGTGCGGCGGCAGCCGTTTCCCAGGGTTCAAGCGCCTCGTGCAGTCGCTGGATGTAGCCCAGGCAGGTGGCCTGCGACATCCTGACGCCAGAGATGGCCCGCACCAGTTCGACGGCGCGGCGCAAAGACAGCATCTGGGCAATCAGCAGGTTGATCACGAAGGCCTGAAAGCCAACGCCATATTGCAAAGGCCCCGGCATGTTTTCAGGGAAACGCCCCTTGGTTCGGGTGCGGCATTTGGGGCAGTCCCTGGTTTCTGCGACGACCTTTTTCTCGACAACCTCGAACATGATATCGAGATGGATGCGTTCCTCGCGCGCCGAGGGTTCGACGTCTGAGAGATCAGCCCCGCAACTGTCACAAACCTGGACGGTGGAGGTTTCCCCGACGGTGACCTTGCGAAGGTTTTCGCCCGTCATCCAGTTCGGCGCCACACCCTTGCCGGAAGCCTTTTTGCTCCGTTTCCCGGTGTTGTCCTTATCCGTCTGCGACGGCGCAATACTGGAGTTCTTGCCGGTCTTCCTGGTCGTCTTTTCCAGAAAGATGGCGATCAGGATGCCCAGCAAGCTGCACAACACGCCAATAACCGCATCGACGTCATCTGAAATCCTGCCCGCTTTGCGCAGCGCGGCAATGCGCGCCCTGGCAGCATCGAACTCTTCACGCAGGGAAGTGCCATTCACGCTTGCCATCAGTCCGCCCGCGATGCCATGGACATCAGGCCATGCGGTGGCCGCATCGCCTTTTCAGGCTTCCAAATGCAGCGAGTAGCCTTGACTGAAAGACCACCCCAATGCGGCTTTTCCCAAATCAATCGAACACGTGTCATAACCCGATAGAATCACGAAAATCGCAATGAGGGGATCGTTAATAGCCGATTCAAATCGTCGCACCACTCCGAGGCCAAAAAGGCATCTCGATTGAGCTAGTGGGTCTGAAACCGCCGTTGAATCTCGGGGACTTAAAGTGGGGGTGAGCAGTTACCTTAAATCAATATGTTACCAGCGTAATCCAACCACCTTCGCTGCTGTGCGATGGCAGCCGGCAAGCGCTAGTGCAGCGTATCCTCGTCGATCTCAGGGGTCATCCACATCTTCTCGATGTTGTAGAATTCCCTGACTTCGGGCCGGAATACATGAATGATGATGTCGCCTGCGTCGATCAGGACCCAGTCACCATTGCTCAGACCCTCAACCTTCGCCGTACCGAAACCGGCGTCTTTCAGGTCACGCAAGAGATGGTCGCAGATCGCCGTGACATGACGGTTAGAACGACCGGACGAGACCACCATGTGGTCGCCCAGAGCCGACTTACCGGTAATGTCGATGGAGACAACGTCTTCGGCCTTGGATTCCTCGAGGCTGGCGAGGACCAGTTTCAACGCATGAAATGCAGCATTGCCGCTTTCCAATGCGGATGAGGAAATGTGTTCAACATTTCCCTTGCTGTGTGCTGTTCTCAGTGTCTTTCCTTTCTGTGACAGAACAAGCTGTGTACCTGCTACTGCGCGGAGACCTGCCGGCCCCATTGCCGTTGTTTCTCCGCTTCAACGCCATCTGAACAGTATAAAAACGACTCAGAGGGCACATGTTTCTGCAAATACACCCAAAGATAGGCACGGAAACCTTAAGGTTTCAAGACAGCCCTGTTCACGTTTTGTCGGAGGCCGAATGCCGGCTGTTGCGGATTGCCGTCGACGAAAGCGGCGAACGGGGACCGTGAATGAACGTCCAGGCGGGCGGTTGCATGCGCACGAGCGCGCCGGACTGGGCCTCGTCGACCCGCGCATAATCAAAGGTCTTGGCCATGATTGACGACAGGTAGGACAGCGTCGAGCCGGGTCGGTCGATGACGGCTATCGGCATGGTGTTGGCGATATACTGCCAGTCCTGCCAGCGATGGAAGCCGGCGAGGTTGTCGGCGCCCATGACCCAGACGAAATCGACGCCGCGATTGCGCTCCGTCACGAATTGCAGCGTCTCGGCGGTGTAGCGCAGGCCGTGTGCCGCCTCGAAGGCAGTGAATTTGACGCGCGGATCGGTAACGATCTCCTGGCTCCATTGGATACGTGTGGCCAGGTCAGTCAATTTACTGTTGTCTTTCAAAGGGTTGCCGGGCGTGACGATCCACCAAAGCTGGTCGAGCTGCAATTTGCGCAGCGCCGTGTCGGCGACCAGCACATGTCCCTCATGCGGCGGGTTGAAGGAACCGCCGAAGAGCCCGACAGCCATGCCGGGCTCGACATGGGGCATGCGCAGGAGCGAGGCCGGAATCTGATCCAATTCGGTCACCGCCAGCATCAGGTCAGGGTCGGATCTGGCCGCTGCCGCGTACCCGGTATTTGAACGAGGTGAGCTGCTCGACACCGACCGGCCCACGTGCATGCATCTTGCCCGTGGCGATACCGATCTCGGCGCCCATGCCGAACTCGCCGCCATCGGCATATTGTGTCGACGCGTTGTGCAGTAAAATGGCGGAGTCGATCTCGTTCATGAAGCGCTCGACCACCGAGGCATCCTCGGCGATCACGGCCTCGGTGTGATTCGATGAATAATGGCCGATATGGGCGATTGCGCCGCCGATTCCGTCCACCAGTGCCACCGAGATGACCGGAGCCAGATACTCAGTCGACCAGTCTGATTCGTCCGCCGGAACCGCCTTCTCATAGGCCTGGCAGACCGCGGTCGTGCCGCGGATCTCGCAGCCGGCTTCGGTGAGCGCCTCTAGAATGGGGACAAGGTGGGTTTGTGACGCCTGCTTGTCGACCAGTAATGTCTCCGCGGCACCGCAAATGCCGGTGCGGCGCATCTTCGCATTCACCGTGATGGCTTTCGCCATTTCGAGATCGGCGGATATGTCGACATAGATGTGGCAAAGGCCCTCCAGATGGGCGAAGACGGGCACCCGCGCCTCGCTCTGTACGCGGGCGACGAGGTTCTTGCCGCCCCGGGGCACAATGACGTCAATGGCGCCCGAAAGGCCCTTGAGCATCTCGCCAACCGCCTGCCGGTCGGTAACCGGAACGCGCTGTATGGCATGTTCGGGAAGGCCGGCCGCCTCAAGTCCCCTGACGAGACACCGGTGGATTGCCGCGGACGAATTGTGCGAGTCCGATCCGCCGCGCAGGATCACGGCATTTCCAGCCTTGAGGCAGAGGGCGCCGGCATCTGCCGTCACGTTCGGGCGGCTTTCATAGATAACGCCGATAACGCCGAGCGGCGTGCGGACACGCTCGATCTCAAGCCCGTTGGGGCGGGTCCAGCTGGCGATGATGTCTCCGACCGGGTCCTTGAGCTCGGCAATGGCTCGAACCCCTTCGGCCATTGCCGCGACCCGCGCCTCGTCTAGCTTGAGACGGTCGAGGAAGGACGCCGCCATGTCGGAATCTTCTGCGATACGCATATCAATGGCGTTCGCTTCCAGGATCACGTCCGTATCGGCCAGAATGGCGTCGGCCATCGAAAGCAACGCGGCATTTTTCTGCGCTTCGGTGGCAACGGCAAGTGGCGCGCTGGCCGCCCTGGCGTTCTCGCCGATCGCCGCCATCAGTTCAGCCACATCTGCCTTGTCCGCAACTTCGTCAAGCATCGTACCGTTCCTGTTGCCGTTACTCGTCTTCATTCAGGGCTATTTGTGCCCCTGTCAACACCATGTCATCGCGGTGCACCATCGCTGCGCGTCCGGAATAACCCAGTATTCCGGCAATTTCCGAGGATTTCCGGCCCGCGATCTGTACCGCCTCATCGGCGCCGTAGGCGGCAAGCCCGCGGGCGAACTCGAACCCGGCGTGATCGCAAATGGCAACCGTATCGCCGCGCGCGAATGAACCGGTGACCTTGCGTACGCCTGCCGGCAAAAGGCTCTTGCCGGATTTCAAAGCTTCGAGCGCGCCGGTATCGACGAAGAACCGCCCGGCAGGGTCAAGCTGCCCGGCGATCCATTTCTTGCGGGCTGTCACAGGCGAGGCATCGGGCTCGAAATGGCTGTGTCGCGCGCCCTCCGCGATGGCGCGGAGGGGATGGTCGCGTTTGCCGGAGGCGATGATCATGGCGCATCCGGCCTTGGTGGCGATGCGGCCTGCCTCGATCTTGGTCTTCATGCCGCCGCGCGACAGGTCTGATCCGGCATCGCCCGCCATGGCCTCGATATCTGCGGTGATCTCGGCAATGTGCGGCAGGAATTGCGCGTCGGGATCCTTGTCGGGCGGAGCGGTATAGAGGCCATCGACGTCGGAAAGCAGGACAAGCAGATCGGCACCCGCCATCGATGCGACGCGAGCGGCAAGGCGATCATTGTCGCCATAGCGGATTTCATTGGTGGCGACGCTGTCATTCTCGTTGATCACCGGCACGGCGCCCGCTTCCAGCAGCTGCTGGATCGTGGCGCGGGCGTTGAGATAGCGCCGCCGGTCTTTTGTATCGTCCAGCGTCAGCAGGATCTGGCCGGCAACGAGACTTTTTTCCGACAGGGCCTCGGACCAGTCTTTGGCAAGGGCGATCTGGCCGATGGAAGCGAGCGCCTGGCTTTCTTCCAGCTTCAGGCCCCTGTCGTGGCCAAGTCCGGTGTCGCGCATGACGGCGCGGCCAAGAGCAATGGAGCCGGAAGAGACAATAATGACATCCGAGCCGCTTTCCCGGAGCGCGGCGATATCGCGGCACAATGTTTCGACCCATTGTCGGCGCAGCCCGTCCCGGCGGTCGACAAGCAGGGCGGACCCGACCTTGACGACAATACGGCGATAATCTTCGAGACGGGTCGTGGTCATGGCGTCAGTCCTGCCCGCCCGCCGCAGCTTGCTGCACGTCCTCGGCCTGCACCTGTCCGTCGATGATCCGGGCCAGCATACGCAATGCATCCTTCATGCCGTATCCGGAGACAGCCGACAGGACGAGCGGTTTGCTGCCGCATGCGGCCTCGAGTTCTGCGGCAAGGGCCGTCCGCAACTCGTCGTCCAGGAGATCGGCCTGCGACAGCGCGACAATTTCCGGCTTGTCGCACAGGCCGTGGTCATAGGCCTCAAGCTCGCCACGGACGGTCCGGTAGGCCTTGCCGACATCCTCTTCCTGGGCCGAGACCAGATGCAACAGCACGCGGGTCCGCTCGACATGGCCCAAAAACCGGTCGCCGATGCCGGCGCCTTCATGGGCGCCCTGAATAAGGCCCGGAATATCGGCAATGATGAACTCCCGGCCATCGGTGCTCGCGACGCCGAGATTGGGATGCAACGTTGTGAAAGGATAGTCGGCGATTTTGGGCCGCGCCCGGGTGACCGCCGCCAGGAAGGTGGATTTGCCGGCATTGGGCAGTCCGACCAGTCCGGCATCGGCGATCAGCTTGAGCCGCAGCCAGATGGTTTTTTCGATGCCGGGCAGCCCCGGGTTGGCACGACGCGGCGCCTGGTTCGTCGAGGACTTGAAATGTGCGTTGCCGAAACCGCCATTGCCGCCGGCGGCGAGGCGGAAGCGCTGACCCTCCTGTGTCAGGTCGCAGACCAGCGTCTCATTGTCCTCCTCGAAGATCTGCGTTCCGACCGGGACCTTGAGCACCCGGTCATCGCCGGTTGCACCGGTGCGGTTGCGGCCCATGCCGTGCGTGCCGGTCTTTGCCTTGTAATGCTGCTGGTAGCGGTAGTCGATCAGCGTGTTGAGGCCCTGGACAGCCTCGACCCACACATCGCCGCCGCGGCCGCCATCACCGCCGTCCGGGCCGCCGAACTCGATGTATTTCTCGCGGTGGAACGACACGCAGCCGGCACCACCGTCGCCTGAGCGGATATAGACCTTTGCCTGATCGAGAAACTTCATCTGCCTGCCATCCAGCTCCTGCCCGCCATACGGATAAAGCCCGCGTGTTCGCACGTCAAAGGCAATCGACAATTGCCTGCGTTATTCGATCGTGCCGTGTACTGCCCTGCCACCTTATGGCTCCGTTCAAAGAAACGGCCCGCGGCTATTGCCGCGGGCCGGTCATCATGCTGCCGCCCAACTGCGCAGTGAAATCCACGTCTTGCGGTCCAGACGGTACCACTCGACGGGAACGGCGCTTCCGAGCGCCAGCGAGTTGACCATCCCGGTTCCCTGAAACTGGAAACCGCATTTGTGGATCACCCGGCGCGAGCCGAGATTGGTGACGCGGCACCGGACATCGATGCACTCGATGTTGCGCGTGCGGAACGCCATGTCGATCACCGCGTGGGCGGCTTCCGTTGCATAGCCATTGCCCCAGTGCGGCTCACCGATCCAGTAGCCCAGCTCCAGCGTCACGGGATCGTCCTGGGGTTCGATCCCGCAGCAGCCCAGAAATCGGCCGTTCTCGCCATTGGTCACAGCGTAAATGCATTTGCCGATCGCGCCGATACCGGAGCGGCGGATAAAGTCCGTCGCGTCTTTTCGGGTATAGGGATGCGGCATGCGCGACACCATCGTAGCGACCCGGGCATTATTGGCGAGATAGGCAAGTGCATCCGTGTCCTCGATGTGCGGCGGCCGCAACACCAGCCGCTCGGTCACGAGAACAGGGCAACTCGCCCGGTCGCGATGGCTGTCTTCGTCCTGACTTTCCGTTTCCATTTTCAGTCCTCCAGTTGCAAATGAAAAGGGGAGATGGTGTCCCATCTCCCCTTGCAACTTTTGGCCTGATCTATGTCAGCCGGGTCGATGAGACGCCGGCTGTCCCCACCGGCTATTCTGCTGCTTGCGCACGCGGCATTACGGACACATAGCAGCGACCGTTTGCTTTAGTGCGGAAGGACACATTGCCCTCCACGGTCGCGAAAATCGTGTGATCCTTGCCGAGGCCCACGCCCTGACCCGGATGCCACTTTGTGCCGCGCTGACGCACGATAATGTTGCCCGGAATGACGGCTTCGCCGCCGAACTTCTTCACGCCGAGGCGCTTGGACTCAGAATCGCGACCGTTGCGCGATGAACCGCCAGCCTTTTTGTGTGCCATTGGTCTACTCCTTTACCTCGATCCCGATTACTTCGCTTCGTCAGCCAGGGCCTTGGCCTGACCGATCCAGTCGTCCCGCTCGATGCGGCCCTTGAAGTTCAGGGCTTCGTCGAGCTTGGCGATGTCGTCCTTGGTGAAAGCCGCGATCTGCGCGTACTGCGTGACGCCGAACGCATGCAGCTTCTTCTCAAGGACCGGTCCGACACCGGAGATCTTCTTCAGATCGTCGGCGTCTCCCTTCGGGGCCGAGAAAATTGCGGCCGGTGCATCCTCGGCGGCTTTCGCCTTGGGTGCGGCCTTGGGTTTCTCAGCGGCCTTCGCCTTCTCCGCAGCCTTCGGCTGTTCGGCTGGCTTGGCCTTCTCCGCTGCCTTTGCCTTCGGAGCTTCCTCGCTCTTCTTGGCTTCGGCCTTCTTGGGTGCGGCGGCCTTCTTCTTGGGCTTGGCGCCGCCCGTCAGGATTTCGGAAATCCGGATCGTCGTCTCGTGCTGACGGTGACCGCGGGTCCGCTTTGAGTTCTGGCGGCGGCGTTTCTTGAACGCGATGACCTTGCGGGCGCGGCCCTGCTCGACAACCTCGGCGGTGACCAAAGCACCATCCACGAAGGGCTTGCCGATGGCTGCATCGGCGCCTTCGCCGACCATCAGAACTTCGTTAAACTCAACAATGTCGCCGGCATCGCCGGCCAGTCTCTCGACCTTGAGGACGTCGTCGGCAGCAAAGGTGTACTGCTTTCCGCCCGTTTTGATGACTGCGAACATTTTCTTGCCTTTCCATGTTCGGGCCGGCTTGTCGCGGATGCCCGCTCAGCCGTCTTTTTATTCAGTCGGTTGCGAATGATCGCCGGATCTTGCCGCAAGCCCTCAATGGACCTGCAAGCGCCAAGCGGCGAATTTTCCCGGAGCCGTTTCGAAAGGCCTAAGCCCCCAAAAACAGATGGCGCAAGTCGCCTCACGCCATGGATGAACGCGGAATACGGGAAAGCAGCGCGCAAGTCAAGGTGGAACGCGCCGTTTTCAGTCCTTCAAGGCGCATGCTCCTGACAGTTCGCCAACCGGTATCCGCGGTCGCCGCGCAGCCGACGCAAATACCCTTGTGTCGTCGCCCTTGAATGGTTATGACAGCGCCCGCATATTGTTGCGCACCACGACGCGGAGAGGTGGCTGAGTGGTTGAAAGCACCGCACTCGAAATGCGGCATACGGGCAACCGTATCGGGGGTTCGAATCCCTTCCTCTCCGCCACTCCAATCTTAACCTATTGAATTTGCTTGAAATAATATACCGAAAAGTGTCTACCCCAAAAGGTTAGACATTTTGATGTTCTCCATTCGTCCACGCTGACAAAATCTGGTATGAAATTCGTCGTAATTGTCTCGGTGTTGTACACCAAGAAAATGGTGCAAGACCTCAAAGAAATGATTGGGTGGACACTGAGCGATCTGAATAGCGACACTTCCACAAACTGTATACGAACGTATGATGAAACTTGGAGCGATTGACGCGTACGTCAGGTACGACCGCTGGCTGAAGGATCGACGCGATGGCATGTAGTCGAGGAAAGGCGACGCCCAATGCCGCCACTAAGCTCAAGCTCTTTACCGATTCTGCTGGTTTCTGTCAGAATCCAGATTGCAACGAGCCATTGTTTCCCGATGGTTTTGAGGGATATCCCCACTTAGCCGAAATGGCTCATATTTTTGCCGCTACGGACGGAGGGCCTCGAACAGATGAAGCCCTTAGCGAAGAAGAACGAGGCGAGTACGACAACATCATCTTGTTATGCGCAAACTGCCACACCATGGCAGACAAAACCCCCGAACATCATACAGCCGAACTCATGAAGGCGTGGAAAGCCGAGCATAAAGCGAAACGAGAGAAGGCATTTGGCATTCATTCGCTTAGCACTCGGGAAGAGCTGCATGCCCGACTGCGACCGCTACTTTGCGAAAATGCTATGGTTCATGAGGAGATCGGACCCGACAAAGATTATCGCTTCAATCCGGAAGCATCAGAGGCTGCGGCGTGGAAGCAAAGAGTAAAGACTACGATCATTCCGAATAGCTTGACTATTCTTGCTTGGCTGGATGCCAACGGCCACTTGCTAACTGGCGACGAACCCGAAACACGTGAAAAGTTCCGTTTTCACGTTCAGGGGTAACTGCTCACCCCCACTTTAAGTCCCCAAGGTTCAACGGCGGCTTCAGACCCACTGGCTCAATCGAGATGCCTTTTTGGCCTCGGAGTGGTGCGACGATTTGAATCGGCTATTAACGATCCCCTCATTGCGATTTTCGTGATTCTATCGGGTTATGACACGTGTTCGATTGATTTGGGAAAAGCCGCATTGGGGTGGTCTTTCAGTCAAGGCTACTCGCTGCATTTGGAAGCCTGAAAAGGCGATGCGGCCACCGCATGGCCTGATGTCCATGGCATCGCGGGCGGACTGATGGCAAGCGTGAATGGCACTTCCCTGCGTGAAGAGTTCGATGCTGCCAGGGCGCGCATTGCCGCGCTGCGCAAAGCGGGCAGGATTTCAGATGACGTCGATGCGGTTATTGGCGTGTTGTGCAGCTTGCTGGGCATCCTGATCGCCATCTTTCTGGAAAAGACGACCAGGAAGACCGGCAAGAACTCCAGTATTGCGCCGTCGCAGACGGATAAGGACAACACCGGGAAACGGAGCAAAAAGGCTTCCGGCAAGGGTGTGGCGCCGAACTGGATGACGGGCGAAAACCTTCGCAAGGTCACCGTCGGGGAAACCTCCACCGTCCAGGTTTGTGACAGTTGCGGGGCTGATCTCTCAGACGTCGAACCCTCGGCGCGCGAGGAACGCATCCATCTCGATATCATGTTCGAGGTTGTCGAGAAAAAGGTCGTCGCAGAAACCAGGGACTGCCCCAAATGCCGCACCCGAACCAAGGGGCGTTTCCCTGAAAACATGCCGGGGCCTTTGCAATATGGCGTTGGCTTTCAGGCCTTCGTGATCAACCTGCTGATTGCCCAGATGCTGTCTTTGCGCCGCGCCGTCGAACTGGTGCGGGCCATCTCTGGCGTCAGGATGTCGCAGGCCACCTGCCTGGGCTACATCCAGCGACTGCACGAGGCGCTTGAACCCTGGGAAACGGCTGCCGCCGCACATCTTCTGACCCGCCCGGCCCTGCATGCCGATGAGACCGGTTTCAGGGTCGACAGCAAAAACCAGTGGCTGCATGTGCTGACCGATGACTCCCTGACCCTCATTTATGGATACCCCGGTGTCAAGCGATTTTCGAACGGTGATGTGAGCGTGTGATCGGATGCGGTCATTTATCAGGCCTCACAGTGCGGCTTTTTGTGCAGCCGCGGGCCGGTATGGTGATGCGCGAACCGGGTCCAAATCAAGTTCCAAAGCTATTTTGCCTTTTGGGTCAACATGGTTTTCCCGCTCCGGATCTTTCCGATCAATCTCCCATGCTATTCGTCGACCTCTTCACACGTCCCGGGCACCGACGCGAAGCGTTGCGCGATCCGCGCTTACGCTACCGCCTCCGGATTCCGATAATTCTCCTGTTTCGATATCATGGCCCAGATACCCCGTGCCATCCTGTTGGCCAGCGTGATCGCGACCAGAAGCTTCGGTTTTCGATCCAGCATTCTGGCCAGCCAGCTTCCCTTGCGAACCCCAAACCGCGTCGCCGCATTGATCACTGACATCGCCCCGATGATCAACAGGCTTCGGATGTCTTTCTGACCCATCTTCGAAACTTTCCCGAGCCGGTCCTTACCGCCTGTCGAGCGCTGAAGCGGCACGAGACCCAGCCAGGCTGCGAAGTCACGCCCCCGTTTGAAGCAATTCATGTCCGGGGCAAAGGCCTCAATTGCCAGTGCCGTCTGCAACCCGACGCCCGGCATTGTTGTCAGCCTTCGCACTGTGCCGGATGCTTTCGCCTCCGTCTTGAGTTGCTTCGTCAGATCGAAAATCCTGGTCGCCAGCAGATCGATGTGCTCGGCATACATCCGGGCCGTGTTACGCACGAGGGCGGGCAGCCCATTGGTATCGTCGTCCAGCGCGGCTCTCAACTTCTTGATCCCCGCCTTGCTCTTCGGCCCGATCACGCCATATTCGGCGAGATGGCCGCGCAGCGCATTGATGGTCTGCGTGCGCTGCCTGACAAACATCTGCCGTGATCGGAACAGCATGCCGCGCGATTGCTGCTCGGTGGATTTCACCTCAACGAACCGCATGGTCGGCCGGGAGGCAGCTTCAGTGATCGCCTCAGCGTCTGCCCTGTCGTTTTTCTGCCTTTTGACAAAAGGTTTCACGTACTGAGGTGGAATCAGCTTCACCTCATGGCCCAACTTACCGATCTCGCGGCCCCAATCGTGAGCTGTGGCGCAGGCCTCCATCGCGACAATGCATCGGGGCTGCTGTGCAAGAAACGGCATGAACTGGGCGCGGCTCAACTTCTTGCGGTAGCCAACCGAGCCATCGGCTGTGGCTCCGTGGACCTGAAAAACCTGCTTTGCAAGATCAACGCCGATGATGCTAACTTCCGACATGTGGATACTCTCCCTTTGATTTGTGACGTTCAGTATAACGGCACCTGGCACATTACGATGCCTCCGGGCGGGGTATCCACACTATCAAGTTCCTGCACCCCAGGCGCGGCAAGGAAGCGATAGAGGCATTCGGCATCATTCCGGTCTACACCGGGGTGTTGATCCATGATTGCTGGGCATCCTACCTTGCATACAGCCAGTGCAAGCATCAGCTATGCGGGTCGCATCTGCTTCGGGAACTGACCTTTGTCGTCGACTCCAGCAATTACCGTTGGGCGCGCCTGATGAGGAAGGTGTTGCGTGAGGTCTGCCATAAGGTCAACAAGAGCGAGACCGGGGTGTTGAGCGAGGCCGAATGTCGCAAGATACGCAAAAGGTATCGGACCATTCTGACGCAAGGTGCCGGGGAAATGCCCGAAGTTCCTGCGAAACCGGAAGGTAAGCGCGGACGGGTCGCAAAGTCGGATGCCCACAACCTGCATGAGCGTCTGTTGAAACACGAGGACTCCGTGCTTCGCTTCATGAGCGAACCCGATGTCAGCTTCACCAATAACGCGGGCGAGCAAAAAATCAGGATGGCAAAGGTCAAAATCAAAGTCTCGGGCTGCTTCCGGACAGACCGCTATGCACACGCCTGGTGCCGGATATCAAGCTACCTGAGTTCCATGGGTGCCCTCGGATATAATCCACTTGTCGCGATCCAGATCGCGCTGGCCGGAAATGCCGCCAATATGGTCAAATCACACTATGCTCAAGACGCGTGACGGGGTGAGCAGTTACGTTCAGGGAATGATAATGAAACACCTAGAGGGGCAAGACCTTCCCAACTCACGATTTCCAACAAAAATGGTAACTGCTCACCCCCACTTTAAGTCCCCGAGATTCAACGGCGGTTTCAGACCCACTAGCTCAATCGAGATGCCTTTTTGGCCTCGGAGTGGTGCGACGATTTGAATCGGCTATTAACGATCCCCTCATTGCGATTTTCGTGATTCTATCGGGTTATGACACGTGTTCGATTGATTTGGGAAAAGCCGCATTGGGGTGGTCTTTCAGTCAAGGCTACTCGCTGCATTTGGAAGCCTGAAAAGGCGATGCGGCCACCGCATGGCCTGATGTCCATGGCATCGCGGGCGGACTGATGGCAAGCGTGAATGGCACTTCCCTGCGTGAAGAGTTCGATGCTGCCAGGGCGCGCATTGCCGCGCTGCGCAAAGCGGGCAGGATTTCAGATGACGTCGATGCGGTTATTGGCGTGTTGTGCAGCTTGCTGGGCATCCTGATCGCCATCTTTCTGGAAAAGACGACCAGGAAGACCGGCAAGAACTCCAGTATTGCGCCGTCGCAGACGGATAAGGACAACACCGGGAAACGGAGCAAAAAGGCTTCCGGCAAGGGTGTGGCGCCGAACTGGATGACGGGCGAAAACCTTCGCAAGGTCACCGTCGGGGAAACCTCCACCGTCCAGGTTTGTGACAGTTGCGGGGCTGATCTCTCAGACGTCGAACCCTCGGCGCGCGAGGAACGCATCCATCTCGATATCATGTTCGAGGTTGTCGAGAAAAAGGTCGTCGCAGAAACCAGGGACTGCCCCAAATGCCGCACCCGAACCAAGGGGCGTTTCCCTGAAAACATGCCGGGGCCGTTGCAATATGGCGTTGGCTTTCAGGCCTTCGTGATCAACCTGCTGATTGCCCAGATGCTGTCTTTGCGCCGCGCCGTCGAACTGGTGCGGGCCATCTCTGGCGTCAGGATGTCGCAGGCCACCTGCCTGGGCTACATCCAGCGACTGCACGAGGCGCTTGAACCCTGGGAAACGGCTGCCGCCGCACATCTTCTGACCCGCCCGGCCCTGCATGCCGATGAGACCGGTTTCAGGGTCGACAGCAAAAACCAGTGGCTGCATGTGCTGACCGATGACTCCCTGACCCTCATTTATGGATACCCCGGTGTCAAGCGATTTTCGAACGGTGATGTGAGCGTGTGATCGGATGCGGTCATTTATCAGGCCTCACAGTGCGGCTTTTTGTGCAGCCGCGGGCCGGTATGGTGATGCGCGAACCGGGTCCAAATCAAGTTCCAGAGCTATTTTGCCTTTTGGGTCAACATGGTTTTCCCGCTCCGGATCTTTCCGATCAATCTCCCATGCTATTCGTCGACCTCTTCACACGTCCCGGGCACCGACGCGAAGCGTTGCGCGATCCGCGCTTACGCTACCGCCTCCGGATTCCGATAATTCTCCTGTTTCGATATCATGGCCCAGATACCCCGTGCCATCCTGTTGGCCAGCGTGATCGCGACCAGAAGCTTCGGTTTTCGATCCAGCATTCTGGCCAGCCAGCTTCCCTTGCGAACCCCAAACCGCGTCGCCGCATTGATCACTGACATCGCCCCGATGATCAACAGGCTTCGGATGTCTTTCTGACCCATCTTCGAAACTTTCCCGAGCCGGTCCTTACCGCCTGTCGAGCGCTGAAGCGGCACGAGACCCAGCCAGGCTGCGAAGTCACGCCCCCGTTTGAAGCAATTCATGTCCGGGGCAAAGGCCTCAATTGCCAGTGCCGTCTGCAACCCGACGCCCGGCATTGTTGTCAGCCTTCGCACTGTGCCGGATGCTTTCGCCTCCGTCTTGAGTTGCTTCGTCAGATCGAAAATCCTGGTCGCCAGCAGATCGATGTGCTCGGCATACATCCGGGCCGTGTTACGCACGAGGGCGGGCAGCCCATTGGTATCGTCGTCCAGCGCGGCTCTCAACTTCTTGATCCCCGCCTTGCTCTTCGGCCCGATCACGCCATATTCGGCGAGATGGCCGCGCAGCGCATTGATGGTCTGCGTGCGCTGCCTGACAAACATCTGCCGTGATCGGAACAGCATGCCGCGCGATTGCTGCTCGGTGGATTTCACCTCAACGAACCGCATGGTCGGCCGGGAGGCAGCTTCAGTGATCGCCTCAGCGTCTGCCCTGTCGTTTTTCTGCCTTTTGACAAAAGGTTTCACGTACTGAGGTGGAATCAGCTTCACCTCATGGCCCAACTTACCGATCTCGCGGCCCCAATCGTGAGCTGTGGCGCAGGCCTCCATCGCGACAATGCATCGGGGCTGCTGTGCAAGAAACGGCATGAACTGGGCGCGGCTCAACTTCTTGCGGTAGCCAACCGAGCCATCGGCTGTGGCTCCGTGGACCTGAAAAACCTGCTTTGCAAGATCAACGCCGATGATGCTAACTTCCGACATGTGGATACTCTCCCTTTGATTTGTGACGTTCAGTATAACGGCACCTGGCACATTACGATGCCTCCGGGCGGGGTATCCACACTATCAAGTTCCTGCACCCCAGGCGCGGCAAGGAAGCGATAGAGGCATTCGGCATCATTCCGGTCTACACCGGGGTGTTGATCCATGATTGCTGGGCATCCTACCTTGCATACAGCCAGTGCAAGCATCAGCTATGCGGGTCGCATCTGCTTCGGGAACTGACCTTTGTCGTCGACTCCAACAATTACCGTTGGGCGCGCCTGATGAGGAAGGTGTTGCGTGAGGTCTGCCATAAGGTCAACAAGAGCGAGACCGGGGTGTTGAGCGAGGCCGAATGTCGCAAGATACGCAAAAGGTATCGGACCATTCTGACGCAAGGTGCCGGGGAAATGCCCGAAGTTCCTGCGAAACCGGAAGGTAAGCGCGGACGGGTCGCAAAGTCGGATGCCCACAACCTGCATGAGCGTCTGTTGAAACACGAGGACTCCGTGCTTCGCTTCATGAGCGAACCCGATGTCAGCTTCACCAATAACGCGGGCGAGCAAAAAATCAGGATGGCAAAGGTCAAAATCAAAGTCTCGGGCTGCTTCCGGACAGACCGCTATGCACACGCCTGGTGCCGGATATCAAGCTACCTGAGTTCCATGGGTGCCCTCGGATATAATCCACTTGTCGCGATCCAGATCGCGCTGGCCGGAAATGCCGCCAATATGGTCAAATCACACTATGCTCAAGACGCGTGACGGGGTGAGCAGTTACTAAAAGCCAATATCACTGAGTCTTGCCGGCGGGATATTCCATCGCTTTTCGCGGCCATGCAACCGTCACCGCCGCGCCCTTTCCGCTTTCGCGATTGGTAAAACTCAATGTCGCCCCGGAGCGCTCCAGAAGCGTTTTGGCAATGAAAAGGCCAAGGCCGAGACCGCCGGCGCTCGGCTCGTTCGAATGGCCGCGCTGGCTGACATAGGGATCGCCGATGCGCGACAGGACATCCTGCGGAAATCCCGGCCCGTCGTCGCGAATGCAGATCAACACCTGTTCGGCATCGCTTTCGCTCTCGACCTCGACCGTGGACCTTGCGAAATCGACGGCGTTTTCCAGGAGGTTTCCGAGGCCATGAATGATTCCGGCATTGCGCTGGCCGACCGGTTCGCCCTCCGGCCCGGTCTTGCGCGTCACCTTGATATCGACGCCGAATTCCCTGTGCGGTGCGATCACCTCCTCGATCAGGGAGGAAAGCGGTAGCCGGCTCATGAGGGCGTCGTCTGCGGAGGCGAGAGTGGCAAGCCGGCGCATGATGTCCCGGCAGCGTTCGCTCTGCGAACGCAGCAATTGCACGTCTTCGCCATAGCGTTCGTCGTTGCCGAGCGCCCGCTCCATCTCCCGCGCCACGACGGTGATTGTCGCCAGAGGCGTGCCGAGTTCATGCGCCGCTGCCGCCGCCATTCCGTCTAGGGCCGATAGGTGCTGCTCCCTTTGCAAGGTGAATTCGGTTGCCATCAGCGCATCCGCCAGCTCCTCAGCTTCCGCCGACACCCTGTAGGAATAGAACGCCGCGAAGGCGGCCGTCGAAACGATGGCGATCCAGTTGCCGGCGATCAGCACCAGTGGCGCTTCAAACTGTAAGCCGGGATACCAGGGCAGGGGCCGGTGATAGAAGGCAAGCACCGTGACCGCCGCGACGGCGATCACGCCGAGCACGACGATGTTGCGGACCGGCAGGGAGGCCGACGCGACGATAACCGGAACGCAGATCAGTACGGAAAACGGATTGGACAGGCCGCCGGTGATGAAAAGCAGACCAAAGAGCTGCAGGATGTCGAGCCCGAGGATCAGCGTCGAAGTCCCCGGGCTGAGACGATGTGTCGCGGGATTTTTGATGCGCAAAGCGATGTTGAGCAGCGCCAGGCAGGCGATCAGCAGGAAACACGATGCGACGGGCAACGGAAAACCGAAGCCATAGGCGACACCGAGAACGGTGACACTCTGGCCGATAATCGCCAGCGTGCGCAGGCGTATAAGCGTGCGCATCCGCAAATGGTTGGCATGGCGGGTCTCAGCCGGGTGGTCGGAATAGCTCATGGTGGTCTGCTTGGTGCGGTCCTTACGGGATACTAGCGCCTGCGCGGGTGTTTGACACGCCGGGTCGCGTCAGCCGACGCCGGATCCTCCGGCCAGGGATGTTTCGGATAGCGGCCCCGCATGTCCGCGCGAACATCTGCCCATGACCCGTTCCAGAAGCCGGGCAGATCGCGGGTCTTCTGGATCGGGCGCTGGGCCGGCGACAAAAGCTCGAGCACCAGCGGGACGTCTCCGCCGGCCAGCACGGGGTGCCGGGTCAGTCCGAAAAGCTCCTGGACCCGCACCGCAAGCACCGGCTCTTCGGCATCGTATTGGATTGGCAGCTTCGAGCCCGCGGGCGTTTCGAAATGGGTCGGGGCAAGGCGGTCGAGCACTCGCTGCAATTCAAAAGGGACCAGCGCCATCAGGCCGTTTGAAAGCAAGGACGCGTCGATCCCGGAGAAGCCGGTGACACCGGCGATGAACGGAGTGAACCAGGTCCCGGTTGTCGCAAGCAGCGCCGCGTCCGACACATCCGGCCAGGGCTCGCCGTTCTGACGATGCAGCCAGCCGAGGCGGCTGCGCAATTGGCGTGTCGCTGTGGTCCAGGGCAACGCGTCGATGCCGAGCGCCTGCAGGCCCTCGACAAGTGCCGCGGACACGGCCTCTTGCGGAGGACGCGGCAATGGTCGGTCGTCGAGGACAAGGTCACCGAGGCGGCGCCTTCGGCGCGCCTTGACGCTGCGCGTCTTTCTTTCGAACCGGACCTCGTCCGATTTGATGATTTTGTCGCCAAGCGCGGCCTCGATCGCCTCAGCATCAACCCGTGCCGCCGAAAGGATGCGTTGGGAGGCGGCCTGGCCGGTCAGATCCGGAACGACCAGGAAGGTCTCACGGGCAAGGCTCGACGGGTCCTCGACAAAGGCGCCGCGGCCGTTTGCAAGGCCAAAGCGTGTCGTGCCGTCTGATGAACCCCGCGAACGCGCCACGCGGTCGGAAAAACCGGCCAGAAGCAACGGCCCGGCCTCCGGCGGCGGTCCGTTCGGTGTTTCGGCGGCCTTGCCGCCCGCCGCCGTCCTGGCGATACGCCGCGCAGGGCCCGCGCGCCCTGCGCCCGCTGTCCCCGGTCTTCGCGGAACCTTTGCCAGCGCGTGTCCAGGTCGACGGACGTGCCGCCCAGTCCCTGTTCGCCCATCAGAACGGCGAGCTCGGCGGCATCTGCCGCCCGGTCGTCTTCACCCGCAGCGACGACCAATGCCGCCTGGCGCGCCGGCAGGCCAAGTCTGCGCATGGTTTCTCCTCGCCGCGTCAGACGGCCTACCGGATCGAGCGCGCCAAGCGACTGCAGCAATGCACGCGCTTCGGCGACGGCTGCTTGAGGAGGTTGATCCATGAACCGCAAATTGCCGGGTTCCGTCACGCCCCAGGCCGCACAGTCGAGGATGAGGTTGCCGAGGTCGCTGGCAAGGATCTGCGGCGGTGTGAATGCGGGCAGGGAAGCTGTCTGTTCTGCCCGCCACAGTCGGATGGCGATGCCCGGCTCGGTCCGGCCGGCGCGGCCGGCCCGCTGATCGGCCGAGGCGCGCGAGACCCGAACCGTCTCAAGCCGCGTGATTCCGGTCGAGGGCTCGAAGACAGGCAACCGCTGCTGGCCGCTGTCGATGACGATGCGAACGCCATCGATTGTGATGGAGGTCTCGGCAAGCGCGGTGGAAAGCACGATCTTGCGGGTTCCGGGGTCGGGCGGGCGGATCGCCGCATCCTGTTCCCGGCCGCCAAGGTCGCCGTAAAGCGGTGCGATAACTGTCCCTTTCGTGACGGAGTCATGAAGACGTTCCGCCGTACGGCGGATTTCGCGCTGGCCAGGAAGAAAGGCAAGGATCGACCCGTCTTCGTTGTCCAGCGCCTCGACGATGGCGTCCCGCATCGCGTCTTCAATCCGTTCGCCGCGTCGTCGCTCGCGATGGCGGATATCGACCGGATAGGCGCGTCCCGCGCTTTCAATGACGGGCGCGTTGCCCATCAGGTCCGATACCCGCCCGACATCAAGCGTTGCAGACATGACGAGAATGCGCAGGTCCTCGCGCAAAGCCGACTGGACGTCGAGCGCCAGAGCGAGGCCGAAATCGGCATCAAGAGACCGCTCATGGAATTCGTCGAACAGGACCGCTGCCACACCCGGCAACTCCGGATCGTCGAGGATCATCCGGGTGAAGATGCCCTCGGTGACGACTTCGATGCGGGTCTTGCCCGACACCCGTGTGTCGAGCCGAGTGCGGTATCCGACAGTGGCGCCGACCTCCTCGCCGATCAACCGCGCCATCTGGCGGGCGCTTGCCCGTGCAGCAAGGCGGCGCGGCTCCAGAAGGATGATCTTGCTGTCACCGAGCCAGGTTGCCGAGAGAAGGTGCAGCGGAACCAGCGTTGTCTTGCCGGCGCCGGGCGGCGCCGACAGCACCGCCGACACATGGCCGTCGAGCGCTGCCATCAAATCCGGCACGGCTTCGCTGACGGGCAGTTCGGGCAGGGACCAGTTCATCGGCCTGATCTAACAGGACCACTTCGCACCGGCAATCGCGACGTTCCAATTCTGAAGCGACTCTCGCTATCGCGCAGCTAGTGCGTTACATAAGGGTCGAAACGCAACACCCTTCGGAGTGAATGATGAACGAACAGGCGGGCCGCAAGACACTGGTCCTTACCGGCGCCAGTCGTGGTATCGGTCATGCGACGGTGAAACGATTTTCGGCGGATGGCTGGCGTGTCATCACCTGCTCGCGGCAGGATTTTGCCGAAAATTGCCCCTGGCCTGCGGGGCCGGAGGATCACATCAAGATCGATCTGTCAGACCCCGAGGATGTTGGCAGCGCCGTTGCCGAAATCCGCCACCGCCTGGACAAGGAAGGCGGGCAGCTGCACGCGCTGGTCAACAATGCGGGAATCTCGCCGAAGACGGCGGAAGGCGGCCGTCTCAATTCGGTGGAAACGCCGATGCACATCTGGCGCGACGTCTTCCAGGTGAATTTCTTCGCACCGATCCTGCTGGCGCGCGGGCTTTTCAAGGAACTGGCCGCGGCAAGGGGGTCTGTTGTCAATGTCACGTCGATTGCCGGCTCCAGGGTGCACCCCTTTGCCGGCACGGCCTACGCGACATCAAAGGCGGCGCTCGCCTCCCTGACCCGCGAGATGGCCGCCGACTTCGGACCGCACGGCATCCGCGTCAACGCCATTGCGCCGGGCGAGATTGAAACGGCGATCCTGTCGCCGGGAACGGAAAAGATCGTCGAGAACATTCCGTTGCGCCGGCTGGGGTCCACCGAGGAAGTCGCGGAAACCATCTATTTCCTGTGTACCGATGCCTCGTCCTACGTGTCAGGCAGCGAAATCCACATCAATGGCGGCCAGCACGTCTGAGGCGCCATGATCGACCAGACCACGCTCATCACCTATCTCGCCGTCCTGCTCGGATTTGTCTTCATTCCCGGGCCTGCGGTGCTGTTGACCCTGGCGCGGGCTTCGAGCGGCGGAACGCGTGTCGGCATTGCGACGGGACTTGGCATTGCCGTCGGCGACCTCATTCACACGGCCATGGTGGTGCTCGGCCTGTCGGCGGTGATCCTCGCCTCGGCCTTCCTGTTCAATCTCGTCAAGTATCTTGGCGCCGCCTATCTGATCTATCTCGGCATCCGGGCGATCCTCGAAAAGCCGCATGTTGAGGGTCTTTCGACAGCGCCGCGCATAACACCCGCCAAGGCTCTGAAGCAGGGAATCCTTGCCGAGGTTCTCAATCCCAAATCAGCCATGTTCTTCCTCGCCTTCCTGCCGCAATTCGTGAACCCGGCAAACGGTGCAGTGGCCCTGCAACTGACAATCCTCGGTGTTCTTTTCGTCGCCATGGGGCTTTTGAGCACGGTCACGGTCGCGATCAGTGCGGGGAGCGTCGGTTCATTCCTGCGCCGCAATCCGGCTATCTTCCGCTGGCAAGGCAAGTTCACCGGTGCGATCTTCTGCGCTCTCGGTGTCCGCCTGGCGCTTCAGGAAAAGTAGTATGAGAGGGACGCCGACCGATGGCGTCCGGGAACAATTTCGGTGCGATGTCACAAAAGCTCCTGCTGTCTCGTCTTTCTCCACGCAACCCGAAAGTGGAGATCAAAGATGCAGGAACGCATAGACAGTTTTAAGGCCGCCCCCGACCTGATGAAAGCCATGCTGGCATTTGAAAGCGCGGTCAGCGGCAGCGGGCTGGAGCACAGCCTTGTCGAACTGGTCAAGACCCGGGCCTCCCAGATCAATGGCTGCGCCTATTGCATTCACATGCACACCGGCGATGCGCGCAAGGCCGGCGAGAGCGAGGAGCGGCTCTACCTTTTGTCCGCGTGGCGTGAATCGTCCCTCTATACATTGCGCGAGCGCGCGGCCCTCGAATGGACCGAGGCACTCACATTGATTGCGGAAACCGCGGCTCCCGATGACGTCTATGAACGCCTGCGGGCCCACTACACCGAAGAGGAGATGGTGAAACTGACGCTGCTCATCGGCGCGATCAACATCTGGAACCGGATTGCCGTCGGCTTTCGAAGCCAGCATCCGGTTGTATCCGATGCCGCCTGAGAGCAATCTTCACGATCGCGCAACCACTTTCGAAGTGGAGCGCGGTCGGTTGACCGGTCTGGCCTATCGCATGCTCGGAACAATGACCGACGCCGAGGACGTCATCCAGGATGCCTGGCTGCGCTGGAGCAGCGCGGCGCCGATGGAGATCCGCAAGCCCGGCGCCTATCTTTCACGGATCGTCACCCGGCTTTGCCTTGATCGTCTCAAACAGGCCCGCCACCATCGTGAGGTCTATGTCGGCCCCTGGTTGCCGGAACCCGTCCTGTCCGATACGTCGGCGACCGGCCTGCCCGACGAAATGGTCGGGAAGGACATTTCCTATGCGCTGATGCTGGCACTGGAACGCTTGTCGCCGCTGGAGCGCGCCGCCTTCATACTGCATGACATCTTTGACATGCCCTTTGGCGAGGTCGCCGCCGCGCTCGGACGCGGCGAACAGGCCTGCCGGCAGCTCGCCAGCAGGGCGCGCGCCCATATCCGCAATTCCCGCCCGCGGTTCACGGTACCGCCCGAAGAAGCCGACAGAATTGCCGCCGCATTTTTCGCCGCATCGAAGAGCGGTGATCTGGATGCGCTTGGCCGTCTCCTGGCGGAAAATGCGGAACTGCATTCCGACGGGGGCGGTCGCCGGATCGCAGCGCTGAACGTCATCTACGGCCAGCGCAAGGTGGCGCGTTTCTACGCAGGCCTTGCGCGCAAGCCGGCCTACAGGCCGCCAATATGGTCAAAGCATATGCGCATAAACGGTCTGCCGGCGGATCTCGCCATCGCCGCCGACGGGACGCGGCAGGCAACGCTGGTAGCGTTGGACGGCACGACGGTCGCTTCCGTCTATCTGGTCTGCAACCCGGAAAAGCTTGAACCGCTTTGGCGCCAACTGGATGCGCCTGGACCTGACTAGTGCGCGCCGCCGAAACGGCCGATGCGCACGCCGTAATGCACGGCCACGCCGTAGTCGGGATCGTCGTCCGAATCCACCATCAGCTGCCCGGCGCGGGCGAGCAGCATGTGGCAGTCGCGCGAAAGATGCTTGAGCTCCAGCCGGATGCCGCGTTCCTGGTAACGGGCCGCCAATGCATCGATGGCTTGCAGTGCCGACTGGTCTACGACCCGTGATTCCATGAAATCGACGACAACGCGCGCCGGATCCGATTTCGGATCGAACAGTTCAAGGAAGCCGGTGGCCGAGCCGAAGAACAGCGGACCCTCGATGCGGTATGTCTTGGTGCCGTCGCTCTCCTCGGTCTTTGCACGGATGCGGGTCGCATTGTTCCAGGCATAGGCGAGAGCCGAAATGATAACGCCCGCGACAACGGCGATCGCCAGATCCGTAAGCACGGTGATGATGGTGACGAGCACGATCACCGCGGCATCTGTGCGCGGCACGCGGGCGATGATGGTGAAGCTTTTCCATGCGAAGGTGCCGATCACCACCATGAACATGACACCGATGAGGGCCGCGAGCGGGATCTGCTCGATCAGCGACGAGGCGAACAGGATGAAGCTGAGCAGAAGCAGCGCTGCCGTAACGCCCGAGAGACGCGTGCGCGCCCCTGATCCGACATTGATCATCGACTGGCCGATCATCGCGCAGCCGCCCATGCCGCCGAAGAAGCCGGTCACGACATTGGCGCTGCCCTGCGCCATGCACTCCTGTGACGCGCCGCCACGGGTGCCGGTCTTCTCGCCGACGAGGTTGAATGTCAGCAGGCTTTCGATGAGGCCGATCGCGGCGAAGATCACCGCATAGGGGAAGATGATCCGCAGCGTTTCCAGGTTCATCGGCCCGGCCGGTATCGAGAAGGACGGCAGGCTGCCGCTGATCGATGCCATGTCGCCGACACGCGGCACCGGGATATCAAAGGCGATAACAAGGCCGGCAACGACGAGAATGGCGGCAAGCGGAGCCGGCACGATTTTCGTCACCTTCGGAACCAGGTGGATGACCAGCATGGTCAGCGCGACGAGGCCGAACATATAGGCCAGCGGCAGGCCGCCGATCCATGCCTTGACGCCATCGGCGCCGACCACCTTGAACTGCTCGAACTGCGCCAGGAAGATGACGATGGCGAGCCCGTTGACGAAACCGAGCATTACCGGATGCGGCACCAGCCGGATGAATTTTCCGAGCTGCAGGATGCCGGCGGCGATCTGCAGAATGCCCATGAGCACCACGGCGGCGAACAGATACTCGACACCGTGGGTCGCGACCAGCGAGACCATGACGACGGCAAGCGCGCCGGTCGCACCCGAAATCATGCCCGGCCGGCCGCCGAAGAGCGACGTGATCAGGCACACGATGAAGGCGGCATAGAGACCGGTCAGCGGGTGGACGCCGGCGACAAAGGCGAAGGCGACGGCCTCCGGTACCAGCGCCAGCGCGACTGTCAGGCCGGAAAGGGTCTCGATGCGGATTCGGTCGGGTGTCATGGGCACGCGGAATTCGCTGGACGAGCGGACGAGCGGCAGCGCCTGGCTGAGCGCCGCATAAGCGGGTTTGAACAAGGGTTTTGATCCGTTTTTGTGATCGAATGGGCGAGTATCAAGGTTCTTATTGCACTGCACAATGAATTTGACCAGCACAAAAGCGGCTGCGCATGGCTGCTTTGCACCAGACGCTTAAATCGATTTAGAAAAACGCGGCCAATCCACCGGGAATGGCTGGGCGAACATGCGCAACGAGCCTCTTGACTCCAAGTGTGATCACACATATCACTCGCTCATGTCTGAAATCATCCCTATGGGCGATACCGGAACCTCCGCCCCCGGTCTCCACGACAATGCGATTGCCCGCAACGCAGGCCACGCGCTCGAGCTGGACTGGGTCAACGAGATCCAGGTCAACCGCTCCGCGATCGAGCGCCGCACATCGACGCTTGGCGGCCGCCGTTCCGTCAAGAAGGACGCACAGGCCGGCTGGCTTCTCAAGGCGATCACATGCATCGATCTCACCACGCTGAACGGTGACGACACCGCCGCGCGCGTGCGCCGCCTTTGCGCCAAGGCAAGGCAGCCGGTACGGCAGGACGTGCTCGAGGCGCTGGGTGTCGCCGACCGCGGCATCACCACCGGGGCGGTCTGCGTCTATCACCGCTTCGTTGCCGAAGCCGTGGCGGCGCTCGACGGCACATTCATACCCGTTGCCGCTGTCTCGACCGGCTTTCCCGCCGGCCTTTCGCCGCATGACACCAAGCTGCGCGAGATCGAGGCATCCGTTGCCGACGGCGCAAAGGAAATCGACATCGTCGTCACCCGAGAACATGTGCTGACCGGCAACTGGCAGGCGCTTTATGATGAGATGCGCGACTATCGCGCCGCCTGCGGCGAGGCCCATGTCAAGGCGATCCTCGCCACTGGCGATCTTCGGACTTTGCGCAATGTCGCCCGCGCATCGATGGTCTGCATGATGGCCGGCGCTGATTTCATCAAGACGTCGACCGGCAAGGAAACGGCGAATGCGACCCTTCCCGTCAGTCTCGTCATGCTGCGCATGATCCGCCACTATCACGAGCGCACTGGTCATCTGGTCGGCTTCAAGCCGGCCGGCGGCATCTCCACGGCCAAGGATGTGCTCGCCTACCAGGTCCTGATGAAGGAGGAGCTGGGGCGGCGCTGGCTCGATCCGGATCTGTTGCGTTTCGGCGCATCGTCCCTGCTTGCCGACATCGAGCGCCAGCTCGAACACCATGTGACCGGCCGCTACTCGGCCTTCAACCGCCATCCGATGGCCTGATACGAGGCAAGCACCATGTCTGTTGCAAACTATTTCGAATCCCTGGACTACGGTCCGGCGCCCGAGGCCGACACCAATGTCCGCGATTGGCTGAAGAGCCACGACGCGTCCTTCGGCCATTTCATCGGCGGCGCATTCCGCCCGTCCAAGGACGGCAAGACACTATCGACCCATGAGCCGGCGACCGGCGACGCCCTTGCAAAGATCGCTCAGGGTTCGGAAGAAGACGTTGACGATGCGGTCGCCGCTGCGGTGAAGGCGCAAGGTCCGTGGGAAGCGCTCGGCGGCAAGGCCCGTGCGCGGCACATCTATGCGCTGGCGCGCATGGTGCAGCGTCACGCACGCCTCTTCGCGGTGCTTGAGGCGCTCGACAACGGCAAGCCGATCCGCGAGACACGTGACCTCGACATCCCTCTGGTCGCCCGTCATTTCTACCATCACGCCGGCTGGGCGGAACTGCAGGATAGCGAGCTTGCCGACTACAAGCCGGTCGGCGTCGTCGGCCAGATTATCCCCTGGAACTTTCCGCTGCTGATGCTTGCATGGAAGGTGGCGCCGGCGCTCGCACTCGGCAATACGGTTGTTCTGAAGCCTGCCGAGGCGACACCGCTGACGGCACTGCTCTTCGCCGAGCTGGCCGCCCGTTCCGGCCTTCCGGCCGGCGTCCTCAACGTGGTGACCGGTGACGGCGCGACCGGTGCCGCGCTCGTCAGGCATGACGGTGTCGGCAAGATCGCCTTTACCGGCTCGACCGAGGTCGGCCGCATCATCCGTGCGGAAACCGCGGGAAGCGGCAAGTCGCTGACGCTGGAGCTCGGTGGAAAATCGCCCTTCATCGTTTTTGACGATGCCGACATGGAAAGCGCTGTCGAAGGCGTTGTCGACGCCATCTGGTTCAATCAGGGCCAGGTCTGCTGCGCCGGCTCGCGCCTTCTGGTGCACGAGGGCATCCATGACCGCTTCATCGCCCGGCTCAAGGAGCGGATGAATTCGTTGCGCGTCGGACACCCGCTCGACAAGGCGATCGACATGGGCGCAATTATCGAGCAGAGCCAGCTTGAGCGCATCAGCGCCCTTGTCGGCAAGGGTGTCGAGGAAGGCGCCGAGGCCTATGTGCCCGACATCGAAACGCCCCGGAACGGATGTTTCTATCCTCCGACATTGCTCACCGGCGTCGAGCCGGCATCCACCGTTGCGACGGAAGAGATCTTCGGGCCGGTCATGGTCGCCATGTCCTTCCGCACGCCGGACGAGGCGGTCGCACTTGCCAACAACACCCGTTACGGGCTGGCGGCCAGCGTCTGGAGCGAGAATATCAGCCTGGCACTCGACATTGCACCACAACTGCAGGCCGGTGTCGTCTGGGTCAACGCCACCAATCTCTTCGATGCCGGCGTCGGCTTCGGCGGTTACCGCGAATCCGGTTACGGCCGGGAGGGCGGTCTTGAAGGCGCCTATGAGTATCTCAAGCCGAAGGCCTGGTCGGCACGCAAGCCGCGCAAGCAGGCCCCGCCTGTACCGGTTGTCGAGGCGACGGACAGCTTCGAGCCGATGGCCGTGGACCGTACGGCAAAGCTCTATGTCGGCGGCAAGCAGGTGCGACCCGACGGCAACTATTCGCTCACGGTCATCTCGCCCAAGGGCAAGGTGATCGGCGAAATGGGCGAGGGCAACCGCAAGGATATCCGCAATGCCGTGCAGGCGGCCCGCAAGGCAGCCGGCTGGGCCACCGCATCGACACATCTGCGCGCCCAGATCCTTTATTATCTCGGCGAGAATCTCGCCGCCCGCACGGACGAATTCGTCGCCCGCCTGTCGGCGATGACCGGCGTAAAGAAATCCGACGCCGAACGCGAAGTCGAGACGGCGATCGACCGTTTCTTCACCTATGCCGCATGGGCCGACAAGTTTGACGGCGCCGTCCACAGCCCGCCCCTGCGCGGGGTTGCGCTTGCCATGAACGAGCCGATCGGTGTGGCCGGTGTCATCTGCCCGGATGAAGCGCCGCTCCTGGGTTTCGTCAGCCTCGTCGCGCCGCTCATTGCCATGGGCAACCGGGTGGTCGCCGTTCCCAGCGAGCGGTACGGCCTGATCGCCGCCGATTTCTACCAGGTGCTGGAAACCTCCGATCTGCCGGCCGGTGTTCTCAACATCGTTACCGGCTACACAAAGGAACTCGCCAAGACGCTGGCCGACCACGACGATGTCGATACGATCTGGGCCTTCGGTGATGCCGAGGTCTCGCAGATGGCCGAGGCCCGCTCCGTCGGCAATATGAAGCGCACCTTCGTCGACAATGGTCTTGCCACCAACTGGTTCGACCCGAAAGTGGCGGAGGGCCGCCTGTTCCTGCGCAATGCGGTCCAGGTCAAGAACATCTGGATCCCCTATGGCGAATAGGATGGACTGGCCGACCGAATCCAGAGGGCTGGAAACGGTCGAGCGCGCGACGTTGCAGGAACAGATTTACCGGCAATTGCGCGATCGCATCATGTCGGGCTTCTTCCAGCCCGGACAGGCTTTGAGCACCCGCTCGGTGGCCGAGGCGGTGGGCGTCTCGGTTATGCCGGTGCGTGACGCGCTGCGCCGGCTCGAGGTCGAGAACGCGCTGGTCGTCGGCCACAATCGTGCGCTGGAAATTCCGCGCCTCGACATCGAAACCCTGCGCGAAATCAGCGCCACGCGGATTGCGCTCGAAGGGCTGGCAGTCGAGCGGGCGCAGTCGGCGCTTGGGCCCGCCGATTTCGGTCTGCTTCAGGAGTATTGCGGAACCATGGCCGCAAGCATCCGCGCCGGCGATATTGACGGCTATCTCGGCGCCAACTGGGCGTTCCACAGTCACATCTACCGCCGCGCATCCGACGGCATCCTGCTTTCCTTCATCGAGAGCCTTTGGCTGCGCATGGGCCCCTATTTCCGCCTGACCGCCGGCGACCGGACGCATCTGGACAATGCGATGATTATCCATCATGACATTGTCCGGGCACTGGAAAAGGGAGATGCGGCTTCCGCCCGTTCCGGAATTGTCGCCGATATCGAGGCGGCGACAGGCGACCTGAATGAATGGCTCGCCTCGAATACCGGCAGCGCGGCGGTTTCCTAGGGACCGATGATCGCACACAATCTGATTCATCCATTGAGGCGGCGCGCCGCCTTGTCTGTGGCTGCCGGGCTGTTGCTGACCGCGCTTTCCGCGTGCAGCGTCACGGGCGACAAAAACGTGCAGGTGACCGATGTTCCGGTCAATCGAGGCGCGGCGCTCTCGCAGATAAACGCCTATCGGGCAAGCAACGGCCTGCCGAATGTTGTGCTCGACCCGCAGCTCGATGCCCTTTCGCAGGACATGGCGCGCATCATCACCCGCAATGACAGCATGAACACGCGGCTTCACAGTGCCAGGGGACTTTCGGGCCGGCTCGACCGCGGCGGCTACCCGACCTATGCGGGCGCGGAGAACCTCGGTGCCGGATACCGCACTTTCGATGAGGCGATGGTCGGCTGGAAGGGATCGTCGGACCATGACAAGAACCTTTTGAACAAACATGTCACGCGCATCGGCATCGCCCGGTCGCAGAGGCCGGACGGAAAGTACCGCAATTTCTGGGTTCTTATCCTGGCAAGGCCGGTGGAAGACGGCCGGCCTGTTCTATAGGAAAATCATAAAACTGGACGCGGATCGGAAGGGGCGTGACACCCTTCTGACAATCCGGTAGACGGTCTGCGTTGGTAATCGATGGGCGGCAATTTCATGCAGGAAGTTTCAGAAGAAGAAGTAATCCCGACGCGCAAGCGTGTGACACGCATTTTGCGGATCGTCGTGCCTCTTGCCATCCTGCTTTACATTATTCCGGTGATCACGATCGTATTTCTGGCCTGCGGCCTTCTCGATATCGGCCGTCACCGCAGGATCACCGGGCCGATCGCCAAGCTTTACTTCACCGGCAACGGGATTCCGACCTGGCTGCTTTCACCGGTCAACCTGTTCTTTGATCTGATTTCCTTCCGCAACAGATATGTCTACCGCCTTGAGGATTTTCCGGAAGAAGAACGGGCGGAGATCGAAAGTGTGCTGAAGACCTTCGACGACAACAAGAAAGAGATCATCGCCAACGTCAAGGAGCGGATGGGCGACAGGAAACGGGGCATGCTGTTCTACAAATGGTATGACAAGAACACCGACGATACGATTCCCGAGTTCAACCGGGACTTCACATACGTAAAGACCATCGGCGTTTCCGCCTTCAGTGAAAGGGAGGCAACGTCCCGCCATTTCGGCCCGCTTCGCCTGACACTTCGGGTGCTCTACAACCTGACGGCGTTCAAGAGCGACGATGTCTATATCGAGGTGGACGGCAAGAAGCATTTCTGGCACGACGATCCGCTCTTCATCTTTGACGACACGCTGGAGCATTGCTCCATCAACCTGGAGGACCGGGAGCGTTATTGTGTCTTCGTGGATGTGTTGCGCCCGTCAAGTTACACGGGGCTGCAGAACGCCTTCATGCGGATCCTGCAGACCATCTTCATCAATTTCAACGGCATCTTCTACAAGAACTGGTCCTTCCTGAAATAAGCTATCCGGCAGCCGCCAGCCCGGCGTCGAGCCCGGCAAGGATACGGTCCACATCGTCCTCGCTGATGATCAGCGGCGGCGACATCAGGATATTGTGGCCCGACACGCGCACCATGACACCGTTCTCATAGGCGGTTTCGGAGACAGCTGACGCGACAGCCTTGTCGGCGGGCTTCTTGGTGGCACGGTCCTCGACGAGTTCGACCGCGGTCATCAGGCCATGGCCGCCTCGAACATCGCCGACGAGCGCATGCTTTTCCATCAGCTTCTGCACGCCCGCGAACATCTGGTTGCCGCGTGCGGCAGCATTTTCCGCCACATTGAGCCGCTTTGTCTCCGCAAGGCACGCGATGGCCGCCGCGGCGCCCACCGGATGGGCCGAATAGGTGTAGCCGTGGCCGATATTGCCTGTCCCACTCGTGTCGGACTCGAAGGCCTGGGCGATCTCCTCGGAAATCATCGCGGCGCCGAACGGGAAGTAGCCGTTAGTGATGGCCTTCGCCAGGCACATCATATCCGGCTTGACGCCCCAGTGGCGTGAGCCTGACCAGTCGCCGGTGCGGCCGAAGCCGGTGATGACCTCGTCGGCGATCAGGAGGATGCCGTTTTTCGTGCAGAGATCGCGGACCATCGGCATGAAGCTTTCATGCGGCGGTATGATGCCGCCGGCTCCGAGCACCGGTTCCATGATGAAGGCGGCAATGGTTTCTGCGCCCTGGAAGGCGATCTCGTCCTCCAGCGCCTGCGCGCACAGTTCCGCGAGCCGTGCCGGGTCGGCTTCGTTGAACGGGTTGCGGTAGGTATAGGGCGCCGGGATATGGAAGCACCCCGGCAGCATCGGTTCATAGGCCGTACGGAAACGCGCATTGCCGTTCACGGAGGCGCCGCCCATATGCGTGCCGTGATAGCCTTTCTTCAGGGAAAGGAACTTTGTGCGGCCGGGCTCCCCGCGCACCTTGTGGTACTGGCGTGAAAGGCGCAGGGCCGTTTCGACCGAATCCGAGCCGCCGGAGGTAAAGAATGCGCGGCCAAGGCCGTCCGGTCCGAACCATTGCTGAAGCTCCCAGGACAGTTCGATGGCCGCGTTGTTCGATGTACCGGCAAAGGCCGAATAGTAGGGCAGCGCATCGAGCTGGCCGGTGATAGCCTGTTTGACCGGATCGCAGGAGTAACCGAGATTGACGTTCCACAGGCCGCCCACCGCGTCGATGGTCTCGTGCCCGTCGATATCCGAGATGCGGACACCCGACGCGCCGGTTATGATCTTCGGTGTCTTTGCCCGGAGCTGCCCGGGATGACCCATCGGATGCCACAGGAACTTGGCGTTGTTTTCCTTCAGGAAGTTTGAATCCTTCATGCGTTCCCCCTGTGATTTCCAGCAGGCTGAGCGCTTCCGTGTAACCGGCCGCGGGCCTCGATACGTCAAAATGAACGGTTTTCATGCCGACGGCCCTGGCGCCGGCAATATTGCGCGCCTGATCATCCACGAAGACGCAGTTTTCAGCGGCGATATCGAGTGCCGCGATACAGGCCTCGTAGGCGCGGCGATCGGGCTTGAGGACATGGGTGTAGGTTGCGTCATGGATGACATCGAATTTTCGCAGGAACGGCAGTTTTTCACGGAATTCCGCGCCGTAGAAAAGATCGAGTTCGTTTGAAAGAATGGCGAGTGCGATGCCTGCCTTGTGTGCACGATCGATGGAGTCGATCGCCTCCGGGCGGATCACGGGCATCGGATCGGCACCACGGGCGGCGGTCACGAATTGCGCCATTTCCGTCCAGTTCTCGCCGGCCAGTGCCGCGACGTCGCGGGTTCGCTGCTGCCAGTATTGCCGTTCGGTGATCTCGTCTGCCTGCATCGATTGCCATAGCGGATCGCTTTGCGGATCGAATGGACCGCGCCAGGTGAGTGTTCCGGCGGCAAGGCCGAGCGCTTTTTCCGTCAGTGCGTGGGTTTCAAAAAGCGTTCGCGTGACAACGCCGCCGAAATCGAGAACGAGCGCTTGTCTCATGCCGCCGTCCCCGCAATTGCGTCCGACGGTGCAACGCCGCCCCACGCGCGTGTGATATCGCCCGCCGCCCGGCGGATAATGGCATGGGCCTTGTTCCGGAAAGCGTCGGTCACGCGGGAGCAGGGCGTCGCGATCCCAACGGCCCCTGTTACGCTGCCGTCCGATGCGAAGATAGGCGCTGCCATGCCGTAAACGCCGTCCTCGAACCCGCGGTCGATCTCCGCTATGCCGGTTTCGCGGATGCTGCCCAGCCGCGAAAGTATGGCGCCTGCTTCCGTGATCGTGTGGTCGGTGTAGCGTTTCAAGGCACCGGAGAGTGCACGTTCCGCGTCCTTTTCAGGCATATAGGCGAGGCAGGCATGACCCGATGCCGAAGCGTGCAATGGAATCCGTTCACCGGCATCCATGTAGACCCGCATGGCATGTGCGCTCGTTTCGATGAAGTCGATCGTCTCCAGGTGGCTCTTCCCGAGCAGCAAGAGGTGCACGGTTTCGCCGCTCTCCTGCGACATGCGTTCGAGGATCGGCCGGGCCGAAGCCCGCTGCGGCAGGCTCGCCTCCCGGATGTGTGCAAGACGCAAAAGGGCGGGACCGAGCCGGAATTCCCGGGTCTTCACATTTTGCTCGACAAAGCCGCGATCCGCCAGCGCGGACATCAATCGGAGCACCGTCGCCTTGTCATGGCCGGCCATGCGCGCCAGATCGCTCAGTCCGATCTCGGGCCGCGACTCGGAGAAAAAATCCAGCAAAGACAAAGCTTTATCTACCGTACCCATTGTTGGGGAATTTCTCCTCTTCAAGCCTCGTCTGTTTTTTCTTGACAGATAAGCCGATTCAATTCAAGCTAAAAATAAACCAGCGGTTCATTATTTAAACCGAGTAACGAATAACAGGACGCTCTTCAGGGAGGATGAAATGCGCAGACTGATTTCGACCACCGCAATCGCGGCAATGGCAGTGACAGGCTTGGGGATAGCGACGGCGACGACCGAATACCCCGAGAAACCGGTATCGTTTGTCGTGCCGTTCCCGCCGGGGGATCTTGAAGATGTCATTACCCGGATGATTGCCGAGGATTTCCAGGAGAAATACGGCGTCGCGGCTGCGGTGATCAACAAGCCTTCGGACGGTGGACCGTTCCCGGGTGCCGCCGAAGTCGCCGTTGCACCGGCGGACGGCTATATGATCGGCTCTTTTGTTGTCGGCATCCCGGTCGTCGGGCCGCAGGTCGGAATTCCGGAGCTCAACCCCGACCCGTTCGAGCCGCTCGGCATTTTTGTCACCTACCCCTTCGTCATGGCATCGGCGAAGAACAGCGGCATCAACACAGTCGAGGACCTCAAGGGCACGGACGACAAGGTGCTCGGCCATTTCGGCTCTTTCCTCATCCCCACCCAGGTGTCCTTCGCGCTGGCCAAGCAGATGGGTTTTGAATGGGGATCGGAGGCAGCATTTGACGCGCTTGACTGCAACACGCTTGCTTCTGGCGATGTCGATGTGATCAACACGACGCTTCAGCTCATCCTGCCATGTCTAGAGGATGTCAACGTACTTGCCTCGATCACCGGCGAGCGGATCGCCAAGACACCCGATACGCCGACGGTCGGCGAGGTCGAGCCGAGCCTTGCCATTTCTCTGTGGAACGGCCTCTTCGTTCACAAGGACACGCCCCAGGACGTGCGCGACAAGATCATCGCCGTCGCTAGCGAGACGGTGATGTCCGACCGTGCCCAGGAGGTCGCCCGCAACACCGGCGCGCAGATCTACTGGCTGGGCGCCGATGAATCGGCTGCACAGATCCAGAAGGACATCGCCACCACGGCGGCCATCGAGAAGATGCTGGCCAACTAGGCTTGCGTGGCCGCTGCGCGTGCAGCGGCTGCCGCCGACCGGGGAACGGTTGCCATGACGGACAGGACACCCGATGTCGATGAGATCGCCGCCTCCGAGCGGTTGGGCGGTGATCGGTATTTTGCAGTCGCGATACTGGTGCTGTCAGCCGGTCTGCTCGCGCTGATTGGCGAACAGACCCAGTGGAAGGGCAACAAAGGGCTCCTCAACGAGCCGGCCTTCTGGCCTGGCGTCAGCCTCATCGGCATGACGGTCTGCGCCGCCCTCTACCTCGCCCAGTCCCTGTCGGCCAAGCGATTTGCCGCCTGGGACCGGCGTGAGCTCCTGGTGTGGGTCCGCTGTATCGAATACCCGATCTGGTTCATGGCCTATGTCTTCATCGTTCCGGTCGTCGGTTACCTGCCGACGTCCATCGTCTTCTGTCCGTTGCTGGCGCGCCGCATGGGCTACCGCTCAGCACGCGCGCTGTGGTCGGCGGCGCTGATAGGTGCGGTCATCGTTGTCCTTTTCAAGGGATTTCTACAGGTCCGCGTTCCAGGCGGTGCGATCTACGAAGCCTTGCCGGACGGCCTTCGCAACTTCATGATCCTTTATCTTTGAGCGGCGGTTATGGACGTTCTGTTTGACGGATTGTTGATCTTGGCCCGATGGGATGTGGTCGCCGCGCTGCTGATCGGCTCGGTCGGCGGTGTCATCATCGGCGCCATTCCAGGCGTCGGCGCTGCAGTCGCGATCGCAATCCTGCTTCCCGCCACCTTCTCATTCGATCCGATCGTCGGGCTGACCGTGCTCCTTGGCATCTACGGCTCGTCCATGTATGGCGGCTCGATCCCGGCAGTCCTCATCAACACGCCCGGCACGGCCGTCAACGCACTCACCACCTATGACGGTTACCCGATGACGAAGCGCGGCGAGGGGCGGCGTGCCCTCAGCCTGGCCTATTCGGCATCCTTCTTCGGCGGCATCTTCTCCGTCCTTTGCCTGATTGTTCTGTCGCCGCTGCTCGCTGCCATCGCCCCGCATTTCGGTTCGCGCGAGATCTTCCTTGCGGCGCTTCTGGGCCTGGTGCTTGCCGTCGTTGTGCACCGCGGGCAGACGGTGATTGCCGCCTTCCTGGTGTTCTTCGGAATCTTCATCAACACGATCGGCCTGCATACGGCAACGCTCACGCGCCGCTTTACTTTCGACATGAACTTCCTTGCATCCGGCATCGACCTGATCGTTGTCGTCCTCGGGCTGTTCGCGCTCAGCCAGGCCTTTGTCCTGCTTGTCGACCGCGACAACAGCCCCAAGGCCGCGCCAGTCAGCGGCGGACTGTTCCAGGGGCTTGGCGAACTGTTCAAATTTCCCGGAACCGCATCGGCATCCTCCGGTTTCGGGGTCGTGATGGGCATGATCCCCGGCGTCGGCGAGTTCATGGCGCAGTTCCTGTCCTACACCTTTGCGCAGCGCCGCTCGAAGACGCCGGAAAAGTTCGGCGACGGCGCGCCGGAGGGCCTGATCGCGTCGGAGGCCGCCAACAACGCCGTGCCGGGCGCGGCGATGATCCCGCTGCTGGCGTTGGGCGTGCCGGGCGAGGCGCTGACGGCAATGATGCTGTCGGTGTTTTACGTGCACAATGTCGTTCCCGGTCCGCAGCTCTTCCAGAACCAGATGGACTTCGTCATGGCACTCTATCTGGCGCTGCTGATCCTCAACGTGATGGTTTTGGTCTTCCTGCTGTTTTCAACGAACACGCTGCTGCAGGTCATCCGCATCCCGACGCGCTTCCTCGGTGTCATGATCCTGACGCTCGCCTTTGTCGGCGTCTACTCGCTGCGCAACAGCGTCTGGGATTGCGTTATCGCAGCCGTGTTCGGCTTTATCGGCTTTGTCCTGAAGCGGCTGCAATTGCCGATTGTTCCGATCATCCTCGGCATGGTCCTTGGCCGGATCATGGAGGTGAAGCTGCGCGCTTCCATGGCGAGGGTGAAGACACCATTTGATTTCATCGACCGGCCGATCGCCTTCATCCTCTTCTGCGCCATCGTCATCATCATTGTCATGCATGTCAGGACGCAGTTGAAAAACCGCAAGACTGAAAGAACGGAAAATGCTTGATCAGCAACGCATCGACGCGCTGCGGCGGGAACCCGTCGCGGCGCGGAAGCTGTTTATCAATGGCAGTTGGCAGGCGGGCGGAGGCGGCGCACTCGAAGTGCTCAGCCCGATCGACGGATCGGTGCTCACCACAATCGAGCGCGCAACGGCGGGCGACATGGAAATGGCGGTGGCGTCGGCGCGTTCCGCCTTCGATGACGGCCGCTGGTCGCGACTGGCGCCGGCCGCCCGCAAGAAAGTACTCCACCGGCTTGCCGACCTCATCGAGCGCGAGGCACTGGCCCTCTCGGTGCTGGGCGTGCGTGACAACGGCACCGAAATCAACATGGCGTTCAAGGCCGAGAGCGGCTCGGCCGCCGGCACGTTCCGCTACTATGCCGAGGCGATCGACAAGGTCTATGGCGAGATTGCACCGACGGACGAAAACATCCTGGCGCTGGTTCACAAGGAGCCGGTGGGCGTTGTCGGCGCCATCGTGCCGTGGAACTTTCCGCTGATGATCGGCGCCTGGAAGATTGCCCCGGCCCTTGCCGCCGGCAACAGCATTGTCTTGAAGCCGGCCGAAACCGCCTCGCTGTCGCTTCTGCGCCTTGCTGAACTTGCTTGCGAGGCAGGTCTTCCTGATGGTGTCTTCAATGTTGTTACGGGAAAAGGCTCGGTGGTCGGCGAGGCGCTCGCCCTGTCGATGGACGTCGACATACTCGCATTTACCGGCTCCGGCGCCACCGGCCGCCGCCTGCTCGAATACGCCGCCCGGTCGAACCTGAAGCGCTGCTATCTGGAGCTCGGCGGCAAGTCGCCCAACATCGTCTTTGCCGATGCGCCGGATCTGGAAAAGGCCGCCGGCATTTCGGCATCCGGCATATTCAGGAATTCGGGTCAGGTCTGCGTCGCAGGCTCGCGCCTTCTTGTTCAGCGTGAGATCCATGATGATTTCGTTGCCGCCCTGGTCAGGCGCGCCGAGGGCTTCACGGTGGGCGACCCGCTGGACCTTCAAAGCGACATCGGTGCCGTCAACAGCCTCGTGCAACTGGAAGGCAATCTCGGTTTCGTCGCGACAGCCGAGAAAGAGGGTGCCGAACGGGTCACCGGTGGCAGCCGGATCCTGGCGGATACCGGTGGCTACTACATGCAGCCGACCGTGCTGACCGGTGTCGGTCCAGGCGACACGATCGCGCAGGAGGAAGTCTTCGGACCGGTGCTGGCGGTGATCCCCTTTGACACGGAGGACGAGGCGGTCACAATTGCCAACGAAAGCCGATATGGCCTTGCCGGCGCGGTCTGGACGTCGGATCTTTCGCGCACCCATCGCATGATCCGCCGCGTGAGGACCGGAGTCATACACGTCAACACCTATGGCGGTGCTGACGGGACGGTGCCGCTTGGCGGGGTCCGGCAGTCCGGCAACGGGCACGACAAGTCGCTGCACGCGCTGGAAAAATATCACGATCTGAAGACGGCTTGGATACAGCTGTAGATTAGGGACCGGGTGCAAGACATGTCGGACAAGACCATCCTCGTTATCGGGACCTATGACACCAAGGACGATGAACTGAACTATGTGGCATCCCGCATCAAGGCGCAGGGCGGTCATGTGCTGATGATGGATGTCAGCGTGCTCGGCGATCCGTCGACACCCACCGACTATTCCAAACACACGGTTGCCGAGGCGGGCGGTTCGTCGATCCAGGCGGCGATTGACTCGGGCGACGAGAACACGGCCATGCAGATCATGGCGGAGGGCTGCGCCGCCCTTTGCCTCAAGCTCTGGCAAGACCGTGTGTTCGACGGGATCATGTTGCTCGGCGGATCGATGGGCACGGACCTGGCGCTCGATGTTACGGCCGCGTTGCCGGTGGGGGTTCCGAAATACATCGTATCGACGGTCTCTTTTTCGCCGATGTTGCCTCCCGAACGGCTGGCGCCTGATGTTCAGATGATCCTGTGGGCCGGTGGCCTCTATGGCCTTAACGCCATTTGCAAATCATCCCTGTCACAGGCCGCTGGTGCGGTTCTCGGCGCCGCCAGGGCGGTCGAGAAACCGCCGCGCGACCGCCCGATTGTCGGCATGACCAGCCTCGGTTCGAGTGCGCTGCGCTACATGCTGCGCTTGAAACCGGCGCTGGAAGAGCGCGGCTTTGACCTCGCCGTCTTCCATGCAACAGGCATGGGCGGAAGGGCCTTCGAGGGGCTTGCCGGGCAAGGTGCGTTCACCTGCGTCATGGATTTCTGCACCCAGGAAGTCGGCAATCATGTTCACGGCTCCAACATCTCGGCCGGATCGGACCGGCTGACGGCGGCGGGCCGTCACGGCATCCCGCAAATCGTCTCGGCGGGTTGCTATGATCTTGTCGACATCGTCGCGTGGCAGGACCTTCCGGACAAATGGGCGTCTCATCCCAGCCATACTCACAACCGGCTGATCAATTCTGTCGTGCTCAATGGCGAGGAACGCAGGGATGTGGCGCGTGCCCATTGTGCGCGTCTCGCCGATGCGAAAGGCCCGACCGCCTTTCTGATGCCGGCCAGGGGCTTTGGCGAATGGGACCGGGAAGGCGCCGACCTTCACGATCCCGAAGGCCTTGGTGCCTTTCTGGACGAAATGCGCAGCAAGATACCGTCGAACGTCGACTTTCGCGAGTTGGACTGTCACATCAACGACGACGCATTTGCCGATGCGGCGCTGGAGATTTTCGACCGGTGGCGCGAGAAGGGCATGATCGCCGACTGAGTGTTTCCGCCGTCAAATGTTTCGAACGGAACCGGTCACGCTCCAGTCCCTAGTTCAATGCCTCGTCGTCGCAAGGCCAGCTCGCCGGCCGCGTCAGTCCTTCGGGCAGGGTTGTGGTCGAGTCGCCGCAGCTCAGCTCGATCTGCGCGTCGGACAGGCCCTGCGCTTTGCTGAGGTCCTGGCCTTCAAAACGCGCCAGGAACAGATAAGCCGAATCGAAATTGACTCCGTCGCCGATGTCGGCGTCGCGGAAATCGGCGCGCGCCAGGATTGCGAAATCGAAGTTGACATTCTGCAGGCTGGCGTCGGCGAATTGTGCCCTGCCGAGCTCCGCCTTGGAGAAGTTGACGTTGTTCAGCGTTGCGCCGGCAAAATCCGCCCGTTGCATTTCTGACTTTTCGAAATCCGCATCCGTCAGGTTGGTCTTGTGAAAGCGGGTACGGTAACCGAGCGCGCGGCTGAGATTGGCCTTGACGAGGCTTGAGCCATCGAGATGCGAGCGGACGAGATTGGCCTTTGTAAGGTCCGCGCCGTCAAGATTGGAATCGCGCAAATCCGTTGTCGACAGGTCGGCTTCGGACATCTTGGCGTCTTGCAGATTGGTTCCCCTGAGAATGAGATTGCTCTTGCGGCAGCCCGTCCAGTCAACGCCCGGGCCCGGATTGGCGGAACATGATGCCTGGGCCGGTGACGCAAATCCTGAAAACGCGGCGACGGAAGCGGCGGCGACAATCGTTGACAAAAGGCTATGGCGAGAGACGGACATGGGATCGCTCCAAGGGGGCTGTGAACCGAAAAACGGACCGGTTGGATGTCTATTCTATGAAAGATATGTGTGCGGATGCGGCTGTTGCAAGCCGGTTCCGCACACTGAAGCTCAGATCACCAGTATTTTTGCATCTGTCGGTACCCGGCCGTAGAGATGAATGACGTCCTGATTCATCATTCGCACGCAGCCGCTCGAGACCGCCTTGCCGATTGTCCAGTATTCGGGAGTCCCGTGGACCCGGTAGAGGGTGTCGACATTTCCCTGGAAAATATAGAGCGCCCGTGCACCCAGCGGATTGTTCAGCCCCGGCGGCATGCCGCCGTTCCTGACGCTCCAGCGCTCAAGCTCCGGCTCACGGGCGATCATGCTGTCCGGGGGCGTCCATTTCGGCCAGGCCTGCTTCCACGCGATTCGGGCCCGTCCGGACCACTCGAAGCCGGCGCGCCCGAGCCCGACGCCATAACGCGTGGCACGCCCTCCGCCCTCGACAAGGTAGAGGAAGAAAGTGCGTGTATCCACGACGACGGTGCCGGGTGCTTCCGGCCCGTCATAGGCAACCAGCCGGCGGTAGTACTGCTTTGGAACCCGGCTGATATCCACCGCCGGGATCGGAAAACGCTCGTTCCGGACCGGCCCGTACATCAGTGCATAGTTGCTGCTCGCACGCGGCAGCACGACTTTGCCGTCCGGCTGGTCCGTTGTCGTACAGCCCGCGAGGGCAACACCGCACAAGCTGGCAGAGCCCGCAAGAAACTGTCTGCGGCTGGTTTTCGTTTTGGGAGTCATGGTCCTATTTTCCGATCTCGAGATAGACCTGCGGCGTCGCTTCCCGGTCGTGGCTGAAACTGTAGACCGTGTAATGCGCGTCTGAGTCGTTGCCCATGCCCGGCGATCCGGCCGGCATTCCGGGCACTGACAGGCCGCGAACGGCCGGCCGCTCGCTCAGCAGTTTTCTGACGGCCGCCGGCGGGACGTGCCCCTCAAGGACGTAGCCGCCCGCGGCGGCTGTGTGACAGCTCTGCATATTCCCGGGCACGCCGGCCTGGCTCTTGACCGGATCGAGGTCCTCGACGTCATGGACGGTCGGTTCGAAACCCTCCTCACGCATGATCTCTGTCCAGGCGTGGCAGCAGCCGCACCACGGTGTCATGAAGACCGTCACCGGCGTTCTGTCGGTTTCTGCTGCCTGGCCCGCGATGGCGACCGCTGAGGTGAACAAGGCTGAAGCGAACATGATTATCTGAATGGCTTTCATCATTACTTTCCTGACCGGCGCAAGACCGGTTTTTTGTTGCGAGAAGAAATCGTTAATTTCCTGCTTCAAGCGCCGGGCGCCCGGACATCACGCTTTCAGATCGCGATGGGGTTCTTGTGGCTGCAGGATTGCTGTACCGGCGAGCCGCCGGCAGATGTCGGCGGATCAGATAATAGGCGGCCGAAGCGGTGTCTTTTCCGCCAGCCATTTCACAAAGTGTTTTTTGGTGAAAGCGATGTCGTTGGGGAGCCCTGGGGCCGCAAGGCTGGTGCCTGCGGGCATGAAGGAACAATCTGCCGAACAGGGTGCTGCCGGACCGGATTTCGCGGATGCATCCGGGCAACAGGGTGCTTCAACAAGTGACGGCTGCAGATCGGCGTTCAATGCCGATGCCTCTGCGGAAATCTGAGCGCTCGCCCATGGCTTGAACGACGGCATATGCGCCGCCGAAGCAACGGTCACCGAAAAGACCAACAATACGAGCGCACAGAGGCATTTCATCATGGCAGGGTCTTAGCGCAGCAATTGCCCGATTGCCACCGCAACAGGATCACGCAGTCGTGAAGGCAAGGAGGCGCGGTATCGGTTGGTGGAGGGGTGATGCGGCATGTGATACGTCTACGGTCGTGCAACGACGAACTTGACTGACAGGAAAGACCGATTCCAGTGCCCTCATGGTTGTCCGACATTGAACCGCTTGTGCGTGAATTCGGTTTGCCGGGCCTGTTTTTCGACGTCATGCTGGAGGCCCTTGGCCTGCCGCTACCCGGCGAGACACTCATCATCTTTGCCTCTGGCATTGCGGCGCTCGGGCAGATGAACATCGTTGGCATTGCGGTGACCGCCTTTGCCGCCGCTGTGGTTGGCGACAATATCGGCTACCTGATCGGCCGCAGGCTCGGCCGGCCGCTGATTGTGCATCATGGCAGCCGCTTCGGCATAACCCACGAACGGTTGGCCGCCGCGGAGGACCTGATTCAGAAGCGCGGTCCGATCGTCGTGGCGTTCGCGCGCTTCTTTGTGCTTCTGCGTCAATTGAACGGCATAGCCGCAGGCACCGCCGGCATGCACTGGTTCCGTTTTCTTGTTGCGAACATGATTGGCGCGGCGCTTTGGGTGGGTCTGTGGACGACGGTCGGCTACCACTTCGGCAAGGATGCCTCGATCCTTCCGCGTCTGTGGCATCAGCTGTCAGCGGTCGCCATGTTTGTTGTGCCGGCCATCATCATCGTCATGGCCGTCGCTGCGGTGCTGCTTTGGAGGCGGCGCGGCGGGTCGGCCTAGCCGGCCGCGAAAGACGGCACGCATTATCGTGATTTCGCTTGACCTCGGTCAAAATGCCGTCGCCTTCCGGTGGTAAATTGGAAGAGGCCGGTCCGGCCGGCCGAAAACCAATAAACAGTCAGGGCGGATCAGATCATGGCACAACAATCACAGACCACGAACCCGTTCGGTTCGAGCCTCGACGGCATCATGAAAGCCAATGCGAATAATATGGAGAACATCGCGCAATCCTACGGCACGTTCCTTCACAAGCTTGGCAGGCTCAATGCCGAGACGATGAGTTTTTGCGCCGAAAGGTGGAAAGAAGATATGGAAGTCTCCGCGAAGATCGCACGGTCAAAGGCGCCGGAAGACGTCGCAGAGGCCTATTCCGGCTTCTTCATGAAGATGTTCAACGATTACAGCGAACAGGCGCAGCGGGTAATCGACACCATGGGTGATCTAGGCAACGGGCAGGGCGGTTCCGATGATGCGCAATCATCCGAGGCACAGTCCAACGGCTCGTCCAGGAAAGCCAAGTAAGCGCTGAGCCCGAAAGACGGCCGGTCCGACTACGACCGGCCGCATCCAGCGGATGTATCCTGTCGCACCCGCAACGCGTTGGTGCGGCAGTGCCCTATTGCGACGCACAATTTATTACTTATCTGTCCCTCATGACACTGAATTCCTTGATGCGATCTGGTTTTGCGCCGCAAAAACTGTCGTAATTCTGTGAAAGTGCCGGTCCACATTGGGCCATCAGGAAGGAGCCGGGCTCATGTCGACTCAGAAGTCCCCGCGCCGTCGCGCCAAGACCAGATCCGGAAAACCGGCAAACAGGACAAAAGGCTCGCAAACCACCGGTCGTGCCGATCTTCCCCGGTCGCTTCGCGATACGCTGAAGGCTCCGCAGGCAATGCCGGTCGATGCCGAGGCCGCGTCATCCTCGACCGCCATGGAAGAGGTGATGGATCGCTCGTTCCGGGCAACAACGGCCCATTTTACCGCCGCGGTTTCGCCCGCCGCGATGGCCGGTGCGTTTCTTGACTGGTCGGTTCATCTGGCGACCCTTCCGGGAAAGCAGATGCAACTGGCGGACAAGGCATTCCGCAAGGGGATGCGCCTTGCCGCCTATACCAGCCGCTGCATGCTGCCTTCGCAGCAGGTTGAGCCTTGCGTTGAACCCCTTCCGGGCGACCGGCGGTTCCGCGACGAGGCCTGGCAGAAATGGCCGTTCAACGTCATGCACCAGGCGTTTCTTCTCAATCAGCAATGGTGGCACAACGCCACCACCGGGGTGCGCGGTGTGACGCAACAGCACGAAAATGTCGTAGCCTTCGGCGCCAGGCAGGCACTCGACATGTTCTCGCCATCCAATTTTCTGCTGACCAACCCCGAAGTTCTGGCGCAGACGCGCAAAGAAGGCGGCATGAATCTCGTGCGCGGCGTTCAGCATTTCCTCGAGGATTGGCAGAGGACGCTCAGCAGGGCAAAGCCGGCCGGTACAGACTCATTTGAAATCGGCGAGGATATTGCGGCGACGCCCGGCAAGGTCGTCTTTCGCAACCGCCTGATGGAACTTATCCAGTTCGAGCCGACAACAGACAAGGTTCACCCCGAACCGATCCTGGTCGTGCCGGCCTGGATCATGAAATACTACATCCTGGACCTGTCGCCGCACAATTCCCTGGTGCGTTATCTGACCGCTCAGGGTTTCACAGTGTTTATCATTTCGTGGAAGAACCCGGACCCGGACGACCGCGATCTCGGCATGGACGATTACCGCACACTCGGCGTCATGGACGCCCTCGACACAGCCTGCACGGTGACAGGCAGCAACAAGGTGCATTCGATCGGCTACTGCCTTGGCGGCACCCTACTTTCCATCGCCGCGGCGGCCATGGCCCGCGACGGCGACGATCGGCTTGCAACGGTCGCGCTGTTTGCTGCGCAGACCGACTTCACCGAGGCCGGCGAGCTGATGCTGTTCATCAATGAGAGTCAGGTCAGTTTCCTGGAAGACATGATGTGGGAGCAGGGCTTTCTCGACACCAGCCAGATGGCCGGTGCCTTCCAGTTGCTGCGATCCAATGATTTGATCTGGTCGCGCGGCGTGCACAATTATCTGATGGGCGAGCGCGACGGGATGAACGACCTGATGGCGTGGAACGCGGATACGACGCGCATGCCGTACCGGATGCATTCGGAGTACCTTCGCCGGCTCTTCCTCGACAACGATCTTGCCGAAGGCCACTACAAGGTCGGCGGCAGGCCGGTAACGATATCCGACATACGCGCGCCCGTTTTCGCAGTGGGTACGGAGCGGGATCACGTCGCGCCGTGGCGCTCGGTTTACAAGCTCAACCTTTTGACCGACACCGAGGTCACCTTCGTGCTGACCAGCGGCGGACACAATGCCGGTATTGTCTCTGAACCCGGTCATGCGCACCGGCATTACCGTGTTGCGACGCGGGACCATGACGGCCTTTATGTCGACCCGGACGCCTGGGTCGCTGCCAACGAACCGAAGGACGGCTCCTGGTGGCCCGAACTCACGGCCTGGCTGAAGGCGCATTCCGGTGCGCCCGTCCCGCCGCCGGCCATGGGCGCGCCGCAGGCAGGGTACCAGTCACTGGGCGATGCGCCCGGCACCTATGTACGTCTGAGCTGAAGGTATCGCCATGACTTTGCTTTCCGGACTGATCGAAGGCAAGCGCGGGCTGGTCGTCGGCATCGCCAACGACCAATCCATCGCCTCGGGATGCGCGCGCGCATTCAGCGCGGGTGGCGGCCGGCTTGCCGTCACCTATCTTAATGAAAAGGCAAAATCCCATGTCGAGCCGGTCGCCGAGGCCGTTGGCGCGGAAATACTCATGCCGCTCGACGTTCGCGACGATGGGCAGATGGATGCGCTGTTCGAACGCATCGAGAAGGAATGGGGAACGCTGGACTTCGTCCTCCACTCCATTGCCTTTTGCCCGCTTGAGGACCTGCATGGATCCGTGTCGGACTGCTCCCGCGAAGGCTTTGCCGAGGCGATGGATATTTCCTGCCACTCATTCATCCGCATGGCCAAAAGGTCCATCCCGCTGATGAAGAATGGCGGTTGCCTGCTGACCGTCAGCTATTATGGCGCCGAGAAGGTGGTCGATCACTACAATATCATGGGACCGGTCAAGGCCGCGCTTGAATCCACGGTGCGCTATCTCGCCGCCGAACTCGGTTCGCGCGACATCCGTGTCAACGCTCTTTCGCCCGGACCGCTGCAGACGCGTGCCGCCTCCGGCATCGCCTTTTTCGACAAGCTGATCGATGACGCCCGCGACCGCGCGCCGGCGCGCCGGCTTGTCACGATCGAGGATGTCGGCAATATGGCGGTTGGCCTCGTGAGTGATGCGGCACGCAATGTGACGGGCAACATTTCCTTTGTCGATGCCGGCTATCACGTGATCGCATGATCGGGACTTGCAAATGCAGTATATAGAAAACCGGACATTCGACGAGATCAAGGTTGGCGACAGCGCTGAACTCACGCGTGTTTTGCGCACGGAGGACATTGAATTGTTCGCCGTCATGTCCGGCGACGTAAACCCCGCACATGTGGATGCGGAATTCGCCAGGTCGGACCGTTTCCACCAGGTCATCGCGCACGGCATGTGGGGCGGTTCGCTGATCTCCGCTGTGCTGGGAACGGAATTGCCTGGACCCGGGACCATCTACCTCAACCAGTCGCTCCATTTCAGCCGCCCCGTCGGCCTAGGCGATACGGTCACCGTGCGCGTGACGGTGAAGGAGAAGAACGAGGAAAAGAAGCGTCTGAAGATCGACTGCCTCTGCCTCAATCAGGATGGCGAGCCGGTCATTACTGGCGAGGCCGATGTCATAGCGCCGACGGAAAAGGTGCGCCGGCCGCGCGTTGTGCTTCCGGAAGTCCATCTGCACGAGCGCGGCGCAAGCTACCAGCAACTCGTAGACACGGCCCATGATCTTGAACCAATCCGCGTCGCCGTCGTTCACCCGTGCGACGAAAAATCGCTGACCGGTGCCCTGGAAGCAAAGAACCAGGGCATGATCGATCCCATCCTCATCGGTCCGCAGGACAAGATCGAGGCAGCGGCCAAACTGATCAATCGCAGCCTCGACGGTGTCGAACTCATTGCGGTTCCGCACAGCCACGCCGCGGCGGAAAAGGCGGTCGAGATCGTTCGCAGCGGGCGTGCCGATGCCATCATGAAAGGCAAGCTGCACACAGATGAACTGATCGCACCCGTGCTCGATCAGGAAAAGGGCTTGCGCACCGAGCGGCGCCTCAGCCACATCTTTGTGCTCGACGTACCGCATTACCCCAAGCCGCTCTTCATCACAGACGCGGCAATCAACATCTACCCCGATATCGAGGACAAACGCGACATAATCCAGAATGCCATCGATCTGGCGGTGGCTCTGGGAGTTGACGCACCGAAGGTTGCGATTCTCTCGGCGATCGAGACCGTACACCCGAAAATATCGTCGACCGTCGACGCCGCCGCCCTTTGCAAGATGGCCGATCGCGGACAGATCACCGGCGGCCGGCTCGATGGCCCGCTGGCATTCGACAATGCAATCTCCGCAAGTGCCGCCGAGACCAAGGGCATTGTCTCGCAGGTCGCGGGTGACGCGGATATCCTGATGGCGCCGGATCTGGAAGCCGGCAACATGATCGCCAAGCAGTTGATCTATCTTGCCGGAGCCGAATCGGCAGGTATTGTGCTTGGCGCGCGGGTGCCGATCATTCTGACGAGCAGGGCGGACGGAACGCTGTCTCGGATCGCTTCGAGCACCCTGGCGCAGCTCTATGTTCACCACAAGCGACGCAAGACTTTATGACCGACCTGATCCTGGTTCTCAATGCCGGCTCCTCCAGCATTAAATTTGCCCTTCATCCCGTCGATGCCGGACAGAAGGAACCGGCGGTGTCGGGTGCAATCGACGGGATCGGCACGATGCCGCAATTCAAGGCCAAGGACCAGAAAGGTCAGCCATTGGCACTGGCGCTGCTTGAGGGCATTGATCAGGCAGCAGATCATGCGCAGCTGGTCACACGCCTGCTGGAATGGCTGCTGGACAGCGAAACGGACCGCCGCATTGTGGCCGCAGGCCATCGCGTCGTGCATGGCGGCCGGCAGTTCGACCGTCCGGTTTCCATTGATGCCGGTGTTTTGGATTCCCTTGAAAAACTGGTGCCGCTTGCGCCCCTGCACCAGCCGCACAGCCTCGCCGCGATCCGCGCTGTCGCGGACCGCATCCCCGGTTTGCCGCAGGTTGCCTGTTTCGATACCGGTTTTCACCGCACGCAGCCGCGTCTCGCCCAGCTTTTCGCGTTGCCGAGGCAGCTCAGCGACGAGGGCATCATCCGCTACGGCTTCCATGGTCTGTCCTACCAGTACATCGCTGGCGTCCTGCCGGAGCATCTCGGTGCACGCGCCGACGGCCGCGTGATCGTCGCCCATCTCGGCAACGGTGCCAGCATGTGCGCCATGCGGGAGCGCAAGAGCATCGCCACCAGCATGGGTTTTACCGCCCTCGACGGGCTGATGATGGGGCGCCGCAGCGGTTCAATTGATCCGGGCGTTCTGATCCATCTGCAGGATGACAAGGGCATGGATGTCGATGCGGTGCGGCGCCTGCTTTACCGCGATTCAGGCCTTTTCGGCGTCTCGGGCATCAGCAACGACATGCGCGACCTGGAATCCAGCACCGATCCGCATGCGAAGGAGGCGATCGATCTGTTCTGTTATCGCGCGGCCCTCGAACTCGGCTCCCTTGCAGCGGCGCTCGAGGGGCTCGACGCCATCGTCTTCACGGCCGGCATCGGTGAACATTCGCAAACGGTTCGCCGCCTGATCTGCGACCGTCTCGGCTGGCTCGGTGTCGACCTGGACGCGGCCGCCAATGATGCCCATGCGAGCCGCATCAGCACCGCCGCGTCAAAGGTTGACGTCCTGGTCATCCCGACCGACGAGGAAGCGGTGATCGCTGATGCGGTGCGCGAACGTATTGATTTTACTTGAAGAGTTGACGCCCGCCGCCATTGCGCACGGTGGGTCGACACGCGAATGGACCCGCGGGCTCTGGGAGCGAGGCTGCCGTGGCGGGTCTTTTCCAGCCAACACACATCAGTGCCGATACGCGGCGGAAACAATGGAAACAAAATCGCCCTTGATCGGACAATGAACTGAAACAGGTCCTCCCCACCTTGGTGGATGCAACCGAAAGAAGCGGCTTCACTGGCCGCAATGTCGAGCAAAGGAGAGACTGTTATGTATAGGCAATGTCTGTTGGCGGCAGCGTCCGCTATTATCACGGCGAGCGTTTTGGCGGGTTCAGCCGCGAAGGCACATGCGTCCTATTGTGAATATCGGGCGTCCGACACGCACCGGATCGTTGCACGAGGCGGGGCCAATGCACGAAAGATGAGCAAGGCCTGCGACCGCGCCCGCCGCGAATGCAACCGCCGCCTGAAGCGGGAAACGCGCAAAGGAAAAGTCGGCCGGGGGGCCGTATGCAGCAGGGTCCAATTCGGCTGACAGCGCCGCTTGGCATGACACATTGACTGGCGCGCACGGCGGGGCATGCGACACGCCCCGCCGCCCGCCGGGGATCTCAACTTTCAAGGCGTTGGGCCGCCGCGTCGTCGCAATCAAGTTGGAAATGAGATCAGACACTCTCGTTTAACTCCCGGTGCAAATCAAAGAGCTTGGTCGGTCCATTATTTCTTGAGCGAACGATTCAATCGTGAGAATAGATAGACGTATTGAGATCGTAGGCGGACGAGAACATGAGTGTTGCGGTGTTGGGCGGCGGACTGCAGGGGTGCTGTTTGGCGATGGCGCTGGCAGACCGAGGCGTCGACGTGGTCCTGATCGACCGAAACGACCGGCTCATGACACAGGCTGCGGTTGCAAACGAAGGCAAAATCCATCTGGGCTACATGTATGCGGCTGATCTCAGCCTCAGAACAGCCAGGAAGATGATGGAGGGCGCACTGTCCTTCGCTCCGTTCTTCAGTCGATATCTGGGGACACCCCGGGAAACGCTGCCGACATCCAATCCAGCCGTATACCTCGCCCACCGGGACTCTCAGCGCGACGTCGACGAGATCGCGGCTTATCTCAAGTCCGTCCATCAGATCATCAATGACCAACCTGCATCGGTGCGCGATGGCTACTTCGGCCGGGATTTGCTGTCTCCGCCAGAACGCTGGACACAAGCGGCGCTTGAAAGGGAGTTTGACCCGGAGCTCGTAATGGGCGCATTCAGCTCGCCGGAAGTTGCAATCGACCCTGTGGCTTTGACGGGTATGATCCGTGAGCGCATCGCGCAAACTCCCAATATCGATATCTGGCTGAACACGGAAGTCTTGTGTGTTGACGGTGAAGCTCCTCTTGTTGTCGTGACAGCACGCGATGGGCAAACCAGCCGTACGTCTTTTGATCATGTGGCAAACGCGCTGTGGGACGGGCGTCTGTCGATCGATGAAAGGCGTGGCCTTCGGCCCCAGCGACCCTGGATTTACAGACTGAAGTACGGCGTTGCCTTCCGGCCGGCGCAGGAAACACCGGTCCACCGGGCGATTACGGTTATCAGTGGTCCATTCGGTGAAGTCGTCCCATACGCCGACGGCACCATATACTTGACCTGGTATCCTGCTTGTGTCCGAGCGCTTGACCAGGGATTGGTGCCACCGGATTGGCCCATGTATCCCGATGAGCCGGTACGCTCGGAAATCCTGCAGGGAACTTTCGACGGGCTCGCCGAACTGATGCCGGAATTGGCCCGTTGCGACCTGTCGAAATCGACCAACATCGCGGTGCGCGGCGGCAAGATCGTCGCGTGGGGGAATAGCGATATATATGATCCGGACAGTGAATTGCACCAACGCTTTGAAATTGGTGTCTCAAGTGTAGGCCACTATCATACCGTCGACCCGGGCAAGCTGACCCTGGCTCCATTGTTTGCAACGGAGTGCGCCGACCGAATTGCACCGGATCCTGCCCTTGTGGGGACGCAAGGCGGTCTAAATGTCGTTACCGGCTAAATCCGAGGTCTCTGAAGCGTGACCAAGACAAATCCCACGATACTGATCGCGATGCCCCTCTACCAGGGCTGGGAGCATGTTGGGCAGGCCCTGGATTCGATCAGACGGCAGACCTACGGTAACTTTCGCGTCCTCATCTCGGTCGATGGAAACGATAAGCGCTCCTATGAGGCTTGCACGCCTTTCATGGACGACCAGCGGTTTGAGCTTGTGTTGCAGCATGTGCATCTCGACTGGCATGGCAACATGACCTGGCTGGGCGAGCAATTGCGCGAGGACTTTTTCTGCTACTGGCAGCACGATGACCATTGCGAGCCCGAGTATCTGGAGACGCTGGTCAAACATGCAGTCAACAATCCGCAAGCAACCAGTATCTACTGCGATATGCAAGTCTATGGCGACATGGAGAAACTGACCCAAGTCCCCTCGCAAAAGGGTTTCGCCCTCGAACGGGTGATGTTCCATGTTTTGACGCCGCCCGAACCCGCTGCGATCCGGTGTTTGGTGCGCGCGGTCGCCATGAAGGCGGCTCTGCCGATCACCGTGGTTCATACATGGTTGATGACGATCGCGCGGCTCGGTGAACTGCACCGTGTACCACAGCTGATGTACCACCGTCGGTGTCGGCCCGAATCGCTGACCTTCACCCTGCCGGAGCGTTCGGAGTCCGTACTTAAGCGGGACGCGCTTGAATGGGCGCTCGGTGTTGTTAAAAATCTGCAGCCGCTGATCGGCGCCGGTGAGATCACGACATTGTTTTCCATGGTCGTTGAGTTAACAATCAACCAGATACCGCGCGGCAAGTATCAATATGATTTCCGATATGTAGACAGGGGCGAACAGCTTCGTTTCGTGGCCGAGTTTCTCTCGGAAGCGGAGTCCCGGCTGGGCCTTCGCCCCTATCCGGACGCAGGTTTCGTCGGGGGCGGTGGTGACAATGGCGTTCATCCCGGAAATCGCGGAAGAGAACTGCTGCCGGGCGAGGACTTGCTGATTGACGCCCTGCGGATGAACGCTGATTCCGGCGCTCCATAACGCCGGCTTGTGACCTTGGACGTGTTGCCTGTCAGCGCAGGTAGATCGGCCGCAAAACGCCGGAAGAGAGCCGTTACGTCGAGGAGATGCCGCTGAACCCGGCAGACGATGCGCACGATCGCGGCCAGCTCCGCAATTGGCTATTCTTCCTCCTTGGAATCTGCAATCGGACTTTGGCCGAAACGCAACCACGGTGGTTTCCTGATCTGCAAATCGTAAAAGAGAAGTCCATAGATCGCCACGGTCAGGGGGATGCCATTTGCGCCAATTTCGACCACCGAACCGGTCACGAAGCCGTGCGCCATCCACAATGAAAACGAGACAATCGTCCCGATCCTGACAATGATTGCGGAGTCACCGCTCAGCAATGAAAGTGACAGGACGGATGTGCCAACAACCGGCAGCAGTTGGGTCACCGTTCGACCCAACAAAAAGGATAGGGACAGTACGGACGATCCGATAGCGGGAAGGAGATGGAGAGAGTGTTCAAAGGTAATGAACGCCGCGATCCAGTACAATCCGATAAAAACGACGATAATCGGTCTGCGGTGCTTTTGGTCGAGGAGCGAAGAAACGATCAATTGCACGGCAATCAGTGTCGCAATGATTGCGGCCAGCGGATATCCCAGCGCGATGTAGTGCGCCGTCCAGAAAATATTGGAAACGCCGAGAAAGAACGTAAGTCTTCTGCGCTCCTTGGCACGCGCGGAAAAGACCTGGAAGCCGAATGCAATCGTGCCGAGGATCTGGGCAAGAATGTAGGAGGCAGTCAGCAATGTCTCGCGCCTGTGCTTTCACAGCCATGACGACTGTTTGTTTCATAGCAAAAACAAAGTGTCGATTGCAGACAGAGTTGAAGGGTTCAGACAGTGTTCGTCAACATTTTTGGCCGGCGAACGCATCTTCGAAAGTCAGAGCGCGTTCCACGATGACCAGCCGCGGCGCCGGCTATCGCTGACCCGGAACCAGCCCGCCGCCGTGTTCACAATCCAAAAAAAAGCACGCTTCATTCGAACCGATGTGAAGGCAATGATAGCCAGCACCATCAAGGAATGTCGCAATCTCGTATATGGGTTTTTGGGAAGTTGGTGGGCCTGACGGGAGAAAGCTCGAACCGGCTTTTTCAGGTCCTTGAGGAGTGGGAACGCCATCTCGCATCTTTAGACGATGAATGTCTGAGGTGCGACAATGAGCATCTTAGACCATAAATTCAATGAGATAGCAGCGCTCAAGGCGGAGAAAGTAAAGTACCCGCCGCCGTACTCGATTCGCTTCACGTTCGAGGAACGGGCGCGCCTGGATGCTGACAGGGGTAATAAACCCCTGAGTGTTCATATCCGCGAGCGTCTTTTTGGTGATGATGTTTCCCCGCGCAAGAAAATCGGCAATAGCCCGGTTCAAGATATGGAAGCCCTGGGACGAGTCCTTGGGGCTTTAGGTGCATCGCGCCTGTCATCGAATCTGAACCAGCTTGCTAAAGCAGTGAACACAGGCTCTCTGCCGGTCACTCCGGAAACCGAAGCCGATCTTAAAAATGCCTGCCGTGAGATCGCAGAACTTAGAGCTGATCTGTTACGCGCACTCGGCAAGTCGCCGGGGGACGGGCCATGATCCTCAAAGGCAAAGAAAGAGGCGATGGTTCGCAGCTCGCTCAGTATCTGCTGGCGTCACGCGACAACGAGCATGTCGAGTTGCATGAAGTGCGCGGCTTTATCAGTGATGATTTAATCGGGGCATTCGGTGAAGCTGATGCCATTGCGCAAGGGACGCGCTGCAAAAACCATCTCTTCTCAATGAGCCTGAACCCGCCTGAAGGGGCTGATGTCTCAGTCGAGGCGTTTGAGCAAGCTGTTGAGAAGATCGAGCAGCAGCTCGGGCTACAGGATCAACCTCGTGCCATCGTCTTCCATGAAAAGGACGGACGCAGACATGCTCACGTCGTCTGGTCACGAATTGATAGTGAGCGCATGCGGGCTATCAACCTGTCTCATTATAAGACGAGACTGAGAGAGGTATCGCGCAAGCTCTACCTGGAGCATGGGTGGGACATGCCACCCGGCTTACAGGACCGCCGTCTGCGTGATCCGCTGAACTTCACCCGCGCCGAATGGCAACAAGCCAAACGTGCAGGACTCGATCCTAGAGAAATCAAATCTGCCTTTCAGCAATGCTGGAAATCATCGGATAATCGCGCTTCATTCGAACAAGCTCTCAAAGAACGCGGCTTCTGGCTCGCCAAAGGCGATCAGCGCGGCTATGTCGCCATAGACTATCGCGGTGATGTTTATTCGCTCTCCCGGTTTGCTGGCGTCAAAACCAAAGAGCTTGAAGGCAAGCTCGGTGATCGTGAAAAGCTGCGCAGCACTCAGGAAATCAAATCAGAGATTGCCGATGGCATGTCGCGCAAGCTCGCAGCACTCATCAAAGACGCTGAGCGTGATGCGAAGCAGCGCCTTGCTCTTATCTCCTTCCGCAAAACCGAAATATCCGGTCGGCATGTGGACGAACGGCAAAAGCTCTGGGCTGCCCATGAGAAACGCTGGCAAGCTGAAACCAGGCAACGATCACAGCGCCTCCCCAAAGGCTTTTCCGGTATCTGGCACCGCCTGACCGGGCGCTATGCCCAGGTCAAAGCACAGACTGAACAAGAGACACTTCAGTCCTGGCGGCGTGATCGCGCCGAGAAAGATTCACTTATCTTCAAGCAGCTCGAAGAGCGGCAAGCGCTACAGCGTGATATCAAACTCCAGCGCTCCATCTCCCAGGAGGAGCTAATGCAGCTGCGTGAGGATGTGGCGAACTACCGGACTCTGGATCGCGACAAGCATGAGCGTCGGCGCGAACGTCAAAAAGACAATGAGCGTGAACAGCGTAAACGCACACGGCGTCGCCGTGATTTTGAGCCTTAGAACACCGCAAATCTGCTAAAGTGGGCTATTTGTAAAAAAGTTCATTGGAGACAGCAGAGATGGCTAAACGACTGACATTTGAAGAAATAATAGGTAAAGAATTCCGCTGGCCTCAGCCCGGTGATGATCCATTCTATATTGATGAAGACGGCAGCAATCATGCCGCACTAGCGGATGATGATTTCACAAGATTTGTATTGATGTTTGAAGGTTACCGGCGATCAGCCGATTTCCTCGTTGATAAGGCGCTCGAAGATTGGAGAGAGGCAGACTTTCTGATCTATCCAATTTTATTTTTGTATCGGCATGCCCTCGAATTGAACTTGAAATATATCATCAATGTCTACGGACCTCATGTTGGTGTCGATGCCATTTGGAACACTCATGAATTTGAAGAACTGTGGGGCCGTTTCTTAAAAGTTCTGGATGGTTTCGGCACTGATGACCCTGATAACGCAGACCAGATTGTCGGCGGCGTAATCGCGCAATTTGGCAATGTCGATCCGCGTTCGTTTTCTTATCGTTATCCGCGAGACAATCGTGGTAATCCTATCCCACTTGTGCAGGACCGCATGAATCTGGAGATGCTAAAGGACGTGATGGATGGCGTGTTTGGTTACTTCAAGGGCACAGACGGCTATCTAAGTGATCTTGCCAATGTCTGAACCGGTTGCCTGCAACCGTCTGGCTTTCGCCGAGAAGCGGGGGTGCAAGGGCAAAGGCGCATTAGCGGGACCGGAGCTACGCGCAGTGAAGCGAGCATAGCGAGGACCCACCCTTTGCCCGCACGGGGGCGGCAGCCCTAAGACACCTTTCCACAAAAACAATGCGCTCGGTTGAGCGCTCGATGCGCGCCGCAAGGCGCGTTCTTCATTTCTGACCTGATCTACCTCTCCGCTGCGGATGCCACAGACGCAGCGGAGCCTTCTATGGCGATGATGATGGGACGGGGCCGAAAGGCTCCGATGGTCGGGGCCTCCTTGAAAAGGAGGATCAGATGAAACTCATCACACGATTTGAAGCGGCATCGCACACAACAGCAGAGTTACAAGGTCTTTACCGAGAAGCGTTCAACGCCTTGGCTGCTGCACCGCGCGGCTCTCAGGAGCAGCGCAACGCTCTGGCTTCTTTCAATAACGTGCGGCGCGAGCTGGCAACGCGTCGACTTGGGTTTTGATTTTGGTTCGCGGTGATACGGCAACCGACGCTGCTTTTTAAAGGCAGCTCTTATAGGAGAAACGTTCTTCGCTGCCATCCAAGCGTCTTACCCAGAAGCATTTTGTTCCATAGTCGGCTCTGCGGACAAAGAAATGGTCTATTCCTGCACCAATCTTTTCCTTGGCCTCTGGATGATTGTTTAACGCATCAAGAAGAAAGAACTCGTGTTCGCTAGATACTCGTTCCTCAACGCTGTAGCTATTCAACATTGTTCTGAAGTGTTGAAGCGCGTCACCCTTCTTCGAGAACTTTATTCCACCGATTTCCACTGGTTGAGCTTTGGCCATCAATTTTGGCCTATATCTTGATCGGCTGACCTTTCAAGCCTTTTTTGTTCAATAACGCCGCGAATTTCTCGTTTCACAAGTGCGGGGAGGTCAAGGGACTCCCACTCACCACTTTCCAGTCTTTGTAAGACCTCGACTTCAGTCAAATCAGTTCGCCCAAAGTAACCGCTCAGCTCGATCGAGCTTGTACGAGATAGGCCCATGCCAATTAAAGTTATGAGCGTTCGTGTGCTTACGCCAAATTCCAAGAAGAGGTCATAAGTCAACTCCTCTGGAAAGTCTTTTGGGATACCCTTTTCATGAAAGTGCTGCCTCAGTACCGACAAATAAGCGCCAAGATATTTCGGCGCTAAGAATCTAGCTATATTCTCTACATCGGCCATTGTCTCTCTGATGAACCTGGCATACGGAAGCTCTTCGTCTGACTGATATACCGACTTGGCTCTTTCCCGCTTCAATCTGGCGGCGATCATTCGCCCAAGTGTTCTTCCGCGCATCCAATCCCATGTGGTCAAAGCGCAAGGGAGAACGCGTTGTTCAGGCGCAAAAACAGGAGCCAGCGTGAGATTGATGATATCGAATATGAATACAAATCGGTCTACAGAGTCATCGTCCTCCGGTGGTATGGGAAGTAGGGTTATTGGATCGCCTTTATATTCTCGAAAGTAGTTTAGCAGCCTCTGCAGAGCGACAATTGAGATACCAGGATTCGCATCGACAATGTGCGGCGAAACTTCGATGGCCTCGAGTGAAGGCTTGATAATTTCTTCCAGCTTATTTGCCATTTCACCGGACAGTTTCTTGACTGGTGGCGCATCTTTGAGTGAACCCTCTCGGTACTGCCAACTCATTAGGTATGCGGCTACATGTTCCAACTTTCCATCGACAGATGCGGTATTCATGTCGTTGCGCTCGGAAAGATATTCTGAAAGATCTTCGAACTGTCCGATAACTTGGTCAGTCTCGCGTCTTATTGGATACGCCGTCTTTTTTGGTAAACCTTGGGGCCAAACATCTTGTTTGTTAACGTCCACACAAACGATATTCCCGTAGAAATCGGCCCCCCAGCGACCAAAAAACGTGTCATAACCCGATAGAATCATGAAAATCGTAATGAGGGGATCGTTAATAGCCGATTCAAATCGTCGCACCACTCCGAGGCCAAAAAGACATCTCGATTGAGCCAGTGGGTCTGAAGCCGCCGTTGAACCTTGGGGACTTAAAGTGGGGGTGAGCAGTTACAAGAAACCGAGATAAAGATGATCGGCGGCATTAAGAGTGCCGCCCGTAAGCTCCGGCCAGTATGAGGCCAAAGCATAGAACAGGATGCCAACAACAACCAGACTACCGGTCGGCAATCCTTTTGTGTCTTTATTTGAAGGGTGGGCCATATCTTATGCCTTTTAATCCTGGTGGGCCGAGAAGTTTTCCGTTTACGAATTGCCATTTGCGAAGATGCGGGCAGCTGTTCAGATTGCCGCCGCTGGCGTAGCAATAGGCACCCGGTCCGCAGGCCGGGCAGCTCTCAAAGAAGGTTCCGTTGATTAGAATCGTGCGCATGACTGTCTCGTTGGTTCTGAGTGATGTGGGGATGAATGGCAGGGCGGTCGCCCGCCCTGCCAGGCCGCCTACTTTTTGGTGCCGCGATCCTGCTGACCCTTGTTTACGCCAGCATCGATGCTCTTCTTCTGCTGGTCGGTCATACCGTTCGTATTGACCTTGCCGCCGTTAAGGCCTGTGCCGTAACCGCTTTGAAAATCTTTGTTGCTCATCATCTTTCCTTTACTTGCCGTTATTGGAGATGCGTCCATTGCATCGTGTCTTTGTTATAGGTACCTCCGCGTTGCATTCCCGCAGCACAGCCTGATGCTTGCGCGTGCAGATGTTTTGCATCACGATGCAGCCCTGCACGCAGATGCACAGGGAGCGCAAAAAAGTCAGATGGCGTGGGAAGGAACCAGCGAGCAGTGCCGTGCACTACTCACAGCACTGCGCGAAGTGGCAGACCGGCAATCGCTCGGCAGGCTTGAAACCTGCCTGGAAAATGACGAGCAGACCAAAAAGCTCGCACAGAAGCTCTCAAGGAGGACGTACTCAAGCGTCCACCGGACGACTTTGGCACGGTGGATCGAACCGCTTGATCCTGACCCGTCATCACCAATCACCGATGAGCAGGTGCAGGTGTTTCGCGGCAAGGAATTTACCGCCCAGCAGCTCGTCTATGACTTTCTGGAGCGCTCAAGCGCGATCAGGACAACGCTTTATAATCCGGCGCGTGAACTGCCTGAGGGGTTCGCCGCGTTTTTGGCTGAAAAGCAGGGGCTCTTCGAGCATCTGCGTTTTCATGCGCTCGGCAAGCTCGATGGCACGTACAAGCTCTATCGCCGCGCCTGGACAACGCCCGAGCGCACCGACCGCGTGCTGATTTCAAGGTTGGTGATCGAAACTAAAGACGAGCTGACCCATTACCGGGAAGAACAGAGCTACACCGACGATGCGCGCGGAAATTTCCCTGTCAACGAAATCGACGAAGGGCTTGTCCTCAACTCAGGTAGAAACATCTTTCTCATCGGCTTCGGCACCAACGGATCGCGGGTGAAGTTTTACTGCATCCATTCATGGGACCCGCCGGTTGACGGCCAAGAGCCTGTACACGAGCTGAAGGGCACGGTGATCGGGGCCTCAGGCGAAGGGCCGCATCCCGGATACCGCTTCATCGCATATCGCGAAGAGGGCGAGGTGGTTTCAGAGGTTATGTATGCTGGTAAGGTTAGCGCTGAAATTAGCGGGTGGATCGCTGCTGGAAACGAGGCCGCCAATGGTGCATCCGCTGCCGAGCCTGGAAGCAGTAACGAATGAAGGAAGACGGCCTACCAACGCGTTTGATCTGTTTGGTGCGAGGAACGACATTTCAGACAACTACAAAGGATAAGAAATGAAACGATCTAGCGCAATTGCCCATGCAGGTATGACGCTGATTGCAGCGTGTATGGGCGCGTCCCATGCCAATGCTGTGACGATTGCTGAATTTGATGCTGCTACTTCTAGTCAAAGAGGTGCTGCTTTGACTGCTATAATAAACGGTATATCAGATCACTATCAAACTACGAAGCAAACTAGTAAGCTTGCGTGTCTTAATAATATCTACTTTTCCAAAATTAATCAGACAGATGATATACCTCCTCTTATGGAAGATATCGCCATTGAGCTTGAAAAAGCCCGGAGCTATGACGTAAATAAACTGCATGTTGAAGATGTAATATTTACTGTCGTTGAAAATAATTGCTCTAACTAAACCAACACTTTCAACGTATCCGAGTCATTGGTAACCGCGCTCCGGGCGAATCGCGCATTGTTGTTTTTGTACTACAAGCCGACAACCCGCCCTGCCAGGCTGCGCAAGATGTGTTTTGTAGTACAAAACTATCTTGCCAAGGGGACCCGCTGCGCGCCCCCGTTGCATCCCCCCGGCCTTGGCTCCGTCAGGGTATCTAACCCATTCCAGAGCCAGTAGACCGTATCGCCGGTCAAACACTCGTGGGAGACTTCGCTCTCCCACACCCATCGATCAAAGGGCGTTCCTGCCCTTGTGAAATCCTGACCAACCCTGCGCGGATTGGATGCCGCCATCTTGCCGAAGATGGATCACTCCCAGGGGCCTATCGCCGCCCCCGAACCCAGCTCGTCAGAATTGGAGAAGTGCCTCTCCACCGACACCGATCCATGCACAACCGAGCGGGCGGTTGACCCCCGTAATAATTACACCTTTGCTTGAACAAAAGTTCTTCGAAGCCCCACACATCTAACGCTTCATCAAACACTGGCTTATGCGCGCTCAAGGAGTTCCGCAGAGGACAAAATGGAAATATCTCTTCAGATACATGTAGTTGAATGCTACCCTGAGTAGTGCCTCCGGCGCTGAACAACGACATAACGAAATGAATGAAGAAACTGAAATCGATGAAGCCCCGCTGGACGTCGCAAGTCTACTTTCCGGTACAATCCGGACTGGTGGAAAAGTCACCGACGTCCATCTTAAGGAATTAGGAATCGCGACCGAGGTCGAGGATACCCGGACGCGAGTGCATTGTTATAGACTGCCCATCGATGCCAACGGGAGAGTTAGATACAAACCACTTGCAGAATTTCTTAGAGAGCGGATTGTCGACTACGCGATTCCACGAAAGCGTATTGATGACGCAAAGAGGCACCTAGTCGAGACCGGCTCTACAGCCCTTTTATCCAAACTGGAAAGAGAGGCTAAGAGCTTGTTTACATCTTTGAGTAAGAGCGGAGAAGGTGGCGAGCTTCTTGTTTTTGCGTTTGCGGAAGCCGTATTTGGTCTAACGCAGGTCATCTGTAAGATGAGTCTAAAGACATCCACCGAAATGCATTATCATGGAGCTGACGGCGTTTACGCTGAAGGAACAGATGACGGTGGCTTGAATGTTTATTGGGGTGAATCCAAACTCTACGGCAATCCATCAGATGCAGTTCGTGACTGCCTCGGATCTTTGGCTCCATTTTTAATCGATCCAGATGGAAGTGACTCTGCGCGATCACAGGACGTGTTTCTGATTAATGAATTTGCAAGCTTTGATGATCCGAAAGTAACAGAAGGCTTGAAGAGGTATTTTGATCTCGATGATACAAAATCACTGTCCCTAAAACACTGCGGGATAGCACTTGTTGGCTTTGACTCACCATCCTATCGACTCGATGGAGAAAATACGGATGAAGCCAAGCTTGAAGCCGAACTCAAACAGCAAATTCCAGGCTGGGTTAAGCAAATTAAAAATCGTGTTGGCCAAGAAAAAGTCAGTAGTTATGAGATCAATTTTGTCTGCGTGCCAATGCGTACCGTTGAGGAATTTCGTGATTATTTTTTAAGCCTCTTGGAGCATTAACGTGAGCCTTGACGATATTCAGAAATGGCTCATCGGGCCTAACGGAATTAAGAGAAGCTTGGATAGCTTAAGACTTTGGTCAGCAGCACTCAGTTTCGGTCCGGACACAATAAGACATGAGGATGGCTCAAAGTCCCATGATTGGAAGCGGCTTCTTTTTGCGGCAAGCATTCTCGCAGAAAGCACTGATCGTGAGGCGCAAGAATACGCCTTGATGGTGGCTGAAGCTGCTGTCTGTTTCTCCGGGGATCGAATATTTCAAGATGCAGGTAGTTTAATTCTAACTCGACTTTCCAATCACAGAGCCGTGCAGTTGGCTCAGGAACGCGAGCTCCTGGAACCGTTGCTTGAGCAGCGCATAGGAACAATAGAGCAGCTACTACTTACTCGTAGACGACTACGGTCAGAAATCCTGCTTAACGAGAGCAAGTCAATCTTAGGGAACAGGTTTCAGAACGACTTATGGTCTAAGCTCGGCGAATCGCAGTGGCTTTCTGCCACCGCACCTACGGCGGCTGGCAAGACTTACGCTGTGCTCAACTGGCTATTGCTCGAACATGCGCGGGGGGAAGCTAAATCATCTGTGTTTGTTGCTCCAACGCGCGCGCTCGTATCAGAAGTCGAACGTCAACTGAACCAACTCAAGCTGATCCACGGCTTGAACAGCATGAAAATCACTTCACTTCCGATTAATGAAACCGGCCTTCAATCTGAACCGTTCATTGCCGTCTTCACACAGGAACGTCTTCATATCTTCTTGAATGCGGACCAGGTGCCTCACCCATTCGATATTGCAATCGTTGATGAGGCACAAAAACTTTCAGACGAACGCCGTGGAGTGATCCTGCAAGACGCAATCGAGCGGGTCACTCGTGCAAACAGCGATTGCAAACTTATCTTTCTAAGTCCCCACAGCGACAATCCTGATGTACTTCTGGAAGAAGCGCCAGACGGGATAAGTACGGCCGTTGTTCCGAGCAACACTGCCACTGTGATGCAAAACCTGTTGGTCGCCGAGCAAGTGCGTGGAAAGACCAAGGAGTGGACACTTTCGCTCGCGACCGAAGATGAATTGAAGCCGCTTGGAGCTTTCTCCTTATTTGATAGACCGTAACTGCTCACCCCGTCACGCGTCTTGAGCATAGTGTGATTTGACCATATTGGCGGCATTTCCGGCCAGCGCGATCTGGATCGCGACAAGTGGATTATATCCGAGGGCACCCATGGAACTCAGGTAGCTTGATATCCGGCACCAGGCGTGTGCATAGCGGTCTGTCCGGAAGCAGCCCGAGACTTTGATTTTGACCTTTGCCATCCTGATTTTTTGCTCGCCCGCGTTATTGGTGAAGCTGACATCGGGTTCGCTCATGAAGCGAAGCACGGAGTCCTCGTGTTTCAACAGACGCTCATGCAGGTTGTGGGCATCCGACTTTGCGACCCGTCCGCGCTTACCTTCCGGTTTCGCAGGAACGTCGGGCATTTCCCCGGCACCTTGCGTCAGAATGGTCCGATACCTTTTGCGTATCTTGCGACATTCGGCCTCGCTCAACACCCCGGTCTCGCTCTTGTTGACCTTATGGCAGACCTCACGCAACACCTTCCTCATCAGGCGCGCCCAACGGTAATTGCTGGAGTCGACGACAAAGGTCAGTTCCCGAAGCAGATGCGACCCGCATAGCTGATGCTTGCACTGGCTGTATGCAAGGTAGGATGCCCAGCAATCATGGATCAACACCCCGGTGTAGACCGGAATGATGCCGAATGCCTCTATCGCTTCCTTGCCGCGCCTGGGGTGCAGGAACTTGATAGTGTGGATACCCCGCCCGGAGGCATCGTAATGTGCCAGGTGCCGTTATACTGAACGTCACAAATCAAAGGGAGAGTATCCACATGTCGGAAGTTAGCATCATCGGCGTTGATCTTGCAAAGCAGGTTTTTCAGGTCCACGGAGCCACAGCCGATGGCTCGGTTGGCTACCGCAAGAAGTTGAGCCGCGCCCAGTTCATGCCGTTTCTTGCACAGCAGCCCCGATGCATTGTCGCGATGGAGGCCTGCGCCACAGCTCACGATTGGGGCCGCGAGATCGGTAAGTTGGGCCATGAGGTGAAGCTGATTCCACCTCAGTACGTGAAACCTTTTGTCAAAAGGCAGAAAAACGACAGGGCAGACGCTGAGGCGATCACTGAAGCTGCCTCCCGGCCGACCATGCGGTTCGTTGAGGTGAAATCCACCGAGCAGCAATCGCGCGGCATGCTGTTCCGATCACGGCAGATGTTTGTCAGGCAGCGCACGCAGACCATCAATGCGCTGCGCGGCCATCTCGCCGAATATGGCGTGATCGGGCCGAAGAGCAAGGCGGGGATCAAGAAGTTGAGAGCCGCGCTGGACGACGATACCAATGGGCTGCCCGCCCTCGTGCGTAACACGGCCCGGATGTATGCCGAGCACATCGATCTGCTGGCGACCAGGATTTTCGATCTGACGAAGCAACTCAAGACGGAGGCGAAAGCATCCGGCACAGTGCGAAGGCTGACAACAATGCCGGGCGTCGGGTTGCAGACGGCACTGGCAATTGAGGCCTTTGCCCCGGACATGAATTGCTTCAAACGGGGGCGTGACTTCGCAGCCTGGCTGGGTCTCGTGCCGCTTCAGCGCTCGACAGGCGGTAAGGACCGGCTCGGGAAAGTTTCGAAGATGGGTCAGAAAGACATCCGAAGCCTGTTGATCATCGGGGCGATGTCAGTGATCAATGCGGCGACGCGGTTTGGGGTTCGCAAGGGAAGCTGGCTGGCCAGAATGCTGGATCGAAAACCGAAGCTTCTGGTCGCGATCACGCTGGCCAACAGGATGGCACGGGGTATCTGGGCCATGATATCGAAACAGGAGAATTATCGGAATCCGGAGGCGGTAGCGTAAGCGCGGATCGCGCAACGCTTCGCGTCGGTGCCCGGGACGTGTGAAGAGGTCGACGAATAGCATGGGAGATTGATCGGAAAGATCCGGAGCGGGAAAACCATGTTGACCCAAAAGGCAAAATAGCTTTGGAACTTGATTTGGACCCGGTTCGCGCATCACCATACCGGCCCGCGGCTGCACAAAAAGCCGCACTGTGAGGCCTGATAAATGACCGCATCCGATCACACGCTCACATCACCGTTCGAAAATCGCTTGACACCGGGGTATCCATAAATGAGGGTCAGGGAGTCATCGGTCAGCACATGCAGCCACTGGTTTTTGCTGTCGACCCTGAAACCGGTCTCATCGGCATGCAGGGCCGGGCGGGTCAGAAGATGTGCGGCGGCAGCCGTTTCCCAGGGTTCAAGCGCCTCGTGCAGTCGCTGGATGTAGCCCAGGCAGGTGGCCTGCGACATCCTGACGCCAGAGATGGCCCGCACCAGTTCGACGGCGCGGCGCAAAGACAGCATCTGGGCAATCAGCAGGTTGATCACGAAGGCCTGAAAGCCAACGCCATATTGCAACGGCCCCGGCATGTTTTCAGGGAAACGCCCCTTGGTTCGGGTGCGGCATTTGGGGCAGTCCCTGGTTTCTGCGACGACCTTTTTCTCGACAACCTCGAACATGATATCGAGATGGATGCGTTCCTCGCGCGCCGAGGGTTCGACGTCTGAGAGATCAGCCCCGCAACTGTCACAAACCTGGACGGTGGAGGTTTCCCCGACGGTGACCTTGCGAAGGTTTTCGCCCGTCATCCAGTTCGGCGCCGCACCCTTGCCGGAAGCCTTTTTGCTCCGTTTCCCGGTGTTGTCCTTATCCGTCTGCGACGGCGCAATACTGGAGTTCTTGCCGGTCTTCCTGGTCGTCTTTTCCAGAAAGATGGCGATCAGGATGCCCAGCAAGCTGCACAACACGCCAATAACCGCATCGACGTCATCTGAAATCCTGCCCGCTTTGCGCAGCGCGGCAATGCGCGCCCTGGCAGCATCGAACTCTTCACGCAGGGAAGTGCCATTCACGCTTGCCATCAGTCCGCCCGCGATGCCATGGACATCAGGCCATGCGGTGGCCGCATCGCCTTTTCAGGCTTCCAAATGCAGCGAGTAGCCTTGACTGAAAGACCACCCCAATGCGGCTTTTCCCAAATCAATCGAACACGTGTCATAACCCGATAGAATCACGAAAATCGCAATGAGGGGATCGTTAATAGCCGATTCAAATCGTCGCACCACTCCGAGGCCAAAAAGGCATCTCGATTGAGCTAGTGGGTCTGAAACCGCCGTTGAATCTCGGGGACTTAAAGTGGGGGTGAGCAGTTACAAATAAACCATAATTGATGAACGTCCGGTTCGGATATTCCGGCGAAATGGACCGCAGAGGGGCAACGATGAAATTTCGCAAGACTCTTTCAGGTCTGGGACTGGCGGCGGTGCTGGCACTTTCCGGGTGCGTAAGCGGCGGCGGACCTGAGATCTCCAGGCAGATATACACAAGTGAATACGGTGTCGTTAAGGACGGCGGCTACACGATCCCTGCCGTTCCGATCGACCGGGTGCCGAAACGGTATCATCGCCAGATCGTTTCCTACTTCACCAAGGAAAAGCCGGGCACGATCATCGTCAATACCAAGCAGCGGTACCTCTACTTTGTCCTGCCCGGCAACAGGGCGGTGCGCTACGGTATCGGTGTCGGCCGTGCGGGATTTGCCTGGGAAGGCGAAGCCTATATCAAATGGAAGCAGCCATGGCCGCGCTGGCATCCGCCGAAGGAAATGATCGCCCGCGAGCCGCGGCTAGCAAAATATGCCAATGGCGGACAGGATCCGGGGCTGCGCAACCCGCTCGGCGCACGGGCCCTCTATCTCTTCGACAAGGATGGCAAGGACACACTCTACAGGCTGCACGGTTCGCCTGAGTGGAAGTCCATCGGGACCGCCGCCTCATCCGGCTGCATCCGGTTGATGAACCAGGACATCATCGATCTCTATTCGCGGGTAAAACCCGGCAAGGACGCCAAGGTCGTCGTGATCCAGTAAATTCTTGCCCACAAGGCAACAAAAAACCGCCCGGCTGATCCGGGCGGTTTTTTTATTTGTGAAGCTGCAGGGTCAGTTCGCAGCGTCAACGGCACGCCGCGCCATGACCTTGACCAGGTTGGCACGGTACTCGGACGATCCATGCAGATCGGACATCATGCCGGACGGGTCAACCGACACGCCGTCAAGGGCGCCGCTGGAGAAATCGGCGCTCAGCGCCGCTTCCATATCGCTCGCCCGGAAAACACCGTCGCTGCCCGCGCCGGTGACACCGACCCGCACGCCACCTGGCCCCTTGGCCACGAATACACCGGTCATGGCGTATCGGGATGCCGGGTTCGGGAATTTCTGATACCCGGCACTTTCAGGGGCGTCGAAGGTAACAGCGGTAATGATCTCGCCATCATTCAACGCGGTCTCGAACATGCCGACAAAGAAATCGTCGGCGCTGATCTCGCGGCTGTTGGTGTGGATCGTCGCATTGAGCGCCAGCATGGCGGCCGGATAGTCCGCAGCCGGATCATTGTTGGCAATGGAACCGCCGATCGTACCCATGTTGCGCACATGCGGGTCACCGATGTGGGACGCGAGATGCGCAAGCGCCGGACAGGCGCTGCGAATCTCCGCCGAATTGGCAACATCCGCATGGCTGGTCCCCGCACCGATGGTGACCTTGCTGCCCGCCACGGATACGCCCTTCAGATCGGCGATGTGGCGAAGGTCGACAAGATCGGTGGGCGCCGCCAGGCGCTGCTTCATGGTCGGAATGAGCGTCTGCCCGCCGGCGAGGAGCTTGCCGTCGTCAGCGCCGGCGATCATGCTTGCGGCTTCTTCTACAGAGGAAGCACGATGATAGGTCGTATTGTACATGTCTGTGTCCTTTCCTCTCGAAGCCTCAGGCGTTCATCGCCGACCAAACGGCCTGCGGTGTCGCGGGCATCGTCAGATCATTGGTGCCAATGGCATCGGTGATGGCGTTGATCACCGCCGGCGGCGATCCGATTGCGCCGGCCTCTCCGCAACCTTTGAGGCCAAGCGGGTTTGTCGGGCTTATGGTCTTGGTCGTCGCGACAGTGAAGGACGGCAGGTCGTCGGCGCGCGGCATGGTGTAGTCCATGTAGCTTGCGGTCAGCAACTGTCCCGTTTCGCTGTCATAGGCGCAGCCTTCCAGCAATGCCTGGCCAATGCCCTGTGCCACGCCGCCATGCACCTGGCCTTCGACGATCATCGGGTTGATGATGGTGCCGAAATCGTCGGCCGCGACAAACTGGACGATCTCGGTCACCCCGGTATCGGGATCGACCTCCACCTCGCAGATGTGGCAGCCAGCCGGGAACGAGAAGTTTGTCGGATCGAAGAACGCACTTTCCTTCAACCCCGGCTCCATACCCTCCGGCAGATTGTGGCCCGTATAGGCGGCAAGAGCGAGCTGGAACCACGGGAGCACCTTGTCGGTTCCGGCGACTTTGGCTTCACCGCCCTCGATGACGATGTCCGCTTCATCGGCCTCCAGCAAATGGGCGGCGAGCTTCTTGGCCTTCGCCTCGACCCGGTCAAGCGCCACTGAAATGGCAGACATGCCGACGGCGCCGGAGCGTGATCCGTAGGTCCCCATGCCCATTTGCACCTTGTCGGTGTCGCCATGGACGATACTGACCGTGTCGATGCCGACGCCAAGCCGTTCGGCGACGAGCTGGGCGAAGGTCGTCTCGTGGCCCTGGCCGTGGCTGTGCGAACCGGTCAGAACCTCGATGGTTCCGACGGCGTTGACGCGGACCTCGGCCGATTCCCAAAGGCCGACACCGGAACCGAGCGTTCCGACCGCCTGGGAGGGCGCAATGCCACAGGCCTCGATGTAGCAGCTGAAGCCGATGCCGCGCAGTTTGCCGCGCGCCGCGGAGTCGGCCTTGCGGGCCGCGAAGCCGTCATAGTCGGCAGCCTGGAGCGCAGCGTCGAGATTGGCGCCGAAATCCCCGCTCTCATAGTTCATGATGACCGGTGTCTGGTGCGGGAACTCGGTGATGAAGTTCTTGCGCCGCAGCTCTGCGGGACTGACACCAAGCTCGCGCGCTGCCGTTTCCATGGCGCGCTCGATCAGATAGCTGGCCTCCGGCCGGCCGGCGCCGCGATAGGCATCCACCGGCGCCGTGTTGGTGTAGATCGCACGGACATTCGCATGAACGTTCGCGACGTTGTACTGGCCGGAAAGCAGCGTCGCGTAAAGATAGGTCGGCGTGGCGGACGAAAACAGCGACATGTAGGCGCCGATATTGGCCAGCGTATCGACCTTGATAGCGGTGATGCGGTTGTCGGAATCAAAGGCGATCTTGACGTTGGACACGTGATCGCGGCCATGGGCATCACACATGAACGATTCTGTACGGTCCGCAACCCACTTGACCGGCACATCGGTCCGCTTCGACGCCCAGAGGCAGACAATCTCCTCGGGATAGATATAGATCTTCGAGCCGAAGCCGCCACCGACATCCGGCGCTATCACCCGCAGCTTGTTTTCAGGCGCCACATTGTAGAACGCACTCATGACCAGCCGCGCGACATGCGGATTCTGCGACGTTGTCCAGCAGGTGTAGTGATCCTCTGCCGAGTCGTACACACCAAGGGCGGCGCGCGGTTCCATGGCGTTCGGAATGAGCCGATTGTTGATGACATCGAGGCTGGTGACATGGGCCGCGCCGGCCAGAGCCGCATCGACCGCCGCGCTGTCGCCGAGCTCCCAGTCAAAGATCTGGTTGCCGGGCGCGTTGTCATGGATTTGCGGCGCGCCATCGGCGATCGCTGCCGTTGTTTCTGTCACCGCCGGCAGTTCCTCGTAGTCCACCTGCACCTTTTCGGCGCCCTCGCGGGCCTGGGCCCTTGTATCGGCAACGACGATCGCAACGGCATCGCCGACGTAGCGGACCTTGCCGTTCGCCAGCGGACGCCAATCGCCCATGTTCATCGGCGAGCCGTCCTTGGACGTGATTGCCCAGCCGCAAATGAGGCTGCCGATGCCGTCTTCCGACAGTAGCTGGCCGTCCAGTACGTCAATGACACCGGGAACTGCCAGCGCTGCGCTCTTGTCGATGCCGTTGATCTTCGCATGGGCATGCGGGCTGCGGACAAAATAGGCGTGCTTCATGCCCGGCACGACCATGTCATCGGTGTAGCGGCCCTTGCCCGTAATGAAACGCTTGTCTTCCTTGCGCGCCACGCGTGCACCAATTCCTTCAGCACCCATTGAAAATTCCTCCGTTCAGCAGGCGGATTTGCCATCTGGCCGATACGCGCTCCTCCGCGCGTTCACGGGAACAGGGTCCCGGCGGCCGTAGTCCGCTCCGCTTTGTTGATCCTATTCGGCAGCCTGTTGTGCGCCGCCCATTTCGGCAGCAGCGGCCAGGATTGACTTGACGATGTTGTGGTAGCCCGTGCAGCGGCAGATATTGCCCTCAAGCTCGGCCCGCACGGTCTCTTCGTCGAGAGACGAGCCATGCCGGCGGATCATTTCGGTTGCCGCCATGATCATGCCGGGTGTGCAGAATCCGCATTGCAGGCCATGATTTTCGTGAAAGGCCTTCTGGACCGGGTGAAGTTCGCCGCCTGAGGCGAGACCTTCGATCGTGGTCACTTCGGAACCGGCGGCCTGGGCGGCCAGCATGGTGCAGGATTTCACCGCATCGCCATCGACATGCACGACGCAGGCGCCGCATTGCGATGTGTCGCAACCGACATGGGTTCCGGTCAGACCCAGATTTTCCCGCAGAAACTCAACCAGCAGCGTTCGATCCTCGGCGTCGCCGCTGACCTCGCGACCGTTAACAGTCATCGATATGCTTGCCATCTAACTCCTCCCAGATACGCTCTGACATTTTTGTACATATGCCAGTTGTTTTGAATTTCATCGGCCATCGAACGGAGGGCCGGTACGCAATAGAGTAAAGCGAATGATATGCTCCGCATCAATTTTGAATTTGTCTAATTCAATGGAGCCAGCACAGCCACAATGTGTCAAGCCTGAACAGGATAGCCGACTTGAAAAAGGTGACCGGACAGTCGTCTATTCGACTAAAGTACAATCGGCCCCGATTTGCCGGGTTCTTCAGATGCAGCGTCCGCCATCGACTTCCAGAACGACACCGGTCACCATGGATGCCTCGTCCGAGCAGAGATAGCAGGCGGCGTTGCCCATATCCTCGGGGTCGGAGAAACGTCCGATCGGTATTGTGGCCAGGAACGCCGCCCGCATTTCCGGCGTATCCTCACCCATGAACTTCTTCAGCAGCGGTGTTTCACCGGCCACGGGCGCCAGCGCATTGACGCGTATCCCGGCCGGTGCCAGTTCGACCGCCATGGTCTTTGTGGCGGTGACCATCCATCCCTTGGACGCATTGTACCAGTTGAGCATGGGCCGCGGGCTGACCGCCGCCGTTGACGCGACGTTGAGAACAGCGCCGCTGCCGCGTTCCTTCATGTGCGGAATGATGGTCCGGGCCGTCAGGAATACCGATTTGGCATTGACGGCCAGCACGCGGTCGAACTCTTCCTCCGTGATCTCTTCGAGCGGGCCACGTTCGTGGGTGATGCCGGCATTGTTGACGAGAATATCGATGGATCCGAATGCGCCAAGCGCCGCATCGGTCATTGCTTCGACACTGATCGTGTCGGCGACGTCAACGGTCTGCGCTACCGCATTGTTTCCCAGTTCCCCGGCGAATGCCTCTGCCCCCTCGGTGTTGATATCGGCCACCAGAACACGGGCGCCTTCGGCTATAAACTTGCGGACGATGCCGGCACCAAAACCCGATGCGCCGCCGGTGACTATGGCTGTCTTGCCTTGCAATCTCATGTCTCTTTTCCTTGCAATCCCGCGATCTCAGCCGTGATGGGCGGCAACCGTCTTCAGTACGGAGAAGCCGTAAAGCGCCTCGAAACCCTTTTCCCGGCCGTGACCGGATTTTGAAACGCCACCGAACGGAAGTTCCACGCCGCCGCCGGCACCATAATTGTTGATAAAAACCTGACCGGTATGGATGGCCTTGGCAAGGCGCATCTGGCGTCCGCCGTCGCGCGTCCAGACGCCCGCGACGAGGCCGTAATCCGTTCCGTTGGCGATGGCGATCGCATCGCTTTCGGCGTCGAACGGAATGACGACCTGAACCGGTCCGAAGATCTCGTCCTGGGCCAGTCGGTGATCCGGCGAGACGCCGGCAATCAGTGTCGGCTCGACATAATGGCCACCTGCTGGTGCGTCTGCGGAAACATTGCCGCGCGCCGCAACCGTCAGACCATCCTGCGCGGCAAGATCCAGGAAACCGGAGACGATCTCCTTCTGGCGGGCTGATATCAGCGGCCCGACATCAAGATCATCGGCGGCAGGCCCGACGCGCAGGCTGCGGTACCGCTCCGCCATGCGTTCAACAACTTCGTCATAGACGTCCCTGTGCACCAGAATGCGCGAGGACGCCGAACAGGTCTGGCCGGCATTCTGGATGCCGGCATTGACGAGGAAAGGAAGCGCTCTTTCGATATCGGCATCATCAAAGACAAGCTGCGGCGACTTGCCGCCCAGTTCCAGCGTGACAGGGACGACATTGGCCGCAGCGGCGGCTTGAACCAGCGATCCGACGCCGACAGATCCTGTAAACGAGATGTGGTTTATGCCGGGATGCGCCGACAGGGCCGCGCCGGCCTCCTCGCCGAGCCCGGGCACGACATTGAGCGCGCCTTCGGGCAATCCGGCCTGATCCGCAATATGCGCGAAGGCGAGTGCCGTCAGGCAGGCCTCCTCGGCGGGCTTCAAGACGGCGGCATTGCCCATTGCAAGCGCTGCGCCGACCGAGCGGCCGATGATCTGCATGGGATAGTTCCAGGGCACGATATGTCCCGTCACACCATGCGGCTCACGCAAGGAATAGACGGTGTAGCCATCCAGATAGGGGATCGTCTGGCCGTGGACCTTGTCGGCGGCGCCGCCATAGAATTCCAGATAGCGCGCCAGCGCGACCGCATCATTGCGGGCCTGGGCCAGCGGCTTGCCGACATCGGCGGCCTCGAGTTCGGCAAGCAGATCGACATTGTCGAGCACCAACCGACCCATGCGGGTCAGGATGCGGCCGCGCTCGAGGGCGGTCAACGCGCCCCATCCGCCGTTCAAAGCCGCCCGCGCAGCAGCTACGGCATTGTCGATGTCAGCCTTGTCACCCCGCGCAATTTCACCGACGGTTTCTCCGGTCGAGGGATTTTCCAGGGCAAGGGTGCGCCCGCCGGCCGGCGAAATCCATTCACCGCTGATGAAAATCCTTGCCGGATCGAAACCCAGCCGTTCACCGAGACTCATTGCGAAACTCCCAATCCATTGGCGACACGGGCCTCGCGGGCCTTCAGCGCCTCGTCGAGCACCGGCGTCGCAGCAAGCAGTTCCTGTGTATAGGGATGTTGCGGGTTGCGAAAAACATCTTCCGTCAGACCCTCCTCGACCACCTTGCCCGATTTCATGACGAGAACGCGGTCGGTTATGGCGCGCACCACCGACAGATCGTGGGAGATGAAGAGATAGGAGATGGCAAGGCGGTCGGACAGGTCGGCAAGAAGGTCGAGAATCTGCGCTCGGATCGACACGTCGAGTGCCGAGACGGCCTCGTCGAGGACGATCAGCGACGGTTCGATAATCAGAGCGCGGGCGATGGCGATACGCTGGCGCTGGCCGCCGGAAAATTCGTGGATGTATTTGTGTGCATCGGAAGGCTGCAGCCCGACATTGACGAGAGCCTCGTCGATGCGCCGGCGTCTCTCATCTCGCTCCGGCTGCTCGTCGAGCAGGTGGAACGGTTCGGTGATCAGCCTGTCGACCCGGTGGCGCGGATTGAACGAACTGTAGGGATCCTGGAAGACCACCTGGACACTGCGGCGCACATCGCGGTCAGGCCCCTTGCCATGGGTGGAAAAGACTGAGCCGTTCAGCCGGATTTCGCCGGACTGCACCGGATCGAGCGCAAGAATGGCCCGTGTCAGAGTCGATTTACCGCAGCCGCTTTCACCAACCAGCCCGACATTCTCGCCGCGCGCGATGGCAAGCGAGACGTGATCGACCGCGCGGAAATGGCCGGGTGCAGTAAACAGAGAACGGCGCGGCAGCGGATAGTCGCGCACAACACCGCTGACTTCGATGACCGGTTTGCCCCGCCCTGGGACATGAACGGGGCTGCGTGTGGGCACGTGGTTCGATGCCTCGAACAACGCCTTGGTATAGGGGTGCTTCATGCGCCGGAACAGTTCGAGCGTGTCGCCGGCCTCCACCACCTCGCCGTTCTTCATGATCGTGATGTGGTCCGCCATATCGGCGACGACAGCGAGATCGTGGGTGATCAGGATGAGCCCCATGCCGTCCTCGTCAACCAGCTTCTTCAGCAGTTTGAGGATCTGGGCCTGCGTCGTAACATCCAGCGCGGTCGTCGGTTCGTCGGCGATCAGCAGCTTGGGCCGCAGGGCGATGGCCATGGCGATCACCACGCGCTGGCGCTGGCCGCCGGACAGATCGTGCGGATAGCGGTCCAGCGGAAAACGGTCTTCCGGCAGACCGACGCGATTGAGCGCCTCGCGGGCAATGCGCCGTGCCTCGCGCCGCGATTTGCCGGAATGCACGAGGACGGTTTCGGCCACCTGGTCGCCGATGGTCTGCACCGGGTTGAGCGCGGTCATCGGCTCCTGGAAGACCATGCCTATGTCGTTGCCGCGCAGCGCGCACATATCCTTTTCGCTTTGCGATTCCAGCGGTGTGCCGCCGAGATTGATAGAGCCCGTCCATTCGGTCCCGACGGGAAGCAGTTGCATGATCGCCATGGCGGTCATCGACTTGCCCGAACCCGATTCGCCCACGACACCCAGGACCTCGCCGGCATCGACACGCAGGCTGACTTTGCGCAGGATCTGCGTTTGCTTGATGGCAAGATCGAGTTCTTTGATCTCCAGCAACGCCATCAGCGCGCCCGCCTCAATTTGGGGTCGAAGATGTCACGCAAGCCATCGCCCATCAGATTGAGACCGAGAACCGTGAAGACAATTGCAAGGCCCGGGAAGATGGCGACGTATGAGGCGATGTAGATCAGGGTCTGGGCTTCGGAAAGCATGCGACCCCAACTCGGCAGCGGAGGCTGTGTGCCGAGGCCGAAAAATGCCAGGCCTGCTTCTGCGAGAATGCCGAGGGAAAACTGGATCGTTCCCTGCACGATCAGCAGGTTGGTGATATTCGGCAGGATATGCTCTGCAGAAATGCGCGCCTTGCCCTTGCCGGCGACCCGCGCGGCCAGAATGTAGTCGCGTTGCCACAGCGACAAGGCCGCGCCACGCGAAAGCCGGGCAAAGACCGGTATGTTGAATATTCCGATGGCGGTTATCGCGTTGACGGCGCTGGGACCGAAGACAGCCGTGATCATGATTGCCATCAGCAGGGCCGGAAAGGCAAAGACAAGATCGTTGGTGCGCATGATAATTTCGTCGAGAAGACTGCCGTGACGGGCCGCTGCGAGCAGGCCGAGCGGGACGCCCACAACGATGCCGATGCCGACAGCGATCAGTGCAACGGCGATCGACACACGTGCGCCGACCATGATCATCGAAAAGATGTCGCGTCCGAAGGCGTCCGTGCCGAACCAGTGTTCGGCCGACGGCGGCTGCAGCTTGTCGGCGATATCGAGCTTTGTGACGTCATAGGGCGTCCACACGAAAGACAGCAGCGCCGCGCCGACAAAGAGCACGGTGAGCGCCAGGCCGATCATGAAACTCGGGGAGCGTATGGCGGCAAAGACCATGCCGGCGCGCAGCGACGTTTCAGCGTGCGGCGTGCTCACGAGCGTCCCTTCCGCAGTCTCGGATCGGCGATCGCATAGGTGATGTCGACAATGAAGGTGACCAGAATGACGGCGAACACCAGGAGGAAAATGACGCTTTTGACAACGATCAGATCGCGCTGGGTGATTCCCTGGAACACCAGCCGTCCGAGACCCGGCAGGAAGAACACATTTTCGATGATGACAGCACCCGCAAGCAGGAAGGAAAATTGCAGGCCGATAATGGTCAGCACCGGGATAAGGGCGTTGCGCAGCGCATGCCGCCACATGGCCTGACGCTGGGTCAGACCCTTGGCGCGCGCCGTGCGGACGAAGTCCTCGTTCAGCGTATCGAGAAGCGAGGAGCGCATGACACGGGCAAGGATCGACGCCTGCGGCAGGGCAAGGGCAACGGCCGGCAGGGTCAAGGCCTTCATGCCGGCGAAGAAGCCTGCCTCCCAGCCGGGAAAGCCGCCGGCAGAGAACCAGCCGAGTGTCACGGCGAACAGCAGCACCAGCAGCATGCCGAACCAGAAATTCGGTATGGCGATGCCAAGTTGCGTCGCGCCCATGATCGACACGTCCGTAGGTGAGTTGCGCCGGGCAGCGGCAAGGACGCCAACCGGAAAGGCGATAGCCGTTGAAAGGATGAGCGCATAGACCGCCAGGGGCATGGACACCCAGATGCGGTCGAGGATCAGCTCACGCACGGGAACCCTGTAGGTATAGCTGATCCCGAATTCACCCTGCAGCAGACCGGTGATCCATTGCCAGTAACGCACCGGCGCCGAGGCGTTCAGGCCAAGGCTTTCACGCAGTGCCGCGACCGTCTCGGGAGACGCATTGAGGCCCAGCATGAACGATGCCGGATCACCCGGCACGACCTCAATGACGAAAAAGATCACCAGACTTGCGGCCACAAGGCTGAGGGTCAGGGAGATCAGCCGTTTGACGACAAAGGGCAGCATGTATCCGGTTCGATCGCAGTAGAATTGGCGACGGGAGCCGGCGGCCGGCTCCCGTCAAGGCATGAGGTGATCAGTCCACCCAGTAGACCGCTGTCATGTCCGCCTGCTGCGTCGGGGCATTCTCCCAGACCCCGCGAAGCTTGGCGTTGACGACGCCGGTATTGGCGAGCTGGAACAGATAGCCGTTTACGTAATCGTCGGCGATCTTCTGCTGCGCCTGTTTCAGCAGCTTGTCCCGCTCTTCCGGGTCCGTCGTGTTGTTGAGATCTTCCATGATCTTCTGGAACTCGGCACTGTCATACTGGAAATAGTAATCCGGCCGGGCATAGATGCCGATGTCGAGCGGCTCGGTGTGCGAGACGATCGTCAGGCCATAATCCTTGCCCTTGAAGACCTGTTCCAGCCACTGCGCCCATTCCAGATTGCTGATTTCGGTCTCGATGCCGATATCGCGCAACTGCGATGCGATGATCTCGCCACCACGGCGGGCATAGGACGGCGGCGGCAGTTTCAGCGTGGTCGCGAAGCCGTCCGGGAAGCCCGCTTCCGCCAGCAGCGCCTTGGCCTTTTCCGGGTCGAAATTCGACTGTCCGGTCAGATCGACATAGGACGGATGATGCGGCGCAAAGTGGGTGCCGATCGGCGTGCCGTAGCCGAACATGGCGCCGTCGATGATGGCCTGCCGGTCAATGGCGTGGGCAATGGCCTGGCGCACCTTGGGATTGTCCAGTGGCGGCATCTTGTTGTTGGTCGACAGGATGGTTTCACCCTCCGTCGAGCCGGCCACAACGCGGAACCGCGGATCGGCGTCGAACTGCGGCAGGTTTTCCGGCGCCGGGAACGGCATGAAGGCATCGACATCACCGGCCATCACCGCTGCGAAGGCCGCATTCGGATCCGAGATGTACTTGATCGTCACCTTCTCGAGTTTCGCCGGCTCGCCCCAGTAGTCAGGGTTGCGCTCCATCTCGATGCGGTCGCCCTGCACCCAGTCCTTGAAGAAAAAGGCTCCCGTGCCGACAGGGTTGGTCGCATTGGTGCCGATGGTCTCCGGCGCCATGATGGCAGCGTCGCCCCAGGCCAGATTGAACAGCATATTGCCGTTGGGCTTAGACAGGTTGACCTTCACCGTGTGCGGGTCGACGACCTCGACCGATTCGATATCGGCGTAGAGCGCTTTCTGGGCGTTTGTGGAATCCTCGGCGCCAATGCGCTCGAGCGAGAATTTCACATCCTCGGCGTCCATGTCGGAGCCGTCGTGGAATTTTACACCCTTGCGCAGGTTGAAAGTGTAGACCTTGCCGTCATCGGAAATCGACCAGGATTCGGCCAGCCCCGGATTGATGCTGCCATCGGGTCCGAAGCGGGTCAGGCCCTCGAAGATATTGGAATAGGTGACCTGGTCGATAGCGCCGGCAGCGCCTGACGACGGATCGAGATTCGGCGGCTCAAGCTGTGCACCGATGGTGATGTCTGTCTTGGCTGCAAAGGCGGCCGGCGAGAGCGCGGTTGAAACCGCAAGAGCCCCCGCAAAGGCCAGCGCCCTGAAAGCTGATGTCATCTTAGTTCCTCCAGTTATGGTTCCCTTTTTTCACCGCGACCATAGCTTTTTGCAGCGCGGCATATCAAGCGCCGAGCAGGTCCTTCAGCGACAGCGCCATGACCTTGGCCGAATCGATCATATCGTCGACACCGACATATTCGTCCGGCTGGTGGGCCAGATCCAGAATACCCGGCCCGTAGGCGATACAATCTTTCAGCCGGCCGATGCGATCGATGTGTTTTTGATCGTAGGTTCCCGGTGAAACGACATATTCGGGGCTCTTGTCGAGCACCTTCTCGATTGATTTCGATACCGAGCGGACAACCGGCGCGTTCTCGTCGGTCATGGTCGGGCTTACATGCCACAATTCCCGCAGATCATAGGAGAATCCGTCACGTTCGGCGCTGACCTTCTCCAGAAGATCGACCATTTCCTGCCGGACGTCGTCCGGGTTCTCCTCGATGATATAGCGCCGATCGACAATCATGCGGCATGAATCGGGGACGCAGGCTGACGGAAAGCCGGTAAAGTCGGGTTCGGGTTCCGCCTGTCCGCCATGCATCGAGTTGATGTTCATCGTCGACTGCCGCGCTCCTTCCGGAACGACCGGCATGGCGGTGCGCTTTTCGGCAAGTGCCGGATAGAGGCTGGTTTCGAATTCCTGAAGTACCGCGCCCATGTGTCGCACGGCGCAATCACCGAGGAACGGCATGGAGCCATGGGCTATATGCCCCTTGGTCTCGATCTCGGCCCACCAGACGCCGCGATGGCCGAGGCAGACGCGGTCCTTGTTGAGCGGTTCGGGTATGATGACGTGCTGGACGCGCTCCGGGTCGAAATAGCCCTTTTCGGCAAGGTAGGCGACGCCGCCATAGCCGCCGGTCTCCTCGTCGGCAGTACCGGAAATCTCGACTGCTCCGGCAAAGTCCGGATGGGTATCGATAAACACTTCGGCTGCAATAATCGACGCGGCAAGCCCGCCCTTCATGTCGCAGGAGCCGCGCCCGTAGATCTTGCCGTCGATCAATTCGCCGCCGAAGGGATCGGTGGTCCACCCGTGCCCGACCTCGACAACATCGATATGGGAATTGAAGTGGACACAGGCGCCCGGCATTTTGCCCTCGCGGCGGGCAACCACGTTCCAGCGCGGGTATTTGTCGCTGTCGCCCGGCGTGCCGAAAGCCCGGACCATCTCGATCTCGAAGCGCCGCGCCCGCAAGCGGGCGGCCAGATATTCGCAGATCTCCAGATAGGCCTCACCCGGAGGATTGAGCGTGGGTATGCGAATGAGGTCCTGTGTCAGCGCAATCAGCTCGTCGCGGCGCGCGGATACTTCATCGGTAAAGGTTGCGGCAGCCATACCGGCCTCATTCATGGCTTTGCACCCCTACGCAAACCCGTTGAATTTCAGTACAAGAAACAAATATTTCCGGCAGATGCCTTTTGCCGCAATACCGTAGGATTACGAAGTGTCCGACAGAACGTCACCGGACCGGACAGATGACCGCACCCTGTGCGACCTGGCTTTCGAGCACGCGCCGATCGGTCTCGTGTTGACGGAAGACCGCGTGATCCGGGCGTGCAACCGGATGTTCGCGGACATTTTCGGTTATGAAAAGGACGAGCTCATCGGCCAGTCTTTCCGGGTGCTTTATGCCTCAAACGACGATTTCGAGCAGATCCGCGATATCGGGCTGCAGACCTTGAAGGTGGGCGGCCAGTATACGGATGAGCGCATCATGCCGCGCAAGGACGGCAGCCTGTTCTGGTGCCGCTTCCGGGCGCACAGCCTGACACCGGATGAGCCGCTGAAACGCGCGATCCTGAGCTATGCCGATATCTCGGAGCACAGGCCCTATGTGGAACTGTCGGCGCGCGAACGGCAGATCGTGACACATCTGCTCGGCGGCCGCACCAGCAAGGAGATCGCGCGCCTTATCGGAATATCACCGCGCACGGTGGAGTACTACCGCTCGCGGCTATTGAAAAAATTCAACGCCAGCAATGTCACGGAATTGCTGGCGCATCTCGGAAGCGCCCCGGTCTAGCGATTTTCCTCGAGCCAGCCGAGTGTGGCCGGTATCATCTGGCCGTCCAGGGTCCCGGGGCCGGAGAAGGCGTCCCAGACGTGGTCGGTGTCGAAAACCACGAGCTGTTGCTTGCCGGGATGATAGTTCAGCAGGATCTGACCGGCCGCCGGTTGCGGTGCAACCGTGGTGTCGCGGGTTCCGACAATGACCAGCAATGGTCCCGGATAGTCAGAGACCGCCGCAGCCGTGCTTGTCTCCGGAATCTCGTGATAGAAGGCGCCTTTCAGCGTCGTATCGACACCCCATGGCAGTTTGACCGTATGCGGCGTTTCGGGTTCGCCGGCAATGGCATTCATCACGGTTTCGCTGCCAAGTATCCCGGAATAGGTCATCAGCGGGTTGGTCACCGGCGCCCACAGGACAACGGACTTCACATCCGGACGTTCGGCCGCCGCATGGGCCGCGACAAGGCCGCCCTGGCTCCAGCCGAGTATCGAGATATTGTCGCCATCCACATCCTGACTGTCCTTGAGCCAGTCGACGGCCGCCACCGCATCGACGATCTGGCCGGAAAATGTGGTGTCTTCCCAGGCGCCCTGGCTGTCGCCCGAGCCGCGGAAGTCGATGCGCAGGCTCGCATAGCCGTTGTCGGCGAGTTGCCGTGCGGTTCGGGAAAAGACCCCCTCGTCGGTGTCCGCTATCGGAAGCTCATGGCGCGAGCCCGTAAAGCCATGCAGCATGAGGACCACCGGCGCCGGCTCAGTCGCATTGTCCGGGGTCTCCAGGGTGCCGACCACCGACTTTCCGTCAACACGGAACTCAATGTCCTTTTCCGCCGCATGGGCGGTGATGGAAAAAAGCGCCGCCAGAAGTGCAATCGCGCATGCCGTCGCGTGTCGTTTAAGCCAATCCAATATCACCGAATTCTCCCCAAGGTTCATCGGGCCCATTTCCGAATTTACGGATCGTTGCACAAAGCGCTTTTTACGCCAAGCGATCAATCATCCGGCCCAGTCACCGTCCCGCCAGAGCGTTTCAAGTGCTCTTTGATAGTCGGGAAAACGGAATGCGTAGCCGCTGTCCTTCAGCTTGCGATTGGAGACCCGCTTGCACTCGCCATAAAAGGACCGCGCCATCGGCGAGAGATCGGCCGTGTCGAAATCGATTTCCGGCGGCGGCTCGACACCCATCAGTTCGCAGGCATAGGCGACAACATCCTGCGGCGGCGCCGGCAGATCGTCCGTGACGTTCCAGACGCCGCCGGCCTGTTCAGCGATCAGATGCGCGGTCGCCCCGGCAATGTCGGCGACGTGGATGCGATTGAAGACCTGGCCAGGCTTGACGAGGCGCCGCGCCCTGCCCCGTTTGATGTTGACGAAGGCGTTTCGGCCGGGGCCGTAGATACCGGATAGCCGGATGATCGCAACGGGAACACCGGTCCTCTGCGAAAAACCCTGCCAGTCGTTCTCGGCGACCAGCCGGTCCTGGGAACGCTGCGAAACCGGCCTGCATTTCGTTTCCTCGTCCACCCAGGCGCCCTGATGATCGCCGTAGACACCGACGGTCGACAGGTAGCCCACCCATTCGAGATCCGGCATCATGCGGTCAAGCCTCAAGCCCGCCAGCCGCAGCAGCGGATCACCGTCCGCATCCGGCGCGGCGGACTGGACCAGGTGCGTGACACCCCGCATGGCGTCGCCCAATTCGGCCGACAGCGCCTGTCCGTCAAAAAGGAACGGCTCTATACCCAAAGGTTTCAGCGCTGGAAAATTGTCGGCGGACCGCGTGGTTCCGCCGATCCATTCGGCCTTGCCGGACAGTTCCGCAGCGATTGCCCTGCCCGAATATCCCGCCCCCAAAATCATCAGTCGCATCGCGCAAACTCTCTAATCCTGTGTGAAGGCTCTATGCCATTCGTCGCGCACGGTGTCATCCGTCTCTTCCTTTGACCGCGCCTGAAGCGACAAAAGTTCATCACGGCCGAGCAGTTGAGACAGCGCCCAGACCGCCGATCCGCGCACGTCCGGGTTCGGGTCATGCAAGTGGTCACTGCATTTTTCGGCCAATGACGGATCGGCGGAATTGCCGCAAGCAATCAGCACATTGCGGATAAAGCGGTCACGGCCGATGCGCTTGACGGGCGATCCCTTGAACAGCACCCGGAAGGCTGCATCGTCCAAATCGAGAAGATCGGCGAGCTTCGGCGCCTTGAGATCGTCCCGCGCCTGTAACTTGGCTTCGCGCGCATCGCTGGCGAATTTGTTCCACGGGCAGACGGCCAGACAATCGTCACAGCCGAAGATGCGGTTGCCCATGGCGCGCCGGAATTCATGCGGGATGGGGCCCTTGTGCTCGATCGTCAGGTAGGAGATGCAGCGCCGTGCATCCAGCCGGTAGGGTGCCGGAAAAGCGTCCGTCGGGCAGATATCCAGGCACGCCCGGCAGCTTCCGCAATGATCAAGTTCGGGCGGATCGGGCGGCAACACAGCGCTTGTGAAGATGGAACCGAGGAACAGCCACGATCCGAACTCGCGGCTGACGAGATTGCTGTGCTTGCCCTGCCATCCGATCCCGGCCTTTTCGGCCAGCGGTTTTTCCATCACCGGCGCGGTGTCGACGAATACCTTGACGTCCGCACCCGACCGCGCCGCAAAGCGGCCGGCAATGCCTTTCAGTTTTCCCTTGATGAGGTCGTGATAATCGCGGTTCTGCGCATATACCGAGATCGCCGCCCTGTCGGTTCGCGCCAGGACCTCCATCGGGTTCCGGTCGGGCCCGTAATTCATGCCGAGCATCAGGATGGAGCCGGTCTCCGGCCACAGGACACGCGGATCGCTGCGCCGGTCCCTTGTATCCTCCATCCACGCCATGGTCCCGTGATGGCCGGCCTTCAGGTAAGCGTCGAGGCCGGCGGGGGCATGGTCCGCGATCGCATCGGGCGCAACGATGCGGGCGACATCAAATCCGGCGGCTCGTGCTTCCAATATCAGAAAGGCCTTCAGCCTTTCTGCCTTGTTCCCGGTCTGCGGAGTCGCCGGCATCGCTCAAAAGTCCAGGTCCGCATAGTGCGAGACCGGGGCGGTCTTGGCGACACGATCGGCAAGGATCGGGCGCATGGAAGGCCGTGACTTGATACGCTGGTACCACTCCTTGGCGTTTGCGGTCTCGTTCCACTTGATCTCGCCGAGATAATCGAGCGTGGACAAGGCGCCTGCCGCGGCAAAGTCGGCGTAGCTCATGGCGTCCCCGGCGAGCCAGTCGCGGCTGGCGGTCAACCAGTCCAGATAGCGCATGTGCTGGTGGATATTGGCGCGCGCCGTGCGCAGTGCCTTTGAATCCGGAGCGCCGCCGCCCTTTTCCTTCGGCATGAGCAGTTTGAAGACACGCTCGCGCGTCAGGTAGCGGGTCACATCCTGCTCCATCTTGACGAGGAACCACTCCGTCAGGCGGCGCACTTCAGCACGGCGGAACGGTTCGTCCGGCAGAAGCCGCCGGTCACGCTTGAACACACCGAACACCTCGTCGATGAATTCGGCGATCACCGTGGCACCGCAGACCGCCTGCAGCGAGTCGTCCACATAGACCGGCAACATCGCCGACGGGTTGAGGGCCAGGAAATCCGGCCTTTGTTCCCAAGGCCGCTCCTCGACCAGTTCGGCCTCGAGATCGTATTCGTTGAGCACCAGCCTGACGAAACGGGAAGCGGCAGACATCGGGTGGTGATAGAGGGTTGGCATGCCAAAAAATTCTTTTCTACAAGGCTGATTCGCCAAATTTATCTGGAAATAAAGGGCGGAAAAGCTATAGAGCGCATCTTGTTCAAATGAAAGCGTTTGAACAAGATGCACACCAGCGAGTCGCACGGGGCCGGTCCGGCGCGGACTATCGCAAAATCGGGGCTTGGCAGAGGGTTTTTGATGGCTGAACAGACAATCGTCGGCGCTCTGCTGCTCGGCCTGCTGGAAGGACTGACTGAATTCCTTCCCGTTTCCTCCACCGGACACCTGCTTCTTGCCGGCCATTTTCTCGGTTTCGAATCGACCGGCAAGACGTTTGAAGTGCTGATCCAGCTTGGCGCGATCATGGCGATCCTGTCGGTCTATTTCACGCGGCTGTGGCAGCTCTTGCTGGCCTTTCCGACCGACTGGCGCGCACGGCGCTTCGTCTATGCGATCGTCCTGGCCTTCCTGCCGGCCGCAGTGATCGGCGTGATCGCCTACAGCTTCATCAAGACCGTCCTGTTCGAAACACCGCTGCTGATCTGCATCGTGCTCATCATCGGCGGCTTCGTTCTGATGGCGGTGGACCGCATCAAGCGTCCGCCACGCTATACCGATGTCATGGACTTTCCGCTGGGGCTCGCCTTCAAGATCGGTCTTATCCAGTGTCTTGCCATGATCCCCGGGACATCGCGCTCGGGCGCGACGATCGCCGGAGCCTTGCTGCTCGGCACCGACAAGCGCTCGGCCGCCGAGTTTTCCTTCTTTCTCGCCATGCCGACCATGGCCGGCGCCTTCACCTATGATCTCTACAGGAATTATGGGCAGCTCTCGGCCAATGACGTGACGATTATCGCGGTCGGCTTTGTCGCTGCGTTCATCACCGCCGTCATCGTCGTGCGGACGCTTCTCAACTTTGTTTCCCGATACGGCTTTGCCCTCTTTGCATGGTGGCGCATTGTGGTCGGGACCGCAGGTTTGATCGGCCTTTACTTCTGGCCTTAGGACACAGCCATGTATCTGGGGATCGACACCGGGGGTACCTATACGGACGCTGTCCTTTACAGCCAGGAGGACGGTGTTCTTGCCAAGGCAAAGGCGCTGACCAGCCGCCACGATCTCGCGGTCGGCATCGGAGAGGCCGTGTCAAAGGTTCTTGCGTCGGCAAAGACGGCGGCGGAATCGGTTGAACTGGTCTGCCTGTCGACGACGCTCGCAACCAACGCCCTGGTCGAGGGACAGGGCGGGCGCGTGGCGCTGGTCATGATCGGTTTTCGCGAAGAGGATCTGGCCCGCGACGGCCTGTCCGAGACGCTCGGCGGTGACCCCGTGATCTACGTGCCGGGCGGTCACAATGTGCACGGCAATGAAACCCCGCTTGAACTGGGTCCGCTGGAGGCTGTGACCGATACACTCAAGGAGGAGGTCGCGGCCTTTGCGGTTGCCGGCTATTTCGCGGTCCGGAACCCGGCGCACGAGATCGCGGCGCGCGATTTCATCCGTGACCGGACAGGCCTTCCGGTTACCTGCAGCCACGAACTGTCATCGAAGCTTGGCGGACCGCGCCGGGCGCTGACGACGCTGCTCAATGCCCGTCTCGTCGCCATGATCGACCGGCTGATCGATGCGACGGAAGGGCATTTGCATGCTTGCGGAATCAAGGCGCCGCTGATGGTGGTGCGCGGGGACGGCGCATTGATCGCCGCTGGCATCGCGCGCCAGCGCCCCATCGAGACCATCCTGTCGGGTCCGGCGGCAAGCCTTGTCGGCGCTCGGCACCTGACGGGCATGAGCGACGCGGTGGTGTCCGATATCGGCGGCACGACCACGGACGTCGCGATCCTGGAAGACGGGCTGCCGCGTCTGGACCCGGAGGGTGCGGTTGTCGGTGGCCTGCGCACTATGGTGCAGGCCGTCGCCATGCACACTTACGGCCTCGGCGGCGATTCGGAAGTCCATCTCAGCGAAACCGGGCTCGAATCACGGCTGGAACTCGGCCCGCGCCGGTTGATGCCGCTGAGCCTTGCCGCACATCTCGACCGGGAACCGGTGATCGCAGCCCTGCAACGACAGATCGACGCGGGTTATGCCGGGCGCCTCGACGGAAGGTTTGCCTGCCTGACCGGCGTTCCGGAACGTTTTGCGGCCGGACTTCAGGCGCAGGAAATGGCGCTTTTCAAGCAGATCACCGGGCGCCTTGCGCCGCTCGACAGACTACTGGGCTCAGCCTCGCAAAAGGCGACTCTCGACCGGCTGATGGCCCGCGGCCTTGTGCATATCGCCGGTTTTACACCGTCCGACGCCATGCATGTTGTCGGGCGCCAGGACAATTGGAACACTGAGGCCGCCAGGCTCGGCGCGCAGCTCCTGGCGCGGCGTAAAACAGGCGCCGGCAAGCCGGTTGCCGATGATGCCGGGGCCCTGGCGCAGATGACGATCGACCGGCTGACACGGCAGTCCTGCGAGGTGATCCTGTCGGCCTGTCTTGCGGAAGACGGCGAAGCGCAAATCGACGCGAAACGGTCGCGTTCGGTTGATCGCGCGCTTGACCGGGTCCACGGGATCGTCCGGTTCCACCTGACCCTGGACCGCCCACTGGTCGGCCTCGGCGCTTCGGCGGCCAGTTACTACCCCGACATCGCCGCAATGCTCGCCAGCGACAGCGCCATCCCGGACGACGCGGATGTCGCCAATGCCATCGGTGCCGTCGTCGGCCATGTCCGCTCAACGGTCACGGTGTTCGTGACGGCTCCGCAGGAGGATGTGTTTGCCGTCAACGGAGCGGGTCTGAGCGAGCGTTTTACCAATGAGGACGCGGCCATGGACCGCGCGCGGTCGATCGCCGAGCAGGCAGCGAGCGACGAAGCGCTTGCAGCCGGCGCCGAAGACCCTTTGGTCACCGTGCGGGAGCATGTCAAAGCGCCGGAGATCGAAGGCACTCGCAGCCTTGTCGAAGCGCGGGTGATCGCGACCGCCGACGGGCGGCCGCGGATTGTCCGCCACCATCAATAATGTGTGCCGTCAACGGTCCGGGATGATACATAGGCATCATGGCCGGCGACCCGATTGACTGTCACGCAGTTGAAAACGCCCGTTGGGCGGATCTCGAAGCGCTCTTCGAGGCGCGCGGCGGTCCCCACTATTGCTGGTGTATGGCCTGGCGCAGCAAGCCGCCGGACAAGGACAAGGCCTCTCTGAAGGCTGCCTTGCACCAGCGGGTGAACGACGGAACGCCGATCGGGATTATCGGTTACGATGGCAATAGACCGGTCGCCTGGTGCTCCATCGCTCCGCGCCCCACCTATCGAAGGCTCGGCGGCCCCGGCGATCACGAAAGTGACGGTGCCGTCTGGTCGATCGTCTGCTTTTTTATCAAACGCGATATGCGCGGAAAGGGCCTGACCGAAAGCCTCATCAGGGCCGCGATCAGCGAGGCGCAGGCGCACGGCGCCAAGACGATCGAGGCCTATCCGGTGGACAGCAATTCACCCAGCTACGGTTTCATGGGACGCGTGGCGACCTTTGAAAGGCTCGGCTTCAAGCCGGTCGGAAAGGTCGGGAAGTGGCGTCACGCCATGCGGCTCGCGCTTGCATGACGCCGGTCTTCGCTAGATCACCACAACTTTTGTTCCAAGCGGCACGCGCTCATAAAGGTCAATGACGTGATCATTGACCATTCGGATGCAGCCATTGGAAACCGAGCGGCCAATCGTGTCCGGCTGGGTGGTGCCATGTATGCGGTAGTAGGTGTCGCGTCCGCCCCGGTAGAGATAAAGCGCCCGGGCACCAAGCGGATTGTTCGGACAGCCGGGAACGCCTTTTGCGTAGCGGGCGTATTTTCTCGGTTCGCGCCGGATCATGTTGTCCGTCGGCCGCCAGCTCGGCCATTTGGCCTTGCGCTGGATGGACGCTACGCCCTTGAAGCGCAAGCCTGCCTTGCCGACACCGACACCGTATCGGCGGGCTCTGAATGGCGAAACGACAAGGTAGAGGAAGTGGTTTCTCGGATCGACAACGATGGTCCCGGCCTCATATCCGGTAAAGCGTACCATCTGCGGCTTGTAGCGCGGATCGACCTTGAAATTCTTGTAGCGCTTGGTGTGGTGGGCAGCGGCTGTGCCGGCTTTCTGGGCTACCAGAAAAGCTGCCGAGCCGAGCAATAGATTTCGTCTGCTGATCATGGATCTCATTCCGTTTCGATGACATTAGACACGATGAAGCATCGCTTTTGCTCATGCAGGCATGGTCACGAAATGGGCGGGCGCAGCAGCTTGTAGCTGCCTGGCACCGCGGCCGGATGCGGATCGCCCATCGCGTATACGGCGATCGGCTTGACGAAGCTGAAGTCCGCCTGGACCGGCAGATAGGTGCAATCGGAATGGCAGGATCCGCCCCGCTTCACTCGCTTCATCAGCGTGTAGAAGCAGCACATGTCCTTCGGCTCGGTCAGGACAACCGGTTCGCCGGCATCATCGGATTGCGCAAGTACAGAGACGATCGTGTTTGCTGCAGACGCAGGCGCCAATACTGTGGCCAATTGGGCCACGGAAAACGCACACAGTATAAGAACAACAACAAAACCCCTCATGGGGTGAATTTAACGTACAAACCGCAATAATTCCATCGCTGATCGGTCACGCAAACGTGAGCGCCGCGTGACCGGAAAACGCGCACCTGCTTCGCTGTCTTAACCGCGGGTAATGGAGATGCCGCCATCGACGCTGATTATTGCTCCGGTCATGAAACTGGAGGCGTCCGATGCAAGATGAAGAACCGACCTGGCGATCTCCTCGGGCGCGGCGATGCGCTTGAGCGCATGCATGCCCGCAACATGTTGCCTTGCCTGCGGTGTGTCAGCAACGACCGCGCCCATCTGCGTGTCCGTTCCACCGGGGAGGAGGGCATTGACCCGAATTCCCGACCCGCCGTGTTCCGCGGCCAGGACCTGCACCAGTCCAACCAAACCCGCCTTGCTCGCGGCATAGGCCGCCATGCCGGGGAATCCGACCGAGTGCCCGACGAAGGTCCCGGTAAAGACCATCGATCCTGCACCGCGCGCGATCATCGCCGGAATCTGATACTTGGCGCCCAGGAAGGCGCTGGTGAGGTTGGTATCAAGCGTTGCGTGCCATGCTTCCAGGGACACATCGCCGAGCGGCCCCATGGCGCCGAGCGTGCCGGCATTGTTGAATGCAATGTCCAGCCCGCCATAGGTGCCGACTGCTGCCTCAACCAGCGCCCTGGCGTGATCCTCCTGACAAACATCTCCGGCGACGGATGTGGCCTTGCCGCCATCGGATTCGATTTCAGCAACAAGACGGTCCAGTTCCGCCGTGCGCCTCGCCGTCACCACGACATTGGCGCCCTCTTCGGCAAACAGTTTTGCGGCGGCGCGGCCGATACCCGAACTCGCCCCGGTGACGATTGCCGTTTTTCCTTCCAGAACTCGCATGATTGATCTCCTTCAACGAAAGTCCGCTTCCTTAGGAGATCGCCGGGTTTGCCGCTTCCCGTTAATTGCGCGGCAACTACCGGAGGATGGGCCGTCAGCCGCCGCTGGCGGTTGCCGGCGCCGCCGCCGGGAAATGGCCCTGGTAGAAACTCACCGCGCCGTTCAGCGTCATCTCGACCGCAACGGCAACAAGGATGATCGCCATGATGCGGGTGACGATACTGATCGATGTGTTTCCGAGCAGGCGCGAGATCGGATCGGCGAACAAGAGCCCGAGCCAGACAAGCAGCGTGATGATGAAGATCACCGGAACCATGGTGACGAGTTCACTGCCATCACTCAAAAGATGCGCGAACAGGATGATCGTGGCAAAGGAACCCGGCCCGATGGTCAGCGGAATTGAAAGGGGCACGACCGCGATGCCGCGATCGCTCTGCTCGCCGGCTTTCTTTGCCTTCTGGTCTCCGGCGCTGGAGGTGTCCTGCAGCATGGAGAGGCCGATGAGAAGCACGATAATGCCGCCGCCGATCTGGAAGGCAGGGACGCCGATGCCAAAAAACTGCAGGATCTCCTCGCCGATCACGGTGGCGATGGTCGCGGCAACGAAGACGGTAATTGCGATCACATGCGCCGTGCGGCGGCGTTCAACCGCCGAATAGCCCTTGGTCATGCCGAGGAAGATCGGAATGCCGTAGAGCGGGTTGATCAGGGCGACCAGCGCCGCAGCGAATTTGAGGAACAGTTCGGCGTGAAACAGTCCTGTCACTTCTTCCATGATGGCATCCCGGTCGGCGAATCGCAGGCAACTGCGGGCATATTAGTGAAATGAGGCAGCAAATCGATAGCCATGCGCCGCGCATTGCCGGACCTATGCGCTGCGTCCGTAAAATCCGACCTGTTCTTCCGCAGTCAGCATCACGTCCGGGCGATCAAAAAAGGAAAAGACAGAAATTATCCGTTCCCGCGGTCCCTCGACGGGCGTGACCCGGTGCGGGGTGTCGTTGCCGCGAAAAACGTTCAATGTGCCCGGACGGGGACGAATATGTCTGACACCGCCGTCTTCACCCCGCAGCAGCCGGGCAACGCCTTCGAAATTCGGGTCGCGGGATGAGCGCAAATTCGTGCGGTATTCGAACTCACCGCCTGACAAAGGAGCCTGCAGCAACAAGGTAGTGGTGAACTCGGATCGATCGAAATGCCAGTTCAGAGCCTCACCATCGTAATAGGCCATGGCATTCACGCGCGCGAGGGGATCGCGCATGGGATACAATGTCTCCTTTGCCATCGTGCGGGACAGGAAATGCGCCAGGGGCCGCCAATCGTATATCTCCATGACCGGACTGTCCGTCATCTGATCCGCACACAGCGTGTGATTGACGGTTTCAAATTCGCGCAATGCCGGATGGTCAGCCGACAAACCGGGCACGTCCTTGCTGAAATAGATATTGTGGCGGCGTTTGTGCGTGAATGCATGTGATTGAAAGGCAGGCTTCAGCGCATCCGCGGACCGCTGAGCGATTTGCGGACGGAGGAAATCCTCGAGATTGAACATACCGCCGCTTTCGAGATCGTCCCTGCAACGCGCGACGAGCGCCGCATATTCGCGGCTGTCCGGACGGTCCAGCGGGAAACGATCCAGATCGACGAGATGTTTCATCAACAACCCTCCCTCTTCGTCCACTAGCACTCACGCGGTGGGATATTGCAACCAGAATTATTGTGATGCATCATAAGAAAAACTATAGGCAAAAGATGCACCGACTCCCTCCCCTCAACGCCTTGCGTGCCTTCGAAGTCGCGGCCCGCTGCGGAAGCTTCGTTCAAGCCGGCCAGGAGCTTGGGGTCAGCGCGGCCGCCGTCAGCCTGCAAGTCAAGAACCTGGAGGAACACTTCGGCAAGCAGCTTTTCCTTCGTCAGGGAAACCGGATTTTTCTGACCGATGCCGGCGAAGCGGTCTATCCGGGGCTTGCCAGAGTGTTTGGAGACCTGTCGGACATAGCCCAGCTGGTCTGGGAAAGCGCAGGACGCCCCAAACTGATCATCAGCGTGCTGCCGGCCCTTTCGGAGCGGTGGCTGTTGCCGAGGGCGCTGAACTTCAGGCAGGAAACCGAAGTCTCCCTGGAAATACGCGTCGAGGCGGATCCGATCGATTTCGCAAGGGGCGGTGCGGATTTACGCATCACATACGATTCGACGTTCTACGGTGGCTATCGCTCGATTCCGCTGTTTTCGGATGTCGCGGTTCCCGTGTGCTCGCCATCGTTCTGGAACCGTCATGGCGATCCTGAAGGCACGCTCGAAAACGTCCCTGACACGCACCTGATCCACTACAATTGGGGAGCGGGCTATTCATCCGAACCAAACTGGGGGGCGTGGCAGAAAGGTGATCCGGGTGACGCGGCGCAACGAAAGACGCAGGGCCTGATCATCAGCGACATTTCCCTGGCGATAGCTGCTGCCCGCAGCGGCGCCGGAATGGCGCTCGCGCCCGAATGCCTTGTTGCCGCGGACCTCCGGTCAGGCGCATTGATCGCTCCGGCGGCCCGCACGCTGGAGATGAGCAAGGGCTATGTCTGTGTCTTTCCGAATGCCAGGGCAAACTACGCTCATCTGCAGCGCTTTCTCGCCTTCCTGGATATTGCCTGACGCGCCTTGGGTTCCTCGGGTGCGCCAATTGATTTTTTCCAATTTGGAATAAATCTTTCTCAGCTTTGTAAAATTGACAACAAATCACCGGATATGGGATGCAGGCGCGACGTATCCAGCCCAGTTTTCAAGGAGCGCCTCATGGCAATGGTCACCGCACACGGCCTGTCGATCGATCAGGGTTTGCACAGATTTCTGACGGAGGAGGCGCTTCCGGGCAGCGGTGTCGACGCCGATGCCTTCTTCAAGGGGCTGTCGGAGCTGATCAACGATCTGGCGCCGCGCAACCGGGAACTGCTTGCGATCCGCGACTCCATGCAGGAACAGATCGATGCCTGGTACCGGGAAAATGGCGCGTCATCCGATCTTGAATCCTACAAGTCCTTCCTGCGTGAGATCGGCTACCTGCAGCCCGAGGGCGGTTCATTCAGCATCGAGACCGACAATGTCGATCCGGAAATCGCCAGCATCGCAGGGCCGCAGCTCGTGGTCCCGGTGATGAATGCGCGCTACGCGCTCAACGCCGCCAATGCGCGGTGGGGGTCGCTCTATGATGCGCTTTACGGCACCGACGCCATCCCGGATGAAGGCGGCGCGGAAAAGGGCAGCAGCTACAATGCCGTGCGTGGCGGCAAGGTCATCGCCTGGGCGCGTGCCTTCCTCGATGAATCGGCACCGATCGACGGCCAGTGGGCCGAGGTCGGCGCGCTATCGGTCGAAAATGGCGAACTGGTCATCGCCCTGCAGGACGGCAGCCGGCGCGGGCTGAAGAACCCGGCACAGTTTGCCGGCTACAATGGCGACCCGCAGTCCCCGTCGGCGGTGCTTCTGAAGAAGAACGGCCTGCATCTCGAAATCGTCATCGACCCGGACAGCGCCGTCGGCAAGGACGATGTGGCAGGCATCTCGGATATCGTTCTTGAATCGGCCCTGACGACGATTGTCGACTGCGAGGATTCCGTGGCGGCCGTGGACGCTGAGGACAAGACGCTCGTCTACCGCAACTGGCTCGGCCTGATGAAGGGCGATCTGACCGAAGAGGTCTCCAAGGGGCGCGGCTCGTTCACACGCCGCCTCAATGCCGACCGTGAATACACCGATCCGGCCGGCGAGCGATTCGCGCTGCCCGGCAGGGCACTGATGCTGGTGCGCAATGTCGGGCACCTGATGACCAATCCGGCGATCCTGGACCGCGACGGCAACGAGGCGCCGGAGGGCCTGATGGATGCGATGATCACCGGCCTGATTGCGCTGCACGATATCGGCCCGAACGGGCGCCGCAACAATTCACGGGACGGCTCGATGTATATCGTCAAGCCGAAGATGCACGGCCCGGAAGAGGTCGCCTTCGCGTCGGAGATCTTCGCGCGGGTCGAGGACGTCCTCGGCATGGCGCGCAATTCCATGAAAATGGGCATCATGGACGAGGAGCGCCGCACCACGGTCAATCTCAAGGAATGCATCCGCGCTGCCAAAGACCGCGTCGTCTTCATCAATACCGGCTTCCTCGACCGTACCGGCGATGAGATCCACACCTCCATGGAGGCCGGGCCGATGATCCGCAAGGGCGATATGAAGCAGGCGCCGTGGATTGCCGCCTACGAGGACTGGAATGTCGATATCGGCCTTGAATGCGGGCTGTCCGGCCATGCGCAGATCGGCAAGGGCATGTGGGCGATGCCGGATATGATGGCGGCCATGCTGGAGCAGAAGATCGGCCATCCGAAGGCCGGCGCGAACACGGCCTGGGTGCCGGCGCCGACCGCGGCGACGCTGCACGCAACCCACTACCACAAGGTCAATGTCGCCGAGGTGCAGGCAAACCTCAAATCACGCGCCCGCGCCAAGCTTGACGATATCCTGTCGGTGCCGGTGACCGAACGCCCCAACTGGACGCCTGAGGACATCCAGCGCGAGCTGGACAACAATGCGCAAGGCATTCTCGGTTACGTGGTGCGCTGGGTCGGCCAGGGCGTCGGTTGTTCCAAGGTGCCCGACATCAACAATATCGGCCTGATGGAGGACCGCGCGACGCTGCGCATCTCAGCCCAGCACATGGCAAACTGGATTCACAACGGCATCGTTTCGCAAGACCAGATCGTCGAGACGATGAAACGCATGGCGTCGGTCGTCGACCAGCAGAATGAAGGCGATCCGGCCTATCGCAACATGGCCGGCAATTTCGATGATTCCATCGAATTCCAGGCGGCGCTGGAACTGGTGCTGAAAGGCCGCGAGCAGCCGAGCGGCTATACCGAGCCGATCCTGCACCGCCGCCGCCAGGAATTGAAAGCGGCGCTGGCTTCGTAAACCACCCGCAGAGGGGGCGTTGGAAGATGGCCACTAGCGTCAAGGCGATCCTGTTCGACACATTCGGCACCATCGCCGACTGGCGCGGTTCCATTGCCCGAATGGGCGCACAGCTTGCTCAAAGAAAGCGCATTGAAGGCGTCGACTGGGACGCCTTCGCCAGGGCGTGGCGGGCTGGATACGTGCCTGGAATGGCAAGGGTCCGCAGCGGCGAGCGTCCATGGATGGCGCTCGACGACATCCACCGCGAACGGCTGGACGAAATCCTCGAAGAATTTGAGATCGCGGATTCGTTCAGCGATGCGGAACGGGCGGAGATGAATCTTTTTTGGCACCGGCTTGACCCGTGGCCCGACTGCCTGCCGGGGCTCATCCGGCTAAAGCCGGACCACCTGATCGGACCGCTCTCGAACGGAAGCCTCGTTCTTCTGTCGAACATGGCCAAGCGTGCCGGTATCCCTTGGGATTTCGTTTTTTCATCCAACCTCTTCAAAGCCTACAAGCCCGATCCGGAGGTCTATTTGGGTGCCATCACCCTGCTCGGCCTGAAGCCCGGCGAGGTGATGATGACCGCCGCCCATAACGATGATCTGGCGGCAGCCCGTGGGCATGGCATGCGTACCGCCTACATTAACAGGCCCTATGAATACGGCATTGACCAGTCGGCGGATTTCGAGGCGAGCGAGGACTGGGACATCGTGACCGATTCCGTCACGGGCCTGGCCGATGCGCTGCATAAGAAATAGCCGGCTTTTGTGACGGCTTCACTTCGGGTTCAATTCTTTGTCTTAACCGGCATCGAAGCATCTGCGTGCCCCGCCGCTTGCATGCCCCCGATCCATCGCGCCGCTTCAAATCGCCGATTGGGAATCTGCAAAAGGATCAGGCGGAACAGGCGGCGTTGAAGCCAGTTTGGCTTATCGCTGATCGCAGGGAGCCAGACCAGTCTGTTCAATCGCGCAAACAGTCGCGCATTGTGATGCCGATATCGGGCGGCCTGCTGCGGATTGCGAAAATACTGTGCCCATCCGATCGAACCGACCAGACCGGAAGGTCCAAAATTCGGCGAAAGCAGAATTTCTGAAAACACGCGGACCGGCCCGTCAAAATAATTGCTGATCACATCGTCTAGCGCGACGATCGCCCCGTCGGACAGATGCGGGTAAAAGTGTTCGTAATCCGCCTTCGCTGCGGGATAAGTGTGCTCTGCATCTATCCACAACAACCGAATGGGACGGTCCCAGGTGCCGGCGAGCTCACTTGACAACAACTGGTGAAATTCCACACCGTCTTTGATGCCGGCCCCTGCAAGATTTGAATCCAATGCGGCCCGAGCGGACAGTTTGCTATGCCTGTCCGGCACCATTTCAACTGAGTCTGGAAGGGGATCGACGGCAATAATCGCCGGCTCACCGGCAAATCTGGCCCCCTTTGCCAGCGCGATGGTTGACCGTCCCCTATGGCTTCCGATCTCCAGCACAACGCCATCGGCTGTTGGGTAAGCGCCCAGCAGCGCGAGCATTTCAAGCTCACGATCGGATTGCCAGCCCTCGACGTTTTTCACGCCGTCGAAAATATCCAGACAAAGATCTTCGAAATCGGAATGCACTGTTGATGCGCTCATGTTGTAACAAACCGCTGGATTCCAGACGGGCGAGCACGATAATTTAGTTGGACGCGAATGACGAGCCGCGCGGTTCTAGTACCACCACACGTTGCGACTGGTGTCGTTGCGGAGAGTGGGCCGACGGATTTCATCAATGCCGATGTCGCGCCGCATCTTTCGGCTTGTCGGAAGGTCCCTGGTGTCAAAACCGGCGTGGATGCCAAGGTGCCTGCGCGCCGAGCGTCGCCAGCGCCACCTGGGCAGTCTTTCGAAGATCGCTTTTATCATCTGTTCGTCCGCCTGCGGGTTGAAACCGGCAGAAGATAGTGCGAGCGTTTGCACCGCCACCAACAAAAGCTGTATCCGAAGCATAAGGAGATCTAATGAGTTCGCGCTCTTCGCTGCCTCCGCTTGCCTCCGTCAGGGTTTTCGAGGCGGCGGCCCGCCACAAGAACTTCACCGCCGCATCCGAGGAGCTCGGAATGACCCAGGCGGCGGTCAGTTATCAGGTGAAGGTACTGGAGGAGCGCATCGGAGAGCCGCTCTTTCAGCGCCATGCCAGGGGCGTGACGCTGACGCCGTCGGGCGCACGGCTCGCCGGAAAGCTGACGGACGCCCTCAACATGATTGCCGATGCCTATTCCGAAGCGCGGGGCAATGCATTCGAGAACCTCACGATCAGTTCAATACCGACCTTCGCCACCAACTTTCTCGCACAGCGCATCGGCCAGTTTCACATGGAAAACCCCAACGTGGCCGTGCGGATAGAACTGAGTGATACCCTTGTCGCGTTTCCCTCGTCCGATGCTGATCTCGCGATACGAAGCGGTTTCGGGGAGTGGCCGGATGTCATTGCCAGGAAACTCATCCAGACGATCACGACTCCGATGCTGAGCCCCGGTCTGATCGAAGCGGGAAAAAACTGTCCGCTCCGAAGGACCTGCTGCAGTTTCCACTGCTCAATTATCCAAATCCCATGTGGGAAGCATGGTTCGAAAGCGCCGGTGTCGACAGCACGGATGCACGGTGCCTGCCGGGCCACGAACCGGGCGCGCAGGTCTTTACGGCGCAGGCCGCCATTTCAGGTCAGGGCGTCGCGATGCTGACACCGGCCCTTTTCCGTGATGCCATACAATCCGGGGAACTCATCCAGCCATTCGAACGGGTGTTCGACAATGGCAGCGCGTTCTGGCTCGTCTATCCGGAGAGCCACCGCAACTCGCCGAAGATCAAGCTTTTTCGGGACTGGCTGGACCGGGAGCTGGCTTCACTCGATCCCGGAAGCCATAAACCCGGTTAATACCGCTTCTCTCAGGATCTATTGGTCAATTGCAGCCGCACGGTGATATCCCGTCCGGGCATTTCCGCACTGCCCGGTCAGTGCCGATGCACGCACTCAACCCAATCAGGCGCTTGGAAAAGGAATCCTGCTTTGAGGAAACTTGTCAAAATTTGCCTGCTGTCAGTGTTGGCGGCCGCTTCGCCCTTCATGGCGCCGAACGCGGTGGCCGGCATCAAGGAAGTGAAATTCCATTTTGTCAGGGGGCAGTTTGAAGATTATCCCGTAATGGAGATGAAATTCACGAACGGCCGCTGGGAGTGGATCAATCGCAACCAGCTTTTCAAACCGCGGATGAAGGTCTTCTTCCGTGTCACCGGCAACAAAGTCAGCAATGCAAAGGTCAGGCTTTTTGAGGGTCAGAAAATCATCTGGCAACTGCCGGCCGGTTACAAGACCCGCAAACACGAGGAGCTTGTGACCCTCGGCATCGGCAAGAGCATTCTGTCGCGCTATCAAAATCTCGGCAAATCGGTTTGCAATACAGCCGGTGGTCCGAAGAAGGTCGTCAAGGAAGTTGGTCTGAATGCACGGTTCAAGGTGATTTGGAACACAGACAGCCGGCAGGACGTTGCCGGGATGCCGATGCGCATTGTCTGCCATGCCAATGCCGGGCCGACCCGCAATCCGCTCTCAGCCGGCCATTCGCTTGTGAAAGTGAAACTGACCGGACTGAAGCTCTATCCGGTTCCCGCAAAGCCCAGGTGCGGCAAGCCGTTCAAGCTCGTCGGCGAATTTCGCACCGACCGGGCGGGGACCGTGAAGTTCATGCTTCTTCGCGGAGACGGCGAGCGACAGCATCTGTCCATTGCAACAAAGAAACAGGGAAACGGATATTCGCAGCGCTGGTCCAAATCCTACAAGATCAAGACATCCGTGAACCGCAAATACATGCTGGTCGCCAGCGCGCACAACAAGACCTCGCAATGGGTGCCGGTTCGCGTCAACTGCGCGCCCGGCGGGTCGCAACTGCAGAACTAACGCGCGGAAAGTCTCTCCGGCGTGCGGTGCCCGGACTGGTCCTTGCGACCGGCCCGGGCGTTGCTTTGCCGCACGAGTGGTCTTGCTGCGGTTAATGGGGTTGCAATCGTTCCAGCCGACGTTGCGCTCTTACGTAGCCGGCCTTTGCAGATCGGCGATAATATTGTTTCGCGATTTCCACGTTCTTTCCCACGCCGTGTCCCTTTTCAAATCGGGTCCCGACTTCATACAAATACATGGGGTCACCGGAATCCGCGAGGTAGAGAAGCCCACCGAGAGTCGTTCGGTCCGCGTGGGTCATCTCCGCCTTCAACTTTGACCTTATCTTCTTTGCATTCGTCTTCTCAGCGCCTGATGGTTCTGCCGGCGATATCTGCTCGACGATCTTTTCCGGCGCACTTATCGGTGCGTCAGCCAATAGCAACCGGCTTGTCGCACCTGCGGGACTGTTTTTTCTGTGCCATTTGATGGCATCCGCAAGAGGTTGAATGTCGGCCTCGAAACGGGCGTTTCTGATCTCAAGTGCATGCTGCTGACAAAGGAGGCCGAGGTCCTCGGGAAGTTCCTGTTCGTAGGGAACCGACGCACCGTCGACCAGGATGGGTATCAGGGGCACTTCGCGTTGAAGCGCCGATGCAACTTCCAGACGGACGTAATCGTGTGGATTGTCCAGCCGTCGCCGCCCGGATCCATCCGTTGCCGTCAGCCATTGACGGCCGATAATAGCAATGAAGATCTGGCAGTGTTTCAGACGGTCTTCCAGGACCTGAACAAAATTCATTCCAGGTACGAGGTTGTCGACATCCTTGAAAATGTCGGATTTCGAAACACCGCCATCCCTGATCAGGAAATCATATATTCTGCCGGCCGTTCCAGCCTCATCATCGCGACGATAACTGATGAATATGTCATTCGGCATGTCGAACATCATCCAAAACGTGCAACGTCGCAAGAATACTCCATGGCCTGTCGTGCTGACAAATCGTCGCCCGACGGCTGTCGTAATTCTCTGTTGTTTCTGGGACGCTGCAGGACAGCCGCTACCGAACGTGTCAAAAGCCGGCTAAGCTATGGTCACCGTAACGGGCAGGGACTCCAGCCGATCCGCAAGCTCTGCCCGGCTATCCGGCTCAGTCTCCGCTTCAAGCGTGACTTTGACGGATAGCTGGCCACCGGCAGACAGGGCCGCTTCAATCCTGGCATCCGCGGCCATAAAGCGAACAACCAGGTCGCGCACCGTGTTCTCCGCCGCCATGCGGCGCAGTTCAGGCTTGAAGATCTTGCCGACATTGGTCATCGGCATGGCCGGGATGATCGACACGGATTTCGGGCGCGCCGGAGGCTCGTCGACACGGACACTTGTCCAGTCGAGCAGCTCATCCACATCCGCTTCGGCACCCGGCATCAGAACGGCGAAGGCGACAGGGAGTTCGCCGGCATAGGCGTCCGGCGCACCGACCGCCGCGCAAAGCTGAACCGCCGGGTGCGATCCGAGCGCGTCTTCGATGACCTTCGGGTCTATGTTGTGGCCGCTGCGGATGATGAGGTCCTTGGAACGCCCGGTCAGGTTCAGGCGGCCCTCTTCGTCCATCCAGCCGACATCACCCGTCGCCAGCCAGCCGTCGTCGGTAAACGCCTTCTTCGTCGCGTCCGGATCGAGAAAGCCGGGAAACACGTTCGGTGCCTTAAAGAGGATCATGCCGTGCTCCCCTGGCGGAAGGTCGCGGTCGGATGGTCCGCCGTTTTCATCGAGCGCGACAATGCGCGTTTGCGCGTAAGGAATGGGAAAGCCGACGCAGCCGGCAGGACCGCTGACACCGGGCGGGCGTACCGAGCTGATGCCGGCCATCTCGGTCATGCCGAGGGCCTCGTGCACGTGCAGACCGAACCTTGTTTCGAAACGCTCGGCCAGTTCCGGCGGCAGGATCGCGGCGCCGGTGCGGCAATAGCGGATCGAGGAGATATCCGCATCGCCCACCGGCACATTGGCGAGTGCCGCGAGCACCGTCGGCACGGCGGAGAGCGATGTCGATCGGTATTTTTCGACGAGACGCCAGTAATTGGCCCGCACATCGGGGTTGCGGAACAGTGTCGTCGTCGGAATGACCGTCTCGACCCCGGCCGATAGCGCGGTGAGCGAACCCGGCAAGACACCGGCCACATGAAACAGCGGATAACCGTTGATGCTGACATCGTGCGGCGTCAGCCCCATGAGCTGGACACTGGCCCAGGCGGTAAAGACCTGGTTGCCGTGGCTGTGCATGGCAAGCTTCGGCGCGCCGGTGGTACCGCCGGTATGGAAATAGGCGGCGATATCATCGGGGCGTATATTGCGGCCGCTGACAAGCCGGTCCGCGGGCTGGTCCACCAGAAGCCCCTGGAAATCGCCGTCCCCTTCATGACCGGGCGGGCACTCTTCGTCATGCGGCGCGACCCGCAGCACTTTCAGGCCGTCGATGGCGTCGCGCAATGCCAAAGCCTTCGACCAGTAACCGGCATCTTCTTCCGCGCCGTAGGCGACAAGGATCTTCGCATCGGCGGCGCGGATCAGCTCCGAAAGCTTGTCGAGCGACAGCAAGGGATTGAGCGGCTGGACGATGCCGGCCGCCTCGCCGCCCCACAGCACAAGGTGATATTCGAGACAGCCCGGCAGCAGCGCCGCCACCGCATCGCCGGGTTTGACGCCGAGGCTGTGAAACAGATTGGCTGCACGGGTGATTTTCCCGAACAGTTCGCGGTAGCTCCAGCGGACCGGTTCGTCCGCCGGATCGCCTGTGCGCAGGAAGGTGAGCGCTGTCTTGTCACCAAAGGCGCGCGCCGACGCGGCGAAAATCCCGTAGGTGTTTTGGACATCGTAAGCGTCTTCGAGCGGTGTACGCTCAAGCTCGCGGATGTCGGCAATACTGCGGATCGCACGCGCTTGTGAAAAAGGCATGGAACTGGTCGGCGCCGCCTTTTCAGAACGGCAGTTTCATGCCCGGCGGTATCGGCAGCCCGGCCGTCAATTCCTGCGTCTTTGCCTGGACAGCCGCCTCGACCTTGGATTTGGCATCGTTATGGGCGGCGACAATCAGGTCCTCCAGAATTTCAGCCTCGTCTTCCTTGATCAGCGATGGATCGACGGACATGGAGATCATGTTGCCCTTGCCATTGAGCCGGACGGTAACGAGACCGCCGCCGGAGGTTCCCTCAAGCTCGAGCTGCTCGACCTCCTGCTGCAGGCTGGCCATCTTTTCCTGCATTTCCTTGACCTTGCCCATCATGCCCATGAGGTCACGCATCTTCCGTCTCCGTTGCTTGAGCGGCGCCGCCGGCGGCCGCTTTCATTCAATTGTCGATATCATCGGGAAGGATGTCACCATCCTCACTTTGCTGCGAAGCGGGCGGATCCAACTCCTCGGCCCTGATGCGCACATCTGTGATCCGGGCACCCGGAAACTGGTTGAGGATTGCGGCGACATCGGGGTCCTGGCTGGCATCGCTGACAAGCTCGTCGCGTTGCGCCTTTTCCATCTCCACGATCGTATGTCCGCCGCGCTCCCGGCTGACCACAATGATCCAGCGCATGCCGGTCCACTGCTTCAGTTTGCCGTCGAGCTCGCCGATCAGTGACTTCGGCGCGTCTTCGGTGAGGCCGACCTCCAGCCGGCCGGCCTCGATCTTCACCGGGCGCAGAAACTTGCGCATCATCGCCTTCAGTTTGGCATCGCGGTTTTCCGCCGCAAGGTCCACAAGATCGGCGATGCTGTTGATGATCGGCTGCGGACGCGTTGCCTCCGGAGCAACCGCGTGACGCGGTTCGGCCGCACCGCCCTCGACCGGGCGCAACATGGCAACGGGTCCCGAACCGGACGGGCCGGGAACCGGTCCGCCATTGTCGAATGCCGCCGCCGCAGATTGCGGGTTCCCGCCCCGCGCGTCACCGCCGCCATTGGACGGCCTTTCCGGAGATGGCTGCGTTTCCTGTGCCAGCGTCTCGGAGAACTGTTTTACCGCCTCGCCTGGCGACGGCAGGCTGGCGGCGTGAGTCAGGCGGATCAGCACCATCTCGCAGGCGCTGACGGGCCGGTTGGACTGCTCGGTCTCCGGGATGCCCTTGAGCAGCATCTGCCAAAGGCGCGACAGGACCGGCACCGACAGCTCGGCGGCAAACTCGCCGCCGCGGGTGCGTTCGGCCTCGCTCAGGGCAGGGTCGGAAGCGGCGTCGGAGACGAATTTCAGCCGGGTCACCAGATGCGTGAAGTCCGCCAGATCGGTCAGCACCACCACGGGGTTGGCGCCGCCATTGTAGAGTGCGCGAAAGGTCGTCAGCGCCGCGGCCACATCGCCCTTTGCAACCTGGTAGAAGAGCTCGACGATCTGACTGCGGTCGGCCACTCCCAGCATGTCGCGCACCGCCGCCGCTTCGACATTGCCGCCGCCATGGGCGATTGCCTGGTCCATCAGTGAAAGACCGTCACGCGCCGACCCTTCCGCCGCGCGGGCGATCATCGCCAGCGCTTCGTCGTCGATTGCAACGCCTTCCATGCCGGCTATCGCGCCAAAATGCGCAATCAGATCGGCGGCTTCGATGCGGCGAAGGTCAAAACGCTGGCAGCGGGAAAGGACGGTGACAGGCACCTTGCGGATTTCGGTGGTGGCAAAAATGAATTTGACGTGGGCGGGCGGTTCCTCGAGCGTCTTCAACAGGCCGTTGAAGGCCTGTGTCGAGAGCATGTGCACCTCGTCGATAATGTAGACCTTGTAGCGGGCAGACACCGGCCGGTAGCGTACCTGCTCGATGATCTCGCGAATATCGTCAATCCCGGTGTGGGAAGCGGCGTCCATCTCGATGACATCGACATGGCTTCCGGCCATGATGGCGTCGCAATGTTCGCCTGGCTCGGTCAGGTCGATCGTCGGCTTGTCGATACTGTCGGTGCGATAGTTGAGGGCACGCGCGAGAATGCGTGCCGTGGTCGTCTTGCCGACCCCGCGCACGCCGGTCAGCATGTAGGCCTGGGCGATCCGCCCCGTCTCGAACGCGTTGGTGAGGGTGCGGACCATCGGTTCCTGGCCGACAAGGTCGCCGAAATCCCGAGGGCGGTATTTGCGGGCAAGGACCCTGTAGCCGTTTTCGTCTGATCTCGTGCCGTCGGTCATCTGGGTGTTTTGTCCCGGCATTGTGTGGTTTGCCTGACGGAGTGTCGCCCCGGCAACGCGGCCGCGTCAATAGCGCGGCGTTCATCCGGTCGACGGCAATGAGGGTGGGAGGCTGGCACGGTGACCCGTGCCGTGGCTCGTTAGGGCTGCTTCCTTCCGGACCTGACCCGGTTGGCGAGTGGCTCGTCCACCACCAACCTCCCGCGCCCCATATCGTCAATTGGCGCGCTAAAAGCAAGTGCTGGCGTCAAAAAACAGATGTGCCACGGCGATGCCGGTCGAAAAAGGTTGTTGTTGAGTAACGGCATTTGCATTTGCCGCTGGCGGTCGCGAGGCTATGCTCCTCCAGGATTCTGGAGAAATTGCCTCTTGGAAGCGCTCTTTTTGAATGTCATGAACGTGATCGTGCCGGTGCTGATCTGCGCCGGCACCGGTTATGGCCTGGCGCTCGTGAAGGCGCCTTTCGACAACCGGACCATCATGACGGTGATCACCAATGTCGGCTATCCGACACTGATCATCTCGCATCTTTCCGCCGGCCATATCGAGCTGGACCGTTTCCTGATGATGGCGCTTGCCGCTGCCTGTTCGGTTGCCTGTTTCGGCCTTATCGGGTTTCTGTTCTTGAGGCTGATGGGCCTGCCGGCCAGAGCCTTCCTGTCGCCGATGATGCACAACAATGTCGGCAATATCGGACTCCCCGTCGCGCTGCTCGCCTTCGGCAATGAGGGTCTCGCCTATGCGATGGGCTTTGTCGTCGTTGTGCTGGTGAGCATCTTCACCGTTGGCATGTGGGTGCCGTCGGGAAAGTTCTCGCTGCGCGACCTCGCGCGCTCGCCGATCATCTATGCGGTGCTCATCGCCCTTGTTCTGCTCGGCACCGACACGCAACTGCCAAAGCCGATCAGCGGGGCCTTTTCCATCCTCGGCGGCCTGTCGATCCCCTTGATGCTTTTGACCCTTGGCCACACGCTCGCGACGCTGAGGCCGGAAACGATGTGGCGGGCCACTTATCTCAGCCTCTTCCACATCGCCATGGCCGCTGTCGTCGCTTTCGGTCTGGCCCACGCCTTCGGCTTCACCGGCACCGAGCGCGGCGTACTGATCCTGAGCTGCCTGATGCCGGCGGCCGCCTCCACCTATCTCTTTGTCGAGCGCCACATGCCGGAAATCGCCCATGAGGTGGCCGGATTCATCCTGGTCTCGACACTTCTGACGATTGTCGTCGTGCCGCTGGCGCTGACACTGTGGATCAACTGACCGGCTCGTCAGCCGGGCAAGTCGTAGTCGAACTCGTAGAAGTGCTCACCGTCCTCGATGCGAATATCCATCTTGCCGGTCAGGCCGACCAGTTCGTCGGTCGCGGAATCGGGCACGACCTGCAGCATCAGGAATTCACCGCCGCCTTTCATGTTGCCGTAGTGCTGCAGCACGAAGCTTCCGCGCCTGCCCGAAAGAGTTCCGGTCACCTGTTCGGCGGCAACATAACCGGCTGATCCCTTCACCTCCGTCATGACGGTCAGCATTTCTCCGCGCGCCTGGCCCTCCAGTGCGCCGTGGTACACCTTGTCGATGGCCATACGGCCAAAGGCAATGCCGTGCTGGCCTTGCGTCGCGGCATCCAGCGGTTCGAGCTTTACGTCAAACGTTCCGGAGATTTTCATGGTGCGGGCCTCGAGAACAAAAGCGTGAAAGGATGCGACAAGACTGGCCGCTCAATCAGTCGGGGTCAATATGGACATCAAATGCTTCACACTCGGCCAGACACGCACTAGTCTTTGATAAAGCAGTGACGGGAAGCACAGGCATGCGCGGTTTCAGGCTGAATGCGCAGCTGGAGGCGGACAGCCGCCTCGTGTCCATTTTGGGCCTTTGCCAGCTGCGGCTGATGAACGACAGCCGCTGGCCATGGTTGCTGCTCGTCCCGCAGCGGGCGGAGGCGGAGGAGATCTATCACCTCACGCCACTGGACCAGACCCTCCTGACCTTTGAGGCGGGCGAAACCGCGCGGGCGCTCAAACGCGTGACCGATTGTTCCAAGATCAATATCGGCGCACTCGGAAACAAGGTCCGGCAACTGCATGTGCACGTTATCGCGCGCAACCCGGGCGATGTCGGGTGGCCGGGCCCTGTCTGGGGGGTTGGAAAAGCGCAGCCTTATGATACCAATAGCGCCACATCGCTGATTGAGGCGATCGTTCAGGAACTTTAGGAACCGGCACAATTGTCCATTTTCGATGCGCCCGGCGATGGCGGCGAGCCAAGCAGCCAGGTCGCTTTTGCAGGAAACAGCCTCGACCGCAGATCAGAACACCGTGATGACGACTGTCTCGAGCAGGCGTTGGCCCTGCCGGGTGCGCGTGTTTTTGCCATCGGGGACGGCCGTGTGTTCCTGAGAAAGTCGGGCGACGGCTTCGAGGCGTTGCACGGCATCGACGACGTGCAGCAGTTCGATCCGGACATGGACAATGCCGTGCTTTTGGGCTTTGCGCCAGGCGAAGCGCCGAGGATTGCCGCTCATGTCCGGCTCGACCCGGAACAGTTGCCCGACAGTGTCAAAGCCATCGACAACCGTTCGATCTATATCCAGGGCCTTGTTCGCGGCGACGAGCTCGGCCAGATGGCACAGGCAGCGAGCCTCGTTTCCTGGGCGCGGTCGCATGCCCATTGCGGCGTTTGCGGCGGCGTTACGCGGCCAACCGCCGGCGGCTACCGCCGGGTGTGCACCAATTGCGGAAAGCTGCATTTCCCGCGCACGGACCCGGTCGTCATCATGCTGGCGGTGGACACGCAGAACGAGCGATGCCTGCTCGGCCGCAGCCCGCATTTTCCACCCGGCATGTATTCGTGCCTTGCCGGGTTTCTGGAACCGGGCGAGACGATTGAAGATGCCGTGCGGCGCGAGACGCTTGAGGAATCCGGCATCCGCATCGGCCGCGTGCGCTACCACGCCAGCCAGCCCTGGCCGATGCCGCACACGCTGATGATCGGCTGTTACGGCGAAGCGGTGTCGACGGATATCAAGATCGACGAACGCGAAATCGAGGACTGCCGCTGGTTCAACCGGGCCGAGGCCGAAGCGCTGCTCAGCCGGCAGACCGGCACCGACGATCTCAACTCACCGCCGCCGGGGGCCATTGCGCACCATCTCATCCGCGACTGGCTGAAACTGGCCGCATCATAAACGCCTATGCGGCGCCATCGTCCGCGGGCGATCTCCTTGCCAGGAACCAGAAAACCGACACTACGGACAGTACCAGCAACGCAACGGCCACCGGGTACTGGTAGATCCGTGTCAGATCGCCATTCATGAGCGCCACCGACTGGGCTATCGAGATTTCAAATCGCGGACCCAGAAAAAACGCGATGATGAGAATGACGAGCGAATAGCCGAAGGTCGACAACAGATATCCGACAACCGCGAAGGTCAGCATCACGGCAACGCCAAAGAGGCCGCTCGCCGCCATGGAGACACCGACGAAGCACAACAGAAGCGCGGACGCGAAGATCACCGATTCCGGCGCCGACACGACCTTGACCCAGATGCGGAGCCCGATCTGCCCGACCCACAGATTGACGAAATTGGCCATGATCATGGCTCCGAACAGGCCATAGACCAGCCTGCCCTGCGTTTCGAACAACAAGGGTCCCGGCTGCATGCCGTGGATCATGAACGCACTGATGATCAGGGCAGCGCCCACGCTCCCGGGGATGCCGAGGGTCAACAGCGGTATCAGGTTGGCGCCGACAACGGCCGAGTTGGCCGATTCGGTTGCCGCGATGCCCTGAATATTGCCCTTGCCGAAACTTTCCGGCTCCTTCGACGCGGCCTTGGTAAATGCGTAGGACATGAATGCGGCGGCGGTCGAACCGATGCCCGGAAGGGCGCCAAGGATCGTTCCCGTTACCGCGCCGCGCAGCATGACGTAGCGGCATGACCAGTATTCGGCCCAGGTCACCTTGCGGTCGAGCGGATCCCCCGTGTCGCGCAGCTCGATGGCCGACTTCACGCTGCCGCGGGCCTCGGACAGGCGGCGCAATATCTCCGATATGGCCAGCATGCCGATGGCTACAGACGCCAGTGGCAGCCCGTCGTAAAGATCCCACATCCCGAAGATCAGCCTTGGGGTGTAATTCTCGGGATCGCTGCCGACACACGCGAACAGCAGTCCGAGCGCGGCGGCAATGATGCCCTTGAGCAGCGATTTGCCGATCAGCCCGGCCAGCACCGAAAACGCGAAGATCATCAGCGCCAGGATTTCGACCGGACCCATTCGAAGCGCCAGGATCGCAAGCGGCGCCGAAACGGTGATCAGAACGATGTCGCTGAAGGTGTCGCCGGTGACCGAAGAAAACAGCGCCATCTTGGTCGCTTTCAGCGGCTTGCCCTGCTTGGCGAGCGGAAAGCCATCGAGCGCCGTTGCCGCGGCGTCAGGCGTTCCGGGCGTGTTCATGAGCACCGCCGGAACGGCGCCGCCGACAAGACCGCCCTTGTTGACGCCGACGAGAAAGGCGATTGCCACCAGCGGGTCGAGGGCAAAGGTGAACGGGACCGCTATAGCCATCGCCATGACCGGGCCGATCCCCGGCACGGCACCGACGAACTGGCCGACAACAACGCCGAGGATCACAAAAAGCAGGTTGTTCAGCGAAAACGCATCGCCGAGGCCGGCGAGGACGACGGACAAATCAACCATGGCGCCGGACCCTCACGGCAGCGCCCGATCGAGAATGATGATCACGAATACCCAGATCGTTGCAGGCATGCCGAGCGCACCGAAAGCAAGCCACAGGGGTCTTCGCTCCCCGATCATCAGCATGATGGCGAGAGCCAGGAAGGGTGCGACATAGATGAAGCCGAACCAGGACATGGCATAGATGGCAGCGGCCAGCACGAACACATAGGCGCCGGTCAATGCGAAGTAGCGCACGCCTGGAAGCTGTTGCGGTGTCGGCTTGACCATGAGCAGGAAGCCGCAGGCGGCGATCACAATCGCGATGGCGTTCGGCAGCATGTCGGGCGCGATGTTCCCGCCCTCGGCCTGCTCGACATAGGCGGGGATCACGAGAAAATAGGCCGCGAGACCGAACAGAAGAAAAAAGGCACCGGAGGCGCGGTCTGCCGACAGGCCCATATACTCCTCCCTCGATTACAAGCCCCGGCGCCTGCGCGCCGGGGCCGCGTCGCTACTTCTGGAAGAGTACGCCGACGTTCTTCAGTCCGCCAACCATCATTTGCTCGGTGCCTTCAACGCCAAGATTGAGGGGGCTCCCATCGGTTGCGTTCTTGACGATCTCGGCCATCTCGGGCGACTGCATCGCCTTGTCGATCGCCGCGGCGATCGCGGACACGGCCTCCGGCGGTGTCCCCTTGGTCATCGCCAGGAAAAAGTAAGGATCGACATAGGCGTTGACGCCCGCCTCGCGAAAGGTCTCGACATCGGGCGCGTAGCTCAATCGCTCCTCGTTGGCCGCGGCAATGATCTTCATGTCGCCGGCCTCAAGATAGGGCAATTGCTCACCCGAACCGAAACCTGCGAGCACCTGGCCGCCGAGGATCAGTTTCATGGTTTCCGCACCGCCCTTGGTCGAAACCATGTTGAACTTGGCGCCCGTCTCCCGCGACGTGACATCCATCAGAAGCTTTTGCGGCGGCGCTCCGAAGGCCACTGGCAGGTTGCCCTCCTGCTTGGCATAGGCAACCAGCTCCTGGAGACTGTCAAAGGGCGCATCCTTGCTGGCAACAAGGGCGAGCTCGGCCTTGGCGATGGTGCCGAGGTAATCGAAGCTTTCCAGGTCGAATCCCAACTCGTCGCCGCGGTTCACCAGATTGACGAGGATCGGCATATTCACGCCAAGGCCGATGACCTTGCCGCGCGGCGGCATTTTGGCAATGCCGGTGAACATGGCAACACCGCCGCCGCCTGTCTTGTTTTCGGCAATCACGTTCCAGCCGGTCTGGTCCTCGATCACCTTGGCAAGAACCCTGCCCATCGTGTCGGTTGAACCGCCGGCGCCGAAGCCGATCTGCATGGTCAGCGAGCCCTCGGGCTTCCAGTCATCCGCCGCCAGGGAAACCGTTGCCGCAGACAGGCACGCGGCCACAAGCGTGGCAGCCACCAGTTTCAGGGCATTTGATATGCGCTTCATTTCGTCACCTCCATCTGATTTTGTGCCGGCAAACCGCCAGCGCGGTCTGCCTTTGCATTCCGGTTCAGCCCGGCTTTTTGCGATGTTGCGGCAATGCGTCCGCACATCGATAGAAACTGTTCGCGTTCTTCAGCAGTCAGCGCCTCGTCGAGAATGTCGGTCAACTGCTTGACATGCGGCAGCAGGATCCGGTGCTTGGCCCGGCCGCGTTCCGTCAGCGAAAAAATCTTCGAGCGCCTGTCCCCCGGCGCCGGATCGGACCTGATGAGATTGCGGGCCTCCATGTCCTTCAGGACCCGGCTGAGCTGTGCCTGCTCGGTACGGGTGAAATCCACGAGTTCCGTCTGCGTCGCATCCGAAACCAGATTGAGCCCTACGAGGACCCGCCAGGCGACCAGCCCGATATGCTCCTCGCGCGACACGATTTGCGAGACGGCCAGCCTCAGGGTTCGCGACAAGCGAAAAACGGCGACGGCCAGCACACTGACCCCGTTCGGCAAGTCTTCGAGATTCATCGCTTTCAAGCGCTGCGTTGCTTGCGTCAACAAGCTCCTCCCACGGTCCGCTTGCTCCCGGCATGTCAATTTTTATGACATATCATACAACAACATGATATATCATACAATTACCTGTTTCGCGGTTTGTGATGCGACTGCGGGCCTGCGGATCCCGGGTGCGGAATCAGCCCGCGCGCCGGGCCTCGATCGCGTCCCACAGGAGCGCCGCGATATCGGCACCGCCGAATTTTGCAACTTCGCGGATCCCGGTCGGCGAGGTCACGTTGATTTCGGTCATGACATCGCCGATGACATCGATGCCGACAAAAAGGAAGCCGCGTTCCTTCAGCGAAGGCGCGATGCGGGCGCAGATCTCGCGTTCGCGCTCGGTCAGGTCAACCGGCTCGGCGCGGCCGCCGACATGCATATTGGAACGCGCGTCGGTCTCGGCCGGCACCCGGTTGATGGCTCCGACGGGTTCACCGTCCACAAGGATGATGCGCTTGTCGCCGGCACGTACCGCCGGCAGGTAACGCTGGGCGATCAGCGGTTCGCGATAGAGGCTCTCGAACATCTCCAGCAGCGAGGAAAGGTTGCGATCGTCCGCGCGCAGATGGAAAACACCGGCGCCGCCATTGCCGTAGAGCGGCTTGATGATGATGTCGCCCATATCGGCCCGGAAGGCCGCGATTTCGTCCGGATCGCTGGTGATCAGCGTTTCGGGCATGAGGTCGGGAAACTCGGTGACGAAGATCTTCTCCGGCGAGTTGCGAACCCAGGCCGGATCGTTGACGACCAGTGTCTGGGGATGAATCCGCTCCAGCAGATGCGTCGAGGTGATATAGGACATGTCGAAAGGCGGGTCCTGCCGGAGCAAGACAACATCCATTTCCGACAGGTCGGTGCGCACGCTGGCACCGAGCGTGAAATGATCCCCGGCCTTGTCCCGCAGGGTCATGGGCTCAACATGGGCATAGACCGTGCCATCGCGCAGGGACAGCTGTGACGGCGTGTAGTGGAATAGCCGATGACCGCGGTTCTGCGCCTCCAGGCACATGGCGAAGGTTGAATCGCCTTCGATCTGGATGGTCGAAACATGATCCATCTGGACCGCCACTTTCAGACTTTGCGCCATGCCCTGTTCCCGTCCTCAAAAAACTGCTCAACACACATAAAGCCGTTCGCCGCAAATGCAACGGCCCCGGCGAGGCCGCCGCCGCTACAGGGGCCTGCCAAACGCCGCGAATCGCGCTAAATAGATCGCATGGCAAAAAGCGTCGCCGGACCGGAAATCGAAAGACTGATTCAACTCCTTGCAAGGGTGCCGGGGCTCGGGCCCCGCTCGGCGCGCCGTGCTGCACTGCATCTTATCAAGAAGAAGGAGCAGGTGCTGGCGCCGCTCGCCGAGGCGCTTGCCGCCGCGCGCGACAGTGTGACCGTGTGCTCCACCTGCGGCAATGTCGACACGCGCGATCCCTGCACCATTTGTACCGATCCGCGGCGCGACCATGGAACCATTATCGTGGTCGAGGACGTTTCGGATCTGTGGGCGCTGGAGCGGGCGGCCGCGATGAACTGCGTCTATCATGTGCTCGGCGGCACGCTGTCGCCGCTTGACGGGATCGGCCCGGACGATCTCAATATCAAGCCGCTTGTTGAACGGATCTCCGCCGGAGACGGCGGCAAGGAAATCATTATCGCTGTCAATGCGACGGTCGAGGGCCAGACAACGGCGCACTACATCACCGACCAGCTTGACGGGCTGGACGTTACCATCACGCGCCTGGCGCACGGTGTTCCGGTGGGCGGCGAACTGGATTATCTCGACGAAGGCACGCTAACGGCGGCTCTGCGGTCACGCACGACGCTTTAAATCCGCTGTCTTTATCCGCGTGCCCATGTACTCGACCTTGAGCCAAAGTAGTCGGCGAGATGGTCGATCAGCGCTCGCATGCGGGACGTCAGATGGCGGTTCGGCGGATAGAGTGCGTAAACCCCGTAATCCATTGCGTTGCTGTCTTCGAACAAGGCCTCGAGCCTGCCGTCGGCCAGCGGCGCTTCAACCGCATATCGCGGACAGCAGGCGATGCCGAGCCCGCCGATTGCCATCGCCGCCATGGCGGCCGGCATGTTGACGGCGAAGTTTCCCGTCACACGCACCGAAACGGCGTCGCTGCCATGTCCGAAATGCCAGGTGTCGGGTCCCGGTCGGTTGCCGTCCACAAAACAATTGTGAGAGGCCAGCGATTGCGGATCGGTGGGCCGCCCATGTGCTTCGAGGTAGGATGGCGCGGCGCAAATGACGAGCGGCATGTCCGCCAGTTTGCGAACCCGCAAAGTCGAATCGCGCAATATGCCGATGCGCACGCCAAGATCGAAGCCTTCCTCGACCAGCGCAACCCGTTTGTCGGTCAGATGCAAATCGACCTCTATTGCCGGGTACTTTATCTGAAACGGTGCGAGTGCCTGGACGAGCCATGCAGAGCCAAAACCGGTGGGCGCCGTGATCCGTATGGGTCCCGACAGGTTCGTATGCCGGTCCTGTACCAGGTCCTCGAGCTCGTCGAATTGTTCGAGGAGGGGCCGGCAGCGCTCGAGATAGGCACTGCCCACGGCGGTGAGTGTCACACTTCGCGTGGTGCGGTGAAAAAGCTGCGCTGAAAGCCGGCGCTCCAACGCCGCAACGTGGTTGCTGACGAGTTTGGTTGACCGTCCGAGCCGCCTTGCTGCACCGGTGAAGGAGTTTTCCTTCGCGACCGCCACGAACGCCCGCATTGCTTCGATCTGATCCATGTTCGGGTACCGTCCCTGCCATTCATGCGTTCTTATTATGTAAATAAAGTACATAATCATTGAACAAATTCGATGATTATTTTCCTTCTCGTCACTGAATATGTTCCTTCCATCGGCCGCGCGAGAGACGGCGCCGATTTGGATTTATCACCGGTCAGGAAAGAACACGCTTATGTCGAACACCATACGCATCCACCATCATCCGCTTTCAGGACATGCCCACCGGGTTGTTTTGTTCGCCAATCTTGCCGGCATCAACCACACTCTGGTCGATGTTGATCTGCTGTCCGGGGAACACAAGAAGCCGCCATTCCTGTCTCTGAACCCGTTCGGCCAGGTGCCGGTGATCGAGGACGGCGATACGGTCATTGCCGATTCCAACGCGATCCTGGTCTATCTATCGAGGAAATACGCCCCCGAATGGCTTCCCTCCGAAGCGGCCCTTGAGGCACAGGTGCAAAAGTTCCTGTCCTTCGCGGCCGGGCCGATCGCCAATGGTCCGGCGGCGGCGCGGTTGATCACGGTCTTCGGCGCCGACCTGGACGCCTCTCGCGCAGCGGCAGCGGCGGCGCAGGCCCTCGAGCGGCTCGAGGCACATCTGGAGGGACGCGCGTGGCTGGTCGGCGAGCAGCCGTGCATCGCCGATATCGCGGTGTACAGCTACACCGCCCACGCGCCCGAGGGAAACATCTCGCTCGAACCCTATCCGAATGTCCGTGCGCATCTGAAACGGATCGAGGACCTGCCCGGGTTTGTGGGAATGCCGAAAACCGCTGCCGGGCTCGCCGCCTGACGTCCTGAAAGGGACACCTCGGCCGCATTTCACGGAAACAAGAGACGGGGAGACGAACGATGCTGGACAAACAGGAACTGCCGGAACGTCCCTCCCCGTTTCACGACGGCGAAGTATCGGTACAGGAGCGCCTGGGCGCGCGGAGCGTTGAAAGCTGGGCACGCCAGGCGATCCGCGATCACATGCCGGAACAACACCGCACATTCTATTCAGCGCTGCCCTATGTCGTGGTTGCCGCACGGGACGCTCAGGAGCGCCCATGGGCCACGGTGTTGACGGGACCCGCCGGATTCATGCATACGCCAGATCCGCATCGGATCATGATTGACGCACACCCGCCGATCGGAGACGCGCTTGAATACGCCCTCAAGGCAGGCAGCGATGTGGGGATCTTGGGAATAGAACTCGCAACGCGGCGGCGCAACCGCGTCAATGGCAAGCTTGCGAAGACAGCTGGCTCCAGCCTGATGGTGGATGTCGACCAGACCTTCGGTAACTGCCCGCAATATATACGCGAACGCGGCCTGCGGCAGACTGCCGATCACCAGCCCGGCGAGCCGATACGCGGAAAGGCACTGACCGGCCGCCAAAAGGCGCTTGTTTCAGCGGCCGATACTTTCTTCATTGCCAGCGGTTATCGCGGCCGTGGCGACAATCCGGCCTTCGGCATGGATGTCTCACACCGCGGCGGCGAAGCGGGTTTTGTCGAAATCGCCGATGACAACACGATCCGCTTCCCGGACTATGCCGGCAACAATCTCTACAACACGATCGGTAACATCGTCGCCGATCCGCGTGCCGGGTTCCTTTTCATCGAGTTTTCCACCGGCAGCCTGCTTCAGCTGTCAGGCCGCGCCCGGGTTGACTGGGACACAGGCCAAACGGAGCGGACGCAAGGGACCGGCCGCCTGGTCACGCTCGAAATCGATGCAATTGTAGAATTGCCCGGCGCATTGCCCTTACGGTGGGACACCGACGCCGGGTCGGTCCGGTCGCTGCGGCTGATCGACAAGCGGGACGAGAGCGCGGACGTTGCCTCCTTTGTCTTCGAGGCGCGCGACGGAGGGCCGCTGCCGGATTTCACCGCCGGCCAGCACCTGCCCCTCGCCTTGGCGATCGCGGGCATTGATGGAAGGGTCAACCGCACCTATTCCCTGTCCGGAGCCCCCGGGAAAGGAACGTACCGCATCAGCGTCAAACGGGAGACGCAGGGGCTGGCCTCGCGCTATCTGCATGACTGTCTGGAACCCGGTGCGATCATCGAAGCCGGCGCTCCGGGTGGCGATTTCACCGCGCCGGCGGGATCTGCACCGCTGGTGCTGGTCAGTGCCGGGGTCGGCGTCACGCCAATGGTCAGCATGCTCCACGAACTGGCTGAGCGGGGGCTAGACCAACCGGTCTATTTCGTGCACGGCGTGCGCGACGGTGACCATCACCCCTTTGCCGAAGAGGTCAAGGCCCTTGCATTGAAACACGCCGGGCTGGAATTGCGTTTCGTTTACAGCAGGCCTCTGGATAAAGACCGGGAAAGCCGGGCCTTTGACGCCGAAGGCCGTATCGACGCCAAAATGCTGGCGGCGCTCGCGGACACGAAGGCCGCCCGGTTTATGATCTGTGGACCATTGGATTTCATGGCAGACATCACCGCGGGACTGGTCGGCCACGGTGTTTCAGAAAACCGCATTTTCACCGAGACGTTTGGACCATCACAAGTGTCCAAAGACAGCCTGCGGCGTTAGTTTGCCAGTGGATCCAGCCATTCGGCTTGCAAGGTAGAGTACTACCTGCCAAGGCAAGAACTCATTCGATACCAGCGTTCGCGACTTTCAAAATCGCGATTTTCAGTGAAGCGAGCAGGTCGTTGAGTTCTTCCATGCTGTTTGCCGCATACTTCATGTTGGTCGCCGCGATCATCGCAAAATGGGCGAACTGAGACAGGCTCTGGCCGGTCTCCTCGATTGCGGTCTCATGCGGGGCAAACGCCTCCATCAGTTTGTTGCGCCGCCTCACCTGTCCCTCGAGTATGGCCGCCTTTCCCGTAGCATTGTGACCGGAGATAAGATCGCTCGACTCCGGCGATGTCTGTATCAGCTCAAATGCCGGCACGACCGTCGCTGCGAAAAACGCCTGCAATTTGCTGTCCAGGGACGCGCAGTCTACCCATGCCGCCTCCACCCGTTTCAGCGATTCATCCGACATGTAGCGGATCGTTGCCGCAAGGACTTCATCCTTGCTTCGGTACGATGCGTAGAGGGTCGGCCGCGACACTTCCGCCTCTGCTGCAATATCCAGCATCGTCGTCTTTCGATAGCCGAACCGCACGAAGGTGCGAATGGCGGCATCCAGGAGCTTTTTTTCTGTTTCCGTGACTTCAGACATATTGACAGATTCTGGAAAAGTGTTAACTACTGACTTAACATATTCTGTAAATCTGTTAACTCGCTTCCATGCGAAAGACAAGTCGGAGACGAAAATGACCACAGGAACCGTCCTGATTACGGGATGTTCGAGCGGCTTCGGCAAGCTGACGGTTCGGACATTTCTTGACGAAGGCTGGAATGTCGTCGCCACAATGCGATCGCCGGAAAAACAGTCGGACCTTGTTTCCAATGAAAGGCTTCTGGTGAACAGGCTTGATGTGACGCAGTCTGAAACCATCCAATCCACAATCAATGCCGCAACTGACAGATTTGGCACAATTGATGCCGTGGTCAACAATGCGGGCTATGGCGGCTATGGCCTCTTCGAGCAATCGAGCGAAGCCGACATTCGAGCGATGTTTGAAACCAATGTCTTCGGGCCGATGGCCGTCATGCGCGCCGTCCTGCCGGCAATGCGGGAAGCGGGCCGTGGTGTCATCGTCAACGTCACGTCAATGGCAGGGCATATGGCACTGCCCGGCAACGCTATTTACTCGTCATCGAAGCACGCGATCGTCGGATTGACGGAGGCGATGGCGCTTGAATACCGGCCACTCGGCATCCGTATCTTTTCGGTTGCGCCGGGTGCCTACCCGACCACGCGTTTTACCGAAAACACCGACAAAAGAGTCGAGGAGGGTGATGCGGAGCTGGCCGCCTTTTCGCACCGCTTGCGGGCTCAGATTGATGCAGTCGGTGAACAGATGGCCAACCAGAGCGGAACCACAGCTGACCCTCAAGAGGTCGCCGACAAAATCTACAGATGTGTCACCACCGAAATGCCGGTCCACAACCCGACCGGAGCAGACGCCGAAATGCTTATCGCAATGATGGGCCAGGCGGACAGGCAGACGTTTCTTGATCAGATATCCGACATGCTGGTGCCGCAGCACCAGCAGGTCCAGTAACCGCCGGAGGGATGCAAATGTTCGGCAATATGATCTCCAACATGATGGTGAAACCATTCCAGTCGCCGTTGTTCGACGATCCGAAGAATTACGGGCTCGACTATGAAGACGTGGAATTCAAGGCGCGTGACGGCGTTACCCTGCGCGGATGGCTGATCAAGAGCGGCACGGACCGGATTGTCGTGCAGAGCCATTTTGGCGTGCAGTGCAACCGCGCCGGCTATTGTCCCAAGGGCAAGGGCTTCATCAAACCATGGAAGGAAGACATCAGTTTTCTGAGGCAGGCCAAATATCTGGCGGACCATGGATATTCGGTATTGATGTACGATCTGCGTGGCCACGGGGAGAGCGATATCGGCACCACGCCGTGGGTCAGCTGGGGACCGGAAGAGGCCAAGGATGTGGTGGCTGCGGTCGATTTTGTTTCCAAACATCCGAGTTACCGAGACGCCGGTATCGGCCTTTTAAGCATATGCATGGGTGCGGCTTCGACCACCTATGCCTACAGCCTGGAAGACGGGTTGCAGAATTACCCAAACATAAAGGCGATGATCGCAGTCCAGCCGCTGCTGTACTCTTATTTCGTCGACGCTTTCGGAATGCCCGGTTTCCTCCAGCGCGCCGGCAGCAAGGTCACCACAGAACGTCTCGGTTTCGACCTCAACACGAAGTCATTTCTTCCCTGTGTCAAGGACATCTCGGTGCCGACCATGGTGGTGCAGAACAAAAACGACCCCTGGACGAATCTGGACATGGTCAATGCCTATTTCGACAACCTGACCGTCGAGAAAGAGATGGTCTGGCTTGATGTCGAGAAGAACCGATTTGCCGCTTATGATTATGTCGGCCGCTCGCCGGAAAAGCTCATGGGCTGGTTCGACCGGCTTGTCGCACCGGCGCACTGACCGGGAGCCGACCAACCATGGGCACGAAACGTATTGTGTGGCTGGTTCTTGCGGGAATTGTTGTTCTGGGGGCGCTCGCGACACAGAGGGCAAAAACCTTTCACGTCGAAACAATGATCCCGGCACCCCCTTCCGCAATCTGGGCCGTGCTCACGGACACATCCGCATACAAGGACTGGAACCCCGTCTTTGTTGAAGTCGAGGGGCAATACACGACCGGCGCACGCGTCAAAAACCTTGTTCGCGAACCCGATGGCGGCACGCTGGAGATCGAGGCCAAAGTTGTCAAACTGGAACCCGAAAGGGAACTGCGTCAACGGGGCGGCGTTCCGGGCCTGCTAACCTTCGAGCATCAATGGCTTCTGGTGCCGGTGGAAGGTGGTACGCAGGTTATCCAGCACGAGGTCGATCGCGGTCTATGGCTCTGGTTCTGGGATTCGAGCTGGATCGAGCCCTCATACCGGAAAGCCAGCGAAGCGTTGGGGGACCGGGTGATGGCCGGCGCGCAAGAGTAGCACGCCGTTCATTATTCAAACTTGGAATCTGCCGGAACTGGTTGCAAATCTGTATGGAGGTGCAGCTAAGCAAGGCTTTGCAGATAGGCCTCGACTTCGTCGCAATCCGGATTGTTGGTGACCTGCCGGGAAACGCCGGCCCATCCGAGCGGTGTGTTGCTGTGCTCTTCGTCCAGTGCGGCTGTGCTGGCACCGGCGCGAACAAGGATTTTCACCATTTTCAAATCTCCGTTCCAGGCGGCTGAATGCAGCGCTGTTGCTTTCGCGCCGGTCCTTGAACGCGCATCGGGATTGGCGCCGTTCGAAAGCATCCATTCGACGATTTCGTGATGCCCGAAATCCACCGCGCCCATGAAGGTTGCATCCGAAAAGGCCGATCGCGGATCCGTGCGCGACAGCGCCAGCAGCGCATCGTGATCGCCAAGCCGTGCCAGTTCCTCGGGCTTGATCGCCTTTCCATAGCGCGTCATGGCATCAACAAGTGCGCGTCCTCTTTCGCCGAGCCGGCTGAGCGCCTCCATGGCATCAGCGCCCCAGAAATCCCTGTCATCCGGCGAAACGCCATGCTCCATGAGGCGTTCGATGGCTTTTTCGGTCCTCGCCAATGACAAAAGCGATCCGGACGGCAGATTTTGCTGCCAGACTTCCCGCCCCTGTGCCAGGCATGCCTCCAGCCGTGCATCATCGCCCATGAGCAGGGCTTCACAAATACCAATCGGGGCCTTCTTTTGAATCAGGATTTCGCTCATGACGGGCTGATTGCGGGAAAGTGCGCGCATCAGGGGTGACCAGTTGTCATAGCCGTCATTCGTGCCCGCCGGATCGGCGCCCGCCTCGAGCAGGAACTCGAAAACGGCCAGCCGTTTCGTCTCAACCGCCACATGCAGCGCCTGCGGGCGACCGCCCCAGAACGGATGCGCGCCAACTTCGTTGACGAGACCGGGCCGGAGCGCGAGATCCGCCTTGATGACAGCCATGTCTCCGGATCCGACGTGCTGCAGGAAAATGTCGGCCGGACTTTGACCGGCACCATCGGCCTGATCGGAACCGCGGTCGCCTCTGCGGTCGATAGCCTGTCTCATGCTGCGCCAACTGGAAAAGCCATAGCTGCGCGCGAGATGGAACTGCGCATCGGCAAGCTTTGCGTCCCTGCCCTCGGCGCGCCAGTCCCGCAGCAATTGTTTCGCAGACTTCTTGAGCCACTCGATATTGGCGTTTTCGGGAAGTGTGTCGGTCATCAGAATCCTTCTTTCCTTCAGGCCCGGTGTCCGCGCTGACGGGCAGGAAAAAAGTATCTGTGACTGCAAACTGAAGGTGGGTTCAACCCTTTTCGCGGACCGATAGTCGCCCTGACGACGAGAGGATTCTAGGCAGACAGACGGCAGTCAGTCAATGCCGGACCAGGTGAACGGAGACCGGCTTTGCCCCGGGGCGGCGACTATTGTCGCCGGAAAAGAAAACCGCCGGCGCACAGGCGCCAGCGGTCTTGGAATCATCAGTGATATGTCCGCCTCAATCCGCTTCATCCGCCGATGAGGCATTGAGCAGGCCGTAATGCTTGTCGCCGATCGTGTCGTAGAGTTCGATCTGCGTCTCGAGGAAATCGATATGGCCTTCCTCGTCGGACATCAGTTCCTCGAAGAGGCCCATGGAGACATAGTCGCCCTCGTCCTTGCACACGTCCCGCGCTTCCTTGTAGAGGTCCCTCGCCTCGTATTCCGCTACAAGGTCGGCGTCCAGAACCTCGCGGATGTTCTCCCCGATCTTGAGCGGGTTGAGCGTCTGCAGGTTGGGGTGGCCTTCCAGGAAGATGATGCGCACGATCAGCTTGTCGGCATGTTCCATCTCCTCGATGGACTCCTCGCGCCACTTGGCGGCCAGCTTGCCGTAACCCCAGTCATCCATCAGCCGGTAGTGCAACCAGAACTGGCTGGAAGCGGTCAGCTCATGCTTCAGCGCCTGGTTGAGATAATCGATGACCTTCTTGCTGCCTTTCATCGGGCACTCCCTGTTTTTGACCCCGCCGGACGCTGTGCCGCACGGTGATCCCCAAATAAAATTCATTGACCGACTGCGTACACCCGCACGTCATCAAGAAACAATCAACAGCAACCGTCCATCCATCAAAATCAGCCGGTTGTCCATGAATTTCTGATCGTTTCCATATCTAGATTATAATCATTCTAAATTCCACCGGTGAATCGCGAACCGGACCTCCTTGCCGCCCCGGCGCGCGGTTCGATGCGCGCGCAACCTGAAAACGCGTTTGCGGCTCAACCCTGCGGCGGCTCGTCGGTTCCGATCATCCACCGGATGCCGAAGCGATCGGTGAGCGTCCCGAAACCGGCAGACCAGAAGGTCGGCTCCCAGGCCATCTGGATTTCGCCGCCCTCGGCAAGCTGGTCAAAGGCGGCCTTGCCCTCGGCAGCGGTCGGAAAGCTGAGCATCACGGACGAGCCGTCCATTTGCGCGCTTTCGCCCATGATATTGTCCGAAGCCATCAGCTCGCCGTCGCCGATACGCATGCGCGAATGCATGATCCATCCTTTTCGCTCTTCCGCCACCGGAATTTCGGGCGGCATGCCGGAGGCCGGCATCTGCTCCAGGATCTCGCCGCCGAAGATCTCCGCATAGGCGGCGATCGCCTCGGCGCACTGGCCATTGAAAAACAGATAGGGTGTCGGTGTCATGGTCGCTCTCCCTGTGTTTTCGTCACAATACCATATCCGCCGGCGCGACGGCCGAGGCCGGTCCGTGGTCTCAGAATGGCAAACAAAGATGACAGGAGAAGTGCGGCTATTGCGCGGCGATCCGCGTGATCTCGTCGGCGAAGTCGCCCATGGCGCGGCAACCATTGGGGCTCAGCCCGTAGATGCCTTTGTCCACACGGTCGAACCAGCCGTAGTGATTGTCGGACATGAGGCGGCAGGCTTTGTCCACCCCGGTTCCCTCGGCGACGAGGGCCGCCTTGGTCGGGCCGTTTTGCTCAAGGAAGCTCAGGCAACGCAGGGCGTCCTGGCGATAGGCCGTGACGATCCCGCGACGTGTCGAGCCGCCGGTGTTCGGGTCTCCGGCAAGCCGGGCGAATTCGCGCAGCAGGCGCCGCTTCTGCCGCGGTATCTTGCGCGGCCTGTAAGGCGCCGGATCGAGCAGGATTTCCGCCGCACCATCCTTCAGGCGCACGATAATCACGCCAAGCCCGAGGCGACGGCAAAGTTTCAGGTTCTTGCGCAACGACACCGCAAAGGCCCGACCGGTGCCGCGCGGCACGGCCACATAGACGGTGTCGGTCACGCGTTGCCGATCGATCGCCTGGTGCAAAAGCGACAGGGCAAAGCCGGTCTTCATCTCGACGATGACCGGATCCTCATCACCGCGCACGGCGACGACATCCGCCGCACCAACCTCGCCCTTGACCAGATAGCCCTGGGATTCCAGCAGCGCCTTGATCGGTGCGTAAAGGTCGGTTTCCCTGAGATTCGCCTTTGCCATGACGCGAGGCTAGCGCCAATAGGTGAACAAAGAGAAACCTGCCGGTGCAGCCAGAAAAAAACTTGCGCAACAAAACGATAGACATAGCAGGCCGGTAAAAATAGTGTCCGCGCATGACCAATCCCACAGAGCTCGACAGTGCCTATTCGTGGCGACGGCTGGCCGTCACGCTGCTGATCGCGGCGACAGCCAATGTCGGCATGTGGGCGATCGTGGTGATCATGCCGGCGGTCCAGCAGACATTCGGTATCGACCGGGCCGATACGTCCCTGCCCTATTCGGTGACCATGATCGGGTTTGCCTTCGGCAGCGTTTTCATCGGCCGCATGGTCGACCGCATCGGCGTCTTCGGCGCGCTCAACGGGGCGGCCCTCTGCATGGCCGCCGGCTATCTCCTGGCGGCGCAAAGCAACTCCGTCTACACCCTTTCGGTATGCCAGCTGCTGATCGGCCTCGGAACGGCGGTCGGCTTCGGCCCGCTGATTGCCGACATTTCGCACTGGTTCCTGCGCCGCCGCGGTATCGCGGTTGCCATCGTCGCAAGCGGCAACTACCTGTCCGGCGCGATCTGGCCGACATTGCTGAGCCCGGTGCTGAGCGGTTCGGGCTGGCAGGCCGTGTATATGATCCTCGCTGTCTGCATGGTCGGCATCCTCGTGCCGTTGTCGTTCCTGTTGCGCCGGCGCATCCCGTTCGAGGCAACGCAGCGGGCAGACAGTCTTGCCTCGGCCAATGCCCGGTCCGTTCAGTTTTCGCCGCGCGCCCTGCAGTTGCTGCTTGTCGTCGCGGGTCTCGGCTGCTGTGTTGCCATGGCGATGCCGCAGGTGCACCTCGTGTCGCTGTGCGTCGACCTCGGATACGGTCCGGTCGCCGGTGCCGAGATGCTGTCGCTCATGCTAATGGGCGGCGTTGCTTCGCGCATTGTCTTCGGGCTTATCGCCGACCGCCTCGGCGGCGTTCTCACGCTGCTGATCGGCTCGACGCTGCAGTGCATTGCCCTGTTCTTCTACCTGCCCTTTGACGGGCTCGTCTCACTCTACATCGTCAGCCTTGTCTTCGGCCTCTCGCAGGGCGGCATCGTGCCGAGCTATGCGCTGATCGTACGCGAATATCTGCCGGCGCGCGAAGCCGGCACCCGGGTGGGCACGGTGCTCATGGCAACGATTTTCGGCATGGCGCTTGGCGGCTGGATGTCCGGATGGATCTACGACCTGACCGGATCCTACCAGATGGCCTTCATCAACGGCATTTTGTGGAACGTCCTGAATATCGCCATCATGACGATGATATTCCTCAAATCGCACAGCCGCGCGCAGCCTGCGTGACGCACCGCCTTTGAAAGCCGAAGGCTGCTGATTATGTATAGCCGATGAGCACATTCGCACCGGTCGATGTCGAACAGGATCTTGCCCTGGCGGAGCAGGCGGGTCTCCGGCTGATGCTCAAGGCGCGCACGGTTGTGCTGGCGCTGATGATCGTGATCATTTCGCTGGCCACCTACTTTCCGACAAACATGATCGGTGCGGGCGTGCTGACGCTGTTTCTGGCGAGCGGCCTCATCCAGCACCAGATGGTGGGCACCCGCTTCGAACGCTGGTGGCACCGCTACGCCTTCTTCTCCGTCGACATCGTTGCGATCGCGGCCATGCTTACCTTCATTCCGCTCAGCCTGGGAAGCAGCGAGATCCCGCAAATCTTCGTCTTCAGGACCATCGGCGTCGAATACACCTTTGCCCTTGTGGCACTGTCCGCGCTGTCGCTGACGCCCGGGCTGGTGCTTTGGGTCGGTTCGCTGATCGTCGCGTCGTTGTGGACTGCCTATCTGCTGATTGTCAGCGGCATGGAGCGCACGCTTTCATGGGAGGACCTTCCGGCACAGCCGAGCCGCGAGGAATTTCTGGGCCTGTTCTTCAACCCCGACTTCATCGGCAGCCAGACCCGGTTCATCGAGAGCTTCTTCATCCTTTCATGCACGGCGGTAATCGCGCTCGTCGTGCACCGCGCGCGCGGCGTGGTACGGGCGCGGGCAACGGCGGACCGCCAGCGCCGGCGGGCGCTGGAGGTATTCGGGCAGTATGTGCCGCCGCAAATCGCGCAGCGCCTGCTTGAGAGCGAAGCCTCGCTGTTGCCCGAAAGCCGGACGGCCAGCGTCCTCTTCGTCGATATCGAAGGCTTCACGCGGCTTTCCGAGAGCAAGTCCCCGGAAAACGTGATCGCGCTGCTCAACACCTATTTCGATGTCGTCACCGACATTGTCTCCGACAACGGCGGCGTGGTGATCAGCTTCGTCGGCGACGCTGTCGTTGCCGCCTTCAACGCGCCGCTGCCGGTCGAGGAACATGCCCGGCAGGCGGTCAGGGCCGCCCATGCGCTGCTTGAGACCTGCGCATCGCGCGATTTCGAGGGAGAGACCATCCGTATACGGATCGGCGTCGCGACCGGACCGGTGGCCGCCGGCTGCGTCGGCGGCGGCCAGCGCCAGGCCTACACGGTCTATGGCGACACGGTGAATCTTGCGCAGCGCCTGGAGGCGCTCAACAAAGAACATGGTACGCGGGCCATGTTCCTGCAGGCGACGACCGATGCTGCCGGCAGCGAATTTGAGTTCCGGGAAATCGCCAAGACGTCCGTGCGCGGTCGCAGCGAGCCGGTGAATGTCTTCACCTTTGCCCGGTCACCGGGGTGATGGCATCCTAGAGCGTGTCTGGCTTAGTTTGAATCATTTGACCGAGGCGATTTTGGTCGCTGGCTAGGCGGGTTTCGCGCCGTGGTGCCACCCCACCACAAGCGCGAGCCAACGACGCCAGGGGCCAAAATCGCCCGGCCCATTCACCATTGGTTTCCAGCATCTTCTTTCCGTTCAAGGGTGGGGAAAATCGGCCCATCGGCGTTGTTGCGCCGCTTGCCCGATGACCCACATCGCGCTACGCGACGCGCCTAGCCGACTGGACCGATTTTCCGCCATCAAATGCTTCAAACTAAGTCAGACACGCTCTAGCAGGCGTTACTGTTCTGCCGCTTTCGCCGTCAGGTTCTTCAGTGCGCCGGTCATGAGCGCGATGCTCGGATGATCGGGCGCCAGACCGAACTGCTCGGCCATGGCGGCCGGAGCGCGGTAGATCAGGACCGTGCCGTCGGGCGTTTCGACGGCAACCACCCTGATGGGCAGTTCCAATCCCGCTGCGGGCGCATCGCGGATAACCGGCGTGCCGAGCCGCGGATTACCGAAAATAAGCAGCTCATTGTCGGGAATGTCCATTCCGACCGTGCGCCCGCCCTTTTGATGATCGATGCGGGCAAAGACCGTCGCACCGGCCGCTTCAATCGCCTGTTCCAGCCGGTCCATGGTCTGCGAGACGGAATGCGGGCTGGACACCTCAACGAGCGTATCATCTGCCAAGGCGGGCGCGGCGAACAGGCCTGCTATGGCGAGAGCGGCTAGGCTGAGAAGATAGGATCGCGTACGCATTTCGGCCTCCTGAATGTCAGCTGATGAGTGGCTGATGCCATTCCGGCGGCCGATTGTGGCCGAACTCGGGTTTGTGCGGTAAAAATTTCGCGAGACCCCGATGACGCGTTTGGGAAGGCGATTGCTGCACGATCCGCAAACTGAACCTGTGCCGGCCTGGCTCTGCCGCCTGTTCCAAGGCCTGCACGGCACGTGGCTCGGCCGTGACGGGACGGAAGACATGCCGTCCTGCAAGGGCGCCTATCTTCTTGCGCTGCATCTCGATATCCCGATCGTGACCAAACTTCGCCAAGAAGAGCGCTTGCTTTCGCCGGGGTGGTATCTTTACGCCGGCAGTGCCCGGGGCGGCGGCGGCATAGCAGCCCGTGTCAAACGTCATATGCGCTCGGATAAGCCGATCCACTGGCATATCGACCGGCTGACGACCAGGTTCCCGGTGGTTGCGGCGTTCGCCGTTCCGCGGGGCAGCGAATGCGATCTCGTCGGCGGACTACTGGAAACCGGGCGCTACCAGATCGCCGTCAAGGGCTTCGGCAGCAGTGATTGCCGCCGCTGCGAGGCGCATCTCTTGAGGGCGCTGGCGACCGACGAGAAGTCCGCTTAATCGCCGCGCGCCTGCGCGGAGCGGAAAGGATGGGCCTTGTAGGCGCCCAGAATGCGCACCTTCGTGGAGAAGAAGCGAAGCTCCTCCAGTGCCAGGGCAACGCCTTTATCCTCCGGATGCCCCTCGATGTCGGCGTAGAACTGCGTCGCCGTGAACTTGCCTTCGAGCTGGTAGCTTTCGAGCTTCGTCATGTTGACGCCGTTGGTGGCGAATCCGCCCATCGCCTTATAAAGCGCTGCCGGCATGTTGCGCACATTGAAGACGAAGGTCGTGACGATGAGGTCGTCGGGCTCATCGCGGCGCGCCCAATGATCATCGCGCGAGAGCACGACAAAGCGGGTGACGTTGCTGTCGGTGTCCTCGACATCCTCCTGGAGGATCTCCAGGTCATAAAGTTCGGCCGCCAGTCGCGGTGCAAAGGCCGCCATCGACGGGTCACCGGTTTCGGCGATCAGCCGGGCGGCGCCTGCGGTATCGCCGGCGACCACGGGCTGCCAGCCGTTTTCGCGCACGATGTTGCGGCACTGTCCGAGGGCATGGATATGGCTGTGGACCGTGTCGATGCCTTCCCGCGTGGCGCCCGGAACGACCATGAGCTGAAAATGGATCGGCATGAAGTATTCGCCGACAATGTGCAGGTTGGACTCGGGAAGAAGATAATGGATATCGGCGACACGACCGGCAATCGTGTTTTCGATCGGTATCATCGCCAGCTCCGCCTCGCCGCTTGTCACCGAGTTGAATGCGTCTTCGAAGGTGCGGCACGGGATGGGCTCCAACTCCGGAAACATGTCGCGGCAGGCCATGTCGGAGTTTGCGCCAATCTCGCCCTGGAAGGCGATTTTCTTCTTGTTTTCAGCCATGTTCGGATCCGTTGGTGAAATGACGTGATGCTGGTCAGTCGGACAAAAGGAGACGTGCCCGCTCCAGATCGGCGGGAGTATCGACACCGAGCGGAACCGAGTCAACGACGGCGATGTCGATGCGCATGCCGGCCTCGAGGGCCCTGAGCTGTTCCAGCTTTTCGCGCTTTTCCAGTGTCGACGGCGGCAGCGACACGAAGCGAGACAAAGCGTCGCGGCGATAGGCGTAAAGGCCGATGTGGTGATAGAGCGGTCCGTCCCCGTACGGCGCGGTCGCCCGGGTGAAATAGAGCGCTCTCAAGAGGTTGTCGCCGATCGGTGAGCCGACGGCCTTGGTCACGTTGGGATTTGTCTTTTCTTCCTCGCTGGTGATTGTGACCGCCAGCGTTCCGATATCGGTCTGCGGATTTTCCAATGCCGTAAGCGATGACCGGATTACCTGCGTCTCGATCGTCGGCAGGTCCCCCTGGATGTTCACGATAACATCATATTTCCCTTCAACATCAACAGCTTGAAGCGCCTCGAAAATCCGGTCCGAGCCGGAAGCATGGTCCGAGCGCGTCATCACGGCATCAAATCCCGCTGCGCTCACCGCGGCTTCGACTTCCGGACTGTCGGTGGCGACAACCACCGGCCCGATATCGGCTTCGCGGCCCCGTCTCGCGACATGCACGATCATCGGCTCGCCGGCGATATCGGCGAGCACCTTACCCGGCAGCCGGCTCGAGCCCATGCGCGCCGGGATAAGGACCAGATTTGATTGGGACGCCATGAATGATTCCAAAAGTGAGCCCTTGAGAACAACGACTCATTGGACTCGTTATAAACAGTGTTGCAACGGCCAAGCAAAAGACATAGGTTCCGCGCGAAATCAAGACTGTGCCGGTTTCGGGGATGAGCCGGTTGGACAAGGAGCCCGTGCGAATGAACTCCTCATTCTTCAACGCCGCGGCTGGCGCGTTCCTCGCCGTCGCATTTGTTGTAATGACCGTTTCCATCGCATCCGACGCGATCTTCCATACCACCGAGCCGGAAGCGGAAGGTTACGCGCTTTTGGCCAGCGAAGGCTCGACCGCGACGGCTTCCGCGGGCGAAGAGGAGACGCTCGCGCCGATCGCACCCCTGCTCGCAAGTGCCAGTGTCGATGGCGGCGAGAGGGCTTTCCGCAAATGCGCCGCCTGCCACACGGTCGAAGACGGCGGCGCCAACCGCGTCGGCCCCAATCTCTGGGAGATTGTTGACCGTCCGGTCGCCGCTGCCGCGGGCTTCGGCTATTCGACGGCGATGCAGGACTATTCCGAGGGCGGCGAGAAGAAATGGGAATATGAAAACCTGAACGCCTTCCTCGAGTCGCCGCGCAGGTATCTTCGCGGAACGGCGATGAGCTTTGCCGGTGTCAGGAGCGCCGACGAGCGTGCCGACCTGATCGCCTATATGCGTTCCTTGAGCAATTCACCGGCCCCGCTGCCGTCAGCAGATGCCATGGCGCCGGCCGCCGAGGAAACGGAGCCTGCCGCCGAGGAAGCATCGGCCTCGGGCACAGCCCCTGCGGACGATGCCACCGCATCCGATGCCGAAACGCCGGCAACGACCGAGACGCAGCCGGAAGCGACGACCACCACGGAATCCGATACGACGACCGGCACGGAAGACAGTTCTGCCGGCGACGACGCGGAGTCCGATACAACGGCGACCGAGTAATTTCACACAAAAGTGTAGCGGAAAGGCCGGGCTCAGCCCGGCTTTTTTGTTGCTATCACCGGATGGTAACGTCTGGTGCCTGTTCTTTGTCACAATTTGCCCTATTGTCCATCACAGGCGACGCATTGAACATGATCCGCCCTTCCGGCAATATCAAAGGAGTTGGTCGGACAATCAGGAGACGGTTTTGACGGTTCATTTGCTGCTCAAACGCAAAGCACCCGCCGCGGCATTCGCCGCACTACTGCTGACCGGACTTTTCACGACAATCGATCCAAGTGCCGCGAACGCCGAAGACAAGGTCTGGCGTCACAGCTCGGCGCTGATCGGCGAGCCGAAATATCCGCCCGGCTTCGAGCGGTTCGATTACGTCAATCCGGATGCGCCGAAGGGCGGGCGGGTCAACGTTACCGCAAGCGGCACGTACGATACGCTCAACCCGATCCTCGCCAAGGGCGAACTGGCACAGGGGCTGGGTCTTGTCTACGAGACGCTGATGACATCGTCGGAAGACGAGATCTCGTCGGAATACGGTCTGATCGCCGAAGCCGTCAGCCATCCGGATGATTATTCCTCCGTCAGCTACCGGCTACGGCCAGAAGCACGCTGGCACGACGGCGCACCGATCACTATTGAAGACGTGATCTGGAGCTTTGAAAAGGCCGTCGAGCTGGATCCGCAGCGCCAGTTCTACTACCAGCACGTGGTCGGCGCGGAAAAGACCGGCGAAAACGAGGTCACCTTCACATTCGACGAAAAAAACAACCGCGAGCTGCCGCAGATCATCGGCCAGCTCCTGGTGCTGCCGAAACACTGGTGGGAAGGAACCGACGCCGCGGGCAAGCAGCGGTCGATCGATGCGACGACACTGGAGCCGCCGCTGGGGTCGGGACCCTACCGGGTCGCCCGTGTCTCGCCTGGCTCGACCCTGCTGTTTGAACGGGTCGACGACTATTGGGGCAAAGACCTGCCGGTCAATATCGGCAAGAACAATTTCGACGAGATCAACTACACCTATTTCGCAGACCGCAATGTCGAGTTCGAGGCGTTCAAGGCCGGGGAAACCGATTTCTGGGTCGAAAATGCCGCCAAGCGCTGGGCCAACGAGTACAATTTCCCCGCCGCCAGGGAAGGGCGGATCGTGCGCGAGGAGCTGGAAAACCCGTACCGGTCATCCGGCGTGATGGTCGGCTTCATTCCCAATCTGCGGCGCGACAAGTTCAAGGATCCGCTGGTGCGCAAGGCGCTCAACCTTGCCTTCGACTTCGAAGATCTCAACAGGACGATCTTCTTCAACCAGTACCAGCGTATCGACAGCTTCTTTTACGGTACCGAGCTCTCCGGCAGCGGCAAGCCCGAGGGCCGGGTCCTGGAAATCCTCGAAACCGTCCGGGACAAGGTTCCCGAAGAGGTGTTCACGGCGGGATACACCAACCCTGTGGGCGGTGATCCTCAAAAACAGCGCACCAACCTGCGCGAGGCGGTCAGGTTGTTCGGCGAGGCCGGCTACGAGATACGCGGCGGCAAGATGGTCAACGCCGAGACCGGCGAGCCCTTCACCTTCGAGATCCTTCTCAACGGACCGATCATCGAGCGCGTGGCGCTTCCCTATGTGGAGAACCTGAAGAAGATCGGCGTTGATGCCACCGTGCGATCGGTCGACGCTGCGCAATACGCCAACCGGGAGCGAAACCGGGACTTCGATGTCATCTACAGCGCCTGGGCACAGTCACTGTCGCCCGGCAACGAACAGTTCGAATATTGGGGTTCGGCGGCAGCAGCCCGGGAAGGATCCGCGAATTATGCGGGCATCGCCGACGAGGGAATCGATGAACTCATTCAAAAGGTCGTCTTCGCACCGGACCGGGAAGAGCTGGTCGCGGCAACACAGGCCCTCGACCGGGTGCTCCTGGCGCATCAGTATATTGTTCCGAGCTACACCAGCCGGGTAGCCCGCATCGCCTATTCCGGCCGTCTGGCGCATCCCGATCCGCTACCCGAATACGCAATCGGTTTTCCGACCATCTGGTGGTCGAAGGACGCAGAGTAGATCATGACCCGACCGCACCGCCGCATGACAATGCCCCTCACCCGCCGCAGCTTCATGGCGGGCACCGGTGCGGCGGCGGCGAGCCTTGCAATACCCGCCCGCCTTGCCTTTGCCGAGAATCCGGCCGGGGTCAGGCTGCACGGGATTTCCGCCTTCGGCGAACTCGGCTACGGGGCCGATTTCACGCACTTCAACTATGTCAATCCGGACGCTCCGAAGGGCGGAACCTTCTCTTTCCTGCCACCCAACTGGTACTACAACCAGAATTACCAGACCTTCAATACGCTCAACACGTTCATCCTGCGCGGCGATGCACCCCCGCGGATGGAGCTGTGCTTCGATGAACTGATGGTTCGGGCGATCGATGAGCCGGATGCGCTTTATTGCCACTTGGCGGAATGGGTCGAAAGCTCGGAGGACCGCAACGTCTGGCGTTTCGGCATCCGCCCGCAGGCCCGGTTCCATGATGGAACGCCCGTGACATCGCGGGACGTCGTGTTCAGTTTCCTGACGCTCAAGGAGAGCGGACATCCGACCATATCGACGACCCTGCGCGACCTGACCGAGGCCGTGGCGCTCGATGAGATGACCGCGGAGATCCGGTTCTCCGGCGAGCAGTCGGCACAATCGATCCTGTCGGCAGCAAATATCCGGGTCCTGTCGGCCGTCTACTACGACACCCATGATTTCAACAGCGGATCGCTCGATGTGCCGTTGTCTTCCGGGCCGTACCGGCCGGGCCGCTTCGAGCCTGGCAAGTTCATCGATTTCGAGCGGGTCGAGGACTACTGGGCACGCGATCTTCCGACGGCCCGCGGCCTCGACAATTTTGATGCACTGCGGCTTGAGTTCTTCGCCGAACGGCAGGCCGGCTTCGAAGCCTTCAAGAAGGGCGACATCGTCTATCGCGAAGAATTCACCTCGAAGACATGGGCGCTGGAGTACAATTTTCCGGCAATCAATGACGGCCGCGTCGTCAAGACGACCTTCCCGTCGGAAAAACGGCCGATCATGCAGGCCTGGGCGATCAACCAGCGCCGCCCGAAATTCGCCGATATCCGCGTTCGTGAAGCAATCAATCTGTGCTTCGACTTCGAATGGACCAACGAGAAAATCTTCTACGGCGCCTATACACGCTCGCAATCGCTGTTCCAGCGCTCAGAATTCGTGGCATCGGGCATGCCCGACGAGGCGGAGCTGGCGCTGCTCGAGCCGCTTCGCGACCAGGTGCCGGCGGCGGCATTCGGCGCGGCGGTGATGCAGCCCGTATCCGACGGCTCCGGGCGCGACCGGCAATTGCTGCGCCGGGCCGTGAAACTGCTGAACGATGCCGGCTGGACGCGTCAGGGCACGGTGCTTGAAAAGAACGGCGAACGGCTGAACGTAGAAGTGATGATCCGGTCGCCCGTCTTCGAGCGGCTGTTGTCAGGCTTCGTCGAGAACATGCGGCGCATCGGAATCAATGCGTCGATAAGGCTGGTCGATCCGGCGCAATTCCAGTTGCGGCTCGACGAGTTCGATTTCGACATGGTCGGCTACTCGGTTTCCTTCAATGCGACGCCGACCGCCGAAAGCCTGCGGACCATGTTTGCGCCGCAAACCGCGAACCGGCCGGGATCGATGAACCTGCCCGGGGTCGATGATCCGGTATACGAGCAGTTGCTGGACAATGTGGAGGCGGCACAGAACCGGACCGACCTGATTACGGCGATGCGGGTCATCGACCGGGTGAACCGGGCGCGCATGGACTGGATACCCAACTGGTATTCGTCTAATCACAGGGTCGCCTTCTGGGACATGTTCGGTTTCAAGGATCCCAAGCCCGATTACGAGTGGCCCGTCGAAAGGCTGTGGTGGCTCGATCAGGAAAAGGCAATAAAGATTGGCAAGGCCTGAAACAAACAACAATAAGAACAAGCAGGGGATAAATTTCTGATGGGCGCCTATATCATCAGGCGGCTGCTTTTGATGATCCCGACCATCGTCGGGATCATGGGCATTACCTTCCTGGTCATACAGTTTGCACCGGGCGGGCCGGTCGAACAGGTGATCGCGGAACTGACCGGCCAGGGGAACTCGGCGCTGGACCGCATTTCAGGGAGCGGCGATTTCCAGGCGCAGCCGGCGGCGGGCGGTGATGATTTCTCGTCGAAATATCGCGGGGCGCAGGGCCTCGACCCCGAATTCATCGCAAAGCTTGAAAAACAGTTCGGCTTCGACAAGCCGCCGCTCGAGCGTTTCCTGACGATGATGTGGAACTATATCCGGTTCGATTTTGGCGAGAGTTACTTCCGCGACGTCACGGTGATTGACCTGATCATCGAGAAGATGCCGGTGTCGATTTCTCTCGGTGTCTGGATTTTGCTGATTTCCTACATCATTTCCATTCCGCTCGGGGTCCGCAAGGCGGTGACCGATGGATCGCGTTTCGACATCTGGACATCGGGCGTAATCATTGTCGCCTATGCGGTGCCGGGTTTCCTGTTCGGCATCCTGTTGATCATCCTCTTCGCCGGCGGATCGTTTTTCGACTGGTTTCCGCTGCGCGGGCTGGTCTCGGACAATTTCTCCGAGCTCTCGTGGTGGGAAAAGATCATCGACTATTTCTGGCACCTGACGCTGCCGCTGATATCGCTGTCACTGGCGGCCTTCGCCACGACCACACTGCTGACCAAGAACTCGTTCATTGACGAGATCCGCAAGCAATATGTGACGACGGCGCGCGCAAAGGGTCTGACCGAGCGGCAGGTGCTTTACGGTCATGTTTTCCGCAACGCCATGCTGATCATCATCGCGGGTTTTCCGGCGGCATTCATCACCGCCTTCTTTACCGGATCGCTGCTGATCGAGACCATATTCTCGCTCGACGGGCTCGGTCGCCTGGGCTACCAGTCGGTCCTTGCGCGCGACTACCCGGTGGTGTTCGGCACGCTGTTCATCTTCTCGCTGATGGGTCTTGTCGTCGGCCTGATCTCCGACCTGATCTACACATGGGTCGATCCGCGCATCGATTTCGAGCGGCGGGACGTGTGACATGGATCAGCCTGTCAAACAGACCGTCGAGGTGCAGAGCGGGCCGCCAACCGGTTTCTTCTCGCCCACCGCGAAACGGCGCTGGCGCAATTTCAAGGCCAACCGCCGCGGCTACTGGTCGTTCTGGATCTTCCTCGTCATATTCGTTTTGAGCCTCGGCGCCGAGCTGATCGCCAATGACAAACCGATCCTTGCGTCCTACAAGGGCGAATTGCTGGTGCCGGTGCTGGTCGACTATCCGGAGGAAAAATTCGGCGGATTCCTCGCCCGGACCGATTATCGCGACCCGTTTATCCGTGAGGAAATCGAGGCCAATGGATGGATGCTCTGGCCACCGGTCCGCTATTCCTACCGGACAGCCAATTCCTATATCCCGAGTTCCGCCCCGACGCGGCCATTCTGGCTGATGAGCAAAGAGGAGCGGTGCTCGGCCTATCCGCTGGGGGTTGACGATCCGGATTGCATTATCGGCAACATGAACTGGCTCGGCACGGACGACCAGGCGCGCGACGTCATGGCGCGCATGATTTACGGTTTCCGCATCTCGGTGCTTTTCGGACTGGCACTGACGAGCCTCTCGGCGATCATCGGTGTGTCGGCCGGCGCGATCCAGGGCTATTTCGGCGGCTGGACTGACCTTCTCCTGCAGCGCTTCATCGAAATCTGGTCATCGATGCCGGTGCTCTACATCCTCTTGATCATGGCGGCGATCCTGCCGCCGGGCTTCTGGATCCTGCTCGGCATTATGCTCCTGTTCTCCTGGGTGGCCTTTGTCGGCGTCGTGCGGGCCGAGTTCCTGCGCGCCCGCAATTTCGAATATGTCAACGCGGCCCGGGCGCTGGGCGTCGGCAATACGACGATCATCTTCCGGCACCTTCTGCCCAATGCCATGGTCGCGACGCTGACCTTCCTGCCGTTTATCCTGTCTGGGTCGATTACCACGCTGACCTCGCTCGACTTCCTCGGCTTCGGCATGCCGCCCGGATCACCGTCACTCGGCGAACTGATCGCGCAGGGCAAGAACAATCTGCAGGCACCCTGGCTGGGCCTTACAGCCTTTTTCGTCATCTCGATCATGCTGTCGCTGCTGATCTTCGTCGGCGAAGCGACGCGCGACGCATTTGACCCGAGAAAGACCTTCCAATGACCGAGCCGCTCGTATCCATACGCGACCTTTCGGTCGAGTTCCGCCAGGGCGAGGACCGAACCCTGGCCGTCGACCGTGTGTCCTTCGACATCGGCAGGGGCGAAACCGTCGCGCTGGTGGGCGAATCGGGCTCCGGCAAATCCGTCACGGCGCTCTCCGTGCTCAAGCTGTTGCCTTACCCGGCCGCCAGCCATCCGTCCGGAACGGTCCTCTTCAAGGGGGAGGACCTGCTTGCCGCGGACGACGCCAAGCTACGCGACGTGCGCGGCAATGATGTGACGATGATCTTCCAGGAACCGATGACGTCGCTCAATCCGCTGCACACGATCGAGCGTCAGATCGGCGAGATCCTCGGCCTGCACCAGGGGCTCTATGATGCCGCTGCGCGGGAGCGGACGCTGGAACTCCTGAACCAGGTCGGCATCCGTGAGCCTGAAAAGCGTCTCGGCGCCTATCCGCACCAACTATCGGGCGGGCAGCGCCAGCGCGTCATGATCGCCATGTCGCTGGCCAACCGCCCGGAACTGCTTATCGCCGACGAGCCGACCACGGCGCTCGACGTCACCGTGCAGGCACAGATTCTCGAGCTGCTCAACAAGCTCAAGGCCGATCACAAGATGTCGATGCTGTTCATTACCCATGATCTCGGCATTGTACGCAAGATCTCCGACCGGGTGTGCGTGATGACGCAGGGCCGGATCGTCGAGGCCGGCCCGACACAGGAAATCTTCGACAACCCGCAGCACGCCTACACCAAACACCTGCTTGCCGCGGAGCCACGGGGCGATCCACCAAAATCCGATGACAGCGCACCGATCGTCATAGAAGGAAAACAGATCAAGGTCTGGTTCCCGATCAAGAAGGGCTTCCTGCGGCGCACGGCCGACTATATCAAGGCGGTCGACGGCATCGACCTGACCCTGCGGGCAGGCCAGACCCTCGGCATTGTCGGAGAATCCGGTTCCGGCAAGACGACGCTGGGACTGGCGCTGACCCGGCTGATTTCGTCGAAGGGGCAGATCGGCTTCGTCGGCAAGGATATCGACAGCTACTCATTCTCGGCGATGAAGCCGCTGCGCAGCCAGATGCAAGTGGTGTTCCAGGATCCCTACGGATCGCTCTCGCCGCGCATGTCGATTGCGGAGATCGTCTCCGAGGGACTGCGCATCCACGAGCCGGGTCTCAGCCGGAACGAGCGCGACCGGCGCGTCGCCGCGGCACTCGAGGAGGTCGGTCTCGATCCGTCGACCCGGTGGCGCTATCCGCACGAATTTTCCGGCGGTCAACGCCAGCGCGTTGCGATTGCCCGGGCCATGGTGCTCAACCCGCGCTTCGTCATGCTGGACGAGCCGACTTCGGCGCTCGACATGAGCGTGCAAGCGCAGGTCGTCGATCTGCTGCGCAAGCTGCAACGCGACCATAATCTGGCCTATCTGTTCATCAGCCACGATCTGAAAGTGGTGCGGGCGCTTGCCAACAATGTCATCGTCATGCGTTTCGGAAAGGTGGTCGAACAAGGTCCGGCCAAACAGATCTTCGATGATCCGCAGACCGACTACACCAAGGCGCTTATGGCCGCCGCATTCGAACTGGTGGCGACGACATCGGGTGTGGTCAGCGACTAGCCACACCTGCCCGCCTCGGGAAATTTTCACATATTGACATATTATGTCTATGTGTCCATATACTCGCCAGCAACGCGTCTGTACGGCCGCTCAGGAAAGGGGCGCATGAACTTCGATTTTAGTGACATTCCGAATCAGACCGGTCGTATTGCCGTCGTCACCGGCGCCAATGCGGGCCTCGGCAAGGAAACCGCGATCGGGCTTGCCCGGACCGGCATGAAGGTGATCATGGCCTGCCGCAGCAAAGAGCGAGCCGAATCTGCAAGAACCGAAATCCTCGACACCGTGCCCGGCGGCGATGTCGCGGTTATGTTGCTTGATCTTTCAAGCCTGCGATCGGTCAGGGAATTCGCCGATACGTTTCGGAAAACCCATCCCCGGCTTGACCTGCTGATCAACAATGCCGGCATTATGGTGCCGCCGCATTCCACCAGCGAAGACGGTTTCGAAATACAGATGGCAGCCAACTATTTCGGGCACTTCGTCCTGACGGCACATTTGATCGACATGTTGCCCGATACGCCGCAAAGCCGGGTCGTGTCGCTCGCCAGCATCGCCCACAAGAACGCACAGATCGACTTTGACGGGCTGCGGTCGGGATCCGGCCCACGCGGCGGGCGCGCCTATGGACAAAGCAAGCTGGCCTGCCTGATGTTCGCACTCGAACTGGATCGCCGGCTTCGGCGGGCCGGGCGAAAGGCACTGTCGGTCGCCGCGCATCCCGGTGTTTCGTGTACAGAGCTCGTGCGGCATATTAACCCGGTCCTCTTTGCACTCTTGAGAGTTACGCTCATGCCGTTCTTCTCGCATCCGCCGGCGCAGGGCGCAGATCCGACGCTTGTCGCGGCCCTGGGGCCTGAGATTCAGGGCGGGCAGTATTTCGGCCCGCAGGGAATTCTGGACATGCGCGGCCCCACGGGACCGGCCCGTATGCGGCCCCAGGCGCGGGACAAGGAGTCGGCGGAACGGCTATGGGCACTTTCCGAAGAACTGACCGGCGAGACGTTTGCGGTTGCAATTGAGGGCCACGAACCACAAATTCAGGACTGAGGAACCGCGACGGGTTCCTCCTGAAAGCGGCATTTGAGATTGGGTGAACCCATGTCCAACGAACAGTCCCGCAAACTCGCTGCCATCATGGCGGCCGATATCGTCGGCTATTCACGACTGATGGCGGAAAACGAGCAGAACACGCTCGCCAAATTGCGGGTCTTCCGCCGGGACCTGCTTGAACCGTGCGTATCTGAACATGCGGGTTCGATCATCAAGAACATGGGTGACGGCTGGCTGGCCGAGTTCAATTCCATCGTCGGGGCCGTCAACTGCGCGACCGCGGTCCAGGAGCAGCTCAGCCGCGACGGAATGTTTGAAATCCGCATCGGCATCCATGTCGGCGACATCATCCATGAGAACGAGGATATCTTCGGCGACGGCGTCAACATCGCAGCGAGGCTGCAGCAGATCGCTGCACCTGGCGCAGTGATCGTGTCGGGCGATGTGTTCAAGCTGATCGACCGCAAAACAGGGACCGAGTTCGAGGATCTCGGCATCCAGCGGCTGAAGAACATCACCGTCGACACGGCCGTTTACGGTTGGGCTCCAGAGAATGTCAAAGGACAATCGCTGCTGACCGAGACCTCCACGGAGGACAGCGGAAACAGTGTTCCGGTGGTTCTGGTCGAAGAGCTGCATATATCGGGTTCCGAAGACGAAGCTGCGGATCTCGCCGAGGAACTGCGCTATGAGCTTCTGTTGCTGATGTCGCGCCGTTCCGGCATCAAGGTCGTTTCGGAGCGCAACAACAAGGTTGAACCGAAATATGTGGTTGGCGGGCGCTGCCGGGTCTCCGGCTCGAAAGCACGGTTCGACATGACCCTTTCAAGCGGCAAGGGCGGCGAAACCATCAGGACGGAGCGCTTTCAAAGCGATGATGACGACCGGGATGCATTCATCGAACAGGTCGCGCGCCGCATTTCGGTGATGGTGCGCAATTTCACGACGTCGCAGGACGGAGCGGAATATGCCGAACGTCCGAATTCGGAATTGTCGACGCAGCAACTGATGTCCAAGGCCGCCTTCCTGAATGCGAGCTGGACCCGGGACGGCGCCGAGGGCGCCACCGCCGCGCTGGAAACGGCCATTGCCAAATCGCCTGAAAACGGCATTGCGCTTTCCATGCTTTCAATGAGCCTCATCAGCCCCATGTTCGCGGGTTATGGCCGCCGGTCGGAGGTCGATCCGGCAAGAATAATGGAACTGGCCAACCAGGGGGTGAGCAAGGCGAACCAATCAGACGTGGTTTTCATGGCGAGGTCCTTCAGCCGCATGTGGTTGCATCAGGACTTTGCCGGTGCCCGATCCGATATCGACCGGGCACTGCAGATCAATCCAGGTTATCAGGAACTTCAGGCAGCGCTGGGACTGATCGCGATCTTCGAGGGCAATCCGAACAAGGGCGCGAAGTATCTGATCGACAATATGAACATGATGTCTGAAAGCATGGTGTTCCCGATCCTGCTCTTTTCTGTTGGTCTGGCCTATGTACTGACCGGCGAAAACGAAAAGGCGCTCGAGTATGCGCGGGAGGGTTATGAACGCGCGCCCTTCATCAGCAATTGCGGAATGATCTACGCCGCGGCGGCAGCCGACCGGCCGGACATTACCGGAACCGATGACTTCAAAGAGATGATCAGGCGCCTCGGTATCGACCTGTCGATTATCGAGAACTACCCGTTCGCCCGTCAGGAGGACGCGGCACTCTTGGCGTCAAGGCTCTCGGCGGCAGGCGTTCCGGGCTGAGAGCCCGGCTGGGATTTCCCTACAAATCGCGATCCGTCTAGACTGGTATCGGACCAATGGCGCCTGGGGGAAAGGATCTGTTCAAATTTGCCAAGCAGTGTGCCGTCCTTGTGACACTCGCAGCGCTCAGCGCCTGCGGCGGCGAAGAACCGGAATCAAAGGCGGGCGACTATCCGCTGATGCCGGCAATGAGCGCGGCAGATCGCATGGCTTCCGACCGCAAATGGTCCGGCGTCCAGGCGGTGATCGAAAAGCGCTGCGTTGTCTGCCATGGCTGCTACGATGCGCCGTGCCAGTTGAAGCTTTCCTCAGCCGACGGGCTGCTGCGCGGCGCCAGCAAGGAGCGGGTCTATGAACCGCGCCGCCTGAGCGATGCCCCGCTGACGCGTCTCGGCATCGACGCGACGACGGAGGCCGGCTGGCGTGCGCTCGGTTTCTTTCCGGTTTCCGGGAACCCTGATGCTCCGGACGCCTATCCCTCCATTATCTCCGGTCTCCTCGAACTTGGCCGGACAAACCCGCCGTCGCCAGGGAAGCCGCTCCCGGAAGATATCGACCTCGACATTCACCGCAAACTCGCCTGCCCTGCCCCCGATGAACTCGAGACCTATACCGCAGGCCATCCGCATGGCGGCATGCCCTATGGCACCGCGCCACTTGACGATGAAGAGTACAAGCTGCTCTCCGATTGGGCCGCCGCCGGGGCGCCGCTGCCATCGGTCGACAGCGAGCCTTCCGCCGAGGTCAGCCGCAACATTACCGTCGTCGAGACCTTCCTCAATGGCGAGAGCATGCGGCAAAGACTGGTGGCACGTTATATTTACGAGCACCTGTTCCTGGCGCATCTGCATATCCAGTCGAGCGGGCCGGAGCGGTTCTTCCGTGTGATCCGGTCGCGCACGCCGCCGGGCGAGGCGGCGGTTGAAATCGCAACGAGACGGCCATTCGACGACCCAGGCGAGACGGCCTTCCACTACCGGATTGTCCCGGTCGACGGGACGATCCTGCACAAGGAACACATGGTCTACGAGATCGGGCCGGAACGGATCGATCATTACCGGTCCCTGTTCCTGGCGGGCGATTGGAGCGTCGAAGCGCTGCCGCCCTACTCCGACGCCGCCGGTGGCAATCCGTTTTCGACCTTTGCCGCCATTCCGGCAGCGGCACGTTACCAGTTCCTGCTTGATGACGCGCTCTTCTTCATCCGCAGTTTCATCCGCGGGCCGGTGTGCTACGGCCAGGTCGCGGTTGACGTGATCGAGGACCGTTTCTGGGTTTCGTTCCTCGACCCGTCCGCCGATCTTTCGGTGACCGATGCCTCCTATCTGGCGGAAGCGACACCACTGCTGGAACTGCCGGTCGCACGCTCGGATGGCGACCTGCGGTCGCGTCTTGCCAGCTTCATCTCCAGTGGCCCGGTTCAATACCGTGCCTTCCGGGACCAGCGATACCGGTCCGCCCCATCCTACGGCGACGGTCCGGCCTATGCGGATATCTGGGACGGTGACGGGAGCAACCCAGATGCGCGGCTGACGGTCTACAGGCACTTCGACAATGCATCGGTCGTCACCGGATTTGTCGGCGCCCTTCCCGAGACCGCATGGGTGATCGATTATCCGCTATTTGAACGCATCTATTATGATCTCGTCGCTGCCTTCGATGTGTTCGGCAATATCGAGCACCAGCTAACCACCCGGATCTACATGGACAGCCTGCGGCGTGAGGGTGAATCGATCTTCCTTTCGTTTCTGCCGCCGGATGTGCGAAAACCGCTTCATGACAGCTGGTATCGGGGCCCGTTCGCCGAACTGGTAGACCGCTGGAAGGAATTGCCGGTAGACGGCACCGCACCAACGGCAATCCGTTACGCCACGCAGGATCCAAAAGCCGAGTTTCTTCAAACGCTTTTGACCGAGGGCCCGGGCCTGTGGCCGACATCCGACCCCATCAACCGGTGCACGGGCACCGCTTGCGCCAATCCGGAAACACCGCAGGGCCGGCTGCGGGCAATTGCAAGCAAGACGGGTGCCTGGGTCAAGTATATGCCGGATGTAGCCGTGCTCATCGTCGATACTCAGGATACATCGCAGATCTTTACGCTCGCGCATGACAAGGCGCACAGCAATGTGGCATTCCTGTTCCGCGAGGAGTACCGGAGGGAACCTGAGAAAGACCGGTTGACCGTCATTCCCGGCCAGTTCGCCAGCTATCCGAATTTCTATTTCAGGGTCGCTGATGCAGATCTTGAAAGCTTCGTTTCAGATCTGCAGGCCATCAGGGATCAGGATGACTATATGCGCTTTGTCGATGCCTTTGGCATTCGCCGGGCCAGCCCCCTCTTCTGGTCCAATGTGGACATGGTTCAGGCGGCACTCGGGTCCCAGGACCCACTTCAGGCCGGACTGCTCGACATCAACCGTTACAGGGACCCGAAGGCGGACGATTCGATCCAATAATCTAGAGCGTGCCTGGTTTGGTTTGAAGCATTTGATGGCGGAGAATCGGTCCAGTCGGCTAGGCGTGCCGCGCAGCGCGATGTGGGGCACCGGGCAAGCGGCGCAACGACGCCGATGGATCGATTTTCCTCACCCTGAAAAGGAGAAACGATTTTGAAAAACAAAAATGAACGGGCCGGGCGATTTTGCCCCCTGGCGTCGTTGGCTTCCGCTTGTGGTGGGCCCACACCACGGCGCGCAATCCGCCTAGCCAGAAGCCAAAATCGTCTCGGTCAAATGTTTCCAACTAAGCCAGACACGCTCCAGGGCCGCCGTGTGGTTATGGGCGGGCCGTAAAGGCGGGCGATCCGGTCGATGGCCTGCGCCAGTGGTTCGCGCACGACCTGCATCGCATGGCCGCTGGCGTGAATGACGTTATTATTGTCTTCGACGATCGCCACATGGCCTTTCCAGAAAACGAGGTCACCGCGCCGCAGCCCACCGTAATCAGGGCCGGCGTCGATCTTATCACCAAGGCCGGCTTCCTGCATATCGGTATCGCGTGGGACCTGCGCCCCGCACATCGCCATCGAGAGCTGGATCAGGCCGGAGCAGTCGAGGCCGAATCCCGACCGACCGCCCCAGAGATAGGGCGTATTCAGGAAAAGACCGGCCACCGTCACATAGTCCGTCGCTCGGTACGGCTGCGTTTCGACATGCGTTGCGACGACAGCACCTCCGCCATACAGAAGCCGGTAATCCGTGCCCCGTGTCGTCTCCTCGCCCACCAGCGTCAGCAGGTTGCCCATGGAGCAGACCATGCGCACCGGACTGCGAAGATCCGCGGTCTCGTAGACAAATGTGCGCGGCGCCGTGACGATATGGGTTGGATCGGCGGCAGCATGGCCGAGGGCTTCCGAATTTACATAGCCGACATAGCGATCAGTCTCCAACTGGATCCAGCTCAGTCCCTCGCGCTCTTCAAATACGGTCACCCTCTCACCCAGGAGGGCCTGGGTTCCTATGCTGGATTCGCGTGTCGGATGGTCACGCATTTCGAGAGCGGGTACGGTGACGATACGCTTTTCACCGGCTACGTAGTTGGCCGCGTCGACCCTGTCCTTCAGGGCGATATCGGCGAGGTCCGCGCGATAGACATTGAGCCGCCTGTCGAGTGCCGCACTCAAAGGTCCAGCCCCCTTCCCTCGTCGATAATGATGTCGCCGAACCGCTCGAGATAAAGGGCTCCATCGACGGTGCGCTGGATAATGACGTTGCGTTTGTCCTTCTCGTCGCGGGTTCGGCGCACAAGCCCCAGCGCGCCCATGGAATCAAGCGCCCGGGTAATGACCGGTTTCGTCACACCGAGGGTCGCGGCGAGTCCGCGCACCGTGTGCGGCGGCGGAACAAGATAGATGTGAAGCAAGATGCAAAGCTGGCGCAGCGTCAAATCATGAGCATCGGATTGCACCAGCCGGAGCGTCGCGCTGTGCCACAGATGCAAGGCCTGCGATGGGCTGAGTGCCACACTCATGTCCGCTCTCCAAACCCTTGAAACCAATGATTGTTTCGCTACCGTATCATTATCGGCGCAAACCGTCAAAGAGGCTTCTGGACAGAACCTTTTCAGGCCGGATAGCGCTTGCTCAACAGGTGGAACAACGCGCGGATGGCCTGGGCCTCGCCGCCCACCGGCGCGTGCGGCTTCTGCTTCGGATTCCAAGCGTAGATGTCGAAATGCGCCCACTCCTCAGCCTTCTCGACAAATCGTGCAAGGAACAGCGCCGCAATGATCGATCCGGCCATGCCACCGGGCGGTGAATTGTTCAGATCGGCGATGGGCGAGGAAAGATTGCGGTCGTAGGCGGCAAATAGCGGCAGGCGCCAGAGCGGATCGTGCACCGCCGTCGCAGCATCATCGAGCGACGACGCGAAAGTGTCGCTGCGCGTGTAGAAGGGTGGCACGTCCGGACCCAGCGCAACCCGAGCGGCGCCGGTCAGTGTCGCCATATCAATCATGAGCTGCGGCGCCTCTTCATCGGCCAGTGCCATTGCGTCGGCGAGCACCAGCCGGCCCTCCGCGTCGGTGTTGCCGATTTCGACGCTCAGGCCCTTGCGGCTTGAAAGAATGTCGCCGGGACGGAACGCATTGCCGGCAATCGCGTTCTCGACCGCCGGAATGAGTACACGCAGCCGCACCGGAAGCCTTGCATCCATAATCATTGACGCAAGGCCAAGCACATTGGCTGCACCGCCCATATCCTTCTTCATAAGGTAACTGCTCACCCCGTCACGCGTCTTGAGCATAGTGTGATTTGACCATATTGGCGGCATTTCCGGCCAGCGCGATCTGGATCGCGACAAGTGGATTATATCCGAGGGCACCCATGGAACTCAGGTAGCTTGATATCCGGCACCAGGCGTGTGCATAGCGGTCTGTCCGGAAGCAGCCCGAGACTTTGATTTTGACCTTTGCCATCCTGATTTTTTGCTCGCCCGCGTTATTGGTGAAGCTGACATCGGGTTCGCTCATGAAGCGAAGCACGGAGTCCTCGTGTTTCAACAGACGCTCATGCAGGTTGTGGGCATCCGACTTTGCGACCCGTCCGCGCTTACCTTCCGGTTTCGCAGGAACTTCGGGCATTTCCCCGGCACCTTGCGTCAGAATGGTCCGATACCTTTTGCGTATCTTGCGACATTCGGCCTCGCTCAACACCCCGGTCTCGCTCTTGTTGACCTTATGGCAGACCTCACGCAACACCTTCCTCATCAGGCGCGCCCAACGGTAATTGTTGGAGTCGACGACAAAGGTCAGTTCCCGAAGCAGATGCGACCCGCATAGCTGATGCTTGCACTGGCTGTATGCAAGGTAGGATGCCCAGCAATCATGGATCAACACCCCGGTGTAGACCGGAATGATGCCGAATGCCTCTATCGCTTCCTTGCCGCGCCTGGGGTGCAGGAACTTGATAGTGTGGATACCCCGCCCGGAGGCATCGTAATGTGCCAGGTGCCGTTATACTGAACGTCACAAATCAAAGGGAGAGTATCCACATGTCGGAAGTTAGCATCATCGGCGTTGATCTTGCAAAGCAGGTTTTTCAGGTCCACGGAGCCACAGCCGATGGCTCGGTTGGCTACCGCAAGAAGTTGAGCCGCGCCCAGTTCATGCCGTTTCTTGCACAGCAGCCCCGATGCATTGTCGCGATGGAGGCCTGCGCCACAGCTCACGATTGGGGCCGCGAGATCGGTAAGTTGGGCCATGAGGTGAAGCTGATTCCACCTCAGTACGTGAAACCTTTTGTCAAAAGGCAGAAAAACGACAGGGCAGACGCTGAGGCGATCACTGAAGCTGCCTCCCGGCCGACCATGCGGTTCGTTGAGGTGAAATCCACCGAGCAGCAATCGCGCGGCATGCTGTTCCGATCACGGCAGATGTTTGTCAGGCAGCGCACGCAGACCATCAATGCGCTGCGCGGCCATCTCGCCGAATATGGCGTGATCGGGCCGAAGAGCAAGGCGGGGATCAAGAAGTTGAGAGCCGCGCTGGACGACGATACCAATGGGCTGCCCGCCCTCGTGCGTAACACGGCCCGGATGTATGCCGAGCACATCGATCTGCTGGCGACCAGGATTTTCGATCTGACGAAGCAACTCAAGACGGAGGCGAAAGCATCCGGCACAGTGCGAAGGCTGACAACAATGCCGGGCGTCGGGTTGCAGACGGCACTGGCAATTGAGGCCTTTGCCCCGGACATGAATTGCTTCAAACGGGGGCGTGACTTCGCAGCCTGGCTGGGTCTCGTGCCGCTTCAGCGCTCGACAGGCGGTAAGGACCGGCTCGGGAAAGTTTCGAAGATGGGTCAGAAAGACATCCGAAGCCTGTTGATCATCGGGGCGATGTCAGTGATCAATGCGGCGACGCGGTTTGGGGTTCGCAAGGGAAGCTGGCTGGCCAGAATGCTGGATCGAAAACCGAAGCTTCTGGTCGCGATCACGCTGGCCAACAGGATGGCACGGGGTATCTGGGCCATGATATCGAAACAGGAGAATTATCGGAATCCGGAGGCGGTAGCGTAAGCGCGGATCGCGCAACGCTTCGCGTCGGTGCCCGGGACGTGTGAAGAGGTCGACGAATAGCATGGGAGATTGATCGGAAAGATCCGGAGCGGGAAAACCATGTTGACCCAAAAGGCAAAATAGCTCTGGAACTTGATTTGGACCCGGTTCGCGCATCACCATACCGGCCCGCGGCTGCACAAAAAGCCGCACTGTGAGGCCTGATAAATGACCGCATCCGATCACACGCTCACATCACCGTTCGAAAATCGCTTGACACCGGGGTATCCATAAATGAGGGTCAGGGAGTCATCGGTCAGCACATGCAGCCACTGGTTTTTGCTGTCGACCCTGAAACCGGTCTCATCGGCATGCAGGGCCGGGCGGGTCAGAAGATGTGCGGCGGCAGCCGTTTCCCAGGGTTCAAGCGCCTCGTGCAGTCGCTGGATGTAGCCCAGGCAGGTGGCCTGCGACATCCTGACGCCAGAGATGGCCCGCACCAGTTCGACGGCGCGGCGCAAAGACAGCATCTGGGCAATCAGCAGGTTGATCACGAAGGCCTGAAAGCCAACGCCATATTGCAAAGGCCCCGGCATGTTTTCAGGGAAACGCCCCTTGGTTCGGGTGCGGCATTTGGGGCAGTCCCTGGTTTCTGCGACGACCTTTTTCTCGACAACCTCGAACATGATATCGAGATGGATGCGTTCCTCGCGCGCCGAGGGTTCGACGTCTGAGAGATCAGCCCCGCAACTGTCACAAACCTGGACGGTGGAGGTTTCCCCGACGGTGACCTTGCGAAGGTTTTCGCCCGTCATCCAGTTCGGCGCCACACCCTTGCCGGAAGCCTTTTTGCTCCGTTTCCCGGTGTTGTCCTTATCCGTCTGCGACGGCGCAATACTGGAGTTCTTGCCGGTCTTCCTGGTCGTCTTTTCCAGAAAGATGGCGATCAGGATGCCCAGCAAGCTGCACAACACGCCAATAACCGCATCGACGTCATCTGAAATCCTGCCCGCTTTGCGCAGCGCGGCAATGCGCGCCCTGGCAGCATCGAACTCTTCACGCAGGGAAGTGCCATTCACGCTTGCCATCAGTCCGCCCGCGATGCCATGGACATCAGGCCATGCGGTGGCCGCATCGCCTTTTCAGGCTTCCAAATGCAGCGAGTAGCCTTGACTGAAAGACCACCCCAATGCGGCTTTTCCCAAATCAATCGAACACGTGTCATAACCCGATAGAATCACGAAAATCGCAATGAGGGGATCGTTAATAGCCGATTCAAATCGTCGCACCACTCCGAGGCCAAAAAGGCATCTCGATTGAGCTAGTGGGTCTGAAACCGCCGTTGAATCTCGGGGACTTAAAGTGGGGGTGAGCAGTTACTTCATAAGAAGCATGCCGGCCGCAGGCTTGATGTCGAGGCCACCCGTGTCGAAACAAACGCCCTTGCCGATCAGCGTCACTTTCGGTGCGTCCTCCCTGCCCCAGGTGAGATCGAGTAGGCGCGGTGCCGAACTGCTGGCCCGGCCAACGGCATGGATCATCGGAAAATTCTCGTCCAGCAATGCATCGCCATGCACGCTTTTGACCTTTGCCGAATGCTCACCAGCCAGATCGCGCAGGCTTTTCTCCAGCTCGTCCGGGCCCATGTCATTGACCGGCGTATTGACGAGATCGCGGGCGAGATTGCAGCCGCGCAAGATACAATCGAGCTGCGCGCGCGCTCCGTCAGGCTCACAGACGAGCTTCGGCTTTGGTATCTCGCGTTTCTTGTAGCGGTCAAAATGATAACTGCCGAGGCCGAAGCCGAGCGCTGTGAGGAAGGCCAGGTCACCGGCATTTTCGAGGTGCCAGTTTCCGGCAGGCAGCTTTCGCGCCAAGGTGCCCGCGGCAAACGGATTTTGGTCGAGGCCTCCGCCAACGCCGAACAAGGCGCCCGCCAGCACCCCATCCGCGCCGGGAAGAAGCTGGAACTCGCCTTCCGACCCGCGGAATTGAGTCTGACCGATCCATTCCTTGACGGGCGGCTCCAGATTCCCGCTTTCAACGTCGTCCTTGCTGATCAGATAGACCGGGAGACTGTCGTCATCCGCGCCGGCAAAACAGGTGCTGTTCATGGGTTACCTCGCATGGCGGTGTTAACCATCCATTAGGGTTAACAGAATATTTATTGGATGGAGGGCAGATCATCTGAAGCTAAAGCATTCCGCGTTGAAGTGGAATCACCAGGCTGCAGGAATGTTTGCTGCCGCAAGGCCATGCCGGCAAGCGGGAGCGATCGGAAACGGGGTCGTCAAATGGGGAATTCTAGAATCATGCATCGGTCCAAGCTTTCAAGTACAGTCTGTGCCGTCGCCCTGATGGCGGTCATCGCCGGTTGTGCCAATGTCAGCAAGATCAAGACCGGCTCGATCTCGACAGGCAGCAAACCGGTGGCTCAGATGAACGCCTCGGAGCTTTCCCGGGTCGAAGTCAAATACGCTTCGGCCTACAAGGCCAATCCGAAAGACAAGGCGATCGGTATCAATTATGCCACCCTCTTGCGCATGACCGGGCGCGACGACCAGGCGCTGGCAGTCATGCAGCAGGTCGCCATCAATCATCCGTCCGATCGCGAGGTTCTTGCCAGCTACGGCAAGGCCCAGGCATCGGCGGGACAGCTGGAGCCGGCACTCGACACGATCAAGCGCGCGCAGACACCCGACCAGCCCGACTGGAGGTTGTTTTCGGCAGAGGGCGCCATCCTCGATCAACTGGGCAAGTCCAACGAGGCACGCCGCCTCTACCGCAAGGCGCTCGACATCATGCCCAACGAGCCTTCAATCCTTTCCAATCTCGGCATGTCCTACCTGCTTTCCGGCGACCTTCCGACCGCTGAAAATTACCTGAAGCAGGCCGCAGCAAGGCCCGGCGCCGACAGCCGTGTGCGCCAGAACCTGGCGCTTGTCGTGGGTCTGCAGGGCCGCTTCGCTGAAGCGGAACAAATCGCCAGGGCTGAGCTTTCGCGTGAACAGGCACAGGCCAATGTCGCCTATCTGCGCTCCATGATGGCGCAGCAGAACGCCTGGGCAAAGCTCAAGGAAAAGGAAAGCTAAGCCCGAACCTCTACCTGGCAACAGGCAATAAAAAACCCGGCTTCTGATGAGCCGGGTTTTTTGTGCGGTGTTCGCAACCTCTATCCGATGGTGTCCATAACGCTCATCATAGCCGGTCCCAGGATCACGCCGAAAATGACCGGCAGGAAGAACAGGATCATCGGCACGGTGAGTTTCGGTGGGAGGGCGGCGGCTTTTTTCTCCGCCTCGGTCATACGGTGATCGCGACTTTCCTGCGCCAGAACACGAAGCGCCTGGGCTACGGGCGTACCGTAGCGTTCGGCCTGTATCAGGGCCTGACAGACGGACTTCACCGGTTCCAGACCCGTCCGCTCACCGAAATTCTCAAAACCCTTGCGCCGCTCGGTCAGATAGGACAATTCAGCGGTCGTCAGAACAAGTTCCTCGGCCAGCGGCGCCGACTGGGTCGCGACCTCGTCGGCGACACGCTTGAATGCCGCCTCGATCGAGATGCCGGACTCCACGCAGATCAGCATCAGGTCCAGCGCATCCGGCCAGGCGATACGGATCGACTTCTGGCGCTTTTGCGTCTTGTTCGAGACGTAGATGTTCGGCGCATAGAACCCGAGATAGGCGGCACCTATACAGCCGACGATGCGGATGGCCATGGGCTGGTTGGCGAGACCGTCCAGCCAGAAGACATAGATGATCGCCCCGGCCAGGAAGATGAAGGGAAGCGTGAAGCGCGCGAACAGGAATATGTTGAGCGCGTTTTGCGTTCGAAAGCCGGCGGTTCGAAGCTTCTTGACCGTCTGGCTGTCGACCAGCGCTTCGCGAAGGTTCAGCTTCTCAACCAATTGCCGGATCGACGAATTGTTGTCATGGCGCAGCGAGCCGCGCGTCGTTGCCTCGGCCTTCAGCCGCGCACGCTCGCGTGCCCGGATTTCGTCGCGTTCCAGCGCCACAGCCTTCATGCGCGCCTTGAGGTCACCCTGCTCGAAGAACGGCATGAAGATCGTGAACATCGTGGCAAAGACCGCGATACCGACCAGAACCGCCGAGACGAGTGTTGGATCTGTTAGCGTCTTGATCATGACTGGATAACTCTTTGCGTCGCGAACGTCGGATCGGGGCTCATATCTCGAAGTTGATCATGTTGCGCATCACCAAGACCCCGATCGTCATCCATATGGCCGAGGCACCCAGGATCAGGTGACCGCGTGGATCGGTGAACAGCGGCATGATGTAGCCGGGCGTCGTCAGGTAAACCATGATGATGATGACGAACGGCAGGGAACCGATAATAGCTGCCGAGGCTTTCGCCTCCATGGAAAGCGCCTGCACCTTGGCGCGCATCTTCCTGCGGTCGCGAAGGACGCGTGACAGATTCGACAGGGCCTCGGAGAGGTTGCCGCCGGCCTGTGCCTGGATCGTGATGACGATCGCAAAAAAGTTGGTTTCCGGCAGCGGGATGTTTTCGTGCAGCCGGCTGCAGGCCTCCGGTATGGTCATGCCAAGCTGCTGCGATTCCACGATCCGCTTGAATTCGCTGCGCAGCGGCTCCTGGGCTTCCGTGGCGATCATCCGGAGCGCATCATTGATTGGAAGTCCGGAGCGGATCGAGCGCACCATGACGTCAAGAGCGTTCGGGAACTCGTCGAGAAACGCCTTGAAGCGGCGCGCGCGTTTGAAGGCCACGATCCAGCGCGGCACGCCAAGGGCGCCGACGACAACGAGTCCGGCGACAACGAAAAGCGGTGCACCGGCGATCAGTGCGGCTGCGCCGAACCCCATGCCCGTCAGGATGCTGGCGATGTAGAACTGCACAACAGTGACGGGCCAACCGGTCTGCTGCAGCGCGATCTTGAGTGGCGGCGAGGCATAGTTGACCCGCTTCCTCTGTTTTTCTTCCAGGTCCTTGAGTGATTCCTGAACGGACTTTTTCCGTTTGGCCGCCTCGTTGATGTTGTCTCGCGCTGCCTTGAGCGCCTTGCTGTCGGTCTCGGCAGCCTGGACCTGCTTGAAACGCTGGCTGGTCTTGTTCTGGGTTTCGATCGTCGGGAATAGAACGGTATAGGCCAGTCCACCGGCAGCGACGGCCACCAGGACGATTATCAGCAAAACAGGCGTTTCAATTCCGAACATGTCGACTGCCCTCTTTTCCTATCCCAATCCGACCAGGCGGCGCCTAAGCGACCGCCTGTTCCATGCTGTCGATGGCTTCGGCGAGGCGGTGTTCCTCGCCGAAGTAACGTGCCCGTTCCCAGAAGTGCGGCCGGCCGATACCCGTTGACACATGGCGGCCGATAATATTGCCGTTGGCGTCCTCGCCATCCATATCGAAGGTCATCAGGTCCTGCGTGATGATGACGTCACCTTCCATGCCGGTCACTTCGCTGATGTGCGTGATGCGGCGCGATCCATCGCGCAGGCGGGCCGCCTGGATAATGACATCGACGGAACCGGCAATGATCTCGCGGACTGTTTTGGCCGGCAGAGAGTAACCGCCCATGGCAATCATCGATTCAATACGGCTCAGACATTCACGCGGCGAGTTGGAGTGGATCGTTCCCATTGAGCCGTCGTGGCCGGTGTTCATCGCCTGCAGGAGGTCGAAAACCTCGGGTCCGCGAACCTCGCCGACGATGATGCGCTCAGGGCGCATACGCAGGCAGTTCTTGACCAGGTCGCGCATCGTCACCTCACCCTCACCCTCGATGTTCGGGGGTCGCGTCTCGAGGCGAACCACATGTGGCTGCTGGAGCTGAAGCTCGGCCGAGTCCTCGCAGGTGATCACGCGTTCGGTTTCATCGATATAGCGGGTCAGGCAGTTGAGCAGTGTCGTCTTACCGGAACCCGTTCCGCCCGAGATGACGACGTTACAACGCACCCTGCCGATGATCTGAAGGATGGTCGCTCCGGCCTGTGTGATCGAGCCGTAATTGACAAGCTGGTCAAGCGTGAGCTTGTCCTTCTTGAACTTACGAATTGTCAGCGCGGTGCCGTCGATTGCCAGCGGCGGCGCGATGACGTTGACACGCGAGCCGTCCGGCAGGCGCGCGTCGCATATCGGGCTGGATTCGTCGACACGCCGGCCGACCTGGCTGACGATGCGCTGACAGATCGACAGCAGCTGGCTTTCGTCGCGGAAACGGACGTCGGTCTCCTCGACCTTGCCGTTGACCTCGATGTAGCTGGTGCCGGATCCGTTGATCATGATATCGGCGATCTCGTCACGGGCCAGGAGCGGTTCAAGCGGTCCGTATCCGAGAACGTCGTTGCAGATGTCCTCGAGCAGCTCTTCCTGCTCCGAAATCGACATCGCAAAATTCTTGATGGTGATGATATCGTTGACGATATCGCGGATTTCCTCGCGCGCGCTCTCATTGTCAAGCTTGGAAAGCTGCGACAGATCGATGGTATCGATCAGTGCCGAGAACACCTGCGATTTGGTCGTGTAGTAGTTTTCAGATTTCTTTGCGGCCCGCTTCTTCTCCGGGCGATTGCCACCCGGAGCGATCGGAGTGTTGCTTGACATGGGCGCCGCCTCGGCGACGGGCGGCGGCGCTTCTTCCGTCATCTGTTCCGAATCGAGTTCCGGCGCAAGAGGCGGTGTCTGGACTTCCGTGTCCTCCACCTTGCCAAATCCGTCTTTTCCGCGTTTGCCAAACATTGATTACCCCTGAAACTTTGAACTGCCGGTCAGCCTATTTGCGGGCCAGCAGCGACCGCAGGCCGGTCAGACCGGATTTCTTCTGGCTTTTGACTTCCGCGCGGCCGGTCAGAACATGCGCCAGCTGCGAGAAGGTTTCGGCTGTCGGCGCCTTTGCGTCCGTCTCGGCAATCATCTGACCGCTGTTCGATGCGTTGCCGAAGAGCTGTGCGTCAAAGGGAATGATGGCCGTTGCCTCGATCTCGAGCGGCTCACAGAAGTCGTCCACGGAAATCTCCGGGCGCTTCGGCACGCCGACCTGATTGAGAACCAGCCGCGGTGCCCGATCATTCGGGCGCAGCTTACCAAGCGTGTCGACGAGGTTCTTGGTATTGCGCAAGTTCGGAAGATCCGGCGTCGCAACGATGACGACATCGTCAACCTCGGCCAGCACCGCCTTGGTCCAGTTGGTCCACATGTGCGGGACATCGAGAACCGCCACCGGTGCGGTGCGCTGAACAATCTCCAGTACCGGCTCGAAGGTGGAACCGCTGAAGTCATAGGTCCGGTCCAGCATCGACGGCGCGGCCAGCATGGACAGATGCGATGCGCATTTCGACAGGAGCCGTTCAAGGAAGACGTCGTCCAGCCGCTCGGGTGCGAACACCGCCTCGGCAATGCCCTGCGGCGGGTCCTGGTCAAAATTGATGTTTGCGGTCCCGAAGGCCAGGTCCAGATCCGCCAGAATCACTTCCGTCTCGAAGAGGCTGGAAATGCCCCATGCGCTGTTGTGCGCGATGGTCGAGGAACCGACACCGCCCTTGGCGCCGATGAAGGCAACGGTCTTGCCGAGCGGGTCGGCTTCCGGATCGACAAAGATGGTCGAAACGACATGGATGACGTCGGCGATCGACACCGGCCCGACCAGATACTCGGAAATGCCGCGGCGTATCAGTTCGCGGTACAGGAAGACGTCGTTGTCGTAGCCTATGACGATGACCTTGGTGGTCGGATCGCAGACATCGGCCAGTTCAGCCAACTGATTGAGCAGTGCGTCGCCGCTGTGCGAATTTTCCAGAATGATCAGGTTCGGCGTAGGCGAGGACGCGTACATGGTACACGCCTTTTCCAGGCCGCCGCTGATGGTCCGCATATGCACCCGCGCCAGCCGCCTGTCTTCGGCGAGCGCGCTGATGGTCTGCATCAGGCTGTCCGATTCGCAAAAGGCCTGTATCGAAATACGCGGCAACGGACGAAGATTGTCCATTGCGCTGTGATCGTCGCCCACATCGAGCAGGCTTTGATCAACACCCGGATTTTCAGCAACCTCACTCATTTCGTCATCCTGCCTTGCGTTCTCCAAGTTCCTGTGGACCACCAGCTATTCGCTAGGTGTCGCAAAGGAACCGTTCTTACGATAGTTGTCGATTACAACGTCACGGCGTTGCGCATCGATCGGTGTCATGCCGCGCGGAGCGATCAGATCCGACGGATTGGCAATCTGCGCTGCCAAGTTGTTTTGCGTGGCGCAGCCGAAATTGTCGTAGTGCTTGTTTTCCGTCGTGTTGCTCACCAGATCTTCCGGCCACTTGCCGCATTGATCGGTGTGCGCACTGATGGCAACGAAGCTCAGACGTATCGGCGCTGCATCATTTTGCGCCGCTGCCTGGTACGATTTGTAGGTGATGCGCCGGGATGGAATACCTTCGTCCACAAGGATACCCCGCACCTGCTTTGCGATGTGCGAAGCTGCCGTGGTGTTCGGCGATCCGACCGGTGTCATGATCTGCACCGTTCCAGAAGCCGTCTCCTTGTATTCATTGGCGAAGCCCCGAACCGCGGCGACCCTGCCGAAATTCAGCTTCTTGTCGGTGCTTGCGACCGGAACATCGACCGAGTGCTGCTTTTCGGCGATCTTGATCGGATGGTTGGTGCGATAGTCATCCGGAATCGAGCCGACCTCGATATCGTGGACGTTTGCGCATCCGGCGAGGAAGGCACCCGCTACGACCATCGCCGCTTTGATCGAAAACAGCGATTTACGATCCCGGGGATGGTTTGTTCGCCGTTTCATCGAGACAGTGTCCATGTTTGTCATGATGTGACTCCAACCCCTCATCACTTGTAAATAAACCCGACGACGCCGTGATAGCGGCCCTTGGGCAAATCGGTTTCCATCTGCCCGTAAACCCTGTTCACGCGGCCAAGGAAGTACGCGGCTCCGTCGCTGGATGCGTTCAGATTGTCATCCGGACGGTTAAGTTTGTTGCGGGCGACCGGACGGACCAGATACGGCGTCGCGATGATCACCAGCTCGGTCTCGTTGCGAACAAAGTCGCGGCTTCGCAAGAGTGTGCCGAGCACCGGAACCTTGGAAAGGCCCGGAAATCCGCCCATCACCTGGCGAACATCGTCGCGGACAAGGCCGGCGATGACGATCGATCCGCCGGAGGGCAATTCCACGGCTGTATTGGCTTCGCGCCGGCGAATACCGTTCAGTGTGCCGCCACCGACATTGTTGACGCCGCTTATGGATGACGAACTGCCTTCAAATGTCGGTTCAGAGACCTCCGTCCGCACTCTAAGGCTGATGCGACCGGCGGACAGGACAACCGGGGTAAACTCAAGGCCGATGCCCCAGGTCTTTTCCGAGTAGGATTGAACGGTACCGGCGGCGGACACCTCAATTTCCTTGAGAATCTGGAACTCACCGCCAACAAAGAAGCTCGCCGCCTCGCCAGAAATGGCCGTCAGTGTGGGCTCGGCCAGGGTTTTCATCACCCCTGCCTGCTCCATGGCGCGGACATAGGCGTCCAGGCTGAACGAGCCGATGCTTCCGCCGAAGAGCGCGGACGTCCGGGTGTTCTGCGCGCCGAGCGCCGGAGGATTGAGGGATTGAAAGACGGTGTTGCCGTTTTCAAAGACATAGGTGTTGAAACCGAGCTGCTTCAGAACCTGCCTGCTGACCTCGGCAACCGTGACCTTGAGCGTGACCTGGTCTTCGCCCTCGATGTCCAGCAGGTTGATGATCTGGGAAACCTGGCGTTCCTCGGCAAAGATCGCCGCATCGCCACCATCGCCCACGGCCGTGATATTGCGGGTGGTCGCCTCACCGCCTTTCAGGAAGATCTCGGCAAGCTGGCTTGCGCGCGAGGCATCCTGCGGCGTTCTGACCGTCCCAGTCAGCACGATATTATCGCTGATGATCTCAACGTGGATATCGGAATCCGGTATGAAACGCGCCAGCTGTCGCTGCAGGCCTGTAATGTCACGTTCAACGGCAAGATCAAGGCTGACGATTTGCTTGCCGTCCTTGCCGAACACGAAGATGTTCGTCTGTCCGACCGCCTTGCCGAAGAGATAGATACGGCGGGACGAGCGGGTCACCGCGTCGGCAACGCCCGGATCAGCCACCAGGATGTCCTGTGCGTCGGCGGGCAAGTCGACAACCACGGCCTTGTTCAGGCCGAGCTTGACTTCCTTGACATTGCCGGAACCCGACTTGCGGACCTTGATGGATGGTGCATTGGCCTGTGCCGAACTGATAATCGGCTCGGCGGTGAGCACTGCGGTTAGGGCAACAGCCGCACCGACCAGGAGGGTCTGGCGACCAAAGACTGATGCAAGAGCTTTATAATTTGATCTACGCACTGTTTTTTCCCCGGTCTAATTTGCTGCGCCGACATTGGTGATCGCGCCTGATTTGATCAGCTGGATGGTGCCACCATCTTCGCCGCTCAGGAGATAGTCCGCCCCGCCGGTGTCCGGATCCTGAACATCCGCGACACTGCGCAGTGCCAGCGTGAGGCGCGCGGCCATCTGCTGGGCAACGGCGATGATCTTCGACTGCTCCGGCGTAAGCTCCAGCGTAGCCGTCGAGCCAACCGCTGTCTTCTTGCCGTCCTCGTCCTCCTGGATGCGCTGATCGATCGCCAGGACTCGGATGTTTTCAAGAATGGTTTCGGTCAAAAAACCGGCTTCGTCGCTGTTGCGAACCATGATGACGTCAACACGGTCGTTCGGCAGGATAAAGCCGCCGGCACCCGTCGCCACCGATATTGCCGTGGAGACCGCCCGCTTGCCGGATGGCAGGATGGACGACATGATGTTCGTTCCGGAATCGACTACTTTTTCCGTACGAAGCGGCTCGCCCTCGAAGACCGGAAGCCTGACGATGGATCCGGTCAGTTCCTGGACCGCATCCGGGCGCGTTGACCGGGTAATGAACCCGTCGGAGACGGCGTCTTCTGGCCAGTCCTGCCAACCCAGGTTCTTGTTGCTGAGGCGTGAGCCGATGGGCAGGCTGCTCGACGCGACGAGAACCTCGTCGGTCTGAACCTTCTTGACCACCTGACGAACGGGCTGGTCATTGCGCTGTCCGGTTATGTTGAGAATGAGATAACCGGCTGCCACAGCGGCAACCAGAGCAATGGCCATGACTATCAAACGTGCGGGCTTCATACCGTTTCCCCGAGACACAAATCCAATCGTTGGGGGAACAATGCCGCATGAATCGTGTACTTATGGTTAATGCAGAACTACCAATCTTACTTAACCGCGAATTAATGGCGTTGCCGCCCGCAGCAACGCACTAAATTACAACCATTTGGGGTGTTTGCGATTCCGACAAGGCCTGCGTGTCGAATCAGCGGGGCGGTCTTGCGGGCCGTTTTCGGCCGGTCGCCCCTTAAACGGAATGCGCAAGCGCGTATTGCATCAGCGCCGACGACGGGTAGCACAGCAGTGCTGCCGCACCAATGGCGATGCCATAGGGCACGCCGACCTTGGAATTCAGCAGATGATCGACCGGGCCGAAATGAAACGCGGCAAAGCGGTCGGACCTGGCCATCAGCAACAGGATCGTCAGAAGACCGCCAAACACCGCGACAAAGGTCAGGTAATTCAGAAGCTGCATATTAAGACCGAACCAGACGGACGTCGCGGTCAGCAGCTTTGCGTCGCCGCCACCCATGACACCAATGCCGAACAGGCCGAAACACACGACAAAGACGATAAGACCGGCGGCGAAATGCTGGCCGTAGTCGAACCAGCTCATCCCGGTCAGCGGCGCGATGACCGCAAAGGACAGGAGAAGAATGACCGATACGCGGTTCGGTATGGTCATCGTCAAGGTGTCGGTGAGCGCCGCGAATGCGAGGCACAAGGGAAAGATCACCATTATTGCCGCTTGCAGCACCAGGATTCTCCTTGCGGGCCACGGATCCGGCTAAGGGTCCGTCGTAAATAAAGCATGCGCTTATGAAACCGCAGAAACTTTAACAAAAATAAACCGCCCGGGCCTATCGGACCGGGCGGCTACCTTCAGGCTGGTGACTGCGCTGTATCTGAGCGAAGAGCCACAGACCGCACAATCGCCAATAGAATTAGCTCAGCTGTGCAGAGACTTCGTTGAAGGTGTCTTCGAGGCCGTTACCAACAGCAGACATAGCAGCGATGGCAGCAACAGCGATAAGAGCAGCGATCAGGCCATATTCGATGGCGGTCGCGCCGGACTCGTCTTTCATGAAACGTGCAAAAACCTTAGTCATTGGAATACTCCTTGCTCCACTTGTTCAGCACTTCCGTCAACTTTTTTGCGCTGATCGGATGCTCGCAAACTAGCGGACAGGATTTGAAAACCCCTTAAGAAACTTGGTTACCGAAACGTTCACCGTTGTGAAGCGGGGTCGTGGTGAATGCATGATTAATGCGGTGGTTCAAGGTGTACCAGCCTTCGACCAAAGCAATAATGTCTACAAGGAATCTGTCATGCGATGCGACATATAATATAATGAGTGCTCTGCCGGATGCCGCAGAACGGCCGCAGCGCGGGACGTCTCCTTTTGGAATGATTTTGAGGGGCGCAACAGACTTTTTTCGTCCGTGGGGGCCTGCGTTAAATGTTCATTCACCATTCCAAGCGACTTTTAGGGGCAGTTATACCTCTTGGCGGGGCTCAAGGAGCAATTCATGTTCAACCTGTTTGACTTTCGTTCGACGGCAAGGCCGGCTCTGGCACTGGCGTTGTGCACATCGGTTCTGGCAGTCGCGATCGTGCCGACGAAGGCCGAAAACACCATCAAGGTCGAACTCGACTATGCTCGCGTCATCAAGCTTGACCGCCCGGTGAGCCGCGTGATTGTCGGCAATGCCGATATCGCAGACGCGACGGTGAGCGACACGCAGACGATCATCCTGACCGGAAAGAGCTTCGGCACGACCAACCTGGTCATCCTTGACGAAGACGGAAATGCGATCGTCGACGAACGCGTGCTTGTCTCACTCGAGGGACACAACACAATGCAGGTCTACAGGCAGACCGAGCGGAAGGTGATGTCCTGTACACCGGCATGTGAAGAACTGGACCTGGAATAGCATTTGCTGTTCACAGGCCCGATGCTGGTTAACGAACCGTAAACGCGGTTCGTCAAATGCAATCACTTTCGGATACGGATTGTAAACTCCTTTGCATTAGGATTTGCCGACAGGTCCATGTAGCGGAGTTGTCATGCGGGTCCTATTTTGCAAATCGCGCCGCGTTGCTGCGCAATCGACAAATCTGAAACGTTCCTGGTTTCGGCTGAGGCGCGACGAGAACGGCACTGCCGCTATCGAATTCGCTGTACTGGCCATTCCATTCTTCCTGCTTGTCTTTGCGATCATCGAGACCTGCATCGCTTTCGCAGCCGAAAACACGCTCAACTACGCGGTCGACAAGCTCGGACGCGAGCTGCGGACCGGCCAGATGACATTCGCCACCGGGGAATCCACGGATATCACCGAAGATGAATTCCGCACCCGGCTGTGCGCCGAGGTCTCGATGATGTTCGCCTGCGGTGCCGACGTCGACGACCGGCTGTTCGTCGACCTGCAGAACTACGGCGATTTTGCCTCGATACCGACGGATGTTCCGATCGTTGCCGGAAAGCTCGACGATTCCAGTTTCGATTTTGACCCCGGCGGCGCGTCGACAATCAACGTTCTGCGCGCCTATTACAACTGGAGGGTCACCGTCGACCTGTTTCGCCCGTACATCGCCAACATCAAGGCGGACGGGGATTCCCAGGCGAACTATTTCCTCATCGTGGCAACGACCGCCTATCGCAACGAGGCTTATGATGATTGACGGCAACCCGTTGAATTTTATGGTGGAGACGCGCCGATGACACCGATTGCCAAAACGGATCGCAAGACACCGCTGACGCGCCTCCTCAAGCAGTTCGGCGTGATCGCCCGCGACAACCGGGGTGTCGGCGCGGTCGAATTCGCTTTTGTCGCGCCGATCCTGGTCGTGCTTTATATCGGCGCCGTGGAAATGACCGTTGCGCTTTCCGTGGATACAAAGGTTTCGCGCGCCGGAAACATCACGCTCGACCTGATTACGCAGGGGACCACCACCTCGAAGGACGAGCTTGAGGATATGGAAGACGTCGCGGGCAGCATTCTGGCGCCTTACTCGAATGCCAATGTCGAAGTGGCCTTTACGGCGATCACGATCAACGCCGATGGAGACAAGGCGACGGTCGCATGGTCCTGGAGAAGCGACGCCATCGCACCGCCGGCGATCGGAACCGACATTACGGCCGATATGCCCGCCAGCCTGATGATCGGCGATGCTTACTATGTCCGAAGCGAGATAACCAACACGCACAATTTCATAACTTCGATCCCGTTCACGGGGTCGGCGATGAGTTCGCTGGATCTCAACGAGACCTATTATAAGCGGCCGCGCCTCGGTACCTCGATTACCTGCGCCGACTGCAACACCTGACCGCGGCGGGGTATGTCCCGCCGCCCTGCCCTCTCACCATCATCAAACAGCCGAACACGCCACGCTCCGGCGACGCGTGTTAAAGAATCCTGTTGTCGCCTGCCCTGTCGCGTAATAATTTGACCCGCGCCGCGTCATCCATCCGTTGCGCGGCGCGCCCAGGCGCATCGAATAATAATAAGCAACAGGACATCCATGGCCCGCGCGATCATCCTCGTTCTCGATTCTTTCGGTATAGGCGGCGCACCGGACGCTGACCGGTTCGGTGACGCGGGAGCGGACACGCTCGGCCATATTGCGGAGCAATGCGCCATCGGTCTCGGCGACAGGGCCGGCCTGAGGCAGGGTCCGCTTCTGCTGCCGAATCTCACTTCGCTCGGCCTCGCCCAGGCGGCCCGGCTGGCAACCGGACGGGTGCCAGCGGAAATGGATGATACCGTGCGACCGATCGGGCGCTACGCCTGCGCCAACGAAGTTTCGCTGGGCAAAGACACCCCTTCCGGTCATTGGGAAATCGCCGGGGTGCCGGTGCGCTTCGAATGGGGCTATTTCCCGGAAGGCGACGAGACCTTCCCACCAGATCTCCTCGAAACGATCTACGAACAAGCGGACCTTACCGGCAGCCTGGCCAATTGCCACGCATCCGGCACGGACGTTATCGAGCGTTTCGGCGAGGCACATATCCGCACCGGCCAACCGATTTTCTATACGTCGGCAGACAGCGTCTTCCAGATCGCCGCTCATGAGGGCCATTTCGGTCTCGATCGGTTGTTCAAGCTTTGTGAAACCGTCCGCAAGCTTGTCGATCCGCTCAATATCGGGCGGGTGATCGCGCGGCCCTTTGTCGGCGAAGCACCGAATGGTTTCCACCGCACGGCAAACCGGCGCGACTACTCCGTTCCTCCGCCCGAACCAACGCTTCTCGACCGCGCTCGCGACGCCGGCCGGCTGGTTATCGCTGTCGGAAAGATCAGCGATATCTTTGCCCATCAGGGCATCAGCGAAATGCGCAAGGCGGATGGCAACGACGCCCTGTTCAATACAACGCTGGCAGCCATGGACGATGCGGATGACGGCGACATCGTTTTCACGAATTTTGTCGATTTCGACATGCTTTACGGCCATCGCCGCGATGTACCCGGATATGCGGCGGCCCTTGAGCGGTTCGATGCGCGACTGCCCGAAATCGCCCGCAAGCTGCGGCGAAACGACCTTGTCATCATTACGGCGGACCACGGTTGCGACCCGACCTGGAGGGGAAATGATCACACAAGGGAGCGCGTCCCGATCCTGTGTTTCGGATCCGCCGTCACGGCCGGCTCGGCCGGTGTGCGCGAGACTTTCGCCGATATCGCTGAAAGTGTGGCCGCTCATCTGAGCCTGGCGCCCGGACGGCACGGAAGGAGCTTCATTTGACCCGCCATATACCCAAGGCCGAAATTCACTGCCACATCGAAGGGGCAGCGCCAACCGACCTGGTGCGCAGCCAGGCGCAAAAATACGGCGTCGATATGGACCATCTGATCGATGGAGACCGCTTTGTCTGGGCGGATTTCACCAGTTTCCTTGAAGCTTACGATGCAGCGGCAGCCCTGTTCCGCACAGAGGAGGACTATGCGCTTCTTGCCCAGAGCTACCTGACCTCGATCGCCGAGGAAGGCGCCATCTACAGCGAGGTCTTCATTTCACCGGATCACGCACGCCTGGCAGGCCTCAGTCCCGAGGCCTATGTGAACGGCCTGGGAGAAGGCATCGCCCGGGCCCGCGAATCACACGGCATCGAAGGCCGGCTGATTGTCACCTGCGTTCGCCATTTCGACAGCGAAGCGGCGATCGACGTCGCGCGCTTCGCGGCGGCGCGGCCGCATCCATTTATCACCGGTTTCGGCATGGGCGGAGACGAACGCATCGGTTCACATGCCGATTTTGCGCGCGCGTTCGACATTGCCCGTGATGCGGGCCTGGGCATTACGACCCATGCGGGCGAAGTTGCAGGTCCGGACAGTGTGCGGGACGCGCTCGAGCACGTGCGCCCGACGCGGCTCGGACACGGCGTTCGCTCGATCGAGGATCCGGCGCTTGTCGACCAGCTGGCGCAAGAAGGCATCGTGCTTGAGGTGTGCCCCGGATCGAATGTGTCGCTGTCCCTTTATTCGGGCTTCGACGAGCACCCGTTGCCGGCGCTGATGGAGGCCGGCGTGCGCGTGACGCTCAACTCCGATGACCCGCCCTATTTCGCCACCAGTCTCGGCACCGAGTATGCGATTGCGCAGGACGCATTCGGCCTTTCCGACGAAGAACTCCTCAAGACAACGAGGACTGCGCTGGAAGCCGCATTCGTCGACGAGGAAACCCGCAGCCAACTGCTTGCAAAACTGTGATAAACCACCGGTCCGAGCGTATTTGAAGCGCCCGGCATCTTGCCGCCCCGTTGCCGGAAATGCAGAATGCAGCGGACGAAAACAAGGAAAAAGACCATGGGCGGCGTCACCGTCATCGATCATCCGCTGGTTCAGCACAAACTGACGATCATGCGCAAGAAGGACACGTCAACCGCCGGCTTCAGGCGGTTGCTGCGCGAAATCTCGACATTGCTGTGTTACGAGGTCACACGCGAGCTGGCGCTGACCCATGAGAGCATCGAAACGCCGCTGGAGGCCATGGATGCACCCGTGCTCGCCGGCAAGAAACTGGTTTTCGCCTCAATCCTGAGAGCCGGAAACGGTCTGCTTGAAGGCATGCTTGACCTGGTTCCCTCGGCGCGCGTCGCCCATATCGGGCTTTACCGCGACCATGAGACGCTGCAGGCGGTGGAGTATTATTTCAAGGCGCCGGAAGACATCAGCGACCGGCTGGTCATCGTCGTCGATCCGATGCTGGCAACCGCGAATTCGTCGATTGCCGCCGTTGAAAAACTCAAGGAGCGTGGCGCTCACAATCTGAGGTTCCTTTGTCTCCTTGCCGCGCCGGAGGGTGTCGAGGCCTTCGGAAAGGCGCATCCGGATGTTCCGATATTCACCGCATCCATCGACAGCCACCTGAACGACAAGGGCTATATCGTTCCCGGTCTCGGCGACGCCGGCGACCGCATGTACGGCACAAAATAAGCCCCGCTCCAGCTTCGCGTCTCGAATCAGTGTAAACTGTCCGCAAAAGTTAACGCTTCCCTAACCAGTGCCGCACACACTGTTGGTGTGCAGGACCTCGATTACGGTCCGTTAGGAATCTCCTGCTGTACTGCGTGCAAATAAGCACAAGGGCGTTACTCAATGATGCGGATTGTCCTTCTTGCGGGCATGATCTCGGGAATCGCGGTGGCGGTACCCAAGATTGTCGACGGCCAATTGACGGCGGCGGCGCCGGAACAGCAGAAAACTGTCACGGTTGCCGCGCCCGAAGAGCCCACGGCCGCCTATGTCGGCGGCAGCAATGTCATTCTCGCCGCTGATGCGAGCGGGCATTTCCGCGGCGATTTCCGTATCAACGGCCGACCGGTGACCGGACTTATCGATACCGGTGCAACGGCTGTCGCGATCAACCGCACGACAGCCCGCAATGTCGGTGTCTTTCTCAGTCCCGCCATGTTCAAATACCGGGTCATGACGGCCAATGGCGCAGTCAAGGCAGCCCGGGTCGAGCTGGGAACGGTCGAGTTGAAATCGATCCGCGTGCGCAATGTCGAGGCCTATGTGCTTGACGACGATTCGCTTGCCGGAACGCTGATCGGCATGAGTTTCCTCAACCGTCTGTCATCCTACCAGGCGAGAGACGGAAAGCTGGTTCTTAACCGCTAATCTCTTCTATTTTCGTCAGAATGACCTCTGCCGCAGGCGGCCGGTCTTCGGACAGCCGGTAGCTTTTCACGACGTTCCCGGCAGCCCGCTCGGCCGCCTCCATGCTTGCCGCATGGACGCGGGCAATCCGATCGCCGGGCCGCAGTCTCGACCCGTGCACCACGAGGTCGGTCAGGCCGACCGAGGGATCGACATCATCCTGCGGCCGGGTCCGGCCGCCACCCAGAGCCACCACCGCGAGCCCGACGCCGCGCGCATCGATGGCGCTGACATAGCCAGACCGGTCTATCGTCACGTCACGGACGACCGGCGCTTCGGGAAGATGGTTGTCGTAGCGCTCTACGAAGTCCGCCGGCCCGCCCAGCGCATCGACCATGGACGCGAATTTCTCTGCCGCGCGGCCTGAGTAAAGCGCATCACGCGCCGATTGGGCCGCCGCCTCCAGGCTGTCCGACAGGCCGCTGTCGAACAGCATCTGCCGGGCAAGCTCGATGGTTACCTCCTCGAGCCTGGCGTCACGATGGACACCCGTCAGAAACTCGACCGCGTTGCGCACTTCGACAGCATTGCCGGCGGCAGTGGCAAGCGGTTCATTCATGTCGGTAATGATGGCCGATGTCGCCAGTCCCGCGCCTGTTGCCACCGAAACCAGGCTTTTGGCCAGCTCGACGGCCGCGTCGGCGTCCGACATGAAGGCACCGTTGCCTGTCTTGACGTCGAGGACCAGTGCCTGCAGGCCGGCGGCCAGTTTCTTCGACAGAATGGAAGCGGTAATCAGCGGGACGGATTCAACCGTCGCGGTCACATCGCGGATTCCGTAGAAGCGCTTGTCGGCCGGGGCCAGACTGCCGGTCTGTCCTATGATTGCACAGCCGACATCGGCGACGGTTTTGCGGAAAAGCTCGTTTGACGGGACGACCTGGTAACCGGGAATGGACTCCATCTTGTCGAGCGTGCCGCCGGTGTGGCCCAGACCGCGCCCGGAGATCATCGGAACGGCGCCGCCGCAGGCTGCCACGACCGGCGCCAGCATCAGGGAAACATTGTCGCCGACACCACCGGTCGAATGCTTGTCAACGACCGGTTGGTCTATCTCCGGCCATGCCAGCACATCGCCGGAATCGCGCATTGCAAGCGTCAGGGCAACCGCTTCGTCCCGCGTCATGCCGTGGAAGAAAACCGCCATCGCCAGCGCCGCGATCTGCCCTTCCGATACCGAATGGTCGGTGATACCGCGGACAAAATCGGCTATATCGCCGGCCTGCAGCTCCTTGCCGTCACGTTTCCGGCGGACAACTTCCTGCGGTAAAAAGCTCATCTTAGCGTCTCCGTCGTCCGCACGATGATCATCCGGCCAGCATGGTTTTCAGGATCTTTGCCAGACGCTGCCCGCCGAGCGGCGCCATTTCCTTGGTCTCGTCGTGCGATATCTCCGTGCCGCTCATGCCGGCGCCAAGATTGGTGATCACCGAAGCCGCGGCGACCCGCAGGCCAAGAAAACGCGCGAGGATGACTTCCGGCACCGTTGACATGCCGACGGCATCGGCACCAAACGTCCGCGCCATCCGGATTTCGGCCGGCGTTTCGAAACTCGGCCCCGAGAACCACATGTAGACGCCCTGATGCAGATCGATGCCGGCCGTTTCCGCCGCATCACGCATCTCTTTCGCCATATCGGCATCAGAGCATTGGTGAGACCGACGAAGCGCCGGTCGCTCGGCTCACCGAACAGCGGGTTTGAACCGGAGAAATTGATGTGGTCGGTCAACTGCATGACCGATCCCGGCGGCATGTCCTCACGCAGAGAGCCGGCCGCATTGGTCAGTATCAGCCGCTTGACGCCGAGGCCATGCAGCGTTTCGAGCGGCGCGCGCATGACCGAGGCATCGCCCTTTTCATAGTAGTGCGCGCGGCCGGACAGCATGATGATCGGTGTTCCGCCCAGGTGACCGGCGACGACCTCAGCCGCATGGCCGGAAACGCCGCTGTGCGGGAAGCCCTCAAGATCCGAATAGGAGACCTTTATCGGATCATCCACCTCCGCTGCCAGGGAACCGAGGCCGGAGCCCAGCACGACCGCCGTTTCGGGCATCAGCCCGTTCAACTTGTTCACCAGAATTGACAGTGCATTGTTCATTTCAAAGCATCCGAGTCGAAAGCCAGAGGAAGCAGTTCACCGAGCGTCACCGTCTTGACGATGCCGTTCTGGTCGCAAAGGTGGATCTTCGTATCCGGCCCGCCAAATTCGGCGAGACGCTGGCGACAGCCGCCACACGGCGTGCAGGCAGCCATCTTCTCGGCGATGACGGCCACTTCTCTAATCTCGCGCGCGCCGGCCATCACCATATGGCCGATCGCCGTCGTCTCGGCGCACCAGCCTTCCGGATAGGAAGCAACCTCGATATTGGCGCCGGTGTAGATCTCGCCATCGTCGGCGCGTATCGCGGCACCGACCGGAAACTCGGAATACGGCGCGTGACAGCGGCTCATCGCATCGCGCGCCGCCTCAAACAAATCCCTGGACATCAGGTACTCCGGATACCGCTAGCGTTCCTTGACATAGGGTTGTCCACCGGCTTTCGGAGGGATCGCCTTGCCGATGAAGCCCGCCAGCAGGATCACTGTCAACACATAGGGCAGCGCCTGCATGAACTGGACCGGAACCTCGCCGACCACAGGCAGTTCCTGGCCCTGCAGGAGGATAGCAAGCGCATCGAGGAAGCCGAACAGAAGACAGGCGAGCATCACATTGACCGGCTTCCACTTGGCGAAGATCAGCGCGGCAAGCGCGATAAAGCCCTTGCCCGCCGTCATGCCCTTGACGAAGCCTGCGGCAACGGCCATCGACAGGTAAGCGCCGGCGAAACCACAAAGGATCCCGCAACACAGGACGCCGAGATAGCGCATCTGGGTCACCGAGATACCGGCGGTATCCACCGCGCCGGGATTTTCGCCGACCGCACGCAGGCGCAGGCCGAAACGGGTCCGGTAGAGCACCCACCAGGTGAACGGCACCAGGGCGAAGGCAAGATAGGTCAGCAGGAAATGCTCGGATATCAGGTTCTCATATATCGGACCGACCACCGGGACGTTCTCGAGCGTATCGGTCAGCGGCAGACGGATCGCCTCGAACCGGGCCCCTTCGCCCAGTTGCGGCGTGCGGCCGCCCTGCTGGAACCACGCCTGGCCGAGGATCACCGTCGAGCCGAGTGCTATAAAGTTGATCGCCACGCCGGAGACAATCTGGTTGCCGCGCTGGGTGATAGAGGCGAAGGCATGCACCATGGCAAGCGCAACGGAAATGAGGATGGCGGCAAGAAGGCCGATAAAGGCCGATCCATAGACGGCGGCGGCGGCACCGCCGGCAAAGGCGGCTGCCAGCATCTTGCCTTCAAGACCGATATCGAAAACACCTGAACGCTCGGAATAGAGCCCGGCCAGTGCCGCAAATATCAGCGGGACGGAAAGGCGGATTGTCGCTTCGAGCGTGACCAGAACAATCTGAAAAAAATCCATTGCCCTACTCCCCCGCCGCCGTTGCTTCGGAGCGTCTTCCGGCGCCGCTGAGCGTTGCAAAGAATGTCGTGATTGCCGGTCGGAACATGTTCTCGAGCGCACCGGCGAACAGGATCACAAGACCCTGGATGATGGTGATCATGTCACGTGAAATCTCCGGCATCTCGAAAGCGATCTCGGCCCCGCCCTGGTAGAGCATGCCGAACAGGATCGCCGCCGGAATAATGCCAACGGGATGGGAGCGGCCCATCAGCGCGACGGCAATGCCGACAAAACCGGCGCCGGCGACAAAGTCGAGCTGCAGGCGGTCCTGGTCGCCCATGATCGGGTTGAGCGCCATCATCCCGGCGAGCGCGCCGGAAATCAGCATGGTTATGATGATGATGCGGGCTTCCTTGATGCCCGCATAGCGCGCTGCCGTTGGGCTGGCACCCATGGTGCGGATCTCGAAGCCAAGGCGGGTGCGCCAGATCAGCAGCCAGACAAGAAACGCGGCAATCAGGGCGATGATGAAGGTCAGGTTGAAGGGCGCGCCGCCGATATCGAGGCCGAAGATGTTCAGCAGCCAATCGAGCGTCGGGATATGGGCACCTGGCAGGAACGTCTCGGTCTGCGGTGCCATGGACCCGACCGGCTTGAGCACCTCAACCAGCATGTAGACCATCAGGCTGGAGGCAATGAAGTTGAACATGATCGTTGTAATGACCACGTGGCTTCCGCGCTTGGCCTGGAGGTAGCCGGGGATGAACGCCCATGCGGCGCCGAAGAGCGCGCCGGCAAGGATTGCGAATGGCAACGTCAGGAACCAGGGAAAGATGCCGTCAAGCATCAGCGCAACAATCGCGACGCCGAGCCCGCCAATATAGGCCTGGCCCTCGCCGCCGATATTGAAAAGCCCGCAATGGAAGGCCACAGCCACGGCAAGGCCTGTGAAGATAAAGTTGGTGGCGTAGTAAAGTGTGAAACCCAGGCCTTCGCCATAACCGAACGCACCCTGAACAAGCAGCGTCGCGGCCCTGATCGGGCTTTCACCGACCAGCAACACCACGAGACCGGCGACCAGGAAGGCGACGACCAGATTGATCAGCGGGATCAGGCCATATTCGACCCAAAGCGGCAGTTTTGCGTATGGAACACTCATTGGGCCGCCTCCTGCCCTTCTTCCACACCGGCCATCAGCAGTCCCAGTTCCCCTTCGGTTGCTTCCGGCGTGCGTTCGCCGACCACCCGCCCGGCGAACATGACAAGGATCCGGTCGGACAGCGAACGGATCTCATCGAGTTCGACGGAAACGAGGAGCACGGCCTTGCCGGCGTCGCGCATCTCGATGATGCGCTTGTGGATAAATTCGATCGCGCCGACATCGACACCGCGTGTCGGCTGGCCGATGACCAGCACCGACGGGTCGCGTTCCATCTCGCGGGCGAGGACAATCTTCTGCTGGTTGCCGCCCGAGAAATTCGCGGTCTTCAGGCGCACATCCGGCGGCCTTATGTCATATTTCTCGGCACTGGTGGCTGCGTGGCCGCGAATTGCGGGAAGATTGAGCATCGGGCCGTTCAGATACTCATCGTCATAGTGATAGCCCAAAATGGCGTTCTCGTTCTCCTCGAAGCTGAGGACGAGGCCCATGTGATGCCGGTCTTCCGGCACATGGGCGAGACCGCGTTTTCGCAGGCTCTGCGGATCGGCAAAGCCGGTCACGTCGATCGGCTCGCCATCGAGAAGCACGGTGCCTTTCTCGGCGCGGCGAATGCCGGTGATCGCCTGAAGGAGCTCGGACTGACCATTGCCGGCCACACCGGCAATGCCGACGATTTCGCCGGCCCGCACATCGAACGACACGTCGTCGACCATGACGACACCGCGGCTGTCGCGCACTGTCAGGCCACTGACCGACAGCTTGACGCCGCTGGGATCGGCCGGTCCCTTCTCGACCTGCAGGAGCACCCGCCGGCCGACCATCAGCTCGGCCAGTTCCTCGACATTTGTCTCCGATGTCTTGCGGGTGGCCACCATCTCGCCGCGGCGCATCACCGACACCTCATCGGTAATGGCCATGATCTCGCGCAGCTTGTGGGTGATCAGGATGATGGTCTTGCCCTGGTCGCGCAGCTGCTCGAGGATGCGGAAAAGATGGTCGGCCTCCGCCGGTGTCAGCACGCCTGTGGGCTCGTCTAGGATAAGAATTTCGGCGCCGCGATAGAGTGCCTTGAGGATCTCCACGCGCTGCTGCAGGCCGACGGGCAGTTCCTCGATCACCGCATCCGGATCGACCTCGAGAGCATATTCGTCCTCGAGCCGCTTCAACTCGGCCCGCGCATTGACGATGCCACGGTTGAGAATGGCGTTTTCCTCGGCGCCCAGCATGACGTTTTCCAGGACGGTAAAGTTGTCGACCAGCATGAAATGCTGGTGCACCATGCCGATGCCGGCGGCGATCGCGACGTTCGGATCGCGAATGGTGATCTTGCTGCCGTTGACGAAGATGTCGCCGGCGTCTGCCTGGTAGAAGCCGTAAAGGATCGACATCAGCGTGGACTTGCCAGCGCCGTTTTCACCGATAATCCCGTGAATCGTTCCCTTGTGGACACTCAGATTGATGTTCTTGTTTGCATGAACCGGACCGAAACTCTTGTCGATGCCCCTCAGTTCGATAGCAAGATCGCTCATGCGCCATCCGTTTTTTTATCAATTGGTCTAACGGACCACCTTATTCACCCGTAGAAGGCGAGGCCAGCCCGAAACCCGGCTTTTTTCACAGTTCCCGCATAAACAGTTGCACGATTTCCTTTAAAGCGGAAGCGCTCTAATGTGGGTGCCGACTTCGACACAGTGGAGGAACCATGTCGGCATTCGCGTTTCACACGACACCGCAGATCATCGCGCGGCCCGGTGCGGCTGGCGGAATCGCGGAGATCGCCGGCGGCAGGCTCGGCCAAGCGGTTCTGTTTGTCACAGACAAGGGCATCCGCAATGCCGGCCTCGACCAGTCCGCGATCCGCTCACTGGAAGATGCCGGCAACAGCGTGACCGTCTTCGACGCCGTTGAGGCGGATCCGAGCCTCGATACGCTGATGAAATCTGTTGAAGCGGCGAAGGGTTGCGGCGCCACCGGGGTCGTTGCGCTGGGTGGCGGCTCGTCGCTTGATGTCGCCAAGCTGACCGCACTGCTCGCCGGCTCCGGCGAAGATATCGACGAGGCCTGGGGTGTCGGGAACGCCAAGGGGCCGCGTCTGCCGCTGGTGCTTGTCCCCACCACAGCGGGAACCGGATCGGAGGTGACGCCGGTATCCATCATCACCGTCGGCGGCGAGGAAAAGCGCGGCGTCTCATCGCCCGTCATCCTGCCCGATACCGCCATTCTCGACGCGGAACTCACGGTCAGCCTGCCGGCGCCTGCCACGGCGGCGACGGGCATCGACGCCATGGTGCACGCGATCGAGGCCTACGCGTCGAAGAACGCCAACAACAATCCGGTTTCGCGCATGCTGGCAACACAGGCGCTGACGCTGCTCGGCGCCAATATCGAGGCGGCCGTCTTTACGCCGGGTGATCTCGATGCACGGGGCGCCATGCTGCTCGGCTCGACGCTCGCCGGCATGGCTTTCGCAAACTCGCCGGTCGCGGCCGTGCATGCGCTTGCCTATCCGATCGGCGGTACGTTCCACATTCCGCACGGCCTTTCCAACGCCCTTGTCCTGCCGACCGTGCTTCGTTTCAATGCCGCGGAGGCCGAGAACGGCTCCTACCGGCTCTATGCGCAGCTCGGGCCGTACGCCTTTCCCGATCTTGACGGTGCCGGCGGCGCTCAGGAGGGCTGCGCGGCGTTCATCGACCGGTTGTCGGCGCTGGCGGAGAAAATCGGCCTTCCGAAACGGCTGCGCGATGTCGGTATCGGCGAAGAGGCGCTGCCGAAAATGGCCAGCGACGCCATGAAACAGACCAGGCTGCTCGTCAACAATCCGCGCCACGTCGCGGAAGACGATGCGCTCGCCATCTACCGCGCGGCGTGGTGATCCCATGAACCGCCCCACGCCGCTCGGACGCGAGAGTTTCCACGTTTTCCGCCAGCTTCAATCCCGCTGGGCCGACAACGACATCTACGGCCACATGAACAATGTGGTGCACTATTCCCTCTTCGACACGGCCATCAATGGCTGGCTCGTCGAAAAGGACCTGCTCAAGTTGAAAGACGGCAAGACAATCGGCCTCGTCGTCGAGACCGGCTGCCATTACTTTGCCGAACTTGCCTTTCCGGACCGCATCGATGCCGGCATCGGCGTTGAGCGCATCGGTTCGTCCTCGGTCATCTACCGCATCGCCCTGTTCCGCGACGAGGACGCAACGGCGGCTGCCCAGGGCCGGTTCGTCCATGTCTATGTCGACCGCAAGACCCGCCGGCCAAAGCCGCTCGACAAGCACTGGCGCGACACACTCGAAAGTGCCCTTCTATGACCGAAAAAACGCAGGCGCAACAGATCGCAAAACTGGAAGAACATGTGGCCCATCAGGCACGCGCGATCGATGAGCTTTCGGAACAGATCGAAAAACAGTGGAAACTGATTGACCTTCTCAAGGCGCAGCAGGAAAAGCTTGTCGACCGTCTCATGACACTCGAGGAACAGTCCGGGGACGCTCCACCGGTCACCAGGCCGCCGCATTATTGAACCGAACAGGCAGAAAAGAACGAATGTCCGAATTCTCCCGCTTCACCCCGCTTGTCCAGTCGCTGCCGGCGACCGTTCCGTTTGTCGGGCCGGAAACCCAGGAACGCGCAGCCGGCAAGGAGTTTCGCGCCCGCATCGGCGCCAATGAAAGCGGCTTCGGACCGGCCCCGTCGGTGAAGGCGGCCATGCGCGCGGCAGCGAACGAGGTGTGGAAATACGGCGACCCGGAAAATCATGACCTGCGCGCAGCGCTCGCCGGGCATCTTGGCATCACAATGGACCATGTCGTGGTCGGCGAAGGCATTGACGGGCTGCTCGGGCTTGTCGTGCGCCAGATCGTCGGTCCGGACACAGCGGTTGTAACGTCACTTGGCGCCTATCCGACATTCAATTTCCATGTCGCCGGGTTCGGCGGACACCTCGTTACGGTGCCCTATCGTGACGACAAGGAAGACCTTGACGGTCTGCTCGAAGCCGTGAGGCGCGAAAACGCGCCGCTCGTCTTTCTCGCCAATCCGGACAATCCGATGGGAAGCTGGCACGCCGGCGATGCGGTCGCCGCCTTCGCCGATGCGTTGCCGGAAGACACCATGCTCGTCCTCGATGAGGCCTATGGAGAAATGGCGCCGGAAGACACCCTGCCGCCTGTTACGGCATTCATCGACCGGCCGAACATCATTCGCATGCGCACGTTCTCGAAAGGCTACGGTCTTGCGGGCCTGCGGTGCGGTTATGCATTCGGGACGCCGGAGACCATCGTCTCGTTCAACAAGGTGCGCAATCATTTCGGGGTCAACAAGATGGCGCAGGTCGCCGCGCTTGCGGCCCTGCAGGACCAGGCTTATCTCGGTGCGGTTTGCAGCAAGATTGACGTGGCGCGCCGGCGCATAGCGGAGATTGCCCGCGTCAACGGGCTGGAGCCGCTGCCATCGGCGACGAATTTCGTTGCCATAGACTGTGGCCGGGATGACGCCTTCGCAACGGCGCTGCTTAATGCGCTGGTCGCGCGCGGCGTCTTCGTGCGCATGCCGGGCGTGTCGCCCCTCAACCGCTGTATAAGGATCAGCGTCGGACCCGAAGAAGCGCTTGATATCCTCGAAGCGGAACTGCCGCCCGCGCTGACGGCAGTGTCCTGAAAACAGGCCCTTGCCCGCTTTTCCCTAAGCCTGCGGACCTTCCGCGATCTCGACGGCTTCTTCCCAGGAATGACCGGCGGCCATGATGCAGGTCATGCCCGTGGTCGTCGTCATGAGGATCGTCCAGGTGCCGGTTTTCGATGTATAGACCTCGAATACCGCTTTGCCCGACGAGGCAAGCCCGAGTGCCCGGGGTGCTTCCTTATACTTGTCGGCAAGAGCCTTCAGGAGCGATGTCCTGTCACCACAAGCCAAACCGGCAGCCGGTGCTTGTGTCGACAAGCATACGACGGCCGAAGCCAGAGTAATACCTAGTAATTTACCTGGATTCTTAAGTTTAAATTTCCGCATCTTCATACCTTTCGCAGCCAATAAAGCTTGTCTGACGAGAGGTATATTCATTTACATGCGTCAGACGCACTTGGTAGCTGAACCAGTACATTCATGGTTCATGCAGTAACTCCGGAACAACTTAATCTGCCCAGTTTGCGCCCCAATGGTTAACAAGGTGTTAACGATTTGGAAGGCCTGCGACATTGTGATCGCGGGGCCGCTTGTCTACGACAGGGGCCGTACATGAATTACGGGGAGCATCCATGACCAGAAAGGCAATCATCCCGCCGGCGCTTCGGGCCGCCGCTGGGCAACTGAAGATGTCGCCGGCGATCTTGTCCGGCAATCATCTGTTCCTGACCGGCTCGACGGGTGGTGATGCGGACGGGGTGATGCCGGACGACCCGGAGAATCAGATGCGCAACGCCTTCGACAAGATCGGGCATATCCTGGACGAGGCCGGTGTCGGTTTCGATGCCATCGTCGAGATGACAACCTACCATGTGGGCCTGCGGGAGCACTTCGAACTGTTCGACAAGGTGCGCCTCGACTATTGCGCGGCGCCCTATCCGGCCTGGACCGCCGTCGAAGTGGCCGGGCTTCGCCGCGAGGGCGCGATTGTCGAGATCCGGGTGATCGCAAGCACGGAACAGCAGGCTCCATAGAAAAAAGCGCGGCCGGGTTGCGGCCGCGCCCTTACTGTCCGATGCGACAGGATTACTTCACGTCGTAGCGGTCAAGGTTCATGACCTTGTCCCAGGCGGCGACGAAGTCGGCGACGAATTTGTCGTTCGCATCGCCGCTGCCGTAAACTTCGGCAAGCGCCCGCAATTCGGAGTTTGAACCGAAGATGAGGTCGGCGCGCGTCGCCGTCCACTTGACATCGCCGCTTTCGCGGTCGCGTCCCTCGAATTCCTCCTCTTCGTCGGACGTCGCCTTCCACTCGGTTCCCATGTCGAGCAAATTGACGAAGAAGTCATTGGTCAATTGCTCGGGGCGGTTGGTGAAGACGCCATGCTGCGAGCCGCCTGCGTTGGCGTTCAGCGCGCGCATGCCGCCAACGAGAACCGTCATTTCCGGTGCGGTCAGCGTCAGGAGCTGTGCCTTGTCGACCAGAAGTTCTTCCGTCGAAATGGCGTATTTGGTTTTCAGGTAGTTGCGGAAACCGTCCGCCACCGGCTCAAGCACGGCAAAGGATTCGACATCCGTCTGCTCCTGTGCGGCATCCATGCGGCCGGGCGTAAACGGCACGGTCACATTGTGGCCCGCAGCCTTGGCGGCCTGTTCCACGGCGGCACAACCGCCCAGAACAATGAGGTCGGCGAGCGACACCTTCTTGCCGCCCGACTGCGCAGCGTTGAATTCCGCCTGAATGCCCTCAAGAGCTTCGAGCACCTTGGCGAGCTGGGCCGGCTGGTTGGCGTCCCAGTCCTTCTGCGGCGCAAGACGGACGCGTGCACCATTGGCGCCGCCGCGCTTGTCGGAACCGCGGAAGGTCGAGGCCGAGGCCCAGGCGGTGGAGACGAGTTCCGGGATCGAAAGCCCGGCTGCCAAGACCTTGGCCTTGAGACCGGCAATATCCTGATCGTCGATGAGCTCATGATCGACCGCGGGGATCGGATCCTGCCACAGCAGTTCTTCTTCCGGCACCTCCTTGCCGAGGTAGCGGGCGCGCGGGCCCATGTCGCGGTGGGTCAGCTTGTACCAGGCGCGGGCGAACGCATCCGCGAAGGCATCGGGATCCTCATAGAAACGGCGCGAGATCTTCTCGTAGTCCGGGTCGAAGCGCAGCGACAGGTCGGTGGTCAGCATATTGGGCGCGTGACGCTTTTCCGGATCAGCCGCATCCGGCACTGTCCCGGCGCCCATGCCGCCCTTTGGCTGCCACTGATGGGCGCCCGCCGGGCTCTTGGTCAGCTCCCATTCATAACCGAACAGGTTCCAGAAGAAGTTGTTGCTCCACTTGGTGGGCGTCGTCGTCCAGATGACCTCGAGACCGCTGCCGATCTGGTCGCCGCCCTTGCCGCTGCCGAAGCTGCTCATCCAGCCGAACCCCTGTTCTTCGATGCCGGCTGCCTCTGGATCGGGTCCGACCAGCGCCGCATCACCGGCACCATGGGTCTTGCCGAAGGTGTGCCCGCCGGCAATCAGCGCGACAGTCTCCTCGTCATTCATTGCCATGCGGGCGAATGTCTCGCGGATGTCCTTGGCGGCTGCCACCGGGTCCGGATTGCCGTTCGGCCCTTCCGGGTTCACATAGATGAGGCCCATCTGCACGGCCGCGAGCGGGTTTTCGAGTTCGCGGTCTCCGCTGTAGCGCTTGTCGCCCAGCCACTCGGTTTCCTTGCCCCAATAGACATCTTCTTCCGGCTCCCACACGTCGGCGCGGCCGCCGGCGAAGCCGAAGGTCTTGAAGCCCATTGATTCAAGGGCGCAGTTGCCGGCGAGGATCATCAGGTCGGCCCAGGAGATCTTGCGGCCGTATTTCTGCTTGATCGGCCACAGGAGCCGGCGTGCCTTGTCGAGATTAACGTTGTCGGGCCAGCTGTTGAGCGGCGCGAAACGCTGCTGGCCGGCACCGCCGCCGCCGCGGCCGTCGGCCGTTCGATAGGTCCCGGCGCTGTGCCACGCCATACGGATGAAGAGCGGGCCGTAGTGACCGAAGTCGGCGGGCCACCAGTCCTGCGAATCCGTCATCAGCGCATAGAGATCCTGCTTGACCGCATCGAGGTCGAGGCTTTCGAATTCCTTGGCGTAGTCGAAACCCTTGTCCATGGGATCGGACAGGGACGAATTCTGGCGCAGGATGCTGATATTGAGCTGGTTCGGCCACCAGTCCCGGTTCGACAGCATTCCGAGCGACGTGGCGCCGTGCATGACAGGGCATCCGCCCGAAGTTTCAGGATTGCTTCCGTCCATTTTTCTCTCCCGTAAAACTCTTTGACTTGAACCGTTCATCGAACGGCCCGCTTGATCTTCCGCGATGAAATCCGGAACCGCGGTCGTCTTTCGCATTGCTGCTCCAGACGCAATTGTCTGGCTTGAGATCGACCTATGGCGCCGGCGTTTCGAAAATGCGGATTTTGAACCCGATCTTGGCGCCGTCCAAAATGGTGGCGGCGGCTGGGTACAGGCCTAAATCCGGTATTGCTCCTTTAGATATAGCAGATGTCTATAATTAGTCTAAGTTGAATTATTTGATTGTGGCGATAAGATGAGCTTATGAACAACCTGACATTCAAACAGCTCCGTTATTTCGACGCGTTGGCGCGACACGGCCATTTCGGGCGCGCCGCGGACGCCTGCGCCATCTCCCAGCCGGCGCTGTCGATGCAGATCAAGGAGTTGGAGGAAAATCTCGGCACGGAGCTCTTCGAGCGCGGCGCCCGGCAGGTGCGCCTGACCCATTTCGGCGAGGAATTCGCGGCCCGCGCCCGCGATATCCTGCGCTCGGTCAACGAGCTGACCGATCTGGCCCGCGCGTCACGCGACCGACTGGTCGGTCGCCTGCGGATCGGGGTGATTCCAACGATCGCGCCCTATCTTTTGCCGAGCATCATCGGCGATCTGTCCGACATGCATGACGGGCTCGACATTCACATTCGCGAAACCGTCACCCCGAAACTGATCCAGGAGCTCGGCGACGGCCAGCTCGATACGGCCGTCCTGGCTTTACCGGTGTCTGAATCGTCGCTGACGGAGGTCCCGCTTTTTACCGAGAATTTTGTACTGGTGCGCCCGGGCGAGGACGCAGGCAAGCCCGTGCCGAGCCGCGAGATGTTGCGCGAGATGCGGCTGCTTCTTCTGGAAGAAGGGCACTGTTTCCGCGACCAGGCGCTGTCGTTTTGCGATATGCACGCGACGCGGCCACGGGAACTGCTCGACGGCAGTTCGCTGTCGACGCTGGTGCAGATGGTAAGCGCCGGCATCGGTGTCACCCTGATTCCGGAAATGGCCGTGGCGGTCGAGACCCGCTCTGCGGCAGTCTCGGTCGCCCAGTTCCGCAACCCGCAGCCATCGCGGACCATCGGCATGGTCTGGCGCAAGACGAGCCCGCTGGCAAGCCAGCTGCAGCAGATATCAAAGATCGTGAAGAAATCGGCCGCAACGACGCGCGAACGGCACGCAATGCCGGTTTGAGCCGGCGGCCACCTCACCTGCGCTTGATGACGCCGCCGGCGTCAAAACCGCCATCGACCGGCAGCGTGACGCCGGTGATGTAGCTCGATTGCGGCAGGGCGAGATAGACCGCAGCCGCGGCAACCTCATCGGGCGTTCCGTAGCGGTCCATTGGTATGCCCGCGAGATAGGCGCGGCGGGTTTCCGCGTCATGCATCTTCTTGACCAGCGCGGTTTCGATGGCGCCGGGCGCTAGCGCGTTCACGGTCACGCCGCTGTTCGCCCATTCGACGGACATGACCCGCATCATGGCCGCGACACCGCCTTTCGAGGCGGCATAAGCGGTGCGGCCGGTCCCGCCGCGAATGCCGGCCATGGAGGACATGGCGACAATGCGGCCATAGCCCCGTTCAACCATCACGCGGCCCGCCGCCTGCATGACCAGGAAGCTGCCGGTCAGGTTGACGGCGGTAATGCGGTCCCAGGTCTCGCGGGTTGTGTCCACAGCGCTCTGTTCCAAGCCGACGCCAGCGAAATGCATGAGGATCTCGAGCGAACCGAACTTCTCCAGCGCCTTGTCGACCAGCGCGTCGACATCGTCAGCGATGGCGACATTCGCGGCCACGAAGATCGCATCGTGCCCCTGTGCCGTCAGGGTCGAAACGACATCTTGCCCGGCCTCCTCATTCAGGTCGGCGATAACTATATTGGCCTCCAGGCCAGCGAGCATGCGTGCGGTTGCAAGGCCGATGCCGCTGGCGCCGCCTGTCACGATTGCCGTGTGGTCCTTGAGCGAGAACATCCCTTATCCAGTCAACCGCGCATCCTTGCACCTTCGGGATCATAAAGCGGTCTCGCGATTACCTTCGCCGGGTAAAGGTCGCCGAGAATCTCCACCTGCAAGTCGGTGCCATCGGTGCTGAATTCCGGCGGCACGTAGCCGAAGGCCACGGACTTCCCGACGTGATGGGCATAGCCGCCGGAGCTGACATAGCCGATGCACGTGCCGTCCTTCATGATCGCCTCGTCATTGCTGACATCGATATCATCGGTCGCGACGGTCATGACGACAAGTCTTTTGTCGGGCCCGGACGTTTTCTCGGCCAGTGCGGCCTCCTTGCCGATGAAATCCTTCTCCCAGTTGATGAAGGCATCGAGGCCGGACTGGGCGGGGGTGAAATCGGGGCGGAAATCGAGGGTCCAGGCACCCCAGTTCTTTTCCAGCCGCAGCGACATCAGCGCCCGGTTGCCATAGGGCCTGAGGCCGAGATCGGCGCCCTCCTCCTCGAGCCGGGAACAAAGCTTGATGAGATATTGCGGCGCGCAATAAATCTCGTAGCCGAGCTCCCCGGAGAACGACACCCGCGCGAGCAGGACCGGGACACCGGCCACATAGGTGCGGCGGATGTCACGGAACTTCAAGGCCTCGCCCGACACGTCGTCGCGGCACAAGCGCTGCAGCAATTGACGCGAATTCGGCCCGGAGATTGCCATGCCGTGCCACTCGTCGGAGGCGTTGCGGTAGGACACGCCCTCACCCGGCATGTATTTCTCGAACCAGCGGCGGTGCATCTCCTGCGCCGCACCGGATCCGAAGAGAATGAAGTTCTCCTCGTCAAGGCAGGCGACCGTCAGATCGCCATAGAGCCGGCCGGCCTCGGTCAGGAGCGGCGTCAGCGACAGGCGGCCCGGTTTCGGCACCCGACCGGCGCAGAGCCGGTCGAGGAACGCGCGCGCACCGGGACCGGACACCGTGTGCTTGGCGAAATTGGCGATCTCGATCATGCCGACGGCCTCGCGCACGGCTTTCACTTCCGCCGCAACATAGTCATGGGCGCGCGAGCGCTTGAAAGTCGGCTCCTCATGGGCATCGTCCGGGCCGTCGGCGAACCACAGCACATGTTCGAGGCCGAAACTCGCATCCATCACCGCGCCCCTGGCGACCAGCCGGTCGTAGAGCGCCGTGGTCTTCTGCCGGCGTCCCTTCGGCAGGGTCTCGTTGGGGAAGGTCATGACGAAGCGACGCTCGTAGTTCTCCGATGACTTGATGGTGCCGTATTCAGGCGTCGCGAATTCCCCGAAACGGGCGACATCCATCGCCCAGACATCGATGGAAGGCTCGCCCTCGATCATCCATTCGGCCATGCACAGGCCGACACCACCGCCCTGGCAGAAGCCCGCCATGACACCGACGGCGACCCAGTAGTTTTTCATGCCCGGCACCGGCCCGATCATCGGATTGCCGTCGGGGCCAAAGGTGAAAGGCCCGTTGATCATGTCCTTGATGCCGGCACGGCCGAGCGCCGGAATGCGCTCAAACCCGAGTTCCAGCCGGTCGGCGATGCGATCGAGATCCGGGGCAAGAAGCTCGTGGCCGAAATCCTGCGGCGTGCCTTCGACCTTCCAGGGCGTCGAACGCGGCTCGTAGGTGCCAAGAAGCATGCCCTGGCGCTCCTGGCGGAAATAGATATTGCCTTCGTAGTCGATGCCGGCGGGCAGCCGGTCCTCCGGATCGCGCTCGACGATTTCCGGAATGGCCTCGGTGATAAGGTAGTGGTGCTCCATCGGCTGGACGGGAAGATCGACCCCCGATAGCTGGCCAACTTCTCGCGCCCAGAGGCCGCCCGCATTGACGATGTACTCGGCATTGATCGTGCCGCTAGGCGTGACGACATCCCAGGAGCCGTCCGGCTTCTGGCTGGTTTCGATGACCGGGGTGTGCGTATGATAGGTGCCGCCATAATGCCGGGCGGCCTTGGCGTAGGCGTAGGTGACCCCGGACGGATCGATATCGCCGTCGAGCGGATCCCACAGTGCCGCCACATAGCGGCTCGGATCGATCAGCGGATGACGGCGCGCCGCCTCCTCGACGGAGATGAATTCCTGGTCGAGCCCCATATAGCGGGCCTTGGAGCGCTCGCGTTTGAGATAATCGTACCAGTCCTGGTTGGAGGCGAGATAAAAGCCGCCGGTCGCGTGCATGCCGCAGGACTGGCCGGAGAGTTCCTCGATCTCCTTGTAAAGATTGATCGTATAGCCCTGCAGCCGCGAGATATTCGGGTCGGAGCTGATCGTGTGTATCTGGCCGGCGGCGTGCCAGCTCGAGCCGGAGGTCAGCTCGCTGCGTTCCAGCAACACGACATCGCGCCAGCCGAACTTGGCAAGATGAAACAGGATCGAGCAGCCGACCACGCCGCCACCGATGATGACCACTTTTGCATGTGATTGCATTTTTTAAGACTCCGTCGCAGCGCCGGTCAGTACCAGGCGTCGGGCATGTCCCGTTTCTTCTTTTCGACATATTCGGCGAGCGCCGCGTCGACGGCTTCATCGAGCGGCGGCGGCTGGTGCTCTTCAAGCATCCTGTTCCAGCGCTCGAAGGCGCGCTGCGCGGTGTCCTTGCCGCCCCGCTCGGTCCATTGTTCGAAGCTCTCTGAGTCCGAAAGCACGGCATCGTAATAGGCGGTCTCGTAATTGCGCATTGTGTGGGCCGAGCCAAGGAAATGGCCGGCCGGCTCGACATCCTCATAGGCGTCTGTGCCCAGCGCATTGTCGTCCGTGTCGATCCCGCCGAGCAGTTTCTGATAGGCGCCGAGACGGTCGGCATCGATCACCAGTTTCTCGAAGCCGGTAACAAGGCCGCCTTCCATCCAGCCGGCCGAATGCAGCACGAAATTGGCGCCGGCCATGGCGGTCGAATGCATGCTGTCGGCGCTTTCCGCGGAAGCCTGGGCGTCCGGCAGTTTGGACGCCGTCAGCGATCCGCCGCAGCGCAGCGGCACGCCGAGGCGGCGGGCGAGCTGTCCGATGATATAGTTGGAGGCAACGGGCTCCGGCATGCCGAAAGTGGGCGCGCCGCTCTTCAAACTCATGGACGACAGGAAGTTGCCGAGCACGAAAGGCGCACCGGGCTTCACGAGCTGGCTGAAGGCGCCGCAGACCATCGCCTCGGCCAGCGCCTGGGCGACCGAAGCGGCGGTCGTGACCGGCCCCATCGCGCCGCCGAGTATAAAGGGCGCCACGACGATGCCCTGACCGGCACCGCAATAGACCTGGATGGCCTCTGTCACCACCTTGTCGACATGCAGCGGCGAGTTCGTGTTGACATTGCCCATGATCACGCAGTTTTCCTGCATGAAAGTTTCGCCGAAGAGGATACGCGCCATTTCGACGCTGTCCTCAGCGCGGCTTTTTTCGGTGATCGCGCCAAGGAAGGGCTTGTCGGCATTGCGCATATGGGCGAGCAGCATGTCGAGATGGCGCTTGTTCACCGGCAGGTCGCAGGGCTCGCAGACGACAAGACCCATATGATGCAGCGCGGGAAGCATCGACACGAGTTTCGACAGCTTGTCGAAATCCTCGAAGCTGCCGTAACGCCGCCCCTTTTCAACACAGCGGGTAAAGGGCGCGCCGTAAATGGGCGCGAAGACCGTGCTGCGCTCGCCGATCTCGACGCTGCGGGCGGCGTTGCGCGCATGCTGGGTGAATTTCGACGGCGCGGTTCCCAACAGTGAACGCGCCATGCCGCGCGGCAGGCGCACACGCGTGTCCTTCACATCCGCGCCGGCCTTCTTCCAGATGCGCAACGCTTCCGGATCGTCACGGAACTCAATGCCGACCTCCTCGATCAGCCGGTCGGCCTGTTCCTCGATGCGGACGAGGCCCTCCTCGTGCATATATTCGACGAAGGGTATCTTGCGGGTGATGTAAGCGGGCGTCGGCGGCACGGTGCGTTCCGCCCGCCGGGCCCGTCTTGATGCTGTCCTCATATGCACTCTATCCCAAACTGACCGGTCGGACGCGGTTTGCATGTGCATCTTATCCCAAACGGAACGAGGCGGAGCGTAGCCGCAAATTCAGTCTTTGTGACGATTGAAAAATCTTTGCCATTGCATAAACTGAAATTATGCGAAAACTGTATCAGCGCATCCAGTCACCGTCCGCCCTGTTTGCCTTTGAAGCCGCCGCACGCCGGCTTTCCTTCACCGAGGCCGCGGGCGAGCTGAATGTTTCGCAACCCGCTGTCAGCCTTTCAGTTAAGAAGCTCGAACAGGCGCTAGGAACGCAACTTTTCGAGCGCGGTCACCGCAGCATCCGCCTGACCGAAGCCGGCGAACGTTTTTATGCGGACGTATCATTTGGTTTAATGCACATCCTGAACTCCGCCGATACGGTGGCGAGCCGTCCGGAAGACCATGTGTCGCTGTCCTGCTCCACCGCTTTCGCGCATTACTGGATGCTGCCGCGTCTGGCGACTTTCCGACGCGACAATCCGGATATCGATATCCGCCTGCAGACGACCGACAAGGATATCGATATCGCCGAGGAAGGGCTTTCCTTCGGCGTGCGGCTCGGCTCCGGCCAATGGCCGGGCTGCCAGGCGCTACGGCTCGGGCCGGAGATCATCTATCCGGTGTGCAGCCCGGCCTATCTTGAGGCCGCCGGGCGGCCGGTCGACGCGGCCGGCCTTTTGTCGCATGAACTCATTCACCTCGAGGAACCGTTCCGCCCGCGTGCCGGCTGGCGCGACTGGTTCGCGGCGCAAGGGCTGGACTATGTCGATACGGGCGGCGGGTTGCGGCTCAACGACTATGCGCTGGTCATCCAGGCGGCAATTGCCGGTGAAGGCATCGCCCATGGCTGGGACCATATCGTCGAGACCGTGGTGCGGCAGGGTCTGCTCGAGCGGCTTGATATCGGCGTCTACAATATCGGCCAGGGCCACTATGTGGTGTGGCCGGAAATCCGCCCGCACGGCCCGAAAGCCGAGCGTGTGCTTAGCTGGCTGAAGACACAGATGGCTAGCTGAACTCAAGACCGAGCTTTTCGGTCACCGGCAGCGACTGGCAGGTCAGCACCATGCCGCTCGCCACGGCGGCATCCTCGAGCGCCATGCGCGCCCGCATGTGGACTTCGCCGCTGGTCAGTCTTGCCGCGCAGGCGCCGCAAACGCCCGACTGACAGGAAAAGGGCGGCTTCAGGCCGGCCCTGCGCATGGCCTGAAGCAGCGTCTGGCCCTCGGCCACAGCAACATCGGTGACGGACCCGTTCAGCCGCACCGTAGCCGTCGAAGCGACACCGCTGACACTGTCATCCAGCTCCAGATCGCCGCCGAAACTCTCCATGTGGATGCGGCTTGCCGGCACATCGAGATCCATCAGGCCGGTACGAATGGCACTGTTCATGGTTCCCGGTCCGCAGACATAATATTGAACATCCTGCGCATAGGGCGGGTTGTCGGCGAAATGCGCGTCGATCGCCGCCCTGTCGATCCGTCCGCGCCGCCAGTAGCTGAAGGACGAAAACAGCGACGGGCCGGAAAGGACATGCGACACGGTCAGCCGTTGCGGATGGGCCTCAAGCAGCGCTTGCAGGCGCTCGCGGAAGATAATCGAGCCCGCATCGCGGTTGCCATAGACCAGATGTGCCGTCGAATGCGGCTCGTTGCAAAGAACCGAATGCAGCATGGCATAGAGCGGGGTAATGCCGCTGCCGCCGGCAAAGAAATAATGGGTGCGCCGTAGTTTCTCGCCGGGATCGAGGCAAAAGCCGCCAAAGGGCGGCATGACAGAAAGCGTATCACCCGCCTCTACGCGATCATTGATGTGGTTGGACACAAGGCCCCCTTTTACGCGCTTGACGGTGATTTGCAGGGGTTCGCCGGCAAAGGGCGATGCGGAGACCGAGTAGGAACGGCGGTGCTCATCGCCGCCCAGATGAAAGCGAAGCGTTATGTGTTGGCCCGCCCGCCAGGAAAATTCTCCAGCGCGATCTGCCGGCACATCAAAGATCACCGTCTTAGCCTGGCCGCCGATTTGCTCGCGCGTGTCCAGGACTTTCAGTTCATGGAAGTCACCCATCAGCGCCGGCCTTCGACGTAGTCGAGCACCACGTCCTGATGGCCGAGGACCGGGCTTTCACCCCTGGCCGCGGGTCCGGTCTCGAAGTGCGGGCTCACAAGCGATTTCTGCTGTTGCTCGCAGGCATAGATGTCCTCGGCGGTAAAGTCGCCGCCGGTCATGGGATCGTCCTCGCCGGTGCCATCCTCGGCGGTGTATTTGCCACCGATCCTGTCGCGCCAGAACGCGGCCGACCGGCTTGCCTGTCTGCCGAATGCCCATTCGGATTCATTGGCAAGGCGTGTTCGGGTTTCCACCCGTGTCAGATCCGGTGCGAGGGGCGTCACGATAAAGGTCGACCAGGTGCTCTCGCTCTCGCCAAGGCCGATGCCCGGAAACAACATCGGCACCCATACGCCCGCCTGCCCGGCCGGTATCACCAGCGGATAGGGGGCATTTTTCTCGATATCGGCGCCGAAATCCTCGGCGAGCGGCTCCCAGAACGCAAAATGCGGCCCGACGAATCCATACTCCGCCCTGGTGTGGTCATACATGCCGAGCGTTCCGGAATGCAGGTGCGACAGGTGATAGACGTCGATGTAATTCTCGACGACGATCTTCCAGTTGGCCTTGATCTCGTAAGATTTGCGGGCTTCGGCATATTCCGGCAGTTCCTCGACACGGTGGGGGCCGAGCATCGGCTCGACATCGCCGAACCACTCGACGATGGACCCCGCATCCGGATCCGGATGGACAAAGAGCATGCCGCGCCAGAGATCGACGGATGCCGGCTTGAGGCCGAGGCAGGATTTGTCGATCGAGCCGTATTCGCGGTCCTCGTCTGGAACTGAAATCAGATTGCCTTCAAGGTCGTAGGTCCAGTCATGATAGGGGCAGGTCAGCGCTTTGCTGGTCTTGCCAACGGCCCGTATGAGCTGCGTTCCACGATGGCGGCAGATATTGTGGAAGGCCCGCAGGCGCCGGTCGCGGCCCATGACAATGAAGATATTGTTGAGTCCGGCCTGGACCGCCATGTACTGGCCGGGCTCTGAAATGTCCTCCGCAAGGCCGGCATAGCGCCATGTGCGTGAGAAGATCATGCTCTGCTCGCGGTCGTACCAGGCCGGCGATGTATAGGCTTCGACGGGAAGCTTGTGCAGCATCGGTTTATCGGTCATCCCGGTTTCCTGTCAGACGAAGCCAAGCCCATTGACGAAAGTCCAGATGCCGGCCGCCATCCAGGCGGCGCAGATGATCCAGAAAAGCAGCGGGTTGTCGCTTCGCTCGATGGATTCAATGACAAATGCACTGCCGGTCAAAGGTCCCATGACCGCCCAGTACATGTAAAGCAGCCCCCACATCCACAACCAGCCCATCACCGTGGCAACGGCCAGGACCAGGATGGCCAAGATGGTGAGCGGTTTGATATCGCTGATATCGGCCATGCGGTCCTCTTTATTATCATAATTGATAATTTACAGATACGCACTAATTTTTTATTGTCAAGGCCGACAATAAAATTGGAGCAGCAATGGGAAGACCGAGTATCAAGGCAGAGCGGGCCGCGGAAATCCTCGATGCCTATGAAGAATGCGTCGCCCGCTTCGGGATCGAAGGCGCGACGCTCGAACGCGTGGCCAACCAGGCAGGCCTCGCCCGCGCCCTGATCCGACACAATGTCGGCAACCGCGACGATCTGCTCGACGCGCTCATCGAGCGCTTTTTCGACGTGTCCGGGCAACGGGTGCGCGATCTTGTCAGTGCGCTTCCAGACAGCAACCGGGCGCCGGCGCTGGTCGATGTCCTTTTCGATGTGCGACACAGCAACGACACGCATGTGCTCGTCGCCGAGGCGCTGATTGCAGCGGCTGCAAACCGGCCGGACCTTGCCGAGCGCATGAAGGGCTGGATCGCCGACTTCATAGCCGCGATTGCATCCGTGCTGAAGGACGCCTTTCCCGATGCGCCGGCCGACAGGATTTCGGCAGTTGCCAGCGGTATGACCGGCATCTATTTCAACGTCGACTCCCTGGCGATGCTGGGCGGTATGGGCGATCTCAGAAGAGATTCAAAGAAGGCGGCGCTGCTGCTTGTCGAAACACTGGAGAGTGGCACATAGCGCTCCAGCTTGGTCGATTTCCGGATCGGCGGGATCGTGTTACTTTGTGACGGGAGGTGCGTCATGCCAATCATCAACATCAATGGCACGAACATCCACTACATCGATGAGGGATCCGGTGCCGAAACGGTCGTCTTCTCCCATGGACTGCTGATGAATGGCGGTATGTTTGCCGCGCAGATGGCGGCACTGAAGGGCAGATATCGCTGCATCGCGTTCGACCATCGGGGACAGGGCAAAAGCGCGGTAACCGATGACGGTTACGACATGGAAACCCTGACAGAAGACGCGGCGGGCCTGATCGAAGCCCTTTCACTCGCGCCCTGTCACTTTGTCGGTCTTTCCATGGGCGGATTTGTCGGCATGCGCCTCGCCACACGGCGCCCGGAACTGCTGCGGTCACTGACCCTGATCGAGACATCGGCCGAACCGGAGGAGAAGGCGAATGTTCCGCGCTACCGGATGCTGAATTTTGTCGCACGCTGGTTCGGGCTGAATATCGTCGCTGGCCAGGTCATGCCGATTATGTTCGGTCAGACTTTTCTCAACGATTCGGACCGTGCAGAGGAAAAAGCCCGGTGGCGCCAATCCATCGTTTCCAATGACAGGATCGGCATTACGCGCGCGGTGAAAGGTGTCGTCGACCGCGCCAGTGTGGCCGATGAGATCAAGCAGATCGACATGCCCGTGCTGATCATTGTCGGGGAAGAGGATGTCGCAACGGTTCCGGAGAAATCGGAAAAGATGCACGCGGCGATCGCCGGCTCGAAACTCGTCAGGATCGACCGCGCCGGCCATTCATCGACGATCGAGGCACCGCAAGACGTCAATCGCGCCCTGGAGCAATTCCTGGACGGCGTTGCGGTATCCGATGCAGCGGATACGGAAGAGGCAAACCCCGCCTGATCAAAGCGTGTCTGGCTTAGCTCGCCAGGAACGATTTCAAGAGCCGCTGCTGATCGGGGTCGACAAATGTCGGCGCATGGCCGACGCCGGGCACCTCGAAATAGTCCGGGCGCGGCCCGCGGGCGCGCATGTCGTCGGCGACCGCCTGTGGAAGCACATCCGAATGGGCACCGCGGATCAGAAGCGTCTTTGCCGCAATGGCATCATATTGCGGCCAGACATCGAGGTCCGATTTGTGTGTGGTGAATTGCGACGCGATCAGGGGATCATAGTGGACTGTCATGCGGCCCTCGTCATTGCGGCGCACAGACGCATCGATCAGGCGCCGCCAGAAGCTGTCCGGATTGTCGCCAAAGGGCGCGTAGCTGGTGCGCAGCCAGTCCTCCATCTGGGCAACCGTCTTGAAAACCGGCGGGTTGCCCACATATTCGGCAATCCTCTGACGGGCCTCGAGCGGAATGTCCGGCCCGATATCGTTGATGACAAGATGGGTCATGCGGCCCTTCAGGCCATCGGCGGCGAGCCGCATCCCGATCAGCGCGCCCATGGACGTGCCGACCCAGCGCAACTCTTCGGCGCCATAGTGATCGAGGATGGCAACGGCGTTCTCGCCATAGACGCCAAGGCTGTAGTCTGCGCCGCCATTGTGCGACCAGCTCGACAGGCCGCGGCCGATCGTGTCCGGGCAGACAACGAAATAGTCCCGCGAGAGTTCGGACGCGATCTCGTCGAAATCACGTCCGTTGCGCGCAAGCCCATGCCACATCATGACGAACGGCCTTGACCGATCACCCCACTCGCTGACGTGAAGTTCGTAGCCCCCGGCCTCGATGTAAACTGAACGCCGCACGGTCATGAATGTCCGCCCTTCCTGCTGAGTGTTCCGACAATGCCGGCCGGGAAGAAATAGACCAGCAGGATGAAGAGGACCCCGAGCCACAGCAGCCACCGGTCCGGCGCCAGCAGTTCGGGCAACATCGGAATGCCGGCCGTCGCCTCGGAGGCCAACGCCATCAGGTCCTTCAGGTAGAACTGGGCAAGGCTCATCAGGGTCGCGCCGATAATGGCGCCGGTCATGGTGCCCATGCCGCCGATAACGACCATCAGCAGGATGTCGATCATGATGGCGAAAGAAAGCGAGGTCTCGGGGCCGGTATATTTCAGCCAGATGGCGCGCAGGATGCCGGCACAGGCGGCGATTAATGCGGCAATGCAGAAAATTGCGGTCCGGTAGAGAACCACGCGATAGCCCAGCGCCTCGGCCCGCATCTCGTTCTCGCGTATGGCCTCCAGGACCGTGCCGAGCGGCGAAGCAACGATGCGCAGCATGATGAAATAGAGAATGAGCGAGCCGAAGAAGACGAAATAGTAGGCGGCCATCTTGCCGTTGGCCTTTGCGCCGAAGATACGCAATACCTTGCCGTCCTCGTCCGTCAGCAGCTTGGTCGCCGGCGAGAAGAGCTTCGGCACCTTGTAGATGATGCCGTCCTCGCCGCCGGTGAAATCGGAGAACTGGCTCGCCATGACGGCCATCACCGAGGCCGCCGCGAGCGTGACCATGGCGAAGAAGATCGCCTTGACGCGCAGCGACAAAAGCCCGACCAGCGCGGCCAGGATCAGCGAGACGAGGAGGCCGAGCGCGCCGCCGATCAGGATCGCGTCCCAGCCCGGACCCATCAGCTTCAGCGCGATCGCCGTGCCGTAGGCGCCAAGGCCGAAGAACATGGTGTGGGCGAAGGATACAATGCCGGTATAGCCGATCAGCAGGTCGTAGCTGGCGACCAGCACGATGAAGATGCAGATACGCGCCGCGACCTCCTGGCTGCGCACATCCGGAAACAGGAAGGGCGCCAGGAACAGGCAGATCCCGATGAGCCCGATGATCGCGTAGACGATCAGCCTGCCGGTGCGGCCGCGGGCGGCATCTGTGGTGGTGTCGATGGCAATGTCGCTCATGCCCCGCTCCTATGATGATTGTCCAGCAGGATTGTTCTGTCCCGCGATTTTGAATGCCGGAAAGTCATCGAAGACCCAGCCGTTTTTCAGTGTGTCGTAGATGATCGCGAGCAACTTGCGCGCTGTGGCGATGATTGCCTTGCCGGCCCCGCGCCGGGCTTTGATCCGTTGGTAGAAGGCATTGAGGTAGCCCGAGTAACGAATGGCAATGAGCGTGCACTGGACCAGCGTGGTGCGCATCAGTTTGTTCCCGCGTTTGGTGATCCGGCCCCGGTTGTCAGTCTCGCTTGACTGGCTGACACGGGGGACAATGCCCACATAGGCGGCCAGTTTGTCCGCGTCTTCGAAGTCATCGACGTTGCCTATGCCGGAGAGGAATACGGCTGCCGCGCGCGGCCCGACACCCTTGATCGAGATCAGCCCGTCATATCCGTCCATGGCCTCAGCGGCGGAGGCGATCTCGCGATCAAGTTCGGCGATTGCATCCGTCAGGCTGAGCGCCTGATCGCGCACGATGCGCAGTTCCACCTGTTCGAGGCTGGAGAACCGGCCGGTCTCCAGGGCATTGAGCCGTCGCTTGGAGCCCAGGCTTTCCTTCTTCAGCTTGATGCCGTGGCGGGTGTGGAGCGCGTGGATCTTGTTCAAAAGCCGGGTGCGCTGCTTGACCAGAAGGTCGCGCGTGTGGGTCAGCGACGCCAGTTCGCCTTCGGCCACCGTTTTGACGCGGGTCTCAGGCAGCATGTCCTTTGACAGAAAGAAGGCCAGGGCCCGGGCGTCGTTTCTGTCCGTCTTCTTCACCGACTTGCGGATCACGCCGAACTGCTTCGGGTTGACCACCACCACACGGCCAACGCAGGCGATCACTTCGTCGCGGAACCAGGCCGAATTGCCCGTCGCTTCCACGGCGACCTCATCGTCCGCATCAAGGCTCAGGCAGAACCGGTCCAGATCGGCCGCTGCCAGCTGGCAGGTTTCAAAAACCTCGTTGCCGTCCGCGGCAAGGCGGCAGACCGTGAAAGACGTCGTGTGGAGATCGACACCGATGAAAGCCATTGCTAAAATCCTCTCGTTGGCGGGAGGCGGAACCCTGCAAAGGGGTGTGAACGGCCAGGCCAGACTCCTATACGAGATCACCGGGTCGAACCGGGCCTCATGCTGGTCGTTCGGATGCAGGCGGCGGGTAATCTCCTGTACAGGGTCGCAATGCCCTAAAAAGACATCCAGCCTGCAGCCTATCCGCCTCTCCCGGCACTCTAGCCGAGTCGGGATGCATGACCGCTCACATCCCATTCATGCCATCTCCTATTTTACCGCAGGCCGCAGGCCGTAGGGCCGCCACAGCAGGATCGCCATCATCAGGATCATGTTGGAGGCGAGCGCCATCTTCGGCGCCAGGAAGGCGACGTAGTTGCCCATCAGGCCGACCATGATGGCGCCGAGCAGCGAGCTCTCGATGGAGCCCAGTCCACCAATGATGATGACGATGAAGACGATGATCATCATTTCCGAACCGATGGCCGCGGTGATCAGCGTCTCGTAACCGGCCCACATGGCACCGCCGATCGCAGCGAGCGCCGAACCGAGCACAAAGACACCGACAAAAAGCCGGTCGATGCGGAACCCCAGCGCCTCGACCATTTCGCGGTTCTCGACCCCGGCGCGCACCAGAAGCCCGACGCGGGTACGGTTGAGGATTACATAAAGCGCGACATAGGCGATAAGCCCCAGCGCGAAGGCAAAGAGACGATAAAGCTCGATCGAAACGTCGCCGATGATCAACGAGCCGGAGAGGAATTGCGGCCGCGGTACCGAAATGGGCGAACCGCCCCAGATCGCCAGGATGATCTGCTCGGCAACGATCAGCGCCCCCATGGTGATGAGGATCTGGCGCAGGTGATCGCGGTAGACCGGCTTGATGATGACTTTCTCGAAGACCCAGCCGGCAATCAGTCCGAACAACGCAGCTGCGGCGATCGCCAGCAGAAGGGCGATGAGATTGAGAATGACGCTGTCGGCCGCGACCCATGCGGTCAGAGCTGCCAGGACCGAGGCGGCAATGAAGGCGCCGAAGGAGATGAAGGCCGAGTGACCGAAATTCAAAACGTCCATCAGGCCGAAGACGAGGCTGAGACCCGAAGCCATGAGGAAGATCATCATGCCCATGGCAAGCCCGGCCACGGTCAGCGTGACCCAGGTCGAAGGCGAGCCGATCAAAATGAAGGCGATCAGCGCGAGCAGGACCGGCAGAAGGTTTATTCCACCGTAGCGCTCGAATGCCCTGTTGAATGAATCCATGGCGGCCCCCTATTGATGCGTGTCGAGCGACAGGCTGAGCAGCCGCGTCTGCAGCGCCGTGTCCTCGACGAGTTCGGCCATCGAACCGGTATGGGCGATACGCCCGTCGTCGATGACGGCGACGGTTTGGCCCAGCGACTTGGCAAAGAGAAAGTTCTGCTCGACAAGAAGGATCGTCGTTTCCCTGGCGATCTCGCGGAAGGCATCGACCATTGACAGGATAATCGCCGGCGCGAGACCCTTAGTCGGCTCATCAATGAGGATGAGGTCGCGCTTTTCGATGATCGCGCGGGCAATCGCCAGCATCTGCTTCTGGCCGCCGGAAAGCGACCAGGCGGACTTCGTCCAGAAGGTTTCAAGCGCCGGAAACAGCGCGTAGATGCGGCCCAGCCGGTCGTCATCGAAACCGCCGTCATGGGTGGCGAGGCGCATGTTCTCCTCAACCGTGAGGCCACCAAATATGCCCATGTTTTCCGGCACAAAGGCGATACCCTTGCGGGCAATGTCGCTGGTGTGCAGCGCCGCGATGTCGTCGCCGCGAAAGCGGATCGCGCCGGCACGCGCCTGCCATAGGCCCATGATGGTGCGAAGGGTCGTGGTCTTGCCAGCACCATTGCGGCCCAGCAGCACGTGAACGCCGCCTTCGGGCACGCTGAGCGATATGTCGTGCAGGATGTGATACTGCGCGATATCGGTGCTGACGCCGTCGAGCTGGAGGATCGGAGACGTCATGCCGCATCCTCCGCCGGCATGCCGAGATAGATGTCGCGCACCAGCGGCAACGCAATGACCTCGTCGGGCTTGCCGTCGGCAACCAGTTCTCCATTGTGCAGGACGATGATCCGGTCGGCGAGCGAACGCACGACCTCCATCTTGTGCTCGACCAGTAGAATAGTCTTGCCGGTGTCTTTCCTGATCTCCTCGATCAATTCAAGTATGACGGGTGCCTCGTCGACGGACATGCCGGCCGTGGGTTCATCGAACATGAAGATATCGGGCTTGAGCGCCAGCAGCAGCGCGATCTCGAGCTTGCGCTGGTCGCCATGGGGCAACGCGGTCACCGGAAGCGCGGCGGCCGACTGCAGGCGCGTTGCTTCCAGATAGGCATAGGCTTCGTCGCGCAATTTGGAAAAGGACCGGGCGCTGCGGAACAGAACAGGCCCCAGCCCGGCCTGAGCCTGGACCGCGAGGCGGACATTCTCCAGCACCGAAAGCTGCGGAAACAGGTTGGTCAACTGAAAGGCGCGGCCAATGCCGGCTTTCGCCCGGGCCGATGCGCTCAGTGCCGTAATGTCCCGATCGCCCTTGAAGATGCGCCCCGCCGAAGGGCGCAACTGGCCGGAGATCAGGTTGAAATAGGTGGTCTTTCCCGCACCGTTCGGCCCGACGATGACCGTCAGTTCACCGGCCTTGAAGCCGCAGGAGACCATGTTGACGGCGGCATGGCCGCCAAAACGGATGGTCAGATCCTCGGTGCGCAGGGATGCGGAGGTCATGGTGTGTACCGTTGGATTGCGATGAAAGAGGCAGCAGATGTCCGGCCGATCTCGCGACGGGCTTGCGCCGGAAAGGGGCCGGGCATGTCCGGGACCTCCCCACCTCCGCACGGGCGGCTGCAGGGAGGCTCCGGGCGCGAGAGCCTATTCCTGGTTGTTGCGGCCGACCGGGATGCTCATCTCGTCAGGCTTGATCTCACGGACAAGCTCGGGGATGGCCCAGTCGACATTATCGTCGACCTTGATCTTGAAGTGGTACATCGACTGCAGCGCCTGGTGATCTTCCGGACGGAAGGTCATCTGGCCCTTGGGCGTGTCCCAGGACATGCCCTGCATGGTCTCGATCAGGCTTTCGGTGTCCCAGTCGTCGGTGCTTTGCAGGGCCTTGGCGACGGCGAGGCCGGCTGCCATGCCACCGGCGGTGAAGAAATCCGGAGGCGAGCCAAAGCGTTTGTTGTGTTCCTCGACGAGCCAGTCATTGATCGGATTGTCCGGGTTCTCGAAGTAGTAGTAAATGGCGCCTTCCATGCCGGGCACGCGCTTGTAAGTCGGCAGAACGGGAAGGATGTGGCCACCGGTCGAGATCTCGATGCCGTAGCGTTCCGGCTGCATGGCCTTGATCTTGCCCATGGGATCGCCGCCCCCGGCCACATAGATCAGGATAACCTTTCGCCCTTCCTTGTCTCTCAGCGCGGCAAACATGCGCTCGGCGGCAGCCGTGAAATCCGTTGTTTTCAACGGCACGTATTCCTCGGCGACGATGGTCGCACCCGAGCCTTCCAGGGCTGTCTTGAATGCGGCTATGCCGTCCTTTCCGAAGGCATAGTCCTCGGCCAGTGTTGCCACATGCAGATCCGGTCCGGGTTTCAGGGCCAGGGCCTGCGCCTGCATGTCCATCGATGAGTTGCGCGACGTCTTGAAGACATAGCGGTTGGAATCGGGTCCGGTCAGCGAATCGGCGACCGCGGGCTCGACCAGAAGGATGCGCTCATATTCCTCGGCGATGGGCAGCATGCCCTTGGTGACGCCCGATGACGTTCCGCCCACGGCGATGTAATACCGGCATAACACCGGGCAGCATTGTGTTTTGATTTGTCATTTCCGGTGGTGCGGCAAATCGACTCGATCAGCGCTGCTGGGGTTCTCACCGAGATGTTTTTGTGAGTCGATGAGGTTATGTCGGATTTCCCACCTCACGCACTTGATGATCTGTCGAATACAGAACTCAAAGATCTGGTTGTGACCCTGCTCGGCGAGGTGGCCGAGTTGAAGCAAATCGTCGCTGAACAAAATCAGGTGATTGCCGAACAGAAACAGACAATTGCCAATCTGCGCGACGAGGTCGCTCGATTAAAAGGGGTGAATGGGCGACCGGACATCAAGCCGAGCAAACCAAGCGGCATGAACCAGGCCAGCGAGAAAAAGGCGCGTAAGAACGGCAATAAAAGCTGTGGACGCGGCAAAAAGAAGCCACCTCGGCACGGTTCAATGAAAGACCGGATTGTAAAAGCGGACGTTCCAGAGGGTTCCCGCTTCAAAGGGTACGAGGACTTCCTCGTTCAGGATCTCATCATTCAGCCAGTGACCACCCGGTTTCGGCGCGAGCGCTGGTTGACACCTGATGGTAAGACTGTCGTGGCTCCGCTGCCACAGGGCCTCAAGGGCCATTTTGGTGCCGAACTGCGCCGTTTTGTGCTGATGCAATACCATCAAGGCCAAGTCACTGTGGGACGATTGGTAAAGCTCCTGAGCGAAATCGGCATAGATATCTCCGAGCGCCAGGTCATGCGGTTTTTGAATGAGGGTCATGAGCATTTTGCCTTGGAAGCACGCGCAATATTGCAGACGGGATTGGACGCGGCGTCATGGGTGACGGTCGACGACACCGGGGCACGCCACAAAGCCCAAAACGGCTACTGCACCCAGATCGGCAATGATCGGTTTTCCTTCTTTTCCACAACCGGTTCTAAAAGCCGCATCAACTTTCTCGAACTCCTGCGGGCCGGGCATGAAGACTATGTGATCAACGCCGATGCACTTGCCTATATGCAGCAGCGTTCTCTCAATGCTCCGGTTCGCCAGTTGTTGATTGACGCTGAAGATAAGTATTTCCCGAACTGCGCAGACTGGCAGGCCCATCTCGACCGGCTCGGGATCACTGCACTGAAAGTCACACCTGATCCCACGCGCCTTGCCACCGAGGGTGCGTTATGGGGCAGTATCAGCGCACATGGCTTGCTCACCGATACGGTGATCGTCAGTGATGATGCCAAACAGTTCAAAGTCGGCGATCATGCGTTGTGTTGGATTCACGCCGAACGGTTGGTGCATAAGCTCAACACCTTCACAGATAAGCACTATGCCATTCAACAGCGCACCCGCAGGCTGATCTGGCTCTACTATGAATGCCTCAAAACCTACCGTCTCAACCCAAGTCCACAGCGCAAGGCGGTCTTGCAAAACCGCTTCGACCAGATATTCCGCCACCGAACCGGTTTTGCAGCCCTTGATAATCTGTTGAGGCGATTGCACGCCAACAAGGCTGAACTGCTGATGGTTCTGGAGCATCCGGAAATACCGCTGCACACCAACGGTTCCGAGAACGATATCCGAGTTGTTGTAGTCAAGCGCAAGATTTCAGGTGGGACGCGCAGTGACATTGGTCGGACCAACCGCGACACCTTCTTGTCGCTGCTCAAGACCTGCAACAAACTCGGCATCTCGTTTTGGGACTATTTGGGGGATAGGCTGGGCCTCAATGGGAAACCGGTGCCCGCTCTGCCGCAACTCGTAGGCCAGTCTCATTTTGCATCCTGAACAGCCACTCTTCGGCAAGATCGAGATTGCATTGCGCGACAGCTGGATTGTGAAGATGCGGTCGACATGACATTTCCAATCTTGCATTGTGGCGATGGTTCATCCGTCTGACGGCGCAATCATATCGACACATATAGCAGGACGTTTCACACAATGGCTCAGGCTGGCAATCAACTTGATATAGTTCGTCTCAGCATCACGTTGCGGGATGTGAAGCCCAGGGTCACAAGACGAATGGATGTCCCTGCGAACACATGCCTTAATGACCTCCACTTATACATTCAGGCCGCAATGGGGTGGCACAACTGCCATCTATGGGAATTTGAGGCGATCCGGTATGAGCAAGTTGTCACTTGGAGTGCTGATAGTGATCAGTATTTCTCCAGCCCCAAATCAGACGCCTCTGCTACCGTTCTCGACGTCATAGACTTTTTGCAAGGCAAACCCGAATTCAATTACCTCTATGATTTCGGAGACTCATGGAGACACAAAATCCGTATTGGAAAGATTCAGTCGGCACATAAGGACAGACAGTATCCATATCTTGTTTCCGGTAGCGGGCGTTGTCCACTTGAGGACATAGGAGGCGTATGGGGATACTCTGAATTCTTGGCAGCATTCGAAAACCCGGATTCTGAATACCGGGAGTACTATCCCGATTACTTCGATGGAAGTGACAACTGGAATCCGGAAGACGCGGAACTTGAAAAAAGGCGAGCAGCTATTGCGCGATTCCAATAGAATCCCCACCCCAGCCACCGCAAGCACAATTCCCCCATTCGTTGATGCCTCCAGAAAATCATGGAAACAGAAAGAGCGTCCGCTCTGACGCCTGAATTCTGCCCGGTGTTATGCCGGTATTACACGGCGATCAGCACGTCGTCGTCGCCATAGGCTTCCGCCAGTACGGCGCGTGCCACATCGGGTTTGAATTGCGTGTCCTTTTCGATGATCTCGATGTCGCGGCCATTGATCTTCATGGTGCCGTCCGTGGCATATTCAAGGCCGAGCTTGAAGCCGGTGTGGCTTTGCTTGGAAAAAGCCTCGAATGTCGAGCCCGAGAGTCCGTGGACGAGCGCTATCTTGACAGGATCGTCAGCGGCAAAGGCCATTCCCGCCAGCGACAATGCAGAGGCAATGGCAAGGGTGGATACCAGTTTCTTCATGCTTCTCCTCCTCCCGGCCAGCGACAAAAGGCAACCGTCCCCGTACGTTATGCGAACGGGTTCGTGTATCGCCGGACCTAGTGTGCGATGGATGGCCGATTATCCCGCGTTTGGCGCGCCGCGATCAAGATGGTAGAAATACGCTACTGTCGAGGGTTGAATTGCGATGGATGATTCGCCTTGTTCCATTTGGCCGCCGGGATGGGTTGATTGCGAACAAGATTTTGTTTCTGTTATCTTTTCTTGTTCCCATCCTATACGAACACATACCGGGACCGCATTTCGTCCCGGCTTGCAAACCCGACCGGTCGGTTAGCGAATACCATTGTCACAAGGGAAAATCAGAGATCAACCACAGTCCGATGATACCGCCGCACGCACCGATGGATCCCCAGTTCATGCTCGAAACGGCCTTCAACGAAGCGCCGATCGGGATCGTCATGACACAGCACCGGATCATCCGCTTTTACAACAAGGCGTTTGCGGAAATGTTCGGCTATGAAGGGGACGCGCTGCGCGACCAGTCCTTTGCCATCCTCTATCCATCACTCGATGAATTCGTGAAGATCGGCAATATCGGCCTGCAGCCGCTGCGCGAAACCGGCCGCTACTCGGACGAGCGCATCATGGCGCGCCGCGACGGCTCGCTCTTCTGGTGCCGGGTGCGGGGCAATTCGCTGACCCGGGAAGAACCGCTTGCCCACGCGGTGTGGAGTATGGCGGACCTGTCCCACGAACGGCCGGTGATTGCGCTGACCATGCGTGAACGCCAGATCGTCATGCATCTTGGAGAGGGACGCACCAGCAAGGATATCGCCCGGATACTGGAAATATCGCCGCGCACAGTCGAAGCCTACCGGGCCAGGCTGCTGAAAAAACTCGGCGCCGCCAATGTCGCGGAGCTTTTGTCCAATGTCGGCGGCATGCCGGGTTAGGCGCCAGGACACCATGTGCAAGATATTCTGCCTCGACATCGGTGGTTCATTCATCAAGCTGGGTGTCAGCGGCGCTGACGGACTTGCGGAGACCGCGTCGATTTCATCACCTTCTGACTACGATACCTTCCTGGATCGATTGGCAACACTGCTGTTGTCGGAAGGCATCGGGCCGCAAGACCGGCTGGGCATCTCTATCGCGGGAAGCATCGACGCTGAAAATGGATCCGTCCACGCAGCACAGCTGCCGTTTCTCGCCAGTGTCAATCTGGCGGCGGACCTGGAGGCGGCCATCGGAACGCGAATGGGCGCTGCGCTGAAAGAAAGCATCCGCGTTGAAAACGACGCCGATTGTTTTGCGCTGGCAGAAGCGACATTTGGCGCAGGGCGCTCCTATGAAAATGTCTTTGCAATCATCCTCGGCACCGGGGTCGGCGGCGCGCAGGTCTATCGCGGCGACCTGGTTCGCGGCTTCGGGGGATCCGCCGGCGAGTGGGGTCACGGACCCTTTATCCAGAAACAGGATCCGTCCGCGCCCGGTTTCGTGCCGCAATTCGCCTGTGCCTGCGGGCAAAAGGGCTGCATCAACACGGTCGGCGGCGCCCGCGGGCTGGAGGCCATGCATGCGGCTTCCGGCAATCCGCTGAGTGAGAGCAAAACGATTATCGATGGCTGGGCCGGCGGCGATGCCGCCTGCACCGCAACCGTTTCGTCCTATGTTTCGCTGCTGAGCGATGCACTGGCGATAACGCTCAACATTACCGGCGCGCAGATCGTTCCGGTCGGCGGCGGTCTGTCGAACGCGCTCATATTGCTTTCGGCCATTGACAGCGAAGTGCAACGCAAGGTCCTGTTGCCCCGCCCCACGCCGCTGGTGGTCAAGGGACAGACCGGGCACAATGGCGGCCTTTGGGGAATCTACGCCCAGCTCATGAAGGAGATGTCGGCCATAGAGCGAAATCAGCCTAGAGGTTTGCGTCGACAATCTCCTGTCGCTTCAAACAGCGGCCGCCGCCGATGTTGACCGGATCGAACTTTGCTCGGCGCTGGAACTGGGCGGCCTGACGCCAAGCGCTGGCCTGATGATCGCGGCCGCGGAAGTCGGCGTCGCTGTGCACACGCTGATCCGGCCGCGCGCCGGGGATTTCGAGTTCTCCGGTTGCGAGATCGAGCAGATGATTGACGACATCCATGCCTGCCGCGAGGTTGGGCTGGCCGGTGTGGTGATCGGCGCCGGAACGGGTGGTTGGCTTGACGAGACATCGCTTGAGGCCCTTGTCGACGCCGCCCGCGGCCTCGAAGTCACCCTGCACAGGGCCTTCGATCTCGTTGACGACAAGGTACTGGCAATCGATATCGCAGCCGATCTCGGGATTGACCGCATTCTCACATCGGGTGGCGCCGCCACGGCTGTCGCAGGCGCCGACGAAATCCGCCGCTACGTGGATCACGCGGGTGGCCGCGTTTCGATCATGGCCGGCAGCGGTATCACTGCGGACAATGTGGCATCCATCATCGAGCGCACGGGCGTGCGCGATGTCCACGGATCCTTCAGCCGCGCTTCAAGGCAATACGATGCAGCTATCCCTGCGCTCGGATTTTCCGCCAGCGAGGCCCTGATCACCGCCGATCGTGAAGCGATCAACGCCGTCAAGGATGTCCTGAACGGCCTTTAGCCCGGATCACGTCAGCCGGCGCAGGCGTAGGCCTCGTAACTGATGTCGCCGGACCAGCGCCATGCGGCAATGGTCGGGTGCCGCTGGGTGATGCTGTAGTGGGGAATGCCGGACGGATGATGGACAATGTCGCCCGCCCTCTTGCGCTCGGGCTTGCCGCCGCCGTGGCTCCAATGGGCCTCGCCGCCCAGGATGATGTAGGTTTCCTCGGCATTGTGCGAACGGGTAACGTAGTTGAGTTGCGGGCATTGCACGAAAAGGCCGACACGCACGCTTTCATTGAAGATCATGCCGTTCGGACCGAGAAGCTCGCTGACCATCATGCGGCCGCCCATCTCGTCGCCGATCGAGCCAAGGCTCTCGGTGACATGGAACCAGCGGATCAATGGCAGGGCCGCTGCAACTGTTGCCGCTTCAGCGTGCGGTTCGAGGCCGATTGCCCGCTCCGCCATCCCGGGCAGGTAATTATGGGGTTCTGGCAGCCATGCGGGAAAGCCCGCAACAGCGGCATTCAAGGCATTGGCCGCCTGGTCACCACCGGGCCTGCCTTCACCCGCGTAAAGCCGCGCCAAAAGCTCAAGGAGCTGTCTGAATGATGAGTAGTCCCGCACCGGCATTCTCCGCGTCGCGCAGTCCAGAAGGGACACACAAACACGAAATGAGGCCGGAATCAGCGTTTAAAACCGACATGGTATTGTGTGATTGAGAAGCTCGTCGACTAATCGAATACGTCGTCGCAGCTTCTGACATAGCAATCGGGATAATCCGGCTCGTCCTCTTCTTCGAACTGGTTGTCGAAGAGTTCGTCGATGAAATCATCGGTGAGGGGCGGGAAGTCACCGCCGGGAAGGTTGAACACATCCTGTGCGGATTGGGATTCACCCGAGTTCTCATCATTGCCGAAGGGCGCGCCGTTCGGGCGCGAGCGCAGCAGGAGATTGAAATAGGCAAGGACTTCTTCGGTGATCTTGACCGGCCCGATCGGAGGCTGTCCCGGTCCGGGAACGAACACCGCATAGTTGGGTGACGAGATGGTCTTCTGGCCCGCCTCATTTCCAACGGTCATGATGCCCTTGTTGGTCAGTGCGGAGGTTCTCATGCCGGGACCGCGCAACACATAAAGACCGGCCCTTTCGGGATCGGCGCCCTCGGTCGAGAAGCCCAGCAGGTCCCACAGCTTCACCGCCTCCGGGCCGATAACGGATTCGACAAACGTGCCGCGGATACCGATGGTCGCGGAGGGCGTTTTAATGCTGACAGATGTCGGATTGGCCTTGCCGATGCGCCCGCTCATGAAGCGGAAGGCGCCCTTCAGCACCGTGCCACTCATCTCTCCGGCCCTGCGGTCCGGATCATAGACAAAACGGTCGATCACCATTTCGCAGTTCTCGCCGACGGTAAAGACGGACTCATCAAGCAGCAATATCTGCAAGGCACTTTGTCGCTTGGTCAGCACCTCGTCCTGCAGCAGGATGCTTTCCTCGACTTGCGCGCGACGCTGGTCACTCGCCGCGCCGCTCCTGACGAAAACGCTGCCCTGGACGGCGGCGCTGACACCGACCTTTGCCTGTGCGTAGGCGTTGTCTGCGAAAGACACAATTCCAAGGGCCAGAGCAAAAACGGCCGGAATCAGATAACGGCTCGATCGGGCGGTCATGACATGTCTCCGTCTCTCCCAGCGCCCCGCCATATTCAGTTCGCAAATCGCTTGATCAGCATGATGTCAGCCGAAACACTGTCAGCTACGAAGTTGGGGATGTTGGAATCCTGATTCAAGTAGTTGACGCCGACCTGGAAATTGACGTTCGAGGTAACCTCTGCCGGCGTGATGTTCAGATTTTCAAGCATGACGTCGAGCGGCAGACCGTATGCAAGGCGTGCCTTGAACAACTGATCCTCGCGGGTGACGGTCGCCGAATAGTTCGGATCGGGCTGGTCGTAGTCCTGCACCCGGTAGGAGGCAGAGGCAAGGACATACTGGCCCTGTCCGAGCAGCCATAAACTGTTGAGGGCGATTTCAATCGCATCATAGCTGTAGCTGTCGTTGCGCGCATCCTTGAAATAGCCGCTTACGCGTGCGGTGATGCGGTTACGTTCGGAGGGACGTACGGTCACGCCTGCAATTGCGGTGGCCAACGGACCGTTGCGGGCACTGCCGACCGAATCATCTGACACGACTTCATAGTTCTGGAAGACGCCCTCGCCACCGACAAACACAGAAACCTGCGGTGAGATGGTGTATTTTGCCCTGGCACCGCCGCCATAGTCGGTCCGGTAAACCTGTCCGCCAAGGGCCAGAATCTGTGCCACGCCATAGGGCGTGATCTGCAGATCTTCATAGAAGAGGCTTGCGCCCGCACGGACACGGGCCGTGATGTAATCCGCTTCATCGACGCTGAACTGCTCATTCAGATTGCTGTTGAGCTGGACGAAGCCGAAATTCCCTGCCCCGCCAGGCAGGTCGCTTTCAAGCCGCAGCATCGTGCCTGCGGTAAAGGCGCCGTCAACACGGGTGTTGGTGTCAAGCGGGGTGCCGTTCAGGTCGACATCGGAACTCGTTGTCAGGTCAGGATTGCTGTCGACCCTTGTGCCAACGGCGATCCGACCGGTCAGTCGGGTGCTCTTCGATTGCGCACTGGCAAGCGCCAGGTATCTGTTGACCTCGCGCTTCTGGCTGGCCGAAAGCGGCCTGTCGGTCAACAGGGTCAATTCGCGCTTGGCGCCCGCCATGTCGTCAAGCCGATAGAGCACCAGCGCATAAAAGAGGCGCGCATTGTCCCAGTTCGGCTGCAGCAGCAACAGCCGCTCCAGCGCCGCAGCGGCTTGCTCAAGATCCCCCTTGATAACCTGCTGCTGGGCGTAAAGATAATTGAGCTCAAGATCGTCCGGATTGTTCAGAATGTCCTGGTAGGAAACATCCTGCGCGCCGGCGCCCACCACGATCGCCAGCGAAAAAACCGTAGACAAAGCTGTTTTCTTCAATAATTTCAGCACGTCCCCACTCAACATGCGTCCCTCACCGGAAATATAGTAAGACGATTTGGTAGCTTTTGTAAATCAAACGCATGTTTCAGTCAGTTAGAATCTGTTGCGGCAACAATATTAAGGGAAGATAACTTGTATTTCTGGAGAAGCCGCTCCCCTCAACTTATGGCACTTTATGCCGGCTTTTTGTCCCTGGCGCTGCTTTTTATTGCCGCATCGCTCGGCAAACCGCTTTTTGACCGGCTGTCTTCACTCGTATTCGATGAGTATCAGAGCTTCAAGCCCCGGGCGCCGGCGGGTGCACCGATTTTGATTGTTGATATTGACGAGGCTTCGATCGACGAGATCGGACAGTGGCCCTGGCCAAGGTCGCAACTGGCGCAACTTGTCGACCGGCTCGGCGCGCTCGGCGCAGCGGTCATCGCGTTCGATATCGCCTTTGCCGAAGAGGACCGGACGTCGCTGAACCGCACACTGGACCAGTTGAACAAGGCCGGCGCCGAGATCAGTTTTCCGAAGGGCGTGCCGGCGCTGGACAATGATGTCGTCTTCGCCGAAGTGTTGGGGCGCAATCCCACGGTGACTGGTTTTGCGCTGACCAACGAATTTGAAAACGAATTGCCGTCGCCCAAGGCCGGATTTGCCTATGGCGGCCGCGACCCGAAAGAGATCCTGCCGTCCTATCATGGCGGGCTTCATAATCTCGCGGCGTTCGACGATGCGGCGACCGGACTAGGGTTCTTCAGCTTTCCCCAGGCGGTCGACGGTGTGGTGCGCCGGGTGCCGCTGATCTCCATCGGCAACGACACGATCTACCCGTCCCTTGGTATGGAGGCGCTGCGGGTCGCCCAGCAGGCAGCGAATTTCGTGGTGACAAGCACCGGGGCGAGCGGCGAAGCCGAGGCGGGAGCGCCGGCCATTGTCGGAATTCGCGCCGGCGCATTCGAAGCACCGACTGACGGCACCGGGCGTTTGTGGCTCTATTACTCCGGCCGGATGGCCGACAATACGATCCCGGCGCGCCTATTGCTGGCCGAGACGCTGGATCGCGAGCAGCTCGAGCCGCGCGTCGCGGGCCACATCGTGCTGATCGGGACAAGCGCCGTCGGCCTTCGTGACCTGGTGGTCACGCCGCTCGGCGCGGGCGTACCGGGGGTCGCGGTTCACGCGGAGCTGATCGACCAGATCCTTTCGGGCACCTTTCTCAGCCGGCCGGACTACATGCTCGGCCTGGAATACTTCCTTGCCATCATCGTCACCGCCGTATTGATCGTGACCATACGGCCGGGCCGGCCCTTCATGGCGGCGGCGTTCGCCATGACGCTCCTGGCGCTGATCCTGGCGATTTCCTGGTACCTGTTTTCATCCCGTCAGGTGTTGCTTGATCCCCTGCTGCCGTCTCTGGCAGTGGTGCTGGTGTTCGTCTCCGTGACGATCGCCCAATATCTCAGCAGTGAACGGGAGAAGCGCTTCATCCGCGGCGCCTTCGGCCGCTATCTATCGCCGGCGATGGTCAACCAGCTGTCGACCGACCCCCATTCTCTCAAGCTCGGCGGCGAGCTGCGCGACGTGACGCTGCTGTTCTGCGATATCCGTGGCTTTACGTCGCTGTCGGAGAATCTCGATCCGGAAGGGCTGACGAGTCTTCTCAATGATTTTCTGACGCCGATGACCGACGAGCTTTTGAAGACCGGCGCGACGATCGACAAATATATGGGCGACGCCATCATGGCGTTCTGGAACGCGCCGCTGACGGTGCCGCATCACAGGGCTGCGGCGAAGGAGGCGGCACTCGGCATGATCAGCCGGCTTGAGCGGCTGAACGCGGAAAAGGATTTCAACATCCGCATCGGTATCGGGCTCAATTCCGGCGCCTGCTGTGTCGGAAATCTCGGATCCATGCAGCGCTTCAACTATTCGGCGATCGGCGACGCGGTGAATGTGGCGGCCCGGATCGAGGGCATCACAAAGGCCTACGGCCTTCCGGTGCTTCTTGCAGAATCGGTCCTTGAGGACCATCCGGAACCGGGGCCGCAGGTTATCCTCGAGGTGGACAGCGTCCAGGTCGTCGGCCGCGAAGAGCCGCTTGTCCTGCACACCGTTTTCGAGGAAAGCCGATTGAACGGATTGAGCAGCAAGGTGCTTACGGCGGCACAGTCTGCCTTCCTGGAGACCTATCGCGCGGGGGATTTCGAGGCCGCCTATGAGCAGGCCCGGTCCCTGAGCGAGGTCGCGCCACCGGTGCTGAAGGGTCTCTACAAGACGTATCTCGACAGGCTCGCCGCGTTTGCTGCAGCGCCGCCGGAAGACTGGAACGGCGTCTACCGGTTTACCGAGAAATAGCGACAGGTGATTGTTGCTTCTCGCGAACATCCAAGAGACTGAAATCGAAACAAGTCGCGGTTGGCCGTGGCGGATTGCGTTGTCTTCTCCACCAAGCTTTTTCGCTGTCCAAAGCAAACCACATTAGCCCGAATAATTCATGGGTGTGTGGTAAGGGTGGCGCAAGCTTTTGAAAGCAGGTATTTTTCGGTTAACGACGCCGAAAGCTCCAGTTTCACAGACAGGCCCCCTTACCATGATGCAGTCTACTTTCACCTCGCCCGCTTTGTCACCCTTAAACGGCAAACCGATCCTTCTCAATTTTGATGGCGCGGAGATGAGTTCCAATGCCGGTCTGACGCTTTTGCGGGAGGTCGAACGTCGGCACGACCTGGCGGGCCTTGTCTCTTCGTGCCTCACCGATCCACGAGAACCGGGCAAGGTGCGGCACAGCCTGCAAGACATCATCCGGTTCCGGATCATGATGATCGCAGCGGGATATGAGGATGGCAACGACGCGGATGATCTACGGACTGAACCGGCGTTCAAACTCGCTCTCGAGCGCGATCCCGGGACCGGGGCGGCCCTGTGCTCGCAGCCCACGATCTCGCGCATGGAAAACCTGGCCAACACACGGGCGCTGATCCGGATGGGGCGTGAGATGGTACGGTTTTATTGCACGTCTTTTGCCCGTGCGCCCCGCCACATCGTACTCGACATCGACGACACTTTCGATGCTGTCCATGGCCACCAGCAGCTACGCCTGTTCAACAGCTACTACGATGAATATGGTTTCCAGCCGATTGTGGTCTTCGACGGCGAGGGACGTCTTGTCGGGGCTGTGCTGCGCCCGGCCCGTCGGCCAACCGGCAAGGAGGCCGCTGCCCACATCCGGCGCCTGATCCGATCGATCCGACGCCATTGGCCTACGACCGAGATCCTGCTGCGGGCCGATAGCCACTACGGCACTCCCGAGGTTCTGGACCTGTGTGACACTCTCGGGCTGCGCTACGTCTTCGGCCTGTCGGGTAACCAACGGCTTCAGGCACAGGTGCAAACTCTGGAGGCATCCACGGCGGAACGCTACGCGCGAAAGGGCGAGAAACTGCGTCGGTTCAAGACATTCTCTTATGCGGCCCGATCCTGGTCGAAAGAACAGCGCGTCATTGCCCGGGTCGAGGTCGGTCCCCTGGGGCGCGACACACGCTTCGTCGTGACCAATCTGACCGCCCCGCGCGGCAAGCACGTTTACGAGAAGATCTACTGCGCACGCGGACAGGCCGAGAACCACATCAAGGGCTGGAAGAGCCACCTCGCCTCGGATCGCACGTCTTGCTCAAGGGCCAGCGCCAATCAGATGCGGCTCATGCTGCACGGCTGTGCTTACTGGCTATGGTGGATGCTGCGGGCGACCTGTCCAAAACGCTCCCAGTGGCGACACGCCCAGTTTGATACGTTGCGGCTTCACCTCGTCAAACTGGCCGCGACCATCGTCGAGAAGAAAACAAGGGTCGTCATGACTTTGCCAGCTTCGTGCCCGTGCCAGAGCCTCATTCGGCTTATGTTCGACGCGCTGGCCCCGCCGCGCGTCGCCTGACGCTCATATCGCCCCGACCAACCTGAAACAGCAACACGCAAAACTCCAGATAACCCCGCCGCCCGCCGGAAAAACCCCGACGTGGCATTCGGGGTGCGTCCAGAATCAATAGGGCGAAGAAAACATGCTGCCAGGGCCGGCAACACAACCATCGTGAATTATTCGGGTTAGATTTTCTGCTCGCGACCTCATTCTCATTTATGTATTTGGTACGAACGGCACCACAAAATCATTGCTTTGATAAAAGCCTATTCGATGCGAACAATGAGAATATCTGTACATACTCCGTGACGTTTGGCGATCATGATTCTCTGAGAGCCGGATTCAAAAGTTATTCAAACGTAACAATACCTTGCGAGACGCCGCGTCATGAACCGGATGCTTGCTATGAACGCCCACGCGGTTGAGTTCTGGATGGTCCTCTCCCAGTCCCGGGCCAGTCTGCGGCAGCGCCCGAGCCAGGCGAAAGTTCGTTCCACCACCCATCGACGCGGCAGAACCTTGAAACCGACTGCGCTGTCGCAGCGCTTGACGGTCTCGACCGTCCAGTCGCCATGCCCCGCGAGCGCTGCTCGCAACTTCGGTCCCGCATAGGCGCCATCGGCGAAGATGTGGCGCAGCCAGGGGAAGCGGTCGCCGACAGCCCTGATCAGGTCGCAGGCCCCGTCCCTGTCCTGAATGTTGGCGGCGTGAACGATGATGAACAGCATCAGGCCGATCGTATCGGTGACGATGTGTCGCTTGCGGCCCTTGACCTTCTTGCCGGCGTCATAGCCGCGAACGCCCCCGCTTTCGGTGGTTTTCACGCTCTGGCTGTCGATCACGCCGGCCGTCGGTGAAGCCGCGCGGCCTTCCAGTTCGCGGGTATTGAGGACCAGGAGGTGATTGATGGCTGCAAAAAGACCCATGCGGCTCCAGGTGTAGAAATAGCCACGTACCGTCGATACCGGTGGGAACTGCTTCGGCAGCATGCGCCACTGGCAGCCGCTGGTTGCGATATAAAGGATCGCGTTCATCACCTCGCGCATATCGGTCGTACGCGGTCGTCCACCCCGTTTTGCCGGCGGAATGAACGGGGCAAGTATCGTCCATTCCTCATCGGTCAAATCGCTTGGAAATCTCAAATGGTCTCTGTTATGTTCGGCGCGGGCGATATCATTCCATGGCATCGTGATTCTCCATCTTCTTTGAAAAGACTGTTGAATCACAAACCATTGATATCGCTCAACTACTTTTAAATCCGGCTCTGACATGCAATATTGCCCATTGTTGTGACCGATATGTCAACTATACTCACAAGTAGCAAAAAATTTAGGTATCAATAATCGTCGTGCTGAGCTATTTACCAGAATGCGAAATCTGTATTCCTTCGGATCCGTCGTGTAGCGGGCGCTTCCGCGGGATATGCATTCTGGATGGGACAAATGACGGTTTCGGCACGACATCATATCGAGCACGCCCTGGGCGGCTTCGCGCTTGAAAAGCCGTATGCCATCATCGACTACCCCAATTATGCAAATCCCGGAGACTGTGCCATCTGGCTCGGCGCCCGCAAGGCGCTTGAGAGCCTTTACGGGCACCCGCCCGCCTATGTCTCGACCGTAAAGCAGTTTGATGCTCAGCGATGCCGAAACGGAATTGGAAGCGGTACGGTTTTCTTTCTGGGTGGCGGAAATTTCGGCTCGCTCTACGAGAAACATCACAGGATGCGACTTCGAGCCATGGAGCAAATCGCCGATGTGCCGATTGTCCTTTTACCTTTGAGTGTCGCAGAGCGCACAGCTGAAAGTGGTGAGACGGCATTGATAGCAGAGACCCGCACAGCGCTGGAACGGTGCCGCAACCTGAAGGTCTTCGTCCGTGAGCACGACAGCCGAAAGAAGCTCCTTGAGACCTATGGAATTGCCGCTGATCTGTGCCCTGATACGGCGCACTGGTGCAGCGTCTCCCATGTCAGGCCGGCGACAGATGCCGTTGCCTTGCTGCGCAAGGATGGTGAGGCGTTGCGGGGTCGTTCGTCAAGCACGCTTCCCGACAATGCGACATTCGACTGGAGAGATGATCGGTCGATTCTTCAAATGAACCGTTTGGGAAAGCTGTCTACGTTCATTCCGACAACGCGCTTGCGCCTCGCTTTGTTTGACCGCGTTGCGAAAGCCAAGGTTCACGCCGCTTCGAAACTGCTCGGGCGCGGAAATCGCGTTGTGACCGACCGCTTGCACGGGGTCATATTGGCATCGTTGATGAAACGTGAGGTTTTGGCCAGCGACAACATGACCGGAAAAGTCGGTGCCTATGTCAACACCTGGCCGCAATTGCTGCCGGATGTGACGCTCGACTGACACGACACGAACAAACTACCAGTCGAACTTCCTTTCCACCGGAAAAATGGCAGCGTTTGATTGCCTCATGTGCCGCAGGTGGATCTGATAGCGCAGATTTGACAGAAAACGGTCCAGCGGGTTTCTGGACTTGTGAGACTTGCGGTCCCCCTCGAGCGTGCTGGATGTCGCGTTGTCTCTTCGCGGCTCGCACAACGAGGGCGATACAGTCCTTGTGCAAAGTCCGTGAACCCACCATTGTTTGAGCGCCGAATCGACCGGAACGCTGAACGGCACCATGGTTTTCGAAAGATATTCAGCTGCCGGCCGCGAAATCGCGTAACCTATCGTGGACATCGGGATCTTGCGCGAAAGCGCAATTGAATAGCCTGCGATCAACGGTTTTGCCTGTTCCAATGACAGGGCTTTGTGGCTGTAGAGCCGCACCAGGTCCCAATTGCGCGCGCCCGATTCGATTTCGAGCATCACCTCGCGGGCATTTTCGCAAAACGAGATATCATCCTCGAAGACCCAGGCCATGTCCGCCCTGCCCTCGGCAATTGTTCGCCAGACCTCGACATGGGACAGGAAACAGGCAATCTCGCCGGGGCTGAGATTGCGCTTGATCCGCGCGTTCGGCGACGTGTGTACGGCCGAATGCATAGATTGCGTGTCCATCTCGCGATAGTCCACACCGGTAAAGCGCTGAAACTTCATTCCAATAGAATTCAGTGCCTCGCCTGACGTTTTCAGCCGTTCGGGATTACGATCCAGGTTGATGAGATAAGCAGGTGACAAAAATTCTGACACGGGTGCCTGACTTGCACTATTCTAGTCTTTAATTTCGAAACAGGTGAACAACTCAGTGTCCTTGCAAAACAGTTTTCGCGCGCTGGTGGTTGTCGAAAACAGCATCGTGAGTTCTGCTTTTTTGAATTCCTGGCTTCTCTGCGGGAATACTATCTCTGCGTTGTGGACAAGAAATCAGAAGCTATTGGCATCAAGTACAACGCAAAAACTTGTTTCGATCGCTAGTTCAGTACCAACGCTCGACAACTTGGTCAAGAAGTACAAAATCCCGGTTATTCGAAACGAACCTCTCAAGGAGATGCAGAAGTCAGACGATCTGCAGGCGCAGTTGCAAGCGGACACGCTGATTACCTTGATGACGCATCAGATTGTGCCCGAATGGATAATCGATCAGTTTGGCAACCGGGCAGTCAATGTGCATCCGGCGCTGTTGCCGCATTACAAAGGACCGCAGCCGTCGCTCAGCCTCTTGGTCGACGGTCAGGCCGAACGATATGGCGGCATAACCGTTCACCGTCTCGACTATGGCATAGACACCGGTGCAATCATTGCCCAGCGCAAGATACCTGCAGTTGCCGGCCAGGACTTCAATGTCTGGACCTATCGAATCGCGCTAGCGGCAGCCGACCTCGCACGCAACGAGTTACAGGCCTATCTGAAAGGCCAACTCGACGCGGTTCCTCAGGTTCCGGGCTCCGGCAACTACCGGAAAGTGGTCCATCGGGAATTCTATGTGGATGAGAACAAGACGCTTGATGAGGTTCGGCACTTGCTTGCCCTGCCCGCAGGCACCACGATACGTGCAGCAATAACGGCACCGCCCGGAAAGCGTGACCTGTTTCCGGTACTCGGAAAGGTGACCGTGATTTCCGCACCAACGGGGGCCAAGCCGCGATTGACGCCCGTGTCGATCGAGATGGACATTCGCGATCACCGCATCAGGGTTTTGCGCAAACGGAAAATCGCATCCCTATTGACCAACCCGGCCATTGCAGTCGCCAAATACCGCCTGGGCAATTTCGGGCGTGGCACGCCTCAGGCCTGATTTCTTCTGCGGAACCATCGCTTCCTGCCGAAAAGACGCCGACAGTGATTGCAGGTAAAGAGCTTTCCGCAATTATCCCGATGGCATGCGATGGGCTCTTTGAATTCTATGACGATCCGTTCCAGATGGTCGGCACCCGAAGCCTTGATGTAGATGAGATCGCCTACCTCCAACGCACCGCGCAAAAACCCCATCAACTCCTTGTAGGTTTCGAACATGAAGAGCCGGTCCGGATAATCATCTTTCAAGCGGCGGACACGCTGTGCTTGGCGACCGTAGAAGATAACCAGATCAGCAACTTCCAGCGCTGATTTTGCGCTGTTAACATATTTGTTTCTAGCCGAACCACGATAGTCGGAAATGGTTCCGAAGATCATCACCTTCCGGTCTGCTTTCGCGGCCGTGACGATGTCGATGCTTGTCGGGACCGTCCAGTACGGCGCCTTGTGCGTGTCTGCGATGAATGTCAGGCCGCCGATTGTATGAATGTCGTCTTTGAACAGGAGAGGCTTTACGGTTGCAATTCCGGTAGCGGCTTCCTTGAGAGACACGCCCATCGCATGCGCCGTTGCAAGCGCTGCAAGTACGCTGGTTGCCCAACGCTCTCCAACAAAATTCGTCGGAACGTCCACGGTCTCATCGCCTGCCTGTACTTTCAGCGTCAATAATTGCGGATATGCGCTTTTACTCGAAACAAGGCGAATATCGGCGTTGGACGCTTTGCCAAAAGTAACGATGTTTGCGGTTGCCCGTTCCGCCATCGCCGCAACCTGCGGATCGTCCGCGTTGAGAATGGCGTGGACGTCTTCCGGCAGGGCCTCGATCAACTGACCCTTGGAAAGAGCGATGTCCTCCGTGGAATTGTAATTTGAAACATGGTCCAAACCGATGGTTGTTACGACGCCAATTGTCGGCCTTGCGAAGGCGAGGGATTCCCGCATGTGCTCATAGGTGTGGCCGCTGATCTCCTGGACCCATATTTTGGTACTCCATGGCATTTTGAAAACAGAGCCGCGCACGCCCGTCGGGGTGTTTTTCCCTAAGCCGAGATAAACCCCCTCCTTGTTTTGTAACGCAGCCGAAATCAGGTTTGTCGTCGTAGATTTGCCACAACTTCCCGTAATGCCCACGATCGTGTCCAGCTTTATCCTGCGGCGCCGCGCTTGGGCATACAGTTTTTTCCAGCCCTTGCGCACAAACCTCAAACAGCTTCGCAACGGTCCTTCGCGCCTGTTTAGCCATTTGATGCGCTCGGCAACGCTCATCCGATCTGTAGTTTTTTCGTTCAACAGATTATTGTCCCTACGCGTAGTTCTTGCCGGATGGTTTGTCTGGTGTGCATTTCCAATGACGACGAAGAAGAATGATATCGATTTGCCAGCACCGCGATGTCACGTATCAATGGCCGAAGCCCAATTGCCGCACAGACTGGAACAATGACGGAAGACTTTTTCTCCTACGAGCTGCTAAAAGAGATATCCTCCGAAGTTGGCCGCCATCCGGTCCGTTTCTACAAGAGGACCAGGCTCAGACCTGAGGTTCAAAGGCGATTCTCGGAAAATGACATTCGAGAACTCCTGATCCTTGCCGCTGCATCCGGAGCATCGGTCCTTCCTCGCCGTTACTGGGATCGCTTCACCCGATATACTTCATCATTACGTTATCGTCACCAATATAAGAAGAAATTTGCGCGGTTTGCGAAGACCATGCGGACCGTTTTCTTGATCGATTCACAGGCAGAACTTGAGGCCCTTTTTCGTTCGCATCACGAAATGATCCATCGACGAAGAATGATGCTTGCGATCGACAGGCTGGCCTCCCGGCGAAATCCCGAGATTGATCTTCGTGGCGCAGACCTTCTGCGCGCCGCACTCGAACAGGGAAACGGCGCGATTGTCTGGGCCTTTCAGTTCAGCAACCAAAGCCTTGCCGGCAAGCGTGCTCTTTGGGAACAGGGCTTTAGACCCGTTCACGTCAGTTCATATATTCATGGTTTGTAACTGCTCACCCCGTCACGCGTCTTGAGCATAGTGTGATTTGACCATATTGGCGGCATTTCCGGCCAGCGCGATCTGGATCGCGACAAGTGGATTATATCCGAGGGCACCCATGGAACTCAGGTAGCTTGATATCCGGCACCAGGCGTGTGCATAGCGGTCTGTCCGGAAGCAGCCCGAGACTTTGATTTTGACCTTTGCCATCCTGATTTTTTGCTCGCCCGCGTTATTGGTGAAGCTGACATCGGGTTCGCTCATGAAGCGAAGCACGGAGTCCTCGTGTTTCAACAGACGCTCATGCAGGTTGTGGGCATCCGACTTTGCGACCCGTCCGCGCTTACCTTCCGGTTTCGCAGGAACGTCGGGCATTTCCCCGGCACCTTGCGTCAGAATGGTCCGATACCTTTTGCGTATCTTGCGACATTCGGCCTCGCTCAACACCCCGGTCTCGCTCTTGTTGACCTTATGGCAGACCTCACGCAACACCTTCCTCATCAGGCGCGCCCAACGGTAATTGCTGGAGTCGACGACAAAGGTCAGTTCCCGAAGCAGATGCGACCCGCATAGCTGATGCTTGCACTGGCTGTATGCAAGGTAGGATGCCCAGCAATCATGGATCAACACCCCGGTGTAGACCGGAATGATGCCGAATGCCTCTATCGCTTCCTTGCCGCGCCTGGGGTGCAGGAACTTGATAGTGTGGATACCCCGCCCGGAGGCATCGTAATGTGCCAGGTGCCGTTATACTGAACGTCACAAATCAAAGGGAGAGTATCCACATGTCGGAAGTTAGCATCATCGGCGTTGATCTTGCAAAGCAGGTTTTTCAGGTCCACGGAGCCACAGCCGATGGCTCGGTTGGCTACCGCAAGAAGTTGAGCCGCGCCCAGTTCATGCCGTTTCTTGCACAGCAGCCCCGATGCATTGTCGCGATGGAGGCCTGCGCCACAGCTCACGATTGGGGCCGCGAGATCGGTAAGTTGGGCCATGAGGTGAAGCTGATTCCACCTCAGTACGTGAAACCTTTTGTCAAAAGGCAGAAAAACGACAGGGCAGACGCTGAGGCGATCACTGAAGCTGCCTCCCGGCCGACCATGCGGTTCGTTGAGGTGAAATCCACCGAGCAGCAATCGCGCGGCATGCTGTTCCGATCACGGCAGATGTTTGTCAGGCAGCGCACGCAGACCATCAATGCGCTGCGCGGCCATCTCGCCGAATATGGCGTGATCGGGCCGAAGAGCAAGGCGGGGATCAAGAAGTTGAGAGCCGCGCTGGACGACGATACCAATGGGCTGCCCGCCCTCGTGCGTAACACGGCCCGGATGTATGCCGAGCACATCGATCTGCTGGCGACCAGGATTTTCGATCTGACGAAGCAACTCAAGACGGAGGCGAAAGCATCCGGCACAGTGCGAAGGCTGACAACAATGCCGGGCGTCGGGTTGCAGACGGCACTGGCAATTGAGGCCTTTGCCCCGGACATGAATTGCTTCAAACGGGGGCGTGACTTCGCAGCCTGGCTGGGTCTCGTGCCGCTTCAGCGCTCGACAGGCGGTAAGGACCGGCTCGGGAAAGTTTCGAAGATGGGTCAGAAAGACATCCGAAGCCTGTTGATCATCGGGGCGATGTCAGTGATCAATGCGGCGACGCGGTTTGGGGTTCGCAAGGGAAGCTGGCTGGCCAGAATGCTGGATCGAAAACCGAAGCTTCTGGTCGCGATCACGCTGGCCAACAGGATGGCACGGGGTATCTGGGCCATGATATCGAAACAGGAGAATTATCGGAATCCGGAGGCGGTAGCGTAAGCGCGGATCGCGCAACGCTTCGCGTCGGTGCCCGGGACGTGTGAAGAGGTCGACGAATAGCATGGGAGATTGATCGGAAAGATCCGGAGCGGGAAAACCATGTTGACCCAAAAGGCAAAATAGCTCTGGAACTTGATTTGGACCCGGTTCGCGCATCACCATACCGGCCCGCGGCTGCACAAAAAGCCGCACTGTGAGGCCTGATAAATGACCGCATCCGATCACACGCTCACATCACCGTTCGAAAATCGCTTGACACCGGGGTATCCATAAATGAGGGTCAGGGAGTCATCGGTCAGCACATGCAGCCACTGGTTTTTGCTGTCGACCCTGAAACCGGTCTCATCGGCATGCAGGGCCGGGCGGGTCAGAAGATGTGCGGCGGCAGCCGTTTCCCAGGGTTCAAGCGCCTCGTGCAGTCGCTGGATGTAGCCCAGGCAGGTGGCCTGCGACATCCTGACGCCAGAGATGGCCCGCACCAGTTCGACGGCGCGGCGCAAAGACAGCATCTGGGCAATCAGCAGGTTGATCACGAAGGCCTGAAAGCCAACGCCATATTGCAAAGGCCCCGGCATGTTTTCAGGGAAACGCCCCTTGGTTCGGGTGCGGCATTTGGGGCAGTCCCTGGTTTCCGCGACGACCTTTTTCTCGACAACCTCGAACATGATATCGAGATGGATGCGTTCCTCGCGCGCCGAGGGTTCGACGTCTGAGAGATCAGCCCCGCAACTGTCACAAACCTGGACGGTGGAGGTTTCCCCGACGGTGACCTTGCGAAGGTTTTCGCCCGTCATCCAGTTCGGCGCCACACCCTTGCCGGAAGCCTTTTTGCTCCGTTTCCCGGTGTTGTCCTTATCCGTCTGCGACGGCGCAATACTGGAGTTCTTGCCGGTCTTCCTGGTCGTCTTTTCCAGAAAGATGGCGATCAGGATGCCCAGCAAGCTGCACAACACGCCAATAACCGCATCGACGTCATCTGAAATCCTGCCCGCTTTGCGCAGCGCGGCAATGCGCGCCCTGGCAGCATCGAACTCTTCACGCAGGGAAGTGCCATTCACGCTTGCCATCAGTCCGCCCGCGATGCCATGGACATCAGGCCATGCGGTGGCCGCATCGCCTTTTCAGGCTTCCAAATGCAGCGAGTAGCCTTGACTGAAAGACCACCCCAATGCGGCTTTTCCCAAATCAATCGAACACGTGTCATAACCCGATAGAATCACGAAAATCGCAATGAGGGGATCGTTAATAGCCGATTCAAATCGTCGCACCACTCCGAGGCCAAAAAGGCATCTCGATTGAGCTAGTGGGTCTGAAACCGCCGTTGAATCTCGGGGACTTAAAGTGGGGGTGAGCAGTTACGATAGACCTACCACTGTGCGTAAACGAATGGCGTTCGTTGCACTTGCTTTGGGTAAGCAAACGTCCGGAACACTCGTTTACGTTAACACCGCAAACGACGCGGAAATCGTGGCATCATTGATTTATGACGGCCTCGAAGGTGAAGAGTTTCCAGAAGACGAAGAGCTTGCTGACCTTTCCGAATTTTGTGAAAAGATGATCCATCCGAAATTTCAATTGGTTCATCTCGTGAAACGTGGTGTTGCCTTTCACTATGGCAATATGCCGTCGCTTCTCCGTGAAGAGATCGAACGCCTCTTCACCTCGGGGAAGATTCGCTTTCTTGTGTCGACTTCAACATTGATCGAGGGAGTGAATTTGGCATGCAGGACTATAATAATAAGAGGTCCCAAGAAGGGTGTTGGGCGAGTTATGTCACCACAAGATTTTTGGAACCTTGCTGGCAGAGCTGGTTGCGCAATCCGGCTCATTCCGGCCACTGAATCCGGTTCAATCCGGCCATCTATTCCGGTTTATTGCGGCCACCGAATCCGGCTCATTGCGGCCAGCTTGTGGACAACGGTGATCAACCTTTCTGGGTGATCTGAAACACGGGCATTCTTGCGCCTTTTCAACAGCAAAGGTGGCGAGGATGGCCAGGGAAAGATTACCCATGCGTAAGATCAGAGATGTGCTTCGGCTCAATGCTGAAGGTTTGTCGAACCGCAAGATTGCCGTCAGTGTGGGCGTCGGGCGAACGAGTGTTGGCGAGACGGTCCGGCGGGCGCAGCAGGCTGGCCTGAATTGGCCGTTGCCTTCCGATTTGAGCGATGAGGCGCTTCAGCGGCGCTTGTTTCCGGTGGTGGTCAAGGCGAAGAAGCCAAGCCTGCCCGACTGGGCCTGTATTCACCGCGAGCTGCGGCGCCCCGGTGTGACCTTGCTGTTGCTGTGGGAAGAGTACCGCACCGCTCATCCTGACGGGCTTGGGCGCACGCAATTCTACCAGCTTTATCGTCAATGGAAGGGCAAGCTGTCGCCGACCATGCGGCAGACCCATACCGCTGGCGAGAAGATGTTCGTTGACTATGCCGGCCAAACGATTCCGATCATCAACGGGCTCACCGGCGAAGTGCATGAGGCGCAACTCTTTGTCGCTTGCCTGGGTGCGTCCAGCTACACCTATGCCGAAGCGACCATGACGCAGAGCCTGTCCGACTGGACGGGATCACATGGTCGTGCCTTCGCGTTCTTTGCCGGCGTTACCGACCTTGTGGTGTGCGACAATTTGAAATCCGGCATCACCAAGGCCTGTTTCCATGAGCCGGCGATCAATCGCACCTATTGCGATCTTGCAAGGCACTACGGAACGGTCGTGGTCCCGGCAAGGCCGAAAAAGCCTCGGGACAAGGCAAAAGTCGAGACGTCGGTGTTGGTGGCGGAGCGCTGGATCCTCGCCGCACTCAGGAACCGGCAATTCTTCTCGCTGACGGATGTGAATGCGGCGGTCCGCGAACTGCTCGAAAAGCTCAACAACCGCGTGACGCGCCATCTTGGCGGCAGCCGGCGGGAACTGTTCGAAGACCTTGACAGGCCGGCACTGAAAGCACTGCCGCAGGATCCATACGAATATGCAGCGTGGAAGGAATGCCGTGCCGGCCTTGATTATCACGTTGAAGTGGACAAGCACTACTACTCGGTGCCTCACACGCTTCTACGCAAAAAACTGTGGGTCCGCTCCACCGAGCGCACCGTCGAGATCTTCGATCGGGGCAATCGTGTTGCCAGCCATCTGCGCGGTCCAGGTAACAGACGACATACAACCGTGCTCGAGCACATGCCGGCCAACCATCGCCATTACGCCGAGTGGACACCTGAAAGTATCAAGCGCCAGGCTGGCAAAGTCGGCCCGACCACCCAGGCCCTGGTCGAAATCATCCTGCGCGAAAAACCCCATCCCGTTCAGGGGTTCCGCGCCTGTATCGGCATCGTGAAGCTCGCGCCGCAGCATGGAGCGCAGCGCCTCGAGGCGGCATGCGGCCGCGCCATCGACATCGGGGCGCACTCCTACACCTCCGTCAATTCCATCCTCAAGAACAATCTCGATCGCAAACGGCCCGAAAAAGCCACGGACGGGCCGCCGATCCTCCATCAAAACATCCGTGGCTCAGGCTACTTCCATTGAAAGGAAATGAAATTGCTCAACCATCCAACCCTCGACCAGTTGAAAGAACTCAAACTGGACGGCATGGCCGACGCCTTTGTCGAGCTGCAGGCACAAGACCGGGCTGCCGATCTCAGCCACCCCGAATGGCTGGGACTGTTGCTCGATCGGGAAACAGCAAACCGCAGCACCAAACGCTTCAATACGCGATTACGGGCCGCCAGGTTGCGCCATGTTGGCGCCTCGATAGAAGACGTCGATTACCGCGCGTCCCGTAAGCTCGACAAGGCATTGTTCCAGCAGTTGGCAACCTGCAACTGGATCAGACATCACCGTTGCCTGCTGATTACCGGGCCGTGCGGGGTCGGCAAAACCTGGCTTGGCTGCGCCCTCGGTCAAAATGCATGCCGCCATGGCTACACGGTCCTTTACAAGCGTGTGCCGCGGCTCTTCGCCGAACTCGAACTGGCGCATGGCGATGGTCGGTTCCCGCGCTTGTTCCGGACGCTCGTCAAGGCCGATCTGCTGATCCTCGATGACTGGGGCCCCGATCGTCTCAATGCCAGCCAGCGGCGCGATCTCCTGGAAATCATCGAAGACCGCCACGGTGCCGGCTCGACAATGATCACGAGTCAACTGCCGGTGCACACTTGGCATGACGTTATTGATGAGCCCACATTCGGCGACGCGATTATGGACCGAATTTCTCACAACGCATACCGGCTCGAACTCGATGGGCCCTCGATGCGCAAATCGCAAGGCAATCAAACTGAACAGGAGCAATCGGCATGATCCGAACGAACCTCACGCCCGCCCCGGTGGGTCCACAGGGGCCTCCCACGCGCGCCGCTGCGATAGACTCGTGCCGGTCTCTTCGCGCCGCGCGCGGGTCCCTCCTGGGGACTACCGGGACGGCCTGCACCGTGCTTGACGAAAGGCCAAAGTGCTGACATCAAGAAACCCATCCAGAAGGGTTGATCGCGCCGTCCACAATGCCAGACGCGGAAGTGGCCGCAATGAGCCGGATTCGGTGGCCGCAATAAACCGGAACAGGTGGCCGGATTGGCCGGAATGCGCAACGTTTTCGATTGATGTGGGAAAAGCCGCATTGGGGTGGTCTTTCAGTCAAGGTCAGGGCTCCTCGCGGCATTTGGAAGCCTGGAAAGGCGATGCGGCCACCGCATGGCCTGATGTCCATGGCATCGCGGGCGGACTGATGGCAAGCGTGAATGGCACTTCCCTGCGTGAAGAGTTCGATGCTGCCAGGGCGCGCATTGCCGCGCTGCGCAAAGCGGGCAGGATTTCACATGACGTCGACGCGGTTATTGGCGTGTTGTGCAGCTTGCTGGGCATCCTGATCGCCATCTTTCTGGAAAAGACGACCAGGAAGACCGGCAAGAACTCCAGTATTGCGCCGTCGCAGACGGATAAGGACAACACCGGGAAACGGAGTAAAAAGGCTTCCGGCAAGGGTGCGGCGCCGAACTGGATGACGGGCGAAAACCTTCGCAAGGTCACCGTCGGGGAAACCTCCACCGTCCAGGTTTGTGACAGTTGCGGGGCTGATCTCTCAGACGTCGAACCCTCGGCGCGCGAGGAACGCATCCATCTCGATATCATGTTCGAGGTTGTCGAGAAAAAGGTCGTCGCGGAAACCAGGGACTGCCCCAAATGCCGCACCCGAACCAAGGGGCGTTTCCCTGAAAACATGCCGGGGCCGTTGCAATATGGCGTTGGCTTTCAGGCCTTCGTGATCAACCTGCTGATTGCCCAGATGCTGTCTTTGCGCCGCGCCGTCGAACTGGTGCGGGCCATCTCTGGCGTCAGGATGTCGCAGGCCACCTGCCTGGGCTACATCCAGCGACTGCACGAGGCGCTTGAACCCTGGGAAACGGCCGCCGCCGCACATCTTCTGACCCGCCCGGCCCTGCATGCCGATGAGACCGGTTTCAGGGTCGACAGCAAAAACCAGTGGCTGCATGTGCTGACCGATGATTCCCTGACCCTCAAGTTCCTGCACCCCAGGCGCGGTAAGGAAGCGATAGAGGCATTCGGCATCATTCCGGTCTACACCGGGGTGTTGATCCATGATTGCTGGGCATCCTACCTTGCATACAGCCAGTGCAAGCATCAGCTATGCGGGTCGCATCTGCTTCGGGAACTGACCTTTGTCGTCGACTCCAGCAATTACCGTTGGGCGCGCCTGATGAAGAAGGTGTTGCGCGAGGTCTGCCATAAGGTCAACACGAGCGAGACCGGGGTGTTGAGCGAGGCCGAATGTCGCAAGATACGCAAAAGGTATCGGACCATTCTGACGCAAGGTGCCGGGGAAATGCCCGAAGTTCCTGCGAAACCGGAAGGTAAGCGCGGACGGGTCGCAAAGTCGGATGCCCACAACCTGCATGAGCGTCTGTTGAAACACGAGGACTCCGTGCTTCGCTTCATGAGCGAACCCGATGTCAGCTTCACCAATAACGCGGGCGAGCAAAAAATCAGGATGGCAAAGGTCAAAATCAAAGTCTCGGGCTGCTTCCGGACAGACCGCTATGCACACGCCTGGTGCCGGATATCAAGCTACCTGAGTTCCATGGCCGCCCTCGGATATAATCCACTTGTCGCGATCCAGATCGCGCTGGCCGGAAATGCCGCCGATATGGTCAAATCCCACTATGCTCAAGACGCGTGACAGGGTGAGCAGTTACGGTTTCTTTAAATTCATCGGTGCGATGGCCGTGTTTGGCGGCCTCGCCGGATATTACAAAGCCTACCTCCAGCGTGAAAAACGCAAACAAGCTGATGTGCCTTCCGGCACCTACGGTGAGGCACGCTTCGCGACGCTGGAAGACTGCGAAGCTGCCGGTCTTTTAGACCCGCACGGTATTTATCTTGGCCTGCTGGATGGCCAGCCGCTCTTCTTCAAAGGCAAAGCTCATATTGCCACAGTCGGGCCTGCCCGCTCGGGCAAAGGTGTCGGCATAGTTTTTCCGGGGTTGTTTCATAGCCCGGACTCTATGGCGGTTTCCGACATGAAGGGCGAGCTCGCCGCTGTCACCGCAAAACATCGTGCCGAGCGCTTCGGTCACAAGATCATCATCTTTAATCCATGGGGCCTTCACGATCTGCCCCAGCACCGGATTAATCCGCTGCAGAGCGTGATTGAACTGGCGAGCGATCCGCGCCTGCAGCGCGGGCTGATGGATGAAGTGAAGGCGATAGCCCTGGAGCTTTATCCCGAGCCTGAGGATTCCAGGAACCGGTATTTCCGCGAAGGCTCGCGCAGCATCTTGCGCGCTGTCCTTGCTTACCTGGCCCTGGAAAGGCCGCAGCAATGCTCTCTGCCGGAGATGTGGCGGATCATTGCCAGCCCGAGGCGCTTGACGCGCGCTATCGAGGATATGTCCCGCTCTGATGCGCTGTTCGGCCTTCTTGCTGATCTTGGCGATAATCTGGGCTCGCAGATCGATGATAACCCGGATCAGTTCGCTGACTTTCTTGCCGGTGCGCTCCAGGTGCTCGATCCCTATCAGCCGGGCAGTTATTGCGGCGATGCGATGAGCGGCAGCGATATCGCGCTCGATGCCCTCAAGCGAGAGCCGGTCACGATTTATCTGGTGATCCCGCAAGAGCGCATCACCACGCATGGCCCAGCCCTGGGACTGATCATCAACAGGATGATCACGGCGATAGCGCGCTCTGATGGCAAGCGCAAGGTGCTCTTCGTACTCGATGAGTTTGCCAACCTTGGCAAGCTCTCGGGGCTTGCTGAAAGCCTGACCGCGCTGCCGGGTTTGGGCGTGCGCGTCTGGATGATCGTGCAGGAGCTTGCCGAGCTGGTTCGTATTTACGGGCCGCACACGGCGACAACGATCTTATCGCAGGCGGAAGTGCAGCAGTTCCTCGCGGTGCGCGAAATAAAGCTTGCCAAGCGGCTCGCAGAAGCGATGGGGCAAATGACCGTCAAGACGGTCAACTTTAATCTCGGGCGCTTTGATGACGATGAGGTCGGGCAAAGCCTCTCTGAATCTGGTCAGCTGCTGATGCGTCCTGAGAAGATCATGCAGATGGGCAAGTATGACCAGCTGCTTTTTGTCACCGGTCTACCGCCGATTAAAGCGCAGCGGATTCCCTTCTGGTTCATCCAGCCCTGGGGTCGCTGGGCGGCTCCTAACCCGGTCGAGGGCGGTTACCCCATCGAGCCGCCGGTGGTGGAGCTCAGCTACGAGAGAAAAGGATCAGATCATGAGCGAGTTTGACATCAAGGTCGTTGGTGCGCGCTCACCGCAAAAGCGCAAAGGGAAGCTGAAACGGTTTGCCGAATGCACTGGAAAACTGATCAAGGCGCTTCTGATGCGCCCGCGTTTAATGGTGATGGCCGGGCTCGCAGGCTTTGTCCTGCTGATCGGCACCCCGCATGCCGGGTGGGATTATCAGTGCAGTCACAAGATGCGCGGGCCCGGTTCCTGCCAGGCGGTGTCCTGGTGCGCCTATTACGGCATTCAGGGACGGCGCATCGACGTACCGCCATACGGGCAGAGCTGTTCGCTCATAAAGGTTCTGCCGCTTGATTTTGAAAGGCTACTAGGAGGCTAGGATGAAAAATCATCGCTACACATTTGATCTCGGAAACGAGTACGGGCCGAAGTTAGAGGCATTGGCAGCACGGAGCCATTGCAAGGACACGAGAGCCTTTGCTGAAACGATCATTCGTCGCGCCATCGACATCGCAGAAGCCATCGATCAGGCCGAAGACGCCGTGTACGCGTTGCGATCAGCAATGGAGGAAACTCCGAACCTCGATCTAGACGACGGAATCCCGTTCTAGCTCGGAAAATCAAAATCAAAAGAGTTGTGTGAATTTGTCATAAAGCAACTAAAAGTAGTATAATGGAGATAGAGACTAGTTATGTTAGACGATAGAAAAATTGGCAGAAATACCAATCTGTCAGGAGGTTTCGATGCGTCGGCGCGGCCTATCGTTACCGTTGATACTAAGAAATACCAGAGCTTTCTTGATGGCGCTGAGCTGACGCAGGCGCAGAAAGATGAGTTTTTACAGGCGCTCTGGTCGATCATGATGAATTTTGTCGAGTTGGGCTTTAGCGTCCAGGAGCAAAAGGAAGCCTGTGGACAGAATGGGCAGGTGAAAAAGCTGAGCGCCAAAGAGTCCTTCGATCAGGTAAACTCTAAAGATACGCAAGAGCATATAAGTGAGCCTACCGGTCCACCGGGCGCTTTGGAGTCACACCATGAATAAGAACAATAAAAATACTGAAGACCAGACGGCGATCATCTATTGCCGCGTGTCGAGCACGAAGCAAAAGATTGAGGGCAGCGGCCTTGAAAGCCAGGAGCATCGCTGCCGTCAATATGCGCAGCAGCACGGCTATGATGTCGAGGCTGTCTTTCCCGACGATGCCTCGGGCGGCGGTGATTTCATGAACCGTCCGGGCATGGTCGCGCTATTAAGTTATCTCGATGCGCAGCCGGGCAAAGACTATGTGATCATCTTCGATGACCTAAAGCGCTTTGCGCGTGATACCGAGTTTCACATCAAGCTGCGGCGTGAATTTGCCTCGCGCGGTGCGCGCATTGAATGTCTGAACTTCAAGCTCGATGATACGCCCGAGGGCAAGTTCGTCGAGACGATTTTTGCTGCTCAAGGAGAACTAGAGCGTGAGCAAAATCGTCGTCAGGTAATCCAGAAAATGAAGGCCAGAGTCGAAAAAGGATATGCGGTTTTCGCTGCGCCTGTTGGTTATCGATATAGCTCTGATCGCGAGCACGGCAAAATCCTGATCCGTGATGAGCCGGTGGCTTCAATATTGGCAGAAGCCCTAGAGGGCTATGCCTGTGGTCAGTTGCAATCGCAGGGGGAAGTGAAGCGCTTTCTGGAATCAAAGCCTGCTTTCCCCAAAGACACGCCGGAAGGCGAAGTGCGCTTTCAGCGGGTCAACCGACTGCTGACGCAGATGACTTACGCCGGATATGTTGAAGCGCCCAAGTGGGGCGTTGCTCCGCGTAAAGGCCATCATGAACCGCTGATCAGCATTGAAAGATATGAGAAGATTCAGGAGCGCCTGAGAGGCGGCGCTAAAGCACCGATGCGCAAGGATATCAATGAGGATTTTCCGCTGCGCGGATTTGTGCTTTGCGATGATTGCGGCCAGCCCATGACCTCATGCTGGTCCAAGGGCCGCTCGAAGCATTATGCCTATTATCTTTGTGATACACGCGGCTGCGCCAGCAACCGCAAATCAATCGCGCGCGATGTTATCGAAAGCGGAGCGTCTGACATTCTGAGAAGCTTACAGCCGACCAAACAGCTTTTCGGTCTTGCCAAGGCGATGTTCAAGGACGCCTGGAACCTGCGCCTTGCTCAAGCGCATCAGGATCAGGACTCGATCACCAAGCAGATCAAGGCGGCAGAGACTCAAATCGAAACGCTCTTGGAGCGGATCATTGAGGCTGAGAACGCCACCGTAATACGGGCTTACGAAGCCAGGATCGGAAAGCTGGAGCGAGAAAAAGTAGTGCTCTTAGAAAAAGCAGACAAGGTAGTGCCGCCCAAGGGGAGGCTGGAGGAGTTTATCGAACCGGCTCTTTCGTTTTTGGCAAACCCTTGGAATGTCTACGAAAATGGGGGATTTGCCCTTAAGCGGACAGTGCTGAAACTGGCCTTTGCGGAGCCTTTACGGTACTCCCGCGAAACAGGTTATCGAACCGCCGAAATCACCTTTCCATTCAAGGTGTTAGCGGGAATCAACGGCGATAGAAGCGAGATGGTGGAGCCAAGGGGAGTCGAACCCCTGACCTCTTGCATGCCATGCAAGCGCTCTCCCAACTGAGCTATGGCCCCAACAGGTGCGGCTATCTAATGCCGCTGGTCGCGGAGATCAAGATGAAAATGTATCCCCGCACCCGATATTTCGCCGCTGATCGCGCCGCGGCCGTCCGGACCGTAGGCGCTGAGCGCCCGGTCAGCTTTCCTCTTCGTCATCCGATACGGCGATGATGTCGCTGACGTCGTCGTCATCGTCATCGTCGGTTTCGAGGAAAGTGTTGTCGTCATCTTCGCCGAGATCAACGTCTTCGTCGTCCGAATCGATATCCGGAATGGTTTCGCCTGTATCGGATGCCTCCTCGTCGGCATCTTCCAGCGAAACAATTTCGACGTCCGTGTTTTCCTTTTCCGCTTCGGTGCTCTCGGCCTGAACATCCGCCTCCTCCGTTTCGGGTTCGGGTTCGCCACCCTCGAAGTATGTCAGCGGATAAGTTTGTCCGGTATAGGGCGAAGTGATCGGATCGCGATTGAGATCGTAGAATTTGCGGCCCGTTTCGGGACAGACGCGTTTGGTTCCGAGTTCAGGCTTTGACACTTTTTGGCCTCTTGGTCTTCGATGTCGCCGGTCCGGAACATGTGCCGGAGCCGATCCATGGTCCGCCAGGGTTCATCCTTGATCGGCGGTGTTCCGTGTTCAGCCCATCAAATATGCCAGCCGTGTCCGGCCGGGTTTCCTGGCGCCGTTGCGCGGCATCGGCGGCAATTGCCGGACCCCATACCCATCTTGGCTGCGTCTGTCAAAGCCTATCTTGCAAAAAAAGATGTCATGGCCCGCCAGGGAGGATGACGGCGATTTTTCCGTGTGCTAGACGGTGCGCGAAACACTGCAAATGCCAGCCGGCAAGCGCAAATTGGCCGCCGGCTTTCAAGGACAAGACCGATGACACATGGCGCTTCCCTGACACCCGCGGTCGCGCACAAATCCGAAAGCCTTTCCGGCACGATCCGCATACCGGGTGACAAGTCGATTTCCCACCGCTCTTTCATGCTCGGCGGACTGGCAAGCGGCCGCACCCGGATCACCGGACTGCTGGAGGGTGAAGATGTCCTGGCGACGGGCCGGGCCATGCAGGCCATGGGCGCACGCATCGTCAAGGAAGACAACACCTGGATCATCGACGGTGTCGGCAATGGTCTGCTTCTGGAGCCGGAGGCACCGCTCGATTTCGGCAATGCCGGAACGGGCGTCCGTCTGACTATGGGCCTTGTCGGAACCTATGCATTCGAGGCGACCTTCATCGGCGATGAGTCGCTGTCGCGCAGGCCGATGGGCCGGGTGCTCGATCCGCTGCGCCTGATGGGCGTACAGGTGACGGCGACGGACGGCGATCGCTTGCCGGTGACCCTGCGCGGCCCCAGCCTGGCGGCCCCGATCAGCTACCGGGTGCCGATGGCCTCGGCGCAGGTCAAGTCCGCAGTCCTTCTCGCCGGGCTCAACACGCCGGGCACGACAACCGTCATCGAACCGGTCATGACGCGCGATCACACGGAGAAGATGCTGGCGGGTTTCGGCGCTGAGCTCACCGTCGAAACCGATGCCGACGGTGTGCGCACCATCGCGCTGGCCGGTCAGGGCAAGCTCCGGGGCCGGGACATTGATGTTCCAGGTGATCCGTCGTCCACCGCCTTTCCGTTGGTTGCTGCTTTGCTGGTGCCCGGTTCGCGCGTCACGATAGAGAATGTCCTGATGAACCCGACGCGCACCGGCCTTGTAACAACACTGCTGGAAATGGGCGCCGATATCGAGATCGTCAATCAGCGGGACGCCGGTGGCGAGGATGTCGCCGATCTCGTTGTCAGCGCTTCCGAGCTCACGGGCGTGACCGTGCCATCGGAACGGGCTCCATCCATGATCGACGAGTATCCGGTCCTGGCGATCGCCGCTTCCTTTGCGAAAGGTGAGACGGTCATGGAGGGCCTGGAAGAATTGCGTGTCAAGGAATCCGATCGTCTCGCGGCCGTGGCCGAAGGCTTGCGGCGCAACGGCGTTGACTGCGATGAGGGCAAGGCTTCCCTGCGGGTGCGCGGCGTTCCCGGCGGTCACGGACTGGGCGCCGTTGCCAAGGACGCAATTGTGGAGACCCATCTGGACCACCGAATCGCCATGGCGTTTCTCGTCATGGGTCTGGCGTCCGAAAAGCCGGTGGCGGTAGACGACAGCGCCATCATTGCAACGAGCTTCCCGGAGTTCATGGACATGATGACGGGCCTCGGTGCGACGATCATTCGCAACCGGAAAGCTGCCTGATGGCCGGTTTCACCGTTGCGATCGACGGGCCCGCGGCGTCCGGCAAGGGGACGCTTGCACGCCACATCGCCAGTGAATACGGCTTCCATCACCTCGATACGGGCCTCACCTATCGCGCGGTGGCCAAGGCGCTGCTTGATGCCGGTGCACCGCTTGACGATGAGATCCGGGCAGCCGAGGTCGCTGCCGGCCTTGACTTTGCCGGCCTCGATCGCGCGACCTTGTCCGCGCACGGTATCGGTGAGGCCGCATCGCGCGTCGCCGTGATGCCGTCCGTGCGGGCCGCGCTTGTCGAGGCGCAACGGCGCTTTGCGGCCCGGCACCCCGGAGCCGTGCTCGACGGCCGTGACATCGGAACCGTCGTATGTCCAAAAGCGCCGGTGAAGCTTTATGTCACGGCGACGCCGGAGGTTCGCGCGCGCCGCCGTTTTGCCGAGGTCGAGGCCGCCGGAAACGGGCTTTCCTATGATGCGGTCCTGGAGGATTTGAAGAAGCGCGACGCCCGCGACGGTGCCCGTGCCGACTCGCCCCTGCGCCCAGCCGAAGATGCCCACTTGCTAGATACGAGCGAAATGGATATAGAAGTGGCGTTCCGCGCCGCCAAACGGCTGATCGATGCCGCCTACGGGAACGGAATACGCAATTGAACCACCGCTTTTGATGCGGCCTCGCGCCGAAGCGCAGTCGGAAGGACTGCCGGCCTGCATTGGAAGTGAAAGCAACACAAACCGTCGGCGCATCCAGTCCGGCCGTCGAGGCACTCCGGTCCGGACCGTTCAGGAGTATTGATGTCTGCACAATCGTCTACGGAGGACTTTGCGTCCCTCCTTGAGGAATCTTTTGCCACCCAGGATCTCGCCGAAGGCTATGTCGCCAAGGGCATCATCACGGCCATCGAGAAGGACGTCGCGATCGTCGATGTCGGCCTGAAGGTCGAAGGCCGCGTTCCGCTGAAGGAATTCGGCGCCAAGTCGAAGGACGGCTCGATGAAGCCGGGCGACGAGGTCGAGGTCTATGTCGAGCGCATCGAGAACGCGCTGGGTGAGGCTGTCCTGTCGCGCGAAAAAGCACGGCGCGAGGAAAGCTGGGTTCGCCTTGAAGCCAAGTTCGAGGCCAATGAGCGGGTCGAGGGCATCATCTTCAACCAGGTCAAGGGCGGCTTTACCGTCGATCTCGACGGCGCCGTTGCCTTCCTGCCGCGTTCGCAGGTCGACATTCGCCCGATCCGCGATGTCACGCCGCTGATGCACAATCCGCAGCCTTTCGAAATTCTCAAGATGGACAAACGCCGCGGCAACATTGTCGTCTCGCGCCGCACCGTGCTTGAGGAAAGCCGCGCCGAACAGCGTTCCGAGATCGTCCAGAACCTCGAGGAAGGCCAGGTCGTCGAAGGTGTTGTCAAGAACATCACCGACTACGGCGCGTTCGTCGATCTCGGTGGCATTGACGGCCTGCTGCACGTCACCGACATGGCATGGCGCCGCGTCAACCATCCGACCGAGATCCTGTCGATCGGCCAGACCGTCAAGGTCCAGATCATCCGCATCAACCAGGAAACGCATCGCATCTCGCTCGGCATGAAGCAGCTCGAGGCCGATCCCTGGGACGGCATCGGGGTCAAGTATCCGGAAGGCAAGAAGATCAAGGGCACCGTCACGAACATCACCGACTACGGTGCGTTCGTCGAGCTGGAGCCTGGCATCGAGGGCCTCATCCACATCTCGGAAATGTCCTGGACCAAGAAGAATGTCCACCCGGGCAAGATTCTCTCGACCAGCCAGGAAGTCGAAGTCGTTGTGCTGGAAGTCGATCCCAGCAAGCGCCGCATCTCGCTTGGCCTCAAGCAGACGCTCGACAATCCGTGGGAAGTCTTCGCACAGAGCCACGCTGTCGGCACCGAGGTCGAGGGCGAAGTCAAGAACAAGACCGAGTTCGGTCTGTTCATCGGCCTTGAAGGCGATGTCGACGGCATGGTGCACCTTTCGGATCTCGACTGGAACCGTCCTGGCGAGCAGGTCATCGAGGAGTTCAACAAGGGCGATATGGTGAAAGCCGTTGTTTTGGACGTCGATGTCGAAAAGGAGCGTATCTCGCTTGGCATCAAGCAGCTTGGCAAGGACGCGGTCGGCGAGGCCGCAGCCTCGGGCGAGCTGCGCAAGAACGCCGTCGTCTCCGCCGAAGTCACCGGCATCACCGATGTCGGCATCGAGGTCAAGCTGGTCGATCACCCGGATGTATCATCCTTCATCCGCCGCTCCGACCTTTCGCGCGACCGTGACGAGCAGCGTCCGGAACGCTTCAGCGTCGGCCAGACGATCGATGCGCGTGTCACGAACTTCGCCAAGAAGGACCGCAAGATCACGCTGTCGATCAAGGCGCTGGAAATCGCCGAGGAAAAGGAAGCTGTTGCACAGTTCGGTTCATCCGACAGCGGCGCATCGCTTGGCGACATTCTCGGCGCTGCGCTGAAGAAGCAGAACGGCGACGACGAAAAGTAGGCCGGCCTCTATGTGCTGGTCCCAGCCCGCGGCGGAAACGCCGCGGGTTTTTTTGTCCCTGATCGATGTGGCCATTACCGTCAGGCGGCGAAGGCCGTTTTGATGGCGCTTGCCATGGCGCGGCAGATGTCACCTTCGGCGCCGCTGCCATATTCAATCACCAGATTGGAAGGCGGGATCGCACCAAGACCCGCAACCGGTTTCAGGCGCCCGGTCATGGCGGATGCGCCCACGACGCCCGCCGCGATGCCGGCCTCGAGTGCCGCGAGAATGCCGGTCGTGCTTTCGCTTGAATAGACGATGCGGTAGGTGCGACCCGAGCTTTCAAGGGAACGAAGGGCAAGATCGCGCCACCAGCAGGCACGATCGTAGAGCGCTATCGGCAAAGGCTCGTTTGCGTCCTGGTCGAGCAGGCTTGACGCTGCCCATTGCAGCGGCTCGGTCCGCAGCAGGGTCATGTCATGGCCAACGGCGGCGACCTCATGCACGGCAATGTCGAGTGCGCCGGTTTCCAGCGAATGCTGGAATCCGCTTGAGAGTGCGCAATGCACGGACAGCTCCACCCCGGGATGCTGCTGTGAGAAATCCGCGATGATCCGCGAAAGCACATCACGGCTGTGGTCATCCGGGATGCCGATTTTCAGGGAACCGGACAGCCCGTCGTCGCGCAACCGGGCGAGCGTGCCGTCTAGCAGCCCAACCGCCTGCCGCGCAACCGGCTCCAGTGTCTCGCCGGTCGGAGTAAGCCGGATGCCGCGGCCATGCCGCTCGAAAACCGGCGCCCCGATCAGCTCTTCCAGCTTCTTGATCTGGATGCTGGCGGCGGATTGCGAACGAAAAATACGTGCGGCACCGCCGACAAAACTGCCCGCATCGGAAATGGCAAGGAACGTCCGCAAGAGATCTGTATCGAGTGCATTCATCGTTCAGTTTTTTCAATAGCTGTAGTTTATACTATTCGTTTTTCTTATTTCTTTCCAGCCCGCATAGTGCATCCGAACAATCGGAGCCTACCATGTCTGACTTTGCCGCCGGACACAGACCAAATGTCTCCCGGACTGTGTTTCTGGCTCTTGCCGCCGTTGCGCTAGCTTCGGCGGCGCTTTTCCTCCCCGCAGAAACCTTCGATACCGGCCGTTTTGTTGTACGCAGCCTGGTCGAGGTGGCGCCACTGATCATTCCCGGGATCCTGCTCGCCGCCTGGGTTTCAGCCAGCGGCGCCGGCGAACGGGTGGCGGGGCTTTTCAATCGGCGGATGCTTCCTGCACTTTTCGCGGCCTCGGCGATCGGCGCCGTCACGCCGGTCTGCGGCGTTACCGTGCTGCCGCTCATGGCGGGCCTGCTCGCGGCCGGTGTGCCGTTGGCGCCGGTGATGGCTTTCTGGCTTTCCTCACCCGTCACGGATCCTGCGATGTTTGCCGCGACGGCGGCGACACTGGGGATGGGCTTTGCCGTCGGAAAGACCGTTGCGGCCTTCGGTCTCGGCTTGCTTGGCGGAGCCGGCACCGCCCTTGTCGCCGGGCGCCCGTGGATAAAGCGGCCCCTGCGTGAAAACACGATCATCGGCCGCAGTGCCGTCGGCTGTACCGGTGAGGACAGCTTTGACTGGGCCGTCTGGCAGAGCGCGGCGCGCCGGCTTCGTTTCTGGAAGGAAAGCCGTGCCACGGCGCGGCTGGTCCTGATCTGCCTGATCCCGGCTTTCGCCGCGGAATATGTCCTGAACGGCCTGTTGCAGCCCGAGTCCCTGTCCGCCTATGTCGGCGAGGGTAGCTGGTGGTCAGTGCCGCTCGCGGTTTTTGTCGGCGCGCCGGCCTATGTTGACGGCTATGCGGCGTTGCCCTTGACCCGCGCGCTGATCGATCACGGCATGGCGCAAGGTGCCGCAATGGCTTTTCTCGTTTCCGGAAGCGCGGTCAGCATATGGGGTGCCATGGCGATCTTTCCGGTGCTCAAGGTCAAGCCGTTTCTCCTGTTTGTCGCGCTGGCCGTCATCGGGTCTTTGCTGTCCGGCTGGCTGTTCCAGATTGCCGTTTGACAATGACCGCTTCCGGCGACACATAATCTGGACTGCCGCCGACGGCCGCCCGGCCATGTCGCGGATGATCAGAATGCGGGACGACAGCACATGGCCGTCAAGGCACCGATTTTTTACCGCAGGCGCCGCGGGCCGGAAACCGGCGCCGGCATCCTGGACGGGGAGATCATGGCCGAGATGGCGGCCTCCATCGGACGCGCCGGGCGCGCGATGGAAAGGGCGCTGGACGAGTTGAAGGACCATGACGCACAGCCGCCCGGCGCCGGGTCGGACGCGAGGCGCAAGGAACTGGTTCAGACCGCGGCACACCGTGCCTGGATGCTTTTTGTGCAATATGAAATGGCCGGCCTTTCCTCCCAGTCGCAGCTAGTCAGGCGATATGGAATACCACCGGAAGTGCTTGTGCGGGTCGGTATTCGCCAGGCGCATTCGCCGGAGAATTCTTAAAGTAATTTGAAATTACACTTTGACGCCTCCATGCTATTCTTGCCGCGATGCGGTGAAGCGAACATTCCGGAGGGGTCATGGACTACTACGATCTCGGAGCCTATCGCCGCGAGATAACAGCGGCGTCAAAGGATGCGCAACGCTGGTTTAACCGCGGTCTGATTTGGACCTACGCCTATAACCACGAAGAGGCCATCGCGTGCTTTAAAAAGGCGCTTGAGCATGATCCGGGCTGCGCCATGGCGCACTGGGGCATCGCCTACGCGATCGGTCCGAATTACAACAAGCCGTGGGAGGCCTTCGAGCCCGAGGAGAAACCCGAGGCGATCGCCACCGCCCAGTCGGCGCTGGCTGCAGCCGCCGAATTTGCGCCCCGGGCGCTGCCGGCCGAACGGGCGCTGATCAAGGCCCTCCGGGCACGGTATCCGGAAACCGGTGACGTGGAGGACTTTTCGCCCTTCAACGACGCCTATGCAAATGAGATGCGCCTCCTGCACGGCTCGTTCCCCGGCGATCTTGACCTGTCCGCGCTGTTCGCAGAGGCGATCATGAACCGCACGCCATGGCAGCTTTGGGACCTCGAGACCGGGGCGCCGGCCAAGGGCGCCGATACGACCGAGGCAATCCGGGTGCTGGAGAGCGCCTTCGATACGATCGAGGGTGCCTGGGACCATCCGGGCCTGTTGCACATGTACATCCACCTGATGGAGATGTCGCCGCACCCGGAAAAGGCGCTGCGTCAGGGCGACCGGCTCGCGACCCTTGTCCCCGATGCCGGCCACCTCATACACATGCCGACGCATATCGATGTTCTTTGCGGCGACTATGAGAATGTCGTGTCGCGCAATTCAAAGGCCATTGAAGCCGACCACATGTTCCTGCAGGAAGCGGGACCTGACAATTTCTACACGCTCTACCGCTGTCACAATCTTCATTTCAAGATTTACGGGGCGATGTTTCTCGGCCAGGCCAACTCCGCCCTGAAAACAGCCGATGAACTGGTGGACAATCTGCCGGAAGATGTGGTCCGGCCGCTGGCTGACTGGTTCGAGGGCTTCGTCCCCATGAAACAGCACGTGCTTGTACGCTTCGGCCTGTGGGATGCGATCCTGGCGCAGCCGCTGCCGGAGGACACCGAGCTCTTCAGCGTGTCGGCTGCGATGCTGCGTTACGCAAGGACGGTTGCCCTTTCCAACACGGACCAGCTGAGCGCTGCCGATTCGGAGCGGGACCTGTTCTTCGAGGCGCGCGACCGGGTGCCGGAAAGCCGCATGGTCTTCAACAATACCTGCGTCGATATTCTGAAAGTCGGTGAGCAGATGATGCTCGGCGAACTCGAATACAGGAAGGGCAATGTAGACACCGCCTTCGATCACCTGCGCAAATCCGTCGAGCTGGACGATACGCTGCCCTATGACGAACCCTGGGGCTGGATGCAGCCGACGCGCCACGCGCTCGGCGCGCTGCTTCTGGAGCAGGACAGGCTCGAGGAGGCTGAAGCCGTGTACCGCGCCGATCTCGGGCTCGATTCAACGCTTGCCCGCGCCTGTCAGCATCCGGGCAATGTCTGGAGCCTGCACGGTCTGCACGAGTGCCTGACACGCCGTGGCGAGGAGGTCGAGCGGTTGCATGTCAAATTGCAACTCGACAAGGCGCAGGCCCGCGCCGAGGTGCCGGTGCGCGCCTCCTGTTTCTGTCGGCGCAACGCGGCCTGACCGTGCCACCGGCTATTTCTTGCCGGACTTGAATTCCTGGTAGAGCTCGTCGAGCACCCGCCGGGTGAAGGCGCCGATATCGGCATACTCGGCTTCCGTCAGGTTGGCGAGTGAAACGCGCGCCGATGCATCGACCACCTCGAAGCCCTTGCCGGGCAGAAGCACGACCCCGGTCTCGCGGGCCAGCCGGAACAGGAAATCGGTTCCGCGCTCGCCGGAAGAAAACCACTTGGCGAACGGCTTGCCATAGAGTTCTTCTCCGAGCTTCTGCAGGTCGATCAGCGTGTAGTAGTTGACGCCGTTCGGCCCGATCCGGGGCTCGGTGCCCATTTCCTGGCAGAGCTTGCGGTAGCGGTGGCGGATCAGGTGCTTTGCGGCCGCCTTGTAGGTCCCGTCCAGGTCCAGCAGGCCGTTGAGCGCGAGCAGCGTCATCTGCAGTTGCTGCGGCGTCGAGAGGCCGGCCGTGTGGTTGAGCGCGACCGCACGGCTGTCGGCGACGAGCCGGTCAATGAAGCGCAGCCCTGCCACATCCGTTGTCAGGGACGAATAGCGTTTGTCGAGACCGGCCTTGACCGGTTTCGGAAGATCCGCGAGCGCCTGGTCGAGAACATTGTCCTCGTGCAGCGCAATGACGCCGAGGCGCCAGCCCGTGGCGCCGAAATATTTGGAGAAGGAATAGACGCACAGCGTGTTGTAAGGGCAGGTGGCAAACAGCGAAACGAAATCGTCCGCGAAGGTACCATAGACGTCATCGGTCACGACGATCAGATCACGGCGCTTGGTGTTGATTACGTCCGCGAGCTGCTGAAGGCAGGCATCAGAGAGTTTGTAGGACGGCGGGTTGCTTGGATTGACAAGGCAGAACACCTTGATCGCCGGATCCTCGAGCTTGGCGATTTCCGCCTTGGAGAACTGCCAGTCATTTTCCTCGTCCATGCGGATATCGACAATGTCCATGTCATATTCCGGCAGCGGCGGAATTTCGAGATAGGGCGAGAAGATCGGCGTTCCCAGCGCCACCTTGTCGCCCGGTGCAATCAGCCCGTTGTTCTTCAGTGTCTGGAAAATATAGGTCATCGCCGCCGTGCCGCCCTCTGTGGCGAAGAGCGAGTAAGGACCGGATTTCGGAACGTTGCCGAACATCTCCTGCGCCAGATAGGCGCTGACGATCTCCTCGGCGTGCTGAAGCATGCGCGGCGGCACCGGATAGACGCAGCCGAGAAAGGCCTGCACCATCTCGAAGATGAAATCCTCGCGCTGCAGTTCCAGCTGATCGCGAACGAAGGAGATCGCGGCGCGAAGAAAAGCAATGCCCGGATCGTCGGTGAAGCGGCCCGCATAGGCCTCGAAGCGCTCGATCATGCCGTCCTTTTCGGGAAGCCCGCCAAAACCGCTGTTGAGGTAGGAATAGGAGCGTTCCGCCTCCAGGACGGCGAACTCGCCAAGCCTCAGGAACGCATGGCGAGGCTGGGTTGCAAGGAAATTCGGATTGCCGCGGCCGGCATTGAGCATGACCTTCTGCGACTCGGTCTTGGCGACGGCAATCAGCTTGTCCTTCAGTTCGAAGGGGCTGAGCTCGGCGAATTCGCTGAAATCTTCGTCCTGCATTTTGACCTCATCTCACATTAGGGCGTTGCGTTCTTGGTAATGATGCCGACAATCAGGGGACCCCAGATCGTCAGGAAGACATTGGCAACCGCATAGGTGACGGTGAACGTAACCACCGGGGTCGCGTTCCCCGCCTTGGCGAGCAGTGCCGCGAAACCGGGATTGGCGCTCCGGCCGCCGACGACGCAGGCAAGCGCCTCGATCGGGTTCTGGATGCGCAAGACATAGTAAGAGCCGGATTTAAAAGTAGTTGAGCGATATCAATGGTTTGTGATTCAACAGTCTTTTCAAAGAAGATGGAGAATCACGATGCCATGGAATGATATCGCCCGCGCCGAACATAACAGAGACCATTTGAGATTTCCAAGCGATTTGACCGATGAGGAATGGACGATACTTGCCCCGTTCATTCCGCCGGCAAAACGGGGTGGACGACCGCGTACGACCGATATGCGCGAGGTGATGAACGCGATCCTTTATATCGCAACCAGCGGCTGCCAGTGGCGCATGCTGCCGAAGCAGTTCCCACCGGTATCGACGGTACGTGGCTATTTCTACACCTGGAGCCGCATGGGTCTTTTTGCAGCCATCAATCACCTCCTGGTCCTCAATACCCGCGAACTGGAAGGCCGCGCGGCTTCACCGACGGCCGGCGTGATCGACAGCCAGAGCGTGAAAACCACCGAAAGCGGGGGCGTTCGCGGCTATGACGCCGGCAAGAAGGTCAAGGGCCGCAAGCGACACATCGTCACCGATACGATCGGCCTGATGCTGTTCATCATCGTTCACGCCGCCAACATTCAGGACAGGGACGGGGCCTGCGACCTGATCAGGGCTGTCGGCGACCGCTTCCCCTGGCTGCGCCACATCTTCGCCGATGGCGCCTATGCGGGACCGAAGTTGCGAGCAGCGCTCGCGGGGCATGGCGACTGGACGGTCGAGACCGTCAAGCGCTGCGACAGCGCAGTCGGTTTCAAGGTTCTGCCGCGTCGATGGGTGGTGGAACGAACTTTCGCCTGGCTCGGGCGCTGCCGCAGACTGGCCCGGGACTGGGAGAGGACCATCCAGAACTCAACCGCGTGGGCGTTCATAGCAAGACCGTATGTCCGTTTCTACCGGTGAGGTGGCTCGCCCTACACTGCACGTTCGAGGGTTGCTCGGATGGGCTGAGCCGATCCTCATCACAGGAGGACGAGCCGTGGCAGATTATAGAGAAGCATTTGTCGGAATCGATGTTGCCAAATTGAGAAACGCCATCGCGATTGCCGATGCGGGCCGTGAGGGAGAAGTTCGCTTCTTCGGAGAAGTCGACGCTTGTGTCGCAAGCATGCGCCGGACCATTCAGCGGATCGCCGACAGATTTGATCGACTGCATTTTTGCTATGAGGCCGGACCGACAGGCTATGGGCTCTATCGGCTCATCCGTTCTCTCGGGCATGAATGCACGGTCGTCGCCCCGTCGCTGATCCCAAGGAAGCCTGGCGACCGGGTGAAGACGAACCGCCGGGACGCTCTCTCGCTCGCCCGGCTTTTGCGCGCCGGCGAGCTTACTGCGGTGTGGGTTCCCGATGCAGGCCACGAGGCGATGCGGGATCTCGTCCGCGCACGGTCGGCAGCGGTCGAGGTGCTGCGGGTCCATCGCCAGCAGGTGAGCGCTTTCATGCTCAAGCACGGCCGCGTCTATCCGCGCAAGAAAGGCTGGACGATGCGCTATTTGCGCTGGTTGCAGGAACAGACGTTCGATCACCCGGCGCACCAGATTGCGCTCCAGGAAATGGTTGAAGCCGTACGCATCTCCAAAGAGCGGGTTGAACGGCTGGAGCGCACCATCGAGGAGTTCGTTCCGGCCTGGTCGTTGGCACCGGTCGTACGAGCGCTCCGGACTTTGCGTGGCGTGGACCTGATCGTCGCTGTGACATTCGTCACCGAAGTTGGCGACGTGAGCCGGTTCGAAAGTCCGCGCCAGCTCATGGGATATCTCGGCCTCGTTCCCGGTGAGCGCTCGACTGGCGACACTATCAGGCGCGGCGGCATCACCAAGGCAGGAAACAGCCGGGTGCGCCAAATGCTGGTCGAGAGCGCCTGGGCCTATCGGCATCCGCCCAGGGTCGGGATAAAGAAGCTGTACAGACTGGAGCAGGCGTCACCGCGCGTGCGCGAGATCGCATGGAAGGCGCAGAGCCGCTTGACGGCCCGGTACCGAACGCTGAGTGGACGCGGCAAGCGGCCAACGGTGGTCTGCACTGCGGTCGCCCGCGAACTGGCCGGCTTCATGTGGGCCGTTGCCAGGGAGGCGCAGGCAAGCTGATCTTGCCCTTGTGGCAACACGAAACTCGCGCATGGGCGGAGGCGGGACCACGGCAGGGAAATGTCCGTCGAATGCTTTGTGGCCGGCTACTGGCCGACGCCCGCTGTAAGACAGGAACAGACCCGGACGCACAATCGGAAATGCGGTAGCCAACCCGCGCATCAGAGCTTGATCACCGACGTCCTTCAGTTCCGCCTCCACCCATGCGCGATCAATATCATGAACAGCCGATCTCCTCCTCGTTCTGGATCGGCCGGATATTCGACGTGCCAAACCTTGACAGCGGACATCAGAGCATCCGGTTCATGACGCGGCGTCTCGCAAGGTATTGTTACGTTTGAATAACTTTTGAATCCGGCTCTAAGAGAAAAAGAACACCACGATCTGCGGAATAATGGTTACGCCAACGCCGAGGAAGAACAGCGTCAGGCCGTATTGCTGCATTGTGGTCACCGCCTGCGGGCCGGCCGAAATGCCGACAATCGCGACAAAGACCGCCAGGCCGAAATCGCGCAGGAAATTGGAGGCGCCCGTCGGCAATGCGGCGAATTGCGGATGCGTGCTGCGAAGCCAGCCGAACAGAAGGCCGGAAAGCAGGCAGCCGCCGCCCGTGCCGATGGTCACCGGGATGCCGGCCACCTTGAACTCGATCATTCCCACGAGGATGCCCAGCGCCATGCCGACACCGAAGAAAACGAAATCGGTGACCGCCGCTGCTGTGATCTTGTAGCCGATCAGCGACTGCACGCGGTCGAGATCCTTCGGCGCACCGGTAAACAGAAGCTCATCACCCTTGTGCAGCTCCAGCCCCTGCAGGTTCGGAAGGTCCCGGCCCATGCGGCGGGCCGAGACGAGATAGACGCCATGGCGCGTCTGGACACCGAGCTCGTCATGCATCTCGCCGATGGTCTTGCCGATGAACTGGGGCTTGGTAACGATGATCTCCCGCTGTTCCTCGACAAGCTGGAATTGATCGGGTGCCTTGCTTTCCGGTCCGAAATAGGCGGCAACGTCCTTCATGACCGTGACAATGCCGGTGACGGCAATCGTGTCGCCGGCCTGAACGACAGTATCATCGCTGGCTGCAAGTTCGTCGCCGTTGCGAAGAACCGATTCAACCGCGGCGTCCTGAAGGTCCTGGTCAATGGCCAGAGCCGTCTTGCCGGCCGCCTTGCTGTCTGCCGAAACGGTGTAGAGGCGCGTATTGACCTTGCGGACGGCATTGAATTGCCCGGGCTCGAGTTGCGCCTTGCCGCCGGACAACTCCCGGGCAAGCTTGACCGCCTCCTTGCGGACATCCCAGCGCATGACCATTGGAAGGAACCACGTGACGATGATGATCGGGCCGAGATTGCCGAAGATGTAGCAGACCGCGTATCCGACGGCGACATTGGTCTGCATGATCTTGATCTGCTCTGCCGATACGCCGAGCTTGGCGATGGCGTCGCCCGCCGTTCCGATGATTGCCGACTGCGTCAGGCCGCCTGCGGCAAGCCCCGCCGCTGTTCCCCGGTCAAGATCGAATGTCCAGGCACTGACAAGCACGCAGATCAGTCCGACGAGACACATGACAAATGCCGAGACCAGCTGGTTCAGGGATCGGCGGTTCAGCGAGCGGAAGAACTGCGGGCCGCCCTGATAGCCGACCGCGTAGATGAATAGCGCGAAGAAGACCGATTTCATCGCCGTGTCGATATGAATATCAAGCTGGCCGATAATCACGCCGACGATCAGCGACCCCGCAATCCCGCCGAGCACGAACTGGCCGATTGTCAGTTTGCCGACTACGTAACCAAGGGAAATGGTGATGAAGAGGGCGAGCAGGGGCGCCGCATCGAACAGCTTGTCCAAAATGTCAATCATGACTGATCCTCGTCTCAGTTGGACAATGAAACCACCTTTGCAGCTTGCTTGTGCATACTCAATGCAAAAAAGGAGCGAAATGTGAAGGGATTCCGGCGGGCGTTTGTTTCGCAAGTTGCTCTAAAGACAACAAAGTGTAGTGTAACGTCGATGCTATCTTAAGTAGAAGATCAGGAGATCGGGACGTGACGGAAAAAACTCAAGTAATGGAGACATGGTTCAGCAGGGTATGGTCTCAGGAGGACGAGACAGCGATTGACCAGATGCTTGTCAGTGATACCACGGCCCGTGGCTTGGGATCTCAGAACCACGTTGGCCCGGCCGAGTTCAAGGCTTTCCAGAGAGCGCTGCTAGGTTTGGTCGGAAATGTCAGGATCGACGCAAAAAAGACAATGGAGGATGGCGATTGGCTTTCGGCGCTTGTGGTTTTCAATGGCACGAGACGCGACAACGGCAAGCCCGTCAGCATGACGGGCCATGTCCTGGCGATGATCGTTGACGGCAAGATTGTCGATGCCCACAATCACTTCGACTGGATGGGACTGTTCGAGCAATGCGATTTGCTGCCCGCAAAGTCCTTTGAGCGGTGTCTTTCCTGCCAGAAGATCGGTTGATGTCCGCTGGCTGGCAAGTATAAGTCCAGGCGTCTGCTTTGTGTTTGTCCATTTGTTATTGATTTAGATGGATAAATCGGCTCGACCGCAGTAACGTGAGGCATGCTGTTGGAATAGTCAGGTGCCCGGTGGACATTTTGTCACACGATCCCGGATTGAAAGACCGCGCGGGCGGGCGCCAGCGCATATGCCCGGCCGAGGAGACGCTGGCGCGTATCTTGCCGCAGAAGGATCTGTTCGGCATCACCCGCATCGCCAATGTCACGGGTCTTGATCGTATCGGACTTCCTGTGTTTCTCGCGACCCGGCCGAACGCGCGCTCCGTCGCCGTCTCGCAGGGCAAGGGCATGCGCGACGCGGACGCCCGCGCCTCGGCGCTGATGGAGGCGGTCGAGATCTGGCACGCTGAACACTATGACCGTCCCATGCGCTTTTCCAGCGCCCGTGAACTTGAAGGCGCGCACCGGACGGTCGACCTGGATCGCCTCCCAGTGATTGTGGACAGCCAGTATGAACCCGCGCTGCGCATGCTGTGGGTGGATGCGACCGACCTTTTCACCGGCAAATCGATGCTGGTGCCATTTGAGATGGTCCATGCCGATTACACCCACCCGGTTCAGCCGGGCCATGGCTGCTTCCCGGCAAGTACGAATGGTCTGTCTTCCGGCAACCATCCATTGGAAGCAGCCTGCCACGGGATCTGCGAGGTCGTGGAGCGCGATGCGCTGTCGATCTGGCACCATTCGCCGTCCGGCGAGCAGGCCCGTCGTGGCATCGATCCGGCAAGTGTCGATGACCCCGATTGCCGAACGGCGATCGGCAAGATCGAAAGGGCGGAACTTCGCCTTGGCATTTGGGATCTGACCACCGATGTCGGCCTTGCGACATTCCTGTGCGCCATCAAGGAGGACGCCACGGGTTTCGGCCATGTCGGTATCGGATCGGGAACGCATCTGGAACGCGGCGTTGCGCTGCGGCGGGCGCTGACAGAGGCAGCACAGACACGGCTCAACTACATCAGTGGCGCACGCGATGACCTGATGCTGGCGGAGTTCACCGCCGCCGGCCGCGATGAAAAGCGCGATATTGTGCATCGGATGCTGGAGGAAAACCGGAACAGCCGCGCTTTCTCCGCGGTCCCGACGATCGAAAACGAAACGCTCCGGGAAGATCTGGACAGTCTTCTTGAAGGTCTTCGCGGTGCCGGTATTGAAGAGGTCGCTGCGGTGGACCTCAGCCGGCCGGAGATCGGCATTCCCGTACTGCGCATCATCATACCGGGTCTGGAAGCGCCGCACGACGATGTCACATATCTCCCCGGACGGCGGGCATTTCAGGGCTTCGAAGCGGCGGAGGCTACATCGTGATTGTCGTCTTTGCCGGCCCTTCGCTCTCCGCAGAACAGCTGGATCGATATTCTGGCATCGCGTTTCGTCCGCCGGTCAAGCAGGGCGATCTGTACTGTGCTGCGCTGGAAGGGCCGCGCGCGATTGCGATTATCGATGGCGTTTTCGACGGCGTGCCCTCCGTCTGGCACAAGGAGATTCTCTGGGCATTGTCGCGGGGGATACCGGTTCTCGGCGCCGCCAGCATGGGCGCATTGCGCGCCGCGGAACTCGATGTGTTCGGCATGACCGGCATTGGCCATATCTACGAGGCCTATCGTGACGGCGTGCTCGAAGATGATGACGAGGTCGCATTGCAGCATGGTCCGGCCGAGGCGGGTTATACGCCACTCAGCCTCGCCATGGTCAATATCCGGGCAACCCTGGAAAGGGCCGTGGGCGAGGGCCGTTTATCCCGGGACCAAGGCCAGCGGGCGGCAGACCTGATCAAGGCCATCCATTTCAAGGCGCGGGACTGGAATGCCGTCGTGTCGGCCGTGTCGAAGATCCCCGATGCCTTTGCGCAGGGTCTCGGCGCCTGGTTGCGGGATAACTACGTTGACCAGAAAAACCGTGATGCGATTGCACTCCTGGAGCACCTGAACGACGCGGAATTTCAATTAGACCGACCGGTCGGATTCCATTTTGAGCACACCGAATTATGGCGCCGCGGGGTTTCCGAGTGGCGGCAACGCCCCCAGGCTGCCGGGGCCATGCGCGACAACGCGTTCCGGCTTGTGCCGCAGGAACGCTTGTTCCGGTCGGCGGGCGATGATGATTGAACCGGATCGATAGAGAAGGACAGGTTATGGAAGGCACCCGATTCAGGCTCTATCCGCAGCCGCGGTTCCTCGATGATTTCGAGGAACCGGAGACCGTCTACGTCTCCTCGCCCTGCGGATCCCTTGCGCCCGGACCGTCCGATGACCGCATGTATACGATCTTTCCGATCGGTAAACCGTCACCCTATGGGATCAGTCCCGATCCACAGCAGAGCGACGACGCGCTGATGCCGCCCTGGACCGGCGAATGCCATGAACCGGCGCTGCCGGACGAGGCCGGTCATTTCGATCATCTGGAGCCCGGCACACCGCAATTCGAGGCGGCGCACCTGTTCGGCACGGTGCGGTTCGTGATGGATGTCTGGGAAGCATATTTCGACCGCCAGATACCCTGGCACAGCGCCAAGCACTACGACCGTTTGGAGGTCACCATATTGCCGTCGCTGGAGAACGCCTATTCGGGCTACGGTTTTCTGGAGATGGGTGGCGACCGCAAGCACGGGCGCTACAAGCCGTTCAGTCTCAACTTCGACGTGATCGCCCATGAGGTCGGCCACGCCATCATCTATTCCGAGGTCGGCGTTCCGGATCCGTCGGGGGTCACCGGGGAGTATTTCGCCTTCCATGAGAGCGCCGCCGATCTTGTCGCGCTGATCTCGTCATTGCATTTCAACTCCCTCATTGACCGGCTGCTCGTCAACACCAGCGGCAATCTCTACCGCCTGAGCACGATCACCCGCATGGCCGAACTGTCGGGCAATGCCCAGATCCGTATTGCCGCCAATGACGTCCGCCTGTCGGAATTCGCCCGCGGCTGGATCAAGGAGCACAAGCTCTCGCAGCCGCTTACCGGCGCTTTCTTCGATATCCTCGTCGATCTGTTCCACGAATGTCTGCTTGACTATGAAGCGATCGACGAGGAGATGGAAAATTTATCCGACGAATTGCTGGCAACGCCGGATTATAAGCCGGTTATGCAAGCACTGTTCGACAATGCCTTCGCCAGTAGTCCGGATCAGTTCAAACTGGCTCTCATCGATGCACGGGACATACTCGGCACTTATCTTGCGGACACCTGGCAGCGCCTCGATCGCAACGATCTCAATTTTGTTGACGTCGCGCGAGCCTTCGAAGCCGTGGACAAGCAACACACGGGCGGACGCTTTGGCAAGTTGATCCGGGGCAACTTCGAGATGCGCGACATCGGCAGCGTTCGGGTCGGGCCCCAGCTGGCGCCGTTGCAGAAAGATAGCCACGCAAATTCCGTACGGACACTGAGGCCTATAGACTGACATCCGCGAGTGGTCTAATATTTTTTTAGGTGAGTTAAGAAGCGCCAAATAAAACGACAGAACATACCTTTACGGTAGCAAGGTTTAGGGGAAGCCAATGCCGGAAACACTATTGAGCGCGTCGAATATCGTATTGTTCGGACGTGTCGTCGAAGACCTTAATATTGTCGCGCCCAAGGGAAATAAAGCCCACAGCCCGTCCATGGCCACCTCGAAGGGTGCCTCGTCCGGCCTTCAGCAGCAATTGACCCGCAGGGAATGGGGCGATTATTCGGCCGGTTCCAGTGGCGGACTTGCGCGTTTTGCGCGGATCTACGGGTTCAGCTATGAGGGCGCCTATTTCGAAGTCGGCGTTCCGGTCCTCTTCCTGGTGCATGGTGAAGGCGCGCCCCTGTCCGAAATCAAGGTCCCCGGACCGGACAATGACGACAAGAACTTCTTTGAGGATCTGCGTGCCTGGGCCTATGACCGCAGCGACGAGACCATGCGTCTCGACATTGATTCCGGTTCGTTCGAACAGGTTCTGTTGTCGACGGTCGGCGAGGCCGGTCCCGGAATGTCCGGTGCACGCGTCTCCGGTGCCCGTGTTTCAGGAGCCCGTGTCTCCGGCGCACGCGTCTCCGGTGCCCGGGTCTCGGGAGCCCGTGTTTCCGGCGCGCGCATCAGCGGTGCCCGCGGTGACGCCGGCGACTGATTAGAACATGTCTGGCGATTAAAGCCCCGCCCGTTTCAGTCCCTCGACGAAACGGGCGACGTCCTCTTCATATTTGTCCGGCTGCACCGCCGCCCAGCTTTCGACGCTGAAATTCGGGTGTGCCTCCAGCACCTTCTTCGCTTCGGCGCGAGCCTCGGCCTCGCGGCCCAGATGCCCGTAGCTCGCCGCAAGCAAACGCCGTCCCTCGGTCGGGTTCTGCATGGTCTGAATGGTGCGAATCGCGTCCTCGTAACGCTCCAGATTGAAATAGGCGCCGCCCAGGTGCCAGATATACTGGTCCGGATAGAACGGGTTGAGGCGCATCGCCTTCTGCAGCATGTCGATGGCTTCTTCCGAACGCCCGCAATGGGCAAGCGCGTCCGCCATGTCGGACATCAGGTCGGCATCGTTGGGATTGAGCCTCAAGGCCCGCTGATAGGCGCTGATCGCAGCCTCGTGCTCCTTGCGGTAGAGATGGGCGAAGCCCAGTTCGCCGAACCCTCTTGCATCGGTGCTGTCGAATTCGACGGCCTTGCGCGCCAGTTGCAGCGCGTCGTCCAGCGCGCGATCCGGCTGCTCCGCCCAATCATAGCGCCAGTCGATATTCATGGTCCGCGATTTTGCCGCCAGCGCCCTGGCGTAGCTGGGATCGATCTTCAACGCGGCATCATAGAGATCCCGCGCCCGACTGACATCCTCTTTGGTGTAGCGGAATATGTGGCCCTGGCCCTGCAGCACATAACCGTAAGCGGCAAGGTTGGTCGGCGGCTGCTGGCGCAGCCGCTCCAGTTCGGACGCCTCGATCTGGACCGCCGTCGCGGAGACGATGACCTGGGTGATTTCGTCCTGCAGCTCGAAGATGTCGTCGATTTCGCGATTGTATTGCTCGCCCCAGATGGTGCGGTCGCGTCGGGCATCGAGCAACTGCAGTGCAACGCGGATCCGCGGCCCTGCCTTGCGTACCGAACCGTCGACCACGTAGCGCACACCGAGTTCACGGGCTACGTCCTTCGGCGCAATGGTGCGGTCGTTATAGACATAGGCCGAGCCGCGCGCGATGACGAAGAAATCGTGGAACCGCGACAGGTTTGTCGTCACATCCTCGGCAAGCCCGTCCGCAAACCAGCTCTCGCTCGGATCATTGCCCTGGAATCCGAAGGGCAGCACGACGATCGACTGTTCCTTGGATTCGCCGTTGCGGTCGTATTCGGATGCACGCGCCGGCCGTCGCAGGCCCGTCGTCAGCGTCGCCGCCGCCGGATCCTCATGCACCTGGAAAACATCGATCAGCTCGCTGATGTTCTTGAATTCCTGAGCGCCGAGATATTCGTACCCGTAGGCCAGCTTGTTGCTCACCTGATCGTGCACCGCGCCGGAGATGCAGATCCGACCCGGCTGTGCAAACGCCTCGATACGCGAGGCGATGTTGATGCTGTCGCCATGCAGGTCGACATCGTCGATGATCACCTCGCCGAGGTTGATTCCGATCCGGAACAGGGTCTGCTTGTCTTCGCTCACGCCCTCGTTCTGCGCCTTGATCCGGTTTTGAATTTCCACCGCGAAGGAAACCGCATCCACCGAGCTGTCGAAGATCAGGAAGACGCCATCGCCATTGGTGCCGATCACCTGGCCGGAAAAATCGCCCGCAAGCGCCGTAAACATCTCGACGCAGGTTTTGACCGCCATTGTGGTGGCCACCTCGTCCAGCGCCATCATGCGGCTGTATCCGACCATGTCGGCAAAAAGGATCGCCGAAAGCCGCCGCCGCAATCGGCTGGAAGTCTGCTCCATCATGCCACGTCCGCCGTCACGCTTCGATTCCCTCCAGCCTCAGCTCAATCCCCGAATTCGCCTTCAGTTCCTCTCGCAGTGCCTCGCATCCCTGCTGCCATTCGCTGCGTAACAATCCCACCTGGACGACGTCATGGTGCTTCCCGCCGGCAAACCAGCCTTCCCGGACCCTTCCTTCCTCGCGGAAGCCGACTTTGGCGATAACATTGGCTGTCGCGTCATGGTCTGCGCGAAAGAATGTCGACACCCGGTGCAGGCGAAGCTGCCCGAACGCAAGATCGATCAGGTTTATTGTCATGCCGGTTGCAAGGCCGTTGGTGCGCGCCGGCCGGTCGATAAACATCGGCAGGACTGCATCGCCGTGAATATAATTGATCGACTGCAGGCCACCGACACCGGCAGGGTTCCCATCCTCATCCTCCGCCACGAACCAAAGGGAACGCGGCGGTTCCGTATATTCGAGTGCCGGTTTCCAGCTTTCAAACACGGCCTCCTGGCCGACCGGAACGGGAAGATTCCGGTCGAAAAGTGCAATATCGTCAAAATTGCTGAACCAGCGCGCAATGGTCGGGATATCCTCCATACCCATGGGTCTCATGAAGTACGCGACCTGCGCGGCGTTCTTCTTCATCTGCCGTTCCAGTACAAAACCCCTTTAGCAAAACATATCATGCTATTAGATGCGGCGTAACAGCTTAAGCGTTGTGGGAAAACTTATTGTCATCAAAATTTTCGCTTTGCGCCGGCTGATTCTTCTGTCACTGCGGCGTATTGTCTGTTTCAGCGACGACAAATAGCTGCGCCCTTGAAATTACGGCAAAGAGTTCATTTCTCTTATGCAGGGAAGAATTCGATATCCGGGCGACAAATTATGGATCAAACCGGTACTGGAAGAGGCACTTCCATAGCCGACATGTCCTTTGCGGCGGAAGAGCTGGCAGCGCAACGCACGGCGTTGTGGGGCCGGATATTGGCTCTTTTGATGATTGCGGTTCTCATCACCATTTTGACGCCGTGGCCAGGGCCGTTTTTCTATTATCCGTTGCTTGGTGTGTTTGTGCTTCTCGGTTACGGGGCCTACCAGGCCGAACGCGCACGCAAAGCCTGGCTGCGCTATGTTTTCGTAACGGCGGATTTTGCGCTCCTGACGTTCACGCTGCTCTATCCGAATCCGCTGGTTCCCTACGATTTCCCGCCACAATTCACCCTGCGGTTCGGCAGTTTCATCTATTTCTTCGTTCTGCTGGCCGGCCTGGCCTATGTCTACCGGCCCATGCTCGTCCTCTGGGGCGGCGTTTCCGCTGCCCTGAGCTGGGCAATTGGCATTGCGTGGCTTGTAAACCTGCCGGAAGCCGTGGTTCAGGCGCCCACCGGTCAGAATCGGGAAGCGATGATGGAAGCCATCGCTTCTCCATACTATGTAGATCTTGGCGTCCGGCTGCAGGAGGCCATGGTTCTGCTGATCACAGCGGGGCTCCTTGCACTGGCTGTCAGCCGCGCCCGCGCCATTGCGCTGCGACAGGCCAGCCTGGCAAGTGAGAAGACCAACCTTTCGCGCTATTTCCCACGCAAGACGGTTGAGTTGCTGGCAACGAAAACCAACCCCCTCTCGGAACCGCGCGAGCACATGGCCGCGGTCCTGTTCGCCGATCTGGTCTCGTTCACCGGGTGGGCTGAAAACCGTCCGGCCAGGGAAACCATCGGCGTGCTGCGCGAAGTCCACGCGCTGCTGGCTGAAACCGTCTTCCGCCATGACGGAACGCTGGACAAATTCATCGGCGATGGCCTCATGGCGACCTTCGGCACGCCCGAAGCGTCGGAACGCGATGCGGTGAACGCGCTTGCCGCCGCTGTCGAGATGGCGGATGTTTTCAAAGAGTGGAAAAAATCACGTGCCGGAAGCGATGCGGGCACGCTGGAGCTGGCGATCGGTGTTCACTACGGCCCGATCGTGCTCGGCGATATCGGCAGCGACCGCCGCATGGAATTCGCCGTCCTGGGCGACACGGTCAACGTCGCGAGCCGGCTCGAGCAGGCCAACCGCGAAATCGGCTGTCGATTGATTGTCAGCGTTCCGCTTGTCGAGGCCGCGATGGCCGAGAACCCGGTCGACACAAAAGCCGCGCTGGCGCGGCTGAAAAAACACGGACCTTTGAGCCTGCGCGGCCGCACGGCAACGACGGACGTCCTCATGCTGCAGTGATCTATTCGTTGAAATAGTCCCTGTGGACCAGGTGGATCTTGTTGCCGTCCGGGTCGCGCAGATAGGCGCCGTAGTAATCGGCGGCATAGTGCGTTCGCAGACCCGGTGCGCCCTCGCAGGATCCTCCAGCCTTCAGGCCAGCAGCATGGGCATTGTCTATCGCTTCCCGAGACATGGCCTTGAACGCCACCATGCTGCCATTGCCGGCCGACGCCGGCTGCTCATTAAACGGAAGGCAGACGAAAAACCGCGGCAGCGATGTGCCAGGCTGAACCCAGCAGGCGATCGGCGGCCCGCCATCCGGTTCGACGTCCCGGCGCACCAGGCCGATGCATGACAAAACCGCGTCGTAAAAGGCCGATGCTCGGTCAAGATCGCTGCACCCGACATTGACGTGGCTGAACATGTCTGCACCCCCGCTTTGCTGGAAACCGGCAGACGCTATCACCTCGGCTGTGCGATTGACAGCCCGGTTGGGTCATGCCTGGCGCATATCACCTCTCGGCCCTGTCCAGGGCCACCAGATCGGCACTTGTCCCCGGGTTCAAATCGTCAAACTCGGCGAGGAATTCGGCGAACAGCCGGTTGAAGGCGTCCGCTGCGGCAAGGAAGGGCGCATGGCCGCCGCCCGCTATGTTCTGCGGCCCGCCGCGCCAGATATTTCCATAGGCAAAACGCGCGCAATAGTCATGGTTGATGAACGGGTCCTCCGGGCCGTTGATCATCGCGAATGGCACCGTCCCCTCTTTCATCAGCCGGATCTGGCGCGGCCAGTCGACCGTCTTCATGCGGGCGACCACCTGCTCGCGGGCGCGCCCGTCCGTCCGCCACACGGCGCGGCGCACCAGTTGTGCCTGCGCATCCTCTGCCGGGACGGTTTTCGCGGCATAGACGCGCTTCTCGTACCACGAAAGGAACCGCTTGCCGGCCAGCTCCATATGGGGGCTCGCGATGTAGCCGAGCGGCATATCATCAGGAAAGGTGCCGAGCGGCGAAGTACCGCAGATGGCCAGGGCCCGGGTCGGGTTTCCGGACGCCGCATATTCCAGCGCCACATAGCCGCCAAGCGACCAGCCGAAGACGATCGGCGTTCCGAGCGACAACCGGTCGACGATCTCGGCGGCGACTTTGGCATAGGCTTCGTAGTTGTAGTCGGTGCGCGGATTGCCGTTTTCCGAAACGCCGTGTCCGGGAAGATCGAAGGCGACGATGCGGTAGCGATCGCCGAAGGCCGCAACCTGGCGAAAGAAGGCTTCCTTGCAGGCCGAATTGCCATGGATGAACAGGATCGCCTGTCCGGAATGGCTGTTGTCGAACACCGAGATGGCGCCGTGACTGGTTTCAACCATCCGGTCGGGACCGCCCATCAAGGCGCCGCGCCGCTGCGCCTGGAAGCGGCGCCGCCAGCGCGCGATCAGGCCTGCCTTGCGGCTGTCGAGCGCATCCCACAGTTCCTGTATGCCGGCATAAAGCCCGCCGGGATAAACCAGCACGACACCGATGATGACACCGGCAACGATAATATCCCGCCAGGCGCCATATTCGCCGAGAAGTTCGGCAAAGACCGTGATCGCGAAGGCCGCGATGATCGGCCCCCAGATTGTCGAAACGCCGCCAACCAGGAGGATCGAAAGCGTTATGGTCAGGAACGACAGGCCGAAAACGTCCGGCGATGCGACGCGCACATAGGAGCCATAGAAGGCACCCGCGAGCCCCGGAAGGACGGCCGATGCACACAGCGTATAAAGCCGCGTCGTGCCCTCCGACACGCCGCGCGAGATGGCGTAGTATTTGTTGTCCCTCAGCGCCTTGATGGCGCGCCCCACGGACGAACGCTCGAGCTTGTACAAGAAGACGGTGGACGCGGCGAGCAGGATCAGCGCCACGTAGTAGTAGCCGATCCGGCCGTCGCTGGTCAGGCGATAGTCGCCGATGGTCAGCCGCGGCAACAGGACCATGCCGCTGGTGCCGCCGGTGATGTCGGACTGGCTGACCACGATCTTCAAGAGCAATTGCGATGCCGCGATGGTCACCAGGATGACGTAGATGCCCTCAAGCCGCAGCACCGGAGCAGCCAGCAGGGCGGCAAAGGCGATCGACGCCAGCGGCGCCAGCAGGATCGTCAGCCATGGATCGATGCCAATGATCTTCGCTCCGATCCCGTAGGCGTAGAGCCCGATGGCAAAGAAGGCCATGTGGGCAAAGTTGAACACGCCGCCATATCCGAGGCTCAGGTCCCAGTTGGAGGCGAGGATCGCGTAGATGAACACCAGGATCACGATGTGCCGCACATAGGTATCGGTAAAGATCAGGGGCAGGACGATGAGCACGGCCAGTGCCATCATGACCGGGATCAGTCCATTCGTGCGGTAGAAGGGCGGCGCGTATTTCATCGGATCAAAGCGTCTTCTGCCGGTTGCCGAACAGGCCCTCCGGCTTGATCATCAGGACCGCGATCATCAGCGCGAACAGCACGGCGGGAGCCCAGTAGAGTCCCAGGAAATAGATGGAAAACGCCTCGACGATACCGATGATGAACGCCGCATAGATGGGGCTGGTGAACTGCGCGACGCCTCCGAATATGACGACGATCAGCGACTTCATCAGCGGATCGGCGCCGAAGGACGGGTTGATGAAGCGCAGGGAGCCGATAAAGACGCCCGCAAGCGCCGCAGTCGCGGCCGCAATGCCGAAGGCGACAGCAAACAGGAAAGCCACGTTGAATCCCATCAGTTCCGCGGCTTCCCTGTTCTGGGCCGCTGCGCGCATGGCGCGGCCCGTGGCGCTGCGCTTGAGGAAAACGGCAAGTCCGACCAGCGCCAGCAGCGCGACGGCAAGCGACAGGAGATCGATGCCGGCGATGGCCACGCCGCCGAAATCGACCCGCATGTCGATCGACGGATCGATCTGCTTTTCGCGCGGGCCCCAGATGAGCTGGATGCCGTTTTCGATGATCGACGAGGCGGCGAGCGTCGTGATCACGGCAAGCAGCACGATGTTGGGACTTCGCTCGAAAGGCTTGATGATCCCGAAATGCAGGCAGAAGCCGAACGCGAACATGAATGCGACCGACAGCGCGGCCGCCAGCACAAAACCGGCCGGCCCCGGCGCCGCCTGGCTGATCTGCCAGGCGACATAGGCGCCAAGCGCAACGAATGCGCCGTGCGCGAAGTTAAAGACATCAAGCGTGGTCCACACGACCGAGAGGCCGACCGCCATCAGCGCATAGAGCCCGCCGAGAACGATGCCGGAAATCAGGACGAAGATGAAGGTGTCGACGGCCATCAGTGCGCGCTCCCGAACAGCATCGTCATGATCTCGTCATGGCTTGGCATATGTGCCTTGTCGATCTCGGAGGTGATGGAGCCGTGGTCGAACAGGTAAAGACGGTCAACCAGGCTGGTCAGGAACTCGACATTCTGGTCGACCACCAGCAGCGGCACCTTTGCGTCGCGGATTCGCGTGATGGCGTCGGACAGTTCCAGCCGAAGCTTCGGCGACAGGCCGAGTGTCGGCTCGTCCAGAATGAGCAGCCGCGGCAGCGCCAGCAGGCCGACGGCAATCGACACCATTTGCCGTTCGCCGCCCGACAGGTAGCGTATCTTGGAGCGCCTGCGCTCCTGCAGGCGCGGAAAAAGGTCGCGCACAAGGCCCTGCATCTCCGCAACGCCGTTTCGGCCGCGAGCCGCCGAAGGCGCAATGTCGAGCACTTCCTGCACGGTCATTTCAGGGAAAAGCAGATTGCCTTGCATGACGTAGATCAGGCCGGCACGCACCACATTGCGGGCCTGGATGCGGCGGCGCCGGAAGAGATCATAGTTCAGATGCCGCGAGATCCGCGCCGCCATGATCCCCTCGGCGTTGAGACGCCGACCGTCAAAGCGGATTTCGCCTTCCCACGGATCGATCAGTCCGGCGACGGTCTTCAGAAGCGTCGTCTTGCCGTGACCGTTCGGGCCGAAGAGGCCGACGGCTTCGCCCTCGCCGATGCTCAGGTCGACATTTCTGAAAACGCTGACCGGCGGGTAGCCGCCCGACAGCCCCGTCAGTTGCAAAAGGTGGCCGCTCATTGCGGTTTCCCCAGAAAGGCTTCGACCACTGCGGGATCGCGGATAACCGACTTGACCGGCCCAAGCGCAATCGGCGTGCCTTGCTCGAGGACCAGCAGGCGCGAGGAAACGCCGGTCAGCAGCGGCAGGATATGTTCGATCAGCAGGATGGTCATGCCCATGGCGTTGAGCCGCTTGATCGTTTCGTGAACCCAGTCGACCTCGTCGTCGACCAGCGAGGAGGCCGGCTCGTCCATGAGCAGGATGGTCGGTTGCTGCGCGACCGCCGTCGTGATCATCAGCTGTTTTTGATAAAACACCGGCAACTGCGCGGCCGGTAAATTGTGGAAGTTCCTTGGAAACCCGACGATGTCGGATGCCTCGTCGGCCCGCTTCTCGGCCGCGGCGCCGCGCAGGCCGCCGGTCTGCTCGACGGCGACGAGTATATTGTCGACGCAGGAAAGCGACGCGAAGACCGCCTCGCGCTGAAACGTCCGTACGATCCCCATGCGCGCGATCGTCTTGTCGGCGCGGTGTTCGATGGCTTCGCCGCGAAAGACAACGCTGCCGCTGTCGGGACCGAAAGGGATCTTGGTGATCAGGTTGAAAAGGGTCGATTTTCCCGACCCGTTCGGACCGGCAATGCCGAGGATCTCTCCCTCCTCGACCTGGAGGGAGAGATCGTTGACGGCCTTCAGCCCACCGAAGGATTTCGACAGGTTCCGGATTTCGAAAAACGGGCTCAAAATCCGGTCACTCCCGCATGCGCCACGGACCGCTCTATTCGGCCATCCATGGAGGCGTCTCGAAGGTGCCGTTCTTGAACTTTTCAGGCGCGATCATGACCGGCTTGCCCTCCTGGAGCTGGAAGAACGTGACCGGTATGTGGTCATTGCTCTGCTTTGCCACATGCGTTGCCGGATCGAACTCGAGGAACCCGGATGTGACCGGCCGTTTGGTCTTGCCGATCGCCTTTCCGATGGCGTCGTGATCGGTCGGATCGCCGACCTCCCTTAGGGCATCGAAATAGATCTGCGTCATCTCGTAGAGACCAGCGCCGTATGGGCCCGACGTGGTTCCATATTCCTTCCGGTAGCCGTCGCTGACCTCCTGGCCGCGCGGCCAGGCTTCGACATCGAGCGTCGCGCCGATCGCATTGTAGAGGACGCCGTTCGAATTCTCGCCGGTCAGTTCGACGAATTCCGGCACCAGCGGCGCGTATTGCAGGAAGACGACTGAATCGGTCGGGTTTTCACGAAACTGGTTCATGAACAGGGCGGCATTGGCCGGGATGTAGTCGGTGTTGATGACGACTTCCGGCGGGTTCTCCCGCACCTTGGCGAGCATGGAGCGCCAGTCGCTGACGGGGCCGAAAGGCACCAGCTCGTCAACCGTTATCGTCCATCCAGCGTCCGTGAAGGCGGTTTTCATGCCTTCCGATATGGTCTTCGAATAGGGATTGTCCGACGAGATGATCGCCACGGTCTTGTCTTTCAGCTCGAAATGTCCGGCTGCGGAAAGCGCCTCGATGGTTGGCGTGACATCGGTCTCGTAGCCCTTGAAATCGGCGGTGAACGACCAGCAGCAATTATAGGCGTCCGGGTCCTGCGACACGATGGCGGCAAATTGCGGCGAGGGGCCTGCCGGAATATAGGGCATGTTTGCATCGGCCATCAGGTCGACCTCGAAGAGCGAAAGGCTGGCATAGCCCGTCAGGATGACATGCACATCATCCGTCGAAAGAAGCCGCTCGACGGCGGACGATACATTTGCGGCCGAATGATCCTTGACGTCTGCCGTCACCACTTGGAATGTATGGCCGGCGACACCGCCGCCGGCATTGGCCTCCTTGACGGCCCATTCGACACCGCGCACGAACTCCTCGCCATCCGATGCCGTCGGCCCGGTGAGCGGGGCGAGAACGCCGATCTTGACCACATCGGCCAGCGCCGCTCCGGACAGAAGCAGTGACAGGGCGGTTGCGGCGGACAGGGCGCGTAATTTGCTGTTCATTGGATTTTCTCCGGTCTTTCCAGCCGTTGGACACGGCGATCCCGCAAAACTTTAGCCGCTGACCGGTCAGTCACAATTGCAAAGGTTTGGCATTTTCTGCACCGATTGCTGGATTTTTGGCCCGATTTTGATCACTATCGGGGCTGTTTTGTGCGTGGGGCAGGGCAGACACCCGGCTGGCGTCCCGGAAGGAGAGTTCATGCGGTCCTGGTTCGACCAGAGCTATTACCGTCAGGGCGACGGCTGCAACGAGATCCGCCAGCGCATGGGCGGGCTTCTGGATGACCTTTCGCTGGACTATTTTTCCTATCTTGTCCTGAAGCCGCCGAACAACCGCAAGTTCAACGCGCTGGCCACTCTCCACACAAACTATCCGGAGGAATGGATCGGCCGCTATATGAGCCACCGCTATTACAATCTCGACCCGGTGGCCGAGCTGACGGCCAAGTCGACGCGGCCGTTCTTCTGGGGCCATGGCCGGTTCCTGCGCGCCTTCCGCAGCCGGCAGCGGCTGGTGTTCGACGAGGCGCGCGAGTACAGGATCATCAACGGCTTGTCCATCCCGATCCGGGGCGTCGACGGCGAGGTGGCTGTTTTCAGTGTCGTCTCGCGCGGCGGCAAGCACCTCGCTGACGTTACGCGCGGCGAACATGCCCGCCTGTTCGAAGCCGCCTACGACACCCATGAAATCGTCATGACAGATCAGTCCGACCCCGGCGATGATGATGAACCGGAGCTGTCAATGCGCGAGCGCGAGTGCCTCCTGTGGACGCTTGAGGGCAAGACCGCCGGCGAGATCGCAACGATCCTCGGCCTCTCGGTCTCGACGGTGAACCATCACGCCATGACCGCGACCCGCAAGATGCGTTGTCTCAACAAGCATCACGCCGCGGTCCAGGCCCTTCGCACCGGCCTTATCTGAGCGGTTGAGGGCCAATGCCGGCTGCGTTCCCTTCCGGCCAATTGTGACCGGCAACAATTGAAACAATTCGAACACCGATCCGCCGTCCGATTGAAACAGACTTCCGCGACCATTCGGCCAATCGAAGCTGAAAGGACGTGTCATGAACATCGCTCTGAGAAAGGGCATCGCGCCGGACTACGCGAAGTGGAACAAGCGGCTCAACAACTCCTGGTCCTGCGCCGACTATGCACGCATTGGCGTGACGCTGCAGAAGACCGGCGAGGATCTTGCCGAGGCGGCGGATTTCACGCCGGGATCGCATGTTCTCGATATTGCCGCTGGTAACGGAAACGCCACGCTCGCGGTCGCCCGCCGCTTCTGCAAGGTGACGTCGACGGACTTTGTCCAGCCACTGCTCGACAAGGGTCGGCAGCGCGCCGAGGCAGAGGATCTGGAGGTCGACTTCGAGATCGCCGATGCCCAGAAACTGCAATATGCAGATGCATCGTTCGATGGCGTGATTTCAACTTTCGGCGTCATGTTCGCGCCCGACCAGCAGGCTGCCGCCAGCGAGATCATCCGGGTCTGCAAGCCGGGTGGCAAGATCGCCCTTGCAAGCTGGTCGCCGCCTGGGTTCATCGGCCGCCTTTGCCCGATCATCGGCAGCCACATGTCCGCTTCGCCGGGCTTCAAGGCGCCGGCCAACTGGGGCCGCGAAGAATGGATCCGGGATCATTTCGAAAATGCGGCGGCATCGCTGTCCATCAACATCAGGACGTTCTATTTCCGTTACCGCTCACCGCAGCATTATCTCGAATACAACAGGGCCTATTACGGCCTGCTGCGCAAGGCGTTCGACAAGGTCGGGCCGGAGGGCGAGAAAGCGCTGAGCGAGGACATTCTCAACCTCATTGACGACATCAATACGGTCGATGACGGCTCCATGCGCGCGCCTTCCCAATATGCCGAGGTGGTGATGGTCAAGGCATAGCCGCGCGTCAGAACCGCCAGATCGTCTGTTTGCCGGCAAAGCCCTTGAGGTCGGCTGTGCCGGCATTCTCGCAGCGCCCTTCAACCCTGGATGCGATTTCGGTGGAGACGACCTTGTCACAGCCAAGATCCGTCGCTGCCGAGAGCAGCCGCGCGGTGTAGTTGACCGGCGGGCCGATGGCGGTGAAATCGAGCCGGTCGGCGCCGCCGATATTGCCGTAATGAAACGTGCCGCTATGGATAGCGGCACGGAAGGAGACGCTGTCGCCGAGCGCGTCTTTCGACAGCGCTTCCGCGCCCTCATCGACCGCGTCCATGGCCGCTGCCGCTTTTTCGGCAAGTTCCCCGTCGTCGGCATAGGGAAAAATCGCAAAGAACCCGTCTCCCATGAATTTCAGCACTTCGCCGCCGCGGCGCGTCACCGACGGCACAAGATGGTCGAATGTGTCGTTGAGCAGGCTGACCAGTTCCGAACCGGCGATCTCGTTGGAGAGCCGCGTAAAATTCTTCAGATCGACGAAAAGGATGACGGCGGTGATTTCCTCGCCGTCTCCGCGATGCACCTTGCCGTCGCGGATTAGCGTGCCGCTGTTGCGCCCGACATAGGTGGACAGAAGCACCGCCGCGTTCAGTCGCAGCATGTAGGTCTCGGTGAGTCTGGCGAGCGGCGCGTTGATCCGCTTGAGGATATCGATTTCCCGGTCGCTGAAACCGCCTTCCTGCGCTGACGACCAGGTGCAGGCATGGGTCTCGCCGGTGGTGAAGATGAGCGGCAGGGCGATATAGTCGGTAAAGCCCTGCTCGCGCAATTCGCCGATGATGTTGTAATCCTCCGGACAATCGGCCCGTTCCAGTTGGCGGCGGATGGTCACCTGGTCCTCGACCACATGCGGCAGCGGATTGGCGGTGTATTCTTCTTCCGAAAACTGGCCGATTTTGGCATGACCGACATCGACGGCTTCGCCCCTGATCCAGCGGAAGCGCGTTCCCAGAAGGTTCGGATGTAGCGTGTAGATGAACAGCATGAACCGGTCGATGCCGACATCAAGTCCGGCAAGACCCTCGCAGATGCCGGTAATGATCTCGCGCGCGTCGGCGCTCGGACGTGCGCCGTCGATCATCCAGTCTATGAGTTGTTCGACGCTCGAAAAACGCGGTTTCCTGGCTTCCCTGTCAGCCATCGTCCCCTCGATCCATCCGCATCATTCAATGCCGGCAATATACGGCACCGTGCACCCGGGCGGCCAGTCAAAATCACGTGCAGCGGGGGAGTTGCTAGCTGTGGGCGAAGATATCGGTGTCATCCCAGCCGATGAGATCGAGCTTGGCCCGCGTCGGCAGGAACTTGAAACAGGCCTCGGCATGTTTCTCGCGCCCGTCGCGCACAAGCCGTTCCTGCAATATGTCGCGAAGCGCATGCAGGTAGAGCACGTCCGTCGCCGCATATTCGAGCTGCGCCTGGCTCAGTTCTTCCGCGCCCCAGTCCGAAGACTGCTGCTGCTTGGAAATGTCGATGTCCAGGAGTTCGCGTAAGTTGTCTTTCAGCCCGTGCCGGTCCGTATAGGTGCGCGTCAGCCGCGAGGCGATCTTGGTGCAGAAGACCGGCTCGCACGTGATGCCGAAATTGTGGAACAGGATCGCAATGTCGAAGCGGCCGAAATGGAAGATCTTGGTCTTCTTGCGGTCCTTCAGCAGCCGCGTCAGGTTCGGCGCCTTCTTTTGCCCCTTGGCGATCTGGATGACGTCGGCCGTGCCGTCTCCCGGCGAAAGCTGTACGACGCAGAGCCGGTCGCGGTGGGGCTTCAGGCCGAGCGTCTCGGTATCGATGGCAATATCCCCGGTGTAGCGCTCGGCATCCGCTTCGCTGATATCGCCCTTGTGAAACCGGATCGTCATATCTGGCACCTGCCCGTTCAATGTGGAGTCCGCAAAACGCCCGCATGCGGGCGTTCATTGCACATACCGCCTTGGCGTTGACGCGTCCAGCGGCTTGCAATGTTTTCAACGATCCACGAAGCTGCTCGATGTTCTATTTTTGTTCTTGTTGGCGCAACGTGGATGGTGTATGGATGTATGTCGGGAATTTTACAGCCGCTGCGTGCAGGCGGATGGGGATGGCAGATGGTTTCACGCGTCAGCACGGTTTCGTTTCAGGGCATCAATGCCATTCCGGTCGACGTCCAGGTGATGGTCGCGCCAGGCAAGATCGGCATGAACATTGTCGGCCTGCCCGACAAGGCGGTGGCCGAAAGCCGCGAGCGCGTTCAGGCGGCGCTGCATGCATCCGGCCTTGCGCTGCCGGCAAAGAAAGTGACGGTCAATCTCGCCCCGGCCGATCTTCCGAAGGAGGGAAGCCATTTCGACCTGCCGATTGCGCTTGGCCTGATGGCGGCACTCGGCGCCATTCCGGCCGATGCGCTGTCCGGCTACGTGGTTCTCGGTGAGCTGTCATTGGACGGCACCATCGCCGCCGTTGCCGGTGCGCTGCCGGCGGCCATCGGTGCCAATGCGCAAGAAAAGGGTCTGATCTGTCCCGCGGACTGTGGCCCCGAGGCGGCCTGGGCAAGCGCTGACCTCGATATCCTCGCGCCGCGCAGCCTCATCGCCATGGCCAATCACTTCAAGGGCACGCAGGTCCTGTCGCGGCCGCAGGCGGCGATCCGCGGCGCGGCGGAAGGTCTGCCCGATCTTGCCGATATCAAGGGACAGGAAACCGCAAAGCGGGCGCTGGAGGTGGCGGCAGCCGGAGGACACAACATGCTGATGTCGGGTCCGCCCGGATCCGGCAAGTCGATGCTCGCCGCAAGGCTGCCATCCATTCTTCCGCCGCTGTCGCCGGCGGAGCTTCTGGACGTTTCGATGATCCACTCGATTGCCGGCTTGCTTTCCGGCGGCGAGCTGTCCGACCGGAGGCCCTATCGCGCACCGCATCATTCGGCCTCCATGGCGGCGATGGTCGGTGGCGGCATGCGGGCGCGGCCGGGCGAGGTCTCGCTCGCCCATAACGGCGTCCTTTTCCTCGACGAGTTCCCGGAGTTTTCGCCGCAGGTGCTCGATTCCCTGCGCCAGCCGCTGGAAAGCGGCGAATGCATCATCGCCCGGGCCAACCATCACGTCAGCTATCCGGCGCGCATCCAGCTCATTGCGGCCATGAATCCCTGCCGCTGCGGCATGGCCGGCGAGCCGGGTCACGCCTGTGCCCGCGGTCCGCGCTGCCAGGCCGATTACCAGGCCCGCATTTCCGGGCCGTTGGTCGACCGCATCGATCTGAGGATCTCGGTCCCCGCCGTAACGGCAGCCGATCTCATCAAGCCCGGCGCCAGCGAAGAAAGTTCCGTCGTCGCACAACGGGTTGCAATGGCGCGCCAGCGGCAGAAGGAACGCTTTGACGCGCACGACATGCCCGCAGTCACAGCCAATGCGTTGTGCCCGACATCGCTGATCGAGACGGTGGCCGACCCGGATGCCGCCGGCAAGGTGCTTTTGCATGAGGCGGCCGAGCGCATGAAATTCTCGGCCCGCGCCTATCACCGCGTTCTCAAGGTTGCCCGCACGCTCGCCGACCTTGAAGGCGCGGCCAATGTCGGCCGCATGCACATTGCCGAGGCCATATCCTACCGCCTGCCGGGAGAGGGCCTCGCCGCAGCGGCTTAGTCTGTGCCTTGTTGAAATCGGGTGGTTTGACCGAACAGCTTGGACTGCCCTTGTCCGGCAAACCAGGAGCGGCGCCAGCGCGCCGCCCCCGCGTTTCGTGACCTACCGGTTATTTGCCTGCGACCGGACCCTTTTCAGGCCCAGACGCGTGATGTGGTAGGGTCCGCCGCCTCTGGATGAGATAAGCCGGCGGCGTTTCAGCTTCCTGAAGAGCTCCAGAGAGCAGCCGTTCCAGAACCAGCCGTCTCGCGTGACGCAGGAATTGTCAACGATACGGCCGCGCTCGTCCTTTTCCACGAGGATATGGCCGCCCTGGGCAAGCAGGTGCAACACCCGCTGCTCGTGCCGAGATATGTCCATTGATAGTCCGGAATTTTGATGCGAGTAACACAAGGCATGCCGCAGCGGCGTTGCCCGCGGCATCGTTACGAATTCTCGCCCGGTCTTCCTTGACCGGGCTTTACCGGGACTCTTTTCGTCCGCGCATCAAATCTCCGTTGGTTGACGGCGACTAGTTAGGCGAGGCCGCGACGGATTGCAAGGCCGTTGGGCGCTAAAGTCGCGGCCCGGACAAGGGTCAGCTGTCCAGCCCCTCGAAAAGCGCCGTCGAAAGATACCGCTCGGCGAAGGACGGGATGATGACGACGATCGTCTTGCCTTCATTCTCCGGACGCTGACCGACCTCCACCGCGGCTGCCAGCGCAGCGCCGGAGGATATGCCGACCGGTACGCCTTCCGTGCGCGCCACAAGCCGCGCCAGCTCGAAGGCCCTGTCATTGGAGACGGTCACGACTTCATCATAGACGCTGGTATCGAGGATGGCCGGAGCAAAGCCCGCGCCAATGCCCTGGATCTTGTGCGGTCCGGGTTCACCGCCGGACAGAATGGGTGAATCGGTCGGCTCTACCGCGACGATCTTGAGATCCGGCTTGCGCGATTTCAGCACCTGGCCGGCACCGGTGATGGTTCCGCCTGTGCCGATTCCGGAGACGAAGATATCGATAGCACCCTGCGTGTCGTTCCAGATTTCTTCGGCGGTGGTTTCGCGGTGGATTTGCGGGTTGGCGAGGTTCTCGAATTGCTGCGGAATGACGGCATCCGGGATTTCGGCGGCCAGTTCCTCGGCCCGCGCAATCGCGCCCTTCATGCCTTTCGGACCCTCCGTGAGCACCAGCTCGGCGCCCAAAAGCGCCAGCATCTTGCGCCGTTCGATGGACATGGTTTCGGGCATTGTCAGGATCAGGCGGTAGCCCTTGGCCACAGCGGCAAAGGCCAGCGCGATACCGGTATTGCCGGACGTCGGTTCAACGAGAACCGATTTGCCCGGCGCGATCCGGCCATCCCGTTCCATGGCTTCGATCATGGCAACGCCGATCCGGTCCTTGACGCTGGCGATCGGGTTGAAGAATTCCAGCTTGCCGAGCAGGTGCGCCTTCACGCCCGTTGCCGCGGCAAATTTGTCGAGCCGCACGATGGGCGTGTCGCCGATGGTTTCGGTGATGGAATTGAAGACCCGCCCGCGGCCGGGTTTACGGTCAGTCGACTGAGACATGATCAGGCTCCGTTTGGATACCCGCCGCAAACCGGCGGTTCTGTGTAAATCTTAGCCTTCCCGCCGCTATGTCGCCAGTGGCGGGACATTGAATTCCAGCCATAATTTAGAAACGCGTTTCTCATTTACAAGAAGACTAGGAAAATAGTCTAACTTTTGACGTCAACGAGCTCGTAGTTGGAAAAAACGTCTACTGCCTCAGTGACCGGTGGATCCGAACCCGCCGCTGCCGCGCGCCGTTTCATTGGCGAGCTCGCGTTCTTCCACCCGCGCCTGCGATACCGGCGCGATGACCATCTGCGCAATGCGCATGCCGCGCTCGATTGTAAAGGCCGCATCTCCGTGGTTGATCAGCAGAACCTGCACCTCGCCGCGGTAGTCGCTGTCGATGGTGCCCGGCGTGTTGAGACATGTCAGGCCGTGTTTGAAGGCAAGGCCGGAACGCGGCCGTATCTGTGCCTCGAAACCGGCAGGGATCTCGAAGACGAAACCGGTTGGAACGAGCATGCGTTCACCCGGCGACAGGACCATCGGAACGTTTGGATCATTGGCGGCGCGAAGGTCCATGCCGGCCGCGCCCGCCGTCTCGTAGGCGGGCAAATCAAGCCCGTTCCCGTGCGGCAGCCGCACGAGCCCGACAACGGGCAGATCAGCTGAATTGTTCGGATCGCCAGACATGCCGCACTCTTGCCGCCCGTCCGCGTTTTCGTCAATTGCAACAGTGCCGATCAAGCGCTAGAAGACCTCCAATTCAACAGGATTTTCTCTTCCATGACCGACCACCTGGCCAAGGCCGTTGCCCGCCGGCGCACATTTGCCATCATCTCGCACCCGGATGCGGGCAAGACGACGCTGACTGAAAAGCTGTTGCTGTTCGGCGGCGCCATCCAGCTCGCCGGCGAGGTCAAGGCCAAGAAGGACCGCATGCAGACGCGCTCGGACTGGATGAAGATCGAGCGCGATCGCGGCATTTCCGTCGTTACCTCGGTCATGACGTTCGAATATGGCGATCACGTCTTCAACCTGCTCGACACGCCCGGCCACGAGGATTTTGCCGACGACACCTACCGCACGCTAACTGCCGTTGACGCGGCGATCATGGTGATTGACGCTGCCAAGGGCATCGAGCCGCGCACGCTCAAGCTCTTCGAGGTCTGCCGCCTGCGCGACATCCCGATTGTCACCTTCGTCAACAAGCTCGACCGCGAGAGCCGCGATCCCTTCGAGATCCTCGACGAGGTCGAGGAGAAACTGGCGCTCGATACGGCCCCGATGACCTGGCCGATCGGCCGGGGCCGGACCTTTGCCGGCACCTATCACCTGGCCGACAACGCGGTGCGCCGCATGGACAGCGAAGAAGAGGTGACGAAGGTCAACGGCCCGGAAGCCGACAGCGCCGCGGGCCTGCTTCCCGAAAATGACCGTGAGGCCTTCATCGAGGAAACGGCCCTTGCCATCGAGGCCTGCCGCCCGTTCGATCTGGAAGCCTTCCGCGAAGGCCACCTGACGCCGGTCTATTTCGGTTCCGCGCTGCGCAATTACGGCGTGCGCGACCTCATCAATGCGCTCGGCAAATACGCCCCGCAGCCGCGCGCCCAGAAGGCTGGCACTCGCCTCGTCAAGGCGACGGACCCGAAAATGACGGCCTTTGTTTTCAAGATCCAGGCCAATATGGATCCCAATCACCGCGACCGCATCGCCTTTGTGCGCGTCTGTTCGGGCCGCCTGCAGCGCGGCATGAAGGCGCGGCTTTCGCGCACCGGCAAGACGCTCGGCCTTTCGGCGCCGCAATTCTTCTTTGCCCATCAGCGCCAGCTCGCGGACGACGCCTATGCCGGTGACGTGGTCGGCATTCCGAACCACGGGACGCTGCGCATCGGCGACACGCTGACCGAGGGTGAGGACATCGTTTTCGAGGGCGTGCCGAATTTCGCGCCCGAAATCCTGCGCCGCGTGCGCCTGGAAGACGCGATGAAGGCCAAGAAACTGAAAGAGGCGCTGCAGCAGATGGCGGAGGAGGGTGTCGTGCAGCTGTTCTCGCCCGAGGACGGATCGCCCGCCATTGTCGGTGTCATCGGCGCGCTGCAGCTCGATGTCCTCAAGGAACGCCTGAAGGCGGAGTATGGCCTGCCGGTCGATTTCGAGGCCGCGCGTTTCAATATCTGCCGCTGGATCTCGGCGGATGCCGATGCGGAAGTCGAGAAATTCATCAACGCGAAGCGCGGCGACATTGCGCGTGATCTCGACGGCGATGCGGTTTTCCTCGCTTCCGACGGCTTTTCGCTCAATTATGAAGCCGAGCGCTGGCCGGCGATCCGCTTCGCCCATGTCAAGGAATATCACCCGCAAAAGGCTGCCTAGCGGCGGCAAGGGAGGCAAGCATGCAGCAGTTCCAGGTCCGCAAGGATGACTTGTCCCGCCATCGTCTGGTGGAGGAAGAGACACCGCACCTGGAAGACGGCGAGGTCCTTCTCAGCGTTGACCGCTTTGCGCTGACCGCCAACAACGTCACCTATGGCGTCGTCGGCGAGAAGATCGGCTACTGGAATTTCTTTCCGCCGGCACAAAATGATGATGCGGGCTGGGGCATCATTCCCGTGTGGGGATTTGCCGATGTGACCGCCTCGAACCATCCGGACGTTCCGGTCGGCGACCGTCTTTACGGTTATTTCCCGATGGCCACCCACATGGTGATGAAGCCGCAGAAGGTCAGCGAGACCAGGCTCTTCGATGGTGCCGGACACCGTGCTGAATTGCCGCCGGTCTACAATGCCTATGGCCGGGTGCACGGTCAGGCGGATTATGAGCCGGATTACGATGATGCCCGCATGGTGCTTTACCCGCTCTACGCGACATCATTCTGCCTGCACGATTTCTTTACCGACAATTCCTGGTTCGGCGCCGAACAGGTCATTGTCGTCAGCGCCTCCAGCAAGACGGCCATCGGCGTTGCCTATGCGCTGGCGGACGATCCAGGCGCGCCGGAAAGCGTCGGCATGACGTCGCCGCGCAACCTGGACGCCGTGAAGGCGCTCGGCCTCTACGACACCGTGCTGACCTATGACGAGATTGCATCCGTGGACGCAAGCCGTCCGACCGCCATCATCGACATGTCGGGTTCAGGGGCCGTTCTTTCAAAGCTGCACGCGCATCTTGGCGACAACATGCGCTATTGCTCGAATGTCGGCGTCACCCACTGGGACGACAACGAGATGGGGCCGGGCTTTGTCCGCGACAGAAGCGCGATGTTCTTTGCGCCCGGCCACATTCAAAAGCGCGCGACCGATTGGGGGCCGGGCGCTTTTGAGGAAAAAGCCTTTGCCTTCTGGCGCGCTGCCGCCGAAAAGAGCCGGTCCTGGCTCACTTATCAGGCTGTCGACGGCCTTTCCGGCGCAGAGAGCGTTTTCGACGGGCTCGTAGCCGGTTCGGTTTCGCCGCACACCGGCCTGGTGGTCAGGCTTGTCCCTTGATGAAGGTGCCGGACTGAAGTTCGCGGATCGCCTGCGCCAGTTCCTCACGCGTGTTCATGACGATCGGTCCGTGCCAGGCGACCGGCTCTTCAATCGGTTTGCCGGCTACAAGCAAAAACCGTACACCCTCTTCGCCGGCTTGTACGGTCACCTCGTCGCCGGTGTCGAAGACCACCAGCGTCCGGTTGCCGGATTGGTCGCGCAGCAGGATCTCCTCTCCACCGATCTCCTTTTCGGTCAGGACTCCGAAAGGCCTGGACGCGCTGGAGAAGTGTCCTGAGCCGGCAAAGATATAGGCGAATGCCGACCGGTAGGTATCGACCGGCAAGGTCTTGCGTTTACCGGGCGGAACGGAGACATCGAGATAGAGCGGGTCGGCCGACACGCCGTCGACCGGACCGGACTTGCCCCAGAAATCGCCGCATACGACACGCACAACGGTCCCGTCGTCGTCGATGACCTCGGGAATGTCGGCCCCCTTGATGTCCTGGTAGCGCGGATCGGTCATCTTCAGGGATGACGGCAGATTGGCCCAGAGCTGGAAGCCGTGCATGCGTCCATTGGCGTCGCCCTTCGGCATCTCCTGATGCATGATGCCACTGCCGGCGGTCATCCACTGAACGTCGCCGGCGCCGAGCGTGCCCTGGTTGCCGAGACTGTCGCCATGGTCGACCGTGCCGGCCAGCACATAGGTGATGGTCTCGATGCCGCGATGCGGATGCCATGGAAATCCGGCGAGATAGTCCTCTGGCCGCTCGTTGCGGAAATCATCGAACAGCAGAAACGGATCGGCGAGCGTCGGGTCGGTAAAGCCGAAGGCGCGATGCAGTTTGACGCCGGCCCCTTCCATGGTCGGGACCGCGGGCGAGAGTTGCTTGACTGGGCGGATGGACATGGGTGTGGCTCCTTTGTTGACCCAGAATATAGCGATTGCCGGGACCGGAATAAGCGGCGCCCGGAAGACGGACTGTTCAACGATTGGTGGGCAATCTGCGTGGATCGGTCACAAAGTGCTGACAATCGGCAGCGCCGTCGTGTCCTTGATGTCTTCCATGACGAAGGAGGCGGTGACGTCCGACAGCGGCACCTTGGCGATCAGCCGCTGATAGAGCCGGTCATAGGATCTGACGTCGGCGACCCGCGCCTTCAGCACATAATCGAGTTCTCCGCTGGTGCGATGGACACCGGTGATCTCCGGCAGGCTGACAACGGCCTTGCGAAACTTCTCCAGCCAGTCGGGATCGTGGTTGGCGGTGCGTATGAAAATAAAGACGGAAAGCCCGCAGCCGATCTGCTCGGGATCGACCAAGGCCACACGGCCCCTGATGACGCCCCGTTCCTCGAGCGCCCGAAGGCGGCGCCAGCAGGCATTGCGCGACAGGTGCACCTTCTCCGCGAGCGATTCGATTGAAAGACTGCCGTCCCGTTGCAGTTCATCCAGAATACTGTGATCGAATTCATCCAATTTCTTCATTATTTGGGATTTTTATCCCAAAATATCGCAATAATCCAGAAGAATTGGGAACATATCCCCGCGCACGGCGGTACAATGGGAGTCAAACTGGAAAATGCTGTGAAGGGATACGGCCATGACGACACCGGTCACCAAGCTTTTTACCGAGCATCCGCAATCGGTCGACGAAACCTATTTCGAGCATATGCGCTTTGCCGCCGGCTTTTCCGGCCGGTTGTTGCTGGCGTCCTGTGCCGCCTTCGTCCACGCCTTTCTGCCGTTCCTGTTTGAAAAGACGGCAGGCAACATGATCAACACCATGCATCATCGCATGCACAACAGGCGTGGTTGAACACTGCCCCTGGCAAAAGGGGAGCATTTGATGACGGATAGCCCACGGAACGGACCGGTGCGTCATTGGCGCGATTTCGGGCACAGGGCGGGCGCCGGGCCGACTATCCGTTACCCGGGAGGACAAAAGGATTGAAGAACAATTCCGAACGGGTCGGGCTCTCGCGACAGCCGGCTGTACCGGGCAAAGGCGGTGAGGATGTAAAACCGCTAAACCCGGAACCCGCAGCTGGCCGTCGCTTCGGCGCCGGTCAAATGTTCCCGTTTCGTCAGGAGGTTTGCTGAAAAAATGTGCCGTTGGGTTGCCTATCGCGGTCGCCGCCGGTTCCTCGAGGATCTGATTGCATCGCCCGCCCATTCCCTGATCGACCAGTCGCAATGTGCCGCCGAGGCAAAGACCGCGACGAATGGCGATGGCTTCGGAATCGCCTGGTATGGCGAGCGCGACGAGCCAGGCCATTATCGCGATATTCTGCCCGCCTGGTCGGACGACAATTTGCGCTCGCTGGCACGGCAGATCGGCTCTTCCCTGTTTCTCGCCCATGTGCGCGCCTCGACGGCGGGCCGCACCACCCGGGACAACTGCCATCCTTTCGTGCACGGGCGCTGGGCCTTTATGCACAACGGTCAGCTCGGTGCTTTCGACCGCCTCGAGCGGCGGCTCGAGGCGCGGCTGAGCGATGCGCTCTACAGTGAGCGGAAGGGATCGACGGATTCCGAACTGCTGTTCCTGCTGGCACTGGAATTCGGCCTTGAGCAGGACCCGAAAGCGGCGCTGGAAGCAGCACTCGGCTTTGTGCTCACACAATCGATTGCCCTTGGAGTTTCACCGCTGATCCGCTTCACCGCGGCACTCAGTGACGGCAAGGCGCTCTATTGTGTGCGCTACGCCACCGACCGCTATGCGCCGACGCTCTACTGCGGCGCGATGTGTCCCTTGACCGGTGACGGTTACTGCATGGTGTCCGAGCCCTTTGACGAGGCTCCCGGCCGTTGGTCGGAAATTCCGTCGGCGAGTTTCGTAACCGTCAATGACGGCGGCATTGCTGCCGAGCCCTTCGAACCGGCCGGGACTGTTCAGGCGGTTGCCGTCTGAAAACGCGCCGCGATTTCCTGCGCCAGCCGCGCCGCGACGGACTGCTTGTCCATCTCCGGCCAGTCGTCGACACCCTTTGCCGAAACGATCCGTACGCGGTTCCTGTCACCGCCCATCACGCCCGTCTCGGGCGACACGTCATTGGCGACGATGAAGTCGGCACCCTTGCGCTGCAGCTTGGCCCGGGCGTTGTCGATCAGGTTCTGCGTTTCCGCGGCGAAGCCGACAACCAGCGTCGGGCGTTTGCCATGATGGCCGACGGTTTTGAGAATGTCCGGGTTCTCCGTCAGTTTGAGCGGCGGCGGTGCCTTTCCGGGCTTTTTCTTGATCTTCTCATCCGCCTCGCCGGCGGCGCGCCAGTCGGCAACGGCGGCGACCATGACAGCGATATCGGCGGGCAGAAGCTGCTCGACGGCATCGAGCATCTCGCGGGCGCTCTCGACATGCACCGTCGCGACACTCTGCGGATCGGGTATGGTGACCGGGCCTGAGACCAGCGTCACGCGCGCGCCGAGCGCCGCCAGTTCCGCGGCGATGGCATGACCCTGCTTGCCGGACGACCGGTTGGCTATGTAGCGCACCGGATCGATCGGCTCGTGGGTCGGGCCGGAGGTGACGATCGCGGTCTTCCCGGCGAGCGGGCGCGGACGGTTGTCGAGCAGTCGCGTTGCAGCCGAAACGATGTCGAGCGGCTCCGCCATGCGGCCAAGGCCCGCTTCGCCGCTTTCGGCCATCTCGCCGCGCATCGGTCCGACGACACGCACACCGTCCTCGCGAAGCTGCTGCATGTTGCGCTGGAAGGCCGGTGCGTTCCACATGACCGGGTTCATCGCCGGCGCGACAAGGATCGGCCGGTCGCTGGCCAGCACGACGGTCGAGGCAAGGTCATCGGCAAGGCCGAGTGCCATCTTGGCGATGAAATCCGCCGTTGCCGGTGCGACCACCACGAGATCGGCGCCGCGCGCCAGACGGATGTGGCCGACATCCTGCTCGTCCTCGCGCGAGAAGAGTTCGGTGAAGACCCGGTCCGCCGCCAGCGCTCCGACAGCGAGCGGCGTGACGAATTCCGAGGCGCCCCGCGTCATGACCGGCCGCACCGCGGCACCGCGTTCCCGCAGGCGCCGGATCAGGTCCAGAGATTTATAGGCCGCAATGCCGCCGGTGATGATCAGCAGGATCTGCTTGCCGGCGAGTGTCGTGTCGCCGCCGGCCGGTTCCGGCCAGGCCGCCTCGCTCGCCTGCCCGGATGGCGGCTGCGATGTCTCGCGCAAAAGATGCCGCACCTCCTCTTCCATCGAGCGGCCGTTGCGGGCGGCGCGCTCGCGCAGCGACTGCTTGGTGCCGTCGTCGAGGTTGCGTATGGTGATGCTGGCCATGGCGGTCTCCTTGCCAGTAGCCTAGCAAATTGATTGCAATGAAATCAATCTAAAGCTGAAAAGCGATATAAATTGCTGTCAATGCTATCACCCACAGGGCAATACGGCCCGATCGTGCGTAGCGCGCCTCGGCCTTCCCGATGGCTTCGGCCGTCTCCGGATCGAAGCGCAGACCCTTGCGGCCCATGGCATCCAGCTCCTGCGACAGGCGTTCCGCCCGCGCGGCCAGCTCCGGTGCCTGTTCGGCCAGCCGCACCGCGGCACCGAGCCCGTCCTTGAGATCGGTCACCACGCGGACAGGTCCGAGATTGCGCGCAATCCAGTCGCCGACCACCGGCTCCGAGGCCTTCCACATGTTGAAATGCGGATTGAGCAGCCGCGCCACGCCTTCGACGACGACCATGGTCTTTTGCAGCATGATGAGTTCCGGCCGCGTCTGCATGTCGAAGAGTTCCGTCACTTCGAAAAGCAGCGTCAGCAGCTTTGCCATGGAAATGGTCTCGGCGGACTGGCCGTGAATGGGCTCTCCGATGGCGCGGATCGCCTGCGCGAAACTCGCGACATCATGATGAGCCGGTACATAGCCGGCTTCAAAATGCACCTCGGCGACCCGGCGGTAGTCGCGCCGGATGAAGCCGTAGAGGATTTCGGCAAGGAACCGGCGTTCCTTTTTTCCCAGCCTTCCGACGATTCCCATATCGACGGCGACAATGGTGCCTGAGGCATCGACGAACAGGTTGCCCTGGTGCATGTCGGCGTGGAAAAATCCGTCACGCAGTGTGTGGCGCAGGAAGGATTGGATCAGGACTTCGGAAAGGTGGTCGAGGTCGTGGCCCGCCGCCTTCAGTTCCTCGACATCGGCGATCTTGATGCCGTCGATCCATTCCATGGTGACGACATCGCGCCCGGTGCGCGCCCAGTCGACCGACGGCACGCGAAAACCCGGATCCTCGCGTGTGTTTTCCGCTAGCTCGGAAAGCGCCGCCGCCTCGAGGCGGAAATCCATCTCGATCTTCGTCGTCTGTTCCAGCGTGCGTGCGATATCCACCGGCCGCAGCCGCCGCGAGGCGGGCACCATGCGTTCGGCCATGCGGGCGACGAGGTAGAAGGACTCAAGATCGCGATAGAAGCGCTTTCGGATCCCGGGCCGCACCACCTTGACCGCAACGCGTCGCGTGCCGGTATCATCGCGGATCTCTGCCGGGTGCACCTGCGCGATAGAGGCCGCGGCGATGGGCGGTTCGAAGGAACTGTAGAGCGCCTCCACCGGAAGACCGATGGATTCGACAATCCTAGCCTTCGAACTTTCCATCGAAAACGTGTCCATGCGGTCCTGGAGCAGTGAAAGGTCCTGTGCCAGTGCGCGGCCGACAACATCGGGACGCGTCGCCAGGAACTGGCCAAGTTTCACATAGGACGGCCCGAGCCGCTCGACGGCGCATGCCAGGCGCTGCGCCCTGTCGGACTGCTTCGCCTTGCGCCGCGCCAGCAATGTCGCCAGCCGGTGCGCCGCACGCGCCGGCCCGTACAGCCCGTCGTCCGGCAGCGAGGCGATCACGCCCTCGCGCGCCATCACCCAGCCGGCGCGCATCAGTCGGAAATAGGCGAGGAAACTGTTCATGGTCGGACGGTTCTTGGCGCTGCTTGCGGGGAGGGTACTAGAGCGTGTCTGGCTTAGTTTGAATCATTTGACCGAGACGATTTTGGTTTCTGGCTAGGCGGATTGCGCGCCGTGGTGTTGGCCCACCACAAGGGCGAGCCAACGACGCCAGGGGCCAAAATCGCCCGGCCCGCTCAACATTGTGTTTCAACATCTTCTTCCTTTTCCAGGGTGGGGAAAATCGGCCCATCGGCGTTGTTGCGCCGCTTGCCCGATGCCCCACATCGCGCTGCGCGACGCGCCTAGCCGACTGGACCGATTTTCCGCCATCAAATGCTTCAAACTAAACCAGGCACGCTCTAGAGTTTCCATGCCGAATGCAGCGCTGCAATTCCGCCGGTGTAGTTGGTCCATTTCACCCGCGACAGGCCGGCAGCGCCGATCATTGCGGCAAAATCGCGCTGGTCCGGAAACTTGCGGATCGATTCGACCAGATAGCGGTAAGGTTCGCCATCTCCGGTGATCACCCGGCCGAATTGCGGGATAGCGTTGAAGGACCAGGCGTCATAGACCTTGTCGAGAAGCGGCAGGTCGACGTCGGAAAACTCCAGACACAGGAACCGTCCGCCCCGCTTCAGCACGCGTTTCGCTTCCCCAAGCGCCAGATCAATGCGCGGCACATTGCGGATGCCGAAAGCGATCGTATAGGCGTCAAAGCTGTTGTCCTCGAAGGGCAGGTCTTCCGCATTGGCCTCGACGAAGGTCAGATTATCTTCGAGCCGCCGCTTCTGCGCCCTCTGGCGCCCGACATCGAGCATCGATCCATTGATGTCGAGCACTGTCGCGCGGGCGAGCCGGTCCGATGCGTCGACGATCCGGAACGCGATGTCGCCGGTGCCGCCGGCGACGTCGAGCACCTGGTATGCGGCGCTCTTCCTCGGATTGAGCGCAGCCACCATCGCATCCTTCCAGGCACGATGCATGCCGAGCGACATCACGTCGTTCATGATGTCGTAGCGGCGCGCCACACCGTGGAACACGTCATTGACGAGCCGCTGCTTCTCGCCTTCGCCCACGTCCTTGAATCCGTAGGAGGTTTCCATGCCGCCGGCTGCGGATGTACGCGTCTGTGACATCGATAGGAACTCCGGTACTCAATTTGGCGGGAACAATAGCCTAACGCGTCAAGATGCGCTATCAGGCTCACCTGCAATGCGGTGCGGCAAAGTCGCGCCGCTTATAGGTGAACAAAAAGCAAAAGCCAACGTGCCGGAAGTCCATGCCGGAACTGCCTGAAGTCGAGACCGTTCGCCGTGGCCTGCAACCGGCCATGGAGGGTGCCGTTGTGCAGCGCCTTGAGCAGCATCGCCCTGATCTGCGTTTTCCGTTTCCGCAGGACTTCGCGACCCGCATCGAGGGCCGCCGGATTGTCGCCTTGCGGCGGCGCGCCAAATATCTGCTGATCGGCTTCGACGACGGCTCGGTCCTGATCTCCCATCTCGGCATGTCAGGGTCCTACTTCGTGGACCACGCCGGCAGCGCCGCAACGCCCGGGCGGTTCCACCACGACCGCAGCAAGGATAAAAAACACGACCATGTCGTCTTTCACCTCGACGGGCCGCGAGGTGGTTCGCGCGTCATATATAATGACCCGCGGCGCTTCGGCTTCATGCTGCTCACCGGCGAGGGCGAGCTTGCCGCGCATCCGCTGATCCGCGACCTCGGCGTGGAGCCGACCGGCAATGCGCTCCATGCCGGTTATCTCGCGGAACGGTTCGCGGGCAAGCGCTCGCCGCTGAAGGCGGCCCTGCTTGACCAGCGCATCGTCGCCGGCCTGGGCAATATCTATGTCTGTGAGGCGCTGTGGCAGGCGCGGCTGTCGCCCCGCCGCACGGCAGGATCGCTGGTCACCCGGTCCGGCAGGCCGGTGGCGCGGCTGGAAGATCTGGTGCAGGCGGTGCGCACGGTGATTGCCGCGGCGATCGAGGCAGGCGGCTCCTCCTTGCGTGACCATCGCCAGGCGGACGGGACGCTGGGATATTTCCAGCACACATTTAACACTTATGATCAGGAAGGAATGCCTTGCCGGCGCGATGGATGTGGTGGAAAGATCCGCCGCATCGTACAAAGCGGCCGCTCGACCTATTATTGCCCCGTATGCCAGCGCTGATCGGTCGATGGCGAAACATCAACGGAAGGAAACCTAGGATGGGATATAATTGTATCAGGGTTGAAACGCGCGGCAGCGTTGGTCTCGTCACCCTGGATCGGCCCAAGGCGTTGAACGCGCTGAACGCGGAGTTGATGGCTGAACTGGTCGATGCCCTGCAGACATTCGATGCCGATGCCAAGATCGGTGCCATGGTGGTGACCGGTTCCGAGAAGGCCTTTGCCGCCGGCGCCGATATCAAGGAGATGCAGAGCCTCGATTTCGTGGAGGCCTATATGGGCGACTTCATCGGCGGCTGGGACAAGGTGAGCACCGTTCGCAAGCCGATCATCGCCGCCGTTGCGGGATACGCACTTGGCGGCGGCTGCGAGCTCGCCATGATGTGCGACTTCATCGTTGCCGCCGACACCGCCAAATTCGGACAGCCGGAAATCACGCTCGGGACTATACCGGGCATGGGAGGCACCCAGCGCCTGACCCGTGCCGTCGGAAAGGCCAAGGCCATGGATCTTTGCCTCACCGGCCGCATGATGGACGCGGAGGAGGCGGAGCGCTCCGGACTTGTCGCGCGTGTGGTGCCGGCCACCGAACTGATGGAGACCGCGATCAAGGCGGCCGAAAAGATCGCCGGTTTCTCGCAGCCGTCGGTTGTCATGGCCAAGGAGAGCGTCAACCGGTCCTATGAGGTGACGCTGGCCGAGGGTATCCGTTTCGAGCGCCGCCTGTTCCATTCACTGTTTGCCACCGAGGACCAGAAAGAGGGGATGAGTGCCTTTGCGGAGAAACGCCAGGCGCAGTTCAAGAACCGTTGACGGCAACCGACTTTCCGGCTATATGCCCGGCACGGATTTGGTGGCCCGGGCGGCCACCGTAATTTTTTCTGCACCTGTCGTTACACCAGCGGGTTCCAAAACCCGGCGTCAGGACATGCAGCAAGCACCAAGGCAAAGAGAGAAGTAAATGGCCAATACAGCTTCGGCGAAAAAAGCGACCCGCAAGATCGCTCGGCGAACGGAAGTCAACAAGGCACGCCGCTCGCGGGTGCGTGGATATATCCGCAAGGTCGAGGAAGCGATCGCATCGGGCGACAAGGACGCCGCTGCCGAGGCGCTCAAGCAGGCACAGCCGGAATTGATGCGTGCGGCAACCAAGGGTGTCGTGCACCGCAACACCGCTTCGCGGAAAGTTTCGCGCCTGGCGAAGCGTGTGAAGGCAATCAGCGCCTAATTGCAAATATTTAGCTGTTGTTCGCATAGCCTGGCCATTGGCCGGGCTTTTTGGATTCTATCAAGTTTCTGTAATATGAAGTAGAAATAGACCAGTCGTCTAGAAAATGTTGAACATATTTTTAACATAAAAAACAAAGGGCTACGAGAGGATTAAAATTCTTTGGTAGACCGCTCGAAAACCGGTTGAACGTTTTCCGAGTCAAGAGAATTTTTTTGTTTTTTTGCAATTTGGCAACACTCGAGCGTTCCTGCGCAAAAAGCCATTGATTCCAAACGCGTTACGGGAAGGCGCACAGGATGCGCGTTTGGGCCGCATCGCATCTGCGGGCCGATCGTGCCGATTTCTGCCCGAAACCCGCCTTGACCTTCGGCCGTTAACGTTGCCTTAATGATCCTGCATGGAGGTCGCGAACAGGTTGTTTTGAATTGTGAGACTGCTGAACTCTTCGGCAGTTTCGATGTTTTAATCTTCAATGCAGTGTTCGCATTCTGCGGCACGATTCATCAAAATTTCCCGGTTGTGGTTCGGGCGCAAGCTCGGGCATGGGGACGTTTGTGCGCATTGCTCTGGGGGCTGCGCATTGTACCGGGAAGAGGATACGCGTGGTGATCCGTAGCGCCACGCGCATTCGGTCGGTCGGACTGACGGAGACGAAAGGGGAATCACTTCTTAGTTGGGTTTGGGGTTTGTACGTAGAACAGTAAGTTCGGCCGCTCGGCCGACGCAATAATAACGATACAGGAGAAGGCCAAATGCAGGGACTAACAGGAGCACAGGTGCGTTCAAATATGCGGCGATCGCGGGATGATGCACCACCTCCTGCCGGCAAGGCCGATCCACCGACGGAGATGGGGAAATCAGGAATGGCGAATGACGTACTCTTCGGACGGGTGCAGACCCGGCTGAAGGCACAGGTCGGTCCCGACGTATTTTCAAGCTGGTTCGGCCGGCTAAAACTCGAATCCATTTCAAAAAGCATTGTGCGTCTATCGGTGCCCACGACCTTTCTGCGGTCATGGATCAACAACCGGTATCTGGATCTTCTGACGCAGCTTTTTGCCGAGGAGAACAGCGACATCAACAAGGTTGAGATTGTCGTGCGATCCGCCACACGGGGCAACCGGCTTATCCAATCCTCCGAAATCTCAGACGTCCAGCAATCGACATCATCGGGGTCGCAATCGGCACGCCCGCCGGCAGTGCCGCATCCGGCTTCCAAATCCAAGAAGGCGCAGATGCGGCCGGTCGAGACCGGATCGGTTTCCGGCTCGCCGCTCGATGGGCGCTATTCGTTCAGCTCCTATGTCGAAGGCGCCTCGAACCGGGTTGCCCTGGCGGCGGCCAAAACGATCGCCGAGGCCGGCAGCAGTGCCGTCCGCTTCAATCCCCTTTTCATCCACTCCAATGTCGGACTTGGAAAGACCCATCTCCTTCAGGCGATTGCGCTGGCTGCCAATGAAAGCGAGCGCAAGCCGCGCGTCGTTTACCTTACGGCGGAATATTTCATGTGGCGCTTCGCCACGGCGATCCGTGACAATGACGCCTTGTCCTTCAAGGAGTCGCTGCGCAATATCGACCTGCTTGTCATCGACGATATGCAGTTCCTGCAGGGCAAGTCGATTCAGCACGAGTTCTGCCACCTTCTAAACATGCTGCTGGATTCTGCCCGTCAGGTCGTGGTTGCGGCGGACCGGGCACCGTGGGAGCTGGAGTCGCTCGACGCACGTGTCCGATCCCGGTTGCAGGGCGGCGTTGCCATCGAAATCGAGGCACCCGATTACGAGATGCGTCTCGAGATTCTCAAACGCCGCCTTGCGGCCGCCCAGCAGGAAGACTACTCCCTCGACATCCCGACCGAAATCCTCGCGCACGTCGCACGCCATGTCACATCGAGCGGCCGCGAACTGGAGGGTGCATTCAACCAGCTTCTGTTCCGAAGGTCCTTCGAGCCGTCGCTGTCGATCGACCGCGTCGACGAACTGCTCGGCCACCTCGTCAACGCCGGCGAGCCGAAGCGGGTGCGCATCGAGGATATCCAGCGCATCGTGTCGCGCCATTACAATGTCTCCCGGCAGGAGATGATTTCGAACCGGCGCACACGCACGATCGTCAAGCCGCGCCAGATCGCCATGTTCCTGTCAAAGACCATGACGCCGCGCTCTTTCCCCGAGATCGGCCGGCGTTTCGGGGGCCGCGATCACACGACCGTTCTTCACGCGGTCCGCAAGATCGAGGGCTTGCTGGAAGAAGACACCAAACTGTCCCACGAGATCGAACTGCTGCGCCGCCTGATCAGCGAGTGACACGCCGCGCAAGATGATGCCTTGTCGGGTTCGGGCTCCGCGGTTGCGGGGCCCGAATTGCTTGCGGCGTTCATATTTACTTTATCCCCAGAAAGCCGGTCGCGGTTCATCGACTTCCGTGTCATAAGCTTGCGCAAAGGGCGGTATATCTGTCATTTTGCTTGTCCCATATAAAAAGTCCCGCTATGGCCGGGCAGATCTTACGACGGGTGTTCCGGAAAGCCTGGCGCCGATCTCGGACCGGCGCACCCGATGACAACGATCAGAACAACAAGATTTGGTGTAGAAATCCATGCGTGTCACAATCGAGCGTTCGAACCTCCTGAAATCCTTGAACCACGTTCATCGGGTCGTTGAGCGGCGCAATACGATCCCGATCCTGTCCAATGTTCTGCTGAAGGCCGATGGGGCGACACTCGATCTCAAGGCGACGGACCTTGATCTGGAGGTCACCGAGGCGACCGCCGCCAATGTCGAGCAATCCGGCTCGACGACCGTTCCGGCGCATCTTCTTTACGATATTGTCCGCAAGCTTCCGGACGGTGCGGAGGTGCTTCTGGCCGTCGATCCGGAAGGCGCCAGCATGACCGTTGCCTCGGGCCGCTCGAAATTCTCCCTGCAATGCCTGCCGGAATCGGATTTCCCGGACCTGACCGCCGGGGAGTTCAGCCACACATTCCGGCTCCAGTCGACAGAGCTCAAGATGCTCATCGACCGCACCCAGTTCGCGATCTCGACGGAGGAGACCCGCTATTATCTGAACGGCATCTTCATGCACACCATCGAAGAGCAGGGCGCGCTGAAGCTTCGCGCCGTGGCGACCGATGGCCACCGGCTCGCGCGTGCCGATATTGAAGCGCCGTCCGGTTCGGAGGGCATGCCCGGCATCATCGTGCCGCGCAAGACGGTCGGCGAGTTGCAGAAACTGGTCGACGATCCGGATATCGCGGTGACGGTCGAGGTCTCGGAGGCCAAGATACGCTTCACTATTGGCGGTGTCCTGCTGACGTCGAAACTGATCGACGGCACCTTTCCCGACTATCAGCGCGTCATTCCGACGGGCAACGACAAGGAATTGACGGTCGACTGCGCGCCGTTCGCGGCGGCTGTCGACCGCGTCTCGACCATCTCATCCGAACGCGGCCGTGCTGTGAAGCTTGCGCTGTCCGAAGGCCTGTTGACGCTGACGGTCAACAATCCGGATTCCGGCAGCGCCACGGAGGAGCTTGCCGTCGGCTACAAGAACGAGGCGCTGGAGATCGGCTTCAACGCCAAATACCTGCTGGACATCACCGGACAGTTCAGCGGCGCGGAAGCGATCTTTCTGTTCGCCGATCCCGGCTCGCCCACGCTGGTGCGCGATGTTGCCGAGGAGAGCGCCCTTTACGTGCTGATGCCCATGCGCGTTTGAGGCAGGCGATATTGTGGACGCTGCCTGCCTGACCCGTCTCAAACTGACGGATTTTCGGAACTACCGGCAGCTCACACTCGATCTCGACAGCCGCCACGTTGTGCTGACCGGTGAAAACGGCGCCGGAAAGACCAATCTCATGGAAGCCGTCTCCCTGCTGTCTCCGGGCCGCGGCCTGCGTCGTGCTGCCTACGCCGATATGGCGCGTAAGGGATGCGAGGCGGGGTTCGCCGTCTTTGCCGCGCTTGACGGCATGCAGGGACCGGTGGAGATCGGCACCAGCGCGGGCGGCGATGCGGAGGCCGGCGGCGGCCGGCGCCTGCGCGTCAACGGCACCAACGCGCGCAGCAATGACGAGCTTCTTGAACATCTGCGCATTGTCTGGCTGACACCTGCCATGGATGGCCTTTTCACCGGTTCCGCGTCCGATCGCCGGCGTTTCCTCGACCGCCAGGTCCTCGCCATCGATCCCGGCCACGGCCGGCGCGTGCTCGACTACGAGCGTGCCATGCGAAGCCGCAACCGGTTGCTTTCGGAGGGACGCCGCGATCCCGCCTGGTTGAGCGGCATCGAGACGCAGATGGCTGAGCTCGGAATTGCGATCGCTTTGGCGCGCCGTGAACTGATCGCCATGATGACAAAGCTGATCGATGAGCGTCAGGAAGATGGCCCGTTTCCGCAGGCCGGCCTTCAGCTCGATGATTTTTTGGTCCAGCTTCCCGGCGACAACGCCGCCGAACAGGAGGAAGCGCTGGCCGCACAGCTCGAAGCGGGCCGCGAGCGGGATGCCGCTGCCGGCCGGACACTCACCGGACCGCATCGTTCGGACTTGAAGGTCCGTCACCGCGGCAAGGATATGGATGCGGCGCACTGCTCGACCGGCGAACAGAAGGCGCTGCTGGTTGGATTGGTGCTTGCCCACGCCCGGCTCACGGGAGAGATTTGCGGTCATGCCCCGGTCCTTCTGCTCGACGAGATCGCTGCGCATCTTGACGAGGGCCGCCGCGCGGCGCTTTTTGACCTGGTGGATGCGCTCGGCGGGCAGGCCTTTATGACCGGAACCGATCGCACTATGTTTTCGGCTCTTGGCGAGCGTGCCCAGTTTATGACGGTGCAATCCGGCGCCGTCGGTGCCGCGCCCGATTGATGCGAACAGCGGTCCAGTGAGAAGCCCATGACTGAAAACGCGCTGACATCGTCTGAGCTGGAACGCTATGCCCGCCATATCGTTCTGCCCGAGATCGGTGGCCCCGGCCAGCAGAGGCTGAAAAAGGCACGTGTGCTGGTGATCGGAGCCGGCGGCCTTGGATCCCCCGTCCTGCAATATCTGGCGGCCGCCGGGGTCGGAACGCTGGGCATCGTCGATGATGATGTCGTATCGCTGTCCAATTTGCAGCGTCAGATCCTGCACGATACCGGGGCCGTGGGGACCGCCAAGACGGAGAGTGCCGGCAAGACCCTGCAGCGGATCAATCCGCACGTTGCTGTCGAGGCGCACAGTATGCGTATCGATAAAGAGAACGCGAAGGCACTGATCGGCCGATACGACATCGTTGCCGATGGATCCGACAATTTCGCCACGCGCTATCTGGTCGCTGATCAATGTGCCGCGCTGGAGCGCCCGCTGGTCACCGCGGCGGTTGGCCGTTTCGATGGATCGGTGACGGTTCTGGTGCCATTCCGCAAGGATGCCGAGGGCCGGCGCAACCCGACCTATCGGGATCTGTTTCCGGCGCCTCCACCCGACGGGTTGCTGCCGAGTTGCGCAGAGGCCGGCATTGTCGGTGCGCTCACCGGTGTCATCGGGACGCTCCAGGCCATGGAGGTGGTGAAACTCGTCACCGGTATCGGCGAACCGCTTGTCGGCCGACTGCTGCTATACGATGCACTTGCCGCCCGCTTCGACACGATCACGTACCGGTCTGCGGACAGCGGCTAGGTCAACCGGCTGACTTTATACGTTACAACTGGCCGGGCAGAACCCGGTCGGGTGGCCGGTGACCGTCGAAGAGCGTGCGGATATTGATGATCACCTTGTCGCCCATGTCGATCCGGCCCTCGATGGTTGCCGATCCCATATGCGGCAGGATGACGACCCGGCCCTTGTCGGCCAGCTTGACCAGTTTCGGGTTGACGGCAGGCTCATGCTCGAAGACGTCGAGGCCCGCGCCGGCGATCTTGCCCTCCTGGAGGTTCTTGATCAGCGCAGCCTCGTCAATAATACCGCCGCGTGCGGTGTTGACGATGTAGGCCTCGGGGCGAAGCAGGTCGAGCCGCCGGGCTGACAGCAGGTGGAACGTTGCCGGTGTCGACGGGCAGTTGACCGAGACGATATCGACCCGCGCGAGCATCTGGTCCAGGCTCTCCCAGTAGGTGGCCTCGAGATCTTCTTCCGTGACCGGGTCGACGCGGTTGCGGTTGTGATAGTGGATCGAAAGGCCGAAAGCCCGGGCCCGGCGGGCAACGGCCGTGCCGATACGGCCCATGCCGACAATGCCCAACCGTTTGCCCCAGATCCGGTGGCCGAGCATCCAGGTCGGCGACCAGCCGTTCCAGACGCCGTCACCCATCAGCACATTGGCACCCTCGGCGAGCCGCCGCGGCACGGCGAGGATCAGCGCCATCGTCATGTCGGCGGTGTCCTCGTTCAGCACGTTCGGCGTATTGGTGACGGTGATTCCCTTGCGGGCGGCGGCATCGATATCGATGTTGTCGACACCGTTGCCGAAATTGGCGATCAGCTTGAGGTTGTCGCCGGCCTGTTCGATCATCGCTGCGTCGATGCGGTCGGTGACGGTCGGCACCAGGACGTCAAAGGTTTTCATCGCCTCGACCAACTCGTGCTGTGACCGTGCCGTGTCCTCGATGTTCAGTTCCGCCTCAAACAGCTCGCACATCCGGGTTTCCACAGATTCGGGCAGTTTGCGGGTGATGAACACCTTGGGTCGCTTTTTATTCGGCATTTCCTCGATCGGCCCCTTGTTGAGAGCTCTTTAACCATGGTGTGATAGTCCCGTTAAGGTCCGGCCACACGGGTCGTTTTTATCAGACGAATGCGGGAAGACAAAGCAATCTCGTTCTGCGCCGGAGTGAAATTTTTCGATTGCGCAAACCGGCGCGAAAGTGGCAATGACAGCCGGCGCGGACCATCGATGGAGGTTGCAATGAATGCCGCTACCGTCACGCGGACACTATGTGCGGTTCTCGCCGCGGCGACGCTGCTTTTGTCGGCGCCGGTATTCGGTCCGCCGGCCCTTGCACAAAGCGCGGCGATCGGCGCGAGCGGCCTGCCGCTGCCCCGCTTTGTCAGCCTGAAGGCACGGCGCGTCAATCTTCGCATCGGACCGAGCCGCGACTACGCCGTCGAATGGCTCTACACCCGGTCCGGCATTCCGATGGAAATCATCCAGGAATATGATCACTGGCGCCGCGTCCGTGATCCTGACGGCACCGAGGGTTGGATCCATAAATCACTGCTCACCGGCGAACGGACGGCGGTTATCGCGCCGTGGAAACGTGGCGAGTTGCAGGTCTATGTGCTGTTGCGGGCGAAGCCTCAGAAAAGTGCCGATCTGGTGGCCAAGCTGGAGCCCGGCGTTGTCATGAAAATTGACGAATGCAACGGAAAATGGTGCCGCGGAGACGTCGGTGGCACCAAGGGCTGGGTCGCCCAGGATGAGATCTGGGGCGCCTATCCGGGCGAAGCATTCAAGTAGTCCGTTTTATTCCTTGCAGTTCCGCGTTTCCACTTGCTCTGAGCCGTTGTACGCTGGGCAATGGCTGGCAGTTATTGATTCTCGCAATGCCGGCACTGGGTGGTAAATATGACATTTACGGAATCTGTCAGGACGGTACTTTCAAAATACTTCGACTTTTCGGGCCGCGCCACGCGGCCTGAGTTCTGGTGGTGGATACTTTTCGTTTTTATCCTGTCCCTGGTGCTCCAGCTGGTCGACGGTGCGGTGATCGCACCGGTACTGGGCTTTGCCGCCTTCTCTCCCGATGCCGGCAACCCGTTGTCCCTGATTTCTTCGCTGGCGCTGCTGATCCCCGGACTTGCGGTCAGTGTCCGAAGGCTGCACGATATCAGCCGCTCCGGCTGGTGGATCCTGATCGTGCTTGTGCCGATTATCGGCCTGCTGGTGCTGATTTATTGGCATGTCCAGCCGAGCGCCGAAGGCAGCAACGCGTACGGCTGAATGAACCTATAGTTCCTTGCCAGCGCGCATCTCGCCCCAGCGCATGGTGGCGTTGGCGCCGATGGATGCGAACGGCTCCGGCGGCAGGCGCTTCGGGGCCGGAAATGATTGCATGGCCGAAAGCGATGCCGATTCATGTCCGCATATCTGCTCTGCGATCAGCTTACCGGACAGTGTTCCGGCCGCCGTTCCCAGACCGTTCTGGCAGCAGGCGCTGAAAAGGCCGGGCTCCAGTTCGCCGAAAGCCGGCGCCGTGTTCAGGCTGAGACACAACAGCCCGCCCCAGCGATAGGCCATCTCGACACCTGCCAGACAAGGAAACCGGGCGGAAAACGACCGGTCGTGTACATGCGCGACCGGGCGCAGCCTTTGTGCGTCGACACTGCGGCCCGGCGCCCAGGTGAACCGGTTGCGCACGACGATGCGCTCGCCGCCGGTTCCGGAGATACGCCGCACGGTCGTGCCGAGAGGATCGGCCGGAGTGAACCCCCATCTCCGCTCACCGCCAAGGGCTGCGGCCTCCTCCGCGGTCAGTGCACGGGTCATCGACGCATAGAGATAGATATGCATCAGCCGGCGCTTGAAGAAGCCGAAGCTCTCGGCGTGGCCATTCACGCACAGGATAACCGCGCCGGCCGAGATGTTTCCGGTCGGCGTTGCCGCGCGCCAAGCTGTGCCTTCTCGGTTCAAAGACGTGACGGGCGTATTTTCAAAAAACAAAACGCCTGATGCGGCGAGACCTTCCCCGAGGCCGCGAACATAGAGCGCCGGCTGCAGCATGGCGGTGCCGGGCGTAAAGAGACCGCCCAGATAATAGTCGGACCCGCTGATCGCCCGCATCGCCGTGGCATCGAGCAGCTCATGGGCTTCGCCCATGCTCGCCAGGTGCTGCGCGTAGTCCTGGTTGTGCGTAACCCCGCGTTCCGTTGCCGCCGCGTTGATCTTGCCGCTCGGGCTGAAGGCTTCCTGCGGCATGGCGTATTCTTCCGCGGCGGCGGCCGCGAAGGCGATGGCCTCGCGGTTCAGGGCGGTCTGCGACCGGTCCCTTGCCGCATCGCCGGCATAGTCTTTCGATGCCAGATTGTGCGGCAGGTCGATCATGAAACCGGAATTGCGCCCGGCCGGTCCCTCGGCGATCCGGCGCGCCTCGACCACGCAGATCGCGGCATCCGGCTGCAGTTGCTTCAGCCGCCGCGCTGTCGACAGACCGGCGAAGCCCCCGCCGATAACCAGGAAATCAGCGCGGATATCGCCGTCAAGCTTCGGATATGGCATTGCCGACGGCAGGATCTCGTTCCAGGCGGCGGGGCCCGGATCGAATGGCTGTTTGCTCACCGTGATCATGGCCGGTCAGTATTCGTCGTTCAGCGCATCGACGGCCGGGATCTCCCGTTCGCGCCGGGCGATGTAATCGCGCAGGGCTTCGTCGACAGCTGCGTCCAGACGCGGCTCCTGGTAATTGTTCAAGAGGTTGCGCGTGTATTTGAGCGCCCGCTCTGTGATTTCCTGGCTGCCTTCCGCCACCCATTGCTCGATCGAATTGTTGTCGAAGAGCTCTGGCATGAAGAAAGCGTCCTGGAACCGTGCCTGGGTATGCGGGTGGCCGAGATAATGCCCGCCCGGGCCGATATCGCGGACGGCCGCCAAGGCCTCGTCGAAATCATCCCATTTGACGCCTTCGGCCATGCGGTAGCCCATGGCGCATTGCTCGGCATCAACGACGAATTTGGCCATGGAGCAGTGCATGCCGGCTTCGTTCCAGCCGGCCGAGTGCCATACGTAATTGGCGCCTGCCATCAAGGTTGCCATCATCGTCGAGGCGCTCTCATAGCCGGCCTGGGCATCGAAAGTCTTGGCGCCGCCCAGCGTGTTCGATGTGCGCCACGGGATACGGTAGTGCCGGGCCATCTGGCCGATCATGAAGTTCATCAGGCTGATCTCAGGCGTTCCGGCCATTGGTGCGCCCGACTTCATCGAGACCGTCGAAAGATAGTGGCCGTAGATGGCGGGGCAGCCCTTGCGAACCACCTGTGTATAGGCGAGCGCCGAGAGCGCCTCCGCGTTGAGCTGTGCGACCGCGGCTGCTGTGGAAGCGGGCGTGTTGGCGCCGCCAAGCACGAAGGGCGAGCACAGGACCGGCTGGTTCTTGCGGCAGAAGGCACGCATGGCGCCGAGCATGACCTCGTCCCAGACAAGCGGCGAATTGCCGTTGCAGTTGCCGGTGACCACCGGGTGGTCTTCCATGAAGTCGGCGCCGAACAGGATGGCGCACATATCCATCACATCCTCGGCGTTTTTCGGGCTTGTTGTCATGCCCATGAACGTCTTGTCCGAGTGCTTCATCGATGAATAGGTGATGCGCAGGTGCCGGTGGGAAACCACATGATCCATTGGTTCGACGATGTGATGCGCCGAGGAATGCAGCGCCGGCAGCATGTGCGCAAGTTTGTGGAAATTCGCCAGATCCTCCAGCGTCGGTCCGCGGCGCTGGTCGTCGAGGTCACGCAGATAGGGCGCTCCGGTCATCGGCACGAAGATCGAATGATCTTTGCCGAATGGTAGATTGTTAGCCGGATTACGGGCGTGGTACGTAAAGCTCTCTGGAATGCTTGCTATTAGTTCCCGCACGAGATTGCGGTCGAGATGCACCCGGTCGTCGTCGCGGATATGGGCGCCGGCGCTGCGCCAGTCTGCAATCGCCTGCGGGTCCCGGAAGACAACGCCGACATCCTCCAAAATGGCCATCGAGGCATCGTCGATGCGGGCCACCTGTTCTTCGTCCATCGGTTCGACAAGCGGCAGCCTGCGTTTCAGCGCCGGCAGCATCTTCGTGTCGATTGCCGTCCGGATTTCGCGCCGCGCGCCGCGGCCCCCCAGTCTTGTCCGGGGTGCTTCTTCCATGGCGTTCATCCGACATCGTCCTGTGCGGCCGGATCGGATAAGTCGATCCAGATGGTCTTGATTTCCGTGTACTGGTCATGGGCATGAAGGCCGTTGTCGCGCCCGCCGAAACCCGATTGCTTGTATCCGCCGAACGGCGTCGTGATATCGCCCTCGCCGTAGCAGTTAACGGTCACGGTGCCGGCGCGCACGGATCGCGCCGCCGACAGGGCCTTGCGGCCGTTAGCCGTGAAAATACTTGCCGTCAGTCCGTATTGCGAGTCGTTGGCGATCTCGAGCGCTTCGTCGGCCGTCGCAACGGTGATGACGCAGAGGATCGGCCCGAAGATCTCTTCTTGCGCCAATCGGTGCCCGCGGTCCGTCTCCACGACCGTGGGCTCCAGAAAGGCGCCGTTCAGGCTGCCTCCGGCCAGCGCCTCGATGCCGTCGAGATAGGAGGCGACCTTCTTGCAGTGGTCCGCGTCGATCAAAGCGCCGAGATGGTTTTGCGGGTCCAGCGGATCGCCGGTCTTCCAGTCGCGAAGCCGTGCGTGGATGCGCTCCATCAGCGCGTCCTTGATGTCCGCCTGCACGATCAGCCGGGAATTGGCCGAGCAGTTCTCGCCCATGTTCCAGAACGCGGCATTGACCACGTGGCCCGCCACGAGATCGACGTTTTCGGCATCGTCCAGCACGATGGCCGGGTTCTTGCCGCCGCACTCAAGCACCACTTTCTTCAGATTTGAATCCGCCGCATAGCGCAGGAACCGCCGCCCGGTCTCGGTGGAGCCGGTGAAGCTGACCATGTCGACGTCCATGTGCAGCCCGAGCGGCTCGCCGACACCCGGCCCGTCACCGGTCAGCACCTGCAGCACACCGCGCGGAATGCCGGCTTCCATGGCAAGTTCGGCGATACGCAACGCGGTGAGCGAGGTCTGCTCGGCCGGCTTGACGATGACGCAGTTGCCGGCCGCCAGCGCCGGGCCGATCTTCCAGGCGAGCATCAGCAGCGGAAAGTTCCACGGCAGCACTGCCGCGACGACGCCGATCGGCTCGCGCACGATCATCGCCACCGCATCGTCACCCGCCGGTGCCGTCTGGTCGTAGATCTTGTCGGCCGCTTCCGCATGCCATTTGATCGTGTGGATCGTCTCGGGAATGTCGATGGTGACGCAATCGCGGATCGGTTTGCCGGAATCAAGGCTTTCCATCACCGCCAGTTCGCGGGCATTGCGGGTGATCAGCTTGCAGAGCCGGATCAGCACGTCCTTGCGCTCGGCCGGGTGCAGCTTCGACCAGCGCCCTTCCTCGAACGCCTCGCACGCCCGCAAGACCGCCAGATCGACGTCTTCGCCGGTGCACGCTCCGATCATGCAGATCGTTTCGCCCGTGGCCGGGTTGATTGTGGCGAATTCATCGCCGCCGGCGGTGTGAAAGCGTCCGTCGATGAAGGGTGAACGCGGAAAGTCGAGTCCGGCGGCGATCGCCCCGTATTCGTCCCGGGTCAGCAACTCGCTCATCTGCTTTCCTCCTCGATTTGCGCAATCGCGCGGTCCATCGTGCGGATGACTTCCGCAAGTGCCCGCTTGTCGTCCTTGTTGAGCGGCTGCAGCGGCCGGCGCGGCGGACCGCAATCGATGCCGCGCAGTGTGACGCCGTGCTTGATGCACTGGACGAACTTGCCGCCCTGTTCGAGCACCCGCATCAGCGGCAGCATGGCGGACATGATGCGCCGCCCCCTGTTGAAGTCGCCGTCTATGGCACAGGCGCGGTAGAGCGCGATATGGGCCTCCGGCGCAAAATTCGAACCCGCACACACCCACGACCGCGCACCCCAGGCGAAGAACTCGAGCGCCTGGTCGTCCATGCCGCAGGAAAGCTGGATATGTGGATAGTCGCGGGCCAGCATGTGCAGCCGGTTTGGATCCCCCGAGGATTCCTTGATGGCGCAGAAATTCGGGCTGCGGCCGAGCCGGTCGAGGGTCTCCTCGTCCATGTTGACGCTCATGCGGCCCGGGTAATTGTAGAGCATGACCGGAAGGTTCGCCTCCCGGTCGATGGCAAGTGCATGCAGTGCGATCTCCCGGCCCGTCGGATAGGCATAGGGCGGCGTCGCGACAAGCAGCGCATCGGCGCCGGCGCTTTTGGCCTCGCGCGCGAACATTATCGAGTCTTCTGTGCGCATCGCACCGGTGCCGACGATCATCGGCAACCGGCCGTCGATGATGCCGGCGGCGAGATTCATCAGCCGGATGCGTTCCTCGCTCGTCTGCGCGTAGTATTCACCGGTTGTGCCCGCGATGATCAGGCCGTGGACACCGGCGGCAATCAAATGCTCGATGACCGCTGCGAAGGCGGTTTCATTGATCGCATGTTCATTGTCGTAAGGCGTAACGACAGGCGTATAGATACCTTCGAACTTCATGACGGCCTCATCGTGCCCGCGCCACATCGAGGGGAACATCAAGGCCGGCCGGCGTGACGTAGATCTCGATCTGATTGCGCGACAATTCCCAGTGGGCGACGGAGAGCTGCGCGGCACCCTCGGCATCGCCCGCTTCGATCAACGCGATGAACCGGTCGTGCTGCTCGGCGGCAATCGTCAGGTTCTCCGCCATGACCGCGGAGCGCGGCTTGTAGAACGTCATGCCGATGCGGGCATGATCGATCAGCAGTCTTGTCAGGCTTGGCTGCAGATAGATGTTGTCGGCCATTTCGCCGATGATCGCGTGGAACCGCTCATTGTTGAGTGCCCGTGCCGCGACATCGCCGCTTGCGATCGCGGCGCGGAACTGCCTTTGCGTTTCCTTCAGTTTCTGGATCTGCAGATCGGTCGCGTTTTGCGCCGCCAGCTGCGAGACAGCCGAATAGATCATCGGCGCAGCGACAAAAAAGTCGCGCAGCGTCTTGTGGTTCATCGCCGAGACCTTTGCCCCGCGATTCTCCACCAGCGTGACGTAGCCCTCGCCTGCGAGCTGGCGCAGAACCTCGCGAAACGGTGGCCGGGAAATCTCGTAAGCCTGGCTGAGTGCGGCCTCGTCAATATCGCTGCCGGGCTCCATCGCCATGGTCAGGATCTTGCGCTTCATGTCCGCATAACAGCGCGCCTTTCGAGCCCTCGCTTCGTCCTTCATTGCGTTTTCCTTGAAATTCCGCGCCACCGCGCTGATCCGCTTTCGGAACGTATTATAAGAAAATTCATATTGAATACAATAATAATTTATGTTGCAATGGTCCAACGCTGAAGCGGCACGGGGCCGAGGTCGCGGGAGGTATCGGAATGCCCGAATTCGAAGGCAAATGCGCGCTTGTTACAGGAGCTGCCGGCGGCATCGGCCGGTCCGTGGTCGCACAGCTGCGCACCGCCGGCGCGCGCGTTGCGGCGGCCGACCGCGAACTTTCGGGAGTGGAAGCAGACGCCCACCTGCCGGGCGATCTGACGGATGCAGCCTACGCCGACACGCTGGCGGCAGCAGCGCGGGATGCCATGGGCGGGCTGCATATCATTGTCAACAATGCCGGCATTGCCCGGCGCGGGCCGGTGACCGCCAGCAGCGATGACGATTTTGCCCTGTCGATGGCTGTCAATGTGGAGGCGCCGTTTCGCATCTGCCGTGCGGCAATTCCCATGATGGCGGAAACCGGTGGCGGCGCGATTGTCAATATCGCATCCTGCTGGGGCGTCCGCCCCGGTCCCGACCATGCCGTCTATTGCGCAACGAAGGCTGCGCTCGCCTCGCTGACCCAGTGCATGGGCCTCGACCATGCCCGCCAGGGGATTCGGATCAACGCCGTCTGCCCGAATGAGGTGGACACGCCGATGCTGCGCGCCGGTTTCGAGATGCGCGGCTTCGATCCGCAATCGGCGGTCGCTGAACTTGGCAAGACGGTCCCGCTTGGCCGGTTGGCGCTGCCGCGGGATATCGCGGATGTGGTGCTTTTTCTTGCCTCCGACAAAGCGCGCTACATGTGCGGCGCGCTGGTCGAGGTCAATGGTGGGAAACCGGTCTCATGAAACGGTTCGCGGAAAAGGTCGCCCTTGTTACGGGCGGCGCGAGCGGGATCGGGCGGGCGGTTGCCGAACGCCTGGCCGGGGAGGGCGCGCGTGTCTTCACCGCGCAACGCTCGGTAGACGAAAGCCATGAGCATATTGTCGCGGATCTTTCGGATCCCGAAAGCCCGGAGCGCATTGTTTCGACGGTTGCGGAAAGGGCAGGGCGGCTGGACGTCCTCGTCAACAATGCGGGCGTAATGCGTCAGGCCGGGATCGAGGAACTTGCCGTTGAGGATTGGAACCGCACCCTGCAGATCAATCTGACGGCCCCGTTCCTGATGATCAGGGCGGCATTGCCGCATCTGAGTGCCACGCGTGGTTCCATCGTCAATATCGGATCCATCGAGGGAATCGGCTCCAATCCGCGCCAGGCCGCCTATTGCGCATCAAAGGCTGGCCTTCATGGTTTGACGCGGGCTGTTGCTGTTGATCACGGCGCGGAGGGCATTCGCTGCAATGCGGTTGCGCCAGGCTGGATCGATACGGAGCTCAACGATGAATTCATCGACAATACCGGCGACCCGGCGGCCTTCCGCCGCGATATCGGCAAGATACATCCGGTGGGACGCACCGGCCGGCCCGAAGAAGTTGCGGCGCTGGTGGCATTCCTTGCCGCCGAAGAGAGCGGTTTCATCACCGGCCAGGTCTATACGGTGGACGGCGGACGGATGACGCGTCTGAGCCTTCCCTGAACAGCGACGTTAATCTACAGCGCATCATCCACATAGCCCTGCAGGACCTTGGCGAAACGCTCAATGATCGCTTCCTCATGCTCAGGGGAAAGGGAATCGATGCCGACGACACGACGCAGCGTGTCGAAACCTGTCATGTGAGCAACGATCAGCGCCGCACGCTGTTCCGCGTCCTTGCCGCCCAGCCATCCGGCAAGGGGAAGCACGATCTGCCGGTGGATTGCCCGGCTCACAAGGTCGCGCACATCGACGCTTCCGGCCGAGCGGACAAAGGCCAGCAATGTCGGGCCGATTTCCTCGCCTTCCTGGGTGATCTGCGCGAAGTGGGCCGCAGCGCGTTCGCCGAATGTCGAGCGATCACCGTCCAGAAGCGCATCGATATTGAGCTCCGGGACAATCGCTTCCTCAAAAAGGTTCTCCTTGGAGCCAAAATAGCGATTGACCAGCGCTGCGTTCACGCCGGCCGCTGCAGTGATTTCGCGCAGGCCCGCCGCGTCGAATCCTTTTTCCTTGAAGGTACGCCGGGCAGCCTCGAGGATCGCCTTGCGCGTTGTTGCGGCGTTGCGCTTTTGCTCGTTGATCGCAGTCATCATGACTTCGGTCCGAAATAGTCCCTGTCTGTTCCCGTTTTCAGCATAACATGGCGTTGTGCACAATATGCATGCCGCACGAGTTGCTACACCGTGCGGCATCGACCGCCAGGCTATGGGCGAAACGAAATGGGCAGTGCCTTGAGGCACCGCATGTTGAAATTCGGTGTGTGAACCAGATCCGACGTCTTCAAGGTGATGGTCTGCGCCCTTTCCAGCAGCACTTCGAAGGCGAGTTTCGCTTCGAAGCGCGCCAGTTGGACGCCGGCGCACAGATGCGGTCCGGTTCCAAAACTTAGCTGGTGAATATGTTCTCTCGTTACATCTGTCTGGTCAGGCTGTTCAAACTTAGCCGGATCACGATTGGCCGCACCGAGAACAGGAAGAACCATGTCGCCGGCCTTGATCTGCTGGCCGCCAAGCACCGCATCGTGCGTTGCAATTCGGCCGATGAATTGCACCGGCCCCTGGAGACGCAGAAACTCCTCCACGGCATTCGGGATCAGCGTCGGATCGGCGCGCAGCCGCGCCAACTGTTCCGGTGACGGAAGGAGCAGACCAAGGCCGTTGGCGAGAAGGCAGGTTGTCGTCTCGTTCCCGGCGTTCAGCAAGAAAATGCAGTTTGCCAGGATTTCCTCATCGTCGAGCGCGTGCTCCCGGTCCGCTGCAAGCACCAGGGAGCTGATCAGGTCGGTACCCGGCGATTGTCGCGCCGCTGCTATCTTGTCCTTCAGATAGGCCGTGAATTCCGCAATCTGGACGCTGCAATAGTCCAGCTGTTCGTCCGTAAGGTGGGTATAGAAGTTAAGGGCAACCGTCGAAAATGCATCGCACCAGATCTTGATCTGCTTGCGCTCCGTCGCCGGAATGCCGACAATTTCGGATATCACCAGGATGGGCAGCGGTGCCGCGAACTCCGAGACGAATTCCATTTCACCGCGTTCGATACCCGGAGCAAGCAGGGAACCGCAGAGCGACCGGATCGTGTCCTCGTAGGTCTCGACGGCGGTGCGCGTGAAAGCATTGTGCACCAGGTCGCGCAGTCGCTTGTGTTGCGGATCGTCTGTCTGCAGCATGACACGCGAGAGCAGGTCGAAGACGGCCTGGTACTTGTCACTGTATCGGTGCCTTGCCGATGTAACCCGGTCGGACGAAAACTGCCGGTCCTTCAGCACCGCACTGACATCCGCGTAGCGGGTGAGGATCCAGCCATTGAGGGTTTCATCGAAATAGACGGGCTGCGTTTCGCGCAGCCGTTCATAGACCGGAAACGGGTTTTCGAGCATGTCGGGCCCGAACAGTCTGCTGCTTCCGTCGCTTTGTGCCATGGAGAATTCCGGATCAGTGCGGAGCGGGCTCACGGCACTCTAGCACGGATTGCAGCGGCGGTGCCTTGAATTTTCGGCAAAATTTCAATGTTTTGCACTGGATAAGTCGACCGGTCTACTGAACAGATTCCGATCCCGCTATTTTGTCCGGAAGCAGGAAGGCGCGTCGTGCAAGATCACAATTGAGCCGTTCGGGCGTATAAAGGCGGTCGAGCAGGTGCCTCTCCAGCAGGTCCGGGTTTTCGGCAATGAAATCGTCGAAGCCTTTGTGGCCGCCCCGATGGATCCGCTCCGCGATCAGGCCCATGAATGCGAAAGTGATGGTCGTATTGAATTTGCCGTGCGCGCCTGCCTTGGTCGCGATCGCCTTGAGGCGTTTCGCGTAAAGCGCCGTGGCTTCCACGAAATCACGCGTCTCCAGCAAACCGTAGGCGACGGCAATGTGATCGCGGTGCCGGAATGCACCCGGATCGACCGCGCAGCGGAGAAAGTCCTCGGTCAGTTCTCGATAGTTACCCACCATTCGCCTCCGGTTCATGCAGTACGTGGCTGTCGGAGGCGTCGAGGTCGAGATCGTAGACGGCCTTGAGCTGACCGATCTTGTTGAGCGTCTCGCTGTCGAAGGGCGGCTTGTTTTCAAAGCAATGAAGGGCCATGCCTTCGACAAGGTCTCCAACGGAAATCTCGAGATGTTCCGCAAGACCCTTCAGGACTTTCAAAAGCCGCTTTTCGATGCGAATGCCCGTTTGCACCCGTTCAACTGTCTTGGTCATATTCTATATATGTACCAAGGTACCAACTTGGTCAAGTGTGAGCTTCGGGCGCCTGATCCTGTCCTCGTGGCCTTTCATGCCGATGGACGCCTTGCGCGTGCGTCGGCGCTGTTTGCAGGCCCTGCCGGACAGTCGTTACCAGATCATTGGTGCACCACGCATCGACCAGTTTCAACGATGCTCTGGCGGCATTGGCCTTGTAGGTTTCGATATCCGAAGCGATCGTCACGATCGCCTCGGCAAACGCTTCGTCGCTGTCCGCCACCGCGCCGTTTTCATCGGTCAGGAACTCCGTAAGTGCGTCGTTCGGTGCGCAAATGGCGGGTACGCCGTTAATGACCGCATCAATGAGGATTCCGGAGCCGACAAACATTTCCTTTCTGTCGGCTGAATACGGCAATAGAATTGCATCACAACTGGCAATCAGTGACGAAAACTGCTGCAGATCAAGATCATCGGTAACAAATTGGAGGCGGTCCTCGGAAACACCCGGCAATGCGATCAGATTTTGGCGGAGTGTTTCGCTCTCTTCCTGGTTCGAAAGCTGAACGACAAAACGCACCCGGTCCTCAAGCGGTGTATCGGCGATCCTGCGTATTGTTTCGCTGACGATCTTTGGCAGTCGATAATAGCCTTTGTCCCGGCGCAGGCGCCCGCCGACATAGCCGATTTTGATTGTCCCGGTGGGCACCTTGCGCCCCGGCGCAGAATTTGAGACGGGCGGCTGCAGGATGGCGCTGCCGATATGGTCAATACCATAACTTTCGCTCAGATGCCGGCGCAGGGCATCGGTCTCGGTATAGATTCTGACCCGGTCCGATGCTGCCGCGAGCCTCGCCAGGTCGCCATAGTTCTGGATTGCGAGGCTGAGGTCCGGAGGCGTCGAGAATTCAAGCACGCGCATGTGCAGATGCGGCAGGTCCTGGACGCGGCGTCGTGTGGCGACGTTCAGCACAGAAGCCAGAATGTCCGCCCTGGTGGTGGGGAACACAAGGTGATCCATGGGGCCGTACCGGTCGAAAAGTGTCTCGAGTTCCCTGACATAGCAGGTGCCGTCAAGCACATCGCCGGGCTTTCCGCTTAGTTTTCGGACCGCCTGCGAGATGCGCCAGCGGGTGGCGCTTGCCTTTCGTTTGACCCGCTGATTTGTCAGGCGGTGCTGGTCCGTCGCAAATTCCAGCCGCACTTCCTCCAGGACATCGAAGATCTCGGGCGACGAATGACGATGTGTGTAGATGGTTACCCGGTGCGGGTGCAGCGCCTTCTGAAGCACCTGCAGGCTGGCGACATGGTGACCGCCGGTTTCCAGATAGGTGGGGTCGATGATCGCGGCCTTTGGTGCGCTTTTCGGGTCCGTATCGGTCACGGGCGGCCCCTGATCTGATCGTTGATCCAGCGATAGGTGACCTCAAGTCCGCGCACCAGCTTGGCGTCCGGCTCCCAGCCGAGCTTGTCGCGGATCAGCCGGTTGTCGGAGTTGCGTCCCCTCACGCCGAGCGGGCCGGGAATATGCTTGATTGTCAGCTTCTTGCCGGCGACCTCCATGATCAGCTCCGCCAGCTGATTGATCGAAACCATTTCCTCTGAACCGATATTCACCGGACCCTCGAAATCCGAGCCCATCAGGCGAAGTGTGCCTTCGATGCATTCGTCCACATAGAGGAACGAGCGTGTTTGCTTGCCATCGCCCCAGATTTCGATCGTGCCACCATCGGGCGCCTCTGCGATCTTCCGGCAGAGCGCGGCCGGCGCTTTTTCGCGTCCGCCGCGCCACGTGCCTTCAGGGCCGAAAATATTGTGATACCGGGCAATGCGGTTCTTCATGCCCTCATTGCGGTTGAAGGCAAGGTAGAGACGTTCGCTGAAGAGCTTTTCCCATCCGTACTCGCTGTCGGGAGCTGCAGGATAGACGCTGTCCTCGCTCGTGACCGGATTGTCCGGATCAAGCTGATTGTGTTCCGGATAGACGCAGGCCGAAGAGGCGTAGAAGATTTCCTGCGTTCCGCTACGTTTGGCGGCCTCCAGCACGTTCAGATTGATGGACGCCGAGTTGTGCATGACGCGCGCGTCATTGTCTCCGCTGAAGATGTAGCCGGCGCCGCCCATATCGGCGGCAAGCTGGAAAACGGCATCGACTGGCCGGTCAAAAACACGATCGCATTCATCTTGCCGGCCAAGATCGGCAATCTGGAAATCGTCCGCCGCCGACGTGCTGAATTCCGGGTGCTTCAAGTCCGCTCCGCGAACCCAGTGCCCATCGTCCTTCAGGCGCCTGACAAGGTGCGAGCCGATAAACCCGCCCGCCCCGCAAACAATCACGTGTTTCGGCGCCATACACTGTACCCCATACTAAACGTCGAACAGCTTCCAGTATTCCACCAGGCGCCAGCGGTCAGAGAAATCAACGGATCCAAACATCGTCAAGAAAAAACACGATACACGCACGATGAAATCGCATTTCTCGTACCATCTATATTGATTTTGGTGCGATTTCCAGAAGTCCCGGCCGTTTTCCCTGCGTGTTCATTTATGGTTCGCAAGTTTAATCGAAGGACCCCGGTTACAAAACGCGCAAGCTTCTTAAAGCCGTCTATTCAAGCGGCCAGGCACAGCTTTGCTCACCGACATCCTTGCACGGCTCATAAACCGCGATGGCGCTTTCGCTGCCGTCCTCCCACACCACCTGAACCGCGATGGTTTGCGCGGTGCCGGCGGGTAGCCTGATCGCGATGGTCTCCGGTCCGGCATCCGGCGGCAGTGCCATCGGGTTCTGCGGATTGCATTCGACGAGATTGAAACGTTCGTCGAGCGCTTTGGAGTTGATGGAATAGCGGATTTCCGATAGCCGGCAATGCAATGTCTGTAACGCGGTGAAGTAGATCCACTGTGCCCCGTCGAAATTGCGGAACTGAACCCAGCCGGTCTGCCGGTTGGCGTCGAGCATCGTCTGGTAGAGCGCCTGCGGCGGGATCCGCGATTGCTCCTGTGCGGCAGCGTGGGTACAGACGATCGTCATTAGTCCGGCTGTACCGGCCATCCGCCAGAATTTCAACGAACCGATCATGGTTTTTCTCCGCGCACTCTGCATTCAGGCTACCGGCTGTCATCGCCGATTGGAACCCATACTAGGGTCGCATGACAATGCAGTTAACAATGCCCGAAGACTCTGCATTCCGGCGCGTTTCACACCCCAGGGTCGAAATCTGCTACCGCCGGTTTAGACCCGACTGAGCCTGGCCGGAAAAAGGCACATTATAGAAGAGTGGGATTGGCTGCTACCAGTCGCCGGTTCCCGGCAAATTGTGCGGCGTAATGATTTGCACATCGCTCAAGAAATCCGGGTTCACAAGGGTGATCAATCCGTGCCGTGCCGAAAGAGCCCGAAAAGCGCGGCGCATGTCCAGTTTCAGGTCGTGGTGCAAAACAAAGCTGATCCGTCCGGAGCGCAGCAGGCTTGTGTTGTCCGCATCAAGGTCATGGGCGATGAATTCTTCCGGCGCCTTTCGTTCGGCCTCCAGAACCTCGAGGATGGCGCGATTTCCACCACCCATCGAATAGACGGCGTTTACAGCAGGAACGTCTTCAAGTTGCGTGTTCAACAAGCGAATTGTATCTCCCTGCAGACCTGCTCCTCCGACTGCCTCCACGATGTTGTAACCTGGACAAAGGGAAAGAAAGAGGTCGCGGAAATGCAAGTACCGCTCCGCCTCACCGCGAAATTCTTCCTGGCTTCGCGAGGCCAGTATCGTCCCTGCATCGGCCTTCAGGACCTGCGACAGGAGATAGGCCGCCGTTCTCCCGGCCTTCGCATTGTCGATCCCCACATAGGCCGTGCGGTTTGATGCCGCGATGTCTGTAACGAGGGTCACGACCGGAATGCCGGCGCTTTCCAGCGTGTCCACCCTGTCGCGAACCACGGGCACATCCCGCGCCTTCAATAAAACGCCGTGACTGCCGCGCTTTCTTATCCGTATCAGGCACGCGGCGATCTCCTTGTCTGTCATGATCTCCTGAAAAAGAAACCTTGGACGGAAGACCGCTTCGGACGAAAGGTGAAGAGCCGCCTCGCAGGCGGCCCTGATCTGGCCGCTGAAACGGCGCGGCGCCTCCACGACAACGTCGACGAACAACCGCCGTCCGCGCGCCGAAAGCTGTTGTTCCTGTGCTTCCAGTTCAGCCATTGCCGCCTGTACCCGCGCACGGGTCTGCGGGCTGACATGGGCGCGGTTGTTGATCACCCGATCCACCGTGGCGGTGCCGAGTCCGGATTGCCGGGCGATTTCCTTGATCGGGAAGCGGTGGGTCATTTGATGGTTTATTGATGGTTTTTTGTCCGCAATCAAGGTCCGGTTCTTCCTAGTGTGGCGTCCGGACAGGAGGAGGAGCCGATGTCATGAATATACAATCGATGCAGCAGCAGGACGGTTACTATGTGCCGGAACGCTGTGATCTCAACGCGTTTGCATCCCTCGTGGAGTGTCAATTGACCGCCTCACAGGTGCCGAATGCAAGTGCCGTTGAAAAGAACGTTCCGGTCTATGACGCACCTGTCCTTTCTGACCGGTTGGCGAAGCCGGCCGCGCGCCGGGCCTTGATGGCGGAGTGGGCGGCGGTGTTGAATGGCGGACCGGGTGTCTTGGTCCTCAGACAGGCACAACCCGACCATGACGTCATCGACGAAGCGACGCTCATCTACGAGCATGTGATCGCGTGGGAGCGTGAGACCGGTGGTGACGGCGCTGATCATTTTGCCGCGGCCGGCAGCAACGACCGGATCTGGAATTCTCTTCAAAAACTCTGCCTTTCGGACCCGCGCGTGTTTGTCCGCTATTTTGCGGCACCGGCCATCGACGCCGTCGCCGAGGCCTGGCTTGGTCCGAACTACCAGATGACCGCCCAGATCAATGTGGTTCATCCCGGCGGAAAGGCACAACAGGCTCACCGCGACTATCATCTGGGCTTTCAGACCGCCGAAGTCAGCGCAACCTACCCGGCCCATGTTCACGACCTGTCGCCGCTGATGACGCTCCAGGGCGGCATTGCCCATTGCGATATGCCGATTGAATGCGGAACGACAAAACTGCTGCCGTTCTCGCAGCTCTATCGCCCCGGCTACGCGGCCTGGCGGCGCGAAGATTTCCGGTCCTATTTCGAGGAAAACTGCCGGCAACTGCCATTGAGCAAGGGCGATGCGATCTTCTTCAATCCCGCGCTAATGCATGCCGCGGGGGAAAATCGCAGCACCGGTATCCATCGCATGGTCAATCTATTGCAGATTTCCTCCGCATTCGGGCGCTCGATGGAAAGCATCGACCGCCCGCGGATGTGCAAGGCACTTTATGGCCCCCTCACCACTGCCTGGAATGCCGGATCGCTCACCCTTGCCGAGTTGAATGCGGTGATATCCGCTTCAGCCGAGGGGTATTCCTTTCCGACCAACCTCGACAGCGATCCACCCGTCGGGGGCCTGGCACCCGAAACGCAGGCCGACCTTCTGCGGAAATCCATCTGGTCGCAATTGCCGCAGAACGAATTCGAGGCGCTGCTCGATCAGCAGGAAGCCAGAAAACGTCCTGATGGATGACCGCGACACACTTTTTCGGCAATGTCCGGCCGGGTCATGTTCCCGGCCGGCTCTCCGCAGTCCCTATTGAGCGCAGTGATGAACGACCCAGACATTGGGTTCGACATAGCGGCCGAGGTCCCGTTCGACGTCGATCTCGACGGGGTTGAGGGCAAAGGGCACGATGTATTGTCCGGAGCCCGGAAATCTTTGCCCGGTCCACTTTGACCATTCGGCGATCGATCCGGGGATGATCATCGATTCACGGCAGATCTTGATGATTTCACCGCCCAGCCGCTGGTGAACCCGCAGCCAGCTGTCAAATGCCAGGCCGTTTGCATCCTGCCAACGGATATATTCATCCATCGGGATCAACGGAAACTCGTGTTTCCCGTTGGGCCTCACCGGCAACACAACATGGTCGCAACCGCGTCGCCGGGTATGTTTGATCATTTCGCCGGCGGCGGCCCCGCTGAGACCCTTCCCGCGGAAATCCTTTCCGATCACCACCTGCACACCCATCAGTGCATTTGGCCGGATTCCGCTCTCATGGTCGGCAACGGACTTCTCGACACCCCAGTCGACGCCCCTGTCGGGCAATTTGGCAAGGTCCGTATCGATCCGCAGCGGCACCGTATTGATTACCGCAGCAATTTCATCGCCGATGAGCATGAACAGCTGATCGGCAGCGAAATCAGTGATCATGTTGCCCCAGTTGGCAATCGCCACCGGGTCGTGAAGCATGAACTCGGGCCAGCCGGAGCCGCCGACGGCCTCGTGCTGGCCCATCAGTTCGGGCCGCTCCGACAATGATGAAATCGTGTAGGACGCGCCGTGGTTTCCGGCGCCAGAAGTGTATTCGGAAGACATGGACAATCTCCGTTGAGCAGGTTTTGAAATCTACGGTTGGTTGCTCAGTTGATATCCATTGTCCGGTCTCCCAATAACGAGATGCGCCCGCGTACCATGATGCACTCTGACCGTGGTGGTGGCCAGAGACCTTAGTCGCCGTCCCCCAACTTCCCCTTCAGGCCGTAAAGCGCTTCCAGCGCCTCGCGCGGTGTCATCTCGTCAGGGTTGAGATCGCGCAGCGCGGTCTCGACGTCCGACGGGCCTTTCGATGATGCCGGCTGCCGTTTGACCTCCGCGGAAAACAGCGGCAGGTCGTCAATGAGCTGGTGCGCCGGGCTCTTGCGCTCGCCCTCTTCGAGCTGGCCGAGCACGTCGCGGGCCCGGGCGACGACGGACTCCGGCAGACCGGCAAGCCGCGCCACCTGGATGCCATAGGAGCGGTCGGCAGCGCCGGGGCCGACCTCATGCAGGAAGATGACGTCGCCCTCCCACTCCTTGACCCGCATGGTCGCATTGGCAAGTCGCTCAAGCTTCTCCGACAGCGCCGTCAGTTCGTGAAAATGGGTGGCAAAAAGCGCCCGGCAGCGATTGACTTCGTGCAGGTGTTCGACCGCCGCCCAGGCAATGGAAAGCCCGTCAAAGGTTGCCGTCCCGCGTCCGATTTCATCAAGGATCACGAGCGAGCGCTCGCTTGCCTGGTTGAGGATTGCCGCGGTCTCCACCATCTCGACCATGAAGGTCGAGCGGCCGCGCGCAAGATCGTCCGACGCGCCGACACGCGAAAACAGGCGGTCCACAATGCCGATATGGGCGCTGCCGGCCGGAACGAACGAGCCCATCTGCGCCATCACGGCGATCAGCGCGTTCTGCCGCAGGAACGTGGACTTGCCGCCCATGTTCGGCCCGGTCAGCAGCCAGATGGCACCGTTCTCTGTTCCTTCTGCGGGCGACAGGTCGCAGTCATTGGCAACGAACGGTCCTTCCGCCTGTCGGCGCAGCGCCTGTTCGACCACCGGGTGACGCCCCGCGACCACGTGAAACATGGTCGATTGATCGATCACCGGGCGGCAATAGCCCTGTTCCTCGGCAAGCACCGCCAAGGCAGCGGAGACATCGAGCACGGCCAGCGCCTGCGATGCCGCGGAAATCGTCTCGGCCGCAGCGACCACGGCAGCAGTCAGCCGGTCGAAGATCTCGAACTCGATTGTCAGAGCCCGGTCGGCGGCGTTGGCGATGCGGCTTTCGAGATCGGCTAGTTCCGTCGTCGTGAACCGCATGGCATTGGCCATGGTCTGGCGGTGGATAAACCGTGCCTTGGCCTCGTCGCCCTCCGTCAGCGCCGCTGAATTCCCGGCCGTCACTTCGATAAAATAGCCGAGCACGTTGTTGTGCTTGATCTTCAGCGATTTGACGCCGGTCTCGTCGGCATATTGCGCCTGAAGACCGGCAATGACCTTGCGCGACTGGTCGCGCAGCGCGCGCATTTCATCGAGTTCGCCATCGTGTCCGGTGCGCACGAAGCCGCCGTCGCGGCGCAGCAGCGGAAGCTCGTCGGCAAGCGCGGCTGCAAGAAGCGCGGAAAGATCATCGGGAAGTGCGCGCAAATGTTTGACGGCGTTTGCGATCTCGTCCGCCGGTTCGATGTCGACAAGGGATGATGCTATCGCACGAGCCGCCTCGAGCCCTTGCCGGATCGCGCCAAGATCCCGCGGCCCGCCTCGGTTGAGTGCCAGCCGTGACAGCGCCCGCGGCATGTCAGGAACGGCCTTCAACGCCTCGCGCAGGTTTTCGCGAAGACGGTCCTGCGCCAGCAGCCAGGTAACGGCGTCAAGGCGGGTTCCGATGGCATGCGGATCGGTCAGCGGAGACATCAGCCGTTCGGCGAGCAACCGTGCGCCGCCGCCGGATACCGTGCGGTCGATTGTTGCAAGCAGCCCGCCCTTGCGATCGCCCGAAAGTGTCCGCAGCAGCTCCAGATTGGTGCGCGTGGCCGGGTCGATGAAGAGATTTTCCCCGTCCGTCTCGCGCTGTGGGCGTTGCAGGGGCGGCCGTTCCGAAAGCTGGGTCTTTTCAACATAGGCGATGGCTGCCGCCGCGGCCGCGAGCTCCGGCCGGGAAAAGCTTGCAAAGCCATCGAGCGTTGCAACGTCGAAGAAGCGCTTGATGCGTCCTTCCGCACTGGAGCTGTCGAAGAGCACCGATGGCTGCGGCGACACGATGCTGCCGATCAGGTCAAAGACGGGCCGCAGCTCCTCATCGTGGAACACCTGGTCCGAGACGATCAGTTCCTTCGGATCGATGCGCATCACGTCGGCGGCAAGGCGCCCCGCCGTCGTCTCCGAAAGCCGGAATGTGCCGGTCGAGATGTCGACCCAGGCGAGTGCGAAGCCGCCCTGCGCCACGCCTTTGACGCGGGCCAGCGCCATCAGGTAGTTGGATTCCGACGGCGAGAGCAGTTTTTCTTCCGTCAGCGTGCCGGGTGTGACGAGGCGGATGACCTCGCGGCGGACCAACGCTTTCGAACCGCGCTTCCGCGCTTCCGCCGGATCTTCCGTTTGCTCGCAGACGGCCACACGAAAGCCTTTGGCGATCAGCTTTTGCAGATAGTCGTCAGCTGCATGCACCGGCACGCCGCACATCGGGATATCCTGCCCCAGATGCTGGCCGCGTTTGGTCAGCGTGATGCCCAGCGCCCTGGCCGCCTCCACCGCATCGCCGAAGAACAACTCGTAGAAGTCGCCCATGCGGTAAAACAGCAGCGCATCGGGGTGCGCTGCCTTGATCTCGATGAACTGTTCCATCATCGGAGTGGCGGCTGCCCGGCTTTCCGTCGAGGCAAGCATGGCGGTGGTAAGCATCTGGTTCATTCCTGGCAGTCGCCGCGGCCCGAATGCTGCCGCTCTACGACCCGTTTTCTCCCTGTCTGGCTTCCGATCGCGCAGCGGGCGAAGTGCGCATTTGTGGCGAAAGGCGGTTGGCACTTTCAACCATTTCGCTAAGCTGCATCAGCGTCGGCAAACTTTACACGCGGCCAATGGCACCCTAACGGTGCCGGCACAGCAAAAACAACAGGGCAGGTGGCTAGAATGCGCTTCGCCCACAACAGGTTAGGAAATATGCCCGAGTCCGTTAACGAGTCCCAGTCAATGTCGACCGTCACCGAGCAGGAAGCTCTCGAATTTCACGCGCGCGGCCGGCCGGGCAAGTTGGAAATAAACGCCACCAAGCCGATGGCGACGCAGCGCGATCTTTCGCTTGCCTATTCGCCGGGCGTCGCCGTGCCGGTCAAGGCCATTGCCGAAGACCCGTCCCGCGCCTTCGACTATACAGCGCGCGGCAATCTTGTCGGTGTGATCTCCAACGGAACCGCGATCCTCGGCCTCGGCAATCTGGGCGCCCTGGCTTCGAAACCTGTCATGGAGGGAAAGGCGGTCCTCTTCAAGCGCTTTGCAGACGTCGATTCGATCGACCTGGAGGTCGGCACTGACGATATCGACGAATTCGTCAATTGCGTGAAGCATCTCGGCCCGTCCTTCGGCGGCATCAATCTGGAGGACATCAAGGCGCCGGACTGCTTCATTATCGAACAGCGCCTGCGCGAGGTAATGGACATACCCGTGTTCCATGATGACCAGCATGGCACGGCGATCATCGCCGTCGCCGGTCTCATCAACGCGCTGCACCTGACCGGCCGTGACATGAAGACGGCGAAGCTTGTCTGCAATGGCGCCGGCGCCGCGGCCATTGCCTGTGTCGAACTGATCAAGTCGATGGGCTTCACGCCGGAAAACATAATCCTTTGCGACACCAAGGGCGTCATCTACCAGGGCCGTGAAGAGGGCATGAACCAGTGGAAATCGGCCCATGCGGTAAAAACGTCGGACCGTACGCTCGCCGAGGCGCTGGACGGCGCCGACGTGTTTTTCGGCCTGTCCGTCAAAGGCGCGCTGACCGATGACATGGTGCGCTCCATGGCCGACAATCCGATCATCTTCGCCATGGCCAATCCGGATCCGGAGATCACCCCCGAGGAAGTCGCCCGCATCCGCGACGATGCGATCATAGCGACCGGTCGCTCCGACTATCCCAACCAGGTCAACAATGTCCTGGGCTTTCCCTATATCTTCCGCGGTGCGCTCGACGTGCGCGCCTCGACGATCAATGACGCCATGAAGATTGCCGCCGCACAATCGCTGGCGAATCTTGCCCGCGAGAACGTGCCGGACGAAGTGGCGGCCGCCTATCGCGGCAACCGTCCGCGTTTCGGCCCGCATTACATCATTCCCGTACCCTTCGATCCGCGTCTGTTGTCCGATGTTCCAAGGGCCGTTGCGCGTGCCGCAATGGATTCGGGCGTTGCGCAGCGCCCGATCGTCGACCTGGAAGCCTACGGGCGGGAGCTTTCCGCCCGCCGCGATCCGATCGCCTCGACGCTGCAGCGTATCTATCAGCGCGTGCGCCGCCAGCCGCGCCGCGTGGTCTTCGCCGAAGGCGAGGAGGAACACGTCATGCGCGCTGCCGTGTCCTACGCCAATCAGCAGCTCGGCACCGCGATCCTGCTGGGACGCACCGAGCAGATGGAGGAAATGGCCAAACAGGCGGATATCGATCTTCAAAAACCCGGCATCGAGCTGGTCAATGCGCGCGTGTCGCGCCGTGTCGAGGCCTATACCGAATATCTTTATGCCCGCCTGCAGCGAAACGGCTATCTGTATCGTGACTGCCAGCGGCTGATCAACACCGACCGCAACCATTTCGGTTCCTGCATGGTTGCATTGGGCGACGCCGACGCGATGGTGACCGGCACGACAAGAAACTACTCGACAGCGCTTGAGGATGTGCGCCGCTGTGTTGACGTCAAGCCCGGTCACCGGGTGATCGGCGTGTCTTTGGCGCTGTGTCGCGGCCGCACGGTGCTGGTGGCCGATACGGCGGTGATCGATATGCCCGATTCTGAAGAACTTGCCGATATCGCGGAAGAGGCGGCCGGGGTTGCCCGCCGGCTTGGATACGAACCGCGTGTCGCGATGCTTGCCTATTCGACCTTCGGCCATCCGCGCGGCGAGCGCGCCGAAAGGGTACGCGAGGCGGTCAATATTCTCGACAAGCGGCGGGTCGATTTCGAATATGACGGCGAGATGGCGGCCGATGTCGCGCTCAACCTTGACGTCATGCGGCAATATCCGTTCTGCCGGCTTTCCGGCCCGGCAAACGTTCTGGTCATGCCCGCTTTCCACTCGGCATCGATCTCCACCAAGATGCTGCAGGAACTCGGCGGATCGACGGTCATCGGCCCGCTGCTCGTCGGGCTCGACAAATCGATCCAGATCGTCTCCATGGGCGCGCGCGATTCAGATATTGTCAACATGGCGGCGATCGCCGCCTACAATGTCGGCAGCTAGAGTGATTTCGCGCAACAAGGGGCGGACCCGGTGATCCGCCCCTTGTTGATGTTACTTAGATGCTGTGGCTTTGCTAGGAGGCGAACCGGCTCGCATCCGCGCCGTAGTAGTTCAGGTACCGGTCGCTGATCTTGGAGATCGGCAGCACCACCATGACATCGGTCGTTCCGAAAGCCCGGTCGATGACCGCACCGTCCCCGATCATGGCGCCCAGGCGCAGATAGCCCTTCAGCAGGGGCGGCATCGAGGAAATGGCGCTGCGCGTGTCGACCGCCTCCTTCGGCATCAGGTCCATATTGTTGTAGAGCTCCGGCCGAGCGCTGACGGCCCATGAGCCGGTCGCCAGGCAATTGTGGTAGAGGAACGACAGGGGCAGGGCATGTGCCTCGGGCTGCACACCCGGCATAGAGGCGCAGCCGAACATCGCATCGATTCCGTGTTCGAGTGAATAGGCCCAGTTGCCTTGCCACAGGAGTTCCACCGTCCGGCGCGTGCGGTATTTGGGCAGGACGCAGGAACGGCCGAGTTCGAGAAAGCGTTTTTCCGGATGCCGCGCGAGCATCTCGGCGATGGCGAATTCCGAGGTCGAATAGAACCCGTTATTGGCGCGCGCAACTTCCTGGCGCAACAGGCGGTACGTGCCGACGATCTGCTCTTCCGAGCTGCCGACAATTGTCCGGTCGAACACCAGAAGATGGTCGCAAACCGCATCGAAGGCGTCGATGTCGCGGCCTTCGCTTACCGATTCGGGCGGCAGGACGGCGCCCATCTCCTTGGCGAAGACTTCGTAACGAACGGCCTGTGCGGCCTCGATTTCCGCCGCGGAGCAGGCGAGGCGCGTTTCGAGATCACCGATTCGACCGAGAATCGCGGTTTCTTCGCCCATCACCTCAAGCGCCGGATTCGACGCCGAGCGCTTGGCCGACGGTGTTTGGCGCAAGTTCAGTGTCATGGCTGTTCAATCCTGTGGTGGTGTCTTGAAGCCCATTAAGCAGAACAATGCGACAAAGCGGTGACATCCGGTCACCACATTTCCACGAAGAGTTGTCCGCGCCTGAATTTCTCACCCGTGTCTAGCAATCACTTTTTCATGTCGACAACGACGCGGCCCCTGATCTTGCCGTCAATGAGGGCCTTTGCGGTATCGATGATATCATCAAAGCCGATGGTTTTCGATAGAGCGTGCAGTTTGGCGAGATCGAGATCCTGCGTCAGCCTCTGCCATGCCTCCTCGCGCAGAGGTTTCGGCGCCATGACGGAATCCACACCAAGAAGCGCCACACCGCGCAGGATGAAGGGCATGACGGTCGCCGGCAGGTCCATGCCCTGCGCAAGACCGCAGGCCGCAACCCCGCCGCCGTAACGGGTCATGGCAAGAACATTGGCAAGGGTGTGGCTGCCGACAGAATCGACGCCGCCCGCCCAGCGCTCCTTGCCAAGCGGCCGCCCGGGTTCGGAAAGCTCAGCGCGATCAATGACTTCGGTCGCGCCGAGGGATTTCAGGAATTCCGCCTCGTCCGTGCGACCGGTGGACGCAATGACCTCGAAGCCAAGCTTCGACAGGATCGATATCGCCACCGAGCCGACACCGCCATTGGCTCCTGTTACGACGATCGGACCGCTTGATGGCGTCAGGCCGTAGCGCTCCAGCGCCATGACGCTGAGCATCGACGTGTATCCGGCTGTGCCGATGGCCATCGCGTCATGGGCGCTCATGCCGGACGGCCTGTGGATAAGCCAGTCGCCGTTGAGGCGTACATAACCCGCATAGGCGCCCATGTGGGTTTCACCGACGCCCCAGCCATTGAGAATGACCGCATCGCCTTCTTTAAAGCCGCTGTGGTCGGATTGAACGACTGTTCCTGCGCAATCGATGCCCGGAACCATGGGCCAGTGCCGCACCACCGGCGCCTTGCCGGTGATTGCCAGGCCGTCCTTGTAGTTGACGGTTGTGGCCTCGACCTCGACGATCACATCGCCGTCCATCAAATCGCCAAGGCCGATCTCACGGGTCTCGACACTCTGTACCTTGTTTTCGTCCCGCGTAACGAGGATCGCCTTGAACGGTTCCTGCATATTTGTTCCTCCGGTGGCGTGAGTCTGTGTTTCAGGATTTCTCGGTTTCCGGCGGATCGCTGCGGTAGATCCATTTGCCGAACAACTCGTCGATGATAATGGCCGCCGCGCCCACGGTAATGAACGAATCCGCCAGGTTGAAAACGGCGAAGTACCATGTCTGGGTGTGAACGAGTATATAGTCAATGACATAACCATGGACCGACCGGTCTATTAGGTTTCCGATAGCCCCTGCGATGATGAATGCGAAACCCATCTGGCTCAGCCATCGCGCCGGGCTGCTCTTCGCCCAAAGCACGGATACGAACGCGATCACCAGCAACATCAGCGCGATCAGCCACTTCTCGCCGACAAAGGAAAGCATCGAAAACGCGATGCCCGGGTTTTGCGTGTGAAACAGCGCCAGCACCGGCAGCACCTCCACCATTTCCTGCAGCGGCAGGTATTTCTCCACCGCCCATTTCACGGTCTGATCGATCGCCACGAGCACGGCGACAAGACCCATCGCATAACGCGGGCGTGAAAACAGCGACCGTACGGCTTTCATGTTCAGACCTCCAGCAGATGTCGGCGGGCTTCAAAAAGCATGACAGCAGTGGCCACCGCAAGGTTGAGTGAATCGGCACGGCCGCTCTGCGGGATACGTGCAAGCCTGTCGCAGCGTTCGGCGAGTGCCGCCGGCAGGCCGGCCTGCTCGTTGCCCATCAGCAGGATGACCGGCGCGGCCGCATAGTCAATGGTCCGATAGTCGATCGCCCCTTCCAGATGGGTGCCGACGAGACGGGCATCTTCGCCGTCGCACCACTGCAGAAAACCGCTACCGTCCGCCTTTGCCACTGGCACCGCGAAGATCGAGCCCATGGTTGCCCGGATTGTCTCCAGCGAGAAGGGATCGGTACAGTCCCCAACGAGAATGATTCCGCTGGCGCCGGCCGCGTCGGCCGTCCGGATGATGGTCCCAAGATTGCCCGGGTCGCGAACGCGGTCCAGCGCAACATAGGTCTCGCCTGGTTTCGGATGCATATCTCCAAGAACCGCGTAGCGCTGTTCGAAGATGCCGCAAACGGCCTGCGGGTTGTCGCGGCGCGTGATTGCGCCGAGCACCTTTTGCGGAACTTCCAGCACCAGTCCGCCAGCGGCGACCGTCCGCGCGGCGACAGCCTCCACCGGTGCGTTTCCCTTTGCATCCCTGCCATAGACGAGTGTCCGGATCTGCCAGCCCTGGTCAAGCGCGTCGATCACCAGCTTCAGGCCCTCGGCCATGAAGCTTGATGTACGGTCCCGGTTTTTCTTCAGATTGAGGGCTCGGATGTCCTTGATCACCGGATTGCTCAGGCTGGTAATTTCCTTGGCCTGCCCGACCTTTCCAAGGGGATTGCGCGTCATGGCGCCACCCAGCGGCTGAACAGCGATGTGGACAATGCCCGGCCGGCCGATTGCTCGCGCAGGATCAGTTCGCCCGATTCGACGCGCCCGCCTGCGCCCCGCATGGTTTCGCGCATCAATTCGTGAATGGAGTAGAAGGAGGCGCGGATGGAATAGGCTGTCAGCACCAGCGCGGCCGGCCGGTCGCTGAGGATCGAGCGGCAGATATCGAGCATGTCCGGCAGGTGGTCGAAAAGCTGCCATACCTCGCCGTTCGGCCCGCGGCCGAATTTCGGCGGATCGGTCAATATGATATCATAGCGTTTGCCGCGGCGTTCCTCGCGGGCGATGAACTTCATGGCGTCATCGCAAATCCACCGGATCGGCCGGTTCTCAAGTCCGGCCAGGGTCTGGTTCTCGCGGGCCCAGCCGATCGCCTTTTTCGACGCATCGACATGGGTGACTTCGGCGCCGGCCGCCGCCGCGATCAGCGATGCGACACCGGTATAGCCGAAAAGATTGAGAACCTTCATCGGCCGTCGCTCGGCGGCAACGGTCTCCCGCATCCAACGCCAGTGGGCGATCTGCTCCGGGAACACGCCGACGTGCCGGAACGAAGTGAAGCGTCCGTTAAAATCGACATCCAGAAGCCGCATTGGCCAGGTTTCACCCAGGGGCGCAGCCGGAAAACGCCAGCGCCCCATGCCGTCCTCGTCCGTGTCGCCGGTAAAGATCGCGTCCGCCGATTGCCAGGTTTCCTTTTCAAGAGCCCGTGGCCAAAGTGCCTGCGATTCCGGGCGGATGATGCGGTAGGGGCCGTATTGCTCCAGTTTTGCACCGTGGCCGCTGTCGATCAGGCTGTATCCTTCCGTGGCAGCCGTCTCAAGAATGACCGGAACGGTCTCTGCCGGTCGCTCACCGGTGCGTTGCGGCCGTTCCGGCAGGCTGGCCGCCGCCGGTTCCGGGCTGCGGGGCCCTGATCTTGCCGGCTGGTTGGCGTTTCCGGACTGTCGACGGGCCGTTGCGCGTGTTTCCCCCGCGGGCGCCTTCCCGGCCGGTCGGCGTCGCTTTTGCCGCGTGTTTCCGCGCTGTTTTTCCTTCAAGAATTCCGTCCGTTTCATTTTGTCGGGCACGCTTGGCCGTTGATTGCAAATAGCACTTGAGCCCCCCTTGGCAAAGGCGTTTTGTGCCGCATAGAGTAAGCGTCGCGAATTGATCGGTGCCCGGTCGCCGGGAGGAAGGGACAGAAAAATGGAAATGCATGGAGAAGAAAGGATCGCGGCCTCAAGGGAGGTAGTGTGGGCGGCGCTCAACGATCCGGAGGTTCTCAAGCAGTGCATTCCGGGATGCCAGTCCCTGGAGATGACCGGCGATAACGAGATGTCGGCAACGGTCAAGCTGAAGATCGGACCGGTTTCGGCGACCTTCAAGGGTACCGTGCTGCTTGAGAACATCCAGGCACCTGAAAGTTATACCATCACCGGGGAGGGTAAAGGCGGCATCGCCGGTTTCGCCAAGGGTGGCGCGGATGTGGCGCTGCGCGAGGACGGCACCGATACGGTGCTGACTTACGACGTCAAGGCGCAGGTTGGCGGCAAGCTCGCCCAGCTTGGATCACGGCTCATCGATTCGACGTCAAAGAAGCTCGCCAGCCAGTTCTTCACCAGCTTCGGCGAGAGTGTCGAGGGTCAAGCGTCCTGATCGGTTGTTTGCTGCATTCGTTGCCAAACGAGGCAACCGGCGGCGAAATCCTCAAGGGATGCGCCCGTCGATTTAAAAAGCGTGATCTCGTCCGGGCCGATCCGTCCGGCATGGTCACCGCGGCACAGCATGGCGAGGTCCGCCACCACGTCGGAGCGGTGGATAAGCCCGGTTTCAAGCGGCTGCACAAGGTCGCCGCCTTCCTTGAGGGCCCCCTCGAACGTATCGACGAAAAGGCTTGAACGGCGCACGGCCTCGTCATCGCTTTCCCGCAGGGCCGGGGTGAAAGCGCCGACCAGGTCAAGGTGCGTGCTCGCTGATAGCCATGTGCCTTCGACAAGCGGCTCGGCCGTGATCGTCGCCGACGAAACGATGTCGGCCTCCCTGATTGCGGCGGCACGGTCGTCCGTCACCGAGATTTCGAAGTCCTCTCCAGCAAGTTCACTGGCCAGCCTCTCGGCGTTGTCGCGGCTGCGGTTCCACAGTGTCACGGATTTGATCGGGCGCACCGATGCGTGGGCGCGGATAAGGTAGGGCGCAAGCTTCCCGGCGCCGATCATAACCAGCCGTTCGGCATCGTCCGGCGCCAGATACTGCGCCGCGAGCGCAGAGGCTGCCGCCGTACGCCATAGGGTCAGCTTTTGGCCGTCAATCAGGGCCAGAGGTGCGCATGTGGTGCCGTCGGAAAGCAGATAAACCCCCATCACGGCGGGAAGTCCGATGGCGTTATTGTCGGGGCTGACCGAGACGATCTTGACGCCGGCAAAGCCGTTTCCCGCAACCTCGGACGTTGCAAAATCGCTCCAGGCCGGCATCAACAACATGGTGCTGTCGCTGCCGTTCTTGCGCTCGATTGTGTGGTGGTGGCGAACCGGCGCCTGAACCCCGCCGGCAAACGCTTTACGCAGAGCATCGATCAGGGCCGGGAAGTCCAGCAGCGCGTCGACCTCTTGCGCGGAAACGATCTCCATGATGGCGGCTCAGGCCGAGGTGAGGGAATTGCCGCTGCCGGATGCCGTTTCGGCCCGCTCGCGCTGCCGGTCGGCCTCGGTGTGCCAGCGAACAGCCTCCTTGGCCTCCTGGCGTGCCTTCTTGCGGTACTTGCCCTGCTTGAACCATGTTGCAAGCGAACCGATCACCATGCCGATCATCAGTGCAATGAACAAAAAGACGAAAAACGGAGCATTGAGCGACAGCACGGTATCGCTTGGATCGAAGGGGTTGAGCGCCAGGGTTACGGTCCCGCGATTGGCCACCGACAGGACAATCAGGATGATGGCAACCGGCACCAGTATGACGATGTTGATGAGCTTTCTGGTCATGCGTGCGAACCTGTCTGGGGCGTGTCTCGTCAGCCAGTACGGATTTGGGGCCGCGGGTGGCCGGTGTCAACGATCAGGTATCAACCCTGACTTCGCCACGAATAGCACCGCACGGTATCCTGCGCCAGACTGATTGGTATCTCAACTGTCGGGATTGAGGCGCTCGCGCAGTTCCTTGCCGGTCTTGAAGAACGGAACCCACTTTTCCTCAACGAACACCGCTTCGCCCGTGCGCGGATTGCGTCCCGAGCGGGAGGGCCGGTTCTTGACGGAAAAGGCGCCGAAGCCCCGCAGCTCGACGCGATTGCCTTCCGCGAGCGCATCGGTGATCTCGTCAAGGATTGCATTCACGATGTTTTCCACGTCGCGATGGTAAAGATGCGGATTGCGGGCGGCGATGATATGGACTAACTCCGACTTGATCACGGCTGTTCCCCTCATCCGTGCTAATTCTCTGCCGAGCCAAATTGCCAAACGGAAACAAGGCCGTCAAGGAACAACTTGCGATCAATCAGCTGCTCAAACTGATCAGCAAAGGGAATCGCGTCGCCTGTCCAGGCCGTGAGCAGGCGGATGATGGCGTTGCCGAAGAGAAGTTCGCCGCGTGATCTGCGCCGTTCCCACTCGACGATCTTCAAGGATTCCGGCACCCCTTTCTCGCTGAGATAGGCGCGAATTTCAGCGTCGCCGCCTACTGCGTCGACCAGCCCGTTGCTTGCCGCCTGTCGGCCGGTGAAGACGCTGCCGTCTGCCAGTTCCAGCGTGTCGGTTCGCGAAAGCCCGCGGCACTCGGCAACCAGATCGACAAACCAGTTGTAGGAATCATTGACCATGGAACGGATCATGGCCTGCGCCTGCGGACTGGCGGCATGGAAAGGCGAAGGTTCGGCCTTCAGCGGAGATGATTTGATTTCCTCCACGGAAACGCCGACTTTTTCTAAGAGCCGGATTCAAAAGTTATTCAAACGTAACAATACCTTGCGAGACGCCGCGTCATGAACCGGATGCTTGCTATGAACGCCCACGCGGTTGAGTTCTGGATGGTCCTCTCCCAGTCCCGGGCCAGTCTGCGGCAGCGCCCGAGCCAGGCGAAAGTTCGTTCCACCACCCATCGACGCGGCAGAACCTTGAAACCGACTGCGCTGTCGCAGCGCTTGACGGTCTCGACCGTCCAGTCGCCATGCCCCGCGAGCGCTGCTCGCAACTTCGGTCCCGCATAGGCGCCATCGGCGAAGATGTGGCGCAGCCAGGGGAAGCGGTCGCCGACAGCCCTGATCAGGTCGCAGGCCCCGTCCCTGTCCTGAATGTTGGCGGCGTGAACGATGATGAACAGCATCAGGCCGATCGTATCGGTGACGATGTGTCGCTTGCGGCCCTTGACCTTCTTGCCGGCGTCATAGCCGCGAACGCCCCCGCTTTCGGTGGTTTTCACGCTCTGGCTGTCGATCACGCCGGCCGTCGGTGAAGCCGCGCGGCCTTCCAGTTCGCGGGTATTGAGGACCAGGAGGTGATTGATGGCTGCAAAAAGACCCATGCGGCTCCAGGTGTAGAAATAGCCACGTACCGTCGATACCGGTGGGAACTGCTTCGGCAGCATGCGCCACTGGCAGCCGCTGGTTGCGATATAAAGGATCGCGTTCATCACCTCGCGCATATCGGTCGTACGCGGTCGTCCACCCCGTTTTGCCGGCGGAATGAACGGGGCAAGTATCGTCCATTCCTCATCGGTCAAATCGCTTGGAAATCTCAAATGGTCTCTGTTATGTTCGGCGCGGGCGATATCATTCCATGGCATCGTGATTCTCCATCTTCTTTGAAAAGACTGTTGAATCACAAACCATTGATATCGCTCAACTACTTTTAAATCCGGCTCTAAGAGGCAGTCTTGAAACGCAGTGAGGGGTTGGATGGCCGGGGCGAAATGTGATTCCAAACGGTTATCGACACCAGTTTGGAGCAGCCTCATGTGGACCCCAACCACCCGTCGGCAGTATAGCCGCGATCATCTGCGTTATGGAAGCGATCTGAGCGATGCGGAATGGAACATTATCGCCCCGTTCATGCCGCCGCCAGCGAAAACTGGTCGGCCGCGGGAATGGCCGATGCGTGAGATCATGAACGCCATCTTCTACGTGCTGCGGGCCGGCTGTGCGTGGCGCATGCTGCCCAAGGACTTCCCGCCGATGACGACGGTCTACGGCTGGTTTCTGCGCTTCCGACGTGAAGGACTGTTCAAGACCATCAATCATCATCTGGTCGTGCTCGACCGCGAGCGGGTCGGGCGCGAGGCCAGTCCATCAGCGACCGTGATTGACAGCCAAAGCGTCAAGACCGCCGAGGCTGGCGGTCCACGCGGCTATGATGCCGGCAAGAAGATCAAAGGTCGTAAGCGCCACGCCATGGTCGACACCGACGGCCGCGGCCTGGTCCTCCAGACGCACGCAGCCAATGTTCAGGATCGCGATGGCGCAATCCCGCTGCTCAAAGCCTCACGACGCTCGTTTCCCTTCGTCGAACTCACCTTCGCCGACAGCGCCTACAATGGCGACCGGGTCAGGGACGCAACGTCGGTCGCCATCGAGGTTGTCAAGAAATTCACCGACCAGGTCGGCTTCCAGGTCTTGCCCAGGAGATGGGTGGTCGAGCGCTTCTTCGCCTGGATCAACCGCAATCGCCGATTGGCGAAGGACTTCGAGGGAACCATCAGTTCGGCCGAAACCTTCCTCTATGCCGCCTCGGTTATGCTACTCACAAGACGCTTGGCACGGTCAGTGTGAGTTTCGAGTCGGACTCTAAAAGATCAGACACTTGCGCATACTGGAAGATCACACCGATTGAGCCGACGATCGAAGTGTCCCCGGCAACGATGTAGTCGCCGCCGCATGCCACCATGTAGGCCGCCGACGCTGCCAGTGACCGGACTTCCGCGACAACCGGTTTGTCTGCGGCAACGGCCTGAACCGCCTTGTAAAGCGCTTCACCGCCATAGGATGTTCCGCCCGGCGACTGGAGGCGGATGATGAGTGCCCTGGCCCGCTCGTTCTTGCGGATCGTATCCAGGCGTTCGATCAGTTCCGAATCGTCGGTAATGACGCCCGATATCGTTACCCGTGCAACATGTGCCGTCGTTTTGCCGCCGATGGGATCGGACGGCGCGCCGCTCATCACCAGTCCCGCGATGCCGGCAATAACGACGACGAAGGCGACAATGCGCCAGAAAGTCAGTTTGCGCCTCAAACGGCGGCGGTCAGCGATTCCACTGTGATCCATTTCTCGGTCCGTAATTGAATGCCCCGTCTTGATATCGGGTCAATGAAATACCAGATTGTGTCCGATCGGCGTAACAAGAATTTGCAATTTGAAAAAATTCGTAATTTTAACGTTTCGCCCGCACATTAAGACCACATTGGGTCTATATGCGCACAAAACCATGTGTTAAGTTTCGTCCGACGCTGATTTGGACAGTGATGTGTACAAGCGTTGGCCGGGAATCCGGCCGGGGGACTACGGGCATAAATGGGAAAAACAAAGGCAAATCCGGATCGGCGCGATCGGGCCGCTAGCGACTACGCGGTGGCGATTCGACACTCGCGGCGGGTCAAGATGCTGAAAGTGGCGTTTCCCGCAGCGACACTTCTGGCTGTCGCGGCATTTGTCGGATCGACCATGATTTCGCGCGCCCTGCCGGAAGGGGCCGCAATCGACAAGGCCGCTTTCTCCGGTGGCAAAATCATCATGAGCAATCCGGTGCTGACTGGCCAGGTCGGCAATGACCAGAGCTATTCGGTCGCAGCCAGTCGCGCGGTTCAGGACGTTTCCGCTCCCTCCGTCATCCGGCTGGAGGATATTGTCGCGGACTTCCCGTTCGGCGATTCCGAAGTTGCCGTGTTGAGCGCGCTCAGCGGGATTTACAATCGCGACGAAGAGATGCTCACCTTCGACCAGCCCTTTTCCGTGACCACCGAATCCGGTGTCACCGCAGAGCTCAACTCCGCCAATATTGATATCAAGGCTGACAGTCTCAAATCGGACAAGCAGGTCAAAATTGAAACGGACAAGGCAACCCTCGTTGCACAGTCGCTGACAATGACCGATAAGGGGGCGACGATCATCTTTGACAACGGTGTTCAAATGACGATCAAACCCGGAGCGGTCCAATCCGCTGCCGATGCAAGCGGCGGCTGATCTCCGCGATTGACGATGGTATTGCCGATGCGTTCCACGATCCTATCCGGATTGCACCACACTCTCCTTGCCGGTGCTCTCTTTGCTGTCCTGGCGGTCCCTGGCCTTGCGCAGGGCACGACCGACAGCAGGCTTGAGGGCCTGGCCTTGTCCGGTGACCAGCCGATCCAGATCGAAAGCGACCAGTTGAAGGTCGAGGACGAAAAGGGAACCGCGACTTTCACGGGCAATGTCAAGGTGGTGCAGGGTCAGACGATGATGCAGTCGGGCCACATGACCGTGCACTATGCGAAGGATGGCGGTTCGCCGACAACCGGCACCTCTCAGATCGATCGGATCGATGTCGGCGGCAAGATCTATATCCGCTCCGAAAACCAGGAAGCCACCGCCGATCGCGGGGTTTTCAACATGAAGACCGAAATCGTCGAGCTGACCGGCGAGCGCGTTGTCCTGTCTGAGGGCAACAACGTGTTTGTCGGCTGCAAGCTCACGGTTTTCATGAAGACCGGCGAAGCCAAGCTCGAGAGCTGTGGAAATCGCGTCAGGATTCAGCTTGACCCGAAATCGAGACAGCAGAATTGATGATCGGCAGGGCTGTCGCACAGAGCATTGCGGCAAGGTTTTCAGCGTTGCGAACGGATGCTAAAGGGATTGCCGGCCGCGCCTGCGGCTTGCGGAACCGTTCCCGTAAATTTGTGTTCTAGGGCTGCAGCTATTGTCTTATATTTCGGCGATGTTCAGAGGCAAAACCGACAATACGGACGACAGGGCCGGGACCGCGAATGCGCGGCAGCAGTCCGCGCAGCAAGCCGATGACAGCCGTTTCGACGGTACGCTGATCGCCCGCAATTTGACGAAAACCTATAAATCAAGACGTGTCGTCAACGGCGTTTCACTGGGCGTTCGGCGCGGTGAAGCGGTCGGGCTTCTTGGACCGAACGGCGCCGGAAAGACAACCTGTTTCTACATGATCACGGGCCTCGTGCCGGTCGACGAGGGCACGATCCGCATCGATGGCAACGACGTGACTCACATGCCGATGTATCGCCGCGCCAGGCTCGGCGTGGGGTATTTGCCGCAGGAAGCATCGATTTTTCGCGGCCTGAGTGTCGAAGCCAATATTCGTGCGGTTCTCGAGGTTGTCGAACCGAGCAAGGCCGAGCGCGAAAGAAAGCTCGATGAACTGCTCGGGGAGTTCGGTATCGACCATTTGCGCAAGGCGCCGTCGATCTCGCTGTCGGGAGGCGAACGCCGCCGCCTTGAAATCGCTCGCGCACTTGCCTCGGACCCCACCTTCATGTTGCTCGACGAGCCATTTGCCGGTGTCGATCCCATCGCCGTGGCGGACATTCAGGAGCTGGTGCGCCATCTGACCCAGCGCGGGATCGGTGTCCTGATCACCGACCACAATGTGCGTGAAACCCTGAAACTCATCGATCGGGCCTATATCATTCACACCGGAAAGGTGCTCACCCACGGGCGGCCGCAGGAGATCATCGAGAACGCGGATGTGCGCCGACTTTACCTCGGTGAGGAGTTCAGCCTGTAAACCATCGCGATCGATTGGATGCGGTCGCGCCAGAATCAACTTGACTTTTTCCAGCAATAAGCAATTTTTGGGCCAGTTTTTCAGGCTGCGGCCGCAAAAGCGATAGTTTGGGTATTAAGGTCAAGGGTATTTCAGGGTTCATGGCGTTATCCGCAACGCTGCAGACACGGCAAAGTCAATCGCTTGTAATGACGCCGCAGCTCATGCAGTCGATCCGGCTGCTGCAGCTCACGCACACCGAACTGATGCAATATGTCGAACGCGAAGTAGAGAAGAACCCTCTGCTCGAGCGGGCCGCGGCTGACGACATGCCGACCCAGGACCCGCAGGATGGCGAGCCCGCATCCCCGTCCTCTGATGCGGCCGACGCAGACTGGTTTCGTCCGGAACTGAACGAAAATGGCGGCGAGATCTCCGCGCGGCTGGATGCATCGCCTGAGGATGTTTTCCCGGAAGACAGCGGCGCGGCCGCACCGGACAGTCCTGAACTTGCAGCGCAATGGAAATCGATGCCCGGCACGACGGCGAATGGCGCGGATGCCTACCATGATCTGGACGGTTTTTCCGCCCGCCCGCCAACTTTGCGCGAGCATTTCAATGAACAGATTATCTATGCATTTCAGGATGTTGCGGATCGGTTGATCGCCGCGGACATTGCCGATCATCTCGATGCGGCTGGCTATGTAAGCATTGAGCCGGCCGCGATATCGGAACGCCTCGAAGTTGACGCTGTGAGCGTTGAACGAGTGCTTGTCGCGCTGCAGGAATTCGAGCCGCCGGGGCTGTTCGCACGCTCTCTTGCCGAATGCCTAGCCATTCAGCTGCGCCGCAAGAACCGCTTTGACCCGGCCATGCGGACGCTTGTCAACAATCTTGAGCTGCTGGCGCGCCGCGACTTCAAGGCCCTGAAACCGCTCTGTGGTGTTGACGAGGCGGACCTTGTCGACATGCTGTCGGAAATCAGGGCGCTCGATCCGAAGCCCGGCAACCGGTTCGACTCGGCTCAGGTGCAGACGATTGTCGCGGACGTGATTGTCAAACCCGCTGCCGGCGACTGGTCCGTCGAGCTCAATCCGGAAACGCTGCCCCGTGTCCTGATCGACCGCACCTATTTCGCGAAGATATCGTCCGGCACCGGCAACAGCGCGTTGGATCGCGAATATCTCAATGAGTGCATGAAAAACGCCAACTGGCTGGCCAGAAGCCTTGATCAACGGGCGAAGACGATTTTGAAGGTGGCCGGCGAAATCGTGTTGCGTCAGAATGAATTCCTCGCGCATGGCGTCGAATTTCTGCGTCCTTTGACCCTGAAATCGGTTGCAGACGCAATAGGCATGCACGAATCGACGGTTAGTCGCGTGACATCCAATAAATACATGGCAACGCCCCGTGGCATATTCGAACTGAAGTTCTTCTTTACCGCCTCCATCGCGGCATCCGACGGTGCGGAAGAGCATTCTTCCGAGGCCGTACGTCATCGCATTCGTCAGATGATCGACATGGAAACGCCGGAAAAGGTGCTTTCCGACGATGTGATTGTCGGTCTTTTGAAGAATGAAGGTGTCGAGATCGCACGCCGGACCGTGGCGAAATATCGGGAGGCAATGAACATCGCCTCTTCCGTGCAGAGGCGGCGTGAAAAGCGGGCTCTGGCGCGGGTTGGCCGGTAAAGGAGGCGCGCCGGATTTTCCGGAACAAACGGCCATTTCCTGCCCCATCCCGCATTGACATTTCCGCCGACTGGCCTTAAAGCCGCCGCGTCCGCAGGCCAGAAACAATGGGCGGCCTCGAAAGGGTACGGACGTTTTGCACAGCCGCGTCCAGCAAGCATCAATTTGAACGCCATTCGCCTTGGATGGCGTTGCAGACTCGCATAGACTGCTACCAAAAGTTAGAAAAACTAAAAAAAGAAGGGTTGTAGAATGAGCGTACGCGTATCGGGCAAGCACATGGAAATCGGTGAGACTTTCCGTACGCGCATTGAAGACCGCATCGGTGATGCGGTTACCAAATATTTCGACGGCGGTTTTTCAAGCCAGGTCACCGTCGAGAAGTCCGGATCACGCTTTTCTACCGACTGTCTCGTACATCTCGATACCGGCGCATCCCTTCAGGCGACCGGACAGGCCCAGGAGCCGCAGGCAAGCTTCGACGCTGCGGCAGAGAGGGTTGAAAAACGGTTGCGGCGGTACAAGCGCCGTCTCAAGGATCACCACGCCGGCAATCAGGCGAACAGCGCCGAAGTGGCATACCGGGTGATGGATGCTGGCGCGACCGATGAAGAGGAACTTCCCGAGGACTACGCACCGGCCATTGTCGCCGAGTCTTCGAAGGTGGTTAAGACCATGACGGTAGCCAGCGCCGTCATGGCGCTGGATATGACGGACAATCCGGTTCTGGTTTTTCGCAATGCGGGCAACAACGAAGTAAACGTTGTTTATCGTCGTAATGACGGCAATATCGGATGGATCGATACTGCCGATATCAAGTCTTAGACCCAATTCAGGATTCTGGGCGGCCTGTCACGCCGCCTTCAGTAACGAATATTCGACACTCGAGGAACAGGCGATGTCACTTGCGGATTTGATTGTACAGGACGCAATTCTTCCCGCGCTCAAAGTCAATTCGAAGAAACAGCTCTTGCAGGAATTGTCGGCCAAAGCGGCACTGGTGACCGGCCTTTCCGAAAGAGAGGTTTTCGATGTTATTTTGCAGCGGGAGCGCCTCGGTTCGACCGGCGTGGGCAATGGAATTGCGATCCCACACGGCAAACTGACATCCATCAACAACATTGTCGGCGTCTTCGCCCGGCTGTCGGAGCCCGTTGACTTCGAGGCACTCGACGATCAGCCCGTTGATCTGGTCTTTCTGCTCCTGGCCCCCGAGGGCTCAGGCGCTGATCACCTCAAGGCGCTGTCGCGAATTGCCCGTGTGCTGCGTGACGGTGACATGGTTACCAAGTTGCGTGAAACGGACTCGCCGGCGGCAATCTATGCGTTTCTGACGGATTCGCCGGCCTCGAACGCCGCCTGAACACGGGCGCGGATCTTTTCCGCGCAGAGGCAATTATCGAAATGGGAAACGGTTTCCCGGTCAGTGCACGCTGACCGGGCTGATTTCGTCTTCGGCGGCCTTGTGATACGCCGTTGACGGATCATCGCTCAGGAATAGCGGCGTGCCGTCGGCGCTGAAAAGTCCCCAAAGGTCGATGCCGGATTCCATCTTCGGAACACCCGGAAACCGTTCCTGGACCTCGTCCGACGTGATTTTGCGGATGTATCCGACCTGTCCGGCGCCCAGATGCGCCAGTTCGTCCTTGCTGATATGTATCTTGCTTTCAAATGTCATGATCACATCCTCCTTCGGAAGGTGACGCCCGCGCGTCCTGGCGCCACGGGACGGAGTATTGATGCATCGGATGGGATGGACGGTCCGCTATTCGCTGACGGATATGTTGATCCGCTTGGCCGCCCGCTCGGGCTCCGGCTTGACAAGGTCAATGGCAAGAAGCCCGTTCTTAAGGTCGGCACTGAGTACACGCATGCCGTCCGCCAGCATGAAAGTGCGCTGGAATTGGCGTGCGGCAATGCCCCGGTGCAGATATTCACGGTCTTCGGTGTCGACCTGACGGCCGCGGATGATCAGCTGGTTGTCCTGGACGGTCACCTCAAGGTCCGCCTGCGAGAAACCCGCAACGGCCAGTGTTATGCGCAGGGTTTCCGCCTTTGAATCGTCCGCCGCGATGCGTTCGATATTGTATGGTGGGTAGCCGTCACTGCCCTTGGCGATCCGCTCAAGGGTCTTTTCCATCGTGTCGAAGCCGAGCAGAAGCGGGCTCGAAAAAGGTGTCATACGCGACATTTCTACAATCCTGTCCTTGTTTTCAAGCGACATGCAGGCGGGCCTGGTTCCAGCACCCGATACCGTTGTTATATGGGGTTTGAATTTGATTTCGCAACCATATTGCGGTCCGTGTGAGCAGGGCGCATAGTTCTGAAAAGGATGAGAAAATGGTCGATGACAGCGAACAAACTCACAAAATTATCATCGATACCGATCCCGGACAGGACGATGCGGTGGCCATATTGCTGGCACTCGCAAGCGCAAGGCTCGACATTCTCGGAATAACCGCCGTGGCCGGCAATGTTCCGCTGGATCTGACGCAGAAGAATGTCCGCAAGATCTGCGAACTGGCCAGGAGACCCGGCACACGCATATATGCCGGAGCCAAATCGCCGATGAAGAGGCCGCTTGTCACAGCCGAATATGTGCACGGAAAGACTGGCCTAGACGGCCCGAAACTGCCGGAACCCGACATGCCGCTGCAGCCGCTTCACGGTGTGGATTTTCTGGTTGAGACACTGATGAACGAACCGGCGGGTGAGATAACACTTTGTACGCTCGGGCCGCTCACCAATATCGGACTGGCGCTGCAGCAGGCGCCGCAGATCGCAGACAGGGTCAAGCAGATCGTCATGATGGGCGGCGGTTTCTTTGAGGGCGGCAATGTCACGCCGGCGGCGGAATTCAATATCTACGTCGATCCCGAGGCCGCCAAGCTGGTTTTCGCGTCCGGCATTCCCATTGTCATGATGCCGCTGGATGTGACCCACAAGGTCCTGACCACACGCGCCCGCCTTGACCGTATCGGAACGATCGGCACACCGGTGGCCAGAGCCGTGGTCGAGCTGCTGGAGTTCTTCGAACGCTATGACGAACACAAATACGGAACCGATGGCGGCCCATTGCACGATCCGACGGTCATCGCCTGGATGCTGAAGCCGGAGCTGTTTTCCGGTCGCTACTGCAATGTCGAGATTGAAACGGAATCGCCGCTGACTGAGGGCATGACGGTCACCGACTGGTGGCAGGTAACGGACCGGCCGCACAACGCCCTGGTGATTCACGAAGTCGACGCGGACGGTTTCTTCGATCTTCTATATGAGCACTTGAAAGAGCTCTAGCGACTGATCGCGGCCTCGACATCGGCGCGATGCGGAATGGCCGGCTGCGCGCCGGGCTTCAGACACGCAAGGCGGCCGGCGACGGCCGCCTGTCGCAGCGCAGCGTCGAAGAGTTCGCCCCGGTCAAGCCCGGCAGCCAGATAGCCGCAGAAGGTATCGCCCGCTCCGACGGTATCGACCGGCTCGATCGGCAGGCTTTCCGCCCGCAGCAAAGCGCTGTCACGGGCCGCGATCACGCCCTCGGCGCCGAGGGTCACGATAATCGTCTGGCCGGATTGGCCATGCAGATCCATGAGCGCGTTTTCGCGCTCTTCCGGCGCCATGCTCGAGACGCCGGCGAGGCGCTCGAATTCCGTTTCGTTTGCGATGACGATATCGGCATTGGCGGCAAGCTCCACGGCTTCGTCCGTGAGCGGCGCGATATTGAGTACCGATGTGGCGCCACGTTCGCGCGCTGCCTGCAGCGCCGTCCGGATCGCTGCGGCCGGGATTTCGAGCTGCAGCAACAAATGGTCGCCGGGCGACATGAGGCCCGCCGTGTCCATTGCGCTGGTCTCATCGATGTGCCCGTTGGCGCCGGGGATGACGGCGATCGCGTTCTCGCCGCTGCTTTCGACCAGAATCAGCGCCGTACCCGTCGCGCCGTCGACCTTGCGGATCGCTTCAATATCGATGCCGGCTTCAACCAGAAGTTCGAGCGACGGCGCGGCGAATTGGTCATTGCCGACCGCACCCACCATGCGAACCGCACTGCCGGCGCGGCCCGCGGCCAGTGCCTGGTTGGCGCCTTTGCCGCCGGCCGCGGTGGCAAAATCCTTTCCCGCCACGGTTTCTCCAGGCGCCGGCAGGCGCTGGACGGTGGCGATCAGATCCATATTGATCGAACCAAGCACTGTGATCATGACGCTGTTTCCCCGCGGCCCGCGCGTTCTTATTTGCAGTGGTTCTTTCACGGAAAAAGCGCTACAGCAAGGCCGTTGAAAATCGCCGAAGGCATAAACACCGGACAGGCATGACCTCCAGAGACCTGCAGTTTGAAAGGATTCTCAATGTAGCTGCATTGCGCGACCGGTGTGATTCGATCGCTGCAATGAACGCTGATGCTTCGTCACTGGACGCGCGCGGCACGCTGTTTGCCTTGTTGAAGGAAACCGTTTCGGAAGGCCGGAAGACCATCGCCGGGATGTTGCGCGAGGATGGCAGCGGTCTCCAATGCGCGCGACGCCTTTCGCTGCTCCAGGACGAAGTCATCCGGGCACTGTTCTCTTACGCGACGACCCATGCCTACCCGGTGCTCAATCCGTCGACTTCGGAACATTTGGCGCTCGCGGCGATCGGTGGCTATGGCCGTGGAACGCTCGCGCCAGGCTCCGATATCGATCTTCTGATCATCCTTCCGTACAAACCGACCCCGTGGACGGAGCAGGTCGTCGAATATGTCCTCTACATGCTGTGGGACATGGGATTCAAGGTCGGCCACGCGACCCGGAACATTGACGAGTGCATACGCCTTTCGCAAAGCGACATGACCATACGGACTTCGCTTCTGGATGCGCGGTTGATCTGTGGGGCCGAACATCTTTTCAACGACATGGAAAGGCGGTTCGACGCAGAGGTCGTGCGAAACAGCGCCCGCGCCTTTATCGCGGCGAAGCTGGCGGAGCGCGACGTGCGCCACCAGAAGGCTGGCGACACGCGCTATCTTGTCGAGCCGAATGTCAAGGAAGGCAAGGGCGGGCTTCGCGACCTTCAGACTCTCTTCTGGCTGGTCAAGTATTATTACCGGGTGGGCTCGTTGCGCGATCTCGTCAAGCTCGGTGTCCTGTCGCGGCGCGAATCGAATCGCTTCGAGAAGTCCGAGGATTTCCTGTGGGCCGTCCGCTGTCACATGCATTTCCTGACAGGCAAGGCCGAGGAGCGGCTGTCTTTTGATATCCAGCGCGAAATCGCCGCCGATCTCGGATATCTCGACCATCCGGGCCTGTCGGCGGTCGAGCGGTTCATGAAGCATTACTTCCTGGTCGCCAAGGATATCGGTGATCTGACGCGCATTCTGTGCGCTGCACTGGAAGAAGAGCAGGCGAAGGAAGCGCCCGGTTTTTCGCGTGTTTTCCGGCGGTTGGCCAATCGCCCGCGCAAGGTGCCCGGCACGCTGGAGTTTCTTCAGGATCTCGGCCGCATTACGGTTGTCGATCAGGATGTGTTCCGGCGCGATCCGGTCAATATCATCCGGCTCTTTCACCTTGCCGATATCCACGATCTGTTGTTTCATCCAGACGCGCTGAAACTTGCTACCCGCTCACTATCGCTGATCGATGCGGACCTGCGTGAGAACGAGGAGGCGAACCGGCTTTTTCTTTCGATCCTGACCTCGCGCCGCCGACCCGCCCTGATCCTTCGCCGCATGAATGAAGCCGGTGTTCTCGGCCGCTTCATTCCGGAATTCGGCCGCATCGTGTCGATGATGCAGTTCAGCATGTATCACCACTACACGGTCGACGAGCATCTCCTGCGTGCCGTCGAAGTTCTGTCGCGCATCGAAAACGGGTTTGAGGAGGAGGCGCATCCGCTCGCGGCAAAGATCATTCCCGACATCGAGGAACGCGAAGTTCTTTATGTCGCGCTGCTGCTCCACGACATCGCCAAGGGAAGGCCGGAGGACCATTCGATCGCCGGCGCCAAGGTGGCGCGCAAGCTGTGCCCGCGTTTCGGATTCACGCCGGAGCAGACCGACACGGTCGCCTGGCTGGTCCGCGAGCATCTTTCCATGTCGATGATCGCCCAGTCGCGTGATCTCCACGACCGCAAGACCATCGAGGATTTCGCCGAAACGGTCCAGTCGCTCGATCGGTTGCGCCTGCTTCTGGTACTGACCGTCTGCGACATCCGTGCCGTCGGCCCGGGTGTATGGAATGGATGGAAAGGCCAGCTCCTGCGAACGCTCTACGGTGAAACCGAACTGATGCTTTCGGGCGGTTTTTCCGCCGTTTCCGGCAGGGAGCGCGCCGAGGAGGCGCGCATACTGCTCGCGGAAGCGCTCGCCGACTGGCCGGAACAGGAACGCGAGGACTATCTGAAGCTTCACTACATCCCTTATCTCCTCACCGTCGAGTTGAGCGATCAGGTGCGGCACGCTGAATTCATCCGCAGCACCATCAAGGCCGGCAAACCGCTTGCGACCATGGTGCGCACGCATTCCTTCCATGCCATTACCGAGATTACCGTCTTTGCACCGGACCATCCGCGCCTGCTGTCGATCGTCACCGGGGCCTGCGCGGCCGCGGGAGCGAATATCGCCGATGCCCAGGTCTTTACGACCGCAGACGGGCGGGCGCTCGATACGATCATGATCAATCGCGCTTTCGACCAGGACGAGGATGAGCTGCGCCGCGCCGAGCGCATCGGGGCAATGATCGAGGCCGTGCTCGCCGGGCAGAAGCACCTGCCGGAAGTCATCGCGCATCGGACGAAGAACCGCCGCAAGACGCGGCCCTTCACCGTCACGCCCAAGGTCAGCGTCAACAACAACCTTTCGAACTTCTTTACCGTCATCGAGCTCGAGGGACTCGACCGCACCGGATTGCTTTCGGAAATCACCGAAGTCCTGTCCGATCTCTCGCTCGATATCGCCTCCGCGCATATTACGACCTTCGGGGAGAAGGTCATCGATACCTTCTACGTGACAGACCTCTTCGGCCACAAAATCACCAATGAAAACAAGCATGCCAACATTGTTGCCCGCCTGAAGGCGGTGCTCGCCGGCATCGAGGAGGATGTGCGCCAGAGGATGCCGCAGGGAATCATCGCCCCGCCGGCGGAAAAAAGCAGGCGGGTCAGCCAGAAATGAGCCTTTTCCGCAAATTCGCCAGTGTCGGGTCGGCGACCATGGCGAGCCGCGTCCTTGGATTTGTCCGCGAGGCCCTGATCGCCTATACGCTCGGCGCCGGTCCGGTGTCCGATGCCTTCTACGCCGCCTTCCGTTTTCCCAACCTGTTCCGCAGGCTGTTTGCCGAGGGTGCGTTCAACTCGGCGTTCATTCCACTTTTCGCCAAGGAACTGGAAGGCGGTGGCACCGCGGCCGCGGAGGCATTCGCCCGGCAGGTTCTTTCCGTTCTCCTGTTTGTCCTGATCGTCCTTTCGGCCTTCGCGATGATCTTCATGCCGGCTCTCGTGGCCACCGTCATCGCGCCGAAATTTGCCGAGATTCCGGAAAAATTCGACCTGACCGTCGTGCTCACGCGCATCATGTTTCCCTATCTTGCGGCAATGTCCCTGGTGGCAATGCTGTCGGGCATCCTCAATTCCTATCGCAAGTACTTTCTCGCAGCGATCAGTCCGGTTCTGCTCAATATCGTTCTGGTGGCGGTCCTGCTCTTTGCCGTCAGCCGCGATGTGGAGCCCCGGACGATCGGTATTGCCATGGCGAGCGGCGTCATGGTCTCCGGCATCCTGCAGCTGGCGCTGCTTTTTTACGGCGTGCGGCACACCGGATTTCACATCCGCGTCAGCCGGCCGCAATTGACAGCGCCGGTCAGGCGCCTTTTGTGGCTGGCCTTGCCTGCGGCCATTACCGGCGGCATCACCCAGCTTAACCTGCTCATCGGCCAGATCATCATATCCGGCGACAACGGTGCGATCTCGATCGTCAACTATGCTGACCGGATCATCCAGCTGCCGCTTGGAGTCATCGGCATTGCAGTCGGCGTCGTCCTTTTGCCCGAGCTTTCCCGGGCGCTCAAGGATGGCAAGACGCACGCGGTTCAGGAGCTGCAGAACAGCAGCCTCGAATTCGGGCTGGGCCTGACCGTTCCGGCGGCCGTCGCCTTTGCGATTATCCCCGCGCCTATCGTCGCGCTGCTGTTTGAGCGCGGTGAGTTCACCCGAGAGACGACCCTGATTACCGCCGGTGTGCTCGCCGCCTTTTCGGCCGGCCTGCCGGCTTTCGTCCTGAACAAGATTTTCACCCCGTCCTTCTATGCCCGCGAGAACATGCGCGCGCCTATGTGGTTTGCCGGAGCCAATGCTGCCATCAATGTCGCCGGCAGCCTCATCCTCTTTCCGCTGATCGGTGTCATGGGTGTCGCCGTTGCAACGTCGCTGGCCGGCTGGGTCAATGTTTTGCTGCTCGGCGGCGCCCTCTACGGGAACGGTCAGTTCAGCCCGACCGCCCTGACCATCCGTCGCATTGCCCTCATCCTGGCCGGCAGTGCCGTGATGGGGATCGCGCTGCACCTGGTGATGCTGACCATCGGTGCGGCACTGATGGATGGTGGTCTGCTTGTGCGCATCGGACTGATGCTTGCGGTCGTTGTCGCCGGCGCCTTCGTCTACTTCGCCTTCGTGCTTTTGACGGGCGCGATGGACCGCCGCCAACTCATCTCGCTGGTTTCTCGCCCTTCCAAATAAGGAAACTGACATGCCTCACATCGCCAACGTGTCCCTGCTGGTGCCGAGTTACGACGCGGGCATCGCCTTTTATGTCGATGTGCTCGGTTTCGAACTCGTGACCGATACCGATCTCGGCGGCGGTGCGCGCTGGGTCCTGGTGCGACCAGGCGGCAATGGCGGCACGGCACTGTTGCTGGCCGAGCCCGCGAATGAACGGCAGGCGGCGCGCATCGGCGATCAGACGGGCGGCCGGGTGGGCTTTTTCCTGTTCACGGACGACTTTGCGCGCGACCACCGGAATATGTCGGAAAAGGGAGTCGTGTTTCTTGAAGCGCCGCGCACTGAAAGCTACGGCACCGTGGCCGTGTTTGTCGATCCTTTCGGCAACAAATGGGATCTGCTGCAACCCGCCGGTTGAACGGCCGCCTGAATTTCCTTGATAACAGGGCGGTGCCGGTGCATAACCCGCCGCATCATCCAGACTTTGAGAACAGTTTTCAGGATCACCAATGTCCGAGTTCAAGCCGCTCGTCTTTTCCGGGGTGCAGCCGACTGGCAATCTCCACCTCGGCAACTATCTGGGCGCCATCCGTAAATTCGTCGCGCTTCAGGAAAGCCACAACTGCATCTATTGCGTGGTGGACCTGCACGCACTGACGGCACAGCTCGTGCATGACGACCTGATCGGCCAGACACGGGCGATCACCGCGGCATTTCTGGCCGCGGGAATCGACCCGAAGGCGCACATTGTCTTCAACCAGAGCCGTGTCCCCGGCCATGCGGAGCTGGCCTGGATTTTCAATTGCGTCGCCCGTATCGGCTGGATGAACCGTATGACGCAGTTCAAGGACAAGGCCGGAAAGGACCGCGAGAACGCATCGCTGGGCCTGCTTGCCTATCCGAGCCTGATGGCGGCGGATATCCTGCTTTATCGCGCCACCCATGTGCCGGTCGGTGACGACCAGAAACAGCACCTGGAACTGACCCGCGACATCGCGCAGAAGTTCAACATCGACTACTCACAACGCATTGCCGAAACCGGCCACGGTGTCGACATGCTGGTCGGTGAGGAGCGGGTCAGCGGCTACTTTCCGCTGACCGAGCCTCTGATTGAGGGTCCTGCACCGCGTGTCATGAGCCTTCGTGACGGCACCAGGAAAATGTCGAAATCCGATGTTTCCGACCTGTCGCGCATCAACCTGACCGATGACGCCGATACAATCGCCAAGAAGATCCGCAAGGCAAAGACCGACCCGGAGCCGTTGCCGGGCGATGTCGGCGGGCTCGAGGGACGGCCGGAGGCGGAGAACCTTGTCGGCATCTATGCCGCGCTGTCCGACACGACCCGAGAGGCGGTGATTGCCGAGTTCGGCGGCCAGCAGTTTTCGGCCTTCAAACCGGCACTGGCCGAGCTTGCCATCGCTGTTATGTCGCCGATCAACGAGGAAATGCGCAGGCTCATGGACGATCCCGCCTTCATCGACAGCGTCCTTCAGGACGGCGGTGAGAGGGCAGGCGTCATCGCCGACAAGACCATGAAAGAAGTCAAGGAAATCATCGGCCTGCTTGGTTGATGCGACAAACGCACCGGCTGGGGCGCGCGGAAACTAACGCTTGCCCAGCCGCGAGGCGAGTGGCAAACTCCGCGCCATGGTATCGAAGCGACTGTCCAGGGAAGAAGGTCACCGCCGCAAGTTCCTTGCGGTGATTGACGATACGCCCGAATGCGAACGCGCCGTGCACTACGCCGCCGCCCGCGCCAAGCGGACCAATGGTGTACTGGTGCTGATCTATGTGATGGAACCTGGCGACTTCCAGCATTGGCTCGGTGTCGAGGAGATCATGAAGGCGGAAGCGCAGGAAGAGGCCGATGCGGCGCTTGAGCGGTTCGCCGCCGAGGTTCGGGAAACCGTCGGCATCGAGCCGGAGCTGAAGACCCGTTCCGGCAAGACGACGGACGAGATCCACGCACTGATCGAAGAAGACCAGGATATCGCGATCCTGGTGCTGGCGTCGGGATCGGCAAAGGATGGGCCCGGGCCCCTCGTTTCATCCATCGCCGGACGCGGCGCCGCATTTCCGATCCCCGTCACGGTGATTCCCGATGCGCTCAGCGACGAGGATATCGAAGCGCTGAGCTGACAGGCGATAACCGGCTGCCCGATGCGCCGCACTCGCTTGAAGTTGCGGGTCTTGTGCCTTATTTTCCTCCCAGATTTCAGGCGGTTCATTGGTGCCGTCGCGCCACCGCCAAGGAGCAAAGCAAATGTTTATTCAGACGGAAACCACGCCTAATCCGGCGACACTGAAGTTTCTCCCCGGGAAAGTGGTTTTTGAAGGTGGATCAGTCGACTTCCGTGATCCGGAAAGCGCTGCGGCGGCATCGCCGCTGGCGCAGAGGCTGTTCACGGTGCCTGGTGTTACCGGCGTATTCTTCGGCTATGATTTCATTACGGTGACCAAGGATGACGCCGAATGGCAACATCTGAAGCCGGCGATCCTCGGAACGATCATGGAGCATTTCATGTCCGGCGCGCCGGTCATGAACAGCGATGCCGAATCGGAATTGGGCGACGAGGGCGAATTCTATGATGAGGATGACGAATCGATCGTCGCCACCATCAAGGAACTGCTTGAGACGCGAGTCCGCCCGGCTGTCGCGCAGGATGGCGGCGACATCACCTTCAAGGGGTATCGCGACGGCCGTGTGTTCCTGCATATGAAAGGCGCCTGCGCGGGCTGCCCGTCTTCGACAGCGACGCTCAAACACGGAATCCAGAACCTGTTGCGCCATTTCATTCCGGAGGTTCAGGAAGTGGAGGCGGTGTGACGGCCTACGCAGCATCGTCCCGCAACAATCAGCACAAACCCGTTTCAGATATTGGAAGCCGATGATCACGCTAGCCGTCGACACCTCGGCGCATCTTTGCGCGGCCTGTCTCTACGATGCGTCGGATGAGACCGTTCTTGCCAGGGTGGTGGAGGATATCGGCCGCGGACATGCGGAGCGGCTTTTTCCGGTCATCGGCGCGGCGCTGCGGAAGGCGGACCGGTCCTACGATGATCTGGACCGGCTTGCCGTTTGCGTCGGTCCGGGGTCTTTCACCGGTGTCCGGGTGGGTGTCTCGGCCATGCGTGGTCTGGCGCTTGCCCTGTCCCGCCCGATTGTAGGAGTCAATGTCTTCGAGGCGCTGATTGCGGATGCGCCGGATGCAGGCCCCGTTCTGATCGTGCTGGATGCCAGGCGGAACGAGGTCTACACGCAACTGTTCGATGCAAGTGGAGCGGCGGAATGTCCCGCTGCTGCCCTGTCCCGCGAGGCCGCGGCCGAACTTGCCGCCCAAACGGGTGCCAGCCTGCTCGGATCCGGCGCGCCGCTCCTATTGGCGCTGAATGGGGACCGGCATCCGAAGGTCCTTGGAACGCCCTCTACGGCCGATATCGCAAGTTTTGCAAAGTGTGGAGCTGCAAAGGCAAGTGCGGATGTGGCACCCGGACCGCTTTATCTCAGGGGCGCCGATGCGAAGCCGCAATCCGGATTCGTGCTGCCGCGCGAGGAAATGGCGCCATGACCGCTCCGTCGCTGTTTCGAAGGAATGTGGAATTCGAGATCGTCGACATGACCGCGGCTGATTGCGCAGAGGCATCTTCCCTTCACGAAACGGGCTTCTCGCGCGCCTGGTCCGACGGCGAAATCCAGGCCCTGCTGGCCCAGGAACCGGTGTTTGGCTTTATGGCGCGGCAGCCGGGCAAGCGTGCCGTGCCGGGTGGATTTGTCCTGGCGCGGCTGGTTGAGGGCGAGGCTGAGATCCTGACCATCGCTGTCCTGCCGAAACACCGTCAATCGGGAATTGGCTGGCGGCTGATGGGCGCAGTCCTGAGGCGCCTGCGATCCGAGGGCGCCGAGAGCCTTTTCCTCGAGGTGGACGAGGGCAATGAAGCTGCCCTGGCTTTGTACAGGAAGATCGGTTTTTCGAAAGTCTCCGAAAGGGCGGCTTACTACGACAACCGCAGTGGAGCCAAGACCGCGGCGCTTGTCATGCGGCTCGATCTTGGGTAGGCCAGTCCCTGAAATCGCGAATGGACGATTTTGAGGTGGCGCGTGACCGATCAGACAAAGACCCTGGAGCAGCAATGCGTCGAGCGCGGCATGCGCATGACGGAGCAGAGGCGCGTCATTGCCCGGGTGCTGGAGGGGTCCGCCGATCATCCCGATGTCGAGGAGCTGTACCGCCGTTCGGTAGAGGTTGATCCGAATATCTCGATCTCGACCGTCTACAGGACCATGAAACTCTTCGAGGATGCAGGAATCGTCGAACGGCTTGATTTTCGTGATGGCCGATCGCGCTATGAAACCGTGCCGGATGAGCACCACGATCACCTGATCGACCTGAAGAGCGGGCGGGTTATCGAGTTTCAGTCGGAAGAGATCGAGGCCCTGCAGGAAAAGATTGCGCGCAAGCACGGTTTCCGGCTGGTCGATCACCGTCTCGAGCTCTACGGGATTCCGCTCGACAAGACGAAAGACTGAATCGGGATGGAGCGTCACCGCAAATCCCGAGGTCGCCGGGACGGCCGCCGCTGATGATCGCATGGGTTCGAATTGTCATTGTGCTGACGCTCCTGGTCCTGTGGACCCTCGTGCTGCTGCCTGTTCAGCTGATATCCAACCGGTTCAACTGGAAACTGTCCTGGTACCTGCCGCGCTGGTGGCACCGCGTGGCGGCGCGCCTGCTTGGCCTTCGCGTGATCATTCACGGCCAGCTTGATACCCACCGCCCCTTGCTGATCGCTGCGAACCACAGCAGTTGGAAGGACATCGTCGTGCTCTCTTCGGTTGCCGATGTGGTCTTTATCGCCAAGTCCGAGGTCCGTGACTGGCCGGTTTTCGGATGGCTGGCCCGTTGGCAGCGCACCGTTTTCATTGAACGCGAGCGGCGGCGCCAGACCGGCGAGCAGGTCACCGAGGTCGCCAAGCGCCTGGCCGATGGAGAAATCGTGGTCCTGTTTGCGGAAGGAACGACCTCCGATGGCAACCGGATACTCGATTTCAAAAGCTCGCTCTTCGGCGCAGCGGCATCGGCGCTTGAGACGTCTCCGACCGGCAGCGTTTCAATCCAGCCAGTCGCCATAGCCTATACGCATGCCAATGGCGTTCCACTCGGCCGCTACGGCCGGCCGTTGGCGGCATGGCCTGGCGATACCGAGCTGTCTCCGCACCTGATCGGCGTGCTCAAGGAAGGAGCCTTCGATGTGCAGGTGTGTTTTGGCGAGCCGGTCACCTACGGCAAGCAAAGCAACCGGAAACGGGTGACGCGCGAGATCGAGCAGCAGGTTCGGCGGATGCACCAGGAGCAGCTTTACGGGGCCGCCACGGCCGTGGAACGGGCCGGTTCGTCATAAAATCATTGCTGTCGGTCACCGAACCCTTGGTCGCATAGAAAGGTTTTGGCTTGACTCCGCAGCAAACAGCCGCGATTGCGTGTCCGAAAGACTGTATGATTGACTGCAGACCGGCTGAACGAAGCAAATCCGGTCGCACACAACCGCAAGCCGCCGGCTTCGGGAGACGGATAGGAATGCACACCGAGGCACAAACGCCGGACATGGCCTCCGCGAAAACGCCCGATAGCAGCCGAAAGGTTTTTGTGAAGACCTATGGCTGCCAGATGAACGTTTACGATTCGGAACGCATGGCCGATGCGTTGGCGAGCGATGGCTACCGCGTGACCGACAATCCGGCGGATGCCGACCTGTTGCTGCTGAACACCTGCCATATCCGCGAGAAGGCAGCCGAAAAGGTCTATTCCGAACTCGGGCGTATTCGCCAGCTCAAGGAGGCCCGCAGGGCCGAAGGCGGCGATCTGATGGTCGGCGTTGCCGGTTGCGTTGCACAGGCCGAGGGACAGGAGATCATCCGGCGGGCACCCGTTGTCGACCTGGTGATCGGCCCGCAGACCTATCACCGGCTCCCGCAGGCACTTGCACGGGCACGCGGCGGCGAGAAGGTCGTTGAGACCGACTATGCGATCGAGGACAAATTCGAACATCTGCCCCGGCCGGAAAGGAAAGTTATCGCGTCGCGCGGCGTGACCGCGTTCCTCACCGTTCAGGAGGGATGCGACAAATTCTGCACCTTCTGCGTTGTGCCCTATACACGCGGATCGGAAGTCTCGCGCCCGGTCGAACAGATTGTCGGCGAAGCGGAAAACCTGGTCTCGGCCGGCGTTCGCGAGATCACGCTCCTGGGGCAGAACGTCAACGCCTGGCACGGTGCGGGCTCCGACGGACGCGAATGGGGCCTGGGTGAACTTCTCAGGCGCCTTTCGACGATCGACGGGCTGGAGCGTCTCCGTTATACGACAAGCCATCCGCGCGACATGGACGACGCCCTGATCGCCGCGCATCGCGACCTTGACAAGCTGATGCCTTATCTGCATCTGCCCGTACAGGCCGGCTCCGACAGCGTGCTGAAGGCGATGAACCGTCGCCACACGGCGCAGGACTATCTGCAATTGATTGATCGTATCCGGGCAGCCCGCCCTGACATCGCTCTGTCGGGCGATTTCATTGTCGGTTTTCCCGGCGAAAGCGATGATGATTTCGAAGCAACGCTCCAGCTTGTGGATAAGGTCCGTTACGCACAGGCCTTTTCCTTCAAATATTCGCCTCGGCCCGGCACACCGGGCGCCGAGCGCGGCGACCAGGTGCCCGAAGACGTGAAATCGCAGCGGCTTGATCGCTTACAGGCCTTGCTGCGCAAGCACCAGTCGGAATTTGCGGAAAGCTGTGTCGGCCTCGAAATCGATCTGCTGCTTGAAAAGCCCGGACGCCTTCCGGGACAGTTGATCGGACGTTCGCCCTGGCTTCAGCCGGTGATAGTTGATGCAAATTCTTCGCAAATCGGTGAAATTATACGTGTGAGAATCACGCGGGCAGGAGCCAACGCGCTTTTTGCCGAGATACCGCAGGGCGAATCCGGGAGTTCGACCATTTGAGCAAGACCGCGGCGATCAAGAAGAAATCCGGCACCAGCAAGGCCGGGGCGTCCGATACGACACATATCGTCCTGACCTTTGAGAACAATCGTCTTGCAAGCGAACTGTTCGGCCAATTTGACCAGAATCTGGCGTTGGTTGAGCAGAAGCTCGGCGTTGACGCACGCGCGCGCGGCAATCAGGTGTCGATACAGGGCGACGAGACCGCGATCAATCAGGCACGCCGTGCGCTCGATTATCTTTACGACCGGTTGCAGGAAGGGGAGGAGGTCCAGACCTCCGATGTCGAAGGCGCATTGCGCATGGCCGTCGCGGCCGATGACCAGCTGACGCTGCCGACCATGGAAAACAAGGGCAAGATGGCCTTTGCCCAGGTTGCGACGCGCAAGAAGACGATCACCGCCCGAACACCCAACCAGGATGCCTATATCCGCGCCATGGATCGTGCCGAGCTTCTGTTCGGCATCGGTCCGGCGGGAACCGGAAAGACGTATCTCGCCGTCGCACACGCGGCGCAGCTCCTGGAGCGCGGCCTCATCGAGAAGATCATCCTTTCCCGGCCGGCCGTCGAGGCGGGCGAGCGTCTGGGCTACCTGCCGGGCGACATGAAGGAAAAGGTCGATCCATATCTGCGTCCGCTCTACGATGCGCTTTACGACATGATCCCCGGCGACAAGGTCGAACGCGCCATCACGGCCGGTGTCATCGAAATCGCGCCTCTGGCATTCATGCGCGGCCGTACGCTTTCCAATGCGGCCGTCATCCTGGACGAGGCGCAAAACACCACGTCGATGCAGATGAAAATGTTCCTGACGCGGTTGGGGGAAAACGCCCGAATGATCGTCACCGGTGATCCGAGCCAGATCGATCTGCCACGCGGTGTGAAATCCGGCCTGGTGGAGGCGCTGCACATCCTGCGTGGTGTCGAGGGCGTCGTCACCGTGCGTTTCCGCGATACGGACGTGGTGCGCCATGCGCTTGTTGCGCGGATCGTTGCCGCCTACGACGCGGAAAACGCGATGATCGAAGACAGTGGCAAGCCCGACACCAAGTGACTGCGCCGATGCCTGAAGGCGGTTTGATAGAGATCCAGATTACGGTCGAGGCGCCGGGCTGGCCGGCGCCTGCCGAACTGGAGTCCCTGTGCGACAGCGTCGTTTCCACGGCGGCTGCCTATCTGGTGCGGCACGCGGGACAGCCTTTTCCGGAAGCGGGATGCGAGCTCTCGCTGCTGTTTGCGGGAGATCAGGCAGTGAGGGAAATCAACAGCCGCTGGCGGTCGCAGGACAAATCGACCAATGTCCTGTCTTTTCCGGCCATGCCGGTGGAGCCGGGCCAGATGCCGGGTCCCATGCTCGGTGATGTGGTGCTCGCCTATGAAACGGTAGCCCGCGAAGCGCGGGCCATGGATATTCCTTTCGATAACCATCTGACGCATTTGCTCGTGCATGGATTTTTGCATCTGTTAGGATATGATCACCTCAATGATGAAGATGCTGCGTCGATGGAAAGCCTTGAGACTGGCATTTTGGCGGCACTCGACCTATCTGACCCCTATGAAAACACATTTCCGGCCTGACGAGAGATGAGCGAGCAAACCAGCAACGCCGCGCCGGCAGACACGTCGACCGGCGCGCAGGACTCCGACGGTGGCGAAGACCCCGGAAGTAGGCAGCTTCCGGTCGTTGTCCATCCCCCTGAACGCAATGGCCACACCTGGTGGTCCCGGTTCCTGCGGTTCTTCAGGACATCTGATGAGCACAGCCTGCGTGAGGATCTGACCGACGCCCTGTCGGCGGATGGCGTCTTTGGCGGTGCCTTTACGCCCGAAGAGCGGGCAATGCTGCACAACATCCTTCGCCTGCGTGAAGTCCGGGTTGAGGATGTCATGGTGCCGCGTGCCGATATCAGGGCGGTCGACTGCGGCATCGCCCTCGACGAGTTGATGGCGCTTTTCGAGGAATCCGGACATTCGCGTATGCCCGTCTATGGCGAAACGCTCGACGACCCGCGCGGCATGGTGCACATTCGCGACCTTGTCGGCCACATCACCAGGCAGGCCCGCAACAAGCGAAGGGCAGGCCGCAACGGCTCGGCCGCGAAGACAGCAAACGGCAACAGCAATACGGCAAAGAAGGAAAAGACAGCCAAACCGGTGCAGTTCGACCTGACGCGGGTCGACCTGTCCAGGACGGTTGAGGAAGCAGGCATCATCCGCGATGTCCTTTTTGTGCCGCCATCCATGCTTGCCTCTGATCTGATGCAGCGCATGCAGGCGATGCGCACGCAGATGGCGCTTGTGATCGACGAATACGGCGGCACGGACGGGCTCGTTTCGCTTGAGGATATCGTCGAGATGGTGGTCGGCGATATCGAAGACGAGCACGATGACGAGGCTGACATGATCTCTCAGGTGGCGGAAGACGTGTTTGTCGCCGATGCGCGTGTCGAACTCGAGGACATCGTCGAGATGATCGGCAGTGATTTCGATGTCGGCGACAAGGCCGAGGATGTCGACACGCTGGGCGGGCTTATCTTTTCGGCCATCGGTCGCATTCCGGCACGCGGTGAAGTCGTACGGGCCGTACCTCATTTCGAGTTCCATGTCCTTGATGCCGATCCCCGCCGCATCCGGCGCGTCCGGATTGTCCGTCGCCGCGTGGTCGAACGCCGGCGCAGGCCGTTAAAGTCCGAGCCGGTGAAGTCGTTGCCGGAAAAAGAGGCCGGGAAATCAACCGAACCGGCGCAGAGCGACGCATCCTGATCGGCAGCCAGTTCGCTTCTGCGCGGGCCAACACCCTCTTCCTTTGCTATAAAACCGCTGTTGACTGATTCGCCCGGCAGAACCCGCATTGCAGGCGATTGGCACGGGGATCAGCGGTCTCCGGCGGCGCCGGGTCGCGAATGGAGGGGACATGGAGCGTTTGGCCGGGAAGATCATGCTGCTTTGGGGCCCGAGGCGCTGGATTGTAGCATTTTGCGCCGGCGGCCTTGGCGTCCTTTCGCAGCCTCCCTTTGATTTCTTCGCTGTCCTCTTCATTTCCTTTCCGGTTCTTGTCTGGCTGCTGGACGGTGCAAGCGGCGATGCCGAGGCCGGGGTGCTTGGCCGGCTCGCGCCATCCTTCTGGACCGGTTGGTGGTTCGGATTCGGCTATTTTGTCGCCGGATTGTGGTGGCTCGGAAATGCCCTGCTGATCGAAGCGGATGAGTTTGCCTGGGCTTTGCCGCTGGCCGTTCTGGGCCTGCCGGCGCTGCTGGCCGTTTTCTATGGATTGGCGACGGCCATTGCACGGTTGCTGTGGTCGGACGGTCTCGGCCGCCTGTTCGCGCTGGCCGCCGCATTCGGTTTGGCGGAATGGCTGCGCAGCTTTGCGCTGACCGGTTTTCCCTGGAATGCCATCGGCTACGGTCTCATGCCCGTTCCGGTGATGATGCAGGCATCGGCGCTGGTCGGATTGTTCGGCATGTCTGCACTGGCGGTGTTCATCTTTTCCGTCCCGGCTCTCATCGCCACCCGTCGCGGCCTCGTTCCAGCCGTTGCGATGGCTGTTCTGCTGGTGGTCGCCCAGATCGGTTTCGGTGTCTGGAGGCTTGGTCAGCCCGAGCCGGCCACCGGGGACGACATTGTCATCCGCATCGTCCAGCCCTCGGTCGATCAGTCGCAGAAATGGGATGATGCGGAGCGCCGCAGGATATTTGAAACGCTGCTTTCCCTGACCGGTGATCCGGGCCCATCGGAACGGAAGCCGACCCATATCGTGTGGCCTGAAACATCTGTTCCATTTCTGCTGACCAGCAACCCCGAAGCACTGTCCATGATTGGTGATGCCTTGGACGAGGGGCAGACCCTGATTACCGGGGCCGTGCGCGAGGAACGGGATGCCAGCGGAGAGGCGACACGATACTACAACTCGATCTACGTGATCGACGGCAGCGGCCAGATTGCGGCCGCCGCCGACAAGATCCATCTGGTTCCGTTTGGAGAATACTTGCCGTTCGCGGATCTGCTGCAAAGTATTGGTCTGCAGACAATCGCCAGCACGCCCGGCACTTTTTCCGCCGGCAGCCGCCGTCATTCCGTGGAGGTGCCCGGAAACCGGCGCTTTCTGCCACTAATCTGCTACGAAATCATTTTTCCTGCCGAACTACAGGTTGAAGGACCGCCGGCCGACTTTATACTTAACGTGACCAACGATGCTTGGTACGGGCGCACACCAGGGCCCTATCAGCATTTCCGTCAGGCACAGCTGCGTGCTGTGGAGTTGGGCATGCCACTCGTGCGGGCAGCCAATAACGGCATATCCGCAGTAACAGACGCCAAAGGTCGGGTTCTAGATGGAATGTCACAAAACGTGATTGGTACTGTTGATATCGCGTTGCCGGGAAAATTGCACGCTAATTGGGGCGGTTGGACTCCCAATATGGGCTTCTGGTCGATAATCGCTTTGCTTTTGGCTGGAGCGCTTGTTTCCCGCTACAGTTTTGCAAGAACCGGCAATTGACGTTATTCCAGTAAAATTGCATAGATAGTATTCGTAAAAATAGAACAGCTGGTGTAGCAGCGTAAGTGCAGTCTTCCGGTAGGGGCGGTGAGGGCAAATACTTCAAAAAGCGCCAGTGTCATCAAACACGAGGCAGATGTTTTGCATCTGCAGGAATTATGACCATGACAACAATCGTAAATAAAAAGAAACCAAACCCCATCGATATACATGTGGGCAGCCGCATACGGCTGCGTCGTACAATGCTCGGCATGAGCCAGGAAAAACTTGGCGAAAGCCTCGGAATCACATTCCAGCAGATACAGAAATACGAGAAAGGCACCAATCGTGTCGGCGCCAGCCGGTTGCAGAACATTTCTTCCATTTTGAATGTTCCGGTCTCCTTTTTCTTCGAAGACGCACCGGGCGATCCGTCGACAGGCCAACCGGGCGCATCCGAATCATCGAGCTCGAACTATGTGGTCGACTTCCTGTCGTCGTCGGAAGGGCTGCAGCTTAACCGGGCGTTCGTCAAAATCGATGATCCCAAGGTCCGCCGCAAGATCGTTGATCTTGTCAAAGCGTTGGCCGCTGATTCCGAATAGCGCACTGGTTCGGGAATTGGCCAAATCTGATTTGGCTCGCGCGCCTTTCCCGAAACCGCGCCGCGCAACCTCGATCCACAGTTTCCCAGAACAGCCGTGACGAGCACCTAACGCCCGATTTCCGACACTAGACCGGCCATATCAAGATATATTTATATCGTTCTGCGCTTGTATTTACCGCGTGTTTTGCATAACAAGTCGGCATTAAGCAGCAGTTCTGAGAGGCGGGCATGGCGCGAAGCAATTATCTCTTCACAAGTGAATCGGTATCCGAAGGGCACCCCGACAAGGTGTGTGACCGGATCTCGGACGAGATTGTTGATCTGATTTACAAGGAAGCGCGCAAGACGGGCACCGATCCCTGGAGTGTGCGCGTTGCCGCCGAGACGCTTGCGACCACCAATCGCGTGGTTATCGCCGGCGAGGTCCGTGTGCCGCCGTCTTTGATGAAAAAGGACAAGCACGGCAACGACGTCATCAATCCGACACGGTTTCGCTCTGCCGCCCGCCGCGCGATCCGCGACATCGGTTACGAACAGGATGGCTTTCACTGGAAAAAGGCGCGCATTGACGTGCTTTTGCACTCCCAGTCTGCCGATATCGCGCAAGGCGTCGACAATGCGGCCGACCAACAGGGCGACGAAGGGGCCGGCGACCAGGGCATCATGTTCGGCTACGCCTGCAACGAGACGCCTGATCTCATGCCCGCTCCCATCTACTATTCACACCAGATCCTGCGCCGCCTTTCCGAAGCGCGCAAACAGGGCGAGGGTGATGCCGCGCATCTTGGACCGGACAGCAAAAGCCAGGTGACGGTCCGCTATGTCGATGGTGATCCGCACGAGGTCACGCAGATCGTTCTGTCGACCCAGCACCTGCAGGAGGACTGGGATTCCGACAAGGTCCGGCAGGTGGTTGAGCCCTATATCCGCGAGGCGCTTGGCGATCTGCCGATCGCCGAGGATTGCAACTGGTACATCAACCCGACAGGCAAGTTTGTCATCGGCGGACCTGACGGCGACGCCGGCCTGACCGGCCGGAAAATCATCGTCGATACCTATGGCGGCGCCGCACCGCATGGCGGCGGGGCATTTTCCGGCAAGGACACGACCAAGGTTGACCGGTCAGCCGCCTATATGGCCCGCTATCTTGCAAAGAACATTGTCGCCGCCAAGCTGGCCGAACGGTGCACGCTGCAGCTCTCCTATGCCATCGGTGTCGCTCAGCCACTCTCCGTTTATCTCGATTTTCACGGCACCGGCAAGGTCTCTGAAGAGCTGGTCGAGAAGGTTCTGCCGGACCTGGTCGACCTGTCGCCGACCGGTATTCGCCGCCACCTCGATTTGAACAAACCGATTTACGCCAAGACAGCGGCTTACGGCCATTTCGGCCGCAAGGGCAGACGCGACGGCTCGTTCTCGTGGGAAAAGACCGATCTCGTCAGGGATTTGAAACAGGCTGTCAGGGCGAGATCAGCCAATGGCGCAACCGCGGCTGCTGCCCTGACCTGAACAGCGGCGCGACCTGAGCGCCCACTGATACGGTGACCGGTAATGGCGGGTGAGCATCCGAAACGGGCGGCGGAAGCCTTTTTCGGCCGCCGTCGCGGCAAGGCGCTGCGCCCGCGGCAGGCCATGCTTCTGGAAACGCTGCTGCCCGAACTGCGCCTTGATCCCGACGATCCGCCGCCGCGCGATCTTTCTGAGGTCTTCGGATCCCGTCATGATTCATACCGCCTGGAGATCGGATTTGGCGGCGGCGAGCACCTTTTATCGAGGGCGCGGTCCTTTCCGAAGACCGGCTTTGTCGGTGTCGAACCCTTCGTCAACGGATTGGCGAAATGCCTCACCGCCCTGCAAGCGGCACCGCTCGCGAATATCCGCCTTTATGATGATGATGCGACCCGGTTGCTCGATTGGCTTCCGGCCGGTTCGCTCGATCAGGTGGATCTGCTTTATCCCGACCCCTGGCCGAAGAAACGGCACTGGAAGCGCCGGTTCGTCTCTGACATCAACCTCGATCGGATTGCCCGGGTGCTGAAACCCGGCGGGCGGTTTTGCTTCGCCTCCGATATCGACAGCTACATAAACTGGACACTGCTCCACTGCCGGCGCCACCCGGCGTTCGAATGGCCGGCCGTGCAGGCGAACGACTGGCGCAGACCCTTCGAGGACTGGCCGGGAACCCGCTATGAAGCCAAGGCGTTGCGCGAAGGGCGCACGCCTGCATATCTGACGTTCCTGCGCCGCTAGAAAAGCGGTTCCGTTCACCGATCCCGGTTTCTTGGGCGGCTTGGCGCTCAGACCTTGCAATCGTGTGTCCCGAGGAGTATATCAGGCCAAAATCTTGATCATCCGAGCAAGAGTGGGCCACCCGGACCCGCTCTTTTTTGTTAACTGGGTCCGTCCGGATCCGCATGAGAGGCAGCATTTGTCGCACGAAGTGTTATCGCAGGACAGGCCCGAAAAACGGCTGGTCACCGAGACGGGACTTGATGCCCGTGTCGCGGCGATCGTCGAGCCAGTGCTTGAATCCATGGATTTTCGTCTCGTTCGCGTGCGCCTGACGGGCCAGAACGGCATGACGGTTCAGGTCATGGCTGAACGCAATGACGGCACCATGACAGTCGAGGATTGCGAAACCGTGTCGCGCGCCCTGTCGCCGGTGCTTGATGTCGAGGATCCGATCGATCGCGCCTATCACCTGGAAATCTCCTCACCGGGGATCGACCGCCCCATGGTGCGCAAGTCGGATTTCAGCCGCTGGTCGGGCCATCTGGTCAAATGTGAAACTTCGGTGCTGGTCGACGGCAGAAAGCGTTTTCGCGGAACGATCAGCGAGGTGGACGACAACGGCTTTGTGCTTAGCCGGGACCAGGCAAGCTACGGCGACGAACCGACCGTTCACATACCCTTCGAGGCCTTGAGCGAGGCCAAGCTGATTTTGACGGATGATCTTATCCGTGACGCCTTGGAGGCCGACAAGGCCGCCCGGGCAGCCCGTGACCGGCAAGCCAAGGCCGACAACGACGAAACGAATTGAAAATTGCGGCGCGCGTCGCCCATGCCATTTATGGAGAGTAAATATGGCAGTTAGTGCAAACAGGCTCGAACTCCTTCAGATCGCGGACGCTGTCGCCCGTGAGAAGGCGATTGACCGGGAAATCGTGATCGACGCGATGGCCGATGCTATCCAGAAGGCGGCCCGCTCGCGTTACGGTTCGGAATCCAACATTCGTGCCGACATCAATCCGAAGACCGGTGAGATCAAGCTTCAGCGCCTCCTGGAAGTCGTTGAGGAAGTCGAGGACTATTCGACACAGATCGCGCTCGAACTGGCGCGCGACCGCAATCCGGAGGCCCAGCTTGGCGACTTCATAGCCGAACCGCTGCCGCCGATGGATTTCGGTCGCATTGCGGCCCAGTCCGCCAAGCAGGTGATCGTCCAGAAGGTCCGTGAGGCGGAACGCGACCGCCAGTACGAGGAATTCAAGGACCGCGTCGGCGAAATCGTCAACGGCACCGTCAAGCGGGTCGAATACGGCAATGTTATCGTCGATCTTGGACGCGGCGAGGCAATCATCCGCCGTGACGAGCTGATCCCGCGTGAGAATTTCCGCTATGGCGACCGTGTCCGCGCCTATGTCTACGATGTACGCCGCGAGCAGCGCGGTCCGCAGATCTTCCTGTCCCGCACCCATCCGCAGTTCATGGTCAAGCTGTTCACCATGGAAGTGCCGGAAATCTATGACGGCATCATCGAAATCCGTTCGGTTGCTCGCGATCCCGGCTCCCGCGCCAAGATCGCGGTGATCTCCAACGACAGTTCCATCGATCCGGTCGGCGCCTGTGTCGGCATGCGCGGCAGCCGCGTCCAGGCTGTCGTCGGCGAGCTGCAGGGCGAGAAGATCGATATCATTCCCTGGTCGATGGACGCGGCATCCTTCATCGTCAACGCGCTGCAGCCGGCCGAGGTGGCCAAGGTGGTCCTTGACGAGGATGCGGAGCGCATTGAGGTTGTCGTGCCGGACCACCAGCTGTCGCTGGCAATCGGCCGCCGCGGACAGAATGTCCGGCTGGCCTCCCAGCTCACAGGATGGGACATCGATATCCTGACCGAGCAGGAAGAATCGGAACGCCGCCAGAAAGAATTCAACGAGCGCACCGAGCTGTTCATGAATGCGCTCAATGTCGACGAGATGGTCGGTCAGGTGCTGGCGTCGGAAGGCTTTTCTCAGGTCGAGGAAGTCGCCTATGTCGAACTCGAGGAAATTGCGGCGATTGAGGGATTTGACGAGGAGACGGCCGAGGAGATCCAGAGCCGTGCCCGCGAATATCTGGAGGCAATCGAGGCCGAGCTCGAGGAAAAACGAACGGAACTCGGTGTTTCCGATGATTTGCGCGCCATTCCCGGCATGACCACGGCCATGATGGTGGCACTGGGCGAGGACGGCATTCAGTCCATGGAAGATTTCGCCGGCTGTGCTGCCGACGATCTGGTCGGATGGACCGAACGCAAGGATGGCGAGACGGTCCGCTATGAAGGCCTGTTCTCCGATCTCGACGTTTCGCGTGCCGATGCGGAAGAAATGGTTGTCGCCGCCCGGCTTGCCGCGGGTTGGATAACGGAAGAGGATCTGGCGGCTCTGGCAGCGGAAGAAGAAGAAGAGGAAGGCGAGAGCGAGGAAGCCGAAGGAACTGAAGCCGCGGGCGAAGTGGCACAGGCCTGACCGGTCCGGAGCTCTTGGCATGGGGCCGGGCGCCGACATGAATGATCGGACCTGCATCGTCACGCGGCAAAGCGGGCCGGCGGATCAGATGATCCGGTTCGTCGCTGACCCTGAAGGCGTGGTCGTCCCTGATCTGAAGGCGCGGTTGCCGGGTCGCGGCTGTTGGGTGACGGCCGAAAGGCGCCATGTGCAGCGGGCGGCGCAAAAGAACCTGTTCGCCCGCGCCCTGAAGGTTGACGCCACAGTGCCGGAATCGCTGGATGAAACAGTCGATTCGCTTTTGGTATCGGCATTGACCGGCATGATTGCCATGGCCCGCAAGGCCGGGCAGGTCGTCACAGGCGCCGGCAAGGTCGAAGCGGCGATACGGTCCGGGCAGGCGATCGCCGTCATGCATGCAACGGATGCCGCGCCGGACGGTGTCCGCAAGATGGATCAGGCGCGTCACGCGGCGATGGCTTCGCAAGGCGCCGAGATCCGGTCCTTTCGCCTTCTTTCGTCGGACGAATTGGCGATTGTGATGGCCGACGGCAACGTAATACACCTCGCAGTGCTTGCAGGGCAGGCCGGTGAGGGTGTAGTGAAACGCGCAAAGATGCTTGACCGTTACCGCAATGGAGCGGAAAACGGTCATATCGCGGGGGTTCCCGCACAGGAAACGGAAACGGAATGAGCGAAACCAAGGACGACAAGACCATCAGCGTGTCGAGCAAGAAGACTCTGACGCTCAAGCGCTCCGGTGTGGAGCAGGGGACGGTGCGCCAGGACATGGGTCGCGGCCGGACCAAGGCGGTGGTTGTCGAAACGCGTAAACGGCGGATCTCACGTCCGGAAGACGACAAGTCCGGTTCGTTGGCGGGTGGAATCAAGCCGAAACCGGCTGCCGGTGAGCGCGCCAAGGCAAAGCCCAAGGCCGAGCCGGCGGGTGATGCCGCGAAATCGACGGTTCTCAAGGAACTGTCGGCAAGCGAAATGGATGCCCGCAAGCGTGCTCTGGAAAATGCCAAGATCCGCGATGCTGAGGAACGCAAGCAGGCCGAAGAGGACGCCAAGCGTCTGGAAGCCGAGGAAGCGCAGCGCAAGGTCGAGGAAGAGGCCCGCCGCAAGGAAGAAGAGGCTGAGGCCGCCAAGGCCAAGGAACAGGGTGCTGCGGAAGCTGAGGCCGCGCCGGCTGAAGCCATGCCTGAAGCGGCCGTTCCGGCCGAACCTCCGGCGGTTGACCGCCCGGCACGTTCCGCGCGCCGTGAAGAATCCACCGATGATTCGCGCTCCAGGCCCGCGCAGCAGCGCGGCAAGCCATCGCGTCCCGAAACACCGCGTCCGTCGCGGCCACGCGGCGACGACTCGCGACGCCGCGGCAAGCTGACCCTCAATACCGCCCTTAACGAGGACGGGAACCAGCGGGGCCGCTCGCTGTCGGCGATGCGTCGCCGTCAGGAAAAAATGAAGCGGGCGCTGGTCCAGGAACCCCGCGAAAAGATCGCCCGCGAAGTGACACTGCCAGAGACGATCACCATTCAGGAGCTGTCGCAACGCATGGCGGAACGGTCGGTCGACGTCATCAAGTACCTGATGAAGGAAGGGCAGATGATGAAGCCCGGCGACGTGATCGATGCCGACCTTGCCGAACTGATTGCGGGCGAGTTCGGTCACACGGTCAAACGCGTGGCTGAATCGGACATCGAGGAAGGCATCTTCGACATCAAGGATGACGAGAGCACCCTCAAATCGCGGCCGCCTGTCGTGACCATCATGGGCCATGTCGACCACGGCAAGACGTCGCTGCTCGATGCGGTTCGCAATGCCAATGTGGTTGCCGGGGAAGCCGGCGGCATCACCCAGCACATCGGCGCCTATCAGGTCGAGCACAACGGTCAGAAGATCACTTTCATCGACACGCCCGGCCACGCCGCCTTCACCGCGATGCGCGCCCGCGGCGCCCAGGCCACCGATATCGCCATCCTGGTGGTTGCCGCCGATGACAGCGTCATGCCGCAGACCATCGAATCGATCAACCACGCCAAGGCGGCCGAAGTGCCGATCATTGTTGCCATCAACAAGATCGACAAGCCGGAAGCCGATGCCAACAAGGTTCGCACCGAACTGCTCCAGCATGAGGTTTTCGTCGAATCGATGGGCGGCGAGGTTCTCGACGTCGAGGTGTCCGCGACGAAGGGTACCAATCTCGACAAGCTCCTTGAGGCAATCCTGCTGCAGGCCGAAATCCTCGACCTGAAGGCCAATCCGGACCGGACGGCCGAGGGTGCGGTGATTGAGGCACAGCTTGACCGTGGCCGAGGTTCGGTTGCGACGGTTCTCGTCGAGGCCGGAACGTTGCACACTGGCGACATTGTCGTTGCCGGCAATGAATGGGGCCGTGTCCGCGCCCTGGTCGACGACCACGGCAACCAGATCAAGGACGCTGGACCGGCGACACCGGTCGAGGTCCTCGGTCTACAGGGAACGCCGCAGGCCGGCGATCGTTTCGCAGTTGTCGAAAACGAGGCCCGCGCCCGCGAGATTTCCGAGTATCGCCAGCGCATTGCCCGCGAGAAGGCCGTCGCAAGGCAGGCCGGCACACGCGGGTCGCTCGAACAGATGATGACCCAGCTTCAGGACAGCGGCGTCAAGGAGTTCCCGCTTGTCATCAAAGGTGACGTGCAGGGCTCCATCGAGGCGATTGCCGGCGCTCTGGAGAAGCTCGGCACCGATGAAGTGCGTGCCCGCATCGTCCATTCGGGCGCCGGCGGGATAACCGAATCGGATATTTCGCTGGCGGAGGCGTCGGATGCCGCGATCATCGGCTTCAACGTCCGCGCCAACAGCCAGGCCCGTGAGGCGGCCGCCGCCGCCGGTCTCGAAATCCGCTACTACAACATCATCTACGATCTCGTCGATGACGTGAAAGCGGCGATGTCCGGCATGCTGTCGCCGGAGCGACGCGAGACCTTCCTCGGCAATGCCGAGATTTTGGAGGTGTTCAACATCACCAAGGTTGGCAAGGTGGCCGGTTGCCGCATCACCGAGGGCAAGGTGGAGCGTGGCGCCGGGGTGCGCTTGATCCGCGACAGCGTGGTCATCCACGAGGGCAGCCTGAAGACGCTCAAGCGCTTCAAGGACGAGGTCGCGGAAGTCAACGCCGGTCAGGAATGCGGAATGGCCTTCGAGAACTACGAGGACATCCGCGCCGGCGACGTCATCGAGTGCTTCCGCGTCGAGCACGTGTCGCGCACGCTCTAGGAGCCGACAGGCTGCAATAACTGAGATCGGGTGCCGGAAGCGGCGCCCGTGACCCTGTTTCATTCGCGTGCGGTCCCACTCCGCCGCCAATGGTTGAGAAGGTGCTCTGGAATGTCCCGCTTTTCGTCCTCCGGGCCCTCGCAGCGACAGCTGCGTGTCGGCGAACAGGTTCGCGCAGCCATTACGACGGTGCTGCAGCGCGGAGAGGTGCGCGACCCTGAAATCGAAAACACGGTGATTGCCATCTCGGAGGTCAGCATGTCGCCGGATCTCAAGATCGCGACGGCCTATGTAACGCCGCTGGGCGGGGCTGATCATGATTCCATCGTCGCGGCGCTTAACCGCAATGCACGCTATATCCGAAAACGCGTGACGCCGGCGCTCAGGCAGATGAAGTACATGCCCGACATCCGCTTTCGTGACGACACCAGCTTCGACAACTACCAGAAGATCGATGACCTGCTGCGCTCGCCGGAAGTTTTGCGCGATCTTGAGAAGGGCAGCGGCGGGGACGAAGGCTGATGGCGCGCAACCGGAAGAAAAAGGGCCGTGCGGTTTCCGGCTGGCTTATCCTGGACAAGCCCGTCGACTACGGTTCAACGGAGGCGGTGTCCAAGATCCGCTGGCTGTTCAAGGCGCAAAAGGCGGGCCACGCGGGAACCCTTGATCCGCTGGCCTCCGGCATGCTGCCGATTGCCCTCGGCGAAGCCACCAAGACCGTACCGCATGTGATGGACGGCCGGAAGATCTACCGTTTCACCGTGCAATGGGGCGAGGAACGCACAACCGATGACCTTGAGGGCACGGTGACCCGTTCAAGCGACAAGCGTCCGACGGAAGCTGCCATCCGCGGCCTATTGCCGAACTACTGCGGCATCATCGAACAGACGCCGCCGCAGTTTTCTGCCGTAAAGATCGACGGCAATCGCGCCTATGACCTGGCGCGTGAGGGGGAGGCGGTCGAAATTCCGGCCCGCGAGGTCGAGATCCACCGTCTCGATCTCGTTGCATGTCCAAACACGGACAGCGCGGTGTTCGAGGTCGAATGCGGCAAGGGGACCTATGTGCGGGCGCTGGCTCGCGATATGGGTCGTGATCTTGGCTGTTTCGGGCATATCGCCATGCTCCGCCGCACCTATGTCGCACCGTTCGACGAGGACGAGATGGTGCCTCTGGACGACCTGCTGGCCCTGGAAGCGGTTGAAGACGAAGCCGAACGCCATGCCGCGCTCGACGACTTCCTGATCGACACGGGGCAGGCCCTGGCTCTGCTGCCTCATCTTGCCGTCAGCGAGCAGCAGGCACAGCGCCTGCGCTGCGGAAACCCTGTTCTGCTGCGCGGACGCGACGCACCGCTGCCGGCGCCGGAGGCCTTCGCCACCCAGAACGGAAAGCTGATCGCCATTGGCGAGATCGCCGGGGGCGAGTTCCGCCCGCGGCGGGTTTTCGGCGGTTGAAATAAAGCTGGCAATTTGCACGTTTCTCGCTTACATGCAGCGCAATACGGAGCCAAAGGCCCGTAAAACGCGGCCCCGGCTGGACGACATCCCGGCCATGGGCGTCTCACCCCTCCAAAGTGAAAGGAAGGCACGATGTCGATTACTGCTGAACGCAAGGCAGAACTCATGACCGAATACGCCACGAAGAAAGGCGACACCGGATCTCCCGAGGTCCAGGTGGCCATTCTGACCGAGCGTATCAACAATCTCACGGAACATTTCAAGGGCCACAAAAAGGATAACCATTCCCGCCGTGGCCTGCTGAAGATGGTTTCCAGCCGCCGGTCCCTTCTCGACTATCTGAAGAGGAAGGACGAAGAGCGGTACAAAAAGCTTATCGCGAGTCTCGGTATTCGCCGTTAGGTTTTTCCGGCGGGAGCCTTGTGCGCCCGCCGGTTTCGTTTCCGGGCGCCAGCTGTGCCCGATGGAACGGTCACGGGGCAGGATTGCAGGTTGCTTGATGCCCGACGCTTACAAGCCACCCGTTGTCTTGCCCGTGACGATACCGACCAAACGGCCCGGTATTCGGGCCATGTACGTTATCAAACGGGGCGTCGTGATATCCGATCACGCCGCGTCCATACGAAGGACAAGATATGTTCAATACCCACAAGGTAGAAATAGAATGGGGCGGGCGTCCGCTCATCCTCGAAACCGGCAAGATTGCCCGCCAGGCTGATGGCGCCGTCATGGCGACCTATGGCGAGACCGTTGTTCTCGCGACGGTGGTCTCGGAAAGACAGCCGACACCGGGACGGGATTTCTTCCCGCTGACCGTGAATTACCAGGAAAAAACCTATGCTGCCGGCAAAATCCCGGGCGGCTACTTCAAGCGTGAAGGCCGTCCGAGCGAAAACGAGACACTCGTGTGCCGGCTTATTGACCGACCGATCCGTCCGCTGTTTCCGAACGGTTACAAGAACGACACGCAGGTCATCATCACCGTGATGCAACACGACCTGGAGAACAACCCGGATGTGCTGTCGATGATCGCGACCTCCGCGGCACTGACGCTTTCGGGTGTGCCGTTTATGGGCCCGATCGGCGGCGCGCGCGTGGGCTACATCAACGGTGAGTATGTTCTCAATCCGCACATTGACGAGATGGGTGAATCCGATCTCGATCTGGTTGTCGCCGGCACCCAGGACGCGGTCCTGATGGTTGAATCTGAAGCCAGCGAACTGGCAGAGGATGTCATGCTTGGTGCGGTCATGTTCGGCCACAAGGGCTTCCAGCCGGTCATCGATGCAATCATCAAGCTGGCCGAAGTTGCCGCGAAGGAACCGCGCGAATTCGAGCCGGTCGATCTGTCGGCGCTTGAAGACGCCATGCTGAAGGTGGCCGAGACCGAACTTCGCGACGCCTACAAGATCACTGACAAGACGGAGCGTTACGAGGCTGTTGACGCGGTCAAGGCCAAGGTCGTCGCGCATTTCCTTCCCGAAGAGGTTGAAGAGCCCGAATACTCGCCGGAACAGATCGGCGCCGTCTTCAAGTCTCTGCAGGCCAAGATCGTTCGCTGGAACATTCTCGACACCAAGAGCCGCATCGACGGCCGTGAGCTGGATACGGTACGCGCCATTTCGGCCGAAGTCGGCGTTCTTCCGCGTACACACGGCTCCTCCGTGTTTACCCGTGGAGAAACGCAGGCCATCGTGGTCGCCACGCTTGGCACCGGCGAAGATGAGCAGTATGTCGACAGCCTGACCGGCATGTACAAAGAAAACTTCATGCTGCACTACAACTTCCCGCCCTTCTCGGTCGGCGAGACCGGCCGTATCGGATCGCCCGGCCGCCGAGAGATCGGCCACGGCAAGCTTGCCTGGCGCGCCATCCATCCGATGCTGCCGACCGGCGAACAGTTCCCCTACACGCTGCGCGTCGTGTCCGAGATCACCGAATCCAACGGCTCGTCCTCGATGGCGACCGTCTGCGGCACCTCGCTGGCGCTGATGGATGCCGGTGTCCCGCTGGCCAAGCCAGTCGCCGGCATCGCCATGGGCCTGATCAAGGAAGAGGAACGCTTCGCGGTTCTCTCCGATATCCTCGGCGATGAGGACCATCTCGGCGACATGGACTTCAAGGTCGCCGGCACGCGGGACGGCATCACGTCGCTGCAGATGGACATCAAGATCACCGGCATCACCGAAGAAATCATGCAGATCGCCCTCGACCAGGCCAAGGGCGGCCGTCTGCATATTCTCGGCGAGATGGGCAAGGCCATCAACGAGAGCCGCGAGGAACTCGGAGAATACGCGCCGCGCATCGAGGTGATGAATATTCCGGTTGACAAGATCCGTGACGTCATCGGCTCCGGCGGCAAGGTGATCCGCGAGATCGTCGAGAAGACCGGTGCCAAGATCAATATCGACGATGACGGCACCATCAAGTTCGCCTCTGCCTCGGCCAAGGAGATCGAGGCCGCCAAGAAATGGGTTCACTCGATCGTCGCCGAACCGGAGGTGGGCGTCATCTATGAAGGCACCGTTGTCAAGGTCGCCGACTTCGGCGCTTTCGTGAACTTCTTCGGACCGCGCGACGGCCTTGTGCACATTTCCCAGCTCGCCAAGGAGCGTGTCGGCAAGACCTCGGATGTCGTCAAGGAAGGCGACAAGGTCTTCGTCAAGCTTCTCGGCTTCGATGACCGCGGCAAGGTCCGCCTGTCCATGAAGGTCGTCAACCAGGAAACCGGCGAGGAGATTCCGCGCGAGCCGGCCGACTGATCAGTGGCCCAGCCAACTTAAAAAACCCGCCGTGGCAACACGGCGGGTTTTTTCTTGCATCGGGATGACAATGATCGGCTACTTGCCGTTCGACCACTGTGCCTTGAGCTCGTCCAGCACCGGCATGGACGTGATGTGGTAGCCGGAATCAACGAAATGGATCTCGCCGGTCACGCCCTTTGACAGATGTGACAGCAGATAGACCGCCGAGCCGCCGACATCGTCGATGGTCACATTGCGGCGCATCGGCGAGTTGCGCTGCTGGTAATTGTACATTTCGCGCGCACCGGAGATGCCGGCGCCGGCCAGCGTGCGAACGGGTCCCGCGGAAATCGCGTTGATGCGGATATTGCGGGGGCCGTAATCGGCGGCAAGATAGCGAACGCTTGCCTCGAGACCGGCCTTTGCGACGCCCATGACATTGTAGTTCGGCATGACGCGGGTCGAACCGCCATAGGTCAAGGTGATCATCGTGCCGCCGTCCGGCATCAGCGCGGCGGCACGCTTGGCGATCTCGGTAAAGGAGAAACACGAAATCACCATCGTGTGCGTAAAATTCGCGCGCGTCGTGTCGGCGTAAAGGCCGCGCAGTTCGTTGCGGTCGGAAAAACCGATTGCATGGACGACGAAGTCGATGCTTCCCCACCGGTCCGCAAGCTCGCCGAACGCTGCATCCACGGTCTCGATATCCTCGACGTCGCACGGCATGAGAAATTCGGAGCCGACCGATTTGGCCAGCGGTTCCAAACGCCGCCCGAATGCTTCGCCCTGATATGTGAAGGCAAGTTCCGCGCCTTCGGCGTGCAGCGCCTGGGCAATGCCCCAGGCAATCGAGTGATCGTTGGCGACCCCCATGATCAGGCCGCGCTTCCCCTTCATCAGTTCACCCATCTGTACAACCTACCCCTCGTGGCGCCTGAATATCAGTGTTGCGTTGGTCCCGCCAAAGCCGAAGGAATTGGAAAGGACCGTGTCGATCTTTGCGTTGTCGATCCGCTCGCGGACGATCGGCACGCCCTCGAACTCCGGATCGAGAGTCTGGATATGGGCGCTCTCGCCGATGAATCCTTCCTTCATCATCAGCAGGGAATAGATGGACTCCTGAACCCCGGTCGCCCCCAGCGAGTGTCCGGTCAGTGATTTTGTCGACGCGACATGCGGAATTGTCTCGCCGAAAACTTCACGGATCGCACCGATCTCGCGGCTGTCGCCGATCGGTGTCGACGTGCCGTGCGTGTTGATGTAGTCAACGGCTCCATCGATCGTCGACAGCGCCATTTTCATGCACCGGACTGCGCCTTCACCTGAAGGCTGAACCATGTCATAGCCATCGGATGTGGCGCCGTAGCCGATGATTTCGCCATAGATCTTCGCACCCCTGGCTTTGGCGTGCTCGAGCTCCTCAAGGACGAGAACGCCGGCACCGCCGGCAATGACAAATCCGTCCCGGTCGGCGTCATAGGCCCGTGAGGCCGTGTCCGGACCGTTGTCGTTGTATTTCGAGGACATCGCGCCCATCGCGTCAAAAAGGTTCGACATGGTCCAGTCGAGATCCTCGTGACCGCCGGCGAAGACGATCGATTGCTTGCCCATCTGGATCAGTTCGTAGGCGTTCCCGATACAGTGCGCTGAGGTCGAACAGGCAGATGAAATCGAATAGTTGATCCCGTGAATCTTGAACCAGGTGGCAAGCGTCGCCGAAGCTGTCGAAGACATGGCCTTCGGCACCGCAAACGGGCCGATTCGCTTCGGGCTGCCGCGCTCGCGGGTCGTGTCCGCGGCATCGACGATCGTTTTGGTGGACGGGCCGCCGGAGCCCATGACGATTCCGGTGCGCTCGTTGGAGATCTCGGCTTCCTCGAGGCCGGAATCGGCGATCGCCTGTTGCATGGCCACGTGGTTCCATGCGCCGCCTTTGCTCAAGAAGCGCATGGCCCGCCTGTCGACCAGATCCGTCGGGTCGAGCGTCGGTGCGCCCCACACCTGGCAGCGGAAGCCGTGTTCAGCGAAATCCTCTGAGAAGGTTATCCCGGACCGGGCCTCGCGTAGGGAATCGGTGACTTCCTGCGCGTTGTTGCCGATGGAGGAAACGATCCCCATTCCGGTGACTACAACACGTTTCATACGGTATCCTTTCCACAGAAGCTGCGGTTTTGAGAATTGGGCGGCGGCGGGCGCCGGTGCTTTCGGATGTTACGCTATTTTTCCTGAAACAGCCCCACCCGAAGGTCGGTCGCCTTGTAGGACGGCTCGCCATCCGCCTTTGCCCAACCGTCGCCGATGCCGAGCACCAGCCGACCCCGCATGACCCGCTTGAAGTCGACGCCGAATTCCACGAGCTTTGTCTCGGGTGTCACCATGCCGGTCAGTTTGACCTCGCCGACGGATATTGCCCGGCCCTTTCCGGGTTCCCCCAGCCATCCGAGATAAAAGCCGGTCATCTGCCACAGCGCGTCGAGCCCGAGACAACCCGGCATCACCGGATCGCCCTCAAAATGGCAGGCGAAGAACCAAAGGTCCGGCGTGACGTCGAACTCGGCGCGGATATAGCCCTTGCCGTACTCACCGCCGGTTTCCGAGATTTCGGTTATGCGATGGAACATCAGCATGGGCGGTAGCGGGAGTTGCGCGTTGCCCGGCCCGAACATGGCCCCGTGCGCGCAGGTCAGTATGTCATCATAGCTGAAGCTTGACGGCCGATCATTCATGTAAAAACCACACTCCCGAATACAAGACGCCCCCGGACGCCGATGCTCCGTGACCCTAACATAGCTTGTTTGCTGGCGAAAAGCATCGCAAGTCAATTAGGGGGATCGGCCCGGACTTGCAACCGCAAATGCCCTTTTCTGATTGCGCCACCCGGTGCAAAACAAAATGGACACTCAAACTCCACTATTGAAAGATGTCCCGTCTAAAGTTATATAACGTCCAATTGCCTATTAGCGGGTTTCAGTCAAGACAAAGCGATGGAAAGCAAGCAGGAACACACACCTTGTCCCACACGGTTGGCCGGCGATCGGCTGCGTTCCGTGGGACTGCGCCCGACGCGCCAGCGTGTTGCGCTGGCTGGACTTCTGTTCGCCAAGGGCGACCGTCACCTGACGGCAGAGGAACTGCATGAGGAAGCCGTCAGCGCCGGTGTGCCGGTCTCGCTGGCGACGGTCTACAATACGCTGCACCAGTTCACCGACGCCGGTATGCTGCGCGTTCTGGCGATTGAATCCTCCAAGACCTATTTCGACACCAACACGTCCGATCACCAGCACTACTTTGTCGAGGGCGACAATAAAGTGATGGACATACCGACGGGCGCAATCACCATCGATGGCATGCCGGAAGTGCCTGAAGGCATGGAAATCGCCCATATAGACGTGATCGTGCGTCTGCGCCGCAAATCGGGCTGAATAGACCGGCCGCGTCAGATAGAGCCGGCCTCCACCATATAATTGTTCGCTGTGCACATCGCCGCGTCGTCCGAGCCAAGGAAGACGACCATGCGCGCGACATAGACCGGTTCAATCAGGTCCGGCAGACATTGCCTGTCGCGGTGTGCCTCGATGGTTTCCGGCGTGACCCAGAGCTCCTTCTGGCGCTCGGTCATGACCCAGCCGGGCACGACCGTGTTCACCCGGATGCGATGGTCGCCGAGGTCGCGCGCCATGGAACGGGTCAGTCCGTGGACGGCGGCCTTGGCCGTCGTGTAGGCCGGGAAGCCGCCGCCCGCTTCCCACCAGGAATTTGAACCCATATTGATAATCGACCCGCCGCCATTTTCGATCATGCCCGGTGCGATGGCCTGGATGGCGAAAAACATGTGCCGGAGGTTGGTGTTCTGGCGGTCGTCCCAGTATTCCGGCGTGACCCCCACCCAGTCGTGACGGTCGTCTCGGGCGGCATTGTTGACAAGCACATGCGCCGGGCCGAGACGGTCTGTCAGTTTCGCGAGCGCGGCCTGCATCGCGGCGATGTCGCGAAGATCGCAGATCTCATAGGTGACGTCTTCGATCGCGCCGGCCAATGCCGAGCTGGCGGCCTCATCGAGGTCGAGAAAACCGACGCGCGCGCCTTGCTCGGCATAGGCCTTGACGATTTCTGCACCGATCCCCTGGGCGCCCCCCGAGATGATGACTGTTTTGCCTTTCAGGCTCGGATAGATGGCGAAGTCGGGCATGGATGTTCTCAGCCTTTCGATACGAAGAGAGGGCGGACTTTGTAGCGGTGCTTTTGGAAACCAGCTTTTGAGCGTCTTCTAGTGTGGTTTGCGGCGCCCGGCAATGCTTTCAAAAGAAAGATGAATATGCCACTTGTCCGCTTTTGGATTTCAGTTTCTTGTGGCGGCATGAAATTCACCGGTCCCTTCCTCTTCATTCTGGCCACCTTGATGATCGATGCCATCGGCGTCGGGATTGTGTTTCCGATCATGCCGGACCTGATGGACCGCGTCGGCGCGGGCAGTACCGCTGAAGGGGCGTTCTGGGGCGGGATCATGATGTCGTCCTATGCGGCTGCCATGTTTCTGTTTGGACCGATCGTCGGCAGCCTTTCGGATGCCTATGGCCGAAGGCCGGTCCTTATCTGGGCATTGGCCACGCTGACCATCGACTACGTGATCATGGCAATGGCCGAGACCTATTGGGTCTTGCTTGTCGGCCGCATCCTCGCGGGAATGGCCGGGGCGACCTACATCACGGCGACCGCCTACATCGCCGACATCGCCAAGCCAGAAGAGCGCGGCGCCGCCTTCGGCATGATCGGGGCTGCGTTCGGCATCGGCTTTGTTCTCGGGCCTGCGATTGGCGGTCTCGCCTCGGACTGGCACATAACGGCACCCTTCTGGCTTGCAGCGGTGCTGTCGGCTCTTAACGTGGTGTTCGGCCTCCTCGTCCTGCCGGAATCGCTCAAGCCGGAAAATCGCCGCGCCTTTGGCAAACGGGATCTCAATCCATTCGGCACCATCATGCGCGCGTTCGTGGTGCCGGGCCTCGCAATCCCGCTGATCTGTATCTTCGTGTTTGAATTTGCCAACATGGTCTATCCGACGCTCTGGGCTTTCTGGGGCCGCGAAGTGTTCGGCTGGGACGGATTCACAATCGGGCTGACCCTGTCGGCCTACGGCGTTGCGGTCGCCGCGGTCCAGGCCGGCATATTGCCTCGGCTCACCAAGCGGCTGGGCGACTACCGCACGCTGCTGATTGCGATCCTGGCCGGCGTGATCGGCATGGTGGGATTCGGCTTTGCCGGCGCTGTTTGGATGGTGGTCGTCTTCCTGCCGATCTCGGCTCTGTCGGACATGGCGCCGCCGCTGATGACGGCCTTTGCCGCAAACCGGGTGGGCGAGGATCAGCAGGGCCTGGTGCAGGGCGTGATTGCGTCGCTGTCATCCGTTGCGGCGGTTGTCGCGCCACTCGCCCTGACCGGTGTTTTTGAACAGTTTGTCGGCGGCGAATGGATCTATTTTCCCGGCGCGCCGTTCCTTGTCGCCGCCTTGCTGATTGTGGCCATTGTGCCGTTGATCGTGCGCCTGCGCACCTCGAACCCTGGGCACAGGTCCTAGCACAGCCTAGTCGTTCACATGGAGCTTCAGGCGTCCCGTGCGCTCCGGCATGGGAGCGACATTGCCCGTTCCGGCATCCGCTGCCGTCGGTTCGCCCTCTGCCTCGATCTCGAGCGCCTCGATTTTTGCACCGCGCTTGGTGACCTTGTCGGCCGAGGTCAGGATCTGGTCGATGTCGCGCTGTGCCTGGCCGAAATGCGTCTGCAGCTTGCGCACACGTTCATCAAGGCGCAGCACATCGTCCATCAGCCGCACGACCTCGCCCTGGATCAGATGCGCCTGTTCGCGCATGCGCGCATCTTTCAAAACCGCCTGCACGACCTGCAGCGACAGCATCAGCAGTGACGGCGAGACGATGACGATCCGCGCCCGGTGCGCCTTTTGCACCAGAGCCTCGAAATTCTCGTGGATCTCGGCAAAGATCGATTCCGACGGCACGAACATGAAGGCCGTATCCTGCGTTTCGCCCTTTAAGAGGTACTTGTCGGCGATATCGCGGATATGCACCTCGACATCGCGGCGGAAGCGCTGTGTCGCCTGTTTTTGTGCCTCCGGCTCATTCGCATCGCGAATGGCGTTCCAGGCTTCGAGCGGGAACTTCGCGTCGATGACGAGGCCCGGCGCGTCATTGGGCATATGAACGATGCAATCTGGACGCACGCCGTTTGAGAGCGTCGGCTGGAAGGCGTAGCCGTTCGAGGGCAGGGCATCGGCGATGATCGTTTCCATGCGCGCCTGCCCGAAGGCCCCGCGCGTCTGCTTGTCGGAAAGGATCGCCTGCAGGCCGACGACATCCTTGGCGAGCGCCTGGATATTGTTCTGTGCCGTGTCGATGACGGCGAGCCGCTCCTGCAGTTTGCTCAAATTCTCATGTGTCGCCTTGGTCTGCTCGCTGATCGTGTTGCCGAGCCGCTGGCTCATGCCGTCGAGCCGTTCGTTGATCGACTTGTTGATCTCGCTCTGCCGCGACCCGAAGACCTCGGCGATCGTTGCCATGCGGCCCTGCATCTCGGCCTGGGCGCCCATGATCTCGGCAAAACGCGCTTCCATATCCCGCGCGCGCTCGCCGGCCGCCGCTTCCGCCGCGACCCGCGCCTCTTCGCGCAACCGGCCGGACCGGCGCATGCCGAGCACGACCGCGATCACGACGATGCCGACGAGGGCGACAAGGCCGATTGCCAGCGTGCCGATTGTGACAATCGTGTCGCCGATCTGCACGACCGGCGTCTCGAGGGAAAGTTGAACCGCATCCATGCGCCAAGCTTATACGATTCTTGAATTTATGCCAGATCAAAACAGGAACATGCACAACGTGCCGAATTGACCTCCAGCCACCGAATGCGTAGATGCATGCCATGACCATAAAACCGCTTGTCCTTCTTCCAGATCCGGTCCTGCGGGCCAAATCCGAGCCGATCGAACGCGTCGACGACGACGTCCAGGCGCTGGCCGACGACATGCTCGAGACCATGTATGACGCGCCCGGCATCGGGTTGGCGGCCATTCAGGTCGGCATTCCGCGACGCTTGCTGGTGGTCGACTGCTCCAAGGAGGATGAGGAGAGGAACCCGATCGTCGTCATCAACCCTGAAATCGTCGCCCGGTCGGACGAAACGTCGACCTATGAAGAGGGTTGCCTGTCGATCCCCGACTATTACGCCGAGGTTGAGCGGCCGGCACATGTAACCGTCGAATATGTCGACCGCGAGGGAAAGAAGCAGCAGGTGGAGGCGGAAGGGCTTCTGGCCACCTGCCTGCAGCACGAGATCGACCATTTGAACGGCGTCCTGTTCATCGACCATATCTCGAAACTGAAGCGGGACATGGTGATCAAGAAATTCACCAAGCTGGCAAAGAGCCGCGGCAGTACGCGGCTCTGACCGCGAACCGGAAGCGCGGCAGGCGGGAGTAGGGCCTTGCGCATCATCTTCATGGGGACACCGGATTTTGCCGTGCCGACACTGGCGGCGCTGGCCGGCCACGGCCATGAAATCGCTGCCGTTTATACACAGCCGCCGCGGCCTGCCGGGCGCCGTGGCCTTGAACTGGTCAAGTCTCCGGTTCACCAGCAGTCGGAAATCCTCGGCTTCCGGGTCAAGACGCCTGAAAGTCTCAAGGATGCGGAAGAGCAGCAGGCATTCCGTGATCTCGGCGCCGATGTCGCCGTCGTCGTTGCCTACGGCCAGTTGCTGCCGGCCGCTGTTCTTTCGGGCACGCGCCTCGGCTGCTACAACGGCCATGCCTCCCTGCTGCCGCGCTGGCGGGGTGCAGCGCCGATACAGCGGGCCATCATGGCAGGCGATCTTGAGACCGGCGTCATGGTCATGAAGATGGATGAGGGCCTTGATACCGGGCCGGTCGCCATGGAGGAGCGGGTCGCCATCGGACCCGACATGACCGCCGGTGAACTGCACGACAAGCTGATGGTGATCGGCGGCGACTTGATGCAGCGGGCAATGGCGGCGCTGGAACGCGATTCGCTGACGCTTTCGCCCCAGCCGGACGACGGTGTGACCTATGCCGCAAAGATCAGCAAGGATGAAACCCGCATCGACTTTTCCGCCGATGCGCAAACCGTGCACAATCACATCCGCGGCCTGTCGCCGTTTCCCGGCGCCTGGTGCGAAATGCAGTTCGGTGGCAAGCCCGAGCGCGTGAAAATCCTCCGCTCCACCAAGAGCGAAGGGCAGGGCGCGCCCGGAACGGTGCTCGATGATCGACTCACCGTCGCCTGCGGCGAGGGTGCGGTTCGCCTGCTGCGTTTGCAAAAGGCGGGCGGCAAGGCGCTCAACGCCGAGGAGTTTCTGCGTGGTCACGGCCTCGATGCCGGAACGGTTCTTTCCTGACCATGCGCTACAAGCTGACCATCGAATATGACGGCACGCCCTATGTCGGCTGGCAGCGCCAGACCAACGGCCCGTCCGTGCAGGGAGCCCTCGAGACCGCCGGAAAGAAGTTCTGCGGCCATGACCTCAGCGTGCGCGGTGCCGGGCGCACCGATGCGGGCGTTCATGCCTTCGGGCAGGTGGCCCATGTCGATTTCGAACGGGACTGGCCGGCCGAAACGGTTCGCAACGCGATCAATTCCTATCTCGGGCAGGCGGGTGAACGTGTTGTCATCCTGACCGCTGAAGCGGTTGATGCGGAATTCGATGCGCGTTTTTCCGCCGTGCGGCGCCACTATGTCTATCGCATCATCAACCGCCGCGTCCCACTGGCGATTGAAAAGAACCGTGCTTTGTGGGTGCAAAAGCCACTCGATGCGGATGCCATGCACGCCGCCGCACAACGTCTTGTAGGACGGCATGATTTCACCACTTTTCGCTCGGTCCACTGCCAGGCGAAGAACCCGGTGCGCACGCTCGACCGGCTCGATGTGCGGCGCAGCGGCGAACTGGTGGAGATTTTCGCCACCGCGAAATCGTTCCTGCACAACCAGATCCGTTCCTTCGCCGGAACGCTGCGCCTTGTCGGCGAGGGTGACTGGAGCGCTGACGATGTCACGTCGGCACTGGAGGCCAGGGACCGCGCCGCCTGCGGTCCGGTCGCCGGGCCCGAAGGGCTCTATTTCATGAAGGTCGAATACGATGAGTCGGAGATCTGATATGCAGGCCACGATCTATCACAATCCGAATTGCGGCACGTCGCGCAACACGTTGGCGATGATCCGCCAGGCCGGGATCGAGCCAGAGGTCATCGAATACCTCAAGACGCCGCCCGGGCGGCAGAAGCTGGTCGAACTGATTGCCGCGATGGACATGCCGGTCCGCGATCTCCTGCGTCGCAAGGGAACACCCTATGACGAGCTCGGCCTGGATGACGCAAAATGGACGGACGATCAGCTGATCGATTTCATGGTCGAGCACCCGATCCTGATGAACCGCCCGGTCGTCGAAACCGACAACGGCACGGCGCTGTGCCGCCCGTCAGAGAAGGTCCTTGACCTTCTCGGCGATATCGGGTCCTTCACCAAGGAAGACGGTGATGTCGTGCCGGGGCGCTGATCAGCGGAAAGCCGCCGTTCTGCCCGCAAACACGGTCACGGGGATGTGAAAACCATCCTCTCCCGGAGCCATTGCAACACTGGCTGGCGCTCCCCACATGGGCGCGCGTGCCCGGCTCAAGGCCGGGTGCATGTGTTTTAACAGCAACTGCAATGGAAGAATTCCTTACCCTTTTCCAGGATCCCGTGTCCTGGGCCGCACTGGCGACGCTGATCGTCATGGAAGTCGTTCTCGGCATCGACAACCTGGTCTTCGTCGCAATCCTGACCAACAGGCTGCCGAAGCGGCAAAGGCCGCTCGCGCGCCGGGTCGGCATCGGTCTGTCGCTGGTTTTCCGGCTCGTGCTTCTGACGATGATCGCCTCGATCATGCGCCTGACACAGCCGGTCTTCGAGATCGCCGGCAACGAGCTGTCCTGGCGCGACATCATCCTGATTTCGGGCGGCCTGTTCCTGGTCTGGAAGGCGACCCGAGAGATCCATCATCTGGTCGATCCGAATCCGGCTCCGAGCCTTCATGACGCAATCGCCATCGGGTTTGCTGCAGCGATCGTTCAGATCCTGGCCCTCGATCTTGTGTTTTCGATCGACAGCATCATTACGGCAATCGGCATGACGCCGCACATACCGATCATGATGATTGCTGTCATCGTGGCCGTCGGTGCCATGCTGCTGGCCGCCGATCCCCTGTCGGATTTCGTGCAGAGGAATCCGAGCGCCATCATGCTGGCGCTCGGCTTTCTGCTCTTGATCGGCACGGCGTTGATCGCCGACGGTCTCGGCGTCCACATCCCGCGAGGCTATATCTACGCGGCGATGGGTTTTTCAGCGGTGATCGAGCTGCTCAACATGCTGGCGCGGCGATCACGTCGCAAACGCGCCCGCTCGGCGCTCTCTGGCGAGGACGACGATTAGAATTCACAGGAACAGCGAAGACACGCTGCTGCCGATATGGATCGACTTGATAGCGTCGGCGAAAAGCCTGGCGACCGAGCACACCTCGATCTTGTCGATCCGCTTTTCTTTTGGCAGCGGGATCGTATCGGTAATGACCAGGGATTTGAGCGCGGAGGTGCTGATCCTCTCGACCGATTGGCCAGACAGGACCCCATGCACCGCCACCGCTTCGACGGAAAGCGCACCTTGCCGCATGACGAACTCGGCTGCTTCCATGAGCGTTCCGCCGCTGGCGACCTCGTCGTCGACGATCAGGGCATGTTTGCCGGCGACGTCGCCGATGATCGCAACCGCACGTGCTTTGTCGTCATTGCCTTCGCGTCGCTTGTCGACGATGGCGATCGGCAGGCCCAGCCGGTTGGCATAGCCGCCGATTTCCTTTGCCTCTCCGACGTCGCCCGCAACGAGCACGTGGTTGGAAAGATCCCGGTTCTGCATGAGGTAGTCGCAAAGCAGCGGCGCGGCCTTGAGCTGGTCGGCGGGGATGCGGAAAAAGCCCTGTACCTGGGGCGAATGGAAATCCATGCTCAGGATCCGGTCGGCGCCCGCAGTCTCCAGCAGATCGGCCATCAGCCTTGCCGTTATCGAGATACGCGGCTGATCCTTCTTGTCCGACCGCGCATAGGGAAAATAGGGGATCACCGCCGTAATGCGTTTTGCCGATGCATGTTTGAGCGCGTCGATGGTGATCAGCAACTCGATGATGCCTTCGGAGACAGGTGAATTGGACGTCTGTATGACAAAGGCGTCGGTTTCCCGCACATTCTCCTCGATCTTCACCAGCAGGTTTTCGTTGGAGAAGCGCACGACCTCGGTCCTGGTCGGCTCGACACCGACATAATCGCAGATCTTTGCGGTCAGTTCCGGGTGGGACGAGGCCCCGATAATGCGGATCGTGTCATCCATGATTGTGCTGTTTCCGGATTGTTGTCGGGTTGCGGTGTTTCATGTCGAACCGGCCACGCCTTGGCCAAGGCACCGATAGGCGGCGTCGATCAGGCCCTGGCCGCGTTCATTGAGCAGAATACCGCCGCCCAGCCGGTTCATCGTGTAGCCGAAGGCAAGGCCCGCATCGGGATCAGCAAAGCCGATACTGCCGCCCATGCCGACATGGCCGAAGGCGCCGGACCCGATGACCACAGAGTTGCCGGTCGGAAGGCCGCGATTGTCCATCGATAGCATGAAGCCCTGGCCGAAGCGCGTCGGAATGAGCAGCGTCTCGTCGCGCTCCGCCTCGCTCGAAAGCCGCGCCATGTCGTCAATGCGTTCTCGGCTGAGCAGAGTGCGCCCATCGACGCCGCCGCCATTTGCCAGCGGCCGGTACATGGCGGCGAGCGATCGGGCATTGGCAATGCCGCCGGCGCCGCCGATTTCTGCCGCGTGCGCTTCCGGGCTGTTGGCGTCGTGGCGGCCATTGTTGAGATAGGCGAGGTACGGCGTGGATTCCCTGTCCGAAATGAGGGCCCTGACGAAGTCGGTCATTTCGTCGCCCGGCTCCGGCTTGTATGGGATGACCGGAGCGATCGGCGGGTTTTTTCCGGGCGGCAGCCCGATCCAGAAGTCAAGGCCGAGCGGGCCGGCGATCTCCTCCTGGAAGAAAGCGCCGAGCGATTGTCCCGACACCCGCCGCACAAGCTCTCCCACCGTCCAACCGAAGGAAAACATGTGATAGCCGGTCTTCGTGCCCGGTTGCCAGAACGGCGCTTCCGCTTCCAGACGACCGGTCACATAGTCCCAATCATTGAAGCCGCCCCTTGGAACCGGCGCCCGCAGTGCAGGCACCCCAGCCGTGTGATTGAGCATCATGAGGACAGTGGTGTCTTCCTTGCCGGCAGCCGCGTATTGCGGCCAGTAGCGCGCCACTTTCGCATCCGGATCGAGCTGTCCCCGGTCAATCAGGATCTGGGCGCACAACGCGGTCGCGGCCTTGGTGCAGGAATAGACGACACTGACAGTGTCCCGGTTCCAGCGTTGCGCCTGGTCAGGCTCACGAAATCCGCCCCACAAATCGACAACGACCCGGTCACCGGCATGGATGCAGACACTGGCGCCGACTTCCCGGCGGCGCTCGAAATTCTCGGTGAAGACCTCCAGGACGGGTTCAAAACCCGGCTCGCACGTCCCCTCGATCACTGCCGAACCGGCCAGCGTGCGGGACACGTTCATTTGGCCGCCTGCAATATGGGCCGGGTCTTTTGTGAAACCGGCGTGAAGCGGACATGTTTCGGATCGATGCGTTTCATTTGCCGGCGGTATGTCCGCGCATCATGCGGATAGAGGATCTCGATCCGCCCGTCCGGCTTGCGGTACCAGCTCTGGCAACCGGATGTCCACACGGTATCGGGAAACGCCGACTGGATCCGGTCATTATAGGCCGCCGTCGCCTCCTGCGTTACGGAAACCACCCGGTCCTTGCCAGCCCGGCGGATGCATTTCATGATCCAGCCGACGCTCTGCTCGATCATGTAGACGACCGATGCCGTGCCGACACCCGTATTCGGACCGGTTGCCATGAAATAGTTGGGAAAGCCGGGGGCCATCACCCCGTGATAGGCCTGTGCGCCGTCCTTCCATGCCTGTTTGAGCGTGAGTCCGTTTTCTCCCGTGACATCGATGCTGAACAGGTGGCCTTCCATATCGTATCCGGTGGCATAGACGATGGCGTCGAATGACCTGGTGCTGCCATCACCGCATTTGATGCCGTCCTCGGTGATCGCCGCGATCGGTTGCGGCACCAGCTCGACATTGTCCGAATTTAGCGCGTCGAAGAAATTGTCGGAGATCAGGATGCGCTTGCAGCCCATCTCGTATTCGGGGACCATGGCAGCACGGACCTTGCGGCCCCGCGTCATCACCTTGATGTACCGCTTGGCCTCTTCCATGCGTTTGGCCCGGTAGTCGGGCCTCTTGATGATGGGGAAAACCCGCATTTCCAGGTAATAGAAGATAATCTGGCGGTGCAGCCGGGCGAGAAAGGGAAACCGCTTGAATAGGGACTTCCAGCGGTCGGAATAGGCAAAATCATTGCGCGGCAGGATATAGTTCGGCGTTCGTTGGAAAAGGCTGATGGAGTTGGCCTTGCCGGCGATCGCGGGCAGAACTTGTATGGCGCTTGCGGCGCTGCCAATGATGGCAATGTCCTTTCCCGACGGATCAAAACCGCGGTCCCACTCCGCGGTATGCATGGACACCCCGGCAAAATTTTCGGCACCCTTGAAATGCGGCGTCAGCGGCTTGTGCAGCCCGCCCGACCCGTTGATGACAAAGCGTGCGCGCACCCGCTCTCCGTCTGTGAATGCCGCTTCCCAGGTCGCCATTGCTTCATCGAAGCGAAGGGCGCGGATCTCGCGCCCGAGATTGAGATGCGGGCGCAGCCCGTATTTGTCGGCACAGCCCTCGATATAGGCCTGGATTTCCTCCTGCGGCGAATAAAGACGCGACCAGTCGGGATTGGGCTCGAATGAATAGCAGTAAAGATGCGAGGGAATATCGCAGGCCGCGCCCGGATAGACATTGTTCCACCAGGTCCCGCCAATCCCGCTCGCCTTGTCGTAGATGCGGAACTTTTCTATGCCCGCCTGCTTGAGCTTGATCCCGGCGCAGATACCGGAAAAACCCGCGCCGATGATCAGGACGTCGAGCATGGGATTGTTGGTCATCTGGGTTTCCGTTCGCGGACATTCCGATCCGGAAAAACATCAAGTCCGTCCCGGATAGCCGGATACATAGCACAGGAAAAGCCGGGTTGTTGACGCGAATTTTTGTCGCGACGGTTGCCACATTGTGGCTGGCTCCGGCAATATCGGGACAGGTTTGTTCCGCGGGAGGCTCATATGAGCAGGAATCCGGAGGTCGATCGCTGGCTGGAGACCTATGACAACCCGATGAAACCGGTTGTCGCAGCCATTCGCGAACTGGTCCTGGCGCACGACGCGCGCATCGACGAGGCCATCAAATGGCAGGCGCCAACCTTCATCTACAAGGGCAATATCGCAAGCTTCTTCCCCAAGGCGAAGAAGCACGCCAGCCTGATGTTCCACAAGGGTGCGGACATTCCCGGCACATTTCCCAATCTCGCGGGCGACGGCAAGGAAGCGCGCTCATTCAAGGTGACGGATCTGGAGGATCTCGATAGGAAGGCCGACGAACTCCGGTCCATCTTTACCGCCTGGTGCACGATGCGCGACGGCTGACACGCACTAACCAAGAATAACCGATGTCAGGATGAACACGAGTTCGGTCAGTACGAGAAGGCCGAACGCCAGCAACCCGTCGCCCGCCAGGGCGACACGCGCAACGCGCCATGCGACGACAAGCGCGGCAAGGACGACGACCAGAAGCAGGATAGAGCCACCCTGCCCGAAAAGGCCGAACGACAGGAGTGTCACCACCGCCATCGCATAGGCGAGCGGCAGAGAAAGCCAGTTGCCGGCGACCACCCATTGGACGAAGCGGTTGGAAATGCCGAGGGGACGCGCGATTACGGCGACGGCGGCGATCGCCAGGACAATTCCCGCAGCATCGGCCGCGGCGGATCGGATGAAGAACGCGATGCTGATCTGGGCTTCCGGATCCGTGGTGAGACGGGCAAGGTGATCCATTGTCCAGAACACCAGAAAGGCCGGAAGGGAATAGGCAAAGGCCCAGAAGGAGCGCCAGAAACCGCCGGCCGAAAGGTCGAGATATTGCAATCCCTCCGGCTCGTCGCGGACCATCCGGACAATCCCGGTCACATAGGCGGCGACCTCGTTGATGGAGGGCGGTGTCACGCCGCAAACCAGCGCTGCAGGAACGCCTCGTAGATGCCGGTCAGTTCCTCCAGATCCGAGATTGCGACGCGTTCGTCGACCATGTGCATGGTCTGGCCGACGAGGCCGAATTCGACGACCGGGCAGTAATCCTTGATAAAGCGGGCATCCGACGTGCCCCCGGTGGTGGAGAGTTCCGGCCGGCGGCCGGTACGTGCCTCGACTGCGCCGGCAAGCGTATCGATGAGCCGTTCATCGCGCGTAAGGAACACGGGCGAGGGCCGGTCACGCCACAAGAGGGTGTAGTTGGCCGGGTCCCGCCCTGGCCGGAACCTTTCGTCCTTCGCCGCCCGTTCGAGCCGGCCTTCGATTTCGGCCCGCAGGGGCTCCGCCGACCAGGTGTCATTGAAGCGCACGTTGAAATTTGCGCTGGCCTTTGCCGGAATGACGTTGAGCGCGGGGTTGCCGACATCGACGGAGGTGATTTCCAGGTTGGTCGGCGGGAAACGTTCGGTGCCGGTATCGAAGACCGGGCTGATCAGGCTTTCCAGCATCGGCAACAGCGCCCGGACCGGGTTGTCCGCAAGGTGCGGATAGGCGGCGTGTCCCTGCACGCCATCGACGGTCAGCGTTCCGCTCATCGAGCCGCGCCGGCCGATCTTGATCATGTCGCCCAGCACATCCGGATTGGTTGGCTCCCCGACGATGCAGCCGTCCCAGCGTTCGCCCCTTTGCGAAGCCCACTCGACGAGCTTGCTGGTGCCGTTGATGGCCGGCCCCTCCTCGTCGCCGGTGATGAGCAGGGAAACCGATCCCGTTGGCGTGCCATTGGCCTTCAGATAGCGGGAAACAGCCGCGACAAAACAGGCGATCCCGCCTTTCATGTCGACAGCGCCGCGTCCGTAGAGCGTGCCGGCATCGATTTCGGCGGCAAATGGCGGGTGCGACCAGTCATCCTCGTTGCCGGCCGGTACGACGTCGGTATGGCCGGCGAACATCAGATGCGGTCCGTCTTTGCCCAGCCGCGCATAAAGATTGGCGACCGGTTCGGTTCCGTCCTCTTCAAAGCTGACCTTGTCAACGTCAAAGCCGAGCGGCTCGAGCATTGCGTTCAACACATCAAGCGCGCCGTCATCGCGCGGTGTGACGGAGGCGCATCGGATCAGGGAAGCGAGATTCTCAACGGGATTGTCGGTCATGTCCGAGGCTTAGAACAAGATGCGTTTGGATGGAAGCTGTCGGTTGCGCAATTTCGGTTTCGCGGACACCGGCTCCGTTATGACGCGGGGCGGTTCTCATCATCGCCGAAGCGGTTGGGACCGACGCTGCCCGGCCACAGGCACAGGACCAGGATGGTGATGAACGAGATCGCGGGTACAAAGAGGCAGATTGCGATCGCCGCCGGCAGGTTCATGTCGTGTAGGCGCTTCACCGATATGGCGACGATCGCCCAGACGGAGCCGACGCCGAAAACAAGCGAGACGAGGCCCCACAGGGCCAATGCGTCGGAATTGTCGGGTGCAGCCGCCATGCGGCTGACGATAAATCCGCTGACAGCAACAAGGAAAAGCAGTCCCAGAAGATAGGGCAGGCGGCCGATCCGTCCCGAAAAGCCGAGGAAGAACCAGCGCATGGTCGGCGCTGGCGTTCCTGTTTGTACCGGTCCGGTCACGTCACGCCCCAGGCTTGCTCTAGTCGCGCAGCAACTCGTTGATGCCGGTCTTTGCCCGCGTCCTCTCGTCGACGCGTTTGACGATGACGGCGCAATATAGATGCAGTGCCGTGTTGCTGTCTCCCATCGTCTTGCTGCCGGGCATCGAGCCGGCGACGACCACCGAATAGGGTGGCACCTCGCCGTAGAAAACGTCGCCCGTTTCCCGGTCGACGATCTTCGTCGACTGGCCGATATAGACGCCCATGCCCAGGACCGAGCCCTCGCGGACGATGCAGCCTTCCACCACCTCCGAGCGCGCCCCGATGAAGCAATTGTCTTCAATCACCACCGGACCGGCCTGCAGCGGCTCGAGCACGCCGCCGATGCCGACACCGCCCGAAAGATGCACGTTCTTGCCGATTTGCGCGCAAGAGCCCACTGTGGCCCAGGTATCCACCATCGTGCCCTCGTCGACATAGGCGCCGAGATTGACGAAAGACGGCATCAGGACAACGTTTGGCGCAATAAAGGCCGAACGGCGCACGGTACAGTTCGGTACAGCCCGGAAACCGGCCTTCTCGAATTCATGCGTGCTCCAGCCGTCGAATTTGGACGGCACCTTGTCCCACCAGCTCGCGTCTCCGGGGCCGCCCTTGATGACGTCCATCGGATTGAGGCGGAACGATAGCAGAACCGCCTTTTTTAACCATTGATTTACCTTCCAATTGCCGTCATCGCCCTTTTCGGCCACCCTGACGGTGCCGTGATCGAGAAGGTTGAGCGCCTCATCGACCGCCTCGCGGATTTCTCCGCGTGTTCCGGTGCTGACGCTGTCACGGTCGTCAAAAGCCGCGTCGATCGTGGATTCCAGGGCTGCAAGGTCGGTTTTGCTCATGGGTAGGTCCTTGGAGTTATTCCTTAACGGTCACGCATTATTGTTGGGCAAACCATTGTTGGTCGCCGGCAATGTCATATTCTGAGGTACTGCGCCGCATGTCCGGCGTTGCAGCGGTCCGGATAAGCCAACTGAATTATCCGGTCATGCTCTAAGCGAGTAAGGGCGGGCCGTCAATCGGCCCGGGTAGGGCGGATCGACGCCGAACAGAGTGAAAGTAATACGATGGGTGCAAAACGCAGCGACGAAGTCTGGGATCCCCTGTTCGACAACAGGACCGACCGGCAGCGGGCGGCGGAAGTTCCGAAAACACCGCAAACCGAAGCGCCGGCCTATCGACTGGCCTTTGCCGACGATGATTTTCTTTGCCGCGAGGAGTTGCGTCCCGTCCGCTTGCAGCTGGAATTGCTGAAGCCGGAGATTCTGCTCAGCGAGCGCGGCATCCGCTCGACAGTGGTGATGTTCGGCGGCGCCCGCATCCCGGCGCCCGGAACAGACGCCTGGGCAGCGCGCAACGAAACGCAGCGCCGCAACCTGACCGCCGCGTCGAAATATTACGAGGAAGCCCGCAATTTCGCCCGGATCTGCTCGCGCCACTCGGCGGAAACCGGCAACCGCGAATTCGTCATTGTGACCGGCGGCGGGCCCGGCGTCATGGAGGCCGGCAATCTCGGCGCGGCGCAGGAAGAAGCCCCTTCGATCGGCCTGAATATTATCTTGCCGCACGAGCAGGCGCCGAACGAACATGTGACGCCGGAGCTGTGCTTCAACTTCCACTATTTCGCCGTCCGAAAGATGCACTTTCTGATGCGCGCCAAGGCGATTTCTGTCTTCCCGGGCGGTTTCGGAACGCTTGACGAGATGTTCGAGGCGCTGACGCTGATCCAGACCGGCCGCATGGAGCCCTTGCCCTTTATCCTCTTCGGTGCGGACTTCTGGCGCAAGGTGATCGATTTCCAGGAACTGGCCGATTTCGGTACCATCTCGCCGGACGATCTGAAACTCTTCAATTTCGTCGAGACGGCGGACGAGGCCTGGGACATCATCGCCGGCCACTACGGCATCTGAACCGGACCGGCGTGAGGCCGGCGGGACCGTCCGCGAGCACATCGCTGCTGCAATTTGTCCTTTGGCAAGCAGGCATCGCGCGGCTATAAAAGGTCCATGACGGGATCACGCCGGTTTCACCTGATAACCGCACTGCGCACAGAATTGGCAACCTTCACGGTTCTGTGCCTCATGATCCTTGCCGTGCCGCTCGTGCTGCCGCTTGGTCATGCATTTGCGAGTGCCCCGGTTATCTGTACGCAGCAGGGTGCGGTTGAGGATAACCGCTCAGGCGTTCCCGCCGGCGCCCATTTGGGATGCCCCTGCATTGTTTCGTGCTTTGCAGGATCGGCGTGTTGTCCGTTCAAGCTGTTGCAGCCGGCCAGTTTCGCTTTTTCCGCTTCAAAAAGTGGCAGTGGTTGGCACCTGGAAGACCGGTTGGAGGCGAAAGGCCACACGCAACCGGCTGGCGCCCACGGTATTCGCGCGCCGCCGGTTCTCATCTGACTCCGATAGAACGCACCGCCCCGAGCGGTGATTCCTTGATCCGATCAGATGGAAATTCCGATGTTATTCAAGAAAGTCCTTATTGCGGCCGCCGCCTTCGGCGTTGCTGCTATTGCAACCCAGACCGCTGCCGATGAGAGCCATGGCAAGCACGAAACGCATGCCGAAATGGTGATGGCGGGTGACCTTCACATTGCCCGGCCCTGGACGCGCGCCATGCTGCCCGGCCAGAAGGTCGGCGGCGGCTTCCTGGTCATCACCAACAAGGGCGCGGCCGACGACAGGCTTGTTGCCGTATCGTCGCCGGTGACCGACCGCGTCGAGATCCATGAAATGGCCGTTGTCGATGATGTCATGCGCATGCGTCCTCTACCCGATGGCATCGTGATTCCCGCCGGTGAGACCGTGGAGTTGAAGCCGGGCGGCTATCACCTGATGTTCATGGACGTCGAAAAAGGATTTGCCGAAGGCGACATGGTTCCGGTGGTCCTTTCGTTCGAAAAGGCCGGGAATGTTGATTTGAAGCTCCCCGCCATGCCGGCAGGATCCAGGAACATGGACCACAGCAAGATGCATCACGGCGAAAAGACAAACTGACTGAATGTCTGATAAACGGCCGGCGGGCAACGTTCGCCGGTCTCCCTTTATCGCCTCTCCAGATAATGCTGCAGGAAGGCCGTGAGGTCGTCGGTCACGTAGTCGATATGCGTACCGTCGTGGCCATCGCGCTCCCAGGTCTCGCCCATCGCCTCGTCGAAATTGTGGGGGACGATCAGAACGGTGCGCATGCCGAGTGATTTCGGCACGGCAAGGTTACGCGGCAGGTCCTCGAACATGACGGCCTGCTTCCCGTCGATCCCGTGCCGCGACAGGAAGCGGTCATAGGTCTGGGGTGCCGGTTTTGGTGTCAGGTCGGCGGCCAGAATGTCGAAGATCTCGTCGAAATGGTCGAGAATGCCGAGCGCGGTCGCGGTGCGTTCCGCATGGCCGACATCGCCGTTTGTAAAGATGAACTTGCGGCCGGGCAGGGCACGGATTGCCTCTCCGAGCTCCGGATGCGGCTGGACCCAGGAATAGTCGATGTCGTGGACCTTCTCGAGAAAGTCGTTCGGGTCGATCCCGTGGAGGTTCATCAGCCCGTTGAGTGTTGTGCCGTAGTCTCGGTAGTATTCCTTCTGGACCTTGCGGGCCTCGTCACGCGGCAGGCTGAGGAGCTTCGCCACATAGGCGGTCATCTTCTTGTCGATCTGGGAGAACAGGTCCGTGTGGCGCGGATAGAGCGTGTTGTCGAGGTCAAAGACCCACTCGGTGACCTGTTCGAACTCTTTGGCGATCGGCAGTTTGTTTTGCATGGCCGCCTTATGGCACGTTTGATGACCACGCGCATCAGTTAACACGTTGGATATCGGACGGCAGCATGATAAAGCCCGGCCATGGAGTTGTGGATTCCCATCACCATAGCCGCGGCCTTCCTTCAAAATGTTCGTTCCGCAATGCAAAAGCACCTCAAGGGTGTCATGGGCACGACGGGCGCGACATTCGTCAGGTTCGGCTTCGGCTTTCCGTTTGCGCTGCTGTTCGTTGCGGTATTGCATTTCGGTGTCGGAATGCCGCTGCCGGCATGGAACGGCACATTCCTCATTTGGGCAGTTATTGGCGGTGTCGCGCAGATCGCCGGGACGCAGCTTCTCGTCTATCTGTTTTCGTTCCGCAATTTCACCGTCGGGACCGCCTATTCGCGGACCGAGCCGGCGCAGGCGGCGCTCTTCGGCCTGGTCTTTCTTGGCGAGACGGTCAGCATCGGCAGCCTTTTCGCCATTGCCATTTCCGTCGTCGGCGTGATGCTCCTGTCGGTTGCCCATAGCGCGGTGAACTGGAAGAGCCTCTTTACCTCCGTTCTCAGCAGGACGGCCCTGATCGGCCTGGCATCGGGCGTGGGCTTCGGTATCGCGGCCGTCGCCTACCGCGCTGCATCCCTGTCGCTAGGCGGCCCGAACTTCATGATGCAGGCGGCCGTCACGCTTGCCTTCGTCATCGTCCTTCAGACCGTTCTGATGCTGATCTGGATGGTGATGCGGGAGCGCCATGAACTGGCCCGTGTCATTGCCGCCTGGAAGCCATCGCTTGTCGTCGGCCTTGCGGGAGCGACGGCGTCCTTCGGCTGGTTCATGGCCATGACCCTGCAGCAGGCGGCCTATGTCAAGGTTCTGGCGCAGGTGGAGATTATCTTCACCATCGCTTCGTCTGTGTTCATATTCCGCGAAACGATCACGCGGCTTGAGATCGTCGGCACGCTTCTGATTGTCGCCGGTGTTATCGTCCTCGTTCTTTTGACCTGAGCATTTTTGCGAATGATCACGGCAACCGTTGACTCGGTGCCAAATTTCAATTAGTAAGGAAGACTAACTATATTGAGTGAACCATGACCCTGGCAAAGACACTTGAGGATCTGCACCGCCTGATCAACCGCCAATGGGCGCAGGACAGCGCGCGCCTTGGCATCAGCCACAGCGAATTCGAGTATTTGCGGGCAATCAAGGCGCATGAATCCGACAGAACCTGCCAGGACGAGGACGGACAGCACTTGCAGGATGTGGTGACGGCGATGGGCATCAGGAAGGCCTCGGCCAGCGCCATGGTCGCCAAGCTCGAATTGCGGGGCCTGGTAGCCCGCATTCCCTGTCGCTACGACGCAAGGGCGCAGCACATATTGCTGACCGAGAAGGGACGTGAGGCGCTGGGGCGGGGAGAGGAAATCTACGAGGCGGCCGCGAAAACGCTGCGATCGCAAACCGGCGGCCAGGGCTTTTCCATGCTGGCAGCCGTCCTTGAGGTTGAAGGTTCCAGCCGTTGAATTTTTTTGGCTCAATATAGTTAGTCAAACGAACAAACTAGATGGAGTAAGAACGTAATGTCTTTTGAACTCGCTTTGATCGGTGTCTCCGTACACCTGTTGATCTGGGAAAAACTGCCCGAGTGGGGCACCTGGTTCAACGCCATGCTCACAAGATTGCCGCAGCCGTTGCAGACGCTCTACGAGCAATGGCGTTGTCCCTATTGCGCCGGCTTCTGGATCGCATTGGCGCTGCACGGCATGACCGGCTTCTGGACGATTCCGGCGCTCGCCGAGCTTCCTGCTCAATGGGGGCCGTTGGCACCCTACATCGGATGGTTTCTCGATGCGCTGGCTACGGCGGTGTTGATCACCATCGGTATCCTGATCGTCAACGCGTTGCGTCTTCCGGCGATGAAAAGCCACATGATGAAAGAGGAATTCATGAAATCCTTCGCACAGGAATCGAAGGACGAAGGCGCGGTCAGCGCACGATAAGCGTGCCCGCGCCGTGCTTGGTGAAGATTTCAAGGAGCACGGCATGGGCGGTCTTGCCGTTGAGGATGACGACACCCTCGACACCAGCCTCGATGGCGTGAATACAGGTCTCGACCTTGGGGATCATACCACCGGAAATCGTGCCGTCGGCGATCATCGCCCTTGCCTCTGCGACGGACAATTGCTTGATCAGTTCGCCATTGCCGTCGAGAACGCCAGGGACGTCGGTCAGGAACAGCAGGCGGGTTGCCGACAGCGCGCCCGCGATGGCGCCGGCGAACGTGTCGGCATTGATGTTGTAGGTATGACCGTCGCGTCCCGGAGCCACCGGGGCTATGACCGGGATCATTTCGGATTTGGCGAGGAGGTCGAGCAGCGTCCGGTCGACCTCGACAATGTCGCCGACAAAACCGAGATCGAGGATACGCTCGATATTGGAGTCGGGGTCGATCACGGTCTTTTGCGCCTTCTCGGCAAAGACCATGTTGCCGTCCTTGCCGCACAAGCCGATGGCCCATTCGCCCTCGGCGTTGATCATGGCGACGATTTCCTTGTTGATCGAGCCGGCGAGTACCATCTCGACGATCTCGACGGTGCGCTCGTCGGTAACGCGCAAGCCGCCCTCGAATTTGGATTCGATGCCGATCTCGGTCAGCATCCTGCCGATTTGCGGGCCGCCGCCATGAACGACGATAGGGTTGACGCCCGATTGCTTCAATAGCGCGATATCGCGTGCGAAGGCCTGTCCCAAAGCCGGATCGCCCATGGCGTTGCCGCCATATTTGACGACAATGGTGCAGTCTTCGTAGCGCTGCATGTAGGGCAGCGCCTGGGAGAGGAGTTTCGCCTGTTGCTGGCTGTCTTCGCTGTGATCTGTGTCGGCCATGGCTGTCTCTTTGAAATCGCCGACGTTCTATCCCTAAAGGCCGGCGAGGGCAATTGCCGCCTGTGCAGGTGTTTCACGTGACCCCGGGTGAAAGGTTTCGGTTACGTCAGGCGCAATTTACCCCATCTGGCGGATGCGCCGTTGCCGAAAGGTCGATAAAGCTGTTTGATACGTCAAAGTACCTGAAAGTCGACGTTAATCCGCAACAGGGGGCTGTATCATGGATGTCGAGCGGCTCGACAGGAATACGATCATTGGCCTTTTTGCCATGGCTATCGGCACGTTCGTCGTGGCCAATGATTTTACGGCCCTTTCCGTCGCAATTCCCGCGATTGAGAAATCCTTCAACACCGATCTGACAACCGCGCAATGGGTCATCAACAGCTACGCCATGGTGTTTGGCGTCGTCATTGTCACCGGCGGCAGGCTTGCAGACATCTTCGGGCGCCGCCGCATCTTCCTGATCGGCGCTGCGATCTTTGCCATCTTCTCGGTGATCGGCGGCTTGGCACCCGATGTGCGCATGCTGCTGATCTGCCGCGGGATCATGGGGATCGGCGGCGCGCTGATGTGGCCGGCTGTGCTCGGCATGACCTTTGAAATCGTACCCGACAACCGCGCGGGGCTCGCCGGTGGTCTTGTCATCGGCGTTGCCGGCATCGGCAACGCAATGGGCCCCTTGCTCGGCGGCACACTCACGGACACGCTGGGCTGGCAATGGATTTTCTACATCAATGCACCCGTTGCGCTGCTGGGCATCGTGACCGTGCTCCTGGTCATACCGCGCGACAAGCCGACCGGTCCGAACGAGCGCATTGATTATGGTGGCATTGCCATACTCACCGTCGGTTTGCTGGCCTGGCTGCTGGCGCTCGACTGGGGGGTCGACCGCGGCTGGACCAACCCGGTGATTTTGTTCCTGTTCGCCCTCGGTGCCGTTGCCGTTGCTCTGTTTGGCCTCTGGGAAAACCGCATGGGCGAGACAGCGCTCATCCCCACCGCGGTAATGCGGAACCTGACCTTCGCAGTGGCGACGCTGACGACCCTCATGATCGCCGCGGTCTTTTTCGGGGCGCTTCTGTATTTGCCGCAATACATGACAAAGGCGCTTGGCTTTTCGGCAGTCGGCGCCGGCGCCGGCCTGCTGCCGATGATGCTGACATTTGCGCTCGTTTCATTCGTCGCCGGCCGCGTCTACGAAATACTGGGCGCCAAACTCATCGTTTCCGTTGGTGCAGCCTGTCTTGCTGGCGGCATGTTTCTCTTGTCGTCGGTGCACACGGGAACGACATATGGCGGGCTGGTCCCTGGAATGCTCGTCCTCGGTATCGGGATCGGGCTATTCTATTCTTCGGTGACGACCGCCGCCGTGACCGCTCTGGATCCCTCCCGCGCCAGCCTCGCCGGCGCCATTATCTACATGGTCAATGTTGCCGGTGGCGCCATCGGGCTCGGATTGAACACCGCCATTGTCGCGTCTGCCGGCACCCTCATTGAAGGCATAAGAGCCGCATTTATCGTGAACGGGTCTCTAGCGCTGATTGGCCTGGTGATCGCGGCACTGTTCATCGGTGGTCCGATCGACAAGGGCCGCCTGCGGTCCCTGCGGCATCATTACCGGGCGCATAATTGACATCGGCTTGCATGCGGCCGGTTGCAGCGCTCGCGAAAAGTTCATGGGCAGTTCAACGCCGCAAACGCTATATTGCGTCGAAAATCCAAGGAAGAAAGCCATGAAACGCCGCACATTTCTGTTGTCCGGAGCCGCCGTCGCCGCAGTGGGCGGCATCTATGCGCTTAGACCGTCTTCATCGCCTGCCGTTGCCGGAGAGGGTGATTTCGAGATCACCTACAGCGAAGCCGAATGGCGCGGCATGCTGACGCCCGACCAATATGCGGTGCTGCGCGAGGAAGCGACGGAACGGCCCTTTACCAGTCCGTTGCTGAACGAGAAGCGGGCCGGAACGTACAATTGCGCCGGTTGCGACCTGCCGCTCTATGCATCTGAAACCAAATATGACAGCCGTACCGGCTGGCCGAGCTTCTACGACGCGCTGCCGGATGCCGTCGGCACCAAGCGTGATTTCAAGCTGATCGTCCCGCGTACGGAAGTCCATTGCCGGCGCTGCGGCGGACATCTCGGCCATGTCTTCAATGACGGACCGCCACCGACCGGCCTGCGTCACTGCATCAACGGCCTGGCGCTGACCTTCCGGCCTCAATCGGCCTGATCGCGCCCGGGCTCCGGCTGGAACGAGCGCCAGATCGACAGGCCCGCGAAATAGAGCGTTGCCAGCACCCAAAGCCAGAAGATCAGTGATGAGGCCTTCTGCGCCGTTGTCACATCCGGCGGGATCAGCACCAGCCGCAGTGTCGTCGCCGCCCACAGCACCGTCATCGGGATCGTTACGCCGCGCCAGTCGATGACCCGGAACGGGTGCACATATTTGAGCGGGATGAAGGTCAGCACCGCACAGATTGCGATGACAACCAGGTTGGTCCATGGGCTTGTCTGAAGGATGTGGAAGTAGAGCACAACGACATTCCACAACGCCGGAAATCCGGAGAAATAGTAGTCCGAGGTCTTCATGCCCGTGTTGGCGAACGTGTAGCACGACACGGCCATGATCGTGGCAGCGGTCACGGTTTCCCAACCTTCCGGAACAAGGCCGAACCAGTAGACCATCATCGCCGGCACCGCGACGTAGTTGAAATAGTCGATAACGTTGTCGAGCGTTGTTCCGTCGAGATTGGGCGTTACCTCGCTGACCCGGATCTTGCGCGCCAGCGTTCCGTCGATCGCATCGACGAACAGCGCCAGCCCCAGCCACATGAAGACAGCGGTCTTGTCATTTTCCAGGATGGCGACGAAGGCCAGGAAGCCGAGCACGATGCCGGATGCCGTGAAGGCATGTACCGCCCAGGCCATGGCCACCTGTTGCCGTTCAGGTTTGTCGCCCATTCATCGTCTTCCCTTGCGCAATTCCGAGCGGACCATAGCACAGATATCGTAAATGAAATCAGGTGCTAGCTGCTGACCGCGTCGGCGATCGCCTGCCGCAATTCACCGATACCTGCTCCCTTCTCCGAGGAGGTGGCAATAATGTGCGGAAAGGCTGCCGGCCGCTGACGGATCTGTTCATCCGTGCGCTCGAGAAGGCGCGGCACACCGGCTGCCTTGATCTTGTCGATCTTGGTCAGGACGATCTGGTAGGAGACAGCGGCGACATCCAGAAGTTTCAGCACATCTTCGTCATTGGCCTTGATGCCGTGACGCGCATCGATCAGGACGTAGACCCGCTTGAGCGTTGCCCGGCCACGCAGGTAGTCGAAGATCAGCCTGGTCCATTGATCGACCTGCGATTTCGGTGCCTTGGCGAAGCCGTAGCCCGGCATGTCGACAATCGCCAGCGGCGGCAGATTGTCCTTTTCACCTGAAAAACCGTCCGGAACGAAGTAGTTGAGCTCCTGCGTGCGGCCGGGCGTATTGGATGTGCGAGCAAGGCCTTTCTGGCCGACCAGCGCGTTGATCAGCGACGATTTGCCGACATTGGAGCGGCCGGCGAATGCGATTTCCGGCGGACCCTCCGGCGGCAGGAACTTCATTGCAGGCACGCCGCGGATAAACACCCATGGGCGCGCGAACAGGGTCTGTGTGTCCGGCAATGAGCGCTGATTTGAAGACATCGCGGCGAAAGGCGGCTACTCGGCCGCCTTCGGTTTCTTCTTGATCAAATTGATGAGATTGTCCCACAGCTCGATCTTGACGCCCTGGCGCTTCATGATGACACCCTGCTGCAGGATCGACAGGAAGTTGTTCCACGCCCAGTAGATCACCAGGCCTGCCGGGAATGTCGCAAGCATGAAGGTGAAGATTACCGGCATCCAGTTGAAGATCATCGCCTGTGTCGGATCGGGCGGTGTCGGGTTCATGCGCATCTGCAGGAACATGGTGATGCCCATGAGAAGCGGCCACACGCCGATCATCAGGAATGTCGGCGGATCGAAGGGAATGAGGCCGAAAAGGTTGAAGATGGTTGTCGGATCCGGCGCGGAAAGGTCCTGGATCCATCCGAAGAACGGCGCGTGCCGCATTTCGATGGTCACATAAAGCACCTTGTAAAGCGCGAAGAAGACCGGAATCTGCAACAGCACCGGCCAACAGCCGGCAACCGGATTGACCTTTTCCTTCTTGTAGAGCTCCATCATGGCCTTCTGCATGGCCTGACGGTCTTCGCCGTGTTTCTGTTTGATCTCCTCCATCTTCGGCTGGACCTTCTTCATATTGGCCATCGACTTGTAGGACTTGTTGGCCAGCGGGAAGAAGAACAGCTTCAAAAGGACCGTTGTCGCCAGGATAGCGAGACCGAAATTGCCGAAGATGCGGAAGAAGAAATCGAGCACATAGAACATCGGCTTGGTGATGAAATAGAACCAGCCCCAGTCGATCATGCGGTCGAACCGGTCGATGCTGTATGCCTCTTCATAGGCGTTGATGATCGGAACCTGCTTGGCGCCCGCAAATAGATGTGTTTCCAGCGTCTGGGTCTGCCCCGGCTGGACCGTCACGGCATCGCTCAGAAAGTCGGTCTGGTAGCGTGGCCGGCCGTCATCGAAATAGGAAAAGCGCGCCTGGAACGGCTGGTCCGGGGCCGGGATCAGCGCTGTTGCCCAATATTTGTCGGTGATGCCCATCCAGCCATTGGTAGCTTTGGCCGGCGTGATCTGGCGGTCGTCCTCGACATCGTCATAGTCGACTTCCTGAAGACCGTCCTCTCCGAAGACGCCGAGCAGCCCCTCATGCAGGACGAAAATGCCGGTGAGCTGCGGCTTGTAGAGCCGGGTGATGCGGCCATATGGCGAGATGGAAACGGCGCTTTCGGAATTGTTGCTCACCGCGTCCGCGATCTCGAACATGAAGTTCTCGTCGACGCTGATTGTGCGCTGGAATGTCAGGCCGTTGTCGTTGGTCCAGGTCAGGACAACCGGAGTAGAAGGGGTCAGTGCCGGTGTTTCGCCCACTGTCCAGACGGTTGTCGGACCCGGAACGTCGCCGCTGATGTCGTTGCCGACGAAACCGAATTCGGCGAAATAGCCTTCCTGCATCGACGCCGGTGACAAGAGCTCGATAATCGGGCTCGTGGGGTCGACTGTCTCGTGATAATTCTTCAGCTTCAGGTCGTCGAAGCGCGCGCCTTCGAGATTGATCGATCCGGTCAGAGCCGGTGTGTCGATATTGATCCGCTGGGATTGACCGAGCGAGGCCTCGCGGCTGACGCTGGTGGCGCTGCCTGCTGCCGAACCGGGCAGGCCGGTTGTCGTTGTTCCCGCCTGCGGCAGGTCCGACGCGGTAGTTGGCGTGTTCGCCGCCGGCTCGCCGCTTTCATTGTTCAGCGGTGTCTGCTGCTCGGCCTGTTGCTGTTGAAATGCTTCCTGCGCGGCGCGTTCGCGCTCGATTTTCGGATTGACGTACAGAAACTGCCAGGCAATCAGGATCAACACCGATAGGCCAATGGCAATAAAGTAGTTTTTGTTCTGTTCCATCATTCGGTCCTGTTGTTCGGCGTTGGGCCGCTGCGCTGGTCTCGCTTTGCGGCCTGAGGCCGGCTGATACGCCGGGCAAGCGATTCAGTCAGGTCTGCGAACGGTGCCCCGAGCGCGTCGCGCCGGGCAACCACCACATAGTCATGGCCCGGCTTCAAATCAAACCCGGCCTTCAGGCGGACGGCTTCTCTCAACCGCCGCCTGATGCGGTTGCGTTCGACCGCGTTGCCTTGTCGTTTTGTGACCGTGTAGCCGATGCGCGGTGCTTCGCCCGCGATACCACGGTCCAGCACTTCCAGAACGAAATAAGGACCCTTTCGCCGTTCACCCTTGCGAACGGCCAGAAAATCGGAACGTTTTGTCAGCCTTCCGATGACCGGCGATTGCCTGATAGGCGGCATGGGCCCTGCTTCGTTTAAGGGGTCCTGATTTAAGCCGAAAGACGCTTGCGCCCGCGTGCGCGGCGCGCGGCGATAACCCTGCGGCCACCCTTGGTTGCGATGCGCGAGCGGAAGCCGTGGCGGCGCTTGCGCACGAGTTTGGACGGTTGAAAGGTACGCTTGGTCATTTATTTAAATACCGCGGTGTGCGGCCCTTCTTCAGACTGTCGGAAAACAGTAGCGTTGCGATTACCGTCTGGGTGGCGAAAGCACAAAATATCATGCGCCGGATAGCCTAACCCGAACGTGCGCGGCTTATACGCAGAAAGCCCGCTGCAAGTCAATCGCGCGGCCCCGAACGTGATCGTTTCTGAGGCCGTGCGAAACGCCCGCCACCGATGCGGACCAATCACCTTCCTTCACATGGCAGTGAGATCGGCGGTCCGCGCATTGCCTGCAAGGGATCGGCACGCAATTTTGTCCGGAACGGCAATACGATCTTCGTGATGCCGGCACACCAACGCAACCGGACCGGAGTTGACCCATGACAGCAATCACACGCCGCACCCTCTTGACCGGCTCCGCCGCCTTTGGTGTCGCCGCCCTGACGAAGACGGGTACGGCGCAGGCCGCCAGTCCGATGACCGCGCTGCGGCCGCGTGGAAGCGGAACAGTCGACCATGCGGCGTTCGGGCAAATACTCCGGGCCTATGTCGTCAGCGACGCCGAGGCTTACAACACGGTCGATTACCGCCGCCTGAAATCGGATGGGCACAGGGCACTGAAATCCTACATCGTGGCCATGCAGCAGGTGCGCCCGACGACATTGTCGGTGGCCGAAGGCCACGCATACTGGATCAACCTCTACAATGCGGCGACGCTGGACGTGGTGACCGACTATTATCCGGTCACGTCGATCAAGAAGATCAATCTCGGCGGCGGCGGAATATTCGGCTCGGGACCCTGGTCCAGGAAAATCCTGACGGTTGAGGGAGCGCAATTGTCGCTCGACGACATTGAGCACCGCATCGTACGCCCGCTTTTTTCCGACCCGATGTCCCACTACGGATTGAATTGCGCGTCCTATTCATGTCCCAATCTCTTTGTCGAGGCCTACACCGCCCGGAATGTCGACAGGCTGCTGGCGCAAAATGCGCGCGATTATGTCAACCATTCGCGCGGCGTTGCCGTAAGAGGCGGTCGCATCACCGCGTCCAAGATTTATTCCTGGTATGCTGGCGACTTCGGCGGAAAATCCCGTCTGAAGCAGCACTGGAGCGCCTTTGCCGAACCGCAGCACAAGGCAGCGATCGGGGCTGCTTCCCTTGGCCGTTTCGTCTATGACTGGTCGTTGAACGATGTAAATCTGGGCTCGTAGCGCGGCGTTTCGGTTCACGGCATTGTGAGCATCGGCGTGTCCATGGTCACATACACTTTCGAAAATGGGAGTGGAATTCATTGGAAGGTTGTGCGCGGGTTACATAGGTTCGCATCACCGGGCCGCGTCAAAGGCGCGCCGGTTTCGAGTGACCGAACCAGGAGCGCGCCATGATCACTGACAGCAAACCCGTCGATCAGGAGGCGGTACAGGAGCTGGACCGGCAGTCGGCCATGGAGGAAAACGGCGCAGTTGGAAATACAGGCTCGGGCGCAAAACTGAAGCGCTTTGCTCCGATTGCCGTGATCGCCTGCGGCCTTGCTGTCGGCTATATGTTCGGCCTGCACGAATATCTGACGCTTGAATCGCTCATCGAGAACCGCGATACGCTGAAGGCGCATGTGTCCGAGAACATCGTGATGGCGAGCGCGGTCTATTTCGTCATCTACGTCCTTGCGGTCGCATTCTCCTTTCCCGCAGCCTCGCTGCTGACCATTCTTGGCGGTTTCGTGTTCGGATGGTTGCTCGCCGGAACGCTGACCGCCTTTGCGGCGACAATCGGCGCTTCCATCATTTTTCTTGCGGCCCGCACGGCGCTTGGCGATTTTCTTGAGAAGATGGCGGGCCCGTCGGTTGCCAAGCTGGCGCACAGTTTCGAGGAAAACGCCTTTGGTTTCCTGCTCGTGCTGCGGCTGGCTCCGGTTTTTCCGTTCTTTGTCATCAATATTGCACCAGCCCTTTTCAACGTGCCGCTGCGCATCTATGTCGCGGCAACCTTTATCGGCATCCTGCCGGGGACTTACGCCTACTGCTATCTCGGTCAGGGCCTCGACAGTGTCATACAGTCCGCCAAGGATGCAGGTCGCGATGTATCGTTGACCGACCTTGTGACCGTCGAACTGACGATTGCCTTTGCAGCGCTCGCGGTTGTGGCAGCCATCCCGTTCATCATCAAAAAATTCCGCGCAGGCCGCGAATTCTGATTATTCTGCCAGTGCCCGGCTGACCTGCTGCGCCATGCGGCCGCACTGCGCGCACCAAAAATTACTGTCTTTGGAGTAAATTTCATGACCACCACGCTTCGCCCTGACATCTGTGTTATCGGCGCCGGATCAGGCGGGCTGACTGTTGCCGCCGCGGCCGCCGCCTTCGGTGTCGACGTTGTGCTCATAGAAAAAGGCAAGATGGGTGGCGACTGCCTGAACTATGGCTGTGTTCCTTCGAAGGCGATCATTGCGGCCGGCAAGCACGCCCATGCTATCGCCGAGGCACCGCATTTCGGGGTCAACGCCGGTGAGGCAAAGATCGACTACAAGAAAGTTCACCAACACATCCATTCGGTCATCGGCGCGATCGCGCCGAATGACTCCGTCGAACGTTTCACGGCACTCGGCGTCAAGGTGATTGAAACGTCGGCTGCCTTTACCGATCCGGACACGGTTGTTGCCGGCGATTACGAAATCAAGGCACGGCGTTTTGTTGTCGCAACCGGTTCGTCACCCTTCGTACCGCCGATCCCCGGCCTCGATACAGTTGATTATCTCACCAATGAAACCCTCTTTGACCGGACGCAGAGGGCCCGCCACCTGATCGTCATCGGCGGTGGCCCCATCGGCATGGAAATGGCCCAGGCTCACCGGCGTCTCGGTTCCGAAGTCACTGTCATCGAGGGGCTGAAGGCGCTCGGCAAGGACGATCCCGAACTCGCGGCAATCGTGCTCGACCGGATCCGGTCCGAGGGTGTGACGATCATGGAGGGCGCGTCGGTCACGGGCGTCAAGAAATTCGGCCGAGCCGGCGTGCGCGTCACCGTGGAGACGGAAGACGGCGAACGGACAGTTGACGGCTCGCACATCCTGGTCGCCACGGGCCGGGCCGCAAATGTCGAGGGCATCGGCCTGACCGAGGCCGGCATCGAATATGACCGCAAGGGCATCAAGGTTGAGCCAAATCTGAAAACGACCAACCGCCGTGTCTTCGCCATCGGCGATGTGGCCGGCGGGCTGCAGTTTACCCATGTTGCCGGCTACCATGCGGGTCTTGTCGTCCAGCAGATCCTTTTCCGGGCTCCGGCAAAGGAAAACAGCACGATCATACCCTGGGCCACCTATACCGATCCCGAACTTGCCCATGTTGGGCTCAGCGAGAAGCAGGCACGGGAAAAGCATGGAGAGATACATGTCCTGCGGTGGCCCTACGCGGAGAACGACCGTGCCCTGGCCGAGCGCAAGACCGACGGTCTGATCAAGCTCGTGACCGACAGGAAGGGCAGGGTTGTCGGCGTCTCCATCGCCGGTGCCGGCGCCGGGGAGATGATCAATATGTGGGCGCTGGCAATTGCCAACAAGATGCGGCTTTCCAATGTTCGCGGCTATGTGCCGCCCTATCCGACCATGGCCGAGATTGGAAAGCGCGCCGCAATTACCTATTATAGTCCGATGACACGCAAACCGTTCGTCCGCCGTATCATCGGGATATTGCGTCGTTTTGGATAGGCAGGACCTGTCCTTTGGTGTAGCAATGCCCGACGGGCAGCAGGCGAGGGACTTGCTCCGAAACGCAGAAGGCCCAAGCGGTTACAGTTGATCCGGGAATTGCAATGGATTCGGGCGACGGCACGGACAGGCGCGAGACGCTAAGCGCCAACGGCAAGCAGAAACCATGGCACAGCCTGTCAGGCAAGCTTCTGATGCTGACAGTCCTGTTTGTCATGGTGGCGGAAGTACTGATCTTTGTCCCGTCGGTGGCCAATATGCGCATGCGCTGGCTTGAGGACCGCCTGCGCACGGCGGCCGCTGCCAGCCTGGTTGTCGAGGGCTGGGAAAACATGGAGTTGCCGCGTCCGATCCAGAATGACGCGCTGATGGCAACCGGGACCAAGTCGATCGCCCTCAAGACCGGAAATATGAGCCGGCTGATCGCGGCGTCCGACATGCCGCCGAATGTCGATCAGCAATACGACCTTTCCTCCGTCTCGCCCTTTGCCGCCATAAGGGACGCCTTTGTCACCCTGTTTTCCGACGACCGGATCATCCGGGTCTACGGTCCGGTGGAAGGCAGTTCCATGATGATCGACGTGGTCATGGAGGAGGATCCGCTGCGCAATGCGATGCTGGTTTACGGGCGCAATGTGTTCTTCCTTTCGGTACTGATTTCCCTGTTCACGGCCGGACTCGTCTTCATTGCCATCAACGCCATGATGATCCGTCCGATACGCCACATGACATCAAGCATGCAGGATTTCTCGCGCGATCCGGATGACCCGGCACGGGTGATCACGCCGCGCGAAATCAATGATGAGATCGGTATTGCCGAACGGCACCTGCAATCCATGCAGCAGGAGTTGCAGGCGACGCTCAAGAAACAGCAGCATCTGGCAAATCTCGGCCTCGCGGTCTCGAAGATCAACCATGACATGCGCAACATTCTCGCCTCTGCCCAGCTCATGTCGGACCGGCTTTCGATGGTTGACGACCCGATCGTCAAGCGCTTCGCGCCGAAGCTGATCCGGACCATGGACCGGGCCGTCGACTATACCCGCGAAGTTCTCGACTACGGGCGTGCCAATGAGGCGGAGCCCAATCGACGCCTGGTTGATTTCGCCGCCCTGGTGACGGATGTGCGGGACATGCTCATCGTCGACGCGGATCTGCGTCCGGACGGCGAAGCAGTGCCCGAGCCATCGCCCATCGATTTCGTGATCGATGTTCCGGCAGGCCTTGAGATCGAGGCCGACAGCGAGCAGCTCTTTCGGGTGATCCACAATCTTTGCCGCAACGCGGTCCAGGCTCTGACCGCCGACGGGGCCGACGACCTGGCGATCGTGCGGCGTATTACCGTATCCGCCTCGGTGTCGGAGGGCACTGCGACGATTGACATTGACGACACGGGACCCGGCATGCCGCCGAAGGCGCGGGAGAATCTCTTTACAGCGTTTCGCGGCTCGGCGCGCTCCGGCGGAACCGGCCTTGGCCTTGCAATCGCCAGCGAACTCGTACGCGCCCATGGCGGCTCGATAACCCTTGCCGACAAGCCTGGCCCGGGAACGCGTTTCCGGATAACGCTGCCCAACCAGCCCGACCAGGCGGCATGCCCGGTGCCGGCGCCGATGCCGATCAAGGAGGTCGGCGAGTAGGGCGCAAGCTTATTGTTTGCCCATGAATGTTCCGACAACCTGATTGCCGGAACCCGCGGCATGGAACTGACCGATCGTCCCGGCCGCAATCGCTGCTCCGTCATTGACGAGCGCGCCTGTGACGCCGCCGGTGATGCCGTTGGTCACGCCGGTCAAGCTTCCTGAATACAAAGCCAGACCACCAACCGAGGCATCCGACACCGTAGCCGTGTAGTTGGCGCCATCGAGACCGTTGATCGCCAGGTTGCCGCTTCTGTTCGACAAATCGATGTTGAGCGAGAAGTCGCCCGTGGCGATATATTGATCGCCGGTTGAACTTGCGATGTTGGCGATGGCGGTGCCGAGATAGGATGCGTTGGTCGCTCCGCCCGGCAGATCGGCCGTACTTGTTATGTCGCCGGCGACCCAGGTGCCCATATGCACCTTTTCGTCGCGCCGCAGTGTGTTTCCGTTGTCGTCATAGTCGGCGACCACGCGCGTTCCCCACCAGCCCCAGTCCGCGAAATCGCATTGCGTGCAATGTTTGTAGCCGGGAATCGGAGCTGCGCGGCCGGAGACGATGTAGCTCCCCGGAACTTGTTTGTCGGCCGGCACGTTCTGGCCGTCGTCTGTTATCAGGCGCGTATTGTCCGAATTGCCATTGTGCGTCGCGCCATAGGTATCGTCATCCACAAACGTGCTCGCGCCGAAATCTCCGTTGTAGAAACCGAAGGGAATAAACATGCTGTCGACGACGCTATTGGCGTTGTTGATGTCCGTCACGGTGCCGGAAGCAGCGATCGTGCTGCTCGCTTCATCGAAAGCGAGATTAAAGGGCCCGGTGGAGACAACAATGTAAGGATTGAAATAACCTTCTGTTCTTGGCTCTGCCATGCCGACCATGAAGCCGGTGGCGAAGGGCGTTGAGCGTGTAGAAACCGGTTTCGCTGTTTCACTGACGAGGTCGGCCACATGATGTGTGCTGTAGACAAGGTCCGTATCTTCAGGGATGACAGGTGATGAGCAGTCATAGAAGAAGCAGATATCCGTCGGAATGTCGTAAAATGCGCTGACGAGCGGGTCGATTGCCGTCCCGACGACAAAATTCTCTGCATTGGCGCCGAAGACGTGGTGGCCATTGGCCCCCGGGATCGTTTCGATGCCGCCGCCGCGTATGTTGAGTTGAGGACCGGCGGCCGTGCCGCGATAACTGCCTCTTCTGTTGGTGGACAACCGCGCATTGGTGCCGCCCGGAAAGTCGCTGCCTCCACCGGCTGTCACAAGGATCGCGCTGCGTTGATTGCTGCCCGAGCCGCTGATGTCAGCCCAGGTCAGGAAGCTCTGGAAGTAAATGGAGCCTGTTTCAACAATCAACAGATCGGTCTGGCTGGTGTTGTCGAGCGAACCGTAGTGAACCGGACTGAAAAAGGGCACACCGATGTTTTGAATAGGATCATTCGTCAGCGAATAGACGCGGACATCGCTCGACTGGCCGGCGATGAAACTGAGGTCGGTCGCTGTTCCGGCGATGATGTAATAGGGATCCGTCGGCTGGCCGTTGATGCCGAGCATATAGGCCGCAAAATCGCCGGCGCCGGCATAGGCGGTGCCGCTGATCGGTCCGACAGGCGACGTGCCGCTGACGCTGATGCTTTCAAGGCCATTGTCCCCCTGGCTTCCGGTCAGGTCCGGTATGCTGATGAATCCACCGAACGGCGACGTCCCGGTCAACTGTCCGCTGCCAATGCCAAGATCGACGTTGAACTCGGTTTCGGGAGTGCTTCCAACGAGGCCGCGTGATCCTCCGCCGACAATCGTTCCACCATAGTCCGTGTTGTAGACGTCGGGCGCGGTATAGACCCGTCCCGGGACCGAAACGAAAACCGCATCGTCCTGGATATCGCCTTGGGCCGCATCGTCGGTAATTGACTCGTCTGCTTCGTCTGTGTCGCTGGTTTCCAACAGCCCTGAACCTTGTGCAGCAATTTCCGTCTGCACCTGCTCGGATTCAGTGTTGAACTTGGCGATACCCGAATCGACGACGCCTTCGTTGTCGGGAATTCTGGATGAACTGCCGTTCTGGCTGTCACTTCCGGTCGTCGAATCCTGAGCATCCTGGATGTCTTCTTCGGTTGTAAAAGCAACTTTTGTATTTTTGCCATTGTCGGATGTCTTTACCGTTAGACCGCCAAAAGCCCTCTTCCTGCCGCTATTGTCTGTGAGTTCGGCATCGCCCGACAATGATGTAAACGTACAATCGCTGGTAGGGCAGTCACCCGTGAGTACGCCGCCTCGGATACCGATCGTGCCGACGGGCGTGTTGATTTTCGCCCCGTCCCTGGAACGGCTGGTCTGGCCGCCGATGAAGCGGAAAGCGCCTTTGGCGATGGTCGCCACGACCTTGGCGTCGCCGGTATTGGGATTGTAGACAAATTCGTCGATGGTCAATTCGCAACCCGGACCGATGGTGAAGGTCGTGCCGTCGACGAGGAGGATCTGCACCAGGCCGGATGTGTCGGTGACGATACGCTCGTTGAAGATGATCGGCTGCCCGAGCGTGACCACTTTCGGCGCGCCGCCGCCACGTATGCTGTTGGCGTTCAGATTGACCGCGGCCGCTACGCCGACATCCGGTGCCGCCTGCGCCCGCTCTCCGCCGCAAAGCAAGACACCGGTCGCCGCAGCTGCAAGAACAAGCGATACATTCCGTCGTTTGGCAGTTCCTGTCGTCATGGCGTCACCAGAGCTTCACGAGGGACAGTGTCGTCCCGAAATTGTTGTGCCTGCGGGTCGGATAGTTCGAATGGACGTAGCGGTAGTCAGCCTCGCCGAGTACCGACACTCCGTTTTTCACCGGGATGTTCAGTGAGCCCTGGGCTATGTACTCGGTGTCTTCCTGGTTCTGGCCCGGGTTCACCATCGGATCCGGGGAATCGTAGGTCCGGAAGACAATTCCGGCGGACGTGCCGAGCACCCATTTTTGTTCCCCGTTGAACGGCGACATGAACGCGAACGCCGCGCCGGCCTGTGCCGCAAAGTCCCAATAAGACAAATAATTTGCACGCGATATGCTGCGCACCGTGCCCGCCGACACATTCAATGTGTGCATGGGTGTTACAATGTACTGATAAGCGGCCGAACCGCGCACCTCGTGACCGTCGCGGTTGGATGCGGTCGGCACGGATGGGGAATCATAGAATTCCTTGTAGCGATACTCGAGCTTGGCGGAACCGGAGGTGCGTGCGCCGAACTGTGAGATGAGCTGCGTGCCGGCTCCGACGAAAGTCGCGTAATAGTCCTTGTCCAGGAACGCACCGGAGACGATCCCGTAGACACCGAGAGCTGCATTGTCGTATCCGAAACGGCCGAGATCGAAGGCCGGTCCCAAGGTCGCCTCTGCCTGAACGAGATCGAACTCGTCACGCTTGAACTGCTTTGAGGCGTATGTCACCAGGTCGAATTCGAGTGTCGTTCCAGGCCTCGGCAATTTTCGCGAAACGTGGAACTTGCCCGATACGTATACATTGCCATCCGGGTCTGCCTGTGACAGCGCATCAAGCTGAAACGGCAGGCCGTTGAGGATAATGATCTCGCCGTCCGGGCCCCGGTTGGCATTTGTCTGGTAGCGTATTCCGGCCCGCATCTGCCCGGAGAACGCAACCTTCCGGTCTGCTTTTTCAATGCCGGACAGAAATTGCCGGACCTTTTCGCGAACTTCCGGAGGGACGTCCGGGCCGGAAATGGCTGACTCAAAATACGCCTTGGCGGTCTTGAATGCCTCCAGGCGGTAATAGAGCAATCCGAGTTCCAGTTGCAGCCTTGGAAGTCCGGGTGCGAAGATCAGCATGCGCTCGAGCGTGGAAATGGCCGCTTCCAGATCGCCGACCTGCGCCGAAAGGGTTGCGTACTCGAAGGCAGCGTCGAGATCCTGCGGATTCTCCAGCATTCGCCTGAAAAGCACCAGGCGCCTTTGCTGCACGGTTGATTCTGCATTTTCGGAGATTTGAGATCGCGCGGTTTTCTTTGCTGGAACGGTTGCGGCGGTCTGTGCGGCAGATTCTTCCAGTCCCGGAAGAGCTAGTAATACAATCCCAAGTAAGAGTGCCGCAAAGGTTTGAGCCACGCATCGCATGTTAAAAACCAAGCATATAGCGACCCAGTTTACTCATTAGACCGGCTACTGAGTCAATGAAGATCTGTCACGAATGCAACTTTTTGGGGATTTTTAGCGCGCAATGAAGGATTGTACGTGCGCGATAGCCAACAACTTAAAGTCCCGTGCGACGAGCCCGCGGCTCTGAATGGCAACTGTTTCCGCGCCGCGAATTGCCTATTCCGACTGGGCGCCGAATAGGAGCCATGGCGATTTTGGAGGTGGCTTTTCAACGATGTCCAGTTCGCCCACATGTCATTTGGGCTACACATATTGCGGCCATCCGATGCAGCAAAAAATTCACCGCACTTGGCTTGCATTCCGGCGGCGAAAGGATTAGTTACACGCCTCGCGGACAGGCAACGCCACCGCAAGCGCGCTCGTAGCTCAGCTGGATAGAGCACCAGACTACGAATCTGGGGGTCGGGAGTTCGAATCTTCCCGAGCGCGCCATAAAATCAATAACTTAGAAAATTTGCTCGGAGGCGATTTTGAAATGGCGTCCAAATGGCGTCCAAATTGGGTTAATTTCTGTCCACAGGTTTTGCTCCAATTCATTTTGGTTTGACACCCGGATGCCGCCAATGGCTAGAAGCGGCCGAAATTGGCACAAAAGCCCTGCACTCCGAAGATAGAGGTCTCAGGTTCGAATCCTGATGGATGCGCCACTAAACCTGTGGTCAGCAACTGTGCCTGGACGCAGAATGGAAATGACGTCCAATTTGGGTGGTTTTCCGCCCACAGGAATTTGTGGTCTAGTTCATTTGACCTCTGTCGAACTGTAAGCTGCCGGTGGTTAGGGTTGGCAGTTATTGAAAAGCAGACCACCCTTCGAAGGTAAAGATCATAGGATCGAATCCTGTTGGGCGCATTGGGAGACCTGTCCACGAACCGCCTGTGAACACTGAGTGGGATTTGTTTCGTGCGGGGTTGAGTATGTTGAGGGTTGGTTTGAGGTTGTAGGCGATTGCGGTGAGATGGGTTTGCAGCAAGGCATTGGCGAGCCCCCGCCACCGCACGCGGCACAAGCCATAGGAGCGTTTCCAGGTCGGAGCGGTTTTTGGCAGACGACTAGGCATTCTCCACCCGAGATCTAAGCGAGTATGAAATTGCCTGTCTGTTTGTTGATGGCATTGCCGAGCGCATCAGGCCGACCCAAAGATGCGAGCCGGTGCCTGCTGCCTGAGATTCTCACAGCACGGCAGAAAGATTCTGCTGCATCTCATGGCCGGATCGAAGGAAGACAGCGAAATGATCTCGGCATTCTTCCGGGAGGCCGCGGTCCTGGCGATCCGCTGCGCGTTGCCTTGAACGGTCGCCCTGTGGGGGGCTAACTCCATGAGCGCGGTGGAGCCGGTCGCAGGGTTGGAGCACGCCGATCGACGGTTCTTTGTTGATGAGAGCGAGGCGCCCACCACATGCCAGTGGTGCTGGTGCTAGACGACGGCACGATTCACGCCAGCAAGCTGACCCGAGCAGCACTCGCCGATTGCGCCCTTTGGCTCACGGTTGAGTGGCTGCCGAAATACGCCCGGGAACTCAACGACATCGTACCGTCCTGGAAAACGCTTAAACAGACCGAACTGGCACACCAGACTTTCGCCGACGCAGACGAACTCGAAAGAGCAATCTGCAAAGCCGTGCAGAAAACGGCGGTCCAGTGCGGCAATGCTCTATGGAAATGATGCTTCGACAGATGCGCACCCAGTGCCATGATCTGCTGGCGGTATTTTTGGACTGCGTGAAGGCGACCCGGTGAAGAAGGGGATGGGATCGCGTATGCAATCGTCCGAGATCGCGCTGGTATGGTTTGCCTTGGTGCTGGCGCAATCGGCAAATGCTGAAACGCGGACATGTGAACCTCCGGGGAAAGAACACGTAATTGTACTTGAAGCCGACCATGAAGGCAGCTCCGGATTCGGCATTTGGAGATGAACTGATGCATGATGGAACAATCGTGATCGCACTGTATGCGGCGATCGCCTTGGCGGGATGCCAGGGAACGGGTTTGCGCACCGGATACGGGCCGCCGCAAACACAGTCACGACCGCCGTTCGGCGATACCCGGAGCGGGCAGTTGCCGCCGGCGGGGCAGAACGAGTTCCCAAAGGCGCCGACAATGCAGGGTCAGAGTGAGCATGAATTGCCTGTGCCCGCGGCAGATGCGCCACAGGTGACGCGCGAATCGATACTCGGGCGCTGGACGATCTCGACTGGCGGCGGCAGTTGCGACATCTTTTTGGCGCTGACGAAGTGGACCGGTGGTTACCGCGCCGCCTCGCGCGGCTGTAGCGGCCAGGCGGCGTTGATCTGGGCCTGGGACGTTGAGGGAAACCAGGTGATCCTCAACGATTCCTCCGGCAACCGATTCGCGTCGCTTTATCCGTCTGGTGAACAACGGTTCGACGGAGCGACGGCGATGGGCCAGCCGGTCCGCCTCTATAGGTACGCGCGCAAGCCGTGAGGCGCGCTGGGGCGCCCCTCCCGCGGACGGTCGAGATAACGCACAGGTCAGTCCGATTCTGGGCACATGCGCGATACCGGTTCTCCGGAGCGCGAAGAGGTTTTGCGGGCTGTGAAAATCGCGCGGCTGCCCGCGCGCTACGTTTGCGGCGGCAGAGGGGATCCGCCCACGTCTGTTGAATGGGAAACCGAACACAGGAAAGGATCCGCACAATGTCCGATGAATGGGGCTCCGTGACCGTCAAGGGCCTGCCGCACGACGACAGCAAGTCGGCGAAGAAAATCGACTACCCGGCCGTCACCGCGAGCGACCGCGATGTGGCGCCTTTCTGCGCCTGCCGTTCGGGATTCGAGCGCGCCAGATGAGACGGTTACACGCTGACAGGCCTGCGCTACAGCGCGCGCGACGCCGAGGCCCCACCGGCCGTGCCGGTCGCGCCGGCGCACATCGTCCTGCACCGCGACGACTGCCTGCGAAAACCTGCGTCGATGATCTCCGCCACGGCGCTGTCGGCCGACACACTCAAGTCGCAGTGGCTGGACGGCTACCGCGCGGCAACACGCCCTGCGCGCCGCCCGGCGATCCGGATCGGGGCGAAGTTCCGCAATGAGGTCCTTCCCGATCCATAGGGACGCGGAGATGGAGTACTGCGGCGCCGGCAGCGGCTACGCGCGCATCGAGCGTGGCGCGGTGGTCGAGATCTACTACGACGATCCCGGTCCCGGCCGGCGGGCGCCGCGGCTCGACACCGGCGACCTGACCCGCGGACGATTTGCGGGATGGCATTTCATCCAGGACGATGGTTACTAGTCGCCCCCGCACGATGACCGCTGCCTATGGTTTCGTTTCGCCTTTTCGCGGGTCCGGCCCGGGTCTGGCGGAGGTTTGGCGGGCCGTACGGGCGGTCCTCGGCGGGTGTGTCTGCGGTGTTGCGGCCGATCTGTTGCCCGGTTTTCCGACGAGTTGCGCCCGGCGGGCGGCTTTTCCGGCCCGCGTGCCGGGCCCAGGTTCCGGGCCTGCCGGTGCGGGCGGCCCGGTCCGGTTTGGCGCGTTTGCCTATTCATTCCATAGCCACATTAACCGGGGGGGGTAACACTTCCCGTGACGCGAACGCGCCGCCGTCATCGGCATCCGGGGCATCCCGGGCATCCGGTGCCGGCGGGGTCCGGCCCGCCGGAGGGGTTGGCCGGCGTCGCCGCCGCTGCGGTTCCGGTGCCCGGGCCGGCCGGGACAGGCCGCCATCCCGGGGCTGACATCGCGGGGAGCGGCATTTTTGGGGATAACGACATGAGGTCAGACATGAACAACAGGATCGACAGACTTCTTCCATGCTGCGCCGCGGCGCTGCTTTTCACGGGCAGTGCCCATGGTGCCGACATGATTGTCGCGGCCGAGCCGGACGCGGTTGAATATGTGCGCGTGTGCGATGCCTTCGGCGCCGGCTATTTCTACATACCGGGCACGGAGACCTGCCTGAAGCTGAGCGGTTTCGTGCGCCTCGATGCGGGTTTCGTCAGCGATGCGGACAGCTACACGTCGACCGTTCGCGGGCGTTTGAACGTGCAGGCCAGGGAGGACACGGAACTCGGCGTTCTTCATGCCTATGTGCGTCTTCAGGGCGACGCGAAGCCCAACGACAAGGGTACGAACACGTTCGGATATGACGGCAATGCCGTTATCGACCAGGCCTATGGCGAGCTTGGCGGCCTTGTCTTCGGCTACACGGAGACGACCTGGGTCAGTTCGAAGAACGGCGGCGCGTCGGGCTTCGGCTCGCACTCGGACAACGGCCTTTCCTACGGCTACAGCCAGGCCAGCCAGATCGGCTACAACCTGACGCTCGATGGCGTGTTCGCGGCGGTCTCGGCCAATGACGACGGCGACAGGACCAGTTATGTTCCCGACTTCACGGGCCGCATCGGCGGCGTTATCGCCGGCGCGACCGTCTACGGCGCGGCCGGCTACGACCAGTCGGCCGAGACCTTCGGCGTCAAGCTGGGTCTCAATGCGGATATCGGTCCGGACGGCAATGTGATCGTCCAGGGCTTCTACGCCAGCGGTCCGAGCCGCTACGGCGCCAACGCGTCGCCGACCGGGATCGCCAGGGGCACGACGCACACGCCGCAATGGTCGGTCATCGGCTCCTACCAGCACCGGTTCGCCGAGGGCTTCAAGGGCTCGGTCGGCGGCCAGTACTCGTCCGGCTACTACGCGACGCCGGTTGCGGGCAACATGAAGCTCGGCGATGCGGGCTCGGGCATCAGCTCCTGGGCGGTCGAGGGCGTGCTGGTGTGGAACCCGGTCGCCAATGTCGAGGTGCGCGGCGAGGTTCGCCACACCAGGTTCGGCAAGAGCAATGCCGCCGTGGGCCCCACCGCGGGATATGCCGGCGGCGATGCGACGACGGGCCTGTTGCGTCTGCAGCGCAATTTCTAAAGGCGGCGCGGCGCCCTGTTGAGCACCGGGCCCGCAATCTCCAGGCACTTCCGGGCGGCGACGCCGCCGCCCGGCATTCTTCAACCCCAGGGTAATCGATCGAATAAATTGCTGACAAAGTTGCATTTTTCTGAATCAAAGGTTTGGAACTGTCCTTTTTCCGGAGCTTTGACATGTCCCGCACCCCCGAAGATTCCCACACCCCCGACTTTCTGACGCATTTTCAAGCGATCGAAGATCCGCGTCAGGAGGCGAAAGTCAGCTATCCGCTCGACGAAATTCTGCTCCTGGTTTTATGCGCCGTGATATCGGGCGCTGACGGCTGGACGTCTGTCGCACTCTATGGCGAAAAGAAACTTGAGCTTCTGCGTCGTTTCCTGTCGTTTGAGAACGGAACACCGTGCCATGATCAGTTGGGTATCCTGTTTTCTCGCCTGGATATGGAAGCTTTCCAAAGCTGCTTCATAAGCTGGATCTCAAGCCTGAATGAGATGTTTGGAGGTGTCGTTGCCGTAGACGGGAAAACCCTTCGGCGGTCATTCGATACCGGCTCCGGCAAGGCCGCTATCCACATGGTTTCTGCCTGGGCCTGTGATCAGCAACTCGTCCTTGGACAACGCAAGGTCGATGACAAATCCAACGAGATCACGGCCATTCCCGAGTTGTTGGAACTGCTGGCGCTGAAGGGGGCTATCGTGACTATTGATGCGATGGGATGCCAACGCAAAATTTGCCAGCAAATCATTGATCAGGAGGCGGATTATGTGATCGGCCTGAAAGGTAATCAGGGCAGCCTGCATGAGGATGTCGAGCTGTTTTTCGATGAGCATCTGGAGCGGGATATCGGCGGGGATTTCGTCAAGCAGAGACAAACCGTTGACGCCGATCACGGGCGGATTGAAACGCGGCGCTGCACCGTTTGCACTGACATCGGATGGTTGGACAAACGCCATCATTGGCCGGGCATGAAGGCCGTCATCATGACGCAATACACACGCGAGATCAGAGGTGAAACAGAAACGATCCGACGGTTCTACATCGCGTCATTCGCAGATAGCCCAGAGAAAATGGCGCGGTGCATCCGCGACCACTGGCAAGTGGAAAATTGCTTGCATTGGGTCCTGGACGTCACCTTCGGACAGGACGACTGTCGTATCAGAAAAGCGAACTCGGCGGCCAACTTCGCAACGATCAATCATGCCGCGATAAACCTGCTGAAGCGGTTTCCCGGCAAGAAAATGAGCCTGCCGCAAAAAAGACGCTCAGCTGCCTGGGACGACGACTACATGGAGGCCATAATCCGGCAATAGCGTTCAGTCGATTCCCCTGTCTTCAACCCCGACGACCCAGACGACAAGGAAAGTCAGTATCATGATGAAGCAATTACCACAGGAAACGGCCGGCGGCCGCAAGCGCACGCACGGCAACGCAAGGCTCGCCCTGCATAAAGGGCCTTGGATGTCGGCGTTGCGAAACTCGCGAAGCGCTGCTGGGCGAATGAGCGCACAGGGGCGTGCGCGTCCGTCGTCCGTCCCTGTCGAAAGCGCTTTGCCAAGCCGGGGAACAGTGATCCGGACCCTGCGGCGTTCACACTGACGCGATCCTGGAAGACGAATTTCCCACCTGAGTTTTAAACCCCGAGGAGATTACCATGTCCAAAAAAACAATTGTCAGTGCAACCGCTGTTGCCGGAGCAGTCGTCATGACCCTGACTGGTGCAGCGCTTGTTGCCGCCACCGGCACGGCATCCGCCAAGGAAAAGTGCTACGGCGTTTCGCTTGCCGGCCAGAACGACTGCGCTGCCGGCCCCGGCACCACCTGCGCCGGCACGTCCACGGTTGACTACCAGGGCAACGCCTGGACGCTGGTTGCAGACGGCACCTGCACGACCATGGAACTTCCGGGCGGCCGCATGGGTTCCCTTGAGCCGCTTGACCGCGACCTGCCGACATAAGTCGGAACCTTTCCTTTTCAATGCCAGCCGCGCGGCACCGCCGTGCGGTTGGACTGCCCGTCGAAGCGGGAGGCCATCATCACATCCGAAGCCGCGTCCGGTCGCTGCCGCCGATGGCCGCCTGCGCCGGAATAAGGACGGTCCATGTCGACACCGTCCTGCAGAGCGACTACTGGACCGTTTGCCTGGAGTTCATGCCGAAAACATCATGGGCGACGGCGGCGCACCTCACCAGGCGCTCACCGAAATCCGCCGCAACTTTCTGAGAGACAAAGGGCGCGCACCGCGCTGTGGCGTGCCGTTGGCGACATCTGTGGCCTCTTCCAGCCCGACGAATGCTGGGATTACCCAAAGACGCTGGCTATGTATCACATTAATCACCCGACGCTTTAGTCGCCTATCATGTAGCCGATGCGCCGGTGCCCGACCCGGCGGCGCTTGAGTGTGATCGCACGGGATGACCTTGCTGAGCGCCGCTTTGTCGCGCATCCCGCGGCATTTGCCACGTGCTCCGCCTTCGCCGCCGTTGCGATTTTCTCGGCTAACCGGGCGGGCTATCATCTTTCCGGCATCGATCCCGGAGGACGGGTTGATCACGCGGCGCGGATATGAGGTAGACAATTGCCGCCGGGCGGCGCCGTTTTCCTCTAAACGCTCATCGATGGCGCGACGCTTGGCGCAGCCGTCGTGCAATCTGGTGAAATTGACCTGGCTGCAGCGATCGCAGCCATGCTGGAGGTCGGCGTGTTCACCGTCCTGGCCCGGCCTTACCATACAACAAGGGGCAGTAAAATGACTTCGCTGGTTGAATTGATCCACCGTTTGCACGACGGCGTTTTCGGGATGATCGAAAGACTGACCGACGGCTGGTTCCTCGGGCTGTTCTCGCGGCTCGTTTTCGCGGCAACGCTTTATGTCTATTACCTCAATTCGGCCAAGACCAAGATCGGGGACGGACCGCTCGGCGTGTTCGAGGTCAGGGACGGCGCCTATATCCAGATCGCCGGCAAGGCTTTCGAGGCCGCCGGCTATCATGTCAGTGCCCTGCCGCTTCCTGTGCATATCTTGGTCTATGCCGGCACTTATGGCGAGATCATTCTGCCGGTGCTGTTCATTCTGGGGCTTTTTGCCCGCGTCGGCGCGGTCGGCATGATCGTCTTCATCATCGTCCAGACCCATGTCGATGGGACGGAACATGGCGTCGATCTCGGCACGCTCTTTAACGGCCGCCCCGGCGATATCCTTGACCAGCGCCTGTTCTGGTGTTTGCCATTGGTCTATGTGGCGATCAGGGGACCGGGAATGGTCTCTCTTGACTCCTTCCTGTCGCGCTGGTGGCAAGGGCGGGCCGCGGGTCAGCCACCGGCCTAGCCTGGTGTCATCCATAACAAGGGCGCGCATGTCTTCGCGCCCGATGAACCTGAAACGCTCATGATACAATCCTTGGGTGTTGCTGCTGTCAAAGCCGGTAAGTGGGTCCGGCCCGGGTCTGGCGTGGGTGTCTGCGGTGTTGCGGCCGGTCTGCTGGCGGATTGCGCCCGGCGGGCGGCCCCGCGCTTTTGCCTATTCATTCCATAGCCACATTGGGGGGGGTACACTTCCCGTGACGCGAACGGCGCCGCCGCTGTCCGGGCCGGCATCTTGGGGAAAACGACATGAACAACGTCATGGAACGCGCCGCCGCCTGCCCGGCGATCAGCAAATCATACGCCCCGACGGGTGTAAAGGCCGGAAGGTTGCCGCAGTTGCCACCGATTAGGGGCAAGATCCCCACCAATCCATATTCGAGGGTGCTGCATTCATTCAATAGCCCCTGTGAACTGCCAAAGGTGAAACCTTTCGGTTCCCGGTCAGCAGGACTCTGATTGGCGTTGAAAAGTGGAATGCCGTCATAGCCGTTGAAGACAGAAGCCAATCATTCAGTTCTCTGGAGGTAACTGCTCACCCCGTCACGCGTCTTGAGCATAGTGTGATTTGACCATATTGGCGGCATTTCCGGCCAGCGCGATCTGGATCGCGACAAGTGGATTATATCCGAGGGCACCCATGGAACTCAGGTAGCTTGATATCCGGCACCAGGCGTGTGCATAGCGGTCTGTCCGGAAGCAGCCCGAGACTTTGATTTTGACCTTTGCCATCCTGATTTTTTGCTCGCCCGCGTTATTGGTGAAGCTGACATCGGGTTCGCTCATGAAGCGAAGCACGGAGTCCTCGTGTTTCAACAGACGCTCATGCAGGTTGTGGGCATCCGACTTTGCGACCCGTCCGCGCTTACCTTCCGGTTTCGCAGGAACGTCGGGCATTTCCCCGGCACCTTGCGTCAGAATGGTCCGATACCTTTTGCGTATCTTGCGACATTCGGCCTCGCTCAACACCCCGGTCTCGCTCTTGTTGACCTTATGGCAGACCTCACGCAACACCTTCCTCATCAGGCGCGCCCAACGGTAATTGCTGGAGTCGACGACAAAGGTCAGTTCCCGAAGCAGATGCGACCCGCATAGCTGATGCTTGCACTGGCTGTATGCAAGGTAGGATGCCCAGCAATCATGGATCAACACCCCGGTGTAGACCGGAATGATGCCGAATGCCTCTATCGCTTCCTTGCCGCGCCTGGGGTGCAGGAACTTGATAGTGTGGATACCCCGCCCGGAGGCATCGTAATGTGCCAGGTGCCGTTATACTGAACGTCACAAATCAAAGGGAGAGTATCCACATGTCGGAAGTTAGCATCATCGGCGTTGATCTTGCAAAGCAGGTTTTTCAGGTCCACGGAGCCACAGCCGATGGCTCGGTTGGCTACCGCAAGAAGTTGAGCCGCGCCCAGTTCATGCCGTTTCTTGCACAGCAGCCCCGATGCATTGTCGCGATGGAGGCCTGCGCCACAGCTCACGATTGGGGCCGCGAGATCGGTAAGTTGGGCCATGAGGTGAAGCTGATTCCACCTCAGTACGTGAAACCTTTTGTCAAAAGGCAGAAAAACGACAGGGCAGACGCTGAGGCGATCACTGAAGCTGCCTCCCGGCCGACCATGCGGTTCGTTGAGGTGAAATCCACCGAGCAGCAATCGCGCGGCATGCTGTTCCGATCACGGCAGATGTTTGTCAGGCAGCGCACGCAGACCATCAATGCGCTGCGCGGCCATCTCGCCGAATATGGCGTGATCGGGCCGAAGAGCAAGGCGGGGATCAAGAAGTTGAGAGCCGCGCTGGACGACGATACCAATGGGCTGCCCGCCCTCGTGCGTAACACGGCCCGGATGTATGCCGAGCACATCGATCTGCTGGCGACCAGGATTTTCGATCTGACGAAGCAACTCAAGACGGAGGCGAAAGCATCCGGCACAGTGCGAAGGCTGACAACAATGCCGGGCGTCGGGTTGCAGACGGCACTGGCAATTGAGGCCTTTGCCCCGGACATGAATTGCTTCAAACGGGGGCGTGACTTCGCAGCCTGGCTGGGTCTCGTGCCGCTTCAGCGCTCGACAGGCGGTAAGGACCGGCTCGGGAAAGTTTCGAAGATGGGTCAGAAAGACATCCGAAGCCTGTTGATCATCGGGGCGATGTCAGTGATCAATGCGGCGACGCGGTTTGGGGTTCGCAAGGGAAGCTGGCTGGCCAGAATGCTGGATCGAAAACCGAAGCTTCTGGTCGCGATCACGCTGGCCAACAGGATGGCACGGGGTATCTGGGCCATGATATCGAAACAGGAGAATTATCGGAATCCGGAGGCGGTAGCGTAAGCGCGGATCGCGCAACGCTTCGCGTCGGTGCCCGGGACGTGTGAAGAGGTCGACGAATAGCATGGGAGATTGATCGGAAAGATCCGGAGCGGGAAAACCATGTTGACCCAAAAGGCAAAATAGCTTTGGAACTTGATTTGGACCCGGTTCGCGCATCACCATACCGGCCCGCGGCTGCACAAAAAGCCGCACTGTGAGGCCTGATAAATGACCGCATCCGATCACACGCTCACATCACCGTTCGAAAATCGCTTGACACCGGGGTATCCATAAATGAGGGTCAGGGAGTCATCGGTCAGCACATGCAGCCACTGGTTTTTGCTGTCGACCCTGAAACCGGTCTCATCGGCATGCAGGGCCGGGCGGGTCAGAAGATGTGCGGCGGCAGCCGTTTCCCAGGGTTCAAGCGCCTCGTGCAGTCGCTGGATGTAGCCCAGGCAGGTGGCCTGCGACATCCTGACGCCAGAGATGGCCCGCACCAGTTCGACGGCGCGGCGCAAAGACAGCATCTGGGCAATCAGCAGGTTGATCACGAAGGCCTGAAAGCCAACGCCATATTGCAAAGGCCCCGGCATGTTTTCAGGGAAACGCCCCTTGGTTCGGGTGCGGCATTTGGGGCAGTCCCTGGTTTCTGCGACGACCTTTTTCTCGACAACCTCGAACATGATATCGAGATGGATGCGTTCCTCGCGCGCCGAGGGTTCGACGTCTGAGAGATCAGCCCCGCAACTGTCACAAACCTGGACGGTGGAGGTTTCCCCGACGGTGACCTTGCGAAGGTTTTCGCCCGTCATCCAGTTCGGCGCCGCACCCTTGCCGGAAGCCTTTTTGCTCCGTTTCCCGGTGTTGTCCTTATCCGTCTGCGACGGCGCAATACTGGAGTTCTTGCCGGTCTTCCTGGTCGTCTTTTCCAGAAAGATGGCGATCAGGATGCCCAGCAAGCTGCACAACACGCCAATAACCGCATCGACGTCATCTGAAATCCTGCCCGCTTTGCGCAGCGCGGCAATGCGCGCCCTGGCAGCATCGAACTCTTCACGCAGGGAAGTGCCATTCACGCTTGCCATCAGTCCGCCCGCGATGCCATGGACATCAGGCCATGCGGTGGCCGCATCGCCTTTTCAGGCTTCCAAATGCAGCGAGTAGCCTTGACTGAAAGACCACCCCAATGCGGCTTTTCCCAAATCAATCGAACACGTGTCATAACCCGATAGAATCACGAAAATCGCAATGAGGGGATCGTTAATAGCCGATTCAAATCGTCGCACCACTCCGAGGCCAAAAAGGCATCTCGATTGAGCTAGTGGGTCTGAAACCGCCGTTGAATCTCGGGGACTTAAAGTGGGGGTGAGCAGTTACCATTTTTGTTGGAAATCGTGAGTTGGGAAGGTCTTGCCCCTCTAGGTGTTTCATTATCATTCCCTGAACGTAACTGCTCACCCCGTCACGCGTCTTGAGCATAGTGTGATTTGACCATATTGGCGGCATTTCCGGCCAGCGCGATCTGGATCGCGACAAGTGGATTATATCCGAGGGCACCCATGGAACTCAGGTAGCTTGATATCCGGCACCAGGCGTGTGCATAGCGGTCTGTCCGGAAGCAGCCCGAGACTTTGATTTTGACCTTTGCCATCCTGATTTTTTGCTCGCCCGCGTTATTGGTGAAGCTGACATCGGGTTCGCTCATGAAGCGAAGCACGGAGTCCTCGTGTTTCAACAGACGCTCATGCAGGTTGTGGGCATCCGACTTTGCGACCCGTCCGCGCTTACCTTCCGGTTTCGCAGGAACGTCGGGCATTTCCCCGGCACCTTGCGTCAGAATGGTCCGATACCTTTTGCGTATCTTGCGACATTCGGCCTCGCTCAACACCCCGGTCTCGCTCTTGTTGACCTTATGGCAGACCTCACGCAACACCTTCCTCATCAGGCGCGCCCAACGGTAATTGCTGGAGTCGACGACAAAGGTCAGTTCCCGAAGCAGATGCGACCCGCATAGCTGATGCTTGCACTGGCTGTATGCAAGGTAGGATGCCCAGCAATCATGGATCAACACCCCGGTGTAGACCGGAATGATGCCGAATGCCTCTATCGCTTCCTTGCCGCGCCTGGGGTGCAGGAACTTGAGGGTCAGGGAGTCATCGGTCAGCACATGCAGCCACTGGTTTTTGCTGTCGACCCTGAAACCGGTCTCATCGGCATGCAGGGCCGGGCGGGTCAGAAGATGTGCGGCGGCAGCCGTTTCCCAGGGTTCAAGCGCCTCGTGCAGTCGCTGGATGTAGCCCAGGCAGGTGGCCTGCGACATCCTGACGCCAGAGATGGCCCGCACCAGTTCGACGGCGCGGCGCAAAGACAGCATCTGGGCAATCAGCAGGTTGATCACGAAGGCCTGAAAGCCAACGCCATATTGCAAAGGCCCCGGCATGTTTTCAGGGAAACGCCCCTTGGTTCGGGTGCGGCATTTGGGGCAGTCCCTGGTTTCTGCGACGACCTTTTTCTCGACAACCTCGAACATGATATCGAGATGGATGCGTTCCTCGCGCGCCGAGGGTTCGACGTCTGAGAGATCAGCCCCGCAACTGTCACAAACCTGGACGGTGGAGGTTTCCCCGACGGTGACCTTGCGAAGGTTTTCGCCCGTCATCCAGTTCGGCGCCACACCCTTGCCGGAAGCCTTTTTGCTCCGTTTCCCGGTGTTGTCCTTATCCGTCTGCGACGGCGCAATACTGGAGTTCTTGCCGGTCTTCCTGGTCGTCTTTTCCAGAAAGATGGCGATCAGGATGCCCAGCAAGCTGCACAACACGCCAATAACCGCATCGACGTCATCTGAAATCCTGCCCGCTTTGCGCAGCGCGGCAATGCGCGCCCTGGCAGCATCGAACTCTTCACGCAGGGAAGTGCCATTCACGCTTGCCATCAGTCCGCCCGCGATGCCATGGACATCAGGCCATGCGGTGGCCGCATCGCCTTTTCAGGCTTCCAAATGCAGCGAGTAGCCTTGACTGAAAGACCACCCCAATGCGGCTTTTCCCAAATCAATCGAACACGTGTCATAACCCGATAGAATCACGAAAATCGCAATGAGGGGATCGTTAATAGCCGATTCAAATCGTCGCACCACTCCGAGGCCAAAAAGGCATCTCGATTGAGCTAGTGGGTCTGAAACCGCCGTTGAATCTCGGGGACTTAAAGTGGGGGTGAGCAGTTACCAATAGTCTTCAGTCAATCGGTGTTCGCCTGAACAATAAATTGCGACATGCTATTCTGAAGGGCATGTCCGGCTCGCCGATTGGCAGCGCGGCCGTTGCACAGGAGAGGTTTGTGGCCGGAAATCCCAACGCATATCGCGCGCTGATCATCATTGAGGAAAGTATTATCAGCGCCGCCTTCGTCAAAGGCTGGCTTGCGAGCGGAAACTCCGTTGCCGCGTTCTGGACGACAGACCGCGAGGTCTTGACTGCAAGTGCCGGACAGAAAATCATTTCCATTGCCAGCTCAGTACCGACGCTGGAAGAACAGGCTAGGCGGCATAAAATTCCCGTCGAGCACGTTGAATCCCTGAAGGACCGGGCAGAAATAATCGACCGGCTTTCAGCCATCGGGGCTGACACGCTGATTACCGTCATGACCCACCTGATCGTGCCGGAATGGCTGCTCGCCGAATTCGGCGACCGGGCCGTCAATATCCACCCTGCTTTGCTGCCGCACTATAAAGGCCCGATGCCGTTAGTCGGCCTTCTGGCCGACCGAAAGGCCGGCAAATATGGCGGGATGACCATTCACCGGCTCGATACGGGCATCGATACGGGCGCCATCATCGCTCAACGCCCGGTTCCAACATCGCCAGGAGAGAACTTCCATGCCTGGGTCTACCGCCTGGCGGTCGCTGGCGAGAGACTGGCCCGCAAGGAATTGCAGCAATATCTGGATGGCGAGCTCGAGGCCGTGGCGCAGGTGGAGGGATCCGGCAACTACAGGAAAGGCGATCGCCTCGAATTCATGGTCGAGCCGAGCAAGACACTGGAAGACGTTCGGCGGCTCTTTGCCATGCCGGCCGGCCTCACCGTCCGGGCGGTCTCGAAACCAATGCCGGGCCGTCGTCAGTCGGTTGCGGTCCACCGCTCCGCCGCGGTCATCTCCGAACCCAGCAAGGAACCTCCGCGGATCACGCCGTTTTCCTTCGAGATGGACATCCAGGACTGCCGCATCCGCATGCCACGAATGAGGAAGGCCGTTTCCATTTTCACGCGGCCCGCCCTCCCGATCATCCTGTATCGCGTAAGCCGGCTTTGGGGCAGAAAGGACGAGGCATAGGCTTCTCACCCGATCGCTGATTTCTTTGGCGGACAAGTAAAAGCCGGAATGACGGAGACTGGAAAAGTTTTCATGCTTCCCCGCTATGTATTAATGGCCGATCAGCGTAGTATGAAGGTTCTAGTTCAGTCTCAAAAGAGTGGAACCTGAAGATGGTGCTTGCACATGGAGGTGGTGTCTTCTTTGTCCGTGACCGGATTCTGGTACCGACCGATGGAGATACGACGGACCGTCATTATTCTGCATATACACTCAGTGGCCATGTGGCGGACGCGAACATCACTATGCGTCTGGAAACGGTTGAATCCGCAACCGATCGCAAGGCCCGATCACAAGCGGCCTACCCGTTTTTTGAACCGGGCACGCGGAAACTAATTCTCGACGCAGCCCGGACCGCTCGCAAAGCCACCATGATCGAACTTGACGACGCCGATGAAACCGAAGCGATATTTCAGCAAATCCGGTTTTACGATCGTATCATCGATTCAGGCACCATGGGCGGTCCTCTTACACCCGCTGTACTCGAGGAAGTTGGTGACGCACTAACCAGACCCGTTTCCGGTGGCGCCGCCCCGGCAACCACACCAGCCACCTCGCTGCCGGCCGCTTACACTTATTTCGGTCAGTTTCTTGCACATGACATGTCCTGGATGAAGCTCGACACCGACCTCGTTCCCCCGGCCGGTGCAGATGGACCAGCATGGATCAACGGACGGCATGGTCACGCGCTGAGTTTTGACACCCTTTTCGGCACCTTGCCGGAAGGCAGCGCCCGTACAAGCACCTGGCAGGAGGTCGCCGGTGGAGTGGTCGGTGAGGCTATCGGCGATGACTACAACGAACCGAAATTCATGGACCTTCCCCGTGTCGGAATGGGGGTGAGCCGTGCACCCGACCTTCGTACGGACACCAACCTTGCTTTGGCCCAGATGCATGTCCTTCTGGTCCGTTTTCATCAGGCGGCAACGCTCTCGCTGGGAGGCGACGAGCCTACGGCCCAGCGCAGGACACGACGCCATCTGCAGGCCGTCGTTCTCACCGACTATCTGCGGGAACTCATACCTCAGGATATATGGTCAGACGTACTGACGGGCGGTCGCAAGATTGTGGCCACTGATTCTTCATCTGCAGATTTCTCGTTTGAAATTCCAATCGAGTTCGCCGCTGCCTGCATGCGATTTGGGCACAGCATGGTGAACGATACCTATCGAAACTGGATTATCGACTTTCCACCAGGAAACGGTGTCAACAAAATAGCAAAGATAGAGCAACTGTTTCACTACACGCTCAGTGGCAATGGCCTGGAGCAAGGGCAGTTGGAAGTTCACTGGGCGCAATTTTGGCGTCATATGGTTGAACACGGCAATGCGGACCTGCCTGATGTCGTCACTGCGGATCCCATCAGGGCGGCTGTCCCGCCAAAGTTTGAAAACCTCAACGCCACGCAGTTTCCACCGGACGGAACGGTTTCCAGCGGCACTCCATCATTTAACCTTGCGGTGCGTACGCTAAAACGCGGGGCGTCGTTGAGGCTGCCGACCGGCCAGGAAATGCACAAGTGGATTGCCGATCACGTCAATACATTCGGAACGGCGCCGCTCGATATCGCAGCGTTCTTACATCACCGCAGCGACCGCTTTGGCGCCTTGTCATCTAATATAGCTTTTTGCGAAAGGACGCCGCTCTGGTTCTATACACTGGCAGAGGCAGAGCACGCTAACACAGGCAAGCTCGGACCTGTGGCGGGCCGTGTCGTCATGGAGACGTTCCATGCGGCGCTGGAGTTCGCACAGGACAGCATCATCTCCGTCAACACCGACGGCGAAACAAGTACCGATTTTGCCCGAGAGCTACTGGTTGGGCAGGGCCCGATCGACGAGTTTAGTCTGAAAGATGTTGTTGCTGTTACATTTGGCGGCGTAGACTAATCATTCCAATTCAAGTCCGGAGGGAAATCATGACCAATATTATTGTCAAGAAGACAGATGAATCTGATCCAGATGATCGTCGTAAAGGCATGATCAAAGCCGGAGATGCAGTCAATGAATGGATGACCGACCCGGGAGAGCCCGCCGCAAAGTACTTCTTCGATGATATCTTTGATGATGTGACCGACAACGATCACAAGTTCTTTTTGGATGTCGGGTCAGCGCATCGCCGCCTGCGCGAGGGTCGACGGGACGGGGTTTATCGTTTCGGCAAAGGCCGCCGGCTGGTCGTCAAATGTGAAGACGATGGTCAGGACAGTGATCGCAACAAGAAAATGACGATTGGCGTTCCAGAAGATCGAGCAGACCTGCTGGCCGGGGGCTATATCGATGTAATACTCGATGACCTGGTCAACATACTCTATCCGTCTGGTCCGGCCACAATCGGAGCCAATGACATGACCAATGCCAGAAAGTATCTTCTGGCCAGCATTTTTCTCAACCGTTGTCACTGAGTGATTGTGCAGCCTCCCGTGCGGCGTGAATGGCCTTGTAGACACGTTCCCTGTCAGCATCGTTGCGCAGCGGAAAGGCGGTTGCAAACCAATCGGCCACGGCCCCGGCTGTGGCTTTTTGCTCCCCGCTCCACGAGACATTGACTGTCTTGAAATACCGGGCGAAGGCCGCTGCGGATTGTTGCGTTTCACCCCTTTGCGCGTGAATTACAGCAAGCCAGCCCTGGGTGTCGGAGATGCTGTCGCCCCCCAGTTCGGCAGCTTCGAGGGCATCATCCAGTCTTCCTAGGAAAAAGCAGGTGGATGCAACATATGCCCAAACCCACGACGGGAGATTTCTGCCGAGTGCGCGCAGCCGCGTCAGAGATGCCTCCGCCTTGTCCCGTTCGCCGAACCATGCAAAGCCCATCGCACAACTCGCCATTGTGACCGGACTGTTTGGATTGAGATTGGCAGCAAGGTCCATATGCATCGTTGCCCGAGCAAACTCTCCGGTCATCGCGGCGGACCAGGCAACGACACGCTGAATGCGCGAATCCATCGGGTCCAGTTCCACGGCACGCGACGCCAACCGATCGGCAACCGCAGCCTCGCCTGAACGCGGTTGCAGGCCCGGCCAGATCACATGACGAATATTGCTCAGCGATGCGAGACTTGTCAGCGACGGGGTGTGGTCCGGGTCGTCTTTCAGGATACCCTCAAATATATCACGCGCCTCGTCTGCTCCTTCCGGCGTCCAGCGCATCATGGCACGGTCTCCACGCAGCCACGCGTCATGGCTGGTGGGGTCGCGGTCTACAGTGGCGAGCGCCGCAGACAGGCGGTCCGCGGAGATGTAACTTTCTATGGTGGCCGCAATCTTGCCAATAATGTCGCGCTGTACACTATCCCAAGCCTCCGATGAGAGCGGGAAAGACTCCGCCCAAAGCGTGCGGCCATCGTCCTCATCGCTAAGCCGCAGACCCAGTATGGGTGTCGCCTGCGGGCTCGCCATCGTTCCGTCGATGCGGTAGTCGACGCCGCCCTTTGCCGGAGTTTCGCCGACGCCATCGATGATCGACCAGTCGCGAAACCGCGCGAGATTCGCTATGAGATCACCTCGGAATGCGGTGAGCCGATCTTGCCCGGACAAGCCGGGGTCGGTGAACTCGGCCACCGCTATGCGAAGCAGGCGCCGAACCGGTGTAACTGTCGGTCGACCGGTCAAAATGGAAGACACCCCTTTTTCCTTGACCAGGCGGATTGTTCTGCGGATGCGTTCACCGGGTGAAATGCCATGGGTTTGGCCAAGGTACCGTTCCAATCGGTCGAACTCTTCAAACGCACCGCTTTGATCGCCGCGTTGCAAGCGCGCATCGATCCGCGCTTGTGCTGCTACCTCGTTTCCCGGTTCGAGCAAAAGCACGGCATTTGCTGCATCCTCATGCGCTTCCTCGTCCGGCGATGTGCGCCCCAACAGCCGCTCCAGTTCCTGCGTCATGCGCCTTTTCCAGGTGTCGCGCGTCACCCCAAGCCAGCTCAAAAACACCGGACTTGTTCCAAAGAGACCGGACAATATGCGTTGGGGCCATTCAGCGTCTTCCGTCAATTGCTCCGGCACACGTCCCTGTCGAACCTGTTGCAACAGAATCTCGAGATCAGTTTCCATCTTCATGGGATCGAGAGCCGCCATCCCATCGCCGACGTCGAGCGGTAATTTCAATACGGACTTTTGCAATTTTCTCAGGGAAGCCTTGGCCCTGTTCAGCGCTTGCTGCCCTTTGCCCAAAAGAGCAGCAATTCTGTCCAAACTGTCTGCCCGGCCCGAGCACAGTGTGAGATAACCAAGCACAAGTTTTGCGTCATCCCCCAGTTTTTCGGAAAGGGTGTGAGAAGCGTGATCAATCCTGATACCGTTTAGCAACCGAACCAGTGGGAGCGCGGGCCGGATTTGAGCCGATTCCAGCGCAAGCGGATCATTGACGCGATAAACTGGAACCCGCTCGCTGATATTCTTTAGGTCCGGTGCGCCGAGCGCCTCAAATTCCAGGTCCGTGTTTTGTTTGGCCAGTTCATAGACATTTTGGGAAACCACGCATCGTCCCGGTTCCGCAACGGTCTGAAGGCGTGCTGCAACATTCACCGTATTGCCATAGGCGTCACCGTTTTGCAGGATCACGCCTCCCTGGTGCAGACCGACGCGAAACGTAAAGGGATTCGGATCGTTCAACTGGATCTTGGCAATTATGCGTTGAAACTCGACTCCGTACTCGATCGCCTTCTGAGGATCGTCGAAGAGGAGCATCGCACCATCGCCAAGCGTCTTGACCAACGTTCCGTTGTATCGGCGCGCCAATATGCGCAAAGTATCGAAACAGCCTGACATAAACTCCAGGGTTGCGGCTTCATCTTCCCCGATGTGGCTGCTGTAGGACACCATGTCGGTGAACAGAACGACACGATCGACCGCTTCGTGAGGATTCACGGCGGCATTCGACAGAGGATTTTCGTCAGGAGCTTCCATACTATCGTGGCAAGTACATTCGAAATACAGTTGCACCCATGAGCTTATCTGAACTTGCCGAGTATTTCGACATTCATGATTTGTCGCCTGACGGATGGCCGGTGGTCTGCAACCTCACCGTTCCAAACGAGAAGGCGACCGAGCGCTGGCCCGACTGGCCACGCGCCGCTCTTTCGGAATCTGGCCGTGCCGCCTCAGGCCACGGCACAAGTGACACTGCAGCGCGGATTAGCGGATTGGGGGAAGCGATCGAGATCGTCAGCCTGTGCAGATGGGGCGATGAACAAACGGTGGTCGCGGTGGCCGGCGATCTGCCGGGTAACGTCTGGGACCCGGCGGAGCTTGCCGGCTTTTCAGCCGCGCAGCACAAAAACCGCACAGCCTGGAACACGCATCTGCGCGGTACAGACTGGCTTCCGCCAGGCAAAAAAATGGCTGAGATCGAATGGGTACAGGCGCGAAGTCTCGACCGGAGTTCTGTCTGGGTGCCCGCCGAAGCGGTTTTTCTCGGCCAGGGGACCATGGGCGACCCCGACGCCGTATTCGTCGCCGACACCAACGGTTGCGCAGCCGGGGAAAGTGATCGTGCGTCCAAGAGCTCGGCTCTCTTTGAGTTGATCGAGCGCGACGCAACGGCGCGTTGGTGGTATGGCTGCCGCGCTCGTCATCGACTGCCGGATAGCGTGCTCGACGCCGCCGGCGGCACTGTGCTCGAAGCGAGTCGGGCGCATAAGATAGATCCGCGTTTCTTCGACATCACCACGGATATCGGTGTTCCGGTTGTTGCAGCGGCGGGGAATGAAGGAGACGGTCCAGTCGCTCTTGGATTTGCTGCCGCACCGACATTCGCCTCCGCGGCGATGAAGGCGCTTGTTGAGATGCTGCAGATGGCGCTGGTGTTTAAGGGTTTCAAAGGCGGTATACGCCCGGGACTTGCGACCTGGGCGCTGGAGACGACTTTTTCAACGCCGCCATTGTCGCTTGGTGTCGCGCCGGCCGCCGAACTTCCCGAGGAGCCGTCTTCAATCGGCATGCGATTGCAAGAAGCCGGTATCCGCATTGCGTTCTTTTGCCAGACCCGTCCGGAGTTTGAGATTCCCGTCTGGCGCGCCATCTCACCTGACCTTTGCCATTGGAAACCGCGCTTGGGACGATCAAGGCTCCTGGCGATCGACCCTCGCGACTGCTCGGAAGTGCAGTCCGCGCCGAATCCGGTCGTGCTGCGGCTTTAAGGAGAGAGCTTGCGGACCGATCGCGGGTATCTTTGGCGGACAAGTAAAAGCGGGCATGGTGGGATGGGTTCGCTCGGAACAAACCCTGCGTGTGTTTGCAAGTCGTATCAGGTCAAATACTCCGGCGCGCGCAGTATCGTATTTCAATATACTTGCTCGCCCACCTCATGTTGCCTGTGGTCTCGCGCGGCGCTAGGTTTTTATCGGGTATGTGTCAATTGACGAGGAAACGCGGTGCAGTTCGATATTCCGACCAGCGTATTGTCGCTAGTCTACGAAGCCGCGACCCACAACAGCAAATGGGTGGATTTTTGTAGCGCGCTGAACCAGGTCAGCGGTTCACCCGTCAAGATGTTCGGCCATAGCACCAAAAGCTATGAGAGCCTCGGCCTGATTGGTGCGGGGTGGGATCCCGAAGGACTGGATCAATACCATCAGTATTACGCCGCGCTCAATCCCTGGATGAAGATGAATCTGGCGCTGCCGGTCGGCGCGGTGGGCGTATCCGACATAGCACTTCGCCGCGACGAACTGGTCAAGACCGAATTCTACAATGACTGGCTAAGGCACCAGGAGGACATCATCGCGGGCCCGGCGATGATCTGTTACCGTTCGCCGGACAGGTTTGTTGCCATGGTTGCCGCATGCCGGCGGGGCGGCGTCGACAATGCCCTGCCACAAATGACCGAGCTTCTTCAGGCCCTGTCGCCGCATATTACACATGCGATTACGATTTCCTCCGCACTGGCGGGCGGCAACGGTGTTTCGGCAGGGCACCTCGACTCCAGCCCCCATGCCATCTTCCTGATCAATCGGAGCGGCAAGGTCGGCTTTCACAACAGCGCGGCGCAAACGCTTTTGCGGCACGATCGCATCGTGAAGGTCAGTACGAATGGCTGCCTCACCACGAATGAGCGCGCGTTCGGATCACATCTGGAAACGTGCATGGGCGCCATTCAGGACGGTAGTTTTGACGCTTTGCCCGGACCGAAGCTTTTCAGGAGCAAGCGCTTCGGCAACTGTCTCCTGCACGCCCATATTTTTCCTCCTTCAGCATCGCACAGTTTCCCTGAAGCTGTCTGGACCGACCCGGTCGCCGGTGCGCTGGTGATCACCGGCTCGTTGGGTCTCAACGGCGGCGGGGATTTTGAGGCGATCGCCAAGGCGCTTGGCGCCAGCCGGGCGGAAGCCCGCCTTGCAGCAGGCCTGATGCGCGGGCTCAGCCTTTACCAGTACGCCGATGCCAACAATCTCAGTCGCTACACGGTGCGCAATCAGGTCCGCGGGCTGCTCGCCAAGACCGGCACGTCGTCCCAGATGCAGTTGTTGCACAAACTGCACAGCCTCGCGTCGCCGTTCACCTGGCCTTTGCAGTGAACCGGACCTCCGGGTAGCGTTACTCAGGGGCGATTTCGAAACAATACCGGTCGATCGCGATGCAAATGTCTTTTTCCATGAGGGAAAAGCGAGATGATCGGGTGTCACCGGCCTCAACACCATCAGGATTCGCACACGACTGAAGAAAACGATCTGCGACAATCACAAGCGCCCGAGCCTGTGTAGTGCGTTTTGAAGGTTGCGAGCGATGTGTTCGTCATAAACCATCCATCGATCGTAAATTGATGCATCGGATGTTGGCGGTGTCTTTGTGTTGATTCTCGATCGATTGGCTCCTAAGACGTTCAGCAGAAAATGCGGCGCGAACTGAACTCAGCGGCCGGTCAGCCGGCAAAATACTGATCGTGAAAATAGACCAGTGGCTGACGGCTGTCGTCAAACGCAAAATTGGCAATTTCGGCGATGACCACCAACTGCTCCCTTACGACAATCGCGTGTCTGAGCTTGCAGAGCAACTGGGCACGCGCTCCTTTCACAACCGGAATGTTCCACAGCTCGAAATCCAGGTCGCCCCGTTGAATCTCCAGCGGGTCCGTTTGCGATGATCCCCCGTATTGGCGCGCAATGTGCGATTGCTCGGCGGCCAGGACATTGATTGTAAATTCAGCAGCGTTGCGAATACATTCCGTGACAGCGGCGTGACCGGGAAGCGAGACCATCGCGTGGTCCCTCTCCACCTTGGTTGCCCATGCGATCGACGCGCCTCGGAACGTTTCCGCATCGCCACTCAGAACAACGCTTACGCCGTTCAAGAAAAGCCGCTGACGGCCCGATGACATTCCTGTACCTCCAACACCGATCGCTCTGGCTGCCGGCAGTTCTTCGCGATTTAATCCCAAGGGGTTTTCAACCGTACTCTGGGGCCACCGTTCGCTCATATGTCGTTTCGACCCTCGGGTGCTGCAATACCTTTAAGGCGGATCTCTTTGCCTTTATCGAAAGTCAAGCTGACAATATCAACTCCGAAATCGTGATGAAATTCCAATTCCATAGTAAATGCATTCAGATACTGAGCTTGCAGTTTCGATGGATTTCAACCAATGATTGGAGACAACAAAAAGTTGTGCCACCTGGCACAGAAGCAAAAGCCAAAGCCACAAAAAACTGTTTGCCATGAAAATCAGCTCAATCACACTTGGCGACTCACGTTATAGGTTTCTACTGTTTCTTACCTGGCCGCTTCTGGTGGCGATCTTGTCGGCCTCTCTTTTTGACATTTTGCTTGATACAAGGATCGACTTGGCGTTGATGGACCAACCAACGGTCTCCTTCTCACATTTGGAACCAGAAGTATCTTTTCTTAGAGTCCGACTCGAAACTCACACTGACCGTGCCAAGCGTCTTGTGAGTAGCATAACCGAGGCGGCATAGAGGAAGGTTTCGGCCGAACTGATGGTTCCCTCGAAGTCCTTCGCCAATCGGCGATTGCGGTTGATCCAGGCGAAGAAGCGCTCGACCACCCATCTCCTGGGCAAGACCTGGAAGCCGACCTGGTCGGTGAATTTCTTGACAACCTCGATGGCGACCGACGTTGCGTCCCTGACCCGGTCGCCATTGTAGGCGCTGTCGGCGAAGGTGAGTTCGACGAAGGGAAACGAGCGTCGTGAGGCTTTGAGCAGCGGGATTGCGCCATCGCGATCCTGAACATTGGCTGCGTGCGTCTGGAGGACCAGGCCGCGGCCGTCGGTGTCGACCATGGCGTGGCGCTTACGACCTTTGATCTTCTTGCCGGCATCATAGCCGCGTGGACCGCCAGCCTCGGCGGTCTTGACGCTTTGGCTGTCAATCACGGTCGCTGATGGACTGGCCTCGCGCCCGACCCGCTCGCGGTCGAGCACGACCAGATGATGATTGATGGTCTTGAACAGTCCTTCACGTCGGAAGCGCAGAAACCAGCCGTAGACCGTCGTCATCGGCGGGAAGTCCTTGGGCAGCATGCGCCACGCACAGCCGGCCCGCAGCACGTAGAAGATGGCGTTCATGATCTCACGCATCGGCCATTCCCGCGGCCGACCAGTTTTCGCTGGCGGCGGCATGAACGGGGCGATAATGTTCCATTCCGCATCGCTCAGATCGCTTCCATAACGCAGATGATCGCGGCTATACTGCCGACGGGTGGTTGGGGTCCACATGAGGCTGCTCCAAACTGGTGTCGATAACCGTTTGGAATCACATTTCGCCCCGGCCATCCAACCCCTCACTGCGTTTCAAGACTGCCTCTTACAGCGCGTTGGATTGATGGAAGCGTCCATGTGCCTGCAGTGGAGTACCGCAGTCGCATGATTTTGCTCTCAAGCATTATTTTTATGGTGATTGCCGCGGTAGTGGCACTGTCAATCTCCATTCAAACGATTGGCGTCAATATTCCTGAAAATATGCGACTAATCACTTGGTTGGTGTTAGGAATTCTTGTTGCCTTTGGGGGAATAGCAAGCCAGGAGAACACGTTCTACGTGGAGATAAGCCAGTTCTTTCTTGTTCCCACTCTCGGTAGCTTGAGCAAACTGCCACTTCCAGGAACTGAATACGATGTCTCAATTCTCAGTGTTCTTCGGTTATTGTTCAAATTAGGCAACGTTGTTGCCATCATCGGCAGCATTCTCATCGCATATGCGTCTTCAGTGACCATTGTTAAACCCGCTGATCAGGAGCGGTTTTCTGTGGAGCAGATTGCCGATCGATATCGCCAGTTGAGAAATATTGCTTATAGCGGAGCAGCATTGCTTATAGCTGGTGTATTCACGCTCTACTCTTGGATGATCTGGCCGATAGCACTTCTCAATCCAAATGATGAATTAGGAAAGCGCGCGATTGCTGAGATTGAACATCTCGCGCTGGGGTCAGCAATCGGCTACGGCATGGCCTTCACAGCATTACTGATAGCAGCATACTTTCCGATCTTCGTAGAACTCCGAAGAGAGGCGCTGTCGCTGGCAAGAGAGAAACAACGGGAAAAATCAGTCTCAGAGCTGGAGAAGTGGCTGGCTGTTAAGGGAATGGACATTAGTTTTATTAAACAGGCAAATTTGCTCATGTTTATGTTTGGACCTGTACTTACAGGGCCGTTGGGAGAGGCTGTACAGTCAATCCTTGCGGCATAAACATACCTGGAGTGATGCGTTCACCCCACAGCATTGCAGGGTGCTAAAGCACTGATTCCTTGAGTTGAGTACCGACAACAAAATTATTATGCGTATTGGTAAGTACGTAGGTTGTTGAGGCAGATAATCTGAGCGTTATGCCTGGCGATTGCTTTACCGATTCCGAGGCTCATACTCACTGCGCCTGGAGCGGGCCGATTTTCTCGGACATCCGCTCCGTCTACTTAAATCACCGCCAGAGTGCGCTCATAGCGATCCTCCAGCCGGCCGCTTTTCGGGTTGCCTCGCTGAATTCTGATACGGTGCAGTTCCAGTAATTCCTCAAGCCGACCGGCAGCGATCACAACGAGCATATATTCAGCATCGCATTTCGCACCACGCAGTTCGGGTGATTCTTTGTCGCAACCCTGATGCGCACTTCATTGACATCGACCGTGCCACCATCAATGACCTCGATCTCAGGCCTCTTAACTTTGTGCGTGGCCGGAAAAGGCTACCAGGACGGCAAAATCCAAAAAAATGATTTTCTACTGTTGATGCTGCAATTTCACTGTCACGAAAAGATTCAATCCCTTGCCAAGCCAAATGATTGTGAGACTATTGCGGCTGCAATCATAGGCTTTATCAACTTTTGGGGTTTGGATAATGCGTGTTTTCTTTTGCACTATGCTCATTTTGCTGCTCGCGAATATTGGCGTTCAAGCTCAGGGAGTCACGGACATATGCCTGGCCCTTGCCAATAGAGGGTTCATTGACTCACGGGATACAACCACCGTGGTCGATACAGCCACCCGGGAGTTCAGACACGTTTGTGAGCAGGAGAGTGAGATGGTATCTCGCTTCAAAAACTCCACTCAGTCTTTCAAGTTGTCATTCAAAGGATTTGGTGCTCGTGCAGGTGGTGGGAGTGGATTTTCGGAATCAACGGAAAGCATCAAAAAAATCTGCGACTTACAAGACAATAGCTTTTCTCAGTTCATCTCCACACAAGAAAGCGTATCGATTGGCAGCCTGCTAGCATCCTATATGGTGCAATGTGCCGGGGTAGCGGCAGATAGCAACAAAGAAACAATCTTCGGCACCACAAAGGTCAACGAAGATGACGGCGGGTTTGTGGTCGATATAAATTATATCCAGGGTGAAACACCCCTTACTTTTGTTTTGAAACGGGTAAGCAACCCTAATGGACTCAAGTGCTTCTCTGATTCCGAAAACACAACTCCTGCGGTTGGTGCAATTAAGCTAACAGGCAACACTTCAAACTCTTTTCATTGTTTAAAAGAAGCAGGAGCAACCGAAATCGGTACATTCGTTTTTGAAGCGGACATTGGGTCCGGCTCTATAAGAACCAAAAATGTCTCGTTTCGTGCCAACAGCAGAGATGCCCAAAGAGAGCTTGAGAACAGGTTGGAATCCATAGTTTTTGATGTTGAGAAGCGCTTTGATCAAAAACTCTCAATGATTGATGGGCTAAAAGTCATTGATTCTGGGAGCTATTCCGGCAGTGCAAGAGTGACCGAACACAGTTTCAATCTCAATGAAGATGGCATTTTGTTTGTATCCGGATTTGGCCGAGGCAATAGGAAAGGATCTCAGCAAGGCGCCGGTATATACACAGACATATTTATAAATGGAACTCGCTGTGCACGTGATATGGCGTTCGAGGGTCAGAGTTCGAATATTTCTTTCTATTCAGCAGCATCCTGTGTGGTACGCCTCTCAAAAGGAGCACACAATCTGAAATTTTCGAGAACAGATCTAAAAACCACCGGCGGTACATTCACAAAAATGGAGTGGCATGTCCTACGGATCAGGCCGTAGTGGAATACAAAGGCCGTCAATCTCTGTACCTGCCCGGATATGCTGCAGGTCCTCTACCGTGACAGAAAAGGTGCCGGCGATGTCGGTCGCATCAAGCAATCCGTTCTTAATCTGTGTCCGCAGCACCGGCACTTTGACTATCCGAGCTCCAAGCACGTCAGGGTTCGATTCACCGCTATGCGATTGTGAAAGTGCGCGTTGTTCTTGGCCGGCGACATGAAATGAACGAAAATGACGGCATGTCGAGCCGCATGACACGAATAACAATACTTGCATCTGTACAGGGCTCAAACAGCGGTGCCCGGCACTATATGCGGATCTTACTCAGCAGCTTATCGCAGGAAATGGCGGAGAGAGAGGGATTCGAACCCTCGAGACGGTATCACCGCCTACACACTTTCCAGGCGTGCGCCTTCGACCACTCGGCCACCTCTCCGCGAGGGGTTGCCCGCAAGCGCCTGGCTGTGGGGCGAACCGGCGCGCACTATAGTCAAGACGCACCGAGGATCAACCCGAATCTGACGCTTTCACGACAAGAAAGATCCGGTGCGGGAAAACGGTGGGAAATACCTCATACACGGCGCAGCCGAGCATGTTATCCAGAGGTTCAAAGATTATTTCACGCAGTTGATTTCCCCGTGAGGTCATGATGCGTTATTCATTCTGTTAAAGGGCTGGTGGCGCCCCGGTTTCACCGGGAGTTCTTCGAGAAACCTAGGAAGAAGACGGGAGTAAAGGCAGAAATGCGGTTTCTTCTTCGCGCGATCAGCCTCCTCGCGCTTATCGTTGCCGTGATCAGCGCGGTCGTCGACACGATTCGATCGGTGGCCGCCTCGGAAGTGGTGATCACACCCCTGGGCGCGGCCTGGTATTCGATCAGCCCGGATACCCTCAATCTCGCCCAGGCGTTGATCCAGCGTAACCTGCACCCCTATATATGGGATCCGGTGGTGCAATGGATTCTGTTGCAGCCCACCTGGGCGGTCTTTGTGGTTTTGGCGCTGTTCTTTTATCTGATTGCATGGCGCAAGCCGCGGCCCGCCGGACGGTTCGCAGCCAGATAGGCGCCAGACGCCAGGAGATCAGCCATGTTCAGTCTCAATCCGTTCTCCAAGAAAACACAGATGCCCTCGGCGGCCGAGGCGCTGCCCGGACGCGAGATGCCGCTGGAAACAGCGCGCCATCATTTCGTCAACGGCCAGCCGCTCAAGGGCCCCTATCCGGAGGGCGTGGAGATTGCCTATTTCGCCATGGGATGCTTCTGGGGTGTCGAACGGCTTTTCTGGCAGCGCGACGGCGTATTCGTGACGGCTGTCGGTTATGCGGGCGGTCTGACCCCGAACCCGACCTATGAGGAAACGGTGACCGGAATGACCGGCCATGCCGAGACCGTGCTGGTCGTCTACGATCCCAAGAAGGTCAGCTATGACGACCTCCTGACAATCTTCTGGGAAGGACACGATCCGACTCAAGGCATGCGCCAGGGCAACGATGTCGGCACGACCTATCGCTCGGCCATCTATACGGTAAACGAGGAACAGGCCATGCGCGCGGCCGCGAGCATGAAGGCCTACCAGACGTCGCTGCGCAATGCGGGCTTTGACCAGTCGATCACGACGGAAATCGCGCCGGCCGGAGCGTTCTACTTTGCCGAGGACTATCACCAGCAATATCTCGCCAAGAACCCCAACGGCTATTGCGGCGTCAAAGGAACCGGGGTGGCATGCGCCCTTGCCTAGGCTTGCCGCATAAAGCATAAGCCGACAAATCCATTGAAATTGTTGATCAAACGGTACATTTTTCGCGTGATCTTTACAGGAAGCCATGTAAGGATACGCTCAAGCCTTGCCGGAATCCGGCGAAACGGGCTTTGAAAACGCCGCATCCCGAACGCGGCGAAACGGAAAAAAAACGAAACAAAACACAGGGTTGGTGAATATGAAGCGTACACTACTCAGCATTCTCGCCATGGCCGCAATGTCGGCGACCGCACTGGCTGCGGATATCAAACCGGCGATCATCTACGATCTGGGGGGCAAGTTCGACAAATCCTTCAACGAGTCCGCCTATAATGGTGCCGAAAAGTTCAAGGCCGACACCGGCATTGAATATCGCGATTTCGAAATCCAGAATGACGCCCAGCGCGAACAGGCGCTGCGCAAGTTCGCCCGTGACGGCAACAACCCGATCGTCATGGCCGGATTCTCCTGGGCCGCAGCGCTTGAGAAGGTTGCTGCCGAGCATCCGGATACCGATTTTGCAATCATCGACATGGTCGTCGATCTGCCGAATGTGCGTTCGATCGTCTACAAGGAGCAGGAAGGCTCCTACCTGGTCGGCGTGATGGCCGCCAAAGCCTCGGAATCGGGTACGGTGAGTTTCATCGGTGGCATGGACATTCCGTTGATCCGCAAATTCGCCTGCGGCTATGCAGGCGGTGTCAAGGCGACCAATCCGGACGCCACGGTGCTTGAAGCCATGACCGGCACAACGCCGGATGCCTGGAACGACCCGGTCAAGGGCGGCGAAATCGCCAAGTCGCAGATCGCCCAGGGCTCCGACGTCGTCTATGCCGCAGCCGGCGGCACGGGTATCGGTGTCCTTCAGGCCGCGGCCGACGAAGGCAAACTCGGCATCGGTGTTGACTCCAACCAGAACGGCTTGCAGCCGGGCGCGGTGCTGACCTCAATGCTGAAACGCGTGGACGTCGCGGTCTACAACGCCTTCAATGACTCCAAGGAAGGCAACTTCACCTACGGCTTCAACGTTCTCGGCCTTGCCGAAAACGGTGTCGACTATGCCATGGACGACAACAACGCCAAGCTCGTCAGCGATGACATGCGGGCCGCAGTTGAACAGGCCAAGGCGGATATCATTGCCGGCAAGATCTCTGTCCACGACTATACCTCAGACGAGAACTGCCCCTACTGATCGGGCGCCGATCAACTGAATAATAGAAGGCCGCCGGATGTTCCATCCGGCGGTTTTTTTGCTCAGAACGCACCCGGGAAATGGCGCGGCCAACGGAGCGGGAGCACGGCGACAATGTCATGACGGATTGACAGCCTTGCGGCATCGCGCTGACGCGACAGCCAGATATCGCCGGCGGCCGCGATGCGCCGCGCCGCAGTGGCGGTCACCGCATCCACCGCGGCCTGTTCACTTGTCCGGGCCTTGACCTCGACGAGGGCAACAAGATCGCCCTTGCGGGCTATTAGATCCACCTCGCCTGCCCTTGTCCTGAAGCGGCGGGCAACAATGCGGTAACCCTTGAGCATCAGGGCGAGTGCTGCCAGCCACTCGGCAGTGTGTCCGCGGCGATAGGCGCGGCGCCGGCCGGCGCTGTCACCCGGCCCGGTCGCTGTCATGTCGCCGCGCCCTTGATTTCCAGCAGCCGCTGATAGAGCGCCTTTCGCGGCAGGCCGGTGCGCTGTGCGGCTTCCGATGCGGCGCGTGCCGGCGAGTGCGTTCTTGCCAGTTCGATCAACAGCGCCTCGGCATCCTCCATGCTGGCGGGTTCTTCCGTCGGCGGGCCGATGGCGAGAACCACCTCGCCCTTGACCGTGTCCGTCTGTGCATAATGCTGCGCCAGTTCCTCCAGGGGTGCGCGGCGGATCTCCTCGAACGCCTTGGTGAGCTCCCGGCAGACGGCGGCAGGACGTCCGGTGCCGAGAATTTCGGCGCCCGCGGCCAGGGTTGCCGCCAGCCGGCGGGGCGACTCGAATATCAGCAGGGTGGCCGGCACGTCCGACAACGCCTTCAGCCGCTCACGGCGTGCCTTGTCCCTGGCCGGCAGGAACCCGGCAAAAAGGAAACTGTCGCTGGGAAGACCGGAACCGACGAGCGCGGCGAGCGGCGCCGAGGCGCCGGGGACGGGAACCACCTTTGTGCCGGCCTCCAGTGCCAGCGCGACGAGCCTGTAGCCGGGGTCGGAGACAAGCGGCGTTCCGGCATCCGATACCAGCGCGACGCTTTTGCCCGCCTTCAAGGCGGCAACAAGCTTCGGCCCCGCTTGCGCAGCGTTGTGCTCATGATAGGCGACCGGTCGGTTCGATATGCCATAGCGCGTCAGCAGTGTTCGGGTCACCCGCGTGTCCTCGCAGGCGAGGACATCGGCGGCCGCCAGAACATCCAGCGCCCGCAGCGTGACATCGGCAAGATTACCGATCGGGGTGGCCACAAGATAGAGCGCCGGTTCCAAAGGTCCGGCCGGAATTTCATGTGCGCCGATTTGAAATGATCGCTGCATAACGCCTCATCGGTCCGGATTCATCGCAAAACAAAGCCACACCGGATTTGCCCGATGTAATCGGAACGGATTTTGATTATCCTGTGAGATGCACGGCATTCGCCTTGATCTTTACCTGCGGGTGTTTAGGCAATATGTACGCATCTTGCTTCACGGGCAAATGCCACACAAGCGGCCGGGACAACAAATGATAAACACTTTGCGCACGATATTTCGCCGACCGGCCATGCTGGCGCTATTGTCCGCGACCCTCGTTTTATCCGGCTGCCAGGCTGTCAATTACGGGTTGCCGCAGGGCGGGAGCGCGCCGAGAGAACCGGCGGTCCCGGAAAGTTTCCCGATCAAGACCGGACCTGCGGCCGGAGAGGTTCTCGGCACCGGTGCTGTGCGGGTTGCGCTGTTGCTGCCGAAGTCTGCACCGGGCAACGGCGCGGCGATCGCCGCCGAATACCGCAACGCCGCGGAACTAGCCATCGCGGCGCGCGGCGAGCAATCCATGGAACTGGTGATCAAGGATACCGGCGGAACGGCAGCCGGCGCGATTGCCAGGACCGAAGAGGCCGTTCGGGAAGGATCGGCCATCATTCTGGGCCCGGTGTTTTCCGGCAGCGTGACATCCGCCGCCTCCGTGGCCGGACCGCAGAACCGCATCATGATCGCCTTTTCGTCAGACCCGTCAGCGGCTTCCAGCGGCGTATTCCTGATGTCGTTCCTGCCCAATCAGATCGTTGACCGGACAGTTGCCTATGCGACGGGCATCGGCCTTACGTCCTTCACGGCGATCCTGCCGCAGGGCGCCTACAGAACCCTGGTCGAGCGGCAGCTGCGCGCCACGCTGGCGCAGCGCGGCGGCAATCTGCTTGGTGTGTCGCGTTACGAATACAACAACGAGTCCGTGGTCACGGCGGTACAGCAGGTCCTGCCCGCCGTGGAGCAATCGGATGCGATCTTCATCCCGGATGGCGGAACGTCGCCGATTGCTATCGCCCGCGTGTTGCAGGCCGAGGGCGTCAAGCTGCGCGACAAGCGGCTGATCGGAACCGGCCAGTGGCGTTCGTCGAAACTGGACTCGGCCTATCTGCAGGGCGCCATCTTCGCCGATATGGACCAGACCGGCTTCGAGGCCTTCAAGCTGCAGTACAAGGAGCGCTTCCAGGCGGACCCGTCGGTCAATGCCGGTCTCGGTTATGATTCCGTGACGCTGGTTGCGGATCTGATTTCCACCGGCAACCCGGCGGCCCTGTCGCGCCAGAACCTGGAGCGGCCCGCCGGCTTCCGTGGCGTGACGGGCATTTTCCGCTTCATGAATGACGGCGAAACGCAACGCGGCCTGGCCGTCTACCAGATCCAGGAAGGCGAGGCGATCGTCGTCGACCCGGCGCCGCAGAGCTTTGGCGGCGGTTACGAGCCGGCGCAGTTTTAGGTCAGTCCCCGTCCAAACGACACCGGCCCTAAACCAGGTGCCCGGCCTCCCAGCCGAGCATGGCGCGCTTGCGGGTGACGCCCCAATGATAGCCGGTCAGCGCGCCTGTGCTGCCGAGGGCGCGGTGACAGGGAACCACGAAGGATATCGGATTGCGCCCGACGGCTGCACCAACGGCACGCGGGGCCGAGGGCTTGCCGATTTTCCTGGCGATCGAGGCATAGGTCATCGCGGCACCCAGCGGGATCTCAAGCAGCGCTTCCCAGACCCGGATCTGGAAATCCGTGCCAATCAGCACCACACGCAGCGGCGCCGAAGCATCCCATCGCGCGGGGTCGAAGCAGCGTTCGGCGAGCGGAGCGGTCGCGGAGGGCTCGTTGACATAGCGGGCGCGCGGCCAGCGGGCACACATATCGTCAAGCGCATCGCGCTCACCGCCCGGATCGCAAAAGGCAATGCCGGCAAGACCGCGATCGGTCGCCATCACAAGCGCAATTCCGAAGGGGCAGGGATGAAAACCGTAGTGGATGAGCAATCCTTCGCCCCTGGCCTTCCAGATTCCCGGCGAGACGGCCTCGTGGGTGACGAATAGATCGTGCAGCCGGCCGGGACCGGAAAGGCCCAATTCGTAACTGGCATCAAGCAACGGCAAACCCTCCTGGGACAACAGCTGCTTTGCCCGGTCCAGCGTGACGGCCTGCAGGAAGCTCTTCGGGCTGAGGCCTGACCATCGGGTAAAGGTCTTCTGCAGCTGTGTCGGCGATTGACCGAGCGCGCCGGCTATGTCCTCAAGCGACGGCTGGCTGCGGTAACGCTTGGCGATCAATTCGAGTGCCTTGCGGACCGTTTCGTAATCCGGATCGGTGTTGGCATCGATCATGTTGCGGGTCTGGTCGATATTCATGGCTTGCCGGGTTGTTGTTGCGCCGGCCCAAACAAGCATGCCGCACTGTCTTGCGCCACCCGATTCTTGCGCAAAATTGCTCTAACGCCTCTGGACCGTCGCCAGCGCAAGAGAAAACGCTTCGGCGAAGCTCTCGCGGTCATCCGGGTTCAGGAATGATCCGATATCGGTCGACCGGCCATCACCGGTGATGCGCATGCCGGTAATGCCGGCTTCGTCATGGCGCGCAACATGGAAACGCGCCCAGAACGGATTGAAGCGATAGTTGCGCGTGCGTCCCGACGGGGCGACCTTCGATATGGAAAGATCGGTGCGCGAAACGCTGACGATTTCCCGGGCGCGTCCCGATCGGTAGTTCAGCCAGAAAGCGCCGAATATCAGGATGAGATCAAGGAGGAGGAACGCGAAGATCGGCCAGGCACCGGCAATGACGAAGACGACGCCATGCGCAACCGTGCCGATGGTCATCACGCACATCAGCGCTATGAAACCATTGTGCCCGAGCGATCGATGGGGCGTCAGAAGCGCCTCGAAAACCGGGGCTTCGTTGGCATCAGCCCTGTCTTTGTTTTCCAAGCTTTCCGGCTCGCCGCCCTGCATGGCATTGCGTTCCTTCATGGGCACAGAATATAGAGACATCATGGAAAAGGCCAAAACGAAATCAACCGCGAACCGCGCCACGAATGGTGCGAAAAGGAAATCCGGCGCAAGGCGCAAGCGCCTGCCGAAAAGCGCCTATACGGAAGCGGAGATCACCGAGATCTTCCGGCGTTTCGCGATCCAGCGGCCTGAGCCGAAAGGCGAGCTGGAACACGTTAATCCCTATACGCTGCTGGTGGCCGTCGTGCTCTCGGCGCAGGCCACCGACGCCGGCGTCAACAAGGCGACCCGGCCACTATTCGCCGTTGCCGACACGCCGCAAAAAATGCTGGATCTCGGGGAGGACCGTGTTCGGGAATACATCCGCACGATCGGGCTTTATCGCAACAAGGCGAAGAATGTGATCGCGCTCTCAAGGGCGCTGATCGCCGATCATGGCGGAACCGTGCCGGCGGACCGGGATGCGCTCACGAAGCTGCCGGGCGTCGGCCGCAAGACCGCCAATGTGGTGCTCAACATGGCCTTCGGCCAGCCGACCATGGCGGTGGATACCCATATTTTCCGGATCGGCAACCGCATGCGCCTGGCTCCAGGCAAGACAGTCGACGATGTGGAGCAGAACCTGCTGCGCACCGTCCCGGAGGCCTATCTGCAACACGCCCATCACTGGCTGATCCTGCACGGGCGCTATGTGTGCAAGGCGCGCAAGCCGGACTGCCCGGCCTGCGTTGTCGCGGATCTGTGCAAATCGAAGGAAAAGACGACCGACGTGCCGGCAGCACTCGTGCCGCTTGGATAGGTCGACATTGTTCGGGACAGCAGGTGCATCAGGCCCCGCGTATTGTCGACCGGCCGGTAGATGTGTTTATTCAAACACATGAATCCGAATGATCGCGTTGCGCAAAAGATACGTTTGCGGCAGTTGCGCTGCTTCGTCACCGTGGCCCGAAAAAAGAGCTTCGTGCTGGCCAGCCGCGAACTCGGTCTGACGCAGCCAGCCGTCTCAAGAAGTGTTCGTGAGCTGGAGCAAATCCTGGGATTTGAGCTTTTTGACAGAAAGGAACGGGGCGCCAAGGTCACCCCCCGCGGACAGGTTCTTCTGGAAGCCGCGGAACGTGGTTTGCTGCAGATTGCCCAAGGCATATCAGCCGCAACGGACCCGAACGAGATCACTGATGCGGTGACCATAGGCGCCTTGCCCAATGTCTGTTCGCAGCATCTTCCGCTGATAGTCAAGACGTTCAAAGAGCGACTGCCGCGAACGCTGGTTCGCATTTGGCCGGGTACAAATTCCGAGCTTCTTGATGGTCTGCGACGCGGCGAGGCCGACGTTGTCATCGGTCGATTGTCCCATACCCGCGATATGCAGGGATTGGCGTTCGAGCATCTGTTTGACGAGCCGTTGCTGTTCGTTGTCGGCCGGCATCACCCTCTTGCGTCGGAACCGGATCGCGTCACGCTGCAGAGGGCCTTGGAATTTCCTTTCCTTCTGCCGCCTCAGGGCACAATCATCCGTCAGGAAGCCTCGCGCTTCTTTCTCGGAGAAGGCGCTGGCCAAATCGCCGATGTGATCGAAACGGTGTCCTCCGACTTTCAGCGTTCCTATCTCCGCGAAACCGACTGCATCGCCGTGCTGCCGCGCGGTGTGGTCCAACCGGAAATCGCAAGCGGAGAGATCGTCCGGCTTCCGATCGCCGGCGAAACACTCAAGGGGCCTGTCGGACTGACCACGAATCCTGAAGTCAGGATTGGTCCCGCAATTTCAGAATTGCTGATGATCATCCGCAGTACTGACTATTCTATCACATAAATGGTATATTATTTACATGACTTCTCATTTTCAATGACTTTTTTGGCATGTTAATTTTCCTCGGACTGGTTCCAAGGGAGGATTAACCGATGCATCTCAAATCCATAGCCGCAGGCTTGGCACTTGCGGTCTTCTCAAGCCTCGCCGCCGCTGAATCGCTTTCAATAGAAGGTGGCGGCGCGGCTTCGCTCACTGGCATCGTGCCCCAGACCTACGCGCAATTCACTTCTGCGGAAGGGATCGATCTGCAAGTGGTGCTGGGACAGACGTTGACGAAGTCAGCGCTGAAAGTCGCCGCCGGCAAGCTTGATCTCGCCGTAATTCCGCCGCCGGCCTTTCGCGCGATGAGCCGTGGTGTCGGGCCTTACGCCGGACAGGCAGATGCGGCCAAGAAGCTTTCAGAGGATGTTCGCTCGCTGTTCGCCTTTCCCGGCGGGACATTCCACGCGATCGTCTGGGCCGATAGCGGCATAGAAGACTGGGGCGACATTGCGGGCAAACGCGTTTTCATCGGACCGCCTGCCGGCGCTGCCAGCGGGCAGATCCAAGGAATGATCGAGGCCGCCTCCGGTGGAATGAAGGCGGGCGACGACTACGAAGGTGTAAAAGCGCCCTGGGGAGCAGCACAACAATCATTCCAGGACGGCCAATATGATGTCTATGTCGCCGCGGCAGCGGTCGGGCAGCAAGCGCTCAACGAACTTAGCCTGCAACGCGAGATTCGTATCCTCGGGGTGCCCGATACTGTCGTCGGCTCCGACAATTGGACCGACTACACCGTTGCCCAGGCCGTCGACACCACCGTCATTCCCGCAGGAACCTATTCTGGTCAGGTCAATGCAGACGATGACCTATCGACCGCCGTCACGATGATGATGGTGGGCGTGAACAAGGCCATGCCCGACGACACGGCCTATGCACTGACAAAGGCCTATTGGGAGAACCTTGCCTCGATGAAATCGGCAAATGCACTGCTGAAATCCATCGATCCGGAAAAGCCGTTCGCGGGCACCAATGCTCCGCTCCACCCGGGCGCTGTCAGGTACTACGAGGAAAACGGCATCGCCATCCCGGACACATTGCGACCGGGCGCCTGACTTGACGGTTTCTCCTGGCCCTCAGTCCTCTACGGGGACCAGGGGCTTGATGGAAAATTACAGCCGGGAGGAAGAATGCGATGGAACCGCAATCCGGCAATATTGCCGTGTGGGCTCGGCGTGGAGGCGTTGCTACGGGCCTTCTGATCGCTCTGATCGGACTGGCAAATGTCCTGCCCACCTATGACATCCTGCCGCGAATCGGGCCCTTTCCCGTGGAGTGGTACAGACCGCTCTTCTATTGGCTGTGCATACTCAGCTTTATCCTCTTCGATGCCGCTCAACGAGCCCACAACAATCGATTGAACATCTTGCATTGGGCGGCCTACGCGGTCGGATTTGCGACAATCAGCTACGTTTGCCGGGACTATTGGGTCATCGGCCGCATCCTGTCGGATTCGATTATGTTCTTCGGTCCACGCGAGGCTTTGCTGGCGACTCTGGCGGCGGCTTTGTCGATCTGGGCCTGCTGGGTCCTGTGGGGACCACCCATTGCGATTCTGGGAACGGTTGCCTTTGTCTATCTGGCAACCGGGCAATATTGGCCCGGTGTTTTCCGCACCGTGCCGACAGACATCAACGAATTGATCGCCGCAAACATCTGGTATGACAGCGCGCAGGGCATCCTCGGATCGATCATGGGTATTGTCCTCACGACGGTCCTGCCGTTCATCATTCTTGGAGCAATTCTCGAGGGTTGCGGCGCCGGCAGCTCAATGATCCGGATTTCATTTCACCTCATGCGGAAGTTTCGCGGCGGCCCGGCCTATGCGGCGATCAGCGCATCAGCACTTTTTGGTACGGTTTCGGGCTCGGCGGTTGCCAATGTCGTCGGAACCGGTGTCGTTACGATCCCGATGATCCGAAAACGCGGTTTCAGTCCGAATTTTGCCGGTGCGGTCGAGGCGTCTGCATCGACCGGCGGACAGATCCTGCCACCGATCATGGGCGCTGCCGCGCTTGTGATGGCCGATATTGTCGGCGTCAGCTATCTGAGCGTCATCCTGGCAGTTATCGTGCCGGCGGTCGCCTATTACGCCAGCCTCTTTCTGTCAGTCTTCTTTGAAGCTCAGAAGCTCGATATCGTTGCCAGTGATGACGACGATGCTGACCCGCCGACCGGACAGGACTGGTTGAACCTTCTGCTGGTCTTCGGGCCGATTGCCGTGATCGTCTATCTGCTGGTCAATGGCATGTCGGCTGCCGGCGCTTCGATTGCCGCGATCTTCCTTTTGATCCCGATGAGCTTCATCAATCCGACCATTCGCAGCGCGCCGGTAAAGCTGGTGGGCGCAATCGCACAGGGTGGACGGACCGTCGGACAATTGGCGATTGCGATCGCGATCGTTGGGATAGTCGTCGCGACGCTTGGCGCGACCGGCATTCCGACGAAATTCGCGGTGCTCCTTTCGGACGCATCCAATTCCTCGCTGCTGGTCGCGCTGGTGATCGCCGCCGCAGGCTGCATTGTGCTGGGAATGGGCATGCCGACACTGCCGGCCTATATCGCAATCGTCGCAGTGATGGGGCCAACACTGACCGGATTCGGTGTCGAACTGCTGACGGCACACATGTTCGTCTTCATGTTCGGTGTCGCATCGGTCATCACGCCGCCAGTGGCGATCGCGGCATATGCGGCGGCCTCGATCTCGGGCGGCAGGCCGATCGGAACCGCGATCGACGCCACGCGCATCGGCGCCATGATCTTCCTTGTGCCGTTTGCCTTTGTCTACAATCCGGCATTGCTGCTCGGCACGGATGCTTATCTTTCCGCCAGTCTCTCGCAGCTCGGGTTCCTGTTCCTCTGTCTTATGGCAGCGCTTTATCTGTCGACCAGCGCACTAATCGGGCACGACCGCGCGCGGCTCTCGCCAGCCGAGCGGATTCTTCGATTTGCCGCAGCGCTTTCGCTGCTCTCACCGGCAACAGCGGTGGCCCTTTCGGGTTTGGCGGTTGGCCTTGTCCTGATTTTGTGGCGTAACGTCATACCGGCAGTCAAAATGGAATCCACGAAATGAGCCGCAAACCGAATTTCATCCTTTTCGTCACCGATCAACATCGGGCGGATTATCTCGGCTGCTACGGACACCCCCTGCTTCGCACACCAAATATCGACCGAATCGCCGCCACTGGCACCCAGTTCGACCGGTTCTACGTCGCAAGTCCCGTCTGCATGCCCAACAGGGCCAGCCTGATGACATGCAGAATGCCGGCCAATCACGGTGTGCGCTTCAACGGCGTTCCGCTGTCGCGGCGCAATGTCACGTTCGTCGAACTGCTCCGAGACGCAGGATACCGGACCGCACTTATAGGCAAGAGCCATCTGCAGAACTTTTCCGGCAAACCACCGGTGCAAACCGCTCCACCGCCGCGACCCGGTTACCACCGGGCCCGCGGTAAACTGGCGGAAGCCGTACGCCACGATCTCGATGATAAAATCTACAAGGTGGAGGAGCCGGACTTCTGGTCTGGTCCGCAGGCGGCCGTTCCAACGCCTTTTTACGGCTTTGACCATGTCGAACTTGTGACAGGCCATGGCGACCATGTCGGAGGAGACTATACGGCCTGGCTGCTCGAGCGGGAGCCGCAGGCCGAGAGGCTCATCGGAGCTCAAAACCAGTTGCCGCATGATTACACCTGCCCTCAGGCGGTGCGGACCGCGTTGCCGCCGGCACTCTATTCAACGGCCTACATCGCGGAACGCGCCGACGCCTGGATTTCAGCAAACAGCAATGACAATGAACCGTTTTTCCTGATGGTGAGCTGGCCCGATCCGCATCATCCCTTCAATCCGCCGGGCGAGTACTGGGACATGTACGATCCGGATGAGATGCCGGTTCCGGAGGCTTTCAGACACAACCAGTGGAACCCGCCGCCGCATGTACAAGCCGTTCTTGATTCAAGAAGCAGTGGCCATGCCAATCTCAACGGCATGAAGGCAATCGGATGCAGCGCGCGGGAAGCGCAAGAGGCGCAGGCGCTGACCTGCGGCATGATCACCATGATCGATGATGCGGTGGGCCGCGTAATGGGTTCCCTTGCCCGATCCGGTCGCGACGCGGACACCGTGGTCGCGTTCACGTCCGATCACGGCGATCATCTCGGCGATCATCGAATGCTGTTCAAAGGCGCGGAGCAATATGAGCAAATAACACGGGTTCCGTTTATCTGGTCCGATCCCGAAGTAACGCAAAAAGCGCGCACGGATCGCATAGGCCAGACCCACGATATTGGAGTATCCATTCTGGAGCGCGCCCGAGTGGAGCCGGCGTTCGGCATGCAGGGATTGGATCTCTTTGGCGGTGGCGCGCGCGACGCAGCCTTTATCCAGTACGCGCACCAGCAGGAAATGGACGGTCTTGCCCTCGCCCCGATCATTCATTCGATCCGAGACAACAGATACCGCCTGTCGGTCGTCCACGGACTGGACTGGGGCGAGGTCTATGATCTTGACGACGATCCGGGAGAGTTCCGCAATCTGTGGCACGAGCCATCACAGTCGGAAACGAAGTCCCGACTGCTGGAACAGCTCGTGCGCGCGGAAATGGCACATGTCGATCTTTCTCCGATGCCCCTCAGTCGCGCATGAGAGTGATAAACCATCAGAGATTTCCAGAATCGGCAATTCAGGCGGCAAGCGACTCCAGCAGGCGGACATAGGCGGTCTGGCCGCGGCGGAACGCCGACAGCCTGAAGAATTCGTTCGGCGAGTGCATCTTCTCGTCACCGTGCTGGAAGCCGAACATCACCGGGTGCACGCCCAGCACTTCCAGTAGTGTGTTCATAACCGGGATCGAACCCCCGACACGGGTCTGGTAGGGCGTCTTCCCATAGACTTCTTCGAGCACCCTTGCCGCGGCGGCGGTTGCGTTGTGTCCATGGGGAACCAGCAGCGGGTCGCCGCGTCCCGGGAGCTTTCGCACCTCGCAGCGCAGTCCCTCCGGCAGGACTTTCTCGACCTGCCGCCGGATCAGTTCGAAGACCCGCTCGGGCGACTGGTCGGCAACGAGCCGGCAGGTCACTTTGGCGCTGGCCTCGGCAGGAACGATGGTCTTGGTGCCGGCGCCCTGCCAGCCGCTTGTCAGTCCGTTCACATCGAGTGTCGGGCGCGCCCAGAGCCTTTCCACGGTCGAGTAGCCGGGTTCGCCGGTGGCCGCGGGCGCACCGGTTTCGGCAAGGAATACCGCCTCGTCGAAGGGAACCTTCGCGATGGCCTGCCGGTCTTCATCGGAAAGCGGTACGACATCATCGTAGAAGCCTTCAACGGTCACGCGACCGTCGGGCGATTTCAGCGTCGCCAGCACCTGGGCAAGACCCATGGCCGGATTGGCGATGCCGGCGCCGCGCAGGCCGGAGTGCTGATCCGCATCCGGACCGGTGACGATGATTTCAAGTGAAACAATGCCTTTGAGGCCGAGGATCAGCTGCGGCGTGTTCGCGTCCCATTGCAGCCCGTCGGCGGAAAAGATCATGTCCGCTGCGAGACGCTCGCGGTTGGCCTCGACAAAGGGCGGAAGGTCGGGCGAGGCAATCTCTTCCTGGCCCTCAAAGAAGAATTTGAGGTTCACCGGCAGCTTGCCCGTCGTGGCGAGCAGCGACTCGACGGCGACGATCGGCACCATCATGCCGCCCTTGTCGTCCGATGCGCCGCGCCCGTACAAAAGCCCGTCGCGGATTTCAGGTTCAAAGGGCGGCTTGGTCCACAGATCCAGCGGCTCGGCAGGCTGGACGTCGAAATGGCCGTAGATCATCACCGTCGGCGCGTCTTCCGGCGCATGCAGCCAGTCGCCATAGACGACAGGGTGTCCGTCTGTCGGCAGGACCGAGACATTCTCGATGCCGATGGTTCTCAATTTGCCGGCTACCCATTCGCCGGCTGCCAAAACATCGTCCGCATGTTCCGGCTTGGCCGAGATCGACGGAATTTTGACAAGTTCGATCAGTTCATCGACGAAACGGTCCTGTTCGCGATCCAGATATGCCTGCCATTCCATTGCGCTTCTCCTGCGGCTTGCGAGTGCCGGTTATCTAACTGGTTTCGGGCCGGTAGCGATAGACCAGTATGGCGTTTTGGTGGGCGGCTTCGGCCTTTGCGTCGCGGACGCCGCCGAGGCGCTCGGCGAGCGCGCAGGAGGGGGAATTGTACTTGTCTACCGTGCTGACCAGCGTCTTCAGTTCGAGCGCTTCAAACGCATAGTCCCGGACGGCACCTGCCGCCTCCCCTGCAAGCCCGCGGCCATGCGCCTTTTCAAGGAACATGTAGCCAAGCTCGGGTTCGTGATCGCCCGGCTCCATGCCGATGAGCACGAAACCGAGAACGTCTCTTTTCTGCCTGTCTTCCACCGTCCAGACGCCGTGGCCCTGCAGCATCCAGGTGGCTGTCACCTGAGCAAAATCCAGCCAGGCGTTCTCCCGGTTCGGTTCATCAATCAGGAACCGGCCACTGCTCGAACCGACGATCTCGGCATAGACTTGGAAATCGTTGATTACCGGGGCCCGCAGCCGCAGCCGCTCAGTTTCGATGACTGGTATGATCGCCGCCAGGCGGTCGGCAATGGCTCTTGCCGGTGCGCTTTGTGTCGCACATTCATGGGGCAGTACCATATTTGAAACCTTTCTCCCGCTCCGTCGTCAGCGCAGCGCGAACTCCGGATCCTTCGCGGAGATCATCTTGTGCAGATGCACCATCAGGCCGGCGGCAAACAGCGGCGTCAGCAGATTGACCAGCGGAATCGACAGGAATGCGGCGATGACGAGACCAGCGGCAAAGATGGTTCCGGAATGTTTTGACCGCATCTGCCTGACCTCCTCTTCGCTGCGGAAGCGCATGGCGGCGAATTCGAAGAACTCGCGGCCGAAGAGATAGCCGTTGACCAGCAGGAACGCGATGATGTTGATGCCCGGAATAAAGAGCAGAAGCACGGCAATGATGTTGCCGGCAATGACGACACCGAGAAACTTGGCCGTATATACTATGGCCCGGCCAACGGGCACGGCCTCTCCTGGCGGATCGGCGGGATAATCGCGGTTTTCTATGATCTCGGCGACGCCGTCGAGGAAGAAACCGGCAACGACAGCGGTCACCGGTGCGATGAGCAGTGCCAGGCCGACTGCAAGGCCGAGGCTTGCGATGATGCCGAAGACGACGCCAAGCCAGCCGGCCCATTCAGGGATGCCCGGAACAAGCTGGTCGAGCCACGGCAGGGCGAATGCGACGAAAAGCCCGCGCAGCGCCGTCCACAGACCGATCAGCAACAGAATCGTTATGCCGAGGATCCTCCAGAAGGCGGAACGGGTCTCGGGCGCAAACAGATTGCGGCCGGCTAGGCGTGCGGCTTCAACGATCATGGGCATTTGTCCGTCGGGGCATGGTGTTCAGATAAGTATTGGCGCGGCACGTTCAATGCGTGCCTTGATTTAGCCGCGTGGACCTGCGTTTCGTTGCAATCAGGGCTTTTCGCGTCTAACTCTTTGCCCGGGCTCACACGTGTCGACCGGCCGCACCCTGACCATGGGGACGCAAAACGTCGATCTCATGCGGGAGCTTGAGAAAAACGTCCGGGTCGATCAGAGAGGAACGGTGCACATGAAATCTGACCATATGCCGCGGACCATTGCGGCTGTTGCGGCAATCTGCCTGCTTTCATCGATGTCGGCAATTGCCCAGGACGCCGGCGAAATACTCCAGAGTGTCGAGCGCGATCCGGACACAGTGGACATTACCGATGCAATCCTGACCGGGACGTCCCCGGACTGCGCGGACTATGCGCAGTCGTCGATTGCGGAGGCGAACGATCTTCAACAGAACCGGACATTCACCGGGGCGGTGATTGTCACCGTTGAGGACGATGCCTGCACGATCACGTCCAACGGCATCCCCAATCACAGCTTCGGCGGCGGCTCGGACCGGCCTTTTGCAACACCGATCGCCGCCATCGGCAAACGCTTCAGCGTGCCACGGAAGCCGCAGGAAGCAACCGATCCATCCGCGCTTTCGCACGGACGATACGATGCGGTTCTGTTGAATGGCGTGGTCGTCCATATCCTGTCTGCCGGCTGCTACAATCCGGAAAACCCGCGGGCCGACAGGAACGGAAACGTGCTTTCCGGCTGCAGGGCGAACGATCCCTGGCTGATCGACCCGATGTCCCCACTGGCGCCTTTTGCGGAAGACAATCATCACGGCCATACACAGCCAGACGGACGGTATCACTACCACGGCAATCCAAGGGCCCTCTTTGACGACGATCCGGGCCCGGACGGCTCGCCGCTGATCGGTTTCGCCGCCGACGGATATCCTGTTTACGGGTCCTATTTCAAGGATGCGGACGGGTCGGTGCGAAAGGCCGTTTCCGGCTATACATTGCGCAACGGCGAACGCCCCGGCGGCGACGGGAATCCGGGCGGGTCCTATGACGGGCTGTACCGTTCCGACTACGAATTCAGCGGCAATGGTGATCTGGACGAATGCAACGGCATGACGGTGAACGGCGCCTATGGCTATTATGTCACCGACACCTATCCATGGGTGCTCGCCTGTCTGAGCGGCGTGCCTGACCGTTCCTTCAGTGCCGACCGTCGATAGCAAAATGCAAGGTCGGAACGCCCGTCAGGAAAAACGCTCCTGTGCGTGCCTGCTCGGCGATATCCTTTCGTCCAGCGCTGGTGTGCCAGGGGAGGTCATACCGCAATGATCAGGAGAGTCGGCTTCGTGGGGCTGAAGACAAGCCGTCTCGACGCGGTTGCGGAGGTGTTGCGCGAGTGCCTCGGCGCAGCGCAGACAAGCGCCACGAAAACGTCCGTATCGTTTGCCGCTTCTGACGGGACGAACATCGAAGTCTATGGCGACGACGATCAATTTCACCGGTTCTTCGATACCGGCCCGGTTGTCGGATTCGAAGTCGATGATTTCGACGCCTGCCGCGAAGCGCTCCGTGAAAGAGGCATCCAGTTCCTCACGGAAATCCAGCAAAACGAGCGCAATGCCTGGCAGCATTTCAGGCTGCCCGACGGCACCGTCGCCGAAATCATCGGGCCGCGAAGGGGCAATGCCCGGCGGGATTGAAATCTGATCAGCGAAACAGGGTGTCGCTACGCCTCGCCGACAACGCGTTCGTAAACCTGCACCGGGTGAGGGCTCAGCAGTTTCAGCCGCCACCGGCACCGTTTCGAAAGCGGCCGGAAGGCAAGCCGATTATCGCCGGCAAGCAGCTTGCTGACCTTGGAGTTGTAGTAAATCACGATGATGCGGCTGCCGTTTCTGTCGGCGCTGTCAAGGAACTTGGTGACGACGCGTTCGACCAGCTGGACATCAAAGGGATTGAAGAAGTAGAGAACGCAATTGCCTTCGGGCACGTCATAGTCGAGGGCATCGCACAAGATGGATTTCACATCGCGGCATTTGAGGTGTTCACCCGGATAGCCGGCGATATTGCTTGAAGCCTCTTCGTGCAGGTTGCTGCAGAACTCGACGCCGTGCACGCGCTTGAACGGCCTGCCCGCTGCCGTCAGCAAAACGCGGCCGCGGCCGGAGCCGATATCCACGAACGAATATTCACTGAAATCGACCTTGAGCGCGTCGAGCAACCATTGCACAACCGGTCTTGGAGACGGGCCGTATTCGTAGGTGAGATTCGCATGCGCGCTGCTGACCGGAGACAGCTCCTCCGGAAACACTGTTCCCCGGGTCGCAATCTGCTCCAGGCGCTCGAACTTCCGGTCCCAAAGCTGGCTGTAGGTGTGATACAACGCCATGGCCCGGATGTGACGCATCAGCTCCCACACCCGTTTGAAGTAGGGGTCGCGCATTCCTTCCGCGTGCCGGTAGCCTGGCAACCTCTTACTGGCAAAAAACAATTCGGTACCTCAGTCGGCTAAAGAAGGAGTTCGGCGTTACACCAATACAATAAGTGAATCGTTAAAATGACATTAAAATCAGCGGTTTGAGCGTTAAAAAATACGACCATTACGTGTGGTTCACGCGCAAACGGCGCACATCAACGAACCCATGTATAAGGGAAGGAACCGATGACCATGCACAAGGGATCCTGCCTTTGCGGCAAGGTGACATTCGAGGTTGACTGCGACCTGCCGCGGCCGAGCGCCTGTCATTGCAGGCAATGCCGCAAACATTCGGGGCACTTCGAGGCGTCGACGGATGTGCCGCGGGACGCCGTCACCGTCCATGGCGAGGAATTCGTCACGTGGTATGCGTCGAACAAGGCGCGACGGGGATTTTGTTCCGTGTGCGGCTCGTCGCTGTTCTGGGACCCGCTCGACCATGAGAAACACCAATGGACGGCCATAGCGATGGGGGCCTTCGACACGCCGACGGGAACGACGCTGGAACGGCACATATTCGTTGCTGACAAGGGTGACTATTACGAAATCGGCGACGGGCTGCCGCAGAACGCGCAATAGGCTAAAAAGCCGCCAAATCGGCAGCTTTTCCACTGTACGGTGCTTCTCATCGCCGCCGAAACCGTCTAGGACGGTCGACGGACAAACCGTACCGGAGCCTTACGCCCCATGGAAGAACTCGATGTTCTTTGCGTCGGCAATGCCATTGTCGACATCATCGCGCGATGCGAGGACGACTTTCTCATCGACAACCAGATCACCAAGGGGGCCATGAACCTGATCGACGCTGATCGCGCCGAACTGCTTTATTCCCGCATGGGCCCGGCGGTTGAGGCGTCCGGGGGCAGCGCCGGAAACACGGCGGCCGGGATTGCGAGCTTCGGCGGCAAATCAGCGTTCTTCGGCAAGGTTGCCCGCGATGCGCTCGGCGACATCTACGAACATGACATCACCGCGCAGGGTGTCGTCTTCCGCACGGCCCGGCTCGATGGGCCGCCGCCGACGGCACGCTCGATGATTTTCGTGACGCCCGATGGCGAACGGTCGATGAACACCTATCTCGGCGCCTGTGTCGAACTCGGCCCCGAGGATGTGGACGCGGAAATTGTCGCAGCGTCCAAGGTCACCTATTTCGAGGGCTATCTGTGGGATCCGCCGCGCGCCAAGGAGGCGATCCGTCAAAGTGCCCGGATCGCCCATGCCAATGGCCGAGAAGTGTCGATGACGCTCTCCGACCCGTTCTGCGTCGACCGCTACCGCGACGAGTTCCTCGAGCTGATGCGCTCCGGAACGGTCGATATTGTCTTCGCCAACGAGCACGAGGCCATGTCACTCTACCAGACGGCCTCCCTCGAAGCGGCGCTCGACGCCCTCGATGAAGACTGCAAGCTTGCCGCCGTCACACGCAGCGAGCACGGATCGATCGTCACGCGCAAGGGCGAGCGCATTGCCGTCGAGGCCATCGAGATCGCCGAGCTTGTCGACACGACCGGTGCCGGCGATCTTTATGCATCCGGCTTCCTGCATGGCTACACGACCGGTCGGTCCCTGGAGGATTGCGCCCATCTCGGCAGCCTTGCGGCCGGTCTCGTCATCCAGCAGATCGGTCCGCGCCCGCACCGCTCGCTCCGGCAGGCCGGTATCGACAGCGGCCTGGTTGCAGAGGCCTATGCCGGCTAGCTGATTTCATCCGGCGGACGCCCGGGGGCACTGCGGTAGGATGGCAAAGTCCATCCGTAGCGGATCGCGCCGCCACGCAGCACGAAGGCGGCGAGGAAGGCCGGTACCGAGGCGAGCGGCCCGCTGAGGCCGAGACGCACCGCCAGCACGAAGACAGAGGCGCCAAGCAGGGCGGCGGTCACATAGATTTCCCGGCGCATCAGGACCGTCTCCTCGCCGGACACGAGATCGCGCAGGACGCCGCCGAAGGTGGCTGTAAGCACGCCGGTGACCACTGCGACGACGGGCGAACCGGTTGCCGACAGACCGATGACCGCACCCATCACGGAAAAGACGGCCAGTCCCGCCGCATCAAGCCACAACAGCCAGCGGTAGCGCGATTCCAGCCGGTGGGCGGTAAAGAAAATCAACACGGCGACCGCGACGCAGATCAGCAAATAGAGATGTTCGCGCACCCAGAAGACCGGTGTAAGGCCAAGGATCAGGTCGCGAAGGGTGCCGCCGCCGACGCCGGTGGCGCAGGCAAAGAAAAGAAAGCCGATGATGTCGAGCTGCTTGCGCGAGGCGGCGAGCGCGCCGGTCGCGGCAAAGACGGCGACGCCGGTATAGTCGAGGAAGGTCAGTAACGTCACAGCGCCAGCATATCGCCGCGGCGGCAGACAGCAAGCCTATTCGGCGTCCTCTGAGGCCTGTTCCGACGTGGTCTCGGCGGCCTGTTTCGGGCCGCCCTTGGCAACGCCGACCATGGCCGGCCGCAGCACGCGGTCGCCGATCACATAGCCGTCCTGGACGACCTCGACCACCGTGTTGTTGGGAACGTCGGGGTTCGGGACCTCGAACATCGCCTGGTGGAAGTTCGGATCGAATTTCTGCCCCTGCGGCGACAGCTGCTTGACCCCGTGACGCTCCAGCGCGGAGAGCATCGAGCGCTCTGTCAACTCGACACCCTCGATCAGCGCCAGAAGACCTGCATCGCCAGCCTCGCGTGCCTCGGCCGGAATGGCATCAAGCGCGCGGCGCAAGTCATCGGAAACCGCGAGCATATCGCGGGCGAAATTGGACACGGAATAGGCGCGCGCATCGCGAACGTCCCGCGCCGTGCGGCGGCGAAGATTGTCCATCTCCGCGGCAAGCCGCAGATACTTGTCCTTCAGCTCGTCCCGCTCCGCTGCAAGCAATTCAAGCGGAGAAGGCTCCGCCGCTGCAGTGGCTGCATCCTCTGCACCCTCGGCGGCCTGCATGCCGGCTTTCTCCGCTGCTTCGGGAGCGGCCTGATCGGTGGGCTGCGCCTGGGGCTGTTCGCCCCAACCCGTTTTCTTTGTCTCATCGGACATGATGCGACATTTCCTTCATGATTTTTGAATAGTTGCACCGCATATCGAGGTTTCGGCCGAAAAAATCAAGGGATTGCTCGGCCTCAACCGGCCGCATGCCCAATTTTCAGCGGATCATCCGCGAGACCATCTGGGCCGTGTAGTCGACCATCGGCACGATGCGGGCATAATTGAGGCGTGTCGGGCCGATGACGCCGACGGCGCCAATTACCCGGTCCTCGCTGTCACGGTAGGGCGCGACGATCAGAGATGAGCCGGAGAGCGAGAACAGCTTGTTTTCCGAACCGATGAAAATCCGCACGCCTGATCCCTCCTCGGCAAGGTCGAGGAGCTCGATCAGACCGTCCTTTTTCTCAAGGTCGTCAAACAGCAGCCGCAGACGTTCGACCTCTTCCATGTCGGATATCGAATCCAGCAGATTGGCCCTGCCGCGCACGATCAGGCGCGCCGGCTGGCCTTCCGCGCTGCCGGACCACACGGCGGCGCCGCGCTCGACAAGGGTCTGGGACAAAACGTCAAGTTCACGGCTGACCTCGTTCTTCAGACGTTTCAGCTCGCCGCGCAGTTCCGCCAGCGTATGACCGGCCAGATGGGCGTTGAGGAAATTCGCGGCTTCAGTCAGTTGGGCGGCCGTGACACCGGCGGGCAATTCAATGATGCGGTTTTCGACCTGGTCATTGCCGCCGACAAGCACGACAAGGGCACGCGTCGGCTCCAGCCGGACGAATTCGATGTGCTTGACCACCGCGTCGCTCTTGTTGGCGATAACAAGTCCGGCGCCGCGCGATAGCCCGGACAGCATCTGGCTCGCCTCTGTCAGCAGCGTCTCGACCGACTGGTCGCGCTCGATGCTGCTGACCTGGCGCTCGATCATGTCGCGCTCCTCCGACGACAGGTTGCCGGTCTCCATGAAGGCGTCGACAAAGAATCGCAATCCCTGTTGCGTCGGCAGGCGGCCTGCACTGATATGCGGTGCGTAAATCAGGCCGAGTTCCTCGAGATCGCTCATCACATTGCGCACCGAGGCGGGCGAAAGCGACATTGGCAGCACGCGCGACAGGTTGCGCGATCCGACCGGATCGCCGGAATCGAGATAGAGTTCAACGATGCTGCGAAATATCTCCCGCGTCCGTTCATCCAGCGGCGCGGGTTGCTCCGTCTCCGATCGCGTTTCGTTACTCATATACACGGTCTCTCGACTGCTGCGTGACCAACAGTCCTAGTTTCCCGGTTGCTGCAAAAAAATCAAATCGCATTGTCCCTATATAGTGCATTTTCTTTGCAAGCGCCGCAAAGGAAGGCTAGGACCTATCGAAGCAATCAACTGGAGTTACCTATGCGCCCATCTGGCAGAAGAACCGATCAAATGCGGGCGGTGTCCTTCGAACGCGGCTATTCCAAACACGCCGAGGGATCCTGCTTCGTCAAGTTCGGCGATACGCATGTTCTTTGCACCGCGAGCCTCGAGGAGCGGGTCCCGCCATGGCTGCGCAATGCGGGCAAGGGCTGGGTAACCGCCGAATACGGAATGCTGCCCCGTGCTACCGGCGAACGTATGCGGCGTGAGGCTTCCGCCGGAAAGCAGAGCGGAAGAACACAAGAAATCCAAAGGCTTATTGGACGCTCGCTGCGCGCGGTCGTGGATCTCGAAGCGCTGGGCGAGCGACAGATTTCCGTCGATTGCGATGTGATCCAGGCCGATGGCGGCACCAGGACAGCGTCGATAACCGGTGCCTGGGTGGCCCTGCATGACTGCCTCAGATGGATGGAGGCACAGGGAATGATTACAACGGAAAAGGTGCTGAAGGATCACATCGCCGCCATTTCCTGCGGCGTATTCCTCGGCCAGCCGGTGCTCGATCTCGACTATGCCGAGGATTCCTCGGCAGAGACCGATGCCAACTTCGTTCTGACCGGTTCCGGCGGCATCGTTGAAATCCAGGGAACGGCGGAAGGCGAACCTTTCAGCGAAACGGATTTCAACGCCATGCTCGGCCTTGCCAAGAGCGGCATTGCTGCACTCGTGGAAATGCAGAAAGACGCAACAGCAACCCCTTAAGATTTCATCCAATGCAGGCGCCCGGCCACATTCTCGAAACAGCGCTCTATGCCGGCGATCTTGATGCGGCGGAACGGTTTTATGGCGATCTGCTCGGCCTTGAAAAGGTCACCCGCATGGGTGACAGGCACGTGTTCTTCCGCTGCGGCCGCGGCATGGTCCTGATCTTCAATCCGGACGAGTCGGTAAAGCCGGCGCAAAATCCGGCCATGCCGGTTCCGGTGCACGGAACACGCGGAAACGGACATATGTGCTTTGGCGCGACGGCGCAGGAGCTTGATTCGATTGCCGATGCCCTGACCGCGGCGGGCGTCGCCATAGAAGCGGACTTTCACTGGCCGGGCGGCGGACGCTCCATCTATGTGCGCGACCCGGCAGGAAACAGCATCGAATTCGCCGAACCCCGCATCTGGGGCTTCGGCACCGAGACAGGCGGAAAAATTGAGACGACTGACTGAAAACAAGCTGGTGATTGCCAGCCACAACCAGGGAAAGATCCGCGAGCTCAAGACGCTTCTCGATCCGCTCGGCTACACCCTTTTGACGGCGGCCGATCTCGACCTGCCCGAACCCGAGGAGACCGGCCTCACTTTCGAGGAGAATGCCCGCCTGAAGGCCGTCGCGGCGGCAACGGCGTCGCAACTCCCGTCCCTTGCCGACGACTCGGGTCTTGCAGTCGACGGGCTGAACGGCGCGCCCGGCATCTATTCCGCCCGCTGGGCCGCACCGGAAAGAGACTTCGGCCTGGCCATGGAACGCGTATACAAGGAGTTGCAATCAACTTCGCCGCACAATCCGACGGCGCGTTTTGTGTCCGTTATTTGCCTTGCATGGCCTGATGGACATGTGGAATATTTCCGCGGCGAAGTGGAAGGCGCGATAGTCTGGCCTCCGCGCGGAGACCAGGGCTTCGGATATGATCCGATTTTTCAACCGGATGGGTTTGACATCACATTCGGTGAGATGAGTGCGGATCAAAAGCACGGCTGGACACTTGGCCAGGAGCAGGCGCTGTCGCACCGTGCCAGGGCGTTCAAGCGGTTTGCCGAGGAGTGCCTCGAAGGCTGACGAGGAAGGGTGGGGTGACGCTGGATATCAAGGATCCGGGATTCGGAATCTATGTGCATTGGCCGTTCTGCGCAGCCAAATGCCCCTATTGCGACTTCAACAGTCACGTGCGCCACAGGCCCGTCGACCAGTCCCGCTACGTCGCCGCCTTTCAGCGGGAGATCCTTCAGATGCGGGCGATCACCGGCTCGCGCAAGGTCACCAGCATCTTTTTCGGCGGCGGAACCCCCTCGCTGATGGCGCCGCAAACGGTCGATGAAATCCTGTCCGCCATCGGCAAGGCATGGGATGTGGCCATCGATGCGGAGATAACGCTCGAAGCGAATCCGACGAGCGTCGAGGCCGAGCGATTCCGGGGATACCGGGCGGCAGGGGTGAACCGGGTGTCGCTCGGCGTCCAGGCGCTAAACGACGACGACCTCAAACAGCTCGGCCGCCTGCACACGGTTGCCGAGGCGCTGGCGGCGATCGGAATGGCGCGCGCGATCTTCCCGCGGCTTTCCTTCGATCTTATCTATGCGCGCCCCGGTCAAAGCGTAGAGGCCTGGGAGAACGAGCTTGAAGCTGCTATCGCACACGCCGCCGATCATCTGTCCCTCTACCAGCTGACCATCGAGCAGGGAACGCCGTTCTACGGCCTTCACAAGAGCGGACGGCTGAAGGTTCCGGACGGCGACCTGAGCGCCGATCTTTATGACGCGACACAGGCGCTCACCAGTGCCCGCGGCCTGCCGGCCTACGAGGTTTCCAACCACGCGGTCCCCGGCGCGGAAAGCCGCCACAACCTGACCTACTGGCGCTATGGCGACTATGTCGGCCTCGGCGCCGGCGCCCATGGCCGACTTTCGCACGCCGGCGGCAAGACGGGAACGGTCAACCGACGCATGCCCGAACAATGGCTTGAGCAGGTCGAGACGCTTGGCCATGGCATGGAGTCGGAAGAACGGCTCGACGCGGAAGCCCAGGCCGACGAGCTCATGCTGATGGGCCTGCGCCTGCGGGAGGGGTTCGACCTGACGCGCTGGCGCGATCTCTCCGGCCGCTCCGTCGACCCCGAGAAGGAAAGTTTCCTGATTTCCCACGGGCTGCTTGAGCGGCTCGGCAATTCACGGCTGCGCTGCACGCCGGCCGGTATGCTGGTCCTCGACGCCGTTGTTGCGGACCTTGCCGCGTAAAGACTCGCGGATGCCGTGCGCGGTTTTCTCAGTTAACCGGACAGGCAACGCCGCAGAAACTGCTGCCGCGGCGTCCTGTTATAGTCCCAATAGGTCCCCTGGTCGGCATAATAAGCGGCGCTGGCCGGCGGACAGAGCCGCCCGCTTCCGTCACCGCAGGACACCCATCGGTCACCGATATATCCCGGTTCCTCATTGACGACCGGTTTGGGCGGGTATCTGTCCAAGGCCTCGGACCGGCACTGGGAATAGGAGCTGACGCTGGAGCCGGCTTGCACATCGGCACCGTAGTCCGACTCCGAAACACATCCGGAAACCGTCATTGCCAGAACAGCCAATGCTGTAAGATGCAGAATTCTCGTTTTCACACCATGCCCCGCTGCAGCTTCGATCATGTCAACCGGTCTGCCTGTTGCCGCTGATAGCCGGCATACTAGCCACTCTTGTCGTTAAATAGAAGCATTTGATGGCGGGACAATCATTTCAAAGAGCGGCAAGACCCTGCCCGGAATCGCGTCCGACGGGGCGTTGCCGACCGGCTGGGCACCCATACGCTCGTAAAACGCCGCCGCATTGGGATCGGACAGGATCGCCAGACGCGCGATGCCGCGCGACCGTGCCAGGTCCAGAAGGGCCTTGAAGAGACGTGTACCAACGCCCTTGCCCATGGCATCGGGGTCGATGAAGAACAGGTCGATCTCGAAACCGTCTTCATCCGGACCGATCGCCGCCACGCCCTCCAGCCTGCCGCCCCGTTCGGCGACAAGCACCCAGCCTTCGGCGATGCGTTCGGAATTGACGGTCAGCGCCTGCCGGCTTTGTTCCATGAAGCGGTCATCGTAGCCCCAATGGGCCTTTGAACGATGGCACAATTCCGTCAGAAGATCGGCTTCCTCGTGTCTTGCCGGGCGGATGCCGTTGGCGGCCATGACGGTTCAATGCGCCTTGGACATGTCTCCGAGCACTTCCTTGGAGGCAACGGTGGAATCGGCCTTGAGCTTGTAGACCATGGGCACGCCGGTCGCCAGGTTGAGGCCGGTCACCTCTTCTCGGGTCAGGCGGTCCAGCACCATGACCAGTGCGCGCAGTGAGTTGCCGTGCGCGGCGACAAGGACATTCTGGCCGGCAAGGACACGCGGCAGGATCTCCGTCATGTAGTAGGGCCAGACCCGGGCGCCGGTATCTTTCAGGCTCTCTCCGCCGGGGGGCGGCACATCGTAGGAACGGCGCCAGATATGAACCTGTTCCTCGCCCCATTTTTCGCGCGCGTCATCCTTGTTGAGGCCCGCAAGATCGCCGTAGTCGCGTTCGTTCAATGCCTGGTCATGGATGGTTTCAAGGTCCGGCTGGCCGATCCCGTCGAGAATGATCTGGCAGGTGCGCTCGGCGCGCACCAGGACGGAGGTGAAGGCAATATCGAACCGGATGCCGTAGTCCTTCAGTGCCTGGCCACCGGTTTTCGCTTCCTCCAGCCCCTGTTCGGTAAGGTCCGGGTTTTTCCACCCCGTGAACAGGTTCTTCAGGTTCCATTCGCTTTGGCCGTGGCGAACAAGGACTAGGGTTCCGGACATGGTTTTTGCCTTTTTTGGTTTCAGGAGATTCCGAGGACATCAAGCATGGAGTAAAGCCCCGGGTCACGGCCCCGGGCCCAGAGCGCGGCCTTGACAGCGCCGCGCGCGAAAATCGAACGGTCGAGCGCACGGTGCGTGAGTTCGACCATCTCGCCTTCACCCGCCAGGAGCACGGAATGCTCGCCGACGACAGAACCGCCGCGCAGGGTCGCAAAGCCGATTGTGCCCTTCGGTCGCGGGCCGGTCTGGCCGTCGCGAACGCGAACGCTGTTATCCGAGAGACTGACACCGCGCCCCCGCGCCGCGGCTTCACCGAGGAGATAGGCGGTTCCGGACGGCGCATCGACCTTGTGCTTGTGATGCATCTCCACCACCTCGATGTCCCAGTCGGCGGCATCAAGGGCCTTTGCCGCCTGCTGCACGAGAACGGCCAGCAGGTTGACGCCGAGGCTCATATTGCCGGACTTGACGATCGGCGTGCGCGCCGCGTTTGCGCGGATCGCATCGTCCTGCGCCGCGTTGAGGCCGGTGGTGCCGATCACGTGTGCGATGCCGGCATCGGCCGACAGGGCCGAAAAATCCACGGATACCGCCGGCGCTGTAAAATCCAGAAGACCATCAGCCGCAGAGAACGCAGCCACCGGGTCATCGGTGACAGCGATGCCTGCATGGCCGGCGCCGGCAAGTTCCCCGGCGTCGCGGCCGATTGCATCGGAGCCGCTGCGCTCGACGGCCGCGGCAAGCACGGCGCCGTCGACAGCGTCGATTGCCTGAATGAGAGCCTGACCCATACGGCCGGCAGCGCCCACGACAGCCAGTCGCATATCAGCCATGTTCGACCTCTTTTTTTGCCGGGGTGATCTGAATTCCGAGCGTCTCATCGCCGTCAAGTCCAAGCGCCTGGAGCTTCAGGAATCTTGCATAGATCCCGTCCTCGAGCTCTGCCAGCTCTTTGTGACTTCCCTGCTCCGCGACATTGCCCTTCATCATGACGATGATCTTGTCTGCGCGGGCGATGGTTGAAAGCCTGTGGGCGATGACAAGCACCGTGCGCCCGCTCATCGCATCGTCCAGCGCCTTTTGGACAAATACTTCCGATTCAGTGTCGAGCGCCGATGTTGCTTCGTCGAGGAGCAGGATCGGCGCATTGCGGATCACCGCCCGGGCAATTGAGATGCGCTGGCGCTGACCGCCGGACAGGGTCGAGCCGCCTTCGCCGACCGGCGTGTCATATCCTTCCGGCTGCTCGAGAATGAAGTCGTGGGCATAGGCAAGCTTTGCGGCCTCCTCGACCTCCGCGTCCGTGGCATCGGGACGGCCATAACGGATATTGTCACCGATCGTTCCCTCGAAGAGATAGGGATGCTGCGAAACATAGGCGATACCGGCACGCAGGGAATTCTTGGTAACGTCAGCGATATCCTGACCATCGATGAGGATGCGGCCGCCATCGACATCGTAAAAGCGCGGCAGCAAGTTGACGATTGTCGTCTTGCCGGCGCCGGACGGCCCGACAAGGGCCGTCGTCTTGCCGGCTTGCGCCGTAAAGCTCACGCCATGCAGCACCGGACTTGCCAGCGCGTAGCCAAACTTGACGTCCTCGAAGCGGATTTCGCCCTTTGTAATCTCCAGTTCCTTGGCATTTGGCGCGTCGGGCTGGTGCGGATCGATGTCCAGAACCTCGTAGATCATCCGGGCATTGACGATCGCGCGTTCCATGTTGACCTGGAGACGCGCCAGCCGGCGCGCCGGATCATAGGCAAACAGAAGCGCGCCGATGAACGAGACCAGTGCGCCCGGCAACTGGTCCTCATTGACAGTCTGCAAGGCTGCGTAGGCAAGGATGCCGGCAACAGCGAGGCCGGCGAGTGAATCGGTCAGCGGGCCGGTGCGCTCAGTCAGCCGAACGATCCGGTTGGAACGGGCTTCGGCGTCCTCAACCAACTCGTTCACCTTGCCGCGGAGCTGGTCTTCCATCGTAAAGGCCTTGACGATGGCAATGCCCTGCATGGTTTCCTGCATGACGCCATAGACACGGCTGTTGACCAGCACGGCTTCGCGCGTGACGCTGCGCAGCCGCTTGGCGATATAGCGGAGCGCCAGCACGACCGGCGGACCGACAAGGGCTACCGCCAGCGTCAGCTTCCAGTCCTGGTACAACATCACACCAACGAGCGCGACAAGCGTCAGAAGGTCTTTTGCAAGCGAGGTGATCGTCAGGTTGAGCACATCGCGGATGCCGGAGGCGTTCTGGCCGATACGGGCGGCGAGCTGTGCCGAGCGTGTCTCGCCCAGATACCCGACACCGAGCTCCATCAAGTGCGAGAACAGCCGGCGCTGGTAACGGGCGACGATGTTGTTGCCGATTTTCGCCAGCGCGACCGCCTGGCCATAGGTCCCGAGGCCGCGCACCAGAAATGCGACGAATATGCCGGCGGTGATTGACCAGATGACGTCGAGGCGTTGCTTGGCAAAGGCCTCGTTGACGATATCGCGCAGGATCCATGCCATGAAGGCCGTCGATCCGGACACGGCGACCAGGCAGAAGATGGCGAAAACATAGGTGCCCACATAGTCACGCACATTCTCCGACAGGATACGCCGGAGCATGCCCATGAGTGTATAGGCATCCATCCGATTTTCGTCTGATTCCGCCACTGCTTAAGTCCTGATCTGTTCTTTCAGCGGCTCGTATATACGCTTCGTGAGGCTTTGCCTATGCCCTCCAGCGGCGCCCTTCGGTCGCAACACCGAACCGCACGGGCGTGCGCGCGAAGGATGCAAGACCGAACAGTGCGGCCAGGGGATGCGTGATCACGCTTGTCGGAATGGATTTCAGCAGGCCGCTATGCGGCGCCTTGTCCTCGAACGCGGCCCTGAATTCCGGTTTTTCAAGGACGGGCACGATTTTCTGGGCGATCCCGCCGGACAGGAAAACGCCGCCGCGGGCCATGAAGACAAGCGCCAGATCGCCGGCGACCCGGCCAAGATAGGTGGCAAAGAGCGACAGCGTCTCGGCTGCGACCGGATCCTTGCCCTCCAGACCGGCCGCCGTGATCTCGTGCGGGGCCTTGAATTTCGCCTTGATCTCATCCGCCGCGCAGATCGCCCGGTAGAGATTGACCATGCCGCTGCCGCACAGGATCTGTTCGGCCGATACCCGATCCTCGATACGCAACAGATGCGGGAAGACAGCCATATCACGCTCAGTCCGCGGGCCGAGGTCGATATGCCCACCCTCACCGGGCACCGGGATCCAGTTGTGGTTCGAATAGACCAGGCCGGCGACGCCGAGCCCGGTTCCCGGTCCGAGGACGACACGGGACGCATTGGAGTCGATCTCACCGCCGCCGATGGTGTGCCGATGCTCGTCATCCAGCGAGGCGGCGGCCAGCGCCTGCGCCTCGAAATCGTTGAGAACGATTACATCCTCGAGGAAGAAATCGCGCATCATCTGCTTCGGGCGAACGATCCAGGGGCAATTCGTCAGACGCGTTTCATCGCCGTCAACCGGCCCCGCGATAGCAAAAATCGCCGCTCGCGGCTGAACCGATGTCTTGTCGAGCACGCAGGTCTGGATCGCTTCCTCGATGGTTTCGAAATCGGCAGTCGCAAGGATCGGAAATTCCTTGGGCTGCGCATAGGCATCGACGAGAATCGCGAAACGCGCATTGGTTCCACCGATGTCACCGATCAGGATCGGGAAATGGACGATGGCTTCCTGGTCCATGATATTGGGCATGTTCCGCAACTCTCCGAAATCAACCACCCCGGCACGCCCGTTGCCGGGCGTCGCCAAAGCTCAATTCTGCCGCATTAAATCGATTTGAATTCTCCCTATAGGGAATTGCAATGGCAATTGAAAGCAGGCCTGGCGCTTATTTTTCGTCAAAGCCGCTTTAATCGAGAAATGTTGCAGTCTTATTGCACGAACGGCCGCTCTTTGGGAATGGGAACCAGCGCCGGCATCGAAAAGGGCGACTGGATCGGCTTGACCGGTGCATAGGCGGTCTGTGCGCCGCTCCTGGCCCTGTACGTCACCGCTTCCTCCGTTGCGGGACCGGGCGAATTCAGGATCACCGCGCAGGCGGACGGCAGGTCCGTCAGCATGATGTGCCTGGGCTTTGCCGGTTTCGTCGTCTTCTTGCTTGTCTTTTTTGCAGGCTTTTTCGGCTTCAGGGCGACATCGAACCACCAATCGAGTTCCTTGCCACAGCCGGAAGCGGCCGGCACGGCCTTTTGCGCCCGGCAGCCCTTGGAGTTCTTCGGACAGTGGAGGCGGATATGCATGTGGTAGTGATGCCCGTAATAGGGCCTGATCTTGTTCAGGTTCTTGCGGTCGCCGGTATAACTCTCGCACAGCTTCTTCTTGATGCCCGGGTGAACCAGCACCCTTTGCACCTCCGGATAGCTGGCCGCACGCATGATCAGACGGCCGTGGGCGTCGGTCCACACATTCGGGTCGGTGACGACGGACTTCGTCTTGAGGACTGAAATGGCGCTGGTTGATTCGCGCTCCTGCGCCGTGAAACGGCGGTTCGGCATCGGGGTCAGCCAGATGTCAACGTCAAGGCCGATCTGGTGGGATGCGTGACCGGTCAGCATCGGGCTGCCGCGCGGCTGCGACAGGTCGCCGACCAGCAGTCCCGGCCAGCCGTCCTTCAGCGCTGCATCGCGTGACAGTTTCTCGATCGTCTCGATGAGTGCGGGATGACCCCAGCGGCGGTTCCGCGACAGGCGCATGGCCTGCCAGTACGGGCCGTCGGTGGCAATGGCGATGCCGCCGGACAGACAGCCCTTCGAATAGAAGCCGTGGGCCTGCGCCGGCATAACAGCGGGCAGTCTCTTGCCGCCGAAGAGCTGCTTGGCCGGTGTGGTGCTCTGTGCCGAGGCGTGCCCGATGCCAAAAACGATCATCAGGACGGTCAAAAGGCCGCTCAGCCACTTTGCATTGGGTATGCGTGCCATCATCTCATGGGCTCCAGAAGACCAAATCGACTCAGCGTTATCTTACGCCAATTCCCGCTCAATCTCTAATTTACGACCCGGTAGAGCCGGATCGGATTGTCCGATGCATCCGCGACGGGCTCAAGGAAACCGGGTGTCCGGCCCTCCGCCAGCATCGCATAGAAGCTCTCGGGATACGTTCTGACAATATCCTTGGCTTCCGGGTCCGTCGCACAGAAGGCAACCAGCGTCACGCCCGATCCGCGAATAAAGGCCTCGGCATCATGGGCGCTTCCCATGGCGATCTGCAACTGTGTGAGCATGCCGCCCTGGTTGCGGTGGTAGGGCGCCGACAGCACGCGGTGCGGCGTGAAGCGCAGAATATCCGAGCCAAGGTTTGAAACGGCCGAGACGACACCCGGCGGCTCGGCCGCCAGACTGTCGAAATTCCCCGCCGCATCGCATTTCTCGCGCGTTTCCTCGGCGGTTGTCGAATGGGTCTTGACCGAATCAACGCCGTCAACGACGAGAGCACCGCCAACCGACCAGACGAACTGGATCGAAATCACCGCCAGCAGAAGATATTGCACGGCGGCGCGTCCGAACCTGTTGTCGCGGCGGTAGAGGACCTGCTTTTCGGCAATGATCGCAGACAGGGGTACAATCGCCAGCAGATTGGCAAACACCGAACCGCGGACCTGAACCAGCGAAATCAGAAAGGCGACCGCGATAACCGCTGCGAAACACAGGTTCTGCCAGCGCCGTTCGCCGCGCCGGACCTGCCAGGCGCAGACCATGAGCGCGATCACCGGCACGGCGTAAAAGCCGGCCAGATTCTCCGGGCTGAACTTGACCTGGCTGACCACGGAGCGCGCCTCGGTCACACGGTCGAGCCACATGGTGCGCAACATCGGATCAAGATCCGCGAGCGGACTTTGCAGACATCCCGGCACGATGAAAACCGCGGCACCGGCGACGAGGACACCGCCAACGGCAAGCCCGGCAAAACGCACCAGACGGGTTTGGTCACTGGACAGCGCAGCAAGAAAGAACAGGACAGCGCCACCGGCCGTGCCAAGCAGATAGATTCCGCCGGAAAAGGCGTCGCAGGCAACCGTGCCGTAGGCTGCGGGCGGTGTAAGCAGATAAAAGCAGCAGGCAAGGGTCGCGGCAAAGGAAAGGCCGAAAGTGCTGGCGGCCTGCATGGCCGGCCGTCCCATCCACGCCCAGAGCACCGCCATCGCAGCGCAGCCGATCGCAACGATCGGCATCGTTTCCGCGCCAATGGCGATGGCCAGCGCCGCGGCGACGCCGGCCGTTACCGACCAGACGCGGCTCAGGCGCGGATCGGTGATACCCGCCATCACCAGCATGATCAGCGCCATTTGCACATTGTGATGGTCGATCGCGCCGGGCCGGAAACGACTATGGGCGATGACAAAGAAAGCACCGAGGAACAGGGCGACCAGCATGCCGGGACGATCCCCGAGATTGCGGCCGGCAGCGGCAATTCCGACAAAGAGCGGCGCCAGGAGGACGAGGGGCCAGACGAAAAGCGCCGCCGCTTCCGCATCACGGGTGTCCATGAATATCGAGAACAGCCCGATCAGATTTGCCAGCGGCACATCGATCAGACGCGACCAGTGCATCGGCGTGCCGCCCTCCAGACCCAGGCGATACTGGGTCATGTCGAACCAGCCCTGCCCCGCCATCAGGTCGCGGATTTGCACAAGGCGCATTACATCGTCATTGTCACCACCGACATAATCCGTGCCGTGGAGAAAATGCATGCCGGAAAGAAACAGCGCAGTCGCAAGCATTGTGAACAGGACCGGCCGCAGCAGGCGGGTGTCGCTGCCGCCTGCGGTTCCCGGATTGGCTTCACCGACCATGGTCACGGCCATCTCTCCCCAGACTTCCAACTATTTTGTCGCCGGGCAACCTAGCCTTAACCTTCCCAAGAAATAGTAAAGGCGCGCACGAGCGCGACGGCGCCCGGCGCCTGTAACCGACCAGACGAGGCCATGATGTCAGAATCGATGTTCGACGACCTGCAGATCGCCGTCCTGTTGCCGTGCTACAATGAAGAGGCGACCATCGGTGATGTGGTCGCGGGATTCAGTCGCGAACTGCCGAATGCCCATGTCTTTGTCTACGACAACAATTCAAGCGACCGGACCGCCATATTGGCCGCCCGGGCCGGCGCGACTGTCGTGCGCGAGCCCCGGCAGGGCAAGGGTCACGTGGTGCGCCGCATGTTCGCCGATATCGATGCCGACATCTATGTCATGGCCGACGGTGACGGCACCTACGCACCCGCGGACGCGCCGGACCTGGTCCGCACCCTTTTGACAGAACGCAGCGACATGGTCGTCGGAACTCGCCGCGGTGTCACCAATGATGCAGGGCGTTCGGGCCATGCATTCGGCAACCGTCTGTTCAATTTTATTTACACGACGCTATTCGGTCGTGACTTCACGGACATCTTTTCCGGCTACCGGGTCTTCAACAGGCGGTTCGCCAAGAGCTTCCCGGCCCTGTCCGGCGGGTTCGAAATCGAGACCGAAATGTCCGTGCACGCATCGATGCTGCGCATGCCCGTGTCTGAGCTGGCGCTCGACTACGGACGTCGCCCGGAAGGTTCCGACAGCAAGCTCTCGACCTTCAAGGACGGCTTCAAGATCCTCTGGATGCTGATGTTGCTCGTCAAGGAGACGCGACCGTTCCTGTTCTTCTCCAGCATCAGCGGAATCTTCCTGCTGGCAAGCCTTGCCTTCATGGCACCCGTCCTGGCCGAGTATTTCGACACAGGATTGGTCAGCAGGCTGCCGACCTGGATCGCCGCGATCGCCTTGCTGATGATTTCCATGCTGTTTTTTGTCGCTGGGGTTATTTTGGATTCTTTGGCCCGAAGCCGTGCAGAACACAAAAGGATGCTGTATATGGGTCTCCCAACGACGCGCAGCGAAACGCGCGCGGTCGGGGATGATCAGCGCCAAACCGGCGGCAAGGCAAGGAAAACAATCGCTGCATGAAAAAACGTCTCTTTAGTTTCGTCGTTGTCGGCGGAATTGGATTTGTGACGGATGCAGTACTTTTAATGGGGTTGTTGCGCTTTACGGCGCTTGACCCCTTTACTGCACGACTCATCGCCATCGCTGCCGCGCTGCAGGTCACATGGCTGCTCAACCGGAATTTCACTTTCGGAAAGAGCAGCAGCCATGCCGCCGTCGAAGGCATGCGTTACAGTGGCGTCGGCATTGCCACCAGCCTGCTCAACTATCTCGTCTATTCGGGGCTGATCGTGTTTGTCCCGGACCTGCGGCCCGTCATCGCGCTGACCATCGGCTCGGCCGTGGCCACGATCTTTTCCTATACCGGTTACGCCAAGCTCGTTTTCGGCCGTTAGCACGACGCTTCCGGTCGACAACGCATGCCATTGAAGCGGCCGCTTTCAGCCCTAGCTTAGTCTGGCAAACTGTTTGTCGAACATCACTCCCGGGCCATGAAAAGATCGTTCTGGATCGCATTGCTGGTCGCAATCGCCGTCCCGCAATACGGGCAGGCCAAGACACTCACCGCCGAAGAAATTCGGGCCGAAATGCTGAACAAGACCATTGTCACGCGCAGGTTCGGCATGCGCATAACCATGCGCTACCTGGACGATGGCGTGGTGACCGCCCGCGCCTTGCTCGGTTCCATGCAAGGCACCTGGAAGGCACGCGGAAACAGGATCTGTTCAACCTTTCCAAGCGGTCCGGCCAAAGGCACCAGCTGTGTCAGTTTTCGCCGGCTCGGGGCAAATGAATATGTAAGCTCCGAAGGCGTCCGGTTCCGCGTTGTGGACTGAGATCTGTAAAGACCTTGATCCTTACTCCCCTTGCAACGCGCTACCAGGGTTCAACGGTCAGCTCCGGCCAGCACTGAAGGGCGCGTCGCACCTTCTCGTTGTAGCCCGGCTCATTGTAGAGCACCCTGTTGGGCACCACCATAAAGGAAAAAATATCATCGAGCCCGAAAGGCGCGCAAATATCGATCGTGCCGTCTGCTTCAAGGCGTATGCCCACAGCGTGGGTCTTTGAGGAGAAACGGGCGATGGATTCGTCGCAGTCTTTGAGCGGCGCATAGTCTTCGCCGAATTTTTCCGGAAACCACAGATGCACACGGGCCTGGTTACGGATCTCGACCGGAAGAGCGGTACCGGCAAAAGCATCGTGACCGCGCTTGATCACATGGTCCTCGGCCTCCCAGGAAAGGTCGGCATCGTCAAAATAAAACAGGTCGATATCCTTGACGCCATGACCGGACGGACGGCCGGTCAGGACATTCCAGACGGTGTTGTAGATCACGCCGGCAACGATGCGCCACTGCGGCAGGCCGAAGTCTCGCGCCGCACGCAGGACGTCATGGACAATCGGTTCGCCGCGCACGATCTCGACGAGTATGTCGCGCTGGCGCTCGAACGGCAGACCGGCATAGCGCAGGTGATCCAAGCGAACCTCTGATCATTTGACGGATGCGAATCGACGCGGGACAGGCGTCCATGATGGTCGTCCGACGCAGCAATTTCAAGAACGCGGAACTGCTTCAGACGGTCTCCCAGCCATCGCTGTCGCCGGCCCGGTAGATGGCGTCAATCAGCTTCTGGTTGGCCTTCGAGCTTTCCAGCGTAAACAACGCGCCCTCGCCGCCCAGTGCCGTGTCGGCGAAGGTTTCGAGCATGTTGCGATACTGGCGCACGCCCGGGAAACTGAAAACCTGCGCTTCGGAGCGGTCCTGATTGTAAAGCGTGACGACGGCGTGACCGTAGTCGCCGGCATTGAAGGGCGCCGTGACCTCGATGGCGCCGGTTTCGCCGTGGAAAAGCATCTCCTGTCGCAGCGCCATCTGGGTGGAGCAATAGAAATCCAGGTTGAAATCGCCGAAATCGGCGGAAACATTGGCATAGATATCGGTGCCGAATTGCGGATCGCGCTCGACCTCAGCGCGCACGCGTTGTGGCTCCATGCCGGTGGAAAGGCGTGTTGAAACAGTCGGATAGACGCCGATGTCGGGCAGGCCACCGCCGCCGAGCTCCGGCTTGTTGCGCATGTTCTGCGGGTCTTTGTTGAAATATGTAAAGACGCCATTGACGTGGCGCAGCCGACCGATCGCGCCGTCCGATATCAGCGTCCTGACCTTGTGCCACTGCGGATGGTAATGGACCATGAAGGCCTCGGAAATGATCCGCCCGGAGCGGTCACGCTCGGCTATCAGTTCGTCAATCTCCTCGGCTCGCAGCGCAATGGGCTTTTCGCAAAGCACGTGCTTTCCGGCCCGCGCGGCCTTCAGGCTCCAGCCGACATGATCGCTGGTCGGCAGCGGGATGTAGACGCCGTCGACCGTATCGGATTCAAGCAGGGCCTCGTAGGACCCGAAAGCATGCGGCACGCCGAACCTGTCCGCGACCTGGCGTGCCCTTGCCTCATCGCGGCTGGCGATGGCCGCGACGATGCAATTGCTCGCATCCTGCATCGCGGGCAGTAACTGGGTCTGCGCGATTTTCGCGGTTGAAAGGACGCCCCATCTAAACAATGTCATGTCAAATCTCCCCGGCGGCTCTCTGCCTGATTTCAGCAAACGTCCAGTCCTTCAATAGGGCGCCGTCCTCCCAGACTGTCTGCATGAGATTGTCGCGCCCGCCGAGCTCCTTGAGCGGCACGGCCACAGGCGTTCCGTCCTCCATGATCACCGCCTGCCGGTAGCGCTTCGACGCCTTGCCGGGATCGGTCTTCGGGTCCTTGTGTATCCCGGTCCAGTTGCCTGCCGTATCGAGCCGGGCGTTGGCCTTCATGGCAAAGCGCAGCGTGTCGCGGTTGACCTTCTGCAGAAGCCCGGCGCCCATGCCGAAGGCGATATTCTCCGCCGACCAGCCGCGGCCCATCAGCCGATCGAGAATGATCTTGATCGTATCGGGCGTCACACCGTCACCCTGGATGACGCGGACCGCCGGATTGAGCACCTTGAAGCCCTTGGCGTTGGTTGAATAACCGAATATGGCGCCGAGCATGTCGACCGTATCGATGGGCACGACCGCCGGATCGCCGGAATCCGGCCGGACAACCAGCGTTCCGCCCATCTGTTCGACCTTGGAGCGCAGTTCCTTGCCCCAGATCTCCGAGACGGCGCGATAGAGATCGTAGGAATCGGACACGACGGCAACCATTTTTCCGTCGCCGCCGAAACTCTCGATCATGTTCTCATAGGCCTCGGCCTCCCGCTCCTCGCCCCAGGCGGTCATGGTCGAGTGCTCGGCGGCCGGAATGGAGAAGCCCGCCATCGGTTCGGAATAGTATTTGCGGGCGAAAACCAGACCCGACACGGTGTCGGTGCCCATGAAGCTGACCAGGTGCGCAACCCCGCCGAGCCCGGCCTGTTCCAGCGATGTGGCGCCGCGGGCGCCGAAATCGTGCAGCCGGAAAGGCAGTACATCCGTATAATCGTCGCAGGAGCGCTCCAGCGCCTCGGTGATGATACGGCGCACGTGGAAGGACACGGTCGCAACGGTCGACGGATACCAGACGGCGCGCAGCAGCGCCGTTTCAATGAATGTCGGAAGCCAGAAGAAGTCCGGATCGGTGTTGCGGATCTGGACAAGCGGGGTACCGACCGGCACGACCGCGCCCTCCGGCAGGGCCTCGATCGAAAGCGGCAGGCTTCCGCCATGGCGCTCGACAAGCAGCTCCCACCCCTCCCGGTTGAAGGGCAAACCGTGCGCGGTTACCAGCTCGTCGGCCTCGTCGATGTCGTTCCTGGTGATGCGGCGGGTGAGGTATTCCTTCAGGAACATCTGCAGTCCGAAGAACAGCACGTGGTCGTGCCGTCCGCCGGGCCGGCTCTCGATATAGGCGGATATCGCCGCCGTTTCGGGCGGGTACTGGGCGAAATGGGAGTATTTGTAGCTGTCGGTATTGAGGATCATATTCATAATCCAGCCCTCGCCCCGGGTTTGAGCCAACTTATGCTCATTGTCAGCATAACTTGGCCCAAGCATACCCTATCCGCGCAAAACGCCACCGGTTTTTTTGCCGACATTGTCGATTATGCGCCCGGCGAGCGCTTCCAGGTCGGAATCCGTCAGCGTGCGGTCCGTCGGCTGAATGTCCACCTCGACGGCGACGGACTTCTTGCCCTCGCCCAATGCGGGCCCTTCAAACAGATCGAACACGCGCACATCCGCAATCAGCGTCTTGTCGGCGCCGGCAACGGAAGTGATGATCTGCGCTGCGGGAACATCGGCATCAACAACAAAGGCGAAATCGCGTTTCAGCGCCTGGAAGGGCGAAATCTCCAGCGGCGTCTTGGTGCGGGTCGCCTTGCGTTTCGGCTCCGGCACCGCATCGATGCGGACCTCAAAGCCGCAAATCGGGCCATCAACGCCCATGCGGTCGAGCGCCTTCGGATGGAATTCACCGAATGTTCCGAGCACGACCTTCGGACCGAGCTTGATGACCCCGCTTCGGCCCGGGTGATACCAGGCCGGGGCGCCGGTTTCGATCTGCACACGGTCGACTGGCGCACCGCATGCCTCGAGAACGGCCAGCGCATCCGCCTTGGCATCGAAGACGCCCACGGCAGCGGCCGCGCCGTCCCAGTGGCGCCCGCTGCCCTCAAGCCGGGCCGTGCCGCGGCGCACACCGGCGGCCTGCCGGTGCTGGCCGGCATAGGTGTCGTCCTCGTAAATGTCCGATACCTCGAACAACGCGATGTCGCCATGGCCGCGGTCGGCATTGCGTTGCGCGCCGGCGAGCAGCCCCGGCAGCAGGGACGGCCGCATGTCGGACATGTCCGCGGCGATCGGATTGGCAAGCTTCAAAGCCTCGCTGCCGCCGCCGAAAAGCTGTGCCTGATCGGCCGAAATGAAAGACCAGTTCACCGCCTCGAGCATGCCGCGGGCTGCCAGGGCCCGCTTTGCCAGACGCGTGCGGATCTGCATGGTCGTCAAGATACGTTCGTTGACATGCGTGTTGCGCGGCAGCGGCTGTGGATCGATCCTGTTGACGCCGTAAATGCGCATGATTTCCTCGACGAGGTCGGCCTTGCCGTCGATGTCAGGACGCCAGGTCGGCACCGCGACATTGACCACGTCGCCATCGCCATCCGGCTTGAAACCGAGACGCGACAGGATGGCCAGCGCTTCCTTGCGCGGCACATCCGTGCCGGTCAGCCGCCGGACCTCCGATACCGGGAAAGAGACAACTTTTTTCTGCGGTTCGGAATATCCGGTGATGACCGGCTTTGTCGGCTCACCGCCGCACAGCTGCAGGACCAGCTTGGTCGCCAGCTCCATCCCCTCGGCCATGTAGGCCGGATCGACGCCGCGCTCGAAGCGGTAGCGGGCATCGGTAATGATGCCGAGGTCGCGGCCGGTACGGGCGATGTTGGAGGGATCCCAGAGCGCCGACTCGATCAAAACGTCGGTGGTGTCGTCATCGCAGCCGGAACGCTCGCCGCCCATGACGCCGGCCAGGGATTCCACACCGCGATCATCTGCAATCACGCAGATTTCCTCGTTGACGCTGTATTCGCGCTCATCGAGCGCAAGCACCGTCTCGCCCTGACGGCCGCGGCGCACGACAAGATCCCCGTGCACCTTGCCGGCATCGAAGACGTGCAGCGGGCGGCCACGGTCGAACGTGACATAGTTGGTGATGTCGACCAGGGCATTGATCGGGCGCAGGCCAATGGCGGTCAGCCTTTTTTGCATCCATTGCGGGCTCGGCCCGTTCTTGACGCCCTTGACCATGCGCAGCGCGAAACCGAGGCACAGCGGCTGGGTGTCGCCGAAATCGAGCGAAAGACCGACAGGACAGGGCTCCGTGCCACCCGCCGGCGGTGTGTGCCCGTCCTTGAGAGTGCCGAGCCCGTAGGCGGCAAGATCGCGGGCGATGCCGCGAACCCCGGTGCAGTCGGGCCGGTTGGGCGTGAGACCGATCTCGATCACCGGATCATCGAGCCCGGCATAGGCGGCAAAGCTCGATCCGATCTCGAGTTCCTCCTGCAGGTCGATGATGCCCTCGTGCTCGTCCGACAACTGCAGCTCGCGTTCCGAACACATCATGCCGTGGCTCTCGACACCGCGGATCTTGCCGACCGACAACATCAGGTCGATGCCCGGAATGTAGGTTCCGGGCGGCGCAAACGCGCCGATCAGGCCGGCCCGGGCGTTGGGGGCGCCGCAGACGACCTGCACCGGATCGCCGCTGCCGGTGTCGACGGTCAGGACCCGCAAACGATCGGCGTCGGGATGCTGCTCGGCGGTCAGGACCCTTGCGACGACAAAGGGCTTGAGCGCGGCCTTGTCGTCGATTTCCTCGACCTCAAGGCCGATCATGTTCAGAACCTCGACAATCTCGTCGAGCGTTGCCTCCGTATCGAGATGATCCTTCAGCCAGGAGAGTGTGAATTTCATCGGTTTATCCGTGGTCTCGATCGATCGCGCCGCAACGCGGCGTCGGGCATGGTTGGATGGTTGCCGTTCAGCGGGTCAGGCCCGCGAACAGCGTCGGTATGTCGAGTGGCCGGAAGCCGTAATGGTTCAGCCAGCGCACGTCAGCATCGAAAAAGGCGCGCAGGTCAGGCATGCCGTATTTCAGCATGGCCAGCCGGTCGATGCCGATGCCCCAGGCAAATCCCTGATACTCATCGGGATCAAGGCCGACATTACGCAGCACATTGGGATTGACCATTCCGCAACCGAGGATTTCCATCCAGTCGGTGCCCTCGCCGAAACGGACCTCGGCGCCGGAGCGATCGCACTGGATGTCGACTTCCAGGCTCGGCTCGGTGAACGGGAAGTAAGACGGGCGGAACCGCATATTGAGATGCGGCACCTCGAAGAAGGTCTTGCAGAATTCCTGCAGCACCCATTTGAGGTTGGCGACATTGGTGGTCTTGTCGACCACCAGGCCCTCGAGCTGGTGAAACATCGGCGAGTGCGTCGCGTCGCTGTCACAACGATAGGTCTTGCCGGGAATGACAATCCGGTAGGACGGACCGTGCCGCTCCATCGTGTGAATCTGCACCGGCGAGGTGTGGGTGCGCAGCAACTTGCGTTCGCCGTCCTGATCGGGACGGAAGAAGAAGGTGTCGTGCATCTCTCGCGCCGGATGGCCCTCGGGGAAATTGAGCGCGGTGAAGTTGTAGTAGTCGGTCTCGATATCCGGACCCTCGGCGATCGAGAAGCCCATATCGGAGAATATGGCGGTGATCTCGTCGACAACTTGCGAGATCGGATGAATACGGCCGGCCTCGGCGGGCGAGCGGCGAACCGGCAGCGTGACGTCTACCGTCTCGCCGGCCAGCCGGGCTTCGATGGCGAGATCATGCAGGGCGGCCTTGCGTTCGGTGATCGCGTCGGACACCCGGTTTTTCAGCCCGTTGATCGCCGGACCCATGACCTTGCGCTCATCGGCGCTCATTGCGCCGAGGGTCTTGAGCTTTTCGGAGATGCTGCCCTTCTTGCCGAGCGCCGCCACGCGCACGGATTCGATTGCCTGCTCGCTGTCGGTTGCCGCAATATCGGCAAGGATCGACTGTTCGAGCTCTTCCAGATCACTCATTGTCCCTGTTCCTGTTGAACCGTTGCTGTTCAGCATCTGTCACATTCTCATCAAAAAACCCGCGCCGGCCCAGCCAGCGCGGGTTTCCCAAACTCTTCATGTCATGCCTTGGGAAAACGCTGGCTTAGCGGACAGCGCTCTCAAAAGCATTCGGTGTGGTGTCTTTGAGATAGGCGAGCGACGCCTTGGCGCTGGCAACCAGCGCGCCGAAAGCCTCGGGCTGGTTGATCGCCATATCGGAAAGAACCTTGCGGTCGACTTCGATGCCGGCCTTGTTGAGACCGTCGATGAAACGGCCATAGGTCAGGCCATGCTCGCGAACAGCGGCATTGATGCGCTGGATCCACAGGGCGCGAAAGTTGCGCTTGCGGGTCTTGCGGTCGCGATAGGCATACTGTTTGGACCGGTCGACCGCAGCCTTTGCGGTGCGGATCGTGTTCTTGCGGCGGCCGTAATAGCCCTTGGCCTGGGCCAGGACCTTCTTGTGTTTTGCGTGGGAGGTCACACCCCGTTTTATGCGTGCCATGATCTAAGCTCCTTGAATGCTCTTGCTGGCCTTAGAGGCTGTTGGGCATGAATTTCTTCACAATGCGTGCGTCCGGCTCGGAAAGAACCATGGTGCCGCGTGCATCGCGAATGAACTTGTTGGATCTTTTGATCATGCCGTGGCGTTTGCCGGCGGCAGCTGACTTGACCTTACCCGAAGCGGTCAGCTTGAATCGCTTCTTGCAAGACGATTTCGTCTTCATCTTGGGCATTTTGCTTCTCCATTCCCGGTCCGGCTTTGCGAACCGCTTGTTTTTCGTCCCCCTGCCGGACGAACCGGCTTCCAATTGAACGACGCTGAGCCTTTGCCCTTTCAGGCACTGCCAGTTATTCGTTCGGGGACTGGTTTTGCATTCAAAACCGCCACGGCATGCCCTGCCGGACGGTTCGGACGCGGCCTTATAGCGGCCATTGCGCGCAAGCGCAAGCGGCTTGTGAGCCGTTTGGCGATCGATCCGCGTCGAACGTTGCGTGTTATTTGGGCGCGAGGACCATCATCATCTGCCGGCCTTCGAGCTTCGGCTCGGCCTCGACCTTGGCGATGTCGACGGTGTCTTCCTTGACTTTCTGCAGCAGTTGCATGCCGAGCTGCTGGTGGGCCATCTCGCGGCCGCGGAAACGCAGCGTCACCTTGACCTTGTCACCGCTGTCAAAAAAGCGGTTCATCGCCTTCATCTTCACATCGTAGTCGTGGGTGTCGATGTTGGGCCGCATCTTGATTTCCTTGACCTCGACGGTCTTCTGCTTCTTGCGGGCCTCGGCGGCTTTTTTCTGCGTCTGGTATTTGAGCTTTCCGAGATCGAGAACCTTGCAAACGGGCGGGCTGGCGTTCGGCGAGATCTCCACGAGATCCAGTCCGGCATCCTGTGCGACGTTCAAGGCTTCCTCTATAGCAACCTCACCGCGGTTGTTTCCCTCATCATCGATAAGCTGCACCCGGTCAACCCGGATGTCTTGATTGGCGCGCGGCCCGGTATTGGTGGGTGGCGGCGCTCTGAATGGTCTGCGAATGGCTGTAGTCTCCTTGGCTGTTTCGTTACTTGCTACGCAAATCGGCCGCACACGCCAAAGACGCGCCGGCCAAGCGGCAATGTCACCATCGCCACCCTTAAGTCAATAGCATGGCTTGCCAAAAAAATCACGTGTGATCGGCTCTTCGCGGCTTTCTGCGCGGCGGTTTCGGTTTACGATCGGCGCCATGACGGGTAAATCGACAGCGGTCGGATGACCCGGCAAACATGGGCGCCAGCAGGAAATCGGCATGACACAGTCAGAAAAACAAATTGAAGTCGGCACGGGGTCCGAGGCCCGTTCGATCACCGTGCGCCACCGCTCCGGGCCACCCGACCGACCGGGCCTGGTCTGGCTCGGTGGCTACCGGTCCGACATGGCAGGCACGAAGGCGGTCGAGCTTGACCGCTGGGCCGGCGAGAACGGCTATGCCTGTACGCGTTTCGATTATTCGGGCCACGGCGAATCCGGCGGCGACTTCAAGCTTGGAACGATTTCGCGCTGGCTTGAAGAAAGCCTCGCGGTGTTCGAGCGCTTCACCGGCGGACCACAACTCCTCGTCGGCTCTTCCATGGGCGGATGGATCGCCCTTCGCATGCTCCGGGAACTGCGGGCATCGGGCAACCAGGAGCGCATTCTCGGATTGCTGCTCCTCGCCCCGGCGCCTGACTTTACCAGCGACCTGCACGAGCCGCTGCTGACCGAGGCGCAGAAAAAGGACCTTGAAGACAAGGGCTACTACGAGGAAGAAACGCCCTACGGGCCGGATCCGAACGTCTTCACGCGCGCGCTTTTCGAGGACGGGCGCAAAAACCGGGTTATGACAGGCATGATCGAGACAGGCTGCCCGGTGCATATACTCCAGGGCATGGAGGATCCGGACGTGCCCTACTCCCATGCATTGCGGCTGGTTGAACACCTGCCGGCGGATGATGTCGTCCTGACCCTGGTGCGTGACGGCGATCACCGACTTTCACGGCCACAGGATATCTCCCTGCTATTGAACGCCGCCGCGCAGATGCTGGCTGGTTGATCAAAATGCAACACTTGTCCACCAGTTCGGTAACCATATTTCCAACTCGGCCGGTTTGTTTGTTGACTTGAGTCCCCTTCGCCCTGTTAACTGTTTGTTAAGGATAACACGGGGTGAACAGGGACCGGCCGTCTATGAAGGGCGTGATAGTCAGAGCCATGCTAGCGGGCTGCCTGGTGGCGGTGTCGTCGACGCCGATCGTCATGGCGGCGCAACCTGTCGGCACGTTCATGCAGGTCGGAGAGATTACATCCCAGCCGATCGGCCACTACGAGTTCTGCAAGAACAACCGCGATGAATGCCGCGGCAGCGGTGCGCACACAGCTCCGCCGCGGGTGACCGAATTCGGCTGGACCGTCGTGCGCGACGTCAATGAATCGGTCAATTACGCTGTACTGCCGATGACCGACTATGAAATCCATGGCCGCGAGGAAGTCTGGTCCTATCCCGATGTCGTGGGCGACTGCGAAGACTATGTGCTGCTCAAGCGCGCCATGCTGATCGAACGCGGCTTCTCGGCCTCCGATCTCCTGATTACCGTCGTGCGCAAGCCAAACGGCGAAGGGCACGCGGTGCTGACCCTGCGCACCGCGGACGGCGATTTCGTGCTCGACAATCTCGAGGACGAGGTGAAGGTGTGGACCAATACACCCTACACCTACCTCAAGCGCCAGGCGTCATTCCATGCCGGTCGCTGGGTCGACATCGAAAACGGCGACGAACTGATGGTCGGCTCGATACCCGGCCAATAGGCTTCATTTCGCTGAAACGGCTCATCCCGACTATATCGACACGAGACCGGCCCACTGCGTCCAACCCGCAGATTATTGGGGCGGAAATGCACCCATTGTTAATAAAAATTTCGCAGGATTTACGCGCAACACTATTCCGGGCGGGGGATAAATATGCGCATTTCGGAACTGCTCACGCAGAAGTACCAGCTTGAACTGAAGACCATTCAGGCCACACAGAGCCTCTTTGATGCGGCACACATATTGTGTGCCTATAATATCGGCGCCCTACCGGTCGTCGGACACGAGGACAATATTCTCGGCATCATCTCGGAACGCGACCTGGTGCGTTCCATCGTCGAGTTCCAGGACGGATACTTCCAGAAATCCGTCGCAGATATCATGACAACCGATGTGATCACCTGCGCGCTGGACGATCCGATGGACGACGTCTATGAACTGATGGTGGAAAAGAAAATCCGCCACATGCCGGTCGTAAAGGGCGAAAAGCTGCACGCCATGCTGAGCATCCGCGACTTTGAGTTTGCCCACCGGAGGCTGATGTCCCAGTCACTGGTCGACAGCCTCACGGGTGTTCCCAATTCACAGTATCTCACCGACATTCTCGATGCGGAGTTCAACCGCTACAGGCGCTTTCACACGCCGCTTTCGGTGGCCGTCGTCAAGGTCGACCGATATTCCGAAATCAGCGAGACAGAAGGCAGCGCAGCCTGCGACAGCCTGCTGAAATGGCTGGCCGAGATCATGGTGCGCGAGACGCGCGCCTATGACAGCATCGGGCGAACCGCAGAAGACCGTTTCGCAATCGTGTTCCCGAACACGGACGGCAAGTCGTCGGCCCGTGCCTGCGACCGGCTGATGAGGGCCATCAGAGCCGATGCGACGGAAATTGACAGCTCAGGCGACTGGAGCAGCGTCAGCATCGGGCTCGCGCAGGCCGACCGCGAGATGCGCGACGGCGAACGGATCATGATGCTGGCCGACGAACGCGCCGAGACGGCAGCGAAGGACGGCGGCAACTGCGTCGAGGCACCGGATGCGGAAGGCGATTCCGAGGACGGCGCCGCGCAGACCACGTTCCGCGCCCGCCGCGAAGCACTCGAAAACCTCTACGGGACCGATTAGGCGGTTCCGATCAGAATGCCGGCGGCGAACACCAGGGCGCCGCCGAGCACCACCTGGAGGATGGCCCGCGACCAGGGCGTTTCCATGAAGCGGTGCTGGATCCAGGAAATCACCCACAACTCGACGAAGACCAGGGCAATGGCGATCGTTGTCGCCAGGGCGAAGTGCGGGATCAGATAGGGCAAGGCGTGTCCGAGACCGCCAACGGTGGTCATGATCCCGGTGGCCAGGCCACGCTTGATCGGCGCGCCTCGGCCGGATATCACCCCGTCGTCGGAGGCGACCTCCGTGAAACCCATCGATATGCCGGCGCCGATCGAGGCGGCCAGTCCGACAAGAAATGTCTGCCACGTGTCCCCGGTGGCGAAGGCCGCGGCGAATATCGGTGCGAGCGTCGACACTGAACCGTCCATCAGGCCGGCAAGGCCCGGCTGGATATAGGTCAGGATCATCTGCCGCCGCTCGATGCCTGCCTCTTTCTTGCGGACGTCCTGCGGCGTGTGTGTCTCGGCCAGGCGGTGCGCCATTGAGCCATGCTCGCGCTCCTCGGCGGCAAGATCGCCGAGCAGTTTGCGGGTTGCCGCGTCCTGCGCCGTGCGGGCGGCCTCGAGGTAGAAACGCCAGGCCTGGCGCTCCATGCGCTCGGCCTCGTCGCGGATGTTCTCGACCGACATGTTCTTCGTCAGCCACAGCGGACGGCGCTCCATGTAGCCGCGGACGTGCTCGCGGCGGATCAGGATGATGCGCTCGCCGAAGCGCTTGCGGTAAAGGTCGATCAGCCGCCGGCGATGTTCATTCTCCTCACGCGCCATCTCCTCGAAAATCTCCGCGGATGCCGGGTAGTTGTCGCGCAGCGCGTCGGCATAGGCGAGATAGATACGGCCGTCATCTTCTTCCGACGATATGGCCAAGGCGAGGATTTCCTGTTCGCTCAGCGATGAAAACGAGCGGCGTCCGGCTCCGGTAATACGGCTCAGCATGGGCAGTCATCCTATTTTAGAATAATTCTAAAATAGCAAGGTGCTTTGTGCGGTCAAGACCAACGATGTCGCAGCCGTAATTTCCGATTGGTCGCACACGCAGGTTCAACAAGAGTTGTCGCGGCGCTGCGCCAAGGCCCTTGATATCCGGCGCGCGGCACCAAATAGTGGAGACATGGAGGATGACGCCAAAATCTTTGTGGCCAAGGACACGCTGCTCGACAGGATCGGGCGGTTTGTGGCCGAGCGCCTGAGTTCCGAGACCTCGGGATATGAGCCCTACACGCCTTCAGATTCGGAAACCCTTGAGCGGACATTGCAGCCCGGCGACGTGCTGCTGGTCGAAGGCAACCAGAAGATCTCGACGGCGATCAAATATCTGACGCAGTCGACCTGGTCCCATGCCGCCATGTTCGTCGGCGATGCCTGCGGCGATCCGAAGGATGGCGGCGACAGGCTGCAGCTTGTCGAGGTGGTGCTCGGCAAGGGCTGTATCGCCGTTCCTTTAAGCAAATATGCCACCTACAACACGCGGATCTGCCGGCCCGTCGGACTGACCGGCGACGACAGGCGCGCTGTCGTCGAATACATGATTTCGCGGATCGGCATGAAGTATGACACTAAGAACATCCTCGACATGCTGCGCTATTTCCTGCCGACACCGCCGGTGCCGGTGCGCTGGCGGCGGCGCATGCTGTCCTTCGGCTCGGGCGATCCGACGCGGGCGATCTGTTCATCCCTGCTGGCGCTTGCCTTCCAGTCGGTGCGTTATCCGATCCTGCCGGAAATCCACCGCCTGCCCGGACACATGAGCGCGCAATCGACCTATTCGCAGCGCGAGATCCTGCACATCCGCCACCATTCGCTCTACACACCGCGCGATTTCGACCTGTCGCCCTATTTCCGCATCGTCAAGCCGACACTGGAACACGGCTTTGACTACAAGCAGCTCAACTGGCAGTCGCCCGCGGCAAAAGAAACCGGAGCCGACACAATGGAAACCGCCGCGCGGCAGGCGCACGGGCCGGAAGAATCACGACCGCAGGAATAGCGGCAAAGTCAGCCGGCCGGCAGCAACCCCGCCGCGCGCGCCGCAGGCACATGAGAACGGCTGATCGGCAACACCGCGCCGCCCTTCATTTCAACGATATAGCGCTCCTTCTCGCGCCGCGTTCGCGCCACGGCGTCAAACGCAACCCAGTGCGAGCGGTGAACCTGCAGGCCGGAAACGGGCTCCGTTTCCGAAATCGCATCGGCAAGGCGCATCAGCACGAGCTGGCTTCCCCGGTCGGTCACCACCTCGACATAGTGGTCCTGCATGGACAGGTGCGACAGCGGTCCGCGCAGCTCTATGGGCAGGCGCTTGAGAAGTTTCGGTACCGCGCCTGCTGCCTCCGGCGGCACCGCCCTGGCGGCTCTCTTGAAGAGCCATGCCACCAGCATGCACATGCAGAAATTGAAAGCCGTGCAATAGGCAAACAGGATAACGCGGCTCGGCAGGTCCTGCGGCGCACCGATATTGCCGACAAGATTGATCAGCTCGACAACGGCATAGATCGGGATGCCGCCAATCAGGCCGGCAACGGCGTAGGCCGGCAGGACGCCGAGTTTTCGGGCGGGTGTGTGCTCGCCGATCAGCCGGGCATTGAGCCATCCGACGCTGAAGGTGACGAAGGCAATCAACTCCCAATACACCAGCCGGGCCAGCGGGTGCATCGCGTCATAGGTGCCGAACGGCCCTGAAAGCCCGAGAACCAGACCGGCGGCGGCGACCACGACGGCTGTCTTCGGTGCGCTGACAAACTGCCACCATTCGCGAAGCGTGAATTGCAGGGAGCGGTCAGTCACGAAGCATCAGGACCTTTGGCGAAATACTGATTCAATTGATGAGTCTAGCGGGGCAAACGGCAATGGCAACCGCACAAGCCACGTTCGCGACAGGAAGGAACATCCCTTGGAAACGCTGTTTCAAGCCTCACCCGCCATCCAGATCCATGTTTATACGGCCGTCGCTGCCACGCTTGTGGGCGCATATATCTTTCTTCGCCGCAAGGGCACGTCGGCGCATCGTCTGGCAGGGCGGCTGTGGGTGCTCCTGATGGTGGTGGTTTCCGTGTCGTCCTTCGCCATTCACGAGCTCAACGTCTGGGGCCGGTGGAGCCCGATCCACATTGTGTCGATCGCCACGCTGGTCAGCCTTGCTGTGGCTGTCCATTTTGCACGGCGGCGGCAGATCACGGCGCACAGATGGACCATGATATCGACCTATGTCGGTGCCCTGATGATCGCCGGCGCCTTCAGCTTCATGCCCGGCCGCATCATGCATGATTTCGCCGTCGGCCTTTCGGCGATGGCCGGTCGGTCCGGCAGCGCGCTGCTCGCCGACACTCCGACCCTGTTGTGGCCGCTGCTTGCCGGTCTGGTGCTCGCCGGCCTGTGGCGCAACCGGGCCCGTATCTTCGGCCGCTGACGGAACCTCAAGGCGAATGTGCGCTACAGTGCGAAATGGCTTTTCAGCGCCCCATGAATTGATCTATAGGGCGTGGCATGAACGCATCATCCCGCATACCGCTTTCGCGTATCCGCAATTTCTCGATCGTTGCCCATATCGACCATGGCAAATCAACGCTGGCCGACCGGCTCATCCAGATGACCGGCGGGCTGGCCGACCGGGAGATGTCGGAGCAGCTGCTCGACAATATGGATATCGAGCGCGAACGCGGTATCACCATCAAGGCGCAGACCGTGCGCCTGCACTACAAGGCGAAGGATGGCGAAACCTACATCCTCAACCTGATCGACACGCCCGGCCATGTGGACTTTGCCTATGAGGTTTCGCGCAGCCTTTCGGCCTGCGAGGGCTCGCTGCTCGTCGTCGACGCCAGCCAGGGCGTCGAGGCGCAGACGCTGGCCAATGTCTACCAGGCGATCGACAACGACCACGAAATCGTCACGGTGCTGAACAAGATCGACCTGCCGGCCGCCGAACCAGAACGGGTCAAGGAGCAGATCGAGGAGGTGATCGGGCTCGACGCGTCCGACGCGATCGAGATCTCGGCAAAGACCGGGCTTGGCATCGACAATGTGCTTGAAGCCATTGTCCACCGCCTGCCGCCGCCGCGCGAGGGCGACGCGGAGGCACCTCTGAAGGCATTGCTGGTGGATAGCTGGTATGACGCCTATCTCGGCGTGATCGTCCTGGTGCGGGTCATCGACGGGGTGCTCAAAAAGGGCCAGACCATCCGCATGATGGGAACCGACGTCCGCTACCTGATCGACCGGGTCGGTGTCATCACGCCGAAAATGGCGAATGTCGACGGGCTCGGGCCGGGCGAGATCGGTTTCATCACCGCCTCGATCAAGGAAGTGGCCGACACGCGCGTCGGCGACACGATCACCGAGGACAAGCGCCAGACCGAGCATGCGCTGCCGGGATTCAAGCCGGCACAGCCGGTCGTCTTCTGCGGTCTTTTTCCCGTTGATGCCGCCGATTTCGAGGATCTGCGCAGCGCCATGGGCAAGCTGCGGCTCAACGACGCCAGCTTCTCATTCGAGATGGAGACGTCCGCGGCGCTCGGCTTCGGCTTCCGCTGCGGTTTCCTTGGCCTTTTGCACCTGGAGATCATCCAGGAGCGGCTGGAGCGGGAGTTCGACCTTGAGCTCATCGCCACCGCGCCCTCGGTCGTCTACGAGCTGGTGATGACGGACGGCAGCAAGCGCGAGCTGCACAATCCGGCCGACATGCCCGATGTGGTCAAGATTGCCGAGATCCACGAGCCCTGGATCCGCGCGACGATCCTGACGCCGGACGAATATCTCGGTCCGATCCTGAAACTGTGCCAGGACCGGCGCGGCATCCAGGTCGAGCTGACCTATGTCGGCACGCGGGCAATGCTGACCTACGACCTGCCGCTCAACGAGGTGGTGTTCGATTTCTACGACCGTTTGAAATCGATCTCCAAGGGCTACGCCTCGTTCGACTACCAGATCACCGAGCTGAGGCCCGGTGATCTCGTCAAGATGCAGATCCTGGTCAATGGCGAACCGGTCGATGCGCTGTCGATGATGGTGCACCGTGCGGCATCGGAAAAGCGCGGCCGCGAAATGTGCGAAAAGCTCAAGGACCTGATCCCGCGCCATATGTTCAAGATCCCGATCCAGGCGGCCATCGGCGGCACGATCATCGCGCGCGAGACGATATCGGCGCTGCGCAAGGACGTGACGGCAAAATGCTATGGCGGCGACGCGACCCGCAAGCGCAAGCTTCTGGAAAAGCAGAAGGCCGGCAAGAAACGCATGCGCCAGTTCGGCAAGGTGGATATTCCGCAGGAAGCCTTTATCGCGGCGCTCAAGATGAAGGATGATTGAGGGGAGTTTATTCTGCCCTCACGCCGTACGCGCCTTCGGCGCTGGCGATTTGGTTTTCGCTCACGCATGAGCGGGCCTTCGGCCCTATGCTCCGCGGGGGCGGGCCACAAGGCCCGACGCGCAGTCGCGCTTGCGGTGCTACGCACCGTAATCATTTCCCATGAAAGCCTGTCCAACCAAAAAGAATTCGAAGCGCGAAGCGCTTCGCAAGGCCGACCGGCCGTCGCCGCTGATGCGGCGCGCCCGCGCAGGCCAGCCGCGTAGCGGCGGTACGGCCGTGAGCGAAAAAATCGTTAGCGGCGGAGCCGCGCTCAACCGTGAGGACATAAAACGAGAAACCCCCGCCATGGAAGCCACAGCGGGGGTCCCGGCAAAAGCGCCGGTCAGCCAGTTGCACACATGTTCCTAACCCGAATAATTCACGATGGTTGTGTTGCCGGCCCTGGCAGCATGTTTTCTTCGCCCTATTGATTCTGGACGCACCCCGAATGCCACGTCGGGGTTTTTCCGGCGGGCGGCGGGGTTATCTGGAGTTTTGCGTGTTGCTGTTTCAGGTTGGTCGGGGCGATATGAGCGTCAGGCGACGCGCGGCGGGGCCAGCGCGTCGAACATAAGCCGAATGAGGCTCTGGCACGGGCACGAAGCTGGCAAAGTCATGACGACCCTTGTTTTCTTCTCGACGATGGTCGCGGCCAGTTTGACGAGGTGAAGCCGCAACGTATCAAACTGGGCGTGTCGCCACTGGGAGCGTTTTGGACAGGTCGCCCGCAGCATCCACCATAGCCAGTAAGCACAGCCGTGCAGCATGAGCCGCATCTGATTGGCGCTGGCCCTTGAGCAAGACGTGCGATCCGAGGCGAGGTGGCTCTTCCAGCCCTTGATGTGGTTCTCGGCCTGTCCGCGTGCGCAGTAGATCTTCTCGTAAACGTGCTTGCCGCGCGGGGCGGTCAGATTGGTCACGACGAAGCGTGTGTCGCGCCCCAGGGGACCGACCTCGACCCGGGCAATGACGCGCTGTTCTTTCGACCAGGATCGGGCCGCATAAGAGAATGTCTTGAACCGACGCAGTTTCTCGCCCTTTCGCGCGTAGCGTTCCGCCGTGGATGCCTCCAGAGTTTGCACCTGTGCCTGAAGCCGTTGGTTACCCGACAGGCCGAAGACGTAGCGCAGCCCGAGAGTGTCACACAGGTCCAGAACCTCGGGAGTGCCGTAGTGGCTATCGGCCCGCAGCAGGATCTCGGTCGTAGGCCAATGGCGTCGGATCGATCGGATCAGGCGCCGGATGTGGGCAGCGGCCTCCTTGCCGGTTGGCCGACGGGCCGGGCGCAGCACAGCCCCGACAAGACGTCCCTCGCCGTCGAAGACCACAATCGGCTGGAAACCATATTCATCGTAGTAGCTGTTGAACAGGCGTAGCTGCTGGTGGCCATGGACAGCATCGAAAGTGTCGTCGATGTCGAGTACGATGTGGCGGGGCGCACGGGCAAAAGACGTGCAATAAAACCGTACCATCTCACGCCCCATCCGGATCAGCGCCCGTGTGTTGGCCAGGTTTTCCATGCGCGAGATCGTGGGCTGCGAGCACAGGGCCGCCCCGGTCCCGGGATCGCGCTCGAGAGCGAGTTTGAACGCCGGTTCAGTCCGTAGATCATCCGCGTCGTTGCCATCCTCATATCCCGCTGCGATCATCATGATCCGGAACCGGATGATGTCTTGCAGGCTGTGCCGCACCTTGCCCGGTTCTCGTGGATCGGTGAGGCACGAAGAGACAAGGCCCGCCAGGTCGTGCCGACGTTCGACCTCCCGCAAAAGCGTCAGACCGGCATTGGAACTCATCTCCGCGCCATCAAAATTGAGAAGGATCGGTTTGCCGTTTAAGGGTGACAAAGCGGGCGAGGTGAAAGTAGACTGCATCATGGTAAGGGGGCCTGTCTGTGAAACTGGAGCTTTCGGCGTCGTTAACCGAAAAATACCTGCTTTCAAAAGCTTGCGCCACCCTTACCACACACCCATGAATTATTCGGGCTAATATTGCCCGTAGGGAACACGTGAGAGGGGTAGCGCCAATTACTGGCTGGCCAACGCTTCATATTCGGCTACCGTGAGGACTCCATCCCCGTTGCTGTCTGCCGCCGCAACAGCGTCAGATGACACATCAGGCATTGCTGCCTTTGCTTCTTCCATCGTGACAGCGCCATTGCCGTCGGCATCAGCGGTGTTGAAATCGACCATCGCGGCCGAAGCGGCCATCGAAACGACCGAAAAACCCATCGCCAAAAGAAGCTTCTTCATCGGTACTCTCCTTGTACTTTACAGAACGGATCAATCTGCTTGGGAGGCGATCCGTCCGCCCGGCCCCGCCGGACGAGGAGGAGATTGGCCGCGATTTGTGGTTTCAAATGGGAGGAAAAATGGCCCGTTCAGGATCATTTCTGGACAAAATTATGGGTAACCGTGATTAATATAACTTGTTGAAATATTTGAGTTACTAACCAAAGTTGAAGGCCTGTACACACAGCTGTGGAGGGCCGTCATAAATGCCGGAAATAGCTGCACAATTCTTCACCGCGCATGGGCGATCCTGTGAATTGACACAGGCCGGAGCCGGGGTCAGGATCCGGTCATGACAAACCAGACTCCAGGCGCCGATTCGGACACTGTGACAGCCACCGGGGGCGGCGAGCACGTTATCCATGTGGAAACGCCCCTCGGTCCGGTTGTCGTCACAGAGCGCGATGGCCACATCCGCCGGCTTTTCTGGGGCCGCGAGACGGCGGATTACCCACCGACGGACGAGACAGCGCTCTTGCGCGAGGCGGCGGCGCAGCTTGTCGCCTATTTCGAAGGCAAACGCACCGAATTCGATCTTCCGCTGACGCTCTCCGGCAACCCGTTCGAGCGTCGGGTACAGGAACAGATGCTGGCCATTCCCTATGGCGAGACCCGCACCTATGGCGACATCGCAAAGGCACTGGACACCTACGGCCAGCCTGTCGGCCAGGCTTGCGGCGCCAACGGCATCCCGATCATCGTGCCGTGTCACCGGGTGCTCTCGGCCAACGGTCTCGGCGGTTTTTCCGGCGCCGGCGGCGTTGAGACAAAGATCCAGCTGCTCAAGCATGAGGGCGGATTTCCATTCCTCATCTAGGGTTTCTCCGAGCCATCGAGACCGCCGTGCCCACAGCGGCTTGCGTTACCGGGACGGCGTCAAATAAAGCATTGACAGGAACCGGCCGCCGCCTTACATCACGCCGGCACGATTTGAATGCCCAGATGGCGGAATTGGTAGACGCGCCAGCTTCAGGTGCTGGTGACCGCAAGGTCGTGGAGGTTCGAGTCCTCTTCTGGGCACCATTCCCGAAAACCGGAAGTTTCTGTCGGCGGGCGGAAAATCCGTTTGTCGGTGCAAATGTCGACGTGAATAAGCATACCGATATGTTCTGTGTTTCCTGCAGATTTTATCGGTAAGCCGCTCGTCCCGGTCCAAACGCACCAAACTCCGCAAAACACGCGCGACACAGCTTGTCGTTTCCAGACAATCATTGCGCAGAGCCGGTGCCGCCGTCTTCACAAACACCCCAACCTATTCACAAGTCGTGTGTTTTCGGTTGACTTCTTCCCGCGCCAATTGCGAACATCCCCCCAATAAAGATTGGCCCCGTTCAAGTTACGGGGTCTAAAAAGGAGGGGAATATGGGTGGCGTATTGCCGTTGATCGGCAAACGGTTGTTGCTTGGTCTGGTGACCCTGCTTGTCGTTTCCATCATTATCTTCGGGGCCGTGGAAATGTTGCCTGGCGATATCGCCCAACAGATCCTCGGCCAGTCAGCGACGCAGGAAACTGTTGCCGCCTTGCGTGAAGAGCTGGGTCTCAACAGGCCGGCCTATGTGCGTTACTTCGAGTGGCTGGGCGGTGCTGTCCAGGGAGACTTCGGCACATCGCTCGCAAACCAGCGCTCCGTGGCCGAACAGCTCGGGCCGCGATTTGCCAATACGCTGTTCCTTGCCGCCCTCGCGGCGGTCATTTCGGTGCCGCTGGCCATCGGCCTCGGCGTCCTGGCCGCTCTCTACCGCAACTCCGTCTTCGACCGTGTCGCAAATGCCGTCAGCCTGGTGGCGATTTCATCGCCGGAATTCTTCCTCGGCTATATCCTCATCGTTTTCTTTGCCGTGCAGAACCAGATCTTCCCGGCGATCGCGAATGTGACGCCCGACATGGAACTCGGCGAACGGCTCTACCGCACGCTGCTGCCGGCCTTTACGATGGCGCTGGTCGTGACCGCCTACATGATGCGCATGACCCGGGCGGCCATCATCAACCTGCTCGCCTCGCCCTATATCGAAATGGCGCGGCTGAAGGGTGTTCCGAACTCCAAGGTCATCACGCGGCACGCGCTGCCAAATGCGCTGGCGCCGATCATCAACGTCGTCGCGCTGAACCTTGCCTATCTCATCACCGGTGTGGTGCTTGTTGAAGTGGTGTTTGTCTATCCCGGCGTCGGCCAGCTCCTGGTCGACAGTGTCACCAAGCGTGACTTCCCGGTGGTCCAGGCCTGCTGCCTGATCTTCGCCGCCACCTTCATCTTGTTCAATCTGATCGCGGATGTCGGCGCTATCCTGTCCAACCCGCGCCTGCGCCACCCGAAGTGAGGATCGGATAAATGCTTACATTCGTCATCGTCTATTATGCGTTTCTGATCGTCGCCTGCTGCGTGGCGGGCTACTACAAATACCGCACGCCGCTGCTGTTGCTGTTCACGCTGCTATGCATATCGCTGATCTCCGGCCTGCTGTTCGGGGCGGACGTTCTCGTCAACATCACCATAGGCGTGGCCCTCCTGGCGGCGGCCGGCGGCCTTTCCTACAGCTTCCGGGAATCGCTGATCCAGGTGCTGCCGCCCAATGGTGCGAAGCTCATGCGCACGGCGCCGCTGACGGCCTCCTTCGGGCTGCTGGTCATCATCACCTATGTGATCGCCGCCGTGTTCGCACCGCTGATCGCGCCCTTCGGCGAAGCCGAGGTGGTCGGCTCGTCTTTCGCGCCACCGGATGATGTGATGATCCTAGGCGGCGACCAGCTCGGGCGCGACCTGTTCAGCCGACTGATCTACGGCGCGCGCAACACGGTCGGCATCGCGCTGATGACAACGGCCATCGCTTTCGTTGTCGGAACGCTCGCCGGCCTGATTGCCGCGCAGATGGGCGGCTGGGTCGACCAGGTCCTCGGCCGGATCGTCGACACGCTGATGGCGATACCGCAGCTCATCTTCGCGCTGCTTCTTCTGACAATCGTCGGCACCAGCGTGCTCAACCTCACGCTTGTCATCGCGCTGCTCTATTCGCCGCTGATCTTCCGGCTCGCCCGAGCGGTCGCCGGCAATATCGTGGTGATGGACTATATCGAGGCCGCGCGGCTGCGCGGCGAATCCACCTGGTACCTGATCACCAAGGAAGTGCTGCCGAATATCACGGCACCGCTCGCCGCCGAATTCGGCCTGCGTTTCTGCTTCGTCTTCCTCGCCATCTCGGCCCTGTCGTTCCTGGGCCTCGGCATCCAGCCGCCGACCGCGGACTGGGGTTCGATGGTGCGCGAGAACGCGACGCTGATCTCATTCGGCGAAATCACGCCGCTCATTCCCGCCGCCGCGATCGCCTTGCTGACGGTTGCCGTCAACTTCGTGGTGGACTGGATGCTGCACATTTCCTCCGGACTGAAGGAGTAGACCATGAGCGATCAAGAAAAGAAGAGCGTCCTGCTCGAAATCAAGGATCTCAAGATCGAGGGCTACTCGGACGAGACATGGATCGAGATCGTGCACGGCATCGACCTCACCCTGCATCGCGGCGAGGTGATGGGCCTGATCGGTGAATCGGGTGCCGGTAAATCGACCATTGGCCTGGCGGCCATGGGCTTTACCCGTGACGGGTGCCGGATCTCCAACGGTACGGTGCTGTTTGACGGCATGGACCTGACAACGGCGACACGCGGCGAACGCCGGGCTTTGCGCGGCTCGCGCATCGCCTATGTCGCCCAGTCCGCGGCGGCATCGTTCAACCCGGCGCACAAGCTGATCGACCAGCACACGGAATCGGCGCTTCTGCACAAGGTCAACACCAAGTCGGAAAGCGAAGAGGACGCGATCGAGCTTTATCGGCGGCTGCGGCTGCCGAACCCGGAGGAGATCGGCTTCCGCTATCCGCACCAGGTGTCCGGCGGTCAGCTGCAGAGGGCGATGACGGCGATGGCGATGAGCTGCCGGCCCGATCTCATCATTTTCGACGAGCCGACGACGGCGCTCGATGTGACGACGCAGATCGAGGTGCTTGCCGCCGTCCGCGATATTGTCGACCAGTTCAATACCGCGGCGCTGTACATCACCCACGATCTCGCCGTCGTTGCCCAGATGGCCGACCGCATCAAGGTCCTGCTCAAGGGCGATGAGGTCGAAGAGGCCGATACGCGCAAGATGCTGGCTGATCCTGAAGAAGACTATACCAAGTCGCTTTGGGCGGTGCGCAGCTTCAAGCGCGAACAGAAATCGCCACCCCCGGCGAGTGAGACGCCGCTGATTTCGGTGAAGAACGTCTCGGCCGCCTACGGGCCGGTCAAGGTCCTTGATGGCGTTTCATTCGACATCTACCGGGGCCAGACTGTTGCCGTGGTCGGGGAGTCGGGATCCGGCAAGTCGACCACGGCCCGCTGCATCACCGGACTGCTGCCGCCGTTCGAGGGCGAAATCCTTTATGACGGCACCGCGATGCCGCCACGCTACCAGGACCGCACCAAGGACCAGCTGCGTCATGCGCAGATGATCTACCAGATGGCCGATACGGCATTGAACCCCAAGAAGACCATCGGTGAGATCATCGGCCGGCCGTTGCAGTTCTATGGCGGCCTGCGCGGCGCCGACCTGAAGAAACGGGTCGACCAGTTGCTTGACCAGATCGAACTCGAGCCTTCGCTCTACTATCACCGCCTGCCCTCCGAATTGTCAGGCGGACAGAAGCAGCGCGTCGGCATTGCCCGCTCGCTGGCGGCAGAGCCCAGCTTCATTATCTGCGACGAGGTCACAAGCGCGCTCGATCAACTCGTGGCCGAGGGCATTTTGCGGCTCCTGGACCGGCTGCAGAAGGAACTCAATCTCGCCTACATGTTCATCACGCACGATCTGGCCACCGTCCGGTCCATTGCCGATGTCGTGGTGGTGATGAAGGAAGGCAAGGTCGTCGAGATGGGGCCGAAGGACCAGATGTTCAAACCGCCGCACCACGAATACACGGACCTTTTGCTGTCATCGGTTCCAGAGATGGATCCCGACTGGCTGACCAATCTGCTGGAAAGCCGGGGTGTCGACAATATCGGCGAGGCGGCGCACGAAAAGAAAGCCTGACGACCGGTCCGGCCGTCAGGCTCATTGTTGTGTAGCAGGAAGCCCCGGATCGAAATGATCCGGGGCTTTTTACATATCCTAGCTGCTGAACCACCAGCGCTCGTAAGCACGGGCGCCATCCAACTCCCAGTTGGAAGCGATGAACTCGCCGTGCATAACGTTGTCGCGGCGGGCCATGGTGCGGTTGATGAAGAACGGAACGATGGTTCCACCGTCATCCTTACAAAGGAGCTGCATCTCCTGGTACATCTCGGCACGCTTGGCCTGGTCGAGTTCCGCCTTGGCCTGCAGCAGCAACTCGTTGAAGCGTGCGTTCTGCCAGTGGCTCTCGTTCCAGGCGGCATCGTCTTTGTAGGCCAGCGAGAACATGACGTCCGGCGTCGGACGCGCGCCCCACTGCACGAAGACGAATGGCTTGACCAGCCAGACATTCGACCAGTAGCCGTCATTCGGTTCGCGAACGACGTTGATGTTGATGCCGGCTGCCTTGGCGTGTTCAGCAAAGAGCACGCACATGTCGACGGCGCCACTCATCACGCTGTCCGCGGCCGACAGGTCAACATTGATGCTTCCGAGGCCGGATTTTTCCATGTGGAACTTGGCCTTGTCCGGATCATACTGGCGCTGCTCCAGATCAGCCCAATAGGGCAGCGACGGAGCGATCGGATGGTCGTTGCCGATGCTGCCGTGACCGAAGAGGATCTTCTCGATGATCTCCTCGCGGTTGATGGCATATTTGAGCGCCAGCCGAACGTCGAGATTGTCGAACGGAGCCGTGTCGCAGAACATCGGCAGCGTCACGTGCGAACCGCTCGGGACGTCATCAAAAGCAATACCGGGCGCACGGCGCAGAAGACTGATGGTCTTCAGGTCCACGGTCGTGATCGCATCGATGTCGCCGGTGATGAGGGCCGTCTGACGCGCATTCGGGTCGTTGAGCGCAATCATGTGCACTTCATCGAAATAGGCGCCTTCGCGGTGGAAACCGTCATGCCTGGAAAGTTCGGTGCGAACACCAGGTTCGTGGTTGTCGATCTTGTACGGTCCGGTGCCGTCACCGCTTTGCCAGTCAACGCCGCCATTGCCGTCGGACGGCAGGATCACAAGGTGATAGTCCGATACGAGGAACGGCAGGTCGGCATTGCCCGATGAAAGGGTGATTACAACCGTATCGTCGCCCTCGGCGCTGATGTTGGTAACATCCGTCAGCAGAGCCTTGGCGGCGGAGGTGGTGTTTTCACCGCGGTGGAAGTTCAGCGAGTCGACCACATCCTGGGCGGTCATGGCCTTGCCGCTGTGGAAGGTCACGCCGGATGCCAGCTTGAAACGCCACTCCGAAGCGTCGGGTGTTGCTTCCCAGCTGGTTGCGATATCGCCACCCAACTCGTTGGTGTTGGTGATCAGTGTCAGATAGCTGCGGCAGGCATGCGACAGCTGGATCATGTACACACTTTCCGTGGTGCCCGGGTCCAGGCTGTCGGCCGTGTTGCCGTCGTGGACGCCAACGCGGAACGTTCCGCCGCGCTGAGGCGTTTGTGCTGCAACATCCGTCGACCACAATGTCGAGGCTGCGGCAACCGTTGCACCGGTCGCCAGCGCGCCCTCCATAAAGCCGCGACGGCTCAGGCGTTTTTTGCGCGCTGCCTCAATGATCTGTGCGAGAAGTGCATCAGTGTCTCGATTACTCATAGTGTCTCCCGTTGAGGTTCATTATGCTCTTTCGTTGTTATTCTTGTCGCCAGCCTAGCCTACAGACCGGCAAAATCCAGTGTTTTTCGAATATCGACGTTAATTGGCGCGAGAAGCGACACATTTCCAGCTCTCCGCGAAAATAACCGATTTCATGCAACGGCCGCATGCAATGCGCCGTTTGCGGCATTTGTGTGAAGGGGACGGGTGCAAAACTGCCCCGTTCGTTGCCGTTCAAAAGCCGTGAACTGCTCTCAAGCGCGGGCGTAGATGCGGCGAATGACCTCGGCAATGATCAACGCGCCGGCGGGCCAAATAACCCAGAGCGTGCCTGACCAGGAGAAGAGATTGATCAAGGTCAGCATGCCAACGATCACCGCGAGGCGTACGACACCGACCCCATAGCGACTGCTGGCAAAAAGCGGCGCGGCCTCGATGCCGATTGCCGCGAGCATCGCAATTCCCGGCCACTGGACCCAGAAATTGCCGCTCGTCGCCAGATTGATCACCAGGAGCCCGAGCCAGATGGCGCCCAGGGTCTTGGCGTGAAGCATGACCCGGGCACGAAGCCCGCCTGTGTCGGAAACGGGATGAGGCGTCTCCCGCGGTACGTGCCCCGGCGCTTCGCCTGCCGGTTCGTCCGGCGCGTTCCCTTGCCGATTTTCATGTCGATTTTCGTGTCGTTTTCCATGCCGGCCGAACCGGTTCGGCTGTTTTTCGTCCGCAAAGGCAACGCAATAGACGGGAACGTCCTCGGAGAAGTTTTTCGGGCGCCTTTCGCCAAGATACTGGAATCCGACGGAAAGCTTGCTGTGAACCTGGTCGTAGACTTGCTGGGAAACAAGCACGCCGCCCGGTTCCGCCATCGCTTCCAGGCGGGCCGCGAGATTGACGCCCTCGCCCAGAAGATCGTCACCGTCGACCATCACGTCGCCCAGATGCACGCCGATGCGAAAGCGCAGACCATCCTTGTTGTCGCTCGAGCCAAGCTCCTGCTGCACCTCGATCGCGCATTGAACAGCCTCGACAACGGAGGGGAATTCTGCAATCAGCCCGTCGCCCGCGGTATTGGCGATCCGCCCGTTGTGACGGGCGATGAATTTGGAGAAGATTTCACGGGCGGCGCGCAGCGAGGACAGCGTGCCGACCTCGTCGGCATCCATCGCGCTGGAATATCCCGCCGCATCAGCCGCGAGGATTGTCGTCAGCTTGCGTTGCACGCGGGAGCCAGTCGTGTTCATGGTCACACCCCCTGATCAAGCGCGGGACCAGCAAATTGCGCTTCCCGAGAAATATATGAACTCGGCGGAACGAATAAAAGTGGGTGCGACGAAGATGCTGCTCAGGCGCGGACCTTGCCCGCACCCGATTTCGGGAAGAACTGCGCGTTGATTTCGTCGATCGGCCGTGCCGGGCTGATCAGGAAACCCTGCATTTCCGTGTAGCCGGCTGCCTTGACCTGTTCCCGCTGCTTTTCCGTCTCGACACCCTCGGCCGTTGCCTGCATGCCAAGATTCTGACTGAGGCTGGCGACCGCCTTGACAATGACATCGGCCTCGTCCTGGTTGGAAAGATCGTTGATGAAGGACCGGTCGATCTTGATCTTGTCGAAGGGGAAGCTGCGCAGATAGCTCAGCGAAGAGTAGCCGGTGCCGAAATCATCCATGGCGATGCGCACACCCATGTCGCGCAGGTCATGCAGCGTATGCAACGTCGTATCGTTGTGTTGCAGCAGAACGTGCTCGGTGATCTCGAGCTCCAGGCGGTGCGGCGCAAGGCGTGATCGGGCAAGGGCCCCGAAGACCGAATTGACCAGGTTTTCACTTCGGAACTGAGCCGGCGAAAGATTGACGGCGACCTTGGTGTGTGCCGGCCAATGCGTGGCATCCTTGCAGGCCTGCCTGATAACCCATTCACCCAACGGAATGATCAGGCCGATCTCTTCGGCGACGGGGATGAATTCCGCCGGCGAGACATTGCCGCGGACCGGGTGCTTCCAGCGCAGCAGCGCCTCGAAACCGGTGACCTCGTCGGATTCCAGGTTGATCAGCGGCTGGTAATGCAGCTCGAACTCGCCGCGCTTGTACGCCCGGCGCAGATCGAGTTCCAGATTGCGCCGCGCCTGCATGCGCGCGTCCATTTCCGCTTCGAAGAAACGGTAGATGCCGCGACCGTCATTCTTGGCACGATAGAGCGCCATGTCGGCGTTCTTGATCAGCTGATCCGGATCGCGGCCGTCGGTCGGGGCAACGGCGATGCCGACGCTGGCGCCGATCACCACCTGGTGGTTGTCGAGATCAAAGGGCTCCGACAGAACCTCGCAAATCCGCTCGGCCGTTGCCGTGGCGGCGTGCGGCTGGTCGTCCGACACCTGCAGCACCGCGAACTCGTCGCCACCTAGGCGGGCGATCGTATCAGACTGGCGCACACAGCTGCGAAGCCGCTCGGCCACGGCCTGGAGAAGCTTGTCACCCATCGGATGGCCGATCGTATCATTGACATTCTTGAAGCGGTCGAGATCGAGACACATGATCGCGAAGCTCTTGTTGCGGCCAAGCGCCGAGACCGACGATTCAACCCGTTCGCGCAGGAATGTGCGGTTGGGCAAATTGGTCAGCTCGTCGTGATGGGCCATGTGAGCGAGACGCGCCTGGATTTGCTGCAGTTCCGTCGTGTCCTCATGGGTGGATACCCAGCCGCCTTCGGCCATCGGCTGGTGGGCGATGGCGATCGTGCGGCTGTCCGAGAGCGTCTGGATCTTGACCGTCGGTTCGCCGGATTCGATGAGGTCTATCCATTGCTCGAGATGGTTGTCCGTATCAAGGTCGACGTAATCGCCGCGCTCAATGCGGAAACGGATGAGATCGTCGAACAAGGTGCCAGGCTTGGCGAATTCTTCAGGCAAGTCGTAAAGCTCGATAAACCGCTTGTTGCAGACCAGCATTCTGCGGTCCTTGCCGAACATGCTCAGGCCCTGCGACATGTTGTCGAGGGCGGCGTTGAAGCGCCGGTTCTGTTCGGTCAGTTCCTCGTCGCGCTTCAATAGCGCGTCCTGGCTCTTCTTGCGTTCAGTTATATCGGTGTAAGTCGTCACCATGCCGCCGCCCGGGATCGGCGTGCCATGGATTTCCATGACCGTTCCATCGGGCCGGACACGTTCAAAGCGGTGCGCCTGGAACTGCTTGGCGAGTTCCACGCGTTCCTCGACCAATGTGTCGATGTCGCCGTCGCCATATTCGCCGCGCTCGGCATTGAAGCGGATGAAGTCCTCGAATTTGGTCGCGTTCCTCCCCAAATCGGCCGGAAACTCCAGGAGATCGAGAAATCCGGAATTGAAGGCAACCACCTCGAGATTGCCGTCGAACATGCTGATGCCCTGGTCGATCGTTTCCAGGATGACATTGAGCTGTCCGGATTTCGCGTCCGCGTCTTCCTTCTGCCGATGCAACTCCGTCATGTCGACATGGATGCTGATCGTCGATCCGTCGGCCATGCGCATTTCCGAAGACCGCAGCACGCGGCCGTCGGCGAGGCGGTGCTCAAACGGTGCTTCCGGGTTGCGACGACGCGCCATGCGCCGTTCGATCCACTGCGCATCCATCGTATCGGTGGAGCTGGGGCTGTGCGAAACAAACGCCTCAAGCAACTCTCGGTAGGTCATGCCCAATGACAGGCGTTCTTCGCATCCGGGAAAAAACCACTGCTTGTACAGCGAATTGCAGACCACTATGCGATCCTTCGAATCGCACATCAAAAAACCGGCCGGGATGCTCTCTACAATATCCGTCAAACGGCATTCAAGCGGCGAATCCGTAAAGATTCTCCTCTTTGCCCAATTACAAATTCGAAACATGATCCGGAAATTGCGGACAGCTTTCATGCCTTCGCACCGTTGAGGATCCCCACCCTGCCCGGTCACCGAATACAATTATACGGTGCAAGGCTATCAGCCGATTGCTGCGATTTCGTTGAAGCCTTTGGTAAACAGGGAGTTACCGGCCATCCTCCCGGCCGTGCCGCGAATATTACACATTGCATTAAAAATTCGGCATGCCCGGCACAAAGGTATTGTTGTCGAACCGGTCCGTTGTGTACAATGGCAAGCGGTAACCAGGCTCTGGGAAATAGCCCTTCAGGGCAGCAGCCTCGAAGCGAGGAAGCGGAATTTCAGCAGCGCCTATTTTATATATATTACGAGAACCATATTCTCAGGCGCGATGGAAGGCCCTTCTTCGGAAGGGCCTTCTTTCGTCAGGCTGTATAGCCGTGGCCCGCCGAGGAGACCGGTCAGGGCACGATAATCGTTGATCCGGTCGTCTGCCCGGCCTCGAACGCCTTGTGAATGTCAACGATCTCCGAAAGTGGCCGACGCTGGCTTATTTCCGCCTTGAGCACGCCGGACTGGACCAGCTCGAACACCTTTGACGCCGAGTGCACAAGGTCGTCGCGCGCCGAAACATAATTCGCCAGCGTCGGACGGCAGAAGTAGAGAGAGCCCTTGTGCTGCAGCAGGCTGGGCGGAACCGGTGGCGCTTCTCCGGTCGTCGATCCGAAGGACATGAAATAACCGCGCGGCGCCAGAGAATCGATCGACGCCTCGAAGGTCGCTTTGCCCACCGAATCGAAAACAACGCTGACGCCCTTGCCACCGGTCAGTTCGCGGGCCCTGCCCGCGATATCCTCACTCTTGCGGTCGATCGCGTCGGCATAACCGTTCCGCAGCGCGCGGCGGACGTTATCCGGCCCCGATGTCACACCGATCATGCGCGCACCGATATGCCTGCCCCACTGACCGGCCAGATGACCGACACCGCCCGATGCGGCGTAAAACAGCACATCCTCGCCGGCCCTTACCGGATAGGCGCGGCACATCAGATATTCGACGGTCATGCCCTTCATGAGGACAGCCGCAGCGGTATCATCATCGATACCGTCGGGAATCTTGATCAACCGCGCCGCCGGCACATTGCGGTGCCGGGCATAGGCGCCGAGCACCGGCCCGTAAACCACCCGGTCACCGGGCGTCACATCCGTCACGCCGTCGCCGACCTGCAGGACCACACCTGCGGCCTCCAGTCCCAAGCCGGACGGCAGGGAAAGGGGATAATGGCCGGAACGCTGGTAGACATCCATATAATTAAGCCCGATGGCGGTCTGCTCGACCTGCACCTCGCCCGAACCGGGCGAACCCACCTCGGCCTCGGTGATCTGCATGACCTCGGCCGGTCCCTGTTCGTTGATGATCACTGCTGTGGTCTTCATCTCATTCTCCGAAATATGTTGTTCCTGCCGTCCTGGAGCCCGGCCGGATCAGTCCGTCGCGTCCCCGCCATCGACCAGTATCAGCTCGACCTCGCCGGCGCCGTCGCGCCGATGGGCCGAGGCTGACCGATAGGCCTCGGATCGCCAGCAAGCCTCGGCATCATCGAGGGAAGGAAACTCGATGACGACAAAGCGGTGAAATTTCTCCGGCCCCTCGAGAATCCGGAATTCGCCACCACGTGCCAGAACCCGGCCGCCGAATTCCGCAATGATCGCCGGGACCTCATCGGTGTAGCGCTTGTAGGCGACCGGATCGTTGATCTTCGAGCGGGCGACCCAATAGGCTGGCATGTGCGGCTCCTCCTTGCTGCGCTGTCCTAAAAGAGTTTGTTGGGCAGATAGTTGGCGATGCCCGGAACGGCGACGATCGAAACCATGCCGATGAGCATGATGATCCAGTAGGGGATCGAATGGCGGAAGATCTCCCGCACGCCGACATCCGGATCGGCGATTGCCGCCTTGACCGTGTAGACCAGCAGGCCGAAGGGCGGTGTCAGCAATCCCGCCTCGATGGCCAGAATGCCGACCACCGCGAAGGAAATGCGGTCAAAGCCCAGCGCCGCGGCGAGCGGCTCGAAGATCGGCACCGTCAGGAGCATGATCGATATGGAGTCGATGACCATGCCGAGCAGGAACCACACGACCACCATCAGCGCCAGGATGACATAGGGCGAGAGGCCGGATTCGAGGAAAAAATCCTGAATGGCCGACGTTACGCCGGTCATCGCCAGCGTGCGCGAATAGAGCGCCGCCATCAAAAGAAGGATGAGGATCGGTGCCGCCGTCTTGCCGACCGAGAATATCGCTGCCAGAAGTTCGCGGCCGCGCATGCCCTTGACGATGGCGAAAAGCAGCGCGACCGCTGCGCCGGCGCCGGCACCTTCGGTCGGGGTGAAAATCCCGAACCAGATGCCGCCAAGCACGCCGGCGATGATGAATCCGATGCCGGCAAAACTTCCGGCCACACGCATGCCGTCCGCCTCCGGCACTGCTGTCTCGGGGTCCGGCCCATCCGTTTCAGCCTGCTGGCGGCGGTGTTCACCTGTGGCCTCGGGCCACAGGATGGCCGTCGTGATCACATAGATCAGAAACAGTGCCGCAAGCAGGAAGCCGGGAAGGATGCCGGCGAGGAACAGGCGGCCGATGGACTGTTCGGTCAGAATGCCCCAGACGATCATCAGGACGCTTGGCGGTATCAGCATGCCGAGGCAACTAGAGCCGGCAATCGAGCCGAGGGCGAAGCCTTTGTGGTAGCCGAGCGCCCGCATTTCCGGATAGGCAATGCGCGAGAAGGCTGCCGCGGATGCGATCGAAACACCGGTGACAAAAGAAAAAATGGTGTTGCCGATGACAGTGGCGACGGTGAGGCGCCCGGGCAGGCGGCGCACGCCGCGGTTTATGGCTGCGTATATGTCGGTGATCGCCCCGGACCGGGCAATAAACTCGCCCATCAGCATGAAAAGCGGGATGACGGCGAAGGTGAAATCGCGCAAGGCCTCGGCGGCGGTGCTTGCCAGCATCCTTTCGACAATCTGGAACTTGCCGGTGACAAGATAAATGCCGACGACACTGGTAATGCCCAGCGCGACGGCGACGTGCACCCCGAGCAGCACAAGCCCCAGCAGCATGACAATGATGACGACCACCGTGTTGACATCGAACATGGCGGCTAAATCCCCGCTGCGACGGATGAGGAGCGTGCTGCGTTCAAAGGGTCAGTTCCTCCGCATCCAGATCGAAGAACTCGATCGCCGCCAGAAGCAGGTAGTTGATGACGGCAAGCGCGCTGCCGATCAGTATGGTGAAGCGCGCCGGCCAGACGGGAACCCGCAAAGCGCCCTCGCCGTCGAATTCGCCATTGGCAAAGGAACGCAGCGCAAGTTCGATGCCGCCGTGGAACAGTATGGCAAAGAACACGGCCCCGAGGATGTATCCGAACGCCGCCAGCGCGCGCTGGGTGCGGGGTCCGAATGCGTGAATGAGGAAATCGGCACTCAGCATCGAGCGGCTGCGGATGGCAAAGCCGAGCTGCAGGAAGACGATCATGACAACGGAGTTGGCGACGATTTCCTTGGTGCCCTGCAGGGGCAGGTTCATGGCGCGGAAAACGATGTCCGCGAGCGCAATGAAGCACAGGACGAAGGCCCAGGTCGCCGCGAGGATCATCAGCAGCTTGGTGATGCGGTCGTTAAGGCGAATGAGAGCCATGGACTGTTCCGGAAGCGGGTGGCGTGCAGGGCCGCGAACGGCCCCGCAAATGTGCTCGGTTACTTGATGTCGTAACGGACCGGCCAGGTGTAGCCGTTGTTTTCCGCAGCCTCGATGGTCAGCTTGAGGACCTGCGAGGCCGGCAGTCCCTGGCCATCCAGTTCACTCGCCATCTTCTGCGGCCATGTGGCTAGCGAGTTGGCCCAGTCCGCGCGCACGGCCGGATCGATTTCCGTCACCGTGATGAGGTCGCGCAGGGTCTCGACATCCTTGGCGTAGCGGTCCTTGTTGACGATGCCGGTCTGCTCTTCATAGTCGGCGGCAACCTCAAGCAGGATTTCCTGAACGTCGGCTGGCAGGCCGTTATAGGTATCCATGTTGATGGTCAGGCCGTGCCAGGTGATCGAGCCGAAGCCGATCAGCGTGTAGTAGGGGCCCGGCTCGTAGAGCTTCAGGTTGACCCACGCGCTCGGGAACATGATCCAACCTTCATAGACGTTGGTCTTCATTTCCGTATAGGCGGTGGCCAGGGAGCTTTGAACCGGGGTCACGCCACCATATTCAAGCCAGTTGAGGTTGAGGCCGGCACCGGCGATCTTCTCGCCCTTTAGATCGGCAAGCGTGTTCCACTCAAAGCTGGTGCCGAGATTGTAGCCGCCGTCGGCAATGCGCGAGATCAGTTTCTGGTTGAACTTTTCCTCGAACACGTTCTGAAGGTACGGCACCTGCTTGTAGACATCCTGCGCCGTCTTCAGGCTGGTCGTCGGATCCATTGTCCCGAAGGGGAGCATGACCTGAAACGCGTGCAATGGAAGGTTGGACGGTTCGAAACAGAAGCAGAAACCGCCAATGTCGATGATTCCGTCCTGAACACCTTCCAGAACCTCGGTCACCTTGACGATCGAGCCGGAATAGCCTTCGACAAAGGTGATCGTGTGGTCGGTGCGCTCCTCGACCCGCTTTTTCAGCTCTTCCTGGAAGTAACTCTGCATGAGGCCGGCATAGACGACCCCCGGCGGGTGTCCGGATCCGATGCGCAGATTGATGTTGTCCGCCAGGGCACTGCCTGCGCCGAGGCCGATCGCCGCCGTCAGGGCGGCTGCAAATGCAGTCGATTTCATGGTCTTCCTCCCTCTATTCCAAAATGGACCGGCCGGTACGGTCCGATCCTGCTTTCGGAAACTGATTGTCGCCTTATGCTGGTTGCGCGATCTCCTTTGTCTGTTCGTTGCATACTTGCCGGCCGCCGCTTATGCCGGCTCCTTCAATCGAAATTCGTCCGGGATCGGCAGCGGTTCGTTGGCGCTGTCCTTGAACTCGACGGTGGTGAACAGGAGGTCGGTGTCGCCGATATTGGCGACCGCATGGGTGAAATCCTCACCCTTGCCGAATGTGAAATGTTTGGTTTCGCCGGGATAGTGCACGACGTCCTGGATACGGCCGTCGTCATACCAGCCCCGCGCCTTGCCATGGGAATGCGCCGACCAGAAATAGTCGAGCACGTGGCGATGGAAATGACAGCGCTTGCCGGGCGGCAGGTGCAGATGCCAGACCCGGACCTTGTCGGTCTCGGAGACAAGAACCGAGCCAACCACGCCATTGTTGCCGTGTTTGTCAAACTCGTCCTGCAGTTCCTGCGGCCAGTGCGCCCGTGGATTGTCGCCTTCGCTCGGCGCTTCAATGATCTTGGTCTGTGCCATCACCTTCTCCTTCGCCGGTCCGGCTACGCGGCCGCGCGGCCACCGTTCAATAGTCCGCTCGCCGGCTCCAGCGCTTCAAGATCCCGCCTCAACTGGCTGCTTTGCTCAGGCGTCAGGCCGACCTGCGGCGGAAAGACCGGCAGCCAGGAATCGTCACCCGTGCGCCAGGCCTCAATCTGCTTGAGGGCAGCGCTCAGCGGATAGGCGGAAATGGCAACGCGAATAGCGGTCAGCGTTTCCTGCAATGCCGCGGCTTCCTCGCCCCTTGCTGACAGGGTTCTGCGGGCAAGGGCCGCCGACGCGTTTGTGGTTGCCGAAATGACCCCGGCACAGCCCTTGCCCAGCCCCTCCAGGAGAACGCCCTCATTGGACGGGAAAACATCGAAGTCATCCGCCGCCCCGACAAAGCCGAGCGTGCCGGCAAAATCACCGGAACTGTCTTTCAGGCCGGCGATCAGCGGGCCGTATTCGCGCTTGAGGCGCTGGATCAGGCCGATGCTGATCGGTGTCATCGACATTTGCGGGAAGTGGTAGAGATAGATCCGAAGCCGGTCATTTCCGACGCCCTCTATGAGCCGCGCATAGTAGGCAAAGAGGCCGTCATCAGAGACGTTCTTGAAATAGAATGGCGGCAGGACCAGCACATTGAAGAACCCGGCATCCACCGCCGCGTTCGTTGCCGCAATCGCATCTCCGGCCGCACAGGAACCGGTGCCGAATATCACTTCGGAAGCGCTGAAGCCGGCATCGGCGAAAATGCCCGGCAGTTCAATGCGGAAGGACAGGGGCAAGGAATTGCCCTCACCTGTCGTTCCGAGCGGTGCGACACCATCCAGACCCTGATCGAGGTTCCAGCGGCAGTATTGCGTGAGTTTCTTGCCGTCCGGCTCCCCGCCGGGCCCGACCGGCGTCAGCGAGGCAGCGTAGATACCGGTGTTCGCCTTGGCCATGATGCTACTCCGCCACCTGCAACTGTTCGGCGGCGCCGCGCGCCTTGACCACGACCTTGATCGCATCTTCCACCCGCTCGCGCGCATAGCGCAGCGCCTCGGGCAGATCATCGAGCGCAAAGGTGTGAGTGTGGATCAGTGACGCGTCGAACCGTTTTTCGGCCATGAAGGCCATGGCGCGGTGGGTGGCGCTGCGCCCCTCGCCGCGGATGCCGTAGAGATAGATGTTGTTCTTCACCACATGCGGCAGGTCGACGGTTGCCGGATCGTGCGGAAAGGCGGCAAGACAGATCTTGCCGCCGCGGTTGGTCATGTGGATCGCGTCATTGATAGCGACCTCCGTTCCCGCGCATTCGACGACATAATCGGCGCCGCGCGAACCGACGATCCGTTTGACGGCCTCGACCCCGTCTGTGTCGCGTATATTGATCACGTGATCGGCGCCGAGCCGCTTGCCGATTTCAAGCCGTGCATCGCGCGTCCCGGTCAGAATGACGGGGGCAGCCCCCAGCGCCTTGGCGACGGCAACGGCGAGCAGACCGATCGGCCCCGGGCCGGTGACCACGACGCTTTCACCGGCAACAAGTCCGCCGAGCTCCGTCAGGCCGTACATCGAGGTGCCCGCCGTGACAACAAGCGTGGCCTCCTCGTCGGACATGTCGTCCGGGACCTTGATGACCGTGTTGATGTTGTTGACCGCATATTCGGCAAAGCCGCCATCGGTCGTGAAGCCGTTTGCCCGATGTCCCTTGTCGACATCGCCATAGTTGAGGCCGTAATTGAGGCAGGAGGTGTACATGCCCTGCCGGCAGCGCTTGCACTGACCGCACCCGGCGTGGATCTCGACCGTAACGCGCTCACCGATTTCGAACTCGTCGACACCCGGCCCCAGCGCCGCGACGGTGCCCATATATTCATGCCCCGGGGTAAAATTCTTGTTGAATGGCGGGCCACCCTGGATCAGCGCCGGCGTGCCGTAGTGAATGATCTCCAGATCCGTCGCGCAGATCGCAACCGCATCAATGCGGACCAGGATCTCGGCGCGGCCGGGAAGCGGAACCGGCTTTTCAATCAACTTCAATTCGTCAGGATCGCCGAGCACCCATGCCTTCATGGTCTCGGGAACCGGCATCTTCGGTGACGTTTTTACCGGGCTCTGGCTTGGCATTCACATATCCAGTCTGGAGCAGGGGCCGTGCTGTCGCGATCCCTGAAACGGGTTTTGATGCCATGATACACAGGGCCTATTTCGAGTCAAATATTATCGATAATCGTTCAAAGATTATCGAAAAAGCAGTGAATTCCGTCGCCGCGACAACGGTTAGCGCTTGGCAATTCACCGCAATCGCCTATATCGTGAAGCAATCTGACGCGCCCAAAATCGAGTCCCGAACGGGATTTCACCACATCAGAACCATGTCGATCGCACCACCGCTTTCACGAGTTTCCCTTTCACAGCAGATCAGAGACCGACTCCTTAGCCGGATAATGTCCGGTACCCTGAAACCCGGCGACAGGCTGGTCGAGCTAAAGATTGCCGGTGAAATGGCGACAAGCCAGGCGCCGGTTCGCGAGGCGCTGCGTGAGCTGGAAGCGATGGGCGTGGTCGAGACGCTGCGCAACAAGGGCGCCCGTGTGCGGGTCATCACCGACGAGGAACTGCGGCAGATCTACGACGTGCGGGCGCAGCTCGAAGGCTATGCCAGCGAACTTGCGGCCGGCACCGGCGCGGATCTCACGTCACGGCTGGAGGAGTGTGTCGCCAAGATGAGAAAGGCCGCGCGCAAGGACGATTCCATGGCATTTGCGGACCACAACATGGCCTTTCACCGGGCGATCGTCGAAGGCTCGGGCAACATGGTCCTGTTGGGCATGTGGGAAACGCTCAACGTCAAGATGCGCACCATGGTGAATGTGGTCCGCGGCAGCCGCAATCTACTTGACCTGGCCGAATCCCATGTCCCCATCATCGATGCAATCGCCGCCGGCGATGGCGCACGGGCGCACGAAGCGGCAAAACAGCATGTCCTCGACAACAAACCGGAGACCAGTTCCGCCACATAGAGTGCGGCCGTGATGGCTGTGGTCAGCCGTCACCTCGATCTTCACAAATGTCGCCAGGGCAGGCTTAATGGCTGCCTGATGACTCTGTGAGGGCGAAGCATGGAAGTTGTTGAACTGATTTTTCCGGTTTTTGCAGTGATCGTCACCGGATACCTGGTTTCCCGGCTAAACTTGCTGCCGGACTCCGTCGGGGATTCGCTGATCCAGTTCCTGTTCTATGTAGCGATCCCGGCGCTGCTTTTCGTTGTCATTGCGCAAGAAGAAACAAAGGCGCTGCTGAACTGGCCGTTCATCATTGCCTTTGGCGGCGCAACGGTGGTGGTTTTTCTCCTGATGCTGGCATTCGGCATCTATTTTCTCAAATCAGGTGCGATCGCAGCGACGATGCTGGCAATGATTGCGGTTGCGTCCAACACCGGCATTGTCGGCCTGCCGCTGCTGCACTCGCTGTTCGGCAACAAGGTGATCGTGCTGGCGGCACTTGCGAATATCATCGTTGTCGTCCTGATCCTTATCCAGGTATTTCTCCTGGAAGTGGCCAAACCAAAAACATCCGGTGAGGCGGATTCAATCCTCGCCCATATGAAGAAGGCGTTGCTGAACCCCATTGTCCTTTCGACTATCCTCGGGCTCGCCTACGCAATCAGCCCCCTCAGCCTGCCGAAAATCGTCGTCAACTACCTGGATGTGCTGAGTGCCGCCGTTGCGCCTTGCGCGCTCTTTGCCGTCGGCATGTCGATCAAGCCGGCATCGATTGTCGAAAGCGGCAAGACTGTCCTGTTGGCGGCTTCGGCCAAGCTGATCGTCTTGCCTGCCCTGGCTTTGCTGTTCGTTCTTCTGGTAGGCGCAGATCCGCTGGTTGCCGTAGCCGTTGTCGTTTCCGCTGCACTGCCAACGGCAAAAAACGAATATATTCTGGCAAAACAGTACCATCAGTCCGAGGAGCTGGCGGCCGAAACCGTCTCGCTGACCACGGCGATTTCGATCGTCACGCTGATTTTATGGCTGATTGCGCTGTCGCGCATTTACCCCGGTTCGTTTTCAATCTGATTGCCACCGGTTCGGTAAGCGGCTTCGCTCGGGCCCGGGGAATGCCCGCAGGACTAGCTGCCATTGTCCTTTACCGCCAGCTCCTCAAGCACCCGCTTGACCGCCGCCGTGTCTTCGCCGCCCAGCCCCATCGCCTCGGCCTCGGCATAGAGCCGGTCCGTCACGGAAAACAGCGGCGCGGGCGCGCCAAGGCCGGCGGCGAACTGCGCTATCAGATCGAGGTCCTTGCGCCAGACATCGTTCTTCATGGTCGGCGGACTGTAGCGGCCCTCGACCATCATCGGTCCGCGGATCTCGAACATGCGCGACGAACCGGCACCGGCACAGATGACCTCAAAGGTTTCCTCAAGGTCGAGGCCGGCCTTCTGCGCCAGGACCAGCGCCTCGGCGGCGGCGGTGTTGTGGATGGCGACCAGCAGATTGGCAACGAGTTTCATCTTCATGCCGTTACCGAAGGCACCGAGATAGCGGGTCTCACGGGCGATGGCATCAAAAACAGGCCCGCAGCGTTCGACAGCTTCCGCGTCGCCGCTCGCCAGCACCACCAGGTCACCGGAGACCGCCTGGGCGCCGGTGCCGCTGACCGGGCAATCGATCAAAGACATGCCCTTCTCGGCAAGGGCATCGCGGGCAGTGATTTTCTCGTCGATCGGCAAGGTGCTGAGTTCCACGAGAACACAGCCGGCTTTGCCGTTTACGCAAATATCGGCCGTCACTGACTCAAGCGCAGCGCTGCCGGGTAGCGACAGCAGAACCACCGGGGCACATTTCGCGACCTCGCCCGCGGATTTGGCGGCACGGCCGCCATTTTCCCGATGCCTTTCCATGGCCGCATCATCAGGATCATAGCCGGCTACAGAATGGCCCGCGGCAATGAGCCTGCCGGCCATCGCCGAACCCATGATGCCCAGTCCAACAATGCCCGTATCGGCTTTCATCGCGTGTCCTCCCTGCCCTTTACGCAGCAAGGCATGGGTCTTTCACGGGCAAAGGTCAAGTTTTATCGATAATCGGTAAGAATTGCACATGGCTGCGGTGGCGGCCTTTGACGTGGCCGAACAATCGGCTATTTGAGTGACGCCGCATCCGGTGAATCGGCAAATTGCCCGCGGAAAGACGATGCGAATACGCCCCGCCTCACGGCTCATCATCCTCGACCCGAAAGACCGGGTCCTGCTCTACCGGTTCGTGCACAGATCCGGGCCGCTGGCGGGATGCGATTACTGGCACACGCCAGGCGGCGGGCTGGAGGCGGATGAAAACTTTGAGGCCGGCGCGGTCCGCGAATTGCGGGAGGAGACCGGACTTGTCGTCGATGATATCGGTCCCGCGATCGGCCACCGCAATTTCATCCTCACCCTGCCTGACGGCGAACGGGTCGAAGCGCAGGAGCGGTTCTTCCGTGTCCGGGTGGATACGCGCGCCCTGTCATTCGGCGGGCTGAGTGCGCTGGAGCTGGAACTTCTTGAAGACCATCGCTGGTGGAGCACAACCGAGATCGCCGAAACCGACGAGACCATCTATCCCGAGGACATACTGTCACTTCTGACCGGTTACGCCTGATCAGTGCGCCTCGTCCCAGTTGTCGGCGGCGCGGGCATCGACCTTCAGCGGGACCTTCATGGAAACAGCCGGCATGGCGGCGTTTTCCATCACCTCGGTGACGACGCGAATGGTCTTTTCGACCTCGTCCTCCGGCGCCTCGAAAATCAGCTCGTCATGGACCTGCAAAAGCATGCGCGCGGCAAGGCCGGCCTGATCGAGCGCTGCATCCATGCGCACCATGGCGCGGCGGATGATATCGGCGGCCGAGCCCTGGATCGGCGCATTGATGGCGGCGCGCTCATTGAAGGCGCGCATATGCGGGTTGCTGGTGGTGATATCGGGGTAGTGGGCGCGGCGGCCGAAGATGGTCTCCACATAGCCGTTTTCGCGGGCAAAGGCCTTGGTGGTGTCCATATAGTCCTTGATGCCCGGAAAGCGCTGAAAATAGGTCTTGATGTACTCGCCCGCCTCGGACCGCTCGATGCCGAGCTGGTTGGCGAGGCCGAAAGCGGAAATGCCGTAAATGATGCCGAAATTGATCGCCTTGGCGCGGCGGCGCACTTCCGAAGGCATGTCCTTGACCGGCACGTCGAACATTTCCGACGCGGTCATGGCGTGAATGTCCATGCCGTCGGCGAAGGCCTGCTTGAGCGCGTCGATATCGGCGACATGGGCAAGCACCCGCAATTCGATCTGCGAATAGTCGGCCGAGACCAGCTTGTTGCCGGCTTCGCACACGAAGGCGGTGCGGATCTTGCGGCCTTCCGCCGTGCGCACCGGGATGTTCTGCAGGTTCGGGTCGGAGGAAGAGAGCCGGCCCGTCGTCGTTGACGCCAGCGCGTAGGAGGTGTGGACGCGCTTTGTTTCGGGATTGATGAAATCGGGCAGGGCGTCCGTATAGGTGGATTTGAGCTTGGTGAGCTGGCGCCAGTCGACGATCTTGCGCGGCAGCTCATGGCCCTCCGCGGCAAGGTCCTCCAGCACTTGCGCCGAGGTCGACCACTGGCCGGTCTTTGTCTTCGAGCCGCCGGGCAGACCCATTTTGCCGAACAGGATCTCGCCGAGCTGCTTGGGCGAGCCGATATTGAACTTTTCGCCGGCGAGCGTGTAGATCTCGTCCTCCAGCGCCGCCGCCCCTTGCGCAAAGTCGCCCGATAGCCGCGACAGGATCTGCCGATCGACGCTGATGCCGCGTGATTCCATACGCGCGAGGACCGGCACCATCGGCCGCTCCAGCCGCTCGTAGACGGAGGCAAGACCCTCGGCGGCAAGGCGCGGCTTCAGCACCTGCCAGAGCCGCAACGTGATATCGGCATCTTCGGCGGCATAGGCAGTCGCCTTGTCGATCTCGACAAAATCGAAGGTGACGGCGGATTTGCCGCTGCCGGCAACCTCCTTGTAGGCGATCGGCTTGTGCCCGAGCCAGCGCTCGGACAGCGCGTCCATGCCCTGGCCGCCGCGCCCGGCGTCGAGTGCGTAGGAGACCAGCATCGTGTCATCAAAACCATGCACCTCGATGCCGTAGCGCTTCATGATCAGCCAGTCATATTTGAGGTTCTGCGCGATCTTCAGGACCGACGCATCCTCCAGCAGCGCCTTCAGTGCCGAAAGGGCATCATCGAGGGGGATCTGCTCTTCCGCCAATCCACCACCGAGCAAGTCGTCCTGGCCCTTCTTGTGGCCGAGCGGAACGTAACAGGCCTTTACCGGACCCGCGGCATTGGAGGCGCCGTCCTGCGGCTGATAGGCCAGCGAGAAGCCGACAAGCTCGGCCTGCATGGCGTCCAGCGACGTGGTTTCTGTGTCAAATGCGACAATGCCGGTTTCACGCGCCTCAGCAATAAACTCAGAAAGCGCTGCCGCATCGCGAATGCAGGCATAACTCTCGTGATCGATCCTGGCATCGGCGGCAGCCGCGGCGCGCGCGGCAGAAAGATCGGAGGGTGTCCATCCGTCGCCGGTGGCGGCGCGGGCGGCAGCCGGCGGATCCGGAGCGTCGCCGGCATCGAGATCAGGGCCGCGTGCTTCAGCGCCCCACTCGACCGACACATCCGCCGGCTCGATCGCGGCGGCATCCGTTTCGGTCGCCTCGGCGACACGGCGGGTCAACGTGTTGAAGCCCATGGCCTTCAGGAATGCGATCAGTTTCGGGCCGTTCTGCTCCTCGAGCCTGAAATCGGAAGGTGTGTCGGTGACCGGCGTGTCCTTGCGCAGCGTCACGAGCTGGCGCGACAGGCGCGCCTGATCGGCAAATTCGATGATGTTCTCGCGCCGCTTGTTCTGCTTGATCTCGCCGGCGCGCTCGAGCAGCGTATCGAGATCGCCGAAGGTTTCGAGAAGCTGCGCAGCGGTCTTCGGGCCGATGCCCGGAACACCGGGAATATTGTCGGTCGAATCGCCGGTCAGCGACTGCAGGTCGATCATTTTTTCCGGCGGTACGCCCCATTTCTCGACAACTTCCGGCGCCTCGATGCGGCGGTCCTTCATGGTGTCGTACATGGCGATCCGGTCGGTCACCAGCTGCATCAGATCCTTGTCGGAGGAAATAATGGTGGTGTGGGTGCCGGCCTCTTCCGCCAGCCGCGCATAGGTGGCGATCAGGTCGTCGGCCTCGAAGCCCTCCATCTCGATGCAGGGAAGATCAAAGGCCCGCGTCGCTTCGCGGATCAGGCCGAATTGCGGGATGAGATCCTCCGGCGGCGCCGAGCGGTTGGCCTTGTATTCGGGATAGAGGTCCTTGCGGAACGTCTGGGACGAATGATCGAAAATGACAGCCAGATGGGTGGGCGTGACACCGACAGAGGTGTCGCGCGCCTCCGACAAAAGCTTCCACAGCATGTTGCAGAAACCGGAAACGGCGCCGACCGGCAGGCCGTCGGCCTTGCGGGTCAGAGGGGGCAGGGCGTGGTAGGCGCGGAAAATGTAACCCGAGCCGTCAACGAGAAAGAGATGGTCGTCCTTGTTCATGGCGAAAGGGATAACGCAGCCTCATGACAAGGTCCATGGCGGCTTCGCAATTTGGCGCGCCTCTCCTGTCAAATCGCCGGCCGGTCGGCGCTGCGCTTGGTCGCCAGGTAAAGGTTCGTCTCGCTGGCCGAGATACCCTCGATGAGGCGGATCTTGTGCAGCACGGCGTCGAGCGACGACAGCGTGTCGGTGCCGAGTTCGGCGACAAGGTCCCACTTGCCGTTTGTCGTGTGGATCGCCGTGATTTCCGGCATGCCGCGTAACCGCGCGACGATGCGGTCCGTTCCGCGCCCTTCGATTGACAGGAGCATGATGCCGCGCACCGGCAATTCGAAGGCATCGGATCGCAAGATAACGCTGAAGCCGAGGATCTCGCCCGACCGGGTGAGCTTTTCCAGCCGGGTGCGAACCGTTGCGCGCGACACGCCGAGCTCGACCGCAAGGTCGGATATGGCGGCCCGGCCGTTGTGCCGTAGCGCTGCAATCAGTCTTTGATCTGTTTCGTCCATTTCGGAATACTATCTTATCAAAACGAGCATTCGATAGCTCATATTGGCATATTTGCCAAGTTTTTTCCGCCGATCCTGTGCGAGATAATTCAATCAATGTAACTACCCAGCTACCCTATCAAGCTGGATTTGATGGAATGTATTGAGGTCACGGATAAGCTGAACGGGGCTTTTGCTCAAGGCTCTCAGAACATCCCAGCTTTGCTTTCGCGCTGTTTCAACAACGGTGCGTAGAATGCAGTAGTTTTCAGCGCCTGTCTCAGTCCTGAAGCTTCCGGAGACCTTCTGCCGAACCTTTGTCATACGCAGGTCACGTTCGGCTTCGTTGTTCGTGAAGGGAACATTGAGGTCATCGAGGAAGAGCAGGACCGCGGCCTTATGTGTTTGCATCCGTCTCGCCAGATTATGTCCAGCCCGTCGCTTCGGGCGACCGCGTTTGCCGGTCGTTGGACGTGCAAGCGGTGGCAGGCCTTCATGGAATTTGATCGCCCGGTCGCAACAGGCATCAAATCTCTGATGGATCTGATGGGCATGTTCCGGACTGACCGCCGGTCGACCCTGATCGCGCGCCATCTGTGCCAGCGTCCGTGCGTCGGACAAAAGGGCTTTCATATCCGTCGCCCAGGGTTCCCTGTCGTGATCGATGACGGCCTGCAACTCCCGGAGCAGATGCGCATTGCAAAGACCATGCTCCACGGCCTCCAGCGCCAAATAGGGTGGCCAGCAATCGTGAACGATCGTTCCTGCCAGTCCCGATGGGATATCACCTCGCCCGGTCCCCAGCCGAAGATGACTGAGGGATGTGGAACACAGCATATGCAGCCAGCGCGTCTTGCCGGCAATCCGCAAGCCGGTCTCATCCAGATGCTTCACGGCAACAGCCGTACCGCACAGGAGTTCCCTCACCCTATCCGCAAAAATGCGCATGCTGTCGGCCTTTTTGGCGATCAGACTGGCCAGCGTCGCCGGGGCGACCCTGATCTTGTAGAGGTCCGAGAAGATCCGCGCCAGGCGATCCTCGGGAATGCAGTGCTGTGTTTGCAAATAGGCCGCCAACGCAGCGATTTCGTCACCATACTGGGCGGGGGCTTTCACGGTCTCGGGAAAGGCAGCGCGCACCAGCGTGCCACAGGACCGGCATCGACAGGTATGGGCTCTGTGTTCGGTGATGAAAAGAGGCGGAGGCGGCGCAAGGCCAAACACCTGGCGCGCGGCAAAACCTGTGGCGGCCTCAGACGATAGCGTCGCACTGCAGCGCGTGCACTGATGTGGATAGTGATGGACGAGCGCATCCGGTGTCGCGACCTGCTTCAGCGTTGTGCCCTTATGGCCATGTTGGCCACCAGACTTGCGGCCTGATTTGCCGCGCAAGCTCCTGGTGCGTTTTTCTCTGGCCGCTGGCTTCGCCAGCCCGTCACTGGACGGCGGTTTACTGCTGTTGGAACTGTTCAACCCCAGCCGTCGTTCAAGATCAGAGACCCGCTGGACAAGCGAGGCGTTCTGATCCCGCAACTGTCTGTTCTGTTTCTCAAGTTCATCGACCCGCGCTTGCAAGAGCGCATTTTGACCGGCAAGCTCCATGACCAGATCAATGAGGTCCGGTTTTGACAGGGCGCTGAGGCGATCGCGGGTGAGACGAGTTTGCTGCATCATGCGCTCATGGAGTCAGAAACGACCGCGTCAGGAAAGCCTGTCAACCTGATTCAAATCGTCGCACACTCACATTGCAAATCTGGTAGCTGGGTAGTTACCAATCAATACGAATCGGACGACTGAAATGACAGCAAATCTCAGCCTGATCGGCGCGCCTGTGGAGACCGGGGCCAGCCAGCCCGGATGCCTAATGGGGCCGGATGCGCTCAGAACAGCCGGAATCGCTGACGTTTTGGCGGGTCTGGGCTACAATGTCCGCGACCGCGGCAATACCCGAGCAGCGCCGGAAACCGGCGCCACGCACGCCAATCCTGCGATCCGCAATCTCGCCGAAACCATCGGCTGGTCGCGGGCGCTTGGCGAAGCCGGCTACCGCTCTGCGGCCGAAGGCGAATTGCCGGTATTTCTGGGCGGCGACCATTCGATATCGATGGGCAGCGTGCCTGCCGTCACCCGCCATGCCGCCGAACAGGGCCGCAGCCAGTTCGTACTGTGGCTGGACGCCCATCCGGATTTCCACACGCTCGATTCGACGCAAAGCGGCAACCTGCACGGCACGCCCGTCGCCTATGTCACCGGCCAGCCCGGATTCGAGGGCCTTTTCCCGCCGCTGCACGCGACAGTGGACCCGCACAATGTGTGCCTTTTCGGTATCCGTTCCGTCGATGAGCGCGAACGCGAAAGCCTGACCCGCAACGGTGTCACCGTGCACGACATGCGGGCCATCGACGAGCACGGCGTTCCGGCTCTCCTCAACGGGTTCCTGGAACGGGTACGCGAGACCGGCGGGCAACTTCATGTGAGTCTTGATGTCGACTTCCTCGATCCGACGATCGCGCCAGCCGTCGGTACAACCGTTCCGGGCGGCGCGACGTTTCGGGAAGCGCACCTGGTCATGGAACTGCTGCATGACAGCGGCCTTGTGACGTCGCTCGACGTGGTTGAGCTCAATCCGTTCCTGGACGAGCGCGGCCGCACCGCCAATCTGCTGGTTGACCTGGTTGCCAGCCTGTTCGGCAAGCGGGTTATGGACCGCCCGACGCGGTCCTACTGAGTCTTGAAAAGGGAGAAGCCGGTCATGGTACGATTTGTCGGAGTTGAGACAATGATCAAGCTGGTCAGAAGGACCGGCCTCCAGCAATTTCTCACCGGGCTCTGCGAAGCCATCGAGAGCGATTTCATGCGATGGCAGAATTTCGAGAAAACCCCGCGCATTGCAAGCCACTCCAGTGTCGGCGTCATCGAACTGATGCCAACAAGCGACGGCGACCACTACGGATTCAAATATGTCAACGGCCATCCGAAGAACATGAAGGAAGGGCTGCAGACCGTCACCGCCTTCGGCGTTCTGTCTGATGTTTCAACCGGTTACCCGATCCTCGTCAGCGAGATGACGCTGCTGACCGCGCTGCGCACAGCGGCGACGTCGGCCATGGCGGCCAAGCACCTTGCCCGGGCCGATTCACGCTGCATGGCGATTATCGGAAACGGCGCACAGTCGGAGTTCCAGGCGCTGGCATTCGCCGCAATCACCGGAACGGAACGTATCCGGCTTTATGACATCGATCCTGCGGCCAGCCGCAAATGCGCCGCCAATCTGGCAGGCCACGGCCTTGATGTCGCTATTTGCGCGTCTGCGCAGGACGCCGTCTCCGGCGCCGACATCATCACCACTGTGACGGCCGACAAACAATACGCCACCATCCTGACCGACAACATGGTCGGGCAGGGCGTGCACATCAATGCCGTCGGCGGCGATTGCCCCGGCAAGACCGAGCTGCACAAGGACATCCTCCTGCGTTCCAGAATCTTCGTCGAATTCACGGCGCAGACACGCATAGAGGGAGAAATACAACAACTGCCTGAAAATTATCCGGTGACCGAACTCTGGCGGGTCATCGCCGGAAAGGAAGACGGGCGGCGGACAGACAGGGACATTACTTTGTTCGATTCCGTCGGCTTCGCGATTGAGGATTTCTCGGCGCTCAACTATGTCCGCGAACAGGCCCTAAGCCACGGAATTTTCGAGGAACTTGACCTGATCGCCGACCTGCATGACCCGCGCAATCTGTTCGGTGTTCTGGGCGGTGGGACAACGCCGTTTCACGGGCCGCGCTGGTCTCCGGAGGCCGCCTGATTCCCCATAGATTTTATGGGTGTGGATAATCGGTTTTTCCACTGTAACACAGTCGTGACCGCAATCTGGCGGTTGTGTCCTTGAATTGCCACATTCATCAGACCAAATCACAGTCACCGGCAAGCAAAAATGCCGATGTCTGGCGAGAGGCATGTCCCCCGCCACGCCGGACATGAGCGGCGACCTCATCCCCCCCTCTCCGGGTCGCCGCTCACATCCCCAACGCCACCGTGACTTTCCCCTCCAGCCACGGTGGCATCTTTTTGCAATAATGAGACACACGACCGAACCGGGCCGGCATTGCCTGAACCGCATGTTGTGTTCCCGGCGCATCTCGCTCTAAGGTCCCGCTGCGATCCTCTTGACCAGGAGTACCCAATGGCCGATCTCGCCGCCGCGCTGTCACGGGCCGACAGCAATCTCGATGACAGCCTCGACCGGCTTTCGCAGCTTGTAAGACCGTATGTCCGTTTCTACCGGTGAGGTGGCTCGCCCTACACTGCACGTTCGAGGGTTGCTCGGATGGGCTGAGCCGATCCTCATCACAGGAGGACGAGCCGTGGCAGATTATAGAGAAGCATTTGTCGGAATCGATGTTGCCAAATTGAGAAACGCCATCGCGATTGCCGATGCGGGCCGTGAGGGAGAAGTTCGCTTCTTCGGAGAAGTCGACGCTTGTGTCGCAAGCATGCGCCGGACCATTCAGCGGATCGCCGACAGATTTGATCGACTGCATTTTTGCTATGAGGCCGGACCGACAGGCTATGGGCTCTATCGGCTCATCCGTTCTCTCGGGCATGAATGCACGGTCGTCGCCCCGTCGCTGATCCCAAGGAAGCCTGGCGACCGGGTGAAGACGAACCGCCGGGACGCTCTCTCGCTCGCCCGGCTTTTGCGCGCCGGCGAGCTTACTGCGGTGTGGGTTCCCGATGCAGGCCACGAGGCGATGCGGGATCTCGTCCGCGCACGGTCGGCAGCGGTCGAGGTGCTGCGGGTCCATCGCCAGCAGGTGAGCGCTTTCATGCTCAAGCACGGCCGCGTCTATCCGCGCAAGAAAGGCTGGACGATGCGCTATTTGCGCTGGTTGCAGGAACAGACGTTCGATCACCCGGCGCACCAGATTGCGCTCCAGGAAATGGTTGAAGCCGTACGCATCTCCAAAGAGCGGGTTGAACGGCTGGAGCGCACCATCGAGGAGTTCGTTCCGGCCTGGTCGTTGGCACCGGTCGTACGAGCGCTCCGGACTTTGCGTGGCGTGGACCTGATCGTCGCTGTGACATTCGTCACCGAAGTTGGCGACGTGAGCCGGTTCGAAAGTCCGCGCCAGCTCATGGGATATCTCGGCCTCGTTCCCGGTGAGCGCTCGACTGGCGACACTATCAGGCGCGGCGGCATCACCAAGGCAGGAAACAGCCGGGTGCGCCAAATGCTGGTCGAGAGCGCCTGGGCCTATCGGCATCCGCCCAGGGTCGGGATAAAGAAGCTGTACAGACTGGAGCAGGCGTCACCGCGCGTGCGCGAGATCGCATGGAAGGCGCAGAGCCGCTTGACGGCCCGGTACCGAACGCTGAGTGGACGCGGCAAGCGGCCAACGGTGGTCTGCACTGCGGTCGCCCGCGAACTGGCCGGCTTCATGTGGGCCGTTGCCAGGGAGGCGCAGGCAAGCTGATCTTGCCCTTGTGGCAACACGAAACTCGCGCATGGGCGGAGGCGGGACCACGGCAGGGAAATGTCCGTCGAATGCTTTGTGGCCGGCTACTGGCCGACGCCCGCTGTAAGACAGGAACAGACCCGGACGCACAATCGGAAATGCGGTAGCCAACCCGCGCATCAGAGCTTGATCACCGACGTCCTTCAGTTCCGCCTCCACCCATGCGCGATCAATATCATGAACAGCCGATCTCCTCCTCGTTCTGGATCGGCCGGATATTCGACGTGCCAAACCTTGACAGCGGACATCAGAGCATCAAATCCATTTCCACCGATCCGGCCTTCGCAGCGGATTGCCGCAAGGCTGCCGAATGGCTTGCCGGCGCGCTCGCTGAAATCGGCTTTTCGGCAAGCGTGCGCGATACGATCGGCCATCCCATGGTGGTCGCGCATCACGACGGACCCGAAGGCGCGCCGCATGTGCTTTTCTACGGCCACTACGACGTGCAGCCCGTCGATCCGATCGAATTGTGGGACAGCGACCCCTTCGCGCCGACGGTCACGGAACTGTCGCCGGGCCGCAAGGTGATCACCGGAAGGGGCACGAGCGACGACAAGGGGCAGCTCATGACCTTCGTCGAGGCCTGCCGCGCCTACAAGGAAACCCACGGCGCCCTGCCATGCCGGGTGTCCATCCTGTTCGAGGGTGAGGAGGAATCGGGGTCCATATCTCTTCAACCCTTCCTCGATGCGAATGCCGAGGAACTGAAAGCCGACCTGGCGCTGGTTTGCGACACCGGCATGTGGGATGCCGACACGCCGTCGATCACGGTGGCGCTGCGCGGCCTGACCGGCGAGGAGGTGACGATCAAGGCGGCCGATTGCGACCTGCATTCCGGCCACTATGGCGGCAACGCGGCCAACCCGATCCATGTTCTCACATCCATCCTGGGCGAAATGCATGATGCGGACGGCCGCGTGACGATCCCGCATTTTTATGACGGCGTTCACGAAACACCCGATCACATCAAGGCCGATTGGGAAGCGCTCGGACCGCCGAAGGGCTTCCTCGAGGATATCGGGCTCTCCATTCCCTCCGGCGAAAGGGACCGCAGCATCCTCGAGCGTTGCTGGACGCGTCCGACCGCGGAGGTCAACGGCATTACCGGCGGCTATACCGGCGAGGGTTTCAAGACCGTCATCCCGGCCGAGGCGTCGGCAAAGGTCTCGTTCCGCCTTGTCGGCGACCAGGACCCGCTCGCCGTCAGGGAAAACTTCCGTGATTTTGTGAAACAACGCATTCCGGCGGACTGCACGGCGGAATTCACCGAGCATGGCGCGTCGGGGGCGATCCAGCTTTCCTTTGACGCCCCTGAAATCGGCAAGGCAAGCGCGGCGCTGGAAGCGGAATGGGGCAAACCGGCAGCGGTGATCGGCATGGGCGGATCAATCCCGATTGTCGGTGACTTCCAGTCGAAGCTCGGCATGAACTCGCTGCTGGTCGGTTACGCACTCGAGGACGACCGGATCCATTCGCCAAACGAGAAATACGACCTGCGCTCGTTCCACAAGGGCGTGCGTTCCTGGATCCGGATCCTGGACGCCTTGACCGCCTGAACAGGCGCCTCAGGCGCGGCGCTCCGCCGAAAGGATCGCGCCCTGAAGGTGGCCGGCGCTGAGGACATCCAGAAGCTGCGAATAAAGGCCGAGGACGCGCTGATAGCCCTCGGCCTGCGCAATTTCCTCGATTTCGGCGCGCCGTTCCACAATCCGGTCGACAAGGTGCCGGTACCAGCGGATATAGGCCTCGGTAATGTCGCGGTGACCGGTCTGCGACCAGCCTGCCGCTTCAAGATCCCCACCAATGGCCCCTGCCGCCATCGGATTTGGCAAAAAGGCCGCGCTGCCTTCCATGATCGCATGGGCGCCGTAGCTGCCGGGGTCCTCGTAATCGAAGATCATCAGGGCCGCTCCGGGGCGCGCTGCCTCGGCGAGCGCGGAAAGCGCATGCTGATGGCGCGGGATGGCATAAAGCACATTGAACATCGTCACCGCGTCGAAATAGCCGGCATAGCGCTGACCGAGATCCATGATGTCGCCCGCCTCAAAGCGGATGCCCGGATAGGCGTGCTTCGCCTCACGGACCGACTCCGGCTCGATATCAACGCCGGTCACCTTTCCCCAGCCATGTTCCTGAATGTAGTGAGCCGTTCCGCCGCGGCCGCAGCCGGCGTCAAGCAGTGAGCGGTGCGGGTCCTTCGCAAGTCCCGCCAACGCCATGTCGATCGCCTCTTCCTCGCCGGCATGGGCATAGTTGCCCTGACGCACCAGCGCCAGGATCCGCTTGCCCAGATGGGAGTTCATCGTGAAGGACGCTGTCATAGGGCCGGCCCCCGCTTGCACCGGCCGGGTCACCAAGCTTCGAAACGCGCCCATTTCGGCCGTTCGAATAGGAAGCGCCCGAACCCGGTCAGCTGCACAATCCAGAACAGCACGATAGGCCCGGCGACGGCAGCAATCCAGACCAGAAGCGAAATGGTGCCGATATCGGTCACGATGCCAAGTTACAGGAGAACCACCCGCGTCACCGCCATCGGCAGGAAGAAGGCCAGGTAAATGACAATCGAATGGGCGCCGCACCAGCGGATGAAATCCGCCTGTCCAAAGGCAGACAACACGGCGCTCAGCGACACCAGCGCGACCACACCGAACAGCCCAAGAACCAGCGAGGCGACCGGCAGCATCGAAAACGCGAGCGACGGCGCGTCGGTAAAGCGCGCCATCCAGCCCGGCAGGTCCGCAACCGGGACCGCGGTGGCAGTGGCTGCCCAGGTGGCGACGATGATCGCAGCACTTGCCGTCAGCATCAGGACAGGGTTGCGGCGGGCGAATTCGGCCAGCGTGAACACATGGCCAGACAACGCATAGCCGGCGAAGAACCACACGAAATAGGAGGCGAACTCGTCGACGACCACGGCGCCGGTGTGGATCGGCAAAATCTGCAGGAGCGCGGCAAGCGCGAGCACGGAGAAGACCGGCAGATGGCGCAGCAATCGTGTGGCAACATAGAAGACCGGCAGAATATAGATGAACCAGAGCGTGCCGAAGGGCTGCACAAAGGCAAGCAAATAGCTCGCCAGCGGGGCGGTGATCCCGCCCTCGGCAGCCATGCCCGGCGCCTTGAAGGCGAACTGGATTGTCAGCCACAGCACGTAGAAATAGGCAAAGTGAAGCACCTTGCTGTCGATGAAGCTGCCAAGGGGCTTGTCGACACCGCGCATGAAGAAGAGACCGGAGGCGAGGAAAAAGGCCGGCATCCGCATCGGCTGGCTGACCTCGATAAGGATGTGCATCCAGCCGTCCGCGCCGGCCGCCTTTTCGACGCCGGCGACCGAATGCAGCATGACGACGAGCAGGATGCAAAAGCCCTTGAGATAGTCGACCCAGACGACCCGTCCCGCTTCCAGATGGACGTAATGTCTCGTTTCGTGTTCCCGGGTAACAGAAGGTGACTGTTTTTCCACATAGGCCATGACAGATTCCGTGCCGGATAATCGTTGGTAATCATTGACAAAATAGCACCAGGTCCGCAGCGAAGCGTTAACATCGGGATCGCGACAACCGATGCCGGGCGAAACGATTAACGCCCCCTTAAATTGCCGCAATTAGAGTCCAAGCCGCTTCACTTTGAAAACGCTGGGACGCATGGCCAAGAAACGCAAGAAACAGACCCGCATCGAACCGTCCATGTCGCGCCGCAAAGACAGCGGTCTGCGCGCAAGCGCCGGAGACCGGGTCGCGGGCGGCCACGGATCAGGCAGGCGAAAAAGCGGGTCGGGCAAACGGAAATCCGGCCGCGGAAAATCGCGGTCCGGATCATCGCGGCGCGGTCTGACCGGGTTCCTGCAGCGTTCGTTCTACTGGTGCTTCGTCATCGGCCTTTGGGCGGCCATCGGCATCGGCGGGCTGGTCGCCTACTATGGCGCCAAAATGCCGAGCGCGACGACCTGGACGGTTCCGGAGCGGCCGCCGAACGTCAAGATCGTATCGAGCGACGGACACACGCTTGCCAATCGCGGCGCTACCGGCGGCGAGGCCCTGACCCTGGCACGCATGTCGCCCTATATCCCGCAGGCGGTGATTGCCATCGAGGACCGCCGCTTCTATTCCCATCTCGGCCTCGATCCGATCGGCCTGGCGCGGGCCATGGTGCACAATGTGGCGGCCGGACGCATGGAACAGGGCGGCTCGACCCTGACACAGCAGCTCGCCAAGAACCTTTTCCTGTCGCCGGAGCGCACTGTCGAGCGCAAGGTGCAGGAGCTGCTGCTCGCCTTCTGGCTGGAATACAATTTCACCAAGGACCAGATCCTGGAGATGTATCTGAACCGGGTCTATTTCGGATCGGGGTCCTATGGCGTGGAGGCCGCTTCGCGGCGCTATTTCAAGAAACCGGCTCGCGACGTCAATCTGGCACAGGCGGCGCTTCTGGCAGGTCTGCTGAAAGCGCCGTCGCGGCTGTCCCCGGCACGCAATCCGGAAGCTGCCGAAACGCGCGCCCAGATCGTGCTGGAGGCGATGCGCGACGAGGGATTTGTCACCGACCGCGAAATCACAACGGCAATGACGCAGGCGCCGACCCGGGCCAAGAGCTACTGGACGGGCGCGGAGAACTATGGTGCCGATCTCGTCATGGACCGGCTCGAGGCGCTGATCGGCGGCACGGTCACGCGCGACCTCATCGTCGACACGACCATCGACTTCCGGCTGCAGCAGCAGGCGGAAAAGACGATCCGCGGCGCGATCGACCACAGCGGCAAGAAACTCAATGTCTCGCAGGGCGCGCTTGTCTCGATTGACGGATCGGGTGCCATCCGCGCGCTTGTCGGCGGCTACGACTATTCCGTCAGCCAGTATGACCGCGCGACGAAGGCAAAGCGGCAGCCGGGATCGGCCTTCAAGCCGTTCGTCTACACGGCAGCCCTGGAACAGGGCCGGACGCCGGAATCGGTCCGCAATGACGCGCCGATCCGTATCGGAAAGTGGACGCCGTCCAATTATGACGAGAAATATCGCGGGCCGGTCACGCTGTCGGAGGCGCTGTCGGATTCGCTGAATACCATTGCCGCACAGCTTGTCATGGAAGCCGGAGCGGACAATGTGGCCAAGACGGCACGCCGTCTCGGCATTGAATCGAAGCTGCAGACCAACGCGTCGATTGCGCTCGGCACATCCGAGGTGACGCTGACCGAGCTGACCGCGGCCTATGCGCCGTTCATGAATGGCGGCTACAAGGCGACGCCGCACATCATCAAGCGTGTGCGCACCGCCGACGGCAAGGTTCTTTATGAAAACACCTACGACAATCCGCCACGGGTCCTGCGGCCCGAGATCATCGCCATGATGAACGGCATGCTGGTCCGAGCTGTCAATGAGGGAACCGGCCGGCGCGCCCGCCTTACCAGTCACCAGGCGGCGGGAAAGACCGGCACAAGCCAGGCGTTCCGCGACGCGCTGTTCATTGGCTATACCGCCCACCTGACCACCGGCGTGTGGTTCGGCAATGATGACAGCAAGCCGACAAGCAAGGTAACGGGCGGATCCATGCCGGCGCTTGCCTGGAAAAGCTTCATGCAATCGGCCCATAGCGGTTCTTCGATCGCGAGACTGCCGGGCCAGTACGCAGTGCCCAGCGATCCGAGCCGGGTGGCAGTGCCCATGACCCGTCCGTCGGAACGCCTCGTGCGCCGTCCCGCGGGCACGATCGACGCCGCGCCTGAGCAGCAATGGTCGGGCGGCGACGTGGCACCGGATCGCACGGGCTCGACATCGCGGCGCGCACCACCGGCCGATGTCGGCTCGCGCAGTTCAGACGAGACGACAACCCTTCTCGACATCCTTCTCGGCAACTAGAGCAAGTCAGGCTTAGAGCCGGATTTAAAAGTAGTTGAGCGATATCAATGGTTTGTGATTCAACAGTCTTTTCAAAGAAGATGGAGAATCACGATGCCATGGAATGATATCGCCCGCGCCGAACATAACAGAGACCATTTGAGATTTCCAAGCGATTTGACCGATGAGGAATGGACGATACTTGCCCCGTTCATTCCGCCGGCAAAACGGGGTGGACGACCGCGTACGACCGATATGCGCGAGGTGATGAACGCGATCCTTTATATCGCAACCAGCGGCTGCCAGTGGCGCATGCTGCCGAAGCAGTTCCCACCGGTATCGACGGTACGTGGCTATTTCTACACCTGGAGCCGCATGGGTCTTTTTGCAGCCATCAATCACCTCCTGGTCCTCAATACCCGCGAACTGGAAGGCCGCGCGGCTTCACCGACGGCCGGCGTGATCGACAGCCAGAGCGTGAAAACCACCGAAAGCGGGGGCGTTCGCGGCTATGACGCCGGCAAGAAGGTCAAGGGCCGCAAGCGACACATCGTCACCGATACGATCGGCCTGATGCTGTTCATCATCGTTCACGCCGCCAACATTCAGGACAGGGACGGGGCCTGCGACCTGATCAGGGCTGTCGGCGACCGCTTCCCCTGGCTGCGCCACATCTTCGCCGATGGCGCCTATGCGGGACCGAAGTTGCGAGCAGCGCTCGCGGGGCATGGCGACTGGACGGTCGAGACCGTCAAGCGCTGCGACAGCGCAGTCGGTTTCAAGGTTCTGCCGCGTCGATGGGTGGTGGAACGAACTTTCGCCTGGCTCGGGCGCTGCCGCAGACTGGCCCGGGACTGGGAGAGGACCATCCAGAACTCAACCGCGTGGGCGTTCATAGCAAGCATCCGGTTCATGACGCGGCGTCTCGCAAGGTATTGTTACGTTTGAATAACTTTTGAATCCGGCTCTTAGACCGGTCGACTAACCAGCCGGCAGACGACATTCGTCCGGCCGAGCCGACTGATGCGAAAATGCAACAGCGGCCACCTTATGACCGCCGCCGCTTTTATCGGTCTTGCAAATTGCCCGCCGGCGCGGTTTTGTTTGGTTATCGCTTCGACGTGGCGGGGGCCAATCTGTAATGCGATTTCTTCATGGAATCGCCGTGTTCTGTGCGGTGCAGCTGTGTTTTGGTAATGTTGCGTTAGCATCGGACGAAGCGTTCTTAAGCAGGATGGAAATCGGGAAGTATGCCGAGGACTGGGAAGTGCGCTTCGGAGGGGGAGCGTTCGATACCGGCCCGGCATCTCCCAACCACTTTTCAGGCGCCGTCATCAATGGCGAAATTCTCCTGCCGTCACCCGGAATCCTGGCCGCCCTCGGATCGCCGCGTCCGCTTGTCGGTGCAGATTTCGCGATTTCCGACAATCCGATCCACGTGATCTATACGGGGCTCAACTGGCAGGTTCACCTGACACAGTGGCTCTATATCGGCTTTTCCGGCGGCGGTTCCTGGGTCAGTTCGCAGGTCACGACCGACCCCGCGTCCGGCGCCACCAAGGACCTGGGTTCCGAGTGGCTGTTCCTATTGCAGGCGAGCGTCGGTGTCGACATCACCGAACACCTGCTTGTCGAGGTGTTCTACAATCACTTTTCCAATGCCAGCCTCACAGAGTTCAACACCGGGCTTGATGATGTGGACGCCCCTGCGCGGCGCCAAGTATGGTGCTGAGAAAGAAGTGAAGGCAGGAAAGGAAGGTTCCAATGAACATCACAACACTTGGGCTGGATCTGGCGAAGAGCGTTTTCCAGGCGCATGGGATAGATGGATCGGGCAAGACAGTTCTAGTGAAGAAGCTGCATCGCAAACAGATGCTGCCATTCTTCTCGAAACTGGCGCCCTGTGTGATCGGGGTTGAGGCCTGCGCGACAGCGCACCACTGGGCGCGTACACTGATCGCCATGGGCCATGACGTCAGGATCATGCCGCCGTCTTACGTAAAAGGATACGTCAAGCGCGGCAAAAGCGATGCGATTGATGCAGAAGCGATCTGCGAGGCCGTGCAACGTCCGACAATGCGGTTTGTGCCGGTAAAGACAGTTGAGCAGCAGAGTGTTCTGATGGCGCACCGAACCCGATCGTTGATTGTGCGCCAGCGGACCATGGCGGCGAATGCGCTACGCGCGCACTTGGCCGAATTCGGCTTGGTTGCCAACCCGGGTATCGCCAATCTGGTGAAGCTGGCCGACAGGGCCTTTGCCGATGAAGCCCTTCCTGCTTACGCTCATCGAGCGCTTGAGATCCTGATCCGACGGATCGCCGAATTAAACGAGGAGATTGGCGAACTCGATAAGGAATTACGCATCTGGCATGCCGAGAACGAGGCCAGTCGAAGGCTCGCGGCTATCCCGGGTGTCGGGGTGATCACAGCGACAGCCATTGCGGCGACAGTGACAGACCCCGATCAATTCCAATCAGGCAGGCAATTTGCCGCCTGGCTTGGGTCGACGCCGCAACAACAGTCGACCGGAGGCAAAACACGTCTCGGTGGTATATCCAAACAGGGCGACAGGTACTTGCGGCGACTGCTCGTCGTTGGCGCAACGGCCGTCATGCGACACGCCAAGCGGAACCCGACGCCGATGACAGACTGGGTGAATGGGTTGCTGGAGAAGAAGCCGTTTCGGCTCGTCTCGGTCGCCCTTGCGAACAAGCTCGCCCGGATAGCCTGGGCAATCCTTACCCGCGGAGAGATTTATAGACCTTACGGGCAGCCTGCCTAACCGCGCGCAGCCCGAACCGAATTGGCAATGGCAGTCGATGATGCGTAACGATCGAGCCAATGGAGAGGCAAACCCGTCTGATTCAATGCGCCGTTCAAGCGCGCCAACTTGATCAGGGGCCTCACCGGCGGATTTCCATCAGGGCCAGCGGCAAGTATCTGCCGCACAAACAGGCCGGACATATGAAAGCAACCGATCACCGCAACAAGACAAAATCAGCCCTTGCCATAAGGGGCGTCCACATATGAATCGGTCGGCGGTCGCATGGGCTACCGTTTCTAAGCGCGGCCCGGGCACCTTGTTTCCCGGTTGAATCCCGATGCCTAAAAACCCGCTATACTTGTGAAAGACGGTAAAATCGTCGGTCGCCGCAAATCAGGGCTTTTCAGACCGGGTTGTGCAATGCTATCGGCGGTCCGCTAAGAGCGAAGATCGAATCCGAATCCTGCCTTGCAGTCCTATACCGGCTTTCTTATATACGGCTCAACACGGCATCCGGCCGGATGCTGGGGGGTAATACCGCTAGGGACTGTCAATCGGAACGCCAATATGGGTCCGGACGGTTCGCTTCAAGGAGAATGTAAAATGGCAAAAGTAATTGGTATCGACCTTGGAACGACCAATTCCTGCGTCGCCGTCATGGATGGACAAGACGCCAAGGTCATAGAGAATGCGGAGGGCGCACGCACGACACCGTCGATGGTCGCCTTCACCGACGACGGCGAGCGGCTCACCGGACAGCCGGCCAAACGCCAGGCCGTCACCAACCCCGAGGACACCCTGTTCGCCGTCAAGCGCCTGATCGGTCGCCGCTATGACGACAAGATGGTGGAGAAAGACAAGGGCCTCGTTCCTTACAAGATCGTCAAGGCCGACAATGGCGACGCATGGGTCGAAGCCGGCGGCACCAGCTATTCCCCGTCGCAGATCTCGGCGATGATCCTGCAGAAAATGAAGGAAACGGCAGAAGCCTATCTCGGCGAAACGGTTGAAAAGGCCGTCATCACCGTTCCCGCCTACTTCAATGACGCACAGCGCCAGGCCACCAAGGACGCCGGCAAGATCGCCGGCATGGAAGTTCTGCGCATCATCAACGAGCCGACCGCCGCAGCGCTGGCCTACGGGCTCGACAAGAAAGAAGGCAAGACCATTGCGGTCTACGACCTGGGCGGCGGCACCTTCGATATCTCGGTGCTTGAGATCGGTGACGGCGTCTTCGAGGTCAAGTCGACCAATGGCGACACCTTCCTCGGTGGCGAGGATTTCGACATGCGCCTGGTCGATTACCTTGCCAAGGAGTTCAAGAAGGACCAGGGCATCGACCTGAAGAACGACAAGCTCGCCCTGCAGCGGCTCAAGGAAGCGGCTGAAAAAGCCAAGATCGAGCTGTCTTCGTCGGCACAGACGGAAATCAACCTGCCGTTTATTACCGCGGACCAGAGCGGACCGAAGCACCTGACGATGAAACTGTCGCGTGCCAAGTTCGAGAGCCTGGTCGACGATCTGATCCAGCGCACCGTCGATCCGTGCAAGGCGGCCATCAAGGACGCCGGTATTCAGCCGGGCGAAATCGACGAGGTCGTCCTCGTCGGCGGCATGACCCGCATGCCGAAGGTGCAGGAAGTCGTCAAGCAGTTCTTCGGCAAGGAGCCGCACAAGGGTGTGAACCCGGATGAAGTGGTTGCCATGGGCGCCGCCATCCAGGCCGGTGTCCTGCAGGGCGACGTGAAGGACGTGCTCCTCCTCGATGTCACGCCGCTGTCGCTCGGCATCGAGACGCTGGGTGGTGTCTTCACCCGCCTGATCGACCGCAACACGACGATCCCGACCAAGAAGTCGCAGATCTTCTCAACGGCCGAGGACAACCAGAACGCCGTGACGATCCGCGTCGCCCAGGGCGAGCGTGAAATGGCGGCCGACAACAAGATGCTCGGCCAGTTCGATCTCGTCGGTATTCCGCCGGCACCGCGCGGTGTCCCGCAGATCGAAGTGACCTTCGACATCGATGCGAACGGTATCGTCAACGTATCGGCCAAGGACAAGGGCACCGGCAAGGAACACCAGATCCGCATCCAGGCATCCGGCGGGCTGTCCGACGACGACATCGAGCAGATGATCAAGGACGCCGAAAGCAATGCCGAAGCCGACAAGGCGCGCCGCGATTCAGTCGAGGCCAAGAACCAGGCCGAAAGCCTGATTCACTCGACGGAAAAATCGCTGGCCGACTACGGCGACAAGGTCGGCGAGGATGACCGCAAGGCCATCACCGATGCGGTCGAGGCCCTGAAGGCTTCGGTTGAAGCCGAAGAGCCCGATGCGGAAGACATCAAGGCCAAGACGCAGACGCTCGCGGAGGTCTCGATGAAACTCGGCCAGGCTATGTATGAGGCCCAGCAGGCCGAGACTGCGGAAGCGGATGCCGCCGCTGATGCAGCATCCGAAGGCGAAGACGTGGTCGACGCCGATTTCGAGGAAATCAACGACGACGACGAGAAAAAATCGGCTTAAGCCGGACGGCCGGTGGACAAACATCCACCGGCCGCTCGTCCGTTACGGTTTCCCGCAAGCACCTTTTGACATTCCGGGCAAACCGATTCAATCATCTGGCGGGCGTATTCCGAGAGCCATCGCCCGGAATGAACGAATGAGAGCGGGCGAAATTCGTTCCGCGGAGCTAGAAAAGACCGTTTCATGGTTGGATTGCAGCATTTGATGGCGGAGAAACGGTCTCATGGCCAAGGCTGATTTCTACGAAACGCTGGGCGTGTCCAGGGGTGCCAGCGACAAGGACCTGAAAGGCGCCTTCCGTCGCCTGGCGATGCAATACCACCCGGACAAGAACCCGGACGATGTCGAAGCCGAGCGTAAGTTCAAGGAAATCAACGAGGCGTATGAGACGCTGAAGGACCCGCAAAAGCGGGCGGCCTACGACCAGTTCGGCCACGCCGCATTCGAGCAGGGCGGACCTGGCGGTTTCGGCGGTGGTTTCGGCGGCGGCGCACACGCGTTCTCGGATATTTTCGAAGACATATTCGGCGAGATGATGGGCGGCGGTCGATCGCGCCGCGGCTCCGGTGGCCGCGAACGCGGCGCCGATCTGCGCTACAATATGGAAATCTCGCTCGAAGAAGCATTTAACGGCAAGACTGCCCAGATCCGGGTGCCGACCTCGGTACAGTGCGACGAGTGCAGCGGCTCAGGCGCCAAGCCGGGAAGCCAGCCGGTGACCTGTAGCACCTGCAACGGATCCGGACGGGTGCGGGCTTCGCAAGGATTTTTTTCCGTTGAGCGCACCTGCCCGACCTGCCACGGGCGTGGCGAGATCATCAGCGATCCATGCACAAAATGTAACGGCCAGGGCCGGGTCAATGAAGACCGTTCGCTTTCCGTCAACATCCCTGCCGGGATCGAGGACGGGACACGCATTCGCCTGGCCGGAGAGGGCGAAGCCGGCATGCGCGGCGGCCCGCAGGGCGATCTCTATATCTTCCTTTCGGTAAAGCCGCACGAATTCTTCCAGCGCGATGGCGCCGATCTTTACTGCACCGTGCCGGTTTCCATGACGACCGCGGCACTTGGCGGGCAATTCGACGTGGTGACGCTCGATGGCGCCAAGACCCGGGTCAAGGTTCCGGAGGGAACCCAGACCGGCCGCCAGTTCCGGCTGAAATCCAAGGGCATGCCGGTGCTGCGTTCTTCCCATATGGGTGACCTCTACATCCAGATCGCCATCGAAACGCCGCAGCGCCTGACGAAGCGGCAAAGGGAGCTTCTGGAAGAGTTCGAATCCCTGTCGTCAAAAGAGAACAATCCGGAATCTGACGGCTTCTTCTCCAAGATGCGGCATTTCTTCGATACGCTCAGCGACTGACTTCAGATGCGCCGCGGGACTTCAATCGCTTTCGGGGACCATGCGTAAATGCGGCAGCACCTGCAACATCATGTTGCTGACAAGTTCAGCCGGAAACTGCGCTTTTTCAAAGGCCTGGTCAGCCAGCCAAAGACCGTCGGCGCCATTGTCCCGACATCGGTCTACATGGCCCGCCGCATGGCCAGTGTCGCCAATCCGGCATCCGGACTGCCGGTGCTCGAACTCGGGCCGGGGACCGGTGTGGTCACCAAAGCCCTGTTGCGACGCGGTATTGAGCCGCAAAAGCTGGTCGCGGTCGAGTATTCTCCCGAGTTTTGCCGGCACCTGCGGGACGAGCTGCCGGCAATCCGCCTGGTAAGGGGTGACGCGTTCCGGCTCGAAGATACCCTTGGAGCCCTGCGCACAACCCGCTTCGATTGCGTGATCTCCGGTATTCCCCTGCTCAATTTTCCGGTGTCTTCGCGCGTCCGCCTGCTGGAGGATGTTCTTAGCCGGATACCCAAGGGCAGGCCCTTCCTGCAGTTCTGCTACGGGCTTTCATCGCCGATACCGCCGGGCCATGGCCAATACAGCGTCACCCGCTTCGGCATCGAGATCCGCAATATCCCACCGGCACAGATGTGGATGTACCGGCGCACCGGCTAGAGCGTGTCTGGCGCGAAACTAAAGGAGAACGATGGTGATCCCCCGCATCCTTGTGTTTGCCGGCTCGGTCAAATCGAAATCCATCAACGCCAAACTCGCCGATGCCGCACAGCTGACACTGGCACAGATGGGCGCGGACGTGACCCGCGTTTCGCTGCTCGACTATCCGATGCCGCTCGTCAATGAGGACCTGAAGGCAAACGAGGGTATTCCGTCCGGCGCCATGAATCTGGGACGCCTGATTGCCGCCAGTGACGGCGTCTTTATCGCAAGCCCTGAATACAATGCGTCTTTTCCACCACTTCTGAAAAACGCCGTCGACTGGGTCAGCCTCATTTCCGAGGATGAGGGGCGGCGCCTCAAGCCGTGGAACGGCCGCTACGTGGCGCTCGCTGCGGCATCGAACGGCAAGCTCGGCGGCATCCGCAGCCTCTACCATTTGCGTGCCGTCATGATGGCGGTCGGCACACAGGTGATTACCGAGCAATGCGCCGTGGGCGGCGCATCCTCGGCTTTTGACGATGACGGGTGCATCGTCGATGAACGGACGGCCGGTATTCTGGAAAAAACCTGCCGGTCGCTGGTCGAGCATTGCAAGCGGCACGGCCGGGTCGATTAGTGACGAAGTGCAGCCCGGCACTGGACAGACTTTCCGCGGCAGCCTAAACGGTAGCCGCAACGAATCATGAAAATCGCGAGGTAACCGCAATGCAGGATGCCAGATCGCGCCTGATCGTCGGCCTGGACGTGCCGACGACCGAAAAGGCTGCGGCCATCGTTTCCACCCTTGGCGACAGTGTCGAATTCTACAAGATCGGCTACCAGCTCGTCTTTGCCGGCGGGCTCGAATTCGCGCGCGAACTGATTGCGGACGGCAAGCGTGTCTTCCTGGACATGAAACTGCTCGATATTGACAATACGGTCGCCAAAGGCGTTGAAAACATTGTAAAAATGAACGTCTCCATGCTCACACTGCACGCCTATCCGAAAGCCATGCGGGCCGCCGTCGAAGCCGCCAGGGGTTCGGATCTGTGCCTTCTCGGTGTGACGGTTCTGACGTCGATGGATGCGGCGGACCTGAAGGCGGCCGGCTATGCGGACAATCCGCAGGACCTGGTGGCGAAGCGGGCGCGACAGGCGGCGGAAGCCGGCATGGGCGGTATCGTTTGTTCCGCGGCAGAGGCTGGCGAAGTGCGCCGGATCGTCGGGCCTGACATGGCGGTTGTGACGCCCGGAATACGCCCGGCAGGCGCAGACCATGGCGACCAGAAGCGCGTGGTCACACCGGCCGAAGCCCTCTACAACGGATCAAGCCACCTGGTCGTCGCGCGCCCCATCGTCGCGGCCCAGGATCCGCTTGCGGCGGCGCAGGCAATCCTGTCGGAAATGGATGGCGCCCTTTCGGAAAAGGCGCTTTGAAAAAAACGCAACAAACTCGCAGGAGGAAGTCATGGCAAAGGCCTATTGGATTGCCAGTGTCGATGTGAAAGATCCGGAACGCTACAAGGATTACGTGGCCACGGCAAAGCCGGCCTTCGAACGCTTCGGCGCGAATTTCCTCGCGCGCGGCGGTGCCATCGAGGCCCTGGAAGGCGAACCGCGGGCCCGTAACGTGGTGATCGAGTTTGCGACGATGGAAGATGCAAGGAACTGCTACAACTCGCCGGAATACCAGGCCGCAAAGGCGATCCGGCAAAGCTGCGCCGAAGCGGTGATGCTTCTGGTCGAGGGTCATGAAGCCTGAGCAGGCCGATCCCGACGGATACGGAATCCGGCCCATGCGGGCCGGTGAGGCACGCTTGCTTCTCGATGTCGACGCGGCGTCGACAACTCTGATTTCAGACGTCGAAAACCCGGAAATCGCTGCTATTGCAACAAGTTGCGGGCCCGATCTTTCTGTGTTCGGCAGACAGCTTGATGAAAGCAGCGTTCTGGTGGCGCACGACAATGCTGACCGGCCGGTTGGCTTCATTGCTTTCGAGCGCATCGAACAGGACATCTATATCTGGCTGCTCGCGGTGCATCCGGACCATGTCAGGCAAAAGCTGGGTTCGCGGCTGCTAACATCCGCCCTTGATACCGGCCGTTCGCTTGGCGCAGACCGATGCGTGCTTTCAACGTTCCGCGATGTTCCGTTCAACGCTCCGTTTTATGCGCGCCACGGTTTTACCGAACTCGCGCTTTCTGAAGCACCTTCCGTGCACGTCCAGCGATTTCACGATGAAGTTCCACCGGGCACCGACCCGAACCTGAGACTGCTGATGCAGTTTCGTCTCTGACGCAGCCGGCTGCGCGCCTTATGGAGCGGTTCATGGGCAGATGGTCATGCCCATCGGACGATCGGGACCTTCGCAATCCGACGACAGGAGGTATTGTCCGACGCTTCCCGTGCCTCCAAAAACTGCGGTTTTCATCGCCAGATTTCCATGCCGGTTTGAAACTACGCAGCATCAACAGGCTGGAGCTGATCTTTGCCCGGCGCCTTTCGTTCCTTGATCAAGATGTAAGCCAGGCAAAGTACGTTCATAGCGGCCAGAATTGCTTGGTGGTTCCAGGCTCGAAAGATGTTTTCATCCGGCACGCCATCGACGACCAGGCTCACCGACCGTCCGAGGGTAGCGCTCACGAAAATGACGCTGAGCACGACAAATGCCGTCAACCTGAAGCGCGGTATGAAGATGCCCAGAAAGGCGACGAACCCTGCCAGGACATTTTCTGCACCCATGGCTCTGATTTCATTCGCCATCTCAATGGTCAATACGTTGCTTGGGTCCGCAATGCTCTGCAGGAAGACGACCGCTGACGGGTCAAAAAGCCTCATGGTGGACATATAGAAGAGCGCGAGGCCGGACAGCGCCAAGACGATATTATTGAATGTTTTCATACTTCTATTCCTTTTGTGGAGTTGAGCTCCGCGGGCATTTTTTTGCCAAGCGCGAGGAGGGGAAGTCCCACCAGCAATGCGCGGTTTGAAATCTGCGCGCCATCTCGGTTCCCAATCTGATCACCGTACAGATAACAATCTAATCAATGATCAGATTGTGTCAAAGTGGAATATGTGCTTGGGTGAACGGCATGAGAAGCGAAACCGTCCCACGTGACACCTACCATCACGGCAACCTCCCGGAGACTCTGGTCAATGAGGGTTCGAAACTCCTGGCCGAAAGGGGGACCGACGGTTTCAGCATGCGTGAGGTCGCACGCCGCGCCGGTGTGGCCGTGGCAGCGCCTTCGCACCATTTCGGCAGTGCCAAAGGCCTTTTCACGGCAATCGCGGCTGACGGGTTCGGTAGACTGGCGGACCAAATGGAACTGGCAGCCGCGACCTCGCATGACACTGAAGACAAGGTGGTCGCAATGTGTCAGGCCTATCGCGCGATGGGTACAAGCGATCCCGGTCATGCCTCAATCATGTTCCGCCTGGAGCTGTTGGACGAGAGCGATCAACGTTTCCAGGAACAGGCGTCCCGTGCATTTGATCTTTTCGCGGGGGCGCTGAGGCAGGCCGCCTCGCAAAGTGTGGACGCTGTCCAAATCAGCTACGCCGCAAAGACGCTCTGGGCAACGATGCATGGACTTGTCGACCTGAAGATGATCAAGGATCGGGAGGCCGAGGAGCTTATCCGTTTCGCAGTGCGCACTCTGTTGGCCGGGATACGGTGAGACGATTTTCAGGACACGGTTCTTCAACCGGATAAAGCACTGCCGCCGCATCGCCGCGCGGTGCGAGAAACGGGCAGCCAAGTTTCCGGCATCCGGCGAGGTTGCCGCGATACGGTTGTGGCTCAGCGTTGATGAGTCCACGGCCCGGTTGGGCCTGCGGCCTATTGGCACTTCACCTTCGCCGTCATTTTGACTATGAAACAGCGTGACAGGGTTATTCTCGCGGGGAGCAGCCAGGCATGACGCTGAGCAACACACCGAAACTGGTCACGGTCTTTGGCGGATCCGGATTTGTCGGACGCCATGTCGTGCGGGCGCTCGCCCGTCGCGGCTACCGCGTTCGCGTCGCCGTGCGCCGGCCCGATCTTGCCGGTTTCCTGCAGCCGATGGGCAATGTCGGTCAGATCGTTGCCGTCCAGGCCAATCTGAGGAACCGCGAATCCGTGGACAGGGCCGTCGACGGCTCGGACCATGTGATCAATTGCGTTGGCATCCTCTTCGAGCGCGGGCGCAACACGTTCAACAATGTGCAGCAGGCGGGCGCGCGGGCGGTGGCCGAGTCCTGCCAGGCGGCAGGCATTGGTCTTACGCATGTTTCCGCCATCGGCGCAGACAGCGCCAGCCAGTCGGACTATGCGCGGACAAAGGGGCAGGCGGAGGAGGCGGTCCGGAAGGCCGTGCCCGGCGCCACCATCATGCGTCCCTCGATCGTATTCGGCCCGGAAGATGATTTCTTCAACAAATTCGCAGAGATGGCGCGGTTCTCGCCGTTCCTGCCGCTGATCGGCCGCGGGGTCACCCATTTCCAGCCCGTCTATGTCGGAGACGTTGCGGAAGCCATCGCAAAAAGCGTTGATGGTGACGTTGATCCGGGCAAGACCTGGGAGCTCGGCGGGCCGGAGATCCTGGATTTCAAGCAATGCCTGACGCTCATGCTCGAGATGATCGGGCGCAAACGCGGGTTCATTTCGATCCCCTGGTGGGCGGCCAAACTGCTGGGCAGGATGATGTCGATGGTTCCGCTGCTGGATCCGGTGCTGACCAAGGACCAGGTTGTCCTGCTGCGATCCGACAATGTGGTTTCCGCCAGTGCCGAGGCCGAGGGCAGGACACTTTCGGGGCTTGGTATCGAGGCGACAACGCTGGAAGCCATCCTGCCATCCTATCTGGTTCGTTTCCGGCCGGCCGGACAGTTCACCAAAAACATGATCGCCTGATTTGGCGTCGCTTGCCGGACTTTTGCTTCCGGACGGCCTTTCCACGCATTTTGCCGCGCTGCTGATTGCCGCCAGTTTTGTCACCTCTTTCATCACCGCATCGGTCGGCATCGGCGGCGGCGCGACCATGATCGCGCTGATGTCCTATCTCGTCCCGTCGGCAGCGCTGATCCCGGTGCACGGCGCGGTTCAGCTTGGCTCCAACGGCGGACGGACGATCATCCTGCGCGACTATGTCGACTGGGTAAAAATCGCAGCCTTTTCGGTGGGCGCCGTCATCGGCGCGGCCGTCGGCGCCATGATCGCTGTGCGATTGCAAAGCGACGTTATCCTGATCGGGCTTGGCGCATTCATCATTGTCACGACCTGGATCCCGATCCGGCATTTCGCGGCCATGAAGACCCGCGGCTTTGCCGCAATCGGGGCGATAACCACATTCCTCGGCATGTTTCTCGGCGCCACCGGCCCGATCAATGCGGCGCTGCTTTCAAACAGTTTTCCAGAGCGTCAGAAACTTGTCGGTTCGCTGGCTGCGCTGATGAGCGTGCAGCATGGTTTCAAGGTGATCGGGTTCGCCGCCGTCGGCTTTGCCTTTGCCCCCTGGCTGCCGCTGATCCTGCTGATGATCGCCAGCGGTTTCGGCGGAACGGTCGCCGGATCGAAGCTGTTGCATTCCATGCCGGAAAAGGGCTTCAGGCTGGCCTTCAAGATCGCCTTGACAGTACTTTCAGCCGGGATGATCTATCGCGGTGTGAAGATATTTTACTGAAATTAATATATTCGCCATTGAACCTTTATAAGACTGCGCTTACATGTTGCAAATCATTAGGAATTGGCTGATAAATTCAGCTTCGCCGCCACGGCGAAGGTGAAGTATTGCGGCGAGGGACAAGCCGTCGGCCAAGGCCGTCATTGGGGATAAGACGGGTTTCGAGTATCATGACAGAACAGAAAATGATGGGCAGGGCCGTATTTTCATCGTTCATCATCGCAGGCGCCGTCATTCTGGCCGCCGCGTTCCTGGCACCACAGGTGGGGATGAGCCGCGACAACGGGTGCGATGCCGCCTATGGCATTGACAATTGCACCGCCGCAGCGACAGGCACCGTCAGCCGCTAGTTTCCTGAATTAGAACGCGTGACAGATCGCGCCCTCCGGACAGGTCTAAGACCGCTCCGGAGTCGCAGGCGTTTTCAGGGAAACAATCGAGACGATCCCACATATCCTGGCCTCGGCCACGCGCCCGCGGGCGCACTTCGTCCGGCCGGCCATTCCAAAATATCTCTCTCTCACAAACCGATCGCTTTGATGCAGGCTTGACCGCAATTGTCGGATGCTGCCGGCTTTACCGGTTCTTCAGGCGGCGAGCGGTGGGCCGCCGAAGACGGAACGGGACGTGACCCGCATGGGAAGCCCGCCCTGCGGCTGCACCGTCAGCCTCTGCACCGGCCAGGGACGGGTTTCCTGCGTGCAATCGAAGCGGAAACGGCTCATCAGCACACCAAGCGCAATCACCGCTTCCTGAAGCGCGAAACTCGCGCCGATACAGACCCTTGGACCGACACCGAAGGGCAGATACTGGTAGCGGCCGATTGCGGCCCTGTTTTCCGGCAGGAAACGGGCGGGCATGAAGGCATCCGGCTGATCCCACAGGAGCCGGTGGCGGTGCAGGGTCCAGGGCATGACGAGAACCGTGGTACCGGGGTCAATGACCGCCTCCTGCCACCGGTCTTCGGCAATCGCAGCACGGTTGATTGACGGTGCCGGCGGATAGAGCCGCATGGCTTCCTCGAAGGCGGCACGGGTATGGGGCATCTTGTCGAGCCAATGGACGGGGTTGGGCTCTTCGGCAAGCACGCGGTCAATCTCCGCCTCGACCTTCTCGCGCTCAAGCGGCGCATTTGCGAGGCAGTAGAGCGTCCAGCCAAGGGCCCGCGCGGTCGTCTCGTGGCCGGCGCCGATGAAAGTGATGATGTTGTCCTCGACCTCGTCAACCGTGAGGCCGTCCGGCCCCTGTTGCCGCAACAGCAGGGTCAGGAAGTCCTCCGGCGCATTTTCCGGGTCATGCTCCAACAACTGCATGCGTTCCTGCATGGTCTCGGAAACGATCCGGCGGAAGAACGCCAGGACCTTGCGGCCGCGCATGCGGGTCAAACGCGGCAACCAGGCGGGCGCCTTCAGAAGATCCAGCGGATCGACACGGCCCATGGTCTCGAGCAGCCGCTCGACGCGGTATCCGAAATCGTCGGCCGGTGTCGAAATCTGGTCGGAAAACAACGTTGCGGCAAGGATCCGGTAGGTCAGGTCCGTCATGTCGCTGGAGATGTCGTGGATACTGCCGTCGCCGGAATAGCGCGCGCAGAAGGATTCGGCCCCTTCAAGCATCGTGTCGGCAAAACCCTGGGCATGGCGCGGCGTGAATACCGGCGCGACGGCCCTGCGCGAGCGTTTCCAGACCGCACCTTCGGCCGTCAGAAGGCCGTCACGCAGGATCGGCCGAAGAACCAGCTGCCGGACACGCGCCATTTTATAGTTGCGGGCATTGTCGACCAGTATGTGCCTGACGAAGTCCGGGTCGTTGGCGAGCACCATGCGCTCATTGAAGAAAACCGACGTAATGTACGGTTTCGTATAGGCCGGTTCGCCCCACAATTCGATCGGATTGCGGTAAATGATACGCACCACTTCCAGCCAGCCGGGCGGTTTCGGCCGGGGCGGAGGCGCGGGCGGAACAAAGGGCTGGACGGCTGCATCCATCGTGTGGGTTCTCCCGTCAGCACAATATAGGTGCGCACCGTTCCCGACCAAGCGATTTTCACTCCCGAATCAGGCGAAATCGCTTGCGCTCGGGCACCAGCCGGCTATACCGAATAATTGGATTTTTCGATTAAAATCATTATATTTATGTCAAATATGCCGGTTGATTCGCAGCGCTTCGGCCGGCCGGACATTCATCCAAGAAAGATCACCACAATATGAGCGACAACCCCGAGAACGAGACATCGGCGAATCCTGAATATGACGCCGAATCGATCAAGGTTCTGAAGGGTCTTGATGCGGTGCGCAAACGCCCGGGCATGTATATCGGCGACACCGATGACGGCTCCGGCCTGCACCACATGGTCTACGAGGTTGTCGACAACGCCATCGACGAGGCGCTCGCCGGCCATGCGACGGATGTGACCGTCACGCTCAATGCCGACGGGTCCTGCACCGTGACCGACAATGGCCGCGGCATTCCGACTGACATGCACCCGGAAGAGGGCGTTTCGGCGGCTGAAGTGATCATGACGCAGCTGCATGCCGGCGGCAAATTCGACCAGAACTCCTACAAGGTTTCCGGCGGCCTGCACGGTGTCGGCGTGTCCGTGGTCAATGCGCTTTCGGTGTCATTGAAGCTGAAGATCCACCGCAAGGGCAAGATCCATGAGATGAGTTTCACGCACGGTGTTGCCGATGCGCCCTTGACGGTTACCGGCGATGCGGGCGACCAGACGGGAACGGAAGTCACCTTCCTGCCATCCACCGAAACCTTCACCATGACGGATTTCGATTACGGAACGCTCGAGCATCGCCTGCGCGAGCTCGCCTTCCTCAATTCCGGCGTGCGCATCACGCTGACCGACAAGCGCCACTCGGACGTGCGCCGTGACGAGATGGTCTATGACGGCGGCATCCAGGCCTTCGTCAAATATCTGGATCGCAACAAAAAGCCGCTGGTCGAGGAGCCCATCGCCATTGACGGCGAGAAAGAAGGCATTACCGTCGAGGTCGCCATGTGGTGGAACGACAGCTACCACGAGAATGTGCTGTGCTTCACCAACAACATCCCGCAGCGCGACGGCGGCACGCACATGGCCGGTTTCCGCGGCGCCCTGACGCGACAGATCGTCTCCTATGCGGACAGTTCGGGCCTGACGAAGAAGGAAAAGGTCTCGCTCACCGGCGATGACTGCCGTGAGGGCCTGACCGCCGTTTTGTCCGTCAAGGTGCCGGATCCAAAGTTTTCGTCGCAGACGAAAGACAAGCTGGTTTCCTCGGAGGTCCGCCCGGTTGTCGAAAGCCTCGTCAACACGGCGCTCAACCAGTGGCTGGAGGAGCATCCCCAAGAAGCCAAGATCCTTGTCGGCAAGGTGGTCGAAGCGGCAGCCGCCCGCGAGGCGGCGCGCAAGGCGCGTGAACTGACGCGGCGAAAGGGTGCGCTCGATATCGCCTCGCTGCCCGGCAAGCTCGCCGACTGCTCGGAGCGCGACCCGGCAAAATCGGAATTATTCCTGGTCGAGGGCGATTCGGCCGGCGGATCCGCCAAGCAGGGCCGCTCACGCGAAAACCAGGCGATCCTGCCGCTGCGCGGCAAGATCCTCAATGTGGAGCGGGCACGTTTCGACAAGATGCTCTCGAGCCAGGAGATCGGCACGCTGATCACGGCACTCGGAACGGGGATCGGCAAGGACGAGTTCAATCCCGAGAAGCTGCGCTACCACAAGATCATCATCATGACGGATGCCGATGTCGACGGCGCCCATATCCGCACGCTGTTGCTGACATTCTTCTTCCGTCAAATGCCGGAGCTTCTCGAAAAGGGCCACCTGTTCATCGCACAGCCTCCCCTTTACAAGGTCACACGCGGAAAATCCTCGCAGTACCTGAAGGACGAGAAGGCATTCGAGGAGTACCTGATCGGGGTCGGCCTCGAGGATTCGGCGCTGGAGATGGACAATGGCGAGGTGCGCACCGGCGAGGACCTGCGCAATGTCATTGCCGACGCGCTTAAGCTGCGGCAGCTCATCGAGGGCCTGCATTCGCGCTATGACCGGACGATCGTCGAGCAGGCGGCCATCGTCGGCGCGCTCAATCTGGAGCTGATGAACGACCGCGACAGCGCCCAGGAAAAGGCCGATGCGGTGGCAAAGCGGCTCGATGCCATTTCCGAAGAGACGGAAAGGGGCTGGAGCGGCAGCATCAGCGACGATGGCGGTTTGCGGCTGGAACGCACGGTTCGCGGGGTCAAGGAAGCGCATCTCATCGACGCCAATCTGATTGCCTCGGCCGATGCCAGGCGCATCGACCAGATGACCGAGGGGCTGCAGGAGATCTATTCGGGGCCGGCCCGGCTGATCCGCAAGGAAGATTCCACCGATATTACCGGGCCGAGCACGCTGCTCGATACGATCTTCGCCATCGGTCGAAAGGGGCTGACCATGCAGCGCTACAAGGGCCTTGGCGAGATGAACGCCGACCAGCTCTGGGAAACAACGCTCGATCCCAATGCCCGGACACTGCTTCAGGTCAAAATCAACGACGCCACCGATGCCGACGGCCTGTTTACCCGGCTCATGGGCGACGAAGTCGAACCCAGACGCGATTTTATCCAGGAAAATGCCCTGAACGTGGCGAATCTGGATATATAATGTATGCGTTAGGGTGATTCGGAAGTTGATTACACCCTTAGTTGAATCGATAGCCGGAACCGTTGCGCCGCAGCAAAAAGCTGTTAGGCTGTCGCCGCATCACGTTGCGTTGCACAATTTCGTGATGGTGTATTGGCTTGTGGGGACAAGCTGCACGTCCATATGGGGTGATACCCGAGGAGCAGACTGAAAAAGGGCCAGAGGGGTACACATACCGATGTTCTATCAGCTCTATGAATTGAGCCATGCGGCGATGTCGCCGTGGCGTGCCGCGGCGGACGCCATGCGGCTGGCCTATACCAATCCCCTCAATCCGATCTCCCAGACACCGGCGGGCCGCACATTTGCTGCAGGCCTGGAGGTTTTCGAACGCACAACCAGACGCTACGGAAAGCCGGAATTCGGCATTCACGAGACAAAAGTCGGATTCCAGACAGTGCCCGTGCATGAGGACATTGTCTGGAAAAAGCCCTTCTGCAATCTCATCCATTTTCACCGGGCACTGCCGCCGAAGGCCAAGCGCGGGCCGAAAATCCTGATTGTGGCGCCCATGTCGGGCCACTACGCGACACTGCTGCGCGGCACGGTAGAGACGCTTCTGCACAGCGCGGACGTCTATATCACCGACTGGATCGACGCACGTATGGTCCCGATGAGCGACGGCTCCTTCGATCTCGACGACTACATCGACTATATTATCGAGATGATCCATTGCCTCGGTGAGGACACGCATGTGCTCGCCGTTTGCCAGCCATCCGTGCCGGTACTGGCGGCCGTCGCCGTAATGGAAAAGCGCGGCGATCCGCTTTCCCCGCGCTCCATGACACTGATGGGCGGTCCGATCGATACGCGCATCAATCCGACAGCCGTCAACGCGCTGGCAGAGACAAAACCGCTCGAATGGTTCCGCGACAACGTCATCATGCGGGTGCCGTGGCCGCAGCCGGGCTTCATGCGCGAGGTCTATCCGGGCTTCTTGCAGTTATCCGGCTTCATGTCGATGAATCTCGACAAGCACATGATCGCGCAAAAGGACTTCTTCCAGCATCTCGTCGAGGGCGATGGTGACTCGGCGGAAAAGCACCGCGACTTCTACGATGAGTATCTGGCGGTGATGGACCTGACGGCTGAATTCTACCTGCAGACGGTTCAGACCGTTTTCATCGAGCACGCACTGCCGCGCGGATGCTTCATGCATCGCGACGAGCTTGTGGAACCGTCTGCCATCAAGTCCGTGGCGCTGCTGACTGTGGAAGGCGAAAACGACGACATTTCCGGGATTGGGCAAACCCGGGCCGCGCATGATCTTTGTATCAATCTTCCCGAAGGCATGCGCGAGCACTACATGCAGCCCAAGGTCGGCCATTACGGCGTCTTCAACGGCTCGCGCTTCCGCGCCGAGATCGCGCCGCGCATTGTCGATTTCATGCGCTCGCACGACCACCGCAAGGCGGCCGCGAAGAAGCCGAGAGCCGCAGTCCGCCGCGCAAAGCGCGCTTTGGTGAGCGCCGCCGGCAAATAGAAAGACCATCGACTAAAAACCGTTCAAACCGGTGGGTGCAACGGCGTTTGCGCCAACCGGAAAAACTTATCGTACGGTAAAATTTCCTGCGATTTGTTGTTATATTTCAATGCTTTGAGAATTTTATCAATTTCAATTTCTTGAATCCCGCCCGATTACCCCCACATCAAAACCCTAAGCGGCAATATCTGCTGCTTCCTAGCAAAAGGGCTTATCGATGACCAATACCACAATGCTGCGTCCTGCTTGGACTCCCTTGACCATCGCTCTGATGGTTCTTGGCTTTGTCGTATTCTGGCCTCTGGGCCTTGCAATGCTTGCCTACATCATCTGGGGTGACCGGCTCGACGGTTTCAAACGGGACGTCAACAAGGCGACGGACGAGATGTTCGCCGGCTGCAAGCGCTCCCGCCGTCACAGCCACCGGAGCTACCATTCACGCACCGGCAACGTCGCCTTCGACGAGTGGCGCGAGAAAGAGCTTGAGCGGCTTGAAGAAGAGCGGCGCAAGCTTGACGAGGCACGGGAAGAATTTGACACCTATCTTCGTGAATTGCGGCGGGCCAAGGACCAGGAAGAGTTTGATCGCTTTATGGCCAAACGAAAAAAAGACCGGCCGTCAGACAGCGATCCGGACTGACCTCCAAGTCCAAGCCTCATGACTCGGCGCCCCCTCGGGGCGCCCTTTTTGCGTTCGGCGAAGAATCACCTAAACAGAAACGCATGTTCGGACTGAAGAAGCGTTCGGGAACATCCGGCAAACGGCCTGTGCGCGGCCGCGACATCGCGGTTGCCGGGCGCCGCCTGCCGCTGACGATCCGGGAGCATGAGCGCGCCACGCGGCTGACGCTGCGGATTGAACCGGGTGGAAGGGCACTGAAAATGTCGGTGCCCGTCGGTATAGCCGACCAGGAGATCGACCGCTTCCTGCACCGCCATCACGGCTGGCTGAAAAGCCGTCTTTCCAAACTTCCGAAGGCCAGCGACATCGAGGAGGGGGGCTCCATACCGATCCGCGGGGTCGCTCACCGGATCGCGCGGACGGGAAAGGCGCGCGGCATCACCGAAATCCAGGAAGAGGACGGCGAGCCCGTCCTTTGGGTCGGCGGCGCGCCGGAGCATCTCGGCCGACGGATCGCGGATTTTCTGAAAAAACAAGCCCGGGCCGACCTGGAAGAGGCTGTTGCCCGCCACGCGGCAGCCATCGGAAAGACCGTTGCCGGCATCAGCATGAAAGACACGAAAAGCCGCTGGGGTTCCTGCAGTTCCAGGGGCAACCTTTCCTTTTCTTGGCGCATCGTCATGGCGCCGGAGTATGTCATCGACTATCTGGCTGCGCACGAGGTCGCCCATCTGCAGGAAATGAACCACGGGCCGCGGTTCTGGGCGCTCTGTGGTCGCCTTTGCGCCCGCACGGACGAGGCCAAACGCTGGCTCAAGCGCCATGGATCGGCGCTGCATGCCATTGATTTTTAACACATAAACCTGCTGTTGAGGTCCCGCCCTCCCGTTTCACCGCCCCCCCGAAGGCCAATTGCTACCGGGTTTGCCCCGGACTTAAAAACAGCATGCGCCGGTCATCCAGTTTCGGCAAAATTCGGCGCTCTTGATACTCGACTCCGGCGCAATTTCGTGCGACGAGCACCGCATGAGCGTTTCGGTAAAAATCTGCGGGCTGAAGACACAAGAGACCCTGGAAGCCGCCATCACCGGCGGTGCTTCCCATGTCGGGTTCATTTTCTTTGAAAAGAGCCCGCGCAACATTGCGCCACCGGATGCCGGCGGGCTTGCCGAATCTGCGCGCGGACGCGCCAAAAACGTCGCCGTTTCGGTCAATGCAACCGATGATGTGCTCGATATGATCGTCTCGGCAGTAAAGCCCGATATGCTGCAGCTGCACGGCGGCGAAAGCCCGGAGCGGGTTGCCGCTGTAAAGGCGCGTTACGGCCTGCCTGTCATGAAGGCGATCGCCCTCAAGGAGCAGGGGGACCTGCGCCTGATCGAACCCTATCGCGGTGTTGCCGACCGGTTCCTGCTGGAAGCAAAGCCACCGGCAGGTTCCGAACTGCCCGGCGGAAACGGCATCCCGTTCGACTGGACAATCCTGTCGACGCTCGATCCGGACATCGACTATATGCTGTCCGGCGGTTTGAACCCCGGAAATATCGGCGAAGCGCTGGCCGAGACCGGTGCCAGAGGCGTTGATCTTTCATCCGGCGTTGAACGTGCGCCCGGCCAGAAGGACACGAAACTGATTGCCGCGTTTTTCGAAGCGTTGCAGGCCGCCGAAAAGGCCGCTGCCTGAGGAGTACCCCGTGAACCAGCCCGTCAAGCCCAATTCCTTCCGCGCCGGACCCGATGAAGAGGGTCGCTTCGGCATTTTTGGCGGACGTTTCGTTGCCGAAACGCTGATGCCGCTGATTCTCGACCTCCAGGAGGCGTGGGACAAGGCCAAGGAAGATCCGGCCTACCAGGCGGAGCTGGAGAGCCTCAACACGCACTATACCGGCAGGCCAAGTCCGCTTTACCTTGCCGAGCGGCTGACGGAAGAACTGGGCGGCGCGAAGATCTACTTCAAAAGAGACGAGCTGAACCACACCGGCTCGCACAAGATCAACAATTGCCTCGGCCAGATCCTTCTCGCCCGGCGCATGGGAAAACAGCGCATCATCGCCGAAACCGGCGCCGGCCAGCACGGCGTTGCAGCGGCTACCGTCGCGGCGCGGTTCGGGTTGCCCTGCGTTGTCTATATGGGGGCGACGGATGTCGAGCGTCAGGCTCCGAATGTCTTCCGCATGAAGCTGCTCGGCGCCGAGGTGATCCCGGTCACCGCCGGCAACGGAACGCTGAAGGATGCAATGAACGAGGCGCTGCGCGACTGGGTCACCAATGTCGAAAGCACCTATTACCTGATCGGCACCGCAGCCGGCCCGCACCCCTATCCGGAAATGGTGCGCGATTTCCAGTCGGTCATCGGACAGGAGACCAAGGAACAGTTGATGGAGCGCGAGGGACGGCTGCCGGACATGATCGTTGCGGCAGTCGGCGGCGGGTCCAACGCAATCGGGCTTTTCCACCCCTTCCTCGACGATGAATCGGTGCAGATCGTCGGAGTCGAAGCCGGCGGCAAGGGGCTCGACAGCAAGGAACACTGCGCATCGCTGACGGCCGGAAGTCCCGGTGTGCTGCACGGCAACCGCACTTACCTGCTGCAGGACGGCGATGGCCAGATCGAGGAGGGCCATTCGATCTCGGCAGGTCTTGATTATCCCGGCATCGGGCCGGAACATTCCTGGCTGAAGGACAGCGGACGGGTCGAATATGTGCCGATCATGGATGACGAGGCGCTGGAGGCGTTCCAGCGGCTGACCCGGGTCGAAGGCATCATTCCGGCGCTCGAACCGTCACACGCGCTTGCCGAGGTGATCAAGCGCGCGCCCGATATGGGCAAGGACAAGATTATCGTGATGAATTTGTGCGGTCGTGGCGACAAGGACGTCTTTACCGCGGCAAAACATCTTGGAGTGGAGCTGTAACGATGACCGCTCGCATGGATGCACGCTTTGCTGCACTGGCCGAGGAAGGCCGCCCGGCCCTCGTGACCTATTTCATGGGCGGCGATCCGGACTATGCCACCGCGCTTGCCATCATGAAGGCATTGCCGGGCGCCGGTGCCGATGTCATCGAACTCGGCATGCCCTTTTCCGATCCGATGGCGGACGGACCGGCCATCCAGGCGGCGGGGCTACGGGCGCTGAAGGGCGGGCAGACGCTGGCCCTGACGATCAAGATGGCCCGCGAATTTCGCGAAGCCGACCAGCATACGCCCATCGTTCTCATGGGATACTACAACCCGATCTATATCTACGGTGTCGACCGCTTCCTGGAAGATGCGGTCGCCGCGGGCATTGACGGGCTGATCATCGTCGACCTTCCGCCGGAAATGGACGAGGAGCTTTGCCTGCCGGCGCTGAAGAAGGGCATCAATTTCATCCGCCTGGCAACCCCGACGACGGACGACAAGCGGTTGCCGACGGTGCTCAACAACACGTCCGGTTTCGTCTACTACGTCTCGATGACAGGTATCACAGGCGCCGCCTTGCCGGACACCGACAAGGTGGGCGCGGCCGTCGGGCGTATCAAGGGACACACGGCCCTGCCGGTCTGTGTCGGCTTCGGCGTCAAGACCAAAGAACACGCCCAGGCGATCGGCGCATCCGCCGATGGCGTCGTTGTCGGAACCGCGATTGTGAATGCGGTCGCCGACTCGCTTGACGAAAACGGCGCGGCGACCGAGACTACGGTCGAGCGGGTCGCAGAGCTCGTCCGGTCGCTTGCGTCCGGTGTGCGTTCGGCCCGCCTTGCCGCAGCGGAATAAGATACCCACATTATAAGTTCGTAAAGTTTGAGACCTGGAGTATTGCGCCGTGAACTGGATCACCAGCTTTGTGCGTCCGAAGATCAATTCGATGCTCGGCCGCCGGGACGTTCCGGAAAACCTTTGGATCAAGTGCCCGGAATCCGGGGAAATGGTGTTCCACACGGATCTTGAGGAGAACCTGTGGGTCGTGCCCAATTCGGGCTACCACATGAAAATCTCTGCGAAAGCCCGGCTCACCTACCTGTTCGATGACGGCCAGTTCGAGGAAATCGACCGGCCGAAGGCGGTGCAGGACCCGTTGAAGTTCCGCGATTCGAAGAAATACACCGACCGGCTGCGCGACGTGCGGACAAAGACCGGCCTTGACGATTCCATCATTGCCGGGATCGGCACGATCAAGGGTGTGCGTGCCGTCGCGGTTGCGCATGATTTCTCCTTTATCGGCGGATCGCTCGGTGTGTCGGCCGGTGAAGCCATCATCCACGCCTTCGAGGTTGCCACGCAGCAGAAGATACCGCTCATCATGTTCGCCGCTTCGGGCGGTGCGCGCATGCAGGAGGGGATCCTGTCGCTGATGCAGCTGCCGCGCACGACGGTTGCCGTGGAAATGCTGAAAGAAGCGGGCCTTCCCTATATCGTCGTCCTGACTAATCCGACGACGGGCGGCGTCTCGGCCTCCTATGCAATGCTCGGTGACATCCATATCGCCGAACCCGGTGCGGAAATCTGTTTCGCCGGAAAGCGGGTGATCGAGCAAACGATCCACGAAAAGCTGCCTGAGGGATTCCAGACGTCGGAATATCTGATGGAGCACGGCATGGTCGATATGGTGGTCACACGCCATGAGCTTCCCGATACGCTGGCCCGCCTTTTGAAGATCATGATGAAGGAGCCGGCGATGCCACCAGCGGCGGTGGAACCGCCAGAGGAAGCGGCAGAAGAGCCGGTGGAAACGGCGCCCGTGGACGAGGACGAAACCGCACCCGAACCGGCGCTCGAAGCGGCCGACGCGGTTGCCGGCGATGGAACGGAAAACCGTGACGCAGACAACCGCGGCTGACGAAATTGATCATCTGATGGGCCTGCATCCGAAGGGTTTCGACCTTTCGCTCGGCCGCATCGAAAATCTGCTTGAGAAACTCGGCAATCCGCAGGACCGGCTGCCGCCGGTCATCCATATTGCCGGCACGAACGGCAAGGGATCCGCGAGCAGCTTCTGCCGCGCCATCCTCGAGGCCGAGGGCCTCGCTGTTCACGTCCACACCTCACCGCACCTCGTGTACTGGCATGAGCGGTTCCGGATCGGCGAGAAGGGCCGGCCCGGCCAGCTTGTCGATGATGCCGTGCTGGCGGACGCGATCCGGCGGGTGGCGCGGGTCAATAATGGCGAGCAGATCACCGTCTTCGAGATCCTGACGGCTGTCACATTCCTGCTTTTCAGCGAGCATCCCGCCGATGCGGCGATCATCGAGGTGGGGCTTGGCGGCCGATTTGACGCAACCAATGTGATCCGGGAGCCGGCGGTCAGCCTGATCATGCCGATTTCCCTCGATCACCAGGCCTATCTCGGGGACCGGGTGGAACTGATCGCCGCAGAAAAAGCGGGCATCATCAAGCCGGGCGTGCCGGTGGTGGTCGGGTTCCAGCAGGAAGATGCCGCGCGCGACACCGTGGTGTCGACCGCCGACCGGCTGGGCTGCACGGTCAGTGTCTACGGGCAGGACTATCATGCCCACGAGGAACACGGGCGGCTGGTCTATCAGGACGAGACGGGCCTTGCCGACTTGACGCTGCCGCAGCTTCCCGGCCGCCACCAATTGTCCAACGCTGCCGCCGCGATCCGCGCACTGAAGGCGGCGGGGTTCCTGATTTCGGACCGGGCGATCGAAGACGGCCTGCAGAACGTGCAATGGCCCGGCCGCATGCAGCGCATCACCAGCGGACCGGTCGTCAGCCAGGCGGCGGACGGCGCCGAGATCTGGATCGACGGCGGCCACAATCCGGCGGCCGGACATGCCATTGCCGAGATGATCGCGGAGCTTGAGGAAAAGCAGTCGCGGCCGCTCTTTTTGATCAGCGGCATGATCAACACCAAGGATCCCGTCGGCTATTTCGCCGCCTTTTCGGGTATGGCACGGCATGTCTACACGGTGCCGGTCACCAGCTCCGAGGCCGGTGTCGATCCGGTGGCACTTGCCGAAGACGCGGCCAGCGGCGGGCTTTCGGCGCAACCGGCGGCCGAAGTGCGCCAGGCACTCGAGATGATGCGCGAGGACTTCGGCGACATGGAAGCGCCGCCGCGGATCCTAATCGGCGGCTCGCTCTATCTCGTCGGCGAGGTGTTCGCCGAGAACGGAATCGTTCCGAGCTGAACCACACCGGCTCTCACAAGCGAAAACCGCACCGCCGTGTAGGCGATGCGGTTTAAAACTCACTGGTCTATTGCGCGATCAGACGGAGCCGCTGATCCAGCTCGACAGGGCCGATTTCGGCGATGCGCCGACCTTGATATCGGCAACTTCACCGCCCTTGAACATGGCAAGGGTCGGGATGGAGCGCACGCCATACTGCGCGGCGATATCCGGGTTCTCGTCGATATTGACCTTGGCAACCTTCACCTTGCCGGCCATTTCGGCCGAGATTTCCTCAAGGCTGGGGGCAATCATCTTGCAGGGCCCGCACCACTCGGCCCAGAAATCGACCACGACCGGTTCCGAGGCGTCGAGCACCTCCGATTTGAAGTTTGATGTATCGACCTTGACGGTGGTCATTGCTGTAGCTCCTTCGTATCCAGGTTGTCCGCGGCCTGGCGCAAACATTTTAGTTATTGCTAATATCTTGTAGGCGACCGCCGATTTCAAGGACCGGCATGTCACTTTGTTGTCAAACAACGCAAACTTCTTTCCCAAACACACTCAATTACGCGATTCTGCTTCCAAACTCTTAAATGCCGCTGTGAGCCGGTCGGCCGGCAGCGCGACCAATGCCGGAGCTTCCGTATAAAGAAGCGCGGCCTCGACGGGCCTGCCCGGATAAAGCGGCCGCATCAATTCGGTGTAAAGCGCCATCTGCACCAGATGACTGCGCGGGACATCCTCAAGCCTTTTCACGGGTGGCCGGTTGGTCTTGTAATCGACGATCAGAACGCGGTCTCCGATGACCGCCACGCGGTCGAGGCGCGCAGAGACGGCGCGGTCCGAGCCGCCGATTTGCAGCGTTCCCATCAGCGAAACCTCCGCCTGGCTTCCAGGCGCAAAGCACGGCGCGAACTGCTCGTCCTCCAGTATTGCGAGAACGGTCACAAGGATCCGCGACCGTTCCTGCGGCTGCCAATCGCCGATAGCCCGTTGCAGGTATCGCTGCGCCGCGGCCTCGCGGGCGTCCGGGGCAATTGCGGGCAACAGCTGCAGGAGCCGGTGGACGATGCGTCCCCTTTCAAGCGGTCGGGTCTCGGTCCCCTTCCGGTCAAAAAGGGGCGAGTGCAGCCCGGTCGAAAGCGTGTCCCCATCAACCACCACACCGGCCGCTGATGGCGACAGCGGCCGGGGCAGGCGCTCGGCCGGCGGCAGCGGCGTCTGGAGCCGATCGGGAAGCGTCGGGGAATCCGCCTGTTTCGATCCGGAATCGGCAGCGGCGCTGCCTTGCGTGCTTTCCGAAACCGCAAAGTGCAGTCCCTGCCATACAAGACCGGCGGCCCGATAGGTCTCCGGCCGGCTGGCGGCGTGACCGGAAAGTGCTTCCGCAACCATCTTGTGCCAGTGACGGTAGTTCGGCTCCCGCAGACCGTGATAACCGCAAACCACCAGATGATCGGCGGCGCGGGTCATGCCGACATATAAAAGCCGCCGGTACTCCTCTTCCGACCCCTGAAGAATCCCGTCCTTCAACCGGTCGGCAACGGCGCCGGAGGCGGCCTTTCCAGGCACCCAAAGAACGGCCGGTGGAAGGGGGCCGACGGTATCGTCAACCGGCAGTTCGCGAAGCTTCGGCACATGGGCGCTTTCCGCCGGCCGGCCGCCGGAATCGACCAGGAACACGACCGGGGCCTCAAGCCCCTTCGATGCGTGCACGGTCATGATGCGGACCTCGTCGCGGCCCTGCTCAAGCTCGCGCTTGATTTCCGGCGATCGGGCTTCGAGGGTCTCGAGAAAGGCCTGGAGTCCGGGCAATGCGGCGGTTTCCTGTTCCAGTGCAAAATTCAGGAACTCGTCGAGAACGTCACTTGCCTCGCTGCCAAGGCGCGCCAGGAATTTCGCACGGCCACCGTCGCGACCGAGAACCCGGGCGTAAAAGTCAAAGACCGGCATACGGTCGGCATGGGCCATGAGATCGCTGAGATAGGTGTAGGCCCCGGCCCAGCGGCCATTCCTTTGAGAAGCCAGTTGGGCCAGCCTAGCAAAGACACTCTGCCCGTCGGCACGAAGCGCGGCCAACTCGAAGACATCATCTTCCGAAAAGTCGAACAGCGGGCTTTTCAAGAGCGCGCACACGGACAGATCGTCGCCGGGAAGCAACGCGACCCGTCCCAGCGCCATCAGATCCTCGACCGCGATGTGCTCGACGAGGCGCAGCCTGTCGGTGCCGGCTACCGGGACATGGCGGCGCTTTAACTCCCGCATCAGAGCGCCGACAAAGCCGTCCCGCTTGCGCACCAGCACCAGGATGTCCCCAGCCGTCAGCCGGCGCACACCGTCCCTTCCGGCAAGCATCCGGCCGTTGTCGAGCCAGTCGCGGATGGTGCCGGCGACGCGGCGCGCGAGGACCGCGGGAGGCGAGGTTTCGGGTGTTGCATCGAAGGGCGCCTTCCAGTCCTCGTCATCATCGGCCGCGGATTTTCCGATCAGCTCCCAGATATCGACGGAACCCGGCTCGCGGGCGCGGAATGCAGCATGCGCGACCGGCTCATCTGCAGCCGACAGGCCGCTTCTGTTGCCATCGTCCGCAAAGACCGTGTCGACCGCGTGGAGAATATCGGCCGTTGAGCGGAACGAGAGGTAAAGATTGAGCGGCTCGAACCGCCTTTCGGCCGCGAATGCCCGGTTGCGGACAATACGGCCGGTTTCGTGAAACAGTTCCGGGCGCGCGCCCTGGAAGGAATAGATCGATTGTTTCTCGTCGCCGACGGCAAAGAGTGTGCGGATGTTTTCGCGCGATGATAAGCCGGCAAAAAACTCTTCCGCCAGTTTGGAGATCACCGCCCATTGCTCGGGGCTTGTGTCCTGCGCCTCGTCGACGAGGATGTGATCGATGCCCCGGTCCAGCTTGTAGTGCACCCATGGGCCGGCTCCGTTGCGCCGAAGCAGGCTGGCAGTGCGCGTGACGAGATCCTCGAAGTCGAGCAGCCCGCCGCGCCGTTTCAGCGTCTCATAGTCGCGATTGAGGCGGCGGGCGATTTCCAGCGCGGCGCAGGTGGCGCGCATCATGCGCAGCGTCTTAAGGCGATCGACGAGCGTGCCCAAATGTGCCGCGGCGGCAAAGAGCTTGTCACTGATCTCGGGGAAGACTTCCGCCACGGCACCCGAGACGGCATTTTTCAGTTTCCGGGGAGCGCCTTCCCTCGTTAGAAACACATCGGCAAGACGCGAAAAGCGGCGCTCCTCATCGGTTTCCGCGACTGCATTTTCAAGACTTCCGGAAAATGTCTTCGGCGTCTTTGCCTGCTGGTCCAACGCCGCTTTCCTGTAGCGCTTCAGGTCAATTTCCGACAGCGAGGGCAGGGGCCAGGCCATCGCCCGGATGTCGTCCTCGCTCTCGCGCTCGCCCAGCCCCAGGGCCTTGCGCAAAATCTGCTCCAGGCCGCCACCGCTCTGTGCGTCAGCCAGGAACCGCCTGATGGGCTGCCGCTTGCGGACAAGTTCGCCGAGAAGCTCCTCCAGACCCCATTCGCCGCCGAACTCCAGGACCGTGTTGAAAGCACCGGTCAATTGCGCGTCCGAACCCTGCGCGACAGCAGAAGACAGTTTGCGGCGCGCGTCGTCCAGCAACCGCGCCGACATTGCCTCGTCCATCACCTCGAAATGGCCCGCGACATTGGCTTCCAGCGGAAACTGGTGCAGCACGGCCTCACAGAAGGCATGGATGGTCTGTATCTTCAGGCCGCCCGGCGTCTCGAGAGCGCTGGCAAAGAGCAGGCGGGCGAAGGCAAGACGCTCAGCGTCCGGCTCGCGGCCTTCAAGGTCGCGCAGCCTTTGGCCAAGCCCCGCATCGTCAAGGACCGTCCATTCGGCAAGGCGCTCGAAGACGCGGTTCGACATCTCGGAAGCTGCCGCCTTCGTATAGGTCAGGCACAGGATAGCGGACGGGCGGCAGCCGGACAGCAGCAGACGGATGACACGCTGCGACAGCACATGGGTCTTGCCGGAACCGGCGTTGGCCGAGACCCAGGCCGAGCGTGCCGGATCGGAGGCAAGCCCTTGCTGGCGGGTTGTCCAGTCAAGATCGCGCTCGACGAAATCGCCGGGTCGTTGCGACGCCTTTGCCATCAGCCCTCGCTCGCTCCGGTTTCGCCGGTATCGGCCGACGACCATTCGCGCACCCGCGCGAGATGATCAAAATCATGGCCGTAAGAGGTTGCGCTTAACGGAATGGCCTGGGACACAAACCCGATGCTTCCGGTAGACAACGCTTTGACAATATCCGTTAGCCGGCTTATCGACTCCTCGGCAAGATCCTTCGGCGTCTTGACCTCTTCACTGCCCTGCACCTTTCCCTCGATCGCCTCGACCTTCAGGACCGGATCGGGTTTCAGGCGCACATAGGCAAGGCTCGCCGGTTCCATTGGCCCGACATCGGAAAACGCACCGGCGCGCAGTGCCGCGGCTTCGAGTGGCAGTTGCGGGTCAAGCAGCGTCCAGGCCTGTTTGCGGCTCGGCGAGATGCCGGTCTTGTAGTCATAGAGCTCCGCCAGCCCGTCGTTGCGGATGTCAATGCGGTCGGCAATGCCAGAAAGGGTTATGCCGCAATCCTCAAGCTGCATCTTGGCACGGCATTCGGTGAAGCTTGCCGTAATGCCCGCGGAACGGCCTTCCTCCCAGGCGACAAAGGCCTCGGCGATCTTGTCAAACTGGGCACGCCAGAGAAGATCGATGTGATCCGGCAGCGCCTCACGGTCGAATTCCTCTTGGGCGATTTCCTTTAGCCGGCTTTTCTCGTTTGACGTCACCGGATTGGAGGCTTCGGCGACGAAACGCTCGAGGATCCGGTGATAGAGCGTGCCCCTTTCGGCGGGACCCGGCTCGCTGACCAGTTCCTCCGGCGCATCAAGACCAAGGATCCGTTTGGCATAGACGGTATAGGGATCGCGGCGCAGGATGCCGATCTCGCTGAATGAATAGCGTTTCGGCTGCATGTCCGCAGGCGGTTTCGGCGCCGGCCGGCTGGTCAGAGGCCTGTCATCGCGGCGGTCAAGCAATTCGGATAATTGAAGGTAATACGCGCCGCGATCACGCAGCCGGTCGGTCTCCGCCTTGCCGATGACCGCAGAAAGGCGCTGGAGCCAGCGTGACGCCACGGTCGGCGCGTTCGCCGCGCGAGTCGACCGGCTCAGGATCACGTGCGGCGCACCGAGGCCCATCTGGAAATCATGCGCGGCAAGGCCGATGCGCCGTTCCGGCGGCTCAAGCCCGGCCGCGGCCTTCATTGCGCGGGACAGAAAGGGTCCGCCGGACGGGTTTGCCGGCCAGTTGCCCTCGTTGAGACCGGCAAGAACCAGCGTGTCGACATGCTGCAGACGCGCCTCCAGCGCGCCCCATATAAAGATATGCGGGTGGCCGCCAGCGCGCGGCTTGACCAGTTCCCCGGCCATCAGTGCCGGTACCATGTCCATCCATTCGCCGGCACTGCAGGCAAAGCCGGACCGGTCCTCCATGACGGCCGACAGAAGATCCGCAAGCCGTTCGCCAGCCTCATCGTCCCACAGGTCCGCCAGGCTTTCATCGGCACCGCGCGCGACGGTCTCCAACAGACGGCCAGTGGAGCCGGCCCATTCGCCAACCGGAACGTCGCCCTGCTGCAGCAGGGGCCGGTATGCGTCTTCCAGGCGTTCGACAAAATCCCGGGCAAGCGCAATATCGTCCTCCGACATCCGCCGGAACCAGCGCGGCGCGTGCCTGGCGTTGTCGCGGCGCTCACGCAGCCGACCGTCAAAGCACGCCACAAGGCCGTCGACGCCGATATCGCCGCTGCCGCCGCGCAGGGCAATCCGCTCGAAGATACGCGCCGCCTTGCGCGCCGTGCCGGCATCGCGGCCAAGCAGCATGAGCGGGTGCTTCATCGCGCCGACCAGCGCGACGGCCCGTTCAGGGCCGAAAGCGGATTGCAACAGCAGCTGCAACAAAGTGCCCTGGCGGCTGAGCGCCAGGAACGCGCCGCCCGAATCATTGGCGTCGATGCCGAAACGCTGAAGTTCCGCCGCAACGCGGCGCGCCAGCGTGCGGTCGGGCGTTACAAGGGCAACCTGTCTCGGCGGCCGTTCCGCCGGTTGCGTTCCGCCATGCGGCGGCGCATCCGCAGCCAGACGCATGGCAACCGCAATGGCCAGCGCCTCCTCCCGCTCGGTTGCCGCCTCGATCAGTTCCACCCGCTCGAATGCCGCGGCGATCTCGGCTTCCCCGCCGGCCGTGGCAGCCCATTGATCGGTTGCCTGCGCCGGCATCATGGCGTTTGAAACGACCCTGTTTCGGGCCACCAGCCGCGGTTCGGGTTTCCCGAGTTCGACAATGTCCTCACGCATTGCACCGAGACCGCGCAGCAACATGAAGAGGCCGTATTGCGGGTGGGCACAGGTGGCGGGATCGAAAGGCGCGTCCGCCGGCAGGCCGCCGACAAGCTCCCATGCCGCCGCACCGAGATGAAAGTCGAGCCCCGGAAGGACTATGGCGCCTTTATCAAGGCCGGCAACGGTCTTCATCAGTGCCGCCGTCGCAGGGATAGAGCCCGTCGAACCGGCAATGACAACCGGACCGGCGGGCGGATGTTCCTGAAGGCGCGCCGATTCCGCAATCAGCACCGCATTGCGGTGCGCGGCGGGGTCGGCAAAGCCCAGTTCGGTCAGCCGCTCCGGCCAGAAGCGGGCGGCGATCTTGAGGAACTCCAGCGTAAGTTGCCACCATTGCGCATAGTCGGCCCCGACCAGATCATCGAGCGCTTCCCAGGGCCGTTCCTCGGTCTCCATGGCTTCCAGCAGGTCCACAAGATCGCGTGCCAGCCAGACCGCATCCGCCGGATTGGCGGGGGCGATCAGCCGGTTTTCGCCGTGGAAGTCGGAAACGGCTTTCGGCAGGGCCCGCTTCCAGGCCATGATGAGCTGTGCCAGCTCCAGCAGCCTTTCCGTGGTGCCGATCGGTGGCTTCAGATCGAGCAACGCCGGATGGCTCTCGTCAAGAAAACCGCCATCCTCATCGCTCTCGCCAAGTGTGCGGATGGTCGGCAATATGGCGGCACCGCGATCAATGAAATCCACGAATTCCGATCGCAATGCCCGCGCCGCGCGGCGTGTCGGCACGTAGATCGTCGCCTCGGAGAGGCCGAGCGGATCGTCCGGGCGGTAGCCGAATCCGGCAATGAGCTCACCATGGCAAAGGGCCTGCGCCAGTCGATGCAGGAACGGCTCGCCGGGCGCAATCGTGAACAACCGCGCCGCGCTCATGGCGACAGGACCGGCTGAGCCCCTGCACGGAATTCCTTCATCGCGCGTTCCGCCTCTCCGATCGCATCCGGTGTTCCGATGGTCAGCCACAGGCCGTCGGCAGCCAGTCCGAAGAGCCGCCCCTTGCCGATCGCATGATCGTAGCAGTGGTTGAGTGAAAACGGACCGGGCGGCGCATCGGCAAAAATCGCCGGACTGGCAATGGCAGCGCCCATATTGACGCACGGATGCGGTGACTTACCGTCGTAACGGGAGATCCGGCGCGCATCATCCAGGAGAAAATCCCCGCGGCCGCCGTAACCCACAACTCGGTCCATGGGCGCTGCCGTCAACAGCATGTCCATGCGTTCGGGATCCCAATTGGCCGCCAGCCTTCGAAGATGCAGCTCGGCGCCCGGTTGCTCAATCCAGAAGGTATCGGCGTTCAGAATGAAAAACGGGTCCGTGCCGAGGAGGGGCAGGGCCTTCACGATCGCGCCGCCCGATTCCAGCAGGTGATCCCGCTCGTCTGAAATCAGGATGGTGTCACCGGCCCGTTGCTCCAGATGCCCGACGAGCTGATCGGCGAGATGATGGACATTGACGACGACCCGGCTGACACCGGCCTGTTTAACGCTGTCGAGCACATAGTCGATCATCGGCCGACCGGCGACGGTCACCAGCGGCTTGGGAACCGTTTCGGTGATCGGGCGCATCCTCATGCCAAGACCGGCTGCGAGGATCATGGCTGTATCTGGCATGTCGATCATCCCATCTGCGGAGCCCGTTCCAGGCCGCATTCATGATTCGCGCGGTGCAATTCCAGCTTCTGTGTAGCAGTCATGTATGAAATGGAGAACCGGATGGGCCAGCGTTTGCCGCAAATAGGTCTCGATACGCGGCAGATGGCGCAGGTAACCGGCTTTTCCGTCGCGCTTCTTCAGCCGCACGAAAAGTCCGAGGATCTTGGTGGCGCGCTGGCATTGCATCACAGCCAGTGCTTCGCGAAACAGCACCGGATCAAAATCCGGATCCTCGCAGCGTGCCCGCTCGTAGCGCGCCACAAGATGATCATGCAACGCCGGCTCGACCGTCACGCGGGCATCCTGCACCAGCGACGCGACATCATAGGCGGCGGGGCCGATCATGGCATCCTGGAAATCGATCAGGCCGACCCGTTCGATCCCGCGGCAATCCTCCTGCCACAAGATGTTCGGTGAATGAAAATCACGCAGAACAAGGCTCGTCGGCGCATCGGCAAGCCAGTCGATCAAGCGGTTCCAGCCGGCATGGAACCTTTCCCTGAAGTCCGTCGACGGCTCTTTGCCAAGCGTATGGGGAAGATACCATTCGAGGTAAAGTTCGACCTCGATCAGCATCGCGCCGCGATCGAAGGGCGGGATGTTGTGGGCCAGACCCTCCTCCAGGGCAATGCGCGGCGGGATCGCCGTCCGATGCAAGGCCACGAGGCAGTCGATCGCCGCGTCCCAGCGGGCCTCGATCGGCCGGCCTTCGGCGTCGAGAATGCCTTTTCGTCCGAGATCCTCAAGGAGAAGAAAGCCGGCTTCGATATCCTGCGCGAGGATTTCCGGAGCCCTGAATCCGTTGCTGCGCAGGAACGAACCGACGGCGACGAATGGCCGGACATCCTCGGCGGAATGGGCGATCTGGGCGTAACGCTTGCCGTCGCGCAGGACCGGGCCGAGCAGCCGCTTCGGTGCATCCATGAGAATGGTCCGGGTACCGTCGCCGGTCGAAACCGTCTCGTAGGTCCTTGTCGAGGCATCGCCGATCAGAAACTGGCGGTCGTCGTCGCCGTGGCCGCAGGAAACCAGGAATGCTCGAATATCCAGTGAGCGGCCGATGCGCTGCAAGGCCGGATCAGGCCCGCTGATGCGTATCTGCCTTGCATCGCCGCCCTGCTCGCTGATTGCGATATGAACCGCATCGGAGGGCAAGGCTTCGGCGGCGTTTTCCGGCCATTCGATCAGCACCGCACCGTCGTCAAGGGCCTCGTCAAGGCCGAGTTCAACCAGTTCGTCGGGTCCGGTGATGCGGTACAGGTCATAATGCGCGATCCTGATGCACAGGTCGTAGCTCTGGACAATCGTGAAGGTGGGGCTTGGAACGTCCAGGGCCGGGTCCGCCGCGACCGTGCGGATCAGCGCCCTTGCAAGGGTTGATTTGCCGGCACCAAGGTCACCCTGCAACGCCAGGCAGTCGCCCGGTTTCAGGGCCAGAGCCAGATCCTGACCGAGCCTTTGCGTGGCCCGTTCGTCTTCCAGGGTGATTTCAATCGGCAAACCAGCCAATCGGCACTTCTTCCTGCTACTCCGCAGCCTGCGAAGGAAGCGGCGGGCTTTCGGGCAGACGGCACACCACACGCGTTCCGCTGCCTTCGTCACTGCTGACCGTCACCGTACCGTTATGCAGGCTGACGAAACTGTCAACAATGGAAAGGCCGAGGCCGGCGCCGCTCCTGCGCCCGGTACCGTTATGGGCCTCGAAACGGTTGAAGACCGTTTTCAGCACGTCGCCGGGTATGCCCGGTCCCTCATCGCTGACGGCAAAGACGATTTCATCACCGTCGCGTTCACAGGCCAGGCGAATGACGCTGCCTTCCGGCGCGTAGTTGGCGGCATTGCTCAACAGCTTGAACAGGATCTGTTTCAGACGCTGAGCATCGGCTGTGATGTACTCGGCGTCCTTGCCGATCTCGATATCGAGCGAAATGTCGTTTTCCTTCAGCCGTGCGTCGATAAGGTCGATAACCTCGTCCGCAAGATCACGCAGATCCAGACGGCTCATGTCGAGCTGCATGATGCCGGCATCGACCGTGGCAAGATCCAGGATGTCGTTGACGATCGTCAAAAGCAGGGCCGACGAGGTGGAAATGTGGTCCACATATTCGGCCTGTTGCGGGTTGAGCTCGCCGATTTGCGGCGTCTTGAGCAGATCGGTGAAGCCGATAATGTTGGTGAGGGGTGAGCGCAGCTCGTAGGAGACATGCTGCACGAAATCGTTTTTCAGGCCGTCGGCCTTGCGCAGCGCTTCGTTCTTTTCGGTCAGGGCCTTCTCGACCCGGGCGCTGTCGGTCACATTGACGAAGGTCAGCATGACCTGCGCGTTCGGCAGCGGCACGATGGCGTAGTCGAGCACGATGCCGCTGTTGAGTTCCAGCCGGCCCTCGCGGGTGCGGCGCTCCTCGTCGAAACCGGTGATGACCGACGAGAAGTACTCCCAGCCATCCGGGCGATCATAGGAGGGGCTGCAAATCTCCTTGATCTCGTTGATGTGGGTGTCGGTCGCCGCGGTCTTTTCCGGAATGGCCCAAAGCGCACGAAATGCCGGGTTCGAAAGCCGCAGGCGGCCATCGGCACCGAACACGCAGACACCCTCGGCCAGATGGTCGATGGTTTCGCCCTGAACCTTGACCAGCGTGTTGTAGCGCGTCTCGAGATCGTATTTTTCGGTCAGGTTCTCAAAGACCCAGGTCACGCCGCCGCGCGGATGGACATTGGCAAAGACGTTGAGCGTCTGGCCGTCAGGCAGATGCCACAGGTCGGGCTGCGGATCGACCGACTGGTAAACCGCGAGGGTCGTTTCCTTCCAGTCGCGCCACGAGCCCGGCTCCGGCAGACGACCCTCGGCCCGCAGTCTTTCCAGGAACTCGCCGTTGGTGGGTTTCGAATCCAGATAGGGCGTGTCGAGGTCCCAAAGGCTCTGGAAAGCCTGGTTATAGAACTGCAGACGTTGTTCGCCGTCGAATATCGCCACCGGCGTCGCCAGATGATCCAGCGTCTCGGAATGGCTGGCGATTGTGCGCTTCAACTCCTCGCGCACCGATTCGATCTCCGAGACATCCTGAGCCAGGCCGGCCGATCCGGAGGCGCTTGACGCATCCGTCACCTCGAAAAACGTCCGGTTGCCGTGGACCACCGTGGACAAACGGTCGATGAAGGGCCTGTCCGTCAATCGCTCGGACTTGATGCGGGCGCGCGCCTGCGTGCCGAGCAATTCGAGGCCGCGTTCCACCGCATCGGCACCGCTGACCGCCTCGACGGCATTGGCATAGGCCTGGTTCGCCCAGTTCAGCCGGCCATCGACGTCACGCAGCCATGCCGGCATATCGATCGTGTCGAGCAGGCCCTGAAGCGTCTCGATCGCGCCCACCAGGCGGTCGCGCTCGATTTTCAGCCCGGCCAGCTCGGCACGGGTGTTGGCCAGCGGAGCAAATCGCACGAATGCCCGCCCGCCGGACGTGCGGCCCTGTGCTTCCAGCAGGTGTCCGCGCTGGGTTTCGACCTCGATATCAAAGCTGTTGGCCTGGGCTCTCAGCGAATCGATTGCATGGTCGATGCGTGCCGCACTGACCGGCTCGAGCCAGCGGCCAAAGGCAAGAAGGTCCGGATTGGCGGGCGGTGCGCCGGTGTGCAACGGCAGGCTGCCGAGAAACTGGGCCGGTGATTGCCCGTCCCAGATGATGTAGCAACGGTCCTTTTCGACAACCAGCGTCTGATAGCGCGCCAGCTCGGTGTTGGCCTCGCTCAGCGCCGCCTGAAGCCGCACATTGTCCTGGGCAATCCTGCCGCGCTCGCGAATGACCCAGATCGCCGAAATCATCGCCGCGGATACGGCGCCGATGACAAGGGCGAAATTCATTACTTCGAAGGAGTTGACGAAAAGGCGGCTGCCGGGGCCGCTGAATGTCGACGGGTCGGCCGCCGTCTGGGCGAGTGCCGGCCAGGACAAATATGTGGTCGCCATCAGCGTCAGACCGGAAAGGCGCGCTCCGATCCGCCAATTCATTAGGTTCATGCGTTCCCCGTACGCCCCGTTAAAGACGCCCGTCTTCGAAGACGAATCAGTCTCCGGCATGTCTTGTTCCTTCCAGCCGCATCGACGCCAAGACAGCCCTGCCCACGCCCCGACCTTGCCGCTGGCGGGTGCGCGAATCATTGTGTCTTTATAGTAACTTGTTACCGAATCATGTTGAAGATGCGGCCCAAAAAAAGAAATCGCGCCCTTTGTCAAGGGCGCGACTACTATATATTGTGGGTAAGGCTGCGGAAATCAGTATCTGTAGTGTTCAGGCTTGAAAGGGCCCTTTTGGGTGACGCCGATATAGTCGGCCTGATCTTCAGAAAGTTCGCTCAGTTTTGCGCCCAATTTCTCCAGATGCAGCATGGCAACCTTCTCGTCGAGCGCCTTCGGCAGAACATAGACTTCGTTTTTGTAGTTCTCGCCCTTGCCGTAGAGTTCGATCTGGGCAAGCACCTGGTTGGTGAACGAGGCCGACATGGCGAATGACGGGTGACCCGTGGCGTTGCCGAGATTGAGCAAGCGTCCTTCAGACAAAAGGATCATGCGCTTGCCGTCGGGGAACTCGATCATGTCGACCTGCGGCTTGACGTTCTGCCATTTGAAATTGCGCAGCGCCTGAACCTGGATCTCGTTGTCGAAATGGCCGATATTGCCGACGATCGCCATGTCCTTCATGTCACGCATGTGATCGATGCGGATGACGTCCTTGTTGCCGGTGGTGGTGATGAAGATGTCGGCCGATCCGACGACCTCTTCGAGCTTGACCACCTCGTAACCGTCCATGGCCGCCTGCAGGGCGCAGATCGGATCGATCTCGGTAACCTGTACGCGCGCACCGGCGCCGCGCAGGGACGCCGCCGATCCCTTGCCGACATCGCCATATCCGCAGACGACGGCAACCTTGCCGGCCATCATCACGTCGGTGCCGCGGCGGATGCCGTCAACCAGCGATTCGCGGCAGCCATACTTGTTGTCGAATTTGGACTTGGTCACCGAGTCATTGACGTTGATCGCCGGGAAGGGCAGCAGGCCCTTCTGCTGCAGCTGGTAAAGGCGGTTCACGCCGGTGGTGGTTTCCTCCGTCACGCCCTTGATCGCATCGCGCTGTTTGGTGAAGAAGCCGGGTGACTGCTCGAGACGCTTGCGGATCTGCGCGAAAAGGACTTCCTCTTCCTCCGAGCCCGGATTGCTGAGGACGTCCTCACCCGCCTCGGCACGGGCGCCGAGGAGAATATACATGGTGGCGTCGCCGCCATCATCGAGGATCATGTTGGAGACGCCGCCATCGGCCCACTGGAAGATCTTGTCGGTATAGGACCAGTATTCCTCAAGTGTTTCTCCCTTGACCGCAAAGACCGGCGTGCCGGTCTGGGCAATGGCAGCGGCGGCATGATCCTGCGTCGAGAAGATATTGCACGAGGCCCAGCGGACCTCGGCGCCAAGCGCTTTCAGCGTCTCAATGAGGACGGCGGTCTGGATCGTCATGTGGAGCGAGCCGGTAATGCGGGCGCCCTTGAGCGGCTGGCTGGCGCCGAATTCCTCGCGGCATGCCATCAGGCCGGGCATTTCGGTTTCGGCGATTTCGATTTCCGTGCGGCCGAAATCCGCAAGGCCAATGTCGGCGACAATATAGTCCGTACCAGTGCTCATCTTGTTCTCCGAATGGGTGTGGGGCCCGTTGCCGCGACGACATCCTCGCGACCGGAACCGTCCTTCTCATGCCGCCTTTAGCAGGCTGCAGTAAAAAGGGCAACAAGATATAAAGAAGTCTTTATGTGATTTGAACAATCCGGCGGACGGCGTTTCAGTATTCCTCGCCAAACCTGTTGGCGATCAGCTCATCCAGTGCCTGAAGCGCCTCCTGCGCCTCCGGACCTGTCGCGCTGACGCTGATGCTGCAGCCGGGGCTGGCGGCGAGCATCATCAGACCCATGATCGACGTTCCGCCGACGCTCACGCCGTCCTTGGTCACCTTTATCTCGGCGTCGAAACTCTCCGCGAGCTGCACGAATTTCGCGGAGGCGCGCGCGTGCAGGCCGCGTTTGTTGACGATGGCCAGGTTTCGGACATGCTGGCCGGTCACGGCTTTATCCATGCGTCATTTTCCACTCAGGACGCGGCTCGCGACATTGATGTATTTGCGGCCGGCCTCCTGGGCCTCGGCAAGTGCCTTTTCCATGTCGTTTTCCGTGCGCGCGCTTGCCAGTTTGATCAGCATGGGAAGATTGACTCCGGCGACGACCTCAGTGCGTCCGCCATCCATCACCGATATGGACAGGTTTGACGGCGTCCCGCCGAACATGTCCGTGAGGATGATCACGCCCTCACCCTCATCGGCCTTCGAAACAGCTTCAATGATATCCATGCGCCGCTGGTCCATGTCGTCCTCGGGCCCAATTGAAACCGTCTCCAGCAGTTTCTGCGGGCCAACAACGTGTTCCAATGCATTCCGGAACTCTTCGGCGAGCTTGCCGTGGGTGACAAGCACTAATCCAATCATTTGCAACTGCTCCTGCGGTACTGACTGGTCAGAACCCGCGCCATACTGCACCCTGAATGGGAGGATTACCAGTGGAATACCGCGCGTCCCGATGCGTCAATCGTTAACGCATAATTGGGCGCAGACCGCATTTCAACCGGTTTCGCGGGGTTTCATATCAGCAGCCTGTTTTCAAGACGCGCGGCAAGCAGTGCGAAGGGATCGGCAAGACGCCCGGGCTGGAGAAAGACCAGCGGCAAAAACACGCCGGGAACCAGCTCGCGGCGCGTCGCAGGATCGGGCAGGCGCTCGGCCTTGCCGGTATATTCGGCCGACACGGCAATATGCATCACTGCGCGTTCAAGACTGCGCGTTTGCACAATACCGGTTCCGCGCATTTCCATAAGGCCCCGGATCGGCTCCGGCGCAACGGCGATGACGCGGTCGCCGCGGGTTTCCAGAAATACCTGATCGTCGGCAACGAGGGCGGCGAAGCGGCCGCGGACCGATGCGGACTGGATAAATTCCTCCGCCAGACGGCTCTTTCCGCTCCCGGCCGGCCCGACGATCAGGATGCCGGTCTCGCCGGCCACAAGCGCAGTGGCATGTATGTTCGGCAGTTTCTTTCGGTCAAAGTCCGGCACGGGACAATCAGGTGCGCTTCAGTGGCAACTGCACGATGAAGCGTGCGCCACGGCGCTGGCTGGTCTTCTCATCGACCATGTTCTCGGCGGTGAGCGTGCCGCCATGGGCCTCGATGATCTGCCGGCTGATCGACAGGCCGAGGCCGGAATTCTGTCCGAAAGCCTCGCCTTCCGGCCGGTCGGTATAGAAGCGGCGGAAGATATGATCGATGTTCTCGGCGCTGATGCCGGGCCCGTTGTCTTCGACGAGGACCAGGCAGGCGTTTCGCGTGCTGGTCAGGCGGATCCTGATGCGCCCACCGATATCGGGTACGAAGGAGCGGGCGTTCTCGATGAGGTTTGTGACCACCTGGCCTATGCGCAAATCATGGCCGGTAACCATGAAGCGGTTCTTCTGTGCCGTCTCCCGGTCGATCTCGAAATCGATCCGGACAATCTTCGCTCCCTTGCGGATCTGGCTGGAAATGCTGACAAGATCCTCCAGCAGGCGCCGCATATTGACGAGTTCGGCGTCCTGCCGCGCCAGTTCCGCATCCAGCCGCGAGGCATCCGAGATGTCGCTGATGAGGCGATCAAGCCGGCTGACATCATGCAGGATGACGTCGAGAAGGCGCCGGCGCGAATCGTCATTGCGGGCAAGCGGCAGGGTCTCCACGGCACTGCGCAGGGAGGTCAGCGGATTCTTGAGTTCGTGACTGACATCCGCCGCGAAACTCTCGATGGCGTCGATGCGATCATAAAGCGCGTTGGTCATGTCCCGCACCGCCACGGAAAGGTTGCCGATCTCGTCCTGGCGGGCCGAGAAGTCCGGGATCTCCTCACGGGCGCGCACGCCGCGGCGCACACGCTGGGCGGCATCCGCCAAGCGATGCAGCGGGTTGGCGATGGTGCCGGCCAGAAGCAGCGACAACAGGATCGTCACGGCGGCTGCAACGATGAAGACCCGAACGATGGCAAGGCGTTCGGCGCGCACGATCTTGTCGATATCACCGGCCTGTGTCGACAGGAGCAGCACACCGAGTACCGCCCTGAACCGTTGCACCGGAACAGCCACCGAGACAATCAGCTCGCCCTTGTCGGTTGCCCGCACGACGGCGCTGCGACCGCCCGTGAGCGCCGTCAGCACCTCTTCATAGAGCGTTCCGTCGCCGCCTGGCTGTTCCTGGTAGGTCGGCAGGTCGGCTCTCTGGATGAGACGGTTGAGCGAATCGAGCAAGCGCTCGGCAAAGGGCAGGATTTCCTCGTCGAGCGGCGGCAGGTCGTAGCGCAGGATCTGCCCGGCGGAATAAAGATGCTGCGAATCAAGGATCAGGCTGGCATCGCGGTCGTAGATGCGGGCCCTGGTCCGCGTCGGCGAAATCAGGCGGCGCAGGACCGGCGCGACGCGCTCCGGGTTGATCGGAAATTCCAGATCATCGATGTCGCCGCCCGGTGAAATGCTCTCGCCGGCCTGCAGTTCGAGCAGTTTTTCGGGATCGATGGTGATGGAATCGGTTTCAACGCTGGCGGAGCCGGCAATGGCGGCGGCGATGATCTCGCCCTGGGTCAAAAGGCTCTCGACACGCGCATCGATGAGGCCTTCGCGAAACTGGTTCAGGTAAAGGATACCGGACAGAAGAACGAGCAGCGCGGCCAGGTTGAGAAAAAGGATGCGCCGCGTCAGGCTGGAGAAGATGATGCGGCTGAGCGCCCGGCTGATCAGCGCGAAGGGATAGGTCCACGGACGCGATTCGACGGCTTTGTTCGTCTCGGCTTCTACGTCCTCGACGGGGCGTTGCTTCGGTACTTCGCTGTGATCAAAATTCGCCGTCATTTACCCGGGCTGGTTCGCAGTCAGTCTTCCCGGAACCGGTAACCGACCCCGTAGAGCGTTTCGATCATATCAAAATCATTGTCGACCATCTTGAATTTCTTGCGCAGGCGCTTGATGTGGCTGTCGATCGTCCGGTCGTCGACATAGACCTGCTCGTCATAGGCCGCATCCATAAGCGAATCCCGGCTCTTCACGACGCCGGGCCGTTGCGCCAGCGAGTGCAGGATCAGGAACTCGGTGACCGTCAGTGTGACCGGTTGGCCTTTCCACGTGCAGGTGTGACGCTCCTGGTCCATGACCAGCTGGCCGCGTTCGAGGCTGGCGCTTTCGATGGCGCCCGGTTTCGCCGGGGCGGTAATGTCGCGGCCCGCTGCCCGGCGCAGGATCGCCTTGACGCGCTCGACCAGAAGCCGCTGCGAGAACGGTTTGGTGATGAAATCGTCGGCACCCATCTTGAGACCGAACAGCTCGTCGATCTCCTCATCCTTGGAGGTCAGGAAAATGACCGGAATATCGAGCTTCTGGCGCAGGCGGCGCAGCAATTCCATGCCGTCCATGCGGGGCATCTTGATGTCGAGGATCGCCAGCTGCGGCGGACGCGCTACCAGTCCCTCAAGCGCCGATGCGCCATCGGTATAGGTTTCGACCCGGTATCCTTCCGATTCCAGTGCGATGGATACGGATGTCAGGATATTGCGGTCGTCATCGACGAGCGCGATTGTCTGCATGTGCTTTCACTCCGTCAGCAATGACCGGGCGACGCGGCTGTCCGGTGCCCTGGTCCCGTTGGCCGTGTCATGAGGCCAAAGGTGGAACAAATTGTGGCATAGATTGCTTTCGCGGTCTTTTCAACGGTGCCGCTTTGGGCCCGGTGCTGCCGTAACAGGCTGCGACACCCCGTGATTTAAACGATTTAAAAATATACGGATTTTTTTAAATCAATTAATATCTTGAAATCATTAATCTTTTTAACAATGAACTGTTGCAGATTTAAATTTTCGCCACTATGTTCCGTCAACTTTTAATCGGGCAAGTGCATTTCAGAGGCGGTAAAATCCATGCATGCGACAGGACAAGAAACCGGAAAACGCAATCATTCCAATGGTATCGAAACGATCGGACTGAGCGGCCTGCAGCATGTCTATTACAATCTCAACGAGGCGGAGCTCTATGAGCAGGCGCTTTGCCGGGGCGAGGCGGTCATCACCGCCCAGGGTGCATTGAGGGCACTGACCGGTCAGCACACGGGCCGCTCTGCACAGGACAAGTTCGTTGTCCGCGACGACAAGACAAACCCGCTTGTGTGGTGGGACAACAACAAGGCCCTGTCGCCGGAGCAATTCAATACGCTGCTTTCAGATTTCAAGGCCTACGCGAAGGGCAGGGAGCTCTTCGTGCAGGACCTGATCGGCGGTGCCGATGCCGAACATGCGCTGCATACGCGGGTCGTCACGGAATATGCGTGGCATTCGCTCTTTATCCGCAACCTTCTCATCCGCCCGGACCGTGACGCACTGACGGATTTCGAGACGGAGCTGACCATCATCGACTTGCCGGGCTTCAAGGCCGATCCCGAGCGCCATGGCTGCATCAGCGAAACAGTGATCGCCGTGGACCTTGAACGCAGGCTGGTGCTGATCGCCGGCACCTCCTATGCGGGCGAGATGAAAAAGTCGGTCTTTACCGCCCTCAATTACCTGCTGCCGGATCGCGGCGTCATGCCGATGCACTGTTCGGCCAATCAGGGCCCGGACGGCGACACGGCGATCTTCTTCGGCCTGTCGGGAACCGGCAAGACGACGCTGTCGGCCGACCCGAAGCGCACCTTGATCGGCGACGACGAGCACGGCTGGGGCGAAGAGGGCGTCTTCAATTTTGAAGGCGGCTGCTATGCGAAGACCATTCGCCTGTCACAGGAGGCCGAACCGGAAATCCATGCAACGACGCAGCGCTTCGGAACGGTGCTTGAAAATGTGGTCCTCGATGCGGAAAGGCAGCCCGATTTCGACGATGGCTCGCTGACGGAAAACACCCGCTGCGCCTATCCGCTGCATTTCATTCCGAATGCCAGCGCCACGGGACGGGCCGGCCAGCCGCGCAACATCATCATGCTGACGGCGGATGCGTTCGGCGTCCTGCCGCCGATATCCAGGCTGACGCCGGCGCAGGCCATGTATCACTTCCTCTCCGGCTACACCGCGAAGGTCGCCGGAACCGAAAAGGGCGTCACGGAACCGCAGGCGACCTTCTCGACCTGTTTCGGCGCGCCCTTCATGCCGCGGCACCCGTCCGAATACGGCAATCTGCTGCGCGATCTGATCGCCCGCCACGGCGTCGATTGCTGGCTGGTCAACACCGGCTGGACAGGCGGCGCCTATGGCACCGGCCGGCGCATGCCGATCAAGGCGACCCGGACACTGCTGACGGCTGCACTTGATGGATCGCTCGCCGAAGCCCAGTTCCGCACCGACCCGCATTTCGGTGTTTCGGTGCCCGTTTTTGTCGACGGCGTGGACAGCGCCATCCTCGACCCGCGCTCGACCTGGGCCGATCCACAGGCCTATGACGCACAGGCACGACGCCTCGTCGATATGTTTGTCGAGAATTTCGCCAAGTTCGAGGACCACGTCGGCACCGATGTCCGCGGCGCAGCGCCTGGCATGGCCCAGGCTGCCGAGTAAAACCGAATTTGATCGGGAGGAGGAACCCGCGGAGCAATCCGCGGGTTTTTTGTGTGTGCGCAGACGGCTAAGGTGATGCCGCAACCTTTCAATTGAACCGTGCAGCCATGGCAAGCGAGCCCCTATACATCGATGCGACCATCACCATTGCCGGGTGGGAACTGGTTGAACAGTTCATCCGCGCTTCGGGACCGGGCGGCCAGAACGTCAACAAGGTCGCGACCTCCGTGCAGTTGCGGTTCGATGCGCGTTCTTCGCCCTCCCTGCCGGAACGGGTCAAGCAAAACCTCGTCTCGCTTGCCGGCCGGCGCATGACCAAGGACGGCGTTGTCGTGATCGAGGCCGACCGCTTCAGGACCCAGGAGCGCAACCGCGCCGACGCGCGCGAGCGGCTGAAAGCCCTGATCGAGAAGGCTGCGGCACCGGCGCCGCCGAAACGCAAGAAAACCCGGCCGTCGAAAGGCGCCGTCGAGCGCCGGCTCAAGGCGAAGGCGAACCGTGCCGGAATCAAGAAGATGCGCGGCGCGGTGGAACGCGAATGACCGAACTGCCCGAGGGGATATCGTTCCATCCGGACTATTTCGACCGATCGGCGCAGGACGCGCTGGTCGAGGCGATCCGCGCCGTGGTGCGCGAGGCACCCCTGTTCGTGCCGAAAATGCCGCGCACGGGAAAGCCGATGCAGGTGCGCATGAGCAATTGCGGAAAGCTTGGATGGGTGACGGACAAGGAAAACGGTTACCGATACCAGCCGACCCATCCGAAGACCGGGCGCCCCTGGCCGCCGATCCCGGCACCGTTGCAAAAGCTGTGGAAGGATGTCGCCGCCTTCGATGGGTCTCCGGAAGCCTGCCTGATCAACTATTACGTCGATACCGCAAAAATGGGTCTGCACCAGGATCGCGACGAGGAGGAATTTTCAGCGCCGGTCGTTTCCGTTTCCCTCGGCGACGACTGCCTGTTCCGGATCGGCGGAACGAAACGCGGGGGAAAAACGCAGTCCATCCGCCTGCGCAGCGGCGATGTCATTGTCCTCGGCGGTGCGTCGCGGCTGCGCTATCACGGGGTTGACCGGATCTACCCGGCAACATCGACGCTTCTGAGCGATGGCGGGCGGATCAATCTGACGCTGCGCCGCGTCTCTGCAAAGGGCTGAACGCACGGTCGCCCTGGCGCATGGCCAGGCATCACGAAGCCGGTAAATCGGGGCTTTTAACGCGGTATTTACTCGGTCCCGATAGCTTCATTCCGTCTCTATAAACGAACGGCTGTGCCTGTGACCCAAAAGAACGTTCAGCGTGGCGCCGCGGATCGCCCAACCTACTCGCTTGTTTTACCGATATTCAACGAGGAAGCGGTTCTGCCGATCCTGTCGAAGCGCATTACAGAACTGCTTGATAACCTTGACGGCCCCTGCGAGGCGATCTTCGTCGATGACGGGAGCAGCGACACCAGCGTGATCTACCTTCGGGAGCTGGTGCGGCAGGACAAGCGCTTCAAGCTGATCGAGCTGTCGCGCAATTTCGGCCACCAGATCGCCATCACGGCGGGCATGGATGCCGCCGCCGGCGATGCCGTGATCGTCATGGACGCGGATCTGCAGGACCCGCCGGAGGTGGTGTTCGACCTGATCGCCAAGTGGAAAGAAGGATTCGAAATCGTTTACGCGAAGCGGATCCGGCGCGAGGGCGAGACCTGGTTCAAGAAGGCGAGCGCCAATCTTTTCTGCCGCCTCCTGGACCGGATGACCTCGGTGGACATTCCCCGCGACGTCGGCGATTTCCGTCTTGTGGGCCGCAAGGCGCTGACGACCTTCCAGCGCATGCCCGAGCGCGACCGCTTCGTTCGGGGCATGTTCGGCTGGATGGGCTTCCAGCAAACGGAAGTCCCGTTTGAACGGCCGGCAAGGGCCGCCGGCGAAACGAAGTACCCGTTCTGGAAAATGATCCGCCTGGCCGTGCACGGCATTGTCAGTTTCTCGGAAAAACCGCTCCGTGCCGCACTTTGGGTGGGTCTCGGCATTTCCCTGCTGGCAGCCTTTTTCGGCATCTACGCGCTGTTTGCCTGGCTCCTGAAGGCCGATGTTGTCGAGGGCTGGACGTCGACGATGGTCGTCGTGTCGTTCCTGTTCGGAATCAACATCTTCATGACCGGTATCATCGGATTGTATGTCGGCGGCATCCATGCCGAGGTCAAACGGCGCCCGCTCTACGTGGTCGACCGCCTGAACGGCTTCGAACGCGAGGATGTCGCGACGGGTGAAAGACGATCCGGCGAGGCGGACCGGAGGCTCGCCTGATGGCAACGCTTTTTGACGGTTTCCGCTCGAACTACGGCGACGTCGTCGAGGATTCGATCGGTTTCTCCGGCCTCAAGCATGATTTCTTCCTTGAAGCAAAGGCGCGCTTCCTGGAACGGCTGGTTAAAAAACGGCAACTCGCGACGACGCCCGACGGGCCACGGACACTCGATGTCGGTTGCGGCATCGGCGCATTGCATCCTTATCTTTCAAAGGTGGTGCCGCGCCTCGACGGTTGCGACATCTCCGAAGAATCGATCGCGCGTGCGAACGCAGACAACCCCTGGGTTTCCTACCGGAACTACGATGCCCCGCGGCTTCCTTACGCTGATGGTGTCTATGATCTCGCCTTTGCGGTCTGCGTGATGCATCACGTGCCACCCGCGGACTGGCCGGCTTTCATCGATGAAATGAAACGCGTGGTCCGGCCCGGCGGTTGCGTCTGCATTATCGAGCATAATCCGCTTAACCCTTTGACCCGCCTCGCCGTTTTCCGCTGCCCGTTCGACGAAGACGCGGTGCTCCTGAGCCACCGCAAGACGGCCGGCCTGCTGGCAAGCGGCGGCCTGCGGGATGTCGAGAACGAGTTCTTCCTTCTGCTCCCGTCCAAAAGACGGATGGCACAATCGATCGAACGCACGATGGCCGGGGTGCCGCTGGGCGCGCAGTATGCGAGCAGCGCCGTTGTCTAGCGGAGCCACCATGAAACGAGAGATTACATCGTTCCGGCTGATATCCAGATTTGCCCTGGTTGGCCTGACGGCCACGCTCCTCTACGCGGTTCTGGCGATGGCTCTTGAGGCGCTCTTTCACGCGACAGCCGGTCAGGCGACGCTTTCCATCGCGGCCTACTCGATCGCGGCGATCTTCTCCTATGTCGCGCACCGGATCTTCACATTCGCGTCGAACGGCGCCTATCATTTCGAGATCCCCCGTTTCGTCCTGCTGACAGCGGTTGGCTTTGCAATTTCCTATGTTTTGCCGGTGATCGTGGGCAGCGTCCTCGGATTGCCGATGTTCGTCTCCGTCGCGGGCGTCTGTATTGTCATTCCTCTCATCAATTTCTTCGCGCTCGACCGCTGGGTGTTCAGCGGCCGGCAGGTTTCGTAACCGGCTAACCGACGATGACCTTTGTCCGCACCACTGAAACGGTTGAACCGACGCGCCGGATGGCGGCATGGCCCGCCTTGGCCGGCTGCGGCATCGCCCTTTTGCTGTCCTTTGTCCTGAACATTCGGGCCGGCACCAATACGGACGTTTCCTGGATCATTACGATCATAGAAGGACAGTTCTCCGGAAAGCGGCTTTACGTTGATATTCTGGAAACCAATCCGCCCTTTTCGGTCTGGCTCTATTATCCCGCCGTTGCGGCGGCCCGGATTTTGTCCATGAGCCCGGAATTTGCCGTCGCCGTCTTCACCTATCTCGTCGGTCTGGCATCGCTGGGATTTACCCACCGGATCGCCAGGAAAGGCGGACTGACAACTGGCGAAACACGCTGGTGGTTCTGGCCGGGCCTTTTTGCGGTGTTCCTGGTCCTGCCGGGTACCGTCTTTGCCCAGCGCGAGCATATCGGCCTGATGGCACTGCTTCCGCTTCTCGTGCTTCAGGCCTGGCGTCTCAACGAAGGATCGGAAAACAGAGTTCCGGTCCTCACCGCCATCGCCGCCGGCGTCGCCGGGTCGGTGATTATTCTCGTCAAGCCGCATTGGGCCCTGTCGATCGGACTTCCAGCCCTCTATGTCACCTGGTCGAGGCGGTCGGTTCTGTCGTTGCTGAGGCCGGAATACCTGACCATCGCCGCAATCGCTGTGGCCTATCTTGCCATCGTGATTGTTGCGTATCCCGAGTTCCTCGGCAGCATGTATCCGATGCTCCAGCAGGTTTACATGCCGATCAGCAATGCGCGGGGCATGTGGCTTCCCATCATCGTGAAATTCGCCATTACGCTGGTGCCGTGGATTCTGTTGCGCGTGCGCGGAACGGTGAGCCCGGTCGCCGACCTGGCGGCGCTGTCTTCGATGGGTTTCTTTGCCGGCGTCCTTTACCTGGGCAAGGGTTGGGGCTACCACCTCTATCCGTCGCTTGCGATGGCGCTGATCGCATCGCTGGCTGCCCTGGAGGCGGGTCTGCGCAGGGGCGGCCTTGAAGCCAGGGCGCAACGCTACGCCGTGCTGATCATAGTGGTTGCCTTTGTGCAGGCGGGCCTTGCAAATCACGTCCTGCGGGGTCCCGATTCCAGAACCATTGACATGATCCGCGCGTCCAATCCGAACCCCACCGTTGCGGTGATCGGGGCGGATATCGGCCTGGCCTTTCCGCTCACCAGAATGGTCGGCGGAAACTGGTCATCGGCCTATTGCAGTGACTGGGCCGGTGCCCACGCCCTGCTTCGGCTGAAAACGGAGCAATCAACGCTTGGCGCGCGGGACAAGGCCTGGCTCGAGACTTTCCTGTCAGGTTATATCGGCAACCACTACTGTCCCGTTAAGCTCATAAGAATTTCCGATAAGATTCTGTAAATAATCATTTAAAACGGTCTGATAGCCTGTCACCGACTTGAACTGCTAAACGTGGCAATCATGCTCTCCAGAGTAATTTCACATGGAGAGATCCGAACAATGTATACAGGCAAACTTGTGTTCGCGCAGGCTATGGATCATCTGCCGATGCACACTCTTCGACGCTGCATCCGGCGTTACGGTGGAAACAATCGCATCAGGAGCTTTAGTTGCGAGGATCAATTCCGCAGCATGGCATTTGCCCAGTTGACCTCAAGAGAAAGCTTGCGCGACATCGAAACCTGCCTGCGCGCTCAGGCTCAAAAGCGATACCACATGGGCTTTCGCTCCCCGGTATTTCGCAACACTCTGGCCAGGGCCAACGAGCGACGTGACTGGCGCATCTATGGGGATTTTGCTGCGGCGCTTATCACAATCGCTCGAGCGCTCTACGCCGATGACAGCTTTGAAGTTGACTTGCAAAACACCGTATATGCCCTCGATTCCACAACCATTGATCTGTGCCTTTCAGTATTTCCCTGGGCGCATTTTCGGCGCGCAAAAGCAGCGATCAAAATGCACACCTTGCTTGATCTGCGTGGAAATATCCCAACATTTATAGACATTTCGCCAGGCAAAATGCACGACGTCAATATGCTGGACATCCTGACGCCCGAACCTGGTGCCTTCTATATCATGGACCGCGCCTATCTTGATTTCGAACGCCTCCATCGCATCCACATCAGCGGCGGGTTCTTTGTCTTGAGGGCAAAGTCGAATACCAGGTTGCAGCGTATTTATTCCGAGCCCGTTGATCGCAGCACCGGGGTTATCTGCGATCAAGTCGTAAGGACTGCGGCGCAAAAAGTTCGAGCAGCTTCCCGGACAAACTGCGGCGAATTCGGTATCGCGACACTGAACGAGACAAGACTCTGATCTTCATCACCAACAACTTTGTCTTGTCGGCAAAGACCATTGCCGCACTCTACAAATCGCGCTGGCAGGTAGAACTGTTCTTCAAATGGATCAAGCAGCACTTGCGCATCAAGTCGTTTTTCGGCACTTCTATCAATGCGGTGAAGACACAGATATGGATTGCAGTCTGCGTTTATGTGCTTGCCGCGATCCTAAAGAAACGGCTCGATAGCGACATGAGTCTCTACACAATTCTCCAGATTCTGGACGTCACTCTTTTCGAGAAAATTCAACTGGATCAGCTTATTACAAGTTCCGACAACACATCTGCGCCGGGGGCTCAGCCCAAGCAACTGAATTTATTCGACTTTTAACGGGACAGTAGTGATCGGCAACAAGATCTCGGAGTTCAGCGAAAGCAGGCCCGATATCGTCGTGGTCGCAAAATCGAGCCTGTGGGCCGATCATTTGCTCGCGGACGAAGCCTTCGGTGCCGTGATGGACCACTATGTGCCATTGATGGAAGGCGAGCGCAGCCTGATCCTGAAGCGGGCGGACCTGCCGGCCTCTTGAGGACATACCAATTCAGATGGCCGGTTCGCGGCTGCTGCGTCCTATTCCAGCGTCGGACGCAGCGTAAAACTTACCGTCAGTTCGCCCGGCTCATTGCACCGGTTCTTGCCGATGCCGTAGAGCACCAGATTGGCCCGTTCCGCCACGGGGCACAGGTTTTCCACGTCGAGATGCTGGTTCGGGGCCGTCCTGAAGTAGATCAGGTGATCCCAATGGTTCGGCCAGTCGTTGAAATACCCCTTGGACCAGAAGCCGTTCTCCGCCGCCGGCGGGTCAAGATCGATCGCCGAAACCAGTTGCTCTTCGGACAGGGGCCGGGCTTGCGGCATATGAAGGCGCCGCATCGCAGGAACCACGTCGACCGGCGACGTGTTGGTAAAGAGGTTCGGCACAAAGGCGGAGCGCTCGATTACGGCAAGCGCAGCCGAGTGAAGGGCGAAGGGATCATCGGCACTGTCATGGCGCGCCGGAAGCAGCAGCGCGCCGACGGGCAGGTGAGCGAGGATCGAGCGAAGCTCGCGGGTCCGCGTATCGGTCTTTGACAGATGATGCACGGCGTTGGCGAAGACGGCAACCAGCAGCACCGATCCGATTGCCGCAAATGCGAAGGCCCTGCGACCTGTCCGGACCCCGGCGAATTCGACCGAAGCCGCGACCAGAATTGCAAACACCGCCGGATACCGGAAATGCAGCCCCCAGATGCCGAAAATGCTCTGCGGCATGGCAATCACCAGCGCCAGCATGCCGGCGCAGATCCAGGCCATGCGCGAATCGAGGCGCAGAAGGCCAAAAACGATACCGATGGCGACGGCCACGAGGAACCCGAGGGTGACCGCAAAGCCAAGCAGCGGATCAAAGAACGCCGCGCCGGCGCCAATTGTCAGGATGTTGCGGAAAACGTCGAAACTGATGATGCCCGTGTGGGTCAGCTGTTCGGCGCCGCCTGTCGCGAGAGCCAGCACGGTTAGCCCGGGCACCATTGCAAGCGCGTCCTTCGTCGCCAGCCGGGCAAGGAAGTCCCGGACGCCGCCCCGTTCACCGTGGGCATAACAGGCAAGCTCCCAAAGCAGCACGAGATAGCCGAACAGCAGGAATCCAAGGGCGTGGTTGAATGCGAGAAAGACGCCGAACGGCGCAAAAACCAGCGTTCGCAGCCAGCGCGGATCGATCCGCATCCACAGCGCAAAGCCGAGCAGGGCAAGGCCTGTCGACGCAACGAAATTCACGAAACCCCATTGCATATTCTCATTGAAGGCAAAAAGAAAGCCGGCTAATGAGAGCCAGGTCATGCGGCCATGGACATTGCGGGCGATCAGCAGCCCGGCAAGCGGCGGCAAAATGAACGCCAGCCAGATGGTGACCGCGCCGGCGGCATAGATGCCCGTGAGATGGGACAGCCAGGGGACCAGCATGTCCATCGTCAGGTCCGGAATGACATCGAGGGAAAGGTCGTAGTAGCGCTGCAGGACCGGATCGAACCAGATCTGCGCCTCGATATGGTTGCGGGCCAAGTGATTGAGATAGTCGCTGGTCAGTCCGAACGGCCACGCCGCCACGATGGCGGCGAAGGCAAGGATCAGCAGGCCGGCAGCATGAGCGGGCGTCAGAAAATCACGGCTAAAGGCGGGCAGGGATTGTGTACCGCCGGTTCCGATACCAAGGCTCATCAAAGGCGCCCCTCGCGCCGCGCCGGCAGAACAAGGGTTGAAAGCGCCGCAAGACCAGCGCCCGCGAGCGCGCATAGGTGCAGGTGCAGCGCGGCGGTCAGCGCGGCTTCCGCCGGTGCACCGGACAGGACAACGATGCCGACAAAGGCCGCCTCGAAAGGTCCGACACTCGCAATCCCGTTCGTTGGAAGGGCGAAGGCCAGGCTCGCCGCGATACAGGCAAGCCATGCATAGGCAAAGCCGATGTCCAGACCCGCCGCCGAGATGGAGACCTGAGCGGCAATGCCAAGCGTCACCCAAATGGCGAGGGTCAGTGCCAGAAGCGCGATGCGCGCATTGCGATCCAGCAGCGATCCGGCGGCGGTTATCCGCTCGACGAACCTTCGAAACATGCCCGGTGCCAGCTTGCCTGTTGCATCGACGATTGCCGGCACAGCAGAGATGCCGGCCATGACAAGGATGCCAGTCGCCGCAAAGAGCAACCGCACGCTGTCCGGGTGATTCCAGATATCAAGCGCCGCCAGGAGCACCAAACCGATACCGGCCAGCGCCATGATGTCGCCAAGACGCATGATCAGCAGCAGACCGAGGGCGCGGACCGGATCATAGCCCCCGTAACGGGCGAGCGCGAGCGGCAGGGCCGCTTCGCCAATCCGCGCCGGCAGAATGGCATTGGCGGCGCTGTGCAGGAAGCTTGCCTTGACGACGGGGCCAACCTCCGTGCCGCGGGCCATGACGACGAGCCGCAGCGCCCTCAAGATGGCCATCAGGAGCGAGAGCCCGATAACGGTGGCCCAGGCGCCTGCGTCGATGCGGGTCAAGGTCCGGGCGCTTTCCCCGACATCAAGCACATTCGTCGCGACAAAAAAGAAGCCGGCCGTTACCAGTGCGGCGACAAGCCAGCCGCGCCAGAAAGCACCCGGTCCTGTGCCGCGCACGGTCATCGCCGCGGCCGCGCCCTTGCTACGATGAAGGGGAAGCTGCGGCGAATGCTGACGACGTCGGCATATTCGGAGATAAAGGCGGCGAATGTCGACGGATTCCAGTGCTGGACGTGCTCGGGATGGTTTCCGAGCCGGATGAAATCGCGGCCGCGCGCAAGATTGACCAGTTGGAACCACGGCTCGTGCGGTACCGTCAAAAGAAGTTCGCGGTCGGTCAGCGAAACGAGCCGCTCAAGCGCCGCTGCCGGATCGAACAGATGTTCGAGCACCTCCAGGGCTATCGTGACGTCATAGCGCTTTTCATCGAACTGGTGATCGAAAAGGTCAGCGCACAAAAACCGCTTTGCCGGCCAGCGCGAACGTGCCTCAGCCAGCGCATCGGCGCGCAGGTCAAGGCCCTCGTAGCCGTTCAGCTCGATCCCGCGAGCGGCCAGTTCATCGATGACGAATCCCTCGCCGCAGCCGAAATCAAGAACGCTGGCGGGCGCCAGTTCGCGCAGCTCGTCAGCCAGCGCGTCGTGAAACCTTCCGAGACTTAGAGCCGGATTTAAAAGTAGTTGAGCGATATCAATGGTTTGTGATTCAACAGTCTTTTCAAAGAAGATGGAGAATCACGATGCCATGGAATGATATCGCCCGCGCCGAACATAACAGAGACCATTTGAGATTTCCAAGCGATTTGACCGATGAGGAATGGACGATACTTGCCCCGTTCATTCCGCCGGCAAAACGGGGTGGACGACCGCGTACGACCGATATGCGCGAGGTGATGAACGCGATCCTTTATATCGCAACCAGCGGCTGCCAGTGGCGCATGCTGCCGAAGCAGTTCCCACCGGTATCGACGGTACGTGGCTATTTCTACACCTGGAGCCGCATGGGTCTTTTTGCAGCCATCAATCACCTCCTGGTCCTCAATACCCGCGAACTGGAAGGCCGCGCGGCTTCACCGACGGCCGGCGTGATCGACAGCCAGAGCGTGAAAACCACCGAAAGCGGGGGCGTTCGCGGCTATGACGCCGGCAAGAAGGTCAAGGGCCGCAAGCGACACATCGTCACCGATACGATCGGCCTGATGCTGTTCATCATCGTTCACGCCGCCAACATTCAGGACAGGGACGGGGCCTGCGACCTGATCAGGGCTGTCGGCGACCGCTTCCCCTGGCTGCGCCACATCTTCGCCGATGGCGCCTATGCGGGACCGAAGTTGCGAGCAGCGCTCGCGGGGCATGGCGACTGGACGGTCGAGACCGTCAAGCGCTGCGACAGCGCAGTCGGTTTCAAGGTTCTGCCGCGTCGATGGGTGGTGGAACGAACTTTCGCCTGGCTCGGGCGCTGCCGCAGACTGGCCCGGGACTGGGAGAGGACCATCCAGAACTCAACCGCGTGGGCGTTCATAGCAAGCATCCGGTTCATGACGCGGCGTCTCGCAAGGTATTGTTACGTTTGAATAACTTTTGAATCCGGCTCTTAGGCGGTGCAGCGGATTTCGGTTTGTGTACTTTGCGACGTGTCGCTTTGTCGTGTCGTCCCGTATCGTCGTGGCTTTCATCGTCACTGTCCTTTTTCATCCGACGTGCCGTGTCGGCAAGCCGCCGCGCAGCCGACCGCTCGGGATCAAATCCCATGCCGTCCAGGTTGCGTGTCGCGCCAATCGTGTAGCGGCGCTCGCGGCCGGCGCCCTGTCGCTGAATGAATTCCCCGAGCAGGCCGATGGTGACGAACTGGAATGACGACATCACAAGGAGCATTCCGAGGAAGAGCAGCGGCCGCTCGCCGATCGGGCCGAGGCCGGCAAACCACAGCAGGGTCAGGTAGCTCAGAATGCCGAAACCCAGCAAACCGAAGACAAGGCCGGCGCCGCCGAAGACATGCAGCGGGCGGGTGGCATAGCGCGTATTGAGCATCACGCCCATGAAATCCAGGCCGCCCTTCAAGAGCCGGCTGTAGCCGTATTTCGACTGGCCGAACTGGCGCGCGTGGTGCTTGACCGGGATCTCGCCGATGCGGTATCCGCGCCAGTGCAGCAGTACCGGAATGAAACGGTGCAGCTCGCCGTAGAGCGAAAGCCCTTCAAGCGCCTCGGCGCGATAGGCCTTGAAACCGCAATTGAAATCGTTGAGCTGTACGCCGCTGAGGCGGCTGACGACGCCGTTGAAGACCTTGGACGGCAGGGTCTTGTTCACCGGGTCGTGGCGAACGAATTTCCAGCCCGAAACCACATCATAGCCTTCGCGCAGCTTGGCAATGAAATTGGGGATCTCCTCCGGATCGTCCTGCAGGTCGGCATCCATGGTGACGATGATCTCGCCACAGGCCACGGAGAAGCCGGCATCGAGTGCGGCAGCCTTGCCGAAATTGCGGCGGAAGGTGATGCAGCGCACCCATTCATTTTCATCGGCCAGCGCCTCGAGGCGCTCTGACGACGAATCGGTGGACCCGTCGTCGATGAAGATGATCTCGAAGGCGAAGGATATCTCCTCCATGACCGCGCGGATCTTGTCGCAAAGCAGGTCGAGACTGTCTTCCTCGTTGTAGACGGGAATAACGATCGAGATTTCGGGTGTGCCGGACTGAAAGCTGTCGGGATGCCGCCTATTCGCACGCCGACCGGCTCTGCTTCGATTTTCGGTCAAAGAACTCACGCGATCCTCCAAGAAACCGCGTCACAGGCGCCCTCAACGGACGCTGGAGCCGACGCAGATACTGGTCAGTGGATTGACCACCGCCTCCATACCTAGCGATTGTTTCTTTAGGATGCGTAAATTCCGCCCGGAATGCGGGCTTTGCGGGCTAAAACACGCCTGGTTCAGAGTTTGCGCAGCGCAACCTGCTCAATCAGGTGATCATCACCCTTGTGCAGGATGAGATCGGCGCGCGGGCGCGTCGGAAGGATGTTTTCCCGCAGGTTCTTCAGGTTGATGTTTTCCCAAAGGCCGTGGGCAATGGCCAACGCTGCTTCTTCGGAGATCGAGGAGTAGCGGTGGAAGAAGGATTGCGGGTTCTTAAACGCCGTCTCGCGCAGCCGCATGAAACGCTCGACATACCATTTGTGGATGCGCTCCTCCTGCGCGTCGATATAGATCGAAAAGTCGAAGAAGTCCGAGACGAAGGGGATGATTTTTCCGTCTTCGGGAAGATCGCGGACCTGGAGAACGTTGATTCCTTCAAAAATGAGGATATCCGGACGGTCGATGACGACGAACTCGCCGGGCATGACGTCGTAGGTGAGGTGTGAATAGCACGGCGCCTTGACGTTGGGGCGGCCGGCCTTGATGTCCGACAGGAATTTCAGCACTGAGCTGACATCATAGCTCTCTGGAAAACCCTTGCGGTCCATGAGGTTTTCGCGGCGCAGTACCTCATTGGGAAGAAGGAAGCCGTCGGTTGTTACCAGATCGACCTTCGGGCTGCCGGACCAGCGGGTCAGCAATTCCTTGAGGATACGCGCCGTTGTCGATTTTCCGACAGCGACGGAGCCGGCAATGCCGATGACAAAAGGTGTCTTTGTGACATTGGGCAGCGTCAGGAAATTCCGGCGCTGGTCGAAGAGCAGCTTCGATGCCTCGACATGCGCATAAAGCAGGCGCGACAGGGACAGGTAAATGCGCCGCACTTCCTGCAGGTCGATCGGATCGTTCAGCGACCGTAGACGCTCGACCTCGTCGCCGCTGAGGGTCAGGGGCGTGTCGTCGCGAAACGCCGCCCAGCGCTCCGCGGAAAAGAAGCGGTAGGGCGAGTAGTCCCCCGGCTCAAAATGATTGAGCTCTTCCGGCGGCCAGTCTCTCACTTCGTCGTTCATGATCCTGCGCGGCTCGCTTTTTCCTCAAGTCCGGAGCGGGCTGTGCGGCTCTCAAGCTCGGCCAGCACATCATCTAGCGGAATATCGGCAATCTTGAGAACAACAAGCAGATGATAGATCAGGTCCGCAGCTTCCGCAGTCAGGTTCGCCCGGTCCCCCGAAACGGCGGCAATCGCCGCCTCGACCGCTTCTTCGCCCAGCTTCTGCGCCGCCTTCTTCTGTCCCCTGGCGACCAGTTTCGCGGTCCAGGACTCTTCAACCGGCGCGCCTGCGCGGGCTGCGATGATGGTTTCCAGATCCTTAAGCGTAAAGGCGCTCATTGAAAGCTCCGCCCGTCATAGGTTCAAATGGCTCAATCAAGCCGCATGGCAATACCCGCAGCCGCCATGTGTTTCTTGGCCTCTTCGATCGTATAGGTGCCGAAGTGAAAAATCGAGGCTGCCAGAACCGCCGTCGCATGGCCATCGCGCACGCCCTCGACCAGGTGATCGAGTGTGCCGACACCGCCGGAGGCGATCACCGGAACAGTCACCGCATCCGCCACCGCGCGGGTCAGTGGAATGTTGTAACCAAGCTTCGTTCCGTCGCGGTCCATCGACGTCAGCATGATCTCCCCGGCTCCGAGTTCAACGACCTTTCGGGCAAATTCGACGGCATCGATGCCGGTCGGCACGCGGCCGCCATGGGTGAAGATCTTCCAACGGCCTTCCTCGCCCGGTTGCGAGACGGTCTTGGCGTCAATCGATACGACAATGCACTGATTGCCAAACTTGTCGGCCGCTTCGGCCACAAAATCCGGGTTCTTGACCGCCGCGGTGTTGATCGAAACCTTGTCGGCGCCGGCAAGCAGCAGCTTGCGGATATCGGTCACCGTGCGCACGCCGCCGCCAACAGTCAGCGGCATGAAACATTGCTCCGCCGTGCGGGCAACGACGTCGAAAATCGTATCGCGATTGTCCGAAGAGGCGGTGATGTCGAGAAAACACAGCTCGTCGGCGCCGGCCGCGTCATAGATCCTGGAGGCCTCCACCGGATCGCCCGCATCGATCAGGTCGACAAAGTTCACGCCCTTGACGACGCGGCCGTCCTTGACGTCGAGACAGGGTATGATGCGTGCCTTCAGGGTCATTTCGCCTGTCCCCGCGCCTGCGCCAGCAGTGCCAGCGCTTCTTTCGGATCGATACGGCCATCATAGAGCGCGCGGCCGGAAATCGCACCTTCAAGGCGCGCGGCATCCGGCATCGTCATGCGCACGATGTCTGCCATGGAGGCAAGGCCGCCGGACGCGATCACGGGAATTGCCACTTTGTCAGCCAGGGCAAGGGTTGATTCCCAGTTGATGCCGGTCAGAACGCCGTCGCGATCGATATCGGTATAGATAATGGCCGCGACACCGGCACCTTCAAAGCGTTCGGCGAGCTCCGCAGCCGCAAGCTCGGACGCCTCGGCCCAGCCCTCGACAGCCACCTTTCCGCCGCGAGCATCGATGCCGACGGCGATTTTCCCGGGGAATTTTCGGCAGGCATCCTTTACAAGATCCGGATCGCGCACGGCGATTGTCCCGAGGATGACCCGGGCGAGGCCCTTGTCAAGCCATGCCTCGATGTGGTCGAGCGTGCGAATGCCGCCACCGAGCTGCACCGGATTGCCGGTTGCCTTGAGGATGGCTTGGACCGCTTCGCCGTTGATGCTCTTGCCCTCGAAAGCGCCGTTAAGATCGACGACATGGAGCCACTCAAAACCCTGTTCCTCAAAAGATGCGGCCTGGGCCGCCGGATCGGTGTTGTAAACCGTCGCCGAGTCCATTTCGCCGAGCTTGAGGCGCACGCACTCGCCGTCTTTCAGATCGATGGCCGGAAACAGGATCATGGCGTCCACTTCAAAAAATTGGCAATCAATGCAAGGCCGAGCTTCTGGCTTTTCTCCGGGTGAAACTGCGTGCCCGCCCGGTTTTCGTGCGCCACCGCGGCCGTCACCGCACCGCCATAATCCGTGACGGCAACTACATCCGACGGGTCTTCGGCATCCAGATGGTAGGAATGCACAAAATAGGCGTGCAGCCCTCCGGACCCGGTGGCAATGCCGTCAAACAGCGGGTGCGGGCGCTGCAGATCCAGCGTGTTCCAGCCGATCTGAGGGATCTTGAGATCCGGATCCGACGGTTCGATCAGGCGCACATCGCCGGAAATCCAGTCAAAACCGGGCGTTTCGACCTTTTCCAGACCGCGCTTTGCCATCAGTTGCATTCCGACACAGATGCCGAGAAACGGGCGCGCCTTGTCCTCGACCGCCTGAAACAGTGCTTCCTTCATGCCGTCAACGGCTGCAAGACCGCTATTGCAGTCGGCAAAGGCGCCGACGCCGGGCAGCACCACCCGATCCGCTGCGGCGACGATGTCCGGCTCGCTGGTCAGCAGGATATCGGCTTTGACGCCGCTTTCGCGGGCAGCACGCTCAAAGGCCTTGGTGGCCGAGCGCAAATTGCCGGACCCATAGTCGATAATGGCGACTTTCATGCAGGTTCAAGCCTTGTTTTCGTAGTCAAGAAGACCGAGTGCGGGGCCGGTTGCCGCCGGAGCGGTCCCGTGGGCCGGACCCTTGCCAAAAACCGGTGCCGGCCGCGGCGGCGGGTCGTTTTCCCGCATCTCTTGCGAAAAATAGATGTCCTCGGCCGTCGCGCGGTCCGGCGCCTCGATCACGTCACGCATTTCCCAGCCCTGCCGCTCCTTGTCGGCGACGCGCCAATTGTTGCCCTCGAGCGCGACAAACAGCGAAATCAGCACCGATGACAGGGTCAATACGGTCGACCAGGCGGGCAGCTGGCTGATCGCGATGGCAATCGCCACCGACAACAGCAGCAGCAGCACCGCGGCAAACCACAGCCTGTTCCAGAGCAGCCAAAACACCGGAATAATCAGCGCCGGAAGGGAAAAGCCGTCTCGGATGATCACAGCCCGCTCGTCCAGTTCGCTGCCGTCCGGTGGCGTCAATACGACATAGCTCGCCATCTGCCGTCCGTCCTATGCAAGCGTGCCCTTGGTCGACGGGATCCGGCCCGCCTGGCGCAGATCGATCTCCGTAGCAGTGCGCAGAACCCTTGCGACCGCCTTGAAACAGGTCTCGGCGACGTGGTGGTTGTTGGCGCCGTAGAGATTGGTCACGTGAAGCGTAATTCCGGCATTTTGCGCAAGTGCCTGAAAGAACTCGCGGCAAAGCTCGGTATCGAATGTGCCGATCTTGGGCGACGTGAACTCCGCATCCCAGACGAGAAACGGCCGGCCGGACACATCGATCGCGGCGGTCGTCAGCGTCTCGTCCATGGCAAGGTCGAGCGACGCGTAGCGCACGATCCCGCGGCGCTCGCCCAGCGCCTTGGCGATGGCCAGTCCGATCGCAATGCCGGTATCCTCGACGGTGTGGTGATCGTCGATATGCAGGTCGCCCTTCGCCGATATCTCCATGTCGATCAGCGAATGACGCGAAAGCTGCTCCAGCATATGGTCGAAAAAGCCGATACCAGTGTCGATTTTGGACGTGCCTGTGCCGTCAACATCGATCTTCACCGAAATATCCGTCTCATTCGTCTTGCGGGCGACTTCAGCCACGCGGTTTTGCCGGTTTTCTGCCATTCGGCGTGCTCCAAGGACTGTGATTGGGGGCTGCATAACAGGGCGGCGGGAAAATATCCAGACGAGCCTGCAGGACGCGGGGGATTTGCAATGCGTCGCAAGCATCTTACATAGGAGTGCCTGACCGGCCTGCGCGGCCGGCTTATGTCAAAGGATGTACCGATGAGTGAACATGATCCCCAGGGCACCATGCATGCCACCACCATTATCACCGTGCGCAAGGGCAATCAGGTGGTCATGGCCGGTGACGGCCAGGTCAGTCTCGGGCAGACGATCATGAAGGGCAACGCGCGCAAGGTCCGGCGCATCAGTTCGGCGAAATCCGGCGGCGGCGAGGTGATCGCCGGTTTCGCCGGTGCGACGGCGGACGCCTTTACGCTCATGGAACGGCTCGAAGCCAAGCTCGAACAATATCCGGGCCAGCTCATGCGTGCCTGCGTGGAACTTGCCAAGGACTGGCGCACCGACCGCTATCTGCGCCGGCTGGAAGCGATGATGCTGGTCGCCGACGCGACGACGACGCTTGCGCTGACCGGCACCGGCGACGTTCTTGAGCCCGAATTCGGCACGATCGCCATCGGCTCGGGCGGCAACTATGCCTATGCGGCGGCGCGGGCGCTCATGGACAGCGAAAAGACCGCGGAAGAGATCGCCCGCTGCGCGATGGAAATTGCCGGCGAAATCTGCGTTTATACCAATGACAATATCGTCGTCGAAACGCTTGAGGCCGAAGCCCCGTAAGGCTTGCCAAAGCAAAAGGCTGACCGATATCCCATAAAAGGAGCGCCCTTCGCGCCCCTTGTTCAACACAGGCTTTTATTCATGACCAACTATTCACCGCGCGAGATCGTCTCCGAACTCGACCGCTACATCATCGGCCAGAAGGATGCGAAGCGCGCTGTTGCGATCGCCCTTCGCAATCGCTGGCGCCGGCAGCAGCTGGAGGACAATCTGCGCGACGAGGTGATGCCGAAGAACATCCTGATGATCGGGCCGACCGGGGTCGGCAAGACCGAGATCTCGCGCCGGCTTGCCAAGCTGGCGGGCGCGCCGTTCATCAAGGTTGAGGCAACGAAGTTCACGGAGGTCGGCTATGTCGGCCGCGATGTCGAGCAGATCGTGCGCGATCTCGTCGAGGTCGGCATCGCGCTGGTCAAGGACAAGAAGCGCGAAGAGGTCAAGGCGAAGGCGCATCTGAATGCCGAGGAACGGGTGCTTGATGCCCTGGTCGGCTCGACCGCATCGCCGTCGACGCGCGAGTCGTTCAGAACCAACCTGCGCGACGGGCAGCTCGACGACAAGGAAATCGAGATCGAGGTGGCCGAGACGGGTTCAGGCATGCCCAATTTCGAGATACCGGGCATGCCGGGCGCCAATATCGGCGTTCTGAACCTGTCGGACATGCTGGGCAAGGCCATGGGCCAGCCGCAAAAGAAGATCCGCACGACGGTCAAGGATTCCTATGCGCAGCTGATCAATGACGAGTCGGAAAAACTGCTCGACCAGGACCAGATCACGCAGGAGGCGATGCGGATCGCCCAGAATGACGGCATTGTCTTCCTCGACGAGATCGACAAGATTGCGGCGCGCGACGGCGGCATGGGCGCCGGTGTGTCGCGAGAGGGCGTGCAGCGCGACTTGCTGCCGCTGGTCGAGGGCACGACGGTTGCGACCAAATACGGACCGGTCAAGACCGACCATATCCTTTTCATCGCCTCCGGTGCCTTCCATGTTTCGAAACCGTCGGACCTGTTGCCGGAACTGCAGGGCCGGCTGCCGATCCGGGTGGAGCTGAGGGCACTGAACAAGGAAGATTTCAGACGCATTCTCACCGAGACGGAAGCCAGCCTGATCAAGCAGTATGTGGCGCTGATGGCAACCGAGGAGGTGACGCTGACCTACACGGAGGACGCCATCGACGCGCTCGCCGACGTGGCGGTGGAACTCAACAGCAGTGTGGAGAATATCGGCGCCCGGCGTCTGCAGACCGTCATGGAACGGGTGCTCGACGACATCTCCTATGAGGCGCCCGACAAGTCGGGCACCGAGTTCGTGATAGACGCGGACTATGTGCGCAAACATGTCGGCGACCTTGCCAAGGACGCGGATCTGTCGCGGTACATTCTGTGACTTTTACGCATCGGTGACAAAGGAAAGCCGGCAATCGTTCCAATAAGTCTGCGGCGGCGGCAAGAAATACTCGACTTTTCAGGTAATTTTTCTAGAGTCCGGGCAATCTAGAAAATTGCCCGGGGAGCCGACTGGATGGTGCATCGCCATCTGTTACATGCAGCAAGCCTTTCGCTAAGCCTCACGCTCCTCGCGGTGCCGACTGCCAGCGCCAAACTGCTGATGGTGCCGGAAGGCAACCGCAACAAGGTCCAGCCGAAAATCCCCGGTGCCTCGGTCAAGCGTACCAAGCAGACAAAATCGACTTTCGAGCGAAAATACGAGAAAATACGAGACCTTTTGGAACGGGACGACAAGCTGCGCGCAAAGATCGCCAGTGTTGCCGCAAACTACGAGATCGACCCGTTGCACATCGTCGGCGCACTCGTCGGCGAGCATACCTATAATGTCGACGCCTATGACCGACTGCAGGCCTACTACGTCAAGGCCGTTTCCTATGCTGCGGGGGGCATCGACTTTCGCTACGACGGAGAGGATATCGGCGAATTCATCAAGCGCGAGGAATTCACCGACTGCGCCGAGCTGTCACGCTCATTCGAATTGTGGTCCTGCCGCGAGGCTGTCTGGGACGAAAAATTCCGCAATCAGACCGTCGGCGGAAAATTCTTCCCCGATGACCGGTTCAGCGCCTTCTTCTTCCAGCCCTTCTATGCGGGCCAGACATTCGGCCTCGGCCAACTCAATCCCCTGACAGCGCTCAAGCTGACGGATTTCGTCAACGAGGTCTCCGGTTACAAGAAGCTGTCGCACCAGCGCGGCGACGACGTCTACAAGGCGATCATGAACCCGGATATCACGCTGGCCTATGTCGCGGCGGCCCTGCGTCATTCGATCGATGTCTATGGCGATGTTGCGGGTTTCGACATTTCGGGCAACCCGGGCATCACGGCCACGCTCTACAATGTCGGCAGTCCGGATGTCCGCGCTGCGGCGCTGGCGCAGACGAACCGCAAGCGCAAGGCCAGGGGACAGCGGCCGAAACTGCCGCAGGAAAACTATTATGGCTGGCTGGTCAACGACAAGCTCGAGGAACTCAAGGAGCTTTTCTGAGCCACGTCCGGTTCAGGTTGAATCGTCCAGGATCGACTGCAGACGCGCGATATCGCGCTTCCTGAGCTTGCCGATCGATCGCGCCAGTGCATTGGCAAATGCCGTCGCCTCGGGGGACAGGCCGGCCGTGTCGATGGTCACGCGCGGATGGGAAAGCGCAGCCAGGCGCTGCAGTTCCTCGGCGTCGTCCCAGATCACATTGAAATAGCCGATGATGCGCTGCAGGAGTTCCCAGCTCGGCTGGCCGCGATGGCCGTGTTCAAGGGCCGAAAGATAGGCCGGCGAGACGCCGATCGATTGCGCCATCTGCTTTTGTGTGATGCCGCGCTCGGAACGCAGCCTGCGGATTTCCTCGCCGAAAGGTGTCATCATTCATGTCTTTCGTTTCAGCCTGACATAGAGCGCACCGTCGCCGCCATGGCCTCGCGCAGCCGGCTCGACACCGGAGGCAAGCTCCCTGAAGGCGGCGAATCCGAGCCACCTCGGAACGGCCCGCCTGAGCACGCCTTCACCGCCGCGCGATGTCCCTTTGCCTGTAATTACAAGGACATGGCGCAGACCACGCGCATGGGCACTCCTCAGAAAACCAAGCAGCAGATCATGCGCTTCGTCCTGAGTCATGCCGTGAAGATCGATGCGGGCCTCGAGCGGTACACGACCGCGGGCGAGCTTGCGATAGACCGATCGGTCTATCGGATTGATTGCATGTACAACCTTTTTCGTATTTTCAGTCTTTTGTTTTTGCGGCCCGCTCTCCGCGCTAGACCGGACAGTCGTACTGTTTTGTTTCCCGTCTGGTTTTTCGATATCGTCCGGCGTGTCGTCAAGCAGCGATTCAAGACGACCGGGATAGGCATCGACGGTGCGTGCAACCTGTCCCCACAGGATGCGGTCTTCCTTCGACAGGTCCTTTTTCTTGCCGCTCATGCGCACAGTCTCCCGGCTGCGCGGATCGGCGCGAGAACAAAAAAGTCCGCGGGGTTCCTGACCGTTCCCGCCGCCTCTCCGGCGGCCTGCCCCGTGCCGACAAAGATGTCGCCGCGGGCCGGCCCAAGGATCGCCGAGCCGGTATCCTGTGCAATCATCAGCCGACGGAATGGACCGTCGCCCAGATGCACAAGGCTGTCCGCGCACACGAAGACGGGTGTGCCATAGGTATGGATGAAACGGTCAACTGCCAATGACCGACCGGCGATCAGCGGTACCTTGGCGGCTGCGACCTGACCCCTCGACGGATCCGATACAGCGGCCTTGCGGAAGAAGATATAGGACCGGTTCCGCCACAGGATCTCGTCGATCCTTCGCGGATTGTCGGCAAGCCATTTGCGCAGGCTCTGCATTGACACCGTGGCCGGATCCTGTTCGCCCATTTTTATGAGAACGCGGCCGATCGCGGTGAACGGATGGCCGGTCTTGGCGGCATAGGTGATGCGCTCGACAGTGCCGTCAGGGTATCGCAGCCGCGCGGCTCCTTGAATATGGGCAAAGAAAACATCTATGCGGCTTTCGGCCCAGGCGATTTCGAAACCGCGCCCGTCAAGATATCCGCTGTCGATCATACGGCGATCCGGATATTCACAAATACCGCCATCCCTCTGGCGGGCGAACGCGAATGCAGGATCAAGCTCCGGCGGGCGGTTTGCGTCGTTGACGGCAACCAGATCGTCAGGCCGGGCATGAAAGGGATAACGGTATTTTTCCGTGCGAACGGGAGATGCGTCAATTTCCGGTTCGTAATAGGCGGTGACGAAACCTTGGCCGCCATCGCCCGGCGAGACCTTCAGCGGAATGAAATGAGCCTCAAAGAAACGACGCGCCTCGGCTTCCCTGGCCGGTGGCTGCTCGCCAAGGGCAGCGACCGCAGGCGTGAAATCACGCCACTCCAGGCCAAGGCTTCCGGTTTTGTAGGGTTTGACGCTGCTCGCGTGGCGGACGCAGTCCTGCAGGCCGGTCAGAACTTCTTCCGGATTGTCGCAATGCCACCCCGGCAGGTCCTCGAACGACACCGGAGTAAGCCTGGCGGTCATGCGGAATTCCGATCAGTCTTCCGATTCGGTCGCGATCAGCTTCCAGTTCGGGTCGCGCGAGCGGGTGTCGCGGGCAAAGGTCCAAACGTCGTTGACCTCACCAACACTGTCAGGATCGCCGTCAATGACGTTCCCGTCCTTGTCGTAGGTCGCGGTAATCAGCTGGCTGGCGATGCGCATCGTGATGTTGGCCTCACTGCCTTTCATCTCGGCCTGGACGATATCGGCCTTGCCGATGCCCACAAAGGACGACTTGATGGTCTCGGATCGCGCATCCCGGTCCTTGATGGCCGTGACAAAGCCGTCATAGACTTCCTTGGACAGCAGCGAGCGCAGCGTCTTCTTGTCACCATCGGCATAGGCATTGACGATCATCTCGTAGGCCATCTTGGCCCCGGCAATGAACTCCTCGGGATCGAAGCTGGCATCGGCCTGGATGACGGTGCGAAGCGCCTTGTTCAGATCAGTACCGGGCTCGCTATAGGCGTCGGCCGCCGCAAATCTGTCGTCGGAACCCTTGTCGCCGTCGCGCCGCGGCAAGGTGATCACCTTGCTGTCATCGCCATCGCCCGCAGGCACATCGCCATCACGCGCGCTGTAGGGATCGAAAGGCGGCCTCTCATTACCGGTGCGGCGGCCCAGCACATTGCGCAACTGCAGGAATATGATGACCGCAGCCACGAAGAAAAATACTGTTACAAAGTCAAAGGAGCCCATATTGCCTGGTACCGGTATGAGGTGTGGTCCTGGAGCACCCGCCCCAACACCTTCCATATAGTCTGTTGCCCGCTATCATTCAAATCCTGTTTCCAGGTCAATGCAACCAGACGACGCAGGGAATTTTAAGGCTTCACGTGCACCGATGATCGAATTTCGTCAAACAGGCTTAACGGGACACTATATAGGGCGCAAGAGGTCAATATCGAACTGTCGTAATCGCCGGTGAAGCATGCGATGTTCCGACAGTGAAACGCGACAAACCGAAAGCCGTCTCCATGCCTTTTTCCCTGGTCCCTTTGTTGCTGCTGATCGTACCGCTCGCCGAAATCGGAGCATTCATTGTCATCGGCCGGGAAATCGGCGTCTTCTGGACGCTCGCCATGGTGTTCGTCACGGCCGTCGTCGGTTCGATCCTGCTTCGGATCCAGGGTTTCGGGCTGCTCAACAGGATCCGCAAGGAAACGGAAGCAGGAAGGGTGCCGGGGCGGGAGCTCGTACACGGTGTCATGATCCTGATCGCCGGTGTCCTGCTCCTGACACCCGGTTTCATCACCGACGCGATCGGCTTTCTGCTCTTCGTACCGGCAATCCGCGATGCCGGCTGGGCGTTGATCAAGAACCGAATCACGATCGTCACAAATGCCCGCTTCAGTGATGGCGGCTTCGATCGGAGAACGAAATCGGAAGAATCCCCGACGATCGATCTCGACAATACGGATTTCACGCGCGATCCCGATCCAAACTCGCCGTGGAACAAGGACTGAATGCGCGCCCTCAGACGGCGGCCAACGATCACGCAATCTCCGCCACGAAGCCGTTCTGCACGTGAATTTTGGTTGTAAGCGCAGGATCGAAATGCTAGCCAGTGGCCGAAACAAGGCCGGTCGGCCGACATTGCAGCAATCAAGGACAGTTTAATGGCCAAACAGCCCGATCCGAATGCCCCCGCAGGCGCGTCCTCTGAAGGGGCGGAAGCCGGCAACGGCGCATCGCCGACACTTAATGTGCTGGCGCAGTACATCAAAGATCTTTCGTTCGAGAACCCGAACGCGCCGCAGTCGCTGACGCAGCGCGAAAAGGGCCCGGCCATCAATATCAATGTCAATGTCAACGCCAACCCGCTTTCGCAGACCGACTATGACGTGGTTCTGACGCTCAATGCCGAAGCCAAGGACGGTGATAAGGTCGTCTTTAACGTGGAACTGACCTATGGCGGCGTGTTCCGGATCCAGGGTTTCCCGCAGGAGCACATGCTGCCGCTCCTGTTTATCGAATGCCCGCGTCTGCTGTTCCCGTTCGCCCGGCAGATCGTGGCTGACGCGACCCGCAATGGCGGTTTCCCGCCCCTGATGATCGATCCGATCGATTTTGCCCAGATGTTCGCGCAGCGCATGGCGGAAGAACAGGCAAAGGCGAAGGTCGAGGCACCGACCGTCACCAACTGACGTCAATCGGAATAGCTGTTCCAGAGGGCCTTTTCACCGAGGCCCTCTCTTAGTTTGCGGTGGGCGGCGCGTTCTTCGTCGCTCAGGCGCGGTGCAAGCGGCGATGGCCTCGGACCCGCGCTTTCGGTGACACTGCGCCGGTTTTCGATCGAAGCGCCCATGTCGCTTTCCGTGAGACCAAGCGCCGCCTGCCGGCCGCCATTCATCTCGATATAGACTTCCGCCAGAAGCTCGGCATCGAGCAGAGCACCGTGTTTCGTGCGGTGAGAATTGTCGATGCCGTAGCGTTTGCAAAGCGCATCCAGCGAATTCGGCCCCATCGGGTGACGCCGCCGCGCCAGCGCAAGCGTGTCGATCACCCGGCCCGGATCAATGGGCGGAAGGCCGAGGCGGGCATATTCGGCATTGATGAAGCCGATATCGAAATTGGCATTGTGCGCGACCAGCTTGGCGCCATCGAAGAGCGCGCTCATTTCCTCAATGATTTCGGAAAATACCGGTTTGTCAGCCAGGAACTCGTCGGTGATGCCGTGCACCGCGAGGGCCTCGGGGTGGACCTTCTGGCCCTGCGCGTTGATGTAGACGTGGAAATTCCGTCCGGTCGGAAACTTGTTGGCAAGCTCAACGCCGCCGATCTCGATCACGCGGTCGGCCTGGTTGTCCAGCCCGGTGGTTTCCGTATCGAACACGATTTCACGCATTGCCGGCGTCTCCTTCGATTATCGCGTCGACGAGTGCATCGATCTGGCGCCTGGTTTCGTCGAATGTCCCGGAGGTATCGATAACATAGTCGGCGCGCGCCCGCTTTTCCGAATCGGGCGTCTGCCGGGCCAGTATGGCCTCGAATTTCTCTTCCGTCATGCCGGGCCGCCGCAAGACACGCTCCTTTTGCAGTTCCGCCGAGCAGGAGACGACAACAACCTTGTCGACGGACTTCTCGCCGCCGCTTTCGAACAGAAGTGGAATGTCGAGTACCACCGCCGGCTTTCCGGCCTGCCGCTGGCGGTCGACAAAGCCCCTCCGTTCCTTTTCCACCAGCGGGTGGACAATAGCCTCCAGCCGTTGAAACGCGGCCTCATTGCCGACTACCGACTCCGACAGCCTGCCGCGGTCGACAACCCCGTCCACTACCGTTCCGGGAAAGGCCTCATCTATCAACGGCACGGCCTCGCCGGCATAGAGCGCATGCACGATCTCATCGGCGCTGGTGACTGGAATGCCGCGCTCGGCAAACATTTTGCCGGCTGTCGATTTACCCATTCCGATCGATCCCGTCAGGCCAAGCACGATCATCCGCGGCTCTCCAGATCGTTGACGACAAGGTTCCGCAGGTCCTCGGTCACATCCGGCCGGACGCCGAACCACTTTTCAAATCCCGGAACCGCCTGGTGCAGGAGCATGCCAAGCCCGTCTACGGTTTTCAGGCCATTCGAGGCGGCCATCTGCATGATCGGCGTGACGAGGGGCGTGTAGACGATATCGGTCACCACCGATCCGTCAGCCATCTGCGAAAAATCGATCTGCGGCACCGGCGTGCCTTCCATGCCGAGCGCGCTGGTGTTGATGAACAGCCCGGCACCCGATATCACCTCATCCAGCGCATCCAGCGGGTGCGCCCTTATGCCGGCGCCGAACCGGTCCGCCAGTTCCGCGGCCCGTTCCACGGTCCTGTTGACGATGTGGATGTCCTTGATGCCGCGGTTCCGGACCGTCTGAACGATTGCCCGGCTGGCGCCGCCGGCCCCCAGAATGATGGCGGTTTCCGCGCCGTCCCAACCCGGCGCCCATTCATCGAGATTGGCGGAAAAACCATAGCCGTCGGTGTTTGTCGCCATCAGGCGCCCGTCTTCAAGCCACAATGTGTTTGCCGCGCCGAGTTCGCTCGCCAGGTCATCGGCATGGCCGGCAAGTTCGAAGGCCGCCTGCTTGTGCGGTATGGTGAAATTGCCTCCGGCGAAGCCGCTGCTGCCGGCGGAGAGCGCCTGCATGAAGGCGGCAAAACCGTCCGGCGCCACTTCCACCGGTTCATAGCTGCCAGCTATTCCGGCTTTTTCCAACCAGTAGCCGTGGATCATCGGTGAGCGGGAGTGGTTAATTGGATAGCCGGCTACAAAAGCGCGAATTGGTTCATCCATCGATGGCCTCCAATTCCCGCAATGCGGCGAGCAGCGGCAGCAACGGCAGCCCGATGATGGTAAAATAGTCGCCGTCGATGCTGTCGAAGAGCTGCACGCCCGGACCTTCAAGCTGATAGGCGCCGACGCTGGCCAGCGCTGCGTCGCCAATGCGCGAGAGGTAGCGTCCGATGAAACCAGGATCCAGCGCGCGCATCGTCAGATTCGCGACACCCACATGCTGCCAGAGCGTTTCGCCGTCGCGGACGATGACTACGGCGCTGTTGAGCTGGTGTGTTTTGCCGGAAAGTCCCAGAAGGTGTTTGCGCGCGCCTTCCATATCGGCGGGCTTGTGGAAGATCTCGTCACCAAGCGACAGGGTCTGATCGCAGCCGATGACCAGAGCACCCGGCTCCCGGCCGCTGACATCAGAGGCCTTTGCCAGCGCCAGCACCAGAGCCGTATCCTCGGGGCCGACATGGCTCTCGCGCAGCGGCGCTTCGACGGCACGCTCATCGATGTCGGCCGCCTGCGCCGAGAACGCGATACCGGCATTTTTCAGCAGCGCTCTGCGGAAGGGGCTGGCGGAAGCCAGGATCAGGTCTGCGGTCATCGGAAGATCCTTCTCGGCGACGGGTCACCCGCCCTAGCGCGGCTTGACGCCCAGCGCAAGGATGGCCGCGGCGGTTTCCTCAATCGACCTGCGGCTGACATCGATGGTCGGCCAGTTGTGCCGGGCGCACAGGTTGCGCGCATATTTCAGCTCCTCGGCAATCGCGACACGGTCGACATAATCGTCGCCCGTATATCCCAGCGTGGTTCCGAGGATACGGTTCTTGCGGACCTGCGAAATTCGGTCCGCTGTCGCGACAAGACCGACAATCAATGGATGCCGTGCCGTCTCCAGGACCTCCGGCAGGGGAACGTTGTAGACGATCGGGATATTGGCGGTCTTGTAGCCGCGGTTTGCGAGGTAGATGCTCGTCGGTGTCTTCGAGGTGCGGCTGATGCCGACAAGCACAATATCGGCGTCCTCGATATCCGCCGGCAGTTGGCCGTCGTCATGCTCCATCGTGAAGTTGAGCGCTTCCATGCGGCGGAAATATTCAGCGTTCAGGGAATGCTGCGCACCGACACGGTGCTCGGCCCTCGGCCCCAGATAGGACTGGAATATGGAGATCACCGGATCGAGCACGGAGACACAGGGGATGTTCATCTCCCGGCAGCGATCGCTGATCATCTGGGAAAGCTCGGTATCGACAACCGTGTAGAGCACGATGCCGGGCGCTCCGTCGATCGTATCAAGCACCGGCTCGAGCTGTTTTGCGCTGCGGATCAGCGGGTAGACATGCTCGAGCGCCCGCGTGCCGGTAAACTGTGCGGCGGCGGCACGGCCGACCGTTATCAGTGTTTCCCCGGTCGAATCAGAGATGAGGTGCAGGTGGAAATAGTTTTTCGGTCGATCCACAAAATTCGTCCGCTTCTGTTGATAGCTGTGCATGAGCATGGCCGGTCTGCACACTTGAAAAAGAGGTACGGGAAAGAGGGCCGGTTTGTCCACATTGGCGATGAAGCGGAAGAACAAACGGCCGGTGTTGTGGAAAGGCGCGCATCCACAATCTCTTCATCGACATACACAGACAATACACAGCCGCACAAAGAGGCCAAATCTGGCCAATGCGATGTTTTTACATCGCTTTCTACCAATTTGCACGATATTGTGCATTGAAGGTCCAGACAGGCATTCGCGCCATCCCGGATCATCAAGCTGTGGAGTTTTTCGGAAGATCCTTTAATCCTTGAAACCCACCGACTCTAAGAAAAAGAAGACTCTTAAGATTCCTTTCTTTTTTAATGTACGAAGGACCGACGCATGGCGGACAACCGCAAAGTCATGAGGGTGTTGAATGGTGAGACGGTGTATCCGCCACCCGTCTGGCTGATGCGGCAGGCCGGCCGGTATCTGCCCGAGTACCGGGAAACCAGGAAACAGGCTGGCGGTTTTCTCGACCTTTGCTATTCGCCGGACCTGGCAACGGAAGTGACGCTTCAGCCGATCAGGCGCTACGGCTTTGACGCGGCAATCCTGTTTTCAGACATCCTTGTCATTCCCGATGCGCTTGACCGTGATGTTCGCTTTGAAGAGGGACGCGGTCCATTAATGACGCCAATTGACGCTGGCGGCATTGCCGGTCTCGACGGCTCGAAACTTTTGACGCATCTCGCACCGGTGCTTGAGACGGTGTCACGGTTGCGAAGCGTGCTTCCGGAGGAAACGACGCTGTTGGGTTTTTGTGGCGCACCGTGGACCGTTGCCACCTACATGATCGCCGGTCACGGAACCCCGGACCAGGCACCGGCAAGGCTTTTTGCCTATCGCGAGCCGGAGGCCTTTTCGGCTCTGCTTGACCTGCTGGCCGATCTATCCGCGGACTATCTGTGCGCGCAGATCGAAGCCGGCGCCGACGCGGTGCAGATCTTCGATTCCTGGGCGGGGGTTCTCGGTGAAACGGAATTCGAGCAATTCTGCATCAGGCCGGTGCGCAAGATCATCGACCGGGTGCGCCAGCGCCACCCGCAGGCGCGGATCATCGCCTTTGCCAAGGGCGCTGGTAGCCTGCTTGCCGACTATCGCCAGAAGACCGGCGCCGATGCGATCGGCCTCGACTGGAGCGTTCCCCTGAGCTTCGCCCGTCAGCTTCAGGACCAGGGACCGGTGCAGGGCAATCTCGATCCAATGCGGGTCGTTGCCGGCGGGCGGGCGCTCGACGAGGGGATCGACGCGATCCTTGCAGCGCTTGGACAAGGCCCGCTGATCTTCAATCTCGGACACGGCATCACGCCGCAGGCCGATCCGGATCACGTCGCGCATCTTGTCGAACGGATCAGGGCCGCCTAGAAGAGCTGCCGAATGTGGGGGAATCACGGAAAATGGCGATGAGCGGTGGCACGGACAAGACGGCGGGCAGGCAGGCAGCACTGCGGTCGCGGATTGCGCTGGCCGTGCTGGTCGCCGGCGTCATTGCCCTGATGGTCTGGAACCCGCCGCAGCTTTATGAGTGGATCAAGGCGGTGCATGTCATCGCCATCATTTCCTGGATGGCGGGCCTGCTCTATCTGCCGCGGCTCTTTGTCTACCACAGTGAAACGGAAGTCGGGACCGAGCAGTCGGAGACCTTCAAGGTCATGGAGGCGCGGCTCTACAAGGTGATCATGACGCCGGCCATGGTGGTGGCCTGGTTGCTCGGCCTGTGGCTCGCCTATGAAGGCTTCGGCTTCAACGCGATCTGGCTGTGGCTGAAAATTGCAGCGGTCCTTGCACTTTCGGCTGTGCATGACTATCTGGGCAGAGCGGTCCGCAGTTTCGCCGCTGACAAGCGCGAACATGCCGCACGTCACTGGCGCCTGATCAATGAGGTGCCGACGGTGCTGATGATCTTCATCGTGATCATGGTGATCGTCAAACCGTTTTGACACTTGCCGTTTGCCGCAAAATATGCGACAGCCGAAGCACCGGATGCATTTCGAAGCGTTTCACGTGAATCGCCCGGTCGAAATTCCCCCCTTTTGGCATACGGTGATGGTCGGTCGACCGTCAAAGAATCTCCCCAAGATTGACTACCATTGAAGTCCCCGAATCAAAATCTGGAAACCCGATGCAGGAAATGAAGCTTCAAGAGCTTAAGAACAAGACACCGACAGAGCTGCTGGAATTTGCCGAGACGCTGGAAGTAGAAAACGCCAGTACCATGCGCAAGCAGGAACTGATGTTTGCCATGCTGAAAAAGCTCGCGTCGCAGGATATCGAGATCATCGGTGAAGGGGTCGTCGAAATCCTGCAGGACGGCTTCGGTTTCCTGCGCTCGGCCAATGCGAACTATCTGCCGGGCCCGGACGATATCTACATTTCACCGTCCCAGATCCGACGGTTCTCGCTGAAAACGGGTGACACGGTTGAGGGGCCGATCCGGGGGCCGAAGGAAGGCGAGCGCTACTTCGCGCTGCTGAAGGTCAACACGATCAATTTCGAGGATCCGGAGAAGATCCGCCACAAGACCCATTTCGACAATCTGACACCGCTCTATCCGGATGAGCGGTTCAACATGGAATTCGACGATCCGACATCGAAGGATCTCTCGGCGCGGGTAATCGATCTCGTGGCGCCGCTCGGCAAAGGCCAGCGCGGCCTGATCGTCGCGCCGCCGCGCACCGGTAAGACGGTTCTGTTGCAGAATATTGCCCATTCGATCACCGCCAACCACCCCGAGTGCTACCTGATCGTTCTCCTGATCGACGAGCGCCCGGAAGAGGTGACGGACATGCAACGCTCGGTGAATGGCGAGGTCGTCTCCTCGACCTTTGACGAGCCCGCCGCGCGCCACGTGCAGGTCGCCGAGATGGTGATCGAAAAGGCCAAGCGGCTTGTCGAACACGGTCGCGACGTTGTTATCCTGCTCGATTCCATCACCCGGCTCGGCCGTGCCTACAACACCGTCGTGCCGTCCTCCGGCAAGGTGCTGACCGGTGGTGTCGATGCCAATGCGCTGCAGCGCCCGAAACGCTTCTTCGGCGCCGCCCGGAACATCGAGGAAGGCGGATCGCTGACCATCATCGCGACAGCCCTGATCGATACGGGCAGCCGCATGGACGAGGTGATCTTCGAAGAGTTCAAGGGCACCGGCAACTCGGAAATCGTGCTCGACCGCAAGGTCGCCGACAAGCGCATCTATCCGTCAATGGACATCCTGAAATCGGGAACCCGCAAGGAAGACCTGCTTATTCCGAAGCAGGACCTGCAGAAGATCTTCGTGCTTCGCCGGATTCTTGCGCCGATGGGAACGACCGATGCGATCGAATTCCTCATCGACAAGCTCAAGCAGACAAAGAACAACAGCGATTTCTTCGACTCGATGAACGCCTAATCGGCTTTCGGTCGCAGCAGGCTGGAAAGACCGGTTGCGTCAAAGACCGGCGGAAGACAGACGGGGCCGCGGCACAGATAAGCCGCCGGCCCCTTTGTTTTGCCGGAGTCGTAATCGGCGGAGCCCGGCAGCAGCATCTCAGCTTCCTCCGGTGTCCCCGCGATGAGGTCGATCCGTGCCGGGTCGGGGATCGAGTGGATGACGTCCAGCATCTCCTTAGCCGGATTCAGCAAGACAAGCTTCCTGGACTGCTGGATCGTGTCGATCGCATTGAGTGCGCCGCTGGCTGCCATGGGGATATGCCGGACACGCCCCCAGAGGGAGGCGGCAAAATCGGAGGCCCTTGCCGGCAGCTCGAGATCGGGTGCCAGCATTGCCAAACGGCCCATGGCTTCCAGGACCTGCGCCGAAGCAGACGGGGCGGCGTCATCATGTTCATGCCGGGTGCGCAAGAGGACATCGGTGCTGTCGTCAGCGGTGTAGAAATACCCGCCCTCACCGTCGGTGTAGTGCCGATCAAGGACCGCGAGCCAGCGCATGGCCTGGTCAAGATAGGACCGCTGCAGCGTGGCCTCATAAAGCGATACCGCGGCGTTGATCATGGCGCCATAGTCCGAGGCGAGCGCCGGATACGTCGTCACACCGTCGCACCAGGCATGGGCAAGCCGGTCGCCGGTCATCATCGACCCGGTGACAAAGATATAGGCGTCCTGTGCGCGCTTGATCCAGTCGTCGCGGCCGAGCCGGGAGCCGGCCTCCGCCAGCGCACGGATGAGGAGGCCGTTCCAGTCGGCGAGGATCTTGTCATCGCGGTCCGGTCGAACGCGCCTGTCTCGCAGGGCAAGCAGCCTGGCGCGCGCATCCGAGAGCCGCGCCTCGGTTTCCTGGTCGGCCTGCGGCGCGCGCAGGCGGTTGAGGATGTTGCGGCCTTCCCAATTGCCGCCATCGCTGACATCGTAGTGCGTGCAGAACAGGGCGGCATCGTCACCGAGCGCGGCTTCGATCTCTGTCTTGTCCCAGATATAAAACCGGCCCTCCTCCCCTTCGCTGTCGGCGTCGAGGCTCGATGCGAAGCCACCGCCCGGCATCAGCATTTCCCGTTCCAGCCAATCGACCGTTTCCTCGATTCGGGTGCGGAACATCCCATGACCGGTTTCGCCATGGGCCCAAAGCAGCGCCCGGATGAGCTGGGCGTTGTCATAGAGCATTTTCTCAAAATGCGGCACCAGCCAGATCGCATCGACGCAATAGCGCGACAACCCGCCGCCCAGATGATCGTAAATGCCGCCCGTCACCAGCGATGTGATCCATTGCATGGCGGTGTCGCCGGAACGCTGCGAACCGGTGTTGCGCCAGTGGCGCCAAAGGGTCTCCAGCATGGAAGCGCTCGGAAACTTGGGCGCCTGACCCACGCCACCGTTCTTGCGGTCGACAATCGTCAATATGCCATTGGCCTGACGCGCAAGGGCGTCTTCCTCCGGCTGTGCAGCGGTGCCCGCGTCGGCCAGGGTCTGGTCCAGATGAGCACGAATGGATTTCGTATTGCTGCTGATCTTGTCCGGTTCTTCATGGTAGATCTTCGCGAGGCTTTTCAGCACGGTTACGAAATCCGGCCGCCCGTGGCTTGGCCGTTTCGGGAAATAGGTTCCGCCCCAGAAAGGTTCAGCGTCCGGATTGAGGAATATGGTTAACGGCCACCCGCCCTGCTCGCCCATCGCGTGGAGCGCCGCCATGTAGATCTGATCGATATCGCTGCGTTCCTCACGGTCGACCTTGATGTTCACGTAAAGCTCATTCATGACCGCGGCGGTCTCAGGATCCTCGAAACTCTCATGCGCCATGACATGGCACCAGTGGCAAGCCGCATAGCCGATCGAAAGCAATATGGGCTTGCCGGAGCGTTTCGCCTCATTTAAGGCAGCCTCACCCCATATCTGCCAGTGGACCGGATTGTCCTTGTGCTGCTGCAGGTAAGGGCTCGCCGACCGGCTGAGCACGTTGGTCAATTGTGATGAGGTCATGGAGCACCGGTGCAGGGGTTGTCCTTGGTAGAGCGCGAACACTATAGGGATACAATTTTTGCCTTGTCGAGTGGCAGCGGTGTCGCGGGCGTTGCCGTTATCCGACTGTCGGGTCCGTCGGTCAGAGACGGATTGAAGGCCATGACAGGCAATGTGCCGGCGCCGCGCGTCGCGGCCTATCGCTCGATATGGGGTGCGGACCGGACAAGGCTCGATCGCGGTCTGGTGCTCTTTTTTCCCGCGCCGCATTCCTTCACCGGTGAAGATTGCGGAGAGCTGCACATCCATGGCGGACGGGCCGTTGTAGAAGCTGTGCTGCAGAGCCTGTCCGAACTTGACGGATATCGCAGCGCCGAGCCGGGTGAATTCACACGGCGAGCCTTCGAGAACGGCAAGATGGACCTGACGGCGGTGGAGGGTCTTGCCGATCTCATCGCGGCGGAAACGGAAATGCAGCGACGCATGGCGCTTCAGCAGTCGTCCGGCGCGCTGTCAGGACTCTATGAAAGCTGGCGCGCGGAGCTGGTTCGGGCGCGGGCGTTGATCGAAGCCGATTTCGATTTTACCGATGAGGACGATGTGCCCGGTTCGGTTGCCGACAGCATCTGGCAGCCGCTGGCGGCGCTGGCAGTGCAGATCGAACAGCACCTGGAGGCGGCACGGGCCGGCGAGATCATCCGCGACGGATATCGCGTCGTGATTCTCGGCGCGCCGAATGCCGGCAAATCAAGCCTTTTGAACGCGCTTGCCAGACGCGATATCGCGATTGTATCCGATGAAAAGGGCACCACACGCGACGTGCTCGAGGTTCATCTCGACATCGGCGGTTATCCGGTGATCCTGTTTGATACGGCCGGTTTGCGGGCAAAGGCCGGTGCGGTGGAGAGCGAAGGCATCAGGCGGGCCCTGAAGACGGCCGGGAATGCCGATCTTATCCTCTATCTGGAAGACCTGAATGATCCCGGTGATCCGGTTTCACTGCCGGAGGGCAAGGCTCCGGTGCTAAGGATCGGCACGAAAGCGGATCTCGACGGCAAACGGTCCCGCGGGTCGCACGACATTTCCATCTCCGTCAAACAGGAAGAGGGGCTTGCCGATCTCATACGGGTTCTGGAACAGCGCGTGCAGTCCGCCGCGGGCAGCGCCGTTTCGAGCCTGCCCAACCGGCAGCGCCACCGCGAATACCTGACGGCCTGTCTGTCTGCCCTGCGAATGGCGCTGGAAAACGATTCGGAGCCGTTAGAATTGCGGGCGGAACTGTTGCGACAAGCAGGCGATGCGCTGGGGCGGCTGACCGGACGGATCGGTGTGGAGGATCTGCTCGATCTCATCTTCGGCGAGTTCTGCATCGGCAAGTAGCGTGATTCACGTGAGACAGCGATGAACGGTACGACTGACGCGGCGTTTCACGTGAAACAACGGTCTTGACAAAACGATGATAGAATCCGATCTGAACGGCGACACAGGAGATGGCATGAATGGGATGTGAGCGGTCATGCATCCCGACTCGGCTAGAGTGCCGGGAGAGGCGGATAGGCTGCAGGCTGGATGTCTTTTTAGGGCATTGCGACCCTGTACAGGAGATTACCCGCCGCCTGCATCCGAACGACCAGCATGAGGCCCGGTTCGACCCGGTGATCTCGTATAGGAGTCTGGCCTGGCCGTTCACACCCCTTTGCAGGGTTCCGCCTCCCGCCAACGAGAGGATTTTAGCAATGGCTTTCATCGGTGTCGATCTCCACACGACGTCTTTCACGGTCTGCCGCCTTGCCGCGGACGGCAACGAGGTTTTTGAAACCTGCCAGCTGGCAGCGGCCGATCTGGACCGGTTCTGCCTGAGCCTTGATGCGGACGATGAGGTCGCCGTGGAAGCGACGGGCAATTCGGCCTGGTTCCGCGACGAAGTGATCGCCTGCGTTGGCCGTGTGGTGGTGGTCAACCCGAAGCAGTTCGGCGTGATCCGCAAGTCGGTGAAGAAGACGGACAGAAACGACGCCCGGGCCCTGGCCTTCTTTCTGTCAAAGGACATGCTGCCTGAGACCCGCGTCAAAACGGTGGCCGAAGGCGAACTGGCGTCGCTGACCCACACGCGCGACCTTCTGGTCAAGCAGCGCACCCGGCTTTTGAACAAGATCCACGCGCTCCACACCCGCCACGGCATCAAGCTGAAGAAGGAAAGCCTGGGCTCGAAGCGACGGCTCAATGCCCTGGAGACCGGCCGGTTCTCCAGCCTCGAACAGGTGGAACTGCGCATCGTGCGCGATCAGGCGCTCAGCCTGACGGATGCAATCGCCGAACTTGATCGCGAGATCGCCTCCGCCGCTGAGGCCATGGACGGATATGACGGGCTGATCTCGATCAAGGGTGTCGGGCCGCGCGCGGCAGCCGTATTCCTCTCCGGCATAGGCAACGTCGATGACTTCGAAGACGCGGACAAACTGGCCGCCTATGTGGGCATTGTCCCCCGTGTCAGCCAGTCAAGCGAGACTGACAACCGGGGCCGGATCACCAAACGCGGGAACAAACTGATGCGCACCACGCTGGTCCAGTGCACGCTCATTGCCATTCGTTACTCGGGCTACCTCAATGCCTTCTACCAACGGATCAAAGCCCGGCGCGGGGCCGGCAAGGCAATCATCGCCACAGCGCGCAAGTTGCTCGCGATCATCTACGACACACTGAAAAACGGCTGGGTCTTCGATGACTTTCCGGCATTCAAAATCGCGGGACAGAACAATCCTGCTGGACAATCATCATAGGAGATGGCATGCCAGCACGGGACCAGAACTCATTTGACGTTGTCGTCATTGGCGGCGGGCACGCGGGCTGCGAAGCGGCAGCGGCCGCAGCCCGGCTTGGCGCGTCCACGGCCCTGATCACGCACCAGCGCGACACAATCGGCGTCATGTCCTGCAATCCTGCAATCGGCGGTCTCGGCAAGGGCCACCTTGTGCGTGAGATCGATGCGCTCGACGGACTGATGGGCCGGGTTGCGGATGAGGCCGGTATCCAGTTCCGGCTGCTCAACCGCAGCAAGGGACCGGCAGTGCGCGGGCCGCGCACGCAGGCGGACCGTAAGCTCTATCGCCTTGCCATGCTGGCAGCCATCGAATCCGTCGACGGGTTGACCGTCGTTGAAGGCGAGGCCGATGATTTCGAGATTTCCAACGGAACGATCACCGGTGTCGTTGTTTCGGACGGGCGAACAATAAACTGTGCTGCGGCCGTCCTGACAACGGGGACATTCCTGCGCGGGCTGATCCATATCGGCAAAAAGCAGATCCCGGCCGGCCGCATGGGAGAAGATCCGGCTACCGGCCTGTCGCAGATCCTGATGCGTTCGGGGTTTGGCCTTGGCCGCCTGAAAACCGGCACCCCTGCCCGGCTCGACAGCCGGACCATCGACTGGGAGTCCGTCGGCAAACAGGAAGCCGATTCGGATCCGGTACCGTTTTCCTTCATGACGGATCGCATCACGGTGCCGCAAATCGCGTGCGGTATAACGCGCACGACGCCGCAGACGCACAGCATCATCGAAGACAATATCGGTGAATCGGCGATGTATTCGGGTCGTATCGAAGGCACCGGCCCGCGCTATTGCCCGTCCATCGAGGACAAGGTTGTGCGCTTTGCCGATCGCGAACATCACCAGGTCTTCCTCGAACCGGAAGGCCTGGACGATACCACGGTCTATCCCAACGGCATTTCGAGTTCGCTGCCGGAGGAAATCCAGGACCGGTTCATCCGCACGATCCCCGGGCTGGAGAACGTCAGCATTCTGCAGCCGGGCTATGCCATCGAATATGATCATATCGACCCACGTGAACTGCATGCGAGCCTTGAGACACGGCGGATCGGCGGGCTGTACCTGGCTGGCCAGATCAACGGTACCACCGGCTACGAGGAAGCCGGCGCGCAAGGGCTGGTGGCCGGCGCCAACGCGGCGCTTGCCGCAAGCGGCGGCGCACCTTGGATCTTCAGCCGGACGGACTCCTATATCGGCGTAATGATTGACGACCTGACAACCCGGGGTGTGACGGAACCCTACCGGATGTTTACCTCGCGGGCCGAATATCGTCTGACGCTGCGTGCGGACAATGCGGATCTGCGGCTGACGCCGGAAGGGATCCGTCGCGGCCTTGTCGGACCGGAACGCCGGGAACGGTTCGAAAGGTGGGAGAATGGCGTCGATCAATTCCGCGCGCAGCTCCAGCGCCTCGATGTAACGCCAGCCGAAGCGCAAAAACACGGCCTGCGGGTCAACCAGGACGGACAGCGGCGCTCCGCCTATACATTGCTCGCCTATCCGGACACCGATTTGGCGCGCCTCGCATCCATCTGGCCGGAACTTGGCACGGTTGATCAAAAAATCAGCGAGCCGGTTGAAACAGAAGCGGCCTATGCCGTCTACCTGGACCGGCAAGTCCGCGACATCGCCGCCCAGCGGAAAGAAGAACAACGATTCATACCCGAAACATTTGACTACTCCGTGCTTGCCGGCCTGTCCAACGAGCTGCGCCAGAAGCTCGATCGTGCCCGGCCGCGTACGATTGCCCATGCGGCGAAGATCGAGGGCATGACGCCGGCGGCGATCACATTGATCCTGGCCCAGCTGCGCAAAATTGAAGATAACGGCCGCGGCAAGCTCGCGCAGGTGTCCTGAGGCTGAAGGCAGACCCGCCCGCAGGAGAACAGTGTGCCGGCAAAAGAGTTTGAACGACTGAAACAACGGGTCCCTGTTTCACGTGAAACACAGCACCGGCTGGAGGCCTTTGTCACCCTGTTCGACAAATGGTCGAAGGCCATCAACCTTGTAGCGCCGTCAACGCTGACGCAGGTCTGGGAGCGCCACGTTCTGGACAGTGCCCAGCTCTATGCCATCGATCCGCAGCCCCAAAAATGGCTCGATCTCGGCAGCGGCGGCGGCTTCCCGGGCATCATCATGGCCATATTCATGGCCGAAACCGACGGCGGTTTCGTCGACCTGGTCGAGAGCAATCAGAAGAAAGTGGCCTTTCTTCGCACGGCCATCGCGGAGACCGGCGCCGCCGGTCGCGTGCACGCGCTGCGGATCGAGGAGGCGGCCGACGGGCTGACCGGGCACGGTGCCGTAAGTGCGCGGGCCTTGGCCGATCTGGAGCGGCTGCTCGGCTATGCGGAGCCGTGGATGCGCGCCGGTGCGACGGGCTATTTTCACAAAGGCCGGGATTATCGGCGCGAGATCAACGATGCCCGTAGAAGCTGGACGTTCGATCTGTTAGAACATCAAAGCATGATCGATGCGGATTCCGTCATATTGCAGGTCTATAATCTGCAACGAATCGGATGAACCCATTGTTGGTGGATTTGCACTTTGGACGCAAACATACGGGGCACTGACTGATGTTGGGCAACAAAAACAGGATCATAACCGTCGCCAACCAGAAGGGTGGCGTCGGCAAGACGACGACGGCCATCAATCTGGCAACCGCGCTGGCGGCGATCGGTGAGCGGGTGCTCATCATCGATTTCGATCCGCAGGGCAATGCCAGCACCGGACTCGGGATCGACCGGCATGAGCGCGTGCTTTCGTCCTATCATATCATGGTGGGCGAGGCGGGAATTGCCGAGGCCGCCATGGAAACGGACGTGCCGCATTTGTCCATCGTTCCATCGACGATGGACCTTCTGGGTGTCGAGATGGAAATCTCCGACCAGAAGGACCGGGTCTTCAAGCTGAAGAAGGCCATCGCCGATTTCGGCACGGGCACCTATGACTATATCCTGATCGACTGTCCGCCATCGCTCAATCTGCTGACCATCAATGCCATGGCGGCCGCCCATTCCGTGCTGGTTCCGCTGCAATGCGAGTTCTTTGCCCTTGAGGGATTGAGCCAGCTTCTGGAAACCGTCGGGCAGGTCCGTTCGACGCTTAATCCGACACTCGACATCCAGGGCATCGTCATGACGATGTTCGATTCACGCAACAATCTGGCACAGCAGGTGGTCGACGATGTGCGCTCCTATCTTGGCGACAAGGTCTACCGCACGCTGATCCCGCGCAATGTGCGGGTCTCCGAGGCGCCATCCTATGGCAAGCCGGCGATCCTCTATGACCTGCGCTGCTCCGGCAGCCAGGCCTATCTCAAGCTCGCATCCGAAGTGATACAGCGCGAGCGCGAACGCAAGGCGGCCTGAAAACAGGTCGTAATATCAAATAGATAGCGGTAATGGCATGAGCGATGACAACTCCAAAAAGCGGCTTGGGCGAGGGCTCGCGGCGCTGATCGGCGAAATGGATCAACCCTATGACGTGCAGGCGGCGCCGGAGGCGCCTGCAGCGACGGCGGACCAATTCGTACCGATTGAATTTGTCGGCCGCAATCCCAACAATCCGCGCCGCCAGTTTGACGAATCCGACCTTGAGGATCTGGCGCGCTCGATTAACCAGCACGGGATCGTGCAGCCGATCGTCGTGCGGCCGATGGGGCAGGGCCATTATGAGATCATAGCCGGCGAACGACGTTGGCGGGCGGCGCAGCGCGCCGGTTTGGTGGAGATCCCCGTCCTGGTCCGCGATGTCGATGACCGCACGACACTCGAAATCGCCATTGTCGAAAATGTCCAGCGCTCGGACCTTAACCCGCTCGAGGAAGCGCAGGGTTATGATCAGCTGATTGCCGAGCACGGCTATACGCAGAACGATCTTGGCGACATCATCGGCAAGAGCCGCAGCCATGTCGCCAACAGCCTGAGGCTGCTCAAGCTGCCGGAGCCAGTGCGGGACATGCTGGCTTCCAACGCGTTGACCGCCGGTCATGCCCGTGCCATCGCCTCCACCGGAGATCCGGTCAAGCACGCAAAGCACATCGTCGCGAAAGGTCTTTCCGTCCGCGATGCGGAGCGCTTGGCGCAAAAGGAAAATGCACCTGAAAAGCCTGCCGCGAGGCCGGCGCCGGAAAAAGATGCCGATACGCTGGCGCTCGAGAAGATGCTCAGCGACAATCTGGGGCTCAAGGTAACCATCAGCCACAAGAATTCGGGTGGCCAGATCAAGGTCGAATACCGGTCTCTCGAACAGCTCGACGAGCTCTGCCGGTTGTTGCAGGCAAGCCATTAGTTAGCTTGAATATTTTTACTATGCCGGCTTATTAATTGGCGGTCGCAAGCCGCGCCGAGCGTAACGCAATGGCCATCAAGGCCTGGCGAGAGATGCTGTCGCCGAGGGCTGGTTGCCGCCGTGCTTCCAGGATCGCGTTGTTGAGGTGGGCCTGGACATCGCGGACGGCGCGGCCGTTCCAGGCGCGCACAGCACGGTCAAGCGCCGGCTTGCGCCTGAAGTGGATGCGCCGGCCATATTCGGAAACTACCTGGGTTACCGGTTTTTTGCCCGTTTCGACATATCCGCGCATGAGATCGATCAGCTGAAACTGCCTGAGGCAGGCCTGCAGCACCAGAAAAACCTGGATTTTCGATGAAATGATGCGCGTCAAAGCGTGATCCAGACCGGGAAGATCCCCGGTGAGCACACAATCGACCGCTTCATCGACCGAAAGGGCCGACGCGTCCCCTGTTATGGCCAGCACATCGTCCTCGTTGACCTGGCCGGTACCGTGGCAGTAGAGCGCCAGCTTGCGCAGCTCGCCGCGGCTCGCCAGCCGGTCACCGCCGAGATTATCGGCGAGATAGCGCCGCGCGGCGGGCGTTATTGTCAGTCCGGCCCCCTGAAGTTCCTCGTCGATCAGGGCGTGGATGCTGCGATTGTCATCGCCATAACAGGGAAGCGCCATCGCTGCACTTCCCGTCTCGGCCGCCTTGCGCAGCGCGGAACTCTTTTTCAGATCGCCCGCTTCGATGATCAGCACGGTGTTTTGCGGCGGATCCTCAGACACCGCCTTGACCGCATCGACGACCGGTTTTTCGTTGCCGGCGCCGCGAAGCCAGACCAGGCGATCGCCGCCGAACAGCGCAATGGCATTAATTTCGTCGAGAAGCCGCGCCGGGTCTTCCCTGATGTCCGACGTGTCGAGCCGGACGACGTTGAAATCGTCGGAAAGATCAACATCCACCTTTTTCGAAAGGGCCGATGCCCGTTCGGAGACAAGCCCGCGATCCGGACCGTAAATCAGAAGCGCGCGGTATTGCGGGTCGGGCCGGCGGACGAAATTCTCGACTTCATGAGCCTTTCGGTGTGCCATGCCTTGCCCGCTCCGGACTAACGGGTCAGGATCGAGGCCGTGTCCGCGCGGATGATCTCGGCCAATTGCTGCGCCGCCCTGTTCTCGGCATCGCGCAGCGCCCGGATGTTGGCAAATTCCTGTGTCGTCTGGTCATAAAAGGTGACCACGGTCCGTTCGCCGCTGCCGATCACTTCCTTCGTCTTGTTGTCGCGCAAAGTGTAGGAGACGGTGGCCGAATAGCGCTGAGCCGTGATGCCGTCAGTCAACTCTTCGCGCAATGCGCGGCTCGCCCTGCCCTGGAAGGTCATGTCAAGCGTATATTCCGGATTGGCAGGTTCGCCCTGTCCGCCGGAATATAGGAAAATCAAGCGGTTACGAAGTTCCTGCTCGACCCGGTTGTCGGCCGGCTTGATGCCCACGGAGGCGAGATAGGCCTGGGTTCCCGTCTGGCTCGAATAGAGCGGCCTGACCTGGCAGCCGTGAACGGCAAACAGTCCGAAAGCAAGCAGTGCGGTCAGCAGGATCCGTTTCATGGGGCCTTTCCCGTCATACGACAACATTCACAATCCTCTGCGGCACGACGATGATTTTTCGCGGTGCGTTTCCGCCAAGCGCCGCCTGGACGACAGCCAGTTCCAGAACCGCCTTTTCAACCGTACCTTGATCGGCATCGCGTGCAATTGTCAAATCGCCGCGCTTCTTGCCGTTTATCTGCACCGGCAGGGTGATGGATTCGTCGGTCACCAGCGCATCATCATAGACAGGCCATGGCGCTTCGGCGACCAGCCCGCTGCCACCGATCACCTCGTTGCAGGCCTCGCTCAGATGCGGCGTCATCGGCGCCATGATACTGATCAATATATTCACAGCATCTTTCAGGGCGCCCAAAGTCGCCTCGTCCGCGTTCCCCTGCGCGGCATCCGACAGCGGCTGGGCAAGGGTATTGACCAGCTCGTGCATGCGGGCGATCGCCTTGTTGAACGCCAGTTTTTCCAGGTCTTCGCCGACCGCCTTCAGTGTCTTGTGCGCAGCCTTGGATATCTCGGCCGCAGGACCGGAGGTCGCCGGTTGCGGCGTTGCGGAGCGCAGCGGCGCGGCTGCCTCGCCCAAAAGGCGCCAGACGCGCTGTACAAAGCGGTGTGCGCCGTCAACGCCCGCCTCGGTCCATATGACGTCGCGTTCGGGGGGCGAATCCGACAACATGAAGAAGCGGGCGGTGTCGGCGCCGCACGTCTCGATGATATCGTCCGGATCGACAACATTCTTCTTCGACTTCGACATCTTCTCGATGGAGCCGATCTCGACTTCATCGCCATTGTCGAGGCGGAAGGCGTGGCGCTTGCCGTCATGCTCCTCAACCCGAACCTCTGCCGGTGTCAAAAATCCGTCCGGGCTGCGATAGGTCTCGTGAACCACCATGCCTTGCGTAAAGAGGCCCTTGAACGGCTCGTTCAGGTCAAGATGACCGGAAATACGCATGGCACGGGTGAAAAAACGTGAATAGAGCAGGTGCAGGATCGCATGCTCGATGCCGCCGATATACTGGTCGACGGGCAGCCACCCGTCCGCTGCCTGCGGATCCGTCGGCGCATCCTCGCGCGGTGCCGTGAAACGGGCAAAGTACCAGGATGAATCGACAAAGGTGTCCATCGTATCGGTTTCACGCAGGGCCTCGCCGCCGCACTGCGGGCAAGTGACATTGCGCCAGGTCGGATGCCGGTCAAGCGGATTGCCGGGCTTCTCGAAATCGATATCGTCCGGCAATTCGACCGGGAGAGCGGCTTTCGGCAACGGAACGACGCCACATGCCTCGCAATGCACCACCGGAATCGGGCAACCCCAGTAGCGCTGGCGGGAAATCCCCCAGTCGCGCAGGCGGAAATTGACCTCGCGGCGCGCCTGCGGCGGGCCGTCGAGTTCAACCGCCTCGAGCCGGCGGGCAACCTCGTCGAAGGCCAGCTTCGGCGTCATGCCGTCGAGGAAGGCCGAATTGATCATGACGCCGTCATCGACATAGGCTTCCTCGGTGATCTGGAAGGTCGATGCGTCGGCGCCCTCAGGCATTACCACGGCGGTCACTGGCAAGCCGTATTTGTTGGCAAAGTCGAGGTCGCGCTGGTCGCCCGACGGGCAGCCGAAGATCGCGCCGGTACCGTAATCCATGAGCACGAAATTGGCGACATAGACGGGCAAAAGCCATTGTGGATCAAAGGGATGAAGAACCTTTATCCCGGTGTCGAACCCTTCCTTCTCCGCTGTTTCCAATGCTGCGACGGAGGTACCCATGCGACGGCATTTTTCGCAGAAGGCCGCCAGTTCGGGATTGTCCGCGGCGGCGGAGACGGCCAGCGGGTGATCCGGCGCAATCGCCATGAAGGACGCGCCAAAGACGGTGTCCGGACGCGTTGTGTAGACCTCCAGCACGGTCTCGCCGGCCGGTGCCGTGTCCGGATCGATCCGCCAGCCCATGTGCAGGCCCTCGGAGCGACCGATCCAGTTCTTCTGCATCAGACGCACCTTGTCGGGCCACTGGTCAAGGCCTTCCAGCGCGTCGAGCAGTTCCTGGCTGAAATCGGTGATCTTGAAGAACCACTGGGTCAGTTCACGCTGCTCGACGGGTGCGCCGGAGCGCCAGCCGCATCCGTCAACGACCTGCTCGTTGGCCAGCACCGTCTGATCGACCGGGTCCCAGTTGACCTTTGATTGCTTGCGGTAGGCAAGGCCGTGCTCGAGGAAGTCCAGGAACAGGTGCTGCTGGCGGTGATAGTATTCGACATCGCAGGTGGCGAATTCGCGCGACCAGTCCAGCGACAGGCCCATCGATTTGAGCTGGGCGCGCATCATGTCGATGTTCTGATAGGTCCAGTCCCGCGGGTGAACCTTGTTCTGCATGGCGGCGTTTTCCGCCGGCATGCCGAAAGCGTCCCAGCCCATCGGGTGAAGGACATTGAACCCGCGTGCGCGCTTGTAGCGGGCAATCACGTCGCCCATGGCATAGTTGCGGACATGGCCGATGTGAATGCGCCCGGACGGATAGGGAAACATCTCCAGCACGTAGTATTTCGGCCTCGGGTCGTCATTGTCCGCTTCGAACAGTTTCCTGTCGTCCCAGATCTTGCGCCAGCGCGGCTCTTCTTCGCGCGGATTGTAGCGTTCAATGGCCATCAAACGGGGTCCGTCATTCCATGCAGTGTTTGCGCGGAGCTTCAACACGAAACCCGGCAAGCGTCAACCGTCGCGGCGCCAAATCGCGGCAAAAGGCCGTTCTCATCGGCTTGCCGCACATTGTAACGGCATGCAAAAAGTGCCATGAGGCGGACGCGTTGCGGCAGCGGGGATGAATTGGCGGAAAAGACATGGATGCGACGGATCGATTGAAGACAGTCCGCGAGGACGTAGCGAAGGCCGAAAGGGACAGCGGTCGTGAACCGGGCTCCGTGACGATCGTCGCCGTTTCAAAAACGTTCAGTGCAGACACCATCGCGCCCGTCATCGATGCCGGCCAGCGCATCTTCGGGGAAAACCGGGTGCAGGAGGCACAGGCCAAATGGCCGGAACTGCGAAAACGAGCGACGGATCTGGAATTGCGCCTGATCGGGCCGCTGCAATCCAACAAGGCTGCCGATGCGGTCGCCCTGTTCGATGTCATCGAGACCGTCGACCGTGACAAGATTGCTCGTGCGCTTTCTGTTGAAATGGAAAAGCAGCAAAAACGGCCGCGGCTTTTTGTGCAGGTCAATACCGGCTCCGAACCGCAGAAGGCGGGTGTCGAGCCGACCGAGGTTGTTCATTTCGTAGAAAATTGCAGGACCGCCCACGGGCTGGTCATCGAGGGGCTGATGTGCATTCCGCCGATCGACGAAAATCCCGGTCCGCATTTCGCATTGCTTGAAAAACTGGCGCGCGAGGCCGGTGTTGCAGGGCTGTCGATGGGCATGTCGGCCGATTTCGAAACGGCCATTGCCTTTGGCGCGACCTCGGTGCGAGTCGGCTCGGCGATCTTCGGGCCACGCGCCAAACCCGCCGGCTAGAGGCAATTGTCCAAATTGTCGCATCAATCTAACGTCGGATTTACCCGCCGCACCGACTTTCTGTATGAGTGACGGCGTATGCCGAGCGGATCGCCGCATATTGCAGGGCGGTGAATTTCGTATTTAATCGGATATGCGGGAGCTTGCGGCGCCGGGAGGGCGCCAGACTGGCGGACGTCGCCTGGGGCAGCGCAAATGCGCGCCACAACCGCCATCCGGTCACGGGAGGATAGACAATGGGCAGCACCTATCACGCGGTCTATGAGGGCTGGAAATCAGACCCCGAACGCTACTGGTCCGAGGCGGCCAGGGCCATCGACTGGTTCACGCCGAGCGACAAAGTGTTTGATCCGGATGCGGGTCCTTACGGGCGCTGGTTCGCCGGTGCAACGACCAACACCTGCCACAACTGCCTCGACAGGCATGTGGATGGCGGCCGGGCCGACCAGGCAGCGGTCATTTATGACAGCCCGATCACAGGATCGAAGCGGACCTACAGCTATGGCGAGCTGCTGGGCGAGGTAAAGGCGCTCTCGGCGGTGCTGCAGGACAATGGCGTGCAAAAGGGCGACCGCGTCATCATCTACATGCCAATGATCGCCGAAGCGGCGATGGCGATGCTTGCCTGCGCCCGCCTCGGCGCCGTGCATTCGGTAGTGTTCGGCGGATTTGCCGGCCATGAACTGGCGACGCGCATCGACGATGCCAAGCCGAAACTGATCATAGCCGCGTCCTGCGGCATCGAACCCAACCGCATCGTGCCCTACAAGCCGATGCTGGATGAAGCTATTTCCGAGGCTGCGCACAAGCCGGAAAAATGCCTGATCCTGCAGCGTCCGCAGCATCCGGCGGAACTGAACGGCGCGCGCGACGTCGATCTCGGCGCGGCCATGGAAGCGGCCCGAGCCGAAGCGCGCGACGTACCATGCACGCCGGTGGCGGCAACCGATCCCCTCTATATCCTCTATACGTCCGGCACGACCGGGCAGCCGAAGGGCGTGGTGCGCGACAATGGCGGCCACATGGTTGCGCTGAACTGGTCGATGAACGCGATCTATGGCGTCGAACCCGGCGAAGTCTTCTGGGCCGCATCCGATGTGGGCTGGGTCGTCGGCCATTCCTACATCGTCTACGCACCGCTCCTGCACGGCAACACGACCATCATGTTCGAGGGCAAGCCGGTGGGCACGCCTGACGCCGGCACGTTCTGGCGCGTCATTTCAGAGCACAATGTGGCGGCGCTTTTCACCGCGCCGACCGCTTTCAGGGCGATCAAGAAGGAAGATCCGCAAGGCGAGCTGATCGCCGGCTATGACCTGTCGGGTTTTCGAACCCTTTTCCTTGCCGGCGAGCGCGCCGATCCGGACACGATCGAATGGGCGCGCGACAAGCTCGGCGTTCCGGTGATCGACCACTGGTGGCAGACGGAGACCGGCTGGACCATCGCCGGTAATCCGGTCGGCCTCGGCATCCTTCCCGTCAAGCTCGGCTCACCGACCGTTGCCATGCCCGGCTACGATATCCAGGTCCTTGACGATGCCGGCCACCCGGTCGACCGGGGGGAACTCGGAAACATCGTCGTCAAGCTGCCGATGCCGCCCGGCTGCCTGCCGACACTGTGGAACGCGGAGGAACGCTTCCGCGAGGCCTATCTCAGCGAGTTTCCGGGTTACTACAAGACCGCCGATGCGGGTTACATGGATGACGACGGTTACCTTTTCATCATGGCGCGCACCGACGACATCATCAATGTCGCGGGTCACAGGCTTTCCACCGGCGCGATGGAGGAAGCCATCGCCTACCATCCGGATGTCGCAGAATGCGCGGTGATCGGCATAGCCGACGATCTCAAGGGGCAGATTCCCGCCGGCTTCCTGGTGCTCAATTCCGGCGTCGACCGTTCGCAGGAGGACGTCGAGCGTGAGGTCGTCAAGCTGGTGCGCGAGCAGATCGGCCCTGTCGCCGCGTTCAAACTGGCGATGACCGTGCCGCGACTGCCCAAGACCCGATCGGGCAAGATCCTGCGCGGCACCATGCAGAAAATCGCCGATGGCGAAAGCTGGAAAATGCCGGCGACGATCGACGATCCGGCGATCCTCGATGAAATCGGAGAAACCCTGTCGGCACGGGGCATCCGGCGCGCCTGACTGTGGCTTGATCTTCACTTTGTGTTAATGCACCCGGACACGGGCGGTTGCCGGCCAGGTGTGCCGGTCTTCGCCGTTGACCGGGCCGCATGTTCGGTTACTGTCTGCCGCGGGTCGGACAACGCGGGGTGACAATCGCCATGGACGGAAAGAACGCCATCGTAACCGGCGGGGCACATGGCATCGGCTATGCGATCGTCAAACGTTTCCTGAGCGACGGCGCCCGCGTCCTTATCGCCGACATTGACGAAAAGGCCGGCGAAGCCGCCTGTGACGAGCTTTCGGATCTGGGCGAGGTGCGGTTTGTTGCCGCCAATGTCGCGGAGCGCCTGGACGTGCGCAACCTGGTCGCCAAGGCGCTGGATGCCTTCAGCGACATCGACATTCTGGTGAACAATGCCGGCATCACGCACAAGGCGGATTTCCTCGATCTGAAGGAAGCTGATTTTGACCGGGTTCTCGGCGTCAATCTGAAAGGTGTCTTTCTGTGCAGCCAGTCCGTCGCGGGACACATGGTCGAGAAAGTCAAGAACGGCGGCGACCCGGGCTGCATCATCAACATCTCTTCGATCAACGCGGTGGTCGCGCTGAACGACCAGATTCCCTACACCGTTTCGAAAGGCGCCGTGGCGCAGCTCACCAGGGTCATGGCGCTGTCCCTGGCGCCCCATGGCATCCGCGTCAACGCGATCGGTCCCGGTTCAGTCATGACCGACATGCTCAAATCAGTGGTCAGCGATCGCAATGCCCGGGAGAAGATCCTGTCGCGCACGCCGCTGGGCCGTATTGGCGATCCATCCGAAATCGCCGGCGTGGCCGCGTTCCTCGCATCAGATGATGCAAGTTACATGACCGGGCAGACCGTTTATGCCGACGGCGGCAGGCTGCCGCTCAACTACACGGTACCCGTCGACGATGGCTGACGGATCGCCACTGCTGACACGCTCCTGACAGCAGGTTGTCAGGAGGGCTGTGCAATAAACATCCCGTAAACAGAAATTACGGAGATGGCAAATGTCCTCTTTCACACCCGAGAATGCCGCTGTCTGGTTTGAAATTCCGGTCAGCGATCTGAAATCCGGCATGGCGTTTTACAACGCCGTTCTGCAAACCGAACTGGTCAGGACCGAGATGGGTCCGGATGTCGTCGGGGTGTTCCCGAACAAGGATCCCCAAAGCGGTGTCGCCGGGCATATATATGCCGGAAACACTGGGGAACCGGGCAAAGGCAACACAATCCATCTGGCCGTGCCGGAAAGACTGGAATCGGCGATGGACCGTGTCGTCGAAAACGGCGGCAAGGTGGTGTCTGACATTATCAGCATACCGGCTGGCCGTTTTGTCTACTGTCTCGACCCGGACGGCAACAGCATCGGTTTGTTCAACTGAACGGGCCGCCCTATAAAGAGCTGAAATGCGCTCCGGACCGCCTCGGCCCGGAGCGTGCTCCTGACAAAGTACCGGTCAGCCCGGCCGGTTTGTCAGTGGAATGGAGGTGTACCCATGCGCCGCGCTGACCGACTGTTCCAGATCGTGCAATATCTGAGAGGCGGGCGGCTGGTGACCGCCGCATCGCTTGCCGAGCGGCTCGAGGTTTCGGAGCGCACGATATACCGCGACATCGCCGATCTTCAGTCAACCGGCGTGCCCATCGATGGCGAGGCGGGCGTCGGCTATATCATGCGCGAGGGATTCGACCTCCCGCCTCTGATGTTCTCGCGCGACGAGATCGTGGCGCTTGTCACCGGCGCGCGTCTTGCGCGGGCCTGGGGCGGTGCAACTGTTGCCCGCGCCGCCGAAGAAGCGCTGATCAAGATCGAGGCGGTCCTGCCCGACGGCGACCGCAACCGGATCAAGCAGACGGAAATCCACGCCCCGGATTTCATGATGCGCGATGCGGATCGTCACTGTTTCGACCTTCTCGAACGGGCCGCCGACGAGCGGCAGATCCTGGAAATCGCCTATCAGGACGCGGAGGGCGTTGCCACGGCTCGGCGCATCCGGCCACTGGGGCTCTGGTTCTGGGGCAAGGTCTGGACACTGGCGGCGTGGTGCGAGTTGCGCACCGATTTCAGGACCTTCCGGCTCGATCGCATGGACGAAATCCGCGAGACCGGGGAGCGGTTCCGGCCGGAGCGCGGCCGCACCCTGACCGACTACTACCGGCGCATTGAGCGTGACGGCGCGCCCGTTGACAGCAGCCGGTACGCCTAGCGCTGAGCATGGTGAGTGCTATGATTGCCGCCAACCATCAGCGGGAGGGGGTCCATGGCGCATATCGAAAAGAAACTCGAGGAACTTGGCCTGGTTCTGCCCGAACCGGCCAAAATGCCGCCGGATGTGCGCCTTCCCTTTGCAATCGTCAACATTCGCGACCGCCGCGTCTTTGTCTCTGGGCACGGGCCGCAAAACCCGGACGGGTCGTTCAGCGGTCCGTTCGGCCAACTCGGCAGGGACGTCACGGTCGAGGAAGGCTATGAGCTGGCCCGCAAGACGGCGCTTTCGATGCTTGCCAGCCTGAAACGGGAACTGCTCGATCTCGACCGTATCCACGGATGGTGCCGCGTTTTCGGCATGGTCAATTCAGCGCCGGACTTCACCCAACAGCCGGCGGTCATCAATGGATTTTCGGACCTGATCTACGAACTCTTCGGGCCGGAAGTCGGGCGGCATGCGCGTTCCGCCGTCGGAATGGCGGCCCTGCCGTTTGGGGCCGGAATTGCCGTCGAAATCGAGGCCGAGGTGCTGATCGACTGACGGGTGCACTTGCGCTGGCTGCCTTCCGGCGATATGGGCGGGGTCTCGTCCGGTTACACAGGCAGTCAGAAAGCACACGCCTTGGGGGCACAGGAATTCACGCTTGACCTTGCGCCGTGGATGATAGCCGCGGTTGCCGCGATCGTTGTGCTCGGCTCCATCGTTCAGTCGGGGCTCGGCATGGGGTTCGGCCTGATGGTGGCGCCGCTCTTGGCACTTCTCGATCCTGCGCTCGTGCCGGCGCCGACCCTGTTTCTGGGCATGTTCACAGCCGCCTGGGGCGCCTTTGGTGACCGCGGCCTGATCCGCTGGAACGAGGTTGCGATCGCTTCCTTCGGACGGTTCACGGGTGTTGCAGCCGGGCTTGTGCTGCTCTTCTTCGTCGCCGGTGAAGCCGGCTTCAGCCTGCTTTTCGGTGTCATGGTGCTTGCGGCGGTGTTCCTGTCGGTCGCCGGCCGGGCGCTTCCCTTCAATCGCCTTTCGCTGGCCTCCATGGGCATAGTTTCGGGGACCATGGGAACCATCACGTCGGTCGGTGCACCGCCGATGGCGCTGATTTATCATGGCAGAGCACCGTCTGAAGCGCGGGCCAGCCTGGCGGCCTTCTTTGCCATCGGCTGCGCCGGCTCGCTTTTCGGGCTCTATGCGGCCGGCTGGGCCGGAATTCAGGATCTGGCGCTCGCCGTTGCCATGCTGCCGCCGATGCTGCTGGGTCTTTGGCTGGCACGCTATTTCAGACTGCGATTTGCCAAATGGTACCGGCCGTGGCTCTTGTCGGTTGCAGGCCTTGCCGGCCTCCTGCTGGTGGCCAGGGGGCTGCTGTGATGGGCCTTTTGCTCGCGCCGTTCCTGTTTGCGGCCAGGCATGGCCGTTGGCTCCTGGTGCTCGGCCTCATTGCCGGTGTCGGATTGCCAGGCGTTGCGGCGTTCATGGAACGGCAATTGCCGCTCGCGGTCGCCCTGCTGTTGTTCCTTTCGGCGCTTCGCGTCGGGCCTAGGCAGGCGGTCGGCGCCGCGCGTGACCTCGGACACTCGCTCTATTTTGTCGTCGTGCTGCAGCTTCTTTGCCCGCTGGTGTTTGCGGCGATCCTGATTGCCTTCGGCTGGAACGGCCCGTTGGCGCTCGGGCTCGCGCTGATGCTGACCGCCTCGCCGATATCGGGAAGCCCAAGCCTGACGATCCTGCTCGGCAAGGACGGCGCGCCGGCGCTGCGGCTGCTGATCGCCGGGACAGCGCTCCTGCCGCTGACCAGCATACCGGTCTTCTGGCTTTTGCCGGAGCTGGTTGCGGGCGAAGGTGTTTCGGGCGCGACGCTGCGTCTGTTGCTGCTCATCGGCGTTGCGACCGGTCTCGCCTTCATCGTGCGCGCAACGGTTCTGAAAGACCCGGGTCCAGCCGGACTTGGTGCGATGGAGGGCATGGCGGCCCTGATATTGGCAATCGTCGTCGTCGGGCTGATGTCGGCGATCCGTCCGGCCATCACCGAAAACCCGTCGGGGCTCGTCCTGAACCTTGCCGTTGCCTTTGCCGCGAATTTCGGCCTGCAGGCCGTCACCTATCTGGTGCTCAAACGGCCATTGCCCCAACAAAGCGTCGGCATTGCCGTTTCGGCCGGCAATCGCAATATCGCGCTTTTCCTGGCCGCATTGCCGGCCGGGGTCATGGAGCCGTTGCTGCTTTTTATCGGCTGTTACCAGGTGCCGATGTACCTGACGCCGATCCTGCTGCGGCGCTTCTACCGATAGAACGGCCCTTCGCTCTGCTGCGACAAGTCGCGTCGCATGCACATTCCCTTCAAGGATGCGATTGCGCTATTGTGGCGGGGTGAAGGTTCCGAGCTCTGATTCGCCAGCCGCGTGCTGCAATCGGGCAAGGCCAAGAGGGAAGCCGGTGCAAGTCCGGCGCTGCCCCCGCAACTGTAAGCGGAGAGTCCCTCCCGAATGCCACTGGCGCCAAGCCGGGAAGGCGGGAGACGACGATGATCCGCGAGCCAGGAGACCTGCCTTCACGGATACTGCAGCCCGGGCGGGGTGCCCCGGAAGAGCGGCGTAACCGGCAAAGGCTGGTCACGGCACTTTCTCCAGCCCCGTCTCTGCCTCTAGAGGAGAGACATGTGATGATCCGCGAAACAGCACGGAAACCTATTGAACCCATCCATCGCGTTCCCATGCGGGAGGCGCGCTGACGATGCATCCCATTCAGGACAATAGCGATCTTGGCCAGCTTGTGCGCCGTATCGGCCAGCCGGACGAAACCAATGTTGTGGCCTTCCGCAAGGGCCGGCGCTATGAGCCACTGTCAGCGGAACAGGCCCTTGTCTACTGGATGCTCAACCTGCCGGACGCGGCCGGTGTCGCACAGGCCGCGCGCTATGCGCTTCGCCAGGCCGACGCGGGAAGCGAAAACTCGCCGGAAGTGGAGCGTTTTTGCGATTACCTGCGACAGGCGATCACCGCGGACGGCGCGATACCGCCACCGCGCCGGCGGTCAGGGCGCAGTCGAAAGGCCTGAGCTTGCCATGAAACCTATTGCTCGGACAGTTTCATGTCCGGGCTGTAGGTCTCGCCCGATACGTGCTTGATGACCGCCTGGGCGCATTGCATCTGCTCGCTTTCATTGTTGTAGCCGTAGGCAGGATCGCCATGCAGTTCCCAGCCATTGGACAGGGCCTCACTGACCTTGTGGCAAAAGCTGGCGTCGTCGGGGCCGGTCAGCAGCCTGTAGAGTTTCATGGTTCGCTTCCTTCTATGTGCTGCGTGGCGGCCTTTTTCAGCAATCTCTCTGCCTGCTCCAGGTGCAGCCGTTCAACCATCCGCCCATCCAGTTGTATCACACCCCTGCCGGCGTTCTCGGGGTCAGCAAAGGCCTGGACGATCGCACGCGCATCCGCAAGCGCTTGCGGCGAAACGCCGAACGCCACATTGGCCGGCTCGATCTGCCCCGGATGAATGAGCGTCTTACCGTCGAAACCCATCAGCCGGCCCTCGGCGCATTCAGCGCGCAATCCCTCGATGTCGCGGAAATCGTTATAGACGCCGTCGAGCGCATCAAGACCGGCGGCGCGGGCCGCAAGCAAGATCTGCATCAGCCAGGATGTCATGAAAGGGCGGCCTTCGGGGATGACAACGCCGGTCTCCTTGGCAAGGTCATTGGTGCCGGCAACAAGGCAGTCAAGCCGGCCACCGGGTTTACTGCCCGTGTCGGCGATGGCGAGCGCATTCGACAGGCCGCGCGGGGTCTCCATCATGGCCCACAGGCGAAGGACTGGCGGCGCGGCGCGCTCCTCGAGCAGTGTTTCCGCGTCTACGATATCCGCCACCGCATCGACTTTCGGCAACAGGATGGCCGAGGGCCGGCATGAACAGGCCATGTCGAGATCGTCGCGACCCCAGGCGCCCGACAGCGCGTTGATGCGGATCACATACTCCTTGTCACTGGCGCTGCCGACAGCAAACCGTTCTGAAAGGGCGTTTCGGGCGCGTTCCTTATCCTGCGGCCCGACGGCATCCTCCAGGTCGAAGATGACCGCATCACAGGAAAGGTCCGCCGCCTTCTCCATGGCCCGGGCATTGTCAGCCGGAACATAAAGGACGGAGCGCCGTGCCCGCACGGGGCGATGGACCATACCAGGGTTTTCGGAGGAACTGATCATGGCCTTTTTTGCCTGCCGGCCGGGTGTCAGGCAAGGGGCAACGGCCGATTGAGCGTTATTGCAAACCGCATCATGTCCGATTTGTAAGGTTTGCGCGCTTGAAAACACCTTCGACAATGACCAACTGAACTGAAGGGCCCGATCCCCATCGGGTGCCATTTCGCGGCCGGCTGTTATCCGGCCGCATTGAACAAGCGGGGGATGAGGCAATGGAAAATCTTCGCGCAATCATCGTTACGATCGTTGGTCTCGGCATTGCCGCGCTGATGATCGTTGTCATGGCCACCGTCGGACTGGCGGTTGTCGGATTAGCAGTTGTTGTCGGCGTCGTCGGTCTTATCGCTGCAAAGATCAACCAGCGCAGCCGCATGAACAAGCACGACAAGCGCAACGGGCCGCGTGTCTGGAACGACGGCCACGGCACCATTATCGATATGTGAGCGGCGATCCCCGCCGCCCGGCCGCTTTCTGACCGAAAAGCGGTCTAGACCCTTCTTTTTCCGCGTCAGCTTTGATAAACGCTTGGCAACGTTTGCGTTGCCAGCGGTCAATGCGGTCTTCCCGCCCCGGGCAGGCCGCCCTGGCATTTGAATTCAGAGGTTCTCGCGATGAAGAAGTTTTCCAGATTGAGCGGCGTTGCTGCGCCCCTGCCGATCGTCAATGTCGATACCGACATGATCATCCCGAAGGATTACCTCAAGACCATCAAGCGCACGGGCCTCGGCAAGGGCCTCTTTGCCGAAATGCGTTTCAACGAGGATGGATCGGTCAATGAGGAATTCGTCCTGAACAAACCCGCCTACCAGAACGCGCAGATCCTGATTGCGGGCGATAATTTCGGCTGCGGCTCCTCGCGCGAGCACGCGCCCTGGGCACTGATGGACTTCGGCATACAGTGTGTGATCTCGACGAGTTTCGCCGACATCTTCTACAACAACAGCTTCAAGAACGGCCTCCTGCCGATCGTTGTTACCCAGGAGGAACTCGATCTCCTGATGGACGACGCGTCCCGCGGAGCCAATGCGACGCTGACCGTCGACCTTGTGACGCAGGAGATCCATGGTCCGGACGGCGGCGTCATCAAGTTCGATATCGATCCGTTCAAGAAACACTGCCTGCTCAATGGTCTCGATGACATCGGCCTGACGATGGAAAACGATCATCATATCGACCGGCACGAGGACCATATATCCAACCATCGCCCGTGGCACTGACGGCAATCCCGGCAAGAAGGCCACTTTCGGAGAGCGACATGCGCAAACTGATCTCTACCGGTTCGCCGATGGAAAAGGCGGCCGGCTATTCCCGGGCGGTCGTTCAAGGGGATTTCTGTTTCGTGGCCGGAACGACCGGTTACGATTACGAGACAATGGAAATGCCGGACAGTGTCGAGAACCAGACGCGCAATGCACTTTCGACCATTGAACGCACACTGAACGAAGCCGGCTTTTCGATATCCGATGTCGTGCGGGTGCAGTACTTCATTTGCGACGCGGCCGATGCGGGGCGGGTTTTTCCGGTGGTCGGCGAGTTCTTTTCGGACATAAGGCCGGCGGCAACGATGATTGTAACCGGGCTGATCCGCCCGGAAATGCGGATCGAAATCGAGGCGACCGCCTTGCGGTCCGGCCAGGTCGACTGACCGGGCGGGCAATCAGACAATCTATGTAAGGACTACAAAATGGCAACGCGTAAGCTTCTTCTTCTTCCCGGGGACGGGATCGGCACGGAGATCATGGCGGAAGTCCGCAAGCTGCTCGCCTACATGAACGAGAATCTCCAGGCCGGTTTCGAGGTCGAGGAAGGCCTGGTCGGCGGCGCGGCGCACGATGCGCACGGAAAATCGATCTCGGAAGAGGACATGAAACTGGCGCATGATGCCGATGCGGTGCTTTTCGGCGCTGTCGGCGGCCCGAAATGGGATGGCGTGCCCTATGATGTGCGGCCGGAGGCCGGGCTGCTTCGCCTGCGCAAGGAAATGGAACTCTTTGCCAATCTGCGGCCGGCGATCTGCTATCCGGCACTGGCCGATTCCTCATCCCTGAAAAAGGATGTGATCGAGGGGCTTGATATCCTGATTGTCCGCGAGCTGACCGGCGGCGTCTACTTCGGCGAGCCGAAGGAGATCATCGATCTCGGAAACGGACAGAAACGCGGCATCGATACGCAGATTTACGACACCTACGAAATCGAGCGCATCTCTGGCGTCGCCTTCGAGCTTGCGCGGACCCGCAGCAACAGGGTCACATCGATGGAAAAGCGCAATGTGATGAAGTCCGGCGTTCTTTGGAACGAGGTCGTCACGGCGACCCATCAGGCGAAATACAAGGATGTCGAGCTCGACCACATGCTCGCCGATGCCGGCGCCATGCAGCTGGTGCGCTGGCCGAAGCAATTCGACGTCATCGTGTGCGACAATCTCTTCGGGGACATGCTGTCGGACGTTGCCGCGATGCTGACCGGATCGCTCGGCATGCTTCCTTCGGCTTCGCTTGGCGCACCGGATGAAAAAACCGGCATGCGCAAGGCGCTTTACGAGCCCGTGCACGGTTCGGCACCGGATATTGCCGGCAAGGGACTGGCCAATCCGATTGCGAAGATCGCTTCCTTTGCCATGTGCCTGCGCTACTCCTTCAACATGGTTGAAGAGGCCGATCTTCTGGAAAAGGCCATCGCCAACGTCCTCGACAGCGGCAAGCGCACGGCCGATATCGCGGCGCCGCATCTGCCGACCGTCAGCACGTCGGAAATGGGTGACGCCGTGCTTGAACAGTTCAGGGCATTGACCGCCTGATCGGACAGCGCGGGCATTGCCGGGCGACAGTACAGAATGGCGACAGAAAACGAGACAGACGCTGAAGAACTCTCCGGCAGAACCGGACTCATCCGGCAAGCCGGACGCAAGCTGACCGACCGGTTCAGGACCAACCTTGCTGCAAGCCGCGCCTTCCTGAAGAGCCGGCGCGCCAATGGCGATGCTGATACGCCGGTGCACGGCTACCGCTATTTCTTCTTGACCGTCATGGTGGTTTTTCTTGTCGCCGTCGTACTCGACAATCCGGTCGGCGCCTATCGCAACCAATGGCCGACGGATGTGCTGAAATGGGCGCACCGGCTGACCGATATCGGCAAATCAGGCTGGATCCTCGTTCCGACCGGTGTTTTCGTGCTGGCCTGCTATTTCCTTGACTGGCGCGGACTTCAAGCTCGTACACGGCTGACACTGGCCAAATGGGTTGCCGCGAGCGGTTACGTTTTCATCGCCGTCGGCATGTCGGGCCTCATCGTTGCCATCGCCAAGCGTCTTATCGGTCGCGCGCGGCCGGTCCACTTCGAAGAGCTGGGGGCCTTCTATTTCCAGCCGTTTTCCAATGCGAGCTTCGCCAGCTTTCCCTCAGGTCACTCGACCACGTCCGGCGCGTTCTTTGCAGCCATTGCCATCTTCTTTCCGGCACTGCGGTTTCCCGCGCTCGTATTGGCGATCTGGCTCGGCTTCACACGGGTGCTGGTGGGCGCCCATTATCCCAGCGATGTCCTCGCCGGACTGGCCTTCGGCGCCTGGTATGCCTATTTCACGGCGCTCTTCTTCGCCGGCTACGGGTTCATCTTCAAGATCGACAAGAACGGCCTGCCGGTGCGCCGCAAGGGCTATGAGCTGCAGAAATTCCTTTTGCAGCGTTAGCGGGTTGTCGCCGCAGATGGGTCCGGTTTGTTGCGGCAGATGATTGACTTCGCACACAGGCAATGTAAAACGCCCAGCGAAACGGACTGAAAAAGCCATGCACGACGCCATGTCCCATATGCGCACCGACCGATCCGCGGCAGAACCTGCCCGCGGCAACCGCGCATGCGTCCGTTTGACCAAATTCACGGCCACCAAGACGACCAAAACGGTCTGACGTCTCTGGCTTGTCCGCACTCTTCCCGGTCCAGCCGGGGAGTTGACCCGCACCGGCCAGCGGGTTGCTGACAGGAAGAGAGACAGGAGAACTTTCGCAATGGGATTTCGTGTTGCTATCGCCGGCGCCACCGGAAATGTGGGCCGGGAAATGCTGGAGATCCTGTCGGAACGGGATTTTCCCGCCGACGAGGTCATTCCGCTCGCTTCAAGCCGGTCCGTGGGACGGGAAGTGTCCTATGGAGACCGGACGCTGACCGTCAAGAACCTGGAAAACCATGATTTTTCAACGACCGACATCTGCCTGATGTCGGCTGGAGGATCTGTTTCAGAGAAATGGTCGCCGAGAATCGGCGAACAGGGTTGCGTTGTTATCGATAACTCCTCGGCCTGGCGCTATCACGCGGATGTTCCGCTGATCGTGCCGGAGGTCAACGCCGACGCGGTCGTCGATTTTACGAAAAAGAACATTATCGCCAATCCGAACTGCTCGACCGCACAGCTCGTCGTTGCGCTGAAGCCGCTGCACGATGCGGCCGGTATCAAGCGGATTGTCGTTTCCACCTACCAGTCGGTATCCGGCAGCGGCAAGGATGCGATGGACGAACTCTTCAACCAGACGCGTGCCGTCTTCGTGAACGACCCGGTGGAAAAGAACGTCTATACCAAGCGCATCGCCTTCAATGTCATTCCGCATTGCGACGTCTTCATGGAGGACGGCTATACCAAGGAAGAGTGGAAGGTGCTGGCAGAGACCAAGAAGATGATCGATCCGAAGATCAAGGTGACCTGCACGGCGGTGCGGGTGCCGGTCTTCATCGGACATTCAGAGGCGGTCAATATCGAGTTCGAGCGGGAAATCACGGCGGATCAGGCGCGCGACATCCTGCGCGAGGCGCCCGGCTGCCTCGTTGTCGACAAGACCGAGGATGGCGGCTATGTGACGCCGCATGAGTGCGCCGGCGAAGACGCCACCTTTATCTCGCGCATCCGCGAGGACGCGACGGTCGAGAACGGCCTCAACATATGGGTGGTTTCGGACAATCTGCGCAAGGGCGCGGCGCTCAATGCCATCCAGATCGCCGAACTGCTGATTGCCCGCGGACTGATCCGGGCCAAAAGCCAGGCTGCTTAGCGCAAAGCAACGACAATTCGAAACAGGCCGGTACGCCGGCCTGTTTTTGACGTTTGAGCGCTGTTTCCCGCGATCTGCCCCTCCTGAACCGGCGATATGGCTGCGCATTGACTGTGCGCATGGTGTTTGACGCTCTCGGTACTCTCCAGAGCGGTTCTTATCCGGCACACAATTGTGCAAAGCGGACGCACAACTGCCTCCTTAGCCGGATTCATGACTGACTTTCTGAAAACCGAATTTGTTATCCTACCGAAACAGTCCCTGTTTTTCAGGCACTTGCGGCAAGGCGAGCGTTCAATTCCGTTTCCTATCCAGGCCGGGTCGAATTCGCCCGTCATCTCACATGCGAAAATGATCAGGCGTTTAATTCCGTATCCGAAACGATATAAATTGGTGCAGATTGGCTTCATGGCAGCATGCCGCGGGCCTTTCTCCAGCAAAAAACGGATCATGCTTGCAAAATACAAGTTCAAACCTGAGTAGAGATGCTCTATTCTTCGAAAAGCTTGATTTGAAGCAATATACGGATCTTTTGGTACTGAGCATCAATTTGAAACGGGGGACCGATTGGTGATGCAGCGCTTCCTGAATGCCGTGACCGGAGTCGTGGTGGCTCTTCTCGCGTTGGCGGTTTTCGTGCCGTCGGCATGGGCCGCAAAGTGCGGCAACACGGCCGCCGGCTTCCCGCAATGGGTCGAGGCAACCAAGAAAGAGGCCGCCCGCAAGGGCTTCAGCCAGAGGACAATCAATGCCACGCTTGGCAATGTCCGCTACAGCACGAAAACCATCAGTCTCGACCGCAATCAGCGCAGTTTCAAGCTTTCGCTGAACCAGTTCATGAAAAAGCGCGGCGCAAACGCCATTGTCAGCCGCGGCAAGCAGTTGAAACGCAAACACAAGCAGCTTTTTGACTCGCTCGAACGCCGCTACGGCGTCCCTCCAGGTGTTATTCTGGCGATCTGGGGCATGGAAACCGGTTTTGGCGGCTTTATGGGCCGAGAAGACACGATTTCGGCGCTGGCGACGCTTGCCTATGACTGCCGGCGCTCAAAATTCTTCACAAACGAGCTCTACGCGGCCATGACCATCATCCAGCAGGGGCAACTATCGCGAAACCAGATGCGGGGTGCGGGCCATGGGGAGCTGGGCCATACGCAGTTCCTGCCGTCGAGCTACATCCGCTACGCGGTTGACGGCGACGGCAATGGCCGCCGCGACCTGGTCGGTTCGCGCACCGACGCGCTTGCGTCGACGGCCAATTACCTGCGCGCCAAGGGCTGGAAACGCGGCCGCGGCTACCAGCCGGGCGAGACCAATTTCCGCGCCATCCAGGCCTGGAACGCAGCCGGCGTGTACCAGAAAGCGATCGCCATCATCGCGCTGCAGATCGACAGCTAGAAACAATCCCCATTTGAGGACGAAAACCGACCGGCGACACGGCGCGCCGGTCGGTTTCTTTTTGGCTGCGTGATGCGTGCGGTCAGACGATGCCTGCGAAACCGGTTTCCAGGTGCGGCCATCCGGCCCGTTCAGTCAGGACCGGCACCGTGAAGGCGCTGTCGATGTTCGTGTTCGATCGATGATTGTCCTGATCGCCACTCGGAGCGGCGGTCGATGCCGAACCCGGTCATCCGGAATGCTGTCTTCGGACGCGACCGAGGGGCTGTCGATCTTCGTTCACCATTTCACGCCGCGATGGCCTGCCCCTCGAAGAGGCGGCGGTGGCGGCGGATGAGCTGCGCGGTGTTTTCGATCACCTTGGCGATGTGCGGCTCGTGACGGTCGTCATCGTGGCTGACCAGCCACTGATCATGCGCGAGTTCCGAAATCGGATCGTCGCACCGCACCAGCCGCGGTGAGGCATCACCGATGAAACAGGGAAGGACGGCGAGGCCGGTCCCGGTCGTGACGGCGGCCATCAGCGCCGCCGGCGAGTTGCACGCGAGAACCGCGTCCCGTTCCAGATGGCGATCGAGCCACGCGGAGGATGGCGGCTTGGTGCCGGCGTGCACCATGGTGATCCAGTCACAATCCCAGAAACGCCTCCGGGCTCTCGCCGCGGGATTGGCGGCGACGTAATCCGTGTCGCCATAGATGGCGAATTCGACGCGGGTCAGACGCTGTCCGGCGAGGCCGAGATTTTCCGGCCGGCGATTGCGCAGTCCGATATTGGCCTGACGTCTTTGCAGGTCGAGATCCTCGACCCCGGTGATCAGGGCAAGGTCCACATGCTCATCCTGCGGGCGCAGTTCGGCGACCTTGTGGGCGAGAAAAAGCCCGGTCCAGAATCCGACGGCGATACGCACTTTCAAGGTCCGCTGTGTCTTGTCGCGCCACCGGTCGATTCGCGCCGCCTCGGACTCAAGGTCCTCGGCGATTTCGAGCAGCTCGAAGCCCGCGGTGGTCAGCGAATACCCGTCCTTGCTGCGGTGAAAGAGTTCGAGGCCAAGTGCCCGCTCGAGCGCCAGAACGCGGCGACCCAGAGTCGGCGGGCTGACCTTTGTCGAACGGGTCGCCATGGACAGTCCGCCGCCCCTGGCAACGGCAATAAACAGCCGCAGATCCTCCCATTTCCACCTTTCATCCATGAAAAGCACCTTTCAGAATTGGGCGTTTTCTGTCGCGGCCATCTGACTTATTCCTGATGGTCAACACAGGAAAATTAGTCAGTATTTACGGGTTTATACCATGAATAGCATTAAAAACAAGATGTTAGCGATTGATGGGTCGGATGTGGGCGCCATGGGAATCGGCACCTGGGCCATGGGCGGACCATTTTTCAGTGGTGAAAAATGGGTGCTTCCGAAGGGAACACCCATCGGATACGGGTCTGCCAAAGATTCGGTCTCGATTCGCGCTCTTCATTGTGCACTGGAATGCGGTGCAAAGCTGATCGACACGGCCGATGCCTACGGTGCAGGGCACTGCGAACGGGTGATCGGAAAGGCCATCAAGGGCCGGCGCGACCAGGTTTTCCTGGCGACGAAATTCGGCAACGTGATTGACGAGGAGCGTAAGGAACTGATTGGTCAAAAATGGTCGGAGCGCTATATTTCAGATGCCTGTGAAGCATCTTTGCGCAGGTTGCAGACCGACGTCATAGACCTCTATCAGTTGCATATTTCGGACCTCCCAATTGATGCCGCACAGGGTGTCGCCGAGACACTGGAGAAGCTGCGTGGGGAGGGCAAAATCCGCTCCTTCGGATGGAGCACGGACGATCCGGAGCGGGTCCGGAGCTGGAGCGCTATTGACGGCGCGGTGGTGGCCCAGTTCAACATGAACGTCTTCCAGCCGGCGCCGCAGATGCTCAAAATATGCGACGCGAATGATCTCACGGCGCTCATCCGGCTGCCGCTCGCCATGGGTCTCCTGAGCGGAAAATACACGCCGGAGAGCCGGCTGCCGGCCGACGATATCCGCTCAGCCGGACCCGACTGGCAGCGCTATTTTTTGAAGAGCGGCGGCGCCAATCAGGAGTGGACAGAGCGGCTGGAGGCGATCCGGGAAATCCTCACAAGTGGTGGTCGTACACTTGTCCAGGGAGCGCTTGGCTGGATCTGGGCACAGAGCGAGAGGGCGGTTCCGATCCCCGGAATTCGCAATGAGGAACAGGCGCGGGAGAACCTCGGTGCGATGGAATTCGGACCGCTGTCGCGCGATCAGGTCACCGAGATCGATGCGTTGCTCGAGCGGTCGTGAGATGCCGGTCGGGCGCTAATTTTGCGGCCGGGAGAAGTCTCCGGAGGCCTCGTTCATCACCCAGAGTTCTCCGGAGGATATATCAAACCAGGCGCCATGCAGATCGAGTTTGCCTGCGTCCTCGAGCGTTTTCACGAAGGGGAAGGTGCGCAGATTTGCGATGGAATTGCGAATCGAAATACGTTCCAGAGCCGTCTGCCGTTCGTTGGCGGTCAGCAATTCGCTTTGTTGTACCTCCGAACTGACCGGTGTCAGCAGACTCATCCAGTGTCCGATGAAGTCTCCCGGAGAAAGCGGCTCGGCGTTCGGGTCGAGCGCGGCCTTTATCCCGCCACAGCGGCCATGACCCATCACGACGACATCACTCACGCCCAGCGCCTGGACGGCAAATTCGATTGCGGCGGATGTTGAATGGAATTCACCATCCGGTGCGTAAGGCGGTACAAGGTTGGCAACATTGCGCACGACAAAAAGCTCGCCGGGACCGGCGTTGAATATCGTTTCAGGCGCGGCGCGGGAATCGCAGCAGGCAATAAACAGGGTTTGCGGCTTCTGGCCCTTTTCGGCGAGGTCCCGGTAGCGGTCGCGTTCCTCAGCATAGCGGCCATTCATGAACCGGTCGTATCCGGCGAGCAGCCGGTCGGGAAATCCGCTCATCTGGTCTTTTCCTTGTTCTTGTTCTTTTGCGGCCTAGCCGGTGTTGCTATGCGGCGCATCTGCACAAGTGCGAAGGGCCGCACGAAACTGGCGGCCTCGCGTTCAAGTGTCAACTCATCGGCGCCGTGTTTTGCGGTCCGGGCAAGGATCTCAAAGACGGAGGACGTTGCCCTTTGCAGCGCCTGTTCGTCGCTGCGTCCATCCATGAGATGGGAAAGAAACAGCGCCGACAACAGATCGCCCGGTCCGTTCGGAGGATCGGGGATTGCCTGATGCTCGGCCATCAGCGCGTCCTTGCCGGTGACCAGGAGATTGCCGGTACTGTTCGCCATCATGGGAAGAGCGGTGGTGACAAGGACACGTTCCGGGCCGAGCGCCCGCGCCGCTTCTATAATTTCGGCATTGTCCGAAAAGGCCGTTCCCGCGATCCATTCAAGCTCATAGCGATTGGGCGTTGCGATGGAGGCGACCGGAATGAGCATGTCCCGAACGGCTTCGGCCGTCTCTTCGGGCACATAGAGCCCGCCCTTGTCGCCGATCACCGGATCGCACAGATAATGCGCACCCGGATTGCGGTCGCGAACCGCAGCGACGAGTTTTGCTATCGGGCCCGCCTGCGCCGCGCTTCCGAGATATCCGGAAAGAACCGCCCCCACCTCGCCCAGCCAGGGGGCCCGGCACAGATCATCGATGATTGCGGAAAACTCGTCCAGTGGCAGCATTGAGCGGGTCGCCGGGCCATGTCCCGGATGCCAGGGCAGAACCACCGTCGGCAGCGCCCAGACCGGATGTTTCAGCGTCTCAAGCGCGAAAACGATAGCCCGGTTGCCCACCGAACCCCTTGCGACGTGGCTCGAGATCACCAGAACCGACTTGCGGTCCGGCGTCTTTAAATCACTGTCGGACATGGGTTTTCTCAGTTGTTCTGCAGGAAATTCACCAACCAGATAATCAGAATGAAGACGGCGATCAAGGAAAGAATGCGGCCGATACGGCTTCCCCAGACCTCGATGCGATCGGACTGGTCGACATCCTCGGCCATGAAGTGCCCTTTAACCGATTTGGATTTCGGCTTCATTTTCGGCGCGTTCAGAAGGCCGCCTTCCTCGCGCGTCCGGTCCAGATCCCGCTGCGCCTGGCGGGACCGCTCATCATGATCAGACATGGTTTCAACCCTTGTTCGGGCCCAGCCTAAAGCAAGCGCGGCGGATTTCAAACGGACAAGATGACGGCGGTTAGAGCGCGCCTTCCTCTTCGAGCACCTTGCGTGCCACCCGGAAACATTCGAGCGCCTGCGGCACGCCGCAATAGATGCCGACCACATGAATGACGGCGCGGATCTCCTCGACGGAAACGCCGTTGTTGCGGGCGCCGCGGCAATGGGTCTCCCATTCCTGCATCTTTCCGAGCGCACCGATCATCGCAAGGTTCATCATCGAGCGTGTCTTCGGTTCAATCGCGTCATCGCTCCAGCCGAAACCCCAGCACCATTCGGTCATCGCCTCCTGAAACGGCCGGGTGAAATCGTCGGCGGCGGAAAGGTTCTTCTCGACATATTCGGTGCCGAGGGTCGCCTTGCGCTGCGCCAGCCCCTTTTCAAAAAGGTCCTTGTCCATCGTTCAATTTACCCCCAGCCTGATCGCGACATTCTTGGTCTGTACATAATTCAGAAGGGCCTCGCGGCCCTTTTCCCGGCCATAACCGGATTTGCCATAGCCGCCGAAAGGCGTTTCAACTCCGCCCGCATACCATTCATTGACGAAGACCTGCCCGGCGCGAATCTTCTGCGCGGCATTTGTCGCCCGGTCAAGATCGCTGGTGAAGACACCGCCGACGAGGCCGTATGGCGTACCGTTGGCAACGGCGATCGCCTCTTCGTCCCTGGCAAATTTCAGAACGGAAAGGACCGGCCCGAACACCTCGTCATTGGCGATCGTCATGTCGGGGGTCACATCTGTCAGAACGGTCGGCTCGAGGAACCAGCCCGGCCGGTTCAGGGGACGGCCGCCGGTTGCCGCCACGGCACCCTCGCGCTGCGCGGCCGAACACATCCCGGCAGCACGGTCGCGCTGACGCTCGGAGACCATCGCACCCATGTTGGCCCCGAATTCCGAGCGTTCGATGCCTGGTCCGACGGACAGTTCCTTAGCCAGAGAAACAACACCCTCGACCACCCGGTCGTGGATGCTTTCGTGGACGATGACCCGCGACATGGCCGAGCAGACCTGGCCGGCATTGAAATAGATGCCCCAGCGCACATCGTTCATGAAGGCATCGATGTCTGCGTCATCGTGGACGATAGCGGCCGATTTTCCGCCGAGTTCGAGGACGCAGGGCACGACATTTTGTGCGGCGGCGGACGCGATCGCGACCCCGGTCGGGACGGATCCGGTAAAGACGATCTGGTTGACGCCGGGGTGTGAGGACAGCGCAGCGCCTGCCTCCCGGCCGTGACCGCACAGGATGTTCACCGCGCCACCGGGCAGGCCGGCGGCCTCGGCAGCAAGCGCAAAATAGCGGTTGGTCAGCGGATCAAGCTCCGGCGTCTTGATGACACAGGCATTGCCGGTGGCGAGCGCCGCCGAAAGCGACCGCGCGGTCATTTCCAGCGGGTAGTTCCACGGAATGATCTGCGCCGAAACACCGTAAGGTTCGAGCACCGTGAAATCGAAATAGCCGGCGCCGAGCGGAATAGACCGGCCTTCCAGGGTCTCGGCCTGGTTGCCGTAGTATTCGAAGTAGCGGACCGCGCCTTCGATCTCGATCCTGGCCTCCCAAAGCGGCTTGCCGGACTCCAGGCAAAGGATCGGTGCAATTTCGTCAATATTTTCATGAAGATAATCGCCCATCGCGCGGACCATTCGGCCGCGCTCGACCGGCCGCAAATCCTTCAATGCGCCGCTTTCGTGGCAGCGCCGGGCAGCAGCAACCGCGCGGTCGACATCGGCCGCGTCGGCGAGCGCCTGTTCCGCAAGCCTCTCACCGGATCCCGGATCGTCTACGGCGAGGCGGCCCGCGCCGCCGTCCACGAAGTTTCCGTCAATGTAGTTTTGCCAATAGGGCGCTACGTCAACCATCGACCGCTTCTCTCATCCACTGCTGAAGCACCTTGACCGAGTGCTCGGAATTCACGCCGCATGCCGGATCAAGCACCAGGGGTCCAGGGCGGTAGCCCCGGCTCTTCATGCCCCGCTGGACGGATTCGACAAGGTGGATATCCTCCTCGACGGTCGTTCCGCGATCCTGTGCGGCAAGTCTGGAGATGATATCGGAGTCGAGGCCACCAGCGCTGTACCAGCCCCGCCATACGACCACATGATCTGCGTCAACGGCGCGCCAGTGATAGGTATTCAGGACATTCCCCGGATAGACCTGGAACGAGAACATCGGCCAAAGGAACCAGGAGGAATAGTCGCCGGCATGCTCGTTGGCGTCGAGGTCGACGGGATAGGTCATGCTCTCAAGATTCTGGCATTCCGTCGTGTGGCGCAGGCAGTAGCCCTGCGGCTGGATGTCATAGGTTTCGGGCTTGATGATCCCGGTCGCGAAGGTCTGGTGGTTGATCTTGCAGTGATAGCACTCCGAATAGTTCTCGACGGAGACCTTCCAGTTGCAGTTCTCTGGAATTTCGACCCATTGCAGGGGCTCCAGTTCCGCGTAATTGGGCACAAAGGCGGTAAGCTGCGCGCGCGCGCCGGGAAACCAGTCTTCCATCGGCCTTGCGTCCGCATCCAGATTGACGAAAAGGAAACCGCAGAACTCCTCGACCTTAACGGATGTCAGGCATATCGCATCCCGGTCGAAACCAGGAACCGCCTTGATATTGGGCCCTGAGCGCAGCTTGCCGGTCAGCTCATAGGTCCATGCATGGTAGGGACAGACGATCAGGCCGGCATTGCCGGTCCCGCTGACCAGTTCATGGGCCCGGTGCTGGCACACATTATAAAAGGCGCGGATTTCACCGGCCTTGTCACGGATGCAAAAAAGGCTCTGGCCGGCAATCTCGAACGTGAAATAGGCGCCCGGTTCCTTGAGCTGCGACACATGGCCGGCGAATTGCCATGTCCTCGCCATCAGTCCGTTGCGTTCGATCTGGAAGATTTGCGGGTCGGTATAGTAGCGGGCGTCCAGCGAGCGGACCAGTTCGACAGGCGCGGTCATCAGCATTCCCTCATTCGTCGGCTGCATAAATGCCGAGCGCATGGCGGCGCTCGTGAAATCGCTCGATATTGGAGATCACGTCCGGTTCCGCGTCGGCAATGACGAAGGCCATCAATGCCTCGAGCAAGGCGATGGTCGACACGGAGGACGGAAAGAACTGCGGTGTTTCGGCGGTGACGATGAACGCGTGATGGCTGGCTATGACGATCGGCGATGCCGGGCTGTCGGAGATGGCGATGATGGTCAGGCCCTGTTTGCGGGCAAGTTCCACGGCCTCCACTACCTCGGAACGGTAAGGCTTGCAGGTGATGGCGATGAGGACATCGCCCGGCGCGGCGCGCGCCAGATCATCGATCGCCACGCTGCCGGGACGCGGGATCGCCTCGATCGTGTCGACTGCCATGTCGGCAAGATAAGTGAAGTTGCGGGCGTTCGAGCTGTTGACGCCGACCCCGAGCACGAAGGTGCGGCGGGCCGCGACGATTGCATCGGCCGCTGTCTTCATGGTCGCGTCGTTTGCGGCGGCAAAGGTTTCCTCAATGTTGCGGATGGCACTGGCGGCCATGTCCGCATAGAGCTTCGACAGCTTGCCGCCCCTTGCAAGGGACTGCAGCCAGCGGGCGCGATCGGGAAAGCTGATTCCGCCGCGGCGGATTTCCTGGCGGAATGGTTCGCGAAAATCCTCGTAACCGTCGAAGCCGACCGTCCGGGCCATGCGCACGAAGGTGTTGGGTTTGACATGGGCGGCATCGGCGATCTCGCGGATCGAGGAAACGCTGACATCGTTCGGGTTTTCAAGCACATAGGACGCCGCTTTGCGGACCTCGGGCGTCATGTCACCCAGTGTGTCGGCGAGTGCCTCGAGGACGTTCTGGGGCGCGGTGACCGCGCTTCTTGGTACGATCATGTTATTCATGGTTGACGAAAGTACATTTGTACGATTAGCCTGTCCACAAATTTGTGCACCATGATCAGGAAATTCCGGTGACTGAGGAAATCAAGGGTTCTGTGCCGAGCACGGCACGCGTCGTCATTGTCGGCGGCGGCATTATGGGCTGCGGCCTCGCCTATCATCTGGCCCACGAGGGCTGGACGGATATCGTGCTTCTGGAAAAAGCCGAGCTGACCTCGGGCTCCACCTGGCACGCGGCAGGCCAGATCACCCATTCGACATCGAGTTTCGGGCTCGGCAAGTGCGTCGACTACAATATCGGCCTCTATTCCGGGAAGCTGGAGGCCGAAACCGGCCAATCGGTTACCTGGCATGGCTGCGGCTCGTTCCGGCTTGCCTACAGCGAAGACGAAATGGACTGGCTGCGCCACACGCTCAGCGTCGGCCGTTCGCTCGGCTTCAATATCGAGATTGTCGGCAAAGACCGCATCGCGGAGCTGCATCCTTTCTACAATCTCGACGGGGTCATAGGCGCGCTGCATACACCCGATGACGGCCATGCCGACCCGTCCGGCATTACCCAGGCGCTTGCAGCGGGTGCGCGTCAGCGCGGTGCGCGAATCATCCGCCGCTGCCGGGCAACAGACATCAGACAACTGCCGAGCGGTGAATGGATGGTGTCGAGCGAACGCGGCGATATCGTATGTGAACATGTCGTCAACGCCGGCGGTACCTATGCGCGCCAGATGGGCGAATGGAGCGGTCTTCAACTGCCGATGACGTCCATGACCCACCATTATTTCGTTACCGATACGGTCCCTGAATTCAAAGACCTGGAGCATGAGCTTCCGGTGATCCGGGACGATGCATTGGTTTCCGGCTATATCCGCATGGAGCAGAAATCCGGGCTGATCGGGATCTATGAGAAGGAGAATCCCAACACGGTCTGGGAAGACCATTGCCCCTGGGAAGCTGAAAACGAACTCTTCGAGGCCGACTACGAGCGCGTCATGCCGTGGCTGGAAAACGCCCTGGGCCGCATGCCGATCTTCGCCGAGCTTGGCATCAAGCGCACGGTGCACGGCGCCATATCGCATCCGCCGGACGGCAACCCGCTGATCGGTCCTGCGCCGGGCGTCAGGAATTACTGGTGCTGCTGCGGCACGCAGATCGGCGTCGGCTGGGGTCCGGGGCTGACGCGTGAACTGGCCCGCTGGATGGTGCATGGCGCGGCAGACATCTCCATGCGCGACTATGATCCGAGGCGCTTCGGCGCCTATGCCGGCAAGGACTGGCAAATCACCAAGGCCAGGGAAGACTATTGCCTGCGCCACGAGATCCCGTTCCCGCATTTCAACCGGCTGGCGGGCCGGCCGGTCAAACCGAGCCCGCTTTATGAGCGGCTGAAGGAAAAGGGCGCGGTTTTCGAGGAAGTCTACGGACATGAACGGCCACGCTGGTTCGCCAAGGACGGTGTCGCGCAGGAGGATCACTATTCCTTCCGCCGCAATGTGGTCGACGACATGGTGGCATCCGAGGTCCGTGCCGTCAGAAGCGGTGTCGGCATCATGGACATCTCCGCCTTTACAAAGGTCGAGGTCAGCGGTCCCGATGCGGAGCGCTTCCTGGATGGGCTTGTCGCCAACCGGTTGCCGCAGAAGACCGGCGGCATCGCGCTGACCCATCTTCTGAACGAACGCGGCCGCATCGAGATCGAGCTGACGATCGTCAAGCTGGAAAATGATCGCTATTATCTTGTTTGCGCTGCCTTTTTCGAGCAGAGGCTGCTCGACCATCTCAACAGGCATCGCGCCGACGAGGCGGTCACGATCGGCAAACTTTCGGATGACTGGGCGGCGATCGCCCTGCAGGGGCCGCAGTCGCGAACGGTTCTGTCCGCCCATACGGATGCGGGTCTCGACAATGCCGGTTTCCGCTGGCTGACGGCAAAGGAAATCACCATTGCCGGCCACGTCATGTGGGCCTTCCGCATGTCCTATTGCGGCGAGCTCGGCTGGGAAATCCACGGTCCGCGCGAAAGCATGCTTGCCGTTTATGACGCGCTTTGGGCGGCGGGCGCGGCCTATGGTATCGCGGACTACGGCTCCTTTGCGATGAACGCCATGCGCATGGAGAAGATGTTCAAGGGGGCCGGCGAACTGACCAACGAGGTGACACTGCCGGAAGCCGATGTGATGCGGTTCGTCAAACCGGACAAGGGCGCCTTCGTCGGCAAGGCGCAGACGGAGGCAAGCCTGAGCGAGGAACTGCCCTGGATTTGCGCCTATCTTTCCATCAAGCCGGACGGTATCAATGACGGCCATGGCGGCGAGGCTGTCATGCTGGACGGCGTTGTCGTCGGATCAACCGCATCGGTTGCCTACGGACACACGGTCGGCAAGATCCTCGCCTTTGCCTATATCGAACCCCGTGCGGCGAAACCGGGCACTGAGCTGACCGTTCTGATAGCCGGCGAAACAAGGAATGCCATTGTGCTGGATGAGCCGGCTTACGATCCCGAAAGCCGCCTGCCGCGAACCGATCAGCCCGTCGAGGAGGCGGCCGAATGACAATCATCCCGGAAACAATGCGCGCCGTGGTGCTGACCGGCCACGGCGATATGGACAAGCTGGAATTCCGCACCGACTGGCCGGTGCCGCAACCGGGGCCGGGCGAAGTGTTGATCAAGGTCCATGCCTGCGGTCTCAACAATACCGACGTCAACACGCGCACCGGCTGGTACTCCAAGGCCGTCACCGAGGCAACAACCGGCGGCGGCTTCGATGAGGTCGGCGAGGAAGACCCGTCCTGGGGCGGCGCGCCGATTGTCTTTCCGCGTATTCAAGGCGCCGATGTCGCCGGCACGGTGGTCGCCGCCGGAGAGGGCGCGGATTCATCGCTGATCGGCAGAAGGGTCATGGTGGAAACCTGGATCCGCGACCCGGATGATCCGCTTGACTTGAACAAGTGCCGATACCTTGGCTCGGAGATGGACGGTGGTTTCGCGGAATATCTCAAAATCGTGGACCGGGCCGTCTTTCCCGTCGACAGCAGCCTGAGCGATGCGGAGCTTGCGACCTTCGCGACATCCTGGGTGACGGCGGAGAACATGCTCAACCGTGCCGATGTCGGCTCCGCGGATACCGTTCTCATACCCGGTGCCTCCGGTGGGGTCGGCTCTGCCCTCATCCAGCTCGCCAACCGGCGCGGCGCCAAGACCATCGCCATGGCCGGTGCGGCAAAACAGGATCAGGTGGCGGCGCTCGGCCCGGTGGCCGTGCTTGACCGGGCGCCGGACAATCTGAAGGCGGACCTGAAACAGGCCATCGGCAAAGACACGGTCAGCGTCGTTGCCGATGTTGTCGGCGGTGACGCTTTCCCGACGCTGATCGATGTGCTCGAGCGTGGCGGGCGATACACCTGTTCGGGGGCGATCGCCGGTCCGATCGTCGATCTTGACCTGCGTACCCTCTACCTTCAGGACCTGACCTTCACCGGCGCGACGGTCGTGCCGCCCGGAACCTTCGGCAATCTCGTCGGCTATATCGAGCGCGGCGAGGTCAAACCCGTGCTGGCACAGGCCTTTCCGCTGGAAAAGCTGCACGACGCGCAACGGGCCTTCATCGACAAGAAGCATATCGGCAACATCGTCGTCACGATGGACTAGGGCGCGATGAAGATTACCCGCATCTCGGTTTACCACAAGGATCTGCCGCTGGCCGATCCCTATTGGCTTTCCGGCGGGCGGCTGAAATTCGAGGTTCTCGACGCGACTTTCGTCAAGCTGGAAACCGATGCCGGCCTGACCGGCTGGGGCGAGGGAACGCCCTGGGGCCACACCTATGTTCCGGCGCACGGTCCCGGCATTCGCGCGGGCATCGAGACCATGGCCGATGCGGTGCTCGGTCTCGATCCGCGCAAGGTGGAGCTGGTCGAGCGCGCCATGGATCTTTGCCTGCCTGGCCATCTCTACGCCAAGGCGCCGATCGATCTCGCCTGCTGGGATATCGCCGGAAAGGCCTTCGGACTGCCGATCGCCGATCTATTAGGCGGCAAGCGCGAGACGGGCACGCCGGCAGCATCATCGGTCTCCTCAGGCGAGCCCGATACCATGATGGAGATTATCGAGCGTTACCGCGCGATGGGTTATGTCGCCCATTCCGCGAAGGTCGGCGGCAGCGATGTCGACCGCGACATTGCCCGCATCCGTCATCTCGAGGAATGCCGGCGCCCGCAGGAAATCATCCTCTACGACGTCAACCGGGCCTGGACCCGGCGCGAAGCGAGCATCGTCATGAACGCGGTCGCCGATCTCGGCGTGACCTTCGAGCAGCCGGGCGAAACACTCGACGATATCGCTGCAATCCGCGAGGTCACCACGGCGCCGATCAGCGTCGACGAGTCGCTCGTGACATTGCAAGATGCCTGCCGTATCGCACGCGAGGGTATTGCCGATGTCTTCGGCATCAAGCTGAACCGGGTCGGCGGGCTGACCAAGGCACGGCGTATCCGCGATGTCGGAACAGCCCACGGGATCCAGATGTTCGTGATGGCGACGGGCGGCTCGGTTCTTGCGGATACGGAAGCGGCGCATCTCGCGCAAACGATTCCGCAAGAATTCATCCGCGCAAGCTGGGCATGCCAGGACATGCTGACGGTCGATGTCGCGCCCGGCCAGGGCTGCCGCTGCGTTGACGGCATCATGACCATCGGCGAGACGCCGGGACTCGGCTGCGAGCCGGATGAAGCGCTTCTCGGCGAACCGGTCGCCGTCTACGAGGTGCGGCCGTGAAGATTACCCGGATAACCATCTGGCATGTTCCGCTGGAAAGCCACACCGCCTACAACATGGCGTCGGGCAAGAAATGCGAAACCGTCGAGACCGTTGTGCTTCGTATCGAGACCGATGCAGGCATTGACGGCTGGGGCGAGGCCTGTCCGATCCCGCATTACCTGCCGGCCTATGCCAGGGGCATCAGACCGGCAATCGAGGAGATGGCGCCGTTGCTGATCGGCAGCGACCCGGTCGGGCCGGAAGCCGTGATGGCAAGGCTCGATGCGCATCTCATCGGCCATCCTTACGCGAAATCGCCGATCGACATCGCGTTGTGGGATATCACGGCAAAGGTTGCCGGCCTGCCGCTCCACACCCTGCTCGGAGGCCGGCGGGCGCGCGACCTGCCGCTCTATCATTCGATCACCTGTATCGAACCCGACGAGATGGCACGCATTGCAAAGGATGCATACGCGCAGGGTATCCGGCAGTTCCAGGCCAAGCTCGGCGTCGATGATGACTGTCAGGCCGATGCCGAACGGCTGACGAAGGTGCGCGCCGCCGTCGGCGATGGACCCCTGGTCTATGGCGACTGGAACTGCGGCGCCAGCCGGCTGGACGCCATCCGCGTCGGACGCGCCGTGTCGCATCTCGACATCATGCTCGAACAGCCATGCGCGACACTGGAAGATTGCGCCGCCGTCAAGGCAGCCACGGGCCTGCCGATGAAGATCGACGAGTGCGCCCATGACATGGAATCGCTGCTGAAGGGCTACAAGCTGCAGTGCATGGATGCGGTGGCGATCAAGCTCTCCAAGATGGGCGGTGTCAGTGCGAGCCGCCGCGCGCGTGATCTTTGTGTGTACCTTGGCGCGCGCATGTGCATCGAGGATACCTGGGGATCGGATGTCACGACCGCCGCCCTGCTGCATCTTGGCGCCGCCACCGAGCCGAAGGCGGTGATGAATGTCTGCGACCTGTCAGGCTATGTCGCGCCGCGCCTCGTGCCCGGCGGGCCGACACGGAAGGAAGGGCGGATCGTTCCGCCCGAGGGGCCGGGCCTTGGCGTGGTGCCCGATCTGGACGTTCTCGGCACACCCGCCGCGCAAATTGATTAGAAAGGTCAAACCATGGGTACTTCCCAGCAGCAATGGATCGCGCGCGCAGAGGCGGTGCTTCCGGCCGGCGGTTTCGGCAATTTCGATCCCGGCATCATCATCCGCAACGGCAAGGGTTCGCGGGTCTGGGACGAGGACGGCAACGAGTATATCGACTACCTGATCGGTTCCGGGCCGATGATGCTCGGTCACGGGCATCCGGAGGTCCTCGATGCGGTCGAGGAACAGCTCGGCAAGGGCATGACATTCTTTGCCAACAACGCGCGCGGCATCGAGCTTGCCGAGGAAATCTGCCGCGCCGTGCCGTGTTCCGAGATGGTGCGTTACGTATCGTCCGGCGGCGAGGCGGACATGTATGCCATGCGTCTTGCGCGGGCCTTTACCGGGCGCGACAAGATCATCAAGTTCGAAGGCGGCTATCACGGCATGTCGGCGGAGGCACAAATGAGCCTCGCGCCGTCAAGGCTGGCGAATTTTCCGACCGCGGTGCCCGATTCCGCCGGTATTCCGGCAAGCGTGCGCGACGAGATGCTCATTGCGCCTTTCAACGACATTGCATTCGTGCGTTCGCTGATTGCCGAACACGGAAATGAGATCGCGGCGATCATTGTCGAGCCGCTGCAGCGCATTATCCCGCCGCAGCCCGGGTTCCTGGAGGCGCTGCGCGCGGAGTGTTCGCAACACGGTATCGTGCTGATCTTCGACGAGATCGTCACCGGTTTCCGCTTTGCCTATGGCGGCGCGCAGGAGCTCTACGGCGTCGTTCCGGATGTGTGCACACTCGGCAAGGTGATCGGCGGCGGTTTTCCGCTGGCGGCGATTGCCGGCCGCGCCGATATCATGGCGCATTTCGATAAATCAAAGGTCGGCGAAGACGGTTTCCTGATGCAGCTCGGAACGCTGAGCGGCAATCCCGTCGCGGCCGTGGCGGGGCTCAAGACGATGGAGGTTCTGCGGCGGCCCGGCGCTTACGAATCCTTGCGCCGGAACGGCGAAACACTGATGGCCGCCATGACGGCGGCATTGAGCAAGGCCGGCATCGACCATCGTATCGTCGGCGATCCGACCCTGTTCGATGTCGTCTTCACCGCCAGCGAAGTGCGCGACTACCGTGATGTCTTTGCCGCCGACGCCGGGCTCAACGCAAAGTTCAACGCGGCCCTGCGGGCCAAGGGCGTCTTCAAGGCGCCCGGAAAGGTCTATCCTTCGCTGGCGCTCACCGATGAGGACATCGCACAGACGATCGCGGCTATTGAATTCGCCGCCTACGAGCTTTGCCGGCAACCGGTTTCATAGGGTTCGCGTCCAGATTGCGGTTTCGCGCGTGCGGCGGTTCGGATATGGTGTCCCCGGATCATTCGAGGGGATCTTTTCATGACCGCCGTGCAGTCTCTTTCCAAGCCGTTGCGGCCGGGTACCGCGATTGTCATTCTCCTGGCGCTGCTGACGCTTTCCGGCTGCGGGATCAACGCCATTCCGACCTATGAGGAACAGGCCAAGGCCGCCTGGAGCCAGGTGCTCAACCAGTATCAGCGGCGCGCCGACCTCATTCCCAATCTGATCGAAACCGTCAAAGGTTTTGCGGCTCAGGAAAAGGACGTGCTGACATCGGTCGTGGATGCGCGGGCCAAGGCGACCTCGGTCCAGATACCGTCCGATGTCCTGACCAATCCGCAGGCATTCGAGACCTTCCAGCAGAACCAGTCGGCGCTGACGTCGGCGCTTACCCGTTTGCTCGCGGTGTCGGAAGCCTACCCCGATCTGAAATCCAACCAGAACTTCCTCGCGCTGCAGTCGCAGCTTGAAGGCACCGAGAACCGGATTGCGGTGGCGCGGCGCGATTACATCGAGGCAGTCCGGAAATACAACACCGAGCTCAAGACATTCCCCGGCCGCTGGTGGGCTTCCTGGTTCTATCCGGAGGCCAGGCCGATGCAGACCTTCACCATCGACGCGCAAAGCCGCGAGGTTCCAAAGGTCAGCTTCGATTGAGGCCGCCCGTGATGTCTCGTGTTCCACACCTCCACGGCTACCTCCTTTGCCTGATTGCGGCGGTCATATTTACGCTTGCGCCGCCTTCTGCCGGGAATGCCCAGGACATTCCGCAGCTCACCGAACGGGTCATGGACACCGCAGGCATCCTGCCGGACAGCGTCAAAACCAGCCTCATCGCGCAACTCGCCGCCTTTGAGGACAAATCATCCGACCAGCTCGTGGTGGCGACGATCCACACGACCGGTGACTGGACGATCGAACATTATGCCAATCTGATGTTTCGCCGCTGGGGGCTCGGACAGGCGGAAGAAAACAACAGCGTGCTGCTGCTCGTCGCCGTCAACGACCGCAAACTGCGCATCGAAGTCGGCTACGGTCTCGAGGGCACGCTGACCGATGCCCTTTCCAAGCTGATCATCGACGAGACCATCGTGCCCGAATTCCGCGCCGGCGATTTCCCGGCTGGCATACAGGCCGGTGTCGACAACATTATCTCCGTTCTGGAAGGTGATGCGGCCGAGATGGAAGCGCGCGCCAAGCGCAATGAACGGTGGATCGATCCCGACGACCTTGCTGCGATCGGCTTCTTCAGCCTGTTCGGCCTGTTCTTCGGGGGCATGATCATCTTTTCGATCCTTGCCCCGATCTTCGGGAAGAAGATCGCGCCCGGGCGCTACAAATGGCTGGGCATGCAGGTGACCTATGGCGGCTCCGGCGGCTCGTCCAGCGGCTCGTCAGGATGGAGCAGCTCGAGTTCCGGCGGTTTTTCGGGTGGCGGCGGATCGTCCGGCGGCGGCGGCTCGTCCGGGAGTTGGTGATGTTGAGCGAAACGGAACATGAAAGCATCGCCTCGGCGATCAAGGCCGCAGAGGCCAGGACAAGCGGCGAGATCCATTGCGTGGTGTGCGGCCGGTCGGACCCCTATTTCATGGCCGCGGCGTTTGTCCTGTCGTGCGTCGCGCTGATGCTCGGCACGGCTCTTGCCTGGATATTCCATCTGTTGTGGATCGATATCGGCACGGCCACGTTTGTCACCGCGTTGTTCTGCGCCTGGCTGCTCAGCATGCTGCTGATCTGGCAGGTCCCGTCGCTGCGGTTGCGGTTCGTTGCCAAGGCGGTGCGTTATCGCCGGGCACACGCCCAGGCGGTTCAGCAGTTTCTGGCGCACAACATCCATGCCACCGAGGGCCGTACCGGGGTGCTCATCTTCGTTTCGCTTGACGAGCACTATGCGGAGATCATTGCCGACCACGGCATTGCCGAAAAGATCGAGCAACAGGAATGGAACTCAATCGTCGGCATTATCACCAAGGGTGCGGCTGCGAACAAACTTGCCGGTGCGCTGGCAGAGGCCGTGACTGAGGCGGGCGCGCTGCTGGCAGCGCATTATCCGCCCGTTCCAGGCGATCGGAACGAGATTCCCGACCGCGTCGTCGAAATCCACAGCGTGCCTTGATTATCCGGCTAAATTTCAACGCGCCATAGCGTGATATTCGTTGTTCGGACGCATATCCGTCGCGGCCGCCATGCGGTTGGACATATTGAAGAAGGATGCGGTTGCAGCGATATCCCAGATGTCACGGTCATTGAAGCCGGCATCACGCAACAGCTGGCGGTCGGCCTCGACAATCTTGTCGGGCTGCTCGGTCAGCTTGACGGCGAAATCAAGCATCGCGGTCTGGCGCCCGTCGAGATCGGCGGCGCGGTAGTTCATTCCGATCTGCTCGCCGAGGGCGGGGTCGCCGGAGAGCTGGCGTACCGCCGCGCCGTGCGCGCTGAGGCAATAGTAACAGTGATTGACCGACGAGACCGCGACAGCGATCATCTCGCGCTCCAGCTTCGACAGGCCGGATTCGCCAAGCATCAGATCGTTGTAGAGCATCTTGAAGGCCTGCAGCTTGGCCTCATCGAACGCATAGGCGAGAAGCACGTTGGGGATCATGCCCAGCTTTTCCTGGCACTTGTCAAAATAGGCCCTGTTCTCCTCGCTCAATTCGGCCATCGGCCCCAGCTCGAGAGCGGTTGTCGGATTTTCTTTGCTGCTCATGGGAAGACTCCGGTCCATGCATTTTAGGTGGTGCAGTTTTGCCGCTTATCCGGTAACTGTTTTGTTAGCATTCATAACCGCATGGGGTCGAGGCCCAGGCGGATCGAGGGGGGAGTAAGTCATGGGTACGCGCCGGCACCCGAAGCGAGACAAACAGATCGCCAGAATCGCCGAGATCCTCAGCCAGCAAAAACAAGACCATATCGATCCGGAACTCCTGTTCGGCCATGTCAGCGTCGATGATGTCCTGCTTTATCGTCCGGAATCCCTTGCAGCGGCTTGTGTCCACGCCAGAAAGCAGCTCGATGCTTGGAACGGCAAGGATACCCGCATTCATGTCGGCCCGGTCGACGGGGTTGATCTGGCCGGGCGGTCTCTGACGGTGATCACGCTCGTCGATCACAACATGCCGTTCATCTTCGATTCCGTCATGGGCGAGGTCTCCCACGCGCATCGCGACATCTGCCTTGCAGCGCACCCGATCCTCGACCTCCACCGTGCCACGGACGGGACAATCAAGGAAATCAAGCCGGTTGGCGGCGGCCGGGCGGACGACAAATGGCAGAAGATCAGTGTCGTGCAGATCCATCTGCCGCGCCTTTCAGCCGACGCGATCAAGCTCTTGAAGTCCAATTTGCTCAAGGTTTTCGATCAGGTCCACCGGGCCGTGGTCGACTGGTCGGCCATGCTGGAGCGGCTCGACGGGATCGTGGTTGAGCTTCAGAACGCCGGCGGCAGCCAGCACCTGGCGGAGCGCGAGGAAGCGCTGGCGTTTCTTGAGTGGCTGCGCGACGACAATTTCACCTTCCTCGGAATGCGCGACTACAATTTCCGCGGCACCGGGCGCGATGCGACGGTCGAGCGGGCGGAAGCCACCGGCGTCGGTATCCTGTCCGATCCCGATGTGCGGGTGCTGCGCCGCGGCAACGACCCGGTGACGACGACGCCCGAACTGCTCGCCTTCCTGCAGGGCCCCGATGCACTGATCGTCACCAAGGCCAATGTGCGCTCACTGGTCCACCGCCGGACCTACATGGATTATGTCGGGGTCAAACGCTACGACGAGAGCGGACGGGTGACCGGCGAACTCCGTATCGTCGGCCTTTTTACCTCCACCGCCTATACGCGCTCCGTGCAGCGCATCCCGCTGCTGCGCTCCAAGGCGAATGCGGTGGTGGAGAGTTTTGGCTTCGATTCGGAAAGCCATTCCGGCAAGGTGCTGCTCAACGCGCTAGAGGGCTATCCGCGCGACGAACTTTTCCAGATCGATGTGCCGATGCTTGCCGGCTTCTGCGAACAGATTATCGAGCTGAGCGACCGGCCGCGCGTGCGGGTGCTGCCGCGTATCGACCGGTTCGACCGTTTTGTGTCGGTGCTCGTCTATGTCCCGAGGGACCAGTATGACACCGACGCCCGGGGCCGCATCGGCGCCTATCTCAAGGACGTGTTCGATGCGCGGCTGTCGGCCTATTACCCGGCCTTTCCGGAAGGCGGCGTGGCGCGCGTGCATTTCGTGCTCGGCCGCTCGGGCGGCCGCACGCCGCGTGTCTCCCAGGAAGTGCTCGAGAACGCGGTCCGCCGCATCGTCACGCGGTGGGAAGACCAGTTCTCGACGCTGGCCGGGGTCGATGCGCTGGCCCTGCACACCTCCGATGCCTATCGCGACAATTTCACGCCTGAGGAGGCTGTCGAGGACCTGCCGAGTTTCCTGCAATGCGCACAGGATATTCCGATCGGCATCGATTTTTACCAGCGCGACGGCGAGGCCAGCGAAAACCTGTCGCTCAAGATCTTCCACCTGGACGCACCGGTCGCTCTGTCGCGCCGTGTTCCCTTGCTGGAGAATCTCGGCTTCAACGTGATCAGCGAGCAGACCTTCGAGGTCGCGGTCGGTGTCGATGTCACGCAGACGCGCAAGGTCGTTCTGCACAATATGGAGCTCGTGCATCGCGACGGCATGCCGGTGGACCTGGCGCGGCTTGTCGAGCTGCTCGATGAAGCATTCCTGTCGACCTGGTTCGGCCGCATCGACAATGACAGCTTCAACCGGCTGGTGATCAATTCCGGACTGACAGCGCGCGAGGTCAAGGTGCTGCGCGCCTATGCGCGCTATCTGCGGCAGGCCGGCATCACCTATTCACAGGGCTATATCGCCGGCACGCTCAACCGCTATCCGGAAATAGCCGGCGAGATCTTCGGACTGTTCAGGGCCCGTTTCGATCCATCGCTCAAGGTGCGCGCCGCGGCCAAGGAATTCGAGGAAATCATCGGCCGCATCGAAACCGCGCTGGCGCGCGTGCCGAGCCTTGACGACGACCGGATCTTCCGCCGGTTCATCAATGTGATCTCCTCGACGCTGCGAACCAACTACTACCAGAAGACCGCGGATGGCGGGGTGCATGACGCGCTGGCCTTCAAGCTCGACCCGCGTGCGCTCGACGGCATCCCCGAGCCACGGCCCTATCGCGAGATCTTCGTCTATGGCTCGGATGTCGAAGGGGTTCATCTTCGTTTCGGCCCGATCGCGCGCGGCGGGCTGCGCTGGTCCGACCGGGCGCAGGATTACCGCACGGAAGTGCTCGGACTGGTCAAGGCGCAGCAGGTCAAGAACGCGGTCATCGTGCCGGTCGGATCGAAGGGCGGGTTTTACCCGAAGAAACTGCCGACCAGCGGCACACGGGACGATATCTTCAACGCCGGCCGCGACGCCTACAAGGTCTTCATCTCGACGCTGCTGTCGGTCACCGACAATATCGTCGACGGAAAGGTGGTGTCGCCCAAGAACACGCTGTGCCATGACGGTGACGATCCCTATTTCGTCGTCGCCGCCGACAAGGGTACCGCCACGTTCTCCGATACCGCCAACGCGATCAGCCAGGACCATCACTTCTGGCTCGACGACGCCTTCGCCTCCGGCGGGTCGGATGGCTATGACCACAAGAAGATGGGCATTACCGCACGCGGCGCCTGGGAGGCGGTGGAGCGGCATTTCCGCGAGATGGACATCGACATCCAGAAGACCGAATTCTCGGTGGTGGGCGTCGGCGACATGTCGGGCGATGTGTTTGGCAACGGCATGCTGCTTTCGCCGGTTATCCGGCTTGTGGCGGCCTTCGACCACCGCGATATTTTCATCGATCCGAACCCGGACTGCAAAACCACTTTCGCCGAGCGCAAGCGCCTCTTCGAGCTCGGGCGTTCAAGCTGGCAGGATTATGACAAGTCTGTCCTGTCGCCGGGCGGCATGATCATTTCGCGGGCGGAAAAGTCCGTCAAGCTGACCAAGCAGGCGGCGGCGGCGATTGGGCTTTCAGGCACGGTCGCGACGCCGTTCGAGATCATCACGGCGATCCTGAAGGCCGATGTCGACCTCCTGTGGTTCGGCGGCATCGGAACCTATGTCCGCGCGGCCGGCGAGAGCGACGCGGAGGTTGGCGACCGCACCAACGATCCGGTGCGCATCACCGCGAGCGAAGTCGGCGCGAAGGTGATCGGCGAAGGCGCCAATCTCGGCGTGACGCAGCGCGGCCGCATTGAATACAACATGCATGGCGGGCGCTGCAATTCGGATGCCATCGACAACTCCGCCGGCGTGAATTCGTCCGACCTTGAGGTCAATATCAAGATCGCCCTGGCCGCAGCCATGCGCGCCGGGCGCCTGTCGCTTGCCAACCGCAACAAGCTGCTGATCTCCATGACCGATGAGGTGGCGGCGCTGGTGCTGCGCAACAACTACCTGCAGACGCTGGCCATCTCGCTTGTCGAGCGGCGCAGCGCCCGGGCGACTGGAGACCTGGTGCGGCTGATGAACAAGCTCGAGAGCGACGGGCAGCTGGACCGGCAGGTGGAGACCCTGCCGGACAACCAGACGCTGGCCGAGCGCGTTGCCGCCGGAAAGCCGCTGACGCGGGCGGAAATCGGTGTGCTCTTGTCCTATGCAAAGATCGTGCTCTTCGACGATCTGACCAAGAGCCTGCTTCTGGACGATCCCTATTTCGATTCCGAACTGTTCGGGTATTTCCCGGAGCGCATGCACAAGGCCCACGCCAAGGACATCCGCGAACACCGGCTGCGGCGTGAGATTATCGGCACCGTGCTTGCCAATGACGCGATCAACCGCGGCAGCCCGGTTTTCATCAACCGGCTGGTGGATGCGACTGGAATGCTGCCGTCCGACATCGTCAAGTGCTATGTGATGGTGCGCGATGGCCTTGATCTGCCGGCGCTCTACGACGCAATCGACGGGCTGGACAACAAGGTGCCCGGCGAGATCCAGAACGAGCTTTATGCGGGCGTCGGCCATGTTATCCAGATGGTCTCGCGCTGGGCGTTGAAGACCGGCATCAATTCCGATCCGCTGGAGCCGACCGTCAAGGCGATGCGCTCCGCCGTCGAGACACTCTACGATGTGCTTCCGTCGCTTGTGCCCGGCAACATGCGCGAGGAGACCGAACGCTGGTTCGAACGGGCCGTCAGCCATGGCGTTCCCAAGAAGCTGGCACAGCAATTGTCGCAGATGCCGAGCCTTGCGCTGATACCCGAGATCATGCAGATCGCCGCTGCCGCGAAGGCGGACCTGAAGAAGACCGCGAAGACATTCTTCGACGTCACCGAGCTGTTCCGCATTGGCCGCATGGATCTCGCCGCCCATCAGACGAGCGTTTCGGATCACTATGAAGCACTGGCGATCGCACGCAGTCTCGACGAGATTTCGGCGGCGCGGCGGCAGATCACCAGAACGGCGCTGGAGAAGTTCGGCAAGGAAAAGGAACCGGTGGCAGCGTGGCATGCGGCCGACCAGACACGTATCGACCGCGGCCAGACCCGGATCGGCGAAATGATCGAGGGCGGCGAGATCAATATCGCGCGCCTGACCGTTGCCGCCGGCATGCTTGGCGACATTGCGCGGGGCAGGGACTAGGATTTTTCAACGCACTCCGGAACGGGAGCCCATATGAGCGAGGTTGCACAGCCGCCGGTTCAGGCCGACCGCAAGGGCATTTACGGCTGGATGATGTTCGACTGGGCGACGCAGCCCTTTCACACGCTGATCATCACCTTTGTGTTTGCGCCCTACTTCACCTCGCATGTCGCCTCGACGCCGGTCAGGGGGCAGGAGATCTGGGGCTATGCGACCGGCCTTGGCGGCCTGGCAATTGCGCTGCTTGCACCGGTGCTCGGCGCCATCGCGGACAGCACCGGACCGCGCAAGCCGTGGATCGTCTTCTTCTCGATATTCGGGGTCATCGGCTGCTGGCTGCTGTGGTACGCGGCGCCCGGGACAGACAGCATTACCATTGCCGTGATCGGGGTCGTCCTCGGGTTGATCGGAATGGAATTCGCTGCCGTTTTCAACAACGCGATGATGCCGGATCTGGTGCCGCGCTCGCATCTCGGGCGGCTGTCCGGTTCGGCCTGGGCCCTGGGCTATATCGGCGGGATCATATCCCTGATCCTTGTGCTCGGCTTCATGTCGGCGCAGCCGGAAAGCGGCAAGACCCTTTTCGGTCTTTCACCGATCCTCGGGCTCGATGCGGCCAGCTATGAGGGCGACCGGGCATCCGGGCCGCTTACCGCGCTTTGGTACGTCATCTTCGTCCTGCCGATGTTCCTGTTCACACCCGATGCTCACCGGCGGATGTCGCATAGCGGCGCGGTCATGCGGGGCCTGCGCGAACTGGGCGATACGCTGCGAAAACTGCCGGCCCAGAAGAGCTATTTCAGCTACCTTGTCTCCAGCATGCTCTACCGGGACGGCTTGAATGCGCTCTACGCCTTCGGCGGAATCTACGCCGCTGGCGTGCTCGGCTGGTCGATCATCCAGATCGGGGTCTTCGGCATCCTTGCCGCGCTCACCGGCGTGTTCGGCGGCTGGCTCGGCGGCAAGGCCGATGACCGCTACGGGCCGAAGGCGGTTGTCTCCACCGGGATTGTCATCCTGACGCTTTGCTGCCTAATGATCGTCTCAACATCAAAGACCGAAGTGTTCTTTGTTTCGGTTGGCGATGCCGATGTGCCGTCATCGCTGCCGACCATCATCTTCTATGTCGCGGGCTGCCTGATCGGCGCGGCCGGCGCGGCGCTCCAGGCCGCCTCCAGAACGCTGCTCGTCGACCAGGTCGAGCCGGAGCGGGTCACCGAAGCATTCGGGCTCTACGCGCTGTCGGGCAAGGCAACCACCTTTGTCGGTCCGCTGCTGATCGCACAGGTCACCGGAATATTCGACAGCCAGCGAGTCGGTGTGACGCCGGTGATTGTCCTCTTTGTGGTTGGTTTCATCCTGCTGCCTTTCGTGCGCAGCGCGCACTCCAAGGCGAACTGAACCAAGAGGCTTCGTGCCAATTGCCGCAATCGGGCGTACACTGCGCTTCCAAGCAAGGGAGAGCAGGATGGACGACGCAGTCTACAAACACATCAACATCGTCGGCACATCGACTCAGAGCGTCGAGGGTGCGATCGAAGGCGCGGTCGCCAAAGCAGCAGAAACGGTCAAGAACATCAGCTGGTTCGAGGTTGTCGACATCCGCGGGCATATCGACAACGGCAAGGTCACCCGCTACCAGGTCGGCGTCAAGCTCGGCTTCAAGCTGGATTAAGACACGCTCTAGTGCCTGAAATGGCGCATGCCGGTCAGCACCATGGCGATGCCGGCTTCATTCGCTGCCCTGATGACGTCATCATCGCGCATCGAGCCACCGGGCTGGATGACCGATGTTGCACCCGCTTCAATGGCGGACATGAGACCGTCGGCGAAGGGGAAGAACGCGTCGGAGGCGACGGCGGAGCCGATCGTCAACGGTTCCGCCAGGCCTTGCGCATCGGCGGCATCCTGCGCCTTTCGGGCGGCGATCCGGGCGGAGTCCACCCGGCTCATCTGACCGGCACCGATACCGACCGTCGCACCGTCCCTGACATAGACAATGGCGTTTGACTTCACGTGCTTGGCGACGCGGAACGCGAATTTGAGGTCGGCCAGTTGTTGCGTTGTCGGCGCCCGCTCCGTCACGACCTGCAGATCGAGATCGTCAACGACGCCGTTATCGCGGGACTGGACGAGAAGACCGCCGGAAACGGTTTTGGCCGTCAGCCCGGGCGCCCGCGGATCCGGCAGGCCGCCGGTTGTCAAAAGGCGCAAATTCTTCTTCGCGGCGATGATAGCCCTGGCTTCGTCGGTGACATCCGGGGCGATGATAACCTCAGTGAAGACCTTGACCACTTCCTCGGCGGCCGCCGCGTCGAGCCGGGTGTTGAAGGCGACGATCCCGCCGAACGCCGAGACAGGATCGCAGGCCAGAGCCTTGCGATAGGCGCCGAGCAGGTCGTCGCCCGTTCCGACACCGCAGGGATTCGCGTGTTTGATGATGGCGCAGGCCGCGCCGGCTTGCGGCGCAAATTCGGCGACGAGCTCGAAGGCGGCATCCGTGTCGTTGATGTTGTTGTAGGAAAGCTGCTTTCCCTGATGCAGCGTGGCGGTGGCCACGCCCGGCCGGTTTTCGCCGGATACATAGAAGCCCGCTGTCTGGTGCGGATTTTCACCATAGCGCATAACGTCTTTCAACGTGCCGGCAACGGCCCGGTGACGGGGGTGTTCAATGGAAAGTTCGTCGGCAAACCAGTTGGAAATCGCGGTATCGTAAGCAGCGGTGCGTGCGTAGGCCCGGGCGGCCATTTGCTGGCGGAACACATGGGATACCGCGCCATCCTGCGCATCGAGTTCTTCAATGAGGGCGTTGTAATCCACGGGATCGGTGATCACTGTGACATAGGCGTGGTTCTTGGCCGCCGCGCGGATCATCGCCGGGCCACCGATATCGATGTTCTCGACGGTTGTCGGGTAATCCCCGCCGGCTGCCCGTACGGCCTCGAAGGGGTAGAGATTGATGACGGCAATGTCGATGGCCGCGATGTTGTTGGCTTCCATGGCCGTCCGGTGATCCTCATCGTCGCGGATCGCCAGCAGGCCGCCATGCACGGAAGGATGCAATGTCTTGACCCGGCCATCCATGATTTCGGGAAAGCCGGTGAGGTCCGAGACATCCCGCACCGCAATCCCGGCGCCGGCGATTGCAGCGGCTGTGCCACCAGTCGAGATCAGTTCGACACCGCGTGCGGACAGTGCCGCGGCGAATTCAACAAGACCGGTCTTGTCCGAAACCGACAACAATGCCCGTTTCGGCGTGACCCGTTCGGGCGCGGGGATTTTTTTGGAGGCAACGGCCATTTCAGGCTCCAGGAAGGTCCAGGGGCACGGCAGACGGTGCAGCCGGGCGCGCATCCTGCCGTATGGGATGGAATATGCCGTCCGCCTAGCACAACGAAGCGGAAGTTAAAACAGTCAGACTTCGTTTCGGCGCGGCGTCGCCGGATCACCCGGGACTTTATTCCCATGTATCTGCCGGTACGTTTTGGGTGATTGCCCGGTCCAGCGTTTGAAGGCGCGTGAAAATGACGCCGGTTCACTGAATCCAACGAGATACGCAGTCTCGTTGACGGAAGCGGCCTGCCCCTCGAGATACAGTCTCGCGATCCGTTGGCGCAGTTCATCGTGCACCTGCGAATAGGACGTGCCCTCATCCTTGAGCCTGCGGAACAGCGTCTGGCGGCTGAAACCCAATTGTGCCGCCACCGTATCGGCGCTGACCGCACCGCGGTGCAGAAGCGGAAGCAACAGCGCTTCAACACGCCCTTTGAGGGTTTTTGTTGAATCCAGGTCACGCAGCAGCCTGTCGGCATGCCCGGTTAGAAGGCCGAAGACATAACGCGGGTTCTGGGCGACCTCCCATTCGGCGATTTGCGGATGAAGCTCCATGGCGTTCCACTCGGTGCCGAAATGGACCGGGCACCGGAATATCCGGTCATATTCCGCTGAATAGGCGGGGCGGGGATGGGTCACGTATACGGAGAGCACATGGGGCTGCGGCAGAAAACGCCGCGGACCGCAAACCAGGCTGACAAAGGCGCTCTCGGTCAACTCCGGCACGGCATTGGGATTTCGTCGCCGGTCGACCATGAACAACCTGCCCTGCCTGGTGACTAGTTCGAACCGGGGCCCGTCTGCGACATTGCCGACCTCCGCCGCCAGACGGCCGTAGCGCTGCAATTGGAGAAACGCCTCACCCATTGTTGCAGAGGCCTCCATGATGAGCCCGACAATCGAGACCTTTGACATGCCGACCTGCTCGGCGAAATGCAGCGCCAGGGCAGGGTCGGCCGTCTGGGACCGGGCAGCACGCATGAGATCCACATAGCACTGGAGCGGCAGCCGGCCGTCGGGATCGTCCAATGCGCCGGGATCGATATCCGCACGCTCCGCAAGGGTCGCGGGATCCGCGCCATTGCGCGCGGCAAACGCCATGAGGCCGGAGACGAGGCCGGCTGAAACCGTTGGCTGTACCAAATCCGTTTCCTGTTACGTTCGGTCATGTTCGTGCGACGAACGATCATGGCCGGTTGTGCGACCATAAATTATTGAGTGGAAGCGGAAATTTCCACAATCAATGGCTCCAGACGAACGGAAATCGAAAAAGGAGAATGACAGCCATGCATTTGCAGACACCGCAAGCGCCAGAACCGCGGATAGACCGATGAAAGCGGTCGTTTGCAGGAAATACGGGCCGCCGGAGGTTCTCAGCCTGGCGGAGCTGGAAAAACCGACCCCCGGGAAAGGACAGATCTGCGTCAGGACAGTCGCAACTGCAGTCACCGCAAGCGACTGCCGGGTGCGTGCCTTCAGGTTTCCCATGTGGGACCCGATGATCCTGATGTTCAGGCTGATCATCGGCGTATCGAGGCCGAGGAAGCCCGTCCTCGGCCTTGTGCTGTCCGGCGAGGTCGAATCGGTTGGCAGGAACGTCACCCGGTTCAAGCCGGGAGACCAGGTCTACGGCATGACCGGTCCCAGCTTCGGCGCCTACGCCGAATATACCTGCCTGTCGCAAAACGCCGCTATCGTCAAAAAGCCCGACAGCATGAGCCATCGGGAAGCCGCGGCGGTAGCCTATGGCGGCCTCTTAGCCGGCTATTGTTTGGAAAAGGGCGCCATTCAAAGGCGCAAGAAGGTGCTGATCTACGGCGCGTCCGGTGCAATCGGAACAAGCGCCGTGCAGCTCGCGAAGCAAGCCGGGGCGCAGGTCGCCGGGGTGTGCAGCACCGCCAATCTCGAGCTGGTGAAATCCCTGGGTGCCGACGCCGTGATCGATTACACCCGGCAAGATCGATTGAACGACGGCGAACGCTACGATCTGGTTCTCGATGCAGTGGGCAAGGACAAAAGCTCAAAGTTCAAGGACAGCTGCCGCAAGGCGCTGACCGACGGAGGACGATACCTCTCGGTAGATGACGGCATGCTCAAGTCGCGTGTCGAAGACCTTCATAAAATCAATGCGTTGATGGAATCCGGACAGTACAAGGCGATCATTGACAGGGCCTATGCGCTGGACAGGATTGTGGAGGCGCACCGCTATGTCGATACGGGCCGCAAGAGGGGAAATGTCGTTATCGACGTCTAGTGGCCCCGTGCCCGGCCGGCAACCGGGCGAGTTCCAGGGGCGGTTCTAGCCCTTCCTGGCCTTCGGCACGGTGCGGACCATGCTCCAGCTGACTTCCGAGTGCTGGGCAATGATGTAGCTCAGGCAAATCTGCTGGGAGCGGCGCGGGCCGGCGAGATCGGCGAAAAAGATGTCGTCCTCGATTTCGGCGTCGACTTCGGGGGAAAAGAACGTCCAGATTTCGCCGTCCGGCGCGGTCAATACGACATCGGCGTTGCTGTCGCGGGAAATCGTGATCTTGGGATGGACGTGAAAACGGATGACGGCCGGGGTTTCGCCGTCGATCATCAGCTTGTGGTGCGCGGATTTGGCGATACGGTCACGGCCCGTCACCATGTTGCCGTCGGCGCTCAACTGGATGGAGCGTTCATGGATCAGGCCGAACAGCCCGGCATAACCGTCGTGGCGGGCAATGAAGCCCTGACGGCCGTCGGCCTCGTCGCGGCGCTCCAGATCAACCTTCTGGGGACTGTTGGTCAGGATCGGGCCGAGGAAACTCGAGCCGGAAATGGTGGCCGAGGACGTATCGTCGATGATCAGGGTCGAATGGGCGGCAGTGGCGCGCGCCAGGCGCCGGTATTCCGCGTGATAGAAGGCCGGCGAGCCGGCATTGACGATAAAGCGGTGATGGCCGGATGAAAGTTCAAAGGAGAGACAGCCCGCATGGGCGGTCGCGGAAAGCTCCCCGGCCGGCGGCGCGCCGGTGTCGGCAATCAGCACCGTGTTGTGGTTGGCCAGGCGCTGATAGTTCATCTGCGGTGTCGTGCGCGGCGGGTCGCCTGTCGATTCGTCGTAGCGCAGGACCGACAGCAGGCGGTCGGCGGGCTGCGCGGTGCAGCCGTTGAATAGGGCGAGCGTTCCGTCGACGTGGCGGAAGAAGCGCAGTGCCTGGAACATCCGGTCGATGCTGGAGACGAGCCCCTTGGGCGGCGTGTGTCCGAGATTAAGGTAGGTCTGGCGCAGCGGCAGCAGATCGGCGAGCAGCGTCATTGCCACCTGCGGATTGCGTGAAATGTGCCCGCCATCGGCCAGGATCTGCCGGTCGATCTCCTGATCAAGGTATTTTGCCGCGTGGCGGATCGCCGTCGGGCTGGCAGGAAGGGCAAGCGTCGCCATGGCCAGCGCGATCCGCACCCGGAAACGTTTTTCCCCATCGCGCATGGCCGGCGCGATCTTGCGCAGATAGCGGATCTGCAGCGCAAGGCTGCGAATGAAGCGCCGGTAAAAGCCGCGATCCTGTTTCTTCAGGATGATCGGCGAATGGGACAGCCAGGCAATCACGCGCTGCGCGGTAACGTTCGCATCCCAGCCGATGCCCGCGTAGCGACGGCCCCAGATGTTGATCCAGTCTTCCGTCAGGATGCGCGCATCATCGTAGGATTCCTCGGTGTTGGCGGCCCGCAAGTGGCGAAGCCAGCGAAAGCTGTGCAGCATCTCGTCGAAGCCAAGCGAGGGACCGGTGTAGAGGAACGGCGATTCATTGTCGGTTTCAAGCACGCGCCCGGCAAGCGGATAGCGGCCCTGATGGATTTCGTGGGCGATATAGGGATCGGCAATGCGCAGATCCGTCGGCGCGACAACCAACCGATCAGGGGAGGAGCCCATGAAGCGCCAGGGACTGGCGCGACCGACGGCGACCTGGCGGGAAACCCGGCGCCAGCTTTCACGGAAATACAGTGGCAAAAACTGCCGGAAATGCAACAATACTGCTGCCAATTCTAGTCCCCGTATACCCCATTACTGGGGCCCCTTCGCGCGACTATATCACAAGACCCATATAGCCGCAGGTATAAATTCCGCGAGTTAACAATCATCCCTAACGCACGAGGACGGCGGCAAAAAAACCGTCCATTCCCGATAGTTGCGGTGTTTCGCCCTTCAGCATGGCGGGATGCGTGCGGACCTCGCCGCGCGGCGTTATTGCCTCTTCGAGGCCGGGCAAGTCGACCGGTCGGACGGGTTTTCGCGCGATCTCGGGAAGCGTTTTCAACACACCCTCCACCATGTCTTCGCCTTCCGCCGGGTCGAGCGAGCAGTTGGAGAAGACGACCGAGCCGCCGGGGCGCACCAGGGTCAGGGCGTGCCGCAGCATGCGTTCCTGCAGCGCCGCAAGCTTCTCGATGTCGGCAGGGGATTTGGTCCAGGGAATGTCGGGGTGGCGGCGGACGGTTCCGGTCGATGAACAGGGGGCATCGAGCAAAATCGCGTCAAACGCGGCTTCCGGTTGCCATTTGAGGATATCGCCCTGAACGATCTCGGCGTCCAGCTGCAACCGGTGCAGGTTCTCGCTCAGGCGCTTGAGGCGATTGCGCGAAAGATCCACGGCCGTCACCCGGGCACCGGCGGCGATCAGCTGTGCGGTCTTGCCGCCGGGCGCCGCGCAAAGGTCTGCGATCCGTGCATCTTTGATATCGCCGAACAGCCGGGCGGGGATGGAGGCGGCGGCATCCTGCACCCACCATTCGCCTTCGGCAAAGCCGGGAAGCTGGGTGACCGGGCCGTCAAACGGTCTCAGCCGGACAGTCCCTGTCGGCAGGACAATGCCGCCCAGGCGGTCGGCCCAGGCCTGCGGGTCGTTCTTGACGGTCAGGTCAACGGGCGGCGCGGCGAGATGGGCAGCGAGGATTTCTTCCGATAACGGGCCATAGGCGCGTTCCAGCCTTTCATGAAACCATGGCGGGGCATTGACGGTTTCGGCCGCGATTTCCGGCAGGAGCCGGTCTTTCTCTCGGCCGAGGCGGCGAAGAACCGCATTCACGAGCGCCGCGTATCGGCGGTTTCGCGGATCGGTGTTGGCCTGTTCAACGGCAAGATCAACCGCCGCGTGATCCGGAACATCAAGGTAAAGGATCTGGGTCGCGGCGATCGTCAACAGGTGCGTGAGTGCCCGTGCCCCGCCCGGAAGCGGACGATCGACCAGGCGCGAAAGGACCGCTTCAATGACCGGCAGGTGGCGCAAGGCGGACAGCAGCATGGCGCGCACCAGCGCCTGATCGGCGGCTTCGAGATCGCGGAAGGCCGGGTTTCCGCCGACAGGGTCAAGCAGGCCGTCCAGCGGTGTCCTCTTGTCGATGACGGCGGCCAGGAGCTTTGCGGCGGCGCGGCGCGCGGAAAGTCCTGGCTTGGAATGCGGCTCGGTCATTGTGCTATGGGCGGCTTTCGCCGGTTTCACGACCAGGGACCCTTGTGGTCCTGTTTTCCGCCGTTGCGGCCCCATGGCCCGCTTTGCGGCTCGGATTGGCGTTGACGCGGCTGTTGTGCGGTCGCGGCGATGTCATCGGGCTGACTGCGGAACTCGTCCTCCATGCGCTGAAGCGCCGCAATCCGGTTTTCCGTTGCCGGATGCGTCGAAAACAGCCCATCCATGCGCTGCCCGGAAAGCGGATTGATGATAAACATATGGGCCGTGGCCGGATTGCGTTCAGCGTCTTCATTGACGATGCGGGGTGCGCTGCCGGCAATCTTTGCAAGAGCTGATGCGAGCCACATCGGGTGTCCGCATATTTCGGCGCCACCGCGGTCGGCCGAGTATTCACGGGTCCGGCTGACCGCCATCTGAACCATAGCCGCGGCCAGGGGGGCCAGGATCATGGCGGCGAGCATACCGATCAGCCCCAACGGGTTGTTTCGGCCGCCGCGAAAGAAGAATGCGAAATTGCCGAGCATGGATATCGCGCCGGCGAGCGTCGCCGTGATCGTCATTGTCAGCGTGTCGCGATGCTTCACATGGGCCAGCTCATGGGCCATGACGCCGGCGACCTCCTCATGCGTGAGGCGGTGCAAAAGACCGGTGGTCGCCGCGACCGCGGCGTTCTGCGGGTTGCGGCCGGTGGCAAAGGCATTGGGCTGGTCGTTCTTGATCAGGTAGACCTTCGGCATCGGCAGGCCGGCACGCTCGGCCAATTGCCTGACAATGCCGTAATATTCTGGCGCCGAGCTTTCATCGACTTCGAGCGCATGGTGCATGCGCAGCACCATCTTGTCGGCGTTCCAGTATGAAAACAGGTTCATGGCGGCCGCGATGGCAAGAGCAATAAGCATGCCGCCGGTTCCGCCGATCAGAAACCCGATCGCCATAAACAGCGCCGTCATGAATGCAAGCAGCATGGCTGTCCGCACCATATTCATGCCTTTTACTCCAGTGTCAGGGCCGGTAGGATAACGGTCATTACCCCCTATATGTTGGGAGTGAAACCCGATTGTTCAATGTGCGCACAGGTCAGTTTGAAAATGGGTGAGAACACACCGCCAGACCCCAGGAACCGGGAGGATGGCGCCGAGGCCTCGACGGGGCGCCGGTTTGAGGATCTGCCACCGGCAGCGCAGCGTGCACTGCGGGAAGCGGAAGCGCGCCGGAAGGCGCGTGGCGACGGAGAGCCCCAGCCGAGGGAAATCGGCGGCCGCGGCGGCGAAGATCCCGCCCGTTTCGGCGACTGGGAAATCGACGGTCGCGCCATCGACTTCTAGCTCAGGTGCGGGTGATGAACGCAGCGGCACGGTCGCGCGTTGATATGCATATTGCAGCATCACACGAAGAAGCGTCGCGCCACGGCGGGCCATTAACCATTCGGCAATGACACTGGGTTAAACCATATGCAAACGATTAGTTGCGTAAACCGATAATGGCGGGTGTATGCGGCCCGCACATATTTGAAGCGTTTATGAAAACAGATATTGAGAGCCAGTCAAGAACGGTATTTTTAGCCGACTATTAAATTCGATACGGTTTTAGTGAAACATGTTTTGCGGCGCGGTTTGATGGAAACCGGCGGTGCGAATGACCAGGGCCGGTAGCGGCCGTCAATCACAAGAGCAAATGTATCCAGACAACGCTGGCGCACGGTTGCGGCTGCCGTTCTTCGGATATATCGGGGCGAATGTTCTTCAGAGCCTAGGAGCAATCTGGAGATGCATTTCGATTCAGTTTTTTCCAAGCTTCGGCGACTTTGTCGCGACAGGCGCGGCAACTTCACGATGATGTTCGGCCTCGGGGTCGCGTTCATATTCCTTGCCGCCGGCATCGCCGTCGACTATTCGATCTCGCTTTCAAACAAGACGCGGATCAACAATGCTCTCGATGCGGCGACCCTGGCGACTGCCCGGGCCATCGCCTCCGGCGACCTGGACCCGAGTGTCGATGGCGCGGCCGAGAGTTACGTCGAGGCCGTCTTCCTGGCCAATATCGGAATTGATGCGCTTGCCGGCAGCCGCTACGCGCTGAACAACGTGACCTACAATCCGTCCAACGGCTCGGTCAGCGCTTCGGCCAGCTACAACCAGGGTCTTCAGCTGATCCAGGCGGTCACCGACCAGACAAACGTTCAAGTCGGCGGCGCGTCCGTTGCTCAGTATGGTGCCTCGGATATCGAGGTCGCCATGGTTCTCGATGTGACGGGATCCATGGACTGGGACGATGCGTCCGGCAACCACAAGCTCACGGCATTGAAATCGGCGGCAAAGAGTGCCGTCGCAAAGTTGCTTCACAACTCCAGCGGGGCGGTCAGAATCAGTCTGGTGCCCTATGCACGAGCTGTGAATGTCGGCAGTGATCTCGCAAAGTATGTCTATGCCGACTACGATGAATCAAAAAGCGATGCGCCGACCTACAGTTCCTCGCTCTACGCATCCACCGGCGTTGGCTACGACTACGAGACATTTCAATCGGAATACGAAATCTGCGGATATTCGTTCCACCGAGTTCCGGGAATTCCCCAGTACGCCGGCTGGTTTGAGCCGCAGGCACCGACAGCGGGTGTGGAGCATTATTCCGATTTTGTCATCCAGGCGCGACGCTGGGGCGGCCGTCGCGGCGGCCGTGATGATGACGACGATGATGACGAGGACGATGATGAGGATGAGGATGAGGATGATCTTACGTACAGTTGCGAGCGGCCCGAGGATTTTCGCGTAAACGATGACGGCACCAATGTCGACAATTGTGCGACTGACCGCAAAGCGCCGAAATCCGGCGGCACGAATTATCAATATACCGACGCCAATCCCGTTGCCGGCGGAATGATCAGTCGCGATTCGCGGCTGGATCCGGACGAGTGCCTCAGCGAACAGATCATACCGTTGACGTCCACCCAATCGACACTCGACACCGCCATCGAAGGTATGAGCGCCGAAGGCGGAACAGCGGGCCATATCGGCCTTCAGTGGGCCTGGTACACCATTTCCTACAACTGGCGGAACTATCTGCCCGCGACCTCGCAGCCCGGTGACCTCACGACAAACCCGGACCTCGACAAGTATGTTGTCTTCATGACGGACGGCGTGTTCAACACGGCCTATGCGGACAATTCGGGAAGCAACGCATGGACCGGGCATGATCCGGGGGATTCCGAGTCGCCCGAACATGCAGCGGCGCTTTGCACAGCGATCAAGGCCCAGAACATCAAGGTGTTTGTTATCGCGTTCGACATGGATGAATCCTCCGCCGACGGCAATGACAATCTTGAAAGAAGCTGGATCCGCGACGCGCAGACGCTGCTGAGCAATTGCGCGACGCCGGATACTGCAAACGCCACCTATTTCTACCTGGCCAATGATGCTGCGGCGCTGACGTCAGCATTCGACAATATTGCCCAGACCATCCGGCAGTTGCGGCTGACGCGCTGATTCCGGGTTGAGTATCCGTATGCGGCAGTCCCAACTTTGCCGCTCTGGACAGATACACGCGCAAAGGCCGCAATCGACCCCCAATGGTTGCATGGCCGAAATATACAATAATTGCGTGTATCTATAAAGCCTATGTTCAGCATAGGTTCTAAAGATTGCCGGCCAACCATCGCGTTGGCCGGCAGTTTAACCATTGTGCAATCTTCCCGATCAAAATGGATGTTCGTGCAGACGTTGTGCGGTCGATGAGCGGCTGTGCACGCTTGCAGATGAAGCAGTATTTGGCTGATCGCGATCGGTTGGGACGATTTCGATGGCCGAATTGGGGGCAGATGCGGTGATCAGGCCGGCGGAAGGGCAGCAATGCTGTTCCTTGCCGGCAGTGGGCCCGGTTCCCCAGCAAAATACAGATGGCAGCTGATCGCTGCTTCAGGCCATTGCCGGCCAGTGGATGCCCGCCAACGGCAATGGACTGTGAATTTGGGGGTGCCAGAGATGTTCAACCGTAACCTTCACCGGGTTTGCCGACGCTTTTTGCGCGATCGTTCCGGTAACTTCATGATGCTGACCGGCCTGTTCGTCGGCATATTGTTTTTGACGGGAGGCCTCGCGGTCGACTATTCGATGGCGATTGCGAGCAAGACGCGCATCAGCAATGCGCTCGATGCGGCAACGCTGGCTACCGCGCGGGCACTTTCGATCGGTGACGTCGATTCGAACACTGCCGAAGCCTATCTTGAGAGGGTTTTTGCGGCGAATATCGGTATTGATGCCGATGAACTCGATACCAGCCCCTATTCGCTCTACGGTATTGATATCAATCCGGCGACAGGTGGTGTGAAAGCCTCGGCGAGCCTGGACTACGAGCTGCAGCTTTTGCAGGTGGCCACAGGCGAATCCACCATGAAGATTGCCAGCACATCGGGTGTGCAGTTCGGTGCCTCCGACATCGAGGTGGCCATGATCCTCGACGTGACGGGTTCGATGAACTGGGATGACGCGGCCGGAAACCACAAGCTGACGGCGCTCAAGACGGCTGCAAAAAATGCTGTCGACAAGCTGCTGAAGAATGCCAACGGGGCGGTGCGGGTCAGCCTTGTGCCTTATGCCGAATCGGTGAATGTGGGGAATGCGCTCAGCAAATATGTCTATGCCGACTACAAGGAATCTAAGAGCCGGATTTAAAAGTAGTTGAGCGATATCAATGGTTTGTGATTCAACAGTCTTTTCAAAGAAGATGGAGAATCACGATGCCATGGAATGATATCGCCCGCGCCGAACATAACAGAGACCATTTGAGATTTCCAAGCGATTTGACCGATGAGGAATGGACGATACTTGCCCCGTTCATTCCGCCGGCAAAACGGGGTGGACGACCGCGTACGACCGATATGCGCGAGGTGATGAACGCGATCCTTTATATCGCAACCAGCGGCTGCCAGTGGCGCATGCTGCCGAAGCAGTTCCCACCGGTATCGACGGTACGTGGCTATTTCTACACCTGGAGCCGCATGGGTCTTTTTGCAGCCATCAATCACCTCCTGGTCCTCAATACCCGCGAACTGGAAGGCCGCGCGGCTTCACCGACGGCCGGCGTGATCGACAGCCAGAGCGTGAAAACCACCGAAAGCGGGGGCGTTCGCGGCTATGACGCCGGCAAGAAGGTCAAGGGCCGCAAGCGACACATCGTCACCGATACGATCGGCCTGATGCTGTTCATCATCGTTCACGCCGCCAACATTCAGGACAGGGACGGGGCCTGCGACCTGATCAGGGCTGTCGGCGACCGCTTCCCCTGGCTGCGCCACATCTTCGCCGATGGCGCCTATGCGGGACCGAAGTTGCGAGCAGCGCTCGCGGGGCATGGCGACTGGACGGTCGAGACCGTCAAGCGCTGCGACAGCGCAGTCGGTTTCAAGGTTCTGCCGCGTCGATGGGTGGTGGAACGAACTTTCGCCTGGCTCGGGCGCTGCCGCAGACTGGCCCGGGACTGGGAGAGGACCATCCAGAACTCAACCGCGTGGGCGTTCATAGCAAGCATCCGGTTCATGACGCGGCGTCTCGCAAGGTATTGTTACGTTTGAATAACTTTTGAATCCGGCTCTAAGAGCGACGCGCCGACCTATGATGCCTCGCTGTTCAGCAGCACTGGCGTCGCCTATGACTATGAAGCATTCCAGGAGCAGTATGTCGAAGAGTATTGCGGCTGGGAATGGGTCAGGCGGCGCAGGCGCTGGCGGCAGGTCTGGGTGTGCTCTTCCGGACTGCCGGACGATTACAGGGTCGAAAACGACGGAACGAATGTCGACCTTTGCGCAACCGACCGCAAGGCGCCCAAGACCAGCGGCCGCGCGAACTACCAGTACACGGACGCAGACCCGGCCACCGGCGGCATGATCAGCCGGGATTCACGCCTGCGGGAAAGCGATTGCATCGATGAGCAGATCGTGCCGCTGACGTCGAACAAGACAACGCTCGACAATGCGATTACCGCGCTCAGCCACAATGGCGGTACGGCCGGCCATATCGGTTTGCAATGGGCCTGGTACACAATCTCGTACAACTGGCGGAACTTTCTCCCGAGTGCCTCGCAGCCCGGCGATATGACGACGAACCCGGATCTCGACAAATACATCATCTTCATGACGGATGGCGTATTCAACACCGCCTATGCGGACAATACCGGGAGCGAAGGCTGGACAGGAGACAACCCGGGGAACTCCGAGTCGCCTGACCACACGTCGGCCATTTGTTCGGCGATCAAGGCCCAGAACATCAAGGTTTTTGTTGTTGCGTTCGACATGGATGAATCATCCGCCGACGGCAATGACAGGCTTGAAAGAAGCTGGATCCGCGACGCGCAGACGCTGCTGAGCAATTGCGCAACGCCGAATTCCACGAACGTCACCTACTTCTACCTGGCGAATGACGCCGCGGCTCTGAACCTGGCGTTCGAGAACATTGCCCGGACGATCCGGAATCTGCGCCTGACGCTTTAAGGCGCGCAGAACAGGGGTTCGGGCTGTTCCCGGCCAAAGTGGCAAGAGGGACGGCAGCATGTGCTGCCGTCCCTCCTTTTTACTGCAGGATCGCCCGCGCAATTTCGTTGGCGCAGGAACAAGGGCCGGCAGCGACCAACAAGTCGTGCCCGCCTGCACCTCCCTGACCAAAATCATCGTCAATTGTGGATGTTCGCGTGGAGAGATATCGCGCTCATACCGCCACATACCCGTTAATGCCCCGCCTCATTGCCGATAAAGCTGTTTCGATTCAACGCCTTGATTTTTTTAATAAAATGCGAGCAATAAAATTAAGTTCAATTCAATCCTGCGCCCCTAAAAATAGATGAACTATGGCTGGCGAAGTGTGCCCTCACCCGCGCACCCGCCGATTTATGAGTCCGATAATCAATCTGATGGGATGATGTGATGGATACGCGAAAACTGAAAGCGAACCTCGCGAAATTCCGACGCGACGACAGCGGCAATTTCATGATGATCTTTGCCTTCGCGACGGCAGCGATATTTCTCACGGTCGGTCTGGCCGTCGAATTCTCGCATTCGATCAACATGAAAACCCGCGTAACGAACTCGCTGGATGCGGCTACGCTCGCGACAGCACGCGCTTTGTCGATCGGTGACATCACAGAGGCCCAGGCCGAGGACTACCTCGAGGCGGTCTTCATCGCCAATATCGGCGTCGACGATCTGGGTTCAAGCAACATCAGCATCCAGGACATCACCGTCAACCCGGTGGACAAGACCGTTTCCGCAAAGGCCGTGTTCGACCAGGACCTGAAGTTCATCAGTGTCGGCGCCGCCACGGACAACCAGAAGGTCGGCAGCAACTCGGCCGCGACCTACGGTATTTCGGATATTGAAGTGGCGATGGTGCTCGATACGACCGGCTCGATGGGCGGTTCAAAGATCACCGCCCTCAAGGATGCCGCGGAAATCGGTGTCGAGGAGCTGCTGGCGGTCAACTCGCCGACCGACACCAAGGTCCGCATCAGCCTGATTCCCTACAGCTATGCCGTAAACACCGGTCCGCTGGCGCAGTATGTCTATGCTGACTTCAAGCAGAAAACCAGCGATGCGCCGGCCTACAGCACGGTTCTCTTTGACGATACCGGTGTCGGCTACGATATCTCTGCCTTCCAGGAAACCGGCGACATGGATGACATGTATGCCAATGATGACGGCACGCCGATCGACGATTGCGCGACGGACCGCAAGGCACCGAACAGCGGCACGTCCCACCAGTACTCCGATGCCAACCCGTCCTACGGCATGCTGCCGCGCGATTCGCGGTTGCACACGGACTGGTGTCCGAGTGCCGCCCTGATGCCGCTTTCGGCTGATGAAACGGCGCTCAAAAACCGTATCGGCGAGTTGAGCGCAAGCGGCTGGACCGCCGGACATATCGGTCTGCAGTGGGCCTGGTACACGCTGTCCTATGACTGGCACGACTATCTGCCGAATGGCTCGAAGCCGGGCGATCCGGTCACCGATGACGATCTGCAGAAATACGTGATCCTGATGACCGACGGTGAATTCAACACGGCCTATGCGGACGTGAAGAAAAAGAACTGGTCTGCCGGCAATCAGGGATCGAAGTCGCGCACGCACACGGACAATCTGTGCACCAATGTTAAGGGCGACAATATCAAGATCTTCACGATCGGATTCCAGCTCTACGACTCAAAAGCACTTACCATGCTCAAGAACTGCGCGACACCGGATGACGGTGACGTCACCTATCACTACGAGCCGGAAACGGGCGAGGAACTCAAGGAAACCTACGAGAACATCGCGCGTACCATTCAGAGCCTGCGACTGATCCAGTAATCGCGTCATCGCGGGGCCTGCGGCCGGCTGCCATGAGGGCGGCCGGCCTTTTTTTGTTTGCCGCCTGCCGGGATCACTTCGGTTGACGGTGTTTGGCAGCAACATTAATTTTATTTCGGTTTGTCGCGGTAAACCGGAGCATTGGAAATGGGCGCCAAGGCTAGAGTCAATTCCCTTCGCAAATTCTTGTCCCATGCACGCGAAATCGCACAGATAGATGTTGGCTTCCGTCTTTGGGACGGATCGACAGTGCCGGACGATCTGCCAGCCGATGCTTTCGCCATCAGCATCGCGGATGAAGGGGTAGTCGCGGCGCTGATCAAGAAACCGAAATTGGAAACGCTGGCCAATATCTGGGTCTCCGGCCGCATCGATCTGCACAATGGCGACATGTTCGACCTCCTGGCGCAGAAGCCGAAGGTCAGGTCGCGGGAAATCAGGAAAAACATCAGCAAGTGGCTGGCGATCAACACGGCACGCAAATTCTGGTTTGTCGACCGTGGCGGCCCCTGGCCGCTGGAGGGCCAGGAACAGGACAGGCCGAGCGACGGCAGCCGCGAGCAAAACGAGAAAAACATCCAGCACCACTACGATGTCTCAAACGCCTTCTATGCGCTCTGGCTCGACAAGGAGATGGTCTACACCTGCGGCTACTGCACGGATTGGGAAAACGATATCGACCAGATGCAGCTGGACAAGCTGGAGATGATCTGCCGCAAACTGCGGCTGAAGCCGGGTGAGACCATGCTCGACATCGGCTGCGGCTGGGGTGCCCTGTCCATCTACGCGGCCCGGAACTACGGCGTGACGGCCCACGGTGTCACCCTGTCGAGCCAGCAGGTCGACTATGCCAGGGCGAAGGCTGAGCGCCTCGGGCTTTCAGACCGGGTGACATTCGAACTGGCGGATTATGCGACCGTAGAGGGTCACTACGACAAGGTGGCGGCCATCGGCATCCAGGAGCATATCGGGGTTGCCAACTACCCGACCTATTACAACACGGTCAAACGCGTGCTGAAACCGGACGGGCTGTTTCTGCATCATGCCATAACACGTCCGGCAAAACTGGATCGGAAGAAATACGAAAAGAAGACCCAGGCCTTCAAGCTGTTGACCAAGTTTATCTTTCCGGGTGGCGAACTCGACAATATCGGCAATTCCGTGCTCATGCTGGAGCGCTACGGGTTCGAAGTGCACGATGTGGAGGCATGGCGCGAACACTATCAGCGCACGTGCCGCCATTGGCACGACAGGCTGCTGGCGAATTATGATGCGGCCGTCGCCGAAGTCGGCGAGGTCAAGACGCGCATGTGGCTGGTCTATCTGGGCGGTTGTTCGATCGCCTTTCGGCAAAACACGGCGCGGCTTTACCAGACGGTCGCCTCGCACAAGCGACGGGGGCCAAGCGGCCTGCCGCCGACGCGCGCCGATCTCTACCGGCCGGCACCCGATTGATCGGATCGATGCGGCGTGCACCCCGGACCGTTTGCCGCCGGATCACCTGATCCGCTTTTCCTTCATCAGGTGCATTCAATTGGAACGGATACGCTCTAGGTTCGCCCGGTTTGTACTGAAACGGAGCGGTGGAAATGGGTGCCAGGGGCAGAGCAAAATCCCTTCGCAAACTTCTCGCGCATGCGCGGGACCTGATGCAAATCGAGGTCGGTTTCATCCTGTGGGACGGATCCACCGTGCCGGAAGACCTGGCCGATGATGCCTTTGCCATCAAGCTCGCCGATGAAGGAATCGTCGCGGCGCTGCTGCGCAAGCCGAAGATGGAGACGCTGGCGAACCTTTGGGTGTCAAAGCGCATCGATCTGGTCAATGGCGACATTTTCGACCTCGTCGCGCAGAAGCCAAAGGTGCGGACAAGGGAAATCCGCAAGAAGCTGAGCAAGTGGACGGCGTTCAACGCGCTGCGCAAATTCGCCTTTGTCGGGCGCGGCGGACTCTGGCCGCTGGAAGACCAGTCCGACGAGAAGCCCAGTGACGGCAGCCGCGAGGAGAACGAAAAGAACATTCAGTACCACTACGATGTCTCGAATGCCTTCTACGCCCTGTGGCTGGACAAGGAGATGGTCTACACCTGCGCCTACTGCACCGACTGGGACAACGATATCGACCAGATGCAGCAGGACAAGCTGGAGATGATCTGCCGCAAGCTGCGGCTGAAACCGGGCGAGCACCTGCTTGATATCGGCTGCGGCTGGGGAGCGCTCTCCTTCTATGCGGCGCAGAACTACGGCGTGACGACACTCGGCGTCTCGCTGGCCACGCAACAGATCGAATATGCCAAGGAAAAGGCGGAGCGGCTCGGGCTGAGCGACCGGGTGAAGTTCGAGCTCGCCGATTATGCGACGGTCCAGGGCCAGTTCGACAAGGTGGCGGCCATCGGTATCCAGGAGCATATCGGCATTGCCAACTATCCGACCTATTACGGCACGGTCAAACGCGTCCTGAAGCCAAACGGCCTGTTCCTGCATCACGCGATCACGCGCCAGGCGCGCAGGGACGCCAAGGACTTCAAGAGGAAGAACGAAGAAACGAAACTGATAACGAAGTACATCTTCCCCGGCGGCGAACTCGACCATATCGGCAATACGATCACCAGCCTCGAGCGCTTCGGTTTCGAGGTCCATGACGTGGAGGCCTGGCGGGAGCATTACCAGCGCACCTGCCGCCGCTGGCACGACCGGCTGCTGGCCAATTACGATGCCGCCGTCGCCGAGGTGGGCGAGGTCAAGACGCGGCTGTGGCTGGTTTATCTCGGCGGCTGCTCGATCACCTTCGAACGCAACGGCATGAAGCTCTACCAGACGCTGGTATCGCACAAGCGGCGCGGCCCGAGCGGCCTGCCACCGACGCGGGCCGACTTGTACCGCCCGGCAGAAGAGTAAAAGGGGGCCTCGGCCCCCTTCTTAACTGCTACTGCTTGTTCTGGCGGTTTTCGATCAGATCATCCACCACCGCCGGCTCGGCGAGTGTCGAGGTGTCGCCCAGCGAACCGAAATCGTCCTCGGCGATCTTGCGCAGGATGCGGCGCATGATCTTGCCGGAACGGGTTTTCGGAAGACCGGGGGCGAACTGGATCTTGTCCGGCGAAGCGATCGGGCCGATTTCCTGGCGGACATGTTTGACCAGATCCTTGCGCAGCGCGTCGCTTGCCTTTTCGCCACCCATCAGCGTGACATAGCAATAGATGCCCTGTCCCTTGATGTCGTGTGGGTATCCGACAACGGCGGCCTCCGAGACCTTGTCGTGTGAAACGAGTGCCGATTCCACCTCTGCCGTGCCCATGCGGTGGCCGGAGACATTGATGACGTCGTCGACGCGGCCGGTTATCCAGTAATAGCCGTCCTCGTCGCGACGGCAGCCGTCGCCGGTGAAGTATTTGCCCTTGTAGGTGGAGAAGTAGGTCTGCACGAAGCGTTCGTGATCGCCATAGACCGTGCGCATCTGGCCGGGCCAGGAATCGACGATGCACAGATTGCCTTCGGTCGCTCCGTCGAGCACCTGGCCCTCGCCGTCAACGAGTTGCGGCTGGATGCCGAAGAACGGCCGCGTTGCGGAACCGGCCTTCAGATCCGTGGCGCCCGGCAGCGGCGTGATCATGATGCCACCGGTCTCGGTCTGCCACCAGGTGTCGACGATCGGGCAACGCTTGTCACCGACGATGTTGTAGTACCACTCCCAGGCCTCCGGATTGATCGGCTCGCCGACCGTGCCAAGCGTGCGCAGCGACTTGCGCGATGCGCGCTTGACGAAATCGTCGCCGGCGCCCATGAGCGCACGGATCGCCGTTGGCGCGGTGTAGAAGATGTTGACCTGGTGCTTGTCAACGACATCCCAGAACCGGCCGGCATCCGGATAGTTGGGCACACCCTCGAACATCAGCGTCGTTGCACCGTTGGCGAGCGGTCCGTAGACGATATAGGAGTGGCCGGTCACCCAGCCGACATCGGCCGTGCACCAGTAGGTGTCGCCGTCATGGTAGTCGAAGACATATTGATGGGTCATCGACGCGTAGACGAGATAGCCGCCCGTTGTGTGCAGGACACCCTTGGGTTTGCCGGTCGACCCGGAGGTGTAGAGGATGAAAAGCGGATCCTCGGCTTTCATCTTGGCCGGCGGACAGTCGGGCTTGGCGGCCTCAATGGCCTTCTGGTAATCGATATCGCGGCCTTCGACCCAGCCTACCGCGGCGCCGGTGCGGCGGACGACGAGGATGTTCTTGACAGGGACGCCGTTCTTCTTCGCGATTTCGGCGGCCTTGTCGGTGTTTTCCTTGAGCGGAATGGTGCGTCCGCCGCGAAGGCCTTCGTCCGCGGTGATGACAAAGCTGGAATCGCAATCGACGATCCGGCCTGCCAGCGCGTCGGGTGAAAACCCGCCGAAGACGATCGAGTGAATGGCGCCGATGCGGGCGCAGGCAAGCATCGCGTAAGCCGCTTCCACGATCATCGGCATATAGATGGTGACCCGGTCGCCCTTCTTGACGCCGTTGCTTTTCAGCACATTGGCGAGACGGCAGACCTGCTCATAAAGCTCGTTATAGGTGATCTTCTTGTCGTCGTAGGGATTGTCCCCCTCCCAGATGATCGCCACCTGGTCGCCGCGTTTCTTCAAATGCCGGTCGATACAGTTGTGGGAGACATTGGTGACGCCATCCTCGAACCATTTGATGGAGACCTTGCCGGAATAGGAGGTGTTCTTGACCTTGGTGTATGGCTTGAACCAATCGATCCGCTTGCCGTGCTTCTTCCAGAACTTTTCCGGGTTCCGGGTGCTTTGGCGGTACCAGTCGAGATAGGTGTCGTTGTCGATCAGGGCACGCTTTTTCGCAGCCTTCAGCACCTTGTATGTCTTTTCGATCATGTACTCCTCCATTACAGGCGATCGGGGTGCGGCTTGCGCCCGGCCATGCCGGCCGTCCCCCCAATTGTGGTGTTCTTCATAGCAGTTGTTTTCTTTCAGGCAATTAGACTTATGGGCTGCAAGCCGATGTGGCCATCGGTTTGATTGCAATTGGTCGCGATTGGCGTTATAGAGGCGCGAACTTCCCGGAAAATGTGGTGATACCCACGGCCCGCGCCCCCGGAGCGGACGGACAGGAGACTATTATCCATGGCACAACAACTGCTCATGCCGAAGGCGACAGCCGTGTGGCTGGTTGACAATACGGCGCTGACCTTCGAGCAGATCGCGCAATTCTGCAAGCTTCATACGCTTGAGGTCAAAGCCATTGCCGACGGTGAATCGGCGCAGGGCATCAAGGGTCTCGACCCGATCCAGACAGGCCAGCTTTCCCGCGACGAGATCGCCGCGGGCGAAGCCGATCCGGCGCACAAGCTGAAACTGTCCAACCCGAAAGTGCATGTGCCGGAGCTGAAGCGCAAAGGGCCGCGCTATACGCCGGTGTCCAAGCGGCAGGACCGGCCGAATGCCATCTTGTGGCTGGTGCGCAACCATCCGGAACTGCGCGATGCGCAGATATCGCGGCTGGTCGGCACGACGAAATCGACCATCGAGCAGATCCGCGAACGCACGCACTGGAATTCCGCGAACCTGACGCCGCTCGACCCGGTGACGCTGGGGCTTTGCACACAGATCGATCTCGACATGGAGGTCGAAAAGGCTGCCAAGGACCGTCCGTCAGAGGTTGTGGTGCGCGAGGACGAGACGCTGCTGCCGGCGCAGGAGACCGAGGGCTTTTCGCTGGACGAGCCGATCGTTCCGCCGAAGAAGGAAGAGGACGAGATCGACGCCGATGCCGTCTTTGCCAAGCTGAATTCACTGAAGACCGAGAAACCGGACGAGCAGAGCGAATAGGTTTCGTCGAGCCTGGATTTTGATGCCGCCCTGCCGCAAACGGCAGGGCGGTTTTTTGTTAACGTGCATTCGAGAAAGCGATGATGTTCACGAGCCGCCTTGTTCTGATTTCCGGTTGTTCGGGCGGCGGAAAATCCACGCTGCTTCATGCGCTTGGCAAAAGGGGTTACGGCATTGTCGAGGAGCCCGGTCGTCGTATCGTTGCCGAAGAAATGGCGCGTGGCGGCACGGCGCTGCCGTGGATCGACATGACGGCATTCGCCCGGCGTGCGGTGGACCTTTCGCGGCTGGATCTGCGCAAGTCGCGCGATCAGGACCGGCTTGTCTTTTTCGACCGGGGACTCATTGATGCGGCGGTTGCGCTGGAGCACTCGGGCGGAGAATCCCTGGACAATACTCTGAATGGAGCGAGGCCCTATGACAGCGTGGTTTTCATGGCGCCGCCGTGGCCCGAGATCCACGTGAAGGACAACGAACGGCGGCACGACTTTGATGAGGCGACTGCCGAATACCATCGCCTTGAGACGGCATTCGACAGCCTTGGATATGACGTACACCTTTTGCCGAAGGTGACAGTGGATGAGCGTGTCACCTTCGTTCTGGCAGCGCTTGGCCGGTCCTGACGCGCACTGGGCTTATGAGCTGCCAAGGTTGAACTCGACAAAGGCGCCGGGGCCGAGCGGGATGTTGAATCCGGCCCAGATGATGATGATGGCAACACCGGTGACCATCAGCCAGATCGAGTAGGGGATCATCACGGCCATCAGGCTGCCAATGCCGAAATTCTTGTCCCAGCGCTGACAAAAGATGAGGATCAGCGGGAAATAGACCATCAGCGGCGTGATGATGTTGGTGGCCGAATCGCCGATACGATAGGCCGCCGTCGCAGTTTCGGGACTGATGCCGAGCAGCATGAGCATCGGCACCAGGATCGGCGCGAGCAGGGCCCATTTCGCCGATGCCGAGCCGACGAAGAGATTGATGAAGCCGGACAGGATGAGCAGCCCGGCAAGCAGCAACGGGCCGGGCAGGTTCGTCCAGCGCAGGAACTCGGCACCGTCAATGGCCAGGATCAGGCCGAGATTGGACCAGACGAACATGATGACGAAATGGGCGGCCGCGAAGGCCAGCACCAGGTAGTAGCCCATCTCGGACATGGAGGCCGACATCAGCTTGACGAGATCGCGATGGTTCTTGATGACGCCGGTAACATGGCCATACACCCAGCCGCTTAAAAGGAAGAGCAGGAAGAAGCCGGCCACCAGCGACTGGTAGAACGGCGTCAGCCGTGCCTCGGGCCGCGCATCCTGGTCCATCAGGGGCGTTCCGGGGCCGATTGTCAGCACGACCCACAGGGCGATGACGCCGAGGATGGTCAGGGCTCCCCATTTGAGGCCGCGCTTTTCGTCATCGGTCAGCGGACCGGAAATCGGCTCGTCCGTGTCGGCGACCGTGCCGCCCGTCCATTTGCCGAGGCGCGGCTCGACATGGCGGTCGGTGACATACCAGATGACCGGCAGGTAGATGAAGAACAGCGCCATGATCAGATACCAGTTTCCGGCGATGTTGGCGTTCCAGGCCGGATCGAGGATCTCGGCACCGGCCTCGGTGATGCCGAAGAGCAATGCGTCGAGCTGACCGGGGAACAGATTGGCCGAAAAACCGCCGGAAACGCCGGCGAAGGCGGCGGCGATGCCGGCGACCGGATGGCGGCCGGCGGCGGCGAAGATGACACCGGCCAGCGGGATGAGCACGACATAGGCGGCGTCGGCGGCAAGGTTGCCGATCATGCCGACGGCGACGACGATGGGAGTGAGCAGCGCCGTGGGCGCATTGCTGACCCCGGCGCGCATGGCTGCGCCCAGGAAGCCGGTGCGTTCGGCGACACCGGCGCCGAGCATGACGACCAGAACGTAACCGAGCGGATGGAAATGGGTGAAGGTGGCCGGCATGTCGGTAAAGAGACGGCGCAGGTTTTCCGCCGACACAAGGCTCATGGCCCTGACCGGCTCGTCGGTCACCGGGTGAATGGCCGACAGGCCGATGAATGAGGCAAAGACGCTGACGACCATCAGGATCGCGATCAGCCAGAAAAAGATGAAGACCGGATCGGGCAGCCGGTTGCCGGTGCGTTCGATGGCGGCAATAAAACCTCTGCTCGCCTGGGAGGGGGTATCCGTCATGTTTTTTGTTCCTGTTCTTTCAACAGTCCCTCAGCATGGTGTCCCCGGCGCGCCCTACTGCGCGCGCTTTTGGGCCAGTTTGTGGCGAAAAGCCGGCTGCTTTGGTCGTACAACTTTAGTTGGTGGGGCGGCGCGAATACAACAAATCTTGCGAAAATTCTTGCTGAAGGCTTGCTTGACTCCAGAGATGTTTTTTGGAATCTATATGAGAACAAAGCAAGAACATATGGGAAGCGAAGGACAATGCAGGGCACGAATGTGCGGCAGAGGATGGAGGCATTGCAGGACGCCGTCGCCAAGGTCGACCGGCGCCACGCCTCTTTCGCGCGCCATGCGCGCCTGCGGGAAAAGCACGGCTTCGTCCGTTTCGGCATCGATGCCGTCGATGCGGTTTTCGAGGACGGCTTCCCGGTCTTTGCCCTGCATGAGGTGCGCTGCTGCCTCAGCCGCGACATCGGCGCCGCCAGCGGTTTCCTCGCCGGGCTGCTGGCCGGCTGCATGAAGAACCGGACGGGGCGGATCGTCTGGGTGTGCGACCCGGCATGCCGGCTCGATGGCGGGCAGCTGTTTCCGGCCGGGCTTGCCATGTTCGGTCTTGACCCCGCGCGGCTCCTGATCGTGCGTCCGGCGGATCTCAAATCGGCGCTTTGGGCAAGCGACGAGGCCGCGAAGTGCACGGAGCTCGCCGGCGTCGTTTTCCAGGTCAAGGGCAATCCGGCGCGCTTCGACATGACGGCGACGCGCCGGCTGATGCTCAAGGCGCAGCAGAACGGCCTCTTCGTTTCCATCCTGCGGCAGGGCGGCGAGGAGGAGGCCAATGCGGTGGCAACGAGGTGGCGCGTCAGCGCGCAGGCCTCGGCGGCCGACCCGCATCTTGAAAGGGGCATCGGGCTTTTGCGGCTGAGCCTTGCCCTTGAACGCAACCGCAACGGTCAGACGGGGCAATGGACCGTTGCATGGAACCAGCACGAACACGGTTTTGAACATGTCCCAACGGATCATGTCGATCGCCCTGCCGCAGCTCTCCACCGACCGGACAGCGCGTCGGAAATGGGGCAGGTCATGGCGTTTGAACGGGCGTCCTGACGCGCCGCCCCTTGCCGCGACCGCCAAAGTCAAGAACGCCATGCGCCTCGTCGCCGTGGACGGCCATGGCCACCGGGCGGGGCTGCGCGTCGGGCAGACGCTGAGCGACGCGCGGGCGCTGTTTCCCGATCTCGATGTCTTCGATGACGACCCGGAGGCGGATGCGGCGCTGCTCGAGGCGATTGCCGCCTGGTGCGACCGCTATACGCCGCTGGTGGCGGTGGAGCAGCTTGCGGCCAATGTCGCCGGAAACGCGCCCGGCCTGTTCCTGGATATTTCCGGCTGTGCCCATCTGTTTGGCGGCGAAGAGGCGATGCGCGGCGATCTTGTCGCCCGGCTGCGCGCTGCGGGCATCCTTGCCCATGCGGCGATTGCCGATACGCCCGGCGCCGCCTGGGCCTTTGCCCGCTACAGCGACCGGGCGGCCGTCGCGCCGGGCCGGCATGGCGAGGCGCTGCTCGACCTGCCGCTCGCGGGGCTGCGCCTCGAGACGGAGATGCTCGACATGCTGCGAAAGCTCGGCCTTCGCACCGTCGGCTGCATCGCCGCCCTGCCGCGCGCACCGCTCGCCGCCCGCTTCGGCAACAGCCTGCTTTTGCGTCTCGACCAGGCGCTGGGGCGCGAGGAAGAGGCGATCTCGCCGCGCCTGCCGGTGCCGGAACTTTCTTCCGAGCGCATCTTTGCCGAGCCGATCGCCCTGGTGGAGGACATCGAACGCACCGCCCTGCAGCTTGCCGGCAATCTGAAGCCGCGGCTCGACGCGCGCCAGCTCGGCGCACGGACGCTGGAACTCAAGCTGTTCCGCGTCGATGGGCACGTCACGTCGATTGCCGTGCGCGCGGCAAGCCCTGTCTACCAGCCCGAACGCATCATGATGCTGTTCCGCGAGCGCATTGCCGGCTTTCACGAGGACATGGATGCCGGTTTCGGCTTCGACCTCATCCGCCTCAACGTCACGGAGAGCGAGGATCGGCCGGTGGAGCAGGCCGATCTCGGCGGCGGACAGGCGCGGGGCGAAGCGTTCATCAATCTTGTCGACAAGCTCGGCGCACGCCTCGGCACGGACCGGGTGCTGCGCTTCGCCGCCGCCGACACCCATATTCCAGAACGCAGCTTCGGTCTTGTGGCGCAGGCTGGCGCCGGCAAGGCACCCGAAGCGCTCTTGTGGAGCGATGACGCGCCATCCGCCAACGGGCAAGGCAGCGCCGCCGTCCTGACCCGGCCGGTGCTGCTGTTCGACCGGCCCGAGCCGGTCGAGGCCGTTGCCGAGGTGCCGGACGGCCCGCCGATCCGATTCCGCTGGCGCAGGACGCTCTACCGCGTCGTGCGCTCGGAAGGCCCGGAGCGCATTGCCTGCGAATGGTGGCGCGACGGGCGCGGCGGCCAAAGCCGCGACTATTTCCGGGTCGAGGATGATGAGGGCCACCGCTTCTGGATCTTCCGCCAGGGCCTGTTCGAGCGTGAAACGCGCGATCCGACATGGTTCATGCACGGGCTGTTCGCATGACCGATACTTCTTGCGGCTATGTGGAGCTTGCCGCCACCAGCAACTTCTCCTTCCTGCGCGGCGCGTCGCATCCCGAGGAGCTGGTCATTGAAGCCGCCCGGCTCGGCCTGAAGGGCCTGAGCGTTGCCGACCGCAATTCGCTGGCCGGCGTGGTCCGGGCCCACATGGCCGCCAAGGAGGCGAAGCTGCCCTTCGCGCCGGGCTGCCGGCTGGTGTTCTGCGACGGCACGCCCGACATTCTCGTGTGGCCGCAGGACCGGGCCGCCTATGGGCGGCTGTGCGAGCTGCTGACGCTCGGCAAGCGGCGGGCGCCGAAGGGCGAGTGCCATCTCGGCCTTGCGGACCTTCTTGACCATGGCGACGGGCTGATCATGGCCGTGGTGCCGGCACCGGTGCTGCCGCTTGACACGCCCGCCTGCCTTGCAACGCTGGGAAAGCGTTTTTCCGGCGCCGTCTATCTTGCCGCCGCCTGGCGCTACGGCGCCGCCGACCAGCGCCTGCTCGCGGCGATCGCCAGCCTTGCCCGGCAGTCGGGCCTGCCGATGCTGGCGGTGGGGGACGTGCTTTACCACGCGCCCGAGCGGCGCTTCCTTCAGGACGTGGTGACCTGCATCCGCGAGCACCTGACGCTGCGCGAGGCGGGACGGCAGCTCGAACCCAATGCCGAGCGGCACCTGCGCGACGCCGTGGAAATGCGGCGCCTCTTCCGGGGCTATGAACAGGCCGTCGCCGAGACGGAGAAGCTCTTTAGCCGGCTGTCGTTCTCGCTTGACGAGCTCCGGTACCTCTATCCGGAGGAGCCGACCGGAAGCAGCACGCCCCCACAGGAGACGCTGGAGCGGCTTACCGCCGAGGGCTTGGCGGACCGTTATCCGGACGGGGCGCCAAAAAAGGTGCTGGCGGCGCTCGAGCATGAGCTCGGCCTTATCCGCGAGCTCGATTACGCACCCTATTTTTTGACCGTCTACGACATCGTTCGCTTTTCAAGGAGCCGGGGCATATTGTGCCAGGGGCGCGGATCGGCGGCCAACTCGGCCGTGTGCTACTGCCTGCGCATCACCGAGGTGGACCCGGAAAAGGTCGACCTTTTGTTCGAGCGCTTCATTTCAAAGGAGCGTAACGAGCCGCCCGACATCGATGTCGATTTCGAGCATGAGCGGCGCGAGGAAGTGATCCAGTATATCTACCAGAAATACGGCCGCGACCGCGCCGGGCTGGCGGCGACGGTGATCACCTATCGCGGCCGCTCGGCGCTGCGCGAGGTCGGCAAGGTCTTCGAGCTTTCCGACGATGTCATCACAGCGGTGTCGGGAACGCGCTGGGGCTCGTCTTCCTCCAGGCTCGACGCCGAGGATGCACGCCGCGCCGGGCTCGACCCGAACGACAAGCACCTCATGCAGATCCTCGACATGGCCAGCCAGATCATCGGCTTTCCGCGCCACCTTTCCCAGCATGTCGGCGGTTTCGTGATCACCCGCGACCGGCTGAGCTCGGTGATCCCGATCGAAAACGCGGCGATGGAAGACCGCACCGTCGTCGAATGGGACAAGGACGACCTTGAAAGCCTCGGCATGCTGAAGATCGACGTGCTCGGCCTTGGCATGCTGAGCTGCATCCGCAAGGCTTTCGAATTCCTGGAAAGCCATTACGGCCGCAGCGAGACGCTCTCGTCGCTGCCCGACGGCGACAGCAATGTCTATGACATGATCTGCCGGGCCGATACGATCGGCGTCTTCCAGATCGAGAGCCGGGCGCAGATGTCGATGCTGCCGCGGCTGAAGCCGCGCTGCTATTACGACCTCGTCATCGAGGTGGCGATCGTGCGGCCGGGGCCCATCCAGGGCGACATGGTGCACCCCTATCTCAGGCGTCGGCAGGGCAAGGAGCCGGTCTCCTATCCCAAGCAGGAATTGAAGGAGGTGCTTGCCAAGACGCTCGGCGTGCCGCTGTTCCAGGAGCAGGCGATGAACATCGCCATCGTGGCGGCGAATTTCGAACCCGGCGAGGCCGACAAGCTGCGCCGGGCGATGGCCACCTTCCGGCGCGTGGGCACGATCCACAATTTCCGCATCAAGATGGTCGAGGGCATGGTCGCCAACGGTTACGAGCGCGACTTCGCCGAACACTGCTTCAGCCAGATCGAGGGATTCGGCGATTACGGCTTTCCCGAAAGCCACGCCGCCAGTTTCGCGCTGCTCGTCTACGTCTCCTGCTGGCTCAAATGCTACTATCCGGATGTCTTCTGCGCGGCGATCCTCAATTCGCAGCCGATGGGCTTTTATGCGCCGGCGCAGCTGGTGCGCGATGCGCGCGAGCACGGCGTCGAAATGCGGCCCGTCGACATCAACCATTCGGCCTGGCTGTCGACGCTAGAAACCGCGGGCGCCGAAAGGCAGGCGATCGCCAGGCGCCACGCCGAGATGGCGCCGGTGATGAAGACCAGCCATGCGGTGCGGCTCGGTTTCCACCAGATCAAGGGCCTTGGCGAAGAGGATGCGGAGCTGATCCTCAGGCACCGCGGCGAGGGCTATGACAGCGTGCGCGATCTGTGGATGCGTTCGGGCCTGTCGCGCCGGGCGATGGAAAAGCTCGCCGAGGCGGATGCCTTTTCCTCCATCGGCCTGTCGCGCCGCGACGCGATCTGGGCGGTACGGGCGCTCGATCCGCTGGGCGCCGCCGAACGCCTACCGCTGTTTGCGGCCGCCGGCAGCCGCGACCTGCAGCGCGAGCCGGATGTCACATTGCCGCCGATGCCGCTCGGCGAACAGGTGATCAACGACTATCGCAGCCTGACCTTCTCATTGAAGGCGCATCCGGTCTCCTTCGTGCGCCAGAGCCTTGCCCGGGACGGTTATGTGCCGGCGGCGGCGCTGCCGGATCTGCGCGCCGGGCGCTTTGTTTCGGTGGCCGGGCTCGTGCTGGTGCGCCAGCGGCCGGGATCGGCCAAGGGCGTGGTGTTCGAAACACTGGAAGACGAGAGCGGCGTTGCCAATGCGATCGTCTGGCCGAAGGTTTTCGAGCGCTACCGCACCATCGTCATCGGCAGCCGCTTCATCGGGGTGCGCGGGCCGCTGCAGTCCGAGGATGGCGTCATCCATGTGGTCGCGCGCGAGATCTACGATCTGACGCCGCTGCTTACCGATCTTTGCGACGCGGACGGGCCGATTGACGGTCTGGCGCGCGCCGACGAGGTGAAGCGAGAGCCGACCGACCCGCGCGAGCGCCCAAGGCCGGCCATGCGGCTGCGCAATCTTTTCGAACAGGTGCCGCAGATGCGCAGCACCGGCCACCAGCAATACGCCTCGACCCGCAAGGTGCTGCCCGGCGGGCGGAACTTTCATTGACTGTCCTCACGGTTGAGCGCGGCTTCGCCGCTGGCTGATTTATTTGCGCTCACGGCCGCACCGCCGCTGCGCGGCTGGCCTGCGCGGGCGCGCCGCATGAGCGGCGACGGCCGGTCGGCCTTGCGAAGCTCTTCGAGCTTCGGATCTTTTTTCCATGCACGACTATCGAGGCAAAAGACTTCGGTGCGAAGCGCTGCTCATGCATGAGGCTAAAGGAACGCACTCAACGCACGCGACTGCGTGCCGCCGATTATTCGGCGCCCCGTCCGGAGGTTAGCGGCGAAGCCGCGCTCAACCGTGAGGACAAGTTATCGCCGCTCATGCGGCGGGCGCGGGCGCGTCAGGATAAATGTGCTGACGGCGGACAGGACGATGATCTGGATGATGATCACATAGAGCGGTGCGCCGAAAATGATGCTGGCCGCCAGCACCGCGACGATGGCGACCATCGCCAGAATCTTGCCGCGCCTCGAAATGGCGCGATAGGTTTCCCAGTCGCGGATCGGCGGACCAAGGCGCGGATGGTTGACCAGCCAGCGGTGCAGCTTGTCGGAGCCGCGGGCGAAGCAGAATGCCGCCAGCAGCAGGAAGGGCGTCGTCGGCAGCAGTGGCAGCGGGATGCCGATAATGCCCAGCGCCAGGCTGACGCAACCGGCGGCAAGCCACAGATAGCGCTGCAGCCGGTTGCGCTTGAGCATGTCAGCCGGCCCCGGATGCAAGGCCACGGGCAATGCCGCAGATGGTGACGAATGCGATTTGCGCGTCCTGTTCTTCCATTTCGAACGGGCCGGCGGTGAAGCGGATGACCTGCCGCCCCTCATGCAGCGTCTGGGTCAGATAGATGCGGCCGTCATCGTTGATGGCATTGACCAGCCGGCGGTTGAGTTCGTCGGTATCACCGGAATAGCCATCAGGTACGTAGCGGAATGAAAACAGCGACAGGACCGGCTGCGTGGTGATCTCGAAATCCGGCTCATCTTCGAGCCGGGCGGCAAGTGCCTGCGACCAGGCGACATGGTTGCGGATCATGGTCCGCAGGCCCTCAAGACCGTAGGCACGCAGCAGGAACCAGATCTTGAGCGCCCGGAAGCGGCGGCCGAGCTGCACTGACCATTCGCTGAAATTGACCAGCCCCTCCTTGCCGTAGGTCTTGAGATATTCGGGCTGGATGGCAAGGGTCCGCACAAGCGTTTCCGGATCGCGCACGAAATGGGCGGAACACTCCATCGGCGCGCCGAGCCACTTGTGCGGATTGAAGACGATGCTGTCCGCCGCTTCGACCCCTTCCCAAAGATGGCGGAACTCCGGACAGATCATCGCCGAGCCCGCCCAGGCGGCATCGACATGGATGTAGAGCCCCTCGGCGCGGCCGACGGCACAGGCGGCCGCGACATCGTCCGTTGCGCCGGTCGAGGTTCCGCCGACGCACACCACGAGGCCGGCCGGCTGATAACCGGCATCCCGATCCGCCGCGATCGCCGCCTTCAGCTTCTCGATGTCCATGGAGCCGCTGTGATCGACCGGGATATGGACAAGATTGTCCTGGCCCAGGCCGGACACCCACATGGCCTTGTCGACGGAGCTGTGTGTCCCCTTGGAGGCGTAGACGCGCAATGGTTTGTGCCCAAACAGCCGGTCCGGTTGCCGGACCAGTCGAGCGCCCGTTCGCGCATCGTCAGAACCGCGCACAGCGTCGCCGAAGACGCCGTGTCCTGGAATGTGCCCTTGTAATCCTCCGGCAGGCCGAGCGCCTGGCGCAGCCAGTCGACCATTCGGACCTCGAGCTCCGTTGCCGCCGGCGAGGTCTGCCACAGCATGCACTGGGCGCCGATGGCCGTCGCCAGCTGCTCGGCAATGACCGCTGCCGGTGCCGCATTGCTCGGAAAGTAGGCGAAGAAGCGCGGATGCTGCCAGTGGGTCATGCCGTCCGGAATGATGCGCTCGAAATCGGCAAAGATCTCGTCCATCGCATGGGCGTCCTGCGGCGGGCTTTCCCCGATCAGCCTGCCGATATCGCCGGGTCGGACCTGGGCGCGCACCGGCCGGTCCGTCAGTGTTTCGAGATAGTCGGCGGACCAGTCGCTCGCCTTGTGCGACCATTTGCGAAAATCGGATTTGTCCATTGACGCGGTTCCTCTTTTGGACCGGGCGAGCCTATCGGCTGAGCGCGTGCGAATCCATAGCGCACATCGCCCCGGCCTCCGCATCGCGGCCTGTATCCCTGAATTTACATAACATGTTAAATATTTTCAGTCGATTTGCAACACGATCAACCGTGCCGGTCATGCAGATTTCACCGGGCTGTTACACAATCGTCATCGCCCGGTGACTACAACGCCTATCTGGCGTCCGGAATTGTGGGGCGGCCCAGTTCGACCGACCGCACCGGAGGAAATTGTGAACCAGACCAACGATAACCTGCCGGTCATCGGAGCGGCGCTGCCCATTGAAAGCGTCGAACACTTGCGGGACTGGCTGTTTGACAAGGACCGGGATCTCGAACTGCAGGATTTCGTCCGGCCGCAGGTGCTGGAGAGCGACTGGCAGGAAATCGTCGCGCGCTATGAAAAGCTCCTGGACGGATACCAGGGACGCGTCGGCATACACGGGCTCTTTTTCGGACTGGACATGAGTGTCGCCGATCCGGAGGTGCAGGCGATCGTGCAGAAACGATACCTGCAGGGCCTCGGCGTCTGCGAGGCGCTGGGTGCCACCCAAATGGTCGTGCACAGCCCGTTCACGCTCTGGCATCACGGCAATTTCGACAATGGCGGCTGGCTAAAGGATCATCTGTTTGAATGCTGCCACACCGTCCTCGCTCCGGTCGTCAAGCGTGCCGAGAACATCGGCTGCGAACTGGTGATCGAGAACATCCAGGATGTCGATCCGTATGAGCGGGTGCGGCTTGCCGAATCCTTCGACAGCAACTTGGTGCGGGTCTCGATCGACACCGGTCATGCCCAATGGGCGCACAAGGCGACAGGCGCGCCGCCGGTCGACTATTTCCTCAAGGCTGCCGGCAAGCATCTGGCCCATGTGCATCTTCAGGATGCGGACGGCTTTGCCGACCGGCACTGGCTGCCCGGATCGGGAACGATCTTATGGCCGGCCTTCTTCGAGGCACTGCGCGATCATGCCGACAAGCCGCGGCTGGTGGTGGAGGTGCTCGGAAAGTACCACGCCGATATTCCGGCCTGCGTTGCACGGTTCGAGGCCGAGGGCCTGGCGCAGTAGGCGCTACTGCATTTCCGGCAACGTCACGACAATCCCGTCGAGTGCTTCGGTGACCTTGACCTGGCAGCTCAGGCGGCTTCCGGAGCGGCGTTCGCTGGCCGCAAAATCCAGCATGTCGTTCTCGTGCTCCTGCATTTTTTCGAGACCATTCAGGCTGGCCTCATCGAAATAGGCGTGGCACGTGGCGCAGGCGGCCGATCCGTTGCATTCGGCGGTTATGCCGACGACATTGTGCGAAAGGGCGGTCTGCATGATCGACTGCCCAGGCTCCGCCTCGACCTCGAGGCGGCTGCCATCGGGCTGCACAAAGGTAACTTTGACCAATTTCAGATCTCCCAGCGTACCGGCAGGGAGACCGGCCCGCGAAACACCCAGCCCTTCATGATCGCCGGCCTGTTGTCGTCAAGGCGCAGCTTTGACAGCCGGCTAAACAGCTTCGGAACCGCAATCTCGCCGACCATCTGGCGCGCCACCCAGGTCCCGGCGCAAAAGTGCGGCCCGGCACCAAATCCGAGATGCGAGCTGCGTTCGCGGAATATGTCGTAGGCGTCCGGATCGGAAAACCGGGTCTCGTCCCGGTTGGCCGCGCCGACGCAGATACCGAGCTGATCGCCCTCCTTGAGCTGCGTGTCGCCGAGCACCGTGTCACAGGTGACGCGGCGCGGATACATGCCGATGGGCGACACCCAGCGCACGGCCTCCTCGAAGGCCGTGCGGTAAAGCGTCGGATCGGCCTCGACGCGGGCGCGCTGTTCCGGGTTGAGCAGAAGTCCGTAGACGGTGGTCAGAATGGAGTCGCGCGGTTCGTTGAGGCCGCCGCCGATGATGACCTTGATATTGGCGCGTATCTGTTCCAGCGAATGGGGGCTTTCGGCATGCAGCATTGACGACAGGATGGTCGCCTCCGGCTTGTCCCGGTAATCGTCGAGCACCGCGTCGATGGCTGCGTCTATGGCGTCCGACGCGGCGGCGGCCCGGTGCGCGGTCTGCGGATCGGTGCCATAATTGCTGACGCCATCCATCAGCGCCTGTGACCAGGCGGCGAGGTCCTGCCAGGCGACGTCCTTGAAGCCGATCATCTCGCAGAGGCAAAGCGAGGCCATCGGCGCGGCGAAACGGTCGAACAGATCCGCTTCGCCATCATCCGCGAAGCTGTCGATCAATTGATCGGCGATCCGGTCGAAAACCGGTGTCCAATGGTTCTTGACGACCCCGGGCCTGAAGGACGGTTCGATCGCCTTGCGCTCCACCTGGTGCGCCTCGTCATCCTTGCGCATCAGTGAGTGGCCCATGACCTTGTTCATCAGGGAGCCGGGATTGGTCGAGGCAAAGCGCCCGTGGTCGCGCTCGACGGTCATGATGTCCTCGAACCGGGTGACGAGATTGATGCGTGCATCGCTGACCCAGACGACCGAGGCCGCCTCGCGCATGCGGCGAAAGCTCGGATAGGGATCCGCCGTCAGCGTGGCAATCGAGATGTCATCCATGACGGGAACGGGCGCGGCCATAAAGCCTCCATCAGATTCGGCGCGGTGATGTCCTAGAATGGGAGCGCCCGGTTACTTGTCAATCAAATGACCTCAATCTAGATTATCGAAAAATTCAATAATCGTGATGCTGGGGAGCCCGGATGATGGATCAACGCGACATCCTCAAAGTCGATTTCGCGGCACTTCGGACCCTGCAATATGTCCATGAATTCGGTTCCTTCTCCAAGGCGGCGCATCGGCTCGGGCAGAACCAGTCAACCGTCAGCTACACGATCGCAAGGTTGCGAAAGGTGTTTGACGACCCGCTCTTCGTGCGCGAGGGAAACGGCGTCGCGGCGACGGACAGGTGCCGGGTGATTGTTGAGCATGCGGCAAAGTTCCTCGAGGAGTTTCAAGGTGTGGCGCGACGCCAGACATTCGATCCCGCGACCGCTCGCGGGTTGGTCACACTCTCTTGCAACCACTGGGAAAGGGTCACGATCCTGCCGCATCTTATCGGCCGCATGCGGCGGCTTTCACCGGGCATCAACATGCGGGTGCTGAGTTCATCCGCCGTCGGCGAGGAACAGCTCAAGCGCGGCGAGTGCGACATATTGCTGGGCCCGGTACAGATTTCCGGCGAGCAGCTCTACAAGCGCAAGATCGGCATGGATCACTATGTCTGCATCATGGACCGGAACAACCCTCTGGCTTCCGGGGCTTTCGACTTCGAGTCCTATCAGTCGGCCAAACATGTGGTCGTCACCTATATGGGAAACTGGCGGCCATTTTATCTCGATGCGCTCGATGCGCGGGGCGGATCCATCGACAAGGTTTTCGAACTGACCGAATATGGCGATCTGGAAAACTGCATCGCCGATACAGACCTGATCGCGACGGCACCGAACCGGCTGGCCGAGAAGTTTTCCAACCGGATCGTGCGCCGCCCCCTGCCGTTCGAGGTATCGCTCGAGGTCGACATGTTCTGGACCATGCGCACGCACCGCTCCGCCATGCAGAAATGGATGCGCGAGCAGATCATCGATGCCGCAGCCGATGGCGGCCTGGATCGGGAGTAGTTCCGAATTGCGCTAGCGGCTGAACTCTATCTCGCTGAGCGTGACCGGTGTCGCGGCGTCGGCATCGGCCGATGCGATGGCGAAGCGGTCGGGCGCGATGGTCCACAACATGATGCCGTTGGACCTTTCCTCCGTCTTCGGATCACGGACAGAGTAGCGGAAGGTGATGGTGTTGTCGCGGCTCACACCGTCGACCATCGTGCTGCCGGCGCCGAAGGGATTCGACCAGCGCCCGGTGAAGCGGCCCGGCTTGTCGAGCGGTTCGACAAATGCGTCTATGCGGCCGGTCCTGCCGGGCGAGGCGCATTTGCCGGACAGCGTGATGCGGTCGATGTCCTTGCGGTAGGTGCCCGTTACCCTGCAGCGTACGGATTCCCGTTCGGAATCGGCCGCCTGACGGGCCCAGCCGGTGCCCGTCCACTTGCCCGACAGCAATTCGAGCGAGTCGACCGCCCAGGCGGAGCTGAGAGGAAACAGACAGACAAAGAATGCGATAAACAGCTTGTTCATGAGCGTACCCATTTCAGGCGCATCAGGACCGGCAGGAGAAGCAGGTCCGCAACAAGCGCCGTGATGAAAGTCAGGATTAGCATAATGCCAAACAAACGAACCATGATGAAGGGGCTAAGCAGCGTGACGAGCAGGCCGCCGGAGATCAGAAGCGTCGTTGCGATCATCACCCGGCCGGTGCGGTTGATGGCGAATTCAAGCGACTCGTCGACGGTGTGGCCGTTCGTGCGCTCAAGGCGGTACCGGTTGATGAAGTGAATGCAGTCGTCGATGGCAATTCCGAAGGCAATCGTCAGCGCCATCATGGCCGTCGGGTTGAGCAGGCCGCCTGTGAGCACGTGCAGCGCGGATGCTGTTACGAACAACGGCAGCGTGTTGGGAATGATCAGCACCAGAAACAGCGCCGGCCAACGGAAGGCGGCCGCAACGACCAGGATCGCGAGTATACAGGCAGCGACAAGACTGAGGCCGAGCTGGCCGATGACAACAACCGGCTCATGCCGCAGGATGACCGGGAAACCAACGGTTCGCACGGCGCCGGCCTCGCGCGCGGTTTGTTCGATGCGGTCATGGGTCTCGAGCGTCTGCCGGCTGGCCATCGGCTCGGGCGCAAAGGTGACGACACGCGCGATTTTTCCGTCGGGAGAAAGCAGCTGTGTCATTATGTTCTGCGGAAGTTCGGTGAGCTCGTCGCGTTGCGGCATGGTTTCCGGTTCACCCAACCATCTTGCGATGGTGACCAGCGAAACAACCGCATATTCGGGCGCGGCCGAGGCAACGGCATCGTTGAGGGCCGTCAGGCGCGCCCAGTCATTATCTGTCTCTTCCTCGCCTTCCATCGACATTTCGTGCCAGATCGGGAAAAAGCCGCCGAAGGTCTGGTTGATGTGCGCATTGGCCTGCCGGATCTCGCTGTCCGCCGGCAGATAACCGTCGAAATGATACCAGGGCTCGGTGCGCCAGAATCCCCAGATGCTGGCTACGGCGATAATCGCGCTGACAATCACAACACCCCGGCCCCTGGAAAAGACCAGCTGGCGGAAGATCGAGGGAACCCTCAACCATTCGGATTTGCCGCTGCGGCTCTTGTGTCCGATGGCCACCGGGGCCATCACCGCAAAGGTCATGATGACGACGACATAGGAGAGCATGACGCCGAGAGCGCCGATCAAGGCGAACTCGCGCAGCGGCACATTGTCCACCGTCGCGACCGCGGCAAAGGCAATTGCCGTGGTGACGGCCGTCAGGCCGCAGGCCGGACCGATATCCCGCACGCTGATCGCGGTTCGCTCCTTGACCGGCAGATCCGCCGACGTCTTCAGGTAATGCATGACCAGATGGATGCTGTCCGCAAGTCCGAGAACAAGGACGAGGACAGGTATCGTGTTGCTCATGACCGTGACCGGAAGCCCAAGCAACGGAAACAGGGCAATGGATGACATTGCTCCGAAAACCGCGGGGATGATTGCGGTCAGCGCGGTGAGGAGATTGCCGAAAACCAGAAATGCAATGATGAGCGCGAACATGCATCCGATCGCGTTGAGCGTAATGAGATCGCTTCTCATACCGCCGACAATTTCAAAGGCGATCGCATCTTCACCGGTGACGGCATGGGTGAAACGGTCACTCACATAGGAGTCGACCATGTCACTGATCTCGCGGTACATCTGCCGCTGGCCGGCCCGGTCGACCGCCGGGTCCACGGAAACAGAGACGAGAATCGTGCGATTGTCGTCTGCCAACATCGACGGCTGGTTCGCCGCTCCCGAGCGGTAAGCCTGCAAACGATCCGTCAGCGTGGTTTGCGTTATGTCATCGGGAAAGACGGGTTCGCCCGCATAGAGCGGATGGTTTCTTGAAAACCTCGCCGAAAAGGGCGACAGCACGGTCAGCACGTCGTCCAGCAGCGCAAGGTCGAGTGTCATCTCGCGAAGCTGGTTGAGGTCCTCCGGCGTAAAGTCCGTATCGGATGAAACCAGGACGATGAAATCCGTCGTCCGCGCACCCATCGTCCGTTCGAACTGCCGGTAATTGTTGGCATGGATGCTGTCCGAAGACATGCTGCGTTCGATGTCATCATCGAACCGTATGTGGTTCATCGAGACAATCGTCGTGGCAACAACAATGCATATGAGAATGGCTGAAACGATCGGCCAACGCACCGCGAACAGACCCGGATAATCCAGGCCGAATCCGGATATTGCCCTGCGCTGGATTCCGGAGATTTCGCCCGTCATACGATATCCGGTTGAATGAGGACAGTTGGTTTCGAGCCGACAATGCCGCTCATATGTTTGTTTTCCTTGTCAACCGGCCTGTTCCCCTAATCGCCAGAACCGCTAGCTGGAACTATTGGCACACTGTGAGCCGGACGAAAAGTCCAGACGTACAAAAAGCGCTACAACAGGTTCAATTGTGGGTGAATCGAAAGTTATCGAAAAGTTCGATCGGCCACATCAATGTCATCTGATTGACAACCCGACGGCCCGGAACGCACCAATACGCCGCCTCAAAGGGGCTCTTCATTTGCTGTCCGCATGGCGGACGGAGCCGGCTGTACCTTTGCCTCTGACCCGTGGCCACGGGTAGCAATGGTGGCTGTTCTTGGGACTTTTTATGGGTTAGCGTAACAACAATGCCCTCAAAAAGAGGGCGCGTCATGCGGGCCGGCAGGCAGGAGGTGCCAGGGTCCGCGAAAGGGAGGATACACGTGAACAGTTTCTTCAAGCTTGCCGCCTCCGCGGCAATTTGCGTCAGTGCGACCGCCGGCGCACTGGCAGCGGATTACAATTTCACCATCGCCGGCTGGGCGCCGCCGACGCATGGACTTAACGCGATCATGTGGCCGAACATGATCAAGATGATGGAAGAAGCGTCCGACGGGAAAGTCACCGCCGAGATCAAATACGGCCTTGCACCGCCACCGGCGCTGATGGACCTCGTTATCGATGGCGCGGCGGACATGGCCGTGATCTTCCACGGCTATCAGCCCGGCCGTTTCGTCGGCACCAAATTGATCGAGCTGCCCGGTTACGAGGGCAATGCCGAGCAGGCGTCGGTCGCCTATTGGCGGGTGCATGAAAAGCACCTGGCGCCGCTCGACGAGCACAAGGGCGTCAAGCTGCTTGCCCTGCACACCCATGGGCCGGGTCAAATGCACACCAACTCGGATGTCGGTTCGCTTGCCGATCTCGACGGCCTGAAGACCCGCATCGGCGGCGGTGTCGCCGGAGATGTCGGCACCGAACTCGGCCTCGTGGGCATCCGTGTGCCGGCCCCGAAAGTCTACGAGACCCTGGCGTCCGGCGCAGCGGATGCCGTTGCCATGCCGATGGAATCGCGCAAGGGGTTCAAACTGACCGAAGTTGCCAAGAACGTCTACGAGATGCCCGGCGGCTTCTACCGCGGCTCGTTCGCCGTCATCATGAACCAGGAGGCCTTCGACGAGCTGCCCGACGATGTCAAGGCGGCGCTCGAGAACGATGTCTTCGGTGAGGTTGCCAGCCGGATGCTGGGCAAGGCCTGGGACCAGATCGACAGCGAGGGCATCTCTGTGACCAAGGCCGCGGACGACAATTCGATCAAGATTGCGTCGGAGGCGGATGTTGCCGCCTATCAGCCGATCATCGACAAGGTTACGACGAATGTGCTCTCCGAGCTTTCCGACAAGGGTGTCGATGCCAAGGCCGCCCACGACATGATCCAGAAGGAAATGTCGGCCAACTAGACCGGCCTGACGGCGACATGCCGTTCGCAGACCACAGGCGGCGCGGTTTCCTGCCGCGCCGTCCGGGACCGTGGAAGGATCTTTCGGGGAAATCAGGATGAGCACAACCGTGCGCTGGGCCAGGCGTCTCACGCAAATTCCGGTGCTCCTGGCGTGCGCCGCGCTCTTCATTCTCATGGCGATGACCTTCGCCGACGTCATCTTGCGCTCCGCCTTCAACGCCCCGATCGAAGCGGCCACGGAACTGACGCGCATGCTGATGGCGATCGTCGTCTTCTCGGTGCTTCCGGTGCTCTCGGTTCGCGGCGGCCACATCGTCGTCGATCTGCTCGATCCGTTCTACCGCAGCGCTCTCGTCGAGCGTATCCGCGATGCGGCGATTTCGCTGATCTGCGGCGCCATGCTGGTGCTGCCCGCCGAGCGGGTTCTGGTTCTTGCCGAGAGAGCCCGTTCCTACGGTGACCTCACCGAATATCTCAACATTCCGCAATTCTATATCGGCTGGTTCATCGCCATCATGACGTACCTTACGGCCTTCGTGCTTCTCGTGCGCGGCACATTGATGCTGTTCGCGCCAAAGCTCCTGGAAGACAGCGATGCTTGAAGCGGGAATCGGATTCGCCGCTGTCCTCTTCCTCGTGCTGCTGCGCATTCCGATCGCCTTTGCCATGGGCCTTGTGGGGATGATCGGCTACTGGATGGAGACCAGCTATCGCGGCGCGATCTCGATGGTTGCGCGGCTCATCATCGATGCGAGCCAGGATTACGGCCTCAGTGTCGTGCCGCTTTTCATCCTGATGGGGCTGTTTGTAAACAAGGGCGGCATCAGCCGCGAGCTCTACCAGGTGTCCTACGCCTTTCTCGGTCACCTGCGCGGCGGCCTCGCCATGGCCACCATCGTCGCCTGCGGCGGATTTGCGGCGGTTTGCGGCTCGTCGCTTGCAACGGCGGCGACCATGTCGAAGGTCGCCATGCCGCAGATGCGCAAATACGGCTATGCGGACAGTCTTTCGACCGCCTCGATCGCCGCCGGCGGCACGCTCGGCATCCTGATCCCGCCATCCGTTATCCTGGTTATCTACGGCCTGTTGACGGAAACCTCCATCGGCAAGCTGTTCATTGCCGGCATCATACCGGGGATCCTCGGTGTTGTTTTCTATCTGTGCGCGGTGGCCTTCACCGTCACCCGCAACCCGGACGCAGGACCCGCGGGACAGCGCACGGTCTGGCGTGACCGGGTCGCGGCCCTCAAGGGCGTCTGGGCGGTTCTGTTCCTGTTCTTCCTGGTGATCGGCGGTCTTTACGGCGCGCTCGACTTCTGGCCGATCCATATCGCGTTTTCACCAACCGAGGCCGCCGGCATGGGCGCTGCGGGCGCGTTCCTGATTGCGCTGTCACGTGGCAATCTGAGCGTCCGTGATACGCTCGAGGTGCTGCGGGAGACCGCTTTCACCACGGCTTCGCTGTTCAGCGTGCTGATCGGGGCGTGGATATTCTCGAACTTCGTCAATATCGCCGGACTGCCCGAGGCGCTGCTCGGCGCCGTTACCGCCTATTCCGTGTCGCCCTGGGTGGTGATGGTCCTGATCCTTCTGATCTATATCGGTCTCGGCTGCATTTTCGAAAGCCTGTCGATGCTGCTTTTGACCGTGCCGATCTTCTTTCCGCTCGTGCGCGATCTCGGTTTCGATCCGGTCTGGTTCGGCGTCGTCGTTGTCGTGGTGACGGAAATCAGCCTGATCACACCGCCGGTCGGCATGAATGTCTTCGTGCTCAAGGGCGTGGTCGGTGATGTGCCGACGAGCACCATCTTCAGAGGCGTCACGCCGTTCTGGATTGCCGACATCTTCCGGCTGGCTCTGTTGGTGGGGATACCGGCGCTGGCGCTTTATCTGCCCAGTCAGATGGGCTGAGTGCCGGCGTCCGGCGGCGCGCTCGCGCCTACTGGGCCGCCTCGATCCGGTCCTCCGGATTGATTTCCTCCCTGGCGCGAGACTGGCACAGGTCAAAGACAAGCCAAGCGGCGGCCATGTTGCCCATATGGATTGCCGTGTTGGTGTTCTGGTGTCCGCCATAGGTCAGGTCACCGGCGGCGTAGATGCCGCGCCGGCCGCTGCGGTAGCACTCGTCGATCTTGACATAGCCGTCATCGCTGAGCGGCAGATCAAGCGATTTCACCAACTCGCCCTGTGTCTGATGCGGCCAGACGAGAAGCACATCGCGCGGTACCCGGCGGCCGGAGCGCAAAACGACCTCGGAGAGCTTTGCGCCGTCACCCTCGAGCGCTTCGATCCGGCCCGGAATCAGCCGGATGCCGAGCGCCTCGATCGCCTCGGCGCGCTCAGGCGCGACGTCTATGCCGGGCTCGATGAACATGACGAGGTCGTCGGTCCAGTTGCGATAAATCTCCGCGGCGGCGAGGATCTCGGGCCGGTGCACATACACGCCCCAGGACTGGTTCCTGAGCTCGTAGCCGTGGCAGAACGGGCAATTGATGACCGAGGTGCCCCAGCGCTGCTTGAGACCCTCGATACTCGGATAGAGATCGACCATCCCCGTCGTCATCAGCAGTCTCTTGGCACGGAAGGACGACCCGCCCTGGGAGGACAGGACAAACCCGTCATTGTCCTCTGAAACCTCGGCTATCTCCGCTGACTTCAGTTCCGCGTAACCATAGGCACGGATATTTTCAGCAATGCTGTCGCGAACGTCCTGCGGCTTGGCCATGTCCATGGACGGAAAGGCTGCAACATGCGGCGACGCCGCGTTCCTTGCCGGAATGGGCGAATCAAAGACAATGGTGCGCATCATCGACCGCGACAATGTCAATGCAGCCGCCAAACCAGCCGGTCCGCCGCCGATGATCGCTACCTGGTATTCCGTCATGGCGAGGACCCCCTTGACGACGATGCAAGCGAGAGTGATTCGAAACTAGGATAGCATTGACAGCGCACAAAGTGCGGTCTGCCTGTGGATAACGGGGATTGCGGGATTAACCGGCTTCAGCCGCCGCAAAATTTCCGCCGAGCCGCCCCGATTGACGGGGCGGATTGGGGAATACGCGCCTATCGCCGGCGCTGGAAACGACGGGTTGTCGGACGCTGCAGCTCGCTGCGGCCGCCCCTTTCGATCTGGCGCCGCGATTCAAGGCGCTGGACGCCGCGATCACGCGATACGCGCTGCCGGTCGAGAGACTGCCGCAGTTCCTGTATGCGCTGTTCGGAGCGGTTCGATCCGGATTCGCGTGAGCGAATGGATTTCCATTCGCCCTTGTTGTGCTGCTTCCACTCGCCGCTCTCCTTGCGGAAGACCTGGCCGTCGCGATTGGCGAAGAGGTCGTCCTTGCGCGCCTTTGAGACGGCGCCCGTGTCGCGCTTTTGCCAGCGGTCCTGCGCATTGGACCTGATGTTGTCGCGCGACCATCTGGTGTTCGTCGTCACGCCCCGGTCCCAGGACTTGTAGATATTGCCGTTGATATCGGCGACCCAGTAGCGGTTGCCTGCCGGACCCCGCACAGAGATGAAGCCGGCATTGTTATAGGGACCCCAGGCCCGGCCGCCGCGAATATAGGCGCCGGTGTTCTGGTTGTAGATGCCGCCGGCGGCAATGCCGCCATAGGGGCCGTAGGCGCGGCCGTAGTGGGCGGTGAAGGTGCCGCGGCCCGGAAGGTAATAGGTGCCGGAACCGTAGGTGACCCGCCACGGCCGGTAGATCGGCGGATAGCCCGGGCGGTAGACCCAGTATGGCGGGTAATACCATCCGGTTCCGTAGATCAGCGTGCCCCAGGCGAGGAACGCCCACAGATAGCCGGAAGTGTAGCCGTAGACCACATATTCGGGGGTGGTCTCGTAAACACGCACATAGGTTACGTTGTAGACCGGAGAGGACGGCGGAATGGAGTAGATGTCGTCCGGCACGGTATCGGCCACGGCAAATGGTCCGGTCGGCGTGTCGCCGACGAACCAGACGCCGTTATAGAGAACGAAATATTTGTCGCCGATCCGGATGACCGTGAAATTGGTGTTGACAGCGTAGGCCATGTCGGTTCCGACGATGCGCTCGAATTTCGGATCGCCGAAATAGGTGACGTCAACGGAGACTTCGGTACGGCTGACGCGCGCCGTGGTCGGGATGGATGCCTGCAACCGCGCTTCCTCGCTCTCCGAGGTACCGGGCACGGAGGCGCGGACAATAGAATAGGGCTGGCCATCTGGAAGATTGCGGAAATCGCCCGGCAGGTTCTCTGACGCGAAGGCCCATGGTCCCTTCAGTTCCGTGGCGCTGAACCAGCGGCCCGACGCGACGAAATACCAGGTGTTGTTGGTTGTGTCGAAGAACAGGTCCGAATTGGCGTTCGACACCCATTGCAGATCGGTGTTCTCAATCGGCTGCAATTGCGGCTGTCCGTCGATGATAACGAGTTCGGCGGGCTTGTCGCTGTAGTAGACGGCCGGAACACCGTCCGTGAAGGCCTTCGGCGGCATCGCCGCGCGGGCCTCTTTCCAATTGTCGTCGTCCGGAAGCTTGCTGAAGATGGCTGGCAGATCGCTGACAGCGGTCCAGGGGCCTTCAATGTTGGTGGACGAGACCCAGGAATCGTCGATGCGCAGATAGTAGGTCAGTGGATCGCCGGTCGCCAAAATGTCCCAGTTCGTGTTGATGACGAATTCAAGCCCGTCGGCGCCCTTGACCGGCGCCGTGGTCGGCTTGCCGTTGGTCTGCAGGAGGATTGCCGGCTTCTCGGATACGAAAATCGCCGGGGCATCGCTGCCGAATCCTGTCGCATCCTGAAGGCGCTCGTAATTGTCGAGACTGGCCGTGAGGCGGGTGAGGGAGACGGTTATCGGCGCCGTCGGCAGCAATTTTCCGACCTCAAGCGAGGTATCGGCGAGCTGCTCGCGCCCGAGGGTGGAAAAATTGATGTTGGCCACCGCAATGTTGGAGAGCGTGACCTCGTCATTTTCCCGGTCCGCGGCCGTGTCGGCGGTCACCTCGATGACGCCATAGGCCGGATCGCTGCTGCCCTTTGGACTGTATTCACTGGCGATGAGGGCCGTCAGCTTTGAAAAGTCCTTCCATTCGGTGACCTGAGGCTGGTGCAAGGTCAGCGTCGCACCGGCGGGCGAATCGAAGCTGCGCGGCCACTCCTGCCCGGCTTGTTGCTGCTGCTGCTGTTGCCCGGTGCCGGAGGAAGCCGACTGGGTGAAGCCGTGCGCGACCCAGCTGAAGGACATGAGAGATGCCAGGGCGATGCGGACAAAGGACGATCCGGTGATGCGATTCATCAATACGCTCCTTGGGAAAGAGTCTCGTTTGACACCTTTTGGGAAACTATAGCGCAATTGTGGCGGTTTGTTCCTTGATGAAGAAATATTGTTTGCCGGATTCCGGCGCAATACTTGAAGTGACCCGGCCTCTATTGAACCCGCCCGGCGCGCCGGATTAGCTATTGCCGGCACGCCAGGCGGCCCCTGTCCGTGCAAGACTGGAGTATCGCAGGGACAGGGGAGCTTGGGAGTCGACTAACGCGGGTCGCGGGTGGGCGGAACCCGGCATGGGCATCAGGTCTCCAGACCGCTATCCGCCGCTTGCGTTTGGGCCCGCAAGACAGGCTGAGATAACGGTCCGGAATCCCCCCATCACGATGCAGGTCGAGATTGTCCGATATCCGGTGTTCAGGATGTGGGGAATCCCACAAACGGCAGAGTTTTAGTCATTGCGGCTCCGCCGGATGCGATAATCAGGGATGCAATTCTGCTCTAGTAGATGCCCGATTGCGCCAGCTGGCGCAGTCGCTCGACGTCGAGCACTTCGATCTTGCGGCGGCCGGAATTGACAATGCCGAGCTTCGACAGCCGCGCCAGTTCCTTGCTGACCGCTTCGCGGTGTGTGCTGAGCTTCGTTGCGATCTGGTAGTGCGACGGCGCCGGCTCGATAAGGAACGTATCGCCGCCATCGCTGGCGTCGACCATGCGCAACAGCTCCGTGCAGATGCGCTGGTGAACCGCCATGGTGCTGTATTCGAACATCCGGTCCGTCAGGCTCCGGTTCTTGCGAACCAGAAGTTCGGCGAGCTTCAAACCAAGGACCGGGTAGTCCGCGATCAGGGCGCGAAACTGGTCGGAGTCCATTCGGGCGAGGTAGCTGTCCTCAAGCGCCTCCACGGCGGCCGATCGGGGCCGCTTGTCGATCGCCGAGAATTCGCCGAAAACCTGGCCGGCCGAAATCTCTGCGTAGGTAACTTCCTTGCCGTCGACGGAGTAGCCCTTGGCGGCGACGCTGCCCTCGACGATAAAATAGGCGTCGGTTGTCTGCTGATTCTGGCTGATGACCTCCTGGCCCTTCGAGACGCGGATCCACTCACAGGTCTCGCCAATGTCGTTCAGTTGGCCGACCTCGAGATCCGCCAGCAGATCGACAAGATACAACAGATTTTTCGCGCCCGACTTCATCAACCCCACCCCTGGGCCAATCACTGCGTTAAGACTAGCGCCATTATATGGGGCTTGCAGCAAGTTTTTCTGCAGCTGACACAATTGCAACCCTGCGTATGTGATCCGTGTGAATGTGAGTTATCTCACATCTGCGCTTGCCCGGTTATGCAATAGCTCGACCTGTTGGCGCCGGTCCCTGCCAAAGGCCGGCCCGAATGTACAAAAGACAGGTAGCCGGAAGCTTTGATGACGCCGATTAGGACACTCAACCACCTGTTGGTCAGACCAGAGGTCAGCCGCAACATCGCGATCAGCGAACCCTATCGCAACGCGCTGCCTGCCGATGAACTGGGCTTTGTCCTTCAGTATCGGGCAAGACCCGACTTCAGCCTGGCGCGCAGGGAAGTCGCCGGCGTCCTTGATACGCTCGATTTTGCGCTCGAGCCGCTCTTTCCGCGCTGTGCCGACGAACTGGCGCATTTCGTCGTCCTGCGATTTCCCGGAGTTCCGACCGGGCGTGCATCGGATGCTTTGTTCGCGATCGCCTATGAGTTGCGTGACAAGCTGGACCTGGTGTCGTGCGAGCCGTGTATCGGCGAGCACATCATGACCGTGCCTGAGCCGCCCGAAGCCACATCCGAGAGCGCCGCGGTCGCGGGCAGCCTTTGCTGGGTCAACGGACCAGCACCCGCCGACAAGAAATGGGCGCTCGAAAACACCCGCGTCATGGCGGCGTGGCATTTGTCGCCGGACCGGGGCAAGGGCGTCTTCATCGCCCAGCCGGATACGGGCATTGCCGATCATGACGAAATCGAAACAGACAGCCTGCGGCTGGACCTCGCGGCGAATATTCTCGAAGGCGATGGCGATCCGACGGACCCGCTGGATCCCGAGACCGCCAGCCCTGGCCATGGGAGCGGCATTGCCAGTGTGACGATCGGTCGCCGGTCGGGCGAAATCAGCGGCGCAGCACCCGGGGCGCATCTCGTCCCCATTCGCTGTGTCCACGATGTGCGCGTCGTGAACCCGGCGCCCATTGCACGCGCCGTCAACCATGCCCGGCTTTCGGGATGTCACATCATATCGATGAGCCTTGGCGGCCTTGGAAGCGAGGCTCTGCGCAAGGCGATCCAGAGAGCGGTCGATGCCAACCTCATCGTCGTCGCCGCCGCCGGAAACTGTATCGGTCTTGCCGTCTATCCCGCCCGTTACAGCGAAGTGATCGCGGTCGGCGGAACCAATGTCAACGACCGCAAGTGGCGTGGCAGTTGCGCCGGATCGACGGTCGACATCGCCGCACCGGCTGAGATGGTGTGGCGCGCCAAGCACGACGTCCGCGACGGCAGCCGGCCAACCATCGCGGAAGGACAGGGCACATCCTATTCAGCGGCCCTGGTTTCGGGCATTGCAGCGCTCTGGCTCAACCGGCACGGCCGCGACAACCTGATCGCCGAAGCCAAACGACGCGGCATGCCGCTGCAGGAACTGTTCCGCAGCGCGATTAGCCACACGGCGCGGGTTCCGACCGGCTGGAACAAAGGCCGCATGGGCGCAGGTATCATTGATGCCGAGGCGCTGCTGCGTCTCAACCCGGCCGAAATCCCGGATAGCTGCGAGGACGAAAATCAGCCGGCGAGCGGCCATGCCGACATCAAGCGCCTTGTTTATGAGGCGACTCAGCTCAAGCCGTCCGATGAAACCTTCGACTGGTCGCGGTTCGGCCCGGAGATTGCCAATCTCGCATTGCGGCTTGCCCATATCCGGGCGCAGTGGAGCGGCACAACGGGTCACGGAGAGAGCCGGAGAATTGCCGTTTCGGGACCGCTTGTGCGGGCGGTGCGATTGTCGGGCGATCCCGCACTTGCGGCTTTGACGGAGACCTTTCAGAGTATAACGAACGAATAATGTGACCGCTTTCGCGGGTCGGCTTAGGCGGCTATCGACAACACACAAGGTTGTCTGGCCGCGGCCGCTCAATTTCGAGGGGAGATGTTATGGAACGCGAGCTGTTGAACTGGTCGATGTCCGCGACCATGGGCGGCGTTACCGAGATTGCCGTCATGGCGCCCATCATCCTGGGTCGCGCACCCGGCGAGAGACTGACCTACGAGGAAAAACTTCGGCGTGTGATCGAATCGATCGCGAACCGCGCGGACCGGGGAATTCCGCATCAGCTGAACACGATCTCCAGCATTCATTTCGGACGCATGATGATCATCCGACCGGAGCAATATCTGACAAATTCCAGCGCAAGCGACGTCGCCTATTATGATTCCGGCGGTTCATCACCGGGGCCGCAGGGCCAATTCAGCATCCCCAGGCCGATGGACGAATTCGAGATCAGCGTGGTCGGCGCGGACAGCAATCCGGTTGATGCCGGCGCAACGGGCAATGCCGCCGCTGCCCCGGCACCCGGTTTCCATTCCTGGCTGCTGACGATCGTCTCGTTCGACGGCGACCTGAAGGTCTATTTCAGGGACATCGCGCAATTCCTGGCGCGCGATTTCGATGACGTCTTCGTCAATTGCGTCGATTTTCCCTCGACCCGGGACTTTGAAAAGTTCTGGCAGTGGATCCGCCGCTACCAGGTGCCGGTCGATCTGTTCCTGTGCGCCTATCCGGATCTAACGGTCGCGCGCATCAAACAGCTCGAGGACTTCAAGCTTTGCTTTGACGCTTTCGTGGAGAAGGTGCGTTCGCCGACCGGCCGGAAGGTGGAAAACATGGATGAACTCTTTGACGAGTTTCTGCGCGAGACCGGTCAATACGCGTCGGATTTCCCGACCCCTGGCGGAACCTACCGCATGAAAAGCGACGAGGAGGTTTGAGAATGTCCGATAGGATCATGGACGACAGCAAACTCGCCGACACCGCCGCAAGAATCCAGGCGCATCTCGGCCAGCCGTCGAAATTTGCCAATGGCAAAACCCGCAACTGGTCACTGTTCGTCTTCTTCCGCATCTTGAGCAAGACGGAGATGGAATCGTCGCGGCTGCTCTTTGCAAAGCTGGCGAAGGAAGCTTTGTCATCCAGCGCGCCGAAGAAGAAAACGTCCGGCACGACAGACTACGCAACGGAGCTCGCATCGCCGCATCTCGCGCGATCCGCGGCGGCTGATACTGAAGAAAACGGAACCGACGAAACGTCAGCATCGGCAAACCCGCTGGCCGAGAACCTTGCCTGCGACGCGTTCCGGGCATGGCTGAAGTTGTTGTCGACAGGCGATCACGGCGCGCTTCTCAAGCAGCTGGACGGCTTTTTGGCGGTCGGCGGCAACAAACCGCCAAGCCCCAAGATCCTCAAACTTGTTGAAACGCTTTCGGCGGCCTTGAAAAAAGGCGGTGGCGTTTTCGGCGCCATTGAATGGGCACAGAAGACATTCAGCCGCGGCCTTGAAAACGAACGCGATCTCGTGGCGCTGATCCTGGCCCTTGCCATGTTCCTCAAGAGCCGCGATCCGAAAATCCGCAAGGCGGTCGCCAGTATTTTCGACCTGAGCGCGTTCGGTGACGATCCGGGGCAGGCCGGTGTCCAGGTGGTTTCTCACCGGCTGGTCGCGCTTTGCGCATACGAATTGTTGCGGCAGGCCAAACTGGCGCGCGATGCCGCTTCCGCTGCCGGTGCATCGCCCTTGCGCAATGAGCGGGCGCAGGCGGACGGATACGGCGCCGAGCGAAAGAAGCAGAGCTTCGATCCGGTGCCCGTGAATGTCGCCTTCACGTTTCCCGGACTGGAAAAACTGGATGTCGATGCGAACACGCTGCGCTCGTTTCCGGATGTGTTCAAACAGGGCATGGCGGCGCGTGCGAAACGGCTCGGCGATGACGGCCCGAGCGCACCGGAGAACTGGGACGGCGAGCTGGGTCTGAGCTCAGTGCACGGCTACTTCACCGGCGGTTTCCAGGTCGGCGATGTCATCGGCGACGGGAAATGGGACATGGGGCCGGAGGCCAGCTGGGACGCGTTGCGCCGCGATATCGATGATTTCAACAACCGCAACGGCGCGCGTGGAAAGGCACTGCGCACCATGCTCGGCGGCCTGTTCCGCTTCTTGGGGATGGAAATCGTGCATATCGAACTTGGCCAGGATCCCTATTCGGTCGAGGACGGCAAAGCCGTCACATCCGGATACAGGAAAGAGCATTTCGGGTTCCGGGACGGAATCAGCCAGCCCTTTGTCGATATGAAACTCGGAAAACCGATGCCCGGCGGCGCAATGCCGGGGCCCAACGGCACATGGACACCGGTGGCGCCCGGGGAAATCTATCTGGGATTTCCGGACGAGGACGGCAATCATGCCCGGCAGCCGGCCAACAAGCTGCTGCGCGACGGCGCGACCTTCATCATCTTCAGAAAGCTGGAGCAGGACGTCGTCGGTTTCCGGGATTTCCTGGCGCAGCAGCGGCCGGACGATGAAAGGGCGCAGGAGAAGCTGGCGGCGCAGTTCATGGGGCGCTGGAAGAACGGAACGCCACTGGTCCTGTCGCCGGACGGACCGCGAGCAATCGGGCCGGAAAGCGATCGCAAGATCAACGATTTCCTTTTCGTGCGGGACGACCCGAAAGGAACGAAGTGCCCGCTCGGCTCACACGTGCGCCGCACCAACCCGCGTGACATCGGTGGCCGCAATGATGTGCGCCGCCATCGCTTGCTACGCCGCGGCATCGGTTATGGCGGCCCGCTTCTTGACGACAGTTCGCGTGGCGACGGCAAAAAACGCGGGCTGCTTTTCATTGCCGCCAATGCCCGTATCGACCTGCAGTTCGAGGTGATACAGGCCGACTGGATGAATGGCGGCGAGTTCATGGGGCAGGCAGGCCTCAACCGCTGTCCGATCGCCGGCTCCAATACGGGTGAAACCGGGGACCGGTTCCTTGAATCGGGCGCTGCGGTGCCGGTCAGCCGGATACCGCGCTTCGTGATCACGCGGGGCGGCGACTATTTCTTCGCGCCCAGCCAGGACGCGATCGAAGCCATGGCGCTGCATGAGCGGTTCGAGCTCGACACGTCCGAGCTCTTGGCGAACGGACACAGCATGACCGATCCGCAAACGCCGGGTCTTTTTACCGAAAAACGCATCCGCGGATTTGTCGGCCGCTTCCTGAGGGACAAGAACGTGTCGCTGATCCGGGCCAAACTGCCGGATATTCCCGGCAGTTCGCCCTATAATGACGGCGCGACGCTGCACGAGCCGGACGGGCTGGACAGCCCTGTCTGCTTTGTCGGAAGGCACCGCGATGTCGCCGACATCCTCAGGCTGGTCGACAAGCAAGGCCAGGAACAGTTCTCCGTCGATCACTACAGCCTGTCCGGACGACGTGTGCTGCGCGGCGATGACATGCTGATTGGAACGGCGCAGTTTCCGGCTGCAAGCAGGGAGCGCCGCACCCGGCTCTATTCGATCCTGGGCGATGCCTGGCAAGCGCTGGATGCGGCCCATCGTGACGACAGGGGCGGCGGCGGCGTGCACAGCCGTCTTGGCGATATCGTGTCGAACCGCATCGAGATGGCTTTGGCACGCACCGGCGACAGCCACCGGATCGATCTGGTTCGCGATCTGGCGAGCGATGTTTCCTACGCGGTCCTGTCGGATCTCTTCGGAACACCCGGCCCGGCATGGATTACCGAGCTTGGGATAGCGCTGCCGTTCGCGCGCCAGCATGTCGGGCACCTCCATCCGGACTGGCTGAGCGTCTCAAAGGGCAAGATGCCCAGGGACCCGGGCCTCGCAACCATGCAGATCTGGTCCATCCTGACGCTTGGCGACGTGTTCGGAAATGTCCTGTCCTACAAGACGCTGATGAACCTGTCAGAGCAGGCGGGAGCGGAACTGCTGAACCACCTTAACCGGCTCATCAGTGATGCCTGGTCGGTCCGGCCGGCAAGGACACGCACGCTGCTCGACGCCTTTATCGCCGTCGAGGAGCAGAAGCTGCGCGAGTACAAAGGCTATACGAGCGCCCAGTACCATGCCGACGTGGCGGCCATCCTGTTTGAGCTTATCGCATCGACCATGGCGGCCATTCCGTCCACCTTCGGCAACATCATGGACACGCTGATGACGTTCCGGATCAGCCTGCCGAGCCTGTTCGACCTCGTCAGGAAACAGGGACTGGAACCGGACAGTGCCGACAAGTGCGGATACTCGCTGGCAACGCAGCTGATCTACGAGGCCGAGCGGCTGAAACCCAATTTCGCCATGCTCATGCGCCGCTGCGTCAAGGCCACCGAACTTGAGAGCGGCGGGCGCCTCGATGCCGGCGAATGGGTTGCTGCGCTGATCCCCGCAGCCAATCTGGACGCCGCCGTCTTTGACGATCCCTACCGGTTCTCGCTTTACCCCTTTGTGCAGGAGCACCCGATCCGCGAGATTGACGACTATCTGCTCTTCGGCAACGCCTCATACGACACGGGTCCGGGCGTTGAAGGGCGCGTCAGGGCGCGCCACTGCTGGGGCCGCGATGCGATCGCACTTTACATTCTGGAGCGATGCCTGCTGGCTGCCGGCCGGCTGGAGGGGCTTCGCAAGGTCGCGGGTGAGGCCGGCGAGATGCAGGAGATCGCCAAGGCGGCCACCGGCCTGTCGGGTCGTTTCAACCTTTTGAGGCCGCGATAGGGCAGATCGGGCGCCGCGTTATACCAGAACCTTGAAGCCGTGCCTTGCGCACAGGTTTCTATGCTCATCGATGTCCTGCTGCACAAGCGGGCTGTCAGGCTTGATTTCCGTCGCCAGCTTGGCTCTCAGGGCGAGGCCCTGGACGAGCAGTCCGGGATTATTGATGCTGCGCCCGATTTCTATGGCCTGATCGATGGCAGGTAGGCATCGCTCGACGGCACCCGTGTGGTAGAGCGCCTCCGCATAGCCGGCATAGAGATAATAGATCTCCAGCCTCCCGGTGCGCAGATGCAGGGATTTCTGGAAGCATTCATCGACGAGCTCGATTGCCTCCGCGGCGCGGCCGCTGCGCGTCAGCGCCGTTGCCAGGAGACCGGTGATATGCGGTTTCGGTGCGTCGTAACCGTGTTCTTCGATCAGCGCCATCGTCGTTTCAAGACAGGTCACCGCGTCGCCGGTGCGACCCATCATGATCAGATTCCTGCCAAGCGCGTTGAGGGCGATGACTTCTGTATAGGGATCATTGCTTGCCCGTGAGATATCAAGAGCGGTTTGCGCGTAATCCAGGCTCTCTTCATATTCGCCCATGTCGGTGAGGAACCAGCCCAGAAAGGCCCGCGATATGGCGCCGGGGATGCCGGCTGCGCCCAGCCGTGAGTCCTGCAGATCGCCGGACAGCCGGCCACACAGATCACGGGAAAGCGTCATCGCCTGTTCCATGTTGCCCATGGCGTGGTTCAAAACCGACAGCAGGTGTTGTGCTGCGAAGATGTGCGGCAAGGAGTCCATCTCCTTTGCCATCTGCAGCGCTTCCTCGACGATCATGATGCCGTCTGCGTATCGTCCCTCGAACCAGTCGACCATGCCGAGATTGCACTTGGAGGCGCAGATCTGGCTTTTCCGCTGCTGCTTTTCAGACAGTGCCAGGACCTTTGGAAGATGGCTGTGCATCTTGGAGAATTCGCCGAGCTGCAGCATCGTCGTGCACACCATGATGGTCAGGTCGACAAAGATTTCCTCTGCCGGCTCACCGATACGGTCAATCAATACCAGGGCCCGGTCGAAAAGAAGCTGAAGCGATTTGCCGGCATGGTTCCTCTTGGCGCGGTCGGCGGCCTTGACCAGATACTCAAGTGCCTGCAGGTCGTCACCCGCTGCTTCTGCGTGAAAAGCCAGGCGCTCGTACTGGCCGCCAAGGTCCGCGTAGGTCTGATTGATCACATCGATGGCGGTGCGGTGTATGTCCCGGCGCCGGGCGCGCGGTACGGTGTTGCGGCAGGCATCAGCGATGATCGCGTGGCAGAAACGCACCGACCGTCCGGCCATGACACGGGTTATGGCGAGTTGTTCGAGCCGGTCGAGACTCTCCAGCAAGTCCTCCATATCCACGCCAAGCACCTTGCGCGCGAAGTCCAGCTCGACCTGCTCGCCCAGAATACTCAGAGACTGCGCGCAATGCTTGACCGCGCGCGGCAGGCGGTTAAGGCGCGCATGGTTCATCGACTGCACACCCTGCGGTATCGACGAGAATGTCTCTGCCTCCTGCGGATCCAGCGAACAGGCCCACTGTTCGAGCACGAAGGGAATCCCGTCAGCCTGGTCCAGCGCCTTCTCGATGTTGAGTTTGTCCGGGGTGTTCTTTGTCCACAGCTTGAGGGCCAGTGCCCGCATCTGGTCGCGCGTCATCGGTTCAAGGCGCAGCACCGTGTCGGCAATCTGCTGTGCGTCGAATGCCGCTTCCGGACGCCCCGTCAAAAGCAGGATCAGCCGCCGGTCATCGTCGTTTTCGCAAAGCAGTTCCAGGCACAGCTGGCTCTCCGGATCAACCAGATGTAGATCCTCGAGCAGCAAAAGGGTGCGGTCCTTCAACGCCAGACGCGCGAAAATCTCGACCAGTGCCTGTGCTGTCTGTTTCAGGGAAAGCTTCGGCGCGGTCCGCGTTGAACGTCCCTGGCCGTCGGACATCAGGATCGCGTCCAGAGCCCCGTTGCCCGTGGACTCGAGGCCGGCGTCTGAAAATGCGGCCTCGATTTGCGATTGCGTCGCCTGCTCGTCGAGGTCAAGGGCGTCGAGTATGAGGCTCCTGAAAACGGCAAAGGGCGTGGTGCGCCTTTGAATATCACCGCGATAAACCAAGAGCCGGTCGATGGTGCCTTCCGTCAGCGCCTCTTCGATGGCGGCAGCGGCGAGGCGGCTCTTGCCGATGCCCGGCTCGCCGACAATGGCGAAGGCGATCTTGGACGGCGATACACGGGCCAATGCGTCCCGCAGCATGGCCTGTTCCTGGTCGCGGCCGACGATCGGAAAATCATAATCCTGTATCGCCTCGTTCGTGGCATGCCGTTTGGGCGGTGCGCTCAGGCAAAAGACGCTGGAATTGATCTCCGAGAGGATCTGGAGGTCTGGCCTTGGACTGTGCTCGACCGCCAGTTGGCACAGTTCCAAGGTCTCCGCGCTCAACAAAATCTCGCCCGGCTGGGCGCTTTTCTCCAGGCGCGCGGCCAGGTGAACGGTTCCGCCGACAAGATCGACCTGCGAGCCGCGCTCCAGTTCGAGGTGACGCAATCCAACGAGCCCGGAATGGATTCCGACCCGAAACAGGACCTCGTTCTTCTCCGGGTCGAGAATGGGGCTGTCGCCGCCGCCGTAGTGCTGAATGTTCCAGGCAGCCTCGCAAGCCCTGTCCGCGTGATCTTCAAGCGAGTCCGGCCAGCCGAAAACGGCAACACCGCCATCGCCCGCAAAGCTGACCAAAAGGCCGCCCGCCCGCTCCACACACTGGCGAATGTGGGAGAGCACGTCATCTACCATGAGTTGTGAATCATCGGGATCGACAGAGGCTATCCGGCTCGTGGAGCTCACAGCGTCGACGACCAATACCGTCACGACGCTGCGTTCTGGATACGCCATCAAATGCAATGCTCGCGCCCCCGCATCAGCATTTCACGCAAGCACATTTTCGGATTTCTTCCAAATATACGCATGCGACAGTCGGGGAATCCGGAATTCGCGCCTAGGGCAAAAATTCCCCGCCAAAATTCATGGTCTTGCAATTCTTGACCTTAGGGTCAAACCATATCAGATTTTTGTAAGTTGCGACAGTTGCTTACGGATTTTCGCGCCAGGTCGAACCGATATCCGATACGGCCCTGTGCTTTAGCTCAAGGAATGGCGATGCGGCAAGCACAAAGTAATCCGGCTAATGTTCCATTGGCGACTGGCGTTTGCGCCGGTAAAGCTGATCGAGCCGCAGCGTCACAAAGGCAAAGACGAACCAACTGCCGTGGAACAGAATGCCGGCGGCTATGACATACTGGCCGGGGATCGGCCCGATCGCCGCCCGCTCGATGAAATCGGACATGCTCGAAAGCGGAACAGGGTGGATAGCCAGTTTTCCGTAGTAGGCGGCGGCCTGGATGGCGAGAATCCATGAATAATTGTTGCGCAGCCGCCGCCCGGCGGCCCGGATGAAGCTGATGTGATAGTGCGGCGTGCGGTAGTCGTCGGCGAGCATGGCTCCCCAGTCGGCATCCAGGCGAACCTTTTCACCATTGAGCATCGGTGCGTAAAAGTCGGACTCAAGCAGGCGGGCGCGGGCGCGGAAAAGGTTGTAGTAGCGGTAGCGGCGGGCTTCGAAAGCCAGGAAGAAGGTGACCAGGAACCCGACGAGAATCATCGGCAGCGGCGATGCGTTGACGTTGCTGAAGGTCGCCGAAAGGGCAATTCCCGTCGTCACCACCGCCCAGTTGGTGGTGTTGTCGAGCCTGTTGCGCCAATGGGTGCTGCGGTAAACTTCCCCGCGATACAGATGCGCAAGGGCACCCAGGACACCGGGATCGATGTCCTGTTTCGGCCACATCTTGGTATCGCCTTCAACGGCCATTCCCAATGATAACGCTAAATGGATTATTGCGCATCTCTTTGAGGACAAACAAAGTTCAGCGAAACATCATCGATATCACGACGACATCCAATAGGATTGTGAGTGGAATAAACGCGTACTTAAATAGAACGGGTTTTAGCCGCCGGGCTTTCCACTCCACTGAAATCGCCCAAGCCAAGATAATTGGCCCAAAAATGGGATAGAGGACCGCCAACGAAATAAACAATGGCCCTGCAATCCAATTGCCTAGCGCCAGCTGTGTTTTGCCACCTGAACAATAATCCAGTCCTTTCAAAAGGCTCCCGGTGCATTGATCCTCGAAATAGAATGCGAGGATAAGAACCGCCGCGAAGTAGAGCGTCGAAAAGACCAGCAAACGTCGCGCGAGGATGCTAACGCAACGATAAGATAGGGCAAACGCTACAGCCAGCGGTAGCAAATAAACAATTGAAATAAAAAAAGAATCCATGATGTTGTCCGCTCGGCTACACTGGCATATCAATAGGTCCCGATGGAAATGATTGGAACAATCGAGTACACTAATAGCGCTAAAGGCAAAACAACTTCTTAACCAATGCTTGCATCCAAATTGGATGATCTATGTCGGCAGTCGAAGGGCCGCATTGATATGGAACTGATTGGACAGGTGTTAATCGATCTTTTGCAATTGCAACCTAACTTGGCCTTGCCTGGTCATTCGCGCCTTTAACGCGAACGCGCATGATGCCTCCGACCGGATCGCCAGCCGGCATTATACTTTATTTGTTTTTCGGACGCGCTTCATGCTCATCTCAAGGAAACTGCCGCTGGCAGCCGCCATTTTAACCGTTGTCTCGATTGCCGCCTCAAGCATTGGCGGCCTGATGATCAGCTCCAACGCCCTTACCCGGGAATATGATGAGAAACTGTCGGCGATTGCGGACGGCCGCCGCAATCAGATCGAGACCTATCTGGAGTCGACCAAGAAGGACATCGAGGAGATCGCAGTGACACCGAATGTCGCCGCGGCCCTCAACCTGTTCGGCATCGGGCTGACGATGGTCAATGAGGGCATGGAGGACGCATTCCTGACGCTGGTCACCGACCAGGCGCTCAGCCATGAGGAGAAGGTGGACCAGAGCACGCCGAGCGGCGCGCGCGTCTATCTCAACCACGAAGGCAAGTTCGGGCCGGTTTTCGACAAAATCGCGCAGGAAAATGATTTCGAGGACATCTTCCTCATCAATACCGACGGGCGGGTCGTCTTCACGCTGCTCAAGAATGACGACTTCAATGTTAACATCAACGATGACGCCTGGAAAGGCACCGCGCTGGCGCGGATATTCGAAAAGGCGATCGCGATGGGCGATTCGCCGGGTGTGACATTTCTGGATTACGGACCCTATGCAACCGGTAGCCGGCCGCTGACGGCATTTGTCGCAAAGCCGGTGATCGTCGCCGACGAGGTCAAGGGTGCCTTTGTCGTGGCGTTGCCGACCGGCAAGATCGAAGCGATCATGAACAACCGGACCGGTCTCGGCGAGACCGGCGAGACGGTGCTGTTGCGTTCCGACGGTTTTCTTCTGACCAATTCTACTTTGACCGAAGCCAATGACGTCGGCAATGCGCGGCTTGATCCGGAACAGTTCCGGACGCTGGAGGCGCGGGAGATCGTCACCGGGAACACGGACAATTACCGCGACATGCATGCAACGGTTGCCTTCGCGCGTGTCGACTTCCTCAATGCAGGCTGGGTGGTCGCAGCGCTCGTCGACAGTCGGGAAGCCGGACAGGCGGTTGCGTCGATGCGGCAGATCGTCATCGTCGTTTCTCTCGTGCTGCTTGCGGTTGCCCTCGGCAGCGCACTGTTGTTTTCACGCAACCTGACACGCCCGATCAACGCGCTGGTTGCCAATATGCGCCAGCTCAGCGAAGGGCAAACCGATTTCGACATCGGCGACACGGAGCGCAAGGACGAGATCGGCGACATGGTCCGATCGGTCGCCGTGTTCAAGGAGGCGGCGATCGAAAAGGAGCAGCTTCAAAACGAGGCGGAGCAAACCCGTGAGACCACCGAGCGCGAGGCGCAGGAGCGGGCCTCGGCCAAGGCAGAAGAAGCCGGCCGGATGCAGGCGGCCGTCGATGCGCTGGCGGGCGGGCTGACGCGTTTGTCGGAAGGCGATCTTTCGGTGCGGCTGGACGAACCCTTCATGGACAGTCTCGACCGCCTGCGTGTCGATTTCAACGCGACGGTCGAAAAGCTCAATTCGACGCTTTACCGCATCCAGGACAATTCCGGATCGATCGACGGCAACGCGCGGGAAATGCGCGCGTCGGCGGACGATCTGTCGCGGCGCACCGAACAGCAGGCTGCCTCGCTGGAGGAAACATCGGCCGCGCTCGAGGAAATCACCTCGACCGTCCGAGAAACCTCGGAGCGCGCCGCCGAAGCCGAGCAAATGGCCAATGCCGCCAAGGACGACGCTGACCGGTCCGGCAGTGTTGTGTCGGAAGCCGTCTCTGCCATGGAGGGTATTGAAAAGGCCTCTGAGGAAATCTCCAAAATCATCAATGTGATCGACGAGATCGCCTTTCAGACCAATCTTCTGGCGCTCAATGCCGGTGTCGAGGCGGCGCGGGCCGGCGAAGCCGGCAAAGGTTTTGCCGTGGTCGCCCAGGAGGTGCGTGAACTGGCCCAGCGCGCGGCCGGCGCAGCCACCGAAATCAAGGAACTGATCAACAAATCGGGCTCCGAGGTCAGCAACGGTGTCAGCCTTGTCAAGGCGACCGGAGAGGCGCTCGATCAGATTTCCCATCATGTTGCCGACATTAACGGGCGGATCGCAACGATCGCGTCGGCCGCCAAGGAACAACTGACCGGGATCCAGGAAGTCAATTCGGCGGTAACGCAGATGGACCGCATGACGCAGCAGAATGCCGCCATGGTCGAAGAGACCAATGCCGTGATCCACAAGCTTGCGGACGATGCGGGCGGGCTTTCAGCGGTGGTGTCGGAGTTCCGGCTTGCGGGCGATCAGCCGGCCGAACCCGAGACAGATCACGAGGAACCGGCCGGGGATCACCGCCTGGCCGGGTAAGGGAAGAGCGCTCTCTAGAGCGAATAGACCTGGAGATCCTCGACGATTTCGGACGGGCCTTCAAAGTGGGTGGCAAGGTCCCGGCGGGCGCTTTCATGGCCTTCTGTCGAATCCATGTGAATGCGGAAATGGCTGATCAGCAGGCGCCTCGCGCCGGCGCGTGCCGCCATTTTGGCGATGTGCTCCGGGGTCGGGCTCATCTCCGACAATGCCGGATGGACCGCCTCGCCACTCAGCCGGTAGCACCAGTGCAGCAATAGATCGGCATCGGCGCTCAGATGTTCGAGGTCCTCGCAAATCGCCGCATCGCCGGAATAGACGAATTTCTTTCCACCGCTTTCCACTGAAAACGCCATGCAGTCGAAGGCCGGCTGGGCGTGCGGCACTTCACAGGAATTGAGCGTCCAGCCGTTTCCTACAAAGGAGAAGCCGGGCCTTATCTCAACCACCTCCGGCGCCGGCCACGGACGCGGCAGCGTGCCACCGCGTGCCAGCCAGACCTCCTGGCTGGGTTTGAGCTCGGTGCGGGCATAAAGGTCCGCGGACAAAACGCCATCGCGGCCGAAATAGCCTTCGGTGATCCGGGCGATGGGTGACGGACCCCAGACCTTCAGCGGTGGAGCGCCCTCGTCCCAGGCGGCGTGCACCAGCCGGGCATAGTCCATCATGTGGTCGGTATGAAGGTGGGAAAAGAACAGGTGGGTGATGTCCGACGGCACACGCCCGGACCGGACAAGGTTGTCGAAGACACCGCCGCCGCAGTCGAACAGGATGCGATCGTCGCCGATCTCGAGCAGATAGCCGCTTGATGCGCGGCGGGCATAGGCCTCCGGCGAGCCGGATCCGAGGATGGTCAGTTTCATGGCTTGATCTCCGGTGGCGGTGTCGCGCCCGGCGCACCGAGACCGAGTGCGGCGTCACGGCCGCCCACGCGTTTAATCAGCGCCGCCTGGTCGGCAAAGGCCTGGGCGTCGGTCACTTCCGGGTCGCAGATGTTCCTCAGTTCGCCGTCCATCATTGCGAGGATGTCGCGGAAGTCCGGATCGTCCGCCAGGTTGCGTGTCTCTTCCGGGTCCTCATCAAGATCGAACAGCTCGGGAGGGAAGCCGACATAGTAATGGTATTTCCAGCGGCCCTTTTTCAGCATGAAAGCGCCGGAAACGGCACCGGCTGCATGGTATTCGCTGAACATGATGCGCTCCGGGTCGTCCGGTTCACGGGCGATCGCGTCAAGCGGACGAATGCCGGCGGTGCCGTCGAGTTCGGCGCCGAAAAGCGCAGGTATCGTCGCCGAAAGGTCAAGGAGGCTCACCGGCGTCCTGCAGGTCCCGACGGGAATGTTGGGGCCGGCCATGATCAGCGGAACGGCCACGCTTTCAAGATAAAGGTTCGACTTGCCCCAAAGGCCGCGCGCACCGACATTGTCGCCGTGATCGGAGGTGTAGACGACGACCGTGTTTTCGGCCTCACCGGACGCCTGCAACGCGCTCAGGATTTGACCGATATTGTGGTCAAGCCAGGTACACAGGCCGAAATAGGCGGCGATCGCGCGGCGACGCTCCTCCTCGTCTTCGAACTTCGACTCGGAATCATTGAAGCCATTCTGTTTTTCCACCCAGGGATGGCGCGGATGGCCGTCTCGGGGATGCAGTTTCGGATCCGGCAGACTGTCTGGCGGATACCGGTCATAAAACTCTTGCGGCACGACGAGTGGAAAGTGCGGCGCGACCAGCCCGACATAAAGGCACCAGGGCCGCCGCTGCGTCGAAGCGCTGCGCTCCTTCAGCCAATCGACGGTTCGCCGTGTCACCGCGGCATCATAATCGGTGTATTTGCTGTCGCCCGGGCCGATATAGTCGCCGAGCATCCTTCCTTCGCCCGATATGCGCTCCTCCTCCTTGCGGATCGAGGCCCACACCATGCCGACGCCGCCGGCCACCATCATGGGGATGTGTTCGATATCGAAGCCGGCGGGATCCTCCTTGGAGCGGTAGTGAAGCTTGCCGATGGATTCCACCGGAACACCCTTTTCCTGCAGCGCGTGTCCCCATCCGGGGATCGAGCCGTCATAGGGCATCGCGTTGTCCCACATGCGCGTCTGGTGCACATAGCGGCCGGTGGCGAAGCTGGCGCGCGCGGGAACGCAAATTGAACTTGGCGTATAGGCATCGGCAAAACGCGTGCCGCGCGCCGCCAAGGCGTCGAGGTTCGGAGTGCGCACAAACGGATGGCCGGCGCAGCCCATGGCGCGCGCCTGGTGCTCGTCCGACATGAGTACAAGGACGTTGGGACCATCCATCACAGGAACTCGTGGTTCAGTGCCGCCATTTCCAGCTTGTCGAGGGCGGAGAAAATGGCCTTGCTCTCGGTCTTGGAAAGGCTGCCGACCAGAAAGGACTGGCGCTTGCGCATTTCGGGCAGGGTTTTCCTGAAGATCCGCTTGCCCTTCTTCGTCAGCGACAGGCGCTGCTGGCGCTGATCGGTGTCATCGCCGGTCGCGGTGACCAGGCCCTCCGCAATCATGCCCCTGAGACAGCGGCTGAGCTGGCCCTTGTCCATGGCGATCTTGCGGCGGATTTCGGAATGCGTGGTGTTGCCCTCGTCGCCGATCGACAGCATGACCCGCCAGTGGACCAGCGCTATGCCGGATGTCTTTTCGAGAAATTTCGCCGCGTGCACGTTGAGTTTCGAATGCACCTGATGGATGCGCCAGGTCAGAACGTCCTGAAGCGGTGTCTGCTCGCCGAATTGTGGTGGGTATATCGCGGTGCTCATGCGGTCCTCTTCTTTTGATTGCCAATCATAGGCCGATTGGTTGACTTGTCAACTTTTTAGTTGACCTATCAACTAAATTGTGAGAGCCTCTGCCCAGTTGAACGGGAGGATCAAATGAAAAGACTTATTCGACTGGGGATCGCCACCCTCATTGCCGCCGCGACGGCAACCGGCGCCATGGCCGCGGATTGGACACCGCCGGGTCCGATCAAGCTGCTGATCGCATTTCGCGCGGGTGGCGGCGCCGATACACAGGCGCGGCTGATCGCCGAGGAGCTCGAGAGCCGCCTCGGCTGGAAGTTCATCCCCGAGCAGGTCACTGGCAAGGGCGGGATGAACATGGCGGCAGCGCTCAAGGACATGCCCAATGACGGGACGGTGATCGGCATGGCCGTGACCGAGACCTTCGGCTACAACATGGCGGCGGCGCCGAAATCCGGCATGACTCCGGCCGACTTCACCGGCCTTTCGACAACTGCGGGTTTCCAGATGGGCGTGGTGGCCCTGTCCTCCAAGGGCTGGGAATCGTTCGAGGATGTCGTCGCCGCCGCGAATGGTGGCGAGGAGCTGCGTTTCGGTGCCATGAGCCCGCGCCTGGCGGATCTTGCCTACCTTCTCGGCAAGGCGCAGGGCGTTGATTTCAACATCGTCTCGGTCAAGGGCGGCAAGGCCGTCATGGACGGCGTCAATGCCGGTGACCTCGATCTCGGCTTCATGGCTGGTATCCAGGCGAAGGGCGTGGCGGCCGGTGACCTGGTCAACCTGGCTTCGGCGCTTTCGGCACCGCTGGTCCAAACCCCCGACGCGCCGACATTTGCAGATCTCGGTGTCGAATTCGATTCAGACGGACAGTTTGTCTTTGTCGGACCGGCCGGCATGCCGGCGGAAGCACGCGACGCGCTGGCGAAGGCCATTGCCGACGTTGTCTCCGATGAGAACACCAAGGCAGGTGGCCTCATCAAGAACAATTTCGGCGGCGCCACCGTGGTCACGGGCGATGATCTGACCGCGCTGATGCAAAACAGCTACGAAAGCGCCGGAAAACTCCTGGACGCCGCATCCGAATAGCGTCTCCAGGCGGGCCTGTCGCAGGACAGGCCCGTCCGTGCAGCATCCTCGGGAGGAGAGACCATGTCGAATGAATCCCGATCCAATCTTGTCCTTGGCATCTGCTTTGCGGCCTTCGCGCTGCTCCTGATCTTCGTGTGGATCCCGCTCGATACCGATACGGGTCTGATCGAAAAGGTCCGGCGCCAGGTGACGATCGGGGATGCATTGGCGCCGACCGTGGCGGGGCTTTTCCTGCTGATCGGTGGCCTGATCCTCATCCTCTTTGAACGCAATGCGCCCGACCAGCCGGAGATCGATCTCGTCAATCTCGGCTTCATGGCGGTGGTGTTCGTGCTTCTGGCATCGAGTTTCCTCGTCATGCGCTACGGCGGACCGGCCCTGGTGGCGCTCGTCAATCTAAGCCGCGAAACACCGCTCGAATACCGGCTGTTGCGCGACAGCGCGCCGTGGAAATACACCGGCTTCTTCTTCGGCGGAACGCTGATGATCGGCGGGCTGATCAGCCTGGTCGAGGGCCGCGTTACGCCACGTGCCGTGCTGACCGGCGTGATCGCCGTACTGGTGATGATCGCCATCTACGATCTTCCCTTTGACGACCTGTTGCTGCCGCCGAACGGTGATGTGTGATGGGCGCGATCGACTATATCTGGGCGGGTGTGCTTGCCGTCTTCCTCGGGCCGGAGCTTTTCACGCTTTTCGGCGTGCCCGTCCCGGTGACCATCGTGATGATCTTCGCCGGGTTCTTCCTCGGCATTGCCGTCGGAGCCACACCGGGGCTTGCCGGGCCCATCGCCATGGCGATCGCATTGCCCATCCTGATCTCGATCTTCGGCTATACGCCGGATGCGCTGCTGCCGGTCATGGGATTCCTGATCGGCGTCATGAAGGGGGCGACGATCGGCGGCGCGGTGCCGGCAATCCTCTTCAATACGCCCGGCACGCCCGATGCCTATATGACGACGCTCGACGGATACCCGATGACCCGGAACGGTCAGGCGAAAAAGGCGCTGCGCGTCGCCCATCTCTCCTCCGTCAGCGGCGATACCTTCTCCGATATGGTGCTCTTTATCTGCGCGCCGTTCCTGGCGCTGCTCGTCGAGGGCTATCTCGACCTGCCCGAAAAGACGGCCTTGTTGATCCTGTCGCTGTCGTTCATCGCGGCGGTGATCGGCGGCTCGCCGGCGAAGGGCCTGATTTCAACGGGTCTCGGCCTGCTGGTCGCCTATGTGGGGACCGGGGAGGACTTTTATCCGCGCCTGTCGATGGACAGCAAGGTCCTCGCGCAGGGATTTCCCCTTGCGACGGCAATTCTGGGTGTCCTGATCGTCGGGGCGGTGTTCAAGGAACTCACCGACCTGTGGCGCGAGAAGCGCGAAAGCGGCCTGCTCGTCGGCACCGTGGAGGACCGCGGCGACCAGCGGCTGCACTTGAAGGAAATCCGTCGGCTTGTCCCGCATATCGGCCGCTCGGCGGTGATCGGCACGGCCATCGGCGCGCTGCCGGGCATCGGCTCGACGCTCGCCGCAACGATCGGCTACACGGTCGGCAAGGCACGATACCAGCGCACAAAATCGCCCGATGATCCGGATTTCGGAAAGGGCGCACCGGAAGGTATCGCGGCGACGGAAGCAGCAAATTCCTCCGTTTCGGGCGCCAACCTGATACCGGTCCTGTCACTCGGTATCCCGGGCAATGCCGCCGCCGTCTTCCTGATCCTTGCCGCCGACAGTATCGGCGGCTTCAATCCAGGGCCTTCGGTGTTCCGCTTCACCAGCGAATCCGTCAATCCCGAGCTGGTCATTGCGTTCGGCCTGTTCACCGCGATGCTGATCGCCAACCTCCTCAACTGGACTATCGGCGGTGTCTTCATGCGCTCGATGGGTGTCATGACCCGCATTCCGAAACAGGTGCTTCTGCCGACTGTTCTGCTGCTGACCCTGACGGCCATCTATGTGCAGGAAACGCGCATGGACGCGATCTGGTTCACACTCGGTTTCGGTCTGCTGGGCTATCTCATGCGGGTGGTCGCCATCTCGCCGCTGCCCTTCGTCATCGCCTTCATCCTCGGCGGCAAGCTGGAAGAAAGCGCACGGCAGGCCTTCGCGGCGACGGGCGGCGATCCCTGGTTCCTGTTCACCCATCCGATCGCGGCGGTCTTCATGGTGCTGTCGGTCGGGGTGATCCTTTTGACGGCGCGCAACACGCGTGCCCGTGCCTCGCAGGCTTCGACATAGGAGGCGGCCATGGCCATCAAGAATATTCTCGTTGCCTATAACGGCTCCGAATCCTCCGATGCGGCGGTGCATTCGGCGGTGCTGGCGCACGAAAAATACGGAGCGCATGTCACGGGTCTCTTTGCCCATGCCAGCGCGACATCCCGCCTGAACCGCTACACCTGGGTCCCTGATACCGTCCGGGAGACGCTGGACACGCTCGAGGCCGACGCCCATGCCGGCATTCGCGAGCGGTTCACGCAAGCCATTGCGGGCCGTGTTCCGCAGGACCGCCTGCACTGGATCGAGAGCAGCGGCGAGTCCGACGCAACCGTTGCCGATTATGCGCGCATGTACGATCTGACCATTGTCGGCCGCCGCGATATCCTGCAGGGAAGCAAGCGGCTGGAGCTGCATCCCGACCGCATCGCCATGCGCAGCGGCCGCCCCGTTCTCGTCGTTCCGCGCGACTACCGTCCGGAGCAGATCCACGAGCATGCCGTTCTTGCCTGGGATGGCCACCGCACGGCCACCAGGGCGATGAATGACGCAATGCAGATCCTGGAGACCAAGCAGAAGGTCACCGTGCTCACCGTCGATGACGGCGAGCGCGGAAAGACCCTTGAAGGCATCGATGTCGCGACGGCGCTTGCGCGCCATGACATCGACGTGGAGGTGACCGAACTGCCGCTGAACGCCAAGAGCGTCGGGCAGACCATTCTCGATTTCTGCGACAGGGAGGGCGCCGGCCTCCTGGTCATGGGCGCCTATGAGCACAGCATGTTCCGCGAGGAGCTTTTCGGCGGTGTCACACGCTTCGTGCTGGAAAATGCGAAGCTGCCCATTCTCATCTCCCATTAGAAACAAACCCGGACGCGACACAGATGACCAGACCGAACTTCCTCATCATATCGGCGGACCAGCAGCGCGGCGATTGCATCGGTGTCGAGGGCCGCGGCGTCAAGACGCCCAATCTGGACCGGTTGTGCCTTGAGGGGACGCGGTTCTCGGCCTGCATTACCTCATGTGTCGTGTGCCAGCCGGCGCGGGCCTCGATCCTGACCGGTCAGCTTTGCCGGACACACGGTGTGCACGACAACGGCATCGACCTCGATCCGGATATCGGCGAGAAGGGATTTGCCGGGGCGCTGGCGGCAAGCGGCTACCAGACAGGATTCTTCGGCAAGGCGCATTTCGCCACCTACCACGCCCGCCACAAGACCGGCTCTCCCGAAAGCGTGCTCTCCTCCGAGGACTATGGCGACGACTGGTACGGGCCCTATATGGGCTTCGACCATGTCGAGCTGATGCTTGTCGGGCACAACTGGTTCGCCCCGGAAAAACCCCCGCGCGGCCAGCATTTCGAGCGGTTCTTTCACCGTGGCGGGCGCGGCGAGGAACTGCAGGAACTCTACTGGAAAAACGGCGGCGACACGAAGGGCGCGGCGCAGACCTGGCACTCGCAACTGCCGCTTGCCTTCCACAATACACCGTGGACCGCCGACCGGGCGATCGAGTGGCTGAAATACGGCCGCAATGAAGACCAGCCCTTCTGTGCCTGGGTCAGTTTCCCCGACCCGCATCACCCCTTCGACTGCCCCGAGCCCTGGTCACGGCTGCACGATGCTTCCGAAATCAAGCTGCCCGAACACCGCACCCGTGACTTCGGCAACCGGCCCTGGTGGCATGCGGCGGCGGTCGAAAACGAACCGGTGGGCGATGCCGAGAACGTCAAGATGCGGAAAGCCTACAGCCGCATCCAGGAGCAGAGCGATGAACAGCTGCGTGAGATCATCGCCAACACGTTCGGTCAGCTTTCCTTCATCGACGATAATATCGGCCGGCTGATGAATGCGCTCGCTGATGCCGGGCTCGATGAAAACACCTATGTCATCTATATCTCCGACCATGGCGACTGGCTCGGCGACCACGGCCTCGTGCTGAAGGGGCCGATGCACTATGAAGGGCTGTTGCGCGTTCCGATGATCGTGCGTGGTCCGGGCGTGGCAACGGACGCAATTGTCGACGAGCCGGTCTCGACGCTCGACATTGCGCCGACGCTCTTCGACCTGTCGGGCGCGGAACCGCTCCTGATGCAGCACGGGAAGAGCCTGCGGCCGCTCATGGAGGGTGCGGCGGCGCCGCGCGCATTCGCGCTCAATGAATGGGAGCTGTTGCCGGCGCGCGTTGGCGTTGCGCTATCCTTGCGCACCGTGCGCACGAAGACCCACAAGCTGACGATGGACCTGCGGTCGGGCGCCGGCGAAATGTATGATCTGATCAACGATCCGCATGAAATGACCAATATCTTCGATGATCCGTCCGCGCGTGACATGCGTGAACGGCTGATCGGCTATCTCGAACAGCGTCCCGACGATATCGGACCGAACCGCCAACCCGTCGGATCGGCCTGAAACTATCCGCCGCCCATAATGTTCGGCCACAGGCCGAGAACGCCGAACAGGATCAGATAGAAGGCGACAACATAGTTCAGCAGGCGCGGCATGATGAGGATCAGGATGCCGGCGATCAGCGCGATCAGCGGCTGTATGGTGACGACGTTGATTTCCATCCAAGTCTCTCCAGGGTTGATGTACCGGTATGGAAGCCCCGTAACGGAGCCTGGCGCCCCCTATGCGCGTAGAAAGTGTGTGCGATGGTAACTGAGTCGGGTAATCTTGGGAACAGCGCCGGGAAGGGGTGTCCCGTGTGCCTGTTCACCGGGAACGACGCTTGTCAGTCCGTTGTCCGGAAAAAAATAATGCCGCTTGCCCCATGGGCCTTCCCCACCCGTGATCTATCTGCTTGATGTGCAGGGTGATTGCGCTGCATGATGGAACGGTGATTTAGCCGGCAGAGTTTTGGCGGTTCGCATCCAGGGGGTGACTTTCGATGTTCAGCTTTACCAGAGCCGCAATGCTTCTTGCTGCTTCAGTGCTTGTGATGACTTTAAGTGGAACGCATACCGTTCAGGCGGCCGGTCTGATGGAGGCCTGCAAGGCTGACATCGACGCGAATTGCAAGGGCGTGCGGGAAGGGCGCGGCCGGATTTCTGCCTGCCTTTATGCCCACAGCAACAAGATTTCCAAAATGTGCGAGCCCGAATTGAAGAAGGTCACTACAAGCCGCATATTTGAACGCATGATACCGCCGGATGTCCGGAGCAAGAACGACACGGCCTATGAGGCCAATCTGAGAAAGATCTGCGCTTCCGACATCAAGGTTCATTGCGCCGGCGTGAAGCCCGGTCAGGACAGGACCCTGGCGTGCCTATATGCGTGGACAAACCGTTTGAGCGCCGCTTGCCGGACCGAGGCCAAAACCGTCCTTGATCATCTGAATTAGAAGACCAAACCCGACGCCACGTTCTCATAGCGGCCGGCGGCAGTGCTTGTTCCGACCCCATGCATTGGGCCAATACATCAAGTGGTGGATCGGTTGCAATTCAGCTCATGAGGGCCGGCAAGCGGCCAAAATCAGTCCCTGACGCTACCGTCACGTATCGCCCTGAAAGTGTTGAGCAGATCGACGCGGGCATCGGCCACGAGGCCTTCCAGAGCCGCCACGCGCTCCGGCGTGAAGTGGCCTTGCTTGTCCAGGATGTTTACCGTTCCCTGGACCTCGGCGTCATCGGCGACCGGGATATTCAGCGCGGCTTCGCACCCGAGGGCGTTGATCAGCGCGTGGTCCGAAAAATAGGGCGCAAAGGCGGCCGTTTCATTGGCGACGAAGGTCTCGCCTCGTTCGATAACCTGCCGTGTCCAGTCACTCTCACCCATGGGCTTGGTGCCGGTGACGGGGTAATCCTCCGGGTGTGACGTGTATGCCCGCCAGGCGACGCCGGCATTGCGATCCAGCATTGTGACAGTGAAGAGCTGCGCGCCGCAGGCCGCTTTGGCTGCGTCGTGCAACGCCGTAAAAGTATCCATGTGATTTCTGTCTTGCGTAATGATGGTCCGCCCGGGCGCATGCAGCGCCCGGGCAGCGGGTGTTATTGTTTTTCGACGAGGCGGTAATAGACGTAATCGGCGTTGGCACCGTTGACGAAGCCGTTGACGTTGTCATCCATGGCGACCTGCTTGACCGCCTGGAACATGATCACGAAAGGCGCCTCTTCCTGCATGGCCTGCTGCAATTCGACATACATCTTGTTGCGCGCCTCAGGATCCTGCTCGGCGAGCGCCGCCTTGGTCTTTTCGTTGATTTCCGCAGGCGGCATCCACGCATTGCGCCAGGTCGTGGTCGAGACGTATTTGTCATCGGAATTGTCCGCGTTGTAGGCGAACGCCTTGGCGTTGGAGTGCGGATCCATGAAGTCCGGTCCCCAATAAAGCAGCATGCCCTGATGGGTGCGCGCCCGGTACTTGGTGATGACCTGCGCACCGGTGCCGGGCAGAATCTCGAAGTTGATCCCGGCAGGGGCGAATGTCTGCTGCAGGCTCGCGGCGATATCGGTGAAGGGCTCGGCGTTGATCACGTCAAGCTCGATCGTCAACGGCAATTCGACGCCCGCTTCCTCGAGAATGGCCTTGGCCTTTTCGGGGTTGTATTCGAACGGCGTTTCCGTCAGTGCGCCGGGGAAGCCTTCCGGCCAAAAGGCCTGATGCACTTCCATCTGACCTTTGAGGAAACTGTCGGCCATGCCGTTGTAGTCAACGAGGTAGCGCGATGCCTCCCACAATGCGGGGTTGGTCAGCGGTTCGTGTTTCTGGTTGAAGCTGAACCAGTGCACGGCGGTCTGCGGATAGGTTTCCACCTTAATGTCCGCATTGCCCGAAAGACCGGCGATCTGGTCGGGCGTCAGGTTCTTGGCCATGTCCACATCGCCCGATTCCAGCAGCAGGCGCTGGGTTGCAGCCTCGGGCACATGGCGGATCATGACACGTTCGATCTTAGAGCCGGATTTAAAAGTAGTTGAGCGATATCAATGGTTTGTGATTCAACAGTCTTTTCAAAGAAGATGGAGAATCACGATGCCATGGAATGATATCGCCCGCGCCGAACATAACAGAGACCATTTGAGATTTCCAAGCGATTTGACCGATGAGGAATGGACGATACTTGCCCCGTTCATTCCGCCGGCAAAACGGGGTGGACGACCGCGTACGACCGATATGCGCGAGGTGATGAACGCGATCCTTTATATCGCAACCAGCGGCTGCCAGTGGCGCATGCTGCCGAAGCAGTTCCCACCGGTATCGACGGTACGTGGCTATTTCTACACCTGGAGCCGCATGGGTCTTTTTGCAGCCATCAATCACCTCCTGGTCCTCAATACCCGCGAACTGGAAGGCCGCGCGGCTTCACCGACGGCCGGCGTGATCGACAGCCAGAGCGTGAAAACCACCGAAAGCGGGGGCGTTCGCGGCTATGACGCCGGCAAGAAGGTCAAGGGCCGCAAGCGACACATCGTCACCGATACGATCGGCCTGATGCTGTTCATCATCGTTCACGCCGCCAACATTCAGGACAGGGACGGGGCCTGCGACCTGATCAGGGCTGTCGGCGACCGCTTCCCCTGGCTGCGCCACATCTTCGCCGATGGCGCCTATGCGGGACCGAAGTTGCGAGCAGCGCTCGCGGGGCATGGCGACTGGACGGTCGAGACCGTCAAGCGCTGCGACAGCGCAGTCGGTTTCAAGGTTCTGCCGCGTCGATGGGTGGTGGAACGAACTTTCGCCTGGCTCGGGCGCTGCCGCAGACTGGCCCGGGACTGGGAGAGGACCATCCAGAACTCAACCGCGTGGGCGTTCATAGCAAGCATCCGGTTCATGACGCGGCGTCTCGCAAGGTATTGTTACGTTTGAATAACTTTTGAATCCGGCTCTTAGGCGCGGTGTTCCAGTAATTGGCGTTGGCCTCAAGCATCAGCACTTCACCCGGTGCATAGCGTGCCAGTGTGAACGGGCCGGTCCCGGCGCTGTTCTGGTTCAGCCAGGCGTGGCCCAGATCACCATCCACCTGGTTTGCCATCGCTGTCTCGATATCCACGACCGCGGCCGGGCGTGCGGCGAGCACGTTCAGGACAAAGGAGGGCGCGAAATCGCCGGTCCAGCGAACCGTTACGGTGTTGCCGTCAATGGTTACCATTTCCTCGATGTTTTCGGCGGTCCAGCCCAGATTTTCAAGGATAAACGCCGGCGCTTTCTGAAGCACCAGAACACGTTTCCAGCTTTCCAGAACATCGGTCCCGCGCAGCGGGTTGCCAGACGAGAATTTGACACCGTCGCGCAACTCGAATGTCACCGTCTTGGCGTCAGCATCGATCTCCCAGCTCTTTGCCAGTCCGGGTGCCAGCTTGGTGGTGTCATCGGCATCGTATTGAACAAGCTGATCATAGGTGTTGGCGACATATTCACCCGAGGTGAATTCATAGGCCGACGCCGGGTCAATCGTAACGATGTCATCGATGTTCTGCGCAATGACAAGCGCGTTGGCAGGTGTTTCGGCCCAGGCCGGCGCCGCGGACAGCGCGACGAGGCTCACGGCCGCCGCCTTGAGGAGGTTCGGTAGATATTTCATCAGTCTCTCCCTTTGATGTTGTTGTTGGAATTGGCTGAGGGCCTTGGCCCAAGTAATCTTGGCGATGTACCCGTCCACAGCAGCTTTGCCGGGCCGCTGCCGATGTTGGCAAAGGCATGGGGCGTATCCCCCATGAAGTGCAGGCTGTCGCCGGGATTTAAAACAAACTGCGCCCCGTCCAGCGACTGTCGAACCGTACCCTCCAGCACGTAGATCAGCTCTTCGCCGAAATGTGCCGTCACCTCGGACGCATAGCCTTCGGGAATATGTATGATAAGCGACGAAATCGTGCCGCCGGGAAGGGTGGTCGAAATATGCTCATAGGACAGCGATGAATCGTCCAGTGCGAATTGCGGCCGCTCGCCCTCGCGCGTCACGCTGTCAGACGGTTTGGGATTGGAGACAAAGACATCAACGCCGACCCCCAATGTCGCGGCAAGGCTGGCCAGCGTTCCCAGGCTGGGTGTGGCTTTGCCCCGTTCAACCTGGCTGAGGAATCCAACCGAAATGCCCGCCTGATCTGCCAGAACTTGCAGAGTCAGGTTGGCCTTGCGGCGCATGTCCCGTATGCGCCCGCCGAAAGCAGGGGGGCGGGCGTAGTCCAGTTTCGTCATGGGTTCAGACATCGGGTTCCAAATAATATTTTTATGCTAGTAAAAAAATTTTGATGCGTCAAAGCTCGTTTGGTAACCATAGGTAAAGGGAGCCCGTCTTGACCCGAGCCTTGCCCGCCGCCCAGTTCCTGCTGACCCTGGCAGTTACCTTTCTCGGCCTGCTGGCGATCACATTCGTGATCGGCCGCGTTGTTCCCATTGATCCGGTGGTGGCCGTTGTCGGCGACCGCGCCAGTATCGAGACGTACAACGCGACAAAAGAAGCTATGGGTCTCGACGATCCCCTGGTGGTGCAGTTCATCCGTTACGTCGGCCAGGTGGCTCAAGGCGAACTCGGCATGTCCGTTTCCACCGGCCGACCGGTGGCGGAGGACCTGACCCGCGTTTTTCCCGCCACATTCGAGATGGCGACGCTCGGTATCATTATCGGCGTCGCACTTGGCATTCCGATGGGGGTTTTCGCGGCAGCGCGCCAGGGTCAACTGGTCGATCAGGTCATTCGCGTCGTAGGCCTTGCGGGATACGCCATTCCCGCTTTCTGGCTGGGTCTGGTCGGCCTGGTGATCTTCTACGCCCATCTGCGCTGGGTCGGCGGTCCGGGGCGGATCGATTTCTTTCTCGATGGAACAGTCCCGACCCGCACCGGACTCTTGCTTGTAGACAGCGCCATTGCCGGAGATTGGGAGGCGTTCAGAAGCGCGTTTTCGCATATCATCCTGCCCGCCTCGATCCTGGGTTTCTTTGCACTTGCCTATATCGCGCGGATGACCCGCAGTTTCATGCTTGAACAGCTCGGCCAGGAGTTCATTACCACCGCCCGCGTCAAAGGCGTGCCGGAACGGCTGATCCTATGGAGACATGCGTTCCGGCCCATACGCGTGCAACTGATCACGGTCATCGGCCTGAGCTATGCCGGCCTGCTGGAAGGCTCGGTCATGATCGAAACGGTCTTCAGCTGGCCGGGCATCGGCAACTATCTGACAACGGCATTGCTGAACGCCGACATGAACGCCGTCCTGGGCGCGACACTGGTGATCGGAGCCGTCTTTGTCGGGATCAACAAGGGGTCTGACGCGCTCTACCGCCTGCTGGATCCGAGGGCGCGCGCATGATCACTCGAGACTGGCTCCTGTCGGATGATCCCGAAACCCGCATGCAGGCGCGTCTGGGAGTCTCCTATCGGCTGGCGCGGGATCTGGCGCGCAACCCGCTGGCGATGGTCGGCCTGATGATCATCCTCGCCCTGCTGCTGGTCGCCGCATTCGCACCCTGGCTCGCTCCCTATTCACCGGTCGAGGGGACGCTGGCCGACCGTCTTCAGCCGCCTTCGGCCGCCCACTGGATGGGCACCGATGAACTGGGCAGGGATATTCTGTCGCGCGTGATCTATGGCGCACGCATCACCTTGATGATCGTTTTGCTCGTCGCGGTCATCTCTGCGCCGCTGGGGCTGATGATCGGCACGGTTGCGGGCTATTTCGGCGGCTGGGTGGACCGTGTGCTGATGGGGTTGACCGACATTTTCCTGTCGCTGCCCAGGCTGGTGCTGGCGCTCGCCTTTGTGGCCGCGCTTGGCCCTGGGATCGAAAACGCGGTGATCGCCATCGCGATTGCCGCCTGGCCTGTCTATGCCCGGATCGCACGCGCCGAAGTGCTGACTTTTCGCAATTCCGAGTTTCTCGACGCGATCCGGATGCAGGGCGCCTCGCGGCTGCGGATCATCGCGCTCCATGTCATGCCGCTTTGCATATCCTCGACGATTGTCCGCGTGACGCTCGATATGGCCGGCATCATCCTGACCGCCGCGGGCCTCGGCTTTCTTGGCCTCGGCGCGCAGCCGCCCCTGCCCGAGTGGGGCGCGATGATTTCGCGCGGGCGGTCCTTCATACTGGATCAATGGTGGGTGGCCACCATGCCGGGTTTCGCCATCGTGATCGTGTCGCTGGGGTTCTGTCTGTTCGGTGACGGTCTGCGTGACGTGCTGGACCCGAAACAAAGGGCGCGGGGATGAGCCTTCTTTCAGTGGAAAATCTGCGCGTTACGTTTCCTTCAGATCAGGGGCCGGTCGAAGTCGTGCGCGGTTTGAGCTTTACGCTGGGGCGCGAAAGGCTGGGGATTGTCGGCGAAAGCGGATCCGGCAAAAGCATGACGGGCCGGGCCATCATGGGCCTTGTTCCCGCGCCGGGACGGGTAACAGCCGACCAGATGACGTTCGACGGCAGGGATTTGCGCAACCTTTCCGAAGATGCAATGCGCGACCTGCGCGGCACGGCCATGTCGATGGTGCTGCAGGACCCGAAGTTCAGCCTCAACCCGGTGATCAGGATCGGCGAGCAGATTGAAGAGGCCATGGCTGTGCACGGGACGCTCGGCAGGCGGGAGCGCCGCGAGCGGATGCTTGAAGCGCTTGCCGCCGTACGCATCAAGGACCCGGAACGCGTCGCACGCCTCTTTCCGCACGAAGTGTCCGGCGGGATGGGCCAAAGGGCCATGATCGCAATGATGGTGGTGCTTGAGCCAACCCTGATGATCGCGGACGAACCCACAAGTGCGCTGGATGTTTCGGTGCGCGGCCAGGTGCTCGACATTCTCGCCGATCTCGTATGATGGGTCTGATCCTGATCTCGCACGATCTCAACATGGTCGCACGCTGGTGCGACCGTATCCTGGTGATGTATCGCGGAGAGTTTGTCGAAGAGATCGCCTCCGGCGCGCTCCTTGATGCGAAACACCCCTATACGCGCGGTCTGGTGGCGAGCCTTCCCACCATCGACGAGACGCGCGACCGTCTGCCGGTGCTGGACCGGGAGAAGCTATGATCCACGTCAAGGACCTCTCCGTCAGCTTCAGGGATGTGCGCGTCCTGCACGGCGTCTCATTCGATGTCGCAACGGGCGAGAGTTTTGCGCTGGTCGGGGAATCGGGCTCGGGAAAATCGACCATCCTGAAGGCGCTGGCGGGTCAATTGCCGGCATACAGCGGGACGTTGAGAATCGGTGAAAACACCGATGCCGGTCGGACCCTGACGGCCAGCGAACGGGCGCGCCAGGTCCAGATGGTGTTCCAGGACCCCTATGGCAGCCTGCACCCGCGCCGTACCATTGACGACACGCTCAACGAGCCTCTGCTCATCCACGGTGTTCCGGACCGCGACGGGCAGGTTATTGCCATGCTCGATGCTGTCGGCCTTCCGCGGCGGTTCCGTTTTCGCCTTCCGCATCAGCTGTCCGGCGGGCAACGCCAGCGCGTGGCAATCGCCCGCGCGCTCATGCTGAACCCGCCTGTTTTGCTGCTGGACGAGCCCACCAGCGCCCTCGATGTCAGCGTCCAGGCGGAAATCCTGAACCTTCTGAAGTCCCTGCGGGAGGAGAAAAACCTGACCTTCCTGCTGGTCACCCATGATCTGCCGGTCGTCAGCTTTCTGTGCGATCAGCTGGCCATCCTGCACGCCGGTCGCATCGAGGAAACGGCGAACACCGCCGCGCTCCGGTCCGGACAATTGGCGTCCCCCTACGGGCAGGAGCTTTTCCAGCGGTCCGTCTATGGCTGAAGGGGCTGCATAGGACACGTGTCTTTTGCGCCGCTGCCGTTGCGATTGCCCAACGGTGTTGCCAGACACGCTCTAGCGGCTATTGAACCAGCAATCCGGCAGCACGACTTCGTCCGACGACGGCTCGTTTGGTCGATCCAGAGGGTGTGGGAATGTGCGCGCCGGTGATCTTTGCTCAATCCGATCATTGCGCAGAAACGTAAACTCCATAACAGCGGGAATGCTGAACCCGCGAAAATCAATCACAGGGGTCGTGCTGTTCGGGTGCAGATGCACAACAGTGTGGTGCCTGAGCAGCTTGTCGAACACGGCCTTTGCGAAGCGAAACCCTATCTTGCCCAAAAACAAAGGCAGGTCGTGAAACTCAACAACCACGATCCGGAAACGGGCCAGAACGTCCTCCGGGACATCAAGAATGACCTCGTATTCGGCCCCTTCAATATCCATTTGCAGGATCAGATCATCGTCCGGGGAACACCCCGTCGCCTCCACCCAGTCTCCCAGCCTGATGGTGGCCTCATCATTTGTCGTTCCGACGAATTTCCTTTCAAAGTTGAAGTAAGGATTCGGACTGGGCGGTCCATCAACGGAATAGTCGGCCAGAAAGGAGCGGATGTCGCGCCTCGCGAGATCGTTCTCGAAATCGCTGGAGTCCCCGACGCCGGGTGAAAAACATGCCGATATGCCTTCAAGATCATCCGGCACCAGATATCCGCCGTCCGCATTGCCGCCCAACCGAAGCAGAGGATGCTGCGTTGTTACCGGTTGAAGGGATTGAAGAAGCTGGCTTACGGCCTGATGACCGACCCAGCGCTCGACCAGAAAGCCCTTGCGTTTGACATACCAGCCTACGACTCTCGTGGATCCCAATTTGCGCCCGTTGCACGTATCGATGAAATATTGATTCGAACTATAGCCAATATGTGAGAAATACAATCTGCGGCCAGTTCTTGATCTGTGGGTAGCCGGTCAGAACGGGGTTTACCCACTGCATTTGCATTCGCGTATTGTCGATGAAATGGAAATCGGCAGCAGCATCATGGCGTTGATTGGGATTGTCCGGACGTGTCGCCAGGCGCGTTGCCCGCCCGGCCTTTGCGCGCCAGTTCTCCGACAAGAAAATCGACCGTCGCCTTGATCTTGTTCAGCCGGTATTTGGGCTGGTGGTAGAGCAGGTAAATGCCCGGCGATCCGCTCCTTGCAAGCGACAACTCCGCATCCGCCAGGGCGATGGCCTTGAGTGAACCATCGGCGAGCTGGCTTTCAACGCCCCATTTCGGAACCAGCGCCAGCCCGGTTCCATCGACGGCTTCGCCGACCAGTTCGCTCCCGACGTTGCAGATGAATGCTGGACTTGTCTGAAGCTCGACCCATCCTTCCTCTGTTTTGGCTTGCCAATGGACGATGCGGCCGGGGCCGCGATAAAGGATCGTCCTGTGCTGGCCAAGTTCCGAGAGGCTTTTCGGGGTGCCGTATGCATCGAGATAGGCCGGCGCGGCAACCAGCACGTAGTTCTCGTCGGTCAGTTTCCTGGCGATGGAGCGGTCGGGCGGCCTTGCTGTCGCGCGAACCGCGATATCCACCTCGTTGCCGGCCAGGTCCGACACCTGGTCCGTCAGCTCCACATCGACCACCAAGTCGGGATATTTGCGTCGCAGCCGCTTGATTGCCGGCAACAGCAGGAAACGGCCATAGCCGGGCGTTGCGGTCATCCGCAGGAGACCCGACGGCGAAGCGGCCCGGTCCTTGATGAGATCCTGCGCATAATCGAGCGCCTTGACGCCCGACCGCACCTGATCGAGATAGAAATTGCCCAGCTCCGTCAGGCGCACGACACGCGTCGTGCGATGCAGCAGCGAAACGCCGAGCTCGGTTTCCAGATCCTGAATCCGGCGCGAGATCGATGATGCCGGGACACCTGTGGCCCTCGCCGCCGCGGTGAAACTGCCGAGATCCGCGACCTTGATGAAGTAGTTGATGGCGCGCAGGCGATCCATGCCGTCCTCCGTGAGCGGGCCTGTTTGTTCGAAATTCACTCATTATTGTCCAAAAGACAATGCAAATCTGCAATTTGCGCTGATTATCAGGCGATATGACGGCGCTTATATCCTCCCCGACAACAATATTCATTACAATCGGAGATTTTAAAATGAAGATCATCGAGTTTTCCGAACTGGGCGATCCGGCAAAGGTCCTGAAGCTGAAGGAACAGCCGTCACAGCCGCCGGCCGCCGGTGAAGTCCGGGTGAAGATCGTTGCCACGCCCATCCATCCTGCCAATCTGCTGCAGATCGCCGGGCAATATGCCGGATCGCCGGACTTGCCGTCCGTTCCGGGTGGCGAGGGGTTCGCCGAAGTTTTGGAGGTCGGTGAGGGTGTTACGCACCTTGCGCCCGGACAGAACGTTCTTCTGGCCGGCGCGGGCGGCTCCTGGCGCGATGAAATGACAGCGCCGGCCAGCGCCTTCATCCCGGCGCCCGCGGGCGATCCGGAACAGCTCTCGATGATCGCAGTCAATCCATTGACGGCGCATCTGCTCTTGTCCCGGTTCAAGGATCTCAAGGAGGGCGACTGGATCATCCAGAGCGCCGCCAATTCGGCCGTCGGCGAACTGGTCGTCCAGCTTGCCGCCCGGCGTGGCATCAGGACGGTCAATGTGGTGCGGCGCGAGAACCTCATCCCCGCGCTCAAATCGCTTGGCGCCGATGTCGTGCTGACCGACGGCCCGGATCTCGCTGAGCGTGCCAGGGCGGCCACCGGAGGCGCGGCGATCCTGCTCGGTTTTGACAGCGTGGCGGGCGAAACGTTCGAGCGCCTTGTCGGCACGCTTGCCTACGGCGCGACGATCGTTTCCTACGGCGTGCTGTCAGGCCAGATGCCGCAACTCAATCTCGCGACGGTGATCGCCAACGACATCAATGTGCGCGGCTTCTGGCTCGCCAAATGGTACGAAACAGCCAGCCCGGACGACAGGCAGGCGGCGTTCGGCACGCTGATGCCGCTGGTTGCCGGCGGGCAGATCAAGACCCGCATCGATTCCCGTTTCCCGCTGGAGGAGATTGCCGATGCGGTCACCCGCGCCGCGCAAGGCGGCCGCGACGGCAAGGTCCTATTGACACCCCATGCGAGTTGAGGCGTTGAAGGCCGAGCGTGCATGTACTCGGCCCTGTACCTTGTATTCCGACCATTGAAAGGGAAAGACCATGGAAGCAATATCCAACATGCCGCTTTATGCGGCGCTGCTCGGCGGAACGCTGCTTGCCGTCCAGAACATCCTGATGGTGCAGGTGGGCACCTTCCGGACCGGCCAGGGCAAGGCCGCCGGCGTCGACGGCAATGTCCGGCTGGAGCGCCTGGTGCGCCGCCACGGAAACCTTGCGGAAAACGCCGCGATCTTCGTCGTTGCGCTGGCGCTCTATGAACTTCTTGCCGGCCAGACAGCGATCGCCTTCTGGACCGCCCTCGTCTTTGCCCTAGCACGGGCGATGCATATTGCAGGCTTTTCAAGTGAAGCGGGTTCGCACGGTATCGGTGCCGAAGGCGGCAGGAGCATTTTCATGATGCTGCGCGGCGGAGGCGCCGGTCTGTCGGCGCTGGCGTCAATCGTGCTGGGTGTCGCGCTGGTTTTTGCCGCTCTCTAGGGATCGCCTTGGCGCAACGGCAATGGGCGGCCGGTTTGCCAGTCGAAAACCACCATTTCATCGAAGGAAATCTGGAGCGGGCGATGAGATTCGAACTCACGACCCCAACCTTGGCAAGTTGGCCAATTGACTTTAACAACTTGGGAAAAATAGTCTGCTGGTCTCAAGCTGACAGATTATTGCGCTGTCAGGGAAGACCGGTATGCGATCGGCCCCAAGATGCTATTTGGGATAAGGAAAGATGCAACACCGGGTGATCCAATTACATTTTCAGATTAGTACGCGGTGTTCCTAAAGGGCGAAGACGTGAAATTCACGATAGGAAAATATTCCTCGGTGACTATTGTTGATTGGTAAGGGTTGTAGTATTGTAGTGGAGGCCCGCCTGTATCAATCCCAATACGTGGCAAAGGGCTGACACTAATTTTTTCATAGATTGATTACGATTGCCGACATATATTCTGTTGGGGATCAAATCATCGTTTTGGGGTCTTTTGGGAGCGTAAAAGTGACAGAAGCTTTGGAAGCGCTAATCGAAAAAGCGCAAAAAATTCAAATGACTGAAGACCAGCAGAGAGAGCAGCGCCTGAGTTTCGTATATGGTAATACACATATCGAGAACGAGCGAATCACGCGAGATATGGTGCGCGATGCTGATGACAAGGTAAGCAAGGAAACCGCCTCCAAAGCTCACAAATAATGAGTGAAGACAGACACAGTCAGGCGGATCCGGTTGAACTTATAAGCGACCCGGTCGAAAAAGCGAAAAGAGAGGCGGAGAACGGTGTTCGCCAGTATCGGGCGGCCATAGAAATAGTCCGGTCAAACATTCCAGCATCCGGAAGTAAATTTCGATTGAGGCAATCAATGATTCTTGATTTACATCAGGTTGCACTCAATGGAATACATCCGCTTGCCGGAACGTATCGAAACACACCAGTCTCAATTGGTCAAAGTAAACATATGCCGCCTAGGCACACCGAGGTACCAGAGTTGGTGTCCGAGATGTGTGACTACGTCGACAATAATTGGGAAGAACAAAATGCGCTGCAACTTGCAGCATACTTGCTTTGGCGAATGAATTGGATACATCCTTTTGCAGATGGTAATGGGCGAACATCTAGGATGGTATCCTACATGGTGCTAAGCATTAAACTCGATGCTGTGCTGCCAGGTACACCAACAATTCCAGATCAAATAGCATCGGACAAAGGTCCCTATTATGACGCGCTTGAGAAAGCGGATGCGTCATGGAAGGCAGGAGTTGTAGGATTGTCCGACATGGAGGCAATGCTTGAAGGGATGTTGGCACAACAGCTTTTGAGCGCGACGCAAGAGGCCTCATTGTGAGCTGAGACACTTCGGTCAACTCAAAACGTCAGAGTTTTGTTCAGTAGACCAAAAAATGCCGCGAACACTCCATAAACGGCATTGTTGATTTTACATCATGATTATTTGAAGCCAATTACTCTGGCTTATGGCTAGCACAATACCGTTCAATAGGGTTCAAGGAAATCTGGAGCGGGCGATGAGATTCGAACTCACGACCCCAACCTTGGCAAGGTTGTGCTCTACCCCTGAGCTACGCCCGCTCGGCTTTGCCGGCATTGATTGCAACCGGCTGGGGTATTGAAGCGGGGCGTGCCCGCGTCCGGCGCTATATGGCGCAAGCCGGCGACAAATGCAACAGGAAAATGATTTGAAACTGCGGTCCGGATTTCGATTGCGATTTCGGCCCGCGCGCCCTATCACATGCCGCTGTGAAACGCCAATAAAGGGCAGGAAAGACCGATGAGCGAGGGCACGGCCGCCGCGCCGCCGAAAACCGACGAGGAGCTGTTCGCGGCCCTCGATGAGATGGGCATCGCACACCAGACAAAGACCCATCCGCCGGTCTTCACGGTCTCGGAATCGCAGTCGCTGCGCGATGCGATCCCGGGCGGCCACACCAAGAACCTCTTCCTGAAAGACAAGAAGGACAATTTCTTCCTGGTGACGGTCGAGGAGGATGCCGAGATCAATCTGAAGACGATTCATCCGCTGATCGGCGCGAAAGGCCGGGTGTCGTTCGGCAAGCCGGACAAGCTGATGGCGTTTCTCGGCGTCATTCCGGGCGCCGTGACGGCGTTCGGCGTCATCAACGACACGCAGGGGCAAGTCCAGATGGTGCTGGATGCGGCGCTGCTGGAGCACGAGATCATCAACGCACACCCGCTGCGCAACGACGCAACGACGTCGATAGGCCGCGACGATCTGTTGCGCTTCCTTGAAGCGACCGGCCATAAGCCGTTAATAGTGGCTCTGAGCGCGCAAGACTGACGCGCATCTTGAAAACAGGCGCTGCCTGGACGATTTTCAAGGGCAAAGACAATGCGGCCTGAGGGCCGTGCAGAGACCGGAGAGACCCGATGCAGGACGGCGACAATCCCTATGGTGGTTCCTATGGAAACCAGATGGGCGGCACCGTGACATTCGGCGATGGCCAGCAGGCGGATGCCGGCCAACCGGCCGGGCAGGCCGGCGGACCGCTGATCAAGGATACGACCACGGCGGGTTTCACCGCCGACGTGATCAATGAATCAAAGAACCAGCCCGTTCTGGTCGATTTCTGGGCGCCGTGGTGCGGGCCGTGCAAACAGCTCGGGCCGATCATCGAGAAAGTGGTGACCGAGCAGCGCGGCCAGGTCAAACTGGTGAAGCTGAACATTGACGATCATCCGGCCAAACCGGGGCAGATGGGCATCCAGTCGATCCCTGCCGTCGTGGCGTTTGCCGACGGCAAGCCGGTCGATGCCTTCATGGGCGCGGTGCCGGAAAGCCAGATCAAGCAATTCATCGACAAGCTGGTGAAAGAAAACGGCGCGCCGGATATCGATGCGATCCTCGCCGAGGGCCGGGCGGCGCTCGAAAGCGGCGATGTCAATCTGGCGGCGCAGATCTTCGGCTCGATTCTGCAGGAGCAGCCGGACAATGCCAAGGCGATGGCCGGCATGGCCGAATGCATGATTGCAGCCGGGCAGGAAGACCGCGCCAAGGAACTGGTCAACGGCCTCGACGACGAGCAAAAGAAAATACCGGAGGTGGCAAGCCTGCTGGCGCGCTTCGCGCTTCAGGACGAGGTCGCAAGCCTCGGCGATCCGGAGCAGCTCAAGGCACGGCTTGCGGCCAATCCGAACGACCATGAAGCGCGTTTCGACATGGCGAAGATCCTCAACGTCCAGGGCGATCGCGAAGAAGCCGCCGAGCATCTGCTGCACATCATGAAAACGGACCGGCAATGGGAAGACGACGGCGCGCGCAAACAGCTGCTGACGTTTTTCGAGGCCTGGGGTCCGACGGATCCGGCCACGGTTTCCGCACGGCGCAAGCTTTCGTCGCTGATGTTCTCGTGATGCCGCGGGCCGATATCGGTGCGAAAGGCCTTGAGAATTGCGCGGTCAGCCCCAATTCCTCTAATGTGATGCCGCATAATCAAGGTTAGTGACGTTGCAAGCAGGAAACATACATTACCGGACCCAAAAGGATATTCCGGCCAACGTTGCCCTGTTCCCGCTGTCCGGCGCGCTTTTGCTGCCCTGCGGGCAGATGCCGCTGAATATCTTCGAGCCGCGCTACCTGGCGATGATCGACGATTCCATGGCGGCGAAGCGTCTCGTCGCCATCATCCAGCCGCGTTTCGATCTCAGCGGCAATGTCGAGGCAGGCGACAATCCGCCGCTCTGTTCGGTCGGAACGCTCGGCCGCATCACCTCGCTTTCTGAAACCGGTGACGGTCGCTACATCATCTCGCTTGTCGGGATCTGCCGGTTCCGGCTGCTCGAGGAACTGCCGATCAAGAAGGGCTACCGCCAGGGCCGCATCGCACCATTCCTGAACGATCTTGCATCGGACAATGGCGAAGACAGTGTCGACAGGCAGGCGCTGCTGGACAGCTTCCGCGCCTATCTTGACGCCAATCAGCTGGAAGCCGACTGGGAGAGCGTCGGCCAGGCCAGCAATGCGACGCTTGTCAATACCATGTCGATGATGGCGCCCTACGGGCCGGCGGAGAAACAGGCGCTCCTGGAGGCGCCCGACCTCAAGACCCGCGCCGAGACCCTGATCGCGATCACCGAGATCGCCCTGGCGCGCGACAGCGACGACTATGATACGGTGCTGCAGTAGATTCGCTTGCACACACGACAAGACCACGCCATGCCCGATACCCGCCCGTCCGCCACGATCGACCGGAAACTGCTCGAACTGCTCGTCTGCCCGCTGACCAAGGACCGGCTTGAGCTGGACGAGGAAAAGAACGAGCTTGTCTCACGGTCTGCCGGACTTGCCTATCCGATCCGCGACGGCATCCCGATCATGCTGCCCTCGGAAGCGCGGCCGCTCGATGATGATGACAAGGCCACGCCGAAGGCCGGAGCCTAGGGGCGTTGGCCAGGCGCGGCGATCAGAAAAGGCAACAACTGCTGGCGGCGGCCGCGAACCGGTTCTGGCGCTACGGCTACGGCAGCACCAGCCTTGCCGATATCGCCAGGGACGCCGAGGTGCCGCTTGGCAATGTCTACTACTATTTCCGCACCAAGCAGGATCTTGCGGGCGGCGTTGCCGACATCTTTGTCGCCGAGACGCAAGAGATGCTTGAAGAGGTCGCCGAGGCCGAGGCCGATCCGCGGCGCCGGGTGCTCAGCCTGCTTCGCCGGCTGTCACAGTCGAGCCGCAGCCGTGTCGCCCATGGCTGTCCCATTGCTTTGGCCGTGCGCGATTTCAGGGCGGAGGCGCCGAAAGCATCGTCGCGGGCGGCGGAATCCTTCGAGCTTCTGACCGGTTTCATCGGCCGCGAGTTGCAGCGCACCGGTTCGCGCCCCTCCGTCGCGCTTGCCAAGGCGCGCGAGATCGTTGTCGAGTGGCAGGGCGGCATCTCGCTCGCCCACGCGCTGGGCGACGCGACGGTTCTTGCGGAAAGTTTCCGCCGCGCCGAACAGCGGCTGGTTCAGGCCTAGAGCGAGATCAATCCAGCCCGATCTCGCTCTAGCAACAAGCGCCTGCCTTCCGCTCATCGCGGACATGTTTTTCACTCACATCGCCGCCGCGTCCGAGGAAGGTTGCATCGGAGAGGTAAAAGGCCGCAAACGCGTCCTCGAAATCGGAAGCGACCGAACGTTTTGCGATGTCGGACTGCAAGAGCTGCTTCTGCCACGCCTTGAGCTTCGGGCGGCCGCCGAGGAAGTCGTAGCCTGACCGCCGCTCGATAATATCGGCCCGGTGGAGCAACACCAGCCAGGCGATGTCGACCATTCCGATGTCGTCACTGTTGAAATAAGGACTGTCGCCGAGCTGCATTTCCACGGCGTCAAAGGCCTTGGCGAGCTTGTCCGACCGTTCCTCGAGCACGATCGCATCGGGGCTGCGCTGCGCGCCGCACTGGACCAGGTAGTTTTTCGAGGCGAGAGTGCTCCAGGCCCGGTTGGTGGCCTTTTGTTCAAGCGAAATGCCTGGCTGGAGCGGCGGAAAGGCTTCCTCGAGATATTCGACAATGGCGTCTGATTCAAAAAGCGCCGTGCCGTCGTCGGTGATCAGCACGGGGACCTGTCCGTTCGGAGAGATGTCAAGAAACCATTGCGGCTTGTCGCTGAGGCTGATGAATTCGACCTCGTAGTCGATGTCCTTTGCCTCGAGCAGCGCGGTGACCCGTTGCACGAACGGGCAGATCTTGAAGCTGACGATTTTCATTGCGGGTCCTCACAGGTTTGCTGGCGGCGGGCTTGATCATCCGCGCTTGAGGGGGATATACTCCGAATAATACAACATTTCAAGAGATATTGAAATATGAAAGAGCCATCGGCCCTGAAAATGTTCGCAGCGCTTTCCCAGGAGACCCGTTTGCGCATTGTGCGCTACCTCGTCGAATGCGGTGCGGAGGGCGCCTCAGCCGGCGATATCGGCGAGAAAGTCGGAGCGATTTCCTCGCGTGCCTCCTTTCATCTGGCGGCGCTGGAGCAGGCGGGCATCGTAACCTCCGAGCGCCAGTCGCGGCACATCGTCTATCGCGCGGATTTCGAGGCGATGGGCGCGCTGGTGTCCTTCCTTCTCAATGATTGCTGCGGCAAGCACCCGGTGGTGGTGGCCTGCTGCGATCTCGGCGAATGCTGCTGAGTTGAATGGCGACCGCCGCGTCAGTCGAGCGTGCGCTTGTAGCGCAGCATGGCAAGCACGGAAACGGCGACAAGAATGATCAGCAGCGCCCGAAGGTCCGGGACGATGTCTGCAAGGTCAGCGCCCTTGAGCATGATTTTCCGGATGACGCGCATGAAATGGGTGCTCGGCAGCAGGGTGCCGAGCGCCTGTGCCCAGCCGGGCATGGCGGCGAAGGGAAACATGAAACCGGACAGGAGGATCGACGGCAGCAGGTAGAAGAACGACATCTGCATCGCCTGCATCTGGTTCCGGGCAATCGTGGAGAACAGGAAGCCGAGCGCCAGGTTGACGATGATGAAGATGTTGAGGCCGAGCAGGAACGGCGCGACGGGACCGGCAAAGGGAACGGCGAACACCCGGAAGGCGAGAATGAAAAAGACGCAGGTCTGCACATAGCCGATCAGGACGTAGGGAATGATCTTGCCAAGCATGACCTCAGGCGCGCGCGCCGGGGTTGAAAGCAGGGTTTCCATGGTGCCGCGTTCGCTCTCGCGGACAATGGCGATCGCCGTGATCATCACCATGGTCATGGATATGATGATCGCAAGCAGCCCCGGAACGATGTTGTAGCTCGTGCGGGCGGCCGGATTGTAGCGTTGATGGGCGATCACGGAAAACGCATCCTGCGTTCCCGCGAGATAGGAGAGCGGGCCGATCGCCAACGTGTCGATGGTATTGGCCGCAAGCACCGAAAGCGCAGCGGAGGCCGAGCCGGAGGTCGAGGGATCGGACGCATCGGCCGCGACGAGAAGCGCCGGCTTGTCGCCGCGCACGATATCGCGCTCGAAGTTTTCCGGAATGGTGACGACAAAGGTCGCTTCACCTGTCTTCAGCGCCCGGTCGACCTCGGTGCTGTTGGCGACGGTCCCTTGAATGTCGAAATAGGTGGATGTCTGCATGGCGGCGAGAAAACCGCGCGTGAAGGGACCGGTGTCGTGCACCTCGACCAGTGTCGGCAGGTGGCGCGGGTCGGAATTGATGGCAAAGCCGAACAGCATCAGCTGGACGATCGGAATGACGATCATCATGGCGAATGTCATGCGGTCGCGCCGCATCTGGATGAATTCCTTCATCAGTATCGCCAGAAAGCGGCTGGACGACAGGGCCATCTCAGGCGGCCTCCTGGCCTGAGAAGTTATCGGTCGAGCCGCTCATCAGGTGAATGAACACCTCTTCGAGACCGGCCGGCTGGCGGGTCCATTTCAGGCGCTTGTCCTTGCGGAAGGGCTTGATGGCCGCCTCCAGCCTGTCGGCGTCCATGCCGGAGACATGCAGCGCCGAGCCGAAGCGCGCGACCTGTTCGATGCCGTCCCTGCCATGCAGCTCCGCCGACAATTCAGCGAGGCCAGGGCCCTCGACCCGCCAGGTTGCGAGGCCGACCATTTCGGGAATTTCCCGCGCCGGGCCGTCGATGAGCTTCTTGCCATAGGCAATATAGGCAATGTTGTCGCACTGGATGGCCTCGTCCATGTAGTGCGTCGACACAAGCACCGTCACGCCGTCATCGGAGAGGCGGCGGATCTCGTCCCAGAAATCGCGGCGGGCCTTCGGGTCAACGCCGGCGGTCGGCTCGTCAAGCAGGAGCAGGTCCGGCTGGTGCAACAGGCAGGCGGCGAGTGCCAGACGCTGTTTCCAGCCGCCGGAGAGTTCGCCCGCCTGCTGGTGCGAGCGGTTGGCAAGGCCAAGGTCCTCCAGCGCTTCATCGACTTTCCGCTTGCGGTCCTTGACCCGGTACATGCGGGCCATGAAATCGAGGTTCTCGCGGATCGTCAGGTCCTCATAGAGCGAGAAACGCTGCGTCATGTAGCCGACATGCTCCTTGATGTTGTCCGACTGGCGCAGGATGTCGTAGCCGAGGCAGGTGCCCGAGCCGGCATCCGGCGTCAGGAGACCGCACAGCATACGGATCGTCGTCGTCTTGCCGCTGCCATTCGGTCCGAGGAAGCCGTAAATCGCGCCCTTCGGCACGGAGATATCGAACTGGTCGACCACCGTCTTGTCGCCGAACTTCTTGACGAGCCCGGAGACCGCGATGACCGGCGCTTCTTCGTTGCCGGTCATTTTTCAACCTCGACGTCGATCGGCTGGCCCGGCAGCAAAGTCGTCGGTTCATCCGGCAGGGCTTCCGCCATAAAGACGAGCTTGTTGCGCTCCTCCAGGCTGTAGATGACGGGCGGCGTATATTCGGCCGATGAGGAGATATAGGTGATGCGGGCGGCAATCGGTTCCTTGCAATTGTCGCAGCCGATCTTCAGCTTGTCGCCGATGGCAAGACCGGCCCTGTCGGGCTCACCGACATAGAAGCGGAACTTGATTTCACCGGGCGGCAGGAGCGAGACCACTGGCATGCCGGCCTGCACATATTCGCCGGGCAGGTAATAGGTCTGCTGTACATAGCCGCCGGCGGGCGCGACCGGTGCGCGGTCCCTCAGCTTGATGCGGGCACTGTCGACCGCGAGCTCGGACGACTTGACCGTCTCGCGCGCCTCGTCGAGCTGGGCGCTGCGGGCGGGCAGGCGGGCGACCTCGAGATTGGCGCGCTGTTCTCCGACATTCGCGGCGGCCTGATCAAGCGTCGCCGCTGCCTGGTCCAGCTGGCTCGGCGAGACGAAATCGTTGACCGAAAGCTCCTTGTAGCGGCGGTAGTCCGCCTGGGCGAGATCAAGGCTGGCTTCCGCATTGCGCAACTGTTCCTCGATGACGGCGATTTCCGCCGGGCGCTTGCCGGTGCTCTCGTCGATCAGCTTGGCGCGGGCGCTCATCAGGTCCGCCTCGGCCTGCCCGAGCGCGATCAGCTGCTGATCGACATCGAGCGAAAAGAGCGCCTGTCCCTCAGTGACGGTATCTCCACGGCTGACGTCCAGGCTTTCAAGGATGCCGCTTTCCTTGGGCGCGACATAGACATATTCGCCCTCGACATAGCCGAAGTAACGATTGTCGGTCTGATCGGCCGCGCCCGGCCATACGGCCGTGTATAGGGCGATGATCCAGGCATAGACAGTGTTCATATCAGCCTCCCGCCTGCGGATTGAGCAGCCCGTTCATCAGGATGTCGTAATGGCTTTCAATGAAATCCTGGGGCGTGGTGTTGGCATCTTCGTCGATCCTGAAGATCTGCGTGAGCAGCACATGGGCAAGCAGCGGGCCCATGACATTGCGGATGGCAAGATGCGCATTGACCGGGCGGAACTGACCGGCCGCGATGCCTTTCTGTATGATCAGTTCGATGGCGCCGATGCCCTTGTTGATCACCTGGCGCCGATAGGTTTCGGCAAGTTCGGGAAACCGCCCGGCCTCCTGCAGGACGATACGCGGCAGCGCCATTGTGTCGGGATCCGACAGCTTGACGACGATGACCGACAGGACCGCCTTCAGCAGCACCGCCGGATCCTCATGCGATGTCCTGGCAAGGTCTTCGGTGCGGTCGGCGATCGGCGCAATGGCGCGTTTCACGAGGGATTCGAAGATGTCTTCCTTGCTTGGAAAATAGCGATAGATGGCGCCCTTCGAGAGGCCGGCCTCGCTGGCGATGTCCTCCACCTTGGTGGCGGCGAAGCCGTTGCGGGCAAAGAGCGTCAGCGCCGCGTCCAGGACTTCGTCGGGCCTGTCCCCGGCGCGCCGGCGCCATTTCGGTTTCGTTTCGGCAGCTTGCACGGGCTTGCTCATAAGTAAATGACTGGTCATTTACTTATATGGAGAATCTGCGCCGGGAGTCAAGTGTGGAGGAAAGACTCATGTGTTCAGTCGTTTACCGCGACTGTGATGCGTGGAAACTAAAAGCTGGATCGGCGCATCGACAGGGTCGTGCGCCTGATATCCCGCCTTTCAGTCCGGATAGGCGCCCAGAAGGGTCTGCAGGCCGCGTTGCACGATCTCGTTATCGGGCAAGCCGGCAAGTTCCAACGCCGGCGGGCCGCCATTGAAAGCCATGATGACGGGCTGGCCAGTGTATTTGTGAAGATTAAGCCACCCGTTGAACTGGCCCGGCGGCAAATCGTTTTCCGGCGTCGCGATCCATGTAACGTCAGTGTCCCAGAAAGGCGCGTCAAACAGAAAATACACCTTGTCGAGCGTGCCCATGCCGAGCCGCTCAATGGCCTTGCGCTTTTTGGCCGGCAGCGGCGGGTCGAAGCGCACCGTATCCTTTTTCATAACGCCCAGCGGCAGTGTGACGATCACGGCGTCAAACATTTGCGAGCCGCTTACCGCCGTGATGACAGATACACCCGATCGCTCCTGCTTTATTCCAGAGACGGGCGATGACAGTTTCACGGAATAATTGCCGTCGAGAGCCCGAAATATTGCCGCATATCCGCCCGGGAAGATGACCTCGTCGCCGTCATAGTCGTCCTGCAACAGATAGGCGAGGTAATTGATCTGGTCGTCATTTGCGCCGGCACTGTGCTGCACCTCGACGACCTCCTCGAGCCAGTCTGGCGCGCTCCCATCGGGGATAAGCCGACCGCCGCGGCCACGGATAACGCCGCTGTCATCGGTGGCGATGCGTTTGAGAGCCAGTTCATCGGCCAGTCCGGTCAGCGGATTGCCGGTGATGCCGTGGATCCAGCTCGCCCCGAGATCAAGCGGTAAACCGAGGTGGTTGTCGGTCCAGATACGCCCGCCGATGCGATCGCGCGCCTCGAAGATCGTGACCTCCACCCCTTCTGCCGCGAGCCGGCTTGCTGCGGAAAGGCCGCTCATGCCGGCGCCGACGATTGCAACTTTTTTCAGGTCACGGTCGAGGACGAAGCCGGCCGTCCTCTGGCCCGACTCATAGGCCGCGTGGACGGTGCTGTTATAGTCCGGATAGACGGCCTCTCCGGCGAAGAAGATGCGGCCGTTTACCGGCGACTCGATCCGGCGTCGGTCCCTCTGGCGCGCGCCCCTGGCAACGTAGGAATAAGAGCCGCGGGAATAGGGATCTCGGCTCCAGTTGGTGCGGATGTAGCCGCGCAGTCTCCGATTTTCAGCATTCGCCCCGGTCCAGGGGACGAAGCCGGCGACGAAACCGGCGCCGAGAAGGGAAAGTGCTGCTCGCCGGTCCATCAATCGGTTGTTTCCTGATCCTGGTGAGTCTGTTGTGTGTTGCCGCCGTCAGATCGCCTCGCCGCGCAAGAGCCGCGGACCCTGCCGGCCGGGCAGCCCGGAGGCCTGGCGGATGAAGAAGCTTTTCAGTGACGGCATGCGGTCGACGACGCCGAGGCCGAAATCGCGCATTGCCCGCATGGGCATGATGTCGTTGGAGAACAGCCGGTTGAGCACGTCGCAGGTGACACCCATCTGGAAGGTGTCGAAACGGCGCCACATCTGGTAGCGCTCGAGCACCGAGAGCGCGCCGATATCGAGGCCGAGCCTGTCGGCCTCCACGATCGTTTCGGCAAGGGCGGCGACATCGCGGAAACCGAGATTGAGCCCCTGACCGGCGATCGGGTGAATGCCGTGCGCCGCATCACCGGCAAGCGCGATGCGAGGGCGCACGAATTCACGGGCGAGCGTCAGCCCCAGCGGAAAGGCGCGGCGGTCGCCATCCAGCTCAAGGGCGCCAAGCTTGTGGCCGAAGCGGCGCTCAAGCTCCGCCTCGAACATCAGATCATCTTCCTTGATCAGGCGCTCGGCATCTTCCGTTCGCTCGGTCCAGACCAGAGACGACCGGTCGCCTGGGAGCGGAAGAATGGCGAACGGGCCGGCCGGCAGGAAATGTTCCTCGGCGCGGCCATTGTGCGGCCGCTCGTGCCTTACGGTGGTGACGATACCGGACTGGCCGTAGGACCAGTGCACCGTCTTGATGCCGGCCATGTCGCGCAGGCGCGAACGGACGCCATCGGCGGCAACCAAAAGGCGCGCGGACAAGGTGCTCCCGTCGCCAAGCGTGATCGTGGTGACCGGGCCGTCTGCGGCAAAGCCCTCCACCGTGACGCCTTGTCTGATTTCAATATCGAGTTCCGCCGCGCGGTTGCGCAGCGCGCCGACAAGGGCCGGGTTCGGAACCATATGCGCAAAGGGCTCGCCGGGCGCCACCTCGCCGTCAAAGGTCAGGAAGATCGGCCGCACCGGATCGGAGGTGCGTGAATCGGTGACAATCATGTCGGTGATCGGCTGCGCCTGCGGCAGGATTTCCCGCCAAAGCCCCATCTGGGTCAGCATGCGGCTGGCACCGGCTGCAATGGCGGATGCACGCTGGTCCTTGCGCCAGACATCGGGCGGCGCGGCGTCGACGACGCGGATCTTCATATGCGGCGCTGCCGATTTGATGGCGACGGCCGCGGCGATGCCCACATATCCGCCGCCGGCGACAACGATGTCGAATGGTTGATCTGTCACGGTCCGGTCCTTCACCCTTGCAGTCGGCCGGACCATCCCTGTAAGACGGTGTGGCCGGCCGGAGGGGATCATACAGGTCCGGTGATCCGACAAAAAGACCTGACGGAGTATCAAAATGTCGCGTGCCATGGAAAGCCTTCTGGCCATTCTCGATCTTGAGCGCCTGGAGCTCGATCTCTTCCGTGGCAACAGCCCGAAGGCCGGCTGGCAGCGCGTTTTCGGCGGCCAGGTCATCGCACAGGCGCTTGTGGCGGCGCAGCGCACGGTCGACGAGGACCGGTTCGTCCACTCCCTGCATTCCTATTTCATGCGGCCCGGCGATCCGGCGGTGCCGATCATCTACGAGGTGGACCGCATCCGCGACGGATCGAGCTTCAACACAAGGCGCGTGGTGGCGATCCAGCACGGCAAGGCGATCTTCTCGCTCTCGGCGTCGTTCCAGCGCGAGGAACCCGGCTTCGATCACCAGATCGACATGCCGGATGTGCCGACACCCGAAGCCCTGATCGGCGAGGCGGACCTGAAGGAAAAGTTCCTGAAGAACGCGCCCGAGAATGTCCGGCGCTACTGGGAACGCGAGCGGCCGATTGAAATGCGCCCAGTGTCGCTGACCCACTACATCTCCCGGGAAAAGCTGGCACCGGTACAGAATATCTGGGTCCGGGCAAACGGCACGGTTCCCGACGACAGGCGGACCCAGGCGGCGGTGCTTGCCTATCTTTCAGACATGACGCTGCTCGATACATCGCTTTTCGCCCACGGGCTTTCGGTCTTCAGCGGCAAGATCCAGGCGGCCAGCCTCGACCACTCCATGTGGTTCCATCGCAACTGCGCGCTGGATGACTGGATGCTCTATGCCCAGGACAGTCCCAATGCGAGCGGCGCCCGCGGCCTTAACCGGGGCGGTCTTTACACCCGCGACGGCGTGCTGATTGCATCGGTTGCACAAGAAGGCCTCATTCGTCAGCGCCGAAAAGACTAAGTGTTGGGCAGATACCCACTTCTGCACATTTTTTAATCAAACCCTGATGCCGAAGGCGATTGCGGGTCAGAGGGCAATTCATAATATTCAATAATAACAACAAGATAATGTCAGTTTGATCGAACTGGCACGATCCTTGATTCGTTGCGGGCAGAGCGGATGACCGTTGATCAGTGGTCGGTGCTCCGCCGTACCGGCTGCCGCTCCTTGCAGCAGCCGGTCGGCAGACAAGCCGGAGCCGGCATCGGGGGGTTGAAGTCTTTTCATTCCCCATGCCGCCGAGAATAAGGATGGAACCCGGATGAAATTCATAATGGCAGTCATCAAGCCGTTCAAACTGGACGAGGTGCGCGAAGCCCTGACGGAAATCGGAATTCAGGGGCTGACCGTAACCGAAGTCAAGGGATACGGCCGCCAGAAGGGGCACACGGAAATCTACCGCGGCACGGAATATGCCGTGGCTTTTCTGCCGAAACTCAAACTCGAAATCGCCGTCGCGGCCGACGTGGCCGACCGTGCGATCGAGGCAATCGCCAATGCGGCCAAGACCGGCCAGATCGGCGACGGAAAAATCTTTGTCTGCGATCTGGAACAGGTCATGCGCATACGCACGGGTGAATCCGGCGGCGACGCGCTTTGAGTATCTAAGGAGTCAATTGCAATGAAATTCTCTACCCTTCTGAAACCGGGCATGGCCCTGGTAATTGCTGGTGCCATGACGATGCCGGCCCTGGCACAGGAAACGGCGGCCGCCGAGGGACCGGTCGCGGTTTCCACGCACACCGTCTTTATTCTCAACTCGCTGCTCTTCGTGGTCTCCGGCTTCCTCGTCATGTGGATGGCCGCGGGCTTCGCCATGCTGGAGGCCGGCCTTGTCCGCTCCAAGAACACCTCGATGCAGCTGACAAAGAACATCTCTTTGTTCTCGATCGCCGCGATCATGTACTACCTGATCGGATACAATCTGATGTATCCGGGGGATGGTTGGTCGATCACGGGCATCCTCGGCGCATTCGGTGTCGCGGTCATGGAGCCGGTCGGGGTCGCAGCTGACGCTGTCGGCGATCTTGGCTACGCCTCCGTCGGCTCGGACTTCTTCTTCCAGCTGATGTTCTGTGCAACGACCGCCTCGATTGTTTCGGGCACGCTGGCCGAGCGCATGAAATTGTGGCCGTTCCTGATCTTTACAGTTGTTCTGACCGGTATCCTCTACCCGATCCAGGCTTCCTGGAAGTGGGGCGGCGGCTTCCTCGACGCGGACCTCGGTTTCCTTGATTTCGCAGGTTCGACCGTCGTGCACTCCGTCGGCGGCTGGGCAGCGCTTACCGGTGCCCTGATCCTCGGCGCACGCAAGGGCAAATACGGCCCGAACGGCGAGGTTCACCCGATCCCGGGCTCGAACATGCCGCTGGCAACGCTGGGCACGTTCATCCTGTGGCTCGGCTGGTTCGGCTTCAATGGCGGCTCGCAGCTGGCCATGGGCTCCGTGGGCGATGTTGCCGACGTTTCGCGCATCTTCGCCAACACCAATGCCGGCGCCGCCGGTGGCGCGGTCGCTGCGCTGCTCTTGACCCAGCTGATCTACAAGAAGGTCGATATCACGATGATCCTCAACGGCGCGCTGGCCGGCCTTGTCTCGGTGACCGCCGAGCCGCTCACGCCCTCGCTGGGTGCGGCAACGCTGATCGGCGGTGTTGGCGGTGTGATCGTGGTCTTCGCGGTCCCGATGCTCGACAAGCTGAAGATCGACGATGTCGTCGGTGCCATTCCGGTGCACCTTTTCGCCGGTATCTGGGGCACCATCGCGGTCCTGTTCACCAACTCCGATGCAACGCTCTACGGCCAGGTAGCCTCGATCGTCATCGTCGGTGTGTTCATGATCGTCACATCCGGTGTCGTCTGGCTGATCCTCAACGCCGTCATGGGCCTGCGGGTGAGCGAAGACGAAGAACAGGTTGGACTGGACAAGGCCGAGATCGGTATCGAAGCCTATCCGGAGTTCACAAAGATCTGACCGTCGACAGACGGTTCAGATACCCTCCATCGATTGGGGCCCGTTCGCGGGCCCCTTTTTTGTCGGCCGCCCCGTTTCGCCCGATACGCACGCACCGGGGCGATGTTGCACAAAATTTAATCACAGCCGCCACGTTCTGATCCAAGAATAGGCATTTGCACGTTTTTTAACCTGGCCTGCCCATGAATTCGGCAGGTTTGCTCCGACTGGCACGAAAATTGACTCTTGTTCCTCGATCAACGGTCACTCATCTCTAAACGGAGCTATTTCCATGGATCAGTCACAAATCGGTGGCGACGTCTTTTCCGTGCTTCTCGGCGCGATCCTGGTGTTCGCCATGCATGGGGGGTTCGCCTTTCTCGAGGTCGGCACAGTCCGGCACAAGAGCCAGGTGAATGCGCTGGTCAAAATCCTTGTCGATTTCGCGCTTTCCACCATTTCCTATTTCTTCGTCGGGTTCGCCATTTCCTACGGCGTCACATTCTTCGTCAATGCGGCGGTGCTTTCCGGCACGGAGGGCGGCGAAATCTTCCTGCCGCAGGGCTTCACGCTCGTTAAGTTCTTCTTCCTGACAACGTTCGCGGCGGCAATTCCGGCGATCATTTCCGGCGGCATAGCCGAGCGGATGCGCTTCCAGCCGCAGTGTTTTGCGACCGTTGCCCTTGTCGGCCTGGTCTATCCGTTCTTCGAAGGCATGGTCTGGAACGGAAACTTCGGATTGCAATCGGCCTTCGAAGCCGCATTCGGCGCGCCGTTCCACGACTTCGCCGGTTCGATCGTCGTCCATGCCGTCGGCGGCTGGATCGCCCTGCCAGCGGTCATCGTGCTTGGCGCAAGGCTCGGCCGCTATGGCAAGGCCGGCGCCTCGCATCCCTTCCCGCCATCGTCCATTCCATGGCTGGCGCTGGGATCGTGGCTGCTGTGCATCGGCTGGTTCGGCTTCAATGTGATGAGCGCCCAGTCGGTAGGCGGCGCCACAGGACTTGTTGCCCTCAATTCGCTGATGGCCATGGTCGGCGGCATTGTGATGGCCATGTTTGCCGGTCGCAATGACCCCGGATTCGTCCACAATGGCGCACTGGCCGGACTGGTGGCCGTTTGCGCGGGTTCCGATGTCTTCCATCCGATCGGCGCGCTGATCGTCGGCGGCGTGGCCGGTTTCATATTCGTCAAGGGCTTTACCTGGTGCCAGGAAAAACTGCGCATCGACGACGTGCTCGGTGTGTGGCCGCTGCACGGGATTTGCGGCCTGTGGGGCGGCATTGCCTGCGGCATCTTCGGGCTTGAGGCACTGGGTGGCCTCGGCGGCGTGTCGCTGCTGGCGCAAATCGTCGGCTCGGTCGCAGGTGCGCTCTACGCGGTGATCGGCGGCTTTGTCGTTTACGGCCTGCTCGACCGCACGGTGGGCCTGCGCCTTGCGGAGGAAGAGGAAATGCGCGGGGCGGACCTTTCCATCCACAAGATCGGCGCCAATCCGGAAGCCGAGATCCGCTGAGGACTTCAGGCTGCTGCGAGGCCGCCGCCCCGGGGCGGCGGCTTCTTTCCGGTGATGGCGCGCGATTTTCAAAACAAAGCGCATGGGTAACTACCCAGCTACCCTATCAAGCTGGATTTGATGGAATGTATTGAGGTCACGGATAAGCTGAACGGGGCTTGTGCTCAAGGCTCTCAGAACATCCCAGCTTTGCTTTCGCGCTGTTTCGACAACGGTGCGTAGAATGCAGTAGTTTTCAGCGCCTGTCTCAGTCCTGAAGCTTCCGGAGACCTTCTGCCGAACCTTTGTCATGCGCAGGTCACGTTCGGCTTCGTTGTTCGTGAAGGGGACATTCAGATCATTGAAAAAGAGCAGGACCGCGGCCTTATGTGTTCGCATCCGTCTCGCCAGATTATGTCCAGCCCGTCGCTTCGGGCGACCGCGTTTGCCGGTCGTTGGACGTGCAAGCGGTGGCAGGCCTTCATGGAATTTGATCGCCCGGTCGCAACAGGCATCAAACCTCTGATCGATCTGATGGGCATGTTCCGGACTGACCGCTGACTTGCCTTGATCGCGTGCGATTTGTGTCAGCGTCAGGGCGTCGCACAAAAGGGCTTTCATATCCGTCGCCCAGGGTTCCCTGTCGTGATCGATTACGGCCTGCAACTCCCGGAGCAGATGCGCATTGCAAAGACCATGCTCCACGGCCTCCAGCGCCAAATAGGGTGGCCAGCAATCGTGAACGATCGTTCCTGCCAGTCCCGATGGGATATCACCTCGCCCGGTCCCGAGCCGAAGATGACTGAGGGATGTGGAACACAGCATATGCAGCCAGCGCGTCTTGCCGGCAATCCGCAAGCCGGTCTCATCCAGATGCTTCACGGCAACAGCTGTGCCGGACAGCAGTTCCCTTACCCTGTCCGCGAAAACGCGCATGCTGTCGGCCTTTTTGGCGATCAGACTGGCCAGCGTCGCCGGGGCGATCCTGATCTTGTAGAGGTCCGAGAAGATCCGTGCCAGGCGATCCTCGGGAATGCAGTGCTGTGTTTGCAAATAGGCCGCCAGGGCAGCGATTTCGTCACCATACTGGGCGGGGGCTTTCACGGTCTCGGGAAAGGCAGCGCGCACCAGCGTGCCACAGGACCGGCATAGACAGGTATGGGCTCTGTGTTCGGTGATGAAAAGAGGCGGAGGCGGCGCAAGGCCAAACACCTGGCGCGCGGCAAAACCTGTGGCGGCCTCAGGCGATAGCGTCGCACTGCAGCGCGTGCACTGATGTGGATAGTGATGGACGAGCGCATCCGGTGTCGCGACCTGCTTCAGCGTTATGCCCTTATGGCCATGTTGGCCACCAGACTTGCGGCCTGATTTGCCGCGCAAGCTCCTGGTGCGTCTTTCTCTGGCCGCTGGCTTCGCCAGCCCGTCACTGGACGGCGGTTTACTGCTGTTGGAACTGTTCAACCCCAGCCGTCGTTCAAGATCACAGACCCGCTGAACAAGCGAGGCATTCTGCTCCCGCAACTGCCTGTTCTGTTTATCAAGCTCATCGACCCGCGCTTGCAAGAGCGCATTTTGACCGGCAAGCTCCATGACCAGATCAATGAGGTCCGGTTTTGACAGGGCGCTGAGGCGATCGCGGGTGAAACGAGTTTGCTTCATGATGCGCTCATGGAGTCAGAAACGACCGCGTCCGGAAAGCCTGTCAACCTGATTCAAATCGTCGCACACTCAAATTGCAAATCTGGTAGCTGGGTAGTTACGCGCATGGTTAATGCGCCATTAACTCCACCTCACATAAAATCGCCTCGAGTTCAGCGGATTCTTCCGCCGTACGCGTATGTGAGTTGGAGCGTTGCGATGCAGTCGAGTGGTCCTTTGGCGTTTGGCGGCCAATTCCTTCCAAATGTTTCTGTTCCGGGGTTTCTGAGGAGGCCGCTAAAACTGCTGTTCGGCCTTTCGGTGCTGGCCGGCCTCGTCATGGCCATCGCCGCACTCGCGACCTGGAATGTGCATGATCCCAGCTTCAGCTACGCGACCGGAAAACAGCCGGTCAATGTGCTCGGCTTCGGTGGTGCGGCCTTTGCCGACCTCATCATGCAGTTCTTCGGGCTGTCCGGCATTGTCGCCCTGTTGCCGCTGGCGGCCTGGGGCCTGTTCCTGATCCGCAACCGACCGGTTGACCGTGTCCTGACACGCCTTGCGGCCTGGTTCGGCGGCGCGGTTCTCTTTGCCTCGGTCTTTTCCTGTGTTCCCGCGCCTGATCGCTGGCCGCTACCGACCGGTCTCGGCGGCGTATTCGGTGACATGATCCTCAAAATGCCGGCGATGCTTACCGGCAGCTATCCGTCCGGCATCCTGGCAGCCGTTCTCGGAGTGGCGCTGGCGATCCCGGCAATTTGGCTGATGCTCTTCGGCTCCCTTCTGATCGCGACCCCCGATCCCGACGCGCCCAAAAAGGCCCGCAAGGAAAGGGTGCGCAAGGCCGTTGAAATCGCCGATGAGGATGATCTCGAGGAGGATTCCGATCGCAGCTTTGGCGGCGCTCTCATCCTTGGCGCGCTCACCCACACGATCCTGACCATCAGGGCGCATTACCGCCGCCTGGCCGGCCGGGGTACGGAACACTGGTCGTCCCAGCCGCACCAGCCCTATGATTTCAATGAAGATGAATTCGCCGGCCTGAACGGCGACAGGGTCGAGCCGCAATTCGAATCCAGCGGCGCAGCGCCGGCGATGGCTGCACGTACCGATCTCCAGGACGATGTTCCCCCATTTGATATGGACGATGGAGCGGCCGGCCATGACGCTGCCGATGAATGGGCACCGCAATCCGCACCGTCACGGGCGGCGAGCGAAGCGGCGCTGCAGCAGCGGGTGGTGCCGCAGGCCAAGCGTCCGGCGCCCGGAAACAGGGCGCAGCGCGAGGCGCAGACGTCGATGATCAGGAACAGCGGTTTCGAACTGCCGCCGCTGCATCTTCTTTCCGAAGCCAAGAATGTTGCCAAGGATCCCAGCCTTTCACCGGAAGCGCTGGAGCAGAACGCCCGCATGCTGGAGGGTGTTCTGGAGGATTTCGGCGTGCGCGGCGAAATCATCCACGTCCGTCCCGGCCCCGTGGTCACGCTCTACGAGCTGGAGCCTGCTCCCGGTATCAAATCGTCCAGGGTCATCGGCCTTGCCGACGACATCGCACGCTCGATGAGTGCCATCGCGGCACGTGTCGCGGTGGTTCCCGGCCGCAACGCCATCGGTATCGAACTGCCCAATCAGGGCCGCGAGACGGTCTATCTGAAGGAATTGCTTTCAAGCCGCGATTTCGAATCAAGCAAGGCCAAGCTTGCGCTGTCGCTCGGCAAGACGATCGGCGGTGAGTCGGTCATTGCGGACCTTGCGAAAATGCCCCACCTGCTGGTGGCCGGCACCACCGGCTCGGGTAAATCGGTCGCCATCAACACGATGATCCTCTCCGTCGTCTACCGGCTGCCGCCGGAAAAGTGCCGGCTGATCATGATCGACCCGAAGATGCTGGAACTTTCGGTCTATGACGGCATCCCGCACCTGCTGACGCCGGTGGTGACGGATCCGAAAAAGGCCGTCGTCGCGCTCAAATGGACCGTGCGCGAGATGGAAGACCGCTACAAGAAGATGTCGAAGATCGGCGTGCGCAACATTGACGGCTTCAATAACCGTGTCGAGCAGGCGCGCAAGAAGGGCGAGGCAATCACGCGGACGGTGCAGACGGGCTTCGACCGCGAGACCGGCGAGGCGGTCTACGAGACCGAGGAATTCGATCTCAGCCCGATGCCTTATATCATCGTCATCATCGACGAGATGGCCGACCTGATGATGGTTGCCGGCAAGGACATCGAAGGCGCCGTCCAGAGGCTGGCCCAGATGGCCCGTGCCGCCGGTATCCACGTGATCATGGCGACGCAGCGCCCGTCGGTCGATGTCATTACCGGTACGATCAAGGCCAACTTCCCGACGCGGATCTCCTTCCAGGTCACGTCCAAGATCGATTCACGCACCATTTTGGGCGAGCAGGGTGCCGAACAGCTTCTCGGCATGGGCGACATGCTCTACATGGCCGGCGGCGGCCGCATCCAGCGCGTGCACGGCCCGTTTGTCGCCGACAACGAGGTCGAGGAGATTGTCGCGTTCCTCAAGGCGCAGGGCGTGCCGGAATATCTCGATGCCATCACCGAGGACGATGAGGAAGACGATGCCGAAGGCGGCGGCGGCGGATCGGGCAATCTCTCGGATTCGGCCGATCCCTACGACCAGGCGGTGGCCGTTGTGCTGCGCGACGGAAAGGCCTCGACATCCTACATTCAGCGGCGACTGGGAATCGGTTATAATCGCGCCGCTTCGCTGATCGAGCGAATGGAGGAAGAGGGTGTCATCGGCCCGGCCAACCATGCCGGCAAGCGTGAGATCCTCGTTCCGACCGAGGAAGACGTCCTCTAGTATGCGTAAAGGTCCCGCCTTAAGAGCCCGGATTATTTGTCCATTCGTGTTGCGTTACCACACTCGTGCCGCAGTTACAGACAATAGGTTTCTGGTCATCAGGAGATGCAAATGAACCAGACAAAATCGCCGGCCGGAACCGGACAGAAGACCAGGCGCTCGGTCCTGCGCGGCATTTGTGCCGCAGCGGCCGCGAGCCTGCTCGTCAGCTTCGGTGCGCCACAGGCGCACGCCATCGATCCGACCGCGCAAAAGATCGCCGATCATTTTTCATCGGTTAAGACAATGACCGGCGAATTCGTGCAATTCGGGCCAAGCGGCCAGCAGATCGGTGGCAAATTCTTCATCGAACGACCAGGAAAACTGCGGTTCAACTACGAGGATCCCTCTCCGGTGCGGGTCATTGCCGACGGTAAGTCCGTGGTCATCGGCAACAGGAAACTGCAGACCTGGGATATCTATCCGCTGGGCAAGACGCCGCTGAAGCTCTTGCTGAGTGAACGCATCAATCTTGGCGGCGATACCGTCAAGTCGGTCACCGTTGAACCGGATCTGACAACAATCGTTCTTGGCAACAAGTCGATTTTCGGCGATTCAACGATCACGATGATGTTCGATTCGAAGACTTACGAACTGCGTCAGTGGACCATTACCGATGCACAGGGCAAGGGCACAACGGTGATGATCTTCAACGTCCGCACCGACGTCCGGTTCGCCGACAATGTGTTCAAGATCCCCTACTACCAGGTGCACCGCAATTCGGGGAACGACCGGTAGCCGGTGCTGTCGGCCGGCGGTCCGATCCGGCAAATAACTGTGGTGTTTGCAGCCGTTGCCACAATTGACGGCTGAACATTGCATGCTGACGGTTTATTGTCCCGGCATTCCTTTCAAACTCCGGAGGTGTCGGTGACGGAATTCTCCATTGCGACATGGAATATAAATTCGGTGCGGCTGCGCCTGCCGCTGGTTCTGGATCTTTTGAAGTCACAGGCCCCCGACATTCTGTGCCTGCAGGAAACCAAGTGCCCGAACGGATCCTTACCCGATTCCGAGTTGCGCAAGCATGGCTACCAACACATCGAGATCCACGGGCAGAAGGGCTATCACGGCGTCGCGATCATCTCGAAGCTGCCGCTGTCGGATGTGCAGCGAATGGATTTCTGCAATATGGGCGACACGCGCCACATCTCGGCGGTTGCGAAGCCCGGCGGTCAGCCGATCCGCCTGCACAATTTCTATGTGCCGGCCGGCGGCGATGAACCGGATCCGAAAATCAATCCGAAATTTGCCCACAAGCTCGGGTTTCTCGACGAAATGAAGGCGCTGCACTCCGAAGCGGAGCGGGGTGACGGAGTCTCGTCAATCCTGGTGGGCGACCTCAATATCGCGCCGCTGGAAACCGACGTCTGGTCGCACAAGCAGCTCTTGAAGGTGGTCAGCCACACGCCGATCGAAACCGATGGCCTCAACGATGTGCAGGCCAGGGGTGCCTGGGTGGATCTGGTGCGGCAGCACATTCCGCCGGAAGAAAAGATCTTCACCTGGTGGAGTTACCGCGCCCGCGACTGGGATGTCTCCGACCGTGGCCGCAGGCTGGACCATATCTGGTCATCCGCCGATCTTTCGCCATTGCTGCGGGATGTGACTGTGATGCGCGAGGCGCGCGGCTGGGAGCGTCCGTCGGACCATGTGCCGGTCTTTGCCCGCTTCAAAATCTAAAGGATTCCGGCCATTGCCCGGCCAGACATGCCCTAGTTGTCGACGGCCTCCTCGAACCGCCATGCGAGCTGGTCGATCTCGTTCAGCATCCCGGCCAGGTTCTTCCTGATGCGGGCCTGCAGCATGGCGGCAATCTCGGGATACTCCTCCATCATGCGGCGGAACATGGGCCTGTGAATGCGCATGACCTCGCTGTCCTCGAGGGCCACGACCGTCATCTTGCGGTTGGTCGTCGAAATGATAGCGAGTTCGCCGAGGAGATCACCGGCCACCGCTTCGCCGATCTGCTCGGGCTTGCCCTTGCGGTTGCGTTGCAGCAGCTTGAAACCGCCCGACAGGATGACGAATGCGCAGTCCGCGGAGGAGCCCTCATGGAACAGTGGCCGGTTCCGCGCGACCGACTTGCGCTCGGCACCAAAGGCGATCAGCCGCAGCATTTCCTCGCTGAAATCGCTGAACAGCGGGACCCTCGATAGAAGCGTAATGTCGTCGTTCAGTGCCATGTGCGGGCGGCTCCGGTTGAACTAGGGGATAATCTTGTAGCCGCCGCTTTCCGTCACAAGGATTTCCGCATTGGACGGGTCGCGTTCGATCTTCTGGCGCAGCCGGTAGACATGGGTCTCGAGCGTATGGGTGGTAACGCCCGAATTGTAGCCCCAGACTTCCTCCAGCAGCACGTCGCGCGTGACAACCTTTTCGTCGGCCCGGTAGAGATAGCGAATGATGGCCGATTCTTTTTCCGTCAGCCTGATCTTGCTGCCCTTTTCGTCGACGAGGAGCTTCTGGCTGGGTTTGAACGTGTAGGGCCCGACCGTGAAGGTTGCATCTTCGCTCTGCTCGTGCTGGCGAAGCTGGGCGCGCACCCGGGCGAGCAACACGGCAAACCGGAAGGGCTTGGTCACATAGTCATTGGCGCCGGCCTCGAGGCCGAGGATGGTATCGGAGTCGGTGTCGTGGCCCGTCAACATGATGATGGGGGCCTTGAAGCCGCCCTTTCTCAGCAGTTTCACCGCCTCGCGGCCATCCATATCCGGCAGGCCGACATCCATGATCAACAGGTCGATGTGGTTGTTCCGGGCAGCCTGAATGCCTTTGGTCGCCGACGACTCCTCGAGGATCGAGAACTCTTCGTAAAGGGAGAGCTGCTCGACGAGGGTTTCCCGCAGGTCGTCGTCATCATCGACGAGAAGGATGGTTCTGGCTGTCATGCAATCCCTCCAAATGAGAATGTGCTGCACTGGTCATCGGCACTTAAATAGTCCTGTTCGCCGATTTGTAAAAGTGTTGTACACGCAAAGCACACTCAGCTGTGATCCCAAAGATCATTTCGTGATTAACAGCGTAAAGAAGGAATGCGTCAAAATCCAAGCATTGCAGACAGTTATTGTGCGGCGGCATCCGCGTTTCCAAAACCGCGCGCTGCTTGATGCCGGGGGTATCATTTTCCCCGCCTTTCTGGGCCGTTCGGGGTGCCTTCGCCTAAAAAGGGAGGGCGATGGGGCAACGCCTCACGGGCGCATGCGGGTGCTTGGCGGTTATTTCCGGGCAGACAGGGTGAGGCTGCCGCAAACACGCCTGCCCATGGCGCCGATCCGGGCGGACCAGGGGTGGTGCGACGCGCCCGGCCATGCGGCCTACAATCGCCCCGTGCGCCTTCCCTTCGCCGATTCGCGCGAGGAAATGATGCGCGAGGACGGGCTTTACGATATCTGCCTGGTGCTCGACTGGAACATCAGCGAGCGGCGCCGCAACCGCGGCAGCGCCATTTTCCTGCATCTGAGTGCCGAACGGCCGACCGAGGGCTGTATCGCGATCGAGCGGCGGGCAATGCTGCGTTTGCTGCCCCGGCTCGACACCAGCACGAAAATCGAAGTCGTTTAGAGCGTGTCCGGCTTAGTTTGAAACATCTGATTTTCCCCACCCTCGATAGAGAAGAAGATATTGGAGAACAGCATAGAGCGGGCCGGGCGATTTTGGCCCCTGGCATCATTGGCTCGCGCTTGTGGTGGGGTGGCACCGCGGCGCGCAATCCGCCTGGCCAGAGACCGAAATGCCACGGTCAATTGTTTCAGACTGAGCCAGACGCGCTCTAGGACCCGAACCAGCCGATAATGGTACCCATTGCCAAAAGCACGAGCAGCCAATGGAGGCCGTCGATCAGGGTCAGGTCCCAGCCGAAATCCTGATAGCGGTGATTGACGGCCAATGTCGTGGCAACGAATCCGAGCCAGACAAAGAAGCCGGAGACAAGCCCGTTATACGGTGTGACCTGCCCGGTTCCCAGATGGCCGATGAGTCCGGCCAAAATGAAAGCCATGACGAGCTCGCAAATGACCGAGTTGATGAACAATACCGGCGACATCTTGGTGTCTTCAGGCGCGATGCGCGCAGCCTTCATCCAGGGTTTGGCGAGCGCTCCATAGTAAACAGCGCCTATCAAGAAGGCGGCCACGGTGGCGACAAGCACACCGACATAACTCACTCCCCCGAAATCCATTGTGTTCCTCCCGACATGTCCAAAAGCCGGAGTCTAGAGCAACTCTGAGTTAGATTGGAACATTTGATTTTCCCCACCCTTGAAAGGGAAGAGAATATTGAAAATCAACAATGAATGGGCCAGGCGATTTTGCCCTCTGGCGTTGTTGGCTTCCGCTTGTGGTGGGCCCACACCACCGCGCGCAAGCCGCCTGGCCAGAGACCAAAATCGCCTCGGTCAAATGATCCAATCTAACTCAGAGTTGCTCTAGTCCCATTCCGGCCGGAACCGCCAGACCGTTGTCTTCTTGACCTCCGAATCCTCCAACGCGCGGGTGACCTCAACCTGGTAGACCGCCAGTTCTTCCAGCCTGTCGCGGGGGCAGTAGGCGCGGCCGGGATCGCCGACCAGCACGTCGGCTCCGCGACGCGCCAGCGCTTCGAACCAGGGCGTCACCGCTTCCGTGAGATCCTTGTCATAAAAGACATCGCCGGCAAGCACGGTCTGCCAGCCATCATCCGTGCCGATGACGTCATCGCTTCTCAAAGCGACGCGAACCTCGTTGCACGCGGCGTTCATGGCGGTTGCCATTGCGGCCCAGGGATCGATATCGCAGGCGGTCACCGCGCCGGCGCCAGCCTTGCAGGCGGCGATGGCGACAAGGCCGGAGCCGCTGGCGAAGTCGAGCACGGATTTGCCGGATACGAGCTGCGGATGATCCAGCAGGTGGCGGGCAAGGCCCTGTCCGCCAGCCCAGGCAAAGGCCCAGAAGGGCGGCGGCAGGCCGATCGCCTCCAGTTCTTCTTCCGTCTTTTGCCACAGCTCGTGGGCTTCCGTTGCCAGGTGGAGCGTCAGTTCCGGCACATGCGGCGGCCGGGCGAGGCTTGTGTTTTGGGCGATGAAGACCCGGGCTTCGGTTTTCATGGATGTGGATCGCGAAGTCACGGTCCCGCAGCGTTATCGGGGAGGCTTGTCGAGGCCTCCCATGCGGCAGATTTCCAGATATTCGTCTTCAGTAACCGGCTGTACGGAGAGGCGTGTGTTGACGACAAGCACCATATCGGAGAGCGCCGGATTGGCCTTTGCATCCTGCAAGGTCACCGGCTTCGGCATATCGCAGACCGCCTTGACGTCGACGCATTCCCAGCGCTCGTCATCGGTTGTTGAATCGGGGTGGATTTCCTTGCAGACCTCGACAATGCCGACAACGGCCTTGCCCTCATTGGAATGGTAGAAGAAACCCTTGTCGCCGAGTTTCATCTCCCGCATGTTGTTGCGAGCCTGGTAGTTGCGGATTCCGTCCCATTCCTCGCCGGCTTCGCCCTTTGCCTTCTGCTGATCCCAGGACCAGGCGTCGGGCTCCGACTTGAACAGCCAATATGCCATGATTCACGCTCCAGGTTTGTTGAAGACCCAGTTGTAGGGCCGGATATCGACTGCCGCAAAAAGACACGCCTTGGAATAGGGATCCTCCTGGGCAATGCGGTGCGCCTCCTCCCGCGACTGCGCCTCGACGATCACAAGGCTGCCGTTGGGCTTTTCGTTCTCATCCAGGAACGGACCCGCCATTTTCAATATGCCGGTGTCGTTGAGCGCTGTCAGATAGGTGACATGGTCCGGCCGGATTTCCATTCTGAGATCAAGGCTGCCCGGTTTGTCTGTGCATATGAGCGCGAAAAGCATGGATTGGTCCTTACTCCGATTTCAACGGCCGCGTCATCAGGTTCTCCACTGCCTCGTCGACGCCGGTTTCGCCGCGAAGAATCGCGGCGACTTCCTGCGTTATCGGCATATCGATCTGATTTTCAAGGCTGATTTTTGCGGCAATGGTTGCAGTGAACGCGCCTTCCGATAGCGGCGCGCCGGGCGCCATCAGCTCCGAGGGCTGGCGACCTTCTCCCAACGCCAGGCCGAAGCGCAGGTTGCGCGATTGGTGGCTGGTGGCCGTGAGCACCAGATCGCCGAGGCCGGACAGCCCGGAAACGGTGCGTGCCCGCCCGCCATGGGCGGCTGAAAAGCGCATGAGTTCGGCAAGGCCGCGGGCAATAAGGGCGGCACGGGCCGAATCGCCAAGCCCCCTGCCCTCGACAATGCCGCAACCAATGGCCAACACGTTCTTCAGGGCGCCGCCCGTCTGGACTCCGAACAGGTCATCCGAGGCATAGAGCCGGAACCTGTTGCCCGAGAGACGCCCGACCAGCGATTCGGCGGCTTGCCGGCTGGCGCTGGCAAGCGTCATGGCGGTCGGAAGCGCACGGGCGATGTCAGCTGCAAAGCCGGGCCCGGACAGGACCGCGACGGGGTTGTCCGGCATCTCCGATGCCAGAACATCGGCAAGAAAACTGCCGCTCTCGCGCTCTATGCCCTTTGCGCAGATGACAAGGTTCGCCCCTTGCGGAATAAAATCGCGATAGGTCCGGGCGGCTGTCCGCAGGGATTGCGCCGGCACCGCCATGAGGATGAGATCCGCGGAACGCAGCCGCGTTTCGTCAGCAGTGACAGTGATGGAGTCGGACAAGGCCACGCCCGGGAGAGCGGGTTCGTTGACACGTTTGCGCCCGGCCTCAAGCATGCGGTCGCGGTCACGGCCAAGCAGGACGACCGGTTCGCCGCGGCGCGCGACGACGGTGGCGAGTGCGGTACCGAATGCTCCGGCGCCGAGGACCGCTGTCTTGGCCGTATCGGTCACGCCTTGGCTCCGCGTTTTCCGTGGCCGATAACGGCAGCGGAGTTTTCGTCCAGCGGCCATCGGGAGCGCGGCGCCACGTCTAGTTCATCCGAACCGATCCCCACGGCCATGCGTTCCGCGGCGGCCCAGGCGATCATGACGGCGTTGTCCGTGCAAAGATGCAGCGGCGGCGCGACGAACCGGAATCCCTTTTTGCCGCACAAGGCCTCGAGACTGCCCCGGATTGCAGCGTTGGCTGCGACGCCGCCGGCAACGACAAGGACAGGTTCGGAGATTTCGTTCCCGTAAGTCTCGCTGAAACGCTGGAGGCTGCGTTCCACGCGTTCGCGCAGGGTCGTCGTGATCGCATCCTGAAAGGAGGCGCAGATGTCGTCGACATCCTTTTCGCTGAGCGGCGCGATGGACTGAGCGGTCTGCCGCACCGCTGTCTTCAGGCCGGAAAACGAAAAATCTAGGCGCTGCTCGCCGCGAAGCGGCGTCGGCAGATCAAAACGCCCGGCGTCACCGCGGGCGGCTGCCTTTTCCACTTCGGGACCGCCCGGATAGGGCAGGCCAATCAGCTTCGCCGTCTTGTCGAATGCCTCGCCGAGGGCGTCGTCGATGGTCGTTCCCCAGCGCTCGTAGTCATCGACGCCGCGCACCAGGATCATCTGGGTGTGGCCGCCGGAGACAAGAAGCAGAAGGTATGGGAAGGGCAGCCTATGCGTCAGGCGCGCTGTCAGGGCATGGCCCTCAAGGTGGTTGATGGCAAAAAGCGGCTTCGCGGCTGCGGCGGCGAGCGCCTTGGCCGTCATCAGGCCGACGATCAGGCCGCCGATCAGGCCGGGGCCGGATGTGGCGGCGACGGCATCAAGCTCGCGCAGCCCGACACCCGCTTCCTCAAGCGCCTTGGCCACAAGGCTGTCGAGCCGTTCGACATGGGCCCGGGCCGCGATCTCCGGCACAACACCGCCATAGGCTGCGTGTTCTTCAAGCTGGCTGAAAACGATGTCGGACAGGATCTCTCCGCCTCCGTCGCCATTGCGGCGCACCACGGCCGCAGCGGTTTCGTCGCAACTTGTCTCTATACCGAGAATGCAGGTCGATTGGTCCATGGCCGTTTCGGTGATTGCGGATTCCGGTTTTCCTGTTTACCTGTGCCTCTGGTAATAACGGAAGCCACCGGATGCAAACAAAACCTTTTCGTATCGGCACACGGGGCAGCCCTCTGGCGCTTGCGCAGGCAACGGAGACGCGGGATCGTCTGGCAGCAGCGCATGGTGTGACGACTGACGCGTTCGAGATTGTCGTGATTTCCACAAAGGGCGACCGCGTCACCGATCGCCCGCTTGCCGAAATCGGCGGGAAGGGCCTGTTTACCGAGGAGATAGAAGCGCGACTCTCCGACGGACGCATCGATGCCGCCGTGCATTCCTCAAAGGACATGCCGACTGTGTTGCCGCAGGGGCTTTACCTCTCGGCATTCCTGCCGCGCGAAGATGTCCGCGATGCCTTTATCGGCCGCGATGCCGGAAGGATTGCCGATCTTCACGAAGGGGCGACGGTCGGGACGTCCTCGCTGCGGCGTCAGGCGCTCGTACGCAGGATGCGTCCCGATCTCAATGTCGTTTCGATTCGCGGCAATGTGCAAACGCGCATGCGCAAACTCGAAGAGGGCGTGGTCGACGGCACGCTGCTCGCGATGGCCGGCCTGAGACGCCTGGGTCTTGAAGATAACGCGACGGATGTCATGTCCGTCGACGCGTTCCTCCCGGCGCTCGGCCAGGGTGCGATCTGCATCGAAAGCAGGCTGGGCGATGAAAGAACCGACGGGATGCTCGCAGCAATCAATGATGATGCGACGCACAGCGCGTTGATTTGCGAGCGGGCCTTTCTGGCCGCGCTGGACGGGTCCTGCCGCACGCCGATTGCCGGGCTGGCGACCATTGCCGGCGATTCCCTGTCCCTTTCCGGCATGATCCTGTCGCCGGACGGGCGCAAGAGTTTCGAGGTGTCGCGATCCGGTGCCGTGGCCGAAGCCGAGACGATCGGCACGGAGGCCGGTGTGTCGATCCGCGCGGATGCCGGCCCCGACTTTTTCGACAGCTGGCATTAAGACGATGCGGGTTCTTGTTACGAGGCCGGAACCAGGCGCTGCGCGAACCGCCGGGAAGCTGCGCGACCGGGGCGCCGACCCCGTGCTGATGCCACTGACCCGCACCGTTATGCTGACCCCCGAAAGGGCCGATTTCGAGGCCGATCGGTCCGGGGCTTTTGCGGTGACCAGCGCGAACGCGATCCGGTCGTGGCGATCGTTCGGGATCGAATCCGACTGCCTCGCACTGCCCGTTTATGCGGTTGGCGCGCGAACCGGTGCGGCCGCAAGCGAGGCAGGCTTTCACGACGTTCGGATCGGTGCCGGGGACGGTACAGAATTGGCCGGAATGATCGTCAAAGACAGGCAAGCCGGTACATTGGCTTTGTCAGCAGACAAACCGCTCGTCTATGCGGCGGGAAGGCTGCGACAGGGTGATTTCGAGAGAGCACTCAAAGAGCATAAACTGCCCATGAGAACAGTCGAAATCTACGAAACTGAGAATATAAGTTATTCAACTGACTATATATCCGGTCTGATCCTGGATCATCGGCCGGATGTCGTTTTGCTCTACTCTTCCGTGGCAGCGGAACGGTTTTTTGAGAGTTTCAACGCGTCGGTGGACCTTAATCTCTTGAAAGATTGCAATTTTTTTTGCATCAGTGAGCAGGTTGCGAAACAGGTTCCGGTCGAATTTTCGGACCGCACCTTGATTGCAGCTTCTCCGGATGAAGAGAATCTGATGCGTTTGTTTGACGAAGATCGTGATTCCTCCTGAAAATCCGCATCTGCGTCCCTTCCATAGATTGTGCACTGCAATTAAGTTCCAAATCGACAGCCCGTCGTCCCGACAACCCGACAGTCCGACTTCCTGAGAGGCTTTTTCATGGCACAGGGCAGCAAGCCACGTCATTCGCGCAGCACCCAAAAACCGGTCACCATCGATCTCGAACCGGAGGCCGTCAAAAAGGAGGATCCGGCACCGTCGGACAACCCGAAGAAGACGTCCGCGGGCACCAAGGCTGCCGCCCAGAAAAAGCCAGGATCGGTTCCGAAATCGGGCGCGAAATCCACCGAGCCGGCTGCACAGAAATCCGGCGACGAGCCGGCACCGGAATTCAGCCGCGCGAAGAAGGTGACCGCGCAGGCTGAACGCGCCGCCAAGGCTATGTCAGAGGCCACCGCTTCCGAACCCAAACCAGAAACCACCACGCCGAAACCGGAGGCATCCAAGCAGCCGGATGAGAACGCTTCCGCAAAGGAAAAACCGGCCAAGGCGTCCACGGCGCCGCATGGTGATGCTCCAGCGGTACAATCGGGCGGTGGCTTTCGCACGGTCGCTGCGGGACTTATCGGCGGCATCATCGCAATCGCACTCTACGCGGGTCTGCAATATGGAGGCATCTTGCCTTCACCGGGCTCGGGGTCTTCGGGCAGCAGCCTGACCGGCGAGATCGATACACTCAAATCATCGCTGGCCTCTCTTGAGAAACAGGTCGCGGATGGCGCGGGGACTGTTGGAAGTGACCTGGAAAGCCGCGTCAGTGCACTGGAATCCGGATCGGGCGACGCCGGGGGCTCCGGCATCCAGGCGCTGGAAACGCAGGTCTCGTCCCTGGCTTCCAAAGTTGAATCGCTCGGGGGCGGCGGACAGGATGGAACGCTCGCCGATCTCTCACAAAAGCTCACGGCGATTGAAACGGCGCAGACACAGCAGCAGTCCAGCCTGCAGAGCCTGCAACAGAACCTGACAGGGCTGACCGGGCGCATCGGTTCCGACGAGGCCAAGCAGAATGAGGCGATGCAGTCACTCGACACGCGGCTTGCGTCGATCGAGAAATCGCTTTCCGCGCCGCGTGAGGATATCAAGGTGGCTCGCGCCCTGGCGGCAGCCAATCTCAAGGCGGCAATCGACCGCGGCGGTTCCTTCATGGCCGAACTCGAAGCGTTTGCCAGTGTTGACGGAGACAGTCCGGCAATCGATCAGCTGCGAAACTTCGCGGCAAGCGGCGTACCGTCGCGCGCCGCGCTGGAAAATGAATTTCCCACCGTTGCCAACAGGATGATCAATGCCGCGTCCGGCAGCGGATCTGAAAGCGGCTGGGTTGACCGGCTGTTGAACAGCGCCAGCTCGATTGTCAGCGTTCGCCCGGTCGGCGATGTTTCCGGCGACAGCGTGGAAGCAATCGTGGCGCGCATGGAAACCAAGCTGAACAATGGCGACCTGCAAGGGGCCGTCAACGAGTGGAAGACATTGCCCGAGGCGTCCCAGACGGCATCAACGTCCTATGAGAAGGATCTCGAAGCCCGCATCCTGGTCGAGCAAATCGTGTCCGGCACGGTCAATGCCGCGCTGCCGACGGAAACAAGCACCTCCGAAACGGGAACAGGCAGCTCTGACACCGGAACCAGCGCCTCGGAAACGGAAACAAGTACGTCCGACACGGGAACCAGCACCTCCGAATCTGGTACCTCCGATACGGGCTCGAACACGCAAACGCAGACCGGGGGTCAATCCGAATGATCCGCTTGCTTATCTACATTGCCCTCATCCTGGCGCTCGGCTTCGGCTTTGCGTGGCTTGCCGACCGGCCCGGCGACCTCGTCATTACCTGGCAGGGACAGCGCATCGAGATGTCGCTGATGGTCGCTGTCACGGCGATTGTCATTCTTGTTGCCGCCATCATGATCGGCTGGTGGCTGCTGCGCAGCATCATCGCCTCGCCGCACACGGTCTCCCGCTATTTCCGTGCCCGCAAGCGCGACCGTGGGTATCAGGCACTGTCCACGGGTTTGATCGCCGCCGGCGCCGGCGATGCCGCGACGGCCCGCAAGATGACGCAGCGGACAATGGGGCTGTTGAGCTCCGACCAGGAGCCGCTGATCCATGTTCTCGATGCGCAGACGGCGCTGATCGAAGGCAAGAACGATTCGGCCAGGACGAAATTCGAGGCCATGGTCGAGGATCCGGAAACCCGGGAGTACGGGCTTCGCGGCCTTTATCTCGAGGCGCGCCGGCTGGGAGCCAATGAAGCAGCGCGACACTATGCTGAGGAAGCAGCCGAAAAGGCGCCGCACCTTGCCTGGGCGGCGGAGGCGGCTCTCGGTTTCCGCTCGGCCGAAGGCGCCTGGGACGACGCCATCCGGCTCCTTGAGAAACAAAGGGTTGCCCGTGTCCTGGACAAGGCTGCCGCCGATCGCAAGAAAGCGGTGCTCTTGACCGCGCGGGCAATGGACAGGCTTGAACATGGCGATGTCGCCGGTGCCCGCACCGATGGGGTGGAAGCAAACCGGCTGGCTCCGGACCTGGTGCCGGCGGCATTGATTGCCGCGCAGGCGCTCTACCGGGAAAACAGCCTGCGAAAGGGCTCGCGTATCCTTGAAAAGATGTGGCGCAACGGTCCGCACCCCGACGTTGCCGAAACCTATATCCGGGCCCGGCCCGGCGATTCCACACATGACCGTCTGAAGCGGGCGCAGAAACTTGAAAGCCTCAAACGCAACCATGTCGAATCGCTCTACGCGGTGGCGCGGGCAGCGCTGGATGCCCAGGAGTTCCAGCTGGCGCGCGAGAAGGCGGAGGCCGCTGTGCGCGTGCGAGCGAGCGAGAGCATCTTCCTTCTTCTTGCTGATATCGAGGAGGCCGACACCGGCGACCAGGGCCGGGTACGCCACTGGCTCGCCCAGGCGGTCCGTGCGCCGCGCGATGCCGCGTGGACGGCGGACGGTGTCGTTGCCGATCAGTGGGCGCCCGTTTCGCCGGTAACCGGCAAGCTGGATGCCTTCGAGTGGAAAGTCCCGGTCGAGCAGATCGCCGGACCCGTGGAAGACGGCGAAACATCCCGCAACGATGTCGAGCAGGCGCTCACATCATTGCCGCCGGTGGCGATCCACGCCAAGGACACGCCGGACGAGCCGATCCAACCGGAGCCGGTCATCGATGTCGAGCCGGTACCCGCGCCGCAGGATGAACCGGCCGAGCATGCCGCGGAAGCCGAGAAAGCCGAGGAAGTCCCGGAAGAGGATGCCAAGGCTGATCAAACGCCGGAGCCGGAGGCTGATGAACCGGTGAATAATGATGAGGCGGCGTCCGAGAAGGCGGAGCCCGTCGTCGTCGATGCGGAAGTTATCGAAACGACGGAAGCAAAGGCGCCTGGTCACACCGAGGAACCTGCGGAGCCGGAACCGGCGAAAGAAGGGCCCGATTCGCAGGAGCCGACGTCCGAGGCCGATGGAAAGGACGGGGAGACCATCGAGAGCGTCGAAAAGGAGCCGGCAGTCGAAAAGGCAGCAAGCAAGGGCGAGACCCATATCGTGACCGATGCGGTCGGTATGGACAAGGACAAGGCACGCGAGGCGGCCTTCCTTGCCAAGCCGCCGGATGATCCGGGCGTGCGGGAGGACGCGGTGGAGGAGGAACCGAAGTCCCGGTTCCGCCTGTTCTGACCCGGCCGGATGCCGCCTGACAATGGTTTTGACGGTTGCTTTGCATGCGGGGCGCCGGGGTGGTATTTGCGTGCCGGGCGGCTATCTTTAACTTCACGAGCCGTTCAGGCAGGATCAGTGCATGTTTGACCAATTGCAGAAATTCATTCAATCGCTGGGCGGCGAAGAGCAGCCAGAGCTTCCGCGCGATGATCCGCGCATAGCCGCCGCGGCATTGTTCTTTCACGTCATCGATGCCGACGGTGTTTCCGAACCCGTTGAACGCGAAAAACTCCGGCAGCTCCTCGAGGAGCACTATGGTGTTCACAAGGACGAGCTTCAAAAGCTCGTCGATGCGGGCAAGCAGGCGGAGGATGAATCGGTCGATTTCTACGCTTTTACCAGTGTCCTGAAACGCACGCTCGATGCCGAGCAGAGGGTCAACTTCATCGAACTGCTGTGGGAACTCGTCTATGCCGATGGCGTACGCCATGAGCTCGAGGACAATGTGGTGTGGCGTGTGGCGGAACTTCTGGGTGTATCAGACCGTGACCGCGTATTGATGCGCCAGCGGGTGGCTGCGCGGCTGGGTGCCGGGGACGGCGCCTGATGCTCTATAATCCGGGGTCAGAGGAAAACGGTCCGAACCGAATTCTCATCATCCTGCATCAGGCCGGTTCAAGCGCCGGACGTGTCGGTCAGATGCTGCAGATGGCCGGGTTCGAACTGGATATCCGCCGTCACGCACTGGGTGACCCGCTGCCCGAAACGTTGGCAGAGCACGCCGGTGCGGTGGTTTTCGGCGGTCCCATGAGCGCCAATGACGAAGATGATTTCGTGCGCAACGAAATTGACTGGCACGCAGTTCCTCTCGCCGAGAACAAACCCTATCTGGGGATTTGCCTCGGTGCGCAGATGCTGGTGCGCCATCTCGGCGGCACCGTCGAGGCCCATCCGGACGGGCTGACGGAGATCGGCTGGTATCCGCTGCAGGCGACGCCCGCCGGTGAGTCGCTGATGAGCTGGCCCGACATGGTCTACCATTTTCATCGTGAGGGTTTCAGCCTGCCGGACGGCGCTGAACGGCTGGCGACGGCCGATCACTATGTGAACCAGGCGTTCCGCTACGGCGAAACGGCATGGGGCATCCAGTTCCATGCCGAGCTGACGCAGGTGATGATGCACCGCTGGGTGGTGCGCGGTGCGCACCGGTTCGACATGCCGGGCGCACAGCTGGGACGTCAGCACCTGCAAGGCCGCCTTGTCCATGATGCCAGGCTACGCTACTGGCTGGCCGGCTTCCTGGAACTGGTCTTCGGCCGCGAGATTCCAGGTGAAAAATGCAGGCCCGAGGCCACCGCTTTAAGCAGTCTGTGATTCGTGATCGACCTTGCGCAGGCGCTGGATCTTGCGCAGCGCCGGAAACAGGATCGCCCACACGCCTGCAACTCCCATGGCGCCGATACCGCCGACAATGACCGCAGGAACCGCGCCGATGAGCGCTGCCATGCCGCCGGCGCGAAACTCGCCAAGCTCGTTTGATGCGCCGATAAAGACCATGTTGACGGCGCTGACACGGCCGCGCAGAGCGTCCGGTGTCCAGAGCTGGATCAGCGTCTGGCGCACATAGACAGAGATCATGTCCGCCGCTCCCATGACGGCGAGAGCCGCGATCGACACCCATGCGACAGTCGACATGCCGAACACCGTGGTCGCCGCACCGAAAACACCGACGGCGATGAACATCGTTGCGCCGGCCCGGCTGCGGAACGGATGGGCGGCAAGATAGAGCGCCATGGCCACCGCGCCGACGCCGGGCGCGGCTCGCAGCAGACCGAGGCCCCAGGGACCAAGATCAAGGATGTCGCGGGCAAAGACCGGCATCAACGCAATGGCGCCGCCAAGAAGGACGGCGAACATATCGAGCGAGATGGCGCCCAGCACGATCTTCTCGCGCCAGATATAACGGAAACCTGCCGACAACGTCTCCCAGCTCTGATTGTGCACACCGCGCTGCTGCTCGGGCTTCGGAATGGAAAAGATGAGAACGGAGCCGATGAGGAAAAGAACGACGCTCGTCCAGTAGGGCACCGATGCCCCGAGCCCATAGAGAAGGCCGCCCGCCACGGGCCCGAGGATGGTGGCGCTTTGCCAGGACATCGAGTTCCAGGCAATCGCATTGGCCAGATCCTCTTCCGGCACGAGATTGGGCGCCAGCGAGGTGGAGGCCGGCGCGAAAAAGGCGCGGGTGATGCCGATAACAAGAAGCACCGCAAAGACCGGCAGCGGCGACGTCAGCCCACGGATTGTCAGAATGACGAGCGCGGCAGCGGCAAATAGCGCGACGATCTCGCAGATGCCCATGATCAGGCGCCGGCCGAAGCGATCGGCCGCCGCGCCTGTCACCAGAATGAGAACCAGGGATGGCAGGAACTGGACGAGGCCGATCAGGCCGAGATCAAAGGGATTGCGTGTCAGGTCGTAAATCTGCCAGCCAACCGCCACGCTGATAACCTGCATGCCGAAGGCGGACAGGAACCGCGCAATCCAGTAGCGTGTGAAGGACCGGTGCCGGAACGCTGCAAAGCGTCCAACGGCGTCGGGATCGTCATGCCGCATGGCGGTCTCGGTCCGGGGAAAGGAGCATGGCGCCTTTATAAGGTGTTAACAATTTTTGCATAGCCCGCAATTACAATGGTTTGCGCCATCGCGGACTTGCCCGGACGCAGTGCAATGGCTACATAGCGGAAAGCACAGACTGGAGACCGCGATGATTGCCTTGTTTCAGACGATTGACCTCGCCTTGAGCATCTATACCTGGATCATCATCCTGAGCGCGATCTTTTCGTGGCTCTATGCCTTCAATGTCGTCAATACGGGCAACCGGTTCGTCGGAATGATCGGCGAGTTCCTCTACAAGGCAACCGAGCCTGCGCTGCGGCCGATCCGTCGCATCCTGCCGGATCTGGGCGGCCTCGATATTTCCCCCATCATCCTTCTGCTGATCATTTTCTTCATCCGCCGCCTGATGTGGACCAGCATCTATCCGATGGTCAGCTGACGGACAGGATTGAGAAAAGTCACTTTGCGCGTTCGATCGATTCGATAATCAGCCGCTTGGCGACATCGACACCCTGCCAGTCGCCGATCTTCACCCATTTTCCGGGTTCGAGATCCTTGTAGTGTTCGAAGAAGTGCTCGATCTGCTGCAGCGTGATTTCAGGCATATCGTCGAAATTGCCGACTTTCTCGTAGCGCTTCGTCAGGCGTGCTGAGGGAACGGCGATGATCTTCTCGTCCTGGCCGGCATTGTCCTCCATGATCAGCACGCCGATGGGCCGCGCATTGATGACGCAGCCCGGCACCAGCGGTCGGGTGTTGCAGACCAGAACATCGATCGGATCACCGTCCTCGGAAAGCGTGTGCGGCACGAAGCCGTAATTGCCCGGATAGGCCATGGGCGTATAGAGGAACCGGTCGACGACAAGCGTGCCGGCCTCCTTGTCCATTTCGTATTTGATGGGCTGGCCGCCGAGTGGGACCTCGATGATGACGTTGACATCATCCGGTGGGCTGTCGCCGATGGAAATCGCGTCTATGCGCATGATTGACCCTGCCTTCGCTTGTGTGCCGCGGAAATAACCTTTTGTGCGCTGCAGCGCAACAGGTCTTTGGTCAAAGGCAAGGCGCACAAAGCTGCGGTTTTCAGGCTTTCCGCGCGTCCGGATGCGGCGGTTATTCTTCTTGCGGAACGGGCGGCGGCGCCGAGAAGAACACCGGCGATCCCTGCCTGCCGTAAATGGTAATCAGCAGGAACGCGATGGCAATCAGATAGGCAAAGAAGAAGCGCGTATCGTAATAGGGGAAGACCACGAACTTGGCCGGTATAGCCACAAAGAGCGATGTGAGGGCCACCGTTTCGCGCCGCTCGAAGACAAAGTTGTGGCGCAGAAGCAAAGCGACCACGAACAGCTCGGCAAGCAGAACCGCCGGCCACTGCTGCTCGACCAGCGAACGGACGATCGTCTGAACAACAATCTGCAGGTACGTAAGAATGGAGAAGGGCGGATCGAAACCTTCCAGTGTCGGCACATATTCGACATTGGTAAACCACATCTGCACCCACCAGCCCGGGTGGCCGCTCATGCGCGAGATGGCGATATATGCGGCAAGACCGGCAATGAACCCGAGGATTACCCCCTTGCTCATTGGCCGGATGATCACCGCCATGACTGCAAAAACGCCGACCAGCGCCAGATGATCGGGACGCGCCAGGATCGCCAGGACAAACGCGATGCCGGCGCTCAATCCCCGTTCCTGCACATAAAGAAGCACGCCGGCGACCAGGAAGACGGCGGAAAACAAATCGGGTGTCGCGACACGGGCGAGATCGCCGAATCCGGTTGCCATCATCGCGATGATGGCGAGTGGCGCGACGGCAAGGCAGCGCTGGCCGCCGAGCCAGGACAGGGTCATAAGACCAAAGAGCCCGGCAGAAATCGCCGAAACCCAGCGCAGCGCGGTCACCGGGTCTGTTGCCTGCGTCAGAAACTGCGCGAACTCCACATAGAGCAGCTTGACCCGGTAGAAGCCGAGCATGGAGATAAAGGCGTCGGGATCCGTGTGCTGCGCAATTCGGTAGGGCCGGTCGGCCGTCAGGACCAGAAACTCGCCGTCGCTGACATTACTGCGGACAATGGCGTAGGTCTGCGCGTGCATGTCGTGACCGAGAAGGCCGTCACCCTCTAGGACCGACGCGACATAGGCAATCAGGTCCCAATTGGCGGTCGGGTAGGCCAGAGCGACGGCGCAGATCGTGGCCGTATAGAGCACCAGAAGGAGCCCGCCCAACAGGTCACCGGGTCGTTTCAATATGCCCATCAACCATCTGCTCCCATCAAGCGAAAATGGCGGCGAATGTTCACAAACGGGCGGCCAGGCAATGAATGCCCGTTCCTTGGTCCAGCTATTGGATTATTCCCCCAAATGTCGCTGCGGCCGATTACGTCCGCAAGCCAAGTTCCCTTCCTTCAATCCCCGACCGGGCCGCTTCAACGCTGCCCGGTTTCACGGCCAGACAAAGGCGATCTTTTTCAACGGACGGCGATCGAAGGTCTCCGATCCTTCCGCGATGTCGATCCCGCCAAGTGCCTGATAAAAATTGATCGCACGGTCGTTCTCTTCAAGCGTCCAGATAACCATGCCCTTGCAGCCAAGCGACGCAAGCAGGCGGCGCGCTTCGCGAAACAAGCGGCTGCCAAGCCCGATGCCCTGATACTCCGGACGCAGGTAGAGCTCGTATATCTCGCCTTCCTGAGGCAACGAGCGTGCGCGATTGAGACCCAAGGTGGCGTAGCCGGCGATCGCGCCATCCACCTCCAGGACGAGGATACTTGTCGAACCGCGGATAGCCCGGCGCCACCAGGTGTGACCGCGGCGCTCGACCATTGCCATCAGCGTGCGGAAAGGGATGAGTCCCGCATAGGCATGTTGCCAGGCGGCGCGATGGGTCTCGGATATCGCTGCCGCGTCATCCGGTTCCGCACGTCTTACATCCACCACCAGCGTTGTCATCACTGAAATCCTAACCGTTCCGGCAAGATACGCGAAGAGGCGCGTGCACCATGCCGGCCCCATACCCACAGGTAAAACCTGCAGGCACAGCGGCAGATTAACGGATTGTTAATCCTTACGGCAAGAGCGCTTGATGCGCTGTGTCAGGATGTCCAAAGCCGACCATGGATTTTAGGCAACATTCGCGCGGGTCTTCTCGAACCGCTTGCGTTCGTGCGGGTCGAGGTAGAGCTTGCGCAGACGAATGGATTTCGGTGTAACTTCAACGAGTTCGTCGTCCTGGATCCACGAAAGGGCGCGTTCCAGGGTCATCTTGACGGGCGGTGTAAGCTTGACCGCCTCGTCCTTGCCGGCAGCGCGCATATTGGTCAGTTTTTTGCCCTTCAGCACGTTGACTTCGAGGTCATTGTCACGGGTGTGAATACCGACGATCATGCCCTCATAGACCTTTTCACCGGCATCGATGACCATCGGGCCGCGGTCCTCAAGGTTGAACAGCGCATAGGCGACCGCCTCGCCGGCCTCGTTTGCAAGCAGGACACCGTTGGTCCGGCCACCGATTTCGCCCTTGTAGGGCTGATAATCGTGAAACAGCCGGTTCATGACGGCCGTACCGCGCGTGTCGGTCAAGAGTTCCGACTGATAACCGATCAGGCCGCGTGTCGGCGCGTGGAATACCAGACGAACGCGGCTGCCTCCGGAGGGTCGCAGCTCGATCATCTCCGCCTTGCGTTCCGACATTTTCTGCACGACAACGCCGGAATGTTCGTCATCGACGTCGATGACGACTTCCTCGACAGGCTCCAACAGCGTTCCGTCAGCGTCCTTGCGCATGACAACGCGCGGCCGGGAGACGGCAAGCTCGAAACCCTCACGGCGCATGGTCTCAATGAGAACCGCGAGCTGCAGTTCGCCGCGGCCGGACACATGGAAAGAGTCCTTGTCGTCCGATTCCTCGATCTTCAAGGCCACGTTGCCCTCGGCTTCCTTCAAAAGCCTGTCGCGAATGACGCGGCTGGTGACCTTGTCGCCTTCGGTGCCGGCAAGCGGTGAATCATTGACGATAAAGGACATGGTGACGGTCGGCGGATCGATCGGCTGCGCCGGCAGCGGCTCATCCGCTTCCGGCGCACAGAATGTGTCGGCCACCGTTCCCTTCGAGAGCCCGGCTATGGCAACGATGTCGCCGGCGCGGCCCTCCTCGATCGGCTGGCGCTCGATGCCACGGAAGGCCAGTATCTTCGACACACGCCCCTGTTCCAGCAGGCCACCCTCGCGATCGATGACCTTGATGGCCTGGTTCGGCCGGACGACACCGGAGTGGATCCGACCTGTAATAATGCGGCCGAGGAACGGATTGGCCTCCAGGATCGTACCGATCATCCGGAAGGGGCCCTCACCAACACCTGGTTCGGGCACATGGCTGAGCACGAGATCGAAGAGCGGCGCGAGGCCGGTGTCTTTGGGGCCCTCGGGATCATGGTTCATCCAGCCGTCCCGTCCGGAGCCGTAGAGGATCGGAAAATCGAGCTGCTCGTCATCCGCATCGAGCGCCGCAAAAAGATCGAATACCTCGTTGACCACTTCCTCGGCGCGCGCGTCGGGCCGGTCAACCTTGTTGACGGCGACGATCGGCCGCAAACCGACCTTCAGCGCCTTGCCGACAACGAACTTGGTCTGCGGCATCGGGCCTTCCGCTGCATCGACGAGAACGATCGCCCCGTCGACCATGTTGAGGATACGCTCGACCTCGCCGCCGAAATCCGCGTGGCCGGGTGTGTCGACGATGTTGATGCGGACATCGTTCCAGACGACGGAGGTCGCCTTGGCAAGGATTGTGATGCCGCGTTCCTTCTCCAGTTCGTTGGAGTCCATGACGCGCTCGGCAATCCGCTGGTTCTCGCGAAATGCGCCGGACTGCTTGAGCAATTCATCGACGAGCGTCGTTTTCCCATGGTCGACATGGGCGATAATCGCAATATTGCGCAATGACATTTGGTTTACCCGGGAATTTGCCGCGCACAAGGCCTTTGCGGGGCGCAGCCATTTTCATTTGCTGCGCTCATACAGGGTTTTGTGCGTGTGCGAAAGAGGCCTTCGGCAATCAGTCTGCTAGGCCGCCGCAAGGCCCTTCTTCTTCAGCATCGGGCCGGCATCCGGCATCTTGCCGCGGAACGCCCGGTAGGCGTCCTCCGGATCGACGCTGCCGCCGGCGGCATAGATGTGCCGATGCAGCCGTTCGGCGGTTGCGTCGTGGAAGACGTCGCCGGTTTCCTCGAAGGCGCTGAAGGCATCAGCGTCGAGCACTTCAGACCACATGTAGGAATAGTAACCCGCGGAGTAGCCGTCGCCCGAAAACACGTGCAGGAAATGCGGCGTGCGGTGGCGCATGACAATGGCTTTCGGCATGCCGAGATCGGTCAGGGTCTGCGCCTCGAAATCCAGCGGGTCGTCAATGCTTCCGGCGGTATGGAAGGCCATGTCGACCAGCGCCGACGCGGTATATTCGACCGCCGCGAACCCGCTGTTGAAATTGCGCGCTGCCAGCACCTTGGTCAGGAGATCCTGCGGGATTGCGGCACCGGTTTCATGATGCACCGCATAGCGGCGCAGCACGTCCGGGACCGTCAGCCAGTGTTCGAATAGCTGCGATGGAAGCTCGACGAAGTCGCGTGACACGGATGTGCCCGAGACGGACGGGTGGTCGACATCCGACAAGAGGCCATGCAGCGCATGACCAAATTCATGGAACAGGGTACGGGCATCATCGAGCGACAACAGCGCCGGCTTGCCAGCCGGCGGCTTGGCGAAATTCATCACGTTGTAGACGATCGGCATTTGTCCGCCATCGAGACGGTGCTGCGACTGGAAGCCGCTCATCCATGCTCCGGACCGCTTGCTCGGCCGGGCGAAATAATCGGCCAGAAACAGGCCCTTGATCGCGCCGTCGACGTCGCGGATCTCGAAAACACGCACGTCCGGGTGATAGGCTTCGAGGTCCGGCCGTTCGACCGCGGTAATGCCGAACAGCCGGTTGGCAACCTCGAAGCTGGCTTCGACGATCTTCTCAAGCTGCAGATAGGGTTTGAGCTCGGCTTCCGAGAAATCGAACTTGCGGGCGCGCAACTTTTCCGAATAGTGGCGCCAGTCCCATGGCGCGACCGGATGGTTGCGACCCTCCTCCGTGATGAGGGCAGCGATGTCGTCCTCTTCCTTGCGGGCACGCAGAAGAGCGCGGTCCCAGACTTTCATCAAAAGGCCGGTCACGGCCTCGGGGGTCTTCGCCATGGTGTCGTCGAGCTTGAGTTCGGCGAAATTGCCGTAGCCGAGCAGTTTCGACTTCTCGTCGCGCAGCGTGAGGATGCGCGCAACATTGGCGGCGTTATCCGTTTCGCCGCCATTGTCACCGCGCGAAACCCACGCCGCGAATGCCTGTTCGCGCAGGTCACGGCGCTCCGAAAAGGTCAGGAAAGGCTCGATGATCGAGCGTGACAAGGTCACCGCATAGGGATCCTTGATACTGCGTTCCGACGCCGCCGAAGCCATCGCATCGCGCAAGAAGTCGGGCAGGCCCTGAAGATCCTCTTCCGATGAAAGGCCGAGAAACCAGGATTTCTCGTCGGCGAGCACATTCTGGCTGAAGCGGGCACCGAGACCCGCCAGCTCCTCGTTGATGGCGGCAAGACGGGCCTGATCGGCGTCATTGAGACGTGCGCCGGCGCGTACGAAGTTTTTCCAGTGCTTTTCCAGGACACGTGCGGCTTCCGGGTCGCCGGCCCCATCGTCCCGTGCCTGCCAAAGCGCATCGATGCGGGCAAAGAGGCGGCTGTTCATGGCAATCGCCGAATAGTGACGGGCAAGCTTCGGGGCTATGTCGCGTTCAAGCGCCTGGATGGTCTCATTGCTGTTGGCACCCGCCCGGTTCCAGAAGATCGCGGATATCCGATTGAGCGGTTTGCCGGCCGTTTCCAGTGCGACGATGGTGTTGCCGAAGTCCGCAGGTGCGGCGTTTCCGGCAATGGCGTCGATCTCGGCCCGGTGGCGCGAAAGCGCCTCGTCGAACGCTTCGGCGAAATCCACATCCGCGATGCCGGCGAACTCGGGCAGACCCTGCGGTCCTCTCCAATCGAAGATGCGCTCGTTGATTTCGCCCATCCCAACGGTCCCTCAATTTGACAGTGCAAAAGCATGTAGGCGGCAGCCGGCCCGGATACAAGGTCCGGGGCGACAATGTGATGCGGTGCAAAAAGTCCGTTCAGGGACGCAGGCGCCGGCTATTTCTGCCTTGCGGCCAAGGTGCGCAGTCGCAGGGCGTTGAGCTTGATAAAACCGGCGGCGTCCTTCTGGTCATAGGCGCCCTGATCGTCCTCAAAGGTGACGAGCTGGTCGGAATAGAGCGATTTGCCGGATTCGCGGCCGGTGACGATTACATTGCCCTTGTACAGCTTGAGACGCACCTTGCCCTCGACATCCTGCTGGCTTTGATCGATGGCGGCCTGCAGCATCTCACGCTCGGGCGAGAACCAGAATCCGTTGTAGATCAGCTCGGCATAGCGCGGCATCAGCCCGTCTTTCAGGTGAGCGGCGCCACGATCGAGCGTGATCGACTCCATGGCGCGGTGCGCGGCCAGAAGGATCGTTCCGCCCGGCGTTTCGTAAACACCGCGGGACTTCATGCCGACAAAACGGTTCTCGACCAGGTCGAGGCGGCCAATGCCGTTGTCCCGCCCGAAGTCGTTCAACCGGGCGAACAAGGTTGCCGGTGACAGGCGCTCGCCGTTGAGCGCAACGGCGTCGCCACGCTCGAATTCGACCTCGATCTCCGTCGGCTTGTCCGGCGCCTCCTCCGGCGAGATCGTGCGCTGATAGACATAGGCCGGCGGCTCTTCCCAGGGGTCTTCGAGCACTTTTCCCTCGGATGAAGAGTGTAGCATGTTGGCGTCCACGGAGAACGGCGCTTCGCCGCGCTTGTCCTTGGGAATCGGAATCTGGTGCTTTTCGGCAAAATCGATCAGCTCCGTGCGCGACTTGAGTGTCCAGTCGCGCCACGGTGCGATGATCTTGATATCCGGGTTGAGCGCGTAGGCGGAGAGCTCGAAACGCACCTGGTCGTTGCCCTTTCCGGTGGCGCCGTGGGCAATCGCGTCGGCGCCGGTCTCACGGGCAATCTCGATCAGCCGTTTCGAGATCAGCGGGCGGGCAATCGACGTTCCGAGGAGGTATACGCCCTCATAGACCGTGTTCGCACGGAACATGGGGAACACAAAGTCCGTCATGAACTCCTCTCGCAGATCCTCGATATAGATCTCGCGGATGCCAAGCATCTCCGCTTTCTTGCGTGCCGGCTCGAGTTCGTCGCCCTGGCCGAGATCGGCTGTAAAGGTGACGACCTCGGCGTTCAGCTCGGTCTGCAGCCATTTGAGGATGATGGATGTGTCCAGACCGCCGGAATAGGCGAGGACGACCTTTTTCACATCTTGTGGAGCGCTCATGTTCATGTCCGTCATATTTTGCGGGCGGGCTTCCTGCCGTGCCGCTGGAATTGATGCTGGAAACAGCGCGCCGTTCAGCTATGATCGCGCGGCCCGCCAGCGCCTCTTTACAGCCTGTGCGGGCTGCAATCAATCGGACCGATGTCCAACGGACCTCCAACACGCCATGCCGTTCATCCCAGACCTTCCCGTCCTCCTTGCCTTTACCGTCGCCGGCCTGGTGCTTGCCATCACGCCGGGTCCCGATATGACGCTGTTCCTGGGGCGCGCGCTGTCGGAAGGGCGCGCCGCGGCCATTGCCGTCATTACCGGCACGATGACCGGCGTCGTCGTGCACACCGTGTTGGTCGCTTTCGGTGTGTCGGCGCTTGTCGTCGCCTCGCCGACAGCCTTTGCAATCCTGAAAACCGGCGGTGCCGCCTATCTTTTCTGGCTCGCGGTGCAGGCGCTGCGGCAAGGCGCCACGTTCCGGCTCAACGAGACGGCGCCGCGCCGGCGTCCGCTGGTGGCGAGTTGGAGCCACGGGCTGGCGGTCAACCTTCTCAATCCGAAGATCATCATCTTCTTCATGACGTTCCTGCCGCAATTCGTTTCGGCGGATGATCCCCATATCCGCGGCAAGCTGATCTTTCTCGGCCTGCTTTTCAATGCGATCTCGTTGCCGATCCTGATCGGCATGATCTTCACGGCCGACAAGCTTTCCAGCTGGCTCAAGGGCAACCGGCGGATCATGCGGTCATTGGATTACATCTTTGCCAGCGTCTTTTCCGTCTTTGCCGTACGCATCCTGCTGACAGAGGGGAAATAGGGGCGTTGAAGACAGGACAGGCGCAGCGGAAATGAGCCGATTGAGCGTGAAAATCAGGGCTCTGCGACGGGAAATCGACAATCTGCGCATCAGTTTCAACACGGCGAGATCCATACAGAAAGAACTGCGGCGCCGGTCCCTCGCACAGCGCGTGATCGGTGCGCGCAGTCTCGACAACCATATTGCCTTGGCGTTCGATGTCCTGAACCGATCGCACGCCCAGAACCTTCAGGATCTTTTCGCGCTTACCGAGCTCAATATGAAACGCGGCGGTTTCTTCGTCGAGTTCGGTGCCGCCAATGGTGTCAACAACAGCAATACCTTTCTCCTGGAAAGCCAGTATGGCTGGAGCGGCATCGTTGCGGAGCCGGCCCGGTGCTGGCACGAAGCCCTGCTGGCGAGCCGCGGCTGCAGTGTTGACCTGCGTTGTTTGTGGCACACGTCCGGAGAGATGCTGGAATTCAGCGAAGCCGATATCGGTGAGTTGTCGACGATCTCCAGGTTTGCGGAGATTGACGAGCACGCGGAGAACCGTCGCAATGCCCCGCGTTATCAGGTCGAGACCGTTTCGCTGAACGATCTTCTGGCGCACCATGATGCGCCATCGCAGATTGACTATCTTTCCATCGATACCGAGGGCAGCGAATTCGATATCCTGAAAGCGTTTGATTTTGACCGCTACGATATTTGCGTCATCACATGCGAGCACAATTACACGCCGCAGAGGGAAAAGATCCATAAGCTGCTGTCGTCCAAGGGCTATGTCCGCAAGTGCGGAGAGATATCATGGATGGATGACTGGTATGTGCGGGTCTGAACCAGACACGCCCTAGCGCGTATGAGCGTCCGGCAGCCAGTTGCCGGCATTGCGGCCGGCCACCAGCCAGTAGGTGATGCCGCCGAGCATTCCCGCCGCCACGCTCACGACAACGAAATCGTTTCCGCCCGTATCCGTGGCAACGCCTATGAGGGCATAGGCAAGGGGCGCGAGTGCGGCAATGATGCCGCCGCACAGCGCGTAGAACAGCCAATCACGGCGCCGCGTGAACTCGCTGTAGAGGATGATGACGACGGAGGGGAAAAACGCCACATAGCCGGTGAGGCTGGCGAAGGCAAAGACCGCAACGACAAGACCGGCTCCGAGCCCGGCGTCGGATATCTGCCCGGCTTCCTGGATCGTGACGATCCGGGTCAGGAGCGCCAGGGCCGTGCCGGCGACGAGCGCGGCGCAGGCAAACCCGGCAGTGATGATACAAAGCCGGATCAGGAAGGTGATGTAGCGGTCCAATGCTCAGGTCTCGCCGTGCCCGGCGATCATCATCGCCTCGAGTGCGAGGCGGTCGGCCTTGCGCAGCCTTTCCGATTCGGATTTCAGCTGTCCGCAAGCCGCCAGGATGTCGCGGCCGCGCGGTGTCCTGATCGGCGATGCGTAGCCGGCCTGGTTGATGAAATCGGCGAAAGTCTCGATCTGCTCCCAGTCCGAGCATTCATAGGCGCTTCCGGGCCAGGGATTGAACGGAATCAGGTTGATCTTGGCGGGAATGCCCTTCAGGAGGCGAACGAGATCGCGGGCGTCCTGAAGACTGTCATTGATGCCCTTGAGCATGACATATTCGAAGGTGATGCGTCTCGCATTGGACAGGCCCGGATAGTCCCGGCAGGCCTGCATCAGCTCCTTGATCGGGTATTTCTTGTTGATCGGAACGAGTTCGTCCCGCAGATCGTCGTGCACCGCGTGCAAGGAAATCGCCAGCATCACACCGATCTCCTCTCCGGTCCGGTATATTTCCGGGACAACGCCGGATGTCGACAGCGTGATGCGCCGTTTCGACAAGGACAGGCCCTCATTGTCCGAGGCAATGAGCAGCGCCTTCTTGACGTTGTCGAAATTGTAGAGCGGTTCACCCATCCCCATCATCACGATATTGGAGACCTTGCGACCCTCGCCCGGGACAATGGCGCCCTGTGGCGTCTCCTTGTCCGGAAAGTCTCCAAGGCGTTCACGGGCCAGCAGAAGCTGCGAAAGGATTTCCTCGGCGGTGAGGTTTCGAACCAGTTTTTGTGTGCCCGTGTGACAAAAGGAGCAGGTCAGGGTGCAGCCCACCTGGCTTGATATGCACAAGGTGCCGCGGCCTTCCTCGGGAATGTATACGGTCTCGATCTCGACCGGTTTGCCGGCACCGCGCGGTGGAAACCGCAGCAGCCATTTTCGCGTGCCATCAGCGGATATCTGCTCGTCGACAATCTCCGGCCGGGCGATGGTGTAGCGTTGTTCCAGCGCCGAGCGCAGTTCCTTCGAAACGTTGAGCATGTCGGCGAAATCAGAGACGCCGCGGACGTAGAGCCAGTGCCACAACTGCTGCACCCGCATCTTGATCTGCCGGTCTGTGACGCCGGCCTCGCGCAGGGCGTCAGCCATCTCCTCGCGGCTCATGCCGATCAGGGACGGTTTTTCGCCGGGCGCGCCGGATGCGGCGCGTGCAGCCAGTGCATCGCGGGTGTTATTGTCCTTCAGATCGATCGTCAGCGGCATTGGCTGTACTTCCGTAATTGCGGCGCGCTGCTCCTATCATCTAATGAACGGCGCGTCACGGAGTTTTCGCCAGCCTATAATGACGAAAGGCCGGCGCAAAGCCGGCCTTTCGCATTCAACTGTGATTATAAACTACTGGCAGTTCTGGATCTCGTTGAGCGCCGCGGTGACGCCGGAGAGCGAGAACGTGTAAGTGGTGTCGGTGCCGCGACGCGACGTTGCCCTTACGGTCATCGTCGAGCCGGCGCGCATGGCGGCAACCAGTGCGGGTTCCTCAGCGGCGTTTTCCACCCAGGCGGAATCACCCTTGGTAAACAGCACGTAGTTCTTGCCGTCGATGTTGACGTTCACCTTGGACTGTTCCTTGAGCGGGTAGCCCATCATCGCCTGCGGCTCGTAGCTGATATTCTGGCCCGGGCGCTGCGAAATCAGGAAGAAGATGTCGCCGTGATTGACGTTGCTGGGCTCTTTGCGCGTCGGCAATGACAGGATGTAGCAGACCTTGCCGTTCGGAGCGTTGTAGGAATAGGCACCCCAGGCATTGAACTGGCTGATGCGTGACGGTGATTGTGCCATCGCAACACCGGCCATGGCGATCGACAGAACGAGTGCGGGCACGAATTTCTTCAAAACCATAATAGACCTACCGGTTGTCTTCATTGCCTTCAAAGAAGGCCATGCCTTGAACACGCTGGTTTGGCAACAATTTGACTCAATTTGCGCAAATTTGGGTTACCAAACCGTCAACGCAGGCACCGAATATTCCCGAAACGCCCAGTTTTGCAAGGTGCGGGGCTGATTTGTCGCGGCTTCCTGCGCCATCGACCGATATATACGCCAATTGTCCCGGGTATGAAAATATCGGTAATAAAGCGTCAACTCAGCCGTCGGATGCCGCTTCGGAGCCCTCATCGGCCAGCGCCGAGCGTGCCGCCGCATAATGGGCCGGCGTGATGTGGGCGCGGACTGCCGCCAGGACCGCTGCGAGAACTGCGACGTCATCGGAAAAGCCCACAAAGGCTAGAAAATCGGGCAATCCATCCATCGGCAATACGAAATAGGCCAGCGCAGCCAACAGGATGCCACGGACGCGGTGCGGGGTATTGAGATCAAAGGCGCAATAATAGGCCGCAACCACATCTTCCATGAAGGGGACCTGTCGCGCGGCGCGGCGGGCGGTGTTCCAGAATTTGTCACGGACGCGTTTTTCGCGCCCCTTCCGGGTGTCTTCGTCCCCCGGTTCCAGAATTTCACCGATCTTGACGTCGTCCATGGCCGATCCTCCAGATGCGACGTTCCAGTCCAGGATATGGTTGCGCGGAAGCCTTTCTTCAAGTTCGCAGGGCCGTGTGACAACCTCGCGGCCTCAGCTATAGGCCTGCTGCGGCCCGGTTCATCGCCTTGGCAAGGCGAAAGTCCAGTTCCGTCAAACCGCCCTTGTCATGGGTCGTCAGGACCACATTCACCCGGTTCCAGCAGTTGAACCAGTCCGGATGGTGGTTGAGCTTTTCCGCCGACAGGGCGCTGCGAGCCATGAAGCCGAATGCCTCGTTGAAGTTGCGGAACTTGAACTTGCGCTCCAGGGCCTTGCCGTCCTCGCGCAGTTGCCAGCCCTCGCCCAATTCTTCCAGTCGTTGCCTTGCGTCGGCTTCGCTGATCTCTATAGCTGTCATGGGTACCATCTCCTGGAGGAAAATTATGGCCCCAGCGATGCCGCTCGGCAAGCCGTCATCCATCCTGTTCGTCTGTCTGGGAAATATATGCCGCTCGCCGATGGCCGAGGGTGTTTTCCGTTCGATGGCGCAGAGCAAGGGCTTCGACAAAAGCACGCTGATCGATTCCGCCGGAACAGGGAGCTGGCATGTCGGCAATCCGCCGGACACGCGCGCCATCGCGAAAGCGGCGGAACACGGTGTCGACATATCGGAATTGCGCGCGCGACAGATCGCGCCCGGGGATTTCGAGCGTTTTGACCTGGTGCTTGCGATGGACCAGTCCAATCTCGAGACCCTGCAGGGGCGCGCGCCGCAGGCGGCAAACGCAAGGCTTCACCGCTTCATGTCTTTCGCACTTGACGAGCCGCTGGATGTCCCCGATCCCTATTACGGCGCGGCTGACGGTTTCGAAACTGTCTATGCCATGCTGGAACGGGGGTGCTCGGCGATGCTCGAGCGCTTCAGCTAGATCGTCTGCAATTCGGAAACCGGGATCGCCCGGTCCGAATCGACATTGCCGGTCATGGTGGTCTCGGCCCTGGTGATATTGATGAGGTGAACCTCCTCATCGGCGACGGGCATGTGCTCGACTCCGCGCGGGATGACCAGCATCTCGCCCTCGGACACATTGACTTCGCGATCCCTGAATCGGACGGTCAGGCGACCTTTTACGACAATGAAGAGCTCGTCCTCATCGTCATGGCTGTGCCAGACAAATTCCCCCTTCAGCTTGGCGAAGCGGACATGCTGTCCGTTTGATTCTGCGGCAATGCGCGGCATCCAGTAATCCGGTATCTGTGCGAATTTCTGTGCGAGGTTGATCTTTTCCATGACAGGTCTCCTATGATGATTGTCCAGCAGGATTGTTCTGTCCCGCGATTTTGAATGCCGGAAAGTCATCGAAGACCCAGCCGTTTTTCAGTGTGTCGTAGATGATCGCGAGCAACTTGCGCGCTGTGGCGATGATTGCCTTGCCGGCCCCGCGCCGGGCTTTGATCCGTTGGTAGAAGGCATTGAGGTAGCCCGAGTAACGAATGGCAATGAGCGTGCACTGGACCAGCGTGGTGCGCATCAGTTTGTTCCCGCGTTTGGTGATCCGGCCCCGGTTGTCAGTCTCGCTTGACTGGCTGACACGGGGGACAATGCCCACATAGGCGGCCAGTTTGTCCGCGTCTTCGAAGTCATCGACGTTGCCTATGCCGGAGAGGAATACGGCTGCCGCGCGCGGCCCGACACCCTTGATCGAGATCAGCCCGTCATATCCGTCCATGGCCTCAGCGGCGGAGGCGATCTCGCGATCAAGTTCGGCGATTGCATCCGTCAGGCTGAGCGCCTGATCGCGCACGATGCGCAGTTCCACCTGTTCGAGGCTGGAGAACCGGCCGGTCTCCAGGGCATTGAGCCGTCGCTTGGAGCCCAGGCTTTCCTTCTTCAGCTTGATGCCGTGGCGGGTGTGGAGCGCGTGGATCTTGTTCAAAAGCCGGGTGCGCTGCTTGACCAGAAGGTCGCGCGTGTGGGTCAGCGACGCCAGTTCGCCTTCGGCCACCGTTTTGACGCGGGTCTCAGAGCCGGATTTAAAAGTAGTTGAGCGATATCAATGGTTTGTGATTCAACAGTCTTTTCAAAGAAGATGGAGAATCACGATGCCATGGAATGATATCGCCCGCGCCGAACATAACAGAGACCATTTGAGATTTCCAAGCGATTTGACCGATGAGGAATGGACGATACTTGCCCCGTTCATTCCGCCGGCAAAACGGGGTGGACGACCGCGTACGACCGATATGCGCGAGGTGATGAACGCGATCCTTTATATCGCAACCAGCGGCTGCCAGTGGCGCATGCTGCCGAAGCAGTTCCCACCGGTATCGACGGTACGTGGCTATTTCTACACCTGGAGCCGCATGGGTCTTTTTGCAGCCATCAATCACCTCCTGGTCCTCAATACCCGCGAACTGGAAGGCCGCGCGGCTTCACCGACGGCCGGCGTGATCGACAGCCAGAGCGTGAAAACCACCGAAAGCGGGGGCGTTCGCGGCTATGACGCCGGCAAGAAGGTCAAGGGCCGCAAGCGACACATCGTCACCGATACGATCGGCCTGATGCTGTTCATCATCGTTCACGCCGCCAACATTCAGGACAGGGACGGGGCCTGCGACCTGATCAGGGCTGTCGGCGACCGCTTCCCCTGGCTGCGCCACATCTTCGCCGATGGCGCCTATGCGGGACCGAAGTTGCGAGCAGCGCTCGCGGGGCATGGCGACTGGACGGTCGAGACCGTCAAGCGCTGCGACAGCGCAGTCGGTTTCAAGGTTCTGCCGCGTCGATGGGTGGTGGAACGAACTTTCGCCTGGCTCGGGCGCTGCCGCAGACTGGCCCGGGACTGGGAGAGGACCATCCAGAACTCAACCGCGTGGGCGTTCATAGCAAGCATCCGGTTCATGACGCGGCGTCTCGCAAGGTATTGTTACGTTTGAATAACTTTTGAATCCGGCTCTCAGGCAGCATGTCCTTTGACAGAAAGAAGGCCAGGGCCCGGGCGTCGTTTCTGTCCGTCTTCTTCACCGACTTGCGGATCACGCCGAACTGCTTCGGGTTGACCACCACCACACGGCCAACGCAGGCGATCACTTCGTCGCGGAACCAGGCCGAATTGCCCGTCGCTTCCACGGCGACCTCATCGTCCGCATCAAGGCTCAGGCAGAACCGGTCCAGATCGGCCGCTGCCAGCTGGCAGGTTTCAAAAACCTCGTTGCCGTCCGCGGCAAGGCGGCAGACCGTGAAAGACGTCGTGTGGAGATCGACACCGATGAAAGCCATTGCTAAAATCCTCTCGTTGGCGGGAGGCGGAACCCTGCAAAGGGGTGTGAACGGCCAGGCCAGACTCCTATACGAGATCACCGGGTCGAACCGGGCCTCATGCTGGTCGTTCGGATGCAGGCGGCGGGTAATCTCCTGTACAGGGTCGCAATGCCCTAAAAAGACATCCAGCCTGCAGCCTATCCGCCTCTCCCGGCACTCTAGCCGAGTCGGGATGCATGACCGCTCACATCCCATTCATGCCATCTCCTGTTTTGAAGACCAGGCTAGCCGCATCGCAAAAATAATGATATCTAATAGTTATTATGATTGGCATTACAATTATTAATAGCTATGAAAAACGTTGACACGCAACTGCTCAGGACATTCGCAACGGTCGCGGAGACCGGGAGCATGACCCGGACCGCTCAGAGCCGGATTTAAAAGTAGTTGAGCGATATCAATGGTTTGTGATTCAACAGTCTTTTCAAAGAAGATGGAGAATCACGATGCCATGGAATGATATCGCCCGCGCCGAACATAACAGAGACCATTTGAGATTTCCAAGCGATTTGACCGATGAGGAATGGACGATACTTGCCCCGTTCATTCCGCCGGCAAAACGGGGTGGACGACCGCGTACGACCGATATGCGCGAGGTGATGAACGCGATCCTTTATATCGCAACCAGCGGCTGCCAGTGGCGCATGCTGCCGAAGCAGTTCCCACCGGTATCGACGGTACGTGGCTATTTCTACACCTGGAGCCGCATGGGTCTTTTTGCAGCCATCAATCACCTCCTGGTCCTCAATACCCGCGAACTGGAAGGCCGCGCGGCTTCACCGACGGCCGGCGTGATCGACAGCCAGAGCGTGAAAACCACCGAAAGCGGGGGCGTTCGCGGCTATGACGCCGGCAAGAAGGTCAAGGGCCGCAAGCGACACATCGTCACCGATACGATCGGCCTGATGCTGTTCATCATCGTTCACGCCGCCAACATTCAGGACAGGGACGGGGCCTGCGACCTGATCAGGGCTGTCGGCGACCGCTTCCCCTGGCTGCGCCACATCTTCGCCGATGGCGCCTATGCGGGACCGAAGTTGCGAGCAGCGCTCGCGGGGCATGGCGACTGGACGGTCGAGACCGTCAAGCGCTGCGACAGCGCAGTCGGTTTCAAGGTTCTGCCGCGTCGATGGGTGGTGGAACGAACTTTCGCCTGGCTCGGGCGCTGCCGCAGACTGGCCCGGGACTGGGAGAGGACCATCCAGAACTCAACCGCGTGGGCGTTCATAGCAAGCATCCGGTTCATGACGCGGCGTCTCGCAAGGTATTGTTACGTTTGAATAACTTTTGAATCCGGCTCTCAGGTTCTGAACCTGACCCAGGGGGCTGTCAGCCAGCACATAAAGCGACTTGAGACCCAGTTCGACAAGGCACTGTTTCACCGGCAGCATGGCGGGCTGGCACTGACGGAGGCGGGGGAACGGCTGTCGGTCAAGGCGCGCCGGATGTTGCAGCTCAATGACGAGTTGTGGGTCGACATGACGACGCCGCTTTTTTCCGGTCGCATTACGCTGGGTGTGCCGATCGACCTGATTTCAGGACGCCTGCCGTCGGTGCTGCGCATGTTCGCACAGGCGTATCCGGATATCGAGATCAATCTGCGGTGCGACACCTCGCCCCGGCTGCGTGCGAATTTCGAACAGGGCGCGATCGATGTCGTGCTGCTCGAGGAATACGGCGCCCAGCCATTCGGCAATACGCTCTATCGGGACCGCCTGGTCTGGGCCGGCGCCGATGGCGGACGCGCAGCCTTTGCCGATCCTCTTCCGCTGTCCCTCGTCAGCCAGTCATGCGCGTTCCGCCGCCACGTCATCGAAGCGCTGGATCAGGCCGGACGGAGCTGGAAATGCGTCTACGAGAGCGACAATCTCGAAGCCACGATCGCCATGATGCGCATGGACCTGGCGGTGGGAACTTTTCTCGAGACAACAATGCCGGATCAGCTGAAGCCAGTCGGTCCGGCTGCCAACCTGCCGATGCTGCCGGAGTTCGGCGTTACGCTCTCGGCCCAGCAGACGGCGCCTGACCATCCGGCAGCGGTCCTCTCGGAGCACCTGCGGCGCGGCCTGTCGAACCCGCGGCAGAATGGAGGCTAGCGACGGATGCCCGTCATTGCTCCTTTTCCGGAAACAGCGTGTTGGCCTTGCCGTCGACACCCATGAAGACAACGAGGATGCGCACCGGTTCGGTGCCCGTGTTGCGGCCATTGTGCGGTTCGTTCACAGCATCCATGACCGCCTGACCCTGCTTGTACACCTTTTCAACGCCGCCTGGATAAGTGACCGTCAGCTCTCCGCTCAGAATGTAGCCATAGGTCGGATAGGGGTGCGTATGCGTACCGGTTTCCTCGCCCGGCAACAGGGTGACAATGGCCGACTGTATTTTTGCATCGCCCTGCTGCGGGTAGGCAAGCGGCTGGCCGAGCACGGTCGTCTTGTCATCAAGCAGCGGCTCCACGCGCTGGTAGTCCCGCGCGTCATGGCCGTGGGCGGCCGAAACCAACCCGGCAAAAACAACAGTAAGGGCAATAAAGCGCACGATCATCGCAATACTCTAAAGTGACTCTATGTCTGGCGGTGTCTGTCGGGCGTGCCGGTTGCCTCGTGCAGGGCCGGCTGTGCGGCGAAGCCGCCGAGCAGCGGATAGATTTCCTCGGTCACGTAGGGACCGCCGCCGACCGATTCGCGCGACGAAAGCACAACGAAACGGGATACCGGGAAGGGGTCGGCATAAAAATTGCTGCGTGCCGACAGATAGGCGACCACATCCTCAACGCGGGCGCCGCGTAGGCGGGCCAGTGTCACGTGCGGTGTGAATTTGCGCGGATCAGGCTTCAGTCCCAGCCGCTGACAGATGCGTTCGATCTCTGCCTGCAGGGCGACAAGATCGGGGGATGCCGAAACACCGGCCCAGATCGAATGGGGCTTTTTCGACCCGAAGGAGCCCATGCCGATCAGGGACAACGAGAATTCGTGGCGCCTGACCCGATCGAGCGCATGCAGCAGCTCATCGGCTGTCGGCGCGCCGACATCGCCTACAAAACGTAATGTCAGATCACTACTGTCCCGTTAAGCTCATAAGAATTTCCGATAAGATTCTGTAAATAATCATTTAAAACGGTCTGATAGCCTGTCACCGACTTGAACTGCTAAACGTGGCAATCATGCTCTCCAGAGTAATTTCACATGGAGAGATCCGAACAATGTATACAGGCAAACTTGTGTTCGCGCAGGCTATGGATCATCTGCCGATGCACACTCTTCGACGCTGCATCCGGCGTTACGGTGGAAACAATCGCATCAGGAGCTTTAGTTGCGAGGATCAATTCCGCAGCATGGCATTTGCCCAGTTGACCTCAAGAGAAAGCTTGCGCGACATCGAAACCTGCCTGCGCGCTCAGGCTCAAAAGCGATACCACATGGGCTTTCGCTCCCCGGTATTTCGCAACACTCTGGCCAGGGCCAACGAGCGACGTGACTGGCGCATCTATGGGGATTTTGCTGCGGCGCTTATCACAATCGCTCGAGCGCTCTACGCCGATGACAGCTTTGAAGTTGACTTGCAAAACACCGTATATGCCCTCGATTCCACAACCATTGATCTGTGCCTTTCAGTATTTCCCTGGGCGCATTTTCGGCGCGCAAAAGCAGCGATCAAAATGCACACCTTGCTTGATCTGCGTGGAAATATCCCAACATTTATAGACATTTCGCCAGGCAAAATGCACGACGTCAATATGCTGGACATCCTGACGCCCGAACCTGGTGCCTTCTATATCATGGACCGCGCCTATCTTGATTTCGAACGCCTCCATCGCATCCACATCAGCGGCGGGTTCTTTGTCTTGAGGGCAAAGTCGAATACCAGGTTGCAGCGTATTTATTCCGAGCCCGTTGATCGCAGCACCGGGGTTATCTGCGATCAAGTCGTAAGGACTGCGGCGCAAAAAGTTCGAGCAGCTTCCCGGACAAACTGCGGCGAATTCGGTATCGCGACACTGAACGAGACAAGACTCTGATCTTCATCACCAACAACTTTGTCTTGTCGGCAAAGACCATTGCCGCACTCTACAAATCGCGCTGGCAGGTAGAACTGTTCTTCAAATGGATCAAGCAGCACTTGCGCATCAAGTCGTTTTTCGGCACTTCTATCAATGCGGTGAAGACACAGATATGGATTGCAGTCTGCGTTTATGTGCTTGCCGCGATCCTAAAGAAACGGCTCGATAGCGACATGAGTCTCTACACAATTCTCCAGATTCTGGACGTCACTCTTTTCGAGAAAATTCAACTGGATCAGCTTATTACAAGTTCCGACAACACATCTGCGCCGGGGGCTCAGCCCAAGCAACTGAATTTATTCGACTTTTAACGGGACAGTAGTGATGTCAGATGATAGTTTTCGACATCGATCCATCGGGCGCCGGATAGACCTCCACGCAGGAGCGACAAGCTGAGTGCAGCTTCGCGCGGAATCTCGAGGGCAACAAACAAACGCGGCATGGCAGCCTCCCCGATTCGTATGTACACATCCAGCGAATCACGAGAGCTCCGTTTGAGCAAGTCCCGTTATCGCATTATTTGGAGTTTAGCCCGGTCTTTGGTGTAAGTAACCCGAATCATTCGTGATTTCGTCGTGATCATGCGTTGCTTAGTCGCTGTTTATGACAGACATATTAACAATCAATTCCTCAGCGAACGGCAAAAAGCGGGAAACCATGACTTCTACGCCTTTCGAGTTGGGATGCATGCCATCGCCAATATCGAGACCGGGCTGGGCGGCGACACCATCGAGGAAGAACGGGTAGAGCGTGATGCCGTGTTCCTCTGACAGTTCAGGAAATATCCTGTTGAACTCCTCGGCATAGTCATCGCCCATATTGGGCGGCGACAGCATGCCGACCAGCAACACCGTGATACCGCGCTGTTTCAGGCGTTCGATGATCTCGTCAATATTGGCGCGGGTCTGTTCCGGGCTGATTCCGCGCAGCGCGTCATTGGCTCCCAGTTCAAGGAGCACGGCGTGCGTCCCGTCCGGCACCGACCAGTCGAGCCGCGCAAGACCGCCGCTTGACGTGTCGCCGGAAACGCCCGCATTGGAAATCGAGACGTCATGGCCCCTGTCTCGCAGCGCGGCTTCCAGCCGTGTCGGAAAGGAATCAGTCGGATCCAGTTCGAAGCCCGCCATGAGGCTGTCGCCGAGCCCGACGATGTTGACCGTTTCGGCGCGTGCGGGCATCACAATGACAAGGGCGATGCCGCAAAATAAGACGAAAATTCGAAATGCCGCTTTAATTATCATAGGATGCTTCCTATTTCCTTTGAACATCCGGGGCGGACCGGCTTCTTACTACACATATAGCGAGCGGATGCTTTGACAAAACCCATTATCGAATTGAAGAAGGCGGACCTGACACTTGGCGACGGTGCCTCCTCGGTGCATGTGCTGAAGGGAATGGATCTGACCGTGCAGCGCGGCGAATCGGTTGGCATCGTTGGACCCTCGGGTTCCGGCAAGTCAACTTTGTTGATGGTGCTTGCCGGTCTGGAGCGGGTCGATACGGGCGAAGTCACGATCGACGGCAACCCGATCCACGCGATGAGCGAGGACCAGGTCGCCGAATTCCGCGGCCGCAAGGTCGGCATCGTCTTTCAGTCCTTTCATCTCATTCCCAATATGACGGCGCTGGAAAATGTCGCCGTGCCGCTGGAACTTGCCGGGCGATCCGACGCCTTTGCCGTCGCCCGCGATGAGTTGACGGCGGTGGGTCTTGCGGAGCGCCTGACGCATTATCCGGGCGAGCTGTCGGGCGGCGAACAGCAGCGCGTTGCCATCGCGCGGGCACTGGCGCCGCATCCCGCCATGCTGATCGCCGACGAGCCGACGGGCAATCTCGACACCGAGACTGGGAAACAGATCGCGGATCTGCTTTTCAAGGAGCAGGCCGAGCGCGGCATGACGCTGCTGCTGGTCACCCATGACCACAAGCTGGCGGCGCGTTGCCAACGCCAGGTACGGGTGCGTTCGGGTGAAATCCTCAGCGAGGAAAATGCCGGCGAAAAAGCGGCGGCGGTCGCGTGAACGGCGCCGCGAACAGCTCGCTTTCGCCCATGGCGGAACTCAAACTCGCCTGGCGGCTGGCACGGCGGGAAATGCGCGGCGGCCTTTCCGGCTTCTACATTTTTCTTGCCTGTATCGCGCTCGGAACGGCGGCCATTGCGGGCGTGAATTCCGTTTCCCGCTCGATCACCACGGCAATTACCGAAGAAGGCCAGGTGATTCTGGGCGCCGACATCCGCTTCGAATTGCAGAACCGCGCCGCTGAGCCGGACGAGCTTTCGTTCCTGGACAGCCAGGGCACGATGACGCAGACGATCGGCCTGAGGTCGATGACCCGCCTGCCGGACGGATCGGACCAGACTCTGGTGGAGGCCAAGGCCGTCGATCCGCGCTATCCGCTATACGGTTCGCTGGAAACAACGCCGTCGCTCGGTTTCGATGCGCTGTTCAGCGCCGAGGACGGCGTCTACGGTGTTGCCGTCGCACCCCTGCTTCTCGACAGGCTCGGCGTGGAGGTCGGCGATCATGTGCTCCTGGGCAATGCCGAGTTTGAAATCCGCGCCGTGATCGACAGCGAGCCGGATGCGCTCTCGGACGGTTTCGGATTCGCGCCGCGCCTGATGTTTTCACGCGGAGGTCTCGCCGCCGCCGGATTGATCCAGGTCGGCAGCCTTGTCGAATATGCCTATAAGTTGAAGCTTTCGCCCGGGGCCAGTGATGCAAATATCCGGCAATTGCGGGCAACGGCGGAAAGTGAATTTCCGGCAGCCGGCTGGTCGGTCCGCAGCCGCAGCAACGCCGCACCGGCCCTGAGCGCCAACATCGTGCGCTTCTCGCAGTTTCTGACACTGGTGGGCCTGACCGCGCTGATCGTCGGCGGGGTGGGCGTTGCCAACGCAGTGCGGGCCTATCTCGATTCCAAGCGCAGCGTGATCGCGACATTCAAGTGCCTCGGCGCTTCCGGCGGTTTCGTGTTCTCGGTCTATCTAATCCAGATCATGATCATCACCACCATCGGCATTGCGTGCGGCCTGGTCCTCGGCGCGCTGATGCCGATACTGGCTTCGATCGCGCTGGCGGAGGTGCTGCCTGTCTCGTCCGAATTGGCGCTATACCCAGGCGCGCTCGCCTTTGCCGCGGTCTTCGGCTATCTGACGGCGCTCGCCTTTGCCATGCTGCCGCTCGGCCGTTCCCGCAATGTGCCGGCGACCGCGCTGTTCCGCGAGCAGGGTTTCGATGCCATGGGCCTACCGCAAGCCCGTTATCTGATCATTGCCGCGCTGATGGTCATGGTGCTTGCTGCCATGGCGATCTTCACCTCCTATGACCGCTTGATCGCTGCTATTTTCATCGGCTCCATCGCCTTTGCATTTGTCGTGTTGCGGGTGGTTTCCTACCTGATCGAATATCTCGCGAAACGCGCGCCGACGGTGAACTCAACACCGCTCAGGCTCGCCATCGGCAATATTCACCGTCCCGGATCCCTGACACCCTCCGTGGTGCTTTCGCTGGGTCTCGGCCTGGCGCTGCTGGTGACGCTGGCGCTGATCGACGGCAATCTGCGGCGTGAAATCAGCGGCAGCCTGCCCGACCGGGCGCCGAACTTCTTTTTTGTCGACGTGCAAAGCAGCGAGATCGATGCGTTTACCGACCTGATCCGCGAGAAATCGCCGGACGGCAAGATTGTCAGCGTGCCCATGCTGCGCGGCCGGATCACCGAATTCAACGGCGTCGATGTCCGCGAGATCGAGGTACCGCCATCGGGCCGGTGGGTGCTGCGCGGCGACCGCGGCGTTACCTACACGAAAAACCAGCCGGAAAACTCGAACCTGACCGAGGGCGAATGGTGGCCGGCCGACTATTCGGGTGAGCCGCTTGTATCGTTCTCGGACGAGGAGGCCAGGGAGCTGGGCCTGGAACTCGGTGATCTTGTCACGGTCAACGTGCTTGGCCGCGATGTGACCGCCCGCATTGCCAGCTTCCGCGAGGTGGAATGGGAATCGCTTTCGATCAATTTCGTCATGGTGTTCTCGCCCAACACCTTTGCCGGAGCACCGCATGCCTGGCTGTCGACACTGAGTGATCCCGAAGCCGATCCTGCCGCGGAAGGCGAGGTGCTGCGCGCGGTGACCAATGCGTTCCCGACGGTAACGAGCGTGCGTGTCAAGGACGCCATCGAGCTGGTCAACCGCATTGTCGGCCAGCTGGCGACCGCCATACGCGCGGCCGCGGCAGTGGCGCTGGTGGCCTCGGTGCTTGTTCTGGCCGGTGCGCTTGCCGCCGGAAACCGTGCACGCGCCCACGACGCGGTGGTGCTCAAGACACTCGGCGCGACGCGCCGGACACTGATCCGGGCATTTTCCTACGAGTACCTGATCCTCGGTTTTGCCACGGCGGTGTTTGCACTTTTCGCAGGCGGCGTTGCAGCTTGGTTCGTCGTGTCGCGCATCATGACGCTTCCATCGCATTTCCTCCCGGATATTGCGGTTATCACCGTCATTGCGGCCCTGGTGTTCACCGTCGGCATCGGTCTTGCGGGAACCTGGCGGGTTCTCGGCCAGAAAGCGGCGCCGATGCTGCGCAACCTTTAGCCGGCCGGGCAGGCGCGCCGTTAACGGAACGTTGTTTTTACGAAAAAAGCGTCAGAAATTCGTACCGGCAGGTCTTGTCGTGGACCATTTGATTCATCATATTCAGGACATCTGTGCCCGTTTTGCCTAAAATCGGGTACGTTTTCGCATGAATCGAGGCTAATTGAGAGGTAAATATGGCAGATCTTCGTGATTACCAGGCACGCGGCCAGCATGTTGGCACGCAAGCCGGTGCTGCGATTGATGAGGGCCTTCGGTCCTACATGCTGCGGGTTTACAACCTTATGGCGCTGGGCCTGGCAATTACCGGCGTGGCTGCCTATGGAACCTATGTTCTGGCCGCCAGCAACCAGGCATTTGCCCAGGTGCTGTATGCCAGCCCGCTGCGATGGGTCGTCATGCTTGCGCCGCTGGCGCTGGTGTTTTTCCTCAGCTTTCGCATCAACAAGATGAGCGTCAGTGCGGCACAGACCACCTTCTGGGTGTATTCGGCACTCATGGGCCTGTCGCTGTCGTCAATCTTCCTGGTGTTTACCGGCGAGAGCATCGTACAGGTGTTCTTCATCACCGCCGCGTCCTTCGGCGCGCTTTCGCTCTGGGGTTATACGACCAAACGCGATCTTTCGGGCATGGGCTCGTTCCTGTTCATGGGCCTGATCGGCATCATCATTGCCATGATCGTCAACATCTTCCTCCAGTCGTCGGCGTTGCAGTTCGCAATTTCCGCGATCGGTGTGCTGGTGTTTGCAGGTCTTACGGCCTATGACACCCAGCAGATCAAGGAAATGTACTATGAAGGCGACGGTGAAGCTGTTGCCGGCCGCAAGGCCATCATGGGCGCCCTGCGGCTCTATCTGGACTTCATCAACCTGTTCCTGTTCCTGCTCCAGTTCCTGGGCAACCGCGAATAGTACGGGCTTGAATGCAAACAAGAAGGCGGCTTTCGGGCCGCCTTTTTTATTGAAATCGGTGCGCTGCTGATTCATAGGGGTGTGATGACCTACACGCTGCGCGACGCCATGCCAACAGACCTTGAGGCCATTACCGGCATCTATCGCGAGTCGGTCAAGAACGGCGTCGCTTCGTTCGAACTCACCCCACCGGACCTTGCGGAAATGAGCCGCCGGTTTTCAGCCCTGAAAGACGGTGGATACCCCTATATCGTTGCCGAGGAGCGCGGTGATCTGCTCGGATATGCCTATGCCGGCGCCTACAGGACGCGGCCGGCCTATCGCTGGGCGGTGGAGGATTCCATCTATCTTGCAGAAGGTGCGCGCGGTCGCGGTATCGGCAGGGCCCTGCTGGCCGAAATCATTGCGCGCTGCACAGCGCTCGGCTTTCGCCAGATGATCGGCATTATCGGCGGCAACCATCCCGCCTCGGTGGCGTTGCACAAAGCGCTCGGGTTCGAGCACGCCGGAACCCTCAAGGCCGTCGGCTTCAAACATGGTGGTTGGCTCGACACGACAATCATGCAGCGGGCGCTTGGCGAGGGCCGGGAGACGGATCCGGACCCATCCCGCTATCCTGGAACGCTGTATTCGGGCTAAGAGACGGCCGCAACGCCCACGTCGGAAACTGCAGAAGAGGCCTTATCATCCGGGCCGCAGAACCGGGCGATGGTGCTCATGGGCTGACCTGATCCAGGAACGCTCAAGGTCCGCGCCATTGCTGGGTTCGAGCGCGCAAGACCGGCTTCCAGATCCACAGGATCCCGAGGAAGATGGATCAGCTGCGCACCAGCTTCGGCGACTTGTCGAACACCTTCAACACCTGCGCCAGATCGTGACCGCGCTTGACGATGAGACCGCTCGCGGCAATCACCGAATAGGCGCCCTGCTTGCGGGCCAGCTTGGGGTTCTTCTCGATGCGGAACATCGGAACTTCACTGGCACGGCGGAACACCGAGAAGACGGCCTTGTCCTTCAGGTGATCCAGGGCATAGTCACGCCACTCACCCTCCGCCACCATGCGCGAATAAAGGCGCAAAATGGCATCGAGTTCTCGACGCTTGAATGTTATGGGAAGCTGTTCTTTGTTTCTTCGGAACTCTTTCAGATCGACCAGAACAGACGCTGACACACTCTCTGGCTCTCCCGGATTTCCATCCATATTTGATCCCTTGTTTCCGCATTAACGGCGATCGTTCTGTGACAGAACGGTATCAGTGTTGCCAAATGCGGGGGGAATTGCAAGCCCGGGAGCCACCGCAACCGGATGCGACTTCAGGAGCTGCCGCCGTCCATGACCACGCCGGCGCCGATAATGGCACCCGGAACGCCCTTGGACTTCATGGTCTGCAACAGGATTGCGCAACCGTCATAGCCGCCGCCGCTGATCACGGACACGGGAAGTTCAAGCTCCACGGCCTTTCCTTCCCACATGGCAACCGTCTGGATGTCGCGGACCGAATTCCAGTAGGTGAGGTTCCTGCCGCGGTTCTCGCCGCGTTTCACGTCGATGGTGTTTTCGCGGTCGAAATAGACCAGGATGACATTGGCCTTGCCTTTGCCGGCGGCGATGTTGATCTTCATCTTGTCGCCGTCGAGGCTGGCCTCGATCGGGACGCTCAATCCGCGGCCGCCGTCAGCAAAGGCGTTGACCTTGTGATTGATGCCGCGTTTGTCGGCGCCGTTGAGATGGTCACGGCCATTGACCACGACCTGCGGCGTGTAGACGCTCTTGCGGCCGAGCGTCCTGGCGTAGTCGTATTGCCGGTCGGTGCTTTGCTTTGAGCTCAGCGTGTCTTTCCAACCGAGATAATTCCAGTAGTCGACGTGATAGCTGAGCGCAACCACGTTGCCTTGCTGGACGAGTTCTCCGAGCACCGCATCAGCCGGCGGACATGATGAGCATCCCTGGCTGGTGAACAGTTCCACGACGCCCACCGGCGCCTTGTCCTGACTGACCGCATGGGTGCCGGGCAGCACCATCAGCGCACCGAGCGCGATGGTCAGCCTGATAAATTTCCTAAGGGTGTTTGCCATGTCGTTGCCTGATTGCCCAACGCAATAAAAATCCGTTGCGGCACGTCGCGCGTCGCCGGTAAAACTCTGCACTATGCACCTTTGTCCCCCATAATCTTGTACCTTCGGAGATGTTCAAGATAAAGTCACGTTCCGGTGAAAGAAATGTGCTCAGCGGACCGTCGGGCTGATCGTATATTTCGGAGATGATGTTGCGATCATTGACCTGCTGTCCCGATATGGTCAAATGCCAAAAAAAGCCGCGGGCTTCCTGGGGGATATTGTATGCGTAGACTTTTGATGCCTGTCTTGTTGCTCGCGGTGCTGGCGGTGCTGGCGGGCTGTGGAGAAGACGACAACCGGACAGGCGCGATCGAACCGGTGATCAGGGGCCTGAAGACCTGCCTCGTCGAGGATGTCGAGGAAACCACGGTTCGTCATTATCCGAGCGTTCTGCAGCCGTCATCGACAACCACTTTGTCCTTCGAGGTCAGCGGCCGGCTCATGCAGGTCAACCTGGATGTCGGCCAGAGCGTCAAGGCAGGCGATGTGATCGCGGAAGTCGATCCGACATCCCTGGAACTGCAGGTCGCCAATGCACAGGCGGCGGTTCAACAGGCCGAATCGACCGCCCGCAATGCTGAGGAGGATTTCCAGCGCAAGTCGCAGCTCGTCGAAAGGGGCGTCGTGACTCAGGCCGATGCCAACCAGTCGCGGACCGACATGGAGACCAGCCAGGCGCAGCTTGTGCAGGCCCGCAAGCAGCTTGAAAACGCCGAGGAAGACCTTGGCAAATCCGTGCTTACGGCACCTTTCGATGGCATCATCAGCTCGGTTGAGGTCGACTCCTTCACCAATGTCACCGCCGGTTCACCGGTCGCGACCCTTTATGCCGATGACCAGTTCGAGTCTTCTTTCACGGTCAGCTTCGACATCGTCAACCAGCTTGCCGTCGGCAAACGTGCCGTCATCCGCCTCGCCGACGATCCGTCGATCGTTCTGCAGGGACATGTCAGCGAGCTCGGATCGCGCGCCGACAGCGTGTCCGCTTTTCCCGTCGTCGTCTCACTCGATGAAACCAACGCGCTGCTGAAGGCCGGCATGGCGGTTGAAATCACGCTTGAATTCGCCGTACCGCGCGGCGCCGGTTACACCCTGCCTTTGACGGTCATGCCTCTGCAGGGAAATTTCGAGGTTCCTGACGATCCGCAGCAGCCGGGCGCACTGGAGCTGTTCGTCTATGACGAAGCCAGCGGGACCGTGAAGCTGCGGGAAGTGCTCGTTGGCGGTCTGCGCGACAATCAGCTTATCGTCGTTGACGGTCTTCAGCCGGGTGAACTTGTCGCCTGCGCCGGTGTGTCGTTCCTGCGGGACGGCATGGAGGTCAAGCCACTGACCGAAGAAGAATAGGGGAAGGACCATGGATTTCCTGACCCGCTTCGGCATCTCCAAATCGCGGCTGACGCTGCTTGTCATGATCGCGCTGATACTGCAGGGGCTTTTGTCCTACGGCACCATGCCGAAGCGCGAGAATCCGGCGATCACCATCCGCAGCGCGCAGATCAGCGCACAGTTTCCCGGCATGTCTCCGGAGCGCATGGAGAACCTTATCGTCAAGCCGATCGAGCGCAAGGCGCGGGAGATCGGAGAGGTCGAGGATATCAACTCGCTGATTTCGACCGGCAGCACGCTGGTTTCGGTGTCGATCTATGATTACGTCTCCAAAAGCGAGCTCAACACGGTTTTCGAGGACATCCGCAACAAGATGGACGACCTCAAGCCGAGCCTGCCGGAGGGCACGGAAGGCCCATTCGTCAACACCGATTATGGTGACGTCGCGATTGCCACGATCGCGGTGACCGGCGAGGGTTTCAGCAACGCGGAACTGCGCGATTCGGCCGATGACCTGCGCGAGTATCTCTACGAGATCGATGGCATCTCAAAAGTATCGCTCTACGGGGTCCAGGACGAGCGGATCTGGCTTGAGATCGACAGCCGGAAACTCGCCGCTGTCGGTGTCCAGCTCACCCAGGTGATCAGCGACCTGCAGGCGCAGAACGTCATTCTTCCGGCCGGGGAGATCGATGCCGACGGCGTCAACCTTATCTTCGAAGCAAATGGCGACCTGCGCTCGGTCGAGGAAATCGAGGACGTGCTGACCAAGGTTCAGGGACTTTCCGGCTTTATCCGCCTGAAGGACCTGATGAACGTGCGGCGCGGCTATCAGGACCCGGTCAACAAACCGGTGTACTTCAACGGCCAGCAGGCGGTGATCGTCAGCGTCGAGATGACGGATACGGAGGATATCCAGAAGATCGGCGCTGCCCTCAAGGAGGCGGTCGGCCAGTATGAGCTGACCCAGCCGATCGGCATCACCTACAATTTCTCGACCTTCCAGGAAACCAATGTCACGACATCCATCAACAGCGCGCTGATGAATGTGGCGCAGACCTTTGCCGTCGTGCTCGTCGTGATGCTCGTTTTTCTGGGGTTCCGCGGTGCGCTGATCATCGCCTGCATCGTGCCGTTCACGGTGACCTTCGCGCTGATCGGCATGAACCTGATGGCAATCGACCTGCAGCAGATCTCCATCGCAGCGGTGATCATTTCTCTTGGCCTGCTGGTCGACAACGGGCTCGTCGTCGTCGAGGATATCGAGGGGCGCATCAAACGCGGCCTGTCTCCGGAGGAAGCGGCGCTCGGAGCCGGCCGGCAGTTCTTCATTCCGCTGGCCGTCGCGTCGATCACGACGGTGTCAGCCTTCATTCCGATGCTGATCCTGGATGGCACCGAGGGCGAATTCGCATTTTCGCTGGGCGCCGTCGTGGGCATCATGCTGGCCGGCTCCTGGTTTACGGCGCTCTAAATATTGCCGACCCTGTGCGTTTGGTTCGCGCGCCGCAAAGCCGACGACAAGGACCCGCAGCCCAATGTCGTGGTGCGGACCTACGGCGCGTTCATCGGACGAACCCTGGCCTTCGGTCCGTTCATCATCATTGCCTGCTATGCCGCCGTTGTCGGCTCGGCCAACCTCTTTTCCGGCGTCAAGAGCGAGATGTTCCCGCTGTCCGAACGCGCCGAGTACATGATCTATCTCAACATGCCGAAGGGCACCGCGATCTCGGCGACGCGGGCCGAAGCGCTGGCGGTCGAAGAGTGGCTTCGCGACAAGGAGGCCAATCCTGAAGTCGTCGACACAACCGTTTTCGTTGGAGACGGCGGGCCGCGCTTTTACCTTGCCCTCAACCCCGCCGATACCGATCCGTCGGCCGCGTTTATCCTGGTCAACACGCAGGATTTCGAAGGCGCCGTCACGGCGGCGGACAGGGCCTGGCGCTATCTGGTCGAAAACCACCCCTCGGGGCGCTTCAAGGTCAAGCGGCTATCGATGGGCGGCGGCGAATCCGGCATCGTCGAGATCAAGATCTCCGGTCCCGGCGCGGAGCAGCTGCTGATGCTCGCGGACGAGGTTGAAGTCGCCTTCGACGCCGTTCCAGGTATTTCGCAGAACGAAAACGACTGGGGCAACAAGACGCTCAAGATCGTCATCGATGTCGATCAGAGCAAGGCACGCGAGCTCGGCGTTTCGTCACAGGAAATCTCGGACCTTATGGATACGTTCTATTCCGGGACAAATGTGTCGACATACCGTGAGGGCGATCAGTCTATCCCGATCGCGGTGCGCGCCGAAGAGCGTTTCAGGAGCAGCCTTGAAGAACTTGCCGGGCTTGCCATTCCGGCGGAGGGCCAGTTGATCTCGCTCGACCAGGTGGCGACGTTCGATCCTCAGCTCGAGTTTTCCCAGATGCGACGCGAAAATCAGGTCCGGCTGATCAAGATCTCCGGAAAGAGCGAAACGCTGGCCGCGAACCGCGTGCTGGACCTGATCAGGCCGACTCTCAGCCAGCTCAATCTGGACGGTGGCTACAAGCTGGAGATTGCCGGCGAAACGGAAAACAGTGCCGAGGTCAATGAAAAGCTCGGTGCCGGAATGCCGCTGGCGCTGATGGTGATGTTCGCGGCACTGATGTTCCAGTTCAACTCCTTCCGGCGGGTGCTTTTGACCTTCATGACCGTGCCGTTGATCATCATCGGTGCGCCGCTGGCGCTGCTCCTGACCGATCGCCCGCTGTCATTCTTCGCCATCCTCGGCCTGATCTCGCTGGCCGGTATCATCATCAACAATGCGATCGTCCTGATCGACCAGATCGATATCGAACGCGAGACGATGGCCCTGCGGGAGGCGATCGTCGAGGCGGCGAAGAAACGCGTGACGCCGATCCTACTGACATCGCTGACGACGATTTTCGGGCTGATGCCGATGGCGATCAACGGCGGTGCGCTGTTCGAGCCGATGGCAACGCTGATGATCGGCGGGCTGGCGATCGCCTCGGTGCTCAGCCTGTTCTTCGTTCCGGGCGCCTACTTTTTGCTGTTCGGCGGCCTGTGGCGCCGCAGCAAGACACCCGAAGCCGTCGCCGATCCCGCATAGGGGGCTTATTCCGCTGCCACAAGGCCGCGGTTCTCCATTCGGATCGAGACCGGTGCCTGACCGTAGTGTTTGTTGAATGCGCGGCTCAGCGCCTCGGAACTGCCATAGCCCAAACGCCGGGCGACCGATTGAATGCGTTCTCCCGAGGCAATCGCCTGACGTGCCAGGATCATGCGCCAGCGCCGCAGATAGGCCTGCGGCGTCTCGCCGACCTGGAGGGAAAACTGTTCGGAAAAACGGCTGAGCGACATGCCGGCAACCTCCGCGAGGTCGATATTTCGCCAGTTGCGGCCTGGATCGTCATGCAGGGCGACCAGCGCGCGGCTGAGCCGCTCGTGGGCGAGGCCGGAGATCAGGCCGGGCGTCGTTGCGCCGCGCTCGATCTGGCGGCGCAGCAGCCGGATCAACAGGACCTCGCAAAGCCGGTTGAGTGCGGAAGCGGAGCCGCAGCGCCGGTCTGCCGCCTCTGCCACCAGCATCTGCAGCAGCAGTTGCGTGCCGTCGTCATCCTGCGTTTCCATCACCACGCATTCCGGCAGGGCGGCGACGAGCGGGTTGCTGCGCCCGTCCCAGTCGGCCCGGGCCTCGACAAGCCTCTTCTCGGGCGCGATGACACTTTGCGCGCGTTCGTGACGGGGCCAGAACTCGACACCGCATGGGCTGTCATTGCCGGGCCTTCCGAAGACAATCAGATTGCCCTCACCGGCCTCCACCATCTCGACGGTCATCTGGAAGTGCCGCATCAGCGCGGACAGGCGGTCAAACTTGCTCATGGCGTATTTTGGGTGTTTCGATCATGTTATTCGGATTTTTCAGATCATATCTTCTGCTAGATCAAAATCAAGCGTAACTGCTCACCCCGTCACGCGTCTTGAGCATAGTGTGATTTGACCATATTGGCGGCATTTCCGGCCAGCGCGATCTGGATCGCGACAAGTGGATTATATCCGAGGGCACCCATGGAACTCAGGTAGCTTGATATCCGGCACCAGGCGTGTGCATAGCGGTCTGTCCGGAAGCAGCCCGAGACTTTGATTTTGACCTTTGCCATCCTGATTTTTTGCTCGCCCGCGTTATTGGTGAAGCTGACATCGGGTTCGCTCATGAAGCGAAGCACGGAGTCCTCGTGTTTCAACAGACGCTCATGCAGGTTGTGGGCATCCGACTTTGCGACCCGTCCGCGCTTACCTTCCGGTTTCGCAGGAACTTCGGGCATTTCCCCGGCACCTTGCGTCAGAATGGTCCGATACCTTTTGCGTATCTTGCGACATTCGGCCTCGCTCAACACCCCGGTCTCGCTCTTGTTGACCTTATGGCAGACCTCACGCAACACCTTCCTCATCAGGCGCGCCCAACGGTAATTGCTGGAGTCGACGACAAAGGTCAGTTCCCGAAGCAGATGCGACCCGCATAGCTGATGCTTGCACTGGCTGTATGCAAGGTAGGATGCCCAGCAATCATGGATCAACACCCCGGTGTAGACCGGAATGATGCCGAATGCCTCTATCGCTTCCTTGCCGCGCCTGGGGTGCAGGAACTTGATAGTGTGGATACCCCGCCCGGAGGCATCGTAATGTGCCAGGTGCCGTTATACTGAACGTCACAAATCAAAGGGAGAGTATCCACATGTCGGAAGTTAGCATCATCGGCGTTGATCTTGCAAAGCAGGTTTTTCAGGTCCACGGAGCCACAGCCGATGGCTCGGTTGGCTACCGCAAGAAGTTGAGCCGCGCCCAGTTCATGCCGTTTCTTGCACAGCAGCCCCGATGCATTGTCGCGATGGAGGCCTGCGCCACAGCTCACGATTGGGGCCGCGAGATCGGTAAGTTGGGCCATGAGGTGAAGCTGATTCCACCTCAGTACGTGAAACCTTTTGTCAAAAGGCAGAAAAACGACAGGGCAGACGCTGAGGCGATCACTGAAGCTGCCTCCCGGCCGACCATGCGGTTCGTTGAGGTGAAATCCACCGAGCAGCAATCGCGCGGCATGCTGTTCCGATCACGGCAGATGTTTGTCAGGCAGCGCACGCAGACCATCAATGCGCTGCGCGGCCATCTCGCCGAATATGGCGTGATCGGGCCGAAGAGCAAGGCGGGGATCAAGAAGTTGAGAGCCGCGCTGGACGACGATACCAATGGGCTGCCCGCCCTCGTGCGTAACACGGCCCGGATGTATGCCGAGCACATCGATCTGCTGGCGACCAGGATTTTCGATCTGACGAAGCAACTCAAGACGGAGGCGAAAGCATCCGGCACAGTGCGAAGGCTGACAACAATGCCGGGCGTCGGGTTGCAGACGGCACTGGCAATTGAGGCCTTTGCCCCGGACATGAATTGCTTCAAACGGGGGCGTGACTTCGCAGCCTGGCTGGGTCTCGTGCCGCTTCAGCGCTCGACAGGCGGTAAGGACCGGCTCGGGAAAGTTTCGAAGATGGGTCAGAAAGACATCCGAAGCCTGTTGATCATCGGGGCGATGTCAGTGATCAATGCGGCGACGCGGTTTGGGGTTCGCAAGGGAAGCTGGCTGGCCAGAATGCTGGATCGAAAACCGAAGCTTCTGGTCGCGATCACGCTGGCCAACAGGATGGCACGGGGTATCTGGGCCATGATATCGAAACAGGAGAATTATCGGAATCCGGAGGCGGTAGCGTAAGCGCGGATCGCGCAACGCTTCGCGTCGGTGCCCGGGACGTGTGAAGAGGTCGACGAATAGCATGGGAGATTGATCGGAAAGATCCGGAGCGGGAAAACCATGTTGACCCAAAAGGCAAAATAGCTCTGGAACTTGATTTGGACCCGGTTCGCGCATCACCATACCGGCCCGCGGCTGCACAAAAAGCCGCACTGTGAGGCCTGATAAATGACCGCATCCGATCACACGCTCACATCACCGTTCGAAAATCGCTTGACACCGGGGTATCCATAAATGAGGGTCAGGGAGTCATCGGTCAGCACATGCAGCCACTGGTTTTTGCTGTCGACCCTGAAACCGGTCTCATCGGCATGCAGGGCCGGGCGGGTCAGAAGATGTGCGGCGGCAGCCGTTTCCCAGGGTTCAAGCGCCTCGTGCAGTCGCTGGATGTAGCCCAGGCAGGTGGCCTGCGACATCCTGACGCCAGAGATGGCCCGCACCAGTTCGACGGCGCGGCGCAAAGACAGCATCTGGGCAATCAGCAGGTTGATCACGAAGGCCTGAAAGCCAACGCCATATTGCAACGGCCCCGGCATGTTTTCAGGGAAACGCCCCTTGGTTCGGGTGCGGCATTTGGGGCAGTCCCTGGTTTCTGCGACGACCTTTTTCTCGACAACCTCGAACATGATATCGAGATGGATGCGTTCCTCGCGCGCCGAGGGTTCGACGTCTGAGAGATCAGCCCCGCAACTGTCACAAACCTGGACGGTGGAGGTTTCCCCGACGGTGACCTTGCGAAGGTTTTCGCCCGTCATCCAGTTCGGCGCCACACCCTTGCCGGAAGCCTTTTTGCTCCGTTTCCCGGTGTTGTCCTTATCCGTCTGCGACGGCGCAATACTGGAGTTCTTGCCGGTCTTCCTGGTCGTCTTTTCCAGAAAGATGGCGATCAGGATGCCCAGCAAGCTGCACAACACGCCAATAACCGCATCGACGTCATCTGAAATCCTGCCCGCTTTGCGCAGCGCGGCAATGCGCGCCCTGGCAGCATCGAACTCTTCACGCAGGGAAGTGCCATTCACGCTTGCCATCAGTCCGCCCGCGATGCCATGGACATCAGGCCATGCGGTGGCCGCATCGCCTTTTCAGGCTTCCAAATGCAGCGAGTAGCCTTGACTGAAAGACCACCCCAATGCGGCTTTTCCCAAATCAATCGAACACGTGTCATAACCCGATAGAATCACGAAAATCGCAATGAGGGGATCGTTAATAGCCGATTCAAATCGTCGCACCACTCCGAGGCCAAAAAGGCATCTCGATTGAGCTAGTGGGTCTGAAACCGCCGTTGAATCTCGGGGACTTAAAGTGGGGGTGAGCAGTTACCGATGGATAATTATTATGTCTCCAAGCTGATCCCGCTGATCGCCGAGGCGCAGATCCACGCCATTCCCAACCCGCTGATCAACATCACCCTGCAGGGCCGCCACGACACCTATCCGAAGCGGCGCGGCATGACACGTGTACCCGAGCTCCTTTCTGCCGGTGTCAATGTGGCGCTCGGACAGGATTGCTGCATGGATCCCTGGTATTCGCTTGGCAGCGCCGACATGCTGGATGTCGCCCATATGGCCGTCCACGTCGCCCAGATGACCGCGATCGATGCCATGAAGCAGGCCTTCGACGCCATCACGGTCAATTCGGCCCGGGCACTCGGGATAACGGACTACGGCATCGAGGAGGGACGTCCGGCGAGCTGCGTCATACTCGACGCCCGCGACCCGGTCGAGGCCATACGCCTCAGGGCCACGCGCCTTGCCGTGATCCGTGAGGGCGCCATCATCGCCGAGACCGAACCGAGCGTGACGCACCTTAATCTAGACGGACGCCCGGATGCCGTCATTCCTTCCGATTACGCGCCGGTCGAAGCGCAGGCCTGACAACGGACCGAACGCGGTCGGAGCCGCGGCCTGCCGCAAACGACGGCGTCTCTAGCGTTGTGCCCGGCGCCGCATCAGGTAGATGAACGGCACGGCGACAAAGTACATGGTGATTCCGTATACGCCCGACGGCAGGCTGAAGGGTGGGAGCCCGGTCGCCGCCTCGACGATCAGGCTGCCCACCGTAATCCCCAATGTACTGTTTTGCACGCCTGTCTCGATGGCGATCGCCACGCCATCCGCATGGTCGAGCCCCATTGCCCGGGCAATACCCAGACCGAGAAGCAGCAGGACGATGTTCAGGATAACGAGCAACGGCCCGAGCAGGACGAGGTTGGCGACGAACAGGCTCCAGTTTGCGGCCAGGGCCCCGATGACAATGATAACGAAGAGAACAAGGGCGATGCGTGAAATGGTTGCCTCGATGCGATCCGCAAGGCCTTTTGCGAAATGGCGCAGCGCAACACCGATCGCCACGGGCACGGCGGTGATCGCGAACATGGCGAGCGCCAGTGAAGTAACGTTGATCGCCGGCGCCGCCTGCCCCATGAAATGACCCGCCGCCCAGGCAACGAGCAGCGGTACGGTGACCACGGATATAAGGCTGACCACACCGGTCAGTGTCACCGACAGCGCGACCGCACCGCCGGCGAGCTTGGTGATGATGTTGGACGTAACGCCGCCCGGACAGAAAGACAGGATCATCACGCCGACGGCCAGTTCGGGCGGCAAGCGGAATAGCTGCAACATGAGGAAGGCGACGATCGGCAGAACGACGATCTGGGAGATGGCGCCCGCGAAGAATGCCTTCGGCCGCGACACGACCCGCGCGAAATCGGCCACTGTCAGGCCAAGGCCGAGCGAAAACATGATGAATGCCAGCGAGAGCGGCAGAAAAACGCTCAATAAGATTCCCAAGGGACCCCTCCTGTTTTTGCCCGATTATAGGCAGGCAGCAGGGATTGGATAGAGCCAAGTGCCACTGCGGAAAATTGTATCCACTGTCGAAATTTTCAGAGTTTGCGACCCCGTTTGCACGCGTATCCAGACCAGCGCCAAAGAGAATTGCCGCGAAAGGCGAACCGCCACGTTTTCGCCGGAAATAAGTTCCTTATCGAAGCTGCGGCGAAGTCAGCGTTGAGTTCACAAAAAACGCAAAATGCGGGGCTGAGGGGTCTCGCGCAAACAGGGAACAGAATTCATGAAACCAACCGTGATTATGGTGGGCGCAGACAAGGGCGGCGTCGGCAAGACAACGACCTCCCGTGCGCTGTTGGACTATTTGGCCCGTAAGAACATGCCGGCTCGCGCCTTCGACACCGAGAACCCGCGCGGAACGCTCAAGCGTTTCTATCCCGAGATCACCGAGGTCATCGACCTGAATTCGGTGGCCGACCAGATGAAAATCCTGGACACGCTCGATTCAGCGGCTGTCAAGGTGACGATCGTCGACCTGAAGGCCGGCAATCTCTCCATGGCGCTCGACACATTCGACCGGATCGGCGTTTTGGAGGCCGCCCGGCACGGTCAGTTCGATCTCGGCCTTATTCACGTTGTCGGACCATCCGTGGCATCGCTTGACGAGATCAATGAAATCTCGAATTACATCAAAGGCATCAACTACGTCATTGCCCGTAACTTCATCAACGAAACGAACTTCTTCGAGTGGGACGAGAAGACCTTCAAGAAGTATTTCGCGGATCTGCCCGACGCGACGGAAATCGACATCCCGAAGCTCAACGAGATGGCCTATGAGCAGGTCGATCTCGCCGGCGTGACATTCTCCGGCTTTGTCGAGAACAAGGATGCGCGCGGCGCGGACGGCAATTTCTCCTTCGTCCTGCGCGGCTATGTCCGCAAGTGGATTTCCGATCTTGATGCTGAATTCGGCCATTTGAGCCTGTTGCAGAATCTCAGCCGGGCCAGCAGCGAACCGGCGGCCAAACCCAAGGCCGAACCGCAGCGCGCGGCAAAGAAGTAGACAACCTGTTAAGATACGGGGTTAGAGTGACCCCGTATCCCTCGCACCCGGTGCAGTGGCCGGGGCAAGCAGGAGTCCTGCCATCGGCGCCAATGTTCACATCATCTGTTCTGACGAAGCCCGGAATGGAAAGACCATTTTTGCCCGGCTTTATGCGGAGCTGTTGCGCCTTGGCACCGACAATCTGCCCCGCATCATCGATACCGACTATCCCCACGGCACCATCAACCGCTATTTCCCTGGAGAGAGCGATATCATCGATTTGTCCAGCACGGACGGTCAGATGCGTTTGTTTGACAGCATTCTGGAAAACCCGCATCTCGATTATGTGATCGATCTGGAAGCGCACAATCTCGAGCGTTTCTTTTCCATTTTTGAGAATATCGACTACGAAAAGGCCGCCGCGGCAGCGGGATTGGGCATGGCCGTCTTCTTCTTTCTTGATCGAACCCTTGCCTCGATCCAGGCCGCCATTGCGCTGCGTGGGCAACTCTCCTCCAGCCAGTTCGTGCTCGTGCGGAACGACGCCATCGGTGCGTTTCGCGCACCGGTCTATGGCGAATACGAGCTTGTAAAGATCGGCATGGACCGGCAGATCAGGCTCCCGGCGCTCTCAGCCGACGCGCTCGATTTTGTCGAGGACCCGTCCTTCAACTTCACGGATTTCATCATGCAGCGGCGCCAGGGTCTGCCCGAATGGCTCAGTGATGAACTTTGGCGTTTTCTGGAAACGATCTACCAGCAACAGCCGATCGGCACCGCCGAGAGCTTGTTTTCCGCCTGATCAGGTGTCCGGGAACTCTGCCTCGCCAACTGGCATCAGATAAACGGCAGCTTGCAGAGAACAGCCGGCACGGCCGCACCATCCTTGTGAACAACGACTTCGGCACCCGGTTGAAGCTGCGCCGATACCAGCGCGAAGCCGATATTTCTTTTCAGCCGGTAAGACCAGACGCAGTTGGTGAGATCGCCGATCTTCTCGCCACCGGCGGTAATGTCGAACCAGCGCGAAGGCAAGGCCGTCGGCACATCGCTTTCAAGGACGGCGCCCAGTTGCTGCCTCTTCGGCCCGGCGGCCTTGATGGATCTGAGGGCCTTGATGCCGACGACATCGTCCGGAACATCCAGATCGACGAAGGGGCCGAGACGCACCTCATAGGGGTTGGTCGCATCATCCGTGTCGCCGCCCCATGACAGCAGCCCGCTCTCGATGCGCTCGCACGCGTTCGGATTGCCCGGGCCGATCTCGTACGGTGCGCCGGCCTCCTTGACGAGGTTCCATAGCGCAGTGCCTTTCTTCCCGTCCATGAGGTAGATTTCGAAACCGCCCTGCTTCGACCATCCGGAGCGTGCAACGGCGACCGGTATGCCGGCGACTTCGGTCTCGGAAAACCAGAAATATTTCAGGTCGCGCACCCAGTCGCCGAAGATCGACGCGATGACGTCCTCGGCCTTGGGACCCTGCACGGCAAGGGGCGAGACATCGGCCTCGGTCACCGCAACATCCAGACCGCGCTCACAGGCGATCGCCCGGGCCCAGAACAGGATGTTGGAATCGGCAATGGAGAGCCAGTAGCGGTCTGCGGAAAGCTTCAGGAGGATCGGATCATTGATCAGTGTCCCGGCATGATTGCACAGCGCCACATATTTGCCCTGGCCTTCGACGCATTTCGTCAGGTCACGCGGCGAAAGGAACTGCGCCAGGCGGCCGGCATCGGGGCCTGTCAGTTCGATCTGCCGCTCGACGGAAACATCCCACATGGATACGCCGTTGATCAGCCGCCAGTACTCGCTCTCCGGATCGCCATAGCCGGTGGGCATCATCATGTTGTTGTAGGTCGTAAAGCTCTGCACCCCCTCGGCAACCGTTGCGTCAAAGAAGGGTGAGGGGCGCAGCCGCGCCGAGGGCGTGATTCCGAACATGCGGCGTTTCCTGTCGTCTTTTTGTCGGACGCGATTAGACGCCGCATTCGACCGCCGGTCAAACAAACGATTTTCGTAACTGCTCACCCCGTCACGCGTCTTGAGCATAGTGTGATTTGACCATATTGGCGGCATTTCCGGCCAGCGCGATCTGGATCGCGACAAGTGGATTATATCCGAGGGCACCCATGGAACTCAGGTAGCTTGATATCCGGCACCAGGCGTGTGCATAGCGGTCTGTCCGGAAGCAGCCCGAGACTTTGATTTTGACCTTTGCCATCCTGATTTTTTGCTCGCCCGCGTTATTGGTGAAGCTGACATCGGGTTCGCTCATGAAGCGAAGCACGGAGTCCTCGTGTTTCAACAGACGCTCATGCAGGTTGTGGGCATCCGACTTTGCGACCCGTCCGCGCTTACCTTCCGGTTTCGCAGGAACTTCGGGCATTTCCCCGGCACCTTGCGTCAGAATGGTCCGATACCTTTTGCGTATCTTGCGACATTCGGCCTCGCTCAACACCCCGGTCTCGCTCTTGTTGACCTTATGGCAGACCTCGCGCAACACCTTCCTCATCAGGCGCGCCCAACGGTAATTGCTGGAGTCGACGACAAAGGTCAGTTCCCGAAGCAGATGCGACCCGCATAGCTGATGCTTGCACTGGCTGTATGCAAGGTAGGATGCCCAGCAATCATGGATCAACACCCCGGTGTAGACCGGAATGATGCCGAATGCCTCTATCGCTTCCTTGCCGCGCCTGGGGTGCAGGAACTTGATAGTGTGGATACCCCGCCCGGAGGCATCGTAATGTGCCAGGTGCCGTTATACTGAACGTCACAAATCAAAGGGAGAGTATCCACATGTCGGAAGTTAGCATCATCGGCGTTGATCTTGCAAAGCAGGTTTTTCAGGTCCACGGAGCCACAGCCGATGGCTCGGTTGGCTACCGCAAGAAGTTGAGCCGCGCCCAGTTCATGCCGTTTCTTGCACAGCAGCCCCGATGCATTGTCGCGATGGAGGCCTGCGCCACAGCTCACGATTGGGGCCGCGAGATCGGTAAGTTGGGCCATGAGGTGAAGCTGATTCCACCTCAGTACGTGAAACCTTTTGTCAAAAGGCAGAAAAACGACAGGGCAGACGCTGAGGCGATCACTGAAGCTGCCTCCCGGCCGACCATGCGGTTCGTTGAGGTGAAATCCACCGAGCAGCAATCGCGCGGCATGCTGTTCCGATCACGGCAGATGTTTGTCAGGCAGCGCACGCAGACCATCAATGCGCTGCGCGGCCATCTCGCCGAATATGGCGTGATCGGGCCGAAGAGCAAGGCGGGGATCAAGAAGTTGAGAGCCGCGCTGGACGACGATACCAATGGGCTGCCCGCCCTCGTGCGTAACACGGCCCGGATGTATGCCGAGCACATCGATCTGCTGGCGACCAGGATTTTCGATCTGACGAAGCAACTCAAGACGGAGGCGAAAGCATCCGGCACAGTGCGAAGGCTGACAACAATGCCGGGCGTCGGGTTGCAGACGGCACTGGCAATTGAGGCCTTTGCCCCGGACATGAATTGCTTCAAACGGGGGCGTGACTTCGCAGCCTGGCTGGGTCTCGTGCCGCTTCAGCGCTCGACAGGCGGTAAGGACCGGCTCGGGAAAGTTTCGAAGATGGGTCAGAAAGACATCCGAAGCCTGTTGATCATCGGGGCGATGTCAGTGATCAATGCGGCGACGCGGTTTGGGGTTCGCAAGGGAAGCTGGCTGGCCAGAATGCTGGATCGAAAACCGAAGCTTCTGGTCGCGATCACGCTGGCCAACAGGATGGCACGGGGTATCTGGGCCATGATATCGAAACAGGAGAATTATCGGAATCCGGAGGCGGTAGCGTAAGCGCGGATCGCGCAACGCTTCGCGTCGGTGCCCGGGACGTGTGAAGAGGTCGACGAATAGCATGGGAGATTGATCGGAAAGATCCGGAGCGGGAAAACCATGTTGACCCAAAAGGCAAAATAGCTTTGGAACTTGATTTGGACCCGGTTCGCGCATCACCATACCGGCCCGCGGCTGCACAAAAAGCCGCACTGTGAGGCCTGATAAATGACCGCATCCGATCACACGCTCACATCACCGTTCGAAAATCGCTTGACACCGGGGTATCCATAAATGAGGGTCAGGGAGTCATCGGTCAGCACATGCAGCCACTGGTTTTTGCTGTCGACCCTGAAACCGGTCTCATCGGCATGCAGGGCCGGGCGGGTCAGAAGATGTGCGGCGGCAGCCGTTTCCCAGGGTTCAAGCGCCTCGTGCAGTCGCTGGATGTAGCCCAGGCAGGTGGCCTGCGACATCCTGACGCCAGAGATGGCCCGCACCAGTTCGACGGCGCGGCGCAAAGACAGCATCTGGGCAATCAGCAGGTTGATCACGAAGGCCTGAAAGCCAACGCCATATTGCAAAGGCCCCGGCATGTTTTCAGGGAAACGCCCCTTGGTTCGGGTGCGGCATTTGGGGCAGTCCCTGGTTTCTGCGACGACCTTTTTCTCGACAACCTCGAACATGATATCGAGATGGATGCGTTCCTCGCGCGCCGAGGGTTCGACGTCTGAGAGATCAGCCCCGCAACTGTCACAAACCTGGACGGTGGAGGTTTCCCCGACGGTGACCTTGCGAAGGTTTTCGCCCGTCATCCAGTTCGGCGCCACACCCTTGCCGGAAGCCTTTTTGCTCCGTTTCCCGGTGTTGTCCTTATCCGTCTGCGACGGCGCAATACTGGAGTTCTTGCCGGTCTTCCTGGTCGTCTTTTCCAGAAAGATGGCGATCAGGATGCCCAGCAAGCTGCACAACACGCCAATAACCGCATCGACGTCATCTGAAATCCTGCCCGCTTTGCGCAGCGCGGCAATGCGCGCCCTGGCAGCATCGAACTCTTCACGCAGGGAAGTGCCATTCACGCTTGCCATCAGTCCGCCCGCGATGCCATGGACATCAGGCCATGCGGTGGCCGCATCGCCTTTTCAGGCTTCCAAATGCAGCGAGTAGCCTTGACTGAAAGACCACCCCAATGCGGCTTTTCCCAAATCAATCGAACACGTGTCATAACCCGATAGAATCACGAAAATCGCAATGAGGGGATCGTTAATAGCCGATTCAAATCGTCGCACCACTCCGAGGCCAAAAAGGCATCTCGATTGAGCTAGTGGGTCTGAAACCGCCGTTGAATCTCGGGGACTTAAAGTGGGGGTGAGCAGTTACGTGAAATCCATATCCGTCCATTCTTCTTTGCCGGGGATCGACCATTCGGCGTTTTTTGAGAAAATTTTGCGCAATCCGCTATACCAGCTGTCATTTTCAAATTCATTGATGTAAGCTTGCCATTGTGTAATTACCTGGTTACGGAAACTGCTGTTGTTGGCAGAAAGCCTGAGACGTTGCTTAAACCATTCGGGGGATTGCAGAACCGTTTCACCGTTGTGATCCGTTATCCCGTTTTGAGTGAGGGCTCTAAAGCCGTTTGATACAATGTTGAAGTCCTTTGTCGGCGGCGTTTCGGGGTCCTTCCAGACCACTCCTTTGCCTTGAAAGGAAACCCAGGTGGGTTCTTTACCTGGATCGGGAAAGTTCTCATCCGTTTCTATTCCAAATCTTGAGAAGTAATGGTACAAAACTTCCTCGGTTGGCGGAAAACGCATAGCGCCCATTTCAGCGATATCATTTGTCTTTGCGCCATTTTTCATAAAATGCTTGCTGTAAAGACGTCCGCCATTATGGTCCTTTGAATCGTTAAATAAGATGACGTTGTATCCGCATCTCCGAAGTTCATACGCGGCGCAGCATCCGGCCGGCCCGGCGCCGACAATGCCGACCTCTTTTTTGTCGCCTACAGTTCCGATTGGCGCGTTATCGTCGGCCTTCAGCCAGTCTGAATAGACAAAATTGGGCGTATCGACATACGCCTGCACGACATCATTAGCCGCTTCCTTTGTGGTTCGTAGGTTTGGAATAAACGTAACCATGGCTGCCTTTAGCTCCCTTATCTTGCTTGCCAAATAATCGCGTAAGAACGGATGTTTAAACTTCAGGCGGCATGAGAATTGTCTGTAGAGAGCCTCTCAAACCATTCTGTTCCGCGGCACGGCATCATCGAACGGCGCATCACGCGTGGCAGGCTCATTGGCGTCCGGGTCCTGAAATCCATCGCACCACTCGAATGAACAGGCCGACAAGCACGGCCAGCGCCACAACGAAAACCAACAATGTAAAGAGCGCTTCAATTCCAAATGATCCCACTTAACTTTCCTCCTCAGGTGTCTGGTCGCGTCAGGACTTCTGTTCCTCGACACTGCATCCATCTGCCCGGTCAGGGAGCCGCGCGGCGGAAAGGCCCATCCGGTTCAGGCGTTGCCGGTCCCGGAACCTCGTGACCGGGCCGCGCCAGCGAAAGCCATCGCACGCATCGTTCATGCACCTCCCGCATTTTGTCGTCACCTTCGGGTATCATACCTCCCCGCGAATGCGGCTATGAAACGGATAGGCAAGCGTGCCGCAACAGACGCGCGGAAACCGGGCCGCAAGGATGCCAAACGCCCGGAGCCGGTCTGCCCTTTTTTAAAGTCCCATTTTTGGCTCGAGCCGACCGTCAGGGGACCGCGCCCTTGTCGGACACCGTGTTCCCAGTCACCGCATGTATACCGTGGCGGCGCGCCGCGATCGTCCCGCGCGCATCGACCGTCACGGAACCGCCATCGCCCGAGGACGAGGCAAGGATCCCGTCGGAACCGGACCCCGTCGTCGTGATCATGCCGCCCCTTTCGTGCGTCACCGCAACGGCCCCCGCCGTCGTCGAGCCGCCCCCCGCGGCGACGGCCGTGGACCACACGTGAATGCCATGCGCACCAGTCCCCTTCGTCGCGATGTCTCCCTCCGCCGTCACCGTCACCGCAGCCGACCAGGCATTGCTGTTGCCGCCGCTGACCCTGAGCTTGGACTCGGCCTTGATGCCGTCGCCATCCGTGGTGTCGATGGAGAACTGCCCACCCGGACCATCGGTTGTGTCGACGACAACGGTAACGTCGCCCCGGGGCCTTTCGGCGCCCGTGTTGCCGTCGGAGTTGACGACCGTCCCGCCTTGCGAGATCGTGCACTGGCTGTCCGCGGGCACGACCTGCGCGCGCGCATCGCGGCCATGGCCCGCCGCCATCGCCATGCCCATCGAGAAAGGAAGATGCCTGCGTCGCGCATTCCCACTCATCCCGTCTGTTGCCTTCCCGGTCATCTCGTCCGCTCCTTCGCTCGGGTCTCATCCGCTCCGCTGCCGCCCGCGAAAAGCAGCGCCGCGCCAAGATGCCGGCCAGCCCGGACAGCGGCGGCGCATTCGCGTCACGGGAAGTGTTGCCCCGAGGAATGTGGCTATGGAATGAATAGAGACCGGGATCGTGCCTTCACGGCAGACTATGCGGCATCGTATGGCGGGCCGAACCGGGTGTGGATCAAGCCGCCGGCACGCCTGTATTGAACGGGATTGCGGTATGCGCGGCCGGCGCCGGGACGAAACCGGCGCCGTTCAACGCGAGGCTCCCGGCGCCAGCCGGACCAGAACAGAGCCGGCCCGGGAGACACAGGGCTCCCGGACCGCGATACGCCGGACCGTCAGGCCATTGCACAGGGGCGCAACACAGAACGTGTTGATATCGTCATCCGCGGGCGTTCGAGAATGTTGGGGGTTTCCCGCGGACGATGTGCGTGTCGCCTGCGATTCGCATACCGTGGTTCGTTGATGACACATGCAGCGCATTCGCCGGGCTATCGTTTTGATTCTTGCGCGGCATCCGCCTGCGCACCGGCCGTGTCCTTCGCCATGACGGCGGCCCTGCGGATACCGCATCAGGCTCAAGGCGCGGCCGGAACATACGCAAAGCACGCCCGCGAGAGCCATGTCCAAACCGCGGAGTCCAAACCGCGGAAGCACGCGGTTTCAGCAGCAACCACCCTCACATCCGCAGGTCACGTGCAGCGGACCGAAGGGCCTGCCGCAATGACCGTGCTCCGTCGCCATGGCAGCCGCAAGATGGCAGCCGCAAGATGGCAGCCGCAAGGCGCGTACCGGGTCCGGGTGACATCCCGGCCGGTCCGGCTGATGCCGCCATCGATTTCACGGTCATCCTCCCGGAAGCGCCTTGCGGCCTGAAAGGCTGTCTCGACGCCTGTTCCGCACGTCCGCCAGGAACCTCCGAACCCGGATCCGGTGTCAGCCTGTTCGCCTATCCGGGCCTGCTGCCCCGGCACGGCCGGCGGCGTCGGGAATACGCCTCGAAATCGCGACGCCAGATCATTGGGCTGAGCCGAACTTTCAGATCCCGGGCGAAGCCCGGGGAACCGCCGCCGGAAGAAGGTCGCCAACAATTGACCCCCGGCTTGTTGTGCTCTTCATATGCCGCGCGCCACAATTCGCGCCTTCACCGCTTCCGACCGGACCTTTGCTCCCGCCACAACCCGCAAAATGAAGCGCATGGGCCGGCGGCACAGGCGCCCGCAAACCTCCCGAAGGTCCAGCCGGCCGTTCAGGCGAGGAATTCGAAATCGGCATCGGTAAGGGTTGACACGGACACGCCTTGCAAGGTGACGGTGCCGCCGTTGTTACCGTCGCCATAGCTGATGACGGTGTCGGCACCGTCCTGCTTGATGGTCAGCCCCGCAAACCCGCCGGAAACTCCTCTGAACTCGATCGTGTCGCCCTCCTCGAAGTCGGTGATGGTGTCGTTCCCGTCCCCTGCGTTGAACACGAAGCGGTCGGCATCGCTGCCGCCTGTCAGCGTGTCGTCGCCGTCGCCGCCGTTCAGCGTGTCGGCACCGTAGCCGCCCATCAAAACGTCATTGCCGTTGCCGCCATTCAGCGTGTCGGCACTGCCGCTGAACCAATTGTCACCGTAAAGTTCGTCGTCTCCGTCACCACCTTAAATGGTATCGGTGCCCAATCCGCCATAAAGTTTGTCATTGCCGCCCTCGCCATAAAGCGTGTCGTCGCCCTTGCCGCCTTTAAGGCTGTCGTCGCCGTCGCCGCCGTAAAGGTGGTCCTTGCCGTCATCCCCGTAGAGGCTGTCGTCGCCTGATGTGCCGCGCTGCGTTTTGAAGTCCGGCGCCTGCTGCTGTGCGCCCGTACCGGTCGTCTGAGTCTGCGCCTCGCCGGGCGCCTGCCGCTGCGTGCCGGGCAGGGGCGTATCGCCGTCGTTGCCGCCGTCCCTGTCGCCGGCGCCCTGGACGCCCCGGTCGCCATTGCCGGGCGCCTGCTGCGTCTCGGGCAGCGCGAAGTCGTCCGCGCCGAGCGTTGACGCCGTCACGCCCATCAGCCGGATGCTGTCGCCGAGGGTGCCGTAGCGGATGACGGTATCGTCGCCGTCCTGCTCGATGTCCAGCCCGGCGAACCCGCCGGAAACCCCGTCGATGCTGATCGTGTCGCCGTCCTCGAAATCGGCAATGGTGTCGTTGCCGTCTCCCGCCGCGAACGCGAAGGTGTCGGTGCCCCTGCCGCCCGTCAGCCTGTCATTGCCGGTACCGCCATTCAGCCTGTCGTTGCCGTTTTCGCCGGAAAGCTTGTCAGCGCCTTCAGTTCCTACGAGCGTGTCCGCAGCATTACCGCCATAAACTGTTTCGTCGCGTGCCATGTTTCCTCTCCCGTGATCGCGTGTCGTGTACCGGAAACCGCGGCCGCAACCGGGGTTGCCGCCCGCGCCCAGTGCTCCAGTGCCGCACCGTGTGAAACGGCGGTGTCCGGATACCTTCCGTGCCGGATACCTTGCGTGCCGGATACCTTGCGTGAAAGTGTCCCCCCCCCCCGGGGTGGATGTGGCTATGGAATGAATAGGCAAACGCGCCGGACCGGACCCGCGAAAGGGCGGAACGAAAGCGGACTGGACACACACACAGGCTGTGCCGATGATTTCCGCCACAGGGCACCCAACGGGGCAGGACCCTGCGACAAGCGAAGCTGCTTGCAAACCCGATGGGGCACGGTTCGGAAAAGCGGATAAACCATGCCTATGGAAACAATCACTCCGATGGTTGTCCGTAAATCATAGTTATGAATCCCCATGAGCTTGTTCAAAAGGTGCGTGCAATGGGTAACTCTGAAGCAGCCAGTGCCAGCGGGAGTGCTCCGGCGAATGGTTTTCAGTTGCAAAATGCACAGGCGGTATCGGAAACCGCGATCGAATTGGAGATCGCATTGAGGGAGTTGCAAAATGAAATCAAGGCCCGCGGGTTTCTTGTATGTCGCGTAAACCTTCTGGGTGTTTCTTCGAGTTGTGGCCCTAATTTCATTTGCGGCAATCTCGATAGTACTATGGTGAAAGATGTATCATCACTGGATAATGCTGCCATATTGCACATGAGACGCTCATTCCTGCCATTTAATTGGTCAAGTAGAAGTGGAGAAACTTGTGCCCGCGGGTTATTTCTGAGCCCTTTGAAAACCGGTTCGTACGAAGTGTCAGGACTGGGGTTTCCTGCCGTGCTTGGACGGATTGCGACCGGTTACTGTTTATTCTTCGGGCAGGAACTGCACATTTCCAATCACAGTATTTTTGAAGTTCATCAAAGGACCTGTGAAATTGTAAGGAAACTTTTTTTGCTGGACAGAGCGCAGAGCGCACGGCAAAGCAATCTCTCAAGCCGGGAGCGATCGTACCTACAACTCGTGGCAAATGGATTCAGGAGTGAGGCGATTGCCAATGAGATGGGTGTGTCCGTAAACACAGTGAATTCTTATTTAATTGATATTTCAAAGAAGCTTAACGCCAACTCCAGGATGCACTCAGTATCCATTGCAATTCGGTTTGGTCTGATCGTATAGCACCGAGGTGGAAATGCGAACAAAAAACCAAATCCTTGATGCACTTAAGAGCCTCGCGATCCGATCGGGCACCACACCAGGACAGGGGACTTTTGAGCGCGAGACAGGCATCCAGCGTCATGAGTGGCATGGGAAACACGGTTGGCGAAAATGGGGCGATGTTGTTGCTGAAGCGGGTCTTGAAGCAAACTCCCCGCCGACGAGGTTTTCCGAGGACCAGCTTTGTGAAATGCTCTATTTGCTAGCGGAGGAGTTGGGGCGGTTTCCGTCTATGGCGGTCAAGTCCGAGAAGTGCTGGATATTTTTTCGGAGTGCTTTTCCTTTGAGGTGGGTTTGCCGAGGCCGATCTGAGCCTCGTATTCCTTGTCGAGCTCGGCCCTGACGGCGGCCATCTGGCGGCGCTCGAATTCGGTTATCCGGATTGCCTTCCAGCGCTCGGCAGCGCGTGTCATGGCGGCGAACATCAGTTTGAGCACCGGTTTTTCGCCCCAGGCGTTGGGGATGATCTTCAAGCGCCGGCGCTCTTCGACGAACAGCCTTTCCAGCAGGTTTGTCGTGCGGACCGACCGGAGATGGGTGACCGGTATTCTCAGATGTGCAATGCAGGCCTCGAAATCATCCATGAAGCAGGCAACGGCGCTGGGCAGCTTCCTGTCGTAATCGGCCACCAGTCCGGCAGCCAGGTCACGGGCAATGGCACGGCTGGGAGCATGATAGGCGGCTGTGGCCCGGGCCTTGAAATCGGGCCACAGATCCTCCGGAACCTTGGCCGCCAAGTTGCGCATGCGGTGCGCCAGACAGCGTTGACGCGCCGAGCGCACGAAGCAGGTCTCTATCGCCTTGACAATGCCTGGCGCGCCGTCCGAGACCACCAGCAGCGGATCGCCAAGGCTGCGGCCGCGCATATCCTGGAAGAATGCACTGACGGTCTCGTGGTCTTCCTTCGAGCCGGCCATCAGATGCAGCAGAACCTTGCGGCCTTCGCCGGTAAAGCCCCAGGCCGCAAGCTCCGGCTCGCGTTTCTGACCCGGCCGGATGCGCTCGGCAACGCCGTCGACGAACAGATAGGCGACGTCATATTCGCACAGATCGCGGCCGGCGAACTCCTGGTAATCCGCCCACAAGCGCTCGCCGATCTCCGACACTGCCGTTCTGGACAACAGCAGCCGTCCCTCTTCGTCCCTGAAGGCAGCCTCGATGTCGCGCACCGAAAGGCCGCGCGCCAGCATCTCGACCGCCAGGTCCTCCAACGCTTCCGAATGACCCTTCAGATGCGCACGCAACTCCGAACGGAACGGCGCGGCCGTGCCGGCAACCTGCGGCGCCGAAAAGTCGATCGCCCCTTCCGCCGTCTTCAGCCGGCCGCGCCGAACGCCATTGCGATAACCGTCGCCCAGACCGGCGCCGTGCTCATAGTATTCCCGGCCCAGAGCATCGCGAACCTCGGCCTCAAGGCCTTCTTCAATGATCAGCCGCGTCGCAAGCTTCACAAGCTCGCTCCTGGCGTTGTCAACGCGCAAGCGTCCGTGGATAAGGTCATTCAGAGCTTCACGTGTGCACTCGGATGCTGGTAGTCTCCTGGTCATGGAGGTGCCTCCCGTTGTGGGCCGGCACACAGGCCGAACCCGGTTGAGATGATTCACCTCAAAGGATGCACCTCCTGCAAATTCCCAGCAACTCTAAGACTTAACCGTCTATGGCTGACATGAGCATCGAAGGCGACAAATATCCCAATTTCCCTGCACGCCAGACGATCACAAAGCGACTCGGGACCGAACATGAGCGCGCAACGGCAGTGCTTCATTGGGCGGAACGACGTTGCTTTGAGGGCAGAACAGTTGAAATATTTCGTGGAAGATCCAAGACACGTGAAAGAAGACAACTTACGCCCTCCATGACCGGATGGATCTATCTCATGAAGCAAGGCCGCTACCACAAGCTGGGAAAGACGAACGACCCGGTCCGTCCCAGTAAAGAACTAGGAATACAAGCTGCCGAAGAAACGACGCAAGTTCACGTAATCAAGACCGACGACCATGATGGTATCGAAACATACTGGAAAAACCGTTGGAAGAAGCTACGTCATCGCGGCGAGTTCTACAAACTACCGCACCGTGAAGTTGTTTCTTTTCGGCGAATGAAGCACTTTTAGGCCATTTTTGCAGGTGGACATCTGCCCCCGCAGATGCTGGCGATATGGCGGGTCATTTCAATTCAACAATCTGATAGTCAAAATCGTGATATCGTCAGCCTGCGGCGCACCTGCCGCAAACTCGGCTATACCGTCAAACAGGCCGTCTGCAAGCTGTTTGCTCGACACATCGTTGGAGGAACAGGCTTCTGAAAACATCTTTATCACTCTTGCGGTTCCAAGCATGTCTCCGTTCTCCTTGTGCGCCTCGTCAAACCCGTCACTATACAAAAGCAACCGGTCTCCGGCCTTTAAGTCGAATCGGTGCGTGGTCCAGGTAAATTCGCGGGCGACGCCAAGAACGGGTTCAGGGTCGGTCACCGCCTGCTCGACCTGCCCATCGAACCGGAAAATCACAGGAGGGCAATGCCCGGCATTGACAAAGTAAACCGCCCCGCTTTCCGGAGCGACTATCATCAAGATGCAGGTTAAGAACATATCTTCCGGATTACGCTCGCACAAAGCCTGATTCGTCAGACGGACAACTTCTTCCGGCTCTTGGGTCTGATGGCAATTTGCTCGTAATATGGCGCTGGCCTGGGCCGCGAACAGGGCGGGCGCAAGACCCTTACCGGAAACGTCGGCGACCAACACCGCAATCCGCGCATCGTCAAGTCTGAATATGTCAAGAAAATCGCCCGCAACATCCAGAGCCGGACGCATGTATCCAAATGCATCCAATCTTGGGTGCAAATCGAACCTACCAGGAAGTAGGGATTGCTGAATACGCCTCGCATTTTCGAGTTGTTCTCGCACTGCGATCAATGCGTTGTTTGCATCAATGGCAGCCCCGACGCTCTCCACGGTACTCAGCAATGTGCTGATTTCACGATGCGGACGCCTTTCGACTCGCGATGAATTCTCGGATGCGGTCTTTTGGTTTTCGCTTTTTCCGGAAACCGGCAAAGATTGCGTTCCGGCATGTCGGTACCGCAATCCCGTATTGCCACCTGACATCGCTTCGAGAAGTTGCACTATCGCCCCCAACGGCCGGAACCCGAGCCTGAGCGCGCGTGCAAGGAGGCCAAGCGAAATCAGGATTACTACAAAAACCGTAAAATACGCCAGTGTTGAAAAAAGTTCCTCTCTGGCGAGAGCAGCGGTATTCTCCTTAAGAAAAACCAGTTCGCCGGCAAATACATCATCAAACCGCAATGGAACGAACAAAGCCTCGAAACGCTTTCCAAACGTCTCTGAAAACCTAACTGTCCGCACACCAGGCTCAATGGAACGCGCAACCGGGAAATGCCCAGATAAAGGCATTAGGACATTGTCGGAACCCCGGAACGCCAGGCCGGCAAGGTCAGGAAAGAGTTCTGCGGTGACGTTGGCAATCGGCAAAAGAACCCAAACATGTCCCACAACCCGTTGACCGCGCCTGATCAAGGCGTGATGAAGCAGCGCGGGCGCACCGTCGGAACCAACCAAAAGACGCGTTCCCGCATTGGCAAATTCGGGAACTGAAAACAGTGACCCATCAATCGTAACGGACCTGTCGATGGAGGTTGCCAGAACCTCGCCGGAAACTGCGGTCACCGTCAGGACGACCGGTAGGTTTTCCCGAGCGATATCCAGCACTGTTTCCAAGTTTTCGGCCCCGTTGAACAATGCGGCATCAACCTGCGCATTGGAAACAACACGTTTTGCCAAGTTAGCCAGTTGCTCGTGTTTCAAGTTTAAACTGGTTTCAATGAGGGCCACGTGAATTTTGTGCAATTCCAACCGCTGCCGGTGAGCCTTTGTTGCACTGCGGATTTCCGCATAAGCGATCAAGACGATCGATACGCATATTAGTGCTGTTCCCGCTGTCAGGGTGATGCTGTACCGCAGGCTTGGCTGCTTGCGTATCCGTAGGATCATTTTTTTTTGGCGTACACGATAACAATCGGCCGGCTTCTAATCACCTGAATTCCGACAAATCCCTCGTTCAGAATGGACTTGTGGTCAGATAGGCCTTCGGAAGGTGTCAGCACCAATTTTCGTCGGCAGTTCCGCGCTCCTTTCTCTCCGCCATGAATGTCATGGCGGACCAGAAACCGAGGATAATTGTCCAGCATAGTTTTCAGACCGGAAACTTGAAAGCCGCTATCGATAAGATTGATAAGAGAAGGAATGTTTGATGGCGACACCGTGGACTGCACTTCAGAAAATCCGGAATTCTTGAATATCTCAACACGAATATCAATTAGCGATTTCTGCCATCCTTGACCACGCAGAGCAGGATCAAGCGCAGTGCCAAACAATAATCCGGCCCGACTGGTAGAGGTCACTGGAAGAAATGCTTCGTTGCATTTGCCTGCGGGAACAGCAACGGAATACCCAAGAGCACGCCCTTCTTTCTCCAAAACAATGGCTACGCCGTCGGCAACCATCCTGGTAAAGAACGCTTCTGGCATTGGCATGAAAAGACCTTTCCTGCCCAAATACCGGATCGAACTTGTATTAAGTTCCATAAGGGACGCAATATCTACAATTTCTGCCCGACGCACGAGAACGCCGTTCCTGCGCTTCTGACGGTTAACAACCCTAATCGCCGATTGCGTAAAGTCCTGATCGCCCAGAGTGACCATTACAATGCACAAGGGTCTTTTGCATCAGAATCCAAGCAGCGTGCCCCGCGTTGCCTATGAAGTCGAAATATCCCGTCAAACCCACCGGTTATGCGTCTACAATACTTGATGTCACCGCCAAATACGCAGGCGACAAAGCACATTGGCGCTGTTGACATATATTCAGCAAATCGAGACATTATGATCATTCCATCAGTGTTCCTGCCCCTATCCGTAGCACTCAGGGCTCTATGAGCTCGGCATATTCCAGAATTGACAGAGCAGGAAAAATACCCAAGCCACGGGCAACATCAGCCCGGATAACATAGGAAAACTCGGGAAGGACCTCGACCGGTATATCAGAAGGATCCTCGCCACCGAAAAGTATACTTTCGGCTTTAATTGCGGTTAATCTCCCCACCTTCCTGTAGGGCGCCACCAAACCATAGAGAGCGTCGGCGCCCTTGAGCATGCGCTCGGCAGATGCGAAGGATGGCAGTCGGTGCGCATTTGCCAGCTTGGTCACATGCGGTGCGTACTGGCCGATGAAACTGTCCGGCCCAAGATAAAGAACCTGGGAGCCGGTTGCAGCAGCCGCGGCAACAAGATCTGGCAAAGCTTCGGCATCTGGATAACCTTCAGAGTCCAACGAGACAGGAAACCGGAAAACACGGATGTTCAATCGAACTCCGATCTCGGATATTTCCTCCACCGCCGACACGGAATTCACCTCCGTGGGCGTGAATATAATTGCGATCCTGTCGACGGGCATGTATTTCCGCATTGCTTCGATCTGCGATTCGATCGGGACAATATGACTTACGCCGGTTACGTTGCGCCCTGACGCCCCGAACATCTTAACAATGCGTGACTTTACGGGCCGTGATACCATCGTAAAGACAACCGGCCGATCGGTGATCTGCGGCGGATAGTCGTTCACCCCTTCCATCAGTCCGGGATCACGCCCGGCGACCCCAAGCGTCGCGGTTGTTCCCCAACAATAAACCAAATCGGGACCGGTCTCCCGGATTTCATCCAAAACATGCGGAATACGTTCGGACCGCCGATCTAACGAGCGGGGCAATATTTCAACCGGTAAGTCCAACTGGTCGAAATATTCCCGGAAACCCGATTCGACCTCGGTTTCCCCGCGCCACAATACCATAAATACGGTCTTCGCCGGTTTCGGACCCGCACGAGCATGAAAGCCGTTGACCGCAAAAAGAGCCGCCAAAAGCTCACGCCTGGATATTTGCATCAATGTCATGGTGTTCGTGCGCCACACTCATCGTTTTCCCCAAAGGTACCAGTTCTTTGCGGATGTTCAGCGTATAGATTTCATTCCCAGACTTCTTCACGTTGCGCAGATGACGGCGTGGCGCACTGCCATTTCTGCATTGCCCGCCACCATATCTCAAACTGAGCAGCGTGGCTGTTTGAAACGGGGCCCAAAAGGGTTGGCTTCGCGGTGAACGAATTCATGCCGTTTTTCTGATGATGGCGATGTTCGGACCGAGGCCGCCGGGATCAAAAACAGGTCGCCGAACCCGGATTGATCGCGCGCTTCCAAAGAAGCCGAATTCCTGCGCGCACCGCCGGGCCACGCCGGCGCCACATCGACATCGAAACATAACTATAGATTTCATAATCATATTTGCGCTGGATTGCTGCAAAATGCAGGCGGCCCGAGCTTGAGGGCACTGGTTTTTGCCGAAGCCATCAAAAAACGAGGCGAACAAATTGACAACGGTTCCTTTGGTCGACTGGGAGCAATTGATAATCGCCTATCTGTGCGGTCCCATAGACAGTTTGCCACACAAAAAGGGCGATGAGGAATTTGCCGTGCGTCAGATATCAGCGGCTCTGGGAAGAACTGTCAGCAAAGGCGAAATCGAAGCGGTGAATTCGACTTTGGATCGGCTGTTTTCTGCTAGCGGATGGTTGCCATTGCCGTCGGCTGATGAAGGCCCCAAATGCGACCGTCCTACCGGTTTGTTCCAACCTGAACACACCCTCAGTGGACATGAGCTTGAAGTAAAAAGCAAATTCATATGCGAGGTAATTTCACGAACAGTTGAGGGTCTGGAAACTTCGAAGCAGCGGTTTTTCGCGCTTTGGCGCATTTTGCCAAGCACGCTTGTCGGTGGGTCTGGCGATCGGGTCTCGCATCTTCCTGCCGATGCACGAATGCCAGATCATTCGAATGTCGAAGGCGCTGACAGCGCCAGCGGGTTATTGGCAGGCACCTGCCAGGGCATGTATGGCTATGCATATTTGTCCGTCGCACTAAAAATGCAGCAACCGTTTACGGAAACAGCCAGTTCGGTGCAAGATCTGTGGGCGGGTAACGCCATAATGTCGTGGCTGGCATTCAAGGCCATGGAGCCTGTAATCGATCGTTTTGGTCCTGCCTCAATATTGTTTCCCTCACTGCGCGAAAATCCATATATGGATATTTGGTTGCATAAGCGCATGAACCTTAAAGCGATTCCGACGGTTAACGATCAATTGGTCCGCATGCCATCGCTGCCAAACCGGTTTCTTGCCTTGGTTCCGTGCAGGCCGGACAGATTGATTGCATCTGAACTGGCTGCATTATCTGATCACGCGGCACGTGAAGCTTGGACCCTCTTGGCTGCAAACGTACGGCATCAGATCGGTCGAGATTTATCCGGATTATACAAGGACTGGGACCGTTCGTGGCGAAACCAGATCGAAAATGTACTGGATGTTACGTCAACGGTAATACTCGAACGCGAACTTGACGACGATGTGATTGCAAGGCATGTCGGCAGCCGGTGTTTCGGGAATGCCTGGCTGGCTGCCGCCGAAGTCCGGTCACTTGCAACCTCTAATCCCCCTGATCACCGCTCATACAACGCGCAAGCTTCGGCAGGACGCTGGCGGGCACACATGGAGATTTTGGAACGTGTTGTAGATGCAAATTGCGCAGTACGACACATACCCCGGACCGTGGGCGGCAATTCAAATGGCTCATCACCCAAATGCAGCCAGTGCGGTTCGTTTGAGCAGATGGGGCCAGCCGAAGCCAGCGCGTCGAACGCGTTCTGGTCGGCGGCTTCGAGTAAGCTGAGCGTGAACGGAACACGGCTGCTGGATGGCGAGCATCTTTGTGCGATAGCGCTGACAAGGCGATTTGCAGGCCCCGCGTTTCTCGCTTCAGAATTTGGGGTAGAGGCCCGAGACTTGCGAATGCCCGATACGGCCACCATTGCAGCCGCGGACTGGCTGCAAAAATCCGGTATGGATCCCTCTGAACTTGAAAGAGAATATGGACATTGGAAATCCTCACGGCTTCACCGGTCTCAGCGACACAAAGTTGTTCCGCCACCCGGTCTCAGAAACAAAGTCGAAGCAGCCATTCGCGAATATGGCCAACCGCCAACCCACTTCGCGGTTCTGAAAATGAACGGAGATGATACCGGTGATTGGTTATGTGGAAGGAAGGCCCCCGGGCCTGATGATGTTGTGCATCCCGCGATCGAAAATCATGGCGGGCAAGATTACTCCAACGGGCTATTGCGCGCATCCCGCCCTGCAGGACCGTGTCAATTCAACGCAGTGACCGCGATCCTGGGACAATTTACCGCGCTTTCCGCGCCACAAATCATTCAACACTATAATGGAGCCGTAATCTTCAGTCGCGGCGATGAAATTTTGGCTTTGCTGCCCGCGTTGCGTGCGGTCAACTGCGTGAACGAATTGCATGAAAGTTTCAAAACGGGCGGTAGGAGATATGGCGGGAAGGGAAAAGGGGCAACCATTTCGGCCGGAATTTCCTACGTGCATTACAAGGATGACCTTCGAAGAGCAATCTATACGGCGTGTGAAGCGCAGAAATGGGCTAAGGACATGGGCAAAGACCTTGTTTGTGTTTCTTTCAACCAATCGTCTGGACCGCCGGCATCCGCTCCATTGCCCTGGTCGCATTTGGACTGGTTTGCAAATCTGACTTCCTACTTCACCGAGGGCACTGATCTTGGCCGGTCTAAGAGCCGGATTTAAAAGTAGTTGAGCGATATCAATGGTTTGTGATTCAACAGTCTTTTCAAAGAAGATGGAGAATCACGATGCCATGGAATGATATCGCCCGCGCCGAACATAACAGAGACCATTTGAGATTTCCAAGCGATTTGACCGATGAGGAATGGACGATACTTGCCCCGTTCATTCCGCCGGCAAAACGGGGTGGACGACCGCGTACGACCGATATGCGCGAGGTGATGAACGCGATCCTTTATATCGCAACCAGCGGCTGCCAGTGGCGCATGCTGCCGAAGCAGTTCCCACCGGTATCGACGGTACGTGGCTATTTCTACACCTGGAGCCGCATGGGTCTTTTTGCAGCCATCAATCACCTCCTGGTCCTCAATACCCGCGAACTGGAAGGCCGCGCGGCTTCACCGACGGCCGGCGTGATCGACAGCCAGAGCGTGAAAACCACCGAAAGCGGGGGCGTTCGCGGCTATGACGCCGGCAAGAAGGTCAAGGGCCGCAAGCGACACATCGTCACCGATACGATCGGCCTGATGCTGTTCATCATCGTTCACGCCGCCAACATTCAGGACAGGGACGGGGCCTGCGACCTGATCAGGGCTGTCGGCGACCGCTTCCCCTGGCTGCGCCACATCTTCGCCGATGGCGCCTATGCGGGACCGAAGTTGCGAGCAGCGCTCGCGGGGCATGGCGACTGGACGGTCGAGACCGTCAAGCGCTGCGACAGCGCAGTCGGTTTCAAGGTTCTGCCGCGTCGATGGGTGGTGGAACGAACTTTCGCCTGGCTCGGGCGCTGCCGCAGACTGGCCCGGGACTGGGAGAGGACCATCCAGAACTCAACCGCGTGGGCGTTCATAGCAAGCATCCGGTTCATGACGCGGCGTCTCGCAAGGTATTGTTACGTTTGAATAACTTTTGAATCCGGCTCTAAGCAACCAGTCGCCAAACGGTCAACTGTGTCTGATCCATCGAATGACAGAACTCATCGGCCCGTTGGCGGCGCCGACGCAGGAAAATCCGCTGGTTGCAAAGGTCAGTGGCTGGAAGATTATCTGGTTGAAATCACCCGGCGCCGGGTCACGCACAAACAGGCGCGTAAAAACTACATCGCGCTGTGTCGGGGAGCGAAATTTATCGCAAGAGGTCATTAATGAACAACTCTGAAAGCGGGTGTTCTCGGGAAAAATCAAGCTTGCTTCTTCGTATCATGCAAGCCGACGCCGCCGATGGCCAAACAAATGAACACCTGATTGCACGCGCGCTTTCGACACCCCAATTGTTTTCTGTCGCAATCCAATTTGCAATATGTCGCCAGGTTGGCATCGACATAAACAATGTGACTGAACAGATCCGCTCTGGAACGAGCCTGAGAGAGGCCATTGCCTGCGAGGGGCCGATTGGCGAAGGCATCTCATCAATCGGTTTGCGAGGACCATGGTTGGGGCACAATGGTCAAATTCTGTATGCCGTACCCGCGACGCTGAGGCAACCGCAAAACCGTGAAAGCGAATTGTTTCGGCTCGACCCGCTCGCCGAAGCTCTGCCGGGTTGGAATGCACCCCTGCCTGGAATGAAACCCCTCTCGTGCAAAGATCGCTATCGCCGGAATAAAGTCCAGGACTTCGTAACGGAAAGCGGCATGAAGCGTTATCTTGAGGGTGGCGTTCCAAGGCAAGAAGAAATCCTGAGATTACACGGGAAGGAATTCATGAAGAACCCCTGGCCGGCCGCACGTAAGGTTGGGGCTTCAATTGGTTTGACCGAAGCGGCCGTGGTACATCGAAGTGAGCTTTATCTTTACGTCGAAATTACCGGACAAAAGCTCATCATCGACACAGTTTCTGCAGTAAATACAACAATCACATTCAATATAGAAGGTCGGCATGCGGTCCTCGAGACTGTCAAGATGTGCGAACCCATATTTTCAGGCAATACCTTTGAAGCGGCGGACCGTCGTATGCTTGTCCTTACAACGCCGGCGCTTTTGAACGGCTGGCGCCCAAACGGATTGAAGCTGATTGCGGCTGCAATATCGGACTGTGATGTGGTGCCGGGCGCTGAACCAAATCAGGTATTCCATGCGCCCGGCTTATTCGCGGTGCCGGCCGGCTCTGTATTTTTTTTGCGGGCGGGAAGGAATACCACCAATCGGCAAGTACAATCCTTGGGTTTGGAAAGGGACGCCGTGAACGGTTGGGGCTCGGTTCTCGAGGGGACTTGGAATTATGCATGAATCTGTTGTGCTGAGATTTGCTGCTGTGCTGGTTTTACTCGCTGTCCTGGTTGGTTGCGCAAAGGCACCTGAGTCCATCGCACCGGCATATGTGTCCGCGGTCAATTATTCGGGCTGGACATGAAACCAGCTTAGCCAGGAAGCGTTGCACCTGGAAGGCGCTCTTGCCACGGCTTCGCAACAGCAGGAGAAAGCCCGGGTGAATGATGTCGTCGGCGTCATACTGATTGGTTTGCCGGTATCATCCTTAAGCGGCGACAATATCGCCCCGCAGATTGCCCGATTAAAGGGTGAGAAGGAAGCAATCAGACAAGCGCAAATCAAACGCTGTTGAATAACTTGGGCAAGGAACTGTTTCGGCTGTCCTCCGTGCTTTGTTCCCATTCCGAACGGGATGATTACCGCACAATCATGTCTTTTGATGCTGCAACCTGGCCCACAGGGATGGTAGGCACCGACAAGAGCGACGACACTTTCATCATGTCCGATGGAAAAACTGGGAAAACGTTGGCAAGTTCATCAACCAGGCGGTGTCAAATGTCCTTCGCATGTATGGACCTCCCTCTCATTGCAAGCCTTTTCGATCACGTTGGCATGCGGGCATGTATCCGGCCTGTGACCTGGCCATAATGGGGTAGCGCCAAACACATTGGAGGCTTCATGGAGCCGGTGCGAAAACACGGCGTGATTTCCGGTCAGGGTTGCCCTGGCGGTCCATCATTGAGCTTGCGATTTCCGGGGTGGATTGAGCGGTTCGATGGGGCGGAGAGTAGAACTCCTCTTGTTGTTGGCGCAGGACGGCCCAGATAATTCGTGCCAGTTTTATCGGCGACGGCGACACAGACATTATTGATGTGCGCGGTCTTCATCTTGATTGTCGCGCCGCAGGCGTCCCCAAAACCCAACATTCTTCTGTACCGCACAACCCCGTTCCAGATCAGTATCTGATCTTTGGTCAGGCTTGATTTTCGGCGATGTGAAGGCGCTGATCCGAAGGCGTATGGAAATGTGGCAAATTATGCAGCCTCTGACGTGCGATCATCAAAGCGCACGATCAAACAATCAGAGATATGCATTGAAATTCTTCAGATCAATTGCAAATTATTTATCTATACTTTTTCTTGTTTGGCTGATATTTGCTAATTTTGACATTTCGTTTGATCGCAATGTGATCCGACTGTATGCAACTTCTGAACCATCTGATATTGGAAACAAAGACATAATTGGATTTTCTCGGCAGGTCCCTCTTGGTGTTTTGGAGGTACGTTTAAGGCACGGTTCTGTACAAATTACAAAAGATTTTGTTGTAAGTACTTACAAAAACTGCCTGATTGTCGACTTGAAAAATTGGACCTGCATGGAATCGAATGGTACCTGTGTTTTTGGTATCTATGAAGGCGTTTACTATACTTGGGCGTGCCAACATATATCGCCTTTTGAAAAATACACTTTTGTCACCCGCTTGAGATATATCGTTCTTGGCTGCAGTTGGGATTGGGAAGGCGGGCCGCAGCAAATGTTTACTTGTGCTTTGCGTCCATTTGTCAATTAGCACTACAAGAGATTTTAAGGTGACGCTTTCTGACCAGCGCAACTCGCTGGTGGTCTGCCTCAGATGTGATGAGCAGACGACTGCCGGACATACAGGATGGCTTTGCGCTCCAGATGGTGTGGCCTGATCTTCTCATGCATCATGGATCCGTGCCCTCCCGCTGTACGACGGGCTCGCCGTCGATGTGGTTCAGGATCAGGCTGATCATCAGCCTCGTCACGGATTGACGCATCTCGGCGGGCAGCGCCTGCCATTGCGGCGTCTGCATCTCATCGCTGGTCCCGTGGGCGTTCCGTCGTTGAGCTGTACAACTGGCGCCGGCCACACACCGCATTGCGAGGCAAATCACAGAGGTGGAAGCGGCCTCCGATCCGACGAGAGAACGCATTCGAGAGCAAAATTACGCGCTTGATTGAAATGATGTCTACGAACCCCGCAGAATCGATTTGAAACCCGGTGTTTGCGATAGAAGAAGCACACAAGCGCGTCCTTGCAAAGTCGAGCTACCGCCAAGTGCATTTGCCGAACATGGTCATCATCGCGCCGCATATCCGATACCTCTATGCCTCCTCCAGCTGGTCAATTTTCGCGATTAGTGTCTCCTTCACCAATACAAGTGCTGCCTTGACATCCTCGACATTCTCTTCTGCCTTCGGCCAGTTCAAGAGCCTCGACCGCTTCATTTACGGTACGAATGACCGATTGGAGGTCGAATTTTGTCAAATATGGCCCCGATGGTGGTAATTCAGTTTCGTCTTTGGGCCTGGCAGACGGGTATGGTAATTGCCCGCCAGCGATTTCCGCTATCCTGCCAGCATTGACGCCAAAATACGCGGCGATGTCATGTTGTCGGTCTCCGCGCTGCAGCATCCCCAAAATGAGTTCGGTTTGACGGTAGCTCAATGCCATGGTTATTGTCCAACGGAGCCGGAACGTTTCCTGAAATCAAGATCACTGCGAACCTGCCGGGCTATCGTTTGCACGTGCTCGTGCATCTCGAATGAAGTCATCGAGATTCCAAAGCCAAGCCCGCTGGTCATTCGAGTTTGCGTCTTCGCTCTTGCGAATGAGCCAGTCATTGGACACAAGCAAACAGGTGTTCATTTACGCAGTCGGTTGGGCTGCAGGACGTGAAGCCTATATTGGCGTAAGTCTGGCATATGGTGCCATTGCATTTCTGTGACGTGCTCAAATAGAGCGGTTTGCGATTGTGAATGGCACATCCCTCCTGGGCTTTGGCGCGCACTGTTTCTGTACCTTCATCCTTGTCCGCCCGGATAACAACTTTGTCCGTTTGAAGGTCGGAAATCACAAGAGGTTTTGGAGCGGTGCACCCAACCGGCAAAACGCACCCAGCGACCAATGCAATCAATTTTCCTTTCGTGTAACGTGATTTCATGTGCGCCATAATGGTTTGCCAGGCAAACATCTCATCTGTGTCCCGTGTAGTGGGCGCCGCTGAAACATGGCTTACAACCACTGCCGCATTCTCCCTTATGGTGCCGACGCGTAAACCGGAGCGCTGAAATACAGAAAGGCCCAGAAGCACAACGGCTCCTGGGCCGCGATACGCCACCCCGCTAGGCTGTCGCACAGAAGGCTTGGCAAAGGGCGGTGAGCCAAGCCTGCCGCCCGGCGTATGAGAATTTGGGCGCCGGAACGGAATGCGTGCCTTTGCTTTGCGTACCGCAGCTTGACAAATACACGGTCCGTGCACTCAAGGGGGTATTGTTTCCATCCTGCCGCGGAGAATTTTACCGTCGAGCGGGCAGCCCAGTTTCACCGGCTGGCCTTCCAGGTATCGGGCACCTGGCAACAAACGGAGGATCACGTTGGCTCGGACCCTTTCACTCGCGGATGCAAAGATGTTGCCTTTCGGCCACAATGGCCGTTTTTCATCACACATTGGCAGAACAGCGTCCACTTCCCTGACAACGTAGAATTGACCCCACAACCCGGCGCTGATTTATGTTGTGGGAGGCGAATTGGTTGGTAAGGTTTTTGATATGAAAACAATGATATTTGCTCGCAGCGCCGGGTTGATCCCCGCGCTTGTTTTCAGCAGCAATGTTTTGGCCGCCGATTTGATTGATAGTGAAACGATCACCACTGAAGAATTTGTTGAACGCAGCAGACCGGCTTTTTTCGGCGAGGCTGAGATTTACGGAAGCCATTTCCACCTTTCCGGAAGTGCAGTTGAGGCTGCGGAGGATGTTGATTATCAGTCCATCGGGGGAGGCATAAAGCTCGGCACCAACTTCGCAGGCCACTGGATGATACAAGGCGATTTGGCAGGCGAGGCAACAAATGTCGGCAGCGCGGATGATTCCTATAAAGACAGCATCACCGCCACCGGACATGTGGCTTACCGCAATGATATGGGACTGATCGGTGCATTTGGCGGGTATCTGGCCACCGATCAGGACAATGATGCCACGGATAGCTCGAACCGTTATTTTGTTGGCGGCGAAGCTCAGTATTTTGTCGGCGACACGGCAACAATCTACCTGCAGGGCGGTTATCTCGATGGCACCGGAGGCGATGACGATCTCGGCGAGGACTCAATCACCGACGCCTGGTTCGCGCGCATTGCGGCACGCTATTTCTTCACGCCGAAAACAAGGCTGGACGGTTCCTTTGCCTATGCGGACGGGATCATGGACAACGATATCGACTCCGTCGATTTGTATACGCTGGGTGTAGGGCTGGATCAATCAGTTCATGGATAACGGTTTGTCGGGTTTCGTGCGCTATGAGTATTCGCACTACAACCAGCCAACCGAGGCAGATACAATCAACGAACATGTCATTTTTGCCGGTTTGAAATTCAGTTTCGGTGCAAACTCCTCGCTTCTCGAAGCCGACCGCAGCGGCGCATCGCTCGATACGCCACCGCTTGCAAGGTGGGTGGCGCAAACCGGCGGGCCTCTGGAATAGATTTGCTCTCGACCTAAGAGGCGATTCGGGAATTGACGGTTGAGCGAAAAGGGAAGGTGTGATTCACCGAGGACCCTGGACCCCTTTCGCTCGGCTCGATCATGTCAGAACGTCCCTGGGACCGCATTCACGATGCACTGTACATCGACTGCCGCGACTTGGAAGGCCGCGAGCCGCAACCAAGCGCGGCTATCATCGACAGCCAGTCGGTCAAGACCGGAACGAACGCCAGGGGCGATGTCGGCTATGATGCGGGCAAGAAAGTGAAGGGCGCAAGCGCCATATACTGGTCGATACGGAGGGATTATTGCTATGCTGCGACGTGCATTCGGCGGGCATACGGGACCGTGACGGTGCCTGCCGCTTGTTCGACAGACTGACGATACGCCTTCCCTTCCTCCAGGTCATCTTCGGTCGGCGGCACGTCGAGCGGAGCGCGCAGGCTTATGCCGGACGGCGTTTCGTAGACCGGCGGCTCGGCGATGCGTATGCGCCCGGTCTTCGGCGAACGTCCCGGCTTCCGCCCGTCCCCTTGCGGTCCCAGGACCCTGTCCAGCGTCTCGGTCACCCAGTCCGCCATCGCCGGGCCCCACCCGGGGCGGCGGGAGGTTTTTCGCCGAATAACTGTTTCAGGATGTCGGCTTTCGCCTCCGCGACAACCACAGTCGCGTCGATCATTAACGCGGCGGCCAGCAGCATGTCTGATTTTCTTGACCAGAGAGGGGTACATTGTCAAAGCCAGCCACCTCCTGCGATGCGGACGATGTGTGCGACGCCTGGACCTGACGCTGTCGCGCCTTTGCCAGTTCCAGTTCCCGGCGCCGCCCGATCGTTGTGCCGGACGGCGTGACAGGGCGGCGGAATGACCTCCCGCGCCTGCATCCTGTCGCATCTTCCCGGGTTCGCGCTCACGTTACGGGCGGATACCGCGAGCATCACGTGCGGTCCTTCCGGTCACCCAGCCGCCACAAGAGGCGGAGGATTACAAAGACAAAGGCAAAGAAGATCGTAACAAAAGTTAATCCAAATATCTGTAATATTAGGCGTTCGCGGGCGATCTCTGCTTTTATCAAGTCTGTGGAGCGGTCAGCACGGTCTGTCACTTGAAGTTCACCTGTTGCTCGATGAGTTCGTCGATCTGTTTGTCGGACAATCTGCGGCTCGGCGACCGGGATGCGGCCGGTCTTCGACGTGCCACCGTCCGGCAATTCTCTCTCCGCCGTGTCAAGCCCGCGAGTCCTGGCCATTCCCTCGGTTATCCAGTTCGCCATCACCGCGCCTCCAGTCGCGTCGGCCATTAACGCGGCGGCCAGCACAGCATGTCTGATTTTCTTGACCAGAGAGGGGTACATTGTCAAAGCCAGTCTCCCTCCTGCGAAGCGGACGACGTGTGCGACGCCTGGACCTGACGCTGTCGCGCCTTTGCCAGTTCCAGTTCCCGGCGCCGCCCGATCGTTAGTCCGGGCCATAGCTGCCGCGTGCCGGGCGGCGTGACAGGGCGGCGGAATTACCTCCCGCGCCTGCATCCTGTCGCATCTTCCCGGGTTCGCGCTCACGTTACGGGCGGATACCGCGAGCATCACGTGCGGTCCTTCCGGTCACCCAGCCGCCACAAGAGGCGGAGGATTACAAAGACAAAGGCGAAAAAAGTGAAGAAGACGATCATCACCACTAACCAATGTACTAACGAAAAACTACCCATCATCATCTTTCCCTTCAGTGGCTGATCCGCCTCCGGCACGTTGGCGCGTTACGGCGGTCAGCATTTCGCCTGCCACATACGCGGCCTCCGGGGGATAAAGGTTTTGATAGCTGGCCGTATTCCTTGACGGCCATATCTGCATCTGATGACCTTGCAGCAACGGCGCGGCCGCAAGAGCTGTAAGGTCGCGTAGCAAATCGATTTCGGGAGGCTATGAATTCCGACCGGTTCGCTGACGATGGAAAGGAATGCGAGCCCCGCCCGGGAGGGGCCTGTTGTATGCGCCGGGCTCGCCCGGCAGCCCGTATGAACCGACGATGTTGGCCCGGCTTGCGGAAACCGCCCGGTTCTGCGTCTCGAGCACGGCTGCGGCTCTCCGGTCCACCTGTGCGCCGCTGGTCAGTCTTCCGGCACGTCCATGACCGGCGGGTCCTGTCGGTTGACATCCGGCGCGACGTCATCGCTGACGTTAAGCACCGCGGCGGCAATGGCGGCAAACAGGACCAAGGCTGTCACAACCTCGATGACGATCCATGGAATGTATCTGCCGGCGGATGTTTCGTCCGGGGTCCGCAAGGCGCGCACCCGCAAGACATCCGCCTCGTTCCGCACGGCCTCCACCTCGCACTGCAGATCTTCAACGGGCTCCGGCACCTTCGGGCGCGCCGCCCGCAAGCCATTGTGCGGGTCGTGCCTGGCGGGTTCCGGTTGCCGTCGGGCGGCCATGCGGGCTTTACGGAAAGCCCTGAGCGCGTCCCGCACCACACTTGCCGAGAGCGGTATGGCGCACGTCATCGCCGCGCCACAGACCAGCATCGTTGCATGGTGCGCACCGTGCCGGAAGGCCATTGCCTGCAAGGACGGCACGATGTCATCGTCGCCGGTGCTTTCGTCGGCATGCAGTAGCAATGTACCCCCGTTGGCTGTACGCCAGGATGTGGGTCGGTCATCCGGCAAGGGACCAAGAACGCGCCGCCACGAAAGCACGCCGGTCTCCGGGCTGCGAAGCGCGAATACCGCATTCATCAGTTCATTCAATTCGGGCAAAAGCGCGGACCAGTCGGCGAATTGCGGGCGTGGTTTGTGCGGGTCGGGTTCAAGCGCGATGCCGGCGCCCATGAAGCCCGCCCGGTTATGGGCGTCACGGCACGGTGCCAGCATTCCGACCAGATTGACATGCCCGGCGCCATTCCCATTGTCGAGACGGCGGAAGAACAGAGCGATTTCGTCTTGCCTCATTCGGTCCAGGAGCCCGCTTCGCCTTCGACCGGCATCGAACTCGAACGCGGCCACCGGCGTATTCGCAAGCACACCGTTTCCCTGCATCACGAGGTCGCGTGCGGTGCCAAAGACCGCGCGGCCCATGATGCGAGGCCCGCCGGTCATGCCCGCCCCCGAATCATGTCGGCCTTCCGCAAGCCGCCATCCACAATCCGCGCAACGGCTGCCACCCCTTGCGATGAGCTTCGAAACGCGCTGCGGGCGCACGCGTTGAATCGGCTGTTCTCCAACAACAATCCGGTCGTGTGCCGTTCCGGAATATTTGCCATGGAAGGTAAGGTCGTCGCGCCTCATGCTGCTGCCTTCGCCAGTCGGTGTCGCAGGGAAACGAAGCATGGTTGCACATCACGGCCAGACGAAGGCGCTCGGGGGAAATTTCGTTTCCATGCATTTCAAGACCACTTCGGCTATCTGCCCCAACCCCAATGTTTTCTGTCCGTGCCCGCCTGCGACATTATCTGGTCCGCAGTCAGGCTGACGTCTCACCGACCTCAACCGGCCCTGAGCGCGCCGCGAAGGCTCGATTCCGGAACACGGCAATCGATCCCGGGCGGTAGGCATATTCGGTTTCCGGTGTTGGTTCGCGTATCGTTATCATAGCGACCGTGCATAAAGGCTGCCGCGATATCACGTCCAATGGCTTCTTCATGCGCGGCTGGCGCTTGTGACCGTGGCGGCGGAGGTCCTATGCGCCACCAGAGTCGGGTGACGCCAAGACCAGTGCGAAAGGGGCCTTGTTTCTCGCGGTTCGCATGCAAACCATAGCAGCGAATGGTTGCCTGGAGGCCTATTACTTCAGGGCAAGATGGTTGGGTATTTTCGCAGTATCGGGATTTTGGTGCGGATTATCCTGATATTGGCCGGTCTTTATGCGGTCGCGCCGGAGAAATCTCAGGCGCAGTCTGCGCAGGTTCGACAGATCCAGATCCAGCTCAACGCTTATGGATATGACGCAGGACCCGTGGACGGGTTGGAGGGGCCGAAGACGCGCGCGGCAATTGCTGCATTCCAGGAAGCGAACGGAATTCCGGTTACGGGTCAGCCGGACTCGACAACGACAAGACTCCTGCTGGACAACAGGCTCGAGGCACCGACGCCGCGGAAACCCGAAAAGCAAAGATACGAAGCCAATCCGGACCGGCAGCCCTTGCTGCGCAAGTCGCCACGTCTCAACACGCCGCAAAGCAGCGATGAAGGCATCGGGGAAGTCGCGGCGCCGCGTATGCCCGGACCGCAAGGCAAGGTGCGGGAAGGCCGGGAGACGGGCAAAACGCCGGTCAATACAACAACGCTCATGATCGGTTTGGCATTGCTCGGATCCATGCTTGCGGATGCGCTTGTGCTTTCGAATTTCATCCGCCGCCGGGATGCGGAGGTTGCGGAGCGTTGCAGGCCGGTCTCTCCGCGCGGCTTCGCCCTCGCCGGCAAGGCGTACGCGCGGTCGGTCGAACGTGGCCTGCTACTTGGAGACAAGGTCCTCCCCCTCGCCGGCAAGGCGTATGCGCGGTCGGTCGAACAGTTGCTCGCCCTGGCACCGGTGATCGATCGTCTCAAGCAGCCAGACCGTTATCCGGCAGCCTGTTTGTTCAATCCGTTTGTCGAAACGGCCGTTGAAGTCGCCAACGTGCTTCCGATCCATGCCGGATCACTGCCGGAAAGTCAGCGGGAACTTCTGCGCGGGGTCGTTGCGTTTGCCGCCGATCCAGGGCGGGCGCGGCGGGCGGCGGTCGAGGCATTCGTGAAAGGCGAAATCGGAGAGATGCGTGCATTCTTCGACACTATCGAACGGAACCCGCTGACGCCCGAACAACGGCGCGCGGTCGTCACCGACGAGGACGCCACGCTCGTCCTTGCAGGCGCGGGTTCCGGAAAGACCGGCGTCATCGTTTCCAAGGCGGCCTATCTGATCGAAAGGGGGATTCGCAAGCCGGAGGAAATTCTCCTGCTTGCCTTTGGCAAGGACGCCGCCGCCGAAATGACGGACCGCATCAGGCGGCACTCCGGCGCCGCCGTCGACGCGCTGACCTTTCACGCGCTTGGCAACAGGATCATACGCGAGGTCGAAGGCCGTGCACCCCCGCTGGCGGCCCATGCGAGCGATGACAAGGGCTGCGCGCGTTGCTGCGCGACATACTGGTCGACGATGTCGCGAAGAAAGCGGCTATGGGCGGCCTGCTTCTGGACTGGTTTGGCGGACTCTTGCTGCCCTACGCAAGCGCGTGGGATTTCAGGACACTTGCGGAATATTATCAGTGGATAAGGGCGCATGAATTGCGCTCGCTCGCGGGCGACCGGGTAAAGAGCTTTGAGGAGTTGCTGATATCCAACTGGCTCTACCGGAACGGCATCGAGCACGAGTACGAACCGGTTTACCCTTTGCCGGCCGATGCCCGCGGCACCTACAGGCCGGATTTCCGGCTCACGCAGAGCGGTGTCTACATCGAACACTTCGGGGTTCGAAAAAGTTGCGCGCCGGACGGGTCCATCCGCCTGGAGACCGCCCCCCCAAGTCGACCGGGAACGGTACCTTGAGGAAATGGAATGGAAGCGGAAGGTGCACCGTGACAACGGAACGATCCTCGTCCAGACCTACAGCTTCGAAAATGTGGAGGGCCGGCTGCTTGAAGCACTCCGGCAAAAGCTCGCCCTTCATGTCGAGCCGAAGCCTGTCCCGGAAGATCAGCTCTTCGAAAGACTGTCGGAACTGGGCCAGATCGACGCCTTTACGCAAACGCTCGCAACGTTCCTGCGCCACTTCAAGGGTTCAGGCGTGTCGATCGACCAGTGCCGTTCCAGGTGCGCACCAGGGCAAGCCGGGGCCCGCAATCGCGCGTTCCTGAAAATATTCGAGAAGGTGTTGTCCGCCTATGAGGAGCGCCTGGGCGACCAGATCGACTTCGAAGACATGATCACTCGTGCGGCCGGCCATGTCGAGGCGGGCCGCTATCAAAGCCCCTTTCGGCATCTTGTCGTCGACGAGTTCCAGGACATTTCGGAAGGACGGGCGCGGCTTCTGCGCGCCCTGAAGGCACAGCATGCGGATGCGCGGCTGTTTGCGGTCGGCGATGACTGGCAGTCGATCTTCCGCTTCGCCGGCTCGGACATCCGCCTCATGCATGACTTCGGCAAGGAATTCGGCGGGTCCATGGGCTCCGAACGCGAGGTCCACAGCATGATTGACCTGGGGCGGACCTTTCGCAGCGTGGACAGGATTGCACTGCCCGCGAGGCGCTTTGTCCTTCGCAATCCGTCACAGATCAAAAAGCAGGTTGTCGCGGCGGCAGGCGCCGACACGCCCGCCATCAGACTGGCCTTGCATGAGTACGGACAGGACGCCGCCGCGCTGAGGGCCAGCCTTGCGGAACTCTCCGCCGCCGCATGCGGTCAGGCAAGCGTCCTTCTCCTTGGCCGCTACAACGCGCGGAGACCGCCGAACATCGAGACCACGGAAGCGGAATTCCCGAATCTGTCCGTCACATTCAAGACCGTGCATCGTTCCAAGGGGCTCGAGGCGGACCACGTCATCATCCTCAAGGCGGAAGCCGGCACCATGGGGTTTCCCTCGGAAATCGTCGATGACCCGCTGCTTGACCTGGTCCTTCCCGAACCCGAGAACTTTGACCACGCCGAGGAACGCCGCCTGTTCTATGTGGCGCTTACAAGGGCGCGCAAATCGGTCACGATTCTGGCGGATCGAACAAAGCCTTCCGTATTTGTTCGCGAACTGGCCGATGATCCGCAGTACGGGACCATCGAAACCGGCGCCCCGGGCGTCGCCGACATGCTGTGCGGCGCATGCGGCGGCCGTATATTGAAGAAGAACGGCAGGAACGGCCGGCCGTATTTTCATTGCGAGCACCGACCGCTTTGCGATCAATGGCTGCCAAGCTGCGGTGCCTGCGGCAGTGACCTGCCGGTGGCCGGCGACAGCAGCCTTGAGACCAAGATCTGTTCCTGCGGAGCCGAGTATTCAGCCTGTCCGGAATGCGGCGACGGCTGGCTTGTACGCCGCGATGGCCCATATGCCGAATTTTTCGGGTGTGTGCGGTATCCGAAATGCAGCGGCAGAAAGATCAGCACATGACCCTGTTTCCGGGGTGCGTCGCGGCAAGGTGCGGATTCCGATCGAAACCGGCCCGGCACTTGCCGTTTCGATGGCGGCCCGTGCGCATCATGGGAGGCAATGGACGGGTCCGAAGCACCGGGATGGACGGATTTCACCGGGCGGCCATCGGGGCCCAGCACAATGGAACGTTGCGAAAGTGGCCCCGCAGGGCTCGCTGGAGGGCATGAAACCATAGGCGGCAGGCATGATGTTGGAATCTACTCTGCAGTTTGGCAGTCAAAGGAACGTAACATGAGTGGAATGCCGTGATGCGGTTTGAGAGGTCCTTTCTTGACGAACTGCGCGATCGTGTGCCGATTTCGAACATCATCGGCAAGCGCGTCTCATGGGACAAGCGCAAGACCAACATTTCGCGCGGCGACTGGTGGGCCTGCTGCCCGTTCCACGGTGAAAAGACGCCGAGCTTCCATTGCGAGGACCGCAAGGGCCGCTACCACTGTTTCGGCTGCGGCGTGTCGGGCGACCATTTCCGCTTTCTGACCGAGCTCGACGGGCTCTCCTTTCCCGAGGCGGTGCGCTATGTCGCGGACGTAGCGGAGGAACTCGACGGGCTCTCCTTTCCGGAGGCGGTGCGCTACGTCGTGGACGTAGCGGAGATCCCCCGCCGGCCCCCGGGATCCCAAGGTTGAGCAGCGTGAGGAAGATGCGTGAAGGATGGAATGTTCTCAATTTTCTGTGCGCCGCGGCGGCCCTTTTTGCCAGCGTGATGCTGGCTGCTCCGGCCGGCGCGGAAACATGGAAATGCGATGGCGGCTTCGGTCATTCGGGAACCGTAACGGTCACCGCCGATCACGAAGCCGGATCGGGCACGATCGCGGTGAACGGACGATTGGAAATTGAAACTCGGTTCCATGTAAGGGGGCTTAACCTGTATTGGCATTGGACCGATGGGAATAATGAGCGTTTTGGTTTCAGTATCTCCCCGGACGATGTTGGCGGTTACTATGAGTTTGCAAATACCACGGACAAGGTTCCGCCAAAATTGCGTTATAGAAGTTGCGAGCGGCTCGAATGACGGCTTTCCGGTCCCGGCGGAAATTTGTTCGGCGCGGAAGAAAGACCTCCTGGCACGAACCGGAGCGGCTGCAAGGGCAGGCATCGCGCGATGCCGAACACCCGAACCGCAAGTATTTCGTCTATGTTCTGGAAACCGACTCCGGACATTACGTTGGCCACACTTACTCGGTCAAAAACCGTGTCGCTCAACACAGGCGCGGCGACGTTGAAAGCACACGGGGAACAAACCCCAAATTGGCATGGAACTCCAGGGCGTATGCAACCCGTAGCGAAGCAGCCGACTTTGAGGCAGCACTTAAAAGTCTGCGCGACCAGAAAAGCCCGAAATTTCATGACATCACGGGGCTATATCCGCAGCCTTGGGTGTCTGACTCTGCCAGACAAAGGCCGAGGACGAGCCCGCAGCCTTGCGGATCTGCGCTCATTTTCTGGACCGTGTTCGGGTTGCTGGCCGTAGCTCTTCTGATGGCCGTCGCCCGTTGACTTCCACACGCCTGGCGGCCAATGGCGTGAGGGCGGTCATTTCATTTGAGCGGCCGCGCGGCGTCGAGAAGCTCAACCTTGTATTCGTCCTTAACGTCCGCCTCTGAGACTTCTTCGGTGAGTTGTCGTTTTGCTTCGTGTATTGCAACGATGAATGCGTCAATGGCACTTTCTAAGCTAGAATTTATACGGGAAGACATGTCGGATTTTTCACCCGTTAACAATATTGCGTTGCCGTGTAATTCTTTCACTTCATAAACGGACCATTCCTTTCCCGCATAATGTCGTTTTGAAAAGGTATGTTTATAAACGTCGATAGCAGTGACAACGGCGCATCCGTAAGTGGTGGTCGCACGGCCAAAAACGTCTGCATATATATAAATTCCATCGGATAGGATCATAAGGGCTTTATCAAATTCATTCATCTCGCCAATACTATCATAACTATCTATCTCGTCGAAACCGGCTTCTATAAGTTCACGCTTGATTTTGGTTTCAGCGGCTGATGCCGTCAGCCAGCAACCATCTGTGACCCTATCGCCAACAATCAAAACGATGGGGGTATTTTCGTTGATTGTTGCCAAATCGAAATCGGCATGAATGGTTTCTTCCCCATGCGCGGCGCCTGCCGCGAGTCCCCCGGCGACAATCATCGCCTTTAATGCGGCGCGCGACCTGCCGGCCAATGGCTTCGATGATTTTGTTGCAGCCCCGAAATCGCATGGGTCCCCGCCGCCAATCGTTCGCCTCATCCGGTTTTCCTGTACAAAGGCCTCGTCAAGAAACCGGCCCGCGACTGGAGGGAAGCGGGCCGGAACATTGCGCCCGGCGCAATCGGCAAAATTTACCCCGGACAGCACCGCCCGTAGTGTGGGATGGGAAGCGGCGCCACATGATGATACGACGAGGATTGCGTCCCGGCGGGCATGGTTTCCATTCCGGTTGAGGTGTGGAGCAATACACCAGTGACAAAGTGTTCGCGAAACCGCCTGAAAAAAAGTGTTTCCGGTGCCGGCTGGGGCGGTCATTGCGATAGAGCGCGGGCGGGTGCGACGCCTCCCTCCACCGACCCTGCATGCCCGTGACTGCCGGATGAACGCCGCAGAGCGAATGCACGCATCCTTATATATGTCTATCCCGACGGCATCGTCATGAAGCGGAACTGGGCCGTGGGGTTCGCAACGTCTCGCTGCTTTGCGGCCATTGGCGTGACCGCGGACGGCTACCGGGACTTTTTTTGGGTATCTGCGAGGGCGCATGCACGCAAATCAAGTCTCGACAAGCAAGGCATCAATCGCTTCATTTTCATTCCGGTTACCAAAGGCCAAGAACCAACTCAACCCAATTGCGGCCAATGCGATGGCACCAAGGCCCATCCACATCAATGCCGCATCAGGCGGGCATATCATGAGCAGCATGCCCGCAACAAGCGGGCCGGCCAGGGAGCCTAGCCGCTCGACGAAACGGTACAAACCCAGCACGGGTCCCATTCCGAATTGGGCAACCTGTGGATCCGCCACCCGGAGAATGAAGCTGACCTGGGTCGGGATGGAAAGGGTTTGACCGAATCCGAACAGAATTGTGCCAAAGAACAGAACCGTCAATCCTTCGGACCCAAAGACATTCCACACATTTGGAAGAACGAATCCCAAACCAGCCGCCATGCCGCCTGTCGCGACCCAAATGCCAAAGCCCCGCCACCGATCGGCCAGCGGCGCCAGTACAGGCAACAAAAGCAGAATTGCAATTCCGTATGCCATAAGCACGCGGGCGCTTTCTATGGCTGCACCGCCAGTTGAAAAGACTGTCAGCGGAATGAGGAGAAACAGGCCTCCTGTCAGCAAAGCCTTGGCCGGAATTGCAAAACAGACGAGCACCACGACAAAACGCGTATTCGAAAGAACTTCCAGAAACATGTTCCAATGCGAACGCCACCCGTCCATCAACTGATTTCGCGCACCATCGACGGCAAGCCCATCCTTTTCGTTGGGCACCGAATTCGGATCCGTTATATCGGGCGGGAAACGCGGTAATAACAGCACACATAATAATGCGGCGAGTGCGATCACAAACGTTGCGGCTTGGACAACCCGCTCCTCACCGAACCGGTCAGTGACCAACCCACCGACCGCCGGGCCGCAGATTTCTGCAGCAACAATCACCGCAAGGAATATCGAGAATCCGGCAGTCCGCTGTCCGGAATCCGTATGCTGTGCGATATATACCTGCGCTGCCGCATAGACGAGTCCATATCCAAAACCAGTCATCACCCTAAACAAGAAGACCGACGCGAAATCCCCGGCGATGATGTGACCATACATGCCGCAGCCGGCAATGATCGCTCCGCACAAAAATATCCATCTTGGCCCGCGGCGCCGTTCCGAATAGATGGAACCGATTAGAACAGAAAGCAATGACGCCACCATGAAGCCCGACATGAGTATACCGATTAGAAGGTGCTGGTCGCCATCCGGCAACCCGAAATTCTCACCCAGAAACCGTGGAAGTATAGGGCGCATAAGCGCTTCCGAAAGAAAGAACAAAAACAGCGGCAGTCGAATATAGCTGACCGCCGGCATGTGCAATGCGCGCGGCCCTCCCGGTCCGGGAAGACGTCGGTCAGTGGCCGAATTCAAAGAAGCCGAGGCGTGAGTCATTATGCCGTTGATTTGCCGGATTATACCACGTCTGCTGCCTTGCAATATAAACCGCAGGTCCCGGTCTCGCAGGCGGGCGGTCAAGAAGTCGATCGCCCATATCGGGCGGATAATATAAGCTGCGAAAATCAGGATCAATATTTCGACGATCAACAGAATAAGCGCAATCGTCACAACAGCAGTATCGATCCACAAGTCCCTCTTTAAAGCCCCCAATTTTTCGACATTGATCCCGGCGTGCAAAAAACCTTCAAGTCGATTCCCATTGCAAAGGGGAAACTTGATTACCAATAAGTCTTTGGCGCTTTGGTCGATCTTTGTAGAGCCTCCAGTGACACACCAATCCGGGGCCGGACTGGGTGAAAGAAGCGCACCGCGCACCGCAGCATTATCTCCTGCAGACATGTGCAGTATGGTGCCGTTCTGATCTGTCAAGGCGAGTAAGCTGAATCCCGGTACAAACAACCTGACTCGATCAAGCACCGGCTCGACCTCCCGAAGCGCATCTATGCCTCCGAAGGCAGAAACGGCCCGACCAATTTGTCTGTGCAAGCTAACGGCTGCGTTTCTGGTTTGCGCCTCAAACTCAGAAATGAGCTTAGGCTCGACTATTCTCACAGAAAGGAAACTGAACAACAACACCGGCACTGCAAGCGTTACCAGTAACAAAATCAATGATATTGGACGAGCGGAATACATCTTCATGTGTCTGGGCGCACGGAGCAATCCAACTGCCGAACCGACCTGTCGATTGGCTTACAGGGAAGCCAATTTACGACCGGTTTCCGCCGCCCGCATCCTAAAATGAAATTGCCCCTCGATCCGACCAAAAAACGGTACTGCCACACCTACCCACAGCAGGACACAGATCAGCGGGTACAGCATCTCTTTGTGCAATTCCAGTCTCCCAGGCAACGCCGCCATGGCCTCCGCGGCACTGTGGGATAACGACAATGTGCCGACCGCCGCCCCGTCATGCATAATGGACGCATGCACGACAAATCGGTCCGGGTCACCAAAGTCGCGCACAAGTTCATTTTGCAGAGGCGGTTTTTCTTGCAGACGGCCAGAATCAGCGGTTGAAAACAATATCGAACCCTCGCTATCGCGAACAGCAAGGTCTATCGGATCTTCGAATTGAGTTGCCGACCGGTCGATCAGCTGTTGTGTTGTACGGATAGATTCAAGGGGCAGCCCGCTCACTAAGCTACTTTCAATCGCGAGCTTCAGTTTACGTATCTCCGGATCATACCGGGCCGCTGAAACCTCAACCAAGACATCTTTAAATTTCCGATAATTCAACTCGGCAGCAGCGATAAGGCCAACCGTCATAACAACCGACAAAATAGTGACAATCCTGAACGTTATCCCTCTGGGTCGCCACCGAAACGCGGTAGCGTTTGCCTTATCACCTCCATCCATCCGCTGTGGTATCGGACCCCGACCGAAAACCACCGTTAGAATGTTGCGACCATCAACACGTTTGTATTCAGCCCCATCCATCATCTTCCTTACCAGCATAAGGCCGAGGCCGCCTATAGGCCGGTCATTTAGCGGTGCATCGACATCGGGCTCTGGAACATCGCCAATCGGATTGAATGGCGGCCCATCAGCCTCCATGATCAATGCCGCACCTTCGGGCTGCCGCAAAAGGCGGAATAAAAGACCATTACTACCCCCTCGGGCACCTCCATAACTTACTTCGTTCAGGAACAGCTCTTCGGCAACAATCAGTATGTGGTTTTCGTGCATTCTGACCGACTCATGTGTTTTGCAGAAAGCTTCGACCCACGCAATAATCTCTGCTAGATTTTCTCTTTCGGGTTCAACCCGAAGATCATGCCATCCCACCATTGTCATCCTTGCCAATCCATGTTCTCGATTATGTGCATTCGAACACAATTAGTACTTCAACATCCCCGTTTATCCGTATTGGTATAAGTATTTGCATCTAATCTCGCTGAATATCGCAAAGCCGACATCAAAGACGGCTCCCGCAAATTTTTCTTCGAACTTCAGCGGGATCAACGCGCCGCCAATAGGCTTTATATTTCTTCGTTCTCCGGTATAGCGACAAACTCCGGATATGCCTCAATTCCGAGTTCCACCACATCCTGACCAAGATCTTCGGCCAGTTCAGAAATCCGCAGCCCGGCCAGCCTGTCCAGCAGCAACCATAATGCTGCAGAAGCAGAAAATACGAAAATCCCGATCACCAGCACGCCAGTGATCTGTATCCACAATTGTCCGCCTGAGGTCAGGCATACCGCCAAAGTTCCCCAAACGCCCGCGAAAAGATGAGCGGGTATTGCGCCTACGACGTCGTCAATCCCAAGTCTTTCGATAAATTTTGACCCCGACACGGCAATCACGCCCCCGACAGCCCCGATCAGTACGGACCACTGAATATCGACAAAATCAGGCCCGGCGGTGATTGACACCAAGCCCGCAATTGCACCATTCAAAATCGCCATAATGTCCATTCGACCGAGAATGGGTTTTGAAACACAAAGTGCCGCCACCACGCCGGCCGCCGCCGCTATGTTGGTGTTCGCAAAGATATTGCTGATTGTGACAGCGTCGAGCGCTGAATCGAGCGAAAGTTGCGAACCTCCATTGAATCCGAACCAGCCAAACCAAAGAATGAATATGCCCAGAGCCACAATCGGGACATTTGACGGCGGCATCGGCTTTATCGTGCCTTCCTTGCGAAACCTGCCCCGTCTTGCACCAACTAAAATCGCACCAGATAGCGCCGCCCACCCCCCTGTCGAGTGAACGATTGTCGAACCGGCGAAATCGATGAACCCCAGATTATCAAGCCAGCCCCCTCCCCAAGCCCATGATCCGACCACGGGATAAATTACAGCGGTCAGGAGCAGTACAAAGGCAAAAAAAGGCCACAACTTTATGCGCTCCGCCAGGGTTCCCGAAACGATCGAGGCGGCGGTCGCCACAAAAACCATCTGGAAAAACCAGTCCGACATACTCGAATAGCTGCTGCCCGCAACAACATCAGCACTCGCGCCTTTCACAAGTGCCCGTTCCGCATCGCTAGGCCCGTACGTCAAGGCAAGCGAACCGAACCAGCCTCCCGGCTCAACGCCCACATACATGATGTTGTAACCAATAATGTAGTAAGCCAGACCAGCTATAGAATACAAACCAATATTCTTGAGGCAAATTGTGGAGGCGTTTTTTGTCCGCACACAGCCGGATTCCAGCATGGTGAAACCCGCACACATCCACATTACCAAAGCACCCCAAATCAAAAACCCGAATGTGTTGAGGACAAAGGCCGACTCGCCCTCCAATCCAGCATGGGCTGGACAAATCAACCCAAACAGAAATGAGAATGATAAATTTATTAAAACCGCGAAGTTCATAATCCTAGAATGCTATGGTTTTAGTTACATGATACCTATTGTATCAATAGATCGACGGGTTTGTTTCCGATGCGGGAGACGATCCGGCACGCTCCAAGCGGTGGCGTGAAACCCCAAATTGTCGGTCCCAAGTGCGCGAGATCCGCGGCCACCTGGAGGAACTACGGCCTCGATGTTTCGCCGGACCTGATCTCGGCGGTCGCCGGCGCCGTTCTGGAGGAGGTGACGCAGTGGCAAAACCGGCCGCCCGATGTTTGCTATCCGCTGGTCTTCATCGACGCGGTCCGGGTCAAGATCCGCGACGAAGGCTTCGTTCGCAACAAGGCGGTCCACATCGCGCTGGCCATACGGCCCGACGGCACCAGTGAGATCCTCGGCATCCAGATCGAGCGGACGGAAAGCGCCAGGTTCTGGCTGCGTGTCATGAACGAGTTCAATAACCGCGGCGTTGGCGCCACTCTCTCGGTGGCCTTTTCCAATCTTCGGCCGCCTGGTTCAACACCAGATATAGCAGCTTCATGGCCGCGCCGTCACTGGATAAGTGTCCTCTTGTTCGCACAGCGCGCCGTACTTTTGAATTCAGGGCCTCGATGGCGTTGGTCGTTGTAGATGATCCAGCGCACGCTCTAACGATATGTTGGAACGCGCCTGGCGCATTCACACGAAAAAACTGTAATTCAGGAACGATTGTCAAGCAGCGCGCTCGTGACACATCCTTCCGTGCTGCCCTGCAAGTACGCACATCCTGGCTATTAAAACACGCTCTTGCTCCAGTAAGAAATATACTTTTATTAGGCATCACCGAATTTAGGGTGAGGTCATATATTTACTATGTTTGAGGTAATATTTAGGAGACAAATCGGATGTATTATTGATGGCTTAAGAATTCGTCCGTACGCAACAATGGAGACACCAGAAGGAAAAATTCAACTCTCCAGAAAGAAATTTTGCAATACTATAGACCGCTTCGAACTGATTGCGTCCCAAGCTCATGATTTGGCTCAGCGAAGCGAGTCGAGAATAATATTATATCGCCATACCGGTTATTTGGATCTGTCTTTTTTGGATGAGTTGGAAAACGGAGTGGTGCGAATAACGAGAACTACAAAGGTTTTTGAGATTTTTATGAGGCGAATACACTTGTCATCACACACTGGCAGACAACAAATAAGAATGACGGACAGCAATATTGCTAATGCTAAAATATCTCTTGAGCGGAATTTCGAAACTCTATTAAAATTTCGCAATGCTTTGCAAGCATGATGGCGACGGTGAATTGCGGCGTTTGCGATACATCGAGGCAGCCAGTCAGATGATTCGGCTAGGGTTTAGGAGATGATCAGAATTCCGAATTGGAAAGTCCATCTCATCAGAAGCTTACACTTGCCCGCTTGAATAAGCTCAAGCTGCATTTTTTGGAAAATGAATGACTATAAACTATTTTATTAATTGTTTTTTAAGTATTCAATTATTTTTTCTGCAGACATTCTGTCGCGGAAATCAGAACTTATATGGCAGGCGTCAACGATTCCGTGTCTACTAACTATGTAAGTAGCGGGAGCTGTCACAATGAAACTTTCAACGTAACTACCCAGCTACCAGATTTACAATGTGAGTGTGCGACGATTTGAATCAGGTTGACAGGCTTTCCTGACGCGGTCGTTTCTGACTCCATGAGCGCATGATGCAGCAAACTCGTCTCACCCGCGATCGCCTCAGCGCCCTGTCAAAACCGGACCTCATTGATCTGGTCATGGAGCTTGCCGCTCAAAATGCTCTCTTGCAAGCTCGTGTCGATGAACTTGAGAAACAGAACAGACAGTTGCGGGATCAGAACGCCTCGCTTGTTCAGCGGGTCTCTGATCTTGAACGACGGCTGGGGTTGAACAGTTCCAACAGCAGTAAACCGCCGTCCAGTGACGGGCTGGCGAAGCCAGCGGCCAGAGAAAGACGCACCAGGAGCTTGCGCGGCAAATCAGGCCGCAAGTCTGGTGGCCAACATGGCCATAAGGGCACAACGCTGAAGCAGGTCGCGACACCGGATGCGCTCGTCCATCACTATCCACATCAGTGCACGCGCTGCAGTGCGACGCTATCGTCTGAGGCCGCCACAGGTTTTGCCGCGCGCCAGGTGTTTGGCCTTGCGCCGCCTCCGCCTCTTTTCATCACCGAACACAGAGCCCATACCTGTCGATGCCGGTCCTGTGGCACGCTGGTGCGCGCTGCCTTTCCCGAGACCGTGAAAGCCCCCGCCCAGTATGGTGACGAAATCGCTGCGTTGGCGGCCTATTTGCAAACACAGCACTGCATTCCCGAGGATCGCCTGGCGCGGATCTTCTCGGACCTCTACAAGATCAGGGTCGCCCCGGCGACGCTGGCCAGTCTGATCGCCAAAAAGGCCGACAGCATGCGCATTTTTGCGGACAGGGTGAGGGAACTCCTGTGCGGTACGGCTGTTGCCGTGAAGCATCTGGATGAGACCGGCTTGCGGATTGCCGGCAAGACGCGCTGGCTGCATATGCTGTGTTCCACATCCCTCAGTCATCTTCGGCTGGGGACCGGGCGAGGTGATATCCCATCGGGACTGGCAGGAACGATCGTTCACGATTGCTGGCCACCCTATTTGGCGCTGGAGGCCGTGGAGCATGGTCTTTGCAATGCGCATCTGCTCCGGGAGTTGCAGGCCGTCATCGATCACGACAGGGAACCCTGGGCGACGGATATGAAAGCCCTTTTGTCCGACGCACGGACGCTGGCACAGATGGCGCGCGATCAGGGTCGACCGGCGGTCAGTCTCAGGCATGTTCGTCAAATCAGGCAGAGGTTTGATGCCTGTTGCGACCGGGCGATCAAATTCCATGAAGGCCTGCCACCGCTTGCACGTCCAACGACCGGCAAACGCGGTCGCCCGAAGCGACGGGCTGGACATAATCTGGCGAGACGGATGCGAACACATAAGGCCGCGGTCCTGCTCTTTTTCAATGATCTGAATGTCCCCTTCACGAACAACGAAGCCGAACGTGACCTGCGTATGACAAAGGTTCGGCAGAAGGTCTCCGGAAGCTTCAGGACTGAGACAGGCGCTGAAAACTACTGCATTCTACGCACCGTTGTCGAAACAGCGCGAAAGCAAAGCTGGGATGTTCTGAGAGCCTTGAGCAAAAGCCCCGTTCAGCTTATCCGTGACCTCAATACATTCCATCAAATCCAGCTTGATAGGGTAGCTGGGTAGTTACCTTTCAACATCATTAGCCGTGTTTTCGTGGCGAGTGACGGGATAACTCAATCGACAAAATGGTTTTGCCAGACGAACCGCCAATCCCAACAACAAAGCATATCCGTTGTATACATCTGTCAAGATCGGAAACGTTAAATTTAGACGATCCGCCAATTGCCTCGCTGCCCAGCGGTTCATTGAAGAAATAGCCACCACGCTGGCTCCACCTGCCTTTATTTCCATGTGGTATTCGCACAGATTAGCCAACTCGATTTCGCAGAATGTGCACCAATGTCCATTGTTGAATGTTATTACCAATGGACCCTCAGAAGTTAAATCCTCCATCTCAACAAGCGACCCATTTTCATCAGGAAGAAGAAAAGGCGGCATAACTTGATTTTGACCAATTGCATATTTATTAAGATTTGCTGCTTTTAATTGATCTAATAAACTACGATACGCTTCTGCTTCTTTTGGCATTTTGTTGCAAATTCTCTCATAATTCCTAGCAATTTTTTCCTCGAGAGAGGAATGGTTTGTAATGTTATTTTCCATTTTAACTCCACCTTTGATAAGCAAATATTTAGCGTACAGGGCATTTGTTGGGTGAAAAAATGTCACTTTTGTCAATCTAATTTTCCGAACACAGCAGCCCTGTAAGCGCTGCGGCTGCGACGGTTCGCTTTCGTCCGGCGACCGAATAGAGGCATACGTTTCTTTTCAACCCGGCATCCTTGATTGCAATCATGCGAAATCCGTAGCCGGTGCCAACACTCCTGGGGATGAGACTCGCACCCAGACCGACCTTGATGAGCGGAAGCAAATCACCATCTTGCCTTATCAATTGAACCTGCTGAAGAGTAATGCCCATTGCGTCGAATAAATCAACAAAATCTGAATAACTTTCACAATAGGGCCTGATCATGATTGGAATATCGCAAAGCTGCGATAGTTCGATGGATTCCTGGGTGGCGTATGGGTGGCATTCGCTAACAGCCAAAACGAACTCCTCATCGAACAGGGACCAGCTGTCCAGGCGATCCCAGTCCTCACCCAAAGGTCCTGCTATGGCCAGTTCAGCCTCACCGTGTTTCAGAAATTCGATGATGTCCACAGCAGTCCCTCTGAAGTACTCGATTTCCACCTTCGGCAGCACCCGGTTCAACTCCTTTAGATGGTCCGCAAGCAAATCCATGGCGATCGTATGAGAGATCGCCAGCCTCAGAGCCGTGTACTCGCCACGGCGGTGTTTGACGGCCAAAGCTTCTGCGTCAAGTGCACTTGCATAACACTGTTTCAAAAGTGGCAGCATCGAGCGGCCGAGCTCAGTCAGGTGCGTGTGCGTGCGCTCACGATAAAAAAGCTCACCGCCCAATTCCTCTTCAAGCTTCTTGATCGCTCGTGTCAAGGAAGGCTGCCGCACCCGGCATCGCTCCGCGGCACGCGTGAAATTCAAAGTATCGGCAACGGCAAGAAAATACCGCACACAATGCATCTCCATCAGTCGAAAACCTCTGAGAAAATTTTGTCCGAGCGCGAATCTGCGCCGCGTTCGTTTTTGGTCGAACTTGCTATTTTCCCAAGTAAAATCAAATAAATAAAAATTTACTTTTTGACAATTTAAAATGAACCCGCCTACAAATTCCAGCGGCTAGATGAAAATTTGCGATGCTTAGATAGATTCAGATCAATACGCCAAGTGTTTATATTTTAACCAAATTTTCATTCATTAAAAAAGTAATTTTTCAATTTAAAACATAACGCGCGTGTAAAAAAAATACACATACTGTTGATGACCAAACTCGGATGCCCTGCTGGAATAGCTGACCCGGAGGCCATCACACTAGGCGGCTTGCAGTTCCGCCAGCGTGTTGTTTCCCTTTCGATCAGGAATGACACAGAGCTTGTTTTCCCGTTGCGTCTGGTGTGTCTTGCGGGTCCTTTGCGGCGTTGGCCTATGGTTTCGGCTCGCCTTTGCGGGTCTCGCCGGGCGGTCCGCACGGACTAACCTGCTGGAATGGCTGTTCGTCGAAGAGCGCCGGCGCCTGAAGATCATCCCCAACGCCCGCGGCGAAAAACCGGTGCTCAAACTGATGTTCGCCGCCATGAAACGCGCTGCCGAGCGCTGGAAGGCAATCCGGATAACCGAATTCGAGCGCCGCCAGATGGCCGCCGTCAGGGCCGAGCTCGACAAGGAGTACGAGGCTCAGATCGGCCTCGGCAGACCCACCTCAAAGGAAAAGCACTCCGAAAAAATATCCAGCACTTCTCGGACTTGACCGGCCAGGCCTATGCACTTGCCGAAAATGACCTCCTGTTCCTAGCCATGGATTGCACGCCAGGCGCGGATACGCCGCTCCAGCGTGCGGCGCACGCCCACGTCCAGCTCCGGGTGCCGCCGCATCATCTCCTCGAAGACGGCCACGGGGCGGATGCCGGGCGCCGCCTTGAGCAGAGGAACAATCTCGTCGTCGAAAATGCCGGCGAGAGGATCGGGCCGCCGGCTGCCCGCGCGTTGTCGCTGCTGAGCTCGGCCAGAGGATGTCCGGCCCGGTATGCACGATCTCGATCAGGAAGTTCATATGGAGCGCCAACTTGCCGAACCGGCCGGCGGGACGACCTTGCGGTTTGACAGAAACGTCCCCTCGCGAGCGGTGATCCGACACAATCCGTACTGCCGTCGACGCGCCCGGCCGGCTGCGCGGCAGGCGTGTTCCGCCGCCACATAACCAACAATACACTCTCGAAGATCCAATGAATACGGCTTGCCCATAACGCACACCTCCTCATGGGGAAGTGAATCAGACAAACGCAAACTGGGGAATCCCTCAAACGCAATTCGTGTCATGCTGCGGTCAGTCGGGAAGGGTGGCGATTTTCCTAATTTGCCATCTCTTCCCAGTTTTCCGAACACAGCAGCCCTGTAAGCGCTGCGGCTGCGACGGTTCGCTTTCGTCCGGCGACCGAATAGAGGCATACGTTTCTTTTCAACCCGGCATCCTTGATTGCAATCATGCGAAATCCGTAGCCGGTGCCAACACTCCTGGGGATGAGACTCGCACCCAGACCGACCTTGATGAGCGGAAGCAAATCACCATCTTGCCTTATCAATTGAACCTGCTGAAGAGTAATGCCCATTGCGTCGAATAAATCAACAAAATCTGAATAACTTTCACAATAGGGCCTGATCATGATTGGAATATCGCAAAGCTGCGATAGTTCGATGGATTCCTGGGTGGCGTATGGGTGGCATTCGCTAACAGCCAAAACGAACTCCTCATCGAACAGGGACCAGCTGTCCAGGCGATCCCAGTCCTCACCCAAAGGTCCTGCTATGGCCAGTTCAGCCTCACCGTGTTTCAGAAATTCGATGATGTCCACAGCAGTCCCTCTGAAGTACTCGATTTCCACCTTCGGCAGCACCCGGTTCAACTCCTTTAGATGGTCCGCAAGCAAATCCATGGCGATCGTATGAGAGATCGCCAGCCTCAGAGCCGTGTACTCGCCACGGCGGTGTTTGACGGCCAAAGCTTCTGCGTCAAGTGCACTTGCATAACACTGTTTCAAAAGTGGCAGCATCGAGCGGCCGAGCTCAGTCAGGTGCGTGTGCGTGCGCTCACGATAAAAAAGCTCACCGCCCAATTCCTCTTCAAGCTTCTTGATCGCTCGTGTCAAGGAAGGCTGCCGCACCCGGCATCGCTCCGCGGCACGCGTGAAATTCAAAGTATCGGCAACGGCAAGAAAATACCGCACACAATGCATCTCCATCAGTCGAAAACCTCTGAGCATCGTCAATTCCAAATTGGGCGACTAGACGTCTGTGAATGCAACGGTTTCATAGCTTAAGCAACTCATATTGGGCTATCGTTTTAATAGAGAATGCGGCTATCCAGGTGGCGTTGATCAGCCCCTTGCGATCGGTTCAGTTTGATCGGTGTATGAGCGCCAAGTTCTCAGAAGCGACCAAATAAGGAACCGCACTTTGGGACTTTGATGACGAGCCGGTACCGCCAGGCCCATTGCAGTCGGATCTGCTCCTGCTCGATCTCTTCAGGATGGCGGAATCGTCGGGTGCTTCGGTACGAAGAACGCGCCGACAGGCATCGCGGGAAAGGGTTCGCGCCGGAGCCGGTCTGCCCTTTTTTCAAAGTCCCATTTTACGCCCGCGGTTGCCTGCCATTTATCGAGGCTTCCATTGAAGGCACCGCGATAGTCGCCTTCGGCCCAAAGGCCCATGGTGCGCAAGGGGTTTTGCCACTGCACGCCGCCACCGAGCACATAGAAGCTGTCCGAAAGGCCCGGCGAAAGCGCCGTTCCGGCAACCGTCGCGATAGGGCTTTCCAGGAACTCGTGCGCCAGGCCGGCCTGTGCGTAGAGCCGCGTGCCCGCCGCCGCGTCCCAGCCGAGGCGCGCGCCCAGGCGGCCCTCGAGACTGTCCGCGTTGCTGGAGGCCGTGTCCAGCCCGGCGCTGTCGCGGTAGCCGGCGATATCGATGCTCTGCCAGGTCAGTTGCGCCTGCGGCGTGAGCGTGAAGCGGTCGGAAAGAACGGACCCCTTGCCGACCTCCCCGGACACCGCCCAGCCGTTGGCATGGGTGCTGCCGAAGGCGCCGTCGGCACCCGTCACGTCCAGATCATAGCGCGGATAGGACGCAACCGCGTCCACACATAAAGGCCGCCATCGCGCCCGCATAGGTCAGCGAAACGCCGCCGCCATAGCCGGTCGTATCGTTCGTGCCGGCGCCAAGGCCCGTCGTCGCGTTGGTCGCATCGGTGTCGATGCGGCCGTAATGTGCGAAGACCGAGCGGGTCAGGCTGCCCGGACCGACCTGCGGGAACACCATGCCGACGCCGCTGCTGACCGTGAACGCGGACACGGCCTCGATGCCGTCGATGGAGAACGGCCCGCCCCCGGGCCGTCGGTCGTGTCGACGAAAACGGTGACGTCGCCCCGGGTCCTTTCGGCGCCAGTGTTGATGCCTGCGTCGCGCATTCCCGGTCATCTCCTTCGCTCGGGTCTCGTTCGCTCCGCCGCCGCCATCGCGCCGGTGCCGTCATGCTGCCGGTACGCCGGTCTGTCTTGGCACGGCATGACTCAAAGCAGAAAACTCGGCGAAAATCGCTTTCCTCATCGAAACCGATGCTCGGCTTCTCGGGCGCCTTGTCGTTGTCGTGGTCGCAGGGCTTAATGGTGGTGGCCTTTACGTTGAGGGCGAGGGTTTTGATCGTGCCGGCATAGATGCCGTTGTCGTCGCGGGTGAAGGTGCCGATCTAAGCCGTTGTCGTATCTCCTGAGAGTAGTCCGAAGCCGCGAGATGAGAGGCCGCATGGGGCTTCGCCGCAGTGTCGGCACAGAACGACACGGATAGTCAAAACCCGTCGGCATGACCGGCGTCACAGGCGGCGGGCAATCCTCCGCCACCATGATCACGTTCGGCTTTGGCATCGTCGCGTGGATCGCCCCGTCGGCTCATGGCCCCGGAGACCCAGCTTCTGACGGTATTTGTTCATCCGGCTCGAACACGAGTTCCGGCACAACCGCTTCCCAGGTGTCGCATTTCATCGAGTCGCGATACTTCAAATCCGATATCTCACGGCTCCAGCGGACAACGGCAAAAACTTCGGCCGAGCGGCAGCGTTGCCCTTGAGGCGGCTTGAAGCCATTTGCCAACCGCCCGACCATCCTGCCGGCCCGGTCCAGCAACTGCCAGCGCCCGCTATCCGATATGCGCACCTTCAACGGATCGCCTGGCGACAACGCGGCAATGGCGCCATGCACGGAATCTCGCGCTTTGCAACGGCCGGCAAAACCCAGATCCACGTCCTGAAGACTGGCCCGGACATGACGATATCCGAGCGAGACTGAGTTGGGCGGAAGCTCCACCGGCTTGCGGTACACCACCGAAGAATTGCCGATTAACGCGTCCTGCAGCCCGTAAGGCCGCTGGAAGCGCGCCAGCGTCAGGGTCCGCCGGGCGCGCGTCATGGCCACATAGTATAGCCGGCGCGGTGCGTCTGCATCCTCGTCCTGTCCGAAACGGTCCCAGCCGCCGTCCAGCACGGCCACATGATCAAACTTCAGCCCCTTGGCCCGATGTGCGGTCAACAGCAGGAGGCCGTGCTGGCGGCGGCGTATGTCCCGGCCCCATTTCCGCCAGCCATTCGATAAAATGATCGATGGGAATTTCCCCGCCACCCCTCTCCAGGGCGTGTTCCTCGATGGCCTGCCGCAGCAGGTCATGCCAGGGATCGGACGGGCAGGTCTCAATCCAACCACGCAGCACCGCATCGTCAACAAGGCGCGGCTCCAATCCGCGCAACCAATCGACGAATGCCCGGGGCTCACGCAAACGCCAAAAGCCCGGTATCTCCTCGTTTCCCATTTGCACTGGAATTTCATTCATCTCGCAGAACGCGCGCACCGGAACCAGATATTTCCACTCGCGCGCGATCACTGCGCAACGTGACCAGTCCCAGTCCGGGTCAAGCGCGGCGATACGCTGCAACTCCGTCATCACGGATTGCGCCTGCGCAACCGGATCGCCCCCAGTGGGTAGGATTTGCACTCGTCCGCACGAAACCGGGTCCAGCTTTTCCCATGCGCCGCCCGGTGGGTTCCCGGTCCGTGCCCAGTTGACGCGGATAGGATGCTCTGCCTTCATCTGCTCGCGGGCCGGTTCAATCATCGCATTGGCTGCCGCAATGATGTGGCCCGTGGATCGGTAGTTTGCCGTCAGATAGACGGGACTGGGCCCGTAATCCGCCTTGAAGCGGCGGATGAAATCCACCGAAGCGCCGGTGAAAGCATACACGTTCTGATCATCGTCGCCGACCGCGAAAAGCGTCAGCTTGCCGACGTCGCCCCCCAGCGTTCGCCCCGCCAGGGCCGATATCAAGGCGTATTGTTCAGGACCGATATCCTGGTATTCATCCACCAGGATCCAGAGGAACCCGGCCAGCAGGCGCTCGCGGCGCTCGTCTGCATCCTCCGGCGGCAGCCCCTCTCCATGCAGCAAATCAACGGCACGGCGGAGCACTTCCCGGAACATCTCGTCATCAGGACGTTCGGCCAGGCCGGTAAAGCTGGCTCCGGCCAGGCGCATCGCCAATGCATGGCAGGTAAGTACGGTCACACCGCGGGCATCATCGCCAATCAACTCCGTAAGCCGGCGACGGATATCGATCGCCGCATGGCGGTTGTAGGTCAGGGCCAGGATGCCGCGGGCGCTTTCACGCCTGGCACGTATCAGATAGGCGATGCGATGAACCAGCACGCGCGTCTTGCCGGAGCCGGGACCTGCGAGCACCAATACGTTCTTCTGCTCTCGGCTGTCGGCCACGATCCGCTGCTGAACCGGATTTTTCAGGCTTTCGACGATAACCCGCCAGGACTCGAGTGTCGTCTCGCGGCCGATCTCCCTGTCCCGGTCGGGAAGCCAGCGCGCAAGAAATTCCTGCTCCTTCAAGGTGAAATAGTCCATGGCAAGTCGCAATGCCTCGCGCATGGCCTCGAGGCCACACTCGGCGAACGCCATCATTACATGAACCTGCAGCACCTGTCCTTTGTAATGCAAGGCAAGGGGCGCGAAGTCCGCGCTGGAGAACCCGCGCCGTTCCAGCTGTGCCAGGCGGATAGCCATGGCTGGCCGGAACACGGTCAGACCCTTGTTCAGGCGGATCACTTCCTGCTCGTGCAGCCACAAAAGCGCGCGATCGAGCAGCTTATCCGGGTTTCGAACCCTGCTCTTCAGAACCATATCGGCCTCGATCGCCTGCAATAGCTTGCCAAGCGTGGTTTCGGCCAATAAATCCGTACCTCGGCTGCCGGACGGAAGGCACGCAAGGAGATGCTCCAGCAGGCGCTCAGCCGCCTCACGCCGGATCGTGGCGGTCTCCTTCAGCGCCTCCCATTCGCGTTGCAGCGTCACCTGCACCGTCTCCGCATCGCGCTTTCGAACCGTCAGGCAAGCGGCGGAACCATCCTCGCGCCGACCGTCATAGGAAATGCCGCGAATGATGCGCCACAGCCGTTCCGGCAGAGGATCGCTCAGCCCCCGATCCCGAAGGGCCTGTGCAGCAATGCGCAGATGCAGTAAGACGTCTTTCCCCTGCCCAGATCCGGTGCTGCCTCGCAGATGCGCGATCAGGGCGGTCTCCAAAGCTGCCGCTTCCCTGGGGCGCTTGAGGGAGGCCCGTTCCACGCCGGCATGGACGAATGCGGCCAGAACCGTGTCGTTGTTGGCAATTCCCAGCCGCTCAAGATCGTACAATGCCGCCCGCACGCGCTTGGGGCTTAACCCTGAAATCTCCATCAGTTCGTCGGTGCTGACGCCTTCGTCCGCATCGGCTTCGATCAGCGCTTCGGCGATACGAAGCAGCTGACTACGATAAGAATCGGCGATCCGTGCTTTGGCAAGTCGCATTTCGGCCTGTGAAAGGCCTTGTCTTCGTCCTCGCCGAGGATTTCGCCTGCCGTAGCGATCACCTCGCCACCCAGGCGCTTCTTCCGATCCATTTTCCGCAACGCTCGCAGGATGCCCTGTATCTCCACCCGGCTCAGCCGCGAACGAGCCGACATACCGAACTGTCGCTCCACGTCATCCGCCGCATAAAGCAGCACGCAACGTGCCGGTTCACGATCCCTTCCCGCGCGGCCGGCCTCTTGCAGATAATTCTCCAGCGAGCCCGGGATATTGGCGTGGACGACCAGCCGCACATCCGGCTTGTCGATTCCCATTCCGAAAGCGTTGGTTGCGGCGATCGCCCGCAGTTCGCAGACGATGAACCGCCGTTGCACGTCCTTCTTGGTCTCCGGCGGCAGGCCTGCATGGTAATGGGCAACGGCCCAATCCTTCAATTGCAGAAACTCGGCAACCTCTTCGCTTTGCCGGCGTGTCGCGCAATAGACGATGGCCCGCCTGCCACGTCCGTCGGCAGATATGACGTCAATATCTGATGAATATGCACGAACTTCTCGCCGCTCGAGGTCGGGATGACCTCGAATGACAGATTAGTCCGCTCTGCACCACCGGGGAAGACGGTCAGCGCGATGCCGAGCCTGTCCTGGAAATGCAGCACGATATCCTCCCTCACGTCCGGCTTCGCGGTCGCGGTCAGGCACAGCACCGGGGGTATTGGTCCGTTGCCCGCCTTCTCGCGGATGAAGCGGCCCATATAGCGGTAGTCGGGACGGAAATCATGTCCCCAGCGTGACAGGCAATGCGCCTCGTCCAACACCCAGCTGCCGATCTCCCGCTGGTCGAGCGCCCGGCGGAGGGAACGGGCGCGGAGCTGCTCAGGCGAGATGAGGAGGATACCCGCATCCCCCAGCCGGACCCGGTTCAGCGCATCCGCGCGCTCGGGCATCGACAACAGCCCGTTGATGGTCACGCAGGAGCCGATCCCGCGGGCTTCCATCCCCGCTACCTGATCGGCCATCAGCGCCACCAGTGGCGAAATCACCACCGTGAGCGCGCCGGTCTTGTCATAGCGCGACAGTGCCGGAATCTGATAGCAGAGCGACTTGCCGGTCCCCGTGGGCAGGATTCCCAGGACGTGTTTTCCCGCCATCGCCGCCTCGACGATGGCCCGTTGCAGCGGATATCCCTCCTCGTCGGCCGGCTCCGGCCGAAAGTCTAAGAAACCGAACCAGCGCTTCAGTTCTTTACGCGCATCGTGCCGCTCCCCGCACCAGATGCAGGCAGGATCGTTACAGGCGGTATCTCTGAGTTGCTGCACCAGGCGCCCGGCTTCCGGGAATTTGTGGCGGACCCAGGGCGGCATGACCGAGTTGCCGCCCGCCACGGACAGCCAGGCCAGCGCATAGGCCAGCGCCCAGCCCATTTCGCCCGCTTCTGCCCCAATTGCGTGCGCCTGGGTCATACAGGCGTCACCGTCCAGCCGTCGGCCGACCTCGGTCCGGGCTTCGGCGTCCGAAGGACGGCGTGCGTTGCGGAGTTCCATAAAGAAACCATCAAGCGCGCGATCGGCGCCATCGGGTTGCGCGACGCACAACCAGTGCAAGATCAAAAGCAAATCCGGCGGAGCCCTTAGCAGCGCGCGCCGCTGATCGACAAAGACGCCCAGGGCCAGGCCTGCGTCGCGTTCCGGGTCGCTGATCTGCGCGCGCTTGAGGCCACCGTCCTGATAATGCTTGACGAGATGGTGATAGGGATTGCGGGGAAAGGCGAGCGGGCTGAGACGCAGGATGTCCACAACTGGCAACTTCAATAGACGAAGATCCGGCTTCGCTGCAGCAAGATGCGGAAGGTCGAAGTCAATCAGATTGTGGCCGAGAATGAAAGTTGCACCGTCGGCGAAATCGTCAAGCTTCGCCAGCGCTGTCCTAAGGCTACCACCTTGGTAATTCAAGCTTCCGGCCGGTATCCCCGCGCACCGCATCGAAGGCATGGATACGGCACTCTTTCTTGCTGACTTCGAGGTCGATCGACAGGCAGTTGGGCCGGAAAACTTCGGCCTGCTCCGATAATGCAGCGCCGGTCTGGGCGGGCCAGTACAGCCCGGCCCCCGATCCTGACGACGACGAATGAACAGGACTCCCCGCCATCTATCGAACGCCGTATATGTCGATACTTTCAAGCCAAATTTCGATTAGTTCCGTTTCTTCCTTGATCAGGTGCTGTTGGTATAGGCCAAAGGCGATTGCGCATGTTATCTCCAGAGGTAACTGCTCACCCCCACTTTAAGTCCCCGAGATTCAACGGCGGTTTCAGACCCACTAGCTCAATCGAGATGCCTTTTTGGCCTCGGAGTGGTGCGACGATTTGAATCGGCTATTAACGATCCCCTCATTGCGATTTTCGTGATTCTATCGGGTTATGACACGTGTTCGATTGATTTGGGAAAAGCCGCATTGGGGTGGTCTTTCAGTCAAGGCTACTCGCTGCATTTGGAAGCCTGAAAAGGCGATGCGGCCACCGCATGGCCTGATGTCCATGGCATCGCGGGCGGACTGATGGCAAGCGTGAATGGCACTTCCCTGCGTGAAGAGTTCGATGCTGCCAGGGCGCGCATTGCCGCGCTGCGCAAAGCGGGCAGGATTTCAGATGACGTCGATGCGGTTATTGGCGTGTTGTGCAGCTTGCTGGGCATCCTGATCGCCATCTTTCTGGAAAAGACGACCAGGAAGACCGCAAGAACTCCAGTATTGCGCCGTCGCAGACGGATAAGGACAACACCGGGAAACGGAGCAAAAAGGCTTCCGGCAAGGGTGTGGCGCCGAACTGGATGACGGGCGAAAACCTTCGCAAGGTCACCGTCGGGGAAACCTCCACCGTCCAGGTTTGTGACAGTTGCGGGGCTGATCTCTCAGACGTCGAACCCTCGGCGCGCGAGGAACGCATCCATCTCGATATCATGTTCGAGGTTGTCGAGAAAAAGGTCGTCGCAGAAACCAGGGACTGCCCCAAATGCCGCACCCGAACCAAGGGGCGTTTCCCTGAAAACATGCCGGGGCCGTTGCAATATGGCGTTGGCTTTCAGGCCTTCGTGATCAACCTGCTGATTGCCCAGATGCTGTCTTTGCGCCGCGCCGTCGAACTGGTGCGGGCCATCTCTGGCGTCAGGATGTCGCAGGCCACCTGCCTGGGCTACATCCAGCGACTGCACGAGGCGCTTGAACCCTGGGAAACGGCTGCCGCCGCACATCTTCTGACCCGCCCGGCCCTGCATGCCGATGAGACCGGTTTCAGGGTCGACAGCAAAAACCAGTGGCTGCATGTGCTGACCGATGACTCCCTGACCCTCATTTATGGATACCCCGGTGTCAAGCGATTTTCGAACGGTGATGTGAGCGTGTGATCGGATGCGGTCATTTATCAGGCCTCACAGTGCGGCTTTTTGTGCAGCCGCGGGCCGGTATGGTGATGCGCGAACCGGGTCCAAATCAAGTTCCAAAGCTATTTTGCCTTTTGGGTCAACATGGTTTTCCCGCTCCGGATCTTTCCGATCAATCTCCCATGCTATTCGTCGACCTCTTCACACGTCCCGGGCACCGACGCGAAGCGTTGCGCGATCCGCGCTTACGCTACCGCCTCCGGATTCCGATAATTCTCCTGTTTCGATATCATGGCCCAGATACCCCGTGCCATCCTGTTGGCCAGCGTGATCGCGACCAGAAGCTTCGGTTTTCGATCCAGCATTCTGGCCAGCCAGCTTCCCTTGCGAACCCCAAACCGCGTCGCCGCATTGATCACTGACATCGCCCCGATGATCAACAGGCTTCGGATGTCTTTCTGACCCATCTTCGAAACTTTCCCGAGCCGGTCCTTACCGCCTGTCGAGCGCTGAAGCGGCACGAGACCCAGCCAGGCTGCGAAGTCACGCCCCCGTTTGAAGCAATTCATGTCCGGGGCAAAGGCCTCAATTGCCAGTGCCGTCTGCAACCCGACGCCCGGCATTGTTGTCAGCCTTCGCACTGTGCCGGATGCTTTCGCCTCCGTCTTGAGTTGCTTCGTCAGATCGAAAATCCTGGTCGCCAGCAGATCGATGTGCTCGGCATACATCCGGGCCGTGTTACGCACGAGGGCGGGCAGCCCATTGGTATCGTCGTCCAGCGCGGCTCTCAACTTCTTGATCCCCGCCTTGCTCTTCGGCCCGATCACGCCATATTCGGCGAGATGGCCGCGCAGCGCATTGATGGTCTGCGTGCGCTGCCTGACAAACATCTGCCGTGATCGGAACAGCATGCCGCGCGATTGCTGCTCGGTGGATTTCACCTCAACGAACCGCATGGTCGGCCGGGAGGCAGCTTCAGTGATCGCCTCAGCGTCTGCCCTGTCGTTTTTCTGCCTTTTGACAAAAGGTTTCACGTACTGAGGTGGAATCAGCTTCACCTCATGGCCCAACTTACCGATCTCGCGGCCCCAATCGTGAGCTGTGGCGCAGGCCTCCATCGCGACAATGCATCGGGGCTGCTGTGCAAGAAACGGCATGAACTGGGCGCGGCTCAACTTCTTGCGGTAGCCAACCGAGCCATCGGCTGTGGCTCCGTGGACCTGAAAAACCTGCTTTGCAAGATCAACGCCGATGATGCTAACTTCCGACATGTGGATACTCTCCCTTTGATTTGTGACGTTCAGTATAACGGCACCTGGCACATTACGATGCCTCCGGGCGGGGTATCCACACTATCAAGTTCCTGCACCCCAGGCGCGGCAAGGAAGCGATAGAGGCATTCGGCATCATTCCGGTCTACACCGGGGTGTTGATCCATGATTGCTGGGCATCCTACCTTGCATACAGCCAGTGCAAGCATCAGCTATGCGGGTCGCATCTGCTTCGGGAACTGACCTTTGTCGTCGACTCCAGCAATTACCGTTGGGCGCGCCTGATGAGGAAGGTGTTGCGTGAGGTCTGCCATAAGGTCAACAAGAGCGAGACCGGGGTGTTGAGCGAGGCCGAATGTCGCAAGATACGCAAAAGGTATCGGACCATTCTGACGCAAGGTGCCGGGGAAATGCCCGACGTTCCTGCGAAACCGGAAGGTAAGCGCGGACGGGTCGCAAAGTCGGATGCCCACAACCTGCATGAGCGTCTGTTGAAACACGAGGACTCCGTGCTTCGCTTCATGAGCGAACCCGATGTCAGCTTCACCAATAACGCGGGCGAGCAAAAAATCAGGATGGCAAAGGTCAAAATCAAAGTCTCGGGCTGCTTCCGGACAGACCGCTATGCACACGCCTGGTGCCGGATATCAAGCTACCTGAGTTCCATGGGTGCCCTCGGATATAATCCACTTGTCGCGATCCAGATCGCGCTGGCCGGAAATGCCGCCAATATGGTCAAATCACACTATGCTCAAGACGCGTGACGGGGTGAGCAGTTACCAAAAATGAATAGCATAGCCACCTGAAATGCCTGACGATTTCATTCAAAGCCTCCTGTTGGAGCACACCCAAGTAGAGTCCTTGGACTGGCCGTCTGACAACGTTGTTTGGATAACTAGAAAAGGACATCCTCCCTTCCAAGCGGCAATTTTGAAGCTACACTTAGTGAGTGCCGAACATGTTGAGCCTTTCCTCAATGGCCCAGTTTCAGTAGTTGCCAACTTTCCAAAGGTCGGCAAATGGACAGGCCCAGCCATTGATAAATGCGAGGCAAACGGAAAGGCGTGGGGGCAATGGAAAATACTGCTTAGGGCAATCAACTCGGAGTCACCGGAAACCACAGAGAACCCTGAAATAGCCTTCAGCAGGCGGGCGCTGAGGCAACATAGCCGTGTTCAAGGGGTCAGTTTTGAGTTTGACCATCTATTGCTTGTTCATCATGAGAACGGAAAGGCTTTACGTGTTGCTCTACTCTACGAGTATGACCTTACAGGAGACGACGTCAGGTGCGCTCGTGACAATCTTGGGGAGTTCGATGTCTTGTTAAAGACAAACCCTAACGGCTCAATATTGTCGGAAGCTCACGAGGTCGCTGAAGCACTCGGGGCTAAAGTTTTTGGGATAAGAGATACCCTCGGGTACCTCACGCGAGGCGATTTTTGAAACTCGAAGAAATACTTCGCCTAGCGGACGTCTCATGCATGATCGAAGCCTGCAGAGAGATTGATGGCAACACTCTATGGTATGTCTTTGGATCAGTGCTTCAAAACCAAGCATCACCCTCTGACATCGACGTATTGTGCATCTCCTCTGACACCTCAACATTGCGCAAAGTGCGTTCGCGATGCGCTGACTTCTTGCTGAATGCGCCGATTCACCTTCGAATCCTCACCGAGCGCCAAGAGCAAGCTCTCGAATTCATCGAAAGGACAGGTGCGGTAAACATCAGCCAGAAATAGATGCAAAGCTGCCAAGGTGCGCGCCGAATATCAATGTTCGCTCCGAGCATTGGCAGCTTGTTTCATTGTTTCATTGCATACGCAGCGAACTGTATCCTTTCGCGAATTAGCATCTCCCCCGATCGCCAATCGATATCATCCAGGGTAAGGGTCGCGACCTCGGCAGCGCGCAATCCAAGCTTGGCCAGCATCATGAAGATGGCGTAATCCCGTCGTCCCATTGCCGTGGTTCGATCGCAAGTACTAGTGGGAGCTCAACCTCGTCAGCGAGCCCGATTACGCATGCCTTTGGGATACAGCCATCCTAATCCGTTTCGTCATTCAGCCTCTCCATTGCGGCCTGCGCCATCTGCCTGCGATTGGCGGCGGCGGTATAGAGGACGACCTCCTTCAGGTTCTGGTGTCCGGTGATCGCCATGATTTCGTGCGGGCTGCAGCCGGCTTCCGCGAGCCGGCGGGCGATGGCCTTGCGCAGTCCATGGGCTGTGAGGCCTTTCAGGCCGGCCTGATCGGTGACATCGCGGAACCAGTTGCCGAAGCCTGCCGGCGTGAAGGGTTTGCCGAAGGCGGTTTTCAGGAACACCATGCCGTCTTTCGGGGCATCGGCGATCGCCGCCTTGAGCTTCGCATGCACCGGGATGCCGACCTCGCTTCCGGTCTTGGTCTGCCTGATGGTCAGAACGCCGTCGCGGATATGCTGCGGACCGACCCGGACCACGTCGGACCGTCGCAGGCCGGTATAGAGAAGCAGCATCAGGGCGAGATGCGCCCGCGTGCCTTGCGGATGCGCCCGGATATAGGCGTCGATGTCCCGCTCCTGCCAGGATCTGAAGCCGCCGGTTTTGACCCTGATCTTGCGCACGAACCGTGTCGGATCGTCCTCGCGCAATTCCATCTCGATCGCCTGGCGCATCAGCAGGTGAAGGATGCGCAGGAAATTGTTCGCCGCCGACGGCGTCTCCGACTTGTCGCGCATCATCCGGCGGATATGGCGGGGCTGGAGCCGCGCGGCGCTCTTTTCGCCATGGTCCTTGCGGAACCGTTCGATGATCCCGCGATAGGTCGTCTTGGTGCTGGCTTTCAGGGTCCTGAAGTCCGGGGACCCGTAATAGGCGACGATCACGTCGTTCATCGAGCCGGGCTTGATCCGGGATGCTCCGATGGCCGGTTTCGGCCGGGTCATCGCGGCTTCATAGGATTGCCAGAAGGCGTCGCTGTAAAGCGGTGTCTTGAGCGGGATTTCGCGATAGCCCCTGCGCCGGAAATAGATCCGCTCGGCGCCGTGGCGGTCGGTATAGACTTTCAGGTAAGGGGGTCTCTTGTGACTGGCTGCCATGGCGCATCGTCCCATTCGTTGTCATTGTCCGCGGCCAGACTCTCAAAAGCCGAATCGAGACGCAAGCGGTCCCAGACTTTTCTTGAGCGGATCGGGATCGGTTCGGGCATCAGCCCGTCGCGCACCAGCTTGTCGAACGTGCCGGGCGAGACCCCGATATAGGCCGCCGCCTCGATCCGGGAGAGGCCGCGCGGCCGGATGCCGTGTCTGTTGCCTTGCTGGCGGTCCATGCCTTTCCTCAAGTCCTGCGCGGGCCATGGGTTCGCCTGTGGAGCCGAGGGGTTGAGTTCAGAATTTCAGATCGGCCGAAGATCGCAGTACATACGCCCGCACGTGCGATACACATGAGAATTGCAACGGGATTCCATTTGTCAAATCGCGGAATTCGCCGGCCGAGTGGCCAATCGTACAAAGGCATGAAGCGTCGCAAAAGATCGCGCTATAGCGCAAACAGCCTGCGACATTCTGACACATGGCGAATTCAAGGGTTAGACTGCGAACGCCTCAATCCGCCCGAGCCTTTCAATGCCGTCATGTTTGTATCCGGCCCTCGCACCGCCTAGCTTTTTGCGGTTTTCAGCCCCGGAGCAAAGGCCATGACGACCGGCATATCCCAGTCTGCCCCTTCCCCCACACGCCCGCTTTCCATTCGCCTGGCGCTGACGGATATCGACCGGCTCACGGAGCGGGCGAGGCGTCTGTCGGCCACGCCCACCGCCGTGGCCAGAGATCTGATCCGCGCCGGCCTGGCGGACGGCGATCCCCATAAGCAAGCCGAACGGCTCCTGAAGATCGAGCGCGGTCTCGCGGCTCTCGGCCAGGATCTTCAGGCGGCTCTGCAGGCCACTGACGCCAACCGTGACGCGCTTGTCCATATCGAGGCCATGTTCGATCAGCTCTTGCGCGCGCTCAGCGGCCAGACCATCGAAGAGGAGAAGTAGGATGGCAAAGGCAAAACGGATACTCGGCGCGGCAAGCGCGCTCGCAACCCTTGCCGCCCTCGGGGCCTACGAGGCAGGCTTCCGTACCTGGCCGGCCGGCGCCGAGACCGCGCCCGGCCATATCCAGCGCCATGACAAGGCCTTCATGGACCGGTGCGGCAAGGCTCGCATCACCGCCCTTATCGGGGATCCTGTCGGGTCCTATCAATGGACGCGCTGCAAGGCCACGATGGACCATTACGGCACCCACGATGCCTTTGCCCTTCGCCACAATCTCGTCTCGGGCCTTGCCGGGCTCGGCCTGCTCGGCTGGATCGCCTTCATGGCCCGCGTCCTGAACGAGCCGCGCCCGGTCAAGGTCGTTCGCGGGCGCAGGCATTTTACCGGAAAGGCCGCGATCCGGGAACTCAGGCGCCTGTCGCAAAAGGAATGCCGCCGGTCAGGCGCCGGCCTGATGTTTCCGCCGGGCATCGCGCTCAGCCGCGACCGCGAAAGCCGCCACTTCCTGATCTGGGGCAGCACCGGGGCGGGCAAGACCACGGTGATGCAGCACCTGATGCTGGAAGCGATCGGGCGCGGCGACAAGGTGCTGATCCTCGACGTCAAGGGCGACCTCACCGCAAGGCTCCCCGTGCTCGGCGGCCTCATCGCCCCGCATGACCGGCGCTCCCTGCAATGGAATATTGCCGCCGACTGCCGCACGCCGCAGGAGGCCCGCGAGCTTGCCGCCCGGCTGATCCCGGAAAGCCGCTCGGACCGGATCTGGTCGGATGCGGCGCGGGAAATCCTGGTCGCCTGCATCGTCAGTCTGCAGACCCGGCTTGCGGAGGCCTGGAGCTGGACCGATCTGCGCGCACTGGCCGTCGCCGATGCGCAGCAGTTGCTCGAGGTTGCCGAACGCTATCACCCCGAAGCGGGGCAATTCCTGAAAGACCCTGACAGCAAGACCACCCAGTCCATTCTTTCCACCTTCAAGGCGCACATGAACATTGCCGGCGTGCTGGCGCAGGCCTGGCCGGAGAGTTGCCGCGTTCGCCCTTTCTGCGTTCGCGCGTGGCTGCGCCATCCTGCGTGTCATCCGATCGTGCTGCAGCACGATGGCCGGTTTCCGCAACTGACGAAGGCATGGCTGTCGGGCATTATCGGCCTGCTCGCCTCCCATGCGGGTTCGCCGGCCATGCCGGAAAACCCCGAGCGCCGGACCTGGCTGTTCCTTGACGAGTTCCCGCAGCTTGAGCGTCTGGACCACTTTTCGACCCTCCTGGATGTCGGGCGCTCCAAGGGCATCAGCGTGGTGCTGGGGGCACAGGATCTGTCCCAGATCCGCAAGACCTACGGGCCGGACCAGGCCAATGCCTGGATCGGCATGATCGGCACCCATATCGTCACCCGCATGAACCTTGGCGAAAGCGCCGAGATGACCAGCCGCCTGATCGGCAGGCAGAGGGTCGAGGTGGAACGCAGGAGCGAGACCTGGAGCGCCGGCAAGCGTTCGGTTGCCCGTGTCACGGTGAGCGAGGACAGGGATGTCGTCACCCCGTCCGAACTGTCCGACCGGCTGGGTGTCGTGAAAGGCGGGATCCGGGCGCTGATGGTCGGTCCGGGCGAGCATGTCTATGACATCACCGCCCCTTTCCGGACCCTGCCCGAGCAGCGCCCGGCCAGCGTCCTGGCCGACTGGACCGAAGCGCCGGCAAGAGCGCTTGCGCCGCTCCCGGAGGCCAGACCCGAAACGGAAAGCAGGCCGGTCCTGTCGCCGGACGCGGTGCGTCACATCAAGGGGGGCTCGAAGCAGAGGTTCGACGCCTGATGGTCGCTTCCATCTCGGCGCGCAATTCGGTCTGTGCCGCGGTCGCCTATTTCAGCCATATGGCCGGGGACGAATACTATACGCGCGAAGGCGAAGCCGACGCGGACAGCGACTGGGCCGGGCGCGGGGCCGAACGCCTCGCCCTGGAAGGCCCCGTCTCGAAGCCCGAGTTCGAGGCCGCCTTGAACGGTCTCGACCCGAAGACCGGCGAGGCGCTGGTTCAGATCGGAAACAGGACCCATGCGCCGGGCTGGGACATGACTTTCAGTGCGCCCAAATCCGTGTCGGTCCTTTGGGCGCTCGCTCCGGAAACCGACCGCGCCGGAATCGAGACGGCCCATCGCAGCGCCGTCACCGCCGCGACCCGTCATCTGGAAGACACCCATGCCTTCACCCGTCGCGGCAAGGGCGGGATCGTCAGGCAAGAGGTCGCGGGGCTCACAATCGCGCGTTTCCATCATCATACCAGCCGCGATCTCGACCCCCAGCTTCATACCCATGCCTTCATCTTCAACACGGCCCCGCGCCGCGACGGGTCCTGGGGCACGCTGATCAGCCGGGACCTCTACAAGGCGCAAAAGGAGGCCGGCAGGGTCTATCGCGAACATCTGGCCAATGCGCTCGAACGGGACGGCCATGCGATCGAGCGACATGGAAGCACATTCCGTCTGACAGCCGTCCCGCGCTCTGTCGAACGGGCTTTCTCCAAGCGACGCCAGGCGATCGAACAGGCCGCGAAACAGCATGGCTACCACACCCCGAGGGGCATGGAACAGGCTGCGCTCAGAACCCGGCAGGCGAAACGTCCGCGCGAACGCGCGGCCCTGTTCAGGGCCTGGGCACAAGAAGCCCGCACGCTCGGCTTCGATCTGGAGAGGGCCAGGCAGCAGGCGCGTCTCCCGGGCTTGCGTCACGCGGAACGGTCCGGAGCCGCCGCGGCCGTCTCCCGTCAGCCGGCAAGGCAAAACCTGCCCTCCGCCGGCAGGATGCTGTCGGCGATCTCGGCTGCCGCCAGGGCCTCATCGCGCGGCATGCCGGGCCTGTCCGCGTCCCTGAAACAGAAGCAGATCGAAAGGCAAAGGCAAAGACAAAAACAGAGTGTGCGGGACCTGGAAGCCGAACGCTAGCCGTATACAGTCGCAATCCCGGGCGCGACAGGCGATCGAGGGGATTTTTCCGGCCGGGTGTAATCGCCGGATATGGTCATTGTACACGGTGTAATCGCCTTCAGGAACAAGGGATCGGGACGGTTTGCAGGGGCAAGTGTGTACACCTTGAGGTGTATGGGGTGTGAGAACACACAAAGCGCCGGTCCCGGCGCTTTGTGTCCACATGGATCATGCGCGGGGCGTCAGTCCCGCTCGATCCGAGCAAGCGCGCTTGCGACCGGAAAAAGCCCCCGCCGCGGGGCGAAGGGCGGGCAAGCAGGCATCGGCCTGCGGGGCGCACGGCGGGGGCTTTTTGCCGCCCGAATGGGCGGCTCGACGCAGCATCGTACCGCACATCGGGAATTGTGTGGGCTCTGCAGGCAGGGCATACATCGCCGCACGGATCAATCGGTGCACGGGACGATTTGCGTCACCGCGCACGATCGTTGCGGCTGGCAGGATGGTCGGCCGCATGCTTTGCGGTCTCACGCGACGGCGTCAAACGGGCCTTGCCTGACGCCCGACAAGCCGCTCCAGCGCTGCGATCCGGGCTTCGTATTCGGGGATCCGTTCGACCTCGATGGCCTCACTGCCTCATCGATCAAAAGATCGAATTGAGGAGGCATGGGCCTGATGAAGAGGACCGACATGATCAACATAAAGGATATTCTGCGTCACCGTTATGAACTGGATTTGTCGCGCGACGAGATTGCCGCAGCGATTGGCGTGAGCGCAGGCACGGTATCGAATGTGCTTAAGCGGGCGGCGGCGGCGCGGCTGTCCAGCTGGCCGCTTGCGGACGACCTCGATGATGAGGCGCTTCGTGCACGGCTTTACCCGCGGAACGAACGCGACAGTGAGACCGTTCAGCCTGACTGGGATGCGCTCATCGAAGCGTACACGGCCCCCCGCGGTCGGCGCCGTGCCAGGCTCACCCGGCGTCAGCTCTGGATTGAGTACCGCGACGAGGTTCGGGCGCAGGGCGGCGCTGCCTACAGCTACAGTCGGTTCTGCGCGGTGCTCAAGGGGCAACTGGCTGGCCGGCACGCGCCGACGCAGATGCGTTTCGACTATGCGCCAGGGCTTTACGGCATGTCGGATTTTTCCGGTAAAACCCTGCCTGTGCGCACGGCCACCGGCGAGGTGGACGTGGAGATCTTCGTCGCGCTGCTGCCCCACTCGACCCTGATCTACGCCGAGGCGTTGCCGGACCAGACGATCTGTCATTGGACGATGGCGCATCGACGTGCGCTGGAGTATTTCGGCGCCAGCCCCAGGCGCTGGATCATCGACAATCTGAAGTCCGGGGTGACAAAGGCCGACCGCGAGGAGCCGCATCTCAACCCGAGTTTCCGGGAATTCGCCAAACATTACGGCCTGGCAATTCTACCGGCACGACCGAAAAAACCGACGGATAAGGGTCCAGCCGAGGCAGCCGTGAAAGCGGTTCAGTGCCGTATCCTGCTGCCGCTGCGCCACGAGACGTTCTTCTCGGTCGGCGCGATGAACGCCGCCATCCGCCGCGAGCTTGAGCAACTCAACACGACACCAATGGCAAAGGGGGAAAGCCGGCGCGCGGTGTTCGAAGCGCACGAGCGCGCAACTCTGGTTCCGCTCCCGGCGCATCCCTGGGAGTGGGGCGCCTGGCACAGCCGCAAAGTGGCTCCGAATGGTCACGTGGCGTTTGATCGCAACCATTATTCCGTGCCCGAAGGCCACATCGGGCGTGGCGTCGAAGTGCGCGTCGGCGAGCGCATGATCGAAGTGTTCCTTGACCGGGGCGGGGAACGCATCGCCGTCCATCGTCTCAAGAGCGGGCGCAACCAATATGCGACGCACCCGGATCACATGCCCGATCGGCTCAAGGCGGTGCGCGACATCCGCAGTCCCGACTACGGCGATGTCCTGCTCGCACGGGCGCGCCGCATCGGCGCGAATGCGCTGGCCTGGGCCGAACGCTGCATGGCCTCCCGGGACTTTCCGGAACAGGCCTACACCGCCGTGCAGGGCATGAACCGCCTCGCCGAAACCCATGGCGACAAGCGCGTCGACGCGGTTTGCGCACAGGCCCTCAGCCTCAACCGGCTCGCTTCGGGCTATCTGCGGGAGCGCCTGAAGAAAGGCGGCAAGGTGGTTGTGCGTCCGGAGCCTGAAGAGATCATCCCCGGCCACGCCAATTTACGCGGGCCAAACTACTACGCGAAGAACAAGGAGGAGGAGAAACCATGACCCTGCGCCAGCCCAATATCGAGCGTATGCTTCAACTCAAACTGTCCGGAATGGTCGAGGCTCTGGAAGAGCAGCGTGACATTGCCGACATCGATCAACTCGGCTTCGACGACCGGCTTGCCATGATGCTTGAGCGTGAAGTCGCACACCGCGACCAGAAGAGCTACCTCAACAATCTGCGCCAGGCCCAGCTTCGCATTCGCGCCGACATCCAGGATGTCGACTGCAGCGCCGGGCGCGGCGTCGCCCGCGGCACACTGACCCAGCTCGCCGCCGGTGACTGGATCCGGCAAGCCGTCAATCTGATCGTCGAAGGGCCGACCGGATCCGGAAAGACCTTCCTTTCCTGCGCCCTTGCGCATCAGGCATGCCGCCAGAAGCAGTCCGTGTTGTACCGGCGCGTTCCGGAACTGATCTCGGCCCTCAATCATACGCGGGACGACGACGGGAAGCACACGCGCATGATGCGCCGCCTCGCCACGGTCTCGTTGCTGGTTCTGGATGACTGGGGCCTGCAAGGCTTCTGCGCCGAGGGTCGGCGAGACCTGTTGGAAATCGTCGAACATCGTTACGGGCGAAAATCCATCCTGATCGCCAGTCAGATCCCCATGGAACACTGGCCGGCTGTTGTGGGAGAGCCAACAATCGCCGATGCCATACTGGACCGCATTGTTCATAATGCTCTGATGTCCGCTGTCAAGGTTTGGCACGTCGAATATCCGGCCGATCCAGAACGAGGAGGAGATCGGCTGTTCATGATATTGATCGCGCATGGGTGGAGGCGGAACTGAAGGACGTCGGTGATCAAGCTCTGATGCGCGGGTTGGCTACCGCATTTCCGATTGTGCGTCCGGGTCTGTTCCTGTCTTACAGCGGGCGTCGGCCAGTAGCCGGCCACAAAGCATTCGACGGACATTTCCCTGCCGTGGTCCCGCCTCCGCCCATGCGCGAGTTTCGTGTTGCCACAAGGGCAAGATCAGCTTGCCTGCGCCTCCCTGGCAACGGCCCACATGAAGCCGGCCAGTTCGCGGGCGACCGCAGTGCAGACCACCGTTGGCCGCTTGCCGCGTCCACTCAGCGTTCGGTACCGGGCCGTCAAGCGGCTCTGCGCCTTCCATGCGATCTCGCGCACGCGCGGTGACGCCTGCTCCAGTCTGTACAGCTTCTTTATCCCGACCCTGGGCGGATGCCGATAGGCCCAGGCGCTCTCGACCAGCATTTGGCGCACCCGGCTGTTTCCTGCCTTGGTGATGCCGCCGCGCCTGATAGTGTCGCCAGTCGAGCGCTCACCGGGAACGAGGCCGAGATATCCCATGAGCTGGCGCGGACTTTCGAACCGGCTCACGTCGCCAACTTCGGTGACGAATGTCACAGCGACGATCAGGTCCACGCCACGCAAAGTCCGGAGCGCTCGTACGACCGGTGCCAACGACCAGGCCGGAACGAACTCCTCGATGGTGCGCTCCAGCCGTTCAACCCGCTCTTTGGAGATGCGTACGGCTTCAACCATTTCCTGGAGCGCAATCTGGTGCGCCGGGTGATCGAACGTCTGTTCCTGCAACCAGCGCAAATAGCGCATCGTCCAGCCTTTCTTGCGCGGATAGACGCGGCCGTGCTTGAGCATGAAAGCGCTCACCTGCTGGCGATGGACCCGCAGCACCTCGACCGCTGCCGACCGTGCGCGGACGAGATCCCGCATCGCCTCGTGGCCTGCATCGGGAACCCACACCGCAGTAAGCTCGCCGGCGCGCAAAAGCCGGGCGAGCGAGAGAGCGTCCCGGCGGTTCGTCTTCACCCGGTCGCCAGGCTTCCTTGGGATCAGCGACGGGGCGACGACCGTGCATTCATGCCCGAGAGAACGGATGAGCCGATAGAGCCCATAGCCTGTCGGTCCGGCCTCATAGCAAAAATGCAGTCGATCAAATCTGTCGGCGATCCGCTGAATGGTCCGGCGCATGCTTGCGACACAAGCGTCGACTTCTCCGAAGAAGCGAACTTCTCCCTCACGGCCCGCATCGGCAATCGCGATGGCGTTTCTCAATTTGGCAACATCGATTCCGACAAATGCTTCTCTATAATCTGCCACGGCTCGTCCTCCTGTGATGAGGATCGGCTCAGCCCATCCGAGCAACCCTCGAACGTGCAGTGTAGGGCGAGCCACCTCACCGGTAGAAACGGACATACGGTCTTATCACATCGAACTTGCAGGCGAGTCGCAGCGCAAGCGGCACACACCGCCGCCGCTCGGCGGCAGCGGGACTTGAGGAGGCGCCGGCCTGTCGACCGGCGTCAGGGGCGCCTGCGACGCCGGGCGCGCAATGCAGACGCTGAACATGCGCGGCGGTCATGCCTGATGAAGGGCCAACCGCCGCGTGCAACCGTATCTTGAAAATCGACAAGGGCTCGCTTACGCTCGCCACGGGCTGGCCAAAGGCCAGCCTGCCAGGATCAACAGAAGGGAGAATGCGCCCAGGCATCAGTTCCGGGAGAAACAGCGCGCTTCGCGCGGATCAGCGCCGTCAAGTACGCAGGATTCGCCGTCAAGTGTTGTAGGAATCGTCGTCAAATGCGCAAGATTCCGCACACAGAAATCCCGCGTCAGCGGGTTCGTTCAACCCTTTCGATTCAGCGTTCAAAAGAACCGCTATAATTCCCCAACGCAACCCTGTCAGGAGGCCTCATGCCCGACACCAATTTGGAACTTCTGATCCGCCGATCGGAACTAGGGAGCCTGCGCGAGCGCGACATCGATTTGCTTCTGTGCATGGAGCTGCATGCAAAAACTGAACTCACGGCCTTCTTTGGCGGTCTGCTTGGACTGCGAACTGAAAATTTCACCAGTGCCTGGATCAGCGTCTCGGAGGCGGCGGGGGAAAACGACCTGGTGATTTCCTTTCAGACCCAGAACGGGCTGCGGCTCCTGCTTCTGGAGAATAAAATCGCCGCGAGTTTCACGCAGGATCAGCCCGAGCGATACGCATTGCGGGCGCGAGCCTGGAGGAACAAGACCGGAGTTGACTCTGTAAATACCATTATTGCGGCGCCAGCTGATTACTTGAAGGCGTGCAATTCCAGTATCTTCGACTTCCAGGTTTCATATGAAGAGCTTTGCCAGGTGCTTGCTGCGGCGCAGGACAAGCGTTCTGCGTTCCTGGCGGACCGCCTTCGCGACGGGATCAGGAAAAAGCAAAATGGCTGGCAGTCGGTGCCGCATGACGGCGCCACCAGGACATGGGCCCTGATACATCAGATGTGCCAGGAGCATACGCCTTTGCTGCGGATGCCACCGCCGGCGCCGGTGCCAGGCGGATCAGACTGGGTCTACTTCAAGGATGCCGAGGGCATGGAGCGCTACCGCAAAGAGATCTACATCGTTTTCAAGGCCGGACATGGATTTGCGGACCTGCAGTTCTGCTCGACCATGGCAGTAGCTCTTTCTGCTGCTGTTGCCGGCCATCTGGAGCCTGGCATGAACGTGGTCCAAACCGGGAAATCCGCCGCCATCCGAATTGCAGCAGCGAAACTCGATTTCCAGTCCGGTGACAATGATCCGCAGGACGTGCAGACAGGACTGTTGGCCTGTGAGCGTCTGCGCGGGTTCTTTATCGCCCATGAAGAGCGCCTTACAAATCTCGGCTGAATCTGGATGCCCAGCCTGAGCTTGCTCAAATTCTAAACGGATAGGCGCACCGCATTGTCTCACCCGTGCCTATCCGGTGATGGTGGCCTCGGTGCAATCGCATTTCGTTGACTTCTTCCGTATCCAGAATCGGGGTGTGCGCCGTGGAAAGGCGCGTCTTCCTGGCGGGTGCAAATCCCGCTCAACAATTGTCGCTTCGGTTGGTAGCAGCCTGAGCGGATCATGGAGGTAACGACATGGTTTGAAGCTCTCAGGTAGAAGGGTTGCATTGAGCAGCTCAGCGACCATGCGGGCCGGAACGCGAGTGAACGCCGAGCAGGCCTCGAAACTGGTAATGCGGGGGGTCGACCCACCACCTCAATGGGGAAGGCCGCTGGTGGCTCGGGAAGCAAGCGACATATGCACCGAGCCGCTCCCGCCGGGGTAATGGCGCTGGCACGTATGGAAGATGGAAGACGTGGCAACACGGGAAGCCCTGACGGTGGTGTGCGCACACCAACCGGTTCCCCGCAAGGGACAGACCGGGCCGACAGGGTGGCGGACAGGCCCGTAGTACCGAGGACGCCGGGTAATGCCGGTCGAGGGAAGGGGCCTGACTTCAGGAAAGCATGAGAAAGGAAGCAAGGCATGACCACTGGCCAAAACCTAACAGGGTCACAACGCGTTCGGAAATTCCAGACCATGCTACATGTCAAAGCGAAGGAAGAACCCGACCGGCGCTTTCACGCCCTCATCGACAAGGTGTGGCGAATGGACTTTCTCATCGAAGCCTGGGATAGGGTGCGCCTGAATGGTGGCACCGCCGGGGTGGATAGGGAAACATTCGACCACATTGAAGCGTATGGCGTGCAACAATGGCTCGGGGAATTGTCGCAGGATCTTCGGGAGGGAACCTACACGCCCAAAGCGGTGCGTCAGGTTCTGATCCCGAAGAAACAGCCCGGCCAGTTCCGGCCACTGGGCATTCCCTGCATACGGGACAGGGTGGTGCAGACATCGGCCATGCTCGTGCTTGAGCCGATCTTTGATGCCGACCTGCAACCGGAGCAATATGCCTACCGACCGGGACGAAGCGCGACGGATGCGGTCAAACGCACCCATCGGCTTCTGAACACCGGACATAACGAGGTTGTTGACGGCGACCTGTCCAATTACTTCGGCGAAATCCCCCATGCCGAACTGATGAAGAGCATTGCCCGTCGCGTGAGCGATGGACGGATGCTCGGCCTCATCAAGACATGGCTGGAAATGCCGGTGGAAGAGGACGACGGCAAGGGCGGCAAGCGTCGCACGAACCGCGCCCGCAGGGAGCGGAAAGGAACGCCGCAAGGCGCGCCAATCTCACCCTGTCTCAGCAACCTCTACATGCGCCGGTTCATACTGGGCTGGAAGGTGCTGGGCCATGCCCGGCGCTTTCGGTCGGAGATCGTGAATTACGCGGATGATTGTGCGCCACGACGGTGCGAAGAGGAGGTTCTGATGACGTAGCAGTACTGACTTTGAGCACCTTGCTACACAGGAGATGAGGGAAGGCCCCTCGGGCTCGGGTTGCAGGACCAGGGTCCAAACCGCCACAAGCTGCTCTGGCCCAATGGCCGGGGTGGCGAGCGTTGTGGAAAAGGCGGGGATTACCCGTCAGGTGACTGCTGGTAAGACGAACGCGAGTGAACCGTTGATGAAGTGTCGAAAGCGTAGGGATGTCGCCGAAACCAGGCTCCAGTCGTTGGCCTGGGACGAAGTTCGGAGGATGCCTGCTGACTGTCCGAGCGGCGACCGGCATAAAGATGGCGTGAGACCAGCGAGAGGCTCCTGTGTGGAACGTGGGAACCTGGCGCTCCGATGCCAAGGGAGACCTCCAAGCGGCAGACCCGCAAGGAGCCGAGTACCGAAGCGGAGCACAGGGGCGGACGGGTCCGTATTAGTGATGAAACCCGGTAATGCGGGTAGAGCGAAGGGACCCGGCTCTCCAGCCGAAGACGGCGGCCAACCAGAGATGGGAGGAGCCGTTGTCTGAGGCAAAGCCATTCGAAATTCCGAAGCGGCTGGTCTGGGACGCCTACCGACAGGTACGGGCGAATCGCGGCGCGGGCGGTGTTGACGGCGTGTCTATGGCAGCATTCGAGGAAGACCTCGGGGGAAACCTTTACAAGGTCTGGAACCGGATGTCGTCGGGCTCGTATCACCCGCCGCCGGTGCGGCTCGTCGAGATACCCAAAAGTGGGGGCGGTCTTCGACCTCTTGGCATTCCGACGATCGCCGACCGCGTGGCGCAAACGGCTGTGAAGATGGTTCTGGAACCAATGGTGGAACCGATGTTCCACCGTGATTCCTATGGCTATCGGCCCGGTCGTTCGGCGCTTGATGCGGTCGGAGTGGCACGGAAACGCTGCTGGACGTTCGACTGGGTGATCGATCTTGATATCAAAGCATTTTTTGATTCGATTCCGCATGACCTGATCGAACGTGCCGTTGCACATCACACTGACCTGGCCTGGATCCGGCTGTACGTTGGGCGGTGGCTTCGCGCTGCTGTCGAGCGACCGGACGGCACCCGGGAAGAACGGACCAAGGGAACGCCGCAAGGCTCACCAATCAGTCCGATTCTCGCCAATCTCTTCCTGCACTACGCGTTCGACTCGTGGATGGAACGAAACCATCCAAACGTCCGCTTTGAACGTTACGCGGATGATGCAGTCGTTCACTGCAGGAGCGAAGGAGAGGCGCAGGCGGTGTTGGAGGCCATCCGGAAACGGCTGGCCGATTGCGGTCTGGAATTGCATCCGACGAAGACCAAAATCGTCTACTGCAAGGACGATGACCGCAGGCAGGAACACGAGCGGGTCAAGTTCGACTTTCTCGGCTTTACGTTCCAGCCTCGGCGAGCCAGGAACCGGTGGGGACACTACTTCGTCAGCTTCCTGCCGGCGATCAGTGTTCAAGCGGCGAAGGCGGTGCGCAGGACCATCCGCGAGTGGCGGATGGCATCCACCAGGAACAATCAGACCCTGGAGGATCTGGCCCGCCTGATTAATCCGGCGGTGCGAGGCTGGATGAACTACTACGGGCGCTATTACCGCTCGAAGTGCGTTCAGGTGCTGCGTCAGGTGAACGTGGCCCTCGCCCGCTGGGCGCGACGGAAATATAAACGGTTCAGACGCCGGGAGCGGGCGTCCACGCATTGGCTGGGACGTATCGCGCGACGGGACCCCAACCTTTTTGTCCTGTGGCAACTCGGTATTCGACCGGAGGCTGGAGAGTAGGAGCCGGATGAGGCGAGAGTCTCAAGTCCGGTTCTGTGAGGGCCGAGGGGTGAAATTCCCCTCGGCTACTCGACCAGTCGTTCACTGCAGGAGCGAAGGAGAGGCGCAGGCGGTGTTGGAGGCCATCCGGAAACGGCTGGCCGATTGCGGTCTGGAATTGCATCCGACGAAGACCAAAATCGTCTACTGCAAGGACGATGACCGCAGGCAGGAACACGAGCGGGTCAAGTTCGACTTTCTCGGCTTTACGTTCCAGCCTCGGCGAGCCAGGAACCGGTGGGGACACTACTTCGTCAGCTTCCTGCCGGCGATCAGTGTTCAAGCGGCGAAGGCGGTGCGCAGGACCATCCGCGAGTGGCGGATGGCATCCACCAGGAACAATCAGACCCTGGAGGATCTGGCCCGCCTGATTAATCCGGCGGTGCGAGGCTGGATGAACTACTACGGGCGCTATTACCGCTCGAAGTGCGTTCAGGTGCTGCGTCAGGTGAACGTGGCCCTCGCCCGCTGGGCGCGACGGAAATATAAACGGTTCAGACGCCGGGAGCGGGCGTCCACGCATTGGCTGGGACGTATCGCGCGACGGGACCCCAACCTTTTTGTCCTGTGGCAACTCGGTATTCGACCGGAGGCTGGAGAGTAGGAGCCGGATGAGGCGAGAGTCTCAAGTCCGGTTCTGTGAGGGCCGAGGGGTGAAATTCCCCTCGGCTACTCGACTCTGTGTCCTTGGCAAGGTCTCGGCGGCAGAAATGCTGTCGGCGGTCAGGCAGATCATGGACAGTCTGAAACTGGCGATCAACGACGACAAGACCCGATGCCTGCGGTGCCCGGAGGAAGCTCTTGAGTTTCTGGGGTATCGCATCGGACGCAACTATCGCCCGCAAGGGGGAGGAGCCTATATTGGCACCAAACCCAGCAAGGCGAGCGTCCAAAGCATCTGCCGTAAGATCAGTGCGCAGACCGCTGCAAAGTATGGGCTGGTGAGTTCCGAGGATATGGTGCGCCGCCTGAACCGGATGCTGTCCGGTTGGGCGAACTACTACCACCTCGGACAAGTCAATCCGGCCTATGCGGCGGTCGACGCGCACACGACGAAGCGGCTGCGACAATGGCTCTGTCGGAAGCACAAGGTGAAAATCGGGAAGTATGCGCGCTACCCGAGCGAAAGGCTGTGGGGACACTACGGCCTGATACGCCTTGAGCCAATGACAAAGGGCCTTCCGTGGGCGAAGACATGACCTGTCGGGAAGCCGGATGCGGGAAAACTGCACGTCCGGTTTGATGAGCAGGGAAGAGGAAACGTGGCCAAGGTGGGGACCGAGGCACCGGCACAGAGCGAAAGCCGCCGGACAACAGCTACTCCCCTCACCTACCGCAGGGCGCGCCTCTCCCTGACTCTACTACTTTGTAGGTTTCGAGAGACCCCGAAACACAGCCAAAACACCGCTCCAAAACCCGCCCCGGAATGGGGTTCTCAAAACCTCTCACGATATTTGAGAGTCCCCATCCGATTGCGTATCAGCCGGTTCGGCCCTGATCTCCAGCAGGTTCCGGGCCTCGCGGCCACAGGCTATGCCGATCAGGTGGATGGATTGTGCACCTTGGCGATACTTGTCGGCATAGCCCCGGTCCCGGATCTGAGCGAGCGCGGCGTCGAGTTTAGCCTCCACATCGTCGATGCTGTCCGCCATCTTGAACTCAAGGATGAACACCTGCTCTCCGAGCCGCACCACCAGATCAGCGCGGCCATGGCTTGAAATGTCTTCCGCGTGGACTTCAACACCAATGGCGCGGAAACACATATGCAACAGGCTGGCATACCACGCCTCGTAGCGGGCCAGGTCTCCCGTTGCATGCCACTGGTAGGGAATGCTTGCCAGCCAAGCGCGAAGCTGTTCTCCAAAGCCTTTGAAGTCATTTGCCTCAAGCAGGGCACGCAGGCTCCGGCCCTCTGCAAGGGGAATGCGGTCCCGCTCGTCAAGATGCGCGAGCAGCTCGTCGTTGAGACTGAGTTTGACTTCGAGATTGGGATAGTCCAGCCGATAAGAGGTTCTGTACCCTTCCTTTTGCTCATCGGTGATGGTCAGATATCCGGTCTGGAACAGAAGCGCCTCGGGGCTGATGTCGTTCACGTCGAACTTCGAGATCAGCGACATGTCGCTGAAACGTCCTTCAAGTTCCATCGGGCTGATCGACTTTGCCTTGAGCGTCTCGAACAGGAAGTTGGGCGATCCGGTTTCGAACCAGAAGGCCCTGAACTCCCGTTTCCGGAACAGCAGCAACACGTCGAAGGGGTTGTAGACGCGCGTGTCGCCCCCCCAGTTATAGCCATTGTACCAGCGTCGGATTTCTTCCCGGTCCAGCCCGTCCAGCTCCGGGGCGAACACGGTGTCGATATCCGTACCCGTATAGCCGCAGAGCGTGGCAAAGCGCGGGTCAAGGCTGATGTCTTCAAGATTGTTCAGCCCCGAGAACAGGCTGACCTTCGAGAACATGCTGATGCCGGTCACGAAGACGAAGCGCACATGCGCGGCGCTGCCCTTGATGATGCCGTAGAAGCCCCGCAGATAATCCCGGTTGGCCGTTGCAAGTGTGGGGTCGCCGAGTGTGTCCAGGATCGGCTTGTCATACTCGTCCACGAGGATCACCACGTGTCTGCCCGTCGTGTCGTGTAGACGGTCAAGAAGGTTGCGGAGACGCCTTGGACCCGTATCAGACGTCATAGCCGGTGATAGGTTATACCGGCGCTCCATGGCCTCCAACTGTTCAATGATGTCGCCTTCGATTTCCTCCGGAGCGCTGTATTTGCCGTCGAAGCTCAGACGCAGCACCGGATGAGGGGCCGACCAGTCCCAATAAGGGTGAATATCCAAACCTTCAAACAGCGTCTCCTGACCCTCAAACAGCGCCTTGATCGTGTCCACCAGCAAGCTCTTGCCGAACCGGCGGGGGCGGGACAGAAACCAGTAGTCTCCATGATCAATCAGGTTTCGGATGAGGGGGGTCTTGTCGACATAGTAGCTGTCGGTTTCCCTCAGTCTGGCAAAGGATTGAATGCCGATGGGCAGGCGTTTACGGGCCATGGTGCGCTCCTTTCATGGACTTCGCGCCAGCAGCCCTCATATCGGGTCGGTCAATCCGCATAGAGCCGCCTCTGCATCTCGACATATGCCGTGCGCACGTGCGCCAAGTCTCCGAGAACGGGTTTACTCTCCCCCACGCTGCCGTATTTCGCCGTCAGGAAGTGACCCAGCTTCTTGCTTGCCAGTTCGCCTTCTCCGCCCGTCTCATAGGCCTTGAGAATACCAAGCAGGAGATGCTTTACCGCACCGTTGAAATCCGACAGGCCAGCCACTTGAACCGCTCCGGCCCGCTCCGATCTGGTCTTCGGATCATTTGTGAACAGCACATGTGCCAGAACATCAAAGAGGTCACTGTCTGGCGCATCGACAAGATGCCGGATATCCTCAAGCCGCTGGTGATCGTAGCCATGACCGGCCAGTTGATCCAGAAAATCCGCACGAGTGTCGGGGTCACTCCAAACCGTGCGCAACTGATCCTCATCGACGACAATCGTGGACAGATCCCCGAACAGGCGCTCAAGAAACTCTGTCGCGGACATCGGTTTACCGTCCGGCCCCCAGTACGTCGTGGTTGCGAGAAACCGGATACGTCGCGCTTTTCCGTCGGCCAATTTGACTTCGACCTTCTCAGGTACAGGTTCCGTTTCCTCCGAAGATTCAGCCGACCCGGGGTGCTCCGGTGAGGAGTGCGGCTCAATGTTTGCCGGTCCCGGCTCCAGCGGGTCGCCGTCCCATTCCGGGTCGCTGAAGTTCTCATGTGCCTTCACGAAATCCCAGATCGTGAAGAAACCCTTGTCGTCGTGGGTTCTGGTGCCCCTGCCTATGATCTGCTTGAACTCGATCATCGAGCGGATGGGGCGCATCAGAACGATGTGCCTGATATTCCGTGCGTCCACGCCGGTCGAGAGCTTCTGGGATGTGGTGAGGATCGTGGGGATGGTCCTGTCGTTGTCCTGAAAGTCACGCAGGTGCTGTTCCCCGATGGAACCATCGTCGGCGGTCACCCTGTGGCAGTAGTCCGGATCGGGGCTGGTCTTTACCTGATTGATGAGGTCGCGGACAAGCGCGGCATGTGCCTGCGTAGCACAGAATACGAGGGTCTTCTGCCTTTGGTCGGTCTCGTCCATGAACTCACGGACACGGGCAAGTTCTCGTTCCCTGATCTCGATGGTTCTGTTGAAGTCGCTCTCGGTGAACATCCGGCCCGCCTCGACTTCCCCGCTCAGCACCTCATCCTGCGGATCGTAGACATACTCGTCAATCGTGCTGGCCATCTGCCGGACCTTGAAAGGCGTCAGGAAACCGTCCTCTATCCCGTCGCGCAGGGCATAGGTATAAACCGGTTCACCGAAATAGGCGTAGGTGTCAGCGTTCTGCCTGCGTTTCGGGGTGGCAGTCAGGCCGAGTTGCACCGCCGGGGCAAAGTGGTCGAGGATGCCGCGCCACTGGCTTTCATCGTTGGCGCCTCCCCGGTGGCATTCGTCGATTACGATGAAATCGAAGAAGTCCGAAGGGTAGTTATGGAAGACCGGCTTTCCCTCCCCGGTCATGAAGGTCTGGAAGATCGTGAAAAAGACGCTGGCATTGGTCGGGGAGCGCCCTTCCCGCTTGCGCAAGGCATCGGGATCAATGCGCATGACCGCAGTGGAGTCGAAGGCGGAAAAGGCGTTGTAAGCCTGATCGGCGAGGATGTTGCGGTCGGCCAGGAACAGGATGCGCGGGCGTCTGACAGGCTCCCGCTCAAGGCTCCATTTAGCATGAAACAGCTTCCATGCGATCTGGAAGGCAATGGAAGTCTTCCCCGTCCCGGTTGCCAGTGTCAGGAGAATGCGGGTTTCGCCCCGAGCTATGGCCTCCAGAGCCGCGATGATAGCCTTATGCTGGTAGTAGCGAGCTTCCCACTTGCCACCATCGGTCTCGAAAGGAACTTCCCCGAAGCGAAGCCGCCACACATTCCGGTCGCCGAAGGTTTGATCCCATAGAACCTGTGGAGAGGGGAAAGGCATTGCAAGTTTATCGTCCTCCACCCCGGTCAGCATATCGCACTGGAACCACTTCAGGCCGTTGGACGAAAAAGCGAAGCGTGTGCCCAGGCGTTGGGCGTAGTCCTTGGTCTGCCCCACGCCTTCACGGTGGCTCAGGCCCGCCCGCTTGGCTTCCAGCGTAGCCAGCTTGTGGCCCCGATACTCCAGCACATAGTCGCAGGAGAGGCCCTTGCCGCGCTTGCCGCCAGACATGATACGACCGGGACAGATCACCTCACGCCGGATGCGGGATCCCTCGACCGCGCCCCAACCGGCTGCGGCCAGAACTGGGTCAATCCGGTTGGCGCGGGTGTCGGCTTCGGTTTCAGAGTGAGGGCTCATCGGATCGCTACCTCATGTCAGTTCGCCTGCGAAGGCTTTTTGGAGTAGCGACCGACGAAGCTCTTTGACTTCATTGAGTTTAGCCATGCAGACGCTCATAAGTTCGTCGGTTTTGGATTGAACAGCGTCGAGCTTGCGAACAGTTGCTTCTGCCGCGTCGGGCGGAGGGAATGGCATTTCAAACTTTGCTAATGCTTTACCTGTGAAATGCTGTATTCCTGATCCCGTGAAGTGGGGGCGTAGATCGCCCAGCTGATCTTGAAGAAACAAAAAAAACATTAGCAGCTTCGAATACGCCGGCTGCGAGAAGCGGACGCGATGTAGCGCCTTCTGGAAGAAGATCAGATCGTCTTCGTTCCAAATTGCTGCCCTTCCCGGATAGCCGCCCTCGCAGATCAAAAGATCACCACGCCGAACTGAGTAGCGTTCCACTTCTGCATCTTCGATCCTCATTTCGAGGAGATCTGATGTATCGATGGTAAACCACCTTACATTCAGGTTGCGCAGGTACTCACGTGGTATGCCTCTGTTCTTTCTTTTGTCGAGCATCTTGCCAAGGCAATTGTCCGCAACTTTTCCAACCGGCTGCAACGGCGCATCTCGGAGTTCGTCAAAGGCCGCTTTGATCGCAGACATGAACAACTCCCTAGCGTTCTGCAAGTTCGCCTCTGCGTTCGCCCTTGCGCGGTCGAGCCCCTCGAAGGCTTTGTCCAGAAACGCAACAATCCGCCGCTGCTCTTCAAGAGGCGGGAGGGGGAACTTGAGCGCTTTGATGAAAGTTAGCTTGACTCCTTGAACTGTCGCCCCTGTTCCAGCCGCCACAATCGTTTGAGCAATGCTTTTCAACCAATAGAACAGATACTTCCGTTCAATCTCAAATCCGGGCTTTGGGACGAGACCACGAAGGTCTTGGTTAATCGCGGTATCATGGTTGAGTATACATACTTTCCCAAGACCAACTCTAGTCGCAATAATAACCTCACCCGCAGAAATCACCTTGGTTGAAGACCTCGAAAGCCCCTGCTCGGTAATGGTGTGCTCGGTGCGCGTGATGTAGTCGACATTCATATCGCGAACGGTCGCCCAAGGTATAGCGCCGCCATAAAACGCGGGGTTTCGCTTCGAGGGTGTGCCACCCCCAATTACGTCCATAGCGTCTCCGAGCGGTACAATTCTCAGCTCAGGATTTTTCATATCCCTCACAGCATCCCCCGAATGTTTTCAAGGATCGCTGCTGTCTCGGCATCGCGCGCGAGCATGTCTGCAATGATCTCTTCGGGCGCGCGCAGTGGCGGTTCTTCCGGCGCGTTGGGGTTCTTTACCGACAGGTCCAGTGTCTCTTCATCCAGATCGGCGCGGACCACTGTCCAGCTTTTTGGACCATCAGCCTTGCTCTTCTGCAACTCAACGAATTCCGCCAGATCGTCATCGTTGAGCGGGCTGGTCTTGCCGAGGCTGCGCCCCGGATCAAGCTGATAAACCCAGATGTCTCGCGTTGGTGCGCCTTTCTCGAAGAACAGCACCACTGTCTTAACGCCCGCCCCCTGAAACGTTCCCTGCGGCAAGTCAAGGATTGTATGAAGATTGCAGCTTTCCAGCAAATCCTTTCGGAGCGCCACGCTGGCGTTATCGGTGTTCGAAAGAAACGTGTTCTTGATCACCACGGCCGCCCTGCCCCCAGCCTTGAGCATACGGATGAAATGCTGGAGAAAAAGATAGGCCGTCTCGCCTGTGCGGATCGGGAAGTTCTGCTGTACCTCCTTGCGTTCGCTGCCACCGAAAGGCGGATTGGCAAGGATGATGTCGTGACGGTTCTTCTCCTGAATATCCATCACGTTCTCATTGAGCGAGTTGGTATGCACAATGTTCGGGGCCTCGATCCCGTGCAGCACCATGTTCATGACCCCGATGATATAGGCGAGCGACTTCTTCTCCTGTCCGAAGAAGGTGTCACGCTGGAGCGTCACCCACTGGCTGGCAGTCAGATCATCCCGCCGCAGGTGCTCATAAGCCTCGCAAAGAAAGCCGGCTGAGCCGACAGCCCCGTCATAGATCGTCTCGCCTATCTTCGGGGCCATAACCCTGATCATGGCACGGATCAGTGGCCGGGGTGTGTAGTATTCTCCGCCATTACGTCCGGCATTTCCCATTCGCCGGATGCGCGTCTCGTACAACTCGGACAGTTCATGACGCTGTGCCTGGGTGTTGAACTGCAATCCGTCCACGATCTCCAACACGTCCCGCAGGATATAGCCTGAACGGAACTTGTTGCGCAGTTCCGTGAACACCTCACCGATCTTGTATTCAATGGTGCGGGGACCGTTCGCCGTTTCGCGAAACCGCCCAAGATAGGGAAAGAGGTCCTGATCCACAAATTCGATGAGATCCTCTCCAACACGCACCGCATTGTGATCCAGCGAACCTTCCGTCTTCGGAGCCGCCCAGTGATCCCATCGAAACTCGCCCTCAATGATGGGTGTGTATGCCTCACCATCCAGTTCGGCCCGATCCTGCCGCTCGGCTTCAAGATCATGGAGATACTTGAGGAACAGCACCCACGAGGTCTGCTCCACGTAATCCAGTTCGTTGCCAATACCTTCCTCGGCGCGCAGCGCCTGCTCTATCGCCCGAAACGCGTTCTCATACATTGCAGCCTCCCCTTACGAGTTGTTCTGCCTTGTCGTTGTTTTCACGATAGACCTTCCAGGCTCTCTAGAAGGCGGATGTGCTGCTGTGTACGGAGCGGCGCGATGCAGACGAATTTGTTCAATTGAAATTCAGAGTCAAACCACCGCTCAACCCGGAAAACTGTTGGGCGCAAGCTCGAAAGAAGAACTTGATCGGGAGCGAGTACAAAGCCCGCCGAATAGTATTCCGTATCCAAACCCGTATTTTCTGAAACCATCGCTCTGATCTGAGATTCCAAATCCGTCATTACCGAAAGTGGTCCAATAATCTTCGGGTCTGCCTCAATAATAAGTCGGCTATCATACATTCGATTTATCGTACGGTTCACTGTGAAGGTCAGACCAATTTCCTCTTCAGCCCATTGACGCAGATCAGTAAGGAACGCGTCGATGATGTCGGTGTCGGAGCGCGCCTTTACAACGACGCCGTCATTATAGATTTCGAGGCTCTCGATCGCGCTGTTTTGAAAAAGGCCGTGCCTGAACTCAACCCGTTCAGCATTCAAGTCCGAGAATGATTGCGGTGCATCGGCAAATGCATAGCGATCAACCAGTTCTCTAGCGACATGAGGCCTATATTCCTGACCTTCAGGGCGCGTGGTATTAAAAAGCACCGTTATCTGACTCAACACAATCGAGAGTAACCTCATTGCAGAATCCCCCGAAGTTGCGCAGAAGGCGGAGAGCCAAAAGTTGTGACCTGGGTCGAGTACGATTTCTGAAAGTGTGTTTCCGTGGCTGTCAAAGCGCTAACTGAATTCTTCCGGGACCGAGGTGAAGAATCACTTTGTTGAAATTGCAGCATTGTCTCACGTCGCCTTAGGATTTCAGCGCTTTCCTGAATGGTATCCGGCTGCATCGCGCGTTCGGACTTGTCACGCGTTCTGTCCAGAAAATCGGGATAGGAAACGAACTGTATGAGCAGCGCAACATCCATTGCCTTGGCAACTTCGAGAAGTGTAGCAACCGAGAGACGACCGTAATTTTCGTCCTCCAGCCTTGAAACAACACTCTGAGACTTGTCCAGGCGTTGTGCCATTCGAGCCTGGCTCAAACCAGCTTTCTTTCGGAGGGCTCTGATCTGATACGCAATCCATGTACAAACTTGCGACTCAAGATAAGCATTCCGGTAGGCAGGCGCCGCAAGCCGCTCAAGCGCCTTCAGGTCGTTCACAGCGTTCAGCTTTTTCTGGATCATTACGGACCTCATTCATACGTTTTGCGGCCGTTTTCAGCACATCTTGGGGGCTATACCGCTGCTGCTTGTGATTTCCGATAGCCAGGACGACAAACTGACGATCATTTTGCTCTGTATGGCAAAAACCAAATATCCGCCACTGAACATTCCCGTGCAGTCTGACTTCTCCAAGTCCGCGGTGGTTCTGTAACTTCCTGTATCGGGGCATATCCCACTCAATACGCGCTTCCAAAAATTCAAACGCAGTGTCGTGCTTGGCGCGCACCGCTTCAGACTGATCAGAATACCAGGCACTCCAAAGGTTAGGCTCATCATTTGTGATGTAACACCGGTACTTCCACATGCCTATAGCAATTTTGCAATACACGTTTCTGGCAAGCTACGTTCGCGCAATAGCGCCTGGCCTGGACGGCGTGTCCCAAAATCGGCCAAAGTGTGTAGCGTGCCCTATTTCGTCCCTTCCCAAATCGACCGCAAAGTATCCGCAAATTTTTGCAGTTTGGGGATAAACTCTACAGTCTGTATAATGCTGGTCATCAGGCCTGCAAGTACCGTCTTGTTCGGCTCAGACTTTTCCATCTCCGCAACCGCCAAATCGATGGCCTCCTTAATGTCTGGATGGTCACCCTCGTGCGCCAATTGCTCGGACATCGGCATCAATGCGTCTGTAAGTGTCTCGATCATTCCCTCATCGAGACGCTGTGAAACATGGGCAGTGTTCTGGTTCCCGGTCTGAATTACGCCAACCGGACCTGACACGCTAATTACCGGCGAAAGAGATGCGGCATTTGCGTTCACATCGCTCGCTGTCGCAGCTTGCATCGCCATGAACGCATAGTCAGCCTCGACCTTTTTGTTCATGAGTTCAAGGCGTTGCCGCACTATATCATGTGCGGTTCTCTTTTGATCATTCATCGACGTGATAGATTGTGATCCATCTACCTTGTCTTTCACAAATTGTGCTTGCTCTTTGAGCCATTCTTTGATCCGGGAAGTCACAGCCTCAACGTTACCAGCGTTCAAATCGACGCCGCCCGCTACTGCGCATTGGCTTGACACTTTAATGGCCATCAGTGCCCGCTCTTGAAGAGAATCCGCCGCGATAGCACCCATCTGCAAAGTCGCTCGACTGCTACCCATCATTCCATTTTGGGTAAAGAGTAAGGTATGTTGATTAATCCTTTCAACCAGCGCCTCATTAAGCTTGGAAACTTCGACCTCGATTTGCTGGTCATAAACCCGGAGCATCGCGTCTAAAGTCATTTGAAACCGCTCTGTAATTTTTTAGGAAAAATTCCATGTTCGCAATCATCACCCGAACGGAGGAACCACTGTGCCTTGGACTGATACCGCCCGCCTCATGTATAACCGCAAAACGGATCGTTATCCAAGTGACCTTACGAACGAAGAATGGGCGCTCCTCGAACCGATGGTGCCACCAGCACGCCCCGGTGGACGCCCACGAAGCACCGATATGCGCGAAGTGATCAACGCGATTTTCTATATCGGATCGACCGGTTGCCAATGGCGTGCGCAGCCGAGTGACTTCCCGCCCATGATGACTGTGCAGGGGTATTTCTACGCCTGACGGAATGGCGGCACTCTTGAGACAATGAATCATCTGCTGGTCGCTGCTGCCCGTGAACTGGAAGAACGCGACGCTAATTCCGACCGCAGGCGTGATCGATAGTCAAAGCGTAAAAGTAACTACCCAGCTGGTCGTCCGTGATTTTATGCAGCTTGTGTCAATGCCGAAGTAAATTTCCCCACAAGTTGGGGAATATTCATCCGGTACTGACAGCTTGAACGTTTTGCGCGGGTCCGATTGTCGGGATGGCCCGCTGAGCGAGGAGACCGGCACCCTGTTTTGCCGTCATAGCCGCCAGCCAAAGCCGGATCTGCGGCGAAAGAAGCCGGAGCCATCGGGCAAGCAGGCGCATATTGTGGCCTGCGGCACACAGGATGACGTTGGCTGCACGCCGGCCGTGCCTGCCAGTTGGTTGCGTTCCAGAAGTCCGTCATCCTTCATATGGCCAATCACAGGCTCGATGCCGTTCCTTCGGCGCATCTCGCGCCGTAGGTTAGACACACCTTTACGAAAACACTTGAAAAACAATGTGATGCCAAATGACGGTTAGACAACCTAATATACTGAAATACCTAAAGATTCCGACACCCTTCCTCTCCGCCACTCCGGCCAGTTCCCCCATAGCGACCGGCGAACACGGTGTCGTCATCCTTACCCCGTCTAGAGGATCGGAATGCGAATGTCGGTGCGAAGTTCATCCGGCGCCACGTCGCGCGGATTGTTGACATAGAACTCCACCAGCGGCGAATCCCTCAGCTCGACATCCGATTGCGGCAGCCAGGTTCCGAAAAACCACCGATAGGCGTCGGGGAGTGTCAGATAGGGGCCCTTGTGCTCCAGAACCGCACATCCGCCGGCGGCGACCGGCATGATCTCAAGCCCGGCGATGCCGCGCGGAAAGTCGCCGGGGCGTGCCAGGACCACCCCGGCGTGGGATTTCAGTTCGCCGGCGGGCACCGTGTCCGGATCGTCATGGTAGAGGCTGACCATACCCGCCCACTGATCAAGCAGGTGACGTCCGACAAAAATCCTGACAACGTGTTCGAAAGCGGCACCGATTTGCGCATAAGGGCCTTTGTGCGCGACCGCGGCAATCGTCAATTCGGGGAGAGCCTTGATCTTCACCGGAAACATGTTGTCGGTCCCCCTGGATTTTATCAGTTGCAGGCGCCGGGTCTCCCGCCGCTTGCGGAAGGCTCCCGGCGTGACACCCTTTTCCGCGGCAAAGGCGCGCGTGAAGCTGGCAAGATTCGGATAGCCGAAACGGCTGGCGATGCGATGGACCGGATCATCCGTCGTGACGAGTTGCAGCGATGCCTTGTGGAGCCGGATACGTCGCACCGCTTCGGCGATCGTTTCTCCGGTCATGGCGCGGAAAACGCGGTGCCAGTGAAAACGAGACATGCATGCTATGTCTGCCAGTGTGTCTAGGCTGAGATCGGCATCGGCGTTGTCATGGATATATGCGATTACCCGCAGGATCCGTTCCTCATAGCCGTTCTTCGCGTCCATCACCTTGACGTCTCCGCACCTGCACCTTTTTCCGGGAAAGACTGCCACACCGCCGATTTGCAAATCTTGCTCAATTCGCGGCTGCGAACGGTCTATCGGGACCACCGGGCAGGGGCTTTGCCCGGCATTAAAGGATCAGGCGTTCAAGGCGGCGTCGCGGCAACCGCCTCATAGACTTCCTCAATCCGTGCCATGATTGCATCTTCGCTGTACATCTCCTGAAGGCGATCTCGTCCCTGCAGGCCTATCCGCCGCGCCCGTTCCGGGTCACAGATCAATGCCTCGATCGATGAAAGAGCCGATTTCCTGTCCAGCATGCCGACCGCGAAACCGTCGATCCCGTCGCGAATGAGTTCGATCGCCTGACCAGTCTTGTAGGCCACGACCGGCAGTGCGGCGGCCATGGCTTCCAGCACCACGATCGGCCCCTCCTCCTGTTTCGAGGTGCTCAGCAGGACATCGAAGCCTTGCATCAACCTTTCGGAATCATTGCGATGACCGGTCAGGACCACGCGCTCCGCGATCTGCGGATCGTCGAGCAGTTTGCGCCAGTTCGGCATCTCGGACGAATGTTCCAGCGATCCAACGACAACCAGCCGCACCTGCGGGTGGCGCTCCGACAGGGTGCGCAGGATGCGTAGCCCGTCGATCTGGTTCTTGCGGCGGCAGACACTGCCGACCATGCCGATGACGAAGGCTTCTGGCGAAATTCCCAGCTCGGCGCGCACAGATGTGGCGGCGTCTGCCCCCGGATCGGCTTGTTTGTTGAACGACATGAAATGCGGGATCACATGGAGCTTTGACCGGCGCACGAGATTGAAGCGGCCATGAAAGTCGGATGTCTGCCGGCTCGGCGCAATCACCGCCTTGAAGAAGGCAAACGGGATCTGGATGTTGCGGCTGTGGGCTGTTGTGACGACGGCCGCATCGGCGGCAATCCGGTAGACCATGCCGTATTTGTTGGCGCGGCTGCCATGGCAATGGATGATGTGCGATCCCCAGTCGCGGATTTCATAGCCGACGCGGCGGATTTCGGCCGGCCGGGTCGCAAGGCTGGTGTCGATGCTTGCGAAGGGTGCCGGGAACTCCTGCGCCTTGAGCCAGGATCTCGGCCGTCCGACGAGGAGGATCTCGTGACCGCGCCGCATCTGCGCCGAAATCAAGGTCCGGCAGCTGCTGTTAACGCCGTTCTTGCCGGCATGGGAGACAATATGGGTGATCTTCATTCAAACGGCTTCATGGCGCTCTGTGTTGCGGCAATTTTTGGGTTCCGCCAATCTGGATGCGCCAATGTTTCCCGTCAATGCCGCAGTTGACGGGAAACACTGTGCGTTGTCAGGCTGAGGCCGGCCGGCCTGCCGTGAGTTTCAACAGGGCAAAGAGGCTCATCAGCCCGATCAGGAATTCCAGCGCCGTTGCCTGCAGCAGCCCGGATGCCGGCATGCCGTCAAGCCAGATACCGAAGAGGCGCGACGCGCCGTAGGAGAGATAAAGCAGACTGGCAAGAAGCGCCGCACTGAAGGCGAGCCGCGAGACAAAGGCGCCACTGCCGATCAACAGGCCGCTGGCGACAAGTGCGCCGCCCTGTGCCCTGATCTCGCTGAGCTGGCTGGCATTGCTACCGAGCGTTATCCCGTAGGTGGCGTAAACGGCTTGCGGAGCCAGGAGGAGGGCGCCGCCGATCGCCAAAGCGACAAGCCCTGCTAGGATCAAAACGGATTTGATCACTCTGTTCGTATGCATCGTATGTTCTCCATTGAAGGCGCGGCCCGATGAGAGGCCGCGCGTTTGCCGTCCCGGCTAGGCGGTCCTTGCCTCGGCCGGCGGGTTCCAGACACCGGATGCAGCGGCCTGCCGGCAAAACTCGGAGAAATCGCGCGGCGCGCGGCCGAGGGCACGCTGCACGCCGTCGGCCAGGTGCTCGTTGCGCCCATCGAAAACCTCGCGGCAAAGGGCGGTGAGCATATCTGCAAGTTGCGGGCCGGCCTCCTCGCTCAAGGCGGCATGAAACTGCTCGAAAGTCACAGGCACATATTGCACGCTTTTGCCCGAGGCTTCGGAGATTTCATCGGCGATGTCAGTAAAGCTCATGAGCCTCGGGCCGGTCACTTCATAGAGTTCACCCGCGTGACGGTCTTCGGTGAGCGCCGCAACCGCGACATCGGCGATGTCTTCAGTGTCGATGAACGGCTCGCGGATGCTCCCGGCCGGCATGGCGATCGTTCCGTCCAGAACCGCGCCGAGCAACTGGCCTTCATCGAAATTCTGGAAGAACCAGCTCGCCCGCACGAGCGTGAATTCGATACCGCTGTCGCGGACGATCTCTTCACAGCGTTCGGCGTTGGCCTCGCCGCGGCCTGACAGGAGGACCAGGCGCTTGACGCCGGCTTGCCGTGCCTCGTCAACGAGCCGGGTGATCGCGGCTGGCGCCTGCGGCACGGCAAGGTCGGGCACGTAGGAAATATAGGCAGCGGAAACGCCTGCCAGGGCGGCCGGCCAACCGGCTGGATCATCCCAGTCGAAGGGGATTTCGGCTCCGCGGGAACCGCGTCTTACCGGGTAGCCGCCGTCTTCCAGCTTTTGTGCAATGCGCCTGCCGGTCTTGCCGGTGGCGCCGATGACGAGAATAGGTTTTGTTTGCATGGATCTGCTCCTTGAATTGTACGCATGATCCAAGATCGTCATGATAACGTGGATTATCAATGTCAGAAAATCTTCGTTTTTTTGCAGTTCGTCCAAAAACATTGGACGAACGATAAATCCTGTGACACACTCCCCGAATGACCGATACGAAACCGCAACTGCCGTCCTATGCCGATCCGCTCGGTGAGACGCTTCACATGCTCAAGCTCAATGGAACGCTCTATTGCCGGTCTGAACTGACCGCGCCCTGGGGCATCGATCTTCCACCCATCGAGGGGTGCATGATGTTTCACATCGTGACAGCCGGACGGGGATGGCTCGAGGTGGAAGGTGAGGAGCCGGTGCTGCTTGAGGCCGGCAGCCTGACACTGGTTCCGCATGGTGCCGGCCACATCATTCGCAGCAGTCCGGACTGCCCGGCCGAACCGTTGTTCGACATTCCGGTCGAGCGGGTCAGCGACCGTTACGAGATCATGCGCCATGGCGGAGACGGCGAGTATACCCAGTCAATCTGCGTTGTGGTCCGCTTCGATCATGTGGCTGCGGAACGCCTCGTCGCGCTGCTGCCCAGGATCGTGCAGATTGACGCGTGGGACAGCGATGCAGAAGGCTGGCTGCAAAGCACACTCCGGTTTATCGCGCGTGAGGCAAGGGAACTCAGGCCCGGCGGTGAAACCGTGATCACGCATCTTTCCGATATCCTGGTCATTCAGGCGATCCGATCCTGGCTGGCAACCGCACCGGCTGCCGATCAGGGCTGGCTTGCGGCCTTGCGGGATGGCCAGATCGGGAAAGCGCTGGCGATGATCCACAGGTCACCCGACCGCGAGTGGAGCGTCGAGAGCCTCGCGCGGGAGGTCGGCATGTCGCGCTCAGCCTTTTCGGCACGCTTTACCGAACTCGTCGGTGAGCCGGCCATGCGTTACATCACCCAGTGGCGCATGCAGCTCGCCCGAACGCAGATCCTCGAGGGTGCTGTGCCGCTCGGGGAGTTGGCCGGGCGATTGGGCTATCAGTCTGAGGCTGCCTTCAGCAGGGCGTTCAAGCGCATGTTCGGTTTACCGCCGGGCCGATTGCGGCGCGAGACGCCGGGCGTTCCGGCAGAGTTGGTTGCAGCCGAACAGAGCTGAACAATTGGCGGGTCAGTGCCCGGCGATCGTGCCTGCCTGATTCGACGGTTCGTGCCCCCATACCAGAATGTAATTGTCGCGTGCAGCATTGGGTTCTTCCGGGATGATCTGCGCATCGGGCAAAAGTGCGAGCAGTTCGGACTGGGTCAGCTTGTCTTCGGTAAAGGAACTCGTTGGAAGTCCGCTGTTCATCGTCAAATAGCCGCGGCGGGCCCGCGACAGGATCTTTGAGACATATTTGCGCTGCAAACCGGACGGCAGTTCGGAGAACGCATAATTGCTGATGACCAGATCATAGTCCGTGTCGCCGGAGTGGCGGTTGAGCGTGTAGGTGTCGTAGGACCCGTTCAGTGTGAAGCATTCAAGATATCTGGACACCAGTTCGAGCACCGGCGGCAGGTCGAACACATGGTATTCGTCAAACGGAATTGCCCGGTCGATGACCAGGAGCTGTCCACCGTAACCGCAACCGATCTCGGCAATTCTGCTTCCGATATTGCCGCCGAAGAGGCGCTGAAGATCCGCCAAGACCTTGATGTAGCGCAGGGTTGTCGGGCTGATGCTGCCAATGCCCGAATAGTCGTGAACGGCCGGATTTCCGATCCGGTCGTTTATCTTGAAATCGTCGATGCGGTCGAGAAGTGCCGGTGCGTGCTGGCGAAGCCAATCCAGGTAAGCGGCGCCTTCCTCTTCGCTGACATGCTCGAGAATCTTGCGATAATGCGGATGGCTTCTGAAACTGGCAAACAGCCTGGGGCTCTTGAGGGCGGCGCGGACGAACGGGACATAAGTTCCGCGGATATCGCTCTCAGACCGGTTGCCGGCCATGCCGACATAGTCCTTGCCGCCGACCAGGATGCCTATTTTTGAACTGATCTTGCGGGCGATGCGATCCAGTTCGTGCATCGGACCGAGCATTGCGTTTCCCATTGTTCTTATCCCCGCCGGCCTGCAGTCAAACTACGAGGGGCCCGTTATCGAATGCCCGTTTGCATCGCTTTCACCCCGCGATTTACCCTCTCAAATATTTATGCTGACACACCGTGGAATAGTCGAGCCTTTTTTCTTTCGTGAAACTTTCTCCTATTGGATCGGCGTGCGATTTAGCCATTGCACGACAAGCAGAATCAACGCTGATCAGACGCGACGATTTGCATCCGGCCTCCGCAACGTCACGAAAGCGAAATAACAGCAGCGCTTGTCCCCGGTGAATTCTCAATCCCTGATTGAACGCGTCCCGCGGCTCCTTCATAGTCTCGCCGGAGCTTTGCCAGGGGACACGGATGGTCAACGATACAGCAGGTTCAGTGGAGCCCCGCCAAAGAGCACTCGAGCGGCACATTGGCGTTTGGGGCATGTTGCTGACCGGCCTGACCGGCATCATCGGCTCGGGCTGGCTGTTCGCGTCCCTTTACGCGGTCCAGATCGCGGGCCCTGCCGCAATCATCTCGTGGCTGATCGGATGCCTTCTGGCGCTGACCCTGGCGCTTATCTACGCCGAGCTCGGTGCACTCATCCCGGCGGCGGGTGCGCTGGCGCGCATTCCCTATGTGGCGCTCGGCCCGCTGGGCGGGTTCGTCAGCGGCTGGCTGTGCTGGATCGCCTATGTGGCGATGGTTTCGATCGAGGTCACCGCCGTGCTGGACTATGCAGGGAATTATGTGTCCTGGCTGACTGAAACCTACGGCGATGACCGGATCCTGACCGGCCGTGGTGTCGCCGCGGCGGCGGTGCTGATCGCAATCTTCACGGCCATCAATATCGCCGGCGTCAAATGGATGGTGCGTTCCAATATCGCCATCACAATCTGGAAGCTCGCGGTCCCGGTCCTGGTGCCCGTGGTCATCATCGCGGTCGGCTTCCAGGCAGAGAACTTCACCGCCTATGGCGGCTTCGCGCCCAATGGCATCAACGGCATATTGGGGGCTGTTTCGAGCGGCGGCATCATTTTCTCCTTCGTCGGTTTCCGCTCTGTCATCGACCTTGCCGGCGAGGCACGCAATCCGGCACGCAATGTGCCGCTGGCTCTCGTGGGTTCCGTCATTATCTGCCTCGTCATCTATGTCCTGCTGCAAGTGGCCCTGATCGGTGCGATACCGGCCGAACATCTCTCGGACGGCTGGGCCGGCGTTGTCGAGAACTTTGCCGCCGGGCCGTTTGCCGGCCTTGCGCTTATCCTCGGACTGCAATGGGCGGCGTTGCTGATCTTCGCCGACGCAATCATTTCTCCGGGCGGTACAGCGCTTGCCTATGTCGGCTCGTCCGGGCGCATCAACTACTCGATGGCGCAGACCGGTCTCTTTCCGAAGTTTTTCGCGCGCCTCAACCGGCAAAATGTGCCGGCATGGGGCATGATCGTGAATTCGGCGATCGGCATCCTCATTCTTGCGCCCCTGCCGGGCTGGCCCCAACTCGCCGGATTCATTTCCTCGGCAGCGGTGCTGTCGCTGGCCATCGGGCCGGTGGCGCTGGTCGTGCTGCGGCGCCAGGCCGGGGATTATGAGCGGCCGTTCATGATTCCGTTTGGCCACGCCTTTTCGGCAGTGGCGTTCATCTTTGTCGGGTTCATCGTCTATTGGTCCGGCTGGGACACCAATTGGAAGATCCTGCTGATTGCCTTTGCCGGGCTCGTGTATTTTGTCGTCCACAATCGGCTGCGCAGCGATCCGAAGCCTCTTTATCTGCGTCACACAGGCTGGCTTATCGTTTACTATGCCGTCCTCGCGGTTATCTCGTGGCTCGGCAATTTCGGTGGCGGGCTCGGCATCATTCCCGATTATGTCGACTCGATCGTCATCGTGATCATTTCACTGACGATCTTCCAGATGGCGGTCCGCCGCCCATTGCCGGGAGGCGTGATCCGCGCCGCAATCCAGGACACCGAAGCCCGGCGCATCGGAAGCTAGTGCACGACCGCCCTAAATCCTCTTCCACCCGTGATGGACCGGGCCGCGACCATGACCGACCGACAACAGGCCGCTGTGAACTATTGCGCCGTGAACATAGTCCTTTGCGGCGCCGACGGCTTCCAGCAGCGACGCCTTTTGGGGAATTTGCGCCGCGATGGCTGCCGAGAGGGTGCAGCCGGTGCCGTGTGTGTTGTCCGTTTCGACGCGTGCCGCTTCCAGCCAGGAGCCGTTTCCGGCACCAACCAGCAGATCGCAACTGAACTTGCCGGAAAGGTGGCCACCCTTCAGGAGCACGGCCTGAGGACCCAGCCGAAGCAGTGCATCGGCGAGCGATGCCATGTCCTGCCTGCTGGTGGGCTCATTAACACCGAGCAGCTCTGCGGCTTCCGGCAGGTTCGGTGTGAGCAGCATTGCCCGTGGAACGAGGGTTTCCTTCAAGGCCTCCACCGCGTCGGGGCCAATCAGTCGCTTGCCCGTCGTTGCCGCGCAAACCGGATCGAGGACAATCGGGACATCAGCGAACCTTTCCACGCAATCGGCGACGGCCAAAACGGTCTCGGCTTTGGCGAGCATGCCGATCTTGATGGCGTCGATGCGGATGTCGTCGGCAATCGCGATGATCTGGTCTTTGACGAACGCGGCCGGCACCTCGCAGATGCCGCCGACTGATCTTGTATTCTGGCTTGTCAGGGCCGTGATGGCGGACATGCCATAGGCGCCGTTTGCGGCGATCGCCTTCAGGTCGGCCTGGATGCCGGCACCGCCAGACGGATCGGAGCCGGCAATCGTCAAAATGTTGGGTATCGCCATGATGCGCGCAACTCCCTTCGCCGGCATTATCCAGATCAGGTTCGACGGGTATGGTCTCAGCCCGTTACGGGCACCCCGGTTGCAGGCAATCGATCTCACCGGCGCGACAATGTCAAGGATCGCGGGAATCACCGATCACATGTCTTGAAATCTTCGTACTTTCCTGCTGCGTTAGTGTGCACGGGCGCAGCATTTTTGAACGATCCTTGATGGGAGGGAACGATGTTCCGGCATTTGAAGTTCGCGGCTGTCCTGGCAACCGTTTTTGCGATTGCGGCGACAAGTTCACTGGCGCAGACGCAGCGCATCGAGACCGTCGAGAACGCCGACTATTACGGTTTTGACCTGCGCGCGGAAAAGGACGTCACACTTGATCAGTGCAAGGCCGACTGCCTTGCAGACAGCGCCTGCCGCGCCTTTACCTACAATACCAGTGCCGCGTGGTGCTTCCTGAAGTCCGACTTCAACCGTCTTGACCGTTTCGACGGCGCGATAGCGGGACGGGTGGTGCCTGACTCCGGTGCTCCGGACATCGGTGCGGCGCCCGATCTGCCGTTCCTCGCGCGCGGCCTTTACGCGGAAGCCGCCACCCAGAGGAAGGAAGCCCCGGGCTGGCGCGACACAACCCTTGGCCTTTCCGTTGCACGGGACTCGGCCCGCGCGGCGCTGGCGTCTGGCGACGCCAATGCGGCTATCGATTATTTCGGCAGGGCGCTGGCGATCGATCCCGACGACTCTGATTTGTGGCTGAACCTATCCCATGCGGCGCTCAACGCCCTTTATTCCGGAAACCAGAACGACTACCGGACACAGCGGGCGGCGACAGCCGCAGCGCTCAATGCCTATGTTCTGTCGCGCGATGCGGCGACGCGTGCACAGGCGCTCGATCAGCTTGCCAAGGCCCTCGAGATCCGCCAGCAGTACCGCCCGGCACTGGAAGCCTACAAGGCCAGCCTTGCGCTCGTCGATTCACCGCGCGTACGCGCCGACTTCCAGGATCTCAGGTCGCGCAAGGGTTTCCGGCTCGTCGAGCACACGGTTGACGCGGACAGCGCCACGGCGCGGCTTTGCGTGCGGTTTTCCGACCCGCTGGCAAAGTCTGGTGTGGACTATGCCTCCTATGTCACGATAGACGGCCAGGCGGCGCAATCCATCGCCGCAACAGGCCAGGAAATCTGCGCCGATGGTCTCGACCACGGCAGGACCTATCACCTGACCTTGCGTGCCGGCCTGCCGGCGGAAATCGGCGAAGTTCTGGATGTACCGGTCAGCATCAATGCCTATATCCGCGACCGTGCGCCGTCCGTGCGGTTCGACGGCGACCGTTTCGTGCTGCCGGGCGAGGGGCGGCGCGGCATACCGGTCGTCAGCATCAACGCCGATGCGGTTTCGATCGAACTCTACCGGATCGGCAGCCGCTCGCTGGCGCAGGTCATGGCGCAGTCGCGGTTCCTGCGGCAACTGGATGCCTATGATGCCGAAAATATCCGCAATGCGCTCGGCGAGCGCGTCTGGCAGGGAACACTGGAAATCAACGGCGAACTGAACCGCGACACGGTCACGAGCTTTCCGGTGGACGAAGCACTCAGAGAGCGCAAGCCCGGTGTCTATGTCATGACGGCAACCGTTGCCGGCGCGCGGCCGGACAATTGGGAAAGCCGTGCAACGCAATGGCTCGTGGTTTCCGATATCGGGCTTTCAACATTTTCCGGCAGCGACGGGCTGCACGTCTTTGCGCGCTCGCTGGACACCGCGAAGCCTGCCGCGGGTGTGAAGTTGACCCTGCTGGCGCGCAATAACGAAGTGCTGGGCGAAGCCGTCAGCGATGCAGACGGCCGGGCGCATTTTCCCGCCGGCCTGACCCGCGGCCGCGACGGCCGTGCGCCCGCCATCGTGACGGCCGATGGCGGTGACGGCGATTTTGTTTTCCTCGATCTTTCCCGCGCCGGTTTCGACCTTTCCGACCGGGGCGTGACCGGTCGTGCGGCTCCCGGACCGCTCGACATGTTCGCATGGCTCGACCGCGGCATCTTCCGGGCAGGCGAGGCAGCGCACCTTGCGGCCATTGTCCGCGACGAGGCCGCCATGGCGGTCAGCGGTCTGCCGCTGACATTCGTTGTCACGCGCCCCGACGGCAAGGAAGACCACCGCGTGGTGCGCACCGGCGGTCCGGCCGGCGGATACAGCGTCGATATCGATCTGCCGGTCAATGCGATGCACGGCGTGTGGACAGTTCGCGCCTTCGCCGAGGCGGACGGTTCGGCCTTGAGTGAAACACGCTTCCTCGTAGAGGACTTCAGGCCCGACCGGATTGAGTTCGATCTCGAAATGCCGACGGCAGCTTTGGTGCTGGGCACACCCGAAACGGCGACCATCGATGGCCGTTTTCTCTACGGCGCGCCGGCTGCCGGGCTTGCGGTCGAGGCCGATCTCAAACTCAAATCGGTGCGCGAACGGTCCGATGCACCGGGCTATGTCTTCGGACTGGCTGATGAGACACCGATTGACGCCCAATTCGATGTCGACAGCGTTGCCAGTCTCGATGCAAACGGGCGCGGCACGGTCAATATCGACCTTGCGTCGCTGCCGGCGACCACCCATCCGCTGATCGCGGACCTGACGGTGCGTTTGCGCGAAGGCGGCGGACGGGCGGTCGAACGGTCCGGTGTTGGCACAGTGCGTCCCGGTGGAACCATGATCGGCATCAAGCCGGAGTTTGCCGGCAATCAGGTCAGCGAGAGCAGCACCGCGCGCTTCCAGGTGATTGCGGTCGGACCGGACGGCGAGCAGCAGGCCCAGTCCGCGCTGAATTGGACGCTTTTGCGCATTGAACGGGACTATCAGTGGTACCGTGAAGGCAACAGCTGGCGTTACGAGCCTGTCGAGTACACCAACCAGGTCGGGGACGGCACGGTGGCAGTTTCCGGAACGTCACCGGCGCAGATCGCGGTGGCGGTCGACTGGGGCCGCTACAGGCTGACGGTGGAATCGAACGACTCCAACGGGCCGGCAACCAGCGTTGAATTCGACGCCGGATGGTATGTCAGCACGGCGTCCACGGAAACGCCGGACGGTCTCGAGATCGCGCTTGACCGCGACCGCTATGAAGCGGGCGATACCGCAAAGCTGCTGATTTCGCCGCGCTTTGCCGGCGAAGCGCTGATCACCGTATCGAGCGACCGGCTGCATGATGTCTCTTATGCGAGCGTACCGGCGGAAGGCAGCGAAATCGATATTCCGGTCGATGCCGCGTGGGGTGCTGGCGCCTATGTGACCGTTACACTGATCCGGCCCGGCAGCGAGGCCGACAACCGCATGCCGTCGCGTGCCGTCGGCATCAAGTGGCTTTCGATCGAACCGGGTGAGCGGGCGCTGGATGTCGTGCTCGACGTGCCGGAGAAAATCCAGCCGAATTCCACACTGGACATTCCCGTAACCGTTTCCGGCGCCGCGGTTGGCGAGGAAGCCTTTATCACGCTCGCCGCCGTGGATGTCGGTATCCTGAACCTCACCGCCTTCGAGACACCGGATCCACAAGGCTGGTATTTCGGTCAAAGGCGCCTAGGCGTGGAGATCCGCGATCTTTACAGCCGGCTGATCGACGGCGCTCAGGGCGTTGCCGGGCGCCTGCGAACCGGCGGCGACGGTCCGGGCATGGCGATCAAGGGTAGTCCTCCGCGCGAAAGGCTCGTGTCGCTCTATTCCGGCATTGTCCGGCTCGATGCGGACGGCAACACGATCGTTCCATTCGACATTCCGCAGTTCAACGGCACGCTGCGGCTGATGGCTGTTGCCTGGACGCCCGAAGGCGTCGGCCAGGCACAGGAGGAGGTCATTGTCCGCGATCCCGTGGTCATCACCGCGAGCCTGCCGAAGTTCCTGGCGCCGGAGGACAGGTCGCAGATTCGTTTCGATATTGCCAACACCGACGGGCCCTCCGGCGATTATCGGCTGGCGCTGGACACCGGCGCCACCCTTCAGGCCGGAATATCGGGTCTGCCGGACACGATCCGGCTCGATGCCGGCGGGCGTGCGGCATTCGTGGTCGATATCACAGCCGGTCGGCCGGACCTTGCGGAGGTTACGTTGAGCCTTGAGGGTCCCGACGGCCTTCTCGTTGAAAACCGGCAATTGCTCAATGTCCGGCCAGCGACACTGCCGGTCACGACGCGCCTGGAACTGCCATTGGCAGCAGGTGGCGGCGCCGCGGTGATCGATGCCGAATTGCTGGCGGCCCACTATCTCGATGGTGCGAGCGTCAGTGTCGACGTCTCGCAGTCGGACATCGATGTGCCGGGCCTGCTTATGTCGCTCGACCGCTATCCCTATGGATGCGCCGAGCAGACGACAAGCCGTGCCCTGCCGCTGCTTTATCTCAGCGAACTTGATGCACCGGCATCCCTGCTGGAAGATCCGGATCTCGGCAAAAGGATCCGGGATGCGATAGCCAGGGTGCTGTCCTACCAGTCTGCGGGCGGCAGCTTCGGCCTTTGGGGGCCGGGCGGGGGCGATCTTTGGCTTGATGCCTATGTAACGGACTTCCTGACCCGGGCACGGGAGAAGGGTTACGCGGTTCCGGCCCAGTCGATGCGCGTGGCGCTCGACAATCTGCAGAATGTGCTGTCCTACAACAACAGCATTGCCGACAACGGTGACGGCATCGCCTATGCGCTTTATGTGCTCGCCCGGAACAAGCGGGCATCGGCGGGTGATCTGCGCTACTACGCCGACGCACAACTGGCGGCATTCGCGACACCGTTGGCACGGGCACAGATCGCTGCGAGCCTCGCGCAATATGGCGATATCGAACGGGCGCAACGGGCCTTCGGTTCGGCCTTCCGGCTCGCCAATCAATCAGGTGCGGCCAATCTGCGGCGCACCGACTACGGCTCGGCGCTGCGGGACGATGCGGCCATGCTGGCGCTGGCCGGCGAGAGCCGGCCAGTCTCGCCATTGCTTGGCGATATGGTCCAGCTCGTCTCGACCCGGCAGGCGCGGCGCCCGGCACGCACGACGCAGGAACAGGCCTGGATGCTGCTCGCCGCGCGGTCCCTGCAGGAGATGGAGCAGTCCTCGAGGCTCATCGTGGACGGGCAGGCGATCAGCGGGCGTTTCGGCAAGACGGTCAGCGGGGCCGAGATCATCGCCCAGCCGATCCGGGTGCGCAATGACGGGGATGAGCCGGTGCGGGCGGTCGTGACGACTGTTGCATCCCCCTTGCAGGCACCGCCTGCCGGTGGCAGCGGCTTTACCATCAACCGCAGCTATCACGATCTCGACGGGCAGGAAGTCTCGATCGATACGGTGGCGCAGAACCAGCGTTTCGTCGTCGTGCTAACCGTTGCGCAGACCAACGGTCTTCCGGCACATATCGTCGTGACCGATCTCTTGCCGGCGGGCCTCGAGATTGACAATCCGAGGATCGTCAAGAGCGCATCGCTTTCCGGCTTTGCCTGGCTTGGCGATACATCGCCGGCACACACGGAGTTCCGTGACGACCGCTTCGTCGCCGCATTCGAGACGAACGGCGACGATAACGGTCCAGTCCGGGTGGCCTATGTCGTGCGCGCCGTCGTTCCCGGCTCCTACGCGGTCCCGGCAGCGCAGGTCGAGGATATGTACCGTCCCGAATACGTGGCCCGAACGGCCGCCCGCTGGATGACGGTGCGTGGCGCCGACCAATGACCGTTGCGAAAAAGCACCGCTGGCTCCTTGCCGCAGGGATCGTCGTGCTCCTTTGCGGCGGTATGGTGCTTTCTGCCGTGCTTGTCGACCGGGCCTATCCTCCGCCGCTTCCCGACGCAAGATCGCTCTCCGTCGAGGTGACCGATCGTGACGGGGCGCTGCTGCGGGTCTTTGCCAACCGGCAAGGTCGATGGCGCCTGAGGCCGGATCTCGAGACGCTCGATGCGGAGTTCACCTCCCTGCTGATCGCCTATGAGGACAAGCGCTTCTGGTCGCATCACGGCGTTGATCCGCTCGCCATGGTGCGGGCCTTTGCGCAAATGGTTGCCAACGGCCGGATCGTCTCCGGCGGTTCCACCATCACCATGCAGCTTGCACGGCTGCTTGAGCCGCGTCCATCGCGGTCGCTCGGTGCGAAACTCAGGCAGATGGCGCGCGCCATTCAGCTTGAACGACGGCTGAGCAAAGATGAGATTCTCGCCTGGTACCTGACGCTGGCACCCTATGGCGGCAACCTCGAAGGGGTCCGGGCGGCAAGTCTTGCCTATTTCGGCAAGGAACCGGTTTCGCTCAACCTGCAGCAGGCGGCGATGCTGGTCGCCCTTCCGCAATCGCCGGAGAGCCGGCGGCCTGACCGTCACGCGCAGGCGGCCCGAAGTGCCAGCCTGCGGGTTCTGGAGCGCGCGGCAATGAAAGGCCTGATCGACCGTGGCGAGGTGACCCGCGTCTCCGGGTTGGAGTTTTCCGTCCGACGCCGGCCATTGCCGGCGTTCGCCGCACATCTTGCAGAAAGAGCACGTGCTGCGGCACCGCACCGCCTTTCGCATTCAACACGCCTCTCACGCACGGCCCAGCGCAACCTCGAGGTCGTGGCAGCCGACGCCGCCCGGCGGCTTGGGCGCAGGCTTTCCGTTGCCATTGTCATGGCTGACAGCCGCGATGGCAGCATCCTGGCGCAGGTCGGCTCGGCCGGATACTTCAACGGCCGCCACGCCGGCTGGATCGATATGAGCCGCGCGTCGCGGTCGCCGGGTTCAACGCTCAAGCCCTTCATCTATGGCCTTGCCTTTGACGAGGGCCTGGTCATGCCCGAGACGCTGATTGCGGACCGGCCAGCGAATTTCTCCGGCTACCGGCCGCGCAATTTCGACATGCAGTTCCAGGGTGATGTCAGCATTCGCCGGGCGTTGCAGATGTCGCTGAATGTTCCGGCGGTGCGTTTGCTCGTCGCGGTCGGCCCGGCGCGCCTTTCTGCGATCCTGCGCGGCAGCGGCATGCGCTACGCTCTGCCAGCGTCAGCCGACCGTCCGGGGCTTTCCATAGGGCTTGGCGGCATCGGAACGCGCCTTGTCGATCTGGTACAGCTCTACACTGTGCTTGCCGCCTCCGACGGTCGTCCTAAGGCCCTGTCCAACGGCATTGATCCGGCTTCGGTTCCCGGTTCGGCGAATGCCCCGTTGAGCGGTGTCGCCCGCTGGCACTTGCGCGATATTCTCAGTGACCTTCCCGCACCGGCCGGTTCACAACAGCTCGGCATCGCCTACAAGACGGGCACCAGCTACGGCTACCGCGATGCCTGGTCGGTCGGGTTCGACGGACGCTTTGTCGTCGGCGTTTGGATCGGCCGGCCGGACAACAGCGCGGTCCCGGGCCTGACCGGCCTGAATGCCGCTGCGCCCGTTCTCTTCGAGGCCTTCGCGCGATCCGGATACGACATCGCGCCGTTCCGGCCGCCTCCCGCGGGCGCGGTGCGCCTCGCCCGTTCTGCGCTGCCGGAATCGATGCGCCGTTTCCGCAGCTTCGAGGAGCGGCTGCAGCAAGCGCCAAGCGGCGAGGCTGCCCCCCAGATCGCCTATCCGCCGAGCGGTGCGCATGTGGCGCTCAGCCGAAGCACCGACGGCCGCTACCGGCCTTTGATCGTCAAGCTGCAGGGCGGGCGCCCGCCGTTCCGTTGGCTGGCCAACGGCCGGCCTGCGGGCCATGCCGTTCGCAGACGTGACTGGCAATGGGTGCCGGACGGGCCGGGCGATGCAAGGATTTCCGTCATCGATGCGGCCGGACGCAGTGTCGGTGTCGAGATCGTCGTCGAGTGAGCTATTTTTTCATGACGGAATCGTGCACGGCCACATCCGCGTGGCCGTCCGGCGTCATGCCGTTGCGGCTTTGATAGCTGCGGATGACGTCACGCATTTCAAGGCCGATGCGACCGTCGGTGCGCGGCACGGGATAGCCCAGCGCCTTGAGCTTCTCCTGCATGGCGATGCGCTCCGCCTTGTTGAGCGGCCGTTCGACGTTCCAGTTGCCCGCCAGCGGTGCATGGCGATTGGCGATACGGTCGGCAAGGTGGCCGACGGACAATGCGTAGGCGTCCGAGAAGTTGTAGGATTTCAGGACCATGAAGTTTTCCGTGGCAAGGAATGCCAGGCCCTCGATGCCGCTTGGAAAAAGCAGCGTCGCAGACCCGCGATCCGGAAGGTTGCCGCCATCCATGCGCACAACACCGCGCTTGACCCAGTTGCGATAGGTGTCCGTTGCCTTTGTCAGGTCGATGTTCTTGGGAAGATTGACCTGGAAACCCCATGGCGTTCCGGTTTGCCAGCCTTTGCCCTTCAGGTAATTGGCTGCCGAGGCCAGCGCGTCTGACTGGCTGCCCCACAGGTCGCGCTTGCCGTCGCCGGTGTGATCAACCGCATATTTCAGGAAGCTCGATGGCATGAACTGGGTATGGCCGACGGCGCCGGCCCACGAACCGCGCATCTGGCGCCGGCTGATCTTTTCCTGTTGCATGACCAGCAACGCGTTGATGAATTCCTGCTGGAAATAATCGCCGCGATAGCCGGCATAGGCGAGGGTCGCGAGCGACTGCAGCGTGTCGCTGTTGCCGATATAGCCGCCGTAGTTTGTTTCCATGCCCCAGATGGCGAGCAGCACATAACGGTCGACGCCGTATTTCCTTTCGATCGCCGACAGGGTGCGATTGTATTTCTTGCCCATCGCCTGGCCGGACTTGATCTGTCCTGACGTCACGCGCTTGCCGACATATTGACCGATCGAACGTTTGAATTCGGGCTGGCTCTTGGTGAATTTCAGGATCTTGTTGTTGGGTGTCAGGCCGGTGGTCGCGGCCTCGAACGTTTCCCAGGTAACGCCAGCAGCGGCCGCGTCCGGATAAAGCGAATCGATATAATTCTTGAAGGTCGGCTTAGCGCTTGCACCGGTGTGCACCCACGGCAAGACGAGGATTGCCAAGAGTATCAGTCCGATCCGCCATGGGCTTATCAATCTCGACATGCGCGGAGCATAACAAGAACAATGTGACTGGCAAGCGGACCGGACCGTTTTTGTTTCTTCAAGCATCGATGCCAATCCTACAATAAATCATCGGTCACTTTTCTCAGTTCACAACAGTGGCTAAGATCGCGTTGGGTGGAAATTGTTTTTTTGACGGGGAAACGACACCGGACGCTTGCGTCGGGTGGCCACTCCATGACTGCAACCGGACGCCACAAACTGGATCCGGCTGCATTTGCTGCCGGATGCAAATCGGGGAGGCGACCCGGAATGTTGCCGGCGAACGACCACCTGGCGCGATAGGTGAATTTGTGAAAACACAAGCAGTCATCAACTTCCTGGAAGCCATCAGCGAACTGGAGACACAGTCGCAAATCATCGAAGCGCTGGAATCGGTGCTCGATACATACGGCTTCGACTATTACGGCGTCATCCGTCAGCCCAAGGCCTCGGAGGACCCGCTCAGCCTTGTGCTCGCGGGGCGCTGGCCGGAGGGCTGGCCGGCCCGCTACATGGAAAAGAAATATGTGCTGATCGATCCGACGATCCGCTATCTCGGTCACGCAAGAAAGGGTTTCAGCTGGGCAGAGGCCATCCCGGCATTCCAGTCGGATCCGTCCCGCCGGCGCATGCAGCGCATGATGGTGGATGCGATGAAATTCGGCCTTGAGAGCGGCTACATCTTCCCGATCCATGGCCGGCGCGGCCTGTTGGGCAACCTGTCGGTCGGCGGCAAGCACGTGCAGCTCAGCCCGTCGGAAATGTTGCTTTATGATGCGATGGCGAAGATCGTCTTCTGGCGTTTGCTCGAGCTGACCGATCCGCTGATCAACGAGGAACTGTCATCGGCGGTCGATGTGCAGCTGACCCGCCGGGAGATGGAAGCGCTGAGCTATCTCGCCGACGGCATGACCTCCAACGAGATTGCCTCGGTCCTCAAGCTCTCCAACCATACGGTCGACTGGTACATGAACGCCCTGCAGATCAAGCTGAAGGCGAAGAACCGCCACCATGCCGTGGCGATCGCATTCCGTCTCGGCCTGATCTCCTGATCCGCCGGGCTCTATGGTGCAATGCACATATTTGCCGGCCGCACCCGCGATGCAATGGCATCAAACGCTTCAAATTAGGCGTCACATGCTCTAAGAGGGTGCAACTGCGGCGAATTTATACCGCGCTGCACAATGACGGAGAGTAACGCCTTGCCGATTTCCAAAATCCTGGTCGCCAACCGATCTGAAATTGCCATACGCGTCTTTCGGGCTGCCAATGAGCTCGGCCTCAAAACGGTCGCGGTCTGGGCTGAGGAAGACAAGCTGGCATTGCACCGGTTCAAGGCGGATGAATCCTACCAGGTGGGACGCGGACCCCGCCTTGCCCAGGATCTCGGTCCCATCGAGAGTTATCTGTCCATCGACGAGGTGATCCGCGTGGCAAAGCTCTCCGGGGCCGATGCCATCCATCCGGGATACGGCCTGTTGTCCGAGAGACCCGAATTCGTCGAGGCCTGCGCGCAAAACGGCATCGTCTTTATCGGACCGACACCGGAAACGATGCGCCGGCTCGGCAACAAGGTGGCGGCGCGCAACCTGGCCGTCGAGGTCGGTGTTCCGGTGGTGCCGGCGACCGAACCGTTGCCGGACGACAAGGAAGAAACCGCCAGGATGGCGCGGGAAATCGGTTATCCGGTGATGCTGAAAGCGTCCTGGGGCGGCGGCGGTCGCGGCATGCGCGTCATTCGCTCCGAGGATGATCTTGAACGCGAAGTGACGGAAGCAAAGCGCGAGGCGCGCGCCGCCTTCGGCAAGGACGAGGTCTATCTGGAGAAGCTCGTGGAGCGGGCGCGCCACGTGGAAGTCCAGATGCTGGGCGACACCCACGGCAATGTCGTGCACCTTTTCGAACGCGACTGCTCGATCCAGCGGCGCAACCAGAAGGTCGTCGAGCGGGCGCCGGCGCCCTATCTCGACGACGCGCGGCGGGCGGAACTCGCTTCCTATGCCATCAAGATCGGCGAGGCGACCGACTATATCGGCGCCGGCACCGTCGAGTTCCTGATGGATGCGGATACCGGCGCCTTCTATTTCATCGAGGTCAATCCGCGCATCCAGGTTGAGCACACGGTGACCGAGGAAGTCACGGGCATCGATATCGTCAAGGCGCAGATCCACATCCTGGACGGCCATGCGATCGGAACCGCCGAGTCCGGTGTGCCGGCACAGGAGGACATCCACCTGAACGGCCACGCGATGCAGTGCCGTATCACGACCGAGGACCCGGAACAGAACTTCATTCCCGACTATGGCCGCATCACCGCTTATCGCGGCGCCACCGGCTTCGGCATCCGGCTTGACGGCGGCACCGCCTATTCCGGTGCGGTCATCACCCGTTACTACGATCCGCTGCTTGAAAAGGTCACGGCCTGGGCGCCGACGCCGGACGAAGCCATCAACCGGATGGACCGGGCGTTGCGCGAGTTCCGGATCCGCGGCGTTGCCACCAATCTGACCTTCCTCGAAGCGATCATCGGGCACCCGAATTTCCGTGACAACAGCTATACGACCAAGTTCATCGACAACACGCCGGAGCTCTTCGAGCAGGTGCGGCGCAAGGACCGGGCGACGCGGCTGCTGACCTATTTCGCCGATGTCACGGTCAACGGCCATCCCGAAACGCGTGGCCGGATCAAGCCCGACGAAGAGGTGAGCGCGCCCATTGTGCCGTTTGTCGGCGGCGATATCGCGGACGGCAGCAAGCAGAAGCTTGACGCGCTCGGCCCGGAAAAATTTGCCGAATGGATGCGCGCCGAAAAGCGCGTCCTGATGACCGACACCACCATGCGCGACGGGCACCAGTCGCTGCTCGCAACACGCATGCGCACGCATGATATCGCGCGTATCTCCGGCACTTATGCGCGAGCACTGCCGCAACTCCTGTCACTGGAATGCTGGGGCGGTGCGACATTCGACGTCGCTATGCGCTTTCTGACGGAGGATCCGTGGGAGCGGCTGGCGCAGATCCGGGAAGGCGCGCCGAATATCCTGCTGCAGATGCTGCTGCGCGGCGCCAACGGTGTCGGCTACAAGAACTATCCCGACAATGTGGTCCGGCATTTCGTGCGCCAGGCGGCGCATGGCGGCATCGACCTCTTCCGCGTCTTCGACTGCCTCAACTGGGTGGAGAACATGCGTGTCGCCATGGATGCGGTGCGCGAGGAGAACAAGCTCTGCGAGGCGACGATCTGCTATACGGGCGACATCCTGAATTCGGCGCGGCCCAAATACGACCTGAAATATTATACGGACCTGACCCGCGAGCTGACCGACGCCGGCGCGCATATCATCGCACTCAAGGACATGGCCGGCCTGTTGAAGCCGGCGGCGGCGACGAAGCTCTTCACCGCGATGCGCGAGGCGACGGATCTTCCGATCCATTTCCACACGCATGACACATCCGGAATCTCGGCCGCCACGGTGCTTGCGGCGGTCGACGCGGGCGTCGATGCGGTGGATGCCGCGATGGACGCGCTTTCCGGCAACACATCGCAGCCCTGCCTCGGCTCGATCGTCGAAGCATTGCGTGGCAGCGAGCGCGATCCGGGCCTCGATCCCGAATGGATCCGACGCATCTCGTTCTACTGGGAGGCCGTGCGCGCCCAGTATGTTGCCTTTGAAAGCGATCTGAAGGGGCCGGCGTCGGAAGTCTACCTGCACGAAATGCCGGGCGGCCAGTTCACCAACCTCAAGGAACAGGCGCGTTCGCTCGGCCTCGAGACCCGCTGGCACGAGGTTGCGCAGACCTATGCGGATGCCAACCAGATGTTCGGCGACATCGTCAAGGTGACACCATCATCAAAGGTGGTCGGCGACATGGCGCTGATGATGGTCTCGCAGGACCTTTCGGTGGCCGATGTCGAGAACCCTGAACGGGATGTCTCCTTCCCGGATTCGGTTGTCTCCATGTTGCGCGGCGATCTCGGCCAGTCGCCGGGCGGTTGGCCAGAAGCGCTGCAGAAGAAAGTCCTGAAAGGCGAAGAGGCCTACACGGTCCGCCCGGGTTCATTGCTGGAAGATGCCGATCTGGATGCCGAAAGAGCCGATATCGAGAAGGCAATAGACCGGTCGGTCGACGAATTCGAGCTGGCGTCATACCTCATGTATCCCAAGGTGTTCACGGATTACGCGTTCGCCCGCAAGACCTATGGTCCCGTTTCCGCGCTGCCGACGCCCGCCTATTTCTACGGCCTGCCGGTGGGGAGCGAACTGTTTGTCGATCTGGAAAAGGGCAAGACCCTTGTCATCCGCAATCTTGCCGTCGGGGAGCCGAACGAGAAGGGCATGGTGACCGTGTTCTTCGAACTCAACGGGCAGCCGCGGCGCATCAAGGTTCCGGACCGCGCTCACGGCGCGTCCGCTTCGGCCCAACGCCGCAAGGCCGATGCCGGCAACGAAGCCGAGGTGGGAGCGCCCATGCCGGGCGTTGTCTCGACGGTCGCTGTTGCCACGGGTCAGGAGGTGCAGGCCGGTGATGTGCTGCTTTCCATCGAGGCCATGAAGATGGAAACGGCGATCCATGCGGAAAGGGATGGCGTCATCGCCGAGGTGCTGGTAAAAGCCGGCGATCAGATTGACGCCAAGGACCTCTTGGTCGTCTACGCCTGAACAATCCGAAATCCGCCGATCGGCGGCCACACACTAATCAGTCTTTGACTGTCCCGGGGGGCTACGGCATGTGTGCAGCGGTTTCCGCGATGTTCCTCATGAACGGTTTTGTGGTCGGCAGCTGGGCACCGCTGGTGCCGGAGCTTGCCGAACGGCACGGCCTGTCTGAATCGGCGCTTGGGCTGTTGATCCTGACGCTCGGCCTCGGCTCGATTCTCATCATGCCGCTCTCCGGCGCGCTGATCGCCCGCATTGGCGCATTACCTGTGCTGCGCGTGACTTGCCTGTTGTGCGCGGTGGCCCTGCTGCCCGTGGCCCTGGCGCCCGCGGTTCCGGTGCTGGTTGGCGTGCTCTTTGTCTTCGGCGGTATCATCGGCTCGATGGATATCGCCATGAACGCCAACGCAGTCGTCGTCGAAAAGCGACTGAAAAAGGCTATCATGTCGTCCTGCCACGGATTCTGGAGTGTCGGCGGTCTCATCGGCGCCGCGTCGGGCGGTGTCCTGATCGACCGTTTCGGAAGCAGCGTGCAGGTTGCGCTTGTCAGCGCCATCGCCCTGGTTGTCGCCGTGTCTTTCCTTACACGGCTGGCGCCGGATATGCCTCTTGCTGCCGATGCGAAGCCGAGATTCCGTCTGACGCTCGCGCCCATGCCTTATGTGGTCGGCCTCGTTGCGTTGTTCTCCATGGTGCCGGAGGGCGCGATCCTCGACTGGGGCGCACTCTACCTTCGCCAGGAACTCGGCGCGGATGTCACCCTTTCCGGTCTTGCTTTCGGCGCCGTCGCCGCGACGATGGCGGTGATGCGTTTTGCCGGTGACGCGGTACGGCAGAAATTCGGTGCCGTCACAACGATGCGCTATTCGGCGGTGGTGGCAGCCGTCGGGCTGCTTCTTGCCGCAACCGCTTCCGGCCCGACAATGGCCATCGCCGGTTTCGCGCTTTCCGGAATCGGTATCGCCAACCTCGTGCCGGTCGCTCTGTCGGCAGCCGGTAACCTACCCGATCTGCCGCCAGGTGTCGGAATCAGCATTGCCACATCCATGGGCTATTCGGGAATCCTGCTGGCGCCGGCGCTGATCGGCTTCATCGCCGAGTATCAGGGCTTTTCGGTTGCTTTCATGGGCCTGGCCGGGCTTTTTATCGTCGTGCTCGGGCTGTCATCGGTGGCGCGTCACGCCGATCTCAGCGAAGTGGCCGAGGCGCCGTTTGCGGGCGGCTAGCCGCAACCGCTACTGCGTCTGGATGGGATCCGGCTCGATCGGTTTCTCCAGCAGCTGACCCCAGTTCGTCCGGTCTTCCATCTGCTCGCGGGTCTGGGCGTTGACGAAACCCTTGACATTGGGCGGAACCCAGCCGCCGGCGAGACCCTTGTAGACGGAAATGAGGTTGGTCAGCACATCGGCGCGGGCGACCAGCAGACGGGCCTCGGAATCGAGCAGCGCCCTTTGCGCATCGATAACCCGGTCGTAGCTCGCCGTGCCGTCCTGGTACTGGATGAGCACTTCACCCTCGGCGCGTTTCGAGGCGGTGACGGCGCGGGAGAGATACACGACCTGCTGCTTTGAGCGGACAAACGCGACCAGCGCGGTCTCGACCTCCGAATAGGCGTTGAGAACCGTGTTCTTATACTGCTCGATCGTTTCCTGGAACTCGGCATCCTGGACACGCACATTGTTCTGGATGCGCCCGTAATTGAGCACGTTCCAGGAAAACGACGGATTGATGAAGCCCTCGAAACTGCGGGTATTGAAGATCCCCTTGAAATCGCTGGCTTTCAGTCCGATGGCGCCGGAAATCGTGAATGCCGGATAGAGATCAGCCTTGGCGACACCGATCTGCGCGGACTGGGCGGCGGCCAGATATTCGGCGGCGCGGATATCGGGCCGGCGGCGCAGCATGTCGGCCGGCACGCCAACGGCGACCGTCGCCGGCACGCGCGGCAGGCGGGCGTATTTCTTCAGCCGTGGCGCCACATTGCCCGGCGGTTCGCTCAACAGAACGCTCAATGCGTTCATGGCCTGCGCCAGATCGGCCTGATAGCCGGGCAGGGTGGCGAGCGTGCTGTTATAGGCGGCGGTCGCTTCGTCGACATCGAGGCGCGTCGTGGTGCCGCCCTCCAGCTTGACCTTGGCGATGTCGAGGCTCTTTTTCTGCAGCGCCAGATTACGGCGCGTGATGGCGATCAGGCCCTGCAATTCGCGGATCGTCACGTAGGTGGCCGCGATATCGCCGGTGAGCGTGACAAGAGCATCGTCATAGCTGGCGATCTGGTAGAGGAGGTTGGCCCTTGCGGACTGGATGTCGCGGCGGATCTTGCCCCACAGGTCGATCTCCCACCCGGCATCGAATCCGGTGCTGTAACGGGTGAAATTCGGGTCCAGCGGGATGAACTGCCGTACATCGCGGACCAGCGGCTCGTTCTCGCTGAGCTGGACCTTCTCGACACCGGCCTTGGCCTGCTGCTGCTGCGGAAACAATTCGCCCTCGGCGACGCCAAGCTGGGCGCGCGCCTGATAGACGCGGGCACCGGCGGCCTCGAGCAGGACGTTCTGCCGGTAGGCCTCATCGATCAGCGCCGTCAGCGTCGGATCCTTGAACAGCGTCCACCAGTTGTTGACCGCGGCGCTTCGCGTGGTGAACCCGGTCTTGGCATCGACGGGAAGACCAGCGCCCTTGCTCCAGCTTCCGAGATAGGGTGCCTCCGGGCGCTCGAAATCCGGACCGACCATGCAGCCGGCGAGAACAAGCCCCATCGCCGTGACGGCCGGAAGCCTGCCAAGGCGCCTCGTGTATCGTTTCAGTACGCTCATCACAGGTGCCCCGATCACAGGTTCAGTGGGAACAGGAGATTTGCCCAGGAGTAGAGCCGGATATTGATGCGCCGCAGCGGCTCGAAGCCCTTGCCAAGGCCGGTATAGATGGCAACAGCGCCGTGAACGCCTGCGGGAAAGCGCTTCAGCGTCGGGTCGTCCACCTTGACCTGCACGGCAATGCGGCCCTGGACCTTGGGGAAGCGGAATGTCGGCACGTTGCCGCTCGGCTTGATCTGGCCCTGGCCGGTGCCCCACCAGACCGCCTCGACGCTGCCCTTGAAGATCTGGCCGGGGAAGATGTCGAGCGCAATCTCCACCTCCTGGCCAGGTTCGACGAATTTGAGATGCTCCTGGTAGAAGGTCGCGAGCAAGTAGGGGTCGGCATCGGCGACAAGCACCGCCAGCGATCCGATGCGGCGGTTGCCGACAACAAGGCCCGGGCGCGCCTGCTGGGTGATGATGATCCCGTCTTCCGGTGCCCGGATCGTGGTCTGGTCGAGATAATATTGCGATTTGGCGACCTCGGCCTGCGCGCCATAGACCTGCGCGTTGATGCCGTCGATCTTGGCGTCGCGGGCAAGCTCCGCCTTGGTGACGTTTGCCGCGGCCTCGGCGACCTGCGCGTCGGCGGCGGCAAGCTGCTGCGTCCACTTGTCGAGTGTCTCCTGGCGCGCCCCGCCCTTGGGCACGAGATCCGTGTAGCGATTGACCTCTTCCTGCGCGAATGTGCGGTTCGCCTCGGCTTCAAGCTGCGCGTCCTTGGCCTGCTCCACGTCGACATCCAGCATCTTGGCGTTCTGCTGTGCCTCTACGAGCTTGGCCTGGTTGGCGGCCAGATTGGCCTCGTAGATCGTCCTGTCGAACTGGTACATCACGTCGCCGGCCTTGACCTGCTGATTGGAGGTCACCAGCACTTCCTTGAGGATCGTCGGTTGCGGCAGCCGCGGCACGAGCTGGACGGTCGGGCGGATAACATGTCCGTCCATGGAGAAGGGCTGGAAGAAGCGCAGCGCGATCAGGAAGATCAGCAGCATGTGCACGCCGACCCAGAAGCCGACGATGCCCCAGACAATATTGAACTTGAGCAGCCGGAAGCGGAAAAAGACGAGCCAGACGAAGACGATGTAGGTGACGACTATGCCGACGGCTATTAACATCCACCCACCCCGCTATGCCGGCTTTTCAGGGTCATCTTTTTCGGCCCGGCCTGCCGTTTGCTGCCCTTCCGCTTCGGCCTCGTCCTGTTGCGCGGAATGGACTTCGGCAACATCGACCTTCTTTGCGGGGCCGCTTGGCAGGGGCACGCCATAGACCGTGGCGCGCTGGCCTTCGAGGTCGATATCGCTGTCCGGCATGGACCGCACGTCGACGAGGGTCGCCTCGTGCAATGCCCAGATGATCGCGTGGATCCACGGAAAGATCGTGAAAAGGCCGATCCAGCCGACGATCTTGACCGCCTCGGCGTGGGGGTGGTTACGCCGTTCGGCGATCTTTCCGGGAAGGCTGCCGAGCTGGATGATCACATAGAAGAAGACGACGATGAGAACGACCAGGAACAGGAAGGTCAGGTAGTCGTAGCCGGTGATCGGGAAGTCAATCAGATGCATCGAACCGCCTCCCTTCCACTAACCGGCGCCGTGTGCAATTCGGCCGCAGTGTCGCCTGCCGCAGGGAATATTGCAACACCATAGCTGCGTTCATCACGGCTCGTTGAGCGGCAGGGCGCTGATGCGTTCATACAGGAAATCCATGACACGCCGAATACGCGGGCTGGTACGCAGTTCCCGGTGCGAGGCCAGCCAAATGGGCAGCGCAGGGATGGCGATGTCAGGCAGGATCCGGCGCAGCGAGGGGTGTCCGGCGGCCAGGATATGCGCCGCGAACCCGATACCGGCCCCGCCACGAATCAACTCGAAATAGGCGACCTGATCGTCCGTCCGAACAGCAAACGAGCCGCGCTGCGCGTGGATTCCGAGATCAGCCATTCCATTGATGATCAGGCTGGAACGGTCCATACCGATCAGCCGGTGGTGGAAAAACTGCTCGAGCGTGTCCGGCACACCGTGGCGCGCGAGATATTCCTCGTGGGCATAGGTGCCCATGCCCAGATCGTTGGTCTTGCGGGCGATCAGGTCGTTCTGAACCGGCCGCACCATGCGCACGGCGATGTCGGCGTCGCGGCTGAGCAGATTTTCGATTGCGTTGCTGGGCACCAGCTCGATCTGAATGTCCGGTTCCGCCTGGCCGAGACCGGCAATGATCGGCGGCAGTATGTAAGTCGCGACGACATCGCTTGCGGTGATGCGCACGGTTCCGCTGACCGCCTGGGCGCGGCCGGCGGCATGCAGGCTGAGCCGGTCCGCCTCCGCCGCCATGGCCCGCGCGTCATCGATGATCGACAGGCCGGCCTCCGTCAGGGTCATGCCGTGACGGCCACGGGTAAAGAGGACCAGCCCCAGCTGCTCTTCAAGCGTATCGACATGACGACCGAGTGTCGGCTGGCTGACGCCGAGGCTGTGCGCCGCGGCGGCAAGCGTGCCGCATTCGGCGATTGCCAGGAAGCTCCGGATCAGGTTCCAGTCCATTGTTCAATACATATTTGAATATAAAACACCCATTCTTGTCGATATAAAATACACGCTTGAATTCATATTGTCGATGTATCCGAATATTCCCAAAGGAGCAGGGCAATGCAGACAATCGCAGTACTCGGCGCAAACGGGCGCCTGGCCAGCCAAGTGGCAAAGGCCTTTCATTCCGCCAGATACCATGTCATCGCTATTACGCGATCCGGCAACGCAGATGGCCTTCCGGCGCAGATCGAGCAAAGGGCCGCCGATGCGATGGACAGCCAGGCCCTGACGGCCGCGACACAAGGCGCGGACATCATTTTCAACGGACTCAATCCGACCTACACGCAGTGGCGCCGGTTTGTCCTGCCGATGGGCGAAAATGTCCTGGCGGCGGCCAAGGCGCATGGCGCGTTGCACCTTTTTCCCGGCAATGTCTACAATTATGGCCACCAGGTTCAAACGGGCATGCGCCCGGACGCACCCCAGGCCGCAACCACGAGCAAGGGCCGGATCCGGATCGCGCTGGAACAGCGCTTCAAACGCGAAGCCGAGCGCGGTAATGTGCAGACCGTCCTGTTGCGCGCCGGTGATTTTTTCGGCGGACCGGTGACCGGATCCTGGTTCGATCTTTCGATAGCCGCGAAAATCCGCAACGGGACCTTCACCTATCCCGGTCCGATGGAACTGCCCCACAGCTGGGCCTATACGCCGGATCTGGCCGGGGCATTTGTTGCACTTGCAGGCCGGGCGGACGCGCTTGCGCCCTTCGAGGCCTTTCATTTTGCCGGCCATACGCTGACCGGCGTGGATCTGTTGGCGCTTTGTGAAAACGCTGCCGGAAGGCCCCTCAAGCGTGCGGGCGTGCCCTGGCCGCTGCTGCGCGCCGCGGGGCTGTTTTCACCGATGATGCGCCACGTGTGCGAAATGTCCTACCTGTGGAACACCCCGCACAGCCTGGATGGCGGCAAGCTGAAAGCCCTGATCGAAACGGTGCCGCATACCGCGGCAGCCGCGGCGGTATCCACGGCACTTTCGGAACTTGAACTGTGCGATGTCGTGCAGCCTGACGGAGCCGCCCCAGCGGCGGCTTGACCTGCCGTTCGACGGAGCCGTCATTTTGCACGTTCAATGCGAAACCGTCATCATGTTGACATTGCAGGCTGGTTGTACCAACTCACATCAAGACATGGTTTTTGGCGCTGCGCTGCAGTGTGGCCAGGGGTTCCGATGAGCAGCTACTATTCCGAGGTATTCGACCGGCGCCGTTCCGTTTCGGTGGATGTGGGCGGCATCAATGTCGGCGGCGATCACCCGATCGTCGTCCAGTCGATGACCAACACCGACACCGCCGATATTGACGCCACGGTCGCACAGGTGGCGGCACTGCACAACGCCGGTTCGGAGATCGTCAGGGTTACCGTCGACCGCGATGAAAGCGCGGCGGCGGTGCCGAAAATCCGCGAAAGGCTGGAACGGCTTGGCCTGGATGTGCCGATCGTCGGCGACTTCCACTATATTGGCCACAAATTGCTGGCCGATCATCCGGCCTGCGCCGAGGCGCTGGCGAAATACCGCATCAATCCGGGAAATGTGGGCTTCAAGGACAAGAAGGACAAGCAGTTTGCGCAGATCGTCGAGATGGCGATCCGCTACGACAAACCGGTCCGCATCGGCGTCAACTGGGGTTCGCTCGACCAGGTGCTGCTGACACGGCTGATGGATGAGAATGCTGAAAAGGGCGGGTTGCTCAGCGCCCAGGAAGTGATGCGCGAGGCCATTGTGCAATCGGCCCTGCTGTCCGCCGACCTTGCCGAGGAAATCGGTCTCGGGCGCGACAAGATTATCCTGTCTGCAAAGGTCAGCCAGGTCCAGGATCTCATTGCGGTCTATACCGAGCTCGCGAGGCGCTCCGACCATGCGCTGCATCTCGGCCTGACGGAAGCCGGCATGGGCAGCAAGGGCATTGTCGCTTCCTCTGCAGCGCTTGGCATTATCCTGCAGCAGGGCATCGGCGATACAATCCGCATCTCGCTGACGCCCGAGCCCGGCGGTGACCGGACCCGGGAGGTGCAGGTCGCACAGGAGCTGTTGCAGGTCATGGGCTTCCGGCAGTTCGTGCCGGTTGTCGCGGCCTGCCCCGGCTGCGGACGCACGACCTCAACCGTGTTCCAGGAACTGGCGCAGAAGATCGAGGACGATCTTCGGCGCAACATGCCTGTCTGGCGCGACAAATATCCCGGCGTCGAGACCCTGAACGTTGCCGTGATGGGGTGTATCGTCAACGGGCCGGGCGAATCCAAGCACGCGGATATCGGCATATCACTGCCCGGAACCGGCGAAAGTCCGGCCGCACCGGTCTTTGTCGACGGCAAGAAGGTGCGCACCTTGCGGGGCGACAACATTGCCGGGGATTTCGAGGCGATGGTCGGCGACTATATCAGGGAACGCTTCGGCGGCGGGGTATCGGGCGATACCGACGCAGCCTAGCGCCACACTAGTTAAGCCGTATCGCGCAGTTTCGCCGGATCCGAGTTCTTTCCGAGCCAGGTGTCGATCTTGCCGGCAAGCTTCTCCGGCGAGATCGGTTTTGGCATGTAGTCGTCCATGCCGGCCTCCAGGCATCGCGCGCGGTCGTCCTTGAGCGCATGTGCCGTGACCCCGATGATGGGCGTGTGGGCTCCAACGGCCGCTTCCTGCCTGCGGATTTCGGCTGTCGCCTGATAGCCGTTCATGCGTGGCATGGAGACATCCATCAGGATGAGTTGCGGGCGTAACTCCTGCCACAGCTCAACCGCCTCCTGCCCGTCATTGGCGATAATGAAGCTGTAAGCCGTCTCGCCGAGCATGTGGTCGAACACCAACTGATTGACCTCATTGTCCTCGGCGACGAGGATATCGATGGCCCGGTTCTCGACCTGACCTGCGATCTTGTCCGTTCCCTTTTCAGCAGTCGTGCCGGGCTCGGTTCGAACGTCATTTGCGAATTGTGCGGTCCCTGCCGGTTGTGACTTGGAGATGTCCCTTGATCGGACGTCGCGATCCGGTTTCCCGGTCAGTATGGCGGTTATCGTCTCGAGCAACAGCGAAGCCCTGACGGGCTTTGTCAGGTTCCCGTTGATGCCGAGGCGTTCGCACAGCTCCGCGGTGCCGACGTGATCGACAGCCGTCATCAACAGGATCGGAATGCGCGCCGTCTCGGGTTCGGTCTCGAGAGCCGATCGCAGTTGCTTCGCGACTTGCTCGGGATGCGGCGTGTCGAGGATGATGAGATCCGTGGGCAAACCGAGTTCCGCCGTTTTGCGTGCCAGGCCGACGGCGAGCGGGATCGATTCCACCGCCGCACAGTCGAACGACCAGCTGCGCAGCTGCTCGCGGGCGACATCCTGGCTCGTCTTGTTGCCATCCACGAGGATGATGCGCGCGCCGTTGATATCGACGGGCGTGTCGGGTTTCGCATGGTTGACCGCCTCACTCACCGGCAGCTTCAGCTCGATCCAGAATTTCGAACCCTTGCCGACGGCACTGTCGACACCGATGCGTCCGCCCATCAGCTCAACCAGGCCTGCGGCAATCGCGAGACCAAGACCGGTGCCCTCGAATTTGCGTGTCGAGGACGCGTCCACCTGGCTGAACTTGTCAAAGATGATGCCCAGCTTGTCGGCGGGGATGCCCGGCCCTGTGTCCTTGACCGTTATGCGGATGTCGGTGCGCCACGACGGTGCGAAGAGGAGGTTCTGATGACGTAGCAGTACTGACTTTGAGCACCTTGCTACACAGGAGATGAGGGAAGGCCCCTCGGGCTCGGGTTGCAGGACCAGGGTCCAAACCGCCACAAGCTGCTCTGGCCCAATGGCCGGGGTGGCGAGCGTTGTGGAAAAGGCGGGGATTACCCGTCAGGTGACTGCTGGTAAGACGAACGCGAGTGAACCGTTGATGAAGTGTCGAAAGCGTAGGGATGTCGCCGAAACCAGGCTCCAGTCGTTGGCCTGGGACGAAGTTCGGAGGATGCCTGCTGACTGTCCGAGCGGCGACCGGCATAAAGATGGCGTGAGACCAGCGAGAGGCTCCTGTGTGGAACGTGGGAACCTGGCGCTCCGATGCCAAGGGAGACCTCCAAGCGGCAGACCCGCAAGGAGCCGAGTACCGAAGCGGAGCACAGGGGCGGACGGGTCCGTATTAGTGATGAAACCCGGTAATGCGGGTAGAGCGAAGGGACCCGGCTCTCCAGCCGAAGACGGCGGCCAACCAGAGATGGGAGGAGCCGTTGTCTGAGGCAAAGCCATTCGAAATTCCGAAGCGGCTGGTCTGGGACGCCTACCGACAGGTACGGGCGAATCGCGGCGCGGGCGGTGTTGACGGCGTGTCTATGGCAGCATTCGAGGAAGACCTCGGGGGAAACCTTTACAAGGTCTGGAACCGGATGTCGTCGGGCTCGTATCACCCGCCGCCGGTGCGGCTCGTCGAGATACCCAAAAGTGGGGGCGGTCTTCGACCTCTTGGCATTCCGACGATCGCCGACCGCGTGGCGCAAACGGCTGTGAAGATGGTTCTGGAACCAATGGTGGAACCGATGTTCCACCGTGATTCCTATGGCTATCGGCCCGGTCGTTCGGCGCTTGATGCGGTCGGAGTGGCACGGAAACGCTGCTGGACGTTCGACTGGGTGATCGATCTTGATATCAAAGCATTTTTTGATTCGATTCCGCATGACCTGATCGAACGTGCCGTTGCACATCACACTGACCTGGCCTGGATCCGGCTGTACGTTGGGCGGTGGCTTCGCGCTGCTGTCGAGCGACCGGACGGCACCCGGGAAGAACGGACCAAGGGAACGCCGCAAGGCTCACCAATCAGTCCGATTCTCGCCAATCTCTTCCTGCACTACGCGTTCGACTCGTGGATGGAACGAAACCATCCAAACGTCCGCTTTGAACGTTACGCGGATGATGGTGCGCCACGACGGTGCGAAGAGGAGGTTCTGATGACGTAGCAGTACTGACTTTGAGCACCTTGCTACACAGGAGATGAGGGAAGGCCCCTCGGGCTCGGGTTGCAGGACCAGGGTCCAAACCGCCACAAGCTGCTCTGGCCCAATGGCCGGGGTGGCGAGCGTTGTGGAAAAGGCGGGGATTACCCGTCAGGTGACTGCTGGTAAGACGAACGCGAGTGAACCGTTGATGAAGTGTCGAAAGCGTAGGGATGTCGCCGAAACCAGGCTCCAGTCGTTGGCCTGGGACGAAGTTCGGAGGATGCCTGCTGACTGTCCGAGCGGCGACCGGCATAAAGATGGCGTGAGACCAGCGAGAGGCTCCTGTGTGGAACGTGGGAACCTGGCGCTCCGATGCCAAGGGAGACCTCCAAGCGGCAGACCCGCAAGGAGCCGAGTACCGAAGCGGAGCACAGGGGCGGACGGGTCCGTATTAGTGATGAAACCCGGTAATGCGGGTAGAGCGAAGGGACCCGGCTCTCCAGCCGAAGACGGCGGCCAACCAGAGATGGGAGGAGCCGTTGTCTGAGGCAAAGCCATTCGAAATTCCGAAGCGGCTGGTCTGGGACGCCTACCGACAGGTACGGGCGAATCGCGGCGCGGGCGGTGTTGACGGCGTGTCTATGGCAGCATTCGAGGAAGACCTCGGGGGAAACCTTTACAAGGTCTGGAACCGGATGTCGTCGGGCTCGTATCACCCGCCGCCGGTGCGGCTCGTCGAGATACCCAAAAGTGGGGGCGGTCTTCGACCTCTTGGCATTCCGACGATCGCCGACCGCGTGGCGCAAACGGCTGTGAAGATGGTTCTGGAACCAATGGTGGAACCGATGTTCCACCGTGATTCCTATGGCTATCGGCCCGGTCGTTCGGCGCTTGATGCGGTCGGAGTGGCACGGAAACGCTGCTGGACGTTCGACTGGGTGATCGATCTTGATATCAAAGCATTTTTTGATTCGATTCCGCATGACCTGATCGAACGTGCCGTTGCACATCACACTGACCTGGCCTGGATCCGGCTGTACGTTGGGCGGTGGCTTCGCGCTGCTGTCGAGCGACCGGACGGCACCCGGGAAGAACGGACCAAGGGAACGCCGCAAGGCTCACCAATCAGTCCGATTCTCGCCAATCTCTTCCTGCACTACGCGTTCGACTCGTGGATGGAACGAAACCATCCAAACGTCCGCTTTGAACGTTACGCGGATGATGGTGCGCCACGACGGTGCGAAGAGGAGGTTCTGATGACGTAGCAGTACTGACTTTGAGCACCTTGCTACACAGGAGATGAGGGAAGGCCCCTCGGGCTCGGGTTGCAGGACCAGGGTCCAAACCGCCACAAGCTGCTCTGGCCCAATGGCCGGGGTGGCGAGCGTTGTGGAAAAGGCGGGGATTACCCGTCAGGTGACTGCTGGTAAGACGAACGCGAGTGAACCGTTGATGAAGTGTCGAAAGCGTAGGGATGTCGCCGAAACCAGGCTCCAGTCGTTGGCCTGGGACGAAGTTCGGAGGATGCCTGCTGACTGTCCGAGCGGCGACCGGCATAAAGATGGCGTGAGACCAGCGAGAGGCTCCTGTGTGGAACGTGGGAACCTGGCGCTCCGATGCCAAGGGAGACCTCCAAGCGGCAGACCCGCAAGGAGCCGAGTACCGAAGCGGAGCACAGGGGCGGACGGGTCCGTATTAGTGATGAAACCCGGTAATGCGGGTAGAGCGAAGGGACCCGGCTCTCCAGCCGAAGACGGCGGCCAACCAGAGATGGGAGGAGCCGTTGTCTGAGGCAAAGCCATTCGAAATTCCGAAGCGGCTGGTCTGGGACGCCTACCGACAGGTACGGGCGAATCGCGGCGCGGGCGGTGTTGACGGCGTGTCTATGGCAGCATTCGAGGAAGACCTCGGGGGAAACCTTTACAAGGTCTGGAACCGGATGTCGTCGGGCTCGTATCACCCGCCGCCGGTGCGGCTCGTCGAGATACCCAAAAGTGGGGGCGGTCTTCGACCTCTTGGCATTCCGACGATCGCCGACCGCGTGGCGCAAACGGCTGTGAAGATGGTTCTGGAACCAATGGTGGAACCGATGTTCCACCGTGATTCCTATGGCTATCGGCCCGGTCGTTCGGCGCTTGATGCGGTCGGAGTGGCACGGAAACGCTGCTGGACGTTCGACTGGGTGATCGATCTTGATATCAAAGCATTTTTTGATTCGATTCCGCATGACCTGATCGAACGTGCCGTTGCACATCACACTGACCTGGCCTGGATCCGGCTGTACGTTGGGCGGTGGCTTCGCGCTGCTGTCGAGCGACCGGACGGCACCCGGGAAGAACGGACCAAGGGAACGCCGCAAGGCTCACCAATCAGTCCGATTCTCGCCAATCTCTTCCTGCACTACGCGTTCGACTCGTGGATGGAACGAAACCATCCAAACGTCCGCTTTGAACGTTACGCGGATGATGCAGTCGTTCACTGCAGGAGCGAAGGAGAGGCGCAGGCGGTGTTGGAGGCCATCCGGAAACGGCTGGCCGATTGCGGTCTGGAATTGCATCCGACGAAGACCAAAATCGTCTACTGCAAGGACGATGACCGCAGGCAGGAACACGAGCGGGTCAAGTTCGACTTTCTCGGCTTTACGTTCCAGCCTCGGCGAGCCAGGAACCGGTGGGGACACTACTTCGTCAGCTTCCTGCCGGCGATCAGTGTTCAAGCGGCGAAGGCGGTGCGCAGGACCATCCGCGAGTGGCGGATGGCATCCACCAGGAACAATCAGACCCTGGAGGATCTGGCCCGCCTGATTAATCCGGCGGTGCGAGGCTGGATGAACTACTACGGGCGCTATTACCGCTCGAAGTGCGTTCAGGTGCTGCGTCAGGTGAACGTGGCCCTCGCCCGCTGGGCGCGACGGAAATATAAACGGTTCAGACGCCGGGAGCGGGCGTCCACGCATTGGCTGGGACGTATCGCGCGACGGGACCCCAACCTTTTTGTCCTGTGGCAACTCGGTATTCGACCGGAGGCTGGAGAGTAGGAGCCGGATGAGGCGAGAGTCTCAAGTCCGGTTCTGTGAGGGCCGAGGGGTGAAATTCCCCTCGGCTACTCGACCAGTCGTTCACTGCAGGAGCGAAGGAGAGGCGCAGGCGGTGTTGGAGGCCATCCGGAAACGGCTGGCCGATTGCGGTCTGGAATTGCATCCGACGAAGACCAAAATCGTCTACTGCAAGGACGATGACCGCAGGCAGGAACACGAGCGGGTCAAGTTCGACTTTCTCGGCTTTACGTTCCAGCCTCGGCGAGCCAGGAACCGGTGGGGACACTACTTCGTCAGCTTCCTGCCGGCGATCAGTGTTCAAGCGGCGAAGGCGGTGCGCAGGACCATCCGCGAGTGGCGGATGGCATCCACCAGGAACAATCAGACCCTGGAGGATCTGGCCCGCCTGATTAATCCGGCGGTGCGAGGCTGGATGAACTACTACGGGCGCTATTACCGCTCGAAGTGCGTTCAGGTGCTGCGTCAGGTGAACGTGGCCCTCGCCCGCTGGGCGCGACGGAAATATAAACGGTTCAGACGCCGGGAGCGGGCGTCCACGCATTGGCTGGGACGTATCGCGCGACGGGACCCCAACCTTTTTGTCCTGTGGCAACTCGGTATTCGACCGGAGGCTGGAGAGTAGGAGCCGGATGAGGCGAGAGTCTCAAGTCCGGTTCTGTGAGGGCCGAGGGGTGAAATTCCCCTCGGCTACTCGACCAGTCGTTCACTGCAGGAGCGAAGGAGAGGCGCAGGCGGTGTTGGAGGCCATCCGGAAACGGCTGGCCGATTGCGGTCTGGAATTGCATCCGACGAAGACCAAAATCGTCTACTGCAAGGACGATGACCGCAGGCAGGAACACGAGCGGGTCAAGTTCGACTTTCTCGGCTTTACGTTCCAGCCTCGGCGAGCCAGGAACCGGTGGGGACACTACTTCGTCAGCTTCCTGCCGGCGATCAGTGTTCAAGCGGCGAAGGCGGTGCGCAGGACCATCCGCGAGTGGCGGATGGCATCCACCAGGAACAATCAGACCCTGGAGGATCTGGCCCGCCTGATTAATCCGGCGGTGCGAGGCTGGATGAACTACTACGGGCGCTATTACCGCTCGAAGTGCGTTCAGGTGCTGCGTCAGGTGAACGTGGCCCTCGCCCGCTGGGCGCGACGGAAATATAAACGGTTCAGACGCCGGGAGCGGGCGTCCACGCATTGGCTGGGACGTATCGCGCGACGGGACCCCAACCTTTTTGTCCTGTGGCAACTCGGTATTCGACCGGAGGCTGGAGAGTAGGAGCCGGATGAGGCGAGAGTCTCAAGTCCGGTTCTGTGAGGGCCGAGGGGTGAAATTCCCCTCGGCTACTCGACGTGCGCCACGACGGTGCGAAGAGGAGGTTCTGATGACGTAGCAGTACTGACTTTGAGCACCTTGCTACACAGGAGATGAGGGAAGGCCCCTCGGGCTCGGGTTGCAGGACCAGGGTCCAAACCGCCACAAGCTGCTCTGGCCCAATGGCCGGGGTGGCGAGCGTTGTGGAAAAGGCGGGGATTACCCGTCAGGTGACTGCTGGTAAGACGAACGCGAGTGAACCGTTGATGAAGTGTCGAAAGCGTAGGGATGTCGCCGAAACCAGGCTCCAGTCGTTGGCCTGGGACGAAGTTCGGAGGATGCCTGCTGACTGTCCGAGCGGCGACCGGCATAAAGATGGCGTGAGACCAGCGAGAGGCTCCTGTGTGGAACGTGGGAACCTGGCGCTCCGATGCCAAGGGAGACCTCCAAGCGGCAGACCCGCAAGGAGCCGAGTACCGAAGCGGAGCACAGGGGCGGACGGGTCCGTATTAGTGATGAAACCCGGTAATGCGGGTAGAGCGAAGGGACCCGGCTCTCCAGCCGAAGACGGCGGCCAACCAGAGATGGGAGGAGCCGTTGTCTGAGGCAAAGCCATTCGAAATTCCGAAGCGGCTGGTCTGGGACGCCTACCGACAGGTACGGGCGAATCGCGGCGCGGGCGGTGTTGACGGCGTGTCTATGGCAGCATTCGAGGAAGACCTCGGGGGAAACCTTTACAAGGTCTGGAACCGGATGTCGTCGGGCTCGTATCACCCGCCGCCGGTGCGGCTCGTCGAGATACCCAAAAGTGGGGGCGGTCTTCGACCTCTTGGCATTCCGACGATCGCCGACCGCGTGGCGCAAACGGCTGTGAAGATGGTTCTGGAACCAATGGTGGAACCGATGTTCCACCGTGATTCCTATGGCTATCGGCCCGGTCGTTCGGCGCTTGATGCGGTCGGAGTGGCACGGAAACGCTGCTGGACGTTCGACTGGGTGATCGATCTTGATATCAAAGCATTTTTTGATTCGATTCCGCATGACCTGATCGAACGTGCCGTTGCACATCACACTGACCTGGCCTGGATCCGGCTGTACGTTGGGCGGTGGCTTCGCGCTGCTGTCGAGCGACCGGACGGCACCCGGGAAGAACGGACCAAGGGAACGCCGCAAGGCTCACCAATCAGTCCGATTCTCGCCAATCTCTTCCTGCACTACGCGTTCGACTCGTGGATGGAACGAAACCATCCAAACGTCCGCTTTGAACGTTACGCGGATGATGCAGTCGTTCACTGCAGGAGCGAAGGAGAGGCGCAGGCGGTGTTGGAGGCCATCCGGAAACGGCTGGCCGATTGCGGTCTGGAATTGCATCCGACGAAGACCAAAATCGTCTACTGCAAGGACGATGACCGCAGGCAGGAACACGAGCGGGTCAAGTTCGACTTTCTCGGCTTTACGTTCCAGCCTCGGCGAGCCAGGAACCGGTGGGGACACTACTTCGTCAGCTTCCTGCCGGCGATCAGTGTTCAAGCGGCGAAGGCGGTGCGCAGGACCATCCGCGAGTGGCGGATGGCATCCACCAGGAACAATCAGACCCTGGAGGATCTGGCCCGCCTGATTAATCCGGCGGTGCGAGGCTGGATGAACTACTACGGGCGCTATTACCGCTCGAAGTGCGTTCAGGTGCTGCGTCAGGTGAACGTGGCCCTCGCCCGCTGGGCGCGACGGAAATATAAACGGTTCAGACGCCGGGAGCGGGCGTCCACGCATTGGCTGGGACGTATCGCGCGACGGGACCCCAACCTTTTTGTCCTGTGGCAACTCGGTATTCGACCGGAGGCTGGAGAGTAGGAGCCGGATGAGGCGAGAGTCTCAAGTCCGGTTCTGTGAGGGCCGAGGGGTGAAATTCCCCTCGGCTACTCGACGCCTCTTTTTGCGTCGTCGCGCCCTGGATATTCACCATGATCTGGCCGTGGTCGGTGAACTTGACCGCGTTGCCGATGATGTTTGTCAGTACCTGGCGTATACGCCCGACATCGCCGATGAAGGCATCGGGCAGGCGCGGGTCATAGCGCACGACCATTTCCAGGTCCTTCTCCGCAACGCTGCCCGCCAGAAGGGTGGCGATATCCTCGACCGCCTCGCGCAGGCTGAAGGGGGCGGGATTGAGCTGCATCTGCCGCGCGTCGATCTTGGAGAAGTCCAGGATGTCATTGATGATGGTCAGAAGCGCCTGGCCGGACTTGACGATGATGTCGGTGAAGGTGCGCTGCTTGCCGGAGAGTTCGGTGCGTGACAGAAGCTCGGCCATGCCGAGGACACCGTTCATGGGTGTCCGGATCTCATGGCTCATATTGGCCAGGAATTCGGATTTGGTCCTTTCCGCGGCCTTGGCTTTGTGGCTCTCCTGGCGGGCCTGGGCAACAGCCATGTCTAGCCTGCGGAAGGTGCGCCACAGCAGAAGGTCGATCGGTATGAAGACGAAGATGCCGAGTGCCAGCAGCACCGCGATCGTGGTCAACAGAAAGGTCTGTACGCGCCTTCCCTGGGTGATGGTCGTTTCCTTGAGCGATACAAGGATGGTCTGGGTGATCTTCGCACCGGTCTGATTGAGGAAACTGTCATAGATCGAAAACAGGACCTTGCCCGCCCAACGCAGATCATCGACGGTTTCAGCCTGTTCGACATCCGCCGTGTCGGTGATTTGGCGGTACTGCTTGAACGGGTCGTCAGCCCGCATGTAGCGGTCCGCCGCGTAGACGCTCTGACGCAGGGATTCCGGTGTTTCGGGAGACAGCCACAATTCGCGGAACCGCTCGAATTCGGCTTTGACCGCATCCTGGCGGAAAAGCAGGCCTTTTTTGACCGATTCGACGCCGGCGTCGTCCGGGAGAAGCTCAACCTGCGCGGCCCTGCCGGCCAGCTGGGCGAGCGCGTCGTCGAGCTCGCCGATGCATTTGACCATCAGTCCAAAATGACTGATCGCCCGGTTCTGAGCTTGCTGCTCGCTGTAACAAAGGATGCAGATGCCGCCAATGAGCAGGAGTGTGGTGACATAGCTGGCGCGCAGGAAAACGGATATCCCCTTCCGCCCCTTAGGATTGTCACCCAACTCATCCATGCATGAACCCGTCAATCAATTAAGTATGCAGCGATCGCGCGCAAAACTCCGGCACAAATCCGAATCCATGGCTCGGGCCGGCTACGCGCGGCGGCGATGGAACCCGTAATACGCGCAGGAGGATGCGGGCATATCGTCATGATTGCGTCCACATCTTTTCAGGGAAGCGTTAACGTGTGCTTAAGCCTATGTATTTACCGGAAATTAACCCGGAATCGCCCCGGCTCAACGGTCGCGGTCGGCAATGAACCTGGCCGCGGCGCACAGCGTTTGCGCGCGGTCGCCAAACCGATCGAGCAGCCCCGTCGCCTCGTCGACCAGACCGGCGAGCTGCCGGCGTGCCCAATCCTGCCCGTGCAGGCCGACAAGTGTCGCCTTGCCCTGCTCGGCATCCTTGCCTGTCGCCTTGCCCATATGTTCGCTGTCGGAGGTGACATCGAGCAAATCGTCGGCAAGCTGGAATGCCAGTCCAATCGCCTCGCCGAACCTGATCAGGATTTCATGGTCCTGCTTCGAGGCGTTGCCGAGGATCGCGCCCGCCTCGCAGGCGAACCGGATGAGCGCACCGGTCTTCATGGCCTGCAGTGTGATAATGCCGGCCTCATTAGGCGTTGTCTTTTCTGCCTCAAGGTCGAGCGCCTGACCGCCTGCCATGCCGCCGATGCCTGCCGCGCGAGCCAGAGCAAGCACCAACGCGGCCTTGTTCGCATCATCAGTCGGCGTCTGTGGCGCAGTGATGATCTCGAATGCCAGGGTCAGAAGCGTATCGCCGGCGAGAATTGCCGTCGCGTCGTCAAAGGCGACATGGACGGTCGGCATGCCACGGCGAAGGTCGTCATTGTCCATTGCCGGAAGATCGTCATGGATCAGCGAATAGCAATGCACACATTCCAGAGCCGCCGCAACGCGCAGGGCAGCCTGGGGGTCGGCTCCGGCAAGCGCTGCCGTTTCCAGTACCAGGAATGGCCGCAGGCGCTTGCCGCCGTTGAGAACGCCGTGACGCATGGCTGCCAGAAGGTGGGCCGGACGCGCGATCTCGTCCGCCTGAGGCGTGGGATCGAGAATTTGCTCGAGGGCCGCTTCAACCTCGATCGCCCGCTCGGAAAGACGCTGCGTGAATTCCACTGAATCGACTGTCATGGCGCCGTCATCGCACGATGCGGAAAAGACGGCAACAGGGGCAAGGCGGTGAAACTTGCGGTTCAAATCGCCGCCGGCCTGCTTTAAGGAGTCCTAGACGACCATGCAGCGGGGGTTTCTTGGCGCAAAAAAAACGCAAACGCAAGAAAAGTGCCCGCTCGGCAACCTGGCGGCGTCTGGCCGTCAGGGCATTGCTGGTGATTGTACTGGCGCCGCTGGTGCTGATGATATGCTACATACCGCCCATCGTGCATCCGGTGTCGACGGTGATGCTGCGGGATCTTGTCCTGTTGCGCGGCTTCCAGAGGCAATGGGTCGATTTTGACGATATTTCCCCGGCGCTGGTTCAGTCAGTGCTGATGTCCGAAGACGGCAAATACTGTTTCCACAACGGCGTCGACTGGGGTGCGGTCAACCTGGTGATCGACGAGGCGCTCGATGGCGAACGGCCGCGCGGTGCCAGCACCATACCGATGCAGACCGTCAAGAACCTCTTCCTGTGGTCGAACCGCTCTTACGTGCGCAAGGTGCTGGAGATCCCGCTGGCCATGGCGGCGGACACGATCTGGTCCAAACGCCGCCTGATGGAGATCTATCTCAATGTCGCCGAATGGGCGCCCGGCATCTACGGGATCGAGGCCGCCGCACAATACTACTACAATATTCCGGCGGCGCGGCTGACACGCCGGCAGTCTGCCTATCTGGCGGTCACGCTTCCCAATCCGTATCTGCGCCATCCACGAAAGCCGTCGCGCGGCATGGTGCGTCTGGCCGGCCTTGTCGAGCGGCGGGCGCTGCAGTCGGGCGCATATATCAAATGCCTTTATGATTGAATTGATCCTATTCGTTGGTATTCGCCGGCACCTGCATTTAAGTTTCCCGCAGCCCGGCCAAACAGGTCATGCAGCGTGCAGGAGAAACAGCGATGAGCGATCTCGTCCTTTACATCGGCAACAAGAACTATTCGTCCTGGTCATTCCGCCCGTGGTTCGCGTTGCGGGCTCTGGATATCGAGTTTACCGAGAAACTGGTGCCCTTCGACATGGCAGCAGGAAATCCCGCCTTTTCGGAATTTTCTCCAACCAACAAGGTTCCGGTGCTCGAGCACGGCAAATTGCGGGTCTGGGAGTCGCTTGCCATCATGGAGTATTTGAACGACCTCTTCTACACCAAGCATGTTTGGCCCCATGAACACGACAACAGGGCTCATGCGCGGGCCATCAGTTGCGAGATGCTCAGCGGGTTTTCCGCGCTGCGGTCAGAGTGCCCGATGAACATGCGGCGCGAGCCAGCACCGCTGGAGGTCTCGGATGCGGCGAAGCGCGACGTACAGCGGATCGAGACGATCTGGCGGGACTGCCTGGAGCGGCACAATGGGCCATTCCTGTTCGGTCACTTCACGGCGGCCGATGCCATGTTCGCACCGGTCGTCAACCGTTTCGACATCTATCGGCTGACAACCGATCCGACGGCTCTTTCCTACATGGACCACATGAAGTCCCTGCCCGCGTGGCAGGAGTGGGAGGCGGCCGGCCGGGCTGAAAGCTGGGTTGTCGAAGAGGACGAGGTCTGAAGGAGGCCGCAAACGCAAAAAAAGGCGCCCGGGTGCTGGTCAAACACGCAATAGCCATGTATAAGCCCGCGCAATTTCCGAGATTGACACGTGCCCGTATTGGCCTGTTCCGGCCGAGAGGCACGTATTGCCCGCAAGTGGAGTGATAAAAATGGCCGTACCAAAAAGTAAAGTGACCCGCTCGAAGCGCGGCATGCGCCGCGCAACCGATGCGCTCAAGGCACCCACCTATGTGGAAGACAAGAATTCAGGCGAGCTGCGCCGTCCGCACCACATCGATCTGAAGACCGGCATGTACCGTGGACGCCAGGTTCTGAACAACAGCAAAGACAACGGCTGAATTCACGCGCCAAGTGGCTTGAAAGGGCTGGCCTTTGGGCCGGCCCTTTTCTTTTCCGGTGAAAATGCGCCGCCATGATTTCGCCGGTAACCATGTTTTACCTAATCGCTCACGACAGCTGCACGCAGGTTCATGATCTGTGATAGAGCTGATTGACCACAGATCATAAGCAGATCTTGCAAACCGGGGGCGGTGCAAATCCATGATTGCGGCAATACCTTTGATGATCATTCCGCTGATCATCTACAACGCCATGATTTTCGGGCCGTTCGAGGCGGCGGGTATCACCTGGCTATCAACCCAGGTCCTCAGCCTCAACATGATCTCTGGTGCGCGCTGGACGATGGAATATTCGGACCTGCTGATTGTCGTCGCGCTTGTCCTCTTGTTCGTGGAAATCCTCAAGGCGACACGAAGCGGAGGCTGGTCCCTCGTCGATCACATTCTGTCTGCGATCGTGTTCGTGGCGTTCCTGGTGGAGTTCCTGCTGGTCCGTGAGGCGGCCACCGACATCTTCTTCATCCTGACGGTGATTGCCTTCATTGACCTGATCGCCGGATTTTCGGTGTCGATCAAATCGGCGGGGCGCGATGTCTCGATCGGGCTTTGAGCTCAATCGATCCCGGCCCCGCCCGCAGCGTCAATTTTTCGTGAGCGCTGTTTCGGCAAGCTTGACCCAGTAGGATATGCCGTAGGGGATGATCTCGTCGTTGAAATCAAATTCGGGGTGATGCAGCGCGGCCGTGTCACCGTTGCCGATGAATATGAAAGATCCGGGCCGCGCTTCCAGCATAAAGGAAAAATCCTCACCGCCCATGGTGGGCGTTGCCGTCGCGTTGACTTTCTCCGTACCGGAGATTTCGCCGGCGACCGCGACCGAGAAATCGGTCTGGTCGGGATGGTTGTAGGTCACGGGATAGCCGCGCTTGTATTCGATCGATGCCTCGGCATTGTGGGCGTCGGCGATGTTGCGGACGATCTGTTCGATGCGCTGCTCGGCCATCGCCCGCAAGTCGGCATTGAGCGTGCGGACGGTGCCGGCGAGCTCAGCCTCCTCAGGAATGACGTTATAGGCGCTGCCGGCATTGAATTTCGTGACGGAAACAACAATCGAATCAAGCGGATTTGCGTTGCGTGACGCAATGAGCTGAAGGCCGGAAACAATCTGTGCGGCGATGGTGATCGGATCGATCGTCTGATAGGGCATGGCGGCGTGGCCGCCGCGGCCGCGCACCTTGATGGTGAATTCGTCCGTCGCTGCCATGATGGCGCCGGTGCAGGTGGCGAACTCACCGGCCGGAAGGCCCGGCATATTGTGCATGCCGAAAACCTCGTCGATTTCAAAGCGTTCCATCATGCCGTCCTTGACCATCGCGTCACCGCCGCCGCCGCCTTCTTCTGCTGGCTGGAAGATGACGGCGACCGTGCCGTCGAAGTTGCGCGTTTCGGAAAGATACTTTGCGGCGCCAAGCAACATAGCGGTGTGTCCATCGTGGCCGCAGGCGTGCATCTTGCCGTCAACCGTCGACGACCAGGGCTTGCCGGTTGTCTCCTTGATCGGAAGGGCGTCCATGTCCGCCCGAAGTCCGATGACCCGTCCCGAACCGCCGTTTCTGCCCTTGATCAGCGCCACGACACCCGTGCGCCCGATGCCGGTTACCACCTCATCGCAGCCAAACACCTTGAGCTTGTCCTCGACAAAAGCAGCCGTCTCGTGGACGTCATACAGAAGCTCGGGCTTGGTGTGGAGATGCCTGCGCCACTCGGTGACTTCAGCCTGCAGTTCGGCAGCACGGTTCAGTATTGGCATTAAGTATACCCTCATTCTTCTTAAAGGACTTGTCAGATGTATGGCATATAAGGCAGCTTTCGGGTACATACAATTCGTGTCCCGTTCCTCCTCTGGAGTTCGAATTCTGCCATGCGCCGTATGACGAGTGTGCCTGCGACGATATTTGCAATTCTTCTCTGTGTGGTCCTGTCCACCCAATCTTCACATGCCGCCGGTCCGACAATGGTCGTCGACGCCAAGTCCGGCAAGGTGCTGGAGCACAAGGATGCCTTCCAGCGCTGGTATCCGGCGTCCCTGACCAAGCTGATGACAGCCTATGTGGTGTTCCGCCAGGTCCAGGCCGAGGCGATCACCATGAATTCGCCTGTCACGATCAGCGCCAATGCCGCAAAGGCACCGCCGAGCAAGATGCATTTCAAGCCGGGCTCGCAGCTGACGCTGGACCATGCGCTGAAGATCATCATGGTCAAGTCAGCCAATGACGTTTCCATTGCAATCGCCGAAACGATTGCCGGCAGCCACGAATTCTTCGTCGCCATGATGAACAACGAGGCCGCCCGTCTCGGCATGACGGATTCGCGCTTCATCAACGCCAATGGTTTGCCGGGCAAGGGCCAGCGCACAACGGCCCGTGACATGGCTTTGCTGGGGGTCGCGATCAAGCGCGAGTTTCCGCAATACAGCCACTATTTTTCGCTGGAGGCGATCAGCACCGGCAAGAAGACCTACACGAACTACAACATGCTGATCGGACGTTTCGCCGGCGCCAACGGCATGAAGACCGGATTTATCTGCTCGTCCGGGTTCAATCAGGTGTCCTCGGCAACGCGCAGGGGGCGGACCGTTGTTTCGGTGGTTCTGGGCGCATTCGACCAGGAGGAAAGGGCTGTTGAATCGGCCAGGCTGCTGCAGAAAGGGCTGACCACGCCCGGACTGGCGAAACCGTCGCTCTACACGCTGCGCCCTTATGGCCAGAACCGGCTGCAGATTGTCGACATGCGGCCGCAGATCTGTTCGCAGGAAGCACGGAAGAGCCGCAATGACGGACGCGACGCCAGCGGACGGCTGACCGTGAAATCAGCCTATATCTCGCCGCTTGGACGGCAGGCGCGGGCGGCCCGGGTCCGGCTGACCGGAAGCGTTCCCGCGGCGCTTGCATCGGGCAGGATTCCGGTGCCAAAGCCGCGGCCGAACGGTATCGGCGATGTGGACGGCCCGGTCGCTGTGGTGCGTGAGCAACCGGCCGCCAATGTTCCGGTACCAAGGGCGCGGCCCAGCCTCTGAAGCGCAATGCAACCGTTTCATCCCATCCCCGTTTCGGTGCTGACCGGATTTCTGGGTTCCGGCAAGACAACCCTCTTGAACCGGATCCTGAAGGACCCGGAGCTCCGCGACACGGCGGTCATCATCAACGAGTTCGGCGATGTGGGCATCGATCACCTGCTCGTTGAACAATCCAGCGACGGTGTGATCGAGCTTTCCGACGGTTGTCTATGCTGCACGGTCCGAGGCGAGCTTGTCGACACACTGGCCGATCTCATTGACCGTCTGCAGACGGGACGCATCAAGTCCCTTTCGCGGGTGGTGATCGAGACGACGGGGCTTGCCGATCCCGCACCTGTCCTGCATGCGATCATGGCGCATCCCGTGCTGATGCAGAATTTCCGCCTGGACGGCGTGATCACGGCGGTCGACGCCGTGAATGGCGAAAGCACACTCGACCACCACGAAGAGGCGGTCAAACAGGTGGCTGTCGCAGACAGGATCGTCTTGACCAAGACCGATCTTGTCGACCCGGCCTCCCGGGAATTTGCGCTGTTTACGGCGCGGCTCATGCAGCTCAATCCGGGCGCGCCGCAGATTTCCTCCCATGATGAAGACGCGATTGCCGCAAAACTCTTTGACTGCGGGCTTTACGATCCGTCGACCAAGACGGCAGATGTCGCCCGCTGGCTGAGGGACGAGGCCTACCACCACCGGCACGACCACGTGCACGATGTGAACCGGCACGATGCCCGCATCCAGGCGTTCACCCTGACACATGATGCACCGATCGATCCGCAGGCGCTTGAGATGTTCATCGACCTGTTGCGCTCGAGCCAGGGCGAGCAGCTGTTGCGCATGAAGGGTATTGTCGCCGTGGCCGACAGACCGGAACAACCGCTTGTCATTCACGGCGTGCAATCGGTGTTCCACCCGCAGGTGCGCTTGCCGGCATGGCCGGATGATGACCGCAGGACACGGCTGGTTCTGATAACCCGGGACCTTGATGAAAGCTATGTGTCCCGGCTGTTTCACGCATTTACCGGCGTCCCGCAGGTCGACACGCCGGACAGGCAGGCGCTGGAGGGCAATCCGCTGGCCATACCCGGCTACAAATCCTGATTGTGCTTTTCGATCAGGAACCGGTGGCCGCCTTCAACAGTCTCGGTTTCAAGCAGCTTGTGTCCAAATTCGCGGCAGAAGTGCGGTATGTCGACAGTGGCCAGCGGATCGCTGGTTTCGACCCACACCAGGGCGCCGGGTGCGATTGACGCCATGCGCTTTTTTGTCTTGAGAACGGGAAGCGGGCATTTGAGGCCGCGCAGGTCGTAGCGCGCGGCAATTTCCGGTTCGCCCATCCCTGCTACCAGACCCGCCACCAGGATTTCTTCACCCGAGGCTTCTTGGTATTGGCGCTGGCCGTGTCCGCAGGTGCGGGAATCGGAACGGATGCAACACTGTCGGCCTGCGAAGCGGGCGGCTGTGGCAGCACATTCGTCGTCCTTGCCGGGGCGGCCGGCTGCGGCAGGGTCGCGGTTTCCTGGATGTCGCTTTGCTGCTTTTGCCCGTTGGCACCCAGCAGCGTCGCGATCGCTGGCGTCATCTTCTGTTTTTCCAGCGCATTGACGGCTTCGGCGAAGTCTTCGTTGTACTGCTTCTCACGGGCTGCATAGGCAAGCTGCAGGGACTGCGGCGCCTGTGACGGCGGGCATGCCAGACGGGGCTCAAACTTGTCTTCTTCTTCCTCAAGGACCTGGTTGAAGACATATCTGCCCTCGCACACATCGACCTTGGGCGGCTGTTTTGTCAGCTCGAAATGATCATAGCCGACCTTGATCATCTTCCAGTATTCGTAGTGCTGGTGGTCGCGGTGCCGCGCCATGTTCTCGGCCGTCATGCGAAACGGGTAGGCCTGCACCTGGAACGCCTTCTGGCCGCCGCGATGGGCTTCGCGGGCGAAGGCGTAGATTTCAATCATCAGCTCGTCGGTCATGGAATAGCAGCCGGCCGATGAACAGGCGCCATGGACCATCAAATGCGAGCCCGTGCGCCCGTGGGCGCGGTCGTAGGCGTTGGGAAAGCCCATATTGAAGGACAGGTAGTAGCTCGAATTGGGATTCATCTGGTAGGGCTTGATATGGTAGTAGCCCTCGGGCGCCTGGCGGTCACCTTCCTTGAACTTGGGGCCAAGCTCGCCCGACCACTTGCAGATCTCGTATTCCTTGACCAGGGCGTAGCGGCCCGAAGCCTTCGATTTCCAGACCTCGAGGACGCCCTCTTCCTTGAAGATGCGCATCATGATCGGCGCGCGAACGCGCTGATCCTGGGCCTTCATCTTGTTGACAAGTTTCCGGGGAAGCTCGTATTCGGCCTTGTTGTCGACCGATTCCAGGACATCCTGGCAGCCGGCCAGCGCCAGCGACAAAACCGATACCGCAATTGCCGATTTCCAGCCGATCAGACGCACAGTGCCCCTTTCCCATCCGCGTGGCGCATACAATCCCGTCTGCTCATTGCGATCGACGGACCGTGCAGCCGGTCACTTACCGCAAACCGCGGCAAACTCAAACATCTCAAGTCGCCCAAAATATGACCGATATGTTTCCGGAATCTTTACCACAATCACGAAAGTGCCGAACTTCACAAAAATGTAAACGAAGGTGTCGGCGCTAGAGATCGCGGCCCATGTCGAGGAATTTCTGTCTGCGGTTCCTGCGCAGCATGTCGCCGTCGAGCATGCTGAGTTCGGCAAGGCCTCCGGCAATTGCGTCACCGGTTGCCGCGATGACCGCGTGCGGATCGCGGTGCGCACCGCCGACGGGTTCCTCGACGATGTCGTCAATGACCCCCAGCTGTTTCAGGTCCTGGGCCGTGATCTTCATGTTGGCGGCGGCATCTTTTGCCCGGGTCGCATCGCGCCACAGGATCGATGCTGCGCCCTCCGGCGAAATGACGCTGTAGATCGCGTGCTCCAGCATGTAAATCCGATTGCCGGTGGCGATTGCAATTGCGCCGCCCGATCCGCCTTCGCCGATGATCACCGATACGATCGGGACGCGCACATTCAGGCACATTTCCGTCGAACGGGCGATGGCCTCGGCCTGTCCGCGCTCCTCGGCACCGACCCCGGGATAGGCTCCGGAGGTGTCGATCAGCGTAATGACAGGCAATTTGAAACGGTCGGCCATCTCCAGGATGCGCACGGCCTTGCGGTAGCCTTCGGGCCGGGCGCTGCCGAAATTGTGCCGGATGCGCGACTTGGTGTCGTTGCCCTTTTCCTGGCCGATAATGGCAACCGGCTCGCCGCGAAAGCGGCCCAGGCCCGCCTGGATCGCCTCGTCATTGGAGAATTTGCGGTCGCCCGCAAGCGGCGTGAATTCATCAAAGAGCCCTTCCGCATAGTCGCGGAAATGGGGCCGTGCCGGATGGCGGGCAACCTGGGTCTTCTGCCACGGCGTCAGTTTCGAGTAGAGGTCGGCAAGAAGATCCCTTGCCCGGGCTTCCAGTTTCTCGATCTCGGCGGTGGTGTCGATGATCTCGTCGTCACCGGCCAGTTTCTTGAGCTCGTGGATTTTGCCTTCGATATCAGAGAGCGGTTTTTCGAAGTCGAGATAGTTGAGCATCTATTTTTCGAACTCGGGCTGTTTTTTGGGCGCGTAGGTTCTCTGGCTAAGAGCCATTCCATCGCAAAGCAAGGAAAAACTCCAAATCGGCGCTCTATGTGCGGTTTTTGCCGGCAATTGCAAGGGGATGCTTTTCGCTGACAAGGCGGTGCAGCCGTTCCTCGAGAATATGGGTGTAAATCTGTGTCGTGGAGATATCGGAGTGGCCAAGCAATTCCTGCACGACCCTCAGATCAGCGCCGTTCTGCAGCAGATGGCTGGCAAAGGCATGGCGCAACACGTGTGGCGACAGGGTTTTGCCGGACAGGCCGCAGCGGGCGGCCAGGGCCTTGAGTTCCCGGGCAAAGACCTGCCGCGACAGATGGCCGCTTGCGCCGCGCGCTGGAAACAGAAACGGCGAATCCTCCATCCCTTCGCGCCGGCGTATATGTGCCGCGTATCGTGCGAGGGCATCCCTTGCTGTCGATGACAGCGGCACAAGCCGTTCCTTGTTGCCCTTGCCGCGAACGATCAGGAAGCGCTTGTCGTCCTGGCTCGCGACCGACGCGGGCAGGCCGACCAGTTCCGATACGCGCATGCCGGTGGCGTAAAGCAGTTCGATCAGCGTCAACAGCCGCAATCGGCCATGGAGGTCCTCGTCCTCGATCCCGGCTTCGTCGGCTTCGCTTCGGGCGCGCCCGATCAGCAGGCCGACATTTTCCACGCTCAGGGTTTTTGGCAGCGACAGCGGCTTTTTCGGCGAGTCGAGCACACCCGTCGGATCATCGCCGCGCAATCCTTCAGTATAGAGAAAGCGGTAAAACTGTCTCAGCGCCGACAAACGCCTGGACTGGGAGCTGGCGGCAAAGCCGCGATGGGCGACGTCCTGAAGATAATCGCGCAGCGACGCGCTGTCGGCTGTGGCGAGGCTGGCGCCGCCGCCGCGCAGGAAAGCGTGCGTATCCTCCAGGTCGTTTCGGTAGGAAGACAGTGTATTGGAGGCAGCGCCGCGTTCGGCGCTCATCATTTCCAGAAACGCCTCCAGATGTGCAAGGCTCAGGTCAGCCATGGCAAACCGCCGTTCGAGCTGCCGATGCCGGAATCAGTCCGGATTCACCTTTTCCGTCGGTACGCGAATGGTGATCTCCCGCGGCTTCGGATCGACATAGATGGTCAGGGCGAACATGGCGCCGTATATCAGGCCGGCTATGACCGCGCAGAACACAAGAAACCGGATCAGGGACGGCATGCCTCATTCCAATGATTCGAATTCGTCGGCCCTTTTATGGGCGACGCATAAGGCCGTTGCAAGGCTGGATTCGAAGCATGTTGATAAGAGCCTTAACGGGCGCTGCTTGACGGGGCGGAAACATTTGTTGATACCGGTCGGATGATGATGGAAGCAGCCGCATGAACACCCAACCGGCTGAACCCGCCAAACAAAGGGCGGAGGAAGCGCGTGTCAGCCTCGGCAAACGCACAATTGTTTTCGTTGGGCTCATGGGCGCCGGCAAATCGGTGATCGGCAAGCTTACAGCACAGGCGATGCAGATACCTTTCGTCGATTCCGACCACGAAATCGAACGGGTTTCACGCATGTCGATCGCCGACCTGTTTGCCAGCTACGGCGAGGAGGAGTTCCGCTCGCTTGAGGCCCGCGTCATCCAGCGGCTGTTGCGGAACGGTCCGATGGTCCTTTCGACCGGTGGCGGGGCGTTCATGCAGGAACGGGTTCGCGCCAATATCAAGCGGCGCGGGCTTTCCGTCTGGCTGAAAGCGGACCTTGACGTTCTTTGGGAAAGGGTCCGGCGGCGCAGCCACAGGCCGCTGTTGAAAACGGCTGATCCGAAGGCAACGCTGGCATCGCTCCTCGACAGCCGCTATCCGACCTATGCCGAGGCCGACCTTGTGGTCCAGTCGCGCGATGTTGCAAAGGAGACCATCGTCGCCGAGGTGCTGGATGCCATCATCAAACACGGCTCCGACGGGCATTGAGAAACGCGAAGGGTTGTTTGAATGAGTAAAACCGTTGCAGCACCTGACCAGGAGACCGTCCGGGTCGAACTTGGTGCGCGTTCCTATGACATCCTTATCGGGCCGGGCCTGGTGGCCGATGCCGGAGCACAGATCGCATCGCGCCTGCCGGGCATCAATGTCGCCATCATCAGCGACGAGACCGTTGCCGCCCTTTACTTGCAGACGTTGCAAACGGGGCTTGCCGCCGCCGGCATCAAGAGCACGGACATCATTCTCCCGGCCGGTGAAAAGACCAAGAGTTTCGAGCATCTCATCGAGGCTTCGCATGGCGTCCTTGAAGCAAAGCTCGAGCGCGGCGACGCGGTCGTGGCTCTCGGTGGCGGCGTGATCGGCGATCTGGCCGGATTTGTCGCCAGCGTCGTTCGCCGCGGCATGCAGTTCGTTCAGATACCCACCTCGCTTTTGGCGCAGGTGGATTCTTCGGTCGGCGGCAAAACGGGGATCAATACGGGGCACGGCAAGAACCTGATCGGCGCCTTCCACCAGCCAGCCCTCGTGCTTGCCGATACGCAGGCCCTCGACACGCTGTCGGAGCGCGAGTTTCGCGCCGGCTATGCCGAGGTCGCGAAATACGGGCTGATCGACCGTCCCGACTTCTTTGCCTGGCTTGAGGAAAACTGGCAGCAGGTGTTCGCCGGAGGGGCCGCCCGCATTCACGCCATCGCAACAAGCTGCCAGGCAAAGGCCGATGTCGTCGCAGCCGATGAGCGTGAAAGCGGACGGCGCGCGCTGCTCAATCTGGGCCACACATTCGGCCATGCGCTGGAGGCGGCCACCGGCTATGACGGGCGCCGCCTTGTTCATGGCGAAGCCGTGGCAATCGGCGTGGTGCTGGCCCATGAGTTCTCGGCGCGCATGAACCTTGCAAGTCCGGACGACGCCAGACGGGTGGCCGCTCACTTCAGGGCCGTGGGCCTGCCAACCGGTTTGAGCGATATTGACGGTGAGCTCCCGGCACCCGATATATTGCTGCATCACATTACGCAGGACAAAAAGGTCAAACGGGGCAAACTGACATTCGTCCTGACGCGGGGGATCGGGCAATCATTCATTGCAGATGATGTGCCGCCATCCGAGGTTCTCGGTTTCTTGAAGGAAAAACACCCACAATGATCGCCGAATACTGGCTGACTATTCTTGCAATCGTCCTGTTGATTGCCGTTTCCGGATTTTTTTCCGGTTCAGAGACGGCGCTGACGGCCGCGTCCCGGGCGCGCATGCACCAGCTTGCGGCAAACGGACAGACAAAAGCCGGCATCGTCGCCCGGCTGATCGAGCGCCGGGACCGGCTCATCGGTGCGCTGCTGATCGGCAACAACCTTGTGAACATCCTTGCCTCGGCGCTTGCCACAAGCCTGTTTCTGAACCTCTTCGGCGAGGCCGGCGTCGCATATGCGACCCTTGCCATGACCGTGTTGCTGGTGATCTTCGCCGAGGTGCTGCCCAAGAGCTGGGCGATTTCCTCAACGGACCGTTTCGCGCTGACTGTTGCGCCGGCGGTGCGCGTCTTCGTTGCCGTCGTCGGCCCGCTTTCCATTGCAGTCAACGCCATCGTGCGCCGGCTGCTGGGCCTGCTCGGTGTTACATTGTCGACGGAAACCTCGATGCTCTCGGCGCAGGAGGAATTGCGCGGCGCGGTCGCTCTTCTTCACCAGGAGGGTTCGGTCATCAAGGCGGACAGGGACCGGCTGGGCGGCGTACTCGACCTCGGCGAGCTGGAAGTGTCCGACATCATGGTGCACCGCACCTCCATGCGCATGATCAATGCGGATGAGGATCCGGAGATTGCCGTTCAGCAGATCCTCGAAAGCCCCTATACGCGCATGCCCGTGTGGCGCGGTGAAACGGAAAACATCATCGGCGTCATCCATGCCAAGGACGTGTTGCGCGCTCTTGCCGGTTCCGGCGGCGACCGGCAGACCGTCGATATCGTCAAAACGGCGCAGAAACCGTGGTTCGTTCCCGATACCACGAACCTGAAGGATCAGCTCAACGCGTTTTTGCGGCGAAAGGCGCACTTCGCCGTGGTTGTGGACGAATATGGCGAGGTGGAAGGGCTGGTGACGCTCGAGGACATTCTTGAAGAGATCGTCGGCGACATTGCCGACGAGCATGACCTTGACATCCGGGGTGTCCATCAGGAGGCGGACGGCTCCGTGGTCGTTGACGGCAGTGTCCCGATCCGTGACCTCAACCGGGCGTTTGACTGGGATCTGCCGGATGAGGAAGCAACGACGGTGGCCGGCCTGGTGATTCATGAATCGCAGATCATTCCCGAAGAGCGACAGGCATTCACCTATCACGGCATGCGCTTCATTGTCCTCAAGAGGGTCAAGAACAGAATCACAAAACTGCGAATCCGGCCGGTCTCGGCGGCAAGCGGCGGCTAGCTTATTCTACCAGCGTGTCTTCTCGCCGGGTGCAGCAGGTTCAAGCGCCAGGGCATGAACGCTCTCGCGCAGTTCCTCGCCGAGCAGTTCATTGATGGCGCGATGCCTTGCTATGCGCGGCATTCCGGTGAAAGCGGACGAAACGATGCGGATCCTGAAATGAGTCTCGCCAGTGCCGTCGAAGCTTTCCTGGTGGCCGGCATGAAGGTGGCTTTCATTGATGACCTCAAGGCGCTGCGGCGCAAAGGCATCGTGAAGTTTTTTTGTCATGCGTAACTCAATTGCACCGTTTTGTCCTGTCATGACAGCCCATTCCTGCTATGCTATTGCGCCCCGGACCGAGGCGGGTTGAGAGCGGCCCCGGACGACTCAGTCCGATCCTGATAATAGGGCAATTTGCAACAAGTCAATTCTTGTTCGCGTTGCCGGCACACATCATAATTGAGCACATGAAACTGGATTCGAAATATTTTGACAGCATTCGTTCGTCCAAGCGCAAGGGCAAGGGGAAAGCCGGCGCCAAGGCGAAGGAAGAGACGCCCATTTGCCAGTGGGACGGCTGCAACAAGAAGGGCGAGTTCCGGGCACCCGTGGGGCGCGATGCCGAGGGGCAGTATTTCATGTTCTGCGCCGAGCATGTGCGCGAATACAACAAGGGCTACAATTACTTCTCCGGACTTTCCGACAGCGAGATCGCCCGCTACCAGAAGGAAGCGCTGACCGGCCACCGGCCGACCTGGACCGTCGGTGTGAACCGCTCGTCGACGGCACGTCCCAATCCGCAGCAGTCGCAAGCGCGTTCCGGCAGCGCCGCATCCTACGCCAATATGCGCGACCCGTTCCGGCTGTTCGAGGAGCGCCAGTCCGGCCGGCCACAGCCGCGCAAACGCAAGCTCAAGACGCTTGAGGCCAAGGCCTTCGATACTATGGGTCTTGGCGCAAACGCGACATCGAAAGACATCAAGACCCGCTACAAGGAGCTGGTGAAGCAACACCACCCGGACGCCAATGGGGGCGACAGGGGATCCGAAGAGCGGTTTCGCGAAGTGATCCAGGCCTATCAATTGCTCAAACAAGCCGGTTTCTGCTAGTGCGGACGATGCGCAAGTTAGACCATTCGACCGCGTTGACCTTGGCCATCTATGGGGTTACACCTCGCAGCGGCTCGCCGTGTCAGCAGCCGACGTCGCCGCGGTCATCGGATCAAACCCAAGCATTCCTTGCTCCGGACCATGCCTGCGGATAAACAGCTCACGGACAGAAAAGACGCTGAATTGCGTAAGACGGCCGAACAGAAAGGCCGTGTTGGAGACATGATGAACAAGATTGACCTCGATATTTCCGATTTGCCGGATACGACCGTCTCGGTGCGGGAAGCGTTCGATATCGATTCCGATCTGACGGTGCCTGCCTATTCCCAGGCCGATGCCTATGTGCCGGATCTCGATCCGGACTATCTCTTCGACCAGGACACGACGCTGGCGATCGTGGCCGGCTTTGCTCACAATCGTCGGGTGATGGTCTCCGGCTATCACGGAACCGGCAAGTCGACGCATATCGAGCAGGTCGCCGCGCGCCTCAACTGGCCGTGCGTTCGCGTCAATCTCGACAGCCACGTCAGCCGTATCGACCTCGTCGGCAAGGATGCGATCGTTCTGAAAGAGGGTCAGCAGGTCACCGAATTCCGGGACGGCATCTTGCCCTGGGCCTATCAGCACAATGTCGCGCTTGTCTTCGACGAATATGATGCGGGCCGGCCCGATGTGATGTTCGTCATTCAGCGCGTGCTGGAATCGTCCGGGCGTCTGACGCTTCTCGACCAGAGCCGGGTCATTCGTCCGCATCCGGCCTTCCGGCTGTTCGCAACGGCGAACACCGTCGGCCTTGGCGATACCACCGGCCTTTATCACGGCACCCAGCAGATCAACCAGGCACAGATGGACCGCTGGTCGATCGTCACGACGCTGAACTATCTGCCGCACGACAACGAGGTCAATATCGTCCTTGCCAAGGTGAAGAGCTTCGACACCGAGGAAGGCCGTGACCGGGTCTCCAAGATGGTGCGGGTAGCGGACATGACACGCGCCGCCTTCATCAATGGCGACCTGTCGACGGTCATGAGTCCGCGCACGGTTATCACCTGGGCGGAGAATGCAGAGATTTTCGGTGATCTGGCGTTTGCCTTCCAGCTGACTTTCCTCAACAAATGCGACGAGCTTGAGCGGGCGCTGGTGGCCGAGCAGTATCAGCGCGCCTTTGGCGAGGAGCTCAAGGACAGCGCGGCCAATCTCGTCCTGGATTCGTAAGACCTCATGTCGGGACGCGGTGACAATTCGAGGGCGCCCTCCCGTCCGCCGGCCGATTCCGAGCCGTTCAAGCGGGCGCTCACCGGTTGCGTGCGCTCGATCGCCAACGACCACGAGCTCGATGTCGTCTTTGCCAATGACCGGGCCGGACTTGCCGGCGAGCGTGCGCGCATACCGGATCTGCCAAAACGCCCGAGCCGCGGTGATATCGATATCACCCGTGGATTCGGCGATTCTCTTGCATTGCGCAAGGCATGCCACGACACGGCTATCCATTCGGCGATGGCGCCCCAGGGCGAGGATGCCCGGGCCATCTTCGATGCCGTCGAACAGGCCCGCGTCGAGGCGATCGGCTCGAACCGAATGGCAGGCGTCTCGGACAATCTGACAGCGGTTCTTTCAGACCGTTGCGCCAAGGCCGGTTACCGCAACGTCACCGACCGTGCCCAGGCGCCGCTACAGGATGCGCTGTCACTGATGGTTCGTGAAAAACTGACCGGTCAGGCACCGCCCGAATCGGCCGGACCGGTGCTCGACCTGTGGCGCGAATTCATTGAGGACAAGGCCGGCGAGGACATGGCGCATCTCGGCGAGGTCCTCGAGGACCAGCAGAAATTTGCCCGGCTGGTGCGCGACATGCTCGCCCATATGGATGTTGCGGAAGAGTTCGGCGAGGATCCCGATCAACAGGATCAGCAGGACAATTCGGACGACGAGGACCAGCCGCGTTCCGACGAAGAGAACGATCAGTCCTCCGAAGAAGAGGCGGGATCGGAAGCATCGCCCGCTGAAGAGAATGATTCGGCCGACGAGCAGATGGACGAAGGCGAGATGGACGGCGCCGAGATCACCGATGAGGACATGCTCGACGACGACAACGAGGACGCCGAAACGCCGGGCGAAACGCGCCGGCCCAATATGCCGTTCGACGATCTCGGCCAGAAGGTCGACTACGGGATCTTTACCGAGCAGTATGACGAGACGGTCGCGGCGGAAGACCTGTGCGAAGAGGCGGAGCTCGAGCGCCTGCGTGCTTTCCTCGACAAGCAGCTTTCCCACCTGCAGGGCGTGGTGGGGCGGCTCGCCAACCGCTTGCAGCGACGCCTGATGGCGCAACAGAACCGCGCCTGGGAATTCGATCTCGAGGAGGGATATCTGGATTCGGCGCGGCTGGTGCGCCTCGTCATCGATCCGATGCAGCCGCTGTCCTTCAAGATGGAACGCGACACGAATTTCCGCGATACGGTGGTGACACTGCTGATCGACAATTCGGGATCGATGCGTGGCCGGCCGATCACGGTTGCCGCCACTTGCGCCGATATCCTGGCGCGCACCCTGGAGCGTTGCGGCGTCAAAGTGGAGATCCTCGGTTTCACCACGAAGGCCTGGAAAGGCGGCCAGGCGCGCGAGAAATGGCTCGGCGAAGGCAAGCCGGCCAATCCCGGGCGCCTCAATGACCTTCGCCATATCGTCTACAAATCCGCCGATGCGCCGTGGCGGCGCGCGAGGCGCAATCTTGGCCTGATGATGCGCGAGGGGCTTCTGAAGGAGAATATTGACGGCGAAGCGCTGATCTGGGCGCATAACAGGCTGCTGGGCCGCCCGGAACAGCGCCGCATCCTGATGATGATCTCCGACGGCGCGCCGGTCGACGATTCGACCCTTTCGGTCAATCCCGGCAATTATCTGGAACGGCATCTGCGGGCGGTCATCGAGGAAATCGAGACGAAATCACCGATCGAGCTGCTGGCGATCGGCATCGGCCACGACGTGACGCGCTACTATCGCCGCGCGGTCACGATTGTCGATGCGGAGGAGCTGGCGGGCGCGATGACGGAACAACTGGCGTCGCTGTTCGAGGAAGAGTCCGGCAATATGATGATGCGCAGGGCCGGCTAGGAACATCTCCATGAAAAGACCGGCCGCATTGGCCTTTGCCGCCGTGATACTTGCAATACCGGTATCCAGCAGCGCGCGTGATGAGAACCCGCGCCCGGTGCCGGTCGAATCGAGACAGATCCCGAATTTCAAGGTCGGTTCTGACCGCTCGCGGTTTGGCGATCTGGAGTATCTCGGCGGAATCGAGATCGCCTCGTCGGACCGTGTCCTTGGCGGGTTGTCGGCCCTGCGGCTGCTCGACGACCGGGCGCGGTTCATCGGTGTTCTCGATACGGGCCACTGGATCACCGGCCGGATCGAGCGTGATGATGCCGGGCGCCTGTCCGGGATCGCGGATCTGACGGTTGCGGCAATGCGCGACAAGGACGGCCAAGTGATTGACGCCCGTTGGCGGGCAGACGCCGAGGGCCTGGTGATTGACGGCGACGATGTTTTCGTCAGTTTCGAGCGCCGGCACAGGATCGAGCGCTATGATCGCGACGATCTTCCGGCCGCCAGCCCGGTTGCCGTTTTGCCGCACCGGATCCCCGATTATGAGTTTCGCAACAATCGCGGCATGGAGGCGTTGTCGATTGCACCGCCCGGCTCGCCGCTCGATGGCGCGCTGGTCGCAGTCAGCGAAAAGAGCCTTAACAAGGAAGGCGACATCTTCGCGGCGATCGTCACTGGTCCGAAAAAGGGTGTTTTCTTCGTTCGCCGCTATCCGCCGTTCGACGTGACGGATGGGGATTTCCTGCCCAATGGCGACCTCTTGCTGCTCGAGCGGCGTTTTTCAATCGCTGAGGGGGTCGGCATGCGGATCCGGCGCATTGCCGGCGAAGACATTGCACCCGGAAAGACCGTCGACGGCCCGGTGCTGATCGAAGCCGGTTTCGGCGAGCAGATCGACAATATGGAAAGCCTCGACGTCTTTGTCGCGGCCGACGGCACCACGCGCATCCTGCTGGCGTCCGACGACAACCATTCCATCCTGCAGCGCAATCTCATCCTGGAATTTGCACTGATCGAGTGAACAACCGGGCGTTATTTTAACGGCGCTGCTTTTGAGCCATGTCCGGATATCCCCGGACATGGACGAGAACCACACGTTCCGGTGGCCGTGCGATCAGTTGACGCCGATGCGCATTCCGTCAAAACGGGTACCGAAGGTACGGGCGGGCTGGTCGTCAGCAGACAGTGGATTTTGCCCCCTGGCAAAGACCTGACCCGAGAAATGGCCGGTCACGTTCTGGAACTGGCCGTCATTTGCGTCGGAGAAGCTCAGGTCAAATACGATCTGCGATGCGCCATTGCCATCGGCCGTGTTCTCAGGAGCATTAAAGTCGATGATGGTTGCACGGGCGCTGTCCGGCCCGGTCATGGTCCATGAACCGAGACCCGACGTATATCCGCGGACCTGTTGTCCCTGGCTGATGAGACTTGCCGCGCCACCTGGATTGAGCGCCAAGACCCGCTGGCTGTCATTGGCCTGAACCAGCAGATAGGTTCCGTCGATAGCGGTGCTTTCGCCGGTAGCGGCAAGAGCAGCCGGTGCGGTGGCGAGGGATGCCGCCATTACGGCGGCGGGAAGCAGGGTTTTCATCACTTTGCTATTCCTCCTTGCGTTTGAATTGCGCCCCTTTCGGGAACGCTTGGCCAGGAGGTGGAGATGAATTGTGGCAGAGGCCAGACCATCGGACCTTAGACTTTCGGCTAAACCGGGAACTGGTTGCGCATGGTGACTTGAAACCGCCGGTCACCGCGAATTCCGGCTCGGGAAGTTGTCTATTCCTCCCAGCGAAAGGACCCCTTGTCGGACCTCACATGTCCCAGCGAGGGCAGCAAGAAATGGCTGCCGACCACAATGCAGCCGGATTCGGAAGCTTCCTCCAGGAGACGTCTGCGTGACGCGACGGCCATTTCGGCATCGGTATCGAATTTGAAGTGCCATTGCGGATACCAGCATTGCACCGTCGAGTGCATGGCATCGCCGGTAATTACGGCTTCATGGTCACCGCTTTTCACCTTGATGCAGACATGGCCATGGGTGTGCCCCGGTGTCGGCATCAATGTCACGTGATCGCCCAGCATGTGGCCCGCCTCGACCAGCTCTGCCTGCCCTGCCGCGATCACTGGCAGCACGCTTTCGACGTAGAGGTCCGCGTTCCGCGAACGCTGGACCTCTTCATCGGCCGCGGGCATTAGATAGCGGGCATTCGGGAATGTCGGTACCCAACGCCCGTCTTCGAGGCGGGTGTTCCAGCCGACGTGATCTGGGTGCAGATGCGTGCACAGGACATAATCGATCTCTTCGGTGCTGACGCCGGCGGCAGTCAGTGCCGCCATGAACCGCGTATCGGATCGCATGTTCCAATCGGCCATGGTGGCGTTGGTTTTGTCGTTGCCCACACAGCTGTCCACCAGAATGTTGTGGGAGGGCGTTTTGAGCAGAAATCCCTGGACCGGAAGGATAATCCGCCCGGATTGCCGGCAGACACCGCCCTTTACATGGGATTCGACGATCTTTGCGACGTCCGGCCCGGCTGTCGGGAAAAGCTCCTCAGGCGTCAGGAACGGGGCATTGATCTCGAGAATTCTCCAGACTTCAACATCACCGATCTTGCAGAGCATACCCAACGCCTTCCATGTGCCTCTTCGAGGTTAGACGTTAGCCGCAACCACAACTGATGCAACAGATAGTTCGGCAGCAAAGACCGGTTTTTCTACCTGATCAGCTTTTTGACTTCCCTGCACAACGCCTCTCCTTTCGGATAAAGGCATCGGGGTCCAATGGCAGTTGCCATTCCCGGAGGCTGGAACCGGGTGAGGTGTCTTTTTGCGGGATTGCGAATGATGCGTTCTTTCGGGCGTCTCTTTCAACGATGAAGACATGATTTCCCGAAGCACAGGCAATTTGATGCTCCAGATCGATCCATTTGGACATGACTTTCTGGCGCGGGATCAAAAGGATCGAAACAAGGGCTCGCTGGAAGACATCCTGCAAAAGTCGTAACTACCCAGCTACCAGATTTACAATGTGAGTGTGCGACGATTTGAATCAGGTTGACAGGCTTTCCTGACGCGGTCGTTTCTGACTCCATGAGCGCATGATGCAGCAAACTCGTCTCACCCGCGATCGCCTCAGCGCCCTGTCAAAACCGGACCTCATTGATCTGGTCATGGAGCTTGCCGCTTAAAATGCTCTCTTGCAAGCTCGTGTCGATGAACTTGAGAAACAGAACAGACAGTTGCGGGATCAGAACGCCTCGCTTGTTCAGCGGGTCTCTGATCTTGAACGACGGCTGGGGTTGAACAGTTCCAACAGCAGTAAACCGCCGTCCAGTGACGGGCTGGCGAAGCCAGCGGCCAGAGAAAGACGCACCAGGAGCTTGCGCGGCAAATCAGGCCGCAAGTCTGGTGGCCAACATGGCCATAAGGGCATAACGCTGAAGCAGGTCGCGACACCGGATGCGCTCGTCCATCACTATCCACATCAGTGCACGCGCTGCAGTGCGACGCTATCGCCTGAGGCCGCCACAGGTTTTGCCGCGCGCCAGGTGTTTGGCCTTGCGCCGCCTCCGCCTCTTTTCATCACCGAACACAGAGCCCATACCTGTCGATGCCGGTCCTGTGGCACGCTGGTGCGCGCTGCCTTTCCCGAGACCGTGAAAGCCCCCGCCCAGTATGGTGACGAAATCGCTGCGTTGGCGGCCTATTTGCAAACACAGCACTGCATTCCCGAGGATCGCCTGGCGCGGATCTTCTCGGACCTCTACAAGATCAGGGTCGCCCCGGCGACGCTGGCCAGTCTGATCGCCAAAAAGGCCGACAGCATGCGCATTTTTGCGGATAGGGTGAGGGAACTCCTGTGCGGTACGGCTGTTGCCGTGAAGCATCTGGATGAGACCGGCTTGCGGATTGCCGGCAAGACACGCTGGCTGCATATGCTGTGTTCCACATCCCTCAGTCATCTTCGGCTGGGGACCGGGCGAGGTGATATCCCATCGGGACTGGCAGGAACGATCGTTCACGATTGCTGGCCACCCTATTTGGCGCTGGAGGCCGTGGAGCATGGTCTTTGCAATGCGCATCTGCTCCGGGAGTTGCAGGCCGTAATCGATCACGACAGGGAACCCTGGGCGACGGATATGAAAGCCCTTTTGTCTGACGCCCTGACGCTGACACAAATCGCACGCGATCAAGGCAAGCCAGCGGTCAGTCCGGAACATGCCCATCAGATCCATCAGAGATTTGATGCCTGTTGCGACCGGGCGATCAAATTCCATGAAGGCCTGCCACCGCTTGCACGTCCAACGACCGGCAAACGCGGTCGCCCGAAGCGACGGGCTGGACATAATCTGGCGAGACGGATGCAAACACATAAGGCCGCGGTCCTGCTCTTCCTCGATGACCTCAATGTTCCCTTCACGAACAACGAAGCCGAACGTGACCTGCGTATGACAAAGGTTCGACAGAAGGTCTCCGGAAGCTTCAGGACTGAGACAGGCGCTGAAAACTACTGCATTCTACGCACCGTTGTTGAAACAGCGCGAAAGCAAAGCTGGGATGTTCTGAGAGCCTTGAGCAAAAGCCCCGTTCAGCTTATCCGTGACCTCAATACATTCCATCAAATCCAGCTTGATAGGGTAGCTGGGTAGTTACCAAAAGTCTTTCAAGGACAGCCGCCTCAAGGACGCCAAGCGAACCGGTGGACGTTACAAGGAAGCTCTGAACGCCGTAGTGTCGCAGCCATGACGCCAGCCGACGCGCAGCGATCCAGTCCTCGCCGGCATAGGAAATCGCCACTTTCGGAAGCGTTCTCGTCGCGTTGAAAAGCTCCTCGACCCGCTGTTCGTTCGCAAGGTCATTTTGGAAGATGAAATTCCAGAGTGCCGACTTCCGGTCGTTGCTCAACTTCGATTTCGTGTGTCCGAATGCTTGCACACTGCGCGCGTGGGGAATGATGCCGAGTTCTTTCAGTTCAGCGAACGGTATTTTTTCTTTAAGTTCCAGGCATTTGTAGAGGAAGGTGGCGTTGTTGAAGCGGTTGTCCCGTGCCGACGGTGCCTTGCTGTTTTCAATGGTCGGCGACGCCGTGAAGTAAATCCTTCCAACGCCGCCTCTATACATGTCCGGAATGAAGTCTGACTTTGTCAGATAAAGCGGAACGACCGAACCCAACTCCAGTTCTGGCCCGATTCCCGTCAGGAACAGTTCATCGACGCCTTGCATGATGGCGTTATGTGTGCGGCTCCAGTTGAACGCATCGTTCTTGCTGATCGTGGTGAAGGCGTGGTCGACGGCGCACAAATTTTCAATCAACGGGTTTGCCATCCGGCACATTCATCCTTTGAAATGATCTCTGCCCGGGTGCTTACGGTTGCAGAATGCCGCCGTTTGGACAAGGCGATCCGGTCCGCCGCAGCGACAAACAAACGGATATCCATCTTCCTTGCCTTGCGGATCGATACCTGGAGAACTCTGTTCGGGCTCAAAATCCTTTGTGGCCATGTATCAGCTGTTGACGTTCATGAGGCCTGTAATGGTGAACAATACTTGTACTGCAAACTATGTTTATCATCAGCGAACCGACATTTCCTGACGGCACAAGAAATCGATAGTAACGTTCGTTTTTTTGTGCTTCAATTTAAGGTGGAACCCACCATGCACGTGGGATCAAATGGGCAAAAGCTGAACAGAAAACGCGACATGTTCGTGGCCGGCGGTGTTCTTGATGAAAGACGCTTCGCCGCGCGTGGCAAAGCGGAATCGACCGACCGATCGTTCGTCGTGTCCGCGGCCGAAGTGACTGCTACCGAGTGGCTGTGACAAAGAGGAGGAGTGTGCAATGCGCGCCATGACCCGCAGAAATCTCTTAATGTCGATTGCCTCTTCAATTGTCTTTGCTTCCGATGCGGCCAACGCCCTGGTCTGCGATGTCAGACGGGCGCGCCAAGGCAATGTTTCGACAAAGTCCTACAATTGCGTGATCGGCGAAGGAAAATCACTGACAGCAACCTTTGTCCGGATGAGCGATGTCGTTACCGATTCGATCGGCAATCAGGGCCTTCCCGGTGATTTTGAATCGCTCATCGGCACTCCGCGAATGCTGGAAACGGAAGCGTTTGAGGTCCTTGAAGGCCTGCTTTCCCGATATTCAATTCCCTTTGAGCCGCGGCAGGTCAAAATCAGTTTTGACGGCCGCGACGAGGCCGGGCAACAGGAAACTGTTCAGCCCAACAGCGCTCGTCTCCGGTCCCTCGGTGTGTGGGATGAAGGAACCGTGAGCGAGTTGCCGGCCTTCCCTTCGCCCAGCGAGATGCGGCGCGCGTTTCGCCTCGGGCGCAACGAGCTGCTGCTCGGTTTCCTGAGATTTGCGAGGCCGGATGACTTTGAGGGGCTGGAGCAGAAAACGAGTGAGTTTCTGGAACTCTGGCGCGACCAGGGCATGGACAATCTGCTCGATGAATCGCCGGACACGTTCGGCAACATCAAACTCATGGCGCATATCGGAGCCGGATCGGTGCCTGAGTTTCTGCCGCTTTTCTTCTCGAGCGTAAACTGGGCATGCGACGGCGTGTTCGGCGGACCGCAATACGTCCCACCGGCACTCTATATCGACGCGATGGTTTGCGAGAACACCGGGTCCGAGGTCCTGGAAATCGACGATTTCTTCGGCGCAAATGATTTGACGCGGAATCTGAGAACCTATTCGCCCAGCACGCCACCCGGCGAGCAGGCACTGGGTTGGGGTAATATCAGGCTGGATCCGGGTCAAAGCGTTGCCGGGGTTCAACGACTGCTGTTCGGTGCCAAGGATCAATACGATCCGCGACAGGACCAGTTCCTCTCCTTCGACAGAGCCGTCTATGGACCGACACAGCTTCCAAAGGGTGTTGTCATTGGTGGCCAGGGCTTTGCCTTCGACGGACGGTCGCACAATGCCCTGATCGTTGCCTCCTATTCCGAGGAGGGCAGTTGTCCATATCTTCTGTTCTGGTGCGAAGACGCGAAGGAATGGGTTTCCGTCGGCAAGGTCATCGTCGGGAGAACGCGTCCTGAACTGGCGGGTGAAGAGAGCTACGGGCTCGAGGGGCCGCGGACACGCTTCCGCCTGGTGGAACGGGAGTATGAACGAACGCACGTCATGTCCCTGGCGCTGGAACTCGAGCTGGATGACGGTGCGACGATGAAGCTCGACACGCCGGTTTTCGCCGGTGACGGTCAGGTGGATCTTCCGATTGTTCTCGAGATCGGACAGTCGATCGAATTCTCTTTCGAATTGCCGGAAGGAATCGAAAAGGAAAATCTCGTGAAGACCAATCTGACAATTGGCGGTCACTACGAGGGTTACACGCGAGATGATTTTGAACGAAGACGGTCAATCGCGTTAAAGGGCGTGCCGGGGAAGAGACAGGTTCCGGCCGGCGCCGCTGATTTATCCGCGCATGTGGCGGGTCGCTAGTGGCAAGAATATTCGTTTCTCATGCGAGCGCTGACGATGAAGCCGTAACCCGACTTTCACAGTGGCTGAGCGACAATGGATTCGAGGATCATTTTGTCGATCACATCCATATTCCTGGCGGCACCGAGTGGAACAAAAAGCTCCCCGAGGAGATTGTGAAAGCGGAGATCCTTCTGCCGGTCGTGACGCCGGGCTGGCTGAATTCCGACGAGTGCTACAACGAGTACCGATCGGCCTACTACGCGAACAAGACAGTGGTTCCCCTGTTCGTCTTGAGCGACGTAAACAGTCTTTCCGAAGACGAAGCGAACCGGCTGGACACGCTTTCCCACAGTGTTCAAGGGGTGCAATCTCCGACTTTGCCGTTGGAAGGCGCTGCCGAGACCCTTCTGCGCGGCTCTCTCGAATTGTCGGCCAAAAGGATTGCGAGCCAGAAACGCGCCAGACTGGTCAGGCAGGTCTCCGTTGTTGCCGGTATCGTCTTGCTCGCGGTCGGGGCGGGCGCACTCTATTTCCGTGATTACCTGGCGGCCTATTGGGATACCGTCGAAATTGCACGTTCATTCGATGCGGTGGCCGCCGATGAATTGAATGGACGTTTCATCGAATGCGACAGCACCGATTTCTGCCCGCGGATGGTGGAGCTTCCGCAAGGGCAATATCTCATGGGCGCTTCGGACGAGTTTCTGGCGGAACCGGAGGAGTGGCCTCGAACCGAAATCACGATTGACCGGCGAATAGCGGTCTCGGAAACAGAGATCACGCGTTCGCAATGGGCGAAGTGCTCGGTCTCGACGCGCCTTGAAAACACCTGCAAGGATATCCCGATCCCGCCGGGTCAGGAAAACCACCCCGTTGATTCTGTTTCCTGGCTCGACGCGCAAGCCTATATCGCCTGGCTCAACGAACAGGTCGTCGGTGTTAAGGAAGGGCCATATCGGCTCCTTTCCGAGGCCGAATGGGAGTATGCGGCGCGTGGTTTGCAGAGCGTCCAGGATCGGCACACGCTGTATTTCTGGGGCGACCGGCTCAACGCTTCGAGCGCCGGCGCGCCGGATGTGTGCAGCCACGCCAACGGGCTCAACAAGGAGATGCCCGACAATTTCATTATCGTGCGTGAGGGACTGGATTGCCCGAACAATCCGGTCATGGCGGCCAGGGTCGGATCCCTTTCTCCCAATCCCTTCGGCCTTTACGACACGGCGGGGAACCTCGCCGAGTGGGTAGAAGATTGCTGGCACGATTCCTATCACCAGCGACCCCAAAACCAGGACCCCTGGCTCTCTTCAGAGGATACGAGTTGCGAAAGGGTCATTCGCGGCGGTTCCTGGTTCGGTGAGATCGATCACTTGAGAAGCGCCGCCAGAGTGAGCCTTCGCGAGGACCAGTTCGGATTCAATATCGGGTTCCGCATCGCCCGTGACCTCAACTGGTCGCCCTAGAGTGTCGGCACCGTTGAGCGCATCTCCATCCGCTCCCTTCAGATGGCCTCTACGGGCCCTTGAATTCCGGCGAAATCCGATTTCCGATAGGGTTCATAATATCCGGCAACTTCAAGCGTGGAACCAACGACATCTTTGCGGCTGACCCCCTTTGGCAGGCTGAACGCAAATTCATGAGAATCGCCGATTTCCAAAACGACATCCGCGTCGGCGTGGACAATTTCAATTCTGCTGCCGTCCTTCAAAACGACTTCCAGCACAAGCCTTTGCAAAACGGTTCGTTCATGCTCCCGCTCCGCCAGGTAAAAGCGCGTTCGAAGATCGCCGAATTGCCTTCTTTCCTCGCCCATATTCCGGCGTCCGACACATTCGGTGATGACCTTGCCCAATGAAATCCATTCTTCCGTCCTGTCGCACCATGAATACAGGTAAGGACAACACCCCCTCGGGAAATAGGAGCTTATGATGAGGGCGTTGTGCGAGCGGCCGTCGAACCGGTTGATTTGCCCGTCCACGACAACAGCTTTCGGCAGATATGCCGGTCCGAAAACAGCGCGACTGGATTCCACATCCTTTGCGTCCGAATGAAACAGCAGACGCTGCACCATCAACGTGCCGTCGCCCGGCCGGAGGTTGAGCGGTGGTGCGTTGAAAGCCTGTTCGCCGGCAGGCTTTTGAGCCGAATAGGGCCTCAGCCACTCCCGGTTGTCGATATGTCCGAAGAAATCATCAATCTGAATGTCGGCCGACCCGTCATTCCGGCAGATTGCAAGGTCAACATACAATGCCGGCATGGTGCAGTGAGCGCCCCCAAAGGGCTCGTATGTGCATTCGTCGTAGGAGAACCCGTCATAAAAATGAAGCGGGACGAACCGCTCGACGGAACCGGCATCGATAAACTGCAGCAGCTTTACGTGTTCAAATCCGGAAAGGCCCGGATGGCCGTTTCCGACGTTTTGATAATCCGGATGTGACCGCCAGAGATTGACGTAGGAACGGATTTTTTCGTCGATATCTTCAAAGTCGACCTGCGAGGCAAATCGCAGGAACGCTGATGCGTTTCTTCCGTCATCGCGCATCGCCTCGCGCAGTACATCCGGCAAGGGGAACAGTTTTTCATTGTAATAGGGGTCGTCCCAGACCCCGAGCGTCCGCCATCTGGCTGCCTGCGGACTGTCGTCAGTTGGAGCGAATCGTTCGGCAACACGGTGGCCGCTCTCGCGCCCGTCGAATTCGAAGAACACGCCCCAGGGCTCGAACGGATAGGAGAACCGGTCCATGAGCGATTGGAACGTGTCGAGTGTTCTCGTCGGCAATATCACGTGGCTGTTGACCAGGTCTTCATAGGACCCGAATCCATCCGGCAAAGTGGCCCGGCCGCCCTTGTCAAACACCAGGTCGCTTACGCGCAGAAAGGTCGTGTTGAGCAGCCTGCCCCGGCCCAAATCGCAACTGTAGGATTTTGCCGAAAGTCCGTGGATCCTGGATCGTCTGGCTTCGCAGGCAAACGCGGGCGAATTGCCTGCAAGCAGCGCGGCCGCTCCCGCCAGAGATGCAATGATATCTCTTCGGCGATATCCTTTCTCAACCATCACGCTCTCCACAAGACATGAAGAAGATGTTGAGCGTAGAGCAACATCAGCAAAGTGGCCAGATTGGCAAGGCGCGCTCTACTTGTTCGTCAGCATGGTGCGGCCGATCCAGCCAAAATCAGCCCTGGAGTTTGGGCCGGCCGGGACGGATAAGGCGAACTAGCCGTTCTGCCCGGCGGGCCTGTGCAGCCGGAAAACCGAAAGCAGCACCCTGTAGGGCGCCAGCATGATCAGCGAGACCAGAAGCTTGACGCCCAAATCGCCCAGAGCCCAGGACATCCAGCGCGGCACTTCCATGGCAAAGAAGCCTAAGAGCGGCGCCAGTTCGATAGCAAAGACATCATTGGCGCCAAGCACGGCAAAGCTCGCCGCGAAGGCGAGCGAGAAGAATAGCACCGTGTCGAGGATCGAGCCAAGCACGGACGATGCCAGCGGTGCATGCCACCAGTGCGAATGGCGCAGGCGGTCAAAGATCGATACGTCCATGAGCTGGGCAACCAGAAAGGCCGTGCCCGAAGCGATGGCGATACGCGGCGTCGCCACATAGATCGAAATTCCGACGGCGAGCACAAAGCCTGCGGTGACCACGAGACGCGCTTTTGCCGGTCCGAAATGGCGGTTGGAAAGATCGGTGACGAGAAAGGCGACCGGGTATGTGAAGGCGCCCCAGGTCAACAGATCTTCCAGAATGAAGGGCCCCAGCGTGTACATGACCGGGAACTGGACAAGGTAGTTCGACGCGATCACCACGGCGGTCATGGCGAGCATGTAGGGGTAGACGCGGGCAAGCGCGCCAAAGGCTGAACGTGCGGATTTTGCGAGCATTTTTTTATCCTGGGTGATGCCACCAGCGAGGTCCGGTCCGCGATGCGGCCGGCCACAATTCATCGGGCCTCTAATGCGACCCGTCCTGACAAAACCTTGGCGGCGGCCGCTCAGGCGGCCGCTTCGGCAAGCTTCTTGGCGATCTGACGCTTCAGCAGGCGCGCGCGCATCGAGAGTTCGTTCTCGCTCGCCTTCATGAGGAAAGCGTCGAGGCCGCCGCGATGCTCGACGGTGCGCAGGGCCGCCGCAGAAACGCGCAGGCGGTAACGCTGGCCGAGTGCATCCGAGATCAACGTGACGGTGTGCAGGTTGGGCAGGAACTTGCGCCGCGTCTTGTTATTCGCGTGGCTCACATTGTTGCCCGACTGGACAGCCTTGCCTGTCAATTCGCAACTGCGGGACATGGGTTTCACCTTCGTGTTTATTGGGCCCTGGGAATGCGTATCGGGTGCCGTGCCCCGGCCGCAGCGTCCTGGCCTGTCATTGGAAAGTCGCGGTTCTATAGTCTCAGCCGCAGCGTGCGTCAAGTCGGAATGGACTCTTCGCTAGCGTGTCTGCGGCGAATAGGCTAGATAATCCGGCGCCCGGGTTGATCACGCCCATCAGATCGTGAAAGACGGAACGCATGCAGGCAACGCTGATCGGATTTAGCGCCATCATCATGTGGTCGCTGCTGGCGCTGCTGACGGCATCGTCGGGCAAGGTTCCGCCCTTTCAGCTTGCCGCCATGTGCTTTTCGATCGGAACCGTCATCGGGCTGATTGCGCTCGCCGTCCGGCCGTCTGGATTGCGGGCGCTGCGCCAGCCGGTGCCCGTGTGGCTTCTGGGTGTCGGCGGCCTGTTCGGCTATCACTTTCTCTATTTCACGGCGCTGCGCAATGCACCGGCTGTCGAAGCGGGGCTCATCGCCTATCTGTGGCCACTTTTCATCGTTGTCGGATCGGCGCTGCTGCCGGGAGAGCGGCTCGGATGGCAACATATTGCCGGTGCGCTTGCCGGCCTTGCCGGCACAATCCTCATCGTCTCGCGGAGCGGCCTTTCCTTCGACGACCGTTTCGCCTTTGGCTATGGCGCGGCCCTGCTTTGTGCATTTACCTGGTCGGGCTATTCACTGCTTTCGCGCCGTTTTGGCGCGGTGCCCACGGATGTCGTGACCGGTTTTTGCGCCATGACAGCGGTGCTGTCGCTGCTGTGCCACCTGCTTCTGGAGCAGACCGTATGGCCGACCGATACCGGACAGTGGCTTGCAGTGGCGGGCCTCGGGCTTCTGCCGGTCGGCGCGGCCTTTTATGCCTGGGACTATGGCGTCAAGCGCGGCAACATCCAGGTCCTCGGCGCGGCAAGCTATGCGGCGCCGCTCCTGTCGACGCTCATCCTGATCGCGGCCGGCGTCGGCCGGGCGGACTGGCGCATCGCCGCCGCGTGCCTCCTGATAACAGGCGGTGCTGCGCTCGCCGCCAAGGACCTTCTGATAGCGCGCGCGCCGCAACCGCAGCAGGATACCTAGAGCAATTCTGAGTTAGATTGGAACATTTGATGGCGGAAAATCAGTCCAGTCGGCCAGGCGCGTCGCGCAGCGCGATGTGGGGCATCGGGCAAGCGGCGCAACGACGCCGATGGGCCGATTTTCCCCCACCCTTGAACCGGGAGAGAATATTGAAAATCAACAATGAATGGGCCGGGCGATTTTGCCCTCTGGCGTCGTTGGCTTCCGCTTGTGGTGGGCCCACACCACCGCGCGCAACCCGCCTAGCCAGAAACCAAAATCGCCTCGGTCAAATGATCCAATCTAACTCAGAATTGCTCTAGATGCCGATCTTCGAATACGGGATCGACTCACCACAACTCGGCAGCCTGTTGCTGTCGGCGGCGGCGGCGTTCCTTTATTTCTTGATGGTCGAAAGACAGCCCTCGGCCAGGCGGACCGGCGCCAAGACGCTGGCCATTGCCTTGCTCGCCGCCCTTTCGGTGATTGTGGGAGGACCTGTCCTGTTGACCGCGGCGCTGCTCCTTTGCGCGGCGGGCGACGCATTCCTCGCGCAGGACGATGAACGGGCCTTTCTGATCGGACTTGCGGCCTTTCTTGTCGGGCACATTCTTTATGTCGTCTTGTTCCTCGGCCTGGGTTCGTCGGATGTCGTTGTCGCACAGCCCCTGCGGCTCGGCATCGGTGCGGCCATCGTCCTTGCCGCCATGGCCGCGTCGGTGCGCATTATCCCGGCGGCCGGACATATGGGACCTGCTGTTGCGGCCTATATCGCCGTTATCGTCGCCATGGGTCTTTCCGCGCTTTTGATGCCCGGATGGGGTGTCGTTGCCGGCGCGGTGCTTTTCATGGCGTCGGATACCGTGCTTGCAACACAGAAATTCCTTCTGCCGCCAGAGGAAGCGCCGTTCCTTCGGGCGCGTTTCGTGTGGGTCAGCTATTATCTTGCGCAGGTGCTGATCACCCTTTCCATATTGCAACTGATTTAACCAGCATCGACTGACAGCTTTTCGGCTGGTTGCATAATCTTAAGTAAATACGCTTAGAGTTGTTGTGATTGTCGAGACCAAGTACTGATTGCTGAGTAGTTATATGCGTATCCGTCCAGCAACCCGGCGACGTGCCATCGCTTCTATTTTGAAGCCGACACGTGTTTCCACGGCGATTGCTTTGGTGGTTATCGTTATATGTGGTTACTTCGCGGATATGCTCAATCAGCGTGTGATTGAGCGCCATTTGCGTTCTGAAGTGTTAAGCGAGGCGAACTTGATTCGCACGAAGCTTGAAGGACACATCAACAGCAACATCCAGTTGGTTCGCGGTCTTGTCTCGACCATTGCAACCGAACCGGACATGTCACAGGAGCGGTTTGCCGAACTCGTCGGATCACTTCTGAAAAACCGCTCCCAGTTGCGCAATATTGCCGGCGCCCCGGAACTTGTCATATCGCTGATGTATCCACTGGAAGGGAATGAAAAGGCGATCGGTCTCGATTATCGACGCAATCAGGCACAGCGCGACGCCGCATTGAAAGCACGCGATCTCAACGAGCTGATCCTAGCCGGACCGGTCAACCTGGTGCAGGGTGGTCAGGGTTTCATCGGGCGGCTGCCCGTTTTTGTCGATGGCGAGGACGGTTCGAGGACATTCTGGGGCATCGTGTCCGCTGTCGTGGATGTCGAGATGCTCTACCGTGACAGCGGACTTCTGGACCCGAATCTACCGATTGACATCGCCGTATTCGGAAGGGATGGACTCGGCCTTGACGGTGAACAGTTTTACGGTCCCGATCACGTCAGAAACTCTGACCCGGTCAGCGTCGAGATTTCCCTGCCGTGGGGGTCATGGACGCTGATGGCCACGCCAAAGGGCGGGTGGGCCGCGCCTGCGGCCGAGATCTGGTGGATGCGCCTGGCAATTGTGATTGCCGGCATCCTTATCATGGTTCCGATCCTGGTGACCGGCAGGCTGATCGAGGAACGACAGCAACACGCCACGGAAGCCCGCAGAAGCAAGGCTCAAATGATGCGCCTGTCGCGGCGTCTGGAACTGGCGCTCGATGCCTCCAAGGTCGGTGTCTGGGAATTGGATCTTGTCACGAGCAAGCTCGTCTGGGATGCCAGGATGAACGAGCTTTACGGCTATCCGGATGATGACGGGGAACGCACATATGAACATTGGCGCGACGCCCTGCATCCCGATGATGTGGCCAAGGCAGAGCAGGAGTTCCGCAAGGCAATTGACGTCAAGGGACGGTATTACTCGAATTTCCGCGTCAAGCATCCTGGTGGCGACATCCGCAATATTCGCGCCATTGGCGCGGTCTATGAAGAACCGGACGGCTCATCGAGGATTGTCGGCGTAAACTGGGACGTGACCGCAGATGTTGCGCTCAATGAGGATCTTCGGCGGGCCAAGCAACTGTCAGATGCGCGCAATGCCGAACTTGAAGTGGCCAAGGCTCATATCGAATACAATTCCCTGCATGATCCGCTGACCAACCTCCCGAACCGGCGATACCTGGACAATGAACTAAGCGGAGTCGGCAGCTTGTACTCCGCCAATTCTGCTATGTTGCATATCGATCTTGACCGCTTCAAACAGATCAACGACACGCATGGACACAGCGCCGGCGACGCCGTTCTCGTGCATGCCTCGAAAGTTCTGAAATCGAACAGTACGAAGGATGATTTCGTCGCCCGTATCGGCGGAGACGAATTTGTCATCTTTTGCCGCACGTCAAAAAGCAAGGGATACCCGATAGAACTGGCCGAGCGGATTATCAGCGAGATGAAGCGCCCCATTTCCCATGACGGGCACCAATGCCGGGTCGGTGTTAGCGTCGGGATCGCGCGTAACGAAGAAAACCTTTTCTCCCCGCACCAGCTCCTGATCAATGCCGACATCGCATTGTACCGGGCCAAGAATCTCGGCCGCAACCGTTATGAAGTCTTCACGCCGTTGCTGCAGATAGAAACCATCCGCAACAAACGCATTGCAGATGAAATCCTGTATGGCATCGAGCGGGACGAGTTTGTTGCCTATTTCCAGCCGCAGTTCGACGCGCAGTCTCTCGATCTGGTCGGGATTGAGGCTCTGGTGCGCTGGCATCACCCGACCGATGGTGTTCTCGCGCCCGGCTATTTCATGAAAATCGCCGAGGAATTGCATGTCATTTCACAGATCGACAGATCCGTACTGCTTCAATCGACCCGGCTGTTCAAAATGTGGGAGGCTGCCGGCATGACGCTGCCAAAGGTCTCTGTCAACGTGTCATCAAAGCGGTTGCACGACGAGGGACTGATCGAGGAAATCAAGGGCATCGATTTCGAACCCGGAACCGTGTCATTCGAACTGGTGGAATCCATCTTTCTCGATGATTGCAATGACGTCGTGAAATCGAACATCGATCAGATAAAGAAACTGGGCATTGACATCGAGGTCGATGATTTCGGTACCGGTCACGCGTCGATCGTCAGTCTGTTGCAGTTGAAACCGCGCCGGCTGAAGATCGACAGACAGTTCGTCGATCCGATTGTCAGTTCGAGTGCGCAGCAGAATCTGGTCGCTTCAATCGTCGATATCGGCCGCTCATTCGATATTGAAGTGGTCGCAGAAGGCGTGGAGACAATGGAGCACGCATGGATCCTGCGCGACCTGGGTTGCAATATTCTGCAGGGCCATGCGTTTGCGCCAGCCATGCTGCCGGACGATCTGATCCGCATGTTGCAGGTCCAGAAATTGGCCCATGTGTCCTGACTGACCTTCGCCGGTCCGTCCCGGCAGGGCATGACTAACCCGATCAGAAACTGTCCTTGCGGCGCCGGATTTCGGCAAAAACCTCGGCGTCGGATGCGTCCGGCATGCCGAGATGTGTCCGGATCGCCTGGTCCGAGGGGCGCAGGAACGGGTTGGTCGCCTTCTCGACACCAATTGTGGTCGGCAGTGTCGCCATGCCGGCATCACGCAGCCGGGCGACTTCCTCGGCACGCCGCTCGAGCACCGCGTTTTGCGGATCGACGGTCACGGCAAAGGCTGCATTGGCGGCGGTGTATTCGTGACCGCAGTAGACGATGGTGTCGTCCGGCAGAACAGCGAGGCGCTGCAGCGACGCATGCATCTGCTCGGGCGTGCCCTCGAAAACGCGGCCGCAGCCAAGCGCAAACAGCGTGTCGGCGGCAAACAGCACGGATGCCTCCGGCATGTAGTAGCAGACATGGCCAAGCGTGTGGCCGGGCGTCTCGATGACCTCGACGCGAAGGCTGCCGAAATGAAAATGGTCGCCGTCGGACACCGTCTCGTCGATGCCGGGTATCTTGGCAGCCTCGGAGGCCGGCCCGAAAACATTTGCGCCGTAACGCTCCTTGAGCGCCGGGATTGCCTCGACGTGATCCAGGTGGTGGTGGGTGACGAATATGTGGTTCAGCCCCCATCCCATCCGTTCAAGCGCCTGAACGATCGGGGCTTCTTCCGGGGCATCGATGGAAGCCGTCACGCCGGTCTTCGCATCGTGGACCAGCACACCGAAATTGTCCTGGCGGCACGGAAACTGCTCGATCTTGATTTCTGCCAACTTCACCTCCCGGTCTGCAGTATCTGGTTTTCTATAAACAATGCCTGCCATCCTGTTAACGCCAATTCGAAGCTTGCGGGAATTCCGCCGCCTGATGCTTCAAATCATCCGCGTCACGCACTAGTTTGGCCGCATGCATACCGATATCGTCGATCTGCGGCAGTTTTATCATACCCGGCTCGGAAAGCTCGCGCAGGAGGCCATCGCCATGGCGCTCTCCTCGCTGTGGGCGGATCTGCCCGGCGAGCGCCTCATGGGGCTCGGTTATGCCGCGCCCTATCTCGACCGGTTCCGGGCGGATGCGGAGCGCACCTTCGCCTTCATGCCGGCGGGCCAGGGCGCGATCAACTGGCCTACGCTGGAAGCCTCGGCCACGGCGCTGGTTTTTGACGAGGAGCTTCCGCTGCCCGATTCCTCGCTTGACCGGATCCTGATGATCCACTCACTGGAATACGCCGAAAACCCGCGCGAGACGCTGAAGGAAACCTGGCGTGTTCTGGCCCCGGGCGGGCGGCTGGTGATCGCTGTGCCGAACCGGCGCGGCGTGTGGGCGCGGCTTGAACACACGCCCTTCGGGTCGGGAACGCCCTATTCGCGAAACCAGATCACCGGGCTGCTACGAGATGCAAGCTACACGCCCGGCGCCTTTGCAGAGGCACTGTTCTTCCCGCCATCGCGGCACAAGGCGATCCAGAGCATGGCGCGCACCACGGAGCGCCTCGGGCGGCGTTACTGGCCGTTCTTCAGCGGCCTTGTCATTGTCGAGGCGCAGAAACGTCTATACCAGGGACTGCCGGTTGCGGAACGGGCATCGCGGCGGGTCTTCGTGCCGGTGCTGGCACCGCAGGGCGCTTCAAGGACCGGATGAACACCTCTCGCGTTTCCTGGTGTCAGCCATCCATGGAGTCGAGCTTGTCCTGCAGCGCGCGCAGCTGATCCTTCAGTTCCTTGAGGTCCTTGCTTTCGGCCTTCGGCTTCTCATCCTCAGAGGGCTTGCTGTCCGTCGCGGCAAAGGGCGAGAACATCTTCATGGCCTGCTGGAAGATCTCCGTGTTGCGGCGCACCTGCTCTTCCATCATCTGCATCGGCATCTGCATGTTGCGGGCCATGGGCGTTTCGCCGAACGCCTTGGTGATCTGCTCGCGCATCTGGTCCTGCTGCGCGGTGAACGCGCTCATCGAATGTTCCAGATAGCTCGGGAGCAGCATCTGCATCTGATCCCCGTAATAGGAAATCAGCTGGCGCAGGAAGGACACCGGAAGCAGCGTGTTGCCGGTCTTGGATTCCTGCTCGAAGATAATCTGTGTGAGCACGGAGTGTGTGATGTCGTCGCCGGACTTGGCATCGAGAACGACAAAATCGTCGCCGTTTTTGACCATCACCGCCAGATCATCGAGCGTCACATATGTGCTGGTGCCGGTATTGTAGAGCCGACGATTGGCGTATTTCTTGATGACGATCTGCCCATCAGCCTTAGCCATGCATGCTACCTCCCTGCCGGCTTGTGCCGTGTTGTCGCCCCTTTGGAACCCGGCGCTTACAGGTTCCTGACGGGAAGCATTATACTTTTTGCCCCGGAGCCGACGTCAAAAAAAGCGTGTAAAATCCGGTACGCGCCACAACATGATCATGAGTGCAGGAAAAAGTATAGCATTATTTCAAACGCTTTGTGCAATGCGGCGAGCGCGGCTCTGCGAGGCGGCGGGAGCGGCGCAGGACAAGGAACTTCGGTTATGCTGCAGGTGCGTTTGACTTCCGCTGCAACCTGCTTCAATTTCATGCACGACACGATCCCGGATCACATCCAACCTTCAGGGAAGAGCAATGACCAATTCACCAATCGTTATCGCCAGCGCGGCCCGCACGGCCGTTGGTTCCTTCAATGGGGCATTTGCCAATGTGCCTGCGCATGAGCTTGGCGCGACGGCCATCACCGGTGCGCTCGAGCGGGCCGGTGTCGATCCGACCGATGTCGATGAGGTGATCATGGGGCAGATCCTGCAGGCGGGCGAGGGACAGAACCCGGCGCGTCAGGCGGCAATGGCGGCCGGCATTCCTGCCGAAGCGACAGCCTGGGGTCTCAACCAGCTTTGCGGTTCGGGCCTGCGCGCCGTCGCGGTCGGCATGCAGCAGATCGTCACGGGCGATGCGTCGATCATCGTTGCCGGCGGGCAGGAATCCATGTCGATGGCGCCGCACTGCGCGAACCTTCGCGCCGGCCAGAAAATGGGCGACCTGAAAATGATCGACACGATGATCAAGGACGGTCTGACCGACGCCTTCTACGGCTACCACATGGGCAACACGGCTGAAAATGTCGCCGAGCGCTGGCAGCTCACGCGGGAAGATCAGGACAGTTTTGCGGTCGCGTCGCAGAACAAGGCCGAGGCCGCGCAAAAGGCGGGCCGGTTCAAGGACGAGATCGTTCCCTTCACGGTCAAGACGCGCAAGGGCGACATTGTCGTCGAGGATGACGAATATATCCGCCACGGGGCATCGATGGAACAGATGGCCAAGCTTCGCCCCGCCTTCTCCAAGGAAGGCACCGTGACTGCGGGCAATGCATCCGGCATCAATGACGGCGCTGCCGCCGTCGTTCTGATGAGCGAGGAGGAAGCGAACAAGCGCGGTGTCACACCGATGGCGAAGATCGTCTCCTGGGCGACCGCCGGCGTCGATCCGCAAATCATGGGCACCGGACCGATCCCGGCATCGAAGAAGGCACTCGAGAAAGCCGGCTGGTCGGTCTCCGATCTCGAGCTCGTCGAGGCGAACGAGGCCTTCGCGGCACAGGCCTGCGCGGTCAACAAGGATCTCGGCTGGGATTCGGAAATCGTTAATGTGAATGGCGGTGCCATCGCCATCGGTCACCCGATCGGTGCATCCGGTGCGCGCGTGCTGAACACGTTGCTCTTCGAGATGCAGCGTCGCGGCGTCAAGAAGGGTCTTGCCACATTGTGCATCGGCGGCGGCATGGGCGTTGCCATGTGTGTCGAACGGCCTTGAGTGAATTCAACAAACGGCGTCCGGGAGGCCGCCGCCAAGCATCGGGGGAGATGTCATGAGTAAAGTCGCAATCGTAACCGGCGGAACCCGCGGCATAGGCGCTGCGATCTCGGTCGGTCTGAGGGACGCCGGATATTCGGTGGCCGCCAACTATGCCGGCAACGACGAGAAGGCCAACGCCTTCAAGGCGGAAACCGGAATTCCGGTCTACAAGTGGGATGTCTCGGACTACCAGTCCTGCGTCGACGGCATCGCCAAGGTTGAGGCCGATCTCGGACCGGTCGAGGTGCTGGTCAACAATGCCGGCATCACCCGGGACACGATGTTCCACAAGATGACGCCGGAAAACTGGAACGATGTGATCAACACGAACCTGACCGGCCTGTTCAACATGACCCACCCGATCTGGCCGGGCATGCGCGACCGCGGCTTCGGTCGGGTGATCAACATATCCTCGATCAACGGCCAGAAAGGGCAGATGGGGCAGGCGAACTATTCCGCCGCGAAGGCCGGCGATCTCGGCTTCACCAAGTCCCTTGCGCAGGAAGGTGCCGCAAAGGGCATCACGGTCAATGCGATCTGTCCCGGATATATCGGGACGGAGATGGTCCGCGCCGTGCCTGAAAAGGTGCTCAACGAACGCATCCTGCCGCTCATTCCGGTCGGCCGGCTGGGCGAGCCGGAGGAGATCGCGCGCTGCGTCGTCTTCCTGGCGTCGGACGATGCCGGCTTTATTACCGGATCGACCATTTCGGCAAATGGCGGCCAGTACTTCGTCTGAAAAATCCGATATGACGTTTTGAGGCGGCGCCTGGCGGGCGCCGTCTTTTTTGATTCGTTTTTTTGCGATTCCGGCGTGGCGCACCGGGACCCACCAAACGAGACCCGGCCTGTTTGTTAACGAAATGCGCGGTGATGCCTGCCTAAGAGCGCCGGATTTGCCGGAAAATTTGTGGCGCCCGCCGATTTTCGATCCACATGTTGTGGGAACAAACCAGAAACACGCTCCGGTCAGCGATTCGTCGCCGATTCGTTCCGCTTTTGGTCGAATCCCTAACGGAAACGCCGATATTTCACGATCGGTCGATTAACCGGCTGTTAAAATATTTGACGTGTTAACCGGCGCTTAACCATGACACACCCGATGCCAGATTGCGTATTCGTTCCACGTTAACCTTTTGCCCGATTTTTGCGCGCAAAGGCATTGGCCCCGGCCCGGTCCGATTCAGCATATTGTGCTTTGCCGGTCACAAGGCGGAACATTTTGCCGTGAACAAACCCTGAATCGGCTTGAGTCAGTGATTCGTCGCCGTTTCGTTCCGCCCCTGTTCCGAATCTTAACACCGGCCATGAAAATTGCAGTGTTCAGCACCATCTGTCGTGTTATGAGAGCACCATCCTATCCTGAGATATTCCCCAATTGATGCGCCAGAACTCTTCCTCACCGAACCAGCCATTGGTCCTCAGCGGTCGCGGCGTGACAGCCGTGCTGGGTCCGACCAACACCGGAAAAACGCACTATGCGATCGAACGCATGGTGGCGCACAAGAGCGGGGTCATTGGCCTTCCCCTGCGGCTCCTTGCGCGTGAGGTCTATGAGCGCATCTGCGTCAAGGCCGGATCGGCGAATGTCGCCCTGATTACGGGCGAAGAGAAAGTCGGCCCCAAGGATGCGCGTTACACGGTGTGCACCGTTGAGGCGATGCCGAAGGAGACCGACGCCGAATTCGTCGCCATCGACGAAGTACAGCTGGCAGGTGATCTGGAGCGCGGGCACGTCTTTACCGATCGCATTCTCCACCTGCGGGGCCGCGAGGAAACGCTGCTCCTTGGAGCCGCCACCATTCGCAGCATCCTTGAAAAGATGCTGCCGGGCGTGACCGTTGTCTCTCGGCCGCGCCTGTCGCATCTCGCCTATGCCGGCGCCAAGAAAATCACGCGGTTGCCGCGACGCTCGGCGATCGTGGCGTTCTCCGCCGACGAGGTCTATGCCATCGCCGAGCTCATCCGCCGCCAGCGCGGCGGTGCGGCCGTGGTGCTTGGGGCTCTGAGCCCGCGTACACGCAACGCCCAGGTGGCGCTCTACCAGGCCGGCGATGTCGAATATCTGGTCGCGACCGACGCCATCGGCATGGGCCTCAACCTCGATGTCGACCATGTCGCTTTCGCACAGGACCGCAAGTTCGACGGGTACCAGTACCGCGCCCTGAATGCGGCCGAGGTCGGGCAGATTGCCGGCCGCGCCGGGCGCCATATGCATGACGGAACCTTTGGCGTGACAGGCCGCGTGGACCCGTTCGCCGACGATCTTGTCGAGCGTGTGGAGGGGCATGAGTTCGAGCCGCTGAAGGTTTTGCAATGGCGCAGCAAGGCGCTGGACTTCAGCTCCGTGCAGTCGCTGTGCGACAGCCTTGACGAAGCGCCGAGCGTTGCCGGACTGAGCCGGGCGCTGCCGGCGGTGGATCGCCAGTCGCTCGACCACCTGGCACGCGATGCGGACATTGCCGCGCTGGCCCAGGGGCGCGAGGCTGTCGAGCGGCTTTGGGATGTCTGTGCGCTGCCGGACTATCGCAAGATCACACCGGCCCAGCATGCCGACCTGATCGCAACCATCTACAGCGACATCGTGCAACATGGTTCGGTACGGGAGGACTATGTGGCCGAGCAGGTGCGGCGGGCCGACCGCACGGATGGCGAGATCGACACACTTTCGGCACGAATATCGCAAATAAGAACGTGGACTTATGCGTCACACAGGCCGGGATGGCTGGCGAATCCGTCACACTGGCAAGAAAAGACGCGAGAAATCGAGGATCGACTGTCGGATGCGTTGCATGAGAGGTTGACGAAACGCTTCGTTGACCGCAGGACATCAGTGCTCATGAAGCGGTTGAGAGAGAACGCGATGCTTGAAGCTGAAATTGGTGTTGACGGCGACGTTTTTGTCGAGGGACATCACGTGGGGCAGTTGAACGGATTTCGTTTCACCCCGGACGCAAGTGCCGAGGGACCCGACGCGAAGGCTGTGCTTGCCGCCGCGCAGAAGTCACTGGCGCTCGAGTTCGAGGCACGCGCCGCACGTCTGCATGCATCCGGCAACAGCGATTTCGCACTCGGATCAGACGGTTTCGTGCGCTGGATGGGCGATCCCGTCGCCCGACTGACGGAGACCGACGAGGCGCTCAAGCCGCGGATTGTCCTGCTTGCCGACGAGCAATTGTCGCAGCAGGCTCGGGACGTCGTTAACGCCCGTATCGAGCGCTTTGTCGGGTTCCACATCAGTTCGATCCTGAAGCCTCTCGAAGACCTGGCGGCGGCAGAAGACCTGGAGGGACTTGCGAAGGGACTGGCGTTCCGGCTGGTCGAGGCTTTCGGGATCTTGTTTCGTCGCGACGTTGCAGGCGACGTGAAGGCCCTCGACCAGGATGCACGCGGCTCGCTGCGCCGATATGGCGTGCGCTTCGGCGCCTACCATGTGTTCATGCCGGCTCTGTTGAAACCGGCACCCGCCGAACTGATCACGCTGCTGTGGTCGCTGCGCCACGACGGTTTCGACAAGCCCGGCTACGGTGAAATCACCGGCGCTCTGGCCGCGGGCCGCACATCGATTGTCACCGATGCTTCCTTCGACCGGGAGTTCTACCGGCTTGCGGGCTTCCGCTTCCTCGGCAAACGTGCGGTGCGCATCGACATACTGGAACGGCTGGCCGATATCATCCGGCCGCTGCTGCAATGGAAGCCGGACAGCGGCGCACGACCCGATGGTGCTTATGACGGGCGTCGCTTCGTCACGACACCCGCCATGCTGTCGATACTCGGGGCAACACCGGACGATATCGAGGAAATCCTCAAGGGTCTTGGCTACCGCGCCGATGAGGCCAGCGCCGAGGAGGTCGCAACACATTTTGCAGAGCTCGATGCCAAGGCCGTTCAGAGCACTGAAAAGGCCGAGCAAGACGGTACGGAAACAGACGCGGAGACGGCGAAACCCGCGGAAGATACGGCGGAGGAGACGACCAAAGCCGAAGACGATACCAAGGTCGACGTCGAACGGTCCAAGCCGGATGTCTGTGAGGCCGCAGATGCCAAGCAGGAAAGCGAGCCGGCAGGAGCTGAAGAAGAGAAGACAGTAGCTGAAGACGAGAAGGCAGCAGCTGAAGTCGAGTCGACGGCAGAAACGGCAGCGGTCAGCGAAACCAGCGAAACACCGGCGGCAGCCGCAACCGAAACTGACGGCGAAGAGGTGGCGGAGCCGCCGAAACCGGTTCTCCTTTGGCGTCCGGTTGGCCGCTCAGACGGCAACCGCGGACGCGGCAGACATCAGCCGCAACACAAGCAGGGCACCGGGCGCGGCAAGAACCGCAACCATCAGCGCGACGGCCACAAAGGCAAGGGCGGGTTCAAGGGCAAGGCCAACAAATCCGGAAAGAATGGCGGATTCGCCGGGCGCCCGCCGCGCAAAGACAAGCCCGTCGATCCGGATTCGCCATTCGCCAAGCTGGCAGCCCTCAAGGAACAGCTCAACAAGTGACATTCCTGGCATAGGCAACAATGGCCGAGGACCGGCAGCGCATCGACAAGTGGTTGTTTTTCGCAAGGATCGTCAAATCGCGATCCCTGGCAGCGAAACTCGCACAGGCGGGCCGGGTGCGAAAGAACGGCGACAAGATCGACCAGCCGAGCACCATGGTTCTGCCGGATGACGTCCTGACCATCACACTCGAACGAAAGGTCCTGGTGCTGAAAGTGCTTCGACCGGGAAGCCGGCGGGGACCCTATGAGGAGGCACGGCTCCTCTACGAGGATATGAGCCCGCCGCCGGCGGCGCGCGAAAGGGGCATAGCCGTCCTGGCCCCCTACCGTGAAACCGGCAGTGGCCGGCCGACCAAAAGGGAGAGACGGCAACTGGACAAGTGGAAGTCCGTCGATGAGTAGCAGCCGGAATGTCTTGGTGCGACAATTTGTTGCAGATGCACGATCGTTCGCGATCGTCGTGCCCGATGACGGGAAATTGTTCAAAGCTCGCTAAAAAATTAGAACGTGGTTTCTCGAAGAAACGTGCCGGTGCGCGACACTTCCGGCGCTTGATGGCAGGCAGCCTTGCCAAGGGAAAACAAAGCCGCTACCTGAACGTTTGATCAAAAATGCTGGAGTGCGAACCGGAGCCGTCCATGACATACATCGTCAACGACAATTGCATCAAATGCAAATACACGGACTGTGTCGAAGTCTGTCCGGTGGACTGTTTCTACGAAGGCGAGAACATGCTTGTCATCCACCCGGATGAATGCATCGATTGCGGGGTTTGCGAACCGGAATGCCCCGCCGAGGCGATCAAGCCGGATACAGAGCCGGGGCTTGAGAAGTGGCTCGAGATCAACACTGAATTCGCCGAGAAGTGGCCGAACATCACGATGAAAAAGGACCCGCCCGCCGATGCCGAGGAATACGAGGGTATGGAGGGCAAGTTCGAGAAGTATTTCTCACCCGAGCCCGGCGAGGGCGACTGAGGCGATTCCGGGTCCCTGATGCGCGGTTCGGGCCGGCGCAAATGGGGTTCCCTTGAAAATGTTTATGAATTAACCAATATTGTGATTGGTACTTGCCGCAACAGTGTGCAACTGCGGCAAATTATTGATTCGCGCTGTTTTTTGTGGTACTTATATAGAACTGACCATGGGCAGGTTCGATGAACCTGTCGGGATTGCCACAATCACGGAAGAAAAACATCCCCGCGAACCGAAGTTCCTTTGACAGCAGCCCGTTTGCCCGGCTGTCAGTTACGGACGGATGTTGATTGTCCACGTGTGCAATCAGCCCCGATCGATCGGGTGGACGGACCGCGGATACCGGTTCGACCTTGACGTCAGTCCAATAGTACCCAACCCGGCGGTCTCCGGGACTGTAATAGGGAGTACAAAAAACGTATGACAACCCAGCAGAAAAAGTCTTCTCAGCGTCAGGGTTTCAAGACCAATGAGTATATTGTCTATCCGGCCCACGGTGTCGGCCAGATTGTAGCTATTGAAGAACAGGAAGTCGCCGGCCATAAGCTCGAGCTTTTTGTTATCGATTTCGACAAAGACAAAATGCGGCTCAAGGTTCCGGTTGCCAAAGCGTCCTCGATCGGCATGCGCAAGCTCGCCGAAACGGATTTTGTCGAGCGCTCGCTTAAAGTCGTGCAGGGACGGGCGCGGATCAAGCGCACCATGTGGTCCCGCAGGGCCCAGGAATATGATGCCAAAATCAATTCCGGTGACCTGATTTCCATCGCCGAGGTCGTTCGCGACCTTTACCGCGCAGACAACCAGCCGGAACAGTCCTATTCCGAGCGCCAGCTCTATGAGGCGGCACTGGACCGGATGGCGCGCGAGATCGCGGCGGTCAACAAGCTTTCCGAGACGGAAGCCGTGCGGCTGATCGAGACCAACCTCAACAAGGGTCCGAAACGCGGCAAGGCAGCTGGCGACGATGGCGCCAATGAGGGCGAGGCGCAGGAAGCAGCAGCTTAATTGACCGGTATGCCGGGGTTCACCTGAAAGTGAACGCAACGTCAATTCGACGTTGATTTTGGCAAAGTAGTGCAAAGACCCGGTCATTGACCGGGTTTTTTGCGTTTTTTACTCATGTTTTATGAATTTGGGAACGATTGGTTCCAAATGGTGAACACAGCGTTTCCTTGTAATTGCGGTGATCCGCACACACGATTGTTACGTAGAGATAGTGCGTTTGCCCGTATGAGTAGGGTGTAGCGGGTCTGCATATCTCTGGCCCATCGGAAAATTACCGCGTGTGCGTTTTTCGAGACCATCCAACCAGGAGTGCGACATGAGCGGAGTGCGTGCTGGAAATGACATGATAAAGGCAGCCATGTCGGCGCCTTATCTTGACCGCGAAGAAGAGCATGAGCTTGCGGTCCTTTGGAAAGAAGAGAGGGACCAGGAGGCACTGCACAAGATCGCGACGGCACATATGCGGCTTGTGATCTCCATGGCGGCCAAATTCCGCAATTTCGGATTGCCGATGAACGACCTCATCCAGGAAGGCCATGTCGGGCTCCTGGAAGCTGCCGCGCGGTTCGAGCCGGATCGCGACGTGCGCTTTTCCACCTATGCGACGTGGTGGATCCGTGCATCCATCCAGGACTATATCCTGCGCAACTGGTCCATCGTCCGCGGTGGCACCAGTTCCGCACAGAAGGCACTTTTCTTCAACCTGAGGCGGCTGCGGGCCAAACTGTGGCGCAGCAACGAGAATATGGGCGAAAGCGCCATTCACCAGGAGATTGCCCTGGCGGTCGGCGTCAATGTCAAGGATGTGGCGGTTATGGACGCCCGGCTCTCGGGGGCCGATACATCGCTCAACGCGCCGGTTTCAGATTCGGAATCACCGGGTTCGGACCGGATTGAATTCCTCAAGAGTGACGATCCCCTGCCGGACGAGCAGGTCGGCATCATGATCGATCAGGAGCGTCGCTCCGAGTGGATCAAGTCGGCGCTCGGCAAACTCAATCCGCGCGAAATGAAGATCATCCAGGAGCGCCGCCTTAGCGAGAATGGCGCGACGCTCGAAGCGCTCGGCACCAGCCTCGGCATTTCCAAGGAAAGGGTGCGCCAGATCGAGAACCGGGCGCTGGAGAAGCTGAAGATCGCGCTCGAGAAAGACGCACCGGCCATTACCAGTCTTTGACCGGGCAATAACCGGACCACCATTCAATCCGGCCCCCGTTTGATTGAAACGGGGGCCGTTTTCGTTGGAAGAGCCCCGCAAACGGCCGCCCGGTCGCTATGATTGCGAAAACGGACACGGAACGTCGCGGCCCGTGCCAAGCGCGTCGCGTTTCAGCGGTCGGAGATGATCTTGACTTCCTGGCCGACAGAAAGGCTGGCCCCTGGCGGAAGTGCGTTGAGCAACTGAAACAGTTCGAGGCGCCGGTTCGTGCCGCGCATCCGGTTGGCTATCGTGGCGACCGTATCACCGGCCTTCACCGTATAGAGCCGGACCCTGAGGGGTTTCAGGGAGGCAACCTCCGAGGCGGACATCTTGCGGAAGGAATTGCGAACGATCTGAGCGGTGGGCTCCAGGTTCGGGCTGGCCGTCGGCGCTGCGGTCAACAGCCGGTAGATACGGTTCCTGACCCTTATGACCGTCACATCGAAATCCCATTCCTCGGCGGATGCCCGCGCCGTCGCAGCATCAAGACCATTGACCTTCAACGACCGGATCGTCGCGGGATCAAGGCCGGTGACCCAGCCGCTTGCGATGTAGTTGGTCAGGGATTTGCGGCGGGTGTCGGTGACACCGTCAAAGCGGATCGCGATATCGCCCGGACCCGTAGCCAGCACCGCCTGGGCGGTGTTGTCGATCTGAAATCCCTTCGGAACGCTGAAGCGGATGCCGAGGTTCGGGTGAAGGAAGGTCAGGCCGCGCACATAGCCTTCATTGGGGCTGTCGCCATAAAGCAGTCCACCGATGCCCTTGAGATACATGTCGCGGTCACGTACGCCGGTGCCGGGCGGACCGAAGGCGCGTGCGTGGCGCTCCGCCAGCTGCAGCCTCTTTGGGGCATCGGGGTGGGTTGAGAGGAAATCGAGGCTCTGGTCGGCGTCCGCGTCGCCGGCGCGGAAACGGCTGTAGGCCTCCATGGACTGCAGGAAACGGGCCGCCGCATAGGGATCGAAGCCGGCCTGGCCGAGCATACGCACGCCGATCACATCTGCTTCCAGCTCCTGCTGACGGGAAAAGGCGGCAAGGCGCAGTTTGCTCCTTGCAATTGCCTGCTGACCGTCGATCTCGTTGGAAAGCACTTCCGCCGCAACCCGGCTTGCCAGAACCTCCGCCTCCTCGGCGCGTTTTCGCTGTAGGCCGTGATTGGCGGTCACATGCGCCATTTCGTGGGCGATGACGGCGGCGACTTCGGACGAATCGTTGGCAAGGGCAAGCAGGCCGCGCGTCACATAGAGATATCCGCCCGGCAGGGCAAACGCATTGACAGCCGGCGAGTTCAGGATGGTGATACGATAGGTCTGTTTCGGATTTTCCGACACCAGGGTTAAGGCGCCGACAATCCGGGCCAGTACCCGCTCGACCTGCGGGTCGCTATATTCCCCGCCATAGCTCGCAATAATGCGTGGATGCTCCAGGGCGCCGAGACGGGCGCGGGGGTCGTTCTTTTCCAGGCGTTTGACTGTCTGCGGATTGTCAGACGGTCCGACCGTCGGTGAATAGGTCTCGTCGAGAAGTGTCTGGCAACCGGCAGCCGCAAGGCACAGCAATCCCGCATACACAATCCGCGCCACGGACTTTCGCGGCGAATTGTGCCTTGGCATCATGCCGAGGGATCCGTCGATTTGGTGCACCTGTGAGATGGAATCTGCGCCTTGTCGGTTCGTCTATCGCGAAACAGTTGCTTTGATTGACGCCGCCTTTCCTCGCGGAGCGGGCAATTCGGCGATTTCGGCCCTATTGTCCTCCTTCACCAAGATAATCGGCAAGACCTTTTACGTCGCTGCGTTCAAAAAAACCATCCGCTGAACCCGTTGCGATGGTTCTGCCTTTATCCAGGAAAACAATTGTATCAGCAATCGCCGCAGCCTCTTGTGGCTGGTGCGTGACAATCAAAACGGTCATTCCTGTCTCGACCTGCAATTGTCGGACCAATAGCAGCATATCGCGGCGTAATCGAGGCCCTAAAGCGGCGAACGGCTCGTCGAGCAGCAGGACCGGCCTGCGGCGCACGAGCGCCCGGGCAATGGCGACACGCTGTCGCTCGCCGCCCGAGAGGCTGCCCGGCATGCGGTTTTCGAAATCGGCCAGCCCGACACGGCCGAGTGCTTCTTTGACCAGCGTACGGTCGGACGGATCCTTGCTCAGGTGCGGCCGGATGCCGAGGCTCACATTGGTAGCCACGTCGAGATGCGAAAACAGGTTGTTTTCCTGAAACACCATGGTGACGGGTCGTTCGGACGGTTCCTTGCCGGTGACATCGGCATCGCCAATGGCAAGGCTGCCGGCATCCGGCGTTTCAAAGCCGGCTACCAGATTGAGCAAGGTTGATTTGCCGGCGCCCGAAGGGCCGATGATTGCAGCAATTTTTCCGGCCTCGATCTGCGTATCAAAGCGCATTTCGATTGTTTCGCGTTTCAGCGTCACCGCGTCGAGTTTGAGTGTTTCGCCGATCATAACTGCGCTCCATCGGCCGCGCGCCGTCTTCCGCTGTCGGCAAGCACCATCAGCAGCAGGCACACAAGTCCGAGCAGCAGCGCGATCCCGGCGGCATCGTCTGTCCGGTAGCTGCCCATGCGCTGCAGCAGCAGATAGGGCAGCGTGATGACGTCCTGGCTGCCGAACAATGCGATCGCGCCAAGATCACCAAGTGAAAGCGCCATGGCAAAGGCTGTCGACAGCAAAAACGCCCGGCGAAGGCCGGGCCAGTCAATGAGGAGCAGCCGGTTCAGGCCGGCAATTCCGAGCGAGGCGGTCAGGCGTGCCGTGCGCGCCATGTGCGTGGTGTGTGCCGGTTCGAGGACCCGGATCACGAAAGGCAGTGCCATTACCGCATTGACCGCAATGACAATCACAGGGGCGATCGCAAAGACATCAACGTGGCCGCGGAGCAAAACGAACCAGCCGGCACCAAGTACAATCGGCGGCACCAGAAGAACAAGGCTCGATGTGGCATAGGCGGTCGCCCGGAGACCGCGCGCCCAACGATGATGCGCGGCAAACGGCAGCGCGGCGTATCGGGCGCGAATGAGCGCCATCGCCATCGCCACGGACAGCAGCGCGGCAACCAGCGCGATCAGCAGGCTGGTGCTGATCGCCCTCCAGACGATGGATTCTGCAAGCAGGCGGCCGAAATCGGCAAGCAGGCCGGAAACTGCAATGGAGACGAGCGGTGAAACCAGGAAGAGGGCCGAAAGGCCGATCAGCCCGAAATCCGCGGCGCGGGCGGCCGGGTTCCTGCCGGGGTGCCGGCGGATCGCCTGCCCGATGGTTGCACCTTCCTCCGGTGCCCCGCCGACGCGCGAGAGCAGGAGCAGCAGGATTGACGTCAGGCACAGCTGCAGGAGCGCCAGAACAACCGCGCGCTGCGGGTCAAAGTCAAAGCGCAGGGCCTGGTAGATGGCGACCTCGATGGTGGTGGCGCCAGGCCCGCCGCCCAGAAGCAGGACCAGGGTGAAACTGGTGATGCACAGCATGAAGACGAGGCCGCAAACCGGTGCCAGATGGCTGCGCATGAACGGCCACTCGATCAGGCGGAACACTGTCCACGGGCCGAGACCAAGTTGCTCGGCATTGCGCCAGTGTTCGGACGGCACACGCTCGAGCTGGGCCAGCAGCAGCCTTGCGGCGAGCGGCATGTTGAAAAAGACATGGGCGAGCAGGATACCGGCAAGCCCGTATATCGATACGGGCTGTTCCATTCCGAAGGCGAGCAAGGCCGAATTGACAATGCCCTGACGACCCCAGATCTCGATCAGGCCGAGTGCTGCGACAATGGGCGGCAGTCCGATGGGCACGGCGAGCAGGCGCAGAAGCCAGCGACGCCCGAAAAACGCCTGCCGGCGCGCCAGTGCCCTTGCGAGCGGGATTGCAAGCGCGACGGAGATAAGCGTCGACAGGAAAGCCTGCAGCAGCGTGAAGCGGGTGACCCGCCAGATATAGCTGCTGAACAGAGGGCTGCCGTCATCGGATCCGCCAATGGCGCTTGAAAGAAGCGCCAGGACGGCGGCACCGATTACCGCCGCCATAACACAAAGTACAAGAAGGCCGGCGCCGAGGCTGGCTTTTGTCTGGCGCCGCCCGAGCATCAGATCCAACCCAACACGGACTTGCTCTAGTCGCTCATGACATTGAGCCACTCTTCAACCCAGGCCTTGCGGTTCCTTGCAACCTCGTCGGCACTGAAAAGGAGCGTCTTGTCCGGTTGAACGAGTTCATCGAAAGCGGCCGGCAGCGGTTCGGACATCTTTCCGGCGGGGAACATCCAGTTGGTCGTGGGGATCGCGTTCTGGAATTGCGGCCCGGTCATGAATTCGAGGAATTGACGGGCAAGATCCTTTTGCTTCGATGTGTTGACAAGACCGGCCACTTCGATCTGCAGGTAGTGGCCTTCCTCGAAGGCGGCGGCCCGATAGCGGTCGGTGTCCTCGGCGATCATGTGGTAGGCCGGAGAGGTTGTGTAGGACAGCACCATCGGCACTTCACCGGCGGTAAAGAGGCCGTAGGATTCGGACCAGCCGGGCGTCACTGTCAGGACCCGTTGCTTGAGGCCTTTCCACGCCGCTGGTGCCTCGTCGCCATAGACCGACTTGATCCACAACAGCAGACCGAGGCCGGGCGTCGACGTGCGCGGGTCCTGAATGGCGATCTTGACGTTCGTATCGCCCTCGACGAGTTCCTTGAGGCTGGCCGGCGGGTTTGCCAGCGCATCGGTATCGTAAACCACGGCGAAATAGCCGTAATCATAGGGGATGAAAACGTCGTCGCTCCAGTTGCCGGGCACCGTGACATTCGACTGGTCAATGCCGCTTGGCTCGAACAGGCCCGTTTCCTTGGCTTCGGTCACGAGATTGGTATCGAGGCCGAGCACGACATCGGCCCTGGTTGCTTCGCCCTCAAGCTTCAGGCGGTTCAACAGCGCGACACCGTCTGCGATGCCGACCCAGTTGAGCGTACAGTCGCATTGCGCTTCGAATGCCTTCTTGACGACCGGGCCCGGGCCCCATTCGGCGACGAAGCTTTCATAGGTATAGACCGTCAATTCGCGGTCGCTGGCGAAAGCGCCGGTCGTTGCAAAAACGCCGGCTATTGCTGCAAAAACTGCAGAAAACAAAGATTTCTTGATGGGCATGAGCGCCTCCTTCGTCAGAATTTTTCGGGAAAAAGGCGCTTTGACATGCGTCTAATCCCTCCGCCGGTACGAGCCGGATCAGGTTCTTCGGGTTGGCAAAGCCTCTCAGCCACGCGCTTCGGCGACGGCACCCCGTTAGAGCAACAACCGTCATAGTGCGGCTGTTCGGCGCTGGCAAGTGGGCAAAAAGCTGCTATGTGCTTCGATCGATGGACAAAGGGACGACATTTCTGATCCTGCTCGGCGGGAATCTTGAGAAAACCGCCCGGCTGCGGGAGCAGATTGCCGGCGCGCGGGTGATCGCAGCCGATGGCGGCATGTTCCATGCCCAGGACCTGAAGCTGAAACCGGAAATGTGGGTCGGCGATTTCGATTCCTCGCCTCCCGAGCTGCAGGAGCGGTGGTCGCGGACGCCGCGCAAGCCGTTTCCGGCGGCCAAAAATCTGACCGACGGGGAAATCGCCGTCGAGGAGGCCCTGGCGCTCGGGGCGGAACGGATCATCCTCGCCGGGGCACTTGGCGGCGAGCGGAGCGATCACGCGTTCTTCCACATGGCGCTGGCCTGTTCACTCAAGGCGCGCGACATCGACGTGCTTTTGACATCCGGGCTGGAAGAAGGCTGGGCGCTGGGAAAAGGACCGAACACAATCGGCCTGCCGGCCGCGTCGATGTTTTCCATCCTCAACTTCAGCGAGGTGCCGGCGCTCAGCATAGAGGGCGCGCGCTACGGATTGAAGGATCATCACCTTGCGTTCGGTTCATCCCGGACAATTTCCAATGTCGCAGAGGGGCCGGTGACGGTGACCCTGGACGCGGGCACCGCGCTCTTGCTTGCACGCCCGTTCGACCTGTCGGGTGAATAATCCATGGCACCGCCGATCCTCAAGCTCGACGATATCCACCTGACCTTCGGCGGCACGCCGCTCCTGTCCGGCGCGGACCTGCAGATCGAGCCTGGTGACCATATCTGTCTCGTCGGACGCAACGGGTCGGGAAAATCGACGCTCATGAAGATCGCCGCAGGTCTCGTCGAGCCGCAATCCGGCACGGTGTTCCGGCACCCTGCAACGACGGTCCGCTACCTCGAACAGGTTCCCGATTTCGAAGGGCACACTACCGTGCGCGCCTATGCCGAGGCTGGTCTCGGTCCGGGCGACGATCCGCACCGGGTCAGCTACCTGCTTCAGCATCTGGGGCTTGCCGGCGATGAAGATCCCGAAAGGCTCTCGGGTGGTGAAGCGCGCCGCGCCGCGCTGGTGCGGGTTCTTGCGCCGCAACCGGATGTGTTGCTGCTTGACGAGCCGACCAATCATCTTGACCTGCCGGCGATCGAATGGCTGGAACAGGAACTGGCACGCAGCCGAAGCGCCCTGGTGGTGATTTCCCATGACCGGCGGTTTCTTGAGCAGACCTCTCGGGCCACCGTGTGGCTCGATCGCGGCGCGGCGCGGCGCCTGGATCAGGGGTTCGAGGCCTTCGAAGCATGGCGCGACAAGGTGCTCGAGGAAGAGGAGCGTGAGCAGCACAAGCTCGGGCGGGCGATCGTTCGGGAGGAGCATTGGCTGCGCTACGGCGTCACCGCGCGCCGCAAGCGCAATGTCAGGCGGCTTTCGGAACTGAAGGAGATGCGGGCCCGGTTCCGGGGGCATCGCGGGCCGGAGGGCACCATCGGGGCGGCCGCTGCCGAGGCGCGCGATTCCGGCAAGCTTGTCATCGAGGCAAAATCCGTCTGCAAGACCTTTGGCGGACGCGAGATCGTTTCGGATTTTTCAATGCGCATCCATCGCGGCGACAGGATCGGGCTTGTCGGTCCGAACGGTGCCGGCAAGACAACACTTCTGAATCTCCTGACAGGCAGGTTGGCGCCGGATGAAGGGACCGTGCGGCTCGGGGCCAATCTCGAGATAACGACGCTTGACCAGAAACGCGCGGCCCTCGATCCGGATGAAACGCTGGAACATTTCCTGACGGACGGGCGCGGCAGTTCGCTGGTCGTCGACGGGCGGCAACGCCATGTCACGGGCTATATGAAGGACTTCCTTTTCCAGCCGGAACAGGCGCGCACGCCGATCAGGGAGCTGTCGGGCGGCGAGCGTGCCCGGCTCATCCTGGCGCGCAATCTTGCCAGGCCCGCCAATCTGATCATTCTCGACGAACCGACGAACGATCTCGATATGGAAACGCTGGACCTGTTGCAGGAGATTGTCGCCGGCTTCGCCGGAACGGTGATGCTTGTCAGCCATGATCGCGACTTCCTCGACCGCACGGTCACATCGACCATCGCACCGGCAGATCCCGACAGGCCCGACGGGCGCTGGCTGGTCTATGCGGGCGGTTACAGCGACATGCTGGCACAGCGAGCGCGGACCGGCTCTCCCTCGTCCGGGAAACAGAAACGTCAAAAGGCCGCCGGTGCCAGCGCTGCCAAAGCCGCGGCGCCAAAGAGCAAGCTCTCCTACAAGCAGAAGTTCGCGCTCGAGACACTGCCGGAGAAACTGAAGGAGGCCGAGGCCAAGGCGGAGGCGCTTGAGAACCGGATGGCCGATGCGGATCTCTTTGCCCGCGATCCCGATGGGTTCAATCGCCTGGCGAGTGAACTGTCCGCACTGCAAGCCGGCATCGCGGCCATGGAAGAGGAATGGCTGGAACTTGAAATGCTGCGGGAAGCGCTTGAAAAGAACGCCTCCTGAGTGCATTGCAACAAGCCGTTTCGCGAGGACTGTTCCCATTTGAACAAAACCCGCCTAATGTCCCGGCGAAAATAAGCGAGAGAGAACAAAATGCAGTTTGAAGGCACAAGCGCCTATATTGCGGAAAAAGACCTGAAGGTCGCGGTGAACGCGGCGATCACCCTTGAACGGCCGCTGCTGGTCAAGGGCGAGCCGGGAACGGGCAAGACAGAGCTTGCCAAGCAGGTCGCCTCAGCGCTCGGCCTCGAACTGATCGAATGGCACATCAAGTCGACGACCAAGGCGCAGCAGGGCCTTTACGAATATGATGCTGTCTCGCGCCTGCGGGACAGCCAACTCGGCGACGACCGGGTCAATGACGTGCGCAACTACATCAAGCGCGGCAAGCTGTGGGACGCTTTCGCCGCGCAGGAAAAGGTGGTTCTTCTGATCGACGAGATCGACAAGGCGGACATCGAGTTTCCGAACGATCTCTTGCAGGAACTCGATAAGATGGAGTTCTTTGTCTATGAGACCGGGGAAACCGTGAAGGCCGTACAGCGGCCGGTCGTCATCATCACCTCGAACAATGAGAAGGAACTGCCGGACGCATTCCTGCGCCGCTGTTTCTTCCATTACATCAAATTTCCGGACGAAACGACACTGCAGAAAATCGTCGATGTGCACTATCCGGGCATCAAGCAGGAGCTGGTCAGCGCAGCGTTGACCCAGTTCTACGAGATCCGCGACGTGCCGGGCCTCAAAAAGAAACCGTCCACGTCCGAGGCGCTGGACTGGATCCGGCTTCTTGTTTCCGACGATGTCGCGCCCGCCGACCTGCGCGGCAGCGCCAAGAATGCGCTCCCCCGGTTGCATGGCGCCTTGTTGAAGAACGAGCAGGATGTCCACCTGTTCGAACGCCTGGCATTCATGGCACGGCGCGACGGCGCCTGATAAAAACGTACTCCGTTTTCCATGAAATCCATGCCATCAGATCGACAGTTCCATGCCTATCAAGATTCCAGACCAGTTGCCCGCGCGAAAAACGCTCGAAACCGAGGGTGTGACGGTCATGACGGAGACCGCCGCGATCCGGCAGGACATCCGGCCGTTGCAGATCGGGCTTTTGAACCTGATGCCGAACAAGATCCGAACCGAGGTGCAGATGGCGCGGCTGCTGGGCGCGACGCCGTTGCAGGTGGAACTCACTCTGGTGCGCATAGGTCGGCACAAGGCCAAGAACACGCCGGAGGATCACCTGCTGGCGTTCTACCATACCTGGGACGAGATCAAGCACCGCAAGTTCGACGGTTTCATCATCACCGGTGCGCCGATCGAACTGCTTGAATTCGAGGAGGTCGCCTATTGGGACGAGATGACCAAAATCCTCGACTGGACCATCCATAATGTGCATTCCAGCCTGAATGTTTGCTGGGGTGCGATGGCGGCGATCCACCACTTCCACGGCGTTCCGAAGTATTCGCTGAACGAGAAGGCTTTTGGTGTCTACCGGCACCACAACCTCAATCCGGCGTCACCCTATCTCAACGGTTTTTCGGACGATTTCCAGATTCCGGTGTCGCGCTGGACGGAGGTGCGCGACAGCGACATCGATCCGGCTTCCGGACTGGAAGTGCTGATGAAATCGGACGAGACCGGCGTGTGCCTTGTGCACGAGGCGCATTGCAACCGGCTCTACATCTTCAACCACATCGAATATGATTCATTTTCGCTGGCCGAGGAGTATCAGCGTGATGTCTCGCAGGGAAAGCCGATCCACATTCCGCACAACTACTTCCCGGACGACGACCCGCAGAACGAGCCGCAGAACCGATGGCGCAGCCACGCGCATCTGCTGTTCGGGAACTGGATCAATGCACTCTATCAGTCGACACCCTACGATATGTCGCTGATCGGGATGGATCGCACTCCGCTCTAGCGCACGGAAAGGGAGAAGCGCATGTTCATACCCTTTTTCCTGGAGCTGAAGGCGGCCAAGATCCCGGTGTCCCTGCGCGAATATCTGACGCTTCTTGAGGGCATGGACGCGCGCCTTGTGCCCTATGATGTCGAGGGCTTCTACTACCTGGCGCGCTCGGCCATGATCAAGGACGAGCGTTTCATCGACCGGTTCGACAGGATATTTTCCCAAGTGTTCCGCGGCGTCGAGGCCGTAGCGGGCGAAGCCGGCCCGGAAGCGGTTGAATTGCCGGAGGAATGGCTGCGCAAGCTTGCCGAGAAGCATCTGAGCGAAGAGGAAAAGGCGCTGATCGAGAGCCTCGGCGGATTCGACAAGCTCATGGAAACGCTGAAGAAACGGCTCGAGGAGCAGAAGGGTCGGCACCAGGGCGGCAGCAAGTGGATCGGAACCGCCGGAACCTCGCCATTCGGCGCCTATGGTTACAATCCGGAAGGCATCCGCATCGGCCAGGACAGCAGCCGCAACAAGAGCGCGGTCAAGGTCTGGGACAAGCGCGAATTCCGCAATTTCGACGATTCCGTCGAGCTCGGCACCCGCAACATCAAGGTGGCCCTCAAGCGGCTTCGGCGGTGGATCCGCGCCGGCGCCGATGAGGAATTCGACCTCAACGGAACCATCCGCTCGACTGCCGAACACGGCTATCTCGACGTGCAGACACGGCCGGAACGGCATAACGCCATCAAGCTCTTGATGTTCTTTGATGTCGGCGGCTCGATGGACGGCCACGTCAAGGTCGTCGAGGAGCTGTTCTCGGCGGTGCGTTCCGAGTTCAAGCACATGGAATACTACTACTTCCACAACTGCCTCTACGAGGGCGTCTGGAAGGACAACCGCCGCCGCCACAGCGAGGTTCTGCCGACCTATGAGGTGTTGCGCACCTACGGGTCGGATTACCGGGTAATCTTTGTCGGCGATGCATCGATGAGCCCCTATGAAATCGTCTATCCGGGCGGCGCGGTCGAGCACTGGAACGAGGAGGCAGGTGAGGTCTGGCTGCGGCGCGTTCTCGATCACTTCAACAAGGTCGTGTGGATCAATCCGACGCTTGAAAAGCACTGGGGCTACACCCATTCGATCGGTCTGATCAGGGAAATCTTTTCCGAGCGCATGTATCCGCTGACGCTGGCAGGGCTGGAAGCGGCCACCCGCGAGCTGTCGCGGTGAGGGAAGGTCCATTGGCTGCGGAAACCGAACTTTTCGGCACGACGGACAATGGCGCCGCCGTGCACAGGCTGACGATCAGTGGCGGTGGACTGACGGCTCGCCTGATGAGCTGGGGCGCAGGCATCCAGGACCTGCGCCTCGAAGGGCACGCCGCGCCGCTGGTGCTCGGTTTCGAGGACTTTGCGCACTATCCCGTTCACTCACCCTATTTCGGCGTGACCGCGGGGCGATATGCCAACCGCATCGCACAAGGGCGGTTCGAAATCGACGGAACACAATACCAGCTAGACCGCAATCAAAACGGCGCACACCATCTTCATGGCGGCTCGCGCGGGATCGGCCGGCGGGTCTGGTCGATCGTCGAGCATGGCACTGACTTCTGCCGGTTCGAGATCCAGGATCCGGACGGCCATATGGGCTATCCGGGCACCTGCACCGCCGCCTGCACCTACCGTCTGAAACCTGGCGGCGTGCTTTCAGTGACGCTGGAGGCCGAGAGCGACCGTGCGACCCTTTGCAATCTCGCCCATCACAGCTATTTCAATCTCGATGGCGGCGACGATATCCTCGATCACGAGGCGATGATCGCCGCTGACCGCTACCTGCCGGTCGATGCGGCGATGATCCCGACCGGAGAGGTGCGGCCGGTTGCCGGTACGGAATTCGACTTCATGGAAATGCGGCCAATCCGGCTCGCCGGGCACCAGACGCCGTTTGCCTATGACCACAATTTCTGCCTTTCGGATAAGCGCGGACCGAAGCGCGCTGTGGCGTTGGTACGCAGTCTGACCTCGGGTGTCGCAATGGAAGTGTGGACGGGCGAACCCGGGCTCCAGTTCTATACGGGCCGCAAGCTGGATGTTCCGGTGGCGGGGCTCGACGGACGCCGATACGGCACGTGTGCGGGCTTTTGCATGGAGAGCCAGATTTGGCCCGATTCCCCCAACCATGCGCATTTTCCCAGCGCAATCCTGCGGCCCGGCGATCGTCTGCGGCAGGAAACAGACTATATTTTCTCCCGCAGCTGATCCGGAATACACCAGAAAAACCATATCGTTAGGTGCGGGCACAACGAAGGCCGCCGCCATGTTGCACAGGCACACAGCTTGACAGGGCGCTCAGAGTAAGGCCCATTATTATATATTATATAAGACTCTGCGGCAGCGATGTCCCGTTTGGGAGGACACGACATCAAAGCGGTCTGCGGATGTAATTGCGGGGGAGGACCATGGCCGCCATTGTCGCCATCATAAAACCGCTGGCATGGATCAATACGTTCCTGTTGCGCATCGGGCGAAACATCGCCTGGGTGGCGATGGGGCTGATGGTGCTGATCATCGTCCTGCAGGTGGTATTCCGCTACGTGCTGAACGACGCGCTTTCCTGGTCGGAAGAAGCGGCGCGCTTCCTGATGCTGTGGATGACAGGCCTCATCGCGCCCAGTGCCTATCGCTGGGGCGGTTTCGTATCCATCGATCTCGTCCATGACATGCTGCCAAAGCGTCTCGGAAACATCCTCGTCCTGATCCTGCTTTTGATCAGCCTTGCCGTGCTGATCGTCGCATTGCAGCTCGGTTACAATCACGTCAATTCCGGATGGCTGTTCGCTTCGCAAACGCTCAAGGCCGATCTCAGTTTCATGGGTTGGGGCATTGTCCGCGTCAAGCAGGCCTGGATGTACATGTCCCTGCTTGTCGGGGTGTTCCTGCTGCTGCTCGTCAATATCGAGCTGACCCTGAAGACGATTGTCGGGGTTGTCGACCCGACCATTGAAGTTCCGGCGGACCAGGATCACCTGGCCATTACAGCGGAGTAGGCCTGATGCTGTTTTTCTTTCTTCCGCTGTTCCTGATCTTCCTGATGATCGGCCTGCCGGTGTTCTTCGCGCTGCTCGCGGCGCCCGGCATTCTATTGTTGCTGGCCGATCAGCCGCGTGACTTCGCGCTGCTTTACAAGAATGTCTACAACGGCATGAATTCGTTTCCGCTGATGGCGATACCGTTCTTCATGCTGGCCGGTGAGTTGATGAACCGCGGCGGCATCACGCTGCGCATCGTCGAATTCAGCCAGTCGCTGATGGGGCACCTGCGCGGCGGCCTCGCGCACGTCAATATTCTTTCATCCATGCTCTTTGCCGGACTGTCCGGCTCCGCGGTGGCCGACACATCCGCCCTGGGCTCGATGCTGATTCCGGCAATGGAGAAGAACGGCTATACGCGGAAATTCGCAGCGGCCATTACAGCGGCTTCCTCCGTTATCGGACCGATCATCCCGCCGTCCGGCATTATGATCATTTACGCCTATGTCATGGGCGAGTCCGTGGCGGCCCTGTTCCTTGCCGGCATCGTCCCCGGCGTTCTGGTCGGCGTCGGCCTGATGCTGATGACCGCCTATCTGGCCAAGTCCAACGACTTTCCGGCCGCCGCGCCGCGCGCCAATTACCGCGAACGCGGCCAGTCCTTCCTCCGGGCGTTTTTCCCGCTGATGACGCCGGTAATCATCCTCGGTGGCATCCTTGCCGGTGTCTTCACGCCGACCGAAGCTGCTGCCGTGGCCGCCGTCTATGCCTTCATCGTTTCGATGTTCATCCTGCGGACAATGGTCTGGGCCGATCTGCCGCGGGTTCTGATCAAGGCGTCGCTGACGACATCGGTCGTGTTGCTGCTGGTCGGTGCGGCCATGGCATTCAAAACCGTGGTCAGCCTGAGCCATGCGCCTGAAATCCTCGCCAGCTTCATCCTGAGCCTGACAGAAAATCCGTATCTTCTGTTGTTCCTCATCAATGTGCTTCTGTTCATTGTCGGAATGTTCCTGGATGCCGGGCCGGCGATTATCATCCTCGGACCGATCCTGGCGCCGATCTTTACCGATCTTGGCGTTCACTCCGTGCATTTCGCCATCATCATGAGCGTCAATTTGACGGTCGGGCTTGCGACGCCGCCGATGGGACTTGTGCTGTTCGTGGCTTCCAGCGTGTCGGGCGTCAAGGTGGAGACCATTGCCAGAACGATCCTGCCGTTCCTGGCGGTCGAGATCCTGGTGATTTTCCTCATCACCTATTTCCCGCCGATCTCCATGGCGGTGCCTGAGTTCTTCGGCTTCATCAAATAGCCGCAAGAAACAAGGACAAATGAACCACCGGGCGCGCAGCAAGGTCTGCGCGCTTGACAAGCGAAGGCCCATCTTTAATCTTATATCTTATATAAGACTTGCCAGGCGATTGACTTCGGGAGGATCCAAATGATCGCGAAAAGGACTGCAACTCTGCTGGGTGCATTTGCCCTCGGCCTGTCTATGACCGCCGTGACAACAGTGACGGACGGCGCCATGACAGCCGCCCAGGCGGCGGATTACAAGCTGCGTGCAACGGCCAATTCGAATGAAAACGACGAGGACTATGACGGTCTGATCGTTTTCAAGGACTATGTCGAAAAGGCTTCCAACGGCGCCATTGAAGTCGAGCTTTTCATCGGAACGCAACTCTGCTCAAACGGTGCAGAGTGTCTGCAGGGCATCTCCGATGGCACCATCGACATCTACATCTCGACCTCCGGCGGCGCGTCGGGGATCTTCCCTTACGTGCAGGTGCTCGACCTTCCCTATCTGCTGCGGGACGACCGCATCGCCGAGGAAGTGCTGAGCGAAGGCAGTTTCACACGCACCCTGCGCGATCTGGCTCTTGACGATTCCGGCGGAACAATCCGTCTGATGACAATCGGCAACACCGGCGGCTGGCGCAATTTCGCCAACACCAAGCGCCGCGTGCAGGCACCCGGTGACATGGAAGGCCTGAAGATCCGCACCGTCGTTGCCGACCTGCCGCAGGAACTGGTGAAAGCGCTCGGCGCATCTCCGACCCCCATTCCGTGGCCGGAACTCTTCACCTCGTTCCAGACCGGCGTGGTTGAAGGCTCGAAGAACGGCATCACCGATATTATGGGCATGAAATTCCCGGATGCCGGCCTTAAATATGTGACGCTTGACGGACACGCCTATATGGGTGCGCTGTGGTGGATGAGCAACGACACATTCATGTCGATGCCAGAAGACATGCGCCGTGTCGTTGTCGACGGGTTTGCGGCTCTGCAGCAGGCGACATTCGCCTCTCCGAAGCGCAAGTCCATCCAGGCCTATTCGGAATTCATCTCGGAGGGCGGCGACCTTTACGTGCCGTCACCTGAGGAGAAGGCCGCCTTCAAAGAGGCTGCTGCACCTGTCTATGAATGGTTCAAGGCCAATATCGCCAATGGCGAAGTGGCATTCACCGCTCTGAGCGATGCAGCTGCTGGTGCCGAGGCAAAAATCGACGGCAATGCCGCGATGGACATCAAATAGGCGGACCCGGTCGATTTCAGGCGTCGCCTGAACCGGACTGACGAACAGAAAGGCCGCACAATGTGCGGCCTTTCGCACTCAGATCGGATGTAGACTTCAACGGAAGGGATACATCCATGGTTTGTAGTCGTTGATGAGGATCTGCGCGTGCTCAATCTGATCGGGCGTCATTTTCTTGACCACTTCCTCAAGGCTGATCGCCGCATCGGGATCGCCGCCGATCGCCGACAGAACGTACCACATATAGGCGCGCACCAGATCCGGCTGGGGCATGCCGCGGCCGATCTCGTAGTACCATCCGACGCCGGACTGTGCGCCTGGATGGCCTTTCATCGCGGAACGCAGATACCACTCGAAGGCTCGAACGTCGTCCCGCGGCACCCCAAGGCCCATCGCATACATGATGCCGATCAGTTCCTCGGCTTCGGCATTGCCCGACCGTGCTGAGGGAAGCAGCTCCTGCATGGCCTCCTCGAAGCGGTTTTCCTCCATCAGGTCACGCGCGTTCTCAAGCTCCGCAAATGCGGGTGCTGTGAAAACCGCGCAGGAAATTGTCAGCGCCACAATCATGCCGGCCGATCTGCCCATATTGCCTCCCACTCCCTTGTTGATTGTCCCGGAGGTTTGCCGTGTTGAGCGCGAAGCATAACCATCAGCGGCGTTCGGGCAAGGTTTCCGGTGTCGTTGCCGCGTTCCTTGTCATCTTGAGTCCGCTTGCCGTTGCAGGCAGCGGCGTCGACCATTCAGCGCTGCCGCCGGTTTTGACTGAGGCGGATTTTCTTCCGTTCGATGAAAAGCGGGCGGCGCTCGGGCGGTTGCTGTTTTACGATCCGATCCTGTCCGGCAACCGCAATATCTCCTGCGGGACATGCCACCACCACAGCCTGGCGGGTGCGGACGGGCTGGCGCTCGGCGTCGGCGAGGGTGGCGAGGGCATCGGAGAAAAGCGGACGACGGGCACCGGGCGCGACCGGATCGACCGCAGGGTGCCGCGCAATGCGCCGGCCCTTTTCAACATTGGCCACCGGGATATCCGGCACCTTTTCCACGACGGGCGTTTGAGCATCGACGACCTCTACGGCAACCGGTTCAATTCGCCGGCCGAGGAGTATCTGCCGCAGGGGCTCAGCAGCATCGCCGCGGCCCAGTCGCTTTTCCCGATCACATCGGAAACGGAGATGGCCGGCCATTCGGAGGAAAACGCCGTCGCCGGCGCGCGCAACGACCGGATCGATCATGCCTGGCGGCTGATCGCCGAGCGCGTTCGCGCGACACCGGATTACAGTCGTTTGTTTGTCGACGCCTTTGAGGATGTCGACAGCCCGGCGGAGGTCACGATCGTCCACATCGGCAACGCCATCGGGGATTTCGTCAACTCCGAATGGCGGTCCCATGACAGTCCGTTCGACCGATACCTGCAGGGCGAAGGAGATGCGCTCAGTGAGGACGCACGGCTCGGCATGGATCTCTTCTTCGGACGCGGTGGCTGCTCGGCCTGTCATAGCGGCGCGCTGTTTACGGACCAGGAATTCTACGCCCTTGCGCTGCCGCAGTTCGGACCGGGCCGCACACGCATGTTCGATCTGATGCAGCGTGATGTCGGGCGCATGGTGGAGACCGATCGTCTGGAGGACGCGTACCGTTTCCGGACACCTTCCTTGCGAAACAGCGCATTGACGGCGCCCTATGGTCACAACGGCGCCTATCCGAAGCTCGAGGGCATTATCCGGCATCACCTCGACCCCCAGGCTTCCTTTGACCGCTGGAGCCGCTCGCAAGTTGCACTGCCGGCGGCAGAACACCTGAAGGAAGCCGATTTCGCCGCCCTTCAGGACAGGCGCGAGCGGCAGCGCGTCCGTGCATCGGTCGACATCGAACCTCTTGACCTCGGTGATGACGAGGTCGGCCAACTGGTTGCGTTCGTGCACGCGCTGACCGGCGCCGAAAGCGTCAAGGGAAGGCTTGGCCGGCCAGCAATTCTAATTTTGGGATTTTTGGGATTCTCAAATCGCTCGATCTATGATTCGTTTGTTGCGTGTTACACTTGGATTCCCTCATTGGCTCGCTCAGATCGTGCTGCGCGAACTTGCCTGACCGACGGGTTGGCCCAAACACGAGTTACACGATGGCAGATATCGGCCTGTCGGCGTTTTCGATATTTTTCATGCAGTCTCCGTCGTTCCTGTCGCATCAGCGCGAGATGCAAGCGGGTAACGGTTGCTCGAACTGTCAGACGTTGTTCGGAATCAAGAAGCTTCCGAGCGATAATCATATCCGCTCGATGCTTGATGAGGCTGAACCGCAGCATCTCTTTGGGCAGTTTGATAACCTTGTTGACCATCTGAAAAGCCATAACGGTTTGGAGCCTTTCCGATGTCTGGATGGTCGCGTGCTGATTGCACTTGATGGCACAGAATATTTCTGTAGCCGCAAGTTGCATTGCCGGAATTGTTCTCATCGCAAGCGCAATGATGGCGGCACCGAGTATTTTCACACCATGGTTTCCGCCGCGGTCGTCGTCCCGGGTGACAGCCGAGCGATACCGCTGCAGCCGGAATTTATTAGCCCGCAGGACGGTCATGCGAAACAGGATTGTGAAAGGAATGCCGTCAAACGCTGGCTTGCCGCCAATGGGAAACGTTACGCTTCGCTAAAGCCAGTTTATCTTGGCGATGACCTGTATGCTAATCAGCCGATTGTTGATACGATTCAGTCGGTTGGCGGCGACTTCATTCTGACTGCCAAGTCCTTGTCCCATAAGACGTTGTACGAGTGGCTGGACGGTGCCGAGATCAACTCGACAAAGCGCCGTCGTATCAAAAAGGGTCGCAAGGCTGCCACCCACATCTATCGCTGGCTGAATGATGTACCCCTGCGCGATGGCAAGGACGCGACCCACGTCAACTGGTTCGAAATCGAGATTATCAACACCAAAGGGAAGACCACATATCGCAACAGCTTTGTGACCAACATCGCTGTCGATGAGACCAATGTCGGGGACCTTGCCGCTTGCGGACGCGCACGGTGGAAGATTGAAAATGAGACCTTCAATGTTCTGAAAACCCGGGGATACAATCTGGAGCACAACTTTGGGCATGGCGACAATTATCTGGCATCTGTGCTGGCGACGCTCAATCTGCTCGCCTTCGCCATGCATACAGTTTGTGATGTACTCGAAGCGCTCTGGAAGAAAGCCCGCAGTGTTTTAGCGGCGCGGTATCGGTTCTTCGATCACATCCGCACGATTGTTTGCTACTTGATCTTCCCGGATTGGGGTGCACTCATACGAACACTTGTCGATGGTGAGCCACCACCGACCGTCAAGTCAGCCCGGAAGCAACCTAAACCCTCCTGAAAATCAGCTCAAATTCATCTGAGACCCAAAAATGAGCCAAAATTAGAATTGCTGTTGGCCGGCCGGAAACGGTGCCGAGCGGACTGCCGGTCGACTGAACGCGTCGCTGGTGCTGAACCCGGGATTGTTTTTCGGCGGAAACAAGTCTTGTATCTTATATAAGACTTGATAGATTGCGGCCCAAAGGAGACCTGTCCTGCCGCCATGACAACAGTTCTTGTAGCCGGTTCAGCCGTAGTCGATTTCATATTCCATCTCGATGAACCGCCGTCCTGGACCGAAAAACACCGGGCGCGGGAGGCGGCCATTGTCGGTGGTGGATGCGCCGCGAATGCCGCAGTGGCCATATCGCGGCTCGGTGGCAAGGCCGTCCTGTCGGCGCGGCTCGGGGATGACGAGATCGGAGACATGATCCTGTCCGGCCTTGACGGGGAAGGGGTCGACAGTTCGCTTGTCAAGCGGTTCGCTGGCAAGCGTTCCTCCTATGCGTCCGTGCTTGTCGATCCGCAGGGGGAGCGTTGCGTTATCGCGTACCGGGACAACGAAATCGATGCGGGCGATCCCTGGGTGGAGCAGCTCCAATTGCCGTCCTTTGACGCCACGCTTGCCGATACGCGTTGGCCGGAAGGTGCCAGCGCAATGATGCAGGCCGCGCGTCAGCGCGGTGTTCCGGGTGTCATTGACGGCGAGGCGCCGCTCGAAGGGTCGGAACCGGCCATGAAACTGGCAAGTCACGTCGCTTTCTCACAACCGGGTCTATACCACTATGCGGACAGCGACGATCTTGAATACGGGCTGAAGAAGGCGGCGGACGAGACCGGCGCCTGGGTGTGCGTGACCGTCGGCGAGGGCGGGGTGCACTGGCTCGAAGACGGCATTGTGCGGCACATGCCTGCTTTCAAGGTCGATGTGGTCGACACGCTCGGCGCCGGCGATGTCTGGCACGGTGTCTTTACCCTGAAACTGGCCGAAGGCGCACACGAGGAAGATGCCATGCGCCATGCCAGCGCGGCCTCGGCGCTCAAATGCACACGTTTCGGCGGCCGGTCGGGAACGCCCGATGCGGGCGAAGTCGAATCATTCCTCATGGAGAACGGTTTATGAAACTGACAGCGGGAAAGCTCTGGGGCCTGCGGCGCATGGCGGACGATGCCGGGCGCTTCAAGATGACGGCGGTCGATCAGCGCCCGCCGATCAAGAACCCGATTGCCGCACATTACGGATCGCAAGAGGCGCCCTATGACGACGTCGCCCGCTTCAAGGCGCTGCTGATCGAGCTGCTGCATGAACAATCCTCCGCGATGCTGCTTGATCCGCACTTTGCCATCCCGCGGGGGATCGGCCATATGCCTCCGAGCAAAGGGCTGATCGTCACGCTTGAGGATTCTGTCTTCGAGGAGACGGCCGGCGGACGCTTGTCCTCGGAGATCGATGACTGGTCGGTGGCCAAGATCAAGCGCATGGGCGGCGATGCCGTGAAGGTGCTTGCATGGTACCGGCCGGACGCATCCGACTCGGTCAACCAGCACCAGAAGGACTTTGTCCGCCGGATCGGCGAGGCCTGTCAGCGCTTCGACATTCCGTTCCTCTTCGAACTGCTGGTCTATCCGCTGTCGAGCGATGCCCACCAGACGAAGGACTATGTCGAGCTGCAAGGCAAAAAGGCCGACGACGTCCTTGCCTCGGTCGAGGAGTTCGCGAAGCCGGATTACGGCGTCGATGTCTTCAAGCTCGAAAGTCCGGTCAATGCGGGCGACGTTCCCGGCGTCGGCAATGATGGCTGGGAAGCGGTACAGTCGGTGTATGACGAGATGGGCCGGCTGGCGGGCCGACCCTGGGTGATGCTGTCTGCCGGCGCCGGAAAACCGCAGTTCCGCAACATCCTGACCCATGCCTACCGCGCCGGTGCGTCGGGCTATCTTGCCGGCCGGGCGATCTGGCTGGACGCCTTCTCGCAGTTTCCGGATTGGGAACGCATCCGCGAGGGTCTTGGAACTGAGTCAGTCAACTATATGAACGACCTGAACGCGCTGACCGATTCCAGCGCCGTGCCGTGGCACGCGCATCCGGTGTTCAAAGATGGTGGTGCCCGGTTCACGCCGGATGACGCGTCGTTCCGCCATGTTTATGGAGATTTCGCTTGACCAGCCTGTGCGCGCATCGTTTCGGCCTAGTCGAGCAGAAGGCGGGCGGCCACGTCCAACGCCGGTCCTTCGGAGCCGCTGTCGCGGGCGGGTGCGACAATGATTGCCTCTCCCTGACGCGGGATGATTCCCGTCAGGGCTTCGACATTTTCAGGATGGGTGACCATGACCTGGTTCCCGGGACCGCGAAACTTCTTGATAATCTCGATGATTTCTTCGTTTCTTTGAGCAAGAAGATCCGGGTCGTCCTCGACAAGGTCGAGCGCCTCGATCGGCTCTGCTTCGACTTCGCGAAAGGCATTGGCGGCGGTTTCAAGCGTGCGGCACCACTGGCTGGCGTAGACTCGGGAGATCGATACGGCGCGGGCGGCAAAGCGAACGCCGCGCCGGCGCGCCTGCTGGCGACCGCGATCGGAGAGATTGCGCTGCGTCGTGCAGTCATCCAGTTCGAAAAAGGGCGGGTCGCCGACACCCGGGGCGAGCGCATGGGTCAGGAGGATCGTATAGCCGCCGGTCGCGAGTCTTGCCCATGCCGCCTCCGTTGAACCCGCCTTGGACGCAACAAATGAGAACAGCAACACAACAAGGGCGGCAAAGACAGAGGGACGTCGTTTCATACAGCGGCTCCGATCCCCAATAGTTTAGGAGTTTAATCGGCAAATGAAAGAGGTACAGACAATTGGTGTGCTGCCGCTCGCCCGGCCGACATTCGATGTCGCCTTCGCCGAAGAAAAACTCGCGGCCATGTTGAACGCTCTTGCCGCGACGGGCAAGACATTGATTGGCCCGGGCAAACTGCTCATGGACGGCGATGAGACCGAGGCCGCAATTGCAACCGTTGCGGCGGCCAAACCCGATGCCGTGATCATCCTGCAGGTTACGTTTACCGATGCGGTCGCGACAATGCGCCTCGCCACGGCGGTTGACGTGCCCATCGCTATCTGGGCGGTGCCGGAACCGCGGCTCGGCGGACGACTGCGGCTCAACGCTTTTTGCGGCCTGAACCTTGCGTCCCATGCGCTGGGACTCGCGGAACGGGAATTTTCCTGGATCTATGTCGATCCGGCAAACGCGCGTGCCGGCTCCGAGCTCGAGGCGCTGTTCAGTGGTGCAAGGCGGGTTGAACCGCTTTTTGGCGCGCCTTCTTCCGGCGACGGTGTGGCGGGGCAGGATCTTGCGGTCGAAATCAGCGGCAAGCGCATCGGCCGGCTCGGCGACCATCCGGACGGCTTTGACACGTGCCGATACGACAGGGAAAGACTGCGTTCTCTTGCCGGCATCGAAGTCGACGAATTGGCACTGCAAGAGCTTTTCGAGGCTGCGGGGCGAATCTCGCCGGAAGCGGCCGCAGATGTGCGGGCAATGGCCGAACAGGATCTCAGCGGGCTTGACGATGTCGACCAGCAACAACTCGACCGTTCGCTGCGGCTGAAAGCGGCGATCGACATGCTGAGGCGCGACGGCAATTACGATGCCTTCGCCATTCGCTGCTGGCCCGAGACTTTCACCGAATATGGCGGCGCCGTTTGCGGCCCTGTCTCGATGATGGGCGAGGCGCGGGTACCCTGCGCCTGCGAGGCCGATGTTTACGGCGCGGCGACGCAGATGCTGCTGCAGGCGGCAGCTGACGCGCCGGTCTTCCTGGTCGATCTCGTCGATATGGATGCCGATGACAATACCGGTGTTGTGTGGCATTGCGGCCAGGCGCCGGTATCGATGGCCGATCGCACCGAGATGCCGGTGGCAACGATCCACACCAACCGCAAGATGCCGCTGCTTTACCAGTTCAAATTGAAGCCCGGTCCGGTCACATTCGTACGTTTGAGCCAGGCACGCGGCCGCCAGGCGATGATTGTTGCCAGCGGCGAGGTGCTGGATCGGCCGATGGCCTTTGCCGGGACGTCGGGCATCGTCCGCTTCAGCCGGCCGGTGGCAGACGTGCTGCCCGATATTATGAATTGCGGACTTGAACACCACATGGCGCTCGCCTATGGCGATCACAGTGAACGGCTTTTCGATGCGGCATCGGCGCTCGACCTGCCCATAATAAGACTTTGAGGCCAATGCACAGATGAGCACGATACGCTACGCCATAATCGGTTCAGGCATGATGGGGCAGGAGCACATCAGGAACCTTGCCCTGATCGATGGCGCCACGGTCAGCGCCGTTGTCGACCCGAACAACGATATGCGCCGCCAGGCCACAGAACTGGCAGGGCCCGGTTGTGTGGCATTCGACCACCATGGTGCTCTGCTCGAGGCCGGCGGATTCGATGCACTGGTCGTCGCCGCGCCCAACTTCCTGCATCAGACCATCCTTAACGACGTCCTCAAGGCTGACGTGCCGCTGCTTGTCGAAAAGCCGCTCGGCATTGACGGGCCGCAGTGCCGCGAGATCATGGCAAGCGCCAACGGCCGACGCGCGCCGGTGTGGGTTGCCATGGAATACCGCTACATGCCGCCGGTTGCCCGCTTGCTGCAAGAGTTGCGCGAAAAAACAGCGGGTACTCCAAAGATGATCGCCATTCGCGAGCATCGTTTCCCGTTCCTGAGCAAGGTGGGTGACTGGAACCGCTTCCAGGACAAGACGGGTGGCACCATGATCGAGAAGTGCTGCCACTTCTTCGATCTGATGCGCCTTGTGTCCGGTTCGGAGGCCGTCAGGGTCTATGCTTCGGGTGGCATGGATGTAAATTTTCGCGACGAGACATTCGGCGGACGCAAGGCGGACATTCTCGACAATGCCTTCGTGATTGTCGATTTCGAAAACGGCATGCGCGCGATGCTGGATCTGTGCATGTTCGCGGAAGGCGCCTATTGGCAGGAAACAATCAGCGTGACCGGCGACAAGGCCCGCATTGATGCCTACGTGCCAGGACCGGCCCGTTTTTCTCCGGACGGCAAGGAACGGCATGCGAAACTCGTGATCTCGCCGCGCGAGACCAAGACACCGGTCAGCGAAGACATCAAGACCGACGAGGCGATCCTGTCAGCCGGTGACCACCACGGTTCAACATTCTACCAGCACCAGAAATTCGCACGGCTGATCCGGGAGGGCGGCGTGCCGGAGGTGACGATGGATGACGGCGCGCGGGCGGTGGAAATCGGCGCGGCGGCAGAGGAATCCGTCAGGACGGGGATGCCGGTCAAGCTGTAGATCGCTCCGGAACTGCTCTAGGGCAGACTCACCTTGTAGTGCATGGCGTCCGTCAGGCAGCGCGATGAACGCAACTCGACGGCATTGCCCTCCAGGTCGCGGGCGATGCGCGTGATCAAAAGCAGCGGTTCGCCGACACCACAGCCGAGTTCCGCGGAATCGCGTGCATCGCACAGGATGGCCTTCAGCTTCTCGTCGGCTTTCGCAATGGTGATGCCCCACCGGGTGGAATAGAGCCGGTAGATATTATTGGGGATTTCCGACAGCTCGCCGAAGCCCGGATAAATGGCGCTCGGTATGGTGATGGTCTCGGCCAGGATGGATCGACCGGCAATCATGCGCACACGCTCGATACGCCAGACCGTATCATCGGGGCTGATCGCCAGCGCTTCAGCTTCTTGCGCCGTCGCAGGTTCCTGCGACCAGCACAGAAGGCGCGATTCCGGAAAACCCTTGTCGTCGGTCCTTTTGTCGGAAGACAGCCGGAAAAACTGGAACAGGATGCGCGAATCCTCCGGCTCGGCAACGAATGTGCCGCGTCCCTGCTGGCGCACGAGCAGGCTCTCCGCGGTCATCGCATCGAGCGCCTTGCGAACCGTGCCCTGGCTCACCTTAAGTTCGCGAGCAAGATCCTGTTCGCTCGGGATGTTTGTTCCGGGTTGCCAGGTGCCGTCGACGAGACGGCGGATGAGCTGGTCCTTGACCTGCGCATAAAGCGGTTTGAAGCCGATATTCGTGTCCGTGTCCTGCAAATGCGGTCCCTTGATTCCTCTGTCCTGTTTAGCCCGATCCGGTTGACAATGCCAGCATTATGTATCTTATATAATATATAAGACTTGGCGCAGATGCGCCCATTTTCCAACCTGTTTTGGAGGCAAGCGTGAGTATCCCGCAACTGCTGGTGCACGACCACAAGGACAATGTCGGTGTTGTTGTCGTGGAGGACCTGACCGCAGGCACGAACATGACCTGTGTGGTAACCGAAGATGATTCCGACTTCGAACTGACTTGCAACGATGATGTTCCGATTGGCCACAAGGTGGCATTGCAGGATTTTTCCGTCGGCGACACGGTGATCAAATATGGCGAGGATATCGGCAAGGTGGTCGCCCCCATTTCGAAGGGCGGGCATGTCCACGTCCAAAACCTGAAAACCAAGCGTTGGTAGGAGGCTGATCATGTCACAGAAGATCATGGCATACCGGCGCGAAAACGGCCGTGTCGGTGTTCGCAACCACGTCGTCATCCTGCCGCTCGATGATATTTCAAATGCCGCCTGCGAGGCGGTTGCCAACAATATCAAGGGGACCATGGCGCTGCCGCACTCCTATGGCCGGCTGCAGTTCGGCGAGGATCTCGATCTGCATTTCCGCATGATGATCGGTTCCGGCGCCAATCCCAATGTCGCAGCGGTTGTTGTTATCGGTATCGAACCGGAGTGGACCAAGGTGGTCGTCGACGGCATTGCCGAGACCGGCAAGCCGGTCACCGGCTTTTCCATCGAGCAGAACGGCGACATCGCCACCATTGCCTCGGCATCGCGCATTGCAAAGGACTATGTGCACTGGGCGACGGAATTGCAGCGCGTCGAATGCGATATCTCGGAATTGTGGATTTCGACCAAGTGCGGCGAAAGCGATACCACCACCGGCCTGTCCTCCTGCCCGACTGTCGGCAACATGTATGACAAGCTGTTGCCGGAGGGTATCTATGGCTGTTTCGGCGAGACTTCCGAGATTACCGGCGCGGAACATCTGTGCGCCGAACGGGCCGCGACGCCGGAGGCCGGCGAGAAATTCATGCGGATCTGGCAATCCTACCAGGACGATGTGATCGAGGCTCACAAGACCTCCGACCTTTCCGACAGTCAGCCGACCAAGGGCAATATCCTCGGCGGCCTGACGACGATCGAGGAAAAGGCGCTTGGCAACCTTGAGAAGATCGGCCGCAAATCGCGCTATGTGGATGCACTCGGCCCCGCCGAAAAGCCGCAGATGGGCAATGGGCTCTACTTCATGGACACCTCGTCCGCCGCAGCTGAATGCGTGACGTTGATGGCGGCCGCCGGCTATGTCATCCACACATTCCCGACCGGACAGGGCAATGTCGTCGGCAATCCGATTGTTCCGGTCATCAAGATCTCCGGAAACCCGCGGACGCTGCGCACGATGAGCGAGCATATCGATGTCGATGTGACGGGTGTCCTCAGGCGTGACATGACAATCGACCAGGCGGGCGACGCCCTGATCGAGATGATCGCCCGCACGGCGAACGGCCGCAACACGGCCGCCGAGGCGCTTGGTCACCGCGAGTTCGTGATGACCAAACTGTACCGCAGCGCCTGATCCGTGAAACCGTCGGTGCCGTTCCCGGAACGCGCACCGACAGCTGGACTGTCCGATGGCCAAAATCGTTATCACCGAATTCATGGATGACGCGGCTGTGGCCGCACTCGCCCAACAGCATGAAGCCCATTACGACCAGGGACTTGCCGACCGCCAGGACGACATTGCCGCCCTCGCCGGGGACGCCGCGGCCATCATCGTGCGCAATCGCACACAGGTGAATGAGGCATTGCTGGATGCCGCGCCCGGGCTCAAATGCGTCGGACGTCTGGGCGTCGGCCTCGACAATATCGACACGGATGCCTGCAAGGCGCGCAATATCGCCGTTTTCCCGGCAACCGGCGCCAACAACGCAAGTGTCGCGGAGTATGTCATTGCCAATGCCATGCTGCTCTTGCGCGGCGCCTACCAGTCGACCAATGCCATGCTGCAGGGCGAATGGCCGCGTCAGGCGCTGATGGGCCGGGAACTTGCCGGCCACACAATGGGACTGGTCGGCTTCGGCGCGATTGCCCGCGAGGTCGCGGTCCGGGCCAGTGTGCTGGGCATGGATATCATTGCCCATGATCCATATGTGATGGCGGATGATCCGGGCTGGCAGATCGCCCGCAACGTGTCGCTCGACGGCCTGCTTGAGCTTGCCGATGTGGTCAGCCTGCACACGCCACTGAACGACAAGACCCGGCACATGATCAATGCGGAAGCACTTTCCCGGATGAAAAGGGATGCGGTTATCATCAATGCGGCCCGTGGCGGCGTGATTGACGAGGAGGCACTGGGCGCCGCACTGGCAAAGGGCAGTCTCGGCGGCGCGGCGCTGGATGTTTTTGAGACCGAGCCGCTGACGGCGGAGGCGGGCATGAAATTCAGCGGGCTGAAGAACCTGGTCCTGACACCGCATATCGCCGGTGTGACCGTGGAATCGAACATCCGCGTCAGCGCGCTGACGGTACAGAACGTCCTCAACCACCTTACCGGATCGGGATTGTAATGATGTCGGATGGAGAACGTTTAACTCCCGATGTGGTGCATGCACTGATCAGTGGCGCGCTACGGCGTTGCAACACGTCGGCGGAAAATGCGGCGAGCGTCGCCGATGCACTGCTTGCGGCCGAACTTGCTGGTCAGCGGGGTCACGGCCTGCGCCGCGTACCGACCTATGCGGCGCAATCGGCGGTCGGCAAGGTCGACGGCCATGCCACGCCGCGACTGGAACAGCACAAAGCCGGTGCCGCACTTGTCGATGCGGCAAACGGCTTTGCCTATCCCGCCATAGCGCTGGCACAGGACTGGCTGGCGAAGACCTGTCCAGAACAGGGTATCGCTATCGCCGGGATCACCCGCTCGCATCATTGCGGGGTTGCCGGTGTTGTCGTCGAAGCGCTTGCCGAGCAGGGATTTGCCGCCATGCTGTTTGCCAACACACCGGCGGCGATGGCGCCGTGGGGCGGCAAGCGTGCGCTTTTCGGCACCAATCCGATCGCCTTTTCGGCGCCCTTGAACAATGACGATCCCGTCACGGTGGATATCTCCCTGTCGCGGGTGGCGCGCGGAAAGATCATGGCCGCCAACCAGAGCGGCGAGGCCATTCCCGAGGGATGGGCTTTCGATGCGGACGGTGCACCGACGACGGATGCAGCCGCCGCGCTTGCAGGGACCATGGCGCCGCTCGGCGATGCCAAGGGCACGGTTCTGGCGCTGATGGTGGAACTGCTGTGCGCCGGCCTGACCGGGGCCAATTACAGCTTCGAGCAGACATCGTTCCTCAATGCAGAGGGCGGTCCGCCGGGTGCGGGACAGACGCTTCTGGCGATCGATCCTGGATTGTTCGGCAACGATGCGCGCGACCGCTTTGCGCTCATGGCGCAGATGATCGAGGATACGGACGGCGCGCGGCTTCCGGGCCGCCGGCGGCAGGCAATGCGGGCAGATTTCGTGGCGAACGGCATTCCTGTCGATGCCAAGCTGATTGCCGACATTCAGGCGATCGGCGCCTAGACACGCCGACGGTATCCATACCAAGGGCTACTGTTGCTTCGTCGGTTCATAGCCGGGTTTAGCGTTACTTATTGTGCGAGTACTTGCCACCGCATGTGGTGCCAGCCAACAATTTGGTCGTCAGGTTTGGATGTACTAAGCTATTTCAATCGATAGCTAGGTTGGTTGGGGGTGACCACTGTGCGAAAGCTTGTCCGGCTTGCGTGGTGGAAGATAAAACGTCTCCGTCACCGTGTTGGGGGTGCCGATGGCTTGGAGAGGTTCAAGCGGTGAAGGACAGGCTGCGCTTGGCCACGAGGTTGAGCGCGTGCTGGAAAGGCTGGGTGATTCCACGCGATATGCAGAAGACGCAGACTGCGAAAAGCCGATGCATGTCCAGTTTTCCCGTCTGTATTCCAATACCACGCGGCACTGGCTGAACAATGAATGCGCCAGTGCGAACATGCGTGAAATGCTGTCCTTGGTGATCGTCAGCTTTTATAGCCTTTATGAAGATTATGTCCTCGATATGCGGTTGGATTCGGCTGAGCACACACGGGTGTGCCACTGGTCGATCTATCTGGATATTGCGGCAAGGAGAAATCACAGCCAATCGCTCTTCTGGCGATCGATCCTGTTGTGGTTCGGCATCAGGGCTCACTCCCGGTTCGACCTGGCGGAAGCCATTTTCAGGGCGCATGAGGCGTTCCGGTTGCACCACGGTGTCGCGCCTGACATGGCTGAATTCAAAAGAACAATGTTCGGAAGGAGCTCCGATCACGCATTCCGCAGGGCATTCCTAGACTATATAGCCGCGGATGGTTCTTCCGGCATCGGCAGGGCCTCTGCGCTAGCTGTTATCAATGTGCTGTCGTTTGTCTGGCTGCCTGCGTTCCAGTTGTGGCGAAGGCAGGCCTGGAATGAGGCCATGGATGCCCTGCAGAACGGGCGTAAGGTTGCGCGTCATCCGATAACCGCAACGCGCCGGTATCCGGCCACTCCGCATGCCTGAACACGCCTGGCTCGTTGCTCCCGGACGATTCGCACTGAGACAGCCCCGAAGGGCATTTTTCACGCTGATCGCTATCGTGCTTGCCGCGATTGTGCTGCTGCCATTTCTCAAATTCGATGATGATATCTATCGCAGCTTCTCTTCGGGCAGCGAGCACTCCGGCAACTATGCCTCACTTCTCGGCCGGCTCGGTGTTCAACCCGGAGAAATCATCGTCGTGGTCCTGTCGGAAAGAAGCTTCGATCCCGACGACTATGAACACTTTGAGCAACTCACCATCGCCTATGGTCTTGTTGAGGATGTAACGGCCGTCCTGTCTCCCATAAGCGGGCGGTTTCCGGCAGATCACCCGGAATATCCCATGCAGCCGGTGTTTCATCTGGAACTCGAGGACCGCGAGATAGAAAGCCGGCTTGCCGACTTTCAGCGATCCGCACCCTATCTGCGCCCGCTCGTTTCGACCGACCGTAAAGCCGCGGTTTTTGCGATCTCGCTCAATCAGAAACCGCAGGCAGCCGGAACAGCGCTCGCGGAGTTGCGGGCCATCACCTCGGATATGGCCAGAGAGGGTCTTACATACCGCTTTACCGGACAGAACATCATTGGCACCGAGATGGTCCGAGCGCTTCGTTCGGATCTCCTGATCTTCAACATCGCCGGGGGCGCATTGGCATTGCTGATGGCCATATGGATCTTCGGGCGGCTGAGATTGATCCTGATCGCTTTCCTCCCGGCGGTGCTTGCGACACTCGTCTCGCTGTCCGCCTTTGTCGTGGTTGGTTTGCCGATAACAGTGATCAGCAATGTCGTTCCGGTCCTCGTTCTTGTGCTTGCACTTGCAGACAGCGTTCATCTCACTTTGCATTTCAGGGACGCGCATGCCCGCAAAAAAGGCCTCTATCGTGCCACGCGATCCGTCATCGAAATCGGCCCGGCCTGCGCGCTGACAGCGGCAACTTCTGCCATGGCGTTTGCGGCGATCGCCACCAGCGACAATGCGCTGCTCCGCGAACTGGCGCTTATCGGCCTGCTCAGTGTGCTCATCGCCTACATCATCGTAATCATGAGCTTCGCGCTGCTGGCACCGCTGCTCGAAAATGGACCCGGACAACGTTCCGGGTCCAGGCCGAGGCTGCAGATGCCCGACCGCTTCACCGCCTTCATTCTCAAACAACGCCGGCTGATCATCTGGACAGGACTTGGCCTTACCGTCGTGCTGGCGCTCGGCGCCGGCCGTCTCGACCCCTGGTTCAACCTGGATGACAATCTGCCGGTCGGCGGAGAGGTCAGGCAGGCAAACAAGACCATGGCCCAGTCGTTCGGTGGGTATTTCCGCATCTGGGCCGAGGCGGAGTTCGATGGTCCCGAAACGCTTGAAACAAGTGCCGGCTGGGATCGCCTCGCAGATCTGACAGACCGGATCGCGCGTGCTGCGCCAGACAACACCGTGATTTCCCTGACCACCTTCGCGCGCTGGCTCGGCAGTGGGGATCAAATGCCGGCGGCCGATCAACTGGCCGATCTTCCGCAAAATCTGGTTCGCGAGTTGGTGTCCGAGGACGGCGCTAGTGCCCGTATCATGGTCTTTGTCCCGGAGCCGATGGTCGACGCTGTGTCACTCGATAATCAGAACCGCATCGAGCGTTCGATTTCGGATGCCGGCCTTCAGAGTGTGGGCCTTCCGATCATCATGCGCTACGAGTCGCTTGCCGTCGTTCAGCAATTGTGTCTCGGGCTGGCCTTGGCGTGCCTGGTTGTCGTCGTTGCGCTGGCGATTGTGTTTCGATGGCCGGGTCTCGCGATCTTGCTGATCCTGCCCAATACAATTCCGCTCCTGGGGACCGCGGCCTGCCTGATTCTCATAGGCGACGGGCAGATCACACCGACCGCCGTGCTGGCCTTGACCGTGGCGTTCGGCATCGCTGTTGATGACTCGATTCATGTGATCAATCGCTACCGGCTGGAGAAAAACCGGCGGGAGAATGCTGATGAGGCGCTAATGGTGACGATGCGGGAGACAGGCAGGGCGATGATTGCGACCACCGTGCTGATCTGCATCGGCGTCGCTGTCACCCTCTTCAGCGCTTTCATCATGGTTCGGCTTTTCGGACTGATGCTGATCATCGCATTTGTCCTGGCGCTGTTTGCGGATCTCGTCCTGCTGCCTGCCCTGCTCGGCGCGACGGCGCGCCGCCGATTCTGGCGTCCTACAGCACAAAAATGATTGCTGCTTTGGCGGCTTTCCGGAGGTTCAGCCTTCCGGATCATAGACGTAACCGATACCGCGGACCGTCTTGATGATGGACGGTTTTTCAGGGTTGCGCTCGATCTTGCGACGCAGGCGCGAAATGCGGATATCGATGGACCGGTCGAACGGGTCCCAGCTGCGGTCATGGGCCTTTTCGAGAATCTGGTCGCGGTTGAGGACCCGGCCCTTGTTCTCGGCGAATGCCTTCAGGAGGTTGAATTCCATGGCGGTCAGCGGGATCTCCGCGCCATCGGCATCGCTCATTTTGGCGGCCTCGATATCGAGCACGTAGTCGCCGAAGCGCGCCATGCCGGTTTTTTCTTCCTTGCCGCCACCGTCGGCGGACTTTCGTCGCAGGACCGCTTTGACACGTGCCTCCAGTTCACGCAGATCGACCGGTTTTCCGAGATAATCGTCTGCGCCCATTTCCAGTCCGATAATCCGGTCCACCACCTCACCGGCGGCGGTCAGCATGACCACAGGCGTCTGGTCCTCGATGCGCAGCGACCGCAGGGTCGTCAGCCCGTCCTCGCGCGGCATGTTGATATCGAGAATGATGAGGTCGATCTGATCGCTTGCCATCACCGCCCGCAATTCATCGCTGCTCGACGCCTTGGAAACCTTGAAGCCGCGCTTGCACAGATATTCGTGAACCATTTCCCGAACGTCGAGCTCGTCATCGCAGATCAACAGGTGGTATTGGCTGTTTTCCATCTATTCGTCATCTTTTTCGTTGTTCAAAATACCATATACGAGTTCACGCAACTCGGCCGGCGAAACCGGTTTTTCCAGGTGCGGACATTGCGATTCCTTAAGGAGGCGCTGGGATGCGGCGCCCATCGTGTCGCCGGTGATGAAGGCAATTTTGTCAACGAGGTACGCGTGGTGGTCGCGGATCGTCTCGTAAAGGCCCCTGCCGTCCAGCGACGGCATGTTGAGATCGCTCAGAAGCAGGTCGTAGCGGTTGTTTTCAAGTCGTTCGACCGCTTCATCTCCGGAATGGGCGAGGTGGACGCGAAAGCCCTCCTTCTTGAGGATTTCGGCGATGAGTTCGGCGACATCGACTTCGTCGTCGACAACCAGCGCACGCACGCCGGCGCGTGCCCGGGCGCCATCCTCGGCGTCGGCCTCCTCGCCGTGTCCGTTGGCACCCGCAGGCAGCGAGATGACGAACCGGCTGCCGCCGCGAAAATCCGGATCGGCCCAGATGTGCCCGCCATGTGAATGAATGATGCGATGGCAAAACGCCAATCCGATGCCGGTTCCGTCGCCGACATCCTTGGTCGTGAAGAAGGGCTCGAAGATGCGGGCAATAATGTTCTTGGGAATGCCCGGGCCATTGTCCGTGACGATGATCTCCACCGTATCGCCCGACTTCCCGGTTTTGGTTGCAACGGTGATCCTGTTGCCTTCTCCGGCCGCCAGAATCGCCTGCTCCGCATTGATGATCAGATTGATGATCACCTGGGAAATCTGGTCGGCATCGGCAACGATTTCCGGCACGGTCTGGGCCAGATCGCAGACAATTTCCAGACCCTCGTCCTTCTTGCCGTATCCGGCAACGTCGACGGCGGTTGCAATGACCGCATTGACGTCGGTGTTTTCCATCTTCGTCGGCTGCTGCCTGGCCATGGCGAGAAAGGTCTTGACGATCTTGGCGCAGCGTTCCGCAGCGCTGCTGATTTTCTCGATGCGCTTGATGGTCTCCGGTTCATGGGCCTCTTCGCGCAGCATCAGCGAGTGGCCGACTACAATCGACAGCGGGTTGTTCAACTCGTGCGCCACACCGGCCAGCAATTCCCCGAGGGCCGACATCTTCTCGTTCTGGAAGAGCAATTCGCGCTGGCTTGTCAGTTCCTCCTGAAGCGCCAGCTCATCGGTGAGGTCGCGGGTGTTGGAGACAACGACCTGCTCGCCCTTGAACTCGATCAGCCGGGCGGAGATCGAACCCCAGAAGTGCGCACCCCTTGCGTTCTTCAGCTTGACCTTGTGTTCGTAGATCGAACCTGTCTTCTGCAGTATCTCGAGGTAGTCCGTCCGGTCATCCGGATCGGTGTAGTACTCCATTGCCATCTCGACAGGTCCGAAGAGCGCCGTGGTCTCCGGACTTCTGAAAAGCAGCTTGCCGGTTTCGGCATTGGTCATCTGCACCGGTACGGGACAGGCCTCGAGGACCTTTCGGATCAAGGCTTCGGCTTCGTTCTGGCCGGTCAGGTCGATTGTCGTGGTGACCACCACCTCCTCGCCCTTGTATTCGGCGATTCTGCCATAGGCCGTGGCCGGAAATTCCTCGCCGTCCCGGTTGATCAGTGTCAGCTTGTAGTCGTCGACCCGCCCATCGGCCAGAAGTGTCGTGATGTAGTCGGCCCGATCGGCAATGCTGCGGTAATGCTCGGCAGCCGTCTCGCGCTTGCCGAAGAGTTCGATCGCGGCCGGGTTGCGATAGAGAATCTCGCCATCGCCGACCCTCGCCATGACCACCGGAGCGGGGCTGGCCTCGAGAACCTGGCGGATTAGCAGATCGCCATCGCGTTCGGCGACCTCGGCCTGCTTGCGGGCTGTGATGTCTGTGCGCGTGACCACAAACCCGCCGAGTTTCGTCGGATGCACCGAGACGGCGTAATAGGTTCCGTCGGTGTGCTTGAGCTCGTAGTCCTGAATGTACTCAACGCCGTTCTCGATGCGGGCCGAAACCCAGGCATCTTCCTGTCCTATTGCTTCGGCATAGACGCCGCGCCGCGCCGTTTCGCGCATCAGGATCTCCCAGTCGAGACCGGGCTCGAGGATGTCGGCGACCGCGTGGTTCATTTCCTTGTAGCGGTTGTTGAACATGACAAGGCATCCATCCTCGTCATAAAGCGCGAAGCCCTCGGAAAGGGACTCGATTGCGTCCCTGAGCATGTCGCGCGCCTTGAGCGTGTCCTCTTCAAGCTCGGCCCGGTCCATCAGGTCCTGGACCGCGTTGACGACAAGCTTCTGCCCGTCGTGCTCGATCACGCTGGCGCAGCCGCGGACGACGATCTCCTTGCCGGAATCGGATCTGGTCTTGACCGGATAATTCTCGATCTTTCCCCGGAGCTCCAACCGCCGGAGCATTTCAATGCTGTCCTCCCGGTCGGGAAAGAATTCGGCGATGGAGCGTTGTTCCTGAGCGTCGGGCGGAACCTCGTAAAGACGGTTCGATGCCTTGTTCGAGAAAAGCACTTCGCCCGTATCTATGCGGTTGATCCACATGGGAAGCTGGATGTTCTCGGCAAGCAGCTCGGCAAACCGCGCCTTGCTGCGGCGCGCACCGTAGTCGACACTCAAAAACAGCATTCCACCATCACCGGCGGGCGAGGCGGACAGCAGCCGCCACTGGCCGTCGCGCGTGCGTGCCTCGAGCGGTATGCCGTCCGGCCGTTTCCACAATTCGACAATCTTCAGGCGCTCATCCGCGTTGTCGCTGATCTCGTTCTGATTGATCACCGCCATGCGCTCGAGGTACTCGCTCAGCACTTCGCGTTGTCCCGATGCACCGGACACGACACCGGCCAGCGCCAGAAACTCGCCATTGGCTTCCTGCAGCCGGCCGGCGGAATCAAAGCGCACGAAGGCGGCGCTCTGCTCGAGAGCGCTATCAGTTTCGGGTGTCGCGTGCCTGGACATGGCAGAATTCCTATCGCGCCAGTGTTTCAGTCGATTTTCAGATCCGGGACCTAATGTTTCAATTGTTTCAGCGTTTGGCAAAGGCCAGGGCGATCGGAGCCATAAGCCGTTGAAATTTTTCACTTAAAAAATTCCAACAAAAATTCATCGGCAATAACAAATGAAACACAAACTCGCTTGCTCTGACAATCAAACGAAACTTTTGCGGCTCAAATAGCGGTCAAACGAAAACGCGACAGGACAATCCGATGACCGCACACTTTCACTCAACGATCAACGCCAACGCTCCCGTTGTTGCGCTCCACTCCTCGGCTTCAACCGGCCAGCAGTGGAACAGCCTTGCCGATCAGCTGGCCGGGCGCTTCGACGTCAGCGCACCGAACCTGCCGGGATATGGCGGGGCGGCGCGCCTGTCCTGCGCATCATCGTTCGGCGTGGCAGCCGTTGCGGAGCCGATCATCGACCATATCGCCGGTTTCGGCCGGGCGGTCCATCTCGTCGGTCACTCGCACGGCGCCGGCGTCGCGCTGAAGATCGCGATGATGCGGCCGGAACTGGTCAAGAGCCTGACCGTTTACGAGCCGGCGACGTTTCACTTCCTGAAAGAAGGTGATTCCGAGGACCGGGCACGGTACCGGGAAATCGCAACCGTCAGGGCCGCGGTGGCCACGGGCGTTGCACAAGATGCACCTGATGGCGGAATGCGCAGCTTTATCGATTTCTGGAACGGCGCGGGTTCCTTCGACCGCTTCGGCGAGAACACCCGCCAGAAGTTTGCAGCGACCGCACCCGTCATCCTCAGCGACTTTGCCCATGGTCTGGCAGAACGCTGGACCCTTCAGGACCTCGAACGCATCGCATGCCCGATGCTGGTTCTGATGGGCATGGACTCACCGGCGGTCGCGCAGCACGTGGCGCTGCGCATCGCCGAATCCGTGGATCATGCGCGCCTGGCGATGCTTCCGGGACTTGGCCACATGGCGCCGGTCTTCGAGCCGGAGTGGGTCAATCCGCGCATCTTTGAACACGTTGCCGGCGTCGAAAGGCCGGTTGCGAACTGCTACTGGCCGCAGCGTTCGGCGGCTTGAAAGGGACCTTACAAAGGAGAATGGAAATGAACGTTCTGGCATCGATAGATCAAACGCCCGATTACGCGGCCATCAAAACCAAGCAGAATGCTGCGTGGTCCTCAGGTGACTACAAGAAGATCGGCGTTACGCTGCAGATCACCGGCGAGGAACTTGCCGAAACGGCGGGCTTTGCCGCCGGCTCGAAAATCCTCGATGTTGCCGCCGGCAACGGCAACGCGACCCTGGCCTTCGCGCGGCGCTGGTGTGACGTGACGTCCACCGATTATGTCGCGTCCCTGCTCGAAGGCGGGCGCCAACGCGCCAAAGCCGAAAGCCTGGCGGCGGATTTCCAGGTCGCCGATGCGGAGGATCTTCCCTTCCAGGACGCATCCTTCGACGGTGTCGTCTCGACCTTCGGCGTTATGTTCACGCCCAATCAGAAACGCGCAGCCGGCGAGATGGTCCGCGTTTGCCGCTCCGGCGGCAAGATCGCCATGGCAAACTGGACGCCTGAGGGATTCATCGGCGCCCTGTTCCGGACAATGGGCAAACATGTGCCGCCGCCTCCGGGAACGAAATCGCCGGCACTTTGGGGCGATCGCCGCTGGATTGGCGAAACCTTCGAAAACGCCGCCGAGTCGATTTCGACGACGATCAAGCACTTCAACTTCAGATATGCATCGCCGGAGCAATTCATTGAATTCTTCAGCACCTATTACGGCCCGATGCACAAGGCATTTGCCGCCGTCGGCAAGGAGGGTGAAAAGGCACTGAAGGACGATCTGCTTGCGCTGATCGACGGCTTCAATGCGGCTACGGACGGTTCGATGCTGGTGCCGTCAGACTACGCTGAAGTCATCATTCAAAAGTCATGATTGCCGTGCCCCGGCCGGAGCTGGCCGGGGCGCAATTTCCTTCGGCGCAACTTCTACTCTGTTTAAGCGGTTGAAATATTCAGCGAAGATGATTGAAAGCAGTACACACGGTTGAATTCAAAATAAAAACCGGATCAACTGTGCCAAAGGGGGCATGGATCGATGAGCGAGCAAACACTGTTTGAGAAATACGGGGGTTTTTCCAAAATCAGCAGGGTTGTCCTGGCCTTCTACGACACGCTGCTGGACAGTGACGAAATCGGCCCGTTTTTCGACGAGGTCGACATGTCGCGAATGGTGGATCACCAGACGAAATTCGTTGCTTCGCTGCTTGGCGGGCCGGCATCCTACACGGACAACCAGCTGCGCCAGCTGCACTCGCATCTTGCCATTGAAGACAGTCATTTCGATGAGTTGAAAGTTGTGCTGGGCGGCACGCTCGAAGATCACGGATTTTCGGCCGAGGATATAGAGGCAGTCCTTCATGAGTTTGAGAATAGAAGAACACTGATCGTGGATTAGGTTTATGTCCATCGAAGCCATTAATGAACAATTATTGCGTGCCATCGGCGTCGGCGTCGCGCTTCTCGATGTTAAGAGCTTTTCGTTCCATTTCACCAACGACACATTCGAGGAGTGGTTCGGCACTCCGGAAGATGGTGCTCGCCTCAATGAAGTCTTCTCCGAGCTGGATCCTGACACATTGCGGGCGGAATTGCGCGAGAATGGCCGGTACACGGCCGAAACACGGTTCAAGAAAAAGCGCAGGACCATGGTCATCGCCGTCGACTTCACGCCGACCCGAGAGGGCGACGAGGAAATTGCGGTCCTGGTGTGCCAGAACATCACGCGCATCAGGGAACTGGAATCGATGATCGATTCCTATTCGATGATGGTCGAGCGCAACAACCGCGAAATCAAGCGTGAAAAGGAGCAGGTCGAGAAACTGCTGCTCAACATCATGCCGCGAGCGGTTTACGAGGAATTCAAGACCTTCGGCGTCGTGACGCCGCAGCTCTACGACCCGGTCTCGGTGCTGATGCTCGACTTTGTCGGTTTCACCGACATGGTCGCCTCTTCCGATCCGAGCGTCACGGTAACGGAACTCAACGATATCTACAGCGCCTTCGACCGTATCGGCGAGCAGTTCGGCTGCGAACGCATCAAAACCATCGGTGACGCCTATATCACGGTGGCCGGTCTCCCGGATCCGACGCCGGATCACGCGAAGGCGGCGGCAAACGCGGCCATCCGTTTCATCCGCTACCTGGAACGCAGGAACACCAGCCACCCGAACCAGTGGCGCTGCCGGATCGGTCTTGCAACCGGCGCGGTGGTCGGCTCGGTGGTCGGCATCCAGAAATATGTCTATGACATCTTCGGTCCGGCGGTGAATCTGGCCTCGAGGCTGCAGGAATTCTCCGAGCCGATGCAGATCAGCGTCCAGAACGACATGGCGGTTGTGCTGCGTGAGCAGTTCGAGCTCGACAGCCTCGGCTCAAAACAGATCAGGGGCTTTGACGAGCAGGAGGTCTGGCGCCTGCTCGATTCATCGAAGGTGATGAGCCGGACCGGATCGTGACCTTGCCGGTCGTCAGTACTCCATGAATTCCGTTGCCTTGCCGTCTTCGAACAGCCAGAGATCGATTTTCGGGCCGGTAACATTGCGGCCCGTGCGACGGTGGGTAAAGGAGCATTCCCCGAAAGCGATGACACGCCGGCCGCGAGCGATGAATTCCGTCACGCGGTAGAACTCCATGGACCAGTCGTTGGCCAGTTCCTCGTAGTACTCGATGACTTCCTGCTTGGGCGCACGTTGCCGGGTAAAGACAAGCTCCGGCATGGCCTCCGCAGACGAGCCCCAGTCGATCCGGTCGGCAAAAACATCGGACCAAACGGCCGTGTCTCCCTTGGTTTCGTGCCAGGCGGTATAGGCGTTGCGCAAGATTTCAACGTTGATTTCTTCTTCAGCCAAGAGCTTCATATTCACACCCTGAGAGGACTGCTGCGGCAGTTGATGCTGCATGGCGAAATTTTGTCTGTATGTGTGAAAACTCACACAAACGCGAATTGGTGCGTTTGGCCGCCGGGCGGGCGTGAGCGGATCAGACCTTGTTTTGTGCAGGAAACCGGAGCTTGAAGGCCGCATAAACCAGCAGCGCAAGACAACCCAGAGCCGCACAGACAAAGGGCAATCGAAGTGCGGCCTCGCGGCCGAGCTCCGTCTCGGCAACAGATACGACGAAACCGCCGGCAAGCGCGCCGAGCGGCATCATCCCCCATCCAAGGAACCGGTAGATGCCATTGACCCTGCCGAGCAATGCGTTCGGGATGACACGCTGCCTGTAAGAAACCGTCACAACATTCCACAAGAGCGCGGCCAGCATCTCAACGAAAAGCGCCGCGGCGACCAGGAACGGTGACGATGTCCAGGCAATGACCAGAAAGGGAAGCGGAAAGACGCACAATGCCAGCATGAGGCTTTTGCCGTTGCCGATCCTGCGGGCGACAGACGGGCACACCAGGCCGCCCAGAACGCCGCCGGCCGCTCCGGCCGTCAGAAGGAGTCCGTAGCCGAAGGCCGAGACGAACAGGACTTCCTGCGCATACAGTACGAGGATCGTCAGGGTCATGGTGTGCAGTGCATTGAGCAGGCCGAGCATGACGGCAAGGCGCAGGATCAGTGCATGGCCGGCTATCCAGCGCAAACCGTCCTTGAATTCGGTGAGGAAGCCGGCCCGAGCCCGGATTTCCTTGCGCATCGGAAAAACGATGAGCCACAGGCACCAGGCCGAAAGGGCGAACATGAGCGCGTCGAATCCGAACGGCGCCGGAACGGCGAGCGCGATCAGCAGGCCGGCTACCGGCGGGCCGACAAAGGAGCCCATGACCTGTTCGATGCTCCAGATCTGCCCATTGGCACTTTCCAGGTCCTTCGGTTCGACGAGCATCGGCAGGACGGTCTGTGCCGTGTTGTCGCGAAACACCTCGGCGGTGCCCAGGAGAAATGCGACGCTGGACAATGCAAGGATCAGGGGCAGGCGAAGGTCGCTGTCCTCGGCCAGGGGCAGGGCCGGCGAGCCGAGTATAATGCCGACCACCCCGAGACTGAGCAGCAAACGGATAACGTCCGCACCCACCATGAGCCTTTGCCGGTCGGTCCGGTCGGTAATCACGCCGGCCGGCAGTGCAAGCAGGAACCAGGGCAGCCGGGTTGCAAAGGCAACGATTGCGATATGCAGCGGATTGCTGCTGATCATGGTTGCGAGCCAGGGAAATGCAAGCGCGGCGATACCGTCGCCAAGATTGGAAAGGGCGCTGCCGGTGAACAGCAGCCGGTAGTTGCGGTTCTGGCGCAGCAACAGGTCGTGCACGGTGGGATCTCCTGGCCGGGGAATGAGGAATTTTCCCGGTTGCGGGAAGCCTAAGCAGTCAACAAATTTATGCAACAGGCCAATTTGGCGCTTTTCCTTGTCTCCGACTCGTATTATCGTTTGTTCCTGTTTTGTTTCTTTCCATGAGTGGTGACCATGCCCGCAGTTCAATCCGATGCTCCCGTGCGCCTTACCAATGCCGACGCGCGGCGCCTGTTCCTGGAGCGGCACGGGCTTGCGGAGGATCCGTCGAAGCGTCTCAAAGCGCCGGAGCTTCAGGCGCTGATCGAACGGCTGGGCTTTGTCCAGGTGGACAGCATCAACACCGTTGCCCGGGCGCATGATCTGATCCTGTTCTCGCGCCGGCAATGCTACCGGCCGAAACATCTCAAATCACTGCTCGAGAAGGAACGCTCGCTGTTCGAGCACTGGACCCATGATGCGGCGATCATACCGACGCGGTTTTACCCGTACTGGAACATGCGCTTTGCGCGCTACGAGGCGCGGCTCAAGGAGCAATGGCGAAAGTGGCGCCGCGATGGTTTCGAGGAAAAATTCGACGATATCCTTGCCCATATCGGAGAACACGGACCGGCCATGTCGCGCGAGATGGGCGAGGGCGAGGAAAAGACGAACGGCGGCTGGTGGGACTGGCATCCCTCCAAGACGGCGCTGGAATATCTGTGGCGCACCGGGCAGCTCGCGGTATGCCGGCGGGAGGGATTCCAGAAGGTCTACGACCTTGCCGAGCGGGTGATCGGGGATGAGCACCGCGGGCAAGCGCCGCAGGAGGCTGAAACCATCGACTGGGCGTGCGCCAGCGCTCTCGACCGGCTCGGTTTTGCAACCTCCGGTGAGATCGCCGCCTTCTGGGATGTGGTTACACCCGCCGAGGCAAAGGCCTGGTGTGCGGAACGGCTGGGAAAGGACCTCGTCACCGTCGCGCTGGAGACGGCGGACGGTCGGTCCCACAAGGTTTTCGCCCGTCCCGATCTCGCGGAGCAGGTGCAGGCCGCAAGCGATGCGCCGCGCCGAATACGGGTGCTCAGCCCCTTCGATCCGCTGATCCGCGACCGCAAGCGCGCCGAGCGGCTCTTCGGCTTCAACTACCGGATCGAAGTCTTCGTGCCTGCGCACAAGAGAAAATACGGCTATTACGTCTTCCCGCTCCTGGAGGGCGACCGGCTGATCGGGCGCGTCGACATGAAATGCCGGCGCGATGCTGGCGTGCTTGATGTCGCCGCGCTATGGCCCGAGCCGAAGGTGCGGCTGGGCCGCGGGCGCATCGACCGGCTCGAAGCCGAGCTCGAGCGGATACGGCGATTCACCGGCTGTGAGCGCATAGCCTTCGCCGACGGGTGGATCAGGGCGCCGTGGTGAGATTGGATTTCGGCAATCCTTTCGGCGCCCATTTCCTTAAATGTCAAATTGTTTGAAGCGACGGAGAGGTGCGCAATTCGTCTCCATTTTTATACGCCAGCTTTGTGATCCACTGCATTAAAGGGCAGCTGCTCACTAGGGACACCTGTTGCCACTAATCCGTACTTCCACCGTTTGACATCCAATCTCTTTTGTTCCGCGGCCTGTGCCACACGATGTAGCTTCCCTCTGAAACCATCCCGTAGCCGAGGGTATTCTACATTCATCATTGTAATACGAACCCCATTGGACACGGGTTGTAGAATTGTGAGGATGAGTGGGGGAACCACTGTCTGTATCAGGGATCCATGTGCAAGAGACTGGCCCTTGATAACCAGGAATATTATCTGGATGCATTGTGCCATCGATAGTACATACCCGGTCTGCCAGAGCTGACTCAGTATAGGTCACAAAGCCAGCAATCGTGATGATCGTGCATGCGAAAATCGAATACCTTTTCAACAACATAACCAAAACGACTCCTCCTTCTAACAGCTATCAATCTAAGGCCTTGTTTGGTGATCCGCCGCGCTCAACAGCGAAGGTCAGAGCCAATCAAAGCCTGCTACTTTCAGGACTTCAGAGTTTGGCAATTCGGCATGGGCTTCATTTTTGCAATTTCTGATTGTTTTAACAAGTACTATTCTACCAACCTAAAGCGACCGTTATCTCGATCTGTAAGGGTTACTGTTGGAAAGCTGTGTGTTTAATACTAAGTCGGGTAATAATACTGCGCGGTGTGGTCGTGCCGGGCAGTCGGTCAGCCTAATAAAGCCAGCGCACGAGACCCAGGGTGATGAACGGGAACAGCGCCAGGATAATCACCCGGATGAGATCGGTGGCAACGAAGGGGAAGACACCGCGATAGGTCTGGGCGAGCGGAATGTCCGGCGCCATGGAATTGATGACAAAGAGGTTCATCCCGACCGGCGGTGTAATCAGGCCGACTTCGACGACGATCAGCACCAGGATACCGAACCACAGGGCGAATTCCTCCGGCGGCAGTCCGAAGTCGAGGCCGATGGCAATCGGAAAGAAGATCGGCACGGTCAACAGGATCATTGACAGGGAATCCATGACGCAGCCGAAAACCAGGTACAAAAGCAGGATGATCGACAGCACGAGCCAGGGTGAGAAACCCTGTTCGGTGACATAGAGCGCGGCCTCCTGCGGCAACTGCGACAGCGCGAGGAAGCCGTTATAGATCGCGGCGCCCAGGATGATCAGGAAGATCATCCCGGTGGAGTTGGCGGTGTCGAGGATCGACGATTTCAGTGTTTTCCAGTTGAGACCGCGATTGAAGAGCGCGATCAGGCCGGTGCCGGCGGCGCCGACGGCGGCGGCCTCGGTCGGGGTGAAAATGCCCATATAGATGCCGCCGACCACCAGCAGGAAGACGACGAGCACCGGCCACACGCTGAGCAGCGCGCGGAAACGTTCGGCGTAAGGCACGCGCTCGCGTGTGCCGGCAGAGTTCGGCCAGATGCGCACATAGATCGAAATGGCAAGCATGTATCCAAGGGCGGCGAGAACGCCCGGAATGACGGCTGCGACGAACAGCTTGGCAATATTCTGCTCGGTGAGGATGGCATAGATGACGAGAACCACCGATGGCGGGATCAGAATGCCGAGCGTGCCGCCGGCGGCCAGCGTGCCAGTCGCGAGCGGGCCGGAGAATCCGTAGCGCTTGAGTTCCGGCAGCGCGACCTGGCCCATGGTGGCGGCCGTGGCAAGCGACGAACCGCAGATCGAGCCGAAACCCGCGCAGGCGCCGACTGCGGCCATGGCAACGCCGCCCCGGCGATGGCCGAGCCATGTCTCGGCGGCATTGAACAGCGCCGTCGACATGCCGCCGAGCCGGGCGAACTGGCCCATCAGCAAGAAGAGCGGCACGATCGAGAGCGAGTAGCTTGAGAAGGTGCCGTAGGTCAGGTTCTTCAACTGCCCGAACATCATCAGGAAGGAGCCGTTGATCATGTAGCTTCCGAGCACGCCAACCGTCAGCATCGCCAGGCCGATCGGTATGCGCAGAAAAATCAGAATGAGAAGAACGGGAAACGACCAGATGCCGATTTCTAGGTTGCTCACGACAGTTCCCCGCTGATCGGGACATTCGAGCCGGAGCGGTATTCAACGATGCTGCGCCAGAAGCACCAGACCGATACGATGACAAAGACAACGGCGCCGAAAAGACCGGCCGCATAGGCCCACCAGATAGGGAATTGCAGGATGAAGGTGGTTTCCTGATAACCGTATTTGTCGATGGTGCCCAACCAGTGGCGCCAGCAGATCAGCACCGCAAGTATCATCATCATGAGATTGGCGATGATCTCGATAAACCGGTTGGCGGTGTCGCTGAAATGCATGGTGAGCACTTCGACTACGGCGTTGCCGCGCTTGAGGTGGCACCAGGGCAGGAAGGCAAAGACCGCAAAGGCGGTGCCGGCCTCGACCAGCTCGAAATCACCCGGAACCGGCGCCAGTCCGGTAAAAACCAGCGAGCGGCCGGTCACGGAGATAACCGTGATGATGACGAGTGCGGTCAGTACAAGCCCGCCCGCTAGAGCGGTCAGGCGGGCCAGTATCTCGACCCAGCGTTCAATGCGCTCCGACATCTGCCATCCCTTCCGGCCCCTTGTCACCCGGCTCTACGGCCGTCCTTGACGATCATGACCGTGGTTCCGGCTGCAGCATATTGCGCCGGTTACGTCATGGAAAGTCGCGCTGTTGATATCCGGATGCCGGGTCCGCCCGGCGCGCGTGTGGCAGGGCGGGGCACTGTCCGTGCCCCGCCCGTGCTGGTGGTTGCTTTATTTGGTGTTCTTCTGGATTGCCGCCTGGGCGCGGTCGTAAAGATCGCGGCCATCAATGCCCTTGGCATCCATTTCAGCGATCCAGTTGTCAATCACCGGCTGGGAGGCTTCCTTCCAGCGGGCCACCTCAGCCTCGTCGAGAACAATAATCGTATTGTCGGTCTTCTCGGCGGCGGCGCGGCCGGGCGCGTCGAACTCCTGCATAGTGCGTCCCGCGAAAGCGGAGAATTCCAGCCCCGAATTGTCGTCGAGGATCTTCTTCAGATCATCGGGCAGGCTGTCATACTTCTGCTTGTTCATCGCCAGAACGAAGACGGCGGTATAGAGCGCCTTGTCGCCGGAGAATTCGGTATGCGTGTTGACGAGCTCCGGGATCTTCAGTGCCGGCGTGACCTCCCACGGAATGACGGTTCCGTCGATGACGCCCTTTGACAGCGCCTCGGGGATGGCCGGGACCGGCATTCCGACAGGCGTTGCGCCCATTTCGGAAAGCAGGCCGTTGATGACCCGGGTCGGGCCGCGCAGCTTCTTGCCCTGCATATCCTCAAGCTTGGTGATGCCGTCGCCCTGGACATGGAACATGCCCGGGCCGTGCACCCAGGTGCCAAGGATCTTGAGATCCTTGAAATCGTTGTCCTTCATGTCGGATTCAAACAGTTCCCAATAGGCGCGCGAGGCAGCTTCGGCATTGGTCATCATGAAGGGAAGCTCAAAAACTTCGGCGCGCGGGAAACGGCCGGGCGTATAGCCGGGCAGGGTCCAGACGATGTCGACGACACCGTCGCGGGCCTGGTCGATGAGCTGCGGCGGCGTGCCGCCGAGCGCCATGGCGCTGAAGATCTCGACACCGATGCGTCCGTCCGATGCCTTCTCGACGTTTTCCGCCCAAGGCATCAGCACATTCTTCGGCACGTTTGCCTGCGGCGGCAGGAACTGATGCAGCCGCAGGGTTACGTCCTGGGCAAGTGAGGGCAGCGTTCCAGCGCCTAGTCCCGCGGTCAGCACCGCAGCTGCGGCGATCGATTTCAATAGTGTGCGTTTCTTCATCAGTATCCTCCCTGAGATCCGAGAAAACTCATTCGTCCCGAGGCCGCCAGCCGACACGCGCCGGAGCGGCAACCATGCGATTGCGGTTTGTCTTGAACGGGCTCCGGCTGGCCGCAGCTATAGCGCTACAGACTTCCGGCCATTTGTTCGGCGCAGACATCTTCACTTACCAGGTCACCCTTGCCTGCCGCATCGTCCATCGCTTGATGGCCATGAAAGCAGTTTGAAATGGGAAGGTAAAATGAAAAAAGCCGCCCAATGCATATCGATACCGATATGATTAACCGGTCTTCGCCTATCAACTGCGAATAACCGGCGACAGGCGCCCGTGCCGTATCCCTGTATCTCTTCCTTCTTCCATGTTGGGTTCTTCAAGAGCGGGCGCATGCAACGGTTTAATTTTGTAACTGTCTAGCCCGATTTCCATCAGTCCAGCGGCAGGGCATGGGTGTCTTTCAGTGTCTCCAGCACAATCGCCGATTTGACGTGCCGGACCGACTCGTGAGGCAGCAGGATGTCGTTGACGAAACCCGACAGCGCCTTCAGATCGGCCGTGACCACCTTCAGCATATAGTCCATTTCGCCGGTCAGCGCATGCGCCTCAGAGGCAGTCTTGAAACGCAGTGAGGGGTTGGATGGCCGGGGCGAAATGTGATTCCAAACGGTTATCGACACCAGTTTGGAGCAGCCTCATGTGGACCCCAACCACCCGTCGGCAGTATAGCCGCGATCATCTGCGTTATGGAAGCGATCTGAGCGATGCGGAATGGAACATTATCGCCCCGTTCATGCCGCCGCCAGCGAAAACTGGTCGGCCGCGGGAATGGCCGATGCGTGAGATCATGAACGCCATCTTCTACGTGCTGCGGGCCGGCTGTGCGTGGCGCATGCTGCCCAAGGACTTCCCGCCGATGACGACGGTCTACGGCTGGTTTCTGCGCTTCCGACGTGAAGGACTGTTCAAGACCATCAATCATCATCTGGTCGTGCTCGACCGCGAGCGGGTCGGGCGCGAGGCCAGTCCATCAGCGACCGTGATTGACAGCCAAAGCGTCAAGACCGCCGAGGCTGGCGGTCCACGCGGCTATGATGCCGGCAAGAAGATCAAAGGTCGTAAGCGCCACGCCATGGTCGACACCGACGGCCGCGGCCTGGTCCTCCAGACGCACGCAGCCAATGTTCAGGATCGCGATGGCGCAATCCCGCTGCTCAAAGCCTCACGACGCTCGTTTCCCTTCGTCGAACTCACCTTCGCCGACAGCGCCTACAATGGCGACCGGGTCAGGGACGCAACGTCGGTCGCCATCGAGGTTGTCAAGAAATTCACCGACCAGGTCGGCTTCCAGGTCTTGCCCAGGAGATGGGTGGTCGAGCGCTTCTTCGCCTGGATCAACCGCAATCGCCGATTGGCGAAGGACTTCGAGGGAACCATCAGTTCGGCCGAAACCTTCCTCTATGCCGCCTCGGTTATGCTACTCACAAGACGCTTGGCACGGTCAGTGTGAGTTTCGAGTCGGACTCTCAAGCACCTCAGGCAAACGGTTCACGAGTTCGGCGAAGCGCTGGGCGTTGTCCCTGTTGTGGGTGTCGAGTGTGACGGTGATGATGTTGACAATGCCAAGGCCGAGCCGGTTGCGGTCAAGACCGGCAAAATACCCCTTGATGAAACCGTCTTCCTCCAGGCGGATGCGCCGGCGGGAGCATTGCGATGGCGACAGATTGACACGCTCCGACAGGTCGCCATTGGTCAGCCGCGCGTCTCTTTGCAGTTCCTCGAGAATCCTGCGGTCGAATTGATCGAGCATGTTTTGTGCGCCTCCGACAAGAATTACGCAAAATACGTGCAAATTATTCTTAGAAGCGGCTCGCTTTGCAAGCCTTGTGCGGAATTTTTGCGTGATAATGACACACAATCAAATCAATCGAGGAGTGCTCCCATGGGTCCGTTTCCGCACAATGCGCCGCCGGCGAAAATCACAGACGAGAACCCGGCAGGCACGGACGGTTTCGAATTCGTCGAGTTTGCCCATCCCGAGCCCGAAAAGCTGGAAGAGCTGTTCAAGCGCATGGGCTATGCGCCCGTTGCCCGTCACAGGACAAAGAACATCACCGTGTGGCGCCAGGGCGACGTCAACTACATCCTGAACGCCGAAAAGGGTTCCTTCGCCGACCGTTTCATCGACCTGCACGGCCCCTGCGCGCCGTCCATGGCCTGGCGTGTGGTCGATGCGAAACACGCCTTTGATCATGCGGTCGCGAAAGGCGCTACGCCCTATGAGGGCGATGACAAGGCACTCGACGTGCCGGCCATTGTCGGCATCGGCGGTTCGCTGCTTTACTTTGTCGACACCTATGGCGAGAAAGGCTCGCCCTATGAGGCGGAATTCGACTGGCTCGGCGAACGTGATCCCAGGCCAACCGGCGTCGGCTTTTATTATCTCGACCACCTGACCCACAATGTCTTCCGCGGCAATATGGACAAGTGGTGGGCCTTTTACCGCGAGTTGTTCGGCTTCAAGCAGATCCACTTCTTCGACATTGAAGGCAAACTCACGGGCCTGGTTTCGCGGGCGATCACCAGCCCCTGCGGCAAGATCCGTATCCCGCTGAACGAATCGACCGACGACAAGAGCCAGATCGAAGAGTATCTGAGAAAGTACAAGGGCGAGGGCATCCAGCACATCGCCGTCGGAACGGAAGACATTTACGAAGCGACCGATGCACTTGCCGCAAACGGCCTGAAATTCATGCCCGGTCCGCCACAGACCTATTACGAGAAATCCTACGAGCGGGTGAACGGCCATGACGAGCCGCTGAATCGCATGGCCAAACACGGCATCCTGATCGACGGCGAGGGCGTGATCGATGGCGGCATGACGAAGATCCTGCTGCAGATCTTCTCCAAGACCGTCATCGGCCCGATCTTTTTCGAGTTCATCCAGCGCAAGGGTGACGAGGGCTTCGGCGAGGGCAACTTCCGGGCGCTCTTCGAATCGATCGAGGAAGACCAGATCCGCCGCGGCGTGCTCGATGTGGACGCCGCCGAATAGCGGAACACTGGAACGCGAGATTTCAATCCCGCCGTAGCTTCCGCGGCGGGATATTCATTAGCAGCCGCTTTGAATTCTTCACCGGTGGATCGGCTCGAAATTGCGCAATTGAGCCTGAAGCGTGTTTTATTTATTCCGCGAGGATGCTCGCGCAATTAACCGCATAGTAAGCCGATTACAATCTATTGGCGAAATGATCGCCAAGTACCTGGGCACGAATTCAAATCTCTACATTGTACTCTTGGCCGTGTCGGGAGCGACCTCGCTTGTCGCTTACATCCTGTTGTATTTTTTTGCACTGAGCCCGGTCACATGGTTTTTGTGGATATTTCTGGGCCTGCCAGCCCTTTTGCTGATGTGGGCCCCGCCACTCTTTTTCGCCCTCCTCCTGTATTGGCTGTTTTCAAGACCGTTTTCGTTCCTGCCACGTTGGAACCGCAGAATCATTGGGATTTAGTTGACGATCGCAGTACTGATCGCAATCCCCCAATGGGTACGATCCCAATTTGAGCGAAGCGCACTCGAACAAGTCTCCATCGACATGCCTGATAAGCCCCAGCCCGTTGAACCTGCAATCCTCAGGCTGGTGGCGGCAAGCCAAAGCGGCGCACCAATCAGTCCGCTTTACTGTGGAGATTTTTGCCTACGGGTTCTGCTAAATGATGTCGCAAAAGGGGTTGCGTTGTTCCAAACCAGCTTGTTGCCGGAATCACCCAATCCTTCCATGAGCGGAACCCTCTATCGACTGACCTCGCTGCGGGATTGTCCCGAGATCCGATATTCGCGAGCTCGTTGGATCCGGGTCAAGGGCGAACCGGGTGGCGATCAATTGAATGTCGAACAATTGCTCGAGCGTGCGGCGGAAGACGGTCGCTGCGTGGTCTCTGAGCAAACCACATTATCGCGCGCCGACGTCGTCATTGCCGGCGGCTTGGCAAAAAGGGGTCTCAAGACTTCAGAGGCGGGCTTCAATCTGTTGGCCGATACTGTCTCAGTGAAGCGCATACAATTGTTCGTCAGGAGAAATGGCATATTGCGGGAGGAGTACCGCGTGTCCGAAGTGGCCGCCGAGTTACCTACTATTCCGCTCATTTCGGCTTTCAATATCGAAGAAGTATTGTACGGCATCAGGCTCAAGCCCGGTTTTGTTCGCAGAAAGACGAGACTGGCACGTTCCGGCAGCACAAACCTCAGCAAGTTTCTAACCACGACGCTTGGCCTCAATTTGCGGTTAGCAGATCCCGACAATCCCTAATCACGAATTGCATCTAGTGATTTTGGGCAATCTGCATTTCGCGTGCAGTTAAGAAGATGTCTCTTGATGCTTTGCCGATTGGCATCCGCCTCGCAAGGGCGACGAGGGCTTTGGCGAGGGCAATTTCCGGGCGCTCTTCGAATCGATCGAGGAAGACCAGATCCGCCGCGGCGTGCTCGATGTGGACGCCGCCGAATAACAAAGCGATCTGACGCAAGTTACGGCCCCGCCGCGCACAGCGCGGCGGGTTTTTGTTTCAAACAGCTCTCACGCGGGTTTGGTATTCTGTTCGCACTCCGGCTTGATATCATCCGGGGTCGGAAACGCAGGCAAACGCGCATGGAGCTGGACGATGGCATCTTTTCGGGACACGAAACCTTTTGACGGAAAGGTTGCACTGGTGACCGGCGGTACGTCCGGCATCGGACGGGCGACTGCTCTTGCCTTCGGCCGGCAGGGCGCGACCGTTGCGGTGGTTGGACGCGATGCTGAAAGAGGCCGCGAAGTTGTAGACCTTTTGCGAAAGGAGGGTGGGGCGGCGGGTTTCATCCGTGCCGACCTTTCGGATCCGGTAGAGCCCGGCACCGTGGTTCCGGCTGTTCAGGACCGGTTCGGCCGACTCGACATTGCCTTTAACAATGCCGGTTATCTGGAGGAGCGCGGGCTGCTGGCCGACCAGGGTGCTGACGTTTACGAGGCTGTTTTCGGAACCAATGTCCGCGCCGTGTTCCTGCTCATGCAGGCAGAAATCAAGACAATGCTGGCGACCGGCGGTGTCATCGTCAACGCGGCATCCGTCAGCGGCGTGCGGCAACCCAATACGGGTTTCGGGCTTTACTCCGCGTCCAAGGCAGCGGTGTTGTCCATGACGAAAGCGGCAGCGATGGAATATGCGGAAAAGGACATCCGAATCAATGCCGTTTCTCCCGGGCGGGTTCTGACGCCAATGATGGAAGCAACCGGTATTGCCGAGCTGGATGCGGTGGCGGCCTCTTTGCCGGCAAGGCGGCTTGGCAAGCCGGAGGAAGTGGCCGAAGCCGTGTTGTGGCTGGCCTCCGATGCGTCTTCATTCGTGTTCGGCCACAATCTGAATGTCGACGGCGGCTTCCTGGCGATGTGACCGGAGACACCTGGAACGCGTTCCAGAGCGTCTTGATTGCTACCGGTCGCTGGCGCCCGCTCCGCCTTTTGATGCAAGCTCAGCCGCCTGCTCCTCATCGATGATGGTCCTTGCCGCCGCCGAGACCGCTTTCCTTTCATCCTCTGTCAGTTCATCCGCCCTTTTCCCGTCTTCAAGACGGACCGTCACCTGCTTGTGGGCAAAATGAATGCCTTCGCGGGCGAAGAGATCCTGGATGGACTCGTAGACGACCTTGCGGGTGACGAACTGCTCGCCGGGCTTGGTCATGAACTTGACGCGAATGATCATCGCGGAATCTTCCATCTTGTAGACGCCTTGGGATTTCAGCGGCTGCATGAATGTGTGCCCGATTTGCGGGTGTTTGAGCAGTTCCTGCCCGAGCTTCTTCACGAGCTTGCGCACCTTGTCGACATCCGTGTCATAGGTGACGCGCAGCGGCAGCTTCATGAGCACCCAGTCGCGCGAGAAGTTGGTCAATCGCTTGATCTCGCCGAAGGGGATCGTGTGCAGTGCGCCCAGATGGTGGCGGAGCTGGAAGGAGCGGATCGAAATCCGTTCAACGGTGCCCTTGATGCCGTCGATCTCGACATATTCGCCGTTGCGGAAGGCATCGTCGAGCAGGAAGAACGCGCCGGAAAAGATGTCGCGGATCAGGGTCTGGGCGCCAAAGCCGACGGCTATGCCGACGACACCGGCGCCGGCGAAAATCGGGCCGATGTCAAATCCGAGGCGTGACAGCACGATCATGGCGGCGATGGAGAAAAGGACGATGATCATCATGTAGCGCATGATCGGCAGCAATGTCGCCACACGCGTCGCGCCGGCGCCACCGCCCTCGCCGCCAATTTCCTCCGCATCGGGCTCGGGTGGCCCGCCTTCCTCTTCAAGCCGCTTGTCGATGAACACGGAGACAGCGCGATAGGCGAGCCAGCACAGGACGGAAGCGAGGATGATGTCGAGCAGCGAGTTCCAGAAGTTGCCTTCGTTGTTGAGGTCGACACCCCAGCTGCGGACGAGTTCACCGACGGCGATCGTCGCAATGATGGCCATCGCGGCCATCTCGAAGAAGGGCTTGAATATCGGCTGGTATTCGAAATTGGCGCTTGACGGACCGACGACCATTTCTTCGCCGGAGTCCGTGTCGACCTGCCCGGCCTCTTTTGCCAGCCTTTCCTGCTCGGCCGCGGCGCGCTCCTCAAAGAGCCGGATGCGTCGATCATAGAACGCCTGGATGATGATGATCACGATGCCGTAGGACATCAGCGCCGCCCAGAAGACGACAAACGGTGCGGCAATGATGGAGCCCGGGTTGGAGAGCCCAAGCGCCAGGCGATAGACGAATACGCCAAGGGCGAGCAGCATGTAGACGAGGAAAATCACCGGCACCAGGCGCGCAACGGTCGTCCGGAAGCGGTAGAGCCAGGCGCTTTGGGCGCTCGGCGCGAAAATATGCTGCCAGATCTTCCAGTCCCTGATGTCGAGGACGACCAGCACAAGGGTCACGAAACAGGCGGTGCAAATCTGGATGAAAAGGATGTTTTCGACCGTCAGGCCCGCATAATCCTGCTCGGTGCCGATGAAGCTCAGCGAGCGCGCGACAGCGGCGAAGATCACCACGACCGCGACCGCAATGCCCCAGTCGCGGTGGATACGCACCGCTTCCTCGTCGGTCAGGTTCACGATCCGGTGGTTCGGCGCGTCATAGGCGAAAAGGTTCCACGAGACTGCGCGGATCATGGTGCGGTAAAACAGGTAGGCCAGCACGATCTCGAAGATGATCCGGCGCGAGGGCTCGTGCCCCGTGTCGAGGATGAAGGCAATGGCCATCGCCATGACGAAAAATATGGCGATATAGACGAGCGCCAACACCACGCGGAAGATCAGGTATTTTGCCTTGTCTGCGGTGGTTGCCGGATCGGGATCGTACATGAACCGGAAGTGGTCGCGACCCCATCTGAGGATCGGCCGGATCGCAAGCGAGCCGAAGAAAAGACCGAGAAGAGCGGTCCCGATGGCTCTGAAAATCCAGAAATAGGAGCCATTGGGGCTGGCGAGTTCCAGCGTTTTTTGAATGTTCGGCCAGAGGGTCGGAACACTGGCGGTTATCTCCTGGAGCCGCGTGCGGGCCTTGTAAAAAAGCTCGGCGCGTGTTGCCGCAGCTGCCGCTGTTGTCTCCGCATCATCATCACCTGGCCGGACAATGATGACGGTCGAGCCTTCTTTCCGCGCCTCTTCGAGCAGCGTTTCCATGCCGTCCGCCGGTGCTTCATCGGATTGCGAGGCACCGGAACCCGGAAGAAGTTGCGCCTGCGCCGAGGGCGGGCTCAATGAAGAAAGCGCCCAAACCAATGCGAGCAGCACTGTAAAACCAAGTAAAAGCCTGAAACCCTGGAGCATAAAGCGCCTCCCAACGTCCGAATATTCAGCATTGGTAGGCCACGATGGTCAACTTGTGAAGCTACAGCGTGTTGATTGCGCCCGATAGCAGGACGGCATTACGCTGGCGTAACTGCACGATATGAAGATCCGACCTGCGCTAGGGTTCGGTGCAGACGAAGTCATCGCCGGTTGTCGGTCTGCAATAGTCCGGCCAGCCATTCTCGCGCCAATAGCTCACCAAACCCATATCCCGGGCCGTTGCCTTGAAGGCCTCGCTTTGGCCGATCACGTCGATCAGCCGCCAGGGAACGGTAAAAAACTGGAGGCGCCGCTGGGCTTCGAGGCCGATATACTCAAAGCCCTGCAGCAACAGCTCCTCACCGCCAATGCTGTAGAGAAGCTGGTATCCCAATATGTTGTCGTTCTTGTATTCCTGAAAGAACGCCTCCGGCGGCTGTTCCTTTGATGCGTCGAGCATCGATATCGCGCGGTTTCGCAGCGTGTCCGAGCAGGTGCCGCAGGCCTCGATCAGGCCATAGGCCCGATCCAGTTGGTCGTTTTTGACACTGTGGGAAATGATCAGGCGCAGGGCGATCTGCCTGAACTGCCGTGTCTGGAGGAAGATGTCCTCAATGATCCGCATGTTTTCTTCCGACTTGTCGCTCTGCCATCCGAGGAACGCGACCCACATTCTGTATTGCGCGTTGAGCGGGTCGAGCTCCTGGGCCCGCTCGACATATTCGAGAGAGAGTTTCTGCTTGCCGACGGAACGCAAAAGCCCCGCGTAGTCCAGCATGACCCGGTGGTCGCTCGGGTCGTTCAGCAGCGCGCTCTTGTATTCCTTTTCTGCTGCGCCCCACTGGCGCTCGCGCTGGTAGCTGTTGCCGAGCGCGTGGCGGACCATCGGCAGATCAGGATCGATCGAGCTTGCTTTCAGTGCCGCTTCCTTGGCCTTGCGGTAAAAAACCTCCGGCTTGACCGGTTGCCCGTCGATCTGGCGGACATAGGTCGGGACAACATTATAGACCAGCGACAGCGCACCCCAGGCGGCGGCAAAATTGGGCTGGCGGGTCGTCGCTATTTCAAGCGAACGCATGGCTTCGATGAGCGCCTCGCCGCGCTGCTCGAGCAAGGCTAGCCCGCGCAAGAAGAAATCATAGGCGCGCGGGTCGTTTGTGCGCTGGGCCTCCAGCACGTCGGCATCAATATCGAGCGGCGTCGACAGCGCGGTTCCGATCTCTCGGGCAATGTTCTCCTGGGCGACGAAGACGTTTTTCCATCGTCTCGCGATAGGAATTCGACCAGGCGATAAAGCCGTCGTCGACGCGTATGAGATTTGCCTCGATCCGGATATTGTCACCGCCCCGGCGAACCGTACCCTCCAGAAGGTAGTCGACATCGAGGGCGCGACCGATGGCGCGCAGATCAGTTGGATTGCCCTTGTACTGGAATGTGGAGGTCATGCCCGGGATGCGAAAGGCGCGGGTCTGTGCAAGAACGTTGAAGATTTCGATTGTCAATCCGTCAGCGAAACTGTCGTCCCCGTCGGCGTTGAGATTTGCAAAGGGAAGCACGGCCAACGATGTGCCTTCCGGTTTTGCCGGAACCGGCGCTGAAGTTGACGCCACGTTGGACGGTTGCAGACCGGTCCACGGCAGCAATTCGTGGCCGCTGAGGACAATGATAATGATGATCCCGGCGATAACACCGTAGTCGATGAATGCCCTGAACCCACCGCTCTGATAGCTGCCGTCGTCCGGGCTCGTGCGCTGCAGGCCCGAGGCGCTCAGTTCGAATGCCCAGGCGACGATACAGGCAATCGGGAATCCGACGGCAAGGATCACGGTAACGAATGCGACGCTCCATTCGGGGAGCTGCAATGGAGCCTGAAGCGCCGTCACGACCTGAATGCACAGCCAGGCGACGACGGCATAAAGCCCGGCGACACGGACGACATTGCGTCTGCGCAGTTCGAAGAACAGACTGGCCGCCGGATTTGCATGCTCGGCAGCTGCGCCGGCCGACCCACCACCAGCGGGCGCAGGAACTGCGTCGGGTTGATGATCAACCTTGGGGCTTTCGGACGGAAGGTCACTGACCTGGATTGCCCTTTCGCCGCCGCTGATCTTGAACTCGGGTCCCGATTTCGGCCAGTCGACGCGATTGAGCCTCAGATAGTCGAGCAGACTGGTGGCGGCATAGAGGAATGCCATCTGGCGCAATTCAAGCGACAGTTTCTTGTGCGAAAAATTCAGCCCGACAGCGACCCGGGCCAGCAGGGTCTGGTTTTCCATGAAGGACAGCCGGTCCGCTTCGTTCTTCTCGATCCAGTCGGCAACACCCTGGCGCATGGTGTGTACCAGCTCGATCAGGCCGATATCGTCGGTCCTCAGAGCCGGATTCAAAAGTTATTCAAACGTAACAATACCTTGCGAGACGCCGCGTCATGAACCGGATGCTTGCTATGAACGCCCACGCGGTTGAGTTCTGGATGGTCCTCTCCCAGTCCCGGGCCAGTCTGCGGCAGCGCCCGAGCCAGGCGAAAGTTCGTTCCACCACCCATCGACGCGGCAGAACCTTGAAACCGACTGCGCTGTCGCAGCGCTTGACGGTCTCGACCGTCCAGTCGCCATGCCCCGCGAGCGCTGCTCGCAACTTCGGTCCCGCATAGGCGCCATCGGCGAAGATGTGGCGCAGCCAGGGGAAGCGGTCGCCGACAGCCCTGATCAGGTCGCAGGCCCCGTCCCTGTCCTGAATGTTGGCGGCGTGAACGATGATGAACAGCATCAGGCCGATCGTATCGGTGACGATGTGTCGCTTGCGGCCCTTGACCTTCTTGCCGGCGTCATAGCCGCGAACGCCCCCGCTTTCGGTGGTTTTCACGCTCTGGCTGTCGATCACGCCGGCCGTCGGTGAAGCCGCGCGGCCTTCCAGTTCGCGGGTATTGAGGACCAGGAGGTGATTGATGGCTGCAAAAAGACCCATGCGGCTCCAGGTGTAGAAATAGCCACGTACCGTCGATACCGGTGGGAACTGCTTCGGCAGCATGCGCCACTGGCAGCCGCTGGTTGCGATATAAAGGATCGCGTTCATCACCTCGCGCATATCGGTCGTACGCGGTCGTCCACCCCGTTTTGCCGGCGGAATGAACGGGGCAAGTATCGTCCATTCCTCATCGGTCAAATCGCTTGGAAATCTCAAATGGTCTCTGTTATGTTCGGCGCGGGCGATATCATTCCATGGCATCGTGATTCTCCATCTTCTTTGAAAAGACTGTTGAATCACAAACCATTGATATCGCTCAACTACTTTTAAATCCGGCTCTCAGGCCTTGCGGCTCCTCATGGTGCTTGAAGCGGCCGAGTTGGAAAAGGATCGCCTTCCAGTCGTCTGCCGAGGCGTCACCGCGCGAAAACAGCAATCGCGCCAGTTCGAAATAGGCGTGGTCGTAAAACAGGTACTGTTCGCTCTCATACATGGCGAGATCGATCAGGTAGTAACCGTCGTCCGGCCCGTCGGGGCGACCGACGAGAAGGTTGAGGCCGTGGAAATCGCAGTGGCAATGACCGATCGCGCCGCGCAATTGCAGGCGGTCCGGCAGCGGCTGCGCATTCAATGCGAAGGCGAGTGGATTCGGATACCAGTGGCCATCGACAAGGATCGCCGGCGTATCGGCCGGGATGCCGCATTCATCGCCGAGGAAACTGTGGATGCGGCCGCCCCGCTGCGGATCGATGCGATGATCGAGCCAGCCCTGAAGCAGCTCGTGGGGCATCTGCATGCCCTTTTTGATGCGGTAGTCCGCGTTCCAGTCTTCCAGCAGTCCCTTCGATATCTGGCGCACCACCTCGAGCTGGTGGTCATGCGAGCAGTCCACCCATGGCTGGGCATATTCCAGGCCACGGCCGGCAATGTCGGAAAGAAGCGCCAACTGATCGCCGTGGTGGAAGGAATGAAGCAAGCGTGGCAGGTGCTTTGCTGCAAATTCCGGGGCGTCCTTGATGGCGCGTTCGTGGAGCGCCGCCTCGTGCCGCTCGAGGCTCTCCGGATCGTCCGCGCGATCGAGTTTCAGTATGGCCTGACCGGTGTAGGATTTGCTGGTTATGTCAACGCTGTAGACCAGTGCGCCCGATTTGCCGCCACTCAGCTTCCGATTGAGATAGATCGATTCGTCGATATCCCATTTCTGCTTGAGAAGCGGCAGCACATCCCGATAGGCATCCGGCCAATCAAGTCCGGTGTTCACTGCTTCTGTCTGCTTGTGAATCATCGGCCGGTGATCCGTTGTTGGCAGATTCAGGAAACGCGGGGATATCAAGACATGCTGGGCAAGCGAGTCAAGAAATAGGGTCCGGTTCGGTAAATGTCAGGTACAGGGGTCAGGATCCAATCTTGTTCGGTGCAAACGGATGATTCCCCGGCGGATTCACGGACTTGAGCCGGATATGCAATTTTCCGCAATTACATTAGAGGACCTTTTCGCACGGTCAACCGAGCGGCCAACCTGTCCCCGGCCTGCGCACGACTTTTCCCGTCGCGTTGCGGCCCGCCTTGTGATATTGGCGATTTCGGGTGTCTGGCGACAATTTCGGTCGGCCCGGCACCGGCACCCGACAATTGGAGAGCCTGCGCATGTGGCGCGCCCTGAAAGACAACTGGGCCCTGTTTCTGGGCATGCTCATGCTCATGGTGGCCAACGGACTGCTGGTGACGCTGCTGACGATCAGGGGAACCACAATCGGTTTTTCCGATTTCACGATTTCGGTCATGCAGGCCTGCTATCCGCTGGGTGCACTGTTCGGAACGATCGCAACGCCGATGCTGATCGAGCGCGTCGGTCATATCCGGGTGTTCTCCGCGCTGGCCTCGATGGTGTCGGTGGCAGCGATCGTCCACCTTCTGACCAGCGACCCTGTCAGTTGGGCGGCAATGCGGTTTCTGGCCGGCGCCTGCTTTCCCGGGCTCTACGTGATTACAGAAAGCTGGCTCAACGCCAAGACGAGCAACCAGATCCGCGCGCAGGTGCTGTCGATCTATTTCATCATCCAAACGGCGGGTCCGGCGCTCGGCACGGCGATGGTGGCGGTGCCCGACCCCTCGGGCAGCATGCTTTTCGGCCTCACATCGATCCTGATGTCGACGGCGATCGTGCCGCTGCTGCTTTCCGCCAACCGGGCGCCGGAATACAGCGCTCCGGAAAACATGCCGGTGCGCAAGCTCTACCGTGTTTCGCCGCTGACGGTGCTCGGAATCTTCTGCATGGGTGCCGGCGTCGCCGGTTGGTTCATCGCCCTGCCGCTCTACGCGATCAGCCTCGGCTTCACCGACGCACAGGCTTCGGGCGCGCTCGTTGTCGCGATGGTCGCCGCGGCCCTGGTGCAGTATCCGGTCGGCTGGATTTCCGACCGCACGGACCGGCGATATGTGGTCATCGGCCTTGCCGCCGTGTGTACTGCGGCAGCCATCTGGATGGCCATCGATACGGCGCCTTCGCGCATTGTCATCGGCTTCGCGGTGATTGGCGCCGCAACGCTGCCGGTCTATTCCATCCTTGCGGCCCATGCCAATGACCAACTGAAGCCCGGACAGGTTGTGCCGGCGAGCGGCACGATGGCGTTCCTGCTGCAGCTCGGCCAGTTCTTTGGCATCCTCGTCGTCCCGAACATGATTTTCCTTGCCGACGGCCGCGGGCTACAGCTTTCTCTGGCAGCACTCGGTATCATCATCGCAGGCATCGCCCTGGCACGGCGCATCAGCAGCGAGGCGCCGGAAGAGACAGGCGAGGTCGTGCCGTCCGGTGTCATCGGCATGGCACAGCCGGGCATGATCCAGGCCGATGTGATGAGCAAGGAATTCGACGAGAAAGACCAAATCGAAACCGGTGCAGGAACTTTGACCGAAAGCGGTTGAGGCGATAGGACTGTCCTTCGAGCCGCAGGCTGCGGTCGTCAATGCCACTTCAGACAACCTTCATCCGAGGTAAGCATGCAAAAGCGCAAATTGGGCGTCGACGGGCCGGAAATCGCGGCCATCGGCTATGGCGCGATGTCCTTTTCCGATATGTACGGGCCGACAAACGAGACACAGAGCCATGCGATCCTTGACGCCTGCCGCGCGCTCGGCGTCACACATCTGGACACGGCCAATGTCTATGGCATGGGCAAGTCGGAAAACGCCATCGGGACCTATCTGAAGGCCAACCCCGGCGCGCGGGACGAATTCGTCATCGCCACCAAGGCAACGATTACCCGTGAAGCCGACGGCAACAGGGCATTCGACAACTCCGCGGAGCATCTTGAGGCGGAACTCGACGCGTCGCTGCAACGGCTGGGCCTTGATTGCGTCGACCTCTTCTATGCACACCGCCGCGATCCGCGCTTCACGCCGGAAGAAACGGCGGGCAATCTTGGCCGGCTTGTCGAAAAAGGAAAGACGCGTGCGATCGGGCTCTCGGAAATCGCCCCCACAACGTTGCGGCGGGCGATGAAGGTTCACCCGATCGCCGCCGTTCAATCCGAATATTCGCTTTCAAGCCGCTTTCCCGACCTGGGGCTGGTCCAGGCCTGTGCCGAGCTCGGTGTTGCGTTCGTCGCCTTTTCACCCGTCGGTCGTTCACTGCTGACGGACAATCCGATCACGCCGGAGCGCATCGCGGATATACCGTTTCTCGCCGGCAACCCGCGTTTCATGGAGCCGAACCTGACTGAGAACCTGAAGATCACCGAGGGGTTCCGGCGGCTTGCCGCGGAGATGGGTAGCTCTGCCGCCGGCCTCGCAAACGCCTGGCTTTTGTCACGCGGTGACCACGTCATCCCCATTCCAGGCACACGGTCGGTGGACCATCTGCGGGAATGTGTTTCGGGCGCTGAACTGGAACTCACGCAGGCGGACCTGGAACGGATCGAGGCTGTCCTGCCGGTTGGCTGGGCGCATGGCGACCGGTATTCCGATGTGCAGTGGATCGGACCGGAGCGCTACTGCTGAGGAGAGGCGGGTTCAGAAGTTTCCTGTTCCCGATGCGAACCACGCTTCCGAAGCGGCCATTGATGTCCGTATCGTCGGGAGCTGCGGGGCGTCAACGCCAGCGAACCTTCCTTTCAATCCCGTTCGGATGGTGTGGTCGCCAGACGGCAGATCAGGTCGACATGGTTCCGGAGCCATTCCTGATCCAGAGGCAATCCCGCAATAAGCCTGCGAAAATAGGGAACCGCGATCGCCATCTCGATCAGTTGCCTGACCGGTGCGTCGTCGCGCAACTCGCCGCGGTCCCTTGCCGCGGCAAAGACTTCCTCCATGCCCGCAATCCGGTCTTTCATGAATCCTTCAATCACCGCACGCGCCTGATCGTCGGTGGCCGCAGCCGCCACGACCTGCGGCGCTATCTGGCCCCAAGCCGTTTCATTGAGCGCTGTCCGGAGCTTGCCCATCATCCATGTCAGATCCGTACGCAACGGCCCATTGGTACGGGGCGCAAAGTTTGGTGACGTCGCCGCTCGCAGGAACGCGTCATTACGCATTTCTTCCAGCATCGGCCAATGGCGATAAAGTGTGCTGCGCGAGATGCCGGTCGCTTTGCTTACCGCTCCGTGTGTGACGGCTAACACCCCGTCGTCACGCAGGATTTCCAGCGCGGCATCAAGTGCCAGATTGCGCGTCGCGGTTATGCGTGGGTCTTCGGTCAGTTCGGATTATCCACTTATAGTACAAATTGTTGCATAGCGATACATCATGTTCTACACTGTCGATGCCGAGACATCGCGTCAAGTGTAGACACCAGCGCATTGTTCAAGGGCGTGCCGTCCAAACCGGACGCCCGCAGAGGTTTAATGCGTTTGGGGACATACAGGAGCAAACGTCAACTCCTGAAAATTCAGGAATCAAAGGAAACGAAAATGAAGTTTCAGACATCGTTGGTAGCAGTCGGACTTGTTTCCCTGCTCACAGTGGGCGCCGTTCTGGCAGACAATCACGTCAACAACCCGTTTGCCGCGGGCATCAAGGCACGTCAGGCACAGATGCAGATCTATGCCTTCAATCTCGGCATCCTCGGAGCGATGGCCAAGGGTGAAACTGAATATGATGCCGAGGCGGCGGTTCTTGCGGCCAACAATATTGTTCTTGCAGCATCGGTTCACCAGCCTCAGGCATGGGCCCCCGGTTCCGACAACTCTGCCGTCAGTGGAACCCGTGCACTTCCGGCGCTTTGGCAGAACTTCCCGGATGCCGCTAAAAAATCCGCCGAACTCATGTCGGCCGCCGAAGAAATGAAAGCCGCCGCAGGAAACGGCCAACAAGCTGTTGGTGGAGCGATGGCAGGACTGGGTGGCGCCTGCAGCGCATGTCACGAGGCATACCGCGCCCCGGCGAATTAGGCAGTTGTTCCGCGGCCACGTGCGGGCGTCATGGTGTGACGCATGAATTGTGATGCAAGATGGTTTGACGGCGAACACGACGCCGGTGGCACCTGTTATGCATGGCAAACCAAGGGAAGGGCGCTGTATTGAAGATCAACAGGCTATTTCAGAGCCTGCTTGCTTTGGCCTTTCTGGTCGGTTCCGCAAGGGCGGAAACGATTGATCTGCCAATGCGAGATACGCCGATCCCGCGGACCACAAGCGGTGTTCCGCATGTTCAGATCGGAATTGAACCAGACCCGGCGATCTCCGCCGAACTGTTGAAACGTGTGTCAGAAATTCCGGGTGTCAGGATCAGGCCGACCATCATATCCCTGCCTGGCGCACAGGGTTTCTGGATAGGTGAGAACGTGCCGCTGGCACGGCCAGAAGTGATTGTCGGCGGCCGTGAATTTGCCCATCTCCACCCGGACGGCAGCCTGCATGCCTCGCTATCGCCCGCGCTCGCCGCGCGCGCTGCAAAAGCGGGTTGGGCCGTCGCTCATCCCTGGGCACACCGGCGGCCCGGCTGGGAAGGGTTCGTGATGATCTTTACGCCAGCCAATCGTGAGGAGCTGGAGGTGGTATACGACCTGGTCGTACAGTCCTTTTCCTATGTCACCGGTCAGGACGCGTCTTCACCTTGAAAACACAGCGGGCCGCTTCCTTGCGCGGCGAATGATTGCGTTCCTTCGCCGCCGTTTCAATTTTTGGCACACTCGTAGTCCCACACATGATATCCCTTGCTGTTGAAGGCGGAACTCCGCTTTCGCCGGCGGCGCTTTGCACAACCATCTCGCAAATCGCCCAGGCACGGCGCGTTTAAGGCGGTGGGAACCGGATGAGCACATTTCTTGCCGATGGCTTCAGAAGCGTGGATTCTTCCGCGGACACGGAAAAGCTCGGCCGTTGTCTCAGTGCGATGGAAGACCTGGCCGATTTTCGTGCCTACAAGCAAAAGTCGTTCGAAGCACTCAATCTGCGTTCCGACAGCGACGTGGCGGATATCGCCTGCGGGCTGGGCTATGACCTGCTGAAATTGCGTCAGCTGGTTCCGGACGGTGGCGTCACGGGATTTGACATCAGCGAGGCTTTCGTCGCCGCGGCCCGCGACCTTGCCGCTTCGGATGAATCGGTTCGTGTCGTTCAAGGCGACGTCCACGAGATGGCGATCGACGACGGTGCCTTTGATGGAGCGCGCACCGACCGGTCTTTGCAGCACATGGAAAAGCCGGATGTGGCCGTTTCGGAGATGGCGCGGATCGTCAAGCAGGGCGGAACCGTTGTCGCCGCTGAGCCGGACTGGACGTCCTATCATCTGGTATCGGACAATGCGGAGGTTTCGGCCGTCATTGAAAGGGAATTCGGATCCACAATCCGCAATCCCGCCATTGGCCGGCAACTGGTCGACCTCCTGGGCAAGCAACTGCAAATCGGCCACCACAGCGTCCATCCGATCCTGCTTCGTCATTTGCCGGATGCGGAGATTATCTTCGATATCACCCACAGCGTGCAAAGATGCTGCGACAAGCAGCTGATCACGAAAGACGACGGCCGGGCCTTTCTGGAAAGCCTCTCCAGGCGTTCCGAAAACGGCACCTTTTTCGCTTTGCTGTGTGTTCATGTGGTTTCCGGCATCAAGCGATAGATGACGTGGTTGGGTTCCGAAGGGCTGCAGCCGGGCGCTTCTGTGGCGTTTGGGCCATCGGTGCTTGGTTGGTCTGGGTCCGCTTCGCGCTGAATCTGAAGGATTCGGCACGGGGAGCGGGTCCGATTTTGGCGTGATCGTTCAAGAAACGGAGGCTGCTGGGCCTTAGGTGCATAAGAACAAGAGCCACCGGAGCCTGCCATGCCCTTTACCCTGAACGGTCAAACCAACATCATCCCCGATCAGTGGCGAGACGAACCGCTGCTCTACCTCCTGCGCGAGCACTTCCAACTCAAAGGCGCGAAGTTCGGCTGCGGTGTCGGTCTGTGCGGGGCCTGTACGGTGATCATCGATGGAGTAGCGACCCGGTCCTGCGTGACGCCAGCCGGAGACGTTGAAGGGCTTGAGGTGCGCACCATTGAAGGGCTGGCGGACGGTGAGGCCCTGCATCCTGTGCAGCAGGCATGGCTTGATCTGTCGGTACCGCAATGCGGCTATTGCCAGGCGGGCCAGATCATGTCCGCGGTTGCCTTGCTTGAGCAGGAACCGAACCCCAGCGAGGCAGAGATCAAAGCGGGAATGGACGGCAACCTGTGTCGCTGCGGTACATACCGGCGACTTCGGGCTGCAATCGCCCGCGTGGCGGAGGCCGGCCAATGAAGCGGCGGAGCTTTCTGATCGGTGCAGGTGGCGGGCTTTTCGCGTTAATCGGGACCGGAGCCATTGTTTATTCCCAGGTACCGGTGATCCCCAAGCGCCCCGAGCCGGATGTCGACAGCGCAGCCGGCTGGATCGCCCACAGAAACGGACGGTTTACCTTGAGACTGCCGCGTGCGGAAATCGGACAGAACATCACCACCGGCCTCAAGCAGATCGCCTGCACCGAGCTCGGCGCCGGCTGGGACATGGTCGATATCGCGTTCCACGACACGAAGATGGCTGGCGTCAAGGCGACGGTCGGCAGCGAAAGCGTGATGCTCTTTGCCGCGCCGCTTGCGCAGGCTTGCGCGGCTCTCAGGGATGCGCTGGAGGAGGGACGGCAGACTGGCGAGGTTTCGGTCACGCCCCGGCCAGTGTCAGAGCTGCGCGCATTGAAGAAAGGCGGTTATATCGGCGCGTCGCCCGAAATTGCCCAGGGGCGCGATATCGTGACCGGCAAACCGCTCTATGCGGGCGATGTTGCGCGTTCCGGCCTGTTGTTCGGTCGGGTGTTGCGCGCACCGGTGTCCGCCGAGCTGCACTCACGCCCCCGCTCCTGGAATGCAGACGCCGCAGAAACACTGTCGGGTTTCGTCGCCATCGTCGAGGACTGCGGTCCGGCGATTGGCAAGGCCCAGGGCCTTGGAATTGTGGCCGAGAGACCGGGCGCACTGGACGCGATCGAGGCCGCCCTGGCGGTGGATTGGGAGGTCGCGGGCACACTCGAAAATGCTGATATCCCGTCTGCCATCGACATTGATACCAACCTCGCGCGCGGTGCGCTGCCCCATGTCGTGCAGGAGGGTTCGGCGCAAGACGCAGCCTGGGACGTGGACATTCGCATGGACTTGCCGCTCGCCGCGCACAGCCCCATTGAGCCGCGCGCCGCGGTTGCCGAGTGGCTGGGAGAGACGCTCAAGGTCTGGGCAGGCACGCAGGACGCGTTCTACGTACGTGATGTGCTTTCGGATGCGTTTGGCATCAAAGATGTCACGGTGCAGTCCATGCGCGTCGGAGGCGCCTTTGGGGGACGGGTCATTGCAACGGTCGAGCTGGAGGCTACCGCGCTGGCACGGGCGGTGGGTGCGCCGGTCAAGGTCCAGTGGACCCGTGCCCAGGAATTTGCGCGGGGCTACCACCGCCCGCCGGTTTCCCAACGGGTGAAAGCACGCCTCGCCGGCGGCACAATCACCGATTGGGATCACGAACTGGTCTCGTCGCATATCTTCTTTACCTCCGCCGCTGTCCCGCGGTGGATGCAACGTGCGACCGACACGCTGATCGGCGACGATGGTGTCGCCCGCGGGTTGGTCGTGCCCTATGTCTTTGGCAATGCTCGGGCCGCATACGATGTCAAACGCCTGCCGGTCCATACGGCAGCCTGGCGGGGACTTGGAGCGGGACCGAACATCCTTGCTATTGAATGCGCCGTCGATGAAGCGGCGCGCAAGGCTGACATCGATCCGCTGACTTTCCGGCTCAATCACATCAGGGACCCGTTGTTGGCAGGTGTCCTGCAGCGCGTTGGTGAGATCGCCGATTGGCGCCGGCCCACCCAGCCTGAAGAAGGCGTGCGCAAGGGACGTGGCGTTGCTTGTGGTATCTACAAGGGCACAAGCTATGCGGCCGTGATTGCCGATGTGCGCATTGAAGAGGATGGCGAGACCACCGTGGAGAAGATCTGGTGCGCTCATGATTGCGGGCTGGTCGTGAACCCCGACCAGGTCCGGGCTCAATGCGAGGGCAATCTGGTTTGGAGCATCGGTATGATCCTTGCCGACGAATTGCCGCTCGACAAAGGGTTTGTCACGGCAGAGTCTTTCGCTGATGCGCCGATCCCGATCAATCGCGAAGTCCCTGATATGTCTATTGAGCTTGTGGAAAGCCCCCGTTCGCCGCAGGGTGCAGGAGAAACAGTCATTGTCGCCGGTCCGGGCGCCATCGCGAATGCGATCCGAGCGGCAACGGGCGTCAGGCTCCAAAGGCTGCCCCTCCGCACCGAGGAGCTCGCGCTTTGACATCAACAGGCGAAGATTTTGCATCGGCCACGATGATGCGGCTCGTTGCTGCCGGACTCGCCGCTCAGGGCATTGGGGTGCCCGTTGCAGCCCCCGTCGGGGCGCATGTGCCGCGCGGCAAGAAACGTGATCTTCTGCACCGGGTGTTGCAGGAGCACGGTGCGAAAACAATCCTCGCCATCTCTGACGCCGCCCCGAATATGCCGCCGGAGCCGGTCGTCCTGGCTCTTCGCAAGGCAAGAGATGTTCCTGATCTGCTTGGACGCTGGGCGCGACTGGAAACGTTCAGCCATGGGCGCCATCGCGTGGTAACCGATCAGACCGGTCCTGGGACATTCGAGCTTCGCCATATAGCAAAGGATGGCCGGTCACGGCCGTCATCGGCCGAGAGCCTGCTGGTCTTCGGGCTGTTAACGCGGCTTTGCGAGAGCCTTGGTGCCGAGCCTGTCTTGCTCGAAGATCAGGATGGACATGTGTGGCGCAAAGACGGTGCATGGTTCGCACCCGCGTTTCACGACGTCATACAAAACGTCGTTCTGACAGCCCGTTCCAGTCCTCGTCCGGACATGCCGCCGGAAAACCCCACGCAGGACAGCCATGCCCTGCGTCAAACCATTGCCGACGATCCGGTCAGACGCTGGACGCTGAAGTCCCTGGCCCGGCACGCCGGAATGTCCCAGCGCACGCTGCAAAGGCGCCTGGCGCAGCAGTCGACGAGTTTCTCGCAAGTCCTGTCTGAAGTCCGTCTCCAGGTTGCCGCAGATCATCTGTGCGCGACAGACGGCCCCGGTCTTGCCGAAATCGGATTTCTTGCCGGATACGCGGATCAAGCACACTTTGCCCGGTCATTCAGGCATGGGGTGGGAACCACGCCAAAAAGGTATCGGGCGGCATTTCAGGACCGCCCGGCATAGGGAATCTTCGCCGCGCGGTTCAGAAACCTCTGGAGTGATGTCGAGAGGGCCGCCAGCCGAGGATAATCGCAGATCCGACGGCGAACGCGGAGCCGGCAAATACGACCATCTGGAAGTTGGAAACCTGAGCGATCAATCCGGCCGCGGGCCCCGCGATGACGAGCGTGACCATCATCGTATTCCAGTACAATGCCGTTGCGTATGCCGGACGGTCTTGTGACAGGGATTGGACGAAACTGATCGCCAGTGTCGAGAACAGCCCGAAATAGAAGCCCTCGAGTGCGGCGGCGATCAACATATGTTGAAACGACCGGACCGTTGCGAGCGCAAGGATCGCGACGATGGCCAACTGAGCAGTGCCCATCAGCGCGGTGCGGAGCCCAAATCGCGCAATCAGGAAGGGGGTGGTGAAGATCGCAAAAAGTTCCACGAACGTCTTGAGGCTGAATGCCGCGCCCGGTGCGTAGCCGGGCAGGCCGACTTCCTGGACAAAAAAGATCGGAAGCGCTGAAAATGTCAGAGAGTGGGCCATCGCAAGGCAAAAAACGAAAAGGATCGCCGACCATAATTCAGGATTGCGCGCCGAACCTGCAGTCCGAGATCGTTGAACGTCATTCGCGAGCGAGGCAGCGTCGCGAGGCGCTGTCCACCACCAAAGACACAGCCAGACAAGCGCGATCCCAAAGGCGACTTTAAAGACTGCCGCGTCGCCTGCACGATCTGCCAAAATGAAGGCTACGGCGGGTCCGATCATCCACGATATTGACGTCGTTGACCGCATATACGCATTGAAGGTGCTGCGCCTTATCGCATTGCGATCTGCCATGACACCGCCAAGGGTAAACTTCGTTGACATGGCGCTTGAGCCAATCCCGAAGCCGATCGCGCCAAAGGTGATGGCGGTGAGGTAACTCGGCGTCACCGCCATCGCCATGGCAGCCAGAATGTACCCGAACGCGGCGAACCCGATCAAAGGGAACGGATTGGAGCCTCGATCCAGCCGCGCCGCGAAAATCCTATTGGTCAGGATCACTACGACAGCGAAAGCTCCCGTGTAGACGCTGATGCTCCACGGCTCGCGCGCCAATCCGTTGACGATGAAGAATCCCATGAACGAAACGGCCATGGAGTTGCAGACGGTTCCGACAAAAAGAAGACCCAGAAACGGGAAGATGCGAGAGAATTGCATTTATCCGCAAGGTAGACAGCGGCTTTCAGTTGCGAAACAACATGATTTGAAAATATCATTTCAATTGTGAGCGAAGAATCTGTCAAATCAGGACGTCTCCGTTGGGACGATCTGGCTGCCTTTCTGGCCGTTGCACGTGCCGGCGGACTGGCGGCTGCCGCAAAGGATGTCGCTTCGAGTGCTCCGACACTGGGACGACGAATGCGTGCCCTGGAACGTGCGCTTGGCCGCGAACTCTTTGTGCGCCGGACCCATGGCTATGACCTGACCGATGCCGGTATCGCGTTGAAGCGAGAGATTGAGGATGTCGCTGATCGCATCGATCGGGCCGCCGCAATTCCCGAGACAGGAGGCCAGCCGCTTGTCACGATCTCGGCGGGAACCTGGACGTCGTTGGCACTGGCGCGGCGTTGGCGCGACATTGCAGGTGACCCACCGGATGTCAGGTTGCGCTTCGTTTCGTCGGAGGACGTTCTGAGTATCACGCGGCGGGAAGTATCGGTCGCCATTCGCAACAAGCGCCCGACGGAGCCCGGCCTTGCTGGCCGCAGGTTGGGACGCAACGATTTTGCGGTGTATGGGCTGGAGGGCGCAGCCCGGGCCTGGATTGTGCACAGCGTGGACACGCCTTCGTCTCGTTGGGCAAAAGCACGTGCCGGCAAAAACTCCTGTACCGAGGTGAGTCATCCCCGGCTGGCCCTCGATCTTGCGCTCGCAGGAGCCGGCCAGCTCGTGCTCCCGACATTCCTGGGTGACAAAGAAAGCAAACTGGAAAGGCGCTCAGACCCTATCGTGGAGCTGTCGCATGATGCATGGCTTGTCGCTCATGACGATGACCGCCATCTACCGGAAATACGCCGCGTAATCGATCGCCTGTACTTGTTTCGGCCCTGACTGCTTGTGCCAGAGCCCGAAACGTCAGGTGGACGTGTAAATGGAGGAGCGGCGCCGTTCAGTCTTGCGAATGAGCTGCCCACAGCGTCGCATTTTGAATCACCCGCTGAACCTTGGGGTGCAAAAATGTCGGGTATGTTTCGTGACCCGGGCGGAAATAGAAAATTCGCCCTTTTCCTCTTCGGTAACACATTCCCGAGCGAAAGACCTCTCCTCCCTCGAACCAGCTAAGGAAGACGAGTTCATCGGGCGGCGGCACGTCGAAAGGCTCACCGTACATCTCTTCGCACTGGAGCTCTATCGGCGGCTCTATTCCTTCAGCGATCGGGTGACCTGGATCGACGGTCCAGATCAGCTCTCGTTCCCCAACGTTCCGCCAGGGCGCACTGCATGAACTGCCCAACAGTTGCTTGAATACGTTTGACAACATGGCCGAGTGCAGAGCAACGAGACCCATCCCATCCAGTATGCGCCGTTTCACCCTCTGCGTTGCGTCTGCGGGAACCTGGTCGTAGGCATTGTGGCTCCACCAAACCAACACATCCGTTTCGGACAGCACCGCATCGCTTAGTCCGGTCTCTGGCTCATCCATGGTGGCGGTCCTGACCTGAATGTTGGGAACCAGTTCAATCGCATCCGCAATCGCCTGGTGAATGCCGTCCGGATAGTGTTCGAGTACCTCCGGTTTTTGCTTTTCTTCAATACCTTCGTTCCATACAAGGGCGCGGATCGGACCGGACATTTGACACTTCCATTTCTGGACTGAGTGGCGGGTTTGGCGCGTTGCAATCAACGCGCAACCAGTTGCTATATTTTATTGAGATGCCCGGGTCACGTGCTGGCTTCGGGTTCAACGACGAGGGCGACGCAGCCCGGTTCCTGTTTGGTGCAGCTTTGTCCGTTGAGCTGCCGTGGCAACACAACCGAAACGGTTTCCTGCAACGTGTAGCGGGTCGTGCGGCCTGGCCGAGGCCGGATGCTGGCTGATCGACAACATGCCGGCAAATCAATTGGCCGAATTGCGATGGATCCAATCCACGCTTTGCCGCGTATCAATGAATGAGCAGATCAGCCGACGGGGCGCCGACCGAAAGGAAAACCCATGGGAACGATGATGACTGCAAGGCTTGCGGCCTGCGCAATCGCCATCAGCGGCTGGTTTTCAACCAATGGAGCCGCCATGGCAGATTCCGTCAGAAGCTGGGCCTGGACGCATCGTCCATTGATCATCTTCGCCCCGGACGAACACAATGCGAAATTGGCCACACAGCGATCGCGACTGAAAGACGTCCGATCAGAAATGCACGACCGTGACATGACACTGATCGAGATCGTGGCGACACGTGCATCAATCATTGTGGGCCCCGACAGGAATATCGACGGTCGCCAGTTGAAGGAGCGCCTCGGCATTGCCGACGACGGATTCGCCGTTGTTCTCCTCGGTAAGGACACCGGCGTCAAGCTGCGTTCCCCTGATCCGGTGCAGGCCAAGGACGTGTTTTCTCTGATTGACGGCATGCCGATGCGACGGCGTGAAATGATGCGCGACGATGCTTCGTAAGAGACCCGAACAACGGATGCACGGCCTCTTCGACCGTGGCGCAGAGGGTGGAAACTGATCATGCATGGTCATGCAGACCGGAACAGTGTGCCATGGGCGGCAAAGTGGCTTGGCGGACTCGGCCTTATACCCTTTGCAGCATGTGCACTGGCATCAGTATTGGCACCGCCTCAGTGGTCAGACAGCGCCTCGCAATGGCTGGTTTTCTACGGTGCCGTCATTCTCTCCTTTCTTGGCGGCATCCAGTGGGGAATGGCGATCCGGACAGAGGGTGGGCCGGATGGATCCGGACCTTCAGCATCGGATCTCGCCTTGAGTGTCGTGCCGGCGCTTTTGGGCTGGTTCGCACTGCTGGTTCCGGCCGGGTATGCGCTGGTAATACTGGCAGTCGCCTTCGCGTCGGTGTTGGCTGTTGATCTGATGACAACACGAAACCGGCGCGCGCCTGACTGGTATCCGAAACTGCGCTGGCCTTTGACTGTGATCGCGATCGTGACGCTGATCATTGGCGCTGCCGTATAAGTTCATGGCGGAGTATTTCTGGTGCATCGCAACTTTGAACCGCGTCGCAAGATCTGTCCGGTCTGCCAGCGTCCATTTACCTGGCGCCGCAAATGGGCAGCGAGCTGGGATGACGTGAAATACTGTTCGCGGCGCTGCCGCGGTCTCCGCAATCAAGGCAAAAGGAAGTCGCCATGATCAATCGGCTTGAACCCGGCCCCGGACAGGAGTCCGTGTGGGATTACCCGAGGCCGCCAAGACTGGAAGGCGAACGCCGTGCGCTGCGCGTGGATTTCGCCGGTGAGACGGTGGCCTTTACGACCCGAGGGTTCCGCGTTCTGGAGACCAGTCATCCTCCGGTCTACTACATCCCACTGGAAGATACACGGCGTGATCTGCTCATCGAGGCGACGGGACGGTCGTTTTGCGAGTTCAAGGGAGAGGCGCGGTACTGGTCGCTGGCCGTCGGTGACGGCTATTCGGAAAGGGCCGCCTGGAGTTACCCGGAACCCACGGCGGCATTTGCAGCGATCAAGGATTACCTGGCGTTCTATGCCTCTCGGGTCGATGGCTGCTGGGTTGGTGATGAGCGTGTCCAGGCCCAGGAGGGTGATTTTTACGGCGGCTGGATAACGTCGCGCATCGTCGGACCCTTCAAAGGGGGTCCGGGAACGCTCGGTTGGTGATTTGGATACCCGATCTATCTTGAACGGCTGATCCAAAGCAAACGGGAAACACCGTTACTTCTTCCGAATACATTCCGGAGACAGCGGCAGGACGGATAGGGGGTCCGGGCGGGGCCTAAGCCCGCTCATCGGCCGGCGTTAGGATCGTCATTCCGACTTTTTCGGCCACCGCCATGATTGCCGGAATGTCAGGTGGCCCGTCCGGTGCCGGAACCTGCGTCGTCCCATCGGGCATGGCTTCGCCGGCCTCGGTGAAGAACGTATCGTGCATAGCTCCCGGGGCGTTGATGCACAACAACCGCCCGGGTGTTTCTCCCGTGCAGGTGAAGGCATGAACCGCCCCCTCGGGGACCTTCACGAAGTCGCCGCTTCGTGCGCTGGTGATCTCTCCGTCGATAAAGAACTCGAAGTCGCCCTCAAGTACAAAGAAACTTTCATCCTCTCCGGCGTGATGGTTGGGTGGCGCTCCGGCGCCCGGTGCCGCCTTGATCTCAACGATCGTGTAACGATCCCCCGTCTCGGCCGGGAAGGCGTGAAAGGTCAGCAGATTTCCAAGAAGGTGGTACGTTCGCGGGCGAGACTTTGACATTTTTGTAATTCCCTTTACTTGGAGCGATTTGAGTTTATGATACACATATCTTTTTATAAGACAAGTGTATCATTAAGGCTCAGAACGTGGCGCCACGCACAAATCAGAAGAACCGAACGCGCGAAGCATTGCTTTCGGCAGCACGTGAACTCATGTCTGAAGGCGATGAAGTCACGCTCGCGAAGGTCGCTGAACGCGCGCGGACGAGCCGTGCGACCGTGTATCGGTATTTCTCGAACCCCGGCCTGCTGGCCTTGGATGCAACGCTGGACATTGAAGTCACACCCACTTCGCTGTTGCTGGAGGGCGTTGAGCGTGTCCGGGACCGGGTCCACGTGATTGCGCGCTACTATCTGAAATTCTCATGGATCCATGAAGCGTATTTTCGACAGTTTCTGGCAGAATCCCTGAAAGCCTCGCTTGAGGACGGGTCCGTCAATTTGCGCGGCGGCAGGAGAGTGGCTGCCTTTGGCGAAGCTCTCAAGCCGGTCCAATCATCGATGGCGCCTGCCGATTTCAAAGACCTGACCCATCGTTTGTCCATGACTTCGGGATTTGAGCAATTGATTATCCTGAAGGACATCCTGCGTGTCGATGAGGCAGTGGGCTACCGGTTACAGGAAGGTCTGGTTGACGCTCTCCTGGATCGGTACCTGCCGGTGGATTAGGGCAAACTACATTTACGGTCGCCACGTATCAGCAGGAACCCCTGAATCCATCCTGGCCTGGAGGGTCAAAGGGCTGATCTCAGGTAGTCGATAAACACCCGGGTCTTCGCCGGAACATAAGCGCGGGACGGATAGAGGATCCAGGCGGCGGTGTCGAAATCAGATGCGCTTGCCTCGTAGTCCGGGAAAAGGTCGACGAGTGTGCCAGCTTCGAGATCATCCCCGACTGTCCAGTCGCTCAGCAAGGCCACACCCAGCCCTTCCAGGGCGGCGCGCCGGACGGCAAGGGCGTTGGAGATCGTCAGCGTGCCATTAATCGCGATTTCACGGGTGGCGTCGGGCGGTTTTCTGAACCGCCAGCTCGATCGGTAGCCCGGCAATGGAAAAACGACGGTGTCGTGGTGGGCAAGATCCTCGGGAGCAGCGCACCGCGGGTTTGCGGCGATGTATTTTGGGGATGCAACGACATGGTATCGCGTCGGCATCAATCTGGAGACGATAAAGCCGCCTTCGACCCGGTTGCCCAGGCGGATAGCCACGTCGATATTGTCTGCCACAAGGTCAAGCTGCCTGTCGGTCAGGGACAGATCGAGGTCGATGTCCGGGTAGGATTTCCGGAAGGCGGCGAGCCGCGGAACCAGCCATCTTTCTCCAAAGGCGACGGAGGCGGTTACGCGTATTAGACCGGTCGGATTTCCCACAGCATCGCCCGCCGCGGCGCGCACTTGCGCGATTTCCTCGAGCGGGTTCTGAATCCGATCAAATGTAATCCTGCCCGCCTCGGTCATTGCCAGCCTGCGGGTCGTGCGATCAAACAGGCGATAACCAAGTGCCGTTTCGAGGGCGGCGATCTGCCGGGAGATCGAGGATGGGTCGACATTGCGCAGTCGCGCCACCGCCGCGAACGAACCATGCCGCGCCACATCCAGGAACGTTTCCAGATCATGCGTGTTCATTGGTGCAATATTTGCATGACAGAATGTCAGAAGTCTATCTTACCGACAAAACATGCATCAATAAATTGGATCCGCCCGCCGTTACAGGCAGGATCATACTTATGGACCTAGAAAAGCCGAAGGGATATCCGCCGCCATGACAATCGACCTGACAAAAAAGACCGCTTTCATCACCGGCGCGAGCCGGGGCATCGGAGAGGCCGTGGCACGCAAGCTTGCCGGGCATGGCGCCAATGTCGTGCTGGCCGCCCGTTCCGAGGATGATGTCCGGCGCATTGCCGGCGAAATCGGCGACAATGCGCTGCCGTTGGCGTGCGATGTCGCCAGCTACGAGAGTGTCACGGCTGCGATGCGAATGGCGGAAGAGCGGTTCGGCCGTATCGATATCCTTGTCAACAATGCGGGTGTCATCGATCCGATCGCGCGCCTTGAGCATTCCGACCCCGATGCCTGGGGCGGGGTGATCGAAACCAACCTGAAGGGTGTCTATCATTGTCTCCATGCGGTCCATCCCGTCATGCGGCGCCATGGCGGCGGTCTGATCGTCAATATCTCATCGGGTGCCGCCACAAGTGCGCTGGAGGGCTGGAGCCACTATTGCGCCAGCAAGGCCGCCGTCCTCTCGCTCACCCGGTGTGCGCACAAGGAATGGGCGGAACAGGGAATCCGTGTTGTCGGGCTCTCACCCGGAACGGTGGCAACGGATATGCAGGTGAAAATCAGGGATTCAGGCGTCAATCCCGTCAGCAGGATCAACTGGTCGTCGCATATTTCGCCTGAGTGGGTCGGCGACGCGGTTGCCTGGCTGACAACCGACGCGGCGAGGGCGTTTGATGGCGAAGATTTCTCGCTGAAATCCGAGGAGGGCCGCCGTCTCGTCGGGCTGGGCGCATGAAGCGGCTTTCTTGCATCGGGTCACATGCGTGCTCACGGACGTCACGCAAAGAGCTGTAGCGCCTGCTCGAAGTTCAATATTCGCCGGCGAATGTACGACCAATCACACCGTGCTTTTCTCGATTCGGTTTCTGTGGCTATTCTGAAAGCAGTGGAAACAGCTATTAAGAAATCGCCATGAGAAAGCTTTTCAGGGTCTTCATCTCGTCCACGGCCCGGGATCTCGATCCCTGGCGCACCGCCGTCTACGAAGCGCTGGATACGATCGTCAATGTCCATCCGGTATGGATGAAGGAGTGGCCGGCTCACGACGCCACCGCGCTGGACGTTTGTGAACGACACGTCCGCGAATGCGATATCTTCGTCGGCCTTATCGGACATTGCTTCGGATCAGCGCCGGACAGCCGCCAGGACCGCAGTTACACAATGCTGGAATACGACTGGGCCGTGGATGCCGACAAACCGAGACTGATGCATCGTGCGCCAGGCAGCTTTCCCGTTCCCAGGGATGTTCTGAAAGCCGAGAGCCCAGAAAATCAACGGCTCCAGGAAGAATTCCGCTCCGAGATCGACCACCACACAGGACAAAGTAACAGCTGGGACACACCAGAAAAACTCGCAGATGCGGTCAAGGAAGCTGTCCACCTGAAAATTCTCGAAATCGTTACGGCAGAACAGAAAGAGTTCACCGTTGAGAAGCACGAGTTGTCCCTGCTGGACCGGATGCGTGACATCACGTTGCAAATCCCCCATCTGACCGATGCGGAACGTGCGGCCAAGCTGGAGGAACGCAACGAGATTGAAGAGCAACTGCGCAATCTCGAGCGATCATTTGCCAAACAGGTCGAGCATATACGCGAGCTCGAAGCCATGCTTCGCAATGATCGTGACCTCTTGGGTGATGCGAAGATCGACTTTGCGCTGCAGCGCATGCAGCAAGGCGATTTCGATGAAGCGAACAAGCTCTTCACAGAGCTGATCGACTCGGCCAGCGATGTTATCGAGCGTCTGGCGCGGGCCGAGTATGCCCGCGGCGAAATTGCCGATGCCCAACTGCGATGGGACGATTCCAGATGGCACTATCAACGTTCCGCACAGCTGGCGCCGAATTTCAGGCGCGGCAACAAGATGGCGCTGCATTTCTGGCTGGCGGGCGAACGCGACGAGGCCCTGCGAACATTCCAGCAGCTTCGTGACTTCTGCCGGATCGAATACGGCCAGACGCATCCCGACACGGCAACTGCAACCCACAACTTCGCGGAATTCCTCGGGCATGCCGATCGCGTTGATGAAGCCGAGCAGAACTTCATGCAAGCGATAGAGATCCTTACACAACTGGGATCGTCTCACGACGCCCAACGCGCCAGTTTCCATTCAAATTATGGACGGTTCCTGCGCAGGCAATCGCGGACCAGCGATGCCGTAATCGCTTTCCGTGCCGCAGCTGACGCGGCCGAAGCATCGGATGATATAAGCCTGGGCGAACATACCGGTATTCTTGCAAACCTAGGCACCGCGCTGCAGGAGTGCGGCGATATCGACGAGGCGAAATCGGTCTTCATTCGCGTCCGCAAGCGCATGGGAGATTTGTCGCCCGACAGCACAAACTGGCAACAATCCGCGAAACAGCTGCTCGCTTTTTTCGATGAACATGACAAAGAGAACGCCGAATTGCCGGTGATCCGCGACGCTCTCGATGAATTCGAAAAGAAGTCCACGCAGCCGACAGCCGAGCAGAATGAAACGAAGTCTCCGCCCGATACACAAGTCTAACCGGACCTTCCTGCACTTTTCGGCAATGGACCGGGCTTAACCCGAAAAGACTGGCACTTCACTGCCTATTCGGGAGGCGCAACCTGATCGGGATGGGCGGCTGCAAACGCATCGAGCGACGCGCAGTTTTCTGCGATCGCGTTGATGCGGGTAAGGTCGGCAGTCTCTGCGCCCCAGCGGTTCGCGTTGTAGAGTTGCGGGATGAGGCAGATATCGGCCATGGTCGGCGCGTCGCCGTGACAGAACCTGCCGCTTTGGCCATCGCCAAGCCGCGCCTCGAAGGCGGCAAGGCCCTTGCGGATATAGTGCTGCATCCACTCGATCCGCACCGCGTCGCCGCCGCCGGTGCGTTGCATGACGTCAGCGACGACAGATGTGTTGCAGACCGGGTGGATCTCCATGGCGATGATGTAGGACAGCGCATGCACGCGGGCGCGCTCAAGGGCCGTCGAAGGCATCAGCGAACCGGCCCGCGTTTCATTGAGATATTCGATGATCGCCAGGGACTGGGTGAACATCTGCCCGTCAATTTCCAGCGCCGGGACAAGGCCCTGCGGATTGCGCGATATGTGGGCCGCGTCGAGGTTCTCCTTCTTGAGCAGATCGACGGGCACGGTCTCGAACGCAATGCCCAGCAGGTTGAGCGTGATGCGCAGGCGATAGCTCGCCGACGAGCGCCAATAATCGTAAAGGACCGGTTTCATGTGTTCCTCCCATGAAAGACCGGTCCGCCGTGAAGCGGCCCGGTGGAATGAAATCCCGTCCTATTTACTGAGTTCTTTCGCGTGCAGCCAGTCCGCATGCTTGGGCGCCTTCTTGGTCCTCGACCATTCTTCCAGCATGTCCCATTTGACCGCGTCGAGCTTTTCCAGCATGGCTTCTTCCTCGGGGTCCGGGCAGGCCAGTTCTATGCGGTGGCCGCTGGGATCGAAGAAATAGATGGAATGGAAGATCGAGTGGTCGGTGAAGCCAAGCACCTCGACACCATTTGCTTCCAGATGGTCCTTGTATTTCAGCAGCATATCGCGGTCCTTTACCTTGAACGCGATGTGCTGGACCCATGGCGGCGTGTTCTCGTCGCGGCCCATCTCCGGCTTCGTCGGCAGTTCGAAGAAGGCCAGGACATTGCCGTTCCCGGCATCAAGGAAAAGGTGCATATAGGGGTCCGGCTCATGGGTGGACGGCACCTTGTCCTCGGCGATCGCCAGGACAAAGTCCATGTTGAGCATCTTGGTGTACCAGTCGACGGTCTGCTTGGCATCCTTGCAGCGATAGGCGACATGGTGGATCTGTTCGATTTGCATGGTTTCAACTCCGATATTCCGTTGCGCAGACCATAATAGTTGCGTTTGTAACTATCTAGCCCCATCGGCGCGAATCCGGGTGTGTTCCTGCGTGCGGGGAGGCTAGGACTTCGCGGCTTCCAGTGCTTCGGTCAGGATCTTGCGCTCTCCGATATGATTGGCGAGAAGCAGGATAAGGCGGGCGTTGAACGCGTCGCTCTCGGCCTTGCTCAGACCCTCATGGGCGGCAATCAGATCGGCATAGAAATCGTCGGGACCGCTGATGTTCGGCCTGGTTGTGAGGCTGGTCATGCTATGCTCCCTGGTCACGGCCGGTGGCCGTGTTGACAGCGGCGCGAACCGCGTTTTCGCTGTAATCGATCCAGCGCGCTGCGACGTGCTGATCGGGCCGGAAGAGATAGACGGCCTGGTCCTCGGCGCCGAGATAGCGTTTCTGCAGATGGCCGTCCGCATCCTCCGCCGAACTGATGCGCATGCCTTCAACGGCGATGCCATCGACGTCGAGGCTTGCCGGCACTTCGGTGTTGATGCCGATCAGCTGGAAACGGTTGCCCAGGAGATCGGTCAGCCAGTTGCTGCCGACCGGCGCGTCGACAACCGGCGCACCGGGCCGCGTACGTGGCGGCAGATCGCGGTCATCATTGCCGTTGAGCGGCGAGCTGTCATAGACGCTGGGCACCGAAAGCCTGCCCGAGTTCACCAGCGGCCGGGCGAATTCATAACGTTCGGCGAGGTCAAGGACGGCGTCGCGGAAGGTGCGGCTGACCTCCGATTTCGGCGTGATGAAATCGGTCGAGCGGGTCGAATTCATGATGTTCTCATTGGCACCGAGGATGCGCTCGTAGTCGTAGCTGTCGAGCAGGCTTTCAGGTGCTTTGCCGTCGATGACAAGCTTCAGTTTCCAGATCAGATTGTCCGTATCCTGCAAACCGGAATTGGCACCGCGTGCGCCGAAGGGCGAGACCTGATGGGCGGAATCGCCGGCAAAGAGCACACGCCCGTGCCGGAACTTTTCCATGCGGCGACACTGGAAGGTGTAGATCGAAACCCATTCGAGCTCGAATTTGGCGTCCTCACCGAGCATTGCCTTGAGGCGCGGGATGACGTTCTCGGGCTTCTTTTCCTCTTCCTTGTCGATGTTCCAGCCGAGCTGAAGGTCAATGCGCCAGACATGATCGGGTTGCTTGTGAAGCAGCGCCGACTGGTTGCGGTTGAAGGGCGGGTCGAACCAGAACCAGCGCTCGGTCGGAAAATCGGCCTCCATGATGACATCGGCGATGAGAAAATTGTCCTCAAAGACCCGGCCAACGAAATCCATGTTGAGCATCTTGCGGGCCGGCGATGTCGCACCGTCGCAGGCGATCAGCCAGTCGCATTCAAGCCGGTAGGACCCTTCGGGCGTGTCGATTGTGACCAGGACCGTGTCTCCCGTTTCCTCGATGCCGGCCACCCGGTTCTTGCCGCGCACTTCGAGCGTCTTTCCCTCATCCTGCAGCGCCCTGACACGGTGCATCAGATATTCTTCGAAATGGTACTGTTGCAGGTTGACGAATGCCGGACGCTTGTGCCCTTCCTCGGGCAGAAGATCAAATTCATAGATCTTGCGCTCGTCGAAAAAGACCTTGCCGAGGTTCCAGACGACACCCTTGTCGACAAACTCGTCACCGCAGCCAAGCCGATCCAGAATCTCCAGCGGCCGCTTGGCGTAGCAGATGGCGCGCGAACCCCAGCTCACCTTGTCGTTGTCATCGACGACTATCACCGGCACGTCATGCTGTGCCAGATCGATGGCGGCGGCGAGGCCGATGGGTCCGGCGCCGATGACGATCACCGGGTGGTGCGCCGGTTGCGGCGCGTCCTGATCGACCGATCTTTGATAGGGGTAGAGCGGCGTTTCGAAAATCTTGCTCACATTGACCTCCCGTTGCTGGTGCCCCGCCGTTCAGCCCTGCAAGGCCGCCCACATGTCCTTGTCCCGCTCGGCCGTCCAGATGCGCGGCGTGTCCATGCCGAGCGCCTCGTCATAGGCGCGCGCGACATTGAACGGCAGGCAATGCTCATAGATCGCGTAATCCGAAAACTTCGGATCGCATTCGGTGCGCACCGCATCCCACGCCTCCTTGAGCGTTCCGCCTCGGGCCGCGACCGCGGCCGCCGGCCGGTAGGTGCTGGCGACAAAATTGCGGGTGTTCTCGATCGCCGCATACACCATCTCGTCTCCGACCAGCGCGTCTCCGCGACCCGGGGCAATGGCCCGCGGCTCGAATGCCTTAATGGCATCGAGGGTTGCGCCCCAGTCACCGAAATGGCCGTCGCCGCAATAGCAGGCCGAGTGGTATTCGACGATGTCGCCGGTAAACATGACACCCTCGTCCGGTACCCAGGCGACAATATCGCCGGCCGTATGAGCGCGGCCGAGATGCATGAGGTCTACGCGGCGCCGGCCCAGATAGACGGTCATCTTCTGCGTGAAGGTCATGGTCGGCCAGGTGAGGCCGGGAATGCTCTCATGGCCCTGGAAGAGGCGCGGGAAGCGTTCGAATTCGGAGTCCCAGTCCTCCTGCCCGCGCTCGGCGACCATCGACCGGCATTTTTCCGAGGCGATGATCTGTTCCGCATTGTAAGCGGATGCGCCCAGCACGCGCACGGCGTGATAGTGCGACAGCACAACATATTTGATCGGCTTGTCGGTGACGGTGCGGATCTTCTCGACCACCTTGTTTGCAAGGCGCGGCGTTGCCTGTGCGTCGATAATCATGACGCTGTCATCGCCGATGATGACGCCTGTATTCGGATCGCCCTCGGCGGTGAATGCCCACAGATCGCGACCGATCTCCGAGAAGGTGATTGTCTTTTCAGCCATGTCCCCGCGGGACGCAAATTCCTTTGCCATTGTCAGGCGCCCTTCTTGTATTGCTCAACGGTCTGTTCGATCGCTCCGAAGATGGACCGCCCGTCGGCATCCCTCATCTCGATGCGCACCGTGTCGCCGAATTTCATGAAATCGGTCGACGGCTTGCCGTCATTGATGGTTTCGATCATGCGGATTTCGGCAATGCAGGAATAGCCGACGCCGCCTTCAGCGACCGGTTTGCCAGGACTGCCATCCTCCATCTTGTTTGAGACGGTTCCCGAGCCGATGATGGCGCCGGCCCCGAGTGGCCTGCTCTTGGCCGCATGGGCGATGAGCTTGGGGAAATCGAACGTCATGTCGACGCCCGCATTGGCGCGCCCGAAGGGCGCTCCATTGTAGTCGACACTCAGCGGCAGGTGCACCTTGCCGCCATCCCACGCGTCGCCCAGCTCGTCGGGCGTCACGGCGACCGGGGAGAAGGCGGATGACGGTTTGGACTGGAAAAATCCGAAGCCCTTGCCGAGTTCCGCCGGGATCAGGCCGCGCAGCGACACATCATTGACCAGCATGATCAGCCGGATGGCGTCGCGGGCCTCGTCCAGGCTTGCACCCATGGGCACATCGTCAACGATGACCGCGACCTCGCCTTCCATGTCGATGCCCCAGGCCTCGTCTTCCATGAGGATCGCATCACGCGGTGCCAGAAAGGCATCGGAGCCGCCCTGGTACATCAGCGGATCGGTCCAGAAGCTTGGCGGCATTTCCGCGTTGCGCGCCTTGCGAACGAGTTCGACGTGGTTCACATAGGCCGAGCCGTCTGCCCATTGATAGGCACGTGGCAGGGGCGAGTGTGCATCATGCTCATGGAAGCGTTCGACGGGCTGAGCGCCGGTTTCCAGCGCTTCGGCGGCACGTTCCAGACGCGGCGCGCAATTGGCCCAGTCGTCGAGCGCCGCCTGAAGGGTCGGTGCGATATGGTTGACGACCGTGCACTGCGCAAGATCCTTCGACACGACAGCGAGTTTCCCGTCACGCGTGCCGTCTTTGAGTGTAGCAAGTTTCATTTTAGTCCCAGTTCCCTTCAATCGTTCCGTCGAAGCGCTTCTTCAGGCCCTTCCAGTAGTCCAGATAGTCGGTGTGCAGCGTTTCAAGATCCATCGCATAGGATGTGACATGCTGCGGAAAGCGCGTTTCGAACATGAAGGCCATGGTGTTGTCGAGCTTGACCGGCGCGAGTTCGGCGCTCGTCGCCTTCTCGAAGCCCATCGTGTCGGGACCGTGCGGCAGCATCATGTTGTGCAGGCTCATGCCGCCGGGCACAAAGCCCTCTTCCTTGGCATCGTACTGGCCGTGGATGAGCCCCATGAACTCCGACATGATGTTGCGGTGATACCAGGGCGGCCTGAAGGTGTGCTCGGCCACCATCCAGCGCGGCGGGAAGATGACGAAATCGATATTGGCCGTACCCTCTTCGCCGCTCGGCGCGGTGAGCACCGTGAAGATCGAAGGGTCCGGGTGGTCAAAGAGGATCGCGCCGACCGGTGAAAAGGTGCGCAGATCGTATTTGTAAGGCGCATAGTTGCCGTGCCAGGCGATCACGTCGAGCGGCGAATGGCCGATTTCGGTGACGTAGAAATTGCCGCACCATTTGACGTGGACACGGCAGTCGGTCTCCTTGTCTTCCCAGGCAGCCACCGGTGTCTTGAAGTCACGCGGGTTGGCAAGGCAATTTGCGCCGATCGGCCCACGGTCGGGCAGGGTGAACTTCGCCCCGTAATTTTCGCAGATATAGCCGCGGGCCTCGCCGTCGACCGGGCTGACCTGAAAAATCATGCCGCGCGGGATGATCGCGATCTCCAGCGGCTCGACGTTGATCCTGCCCATCTCGGTGAAGATCTCGAGCGTACCGAGCTGGGGTACGATCAGAAGTTCAGCGTCGGCATTGAAGAAATAGTCGTCGACCATTGCCGTGTTGCACACATAGACATGCGTCGCCATGCCGACCTGCGTGTGCACGTCGCCGGCGGTGGTCATGGTGCGGACGCCTTCGATGAAGGTGGTCTTCTTATTGGGCATCGGCACCGGGTTCCAGCGCAGCTGGCCGATCGGCACGGTCGGATCGCTGATATGCGGGCCGGTCTTCCAGTGCGTGTTTTCATGCACGGAGAAATGCGAGGTGTGCCGCACGCTCGGTCGGATCCGGTAGAGCCAGGAACGTTCGTTGGTGCCGCGCGGAGCGGTAAAGGGCGAACCCGAAAGTTGCTCGGCATAAAGCCCGTAATTGCATTTCTGGGGGCTGTTTTGCCCCTGGGGCAATGCGTTCGGCAGCGATTCCGTTTCGAAATCATTGCCGAAGCCCGGCATATAGGCCTCAGACATTTTATCCCTCACGATTTGTCTTTTTTGAATTTGTTGCATATGTAACGATCAAAAATGTAACTATCAAACGGAGTCGTTCGTGGAGCAGACAGACAAGACACCTCTGGCGCTCGAGGCGTTCCTACCCTACACGCTCAACCGCGCCGCCGAACTGGTGAGCCGACGTTTTGCAACCATCTACAAGGATCATGCCGGCCTGACGCGTCCGGAATGGCGGACGCTCGCGACGCTCGGGCAGTACGGTACGCTCACGGCCACGCTGATCGGCGCCCACTCATCGATGCACAAAACCAAGGTCAGCCGGGCCGTCCAGTCGCTCGAGGAACGCAAGTGGCTGAAGCGCCGAACCGATGAGCACGACCGGCGGATCGAGCATCTGGAATTGACGCGCGAGGGTGAACGCAATTACCGCAAGCTGGCGGAACTGGCTCGCGCCTTCGAGGCAGGATTGAAGGACATGCTGGGGGAAAAGAGTTTTGCCGAACTCAGCCGCGGCCTGGCGGCGGTCGAAAAGCAGCTCGGCACCGACATATTCTAGAAGTCGGCCGAAGGGTACTCGAAAAGAAGGCGCGCCTAAGCGGGCGCGCCTTTCCTGATATCAGTAACCGTCGGGGCAGCGAGCGGTATAACGACGACCGTAGCGATCGCGATAGTAGCAGTCGTCGGAATTCTCCGCGACACGACCGACGAGAGCACCGGCCACGCCACCAATTGCTGCGCCGACCAGCGCGCCCTCGGCCGTTCCTGTGGCTACGGCTCCGATCGCCGCGCCGGCGCCGGCGCCGACGGCAGCGCCTTGCTGAGTCGGCGTACAACCTGCAACGGCCAATCCGACGATTGATATTGCAACGAGTTTTTTCATCCTAAAGCCTCCGCTTGCTTCCCCACCGCAGGAAAGTTTTTTGCACATTACATATTTTTGTACCGCTTGCATCACCATGCGGCATTTTTCCGGCGAAATGAGACCTGCTGTTGCAAAAGGGCCCCGCCACCCGGGTCACCACCGGACAGACAAGCCATAAGCGAACCGTGATGAACGCAAAATGAACGGTCGGGCGCGGAACTTGCCGCCACGACCGCACCGCCGGTCGAAACAAGTCATTCATCGTGCGTGGCGCAAGGCGGGGATACGTCAAAGTCTGTGCAGTTCAGCGCCGATCCTCCAGCGCCGATCTGAGGCAATCGCATAGCGCCTTCTTCTGTTTTTCGGTGGTTCCCGGCGTGGCGTAGATGGATACAGGCAAAGTCGCCAGCTTCGGCAAGTCGAGTTGCCGTCCGACATCTGTCAGGGGTGTGACGACAGCGATCGTTGGCAAGATGGTGATCGCCTGCCCTGCGGCCACGACGGCCCGCATCCCGATAGGATCGTGGTGGGTCATCAGCGACGTGTCGTATTTGCCCGATTGATCAAGTGCAAAAAAGGCATGCCGTCGAAGATCGCGCGCATCCTCCAGAAACGCCAAGGGCAATGTGCCTCGAACAGTTTCCGCGAGTGTTTCGGTCGCGACCCAGGACAACGCGATTTCCGTTGTCCAGCGGCGCGCTGAATGCATGCCCTGATCGTATACCATTGCGACGTCAATCTCGTCGTTGTTTAGCAGTCCCAGCAGAACGTGACTGCGGGCGGTTCGAACAGTGACAGGCGCCGCTCCCTCCTCCCGTGAATATGCCGCCAGGGCTCCCGGAATGACCGAGAGCGCGAATGTGATGTTTGTGCCCAGGCGCAATGGTGGCGTGTCGCCGACACTGACAGGGCTGCGGGCGATCTCATCAGCAAATGCAAGCAATCGGTTCGCCTGCACCAGAAACTCCATGCCTTCCTTCGTCAGCGCGACGCGTTTGCCGCGTCCGCGCTCGACCAAAGGCCTGTTAACCTGGCTTTCCAGTTGCCTGATATGTGCGCTTATTGCGGATTGTACGGTATTGAGACGTTCTGCTGCAGTGGAAAAGCTCAGCGTCTCCGCCACGGTTGCAAAACTCTCTACAAGTTTGAGATCCAGGGTCATGAAATCATAATATCAGATTTTAACAATCGTAAAAAATCGTTTTTCTGATTTATAGTTCGGCGCTATTTGACGGGCATGACGCTCGAAACCTACCTAGTTGCAGCACTTGCGGTTGTTCTCACCGGTATCTCGAAAAGCGGTTTCGCGGGCGGGCTGGGAATCCTCGGCGTGCCGCTCGTGGCGCTGACGATGTCACCGCAGGCGGCGGCTGTGCTTCTGTTGCCCATTCTGATCGGAATCGACATTCTCTCGGTCTGGCGATACCGGCGCGCCTGGCAGATCCGCATCATCGTGGCGCTGTTGCCCGGAGCCGCCCTCGGGATCGGTCTTGGCATGATGGGATACTCGAGAATTGATCCTGATTTGCTGCGCGTTGCCATCGGGATCATGGCGCTCTGCTTTGTGCTGCGTTTCGCCTTGGCGAAGAAACCTGCCGATCAGCCGCACCCTTCATGGGCTTCGGTCCTTGTTGCCAGCGCCGCGTCCGGCTTTGCGGGTTTCGTGGCCCATGCCGGAGGTCCGCCGATCAAGGGCACTTTGCTGCGGGCAGGTCTCGACAAGTCTGCCTTCGTTGGAACGAACGCGTTTTTCTTCTTCTTGCTGAACGTCACCAAAGGGGTCGGCTACTTTGCTCTGGGTCTTTTTTCGATCGAGAGTGCGCTGGCATCCGCGCTGTTGCTGCCTTGCTTGGTGGCGGGTGTCGGGCTGGGCTTTGCCCTCCACAAGCGTGTGCCCCAGGCGACGTTCACCGCTCTTGCCCACGGCTTGCTGGCCGTGGCGGGGATATACCTGTTGCTTGTTGGCGGAGCATCGTACTGGGGCGCCTGACGAAGCACTTGATGGGCATCTGCGGCTTTGATCCCAACCGGCGTCAAGCGCCGAACGGGCGGTGCCGCTGTCACTGCAAAAGAGCGCTGACGGCAAAAATCACGAGCATGACGGCGAAAGAAATATTGAATATGCGGCCAATGCGGGGGCGGCTCAGAAGTTCGGAGAAAACGGCCCCGAAAGTCAGCCATCCGGTTCCGGAGACGAGGATCACGGGAAAGAGCGCTGCAATCTTCAACAGCGCGTCCAGGAACAAATCGCCCTGATGAAGGGTTTGTCCGGCATAGGCGGCGCCAATGGCGGCAAATGCCTTCGGGTTGGCAAGTGCCAGAACCAGCCCCGGAAACACAGCCGGCGCTTTCGTCGCGGATGTCTCGGACTTTTGAACGGGTGCCGATGCGATTTTCCAGGCCAGATAAAGAATGTAGATCGCGGCAACGATTGTGAGCGCCTGTGTTAGTCCCGGCTGCGCAAGCAGTGCCGCGGTAATCCCGAATGCAATCAACAGGAGGACGCCCGTCGTGCCGGTGACGATGCCCGCCAGAAACGGCAGGCCGCGGCGAAAACCGAAGGCCACACCAATGCTGGCGAGGCTGAGATTCGCCGGACCCGGGCTCATCATGAGCGGGATAGCGGCAGCCCACAATAGTAACAGCGCGTTTGTCATTGGGTCTGACAACTCTATTGCAAAGTGATGAGAGTATGCCGCGGAACTCTGGGCCTCCGACAGACCTTACTCATTGCGACCGGTCGGGCATCACGAACCAGCCGGATCCGACGTCGATGTGCTCAATGGAACATGTTTCGATGAGTTCGTCATATCCTTGCGGCAGGAAGGATATCTGCCAATCCTCGCCAAAGCGCCGCTTGATCGCATCAAGACCGGTCCAGAAGGAGGCGAAGACGACGACATCCTCGTCCACGCTCAGCCCCCGGCCGAAGAAGTATCCCATATTGCCGGGCTCGTGCCTTACCACATCTGCCGATGTCGACTCGAATTTCTTCAGCAGCTCTTCTGCGCAACCTGGTTTCGCCCGCACGCGGAACAGTCTCATGATCATTTGCCGATCTGCTTGAATCCCTTCCATCGACCTCTCCCTTCGCTGTCTTGATCGGACACTACCTTTGTGGGATAGTTCAATAAAACGAAATTATCGAAAATGTCAGTTCTGAAATTCAGGTATGTCAACCGGTTTTGATATTGAGGCCCTTCGCACCATGGTGTCGGGGGTGGAGCAAGGGAGCTTTGCGCGTGCGGCGATCGAACTCGGTCGTTCGCAATCCGCGGTCAGCATGCAGCTTAAGAAACTCGAGCAGCAGGCGGGCGCGCGGCTCTTTGTCCGCAAGGGCCGCGGTCTTGTGCCGACAGAGGCCGGCGAGGCGCTGGTACAGTATGCACGCCGGATCATCGCGCTTAACGATGAAGCAGCCCGCGCAATGGGTGCTGTTGTCGCTCCCGAAACGGTGCGGCTGGGGCTGCCGCAGGATTTCTATGACGATATCATGCCGGCGACCGTGGAGCGGTTTTCCAGCCTCCATCCCGAGGTCAACATTGCTGTCCATGCGGGCAACAACCACACGATCCACGAGGACGTGACGGCGGGGCGCCTGGATGGCGCAATTGCATTCTTTCCGAAGAACTCAGGCGTAACAGGCGAGCTTCTTTGTGAACTCCCGCTTTATTGGCTTGCGCATGCGGACTACACCCAGCCCGACGAGGACACTGTGGTCCCGCTGGTGCTCTTTAACCATCGCTGCCTTTTCCGGCAGACGGCATTGGCCGCGCTGGACGGGTCCGGCATTCGCTGGCGCGCAGCACTGACAACGCCCAGTCTCCCTGCTGTCTGGGCAGCGCTGCGGTCCCATTTCGGGGTCGGTGTCCGGATCGGCCACAGCGTGCCCAGCGATGTTGTCAGCGTCGATGGCCGGGCGGGCCTGCCGCCCCTGCCGCCTGTTGAACTGCGCCTGCTCGGGTCCGGCTCCGCCCGGCCTCTGGCCCGCGACCTGTTGGCGGTGCTGAAGGACCAGGCGATGAAACTCATCGGGCATCCGCGTCAGGGCATACAGGGATGAAGATCGAAATCTGGTTCGAATTTGCCAGTACCTACTCGTATCTCAGCGTATCAAGGGCAGAGGACCTGCTGCGGGACGCAAAGGTGGATTATGAGTGGAAGCCGTTTCTCCTTGGTCCGATCTTTCGCAGCAAAGGCATGGAGACCTCGCCGTTTGTGCTGGATGCTACCAAGGGCGCCTATATGTGGCGTGACCTTGAACGGCGCGCGATGCATTACGGGTTGCCGTTCGTGCGACCGCCTGTCTTTCCCGCAAATTCCCTGCACGCCGCACGGATCATGACCGCAGCACTGGGGCAGCCATGGGCGGGCCTCTTTGCACGGGCCGTGTTTTCAGCGCAGTTTGCGCACGGCCGCGAGATCTCCGACACACAGGTCCTGGCGACGGCGCTGCGGGACTGTGGTGCAGATCCCGATCACTGGCTGACGCTTGCAAGCTCCGATGCGATCAAGGCGGAGCTGCGGGAGCGGACGCAAACCGCGCACACGAGCGGCATATTCGGCGCGCCGAGCTTCAGAGTGGGACAGGAACTGTTCTGGGGCGATGACAGGTTCGAAGATGCCATCGCATGGGCTTTGGCTGACAGTCGGGGATGACGGGCCGCTCATCTGCCGGATGCCGCGTTAGCCGGGCCAAAGTTCCGTCTGCGGGTGGAACTGCGACCAGGCGAACCAGAACGCCTGGTGGCTACCGAGATCGGCGCCGTCCGCATCGACGGCTTTAATCCCGCCGGCATCCAGTTTCAGGCGCACATTCTCAAAAGCAATCTCTTCGCCGTTCTTCAGCGCGGCAACGGCCGTGCTTCGCTGAAACGCCACGGGCTTGCCGGATGCCGTGATGACGCCAATCACGTCTTCATGAACCGGCAATCGCGGATCGACGTCACCGACCGGAAAGATCGGACCATCGGCGTCCCTGGTGTTGCGCAGGTCCGGGTCGCGGCCGAGTGCCAGCGATTCCACCAGCACCGTGGTCTCCGGATGCGCCTTCTTCCATGTTCCCCAGTCGGTCGTGATCACGCTGGCCTGCTTGAGTTTCAGCCCCTTTTCCGCAAGCGGGCCGGTGACCGCGTTGCCCTTGAACGTATCGAACACCGAATAGGTATTGATGTCATACATCACCTTGTTCGACCGGATGAGCAGACCCGAAGTGCGCAGGACCGGGCGTTCGACCCCGTCCGGAAGCTGATCTGTAAAATAGGCCTGTACAGCACCGCACAAAGTGCAATAGGGAATGCCAAGATGCCGGCCGCCCAGCGTATCGTTGACCATCTCGCGCACTTCCATGATGCGGCGCGGATAGGCTCTGTACTCGCCGTTGATTCCGATCCCGAAAACGATGTCCTCGTCCTTCAGCCAGGTGGCGTCTTGTGCGCTGCTGACCTGTGGGTTGTCGGCGGCCGGAATGCAATTGCACACCCTGTCGGTCTCACCGTAATTGCGATCGTCGATCAGCACGCCGCCCCAGGAAACGTGCCGCCAGTCAATCTCGCCGTCGACGAAAATCCTGTCCCAGCCCGGCACGATGGTGGTGAAAATGGCGCGTTTGACGTCAAGGTAATCCGGCGGCGCGGGAATATCCCAGGCAATAAGATGGTCGGTTATCACACCCCAGTGATTTTGGACCTGGGGTTCCTTGCCCAGCAATCTGTAGGATGCGATGGCCAGTGCCGCCTGCAGTTCCTGGCTGGAGACAAAGCGCATCAGGTCGCTGATTATCCAGACAAGCCGGGGATCTTTCGAGTCCGCAATCTCGCCCAGGGCCAGCGCCTGATCCCGTCCCCAGGCGCCCTGGGTCATGCTGTCGACAAAGGCGACCTTTACGGCGGTTTTCAGCGGCTCGGGAAGCGGACCTTGCGGAACCGCCGGCGGTTCACCGAATTGCTCTATGACGTGGTCCGGCAGCTTTGCCGCATTCTGTGCCTGAAGGGTCCCGGACCAGACAAGAGCAAGCATGACCAGTGAAGCGATTGCGGCGATGCGGTGTTGAAAGCCAGTTGCCGGTGCCATTGAGCGGGCCTTTCATGTGCCTGTTTCGTCCTCGGGCGCACCTTGCGGAAAATGGGGATCCAACGGGTGATGATGCGCGCAAGTTTAAGGAGTATGTGTCCGGGCGCCGCTGCGCCGCCAATCACGATTGCTCAGGTTTCAGTGAAGTGCGGCGTCGGTGGGCCTGTCAGGTGGCAAGGGACCGTGCCGAGCGGCCGGATACCAGCTCGCGGGCGAGGATGCGTGCCGTGCTGTCGGCCTCATAGACGGCGTCGATCGACACGGCGCCGCCGCCTGTCCCGATCCGGTCCATCACCGTCGCGACGATATCGGCCATTTCAAGAAATCCGATTTCGCCGTCAATGAACGCCTCGAGCGCGACTTCCTTGGCGCCGTTCAAGACAGCGCCGGAAAGACCGCCGGAGTTCATGGCACGGCGCGCCAGCGCCAGCGACGGGAACCGCTCCTCGTCCGGCGCTTCGAAATCGAGGCGGGCAAGGGCGGCAAAATCAAGCCGCTCGACCGGAAGGTCCGGTCGTTCGGGATAGGTCAGGCTGTATCCGATCGCGGTGCGCATGTCGGGGGCACCGAGCTGCGCGAGGACCGAGCCATCGCTGTAGCCGACCATCGAATGGACCACCGATTGCGGATGGATGACAACCTCGATCTGGTCCGGATGCATGTCGAAGAGATGCATCGCCTCGATCATCTCCAGCGCCTTGTTGAACATGGAAGCGCTGTCGATGGAGATCTTGGTACCCATCGACCAGTTGGGGTGCGCTGCCGCCATATCAGGTGTAACCGACGCCATCTCGGCAGCACTCAGCGCGCGGAACGGCCCGCCGGAGGCGGTCAGTATAATGCGCTCGACGCTGTGGCGCTGGTTCGTGTCAAAGACCTGGTGGATTGCATTGTGCTCGCTGTCGACCGGCAAAAGCCGCCCTCCGCCCGTTTCGATCCCGCGGTGGAAAAGCTCCCCGGCGGAAACCAGGCATTCCTTGTTGGCAAGCGCGATGTCAGCGCCGCGGTTGGCGGCCGCTAGTGTGGGTGCCAGGCCGGCCATGCCGACAATGCCGGCCATGCACCAATCAACATCGCGTTCTGCGGCCTCGACCAACGCCGCCGAACCGGCCGCCGCCTCGATACCGCTGCCGGCGAGGGCTGATTTCAGCGCACCGTAGCGATTTTCGTCGGCGGTAACGGCAATTTCCGCCCCGAAGGCAATTGCCTGGCGGGCAAGCAGATCCGTGTTCCCCTTGCCGGTCAGCGCGCGGATCCGGAACGCTTCCGAACCGCCGAGATGATCGATAACGTCAAGTGTGTTGCAGCCGATCGAACCGGTGGATCCGAATATGCTTATGGATCGGGGCTGTGGCTGTGATCGTTCCGTCATGGGGCGCATTTCGATCTTTGTTCCCGCTTGAGAAACCAGAAGCATGGTGCCGCGTCAATGTTGAAAGGCCGAATAATTTCATCCCTGGCCTTTTGTTTGTTGCCAAGTGCGTGTGATTTATTTTAAACTTAAAATAAATGATGCAACCGCAACGGGAGCGTGCCTGTGACAGACCGCAACGATGCATTGAATCTCGATCGGCAGGATCGGCTCGCACCGTTGCGAGACGCATTCATCCTGCGCGATGGCCTGATCTATCTTGACGGCAATTCCCTCGGGCCGATGCAGGCCTGTGTCGCTGAGCGGGTGCAGCGATGCCTTGAAACGGAATGGGGCAGGGATCTGATTGCATCCTGGAACACCGCCGGCTGGTACCGCATGCCCGAAACGGTCGGCGCAAAGATCGCACCGCTGATCGGTGCCGGCGCCGGAGATGTGGTGGTCACCGATTCGACATCGGTGAACCTTTTCAAGGTGCTGGCGGCCGCGCTTTCAATGCGGCCGGACCGGCGGGTCATTGTCTCGGAACGCAGCAATTTTCCGACCGACCTCTACATCGCGGAGGGGCTGGCCGCATTTGCCGGAAAAGGGCATCACCTGCGACTGATCGACTCGACCGACGAACTGGAAGGCGCGATCGATGCGGATGTGGCAGCCGTGATGCTCACGCATGTGAACTACCGGACCGGCGAGGTGCACGACATGGAAAACGTCACCCGCAAAACGCATGAAGCCGGCGCGGTGACGGTCTGGGACCTTGCGCATTCAGCGGGTGCATTGCCTGTCGACCTAGCGGCGGCCGAAGCGGATTTTGCCATCGGTTGCGGCTACAAATATCTCAACGGCGGACCAGGTGCTCCGGCATTTGTCTATGTGGCGCCGCGGCTGCAGGCTGAAGCAATGCAACCGCTTTCCGGCTGGTTCGGACATTCGGCACCGTTCGAGATGCGCCCGTCCTTCGAGGCAGCAACCACCATCCATCGCTTCCTGACCGGCACGCCGCCGGTGCTGTCGCTGGCGGCACTCGATTCAGCGCTCGATATCTGGGACCGTGTTTCCATGGCGGCTGTTCGCGAAAAGTCGGTGAAGCTTTGCGAGTTGTTCATTGAACTGGTCGAAGCGCAGTGCGGCGCCCACGGTTTATCGTTTGCCAGTCCGCGGGATCCGTCGAAACGCGGCAGCCAGGTCTGTTTTGCCCATGAGGATGCCTATCCGATCATCCAGGCGATGATCGCGCGCGGCGTGGTCGGCGACTTCAGGGCGCCGGATATCCTGCGGTTCGGTTTCGCACCGCTTTACGTGCGGTTTGTCGATGTCTTTGATGCCGTCGCACACTTGCGCGACATACTGGAGACGCAGGAGTGGAGGCAGGACCGCTACATGGTCAAGAGTGCCGTTACCTGACTGCGAAGACCCCATAGAAACATAACAAACCCGGTATGAAAATGCCGGGTTTTTTGATTTTACCTATCCATTTCTATCTGCTTTCATGGAAATTACGGAGGAACAGCCGGTGCAATTCGCGAATATCAACGGTGTCACGCTGCACTACCAACTGATCGGGGCGCCCGAGGGCAAGCCGGTCATTGTTTTTTCCAACTCGCTTGGAACGGATTTCAGGATCTGGCGCGACGTGATCGTCCGGCTGGCCGGCGACTTTGCCATTGTCACCTATGACAAGCGCGGACACGGCCTGTCCGACACGGGAACGGCACCCTACCGCATGGATGACCATGTCGCCGATCTTGCCGGGCTGCTGGATTTTCTGAACGTTAAGGACGCTCTGATCTGTGGCCTTTCGGTCGGCGGGCTTATCGCCCAGGGCCTTTATGCCAATCGGCCGGACCTTGTGCGTGCGCTCATCCTTTGCGATACCGGCCACAAGATCGGCACCGAGGACCTTTGGAACGGACGCATCGCGGCCATCGAGGAAAACGGGATCGAGGCGATATCGGAAGCGATCCTGGAGCGCTGGTTCACAAAAAAATACCGGACCGAGGAACCGGAGGCGTTTGCCGGATACCGCAACATGCTGTGCCGGACACCGGTTGCCGGCTACACGGGAACCGCCGCGGCGATCCGCGACACCGATTTCACCGAGCAGGCAAAGCGCATTGCCGTTCCCAGTATCTGTATTGTCGGCGACCAGGACGGCGCTACGACGCCGGAGCTTGTCGGAGAAATGGCCAGGCTCATTCCAGGCGCGCGCTACCAGGTCATACCGGATGCCGGCCACCTTCCGTGCATCGAGCAGCCTGTCGTCCTGACCGATGTCATACGGGCATTTATCGACACGCTGACAGCGAGCGAGACGACGACGCACTAGCAAGGCGTTACGTCTTCGGAAAGGAAAGGGGGCATCAATGAGCGTCTCGGTCTTTGAACATCCCTTGCTTTCCGGGCTTCTCGGTGATGATGAGGTTTCAGCGTACTTCTCCGCATCTGCCGATATCGGTGCCATGCTGCGCTTCGAGGCGGCCCTGGCAGCTGCCGAGGCGGCGGAGGGCGTGATACCTGCGCGCGCGGCGGAGAAAATCGGCGCTGCCTGCGATGCTCTCGAGCCAGACTTCGGGCGTTTGAAGCAATCAACACAAAGGGATGGCGTGTGCGTGCCCGAACTGGTTCGGCAATTGCGTGCGGCCCTCGATGCGGAAATCTCGGCCCATGTGCATTTCGGCGCCACCAGCCAGGATGTCATCGACACCGCGCTTGTGCTGCGCTTGAAGGATGCCCTTCGAATTCTTGCAGCGCGGCTCGATGCGCTCGACGACAATCTGGCGGATCTGGCAGACCGGTTTGGCGAGAACCCGTTGATGGCGCACACGCGCATGCAGCGGGCGCTGCCGATCCGGGTTGCCGACAAGGTGACCGCCTGGCGCAGGCCGCTTTCTGAGCTCGGCGCGCGCCTTGCGGAAACAGGCGGCCGCTTGCTGCGCCTGCAGCTTGGCGGTCCCGTGGGCACACTGGAGGCGCTGGGAGATAAAGGGCAGGCCGTTGCCGACCGCCTGGCAGCCGATCTCGGACTATCTTCCGATGGCTGCTGGCACACGGACAGGCAGGCGCTGGTCGAACTCGCCGGATGGTTTTCGCAGGTCAGCGGTGCGCTCGGCAAGATCGGATCGGATGTCGCCCTCCTGGCACAAAATGAAGTCGGTGCAATACGACTGGCGGGTGGCGGCACATCATCGGCCATGGCTCACAAGCAGAACCCGGTGGCGGCGGAAACACTCGTTACCCTGGCACGTTTCAACGCAACGCTGGTTTCGGGCATGCACCATGCGTTGGTTCACGAGAATGAACGCTCGGGCAGCGCCTGGACGCTCGAATGGATGCTGCTGCCGCAGATGGCAGTTGCAGTAGGCGCCGGGCTGAATACGGCGCTGCGTCTGACCGGTGCTGTTGAAGCGTTCGGCGATCCGGGCGGAGACGGCCAGGTGCAGCGATGAGCCAGCGCCTGATTGTCGTCTATTGCGGGCTGCTGATGTCCATCTCGGCATTTTCCGTCGACATCACCTTGCCGGCCTTTCCGGCGATGATGGCTGAGTTCTCCGTCGGCTTTGCACAAGTCCAGTGGACCGTAACCGCCTACATATTTGCCGCTGGCTGCGGCCAGCTTGTGTGGGGCTCCGTCTCCGATCGCTACGGCAGGAAGGTGACTTTGTCCTTCGGGCTTGCAGGCCTGCTCGCCGGCCAGTTCCTCGCCGTCTTTGCACCCAATATCGAGCTGCTCCTTCTCGCTCGTGTTTTACAGGGCCTGGGCGCGGCTTCCGCCATCGTCGGCTGCCGGGCCATCCTCAGAGACCTTTTCTCCGGACAGGACCTTGCGCGCAACATGGCGATGGCCTCCGCCGTTTTTGCCGTTGGCCCCATGCTGGCGCCGCTTCTCGGTGCGGTGATCACCGATCTTGTGGGATGGCGATACATTTTTGTCGGCCTAGCGTGCCTCACCGCCGTGCTGGTCGTCATGCTGGCGTTTTTTCAGGAGACGCTGGAAGTGCCGAACGCACATGCGCTGCGGCCGGCCCGGATCCTGTCGAACATGGCAGCCCTTTTTGCGCATCCGCAGTCCCGCTTTTTCCTGCTGGTCTCGGTACTTGCCATGGCATTCATGCTGCTCATCCTGACCGGTGCTCCGGCGATCTACGAAACCGAGTTCGGCATTACCGGGCTGGCGTTTGCCGGGCTTTTCGCGCTTCACGGAATCGGCATTATCAGCGGTCAGCTGATCAACCGGCGGCTGATCCAGTCAATGGGCGTGGTCGGCGCCATCACGGTTTCGAGCCTCGTCATGGCAGTCATGTCGGGCCTCTATCTCGCGCTGGCTGTCGGCGATCTGCTCGTCGTCCTGATCATGCCGATCCTGTTTGCTATTCCGAACGGCGCCTATCTCGTCTTCTATTCGAACGCCACCAGCCTGGTTCTCGACCCGCACCCCGAACGCGCCGGATTCGCAGCGTCCCTGTTCGGGTTCATCACACAGTTTGGCGGCGCCATCGTTGTCTCCGTGCTCGTTCTTTTCGGCAATTCCGATGCCGTCGGAATGGCAACACTCATGTTCGCGCTGGCACTCGTCATGCTGGCGGCGATTGCCGTCCGCTACGCCAGAAAAAATCCGGTCAGGGAGGTCTAACCATGCGTACACAGGTCGTCATCATCGGGTCTGGGCCATCGGGCCTTTTGCTCGGGCAACTTCTCTATAAGGCCGGAATCGAAAACATCATCCTCGACCGCGTCAGCAAGGAACACATATTGGGGCGCATTCGCGCCGGCGTGCTCGAGGAAGGCATGGTGCAGTTGATGGAAGAGGCGGGTGTCGGCGCGCGGATGAAGCGCGAGGGACTTTTGCACGACGGTTTCGACATGGTGTTCGACGATGAAGTACACCGCATCGACCTGTTCAATCTGTCCGGCGGCAAACGCGTGCACGTTTACGGGCAAACGGAGGTGACCCATGATCTGATGGATGCGCGCGAGGCCGAAGGGCTGCAGACCATCTATGACGCCGGCAATGTTCAACCGCATGATTTTGATGGCGACAAGCCCCATGTGACCTATGAGAAGGACGGTCAGGTGCAGCGCATCGACTGCGACTTCATCGTCGGATGCGACGGGTTCCACGGCGTTTGTCGCAAGGTTCTGTCGAACGGTCAGATGCAAACCTTCGAGAAAGTCTACCCGTTTGGATGGCTCGGCCTCCTCGCCGACGTTCCGCCGGTCCACCATGAGCTCATCTATGTCAATCACAGCCGCGGTTTTGCACTCTGCTCGCAGCGATCCGAGACCCGCAGCCGCTACTATGTCCAATGCGCGGTCAGCGAGAATGTCGAGGACTGGACTGCGGACATGTTCTGGGATGAGTTGCGGCGGAGGCTGCCGGATGAAACAGCCCAGAAGGTGACAACCGGGCCGGCGCTGGAAATGTCCATCGCGCCGCTACGTTCGGTGGTCTCGGAGCCGATGCGGTTCGGCCGGCTGTTCCTGGCCGGCGATGCGGCCCATATCGTGCCACCGACCGGTGCCAAGGGCCTCAATCTGGCGGCGAGCGATGTGCATTATCTCTTCGAAGGCCTCAGGGAGCATTACCTCGATCGCTCCGATGCGGGTTTGGATGTCTATTCCCAAAAGGCGCTGCACCGCATCTGGAATGCCGAGCGCTTCTCCTGGTGGATGACCAGCGTCATGCATCGGTTTCCGGATATGAGCGCTTTTGACCGGCGCATACAGCAGGCGGAGTTCTACCAGCTTGTCCACTCGAATGCGGCGTCAACCGCGCTTGCGGAGAATTATGTGGGGCTGCCTTACTGAATCCGTGAGCCGGCATTGGAAATGGCGGGTCATCTTAGTTAATTTGTATTGACAAATTAAACGGTCTCGCGTTTGCTCGTTCCGACAGGGAGTGAGCCATGGTGTTGGTCGCCGGAACGGGCATGACCGCGTTCAACCGCCGCAAGGACGGCAGCGGATTTCGCGATTGGGCCTCGGAGGCGTTTGAGGAGGCCTTGGTCGCGGCGCAGATCGGCCGCGGCGATATTGATGCGCTGGTGGTGTCCAGCGAAAGCGATTTCTTTTCCATGCAGCTCAATCCTGCATCAGTGCTCGCGGATGATCTGGGTCTCGCCGGTGCGGCATGCCAGCGGGCCGAAGGCGGCGGCGCCTCCGGCCAGATCGCGGTTCATACCGGCGCCGCGCTGATCCTCTCAGGTTGCGCGCGGCGGGTCGCCGTGGTCGGGTTTGAGCCCTCGGCCTCCTATTTGAGCGCATCGGCCGTTTCCGAGCTTTACGGCTATTCGTTCGACGCGTGGACCGACGGAATGTCGGGTGTGTCGTCGACCGCACTCTACGCATTGTCGGCGAAGGCGTTCATGGCACGCTGCGGCGCGACCCATGATGATTTTGCCGAGATCTCCGTCCGCAACCGGAGCCATGCCTGTGATAACCCGCTGGCGCATCTGCCGCTGGAGCTGACGCCGCAGGAGGTGCGCGAGTCGCCGATGATCTCGGACCCTTACCGGCGTCTCGACTGCTCGCCGCTGAGTGACGGTGCGGCGGCGCTCATATTGACCCATCCGGACGCGGCTCCGGAAAGCCGCCTTGGATGCGCGCGCATTTCAGGCATCGGATCGGCAAGTGATCGCGTGCGCCTGGGTGACCGGGCTGATCCCGGCTTCTTTGCCGGCAAACAGGTCGCCGCCAAACGGGCTTACGACATGGCCGAGATCGAGCATCCGAACCGGCAGATCGAGTTGGCCGAAGTCTATGACGCCTATTCGGGCGCGCAGTTGCAGGCGATCGAAGCGCTGGGCCTTTCCGACGAATTCATGACGGAATTCCGCGACGGCGTTTTCACACAATCCGGCCGACTTCCCGTCAATCTGTCAGGCGGGCTGATGGGCCAGGGAGCACCCGTCGGCGCGACCGGTATCGCCCAGGCGGTCACCTGCGTGCGGCAGATCGAGGGCGCCTACCATTCCGGATTGCAGTTGCGCGAGCCGCCGCGTGTCGCCGTCGCCGACACCCATGGTGGCGTCGCCACGGTCTGCGCGGTAACGGTTTTCACGGGGGCACCGCAATGAAGTATCAGCTTGTCCTTGACTATCACCTCGGTGAGGGTGCTCTCGGCCCCTATCTTGAGGGATTGTCGGAGGGCGCGGCCCTTGCACGGCAGTGCAGGCGCTGTGACCGCGTGACCTTTCCTCCGGAACGGAGCTGTACTTGCCAGTCGCTGGATAATCTGCCGGCATCCTTCGGCTGGAAGACGCTGGCCGGGACCGCAACGGTGATCCATCGCACCGACGGACTGGGCGGAGGGTTCGCGCTCGTGCGGTTCGATGGCGCGGACAATATGGCGGTATGCCGGATCAGCAATCCGCAAGAAGAAGGCAACCACGCCACTTTGATTGCCACCGGTGAGTACCGGCCCGCTATCACGATAGAGATTCTTGGAGAAGCCGTTGAAACCATTGATTGAATGGCCCGCCGAGTCGCTTGCGGATATCGGGCTTGAGCACAAGGATGGGGCGTTGCGGATCGCTATCGCGCCGGACAGCAACATTTATTCCATGACGGTCGGCCGGTATCTGGGACCGGACGATCGCGACCGGCGGGCGATCAGCATCGAGGAGCCGGACGGCGCCATGCACCACTTCACCTTTGCCGAGGTGGATGATGCCGCGACAGCGCTGGCGGCGCGGCTGCGCTCGCTCGGTTACGGACGCGGCGACTTTATCGGGCTGCATTGCGGGATGCGACCGGAAACGGCCATTGCCCATATGGCGATCTGCAAGATCGGTGCCGTTGCCGTGACGCTGTCGCAGCTCTACGGGCCCGACACGCTGGCCCATGCGCTGAACGATTGCCGCGCAAGCGTGCTCCTGACCACCGAGGCCGGCTGGTCGCCGCTGCGGCAACAGGCGAATGATCTGTTTCCGCATCTCAGGCACGTACTGGTCTCCGCAAGCCTCGGTCCGGAAGAGGATCTTGCCGCCATCCTGCGTTCACCGCCGCCGGCGGACTTCGTACCGGAACTCACCGGCGCCGACGATCCGGCGCTGCTGATGTACACCTCCGGCTCGACCGGCATGCCGAAGGGTATCCTGCACGGTCACCGGGTGCTCGCCGCCTACCGCCCGTCGATCAATTTGTTCTTCAACCTCTCGCTGGACGACGAGGATGCGGTGTACTGGTCACCGTCGGACTGGGCTTGGGTCGGCGGCCTCTTGGACATGCTGTTTCCCGCTTGGCTGGCGGGTCGGCCCGTCGTCACTTCGGAGGCCCGTTTCAAGGCCGACTGGGCCTTCGACTTCATGGCCCGCCACAAGGTGACGCACACATTTCTTGCACCGAGCGCGATACGGCGCCTGGCGCAGACCGCCGATCCACACAAGGATCATGACCTTTCCATGCGGGTGATCTGCACAGGTGGCGAGGCATTGGCCGCTGAGATCCTGGAATGGGCGGAGAACAGTCTCGGCGTCGTGTGCAACGAGTTCTACGGGCTGACGGAGGTCAATCATCTGATCGGCAATTGTGCCCGGATCTATCCGCGCAGGGCCGGCTCGATGGGACTTGCCTATCCGGGCCACAACGTGCTCCTCGTCGATCAGGACGGTCAGCCGGTTGCGCCGGGCGAGATCGGCGAGATCGTCACGACGGACGACGCGCCGACACGCTATCTCGGCTATCTCAACAATCCTGACAAGGAGGCGGAGCTGCGCCTTGGTTCCTTCATGCGGACCCATGATCTCGCTGTTCGCGACGATGATGGCTACTTCTGGTACAAGGGCCGTTCGGACGATCTCATCAAGTCGTCCGGTTTCCGCATCGGGCCGGCCGAAATCGAGGAATGCCTGATCGCCCATCCCGCCGTTGCCGAGGCCGCGGTCATCGGCAAGCCCGACAAGGAGCGCGGCGCGATCGTCAAGGCGTTCATCCGGCTCGCCCAGGATTATGCGGAAAAAGCCGCACCGGCACTTGAGCAAGAGTTGACCGATCATGTGCGCAACCGGCTCGCGCCGTACAAGGCACCGCGCGAGATTGCCTTTGTCGACAGTTTCGAAATGACCTCTTCCGGCAAGATCAACCGCAAGGCGCTAAGGGCCGCGGAAGCCGGTTGACGGTCATATTTGATTGTACTAATCTGTATTTACAAATTGGGTGGAGCACATGAAATTCGGCATTCATTCCGGGCTCTGGATGACCCGCTGGACCGACGAGATCGATCCGATCATGTCCGTCGTTGCGGATCTCGGTTTCGACGGCGTCGAGATTTCACTGCTCGGAATAACGCTCGAACGGGCCGCGTCCCTCAGTGCGGCGGCGCGGGAACGGGGCCTAGAGATCACCTGTTCGACCGGTCTGGGCGCGCACGAGGATCCGACTTCCACCGATCCCGACATGCGAAAGGCCGCCCAGGCAGCGATGGAAAATGCCGTGCGCATCACCGCGGCGCTCGGCGCCCGCCAGCTTGCCGGCGTGATTGCAGCACCCTGGGGCGTTTTCGATCCGGATGACAAGACAGGACGCGCGGAGCGGTCTGCGGCTCTTCTCGGAAGTCTCGATCCGTTGCTGGCGCAAGAAGGTGTTGTGCTCGGGGTCGAAGTCATCAACCGTTTCGAAACCGATCTGATCAACTCCGCTCAAGAGGGCATTGCCTATGCCGACGCGGTGGGATCGTCGCGCATTGGCCTGCTGCTCGACACGTTCCATCTCAACATTGAGGACAAGGACCCGCCGGCGGCCATCCGTGCAACCGGCAACCGGCTGGCGCATTTCCATGTATCCGACAATGACCGGGGGACACCCGGAAACGGTCATTTCGATTTTGCCGCCACTGCGGGGGCGTTGCGTGATATCGGTTATAATGGCTGGATCACCGCGGAAATGTTCGTTGTGCCCGGCCATCCGACAAGCGCCGATCTCAACATCTGGCGGGCGCTGGAGCCAGACCCCACCGAGGCGGCAAGGCAGGCACTTGGCTTCATGAAAGCGACGTTCCAATGACGGCCCGGCGCTTTTTCGAGAAGCTTGAAGCGCTTTACAAGGACGAACGGGCGCGGCTCGATGACCTTGATGCCGCCATCGGCGACGGTGATCACGGCACCACCATGCTGAGGGGCCTGACGGCGGCAGCGAAGGCCGAAGACGGATTGCAGGCCAAGGCCTTCATGCGTGCGTCAGGCGGCGCTTCGGGAACGCTTTTCGGCCTGATCCTGCACGAGATCGAACTTTATCTTTCCGGCAGCGGACGCTCGCTCGCCACACATCTCGAACGCAGCCTGGAGCGCATCAAGCAGCTTGGAAAAGTGGCTGCCGGAGACAAGAGCATGGTCGACTCGCTTGAGCCGGCCGTGTCAGCGCTCGATGCCGGGCGGGGCATCGACGCTGCGGTTTCCGCCGCCACGGACGGCCGCGATGCGACCCTTGCCATGGCGGCGCGGCGCGGTCGTGCCCGCTATGTCGAGGAGGCGGGCAGAGGACATGTGGATCCGGGCGCCGCATCGGTCTGCCTGATCCTCGGTGTCCTGGCAGGCGAGGAGGAGGCACGGTGAAGAAGCTCTTCAACAGCCAGGAAGCGATGGTCGATGACATGATCGACGGTTTCGTCGCCGCCTTTCCGCAGGTCATGCGCGGCGAGAACGACAAGCGCATCGTTGTCCGCAGCCGGCCGAAAGACAAGGACGGGAAAGTCACGCTGCTCATCGGAAACGGGTCGGGCCACGAACCGATCGCTATGGGTTTCGTCGGCGAAGGGCTGCTCGATGCCAATGTGGTCGGCGATGTCTTTGCGGCGCCGTCGGCCGATTTGATCCTCGACGGAATCGCCGAGGTGTGTGGCGCGGCCGGTTCGATCCTGCTGATCTCCCAGCATTCCGGCGATGTGATCAATGGCGGCGCGGCGGCGATGCTTGCCGAGGAAGCGGGCTACGCGGTCAAGCCGCTTTACATGTATGACGATATCTCCTCGGCTCCCAAGGGCGAGGAAACGGAGCGGCGCGGTGCGCCCGGCACCATGTTTATCTACAAGATCCTCGGGGCGGCAGCGGAAGAGGGCATGGCGCTGGAGCCGCTCTTCGAACTTGGCGAAGCGGTTCGGGACAACACCCGCACGCTTGCGGCGGCCGTCAGTCCGGGCATTTCCCCCCTGACCGGAAAGACAATGTTCTCGCTTCCCGACGACGAGATCTATCTCGGCATGGGCGTTCATGGAGAGCCCGGCATCGGCAAGGCCAAATACGGGCCGGTTTCCGGGCTCGTTGCAACGATGGTCGATGCGCTTCTGGAAGACCGGCCGGTGCCAGCCGGTGAGCAGGTCGCGGTGATCGTCAACGGCATGGGCGGGACCACCATGATGGAGCTTCTGACCGTTTTCCGCGAGACCGAGAAGGCGCTGGCGACGCGGCATGTAACATCAGTGGCACCCATGGTCGGCACCTATGTGACGACGCAGGAAATGGGAGGGTTTTCCATCTCGCTTCTGACACCGACCGCCGAGATGCTGCGCCTTTGGTGCGCGCCATCAAACACACCGCATTTCCCTGTGATCGCACTGGGCTGAACGGGAGCGTGTGATGGGTTCACAAAAGCCGGCGCCGCAGAAACCGATGCATGGTGTTGCCGTTGACCAGGGCAGCGGCCTTGGCGCGGCGATCGCGGAAGCGCGCGGCACCGATGCACACGAAGCCGATCTGTTCGAATTCAAGAAAGCAGTCGTCGAGTGCCTCAGCCCCGAAGCGTCGGTTCTTCTGGTTGATGCGCATTATGGCCGCGAATTGCTGCCCCACTACGACCCGGCGTGCGAAAAGCTGCTCGCCTATGAGGCCGATGTCTACCGGATCGCGACCAGCGAGCGCATCACCGTTTTGCCCGACAATCTGAGCGTCGCCGACTATGCCGGGCTGGGCGTGCGCCGCCTGAAGTTCTTTCTTTACTACGCCCCGCGCGGTCCGGCTGAAACCAATCAGAAGAAGCATGCGCTTGTGCGCGATATCGGCCGGCAATGCGCGGACCACGGCATCGAATTCCTGTTTGAACCGATCGTCTATGATGAAGAAGTGGCCGATTCCGCCTCGCTGGCGTTTGCCCGCATCAAGCCCGAACTGGTGCGGGAGGCGACCGCGGCCTTCGCCGATCCCGACTTCCATGTCGACGTGCTGAAGGTCGAGATACCGGTCAACCTCGCCTTTGTGGAAGGCTTTGGCACCGGCGCGTTCGATCGCGGCTGGGCCCTCGATCGCTTCCGCGATGCGGCCGCCGCCGCTGGCCACATTCCGCTCGTTTACCTCAGCGCCGGCGTGTCGTTTGACTGGTTCGAGCAATCCCTGAAGCTGGCACGCGAGGCCGGGGTTTCGGCCGCCGGTTTCATGTGCGGGCGCGCGATCTGGTCTGATGCCGTTACCGAATTCGGCCAGGGCGGGCATGCGCGGCTGACGGAATGGCTGATAGGAGAGGGGCGTCAGAGGCTTCAGCGACTGAAGGCAGCGCTATGACCGGACTGATCCCCTTGTTGCCGGATGTCGAGGCTTTTCTGAAGGGGTCCCTGTCGCTGCGCATCGGCGGCAAGAAGGTCGACACGACCGACACCATCGAAGTGATGGATCCGTCTTTTGGAACACCGCTGTGCCACGTTGCCAAGGCCGGGGCACGTGAAGTCGACCTTGCCGTTTCGGCCGCCGGCAAGGCCTATGAGGGGCCCTGGTCGGCGATGACGCCGGACGAGCGCTCACAGCGTATCTGGCGGCTTGCGGAACTGATCGATGCGCGTGCCGAAATCTTTGGCCAACTCGACGCACTGGACAATGGCAAGCCCTTTGCCGTCGCACGCGACGTCGATGCGGCCTATTCGGCGCGGCATTTCCGCTATTTTGCCGGCTGGCCAAGCAAGATCGAGGGCGCAACGATCCCGGTCTCCGTGCCGGACCGGTTCAACTATACGCGCATCGAACCGGTGGGGGTGTGCGGTCTCATCGCGCCATGGAATTATCCGCTGCTGATGGCGGCCTGGAAGATCGCGCCCGCACTCGCGGCCGGCAACGCAATCGTCATGAAACCAGCAGAGCAGACACCGCTCAGCGCGCTCTACCTTGCCGACCTCGCATTGGAGGCGGGCTTTCCGGAAGGCGTTCTGAATGTCATTCCGGGCTTCGGCGCCGAGGCGGGCGCCGCGCTTGCCGCTCATCCGGGCGTCGGGAAAATCGGCTTTACCGGCAGCACCGTCACCGGCCGGCGCATCGTCGAAGCCTCGATGGGCAATCTGAAGAAGGTCTCGCTGGAACTCGGCGGGAAGGCCGCCAATATCCTCTTTGCCGATGCCGATCTCGAGAAAGCGGTGCCCGGAGCCTTCTGGGCGCTGTTCGGCAACAATGGCCAGTCCTGCACCGCCGGCGCACGCCTCTACGTGCAGCGGCCCGTCTACGACAGGGTGCTTGAGGGCCTGGTCGCGCTGGCAAACGGTGTGTCCGTCGGGCCGGGCATGGCGAAAGAGAGCCATGACCTCGGGCCTGTGATCAGCGAGCGGCAGATGCGGACGGTCACCGGCTTTATCGACAGCGGAATTTCGGACGGAGCGCAATGCGTCGCGGGCGGCGGCAGGCAAGGCGACACCGGCTTTTTCGTCTCGCCGACAATTCTCACCGGCGTGACGGACGACATGCGTATCGCCCGCGAGGAGATTTTCGGGCCGGTGCTTTGCGTTCTGCCCTTCGATGACGAAGCCGAGGTCATCACCCGCGCCAACGACACCGATTACGGTCTGGCGGCGGGACTTTGGACGCAGGACGTTACGCGCGCGCGGCTGTTTTCCGAGCGGCTGAAGGCCGGAACGATCTGGATCAACTGCTGGGGCGAAACGGACGCCGCGTCTCCGTTCGGCGGGATGAAACAGAGCGGCTACGGCCGCGAAATGGGGGCAGACGCCATCGCTCTTTATTCGCAGACCAAAAGTGTATGGGTGGTTTGACATGCCGCATTCGGTCATACAAATTGGTATGCAACGATTGAGGGAGGCCTGATCCTTGGAAGCGCGCGCGGAACCGAAATACAAAGTTGCCTACGGCGCATTGCTCAGCCGTCTTGTTTCCGGGCGTTACCCGATCGGCGGACGCCTGCCGACCGAGGATGAACTGGCCAGAACCTTCGACATCAGCCGCGTCACCATCCGCCGCTCGCTGGACATGCTGGTCAATGAGGGTTTCCTGGAGCGCCGGCAGGGCAGCGGCTATACGGTCATCTCACTGTCACCGCCCTCTTCGATGTGCCTTTCATCCTTTACCGATGCCATGCTGCGTGCCGGGCGCGAACCGTCGTCACGGCTGATCCGCATTTCGACACTGGAGGCGGGCGCGCAGGGCGGGGAACTGATCGGCGAACTGCATGACGAGCGGCTGACCTGCATCGAGCGGCTGCGTCTCGTCGACGACGAGCCGCAGATGCTGGTGCGCACCTGGGTGCCGGCGCGGCTGCTCTCCGACGCGACCGCGGAGGATTTTCCGAACACCGGCCACGAACAGTCGATCCTGCGCATTCTGCGGCAGCGTTTCGGGCTGGAATGGAATGCCGCCTGCGAGGATATCAGTCCGGCCGGCGCGCCGGAGGATGTCGCAAAATACCTGCAGATCGAGCCGGGCCGGCCTTTGCTGGTGCAGGCCTGTACCGCGTTCGACGAGGATGGCGGGGTTGTTTTCTATGAGCAGGTCTATCGCATCGGCAAGGTCAGTTTCAATCTCACAGGGGCCTCCCGCGAGGCCCGCTAGTCAGGAGTTTCATGATGCGTGAGGCGGTTACAATCGGCGTGGTTCACGCTTCGCTGCCGAGCTATTTTCCGGACGAGCATCGTGTCTTCGAAGAATGCGGGCAAGCGCTTGAAGAGCTTTGCGCCGCCGAAGGTGCCAGCTTTGTCACCGCGCCCGAACGGCCGATGAACGGTTCCGAAGCGCGCCGCGCCGCCGAGTTCTGCCTTGCCGAGGGTGCTGATTTCCTGCTGCTTGTTCATGGCGGCTTTACCATGGGCGACGTTGCACAGACACTTGCGACATTTCCGGTCCCGATGGGCACCTGGGCCACACCGGAGCCCACCTTGGAAGGCGACATCCAGCTCAACAACTTCGTTTCGCTCAACATGACGATGTCGATCGCCAAGGGTGTGCGCGATCTCAAGCAGAATCCGATCCAGTGGTATTTCGGCGCGCCGGGCAGCCCTGAACTCCGGGAGCGGCTGAGAACCACCTTGCGGGCGCTCGCCATGGTCAAGGGCATCACCCACAAGCGCCTGGCGATGATCGGCGGATTGGCGCCGACCTTCTACAATATGGAAATTACCGGAAATACCCTCAAAAGGCGTTTCAGCATCGACGTGGATGCCCATGAAATCACCGAGTTGACCGGTCGGATGACGGCAATCGACGCGTCGCGGGCGGCAGCGGAAGTCGAAAAGATGACGGCCGCGGCGAGCGTCCGCGATGTCAGCGACGAACAGTTGGCCCTGAATGCCCGGGCAGCGCTGGCGCTGCGCGATATCTGCCAGGAAGGCGGTTATGCCGCGCTTGCCGTTTCCGACTGGCCTGCATTGCAGGTGGACCCCGGCATCCACCCGGGTGCGGCCTTCACATGGCTTGAGGAAATCGACGGCGTGGCGGTCGCGTCGGAAGGCGATCTGCTCGGTGCCGTCACCCAGCTCGCCGCCAAATCCATGACCGGCAAGGTCGGATACCTTCTCGACATGACCGAGCCCGACCTGGAGCAGGGTGATCTGTTGATGTGGCATGGCGGTGGCGGACCGCTCTATCTCGCCGATGACGGCGGTGCCGCGTGGATCAACCATCCGATGATCGGGAGGGGAACCGAGGCCGGGGCCTGTTACGGCACCATCAGCGACCTTGTCTTCAGGGACGGGCCGGTCACGGCTTTGCGCATTGCCGATGACGCGACGACACTTTTTGAAATGGAAGCCCGGGTTGCCGGCCGCAGCCCGACGGGTTTCAGCGGGTGCCGCGGCTGGTTGCGTGATTTCTCCATCGATGCCGAGACGGCATCGCTTGGCGACGTGATCACGACTGTCATGGGGCACGGGATCGAACATCATTTCGTCCTCGTCCCCGGACATCATCACACCGTGCTTGCGGAATTCGCTGCCTGGGCGGGCCTTCGCCCGCTCGAACGTCTGGCAGCGAAAGAGCACGTGTTGAGAGCGCCCTGAACGACCGCATCCGCGGTCGTATATGGGCGGGAATGAAATGCGGCAAATGGTTGGATTCGTGGTGGTTTTCGGGCTGCCGCGAGAACGAGGCGGGTCGATCTCCGGAGCGGTCGCTCGGGTCGGATGGGGGTCCGTTTGGATGGAACGAATTTGTTGACATCAATGCAAATTGATATTACTCATTTTGTTATATCAAATTTTGGTTGGGAGGACCGAGTGCAGTCAGAATTTGAACCGAATCGGCGCATCAATCATCGCCGCCTGAAGCGGCGCTGATCCGGTGACCCAGGTTCAACTTCGAGCCGTCAGGAAGGAATTCGGATCCTTCGTCGCGCTTGAGCATATCGACCTGAATATCGAGTCAGGCGAGCTGGTCGCACTGCTCGGGCCGTCGGGCTGCGGCAAGACGACAACGCTGCGGATGATTTCCGGACTCGACAATCCGACCAATGGCGAGATCCTTTTCGACGGCAAGGACGTTTCTGACGTTCCGGTTCGCGATCGCAATGTCGGCATGGTGTTCCAGCGCTACGCGCTTTTTCCGCACATGAATGTCGAAAAGAACATCACCTTCGGCCTGCGCGTCCGCAACGTTCCGGTCGAGGAGGTTGAGGCGCGTCTTGAAGAGATTTTGGACATTGTGCAGCTGACACAGTTCCGGCACCGTTTCCCCGCTCAGCTTTCCGGTGGCCAGATGCAACGCGTCGCCATTGCCCGGACGCTGATCACCAAGCCCTCGGTGCTGATGATGGACGAGCCACTGGCCAATCTCGACACCAATTTGCGCGGCGAGATGCGGCGCTTTATCCGCGACCTGCAGCAGCGCTTCAACATTACCACCATCTTCGTGACCCACGACCAGGTCGAGGCGATGGAGCTCTCCGACCGGGTGGCGGTGCTGTTTGACGGACGGCTGGAGCAGTTCGACACGCCCGATGCCCTTTATCACCGGCCGGACAAGATCAGCGTTGCAAAGTTCATGGGCGCGTCCAACATCTTTCCCGGCACCGTCGGCGATGGCGTATTGAAAGCCGGATTTGCGGACCTTGCGGTCTCGGGCACACAGCAGTTCGATGCCGGCGAGCAGGTGGACGCCATGGTGCGCAGCGAGGCGATCCAGATGCTGAAACAGCCGCAAGATGGTGCCGCGAACCAGATCGAGGGCGAGATCCGCACCTCCGATTTCTTTGGCGCGACCGTTTCGTATACCGTGAAGGTGGGCGACCATGAACTTAATGTCGACGAGCATTCGACGGAAAAGCTGGACCCAGGCAGCAGGGTGTTCCTGCAGCTTCCGGGCGACCGGATCTGGCTGTTTCCGAAACGGGCCAACTAGGCGAAACGGCAGCGGGTAGGCTGCCATAACTGGGAGGAATAGCATGACTGGATTATCGAAGGCCGCGTTGCGCAAGGGTCTCATGACCGCAGGCGCGCTGGCTCTGACAACAACACTGGCGTATGGCGACGAAGCGGCGGAGCAGTTTCGCGCTGACTTTCTCGACGGCAAGCTGAGCTGGGAAGACGTTTCGAAACGGGCCGCCGATGAAGGCAAGGTCAATTTCTACTACTGGGGCGGCAGCGATACCATCAATGTGTGGATCGACAGCGTCGCGGCGCCGGCGATGAAAGAACTTGGCGTTGATCTCAACCCCGTTCGCATCACCAACACAAAGGATGCGATCGACCTGGTGCTGGCAGAGAAGAACTCTGGAAAGGGTGTCGGGGCGGGCAGCGTTGATGCCATCTGGGTCAATGGCGAGAACTTCTACACACTGAAACAGCAGGACGCACTCTTCGGCTCCTTCGCGCAGAAGGTTCCGAATGCGGCCAATTTCGACTGGAACCCGGACGATCCGCGATCGCTGCTGAACCTGCGCGATTTCGGTGTCGTCACCGACAGCAAGGAAATTCCCTGGTCCGGCCAGCAATATGTCTGCGCCGTCAACCGGCAATATGTCGACGCCGCGGACACGCCCTCGACCTTTGAGGAAATGAAGGCATACCTGGAAAAGAATCCGGGCAAATTCACCTATGTGAAGCCGCCGCACTATATCGGAAACACGTTCGTGCAGTCGGTCATGTATGCCTTCAACCCCGACGGCAATGGCGGGGTTCCGTTCCAGCAGTCGATCGACGACCTCGGCGCGGCTGAACTTGCCCGCCTGATCAAGCCGGGCATGGAGTATCTGAAGTCCATCGAACCGATGCTGCTCGACGCCGATGGCGGAAAGGCCCGCTATCCGGAGGATATCGCAGCCCTTGATGGTCTGTTCCTCAATGGCGAGGTCTACTTCAACTGCAAGTTCGGTCTCTATGCGGTGCATACCGGCCTGCAGACCGGCGCCTATCCGGAGCAGGCGGAAGCCTTTATCTTCCCGCAGGGCCTGATGATCGCCAACAAGAACTATCTGGCTATTCCGGCCAACAGCCCGAATCCGGCAAGTGCTTTGCTGCTGGCGAACTACATGGCTTCCGTGGATTCTCAGGCCTCGAAGCTCGAAAAGGCTGGCATGCCGGTCGGCATCGATGTCTGGAAACTGTCGGGGGATGATGCGTCCATGGTCCAGAAAGCCGCGCCGCCGCTTTACGGCGTAACCCAGGCCGATCTCGACGCCAATGTCGCACCCGATACCAATGCCAGCCTTGTCGATGTGATCGAGGGCACATGGCTCGAATATATCGAGCGCGGATCGTCGTCGTCGATCGAAGAGATCGTCGACACGATGGTCAAGCAGATGGCGCAATAGCGTCCGGGAAGGCGCCGCCGGCCCGCCGGCGGCGCTCCACCATTCCTTTTGACCGCCACATGTGGCGGTCCGGCATTCACCACTTTCACGCGGACCCATGGCGACCCAGGAAACAGCCCTCGAAATGCGATCGGAGCGCCGCCGCTCGGCAGCGCAGCGCAACGCGCTTTTGCTGCGCATCGCGGAACTCGCGCCCATCGTCATCGTGCTTTTCGTGCTGTTCGGCGGCGCCCTCGTTCTGGCGTTGTTGCAGAGCCTCGGCTTCGCGCCCTGGTTCGGCATCAACACCTTTCCGGATTTTTCCTATTTCGGCGCATTGTGGGGGTCGTCAGCCTTTTGGGTTTCGCTCGGCCTGACGCTCTATTATGGCCTGGTGTCGACGATCATCGCGCTGATCATGGCGATCGTGCTCAGCCTCGCGCTGATCAAGCCGTTCCGCGGCAAGACGCTCTACAAATATCTCTACAAGCTGCCATTGATGATCCCCTACACGGTCGGCATCGCGCTGGCCGTGCTGATGCTTGGCAATGGTGGTATCCTGTCGCGCCTGTTTGCACTCGTCGGCATGATCGACAATCCGGGCGACTTCCCGCAGATCCTGAAAACCCACTACGGCTGGGGCATTATCGCGGTCTATGTATGGAAGCAGGTGCCGTTCATGACGCTGGCCATCTACGCGGTGCTGCTTGGCATCGGCCGCGAGACGGAAGAGGCGGCGGCAATCCTCGGCGCCACGAGGCGGCAGATCTTCTTCTCCGTCACGCTGCCGCAGATCCTCCCGGGCATCGTCTCGTCGACACTGATCTGTTTCGCCTTCAATGTCGGTGCGTTCGAAGCGCCCTTTATCCTCGGCGGCGGCTATCCCGATACGCTTCCGGTGGTGGCGTGGCGCTATTTCAACGATGCCAATTACGCTTTCCAGCTCCAGGGCATGGCGACGGTGGTTTCCATCGGCATTGTTGCCGGCGTGATCCTGTTCGCGTATCTGGCCGCCTACCGGCGCTATGAACGCATGCGCGGGAGGGCGTGAGATGGCGCGCAAGGCAACAAACACCTTCACGCATCTGTCGCCGTTCCAGCGCTTTTACCTGGTTGCTGTGGCCGCGCTGATCGTCGGTCCGTTCCTGCCGCTGATCATCCAGAGCCTTGCCTTCCGCTGGGCGTGGCCCAATCTCCTGCCAACGGTCTGGTGGATGGAACAGCGCGAACGGTCGCCGATCCCGCTTGCCTGGGACTATGTGCTGTCGCCCTATTCGCGGGTCTACGAGGCGACGTTGAATACCATGGTGATCGGCATTGCGGTCACGGTCATCTGCCTGGCGATCTGCCTGCCGGCGGCGCGGGTGCTGGCACGCGAGAGCTTCAAGGGCAAGAGCAGCTTCGAATTCTTCCTGTCGCTGCCGCTGATCGTACCGGAAGCCGCAATCGGCATTGCGCTGTTGATGATCTTCATCAATCTGGGTCTTGCTGGCAGCTATTTCGGCATCATCATCGCGCATCTCATTCCCACGATCCCCTACATGGTGCGCATGCTGACGGCGGTGTACCAGGGTCTCGGCCGAGAATTCGAGGAACAGGCGATGATCCTCGGCGCGACGCGCTGGCAGATCCTGCGCATGGTCACGCTGCCGATGCTGATGCCCGGTGTCGTTGCCGGGGCGCTTTTCACCTTCCTGGTCTCGAGCAATATCTTCCTGCTCACATTCTTCCTCGGCCAGGGCAAGATCATCACCTTGCCGACATTGCTTTTCTCCAAGATTTCCGGCGGCACGCTCGATGCCTCTGCCGCCGGCATCACGCTGATCGTTTCGCTGCCGGGCATCATCCTGCTGATCATTTCGGAGCGTTTCATCAAGGAAGAGGCATTCGGCAAGGGTTTCGGAAACTAGGACGATCCGCGACGCGGCGGACCAACCGGCAGAAAGGCTGGTATCATGAAGACACCCGTTCATATTCTCGAGCGTTTTCCAAAACTCACTGACGAAGAGATGCAGGCGCGGCTGGAACACCCGGGCAAGCCGGTCCGCGTGATCATCGACACCGATGCGGCAAACGAAATCGACGATCAGTTCGCCATTGCCTGGGCGCTGCTGTCGCCCGACCGACTGCATCTCGAAGGCGTGACTGCGGTGCCGTTTTCATTCCAGCACCACCGCGACGCGATCATCGAGAGCGTGAACCTCTTGCGGGAAGGGCGCTCGGCAAGCGACGACAAGGTCGGCAGCCTGCGCGGCTGGGCGGAACGGGTCATTGCCGCCGGCCGCGATGCCGAGGATATCAAATTCGTCGCTCCCGACGAGGGCGCCGAGCTTTCCTATGAGGAAATCCTGAGGGTCTATGATGAATGCCGGGTCTCGCCGGAAGGCAAGGTGTTCCGCGGATCGCCCGGCTATCTGACATCGCTCGACGAACCGATCGCCTCGCCATCCGCTGATTTCATCATCGAACGTGCGCGGGCGAAGCCGGACGAGCTGCTCTACATCTGCGCCATGGGCGCGGTCACGAATATCGCTTCGGCTTTCCTGATGGCGCCGGACATCATCCGCAATGTCGTGGTCATCTGGACCTCTGCCTATCCAAGCCACTCGCCGCACTGCAACGCGCCGTCGCTCAATCTGGTTCAGGATCCACTGGCCTCGAGCCTGATCTTCGACTGCGGCGTGCCGCATGTCTATCTGCCCGGTTATTTTGTCGGTGCGCAGCTCAAGATGTCGCTACCGGAGATGGATCGTTTCGTCCACGGCAAGAGTGCTATCGCCTCCTATCTGCACCATCTCTTCACCAACAATCCGCTGCACGAGCTGTTCGCAATCACCGATCCGGAAGAGCGCAGCTGGGTGCTGTGGGACCTGATCGACATCGCCTGGCTTTTCAATCCCGATTGGGTGCCGACCATGCTCGTTCGTTCGCCGGTTCTGGATGATCAACTTTACTGGCAGCATCCGGAAGGCCGCCATCTGATGCGCGAGGCCTATGATGTCAATCGCGACGCGATCATGATGGATCTTTACCGGAAGCTCGAGGCAGCGCCGGACTGAGCCGGAACGGTCAAATCGCACAAGGCAAAGAGCGATTTGTCACTGACATGCCGTTGAACTGTTGACAGTTATCAGCCAGCGCATATCTTTAGGCCATGCCCAAGGAAACACCGTCAAATGCAGCGCTGGAACAGATCAACCAGCGCAGAGCCAAGACGCTCAGCACGATCGTTTGCGAGGCGATCGAAGCGATGATCATCTCCGGAGAGCTCGAGGCGGGTGATCGCATCAATGAAAGTTCGCTCGCGGGCCGCCTCGGCGTCAGTCGCGGGCCGATCCGCGAAGCCTGCAGAAGCCTCGAACAGGCCGGTCTTCTCGTCAGCGCCACCAATCACGGCATGTATGTGCGGGAAATGACGCTCGACGAGGCACGCAGTCTTTATGAGGTTCGTGGTGCCCTTGCCGGGCTCACCGGGCGTCTTATCGTCGAGCGGGCCAGCGATGCCATGTTGCAGAAGCTCCGTAGACTGGTTGACGACATGGATGTCGCAGCAAGCGAGGAAAATGTCTCGAGCTACTATGGGCTCAATCTCGAATTCCATGATTTGCTCGTCGAAGCGGCGCAGAATCCTGCCCTTGAGCAAAGTTACCGGTGGATCGTCAACCAGTTGCATCTCTTTCGCCGCCGGGGCCTTGTCCAAAAGGGTAACCTCGCCATTTCCAACAAGGAACACCGGGCAATCATCAAGGCGCTCCTTGAGCGCAATCTTGAAGCCGCCGAGAGCGCCATGCGGGCGCATGTCGCCGGCGGCTGGGCACGCATGTCCGCGCCAAGCTGACTTTAAATTTTAACCTGCCCTCTGTTTGCCGGACGGCACGTGCTCAAATGGTAAACTAAAAACTGTTGACAGTTTACAGTTTGTAAATTAACGTCTGATCCTGTCGACGGTTTTGACGCGCTGCGTCGTGCCGAAGTTTCCGGAGGATCGAATGACTATCTTGCGCATGGCGGCACTGGCCGCATCCACACTCGTGCTGTCGGCCGGAATGGCCACGGCCGATGATTATCCCTCGCAACCGATCGAGGTTGTGACGCACGCCTCCGCCGGCGGGGGTACCGACACCACCGCCCGGACCCTGCTGATCCGGGCACGCCGCGAATTGAAAGTCGACGCCTTTGTGCAGATCAAGAAAGGCGGCGGCGGAACCGTTGCCATGTCCTATGCCGCAGGCAAACCCGCCGACGGGCATACGCTGATGGCGATCACGCCAACGCATCTGATCACAATGGCCCGCGGCCGCGCGCCGATCAGCATCGACGAAATCAAGGGTGTGGTGCGTTCGACCGACGATCCCATCATCGTCGTGGTCAACAAGAAATCAGGCATCAACTCGATCGACGATCTGAAGTCAGCGGCTGAGAGCGCCTCGATCAAATGGGGCGGCACCCAGGCCGGGGGTATCGATCACATCGCTGCCATCACCTTTTCGAAAAAATCCGGCATCAAGCTCGCCTATGTGCCGTTCGACGGCGGCGGCGCCATGGTTACCAATCTGATGGGCGGCAACATTCAGGCCGCCGGATTGAATTACGGCGAGGCAGTTGACGGAATCGAATCCGGTGATTTCGTGCCGCTCGCGGTAATGGCTGAAGAGCGCCTGGCGGCTCTTCCCGACACGCCGACACTCTCCGAACTCGGCATTGAAGATGTCAATTTCTCCACCGTTCGCGGCATCATCGTGATGGCCGACACGCCCGAGGACAGGGTCGCCCTGCTTGAGGAAAAACTTCTGAAAGCAATGAGCCACGGCACCTATCAGGCGTATCTGTCCGGTATTGGCCTGGACGCCTCATCGGTCGGCAATGCGCAGGAATGGGACGCCCAGATCCGCTCCATGTACACCAACATCTACGACACGCTCGAAGAGCTGGGCCTGCGCAAATAATCGAAAGCGATGAACGGGACGCGCGTCCTGCGCGCGTCACCGTGGCTGGGAGGTGACGTCATGACATTTCCGAAAGACCTGTTGCCCGGGACAATAATCCTGGCTCTGTGCGCGATACTTTTCTATGTGACCACGACGTTTGACAGCGACCCCCTCGGGGCCGCCCAGGGAATGCCGGCGACCCATATGCCGCGCCTGGTGCTTGGCGCCATCGCCTTTCTGACCCTTGTCATGATGGTGCAGGGGTTCCGTTCCGGCCAAACGCGCGAAGGCGATGCACCGCCCTGGAAGATGTGGGCGACGGCGGCGATGCTCGCGCTGACGGCAGTCCTGTTTCCAGTCATAGGCGTGCCGCTGGCTTTCTTCCTTGTCTGCATTGCGCTGCCGGTCCTGTGGGGTGCGCGCGACATCAGGCATGTCGCCGCGTTCGCCGTTGCGGTTCCCGTCGCCATCTATGTCGTTTTCCAGATCCTGCTCGGCCTGCGCCTTCCGCTCGGGCCGCTGGCATCGCTGTTATAAAGGGAGGCGACCATGGAAATCGTCCTGGGCGGACTGCTCGAAATCCTGCAACCGCAGACTTTGCTGCTCATTTGTGTCGGCACAATTGTCGGCGTGCTGGTCGGCGCATTGCCCGGCCTGTCCAGTTCGATGGCCGTGGCGCTGCTGCTCCCGTTTACCATCTATCTCGAGCCGATCCCGGCCATTGCCATGCTGGCGGCACTGTACTGCGCCGGTACCTTTGGTGGATCGATTACCGCTATCCTGATCAACGCGCCCGGCGCGCCGCCGGCCGCGGCAACGGCTTTCGACGGCTATCCGCTTGCAAAAAGCGGTCAGGCGGGGCGCGCGCTTGGCATGGCGGCGGCGGCCAGTGTCGTGGGCGGCATTTTCAGTCTTTTTGTGCTGATTCTGGCCGCTCCTTTCCTGGCCACCGTCGCCTACCGGTTCGGTCCGCCGGAATACTTCGCATTGACCATTTTCGGCCTTTCCATGCTCGCCTCGATCAGCGGCAAGTCGGCGGTCAAGAACCTGATCGGCGGGGCTTTCGGTGTGCTGCTGGCCACTGTCGGTGTCGACCTGACAACCGGAGTGGAACGTTTCACGTTCGGGGTGCCGGAACTCTATGAGGGCATCAGTTTCATTCCGGTGCTGATCGGCCTGTTCGCCATGGCCGAGCTTCTCGATCAGGCCGGCCAGAAGGACCGACCGCTCGAGCGCTTCTCCATGTCGGCCCTCAAGCTGCCGACCCTTGATGATTTCCGCCGGGTCTGGAAGACCATTCTGCGTTCATCAGGCATCGGCACATTTGTCGGCATCTTGCCCGCGGAAGGCAGCACCGTGGCCGCCATGATCGGCTACAACGAAGCCAAACGCTGGTCCAAGAACAAGGATAATTTCGGCAAGGGCGAAATCGAGGGCGTGGCCGGTCCCGAGGCGGCCAATAATGCTGCCACCGGCGGCGCGATGGTGCCGACCCTGGCGCTGGGCATCCCGGGTTCGGCAACCGCCGCCGTGATCCTGGGCGGGCTTCAGATCCACGGTCTGCGGCCTGGACCCTATCTGTTCGAAAACCAGCCGAACCTGCTTTATGCGATTTTCTTTGCCATGCTGCTGGCGAATCTCGTGTTCCTCGTCCTGGGGCTTGTCGGCGCGCGTTATTTCTCTCGTATCTCGCTGATCCCGCGCCAGTTCCTGTGGCCCGCCGTCTTCTGTCTCTGCGTTGTCGGCGCCTACGGTGTCGGCCAATCGCTGAACGATGTCTACATCATGCTGATCGCGGGCTTTGTCGGCTATTTCCTGAACCGCGCAGGATTCTCTCCCGCGCCGATCATCATGGGCCTGGTGCTCGGGCACATGGTAGAAAACTCGCTGGCCCAGTCGATGATCCTGTTCGATCAGGACGCCTGGCGTTTCCTGACGCGTCCCATCGCGGTGTTCTTCTTTGTCCTTGCTGCGTTAAGCATCGTTTCCACGCCGCTCGGCACGTTCATCAAGACGCGTCGTCGCGAAGAGGCGGACAGGCTGGCCCACGGCAATGAGTGAACAACAACTATCCAAGAGCCGAAACCTGCCTGCTCAGGCTACATAGAAGGACCAGACCCGATGTCCGTTGCCAGGAATATCTTTGCCGACATGCCCGAACAGATCGCCGTCACCGACGCCGCCGCCGACTTCATCGAGCGCATCAGCTTTGCCGATCTGCCGCTAGAGGTCATACAGACCGGAAAGCGCTGCCTGCTCGATGGCCTTGGTCTTTATGTTGCCGGCTCGGATCACGAGATGGTCGAAATCCTCATCGAGGAAGCCGTTGAAACGGGCGGGCGCGAAGATGCGCTACTGCCGGGACGGTCCGTGAGGGTGCCGGCGCCGATGGCGGCCCGCGTCCTTGGCACTTCCGGACATGCGCATGACTGGGACGATACGCAAGTCAGCAACGATCCGGACCATATTTACGGGCTTTTAACCCATCCGACCATTCCACCGCTGACAGCGTCCATCGTGATGGCGCAGAAACTGGGCGGTGTCGACGGCAGGCGTTTCATGCTCGCCTTCCTCACCGGGTTCGAGGTGGAGTGCAAGATTTCGGAGTGGATGCTACCGCAGCACTATCAGCGCGGTATGCATTCGAGTGGCACGGTGGGCACGTTCGGGGCCTATGTCGCGACCGCCAAGCTTCTTGGTCTGAGCGGCGAAAAACTGCGCGCCGGCTTTGGCATCGCGGCCAGCCTGGCCTCTGGCATTCGCTGCAATTTCGGGACCATGACGAAGCCGCTGCACGTGGGGCGGGCCTGCGAAAACGGGATCACGGCGGCGCTGCTCGCCGCGCGCGGTTATGGCGCCGATCCGGCGGCACTGGACGGCCCCTGGGGCTTCTTTGCCGTACATGGCGGCGGTGTCAGCCGGGAAAAGGTCGGCCAGCAGGACTTCGGTTCGCCCTGGTCGATCCTTGAGCCCGGCGTGTCGATCAAACCCTATCCCTGCGGCGTGCTTACTCATCCGACGATTGACCTGATGCTACGGCTGGTGATCGACGCGGATATCGCACCTGAGGCGATCGAAAGCGTCACCGTTCATGCCGGCACCAATATCCTGAAGCCCATCCGCTACCCCATTGCCGCAAATCATCTGCAGGCAAAGTTCTCGCTGCCCGCCGCATTGTCCATGATCGCCCTGGCGAGAAGCGCTGGCAAAAGGGAGTTCTCCGACGAGTTCGTGCGCAGCAATGCCATGCAGGCCATGCAGCGCCGCATCCGTACGGAACTCGACCAGGAGATCGAGGCGCAAGGCTTCGACGTCATGCGATCGCGCATCACCATTCGCCTGGCCGACGGTGGCGAGGTCGCGGGTTGGGCGGACGAACGCTATCGGGGCGGCCCGGACAATCCGCTGTCCGACGCCGATCTTGAGGCCAAGGTCCGCTCCTGCTGTGAGGGCTTGCTTGACCGTTTTGGTCAGGATCGGTTGATCCAAACAGCCCGCAGTATTGAATCCATCTCCGATGCCGCGACATTGGCTTTGCTTCTGCAGGAGCCTGCCGAGGTGGTCGGATAGATCCCGTTGTTTGCGGCGCCGTTATGCCGGTCGCCGCAGATCACGCTTTTCTCACCGGAAAATGTTTTGCCCTTGATCGGCCCGCTGGCACATTAAAGTATGATCATGTGCCATTCGGGATGACACAGCGTGTCATCCCGTTGCGGTGCATCTCCTTGCAGCCCAAGCCAGAGGGGCCAGACCATGGACAGCCTGTCGAGCCAATTCGTGATGGGGACACTGCAGTTTCTGTCGACCCTGTTCGTCTTCGCGATTGGAATAGTGGTCCTCGTCGTCATCGTCCTGTTCATTCTCGACATCAACCAGACCGGCGACGCGGTACGCCGCAATTTTCCGGTGCTCGGCCGCTTCCGCTATCTGTTCTCGATGCTTGGCGAGTTCTTCCGCCAGTATTTCTTTGCAATGGACCGCGAGGAAATGCCGTTTAACAGGGCCGAGCGGGAATGGGTGGATCGGGCGGCGAAGGACAAGGACAATACCGTTGCATTCGGGTCCAGCAAGCGCCTGACGCCGCCCGGCACGGCCATATTCGTCAATTGCCCGTTTCCGACGCTCTCGGAGGATGCGTCCGAGGTGCAGCCGCTGGAAATTGGTCCCTACTGCCGCGAGCCCTTTCGGGCACCGTCCATGTTCAATATCTCGGGCATGAGCTATGGGGCGCTTTCGACGCCGGCGGTGCAGGCCCTTTCGAACGGCGCACGGATGGCCGGATGCTGGCTGAACACCGGTGAAGGCGGCCTGTCCCCCCACCATCTTGAAGGCGGCTGCGACATCGTTTTTCAAATCGGAACAGCGAAATACGGTGTCCGCAATGCGCAGGGTGAATTGAGCGACGAGAAGCTGAAGGAGGTCGCGGCGCACCCCGAAGTCAAGATGTTCGAGCTCAAGATGAGCCAGGGCGCCAAGCCCGGCAAGGGCGGCATTCTGCCTGGTATCAAGGTCACCGAGGAGATCGCCGCGATCCGCGGCATACCGGCCGGCAAGGATTCGATCTCACCCAACCGGCATCCGGAAATCGACAATGCGGCACAGATGCTGGACATGATCAATCGCATTCGCGATGTCACCGGCAAGCCCGTCGGTTTCAAGGCGGTTGTGGGCGCGTTCGGCTGGCTGGAGACAATGTGCAAAGAAATCCATGCACGCGGAATTCAAAGCGCACCGGACTTCATCACGGTCGACAGCGGCGACGGCGGAACCGGCGCGGCGCCGATGCCACTGATGGACAATGTCGGTCTGCCGATCAAGGAGTCGCTGCCGCTCGTTGTCGACATCCTGGAAAAATACGGGTTGCGCGACCGTATCCGGGTGATCGCGTCGGGCAAGCTGATAACGCCATCGGATGTCGCGTGGGCGATTGCCGCTGGTGCGGATTTCGTGACCTCCGCCCGCGGCTTCATGTTCTCGCTCGGCTGCATCCAGGCACTCAAGTGCAACCGCAACACCTGCCCGACCGGCATTACCACCCACAACAAGCGCCTGCAAAAAGGATTGAATCCGGAAAGCAAAGCCGTGCGTGTAGCCGGCTACTGCACGAATATGATCCATGAGGTCGAGGTGATCGCCCACTCCTGCGGCGTCCGCAGGCCACGGCTGCTTCGGCGCATGCATGTGCGCATCGTGCAGGAAAACGGCCGGTCCATTGCAATGGACGAACTCTACCCCTGTCCCGAGACACTGCCGGAATACCGGAAGGATGCTGTCGAAGGTAAAAGTGAGGCGGTCAGCGCGTAGGGCAGCCATAAAAAATCGGCATGGCAGCACTAGCACAATTCTATTCCCATTATACCGCACATTGCGGTCCAATGGGATCCGGTAAAGACCTCCTTGATGATACTTTACTGCATTTACATGGTGGATTTTGGTTGTGCGCCTTACCCCTAACCTTATACTAGGCGCGTTTTGAAGGCCCCTCTTTGCAGGGGCCTTTTTTTGCGAAACACCCTTTGAGCGACGGCAGCCGGGCCTCAAAAGAAACCTTTCGCTCAAACAACGGTTTGCTGCGAGTGGACGGCGGCGCCTGGCTCTAGTATTGGACTTGCGTACAAGCGCTGCTCCTGGTGAGCGCAGGGCAACTTCACGGCGACAGCGCCGCATATTCCACGGTGTATCTGCATGCTTCTTCCCGTCAACGCTTTGTGGATCGGAAACAGGCTGGGCCGGCTGCATGCCGCGTGCCTGACATCCTTCGTGCGCGCCGGGCATCGTGTCATTCTTCATGGGTTCGAAGAAATTGTCGACGTGCCGAAGGGCGTCGAAACGTTCGATGCGTCAAGGCTCATGTCGCGTTCAGAGATCATCCGGCACAAGAACGGCAGCCTGGCGCTGGCATCCGACATCTACCGGCTGCGTATCCTGCGCGAAGGAATGGGGATCTATGTCGATTGCGACGTCTACTGCCTCAGGCCGTTTCCGGACGAGCCATATCTTTTCGGCTGGGAGGGCAACAATCTGGTCGGCTCTGCGGTGCTGAACATGCCGGCTGATTGCGAACTTTTGACCAGCATGCTTGAAGCCGCAGAGAACCCCAGATTCATACCACCATGGTACAGCCGCCACCTCCGGCGAAAACTGATCATGAAGAGGATGCTCGGCCGCAGGATCACATTGTCGGAACTGGAATGGGGTGCGATCGGCCCGGAACTGCTGACCTACCATTTGCGAAGACTTGGTCTGGACAATCTCGCCAGGCCGGCAGACAGTTTCTATCCGCTCCATGCCACACAAAAATCGTTACTCAATGATCCAGAACTGTCACTGAGTGACCTGATCACGTCAAGAAGCCTTGCCCTGCATTTGTGGTCGTCCCAAGCGATTGCCGGTGTTATCCGTTCCGGATCGGTGCTTGACGATATTGCGGTGGCGCCGGCCGGTTGACCAGGGCCGACCGGCCGGAGCCACCGCTATCCGGCGGCGCCGTTCCGTCCCATCCTTCTCAATGCCGACCGCAGCCGCATGGTGTTCTTCTCGGCGATTCTTCTTGCCCTGAATATTGCCGGGTTGCCCGGCCTGAGCTTCTTGAACCGGTATCGTGTCGGCCAGGGCGTCGTACGGCTGTAATTGCAATAGTGGATGCCGTAGGGGTGTCGTTCGGGATCATGCCAAGGTTTAGGGCCGCCGGCATAGTGGATGATCGACACATTGGTCGTCTCGATCCGCTCCTCAAGGCAGCCCATCACATTCCACCGGTTGTCGAGATAGAGGACCTTTCCGGACAGCGTAACGTTGAGAGCGCATTGGTCCGCGTGGACGCATTTGTCAGGATGCTTGCGAAGAAAGCCCAGGGTCATTTCTCCAGTTGCTTCGCTTCGCCATTTGCCGAGGTCAATCAACATCACGCCGGAGTTGAAGTAGTCGTCCTCCGCGCCGCCAAACTCTTCAAGGTGCCGAACTCCGGGGTTTCGGACGGCGCCGATGATGTTCCCGATGAGCGGCGAGTGGTACAGTTCCGACACGGATCCGGCAACGATGATGTCCGTATCGAGATAGAGCACGCGGTCGATCTCTTCGGGCAGTGCCTCGCCAGCAAGACAACACAGCAGGCATGTCGGCGTCAGGGACTTGTTCGGCAATTTGCCGAATACAGCGTGCGCCTCGCTTATATCAAGACGGTAGGTGCGAAGCTCCAGGCCGATGGTCGACGCGAATTCGCGGATCGTATCCAGTTTCTGATCCGTGAGATCGCACCAGAGCAAATGAACACAAATGTCCTCATGCGCATTGTTCAACTTCAGCGAGTTAAGCAAGACGCAAGCGGGCGCGGCCACTTTATTATCTACTGCGACGACTATGTTCACGTTCTTGCGGGAAAACCCGAACTATTACAGATGCACTACCGAATATACTGATGCGGATATTATGCAAGTCACCGGATCAAAGAAACATGCATGTGCAGTGCCGGCTGGTTGATCAGTGTGACGGTAGGGAACGCGGGGTGCTCGCGGGATCGAGCCGCGCAGCGTGGCGTTGGCCAAAACCGCTGGATTTGGGCAGATCAGGCCGGCGTCTGGACCGTCAGCCGGTTTTCTTGGCGGAGACCATGCAATGGTCGTAGGTAGCCGTTCCCGATTCGACCAGCAGGGCGCCGTTGCCGACGCTCCAGAAAACGGTGGACTCATCCCTGTTGGCATAGCGCACGCCGCTTCCGGAAAGCGTCTGCGGCAATGTCAGCGTGCGTCCGTCATCCAGTGTCAGCGCAACGGAGCCGCCCGGTGTCGGCGGCCTGCCCGGCTTGGCAGACGGTTTCTGCTCGCCGTCGAAATAGGCTGCGGTCAGCGTTTTGCCGCCATCGCAGCGATAGCTGTCTGTCGCTACCGGCATCTGAGGAACCGCACCGGCGCCGAAGGCCGGATGGCAAGCGGCTAAGCCCCCGAGAAGCGCTAGCGGGCGAAGGAAATTCGATGCTACCGATCGCATAGTCCACCCCAAACGAATCGCTTCGCCAAAACTACGTCCAGAATTCGGCTGAAAGGTGGTGAAGTGGCGGTCGGCAGATATTTAACCGGACGAATATCGAGCGTTGTCGCCCCAGTCCTTCCCGCGTCATCGTGCGACAATGTGCGTGCCGTTCACGGCAGCGGGCCGATTAACCACCCGCCCGGTTACTAGCCGATCTTGATGGATACGACTTTCAGTTGGCCATTGACGATTTCATAGACCACGGTGACCTGGTCTCCGACCTTGAATGCACCGATTTTTATGGATTTGGGAATGTGAAATGCGCGGTGGTCAATCACGATGATCCGCGCCTGAACATCGATATAGGTGATGCTGGCGGTGATTTCGGCGGCCCATGCGCTGATCAGGCTGGCCATAAGCATTGTGATGGTGGACACAACAATCAGATATTTTCTCATGCAATCGACCCCCGAGGCTGGTGTTCAATTCCGGTTCTGCTACCCGGTGCCCACAATGCCCGGGTTTGGAAAACGTCACAACCGGTTAAATGGCTGGCTTTTGGAGCCCCATTGCAAAACGCAGATATGGATACCGATCTGAATTGAAACAGACGCAGTGATTTCAAGAATATAAGTGGCGATCCCGACAGGATTCGAACCTGTGACCCTCAGATTAGGAATCTGATGCTCTATCCTGCTGAGCTACGGGACCGCGTGACCGCGCGCCGTCAAAGCGTCCGGATCGCCGACATCCATACTATAAACCGGGGGAACATCAAGGGAAAACAGACGGTTTGCGCGGTGCCGCGGGTAACACCATTTTGCCTTTGCCAGAAAATCGGTAACTGCTCACCCCCACTTTAAGTCCCCGAGATTCAACGGCGGTTTCAGACCCACTAGCTCAATCGAGATGCCTTTTTGGCCTCGGAGTGGTGCGACGATTTGAATCGGCTATTAACGATCCCCTCATTGCGATTTTCGTGATTCTATCGGGTTATGACACGTGTTCGATTGATTTGGGAAAAGCCGCATTGGGGTGGTCTTTCAGTCAAGGCTACTCGCTGCATTTGGAAGCCTGAAAAGGCGATGCGGCCACCGCATGGCCTGATGTCCATGGCATCGCGGGCGGACTGATGGCAAGCGTGAATGGCACTTCCCTGCGTGAAGAGTTCGATGCTGCCAGGGCGCGCATTGCCGCGCTGCGCAAAGCGGGCAGGATTTCAGATGACGTCGATGCGGTTATTGGCGTGTTGTGCAGCTTGCTGGGCATCCTGATCGCCATCTTTCTGGAAAAGACGACCAGGAAGACCGGCAAGAACTCCAGTATTGCGCCGTCGCAGACGGATAAGGACAACACCGGGAAACGGAGCAAAAAGGCTTCCGGCAAGGGTGTGGCGCCGAACTGGATGACGGGCGAAAACCTTCGCAAGGTCACCGTCGGGGAAACCTCCACCGTCCAGGTTTGTGACAGTTGCGGGGCTGATCTCTCAGACGTCGAACCCTCGGCGCGCGAGGAACGCATCCATCTCGATATCATGTTCGAGGTTGTCGAGAAAAAGGTCGTCGCAGAAACCAGGGACTGCCCCAAATGCCGCACCCGAACCAAGGGGCGTTTCCCTGAAAACATGCCGGGGCCTTTGCAATATGGCGTTGGCTTTCAGGCCTTCGTGATCAACCTGCTGATTGCCCAGATGCTGTCTTTGCGCCGCGCCGTCGAACTGGTGCGGGCCATCTCTGGCGTCAGGATGTCGCAGGCCACCTGCCTGGGCTACATCCAGCGACTGCACGAGGCGCTTGAACCCTGGGAAACGGCTGCCGCCGCACATCTTCTGACCCGCCCGGCCCTGCATGCCGATGAGACCGGTTTCAGGGTCGACAGCAAAAACCAGTGGCTGCATGTGCTGACCGATGACTCCCTGACCCTCATTTATGGATACCCCGGTGTCAAGCGATTTTCGAACGGTGATGTGAGCGTGTGATCGGATGCGGTCATTTATCAGGCCTCACAGTGCGGCTTTTTGTGCAGCCGCGGGCCGGTATGGTGATGCGCGAACCGGGTCCAAATCAAGTTCCAAAGCTATTTTGCCTTTTGGGTCAACATGGTTTTCCCGCTCCGGATCTTTCCGATCAATCTCCCATGCTATTCGTCGACCTCTTCACACGTCCCGGGCACCGACGCGAAGCGTTGCGCGATCCGCGCTTACGCTACCGCCTCCGGATTCCGATAATTCTCCTGTTTCGATATCATGGCCCAGATACCCCGTGCCATCCTGTTGGCCAGCGTGATCGCGACCAGAAGCTTCGGTTTTCGATCCAGCATTCTGGCCAGCCAGCTTCCCTTGCGAACCCCAAACCGCGTCGCCGCATTGATCACTGACATCGCCCCGATGATCAACAGGCTTCGGATGTCTTTCTGACCCATCTTCGAAACTTTCCCGAGCCGGTCCTTACCGCCTGTCGAGCGCTGAAGCGGCACGAGACCCAGCCAGGCTGCGAAGTCACGCCCCCGTTTGAAGCAATTCATGTCCGGGGCAAAGGCCTCAATTGCCAGTGCCGTCTGCAACCCGACGCCCGGCATTGTTGTCAGCCTTCGCACTGTGCCGGATGCTTTCGCCTCCGTCTTGAGTTGCTTCGTCAGATCGAAAATCCTGGTCGCCAGCAGATCGATGTGCTCGGCATACATCCGGGCCGTGTTACGCACGAGGGCGGGCAGCCCATTGGTATCGTCGTCCAGCGCGGCTCTCAACTTCTTGATCCCCGCCTTGCTCTTCGGCCCGATCACGCCATATTCGGCGAGATGGCCGCGCAGCGCATTGATGGTCTGCGTGCGCTGCCTGACAAACATCTGCCGTGATCGGAACAGCATGCCGCGCGATTGCTGCTCGGTGGATTTCACCTCAACGAACCGCATGGTCGGCCGGGAGGCAGCTTCAGTGATCGCCTCAGCGTCTGCCCTGTCGTTTTTCTGCCTTTTGACAAAAGGTTTCACGTACTGAGGTGGAATCAGCTTCACCTCATGGCCCAACTTACCGATCTCGCGGCCCCAATCGTGAGCTGTGGCGCAGGCCTCCATCGCGACAATGCATCGGGGCTGCTGTGCAAGAAACGGCATGAACTGGGCGCGGCTCAACTTCTTGCGGTAGCCAACCGAGCCATCGGCTGTGGCTCCGTGGACCTGAAAAACCTGCTTTGCAAGATCAACGCCGATGATGCTAACTTCCGACATGTGGATACTCTCCCTTTGATTTGTGACGTTCAGTATAACGGCACCTGGCACATTACGATGCCTCCGGGCGGGGTATCCACACTATCAAGTTCCTGCACCCCAGGCGCGGCAAGGAAGCGATAGAGGCATTCGGCATCATTCCGGTCTACACCGGGGTGTTGATCCATGATTGCTGGGCATCCTACCTTGCATACAGCCAGTGCAAGCATCAGCTATGCGGGTCGCATCTGCTTCGGGAACTGACCTTTGTCGTCGACTCCAGCAATTACCGTTGGGCGCGCCTGATGAGGAAGGTGTTGCGTGAGGTCTGCCATAAGGTCAACAAGAGCGAGACCGGGGTGTTGAGCGAGGCCGAATGTCGCAAGATACGCAAAAGGTATCGGACCATTCTGACGCAAGGTGCCGGGGAAATGCCCGAAGTTCCTGCGAAACCGGAAGGTAAGCGCGGACGGGTCGCAAAGTCGGATGCCCACAACCTGCATGAGCGTCTGTTGAAACACGAGGACTCCGTGCTTCGCTTCATGAGCGAACCCGATGTCAGCTTCACCAATAACGCGGGCGAGCAAAAAATCAGGATGGCAAAGGTCAAAATCAAAGTCTCGGGCTGCTTCCGGACAGACCGCTATGCACACGCCTGGTGCCGGATATCAAGCTACCTGAGTTCCATGGGTGCCCTCGGATATAATCCACTTGTCGCGATCCAGATCGCGCTGGCCGGAAATGCCGCCAATATGGTCAAATCACACTATGCTCAAGACGCGTGACGGGGTGAGCAGTTACATCCATCGAATGCATGGAGGTGAGATGCGAGCCGGCCACGCGGTCCTGCAGACCGAGCCTGACGGTCTCGGCCGCCAGCGTCTCGATGTGGCGTGAAGACGGGTCGTCGGTTTCATCGCAATGCATGTCCACCCGCAGACCGCGCTCCGCGGCGATCTCGCACAGCCTGCGCACCGATTGCGCGCCTTCCGCCATGGTGCGCTCGAAATGTGGAATGCCGCCCACCACGTCGACACCCTTGTCGAGGGCGCGAAGCAGATTGCGCTCCGCGCCCGGTGCCCGCAACAGGCCATCCTGGGGGAAAGCGACGAGTTGCAGGTCGATATAGGGCTTCACCTTCTCGCGGACCTCAAGCAGCGCGTCGACGGCAAGCAGGCGTTCGTCACACACATCGACATGGCTGCGGATGAACAGCAACCCCCGGGCCACTGCGAGATCGCAATAGCGCAGTGCCCTTTCGACGACGGCCTCGTGTGTCAGGAGCGGTTTCAACTCGCCCCAAAGCGCAATGCCCTCCAGCAGCGTTCCTGAACGGTTGAGCCGCGGCTGGCCGAGCGACAGTGTCGCATCCATGTGGAAATGCGGATCGATGAATGGCGGTGTGACCAGCCGGCCGCCCGCATCGATTGTCCTTTGCGCCTGCGCCTCAATGCCTGGAGCGATAGTGTCGAACCGGCCGCCTGAGATGGCGATATCGACGCCGCCGCGTCCATCGGGAAGATTGGCGTTGCGGATCAGTAGGTCGAGCATGGATCACTCCGGGAAACATTGCATGCGGTTCAGGCCGCGCATTGCAGCATGGGCCAGCGGGTCCGACAAGGGGTGCGTCGAAAATGAACCTGCCATGCCGGGCGCACCATCGCCTAAACACTCGACATTCGCGCTTCAGGAAGCTATGCCCCGCAAGTCATGACCTGCCGCCGGTCGCGGTGTACCGACGGCACAAAAGGAAATCGGACGGATGAGCAGTGCCACAATGAAACCGGCGCCGAAAAAGGGTGTCATGGATATCGCCGCCTATGTGCCGGGACGCGAAACCGCACCCGGCGTCGAGCGGGTCTTCAAACTGTCTGCCAATGAATCGCCGCTGGGGCCAAGCCCGAAAGCGGTTGAGGCGCTGGAGGGCATTGGCAATCACCTTGAGATCTATCCGGACGGCGCTGCCAATCACCTGCGCGACGCGATTGCTGAAGTGCACGGGCTCAATCCGGCCAATATCCTCTGCGGCAACGGTTCCGACGACCTTTTGGCGCTGCTTTGCCAGGCCTATCTGGCGCCCGGCGATGAAGGCATCATTTCCGAACACGGGTTCCTGGTCTACAAAATCCAGATCATCGGGGCCGGGGCGACGCCCGTCACCGTTCCCGAAACGGATTGCACGGCCGATGTCGACGCGATCCTTGCCGCCGTCACGAAGCGAACGAAAATCGTCTTCATCGCCAATCCGAACAATCCGACCGGCACCTATCTTCCGGTCGAGGCCGTGCGCCGCCTGCATGCCGGGCTGCCGAGCGACGTGCTTCTGGTGCTGGATGCGGCCTATGCCGAATATGTGCGGCGGAACGACTACGAATCCGGCATTGAACTTGTGTCAGCCAATGAGAATGTCGTCATGACCCGAACGTTTTCCAAGATCTACGGTCTTGCCGCGCTGCGCATCGGCTGGCTCTACGGACCGGCGGCGGTTGTCGATGCGCTGAACCGCATACGCGGTCCTTTCAATGTCAACGGGGCTGCGATCGTCGCCGGCGCCGCAGCGATACGCGACCGCGACCATGTCGAGCGCGCCATAGACCACAATCATGTCTGGTTGCCGCGTCTGACAGAAGGTCTCGAAGCGCTCGGCCTGACGGTGACGCCGCCGGTCGGCAATTTCCTTCTGATGCATTTCGACAGTGTTTCGAAATCCGCCGCGGAGGCCGATGAATTCCTGACCGGCCGCGGCTTCGTCCTGCGCAGGGTGAAGGCATACGGCTTCGACAATGCACTGCGCATGTCCGTGGGTTCCAGGGAAGCCAATGAAGGCGTGCTTGCCGCGCTGAAAGAGTTTTTGGGTAGAGCATGAGCAACATTCATTTCAAGAAGATCGCGCTTGTCGGCATCGGCCTTATCGGCTCGTCCCTGGCGCGGGTGATCCGCGAAAGGCACCTTGCCGATACGATCGCAGTGGCCACCCGCACGTCCGAAACGCTCGAGCGGGCCCATGCTCTGGCGCTCGGCGACAGCTATACGACATCTGCTGCGGAAGCAGTTCGTGACGCCGATCTGGTCATTGTCAGCGTGCCGGTCGGCGCATCGGGCAGGGTGGCGCGTGACATGGCAACGGAGCTGAAGCCGGGTGCCATCGTCACCGATGTCGGATCGACCAAGAAATCGGTCATCGAACAGATGGCACCGGCCCTTCCGGACAATGTTCATTTTATACCCGGACACCCGATTGCCGGTACCGAGCATTCCGGGCCCGATGCCGGATTTGCGCAACTGTTCCAGGGCCGCTGGTGCATTTTGACACCGCCCCCCGGCACGGATGAAGCGGCGATTGAAACGCTGTCCGAATTCTGGCGTGCCTGCGGATCGATGGTCGACCGCATGGATCCGGAGCATCACGACATGGTTCTGGCGATCGTGTCGCATCTGCCGCAACTCATCGCGTACAACATTGTCGGAACCGCCGACGATCTGGAGACAGTGACGAAGTCTCAGGTCATCAAATATTCTGCGTCCGGCTTTCGTGACTTCACGCGCCTGGCCGCGTCTGACCCGACGATGTGGCGCGATGTGTGCCTCAACAACCGTGATGCGATCCTCGAAATGCTGGCACGGTTTTCAGAGGATCTCGCTTCGCTGCAAAGGGCCATCCGCTGGGGCGATGGCGACAAGCTGTTCGACCTTTTCAGCCGGACCCGGCATATCCGCAAATCCATCATCGAGGCCGGCCAGGATGTGGACGTCCCGGATTTCGGGCGCCACGCTGCTATCTCGGACAACCAGCCGGAGGGCTGATCCTGCTACAGGGGCGGGATCTTGCCGATCTGGATGAAGCCGATCCGCACGTTTCCGTTGTCGACATTGATCGGCAATGAGATATTGGCGCTGCCACCATTGACGCTGGAAGCGATGCCGGCGGCATTGGCGATCTGGTCGGACATCTGCGGAAACAGCTGGCTGGCGAAGTCCTGCCAGGCCGCCATGTTGCGGACCTCGACATTGAATTTGCCGGTCAGGTATCCGTCCTGATTGATCGAGAACGGGCCCTCAACGCTCAGACCCGCGCCGTTGTTCAGATCGGCGTTGAGATTGTTCAGGGAGGCGCTGAGATTGCGCCATGGCTGCTGCGATGCGGCGGCGCCCGACATCAGCCAGGCGCGATCGCCCAGCGTCACGTCGACCTGCAGATCGAACGTCGTCGACCCGTCCAGCATGTTTCCATAGACAAGGCTGGCCGTGCTCAGCCGCAGCACCGCGTCAAGATCGGCACTGTTTTGCCGCGCATGCACTTCCGAGGAAGCCGCGGTTACTTCGACAGGATCCGATTCTCCAGGCAGGGTGACAGCTGCCTGCAAGTCGCGGCTTTCCAGGGATGCGCGGTCGAGACCGCTCAGATTGAACACCGTGCTCGAGCGCAGTATTTCCCAGTCGAGATTGGCAAGTAGGCCGATCGCTGCCTGGACGGATACCGGGCCGTCCAGTTCCGAAACAATATGGTTCGGTCTGTAAAGCTGTGCAGCCGAACGGAAGCTGCCTGCCGTAACCGTGGTATCGGCAACAGTGTCTGCTGCATTCACCGACGAGCAGAACAGGCCGAGCCGGAACGGATAGCCGCGCACATTCATGTCACGGCAGTCGGCGGTCACATTCCGGTTGCGCAGGTCACTGAGCAAAAACTGGCTGCGGGTCTCGAGCTGACCGGCGAGGTAAAACCAAAGAGCCGTGTAGGCGACGATCGCGACGACGATGAAAATTCCCAGCCAAAGGAACCTGCGCGAGGAGTTTGCCGGCTTTTTGCCACTTGACCTTGCCATTCGGTTCTCCAATTGTGCGGCCTTCCCGGAACTCCGGGGCACCTCGACGGATTCGGGACAGTGACCAACGATATGGATGATTTTTGGGTGTTTGGCTATGGCTCGCTCATGTGGCGGCCAGGATTCGATTTCGTCGAAGCATCGAAAGGCCGCCTTTTCGGTTATCGCAGGGCGCTGTGCATCTATTCATGGGTGCACCGCGGAACACGCGACAAGCCAGGGCTTGTCCTGGGCCTGGACCACGGCGGCTCTTGCACCGGCATGGTTTTCCGGGTCGAGGGCAGCAAGCATGATCGCGTCATGACCTATCTGCGCGAGCGCGAATTGGTGACCAGTGTCTATCTCGAGCGGACATCGCCGGTGCATCTGTCCGACGGCCGGCGCATCACGGCGGTCTGCTTCGTCGCCGACCAGAAGCACGAACAATTCGCCGGCCATCTGAAAGCCGAGGACGCCGCCCGGCGCGTTGCCATATCGGAGGGTCGCTCGGGCCATAATGTCGACTATGTCGCAAGCACGGTCGAACACCTCAAGGAGATGAACATCCGCGATCACTGGCTGGAGGACGTCGCGCGGCTTATGGGCCGGCCTCAACCGTAACGGATTGCTTCGCTGTCAGCGCGTCATAGCGCTTTCGCGCAAGCTCCGGCAGCGGCAAATGCGGATTTTCACGCACCGCCTCGACAAGCAGTTCGTCCACGGCTGCCTCGGTTTCTGCGATCAACCTTTCCATGAACACCTCTGTTTCCAGGCCCGGCTCGATCGGCGGGAGGAACCGGACCTTGATATTGCCGGGATAGCGCAGGAATTTGCGGCGCGGCCAGAAGAGGCCGGCAACGACCGCAACCGGCATGACCGGGACATCAAGCTCGGCGTAAAGGCGCGCGATACCGTACCGGTAGTCGGGCTCGGCACCCACCGGGCGGCGGGTCCCTTCCGGATAGATGATGAGTTGACGGCCATTTGCCATCTGCTGCCTGGTCTTTTCCAATACGGCCGGCATGACCTTCTCGCGACTGCCGCGATTGATCGGCACCATGCGCATCTTGATCACGTACCAGCCGAACAGCGGGATCCACGTCAGCTCGCGCTTGAGGATATAGAACGGATCATCCAGATAGGGCAGCAGTCCATAGGCGTCCCAGAACGACTGGTGCTTCGGCGCGATGATGTAGCCGCCTTGCGGAATGTTCTCGAGCCCCTCCACACTGTGAGTCGTGCCGGCGATCTTCGCGAGAAGCCAATGGTTCGATCGCACCCAGAATTTCGGTATCACCCAGGCCGCTTTCCGGCGCATCAGAAAGTAGGGAATGGAAAAGATGATCATCTGGACGACGAGGTTGAGATAGAAAGCCGCGTTGAACAGTGCGGAGCGCAGATAAATCATCGAAGGATCCGGGCCGGTTTGCAGAGCAGGTCCAGTGTCGGACTTTACTGTGACCATCCTCTGCCGGCTGTCAATCGCCGCTGGTGGATTGCTTGTTTGCCGGCGACTTGGCGAGGTTTTCCACGTTGCTTGAGCGAAGGCCGTTGCGTGTCCCCGCACCCGGTGCCAGCCGGTAGCGTGCGGCAAGATATTTGACATATTCGGCGGCGAGCATGCGCAGGGCGGCTGGCTTCTGCAGCCATTGCAGATTGCTCAGGTCCGTCGAAACGACCGGATAGGGTATGAAGTTCGTGTCGTCGTCGACGCGCTGCAGCTCTATCAGGCTGCGCGGCATATGGTAGTTGCTGGTCACCACGATGACGTCGCTGTAGCCGTGTTGCTGAACCCAGGATGCGGCTTCATTGGCGTTGCCGATCGTGTCTATGGCGTCGTGACCGATATCAACGCAACATTCGAAGAGGGCCGGTTCGGTATCCGTCAGTGTCTGGATCTGCTGGCCGGTTGTTGCGGGATTGACACCGGATATCAGCAGACGCTCCGCTGTGCCGTCGTCGAGCAATTCCAGCGCGCGCTCAATGCGTTGCCGGCCACCCGTCAGCACGACGATTCCATCGGCCTCTGCCAGGTTTCGTGGCGGTACGAGTTCAATCACATCGCGTGCAAAACGCAGGAAACTTCCTGCCAAAAGCCCCACCGCCAATGCGAGGACGAGCAGGAACAGACCTGCCAGCCGCCCAAGCCAGCGCGCGCCCCCGCTGTGCTCCTTCGGCGATTCGGTGGTGGCCGATTCGCCGGTCTGATCGGTGTTCATGCCCCTCCATACCGCGCCTTTGTGGCGAGCGCCAGAACGTTGTCGACTTATGCTGTGGGGTTCGGGCCGCCGATCCTCAAATCGAGCGGGTCGGATCGGAGCGGATGAGGTCTATCTCCAGGATCGTACGAATGACCGTGATGCGGGTCGTAAGCGCAGTCAGAACCGCTGTTATCACAACGATCGCCAATGCGCCGATATATCCGCCGGCGCTCATGGAAAAGCCGCCGAAAAGCGCCATGGCCTGATCGCTTTCCGGCGTCGCGATGCGGATATTGGCCCAAAGGCCGGCGATCGCAAATGCGATTGTCGCCGCCAGTCCACCGGCAAGCGCGCCCTTCAGCGCAATCAAGAAGAAGTGCTTCTGGAACTTGGATGCCACGAAACTGGCTTCGGCGCCGACGAAATGAAGCACCTCTACGATGTGATGATTGCCGGACAGGGCGCCGCGGGTGGCAAAGATGACGGTCAGGATCGTTGCGATGAAAACGAGGGCCAGAACGCAAAGCCCGATGATGACGGTGGTGTTCGCCATGGCGACCAGCCGGTCGACCCAGGTGCGGTGGTCGTCCAGAAAGGCGTTCTGCACGGAATCGTTCAACGCCGCGCGCATGCCGGCAAAATCCGGCGGCGCGGTTTCGTCAATGGTGATGATGACGAGCCGCGGGACAGGCAGTTCCTCCATGTCGAGGCCTTCGCCGAGCCACGGTTCCAGAAGGCGTGCCGTTGCATCCGTGTCGACGATCGTTGCACCGGTCGTCCCGGAGAAGGTGAGCGCAATGTCCCTTGCCTTGACCAGTTCGGCATCCACGTCCATGCCGGGTTCAGGCTTGATCTGAATGGTTATTTCCCGGGAAATCTGGCTCTGCCAACTGCTTGCCGTATCCTGCACCATGATCACGGCGCCGAGGGTCAGGCAGGCGAGGAACGACATGATGGAAATCACGAACATCAGCGAGTTGCCAGCGATGTTTGTGGCCGGCACGATCGGCGCCATCGGCCGCAGGACGATCTCGCGCGGGTTTTCCTTCACGTCCCGTTCGGTGTCGATCACGTCATTCATAAATTTCAAGCCGTCCGCCCGATAATATCATGCGCCGCGCATCAATCTGATCCATCAGCGACAAATCGTGGGTTGCGATGATGACCGCGGTGCCGAGCTTGTTCAATTCAAGAAAAAGCCGCAGCAGCCGCCGTGCCAGCGGCGCATCGACATTACCTGTCGGCTCGTCTGCCAGCAATATCTCGGGCTGATCGATCAGTGCGCGGGCGATTGCCGCCCGCTGCTTTTCACCGCCGGAAAGGATCGGCGGGAGCACGTTCATGCGGTCGCCAAGGCCTACCCATTTGAGCAGCTCCATCACATCGGTGCGATAGCTTGCCTCATCCTTGCCGCGCACACGCAATGGCAGGGCCACGTTTTCATAGGTGGTCAGGTGATCGAGCAGCCGGAAATCCTGAAAGACAATGCCGATGCGTCGGCGAAGCTTGGGCAGTTCCTGTTGCGGTATCGTGGTGATGTCCTGGCCGAAGACGCGGACGAAACCGCGTGTCGGCTGCAATGACATGAACATGAGGCGCAGCAGCGTCGTCTTGCCGGCACCAGACGGACCGGTCAGAAACTGGAAGGAACGCCGCGGAACCTCGAACGTCAAATCGCGCAGGACTTCCGGCCCCATGCCGTAACGCAGTCCAACGTTGTCAAAGTCGATCACGCGTGCCTCGTTCGTGCCATTCGAAAACCAGTGCCAGCCGCTGTCACTGTTAACGAGTGTTTAATTTCAACCCTGTGCCGCACGCTCGACAGACCTGATTTCCAGTTTCTTAACCAATTGCGTTTACGACTGCTAAAGAATTCCCGCAATGGCCGGATCAGGGGCACCTTCGACAGCTTATGCAAAGTGGCAGCGGCAAGCACAGATTCGGCTATAGTACGCGAAATCAATTTTCGAAACAGTCTTCGCGCCCTGGAACGGAAAAAACATTTCCGCGAAGGGCCGCGATGCATGGCGGATTGTCCGCCGATGACGTCATAGACGCCGAATTCGAACATGTGGACGACGAAATCCGGCCGACGAAACCGGTGCAGCGGCGGACGGCAGCGGCAAACGACATCCCTGCCGGCAATTTCGGCAAGGCCGAGCCCCGCATGCCGCCGCACATGAACCTGTTTTCCAACAAATCGCCGCGACCGAAACGGGTTCGGCAACGGTCAACCGCGGGCTTCGCCTTTGCCGTTGCGACGCTGTGCCTCATCGGCTTCTGGCTGGCTGGCGGACACGCGCTCTTTGCCGGCGCAGGTGGCTCTTCCGGACATGGGCTGACCCTTTCCAGCGTTGCGGTCGATCCGCTGCGGGTCCAGAACAAATCCTATTTCGTCCTGCATGGCGTGATCAGCAATCGGTCGTCGGATGCGCAGGCCGTCCCGCTGCTTGCGATCGAAACCGGCGAAGCAGCGGACGGCCAGGTGCCCTTCTATGCCCGAGCCGGCAAGGAACAACTGGCCGCAGGCGAAAGCACACGGTTCAGGGTCCGCGTTCCGAGCGGCGTTCGCGATTACGATCAGTTAACCATCTCTTTGGCCGGCGGCGGAACAGCGCGCTGACCGGTTTTTCCCGGGAACCGAACGGAATCCCGAGAAAATATGGTGGTTGTTCTTTTCCTTTGGGAATCCATGGACTACACCGGGCTGGGGAAGCAAGGAAAAGCGCGTGACAGCTTTTGCGCGCTGTGCCTACTGATGAAGCTGGGAAACCACCATGCCCGTTGTTCGTGGAAAGAATATCGACATCCTGTTTACGCCGGATCAGATCGCTCAACGCAATCTCGATCTCGCCGCCCAGATCGCCGCCGAGCCAAAAACCGACCTGCTGGTGATATCGATCCTCAAAGGCTCGTTTATCTTTGCAGCGGACCTGTTGCGGGCGCTGCACGCGGTGGAGCTCGCTCCCGAAGTCGAGTTCATAACGCTTTCCAGCTACGGAAAGGGAACGAAGAGCCAGGGCGTCAAGATCATCAAGGACATCGACAGCGAAGTGACCGGTCGTGACATCCTGCTGATCGATGACATCCTGGAATCCGGCAATACGCTTCGGTTTGCTCGTGATCTCATGTATGAACGCGGCGCCAAGAACGTTTCCATTGCGGTGCTGCTGGACAAACGCAGCCGCCGCGAAGGAACGCTCAACGCCGATTATGTCGGCTTCGAGTGCCCCGATTACTTCGTTGTCGGCTACGGCATGGATGTGGCCTATGCGTTTCGCGAACTGCCCTTTGTCGGTGTCGTTACCGGCGATGCCGAGCAGGGCAGCGATTGAAACCGGCCGCGCCAATAATCTGTTAAGCATGATTTGCCGAAGGCGGCCCGTTGGCGGGAAATCGTCGCGCATTGTGCGGCCGGTTTACTCCACGAAAAGGATTGCATGATTTCTTGGCACAGGGGCGCGGATTCCCTTTCGCGCATGGGTACAGGGAGAGCTACGGACAGCCGGGGAACTGTCCGGGTTCAAGAAGAATCGGACGGGAAGACATGGCAAGAATACTTATTGCCGAGGACGAGGAATCACTACGTCGCTTTGTCAGTCGTGCCTTGCAGATGGACGGCCATGATGTGGACGAAGCAACGGACGGCGCGGAGGGCCTTGACCAGCTTCGCCAGGACAGGTCATACGACCTGCTTTTGTCCGATATTCGCATGCCGGTCATGGACGGGATTGAACTGGCGCATACGGCGGCAGCAGAATTCCCGGAACTGAAGATCCTCTTGATGACAGGCTATGCCGAACAGCGGGAGCGCGCTGATGCCCTTTCCAGCGTCATCGTCGACGTCGTCGCCAAACCGTTTACATTGCCTGATATCCGTGGTGCGGTGGCCGAAGCCCTGACAGTTTAGAGCGTGTCTGGTTTAGTTTGAAACATTTGACCGAGGCGATTTTGGTCTCTGGCCAGGCGGGTTTTGCGCCGTGGTGCCAACCCACCACAAGCGGAAGCCAACGACGCCAGGGGCCAAAATCGCCCGGCCCGCTTTATGCTGTTTTCCAATATCCTCTTCTCAATCGGGGGTGGGGAAAACCGGCCCATCGGCTTTGTTGCGCCGCTTGCCCGATGCACCACATCGCGCTGCGCGACGCGTCTAGCCGAGTGGGCCGATTTCCCGCCATCAAATGCTTCAAACTAAACCAGACATGCTCTAACGGCTGTCCAGCAGCCGCTCGAGATAGAAGCGCTCCATCTCCGGCCGGAACGTATCTCCGAGCCTTTCCCGGATGGCTTCCAGAATGCGGCGCGCACGCTGGATATCTGCTTCTTCGGGCACCTTGACGTCCTCACCGAAATCCGGGCCACTGTTTGCTCTTGGCCTTCCGAGCGGGTCTGTGCCGAGCGGATCCTGGCGAGCCGTGCCGGGCTGGTTGCCGGGATTTTGCCCCATCGACTGGCGCATCTGGTTCATCATCTGCTGGGCGCCCTGTCGCAGGGCCTGCAGGGCACGGCCCTGTTCGTCGACGGCGGTGCCGCCCTCGGCTTCGCCGAGCGCTTCGCCGGCCTCGCCCATGGCCTCGCCGGCCTCGTCGAAACCCTCATTCTCGCCAAGGCCGAATTGTTCGAGCTTCTCCTGTAACTCGCCGAGCTGCTGCTGAAGCTGTTCCTGCATCTCCTGCAGGTCCCGCAGCGCCTGTCGCAGTTCCTCTTCGGTCATCTCCTGCGTGCCGTTCTGCGGGTTTTGCTGGCCTTCCTGCTGCTGGCGCTGGTTGTCCTGGAAGAATTCCCGCTGCTGGCGGTCCCTGAGCGCCTGTTCCAGATCGAAGGTCTGGTCCATCAGCTCCTGTTGGCGCTGCATGAGCTCGCCGAGCTGGTCCATCTGCTGGCGCATGGGATTGTCACCCTGGACCTGCTGGTGCTGACCCATCTGCAGATTGTTCATCATGCGCTGGAGTTCGGAAAGCAGTTGCTGCGCCTGGTCCCTCGCGCCGGACTGGGCGAGATTCTCGATCTGGTCCAGCATCCGGTCCAGATCCTGCTGCCGCAGCATGTTCTGGAGCGCTTCCGGCGGAATCTGCTGCATGGCACTCTGGTTCTGCTGCATCTGCTGTGCAAGCGCCTGCAGGAACTCCTGCATGGCCTCGCGCAACTCATCCATCAGCGCCTGGATTTCCTCGTCCGATGCACCGTTTTCCAGCGCTTCCGACAGCGCCCTTTGGGCATCGCGCAAGCGACGCTCGGCGAAGGAGAGGTTGCCATCCTCGATTCCGAGGGCGATGTCCCACATGTAATCCGCCGCGTCGCGCAGCATATCGTCGTCCCAGGCCTGCTTGATGCGGGAACGCGCCGACTTGATCAGCAGATAATGGGTGGTGTTTTCGATGGTTTCCTCGGGCGCCATCGTGACCGCGTCGTTGAGGTCGAACACCCGGTCGATCCGGTTCGTGTCGAGCGCAAGCACCTGGCGTTGCTCCGCCACCGACCCTGCAAGCAGGTTGTGGAAGAAGCGGCCCGGCAGAACCATTTCGATGGTCTCGCTGCGCCCGGCCTGGCCGATGAAATCCTCGGCGACCAGCGTGATTTTCACCGGCATGCCGGCCATCGGGTGCTCCGTCAGGTTGCGGCTTTCCCGGCCCTTGCGTTCACGTGCCGTCTTGCGCGGAAGAGTCAGCGGATAGTCCGGCGGATCATAAAGCGGGTTTGCATCCTGCGCCTGCGGCTCGGCCGGAACGATCTCCGCATAGGCGCGCTGGACGCCATAATCATCGTTGAGCACAAAGCCGATTTCCAACGCGCCGTTGGCCGCGCGGCCCGGTTGGCCGTCAAAGGCGATCTCGGGCGGCGTATCGGCGATCAGCTCAAAGCGCCAGCTTTCCGCAAGCTGCGTTCCGCGCTTGATTATCAGGATACCGTCGCCCGGAGCCTCGAAGCGATAGTTGCGCGCGGTCGCTGTGCCGGCTGCCGGTGCCGACTGGGATGCATCGGGCTCTTCGATCGGGATCGAGGCCGCTTGCCCGCCGGTTTCGTAGACCACATCCTCGGATCCGTTGCCTCCAACGATACGCACGAGCATCTCGCTGCCCTGCGGTACCGAAATCGTTTCCGGCAATCCTTGTGTGTTCCCGGTCAGGAAGATCGGCGCCTTGCCCGTGTAGTCCGGAGGTGTCACCCAGGCATCCACACGGATGCCCGCGATGGCCTGCGCCTGCCTATGGCTCTGGAACGCATCGCTGAGCAGGCCGGACTGCGAGGAATAGGAATAGGCGAAGCCGACCACAAAAAGCAGTGCGACAACGGCGCGCAATCCGAGCGGGTCGACACGCGGTGTGTCGGGCCGTGGGGTCGCGAGGTGAATCGCGTCGATCTGCTCGGCCATACGCCGCTTGTGGGCCTGCCAGAGCGAGCGCGCGAACTGGTCGTTGCCAGACGCAAGCCTGTCGGATTGTACAGCCAGTGCCTGGTGGACAATCCGGTTGTCCTTTTCCAGGCGGTCGAGCGCCAATTGCCGGCCCGGCCAGCGCAGGCCCAGGAGCGGGTAAAGGGCCGCCACCGCGCCCAGAAGGAAAAGGATGCCGGTGGCAAGCCGCAGCCAGTCGGGCACCATGCGGAAATAGCCAAACCAGGAGAGCGCCGCAAAAAACGCAATTACGCAGATCAACGGCAGCAGACGCGGCCAAAGGCGCTCTGCAAAAAGGATGAGCTGGGTTGCCCTTATGCGGATATTGATCCGACGAAGGAGCGTGTTCAGGCCAAGTCCGTTCCGCTGCCTCGCATTCGTCATCGGCGACGATTCCCTCTGTTTTCCGACAGAAGGATAGCATTCTTTGCGGCAAAGGCGAGACGCTGCACCAAAAAGTGAGTGGGAGACCGGCCTTCTTGCGGGGTCCGTTTGGCTTCCGCCGTGATGCGTTATCCGAGCCAGCCGGGGACCGAATCGAGGCCGATCAGGTCTTCATAGGTGCCGCGCGGGCGAACAATATGGAATTGATCGCCGTGGACCATGACTTCGGGCACCAAGAGCCTGGTGTTGTAGGTGGACGACTGGACAGCGCCATAGGCACCGGCAGTGCTGATGGCTATGAGATCGCCGGCATGCAGAGCCGGCATTTCCCGGTCGGTTGCGAGGAAATCGCCGCTCTCGCAAACCGGCCCGACAATATCGGCTGTCATGCGCGGTGTGTCGGCATCCGGAACGACGACCGGCCGGACATCGTGCCAGGCCTCATAAAGTGTCGGGCGGATCAGGTCGTTCATCGCCGCGTCGACGATCAGGAAGTTCTTCGATCCGGTGTCCTTGACGTAGATGATCTCGCCGACAAGGATGCCGGCATTGCCCGCAATCATTCGGCCGGGCTCAAAAATGACCTTGCAATTCAATGACTTGACATGTTCCAGCACGACATCCGCATAGGCCTCTGGGTCCGGCGGCGGATCGTTGTCGGCGCGATAGGGAATGCCGAGACCGCCACCGACATCAACATGTTCAATGCTGTGGCCGGCATCGCGCAGCCGGGCAACCAGGGTGTGGAGCAATTTGAATGCGTCGTCATAGGGCTGCAGATCGGTGATCTGGCTGCCGATATGCATGTCGATGCCGGTCACCTCGATGCCGGGAAGGGCGGCGGCACGCGCATAGACATCTTCAGCCCGGCGCCAGGAGATGCCGAACTTGTCTTCCTTCTTGCCCGTCGAGATCTTCGCGTGCGTTTTCGCATCGACATCCGGATTGATGCGGAAGGACACCGGCGCCTTCATGCCCTTGCGTTCAGCACACGCATTGATGATTTCAAGCTCCGGCTCGGATTCGATGTTGAAACACAGGATTCCTGCTTCAAGCGCAAAGTCGATTTCGCGAGCTGTCTTGCCGACACCGGAAAAGACGATCTTCTGCGGCGGAATGCCGGCCGCGAGCGCACGTCTCAACTCGCCTTCCGACACGACATCGGCGCCGGCGCCGAGCTGCGCCAGAGTTGCCAGGACCGCCTGATTGGAATTGGCCTTCATGGCGTAGCAAATCAGCGAATCGACGTCCGCGAACGCCTTTGCAAACACGTTGTAGTGGCGGGTCAGTGTCGCGGTGGAATAGCAATAGAACGGCGTGCCGACGGATTGCGCGACACGCGGTATGCTGACGTCCTCGGCAAAGAGGACGCCGTTCCTGTACTCAAAGTGGTTCAATGCTAGGCCACCTACAAAATGAGCGGATCAAGAACGAAGCGGCGGTCCTCGCGCTCCTGCTCCTCATTGCCGTCCGAATCCTCGACGACCGGCTGCGAGCGCGGCACCTCAAGCTGGCCCTTTCGGCCGCAGCCGGCAACGACCAGCGCAGTCAATACAAAAAGGGTAGCAAGTTTTGCGGCGTTCAATGCGGTCATGACAGGCTCGCGTTCATCCGGAATTGCAGCTTGAGGTCTTTTAGCGGACTTCAGGCGCTCTGTGCACCCTGTTTGTCCGCTTGTGGTTTCACAATTCAAAGCCGCTCGCGCCACCAATTGATCTGGGCGCGCACATTTTCCGGCGCGGTGCCGCCAAAGCTTGTCCGGCTGGCGACGGACGCCTCGACGCTGAGGACGGAAAAAACGTCTTCAGTGATGGCGCTGTTGATCTTCTGCAGATCGGCAAGCGGCAGGTCGGCCAGACCGCAGCCCTTTTCCTCCGCCAGCGCGACAGTCTTCCCGGTCACGTGATGGGCTTCGCGGAACGGCAGGCCGGCCTCGCGCACCAGCCAGTCGGCAAGGTCCGTGGCGGTTGAATAGCCGGCGCCCGCGGCGGCCTTCATAGCTTCTTCCGACACCTGCAGGTCGCCGACCATACCGGTCATGGCGGCCAGCGCCAGTTCCAGCGTCTCGGCGGCGTCGAACACCTGTTCCTTGTCTTCCTGCATATCCTTCGAATAGGCGAGCGGCAGGCCTTTCATCACCGTCAGCAGGGCGACCAGTGCCCCGTTTATGCGGCCCGTCTTGGCGCGCACGAGCTCGGCGGCGTCCGGATTCTTCTTCTGCGGCATGATCGATGAGCCGGTCGAGAAGGCATCGGACAGGCGTACAAAACCGAATTGCGGCGTCGACCAGATGACAATCTCCTCGGCCATCCGCGACAGGTGCGTTCCGCAGATGGCTGCAAGGCCGAGGAATTCCATCGCGAAATCGCGATCGGAAACCGTGTCGATGGAATTGCGTGTCGGCGTCGAGAAGCCGAGCGCCTCGGCGGTCTGCTGCCGATCAATGGCAAAACCGGTGCCGGCAAGGGCGGCGGCGCCCAGCGGGCACTCGTCAAGCCGGACCAGCGCATCGCGGGTCCGCGACCGGTCGCGGCCGAACATTTCCACATAGGCCATGCAATGGTGACCGAAGGTGACAGGCTGCGCGGACTGCAAATGGGTAAAGCCCGGCATCACGGTTTCCGCATGCTCCTCGGCCCGATCGAGCAGGACGCCGATCAGTCTGGTGAGCGCCGATTCGGTGTTTTCGAGCTGAGCCGAAACCCAAAGGCGAAAATCGAGCGCCACCTGATCGTTGCGCGACCGGGCGGTGTGCAGCCGGCCGGCGGCGGCACCGATCAACTCGGCGAGCCGCGCCTCGATATTCATGTGAATGTCTTCAAGGCGCCGCGAGAATTCGAAAGTGCCGGCCTCGATCTCTGACAAAATCGTGTTCAGCCCGTCCACTATCTTGTCACGGTCGTCCGCGCTAATTATGCCGGTATCGGCCAGCATGTCGGCATGGGCCAGGGAGCCGGCGATATCCTGCGCATGCAGCTTGCGGTCGAAATCGATCGAGGCGTTGATTTCTTCCATGATCGCGTCGGGGCCGGAGGCGAAACGCCCGCCCCACATCTGATTGGAGGATTTGCCGGTCATGTCTCAGTCAACTCCGGAGATGACGTGAATGTCAGAACAAAATAAATCGAACCGCGCGACGGTCAGGTTAGCGGTCGCCGCCGTCATCGTGATCATTGTGGGCGCGCTTGCTGCGGTATACGTGAACGGGAGCGGGTCTGGCAACACGTCCGCTGCAACCGCCGGTGCACAGACGGCCGGTGAGGGTGCGGCGTGTGCGGGGACAGTTGCCCTCGCAAAGGCGATCCAGCCCTTTGCCCGCGGCGATGTCGCGGCCATGGCATCGGCCAGCGATCCGAAAGCGCTGGCATCTCTTGCCTTCAACAATCCTGACGGCGAAGCCATGTCGCTTGCCGACCTTTCCGGCAAAACGGTGCTGATCAATCTATGGGCTACCTGGTGCGCGCCGTGCCGCGAGGAAATGCCCGCACTCGACGAATTGCAGGCAGAAATGGGCAACGACGCTTTTGAAGTCGTGGCGATCAATATCGACACCGGCGACGATACGAAGCCCAAGAACTTCCTGAATGAGATCGGCGTGGAAAACCTCAATTTTTACCGCGACAACACGATGGGCGTTTTCAACGACCTGAAAAAGGAGGGCCTTGCCTTCGGCCTGCCGGTGACGCTGCTGGTCGACGAAGGGGGCTGCCTTGTCGCCAACATGAACGGGCCCGCCCATTGGTCGAGCGACGACGCAAAGACCTATATCGGCAAAGCTCTAGAGCAATTCTGAGTTGGATTGGAACATTTGATGGTGGAAAATCGGTCCGGTCGGCTAGGCGCGTCGCGCAGCGCGATGTGGTGCATCGGGCAAGCGGCGCAACAACGCCGATGGGCCGATTTTCGCCACCCTCGATAGAGAAGAAGATATTGGAGTACAGCATAGAGCGGGCCGGGCGATTTTGCCCTCTGGCGTCGTTGGCTTGCACTTGTGGTGGGGTGGCACCACGGCGCGCAACCCGCCTAGCCAGAGACCAAAATCGCCTCGGTCAAATGATCCAATCCAACTCAGAATTGCTCTAGAGGGCGGCCAATCTACACCGAGCGGGTAATGCCGCCGTCGATGCGGATGTTCTGGCCGGTGATGTAGCTCGATTTCGGCGAGGCCAGGAAAGCGATCAGCTCGGAAACTTCATCCACCGTGCCGTAGCGCCCCATGGGAATACGCTCACGACGGTCTTCCTTCTCAGGCAGGCTGTCGATGAAGCCGGGAAGCACGTTGTTCATGCGCACATTGTCGGCGGCGTATTTGTCGGTGAAGAGCTTGGTGAAGGCGGCAAGGCCGGACCTGAAAACGCCCGATGTCGGGAACAGCTCCTCCGGTTCGAAAGCCGCGTAGGTCGAGATGTTGACGATCGATCCGGTGTTCTGCGCCTGCATGATCGGCGTGACCAGGCGCGCCATGCGCACTGCATTGAGCAGGTAGAATTCCATCCCCTCGTGCCAGTCATCGTCGGTCAGTTCCAGGATCGGGCCCTTGGGGCCATGTCCGGCACTGTTGACGACGGCATCGATCCGTCCCCACCGCTCCATCGCCGCATCGACGATCGCCTGCATGTCCTCGTTGCTGCGGTTCGATCCGTTGCGGCCATGCCCGCCAAGCTCCTCGGCAAGCTCGACACCCTTGCCGGAAGAGGACAGGATGGCGACGAGAAAACCGTCTTGTGCCAGCTTGCGCGCCGCGCCGGCGCCCATGCCGCTGCCGCCGCCGACGACGATTGCAACCGGTTGATCGGACATAAATACACTCCTAGCGCGTTGGAACGGGCTCTTCGCCGCGGTAATCATAGAAACCGCGCCCGGTCTTTTGGCCGAGCCAGCCGGCCTCGACATATTTCACGAGCAGCGGGCAGGGGCGATACTTGGAATCGGCAAGCCCGTCATAAAGCACCTGCATGATCGCCAGGCACGTGTCGAGGCCGATAAAGTCGGCAAGCTGCAGCGGGCCGATCGGATGATTGGCGCCGAGCCGCATCGACGTGTCGATCGCCTCGACGGTGCCGACGCCTTCATAGAGCGTGTAAATCGCCTCGTTGATCATCGGCAGCAGGATGCGGTTGACGATAAAGGCCGGGAAATCCTCGGCGACGGTCACCGTTTTATCGAGCGATCCGACGAATTCCCTGGCCGCCTCGAAGGTCAAATCCTCCGTGGCGATACCGCGCACCAGTTCCACCAGACCCATCACCGGAACCGGGTTCATGAAATGAATGCCGATAAAGCGCTCGGGCCGGTCCGTTGCCGATGCGAGGCGGGTGATCGATAGCGACGATGTGTTGGTGGCGAGGATCGCCTCCGGGTTCAGGACAGGACACAGATTGGCGTAGATCTTGCGCTTGACGGTTTCGTCCTCGGTTGCCGCCTCGATGACAAGGTCGAGCGATGCGAGGTCCTCAATTTTCGGCGCCGCGGAAATGCGGGCAATTGCGGCGCTGCGGTCCTCTTCGCTGAGAGCGCCCGACGACACCTGCCTTGCCATGTTGCCGTTGATGGTCGCCAAGGCAGCCTGGATCTTCTCCTCGGAGACGTCGTGCAGATGGACATTGTAGCCGGCGACGGCGCTGACATGCGCGATGCCGTTTCCCATCTGACCTGCTCCGATTATTCCAACTGATTTGATCGCGTTGGCCATGATTATTCCGTTCTTTTCGGGGTAAAGCCACGCCGATGCGGCTGTTCGCGCACAAACTAAATGGCCGGGCTGACAACGTCCAGCCCGGCCATGAAAATTGCGTGTTGAATCTCCCGGTCATGGGACACTGCGCCGCATGGACGCTGTGCCAGGCCGGAAACGGCTCGCGTTAAAGCGACTTCTCCAGCTCAGGCAGCACGTCGAAAAGGTCCGCCACCAGCCCGTAGTCGGCAACCTGGAAGATCGGCGCCTCGTCATCCTTGTTGATGGCGACGATGACTTTTGAGTCCTTCATGCCGGCAAGGTGCTGAATGGCACCGGAGATACCGCAGGCGATGTAGAGTTCGGGAGCGACAACCTTGCCGGTCTGCCCGACCTGCCAGTCGTTCGGCGCATAGCCGGCATCGACGGCAGCGCGGGATGCGCCGACCGCAGCGCCAAGCTTGTCGGCGACCGGAAGGATGACCTCATTGAACTTTTCTTCCGAACCCAGCGCACGGCCACCCGAGATGATGATTTTTGCGGATGTCAGTTCAGGCCGGTCGCTTTCCGACAGCTTGTTTTCGACAAAGCTTGAAAGGCCGGGATCTCCGGTCGCCGATACCGTCTCGACCGAAGCCGAACCGCCTTCGCCGGCCGCAGCGAAGCCCGCCGTGCGGACAGTGATGACCTTCTTGGCATCGGTTGTCTGCACCGTCTGGATGGCATTTCCGGCGTAGATCGGGCGCTTGAAAGTATCGGCGCTCACAACATCGGTGATATCCGAAACCTGCATGACATCCAAGAGGGCCGCCACGCGCGGCATGATGTTCTTGCCGTTGGTCGTCGCCGCGGCAATGATGGTGTCATAGCCCTCAGCAAGCGAGACGATCAGTGCTGCCGTCGGCTCGGCGAGGTTTTCCGCCAATTCATCGGATTCGGCCAGCAGAACCTTTGCGACGCCGTCAAGCTTTGCAGCGGCATCGGCAGCGGCCTGGGCGTCCTTGCCGGCAACCAGCACATGGACATCGCCGCCGATCTGGGAAGCGGCGGACAGCGCCTTGGCCGTCTGATCCGAAAGGGACGCGTTGTCATGTTCCGCGAGAAGTAGAATGCTCATGATCGTGTCTCCTTTTCCTAAAGCACGCCGGCTTCGTTCTTGAGCTTGTCGACAAGCTCGGCGACACTCTCGACCTTGACGCCCGCTTTGCGGCCTTCCGGCTCCTCGGTTGTCAGAACCTTGAGGCGCGGGCTGGTGTCGACGCCGTAATCGGCGGTGGTCTTCTTGTCGAGCGGCTTCTTCTTGGCCTTCATGATATTGGGCAGCGACGCGTAGCGCGGTTCATTGAGACGAAGATCCGTCGTCACCACCGCAGGCAGCTTGATCTCGATGGTCTGCAGGCCACCGTCGACTTCGCGGGTCACCGTCGCAGCGCCGTCCCCGATCTCGACATCCGAGGCGAAGGTACCCTGCGACCAGCCAAGCAGTGCCGCCAGCATCTGGCCTGTCTGGTTGGCGTCATCGTCGATCGCCTGTTTGCCGACGATCACGAGGCCTGGATTTTCCTCTTCGACCACGGCCTTGAGGATCTTGGCAACCGCCAGCGGCTCGACGAGATCGTCGGTCTGCACCAGGATGCCACGGTCGGCACCCATGGCGAGCGCCGGGCGGATGGTTTCCTCGGCCTTTGCCGGGCCTATGGATACGGCGACGATTTCCTCGGCCTTGCCGGCCTCCTTCAGGCGGATCGCCTCCTCGACGGAGATCTCGTCAAACGGGTTCATGGACATCTTCACATTCGCCAGTTCGACACCCGAGCCGTCGGGCCGGACGCGAATCTTGACGTTGTAATCAACGACCCTTTTCACGGGGACCAGAATTTTCATTCGCTTACCTTTCTCAAATCGCGCGCACGACAGTGCACATCCGGAGTGCTGAATGATGGCTGGAAGGCGACATCTGCATGTTCAATTCTGGCCAACAATTGCCCGGACCATTTGATATTTCGAGCCTCGGGGCAGTGACATATCTGCAAGGCACCGTTTACGTCAATCGTGATTGTGAGTCCGGTGTGTCATTTCGACCCACACGCGATGGCGTCCGCCGGTGTCAGCGCCCCCAGCGGCGCGGCACGCGGGGTACGGACGCCCCCTTGTGAACGACCGAGCGCGGCGAGACGATTTGCCGGTCAAACAGCGGGACCTCGCGCCGCTTCATCAGCACGACAAGAATTGCCCCGGCAATGATACCCCCGACATGGGCGGCCCAGGAAATGCTGCCGCCTTGATCGATAACGATCATGACGAACTGGTAGATTACCCAGAGCGCCAGCGGGATCCAGGCAGGCAGCGGCAGCGGGATGCGGCCGAGTGCAAGCACCCAGACCCGCACCCGCGGATGAAGCACGAGATAGGCGGCGACGACCCCGGCCACCGCGCCCGAGGCTCCGATCAGCGGCGCCTGCGAACCTGGATCGAGCAAACCATGCAGCACGGCGCCCGCGGCGGCGCAGGCAAGATAGAACACGAGAAACCGGAAGTGGCCGAGGGCGTCCTCGACATTGTCGCCGAACACCCACAGGAACAGCATATTGGTCGCCAGATGCATGAAATTGGCATGCAGGAAGGCGTAGCTGAGATAGGTGACCGGCTCGGGCACAAGTACGAATTCAGGAGCGAGTTCCGCGCCTCCATAGGCGACGGCGGGTATGAAGCCGAGGCCGAGAACCGCTGCCTCGGTCAACGCGCCGCTCGAACCGCTCAGCGCCGTCGCAAGCCACGCAAGCACGTTGACGCCGATGATGATGAGCGTGACATATTGCCGGTCAATGTGATCGAGATCGTTCCGGTCGTGCAGCGGAATAAACATGTTGTGGCCTCCGCCGCTCCGGTTCAGCGGTGCTCGCCGGGCTTCCAGAGAACGTCTTTCCTGCCGTTTTCATTGGCGCATCGCGCCGCCACGAACAACAGGTCAGACACCCGGTTGATGAAATGCAGTGCTGCCGGATTGACCGTCTCGCCCGTATCGGCGAGTTCGACCATCAGCCGTTCGGCCCGCCGGGCGACCGTTCGCGCAAGATGAAGGTTCGCTGCAGCTGCCGTGCCACCGGGCAGAACGAAGGAGCGCAGCGGTTCGAGGCCGGTGTTCAGCCCGTCGATCTCCGCCTCGACCCTCTGGACCTGGCCTTCCGTGACGCGGAGCGGTTCATACTCCAGTTTTTCTCCGGTCTCCGGCGTGGCGAGATCGGCACCGAGATCGAAAAAATCGTTCTGCAGGCGCGCCAGGATCGCATCAAGGCCCTCGAGATCGGCGGTGTGGAGCCGTGCCAGTCCGATCGCGGCATTGGCTTCGTCCACCGTGCCGTACGCCGCAACGCGCAGGTCGTGTTTGGCGCGGCGCTCGCCGCTGCTAAGTGCCGTCGTGCCGTCGTCGCCGGTTCGCGTATATATCTTGTTCAGTCTGACCAAAACCTGCCTCGCATCATCGCCCGCCGCCCGTGATCAACAATACAACCACTATCAGCACCACGGCAATGAGCTGCAGGGCGACACGCAGCTGCATGAGCTTGTTCGACACATTGCCGGACCCGCCGCGCATCATATTGAACAGTCCACGGATAAGGACGAACACGACGGCCGCCATGACCACCATGATCAGATAGTAGAGGAACGTGGCCATGCATTTCCCTGCGTTTTGATTTCGGTGTGCGCGACTTAGTACGGCGCAGCGGCCGTGACCACCTGCGGGCCCTGTGACAATCTGGCCTATCTCTTTTCCAGCAGACGGTAAAGAAGTTCTGCCGGAAGCAGCCTTTTGAGCGTGGTTGCGATTTTCGCCGGGCGTGTCAGAACATAGTGCGTTTTCGGTTTTTTGCTCTCAAGTGCGTGCTTGAGCGCTTCATAAACCGCCTCCGGTCCGAGCTTGTGTTTCGACCGGACGCCACCCTGGCGCATGCGCCGCAGTTCCCGCTCATAGTCCTTTCGGTGAACGGAGTTCTCGATATCGATATTCCTTTCGATGTGGTGCAGCGCGTTGACGGCGATTTTCGATTCAATCGGACCCGGCTCGATCAGGCTGACATGGATGTCGGTTTCCGCCAGTTCCATGCGCATGGTCACCGACAGGGCCTCGAGCGCGAATTTTGATGCGTTGTAGGCACCGCGCCAGCGCATTGGGACGAGGCCGAGGATCGAAGAGCACTGAACGATGCGGCCGTGCCCCCTGGCGCGCATGACAGGGATGATGCGCCGGGTCAGTTCGTGCCAGCCGAAGAAATTGGCCTCGAACTGCTCGCGTAGCGCCTCCGTCGACAGGTCTTCGACCGCGCCTGCCTGGCTGTATGCGCCGTTGTTGTAGAGTGCGTCGAGGCTTCCGCCGGTGCGCTCAAGAACGCCTTCTGCAAGGGCGGCAATGCTATCGGGTTCCCGGTAATCCATGTAGAAGGCTTCGAGCCCGTCAGCCTGGAGCGCCTCGAGATCATCAGGCCGGCGGGCCGTGGCGAACACGCGCCAGCCATCCTGCTTGAGGGCGCGCGCGCAATGGGCGCCGATGCCGGAAGAACATCCGGTTACAACAATTGTCTTTTGCTGGCTCATGACCCACTCCGGTACCGGTGCCGGCACCCAAAACGTAAACTGCGTCGCAACGCTCTATCGTTATCCAAAAGGGTTTGACAAGCGAAGTGGCGTGAATGGTGTCGAAAAACCGGTTCTTTGCCCGCGGTTCGTTTGATATTGGTTCGATCGGTGAAAGCCAAGGGCAAGGAATGACCGTGGCGAGCAGAGGCAATTCATGACAGGTCGGCAATTCTGGAAGGTGATTTCTGGCGCCATCGTGCATTTCAATGACGATGACGGCTGGGCGATGGCCAGCCATGTCGCGCTGTCGACACTGCTTGCCGTCTTTCCCTTCCTTATCTTTGCAACGGCGCTGGCCAGCTATGTCGGCGCCGATGCGTTCGCCGATACGGCCGTTCACATTGTTTTCGATACCTGGCCCAAATCCATCGCCGAACCGATTTCACAGCAGGTGCTGGAAGTGCTCACAGTCAATCGCGGCGGCGTGCTTACTGTTTCGGTGATCGCAGCAGCGTTCTTTGCGTCGAATGGCGTGGAGGCTTTGAGGGTATCGCTCAACCGCGCCTATCGGGTCAGCGACAAGCGATCGATCCTATTTAACCGCGCACAGAGCCTGGGCTTCGTGATCATCGCCGCCCTCATCCTGCTGGCCATCAGCTTCCTGCTGGTGCTCGCTCCGCTGCTGACGGATCTGATGCGCAGGTGGCTTCCGTGGTCCGATGAGCTGGTTTCGCATCTCGACAACTGGCGCCTTGTCGTCGCCGTTGCAGTTCTGTTTATCGGGCTGATCGTCTGTCACCGGTGGCTGCCGGCCGGTCGGCGGACGTTCCGATCCATTCTACCTGGCGTTATGGTTACCATGGTTTTCTGGATGGCCGGCGCGTTGCTTTTTTCAGCCTATCTGCAGCAATTTTCGACCTATGTGGCGACCTATGCAGGCCTCGCGTCGATCATGATCGCATTGATTTTCTTATATATTGTTGCGGCGATCTTCATTCTGGGCGCCGAGCTGAACGCTTCCATTATCGCAGAACGGGAATAGGGCCGTCAGGCCGTTCGGCAGCGTTAACCCGAAATTTGCATAAAATGCCGTATACATTCACCACGGCGCATTAACTGCAATTCGCGGATTCGGCCAAAACCACTGGATTTTAGGGTAGTATCACGGTCGGACAAATGAATTGTCACGCGGAGCGTTTCCTTATGAGAAGGGCGGCTCAGGGGACTCTGCGTCTGCAAATGACGGAGCAATGACATGTTTGTATACCTGTCGCCGGAAATGACGTACGGCCTGCTGATCACCTGCGTGGTGATCTGCTTTTTTGTCGGCCATGCCATGGACGGCGTAATGGGTCCGGTCGGCTTCGGCGTGTTCGGAAATATGATCATTCTGGGAACCGGAATGGCACTCGGACTTTTCCTCGCCGAACTGGCGGGGATGCCGCTGAACAGGATGGAAGTGATCATCGGATCATCGATGGTCGGTGCCTTCGGATCGTTGATGGTCCTGGCGCTTTTCAAACACCTGTTCCTGAGGACATAGGACGAGCCACATACGTCTCATGCATGTGTAACCGGCGTCAGATCCTGGCGCCGGTTTCGCACATCCGGATGACCTCATGCGCCGATGCGCCGCTTTCCCGCAACGCCGCGATTGCGGTATCACCATCACTCTTTGACAGTTTGCGACCATCGCGGTCCACCAGCAACGCGTGGTGCCGGTAGCGCGGTTCCGGCAGGTCGAGCAGTATCTGTAACAGGCGGTGGACGGATGTCGCGTGAAACAGGTCATGGCCGCGAACAATGTCGGTTATGCCTTGCAACGCGTCGTCGACAACCACCGAGAGATGATAGCTTGTCGGCGTGTCCTTGCGCGCCAGGATAACGTCGCCCCACGCAGCCGGATCAGCGGCGATCGTGCCCGTTTGCCCGGCCGGTCCGCGGCCCTCCTCAGTCCATACGATATCGGCTCCGGCGCGCGCGCATGCCTTTTCGATGTCAAGACGCCAGGCAAAAGGCCGGTCCGATGCAATCAGTTCCGCAATCCTGTCGTCGGGAAACGTCCGCTCGTTTCCCGGATAGAGCGGTGCGCCATCCGGATCGCGCGGCCAGGCGCTGCCGCCCTGTTCCGCCTCGGCGACGGCCTGGCGGATCTGCGCACGGGTCAGAAATGCGGGATAGACAAGATCGAGAGCCCGCAACCTTTCAAGCGCCTCGGCGTAGTCATCGAAATGTTCGCTCTGCCGACGGACCGTCCCTTGCCAATTAATGCCCAGCCAGCCCAGATCCTCGATGATCCCTGCCTCATGTTGCGGCGTGCAGCGTGCCGTATCGATATCTTCCATGCGCAGCAGAAGGTCGCCATCCGATTGCTTTGCGAGGTCCAGGTTGCGCAGTGCCGAATAAGCGTGTCCGAGGTGCAAACGGCCGTTGGGGCTGGGAGCAAATCGCAGGGTCCGCCTTCTTTCGCCCATTATCCTTGCCCCCTTGTGTGCCAACTCCGTTTTCGTGGTTCCCGAAAACGGATCTTAAGTGGTAATAGATCGATCCCGGCCCCATGAGAAGCGTTTCACAAACGCGCCAGGGGCGTCATTCCGGCAGTTATGGATCAGGCGCGTGCGAACGATCGAGACACTGGATGATATTGCCGATGGCCTTGAGGCCCTTGTCCGACTGGACCAACGGCTGGTGCCGGTCGTGGCAAAGGCGGGAACTGTTCCATTGCGCCGCCAGGCTCCGGGTTTCAAGGGGCTGGCCGAGATCGTGGTCGGGCAGATGGTCTCCAAGGCATCGGCCGTAGCGATCTGGCGCCGTCTCATCGAAGAAGCGGGCGCATGCACGCCTGAGCGCATCGCCGGGCTCAGCGATGCGCAATGCCGTTCCATCGGCCTGTCGCGCGCGAAAGAGCGGACGCTGAAAGGAGCGGCCGAAGCGGTGTTGAGCGGTCAAATCGATCCGCAGGCGCTGTGCGCCATGCCGGCGGACGAATCGATCGCTGCCATGACGGCCCTGAAAGGGATCGGTCCCTGGACGGCCGAAGTCTACCTGCTGTTTTGCGCCGGGCATGGCGATATCTTTCCGGCCGGCGATGTTGCGCTGCAGGCGGCGGCCGGTCACGCGCTCGGATTCGAAGCACGCCCGGACCAGAAAACTCTGCGGCAAATCGCCGTTGACTGGCAGCCGTGGCGCGGCGTGGCGGCACGCTTGTTATGGGCTTATTATGCAACGGAAATGCGCCGTGGCGACGCCGTGCCGACGGGCTGATCCGGTGTTGCCGATCAGCCACCGGCGTCCTCTCAAATCCCGTCAATTTCCTGAGATTACTTCACAATCCTGTAACAACCGGCCTAATATATCGATTGTATCTGCCGAATCACTCAGGAGAGTGAGTTGACGATAGCCGCTTCACCGGACGCGCTTCCAGCGCTCGTGCTGAACGCCGATTACCGGCCGCTCAGCTACTATCCTTTGTCGCTCTGGTCCTGGCAGGATGCGATAAAGGCGGTCTTCCTTGATCGCGTCAATATCCTCGCAGAATACGAACATCGTGTCTCTTCACCAAGCATGTCGATGGCGCTGCCGAGCGTTGTGTGCCTCAAGACCTATGTCAAACCGAGCCGCTATCCCGCGTTCACGCGCTTCAACGTGTTCCTGCGCGACCGTTTCAGGTGCCAGTACTGCGGAACCGACAAGGACCTGACCTTTGATCATGTCATTCCGCGACGCTACGGCGGTGAGACGACCTGGGAGAACATTGTCGCAGCCTGCTCATCGTGCAACCTGAAAAAGGGTGGCAAGATGCCGAAGGAAGCACGCATGTATCCGGCGCAGAAACCGTATCACCCGACAGTGCACGACCTGCACAATAACGGCCGAATGTTCCCGCCGAATTTCCTCCACGAAAGCTGGATGGACTATCTCTACTGGGATGTCGAACTGGAGCCGTAAGGTACGCCCGCTACCGGGCCCGCCCCGCAAACGCAAAACGCAGGCAGGCGGCGGCGAGGACTACACTGGCAATCACGTTCCAGCCAGCAAAGGACAGTCCGAGCACCCGGAGCGCTGCCTCGTTGCAGGCCGGCGGTTTCTTGGCATTCAGATCTGAGAGCAGGCTGCCCGCATCCGTCGTCAGTCCGGCGGCTCCGGCACAATCGGCGGGCCCTTCCCACCAGCCCCATTCGACACCCGAATGGTAGACGCCGAGCCCGGCGCCGTAGATCATCAGGCCGCCACCGGCGACAAACAGGGCGCGTGTGACAAGAGATGGCGCTTTGAGGGCCGCGGCAATGGCAGCCACGATCATGACAGGAACGCCCAAATAGTAGGGCGTGCGCTGTTCCAGGCACAGGGCGCATGGGATGTAGCCGCCAATATGCTCAAAGCCGAGAGCGGTGCCGACAACGGCGGCCATGGCCAACGCCAGAAGCAGCGCCTGAAGCACTTTTCCGCTACCGGAATGAACAGCCTGTGTCGTCATCATCACCCCGTCAGAAAACGAACCTGAGCGCATAGAATCCGCCAATCAAAAGCACCATGAATATGACGAAAAGAATGCCCAGGTATTTCTCGATAAATAGCCGGATCGGCTCGCCAAACAAGTACAGCAGGTAGGCGACCAGGAAGAAGCGGAAGCTTCTGCCGATGATGCTGACAACGACAAAGGTGACAAGATTGAGGCCGGTTGCGCCGGAAAAGATCGTCAGCACCTTGTAGGGAAAGGGCGTGATGGCCGCAAAAAGCACACCCCAGCCGCCATAGGTGTTGTACCACTCGCTGATCTGCTCGAACGATGTCTCCTTGCCGTAAAATTCAAGGATCGGCCGCCCGACGGCTTCGAAAAGGTAAGCGCCGATCGCATAGCCGAGCAGCGCACCGGCGACCGAGGTAAGGGTGCAGATCAGGGCGTTCTTCCACCAGCCCGCCCGATCGGCGAGCACCATGGGAATCAGCAATACATCCGGCGGTATCGGGAAGAACGAGCTTTCGACAAACGAGACGCCAGCAAGACCGGCCCTGGCATGGCGAGTCGCGGCAAGCGACATGGTCCAGTCGTAAAGGCGTCTGAGCATGGTGGAGTCCCCGTTGGCGCGGTCGCTTTTATGAAGAATCGGAAACGGCGTAAACCGGATTTCGAACAATTGCCCGTGAAAGCTAGCAGAAGCGGGTTGATCATGCGTTACCGGCCACTTTGTTGCGTTTGGAAGCCGCCGTGACGGTGCCGTGCGCGCACTTGCGCGCATACCGGCGAATGACAATGACAGCGCTCAACTTTGTGCCGGGTCCGGAGAGAATGCCGGTTGACCTGATAACCCCGCACCGTATATTCCGGCTGCTGGCGCGCCGAGGCGCGGCGTTTTTGTGCGGGTGTGGCGGAATTGGTAGACGCGCGGGATTCAAAATCCCGTATCTTAATCGATGTGTCGGTTCGAGCCCGACCACCCGTACCACTCAAAGTTGGGGCGTCACTGAAGCAGGATTCCGCTTTCCTTTGGACGTGCCGTTTCGCGCCCGACCCCGACACCAGCAGTTCCTTTCGGCTGAAGCTTTGGAGCGGCGCGCTCGCTGCTGTTCCGGCGCAATGCCGAACAAAGCATGCAGCTTGCACCTGAGCCAGGGCTTGATCCGGGTGGTTTTCTTCCGGTAGAGTGAACGAACGTTCGTTCATAGTCGAGTTTATTGCTCGTTGTTGTCCATGGCCGGTCCCAAGTGCGCGGATAGCGGAGCGGGTCGGTCTACACATTTGTTTGGAGACCCTCATGCATCTCTTTTGGAAAAAGCTCCTTTTTGCCTGGCTCATTACGGCTTGCGTCATGACGTATTCTGCCGCCGCGGCCGACATCCAGCTGACAATAGATGGTGTGCGCAACGCGCGTGGATCGGTCTATGTGCTTCTCTTCGATAATCCGGCGGCCTTTGCACAGATCGACACCAACAGGGCGATAGATTTTGCGGAAATCCGTGCCAGGCCCGGCAAGCTGACCCATGTTTTCCGCGGACTGGATGCCGGCCCCTTTGCCATCATGCTGTTCCACGATGAGAATGGCGACGGCGATTTCAACATGGCAGGTGAGCGGGCTCTCGAGGGATACGGGCTCTCCGGATCCAAAGGGCCGGATGACTTTCCGGATTTTCGAAACGCATCGTTTTCTTCGGGCGCGGTCAGCGTGAAAATCCACTATGTGAATTAGACAGGCACACCCGGGGATGATCGACGGTGTTGTTTTGTGCGCCTGAAACAAAACGCCCCAGGCACCTTCGTGCCCGGGGCAAATCAGGACGCGGAGATTGGCCCGTGCCCTGGGGAGGACCTCAGCATCGAGCCTCCGACGTGGTTCGGTCAGGGGATCCGAGCGCACGTGAAGAGGCCGAAATATGAAAAATTATCATGTTTTTCCAAATTGGCGTATATGAAAAATTGTCGCCAGCATTACTTCCGCAGGCGCATTGCGGTGTCAACTCACAGCGTGCATCCAATTGTCGCCAAATTGGCGCTGTGCTTCGGATCTACTACGGGGAGCCCTGAATTAAGCAAGCTTTCCGAAAGACTTGCCATAGGTGAAATCGGTTGTTCCGTAGGCTCAACTTCACAATGCCAAAGACGAGCGGGGCATCGTTTTTTGCTGTACACGGAAGCGAGGCATGAACCGGAATCCGGCCACCTGTGACTGATTTGCAACGCGGATTCGCATTCGCCCGGCGGAATCCTATCACGCAACATTGTCGCGTTACGCCGGAAGTGACCGGCCGGCGTGTGCCCGCATTTGATTCGCTGCGCCGTTTTCCGTATATTTTGAGTGTTGCTCCGCCATTCGGCAGGTTAGAGGACCGGCTTTTCGGCCATGAGCATCTTCGGATGAATCGTAGCATCCTGCCCGGAACATCAAAGCATCGCGTATCGGATGACTTTCGGGCGGAGCAACCAGTCTCAATACAGCGATCAACGCCTGGCACCGCTGCATTGCGCGGATACTTTGCACGGCACCCGTCTGTCCCTATAAACCGGAGGCAAATTGGTTTGGCGGCCGCGGCGCGGCCCATGTTCCAGCGGATCAAGGAGACCGGCATGCTCCCGGTGCGTGACAGCTATGACGATCTCGTCAGCGATTTTGCCTGGCAAGTTCCGCCGCGCTTCAACATCGCGAAGTCTGTGTGCGACGATTGGGCTGCGCGCGAACCGGAGCGGGTCTGTCTCATGCACTACCTGCCGGACCGCGATCCGGACAGGCTGACCTATGGCGCATTGCGGCGGGCTTCGGATGCGCTCGCAAACGGATTGAGTGCGCAGGGCATCGGGCGGGGCGACCGCGTTGCCCTTTTGCTGCCGCAGGGTTTCGAGGCGGCGATCGCCCATATTGCCATCTACAAAATGGGCGCGATTGCCGTGCCCCTCGCGCTTCTCTTCGGTGTCGACGCGCTCGACTATCGCTTGCGGTCGTCAGGCGCGAAATGCGTGATCAGCAATGCCGCCGGTGCGGCAAAGGTGTCCGAGATCGCCGACAAGCTGGACCAACTCGCCCTTGTGGTCAGCACGGAAAAGGCGCCGGGCACCACCGCGTTCGATGCGCTCGTCGACGAACATGACCACCGTTTCGAGACAACCGACACAGCTGCCGACGATCCCGCGCTGATGATCTTTACCTCCGGTACGACCGGCCCGCCCAAGGGGGCAGTGCACGCCCACAGGGTCTTGCTTGGACATTTGCCGGGAATCCAGCTCTCGCATGAATTCCTGCCACAGCCGGACGATTTGTTCTGGACGCCGGCGGACTGGGCCTGGGCGGGCGGATTGTTGAACGTGCTGCTGCCGGGGCTTTACTTCGGCGTTCCGGTGGTGTCGTCGGCGGCGCAGAAATTCGACCCCGAAACAGCGTTCCGCATCATGGCAGATACCGGTGTGCGCAACGCGTTCATCCCGCCAACGGCGCTGAAAATGCTGCGCACTGTCGATCGCCCCGCGGAGCGGTTTTCCCTGAAGCTTCGCACCATCGGGTCCGGAGGCGAGTCACTCGGCAAGGAAACCTATGAGTGGGCGAAACGGGAACTCGGCATTACCATCAACGAGTTCTACGGACAGACCGAATGCAATCTTGTCGTTTCCTCATGCAACCGCATAGGCGTAACTCGGGCAGGTGCCATTGGTCTTGCCGTGCCAGGACACACGGTTGCCATTATTGACGGCAGCGGCAAAGAGGTGCCGGCGGGCACGCCCGGACAGATTGCCGTGCGCCGGCCAGACCCGGTGATGTTCCTGCACTACTGGAACAACGAGGCTGCCAGCCGGGCAAAATTCATCGGCGACTGGATGGTGACCGGAGACCAGGGCATCCGTCATGCTGACGGCTGTGCGCCACGACGGTGCGAAGAGGAGGTTCTGATGACGTAGCAGTACTGACTTTGAGCACCTTGCTACACAGGAGATGAGGGAAGGCCCCTCGGGCTCGGGTTGCAGGACCAGGGTCCAAACCGCCACAAGCTGCTCTGGCCCAATGGCCGGGGTGGCGAGCGTTGTGGAAAAGGCGGGGATTACCCGTCAGGTGACTGCTGGTAAGACGAACGCGAGTGAACCGTTGATGAAGTGTCGAAAGCGTAGGGATGTCGCCGAAACCAGGCTCCAGTCGTTGGCCTGGGACGAAGTTCGGAGGATGCCTGCTGACTGTCCGAGCGGCGACCGGCATAAAGATGGCGTGAGACCAGCGAGAGGCTCCTGTGTGGAACGTGGGAACCTGGCGCTCCGATGCCAAGGGAGACCTCCAAGCGGCAGACCCGCAAGGAGCCGAGTACCGAAGCGGAGCACAGGGGCGGACGGGTCCGTATTAGTGATGAAACCCGGTAATGCGGGTAGAGCGAAGGGACCCGGCTCTCCAGCCGAAGACGGCGGCCAACCAGAGATGGGAGGAGCCGTTGTCTGAGGCAAAGCCATTCGAAATTCCGAAGCGGCTGGTCTGGGACGCCTACCGACAGGTACGGGCGAATCGCGGCGCGGGCGGTGTTGACGGCGTGTCTATGGCAGCATTCGAGGAAGACCTCGGGGGAAACCTTTACAAGGTCTGGAACCGGATGTCGTCGGGCTCGTATCACCCGCCGCCGGTGCGGCTCGTCGAGATACCCAAAAGTGGGGGCGGTCTTCGACCTCTTGGCATTCCGACGATCGCCGACCGCGTGGCGCAAACGGCTGTGAAGATGGTTCTGGAACCAATGGTGGAACCGATGTTCCACCGTGATTCCTATGGCTATCGGCCCGGTCGTTCGGCGCTTGATGCGGTCGGAGTGGCACGGAAACGCTGCTGGACGTTCGACTGGGTGATCGATCTTGATATCAAAGCATTTTTTGATTCGATTCCGCATGACCTGATCGAACGTGCCGTTGCACATCACACTGACCTGGCCTGGATCCGGCTGTACGTTGGGCGGTGGCTTCGCGCTGCTGTCGAGCGACCGGACGGCACCCGGGAAGAACGGACCAAGGGAACGCCGCAAGGCTCACCAATCAGTCCGATTCTCGCCAATCTCTTCCTGCACTACGCGTTCGACTCGTGGATGGAACGAAACCATCCAAACGTCCGCTTTGAACGTTACGCGGATGATGCAGTCGTTCACTGCAGGAGCGAAGGAGAGGCGCAGGCGGTGTTGGAGGCCATCCGGAAACGGCTGGCCGATTGCGGTCTGGAATTGCATCCGACGAAGACCAAAATCGTCTACTGCAAGGACGATGACCGCAGGCAGGAACACGAGCGGGTCAAGTTCGACTTTCTCGGCTTTACGTTCCAGCCTCGGCGAGCCAGGAACCGGTGGGGACACTACTTCGTCAGCTTCCTGCCGGCGATCAGTGTTCAAGCGGCGAAGGCGGTGCGCAGGACCATCCGCGAGTGGCGGATGGCATCCACCAGGAACAATCAGACCCTGGAGGATCTGGCCCGCCTGATTAATCCGGCGGTGCGAGGCTGGATGAACTACTACGGGCGCTATTACCGCTCGAAGTGCGTTCAGGTGCTGCGTCAGGTGAACGTGGCCCTCGCCCGCTGGGCGCGACGGAAATATAAACGGTTCAGACGCCGGGAGCGGGCGTCCACGCATTGGCTGGGACGTATCGCGCGACGGGACCCCAACCTTTTTGTCCTGTGGCAACTCGGTATTCGACCGGAGGCTGGAGAGTAGGAGCCGGATGAGGCGAGAGTCTCAAGTCCGGTTCTGTGAGGGCCGAGGGGTGAAATTCCCCTCGGCTACTCGACATATCGAGTTCTTCGGACGCGACGACGATGTCATTACCTCCGCCGGCTACAGGATTGGTCCTGGCGAGATCGAGGATTGCCTCACCGCCCATCCCGCCGTGGCCCTGGCCGCGGCGGTCGGCAAGCCCGACCCGCTGCGCACCGAGATCGTCAAGGCCTATATCGTGCTCAAGCCGGATCATCGTGCGAGCCACGCACTGGCCGGTGAAATTCAAGACTGGGTCAAGGTGCGTCTGTCCGCACATGAATATCCGCGCGAGGTCGAATTTGTGGACGCCATGCCATTGACCACGACCGGGAAGGTCATCCGCCGCGTATTGCGCGACCAGGCCATCCGGGAAGCGCGCGGCTACGACTGACCGCACATTTCTCTAGCGGCCCTTCGTTATGTTGCGCAGCCGATTGCGGACCTTGCGCGCTATGTTGCGGGTCTCGCTGTAAAGGTGCAACTGCGTTTCCACCTGTCGCACATCGCGGTCGCGTGTCGGATCGAGACCGACGATCAGCGTGCCCATCCGGCAGCGTTCCTGCCAAAGCCGGCTCATCACAGTATGATCAGGCGCTGCGCAGGAATCCGTCACGGTGATGTTGGGATCCTCCAGGTGGATCGCCGTGAGATTATCCATCAGAAGCTGCCCGGGCGAGAAGGCGCGATAGTCCTCATCATAGGCCGTCTTCCAGGTATAGGCCGTGCCGCTCATCACAAAGACAATCATCGAGGCGATGGCCTCGCCATTCAGATTGAGAGTGTGAATGCGAACATTGTCGGTTTCCGCGAGATCGGTGATCGCCTCGCGGGCAAAAGCAGCACGGTAACGGTCGACGACCATTGCGGTCCTGCGGCGTCCCTTCCAGCCGCCGGCCTCAAGGATCAGGAACTCCTCCATCCTTTCGCGGACATGTGCCGGCTGCCTGGCAACATCGTAGGTCAGCTCGCCGCGCTCGCTCAAAAGCCTGCGCTGGCGGCGTCTTTCCCTCAGGTGTTTGGCTGAGAGCGCCTGTTTCAGATAGTCAGGGCCATCCAGAACGCTTTGCAGCATCGGCCGTTCGAAAACTTCCGTTTCGGCGACCGGCAGGCTGCGGCTGACGGCGACGGCCCGCAGCAGCTGGACAAACGGGCCCTCGAGCCGCGCGCTCGGAATGACCAGCACGGATGGCAGTTCCAGTCCGCCGCCGGCAAGGGTTTCCAGAAGATCATCGAGCGTCTCGGCAGCGCCCTCCTGATCGAGGAGCGGCGTGCCCAGCGGCCCGAAATCATTAGCCCAGGAGCGGATGATGGGGGCAGCGATGGAAAATCCGGGACGCTCGACGGAAAACGGCATCAAAAAACGAAGACGGCTGCGGCGCTCATCCTCGTCGCGCATGATCATCAGTCTGATCTGCTTGTCTTCCAGCCGCGGCATGGCGGGCGCCATGAACCTGGCCGAGAAGAAAACATTCGGCTCAACCGCGCGGTGGGTGAGAAAATCCAGCTCGCGCCGTAGATCATATCCAGCCCGGGCGGGGTAGACACAGAGCTGCCGCGACGGCCGGCCGGTGTCCACGGATGTCTCGGCGGCAGGCCGCTCGATCTCTATCCCGGCAATCCTTGTGACGGCGGTACCACCGGCGCCGCTGGGTTCGCCCTGCAGGAATGGATTAGAGGACATGTCGGGTTGTCTCCCCGCGGGCCTTGGCGCCTTGCCGGCTCAGGACAAACATGCTGATGCCCAGGCGACTGCGGATCACCGTATAAAGCAGCGCCGTTTCAACGAGCATCGCTGTCATGGTCGCGGCGGCCGCACCGTTTATTCCGAAATGCGGGATCAAAATGATGTTGCCAACGATATTGACCACGAGGACGCCAAGGTAAATCAGCGCGCATATCTTCTGCTGTCCGGCCATGGTCAGCAGGGCTTCGCCGGGTCCGATCAGCGCCTTCGCCGCCACACCAGCAAACAGGATGAACATGACCGGATAGCCCGCCTGGAAGTCCGGTCCGAACAGGGACAAAAGGAACGGCCCGAGCGCCAACACAATTCCGCCGACGGCAATTGTCGGCCAGAACGTCCAGTAGGCCGCGACAGTGGCAACCCGGCCCAGCTCGGTGGAATCGTCCTCAGCGACCAACGCTGAAAAGCGCGGTGCCATTCCGGCCTTGACCGCAAAAAAGACGAAGTGGACCAGCGCCATCGACTTGGCTGCCGCGTAATAGGTGGCAACCTGTTCCGGCGGCAGAAACAGGCCCACCATCACGACATCGGCGTTGGTGAGGAGATAATAGAATCCCTCGACCAGGAATATCGGCAACGCAATGCGGATCCAGTATCCGAACTCGATTGTTTTGGGTCCGGCCTCGAACCGCCTGCGAAGCCGCCATCCGAGTATGGTGAGCTGGCCGATCGTCGAAGCGTAGGTGGCGATCAGGGCCGATATCAGTGCCGTTTCGGCGCTTGCCTCATAGCCGAGGAGAACGGCCGCCAGCATTGTGATCGGTATCAGCAGCGGCCGGGCCAGGTAGGTCGGTGTCAGTGCCTGGACAATCCAGCTGTTGGCACGGGCCGTTCCGTCCATGATATCGCCAAGCGCAATCATCGGCAGCAGGAACGCGCCGATGACCAGCGGCGTCAGATAGTAGGCGGGCAGGATTTCGCCAAAGCTGTAGACGAATGCGATTCCAAGCAACGCCACGAAACTGGCGCTTGCAATGGAAAACAAGCGGGCAGTCAGGGTGATGCCGCGTACCTTGGCGATTTCATCGTGTGCCCGGTATTGCGGCACAAATCGGATGAGCGCCGTATGAAAGCCGAAGCAGGAAAGATTGCCGACGATGATCGCCATCACCCAGACGAACACGAAAATCCCGTATTCGAACTGGCCCATCAATCGTGCCAGAAAGATCTGAGACAGAAAGGCTATACCGGCACTGACCACCCGGATGAAAAAGGCGATCAACGACATGCGCCGGGCCTCGTGATGCCCGTCCTGTCGTCCCGTCAGACCAAGAAACCTGCGCAGGAATCCCGCGGCATTGCGCGGTGAAGTGGATTCCGGTACGGGGGTTTCATTGGTCGTGTTTTCAACCGTCATACGCACGGTGATGACCAACCCATACTCGATACTCGCCGTCACTATGGGCGCTGGCCGTTAAAAAACGGTTGGAATCTGGGAAAATATCGCCTTTTTCTTGCGTAAATCTGCAAATTCGGCGGCAATTGCGGCGCCGAAGGCGAAAAAACACCGCCTGGAGGGCATAATTTGCCCCGGAACGCTTTCAATCGCGTCCTTGATTCATGCATGAAACGGACTGTTGCCGCTTAGTTGAAGGCACCGTGACAGTGTTTGTATTTCTTGCCCGATCCGCAGGGACACAGTTCGTTTCGACCGACCTTGCCCCAGGTCGCTGGATTGTTCGGATCGCGCTCTTCCGCCGGCACGGTGCGGCTTTGTGCCGGGGCCAGGGCCAAGCCACCGGATTCGCGGTCCGCTTCGACAAATTCGTCCTGTCCGGTGGTCGGATCGATATGGTGACCTTCCATTTCCTGCGGCGGTTCCAGCTCGGGAGCGTCGGCCGCCTCACGGACCAGCTCGACGCGCATGAGCTGCGCGGTGACCGTTTCCCGCAGATTGGCGAGCAGGCTCTGGAACAATTCGAAGGCCTCGCTCTTGTATTCCTGCAACGGATCGCGCTGGGCGACACCACGGAAGCCGATGACCGAACGCAGGTGATCGAGATTGACCAGGTGCTCGCGCCACAGGTGATCCAGCGTCTGCAGGACGATGGACTTCTCCACATACGTCATGACTTCCGGGCCAAAGCGCTCGGCGCGGTCGGTGGCCGCCTTTTCAACTTCCGCCGACAGGCGCTCGCGAATGTCGTCCTCGGCAATTCCTTCTTCGGCCGCCCATTCATCGACCGGAACATCGAGGTTGAGGAATTTCTGCGTCTCTTCCTTCAGGCCCTCAATGTTCCACTGTTCGGCATAGGCTTTTTCGGGAATATTGCGCGCGACCACGTTCTCCACGACCTCGTCGCGCATTCCGGCCGTCGTTTCGCCGATATCCTCGGCGTCCATCAGTTCGAGGCGCTGCTCGAAGATGACCTTGCGCTGGTCGTTCATCACGTCATCGAATTTCAGCAGGTTCTTGCGGATATCGAAGTTGCGTGCCTCGACCTTCTTCTGCGCCCGTTCGAGAGCCTTGTTGATCCACGGATGAACAATCGCCTCGCCTTCCTGGAGACCGAGCTTCTTCAGCATTCCGTCCATGCGGTCGGAGCCGAAGATACGCATCAGATCGTCCTGCAGGGACAGATAGAATTTGGAACGGCCCGGGTCGCCTTGTCGGCCGGAGCGCCCGCGTAGCTGGTTGTCGATACGCCGGCTTTCGTGACGCTCGGTGGCCAGGACATAAAGTCCGCCGGCGGCCAGCGCCTTTTCCTTCAGTGCCTGGACTTCCTGCCGGATCTTCTCCTCTTGCGAAGCGCGCTTCGCGTCGTCCTCGACATCGGCGAGCTCGTGGGAGATGCGCATATCGACATTGCCGCCGAGCTGGATGTCGGTTCCGCGTCCCGCCATGTTGGTGGCTATGGTGACGGCACCGGGCACGCCGGCCTGCGCGATGATAAAGGCTTCCTGCTCGTGGTAGCGGGCGTTGAGAACCTGGAAATCCTTGATCTTGGCCTTTTTCAGGAGCTCGGCCAGGAATTCCGATTTCTCGATTGACGTCGTGCCCACCAGAACCGGCTGACCGCGCTCGCGTGCCTGGCGGATTTCCTCGACAATCGCCGTGTATTTCTCTTCGGCCGTCCGGTAGACCTCGTCGTCTTCGTCGGCACGCTTGATCGGAAGGTTTGTCGGAACCTCGACAACCTTGAGCCCGTAAATGTTGCCGAACTCTTCCGCCTCCGTCGACGCGGTGCCGGTCATTCCGGCCAATTTGTCATACATGCGGAAATAGTTCTGGAAGGTGATCGAGGCGAGCGTCTGGTTTTCCGGCTGGATCGGGACGTCTTCCTTGGCCTCAAGCGCCTGGTGCTGGCCTTCCGAGTAGCGGCGCCCCGGCATCATGCGGCCGGTGAACTCGTCAATGATGACGATCTCGCCATTGCGGACGATGTAGTCCTTGTCGCGTGCAAAGAGCTTGTGGGCCTTCAGCGCATTGTTGACGTGGTGGACAATGGCGACATTTTCGACGTCATAGAGCGACTCGCCCTTAAGCAGTTCGGCTTCCTTCAAGAGGCCCTCAAGCTTCTCGGTGCCTTCTTCGGTAAAGGTTGCCGAGCGCTGTTTCTCGTCGATCTCGAAATCGGCATCATCGAGCTTCGGGATGAAGGCGTCGATCGCGTTGTAGAGGTCGGAGCGGTCGTCCAGCGGACCCGAAATGATCAGCGGCGTGCGGGCTTCATCGATCAGAATGGAGTCGACCTCGTCGACGATGGCATAATAGTGACCGCGCTGGACCATCTGACTGCGTTCATACTTCATGTTATCGCGCAGATAGTCGAAGCCCAGCTCATTGTTGGTCGCGTAGGTGATGTCGGAGTTGTAGGCGTCGCGGCGTTGCTCGTCGTCCATGCCGTGGACGATCGTCGCCGTCGTCATGCCGAGGAAACTGTAGACCTTGCCCATCCATTCAGCATCGCGTGTGGCCAGGTAGTCATTGACCGTGACCACGTGCACGCCCTTGCCGGTCAGCGCGTTCAGATAAACCGGCAGCGTGGCGACCAGCGTCTTGCCTTCGCCGGTCTTCATTTCGGAAATGGAGTTTTCATGCAGGATCATGCCGCCGATGAGCTGCACGTCGAATGGCCGCAAGCCGATCACCCGCCGGGCGGCCTCTCGAACCGTGGCAAATGCCGGCACCAGCAGATCTTCCAGCGATTTGCCGTCAGCCAGTTCCTTGCGAAAGATCTCGGTGCGCGCCGCCAGTTCCTCGTCGCTCAGCCCCTGCATCTCATTTTCCAGCGCATTGATGGCTTCAACACGCGGTCGATACGAGCGCACAAGACGCTCATTCGAGGAACCAAACAGTTTTTTGGCGATGCCGCCGAAGTTGACCATTTACATGGTCCTTTCTTGCTGGTTGGTCGGACAACAAACTCTTACCGGTCTGCCTGGCGCGGCCCGATGACGCCGATTTGAAGCTGATCCGCCCGAAACTGAACTGGACGCGAGATTGCGTGACAGATAAGAGGGGGTGTGATCGATGTCAACGCCGCTGTAAGGGCACCGGATTTGGCAGATCGGGGCGGGCGGCCCGATTCCCGCTTGAGACGCGTCGGAAATCGGCTATTGAAGGAACATTGTGGTCAAGGGCCGCATTACCAGAAAAGGTTTATTGATCATGAAGTATAGATTGCCATGGCGCGCCGGTATTGTGGCGCTCGCTGTATGCCTGAGTGCCGGCGCGGCAGCTCAGGACAGCGAAGACAAGGTGATTGCAACGGTTGGCGGCAAACCGGTTTACCAGTCGGAACTCAGCTTCGTGGAAGAGAGCGATCCGCAGATCTCGCGTCTTCCCGCGGACCAGCGTACCGCCACTGCCCTGTCCACGCTTCTTGACATTAAATTGTTAGCACAGCAGGCGGAAAATGCCGGCTTCGGCAAGGATCAGGCCTTTCAAAGGCGCCTTGATTTCCTGAAGGACCGGGAGCTGCATAATCTGTTTTTCAAGAACAGGGTCATTGATGGCCTGACCGAGGAAGCGGTCCGGGAGCGTTACGACAGGGAAGTCGCCGCAACACCGCCCGAGCAGGAGGTGAAGGCGCGCCATATTCTCGTCGACAGCGAGGAACAGGCCAAGACGGTGATCACGGAGCTGGATGGGGGCAAGGATTTTATTGAACTTGCGCAGGAAAAGTCGACTGGTCCCAGCGGGCCCCAGGGCGGTGATCTCGGCTACTTCACACGCGGACGCATGGTCCCCGAATTCGAGGAAGCAGCCTTTGCCCTGGAAACCGGAACTTACACAAAGGAACCGGTAAAGACGCAGTTCGGCTGGCATGTCATCAAGGTCGAGGACAAGCGCGATACACCGCCGCCGAACTTTGAGCAGGTTGCCAATCAGATCCAGCGCATCCTCCTGCAGGAACAATATCTCGCACTTCTGCAGGAAGGCCGCGAGGCCGTGAAGGTGGAGATCACTGACGAGGACCTGCAAAAGCTCTTCGGTGGGGTCGACGCGCAGGGAAACAACTAGGATCGACCGGATCTAGCACGAGATGACCGAAAACGTATCCCCACTGGCTCCGGAGCACATTGCCGAGTTGCCGGCGCTTGAAGGCGTGCGCATCGCCACCGCTGCAGCAGGCATAAAATATGCCGACCGCACCGATCTCATGCTGATGGTTTTTGATCGGCCGGCGACCGTCGCAGGGGTCTTCACCCAGTCTTTGTGCGCATCGGCGCCGGTCGATTTCTGCCGCGCCAACCTTGCCGGCGGGGCTGCGCGGGCGCTGGTCGTCAATTCCGGAAATGCCAACGCGTTCACCGGCAAGAAGGGAAGCGAGGCAGCGCGGATTACCGCCGAAACGGCGGCGGCTGCCGTCGGCTGCAAGCTAGAAGAGGTTTTCCTGGCGTCTACCGGGGTGATTGGCGAGCCGATGGACGCCGGCGCGTTTGCCGATACGCTCACAGCACTCGCGAAATCCGCTGATGACGCCGGTTGGACCGATGCAGCCCGGGCAATCATGACCACAGATACCTATCCCAAGGTGACGACGCGAACCGCTGTCATCGGCGGGGTTGAAGTGCGGATCAACGGTATTGCCAAGGGTGCCGGCATGATCGCGCCCGACATGGCGACGATGCTCTCCTTCGTTGTGACCGATGCGGACATATCCGGTGATGCCCTGCAGTCGCTCCTTTCGGAAGGGGTAGACAGCACGTTCAACGCGATAACCGTCGACAGCGACACGTCGACCTCCGACACGCTGATGCTGTTTGCAACCGGTGCCGCGGCGGAACGCGGCGCGCCACGCATCAGCGACGCGAACGACCCGATCATCGCCGATTTCCGCTCGGTGCTCTTCGATCTCCTGAAAGACCTTGCCCATCAGATTGTCCGCGACGGTGAAGGTGCGCGAAAGATGGTCGAGATCACCGTTCGGGGCGCGGCCAGCGATGCGGCGGCCAAGACTATTGCACTCTCGATCGCAAATTCGCCGCTTGTCAAAACCGCAGTGGCCGGCGAGGACGCCAATTGGGGCCGCATTGTCATGGCGGTTGGAAAGGCAGGTCAGCAAGCGCACCGGGACCGCCTTAGGATCTGGTTCGGCGATATCCGCGTGGCGGTCGACGGCGAGCGCGATCCAGACTACAGCGAGGATGCCGCCGCCGCTGTCATGAAGCGCGAGAAAATCGATATCGCCGTCGATGTGGGGGTCTCTGACGGCGTGGCGACGGTGTGGACCTGCGACCTGACAAAAGACTATGTCGCGATCAACGGCGACTATCGCAGCTGACCGGGGCTGATGTCGGACAGAAAACAGAGAGCGACAAACGCGATGCAACATCTCGCCAGTGTGAGACGCCTGGAAGCCGTCGGCTTCCGTGCCTGGCCGGCCGCATCGATCCAGTATGACGGCAGCTGGCAGATCAGGCTGACCGCCGGACATCCCTCCAAGCGTCTGAATTCCGTTAATCCGCTGGATCCGTCAGATCACCGGGATGTCGAAAAACGGGTGGAGCGCGCGGCGCAGCGGTTCCGGGCCTACGGGCGACCATTGGTTTTCCGTCAATCGCCGCTGGCACCGCCGCAGCTCGATGCCTATTTCGACGCTCATGGCTGGCGCCGCTTTGACGAAACGCGGGTCATGATGGCCGAGATCGATCAGCTCGATCTCGAAGATGTGCTGGACCACCTGCCGATCCGTGAAATCGGCCGTTATGTCGACGCCTCCATCCAGGTTCACGGAAGAGACCCGGTATTGAAGCCCGGCCTTACGGAGGTCCTTAGCTCAATACGGCCGGAGGCGGGTTTCTTTGTTATCGAGGAGCCGGGTGCCGGACCGGTTGCGACAGCGCTTTGCGTTCACGACAATGACATGGCGGGCATCTTCGAATTGGCGACGCGCGCCGACAAGCAGCGATTGGGCCATGCCCGCGATGTTGTCAGGACCGCCCTGCGCTGGGCCCGCATGCGCGGTGCCGAAAAGGCCTGGCTGCAGGTCGAGGCCGACAACAAGGCCGCCGTCAATCTCTATGAGGGCTTCGGCTTCTCGGAAATCTACCGCTACGACTATCGCCAGGCACCGGAGCTGTCGCCGAATGAATAAAGGCAGGACAGTCCTGGTCGCGGCCTGTGCCCTCGTCGATGCCGACGGGCGTGTGCTTATCGCCCAGCGGCCGGAGGGCAAATCGATGGCCGGGCTCTGGGAGTTTCCGGGTGGCAAGGTCGAGAATGGCGAAACGCCCGAGGAAACGGTTATTCGGGAGTTGGAGGAGGAGTTGGGGATCACCACGAAGCTCGCCTGCCTTGCACCCCTGACTTTTGCCAGCCACAGCTATGACGAGTTTCATCTGTTGATGCCGCTCTTCGTGTGCCGCCGCTACTGGGGTATTCCCCAGGCAAGGGAAGGACAGGCGCTCAAATGGGTCCGTCCGGTCCGGCTGCGGGACTATCCGATGCCGGCTGCAGACGAGCCGCTGGTCCCGTTTTTGATCGATCTTCTGTGACCATGGCCCCAATTCGACCCCGTGTTGCTCCCGTCCGGCCGAACCGTTAATCAAATATTCAGCATGGCACCAGATACTTGCACAGACAGTGCGTGTGTGCAGGAGCTCGATGATGAGCAGTGATGAATTCTGGTCTTCCGTTTATTCGGGTTCAACGGACGCGAAACGCCCGAGCCGGTTCAGTGTCCTGCGTCTTGCCACGCTGTTCGGCTCGGCCGCCATGGCCTTTGCACTGATCATACCGCCCATGATTGATGGGCAAGACGGTGATTGGCAGCTTCTGAGCAACGGCCAAGGCATTGACTACACGACAACAGCGACGGTTCGCCGGAAACGAGAATACACGGTTCACCGCAGCGTTTTGCAGGACCAGCCGGATGCCGTTTGCATCATTGACACGTTCGGCCGTCGAACAGGTGATTGCTGAAAATTACCGAATAATGTCGAAGTATCGTTAACGAATTCAACCGGCTTCAACCCGAAAACCCGCCGCTTTAACCGAACAAATTAAAAGGCCGTTGAATTTATTCATGGGCCTGAAACCGCGTTTGTTAGGTTAATTGCAACAGATGCCCCGTTAGTGTTTCGGAAAGAAATTCGAGTGCGATGGGAGCACGAGATGGTTGGACTTACAAAACGGTTTGTTGACTGCGAAAGCGGTGCCACATCCATTGAATACGCCTTTATCGCCATACTGATCTCAGTGTCGATTATCTACGGTGCAACGGCGATCGGAAATGGTGTCGGTAGCTCTTTCAACAACGTCGCCACAGGCTTCGACCAGTAGGCCGGTCTTTCAGATTTTCTGTTCGCGGGTTCCAAGCGCCTCTGCGAGGCTGTTTTTTGCGGAACCCGGCGAAAGCGGCTTCTGCTGACTTTCGTGCGGCTTCCAGCCCGACAGATAAAGCACACAAAAACTTGCCCTGATGCGCCCGTCCGGATCGCTGTAGCGGTCCGCGTAAATCTGCGCGGCGCGCAAGAACAAGGCGCGCGGAGCCGGCCTGCGGCTGCGCGCCCGCAGAGGATTGGCCATGCCCATGTACCTGAGATCACGCATGAGCGCGAACATATTGTCATATCGGACGGTGTAGGTCTCGGCATCGACCACGGGCAGGGCAAACCCGGCCCTTTGAAGCAGGGCCCCGCAATCGCGCACATCGGCGAAGGGAATGACACGCGGGCTCACTCCGCCCAGCAATTCCGTCTCTGCCGCGATCAGTGAATCGCGCAACTCCGCCAACGTGCCGCTTCCAGGCAAAGCGGCCAGCAACAGCCCGTCAGGTCGAAGCGCCTGGCGGACCTGCACAAACAGGCCGGGCAGGTCATTGACCAAATGCAGCGAAAGCGACGAGACGACGAGGCCGGTGGAGCCGCGTTCAATCGGCAGCAATTCCAGTTCCGTCGCAATCCCGGCCGCGCCCTCGAGCATCAGCGCATCCTGCTCGATCCGCAAGACCCGGCCCACTTTCTCGCTTTCAGCAAGAAGGTCGGCCAGTTGCCCATTATGCGCGTGGAGTGCGACGGCCGTTTCGAACTGGCGTTCCACCGTTGCAAGGCGTTCGGACAGCTCCCGGTTGACCAGTTTGAGCAGGAAATCGGTTTCCTGCGGCGCATGCGAGAGGGCACGCAGGCGATTGCGCCGAACCAATCCAGTATCAAACAGCCCTTCGGCTTCCATTGTGCGTGTCCGTTTTGCCTGTATTGTATCCGATATGGCCACCAGTTCTTCCAATTCCACCCGGTTGTCAATCAACGCATATATTCGCCAGGTGGCCGGGCGTTTGGGTGATGTTGTCTTTCCACCGGTCTGTCTGGGTTGCGGGACGCTGTCCGGTTCGCATGGCGGGCTTTGCGGCGCATGCTGGAGCCGCCTCCATGCCATCGACAAGCCGCTTTGCGATGTGCTTGGTGTGCCGCTCGCCTTTGATGCGGGCGAGGGTCTGCTTTCGCCGGAGGCAATTGCCGATCCGCCACCGTTCCAGCGTGCCCGTTCCGCGGTGATTTACGATGATCTGGCGCGGGCACTCGTCCACCGTCTCAAATACAGTGACCGGACTGATCTTGCCGCCGTGATGGTGCGCTGGATGATCCGTGCCGGAGGCGATGTGATCGATGCGGCGGATGCGGTGGTACCCGTGCCGCTTCACCGCAGGCGCCTTATCTGGCGACGATACAACCAGTCGGCTGAACTGGCGCGCGTCCTTGCACGCCGAAGCTGCATCACCTACTTGCCTGCGACATTGTTGCGGACACGGGCCACCCGGCAGCAAGTGGGCCTAGGGGCACAAGCACGCACGGACAATGTGCGCGGCGCGTTCAGCGTGCCGCAGGACAGGCGGGCGCAGATAGCCGGAAAATCTCTGCTTTTGGTGGATGACGTCTATACTACCGGTGCGACGGTCAAGTCGGCATCGCGCGCCTTGCTGCAGGCGGGCGCGGGTGCTGTTCATGTGTTGACTTTTGCAAGGGTTGCCCCCGGACAGCTCTAAACCCTATATGAGGTCCCAATCGCAACGAGAGGGATTACTGGAGAGCCGAATGGGCGATGTCACGATCTATACGCGGCAATTTTGCGGATTTTGCACTGCGGCAAAGCGTCTTCTCGATCAAAAGGGGGTCGCCTACCAGGAGCATGATGCAACCTTCTCAAGTGATCTGAGAGCGGAGATGATGCAGCGCGCCGGCGGCAGAGCGACCTTTCCGCAGATCTTTGTCGGCACGGTGCATGTCGGCGGTTGCGATGAATTGCATGCGCTGGAACGCGGCGGCAAGCTGGATGCCTTGCTGAATTCGGCAGCCTGAGGAACCGGCGATGGCTATAAGGACATTTCGGGCAGCGGCTGTGCAGATGCGATCGGGCATGGATCCGCAACGCAACATCGCGGAGCTTGCGGAGAGCGTGGCGGAAGCGGTCTCGTCAGGTGCCGAGTATGTGCAGACGCCGGAGATGACCGGAGCGGTGATAAGCGACCGCGCATCGCTCATGGACGTGCTATGCGACGAGACCGACGATCCGGTCGTCAATGCAGCGTCGGAACTTGCCCAAAAGCACGGGATCTACCTGCATATCGGCTCTGTCGCGGTCGCGGCTGCCGGCGGCAAGATCGCCAACAGGGCCTTTGTCTTCGATCCCCGCGGCAAGATCGTTGCCCGCTATGACAAGATACACATGTTCGATGTGGATCTCGACAATGGCGAGAGCTGGCGCGAAAGCGCGACATACGAGCCCGGACGTCACGCCGTGATGGTTGCATTTCCCTTCGCCCAGTTGGGGCTCGGCATCTGCTACGATGTTCGGTTTCCGGAATTGTTCCAAACGCAGGCGCGTGCAGGCGCCCTGGTGCTGACGGCGCCTGCCGCGTTCACGCGCCAAACCGGTGAGGCGCATTGGCATGTGCTGCAGCGCGCCCGCGCAATTGAGAACGGCGCCTTTGTGGTCTCTGCGGCACAGGGCGGAAAACATGAGGACGGACGCGAGACTTTCGGTCATTCACTGATTGTTGATCCGTGGGGCCGTATCATTGCCGAGGCGGATCACAACGATCCAGCGGTCATTGTCGCTGATATCGACCCGGCTGCGAGTATCGCGGCACGGGCGAAGATCCCCAATCTCAAGAACGACCGGACCTTCGATCTTGAGACGTTGGAAGCCCCAAAAACGGCCCGAGCAACCGCATGATCAAGTTCAATCTGATATGTGACAAGGAGCACGGGTTTGAAGCCTGGTTCGCCAGCAATGCGGATTTCGACGCGCAACAAAATTCCGCATTGATTGCTTGTCCCCATTGCGGCTCCACGGCAGTCGACAAGGCCCTGATGGCGCCTTCGGTGTCGACGGCACGCAGCAAAGAGGCCCCGATGCAGCTTGCCATGAACCGGAACCAGAAATCGGCCATGGATCAACTGCGCAAGGCGGTCAAGGCAATTCGCGACAATTCAGAAGATGTCGGAGAGCGGTTTCCCGAAGAGGCCAGGAAAATCCACTACGGGGAAAGCGAAGAACGCGGCATTATCGGACAAGCGAGCCCCGACGATGTCAAATCGCTGGTCGATGAAGGCGTCAATGTGGCCCCTTTGCCGGATCTTCCGGAAGACAAGAACTAATCAGTCTTTTGCTGAACGGACGGCGGCCGTTCAGCCAGCAGCATGTAGTTGACATCCATGTCGCGGGACAGGTTCCAGCTGTCCGAAAGGGGGCTGTAGAAGACTCCGGTGCGGTCGACAATATGCATGCCTGATGTCGAAAGCGGCGCTTCTATTTCCTCTGGACGCACCAGCTTCTCATATTGATGGGTTCCGCGCGGCAGCCAGCGCAGCACATATTCGGCGCCGACGATGGCAAGTGCCAGCGCCTTCAGCGTCCGGTTTATCGTGGCGATGAACATGAGCCCGCCGGGTTTGACCATCCGGGCGCAGGAAGTCAGAAAGAAATCGACATCGGCGACATGTTCGACGACTTCCATATTCAAAACGATGTCGAATGCTTCGCCATTGGCGGCAAGATCTTCGGCCGTCACGGCGCGATAGTCGACTGTCACGCCGCTTTGTGCGGCATGTATCTTGGCGATCTCTATGTTGGTCGGCGACGCGTCGGCACCGACCACGGTTGCGCCCATTCGGGCCAGCGGTTCGGAGAGGAGACCACCACCACAGCCGATGTCGAGCACGCGCAACCCGTGCAGAGGGTCGGCGGACTTCGCGTCGCGGCCATAATGGGCGCAGACGCGGTCGCGAATGTAGGTCAGGCGCACTGGATTGAACTTGTGCAGCGGCCGAAATTTTCCGGTCGGGTCCCACCATTCGGAAGCCATCGCCGAAAATCGGTCGACTTCGGCCTGGTCTATCGTCGATTGGGCGGTGTCACTCATCACGCTCTCCGGGTGCAGATACCGCATGAAGTCGGACGATCGCAACGGAAAGTCAAGGGTGGTTCTTGGCCGCACCGCAATGCCAGGGCTTCTTGCGGCGGACCGGCTTTTTGGGTATGAGAGCCACGCTGCCGCTCGCTCCGTCGGGCGGTTTGATTTATGTGCCTCTTGATCCAACTGAGTTCCGGGGAGTTCCGGTCTTTCCAATGGCCCGCATAGTCATGAAATTTGGCGGCACCTCGGTGGCCGACTTGGAGCGCATCCGCAATGTTGCGCGCCATGTCAAGCGGGAGGTCGAGTCGGGGCATGAGGTTGCGGTTGTGGTTTCGGCAATGGCCGGCAAAACCAATGAACTGGTCGAATGGACACGGGATGCGTCGGCTCTGCATGATGCACGCGAATATGATGCTGTCGTTGCTTCCGGCGAACAGGTGACATCGGGCCTGCTGGCGATTACCCTCCAGTCAATGGGCGTCAATGCCCGTTCCTGGCAAGGCTGGCAGATTCCGATCAAGACGGACAATGCCCACGGCGCGGCACGGATCCTGGACATCGACGGAAGCGATCTGGTTCGCCGGTTCGGAGAAGGGCAGGTCGCCGTTGTCTCCGGTTTCCAGGGCATCGGTCCCGACAACCGGATCGCGACCCTTGGCCGTGGGGGTTCCGATACGAGCGCGGTGGCGATTGCCGCCGCGGTGCAGGCGGATCGCTGCGACATATATACGGATGTCGACGGGGTCTATACCACCGACCCAAGGATCGAACCGGCGGCCCGCCGCTTGCAAAAGATCGCCTTTGAGGAAATGCTTGAGATGGCCTCCCTGGGCGCAAAGGTCCTGCAGGTGCGTTCCGTTGAACTCGCCATGGTCCACAAAGTGCGCACTTTCGTTCGCTCGAGCTTCTCCGAGCCCGACGCGCCGGGCATGGGCGATTTTGACAATCCGCCGGGAACCTTGATTTGTGATGAGGATGAAATCGTGGAACAGGAAGTCGTGACGGGCATCGCCTATACGAAGGATGAGGCACAGATATCGCTTCGCCGCGTGGCCGACCGACCCGGTGTTTCGGCAGCGATATTCGGCCCCCTGGCCGACGCGCATATCAATGTCGACATGATTGTCCAGAATATCTCCGAGGACGGCAGTTCCACGGACATGACCTTCACGATTCCCTCCGGGGACATGGAAAAATCACTGTCCGTGCTCGAAAAATCGCGTGAAACCATCGGCTTCGACGCGGTTCAGAGCGAGCCCGGCCTTGTAAAGGTTTCCGTCATCGGCATCGGCATGCGCAGCCACGCCGGCGTTGCGGCAACAGCCTTCCACGCCTTGGCGGAAAAGGGTATAAATATCAAGGCGATCACGACCTCGGAAATCAAGATTTCCATCCTGATCGACGGCCCCTATGGGGAGCTGGCCGTACGGACTTTGCATTCGGTCTACGGCCTCGATAAAACGTAAATTTTACGATCCGCATATCCGGCAGGAGCGCCGGAGCGGATGTAGCTGGGAGCCAAGCGCGATGAGAGACCCTTCGGCTGGTCCACGCGTCATGCTGAAGCGGTTACGCGAACTGATGGCGGAACCGCTGGAGCCACAGGACCGCCTCGACCGTATTGTGCGCCAGATCGCGCAAAACATGGTTGCCGAGGTCTGCTCGTTCTACGTTCTGCGCGCTGACGGCGTGCTCGAACTCTATGCGACGGAAGGCCTCAACCCGGGCGCCGTTCACCTGGCGCAGCTCAAAATGGGGCAGGGCCTTGTCGGCACCATTGCGGCAGGCGCCCGTCCGCTCAACCTGTCTGACGCCCAGTCGCACCCGGCCTTTACCTATCTTCCCGAGACCGGTGAAGAAATCTACCATTCCTTCCTCGGCGTTCCGATCCTGCGTGCCGGGCGCACGCTCGGCGTTCTGGTTATCCAGAACAAGGCGATGCGCAATTACAGCGAAGATGAGCTGGAGGCGCTGGAGACCACGGCGATGGTCCTTGCCGAAATGATCGCGACGGGCGATCTGAAGAAAGTGACCCGTCCGGGGCTGGAACTTGATCTGAGCCGTCCGGTCAGTATCGAGGGCGATGCCTATTCGGAGGGCATTGGCCTTGGTCATGCCGTTCTGCATGAGCCGCGCATCGTGGTGACCGAGCTGCTCAATGAAGACATCGACAGCGAACTTGCGCGGCTTGAGGACGCGCTCGGGTCACTGCGAATCTCCATAGACGACATGCTCTCGCGGCGCGACGTGCCGATGGAGGGTGAGCACCGTGCCGTTCTCGAGGCCTACCGCATGTTCGCCCATGACCGAGGCTGGGTCCGCAAGCTGGAAGAGGCGATCCGCAACGGGCTCACCGCGGAAGCGGCGGTTGAAAAGGTGCAGAGCGACATGCGGGCCCGCATGATCCACATGACCGATCCCTATCTGCGGGAGCGGCTGCATGATTTCGATGACCTTGCCAACAGGCTGCTGCGCCAACTGACCGGCTACACCGTCAAGGCGCATCAGGATGCCTTCCCGGATTCGGCCGTGATCGTTGCCCGGGCGATGGGTGCGGCGGAACTGCTGGACTATACGAGTTCCAAGGTCAGGGGGCTGGTGCTGGAAGAGGGATCGGTGACGAGCCACGTGGTCATCGTCGCACGGGCCATGGGCATACCGGTTGTCGGGCAGGCATCCGGCATTGTCTCGATGACAGAGAACGGCGATCCGATCATCATTGATGGCGATGACGGCCGGGTCCATTTGCGACCGATGGCCGATCTTGAAAGCGCCTATGCCGAAAAGGTCCGTTTCAGCGCGCGGCGCCAGGAGCAGTTCCGGGCACTGCGGGCCGTCGAGCCGGTCACCAGCGACGGTGTCCCGATCACTTTGCACATGAATGCAGGCCTGCTCGTTGACCTGCCGCAGCTCGATGAATCCGGCGCCAGCGGTGTCGGCCTGTTCCGCACCGAACTGCAATTCATGATCGCCTCCACCATGCCCAAGGTGGAGGAACAGGAACAGTTCTACCGCAGCGCCCTGAAGCAGGCACATGGACGGCCCGTTACCTTTCGGGCGCTGGATATCGGCGGCGACAAGGTCATACCCTATTTCCGAGCCGCCAATGAGGAGAACCCGGCGCTTGGCTGGCGCGCCATGCGCCTTGCGCTCGATCGTCCCGGCATCCTGCGCATGCAGCTTCGTGCGCTGTTGCGCGCGACAGCCGGACAAGAGCTCAAGCTGATGTTTCCGATGGTCACCGAGATCACCGAATTCAGGAGCGCCCGCGAACTGGTGAACAAGGAAGTGCATCACCTTTCCCGCTTTGGCTACGACCTTCCGCGCAAGGTCGAGCTTGGCGCCATGCTGGAGGTGCCCAGCCTGATGTGGCAGTTGGACGAACTGATGCGCGAGGCCGATTTCGTATCGGTTGGCTCCAACGATCTATTCCAGTTCACCATGGCTTCGGACCGCGGCAATGCGCGTGTCAGCAACCGGTTCGATCCGCTCGGACGGACCTTCCTGCGCATGCTGCGCCAGATCGTGGTCGCCGCCGATGCGCGCGGTACGCCACTGACCTTGTGCGGCGAAATGGCCGGGCGGACACTGCCGGCCATGGCGCTGATCGGCATCGGATTCCGCTCCATATCGATGGCTCCCGCAGCGGTTGGCCCGGTGAAGTCCATGCTGCTCGCGCTTGATGTGGGCAAACTGGAGGAAACGCTGCTGCCGGCGCTCGACGACGTTCAACCGGAACGTTCGGTGCGCGAGTTGCTGTCAGATTTTGCCGATGCAAACGGCATTCCGCTTTGATGGGGACCGGGATTTCTTATGGCAAAACTACCGCTTGAGAAAATGCGCGAACTGGAGAACCGTTTCGGCGAGATCGAGGCACGCATGGCACAGGGCCCCGACGCGGATGTCTATGTAAAACTGGCGTCGGAATATGCCGAGCTTGAACCGGTTGTCGCCACCATCCGGAGCCACGGAAAGACGGTCAGCGAGATCGCCGACCTGAAGACATTGATCGAAGACGGCGAAACAGATCCGGAAATGCGGGCGCTTGCCGAACTTGAGCTTCCCGAACTCGAAGAACTGCTCGATAAGCTCGAGCAGGACATGCAGGTCATGCTGCTGCCGAAGGACGCAGCGGATGACAAGAGCGCCATCCTCGAGATCCGCGCCGGAACCGGCGGATCGGAAGCCGCGCTCTTTGCCGGCGACCTGTTTCGCATGTATGAGCGCTATGCCGCGGCACATGGCTGGAAAGTCGAGGTGATGAGCGCCAGCGAGGGCGAAGTCGGCGGATACAAGGAAATCGTTGCCGCGATCACCGGGCGCGGCGTTTTTGCGCGGCTGAAATTCGAATCCGGTGTCCACCGGGTGCAGCGTGTGCCGGAGACGGAGTCAGGTGGCCGGATACACACATCCGCGGCAACCGTTGCGGTTCTTCCCGAAGCCGAGGACATCGATGTCGAGGTCCGAAACGAGGACATCCGCATCGACACCATGCGTGCCTCGGGGGCTGGCGGCCAGCACGTGAATACAACGGACTCCGCCGTGCGCATAACGCACATTCCGTCCGGAATTGTTGTGACCCAGGCGGAAAAGTCACAACACCAGAACCGGGCGCGGGCCATGCAGATCCTTCGTGCGCGGCTGTACGATCTCGAGCGGCAGAAGGCCGAAAGCGAACGTTCGGCCGAGCGCAAGAGCCAGGTCGGTTCCGGAGACCGCTCTGAGCGCATCCGAACCTACAATTTCCCGCAGGGCCGGGTGACGGATCACCGTATCAATCTAACGCTCTACAAGCTCGACAGGATGATGATGGGTGAAATCGATGAGGTGGTCGATGCATTGATTGCCGATCACCAGGCCGATCTGCTGGCGTCACTCGGCGAAGCACCGGATGCGTGACGCGGCGGGTTTGATGTCAGTGACCGCGGCGGAACTGGTTCGGGAACTGACGCGTCGATTCGAAACCGCAGGATTGGAAGATCCGAAAGTCGATGCGCGGACACTTGTCTGCGGGCTGTTGAACATCGATCTCACCGACCTTGTCCTTGGCCGCACAGAAACAGTCGGCAGCGACGATCTGGCATTTGTGTGCGCAGCCGCCGAGCGGCGATGCCGGCGTGAGCCGGTGCACCGCATACTCGGCCGCAGGTCCTTCTTCGGGTTGGACCTCGTCCTGAGCGCCGATACGCTGGAGCCGCGCCCCGATACGGAGACGCTGCTGCGCGCCGTCGTGCCCTTTGCCCAATCGCGCGCCGCGGAGGCGGGCGGATGCCGGGTGCTCGATCTCGGCACGGGAAGCGGCGCAATCTGCCTGGGTCTTCTCTCGGAAATCGGATCGGCAAGCGGCATTGGAACGGATATCTCGGAAGGTGCCCTGCAGACAGCGCGTGACAACGCAAGGCGTGCAGGACTGCAGGAACGGTTCGAAACGATCGCGGGTTCCTGGTTCTCCGATGTCGAAGGCACCTTCGACCTGATCGTATCAAATCCGCCCTATATTCCGACGGACGACATCTGCGGCCTTTCGCCCGAGGTGCGTGACTACGATCCGGTGATAGCCCTTGATGGCGGCGCCGACGGTCTGGATGCCTATCGGGCGATCGCCGCCGGTGCAGCAGAACACCTTGCCAATGGCGGGCGTGTCGCGGTTGAGACCGGCTTTGATCAGTGCGATGCCGTTGCGGCCATTTTTGAGGAAAATGGTTTTACGCTTACGGAACGGTTAAGGGATTTCGGTGGCCATGACAGGGTTGTTGTTTTTTGCCTGTAAGTCCTGTGGTGCAGACCTCGAGAGTGGTGTCGGCAACGCTCTGTCGGCCGTCGCTTAGCGATGGAACCGGTACGGATTATGTCGCTGAATCGTCATCAAACAATCATGCTTGACCGGCAGGGTGGACTTGCAGACCGGTCAAAACGCATTAGATAAAGAAAAGGCTTGGAATCGCACGCAAATCACGCTAATTTCCGGTCATTGCTGAACATATGGTCATCACCAAAGATTCGATCCTTGAGGATTGGTTCGTGTTTCACTTCGGTGATTTTGATTGACCATCGGCAACTGAATCTGCCCTTGTATGAATGTGAAGCGGGAAGAGCGCAAGCGCACATCTTTATGCGGCCTGCCATCATGACAGCCGAATAGTGATTTCAACAGCCGGTGCAGAACGAGCAATCCATAATAGGAAAAATTTCAGGTGAGTGACGTATGAGGTCAGGACAGCAGAATAAGCGCGGTCGCGGTCGCAATAACAATAACAATCGAAAAAACGGCAATCCGCTCTCGCGCACGTATGACAGTACCGGTCCTGACGTAAAAATCCGCGGAACCGCACAGCACATTGCCGACAAATACGCGGCCATGGCGCGCGATGCGCTTGGCTCCGGCGATACTGTCATGGCGGAAAACTATTTGCAGCACGCCGAGCACTACAACCGCATCATCGCGGCGGCGCAGGCGCAGTTGCAGGAACGTTACCAGCGTGACGAGCGTGAAAGCAACGAACGGGATCAGCAGCAGAATGCCGAGGCCGCTCCGGAGGCCTCCGAGAAGGAAGCGGTTGATGTGCCCATAGACGGTACCGGACCGCAACCGGTTATTGCCGGCACGCCCGCTGAAGTCGCCATCGGCGAAGATGCACAGCAGCAGCCGTCGCGCCGCTCACCGCTGCGCCGACGCTCGCCGGCAAGACCGCGCCGCAACCGCGCGGGCGAAGACGCGTCCGCCAACAGCGAGGAGCCTGCGCTCAACGGCAGCAGCGCCGAAAGCGAGGCGCAGCCGGTTTCCGAGGCCGCGCCGTCATCGCCCGACACACAGGACAATACGCCGGAGGTTGCTGCGGCAGCCCGCGACGCCTGAACATCTGCTTCAGAATGAACAGCAAAACGCCCGGCAACTTGCCGGGCGTTTGTTTTTGCCGGACAGCGTGCGACAAGATGACGGTTTGGTGCCTGAATCAAATATGAAATCCGGGGTTGAAGCACCCCCGATGCAATTCCCATATCAGACGAGACTGTGGCCTGCCGTTTGCGGGGGCCAATCCGGATCCATCGCTGCGTGCCGAAACCGGGCGGAGCATGACAAGGAGATACGCTAAATGAATATGGAAAAATACAGTGAGAGGGTGCGCGGATTCCTGCAATCGGCGCAGACCTACGCCCTGAGTGAAGGGCATCAGCAATTTACACCGGAACACGTTCTGAAAGTCCTTCTGGACGACCCGGAGGGCATGGCAGCATCGCTGATCGAGCGCGCCGGCGGGCGGCCGGACGATGCGCGGCTCGGCGTGGATGCGGCACTGGCGAAACTGCCGAAGGTCAGCGGCGGAAACGGCCAGATCTATCTGGCCCAGCCGCTTGCCAAGGTTTTCTCTACAGCGGAAGAAGCCGCCAAGAAGGCCGGCGACAGCTTCGTCACCGTGGAGCGTCTGCTCCTGGCACTGACCATTGAAAAATCAGCCGAGACCTCGAAGATCCTGGAAAATGCCGGCGTCACGGCACAGGGCCTGAACCAGGCGATCAACGAAATCCGCAAGGGCAGGACGGCCGATTCGGCCAGCGCCGAGGAAGGCTATGATGCGCTGAAGAAATATTCGCGTGACCTAACCGCCGAGGCCCGTGAGGGAAAACTCGATCCGGTGATCGGCCGTGACGACGAAATCCGCCGCACCATACAGGTCCTGTCCCGGCGCACGAAGAACAACCCGGTGCTGATCGGCGAGCCGGGTGTCGGCAAGACCGCCATCGCGGAAGGTCTTGCGTTGCGGATCGTCAATGGCGACGTGCCGGAATCACTGAAGGACAAGCAGCTGCTTGCCCTCGATATGGGTGCACTGATCGCCGGCGCGAAATATCGCGGCGAGTTCGAGGAGCGCCTGAAATCGGTGCTTTCCGAAGTGCAGGCGGCGGCCGGCAACATCATCTTGTTCATCGACGAGATGCACACGCTTGTCGGTGCCGGCAAGGCCGACGGGGCGATGGATGCTTCAAACCTTCTGAAGCCGGCACTGGCGCGCGGCGAGCTCCACTGTGTCGGCGCGACCACGTTGGATGAATACCGCAAGCACGTCGAGAAAGATGCCGCGCTTGCACGACGCTTCCAGCCGGTGTTCGTCGAGGAGCCGACGGTCGAGGACACGATCTCGATCCTGCGCGGCATCAAGGAAAAATACGAACAGCACCACAAGGTCCGTATTTCCGATTCGGCGCTGGTTTCGGCGTCAACGCTGTCGAACCGCTACATCACCGACCGGTTTTTGCCTGACAAGGCGATCGACCTTGTCGATGAATCCGCGTCGCGGTTGCGCATGCAGGTGGATTCGAAACCGGAGGAGCTTGACGAGCTTGACCGGCGGATCATCCAGCTGAAGATCGAGCGCGAGGCGCTCTTGAAGGAAACCGACACCGCGTCCAAGGACCGGCTCGAGAAGCTCGAGGTCGACCTCGCCGCGCTTGAGGAGAAGGCGGATTCGCTGACCGCGATGTGGCAGTCCGAAAAGCAAAAGCTCGGCCTCGCCGCCGATCTGAAAAAGCAGCTTGATGACGCCCGCAACGCCCTGGCGATCGCCCAGCGCAACGGCGAATTCCAGAAGGCCGGGGAGCTTGCCTATGGCGAGATCCCGGACCTGGAACGCAAGCTGGAAGAAGCCGAAGAAAGCGGCGGCGGGGATTCCGCCATGGTCGAGGAAACGGTCACGCCCGATCATATCGCTCATATCGTGTCACGCTGGACGGGCATTCCCGTCGACAAGATGCTGGAAGGCGAACGCGACAAGCTCCTGCGCATGGAAGACGAGCTGTCAAAACGCGTGGTCGGACAGGGTGAGGCCGTTCAGGCCGTCTCCAAGGCCGTGCGCCGGGCGCGCGCCGGGCTTCAGGATCCGAACCGCCCGATCGGCTCGTTCATCTTCCTCGGACCGACGGGTGTCGGCAAGACGGAGCTCACCAAGGCCCTGGCGAATTTCCTTTTCGATGACGAGACCGCGATGGTCCGCATGGACATGTCTGAATTCATGGAGAAGCACTCCGTCGCCCGACTGATCGGCGCACCTCCGGGCTATGTCGGTTATGACGAGGGCGGTGCGTTGACCGAAGCTGTTCGTCGGCGGCCCTATCAGGTCATTCTCTTCGACGAGATCGAAAAGGCTCACCCGGATGTCTTCAACGTGCTTCTGCAGGTACTCGATGACGGGCGCCTGACCGACGGTCAGGGACGCACGGTCGACTTCCGCAACACGCTGGTCATCATGACGTCGAATCTCGGCGCCGAGTTTCTGACCGGACTTTCGGATGGTCAGGATGTCGATGCCGTGCGCGACCAGGTCATGGATGTCGTCAAGGCATCGTTCCGGCCCGAGTTCCTCAATCGTGTCGACGAGACGATCCTGTTCCACAGGCTGCGGCGCGAGGACATGGGAGCGATCGTCGATATCCAGATGGAACGCCTGTCGAAGCTTGTCGCCGAGCGCAAGATCACGATCGATCTTGGCGCAGACGCCCGCGACTGGCTGGCTGACAAGGGCTACGATCCGGCCTATGGCGCGCGCCCGCTGAAACGCGTGATCCAGAAATTCGTCCAGGATCCGCTGGCGGAGAAAATCCTGGCCGGTGATATTACGGACGGCCAGACCGTGACGATCGGGGCGGCCTCGGACCGGCTCCTGATTACCGGGTCGAACAAGAACAAAAACGGCAAGGATGCGGAAGCCGCAT
>CBDBFO010000002.1:0-400000 GCA_965204935.1 Hoeflea sp. | reverse complement strand
TACGGTTGGACTGTCATGGTCAAAAGGGCTCCAAGCCGAAGGCTTGGCAAGGCCGACTGGCCGTCGCCGCTTTTGCGGCGCGCCCGCGCAGCGCCAGCACATCGCAGATGTGCGGTACGGCGCGTGAGCGATAGAAAACAGAGATCCTCATCCTGAAGAAATAAGGTTTGCACTGCTTTTGCGGTGCCTGTTCTGCATACATTGTGAAGAGAAGATAGTGTCTGAAAGCTGTTCCATCATGGCGGGTTTACACCCTCGCCGGAGCAGTCATGTCGGATGATTGATTTTGATTGTTTGCATTTTTGTTTGTCCAGATAGCTTATCCAAAAAGTCGGGAGACTTTTTGGGCATCTGGACGTGGTCACACTGACCGTTCGAATTTGCATCTGATCATATCATAACGATTGGCGTTGCCTGACCGCGCGTCATTGGACACATCTCGAGAAGCTGGTCTGATGTGTTTTGGGAACGCTCGGCGTGTTCCCGCTAAAAACACATCAAAAATTAAGCCAATATCATTTTTTGGTGGTCCAGATCGCTTGTCCAAAAAGTCGAACAACTTTTTGGGCATCTGGACGTTGAGTACGGCTGCCTTCGGGCTTGCCGGACTGATCATGTTGCACCCTTAACAGCGGGTCGCGGTGTGGTTGGAGATTGCAGCAGGCTTTCGGGTTTGCCGCATGACTTGTTTCGGTCCCCTTCGAGCGCAAGCGAGAAGGATAAGGCATCGAAACCACCAGGGATGGGCATTGGCAATGAGGACGATCAAGTGTCAAAAGGGCATTTGGTGGATGCCTTGGCATGCACAGGCGATGAAGGACGTGATACGCTGCGAAAAGTTGCGGGGAGCTGCGAATAAGCTTTGATCCGCAAATATCCGAATGGGGAAACCCACCTTTGATACTTGGAAAATCATTCCGGTTGGAATGATTTGTTTGCGCTCACGGATGAGCGGGCCTTTGGCCCTATCCTCCGCGAAGGCGCCGCACTTGCGGCGACAGCCGGTCGGCCTTGCGAAGCGCTTCGCGCTTCGAACTCTTTTTCCTTGGACTGTCTTTCGTGGGAAAAGAATACGGTGCGGTAGCACCGCAAGCGCGACTGCGCGTCGGGCCAAGTGGCCCGCCCGGTCCGGAGGTCAGCCCGAAGGGCGGTACGACCGTGAGGACAAACAAACCTGCAGGTTGTCTGCAAAGACGACCGGAATGGTTTCCAAGTATCGATAAAAGGTATCTTGACCTGAATCCATAGGGTTAAGAAGCGAACGCGGGGAACTGAAACATCTAAGTACCCGCAGGAAAGGACATCAACCGAGACTCCGCTAGTAGTGGCGAGCGAACGCGGACCAGGCCAGTGGCAATGAGTATGGAAGCAGAACCGTCTGGAAAGTCGGGCCGTAGCGGGTGACAGCCCCGTATGCGCATAAGGCTCATTGTCCTTGAGTAAGGCGGGACACGTGAAATCCTGTCTGAACGTGGGGGGACCACCCTCCAAGCCTAAGTACTCGTGCATGACCGATAGCGAACCAGTACCGTGAGGGAAAGGTGAAAAGCACCCCGACAAGGGGAGTGAAAGAGAACCTGAAACCGGATGCCTACAAACAGTCGGAGGGCGCAAGCCTGACGGCGTACCTTTTGTATAATGGGTCAGCGACTTAGTATAACGAGCAAGCTTAAGCCGGTAGGTGAAGGCGCAGCGAAAGCGAGTCTGAACAGGGCGTTCAGTTCGTTGTATTAGACCCGAAACCGAGTGATCTAGCCATGAGCAGGTTGAAGGTTGGGTAACACCAACTGGAGGACCGAACCCATATCTGTTGCAATAGATCGGGATGACTTGTGGCTAGGGGTGAAAGGCCAATCAAACTCGGAAATAGCTGGTTCTCCGCGAAATCTATTTAGGTAGAGCGTCGAGTGAATACCTTCGGGGGTAGAGCACTGGATGGGCTATGGGGGCTCACCGCCTTACTGATCCTAACCAAACTGCGAATACCGAAGAGTACTGCTCGGCAGACACACGGCGGGTGCTAACGTCCGTCGTGGAGAGGGCAACAACCCTGACCTCCAGCTAAGGTCCCCAAGTTATGGCTAAGTGGGAAAGGATGTGAGGATCCCAAAACAACCAGGATGTTGGCTTAGAAGCAGCCATCATTTAAAGAAAGCGTAACAGCTCACTGGTCTAAATAAGGGTCTTTGCGCCGAAAATGTACCGGGGCTCAAGCCATACACCGAAGCTGAGGGCTTGCTTTGCAAGCGGTAGCGGAGCGTTCCGTAGGTCCGTGAAGGGATACCCGTGAGGGGTCCTGGAGATATCGGAAGTGCGAATGCTGACATGAGTAACGATAAAGGGAGTGAGAGACTCCCTCGCCGAAAGACCAAGGGTTCCTGCTTAAAGTTAATCTGAGCAGGGTTAGCCGGCCCCTAAGGCGAGGCCGAAAGGCGTAGTCGATGGGAACGACGTTAATATTCGTCGGCCTGGCGGTAGTGACGGATCGCGTGTGTTGTCAGTCCTTATTGGATTGGTCTGGCAGCGAAGCGGTCCCGGGAAATAGCTCCGCCATATAGACCGTACCCGAAACCGACACAGGTGGTCAGGTAGAGCATACCAAGGCGCTTGAGAGAACTGCGTTGAAGGAACTCGGCAAATTGCACGCGTAACTTCGGAAGAAGCGTGACCTTGCAGGAGGCAACTCTTGTGGGGTGGCACAGACCAGGGGGTAGCGACTGTTTATCAAAAACACAGGGCTCTGCGAAGTCGCAAGACGACGTATAGGGTCTGACGCCTGCCCGGTGCCGGAAGGTTAAAAGGAGCGGTGCAAGCTGCGAATTGAAGCCCCGGTAAACGGCGGCCGTAACTATAACGGTCCTAAGGTAGCGAAATTCCTTGTCGGGTAAGTTCCGACCTGCACGAATGGCGTAACGACTTCCCCGCTGTCTCCAACGCAGACTCAGTGAAATTGAACTCCCCGTGAAGATGCGGGGTTCCTGCGGTCAGACGGAAAGACCCCGTGCACCTTTACTATAGCTTTACACTGGCATTCGTGTCGGCATGTGTAGGATAGGTGGTAGGCTTTGAAGCAGGAGCGCCAGCTCTTGTGGAGCCACCCTTGAAATACCACCCTTATCGTCATGGATGTCTAACCGCGATCCGTCATCCGGGTCCGGGACAGTGTATGGTGGGTAGTTTGACTGGGGCGGTCGCCTCCCAAAGAGTAACGGAGGCGCGCGATGGTAGGCTCAGACCGGTCGGAAATCGGTCGTCGAGTGCAATGGCATAAGCCTGCCTGACTGCGAGACTGACAAGTCGAGCAGAGACGAAAGTCGGTCATAGTGATCCGGTGGTCCCGCGTGGAAGGGCCATCGCTCAACGGATAAAAGGTACGCCGGGGATAACAGGCTGATGACCCCCAAGAGTCCATATCGACGGGGTTGTTTGGCACCTCGATGTCGGCTCATCGCATCCTGGGGCTGGAGCAGGTCCCAAGGGTTTGGCTGTTCGCCAATTAAAGCGGTACGTGAGCTGGGTTCAGAACGTCGTGAGACAGTTCGGTCCCTATCTGCCGTGGGTGTAGGAATATTGACAGGAGCTGCCCCTAGTACGAGAGGACCGGGGTGGACACATCTCTGGTGGACCTGTTGTCGCGCCAGCGGCATAGCAGGGTAGCTATATGTGGAATGGATAACCGCTGAAGGCATCTAAGCGGGAAACCAACCTGAAAACCAGTAGTCCCTATAGAGCCGTGGAAGACGACCACGTTGATAGGCTGGATGTGGAAGTGCGGTAACGCATGAAGCTGACCAGTACTAATCGCTCAAACGACTTGATCGTTCCCATTACCAATGCCCATCTTCAAGCGCATAGCGCTTGAACACTGTTCTCGCTCACGCGCGTACGCCCTGCGGGCTGCGCTGCGCGGGCGCGCCGCATCAGCGGCGACGGCCGGTCGGCCTTGCGAAGCCTTCGGCTTCGAATTCTTTTCCCTTACACGGTTTGTCAGGGGAAAAGATTACGGTGCAACGCACCGCAAGCGCGACTGCGCGTCGGGCCAAGTGGCCCGCCCCGTCCGGAGGTTAGCGGCAAAGCCGCGATCAACCGTGAGGACAGATAATCCGCCGGATCGCTCGCCCAAAAAGTCGAACAACCTTTTGGGCATCCGGCAAAATCCCAGCTTCTCAAACTTTGCTCTTTGCCGACCTGGTGGTTATGGCGGGGTGCCTGCACCCGTTCCCATCCCGAACACGGCCGTGAAACACCCCTGCGCCAATGGTACTTCGTCTCAAGACGCGGGAGAGTAGGGCACCGCCAGGTCCGTAAAAAGCAAAACAAAATCTTCTCTTAAGGATGTTCCGAACCAGGCCTCTTCCAGCACCAATTGCGGTGCGCTTGTACTTTCGGCATGAAGGGCAGAACAACACAATTTGACGCGGGGTGGAGCAGTCCGGTAGCTCGTCAGGCTCATAACCTGAAGGTCGCAGGTTCAAATCCTGCCCCCGCAACCACTTCCGTTATAACTCCATAGAATGTGATATATAACAATTACTTAGGCCGCCGCGAGGCGGCCTCTGCTTTAGATAGAGAACATAAAGGGCTGCTGCTCTGCCCGGGTGAACTGCGCCTTTCATGATGTCGGTTGCTGGCCTCTTCAGGGAGTGCAAAGCAGACCTCTCATCACAAATCGGAGACGCCTGCTTGCCCGTCTTCGGGAGTGTCAGCAAATTCGTGTTTGGGTGGCCATAGTGGGAAAAAAGGAGATCTCCCATGGCTCGACGCAAACAACCGAAGATTTCAGATGCCCTTGTGGACCAGCTTCTGGCTGACGCGGACCCGCAAACAGTGTTCGACTCGAACGGTCTGCTGGATGATTTGAAAAGGGCCTTTGCCGAACGGGCCCTGAATGCCGAAATGGATCATCACCTCGACAGCGACGATGAGAGCGGCAACAAGCGCAATTGCTACGGCCGCAAGACGGTGATGACAGACAGCGGTGAATTTGAGCTGGACGTTCCGCGTGACCGGCAATCGCGCTTCGGTCCGCAACTGATTTGCAAATACCAGCGCCGTTTCCCCGGTTTCAACGACAAGATCGTCTCCATGTATGCCCGTGGCATGAGCACCCGTGAGATCGTCGGACATCTGCAGGAATTGTACGGCATCGACGTTTCACCGGAACTGATCAGCACCGTGACCGACGCCATTCTCGAAGAGGTTGCTGCCTGGCAGGGCCGGCCTCTGGAGGCGATCTATCCCCAGAGTGAAGATCCGCGACGAAGGTCTGGTCCGCAACAAAGCCGTTCATATCGCCCCGGGTGTTCGTGCCGACGGAACGAAGGAGATCCTCGGACTGTGGATCGAGCAAAACGAAGGCGCCAAGTTCTGGCTGCGGGTGATGAACGAACTGAAGAATCGCGGCGTCGAAGATATTCTGCTTGCCGTCGTCGACGGCCTGAAGTGCCGTCTTTCCGGAAACAACGGTTCAGACCTGTATTGTCCATCTCCTCAGACCCAGACTCTGGCACAGGAAGGGGAAACCGCGCTGGCTGACTTCGAAGCGAGCTTTTGGGGCAAGAAATATCCGGCGATCGTGCAGAGCTGGCGACGCGCGTGGAGCGAAGTTGTGCCATTTTCTGCCCTTCCTTTCGACGTCCGTCGAATTCTATATACGACAAACGCCATAGAAGCCTTGAATTCCAAGCTGAGGCGTGCCGTTCGCGCAAGAAATGGTTTTCCGTTCTTCCGGTTACGTTTGTCATGTTCTTCTGATAAAGAACAATGTTGACTCGCGCCGGTTTTTGTCGTACACGGGAAATCATGAATTCAAAGCAACTCACCGACGCTTTAGACGCACTTTGTCTAAACCCAAAGCAATTCGCACTTCTGCTGGGCGTCACCACACGCGCCGTAAACATGTGGTGCTCAGGAGATCGAGAAGTTCCGAATTCGACGGCCGCATACATCAATCTTCTGCAGTCGTTACCTCGCGCACTTCAGGCGCGCGAGTTTGCACGCATCCATAAGGAGAACCAGATCATGTACGATGGAATGTACTCGATTGAATATGTTGGAACAGACGGAAATGGCGTGGCAGCTCTTGTATTTTTGGATGGAGTGGTATTTGGACACGATGGCGGCGTTTCATACGATGGCACCTATGAACCATGCCGAGACAATTCCAACTCTATGGATGTGCGCCTGAAGCTAACGGTGGCGCCAGGCGTTCCTCTTGTTCAAGGTGTACCTCCTCAGCCCGCTGAATACATGTTCCCGGTCAATGTGCGCATTCCCGCCAGACAGGATGTATCACTAAACATTGAAACGCCCTACGGGTCCGTTGCAGTTAAACTCTGCTTTTTGCGCCCACTGCCTACGGCTCTCGCAGCGTGAAACTGAATTATCTAATTCAATCTCGTAAGGCTCCTCATGTATCCGCAACAGGTTCTAGCTTCCATCCGTGATCGAAGCTGAAGTCGTCATCATTTCAGGACCAGCTTGCGGTGTATATTCGCGATACTGCGCAATCCGGCTCATTCCGGCCACTGAATCCGGTTCAATCCGGCCATCTATTCCGGTTTATTGCGGCCACCGAATCCGGCTCATTGCGGCCAGCTTGTGGACAACGGTGATCAACCTTTCTGGGTGATCTGAAACACGGGCATTCTTGCGCCTTTTCAACAGCAAAGGTGGCGAGGATGGCCAGGGAAAGATTACCCATGCGTAAGATCAGAGATGTGCTTCGGCTCAATGCTGAAGGTTTGTCGAACCGCAAGATTGCCGTCAGTGTGGGCGTCGGGCGAACGAGTGTTGGCGAGACGGTCCGGCGGGCGCAGCAGGCTGGCCTGAATTGGCCGTTGCCTTCCGATTTGAGCGATGAGGCGCTTCAGCGGCGCTTGTTTCCGGTGGTGGTCAAGGCGAAGAAGCCAAGCCTGCCCGACTGGGCCTGTATTCACCGCGAGCTGCGGCGCCCCGGTGTGACCTTGCTGTTGCTGTGGGAAGAGTACCGCACCGCTCATCCTGACGGGCTTGGGCGCACGCAATTCTACCAGCTTTATCGTCAATGGAAGGGCAAGCTGTCGCCGACCATGCGGCAGACCCATACCGCTGGCGAGAAGATGTTCGTTGACTATGCCGGCCAAACGATTCCGATCATCAACGGGCTCACCGGCGAAGTGCATGAGGCGCAACTCTTTGTCGCTTGCCTGGGTGCGTCCAGCTACACCTATGCCGAAGCGACCATGACGCAGAGCCTGTCCGACTGGACGGGATCACATGGTCGTGCCTTCGCGTTCTTTGCCGGCGTTACCGACCTTGTGGTGTGCGACAATTTGAAATCCGGCATCACCAAGGCCTGTTTCCATGAGCCGGCGATCAATCGCACCTATTGCGATCTTGCAAGGCACTACGGAACGGTCGTGGTCCCGGCAAGGCCGAAAAAGCCTCGGGACAAGGCAAAAGTCGAGACGTCGGTGTTGGTGGCGGAGCGCTGGATCCTCGCCGCACTCAGGAACCGGCAATTCTTCTCGCTGACGGATGTGAATGCGGCGGTCCGCGAACTGCTCGAAAAGCTCAACAACCGCGTGACGCGCCATCTTGGCGGCAGCCGGCGGGAACTGTTCGAAGACCTTGACAGGCCGGCACTGAAAGCACTGCCGCAGGATCCATACGAATATGCAGCGTGGAAGGAATGCCGTGCCGGCCTTGATTATCACGTTGAAGTGGACAAGCACTACTACTCGGTGCCTCACACGCTTCTACGCAAAAAACTGTGGGTCCGCTCCACCGAGCGCACCGTCGAGATCTTCGATCGGGGCAATCGTGTTGCCAGCCATCTGCGCGGTCCAGGTAACAGACGACATACAACCGTGCTCGAGCACATGCCGGCCAACCATCGCCATTACGCCGAGTGGACACCTGAAAGTATCAAGCGCCAGGCTGGCAAAGTCGGCCCGACCACCCAGGCCCTGGTCGAAATCATCCTGCGCGAAAAACCCCATCCCGTTCAGGGGTTCCGCGCCTGTATCGGCATCGTGAAGCTCGCGCCGCAGCATGGAGCGCAGCGCCTCGAGGCGGCATGCGGCCGCGCCATCGACATCGGGGCGCACTCCTACACCTCCGTCAATTCCATCCTCAAGAACAATCTCGATCGCAAACGGCCCGAAAAAGCCACGGACGGGCCGCCGATCCTCCATCAAAACATCCGTGGCTCAGGCTACTTCCATTGAAAGGAAATGAAATTGCTCAACCATCCAACCCTCGACCAGTTGAAAGAACTCAAACTGGACGGCATGGCCGACGCCTTTGTCGAGCTGCAGGCACAAGACCGGGCTGCCGATCTCAGCCACCCCGAATGGCTGGGACTGTTGCTCGATCGGGAAACAGCAAACCGCAGCACCAAACGCTTCAATACGCGATTACGGGCCGCCAGGTTGCGCCATGTTGGCGCCTCGATAGAAGACGTCGATTACCGCGCGTCCCGTAAGCTCGACAAGGCATTGTTCCAGCAGTTGGCAACCTGCAACTGGATCAGACATCACCGTTGCCTGCTGATTACCGGGCCGTGCGGGGTCGGCAAAACCTGGCTTGGCTGCGCCCTCGGTCAAAATGCATGCCGCCATGGCTACACGGTCCTTTACAAGCGTGTGCCGCGGCTCTTCGCCGAACTCGAACTGGCGCATGGCGATGGTCGGTTCCCGCGCTTGTTCCGGACGCTCGTCAAGGCCGATCTGCTGATCCTCGATGACTGGGGCCCCGATCGTCTCAATGCCAGCCAGCGGCGCGATCTCCTGGAAATCATCGAAGACCGCCACGGTGCCGGCTCGACAATGATCACGAGTCAACTGCCGGTGCACACTTGGCATGACGTTATTGATGAGCCCACATTCGGCGACGCGATTATGGACCGAATTTCTCACAACGCATACCGGCTCGAACTCGATGGGCCCTCGATGCGCAAATCGCAAGGCAATCAAACTGAACAGGAGCAATCGGCATGATCCGAACGAACCTCACGCCCGCCCCGGTGGGTCCACAGGGGCCTCCCACGCGCGCCGCTGCGATAGACTCGTGCCGGTCTCTTCGCGCCGCGCGCGGGTCCCTCCTGGGGACTACCGGGACGGCCTGCACCGTGCTTGACGAAAGGCCAAAGTGCTGACATCAAGAAACCCATCCAGAAGGGTTGATCGCGCCGTCCACAATGCCAGACGCGGAAGTGGCCGCAATGAGCCGGATTCGGTGGCCGCAATAAACCGGAACAGGTGGCCGGATTGGCCGGAATGCGCACGATACAGCACGGGGCGCGGCGCGGGACGAACTGGAAGATAAGCTCGCCGCCGCCGGGGCCGACCAGACGGAGGGTGTCTTGGGAACCATCATGGAAAAACTCAGAGCCGAGGGCGAAGCGAGCGAGCTTGCCGCAGGTGAAGCCTGGGCGCTGGCCAAGGGTAAATCGGAGGGCTTTACCCGCCTGCTTGAGCGTCGGTTTGGTCCCTTGGGTCAGGCCGTTCTGGACCGGATCGTCGGGGCCGACCTCGACCAGCTCGATGCGTGGATCGAACGGGTGATGGATGCCGAAAGCCGCAAGGCGGTGTTTGGGAAGGGTCGGTAAGAATTGTCAAGGCGCAGTAAAAACCATCATTACGTACCGAAGTTTCTACAGAAACAATTCCTAGCTGAAGGCCACTCAGATAAAGTGTGGTATTCTGAGCGAAGTGATGAAAACGGCTCTTTTTGTGAGCCTTACCTCAAGCACATAGATAAAGCATTCTACAAAAGCAACTTCTATACCGTGTCAGATGCAGATGGTGAACTTTCAGATAGGGTCGAAAGAGAATTTTACGGCAAACTTGATAACTATTTAGGTGGGATACTTCAATCAATAATCAGTGACTTGAATGATGGAAAGCCTCCTGTGTTCGAGGGCGAACCACTTTGTTCTTTGCTACAAGCTGTAATCGATATGCTCTGGCGCACACCTGAAGCTTTCGAAAAATATGATGATGAAGAGCTTGGTCGAAATTGCGTAGCCGAAGCATTGGCTGAACTGAGCCAACTCCCCAGTGATGATCCAAGGAATCAGGAGCGACGGGAAACGGAAGTTGCTCAAAACGATCCTGATGCATTGAAGCGCATGGGCCGTGAGGTGCGCGTTCGGGCTGCAACGACTGAAATGTCACCTGAGTTCCGCTCGGTTTTAAGTGATTTTATTCCTCGGTGGGGGGTAATCTCCACAAATCACGCGTATATTCTCTCAAGTTCAATGATATATTTTTCTGGCCCACTTTTGAATGAAAAGTCCTGCATATTCATGCCGATTTCACCAAAACATGCCCTTTTATTGTGTCGTGATCCCAAAAATGAAATTCCATTGAGGATCGACGTTGCCTCCGAAAAAGTACGTCAGATTAACGAAAATGCTGCAAGAAAGAGCAAGCAGATTGCCTCGCATAGTCAGAAGTTGATTGAGTCGATCACTCGAAAAAAGGCAGTATGCGTGGGGCCGATTACGGGAAGGGTGGAATCGTCCGCTGAACGGTAAGCGGGGTTATCCGCCAACATGGCACTGGCGCTGGAGGATATAAGCTGGGGTACTGCAGAACACTTGATGCGGATGCAGGCGAGTTACGAACTTGCACAAGTTCGCCGTCAGAGGATCAAGGCCGGTCGTTGTGCGGGTGCGCCCCCCCACCCAAAAAAACGGCGCCGAGCGGAGACCGAATTGCTGAGGGCGGCGCGGCTTGATCTGGTCGAGTGAGAGGATCTGAACATGAATGAAAACCTGAGCGCGGCCAGGAAGGCCAAGAACGACGAGTTCTACACCCAGCTTGGCGACATAGAAAACGAGTTGCGCCACTACAGGCAGCATTTCAGGGACAAGATCGTCTATTGCAACTGCGATGATCCGCGCGTCAGCAATTTCTTCCACTATTTCAGCCACAACTTTCACTGGCTGGGCCTCCGGAAGCTGATCACCACCTGCTACAAGAACCAGGAACCCGACCTGTTTTCACGGCATGACGCGGAACGGGCGATCCGGCTGGACTATGACGGGTTCCGGGACGGTGAAACCGTGCCCAGACCCGAGGATATCGGGATCACGCAGCTTGAAGGCGACGGGGACTTTCGCAGCGCGGAATGTATCGAGATACTGAAACAGGCGGATATCGTGGTCACGAACCCGCCGTTCTCACTGTTCCGCGATTACGTGGCGCAGATGATCGAATACGACAAGAAATTCCTGATCATCGGCAACAAAAACGCGATCACCTACAAGGAAATCTTTCCGCTTATCAGTGGTAATTATCTTTGGGTTGGCAACACTTCAATGAGCCAAGATTTGTTGTTTGACGTCCCGCCAGATTACGCAAAAGAACTTACCTGCACAAAGAAAGAAAGAAGCGCCTACAAACTGATTGATGGTGTTGTGAAAGGCCGTTCCCAAAGCATTTGGTTCACCAATCTGGACCACAAGAAGCGGCACGAAGAACTGATACTGTACCGCAGCTACACGCCCGAGGATTACCCGACCTACGACAATTACGACGCGATCGAAGTGAGCAAAACCGCTGATATTCCGACGGATTGGCCGGGAGCGATGGGGGTGCCCATCACCTTTCTGGACAAATACAACCCGGACCAGTTCGAGATATTGGGGGTGACGGATAGAGACAATAATTCTGGATTAAAAACAAGAGAATATACAACTCAGGATGTATCAAACCCGGGCGATCTAAACAGGCGGGCAACCAGCAATTCTAATTTTGGGATTTTTGGGATTCTCAAATCGCTCGATCTATGATTCGTTTGTTGCGTGTTACACTTGGATTCCCTCATTGGCTCGCTCAGATCGTGCTGCGCGAACTTGCCTGACCGACGGGTTGGCCCAAACACGAGTTACACGATGGCAGATATCGGCCTGTCGGCGTTTTCGATATTTTTCATGCAGTCTCCGTCGTTCCTGTCGCATCAGCGCGAGATGCAAGCGGGTAACGGTTGCTCGAACTGTCAGACGTTGTTCGGAATCAAGAAGCTTCCGAGCGATAATCATATCCGCTCGATGCTTGATGAGGCTGAACCGCAGCATCTCTTTGGGCAGTTTGATAACCTTGTTGACCATCTGAAAAGCCATAACGGTTTGGAGCCTTTCCGATGTCTGGATGGTCGCGTGCTGATTGCACTTGATGGCACAGAATATTTCTGTAGCCGCAAGTTGCATTGCCGGAATTGTTCTCATCGCAAGCGCAATGATGGCGGCACCGAGTATTTTCACACCATGGTTTCCGCCGCGGTCGTCGTCCCGGGTGACAGCCGAGCGATACCGCTGCAGCCGGAATTTATTAGCCCGCAGGACGGTCATGCGAAACAGGATTGTGAAAGGAATGCCGTCAAACGCTGGCTTGCCGCCAATGGGAAACGTTACGCTTCGCTAAAGCCAGTTTATCTTGGCGATGACCTGTATGCTAATCAGCCGATTGTTGATACGATTCAGTCGGTTGGCGGCGACTTCATTCTGACTGCCAAGTCCTTGTCCCATAAGACGTTGTACGAGTGGCTGGACGGTGCCGAGATCAACTCGACAAAGCGCCGTCGTATCAAAAAGGGTCGCAAGGCTGCCACCCACATCTATCGCTGGCTGAATGATGTACCCCTGCGCGATGGCAAGGACGCGACCCACGTCAACTGGTTCGAAATCGAGATTATCAACACCAAAGGGAAGACCACATATCGCAACAGCTTTGTGACCAACATCGCTGTCGATGAGACCAATGTCGGGGACCTTGCCGCTTGCGGACGCGCACGGTGGAAGATTGAAAATGAGACCTTCAATGTTCTGAAAACCCGGGGATACAATCTGGAGCACAACTTTGGGCATGGCGACAATTATCTGGCATCTGTGCTGGCGACGCTCAATCTGCTCGCCTTCGCCATGCATACAGTTTGTGATGTACTCGAAGCGCTCTGGAAGAAAGCCCGCAGTGTTTTAGCGGCGCGGTATCGGTTCTTCGATCACATCCGCACGATTGTTTGCTACTTGATCTTCCCGGATTGGGGTGCACTCATACGAACACTTGTCGATGGTGAGCCACCACCGACCGTCAAGTCAGCCCGGAAGCAACCTAAACCCTCCTGAAAATCAGCTCAAATTCATCTGAGACCCAAAAATGAGCCAAAATTAGAATTGCTGGCGGGCAACTATAAAAGTTGACAATGGAAATTACAAATCGACTTATGCTCGGATCATGATCAGAAGAATTAAGCCATGAAAATCAGGGAACGGAAACTGACTGTCCGCGAACTGGTTGAGGGCTATAGCGACGATGGGGAAGGCGGTGTCACTGGCTATGGCGGCAGGCTCGACATACGACCGTCTTATCAGCGCGAATTCGTCTACAGGGACAAACAGCGCGATGCGGTGATCAACACGGTCCGCAACGGATTGCCGCTGAACACGATGTACTGGAATGAGATTGACGGCGACAGGTTCGAAATCATCGACGGACAACAGCGCACGATCTCGATTTGCCAATATGTGGAAGGCGTTTTCTCCATTGATGGATTGGGCTTCCACAACCTGCAAGCTGATCAGCAAGAGCAAATCCTGAATTATGAACTCATGATCTACACCTGCTCGGGCACGGACAGCCAAAGGCTTGAGTGGTTTGAGGTCATCAACATCGCAGGCGAGATTCTGACCGACCAGGAATTGCGGAACGCCGTCTATCACGGGCCTTGGCTGTCAGACGCCAAAAAGTATTTCAGCCGCCCAAACTGCCCGGCCCATAACATCGGCAACAAGTACCTGAAAGGGTCTGCAATCCGTCAGGACTACCTCGAAACCGCTCTGAAGTGGATCCATGACGGCGAGGTCAAGGACTACATGTCGGAGCATCAGCATGACAAAACCGCTGTTGATCTCTGGAATTACTTCCAATCTGTGATCGCATGGGTTGCAGCGACATTTCCAAACTATCGACGAGAGATGAAAGGCGTTGCATGGGGGCCGCTGTACAACAGGTTCGGCAAAGACGATCTGGACCCGTCCGCGCTTGAAGCCGACATAAAGCGCCTTCTCATGGATGATGACGTCACAAGGAAAGCGGGCGTCTGGCGCTACGTTCTGGACGGAGACGAACGACACCTGAGCATCAGGACTTTCACAGACTCGATGAAGCGGGAGGCTTTCGAACGTCAGGAGGGCCTTTGCCCGATCTGCAAGGAGCAGTTCGACTTAAGCCAGATGGAAGCCGACCACATAGACCCTTGGTCGCAAGGCGGCAAGACAACTGCCGAAAATTGCCAAATGCTTTGCAAGCCCTGCAACCGCAGAAAATCAGACAGGTGAAAACATGACCGAGACTGTGACGAACGAACTGCTGCTTGAGCATCTCAAGCGGATTCAAACCAAACTATACAGTCATGACGAACGCTTTGCCCGCATTGGTTATCGCCTGGTATCTGTCCCGGTAACGGGGGTAAGCCATGGTCCGTAAACGTCTGCCCATCGGCATTCAATCCTTTGCCAGACTGAGGGAAACCGACAGCTACTATGTCGACAAGACTCCCCTCATCCGAACCCTGATTGATCGGGGCGACTACTGGTTTCTGTCCCGCCCGCGCCGCTTCGGCAAGAGCTTGCTGCTGGACACGATCAAGGCACTCTTCGAGGGGCAGGAGGCGCTGTTTGAAGGTTTGGATATTCACCCCCATTGGGACTGGTCGGTTACCCACCCGGTGCTGCGTCTCAGCTTTGGCGGGAAATACGATGAACGCGAGGACATTGAGCGTAATATTCTGGCGCAACTCAAATCGGTTGAACGTAAAGCAGGCTTAGCCGCCTCCGTCTATACAACCGGTCCCGAACAACTTTTCGATCTGCTCGACCGCCTTCATCAGAGCAGCGGTCAACGGGTGGTGATCCTCGTGGACGAGTATGACAAGCCGATCCTGGACACACTCGGAGACCCCGCAGTTGCCCGCGCCAACCGGGATTATCTGCGGGGCTTCTACGGCATCATCAAGGACAGTGCCGCGCATGTGCGCTTCGTCTTCGTGACCGGCATCAGCATGTTCTCCAGGGTAAGCCTGTTCTCCGGCCTTAACAATCTGGAAGACATCAGCCTTGATCCTCGCTTTGCCACGCTCTGCGGCTATACGGGTGCGGATATCGACACCGTGTTCGCCCCGGAACTGGACGGGCTGGACCGGGAAGAAATCCGGCGCTGGTATAACGGCTATAACTGGGGTGGCGATACGCGCGTCTACAATCCCTTCGACGTGTTGTTGCTGTTTCGGAAACGGGAGTTCAAGGCCTTCTGGTTCGGGACCGGATCGCCCAACTTCCTGTTCGAGACGCTGAAGGCAAAGTCGATCAGCCCGATGGAACTTGAAGGACGTTTCAGCGACATGTCGCTGATCTCCAAGTTCGACGTCAACGACATCAGCCCCGAGGCGCTTCTGTTCCAGACCGGATATCTGACCATCACCGATGAGCAAAAGGAAGGGTACAGGACCTCTTATCGGCTGGACTATCCCAATCTCGAAGTCAAACTCAGTCTCAACGACGAGCTGCTCGCGCATCTTGACGAGCGGGACCGCATTCCCCTTGCAGAGGGCCGGAGCCTGCGTGCCCTGCTTCAGGCAAATGACTTCAAGGGCTTTGGAGAACAACTCAAGGCATGGCTGGCAAGCATTCCCTACCAGTGGCATGCAACGGGAGACTTGGCCCGCTACGAGGCGTGGTATGCCAGCCTGCTGCATATGTGCTTCCGCGCCATTGGTGTTGAAGTCCATCCGGAAGATATCTCAAGCCATGGCCGTGCGGACCTTGTGGTGCGGCTCGGAGAGCAGGTGTTCATCCTTGAGTTCAAGATGGCCGACAGCATCGACGATGTGGAGGATCAGCTCGACGCGGCGCTCTCTCAGATCCGGAACCGGGGCTATGCCGACAAGTATCGCCAGGGGGCACAATCCATCCACCTGATCGGCATAGCCTGTGGCCGCGAGGCCCGGAACCTGCTTGAGGTCAGGGCCGAACCGGCTGACCCGCAACCGGATGGGGGTTCTCAAATCTCATAAGAGGTTTTGAAGCTCGGGCTCGAAGTGACCTCGGAGAATGTTAACCCGAATAATTCATGGGTGTGTGGTAAGGGTGGCGCAAGCTTTTGAAAGCAGGTATTTTTCGGTTAACGACGCCGAAAGCTCCAGTTTCACAGACAGGCCCCCTTACCATGATGCAGTCTACTTTCACCTCGCCCGCTTTGTCACCCTTAAACGGCAAACCGATCCTTCTCAATTTTGATGGCGCGGAGATGAGTTCCAATGCCGGTCTGACGCTTTTGCGGGAGGTCGAACGTCGGCACGACCTGGCGGGCCTTGTCTCTTCGTGCCTCACCGATCCACGAGAACCGGGCAAGGTGCGGCACAGCCTGCAAGACATCATCCGGTTCCGGATCATGATGATCGCAGCGGGATATGAGGATGGCAACGACGCGGATGATCTACGGACTGAACCGGCGTTCAAACTCGCTCTCGAGCGCGATCCCGGGACCGGGGCGGCCCTGTGCTCGCAGCCCACGATCTCGCGCATGGAAAACCTGGCCAACACACGGGCGCTGATCCGGATGGGGCGTGAGATGGTACGGTTTTATTGCACGTCTTTTGCCCGTGCGCCCCGCCACATCGTACTCGACATCGACGACACTTTCGATGCTGTCCATGGCCACCAGCAGCTACGCCTGTTCAACAGCTACTACGATGAATATGGTTTCCAGCCGATTGTGGTCTTCGACGGCGAGGGACGTCTTGTCGGGGCTGTGCTGCGCCCGGCCCGTCGGCCAACCGGCAAGGAGGCCGCTGCCCACATCCGGCGCCTGATCCGATCGATCCGACGCCATTGGCCTACGACCGAGATCCTGCTGCGGGCCGATAGCCACTACGGCACTCCCGAGGTTCTGGACCTGTGTGACACTCTCGGGCTGCGCTACGTCTTCGGCCTGTCGGGTAACCAACGGCTTCAGGCACAGGTGCAAACTCTGGAGGCATCCACGGCGGAACGCTACGCGCGAAAGGGCGAGAAACTGCGTCGGTTCAAGACATTCTCTTATGCGGCCCGATCCTGGTCGAAAGAACAGCGCGTCATTGCCCGGGTCGAGGTCGGTCCCCTGGGGCGCGACACACGCTTCGTCGTGACCAATCTGACCGCCCCGCGCGGCAAGCACGTTTACGAGAAGATCTACTGCGCACGCGGACAGGCCGAGAACCACATCAAGGGCTGGAAGAGCCACCTCGCCTCGGATCGCACGTCTTGCTCAAGGGCCAGCGCCAATCAGATGCGGCTCATGCTGCACGGCTGTGCTTACTGGCTATGGTGGATGCTGCGGGCGACCTGTCCAAAACGCTCCCAGTGGCGACACGCCCAGTTTGATACGTTGCGGCTTCACCTCGTCAAACTGGCCGCGACCATCGTCGAGAAGAAAACAAGGGTCGTCATGACTTTGCCAGCTTCGTGCCCGTGCCAGAGCCTCATTCGGCTTATGTTCGACGCGCTGGCCCCGCCGCGCGTCGCCTGACGCTCATATCGCCCCGACCAACCTGAAACAGCAACACGCAAAACTCCAGATAACCCCGCCGCCCGCCGGAAAAACCCCGACGTGGCATTCGGGGTGCGTCCAGAATCAATAGGGCGAAGAAAACATGCTGCCAGGGCCGGCAACACAACCATCGTGAATTATTCGGGTTAAAGAGCGTGGCAGGGTTTATCGGCTTCCCGAAGGCTGACGAGCATAACTGTAAAGTGGTTAAGGCAGCCGCCAACGTTGGCGGCTGGATTTCTTGAGGCTTACGCAGGTTCTCCCGTTGCGCAATCCGGCTCATTCCGGCCAGCTTGTGGACAATGGTGATCAACCTCTCTGGGTGATCTGAAACACGGAAACACGGGCATTCTTACGCCTTTTCAACAGCAAAGGTGGCGAGGATGGCCAAGGAAAGATTACCCATGCGTAAGATCAGAGATGTGCTTCGGCTCAATGCTGAAGGTTTGTCGAACCGCAAGTGTCTTGAATCGACTTCTGTTTGGGTCGCTGAACCCTCGAATCGATCATCAAATAACGAAGCTCGCACCAGCTCACTTTCGGTTACGCGTGAGGAGGTGCGTGCCATCTTATCTTACGCACGCCGATGCCGCACCCGAGCCCCATGATACCGGCCAAAAGCGCGGGGCGTGAAACAGACTGGCGGATATGGGTCTGCTTCCAGTGCTCGAATGCACCAAGCATCCCGCAGTGATTGTTGATGGTCTCGAGCACCTGTGCTAACGGCACATCGTGCCTTTGAGGGAACAGCTCGCTGGTCGGGCTGGTGTCATCGGACCCGATGTGGAAGACGCCATCGGCGCGCACCTTCAGATACCGATTGGTGGCAGCATTGGCGTTTGTCATCTCATATTGCTGTGTCAGCGTGTAGCGCGACAAACAAACAAGATGAGAATCCAGCGCAATCCTGTTTGTCGCGCGGCATCCGGGACGCCCTCGGCATTCTCACCCTGAAATCAGCCGCATGACACACTCTCCAAAACGGCGGGCCTGATCATGGGAAAAACAAGCCAGATTAGCTGCTTACGCCAATCCCTGTTGGACCCCGCGTTCCTTTGTTGGGACGAAACCGATACCGGTCTGACGGATCGCCCATCAGGCAGGAGGATCGCAAACAGGAAGCCGCGTGACCCGCTTGGACGTGGCGCGACGCGGACAATTGGCAGGTTACCTAAACCGGACAACTCAGAATGTTCTCGACAATCCTATGTTACAAATTGTATCCGCGGTTGATTGGACGGGTTGGAACACCAAGACCACGGTCAACTTCCTGGATGCGACATGAGCAACAGCGCGATCGGACAAACCAAGCGGTGGAGGTAAAAGTGAGAGGACCGTCGGTAGCTTGCGCTTTCTTTCTCCTGTCTGCGGTCACAGGCGAGGCTGGAGAGCACCCCACTAGTGAACTTGAACACCAATACCAACTCAGTGACTTCGTAAAAAACGTGACGACCCATGTTTTGCTTCACGAAGTTGGACACGCGATCATACGCGAGTTCGAATTGCCGGTATTGGGCAACGAAGAGAGCATGGCGGACAGCTTTGCAACAAATTACATTTCCCAACATATGCGCGAAAACGCTCCGACGATAATCATGGATCGTGCACGCTCGTGGATGTTCGAGGACAGCGAAAAGACCCCGAGTGAGTACGATCTAAAAGGTGAGCATGATTTGGATATTCGTCGTGCCTATAGGTCTCTTTGTCTGTTGTACGGTGCGGATCCAGCCGAGTGGCCAGTGGTCGCGGAGTGGGCTGGCTTTTCGGAACACGATGCGAATGAATGTACGGATATTGCACCTCAGCAGATAGCAAGTTGGGACAAGGTGCTTGAAGCTATTTCGCTGGACGGGCCCTTTCTTTCCAACAATGTTGACATGGTGCTCGGCGACAGCTTCTTGACACCGGCCGTGGCAAGCAGCGGAATATTGGATCGAATTGGGGGAATAATGCGCGGTTTTAAGTGGCCCAGCCAGGTCACGTTGCATTTCGACAGTTGTGATGCCGGTGCCTCTTGGAACAGGTTTAAGCGACGCATATTGATTTGCGATAGCTATGTATCGCGCTTTGTGCAGCAAGAGAAATTTGTGAAACGCTTGCCGCGAATGTAGACCATTCCCGCACGACAACCGACACGACCAACAGATCCACGAGGCAGGTTTCCGGCATAATACCGTGTCGAGGAACTATCAGACGGTGACCACAGTAGGCTCGTCACTGTTGTTCTCGACCTGTCGCGCGACGCCCATGTGCGGGCCGAGGCCAGCTGGGCATTGCGCAAGGAACCGATGGCGCTGTGTTGGCGTCTATGCCCACCATTTTTCCCGTCTCGCGCGGGGACGGTAGTGGGATGCCAAGAGGAAGAAGCCGGCCCCGGAAGGGCAGGCCCTTCCGGATATAGAGAGAGTTTTCCGGACGGGTGTTCAACCCCAAAGCCGGAGATTTCCAATGACGTCTACATTTCAATTCACCGCCAAGGTCGGGCCGCATGCCTTGCCCAAGGTCAGCCGCCTCCTTAATGCGTCCCTGGGCGACATCCTCAACGAACTGTTGCAGAACGCCCGCCGGGCCGGCGCTACCGAAGTTGCGATCGAGTGTATCGAGGACACGGCGTTCGGCGCTGCGGTGCGTTTTTCCGATAACGGTCATGGCCTTGGCAACTATTTGTCGCTGTTCATCTTGGACAAGAGTACGTGGCGCGAAGGCGTGGAAGAATCGGAATACGCCGCCGGCATGAGCTTTGTATCGTACATTGGAACGCCGCGCGATTGATGCTTCTGAAGGGGATCTCGGGCTGAGCCTTTATGGAGGAAAGTCTCTCCTGAAACATATTCAGCGAGCGCTGCTTCAAGACCGGATCGCAGAAGTAAGTGAGGTGGCGCGGGTGTGCCGGTTTCGTGCAACGTATCTGCCCATCCATGATCGCCGTCGGCGCCAGATAGACACCCTGTTCGGACGTGTCACCGTCGAAGTCCCGCGAGTCCGGATGTGCATGTGCGGTCTTCCTGGCTTTCCGCAGTTTCGGGCGGCGTATTCCCCGCTGACGCGATTATTGCCAGGGAACGCCACACCTGAGCTACGAAGGCTTCAAGCTGAACCCGGAGCGCGACACAGCTTTCGGGAGGCAGCGCGGCTGCTGAACATGCTGACGCCTTGTGCCAAGCAAAACCACATGACGATCCGCAACCGTCTTGCTTCGGTTGCAGATGGTTTGGAGTGCAGATGCAACCAAACCAGCACCGACACGTCTGTTACAAAAGCAGCGTCTGTGCTCTCGGTGTTTCTGGACAGCGCCTATGTTCGGTCCAGACCCGAGTATCACAGACGAAATTTCGAACTCATCGCAGGTGCAATCGAGGACCCAACAGGCAGGAAACGCCGCTTTGGATTAAGCTTGGCTGGTACGGACTACCCGTTGGGCTGCTTGCGAACTAACCTGAAAGCAGCCGGGTGGCGAGAGGGGACTCGGGTTACGGTCCGATCCGATGGCGACCCAACGTTGCACCGATTGGTGCGCAACGCGACCGGCGCTGATGTCGACCATGTTCTTGACTGGTGGCACATATCGATCCGCATCCGGCATGTCGAAACTACCTGTCAAACCCTGCTATCCGACCTGGACACTTCCGAGGCCTACGAAATCGACGCGTTGGTTAAGAACCTTCGATGGTGGATATGGCGCGGACAAACCGAGCGGGCCCTTGAAGCTCTCGAAACCCTATTGGGGTTTGGAATGCGTGTCCGCGAAACGTCAATCGGAGGCAGGCGAGGCGCCGGGATTTCGGTGGTTGCGCGCGTCATGGAGTTGAGCACGTACCTCAATTACAACAATTCCGCGGGCTTCAGGCGCGTGTCTCTGGCGCGTCGGATCTGTTGCCTGAATGACACAGTGACTGTTTTCCTTTTGGGTGTGGTGTCTGTTCCGGGGCGTTTGCGGCGTTTGCCTATGGTTTCGTTTCGCCTTTTCGCGGGTCCGGCCCGGGTCTGGCGGTGGTGTGGCGGGCCATGCGGGCGGTCCGCGGCGGGTGTGTCTGCGGTGTTGCGGCCGATCTGTTGCCCGGTTTTCCGACGAGTTGCGCCCGGCGGGCGGTCCCGCGTGTCGGGCCCATGTGCCGGGCCCAGGTTCCGGGCCCAGGTTCCGGGCCTGCCGGTGCGGGCGGCCCGGTCCGGTTTGGCGCGTTTGCCTATTCATTCCATAGCCACATTAACCGGGGGGGGGTAACACTTCCCGTGACGCGAACGCGCCGCCGTCATCGGCATCCGGGGCATCCCGGGCATCCGGTGCCGGCGGGGTCCGGCCCGCCGGAGGGGTTGGCCGGCGTCGCCGCCGCTGCGGTTCCGGTGCCCGGGCCGGCCGGGACAGGCCGCCATCCCGGGGCTGACATCGCGGGGAGCGGCATTTTTGGGGATAACGACATGAGGTCAGACATGAACAACAGGATCGACAGACTTCTTCCATGCTGCGCCGCGGCGCTGCTTTTCACGGGCAGTGCCCATGGTGCCGACATGATTGTCGCGGCCGAGCCGGACGCGGTTGAATATGTGCGCGTGTGCGATGCCTTCGGCGCCGGCTATTTCTACATACCGGGCACGGAGACCTGCCTGAAGCTGAGCGGTTTCGTGCGCCTCGATGCGGGTTTCGTCAGCGATGCGGACAGCTACACGTCGACCGTTCGCGGGCGTTTGAACGTGCAGGCCAGGGAGGACACGGAACTCGGCGTTCTTCATGCCTATGTGCGTCTTCAGGGCGACGCGAAGCCCAACGACAAGGGTACGAACACGTTCGGATATGACGGCAATGCCGTTATCGACCAGGCCTATGGCGAGCTTGGCGGCCTTGTCTTCGGCTACACGGAGACGACCTGGGTCAGTTCGAAGAACGGCGGCGCGTCGGGCTTCGGCTCGCACTCGGACAACGGCCTTTCCTACGGCTACAGCCAGGCCAGCCAGATCGGCTACAACCTGACGCTCGATGGCGTGTTCGCGGCGGTCTCGGCCAATGACGACGGCGACAGGACCAGTTATGTTCCCGACTTCACGGGCCGCATCGGCGGCGTTATCGCCGGCGCGACCGTCTACGGCGCGGCCGGCTACGACCAGTCGGCCGAGACCTTCGGCGTCAAGCTGGGTCTCAATGCGGATATCGGTCCGGACGGCAATGTGATCGTCCAGGGCTTCTACGCCAGCGGTCCGAGCCGCTACGGCGCCAACGCGTCGCCGACCGGGATCGCCAGGGGCACGACGCACACGCCGCAATGGTCGGTCATCGGCTCCTACCAGCACCGGTTCGCCGAGGGCTTCAAGGGCTCGGTCGGCGGCCAGTACTCGTCCGGCTACTACGCGACGCCGGTTGCGGGCAACATGAAGCTCGGCGATGCGGGCTCGGGCATCAGCTCCTGGGCGGTCGAGGGCGTTCTTGTGTGGAACCCGGTCGCCAATGTCGAGGTGCGCGGCGAGGTTCGCCACACCAGGTTCGGCAAGAGCAATGCCGCCGTGGGCCCCACCGCGGGCTATGCCGGCGGCGACGCGACGACGGGCCTGTTGCGTCTGCAGCGCAATTTCTAAAGGCGGCGCGGCGCCCTGTCGAGCACCGGGCCCGCAATCGCCAGGCACTTCCGGCTCCAGGCACTTCCGGGCGGCGACGCCGCCGCCCGGCATTCTTCAACCCAGACGGCCCAGACGACCCAGACGACAAGGAAAGTCAGTATCATGATGAAGCAATCACCACAGGCAACAGCCAGCGGCCGCACGCGCACGCACGGCAACGCAAGACGCGCCCTTTTGTGCACCGCGGCGCTGCTGTCGCTCGGCCTTGCCGCCTGCAACAGCACGGGCGCGGTGACGTCGCCCATGAACGGCAATGGCGGTGCGGCCCCGACAGCCCCGACGACCGAGCTTGGCAAGGCGCAGGCGGCGGCGAAGGCTGCGATGGAGGCGGCGAAGACGCAGTCCGACGCGGCGGCTGTGGAGGCGGCCAAGGCGGAAGCGGCACAGATGAATATTGCCATGCTGCAGACCGGCGACCCGATGGCGAAAACGCATGCCGAGGCGGCGCGCGCCGCCGCGCGGGCGGCGATGACGGCCTACAATACGGCGAAGGCGGAATCGGCCAAGGCGGCGGCTGCGACCACGGACACGGCGGCGGTGGAGGCCCGCATTGCGGCGCAGGCGGCGCAGAGGACGGCGCAGGCCCAGGCGAAGATCGCCATGGACAAGGCCGCCGCGGCGGTGAAGGCCGCCGGAATGGAGGTCAAGGTCACCTACGACGACGACGGCCAGGCGACCTACAGGGTCGGGGACGTCACCATCGTTGCGGGCGCGGAGAAGAGCACCGTGACAACGAACGGCGTGGAGCGGGTGACCGGGAAGATCGGTCCCTATACGATTGCCAGACGAAGCGAGCGGAAGGCCATTCCCTATAAGGCCAAGACCGACGACACCCCGGAGGTTCTGGCGCAGCCGGCGGTGGGCAGGCGGAGCGTGACAATCGGCAGCATAACCGATTCCGCCGATGACAAAATGCGCCTGCACCTCGTCGACAAGTACGAGACCTCGGTGGCTGCGAAGAAGGACGGGACGGTCTCCGTCTTCAGGCGCAACGACAATCCGTCTGAACCTTCAAATCATATTTTTATACGTGCCACCCCTGAAAACGAGGACGCGCCCTATGGCACGTTCGATCAGGGAGACAATAAATATGTGGTCAAGCGGGCGACGGGCGTTTTCTACGAAGTGACCGGTCCCGACACGACGCCGAGCGGGAAGACTGGGAGCGGAAGCCTCGACAAGTTCACGATCGAATACGATAAAGATCCCCAAAACACCAGCGACGAGAACGGCATCTACTACCACGATAACGAGAATGGCGAACGGACCTGGTACAAGCGCGTCGGCGTGAACACGGACGGTACTTCAGATCCGAGCGGCAGCGGCAACTATGGCGTCCGGTACCAGTACATCAAGACGCCGGTGATGAACGTGCGGTTCCCGGCGGCGAAGTCCTTCGAGCACCTGAACTTCGGCACCTGGGCGGGTCTGAAGGAGGATGGCGATACCCTTGCCGACCTGGGCACGGGCTTCGTCAGCACGCTGCCCGACGGCACCGTGACCCCGACCGGTGACATGCCGAACTTCGGCACCGCCACCTACGAGGGCGGCTGGACGGGCAATGTCCGCGCCAAAGCCGCGGACGGCAATGGTGCGATCACGAGGCAGAGGGAGGTCATGACGACAGAGGCCGACTTCGGAAAGAACACCCTCACGACCACGCTGAACACCCTGGCCACGCTGAAGGGCGATATCGACGGCAACAGCTTCTCGGGCACCGGTGTCAGCGGCGTCGGTACCAAAGGCGGGCTGACCGGCGGCGACGGGTACACCGGCAGCTTCAGCGGCAATTTCTTCGGCCCGAAGGCCGAGGAGATCGGCGGTGTGTTCGAAATCACCTCCGAGGGAGCAAAGGCGGGCGAGGCCCGCGGCGCCTTCGGTGGCGGGATGACCGCCTCCGAATAACGCGCGCCCACCCGCACACCGCAAACCCGGCGCCCGGTCCCGCAATGGACCGGGCGTTTCGTTCCGCAGGCCCGCTCCGGCGCGTTTGCCTATTCATTCCATAGCCACATTCCCGGGGGGGGGGGGGGGTAGACTTCCCGTGATACGAACACGGCAGGGGCCGCAGAATGGCCTGACGCTATGGAGCACGACAGCGGCGCGATTGCGCGACCCGTCGTAAAACGGGAGAGGAAAACACGATGGCACGCGACGAAACGGTTTATGGCGGCAATGCTGCGGACACGCTCAACGGGACCGACGGCGCCGACAAGCTTTCCGGCGAGAACGGCGACGATACCGTCATCCGCCATGGCGATGGCGACAGCATCCGGCTGACGGGCGTGACGGCGTCGGAACTCGGCGCGGACCGCTTCCGGTTCGTTGACAACCTCACGCTGAGGGGCAGCGACGAGGCCGACACGCTGACGGGCGGTCGGGGCCATGACACGCTGAAGGGCAAGAAGGGCGACGACACGCTGAACGGCGGCCGGGACAACGACACGCTGGGCGGCGGCAAGGGCAACGACAGGCTGACGGGCGGCAGGGGCGCCGATGTCTTCGCCTTCACGGCGGGAGACGGGGACGACATCATTGCCGATTTCGAGGCTGGCGACACGATCCGCATCGACGGGGTTTCCGGCGGGTTCGCCGGGCTGGACATCCGGCAGGACGGCGACGATACCGTCATCCGCTACGGCACCCTCGGCGACGACAAGATCTATGGCGGAACGGGCAACGACTTGCTGTAATGATGAAGATATACGGGAGGTAAAAGATGACCAATGTAGTGCGCGTCTTTCAAGTCGCCAATAATACACACATTGTTTATTACGATCCAATCACTAGTAAGCGCCGCGCCGTTACCCTTGTTGACGGGTGACGCCCGGGATTGTCGGGTCGAAGTTCCAGGGCATGAGTTCGTCGATGCGTGACAGGGGGTGCATGTCGATGATCCGGCGCAGGGTGTCGGTCAGGTAGACCTGCGGATTGACGCCGTTGAGCTTGCAGGTGCCGATCAGGCTGGCGCACCGCGCCCAGGTCCTGGCGCCGTCGTCGCTGCCTGCGAACAGCGCGTTTTTCTTTGTGAGCTTCACCGGACGGATGAGGTTCTCGACAGGGTTGGTGTCCATCTCGATACGTCCGTCATGGAGGAACCGGCACAGGCCATCCCAGCGCTTGAGGGCGTAGCGGATGTGCCTGGCGAGTTCGGACGCGCTGGACAAACGGTCGAGCCGGGCCTCGAGCCAGGGCCGCATGGCCTGGACGATCGGCGCCGACAACTCCTGCCGCGCCTTCAGCCGCAGCTCTGGCGGGTGACCGCGCACCATGGCCTCGATCCGGTAGAGCGCCGCGATCCGTTCGAGGATTTCCTCGCACAGGGGCGACTGCGTGGCGCGCTGGAAGTCGACGAAGCGTCTGCGCCAGTGGGTCCAACAGTAGGCAAGCACCCATGGGCTGACCGTCTGCTTCGGATCGCCGAGCGCGTCGTACACCCTGTAGCCGTCCACATGCAGCGGGCCACCGCCGGTGTAGCCCCGCATCAACTCCAGAGCGACCTTCGCACTTCGATGGTGCGAGTGGTGGAACACCACGACCGGCGGGTCGGCCCCGCCATAGCCGCGCTGATCGCGGGCGATCGCCCACAGATAGTCGAGGCGCGTCTTGCCGGTCCCCGGCGCCATCACCGGCACCGTGGTCTCGTCCATGAACAAACCGTCCGACGTCTTGAGGTGCTCGATCATCCGGTCGATCACCGGGGCCAGCACCTGCATCCCGCGCCCCGCCCAGTTCCCCAGCATGGTGCGGTCGAGGTCGATCCCCTCGCGCCGGTATGCCTCGCTCTGACGGTAGAACGGTTGGTGGTCAGCGAACTTGGCGACCAGCGTGTGCGCCACCAGCCCCTCGGTCGGCAGGCCGCGCGGCACCAGATATTCCGGCGCCGGCGCCTGGACGCTCTGTTTGCCCTCGCAGGCGCGGCAGATGTATTTCGGCCGGATCGTCACCAGCACTCTCAACTTCGCCGGCACGACGTCGAGCCGCTCGGTGCGATCCTCGCCGACCTTCACCATCTCGCCGCAGCCGCAAGGGCACTGCGTGCTCTCCGGCTCGATCACCTTCTCGAAGCGTTCGAGGTGCTTGGGCAGATGGCCGAGATTACGATTGGTCGGCTGCGGCTTGCGCCGTTGTCTGCCGGTCGCCGCGTCGGCCTTCTCCCGGGCTTGCGCCAACATCCCCTCGGCGACCGCGATGTCCTCGAACAGCGGCAGCCGGTCCTGATCGGCATGGCGCTTCTCCGAGCGCGCGCCCCACACGGCATGGTTCAGCGCGGCGATGATCCGCTCCAGGCGTTCGCGCGCCTGCTCGGACACAGCCAGCGCATCCTCGGCGGCCTTGCGCTCGGCGCGCTCCTTCGCAAGTTGGGCCTCGACGGCCGCCAGACGGTGCTGCAAATCGCTCACGGGAACGGCGCTTCCCATGCTTGTTGGCATGGGATTCGTCTAGCAGAACCAATGAGATAATGCAAGGTGAACATGTTTCCGGCCCCGCCGTAAACGGGGCCGGATAGCTCATCTTGGCGACACCGGGGAAACGGTGGGATAGACACCGTTCCCCGGTGAAGCGGCAAGCTGCGCGGTCAGGCCGCCCGGCGCGGCCGAGGCCGTCGCACGGCCCGGACCGCCTTCCAGTCAAGACCCTCGAACAACGCCGAGAACTGCGCCGGCGACAGTCCGATCACCCCGTCCGAGGGGCGCGGCCACTGGAAGCCGCCGCCCTCCAGGCGCTTGTAGACCATCACCAGCCCGGTGCGGTCCCAGACCAGGATCTTCATCCTGTCGCCTCGCCTGGAGCGGAAGGCGAAGACCGCGCCGCTATAGGGGTCGTGACCCAGCACCGTCTGCACCACCGCCGACAGCCCGTCATGTCCCTTGCGGAAGTCGACGGGGCGGGTCGCCAGCCAGACCCTTATCTTCTCCCCGGTCAGGATCATGGCGCGGTCCGAACGCAGACCAGGATGCGCGACAGGTGCCCCGCATCGAAGTCCGGCGGCACCACCACCCGGATGTCGGCGATCTCGATCGCGATACCGTCCGCGGGCACCGATGCCGCGCCGTTCCGTTCGGCGGCGGCCGAAACCGTCACCGGGACCAGGCCGAACGGATCCTCGCCCGCGCCGACGACCGGACCGAGAAGCCCGTCCCGAGCCAGGCGCCGCCAGCCGCTCAACTGCGTCCGTGAGAGACCGTGACGCCGGGCAACCCCCGCCACCGTCGCTCCCTCCTCGAACGTCTCCTGCACGAGCCGCGCCTTCACCGCTTCCGGCCAGACCCGTGCGCCGTTCGCGCCCGTCGCGACCGAAGCGCCGGCGGCGTCCTCCGTCACTCGTTCATGCAATGTGTCTGTCATCTGTCACCTCCGTTGTTGACAGGGTCCAGATGACCACGAAAATCTCAGATCACAACGAGGGTCACGGCGCGGCGCTTACAATCACTAACCAGACCTATAGAAAAATTCTCACCGACACTGATGCCTCTACGATAAATGAGGATAGTTTTGAAGGGCCTGTCGTTATCGAAGAGAGCGGCAGGCTCATTTCTAATCCGAATGCGGATGAAGTGAGCGGCGGCAGTGGTAATGACGTTATCGTTGACAAGGAGCCCGGCTCTGTCACTATTTCCGGCAAGGAGGGTGACGATTGGCTTATTGCCTGGAGTGGCGATGATACGCTCTATGGGAACAAAGGTGACGACCGTCTCTATGGCGGCGATGACAACGACAAGCTAAAAGGTGGCAAGGGCAACGACAGCCTCTTTGGGCAACACGGAAATGATAGACTCTACGGTGGTAGGGGTGACGATGAACTGAACGCTGGTAGTGGGGATGACACCCTGTACGGCGGGTCGGGAAATGACACACTCCGGGGTGGTTCTGGTGACGATACCATGACTGGAGGCAAGGGTTCAGCCCTTGCCATAAGGGGCGTCCACATATGATCAGGGGCCTCACCGGCGGATTTCCAGTAAGCGCCGCGCCGTTACCCTTGTTGACGGGTGACGCCCGGGATTGTCGGGTCGAAGTTCCAGGGCATGAGTTCGTCGATGCGTGACAGGGGGTGCATGTCGATGATCCGGCGCAGGGTGTCGGTCAGGTAGACCTGCGGATTGACGCCGTTGAGCTTGCAGGTGCCGATCAGGCTGGCGCACCGCGCCCAGGTCCTGGCGCCGTCGTCGCTGCCTGCGAACAGCGCGTTTTTCTTTGTGAGCTTCACCGGACGGATGAGGTTCTCGACAGGGTTGGTGTCCATCTCGATACGTCCGTCATGGAGGAACCGGCACAGGCCATCCCAGCGCTTGAGGGCGTAGCGGATGTGCCTGGCGAGTTCGGACGCGCTGGACAAACGGTCGAGCCGGGCCTCGAGCCAGGGCCGCATGGCCTGGACGATCGGCGCCGACAACTCCTGCCGCGCCTTCAGCCGCAGCTCTGGCGGGTGACCGCGCACCATGGCCTCGATCCGGTAGAGCGCCGCGATCCGTTCGAGGATTTCCTCGCACAGGGGCGACTGCGTGGCGCGCTGGAAGTCGACGAAGCGTCTGCGCCAGTGGGTCCAACAGTAGGCAAGCACCCATGGGCTGACCGTCTGCTTCGGATCGCCGAGCGCGTCGTACACCCTGTAGCCGTCCACATGCAGCGGGCCACCGCCGGTGTAGCCCCGCATCAACTCCAGAGCGACCTTCGCACTTCGATGGTGCGAGTGGTGGAACACCACGACCGGCGGGTCGGCCCCGCCATAGCCGCGCTGATCGCGGGCGATCGCCCACAGATAGTCGAGGCGCGTCTTGCCGGTCCCCGGCGCCATCACCGGCACCGTGGTCTCGTCCATGAACAAACCGTCCGACGTCTTGAGGTGCTCGATCATCCGGTCGATCACCGGGGCCAGCACCTGCATCCCGCGCCCCGCCCAGTTCCCCAGCATGGTGCGGTCGAGGTCGATCCCCTCGCGCCGGTATGCCTCGCTCTGACGGTAGAACGGTTGGTGGTCAGCGAACTTGGCGACCAGCGTGTGCGCCACCAGCCCCTCGGTCGGCAGGCCGCGCGGCACCAGATATTCCGGCGCCGGCGCCTGGACGCTCTGTTTGCCCTCGCAGGCGCGGCAGATGTATTTCGGCCGGATCGTCACCAGCACTCTCAACTTCGCCGGCACGACGTCGAGCCGCTCGGTGCGATCCTCGCCGACCTTCACCATCTCGCCGCAGCCGCAAGGGCACTGCGTGCTCTCCGGCTCGATCACCTTCTCGAAGCGTTCGAGGTGCTTGGGCAGATGGCCGAGATTACGATTGGTCGGCTGCGGCTTGCGCCGTTGTCTGCCGGTCGCCGCGTCGGCCTTCTCCCGGGCTTGCGCCAGCATCCCCTCGGCGACCGCGATGTCCTCGAACAGCGGCAGCCGGTCCTGAGCGGCATGGCGCTTCTCCGAGCGCGCGCCCCACACGGCATGGTTCAGCGCGGCGATGATCCGCTCCAGGCGTTCGCGCGCCTGCTCGGACACAGCCAGCGCATCCTCGGCGGCCTTGCGCTCGGCGCGCTCCTTCGCAAGTTGGGCCTCGACGGCCGCCAGACGGTGCTGCAAATCGCTCACGGGAACGGCCCTTCCCATGCTTGTTGGCATGGGATTCGTCTAGCAGAACCAATGAGATAATGCAAGGTGAACATGCTTCCGGCCCCGCCGTAAACGGGGCCGGATAGCTCGTCTTGGCGACACCGGGGAAACGGTGGGATAGACACCGTTCCCCGGTGAAGCGGCAAGCGGCGCGGTCAGGCCGCCCGGCGCGGCCGAGGCCGTCGCACGGCCCGGACCGCCTTCCAGTCAAGACCCTCGAACAACGCCGAGAACTGCGCCGGCGACAGTCCGATCACCCCGTCCGAGGGGCGCGGCCACTGGAAGCCGCCGCCCTCCAGGCGCTTGTAGACCATCACCAGCCCGGTGCGGTCCCAGACCAGGATCTTCATCCTGTCGCCTCGCCTGGAGCGGAAGGCGAAGACCGCGCCGCTATAGGGGTCGTGACCCAGCACCGTCTGCACCACCGCCGACAGCCCGTCATGTCCCTTGCGGAAGTCGACGGGGCGGGTCGCCAGCCAGACCCTTATCTTCTCCCCGGTCAGGATCATGGCGCGGCCCGAACGCAGACCAGGATGCGCGACAGGTGCCCCGCATCGAAGTCCGGCGGCACCACCACCCGGATGTCGGCGATCTCGATCGCGATACCGTCCGCGGGCACCGATGCCGCGCCGTTCCGTTCGGCGGCGGCCGAAACCGTCACCGGGACCAGGCCGAACGGATCCTCGCCCGCGCCGACGACCGGACCGAGAAGCCCGTCCCGAGCCAGGCGCCGCCAGCCGCTCAACTGCGTCCGTGAGAGACCGTGACGCCGGGCAACCCCCGCCACCGTCGCTCCCTCCTCGAACGTCTCCTGCACGAGCCGCGCCTTCACCGCTTCCGGCCAGACCCGTGCGCCGTTCGCGCCCGTCGCGACCGAAGCGCCGGCGGCGTCCTCCGTCACTCGTTCATGCAATGTGTCTGTCATCTGTCACCTCCGTTGTTGACAGGGTCCAGATGACCACGAAAATCTCAGATCACAACAAGGGTGACGGCGCGGCGCTTACCACCATCCGCAGGGCCAACTGTCCTGATCCGCCGCCCGCAATTCCTGCCGCGGCTGTTGCGCGGACCGGTGGCGCCGGCTGCCGAGGGCCGTCCTGGCCCATTTGACCCGGGCGCCCTGTTTTTCCGGTCGGCGCTTTTTCGATGGCTGGCCGATGGCCCTGCGCCGGCGCTTTCAGGCAACAGATCCGCCACACCAGAGGCACCGGGCGGATACGGAGGCGGACAAGGCCGAGGCGGCGGTAACGGGTCTTACCCTGCTGCAGACCCGCGAACCGCTGCACACCTGCCCGGCGAACCGCTGTTATGCGGCATGATCCCGACGCCCCGATGCGGTCCCTGCCGGCGCCCGCCAAAGGACAAATGGCGCGGCGGTCTCATTCCTCGCGGAAGGCGTGCCGGACATAGTCGGTCAATGGCCCCAGCAGGAAGGCGAGCGGCGTTCGGGCGCGTGTCCTTATGAACGCCTCGACCGGCATGCCGGGCACGATGCCGTGCGTGCGTGCCCGCGCCAGCGACGCAGCGTCCAGGGCAACCTGCACGCTGTAGTACCGGGCGCCCGTCGCCTCGTCGACAAGCGCATCGGCGGAAACGGTGTCAACCCGCCCGGCAAACTGCGGTGCGGTGCGCACATTGAAGGCCGGAAAAATCACCGACACGTCCTGTCCGGTCCAGACCTCGTCGATCTGGCCCGCATCGACCCGCACGTCAAGCACCAGCGAGACCCCCTCGGGCACGATGGCCGCCACTTCGGCACCGGCCGGGATAACCCCGCCCACGGTGAACGCCTTGAGGGCATGCACCACGCCGGCCATCGGCGCCCGAAGCACGCGCCGTGAAAGGCGCCTCTCGATCACCCGGAGACGTTCGGCAAGCTCCGCCTCGCGCGGCTGCAGCTCGCGCATTTGTCCTTGCGCCCTTTCCCGGCGTTCCGCCAGCAGGCGCAGCCGCTCCATCTCGTAAGAGGCAATGGCGCTGCGGGCCCGCGCGACATCTGCCTGAAGTCTTCCCAGATCACCCTTCAGACGCGCCTCCTCGCGCCGCAGCCGCGAAACTTCCGACCGCTTGATCAGTTTCCTGTCAAGCAGCGACTGCTTGTCGCGCGCTTCCGCCCCGATCAGCTCCAGTTGGTCCCCGACAGCCTCTATCTGACGCTGCAGCCCATCGATATAGGCCGCGGTCTGCGTCTTGCGCTCGCCGATCTGCCCGAGTGTCTTTATCAGCGTTTCGCGCCCGGTCTCGAACAGCCTGCGCTCTGCGGCAAGCAGTGCCGCAAGGACCGGGCTGTCCATTGCGGCACGCCCGTCCCGGAACGCCAGGGCGTCCTGCGACCGGGCCTCGGCCGACAGGCGGTCGATGCGCGCCCGCGCCTCGTGCAACTGCCGCGTCACGACTGCCTCCTCGGAAGAAAGCTCCGAAGCGTCAAGCTCAAGGATCGCCGCACCCGCTGCGACCCGCTCGCCATCGCGCACCCGCAGCGCCGCGACAAGACCGCCATCGGGATGCTGGACCGCCTGAAGGCGCGTGGCAACCCCGACATTGCCGGGCGCAATCACGGCACCGTGGATCGGGACCGTTCCGGCAAGGGCGAGGGCGCCCGCGAACCCGAACGCGAGCACCAGCACGCACGCCCGCAAGGGGCCGCGCACAGGCCACACGGGTCCTGGTCCCCCTGCCGGCGCTGCCGTCCGCGCGCGCGGCGCCCGCGGCCCAAGAACCGCGACAGCCCCTGAAGGGCGATGCGCCGCTCTATCGGGATGCGCGTTCGCCATCGTTCACCTCGTCTTCATCAGCGATCGCCTGCTGCCGGCCGGAAATAAGCTCCAGCACCTCGTCGCGGCGTCCCCACGTCCTCACCGCGCCGCCTTCCAGCACCAGCACCCGCTCGCATTCGGCCAGCGTGGCGCGCCTGTGGGCCATGACGACAACTGCCCGCCCGTCCGCCTTCGCCCCGGCGATCGCCCGGTTCAGCGCATGCACGCCGTCATCGTCAAGGCTGGCGTCCGGCTCGTCCAGAACCAGCAAGGCCGGCTCACCGTAAAGCGCCCGCGCAAGACCGATGCGCTGGCGCTGACCGCCCGAAACCCCGCCGCTGCCCGTCAGAACCGTGTCGTAGCCGCCGCCAAGCGACAGGATCATGGCGTGCGCCCCGGCCGCCTGCGCCGCGTCAACGACAGCCGCGTCGCCGGCATCGGGGTCGAAGCGCGCTATGTTCTGTGCCACAGTGCCGGAAAACAGCACCACTTCCTGCGGCAGATAGCCCAGATGCTCACGCCATAGCGCCTCCCCGAACGCCGGCAGTTCAGCGCCGCCCAGGCGGATATCGCCCTGCGCGGCCGGTAACAGTCCGGCAAGCGCCTTCGCCAGCGTTGACTTTCCGGCGCCGCTCGGCCCCACCACCGCCAGCGCCTCGCCCGGCACGACATCGAACGTTACCGAGCGCAAAAGCACCGCCCGCCGATCGGGAGACAGCACCGTCAGGTTGCGCACCCGAAGATGCGCCGCGGGATGCGGAAGCGCCATCGGCGGCACCTGCGGCGGAAACTGCGCAAGCAGGCGCGACACCGAAAGCCAGCCGGCCCGCGCCTGACGGATCAGCGCCGCCTGTGCGATCGTCTGCTCCAGCGGCTGCAGCGCCCGGCCCAGCAGGATGGACGCCGCGATCATCGCGCCCGCTGTCAGTTCGCTCCCCAGCACCAGAAAAGCGCCGAGCGCCAGCATGCCCGACTGCAAAAGCAGCCGAAACGCCTTGCTCGCCGAAACATGGCCGCCGCCGGCGTCCGAGGCCCGCATCGATGCATCCAGCGCCGCATCGCGCGACGCCTTCCATCGCCCACGCAGCGGCCCGATCATGCCCAGAGCCGTCACCGTCTCCATCTCGCGGCGCACATCCTCGGCGCGCATGGCGGCCTCCACCGAAAGATTCGCCGACCGCTCCTGTGACCGGTGCGTCGCCCATCGGTTGGACAGCGCCAGAACCACCAGAACCGCACCGCCCGCCACCGCAAGCCAGCCGAGCAGCGGGTGGAAGATGAAGATGATCGCAATGAACAACGGCGTCCACGGCAGGTCCAGGATCGCCCCCGGAGCCATTGACGCAAAGAACGCCCGCACCGTCCCGAGTTGCTCAAGCGCCTGCCCCGGGCCGCCGCTCAAGTGCCCGCCACCGCCGGCCGGGTCGCGCGCCGCAGTGCCGGCGGCATCGAAAACGCGCTCGTCAAGCGCACCCTGCAAGCCGGCCCCGATGCGCGAAAAGACCCGCCCGCGCAGGCCGTCAAGCAGGCCCATCAGCCCGTAACAATAGACGACAATGGCAAGAAGCACCACAAGCGTCGCCTCCGAACGGCTGGTCAGAACCCGGTCGTAGATCTGCAACATGAACAGCGGACCCGCGAGCAGCAGAAGGTTTATCGCCGCGCTCACGGCGCCAACCAGGACAAGCGCGCCGCGATAGCGCACAAGAACCGAGCGCGGGTTCGCATTCTCGATGCTCAAGGCAAATCTCCGTCTTCGTATGCCGGGCCGCCGCGATCCGACCCCTCAGCCGCCGAGGAAGTCGAAATCGGCATCGGTAAGAGCCGATGCATCCACGCCTTCCAGGGTGATGCTGGCGTCGTCCCCGTAGCCGGTGACCACCGCATGGCCCTCCGCGTTGTTCGTGATGGTCAGATCGTCAAAGTCGAAAGTCTTATCGGCAAGTTTCCTCAGACCGATTTTGTCCTCTCCCCTGGTGAAGTCCTTGATGGTGTCGTGATCATTGCTCTGTGCGGCGTTAAACAGGAAAATATCCTTGCCCTTGCCTCCGGTCAGCGTGTCGTTACCGCTGCCTCCGTAGAGCTTGTCGGCGCCCTTGCCGCCATAAAGAAAGTCATTACCCTGCCACCCGGACAGTTCATCATCTCCCCGACCTCCGCGCATGATGTCGTTGCCGCTACCGCCATGCATCTCGTCATTACCACGTCCGCCGTAAAGCTTGTCGTCTCCGGAACCTCCATAGAGGAAGTCATCTCCCTTGTCTCCATACAGGCTGTCATTGCCCCCACCTCCATAAATCCAGTCGTTACCTCCTTTGCCTCGGATAACGTCATTGGATGTGACAACAGACGACTCCTGCCAGTAATGAGACCCATCATATATGAATCCGGCTCTCAGTTTCAAGAATAGCGGTGGACCAGTCCAGTTGGAGAGGCTCGACACTTCGCCCGCTCAACCGCCGAGGAAGTCGAAATCGGCATCGCTAAGCATTGACGCGGACACGTCTTTCAGCGTGATGCTGTCGTTTTCCCCGTAGCCAGTGACCACCGCATGGCCGTCCGAGTTGTTCGTTATGGTCAGGTCCGAGAACTTCAATCCGCCCTTGATGACGATTGTGTCCTTCCCGTCCTCGAAGTCGTGGATGGTGTCGGCACCGTCCCCGCTGCCGAACACGAACCGGTCGGCGTCGAGGATGTAATACTTGCCGGTGACCATACCGGTAAGCGCGGAGAAGACCATGCCGCCGGTACCCCACAGGTCGTCATTGCCCTTGCCGCCCTCAAGGGTGTCGTCGCCCCGGTTGCCGTAGAGTTTATCGTTCCCATCGCCACCGTAGAGGCGGTCGTCGCCCCGGTTGCCGTAGAGTTTGTCGTTCCCGTCGCCACCGTAGAGACGGTCGTCGCCGAAGGCACCTTGGAGGCGGTCGTCGCCGCCGTCGCCGTAGAGCGTGTCGGGGCTGTATTCGAAGCTTTCACTGCCTGTGTGCTTGCCGCCATAAAGCCAGTCGTTCCCGTCGCCGCCATGGAGCGTGTCGGCGCCGTCACCACCGTAGAGAATGTCTTTGCCGTCATCCCCGTGGAGCGTGTCGTCGCCGCCGTCGCCATAAAGCCGGTCTATACCGCGCCCGCCATGAAGGTGGTCGTTTCCATCCCTGCCATGAAGGCGGTCGTTTCCGCGCCCGCCATGAAGGTGGTCTACGCCGTCGCTGCCGTAGAGGGTGAAGCCGTAGAGGTCCATCAACACGAAATCGCGATTGGTAAGGGTTGACGCATCCACGCCTTCCAGCGTGATGCTGGCATCGTCTCCGTAGCCGGTGATCACCGCATGACCTTGCGCGTTGTTGGTGATGGTCAGGTCGTAGAACTTCTCCACTGGGCCAAAGATGTGGATTACGTCCTTGCCGCCCTCGAAGTCGTGGATGGTGTCGTTCCCGTCCCCTTCCCGGAACACGAAGGTGTCGGCGCCGTCCCCGCCATGAAGGGTATCATTGCCCTTGCTGCCCTCGATCTTGTCGTCGCCCTTGCCGCCGTAGATCGTATCGTCGCCGTCGTCGCCGTCGCCTCTGCTGTTGCCGCCCCAGATGTGGTCGTTGCCCTCGCCGCCGTAGATGGTGTCGTCACCGTCGTCGCCATCGCCCCAGTTGCCGCCGTGGATCCTGTCGTTGCCGTCCCCGCCGTGGATCGTGTCGGCGCCGTCGTCGCCATCGCCCCAGTTGCCGCCGTAGATGTAATCGCCGCCGTCCCCGCCGTAGATCGTGTCGTCGCCGTCGTCGCCATCGCCGTCGCCGCCGTCGGCTTTGTCGTTGCCGCCCCAGATGTGGTCACCGCCGTCGCCGCCATAAAGCGTGTCGCCGCCGCCCTCGCCATGAAGGTGGTCGGTTCCGTCCTCGCCATAAAGCGTGTCGTCGCCCTTGCCGCCATAAAGGATGTCGTATCCGTCCCCGCCATAAAGGTGGTCCTTGCCGTCCCCGCCTTTAAGGATGTCGTCGCCCGGTGTGCCGCGCTGCGTCTTGAAGTCCGGCGCCTGCTGCTGCGCGCCCGTACCGGGTGACCTGCTTTGCGGCTCGCCCGGTGCCTGCTGCTGCGTGCCGGGCAGGGGGGTATTGCCGCCGCCGTCGTTCTCACCGTCCCTGTCGCCGGCGCCCTGGACGCCCCGGTCGCGATTGCCGGGTGACTGCTGCTGCGGCTCGGGCAGCGCGAAGTCGTCCGCGTCGAGCGTTGACGCCGTCACGCCCGTCAGCCGGATGCTGTCGCCGAGGGTGCCGTAGCGGATCACGGTATCGTTTCCGTCCTGCCGGATGTCCAGCCCGGCGAACCCGCCGCTCACCCCGTCGATGCTGATCGTGTCACCGTCCTCGAAATCGGCAATGGTGTCGTTGCCGTCGCCCGCCGCGAACGCGAAGGTGTCGGTGCCCCTGCCGCCCGTCAGCCTGTCATTGCCGGTACCGCCATTCAGTCTGTCGTTGCCCTTGCCGCCGCCCAGCGTGTCCGCCCCGGCGCCGCCGTTCAGCGTGTCATCGCCCTTCTTGCCCTTCAGCGTGTCATGGCCCCGACCGCCCGTCAGCGTGTCGGCCTCGTCGCTGCCCCTCAGCGTGAGGTTGTCAACGAACCGGAAGCGGTCCGCGCCGAGTTCCGACGCCGTCACGCCCGTCAGCCGGATGCTGTCGCCATCACCGTAGCGGATGACGGTATCGCTGCCGTCCTGCTCGATGACCAGCCCGGCGAACCCGCCCGGCACCCCGATCATCTCGATGCTGTCGCCGTCGCCGAAGTCGGCAACGGTGTCGTTGCCGTCGCCCGCCGCGAACGCGAAGGTGTCGGCGCCGCCGTCGCCGAAGAGGTAGTCGTTGCCCCGGCCGCCGTCGAGCACGTCGTCGCCCTCGCCGGCCCACAGCGTGTCGTTATCATCACCGCCATGAAGCGTGTCGTTGCCGTCGCCGCCCCAGAGCGTGTCCGCGCCTCCCCTGCCGTAGATGGTATCGTCGCCGTCCTCGCCGGAAAGCTTGTCGGCGCCGTCGGTCCCGTTGAGCGTGTCCGCACCATTGCCGCCATAAACCGTTTCGTCGCGTTCCATCGTGTTTTCCTCTCCCGTGATTGCGTGTCGTGCGCCCCGTTGCGATACCGTGTCAACCGGCGGTCTGCGGACAGCTTGCCTGGAAGTGTACCCCCCCCCCCCCTCGGGAATGTGGCTATGAAATCAATAGGCAACGCGCCGGACCGGCCCAGCGGGCGCAACCGGCGCCGCGCGGCGCTTTGCCTGCATTCAGAACGACCTTACGACACCCAGTTCGATGACGTTGCGCCTGTAGTCGTGCAGCGTGATGTTGCTGTCGCGCCGTTCGTGGCGCAGGGTGAGTTGCGGCGTGAAGCCGCCGATGTCGATGTTCCGGTTGGACAGCGTCGTCCACAGCGCGTAGGTCGTGTCCCGCCGCGCCTGCGGCCCGAACAGCGGGCGCGGTGCGCCGTAATCGCGCCGGTCCACGCGCAGGCCCGCGCCGGCGACGAAACCGCGCGGCAACTCGCTCTCGGCCGACAGGCCGAGGCTGAACTCGCGCCAGGACCAGTAGTCCTTGTCCAGCGTCTCGCGGCGCCAGCCGGCATTGGCCCGCAGCACCGTGACGCCGCCCAGGGCATGGGCGATGCCGAACCCCGCCGTATCGGTGTGGCCGCGGCCGAGGTAGCCCTCGTAGTCGGTCCACGCGCGCCCGAGCGACCAGCGCAGCCGCCACACCGGGGAAAGGGTCCGGCTCCCCGAAACCCGCAGACCGGCGCTGCGGCTGTAGACATCGCCGCCGATCCAGCGCTGGCGAACGTGCACTTCGGGATGCAGGACGGACCGGCCGAACAGGAAGCGCGGGCCGGCGTTGAGACCGGCGATCCGCTCGTTGAACCGGCTCTCCCGGTAGCTGCGGGTCCGCAGACCGCCATTGACCCGGAACTGAAGCCCCGGGCGGACCGTCGCCGTGTATCCGCCATGCATGTCGGCCACCAGACCGACCCCGCTGGTGCGGCGCGCATCCTGCGACAACGTGAACAGGCCGAGCTTTTGCGCATCGGTCGCGTTGTTGATGTTGCTGTCGGGCGCCAGCGCCAGCGCCACGCCGAACGTCCAGCCCTCGGCCTTCTCGCGGCCGATCAGGTGAAGCATGGAGAGCGCGTTGGCGCGCACGTCCCCGGGCAGGCCCGGGGCGCTCAGGGCAAGGCGGAAATGCCGCTCCGCCCGCTCGAACTCGCCCGCCCGGTAATGCGCCAGCGCCAGGTCGAGCCGCACCCGGGTCAGGCCGGGATCGCGCGCCAGCATGGCCCGGAACCTGCGTTGCGCGGTGCGCCAGTCCTGCCGCGCAAGGGCGATCTGCCCGTGCAGGAAGTCGAGCGTGTCGGGGTCAGCCGCGCCGGGCTCCACCCCCTCGAGCAGGACGGCCGCATCGCGCGGCGCGCCCCCGGCCAGCGCCGCCCGCGCCGCCTCGATCAGCGCACCGGCCGAAACCGACCGCGGCGGGGGCTGCCCGGCCGCGGCAGGGCGCAGGGGCACAAGGGCGAACAGGGCAAGGGCGAGCAGGGCAGGGGCAAACAGCAGGCTGCAAAGGCGATATGTGTGGCTGCGCATCGTGTCACGGCTTTCGAATTGTGCTTCAAGGAGCGACGCCCGATCCGTTGCGGGACCGGGCGCCGGGGTTCTGGTGCTGTTGGCGGAGGTCAGTCTGTTATCCTCCCACCGCCGAAGGCGCCGCGGAACTCGCCCGCCCTGGCTCCCTCGGAGGTGAAGTCGAACACACCGCCGAGTTCCTCCGCCTTCGGTCCAAAGAAGTTGCCGCTGAACTCACCTTCGAAATTGCCTACGGATTTGTCCAGTCCATAAGTGTTTTTGATGTCGCCCACATTGGTGCCCGCGAAGCTATTGCCGTCGATATCGCCCTTCAACGTCGCCAGACCGGTCAGCGTTGCCTGGAGGGTGTTCGCTCCGAAATCCGCAGTGGCCGTCATTTCATTGCTTACGTTATTGATCGCACCAGTGCCGTCCGATTTGGCGACACGTACATTGGCGGTCCAGCCGCCCTCGTAGGTAGCGCTGCCGGAGGTCGGTATGTCATTGCTCGGGGTCACACTGCCGTCGGGCAGCTTGCTGACGAAGCCCGTGCCCAGATCGGCAAGGGTATTGCCATCCTCCTTCAGACCCGCCCAGATGCCATAGTTCAGGTGCTTGAAGTCTTTCGCCGTCGGGAACCGGACATCCTCAAGCGCATGAACTATGCTGTACCTGAGGCCCAGTTGGGCCCCAGGTTCTGAGTTGTCTGCAGTGAATATGCCCACCCGCTTCAGCCAGACCGTTTTATTATCTTCGTTCACGTAATAGTAGAGAGTTTCGGGCTCAGTATCGGCGGCGATAGTGAGCTCGTTGGCGTTTGCCGAAAGACCATTTGTAGGCTTCGCCCGAGGGTCCACAGAAGAGGTTACTTTGTAGAAACGTAAATTCGATTTCTTGATCACAGCTTGTTTGCCTGGTCGATTGACCCAACCGTAGGGGGTCTTCGTTCCATCGGGTAACTGCGCGGTATCGCCGAAGTTACCCGGAAACGCCCATTCCGCTGTGGGATTACTGCGTACTCGGTAAATCCCGAACCCTTCATTGGTGGTCTCACCGGCCTTCCCGTACTTGTCGAAAAGTACCAGGCGCATGCTGTCATCGGAAGAGTCGGTCACGCTTCCAACGATCACTTTCCGGGCTGCGACAGTGGGCTGGGCCAGGCGCTCCGGGGTCTCGACGCCTGCGGCCTGATATGTGACCGGCGAGGCATTATAGCTATTTATAGACAGAATGTCCTTGATCAACCCCGTTATGACTGTCTTGCCGTTCACCGTCTTCTCCATCTTCTCCGCACCCGGAACGATGGTGACCTCTCCGACCTTGTAGGTCGTCTGGCCTTCGGTTTGGCTTACCTTGACTGCCATTCCGGCGGCCTTCACCGCCTCGGCAGCCTTGTCCATGGCGATCTTTTGCTGGGCCTGCGCCGTCTTCAGTGCCGCCTGCGCCCTGGTGCGCGCCTCCACAGCCGCCGTGATCGTGGTCGCGGCAGCCGCCTTCGCCGATTCCGCCTTCGCCGTCTCATAGGCCGTCATCGCCGCTTTTGCCGCCGCGCGCGCCACAGCAGCATGCGTCTGCGCCTTTTTGTGCTGTTTTCCGGTCTGCAGCATGACGAAATCACCCGTCAGCGCAGCCTCAGCCTTGTCCGCCTCCGTATCCGCCGCGTCGGACTGCTTCTTCGCCGCCTCCATCGCCGTCACCGCCGCCGTGCGCGCCTGACCAAGCTCGGCCTGCTGCGCCCTCTCTAACGCTCCCTTTGCCTGCTCGGCACGCTGTCGTGCCGCAATGGCCGCGGCCCGCGCCTGCTCGGCCTCCCGTTGCGCCTGCTCGGCACGCTGTCGTGCCGCAATGGCCGCTTCCCGCGCCTGCTCGGCCTCCCGTTGCGCCGCCTTGGCTGTAGCCTCATTCGTCCGCGCCAGAGCCGCTTTCGCTTCTGCGGCTTTTTGGGCATTAAGGGCCTTTGCCGCGTTCGTCCGCGCCACAGCCGCTTTCCTGTTCGCCTCATCGCGCGCCTTCTCCGCCGCCGCCAAGTCGGCCTTAGCCTTGTCCCGCGCCTTTTCGACCTCGGTCCTGCTTTTCTGCGCAGCATTCGCGGCAGCCTGCGCCTTGGCCAGTTCGGTCGTCTGGGCCGTCGGGGCCGCACCGCCATTGCCCGTTCCGCCGCCGGTGGTGTTGCAGGCGGCAAGGCCGAGCGACAGCAGCGCCGCGGCGCAGCATGGAAGAAGTCTGTCGATCCTGTTGTTCATGTCTGACCTCATGTCGTTATCCCCAAAATGCCGGTCCCCGGGATGCCGGCTCCGGGATGGCGGCCTGTCCCGGCCGGCCCGGGCACCGGAACCGCAGCGGCGGCGACGCCGGCCAACCCCTCCGGCGGGCCGGACCCCGCCGGCACCGGATGCCCGGGATGCCCCGGATGCCGATGACGGCGGCGCGTTCGCGTCACGGGAAGTGTTACCCCCCCCCCCCCCCCCCCCCGGTTAATGTGGCTATGGAATGAATAGGCAAACGCGCCAAACCGGACCGGGCCGCCCGCACCGGCAGGCCCGGAACCTGGGCCCGGAACCTGGGCCCGGCACATGGGCCCGGCACATGGGCCCGGCACGCGGGACCGCCCGCCGGGCGCAATCCGCCAGCAGACCGGACAACAGATCGGCCGCAACACCGCAGACACACCCGCCGCGGACCGCCCGCATGGCCCGCCACACCACCGCCAGACCCGGGCCAGACCCGCGAAAAGGCGAAACGAAACCATAGGCAAACGCCGCAAACGCCCCGGAACAGACACCACACCCAACAGGAAAACAGACACTGTGTCTTTCAGGCAACAGATCCGACGCGCAACAGCAACGCGGCCCTTCAAGACCCGCAAGTCCCGCCCGGCAAACGAACCCTGCCGGCAGCATGATCCCGACGCCCGTTGCGGCCCCGCACACCAAAGCACAAATGGGCGCACCGACCCGTGTCAAACCGACCGCCATCCCGACGTCATCCGCGGGCAACAGACATGTCGCTCGGCGAAGACCGCTACACAAACCGTTCCGATCATGCCCCGGCAATCATCTTCAGCCTGACGAGTGCTGCGCTGACCCTGCTCAAACGCATCTCTAATTCTCCGACACAAGCAATCGAATTCGTGCAAGATCATCGCGACAGGGCCATCACACTGCTGACAAGGGACATAAATGATCGTTTTCTCTGAATCGCCCTGGCGGTTTATAGACCGGCATCAACGATGCGTCGTGGGTGAAAGGCCCGCCCGGGGCGGGCCGGAAGCGTCAGCCTGCCGGCGGCAGCAAGCGGTCCATGAGGACGAGAATGCCGAGGCCGCCGATCATCAGGCCGCCGAGCTTGATGACCATGCGCTGCTCGAGCAGGGTCAGCTTGTCATCCACGCTCTTGTCGAGCGCTTTCATGTCCTTTCGTAAAACGTCGATCTTGTGTGTCAGGCGCTCATTGAGATCATCCAGATCGTCCTTCGTGGCAAGCTTCTCGATCACCCGGTCGCTCAGCTCACGGCCGAGATTGACCAGGCTCTCGGTCTGCTTCTCGTTGAAGCCGCCCTTCTTCAGGTCTTCGGCAAGCTTGAGAGTGTCTATCATCAGCATGTTCGTCTCCGTTCCCTGTGATATAAACCATTGCGCCGCGGCGGGAAAGACCGGGGTCCCGTCCCGTTCGTCATTTCTTCGCCTTCGACTTCGCCGCAGGCGCGGCTTCCTCCTTGCTGGCGAAGTGCAGGACCTTAATGTCCGTCGCCGCCAGATTCGTGCGGTAGACGGTCTCGCCGCCGCGGTCGAAGCTGCCCGACCGTTGCGGCCCCGATGCGCAGGTCCGGCTTCACCGGACGGCCGGTATGACCGGATCGCATGGCAAGTGCTCGCGGACGGGCGTCTGCATGCGCCCGGGGCGCAGGCAGGCCCGGCGCGGGGCGGGCACGGAACGTGCCGAACGGTCCGGCGACGTCGCGGGGTGCAGGCTTGACCGCCGCGCCGGCGCGGGCCATACCGGGCGCGCCGGAACCTGGAACTGAGCCATGGAAGAAGGGTCCGGTTACGCGCCCCGTCGCTCCACCGCGGCGGGGCGCACACGGGCGAACCACCGCCGATCGATCGCGCGTTGCGCTCATGGAATATATTCCTGTCTTGCGATCGACCGGGAACGGCAGGGCCGGCATCGACGAAACGTCCTTCCCGGAAATGCCCGACGAGCGCGGCGCGCGTGTCCTTCACCCGCCGGCGCGGCTGAATGGGCGTTCCCTCGCAGACAGCTTCCAGCGCCGGACGCGACAGGCACGCAAGGAAGTCCTCCGTGCCCATATTCGCGAGGTACCCGTCGGCGCTGACGGCCTCGCCCGCAAGGCGCGCGACGATAATGAGACCTGTGCGCGGGTTGAGGGTTCGCGATGAAATTGGCGTTATGACGCAGGGGATTGGTTTTGTCCGCGTCAGGCAGCTGTGCGCGAGCCACTTTTGATGCCTGGAAGGATGGTTTGACGCGGGGCTGAGGATGTTGAGGGTTCGTTTGAGGTTGTAGGCGATTGCGGTGAAGTGCGTTTGCAGACGGGCTTTTGCGATGCCTCGCCATCGCATGCGGCGGAAACCATAGGAGCGTTTCCAGGGTCCGAAGATCTTCTCGATCCGACAGCGAATGGCATGAATGGCCGCGTTCCGATTCGCCATCTTCTTTTCCGCCTGCGCCAGTGCCACGGGATCGTCTTTCGTCCAAACGCCGGTTTGGACCACAAAGGGCACACCACCGCGCAGTGTCACGGCGTCCGCAAAGACCTGCCCCCGACAGGCCCCCGATAGGCCCCCGATAGGCACTGTCGGCATACACATCGCCAGGATCGTCGGGAGGCACATGTTCGCCATTCCTCCCATCGTGGGCATTGCCCGGCGTGAGCGCCAGTTCCTCAACCAGCGACGTGGCCGCATCCGCGCCGACATGCGCCGATCCGATCCGCAAGCTGTTCCAGACGATACCGGGCGTCGGTCCACTGACAGCTCTCGCGTTCAAGGCGACCATTGAAGATCCCGGCCGTTTCAAGAGATCGAAACTGGTTCCGGCACATCCAATTGGGGCCAACGCCGCGGGTCTGTCGATCGGGAGAGATCGGCCGGTCGGGGCATGTCTCCAATTCCGGCGACAGGCGCATGCGCTATCTGCTGGTCGAGGCTGCGACCTCGACGATGCTGGTGTCGAAGAAATGGCGCTCCCTCAAAGCGTGGGCGATGAAGGTCGCAAAGCGATCCGGGACAGCAAGGGCGATTGTTGCGCTCGCGCGCCGCATCGCCATCGTCATGCATCAGATGTGGATCACGGGCGAATGCTCTGATGTCCGCTGTCAAGGTTTGGCACGTCGAATATCCGGCCGATCCAGAACGAGGAGGAGATCGGCTGTTCATGATATTGATCGCGCATGGGTGGAGGCGGAACTGAAGGACGTCGGTGATCAAGCTCTGATGCGCGGGTTGGCTACCGCATTTCCGATTGTGCGTCCGGGTCTGTTCCTGTCTTACAGCGGGCGTCGGCCAGTAGCCGGCCACAAAGCATTCGACGGACATTTCCCTGCCGTGGTCCCGCCTCCGCCCATGCGCGAGTTTCGTGTTGCCACAAGGGCAAGATCAGCTTGCCTGCGCCTCCCTGGCAACGGCCCACATGAAGCCGGCCAGTTCGCGGGCGACCGCAGTGCAGACCACCGTTGGCCGCTTGCCGCGTCCACTCAGCGTTCGGTACCGGGCCGTCAAGCGGCTCTGCGCCTTCCATGCGATCTCGCGCACGCGCGGTGACGCCTGCTCCAGTCTGTACAGCTTCTTTATCCCGACCCTGGGCGGATGCCGATAGGCCCGGGCGCTCTCGACCAGCATTTGGCGCACCCGGCTGTTTCCTGCCTTGGTGATGCCGCCGCGCCTGATAGTGTCGCCAGTCGAGCGCTCACCGGGAACGAGGCCGAGATATCCCATGAGCTGGCGCGGACTTTCGAACCGGCTCACGTCGCCAACTTCGGTGACGAATGTCACAGCGACGATCAGGTCCACGCCACGCAAAGTCCGGAGCGCTCGTACGACCGGTGCCAACGACCAGGCCGGAACGAACTCCTCGATGGTGCGCTCCAGCCGTTCAACCCGCTCTTTGGAGATGCGTACGGCTTCAACCATTTCCTGGAGCGCAATCTGGTGCGCCGGGTGATCGAACGTCTGTTCCTGCAACCAGCGCAAATAGCGCATCGTCCAGCCTTTCTTGCGCGGATAGACGCGGCCGTGCTTGAGCATGAAAGCGCTCACCTGCTGGCGATGGACCCGCAGCACCTCGACCGCTGCCGACCGTGCGCGGACGAGATCCCGCATCGCCTCGTGGCCTGCATCGGGAACCCACACCGCAGTAAGCTCGCCGGCGCGCAAAAGCCGGGCGAGCGAGAGAGCGTCCCGGCGGTTCGTCTTCACCCGGTCGCCAGGCTTCCTTGGGATCAGCGACGGGGCGACGACCGTGCATTCATGCCCGAGAGAACGGATGAGCCGATAGAGCCCATAGCCTGTCGGTCCGGCCTCATAGCAAAAATGCAGTCGATCAAATCTGTCGGCGATCCGCTGAATGGTCCGGCGCATGCTTGCGACACAAGCGTCGACTTCTCCGAAGAAGCGAACTTCTCCCTCACGGCCCGCATCGGCAATCGCGATGGCGTTTCTCAATTTGGCAACATCGATTCCGACAAATGCTTCTCTATAATCTGCCACGGCTCGTCCTCCTGTGATGAGGATCGGCTCAGCCCATCCGAGCAACCCTCGAACGTGCAGTGTAGGGCGAGCCACCTCACCGGTAGAAACGGACATACGGTCTTCCGCTTCGGCGATGACGATCAACCTGGCGCCGTGACCACCTGATCCGAGATTGCGCCGGAGACGTTCAGCTCCGAGGGGAAACGTCAGTCCGTCGCGATCCCTGTGCCGGTCAGTGCGAGGCCATCCCCGTGATCACCGGAGCACGTGCCGTCAGCGTGGACGACCACCATCATGGAGCGCAATACATGCGATCCGCATCGGACCTGACCGATTCCGACTTCATCTTCGTTGCCTGACGGCGACCAGAGCTTTTCACGTCTCCATGATCCGCCCGGGATCATAGCCGCCGCTGCGCGCTTGCGCATCGTCATTTTGCCTTGCGGTCCGCCGCACCGGACATCCCGGAAGCCGCCGCCGGTGATGCCGCCGGAGCGGGCGTGTCCGTACCGCTGGCGGGCCTGTCGCGCGCCGCCAGATGGCGGATGATCTCGCGGTGATCGCGGACGAATTCGAGCGTTGCGAGCACGCTTTGAAGACGCAGGACATGTTCCTCCATCCGGCTGCGTTCGGCGCCGCGCGCGCGGCTCATCCCGCACCGGCGCCGTTCCAGGATCCCGGCAACCTCATCGATCTGCGCGTAGATGGACCGTTTTGCCATGGTTTCCTCCCCTTGTGCGGCCTTGCCGGCTCATTCGCGCCACCCGAGGCACAAGGCGGCGAAGATTGGCGGGCATTGCGCCCGTTCCAGGGCGAGAAAGGCGCCGCCCGACCGGCACCCTTCGCAGCTTTGCGACGCTCCGCCGCACCGGGTGCCGGCTTGCGGGCGGGTTTCAGGGCCTGTCCCGGAGCGCGGCGGCGCTAGACGGCCAGCGCGCTCGCCAGTTTGACCAGCCGGTCGCGGATTTTCGGATCGCCGATCCCGACGAAGGCGCGGTTGAGGCGAAGGCCCTGCGGTGACGACAGGAATTCCAGAACGCGGTCCGTGTCCGACGGGCCGGCGGCGCGCGGCTTTGCGGGCGACGGATCGCCAGGCGCATCCTCGAAGAAGAAGGCCACCGGCGTTTTCATCAGCTGGGCGATATGCCACAGCCGGCTGGCGCCGACGCGGTTCGTGCCCCTTTCGTATTTCTGGACCTGCTGGAAGGTGATGCCGAGCGCCGAGGCGAGCTCTTGCTGGCTCATGCCGAGCGTGTTGCGACGCAGCCGGATGCGCGCGCCGACATGCACATCCACGGGATGCGGTTTCCTCGGCAGGGCGGTTGTCGATCCGGCAGTTCTCATGCGGGAATTGTATCGTTCCCGAAGCCGCGGCACAAGACACCAACTACAGACTTTGTTTACGCGGCTGCTGACATGATAGGCGTTTATGGCGTCATCAGGCGGCGAATGAACGAGGCCATAGTCCTTGTGCTGTTCTTCCGTAAACCATGTGTTCAAATCCGCATCCTGGACCACCACGACGAAACGGCAGCGGTGATGCCGGATGTTGCTCGATTTGGGAAGTACCGCAAAGCGTGGGACAATCACGCTGCGAGAGCGGTCCCGTCGGATATTTACCTGCACCTGAATGTTTGTTACATCCGTGCCCGGCACCACTGCTCCGCACCTTGCGGTACTTCGTACTTCCCAATCTGACTTTACTTATCCGTTCGGTGTACGAAAGACCTGATCCATGCGCTTCGTTCTCGCCCTTCTTTTCGTCTCTATTTTCGCGACCACACCGGTCGCTGCGACCACTGTGACGGGCATTGCCAGTGTCGTTGACGGCGATACGCTGGAAATTCGCGGCCAGCGGGTTAGACTGCATGGGATCGATGCGCCGGAAAGCCGTCAGCTGTGCATGACGGCCGGGGGCCAACGCTGGCGCTGTGGGCAGCAGGCGGCATTTGCCCTGGCCGACAGGATCGGCCGCAGGCAGGTCAGCTGCACCGCGCGCGACACCGATCGATATGGCCGCATGATTGCGGTATGCCACCAGGACGGCGTCGACCTGAACGGTTGGCTCGTGCGCGAAGGGTGGGCCGTCGCCTATCGCAGATACAGCCGGGACTATATCCGCGCTGAGACGGACGCCCGCGCTGTAGGGCGCAATATCTGGTCCGGGCGCTTTGACATGCCGTGGGACTGGCGCCGCGCACAGCGCGGCGGATGACGCAGGCCGACACGTCTCGGACCGAGGTCCTGGCGGGCCTTGTTGAGCGTGTGACGTTTCACAATGCAGAAAACGGCTTTTGCGTACTGCGCGTGAAAGCCCGGGGTCACCGGGATCCGGTCACGACCGCGGGCCATGCCGCGATGATTTCCGCGGCGGAGTGGATCACGGCTTGCGGGGGCTGGATCAACGACCGCGGCCATGGGCTGCAGTTCAAGGCGCAGTTTGTGCGCACCTGTGCCCCGTCCTCGATCGACGGCATCGAGACATACCTCGGCTCCGGCATGATCCGGGGCATCGGCCCGGTCTGTGCCAGGCGCATGGTCCGGATGTTCGGCAAGGATGTCTTCGATATCATCGCGGCCGCGCCGGAACGCCTGCGCGCGGTCGAGGGCATCGGCCCGAAACGCGCCGACAAGATCACCTGCGGGTGGGCGGACCAGAAAGTGATCCGCGAGATCATGGTGTTTCTTCACGAGCATGGTGTGGGCACTGCCCGGGCGGTGCGGATCTTCAAGACCTATGGCACGGACTGCGTGCAAGTGATGAGAGAGAACCCTTACCGTTTAGCCAAGGACATCCGCGGCATCGGGTTTCGGACCGCGGACATGATCGCGGAAAAGCTCGGGATCGGGAAAACCGCCATGATCCGGGTGCAGGCGGGGATTTCCTATGCGCTGAGCGAGGCCATGGGGATGGCCATTGCGGTCTGCCACGTCAGGACCTTGCAGGTCTCGCAGCCAGGCTGCTCGAGGTGCCGTCAGATCTGATCGAGACCGCGATGCAGGAAGAGTTGCAGGAGGACACCGTGATCGCAGATCGGGTGGGCGAGACCGACTGCGTGTTTCTCGCGGGGCTCTATCACGCAGAAAAGGGCATGGCGCAGCAGATCTCTCGGATCGGGAAAGGGTGCCTGCCCTGGCCGGAAATCGATGCGGACAAGGCGCTGCCCTGAATCGAACGGAAAACCGGCCTGAGCCTTGCCACAAGCCAGGCCGATGCCATCCGCCTTGCTCTGGACTCCAAGATCATGGCGATCGCCGGCGGGCCGGGCGTGGGCAAGACGACGACCGTCAATTCGATCCTGCGCATTCTGTCAGTCGGAAATTGCTCTGCTATCACACCGCCATGGCAAAACCTGATCCATATCTTGCACGTATCGAAGCGTTCAACACGATACGGGGGGGGGGGTGGTGTGACAATCACCAGGATACGGAACGGCTACAATCTCCACCTCACGGACACAGAGGCACCGATCGCCCGACTTCAGCCAACCGGTTCTGGTGACGAAATGAGGATAATGTTCTGGTCCTGCCGAGGGCGGTGGCAAGATGTTGGAGACTTCGCAGGGATCATTTTGCCCCTCGACCAAGCGCTGGAAGAAATCTCAACAAACGAAATCTTCTGGACATGGACGTGACTGGTTTTTGTACAAAGTCGAGTTCAGATATCGGGACAGCGATGTTTATCCTCATCGCGGCGGGCCGGCCGGCCCCGGAACGGTCCGAGCGCGGCCTCAAGCAGGGCGACGTTGCGCGCCGCCGATCTCTCCCGGGCAAGGAAGTTCGCCAGTTCGTCGCGGATGAGCCGGTCGATGACGCCCGATACGCCGTCCGGGGCGCCGCCGCGCCGGTCCAGCACCCAGGCCCCGATCAGGATCATGCGCCGCGCCCGGTTGCGGCGCTGCTGCTCATGCGCGATGCCCGTGCCGGAGGCGATGGCGTCCGCCGGCCCTTCCTCCCATCGCGGATCGTCGAGGATCCCGGCCATGAAGGCGATGTTGGAGGCCGCCATGCGCGGATTCGCGTGGCCGGCAAGGTGATCGCGAAGATCGCCGGCGAGTTCGGCATGCAGGTCCGGCCCGTGGCGGAACTGCGCCGTCATGAAGCCGCCAAGCAGCGCCTTGACGCGGGCAAGGTCGGCGCGTTCCCTCTTCCTCTTGCGGTTCCTGAGCCGGCCGATCTCCTTCCCGCGCCTGTGCAGACGCGACAGGGCGCGCGGCTCCTGCGCCAGGGCGTCCTCAAGCAGGGTCCGCAGTTCCGGCTGCGTAAAGGCGAAGTCGAAGAGCCCCGCCTTCCATGCCGCCTTCAGCAACTGTTTCTCGGCCCGCCGCCGCATTGCCGGAAGCTGCGCCTCGAGCGCGGCGATGCGTTCCGCGTCGGAACGCATGGGACCGCGGCTGCCGCGTCCCGAAGCCGGCTTCGATATCGTGTCTTTCGCCATGAACGTCCTTCCCGTCCACGCACACTTGCCCGCGCACACTTGCCCGCGCAATGCCTGCGCAATGCCTGCGCCCGCGCGTCATCCGCGGCCCCTGCGCCTTTCTCCCGGGCCTGTTTTCGGGACTGCCGCCCCGCATCGCCGCCGGGCCTGCGCCCCGGCGCATCGCTGCCGTCCCTGCCGCCGAACAACTTTACAGCCTTTCAGAAATCGCAGGCCAACCGCAACTCAAGAAGGCCGATACTCTCAGGGATAGCGGCGAACACGGAATCTCTCGCCTGCAAATTCGATGACGTCGGACATGCTCAATAGGTGGACTGGTTGATGCAGATGGTCTTTTGCTGCGGAGCGCCAGCGAAAGGCCGGAACCTGACCAGGCCATTGCCGCTACCAGGCCAGATCGGTTTCGGTGAAATCATCGCCATTGTATGCTATCCGCAACCGGTACGCTTGGGCGCAGGCATAGGCGAAGCAGTCGCCCATGTTGAGGCGCGCTGGATGATTGACGATCTTGCCATATCGCTGCGCGGCATCGAGGGCCTTGCTGCCCACGTCGCCGCTGATCATCGTTTCCCTCGCGGCCATATCGGCTATAAACTGGTCGACCAACCGCCGCGCCTTGTCGAGCATAGCCGGTGTAGCAGGCTTGTTTGGACCTTCAACCTCGGCAAACTGCCGCGTCAGCGACAAGACGGCTTCCATGCGGGTAACTGCCGACACGTAGAACGGGCCATCATGCGGTGTCAGCCGATTCATGAGGTCGTCTGCATCATCTTCCAGGCCGATGATTGCCACGATGACCGACGCATCAATAAACAGCATCAGTCCTGCCCCCACAGTTCATCCGTGACCTTCTTGTGATCAAGGTGAACCATTGGCCCAGCCTCGCGGGCCATGGCAAGGGTCTTTGCAAGACGATCGCGAACATGCAGTTTGGTCTTGCGGTTGTCGATCTCGTGCTTGAGCGCCAGTTTGACAGCCTCGACCTTGCTGGATTTGGTGAGGCCGATAAGTTCCTCGGCGAGTTTGTCGACCTCGGGGTCTTTGATATAGAGCGGCATAAGAGCATATCCTTTCGAGGATATATTAATATCCTCTTTCTCATATGCCGACAATGAAAAATGCAGGCTCAGTTCGGAAATCGCATGCATCAGACTCCAATCGCGTTGGCCAGACAGGATCTGGACGATGCGTTCAACGGTTCACAACGTTCAAACCATCGCATGCAGTTCCCCGGATACTTGCTCGAAACGCCACGACAGTGCCGCAGGAAACCTTCAGCGCACCATGTCTTGTTGGCGGTGGTGATGGGTCACTGCCATGGTCAGGATTATGTCGGACATGCGGTTTCGGTAAAGTGCAATACCGCTTGGCAGGAATCAAAACGATAGCCCGGCGAATGCGCTTCGTGTGTCATCGACGAACCACGGTATGCGGATCGCAGGCGACACGCACATCGTCCGCGGGAAACCCCCAACATTCTCGAACGCCCGCGGATGACTATGTCAACACGTCCTGTGTTGCGCCCCTGCGCAATGGCCTGACGGTCCGGCGTATCGCGGTCCGGGAGCATGAGGGCTCCCGGGCCGGCTCTGCCCCGGTCCGGCTGGCGCCGGGAGCCTCGCGTTGAGCGACGGCGGTTTTGTCCTGGCGCCGGCCGCGCACATCGCAATCCCTTTCAATAGAGGCGTGCCGGCAATAAAGGCGTGCCGGCGACCTGATCCACACCCGGTTCGGCCCGCTGATACGATACCGCATAGTCTGCCGTGAAGGCACGATCCCCTTCAGTCTGCGCCGAGCGGCGGGCTGCGGCGGGTGTGTCCGCGGTGTTCCGGCCGGTTTGCGCCCGGCGGCGCTGCCCCTTTCCGGCCCAGGTGTCGGGCCTTGCGGCCCGGTCCGGCGCGCTTGCCTATTCATTCCATAGCCACATTCCCCAAGGGGGGGGGGGTAACCTTTCCCGTGACGCGGGCGCGCCGCCGGCGCCGCGGCGAGAATTCCTCGACCCCGACGACAAGGATGGTTAATGACATGATGAAGCAATCACGAAAGGCAACGGCTGGCCGCGGCCCGGATGGCAACGCAAGACGCGCCCTGCTGTGCTGCGCGGCGCTGCTGTCGCTCGGCCTTGCCGCCTGCAACAACACGGGCAGCTTGAAAGTCGCCCGTGAACGGGCCGAGGATCAAAAGGATATTATTTCACTAACGAGTTCTTCGTCTCCCGATGAAACGGCTTCAGAGATAAGCGCGAGGTCTGCCGCAATATTTTCACGTATAGATTCCTTAACAGCATCAACGTTTTACGGTGAAACTGACAATCCTGGACTGCCAACTTTCAATATTGCGGCAGACTGCCGTGGCGCTTATTGTACTTTAACTGAGCCAAGAAGCGGCCTGTCGGAAACAATTTCCCTAGCAGATCTTGCAAACTTTGAAAGTACCGGGACTGGTAGAGTTGTTTTGACGAAAAACGGCTTCACGCTCATTAACGTCAGCGGTGGCGACGGTGGACCAAACTACCGGGCTTATGGTGCATGGGGTGACCATGGTGGATTTAGCGTGGAAACCAAAGCACAATTCAGTGACCGCACTATAACATTACGCGGCGCTTCGGCAGGGCAATCACTTACGGGATCGCGCCCAACGAGAGGATCGCTAACCTGGCGCGGTGTCATGGTTGGCACCCCTGCACGCGGCGCCCAGCGCGACAACATCCTGCAAGGTGATGCAGAGATAATCTACGACCTTGAAAGCCAAACCATAAACGCCAGGTTCGACAAAATCAAAGACCTTGACCGCAAAGCCGACCATACAGTTCCGACGGTTCGCTTCGATAACATTCCGGTTAGGACCGACGGAACTTTTTCCAGTGGTCATGTCGGCAACAAAATCAGCGGTGGATTCGCAGGGCCTAACCATGCGGAAGCCGGAGGCACTTTCGAACAAATGCAAATTGTCGGGGCTTTCGGAGCCAAACGACAGTGACACCTTCACGCCATATGCTGCGCGACTGTGGAACGTCGCGCAAAGGCGGAAATCCGGGTCCATGCTATCAAGGGCAACGGGCATCTGGATGAGACCATCCACAGCAAGATCACCGCCATGGTGCGAACATATTGAAGATTCTTGCAGGACAGAGGTTTCAATCGGAATCCCTCTTGCCTCTCGTTTCGGGCAGTGTCGTCGTATTGTGAGTTGAAACAAAACCCATGGCCGATAAACAACTGAAATCCTCGCCGGGGATGTCCTTCAAGGAAGTCGGCAGACCCATTCGCCGCTGACGAGTTCAGGCTCATGAGGAGCCATCTCGGGAATTGTCCAGCAGCTTGGCCGTGAGGCTGGCGTTGCGCCGGCCCCGCCGCCAGGCAGAGTCGGTCTATCGGCATAAAGGTACGCGAAGTCCCACAAGGATTTCTTTAAGCGGGCTAGCATTACAGTTGCAATTTTGATTATCCGCGCTCCGAGGCGGCTCCGCACTGACCGCGCCGCGCGCTGCATCTTCGCGGCCGCCGCGGGCGTTCCGCCGCAACGGCGTATCGGGCGGCGTTCCCGCAATCCGAAGCGGAAACGCCGGCCCTAGACGCCGCCCATGAAGCGCAGGATCGCGACCATGATGGCGTTGAGGACGGCAAAGCCGCCGAGCAGGCGCCAGGTCAGGTCGAACTTCGCCCTTTCGATCTTCCCGTTCATGTCGGACCGCAGGAGATCGATATCGCCCCTGAGACCGGTTTCAACCTTCTCCAGGTCGGCCTTCGTCGCGACGCCGCCGGTGACGCCGGCGTGGATCGACAGGGTGATGGCCTCGGCCTGCTCCTGCGGCGGCGCTTCGGCGACCGTGCGGCAGGCCAAGGAGACGCTCGGGCGGGCGCGCATGCTGGTCGATTCGGCGCGCCGCGAAGTGCAGCAGAATATCGTCACCGACTGGGCTCAGCTGGAAGCATCGAAAGCCTCGACCGCGGCAAACGTTGCGCGGGTCCAGGCCGCGCAACTGGCATTGCAGGGCGTTGTCGAGGAGCGCAAGGTCGGACAGAGCACGACCCTCGACGTTCTCGAGACGCAGTCCAACGTGCTGTCCGCGCAGGAGAGCCTTGCCCGGTCCCGGCGTGACGCGGTCGTCGCCAGCTACAGCCTGCTGAGTTCCATGGGCCGGCTGACGGTGTCGCGGCTTGGCCTGAGGGTGGCCAAATACCGGCCCGAAAAACACTACGATGCTGTCAAGGACAAGTGGTTCGGACTGCGCACCGTGGACGGCCGCTAATCGACTTTGCTACGGATAATCGAGGGCGCTTCTTCCGGGCCCGGTGGTGTTTGTCGCAACCACAAGCAATTCGCCGCCCGGATATCGCGTAGGACACGGCGGCGGTGGACGGATCGCCTGCGGCGCGCACCCGGCGCTGCCATGCCAGCACCGCGCCGACGCGCATCGCGCTCGAAGGCGCCGGCGACATGTCGCATCGGAACGGACGTCGGGATCGCGGTCGGTTTGACACGGGTCGGTGCGCCCATTTGTGCTTTGGTGTGCGGGGCCGCAACGGGCGTCGGGATCATGCTGCCGGCAGGGTTCGTTTGCCGGGCGGGACTTGCGGGTCTTGAAGGGCCGCGTTGCTGTTGCGCGTCGGATCTGTTGCCTGAATGACACAGTGACTGTTTTCCTTTTGGGTGTGGTGTCTGTTCCGGGGCGTTTGCGGCGTTTGCCTATGGTTTCGTTTCGCCTTTTCGCGGGTCTGGCCCGGGTCTGGCCCGGGTCTGGCGGAGGTGTGGCGGGCCGTACGGGCGGTCCGCGGCGGGTGTGTCTGCGGTGTTGCGGCCGATCTGTTGCCCGGTTTTCCGACGAGTTGCGCCCGGCGGGCGGTCCCGCGTGCCGGGCCCATGTGCCGGGCCCATGTGCCGGGCCCAGGTTCCGGGCCCAGGTTCCGGGCCTGCCGGTGCGGGCGGCCCGGTCCGGTTTGGCGCGTTTGCCTATTCATTCCATAGCCACATTAACCGGGGGGGGGGGGGGGTAACACTTCCCGTGACGCGAACGCGCCGCCGTCATCGGCATCCGGGGCATCCCGGGCATCCGGTGCCGGCCGGGACAGGCCGGCATCGCGGGGCCTCCATTCCGGGGAGCGGCATTTTTGGGGATAACGACATGAGGTCAGACATGAACAACAGGATCGACAGACTTCTTCCATGCTGCGCCGCGGCGCTGCTTTTCACGGGCAGTGCCCATGGTGCCGACATGATTGTCGCGGCCGAGCCGGACGCGGTTGAATATGTGCGCGTGTGCGATGCCTTCGGCGCCGGCTATTTCTACATACCGGGCACGGAGACCTGCCTGAAGCTGAGCGGTTTCGTGCGCCTCGATGCGGGTTTCGTCAGCGATGCGGACAGCTACACGTCGACCGTTCGCGGGCGTTTGAACGTGCAGGCCAGGGAGGACACGGAACTCGGCGTTCTTCATGCCTATGTGCGTCTTCAGGGCGACGCGAAGCCCAACGACAAGGGTACGAACACGTTCGGATATGACGGCAATGCCGTTATCGACCAGGCCTATGGCGAGCTTGGCGGCCTTGTCTTCGGCTACACGGAGACGACCTGGGTCAGTTCGAAGAACGGCGGCGCGTCGGGCTTCGGCTCGCACTCGGACAACGGCCTTTCCTACGGCTACAGCCAGGCCAGCCAGATCGGCTACAACCTGACGCTCGATGGCGTGTTCGCGGCGGTCTCGGCCAATGACGACGGCGACAGGACCAGTTATGTTCCCGACTTCACGGGCCGCATCGGCGGCGTTATCGCCGGCGCGACCGTCTACGGCGCGGCCGGCTACGACCAGTCGGCCGAGACCTTCGGCGTCAAGCTGGGTCTCAATGCGGATATCGGTCCGGACGGCAATGTGATCGTCCAGGGCTTCTACGCCAGCGGTCCGAGCCGCTACGGCGCCAACGCGTCGCCGACCGGGATCGCCAGGGGCACGACGCACACGCCGCAATGGTCGGTCATCGGCTCCTACCAGCACCGGTTCGCCGAGGGCTTCAAGGGCTCGGTCGGCGGCCAGTACTCGTCCGGCTACTACGCGACGCCGGTTGCGGGCAACATGAAGCTCGGCGATGCGGGCTCGGGCATCAGCTCCTGGGCGGTCGAGGGCGTGCTGGTGTGGAACCCGGTCGCCAATGTCGAGGTGCGCGGCGAGGTTCGCCACACCAGGTTCGGCAAGAGCAATGCCGCCGTGGGCCCAACCGTGGGCTATGCCGGCGGCGATGCGACGACGGGCCTGTTGCGTCTGCAGCGCAATTTCTAGGCGCGGCGGGGACATTCCCCGGCGCACGAAAGACAACCTGAAAGACACCTGAAAGACAAGGGACATTCAATCATGACGAAGCAATCACAAAGAGCGGCGGCCGCCGGACGGCCGCGCAGGCTTGCCCTTTTGTGCTGCACGGCGCTGCTGTCGCTTGGCCTTGCCGCCTGCAACACCACCGGCGGCACGACCACGACGACCCCGACGACCCCGACGAGCGAGCTCGGCAAGGCGCGGGCGGCGGCGAAGGCTGCGATGGACGCGGCCAAGACGCAGTCCGACGCGGCGGATACGGAGGCGGCCAAGGCGGAAGCGGCACAGATGAATATTGCCATGCTGCAGACCGGCGACCCGATGGCGAAAACGCATGCCGAGGCGGCGCGCGCCGCCGCGCGGGCGGCGATGACGGCCTACAATACGGCGAAGGCGGAATCGGCGAAGGCGGCCGCCGCGACCACGGACACGGCGGCGGTGGAGGCCCGCATTGCGGCGCAGGCGGCGCAGAGGACGGCGCAGGCCCAGGCGAAGATCGCCATGGACAAGGCCGCCGCGGCGGTGAAGGCCGCCGGAATGGAGGTCAAGGTCACCTACGACGACGACGGCCAGGCGACCTACAGGGTCGGGGACGTCACCATCGTTCCGGGCGCGGAGAAGAGCACCGTGACAACGAACGGCGTGGAGCGGGTGACCGGGAAGATCGGTCCCTATACGATTGCCAGACGAAGCGAGCGGAAGGCCATTCCCTATAAGGCCAAGACCGACGACACCCCGGAGGTTCTGGCGCAGCCGGCGGTGGGCAGGCGGAGCGTGACAATCGGCAGCATAACCGATTCCGCCGATGACAAAATGCGCCTGCACCTCGTCGACAAGTACGAGACCTCGGTGGCTGCGAAGAAGGACGGGACGGTCTCCGTCTTCAGGCGCAACGACAATCCGTCTGAACCTTCAAATCATATTTTTATACGTGCCACCCCTGAAAACGAGGACGCGCCCTATGGCACGTTCGATCAGGGAGACAATAAATATGTGGTCAAGCGGGCGACGGGCGTTTTCTACGAAGTGACCGGTCCCGACGCGGCGCCGAGCGGGACGGGTACTGGGAGCGGGATCCTCGACAAGTTCACGATCGAATACTATAAAAAGCCCCAAAACACCAGCGAAGAGAACGGCATCTACTACCACGATAACGAGAATGGCGAACGGACCTGGTACAAGCGCGTCGGCGTGAACACGGACGGTACTTCAGATCCGAGCGGCAGCGGCAACTATGGCGTCCGGTACCAGTACATCAAGACGCCGGTGATGAACGTGCGGTTCCCGGCGGCGAAGTCCTTCGAGCACCTGAACTTCGGCACCTGGGCGGGTCTGAAGGAGGATGGCGATACCCTTGCCGACCTGGGCACGGGCTTCGTCAGCACGCTGCCCGACGGCACCGTGACCCCGACCGGTGACATGCCGAACTTCGGCACCGCCACCTACGAGGGCGGCTGGACAGCGAATTTCCGCGCTGCCAAGGAGGATGGCGAGGGCCCGATCACGAACCGGAGGGCCGACATGACGACAATAGCCAAGTTCGGAGACAACACCCTCACGACCACGCTGAATGACCTGGCCACGTTCAAGGGCGATATCGACGGCAACAGCTTCTCCGGCACCGATGTGAGCGTGAAGGCGCGCCCCTCATACGGGCTGGACAATGACGGCGACTTCACCGGCAGCTTCAGCGGCAATTTCTTCGGCCCCAAGGCCGAGGAGATCGGCGGTGTGTTCGAAATCAACTCCGAGGGCCGCAAGGCGGGCGAGGCCCGCGGCGCCTTCGGTGGCGGGATGACCGCCTCCGAATAACGCGCGCCCACCCGCACACCGCAAACCCGGCGCCCGGTCCCGCAACGGACCGGGCGTCGAGCGAGGGTAGTCACTTGGAGTCTTCGATTGGAATACTCTTCGTTCCTCGTTTCAAGTAGCGTCGTGTGGGGTGCCTGGGCAGTTACAATCTGCCAGCCTCAAATCCCTCGCGCGCGAGAGAAAATCGGTGGATAGCTCGTTACGAAAAAGACATACGGTCTTACTGAAAACCAGGGAGTGCATGACATCATGAGCAAACGACAGGAATTCAAGGTCTCCGGCGAGGTCGTCGACCATTCGGGCGAGAGCGGAGACCGCAGCTACACGCCCGCAGACGGTTACTACGGGCTGGTGAAAGTCATCGGCGGAACCGGCAACAACTGGTTCTACGGCGGCCACAGGGGCGATTGGTACCAGGGCGGCGCCAACCGCGGCGCCCAGGACACCGTCAAAGGCGGCCAGGGCAGCGACTTCCTCGCCGGCGGCAAGGGCGCCAACGTACTCAAGGGCGAAGGCTGGGACGACATTCTGGTCGGCAATTTCGACAACGCGTACCACGACCTGATGTACGGCGGCAACGGCCACGACACGCTGGTCGCGGGCCGCGTGGACTGGACGACCCGCAATTACAGCGAGCGCCCGAGCGTCGGCCCGCAGCTGGTACGCGACGCCCATGGCAACATCACCGGCGGCAACGTCATGTGGGGCGGCGAGGGCGACGACACGTTCGAGCTGCACCGCGACAGCTATGTCCATATCGCGGATTTTAACCCGGACGAGGACATCATCCGCATGACCGGCCTGGCCGGCCACAGCCTGGAGGAGTCCATCGACGTGGTCTACCATCCCAGGGGACCCTGGGGGGACAGCGGTTTCCGCCTCGTCCTCGACGGCAGCACCGTGATCGCGGAGGTCAACTACACAGGCGCGCTCGACGTCACCGATCCGGACTCGATCCAGGGCGCCATCGACAAGATCACGGCGAAGATTCACGCCGTGCAGGGCAGCACCTTCTTCGGCTCCCAGGGCAACGACCAGATCAACGGCACCAAATGGAACGACACCATCTACGGCTGGGGCGGCGATGACGTGATCGCCGGCGGCAGCGACGGCGACATCATCTACGGCGGCTACGGCAACGACACGGTCTACGGCAACGGCGGCAATGACGCGCTGTACGGCGATCATGGCAACGACACGGTCTGGGGTGGCGCTGGAGATGACGTCGTCGACGGCGGCCTGGGCAATGACGTTCTCTACGGCGGCGCCGGCGAGGACGCCCTTTTCGGTGCCGGCGGCAACGACCGGCTCGACGGCGGCGCCGGCGCTGACCATCTCTATGGCGGACGCGGACGCGACATCTTCGTCATGGACGCCAGCGGCAAGACGCCCGATGTCATCTTCGATTTCAAGGTCGGTGAGGACTACGTGCGCCTGCCATTGGGCCTGGCCCAGGCCGACGTGCGGTTTGTCGCCGTGGACGCGTTCACCAATCCCTATGACGGAAGCACGGTGGCCGCGCAGAAGCTCGTCACCGGCAGCGGTGACAGCGAGAAGACGCTCGCCGTCTTCCTGAACATGGACGGACAGGACCTGTCGAAGGTGGAGTTCATCTGGGACTTCGACCCGAACAAGGAGTATCCGCCGCCGCCCACGGGGAAGACCATCGACGGGACGGCGAAAAAGGACTTGCTGCTCGGCACCCGGGGCGACGACACCATCAACGGAAAGGCCGGCAAGGACGACCTCTACGGACGCGACGGCGACGACACGCTCAACGGCGATGAAGGCCATGACCGCCTCTACGGCGAGAACGGCAATGACACGCTCAACGGCGGCGACGGCAACGACATCCTGGAGGGCGGCAAGGGCGACGACTTCCTCTACGGCAATGCCGGCGATGACGTTCTCAGCGGCGGTTCCGGCAACGACACGCTCGAAGGGAACGACGACGACGACCGGCTCTTTGGCAGCGGTGGCGACGACGCCATGTCCGGCGGGAACGGCCATGACCGCCTTTATGGCGGCAGCGGCGACGACACGCTCGACGGTGACGACGGTGCCGACCGGCTTGAGGGCGGCGAGGGCAACGACATCCTCGTCGGCGGCAAGCATGACGACCGGCTCATCGGCGATGGTGGCAACGACAGACTGCAGGGCGGCAAGGACGCCGACTACCTCACGGGCGGCGAGGGAGCCGACGAGTTCCTGTTCAGGAAGGGCGACGGCGTCGACGTCATCACCGACTTCGAGGACGGGGTCGACACGATCGTGTTCCTCGCCGAGAAGGAGAATAAGCTGGGGTCGAAGTTCATCGGGTTCGAAGACCTGCTCATTGAGGACACCGACTACGGCGTTCGCATCACGTCGGAGAAGCTCAAGAACGGGCACGAGATCCTTCTGCAGGGCGGCGTGACTGCCAGCCAGCTGAGCGCGGATGACTTCGGCTTCGTCACCATCGAGGAGTACAACGACCTGCTGATCGCCTGAGGCGACGCAGCGGCAGAAGACGCAGGAGGCGGAAGGCCTGCGGCGGCTCGCCGGGTTGATGCGGCAGGGCAAGCGCTGTGGGGTCGTGTGTGGATGCCCCCGGTTTTGCAAGGATTTTCTGATCTGTCTGGACAAGATTGATTGCGGTCGTGTGTCAGGCCTCGGGTTGCGGCATTTCACACGCCGCGGGCCAAGATGGTTAGTTCGCTGATTGGGTCCAATTGTAAGCGCCGCGCCGTTACCCTTGTTGACGGGTGACGCCCGGGATTGTCGGGTCGAAGTTCCAGGGCATGAGTTCGTCGATGCGTGACAGGGGGTGCATGTCGATGATCCGGCGCAGGGTGTCGGTCAGGTAGACCTGCGGATTGACGCCGTTGAGCTTGCAGGTGCCGATCAGGCTGGCGCACCGCGCCCAGGTCCTGGCGCCGTCGTCGCTGCCTGCGAACAGCGCGTTTTTCTTTGTGAGCTTCACCGGACGGATGAGGTTCTCGACAGGGTTGGTGTCCATCTCGATACGTCCGTCATGGAGGAACCGGCACAGGCCATCCCAGCGCTTGAGGGCGTAGCGGATGTGCCTGGCGAGTTCGGACGCGCTGGACAGACGGTCGAGCCGGGCCTCGAGCCAGGGCCGCATGGCCTGGACGATCGGCGCCGACAACTCCTGCCGCGCCTTCAGCCGCAGCTCTGGCGGGTGACCGCGCACCATGGCCTCGATCCGGTAGAGCGCCGCGATCCGTTCGAGGATTTCCTCGCACAGGGGCGACTGCGTGGCGCGCTGGAAGTCGACGAAGCGTCTGCGCCAGTGGGTCCAACAGTAGGCAAGCACCCATGGGCTGACCGTCTGCTTCGGATCGCCGAGCGCGTCGTACACCCTGTAGCCGTCCACATGCAGCGGGCCGCCGCCGGTGTAGCCCCGCATCAACTCCAGAGCGACCTTCGCACTTCGATGGTGCGAGTGGTGGAACACCACGACCGGCGGGTCGGCCCCGCCATAGCCGCGCTGATCGCGGGCGATCGCCCACAGATAGTCGAGGCGCGTCTTGCCGGTCCCCGGCGCCATCACCGGCACCGTGGTCTCGTCCATGAACAAACCGTCCGACGTCTTGAGGTGCTCGATCATCCGGTCGATCACCGGGGCCAGCACCTGCATCCCGCGCCCCGCCCAGTTCCCCAGCATGGTGCGGTCGAGGTCGATCCCCTCGCGCCGGTATGCCTCGCTCTGACGGTAGAACGGTTGGTGGTCAGCGAACTTGGCGACCAGCGTGTGCGCCACCAGCCCCTCGGTCGGCAGGCCGCGCGGCACCAGATATTCCGGCGCCGGCGCCTGGACGCTCTGTTTGCCCTCGCAGGCGCGGCAGATGTATTTCGGCCGGATCGTCACCAGCACTCTCAACTTCGCCGGCACGACGTCGAGCCGCTCGGTGCGATCCTCGCCGACCTTCACCATCTCGCCGCAGCCGCAAGGGCACTGCGTGCTCTCCGGCTCGATCACCTTCTCGAAGCGTTCGAGGTGCTTGGGCAGATGGCCGAGATTACGATTGGTCGGCTGCGGCTTGCGCCGTTGTCTGCCGGTCGCCGCGTCGGCCTTCTCCCGGGCTTGCGCCAGCATCCCCTCGGCGACCGCGATGTCCTCGAACAGCGGCAGCCGGTCCTGATCGGCATGGCGCTTCTCCGAGCGCGCGCCCCACACGGCATGGTTCAGCGCGGCGATGATCCGCTCCAGGCGTTCGCGCGCCTGCTCGGACACAGCCAGCGCATCCTCGGCGGCCTTGCGCTCGGCGCGCTCCTTCGCAAGTTGGGCCTCGACGGCCGCCAGACGGTGCTGCAAATCGCTCACGGGAACGGCGCTTCCCATGCTTGTTGGCATGGGATTCGTCTAGCAGAACCAATGAGATAATGCAAGGTGAACATGCTTCCGGCCCCGCCGTAAACGGGGCCGGATAGCTCGTCTTGGCGACACCGGGGAGACGGTGGGATAGACACCGTTCCCCGGTGAAGCGGCAAGCTGCGCGGTCAGGCCGCCCGGCGCGGCCGAGGCCGTCGCACGGCCCGGACCGCCTTCCAGTCAAGACCCTCGAACAACGCCGAGAACTGCGCCGGCGACAGTCCGATCACCCCGTCCGAGGGGCGCGGCCACTGGAAGCCGCCGCCCTCCAGGCGCTTGTAGACCATCACCAGCCCGGTGCGGTCCCAGACCAGGATCTTCATCCTGTCGCCTCGCCTGGAGCGGAAGGCGAAGACCGCGCCGCTATAGGGGTCGTGACCCAGCACCGTCTGCACCACCGCCGACAGCCCGTCATGTCCCTTGCGGAAGTCGACGGGGCGGGTCGCCAGCCAGACCCGGATCTTCTCCCCGGTCAGGATCATGGCGCGGCCCGAACGCAGACCAGGATGCGCGACAGGTGCCCCGCGTCGAAGTCCGGCGGCACCACCACCCGGATGTCGGCGATCTCGACCGCGATACCGTCCGCGGGCACCGATGCCGCGCCGTTCCGCTCAGCAGCCACCGACACCGTCACCGGGACCAGGCCGAATGGATCCTCGCCGGCGACCGGACCGAGAAGCCCGTCCCGAGCCAGGCGCCGCCAGCCGCTCAACTGCGTCCGTGAGAGACCGTGACGCCGGGCAACCCCCGCCACCGTCGCTCCCTCCTCGAACGTCTCCTGCACGAGCCGCGCCTTCACCGCTTCCGGCCAGACCCGTGCGCCGTTCGCGCCCGTCGCGACCGAAGCGCCGGCGGCGTCCTCCGTCACTCGTTCATGCAATGTGTCTGTCATCTGTCACCTCCGTTGTTGACAGGGTCCAGATGACCACGAAAATCTCAGATCACAACAAGGGTGACGGCGCGGCGCTTACGGATCTGTTCAATCGACGTCCATTCTTCTCAGTGCATTTTTTGCCTTCCGCCGTTATCGTTCACGCGTGGCGGAAACTCATGCGGCCATTGTCCGAATGGGCCGATAGTTCTCTTGTTTTGTGATCATAGCCCAAACCTGGGTAAGCATTCGCTGAGGCTTTCAATTACCCATAAGTTCGGCACCGATGGTTGCTCCGAGCCTAATGTCAGTGAGGCGCGTGATACCACGCCACATGACGATGTTTCCCGGCGGCGGATCTTCTGTTCTGGCGAGATATCCGCCCATCCTTGCTATCTTGATCAAATAAGAGGACAAGGTCCCGGGTTCAGCGGGGCCAGCGCGTTTGTCGGCGATCAGATGATCGAGAAGTTTCCTTTCGATATCGGTGACCGCCATTTCGGGTCCGGCATCGGGTGCAGTCCGGTTGATCATGGTCATCCAGAACACACGCCAGGCCAGGATACAGAAAACAGCGATCAATCTGACGAGCCGTTCGGCTGCAAAATCCTACAACACTTGACGGCGAATCCTGCCGCATTTGACGACGATTCCTACAACACTTGACGGCGAATCCTGCGTACTTGACGGGATCGGTTCCGTCCTCCGCACGGCCCTTCGCGCGCGTCACACGGTGACGTCACTCACGCGCGGGTGTCGACCTCACGGTCTGTCTCCCGGCACTGCCTCATCGATCAAAAGATCGAATTGAGGAGGCATGGGCCTGATGAAGAGGACCGACATGATCAACATAAAGGATATTCTGCGTCACCGTTATGAACTGGATTTGTCGCGCGACGAGATTGCCGCAGCGATTGGCGTGAGCGCAGGCACGGTATCGAATGTGCTTAAGCGGGCGGCGGCGGCGCGGCTGTCCAGCTGGCCGCTTGCGGACGACCTCGATGATGAGGCGCTTCGTGCACGGCTTTACCCGCGGAACGAACGCGACAGTGAGACCGTTCAGCCTGACTGGGATGCGCTCATCGAAGCGTACACGGCCCCCCGCGGTCGGCGCCGTGCCAGGCTCACCCGGCGTCAGCTCTGGATTGAGTACCGCGACGAGGTTCGGGCGCAGGGCGGCGCTGCCTACAGCTACAGTCGGTTCTGCGCGGTGCTCAAGGGGCAACTGGCTGGCCGGCACGCGCCGACGCAGATGCGTTTCGACTATGCGCCAGGGCTTTACGGCATGTCGGATTTTTCCGGTAAAACCCTGCCTGTGCGCACGGCCACCGGCGAGGTGGACGTGGAGATCTTCGTCGCGCTGCTGCCCCACTCGACCCTGATCTACGCCGAGGCGTTGCCGGACCAGACGATCTGTCATTGGACGATGGCGCATCGACGTGCGCTGGAGTATTTCGGCGCCAGCCCCAGGCGCTGGATCATCGACAATCTGAAGTCCGGGGTGACAAAGGCCGACCGCGAGGAGCCGCATCTCAACCCGAGTTTCCGGGAATTCGCCAAACATTACGGCCTGGCAATTCTACCGGCACGACCGAAAAAACCGACGGATAAGGGTCCAGCCGAGGCAGCCGTGAAAGCGGTTCAGTGCCGTATCCTGCTGCCGCTGCGCCACGAGACGTTCTTCTCGGTCGGCGCGATGAACGCCGCCATCCGCCGCGAGCTTGAGCAACTCAACACGACACCAATGGCAAAGGGGGAAAGCCGGCGCGCGGTGTTCGAAGCGCACGAGCGCGCAACTCTGGTTCCGCTCCCGGCGCATCCCTGGGAGTGGGGCGCCTGGCACAGCCGCAAAGTGGCTCCGAATGGTCACGTGGCGTTTGATCGCAACCATTATTCCGTGCCCGAAGGCCACATCGGGCGTGGCGTCGAAGTGCGCGTCGGCGAGCGCATGATCGAAGTGTTCCTTGACCGGGGCGGGGAACGCATCGCCGTCCATCGTCTCAAGAGCGGGCGCAACCAATATGCGACGCACCCGGATCACATGCCCGATCGGCTCAAGGCGGTGCGCGACATCCGCAGTCCCGACTACGGCGATGTCCTGCTCGCACGGGCGCGCCGCATCGGCGCGAATGCGCTGGCCTGGGCCGAACGCTGCATGGCCTCCCGGGACTTTCCGGAACAGGCCTACACCGCCGTGCAGGGCATGAACCGCCTCGCCGAAACCCATGGCGACAAGCGCGTCGACGCGGTTTGCGCACAGGCCCTCAGCCTCAACCGGCTCGCTTCGGGCTATCTGCGGGAGCGCCTGAAGAAAGGCGGCAAGGTGGTTGTGCGTCCGGAGCCTGAAGAGATCATCCCCGGCCACGCCAATTTACGCGGGCCAAACTACTACGCGAAGAACAAGGAGGAGGAGAAACCATGACCCTGCGCCAGCCCAATATCGAGCGTATGCTTCAACTCAAACTGTCCGGAATGGTCGAGGCTCTGGAAGAGCAGCGTGACATTGCCGACATCGATCAACTCGGCTTCGACGACCGGCTTGCCATGATGCTTGAGCGTGAAGTCGCACACCGCGACCAGAAGAGCTACCTCAACAATCTGCGCCAGGCCCAGCTTCGCATTCGCGCCGACATCCAGGATGTCGACTGCAGCGCCGGGCGCGGCGTCGCCCGCGGCACACTGACCCAGCTCGCCGCCGGTGACTGGATCCGGCAAGCCGTCAATCTGATCGTCGAAGGGCCGACCGGATCCGGAAAGACCTTCCTTTCCTGCGCCCTTGCGCATCAGGCATGCCGCCAGAAGCAGTCCGTGTTGTACCGGCGCGTTCCGGAACTGATCTCGGCCCTCAATCATACGCGGGACGACGACGGGAAGCACACGCGCATGATGCGCCGCCTCGCCACGGTCTCGTTGCTGGTTCTGGATGACTGGGGCCTGCAAGGCTTCTGCGCCGAGGGTCGGCGAGACCTGTTGGAAATCGTCGAACATCGTTACGGGCGAAAATCCATCCTGATCGCCAGTCAGATCCCCATGGAACACTGGCCGGCTGTTGTGGGAGAGCCAACAATCGCCGATGCCATACTGGACCGCATTGTTCATAACGCCTACCGCATCGAACTCGCTGGCGAGTCGCAACGCAAGCGGCACACACCGCCACCGCTCGGCGGCAGCGGGACTTGAGGAGGCGCCGGCCTGTCGACCGGCGTCAGGGGCGCCTGCGGCGCCGGGCGCGCAATGCAGACGCTGAGCACGCGCGGCGGTCATGCCTGATGAAGGGCCAACCGCCGCGTGCAACCGTATCTTGAAAACAGACAAGGGCTCGCTTACGCTCGCCACGGGCTGGCCAATGGCCAGCCCGCCATTATCAACAGAAGGAAAAAGGCACCCAGGCATCAGTTCCGGGAGAAACAGCGCGCTTCGCGCGGACCAGCACCGTCAAATGCGCAGGATTCGCCGTCAAGTGTTACAAGATTCTCCGTCAAGTGTTGTAGGAATCGCCGTCAAGTGCGCAAGATTCCGCATTCGGCGGTGCGTAACCTTGCCTCCTCGGCCTTACAGCCGGATTTCAGGATCTTGTGGAAGGTCTCGATCTTCCAGCGCATGGCATACCAGTCGAGCTTTTCAATGGCATCTCTGTGGGAGTATATCGGCAGGTTGGTGATCAGCTTCCAGTCGATCCCCAACCGGCCAAAATACCTGGTCAGCGCCGAGCGGGATGCGGATGGACGTGGATACAAGTTTCCAGCCGAAAATGTCGCGCTCTATCTGCTATATTCATAGGGGATCATGTACGCTAGGCTTGTGTTCATTAAGACAGCAGTTTGTTACCTATCCGTTCTTTCAGATGTCCATATATGCAGCTATGGTCCGTTTAGGCCTTATCGTCACCACAGGAGTTCGACACCTTCCGAACCCGCTACCGCCATCAGCTTTCGGTCCAGTGTGGCAAGTGGGCACTCGGTCACGATCGCAAGGGCAAGATAGGCGGCGTCGTAAGCGCTGAGAGAGTGGCGTCTGGCGCAGTCGACGACACGGATGTGGTCCAGGTGCCCGTCAGGCTCGATCGACAACTGATCGAACCGGGTAAGGGCGATATGCACATCGTCCGGCTTTATCCGGCCGCGGCGTTCCGCCATCAGCAGGATATTGCGGATCTCATGGAGTAGGAGGTCCGGCGCCAGTGGCGTGTCGTCGACGGTGCGTTCAAGCGCTGTGTCCGCTTCAGGGCTGGCCTCGTCCGGCAGCAGCCAGGCGGCGACAACGGATGCGTCGATGACGAACGGCATCTAGCGCCGCCCCTCGTCGCGCCAGGCGCGGATTTCGTCCTGGGAGACGGGCTGTCTGGCGGCCCGCTCGGCGCGCATGGTCTCGACCAGCCGGCACCGGCGTTCGGTGTTGCGGACCGGGGACAGTCTTGCGATGGCGTCGGGGCCGCGGGCGATAATGAATTCCTCGCCGTTTTCGACGCGTTTGAGCAGTTCGGACAGGCGTGTCTTGGCATCGCCGACCTTGACGGTTGTTTGCATGGAAGCGCTCCATCGGCCGGGCGTGACGGGCTCTCTGGTCAAGGAGAGCGTGGGTTGGTCCGGCTTTTGCGGTTTTGGGCGATGATAGGGCGCGCTTTCAGGTTGGTCAAGTTGTTGGTTTAATTTTCAATAGCCCGCTACAAACCTCCGTCTTCCAGACGGAAAGACGCTTTAGCGGTTATGTCCTATCCATTATCTAACTCCGGAAAATGAAACCGCCGAGGATGCGGCATCGGTCTCACTTTCCGCAGTTGGATGATGGCAAAGCCAGTCACTCCGTTTTCGAAAACCAATACCACATCGTCTAGGTTCCCTGTTCCCCGCCCGCGCGAGGATGAACCGTAGTAGTACGCGTCAGACAGCAAGGCTCGAAACCGTCCTGGATTATTGCGTCAGGAGTGATGTCATTTCTGCGAAAGACCGCTCCCGTAGGCTGAGGACGCAGCGGCAACCGCATCCCCGATTGACTTGCTTGGCGATTTTTTAACCGGCCACCTTTGCCGAGTTCTCGATCTCGGCCGCATAGTCGGGCAGCTTGTCGACAATGCTTGCATCCGAAGCACCGTCAATCTTTGAAAACGCCGCCATGATATCGAAGCGGTAAACTCCATAGGAAGGATGCCCATACGGTGCCGACGCTTCCATTTTGTCATAGACGTTATTTTCCGCATACCATGGATCGCTTGCAACGCGGTCGCGCCACACGGATGAGCTCTCGGCATGGGCCGGCATGGACGTTGCGCGCCCCTGAAGCCCCGTTTCGGTGGTCATCCGGCGGATAGGCTGAAGGACTTCGTGCGGATGCCCGATATTGCGAAGGCTGCCGAACACGCCTCCGCCCCAGCTCCAAGTGTGGGGTTGCGCCTGGCCGTCCCACTTCAGCGATTCGGATGCCGCAAGAATGCCTGAGTCCAACCCTTAGAGCGGACGCATGACGTGCTCGCCGAACCAGGTCGGGCCGCATGTCGCATCGCAACGGGCGTCGGGATCATGCTGCCGGCAGGGTTCGTTTGCCGGGCGGGACTTGCGGGTCTTGAAGGGCCGCGTTGCTGTTGCGCGTCGGATCTGTTGCCTGAATGACACAGTGACTGTTTTCCTGTTGGGTTTGGTTTCTGTTCCGGGGCGTTTGCGGCGTTTGCCTATGGTTTCGTTTCGCCTTTTCGCGGGTCTGGCCCGGGTCTGGCCCGGGTCTGGCGGAGGTGTGGCGGGCCGTACGGGCGGTCCTCGGCGGGTGTGTCTGCGGTGTTGCGGCCGATCTGTTGCCCGGTTTTCCGTCGAGTTGCGCCCGGCGGGCGGCTTTTCCGGCCCGCGTGCCGGGCCCAGGTTCCGGGCCTGCCGGTGCGGGCGGCCCGGTCCGGTTTGGCGCGTTTGCCTATTCATTCCATAGCCACATTAACCGGGGGGGGGTAACACTTCCCGTGACGCGAACGCGCCGCCGTCATCGGCATCCGGGGCATCCCGGGCATCCGGTGCCGGCGGGGTCCGGCCCGCCGGAGGGGTTGGCCGGCGTCGCCGCCGCTGCGGTTCCGGTGCCCGGGCCGGCCGGGACAGGCCGCCATCCCGGGGCTGACATCGCGGGGAGCGGCATTTTTGGGGATAACGACATGAGGTCAGACATGAACAACAGGATCGACAGACTTCTTCCATGCTGCGCCGCGGCGCTGCTTTTCACGGGCAGTGCCCATGGTGCCGACATGATTGTCGCGGCCGAGCCGGACGCGGTTGAATATGTGCGCGTGTGCGATGCCTTCGGCGCCGGCTATTTCTACATACCGGGCACGGAGACCTGCCTGAAGCTGAGCGGTTTCGTGCGCCTCGATGCGGGTTTCGTCAGCGATGCGGACAGCTACACGTCGACCGTTCGCGGGCGTTTGAACGTGCAGGCCAGGGAGGACACGGAACTCGGCGTTCTTCATGCCTATGTGCGTCTTCAGGGCGACGCGAAGCCCAACGACAAGGGTACGAACACGTTCGGATATGACGGCAATGCCGTTATCGACCAGGCCTATGGCGAGCTTGGCGGCCTTGTCTTCGGCTACACGGAGACGACCTGGGTCAGTTCGAAGAACGGCGGCGCGTCGGGCTTCGGCTCGCACTCGGACAACGGCCTTTCCTACGGCTACAGCCAGGCCAGCCAGATCGGCTACAACCTGACGCTCGATGGCGTGTTCGCGGCGGTCTCGGCCAATGACGACGGCGACAGGACCAGTTATGTTCCCGACTTCACGGGCCGCATCGGCGGCGTTATCGCCGGCGCGACCGTCTACGGCGCGGCCGGCTACGACCAGTCGGCCGAGACCTTCGGCGTCAAGCTGGGTCTCAATGCGGATATCGGTCCGGACGGCAATGTGATCGTCCAGGGCTTCTACGCCAGCGGTCCGAGCCGCTACGGCGCCAACGCGTCGCCGACCGGGATCGCCAGGGGCACGACGCACACGCCGCAATGGTCGGTCATCGGCTCCTACCAGCACCGGTTCGCCGAGGGCTTCAAGGGCTCGGTCGGCGGCCAGTACTCGTCCGGCTACTACGCGACGCCGGTTGCGGGCAACATGAAGCTCGGCGATGCGGGCTCGGGCATCAGCTCCTGGGCGGTCGAGGGCGTTCTTGTGTGGAACCCGGTCGCCAATGTCGAGGTGCGCGGCGAGGTTCGCCACACCAGGTTCGGCAAGAGCAATGCCGCCGTGGGCCCCACCGCGGGCTATGCCGGCGGCGACGCGACGACGGGCCTGTTGCGTCTGCAGCGCAATTTCTAAAGGCGGCGCGGCGCCCTGTCGAGCACCGGGCCCGCAATCGCCAGGCACTTCCGGCTCCAGGCACTTCCGGGCGGCGACGCCGCCGCCCGGCATTCTTCAACCCAGACGGCCCAGACGACCCAGACGACAAGGAAAGTCAGTATCATGATGAAGCAATCACCACAGGCAACAGCCAGCGGCCGCACGCGCACGCACGGCAACGCAAGACGCGCCCTTTTGTGCACCGCGGCGCTGCTGTCGCTCGGCCTTGCCGCCTGCAACAGCACGGGCGCGGTGACGTCGCCCATGAACGGCAATGGCGGTGCGGCCCCGACAGCCCCGACGACCGAGCTTGGCAAGGCGCAGGCGGCGGCGAAGGCTGCGATGGAGGCGGCGAAGACGCAGTCCGACGCGGCGGCTGTGGAGGCGGCCAAGGCGGAAGCGGCACAGATGAATATTGCCATGCTGCAGACCGGCGACCCGATGGCGAAAACGCATGCCGAGGCGGCGCGCGCCGCCGCGCGGGCGGCGATGACGGCCTACAATACGGCGAAGGCGGAATCGGCCAAGGCGGCGGCTGCGACCACGGACACGGCGGCGGTGGAGGCCCGCATTGCGGCGCAGGCGGCGCAGAGGACGGCGCAGGCCCAGGCGAAGATCGCCATGGACAAGGCCGCCGCGGCGGTGAAGGCCGCCGGAATGGAGGTCAAGGTCACCTACGACGACGACGGCCAGGCGACCTACAGGGTCGGGGACGTCACCATCGTTGCGGGCGCGGAGAAGATGGTGAAGACGGTGAACGACGGGCCCAAGCGAACGACCGGGAAGATCAAAGACTTTATGCATTCTTCCTTCACCTACCGGGATTTCGTTACCTATGAGGCCAAGGATGGAAACACCCCGGAGAGACTGGCCCAGCCAATTGTTATGGCACAGAACTTGCTGCGTGGAACCCTAACCGACTCCGCCGATGACAGGATGCAACTGGTTCTGTTCGAAAAGTACGTGACTGGAAACACCAACAGGATGATCAAGCTTTACACGCAAGGCGATGTAGTGACTTTGGACGCTCAACAAACCGAGGACGCGCCTTACGGTACGTATACTGACAGCGGCGGCACCTTCAAGATCAAGCGGGCGGAGGGCGAGTTCTATCTTGCGAGCGGCCACACAGATCCTCCGCGTGGGAAGTCTGTACCGGGCTCCTCGGCGGACGCCAACCGGTTAACCATCGCCAAAGATACGAAGCCCATCAACACCAGCGAGGAGAACGGCGTCTACTACTTCGAGAGTGCGAATGGTCAGAAGACCTGGCTGAAGCGAACAAATACTGAAACGGATGCCGAAGGTTCCAAGACTTTTGAGTACCACTACATTTCTGCCAGTGATGAGAAGTTCCGGTTTCCGGCGGCGAAATCCTTCGAGCACCTGAACTACGGCATCTGGGCGGGTCTGAAGGAGGATGGCGATACCCCTGCCGACCTGGGCACGGGCTTCGTCAGCAAGCTGCCCGACGGCAACGTGACCCCGGCCGGTGACATGCCGAGCTTCGGCGAGGCCAAATACGAGGGTGCCTGGACGGGCAATGTCCGCGCCGCCAAGCCGGAAGGAGATGGTCCCATAAGACTCTGGAACGGTGCCATGACGACAACGGCCAACTTCGAAGACAACACACTCACGACTGAAATGACACACCTGGGCACGCTGAAGGGCGATATCGACGGCAACGGGTTCTCCGGCACCGATGTGAGCGTGAAGGCGCACGCCAATCTTAAGCTGAAAAATGACGGCAAGTTCACCGGCAGCTTCAGCGGCAACTTCTTCGGACCGAAGTTCGAGGAGGTCGGCGGCGTGTTCGACATCACCTCCGAGGGCGGCAAGGCGGGCGAGGCCCGCGGCGCCTTCGGCGGCCGCAGGACGGGCACCGAGTAGCGCGCGCCCACCCGCACACCGCAAACCCGGCGCCCGGTCCCGCAACGGATCGGGCGTCGAGCCTTGAAGCACAATTCGAAAGCCGTGACACGATGCGCAGCCACACATATCGCCTTTGCAGCCTGCTGTTTGCCCCTGCCATGTTCGCCCTTGCCATGACCGCCCCCGGCGGTGCGGCCGCGGAGCCCCCGGTGCGGGCGGTTTCCGCGGCCGCGCTGGTCGGGGCGGCGCGTGCGGCGCTGGACGCGGGCGCGCCGCGCGATGCGGCCGTCCTGCTCGAGGGGGTGGCGCCCGGCGCGGCGGACCCCGACACGCTCGACTTCCTGCACGGGCAGATCGCCCTTGCGCGGCAGGACTGGCGCACCGCGCAACGCCGGTTCCGGGCCATGCTGGCGCGCGATCCCGGCCTGACCCGGGTACGGCTCGACCTGGCGCTGGCGCATTACCGGGCGGGCGAGTTCGAGCGGGCGGAGCGGCATTTCCGCCTTGCCCTGAGCGCGCCGGGCCTGCCCGGGGACGTGCGTGCGAACGCGCTGTCCATGCTTCACCTGATCCGCCGCGAGAAGGCCGAGGGCTGGACGTTCGGCGTGGCGCTGGCGCTGGCGCCCGACAGCAACATCAACAACGCGACCGATGCGGAAAAGCTCGGCCTGTTCACGCTGTCGCAGGATGCGCGCCGCACCAGCGGGGTCGGTCTGGTGGCCGACATGCATGGCGGATACACGGCGGCGGTCCGCCCGGGGCTTCAGTTCCGGGTCAATGGCGGTCTGCGGACCCGCAGCTACCGGGAGAGCCGGTTCAACGAACGGATCGCAAGCCTCAACGCCGGCCCGCGCTTCCTGTTCGGCCGGTCCGTCCTGCATCCCGAAGTGCACGTTCGCCAGCGCTGGATCGGCGGCGATGTCTACAGCCGCAGCGCCGGTCTGCGGGTTTCGGGGAGCCGGACCCTTTCCCCGGTGTGGCGGCTGAACTGGTCGCTCGGGCGCGCGTGGACCGACTACGAGGGCTACCTCGGCCGCGGCCACACCGATACGGCGGGGTTCGGCATCGCCCATGCCCTGGGCGGCGTCACGGTGCTGCGGGCCAATGCCGGCTGGCGCCGCGAGACGCTGGACAAGGACTACTGGTCCTGGCGCGAGTTCAGCCTCGGCCTGTCGGCCGAGAGCGAGTTGCCGCGCGGTTTCGTCGCCGGCGCGGGCCTGCGCGTGGACCGGCGCGATTACGGCGCACCGCGCCCGCTGTTCGGGCCGCAGGCGCGGCGGGACACGACGTACGCGCTGTGGACGACGCTGTCCAACCGGAACATCGACATCGGCGGCTTCACGCCGCAACTCACCCTGCGCCACGAACGGCGCGACAGCAACATCACGCTGCACGACTACAGGCGCAACGTCATCGAACTGGGTGTCGTAAGGTCGTTCTGAATGCCGGCAAAGCGCCGCGCGGCGCCGGTTGCGCCCGCTGGGCCGGTCCGGCGCGTTGCCTATTGATTTCATAGCCACATTCCCGAGGGGGGGGGTACACTTCCAGGCAAGCTGTCCGCAGACCGCCGGTTGACACGGTATCGCAACGGGGCGCACGACACGCAATCACGGGAGAGGAAAACACGATGGAACGCGACGAAACGGTTTATGGCGGCAATGGTGCGGACACGCTCAACGGGACCGACGGCGCCGACAAGCTTTCCGGCGAGAACGGCGACGATACCATCTACGGCAGAGGGGGCGCGGACACGCTCTGGGGCGGCGACGACAACGACACGCTGTATGGCGGTGATGATAACGACACGCTGTGGGCCGGCGAGGGCAACGACGTGCTCGACGGCGGCAAGGGCAACGACTACCTCTTCGGCGACGGCGGCGCCGACACCTTCGTGTTCACGGCGGGCGACGGCAACGACACCGTTGCCGACTTCAGGGACGGCGACAGCATCGAGATGATCGGGGTTTCCGGCGGGTTCGCCGGGCTGGTCATCGAGCAGGACGGCAGCGATACCGTCATCCGCTACGGTGATGGCGACACCATCCGGCTGACGGGCGTGACGGCGTCGGAACTCGGCGCGGACCGCTTCCGGTTCGTTGACAACCTCACGCTGAGGGGCAGCGACGAGGCCGACACGCTGACGGGCGGTCGGGGCCATGACACGCTGAAGGGCAAGAAGGGCGACGACACGCTGAACGGCGGCCGGGGCCATGACACGCTGGGCGGCGGCAAGGGCAACGACAGGCTGAACGGCGGTACCGGCAATGACAGGCTGACGGGCGGCAGGGGCACCGACACCTTCGCGTTCGCGGCGGGAGACGGCAACGACACCATTGCCGATTTCGAGGACGGCGACACGATCAGCATCGACGGGGTTTCCGGCGGGTTCGCCGGGCTGGACATCCGGCAGGACGGCGACGATACCGTGATCGGCTACGGCACCCTCGGCGACAGCATCCGGCTGACGGGCGTGACGGCGTCAACGCTCGGCGCGGACGACTTCGCGCTGCCCGGCACGCAGCAGGCGCCCGGCAATGGCGACCGGGGCGTCCAGGGCGTCCAGGGCGCCGGCGACAGGGACGGCGGCAACGGCGGCAATACGCCCCTGCCCGGCACGCAGCAGCAGGCGCCCGGCGAGGCGCAGACTCAGACGACCGGTACGGGCGCGCAGCAGCAGGCGCCGGACTTCAAGACGCAGCGCGGCACACCGGGCGACGACATCCTTAAAGGCGGGGACGGCAAGGACCACCTTTATGGCGGGGACGGATACGACATCCTTTATGGCGGCAAGGGCGACGACACGCTTTATGGCGAGGACGGAACCGACCACCTTCATGGCGAGGGCGGCGGCGACACGCTTTATGGCGGCGACGGCGGTGACCACATCTGGGGCGGCAACGACAAAGCCGACGGCGGCGACGGCGATGGCGACGACGGCGACGACACGATCTACGGCGGGGACGGCGGCGATTACATCTACGGCGGCAACTGGGGCGATGGCGACGACGGCGCCGACACGATCCACGGCGGGGACGGCAACGACAGGATCCACGGCGGCAACTGGGGCGATGGCGACGACGGTGACGACACCATCTACGGCGGCGAGGGCAACGACCACATCTGGGGCGGCAACAGCAGAGGCGACGGCGACGACGGCGACGATACGATCTACGGCGGCAAGGGCGACGACAAGATCGAGGGCAGCAAGGGCAATGATACCCTTCATGGCGGGGACGGCGCCGACACCTTCGTGTTCCGGGAAGGGGACGGGAACGACACCATCCACGACTTCGAGGGCGGCAAGGACGTAATCCACATCTTTGGCCCAGTGGAGAAGTTCTACGACCTGACCATCACCAACAACGCGCAAGGTCATGCGGTGATCACCGGCTACGGAGACGATGCCAGCATCACGCTGGAAGGCGTGGATGCGTCAACCCTTACCAATCGCGATTTCGTGTTGATGGACCTCTACGGCTTCACCCTCTACGGCAGCGACGGCGTAGACCACCTTCATGGCGGGCGCGGAAACGACCGCCTTCATGGCAGGGATGGAAACGACCACCTTCATGGCGGGCGCGGTATAGACCGGCTTTATGGCGACGGCGGCGACGACACGCTCCACGGGGATGACGGCAAAGACATTCTCTACGGTGGTGACGGCGCCGACACGCTCCATGGCGGCGACGGGAACGACTGGCTTTATGGCGGCAAGCACACAGGCAGTGAAAGCTTCGAATACAGCCCCGACACGCTCTACGGCGACGGCGGCGACGACCGCCTCCAAGGTGCCTTCGGCGACGACCGTCTCTACGGTGGCGACGGGAACGACAAACTCTACGGCAACCGGGGCGACGACCGCCTCTACGGTGGCGATGGGAACGATAAACTCTACGGCAACCGGGGCGACGACACCCTTGAGGGCGGCAAGGGCAATGACGACCTGTGGGGTACCGGCGGCATGGTCTTCTCCGCGCTTACCGGTATGGTCACCGGCAAGTATTACATCCTCGACGCCGACCGGTTCGTGTTCGGCAGCGGGGACGGTGCCGACACCATCCACGACTTCGAGGACGGGAAGGACACAATCGTCATCAAGGGCGGATTGAAGTTCTCGGACCTGACCATAACGAACAACTCGGACGGCCATGCGGTGGTCACTGGCTACGGGGAAAACGACAGCATCACGCTGAAAGACGTGTCCGCGTCAATGCTTAGCGATGCCGATTTCGACTTCCTCGGCGGTTGAGCGGGCGAAGTGTCGAGCCTCTCCAACTGGACTGGTCCACCGCTATTCTTGAAACTGAGAGCCGGATTCATATATGATGGGTCTCATTACTGGCAGGAGTCGTCTGTTGTCACATCCAATGACGTTATCCGAGGCAAAGGAGGTAACGACTGGATTTATGGAGGTGGGGGCAATGACAGCCTGTATGGAGACAAGGGAGATGACTTCCTCTATGGAGGTTCCGGAGACGACAAGCTTTACGGCGGACGTGGTAATGACGAGATGCATGGCGGTAGCGGCAACGACATCATGCGCGGAGGTCGGGGAGATGATGAACTGTCCGGGTGGCAGGGTAATGACTTTCTTTATGGCGGCAAGGGCGCCGACAAGCTCTACGGAGGCAGCGGTAACGACACGCTGACCGGAGGCAAGGGCAAGGATATTTTCCTGTTTAACGCCGCACAGAGCAATGATCACGACACCATCAAGGACTTCACCAGGGGAGAGGACAAAATCGGTCTGAGGAAACTTGCCGATAAGACTTTCGACTTTGACGATCTGAGTAAGCGCCGCGCCGTTACCCTTGTTGACGGGTGACGCCCGGGATTGTCGGGTCGAAGTTCCAGGGCATGAGTTCGTCGATGCGTGACAGGGGGTGCATGTCGATGATCCGGCGCAGGGTGTCGGTCAGGTAGACCTGCGGATTGACGCCGTTGAGCTTGCAGGTGCCGATCAGGCTGGCGCACCGCGCCCAGGTCCTGGCGCCGTCGTCGCTGCCTGCGAACAGCGCGTTTTTCTTTGTGAGCTTCACCGGACGGATGAGGTTCTCGACAGGGTTGGTGTCCATCTCGATACGTCCGTCATGGAGGAACCGGCACAGGCCATCCCAGCGCTTGAGGGCGTAGCGGATGTGCCTGGCGAGTTCGGACGCGCTGGACAAACGGTCGAGCCGGGCCTCGAGCCAGGGCCGCATGGCCTGGACGATCGGCGCCGACAACTCCTGCCGCGCCTTCAGCCGCAGCTCTGGCGGGTGACCGCGCACCATGGCCTCGATCCGGTAGAGCGCCGCGATCCGTTCGAGGATTTCCTCGCACAGGGGCGACTGCGTGGCGCGCTGGAAGTCGACGAAGCGTCTGCGCCAGTGGGTCCAACAGTAGGCAAGCACCCATGGGCTGACCGTCTGCTTCGGATCGCCGAGCGCGTCGTACACCCTGTAGCCGTCCACATGCAGCGGGCCACCGCCGGTGTAGCCCCGCATCAACTCCAGAGCGACCTTCGCACTTCGATGGTGCGAGTGGTGGAACACCACGACCGGCGGGTCGGCCCCGCCATAGCCGCGCTGATCGCGGGCGATCGCCCACAGATAGTCGAGGCGCGTCTTGCCGGTCCCCGGCGCCATCACCGGCACCGTGGTCTCGTCCATGAACAAACCGTCCGACGTCTTGAGGTGCTCGATCATCCGGTCGATCACCGGGGCCAGCACCTGCATCCCGCGCCCCGCCCAGTTCCCCAGCATGGTGCGGTCGAGGTCGATCCCCTCGCGCCGGTATGCCTCGCTCTGACGGTAGAACGGTTGGTGGTCAGCGAACTTGGCGACCAGCGTGTGCGCCACCAGCCCCTCGGTCGGCAGGCCGCGCGGCACCAGATATTCCGGCGCCGGCGCCTGGACGCTCTGTTTGCCCTCGCAGGCGCGGCAGATGTATTTCGGCCGGATCGTCACCAGCACTCTCAACTTCGCCGGCACGACGTCGAGCCGCTCGGTGCGATCCTCGCCGACCTTCACCATCTCGCCGCAGCCGCAAGGGCACTGCGTGCTCTCCGGCTCGATCACCTTCTCGAAGCGTTCGAGGTGCTTGGGCAGATGGCCGAGATTACGATTGGTCGGCTGCGGCTTGCGCCGTTGTCTGCCGGTCGCCGCGTCGGCCTTCTCCCGGGCTTGCGCCAACATCCCCTCGGCGACCGCGATGTCCTCGAACAGCGGCAGCCGGTCCTGATCGGCATGGCGCTTCTCCGAGCGCGCGCCCCACACGGCATGGTTCAGCGCGGCGATGATCCGCTCCAGGCGTTCGCGCGCCTGCTCGGACACAGCCAGCGCATCCTCGGCGGCCTTGCGCTCGGCGCGCTCCTTCGCAAGTTGGGCCTCGACGGCCGCCAGACGGTGCTGCAAATCGCTCACGGGAACGGCGCTTCCCATGCTTGTTGGCATGGGATTCGTCTAGCAGAACCAATGAGATAATGCAAGGTGAACATGTTTCCGGCCCCGCCGTAAACGGGGCCGGATAGCTCATCTTGGCGACACCGGGGAAACGGTGGGATAGACACCGTTCCCCGGTGAAGCGGCAAGCTGCGCGGTCAGGCCGCCCGGCGCGGTCGAGGCCGTCGCACGGCCCGGACCGCCTTCCAGTCAAGACCCTCGAACAACGCCGAGAACTGCGCCGGCGACAGTCCGATCACCCCGTCCGAGGGGCGCGGCCACTGGAAGCCGCCGCCCTCCAGGCGCTTGTAGACCATCACCAGCCCGGTGCGGTCCCAGACCAGGATCTTCATCCTGTCGCCTCGCCTGGAGCGGAAGGCGAAGACCGCGCCGCTATAGGGGTCGTGACCCAGCACCGTCTGCACCACCGCCGACAGCCCGTCATGTCCCTTGCGGAAGTCGACGGGGCGGGTCGCCAGCCAGACCCTTATCTTCTCCCCGGTCAGGATCATGGCGCGGCCCGAACGCAGACCAGGATGCGCGACAGGTGCCCCGCATCGAAGTCCGGCGGCACCACCACCCGGATGTCGGCGATCTCGATCGCGATACCGTCCGCGGGCACCGATGCCGCGCCGTTGCGTTCGGCGGCGGCCGAAACCGTCACCGGGACCAGGCCGAACGGATCCTCGCCCGCGCCGACGACCGGACCGAGAAGCCCGTCCCGAGCCAGGCGCCGCCAGCCGCTCAACTGCGTCCGTGAGAGACCGTGACGCCGGGCAACCCCCGCCACCGTCGCTCCCTCCTCGAACGTCTCCTGCACGAGCCGCGCCTTCACCGCTTCCGGCCAGACCCGTGCGCCGTTCGCGCCCGTCGCGACCGAAGCGCCGGCGGCGTCCTCCGTCACTCGTTCATGCAATGTGTCTGTCATCTGTCACCTCCGTTGTTGACAGGGTCCAGATGACCACGAAAATCTCAGATCACAACAAGGGTGACGGCGCGGCGCTTACCGATCTGACCATCACGAACAACGCGGAGGGCCATGCGGTGGTCACCGGCTACGGGGACGACGCCAGCATCACCCTGGAAGGCGTGGATGCATCGGCTCTTACCGATGCCGATTTCGACTTCCTCGGCGGCTGAGGGGTCGGATCGCGGCGGCCCGGCATACGGAGACGGAGATTTGCCTTGAGCATCGAGAATGCGGACCCGCGCTCGGTTCTTGTGCGCTATCGCGGCGCGCTTGTCCTGGTTGGCGCCGTGAGCGCGGCGATAAACCTTCTGCTGCTCGCGGGTCCGCTGTTCATGTTGCAGATTTACGACCGGGTTCTGACCAGCCGTTCGGAGGCGACGCTTGTGGTGCTTCTTGCCATTGTCGTCTATTGTTACGGGCTGATGGGCCTGCTTGACGGCCTGCGCGGTCGGGTCTTTTCGCGCATCGGGGCCGGCTTGCAGCGTGCGCTTGACGAGCGCGTTTTCGATGCCGCCGGCACTGCGGCGCGCGACCCGGCCGGCGGTGGCGGGCACTTGAGCGGCGGCCCGGGGCAGGCGCTTGAGCAACTCGGGACGGTGCGGGCGTTCTTTGCGTCAATGGCTCCGGGGGCGATCCTGGACCTGCCGTGGACGCCGTTGTTCATTGCGATCATCTTCATCTTCCACCCGCTGCTCGGCTGGCTTGCGGTGGCGGGCGGTGCGGTTCTGGTGGTTCTGGCGCTGTCCAACCGATGGGCGACGCACCGGCCACAGGAGCGGTCGGCGAATCTTTCGGTGGAGGCCGCCATGCGCGCCGAGGATGTGCGCCGCGAGATGGAGACGGTGACGGCTCTGGGCATGATCGGGCCGCTGCGTGGGCGATGGAAGGCGTCTCGCGATGCGGCGCTGGATGCATCGATGCGGGCCTCGGACGCCGGCGGCGGCCATGTTTCGGCGAGCAAGTTTCGGCTGCTTTTGCAGTCGGGCATGCTGGCGCTCGGCGCTTTTCTGGTGCTGGGGAGCGAACTGACGGCGGGCGCGATGATCGCGGCGTCCATCCTGCTGGGCCGGGCGCTGCAGCCGCTGGAGCAGACGATCGCACAGGCGGCGCTGATCCGTCAGGCGCGGGCCGGCTGGCTTTCGGTGTCGCGCCTGCTTGCGCAGTTTCCGCCGCAGGTGCCGCCGATGGCGCTTCCGCATCCCGCGGCGCATCTTCGGGTGCGCAACCTGACGGTGCTGTCTCCCGATCGGCGGGCGGTGCTTTTGCGCTCGGTAACGTTCGATGTCGTGCCGGGCGAGGCGCTGGCGGTGGTGGGGCCGAGCGGCGCCGGAAAGTCGACGCTGGCGAAGGCGCTTGCCGGACTGTTACCGGCCGCGCAGGGCGATATCCGCCTGGGCGGCGCTGAACTGCCGGCGTTCGGGGAGGCGCTATGGCGTGAGCATCTGGGCTATCTGCCGCAGGAAGTGGCGCTGTTTTCCGGCACTGTGGCACAGAACATAGCGCGCTTCGACCCCGATGCCGGCGACGCGGCTGTCGTTGACGCGGCGCAGGCGGCCGGGGCGCATGCCATGATCCTGTCGCTTGGCGGCGGCTACGACACGGTTCTGACGGGCAGCGGCGGGGTTTCGGGCGGTCAGCGCCAGCGCATCGGTCTTGCGCGGGCGCTTTACGGTGAGCCGGCCTTGCTGGTTCTGGACGAGCCGGACGCCAGCCTTGACGATGACGGCGTGCATGCGCTGAACCGGGCGATCGCCGGGGCGAAGGCGGACAGGCGGGCAGTTGTCGTCATGGCCCACAGGCGCGCCACGCTGGCCGAATGCGAGCGGGTGCTGGTGCTGGAAGGCGGCGCGGTGAGGACGTGGGGACGCCGTGACGAGGTGCTGGCGCGCCTTTCCGGCCGGCAGCAGGCGATCGCTGATGAAGACGAGGCGAACGATGACGAACGCGCATCCCGATAGAGCGGCGCATCGCCCTTCAGGGGCTGTCGCGGTTCTTGGGCCGCGGGCGCCGCGCGCGCGGACGGCAGCGCCGGCAGGGGGACCGGGACCCGTGTGGCCTGTGCGCGGCCCCTTGCGGGCATGCGTGCTGGTGCTCGCGTTCGGGTTCGCGGGCGCCCTCGCCCTTGCCGGAACGGTCCCGATCCACGGTGCCGTGATTGCGCCCGGCAATGTCGGGGTTGCCACGCGCCTTCAGGCGGTCCAGCATCCCGATGGCGGCCTTGTCGCGGCGCTGCGGGTGCGCGATGGCGAGCGGGTCGCAGCGGGTGCGGCGATACTTGAGCTTGACGCTTCGGAGCTTTCTTCCGAGGAGGCAGTCGTGACGCGGCAGTTGCACGAGGCGCGGGCGCGCATCGACCGCCTGTCGGCCGAGGCCCGGTCGCAGGACGCCCTGGCGTTCCGGGACGGGCGTGCCGCAATGGACAGCCCGGTCCTTGCGGCACTGCTTGCCGCAGAGCGCAGGCTGTTCGAGACCGGGCGCGAAACGCTGATAAAGACACTCGGGCAGATCGGCGAGCGCAAGACGCAGACCGCGGCCTATATCGATGGGCTGCAGCGTCAGATAGAGGCTGTCGGGGACCAACTGGAGCTGATCGGGGCGGAAGCGCGCGACAAGCAGTCGCTGCTTGACAGGAAACTGATCAAGCGGTCGGAAGTTTCGCGGCTGCGGCGCGAGGAGGCGCGTCTGAAGGGTGATCTGGGAAGACTTCAGGCAGATGTCGCGCGGGCCCGCAGCGCCATTGCCTCTTACGAGATGGAGCGGCTGCGCCTGCTGGCGGAACGCCGGGAAAGGGCGCAAGGACAAATGCGCGAGCTGCAGCCGCGCGAGGCGGAGCTTGCCGAACGTCTCCGGGTGATCGAGAGGCGCCTTTCACGGCGCGTGCTTCGGGCGCCGATGGCCGGCGTGGTGCATGCCCTCAAGGCGTTCACCGTGGGCGGGGTTATCCCGGCCGGTGCCGAAGTGGCGGCCATCGTGCCCGAGGGGGTCTCGCTGGTGCTTGACGTGCGGGTCGATGCGGGCCAGATCGACGAGGTCTGGACCGGACAGGACGTGTCGGTGATTTTTCCGGCCTTCAATGTGCGCACCGCACCGCAGTTTGCCGGGCGGGTTGACACCGTTTCCGCCGATGCGCTTGTCGACGAGGCGACGGGCGCCCGGTACTACAGCGTGCAGGTTGCCCTGGACGCTGCGTCGCTGGCGCGGGCACGCTCGCACGGCATCGTGCCCGGCATGCCGGTCGAGGCGTTCATAAGGACACGCGCCCGAACGCCGCTCGCCTTCCTGCTGGGGCCATTGACCGACTATGTCCGGCACGCCTTCCGCGAGGAATGAGACCGCCGCGCCATTTGTCCTTTGGCGGGCGCCGGCAGGGACCGCATCGGGGCGTCGGGATCATGCCGCATAACAGCGGTTCGCCGGGCAGGTGTGCAGCGGTTTGCGGGTCCGATGTTCCGACGGTTTGGAAGGACCGTCCGCCCGGTGCCTCTGGTGTGGCGGATCTGTTGCCTGAAAGCGCCGGCGCAGGGCCATCGGCCAGCCATCGAAAAAGCGCCGACCGGAAAAACAGGGCGCCCGGGTCAAATGGGCCAGGACGGCCCTCGGCAGCCGGCGCCACCGGTCCGCGCAACAGCCGCGGCAGGAATTCCGGGCGGCGGATCAGGACAGTTGGCCCTGCGGATGGTGTCCTTCACCGCGTCCGGAGATCACCGTCAGTGGGGCCGCCGCGCTCCCGGCATTCGACGGCGATGAACACCATTGCGAACGCATCCCCGATATCCGGCCCGAAACAGGACCGGACGGGCAGTTGCGAACCGTGCCGAACACAGCTGTCGATATGCTTGCGCAAGGCCGCACGGCCGCTGCGGACCGCACGCCGCGGCGTGCCGCCCGTGCCGATGCATTGCGGCACATCGGGAAAGGATAAACGGAAGCGCCTGTCCTCGAGGCGATGGATCAAGGCGACATGTTCGATACGCACAAAGGACCTCCCGGTACGCGCCGCACACCCTCCCGTACGGCAATCCAGTCACATGCCGGATTGACGGCCACATAACGGCACCGCAAGAACAAGCCAGGCCGCAACACGAAAAAAGGTAAGCGCCGCGCCGTTACCCTTGTTGACGGGTGACGCCCGGGATTGTCGGGTCGAAGTTCCAGGGCATGAGTTCGTCGATGCGTGACAGGGGGTGCATGTCGATGATCCGGCGCAGGGTGTCGGTCAGGTAGACCTGCGGATTGACGCCGTTGAGCTTGCAGGTGCCGATCAGGCTGGCGCACCGCGCCCAGGTCCTGGCGCCGTCGTCGCTGCCTGCGAACAGCGCGTTTTTCTTTGTGAGCTTCACCGGACGGATGAGGTTCTCGACAGGGTTGGTGTCCATCTCGATACGTCCGTCATGGAGGAACCGGCACAGGCCATCCCAGCGCTTGAGGGCGTAGCGGATGTGCCTGGCGAGTTCGGACGCGCTGGACAGACGGTCGAGCCGGGCCTCGAGCCAGGGCCGCATGGCCTGGACGATCGGCGCCGACAACTCCTGCCGCGCCTTCAGCCGCAGCTCTGGCGGGTGACCGCGCACCATGGCCTCGATCCGGTAGAGCGCCGCGATCCGTTCGAGGATTTCCTCGCACAGGGGCGACTGCGTGGCGCGCTGGAAGTCGACGAAGCGTCTGCGCCAGTGGGTCCAACAGTAGGCAAGCACCCATGGGCTGACCGTCTGCTTCGGATCGCCGAGCGCGTCGTACACCCTGTAGCCGTCCACATGCAGCGGGCCGCCGCCGGTGTAGCCCCGCATCAACTCCAGAGCGACCTTCGCACTTCGATGGCGCGAGTGGTGGAACACCACGACCGGCGGGTCGGCCCCGCCATAGCCGCGCTGATCGCGGGCGATCGCCCACAGATAGTCGAGGCGCGTCTTGCCGGTCCCCGGCGCCATCACCGGCACCGTGGTCTCGTCCATGAACAAACCGTCCGACGTCTTGAGGTGCTCGATCATCCGGTCGATCACCGGGGCCAGCACCTGCATCCCGCGCCCCGCCCAGTTCCCCAGCATGGTGCGGTCGAGGTCGATCCCCTCGCGCCGGTATGCCTCGCTCTGACGGTAGAACGGTTGGTGGTCAGCGAACTTGGCGACCAGCGTGTGCGCCACCAGCCCCTCGGTCGGCAGGCCGCGCGGCACCAGATATTCCGGCGCCGGCGCCTGGACGCTCTGTTTGCCCTCGCAGGCGCGGCAGATGTATTTCGGCCGGATCGTCACCAGCACTCTCAACTTCGCCGGCACGACGTCGAGCCGCTCGGTGCGATCCTCGCCGCCCTTCACCATCTCGCCGCAGCCGCAAGGGCACTGCGTGCTCTCCGGCTCGATCACCTTCTCGAAGCGTTCGAGGTGCTTGGGCAGATGGCCGAGATTACGATTGGTCGGCTGCGGCTTGCGCCGTTGTCTGCCGGTCGCCGCGTCGGCCTTCTCCCGGGCTTGCGCCAGCATCCCCTCGGCGACCGCGATGTCCTCGAACAGCGGCAGCCGGTCCTGAGCGGCATGGCGCTTCTCCGAGCGCGCGCCCCACACGGCATGGTTCAGCGCGGCGATGATCCGCTCCAGGCGTTCGCGCGCCTGCTCGGACACAGCCAGCGCATCCTCGGCGGCCTTGCGCTCGGCGCGCTCCTTCGCAAGTTGGGCCTCGACGGCCGCCAGACGGTGCTGCAAATCGCTCACGGGAACGGCCCTTCCCATGCTTGTTGGCATGGGATTCGTCTAGCAGAACCAATGAGATAATGCAAGGTGAACATGCTTCCGGCCCCGCCGTAAACGGGGCCGGATAGCTCGTCTTGGCGACACCGGGGAAACGGTGGGATAGACACCGTTCCCCGGTGAAGCGGCAAGCGGCGCGGTCAGGCCGCCTGGCGCGGCCGAGGCCGTCGCACGGCCCGGACCGCCTTCCAGTCAAGACCCTCGAACAACGCCGAGAACTGCGCCGGCGACAGTCCGATCACCCCGTCCGAGGGGCGCGGCCACTGGAAGCCGCCGCCCTCCAGGCGCTTGTAGACCATCACCAGCCCGGTGCGGTCCCAGACCAGGATCTTCATCCTGTCGCCTCGCCTGGAGCGGAAGGCGAAGACCGCGCCGCTATAGGGGTCGTGACCCAGCACCGTCTGCACCACCGCCGACAGCCCGTCATGTCCCTTGCGGAAGTCGACGGGGCGGGTCGCCAGCCAGACCCTTATCTTCTCCCCGGTCAGGATCATGGCGCGGCCCGAACGCAGACCAGGATGCGCGACAGGTGCCCCGCATCGAAGTCCGGCGGCACCACCACCCGGATGTCGGCGATCTCGATCGCGATACCGTCCGCGGGCACCGATGCCGCGCCGTTGCGTTCGGCGGCGGCCGAAACCGTCACCGGGACCAGGCCGAACGGATCCTCGCCCGCGCCGACGACCGGACCGAGAAGCCCGTCCCGAGCCAGGCGCCGCCAGCCGCTCAACTGCGTCCGTGAGAGACCGTGACGCCGGGCAACCCCCGCCACCGTCGCTCCCTCCTCGAACGTCTCCTGCACGAGCCGCGCCTTCACCGCTTCCGGCCAGACCCGTGCGCCGTTCGCGCCCGTCGCGACCGAAGCGCCGGCGGCGTCCTCCGTCACTCGTTCATGCAATGTGTCTGTCATCTGTCACCTCCGTTGTTGACAGGGTCCAGATGACCACGAAAATCTCAGATCACAACAAGGGTGACGGCGCGGCGCTTACGAAAAAAGAGATCCAGGAGCACAAGGGCTCCCGGACCACGATACGACGGATCATGCATCTGAAGAAGTACACACAGGTTTAGTGCTGATATTTGCGATAGGGCAAAGCCCCAAGGCGAGTGAAACTGCTTCCAATCCGCGTCCGCATTCGCATCATGGCACGGGCCGCGAACAATCGGGGCTATCGTTTCCATCGGGCCGGAAAGGGGCTGCGCCGCCCGGGAACCGGCGTGTTCCTGCGGCTCACCGCCGCAAGCAGCCCGCCGCTCGCCGCATAGTGAGGGGATCGTGCCTTCACGGCAGACTATACGGCATCGTATGGCGGGCCGAACCGGGTGTGGATCGATGGCGCGCCATCGAACGGCTTGTCGGCCTCGGCTGGACCGGGGAGGCCGTCGCCGCGGCGCTTGCGCTCGGCGTGCGCAGGTCAGGAAGGCGCACAAGCCCGGGAAGGGCGAGGCGGCCGACTTGTGGAGCATCGCCCAGGGGCTGGTGAGGACCTCTTCGCGCCGGCCGACGAGGACAGCTGCTACACGACGGACGTCCAGGCCTCGGCGCTGTTCGCTCCGCCCGCCGCCGAATGCGCCGCCTGGAAGGCGCGGCACGCGGCCGGCGAGGGCATGGACGGTTCGGGCGAAGAGGGTCGCGACGTCGATGCCGGCCCTGCCGGTCCCGGCGAATCCGCTCCGGAGGCTGATTCTGCGCCTGCCGATTCCGGTCGAACGCGACACAGGAATATATTCCCATGAGCGCAACGCGCGGCTCGACCGGCGGCTTCGCCGGCGGTTCGCCAGGGGCGCCCCGCCGCGGTGGATCTCGGTGGAGGCGACGGGGCGCGTAACCGGACCTTTCTCCATGGCTCAGTTCCAGGTTCCGGCACGCCCGGTATGCCGCGCTGACGCGCGGCGGTCAAGACGGCGCATCGGGGCCGCGCCGCTCATCCGGTTGCGGGTATTGCCCGCGCCACCTTCGGGAACGAACGCCATGCATCCGTCCGGGCCGGCAACCTGGTGACGCTCGGGGCCGCATCAGGTCGGGCAGCTTGGACAGGGACGGCGAGAGCGTCTACCGCACGGATCTGGTGGCGACGGACATGGAGGTCCTGCACTTCGCCAGGAAGCAGGAGGAGGCCGCGCCTGCGGCCGCGTCGAGGCAGAAGACAAAATGATGAACGGGACGGGACCCTGCACGGGGTCCCGGTCTTTCCCGCCGCGGCGCAATGGTCTATATCACACGCAACGGAGATGGCATGAATGGGATGTGAGCGGTCATGCATCCCGACTCGGCTAGAGTGCCGGGAGAGGCGGATAGGCTGCAGGCTGGATGTCTTTTTAGGGCATTGCGACCCTGTACAGGAGATTACCCGCCGCCTGCATCCGAACGACCAGCATGAGGCCCGGTTCGACCCGGTGATCTCGTATAGGAGTCTGGCCTGGCCGTTCACACCCCTTTGCAGGGTTCCGCCTCCCGCCAACGAGAGGATTTTAGCAATGGCTTTCATCGGTGTCGATCTCCACACGACGTCTTTCACGGTCTGCCGCCTTGCCGCGGACGGCAACGAGGTTTTTGAAACCTGCCAGCTGGCAGCGGCCGATCTGGACCGGTTCTGCCTGAGCCTTGATGCGGACGATGAGGTCGCCGTGGAAGCGACGGGCAATTCGGCCTGGTTCCGCGACGAAGTGATCGCCTGCGTTGGCCGTGTGGTGGTGGTCAACCCGAAGCAGTTCGGCGTGATCCGCAAGTCGGTGAAGAAGACGGACAGAAACGACGCCCGGGCCCTGGCCTTCTTTCTGTCAAAGGACATGCTGCCTGAGACCCGCGTCAAAACGGTGGCCGAAGGCGAACTGGCGTCGCTGACCCACACGCGCGACCTTCTGGTCAAGCAGCGCACCCGGCTTTTGAACAAGATCCACGCGCTCCACACCCGCCACGGCATCAAGCTGAAGAAGGAAAGCCTGGGCTCCAAGCGACGGCTCAATGCCCTGGAGACCGGCCGGTTCTCCAGCCTCGAACAGGTGGAACTGCGCATCGTGCGCGATCAGGCGCTCAGCCTGACGGATGCAATCGCCGAACTTGATCGCGAGATCGCCTCCGCCGCTGAGGCCATGGACGGATATGACGGGCTGATCTCGATCAAGGGTGTCGGGCCGCGCGCGGCAGCCGTATTCCTCTCCGGCATAGGCAACGTCGATGACTTCGAAGACGCGGACAAACTGGCCGCCTATGTGGGCATTGTCCCCCGTGTCAGCCAGTCAAGCGAGACTGACAACCGGGGCCGGATCACCAAACGCGGGAACAAACTGATGCGCACCACGCTGGTCCAGTGCACGCTCATTGCCATTCGTTACTCGGGCTACCTCAATGCCTTCTACCAACGGATCAAAGCCCGGCGCGGGGCCGGCAAGGCAATCATCGCCACAGCGCGCAAGTTGCTCGCGATCATCTACGACACACTGAAAAACGGCTGGGTCTTCGATGACTTTCCGGCATTCAAAATCGCGGGACAGAACAATCCTGCTGGACAATCATCATAGGAGCAATCGGCATGATCCGAACGAACCTCACGCCCGCCCCGGTGGGTCCACAGGGGCCTCCCACGCGCGCCGCTGCGATAGACTCGTGCCGGTCTCTTCGCGCCGCGCGCGGGTCCCTCCTGGGGACTACCGGGACGGCCTGCACCGTGCTTGACGAAAGGCCAAAGTGCTGACATCAAGAAACCCATCCAGAAGGGTTGATCGCGCCGTCCACAATGCCAGACGCGGAAGTGGCCGCAATCAGCCGGATTCGGTGGCCGCAATAAACCGGAACAGGTGGCCGGATTGGCCGGAATGCGCACATAACCGCCCGATTGATATTACCTGCCTATTTTGATGCCGGTATTGCAAGAGACGTGCATAACGACGTCGTTTGCGATGTGTCTTATGCGAGGTGCCCAATACATGGTGAAATCCTTGGTCCTGAGCGGCGAAGAGATGGATAGATGGGCAAAACGAAGACTGTGACTTTTTCTCCTGAAGGATTGCAGCGTGTGGCGGTGACCTTCGACGTCTCTTTGGCTGAGACGATTAGGATAAGTTTCACATCGATTTTGCGGCGTTTATCACCCAAAGACAGCAATATCTGATTTGATGATAATGCTGCCGTTTGAACTTCTTCGCATCTGTCGTCCGACGATGGTGCGAAAGACATTGGGCAGTTGCAGGGCCGGCGAACGACGGGACCAGAGTGTTCGGGTGACTTGGCGCCCTTTTTTGGTTTTGCGGGTGGATGTTCCGGTTGCGACACGTTGAGACCAACGGAACCCAACCTCGTTGAAATACAGGTCCGCGTGTTTCGGACTGATATGGTGAAAGACGCCGGCAATCGTGCGCTGGACACGTGAATTGAACCCTTCTGCCGAATTGATATGCACCGCGCCGCGAACATATTCGCCCTGTGAGTGATTGACGCTTTCATGTCCGGCGAAACAGTCGCCAATGGTCGTGAAGGCCGTCCACGCATCGCTGACAAGACTGGCCCCGGGTGTGATCCGGGGCTCGATGACACGTTCCGTATCGCGATGGGAAAGACCAGATACGACGGCGGCACGGGCGTCACCGGCTGAAGTGCCCGGACCTGTGCCATCGGGTCGCTGGACCATTGCCAAAACCGGCGTTTTCCGGGTTTTTTGCGATCTTTTCCGGAAGGCGCATCCTCGGAGTGTTTGTTCTCGGGCTCGCCGCCAAAATAGAAGTGATCGATTTCCACCGTGCCCTCCATCATGTGCTGTGCGCGCACCATCAGGCGCAGGGCGTGCCCCATGCGCCAGGCCGTCGGTTGGCTGACGCCCAATGCCTGCGCCAGGCGCACCGAAGACAATCCCTTGTCCGATTGCAGCATGAGCCACATCGCCTTGAGCCAGGTGCTCAGGGGCAGTTTGGTAGCATGCAGGGGCGTACGCGTCGTCACGGTGAATTGGAAATGGCAATCGCCGCTGGAGCATTGGTACAGGCCCGGTCGCGATCGGTAATTGCCCATGTCCCGCCCGGCAATCGCGATGGAGTGCTTGTAGCCGCAGGCCGGGAAGATCCTGCCATCCGGCCAAACCATCGCTTCCAAAATCCGTCGGCAGCGCGCTTCGTCGGAAAAAGCCTCGACCATGTCATCGACGGTCCGGATACTGGAAAGCAACATAATCGTCTCTTCGGACATTCATAATCCTCCCTCGTAAGTCACGCATGGAATCTCACGCCATGCGTTGGTCTACAAGCAATTTGCTGCCTTTGGGTGATAAACGCCTTGTCCGATCTCACAGCCTCAAGCCGGTTGGGCCATCAAGATCGGCGGGACGGGCTGGCAGAACAAGGTCATGCCACTGATCTCCGATCACATGCGCGAGGATGTTTATGGCTGGCTCGAGTTCACCTGGGATGATCGGCACAGTATGAGCCGGGTTGCCGCGGCTGCAGACCTGCTGGCCACTGTCATCGAACTCAATCCGCGCGAGGAATCCGTCGCTTTTCTTCTGGCTGATCTGCGCCTCGCCCGTGATCTCAACTGGCCGTCTCTCTTTCCCTTCACGGCGCAATACCTGACCGGAAAAGAACTGCGCGGGTCGCGCGATGAACTCCTGATCAACTGCCATCGGTCCATTTATACCGTTGCCACCAATGCCGTGCGCATGGCCTACGATCTGGCCCGCCGCGCAGAGCGCGTGCGTGCGATCGCGCCCAAGCTCCGCACCAGGCATTCGGATGAAGCGCTCGAGCTCTTCCTGTCGGAAGTCGCCATCGCGCCCTCGTCCATGCTGGCGCCTCGGATCAAAGGCACCAACTTTGCGAAGACCCCACGCGCAGCGCGACGGTTCTGCGACCGTCTCGTCCAACTCGGCGTCGCCCATGAGCTGACCGGCCGCGAGACTTTCCGTCTTTATGGGATTGCGCCATGAGCGGGGCGGCGGCGCATAAGATGCCATCTACTGATGGGCCGGCACTCCTCGATAGAGAGTTGGAGGACTTGCCGCCGGACATGCGCTGGCGCGAATGGATGAACCGCATCGAAGCGGTCATCTTCGCTTCCAGTACCGTCGTTGATCGCAGCGCCCTGCAATCCATCGTGGGGCAGGGTGCCAATATCGATCTTCTCATCGCGGACATTCAGGTGGAACTTAAACCCCGTCCCTATGAGCTGGTCGCTGTCGCCGGGGGCTGGATGCACCGGACCAGACCACATTATGCCGATGCCATTCACGCCGCAGCTGATCTCGGCGAGCAGTCCCTCAATCTCAACGAAACCGAAATGGCAGTCCTGTGTGCCATTGCCTTTAATCAACCTGCATCACGGGCGGACCTCGCCGATATCTTCGGCAAGCAACCGAGCCCCGATGTGTTGAATCGGCTGCGCCACAAGGATCTGATCGCCAATGGTCCCCGCGCTCCGCGGCTAGGTGCGCCCCAGACCTTCGTGACGACCAAGCACTTCCTCGCCACCTTCGATCTGCAGGACCTGCGCGATTTGCATGATCGGCATGAAGAGCATGAGGTGGAGTTTGCGGAGGAGATGAAGCCCGTGACGATCAGGGTTTGATCGAGAAGCATTTCGGTGCTTGGTGTTCAATCGATCAAGCTCCTAATAGGCAATTGGTGAGTGCCCTAATAGACAAATGGTGAGGTTTATATTATACAATCCGTGATATGGATACAGATCACGAAATTCTCCCCCGGCACCTGACGTCTGAGCTCAACGAAGCCATCGACGCCGCCCGCGTTGTCAATCTCATCGGACCCCGGCAAGTCGGCAAGACGACACTCGTGCGGGATCTCTTCGACCAAGGTCGCTTCATAACTTTGGACGATCCCGCAATTCTTGCTGCCATAGAGACAGATGCGGAAGGACAGTTAAACAGTCTGCGTGAAGAGATAGGATCGGCTCCGCTTATCATTGATGAAGCACAACGATCAAAGGGATTGGCTCTTGCTATCAAGAAGCTTGTCGATGGAGACCGGCGTAAAGGTCAGTTTGTTCTGACCGGATCGTCCAATGTCTTCACAACAACAGATGTGGCGGACTCGCTGGCCGGGCGGATGCGCACTTTGAAGCTCTGGCCTCTGTCGGTAGCTGAAGTCGAGAAAGCCCAGGTAAACCGCTTGATGGATTGGGCCATGCAAAAGGATCCCAATCTCGGGCAATTGTTACCGTCAGCACCAGTCAGCAGAGCTGAGTACATTGATCTGATCTTAGCTGGCGGTTTCCCGGAAACGCGCACTCTGCCTCTCAGAACCCGCCAGCGGCAGTATCGTGATTACATTGATGCAGTCGTTGAGCGCGATGTCGCGGACATCACGCCCATCCGACGCCCCGATACCCTGCGTATTCTCATCGACCAGATGGCCGTGAGAACAGCGCAGGAAATCAACACGACTGAATTGTCTAAACTCACCACACTTCAACGGCCCACAGTTGAACAATATCTCGACATACTGATAAGGCTGTCGATGTTGACCAAGCTCGGTGCATGGACCTCAGGAGAAGGCAAACGGGAAATCAAAGCCTCAAAATGTCACTTCGTTGATACCGGCATCGCTTGCGCTTTGCGTCGTATCACAGAGAAGACCTTTGCCATCGACAATGCACCACAAGCCTTGGGCGGTTTGCTCGAAAGCTTTGTCGTCGGTGAAATTCAGCGTACCCTTCCGATGCAGGAAGATGATTATCGCCTATATCATTGGCGCAGCGCCGATCAACGTGAGATCGATTTGCTGGTTGATGGCGGCCACCAACTTACCCTCGTTGAAGTCAAATCATCGGCATCAGTAAGCCAGGAAGACTTCAAGCATATCAGATGGTTTGCCAATGAAGGGCCAGGACGCAACCGTTCTTGCACCGGCATCGTCTTCTATCTGGGGCAAGATTATCTGACATTTGGTGAGAACAATTTTGCACTCCCCGTCAGCGCTCTTTGGCGTCACGACACGAAAATAGTGAATCTGTCCGACTTTTGAGAACGTAGACAGAACGCCCGCCGATTTGATCTTTCAATTTGACTATTTCTCAGCTTTGAGCGCCTCATAGAGCGCTGTCTTTCCTATTTTGACACGCGCGGCAGCCTCGCGCACGTTAAGTCCGGCCGCCAGATGTTGGCGAGCTTTGACGAGCTTTTCGGGGGTTACGACAGCTTTGCGGCCACCACGCCGACCGCGTTCCTCGGCGGCTTGCAGGCCGGCATTTGTTCTCTCCCGGATCAGATCGCGCTCGAATTGCGCCAGTGCCCCGAACAGATGGAACACCAGACGGCCGCCAGACGTCGTGGTGTCGATGTTTTCGGTGAGGGATCGGAAGCCGACGCCCCTGGCTTCAAGTTCGGTGATGATCTCGATCAGGTGCTTCATCGACCGGCCGAGCCGGTCGAGCTTCCAGACCGTCAGCGTATCGCCGTCACGTGCGTAGCGGATAGCCTCGGTCAGTCCGGGTCGATCAGTCTTCACACCCGATACCTTGTCCTCGAACAGCTTCTCGCACCCCGCTTTACGCAGGGCGTCGATCTGCAATGCTGTATCCTGGTCCCCGGTTGAGACCCTTGCATAGCCGATCGCAGTCATCAGATGTGATTTGTCCGTTTTCTCGTTCAATACGGACAATGTCCGGTTTGCCGTTAAAGGGATGTAGGGCTGAGCGGAACAGAAAACCGTCATAAGGGCTATTTTTCGTCGAGGCAGCGATAGATGGTTGATGGATGGACGTTGAACGTCCGCGCCACCGCAGAGATTGATTGCCCGTTTTTGACGAGATCCCGAGCGACTTCTTTCTGATCTTCCCGCAATTTGGACGGTCGGCCGAATGCAACGCCACGCGCCTGGGCTGCTTCACGGCCCTCTTGGGTTCGGAGCAAAATCAACGCCCGTTCAAACTCTGCAATGCCACCAAACACGGTCATGACCATCTTGCCCGATGGGGAGGTTGTATCAGCCCAGGGTTCAGCAATTGATTGTATGCCAGCGTTTTTTTCGTTCAACGCCTCGGCAATGCGCAGCAGTTCGAGCGTTGATCTGGCCAACCGATCCAGTGAGGTGACGACCACGATGTCATAGGCACGAATTTGTTCCAGCATGGCTTCAAGTGCTGGACGCCGCTTTTTCGCGCCAGAGATTTTCTCCTGAAAGTACTTTTCGCAGCCGGCGGCGGCCAGCTGATCGAGCTGGTTTTGCAGCGTTTGGTCCTTCGTCGACACTCGTGCGTAGCCAATCTTCATGCCGCGACCCGCGCGGATGTGCGAATCTTATTGCAAAACTGTTTTGTTTCGCAGATATGTTTTGCAGCGGTTTTTCCTTGTGTTTTCAATGCGGCGTTTCCGTGCTTCAAAACTACGGAGTTTTGCAAACGCATGATCTTTCACGACACTTTCGCAGTCAACTTCCGAAGCGGAATTAAGCCCCTTATGTCGGTTTTCTGTTCCGCTCAGCCCTACATCCCTTGTTCGGAGCATTCCAAACGCAATATAAGCTTATACGGAACTCGGGTTTGACTAAGAAACGGGACGCGGACCATGGCAGTGAAAGAACAGCTTCCCCGCCAGTCGAAAACTCTTGTCGTTGCGCGCGACATCGGTATTCGCCGCGGTGGGCGCTGGATCATCCGTCATGTCAACCTTACAGTGAGACGAAACGAAATCATCTATCTGATCGGTGCCAACGGAGCGGGCAAGACGACCTGCGCGAAAGCGCTCCTGGGATTGACCGATCCGGATGAGGGAACGGTGGAGCGACCCCGTTCGCTCGAGGTGGGCTATGTGCCCCAACGGCTGGCGATGGCTCCCACGCTGCCGCTCACCCTGCGTCGGCTGATGACACTGACCGGACGTTTTGACCAACAGGAGATCGACGATGCCCTGGTTTCCGTCGGCCTGGAGAACCTTGGCAACCCGCAGGTAGCGACGCTTTCGGGCGGAGAATTGCAACGGTTGCTTCTGGCCAGAGCGCTGATACACCGCCCCGACCTGCTGGTTCTGGACGAACCGGTCCAGGGTGTGGACATTGCCGGAACGGATGCGCTCCACAAGCTTGTCGCAGGCATCACCCGGGATCTCGGATGTGGTGTGCTGCTGATTTCCCACGACATCCAGAAGGCAATGGAGACTGGCAGCGACGTTGTCGTACTGGTGCCGCACGAACATGATGAGAAAACCGGAGCCGGAAACTTTTCCCGGGTCACTGGCCGCCGGTCCAGCGGGTTTTCAGGGGGACTGACCGGTGCTTGATGATTTTTTCACCCGGGCCATGCTGGCCGGAATCGGAATAGCTCTCGTCACGGGGCCAACCGGTTGCTTCATTGTCTGGAGGAGGCTGGCCTATTTCGGGGAAACCATCGCCCACTCCGCCGTTTTGGGTGTTACGTTGGCGATCCTGGTCGAGATTCATCCGGTGGTTGGTGTTTTCATCATCGCATCGCTGATCGTGCTGGTGATGTTCCATCTGGAGCGGCGCGATTCACTGCCGAGCGACACTCTGCTGGGTCTGCTCTCACATGGCAGCCTAGCCCTCGGCCTCGTCGTCATCTCCTTCTTTTCCAACATGCGGATGGACTTGCGGGCGCTTCTGTTCGGAGACATCCTTGCAGTAAGCCGTCTGGATCTGGCGATCATCTGGGGGTGTGGGGCTATTGTCCTGGGAATACTCGCGTGCCTCTGGCGCCCGCTGCTTGTAGCCACGGTCAGTCCCGATCTGGCAAACGTCGCGAAACTCCGGCCAGAGCTTGCCCGGCTGGCTTTCGGCATCCTCCTGGCCGTGGTGATCGCTGCCGCCATCAGGTTCGTCGGCGTCCTGCTGATCGTCTCGTTGCTGATCATCCCGGCCGCAACGGTTCGCCGTTTCGCTTCCAGCCCTGAGCGGATGGCCGGTTTCGCAGCAGCCATGGGTGTTGTATCTGTCGCCGCCGGGCTGATGGCATCGGCAAGATTCGATACGCCGTCGGGACCTACAATCGTTGTGGCCGCCCTGGCTTTTTTCGCATTTACCCGGGCGTTTCGAAAAAAGTCGATCAACGGGGCGCGGGGGCTGTAATAAGTCCGCCCACAGGACTCACGGCATAAAGCTCTCCATTTCAGGGCTTGAAAGCGCCCTTTTTGGGCACGTTCGTCGCCACGCCTCAAGAGCCTTTTCCTGATCATTCAATATCCACCGTCGGAGTATGTCGACCCCGGTCCGGAACCATGACTTGGAACGCAGCTTATGGGCTTTTTTCCGGATGCCCTTTCGACCCATTACCTGACTTGCGTATCGGTATGCCCAGGTCATGGCCAGAGCAACGACCGCCAGTGCCAGTAGAGTGGCGAGTTTGGCAGGGTCGGTGATGTGGGTGTCTTCGATGTTGAAGCCTCGGGTTTTGGCATCGGCGAAGAGGCACTCGATACACCATCTCTTGCGGTAGTGGCGCCGCGCACTTTTGGGTGCCGGGATATTTGTGGCGACCAGAAGCAATTCGCCACCATTGATCGTCTTTCCCTCAAAGCGCAGGAGATTTTCGGGTGTGTGGGCCATGCCGGGGAGCCAGCCCTTCCACTGGCCCTTGCATCGTTTGCGCAGCAGTGAGCGCAGTTGAAACACCGGCCCCCCCTCGGTTTCGATGTGCATGTTTTCGCGTAGCCGAATAGAAAACGGCACATTGTTATCAATGAGATATGTCATCCAGTCAGAGCCAGCGAACTCCCGGTCAGCCAGCAGCGCTTCGATTGATGACGCTGCGAATACGCGAAGATACCGTTCCATCAGATCAATGCGCTGTGGCGTCGAACTGTTGCCGCGATGGCTCAGCTCGACTTTGTACAAAAACTATTCACGTCCATGTCCAGAAGATTTCGTTTGTTGAGATTTCTTCCAGCGCTTGGTCGAGGGGCAAAATGATCCCTGCGAAGTCTCCAACATCTTGCCACCGCCCTCGGCAGGACCAGAACATTATCCTCATTTCGTCACCAGAACCGGTTGGCTGAAGTCGGGCGATCGGTGCCTCTGTGTCCGTGAGGTGGAGATTGTAGCCGTTCCGTATCCTGGTGATTGTCACACCACCTCCCGTATCGTGTTGAACGCTTCGATACGTGCAAGATATGGATCAGGTTTGTAACTACCCAGCTACCAGATTTGCAATTTGAGTGTGCGACGATTTGAATCAGGTTGACAGGCTTTCCTGACGCGGTCGTTTCTGACTCCATGAGCGCATGATGCAGCAAACTCGTCTCACCCGCGATCGCCTCAGCGCCCTGTCAAAACCGGACCTCATTGATCTGGTCATGGAGCTTGCCGCTCAAAATGCTCTCTTGCAAGCGCGTGTCGATGAGCTTGAGAAACAGAACAGACAGTTGCGGGATCAGAACGCCTCGCTTGTCCAGCGGGTCTCTGATCTTGAACGACGGCTGGGGTTGAACAGTTCCAACAGCAGTAAACCACCGTCCAGTGACGGGCTGGCGAAGCCAGCGGCCAGAGAAAGACGCACCAGGAGCTTGCGCGGCAAATCAGGCCGCAAGTCTGGTGGCCAACATGGCCATAAGGGCACAACGCTGAAGCAGGTCGCGACACCGGATGCGCTCGTCCATCACTATCCACATCAGTGCACGCGCTGCAGTGCGACGCTATCGCCTGAGGCCGCCACAGGTTTTGCCGCGCGCCAGGTGTTTGGCCTTGCGTCGCTTTCCACTCTTTGGTTTGAAGCCTCCGACTTCCAGTCGGACCCCGCTTCAGCAAAAACGAATCGTGCTATGACTCTGTCCTTCCAAAAATGAGCCGCCCGTTGAGGGCAAAGGCTCATTTTTGGAAGGACAGAGTCATGCAATATGATCGCTCCGCGCATTGCGTCTATTACCACCGCTACCATATCGTCTGGGCGACGAAGTATCGCTACAAAGTCCTGACTGGCGATTTGGCCCTGCGGGTGCGCACCATCTGCCGTCAGGTCTGCAAGGAGAACGGCGTTTCTATCTTGCATGGCGTTCTGTCCACAGACCACGTGCATATGTTCGTGTCTGTGCCCCCAAAGATCGCCATCTCCAATCTGGTACGCAAGATGAAAGGCCGTTCGTCTCACAATATCCAGCGCGAGTTTCCGGAGATACGCAAGCAGTATTGGGGCCGCCGGTTCTGGGGCCGGGGCTACTTCTCGACAACCACCGGGGCCATCAGAGCCGGATTTAAAAGTAGTTGAGCGATATCAATGGTTTGTGATTCAACAGTCTTTTCAAAGAAGATGGAGAATCACGATGCCATGGAATGATATCGCCCGCGCCGAACATAACAGAGACCATTTGAGATTTCCAAGCGATTTGACCGATGAGGAATGGACGATACTTGCCCCGTTCATTCCGCCGGCAAAACGGGGTGGACGACCGCGTACGACCGATATGCGCGAGGTGATGAACGCGATCCTTTATATCGCAACCAGCGGCTGCCAGTGGCGCATGCTGCCGAAGCAGTTCCCACCGGTATCGACGGTACGTGGCTATTTCTACACCTGGAGCCGCATGGGTCTTTTTACGGCCATCAATCACCTCCTGGTCCTCAATACCCGCGAACTGGAAGGCCGCGCGGCTTCACCGACGGCCGGCGTGATCGACAGCCAGAGCGTGAAAACCACCGAAAGCGGGGGCGTTCGCGGCTATGACGCCGGCAAGAAGGTCAAGGGCCGCAAGCGACACATCGTCACCGATACGATCGGCCTGATGCTGTTCATCATCGTTCACGCCGCCAACATTCAGGACAGGGACGGGGCCTGCGACCTGATCAGGGCTGTCGGCGACCGCTTCCCCTGGCTGCGCCACATCTTCGCCGATGGCGCCTATGCGGGACCGAAGTTGCGAGCAGCGCTCGCGGGGCATGGCGACTGGACGGTCGAGACCGTCAAGCGCTGCGACAGCGCAGTCGGTTTCAAGGTTCTGCCGCGTCGATGGGTGGTGGAACGAACTTTCGCCTGGCTCGGGCGCTGCCGCAGACTGGCCCGGGACTGGGAGAGGACCATCCAGAACTCAACCGCGTGGGCGTTCATAGCAAGACCGTATGTCCGTTTCTACCGGTGAGGTGGCTCGCCCTACACTGCACGTTCGAGGGTTGCTCGGATGGGCTGAGCCGATCCTCATCACAGGAGGACGAGCCGTGGCAGATTATAGAGAAGCATTTGTCGGAATCGATGTTGCCAAATTGAGAAACGCCATCGCGATTGCCGATGCGGGCCGTGAGGGAGAAGTTCGCTTCTTCGGAGAAGTCGACGCTTGTGTCGCAAGCATGCGCCGGACCATTCAGCGGATCGCCGACAGATTTGATCGACTGCATTTTTGCTATGAGGCCGGACCGACAGGCTATGGGCTCTATCGGCTCATCCGTTCTCTCGGGCATGAATGCACGGTCGTCGCCCCGTCGCTGATCCCAAGGAAGCCTGGCGACCGGGTGAAGACGAACCGCCGGGACGCTCTCTCGCTCGCCCGGCTTTTGCGCGCCGGCGAGCTTACTGCGGTGTGGGTTCCCGATGCAGGCCACGAGGCGATGCGGGATCTCGTCCGCGCACGGTCGGCAGCGGTCGAGGTGCTGCGGGTCCATCGCCAGCAGGTGAGCGCTTTCATGCTCAAGCACGGCCGCGTCTATCCGCGCAAGAAAGGCTGGACGATGCGCTATTTGCGCTGGTTGCAGGAACAGACGTTCGATCACCCGGCGCACCAGATTGCGCTCCAGGAAATGGTTGAAGCCGTACGCATCTCCAAAGAGCGGGTTGAACGGCTGGAGCGCACCATCGAGGAGTTCGTTCCGGCCTGGTCGTTGGCACCGGTCGTACGAGCGCTCCGGACTTTGCGTGGCGTGGACCTGATCGTCGCTGTGACATTCGTCACCGAAGTTGGCGACGTGAGCCGGTTCGAAAGTCCGCGCCAGCTCATGGGATATCTCGGCCTCGTTCCCGGTGAGCGCTCGACTGGCGACACTATCAGGCGCGGCGGCATCACCAAGGCAGGAAACAGCCGGGTGCGCCAAATGCTGGTCGAGAGCGCCTGGGCCTATCGGCATCCGCCCAGGGTCGGGATAAAGAAGCTGTACAGACTGGAGCAGGCGTCACCGCGCGTGCGCGAGATCGCATGGAAGGCGCAGAGCCGCTTGACGGCCCGGTACCGAACGCTGAGTGGACGCGGCAAGCGGCCAACGGTGGTCTGCACTGCGGTCGCCCGCGAACTGGCCGGCTTCATGTGGGCCGTTGCCAGGGAGGCGCAGGCAAGCTGATCTTGCCCTTGTGGCAACACGAAACTCGCGCATGGGCGGAGGCGGGACCACGGCAGGGAAATGTCCGTCGAATGCTTTGTGGCCGGCTACTGGCCGACGCCCGCTGTAAGACAGGAACAGACCCGGACGCACAATCGGAAATGCGGTAGCCAACCCGCGCATCAGAGCTTGATCACCGACGTCCTTCAGTTCCGCCTCCACCCATGCGCGATCAATATCATGAACAGCCGATCTCCTCCTCGTTCTGGATCGGCCGGATATTCGACGTGCCAAACCTTGACAGCGGACATCAGAGCATCCGGTTCATGACGCGGCGTCTCGCAAGGTATTGTTACGTTTGAATAACTTTTGAATCCGGCTCTCACAGACGAACTTGTACTTCAGTACCTCGACAATCACCTGCCTGACGCTACCGGCGCCAGCCGGTAGTTATTCACTGCATAGAGTTAGATATGTTGCTATTTTACACCAACTTTTTCGATTTCGGCATATAGCCCCGGGATTTCGAAACCTGCCATGACAGGCCCGAAATGGCCGGGTTCGCTTGCAAAATCCAATCCGTTGCGCTTAACTTTGCGAAGGTACAGGGCCAAAACCACCTTCACAAACATCGCCGAAAGGAGCCTTCAATGATGACGAGAAGTCTGACATCTGTCGCCGCGGCGCTGACGCTTGCGACCCTGCCGGTGTCTGTTCAGGCCGAAACACTGGTCGTCTCCTGGTGGGGCTTTAACGGCGACAAGCTGAACGAGTATATCGTTCAGCCGTTCCAGGAGCGGTGCAACTGCGAGATCGTCTTCGAAACCGGCAACAGCGCCGACCGCATCAGCAAGGTCGAGATCCGCGGTGGCAAGGGGGTCGATCTGATCTACCTGCCCGACAGCTTCGCACAACTCGGGGTCGACAAGGGGCTGTTTCAGAAGGTCGACCGCTCGAAACTGCCGAATCTTGACGGCGTCTACGAAATGGCCAAAGCGCCAATGGGCGACTTTGGCCCCGCCTACACGCTGGGCCGGGTCGGCATCGTCTACGATACGGCGCAGGTCAGCGAGCCCATCACGTCATGGGCCGATCTGTGGCGTGAGGATCTGGCCGGCAAGATTTCCCTTCCCGGCATCACCACCACCGCAGGGCCGATGGTCGTCGTGCTCGCCGGTGAACAGGCCGGGGTAAACGCCTACGAAGATCCCGACGCGGCCTTCGCCGAGATCGAAAAGCTGAAGCCTGACGTGTTGAAGAACTACAACACCGGATCGGAGATGATCAATCTCTTCTCGACCGGCGAGATCAGCGTCAGCCTCGCGCAGGACTTCGCGCTCGGCCGCCTGCAGCAGGCCGTGCCGACGGTCGTCTGGGCCGAGCTCGAAGATGGAGACATCGCCACGATGAACACGATCAATATCCCGACCGGTGCCGCAAACGTCGAACGGGCGCATGAGTTCATCAACTTCGTCCTCGATCCGGAGCTGCAGAAAACCTTGGGCGAGAAGGGCGTCGACGCGCCGGTGCAGACCTCGGTCGAGTTGACGCCCGACGCGGCGAAGCTCTGGACTTACGGGGCCGAGATGGTCAACGGACTCAAGCGCATGGATAACGCCAAGATGAACGCCGCCAAGCCTGACTGGATCGACCGCTGGAACGAGGTCTTCGGCAAATGAGTTATTGCAGGGGCGCTTTGGGGCGCCCCGCCGACACTCGGAACGCGGGGCATGGTGCACGGATTGAAGGGATGGATGATGGCAGCGCCGGCAACGGCGCTGGTCGTTTTGTGCCTTGTGCTGCCCGTATCGGCCACCATCGCCGCCACCTTCTACGCGGGCGGCGGTCCGTTTGACCTTTATGCCGCCTTCCTGTCAAGCGGGTTTCGCCGCACCGTCCTGTGGCGGACTCTGGAGATATCGCTGATTACGACGGTGCTGTCGCTGATGATCGGCTTCCTCACAGCCTATGTCGTCAGTCGCGCACCACCGCGCTGGCGATCCGCCCTGATCATCCTGGCGGTCTTCCCGCTGTTGACGGGCGTCGTGGTCCGGTCCTTCGCCTGGCTCATCATCCTGGGGCGCAACGGGATCATGAACAATCTCCTGGTTTGGATCGGTGTCGACGGCGCGCCCTTTACGATGGTCTACACACAAGGCTCGGTCATCGTCGCGATGGTCTACCTGTTCGTCCCGCTGATGATCCTGACCATCGTCGGCGTTTTGGAAAACATCCCCGACGACGTGATCGAAGCCGCGCAATCGCTCGGCGCAACGCCGGTCCAGACATTCCGGCAGGTGATCTTTCCGCTCGCGGTGCCCGGTCTCATCGTCGGCTCGGTCCTGGTATTCACCGGGTCGTTCACGTCTTTTGCCACACCGCAGCTCCTGGGCGGCGATCAACAGATGATGATGGGCACTTTCCTCTACCAGCGGGCCATGGTCGCCTTTGACTGGGATGGCGCGGTGACGGTCTCGGCCATCATGGTCGCGGTAACGCTGGCCGTGGTGATCGGTATGACGCGGATCGCCAAACGGCTGAACCCGATGACCACATGACGGACCGTCTTCATCCCGCGCTGATCGCCTTTGCGGTCCTTGTCTATTTCTTCCTGATGGGGCCGCTCGTGATCGTGATCGGAGCCGCCCTATCGGACACGGGCTATCTGACATTTCCGCCGCAGGGGCTGACGCTGCACTGGTTCGAGCGCATCTTCGAGATGTCGGCCTTTCGCCGCACCATGGTGACGAGCTTCCAGGTGGCGACCGTTTCGACCTGCTGCGCGCTTTTGATCGGCATTCCGACGGCCTACGCGCTGAACCGCTACCGCGTGCAATTGCCCGGCTGGCTGTCGACGCTGTTCGTCCTGCCGGTGCTGATCCCCGAAATCGTGCTGGGTTTCTCGCTGTTGCGCTCGATCCAGGTGGGCGCCGGGCTGCCGGTGGTATCGACGCTGATTATCGGCCATACGCTGCTGGTTCTGCCTTATGCGGTGCGGGTGATCTCGGCCTCCCTCGCCTCGTTCGACTTCAGCATCGAAGAAGCGGCGGTTAGTCTCGGCAGCCCGCCGGTCAAGACTTTCTTCACCATCGTCCTGCCCAATGTAAGGGCGGGCGTCATCGCGGCCTTCATCCTGGCCTTCATCACTTCGATCAACGATGTGTCGATCTCGCTGTTTCTGACCGGGCCGGGCATTTCCACCCTGCCGATCCAGATCCTCGCCCATGTCGAACAGTTCTTCGACCCTGTGATCGCATCGGTGTCGGTCCTTCTGATGGTGCTGACCGTCATCGTCATGGCGGTGGTCGAACGCACCCTCGGCCTGACGTTCCTCGCCAAATGACCACTCCTCTGACCCTTTGCAACCTCACTGCGCATTACGGCGCCACCAAGGTTCTCGACGATCTGTCGCTGGACGTCGGTGCGGGAGAGCTGGTGTCGCTCCTGGGTGCCTCGGGTTGCGGCAAGACCACGACCCTGCGCCTCGTGGCGGGCTTCCTGCAGCCCACCGCGGGCACCATCCATCTTGGCAAAACCGACCTGACCCGCCTGCAGGCGCACAAGCGCAACATAGGCCTGGTGTTTCAGAACTATGCGCTGTTCCCGCATCTGACCGTGCGCGACAACGTGGCCTTCGGACTGAAACAGCGGGGGCTGGCCGGAGCCGAGCGGACGCGCAAGGCCGGCAAAATGCTGGACCGTGTTGGCCTGTCCGCGCTCGCCGAACGACTGCCGGGCGCGCTTTCGGGCGGTCAGCGGCAGCGGGTCGCCCTGGCGCGCGCCCTGGTGATCGAGCCGCCGCTTCTCATGTTCGACGAGCCGCTGTCGAACCTCGACGCCAGGCTGCGCGTCGAGATGCGGGTCGAGATCCGCGAGTTGCAGCGTGCCAACCGGACGACAGCAATCTTCGTCACCCACGACCAGGAGGAGGCGTTCTCGATCTCCGACCGTGTGGCGATCATGGAGGCCGGCCGAATCCGCCAGTTCGACCGCCCGGAGACGCTGTACAGCCGTCCGGCCAACGCCTTTGTTGCCCGTTTCGTGGGATTCGAGAACCTGATCCCCCTGACCGTCACCGCCCGAGACGCTGGCCGTATCAGCGCCGAGGGCGAGGGTGGCATCGACATGACGTTGACCGAGGAATATCTCGGTCCGATACCCGACCAGTTCATTCTGGCCACGCGCCCCGACGGGCTACGAGTGTCGAACGGCGATCACGGTATCCCGGCTCGCCTGGGCCTGCGCACCTATGTGGGCCGTGCGTACCACTACCAGGCCGAGACGCCCGCGGGCCATCTCATCGCTTCCGGCACGCTTGGCCAACCAAGGGACGGTGGCGAGACCGTCCGCCTGGTTGCCGAACCCGAGCAATGCTGCATTCTAGATCACGAGGGCGCTTCATGACGGACCTGACAATCCGCAACGCCACGCTTGTGCCCTGCACACCCGGCATGCCTGTCATCGACCGCGGCCATGTTTCGGTTGCGGGCGGGGTCATCGTGTCGGCCGGTTCCGGGCCTGGTCCCGACGCTGCGGATATCCTCGACGCGGGCGGCGACATTGTGATGCCCGGCATGGTCAATCCGCACGCCCATTTGCCCATGACTCTGTTTCGCGGTCTCGGCGAAGACGTGGACGACCGCCTGTTCCGCTACGTGCTGCCGATGGAGCGAAAGTTCGTCACGCCGGAAATGGTGCGCACGGGCACGGCACTGGCCGCCTGGGAATCGATCCGCGCCGGCGTCACCGCGGTTGCCGACATGTATTACTTCGAGGCCGAGGTGGGTCGGGTCCTCGACACCGCGGGTTTGCGCGGCGTGGTCGGCCAGACCCTTGCCGACTTCGATCCGCCCGATCACGCGACGATGGACGAGGGGTTCGACCTGGTCGAGGCGCTCGCGGAGGAATTTCGCGGCCATCCCAGGATCGTGCCTTCGGTTGCACCCCACGCACCCTATTCCACGGATATTCCCGTCCTGGAGCGGATCGCTGACTGGGCCGCCGCACATCCGGACGTGCCGGTGCAGATCCACCTTGCCGAGATGGCATCCGAGATGGATTGGGCAAGCCGCACGCATGGCTGCCGCCCGGTGGAGGTGGTAGACCGCGCCGGCCTTCTGCGCAACGGGCTGATCGCCGCGCATTGCCTCTATCTGGATGAGGCCGAAATCGCCCGTCTGGCCGAGACGGGCGTCCGCGTCGCACACAATGCCCGGTCCAACGCCAAGGCCGGCCGCGGCATCGCACCGGTGGAGGCGATGCGTGCCACAGGTATCCCGGTGGGCATCGCCACCGACGGCCCGATGAGTGGCAATACGCTCGATCTCTTCTCTCAATTCGGGCCGGTTTCGATGTTTCAGAAACTTCTGGGTCACAGCCGCAAACCGATGCCCGCCAGCGATGTCATTCATATGGCCACGATCGAGGGTGCACGCGTGCTGGGTCTCGACCGCCTGACCGGCTCGCTCGAACTGGGCAAGGCCGCTGACGTCGTGCGGATCTCGCTGGATGCGCCGCGCCTGCAACCCGTGTACGATCCATTTGCCACCCTGGTCTTCGCCGCGATGCCCGACGACGTGCGCGACGTTATGGTCGGCGGCCAGTGGCTGATGCGGGATCGGGACGTTCTGACGCTCGACCGCAAGAAGGTTCTTCGCGACGCCGGACAGGTCGCGGCCCGCTTCCGCGCCGAAATGACCGAGATCGACCGAAAGGCGGCGTCGGCATGAGGCTTCTCGCCGCCGAGGAATAACATGGGAAGGAAGAACGCGATGAGTGACGCAACATCCAAGCTAGACGCAGCGCTTGCCGCAGCGGATGCCAGCCTCGACGCGGGCCTCGACCGGCTGCTGGAGCTGGTGGCAATCCCCTCGATCTCGGCCGAGACCGCTCATGCGCCCGACGTGCGGCGCGCGGCGGACTGGCTGGTGGCGGATCTGACGTCGATGGGTTTCGACGCCTCGGTGCGTGATACCCAGGGCCATCCGATGGTCGTCGGCCACGACAACAGCGCGCCCGACGGCGTACCGCATGTTCTGTTTTACGGACACTACGACGTGCAGCCCGCCGATCCGCTGGAATTGTGGGATGCCGATCCGTTCGCGCCGGCGCTGGTGAAGCAGCCGGATGGCGAGACCTGGATCACCGGGCGCGGCGCCTCGGACGACAAAGGCGCCTTCATGACCTTCATCGAGGCGTGCCGCGCCTGGAAGGCCGCGACCGGCGCGCTGCCGTGTCGGGTGACCGTACTGCTGGAAGGCGAGGAGGAGATCGCCAGTCCCTCGCTGGGCCCCTTCCTGGAAGCGACGGCAGACGAGTTGCGCGCTGATGTGGCCGTGGTCTGCGACACCGACATGTGGGACCACGACACGCCGGCGATCACCACCATGATGCGTGGGCTGATGGCAGAGGAGTTCACGATCACCGCGGCCAATCGCGACCTGCATGCCGGCATATTCGGCGGCGCCGCGCGCAATGCGCTACAGGTCATGGCGGATGTGCTGGCAAGCTGCCGCGCCGCCGACGGCTCGGTGGCCGTGGCGGGTTTCTACGACGACGTGCGCGAACTGCCCGAGGAGGTCCGCGCCAGCTGGACCGCGCTGCCGTTCGACGATCAGGGATTTCTGGACGGCGTCGGCTTGTCGCAGCCGGCGGGCGAGACGGACCGTTCGGTGCTGGAACAATGCTGGTCCCGGCCGTGTTTCGAAGTGCACGGCTTCTCGGGTGGCTACAGCGGCGAGGGGTTCAAGTCGGTGATCCCCGGCAAGGCCCACGCCAAGGTCAGTTATCGCCTGGTCCCCGACCAGGACCCCGAAACCGTCCGCGCTGCCCTGCGGGATCACATCCGTGCCCAACTGCCGGCCGATTGCAGTGTGGAGTTTACCGCCCTGGGCCGCGCCGCTCCCGTCGCGATGCCGGTGGGCGGCCCGATGCTGCACAAGGCGCTGGATGCACTTCGGGACGAATGGGGCAAGGCGGCGATTGCCGGTACCGGCGGCTCGATCCCGATCCTAGCGGAGTTCCGCAATCGGCTCGGCCTCGATCCACTGCTGGTAGGTTTTGCGCGCTTCGACAACCGGGTTCACGCGCCGAACGAGAAATACGATCTGTCGAGCTTTGTCCACGGAACGCGGTCCTGGGTGCGGATCCTTGATCGCTTTGCCCGGTAGCGGGCGATCCGACACATCAGTCACCTGACGGGTAATCCCCGCCTTTTCCACAACGCTCACCACCCCTTGCCCGAGACATTGCCGGAGCCGTTCGACATCGTCGTGCGTCGGCCGGTCGGAATTGACTGCCTCGTCTGTTTCGAGGGCCGGCAATTCAGCGTGCCGTTCCGTTTCGTCGGCCAGGACGTGGAGGTCCGCGGTCTGGCCGGGCACGTGCAGATCCTCAAGGATGCCGACGTGATCGCCATGCATGCGCGCCACACCGAGCAGTTGATCCTGCGTGACGAGGCCCACTACGAGGGCGAGGACACCGACCGTGTGCGTGCGCCGATGCCACTCGGCAAGATGGGGCGTGGCCTGCAGCTGTTGGCGGCGAGCCGTGTCCAGCACCGATCGATCGACATCTACGCCCGTCTGGCGGAGGTGGCCCGATGACATCTCCACACGTAAAACTCGATATTGACGCGACCCGCGAGAAGCTGGACGCACTCGGCCTTGGGTACGCAAACGAAGCACTGGACGCCTTGCTGGCGGAGGCCGTCAGCATCGAGATGCCCGCCCATCAGTTTCTCGAGCGGCTTCTCGATACCGAGCGCGCCGGTCGCGAAGAGCGCCGCATCAAGACGATGCTGAAGACGTCGAAGATTCCGACCGGGCAAACGCTGGAGAATTTCGATTTTGCCTTCCAGCCCGCGATCGAACGCTCACGCATCGAGACCCTGGCGACCGGGGCCTGGATCCGGAACGCCGAGGTGATTTTGCTGCAAGGTCCGCCCGGGGTCGGCAAGTCGCATCTGCTTGTGGGACTGGGCATCCGGGCCATCCAGCTCGGCTTCTCGGTCCAGTACTACCGCTTCGATGAACTGCTGACGGCCATCAAGGCGGATGGCGATCTGCCGCCCACAAGGCTCAAGAGCCGGAAATACATGTCCAGTTCGCTGTTGCTGATCGACGAAATGGGCTTCGATCCGATGAACCTGGAAGAGGCCGGCCTCTTCTTCCGGCTGGTCAGTTATCGATATGCTCGCGGTGCAATGATCATCACCACCAACAAGAGCATTCGCGACTGGACCGAACTGATCGCCGGCGACGAAGTCCTTGCCGCCGCAATCCTCGATCGGCTTCTGCACCGGTCCCACGTGCTCAATATCAAGGGGCGATCATATCGGTTGCGCGACCTTGAGGAACTGCTGACAAAACAGAGCGCCTGAGCGGGAAAATTTTGGCGCCGCGCGTTGGGGAGCTTCGGTCGGGCTACGCCTCCCTACGCTCCCCAACGCGCGCAGGACTCGTAAACCTGGATGTCGCCTTATCTCGTAAGACTGGGTGTCGCTTGACACCCCGGCCATTGGCCAGAGCAGCTTGTGGCGGTTTGGACCCTGGTCCTGCAATCCGAGCCCGAGGGGCCTTCCCTCATCTCCTGTGTAGCAAGGTGCTCAGAGTGAGTACTGCTACGCCATCAGATCCTCCTCTTCGCGCCGTCGTGGCGCACGGTCATCAGCGCATCGTACCAGTCGACAAATGCCTTCTGCTGTTCTGGATCGGCTTGCGCCTGCGGTCCACGCGCCATCAGATCGTCCAGGCACATTTGAGCTCAGACTACGAGGTTGCGTTTGACGTCATGCTCTACTGCATGTGCCGAGAGGCGCTGGGTCGCCGCTACGAGGCGCAACGCAACCGCTGGATATCAGCCTGAAACCGGCAATGGTGATGGGTAGCAAGGATGTCCTGAAGGAAACCGTCGCAGCAACGGTTCTGGAAGAGGTCAAGAACGCGCTTCGGCTCGATTGGCTCGAAAGGAAGGCGCCTGAGGACTTCGAAGCCATGTGTGCATTGTCGGCTGAGAAAAAACAGGTGCTGTTTGCATGGTGCACGGCATACGCCCTCAACCAGCAGCTTTCGACGGACAATGGCGCCGGTCCCGTTTTCGAACAGATCGGCCGTCGGATGCGATGGTCGCCCCGCGGAGCTCACAACGTGGCCGTCACGCGGGCTGCCGTCCTTGATGGCCGTTTGTCGGTTTCAAACGCAAAGAACGCGGCGTAGGCCCCCCGGGTATTGCCCAATCCCATGCCACTCTGTTGCCCCGACCCCCGGGTCATTCCGTCGCATCCGGGATCAACCGGTGCAATCTGATGAAGCGATGGTCCCTCTTTAAATCCGAGTGAGTTGCCTGAATAGTTTCAAGGCAAGATTTGAGGCCTTTTAAAAAAGGAAAGTCGACTGTATTTCCAAATGCTTTGTCGAGAAGCCCTAGCGCTTCCTCGGGATAGGCTTCATCCATTTTTGTTCATGCAGGAAAACCGCAACGCGATTGGGTGTAGATAAATTCCGCAACCATGGTTTAACCTGACCTAGGGCTTGCGGAAAAGCGTCCCCGCTCGCTATGCACGCACAAAAAAAACTCTGCGCAATCTGTTCGGACGCTTTTTCATTCGCCTTGGGCCAGACTGCATCCAAATACGGCCATGCTCTATTTTTCCAGTATTCCGCACTCTGGTCTGCTGCGCTTTCAATGTTGCGGAAGAAGGTGTCAGCCGCAATATCCAGTGCGTCTTGGGGCAAGTTTTGCATGGCGTCCGCAAGGGGCCTTATGCCGATGCAGTCCCGTATTCCCGTATCCAGTCCACAAGATACCAACAGGGACACGTAGTTTCTTAGGCGGCCCCAGGGAAATTGAGAGCAATGTTTCGCTGTATCAAGAAACGCCGGCTCAAGCGCTTCCAGAAACGGCGCATGGACTTGTGGCGATGAAAGAAACCCTTCCCAAGTCAATTTGGCTTCTTTCGGATTCTTCCATTCAAAAAGTGGAAGCAACGAATTGCGTGTCCAGGCCTGATCCACTTTAAACAAGGATACCGCATTTCTTGCCAACAATACGCGGCCATGTTGGAACTTACCGAACTGCGGGTCGCAGAGTCGAGTAAACCTTTCGCGCAACTCTATATTCAGGCATTGCCCATGCTTTGGGGAAGTGTGATACCACCAGATAAGCAATGCTTCTGTGACTTTGCCAATGGGATGATTGAGCGCAAAATCCAAGGGATCGTCAATATCATTTTCCATCTCGTATTGGATGTCCAATATCTGATCGCACAACTTGAAAAAGGTATCTTTATCCCCGATAAACTTCTTGGCAAGGCTCTCCAGCCAAGCACTCATCGAATAGGAAAATTTCAGCAAACTCGATTCTGGTGTTTTAATCAGCAGTGGAGCGACCCTCTGCCATGAGCGTTCCAGAAATTCTTCCTTAGACCACACAAGAAGTGCTTCATTCCACCTTCCCTCTGGCCAGCAATTCTCATTTGCAAGTGTTGTCAGCGCGGACACTGCGATATCAAAATCATCGTGGCACCTAATTCCCCAGTCATCATTTTCACCCCACAATCTTTCCGGGTCCGATTTTTCTCTTAGCCAGTTAACGAGTGAATCGTGATCTACGGGTGATTTCTCATAGGTTGAAAAGTCTTGGGCACTAAAGTCGTCGGAACTGCTCGTCCATACTGGAAACTCTTCTCGCTGGTTGTCTTGCAGTTGGAGGTTAGGGTATCTTTTCGATATGGACGCGACTCTATCAGATGCGATTTGGCTAAGTTTTGCCCTTGCCTGCTTCAATTTTGCGAGACGAAGCCAAATGTTTTTTTCTTTAATCATCTGCCATTTACGATTATCAAGGTCGGGCTTGAACATTTCACGCGGCGGGCCGTCAAGGATTACACGTTCCAGTTTTTTCAGGGCTCCGTCATCGAATTTCGCCCCTAGCACGACAAGCTGTCGCATCGCTTCCCGTTGCGTTTCGGCCGACCACAGCCAACAGTTGGCGTCCATCAGCAGCCAATCCAGGGCCTGTTTGGGCTTTATTATGTCGAGATGTTCGGTAGCGGCAAAGAGCGCCAGACGACGAAAAAGGGGATATTCAATCCCAATCCAAAACTCTACCACCAGCCGTGCTCGGGCGGGAGATGTCTTGGCAGTGGCCAGCCAAGCGTCTCTCGCGAGTTCAACGAGAACAGTCCAGTCGCACACCTTCGAATTCTGATTGTGCTCGCTGATAGAGGCCATATCCTCGTAAGACCCATCGTGTTTTTTGTTTGCGTCCCCGAGCTCGGACTTCAAATCGAGTATATCGCGTAGCAGTCCTGTCATGTCGTCTAGCAACATTGGCAATGCGGCTACCCAGTTTTCATTTTCGTTGAGACCGTCAAGAGCTTCGCGCACATGGTTTGCAGAAAGTTCTACATCCCATCCCACGTGATTGCGCAGATGGTCCTGTCCTTGGGTTTCGCCACCAGCGTCTAGCTGAAGCGGCCAACGAAAGGGTTCAAGCAATCGCAAGCAGGGTCGCAGAATGTCGCGCAGTTCAAGTCTTAAAGCAGTTGTCAGGCCTTCCCGTTCAAATTGCTGGCGCCAAAGAAAGACTTTGTCAAGGCCGCCACAAGGCGGACTTTTGATCCGATCTGTCAGGACCAGCCTCCAGAGCGTGCGCATTTGCTGATCGGGAACCGCACGGGATGCACCCGTTTTTATGCACTCAACTTTCTCGGTATTTCCCTCAGTCATTAGACTGGCCAGATAATCCAGGCGTTGCCCTATCTGTCTTGCAAACGCAGGGTGCAAGTGTGCGTCCTGTCTTGTGGCCCACAAAAGTAGCTTTGGATCTCCCAGATGGCGGACCAGCCAGCGACACAATTGTGACATCACTTCGTCAAAACCACCTTCATGTTCACCCCATTCCACGAATGCCATTTCCGGGGCAAGCTCATGAGGGCTTGGTCTCCGCATAAGGCTGAATTTCCTGTCCGTGTCCGACATATTCGGCAGAGGCGAAATGCCAAAACGGGGAAGATCATTATAGCGGAAGCGTTTATCCTCAAAATGCTTTAGCCAGTCTAGGGCCTGTTGACATTTGGGGTTCCCAAACTTTCTGAAGTCTGATTCATATGTGGACGCCCCTTATGGCAAGGGCTGATTTTGTCTTGTTGCGGTGATCGGTTGCTTTCATATGTCCGGCCTGTTTGTGCGGCAGATACTTGCCGCTGGCCCTGATGGAAATCCGCCGGTGAGGCCCCTGATCAAGTTGGCGCGCTTGAACGGCGCATTGAATCAGACGGGTTTGCCTCTCCATTGGCTCGATCGTTACGCATCATCGACTGCCATTGCCAATTCGGTTCGGGCTGCGCGCGGTTAGGCAGGCTGCCCGTAAGGTCTATAAATCTCTCCGCGGGTAAGGATTGCCCAGGCTATCCGGGCGAGCTTGTTCGCAAGGGCGACCGAGACGAGCCGAAACGGCTTCTTCTCCAGCAACCCATTCACCCAGTCTGTCATCGGCGTCGGGTTCCGCTTGGCGTGTCGCATGACGGCCGTTGCGCCAACGACGAGCAGTCGCCGCAAGTACCTGTCGCCCTGTTTGGATATACCACCGAGACGTGTTTTGCCTCCGGTCGACTGTTGTTGCGGCGTCAACCCAAGCCAGGCGGCAAATTGCCTGCCTGATTGGAATTGATCGGGGTCTGTCACTGTCGCCGCAATGGCTGTCGCTGTGATCACCCCGACACCCGGGATAGCCGCGAGCCTTCGACTGGCCTCGTTCTCGGCATGCCAGATGCGTAATTCCTTATCGAGTTCGCCAATCTCCTCGTTTAATTCGGCGATCCGTCGGATCAGGATCTCAAGCGCTCGATGAGCGTAAGCAGGAAGGGCTTCATCGGCAAAGGCCCTGTCGGCCAGCTTCACCAGATTGGCGATACCCGGGTTGGCAACCAAGCCGAATTCGGCCAAGTGCGCGCGTAGCGCATTCGCCGCCATGGTCCGCTGGCGCACAATCAACGATCGGGTTCGGTGCGCCATCAGAACACTCTGCTGCTCAACTGTCTTTACCGGCACAAACCGCATTGTCGGACGTTGCACGGCCTCGCAGATCGCTTCTGCATCAATCGCATCGCTTTTGCCGCGCTTGACGTATCCTTTTACGTAAGACGGCGGCATGATCCTGACGTCATGGCCCATGGCGATCAGTGTACGCGCCCAGTGGTGCGCTGTCGCGCAGGCCTCAACCCCGATCACACAGGGCGCCAGTTTCGAGAAGAATGGCAGCATCTGTTTGCGATGCAGCTTCTTCACTAGAACTGTCTTGCCCGATCCATCTATCCCATGCGCCTGGAAAACGCTCTTCGCCAGATCCAGCCCAAGTGTTGTGATGTTCATTGGAACCTTCCTTTCCTGCCTTCACTTCTTTCTCAGCACCATACTTGGCGCCGCGCAGGGGCGTCCACATCATCAAGCGTTCCAAATGGAGGTTTGAATGAACGAAGATCGGTTTGTTATTTCGGATGAACTTTGGAAGAAGATTGCGCCGCTCCTGCCAGGCAAGGTGGGAGATCCGGGCGCGACGGGCCACGATAACCGGCGTTTCATGGAGGCGATACTTTGGCGGGTCCGCACAGGGGCTCCATGGCGTGATCTACCCAAAGAGTTTGGGAAGTGGAATACGGTGTTCAAGCGGTTTCGCCGGTGGGCGGAAGCTGGGATATTCGAGAGTCTTTTCAATGCCCTGAATGGCGAACCGGATCTCGAATATGTTCTCATCGACGGAACGATCGTCCAGGTCCATCAGAAGGCTTCGGGCGCAAAAGGGGGACTCAGCATCAGGCCATCGGGCGGTCTCGTGGCGGGCTGACAACCAAAATCGTCGCATTGGTCGATGCGCTCGGGAATATGCTGCGCTTCCTGCTCCTGCCCGGACAGGCGCACGATATGAAGGGGGTGACTCCGTTGATCCATGAGGTTTCTTTTGGGGCGCTTCTGGCCGACAAGGCTTTCGATGCCGACTGGCTCCTACACGAGCTCGACGCGCGTGGCGCTACGGCCGTCATCCCTCCCAAGGCAAACCGAAAAGTCCAACGAGACTACGATCCGCACATGTACGAATGGCGACATCTCATCGAAAACTACTTCGCAAAGATCAAGGAATTCAGGGGTATAGCGACCAGATACGACAAGACCGACACAAGCTACGCCGCCAACTGGTATCTCACCGCAACGCTCATTGCTATACGGTGATTGTCAACAGACCCTAAACTTGGCACCGGTTCGAAGTCGGCAAATCTCTTGGCGGGACGGCCACTAGGGTCACATATTGCCCAAACGACGCGCCCGACAAAATTGTCTTCGGATGTTGAGGTGTCTGGATTCGCACTGGCATAAAGTTCAACAATTGCTTCTTTACCCAGAACTCCATCTCGGTAAGAATTAGCCCATAAACGAAGCGTTTCATGAAGGTGCTTATGATGATCCCGATTATGATAGAGAATTGGTGTCACGTTCTTTGCACGCCATTCATTGGATTTGACGTCTTGTTCCCCGTTCGAAAAGTCGCCAAAAGCGAACATTTCCTGCGGGCTTTCCCCGAGGAGACGGTCAGCGGCGAGGGCGTCCATCATGTAGCGCAGGATGGGGTCATCAATACTATATCCCACAAAGCACAGGACAAAGTTGCGGACCAGTTCGCTTACGAAGCGTGCCGCCCATCGTTCCGAAAGGTAGGCCAGTCCAAAATCTCCGCTGCTTACGACCAGATTATCCAGATCACAGTCTTCAGAGTTCTCGGGCAGGAGACCGTGAAGATATATCAGGCCGTCCCATCTTTGCTTTGGAACAGGCAGCAACGGTGCTTCGTATCGCTTAACTGAAAGGTCTCTTTCTTCGATGACCTGCTCGAACAGTCTATCGAAATTTGTCGTAATCAGCCGGGTTCGCTGATCGTGGTTTTTCGAAAGTTCCAAAAGCGCATTATGCGTCTCAGTCGAACCGGAGCCAGTTGGAGTTAGAATTTGTGCTATGCGCTGACGTATACTTCGCCGACCATCAACAAGACGATTTTCAAGCAAATTCAGAGCCGTGTCATAACGCCCTTGCTCAATCAATTTCTTCTCAATTTCGCTTTGACAGAAATCATCATGCAAACGGCAATATATTTGCTCTACCAATCCATGAAAGCCCGGAAAGCCAGCAGGGTAAGAAATCCCTGCACCGCAGAAGAAAACCACTCGACCTTCTTCATGTGCCCGAAGCAAAGTTTCCGGAACATCTGGGCCGTGAGTGACAAACTGCATTTTGAACTCTCCACATGACTACGTGAATGTATATTTGCGGATGAGTTGGACGCAATGGGCCACTATATGGTTTTTTTGAGAGTCACTGACCAATATGCTTGCAAATCATGCAAGCTGTGCTCATATGGCGCTATGAACAACAAGCATCGCAAGACCCTCGTTGCGGTCTTCACCGACCCGGTATCAGGAACGATCGAATGGTCGGCGGTGGAACGGCTTCTGATAGCCGTTGGCGCAACAGTCATCGAGGGCGGCGGGTCACGGGTACGTTTCGAGAAGGACGGTGAGGTCGAAACCTTTCACCGTCCTCATCCCGCTAAGGAAGCGAAGAGATATCAGGTTCGGGCGGTGCGGTCGTTTCTGGAGAGAACAGGGGTCAAGCCATGACCAATACAATGACGTACAAAGGTTATTCAGCCCGTATAGAGTATGACGATGAAGACGGGCTTCTGGTTGGATTCATTGCCGGTATTCGCGATGGTGTCGGATTTCATGCCGAATCCGTAGAGGGATTGAAAACCGCGTTTTATGAGGCGGTTGACGATTACGTCGAAACCTGCGCGAAGATCGGCAAGGAACCGCAGAAGCCCTATTCGGGTCGAGTGATGTTTCGAGTTGACCCTGAGGTTCACCGACGTGCCGCCCTGGCGGCGGAACTGGCAGGAAAGAGCCTGAACCAATGGGCCGAGGATGTTATCAGCCGAGCTGCTGGCTGACGTCCGAGGATCGCGGTAGGAAACCGGGTTGCACCGGTCCCCCCGCACAGATCCCCGCTGCGCGTTAACGCACGAGGCACCTGCTTTGGGTGTTGACGATAAGCCGCTGGCTTGGCCACGGGTGACGGATTCTGGATTTTGGCCAATGGAAGCCTATGAGGCGATCCAGTGCTGTCCAACTGTAGCGGTCTTTCTGCGAGCGCCTGCGCAGAGCGCGCAGCAGCATACGTTGGACCACAAAGACAAATGCCCTGATGGAGCGTGAGGTGCCGAGGACGGCCTAGTAGTTAAGCCATCCATTGATGACCCTTCCGAGCCATTTGTCACTTGGCAGTTAATTGGTCCGTCCTGAAAAAAGGCTTAAGCCATTGAGGTGGCGGGCGGGCCAAGCCGGGCATTCGGGAACACTGCAGGACCGGCATTGACGGCCCATGGCGAGATCCTTTCCGTCAGAATTCGTACGACAATGCCGAAAATTCCAGCCAAAGGAAGTGTCAGTCGCCTGAGGATCAGCCTCAGGTTGTGGCCGGCGGCGGCCAGCAGCGCGTTGACCTTGTCGCCGTCGACGCCCAGCAGCCAGTTTCGGCCAAGCCGGCCGTCGCATTTGGCATGGCCGATCATCGGCTCGGTCCGGGCGGCGGTGTCCTTCAGGGTGTGGCCGTCATAGGGGTTGCCCTCGAAAGCCCGGGCCGCCAGGAACAGACCCTCGCGGTTGGTCGCCGCGATCCCCACCTTGCAACCGAACTCGAAGGGCTTGTGGGCCTTGCCCCTGGCGATGCAGACCACCTCGGGGGCATGCAGGCTGTAAAGCTTGTTCTTGTCCTTCGGCTGCTGAGCGAGCAAGCGCTCGACCAGTCCGAGGAGCCGGGCAAAGCGCGCCTCCAATTGTTGTTTCGCACATTATTTGACCGTTGGTTTCCCGGATTATTTGGCACGGCGGACGGACAGATTTCCCGGATTATCAGGTCGTTTTGATGGACTGCTGGCGGGTGCCGGACGGCCGCCATTGTTTTGTCTGGCGTGAGCGATGCCGTTGCTTTGAACGACGGGGGTTCGCCGGGCTTGTCTGAGTGCATGCGGTCGGTAAGCGTGGGGCTTACAGCCATTTGCCGATCATTCGACGCATTTTGGCAGCGGCTGCCTGACAGTCGGTTTGGGGGGCGGTTCCCGAGGGTGGTTCCGCCTCGAACCCCCAGGTGTGCGTGACGGGAACCGGTCAGCGCGCGGCGTCGGGGTGGCTGCCGTTGGCGGCGGTTGCGGCCTTTTCGGACTGGCTTGCGGCGATGCTGTAGCGTCCCTCGGCGTCGTGTTGGACCTGTTGCTCTCCGACGAGCTTTTTCAGGATGGCACCAACGGTCTTGTTGCGGGTTGCTGCGCGTTCGCGGACCTGGCGCCGGGAGAGCGGTGCCTGTGCCTCGGCGAGCGCCTTCAGGACGCGTTCTTCGGGGGTCTCGGGCCGAGGCGCCGTGCCGGCCGGGGGCGGCTGGCGCAACCGGAAGCATGGCTCCTGTCCGTCTTCCTGCGTGAGTTCGATTTCGATGTCCTCGAGACCGCGCGCGGCGCGATGCTCGACGCTCATGAGTGTCTGCCGGCCGCGGCGGCGCAGGTAGAGGTTGCTGTCTCCCCAGGCGTGCAGTTCGCTGCTGCCGCGCAGCGCCTGGCCCGGCCGCATGGCACCGCCCTTGCGCGCGTGATGGACAAGCAGCACGGCGGTCTCGAAGCGGCGCTGCAGGTCGCGCAGGAAGCCGAGAATGGGAGCGATGTCGGCGACGGCATTCTCGTCCACGCTGTGCAGGCGCACCAGGGGTCGAGGATCAGGAGGCGTGGTGCGATGCGCTGCACGGTCTGCTGCAGGCGGTGTCGGTCGTCGGAATCGTCGAGGCGCAGTCTCGGCACATCTATGACGGCGATGTCGAGGGTCTCGAAGCGTGCGCCGGCGGCGCGGGCGATCCCGTTCAGGCGCTTGCGCACCAGGTGGCCGGCGTCTTCTGCGGCGAACAGCAGGACCGGGCCGGACCGGGCCGGGTCGAAGTGCCGCAGGCATGGGACGCCGGCGGCGACCGCGACGGCGAGGTCCAGCGCCAGCATGGACTTGCCGCACTTGGGCTCGCCGCCGACGATGCCGACGGCCTGCTCGCCCCACAGCGTGTCGACCAGCCACTGCCGCTGGCGCGGCCGCTCCTCCAGCTCGACCGGGGCGCGGGTCGGGAAGCCGTTCATGTTCATGGCCGCAGTTCCTCAAGTGCGCGCTGCAGATGCTCGGCGCTGACGGTCTTTGCCCCGTCGATGGCGGCGGCGGAGAGCGCGTAGTGGGCGATGCGGTTGATCTGGCGCGGCAGGCCGCGCGCGCCCTGGAACAGGGCCTCGACGGCGGGCGCCTCGAACAGCGGCAACTCGCAGCCTGAGAGCCTTAGGCGATGCCTGATATAGACGTCGACCTCTTCTCGACTGAGGCCGGTGAGATGATGACGGACGACGAGGCGCTGGCTGAGCGATTCGTGCATCGCCATGGCCAGGCGGCGCCTGAGTTCGGTCAGGCCTACCAGGATGAGGCACAGGCGCTGCTGTGCATCCATGGCGAAGTTGGTCAGCAGGCGCAGGTCCTCGAGCACGTCGTTGCGCAGATGATGGGCCTCGTCGATGACCAGCACCGGCAGCTGCCCGGCCTCGGTGACGAGACGGGAGATCTCGTTGCGGATTGCCTGGCGCGCGGTCGCGCGGGAGCGCTCGACGGGCAGGCCGATCTCCCACGCGATCGCCTTGTACACGTCGAGCACGTTGCCTGTGGTGAGCGAGACGTAGTGGACGCGGTACAGCCCCGGGTGGAGTTGGGCGGCCACGTGACGGCAGACGGTTGTCTTGCCCGACCCTGGCTCGCCGGTGAGCAGGCCGATGCCGCGCAGTTCGATGAGGTGAGCGAGCCTGGCCTCGGCCTCGCTGCGCGCGTTGGATTCGAACAGTTCGCCGGTCTGTTCCGGGGTCTCGAAAGGCAGGCGGGTGAAGGCGAAGTGGCGCTGGTACATCACGCGTCCTCCTTGCCGGCCTTGAGATTGCGCATGACCAGTGGCGAGGGTGGCGGCTCCGGTGCCGGCTCGTCGGCTTCAATTTCCCTGGCCGGGCGGTTGCGCCTGACGGCGGTATTGGCGTAGGCATCGAGGCGGGTGGCCTTGCCGGCCGGCTTGCCGTCGTGAACGACCTCAAGCGGCCGCGACGGCGGTGCGGCCGGGTCATAGCGCAAGATGACGTTCTGCCCCACCAGCACGGCATCGACCTCGTAGACGCTGCCGTTGAGACTGACGGTACGATCCTTGTAGACACGGCGCCGGGCCTCGAAGAGGAAGAGATCGTCGAGGTCGAGGGTTGCGTCGGGGTAGCGCACGCCGGCCGAGGCCATCGCCCACTGCTCGAGCGGGGTGCGGCCCTCCTCCAGGCCGCGATGCGGGGCGTTGTGATACTCGCCCTCGATCCAGGCCCACAGGCTGCTGTTCAGGGTTTGCAGATTTTCCAGAACGGCGTCGTCGATGTGGCGAAGCCAGCCGGCCCGAAGGGAGCGGAAAAAGCGCTCGATCTTACCCTTTCCCGCAGGCTGGAAAGCGCGTGCGTGGATCAGTGCCACGCCCAGCCTGGCGCAGACCAGGGCGAGATGGCGCGAGCGGTAGGCACTTCCATTATCGACGTAGAGACGCGCAGGCAGGCCGCGCCGGATCAGCGCGTTCCTGAACGCCGGCAGGAAGGCCGAGGTGTTCTCGGACATGGCGAAGGTGGCAAAGGGAACCACCCGGGTGGCGTCGTCGATGAAGGCGATCAGGTAGGTCTTGCGCCGGCTGCGGCCTTGCCGGATCCCGGGCCCGTGCATGACGTCGCTCATCCACAGTTCGCCCGCCTCGCGATAGGCGAAGCGGTGCCGGTCGGCACCGTCGGTCGGCGCGGTCCTGTCGAACAGCCCCTCGCGGGCGAGAAGCCGGTGCACCGTGGACGGGGCGAGCGGATGAGCAATGCCTTCTTGTCCTGCCATATTGATGATGGCCCGCACCGAACAGGCTGGGTTCCCGGTCTTCAGCGCGATCAGGCGTTCGGCGACCTCGGGCGGCAGGCGGCGCGGCTTGCCGCGGTCGGTGCGCGGCTTCGGATACAGCGCATCGAAGCCGCCGCGCCGGTAGTCGGCGATCCAGTGCCGCATGGTCTCGGCGGCGACCCGGGTTCGCGTGGTTCCGGGGATCGTGTAGGTCTTCCCGGCCCTGGCGCGCATCATTGCACCGGTGCCCGGCGTGCCCACGGGCAGATGCACCAGATCGGCGATGACGCCGTATCGGAACAGCGCAATTTGCTGATGAAGGTCGTCTTGTGGGTCTTTCATGGTCAGGTCCTCGTTCGTGGAGCTCTTCGGCCCCGGGATCCTGACGCTATGCGTTCACCGGCGGCGGATCAGGCCCCGCCCGTTGTTGGAACTGCGGTTTGCGACTCCTCACGTCGATGCCATGGGGTTGGAAGCCCAAAGGCGCGGGAAGCGTCCGGAGTTGCCCGGCGACCAGGCCGCGCAGCGCCATCAACGCGCTGTCGCTCTTGAGATGCGCGCGCACCGCGCTCATGGTGGCGGCGCAGCCTGCGAGCTTGTCGGGGATCAGGCCAATGACAGGGGCAAGCACGTTGTGGACGAGATCCACCCGCCGGCGCAGCCAGCGCAAGGCGCCAGGAAGCGCGATGGCATCGTCGTGCGAGGGGCAGCGCACCTCATTCGCCGCAGCTTCCTGGCTGACGGCCTCCTGCGCCACCACAACAACCGCTTCCAGCGCATTGAGCGTGCCCGGAAACCGCGCCGCCAGAAAGTCCGGCAGCAGGCTGAAAGTCGTGTGACTTTGTGGGCAATACCAGCGAGAGACCCGCACACCCGCAGGTGTCTTGCGCTCATAGGTTCCATGACGGGCAAAAGAGCAGCCACCGTGCGGATGGTTCGGGCAGCGATCAAGCCTTGCATTGTGCCATGCCTGATCGGTAACATAGCGCTCGCCGGTAAGCCCCGTCGGATAACGAAGCTGCATCGGCAATGGCCCGCGGGGATTGCTAACTGCGGGCCTCCCTTTGTCATTTATCGACAAGCCGGGAATACGAGTAATCCCCGGCACCGCCAACCAGTCAAACGGCGAGAATAGTGACAGGGTCAAAAGAATCGCCGCGGGCGGCGTCCTTCCCACAATCAGCCACCATCCCGGCAAATCCGCCAACCAAATAATGTGAGAAAATACCCCGGTATACTATCCGGCTAGATCGAAAAACAACACCAATTCACCGTCACCGGCGATCTTGCGGCGGACATCGCGGTAGACCCGGCCGAGATAGGTCCTCAGGCGCTTGAGTTCCCGGCGCATGCGCTTGAATTGCCTGGCGTGAGCGTAACGTCCGGCCTTGGTCGCGGCCCGCTTGGCCAGGCGGGTGTGGCTCTGCCGCAGCTTGACGCCGGCCTTGCGGGCGTGGCGGACCAGGAGCTGCAGGGCCTTCAGATAGAGCCGGCTGTCGGTCGGATGGGCGATCGCCTTGGATTGAACCGTGGTGTCAACCGTGACCCGCTTCAGACTGGAGCGCTTCACTGTCTTCGTCTCCAGTGGGCCCCATCGGAAGGTTTGTTCGTAGGATTACTCTAAGGAGGAACTTTCCGCGAACGTTTGTGGCTGGTTGGCTTTGCTGATGATTGTGCGCCACGACGGTGCGAAGAGGAGGTTCTGATGACGTAGCAGTACTGACTTTGAGCACCTTGCTACACAGGAGATGAGGGAAGGCCCCTCGGGCTCGGGTTGCAGGACCAGGGTCCAAACCGCCACAAGCTGCTCTGGCCCAATGGCCGGGGTGGCGAGCGTTGTGGAAAAGGCGGGGATTACCCGTCAGGTGACTGCTGGTAAGACGAACGCGAGTGAACCGTTGATGAAGTGTCGAAAGCGTAGGGATGTCGCCGAAACCAGGCTCCAGTCGTTGGCCTGGGACGAAGTTCGGAGGATGCCTGCTGACTGTCCGAGCGGCGACCGGCATAAAGATGGCGTGAGACCAGCGAGAGGCTCCTGTGTGGAACGTGGGAACCTGGCGCTCCGATGCCAAGGGAGACCTCCAAGCGGCAGACCCGCAAGGAGCCGAGTACCGAAGCGGAGCACAGGGGCGGACGGGTCCGTATTAGTGATGAAACCCGGTAATGCGGGTAGAGCGAAGGGACCCGGCTCTCCAGCCGAAGACGGCGGCCAACCAGAGATGGGAGGAGCCGTTGTCTGAGGCAAAGCCATTCGAAATTCCGAAGCGGCTGGTCTGGGACGCCTACCGACAGGTACGGGCGAATCGCGGCGCGGGCGGTGTTGACGGCGTGTCTATGGCAGCATTCGAGGAAGACCTCGGGGGAAACCTTTACAAGGTCTGGAACCGGATGTCGTCGGGCTCGTATCACCCGCCGCCGGTGCGGCTCGTCGAGATACCCAAAAGTGGGGGCGGTCTTCGACCTCTTGGCATTCCGACGATCGCCGACCGCGTGGCGCAAACGGCTGTGAAGATGGTTCTGGAACCAATGGTGGAACCGATGTTCCACCGTGATTCCTATGGCTATCGGCCCGGTCGTTCGGCGCTTGATGCGGTCGGAGTGGCACGGAAACGCTGCTGGACGTTCGACTGGGTGATCGATCTTGATATCAAAGCATTTTTTGATTCGATTCCGCATGACCTGATCGAACGTGCCGTTGCACATCACACTGACCTGGCCTGGATCCGGCTGTACGTTGGGCGGTGGCTTCGCGCTGCTGTCGAGCGACCGGACGGCACCCGGGAAGAACGGACCAAGGGAACGCCGCAAGGCTCACCAATCAGTCCGATTCTCGCCAATCTCTTCCTGCACTACGCGTTCGACTCGTGGATGGAACGAAACCATCCAAACGTCCGCTTTGAACGTTACGCGGATGATGCAGTCGTTCACTGCAGGAGCGAAGGAGAGGCGCAGGCGGTGTTGGAGGCCATCCGGAAACGGCTGGCCGATTGCGGTCTGGAATTGCATCCGACGAAGACCAAAATCGTCTACTGCAAGGACGATGACCGCAGGCAGGAACACGAGCGGGTCAAGTTCGACTTTCTCGGCTTTACGTTCCAGCCTCGGCGAGCCAGGAACCGGTGGGGACACTACTTCGTCAGCTTCCTGCCGGCGATCAGTGTTCAAGCGGCGAAGGCGGTGCGCAGGACCATCCGCGAGTGGCGGATGGCATCCACCAGGAACAATCAGACCCTGGAGGATCTGGCCCGCCTGATTAATCCGGCGGTGCGAGGCTGGATGAACTACTACGGGCGCTATTACCGCTCGAAGTGCGTTCAGGTGCTGCGTCAGGTGAACGTGGCCCTCGCCCGCTGGGCGCGACGGAAATATAAACGGTTCAGACGCCGGGAGCGGGCGTCCACGCATTGGCTGGGACGTATCGCGCGACGGGACCCCAACCTTTTTGTCCTGTGGCAACTCGGTATTCGACCGGAGGCTGGAGAGTAGGAGCCGGATGAGGCGAGAGTCTCAAGTCCGGTTCTGTGAGGGCCGAGGGGTGAAATTCCCCTCGGCTACTCGACCAGTCGTTCACTGCAGGAGCGAAGGAGAGGCGCAGGCGGTGTTGGAGGCCATCCGGAAACGGCTGGCCGATTGCGGTCTGGAATTGCATCCGACGAAGACCAAAATCGTCTACTGCAAGGACGATGACCGCAGGCAGGAACACGAGCGGGTCAAGTTCGACTTTCTCGGCTTTACGTTCCAGCCTCGGCGAGCCAGGAACCGGTGGGGACACTACTTCGTCAGCTTCCTGCCGGCGATCAGTGTTCAAGCGGCGAAGGCGGTGCGCAGGACCATCCGCGAGTGGCGGATGGCATCCACCAGGAACAATCAGACCCTGGAGGATCTGGCCCGCCTGATTAATCCGGCGGTGCGAGGCTGGATGAACTACTACGGGCGCTATTACCGCTCGAAGTGCGTTCAGGTGCTGCGTCAGGTGAACGTGGCCCTCGCCCGCTGGGCGCGACGGAAATATAAACGGTTCAGACGCCGGGAGCGGGCGTCCACGCATTGGCTGGGACGTATCGCGCGACGGGACCCCAACCTTTTTGTCCTGTGGCAACTCGGTATTCGACCGGAGGCTGGAGAGTAGGAGCCGGATGAGGCGAGAGTCTCAAGTCCGGTTCTGTGAGGGCCGAGGGGTGAAATTCCCCTCGGCTACTCGACCAGTCGTTCACTGCAGGAGCGAAGGAGAGGCGCAGGCGGTGTTGGAGGCCATCCGGAAACGGCTGGCCGATTGCGGTCTGGAATTGCATCCGACGAAGACCAAAATCGTCTACTGCAAGGACGATGACCGCAGGCAGGAACACGAGCGGGTCAAGTTCGACTTTCTCGGCTTTACGTTCCAGCCTCGGCGAGCCAGGAACCGGTGGGGACACTACTTCGTCAGCTTCCTGCCGGCGATCAGTGTTCAAGCGGCGAAGGCGGTGCGCAGGACCATCCGCGAGTGGCGGATGGCATCCACCAGGAACAATCAGACCCTGGAGGATCTGGCCCGCCTGATTAATCCGGCGGTGCGAGGCTGGATGAACTACTACGGGCGCTATTACCGCTCGAAGTGCGTTCAGGTGCTGCGTCAGGTGAACGTGGCCCTCGCCCGCTGGGCGCGACGGAAATATAAACGGTTCAGACGCCGGGAGCGGGCGTCCACGCATTGGCTGGGACGTATCGCGCGACGGGACCCCAACCTTTTTGTCCTGTGGCAACTCGGTATTCGACCGGAGGCTGGAGAGTAGGAGCCGGATGAGGCGAGAGTCTCAAGTCCGGTTCTGTGAGGGCCGAGGGGTGAAATTCCCCTCGGCTACTCGACTTGTAAGCGGTTGATCTGCCTATTCCTAGCCCGAATAATTCACGATGGTTGTGTTGCCGGCCCTGGCAGCATGTTTTCTTCGCCCTATTGATTCTGGACGCACCCCGAATGCCACGTCGGGGTTTTTCCGGCGGGCGGCGGGGTTATCTGGAGTTTTGCGTGTTGCTGTTTCAGGTTGGTCGGGGCGATATGAGCGTCAGGCGACGCGCGGCGGGGCCAGCGCGTCGAACATAAGCCGAATGAGGCTCTGGCACGGGCACGAAGCTGGCAAAGTCATGACGACCCTTGTTTTCTTCTCGACGATGGTCGCGGCCAGTTTGACGAGGTGAAGCCGCAACGTATCAAACTGGGCGTGTCGCCACTGGGAGCGTTTTGGACAGGTCGCCCGCAGCATCCACCATAGCCAGTAAGCACAGCCGTGCAGCATGAGCCGCATCTGATTGGCGCTGGCCCTTGAGCAAGACGTGCGATCCGAGGCGAGGTGGCTCTTCCAGCCCTTGATGTGGTTCTCGGCCTGTCCGCGTGCGCAGTAGATCTTCTCGTAAACGTGCTTGCCGCGCGGGGCGGTCAGATTGGTCACGACGAAGCGTGTGTCGCGCCCCAGGGGACCGACCTCGACCCGGGCAATGACGCGCTGTTCTTTCGACCAGGATCGGGCCGCATAAGAGAATGTCTTGAACCGACGCAGTTTCTCGCCCTTTCGCGCGTAGCGTTCCGCCGTGGATGCCTCCAGAGTTTGCACCTGTGCCTGAAGCCGTTGGTTACCCGACAGGCCGAAGACGTAGCGCAGCCCGAGAGTGTCACACAGGTCCAGAACCTCGGGAGTGCCGTAGTGGCTATCGGCCCGCAGCAGGATCTCGGTCGTAGGCCAATGGCGTCGGATCGATCGGATCAGGCGCCGGATGTGGGCAGCGGCCTCCTTGCCGGTTGGCCGACGGGCCGGGCGCAGCACAGCCCCGACAAGACGTCCCTCGCCGTCGAAGACCACAATCGGCTGGAAACCATATTCATCGTAGTAGCTGTTGAACAGGCGTAGCTGCTGGTGGCCATGGACAGCATCGAAAGTGTCGTCGATGTCGAGTACGATGTGGCGGGGCGCACGGGCAAAAGACGTGCAATAAAACCGTACCATCTCACGCCCCATCCGGATCAGCGCCCGTGTGTTGGCCAGGTTTTCCATGCGCGAGATCGTGGGCTGCGAGCACAGGGCCGCCCCGGTCCCGGGATCGCGCTCGAGAGCGAGTTTGAACGCCGGTTCAGTCCGTAGATCATCCGCGTCGTTGCCATCCTCATATCCCGCTGCGATCATCATGATCCGGAACCGGATGATGTCTTGCAGGCTGTGCCGCACCTTGCCCGGTTCTCGTGGATCGGTGAGGCACGAAGAGACAAGGCCCGCCAGGTCGTGCCGACGTTCGACCTCCCGCAAAAGCGTCAGACCGGCATTGGAACTCATCTCCGCGCCATCAAAATTGAGAAGGATCGGTTTGCCGTTTAAGGGTGACAAAGCGGGCGAGGTGAAAGTAGACTGCATCATGGTAAGGGGGCCTGTCTGTGAAACTGGAGCTTTCGGCGTCGTTAACCGAAAAATACCTGCTTTCAAAAGCTTGCGCCACCCTTACCACACACCCATGAATTATTCGGGCTAGATGCTTTGCGGCCTGAGAGACGGATTTTCCAGCCTCTACGAGATCTTGGAGTGCCGAGATTGTTTCTGGTTGCAAGGGCGGCCGGCCAGGGTTTCGGCCATACTTTCGAGCTGTTGCCAGACCGTCTTTCGTTCGCTCGGAGATCAGGCGGCGCTCAAAATGCGCAATGGCCCCGAAGACATGGAAGACCAGCTCGCCCGCAGCGGATGTCGTGTCGATCCGCTCCTCGAGGCTGATCAGATTGATTTCTTTAGTTTTGAGGTTGTCGACGGTTTCCAGGAGTTCCTTGAGCGAGCGCCCCAATCGATCGAGGCGGATGACGGCGAGGGTATCGTTGGGTCGCGCCTGATCAAGTAAGGCTGCCAGACCGGGTCGGTTGAACGTTTTGCCGGAGATCACGTCTTCGAACACACGAATAGCGCCGTGTTGTAGCAGCCGATCTTTCTGACCGGACAAATCCTGATCGGCGGTCGAGACCCGAGCGTATCCCAGAATGTCGCCGGTACGTGGCATGGGCGTCCTTTTATCGAACGGTTAAAAGACACCTCTATGCTCCCGGTCAAAAGCTTCAGTGTTTCGATTTTTATTCTCAAACCCGATGACGGTGAGACCAAGGTGCTTCTTCTTCGCCGCACCGGGTATCTGGCAGGTCTATGGTGCCATATCGCGGGCGGCATCGAAGCCAGAGAAAAAGCTTGGCAAACCGCAATACGCGAGGTTCGAGAGGAGACCGGCATTGAGCTGTCGGAAATCTGGTCTGCCGACATCCTTGAGCAATTCTATGAAGCCGACAAAGAATGCATTACCTTGGTGCCTGTATTTGTCAGCACGGTGCCACCTGATACCGCCGTCACGCTAAACGACGAGCATGACGCCTACGACTGGGTCAGTTTTGAGAAGGCGAACACCATGCTTAGTTTTCCCGGGCAGCAAAAAGCCCTGGCCGCAGTAAAAGCCGAGTTCATCGACAAAGAGCCAAACCCACACCTGAGAATTGAGATGAATGATTAGGGCGGGCGATATCCTCGGTTACGCGCGGGTCTCGACCGCCGATCAAGACCTCAGTGGCCAGATCACACGCCTCAAAGAGGCTGGGGCTATCCGTGTGTTCGAGGATATCGTGTCCGGCAAACAGTTTGATCGACCTGGCTTGTCTGCATTGATAGATCACGCCCGCTCCAGCGACAGCTTGGCCATTACCCGCTTGGATCGGCTTGGGCGCTCGCTCAAAGAACTCCTCGAGACAGTCGAAAACCTGAAAAAGCAAAACATCGGGCTGATTAGCCTCGAAGAGCGGATCGATACTACATCCGCTGCCGGTGAGTTGATCTTCCATGTCTTTGGAGCCATCGCTCACTTCGAACGCCGCCTTATTTCAGAGCGCACCAAAGACGGTATCGAAGCCGCCAGAGCGCAGGGCCGAAAACCAGGGCGACCGCCCCTCGAAGCCGAAACCGTCTTGGCGCTGCGAAACCTCGTTGGGGCTGGAATGACCGCCGGGCAAGCCGCCAAACAGCTCGGTATCGCAAGATCAACAGCCTACAGGTTGATCAAGGAAACAGCGCAGCTCTAGCCAGGCGGCCTTAAGGTGTCATTCTGCCCCCAGCCGGAATAGACACCACATGCGCCGGTTCATACTGGGCTGGAAGGTGCTGGGCCATGCCCGGCGCTTTGGCTCGGAGACCGTGAACTATGCCGATGATTGTGCGCCACGACGGTGCGAAGAGGAGGTTCTGATGACGTAGCAGTACTGACTTTGAGCACCTTGCTACACAGGAGATGAGGGAAGGCCCCTCGGGCTCGGGTTGCAGGACCAGGGTCCAAACCGCCACAAGCTGCTCTGGCCCAATGGCCGGGGTGGCGAGCGTTGTGGAAAAGGCGGGGATTACCCGTCAGGTGACTGCTGGTAAGACGAACGCGAGTGAACCGTTGATGAAGTGTCGAAAGCGTAGGGATGTCGCCGAAACCAGGCTCCAGTCGTTGGCCTGGGACGAAGTTCGGAGGATGCCTGCTGACTGTCCGAGCGGCGACCGGCATAAAGATGGCGTGAGACCAGCGAGAGGCTCCTGTGTGGAACGTGGGAACCTGGCGCTCCGATGCCAAGGGAGACCTCCAAGCGGCAGACCCGCAAGGAGCCGAGTACCGAAGCGGAGCACAGGGGCGGACGGGTCCGTATTAGTGATGAAACCCGGTAATGCGGGTAGAGCGAAGGGACCCGGCTCTCCAGCCGAAGACGGCGGCCAACCAGAGATGGGAGGAGCCGTTGTCTGAGGCAAAGCCATTCGAAATTCCGAAGCGGCTGGTCTGGGACGCCTACCGACAGGTACGGGCGAATCGCGGCGCGGGCGGTGTTGACGGCGTGTCTATGGCAGCATTCGAGGAAGACCTCGGGGGAAACCTTTACAAGGTCTGGAACCGGATGTCGTCGGGCTCGTATCACCCGCCGCCGGTGCGGCTCGTCGAGATACCCAAAAGTGGGGGCGGTCTTCGACCTCTTGGCATTCCGACGATCGCCGACCGCGTGGCGCAAACGGCTGTGAAGATGGTTCTGGAACCAATGGTGGAACCGATGTTCCACCGTGATTCCTATGGCTATCGGCCCGGTCGTTCGGCGCTTGATGCGGTCGGAGTGGCACGGAAACGCTGCTGGACGTTCGACTGGGTGATCGATCTTGATATCAAAGCATTTTTTGATTCGATTCCGCATGACCTGATCGAACGTGCCGTTGCACATCACACTGACCTGGCCTGGATCCGGCTGTACGTTGGGCGGTGGCTTCGCGCTGCTGTCGAGCGACCGGACGGCACCCGGGAAGAACGGACCAAGGGAACGCCGCAAGGCTCACCAATCAGTCCGATTCTCGCCAATCTCTTCCTGCACTACGCGTTCGACTCGTGGATGGAACGAAACCATCCAAACGTCCGCTTTGAACGTTACGCGGATGATGCAGTCGTTCACTGCAGGAGCGAAGGAGAGGCGCAGGCGGTGTTGGAGGCCATCCGGAAACGGCTGGCCGATTGCGGTCTGGAATTGCATCCGACGAAGACCAAAATCGTCTACTGCAAGGACGATGACCGCAGGCAGGAACACGAGCGGGTCAAGTTCGACTTTCTCGGCTTTACGTTCCAGCCTCGGCGAGCCAGGAACCGGTGGGGACACTACTTCGTCAGCTTCCTGCCGGCGATCAGTGTTCAAGCGGCGAAGGCGGTGCGCAGGACCATCCGCGAGTGGCGGATGGCATCCACCAGGAACAATCAGACCCTGGAGGATCTGGCCCGCCTGATTAATCCGGCGGTGCGAGGCTGGATGAACTACTACGGGCGCTATTACCGCTCGAAGTGCGTTCAGGTGCTGCGTCAGGTGAACGTGGCCCTCGCCCGCTGGGCGCGACGGAAATATAAACGGTTCAGACGCCGGGAGCGGGCGTCCACGCATTGGCTGGGACGTATCGCGCGACGGGACCCCAACCTTTTTGTCCTGTGGCAACTCGGTATTCGACCGGAGGCTGGAGAGTAGGAGCCGGATGAGGCGAGAGTCTCAAGTCCGGTTCTGTGAGGGCCGAGGGGTGAAATTCCCCTCGGCTACTCGACGTGCGCCACGACGGTGCGAAGAGGAGGTTCTGATGACGTAGCAGTACTGACTTTGAGCACCTTGCTACACAGGAGATGAGGGAAGGCCCCTCGGGCTCGGGTTGCAGGACCAGGGTCCAAACCGCCACAAGCTGCTCTGGCCCAATGGCCGGGGTGGCGAGCGTTGTGGAAAAGGCGGGGATTACCCGTCAGGTGACTGCTGGTAAGACGAACGCGAGTGAACCGTTGATGAAGTGTCGAAAGCGTAGGGATGTCGCCGAAACCAGGCTCCAGTCGTTGGCCTGGGACGAAGTTCGGAGGATGCCTGCTGACTGTCCGAGCGGCGACCGGCATAAAGATGGCGTGAGACCAGCGAGAGGCTCCTGTGTGGAACGTGGGAACCTGGCGCTCCGATGCCAAGGGAGACCTCCAAGCGGCAGACCCGCAAGGAGCCGAGTACCGAAGCGGAGCACAGGGGCGGACGGGTCCGTATTAGTGATGAAACCCGGTAATGCGGGTAGAGCGAAGGGACCCGGCTCTCCAGCCGAAGACGGCGGCCAACCAGAGATGGGAGGAGCCGTTGTCTGAGGCAAAGCCATTCGAAATTCCGAAGCGGCTGGTCTGGGACGCCTACCGACAGGTACGGGCGAATCGCGGCGCGGGCGGTGTTGACGGCGTGTCTATGGCAGCATTCGAGGAAGACCTCGGGGGAAACCTTTACAAGGTCTGGAACCGGATGTCGTCGGGCTCGTATCACCCGCCGCCGGTGCGGCTCGTCGAGATACCCAAAAGTGGGGGCGGTCTTCGACCTCTTGGCATTCCGACGATCGCCGACCGCGTGGCGCAAACGGCTGTGAAGATGGTTCTGGAACCAATGGTGGAACCGATGTTCCACCGTGATTCCTATGGCTATCGGCCCGGTCGTTCGGCGCTTGATGCGGTCGGAGTGGCACGGAAACGCTGCTGGACGTTCGACTGGGTGATCGATCTTGATATCAAAGCATTTTTTTGATTCGATTCCGCATGACCTGATCGAACGTGCCGTTGCACATCACACTGACCTGGCCTGGATCCGGCTGTACGTTGGGCGGTGGCTTCGCGCTGCTGTCGAGCGACCGGACGGCACCCGGGAAGAACGGACCAAGGGAACGCCGCAAGGCTCACCAATCAGTCCGATTCTCGCCAATCTCTTCCTGCACTACGCGTTCGACTCGTGGATGGAACGAAACCATCCAAACGTCCGCTTTGAACGTTACGCGGATGATGGTGCGCCACGACGGTGCGAAGAGGAGGTTCTGATGACGTAGCAGTACTGACTTTGAGCACCTTGCTACACAGGAGATGAGGGAAGGCCCCTCGGGCTCGGGTTGCAGGACCAGGGTCCAAACCGCCACAAGCTGCTCTGGCCCAATGGCCGGGGTGGCGAGCGTTGTGGAAAAGGCGGGGATTACCCGTCAGGTGACTGCTGGTAAGACGAACGCGAGTGAACCGTTGATGAAGTGTCGAAAGCGTAGGGATGTCGCCGAAACCAGGCTCCAGTCGTTGGCCTGGGACGAAGTTCGGAGGATGCCTGCTGACTGTCCGAGCGGCGACCGGCATAAAGATGGCGTGAGACCAGCGAGAGGCTCCTGTGTGGAACGTGGGAACCTGGCGCTCCGATGCCAAGGGAGACCTCCAAGCGGCAGACCCGCAAGGAGCCGAGTACCGAAGCGGAGCACAGGGGCGGACGGGTCCGTATTAGTGATGAAACCCGGTAATGCGGGTAGAGCGAAGGGACCCGGCTCTCCAGCCGAAGACGGCGGCCAACCAGAGATGGGAGGAGCCGTTGTCTGAGGCAAAGCCATTCGAAATTCCGAAGCGGCTGGTCTGGGACGCCTACCGACAGGTACGGGCGAATCGCGGCGCGGGCGGTGTTGACGGCGTGTCTATGGCAGCATTCGAGGAAGACCTCGGGGGAAACCTTTACAAGGTCTGGAACCGGATGTCGTCGGGCTCGTATCACCCGCCGCCGGTGCGGCTCGTCGAGATACCCAAAAGTGGGGGCGGTCTTCGACCTCTTGGCATTCCGACGATCGCCGACCGCGTGGCGCAAACGGCTGTGAAGATGGTTCTGGAACCAATGGTGGAACCGATGTTCCACCGTGATTCCTATGGCTATCGGCCCGGTCGTTCGGCGCTTGATGCGGTCGGAGTGGCACGGAAACGCTGCTGGACGTTCGACTGGGTGATCGATCTTGATATCAAAGCATTTTTTGATTCGATTCCGCATGACCTGATCGAACGTGCCGTTGCACATCACACTGACCTGGCCTGGATCCGGCTGTACGTTGGGCGGTGGCTTCGCGCTGCTGTCGAGCGACCGGACGGCACCCGGGAAGAACGGACCAAGGGAACGCCGCAAGGCTCACCAATCAGTCCGATTCTCGCCAATCTCTTCCTGCACTACGCGTTCGACTCGTGGATGGAACGAAACCATCCAAACGTCCGCTTTGAACGTTACGCGGATGATGCAGTCGTTCACTGCAGGAGCGAAGGAGAGGCGCAGGCGGTGTTGGAGGCCATCCGGAAACGGCTGGCCGATTGCGGTCTGGAATTGCATCCGACGAAGACCAAAATCGTCTACTGCAAGGACGATGACCGCAGGCAGGAACACGAGCGGGTCAAGTTCGACTTTCTCGGCTTTACGTTCCAGCCTCGGCGAGCCAGGAACCGGTGGGGACACTACTTCGTCAGCTTCCTGCCGGCGATCAGTGTTCAAGCGGCGAAGGCGGTGCGCAGGACCATCCGCGAGTGGCGGATGGCATCCACCAGGAACAATCAGACCCTGGAGGATCTGGCCCGCCTGATTAATCCGGCGGTGCGAGGCTGGATGAACTACTACGGGCGCTATTACCGCTCGAAGTGCGTTCAGGTGCTGCGTCAGGTGAACGTGGCCCTCGCCCGCTGGGCGCGACGGAAATATAAACGGTTCAGACGCCGGGAGCGGGCGTCCACGCATTGGCTGGGACGTATCGCGCGACGGGACCCCAACCTTTTTGTCCTGTGGCAACTCGGTATTCGACCGGAGGCTGGAGAGTAGGAGCCGGATGAGGCGAGAGTCTCAAGTCCGGTTCTGTGAGGGCCGAGGGGTGAAATTCCCCTCGGCTACTCGACGTGCGCCACGACGGTGCGAAGAGGAGGTTCTGATGACGTAGCAGTACTGACTTTGAGCACCTTGCTACACAGGAGATGAGGGAAGGCCCCTCGGGCTCGGGTTGCAGGACCAGGGTCCAAACCGCCACAAGCTGCTCTGGCCCAATGGCCGGGGTGGCGAGCGTTGTGGAAAAGGCGGGGATTACCCGTCAGGTGACTGCTGGTAAGACGAACGCGAGTGAACCGTTGATGAAGTGTCGAAAGCGTAGGGATGTCGCCGAAACCAGGCTCCAGTCGTTGGCCTGGGACGAAGTTCGGAGGATGCCTGCTGACTGTCCGAGCGGCGACCGGCATAAAGATGGCGTGAGACCAGCGAGAGGCTCCTGTGTGGAACGTGGGAACCTGGCGCTCCGATGCCAAGGGAGACCTCCAAGCGGCAGACCCGCAAGGAGCCGAGTACCGAAGCGGAGCACAGGGGCGGACGGGTCCGTATTAGTGATGAAACCCGGTAATGCGGGTAGAGCGAAGGGACCCGGCTCTCCAGCCGAAGACGGCGGCCAACCAGAGATGGGAGGAGCCGTTGTCTGAGGCAAAGCCATTCGAAATTCCGAAGCGGCTGGTCTGGGACGCCTACCGACAGGTACGGGCGAATCGCGGCGCGGGCGGTGTTGACGGCGTGTCTATGGCAGCATTCGAGGAAGACCTCGGGGGAAACCTTTACAAGGTCTGGAACCGGATGTCGTCGGGCTCGTATCACCCGCCGCCGGTGCGGCTCGTCGAGATACCCAAAAGTGGGGGCGGTCTTCGACCTCTTGGCATTCCGACGATCGCCGACCGCGTGGCGCAAACGGCTGTGAAGATGGTTCTGGAACCAATGGTGGAACCGATGTTCCACCGTGATTCCTATGGCTATCGGCCCGGTCGTTCGGCGCTTGATGCGGTCGGAGTGGCACGGAAACGCTGCTGGACGTTCGACTGGGTGATCGATCTTGATATCAAAGCATTTTTTGATTCGATTCCGCATGACCTGATCGAACGTGCCGTTGCACATCACACTGACCTGGCCTGGATCCGGCTGTACGTTGGGCGGTGGCTTCGCGCTGCTGTCGAGCGACCGGACGGCACCCGGGAAGAACGGACCAAGGGAACGCCGCAAGGCTCACCAATCAGTCCGATTCTCGCCAATCTCTTCCTGCACTACGCGTTCGACTCGTGGATGGAACGAAACCATCCAAACGTCCGCTTTGAACGTTACGCGGATGATGCAGTCGTTCACTGCAGGAGCGAAGGAGAGGCGCAGGCGGTGTTGGAGGCCATCCGGAAACGGCTGGCCGATTGCGGTCTGGAATTGCATCCGACGAAGACCAAAATCGTCTACTGCAAGGACGATGACCGCAGGCAGGAACACGAGCGGGTCAAGTTCGACTTTCTCGGCTTTACGTTCCAGCCTCGGCGAGCCAGGAACCGGTGGGGACACTACTTCGTCAGCTTCCTGCCGGCGATCAGTGTTCAAGCGGCGAAGGCGGTGCGCAGGACCATCCGCGAGTGGCGGATGGCATCCACCAGGAACAATCAGACCCTGGAGGATCTGGCCCGCCTGATTAATCCGGCGGTGCGAGGCTGGATGAACTACTACGGGCGCTATTACCGCTCGAAGTGCGTTCAGGTGCTGCGTCAGGTGAACGTGGCCCTCGCCCGCTGGGCGCGACGGAAATATAAACGGTTCAGACGCCGGGAGCGGGCGTCCACGCATTGGCTGGGACGTATCGCGCGACGGGACCCCAACCTTTTTGTCCTGTGGCAACTCGGTATTCGACCGGAGGCTGGAGAGTAGGAGCCGGATGAGGCGAGAGTCTCAAGTCCGGTTCTGTGAGGGCCGAGGGGTGAAATTCCCCTCGGCTACTCGACCAGTCGTTCACTGCAGGAGCGAAGGAGAGGCGCAGGCGGTGTTGGAGGCCATCCGGAAACGGCTGGCCGATTGCGGTCTGGAATTGCATCCGACGAAGACCAAAATCGTCTACTGCAAGGACGATGACCGCAGGCAGGAACACGAGCGGGTCAAGTTCGACTTTCTCGGCTTTACGTTCCAGCCTCGGCGAGCCAGGAACCGGTGGGGACACTACTTCGTCAGCTTCCTGCCGGCGATCAGTGTTCAAGCGGCGAAGGCGGTGCGCAGGACCATCCGCGAGTGGCGGATGGCATCCACCAGGAACAATCAGACCCTGGAGGATCTGGCCCGCCTGATTAATCCGGCGGTGCGAGGCTGGATGAACTACTACGGGCGCTATTACCGCTCGAAGTGCGTTCAGGTGCTGCGTCAGGTGAACGTGGCCCTCGCCCGCTGGGCGCGACGGAAATATAAACGGTTCAGACGCCGGGAGCGGGCGTCCACGCATTGGCTGGGACGTATCGCGCGACGGGACCCCAACCTTTTTGTCCTGTGGCAACTCGGTATTCGACCGGAGGCTGGAGAGTAGGAGCCGGATGAGGCGAGAGTCTCAAGTCCGGTTCTGTGAGGGCCGAGGGGTGAAATTCCCCTCGGCTACTCGACCAGTCGTTCACTGCAGGAGCGAAGGAGAGGCGCAGGCGGTGTTGGAGGCCATCCGGAAACGGCTGGCCGATTGCGGTCTGGAATTGCATCCGACGAAGACCAAAATCGTCTACTGCAAGGACGATGACCGCAGGCAGGAACACGAGCGGGTCAAGTTCGACTTTCTCGGCTTTACGTTCCAGCCTCGGCGAGCCAGGAACCGGTGGGGACACTACTTCGTCAGCTTCCTGCCGGCGATCAGTGTTCAAGCGGCGAAGGCGGTGCGCAGGACCATCCGCGAGTGGCGGATGGCATCCACCAGGAACAATCAGACCCTGGAGGATCTGGCCCGCCTGATTAATCCGGCGGTGCGAGGCTGGATGAACTACTACGGGCGCTATTACCGCTCGAAGTGCGTTCAGGTGCTGCGTCAGGTGAACGTGGCCCTCGCCCGCTGGGCGCGACGGAAATATAAACGGTTCAGAGCCGGATTTAAAAGTAGTTGAGCGATATCAATGGTTTGTGATTCAACAGTCTTTTCAAAGAAGATGGAGAATCACGATGCCATGGAATGATATCGCCCGCGCCGAACATAACAGAGACCATTTGAGATTTCCAAGCGATTTGACCGATGAGGAATGGACGATACTTGCCCCGTTCATTCCGCCGGCAAAACGGGGTGGACGACCGCGTACGACCGATATGCGCGAGGTGATGAACGCGATCCTTTATATCGCAACCAGCGGCTGCCAGTGGCGCATGCTGCCGAAGCAGTTCCCACCGGTATCGACGGTACGTGGCTATTTCTACACCTGGAGCCGCATGGGTCTTTTTGCAGCCATCAATCACCTCCTGGTCCTCAATACCCGCGAACTGGAAGGCCGCGCGGCTTCACCGACGGCCGGCGTGATCGACAGCCAGAGCGTGAAAACCACCGAAAGCGGGGGCGTTCGCGGCTATGACGCCGGCAAGAAGGTCAAGGGCCGCAAGCGACACATCGTCACCGATACGATCGGCCTGATGCTGTTCATCATCGTTCACGCCGCCAACATTCAGGACAGGGACGGGGCCTGCGACCTGATCAGGGCTGTCGGCGACCGCTTCCCCTGGCTGCGCCACATCTTCGCCGATGGCGCCTATGCGGGACCGAAGTTGCGAGCAGCGCTCGCGGGGCATGGCGACTGGACGGTCGAGACCGTCAAGCGCTGCGACAGCGCAGTCGGTTTCAAGGTTCTGCCGCGTCGATGGGTGGTGGAACGAACTTTCGCCTGGCTCGGGCGCTGCCGCAGACTGGCCCGGGACTGGGAGAGGACCATCCAGAACTCAACCGCGTGGGCGTTCATAGCAAGCATCCGGTTCATGACGCGGCGTCTCGCAAGGTATTGTTACGTTTGAATAACTTTTGAATCCGGCTCTCAGACGCCGGGAGCGGGCGTCCACGCATTGGCTGGGACGTATCGCGCGACGGGACCCCAACCTTTTTGTCCTGTGGCAACTCGGTATTCGACCGGAGGCTGGAGAGTAGGAGCCGGATGAGGCGAGAGTCTCAAGTCCGGTTCTGTGAGGGCCGAGGGGTGAAATTCCCCTCGGCTACTCGACCAGTCGTTCACTGCAGGAGCGAAGGAGAGGCGCAGGCGGTGTTGGAGGCCATCCGGAAACGGCTGGCCGATTGCGGTCTGGAATTGCATCCGACGAAGACCAAAATCGTCTACTGCAAGGACGATGACCGCAGGCAGGAACACGAGCGGGTCAAGTTCGACTTTCTCGGCTTTACGTTCCAGCCTCGGCGAGCCAGGAACCGGTGGGGACACTACTTCGTCAGCTTCCTGCCGGCGATCAGTGTTCAAGCGGCGAAGGCGGTGCGCAGGACCATCCGCGAGTGGCGGATGGCATCCACCAGGAACAATCAGACCCTGGAGGATCTGGCCCGCCTGATTAATCCGGCGGTGCGAGGCTGGATGAACTACTACGGGCGCTATTACCGCTCGAAGTGCGTTCAGGTGCTGCGTCAGGTGAACGTGGCCCTCGCCCGCTGGGCGCGACGGAAATATAAACGGTTCAGACGCCGGGAGCGGGCGTCCACGCATTGGCTGGGACGTATCGCGCGACGGGACCCCAACCTTTTTGTCCTGTGGCAACTCGGTATTCGACCGGAGGCTGGAGAGTAGGAGCCGGATGAGGCGAGAGTCTCAAGTCCGGTTCTGTGAGGGCCGAGGGGTGAAATTCCCCTCGGCTACTCGACTCTGCGTTCTTGGCAAGGCCCCGGCAGCCGAAATGCTGGCGGCGGTCAGGCAGATCATGGAAAGACTGAAGCTCACGGTCAACGAAGATAAAACGTAACTGCTCACCCCGTCACGCGTCTTGAGCATAGTGTGATTTGACCATATTGGCGGCATTTCCGGCCAGCGCGATCTGGATCGCGACAAGTGGATTATATCCGAGGGCACCCATGGAACTCAGGTAGCTTGATATCCGGCACCAGGCGTGTGCATAGCGGTCTGTCCGGAAGCAGCCCGAGACTTTGATTTTGACCTTTGCCATCCTGATTTTTTGCTCGCCCGCGTTATTGGTGAAGCTGACATCGGGTTCGCTCATGAAGCGAAGCACGGAGTCCTCGTGTTTCAACAGACGCTCATGCAGGTTGTGGGCATCCGACTTTGCGACCCGTCCGCGCTTACCTTCCGGTTTCGCAGGAACTTCGGGCATTTCCCCGGCACCTTGCGTCAGAATGGTCCGATACCTTTTGCGTATCTTGCGACATTCGGCCTCGCTCAACACCCCGGTCTCGCTCTTGTTGACCTTATGGCAGACCTCACGCAACACCTTCCTCATCAGGCGCGCCCAACGGTAATTGCTGGAGTCGACGACAAAGGTCAGTTCCCGAAGCAGATGCGACCCGCATAGCTGATGCTTGCACTGGCTGTATGCAAGGTAGGATGCCCAGCAATCATGGATCAACACCCCGGTGTAGACCGGAATGATGCCGAATGCCTCTATCGCTTCCTTGCCGCGCCTGGGGTGCAGGAACTTGATAGTGTGGATACCCCGCCCGGAGGCATCGTAATGTGCCAGGTGCCGTTATACTGAACGTCACAAATCAAAGGGAGAGTATCCACATGTCGGAAGTTAGCATCATCGGCGTTGATCTTGCAAAGCAGGTTTTTCAGGTCCACGGAGCCACAGCCGATGGCTCGGTTGGCTACCGCAAGAAGTTGAGCCGCGCCCAGTTCATGCCGTTTCTTGCACAGCAGCCCCGATGCATTGTCGCGATGGAGGCCTGCGCCACAGCTCACGATTGGGGCCGCGAGATCGGTAAGTTGGGCCATGAGGTGAAGCTGATTCCACCTCAGTACGTGAAACCTTTTGTCAAAAGGCAGAAAAACGACAGGGCAGACGCTGAGGCGATCACTGAAGCTGCCTCCCGGCCGACCATGCGGTTCGTTGAGGTGAAATCCACCGAGCAGCAATCGCGCGGCATGCTGTTCCGATCACGGCAGATGTTTGTCAGGCAGCGCACGCAGACCATCAATGCGCTGCGCGGCCATCTCGCCGAATATGGCGTGATCGGGCCGAAGAGCAAGGCGGGGATCAAGAAGTTGAGAGCCGCGCTGGACGACGATACCAATGGGCTGCCCGCCCTCGTGCGTAACACGGCCCGGATGTATGCCGAGCACATCGATCTGCTGGCGACCAGGATTTTCGATCTGACGAAGCAACTCAAGACGGAGGCGAAAGCATCCGGCACAGTGCGAAGGCTGACAACAATGCCGGGCGTCGGGTTGCAGACGGCACTGGCAATTGAGGCCTTTGCCCCGGACATGAATTGCTTCAAACGGGGGCGTGACTTCGCAGCCTGGCTGGGTCTCGTGCCGCTTCAGCGCTCGACAGGCGGTAAGGACCGGCTCGGGAAAGTTTCGAAGATGGGTCAGAAAGACATCCGAAGCCTGTTGATCATCGGGGCGATGTCAGTGATCAATGCGGCGACGCGGTTTGGGGTTCGCAAGGGAAGCTGGCTGGCCAGAATGCTGGATCGAAAACCGAAGCTTCTGGTCGCGATCACGCTGGCCAACAGGATGGCACGGGGTATCTGGGCCATGATATCGAAACAGGAGAATTATCGGAATCCGGAGGCGGTAGCGTAAGCGCGGATCGCGCAACGCTTCGCGTCGGTGCCCGGGACGTGTGAAGAGGTCGACGAATAGCATGGGAGATTGATCGGAAAGATCCGGAGCGGGAAAACCATGTTGACCCAAAAGGCAAAATAGCTCTGGAACTTGATTTGGACCCGGTTCGCGCATCACCATACCGGCCCGCGGCTGCACAAAAAGCCGCACTGTGAGGCCTGATAAATGACCGCATCCGATCACACGCTCACATCACCGTTCGAAAATCGCTTGACACCGGGGTATCCATAAATGAGGGTCAGGGAGTCATCGGTCAGCACATGCAGCCACTGGTTTTTGCTGTCGACCCTGAAACCGGTCTCATCGGCATGCAGGGCCGGGCGGGTCAGAAGATGTGCGGCGGCAGCCGTTTCCCAGGGTTCAAGCGCCTCGTGCAGTCGCTGGATGTAGCCCAGGCAGGTGGCCTGCGACATCCTGACGCCAGAGATGGCCCGCACCAGTTCGACGGCGCGGCGCAAAGACAGCATCTGGGCAATCAGCAGGTTGATCACGAAGGCCTGAAAGCCAACGCCATATTGCAACGGCCCCGGCATGTTTTCAGGGAAACGCCCCTTGGTTCGGGTGCGGCATTTGGGGCAGTCCCTGGTTTCTGCGACGACCTTTTTCTCGACAACCTCGAACATGATATCGAGATGGATGCGTTCCTCGCGCGCCGAGGGTTCGACGTCTGAGAGATCAGCCCCGCAACTGTCACAAACCTGGACGGTGGAGGTTTCCCCGACGGTGACCTTGCGAAGGTTTTCGCCCGTCATCCAGTTCGGCGCCACACCCTTGCCGGAAGCCTTTTTGCTCCGTTTCCCGGTGTTGTCCTTATCCGTCTGCGACGGCGCAATACTGGAGTTCTTGCCGGTCTTCCTGGTCGTCTTTTCCAGAAAGATGGCGATCAGGATGCCCAGCAAGCTGCACAACACGCCAATAACCGCATCGACGTCATCTGAAATCCTGCCCGCTTTGCGCAGCGCGGCAATGCGCGCCCTGGCAGCATCGAACTCTTCACGCAGGGAAGTGCCATTCACGCTTGCCATCAGTCCGCCCGCGATGCCATGGACATCAGGCCATGCGGTGGCCGCATCGCCTTTTCAGGCTTCCAAATGCAGCGAGTAGCCTTGACTGAAAGACCACCCCAATGCGGCTTTTCCCAAATCAATCGAACACGTGTCATAACCCGATAGAATCACGAAAATCGCAATGAGGGGATCGTTAATAGCCGATTCAAATCGTCGCACCACTCCGAGGCCAAAAAGGCATCTCGATTGAGCCAGTGGGTCTGAAACCGCCGTTGAATCTCGGGGACTTAAAGTGGGGGTGAGCAGTTACGATAAAACCAGATGCCTGCGGTGTCCGGACGAAGCTCTTGAGTTTCTTGGATACCGCATCGGATGCAACTACCGCCCGAAAGGGAAAGGGATCTATATCGGCACCCGCCCGAGCAGGGCAAGCATCCAAAACATCTGCCGCAAGATCAGTGATCAAACCGCCGCAAAGTATGGGCTGATGACGTCACAGGACATGGTGCGTCGCCTGAACCGGATGATCTCCGGCTGGGCGAATTACTACCACCTCGGACAGGTCAGCCCGGCCTACGCGGTGATTGACGCACACGCGACGAAGCGGCTACGACAATGGTTCTGTCGAAAGCACAAGGTGAGAAACGGGAAGTATGTGCGCTACTCGAATCAACAACTGTGGGAAGACCACAATCTGAGAGCCGGATTCAAAAGTTATTCAAACGTAACAATACCTTGCGAGACGCCGCGTCATGAACCGGATGCTTGCTATGAACGCCCACGCGGTTGAGTTCTGGATGGTCCTCTCCCAGTCCCGGGCCAGTCTGCGGCAGCGCCCGAGCCAGGCGAAAGTTCGTTCCACCACCCATCGACGCGGCAGAACCTTGAAACCGACTGCGCTGTCGCAGCGCTTGACGGTCTCGACCGTCCAGTCGCCATGCCCCGCGAGCGCTGCTCGCAACTTCGGTCCCGCATAGGCGCCATCGGCGAAGATGTGGCGCAGCCAGGGGAAGCGGTCGCCGACAGCCCTGATCAGGTCGCAGGCCCCGTCCCTGTCCTGAATGTTGGCGGCGTGAACGATGATGAACAGCATCAGGCCGATCGTATCGGTGACGATGTGTCGCTTGCGGCCCTTGACCTTCTTGCCGGCGTCATAGCCGCGAACGCCCCCGCTTTCGGTGGTTTTCACGCTCTGGCTGTCGATCACGCCGGCCGTCGGTGAAGCCGCGCGGCCTTCCAGTTCGCGGGTATTGAGGACCAGGAGGTGATTGATGGCTGCAAAAAGACCCATGCGGCTCCAGGTGTAGAAATAGCCACGTACCGTCGATACCGGTGGGAACTGCTTCGGCAGCATGCGCCACTGGCAGCCGCTGGTTGCGATATAAAGGATCGCGTTCATCACCTCGCGCATATCGGTCGTACGCGGTCGTCCACCCCGTTTTGCCGGCGGAATGAACGGGGCAAGTATCGTCCATTCCTCATCGGTCAAATCGCTTGGAAATCTCAAATGGTCTCTGTTATGTTCGGCGCGGGCGATATCATTCCATGGCATCGTGATTCTCCATCTTCTTTGAAAAGACTGTTGAATCACAAACCATTGATATCGCTCAACTACTTTTAAATCCGGCTCTGACACGCCTTGCGCCCAAGACCAGGGACCTTCCGTGGGCGAAGGCATGGTTCCGTCGGAAAGCCGGATGCGTTAGTAGCGCACGTCCGGTTTGATGAGAGGAGACGAGGAAACGAGGTCAAGGTGAGGAATGAGGCACCGACATAGAGCGAAAGCCGTCGGAAAACAGCAACTCCCCGCACCTAAAGCAAGACGCGCCTCTCTCCTACTCTACAAGTGCTTCAAAAAACAAGGCTTCTGTTTGGCTGAGTTGCCCGGTATTTTCGGCTGGCCTCGCATCTCCCTCGCGCTTAGCTTAATGCGCGTGCAAACGAGTGGAAAGATTTCGGCAAAGCGAACATGACAGAACAGACTGGTCACCGCGCTTTGAAGGCCTCGATGACTATCCAGTTTATTGTCATCGACGGATTCTCGATGATGGCGTTGTTGTCGGCCATCGAACCGTTGCGGGCGGCCAACCGCCTGACGGGAGAGACTCTGTTCGCTTGGAGCCTGGTCAGTGATGCGGCGCGAAATGTGACATCCAGCAGCAGGATGGAGATTCCGACACAACACGGCCTGCAGGAGGCTCCGACCCCGGACCTGACGATCGTTATCGCCAGTTTGTTCCCGTCAGATTACCGTAACGCTGCATTGTTTTCGCGTTTGCGGCGGCTGCGCAATTCGGGTCGGATGATCGGGGCGATCAGTAGCGGTACGCTTTTGTTGGCAAAGGCAGGTGTACTCGGTGACCACAGGGTTACGATCCATTGGGAAACGGCGCGCGAACTTGAGATGACGTTTCCCAATGTGAAGGCATCGTCCGAGATTTTTTGCTGGGACCGCAATGTGCTGACCTCGGCGCGTGGAGCGGCTGCGATGGACCTTATGCTGGCGCTGATCGTGCAGTTGAAAGGTACACCCGTATTCAAGATGAGCGACAAGAATGCACGATTGGGAGAATGCTCCAATCAGCAACTATACAGAACATATGCAGAGGTCCAAGCAAGTGTTTATTGGAAGATAGCTCCATCCAACGTTGACGCTCCGTCATTGATCGCTCCCTAACCGCTCAATATCATTTGAGCCAATCCTGGGCTATGCAAACCAAATGCCGACGCAAAAGCGCGCAGCAAAATCACAAGGGAATTCGTTTTGACTGGAACAACCAACAATACGCAGATTAACGGTGATCGGCTGTGGCAAACTATTATGTGTTCCGGTGAGATTGGGCGCGGACGCAGTACCGGACTCTCGCGATTAACGCTTAGCGATGCAGACAAAGAGGTACGAGATCTTTTTGTTTCCTGGTGTGAGGAAGCTGGATGTACCGTGACTATAGATCGTGTCGGAAGCATTTTTGCGAGGCGCGTCGGCACAGATGAAGGCCTCGCCCCTGTCTTGATTGGTAGCCACTTAGATACGCAAGCGGCGGGTGGAAAATACGACGGCATACTTGGAGTCATGGCTGGACTTGAAATCATTCGCACCTTGAACGATCTCAATATTTCAACTCGGCGCTCGATCGAAGTTGTGAATTGGACCAATGAAGAAGGTGCGCGGTTTATACCACCGATTACAGCTTCAGGTGCGTTCATTGGGGACTTCGACGTCAATTGGGTGCTTGATTTGCAGGACGATGATGGCAAGCGTTTCGGGGACGAGCTTGAGCGGATTGGTTACAACGGCTCGGCGTCTGTTGGTGGCAGAGACATAGATGCGTACTATGAGCTTCACATTGAACAGGGTCCAGAGTTGGACGCCGAAGGAATAAACGTCGGAATAGTCACCGGCGGCTATCACACCGTTGGTTTGAAGCTAGAGGTCCATGGTGAAACGGCCCATAGCGGTCCGACACCCATGGACAAGCGAAGAAACGCTCTTGTTGGGGCTGCCATGCTGATCGTGGCCACGAACGAAATTGGTTGGACGCGGTATCCGTTGGGGAAATCCACTGCGCCTCGCATCAGCTGTTGGCCAAATAGAACCGGAATACTGCCAGAATATGCGCAGATAACGGTCGATTTCCGTCACCCGGATGGAGCCGAAACAGAGGCAATGGTACGGGAATTTGAAGCGAAAATTCCTGAATGCGCACAACGCGCACAGGTTGATATCGATGTCGTACAGCGCTGGAGTTTCGGATCAGAGGAATTCGACGAGGTGTGTATTGAGGGTGTGCGACTTGCTGCAAAGGACTTGGGCATAGAGTATCGCGAGATGTTGAGCCAAGCAGGCCATGATGCGTACAACTTGACCCGATACTGTCCAAGCGCACTCATCTTCGCGCCCTGTCGCGAAGGCATTAGCCACAACGAGGCTGAGCATATTGACCTTGAAACAACGTTACCCAGCGTGAATGTGCTTCTACATGCTGTACTGAAGCGGGCGAACCGTTAGCCAGGCGAACTTTAAGGTCTCATCTGGCCTGCAAATTTGATAATCTTCACGATCGCGCAGCGGCTTGACGGATCGACTTGGAATCAGCTTTTGAATTGGACAGCAACAAAATTGATAGGGAGCCATCGTCGGCTCCTTGCAACTCTAGTTAGGGTGCATCGGCAGTGAAAACTTGCACCTTTGCCAACTTAGGCAGGCAATCTTTTCCCTGTTTCCACATTTGGCTGTTGGATAGCTTGATCGGCAAGAAAAACAACTAGGTGAGTTCGAGAGCCACATTTCGAACAGGGAGTTAGCACGTTGCACGTTACCACTCCGAGCAATTGTGAACAGCGTTTGAGCGCCACACAGGTTCAATATTTGAGCCTGTGGGCGGTTACTGTAATGCGAATCAATCTGGATGCGAAATCGATTTGTCGGAGTTGATTGAGGAAGGCTCTGCTAATCAGCTTGGTATGTGCGTCTGGTTGGATCGGCCTTTCGAAAAAAATAACCTTGGGTGTGCGCCGTAAAAATGCAATCGCGGAAACAGAGATCTCATGGAATTAACTGTAAAGCTCATCTTTGATATCCTTGCATTTTCTTCGATCATGGTGTTGGTCGTCAGCGGTCTTGCCGTGATCGCTAGCTTGATGGGTGTATTCAACTTGGGGCATGGCGAGTTTGTCCTTCTTGGTGCTTACACAGTTTTTTTGTTTGATGGTTCAGGCTTGCCGGTATGGGCGGGAATGTTGGCAGCTCCATTGGTCGTCGCGTTTTTCGGCTTCCTAATTGAGCTTAGTGTCATACGGCGATTATACGCTGTCCCAATGATAGCTATGCTGGCGACATATGCTATCGGCTTGATCATACGTGAGTCGGTGCGTGGTCTCATCGGCGGCCAGTACTACTACATAGATGAACCGCTTCAAGGATCGTTTGAAATTGGGGACGTGAGCTTCTCAATCTGGCGGACCGCTATCATACTGACTGCGGTGGTCGTCATGACCGGCAGCTATATTTTTCTCACACGAACCAAATTCGGTTTGCAGATACGAGGTTCATTAGAGAATCCGGCACTGGCTCGGGCGTCTGGTGTATCGACCTCAAAACTATATTCGTTCAGCTTTGCGTTCGGGGCTGCGCTTGCCGGGCTCGCCGGGGCGATTATGGTACCCCTTTTCTCTCTGTCAGCTGACCTCGGGGTTCGGTTTCTTGTTCAGGCGTTTCTGTCAGTCATGCTCGGTGGAATAGGCACGTTTGAAGGTCCGATTGTGGGTAGTGCAATGGTCGGAGCCATGGTTCCGGGATTCCAATGGTTGCGCGAAATTCCGTTTGTGTCGCACTTTGTCAGCCCAGTTTTTGCCGAGGTTTTGGTCTTCGTTGCAGTGCTCATCGCTGTGAAAATTCGACCCCAGGGTCTAATAAACCAGAGGAGGTAACAAGATGAATAATGAAGTCGGCAGAGTGCCAAAAGACAAACGTTTGTCGAGGCGGCGATTTCTAGTTGGTTCAGGTGCGCTAGCCGCAGCAGGGTGGACCGCCGGATCAGAGGGGTGGGTATTGAAGCCCGCTTGGGCCAGCGCTGACGGCCCAATCAAAATTGGTGTTGCAACTGCTGTCACCGGGCCGCAGGCTGCTGCTGGGATGCCAGCATGGCAAACGGTACAGTTTACTGTGCAGCAAATTAATGATGCGGGTGGTATTCTTGGTCGTCCGGTCCAGCTGTTCCTTGAGGATACCGCATCAGATCCGGGAATCGCGGTGGGTAACGTGCGCCGCCTGATACAACGGCACAAAGTTGACGTGATTGTCGGTGGCATCACCAGCGCAATGCGTGAAGCGATTAAGAATCCAATCGTTCATCGGGGAAAAACTTTGTATCTCTATCCCACGCTCTATGAAGGGCAAGAGTGCACCGAGCACCTGTATGTCACAGGTCCGACACCAGCGCAGCAATGTGCTGAACTACTGCCCTATCTGATCCGCCAGGGCGCCAAACGATTTGCAATGCCTTCTGCTAACTACCGTTGGCCGCAGCTGCTTAACAAGCGTGCGCGAGAGATCATTGAGCAAAACGGCGGTGAAGTTGTTATGGAAGAATACTATCCGCTGGACCAGCTAGAGTATTCGGCAACTGTGGCCAAGATTCTCAGTGAAAAAGCGGACCATGTTTTCTGCACTGTTATTCCACCTGGTGTACAGGCGTTCACCAAACAACTTCACGAGGCTGGTTTTCATGATCGAGGCGGATCGTTCAGTTGCGTTTACTATGATGAAATAGCACCCAATTATGTTTCCGCGCAAACGCTGGAAGGTGCCTATTCGTGCCTGGACTACTTTCATGCGGTCGAGGACCCGTTCAGTCAAAAGCTTCTTGCTGACTACAACGAGATGTTCCCTGGTACCGTTCACCAGTTTACAGCCGGAAGTACTTCCACAGGAATGTACCGTGCTTTGAAACTTTATGAGCAGGCGGTCATTGCGACAAACGGGGATCTTGCGCGTGAAGTCGTATCCGAGGCCTTTGACAGCGCCTCGATTGAACAAGGCCCCGGCGGCCCGGCAAGGATAGTACCTGGTACCGGCCATGTAGCCATGAATATGTATGTGGCTCAGGCGCAGGGTGATAATTGGAATATCCTTTCAAAGGCTGAAATGGTTGATCCCGCCGAGTGCGCATAAAGAGATTGGCTTCGGTCGCGTATACTCCCAGCGGCCGGAGCCAATTCGATCAGAAAACTGAACTCGAGTGAGGCAACAGTAATGGAATCAAGTCCTCAACCGGCGGTATCGGATTTGGCATCTAGTCCTCGTAGGATTATGCCGATTGTCGAGGTTTTGTTGCTTGGCATATTGCTTGTAGTTCCATTGTTCGTCAGCGATTTTTTGACGATTATAATTACCCGGATGCTCATACTGGCCCTGCTGGCGATCAGTTTTGACTTATGCTGGGGCTATTCAGGCATCATGACTTTTGGGCAGGCGTTGTATTTTGGCATGGCCGGTTACGCAGTCGCTCTTTTGGCCAACAAAGCTGGCTTCCAGCAGTTCTGGGGGGTGATTGTCGTGGGGATGCTCGTTGGGCTGATCGTTTCATTGCTAATTGCCTGGTTCCTTCTTTTGGGCAAAAAACGCCCAGAGATCATTTTCGTTGCACTTGGCACCCTGACCGCATCCTACGCAGCTGAAAGACTTGTCGCTGGATGGGAATGGGTTGGAGCTGGCAATGGCATGGCAGTCTATGGCTTCTTGCAAGCTGGAACATATGAGCTCGAGCCCGGTCTGGTATTCTACTATATTGCCGCAGCAATACTATTGGCCGTTTATTTGACGAGCAGATACTTGGTGCGCTCTCAATTTGGGCTTGTTCTTGCAGGCATACGCCAAAACGAAGACCGCCTCGCATTCTTCGGTTACCGAATTCAGGAGTTCAAAGCTCTCATATTCTCTTTTGCCGGAATGATAGCTGGTCTTTCGGGTGCACTCTACACGTATCACGAAGGGTTTGTTGGGCCGGGCAGCATGGGCATCACTCTGTCTACATTCGCTGTGCTCTATGGCCTCTTCGGAGGTGCGGGAACGCTCGTAGGGCCGATAATTGGCGTTTTCCTGATTGAAGGTATTAGCTTCACGTTATCTGATGTTGACGAAGTAAGAAGTTTTTGGCCGATAATTCTCGGTTTCATCATGTTGATCGTCGTAACCTACAAAACGAATGGGGTGATGGGATTCGTACTTTCGCAGCGGGAACGGATCGGAACTTTTGGGGTGGCAAAAGAGACTAAGGTGTTTAGCCAATCCAAGGATGATGGGAAAAAAAATGCCTCTTCTTGAAGTTCTCGGGGTGGGCAAGTCCTTCGGGTCTTTGCAAGCGCTGGATTCGGTAGATGTTACTGTTGAGGAGAATACATTTCACGGGTTGATTGGGCCAAATGGCTCTGGAAAAAGCACGCTCTTAAAGGCAATCGCTGGAGATCATTTGGCCAGCCGCGGCACCATTCGATTTGATGGCACCGATATCACAAACCTCCAACCGTTTGAACGCTCGCGCTTGGGGATCAGTTTCAAATTTCAAATAACCGCTGTTCTCCCCGAATTGTCTCCCTATGATAACCTTTTGCTTTCGGCTCAGGCTGAATATTCGATCTGGCCCCTCGTTCGGTCGCGTACCAAAGATAGCCTCCATGATACTGTCATGGAAGTTTTGGAGCGATTCAGCCTTATCGAATATGCTGACGATCTTGCGTCAAGCCTTAGCCATGGGCAGCAACAATGGTTAGAAATCGCAATGGCAATGATGCGCAAGCCAAAAATTCTACTGCTGGACGAACCTACTGGTGGAATGAGTCCTGAGGAGCGTCGCGCGACCGGCGAACTTCTGCTTCCCATCAAAAAGGAGTGTTCGCTGGTAATAGTTGAGCACGATCTCGACTTCATAAAGGACATTTGCGATCACCTGACAGTACTCGATCAAGGCCAGGTGTTGGATCATGGTACTGTTGCTCAAGTCGAAGCGTCCAGCAAAGTGCAGGAGGTCTATACGACCCGTGTCTGATGACATTCCAGTTCTTGAAGTAGCAGGCCTGACGGCCGGATACGGGCGCAGCCAGGTGTTGTTCGGTGTGGATCTTACCGCCCCAAAGACAGGTGCTGTGGCACTTTTGGGAAGGAACGGTGCCGGTAAATCAACTTTACTGAAAACCCTTATTGGTGAGCTTTCACCCATGGGTGGAATAATCAAATTCGATAGCGTTGATACCCGTAAAGAGAGTACCGAGAAGAGGGTGAGGAGGGGTATGGGTTATGTCCCACAGGAACAGGGAATTTTTTCTACTTTGACTGTTCAAGAAAACCTAACGCTCGGTGCCATTACACAAACTGACCACATTGGAATCGACATGGTTTTAGATTTCTTTCCAAAACTCGCTGAAAGACTTGATCAGCAGGCAGGAACTTTGTCGGGAGGTGAACGCAAGATGCTCGCAATTGGCCGTGCACTTCTAAGTCGACCTAGTCTATTGCTTTTAGATGAACCTACCGAGGGCGTTTGGGTCGGGGTTATTGAAGAAATCGCATCTAGGTTGGAGTTGTTAGCCAGAGAAATTTCGATCGTCATAGTCGAACAGCACGTCGAATTGGCACTTCGAATAGCGAATTATGCCTATGTGATGGACCGAGGCGGAATAGCATTGGAGGGGCCGTCGGCGCAAGTCCAACGAGATCCTGAGTTGCTACGCTATTTGGCACCGTAAAGTCTAGAAACGGAGATATGGATTTGGCTGTACATCTGCCCACATCAAAACAAATCCACAAACTCGCTAATGAAATTGGCCTGGAATTGTCTTCCACCGATGCCGATTCCTTTCGCGAGCTTTTTCAGTTTTACGTTGATGCTTACAACATAGTCGACGCGATGCCTGATAATGTTCCACAGGTTAAATACGCAAGGACGCCGGGATTTCGACCGAGCGCCGAGGACAATCCGCACAATGCTTGGTACGTCAAAACTGACGTAAAAGGCGCAGCAAGAGGCAAGCTTAAGGGCAAAACGGTCGTTTTAAAAGACAACGTCATGCTCGCCGGAGTTCCCATGATGAATGGCGCCGCAACTCTCGAGGGGTACGTACCAGAGGTTGATGCGACCGTGGTGACCCGGCTGCTTGACGCGGGCGCAACAATAGTAGGAAAGGCGCACTGCGAAAACCTGTGTCTGTCTGGCGGCAGCCATACCAACGCCACAGGTCCGGTGCATAATCCTCACAAGATGGGTTATTCAGCGGGAGGATCTTCCTCAGGCAGTGCAGTATTGGTCGCGAAAGGCGAGGCCGATCTTGCAGTGGGTGGCGATCAGGGCGGCTCGATACGGATGCCAGCCTCATTCTGCGGCATTTATGGTATGAAACCTACGCATGGATTGGTTCCCTATTCCGGTATCATGCCGATAGAAGTTTATGTCGACCATACCGGACCGATGACAGCGAATGTATCGGACAATGCATTGATGCTAGAGGTAATAGCCGGTTCCGACGAGATGGATCCCCGTCAATATAACGTAAAAACCGCGCGATACACCCGGTCCCTGGAAGGCCTTAAAGGGGTTGAAGGTATGAAGATTGCCGTCCTAAAAGAGGGTTTCATGCAGCAAAACTCCGAGGTAGATGTAAATGCAAAAGTACGTACTGCGGCGCTGCGCCTCCAGGAACTTGGTGCTGAGTTGACTGAAGTCTCAATTCCGGTACATCTGGTGGCTCCGGCCGTCTGGATACCTATCGGCGTTGAGGGGCTAACCCAAACAATGATGTACGGGGATGGATATGGTGTAAGCCGGCGCGACCTTTACGTTACAAGCCTAATGGATTTCCATCGCAATTGGCGAAGCCGCGCCAACGAAATGTCTGAAACAACCAAACTGTTCATGTTCCTTGGCACTTATATCCGCAAGTATCACGGCAGCAGATATTATGGGAAAGCGATTAATATCAGCCGCAGGATCAGAGAGGCCTACGATGCGGTGCTCAAAGAATATGACTTGCTGTTGATGCCCACCACACCGGTAAAAGCAACACCGCTTCCTCCCAAGAACGCAAGCCGCGATGAGTATGTTGAACGCGCTTTTGACATGAGTTCCAACACGTCCCCTTTCGACATAACACACCATCCAGCTATGGCGATCCCATGCGGAATGTCGGATGGACTCCCGGTGAGTATGATGCTGGTTGGGCGTCACTTCGATGAAGCTAAGATATATCGCGCCGCCCATGCATATGAAGATGCCGTTGACTGGAAACTGGAATAGTCCAGCAATTGGAGGGCAAAGCCGAAACAATAGAGCACAGTTTGGCCGAAGGCGCCATTCGAACTCTATTGTGGTTTCGCCTTGGACAAGCTCTTAGGAAGTAGCGGCATCTATGAACGCTGTGATCAATGGCTGCTCGCTCTGATCAGTCTTAAATATCAACGACATAGGCTTTTTATAGTAAGCGATATCCGGGGCCAGCGCACGAAGGCGGTTAGCAGAAACCCATGGTTGGGCATAGTGGACCGGAAGGAAACCAATATACTGACCGCTTAAAATCAATGCAGCGGCTCCCTCATTATTTACGACCGTCGCACATGGTGTAAACTCTAGAGTTCGGTTTATCAGTTTCTTGTCGATGAAATATCCCCAACTCACATAGCTGCTCTGTCGAATGTCTTTGAGAGAGATGTCCTCATAGGCTCGACCGAACAAGGGATGACCTTCAGCACAATATAGCTTTGCCTCCTCCGAGAAAAGATATTTATGGCGCAAACCAACGATTGAGTGATGAAATGGCGCAAGGCCAACATGGTATTTTCCATCTATCACACCACGCTCAATTTCATTCGCAGAGCAAACATTGATCGTGACATGCACCTCGGGTGCGATGCGACAAAATCTGTCGAACGCTTTTTCAAGTTCTGCTTCCGGATTTTTTAGGGAGCCATCAGCGAACGCAAAATTGAACGAACCGTTGAGGTGGCCTTTGTATCCCGCAACTGCTGACGCGAAGCCATCAATAGATGTCATTAATTCCTGAGCCGACAAGTGAACCTGTTCTCCAAATGGAGTTAGCGAAAAACCCTGTCTTCCCCGTTCGCACAATCGCATTCCGAGGCGTGTTTCGAGGTCAGAAAGATGCTTGCTGACCGTTGAACGGTCTATGTTCAATTCTAGTGCCGCCTGGGTAATTCCACCGAAGTTAACGATGTTAAGGAAAACCCGCAAAAGCCGGAGATCGACATCCATTATTACGCCGGCGAAGGCATTGCGTCCCTTCAAGAGACCACTCCAAACAAGAATTGAGGTTCTGGGCCCATAAGTGACTTCTACAACGCAAATTTGAACGCGACACACCAATCGTTGAGAGCAATAAGCAGGATGTCAAGCGTAGTGAAGCCCAAAAATCATACTTTCAGGAACCGATTCCAATGCTTGCTCATTGCGATCTTTCCTCGGGCTTCCGCAGCGCGTCTTACGTTACATCTTTACCCAACTCAGACCTGTTTTCTGAAGGAATCTTTGACTTGTATCTTATCCCCTTGAAAAACGAACGCATCGCAGCCCCTGACTTCTATTCGTTCCCTTTGTGAGTTTGTCCCGATAAACGTCCATTCTGAAAAGCCTCGATTGGACTCGACAAAGTGGTTGTCGTGGCACCAGCAGGCGTCCGCAAATGTTTCAAAGATCAACTCAAAACCTCTTCGAACCTCGGTTTTTCCGCGAAATGCAACCCCACCAGGTGCGTCGCCGGCAGACGAAAAGAAAACGCAGTCGTCGCAAAAGAACGCTTCAATCCTATCGAGATCATGATTGTTGAGAGCGACTATAAAGTACTTCAATATTTCCACTTTCGAAGTTTCAAATTGTCGATCAGCAGGCACGGGCCACCTCCGTCAGTTGCTTTCGAGCTGTTTTAGAGAGTCTGATAACTTGTCGCAGATTTCATCGACATGCTTTGCTTCTAGGATGAGCGGCGGGAAGATTTTGGCTGGCGCCTCTGGATAGGCACCCGATGCTTGCAGCAACAGGCCATTTGCCAATGCACTCAAGGTAAGTTCTTTGCCTGTGACCCGATCAAAATTGGTCATCACTACAAAATGCATACCTGTTCTTTGAATCCGCTTAATAGTGTCAGGGAATTGGGCCTGAAGCGTCTTCAGCCCCGCATGTAACGCGTCGCCAGCTGCCATAGCCTGAGGCAACAGTCTTTGCGTTTCTTCAATCGCGGCGATGGCGACTCGTGCACCGACGTTCGACCAAGCGTAAGTGGAATAATGCCGAAATGGATTGTTGCCCCAGATATTGACTAAGTCGGCTCGTGTTACTACCGCCGCCATCGGGAAATATCCTCCGGAAAGGCCTTTGGCGGAAACTAGGATATCGGGTGAGATACCGATTTCTTCGGATCCCCAAAGTGTTCCCAAACGCCCCATGCCACAAACAACTTCATCAACGATTAGAATCACTCGCTTGGCGTCGCAGAGGTCTCGGACTGCTGACCAGTATGCACGATCGGACTTCTTGCCATCGAAAAGACTACGTATCGGCTCCATGACGAGTGCGGCCACGCTATCATCAACAACATTGCGAAGCGAGTTAATGTCACCCGGCTCAACTCGGACGACTTCAAGGGCCTCCAGTGGGTACCAGTCCCGAAGAAATCCGCTACCAAGTTCGGCGGCCAAGCCAGTGCTGCCATGATACGAACTATGACAGCATATGACTTTTTTTCTGCCGGTGTTCCCGGTAGCTACTTTCAATGCCAGATCAATGGCTTCGCCACCGCCAATGCAAGGCAGAACAAGCTCCAGCTCTTTAGGGGTGGTTTCTACAAGTAGACGGGCCAATTCCCCCTTCGCCTCGCTCAGGTAGAATACGCCGCCGTAACTCTCCGTTTCTAGCGCATTGGTTAATGCACGCCCCACTTGTTCATTGCGGTGACCCAGATTGAACACGCCGGTAGCCAAGAAGCAATCGAGATAGCTTTTCCTATTAATGTCGCGAACATAAACGCCATCTCCCGCAGTCTCGCAAATAAATTTACCGCTTGCAGCAATAGCTTCCATTCGCCATTTGCCAATGTACGGTCCATACGTGTCTTTAAATTCAGTTTCGCGAGCGCTAAGCAAATTTGTACTCATTTCTTTCACTTCTCAACCGAAGCGCTGTGTACGTCAGAAAATTTTCTGTTGGCCGTCCTGCACTCTAACACTATCGGAATTCTAACTTGCTAAACACGTCATTAACTGCCCACTTGCGTTGGGAAATCTGCAAGTAATTCAGATGAACTAGGGGTTGTGGACAGTGACCTGCTCACCCTTAGTATCCGCTAAATTTGGTTAGCTCTTGACGTTATCAATTCGCCTGGTGTCACGGTGTCCTTAATTCCCGTACGCCTGCTTCAAAAAACTGAACAGAATCAGACGGCGGCTGTGCCATTAATTTCGGGAGTGGGCAAAATCTGGGTGTTATGCCGCTATGGTGGTATTGGAGACTGTCAGACGCCCATCGAGAGCAGCGGCTCTGGTAACAGCCACATTGTGGGCGCCGCGTGGTGACCATCTCATGCGCCTGCGCTTACCCATCCGCGCGTTACCGATGTCATCGACGCAACCTTCGGCTCGGGAAGTCGAGATCGGCAAACCGCTGCGGTATCGCTCACCATAGTTGACCAACGAACCCATGTTGCTGGCAAGATAGCTGTGGAGATCATGGCATCGTGCCAGCGCCCTCTGGGCTTGATCTCGAACCGCGAGGCGATATTTTGCAAGCCTTGCGCAATCAAACATCATCCATTGAAGGTGAGTGCCGGCTACCTGGATTTTGCCGTGCCAAAGGTTCCATCTCAGTGTCTCGACCGGCGTCATCAAAATCGCCGTTGTTGCCGGGAAGTCTTTCCGCTGTACGAGGCCCTTGATGGCGGTCTCCACATGCTGAACCCGCATCGAGATGTGCCACCAGTCAAGGATGTGCTTGATTTTTCCATTGGTTGCGCCGCGGATGAGGTTAGGGAGCGCGGCCTCCCCGTCTGAGATCACGGTGACGGGTCGCTGACCATCCCAGCCGAGGGCGTCCAGATCGCGACGAAGCTGCGCAGCAGGCGAGGGCGCAGCTTGTGGCGCAAGACCAAAGCGACGACACATATCGTGGGTCTCGATCTTTCCGACCACAACATCGAGATGCCGTTTCTGATACTCCGGCCTGCATCGAATGTGAGCTCCATCGATGAAGACGGTCGGGGGATTTGCACTGAGGGTATCGCATATTGGAGGCTGCGCGTTGGCAATGTCTTTCGCCACTTTGCCAAGGCGATTTCGAACGGTGGTGTTTTGTTGCTTGGCGCAGGGCAAGAATGTTTCCAGGATCCGGGCAGCTTCGCGAAACGAATGGCGGGCACCCAATTCGGCCTGAAGCATCCTTAATTCAGGCGTCACTCGGTCACGGAGGACCTGCGCAAATGGCGAAAGCAATTCGCTTTGCCCCTTGCGACAGGAGCATTTGCGACGCCGAGGGACTTTCAACCGAAACCGTCCAAACAGCGTGTCGAGAACCCGGGTTCGGTAGTCGTGAACGAATCTGCTCCGACCACAGCAGGGGCAGGTCCGGCTTGCCGCAGAAATTTCTTCGATCTGGTGTCGTAAAATTGACCCCTGGAGTTGCGACAGAATTGCCTTCCCCTGCTCGAGATTGAGCCCCAGCTCGCTATGGCACTGGTCGGTCAGACTGAGACTGCAGAGCTCTTCCGTCCGCTTCTCTCCCGTCTCAGAAGTGGTTTCCACGATAATCCGAACGTCCATGTCAGCCTCCAGCGATCAAAGAATCTCCTGAAGCTAACCGAACACCCCCAAATTTTGCCCACTCCCGCAACAGCAAGGTCACACCGGGGCGCCGCAGCTCGCGGTGAATACAGGCCCAGTCGGGCAGGCTTGGCTTCTTCGCCTTGACCACCACCGGAAACAAGCGCCGCTGAAGCGCCTCATCGCTCAAATCGGAAGGCAACGGCCAATTCAGGCCAGCCTGCTGCGCCCGCCGGACCGTCTCGCCAACACTCGTTCGCCCGACGCCCACACTGACGGCAATCTTGCGGTTCGACAAACCTTCAGCATTGAGCCGAAGCACATCTCTGATCTTACGCATGGGTAATCTTTCCCTGGCCATCCTCGCCACCTTTGCTGTTGAAAAGGCGCAAGAATGCCCGTGTTTCAGATCACCCAGAAAGGTTGATCACCGTTGTCCACAAGCTGGCCGCAATGAGCCGGATTCGGTGGCCGCAATAAACCGGAATAGATGGCCGGATTGAACCGGATTCAGTGGCCGGAATGAGCCGGATTGCGCATTTCCCTGTACGATAGAGATCGGCAATCACGGAGCGCGCGCGCAAAAGATTCGCCGCTACGGCGTGACCGCGGAACACGAGTGTCGAGAGGAATTGCGGCGCAAGTTTCCGGATCGTCGGATAGCGCTGGAGCATTTCGACTTTACCGTCGATGACATCCGGCGCGATCAGCGTGTCGACCGCCTCGACACTGGCGGCAAAAGCTGGCCATTGAACGACCTGTTCGAGCGCTTTGCGATATCCTCGCCTTTCTCCTTGGCCATGATGATCGCATGGCAAACTTTCGAAACGTCCTTCAGTGGCTTCTGCACCTCCCGCACGGAGCGGGTGACGCGGGCGGCCGCCTGACTGTCGGCCCGCCGCGTCAACATACCCATGAGTTTCTTGAACATGTCGATGGCGCCGTCGGTCAGGTGGCGGGAAAGATACAGCACCGTCGCCGCCAGCACGGCATGCCGACGTTCGGGGTTGAGGTCGCGCAGATGTTGGGCACTCATTCGCATCCCCTCCGCGGCGAATTCATCAAAGACCTTGGCCGGAATTCGCTCCATCAGCGTCGCCGGCAGGTTTAGGGACCGAAGGAAGCGAATTCGCTCGGCTATTCTGTCAAGGTTGGCGGCGGCTGGTGATAATGCTGGTGTCCTCGCCCAGGCGAGAACGGTGACGCTCGTCCCCTCACGCGGGTCGAGAAGTTTGTCCAGGTCGAGCTTTTGGCCCTCCGACAATCCGTCCGCCAGCGCCCGGTGGGCTATGCGAATCCCGCGCCGGATTGTCAAATGAAGGATGGCTTCAAGGGCTTGGCGCGCAGGCAGGAGAATGCGGCGACGGCGCAATTCCTCCACCACCATATCCGCCAATGCATCGGATTGGCGCAGGCTTTGCGCGGCAGGCGTCAGCCAGCCGGTAAGCGCTTTCACGTCCGCGGGCGCAAAAGGACGCATCTTCATCCTGTCGAAAAGCAGGGCGAGATGCTCGCGCCGGGTCTGCGGGCGCTCGAAATAACGATCGATCTCGCGGTGATCGACGCCAATCTGCCGTGCCAGAAACCGCAAAACGGCAAGACCTCGCCATCCGCAAGCAGCCGGCCGGGATATCGCAGCAAGGCTATGACACAAGCAAGGCCCAGCCTGTTCGAGGCCTTGTTCTGCCGCATGATCAGGTCGAGATCCGGCCGGTCCAGCGTGTAATGTTTGGCGATCTTCCTTTCGTCCTGCGGGATGGTCGTCACCTGCTGCCACCATGTCTCGCTCAATTATGCTCTTCGGCTCATTCTCTCATCTTCCAGTTTCGTTGCGGACGTGCATCCACAGATTTTGTCCGTAAACCTTGCCATTTAACGGCAAACCGGACATTGTCCGTATTGAACGAGAAAACGGACAAATCACATATGATGACCGCGATCGGCTATGCAAGGGTCTCAACCGCGGACCAGGATACAGCATTGCAGCTCGACGCCCTGCGTAAAGCGGGGTGCGAGAAGCTGTTCGAGGACAAGGTATCGGGTGTGAAGACTGATCGACCCGGACTGACCGAGGCTATCCGCTACGCACGTGATGGCGATACGCTGACGGTCTGAAAGCTCGACCGGCTCGGCCGGTCGATGAAGCACCTGATCGAGATCATTACCGAGTTGGAAGCCAGGGGCGTCGGCTTCCGATCCCTCACCGAAAACATCTACACCACGACGTCTGGCGGCCGTCTGGTGTTCCATCTGTTCGGGGCACTGGCGCAATTCGAGCGCGATCTGATCCTTGAGAGAACAAATGCCGGCCTGCAAGCCGCCGAGGAACGCGGTCGGCGTGGTGGCCGCAAAGCTGTCGTAACCCCCGAAAAGCTCGTCAAAGCTCGCCAACATCTGGCGGCCGGACTTAACGTGCGCGAGGCTGCCGCGTGTGTCAAAATAGGAAAGACAGCGCTCTATGAGGCGCTCAAAGCTGAGAAATAGTCAAATTGAAAGATCAAATCGGCGGGCGTTCTGTCTATGTTCTCAAAAGTCGGACAGATTCACTACTTTCGTGTCGTGACGCCGTGCCGCTGAAACTGCTCGCCAACCGGCTGGCGCTCGGCGCGGCCACCGCGACCTCGAAACTCGAAGGCCGGCTGGCGCGCGAGGCCGATATCCGCGACGCCTACCGTCTGACGCCGCCGGGCGAGGCGCGCGGCCCCGATGGCGATCTGCTGGCCTTCTGGCGTGAGGCTGTGCGGCTTCGCGCGAATGGGACTGGCGAGATCGCCGACCTAATCGGTGCGGACCTGGCGAACGGGGCGGAGGTCTGGCTGGACGGCGCACAGGAGCGCGCCCGGACCCATGGGCCCCTGGCGGGCTGCGCTGCGGCGCTGCGGACCGTTCTCGAAACCGATGACCGGGCGGAGCGACTGGCCTGCCTGCTCTCGGACCTGGTTCTGGCACGGGCTTTGAACCGGAAGGTGCTGCTGCCGGTTTCGGCGCAGCGGCTGACGAAAGCGGCGATGCGGGACCTGACCGAAGACGCGCAGGGGGCCGAACTGGCGGTTCAGGCCCGGATCCTCGAGACCGTCGAAGGGACGATCCGGCTGGCGCGGGACCTGGCCCGCCTCGCCGAGGCGCTTCGGACCATTGCCCCGAAACTGCGTGCGAAAGGATCCGATCAGGCCGTTGCACTGTTTCTGGCGGAGGATGCGGTGGCGCCTTCCGGCATGCTGTCGCCGCATATCCAGGGGACCCGGACGCCGATGACCGCACGTGCGGCGCGGCGATTGTGCGACCGCCTGGTCGAACTCGGTGCCGTCAGGGAACTGACCGGCCGGCCGGCTTTATGGGATTTTGCCATGAGCCAGATCGCGGCCAGATCGCATTCGGAGCAGGAACAAAGTCAAGCACATGACCATGTGTTCGACCGCGAGCTTGCGGATCTGCCGTGCGAACTGCGCTGGCGCGAATGGATGGGCCGCATCGAGGCGATCCTCTTCGCCAGCGCGTCGCCGGTGCCGCGCGAGGACCTGGCGAAGGTGGTGGGGCAGGAAGCGTCCGTCGATCTTCTCCTCGACGACATCCGGGCAGAGCTGAAACCGCGGCCCTATGAGCTTGTCTCCATCGCCGGCGGCTGGATGTTGCGCACCAGGGTCCGGTTCGCCGATGCGATCAAGGCCGCCGCCGATCTCGGCGAACGCCCCCCGGCGCTTTCGGAAACGGAGATGGCGGTGCTCTGCGCCGTCGCCTATCACCAGCCGATCGACCGGGCCGGCCTCGCCGACATCTTCGGCAAGGAGATCAGCCGCGACCTGCTCGCCCGGCTGCGCTACAAAGACCTGATCGCAAGCGGCCCGCGGGCCCCGAGACCCGGGGCGCCGCATACATTCGTGACGACGGAGACGTTCCTGACGACGTTCGATCTGCAAAGCTTGCGGGATCTGCCGGAGCTGGAACTGTCACAGGCTTGATGTCCGAAATATGCGGTATTCTTTGGGCATCAAAACGCGGTCATCTCGGTCTGTAAGGACCTCCACTGTTCAAATGGTGAGGCTACTATCGGGCGTTTGGTGACGCTCCGAAGCGCGTGTGTTGCATGCCATCAGTGTCAGGCCAAAAGCTTGTAGATGGAATTACCGATGGCGCGTGACCTCCAATCACCGGGCTTCGTACTTCCAATTGACAGGTAGTTGATTCCCAATTAACAGTGCTCACACTTTCAATCTGTCGGTCGCAACGGACAATGTACAAACGACTTATCGATCCGCGCTTGCGTGAGGCACTGACCGATACACCGGTTGTCCTTGTTGTGGGGCCACGCCGTGCCGGAAAAACCACGCTCGTGCAAGCCGTGGCGCGCGCAGATCGAACCTACGTCACCCTTGATGACCAGACGATCCTGGATGCAGCTCTCGCGGACCCTGCCGGGTTTATCCGAGGTCTGGACACAGCCACCATCGATGAGGTGCAAAGGGCACCCGAACTCCTGCTTGCGATCAAGAAGTCCATCGACGAGGATTATCAACCTGGTCGGTTTCTCCTCACCGGTTCCGCTAATGTGATGACTCTGCCAAAGGTTGCAGACAGTCTCGCAGGACGCATCGAGACGTTGCACATGCTGCCACTCTCACGTTCAGAGCTTTTGGACGTGACCCCCGCATTCTTGAAACAGCTTTTTGAAGGTAAGTTTCAATCGATCAAGGACGCAGTCCTGGGAGATGATCTCATGGACATCGTTCTCCAAGGAGGTTTCCCGGAAGCCCTGTCGCGCGATATTGAGCGACGTCGCCAGGATTGGGCACGTTCTTATCTGACCTCCGTTCTGACCCGAGACTTGAGGGATATTGCAAACGTTGAAAAGCTGACAGAGCTGCCCAGGTTTGTTCGGTTCCTTGCCGAGCATTCGGGCCAGTTGGTAAACTATTCCGAATTCGGATCGAGCATCAATGTGAGCCATAAAACGAGCCAGCGCTATGTGGGACTTCTCGAGCAAGTCTTCCTCATTTCCACACTGCAGCCATGGTACACCAACGCCATCAAACGGATTACCAAAACGGCGAAGCTGCACTTCTTGGATAGTGGGCTTCTTGCCGCAACCCGCGGCCTGACCTTTGAGAGGGTTCGCAACAACCGGGATTTGGTAGGAGCCCTGTTGGAGAGCTTCGTTTTCTCGGAAGTTCTGAAGCTCACGACCGGGACAGAAATGCGTCTCAGTCCCTATCACTACCGTGACCAGGAGATGCGTGAGGTGGACATCGTATTGGAAAGAGACGACGGATTGATTGCTGGCATCGAAGTCAAGGCGTCTGCCACCGTCCGCACGTCTGACCTCAGCGGGTTGAAGACGTTAGCTGAAGCACGCGGTGATCGGTTTGCATTCGGAGCGATCCTATATGACGGCAAAGAGGTCGTTCCATTCGGAGAAAAGCTCGCAGCCGTGCCAATCTCTTGTCTGTGGAGCGGTTAATACGTGCTAATAAGTGGTGCGGTAATACCGGCATAACACCGGGCAGCATTGTGTTTTGATTTGTCATTTCCGGTGGTGCGGCAAATCGACTCGATCAGCGCTGCTGGGGTTCTCACCGAGATGTTTTTGTGAGTCGATGAGGTTATGTCGGATTTCCCACCTCACGCACTTGATGATCTGTCGAATACAGAACTCAAAGATCTGGTTGTGACCCTGCTCGGCGAGGTGGCCGAGTTGAAGCAAATCGTCGCTGAACAAAATCAGGTGATTGCCGAACAGAAACAGACAATTGCCAATCTGCGCGACGAGGTCGCTCGATTAAAAGGGGTGAATGGGCGACCGGACATCAAGCCGAGCAAACCAAGCGGCATGAACCAGGCCAGCGAGAAAAAGGCGCGTAAGAACGGCAATAAAAGCTGTGGACGCGGCAAAAAGAAGCCACCTCGGCACGGTTCAATGAAAGACCGGATTGTAAAAGCGGACGTTCCAGAGGGTTCCCGCTTCAAAGGGTACGAGGACTTCCTCGTTCAGGATCTCATCATTCAGCCAGTGACCACCCGGTTTCGGCGCGAGCGCTGGTTGACACCTGATGGTAAGACTGTCGTGGCTCCGCTGCCACAGGGCCTCAAGGGCCATTTTGGTGCCGAACTGCGCCGTTTTGTGCTGATGCAATACCATCAAGGCCAAGTCACTGTGGGACGATTGGTAAAGCTCCTGAGCGAAATCGGCATAGATATCTCCGAGCGCCAGGTCATGCGGTTTTTGAATGAGGGTCATGAGCATTTTGCCTTGGAAGCACGCGCAATATTGCAGACGGGATTGGACGCGGCGTCATGGGTGACGGTCGACGACACCGGGGCACGCCACAAAGCCCAAAACGGCTACTGCACCCAGATCGGCAATGATCGGTTTTCCTTCTTTTCCACAACCGGTTCTAAAAGCCGCATCAACTTTCTCGAACTCCTGCGGGCCGGGCATGAAGACTATGTGATCAACGCCGATGCACTTGCCTATATGCAGCAGCGTTCTCTCAATGCTCCGGTTCGCCAGTTGTTGATTGACGCTGAAGATAAGTATTTCCCGAACTGCGCAGACTGGCAGGCCCATCTCGACCGGCTCGGGATCACTGCACTGAAAGTCACACCTGATCCCACGCGCCTTGCCACCGAGGGTGCGTTATGGGGCAGTATCAGCGCACATGGCTTGCTCACCGATACGGTGATCGTCAGTGATGATGCCAAACAGTTCAAAGTCGGCGATCATGCGTTGTGTTGGATTCACGCCGAACGGTTGGTGCATAAGCTCAACACCTTCACAGATAAGCACTATGCCATTCAACAGCGCACCCGCAGGCTGATCTGGCTCTACTATGAATGCCTCAAAACCTACCGTCTCAACCCAAGTCCACAGCGCAAGGCGGTCTTGCAAAACCGCTTCGACCAGATATTCCGCCACCGAACCGGTTTTGCAGCCCTTGATAATCTGTTGAGGCGATTGCACGCCAACAAGGCTGAACTGCTGATGGTTCTGGAGCATCCGGAAATACCGCTGCACACCAACGGTTCCGAGAACGATATCCGAGTTGTTGTAGTCAAGCGCAAGATTTCAGGTGGGACGCGCAGTGACATTGGTCGGACCAACCGCGACACCTTCTTGTCGCTGCTCAAGACCTGCAACAAACTCGGCATCTCGTTTTGGGACTATTTGGGGGATAGGCTGGGCCTCAATGGGAAACCGGTGCCCGCTCTGCCGCAACTCGTAGGCCAGTCTCATTTTGCATCCTGAACAGCCACTCTTCGGCAAGATCGAGATTGCATTGCGCGACAGCTGGATTGTGAAGATGCGGTCGACATGACATTTCCAATCTTGCATTGTGGCGATGGTTCATCCGTCTGACGGCGCAATCATATCGACACATATAGCAGGACGTTTCACACAATGGCTCAGGCTGGCAATCAACTTGATATAGTTCGTCTCAGCATCACGTTGCGGGATGTGAAGCCCAGGGTCACAAGACGAATGGATGTCCCTGCGAACACATGCCTTAATGACCTCCACTTATACATTCAGGCCGCAATGGGGTGGCACAACTGCCATCTATGGGAATTTGAGGCGATCCGGTATGAGCAAGTTGTCACTTGGAGTGCTGATAGTGATCAGTATTTCTCCAGCCCCAAATCAGACGCCTCTGCTACCGTTCTCGACGTCATAGACTTTTTGCAAGGCAAACCCGAATTCAATTACCTCTATGATTTCGGAGACTCATGGAGACACAAAATCCGTATTGGAAAGATTCAGTCGGCACATAAGGACAGACAGTATCCATATCTTGTTTCCGGTAGCGGGCGTTGTCCACTTGAGGACATAGGAGGCGTATGGGGATACTCTGAATTCTTGGCAGCATTCGAAAACCCGGATTCTGAATACCGGGAGTACTATCCCGATTACTTCGATGGAAGTGACAACTGGAATCCGGAAGACGCGGAACTTGAAAAAAGGCGAGCAGCTATTGCGCGATTCCAATAGAATCCCCACCCCAGCCACCGCAAGCACAATTCCCCCATTCGTTGATGCCTCCAGAAAATCATGGAAACAGAAAGAGCGTCCGCTCTGACGCCTGAATTCTGCCCGGTGTTATGCCGGTATTACGTGGTGCGCCGCACTGGCCGACCTCGCCGCCGCTGCCGGGCTGCGCCGGACGATCGAAGAATGTTTCCTCAGAGCCAAGGATGACCTGGTGCACTCCAGTCATGGTCACAAGGAAGTGCCGCGGGCGGCGTCCTTCCCACAATCAGCCACCATCCCGGCAAATCCGCCAACCAAATAATGTGAGAAAATACCCCGGTATACTATCCGGCTAGATCGAAAAACAACACCGCTCGAAATCGAAGGATTTTCCGCCCAAAACAGCGGGACAGAACGGACCCATTGCTGCTTGACTCCTTCCAATGCGCCAGTCGGGAGGAGTGAAGATGACAGGGCCCATCAAAGTCGCTGCCGTACAGGCGGCACCCGTGTTCCTGGACCTCGACAAGACCGTCGAAAAAGCCTTGAAGCTCATCGATGAAGCCGGCGCGAACGGCGTCAGGGTCATTGCATTTCCGGAGACATGGATACCCGGATATCCATGGTGGATCTGGCTTGATGCACCAGCCATGGGTATGCAGCATGTCGTGCCCTATACGATGAACTCCATCGAAGCGGGCAGCCCACAGGACGAAGCCTTGGCGGCGGCAGCGAAGCGGAACAACATGCATGTTATTATGGGTGTCTGCGAGCGGGATGGCGGCTCCCTCTACATGGGACAGTGGCACTACGGGTCGGATGGCAAGGTCATCTGCCGCCGCCGCAAGCTGAAGCCGACCCATGTCGAACGCACTGTCTTTGGTGAGGGTGATGGAAGCGACATGGTGGTAAACGACACCGATGTCGGTCGCATTGGCGCTCTGTGTTGCTGGGAACACCTCCAGCCCCTCAACAAATACGCCATGTACAGCCAGAATGAGCAGATCCATGTGGCAGCCTGGCCAAGCTTCAGCCTTTATCTCGGAGCCGCCTATGCGCTTGGGCCCGAACTCAACACGGCGGCAAGCATGATGTATGCGGCCGAGGGCCAGTGTTTCGTCCTCGCGGCCTGCGCTACTGTCTCACAGGACATGTTCGATTTGCTGTGCGATACCCCGGCCAAACAGCAGTTTCTGCAGGTCGGAGGCGGTCATGCCAACATATTCGGCCCCGACGGCGCACCCATGTGTGACCCACTTGATCCGACTGCCGAAGGCCTGCAGATCGCGGAAATCGATCTTGCGGCGATTGCGGTCGCCAAGTCCGCGGCAGACCCGGCCGGCCACTATGCAAGGCCTGATGTGTTCCGTCTGATGTTCAACGACCAGCCGGCTCCCGCCGTTGTCAATTTCTCCGATGGCGGCAAAGCCGTCGACGACGGGGTGGAAGCCGCCGCCGAAGAGCAGGTTGCCACATTGAATGAGGCCGCCGCCGGGTAACGAAAAGACGATTGGTTCCGTTACGGAACCAACCGGATGCAACAGATTTCAACAGGTGACGACATGAGCGATAGATGTTTTCCCACCGGTCGCGGGCTGCTATTTGCAGCGCTTGCGGGCCTTCTCTCGACAACCAGCTTCAGTGCTTACGCTACTGACACCACCTGGACCGTGACGAATGCCGGTTCAGGCGTGAACTCGGAATATCATGACGGCTGGGCCACGATGACTGGAGACGGACTGACGCTTTATTTCGCCTCAAACCGTCCAGGTGGTAAGGCCGTGGCAAATCTGGACGATCATTGGGCTCTTGCGAAGACGGGCGGATGGACCCGGTACGACATCTATGTTGCCCATCGATCCAGTGTGGAGGCCCCTTGGGGTGCGGCCAACTTGCTGCCGGACACGATCAACGGCACCGCGGTGGACCACAGCGCCTATGAGTCAGACGACGGACACTATCTCTTTTTTGCCAGCGATCGTCCGGGTGGATGTGGTGAGCTCGATCTTTATGTGAGCTACCGGCACGACACAACCGATGACATGGCCTGGGGAGAGGCGCAAAATCTCGGCTGTGCGGACCAGGGTGGACCCAACGGCGCGGCGATCGATTCCTGTCCGATCCTGCTTGACGGAACGGTTTATTTCACCTCTTCCAATACTCCCAATCCCGAGACTTTGGATTTCAAGAAAGCAGCCTTCGACATGTCCAGCCGCACTGGGGGTAAAGCATCGGTCATGTCCATGAGCACCGATTTCATGGACGCCCATTTTGATCCGCGGCATGGGTTGATCTGGGCCGGTTATCCCGAGGGCGGCCAAGGCGGCAGTGACCTTTGGATATTCGAGAACGTCACGACAGAAACGGATCCAGCAAAATGGGCGAGACCCAAAAACCTCGGGCCGGAAATCAACTCGGAAGCGGAAGAACATATGCCGTCAGCCACAGATGACGGACGTCTGATCAGTTTCGTTTCGGATCGTCCTGGCGGATTCGGCGGCCTTGACATTTATCAGGCATCAAAGGACTAGCCCGGTTCTCTTGCCGCATCCAGTGAAATCAAGTTCAGGGCGTGCGTATTTCAGCGATGTGTCCTGTGTCGTTGTCGGCAAGGGTTCGTGTCCTGCGGCATCACCGGGCCGCGGCGCATATTCGGGCGTGCGCCACGGCGAACTCCTGCGCCTGCGGACAAGCCGACGCCACGGCGATCTTGATGCGGCGCACTGATATGCCGATCAAAGCGCCGATCTTGAGACGTTTCAGGCGGATGGTTCCGCAGGTCGCCTCGGCGAGCGTCGTGTTCGCCAGGCCTATGCGTCGGAGCGCACAGAGCAGAACACAGGCGAATGAAGCGAACCAGAGCCGCAGTTGGTTGGCCCGCATGGTATAGGCGCTGGTGCGGTCGGCATAAAGGTCGAACTGGCACTCCTTGATTCGGTTCTCCTTGCGCAGACGCCGCAGCTCGTCCCGCTCCGCGCTGGTCAGGCCGTCATCGCGTGCCCCGCCGTCAATCTCTGCATGCTTGACCCAGCCATGGATCGTGGCAACGCACGGCTCGAATTCGCGCGCAAGACTTTCAACACTGCGCCCGGCTCGCGCCAAGGCGATGATTTGGTCCCTGAATTCCGCAGGGTACGGGTTCCTGGTTCTCGGCATGATAAGCACTCTCCTTCACAAACAGAAAAGTGTCCATCAAACCGGGGGAACTCCAGGAGTAATGCTATCGATAGCAGATTGCTTGTGGCTGGACTTCTTGACTGACTACGGATATCCCGTATATTATGACTGATGACGAATTCGAATGGGATGATGCCAAGGCAGCCTCCAACCTGTCGAAACACGGTGTTCGCTTCGAGGATGCCCGGGCGGTGTTTCATGACCCGTTTGCCGTTGAACTCCTTGATGACCGGGAGGGGTATGACGAAGAGCGCTATATTCTTAGAGCCTGAATCTAAAGTTTTACGTTGCATTGCAGTGCCTTGCCAGTCTGCGTGTCACCAGGCGGATGCTTGCAATGTGCGCCCAGGCGGTTGAACTTTCGACGGTGTTCTCCCAGTCTTTGGCCAACCGGCGGCACCTTCCCAACCATGCAAAAGTACGCTCGACCACCCAACGCATGGGCAGCAGAACGAAACCCTTTACCGCACCTGGTCGCTTGACGATCTCCAGGGTCCACTTGTTGCCCATGGTTTGTCGGAGCTTGTCACCTGCATACCCGCCGTCGGCGAAAATATGGCGCAGCCAGGGGAACTTTTTACCGACAGCCTTGAGCACATCGGGTGCACCGTCACGGTCCTGGATGTTGGCGGCATGAACGATGATCACCAGCAGAAGCCCAAGGACGTCCGTCACGATATGACGCTTGCGCCCCTTGGTCTTTTTGCCGGCGTCATAGCCGCAAACACCACCACTTTCTGTCGTTTTTACGCTTTGGCTGTCGATCACGCCAGCCGTCGGCTGCGCATCGCGCCCTTCCAATTCACGGGCAGCGGTGACCAGCAGATCGTTCATTGCCTCCAGAATACCGGCATTGCGCCAAGCGTAGAAATATCCCTGCACTGTCGTCATGGGCGGGAAGTCAATTGGCAGCGCACGCCACTGACAGCCTGTCGATCCGATGTAGAAAATCGCGTTGATTACTTCGCGCATGTCTGCGGTCCGGGGGCGTCCTCCGGGGCGTGCTGGTGGAACCATAGGTTCGAGGATTGCCCATTCTTCGTTCGTAACGTCACTTGGATAACGATCCGTTTTGCGGTTATACGTGAGGCGGGCGGTATCAGTCCAAGGCACAGTGGTTCCTCCGTTCGGTTTTCGATTGCGAACATGGAATCACAATTGACTGGTATCGCTCAACAATTTTTCCCAAAGACTTTTCGGTCAGGCTCTTATCGGGATGTCAGTGAAGGGTGTGCTGGTCGTTGTCCATACGGAGCGAGATGACAGACACCGCATCATATCGGCCCGCAAGGCTGAACCGAACGAGCAGAGATTTTACCATGAAGAGAACCGCTGACCCCGACAACGGACCGCTGACGGACAGCGACCTGAAGCGGATGAAGAGAACGCCGCGGGCGAAAATCATCCGCAGGGCGTTGAAACTGAGCCAGGAAGAATTCGCAGCCCGTTATCAGATTTCGATTGGCACGCTTCGCGATTGGGAGCAAAACCGGTCTGAACCTGACAAGGCCGCGCAAGCCTATTTGAAGGTGATCGCCCGCAAACCGGAGATGGTTCGCAAAGCGCTCAAGGCGAACTGATTTCACACTATACCGCTTTGACTGAATTGTCCTGAGTGTGGCTTTCGTTTGGGTTCGTTTGGGCGATTCAAATTGTCACATGGTCAGATGGGTTTTGATCTGCATGACTCTGTGCATGTCGACCTTCGCAACCGTTTTGCTGACAGATGACGAGCGCGCCGCGCTTGAAGCGCTCTGCCGTCGTCGCAAGGTCGAGGCGCTGGTCTGGAAGCGCGCGCGGGCCTTTCTGCTTCTGGATGCAGGTTATGACCCCAGGATTGTTTGCGAGATATTGGACATCGGCCCATCAGTTCTGACGCAATGGCGTTTTGCCTGTAAAGCTGAAGGTCTCGCCTTCTTTGGCCTGAAGGATTACAGCCCTCGCCACGGGCTCCTGTCGTTCACTCAGGAAGAGGCGGTGAAGGAGCGATTCAGCGAGCATCCGGCCCGCAGTGTTGATGAAGTCCGCGTCTATATTCAGGCCGAATTTGGTCAGAGCTACAGCGCTTCGGGGGCGGCCAAACTGATGCGGCGTTTGGGGTTCGAGTACAAGAAGCCCCTCGCGCTTTGCGCGCAAGCCGATCCAGAACAGCAGCAGGCATTTGTCGACTGGTACGATGCGCTGATGACCGCCCTGTCGCCGGATGAGACGGTTGTGTTCTCCGACGCCGTACACCCCGAATATCAGAGCCGCCCCGCGCATGGCTGGTTTCCAAAAGGACAAAAGACCGCCGTGAAGACCACATCGGGTCGTAAGCGGCTCAACATTCAGGGAGCGCTCAATCTTGAAACCTTCCAATTCACCTTTGTGGAGGGCGAGAAGATCAATGCCGAAACGACCCGGCAAATGCTGGAAAAGATCGAGCGGGCCTACCCTGCGCAGACAGCAATCCACGTCATACTCGACAACGCGCGCTACCATCATGCCAGGATACTCCAACCCTGGCTGGAAAGCCCGCAGCGGCGCGTGAAATTGCACTTCCTGCCATCATACGCCCCACATCTCAACGCAATCGAACGACTGTGGGGCATCATGCACAAGTGGGTCACCCACAATCGGCATTACCCCACTTTCGACGCCTTCACAGCCGCCATATTCGAGTTCTTCCGAAAAACGCTGCCCGAAAACTGGACCAAATTCCGAGACACTGTTACCGACAACTTCCGTATCATCTCGACAGAAAACTACAAGGTGATCTGAGCAACAAATTCAGGGCAATTCGGTCGCGGGAGTATACAACAACTTTTTCGATTTCGGCATATAGCCCTGTGCAAAAGGTAGAAAAGTCGACTTTTTGCAATTGCAGGCGACCGTTCCGCTGCTAGAAGATTGAAGAGCGACCTGCAAGCGTTGCGAAACCGTTATATGCCACGAAGGTGGGAAGGCCAATGAACAGGAAACCGCCGCAGGCTGCAGAACGGGGCAGCAAGCGCAAGGGCGGCAAGGCAAAGGCTGTCCTGAAGCGCCAGCCGGCTTTCCGGGGCTGGGCGACGAGCGACGCCGAGGAAATCGAAAGGCGCCGCTGGCGCGGACGCACGGAAATCGCTTCGGTCGAGCCGCTGGAGCCGGATTTGGACTGCTTCGGAAGCTTCCGAACCGCTTCTGTTACCGGCGGGTCCTACGACGTCGAGATCCGAGACCTGACAGGACACCGCAACTCCTGCGGCTGCCGCGATTTCGCCACCAACGGTCTCGGCACCTGCAAGCACATCGAAGGCGTCCTGCACCATCTGAAGAACCGCGGCAGGCGGGCTTTCGCGGCCGCTGCGAAAGCCGGCAGTCCCCGCGCGGAGGTGTTCGTGCCCGGCGATGGCGGCAGCACGATTGACGTGCTGTTTGCGGCTCAATCCGATGATGTTTCGCTGAACGCCGCAATCGGCCTGCGGGTCGAGGCCCTGAAGCATGGCGACGACGGTGCCCTTGACGCACTGCGCGCCATGGCCTCGGATCATCCCGACAGGATACGGGTGTCGCGCTATCTGGCGAACTGGCTGGAGGAGCGGCAGCGCGTCGCACGTCGGGCCGAGGATCGTGAACGGTTCCTCGCCGAGGTCGCGGCCGAACCGGCGGCCTTCGACCTCGTCCGGTTTCCACTGCTCGACTACCAGCGCACGGGCGTCTTGCATCTGGCCTTCGGCGAACGGGCCCTGTTGGCCGACGACATGGGGTTGGGCAAGACCGTCCAGGCCATCGCCGCGTGCGAGTTGCTGCGCCGGCGCCGCGGCATCCGGCGGGTCCTGGTGGTCTCTCCCGCTTCGCTGAAGGCCGAATGGGAGGAGCAGATCAGGCGTTTTTGCGACCATTCGGCAATGATCGTGCAAGGCCGGCGCGGCGACAGGCTGAAGCAGTACTGCAAGCCGGCTTTCTTCACCCTTGCCAACTACGAACAGATACTCGCCGACGGCCCCGACATCAACGCCACCCTCGCTCCGGATGTCGTCATCCTGGACGAGGCCCAGCGCATCAAGAACTGGCAGACGAAGACGGCCCGGGCGATCAAGGGCCTGGAAAGCCGCTATGCCTTCGTGCTCACCGGAACGCCGCTGGAAAACCGCATCGAGGAGATCTATTCCATCGTCCAGTTTCTCGACCCGGGGCTGCTCGGGCCGCTGTTCCGTTTCAACCGCGACTACTATGTGCTCGATGATCGCGGCCGGCCGGAGGACTACCGCAACCTGGACGACCTGTCCCGCCGCCTGCAGCCGGTCATGCTGCGCCGCCGCAAGGAGGACGTCGAGGGTGAACTGCCGGGCCGCACGGTGAGCAACTACTTCGTTTCCATGACCGACGAACAGCGGCTGCGTTACGACGATTACCAGGGGCCGGCCAGTCGCCTGCTCAAGCTGGCCAGGAACCGTCCGCTGACCAAACAGGAATTCGAGCGCCTGCAGATGCTGCTGGGCTGCATGCGCATGACCTGCGACACGCCGTACATACTCGATCCGGATGTGCGCGACTGTCCCAAGCTCGTGGAACTGGAACGCCTTCTTGGCGACCTCTTGGCGGACAGGCCGCAGCGCAAGGTCCTGATCTTTTCGGAATGGGTGCGCATGCTGGACCTGGTCCGCGAACTGGCCATCGAAATGGGGCTCGACTTCGCCTGGCATACCGGCGCGGTTCCTCAGGACCGGCGGCGTGCTGAAATCTCGCGTTTCCGCGGCGATCCGGGCTGCCGGCTCTTGCTTTCGTCGGAGTCGGGCGGCGTCGGCCTCAACCTTCAGGTGGCCGATGCGGTGGTCAATCTCGACCTGCCCTGGAACCCGGCCAAACTGGAGCAGCGCATTGCCCGTGCCTGGCGCAAGCACCAGAGCCGCCCGGTCAGCGTCGTCAACCTGATTGCCGAAGACAGCATCGAACACCGTATGCTTTTCCTGCTCGACCAGAAACAGGAACTGGCCGACGGCGTGCTGGACGGTCTCGGCGATGTCGGCAATATCCGAATGCCGAGCGGCAGAGGCGCCTTCCTGGAACGCATGGAAGCGGTCATGGCGGGGACCAAACCCCAGACACCGCAGGATCAGGCACCGCAGGATCAGGCACCGCAGGATCAGGCACCGCAAGACCCGGCCGCGCGGTTGTGTGAGGGCTTGCGGGAACGTCACGGCGACCGCTTCCTTGCGTTGTTCGCACCCGGTGGCGCGGACGAGGCATTCATGGCGGTTGTCGACGCATCGCCGCAAGACGTCGAAGAGGAACGTCGGCGGCTCGCAGAAGGACATGTCGCCGTTGAGGTGATGGACCGCCGGACCTGGGAGATGCTGTGCTGCCTGGAGACGGCCGGGGTCCTGCGGTTCGCCGGCGGTGACCGGGGCGAATTGTACCGCTCGCAGCATCTCGATGACGGCGGCGCCGCAGACCGGCAGCGCAGGGTGCAGGAACTGACGGCCGAGGCCGACCGCAAGCTGCGCATGGCGAGCCTGCTTGCCGGAGGCGACTTCGAAGCCGAGGCCCGCGCCCCTGCCGCCGAGGCGATGACGACCGCCTTGCGGGCCTTGACAGTCGGCACCGGCGCTGACGATCCGGGCGAAACAGCGCAGGCAGGCGAACTGGCCGACAGGCTGTTCGAAGAGGGCACCTTGCCATTGCATCTCAAGCGGAGCGTCGAGGGCGCGCTAAAAGACGGATCGGCCCTGATCGCCGCAAGCGACCTGCTGGCTCATGCGCGCGGTTGAAAGGTGGAAGGCGAAGATGGCATGCTGTTGACCTGGCCGCGCCCGAACAACAACCGCGTCTGATCGAGAACGCCTCGAAAGGCGAGCCTTTCATTATCGCAAAAGCCGGCAAACCGTTGGTGAAGGTCGTGGCGCTGGATGCACCGATGCCCGGCGCGACAAAACGCACCGGATTCATGGCCGGTCAGTTCACTGTGCCGGATGATTTCGATCGCATGGGCGAGAAGGTGTCGAAGCCATGTTTGGAGGAGACGTGTGAGGCTGCTCCTTGATATCCATCTTCTCTTGTGTCCGGCTGGCGAGCCGGAGCGATTGCCGGCAATTGCAATCCTGAACCCGGAAAATGAACTTGTCTTCAGCGTGGCAAGCCTTTGGGAAGTCGCTATCAAGGCGGGGTTGGCACGCCTGGAATTTGCGGTCGATTCGCACTTGCCGAGGCGCGGACTGTAGACAACGGCTATAATGAACTGGCGATCTGCGGCGAACATGCAATCGGCCTTTCGACGCTTCCTCCCATTCACAAGGATCCCTTTGATCGAATGCTCATTGCACAGGCGATTGCCGAAGAAATCGTTCTGATGACCACAGATGCAAGGAACATCCGATATCCGGCGCCGGTGCGGGCTGTATGAACCCGCCAGGCAAGGCAAATCCATATTCCCGTCGACAGGCAAGCGCGGCTCTACCGTTCCATCTTGCCGAAGCCGGCATCACGGTATCCGCGGCGGCGCTTGCTGCGCTCGAGGCGATCGAATGCCATGTCGGCATCATCGGGCTTGTCGAATGTCTCCATCATGGTTCGGCCGCGCGTTCCGATCCTGCCCCGGTCGCGAATGAGCGAGGCACCGCCGAACAGCGTCGGCTGAACGCTGAGGCAATAAAAGCGCCGCATGTTCCGGGCAGGGTCGATGCGGCGAAGATGGACCGGTTCGCTTTGGCGTGAAGGCATGGGAAGCGTCTCGCCGGGCGGGATTCGCGTGTCTATCCGGTTTTGTGAACCGATACGCAATCATCGATTGACGCCATTCATTTTCGGTCTTCCCGGTGAAACCGGTTCTTGCCCGCGACGCTTTTCATGTCACCGCGCCGGAACCAGATGGCGCGTCCGCATCGAAGCGGCGGATTGCCGGACGTGAACACGATCTGCTCGTCGCCGCGCATGCGCAGCACTTCCTCGGGCAGGATCAATGGCCGCGCGGCCAGTTGCTTCGAGAGGGTTCGCGACGAACCCGACATCTGCGATGTCCGGCTGAGCTGGTCGACCTCGACGGTCGTGTTGCCGCATCGGCGCGAGATGTATTCCGCCGTCTCGGGATCGTTGATCGCGGCGAAGGAAACCCATGCTGCGCTCTCGAACCATTTCGACGTGGCGTCGCGCCCGCCCCAGGTCTCGCGCATCTGCCCGATGGACTGGAAGAGCAGCAACAGGCTGATCCCGTATTTGCGGCCGGCATCGCGCGCCGTCTCCAGAATGCGCACATAGCCCAGGCGCGCCACCTCATCGAGCAGGAAGAGGGTGCGGCCCGCGACCTGGCCATTCCGGTTGTAGATGGCATTGAGCAGCGCGCCGATGATGGTGCGGGCAAGGCCCGGATGAACCTCGAGTGTTTTCAGGTCGAGATTGACGAAGATGTCCGTCCTGCCGTTCGCCAGGTCGTCGGTCGGGAAACTCGATCCCGAGACGAGCGCGGCATAGTTCGGATAGGAGAGCCAGTGCGTTTCCCTGATGGCATTGGCGTAAACGCCGGAGAAGGTTTCCGGGGTCATGTTGACGAAGGCGGCGACGTTCTCGCGCACGAATGCCGACCCGGAATTGTCGTGGATGCGCTGCAGCCGCTCGCGCAGTTTCGGCTCGGGCTCGGAAAGGTTCATTCGGACCTGCCGCAAGGTCTGTCTTTCTCTTTGCGTATGCCCGGACAGGCACACATCGGCGATCAGCGCGGTGATGAGCTGCAGGGCGGATGCGCGGAAGAAGTCGTCGCGCGCGGAAACCTGTTTTCCGCTGTCCGTCACCACCCAGCTTGCGACGGCAACGACATCCTCTTCCCTGGTGCCGCCGTAGCGGCCGATCCAGTCGAGCACGTTGAAGCCGATGGACGGATCCGCGGGGCTCAGCGCGAAGACCTCGCGGCCGGCCTTGCGCCGATGGTCGATCACCATGGGCGCCACCTCGCTGGAGGGATCGAGCGCGACGAGACCGCCACCCCATTTGAGCGCTGTGGGGATCGTGACGGACGTCGTCTTGAAGCCGCCCGATCCGGCGAAGACCAGGCCGTGGGTCGATCCGAACGAGGCGTCGAAGCACAGCAGGGCGGATTTGCCGCCGGCGCCCCAGGTCTGCCTGTCATCGGCGCGGAACGTGTGACCTGCCACACTGTCCCTGTCGACGCGACAGGCTTCGCCGATGACGATCCCGCCATCCTCGCCGAACATGCGTTTGGCCTCGGTAATCGTCATCCAGTCGGCCGCTCCGTGGATCGCGCGCTTTCCCGTCAGGCGGCGCGGTTTCGTTGTGGCGAAAGCCGCATCGCCACGCAGAGCGACGCGGATTGCAAACATGCCGGCGACAAAGCAAAGCATTGCACCGATGCCGGTCGAAGGATCGGCATATTCGAGCAGGCTGTGACTTTCCGGAACTGCGTCGGCAAAGCTCGACAATCGTGTGATCTCCCGCAATGCCGCGATCGCGATCACGGCAAACGATCCGGCCATGACACCGAGCCCGGCGAACCTGATCGCCATCGCTCCACGTGCGCAAAACAGGAAAACGACGCCGAGGCCTGCGGCGGCGGCATAGGGCAGAGCGAGGCCGATCCGCGCGAGCGTCCTTTGCGCCTCGACCGGGTTTGCGAATCCGGCCAACCATGTCTCGGAGCCCGTGAGCCCGATGCAAACGGCGATCATCAAGCCGACGGGCGCAACCAGAACAATGAGCTTACCCGGTGTCATCGCAAAACGCCTCTGCTCCGATCGCCGTCAACCGGTCGCGTTCGCTCTCATCCGCCCTGATCCGCCGCGCGCCGTCGATCAGAAGACCGAGCAGCAGCGCACGCTTCTCGTAGCGAAGGCCTGCCTTGGCAATGAGGCCGCCAAGCTGGATTTTCTCGCGCGTGTCTTTCTTGCGCGCATCTGACTGGCTCGCCTGTCGCATGCGCTCAAGCCTCGTCATTCGCGCCCGAAGCCGCGCCAGATGCGTTTTGCACGGGCAGGGATTGCCGGGTCTGGCCGCCGCGCTCACGAAACCGTTTCGCCAGCTCCTTGAACGCCGCCAGCAGCCTGGCCTCGTCGGCTTCGATTTCGCCAAACCCGGCCTTGAGCGCGATACGGCCAATGCGTTCGGCCTCGCGCGCTTCCGCGGCTTTCAACTGCTCCTGCAATCTGGCGATCTCTTCCCTGATCTTCGAAGATGGTTTTTTCATTCCGTCCGCTCCTACAATTCTCGCGAATGCCGAAAGGGCATGAGCAGAATCGCCCGGGTGCGCGCCAAGCGCATCCCGGCAGAAATGCCGGGTCGGCGAAGCCGACGCTTTGAGAGATGATCCCGGCGTTCCGAAGGAATGCGTCCAAGGGCGCAGTAATACGTCGCGAGACGCGACGTGGCTAGCGGCGGCCCTCGCCGGTGGCAGAGGACTTTCCCGCGGAACGATGACGCACTTGTTCCCGGGAGCCTGCCGCGCCGTGGCGATCACGCATTTCACACCCCGGCTGATTTCGCGCGGAAGCGGCCGCAGCGCCGTGCTGTCGGCCGCCTATCGCCATTGCGCGAAGATGAGCCACGAGGCCGAAGCGCGAACGGTCGACTATTCTGCCAGGAAGAACCTCGCCCACGAGGAATTCCTGCTGCCGCCCGATGCGCCGAAATGGGCCCGCGACATGATTGCGGATCGCTCCGTCGCCGGCGCAGCCGAGGCCTTCTGGAACACGGTGGAAGCCTTCGAGAAACGCTCCGACGCACAGCTCGCCAGGGAGTTCGTCATAGCGCTGCCGGTGGAGCTTTCGCGCCAGCAGAACATCGCGCTCGTGCGGCAGTTCGTCCGCGAAGAGGTGCTGGCGCGAGGCCAGGTCGCCGACTGGGTCTACCATGACGAGGGATTTTCCGGTGGCGCCAATACCCCTGATCCTGATCGGAACCGGATTGACGCGCGCAACCCGCACATCCACCTGATGACCACGTTGCGGCCGCTGACCGAAGACGGGTTCGGGTCCAAGAAGGTCGCGGTGCTCGGACAGGATGGACAACCGCTTCGGACCAAGACCGGGAAAATCCGCTACACCCTCTGGTCGGGCGAGAAGGCGGAGTTCCTCGAACAACGGCAAAGATGGCTCGATCTCCAGAACCGTCATCTGGCCATGGCCGGACTGGAGGTCCGTGTCGATGGGCGTTCTTACGCCGAACGCGGAATCGACATCGAGCCGACGACGCATATTGGCGTTGCCGCCAAGGCGTTGAGCCGCAAGGCGAGAGATACGGGCAGCGCCATCGATCTCGAACGGCTGGCGCTGCATGAGGCCGTTCGCCAAAGGAACGCCGCGCGCATCGAGGCGCGCCCGGAACTGGTGCTCGACATTCTCACGGCCGAAAGGAGCGTCTTCGACCGGCGCGACATCGCCAGGGTCCTCAATCGCCATATCGACGATCCCGAGAGCTTCCAGCGGCTCCTGGCACGCATCACGCAGAGCCCGGATTGCCTGAAGCTTGCCGACGAGACCATCGACTTCGCGACCGGCGCACGGATACCGGCGCGGCTGACGACGCGGGCGATGATCCGCCTCGAGGCCGAAATGGCCAGCCGCGCCGCCTGGCTTTCGGGAAGGAGCGGGTTTGCGGTTGCGGGCAGGGCCCTCGACACCGTCTTTGCCAGGCATGGGCGGCTGTCGGACGAGCAGCGGACGGCCATCGAACATGCGGCGGGCGCGGAGCGGATTGCCTGCGTCGTCGGGCGCGCCGGCGCCGGCAAGACCACCATGATGAAGGCCGCACGCGAAGTCTGGGAACTGGCCGGCTACAAAGTGGTCGGCGGCGCGCTCGCGGGCAAGGCGGCCGAGGGTCTGGAGAAGGAGGCGGGCATTGCCTCGCGCACGCTGGCGTCCTGGGAGCTCAGCTGGAAGGAAGGCACACGCCCGCTCGACGACAGGACCATCTTCGTTCTCGACGAGGCGGGGATGGTCTCGTCAAAACAGATGGCCACGTTTGTCGAAGCCGTCACGAAAGCCGGCGCCAAGCTCATTCTGGTCGGCGATGCCGAGCAGTTGCAGCCGATCGAGGCCGGCGCCGCCTTCCGCGCGATTGCCGAGCGCACCGGCTACGCCGAACTCGAGACCATCTACCGCCAGAAAGAGCCTTGGATGCGGGCGGCGTCGCTCGATCTGGCGCGGGGACAGGTGGCGCAAGCGCTGTCAGCCTACAAGGCCAGGGGCAAGGTGATCGGCAAGCCTGTGAAGGCCGAAGCCATTGAAACCCTGATCGACGATTGGAACCGGGACTATGAGCCGGAGAAATCGACGCTGATCCTCGCGCATCTGCGCCGCGATGTCCGCCGGCTCAACGAATTGGCGCGCGAAAAGCTCGTCGAGCGTGGCCTGGTGGATGAGGGACATGCGTTCCGAACGGAGGACGGAACCAGGCAATTCGCCGCCGGCGACCAGATCGTCTTCCTGAAGAATGACAGCGCGCTTGGCGTCAGGAACGGGATGATCGGCAAAGTCACTGAAGCAACGGCCGGGCACCTGGTTGCGACGGTGGGTGAGGGCGATGATGCCCGCACGGTCAGCGTGGATCAGCGGACCTATCGCAATCTCGATCACGGCTACGCCACGACGATCCACAAGAGCCAGGGCGCCACTGTCGACAGGGTGAAGGTGCTGGCCTCGCTCTCGCTTGACCGGCATCTGACCTATGTCGCGATGACGCGGCACCGTGAGGATGTGGCGGTCTATTTTGGCCGAGGATCCTTTGCGGCCGCCGGGGGCCTCGAAAAGCTTCTTTCCAGGAAAAACGCCAAGGAAGTGACGCTCGATTATGCGGACGGCCGCTTCCATGCCGAGGCGCTGCGCTTCGCCGACAATCGCGGTCTGCACCTCGTGCGTGTCGCACGAACGCTGATGCGCGGCCGGGTGCAGTGGACGATCCTGCAGAGACAGAAACTCCTCGACCTCGGCGCACGCCTTCGGGCCGCCGGCGCGCGTCTGGGCCTGGTCGACCAGCCGCTTCGGCAATCCCCGCAATCAATCAGAAAGGCCACCGCGATGGTCAAGGGCATTTCCAGTTTCACGATGTCGGTCACCGACGCTGCCGAGGCAAAGCTGCAATCCGATCCGGCCCTGCAGAAGCAGTGGGACAACTTTTCCGACCGTATCCGGCTCGTTTATGCGGATCCGGAAGGCGCTTTCAAGGCAATGCGCATGGAGGCCGTTGTCGAAAACCCGAATGAGGCCAGGCAGCGCCTCGGCGAGATCGAGCGGAACGCGGCGAGCTTCGGCGCGCTCAAGGGTCGGGAAGGCTTGCTGGCGAGCCGCGCGGACCGGGAGGACCGTCGTGTTGCGGAAGTCAACGTGCCGGCACTGCGCAAGGACCTCGAACGCTATCTCGATATGAGGGAGAGGGCGACGGCCAGGTACCGGCTGGAAGAAGAGGGACACCGCAAACGCACCTCGATCGATATCCCGTCCCTGTCGCCGGCGGCAGCGCGGGCAATGGAAAAGGTCCGTGACGCCATCGACAGGAACGACCTGCCGGCCGCGCTCGGCTTTGCGCTGGCCGACGCAAAAGTGAAAGCCGAACTCGACACCTTCAACAAGGCTGTTTCGGAGCGCTTCGGCGAGCGCACCTTGCTTGAAAATACTGCAAGGGACCCGTCGGGCTCGGCGCTCGACAAGGCGGCCCAGGGCATGTCACCGGGCGAACGCGAAACGCTCGCCCGCGCATGGCCGACCATGCGTGCCGGCCAGCAGCTTGCCGCCCATGAGCGAACCCGGCAGGCCCTGAAACAGTCCGAGGCCCTGAAACAATCCGGGGCGATGCGCCAGACGCAAACCAAAAGCCAGGGGCTGAAGCAGTGAACCGGCGGCGCCGGATCGTCATAGTTGCCGCGCTCGCTTGCATCCCTCTGGCGCTGTTCGGCCTGGGATATGGAACGGGCTTTCGGGTCAATCTGACACCGAGCTATCCGCTCGGTCTGTGGCGGATCGAAATCTTGAACCGCGACGTCCGGGTCGGGGATCGAGTCTTCATCTGCCCGCCACTGACCGACGCATTTCGTCAGGCACGGAAACGCGGATATGTGCGGCGCGGCCTGTGCCCCGGCTGGCTCAGCCCCTTGATCAAGACCGTCGTGGCTGTGCCCGGGCAATCGGTCGAGATCGGCACATCCGTCGCGGTCGACGGTCTCGCGCTACCCCGATCGGCGATTCAGCCGCGTGACGGATCGGGCAGGGCGCTGACGTCCGATCCCGGCGGGATCGTTCCCCCCCGACACGCTGTTTCTTTTTTCGACATCCAAAGGTTCTTATGACTCACGATATTTCGGGCCAATCCCGGCCGCCGGCGTTCTCGGCTTGGCGAAACCCGTTTTCACCTTCACGCCGTAGCATGTTCACCGCGGCAACGTTCGTCGCCGCCGCCGCCGCGGTCGGTGCATTCGGATGGAGCGGCGAAGTGCTTCTCCTCCCGCTCGCGTGCCTCTTTCCCGCACTGTGGGCGTTCGCCCCGGGCCGTGTGACCGCAGGCCTGGTCTCGATGGCGTATTTCATGGCGGCTTCGAGAGGCTTGCCCGCCGGCGTATCGATTTTCTACGCGAGCGATATCCGGGTGGGGCTCGCTCTCTGGATCGCCGCGTCGCTGCCGTTCGTAACGGTGCATACGGTCCTTTGGTCGCCGAAGCCCGGGTGGCATCGGCCGCTGCGATATCTGTTGGCGGTGACGCTGATGAGCGTCCCGCCACTCGGCATCGTCGGGTGGGCCAGTCCGATCACGGCAGCCGGCGTCCTGTTGCCCGGTTGGGGCTGGGCAGGACTGGCGGCCACGGTTGCCGTCCTCTTTGCGATGACCACGCGAGCCTGGCCGCTCGCGGGTGTCGCAATCGGCGTGGCGTTGGCACTGTCCTCAATCACCTGGACCGATCCCGGACCGCCGGAGGGGTGGGTCGGAATTGACACGGCGTTCGATTATCAGGTTGCCGGAAACCATGCCGACTATACTCAGCATATGACGACGGTCGCGCTTGTCAGGCGCGCCGTGGAGAATGGTGCCGGCACAGTCGTTCTGCCCGAGAGCGCGCTCGGGATCTGGACGCCGACCACCGAGAGCCTCTGGACCCGAAACCTCGCCGACCTCGATGTCGTCGTCGCCGGCGGCGCCGTCGTCGTCAACGAGAGCGGCTATGACAGTGTCATGGTCGAACTGACAGGCGAGGGCGCGAGGATCCTCTACAGGCAGCGCATGCCGGTTCCGGTTTCGATGTGGCGGCCCTGGGCATCCGGGGGCGCATCGGCGCATTTGTTCGGCAATCCCTCCGGCAGATTGGCCGGGGCTGTTACGAACAGCTCATCATCTGGCCGGTCCTGCAATCCATGCTCTTTGGTCCGCAGGCCATCGTGGCGACAGGCAATGGCTGGTGGACCGGCGACACCAACATCGTTCCGATCCAGAAAGCCAGCGCCAGGGCATGGGCGTCGCTGTTCGGTTTGCCGCTCGTCATCGCCTTCAACACCTGATGGGACCTGTGAGAACCCCGAGGCTGGAATGGAGAAACAATCGTGGCGGTTGTGTGCCGTACAGCGCCCGTTGCACAGGGCCGTCCCGGCCCATTTGACCCGGGCGCCCTGTTTTGCGCCGGCGCTTTTGCGATGGCCCTGCTTCGGCATGTCGAAGGGCCGCGTTGCTGTTGCGCGTCGGATCTGTTGCCTGAATGACACAGTGACTGTTTTCCTTTTGGGTGTGGTGTCTGTTCCGGGGCTTTTGCGGCGTTTGCCTATGGTTTCGTTTCGCCTTTTCGCGGGTCCGGCCCGGGTCTGGCGGTGGTGTGGCGGGCCATGCGGGCGGTCCGCGGCGGGTGTGTCTGCGGTGTTGCGGCCGATCTGTTGCCCGGTTTTCCGACGAGTTGCGCCCGGCGGGCGGTCCCGCGTGCCGGGCCCATGTGCCGGGCCCATGTGCCGGGCCCAGGTTCCGGGCCCAGGTTCCGGGCCTGCCGGTGCGGGCGGCCCGGTCCGGTTTGGCGCGTTTGCCTATTCATTCCATAGCCACATTAACCGGGGGGGGGGGTAACACTTCCCGTGACGCGAACGCGCCGCCGTCATCGGCATCCGGGGCATCCCGGGGACCGGCATTTTTGGGGATAACGACATGAGGTCAGACATGAACAACAGGATCGACAGACTTCTTCCATGCTGCGCCGCGGCGCTGCTTTTCACGGGCAGTGCCCATGGTGCCGACATGATTGTCGCGGCCGAGCCGGACGCGGTTGAATATGTGCGCGTGTGCGATGCCTTCGGCGCCGGCTATTTCTACATACCGGGCACGGAGACCTGCCTGAAGCTGAGCGGTTTCGTGCGCCTCGATGCGGGTTTCGTCAGCGATGCGAAAAGCTACACGTCGACCGTTCGCGGGCGTTTGAACGTGCAGGCCAGGGAGGACACGGAACTCGGCGTTCTTCATGCCTATGTGCGTCTTCAGGGCGACGCGAAGCCCAACGACAAGGGTACGAACACGTTCGGATATGACGGCAATGCCGTTATCGACCAGGCCTATGGCGAGCTTGGCGGCCTTGTCTTCGGCTACACGGAGACGACCTGGGTCAGTTCGAAGAACGGCGGCGCGTCGGGCTTCGGCTCGCACTCGGACAACGGCCTTTCCTACGGCTACAGCCAGGCCAGCCAGATCGGCTACAACCTGACGCTCGATGGCGTGTTCGCGGCGGTCTCGGCCAATGACGACGGCGACAGGACCAGTTATGTTCCCGACTTCACGGGCCGCATCGGCGGCGTTATCGCCGGCGCGACCGTCTACGGCGCGGCCGGCTACGACCAGTCGGCCGAGACCTTCGGCGTCAAGCTGGGTCTCAATGCGGATATCGGTCCGGACGGCAATGTGATCGTCCAGGGCTTCTACGCCAGCGGTCCGAGCCGCTACGGCGCCAACGCGTCGCCGACCGGGATCGCCAGGGGCACGACGCACACGCCGCAATGGTCGGTCATCGGCTCCTACCAGCACCGGTTCGCCGAGGGCTTCAAGGGCTCGGTCGGCGGCCAGTACTCGTCCGGCTACTACGCGACGCCGGTTGCGGGCAACATGAAGCTCGGCGATGCGGGCTCGGGCATCAGCTCCTGGGCGGTCGAGGGCGTGCTGGTGTGGAACCCGGTCGCCAATGTCGAGGTGCGCGGCGAGGTTCGCCACACCAGGTTCGGCAAGAGCAATGCCGCCGTGGGCCCAACCGTGGGCTATGCCGGCGGCGATGCGACGACGGGCCTGTTGCGTCTGCAGCGCAATTTCTAGGCGCGGCGGGGACATTCCCCGGCGCACGAAAGACAACCTGAAAGACACCTGAAAGACAAGGGACATTCAATCATGACGAAGCAATCACAAAGAGCGGCGGCCGCCGGACGGCCGCGCAGGCTTGCCCTTTTGTGCTGCACGGCGCTGCTGTCGCTTGGCCTTGCCGCCTGCAACACCACCGGCGGCACGACCACGACGACCCCGACGACCCCGACGAGCGAGCTCGGCAAGGCGCGGGCGGCGGCGAAGGCTGCGATGGACGCGGCCAAGACGCAGTCCGACGCGGCGGATACGGAGGCGGCCAAGGCGGAAGCGGCACAGATGAATATTGCCATGCTGCAGACCGGCGACCCGATGGCGAAAACGCATGCCGAGGCGGCGCGCGCCGCCGCGCGGGCGGCGATGACGGCCTACAATACGGCGAAGGCGGAATCGGCGAAGGCGGCCGCCGCGACCACGGACACGGCGGCGGTGGAGGCCCGCATTGCGGCGCAGGCGGCGCAGAGGACGGCGCAGGCCCAGGCGAAGATCGCCATGGACAAGGCCGCCGCGGCGGTGAAGGCCGCCGGAATGGAGGTCAAGGTCACCTACGACGACGACGGCCAGGCGACCTACAGGGTCGGGGACGTCACCATCGTTGCGGGCGCGGAGAAGATGGTGAAGACGGTGAACGACGGGCCCAAGCGAACGACCGGGAAGATCAAAGACTTTATGCATTCTTCCTTCACCTACCGGGATTTCGTTACCTATGAGGCCAAGGATGGAAACACCCCGGAGAGACTGGCCCAGCCAATTGTTATGGCACAGAACTTGCTGCGTGGAACCCTAACCGACTCCGCCGATGACAGGATGCAACTGGTTCTGTTCGAAAAGTACGTGACTGGAAACACCAACAGGATGATCAAGCTTTACACGCAAGGCGATGTAGTGACTTTGGACGCTCAACAAACCGAGGACGCGCCTTACGGTACGTATACTAACAGCGGCGGCACCTTCAAGATCAAGCGGGCGGAGGGCGAGTTCTATCTTGCGAGCGGCCACACAGATCCTCCGCGTGGGAAGTCTGTACCGGGCTCCTCGGCGGACGCCAACCGGTTAACCATCGCCAAAGATACGAAGCCCATCAACACCAGCGAGGAGAACGGCGTCTACTACTTCGAGAGTGCGAATGGTCAGAAGACCTGGCTGAAGCGAACAAATACTGAAACGGATGCCGAAGGTTCCAAGACTTTTGAGTACCACTACATTTCTGCCAGTGATGAGAAGTTCCGGTTTCCGGCGGCGAAATCCTTCGAGCACCTGAACTACGGCATCTGGGCGGGTCTGAAGGAGGATGGCGATACCCCTGCCGACCTGGGCACGGGCTTCGTCAGCAAGCTGCCCGACGGCAACGTGACCCCGGCCGGTGACATGCCGAGCTTCGGCGAGGCCAAATACGAGGGTGCCTGGACGGGCAATGTCCGCGCCGCCAAGCCGGAAGGAGATGGTCCCATAAGACTCTGGAACGGTGCCATGACGACAACGGCCAACTTCGAAGACAACACACTCACGACTGAAATGACACACCTGGGCACGCTGAAGGGCGATATCGACGGCAACAGCTTCTCCGGCACCGATGTGAGCGTGAAGGCGCACGCCAATCTTAAGCTGAAAAATGACGGCAAGTTCACCGGCAGCTTCAGCGGCAACTTCTTCGGACCGAAGTTCGAGGAGGTCGGCGGCGTGTTCGACATCACCTCCGAGGGCGGCAAGGCGGGCGAGGCCCGCGGCGCCTTCGGCGGCCGCAGGACGGGCACCGAGTAGCGCGCGCCCACCCGCACACCGCAAACCCGGCGCCCGGTCCCGCAACGGATCGGGCGTCGAGCCTTGAAGCACAATTCGAAAGCCGTGACACGATGCGCAGCCACACATATCGCCTTTGCAGCCTGCTGTTTGCCCCTGCCATGTTCGCCCTTGCCATGACCGCCCCCGGCGGTGCGGCCGCGGAGCCCCCGGTGCGGGCGGTTTCCGCGGCCGCGCTGGTCGGGGCGGCGCGTGCGGCGCTGGACGCGGGCGCGCCGCGCGATGCGGCCGTCCTGCTCGAGGGGGTGGCGCCCGGCGCGGCGGACCCCGACACGCTCGACTTCCTGCACGGGCAGATCGCCCTTGCGCGGCAGGACTGGCGCACCGCGCAACGCCGGTTCCGGGCCATGCTGGCGCGCGATCCCGGCCTGACCCGGGTACGGCTCGACCTGGCGCTGGCGCATTACCGGGCGGGCGAGTTCGAGCGGGCGGAGCGGCATTTCCGCCTTGCCCTGAGCGCGCCGGGCCTGCCCGGGGACGTGCGTGCGAACGCGCTGTCCATGCTTCACCTGATCCGCCGCGAGAAGGCCGAGGGCTGGACGTTCGGCGTGGCGCTGGCGCTGGCGCCCGACAGCAACATCAACAACGCGACCGATGCGGAAAAGCTCGGCCTGTTCACGCTGTCGCAGGATGCGCGCCGCACCAGCGGGGTCGGTCTGGTGGCCGACATGCATGGCGGATACACGGCGACGGTCCGCCCGGGGCTTCAGTTCCGGGTCAATGGCGGTCTGCGGACCCGCAGCTACCGGGAGAGCCGGTTCAACGAACGGATCGCAAGCCTCAACGCCGGCCCGCGCTTCCTGTTCGGCCGGTCCGTCCTGCATCCCGAAGTGCACGTTCGCCAGCGCTGGATCGGCGGCGATGTCTACAGCCGCAGCGCCGGTCTGCGGGTTTCGGGGAGCCGGACCCTTTCCCCGGTGTGGCGGCTGAACTGGTCGCTCGGGCGCGCGTGGACCGATTACGAGGGCTACCTCGGCCGCGGCCACACCGATACGGCGGGGTTCGGCATCGCCCATGCCCTGGGCGGCGTCACGGTGCTGCGGGCCAATGCCGGCTGGCGCCGCGAGACGCTGGACAAGGACTACTGGTCCTGGCGCGAGTTCAGCCTCGGCCTGTCGGCCGAGAGCGAGTTGCCGCGCGGTTTCGTCGCCGGCGCGGGCCTGCGCGTGGACCGGCGCGATTACGGCGCACCGCGCCCGCTGTTCGGGCCGCAGGCGCGGCGGGACACGACGTACGCGCTGTGGACGACGCTGTCCAACCGGAACATCGACATCGGCGGCTTCACGCCGCAACTCACCCTGCGACACGAACGGCGCGACAGCAACATCACGCTGCACGACTACAGGCGCAACGTCATCGAACTGGGTGTCGTAAGGTCGTTCTGAATGCCGGCAGGGCAAGGCACCCGCGCCGGCTGCGCGCCCCGGCCGGTGTATTGGCGCATTGCGCCTGGCGGGCGGGGTGTTTGCGGGCTTCACGCCGGGAGGAAGCGCGGAATTGCAGTTGACGCACAACCGGGGTAACGGGTTCCCGTTCAACGAGGGCGGGCGCCCGCACCGGGAACAGGCCCGCGTGCCGAGGCTGAGCGTCCATCACAGCGACTTCACGCTGCGGGGCTTCAGCCCGCAACCGTCGCTCGGGCGCGAAGACCGCAGGTCCGATGCTCGACCGCACGACCACGCCCGAACCTTCGCGGAGACCGGCTTCGTGCGACGGTTCTGACAAGCGCACCAGGCACACACACCGCGGGACCGGGTCCGGTCGGCAGGCTCAAAGTGGCATGGGCTAAGCGGGCAGCAAGCCGCCAGGTTGCCCGATATCATCACCCGGTCTGTCCGCATGCAGGGCCGGTCGAGATCGCGCTGTGGTTGGCGACGCTACCCGGGTTTGACCGTGCAGAAGCGTGCGCAGGATAAGGCCCCCGGGGGAGCGGTACCCCTTTTGAATGCGCCGGCATGCGGATCGGCGAACGGCACCGCCGCGGCCTCGGCCGGAGACAAGGGCAAACACGGCGTTCTGCCGGCGGCGGGTTGCGGCGCGTGTCGCAAGGGTCCGGGAATCCGGCTGTGCTCCCTTATTGTTGCCGAGGTTTCAATGATGCAAAGCATGGAATTCATATTGGCTGTATTTGCAGTCGTGCAGATGCTGACAGGAGTGAATTTAGTCAGCTTGCAAGAAGCGAACGCTGTCTTGATTCGACCGATCGGTGCCTCAATGTTCGGGGAGGGATCAGTCATGCTGATGTCAGCTTGCGTTAACGGCAGGTTTGAGTGGGTGATATAGTTTGGCAGCAAATCGCCAGGCATGGCCGTACACCCCGGGGCAACGGCATTTCGCGATCTGTTTCGTTGACCGTTGGAATTCTTTCGGCGCCGTTCGCGGTTTGAGGCCAATCGGACAGCAGCAGGAGCGCATCGGCGGACATGGCCTTTGAGCGGTTTCGGAGGCCTTTGAGCGGTTTCGGATCGTGTGCCGGAGTATCGCCGCCATGGCGAAGAATATATCGGATGCACTGCGTACGTGCCGTCGGCCATATCAAAACGATACCCCAACGGATGCGAGATCTGTGCCAATCACTTTGATGGATATGCTTGGATATGACGTGACGCAACGGATCGCGGTGCCCCGCTCTTCGGGCTCGGCGACCGGTTTTATCACCACAGCAGCGGCGCGTCGGGCGACCGATAGGCGTATCGCGGCTCGGGAGCAGCGAGGAGGCTCCCGAGCCGGAGCACGCTATCGGCATGGCGCCGGGTTTGAGCGTCCGTACTGCCGATGCGCGTGGCTGTTTGAGCCGACGTGATTCCGCCGCCGGATGTCGCGAGCAGAGGGGCGACGAAGCAGCATTTGCCAACGTCCGGACCGGCATGGATACAATAGCCCCGCGCCCGACAATAAGCAGATACTTCAGGTCACTTGAGAACGGGACTGTACCGTTTCGGGTGGCAGTGGTCGAGCGTGACGCCACCACCATGCAACTTCCTGTGTCTCCCACCGGACGGCCTGGTCGAAGGCGGATGCTCCGGGGAAGGGCGGTTTTTTGGGGGCGTGCGCCATGTCTTCGCAAAGGCAGACAGTCAGTGATAATGACCAGCGTCTCTCGGACGACTGGCTCTTGACCTGCTGGAACCCCGACCACATCCATTTCGGGCTGTTCGAGCCGGGAGACCGTATTGATTTCGGGCGGACTTTCGAGTACCCGCACGCCGACCTTGCCCGTGCGCTGGTGCGAATGATCGATGAGATAACGGAGCCCGCCCGGATTTGCGCGGGCGAGCATGTGGTGGATGCGGGCTGCGGCGTGGGCGGGACCGCAAGGTGGCTGGCCGGCCGGTACGGCTGCCGCGTCACCGGGGTGGACATTTCCAACCTTAAGCTGGATATCGCCAGGCAGCGGACCCAGGATGCCGGCCTGGAGGGCATGGTCGACTTCAGGGAAGCGGACTGCTGCATCCATCTGCCTTTCGCAGACGGCGCTGTCGACGTGGTCGTGAACGTCGAGAGCGCGTGCCAATACGCCCATCGGCCGCAGTTCCTGAGCGAGGTCCGGCGTATCCTGCGGCCGGGCGGACGGCTGGCGGCCAGCGACTGGCTGATGACGGACAGGACATCGCCGGCGGAGCGCGAGGCGTATATACGGCCGCTTTGCCGCGTCTGGGCGCTGCCGCTTCTCGAGAGCCGTGCGTCCTATCTCCATCTGCTTCGGGAGGCAGGTCTGGAGACAGCCGGCGTTTTGGATTTCGGCGGGCGGGACCTGCACAATGCGGAGTTGATAGGGCGCCGCGGGCGGATCATGTTCATGCGTGCGATGTCCAACGCGACGGCGCCGGATCACTGGATAGAGCAGATGCAGGCCTTGTCGGCGGTGCACGCCGCATGGATTCGCGGCTTCTTCGAGCTTGGACGCTACCTTGCACGGCGTCCGCAAGTGCAGGAACAGCCGGCAAATCCGGCGACATGAATGGACTGCGCCGCAAGTCCTTGCCGCCGGATTACCGGCCCGATTTCGGGAGTATATGCAATATGGTTATCACGCATTCCACGCACGACGCGCCGAAACAGGAAGTCGCGCTACCTTCGGCTCTGGCCGGGATCAACAGCAATGTTCTTGACGATGCGATCCTGAAAAAACTGGTGGACCCCGATGTCTACTACGCGCTCGCGCAGTGCCGAGCCACGGGCGTGCCGATGGATCGGGGCTTCGCAGACGCATTGGCGAAGTCCATTCGGGAGTGGGCGCAATCGAAAGGCTGCATCGGTTATTCGCACTGGTTTTCGCCGATGCGTGGCGCGATTCACGGTGAGAAGCTGGAGACGTTCGTCGGCGTCGATTTCGCTACTGACAGGCTGATCGTCGAAATGTCGGGCACGCAGCTGTTCCAGACGGAAACCGATGGCTCGTCGTTTCCCAACGGGGGTCTGCGAAAGACCCATGAAGCGGCGGCCTATATCGGCTGGGACACCGGTTCGCCGCCGTTTGTATACCGCCAGACACTCTATATTCCCTCCACTTTCGTCTCATGGAACGGGGAGGCGCTTGATCAGAAAACCCCGCTGCTGCGCGCCAACATGGCGGTCAACGAATTGGGCGTTCGGCTTCTGTCACTGCTCGGGGACAACGAGACCAGAGAGGTCGTTTGCAATGTGGGCTGGGAACAGGAGTTCTTCCTGATCGACCGGGAGAAATACCTGGCGCGGCCCGATCTCCTTGCTGTGGGACGCACGCTGTTGGGGGCCGCGCCGCTTCGCGGTCAGGAAATGGACGCCAACTATTTTTCCAGGTTGTCGCCGAGGGTGAGCCGTTACATCGCCGAAGCACGGGACATTATGTGGGAACTGGGAATATCCATACACTGCACCCACAACGAGGTGGCACCGGCCCAGCACGAGATTTCGCCGATCTTCGGACTGGCGAATCTTGTGGCCGATACCAACGTGCTTGCCATGGACGTGCTTCGCGATCTCGCATTCGACCACGACTTCGCCGTGCTGTTCCACGAGAAGCCGTTTGCCGGCATCAACGGCAACGGCAAGCACAACAACTGGAGCCTTAGTACCGACCGCGGCGTCAATCTGTTCGTGCCGGGCAAAACGGACGAAGATAACAGACGCTTCATCGCATTTATTGCCGCGCTATTGCGCGGGATCAACAGGCACGGCGACCTGCTGCGCTGCGGTGTCTCGACAGCCGGCAACGACCATCGGCTGGGCGCCCAGGAGGCGCCGCCCGCGATTATCACCCTGAATCTGGGCGAACGTCTGGAAGCGCATGTCAATGCGGTGGCGGACGGCGGCCGCTTCGGCGGATACGAGACCGACGAGAAGGAGATCAAGGTAGTCGCTCCGGTCGCGGACATCAAGGCGAATCTCGAAGACCGTAACCGCACTGCCCCGTTCCCGTGGTGCGGCAACCGTTTCGAATTCCGCGCGGTCGGCGGTAACCAGCACATAGCATTTCCGCTGGCGATGTTGAACGCGATTCTCGCGGATAGTTTGAAGCACATGTGCGACGAGATTGACGCCGGAAAGCCCGCGGACCTGGTGATTCGCGAGACCATCAAGGAGAACAAAGGGGCGCTGTTCAGCGGCGACGGCTACAGCGAGGCGCTGAACGCGCATGCCCGGCAGCACGGTCTGACCCATCTGAAGAGCAGTCCGGAAGCCTACACAGCCCTAACGGCGGACAAGAATGTCGAACTGTTTAGCGATCTCGGCATCTTCAACAGGCATGAACTGACGGCGCGTCAGGCCGTCCTTCAGGAAGCCTATGCGAGTGAACTGTATGTTGAAGCACGCGCGCTGTTGCGGATACTGCGGACGCTGATTATTCCGGTTGCCATTGTAGATGCCGATGTCGAACGTGCCTCCGGGTTCCAGTCGCGGTTGTTCGACGAGAAGCGGAAACTCGTCGAGCAGCTCCTGTCGGAAACCGGGAAACTCGACGAATTGTTGGGGGCGTTTCCGAATGATGACCCCGGGCAGTCGGCTTGGTACGCCCACCATGAGCTCAAGCCATGCATGCAATCTGCCCGGATTGTGGCAGACATGCTGGAAACACTGGTTGACGGTCGGAGATGGCCACTTCCCGGTTATTCTGAGATCCTGCACCATCATCAGTAGACAGGCGGCATCGGCGAAGGCGGCGGCCGCGACCACGCTGACGACGGCGGTGTAGGCGGTCGGGCTGGAGGTGAAGGTCAGCCACGACGACGACGGCAAGGCGACCTACAGGGTCGGCGACGTGACGATCGTTGCGGACGCGCCGAAGACCACCGTGACAGAGGACGGCAAGACGGTCGTGATCGGGAAGATCGGGAACCTTGCGGCCAGCTATAAGACCGCCCGGGGTATCGTCGCCTAGCGACCAGATACGAACGGGTGAAGTAGTGCGGGGTGCCGAAACTTACTTCTCGCCTTGCTGATTGCCGGGTTGGTCTGGACCTACTCCGCAAGTGGTTCGATGAGTTCTGAACCCTGTGCCGTGTTCTTATAAACGGCGGTCCCCACCCGATAGGCAACCAGATCCGCGCCTCTATTTTTAGGGATGAGTTGGAGGGCTTCTTGCGCATTGTTGTCCGGATCGATCCATGCTTCCCAGGTATCAGGATTCAGTATCACCGGCATGCGGTCATGGACAAAGGGCGATGTTTTCATGTGGTTCCATTGTGAAGATCGCGCAGGAGGTCACATCAAGATGCTTGCGATAGCGCCAGATACCCCCAAAAAAGAAGGGCCGATTGTCTTTCAGATGGATGTTGTAAGGCAGAGGCGTATCTGGATCGGACTTTCGGTCCCATTCGTAAAATGAATTTGCGGGGATCAAACAGCGTCTGGAAGCAAATGAACTTTTGAAAATCGGTTTCTCGGTGACAGTTTCCGAGCGCGCATTGATCATCGGTTTGATCTTCAGGTCCTTCGCCCAATGCGGCACAAGTCCCCATCTTGCATCCTTGACCACGATTGCGTCTTTGTCTGCACATACCATCCCGACCGTTTGCGTTGGGCAGACATTGTAACGTGGCGGATCGTTCCGTCCTTTGGCATCAGCGGGGATGAGATTGAGCGCTTCGTAATATTCCGCCCAAGTATATTGGATCGTGAAACGCCAACACATGCCTTAGATTGCCTTTCTGATGGTCCTTGATTTTTCCTCTAGCTTGACATATGTTACTTGTATATGTCAAGCGAGGCACAATGAATACAGCAACACGCACCGTCCGATTGTTCCGAAACAACCGCAACCAAGCCGTCCGGATTCCGAAGGATCTCGAACTGCCCGGTGATGAAGCAATTTTGCGCAAAGATGGTGATCGGCTCATCCTCGAACCGGCATCGACCGCTTCCCTATTGGGTCTTCTCAAAACGCTCAAACCGTTGAAAGAAGACATGCCCGATATCGATGACGCATTGCCCGAAGATGTTGATCTTTCGTGACCTCCTACCTTCTCGACACCAACATAATCTCAGACCTGATCAAGAACCCCGATGGGGTTATCATGCGGCGCATTGCCGAGATCGGTGAGGACAACATTGCGACCAATATCATCGTCGCATCAGAGTTGCGGTTTGGAGCAGAGAAGAAGGGGTCGGACGCATTGCGTGATCGCGTTGATCTCATCCTGTCGCGCATGAATGTTTTGGATGTTGGCAGCGATGCTGATCGCCACTACGGCATCATTCGCGCTGATCTCGAAACCAAGGGCACCCCAATCGGCGGCAATGATCTTCTCATCGCAGCCCATGTTGTGTCTCTCGCTCAGGCCGATGAATGGGTACTTGTAACGGCCAATGTGCGAGAGTTTCAACGCGTCGATGGCCTGACGGTTGAAAATTGGCTTTGATGAATGAATTGGAAGCAAAATATGGACCAGATCGACCTTTCTATTTTTCATCCCGACACGCTTGAACCCGTATATCAAGGATACCAGCCGATAACTGAAATCAGCGATTTGGACGGTTTGAAGCTGGATTTTGTGGATGCTGCCACAACTTCCGGCTTCTCCTTCGGACCGAAAGACTACTGGAAAGCCCTGAAGGCGGAAATGGCACTGCTCATATGTGGCGGTGACAAGAAGACAAATACAAGGCACCTGCGCAAGACGATATCCAAGCAAGGCAGCAAGTCACAGACGGCAGTCGTCAGTGTTCATCGGTTCTGAAATCGGGTTAGAGGCAGGCCTCATCATACCTTTTGTTGCGCTGATACTGCTCATACCCGTTAAAGTGGGACGCGAAGCCTTTTGTCGCGCCCTCTCCAAACCAAAGCAGTGATTGCTCAGCCTGATCACCCATGCGCAATTTCAAGACCCAGACCTGATTTGACCTGTTCCTGAACCTTCTCAAGCGCCGCTCGCCACCATGCCTTGGAAGGTCCTGCAACGGAATCGAAGGGTGTGATCTGGACAACGCGATTACGCCTACCGCCAGTCGGCTTTCTGAGGATCGGGTATGCGTGTTTTGCCCGCCGCTACCGTTGTAACCGTATCCTTGGCCGTTTCCGCCTGCAATCAGACCATACCGCCCGAAGCGCTTGCCATCAGCCAGGTCACGGTCGAGAAGCGCCAACTCCAGACCCGTTATTTCCAGACCGGAGATGAACCAAAGTTGCTCAATGCCTCGGTCGCCGTGTTGCAGGATCTGGGCTTCACGCTCGAGGAGTCCGAAACCGATCTCGGTGTCCTTCTCGGAACCAAGGATCGCGACGCGACCGAAGCCGCTCAGGTTGCCGGAGCCATCGCCATGGCTATTCTCTTCGGAGCTTATGTCCCGATCGACGCCGACCAGAAGATCCGCGGCTCCGTCATCACGCGGCCACTTGACGACCGGCGGTGCGGGTTATTTTTCAGCGTATTGTCCGAAATACAGATGGCCGGATCAGCAAGATCGAAAGCCTGAACGACCTGAAATCTACCAGGGCTTCTTCGAAAAGTTGTCACAAGCTGTGTTTCTGGAAGCACAGCAGGTCTGAAGGGGAGAAAGATGCCCAGAATACGTTTCGTGATGCTGTCGCTGATCGCTGCAATGATGCTGGCCGGTTGCCAAACCAATTCCAGGGACCAGGTGCTGGCCTCAAGTGAAAGCCAGGTGGCGCTCCGAGCAATTCAGACCCGTGCCTTCCACACCCCGGACAAGGTGAGGACCATGCGTTCAGTTATCGCGACACTTCAGGACTTGGGCTTCGTGGTCGACAAGGCCGATGACGTGCTGGGCAATGTAAGCGCGACCAAGCTCGACGGCTACCAGTTGCGCATGGACCGTGACTGTCCGCCCGAAAGGCAAGAGCCGGATATTGGTGCGCGCATACGCCCAGTACAACATCACCCCGATCGAGGATCCGCAGCCCTACAAATATTTTTTTGCGGCGCTGGAAAAAGCGATGTTCCTGACAGCCATCAGGTCGATTGAGTGCCATGGAGCGAATTGGGAGAGATGGAGAGGATGCGCTCTCTCCGGAGGCATCATAACGTGCCAGAAAAGTGGGCGATTGAAGAACCACCAAGGATACGGGATCCTCGCCATCTCTCCTATTATGGCGTTACGTCTTGCGCGCGTTCTTGGGGTCCAAGTCGAGCTTGTTCAAAGGGACAAGGGATGTCTCTGTCATCGGTTTAGTCTCCTGTTCTGGTTTTCCGCTAAGCGGTCTTCTGCCCGAAGGAGCAGGAGCCCCGCTCCTGCTCCCGCGGCGTCGCAAGTCAGACCGGACAGAGAGAGGGGGGCAATGGAAACCAGGAGGGGGATCGACCGCCCGAAGGGACGGCCCGCGCGGATCCGCGCGGGCCAGGTCTTGCACAAGCGAGCGATCGCCGGCGACGCCAGCGGTCGGGAGTGCGGAAGGACGGGTAGACAGGGTTTTCCATTGCTGGGGAGAGACGGCTGAACGTCTTTCCTCATCAGGCAGACAATCCAGGCCGCCCCTTGGGCGGCCTCATCTTTCCTTGACCGGCAAAAATGGGCACCCGCAGGAGCGCAAGCCGGCGTCCTTTGGTAAGGACCTGCCGCCGGCGCCGTAGCGGGACCGAGTGCCAGGCCATAGTGGTAGTAACAACGCTCCCGCAGAAGGACCAACATAGCGACGCTGCGAAGCAGCGGGGCCGGGACCGAGAGCGTCGCCAATATGGCTCCCTTGTGCTGCCCGATCACCGCGCCGACCTGCGTGTCTTCGACGGCAAAGGCGGGATTTCAGGTGAATTCAGGCCGATTGTAGACCGCTAACGGCCTCTCTTGTCGAGCTCGCGCCCGCAAGGCCGCACCGTTGGCCATCTGAGCGGCGAGACAGCGCGACACCATGCCCTGCTTCGGCCTAATCCCACATCCTTGCTGCGATCTGCTGTTCCTCTTGGCCGAGCGCGTCGGCATAGATCGCGGTCGTTTTCAGATCGGCATGGCCAAGCCATTTCTGCAACAAGTTCAAGGGCGCGTTCTTAAGGATCGCATTGACTCCGAACCCGTGTCGCAATCCCTTCGGGGTCCTGTGCGGCGCGTCGGGTATCCCGGCGTGATCATGACGGCCTTGGCGATCTGCCAGACCCTTTGCCTGGTCATCGGCCATATCGGCACGGAGGCCTGTTTCTTCGTCCTCTGTGCCTCGCGGATGCCAAAGGCGGTGTTGAGCGTGTCCAGATACTCGGCCGGGACCGGAACGGCCCTGTAAACGATCTTCGGCGCCCGCTGCTGTCGGGCCGCTTCTTCAAGTTCCGGATGGTGACGGTGCCGGCGGAAAGATCGATCCAGGCCAGCGGGATCTCGATCAGCTCGGCCGGTCGGCAGCCGGTATAGTGCAGGGTCTCGCACAAGGTGCGGTCGCGTGCCGGCCGCTTGCGCGCCGCGGCCAGGAAGGCGGCCCGTTCCTCGGCATTGAGATAGAGCCGGTTTCCGCGGGCTTCTAGCCTTCGAGTCAGCTGCGGCGGCGTTGCTGATTGGGCCTACGACGGAGTCTGCAACAACGCAATGCCGTCTGGCTGGAACAGCATCTCTGGCAGCACGGTTTCCCAGCTGTCACGCTTGAGATACTGGATGTAGTCTTCCGCGTTGTCCGCCTTACGCCAGTTGATGATGGCCCTGACCTGGCCAGAAACAAACACATGACCCATGGGAGGTTGCCAGGTTTTCGACATGCGCCCCAGGATCCGTTTACGGGCATCCAGGAGCACCCAGGATTGATTTCTCAATTCCAGAGATAGACTGTCGCCGACCTTGGCACTGCGTATTGCGGCATGGACTTCGTGGCTGTCATGCTGTCGGCCAGCAAAAGACAGATCGACATAATCCATGGTCGGCATCTGGTAAATGTTGCGCGGCGGCATGTTCTCACAGAGATCAGGAACCACTCGTCTGCGCAATACGGATTTCAGACCGGTCTTCAGAAGAGGATGCTCTCCGCAGGTCAGTACGGTGAGGCTCTGGCGCGCCCGGGTCATGGCAACGTAGAAAAGGCGCCGATGGGCTTCGCGATCTTCATTGTGCGAGGCGCGATGCCAGCCGCCGTTCAAGATGGCCACATGATCGAACTCCAGCCCCTTGGCGCGGTGCGCTGTCAATAGAAGAAGCCCTCGCTGCTCCCCTCGCGTATCCCAGGACCATTCCGCGATCCACTCGATGATTTCAGGCACAGACATCGTCTTGTCTTTGAGTTCCCGCGCCAGCTCGGCGATGCCCTCGACCAGCAGATCCAACCATGTATTGCGAGGCTGCTCGTTGAGGACTGCCAGGATGTCCTGGATGCCCAGCAGTTCTCTCCGTTTCAGACCTAACCCCGAAATGAGTTTCTGAGTTTCCCGAAGCCTCCAGATGTTGGGGAGGTTCTCATTTGCCATCTCGACCTTGAGCCCCCTCTGTTCGGCCTGCGCGCGAACGGCCCTCAGCCCTTTCCAATCACGGGAGATCACCGCGGTGCGGGCCCAGTTCCAGTCAGGGTCCAGCCGGGAAAGACGAACGAGTTCATCTATCGTGGCGACCGCTTGTGGAATATCCCCGGAAGAGACATCCAGAAGCTGCACGCGCCCTTGTGCAACCGTATCCGCTTTCTCCAGGCGCCCACCCGTAGGGTGGGTTGTCCGGTCCGCGTTAATCCTGATCTCATGGCCAACCTTCATACGGTCGGGAGCTTGGGAAATGACCTGGTTGGCAGCCTCGATAATGTTGGCTGTGGATCGGTAATTCTCGATCAGGAAGGCCGGCTTGGCCTTGTAATCTTCCTCGAACCTGCGGATGTATTCGATTGACGCGCCGCTGAAGGCATAGATGTTCTGGTCATCATCGCCGACGGCAAAGAGGCTCAACTTAGAATCGGCATCCTCCAGTGAGCGGCCTGCCACGGCGGATATGAGCGCATACTCTTCAGAACCGACATCCTGGTATTCATCGACCAGGATCCAGCGATACCCCTGAATCAGGCTTTCACGCTGAGCTTCAGCTTCAGACTTCGACAACCCTTCCGCGTTGAGCTGGCGAACCGCCTCCAAGATGATGTTGTCGAAATCTTCCGGAACTGCCTGAACACCGGCAAAGCTGGCACCGACAAGTTTCATGGCCAGGGCGTGGCACGTCGACACCGTGACACCCGCGGCATCATCTCCCACCAGAGCCCGCAGCTTGACACGGATTTCGGCCGCAGCATGGCGATTATAGGCCAGCACCAGGATGCCGCGCGGTTCCTCCCGCTTCACACGCAGCAAATAGGCGATACGATGGACGAGGACCCTGGTCTTGCCGGAACCGGGCCCGGCCAGAACCAGAACGTTGGTGCGACTGCGATCATCGGCAACGATGTCTTGCTGAACCTTGTTGCCCAGGTCCTCGACGATCGCGTTCCAGGATTTGCTGGTGGTCTGCCGTTTTACCTCGCGAGCTTTTCCTGGCATCCATCGCTTCATGAACTGGTCCTTGTTCAGAACAAAGTAGTCTTCAGACAGGCGTACAGCATCCGGCATCGATTGCAGGCCGGCTTCGGCATAGGTTGACATCACATGGGTTTGCAGCGTTTGCTCCTCATAATGTTCATCAAGAGGGAGGAAGTCGGCCTGGGTGAACTCGCCGCCCTTGGGATTGAGGAATACCGTCATGGCGGGGCGGAAAACGGTCAGCCCTTTGCCCAGTGTCAGGACGCCCTGTTCGTGCAGCCACAGGAGAGATCTCTCCAGGAGCCTGGTCATGTCGCGCACCCCGCTCGCCTTCAAGACTGCATCCTGGGTAAGCTGAGCCAACAGGTTCCCGACAGTCGTATCAACTTGCAGGTCTTTGCCGCGTGCACCCTTGTCCAGTCGACCGGTCAGGTAACCGAGTAACAAACCCGAGGCCTGCCGCCTGAGTTCTGCGGTCTGAGATATCGTCTTCCAGGATCGTTCACGCATGACAAGCATTGTGTTCCGGCTGAACTTGCGCAGCCTGACATTACCCCGGCCGCCATCCTGGCCTCTGCCATCCCGGGATATACCGCGCACCAGCTTGTCGATTGCGTCAGGCCGGACGTCGGGATGATCCTTGTCCCTGAGACGCTGGCAGGTCTCGGCCAGGTTCAACACGCTGGGCGTTTCGCCGTCGGCATCGGGCGCCATCTCCTGCATCAGTTCGATAAGATCTGCTTCAAGGCTTGAAGCCTGCGTCAAGCGAACTGCGGAAGCATTCGCCACCCCGACATGCACAAACACGGTAATGGCGACATCGTTACGGGCGATGCCCAGGGTCTCGAGGTTGGCCATCGCCTTGGGCAAGGCACCCGGGGATAGCCCGCTAGCACTGCAGAGTTGGTCCGTGGATATGCCTTCGTCAGCCGGCGCTGAGATCAGGTGCTCCACGATCGCGAGAAGTTGCCTGCGGTGAGTTTCCGTGATGTCGGCTGTCGCCAGCCGCTTTCGGGTTTCATCAAGGGTGCGAACCTTCAGGGATGAGGGGAAGATCTGTACCCGGTTCTCCTCCCTTGAGACAAGTATTGCCTCCTCAAGCCAGGAAACGGCAGTCTTGACGCGCGTGTCGTCTGTTGCGCTGTCTCTCTCGAATTCCCGGTCTTTCTCGGAGCGAACGATCTCGCCAGACGTGGCGACGATCTTGCCAGTCTTCCCGGTTCGTTCGTCGATCCGTCTTAGCGCTTTCAAGATAGCACCGATCTCGTGTCGGGCCAGACGTGAGCTGGCCGTCAGCCGGAACTGGCGTTCCACATCATCGGCGGCGAACAGCAGCACGCAATTGGCATCCTCCCTGTCACGACCGGCACGCCCGGCTTCCTGCAGGTAGTTCTCCAGAGATCCTGGAATGTCGGCATGGACGACCAGTCGAATGTCCGGCTTGTCGATCCCCATGCCAAAGGCGTTGGTCGCCGCAATGACCCGCAGTTCTCCCACCCTGAATCGTTCCTGGACATCCTGCTTGTCGTCGGAACCCAGCCCGGCGTGGAAGTGCTCCGCAGCCATACCCTGCGATTTCAGAAAGTCTGAGACCCGTTCCGATTCCTTGCGTGTCGCGCAGTAGACGACTGCGCCCGATCGACCGTCAGGAGGAAGGTACTCTTCGATGACATTCAGCACATCGGACAGCTTGCTGCTCTTCATCGTTGGTCTAACATCGAATGTCAGGTTCGTTCGCGACGCTCCGCCATCGAGAGACAGCAACTCGACCCCGGCGCGTGACCGGAAGTGTTCCATGATATCTCCAACCACCTCGGGCTTGGCAGTCGCCGTGAGGCAGATGATCGGCGCCGGCGGTTGATCTCCGGAGAATTCCTTGATGAAGCGGCCGAGATATCTGTAGTCCGGCCTGAAATCGTGGCCCCATTTCGAAACGCAGTGGGCTTCGTCGATTGTCCACAGGCCAACCTCACGCTGTGCGAGGACGGACCTGATGGATGTGCTCCTGAGCTGCTCGGGCGAGATGATGAGGATGCCGGCATCGCCCATGCGGACCTTTTCGAGGGCATCCTGCCTCTCAGAGCCTGACCGAAAAGTCTTTGGGAAAAATTGTTGAGCGATACCAGTCAATTGTGATTCCATGTTCGCAATCGAAAACCGAACGGAGGAACCACTGTGCCTTGGACTGATACCGCCCGCCTCACGTATAACCGCAAAACGGATCGTTATCCAAGTGACGTTACGAACGAAGAATGGGCAATCCTCGAACCTATGGTTCCACCAGCACGCCCCGGAGGACGCCCCCGGACCGCAGACATGCGCGAAGTAATCAACGCGATTTTCTACATCGGATCGACAGGCTGTCAGTGGCGTGCGCTGCCAATTGACTTCCCGCCCATGACGACAGTGCAGGGATATTTCTACGCTTGGCGCAATGCCGGTATTCTGGAGGCAATGAACGATCTGCTGGTCACCGCTGCCCGTGAATTGGAAGGGCGCGATGCGCAGCCGACGGCTGGCGTGATCGACAGCCAAAGCGTAAAAACGACAGAAAGTGGTGGTGTTTGCGGCTATGACGCCGGCAAAAAGACCAAGGGGCGCAAGCGTCATATCGTGACGGACGTCCTTGGGCTTCTGCTGGTGATCATCGTTCATGCCGCCAACATCCAGGACCGTGACGGTGCACCCGATGTGCTCAAGGCTGTCGGTAAAAAGTTCCCCTGGCTGCGCCATATTTTCGCCGACGGCGGGTATGCAGGTGACAAGCTCCGACAAACCATGGGCAACAAGTGGACCCTGGAGATCGTCAAGCGACCAGGTGCGGTAAAGGGTTTCGTTCTGCTGCCCATGCGTTGGGTGGTCGAGCGTACTTTTGCATGGTTGGGAAGGTGCCGCCGGTTGGCCAAAGACTGGGAGAACACCGTCGAAAGTTCAACCGCCTGGGCGCACATTGCAAGCATCCGCCTGGTGACACGTAGACTGGCAAGGCACTGCAATGCAACGTAAAACTTTAGATTCAGGCTCTCAGGCATGGACATCATCCCATTGATGGTCACCGCACAGGAAATGCCGGACCGCTCCATGCCTTGCACCTGATCAGCCATCAGCGCAACGAGGGGGGAGATGACCACGGTAAGGGCGCCGGTCTTGTCGAAGCGAGAGAGCGCGGGAATCTGGTAGCACAGGGATTTCCCGGTACCTGTCGGCAGGATACCCAGAAGACTGTTGCCGGACATCGCCTCATCGACGATACGTTCCTGCAGCGGGCGGCCGTCGGAATCGACAGGCTGCGGCCGGAAACTCTCGAAGCCGAACCACTTGTTGAGGGCGCGGACCGGATCGTTCTGCTCTGCACACCATTCGCAGTTCGGATCCTTGCACGATGTATCCCTGAGATGTCGGACAATCAGGGAGGCTTCACGGAACTGCGCTCTGACCCACGGCGGCATGACGGAGTCCCCGCTGGCCACGGTGATCCAGGACAGTGCATAGGCCATGGGCCAGCCATTTTGAGGGCTGGCAAGGCGCTCCATAGTTTGTTCGACCCGTTTTCCGCAGGCTCGTCGCTCCAGCATCCTGCAAATTGCGTCGAGCGTCTCCTCCTGCGAGGGACAATCGGCATTGCGCACATATCTGAAAACGGCATCGAAGCCCGCTGACCTCTCCAGCCGGGTGGTCAGGTAGTGATAGGACAGGACCGCATCCGGTTCGCTCCTGGCGAGGTCGCGGAAAGAATCGAGCTGATTGGCGAGCACTTCGAAGACAAGCCGGGCATCCAGCTCCGGGTCATTGACGTGGCCCGCAGCGAGCCGGCCGTCCTGATAATGCTTGACAAGATGATGGTATGGGTTGCGAGGGAAGGCGAGCGGGTTCAGCCAAAGCGTGTCAATCGGTGCCTGCATGATCTGTAACAGCCGCGGTCTGGCTGCAATCAGGTGCTCCATATCGTGCTGGAGGAAATTGTGGCCGATCGGGTGCCGGACATCCTGGATGGCTACTTCCAGCAAGTCGAGGTGGCGCTCAAGCAAACCGCTTCTGGAGTTGAGGGCCGGGCGTTCATCGTGTCGTACAGCAGCGAATGCAAATATCCCGGCAGTCCCGGGATCCACCTCCAGATCAATAGAAACGCATCTGGACAGTAAATCTCGGTGCCAGTCTTCTACCATAAATTACTCAATTGATCGAACACTTCGAGCAATGAACAAGTATTCGAAGTTGAAGACAATCCGAGACGGAAAATCTGGGCTCTTGATGACTGCATAGCCCCATGATTTGCTGACATGGAGTTTATAAAAACCCGGGTCCGGCACGGCTCTATAACAACTGTCCAGAATAGACGCCCCCTAGAGTATTTGAACAGTCTAGACCGGACAGCAGAAGCTTCCAGACTTTAATCGTTCATACTATCGTCATAAGCGCGCATATTTGCCACCGAAATGATGCGCCAGATATGGGAATCAACTCCACTCAAAACTTCTCTACAGTTTTCCGATTAATATTTTAGGTATGGTTTTCATACACAATTCTTCCGGGCACCCCGCTTACAATTTGGCACAAGACCGCAGGCATCGCCCTGCGGGGCGCGCGGCGGGTGCTTTTGCCGCCCGAATGGGCGGCTCAACGCAGCATTGTACCGCACATCGAGAATTGTGTGGGCTCTGCAGGCAGGGCATTCATCGCCGCACGGATCAATCGGTGCATGCTACGATTTGCGTCACCGCGCACGATCGTTGCGGCTGGCAGGATGGCTGGCGCATCCTTTGCGGTCTCACGCAACGGAGGCGGACAAGGCAGAGGCGGCGCTGACGGGTCTCGCCCTGCTGCAGACCGGCGACCCGATGGCGAAAAAGCATGCCGATGCGGCCAGGGCTGCGGCCGCCGCGGCGATGGCGGCCTACAATACGGCGAAGGCGGAATCGGCGAAGGCGGCCGCCGCGACCACGAGCACGGCGGCTGTGGTGGCCCGCATGGCGACGCAGGCGGCGCAGAAGACGGCGCAGGCCCAGGCGAAGATCGCCACGGACAAGGCGGCCGCCGCCGTGAAGGCCGCGGGGATGGAGGTCAAGGTCACCTACGATGACGACGGCCAGGCGACCTACAAGGTCGGGGAGTTCACCATCGTTCCCGGCGCGAAGAAGAACACCGTGACGACGAACGGAAAGACGGTCGTGACCGGGAAGGTCGATGACCTTAAGTTGAATCTTATAAACACAAAATCCCATAGCAATCGGGAGGCTGTCCAGTCCGTGGAGAAGACCGAGACTGCCCCGGAGACAAGGGGCATGCCGGGGATTAACCCACCGCTTGGGGAGAGGAAACATGGCACGCGACGAAACGATCTTGGTGGTAATGCTGCGGACACCCTCAGGGTAACTGAAGGCGCTGACAGGCTTTCCGGCGAAGACGGCAACGACAGGCTCTGGGGCGGCGACGAAAACGACACGCTGTATGGCGGCTAAGGCGCCGACACGCTGTGGGCCGGCGAGGGCGACGACGTGCTCCACGGCGGCCGGGGCAACGACTACCTCACCGGCGACGGTGGCGCCGACACCTTCGCGTTCGCGGCGGGAGACGGGCGCGACACCATGCCGATTTCCGAAAGGGCGACACGATCCGCATCGACGGGGTGAGCGGCGGGTTCAAGGAACTGGTCATCGAGCAGGACGGCGACGATGCCGTCATCCGCTACGGTGGCTTCGGCGACACCATCCGGCTGGCGGGCGTGACGGCGGCAACGCTCGGCGAGGACGACTTCGCGCTGCCCGAGACGCAGCAGCAGGCACCCGGCGGGAACGACAGCCTTGATGGCGACAAGAAAAATTATTCCGATTACGTTCCTGAACTAAAGTCATACCACCCCCGTGGAGTGCGTGTCGGAGACCGTTACTACTATTAGGGAAAGCCGGAAACCATCAACAAGGGCGGCGACGACACGCTTCATGGCGGGGACGGCAATGACGCCCTGTGGGGCGGCGGCGGTGCCGACTACTTCAACTTCGGCAGCGGGGAGGGTGCCGACACCACCCACGACTTCGAGGACGGGACGGATACAATCGTCATCAAGGGCGGATTGAAGTTCTCCGACCTGACCATCGCGGACAAGGCGAAAGGCCATGCGGTAATCACCGGCTACGGGGACAACGCCGGCATCACGCTTGAAGGCGTGTCCGCGTCAATCCTTACCAATGCCGATTTCGACTTCATCGCCTGACCGGCCGGCTGGACCTTCGGGAGGTTTGCGGGCACCGGTGCCGCCGACCCATGCGCTTCATTTTGCGGGTTGCGGCGGGAGCGAAGGTCCGGCCGGAAGCGGCCAGACCGAGGAACCCTCTAAGGCGCTCCTCGTCCCCCGTTTCGATCATGCGCCGCAGCGCAGCAATTGGGCGGATTGACCAGAGTCGTTCAGGTTCCTCAAAGCAGCTGTCGATACCCGCCAGAACTCATCCATCGCGCCCTCCCGAGGTGCGTATCAAACTGCAACTTGCATCTGATTTTGTCAGTCGCGGGATCGGCTCCGAACGCGGACTTGTATGCGCTTTCCCACGGCTGGCCTGCATTGTCCGCCTCAAGCAACATTAGATAGAGCTTAAAGCAACGACGGTCGTAGTCTGTAACTTCTTCGTCAGTTGGAGCGATTTTCCGAAATCCGGCTGATTCGGAATTGCACATATTTCCATCCCAGGTTGGAATATCCCAAAATGGGATAATCCGATTTTGGGATTATTGGAAGGGTCGTTCAAACAATTTGATCGGCCCGCCTATGCCCGGTTCACTTGGCACTGCTCGCTACAACAGATTCGTGGAACTACTTGTGGACTCACGAAAGAAGGGCGGATTCACGCAGGAACAGGTGGCGACAACGCTGCGCAAACCACAATCGTTCGTTGCCAAATACGAGCGTGGTGAACGGCGTCTTGATGTCGTTGAGTTTGTCGATATCTGCAGGGCGATCAGCATCAACCCGGCCAATATTCTGAAGAAGCTTTAGCCGACTATTTTGTGGCTCTGGTCGGAACAGTGGCTGAAGACTTCAAGAAGCGCTCGGACTTATCATCATGCGGATTTCGTTGGCGGAAATTCCGATCTGAATCGATGAACGTTTCCAGCATATATGGGATCAGATCGATGATTGTTTCCCTCTCTCCGTATTCTGCTTCGTAGAGGCTGGCATATGCTTCAAGCATCTGCTGCAGGTCTGCACTGGCGGTGAACGTAATCTTGGCCGTTTCCCGGTTTGGAAGCTTTTTCAGCTTGAGCGGCGACATGTTTATTGGCTCTCCTACATGGGCGGCAGAACGATGTCCTTGTGTACAATGATGCGAAGCGGCCAGCCGGGTCGCACGGTGATGGTCGGCTGGATATCGAGGCTGCGCTGAACGAGGGACTGGCCAGCCCGGTTTGCTGATTGTTGTGTGGTTTCCCGGATCGCCTCGACGAGATCGGTTTCGTTGTCGCCGAATGTGAGCTCGGTGCCGACGCCGAGAACGCTGGATAGCGCGATGCCTTTGAGAAGGGCGCCAGTATGGTGGTTCACCCGGTCGGTGAGACCCGCATATCCGGATTCATCGGTCCCAGGTAGATTGTCGACTACAATCGAGGAGCCGTCTGACCGGATGATGCGTTGCCACACAACAAGCGCACGGTTCTGTCCAATTGAGACTTGGCTGTCGTACTTGCCGACGAGACGTGAGCCCTGGGGGATGAGCAGGTGTCGGCCACTGACAGTGTCATAGACATGTTCCGTGACCTGGGCGATGACCGTGCCGGGAAGATCGGAGTTCAGCCCTGTGACGAGACTTGCCGCGATAATTGTGCCCGCCATGAGCTGATAGGGCGAAGCGGGGTGCTGTAGGGCGTGTGCGTTGTAGATGTCTTCGTCGGGCACATCCTCAAGGAACGCATTTTTTGCCTTTTGCTGGTTCTGATCTGCGGGTCGGTTGCCCTGGGGCAATGTCGATAGCGCTGTAAGCGGGTTTGCGCTTTGCGTGGCGGTTGATGCGGGCTCTGCCTTTCTGTTGTTTCCGCGGCCAGTGTTTTGCTTCTTCTGCGAAAAGAACAGATCAGATTCCGCCGATTGCGCGGCGAGGCGGGCCATACGGATGCGTTCGGCTCGCCTGAACTCCTCTTCCGGATCCGGCCGGTAGGATCGTATTTGGCGTCTTGGAAGTGGTTTAATGCCGAGATCACGCTCAACCCGAGTGATGGTTTTGCCAATGTCGCCGGCATTGGGCGGGCCGAGCTTCGGAATGCGGTCATAGGTTTCGGGCAGTTTTTCAAGTCCGTCCGGCGGTGCCTTATGTCGGGTCTGGTAAAGCTCCTTTCGGCTTTTGTCGGTTCGCCAGTTCGGCGGATCGAGTGCAATCAGGAAAGCACCACCGATCAAGGCGAGGGTGACTGCCGCTCCGCCAAACAGGACGTTCCGATTGATGCGTGTCACTGGTCTTGGCCTGGCGCGCAGTTCGAAGTTCTCGGGAGGCTCTTTCCTATCGGTCATGGAAGAGCTCGCGTTTGTCCGGCGCTGCCCGGCGTTTGGTATCGGTTCGAACGATGCGCACAATTCTTTGCGGCTTCTTTCCAAGGCGCAGTTCAGCCACCGCAAAGAGCCTGTCGACGATGTAGTAATTGCCCCGCACCCGATAATTGACCAGCGCCGGTTGTCCGTCCGATGCGATGACGAAAAGGGGCGGTGCTTCACCCTGGCGCAGGCCGGGCGAAAACTGGATATAGACTTTTTGACCGTCGTCGAAAGCACGCAGAGGCTTCCAGGGTGCATTGCCTTCGATGCGGTAGCGGAACCTGATCCGGTCCAGGTTCAAACCGGAGCTGATGGTGTTGCGCGTCGTTGCAGTCGCCTTGGTGTTCATTCGTTTCAGGGCAAGGAGGTCGGAGTATGGATAAGTCCATGAGACAGACGCCATATAGGTCTCGTCGGTGGAGTGCATCTCCAGGTGATAGGTGCGCCGGTCTGTAGCGATCACTAGATTGGTCTGAAGATCCGACGCGATCGGCTTGACCAGCACATGGACCTGTTCCTGCCGGCCGCCCTTGGCTGTCCTTGCGCCGGAACGGGTATCGCCCACCACCCAGCGCACCGTGTCGCCGCTGGAAACGGAGATCAGCTTCTCGCCGGGTTCGAGCGCGATGTCCGAAACCTGGTTGACGGCCGCATAGAGCTGGTAGAGCGCGCCTTCCACAAAGGGGTAGTTCTGGATTGCGTTGACATAACCGTCCTGTGCCGGCTCGAACTTGGCAGTCTTGTTGGCCTCGGTTACCAGCTGCTCCGGCGGCAGTTTGCCTTTTTTATCTTTCGCCCTGCCGCCCCCGGGAGGCGGCTTTAACTGGCCGGGCAGGGGAAGCGGCTTCGGCAGTTCCACAAGCCTGACCGGCTTACCGGGTTCCTGCTGGCGCATGGCCGTGTCGAAGTCGAGATTGTCATAGCTGATTCCCGGAACGTTTGGCTTCGCAGCGCAAGCGGCAAGGTGAAGCGGAAGTGCGAGCGCGAGCAATCGCGCCGCCTTTTTGGGAGCAGCAGGTCTCATGGATTTTCTCCAAATGATGGTTGGTGGGATCGGTCGGAAGGAGAACTTGTCTTCAGATCGCGCGACCAGTTGATGTCGTGCACGTAAATGCCGAGCGGGTTCTTGCGCAGCGTCTCGATATCGCGCGGCTGTTCGATGATGACCGCGAAGACACCGGTCCACCGGTCGGTCCGGCTCAGCGATCCATTGACGTAAATACGCTCCAGCCAGCGCATCTGGAAACTGCCGGCCGAGGCGCGAACGACACTTGTGACTTCGACGGATGCGGTGCGCTCGCCGACGCGAGCGAACGGATCGGCATCGCGTGCGTGTTCGATCAGCGTGTTGGCTGCGCGGGCGGTGGTGTAATCGTAGGCCCTCAGCCAGTTCTTGCGCACAACGATGGGATCGGCGGGCAAGGAGCGAATGTTTTCAATGAAGGACGCCAGATGGAAGGCAATTTGAGCGTCGGTTGGCTCATAAACTGCCTCAGCAGCTTTGATGGCCCTCGCCGAACCATCGGCTTCGAGTTCGATGACGTAAGGGACGATCCGCGACTGCGCTGCGAGCCAGACCATGCCGCCAGAAAGGCTCAACGACAGAGATAGGCATCCGAAAGCCATCAGCCGCCAGTTTCGTGCTCGCACCAGCGCCTCGCCCATGCGTGTGTCCCAGACCTGGGCGGCCTTCTGATAAGGTGTTTCGGGTATGGGCGTATCGCCATAGGCCGTGCGCGATCGTTTAAAGATCATGGAAACCTCACTTGTCCGGATCGAGTTTGGGGCCGTCGCCTTGGGCGCCGCGGTCGCCCTCGCGCAGTGAATGTGCTGCCGACTGGCTGGCTTCCCGCAGGCGCTGGCGTCGGTGCAATTTCCTTGCCCAGCCTGGTGCGCCGGTATTACTTCCTGAAGGTCCGACAACCCCTGCACCGCGACCGCCGACGGGCGAGGGCGATGACGATTGGTTCGCGCGAAAACCGGATGCCTGACCCTGCCGGTAGGAATCCGTGACTGGTGCAGCCGAGGCTGAGACCGTGTTTTTCAGAGGCGTGCCGATCGTTGCATTGATTGCTCCGCCCGCACCGCCGCTCTGAACGCCCGCGCTGGTACGTCCGGCCATGTTGGCGGCTGCCTTGACGCCACCACCCGCCAGATGCCCCGCACCACGGAGCGCGCCGGATGCCGCCATGCCGCCGACAACGCCGGAACCGACCAGGCCGGCGGCTGTTCCGGCCGCAGCGCCTGCGCCCAATTGCGGCGCGCCGGAGACGAGGCCAGCCGCAATGCCGGGCACAAAGAGGGCAAGCCCGAAGACAGAGATGGCAGCAAGGATGACGGATGCGGCATGCGCCAGATCCACGTCACCCGAAGGAGGTGTCGCTATCTCTCCGAAGATCGACGATCCGATCCCGAGCACGATGGCAAGCACCATCAGCTTGATGCCGGAGGTAATGACATTGCCGAGAACACGCTCGGCCAGAAAGGCCGTCTTGCCGAAGAGGGCGAATGGAACGAGCACGAAGCCGGCAAGCGTCGTCAGCTTGAACTCGATAATGGTGATGAAGAGCTGGACAGAAAGGACGAAGAAGGCGAGGAGCACGATCAGCCAGGCGATCAGCAGCACGACAATCGTCACCACATTGTTGAAGAAGGTGGTAAAGCCGATCAGTTCTCCCGCTGTCTCGAGCATCGGCCAGGCGGCGGTAAAGCCGGTGGCAGCAACAAATCCCGGCCGCATGAGTTGATCGGCGCCGAAGGGAGCATTGCCGGCTTTCAGGCCAAGGCCGGCAAAGGAGTCGAAGACAATGCCGGCAAGTGACTGGAAGTTGTTTATGAGCAGCGCGAAGAAGCCGACATAGAGCACCTTCCTGATGAGCTGTGCGGCAATGTTGTCTTCGCCCATCAGGGCCCAGAAGAGGCCGGCAAGCACGATATCGATCGTAACCAGGATCGAGACAAGGAATGCAACGTCTCCGGAAAGCAGCCCGAAGCCAGACTCGATGTACGTGACGAAAGTCTCAGTGAACCGGTCGATGACGTTGAGATCGTCCATGTGCGTTAGGTCCCTATCAAAGAAAGGAGTGCTTTGATTTTATTGTCGTTTCTGATCTCGCGGGGTGAGAGGCCCCGCACACCGCGTGGCGCAACATGCGGTGATAAGCCGATGGGTGAGGCGAACCGGGTGCTTCCGGAGAGCCATAAATCAGCAGAACCCATCAAAGCCGGACGGGCGGGGACTTCCGACCCTGCGCGCGGTCCGGCCAGCGAGCTTGCCATGGCGAGGGAAACCGAACCGATGGCGGACGCCTCGTTACATCGGGACACTCGCCAACTCGGAAGTGGGCGGGTCGGTCTGTGGCGCGAACCACGGACTTGTGGAGCGTTGGTCCGGGCTATGGATACTCGGACCGGGGGCGTGCGGCGTGCCGCGCGCCAGCCTCGATATGGGTTTGCGCGATATCGGGGCCGGATTCCACACGGGGTACAGTCGGCGCCTAAAGCAGGCGAGAGATCAGTTGCGGAACCTAAGAACCCTGCCGTCGCTTCCGGAATAGTCGGACCCCGGATGGCTGAAGCGACCGGCGACCGTGACGGCAGGGGGCGGAGCCTTCGTAGTAGTCCGGGGACGGGAAAGCCGTCCACATGGCGAAGGAAGGCAGTGGATACAGCAAGCAGGCAGGAGGTGGGCCTATGTCCGACGAGGTGAATATCTCGTTCGTCCTCGACATGCAGCGCAAGCTGTATCGGTGGAGCAACGAAGACCCCGACAAGGTCTTCGCTGATCTGTTCAATCTCGTATGCGACCGCAGAACCCTGGAAGAGGCTTGGCGAAGGCTGGCCCGCAACCGCGGCAGCCTGACACCCGGCACCGACAGGATGACGCGACGCATGATCGAACAGCGTCCCGATGGCGTAGCGGGGTTTCTCGATGAAACACGCGAGGCGCTTTGCAGCGGAACCTATCGTCCTCAACCCGTCAGGCAACGGCTCATCCCGAAACCCGGCAAACCGGGGAAGTTCCGGCCACTCGGCATTCCAACGCTGATCGATCGTCTGGTGCAAATGGCTTTGAAGCTGGTCCTGGAACCCATCTTCGAGGCGGACTTCTATCCGACCTCCTACGGGTTCCGGCGTGGCCGAAGCACCCATGATGCTCTGGCAAGAATCCAGAGGTTCCTTCACCCGACAAAGCGCGGACCCTCGGTCTACCGCTACGTCATAGAAGGAGACATCAAGGGCTGCTTCGACGCGATCGATCACCACGTCATGATGGAGCGGGTGCGAAAACGCATCAGCGACCGCAAGGTGCTGAGGCTGATCCTCTCGTTCCTGAAGGCCGGCGTGATGGTCGAAGGGACCGAACGTCACCCCGTAACCGGGTCGCCGCAAGGCGGCATCATCTCGCCGATGTTGTCGAACATCTATCTGACAGCCATCGATGAGCGGTACGGACGGTGGACTGGCCGCCCCCGCGAACCGAGCATCAACCCGGCTGCCCGAAGGGTCAGAGACCACAAGAAAGGTCGGCCGGTGTTCTATACGGTGCGATACGCGGACGACTGTGCGCCACGACGGTGCGAAGAGGAGGTTCTGATGACGTAGCAGTACTGACTTTGAGCACCTTGCTACACAGGAGATGAGGGAAGGCCCCTCGGGCTCGGGTTGCAGGACCAGGGTCCAAACCGCCACAAGCTGCTCTGGCCCAATGGCCGGGGTGGCGAGCGTTGTGGAAAAGGCGGGGATTACCCGTCAGGTGACTGCTGGTAAGACGAACGCGAGTGAACCGTTGATGAAGTGTCGAAAGCGTAGGGATGTCGCCGAAACCAGGCTCCAGTCGTTGGCCTGGGACGAAGTTCGGAGGATGCCTGCTGACTGTCCGAGCGGCGACCGGCATAAAGATGGCGTGAGACCAGCGAGAGGCTCCTGTGTGGAACGTGGGAACCTGGCGCTCCGATGCCAAGGGAGACCTCCAAGCGGCAGACCCGCAAGGAGCCGAGTACCGAAGCGGAGCACAGGGGCGGACGGGTCCGTATTAGTGATGAAACCCGGTAATGCGGGTAGAGCGAAGGGACCCGGCTCTCCAGCCGAAGACGGCGGCCAACCAGAGATGGGAGGAGCCGTTGTCTGAGGCAAAGCCATTCGAAATTCCGAAGCGGCTGGTCTGGGACGCCTACCGACAGGTACGGGCGAATCGCGGCGCGGGCGGTGTTGACGGCGTGTCTATGGCAGCATTCGAGGAAGACCTCGGGGGAAACCTTTACAAGGTCTGGAACCGGATGTCGTCGGGCTCGTATCACCCGCCGCCGGTGCGGCTCGTCGAGATACCCAAAAGTGGGGGCGGTCTTCGACCTCTTGGCATTCCGACGATCGCCGACCGCGTGGCGCAAACGGCTGTGAAGATGGTTCTGGAACCAATGGTGGAACCGATGTTCCACCGTGATTCCTATGGCTATCGGCCCGGTCGTTCGGCGCTTGATGCGGTCGGAGTGGCACGGAAACGCTGCTGGACGTTCGACTGGGTGATCGATCTTGATATCAAAGCATTTTTTGATTCGATTCCGCATGACCTGATCGAACGTGCCGTTGCACATCACACTGACCTGGCCTGGATCCGGCTGTACGTTGGGCGGTGGCTTCGCGCTGCTGTCGAGCGACCGGACGGCACCCGGGAAGAACGGACCAAGGGAACGCCGCAAGGCTCACCAATCAGTCCGATTCTCGCCAATCTCTTCCTGCACTACGCGTTCGACTCGTGGATGGAACGAAACCATCCAAACGTCCGCTTTGAACGTTACGCGGATGATGCAGTCGTTCACTGCAGGAGCGAAGGAGAGGCGCAGGCGGTGTTGGAGGCCATCCGGAAACGGCTGGCCGATTGCGGTCTGGAATTGCATCCGACGAAGACCAAAATCGTCTACTGCAAGGACGATGACCGCAGGCAGGAACACGAGCGGGTCAAGTTCGACTTTCTCGGCTTTACGTTCCAGCCTCGGCGAGCCAGGAACCGGTGGGGACACTACTTCGTCAGCTTCCTGCCGGCGATCAGTGTTCAAGCGGCGAAGGCGGTGCGCAGGACCATCCGCGAGTGGCGGATGGCATCCACCAGGAACAATCAGACCCTGGAGGATCTGGCCCGCCTGATTAATCCGGCGGTGCGAGGCTGGATGAACTACTACGGGCGCTATTACCGCTCGAAGTGCGTTCAGGTGCTGCGTCAGGTGAACGTGGCCCTCGCCCGCTGGGCGCGACGGAAATATAAACGGTTCAGACGCCGGGAGCGGGCGTCCACGCATTGGCTGGGACGTATCGCGCGACGGGACCCCAACCTTTTTGTCCTGTGGCAACTCGGTATTCGACCGGAGGCTGGAGAGTAGGAGCCGGATGAGGCGAGAGTCTCAAGTCCGGTTCTGTGAGGGCCGAGGGGTGAAATTCCCCTCGGCTACTCGACGTGCGCCACGACGGTGCGAAGAGGAGGTTCTGATGACGTAGCAGTACTGACTTTGAGCACCTTGCTACACAGGAGATGAGGGAAGGCCCCTCGGGCTCGGGTTGCAGGACCAGGGTCCAAACCGCCACAAGCTGCTCTGGCCCAATGGCCGGGGTGGCGAGCGTTGTGGAAAAGGCGGGGATTACCCGTCAGGTGACTGCTGGTAAGACGAACGCGAGTGAACCGTTGATGAAGTGTCGAAAGCGTAGGGATGTCGCCGAAACCAGGCTCCAGTCGTTGGCCTGGGACGAAGTTCGGAGGATGCCTGCTGACTGTCCGAGCGGCGACCGGCATAAAGATGGCGTGAGACCAGCGAGAGGCTCCTGTGTGGAACGTGGGAACCTGGCGCTCCGATGCCAAGGGAGACCTCCAAGCGGCAGACCCGCAAGGAGCCGAGTACCGAAGCGGAGCACAGGGGCGGACGGGTCCGTATTAGTGATGAAACCCGGTAATGCGGGTAGAGCGAAGGGACCCGGCTCTCCAGCCGAAGACGGCGGCCAACCAGAGATGGGAGGAGCCGTTGTCTGAGGCAAAGCCATTCGAAATTCCGAAGCGGCTGGTCTGGGACGCCTACCGACAGGTACGGGCGAATCGCGGCGCGGGCGGTGTTGACGGCGTGTCTATGGCAGCATTCGAGGAAGACCTCGGGGGAAACCTTTACAAGGTCTGGAACCGGATGTCGTCGGGCTCGTATCACCCGCCGCCGGTGCGGCTCGTCGAGATACCCAAAAGTGGGGGCGGTCTTCGACCTCTTGGCATTCCGACGATCGCCGACCGCGTGGCGCAAACGGCTGTGAAGATGGTTCTGGAACCAATGGTGGAACCGATGTTCCACCGTGATTCCTATGGCTATCGGCCCGGTCGTTCGGCGCTTGATGCGGTCGGAGTGGCACGGAAACGCTGCTGGACGTTCGACTGGGTGATCGATCTTGATATCAAAGCATTTTTTGATTCGATTCCGCATGACCTGATCGAACGTGCCGTTGCACATCACACTGACCTGGCCTGGATCCGGCTGTACGTTGGGCGGTGGCTTCGCGCTGCTGTCGAGCGACCGGACGGCACCCGGGAAGAACGGACCAAGGGAACGCCGCAAGGCTCACCAATCAGTCCGATTCTCGCCAATCTCTTCCTGCACTACGCGTTCGACTCGTGGATGGAACGAAACCATCCAAACGTCCGCTTTGAACGTTACGCGGATGATGGTGCGCCACGACGGTGCGAAGAGGAGGTTCTGATGACGTAGCAGTACTGACTTTGAGCACCTTGCTACACAGGAGATGAGGGAAGGCCCCTCGGGCTCGGGTTGCAGGACCAGGGTCCAAACCGCCACAAGCTGCTCTGGCCCAATGGCCGGGGTGGCGAGCGTTGTGGAAAAGGCGGGGATTACCCGTCAGGTGACTGCTGGTAAGACGAACGCGAGTGAACCGTTGATGAAGTGTCGAAAGCGTAGGGATGTCGCCGAAACCAGGCTCCAGTCGTTGGCCTGGGACGAAGTTCGGAGGATGCCTGCTGACTGTCCGAGCGGCGACCGGCATAAAGATGGCGTGAGACCAGCGAGAGGCTCCTGTGTGGAACGTGGGAACCTGGCGCTCCGATGCCAAGGGAGACCTCCAAGCGGCAGACCCGCAAGGAGCCGAGTACCGAAGCGGAGCACAGGGGCGGACGGGTCCGTATTAGTGATGAAACCCGGTAATGCGGGTAGAGCGAAGGGACCCGGCTCTCCAGCCGAAGACGGCGGCCAACCAGAGATGGGAGGAGCCGTTGTCTGAGGCAAAGCCATTCGAAATTCCGAAGCGGCTGGTCTGGGACGCCTACCGACAGGTACGGGCGAATCGCGGCGCGGGCGGTGTTGACGGCGTGTCTATGGCAGCATTCGAGGAAGACCTCGGGGGAAACCTTTACAAGGTCTGGAACCGGATGTCGTCGGGCTCGTATCACCCGCCGCCGGTGCGGCTCGTCGAGATACCCAAAAGTGGGGGCGGTCTTCGACCTCTTGGCATTCCGACGATCGCCGACCGCGTGGCGCAAACGGCTGTGAAGATGGTTCTGGAACCAATGGTGGAACCGATGTTCCACCGTGATTCCTATGGCTATCGGCCCGGTCGTTCGGCGCTTGATGCGGTCGGAGTGGCACGGAAACGCTGCTGGACGTTCGACTGGGTGATCGATCTTGATATCAAAGCATTTTTTGATTCGATTCCGCATGACCTGATCGAACGTGCCGTTGCACATCACACTGACCTGGCCTGGATCCGGCTGTACGTTGGGCGGTGGCTTCGCGCTGCTGTCGAGCGACCGGACGGCACCCGGGAAGAACGGACCAAGGGAACGCCGCAAGGCTCACCAATCAGTCCGATTCTCGCCAATCTCTTCCTGCACTACGCGTTCGACTCGTGGATGGAACGAAACCATCCAAACGTCCGCTTTGAACGTTACGCGGATGATGCAGTCGTTCACTGCAGGAGCGAAGGAGAGGCGCAGGCGGTGTTGGAGGCCATCCGGAAACGGCTGGCCGATTGCGGTCTGGAATTGCATCCGACGAAGACCAAAATCGTCTACTGCAAGGACGATGACCGCAGGCAGGAACACGAGCGGGTCAAGTTCGACTTTCTCGGCTTTACGTTCCAGCCTCGGCGAGCCAGGAACCGGTGGGGACACTACTTCGTCAGCTTCCTGCCGGCGATCAGTGTTCAAGCGGCGAAGGCGGTGCGCAGGACCATCCGCGAGTGGCGGATGGCATCCACCAGGAACAATCAGACCCTGGAGGATCTGGCCCGCCTGATTAATCCGGCGGTGCGAGGCTGGATGAACTACTACGGGCGCTATTACCGCTCGAAGTGCGTTCAGGTGCTGCGTCAGGTGAACGTGGCCCTCGCCCGCTGGGCGCGACGGAAATATAAACGGTTCAGACGCCGGGAGCGGGCGTCCACGCATTGGCTGGGACGTATCGCGCGACGGGACCCCAACCTTTTTGTCCTGTGGCAACTCGGTATTCGACCGGAGGCTGGAGAGTAGGAGCCGGATGAGGCGAGAGTCTCAAGTCCGGTTCTGTGAGGGCCGAGGGGTGAAATTCCCCTCGGCTACTCGACCAGTCGTTCACTGCAGGAGCGAAGGAGAGGCGCAGGCGGTGTTGGAGGCCATCCGGAAACGGCTGGCCGATTGCGGTCTGGAATTGCATCCGACGAAGACCAAAATCGTCTACTGCAAGGACGATGACCGCAGGCAGGAACACGAGCGGGTCAAGTTCGACTTTCTCGGCTTTACGTTCCAGCCTCGGCGAGCCAGGAACCGGTGGGGACACTACTTCGTCAGCTTCCTGCCGGCGATCAGTGTTCAAGCGGCGAAGGCGGTGCGCAGGACCATCCGCGAGTGGCGGATGGCATCCACCAGGAACAATCAGACCCTGGAGGATCTGGCCCGCCTGATTAATCCGGCGGTGCGAGGCTGGATGAACTACTACGGGCGCTATTACCGCTCGAAGTGCGTTCAGGTGCTGCGTCAGGTGAACGTGGCCCTCGCCCGCTGGGCGCGACGGAAATATAAACGGTTCAGACGCCGGGAGCGGGCGTCCACGCATTGGCTGGGACGTATCGCGCGACGGGACCCCAACCTTTTTGTCCTGTGGCAACTCGGTATTCGACCGGAGGCTGGAGAGTAGGAGCCGGATGAGGCGAGAGTCTCAAGTCCGGTTCTGTGAGGGCCGAGGGGTGAAATTCCCCTCGGCTACTCGACGTGCGCCACGACGGTGCGAAGAGGAGGTTCTGATGACGTAGCAGTACTGACTTTGAGCACCTTGCTACACAGGAGATGAGGGAAGGCCCCTCGGGCTCGGGTTGCAGGACCAGGGTCCAAACCGCCACAAGCTGCTCTGGCCCAATGGCCGGGGTGGCGAGCGTTGTGGAAAAGGCGGGGATTACCCGTCAGGTGACTGCTGGTAAGACGAACGCGAGTGAACCGTTGATGAAGTGTCGAAAGCGTAGGGATGTCGCCGAAACCAGGCTCCAGTCGTTGGCCTGGGACGAAGTTCGGAGGATGCCTGCTGACTGTCCGAGCGGCGACCGGCATAAAGATGGCGTGAGACCAGCGAGAGGCTCCTGTGTGGAACGTGGGAACCTGGCGCTCCGATGCCAAGGGAGACCTCCAAGCGGCAGACCCGCAAGGAGCCGAGTACCGAAGCGGAGCACAGGGGCGGACGGGTCCGTATTAGTGATGAAACCCGGTAATGCGGGTAGAGCGAAGGGACCCGGCTCTCCAGCCGAAGACGGCGGCCAACCAGAGATGGGAGGAGCCGTTGTCTGAGGCAAAGCCATTCGAAATTCCGAAGCGGCTGGTCTGGGACGCCTACCGACAGGTACGGGCGAATCGCGGCGCGGGCGGTGTTGACGGCGTGTCTATGGCAGCATTCGAGGAAGACCTCGGGGGAAACCTTTACAAGGTCTGGAACCGGATGTCGTCGGGCTCGTATCACCCGCCGCCGGTGCGGCTCGTCGAGATACCCAAAAGTGGGGGCGGTCTTCGACCTCTTGGCATTCCGACGATCGCCGACCGCGTGGCGCAAACGGCTGTGAAGATGGTTCTGGAACCAATGGTGGAACCGATGTTCCACCGTGATTCCTATGGCTATCGGCCCGGTCGTTCGGCGCTTGATGCGGTCGGAGTGGCACGGAAACGCTGCTGGACGTTCGACTGGGTGATCGATCTTGATATCAAAGCATTTTTTGATTCGATTCCGCATGACCTGATCGAACGTGCCGTTGCACATCACACTGACCTGGCCTGGATCCGGCTGTACGTTGGGCGGTGGCTTCGCGCTGCTGTCGAGCGACCGGACGGCACCCGGGAAGAACGGACCAAGGGAACGCCGCAAGGCTCACCAATCAGTCCGATTCTCGCCAATCTCTTCCTGCACTACGCGTTCGACTCGTGGATGGAACGAAACCATCCAAACGTCCGCTTTGAACGTTACGCGGATGATGCAGTCGTTCACTGCAGGAGCGAAGGAGAGGCGCAGGCGGTGTTGGAGGCCATCCGGAAACGGCTGGCCGATTGCGGTCTGGAATTGCATCCGACGAAGACCAAAATCGTCTACTGCAAGGACGATGACCGCAGGCAGGAACACGAGCGGGTCAAGTTCGACTTTCTCGGCTTTACGTTCCAGCCTCGGCGAGCCAGGAACCGGTGGGGACACTACTTCGTCAGCTTCCTGCCGGCGATCAGTGTTCAAGCGGCGAAGGCGGTGCGCAGGACCATCCGCGAGTGGCGGATGGCATCCACCAGGAACAATCAGACCCTGGAGGATCTGGCCCGCCTGATTAATCCGGCGGTGCGAGGCTGGATGAACTACTACGGGCGCTATTACCGCTCGAAGTGCGTTCAGGTGCTGCGTCAGGTGAACGTGGCCCTCGCCCGCTGGGCGCGACGGAAATATAAACGGTTCAGACGCCGGGAGCGGGCGTCCACGCATTGGCTGGGACGTATCGCGCGACGGGACCCCAACCTTTTTGTCCTGTGGCAACTCGGTATTCGACCGGAGGCTGGAGAGTAGGAGCCGGATGAGGCGAGAGTCTCAAGTCCGGTTCTGTGAGGGCCGAGGGGTGAAATTCCCCTCGGCTACTCGACGTGCGCCACGACGGTGCGAAGAGGAGGTTCTGATGACGTAGCAGTACTGACTTTGAGCACCTTGCTACACAGGAGATGAGGGAAGGCCCCTCGGGCTCGGGTTGCAGGACCAGGGTCCAAACCGCCACAAGCTGCTCTGGCCCAATGGCCGGGGTGGCGAGCGTTGTGGAAAAGGCGGGGATTACCCGTCAGGTGACTGCTGGTAAGACGAACGCGAGTGAACCGTTGATGAAGTGTCGAAAGCGTAGGGATGTCGCCGAAACCAGGCTCCAGTCGTTGGCCTGGGACGAAGTTCGGAGGATGCCTGCTGACTGTCCGAGCGGCGACCGGCATAAAGATGGCGTGAGACCAGCGAGAGGCTCCTGTGTGGAACGTGGGAACCTGGCGCTCCGATGCCAAGGGAGACCTCCAAGCGGCAGACCCGCAAGGAGCCGAGTACCGAAGCGGAGCACAGGGGCGGACGGGTCCGTATTAGTGATGAAACCCGGTAATGCGGGTAGAGCGAAGGGACCCGGCTCTCCAGCCGAAGACGGCGGCCAACCAGAGATGGGAGGAGCCGTTGTCTGAGGCAAAGCCATTCGAAATTCCGAAGCGGCTGGTCTGGGACGCCTACCGACAGGTACGGGCGAATCGCGGCGCGGGCGGTGTTGACGGCGTGTCTATGGCAGCATTCGAGGAAGACCTCGGGGGAAACCTTTACAAGGTCTGGAACCGGATGTCGTCGGGCTCGTATCACCCGCCGCCGGTGCGGCTCGTCGAGATACCCAAAAGTGGGGGCGGTCTTCGACCTCTTGGCATTCCGACGATCGCCGACCGCGTGGCGCAAACGGCTGTGAAGATGGTTCTGGAACCAATGGTGGAACCGATGTTCCACCGTGATTCCTATGGCTATCGGCCCGGTCGTTCGGCGCTTGATGCGGTCGGAGTGGCACGGAAACGCTGCTGGACGTTCGACTGGGTGATCGATCTTGATATCAAAGCATTTTTTGATTCGATTCCGCATGACCTGATCGAACGTGCCGTTGCACATCACACTGACCTGGCCTGGATCCGGCTGTACGTTGGGCGGTGGCTTCGCGCTGCTGTCGAGCGACCGGACGGCACCCGGGAAGAACGGACCAAGGGAACGCCGCAAGGCTCACCAATCAGTCCGATTCTCGCCAATCTCTTCCTGCACTACGCGTTCGACTCGTGGATGGAACGAAACCATCCAAACGTCCGCTTTGAACGTTACGCGGATGATGCAGTCGTTCACTGCAGGAGCGAAGGAGAGGCGCAGGCGGTGTTGGAGGCCATCCGGAAACGGCTGGCCGATTGCGGTCTGGAATTGCATCCGACGAAGACCAAAATCGTCTACTGCAAGGACGATGACCGCAGGCAGGAACACGAGCGGGTCAAGTTCGACTTTCTCGGCTTTACGTTCCAGCCTCGGCGAGCCAGGAACCGGTGGGGACACTACTTCGTCAGCTTCCTGCCGGCGATCAGTGTTCAAGCGGCGAAGGCGGTGCGCAGGACCATCCGCGAGTGGCGGATGGCATCCACCAGGAACAATCAGACCCTGGAGGATCTGGCCCGCCTGATTAATCCGGCGGTGCGAGGCTGGATGAACTACTACGGGCGCTATTACCGCTCGAAGTGCGTTCAGGTGCTGCGTCAGGTGAACGTGGCCCTCGCCCGCTGGGCGCGACGGAAATATAAACGGTTCAGACGCCGGGAGCGGGCGTCCACGCATTGGCTGGGACGTATCGCGCGACGGGACCCCAACCTTTTTGTCCTGTGGCAACTCGGTATTCGACCGGAGGCTGGAGAGTAGGAGCCGGATGAGGCGAGAGTCTCAAGTCCGGTTCTGTGAGGGCCGAGGGGTGAAATTCCCCTCGGCTACTCGACGTGCGCCACGACGGTGCGAAGAGGAGGTTCTGATGACGTAGCAGTACTGACTTTGAGCACCTTGCTACACAGGAGATGAGGGAAGGCCCCTCGGGCTCGGGTTGCAGGACCAGGGTCCAAACCGCCACAAGCTGCTCTGGCCCAATGGCCGGGGTGGCGAGCGTTGTGGAAAAGGCGGGGATTACCCGTCAGGTGACTGCTGGTAAGACGAACGCGAGTGAACCGTTGATGAAGTGTCGAAAGCGTAGGGATGTCGCCGAAACCAGGCTCCAGTCGTTGGCCTGGGACGAAGTTCGGAGGATGCCTGCTGACTGTCCGAGCGGCGACCGGCATAAAGATGGCGTGAGACCAGCGAGAGGCTCCTGTGTGGAACGTGGGAACCTGGCGCTCCGATGCCAAGGGAGACCTCCAAGCGGCAGACCCGCAAGGAGCCGAGTACCGAAGCGGAGCACAGGGGCGGACGGGTCCGTATTAGTGATGAAACCCGGTAATGCGGGTAGAGCGAAGGGACCCGGCTCTCCAGCCGAAGACGGCGGCCAACCAGAGATGGGAGGAGCCGTTGTCTGAGGCAAAGCCATTCGAAATTCCGAAGCGGCTGGTCTGGGACGCCTACCGACAGGTACGGGCGAATCGCGGCGCGGGCGGTGTTGACGGCGTGTCTATGGCAGCATTCGAGGAAGACCTCGGGGGAAACCTTTACAAGGTCTGGAACCGGATGTCGTCGGGCTCGTATCACCCGCCGCCGGTGCGGCTCGTCGAGATACCCAAAAGTGGGGGCGGTCTTCGACCTCTTGGCATTCCGACGATCGCCGACCGCGTGGCGCAAACGGCTGTGAAGATGGTTCTGGAACCAATGGTGGAACCGATGTTCCACCGTGATTCCTATGGCTATCGGCCCGGTCGTTCGGCGCTTGATGCGGTCGGAGTGGCACGGAAACGCTGCTGGACGTTCGACTGGGTGATCGATCTTGATATCAAAGCATTTTTTGATTCGATTCCGCATGACCTGATCGAACGTGCCGTTGCACATCACACTGACCTGGCCTGGATCCGGCTGTACGTTGGGCGGTGGCTTCGCGCTGCTGTCGAGCGACCGGACGGCACCCGGGAAGAACGGACCAAGGGAACGCCGCAAGGCTCACCAATCAGTCCGATTCTCGCCAATCTCTTCCTGCACTACGCGTTCGACTCGTGGATGGAACGAAACCATCCAAACGTCCGCTTTGAACGTTACGCGGATGATGGTGCGCCACGACGGTGCGAAGAGGAGGTTCTGATGACGTAGCAGTACTGACTTTGAGCACCTTGCTACACAGGAGATGAGGGAAGGCCCCTCGGGCTCGGGTTGCAGGACCAGGGTCCAAACCGCCACAAGCTGCTCTGGCCCAATGGCCGGGGTGGCGAGCGTTGTGGAAAAGGCGGGGATTACCCGTCAGGTGACTGCTGGTAAGACGAACGCGAGTGAACCGTTGATGAAGTGTCGAAAGCGTAGGGATGTCGCCGAAACCAGGCTCCAGTCGTTGGCCTGGGACGAAGTTCGGAGGATGCCTGCTGACTGTCCGAGCGGCGACCGGCATAAAGATGGCGTGAGACCAGCGAGAGGCTCCTGTGTGGAACGTGGGAACCTGGCGCTCCGATGCCAAGGGAGACCTCCAAGCGGCAGACCCGCAAGGAGCCGAGTACCGAAGCGGAGCACAGGGGCGGACGGGTCCGTATTAGTGATGAAACCCGGTAATGCGGGTAGAGCGAAGGGACCCGGCTCTCCAGCCGAAGACGGCGGCCAACCAGAGATGGGAGGAGCCGTTGTCTGAGGCAAAGCCATTCGAAATTCCGAAGCGGCTGGTCTGGGACGCCTACCGACAGGTACGGGCGAATCGCGGCGCGGGCGGTGTTGACGGCGTGTCTATGGCAGCATTCGAGGAAGACCTCGGGGGAAACCTTTACAAGGTCTGGAACCGGATGTCGTCGGGCTCGTATCACCCGCCGCCGGTGCGGCTCGTCGAGATACCCAAAAGTGGGGGCGGTCTTCGACCTCTTGGCATTCCGACGATCGCCGACCGCGTGGCGCAAACGGCTGTGAAGATGGTTCTGGAACCAATGGTGGAACCGATGTTCCACCGTGATTCCTATGGCTATCGGCCCGGTCGTTCGGCGCTTGATGCGGTCGGAGTGGCACGGAAACGCTGCTGGACGTTCGACTGGGTGATCGATCTTGATATCAAAGCATTTTTTGATTCGATTCCGCATGACCTGATCGAACGTGCCGTTGCACATCACACTGACCTGGCCTGGATCCGGCTGTACGTTGGGCGGTGGCTTCGCGCTGCTGTCGAGCGACCGGACGGCACCCGGGAAGAACGGACCAAGGGAACGCCGCAAGGCTCACCAATCAGTCCGATTCTCGCCAATCTCTTCCTGCACTACGCGTTCGACTCGTGGATGGAACGAAACCATCCAAACGTCCGCTTTGAACGTTACGCGGATGATGGTGCGCCACGACGGTGCGAAGAGGAGGTTCTGATGACGTAGCAGTACTGACTTTGAGCACCTTGCTACACAGGAGATGAGGGAAGGCCCCTCGGGCTCGGGTTGCAGGACCAGGGTCCAAACCGCCACAAGCTGCTCTGGCCCAATGGCCGGGGTGGCGAGCGTTGTGGAAAAGGCGGGGATTACCCGTCAGGTGACTGCTGGTAAGACGAACGCGAGTGAACCGTTGATGAAGTGTCGAAAGCGTAGGGATGTCGCCGAAACCAGGCTCCAGTCGTTGGCCTGGGACGAAGTTCGGAGGATGCCTGCTGACTGTCCGAGCGGCGACCGGCATAAAGATGGCGTGAGACCAGCGAGAGGCTCCTGTGTGGAACGTGGGAACCTGGCGCTCCGATGCCAAGGGAGACCTCCAAGCGGCAGACCCGCAAGGAGCCGAGTACCGAAGCGGAGCACAGGGGCGGACGGGTCCGTATTAGTGATGAAACCCGGTAATGCGGGTAGAGCGAAGGGACCCGGCTCTCCAGCCGAAGACGGCGGCCAACCAGAGATGGGAGGAGCCGTTGTCTGAGGCAAAGCCATTCGAAATTCCGAAGCGGCTGGTCTGGGACGCCTACCGACAGGTACGGGCGAATCGCGGCGCGGGCGGTGTTGACGGCGTGTCTATGGCAGCATTCGAGGAAGACCTCGGGGGAAACCTTTACAAGGTCTGGAACCGGATGTCGTCGGGCTCGTATCACCCGCCGCCGGTGCGGCTCGTCGAGATACCCAAAAGTGGGGGCGGTCTTCGACCTCTTGGCATTCCGACGATCGCCGACCGCGTGGCGCAAACGGCTGTGAAGATGGTTCTGGAACCAATGGTGGAACCGATGTTCCACCGTGATTCCTATGGCTATCGGCCCGGTCGTTCGGCGCTTGATGCGGTCGGAGTGGCACGGAAACGCTGCTGGACGTTCGACTGGGTGATCGATCTTGATATCAAAGCATTTTTTGATTCGATTCCGCATGACCTGATCGAACGTGCCGTTGCACATCACACTGACCTGGCCTGGATCCGGCTGTACGTTGGGCGGTGGCTTCGCGCTGCTGTCGAGCGACCGGACGGCACCCGGGAAGAACGGACCAAGGGAACGCCGCAAGGCTCACCAATCAGTCCGATTCTCGCCAATCTCTTCCTGCACTACGCGTTCGACTCGTGGATGGAACGAAACCATCCAAACGTCCGCTTTGAACGTTACGCGGATGATGCAGTCGTTCACTGCAGGAGCGAAGGAGAGGCGCAGGCGGTGTTGGAGGCCATCCGGAAACGGCTGGCCGATTGCGGTCTGGAATTGCATCCGACGAAGACCAAAATCGTCTACTGCAAGGACGATGACCGCAGGCAGGAACACGAGCGGGTCAAGTTCGACTTTCTCGGCTTTACGTTCCAGCCTCGGCGAGCCAGGAACCGGTGGGGACACTACTTCGTCAGCTTCCTGCCGGCGATCAGTGTTCAAGCGGCGAAGGCGGTGCGCAGGACCATCCGCGAGTGGCGGATGGCATCCACCAGGAACAATCAGACCCTGGAGGATCTGGCCCGCCTGATTAATCCGGCGGTGCGAGGCTGGATGAACTACTACGGGCGCTATTACCGCTCGAAGTGCGTTCAGGTGCTGCGTCAGGTGAACGTGGCCCTCGCCCGCTGGGCGCGACGGAAATATAAACGGTTCAGACGCCGGGAGCGGGCGTCCACGCATTGGCTGGGACGTATCGCGCGACGGGACCCCAACCTTTTTGTCCTGTGGCAACTCGGTATTCGACCGGAGGCTGGAGAGTAGGAGCCGGATGAGGCGAGAGTCTCAAGTCCGGTTCTGTGAGGGCCGAGGGGTGAAATTCCCCTCGGCTACTCGACCAGTCGTTCACTGCAGGAGCGAAGGAGAGGCGCAGGCGGTGTTGGAGGCCATCCGGAAACGGCTGGCCGATTGCGGTCTGGAATTGCATCCGACGAAGACCAAAATCGTCTACTGCAAGGACGATGACCGCAGGCAGGAACACGAGCGGGTCAAGTTCGACTTTCTCGGCTTTACGTTCCAGCCTCGGCGAGCCAGGAACCGGTGGGGACACTACTTCGTCAGCTTCCTGCCGGCGATCAGTGTTCAAGCGGCGAAGGCGGTGCGCAGGACCATCCGCGAGTGGCGGATGGCATCCACCAGGAACAATCAGACCCTGGAGGATCTGGCCCGCCTGATTAATCCGGCGGTGCGAGGCTGGATGAACTACTACGGGCGCTATTACCGCTCGAAGTGCGTTCAGGTGCTGCGTCAGGTGAACGTGGCCCTCGCCCGCTGGGCGCGACGGAAATATAAACGGTTCAGACGCCGGGAGCGGGCGTCCACGCATTGGCTGGGACGTATCGCGCGACGGGACCCCAACCTTTTTGTCCTGTGGCAACTCGGTATTCGACCGGAGGCTGGAGAGTAGGAGCCGGATGAGGCGAGAGTCTCAAGTCCGGTTCTGTGAGGGCCGAGGGGTGAAATTCCCCTCGGCTACTCGACCAGTCGTTCACTGCAGGAGCGAAGGAGAGGCGCAGGCGGTGTTGGAGGCCATCCGGAAACGGCTGGCCGATTGCGGTCTGGAATTGCATCCGACGAAGACCAAAATCGTCTACTGCAAGGACGATGACCGCAGGCAGGAACACGAGCGGGTCAAGTTCGACTTTCTCGGCTTTACGTTCCAGCCTCGGCGAGCCAGGAACCGGTGGGGACACTACTTCGTCAGCTTCCTGCCGGCGATCAGTGTTCAAGCGGCGAAGGCGGTGCGCAGGACCATCCGCGAGTGGCGGATGGCATCCACCAGGAACAATCAGACCCTGGAGGATCTGGCCCGCCTGATTAATCCGGCGGTGCGAGGCTGGATGAACTACTACGGGCGCTATTACCGCTCGAAGTGCGTTCAGGTGCTGCGTCAGGTGAACGTGGCCCTCGCCCGCTGGGCGCGACGGAAATATAAACGGTTCAGACGCCGGGAGCGGGCGTCCACGCATTGGCTGGGACGTATCGCGCGACGGGACCCCAACCTTTTTGTCCTGTGGCAACTCGGTATTCGACCGGAGGCTGGAGAGTAGGAGCCGGATGAGGCGAGAGTCTCAAGTCCGGTTCTGTGAGGGCCGAGGGGTGAAATTCCCCTCGGCTACTCGACGTGCGCCACGACGGTGCGAAGAGGAGGTTCTGATGACGTAGCAGTACTGACTTTGAGCACCTTGCTACACAGGAGATGAGGGAAGGCCCCTCGGGCTCGGGTTGCAGGACCAGGGTCCAAACCGCCACAAGCTGCTCTGGCCCAATGGCCGGGGTGGCGAGCGTTGTGGAAAAGGCGGGGATTACCCGTCAGGTGACTGCTGGTAAGACGAACGCGAGTGAACCGTTGATGAAGTGTCGAAAGCGTAGGGATGTCGCCGAAACCAGGCTCCAGTCGTTGGCCTGGGACGAAGTTCGGAGGATGCCTGCTGACTGTCCGAGCGGCGACCGGCATAAAGATGGCGTGAGACCAGCGAGAGGCTCCTGTGTGGAACGTGGGAACCTGGCGCTCCGATGCCAAGGGAGACCTCCAAGCGGCAGACCCGCAAGGAGCCGAGTACCGAAGCGGAGCACAGGGGCGGACGGGTCCGTATTAGTGATGAAACCCGGTAATGCGGGTAGAGCGAAGGGACCCGGCTCTCCAGCCGAAGACGGCGGCCAACCAGAGATGGGAGGAGCCGTTGTCTGAGGCAAAGCCATTCGAAATTCCGAAGCGGCTGGTCTGGGACGCCTACCGACAGGTACGGGCGAATCGCGGCGCGGGCGGTGTTGACGGCGTGTCTATGGCAGCATTCGAGGAAGACCTCGGGGGAAACCTTTACAAGGTCTGGAACCGGATGTCGTCGGGCTCGTATCACCCGCCGCCGGTGCGGCTCGTCGAGATACCCAAAAGTGGGGGCGGTCTTCGACCTCTTGGCATTCCGACGATCGCCGACCGCGTGGCGCAAACGGCTGTGAAGATGGTTCTGGAACCAATGGTGGAACCGATGTTCCACCGTGATTCCTATGGCTATCGGCCCGGTCGTTCGGCGCTTGATGCGGTCGGAGTGGCACGGAAACGCTGCTGGACGTTCGACTGGGTGATCGATCTTGATATCAAAGCATTTTTTGATTCGATTCCGCATGACCTGATCGAACGTGCCGTTGCACATCACACTGACCTGGCCTGGATCCGGCTGTACGTTGGGCGGTGGCTTCGCGCTGCTGTCGAGCGACCGGACGGCACCCGGGAAGAACGGACCAAGGGAACGCCGCAAGGCTCACCAATCAGTCCGATTCTCGCCAATCTCTTCCTGCACTACGCGTTCGACTCGTGGATGGAACGAAACCATCCAAACGTCCGCTTTGAACGTTACGCGGATGATGCAGTCGTTCACTGCAGGAGCGAAGGAGAGGCGCAGGCGGTGTTGGAGGCCATCCGGAAACGGCTGGCCGATTGCGGTCTGGAATTGCATCCGACGAAGACCAAAATCGTCTACTGCAAGGACGATGACCGCAGGCAGGAACACGAGCGGGTCAAGTTCGACTTTCTCGGCTTTACGTTCCAGCCTCGGCGAGCCAGGAACCGGTGGGGACACTACTTCGTCAGCTTCCTGCCGGCGATCAGTGTTCAAGCGGCGAAGGCGGTGCGCAGGACCATCCGCGAGTGGCGGATGGCATCCACCAGGAACAATCAGACCCTGGAGGATCTGGCCCGCCTGATTAATCCGGCGGTGCGAGGCTGGATGAACTACTACGGGCGCTATTACCGCTCGAAGTGCGTTCAGGTGCTGCGTCAGGTGAACGTGGCCCTCGCCCGCTGGGCGCGACGGAAATATAAACGGTTCAGACGCCGGGAGCGGGCGTCCACGCATTGGCTGGGACGTATCGCGCGACGGGACCCCAACCTTTTTGTCCTGTGGCAACTCGGTATTCGACCGGAGGCTGGAGAGTAGGAGCCGGATGAGGCGAGAGTCTCAAGTCCGGTTCTGTGAGGGCCGAGGGGTGAAATTCCCCTCGGCTACTCGACCAGTCGTTCACTGCAGGAGCGAAGGAGAGGCGCAGGCGGTGTTGGAGGCCATCCGGAAACGGCTGGCCGATTGCGGTCTGGAATTGCATCCGACGAAGACCAAAATCGTCTACTGCAAGGACGATGACCGCAGGCAGGAACACGAGCGGGTCAAGTTCGACTTTCTCGGCTTTACGTTCCAGCCTCGGCGAGCCAGGAACCGGTGGGGACACTACTTCGTCAGCTTCCTGCCGGCGATCAGTGTTCAAGCGGCGAAGGCGGTGCGCAGGACCATCCGCGAGTGGCGGATGGCATCCACCAGGAACAATCAGACCCTGGAGGATCTGGCCCGCCTGATTAATCCGGCGGTGCGAGGCTGGATGAACTACTACGGGCGCTATTACCGCTCGAAGTGCGTTCAGGTGCTGCGTCAGGTGAACGTGGCCCTCGCCCGCTGGGCGCGACGGAAATATAAACGGTTCAGACGCCGGGAGCGGGCGTCCACGCATTGGCTGGGACGTATCGCGCGACGGGACCCCAACCTTTTTGTCCTGTGGCAACTCGGTATTCGACCGGAGGCTGGAGAGTAGGAGCCGGATGAGGCGAGAGTCTCAAGTCCGGTTCTGTGAGGGCCGAGGGGTGAAATTCCCCTCGGCTACTCGACTCGTCGTTCTCGTCGACGGCACGAGGGAGCAGGCGGAAGCGGAAAAGCTGGCGCTGGCGCAGTTCCTGAAAACGGAGCTTCGCATGAAACTGTCGATGGAAAAGACTTCGATCACCGATGTCAGGGAAGGCTTCGACTTCCTTGGCTATCGGGTAGCGCAGACCAGAGCCTATCGGACACACCGATGGGTCGGCAACCTCTTCATCCCGAAGAGCAAGCTGAATGACCTGCGCTACAAGATCAAGGTTTTGGTGAAAGGCATCCCTACAGGATGGACGCTCGCCGATGTCATCGACAGGCTCAATCCGGTAATTACGGGGTGGAGGAACTACTATCGTTATGCCACTGGAGCATACGATCGGTTCAAACAGCTCGACTTCTGGATATGGCAGCGCGTCGGGCGCTGGCTGAGGATGAAGCATGGCAAGGCGGGTTGGCCGACCCTGCGGCGACGCTATCATCTCAGCGCCCCCGGAAAACGGTGGCAATGGACCGAAGGGTCCAAACGCCTGAGGTTCCTCTGTGACGGAGGGACCATGCATTATCCGGAACAGCGAATCGAGAAACCGAACGGATGGAACGCAAAATGGGGGCCGCAGCATCGCGAGAGCATGCTCGACTTCTGGGATGCGTTCGCGCGCCTCAGGCATATCTGAGGCCCGCCCATGGGCGCGCAATCGCCCATGCATGGAGAGCCGGATGCTCTGATGTCCGCTGTCAAGGTTTGGCACGTCGAATATCCGGCCGATCCAGAACGAGGAGGAGATCGGCTGTTCATGATATTGATCGCGCATGGGTGGAGGCGGAACTGAAGGACGTCGGTGATCAAGCTCTGATGCGCGGGTTGGCTACCGCATTTCCGATTGTGCGTCCGGGTCTGTTCCTGTCTTACAGCGGGCGTCGGCCAGTAGCCGGCCACAAAGCATTCGACGGACATTTCCCTGCCGTGGTCCCGCCTCCGCCCATGCGCGAGTTTCGTGTTGCCACAAGGGCAAGATCAGCTTGCCTGCGCCTCCCTGGCAACGGCCCACATGAAGCCGGCCAGTTCGCGGGCGACCGCAGTGCAGACCACCGTTGGCCGCTTGCCGCGTCCACTCAGCGTTCGGTACCGGGCCGTCAAGCGGCTCTGCGCCTTCCATGCGATCTCGCGCACGCGCGGTGACGCCTGCTCCAGTCTGTACAGCTTCTTTATCCCGACCCTGGGCGGATGCCGATAGGCCCAGGCGCTCTCGACCAGCATTTGGCGCACCCGGCTGTTTCCTGCCTTGGTGATGCCGCCGCGCCTGATAGTGTCGCCAGTCGAGCGCTCACCGGGAACGAGGCCGAGATATCCCATGAGCTGGCGCGGACTTTCGAACCGGCTCACGTCGCCAACTTCGGTGACGAATGTCACAGCGACGATCAGGTCCACGCCACGCAAAGTCCGGAGCGCTCGTACGACCGGTGCCAACGACCAGGCCGGAACGAACTCCTCGATGGTGCGCTCCAGCCGTTCAACCCGCTCTTTGGAGATGCGTACGGCTTCAACCATTTCCTGGAGCGCAATCTGGTGCGCCGGGTGATCGAACGTCTGTTCCTGCAACCAGCGCAAATAGCGCATCGTCCAGCCTTTCTTGCGCGGATAGACGCGGCCGTGCTTGAGCATGAAAGCGCTCACCTGCTGGCGATGGACCCGCAGCACCTCGACCGCTGCCGACCGTGCGCGGACGAGATCCCGCATCGCCTCGTGGCCTGCATCGGGAACCCACACCGCAGTAAGCTCGCCGGCGCGCAAAAGCCGGGCGAGCGAGAGAGCGTCCCGGCGGTTCGTCTTCACCCGGTCGCCAGGCTTCCTTGGGATCAGCGACGGGGCGACGACCGTGCATTCATGCCCGAGAGAACGGATGAGCCGATAGAGCCCATAGCCTGTCGGTCCGGCCTCATAGCAAAAATGCAGTCGATCAAATCTGTCGGCGATCCGCTGAATGGTCCGGCGCATGCTTGCGACACAAGCGTCGACTTCTCCGAAGAAGCGAACTTCTCCCTCACGGCCCGCATCGGCAATCGCGATGGCGTTTCTCAATTTGGCAACATCGATTCCGACAAATGCTTCTCTATAATCTGCCACGGCTCGTCCTCCTGTGATGAGGATCGGCTCAGCCCATCCGAGCAACCCTCGAACGTGCAGTGTAGGGCGAGCCACCTCACCGGTAGAAACGGACATACGGTCTTGGAAACCTGCACGTCCGGTTCGGAGAGGGGGATGGAGAAACTTGTCTCCGTAAGGTGATAAAGCGCTTCATCTCTACTCTACGGGGCTCTCCGGGCAAGCCTTTTCCGTTCACGGAAGAGGTGGCTTCCGTGCGCATGTGTCGGAGTTGTTTCGAAAGCTGACCGCCTGCTTCAGTCGGGCGGTTCAGCGGTCGGACGGATCAGTCCGACGAATAGGCGTCGCTTTCTCCAAGAAAGCTCCTGAACCGGGTCCGGGCCTCTTCCTCGGCCGCCAGCGCGCTTGCCCGGTCGACCGTTGCGGCGCGTGCGTCGGCTGCAAACAGCTGCTGCAGTTGCAGCGATTGTTTGACCGCAAGGCCCGTCAGCTCATTCCCGGCCTGCATTGCCTGCAGGTTTCCGACCGACGCGCGCGAACGGGAAAGCAGGGTATTGAGCAGGTCACCATCGGCTTCCGCATTCTCACTGATCTGGGCCTGCAGGTTGGCGGAGCGTTTGTAAGCGGCAAGCGCTTCTTCCCATCGTTCCCTGGCGTTCTGCACCATATCATCGGTGGAGAGCGATGCCTCGAAGGTATCCGGAAAGAGTTCCTGCATCGCCGCATCCGTTTCCTGAACCGTCATGGCGATTGCGTTCGCCTGATCCATCAGGGTGTTGATTTCGGAAAGGGTGGCGGCGAGGTCCGGTGCGATCGTCTCTGTCAGTTGCGTCAGGTTCAGGTCCATGTTGAGGAGCATCTGTGCCTCGTTGCGCAGCTGCTCGATTTGCTGATTAATTTCCGTGAGTGTCTGCGAGGCCGTCATGATGTTCTGGTGGTAGTTCCAGGGATCGAACACAGTCCAGGCCGCGGGCGGCCGTTCCGGATTTGCCAGAATGAGCCCGGTGCAGATGGCAGCAACGGCTGATGCATGTTTCAAGGCGGATTTGCTGGTCCTCATTGTGGGGCTCCTTTGGAACTGTCGTTGGGGGTGATTGGCTGCTGCGGGCTGTCGATCAGGTCGGCTGCCCAGTCGAGACCCTTTGCGCGTAGCCAGGCGTTGGCGAATGCCCGGCCGTCACCATGCTCGTGTTGGATCGCATCGATCTGTTTCTGGTCAGTCGCGGATGAGGTGGCACAGAAGGCAAGGCCGATCGAACCGAGGCCGAGTTCAAACAGCCGGTTGCCTCTTTGGGATTGGTAGTAGTAGTCGCGTTTGGGCATGGCCCGGGCGACGAGCTCGATCTGCCGGGAGTTGAGGCCGAAGCGCTGATAGACCGATTGTGTCTGTGGTTCCAATGCCCGGTCATTGGGAAGGAAAATGCGGCTTGGGCAGCTTTCGATCAGCGCCGGTGCGATCGAGGAATTTTCGATATCGGCCAGCGACTGTGTGGCGAAAACGACGCTGACATTCTTCTTGCGCAAGGTCTTCAGCCATTCCCGGATGCGGGCGGCAAAGAGCGGATCGTCGAGAAACACCCAGGCCTCATCCAATATGAGCAGGGTAGGGCTGCCATCGAACCGGGCTTCCAGGCGATGGAAGAGATACGTCAGAACCGGCAGCACGAGCTGCTTGTGGCGCATCAGCTCTTCCATCTCGAAGTGCTGCACGTCGGATATGGTGAGGTCGTCTTTCGCTGCATCGAGCAAGCGCCCGAACGCGCCCTCGAGTGTGTAGGGAACCAACGCCTGACGCAGTCGGTTCGATTGCAGCAGCGTTGCGAACCCTGTGAGTGTGCGTTCCTCTGCCGGCGCCGAGGCGAGCGCCTGGAGCGCCTGCCACACGGCGTCCCTTGTTTCCGGTGCGATCTCGACGCCCTCATTTGCAAGCAGGCTACAGATCCAGGAGAGTGCAAAAGATTGCTCTGGTCCTTTGTGGATTTTCGCCAGCGGCTGGAACGACAGGCCGCCGTCAAGCGCCAGATCAAAGCAGGAGCCACCCATGGCAAGAGTGGAAGCGCGGGCTGACTTTCCCTTGTCGAAGATGAAGACCTGCGATCCGGCGTAGCGTCGGAACTGGAGTGTCAGGAGAGAGAGCAGCACGGATTTGCCGGCGCCTGTCGGTCCGACGATCAGGCTGTGGCCAACATCGCCCACATGCAAATCCAGCCTGAAGGGTGTTGCACCGCGTGTCCGGGCGGTGAGAAGGGCAGGGGCATCGAGGTGCTGGTTTTTGACAGGCCCTGCCCAGACCGCCGAAACAGGGATCATGTGCGCAAGGTTCAGCGTATGGAGTACTGGCTGTCGGACATTTGCGTAAGGGTTACCGGGCAAAGAGCCGAGCCAGGCCTCGACCGCGTTAAGCCGCTCTCGGATCGAGACAAAACCCTTGCCGCTGATGACCCGCTCGACATTGCGCAGCATCGCATCGGCGACAGTGGGATTGGCGTGGCGCATCACGATTGTTGCCGTCACGTAGCCAAAGCCGACATCGTCGGAGCCGAGCTCCTGCAGTGCCTCATCGGCATCCGCGGTCTTGTTGTCCGCGTCGCTATCGAGCAAAGCGCTTTCCTGGTTGAACATGACCTCGCGCAGGATTGCAGCGACCGATTTGCGTTTGGAAAACCATTGACGGCGCAGGCGTGTGAGCAGCCTGGTTGCTTCCTGCTTGTCGAGCGCGATGTAGCGGATGACCCAGCGATAGGCAAAGCCCAGATCGTTTAGTTCATCAAGAAGGCCGGGCACCGTGCTTCCTGGAAAACCAGGAACTGTCAGACATCGCAGGTGCTCTTCACCCAGCATAGGTTCGAGTCCGCCGGTCAGCGGCGTGTCCGGGAGGATGGTATCGAGATAGGCAGGGTATTCCGGCGTGCGCACCTGATGCGGGTCGGTTGAGATCGTGTCATGCAGGTAGGTGAGGGTTTGGTCGTCATCAAGCGCATGGGCTTCAGGCAGTAAGGTCGTCAGGAGATCGATCGCGCGGTCTGTTTCGACAATGAAAGCGTCGAGATGATCCCGGTGGTTGGGGCCTGAGCGTTTGTCCTCGGTTTTTTCGAACAGCAGGTTTTCGCTTCTGCCCGCAGCGTCCGGTGGCGGCAGGAACAGGAAGGTCAGATAATAGCGGTTCTCGAAATGGGAGCCTTCCGCTTGAAGCGTTTCCATTCTCTCGCGGTCGACCAGCCATGAGGCGGCGTCGGGAAAGCTGCTTTCAGGGTAGGCGGTTGCTTCAATGCGTGTTGCCTCAAAAAACAACGCCCAGCCCGATCCGAAGCGGCGCAGCACATTGTTGATGCGCGCCGTAGTGCTCACGAGCTCAGAGTCCGTCGCGCTTTCAAGGTCCGGGCCCCGATAGCGAACCGTTCGCTGGAAGGATCCGTCCTTGTTGAGCACGATGCCGGGAGCGACGAGGCACGCCCACGGCAGGTAGTCGGCGAGGCGGTCTGGCTTTTTGCGATATTCTCTAAGAGCCTGACCGAAAAGTCTTTGGGAAAAATTGTTGAGCGATACCAGTCAATTGTGATTCCATGTTCGCAATCGAAAACCGAACGGAGGAACCACTGTGCCTTGGACTGATACCGCCCGCCTCACGTATAACCGCAAAACGGATCGTTATCCAAGTGACGTTACGAACGAAGAATGGGCAATCCTCGAACCTATGGTTCCACCAGCACGCCCCGGAGGACGCCCCCGGACCGCAGACATGCGCGAAGTAATCAACGCGATTTTCTACATCGGATCGACAGGCTGTCAGTGGCGTGCGCTGCCAATTGACTTCCCGCCCATGACGACAGTGCAGGGATATTTCTACGCTTGGCGCAATGCCGGTATTCTGGAGGCAATGAACGATCTGCTGGTCACCGCTGCCCGTGAATTGGAAGGGCGCGATGCGCAGCCGACGGCTGGCGTGATCGACAGCCAAAGCGTAAAAACGACAGAAAGTGGTGGTGTTTGCGGCTATGACGCCGGCAAAAAGACCAAGGGGCGCAAGCGTCATATCGTGACGGACGTCCTTGGGCTTCTGCTGGTGATCATCGTTCATGCCGCCAACATCCAGGACCGTGACGGTGCACCCGATGTGCTCAAGGCTGTCGGTAAAAAGTTCCCCTGGCTGCGCCATATTTTCGCCGACGGCGGGTATGCAGGTGACAAGCTCCGACAAACCATGGGCAACAAGTGGACCCTGGAGATCGTCAAGCGACCAGGTGCGGTAAAGGGTTTCGTTCTGCTGCCCATGCGTTGGGTGGTCGAGCGTACTTTTGCATGGTTGGGAAGGTGCCGCCGGTTGGCCAAAGACTGGGAGAACACCGTCGAAAGTTCAACCGCCTGGGCGCACATTGCAAGCATCCGCCTGGTGACACGCAGACTGGCAAGGCACTGCAATGCAACGTAAAACTTTAGATTCAGGCTCTAAGGCCCAGCATCGATCAGCCTCACACACTCAAATAAGACCGGTGGCGCATGTGCCTTGCGAGGACATCCATGAAGGCGGGATCCTTGCGGGTTGCCCAGACGGCCGCCATATGTGCGACGAACCAGAGCGCAAGTCCGGCAAGCCAGAGTCTGAGACCAAGGCCGACCGAGGCGGCGATCGTTCCGTTGACGATCGTGACCGTGCGCGGTGCGCCTGCCAACAGTATCGGCTCGGTGAGCGATCGGTGCAGCGGCACTTCGAAGCCGGGGATGTGGGATTGAATGGGCATGGCACCGGTCTCCTTTATCATCCGATGACCGCACCACCGGCGAAGGAAAAGAAGGACAGGAAGAAGCTGGTCGCGGCAAAGGCGATCGAAAGCCCGAAGACGATTTGGATGAGGCGCCGGAAGCCGCCCGACATGTCGCCGAAGGCAAGGCTCAGTCCGGTGATGATGATGACGATCACCGCGATGATCTTGGCGACCGGTCCTTCGATGGATTCAAGGATTTGTTCAAGCGGTGCTTCCCAGGGCATGCCGGAACCTGCCGCGTGCACCGGTCCTGCAAACAGAACCGTGAAAGTGACGAATTCGGAAGCCGCGACGAGCGCTGTTCGCAGGCCGTTGGAGATGCGTTTTCCGAAGGGGGGTGCTGGTTCCGGCATCGGTGATTTCCTTTCAGATGGAGGTGAGGTGAACGGGTACGAGCGGCTCGAGCCGGTAATCGCCGGACGTGTCCAGCCCATCGACCTTCGAGACAGTGCGCACCTTGCGGGCGGCCCCGCGCCCCTCAATGAAGACGAGAACCTGGACGGCCTCGGCAATGAGATGGCGCGGGACCGTGTGCACCGCCTCCTGGATCAGTTGCTCAAGACGGTAGAGCGCTGCCCTGTCGGAATTGGCGTGCAGTGTCGTAAGGCCTCCGGGGTGGCCCGTATTCCAGGCCTTCAGCATGTCGAGCGCCTCAGGGCCTCGGACCTCGCCGACGACGATGCGGTCCGGTCGCAGCCGCAGGGTCGAGCGGACAAGGTCGGTCATCGATGCGACTTCTGTTTTGGTCCGCAGTGCCACGACATCGTCGGCGGCGCATTGCAACTCGCGCGTATCTTCCAGGATCACCACACGGTCGCCGCTATTGGCGACCTCCGATAAGAGCGCATTGGCGAGCGTCGTCTTACCGCTCGAAGTCCCACCCGCCACCACGATGTTCTGCCGGTCGACCACCGCTTCCGACAGGGCTTTGGCCTGTTGCGGCGTCATGACCTGCGCATCGACATAGTCGACGAGTTCAAAGATGCTCTTTGCCGGCTTGCGAATGGCAAAACAGGGGGCAGATGTGATTGGCGGCAGGATGCCCTCGAACCGCTCGCCGGTCTCAGGCAGTTCCGCCGAGACGATCGGCGCCTCCTCATGCACTTCGCCGCGCATATGGGCTGCAACAAGACGGATGATGCGTTCGGTCTCGGACGGGCGCATATCGGTTGCCATGTCGATCCGGCCTTCACCGGTTCGTTCGACCCACAGTCTGCCGTCCGGATTGACCATCACCTCGATGACCGTGTCATCATTAAGTGCTGCGTCGATGACCGGTCCGAAAGCCGTAAGCAGCATCTGGCGTCGGCGAAGTCGTGCCTCGGCAATGAGCGCAGACTGGGTATCGATGTCGTCAATCATCGGGATCATCCTCGAATTCTTCGTCATTGAAGGGGTCTTCGAATTCCGCATCGTCGTCCTCCAGCACCACTGGGCGGAGCTGCGGGAAATCGTCGTTTGCTTCGGGCTGGGTCGTCGGTGTTTCGGATTTTGGTTCCGGCGGTCGGTCGGGATCGACGGCAAAAAGATCGGGCCGCGTTTCGGCGATCGTCTGCAAGACTTCGCTCAAGAGGTTCTGTTCCGAGGCAAGGCGCCTGCCGACCTGCGCGGCAAAGACCTCAAATCGTTCGCGGCCAAGCGCATGGGCGGTGGCCTGGTCTTCCTCAGGCAAGGGCGGCGTTATCGTCAGGAAGTATCGGATGAAGAGGGCAAGGGTCTCGATCCCGATGGACTGGTTGCGGTCGATCCGGTCCATGGCCGCCGACATGCCGTCGAGACGGCGGACAAGCGCCCGGTTGTTGTCGTACTTTTCCGGGTTCAGAAATCGGTCGATCGCCTCATTGACGATGCGCGACTTGTTTCCGCCCGGCCGGCTCGCGGCCATGGAAAGTTGCGCGGCCGTATGATCGTCGAGATAGATGTTGATGCGTGGCTTCATGGCTCAGAACTCCGGCAATAGGTCGGGCCGGTTGTCGGCATTGTTGATTGCATGGGCGCGCTGGACAGAGCTGGTCGGGACGGTGGATCCGTTGACTGTCCGGTCGGCAAGGCTTGTCAGGTCAGTGTTTCCATCGAAGTCGTCGTCCAGAACGGCGAGGTCGTTCGATGGTTCGTGTGCGGCTCTATTTTCCTGGTCATCGAACAGCGACGGCTGTTGTTTCAGACCGCCATCGTCGGCATTGTTGGATGTCCCGATGCCTGAGAGGGTCTGTTGGAGCTTGCGGCTCATGCGCCGGTTGCGTGTGCCCCAGTCGTCGCCACGTGGTCGCGGTGCATCTTTGTATCGGCGACTGGTTTCAAGGGTTGGTGAGGGCAGGCAACGGGCGGTAAAATTGCCGTCTTCGAAATATCTGAGCTTCTTTGCCCGGATCGGTGCATGACCGGAGATGAGCACCAGCGCATCGTTCTGCGGCAGTTGCATCACCTCACCGGGTGTCAATAGAGGGCGTGCCGTCTCCTGGCGCGAAACCATCACGTGGGCAAGCCACGGCGCCAGTCGATGGCCGGCATAGTTCTTCTGCGCGCGAAGCTCCGTTGCCGTGCCAAGCGTATCGGAAATGCGTTTGGCCGTGCGGTCGTCATTTGTTGCGAAGGCCACCCGCACATGGGCATTGTCCAGGATCGAGTTGTTTGAACCGTAGGCTTTTTCGATCTGGTTCAGTGACTGAGCGATCAGATAGGCGCGGATACCGTAGCCGGCCATGAAGGCCATGGACGTTTCGAAGAAATCAAGACGCCCGAGGGCAGGGAACTCATCCAGCATCAGGAGCAGCTGGTGCGAACTTGTTTTGCCGGTTTCGGGTAGCCGTTCGGTGAGCCGCCGGCCGATCTGGTTGAGGATCAGCCGGATCAGAGGTTTGGTTCGGGAAATGTCCGAGGGCGGCACGACGAGATACAGAGATACGGGCCGTTCGGCACCCTTGAGATCGGCGATCCGCCAATCGCAGCGCGACGTGTTTTGCGCAATGATCGGGTCCCGGTAGATTTCCAGGAAAGACATGGCCGTCGAGACGACCCCCGAAAGCTCGTTCTCAGATTTGTTGAGCATCTCCCGGGCGATCGACGCGATATCCGGATGAACCCTCGGCTCGGTCTTCGATCCCAGATGATTGGTGGTCATCATGACCCGGAGTGTTGCCTCGATTGTCCGCTTCGGATTGGCAAGGAAAGTCGCGACGCATGAGAGTGTCTTTTCCTCTTCGGCATAAAGGACGTGCAGGATCGCACCGGTCAGCAGTGAATGGCCGGTCTTTTCCCAGTGATTGCGCTTTTCCAGAGCGCCTTCCGGATCCACGAGGATGTCCGCAATGTTCTGCACATCGCGCATCTCGTTTGCGCCCTTGCGAACCTCAAGCAGCGGATTGTACCGGGCCGAACGCGGATCGGTCGGATTGAACAACAGGCAATGGGAAAAGTTCGAACGCCAGCCGGCCGTCAGGTTCCAGTTCTCACCCTTGATGTCGTGGATGACGGCCGAGCCAGTCCAGGACAAAAGCGTAGGGACGACCAGTCCGACGCCCTTGCCGGATCGTGTCGGCGCAAAGGCCAGCACATGCTCGGGGCCGTCATGACGCAGATAGGTGTCGTTGGCTTTGCCGAGGAAAACGCCCTGGTCATGATGGAGACCGGATCGCTTCACGTCGCGGACCGTTGCCCATTTGGCTGAGCCATAGGTGGTGACATTTTTTGTCTGCCGTGCCCGCCACAGCGAACCGGCGACCGCCGTCACTGTTCCAAGCGCGCCGCCGCCGGCGGCAAGTGACCCGGCCCGGTGGAATACTTCCGGCGCATAGGCCTCGTACACGTACCACCATTCGAAGAGACGCCACGGGTAATAGACCGGCCAGCCGGCAATCAAAAACCAGGGTTCTCCGAGCCCCGGCTGATAACCCAACTGCGCGGCAGCCAGTTGCGTCGATGCCCACAGCGTTCCGGTTATCGTGCCGGTGACGATCGTTGCCTGGCCTATCAGGAGTGTTGTCGGTTTCATCGAAAAGAGCCGTCCTGTTGAGTTGAAGGAACGGCATCAGCAGACAGGGAAATCAGCCTGGCAGCAAGTGAACTGGGATACTAAAGTATCCAGCTAAGTCAATGAATTAAATATTGAATACACATGCGGAAATGGCGGTCCATCTCCGTCCAGCCGGTCACGAATTGTAACGCGCTCGGCCGCGTATTGGAGCGTAGGTCGAAGGGCTGATTACAAAGTGCAGCCACGTGCTGCGATCTGCATGGCCGGGATGATATCGCGATGGATGACGTCTTCCGGATGGGTCTGTAGGAGCGCCGAAACGACAATGGAGTTGGAGACACTACCGTCCGGTGACGGCACCGGGACTGCGATGTCAATTTCTCCGGCCAAAGCATGCGTTTGCGACACGCAATACCCGAGCTTTTTTGTTTGCGCGAGCTCAGAGGCCAGCGCATCGCGGTCCGCTGAAGTGATGTCTTGCCCCTGTTCGCCTATATGCCTTTCCAGCATCTCCAGCTGCCTGTCCTGCGGCATGAAGGCCAGGATCGCCAGGCCGCCGGCAGACAGAAAAGCAGGTTGGCGTCCGCCAACAAGGGAGGTTTGGAAATCCGATTCAGCGCCTTTGAGCCTGAGCAGGTAGATGATATCCGGACTGTCCAGGCCGCAGAAGGAGACGCGCTGGTGCGTGCGCTCCCGCAACTCCACCAGGACCGGCCAGGCGAGCTTGGTCAGCCGGTTTGAACTCAGGAACCGGTGCTGCAGGTCGAGTGTCTTGACGGTAAGCCTGAATGTTTTTCCCTGACTTTGGCGCTGCAGGTACCCGAGATGTATCAGCGTGTTTGTGATGCGGTGTATCGTCTGAAACGTCAGTCCGGTCATGTTCCGGATCTCGCTCATCGAAATAGCCGACCGGTCTCCGCTGAACAATTCGAGCACCTGGAACGACCGGGCGAGGGATTCGATGAAAAGCGGATTGGTCTGGTTTTCGGATTTGGCGGTCATGATTATACAACCCGGTCAATTGACAAAGGAAAGACTGCTGAGGGAATTGGCGGCGTTTATCACGGTGGCCGCAAGCTCCCGTCGCCGTTCGATGTTCTCCAGTTCGGAAACGCTGGTTCCAAGGCTTATGGCCGCAAAAGGCAGGCCGCTCGCATTGTTGATCGCGCAAGCAACCGCGGCAGCGCCCTCGAGGACCTCACCGATCTGGTAGGCATATCCATCGACTTTCGCTTGGCCGATCGCTCGCCGGATTGTTTCCTTGTCGAGGATGGATCTGGTCGTGGCGGCAGGCAATTCGGTTTGTGCGAAAACCGCATCCACTGTCTCTTCCGGCAATCCACTGAGGATCGCTCGCCCGGACGCGCTGGCAAGGGCCGGCCAGCGACGTCCCGCAGGAGAGATGGAAAACGTCTCCACACGAGAAGGAATGCGGACCGCATAAACAATGTCGGTTCCGTCGAGCAGTGTCAGATCCGCGCGCAATTCTGTCTGGTCCGCAAGGCGCCCCAGTAACGGGCTCGCGGCGCGGGCAAGCTCGTCGAACCTTAGGTAGGCAAAGGAAAGCACAAGCGGCCGATGGGTCAGCGCGTAATAGCCTCTTTTGTCGGTTCGCCGCAGATAATCCAGTTCGCACAGCGTATGGGTCAATCGCTGGAGCGAACTCTTCCCGATGCCAGTCAGTTCCGACAAACCTTCCAGATTGAGTTCCGGTGTTGAGGCGCTGAATGCCTCAAGGACCGAAAACGTCTTTTCCAGGACATTGATCCTGCTGCGCGATGGGTCTGTCGCCACGTGCTCGCCTCCATAACCGATGCCTTACAATACTTACGCAATGCGATATTTCAATACGCGATAAGATTTTTATTGACTCCATCGAAAATGTCGCTGATCTTAAATCAGCAAGCGGAATTAAATATCGCATTGCGGAAGTATGTGGAGGAGAAATGATGAATATGACCGCCTATGGATTTTTGATTTGCTCCGCGGTCGCGGCAGCAGCGACCGTATCGGGCGCAGTAACCGGAGCTATGGCCGCCGAAGACACACAAGGTCAGGTTTTGACTGTTGCCTTCCCCAAGGAACTGGAAACGTTGAACGCCTACGGAACCAATACCCGTGAGGGCATTGTCCTCTCCCGCCATATCTGGGATGGGCTCCTCTACAGGAACCCGCAAAACGGTGAATATGAGGGAAACCTGGCCACCGACTGGGAATGGATCGATGACCTGACTCTCGAGTTCACGCTGCGTGAGGGTGTGAAATTCCACAACGGTGAACCGTTCGACGCCGACGATGTCGTCTTTACGTTCAACTACATAGCGGATCCCGCGAACGGCGTTATCCCGCAGCGTAACGTGTCGTGGATCAAGGGTGCGCAGAAAGTGAGCGAATACAAGGTGCGCTTGCTGTTGAAGGAGCCGTTCCCGGCTGCACTGGAGTTTCTGGCCGGGCCCCTTGCAGTTTTTCCGGATGAATATACCCAGGAAGTCGGCTTCGAAGGTATGGGAAGGTCACCTGTTGGTACAGGGCCGTACAAGCTGACCGGATATGATACCGGCGTCCAATTGATTTTGTCCCGCAACGCTGATTATCACCCCGACAGTCCGAAGGGAGAGCCCAGTATCGAGACCATTGTCTGGCGAATGATCCCCGAGAAAAACACGCAATATGCGGAGCTCCTGTCCGGAGGCGTCGACTGGATTTGGCATGTGCCTGCCGACCAGGCCGAGCGCTTCAAGGACATGAAGGACCTGACCGTCTCGAACGAGATGACGATGCGTATTGGCTATCTTGGGTTCGATGCATCCGACAGGTATGGTCCGACACCCTTCGACGACATTCGCGTGCGCAAGGCAGTCGCCCATGCCATCAATCGGGAGGGTATGGTTTCAGCGCTGCTCAAGGGCAAATCCGTTGTTGTGAACTCGGCCTGTTTTCCGAGCCAGTTCGGCTGCGAACAGGACGTGGTGTCCTATGACTATGATCCGGACAAAGCGCGAAACCTGCTTGCCGAGGCCGGATATCCGGATGGTTTCGAGACATCGTTCGCGGCATACCGGGAGAGGGGTTATGCCGAAGCCATGATGGCCGACCTTGCCAATGTCGGTATCAATGCGTCGCTGGATTACCTCAGCTATCCGGCCCTGCGCAAAAAGCTCGAAAACGGAGAGGTGCCGTTTTTGTTCATGACCTATGCCTCCTATTCCATCAATGACGTGTCGGCGATCACCGGGAACTTCTTCGATGGAGGCGTCAATGACTATGCCCGGGATCCGAAAGTGATCGAATGGCTTGAGATAGGCGATACCGTGACGGATCCGGAAAGGCGTCGGGAGAACTACTCGCTCGCGCTCAAGCGAATTGCAGAGCAGGTCTACTGGCTGCCCCTGTTTTCCTACAATGCGTACTACGTCTACACGGACAAACTCGCCTTCACTCCCACGGCAGACGAGATACCCCGCTTTTTCTCCGCTTCCTGGAAATAGCGCAGCAGGATCTCAAGAAACGTGTTCGCCCGTCGATACGCAATATTGACGGGCGGTCCGGGAGGAAAAGATGTTCCATTTCATTGTCCGGCGGCTTTGCCTGGCTGCGTTCGTTGCATTCACTGTTTCAGCGGTGGCGTTCCTGCTTTTGTACCTGGCTGGAGATCCGGCGATCGCATTGGCCGGGGAGGGTGCCACTGAAGCGGACGTTTTGGCCGTCAGAAAGCAGTACGGTTTCGACAGGCCGCTCCCCGTTCAGTACCTGGGTTGGCTGTCCAATGCTCTACAGGGCGACTTCGGGCACAGTTTTTTCTTCAAGATTCCCGTCGTGGAGCTGATCGCGGAAAAAATGCCGATAACACTCAAACTCGGCCTGTCCTCAATTGTGTTCGCAATCGTTCTGTCGATACCGTTGGGTGTCCTGGCGGCAATCAAGCCCAACAGTATATTTGATCGTCTGGCACTGCTCATTGCCGTTATCGGCCAGGCCATGCCCAGTTTCTGGTTCGGGCTGATGCTCATAGTCGTCTTTTCGGTCGATCTGCGATGGCTTCCGGCATCGGGCAGCAGCAGCTGGCTCAACTTCGTGCTGCCGACTGTGGTTCTCGGCTACTATGCAACGCCAGCAATCATGCGCTTGACCCGCGCCGGCATGCTTGAAGTCCTCCAGTCAGACTACATCAGGACTGCCCGCGCCAAAGGGCTGCTTCCAATTGCCATTCTGTTCAAGCACGCATTGCGCAATGCGGTGATACCGGTGGTTGGCCTGGCGGCGGTCCAACTCGGATTCATGCTGGGCGGATCCGTCGTGGTTGAAAGTGTGTTTGCGCTGAACGGGGCGGGATACCTGGCCTATGAGTCGATCAGCAGGAACGACTTTCCGGTCGTCCAGGCTCTTATCCTTCTTTTTTCGCTGATTTTCGTTCTTCTGACATTGCTGGCGGATCTTCTGAACGCCTGGCTCGATCCGCGCATGAGGGTACATTGACATGGTTGGCGTCTCTAACCGTACAGAACCGCAGTCTTTGACGAAGGGGCCGGGGAGGCAGCTCTTCGAGCGGGCCGTTCACCACGGCGGCTTTCTCGCCGGGACGGCCATCGTCCTTGTGGTGTTTGCCGCAGCCATCGGCGCGGGAGTGTTGTCGCCCTATGATCCGTATATCCAGGACCTGGGCTCGCGGCTGATCCCGCCCGTCTGGCAGGATGGCGGGTCCTGGGAGCATCCTCTCGGCACCGATCATCTGGGGCGCGATTACCTTTCAAGATTGCTTCACGGCGCGCGCATATCCTTGCTTATCGGATGTGTAACGGTTGCCATATCCGGAACACTGGGGACGATACTCGGCCTTGTCGCCGGTTACTTCGGCGGCCGCGTTGACGCGGCAATCATGTTCCTGATCACCGTACGGCTATCAATGCCCGTCGTGCTTGTCGCGCTGGCGATCGTGGCAATCTTCGGTGGTTCACTGACAATTGTCATGATCGTGCTAGGGCTGCTTCTATGGGACAGATTTGCCGTGGTCATCCGCTCCTCGACGCAGCAAATCCGCGACCTTGACTACATCACGTCGGCAAGGGCGCTGGGGTGCTCGACGCCGCGCATCATAGCGAGCGAGGTTCTTCCGAACGTGCTCAACAATCTCATCGTGGTTGCAACACTGGAAATGGCGCATGCGATCACGCTCGAAGCCGCACTCTCCTTTCTCGGACTCGGCGTTCAGCCGCCCCTGCCTTCCTGGGGGCTCATGGTCGCGGAAGGCAAGGATATGCTTCTCTTCGATCCCTGGCTGATAGCGATTCCAGGATGTGCGCTGTTCGCCCTTATCTTTGCAATCAACCTCGTCGGCGACGGCGTCCGCGATATCACTGCACCAGAAAGCCGGAGTTAGGAGACAGGGATGAACAGTCTATTGCAGGTCGAAGATCTGCGGGTCACCATCCCGGCAGGAGCGGCGCGGCTCACGCCGGTAAGGGGTTTGTCTTTCGAGCTGGAGAAGGGTGAAACGCTTTGCATCGTCGGGGAATCGGGCTGCGGCAAGTCCCTGTCATCCCTGGCTTTGATGGGCCTCCTGCCCAAATCGGCAGAACGCCAGGCCGAGCGTCTGCACTTCGACGGCATCGATCTCAGCCGGCTCAATGAGCGGCAGATGGCGGATTTGCGCGGCAACCGGATGTCGATGATCTTCCAGGAGCCGATGACATCGCTCAATCCGGTCTACACGATTGGTGATCAGCTGGCTGAACCGCTGATCAGGCACCGGCGAGCGAGCCGCCGGGAAGCACGGGACCATGCGGTCGACCTTCTGGAGAAGGTGGGGATCACGGCGGCGGGGCGCCGGATGGCACAATACCCGCATCAATTGTCGGGCGGACTGAGGCAAAGGGTCATGATTGCGATGAGCCTCATGTGTTCGCCGGAACTGGTGATCGCCGACGAGCCGACCACGGCGCTGGACGTGACAATCCAGGCGAAGATCCTGCGGCAACTCAAGCAACTTCAAAACGAACTGGGAATGGCGATGATCTTCATCACCCATGATCTGGGAGTTGTGGCGAGGATCGCCGACAAGATTGCCGTCATGTATGCCGGACGATTTGTCGAGACCGGAACGGCGCGCCAGCTGTTCTCCCGGCCCATGCATCCCTACACCAAGGGCCTGCTCTCCTGCTTGCCGGTGCCGGGTAAGACCGCGCCCGGTGAACCCTTGGGATCCATTCCAGGTGTTGTTCCGGCCCTGATCGGAGAATCCACAAGTTGCGGGTTTTCCTCCCGCTGCCCCTATGCCGCTCCCCTTTGCGAACGGGAACCGGATCTGACCGAAAGAGGATCAAACCATGCTTGCAGGTGCGTATTGGCATCGGCCGAACTGGACGATTTACGATGGGAGGCAGCATAGTATGGAACCGTCAGCAGCTCAGATCCCGCTGGAGCTCAAAGGCGTCTCCAAGGTCTACTCGGTCTCTCGCGGATACTTCAAGAAAGACGGGCAGCTCCACGCCGTCAAGAAAATCGACCTCAAGCTCAAAAGCGGTGAGGTCCTGGGTCTTGTCGGCGAATCCGGGTGCGGCAAGAGCACACTGGCAAAGCTGCTTTTGGGCCTGATCGCGCCAAGCGTGGGAGAGGTCCGCGTTCATGGCCAGTCCTATGCCAGCCACGATCGGGTCTGGATTTCCGAGAGGATACAGCCGGTGTTCCAGGATCCCTATTCGTCCCTCAATCCGCGCAAGTCCGTCCGCGAAATCGTCACCGCGCCTTTGCGCGTGCACAAGAGCAGCGATCGGGAAAATTGGGACAAACGTGTCACCGAAACGCTTGATCTCGTCGGATTGCCGCGGCGCCTCATGGACAGCTATCCCAGTCAAATGTCGGGCGGTCAAAGACAAAGGGTCGCGATTGCACGTGCGCTGATCCTGCGGCCCCGGATCGTCATTTGCGACGAACCGACATCGGCCCTTGATGTGTCTGTTCAGTCGCAGATCCTCAATCTGCTCATGGATTTGCGCAAGGAATTGAACCTGACCTACCTCGTCATCAGCCACGACCTCTCGGTCATTGAACATATCGCCGACCGGATCGCGGTCATGTATCTTGGGCGCATCGTTGAAGAAGCACCGGCCCGGGAGATCTTCAGTCGGCCCCGCCACCCTTATATAAAGGCCTTGCTGGAATCGGTGCTTTCGCCAGACCCGGAACTCGGCGTACCGGATGTTCACTTAGCCGGTGAATTCCCGAACCCGCTCGAGCCGCCGACCGGCTGCAGTTTTCATCCCCGCTGTCCGATGGCGCAGGGCGACTGCTCTGGCACCGAGCCGCAGGAACGTATCGAGGGCGAGGCGCGTATCGCCTGCATGCACTATGAAAGTGGCGGGGGACAGTTCATGGCAGACGCAAAGCCATGAGTTCGGACAGTCATGACGATACCGGCAGTGGTTCACCAAACCGCAGCCTGACCAAAAACCCTGCAATGACAAAGCACGGAAAGCAGATGTCTCGACAATCTTCCATCGAAGCGGCCACCGATTTCTTCGAAAGCGGCCATTTTCTCTCAGGGCTACGCGATCTTGTGGCCATCCGGACAGAAAGCCAGGATCCTCAGTTCCGGAACTGCCTGGAACACTATATGAGCTCCGTTATCGCCGACAAACTGAGACCTCTCGGGTTCGATTGGCAGATTTACGACAATCCCGATCCCGACGGGGTCCCGTTCCTGGTCGCAGAGCGTTTCGAAGACCGCGGATTGCCGACAGTGCTGATATACGGGCATGGTGATGTCGTGCCGGGGATGGAAGATCAATGGAGCAACGATCTCGATCCCTGGAAAGTGACAGTTGTCGGAGAAAAGTGGTACGGGCGCGGCACGGTCGACAACAAGGGTCAGCACTGGACCGCACTTTCTGCCATCCACTGTCTGATTGCCGACGAAGGAGGGTTGGGCTTCAACACGCGTTTCCTGCTGGATATGAGCGAGGAAATCGGCTCCCCGGGCATGCACGCATTCTGCAGGCAGAATCGGCATGTTCTGAATGCCGACGTGCTGATCGCATCCGACGGCCCGAGACTGCAGGCGGACCGGCCGACGATCTATATGGGCGCGCGTGGCAACCTCAACTTCAATTTGAGGGCACGTTTCCGCAATCGCAATTTCCATTCCGGTAACTGGGGAGGAGTGCTGAAGGATCCCGTCATTCGGCTCTCCCACGCAATCGCATCGATTGCCGATTCCAACGGTCGCCTCCTTGTCGAGGGATGGCGCCCGGAACCCCCGTCGCCGGCGATAAAGGAAGCCCTGGCGGATTGTCCGATCGGCGGGTCTGACGACGATACCAGCGTCGACCGAGACTGGGGCGAACCCGGTTTGACCCTCGCCGAACGGCTCTATGCGTGGAACAGCTTTGCGGTCGTCGCGATCAGCAGTGGCGATTCCGACAATCCGGTCAACGCAATCCAGGGCGAAGCCATCGCTGCTTGCCAGCTTCGGTTCGTTGTCGGAATAGAACCGAAGTCTGCGCTTGAGGACCTTCGCAGGCATCTGGATGCAGCCGGATTCGAAGATATCGCGATCGAACCGAACCATGCAGTCGACCTTGCCGCCACAAGGCAGGATCCCGACCATCCATGGGTCGAGTTCGTGGCCAACTCCATTGAAGACACGACCGGTCGGCCGCCTGTGCGCCTTCCCAATCTGGCGGCATCCCTCCCAAACGACTGCTTTTCCGACATTCTTGGCATGCCTACGGTCTGGATACCCCACTCCTATCCGGAATGCGGTCAGCACGCCCCTGACGAACACGCGCTCGCGCCGATCCTCAAGGAAGGTCTGCAGATCATGACCGGTGTGTTCTGGGATATCGGCAACGCATTGCCAAGGCCATGAGAAATCGGCCGCTAACCGGACCATGTCCGTCAACGGCTGCGCAATTCACGCTCCTCCCAGGGCGGACCCCACCCGGCGGTGGCCTCCGTGTTGCCGCCGGGTATCCTCAACTTGATGGCGGAGGGGAAATTCCATGCCGGTGCTGGCAGTTCCAGAGAATTCGCAGCTGCTCATCATTGATCCGTGGCACTCAAACGCCTGCCGCCTTGGTTCCGACTTGAAGCGCCAGATGACTGAGCAGTTTCAGCGTGTCTCGCGCGCGGCGAACCTGGCCTTCGTTCCGCGGTATTTTGCCGTGTCACAGGGTGAATCTTCCGGGGAAATGTGGCTATCAACACCCTGCGAAAAAAACAAACCGCGCGTGTTCGGTTTTGAGCACGATCGTCCGGTCTGGTCGAACAAGGACCTGCTCAATGCAATGCGGAAAGAGGGGCGCGACCAGCTCTTTGTCTGCGGCTTCTGGCTCGATGATGTCGTGACGGCCGCAGCGCTCGAAGCCCAGCCGATTGGCTTCAACACCCATGTCATTGTCGACCTCAGCCCATCGCTGAATGTCGAAAAGCGGCGACTTTCGATCGATCGCCTGAACCAATATTGCATCGTTCCAATGCCGCTACAGAACCTGCTTTACGAGTGGACCGCCAAGACGGACGACCACATCCGGCGCAAGGCGCTGGAGGCAATCTGGACGGAGCAGCAACAGGCCGGCGGGCCGCGCGACATCATCTGAAGTCATTGTCGGGCGTGATTGTTCATGTCGTTTTTGCCGGCCCCCGGTGCGCTTGGGTGGGCGGCTCTTCGGGATAGGCCCGCTGCGGCACGCCGCAACCGGCTGATCCGTATCTTTCTCACGTCTTCGTTTCTCTGATGCGAACGGCTCAGCCGGTCCTCCAGTCGTTCCTCCTTGCGGCCCTTCGGGTGCCGCGCGCCTCGTTTCAGCGGGCCTTCCCTTCGATGTTCGCCGCCCACCCCGCTTCCCGGGGTGGGTTGGAGTTCGATTGAAAACGAAGGGAATTGTCATGACGACCAAGACAAAACAGCAGACAAAAAACACCCGGAGCAAGCCGCGCAGTGACCTCTATCAGGAGATCACGGACAGGATTGTTGCCGAACTGGAGGAGGGGCGGTTTCCTTGGGTCCGGCCATGGAATGCGGACCATTGCGCGTGCGCTGTCGGCCTTCCAAGGAACGCCGTCACTGCCCGTAGCTATTCCGGCATCAACATCTTGATCCTTTGGGGCGCGGTCATTGAACACGGCTACGCATCGCAAAACTGGCTGACGTTCAAACAGGCAAAGAACCTCGGCGGCACGGTCCGCAAGGGCGAGCACGGCGAAGTCATCTGCTATGTCGACCGGTTCGTTCCGAAAGATGCAGAGCGGAAAGGCACGGACGAAGGGGAAACACAAAGCGTTTCGTTCCTGAAACGCTATCGCGTCTTCAACGCCGACCAGTGCGACGGCCTGCCGGATGATATCGTAAGCGACACGGCCCCGTTGCCCGAACGGGAGATCGTGCCCCGTGCTGAACGGGTGGCAAGTGCCACCGGTGCGAAGATACGGATCGGCGGTGACATGGCGTTTTACTGCCCGGCGCATGATGTCGTGCAGGTGCCGCCACAGCCCGCTTTTACCGATCAGGTCAACTACTACCGCACCCTGTTTCACGAACTCGGTCATTATGCCGTAAGTCGGATTATGCCGCATGGCCGAGCTGAGAGGCTGCGATGCTTGGATTCGGCCATGCGGCGGTTCGGCATAATCAGAGCGGCTGGGACTAAGCGATGTCTGGTGGAAGCATATTCGCAATCTTCTTTTGCCAAGAAGTCCGCGAGGGAGGATGGTTCCAGTTCAAGCAGCGGGCTTTCTCGCCTGCACCAATAGAAGAAAGGCGCCGATATTGCGCCAGCGCTTGAAGCGGGGAACGGCGTCGCAAGCGGCCTCAGATGGCTGCGGTTCGGTGACTTCAGTCAGCGTGAAACCGGCTGAGGCAACCGCATTCAGATAATCGCTCAATGTGCGCGGAAAGCGGGGAACGGCGAATGGGGTTACATCTTCATCTTTGGGCCGATCGCTGAAGCGCCAATGTTCGAATGAAAAACTCGCTCTCCCTATAGTATTTTAAAGGCGGTGTCTGCGCTCCAGCATCGAAGTCGGCCAAGGTGATTGTCACAGCACACTATCCAAAAGCCGCTGCTTTGGCGTGAAGGTTGTTGCTCCAACAACATGGAGCACAAGAAATGGAAATATCCGACCAACCTACTTGCCTCGATCCTTACATCGCATCATTCGAAGAAAGTCTTTCCTCTCGAAACTACAAACCAGCCACACTGAACAACTATGGCTGCCTGCTTCGGCGGTACGGTCGCTTGCTCGACGCCGAGGGCATCGCGCCATCGGCATTGACGCCGGACCTTGCCGTCGAGTTGGGGCACAGGTTGCCGGCCACGCCGAAGAGCCAAGTGAAGATCCCCAATCTCGCGAGGCTGTTCGTCGCGCACCTGATTGAAATAGGTGTCGCGACACGACCTCCACTGACACCTGCGCAAGCTGAACGCGCCGAACTGCTGGGCAGCTTCGAGACCTATCTGGTCCGGCAACGAGGTCTCAGCCCACGCACGATCTATCATGTGCTCCGGTTCGCGGATCGCTTCCTCGATCATCGCTTCGGCGATGATATGCTCGACCTGTTGGCACTGAACGTCCGTGATGTCGCGGCGTTCATGGAATACCTTGTGACGCGCAAGCGTCCGTTCCGCGACAAGACACCGGCCACGCATCTGCGCAGCTTCTTCCAGTATCTGTTCGCACAGGGCCTCACGACGACCAATCTGTCGCTCTGCGTCCCTCGGGCGCACAAACCCTGGGGTGCGAGGCTACCCCGATACCTGTCGCCGGAGGAGGTAGATGCCGTCGTGGCCTCGGTGCGCAGCAATCCACGCCGCGGCGCCCGTGACTACGCCATGCTGTTGCTGATGGCGCGCCTCGGCCTGCGTGCGCCGGAGATCATCGCGATCCAGTTGGATGACATAGACTGGCGCGCCGGCGAACTGTTGGTTCGTGGAAAAGGTCAGCAACATGATCGGCTGCCTATCCCGCCGGACGTCGGCGAGGCGATCAGCGAGTATCTACGCGAGGATCGCTCCTCCGCAACCACACGCACGCTGTTCGTTACGCATCGGGCACCCAATCGCCCGTTTAAGGACAGCCAGGTCATCAACGCCATATTGAAGGAGGCATTCGCGGCGACGGGCGTGAAGCCGCCAACACCCTACGTCGGATCGCATGTTCTGCGGCACAGCCTGGCAACGAACATGGTTCGCGCTGGTGCCTCGCTGGAAGAGATCGGCGATCTGCTGCGACATCGGTCGCGGGCGACAACGATGATCTACGCAAAGCTCGACACGGACGGTCTGCGTTCCATTGCCCAGCCCTGGCCGACCTCGGAGGTAGCACGATGAGCTTCCTCGACGAGATGGACCGCTACCTCACCATCAGACGGCAACTCGGCGTCGATCTGAGCACCGATGAACGGATACTGCGCCGCTTCGTCACGTTTGCCGACCGAGATGGAGCGCGGCACATCAGCACAAGCCTTGTCATGCGTTGGCTCGAAAGCCTGCCTTCCGCCAGCGCCGGAACCAGGGCGACACGCTTCAGGGTCGCCCGCCAGTTTGCCGAATGGTTGCACGGCATGGACCCAAGGCACGAGGCTCCGCCACGGGGATTGGTGCCGGGCCGTGTTCAGCGTTCTCACCCCTATATCTACAACGATGCCGAAATCGTTGCGATCATCGAGCATGCGCGGTTGCTGCCTTCGGTCTATGGCATGCGCGGCCTTACCTCCTCAACGTTGTTCGGCCTGATCGCTGTAACCGGGCTCCGGATCAGTGAGGCTCTCGGGCTCGACCCCGCCGATCTTGATGCCGAATCCGGCGTGCTTCATGTCCGGCAGGGCAAGCTCGGTAAGGAGCGGTTGCTGCCGCTGGACCCAAGTGTGGTGCAACGGCTGCAAAGCTACGCCAGCGAGCGCGACCGGCTGCTTGGCAGCCAGCCGGAAGCATTCTTCGTGACCTGCGAGGGGCGTCGCCTTGGCGACTGCAGTGCACGCTACAACTTCGCGCATGTCTGCCAGCAGATCGGATTACGAGAACCGCAGCTTTATCTTCGACACGGCCGCGGTCCACGCATCCACGATCTGCGCCACACCTTCGCGGTGCGGACGATGCTGAGCTGGTACCGATCAGGCAAAGACGTCGGCCGCGAAATGATCAAGCTCACGACATGGCTCGGTCATGCGAACCCCGCCCACACATACTGGTATCTGGAAGCGGTCCCGGAACTGCTGGAACTGGCCTCCGCCCGAATAACCGGCTCAACGGCGGAGGTGGAAGTCCGATGAAGACGAGCAACTTCCCCGCGCTGATCCAGCGCTTCTTCACCGATCGGCTCTGCATCCAGATGGAGGCGAGCCGACATACCATCGCCGGTTATCGCGATACATTCCGGCTGCTGATCCAGTACGCGAGCGCGCGCTATGGAAAGCCGCCGACGAAACTGACGATCGAGGATCTCGATGCCGATCTTGTCGCCGACTTCCTGACCTATGTCGAAACGGTGCGTGGCAACACGGCTCGCACCCGCAATACAAGGCTCGCCGCCATCCGCTCATTCTTCCGCTACGTCGCATTGACCGAGCCAAGCTGGCTTCTTCATTGCCAGCGGATACTCTCGATGCCGAACAAGCGGTATGTAAAGAGGAGTGTCACGTTCCTCGACGCGGATGAGATCACGGCGTTGCTGGCTGCGCCGGATCGGGCGACGTGGGCGGGGCGGCGGGATCATGTCCTGCTGGTGCTTGCACTTCAAACCGGTTTACGCGCTTCCGAACTGGTCAACCTGCGCTGCAAGGATGTGGTGTTGGGTACCGGCGCTCATATCCGCTGCATCGGCAAAGGCCGGAAAGAACGCAGCACGCCTCTTCGCCGCGACACAGCCAAACTGATACAGGGCTGGATCGGCGAACGCCGCGACGGCGACGGACCGTTGTTCCCCTCAATCCGTGGTGAACGGCTCAGCCGGGATGCGCTGGAGCATCTGGTGCGCAAGCACTGCCGGACGGCATCGCGAGCGTGTCAAAGCCTTGTAGGCAAGCGCGTTACGCCCCACACGCTGCGCCACAGCACAGCGATGGAGTTGCTCCATCACGGCGTCGACCAATCCGTGATAGCACTGTGGCTCGGGCATGAATCCGTGGAAACCACCCAAATCTATATCCACGCCGACATGCGGCTGAAGGAAAAGGCACTCGCTCAGGTCGCCAGCCCCGAAACACATCCCGGGAGGTATCGTCCCAACGACGAACTGCTCGCCTTCCTCGAAGCGCTCTGATTATGCCGAACCGCCGCATGGCCGAATCCAAGCATCGCAGCCTCTCAGCTCGGCCATGCGGCATAATCCGACTTACGGCATAATGCGTTTTATGCCGATATCGGCATAACACCCACTGGACAGGGCACGGGTCGCGGCTCGTCCGCGATCAGTCGGGCAGGCGGAAGTCGGAGGCCTATGCCCGCGAGGAACTCGTCGCGGAGCTTTGCGCGGCTTTCACCTGTGCCAGCCTCGAGATCGCACCGACCGTGCGCCATGCCGATTATCTCGGCACGTGGCTGGAGCTCCTCAAGAGCGACAAGCGGGCGATTTTCCGTGCCGCCAGTCAGGCTTCGAAAGCCGCCGACTTCCTGCTCGCCTTCGAACAATCGGGCACCACTCAGTCCAAGGAACAGGCCGCATAGCAGCCTGTTGGCACCACATCTTTATTTGATCATCGAAAGGAAAGACCCATGGAACTGCGTCATATCCCGCTTGAAGAACTGAAACTCACCAAGGTGAATGTGCGGCATGGCCGGAAAAGCCCCGATGTCTCCGACATCCTGCCGTCGATCCGCAAGCGTGGCATTCTGCAACCGCTTCTCGTGCGACCGAACGGCGAGGGCTTTGAAATTGTTGCCGGCCGCCGGCGTTACTTTGCAGCCGTCAAGGTTCATGACGAAGCCGGTGAATTCGCTCCCGTGCCCTGCGCCGTTATGGAAACGGATGACGATGCGCAAGCGGTCGAAGCCTCGTTGCTGGAGAACTTTGCCCGCCTGCCCATGGATCCGATGGATCAATATGAGGCCTTCGCAAAGCTTGCCAAAGAGGGCAGGGAGGTTACCGAAATCGCCGAGACCTTCGGCGTCACCGAACTCGCCGTCAAACGCGTGCTGGCGCTCGCCAATCTCATTCCGGCAATCAAATCAGCCTACCGCAACGACGATATCGATCAGCCGACGCTGCGGCTTCTGACGATGGCAAACAAGGTACAGCAGGCCGAATGGCTCAAACTCCACCAAGGTAAAGACACCTACGCACCACGCGGCGAGCAGCTGAAACGCTGGCTGTTTGGCGGCGACAATATCAAAACGTCGGTCGCGCTTTTTGATATGAGCGATTATGACGGTGCGATTGCTTCCGACCTCTTTGGCGAAGACAGCTACTTTGCCGATGCCGAACAGTTCTGGAAACTGCAGGAAGAGGCCGTCGAAGCCCAAAAACAGGCCTTCCTGGATGCGGGCTGGACACGTGTCGACGTGCTGGAACGCGGCACTTTATTCTATGATTGGGAATATGAAAAAACGCCGAAGACAAAGGGCGGGCGGGTCTATGTGTCGATCCGCCACGATGGCGAAGTGACCTTCCATGAAGGCTACATCTCGCTTCGCGAAGCCCGCGCCAAAGCGGCAAAAGGCAAGGGTGGTGCTGAGGTCAATACAAAACCGGAAATCACCAAGGCCATGCAGACCTATCTGGAACTGCATCGCCATGCGCTGGTTCGGGCGGAGCTGCTCAACCATCCGGGTGTCGCTCTGCGGTTGACCGTCGCGCATATGATCGCCGGGTCCGCGCTTTGGATGATCCGACCGGAGCCGCAGAAAGCGCCCAAGCCGGAAATCGCGGCTTCAGTTCGGGACAACGTTTCGCAATCTGAGTTCGAAGAAGAAAGAGCCGAAGTCCTCAAGCTTCTCGATCTGGAACCGGACCGTGCCGAACTTGTCCGCCACAATGGGGACGCCTATCCGGCGGCCATGCTGTTCGCCAGATTGTTGAAGCTGGAAGATGCCGACGTCATGCGGATCATGACCTTTGCCATGGCCGAAACCCTGCAATCCGGTTCCTGTCTGGTCGAGGCCGTCGGCGTTCATCTGGGTGTCCGGGCGGTGTCAAAATGGCACGCCGATAACATCTTCTTCGAACTCTTGCGGGACAAGGCAACCATCAACGCCGTGCTGAAAGACGTCGCCGGAGGGGATGTTGCCGAAGCAAACAGTCAGGCTACCGGCAAACTTCAAAAGGGCATCATTTCCGATTGCCTGCGCGGCGAGAACGGACGTGAAAATACAGAGGATTGGGTTCCGAACTGGCTGAAGTTCCCGCTCACCGGTCACACGCAAACGCCAATCGAAACGACCGGTATCGGTGCAGAATGGCGGCGGATTGCGGAGAGTTTCGAACCCGAGCCTGATTGTTCGTGAGCGGATATTCCGTCATCTGACAGCATTGCCCCGTTGCCGCCCGGCAGCGGGGCATTTGTGATTTTGGCTGCATATCCGGCCTTTTGCATTGCTTTGGTCGCGTTCGTGAAGTGGCCGTTCGTGCGTTGCGGTCCAACCAAATTGATGGCCGGATAATGATTGCCGGGTGCATTCAGTCCCTTGTTTCGCAGTTGCAAGAAAGTCCATCCGCCTGCCTTCCCTTGGCGATACCGGACCCTTGTCGCTCGGCTGCAATCGATGGGGCACGGTTTTTTCCCCGCAGCAGGCTGCTCCTCGCGCATGACGCTGGGCGTCCAAAAAACCGTTTCCAATCGATCCTCCACGGACGTTCCGGTCCTTCGGATGCAACCGCCCTCCGTCAGGTCCAATTGGTTCGCCGTCAGGCAGGAAGATGAACTTCCGCCGCAAATTCAAAACCAAGGAGCAAAAAAATGGCTGCAATCGGATATGTCACCAAACACAAGGACGGACGCTTCACAGGTGAACTCAAGACCCTTTCCATCCGCGCCGAAATCGCCATCACGCCGAATGGCGGCAAATCAAGCGAAACCCAGCCCGACTACCGGGTTCTTGCCGAGGGCATTGAAGTCGGCGCGGCATGGGTTCGCAAGTCCGAAACCTCGGGCAAGGATTACGTTTCGGTTTCCATCGCCGCGCCGGAATTCGGCCCGAAAAAACTCTACGCCAATCTCGGCAAGGCCGCAGGCCAGGACGACGAAAACGTCTATGCGCTAATCTGGAATCCACGCGACTGATCCAGACCATCCTTTAGTCCCCGCATCCACGGATGCGGGGATTTGCAAAAGCACCCATAGATTGTGGTATTTGCCACATTGCAATCGAACTGCACTGCATAGTGTTCGAAGACGGCACATCTGCAGGGCGGATCAGGCATATGGCCAATCGGGCAGACGAATTTGCTGCCGGTTTTGAAAAAACAGCCGGCGACTATGCCTACACGGATGGCCTCTCCGATGCCGACTGGGCCTGGGAATTCCTTCGGCAAAATCCCGAATACAAGAAGGACTTCCGCGCAAGCCGGAAGAAGGTGTCACGGCCCGTATCCCATGCATCCGGTGTGAGAATCCATCGGCAAAGAGGGTGTCCGAAGGATGCCGCGAAATGGGGTCTCGCCTCATTCGTCGATCCTGATCTGAATGCACTTCAGGCCGATATCTTCTGGCTGAATTCTGCCCTCACGCACACGGTCAGCGCCACATCCTTGTCTGCGGAACTCGACGAAAACGACACCGATCTCGATCTCTTTCGTGACCGGAACTGCGCCGCGGTCCTTTGCGCTGCCGACAGGCAGGAGATCGTCATTCGTTCACAAAAGTCCTCGATCAACGTCACTTTGGAGGGCGTAAATGTTTTGCTTCAGCCAGTGGAATTGACGTTCCACCTGCAAGGATTTGCGTCCGTCGAACGCGGAACGAAGGCACTGAACTGGACCAAATCCGCACTGAAACAGCGGCGCTGTCGCGACATGCGATCGCTCTCGAGAACCGCTCGTTTGAACCGAAAAAAGCAGCTGGTTGCGCTCGAATGCCACCACAAGGGCGGTTCGTTGCAAGATACGGCGCATGTGTTTCGCGCCCTGCGGCTGACACGGCTTTCCTGGTCGGCGGGCGGAGACGAGGCGTTGAAAAAACAGGTCTGGCGCAGTCGGAAATCCAGCCTCTCATTGATGCGCGGCGGCTATCGCAAGTTCCTTTGAGTGCCTGGTGACGGATTCGAACGCAGCGAATTCGTCACTCCCGCACCCATAAAATCCAATCCAGTCTTGCTCCCGCAACCTGCCCACACGGGCCGGAAAACAGGGAGACAAAAATGCAGAACGACAAAAGCGACAAGACTCGAAAAGCGTTCCTGAATGCAAAGGAAGCAGCCGAATATCTCGGCCTCAAACCCAACACGCTCGCCAAGATGCGGGTCTATGGCAACGGCCCGAAATTCCGCAAGCACGGCTTCCGTGTGCTCTACGCCATTGACGATCTGAACGCCTGGTCGGAAGGAACGCGCCGGTCTTCGACCTCGGAAACGCCCAGAGAGCGAGACTGAATAGATGGCGAAGCAACGAAGCGCTGCGCTGTCTCTCTGTGCCGCTGGATGTCTCTTGATAACGGTTTCGGCCATCGAAAACCTGCCGACCAAGCTCGTCTGGAATGCATCGGTCAGCGTACCAGTGGGGCTCTATTCGGTGTCCCGTACCCCTCCCGAACGTGGCGACCTTGTGCTGGCTACACTGCCTGAACATGCACGGCAGATCGCGGATCGACGCGGTTATCTGCCATCAAAAATACCGGCACTCAAACGTGTCGTCGCGCTGGCCGGTGACACAGTTTGCAGGTTCGGGCGTGTGGTTTTTGTGAACGGAAAGCCAACTGCGAAAGCGAAACTGAGCGATGCACGAGGCTTGAAGATGCCGCGCTGGAGAGGGTGTTTCAAGCTCGGATCCGGTCAAGTTTTTCTGCTGGGCGATCATCGCGATTCATTTGATGGGCGGTATTTCGGGGTGGGGGATCTTGCGCACGTTCAGGGTGTCGCGCGGCCTCTTTGGATCAATGCGAAATGAGCTGGGTGATGGACCGGATTGGATGGGTGTTGACGGCGGCATGGCAGGGCGATTGCGCCGGTAAATGCAGGTCCGGATATTGCGGCAAGGCTTGTCGAAACGGCGACTGCTCCAGACACTGATGTTGTGAAATCGGGGTCGCGTAAGCGCCCCAGGCAACGTCGGAAGGGAGCAGTCATGAACTATTATGCCGGAATTGACGTGGCGATGGAACGCTCTGCGCTATGCGTGGTCGACGAAACGGGATCGATCGTGCTGGAAAGGAGCATCGATACGGAGCCCGATGAGATAGCCGAAACACTCGCGCCCTTTGCCAAGACTCTGAGGCGGGTCGGCCATGAAACCGGGTCGCTGGCGCCATGGCTGCACAAGGAATTGCGAGCCCGTGGCCTGCCGGTCATCTGCATGGAAGCGGCGCATACGCGTTCGGCGCTGAAGGCCCAGCGCAACAAAACGGATCGCAACGATGCCCGCGGTTTGGCGCAGATCCTGCGCACCGGATGGTTCCGGCCGGTGCATATCAAGAGCGACGAAAGCTACCGGATGCGGCTGTTGCTGACGGCAAGGCGCAACATGAAGCGCAAGTTTTTGGACATCGAAAACGCCATCCGCCATTCGCTCAAGGCCTTCGGCATCCGCCTCGGTCAAGTCAGCCGGGCACGGTTTGAGGCCAAGGTCCGGGCCGCTCTTGCCGATGATGTGGTGCTGACCGGAATGGTCGAAGGACTGCTGAAGGTGCGCTCAGTGTTGTGGGTCGAATATTGTGCCCTGCACAAGCTCCTGGTGAAGATCGTCGGACGCGATCCGGTGTGCCGGCGGTTCCTGGCCGTGCCCGGAGTGGGGCCGGTCACGGCGCTCAGCTTCCGCGCCTCGGTCGATGATCCGCACCGATTTGCCAAGTCACGAACCGTCGGCGCCCACTTCGGATTGACGCCGCGACGCTGGCAATCGGGCACATCGGTCGATCAAAATGGCCACATCTCAAAAAAGGGGGACGGTGAGGTTCGATGGGTGCTTTATGAATCGGCGAACGCATTGTTGACGCTCATGCGCAGGCCCGATCCACTCAAGAGCTGGGGCCGGAGGATCGCCAAAAAGCGCGGCCACAAGGCGGCTTGCGTAGCTGTGGCGCGCAAGCTTGCGGTGATCATGCACGCCATGTGGCGCGATGGAACCGACTATGGAGACCCGAAGTCACGGGACAATTTGTCGATCCCGGCGCGGGCAATCGCGGCGATGAACAGGTGATGAAAGGAATTGAAGTCGGTGACTTCTGACGCAATCCGCTCTTGTTGAGCGGGTCAATTGGACGGGAGAACGACCGATGCGGGAAGCGCGATATCTTGCCTGTGACGCCCCAATTGAGGATATGCGGGAGCGATCACGCGGGAGTGCATGTGACTGTTGCCCCGCTCATCCGATCGGAAAATGAACCGGCAAATATAGGAGACTGCCGAGTTCGAAGGAGTGCATGGACCGTCCGATTGTCGAGATTTGCGTTGCAGATCATCACTGAAGTAGTCTGGGAGTATGCCTGAAGTGCTGAAACGAAGTATCCAAATAGAGGAAAGAATAACCATGAAGAAACAACGGTCTAGAAGTACATTTAGGAGGCAAGATAAAAGAACTGGCACCGGAGCAGGGTGAGGCGACTGGAAGACCAAGCTTTTTTTGGTGCCAGAGTACTGGCGGTAGTGCCAAAAGCGTTGCATGTGCCTCTACGAACCTGATGTTTTTGACACCCTCTTGGCAATTGTTGCCCCGATCCCGATCTCCATCTTAGAGCCGGATTCAAAAGTTATTCAAACGTAACAATACCTTGCGAGACGCCGCGTCATGAACCGGATGCTTGCTATGAACGCCCACGCGGTTGAGTTCTGGATGGTCCTCTCCCAGTCCCGGGCCAGTCTGCGGCAGCGCCCGAGCCAGGCGAAAGTTCGTTCCACCACCCATCGACGCGGCAGAACCTTGAAACCGACTGCGCTGTCGCAGCGCTTGACGGTCTCGACCGTCCAGTCGCCATGCCCCGCGAGCGCTGCTCGCAACTTCGGTCCCGCATAGGCGCCATCGGCGAAGATGTGGCGCAGCCAGGGGAAGCGGTCGCCGACAGCCCTGATCAGGTCGCAGGCCCCGTCCCTGTCCTGAATGTTGGCGGCGTGAACGATGATGAACAGCATCAGGCCGATCGTATCGGTGACGATGTGTCGCTTGCGGCCCTTGACCTTCTTGCCGGCGTCATAGCCGCGAACGCCCCCGCTTTCGGTGGTTTTCACGCTCTGGCTGTCGATCACGCCGGCCGTCGGTGAAGCCGCGCGGCCTTCCAGTTCGCGGGTATTGAGGACCAGGAGGTGATTGATGGCTGCAAAAAGACCCATGCGGCTCCAGGTGTAGAAATAGCCACGTACCGTCGATACCGGTGGGAACTGCTTCGGCAGCATGCGCCACTGGCAGCCGCTGGTTGCGATATAAAGGATCGCGTTCATCACCTCGCGCATATCGGTCGTACGCGGTCGTCCACCCCGTTTTGCCGGCGGAATGAACGGGGCAAGTATCGTCCATTCCTCATCGGTCAAATCGCTTGGAAATCTCAAATGGTCTCTGTTATGTTCGGCGCGGGCGATATCATTCCATGGCATCGTGATTCTCCATCTTCTTTGAAAAGACTGTTGAATCACAAACCATTGATATCGCTCAACTACTTTTAAATCCGGCTCTTAACACCGGAAAACGAGAGGGATCGGCCGTGCCGGACAGAGACCTTAACCCGAAACTGGGACGCATCCGCTCACCTTCGGCGCGCAAAAAGAAAACATGGATCGGACGCGTTGTCCGCGAAATGAGACGCGCCGGAAATACAAGCCGCAGTATGCGGCATTCAACCTGGTTCGGTAGTCGCAACGGACGCGGCTATGCGGTATCTTGTTCCTTCGCAAGCCGAGCGCCACAACCCAGGCGCCGTCGCGTCGTCGTCAAAGCACGTATCACGAAGTTCGGCGCGGGCGGCATAAAGGCTGCGCAATCCCATCTACGATATCTCCGGCGCGATGGCGTCACAAAGGAGGGAGAACGGGGATCGTTATACAATTCACGTTCCGAGCAGGTCGACGGAAAGGCATTTCTGGAAGAAGCGAGGGGCGACCGGCACCAGTTCCGTCTCATTGTTGCGCCGGAAGATTCTTCACAACTCACCGATCTCAAACCTTTCGTCCGCGATCTCATGCAGCAGGCGGAAATTGACCTCGGCACGAAGCTCGATTGGGTGGCCGTCGATCATTTCAACACCGGTCATCCCCACACGCATATCGTTATTCGCGGCAAGGACGAAACCGGACAGGATTTGATCATCGCGCGGGACTACATAGCGCGTGGCTTCCGGGAACGCGCTAACGATCTCATGACGCTGGAACTCGGTCTCGAAACACAGGCCGAGTTCGACCGCAAACTTGATGCGGAAATGACAGCCGATCGGTTCACGCGGATCGACCGTAGCTTGCTGCGCGATACCGCAGACGGCGTCCTGGTAGTTGGTCGAAGACAGGATACTGACCAACGCTGGCAATCGCTAAAGACAGGCCGTCTTCGCAAGCTCGAAAACATGGGACTATCGGAGGAGTTATCGCCCGGCATTTGGAAGATCGCCGAACGTGCCGAAACCGTGTTGCGGGATCTTGGACGGCGTGGCGACATCATGAGGACTATGCAAGGGGTTTTGAAGCATGCTGGTATCGAACGCGGGACGACTGATTTCAGTATCTTCCGGGCGGATGACCCGAGCGCGCGGACCGTCGGCAAAATTGTCGGCATCGGCCTGGCCGACGAGATGAACGACAGGCACTATGTCCTCGTCGATGGCATCGACGGAAAGCTGCACTATGCGGAGATCGGGCGCATCGACGAAGCCGATCCGCCGAGTAGAGGGGTATTGGCGACTTTGCGCGGTCGGCAGCAGCATGGACAGTCGGCCGGTAGGCACTTTTTGCAAGCTCGCATATTCATCGAATCCCATGCCCGGGTTGAGCAACTTGCGACCGCTAGCGGCGCGACTTGGCTCGACCGGCAATTGGTATTGCGGGGGCCGGAAGAGATTGCGCAACGTGGCTTCGGATTAGAAGTCACAAAGGCGCTACGCCACCGCCAGCAATGGCTCGTCCAGAAGGGCCTGATGCGGGAGAAAGATGGGCAATTGATCGCTCGCCAGCGAATGCTCGCTGAGCTTGAGCGTCGTGATATAGAAACGGCTGGATCGAATCTCGAAAGCAAACTCGGTTTGAAGCGAGTTACTGCCAAAGACTTTGGTCGTACCGGCCGCACACCTGTGCAATCAGTCCGACTGGTGTCTGGTCGCTTCGCGGTCATGAAAAGCAGCAAGGAATTCACGCTTGTACCGTGGCGGCAAGTGGCTCAGATGCGGAGGAGATCGGGAATTGTAATGGAAGCCAGAAAAGAGATTTCGCTTTAACTTCGAAACCATCCAACAAAACCGCGCATGAATGGCAAAGTCTCGGGAGTGGGGGCCATTGGCCGCGGCGGTGCACTTGATTGAAACTGTCCTTGTGACAGACAACCGGGCCGAGCGGGTAGGCTGCATGCTGGCCGACATGGTCCTTTCGAAATCCTTGAGTTGGGACCGGCCGCTGGCTCTGACTGCGCTGCACATGACCAAGCCGCTTTGTCGGGACCTTGCAGGCGGGGCGAAGGGGGGCGTTTGGCCGCCGAGCAAGCGTTTTTGAAATCCGTCATCGTGACAGTTCGTCTATCCCAATCACTGGCCGAGCGTGCATCGGCTCTGCAATTGGCGGCCCCAAAAACTACGCGCCAAGGGCTCGGACGCGGCCGTGGGTCTCTTCCTCGCGGAGGACGCCGTCGCCCCCACAATGCTCGCACCGCACGTACATGGCATCTCCGCCCGAATGTCTCCGCGCGGCCCGGCGCTTCTGCGACTGCCTCGTCGAACTCGGGGTCGCCAGGGAACTGACCGGCCGGGACAGCTTTCGGCTCTACGGGGTGGCACCGTGAACGTCGCTGCAGCAAAGAAATCGATGGGCTCAGACGTACCCTTCGACCGCGAGCCTGACTACCTGCCTATGGAGTTGCGCTGGCGCGAGTGGATGTTAGGCTTGTCCAACATATCGAAAACGAAGAAGGCCGCCGCGGTCAAATCGCCCGCAATGCGCGCTCTGCGCTCCCGGAGGACGCAGCGCGCTGTCAGGTCATTCTCAACAAACTACTAATGCAGTTGCTTGGTCTCGGCACAGACCGCTATGAACATATTGCTGCTCGGCTCGGCGAGATGCTATGAGCTAACTCGCAATTCGTCACAACAAGGATCAGTGTCGGGACGGCAGGTCACCCTAGGTGTCTGAACATGCCGTGTACACGCGACAGCCTCTGCAATGCGCCGATGCCAAGTGAGCCTGTATCGGCACTGGTCACGACCGCAAGAGCGCTGCCCTTCGTACCCACATTCTCAAGTATTCGCACGCCGGGCGAGACTTCGCCTCCGAGCCGCTTGAGATAGGCGAAGCTATCTCCCTCGTTGCCCAGGGCCGCCACAACGATCCTGTCTTCAAGCCGCGCTATCTCGCTGTCAGTTAGATTCTCAACGGCTTCGAGCACAGCGATATCCCCGTTCCGGATAACCGGGTAGGCGCTGTCATCAACTACACGCACGGCAACAAGCTTTCTGTCCAGCAGTTTACTGGTTGCGACCGGACAGGCTTCTTCTTTTCCAGCAAATCGTTCCTGGTCGTACAGCACACCAACTATCGGCAGCAGCAGTGTCTTCGCCCTGGGGAGCAGAAGGGTTGGCGGAACCCGTTCAGTACCCGACTGATCGCAGGCAAGGGCAATGCGCGAGGGATCGCGCGAATCGCCAAGAAACCGGCGGCAATAAACCTTGTCACTATTGAGGGCGATGACGGGATCGCCGTCTCGCGCTTCTCTGTCGAGGGATACAGCTACCACCTGCCCCTGCAGGGCCAGTGCGCCGAGGCCCGGCGACCGCACACCGTAAAGAGCAATATCGCCAAGTACGCCAAAGTCAAAAACCTCGTCTACCGCCGCAGCCGCCAGTCTGTCGGCATGGCTTCGCGCGCTGACTTCTCCCAGCAGCGGAATTGGCGCTCTGTTCAGCGTAACCCGAGCGGGCGGCTGCGGCAGGCTGGCGAGAAAAAGGTCCTTGTCCTCACGCGTAAGGCGCCCCATGAATCGTGCATAGGAAGCCGAACAGCTACGCAGCAGCCTATCGATTTCCTTGAACGGCTCCGCTACCTCTCCCGCCTCGTGCGGTGTCACTTCATGAAGGCGGTGATGCGCCTTGTTGATTATCTTATAAAACGGCGCACTGTCCCGTAGCGCTGTATGGGCCAGCAAGGCCTGAAAGGGAGGCTCTTCAAACGGGCGTTCGCCGTTATTGTGAGCGGATCGCACTGACTGGATCAGATCAGCCAAAGTAGGCTTGTGCATGACCATCGGATCAGTTGCCAGCAGGTCCCAAAGCCGGTTTTCCACGTAAAGGCGGACCGTGCTGACGAACTGCTGCGCTTTGGCTGTGTTGTTTTCATCTTCCTGCCATTCCTGCAGGCGATCGAAAATCTCCTCCACAGCAGGACTTACTCCGGCCGTCAGGCGGGAGTTGGAAATCGGATTAAGCGTCCAGGCATGCCATGTCGGAGTGGCGGTCGAGCGGTCAGGCAACTTGTCCCGGATCGATGCGACAAACCTGTTGTCGTTCGACGTGATCAAGGGATGCATGCTATGTCCTGGCATTTGGGAATCGCCGCCGCCAGGTTTTCTGCATTGATCGGGTCAAAATGCGTTTGAGGGTCGTCAAGGAGCATGCAGTCTAGCCCGCCTAGCCGGGCCTTGACGCGATTCCATAGGCTGAACACGAACGCCCACACGCAGGCGCGCAGGAGCGAAGCGTTCATAATCTTGTAGGCCGGGACCTGCATCCCCCCAATGGCGGTGCGCAAACCGAGCCCCGTTTCCTCGCCAAGGTCTATGCCGCTATAGGCCGGACCGCCCCTATAGTGCGGGCTATAGATTGTGCCAAGCCAGTTTCTAGTGTCCGTGTCGAGGGCCCGGATCAACCCTGAAACCTGCTGAAACACAAGGGCCTCAAATCTCGCAAACGCTTCGATGGCCGTTGCGGCCTCGTCAACCAGAACCAGGCGCGTGATGTAGCCGACATATTCTTTGCGCGTCCTTTCCAGATCGTCGAGCTGCCGCAGAATCGAGACGATGGGCGCCGTGTTCTCCACGCACTTGCGCACGGCCTCGATTTGATTGCGCAATGACCGTTCTTGGGCCGCGATCTCTTCTCCTTCGGCTTCCACCTTTTCTACCGCGCCGATATAGCGCTCAACAAGGGTTTGATTGTAATACCGGCATAACACCGGGCAGAATTCAGGCGTCAGAGCGGACGCTCTTTCTGTTTCCATGATTTTCTGGAGGCATCAACGAATGGGGGAATTGTGCTTGCGGTGGCTGGGGTGGGGATTCTATTGGAATCGCGCAATAGCTGCTCGCCTTTTTTCAAGTTCCGCGTCTTCCGGATTCCAGTTGTCACTTCCATCGAAGTAATCGGGATAGTACTCCCGGTATTCAGAATCCGGGTTTTCGAATGCTGCCAAGAATTCAGAGTATCCCCATACGCCTCCTATGTCCTCAAGTGGACAACGCCCGCTACCGGAAACAAGATATGGATACTGTCTGTCCTTATGTGCCGACTGAATCTTTCCAATACGGATTTTGTGTCTCCATGAGTCTCCGAAATCATAGAGGTAATTGAATTCGGGTTTGCCTTGCAAAAAGTCTATGACGTCGAGAACGGTAGCAGAGGCGTCTGATTTGGGGCTGGAGAAATACTGATCACTATCAGCACTCCAAGTGACAACTTGCTCATACCGGATCGCCTCAAATTCCCATAGATGGCAGTTGTGCCACCCCATTGCGGCCTGAATGTATAAGTGGAGGTCATTAAGGCATGTGTTCGCAGGGACATCCATTCGTCTTGTGACCCTGGGCTTCACATCCCGCAACGTGATGCTGAGACGAACTATATCAAGTTGATTGCCAGCCTGAGCCATTGTGTGAAACGTCCTGCTATATGTGTCGATATGATTGCGCCGTCAGACGGATGAACCATCGCCACAATGCAAGATTGGAAATGTCATGTCGACCGCATCTTCACAATCCAGCTGTCGCGCAATGCAATCTCGATCTTGCCGAAGAGTGGCTGTTCAGGATGCAAAATGAGACTGGCCTACGAGTTGCGGCAGAGCGGGCACCGGTTTCCCATTGAGGCCCAGCCTATCCCCCAAATAGTCCCAAAACGAGATGCCGAGTTTGTTGCAGGTCTTGAGCAGCGACAAGAAGGTGTCGCGGTTGGTCCGACCAATGTCACTGCGCGTCCCACCTGAAATCTTGCGCTTGACTACAACAACTCGGATATCGTTCTCGGAACCGTTGGTGTGCAGCGGTATTTCCGGATGCTCCAGAACCATCAGCAGTTCAGCCTTGTTGGCGTGCAATCGCCTCAACAGATTATCAAGGGCTGCAAAACCGGTTCGGTGGCGGAATATCTGGTCGAAGCGGTTTTGCAAGACCGCCTTGCGCTGTGGACTTGGGTTGAGACGGTAGGTTTTGAGGCATTCATAGTAGAGCCAGATCAGCCTGCGGGTGCGCTGTTGAATGGCATAGTGCTTATCTGTGAAGGTGTTGAGCTTATGCACCAACCGTTCGGCGTGAATCCAACACAACGCATGATCGCCGACTTTGAACTGTTTGGCATCATCACTGACGATCACCGTATCGGTGAGCAAGCCATGTGCGCTGATACTGCCCCATAACGCACCCTCGGTGGCAAGGCGCGTGGGATCAGGTGTGACTTTCAGTGCAGTGATCCCGAGCCGGTCGAGATGGGCCTGCCAGTCTGCGCAGTTCGGGAAATACTTATCTTCAGCGTCAATCAACAACTGGCGAACCGGAGCATTGAGAGAACGCTGCTGCATATAGGCAAGTGCATCGGCGTTGATCACATAGTCTTCATGCCCGGCCCGCAGGAGTTCGAGAAAGTTGATGCGGCTTTTAGAACCGGTTGTGGAAAAGAAGGAAAACCGATCATTGCCGATCTGGGTGCAGTAGCCGTTTTGGGCTTTGTGGCGTGCCCCGGTGTCGTCGACCGTCACCCATGACGCCGCGTCCAATCCCGTCTGCAATATTGCGCGTGCTTCCAAGGCAAAATGCTCATGACCCTCATTCAAAAACCGCATGACCTGGCGCTCGGAGATATCTATGCCGATTTCGCTCAGGAGCTTTACCAATCGTCCCACAGTGACTTGGCCTTGATGGTATTGCATCAGCACAAAACGGCGCAGTTCGGCACCAAAATGGCCCTTGAGGCCCTGTGGCAGCGGAGCCACGACAGTCTTACCATCAGGTGTCAACCAGCGCTCGCGCCGAAACCGGGTGGTCACTGGCTGAATGATGAGATCCTGAACGAGGAAGTCCTCGTACCCTTTGAAGCGGGAACCCTCTGGAACGTCCGCTTTTACAATCCGGTCTTTCATTGAACCGTGCCGAGGTGGCTTCTTTTTGCCGCGTCCACAGCTTTTATTGCCGTTCTTACGCGCCTTTTTCTCGCTGGCCTGGTTCATGCCGCTTGGTTTGCTCGGCTTGATGTCCGGTCGCCCATTCACCCCTTTTAATCGAGCGACCTCGTCGCGCAGATTGGCAATTGTCTGTTTCTGTTCGGCAATCACCTGATTTTGTTCAGCGACGATTTGCTTCAACTCGGCCACCTCGCCGAGCAGGGTCACAACCAGATCTTTGAGTTCTGTATTCGACAGATCATCAAGTGCGTGAGGTGGGAAATCCGACATAAACTCATCGACTCACAAAAACATCTCGGTGAGAACCCCAGCAGCGCTGATCGAGTCGATTTGCCGCACCACCGGAAATGACAAATCAAAACACAATGCTGCCCGGTGTTATGCCGGTATTACTGTGTTCGGTGATGAAAAGAGGCGGAGGCGGCGCAAGGCCAAACACCTGGCGCGCGGCAAAACCTGTGGCGGCCTCAGACGATAGCGTCGCACTGCAGCGCGTGCACTGATGTGGATAGTGATGGACGAGCGCATCCGGTGTCGCGACCTGCTTCAGCGTTGTGCCCTTATGGCCATGTTGGCCACCAGACTTGCGGCCTGATTTGCCGCGCAAGCTCCTGGTGCGTTTTTCTCTGGCCGCTGGCTTCGCCAGCCCGTCACTGGACGGCGGTTTACTGCTGTTGGAACTGTTCAACCCCAGCCGTCGTTCAAGATCAGAGACCCGCTGAACAAGCGAGGCGTTCTGATCCCGCAACTGTCTGTTCTGTTTCTCAAGTTCATCGACACGAGCTTGCAAGAGAGCATTTTGAGCGGCAAGCTCCATGACCAGATCAATGAGGTCCGGTTTTGACAGGGCGCTGAGGCGATCGCGGGTGAGACGAGTTTGCTGCATCATGCGCTCATGGAGTCAGAAACGACCGCGTCAGGAAAGCCTGTCAACCTGATTCAAATCGTCGCACACTCACATTGTAAATCTGGTAGCTGGGTAGTTACGCCGCCTTAATTCGAGGTCGGCCGCATCTGCCACGATTTTTGCCTGGCGCGCGAGCCGTCCCGGCTGAAGTGAAAACTGTGAATCAGGGTTCCCGAACAGACAGCAATACTCAAGAGACCGCTCCCCGAAAATGCCCTTCGGATCGATTGCCAGCCAGCCGCGCCGACCAAAATCAAGAACATTGCCATGATGCAGATCTCCGTGCAGGACGTACCTCTCGGTTTGCTTTTGCAGCAATTCTTGGGCCGATACCGCTGTTTCGGAGAAGATGCCTCCATTGTCCCTTGCAGCGCGAAAAAGGCCGTCGAAACGTCGCTCGATCGCAATCAGTCCGGCGGGCGGATCGCCTGCCTTGTTGTGCAGTCTGGCTGCGGCCGCGCAGATAACCCGGCTTGCATCATCGTCGCGGCCATCCATGGCCATATCAGCAAGTGAACAACCGGACTCTGCCCTTTCCATCAAAAGCGCGTCGCCGTCTTGTGCGTAGACCCGTGCAGCCCCGTGGCCTGCCCACCAGGACATGATCGCGGCACCGTATCGTTCCTCCGGAACAAGCGCGATCTTCAGCATCGCCTTGGTACCATCGCGCATTTTGACCGGCAGCAAACGGCTGTATTCGGTGGTGATTGGATCACCATCCGCAACAAGGTTCCAGCGCATGAGAAAGCGAGCGAACATCGGACCCTTCAACGACATACCTGAAACGCTGTGACTCAGACTGCGCCGCCCATCACAACAAGATGTACGGAAATCACCTGAGCTGCCGGAAACTGCAGCTCCTTCTCCGGATTGTACTGCGAAAGAACCAGCTCCTCTGCGTTCCAGCGAATGAAGCGTTTGACATAGGCAAGGATCGGCCCGTGTTCTTCGGTCTGGATCTGGGCGACAACGAAGTCGCCGCGGCGCGCACGTTTCGACGGATTGACGAACACGATTTCACCGTCAAAGTATCGCGGCTCCATGGATTCACCCGCGACATAGACGGCATAGGCACCGGCCACCGACGATAGACTGGGTGGCGAGAACACATCTTCCAGCCGGTCGCCATTCATAACAAACTCACCATCAACTCCGCCGACAGCCTGCCCGAACACCGGAATTTTGACGAGCGGGTCAGGCAATTCGTCGCCCAGTCTCGCATTGGCGGGCTGGCTGGGAGACGATGCAAGGTCACCGGGACGATTTGATTGCAATCGCATGCGTGTTGCAACCGAATTATTGTCGTTGGGCACAAAAATGTTCCGGTTGTGTTCCATTTTTCCGGCAGGAGGGCCGGTGGGTGAGGGCGGATCGTAGAACGGCGCTCCGAACATCAGTTCGGACGGCGTCATGCCAAGATGGGGTGCGATCCGCTCTGCCCACTCCTTTGTCAGCTGTCGTTCACCTGCTTCGAGCCGACGGATCTGCGGTTGGGATGTCGAAGCACGTTCGGCAAGTTGGGCCTGTGTCAGCCCCAATGCCTCGCGTCTCTGCCGAATTGTGTTCATGGCTCATATCATCCAGGTGGCTTCCAAATATACCGAATTATTCCAGATCGGTCTACCAGTAGCAAACCAAAATGGTATTGTGGATTGACGAATATATCATAATGGAATAAATTGCAAAACACTCCGAATTTCACAGCAAAAATATAGGGTTACCAATGCCGCCAGACGCATCATCGGATACTTCGGGTCGGGAAGGCGACTGTTTTGAGCCGACAGGCAAGCTCCAGCAAATGGATGACCCGTCAGGTGGTTCAAATTTTATTAACCAAGAGAACAAAACAGGAACAAAAGCTCCGGATACACCACCGCTGCCACTGGCACCAGCGCTGGGCATCAGCCGGGTCTGGCGCGAAGTGATTGATTTCGGCGAACCGACTTCAGGCAACGGAGAGGAGGGCTGGGGACGCAAACGCGTTTCCGTGGCGAGGGTTTCGATTCTTGATGCCGCGACCGCTGACCAATTGAACGGTTCAGCGACGGACGAGGAATCCGGATTTAGACGCAACATCCGTTTCGATCAGAAATCAGGGAGATGATATGCCGGATAACGGTTTTTCGAACGTACCAGGTCAATATTTTCTTGACGTCAATGCCACTCCCAGGGGCCGGCGCGGCAAGCTCAACATGCGACAAAAGGAGGCGCTGCTCAAACGCTATGCAGCCGGCGAGCCGACATCAGAAATTGCCGATCATTATGATGTCGATGAGACGTACATTCGCAAACTTGCCAGCCGCTACCGGGTCCGCAAGGGTACGGTCGCCTGTCCCGCCCGGAAGCAGATTTCAAGCACCAGCGGCCCACCTGGGGACTCCCACCTGACCGCTTTCAAATATGCTCGCCGGGGATTCCACGTCCCGGACCACCTTGAACAGCAATACACCGATCTGCTCGTGCGTGGACTGAGCTGCAGGCAGGCCGCGTGGAAGTTGGGTCTTGTGGAGAGCGCATGATCAAACGACACCGCGCGCAGGCACACCGCCACCCACATCGATGCGACATTCACAAGGTTGCACGGCAGTGCGGCGTCAAGCTCTTCAACGGCGGGCGCGTCTACAAAAAGGCGCGGGGACCCGGCGAGTGCTTCTCCCCGGCAACATTGCGGCGCATCGGCCGCCTGTTGGGCGAGGCGCACCTGGCATTGGTGTTGCGTCTCATTGTCGAAACCGAAGACAATGCGACAGAGCTCTACGCGGATACGTTGTCAGCCGTTTCTTCGCTGCTCGAACATCATCCTGAATTGATCGAACGCGGATCGATGTTGTTCGAAGCCTTCGATACGATCGATCTTGGCTCCATGCGCCAGCGTGCTCAAGCAATGGATTGCGGGCTGCCCGTAGCCCATGTCATGCGCGTCCTGCTTGCCACTGAACTGGTGCCCGCAGGAACACCCGGCTAAACCGTCCGCGCGTGGCGGTTCCACTCTGCAATTGCCTCGTCCCAGCCGGGCACGGTATCGCTTTCGTAGCCATGGACCTTGCCGGTCGCTATCTTCGAAAACACGCGCATGGCGCGTCGGTGCGGCCCGCTGGTCAGATAGGAGAGCATGCTTTTGCGGTCCACCCAGACCGTCAGCGTGTGATGCACGCCGGCGATCGTGCGTGTTTCGGCAAAGCGCAAGCCTTCAGATTGCCGAGCCTGCCGAAAGGACCGGATTGCGTGCCAGTAGAACGGCAGTAATGATGTCGGTCCTTTGAGTTCCAGCCCCGTCACGGAAACATAGACCATAAGACGCCTCCGAACCTCGTTTTCGATCCGTGTCGTTCATTACGCTGGATCTACTGCGGCGGATCAGTGCGGGAATGGGCCGCTCAATTGTTTTCAGCACTCACTGGCTCGGACGGCAATCGCTCGGTCAGGATGAAGGCAACGCCGGCGATGACCACGGCACCGCCGATCGCAATCTGATAGGTCAGGCGCTCTCCGAGAAAGACGGCACCGCCGACAACCGAGAACACCGGCAGCATCAGCAGGAACGGGGCGATCTGATTCAGCGGATGTCGTCGCACCAGCGAGTACCAAAGGCTGTAACCGACGACGGTCATGATGACACCGAGATAAAGGACGGCTGTCCAGACAATCCAGTTGGCCGACTGGACGGCATCCCAGTGGTTGCCCTCGAAGATCAAGGACATGACCAGCAGCTGGGGTGTTGCGAAAACCGCGACCCATGCCGTGACCGCCATTGCCTTGATGTCATGGAGCGCACGGACCATGGCTTGACCGATCGCCCACGAAAAAGCACCGCCGACCACCAGCAGGATTGAAAGCCAGGCAGCGCCGAGTTTCGGCTCTCCCGCAATGAGACCGACGCCCGAAAAGGCGATCGCGATGCCTATCCACTTGCGCAGGCTTGTCTTTTCACGGAAAGCGATCGCGCCGACGAGAACGAGAAACGGCACCTCGAGCTGAACCACGAGCGCTGCCACAGACGCATCAATACCGGCAAGGCCGGTGAATGTCAGGCTGTACTGAACGGCGGCGGAAATGAACGCGATCGCAAAAATGCGCAAGATCTGACCGACTGGTGGTTTGACGAACCACACAAGAACCAGCGCCGTGACCGCAAAGCGAAAAGCCATTAGCAGGATCGGCGGGAAATGATTGATCGCGCCTTTGGCGAACACGATGCCCATGCCCCAAACCAACGCGACACTGAGGCCCATCAGATAGTCAATCGGTGAAAGCCTGCTGCCCATCGCCTCGATCCGTACCGCTCCGTACGGCAGCCCGGTGGGTACCTCAATGAGCGACAAACAAACTGCGCGATGATTGCCGCCTTGGCAAGCGTTTCACGCTAGCGGCCCTTCCAGACGGGATCACGCTTCTCTGCGAAGGCATTGAAGCCCTCCAGCATGTCTTCAGACCCATAGAGCGTATCGACCGTTTGAAAGCCGCGGCTGGTGATCTGATCGAGCGCATCCTGGAACTTCATGTTCTCGGCTTCGCGTACCACTTCCTTGATTGCTGCAAAAACCAGTGGCGGCCCCGATTCCAGATGGCGTGCAAGCGTCCAAGTTTCATCCATGAGGCTCTCGGCAGCGACGATGCGGTTCACAAAGCCCCAGCGATTTGCTTCCTCCGCATCGAGCCAGCGGCCCGTAAACAGCATCTCCATGGCAATGTGATAGGGAATGCGCTTCGGCAGCTTGATGGACGCCGCATCCGCAACTGTTCCGGAGCGGATTTCCGGAAGTGCAAATGTCGCATGTTCGGCGGCAAGGATCATGTCACAGGAAAGCGCGAGCTCCAGTCCGCCACCGCAGCAGATTCCGTTAACCGCGGCGATGACCGGTTTGTTGAGGCCGGGCAGCTCCTGAAGGCCGCCGAAGCCGCCAACACCGTAGTCGCCGTCGACTGCATCGCCGCCGGCGGCTGCCTTCAGATCCCAGCCAGGGCAGAAGAACTTGTCGCCCGCCGCGGTGATGATGGCGACCCGCAGGTCCGGATCGTCGCGAAAGTCCGCAAACACATCGCCCATGATCCTGCTCGTAGCGAGATCGATTGCATTGGCCTTTGGCCGGTCGAGCGTCACCTCAAGAACGCCGCCTTCGCGGCGGGTCTTGATCGGCTGGTCAGTCATCGGCTTTCTCCTTGGAAATCAGTGCGTCGGCGGCAATCGCAAAATCCGGTCCACAGATCAATGGATTGATCTCGACCTCGACAATCCGTTCGGCTTTGGCCACCACATAGTCCTGCACGGCCATAATGGCCGAAACAATAGCCGGCAGGCCCGCGGCCGGGGCGCCCCGAAAACCGCTGAGCAGCGGTGCGATTTTCAACGCGTCAAGCGCTCTTTCGATCATTTCCGGCGAGGTCGGCAGGAGCAAGGACTGTGTATCCTTGAGCAGTTCGGTCATCGTGCCGCCGGCGCCGACGGTCAGCAGGAAACCGTGCGCTTCATCGCGTGTCACGCCAATCAATAACTCAGCCACGCCTCCGGCAACCTGTTGCTCCACCAAAAATGTGCCGGCGGACATGCGCCTTGCCGCATCCTCGACTTCGTCGGCATTGTTCAGACCCAAAACAACGGCGCCCCGTTCAGACTTGTGCGCAATGCCGCCGCCTTTCAGGACCACCGGATACCCGATTTCCTCCGCCACATGGGCGGCCTCTTCGGGCGTCCCGGCCGACCGGGAAACCGGAACGTGCACGCCGAACGGCGCCAGTTCCGCCTTGGCCGCTGCCTCGGTCATCATCGCGGACGCCGAAGGGGCAGGGGCGATCAATATCGGCGCTTGCTCTGGAGCATCGGCGACATCCGCCGCGCAACGGATGGCGGCACAGGCTTCTTCCAGCCCGTTGAACGGAACGACGCCGCCATCGATGAAGCGGGCTGCAATTTCTTCGGGAAGGTTTTCCGGAATGCTTGAAACCACAGCAAGTTTCCCGCCGGATCTTTCGCGTGCGGACAGAGCGGCCGCTATAAGCCGGTCCCAGTCCGCTCGGTCGCACCGGTCCTTTCGCGGAAAATCGAGCACCAGAAGCGCAAGTGCAATATCCGCCGTCATCATCGTGGCGAAAGTTTCGGTCAGCGCTTCCCCGTCGCGCCAGATCTGCGTGTGGTAGTCGAGCGGATTTGACGGCGAGACCAGCGGACCGAGGAGTTCGCGAAGTCTCGTCTCCTGCAAGTCTGAAATCGGTGGAAATTCAAGACCGTGCCGATATGCCGTATCGCCGATCAGCGCCGCTTCGCCACCTGAACAGCTCATCGAAGCTATCTGTTTGGAAGGGAGCGGCCCAGCCACGTGCAAGAGTTTCAGTGCCTCGATGAATTCTGCAAGCGTCCTGACCTGTCCCATGCCGAGCCTGCGAAACAGCGCTTCGGCACCGGCTGCCCGTCCGGCGAGCGATGCCGTATGAGAGAGCGCTGCACGGCGCGCGTGCTCGGTGTTCCCGACCTTGAGAACCACAACGGATTTGCCGAGACGCCTGGCCATTGCGGCCAGTGCTTCAAAGGCCCGGATATCTTCGATGCCTTCGATGTGAAGGCCGAGCACGCTGACCCGATGGTCCTCAAGCAGTGCCATGCCGATATCCGCCAGTCCGATCTGGGCCTGATTGCCGGCTGTCACCACGTAGGTGAGGGGCAGGCCGCGGGTTTGCATGGTCAGATTGATGGCGATGTTGGAGGACTGGGTGACGATCGCGGCACCACCCGAAGCTCTTGCGCCTCCGTGCTGATCCGGCCAAAGGAGCACGCCGTCGACATAGTTGATGAAGCCATAACAGTTTGGGCCGAGCAAGGTCATTTCACCGGCTGCCTGCAGCAGATTCGACTGTAGCTCGATGCCGTCGGAGGTCTCGCGGAAACCGCTGGCGAAGCACACGGCGCCTCCTGCACCTGCCTCGTTGAGCGCGCGAACGGTTTCGATGGTCGCGTTTCGGTTGACGCCGATAAAAGCTGCATCGGGCACGCCGGGCAGAGCGCCGATATCCGCAAAAGCCGGCAAACCACCTATCGAGTCCCGCGACGGATGTACCGGCCAGATGGCACCGTCGTATCCAATTTTCCTGTTCTGCGCGACAACGGCTTCGCACCATGCGCCGCCGCCTACCACGGCTATTGACCGCGGGCGCAGAAGGCGCTGGAACTGCGTTGTCATTCAGGCCCCCAAAGGCCGCAGCAGGTCGCGGCTGATGATGTGGCGCTGGATCTCGGACGTACCGTCCCAGATGCGCTCGACACGCGCGTCACGCCAGAACCGCTCCAGCGGCAGGTCATTCATCAGCCCCATTCCGCCGAAGATCTGGATTGCCGCATCGGTGACACGCGCGAGCATCTCGGTGGCAAAGACCTTGGCGCTGGCAATCTCTCGGTTCGCTGGAAGGCCGGCATCCAATCGCCAGGCAGCGTTGAGCGTCAGAAGATCGGCGGCATCGATCTCGGTAATCATGTCGGCGAGTTGGAACGAAACGCCCTGAAACTTGCCGATGGGTTGGCCGAACTGCTTGCGTTCGGCGGCGTAGTTGAGCGCCAGATCAAAGGCGCGACGGGCCCGTCCCACAGCCATCGCAGCCACGGTCAGCCGGGTGGCGTAGAGCCACTCGTTCATCACCGCAAAGCCGCCATCGACCTCGCCAAGCACCTGCTCCTGTGGCAGGCGGCAGCTATCGAAATCTAGGACCATGTTCTTGTAGCCGCGGTGGGAAACCGACTGGTAACCTTCGCGGATTGTGAAACCGGGCGTTCCGCGATCCACCAGGAAGGTCGTGATCCGCTTTTTCGGGCCTCTGGGCGTCTGGTCCTCGCCCGTCGCGACGAAGACAATAACGAAATCAGCATGTTCAGCGCCGGAAATGAAATGCTTGGTTCCGTTGATGACCCAATCATCGCCATCGCGGACTGCGGCGCATTTCATGCCGCGTATATCCGAGCCGGCATCGGGTTCAGTCATGGCCAGGGCATCCATCCGCTCACCGCGTACCGCGGGCAGGAGATAACGCTCGATCTGTTCATCCCGGCATGCCATCAGGATGTTTTGCGGGCGGCCGAAGAAGTGTGTCAGTGCCATGGAGCCCCGACCCAGTTCGCGCTCCACCAGCGCGAAATCCACATGGGAAAGGCCGGCGCCACCGACACTTTCAGGAAAATTGCAGGCATAGAAGCCGAGGTCGATCGTCTTTTGCGTGATCGCCTGCGCGACCGCTTCCGGAACCTCGCCCGTGCGCTCGACCGCGTCCTCGTGCGGATAGATTTCCTTTTCGACAAAGGCGCGGACGGTGGAGACAATCATCTCCTGTTCATCAGTCAATCCGAAATTCATGCGAACCTCCTTTGACCGGTGTGCCGGCCAGCGGTCTCAGGGCGCGGCATGGTCGAATGCTCCTGCGCGATGGCCTCAATGGCCGCGCTGACTTCTGGCAGGGCAGGACAGGCGCGTCCCTCGCTGCTGTTGACATGCAGCAGCATCTGCTCAGCGGTCGCGACGGCCCGATCGCCGCAGAGGATCGTGTGGAACAGATGGATGCGTTTTTGGTCCGACGACAGGATCTGCGTCGTCGTGGTCAGGCGCTCGCCAAGCTTTGCCTCGTCCAGATGCATCAGGTGGGACTCGACCGTGTAGTAGCTGTGACCGGCCTTGACATAGTCCCGGTCGGCACCGATCAGACACAACAGCGCGTCGGTGGTATCGCCGAACACCTGCAGGTAGCGGTATTCTGTCATGTGACCGTTATAATCGATCCAGGAGGGCAGCACCGTTGCCTCCCAAAGGCGCAGTGGCGCCGAAATTTCGCTGTCGGGAGCGGCAAGCGGAGCAGAAATTTGCCGCTCGTGTTCGTTAATCAGTGCGCCGGCGGCGCTATCGCGGTCTTTCAGCGCACGGATGATACCGATGAGATTGTCATCGCGCAGGCGCTCGAGTTCGCGGATCGATCGGGCGCCGGACTGCTCGTCCGACTGGGCCGCTATTTTTTCCACCAGTTCATCGTTCAGGTCCGGCACATCGGTCAGGCGCGTCCAGGGCCAATGCAGGCACGGTCCGAACTGGGCAATGAAGTGCTTCATGCCCGCTTCGCCGCCAGCAATTCGATAGGTCTCAAATAGCCCCATCTGCGCCCAGCGCAGGCCGAAACCGTAGCGAATCGCATCGTCGATCTCTTCGGTGGTGGCGATGTCGTCGCGCACCAGCCAAAGCGCCTCGCGCCAGACGGCCTCGAGGAACCGGTCGGCAATGTGGGCGTCGATCTCGTTGAGCAGGTGCAGCGGTGCCATGCCGATGCCGCGCAGGATTTCCTCAGCCCTTTGCACGGTTTCCTTGCTGTTGGCATCGGTTGTCACCAGCTCGACCAGCGGCAGCAGATAGACCGGATTGAACGGATGCGCGACCATGACGGCGCCCGATTTCTCGACACTTTGCTGTAATTGCGACGGCTTGAAACCCGATGTGGATGAGCCGACAAGAGCATCAGCCGGAGCGTGGGTTAGAATTTCCCGGTAGGTGTCATGCTTGATATCCAGACGCTCCGGCACCGATTCCTGGATCCAGTCAGCGCCGCTAACCGCTTCGGCAATGGTCGGATGAAACGACAGGCGGCCTTCCTCGGGCATGGCGACATCGTAGAGCTGCGGCAGGGCAAGGCGGGCATTGGCCAGCACCTCGCTTATCTTGCGCTGCGCATGCGGGTCCGGGTCGAAAACGCGCACATCCCAGCCGTTCAGAAGGAAGCGGGCGGCCCAGCCGCCGCCGATGACGCCGCCGCCGATGATGGCTGCCGTGGTCATGATAGCGGCGCCCGCTTGGTAAGGCCCAGGCGCTCGCGCACCGCTTGCGGGCCAATGACCGTCGCGCCCATGGCCTCGATCAGTGTCACCGCGCGCTCGACCAGTGCTTCGTTGGTTGCCAGCTTGCCCTTGTCGAGCCACAGATTGTCCTCAAGCCCGACCCGGACATTGCCGCCCGCGAGAACCGCGGCCGCAACATAGGGCATTTCGTTTCGGCCGATGGAAAAGGCCGACCAGTGCCAGTCTTTCGGCACATTGTTGACCATCGCCATGAACGTGTTGAGGTCGTCCGGCGCGCCCCAGGGAATGCCCATGCAAAACTGAACCAGGGCAGGGCTTTCGATGATGCCTTCCGAGACGAGCTGTTTGGCGAGCCAAAGATGCCCCGTATCGAATGCCTCGATCTCAGGCTTCACGCCGTGTTCCGTCATCATGGCACCCATGGCGCGCAACATTCCGGGCGTGTTCGTCATGACATAGTCCGCTTCGGCAAAATTCATCGTTCCGCAATCGAGCGTACAGATTTCCGGTAGGCACGCCCGGACATGGGCAAATCGCTCCTCGGCGCTCACCATGTCGGTGCCGTCCTGCAGCGGTAGCGGCGCGCTGGGTTGTCCGAAAACGAGATCGCCCCCCATGCCCGCCGTCAGGTTGAGAACGACGTCCACCTCGGACGCGCGGATCCGCTCGGTCACTTCGCGATATAGATGAAGGTCGCGGGCAGGAGCGCCCGTTTCCGGATCGCGCACATGACAATGGACGATCGCGGCACCGGCCCTGGCTGCCGCGATGGCGCTGTCGGCGATCTGCTCGGGGCTGCGCGGAACATTCGGGCTGCGGTCCTGCGTGCCGCCCGATCCGGTAACGGCGCAGGTGATGAAGACTTCGCGGTTCATTTCGAGCGGCATGGCACGGTCTCCTCCTCATGAAACGCTACGCCGCTTGCAATTTTGCTTCGTGCAGTTTTAGATCGAATTCATGCCAGATTGGTTCAAAACAAGTGCCACAACCCGCAGGGTCGGTATTTTGCTGTTCGAGAAGTTCTCGAACTTTTGTCTCGCCAACACGGTTGAGCCTTTGCGGGCGGCAAACGACGTCGCGCGGCGAACGCTTTACGAGTGGCATTTCCTGACGCTTGATGGTGAGCCCGTCGGCTCGTCCAGCGGCCTTGCCGTTGCGCCGGACATGGCCCTGCGGAACGGACCGGGCGGGGATCTCCTGTTCCTGCTGCCAAGCTACGGTTTCCGTTCACTGGCAGGTCCGGATTGCCAGGCGGCGCTGCGTGCGGCATCGCAGCGCTATTCGACACTCGCCGGCCTCGATACGGGCAGTTGGCTGCTGGCTGCCGCGGGTTTGCTGGACGGACGGTCGGCGACAATCCACTGGGAGGAACTGGAAGGGTTCGCGGAGCAGTTTCCGGAAACGGATGTGCAACGGGAGCGCTTTGTCATTGACGCTGACCGGATCACCTGCAGCGGGGCCATGGCAACCTATGATCTGATGGCAGAGCTGATCGGGCAACACCATGGGGAGGCACTGCGGCTTGAAGTCGGCTGGCTGTTGATGCAGGGCCGTTCGCCGACGGGCAATGCGCCGATCGCGGCACGCAGCGCAGCGGTGCAACGTGCGTTGCGCGCCATGCAGGAGCATATCGAGGAGCCGCTGCCACTTAGCCGGATTGCGCGGCAGGTCGGGATGACCCAACGCGCACTTGAACAGCGCTTCAAGTCGGAACTCGGTGCTTCGCCGCGAACGGTCTATCGCCGCATTCGCCTGCTTGCGGCACGTAAACTGGTCGATGAGACACGTCTGCCCGTTGGCGAAATCGCGCTGCGATGCGGCTACGAGAACCCGAGCGCCATGACACGGGCCTTCGCCGCCGAGTTCGGGCTGACGCCCCGTGCCATTCGCAGCGCCGCATGACTTGCACTCGTAGCGTACATCTGATGGTAATCGGCTCTGGCACGCACCAGGAACAAGGCAACGCGGCACCATGATCGATTTTTACTATGCCCCGACACCGAACGGCTGGAAGGTCGCCATCATGCTGGAGGAGTGCGGACTGGACTACGAAACGCACCTCATGAACCTGGCGGGCGGCGCACAGTTCGAGCCGGATTTTCTGGAAATCAGTCCGAACGCGAAGATGCCTGCGATCGTCGACAATGATGTCGAGGGCGAACCTGTTTCCGTATTCGAAAGCGGCGCGATCCTGTTTTATCTCGCGCGCAAAACAGGGCGCTTCATGGCACGAGGTCCCCTGGCCGAGAAAGAAACGCTGGAGTGGCTTTTCTGGCAGACAGGCAACCAGGGGCCGATGGCCGGGCAGCTCAGTCATTTTCGCAACTACGCGCCCGACGGCGAAGACTACGGCTTCAACCGGTATCTCGGCGAATATGACCGCAATCTCGCGGTGCTGGAAAACCGGCTGGAGGGCAGGGACTATATCCTCGGCGACTATTCGATTGCCGACATGATCAGCTTTCCCTGGGTACTGATTGCCAAGCCGCTCGGTGCATCGCTGGAAAAGTTCCCCAACGTGACAGCCTGGCGCGGACGCATCAAGGAACGCCCGACCGTGCGCAGGGCGGTGGATCTGCACAAGGGCAGCCAGAATCGCGGCGAGCACAATGCCCAGAACAACAATGTCCTGTTCAACCAGTCTGCAGACAGCCTGCTGCGATCGGGAAAATAGAGGCGTCCTTATTCAGAGATTGGCGCGGACCTTGTCCATCGCTTCAGCCAGGGCCGCGCGCAGCTTGTCCTTCCTGCCGTCGAACCGGTGCGACGGGACCGGAATGGAAATGGCGTAGATCAGGCCGTTGACGTCCTTGAACGCGGCGCCCACGGCGGAAATGCCGTCGGTATGCTCGTTGAGATCGAAGGCCATTCCGGTCTTTCGAATCTCCTCGACCTCCCGAATGACATCGGACAGGGCCCTGTTGTTGTCTTCGTTGCTGCCGAGTTCGCGAGCGATCAGCGCTGCGGCAACATCGTCGCTCAGGAGCGCCAGCGTGGCCTTGCCATTTGCCGTTGTGGAAAGCGGGAAAGTCTCGCCGACAGCCGATACGGTCCGCAACCGATGTGTACCAACCACCTGGTCGACAAAGACCATGTGATCCTGGCGGTACACCGCAAGGTCGACTGTTTCGCCGGTCCGCTTGGCAAGATCAGCCAGCACCGGCCGAATGACTTCTGCCATGTTGATGCGCCCGGCTTCGGCGAGCGACTGGAGCTCCGGTCCGAGGCGAAATCCGCCTTCTGCCGACGAGGCCATGACAAAGCGCTCCGCCTGCAGCGCATAGATGATCCGCTGTACCGTAGAGCGGGGCAGGCCGACCCGTTCGGCTATTTGTCCAAGGCTAAGCCCCTTGTGCTGGTCCTTGAGAGCACGAAGAATGTCCGCTGCCCGAGATATGACCTGAACGCCTTGATTAGATTGCGTCTTTTCTGCCGTCTGAACATTCATCACTTTTATCCGACTGTTTCCGCAAGGTCTGCGACTGCACCGGCGATTCGGCCTTTTTCACCTCTTTCTATCATCTGGCAGGAATTGTTGCACGAAATCAGCTTGACCGCAATATGGTGCATATGTATCATATCGCAATACAACAAGCAGGCTTGGGAGGCCATCCATGACGGTGACAATCCGCGGTATCGATTTTCAGGAAAACCTGAACAACGATATGGGGCTCGAGTTCTACAATCTTTCGCACCGTTACGGTTATCAGTGCCCGAACTGGCCCTACTTCCGGGACGTGCGTATCGAGCGCATGCATTACATGGCGAAATCCGGCGTCCTTTCGCAGACGCTGACGACCACCATGCATGTGACCACACATATCGACGCCCCGGCGCATGTGGTGCAGGGCACGCCCTTCATCGATGAGGTTCCGCTGCCGCATTTCTTTGGCACCGGACTGGTGGTTTCGATCCCCAAGAACAAGTGGGAACAGATTACCGGCGACGATCTCGAGAAGGCCTGCGGTCACGCGATCCGCAAGAATGATGTCCTCATCATCAATACCGGTTGGCACAAACAGTACGAGGACGGAGACTATTTCCCATACTGTCCCGGACTGGTTCCGTCCGCCGCCGACTGGATGATTGACAAGGGCGTCAAGGTTGTCGGCCACGACACACAGGCAAACGACCATCCACTCGCCACGGCGATCGGCCCGCATCGCAATGGACCGCTGCTGCCGCACCTCGCAGATGAATACAAGGAATGGTCCGGCGGCATTGCCTGGGACGAGGCCTTTCCCGAGTGGGAACCGGTCCACAACAAGATCTTCAAGGCCGGTATCCTCGGCATCGAGAATGTCGGTGGCGACCTTGACGCCGTGACCGGTAAGCGATGCACGTTCGCATTCTTTCCCTGGAACTGGGACCGCGGGGACGGCTGCATCATCCGGCTGGTGGCGATGATCGACCGCGGCCAGCAATACCGGATCGAGCCCGGCGAGTCGTTCTGATGTTTATCAAGCGCTTTGATCAAGCCGAGCCTTATGAAGCGCCCAATCACCAGGCTTGCACGTCGCTGAGGCTGGCGGGCTTCTCGGAAACCGGGCCGGAGAATTACTGGGTTGGCTGCTCGCATTTCCTTCCCGGTGGCGGAGCCGGTCCCGACGCCTCGCCGATGGAGAAGGTCTACGTGGTGCTCTCCGGTCGTCTGACCGTGAAAGCAGAAGGCAAGGCCGAGGTCGCCGGGCCGATGGACACGGTCTTTATTCCGGGCGGCGAGGAGCGTGAAATCCGCAATGACGGCAACGACGTCGTCACCATGATCGTCGTCATGCCCTATCCGCCGGGTGCAGGGCCGGGAGGCAAGACATGAGTTCCTTTGGAAATCCCCACGCGCTCTTCGACGTCGCTGACAAGGTCGCTCTCATCACCGGTGCAACAGGGGCCTTTGGACAGGTTGCCGCCCGCACACTTGCCGATGCCGGATGCCATCTCCTGCTGGCCGCGGGCAATGCGGAAGCGCTCAAATCCATTGCCGACGAATGCGCCGGCCTGTCGGCAAGTGTCACCGTTATCAACAGCCGCCCTGACAGCGAGGAAAACTGCCAGGCGATGGTCGACGCCGCCGTCGCGGAGCACGGCCGGCTCGATATACTCGTCGTCGCTTCCGGAATGAACAAGGTCGCGAAGATCGATGAAATGCCACTGGAAGACTTCACCAATGTCATGGATGCGAACGTGACGCAGAGCTGGATGCTCGCCAAGGTGGCCACAAAACAGATGAAGGAACAGGGCGATGGCGGCAAGATCGTCCTCGTTTCCTCGGCGCGGGGCCTGCTTGGCCATCCGAACGGCTACACCGCCTACTGCGCTTCGAAGGCTGCCGTCGACGGCATAACCAAGGCGCTCGGCTGCGAACTGGGCGAGACCGGCATTACCGTCAATGCAATCGCACCCACGGTGTTCCGTTCACCGCTGACCGCGTGGATGTTCGAAGACACGGATCACGCCAAGAACGTCCGCACGGGATTCTTGAGCCGCGTACCAAAGGGCCGCCTTGGAGAACCTGAGGACCTTGCCGGCCCGCTGCTTTTCCTGGCCTCGCGGGCATCCGACTTCTATACCGGGCATATTCTTTATGCCGACGGCGGCTACACGGCGGGCTAGCGGGTGAGCGGTCTCGCCAACATATCCGTGATCGGAGCCGGCCTGATGGGACACGGCATCGCCGTGTCATTTGCCCGGGCAGGGCACCACGTCAGAGTGCACGATACCTACGCCGAAAGCCTGGAAACGCTTCCGGCCCGCGCTGCGGCGAGCCTCGAGCTGCTCGGACATTCTTCTTCTGAAACCGAAAAGGCGCTTGTCCGAATTGTCGGCGATGCCAGCCTGGCTGACTGCGTTGCCGAAGCGGATCTTGTGATCGAGGCGGCTCCGGAAAACCTGGAAATCAAGCAGGGCGTGTTTGCCGAGATCGAAAAATCCGCGCCGCGTGAATGTGTTCTTGCATCCAACACGTCCGTGATTCCGATCACCTCGATTATGCAGGGCCTTCAACACCGCGAGCGGGCCCTCGGAACGCACTGGTGGAACCCGCCGCATCTGATACCGCTTGTCGAAGTCATCCGCACCGAGTGGACATCTGAGGATGTCATGAACCGGGTCATGGATGTACTGGCGACAATCGGCAAAACACCGGTACGGGTTGAAAAGGACGTTCCTGGATTCATCGGCAACCGCCTGCAGCATGCGCTGTGGCGTGAGGCGATCAGCCTTGTCGAAAACGGCATTTGCGACGCGGCGGCTGTCGACACGGTGATCAACTCGAGTTTCGGACGGCGGCTGTCCGTGCTCGGACCGCTGGCGAATGCGGATCTGGTGGGGACCGATCTGACGCTGGCGATCCATCAAAATGTCCTGTCGGACTTGGAAGACAGCGGCCGTCCGTCACCTTATCTCGAAGAGCTCGTGGCCGGGGGGCGGCTGGGCATGAAATCGGGGCAGGGATTTTACGAGTGGACACCTGAAGAGGCAGATGCGCTGCGAAAGCGGGTGTCCGATCACCTCAGAAAGCTTGAGACCATCCTGGAATAGTGTGCCTGCCGGATCGTCGGGCTGGCAAAAATGGGAGGAAGACCATGCAGAACAAAATGAAAGGCCTCACACGCCGTTCACTGATAAAGGGTGGGGCAGCGCTGGTTGCCGCGCCGGCGATACTGCGCCATACGCGCGCCTATGCGCAAAATCCCGTCATCAAGGTCGGCCATGTGAGCCCTCGGACGGGCCCGCTTGCCGGATTTGCCGAGGCCGATGACTTTGTGCTCGAAGGCATCAAGGCAGCGTTTTCCGGTGGCCTGCGCAACAACGGCGACGGCAAGGATTACGGTGTCGAGATAATCTCGAAAGACTCGCAGTCCAATCCGAACCGCGCTGCCGAAGTGGCCGCCGACCTTATCCTCGGTGACGAGGTCGACATTATCGTCGCGGCGTCGACGCCGGATACCACGAACCCGGTCGCCGACCAGGCCGAGGTCAATGAAGTGCCCTGCATAACGACCGACTGTCCCTGGCAGCCCTACTTCTTCGGTCGCAATGGCGATCCCGCCACCGGTTTCGAATACACCTACCATTTCTTCTGGGGACTGGAGGACGTGATCGCCGTCTTCCTCGATCTTTGGGGCAATAGCGGGGTCAAGAAGACGGTCGGAGGCCTGTTCCCGAACGATGCCGATGGCAACGCATGGGGCCATCCGGAACTCGGTTTTCCCAAACCACTCAAGGAAGCCGGTTACGAATTGGTCGACCCGGGCCGTTACCAGCCCCTGACAGAAGATTTCTCAGCGCAGATCTCGGCCTTCAAGGAAGCCGGTTGCGAGATCGTCACCGGCAACATGATCCCGCCGGATTTTGCCAATTTCTGGTCGCAGGCCGCACAGCAGGGCTTCAACCCGAAAGTCGTTACCATTGGCAAGGCACTGCTTTTCCCGTCGGTGATCAACTCGCTGGGTGAGCGTGGCGACGGGCTGACGTCGGAGGTCTGGTGGTCGCCGAACCATCCGTTCAATTCCAGCCTGACGGGCGAAAGCGCTCGCGCGCTTGCCGAAGGATACACCAAGTCCACGAACCGGCCCTGGACTCAGCCCATCGGCTTCAAGCACGCGCTGTTCGAGGTCACGGCGGATGTCATCAGGCGATCCGAGGATCTCAGCGACAATCTGGCGATTGTCGAGGCCATCAAGAGCACAAACCTCAACACGATCGTCGGCTCGGTCGACTGGGCGAAAGGTCCGGTCAAGAATGTCACCAAGACACCGCTGGTCGGTGGTCAGTGGCAGGGTGGCGCCGGTAATTTCGAACTGGTCATTACGTCCAATTCGACGGCCCCCGAGATTCCGACCGGCGGCGAGTTGCTGCTTCTTTAGGAGGGGAGTGCAACGGACTTTGCGCCCCGATCGGAACCCGGGCAGGCGGGCTTTTGCCTGTCCGGGAGCTTGTTCGCCAGACTGAAACGACAACCTGTGCCACGAACGCGGGAACCATGGCTGCTGTTCTTGAACTGAAAGATCTGAGGAAGTCCTACGGCGCGATTGTCGTCGCCGATGCGCTGAGCTATGCGCTGGAGGACGGCGAGGCGCTGGGCATCATCGGCCCGAACGGTGCCGGAAAGACCTCGATGTTCAACCTGATTACCGGCACAGTTCAGGCGCAGTCGGGCGACGTCTTCTTCAAGGGCCAGAAGATCACCGGGCTCTCGGCCGCGGCACGCTGCCGGGCCGGCATAGCCCGTTCCTTCCAGATCCCGCAGCCCTTTGGCGCCATGAGCGTCTTTGAGAATGTGCTGGTTGCAGCCACCCAGGGCGCGGGGGAAAGTGGCCACCGGGCCAATGAACTCAGCCTCGATATTCTGGAGCAGACCGGACTGATGGCACGCGCCAACACACCTGCCGGCGGCCTGACACTGCTGGAGCGTAAGCGGCTTGAACTTGCCCGGGCGCTCGGCGCGCGCCCGTCGCTTCTGCTGCTCGACGAAATCGCAGGCGGCCTGACCGAGCAGGAATGCAAATCGCTGATCGCGACGATCAACGACGTTCGCGCCTCCGGCGTTTCGATCATCTGGATCGAGCACGTCGTGCATGCGTTGCTCGCCGTCGTCGATCGGCTGATTGTCATCGATTTCGGCAGGAAGATCGCCGAAGGGCAGCCGGACGAAATCATGGCAAGCCGCGAGGTTCAGGAAATCTATCTGGGGATCGAAGCCGGTGCCTGATGCAATCCTCGAAATCGATGGCCTCGACAGCTTCTACGGCGACTTTCAGGCGCTGTTCGGTATCTCCATGTCGATCCGGAAGGGCGAGGTGATTGCGGTGATCGGCGCAAATGGCGCTGGCAAGAGCACGCTGATGCGTTCGGTGACAGGCCTATTGACCAACCGCCCGGATATGATCCGCTTCGGCGGTGCGAATATCGGCGGGCTGCGCGCAGACCAGATTGCCCAGATGGGGATCGCCATGGTGCCTGAAGGCCGCCAGCTCTTTCCCTCGCTCTCGGTCGAGGAAAACCTCATCATTGGCGGTCAGGTCAACCGCCCCGGCGATTGGACTTTGGATGCGGTCTACGATCTTTTCCCCGTGCTTGCCGAACGCCGCAAGCAGCCGGCAACATCGCTGTCGGGCGGTCAGCAGCAGATGGTGGCGATCGGCCGGGCGTTGATGTCCAATCCGGAGCTCATTCTGTTCGACGAGATCAGCCTCGGGCTGGCACCAATCATCATAAAGAACATTTACGAGGCGCTGCCCAATATCATCGGCACAGGCATGAGTGCAGTCGTCGTCGAGCAGGACATCAAGCGCGCCGTGGACATTTCCGACCGGGTCTACTGCCTGCAGGAGGGGCGTGTATCGCTTGAGGGTGCCTCCGGCGATGTATCGCGCGATGAAATCAGCAAGGCCTACTTTGGAGTCTGACGCATGGATTGGGTAAACGCCATCATTCAGGGTATTCTGCTCGGCGGGCTTTACGCGCTCTTCGCGGCTGGCCTGTCGCTCATTTTCGGCGTGATGCGTCTGGTCAATATTGCCCATGGCGACCTGATTGTGCTGGCGGCGTTTCTTGGCCTGACAGTGACAACGACGCTGGGGATCAACCCGCTGCTGTCCATCATCATCGTTGCACCCGTCATGGGGTTGATCGGTTATGTGCTGCAGCGGGTGGTGCTCAACCGCACGTTGGGCGATGACATCCTTCCGCCACTTCTCGTGACTTTCGGCCTGTCGGTTATCATCCAGAACGGGTTGCTCGAAATCTACAGTGCCGACCCGCAGAAGATGAGTGCCGGAGCCATTGAAACGGCAAGCATCGGCCTGCCCGGCGGGCTGAATCTCGGCATCTTGCCGCTGATCATGTTCATCACGGCCGTTGTCATCATCGGAGCCCTGCAATGGATCTTCTACCGATCCGCCTGGGGCAGGGCGTTCCGCGCCACATCCGACAACCAGGATATTGCCCAGCTCATGGGGCTGAACAAGAGCCATGTCTTCGGGCTGGCGATGGCCCTGTCATTGGTGGTGGTCGCTGTCGCGGGCATCTTTCTTGGCGTGCGTACAAGCTTTGATCCCTCGGTTGGGCCGGGCCGGCTGATCTTCGGCTTCGAAGCCGTCATTATCGGCGGCCTTGGCAATCTGTGGGGCACGCTTGCTGGCGGCATCATCCTTGGCGTGTCGCAGAATATCGGCGCGCAGATCAATCCGGGCTGGCAACTGCTGGCCGGCCACATTGCCTTTCTGGTCATTCTGGCCATCCGCCCGCGCGGGCTCTTTCCGAGGATTGACGGATGAACGCAGCAGATCAATACACCGTCGTCCGGTTTTCACCAGCGAGCCGTATCGCGGCGCTAGTCGCGGTCGTGGTTCTGTTTGGCCTTGCACTCGCACCCTGGTGGGCGGGCCGGGCCGATATGCGGCTGCTCAGCGAGCTCTTCCTCTACATGGCACTCGCCAGTCTGTGGAACCTTCTGGCCGGTTATGCCGGACTGGTCTCGGTCGGCCAGCAGGCCTTTGTCGGCTTCGGTGGATATTGCCTGTTCGCCTTTACAATGTTTCTCGGGCTGTCGCCGGTCGCCGCCATCCCGGTGGCCGGGCTTGCAGGCGCATTGATCGCAGTCCCGGTGGCGATCTTGATATTCCGTCTTCGCGGCGCCTACTTTGCAATCGGAACCTGGGTGATCGCAGAGGTCTTCCGCCTTGGCGCAGCGCAGGTGTCGGCACTCGGCGGCGGCTCCGGAACGAGCCTGCCTGTCTCGATTGTCAGATCGATAGCCGACAGCCGCGCCATGCGAGAAGCGACCACCTACTGGATGGCGCTCGGCATGATCGTGGTTGTGCTTGCACTGGTGTGCGTCCTGCTGCGCTCACGCCGCGGTGTTGCGCTCACCGCCATCCGGGACAACGAGCTGGCATCCCAGAGCCTTGGCATCGATATCTGGCGCGCCAAGTTCTTCGTCTATGTCGTGACCGCCGCGCTGACGGCTTCCGTGGGTGCGCTGATCTTCCTGCAGAAGCTGCGAATCTCGCCGGATGCCGCATTCAACGTCAACGATTGGACGGCTTTCGTCATTTTCATTGTTGTTATCGGCGGGATCGGCACCATCGAGGGACCGATCATCGGCACAATCATCTTCTTCCTGCTGCGTGAGACCCTGGCGGATCTAGGGGCGCTTTACCTGATGATCCTCGGTCTTGTCGCCATCGTTATCATGCTGCGCGCGCCAAAGGGCATTTGGGGCTATGTGCGCGAACGGACCGGTCTTGACCTGTTCGCCCTGTCCCGCCGTATCGTGACACGACCAGGGGGTGGACGAAGAGACAGCGAAAGCAAGGAGAATGCGCATGAGCCGCAGGCAACGTAAGACCATCATCACCTGCGCGATTACCGGCGCGATCCATACGCCGACCATGTCGGATGCATTGCCTTATCGTCCGGAGGATATCGCGGACCAGGCCATTGCCGCCGCCGAGGCGGGCGCTTCCGTTCTCCACCTTCATGCCCGCAATCCGGAAAACGGCTCGGTCTCGATCGATCCCGAGCATTTCAAGCGATTCCTGCCGGTGATCAAGCAGGCGACGGATGCCGTGATCAATGTCTCGACCGGGGGCAGCCTCTTGAACACGATGGAAGAACGCATCGCGCCGGCCAAATGGGCGTCGCCGGAAATGTGTTCACTGAACATGGGCTCGATGAATTTTTCGATGCATCCGCTCGCCGACCGCTACACGGAATGGAAGTTCGACTGGGAAGAAGACTATCTGCGCAACTCGGACAGCTACATCTTCCGCAACACCTTCGCCGACATCGCCTATGTGGCCGGACAACTCGGCGAAGGCCACGGCGTCAAATTCGAACATGAATGCTACGATGTCGGTCACCTGTACAATCTGAAATTCTGCATGGACAGCGGCCTGTTCAAACCGCCGGTCTTCATCCAGTTTATCTTCGGCATCCTTGGCGGTATCGGCCCCGACATCGACAATCTGATCTTCATGAAGCGCACCGCAGACAGGCTTTTCGGCGACGACTACCAGTGGTCGGTGCTCGGTGCCGGTGGCGCGCAAATGCTGTTTGCGACAACCGCGACGCAACTCGGCGGCAATGTCCGTGTCGGCCTCGAGGACAGTCTGATGATCGGTCGCGGCAAGCTCGCCGCATCAAACGCCAAACAGGTCACGAAAATCCGCCGTATCATCGAGGACCTGGGTTGCGAGGTTGCGACGCCTGAAGAAGCCCGCGAAATGCTTGATCTCAAAGGTGGCGACCGGACCGCGTTCTGACGCTTTACCGGCGTCCTTGCCGTTGCCGCCAAATCTGCTAGGCAATGACACTTGGCAGCCTGCGGACAAGGAACGGCATGGACATACGGATAGACGATCTGCGTGGACGGGAGATCGAGGCGTTGTTGAGAACGCATCTCGAAACGATGGCAGAGCAATCTCCACCGGAAAGCACGCACGCCTTGGACCTGGATGCGCTCCGTGCGCGAGATGTCACCTTCTGGACTGTCTGGGACGAGGATCGGCTTCTCGGATGCGGTGCGTTGAAGGAGCTTGACCGCGAGCACGGCGAAATCAAGTCCATGCACACCGCACAAGCCGCCCGCGGCAGGGGCGTTGCATCATTGCTTGTCGAAACCATTTTGCGGGAAGCCGCCTTGCGCGCCTACAAACGCCTCAGCCTTGAGACGGGATCCATGGCGACGTTCGAACCTGCACGGAATCTCTATGCCCGGTTCGGCTTCTCCCTTTGCCCGCCTTTCGCGGACTATGTCCAAGATCCGAACAGCGTCTTCATGACACTTGAGATGACCTCGGTGATCGGAAGACAAGCTAGCGATATCAAGGATTTCTGACGCGATCCGGAATCATTTTTTCAATTCCGACAAGGTGTCGCGATAGCTTTCGAGCGCACTGGCGATCACGCCGGCACGATCGGCACGGTAGGCCTCCGGCGTTCCGGGCGGCGCATCCGTATCGGGATCGAATTGTGCGCCCCACGCACCCAGTTCCAGAATGGCACCCATAAGCGCCTGACCCTTTGCGGTGGCGACATAGACATATTGCCGCCCATCGTCCGGATCGCGAAACCGCTCGATGATGTCCAATGCGACAAGGCGTTGCAGCCGTTCACTCAAAATGTTCGTAGCGATTGCTTCTTCAGCCGCCATCAACTCGTGATAGCGGCTTTTTCCGTTCAGCAGAATGTCCCGCATAACAATGAGGCTCCATCAGTCACCGACGGCTTCAATTGCGTAGTTGACGGGACAATGTGAGCGAACGGGAATAGGGCCGGATTTCATGTGGTTGTTTCGATGGCGTCATTTCACTTGCGAATTACAAGTAAATAGTATCTACTTGCGGAATGCAAGTGAAATGGAGGATAGGCCATGCAAAAGCCGGAGGCGGAACGGGTTTCTGGTGGCTGTGCATGCGGGGCCGTGCGCTATGAGACAACCCGCCAATGGGAGTTTTCCTTCAAATGCCATTGCCGGAAATGCCAGCGCGCGACCGGCACGGGCCATGCACCGGCGTTTGCCGTACCGATGTCGGAGACTAACATTGAGGGCACCGTTAGATATCATGCCCATATCGCTGACAATGGCGCGAAGACCAAGACGGGCTTCTGCCCGGAATGCGGATCGCCGCTCCTTTCGAGCACAGAGCGATTTCCGGAACGGATCTACCTTCTCGCTGGAACCCTGGATGATCCGTCGCTTTTCGAGCCTCAGTTCGAGGTTTTCGAAAGCGAGGCACAGCCCTGGGACCGGACGCAAACCGCAGCGGACAATCCGGCCTGACGACGTGTTGCAATAAAACCCGGGCTGGACGACACTGACCACGGGTCTCGTTGCGGACCCAGTCGCTCGGCAAGGGACTGAGGAATGCTCAATCAGGGCTGGCAGAACGCGTTTACGGCATCCTTGCTGGCATTTGTGATTCTTGTTGTTATTCCAAAAGCCTGCGGCAACCGGGACGTAGCCGACGAGGAGGTCGTGGAGGCGACAGAATGCTATGTCCTTTGGGATGGCCGCGAATATGTGATCGATTGCTCGACTGACGAAGCGGCCCTGGAAGAGCGTGACGATGAATTTGAAAGCGCGGAGCCTTGAGCCGTAGAGCTCACGGTCTAAAGCCTAACGATTGGACCGCATCCTAGCCGCCCACCGGTCCCAGCAGCATCAATGTGCGCGCGCCGAAATCCTCGCGCCAGCTGGTGATGATCGGTCGCAACAGATCGACATCCCACCCTTTGCCGGCCCAAAGAGCACTGTTTCGCTCAATGTCGCTTGACCAGCGCTGCATTATGGCAGTGGCTGCCTCCTGTTTCGTCACACCGGAAAGGTCAACCAGCAGCACGAGTGCGCCAGCAGTCCCCTTGTCACCGGGAGGCGACCACGCGAGAAGATATGGACCCCTGTTGTCCAGGATCCATCCCGTACGTTCCGTGTCGATGATGGCCTTGCGCCCTTCGGCAAGTCCGTAACGCTCGACTGCATTTGCGCAAGTCTGCTGGGCTCCGCCGGAATTCAGCTCTTCGGCATGGGCCGTTGACGAAACCGGCCATACGGTCACCATTCCGATGGTTTCGGATTCCGGCCGATCTGGGAGCGGGGCGGTAAAGGCTTCACAAATCATCGCCAGTCGCGCCTGCTCAGACGGTGGCGTGTCGGCGCGGATCGCCAGTATGCCGAGACCTTTGTGCTCTGCGGAAAGGGCATGATCGGGTCCGACAAAAAGGCGTGCCGGATCTCTCGACACTGATGTCGCGGCCGTTTCGGTGATAACGGTCACCGATTCAACTTCTCTTTCAACCGGCTCGGCCCGAACGATTGTCTCGACCGCGGCACCGGTTGTCTTGTCGACAGCGATCGTGTCGACTGTTTTTTCCGTCCGTTCGACGACTTCGATCTGTTCGACGGTGCGGCCGGCTTTCTCGTCCACCTCGACCTGGTCGACCACGCGCTCGGTCGTTTCCACCGTTTCCTTGCGTTCGATAAGTCGTTCCGGCGTCTCGACGATGTCGGTGGTTTCGACCTTCCGGACCGGTTTTTCCGCAACCGTCACTGTTTCAACAACGATGTTTGACGGTTCTCTCGGTGCCGTTGCCGGAACCGGCGTCTTGACCTCGTCGACAACAGGCTTTGGCTGCGGCGCTGGTAATGTGTCCGTCTTCTCGTCTGCGACTGACTGTGGCGCTTCTGCAACTTGCTCAGTTGAATTTTCGGAGTCCTGCAAAGTCGCTGCCTGAGCGCCGGAATCCTGATCAAGTTCTTCCGTTTCAGCAATTCTAATTTTGGGATTTTTGGGATTCTCAAATCGCTCGATCTATGATTCGTTTGTTGCGTGTTACACTTGGATTCCCTCATTGGCTCGCTCAGATCGTGCTGCGCGAACTTGCCTGACCGACGGGTTGGCCCAAACACGAGTTACACGATGGCAGATATCGGCCTGTCGGCGTTTTCGATATTTTTCATGCAGTCTCCGTCGTTCCTGTCGCATCAGCGCGAGATGCAAGCGGGTAACGGTTGCTCGAACTGTCAGACGTTGTTCGGAATCAAGAAGCTTCCGAGCGATAATCATATCCGCTCGATGCTTGATGAGGCTGAACCGCAGCATCTCTTTGGGCAGTTTGATAACCTTGTTGACCATCTGAAAAGCCATAACGGTTTGGAGCCTTTCCGATGTCTGGATGGTCGCGTGCTGATTGCACTTGATGGCACAGAATATTTCTGTAGCCGCAAGTTGCATTGCCGGAATTGTTCTCATCGCAAGCGCAATGATGGCGGCACCGAGTATTTTCACACCATGGTTTCCGCCGCGGTCGTCGTCCCGGGTGACAGCCGAGCGATACCGCTGCAGCCGGAATTTATTAGCCCGCAGGACGGTCATGCGAAACAGGATTGTGAAAGGAATGCCGTCAAACGCTGGCTTGCCGCCAATGGGAAACGTTACGCTTCGCTAAAGCCAGTTTATCTTGGCGATGACCTGTATGCTAATCAGCCGATTGTTGATACGATTCAGTCGGTTGGCGGCGACTTCATTCTGACTGCCAAGTCCTTGTCCCATAAGACGTTGTACGAGTGGCTGGACGGTGCCGAGATCAACTCGACAAAGCGCCGTCGTATCAAAAAGGGTCGCAAGGCTGCCACCCACATCTATCGCTGGCTGAATGATGTACCCCTGCGCGATGGCAAGGACGCGACCCACGTCAACTGGTTCGAAATCGAGATTATCAACACCAAAGGGAAGACCACATATCGCAACAGCTTTGTGACCAACATCGCTGTCGATGAGACCAATGTCGGGGACCTTGCCGCTTGCGGACGCGCACGGTGGAAGATTGAAAATGAGACCTTCAATGTTCTGAAAACCCGGGGATACAATCTGGAGCACAACTTTGGGCATGGCGACAATTATCTGGCATCTGTGCTGGCGACGCTCAATCTGCTCGCCTTCGCCATGCATACAGTTTGTGATGTACTCGAAGCGCTCTGGAAGAAAGCCCGCAGTGTTTTAGCGGCGCGGTATCGGTTCTTCGATCACATCCGCACGATTGTTTGCTACTTGATCTTCCCGGATTGGGGTGCACTCATACGAACACTTGTCGATGGTGAGCCACCACCGACCGTCAAGTCAGCCCGGAAGCAACCTAAACCCTCCTGAAAATCAGCTCAAATTCATCTGAGACCCAAAAATGAGCCAAAATTAGAATTGCTGCTTCCGTTTGAGTCGCCAGTGTTCGCGATGTCGGGATCGGGGCGTCTGACAAATTGATCTGTTGGCCGCTGCTGCAGCCGGAGATCAAAAGTCCGACCACGACACAAGCGAAAACGCCAGAAGAGATGTGAGGAATGTCACTCAATGTCCTGATTCTACTGCTATGTCTTTTGTTGAAATACAAAGGGGCCGAATGTCTCACGGTCCCGAAAAATCCGGAGCTCGGTTCTGAAAAATCCTGCTTGTCTTCCATGCTGTCAGTCTCTTGTATCAACGAGTTACGGCAGCGGGCAATATTGCGACAAAGTGTACTGCACATATAGATTTCGAGGAAGGCCATTTTGCGTTGGAGGCACCCCAGCCACCCGCTGGAAATGTTATACGCGCACTGAATTGCATCTGTGCAACGATGTCGGATGGCAAGGGTTTTCCCGTCCATGCCTGACGTAACAATGGAGGAGCCTTCTGTGAAAGACCGTAACAATTTGTCAGCCCTGAAGCTGGTCGCAATCGCTGGTTTTGCCTTTTTCAGTTTACCGTCTGCGGTGAATGCAGCGAGCTTCGATTGCAGCAAGGCAACAAGCTCGGATGAAAAGGCAATCTGTTCAAACGCGGATCTCTCATCGCTTGATTCCGAAATGGCCGGGCTGTGGTACGGCTACAAGGCAATGCCGTTGCTGATGGGTGCAAGCGGCAACCGGGAGGACGAGGCACAGGCATTCCTCAAGTCCAGGCAAGCATGCGGTTCAGACACCGCTTGCCTGACCAGTCTCTATCAAAGTCGCATATCCACGCTTCAGAAAAACATCGACTGGGCAGTCAAGAACTACTGCAACGAACAATAGTGGCTTCAATCCACGATGAGGACATTTCTGAGCAAAGCGAGGGCCGGAACCGCATTCTGCCCGTCGATAGTCAGGAGTAAATCGACGCTCTTGTCACTTGATGCCGTCGGCAGGACCGCGATGCCTTCCAGTTTCTCGGTCGCGTAAGGTCCGTCAAGTCGCGCAAGGAGGCGAGGGTCGTCCCCGGCGTTCGGATCCCAGATCCAGATACGCGGCACCTCCGGCTCCGGCCCCGTGACGTTTGCAAGCGCTGCGCCGTTTGGCACATTCGCACAGCGATCAAGAATTTTTTGTTTTCTTTTTTCGCTCGGGGCCGAAACACCGGCATCACCGGTTGCAATGAGCAATTTGCCGTTTATAGGTTCGAGCGCACGGATTCCGGTATTGCTGAGGGGCTTTCCCTGCTCGTCCTTGAATGACAAGCGATGCAAGCGCGTCCCCTCTACATCCGACTTGCTGCTGGCGTCCATGATGGATTTCGGCGATTGAACGATAAATGCCGCCCCTTTGTCGCGGTCCGTCGGGCTTCGGAGTCCGAAGAAAAGATCACCGCCCAAGTAGGCCATGCCCTCAACATTGAGCCCGGCGCACTGGAGCGGTTTTCCCACATAGGGCTCTATTGCCGCATGACCGGAAAAGAGCCGCTTCAGCAGGCCTCTGTCCGATTTGACCTTCAGGCTGCCAGTTTTTGGCTTGCCTTGTTCGTCCAGCGCGAATTGCGCCAGAAACCAGCGCTTCTTTTCCCGGTTGCCGCTTTTGCTCGCGTTTCCCATGGAACCGGATACCAGAACATTGCTTCCGTCGCGGGCGATCGCCTCGAGATCGACCTCCTTGCAGTCCTTCTTTTTCGCGATGTCCTCACAGAACTCGCTGAAGAGTGCGCCGTAGGTGCGCCCCGCTCGGTAGTCTGGACTTGAACCGCCGAGGTCGAGATCAATCCGCTGGACCGCGATCATCTCATCAGAAACCAGAATGCAGCTGCCGTTCTCAAAACAGACTGCGCCGCTGACATTTTCGCCGGCTTTCGCATCCTCGTCATATTCGGCAAACAGTGGCTCGCCCGACGCGTCCAGCACGACAGGATCGGCCGCTAAACATGGCGCGGTGGCCGACAGTGCGATGGAGACCAAAAGAAACTTAATGAGATTTGTCATAGCGGAAAGACCAAGCAACTGTGTTTTTGATACTTTACCGGAGAAATCCGGATCCTAAAATTCAGTTGTCACGACATCATTCCGAAGGCGCCAGTTTCGGGATCACAGGTACCGTAGCACGGCGTCATTGAAAGCCCTCGGATTCTCGACAAACATGAAATGACTGCCTCCGTCACGACGCGATACGATTTCTATCGCTGCACCGGGAAGCTGCGCTGTAATCCAACGTTGCGACTCTATCGGGTGAACACTTGCTTCCCCAGCAATGACCAACACGGTGTTTCGAATTGTCGGAATGAAAGATCGCCAGTCCTGCAAGCAGTTATCTTCCAAGAGTTCCGCTGCTTGATCGCGCGGCAGCTTGAGGTTCTCGACCGCAATTTCAATCAATTTTGGGTCGCCGACGCTGTCAGTGAACATCGGCCGCATGATGTCCGCATGCGCTTCCGGCGTTTCTGTCGCGATTACGGCGGATTTGAATTTGCGGAGATCCTCCATCGTAGGGATGATGGCGCCGGCATTAAGACATGTCGTGCGGTCCCAATCCGGCCGCGCAAGCAACGCCGCGGGTTCATCAACAAAAATGAGTTTTTGAGGTCGGCGGTCGTTGGGAAACAGCATCAGATACGCCCATACGGCCGATGCTCCCAGTGAATGGGCAAGAACATGGAAGTGATCGATCTTCAACGCTTCCACAAAATCGTGAAGATCTTTTGCAAAGCGAGCGATCCGATAGCCATGGCCTGTCTTTTCGGATTCGCCATGACCCCGCCAATCCAGCGCATAAACCGTATGTTTAGTGCAAAGCGCGTGAAACTGGCCGGAGAACAGAATGGCCGATTGCGACCAGCCGTGAAGCATAATCAACGGTGGGCCGGAGCCGCCTTCAAGGTAGCTGAGCGAAATCCCATCTCCGGTCACAACGGATTTTCGTCGCATGATCATAGGCCAAAATTATGGGATTCGCTTCAGGAGTTCAATTTCAGGTCCGTCGATGTAAAGAGATGCAATTTGGCTATTTTACTGTTTGATATCAGAGAATTAGCGGAAGGAGGCCGCCTTGACCAGATCCTCCTCGGCGTTGCGACGCATGTGCAACTTGCTGTAGGCGTCGGCGCGGTTGGCGTAGAACTCTGCCTGGTTCGGTGCAATTTCGATCGCACGCGAATAGCCCTCGATAGCTCGCCGATATTCGCCAAGCCTGAAATAGGTGTTGGCCCGTTCGAAGATCGCCTCGACAAAATCGTTCTCAATCCGGATTGCCTTTGAAAAGTCCTCGACTGCTTCCGGCAACAAACCGTTTTTGCGCAGCGCGATCGCTCTGCTGAGAGCCGGATTTAAAAGTAGTTGAGCGATATCAATGGTTTGTGATTCAACAGTCTTTTCAAAGAAGATGGAGAATCACGATGCCATGGAATGATATCGCCCGCGCCGAACATAACAGAGACCATTTGAGATTTCCAAGCGATTTGACCGATGAGGAATGGACGATACTTGCCCCGTTCATTCCGCCGGCAAAACGGGGTGGACGACCGCGTACGACCGATATGCGCGAGGTGATGAACGCGATCCTTTATATCGCAACCAGCGGCTGCCAGTGGCGCATGCTGCCGAAGCAGTTCCCACCGGTATCGACGGTACGTGGCTATTTCTACACCTGGAGCCGCATGGGTCTTTTTGCAGCCATCAATCACCTCCTGGTCCTCAATACCCGCGAACTGGAAGGCCGCGCGGCTTCACCGACGGCCGGCGTGATCGACAGCCAGAGCGTGAAAACCACCGAAAGCGGGGGCGTTCGCGGCTATGACGCCGGCAAGAAGGTCAAGGGCCGCAAGCGACACATCGTCACCGATACGATCGGCCTGATGCTGTTCATCATCGTTCACGCCGCCAACATTCAGGACAGGGACGGGGCCTGCGACCTGATCAGGGCTGTCGGCGACCGCTTCCCCTGGCTGCGCCACATCTTCGCCGATGGCGCCTATGCGGGACCGAAGTTGCGAGCAGCGCTCGCGGGGCATGGCGACTGGACGGTCGAGACCGTCAAGCGCTGCGACAGCGCAGTCGGTTTCAAGGTTCTGCCGCGTCGATGGGTGGTGGAACGAACTTTCGCCTGGCTCGGGCGCTGCCGCAGACTGGCCCGGGACTGGGAGAGGACCATCCAGAACTCAACCGCGTGGGCGTTCATAGCAAGCATCCGGTTCATGACGCGGCGTCTCGCAAGGTATTGTTACGTTTGAATAACTTTTGAATCCGGCTCTGAAATAGGCCTGCGCCCATTCGGGTTCACTTTCGATTACCTGATCCAGTTGGAGGATCGCCTCGTCGAACTGTTCCAGTTCCAGGTACAATTGACCGAGATGAAGAAGCGGCTCCGGGTCGAAACGGTTCAATCGGACCATATGCCGATAGTGCCTGGCTGCCTCTTCGAGATGGCCTCGCGAGCGCAGGATATGGCCGATATTCAGGTAGGCATCTCGGTGGCCGGGTTCCCGCCTCACAACCTCCTGATAGCTTGCAAGAGCAAGCTCATCCTGTCCGGCATGACCATAAGCGACGCCGCGATTGAAGAAAGCTGCGGCGTTGTTCTGATCGAGCGAGATTGCCCGGTCGAAGTCTGAGACGGCCCGCAAGTAATCGCCCGTGTTCAAATGGACATTGCCGCTTCCAACATGGGCTGCCACGTTATCGGGATCGAGACGCAGGGCAGCCTGATAGGCCGCCGATGCTTCGTCCCAACGCCCGATTTTTTCAAAACACATGCCAAGGCTCAAATGGCTTTCAGGGTCGTTCGGCATGCGGGCAATGGCCTCACGAAAGTCCGCGATGGCGGCCTCGAAGCGGCTTGCCTGGCGGTACATCGTACCGCGGTTGTAATAGGCATATCCGTCACTCGGATCGAGCCGGATAACGAGGCTGAAGTCTCTCGCAGCTTTTCCAAACTGTTTCATCACCTCCAGCAACAGACCGCGATAGAAATAAACATCCGGATCCGAAGGACTGAAGGCAACGGCGCTGTTGAAATCCGCAAGGGCTTCTTCATATCGCCCGAGTTCCTGCAAGTTGTAGCCGCGCTTCACATATCCGCTGGCATCCTTCGGAGCGAGTTCGATCGCCATGGAAAAATCGTCGTGGGCGAGGTGGCCGTGGCCCAGCGACTGATATGACAGACCGCGGTTTTCGCGCGTGACATTGTCGTTGGGATCCAGACGGATCGCTTCATTGTAGAATACAAGCGCCTGATGGGTGGCGCCCATCGCGTGCAACGTATTGCCGAGATTGTTGTGCGTGGACGAGGATCCCGGGTTGAGCCTGAGGGATGCCTTGTAGTCCTCCGCGGCGTTCGGCAGGTCCTGCATCTCCTGATGATAGAGGCCGCGGCGAAAGAAATAGTCCGCGTCCCAGGGATCCAGCCTGATGGCCTCCGAAATATCCGCGATGGCTTCCATGGTCTGGCCGGCAGCCTGATGCGCTTCCGCCCTGAAATAGAAATTCAAAGGATCTTCACCATCAATCTCGATCGCTTTCGTGAGGTCAGAAAAGGCGCGGTCGAGCCGGCCCGTCCTTCTGTAGACATTGCCGCGATTGACGTAGGCCGGATAGTAACGGGGATCGAGCAATATAGCGCGCTTGAAATCCGCAATTGCGTTTTCATCCCGGCCAAGCCTCACCTGAGTGAGGCCGCGCATGTTAAAGGCGGCAAAGTCTTTTGGATTCAGTCTGACGGCTTCGTTGAGATCTTCCAGAGCCAATGAGAATTGCCCCCAATCGTAGTAGATCTCTCCGCGCCTTCGGAACGTTTCAAAATCATGCGGGAGCAGTTTCGCAGCACGGTTGAGGTCGGCAATCGCGCGTTCGTATTGCGCGAGGTTGCTGTAGGCCGTTCCGCGATTGAAATAGGCGAACGCAAACAGCCGGTCGACCTTGATGGCGCGCGTGTATTCAACGATCGCGGCCTCGAAGTCTTCCTGCTGGAGATAGTAGTTGCCGCGCTCGTTGAAGTCATAGGCACCGTCGGGATCAAGCGGAAAATTCTCATCCGTATCGAGTTCCGCGTTACTTTCGAATTTCACCGGGAGGAAGGAAGTGCCGGAACGGCGATGAAAACAGTCGGAGCAGTTCGTCCCGCCGGCGTGGTACGCGACCTTGCCCTGGTCCAACGGAAATCCTGCAGCCAGACTTGCGGACAGGAGCACGGCAAAGGGGGACACCGAAAACAACCACGACACTTTGATTATTGCGGCGCTGTACCTCATGCCGGTTGTCCGGGGCAATCGTCGGTCAGTGACAACCCGTTGCTGTCAGATCGGCGTCGATATGCGGTTCTGATACCCGACGATTTGAACATTTCACCTCCCATCTATTGAACACGCTACGCAACAGGCACACGCATCCGGTCGACCTTCCAGGCAGGAAGGGCCGTGATCAGTGCCAACAATGGTTTTTGGGCAGTCAGATTGCCGCGCGCCCGGCGCATGCCGGCGACGGAATGTGCATCCGAATCCGACCGGTACAGGGACTTGAGGGTCACTATACCGATTCCGGCGCGGTGAAAAATTGCAAAAATTGTGGTGTGCGTAAAATTTAGTGAATAGGGCACACAGAACCAATGCCCTGCGCTTGAGCTTGCCCGAACCCCTGAGAGCGATCGATATCGGTTTTGCGGCGGGAAATCTGAAACAGGAACGTTAATTGTCGAGCGAAAGAGCTGTGCCGAACGAGTAAGGCTGTCGGATATTTTGACGGCAATGGACAGCCGGACACGCGCCCGGCGGAACCCTTTCGGCATCACGCTCAACTCCACACCAACCCCGCCAAGATCATACTGTTTATGACGGCGCTATGACAGGATTGATCCGGTAATGTGAAAGGTTATCCAGTACATTCCGCACATGGCGCGTCGCGGCCATGCACCACCATGAAGTTCAGCCCTCGGCCCGTTCGAGGACGCTGGCGGCCAGCGCGCTGACCGCGCCGTAGGTCGCCACGCAATAGGGGACAAGATAGGTCAGGATACACTTCGTTATGCTGACTGGTTCAGGTCCAAGGAAGGCGTCTCCCTGATTGATGATATTCAATACCGTGCCGACGATCAGCGATACGGCGAGGGACCGTCTCACGATGTCCGCTCGCATGGCGAGTTTCAGCCAGTTCATTGTATTGAGTCCCGTTTTGTCGGCCCGTGCGCACCATAGGAACGCGCGCGGAATTGATCAACCAGTGGCGGGCGAGACAGGATTGATTTCTTAGGCGGCAAATGAATGACCGTCAGCCGGCGACTGTGCTGGTGTCAGATTAGCCATATGTCTTTGCTTTTTATTGGGAATGTTGCTAAATCCGCCCAATCCTATCACGTCCAGCAAGGCTTGGTTTTGGCAACGGATAACAGTACAGAGAGTTCCGGCAAGGCGTCAGGCGAAAAGAAGAAACAGGCGGTCGTCGTCATCCATGGCATGGGCGAACAGGTGCCGATGGATACGCTCCGCGGGTTTGTCGATACGACCTGGGTGACTGATGACAGCCTGATCCCGCGAAGCCGTCCGGATTCAAACAATGGCCAGCAACGGGTGGAGAATCCGGTCTGGAGCAAACCGGACCGGCGCAATCGCAGTTTCGAATTGCGACGCATTACCACCGAAGAAGCCAAGAACGGCGTCCACACGGATTTTTATGAGTTCTACTGGGCGCACCTGATGCACGGAACCACCTGGGAACACCTCAAGGCCTGGTTGACGGATCTCTTGTGGCGGACCCCGAAACGGGTGCCAAAGGATGTCTACAATGCATGGGTCGCGCTTTGGATTGCGACAATCATCATCGCACTGGTCCTGCTGTTTTCCGCGCTTCCGATCAGCGACCTGCGCCAGTGCCTTGCGGGAGAATGCGACGCTGCAGCCTGCGACGCCTCCGCGCTGTGCTGGAATTGGGTCGGGCCGGTGCTGGGTGCGGTGGTTTCGATCGCTGCCGGCACCTTTATCAACGTCTACCTGCTGAAATATTTCGGCGATGTCGCGCGCTATGTGAAGGCGACACCGCTCAATGTCGCACGCCGGCAGGAAATTCGGGAAAAGGGTGTCGAATTGCTCGAGACCCTGATGGGCGTGCGTGATTTCGATCCTGCGAAACACAAGAAAGGCGCCCCGTATCCGAAATGGAATACCGAGTACGACCGCATTATCGTCGTATCCCATTCGCTCGGGACGGTCATAGCCTATGACATTCTCAAGGCGAGTTTTGCCCGTATCAACCGCTACATGAACAAGGGTGGCCAGACGCGCAGAAAACAGCCGCACCGGCACGAACTCGAGAAACTGTTGCAACATGCCATCGATACGTCGGGGACGCTGGACCTGGATGAGTACCGGCAGCTTCAAAATCTTGCATGGAAGGAATTGAAGTCGGATGGCAGCCCTTGGCTCGTCAGCGACTTCATTACACTCGGTTCACCTCTGACACACGCCGAATTCCTTTTGGCGCATGACGAAGAGGATTTGAGGGCTCAGCAGGAACGGCGCATTCTTCCGACGTGTCCGCCGGCTCTTGAATGGGACTCTAGAACCAAGCGCCAGCATTGCAGCTATCAGCAAGGCAGCAATTCGGCCAATGGCGAATATTTCCGCTATCCGCATCACGCCGCGCACTTTGCCTTTACGCGCTGGACCAACATCTACTCAAAATCCCAGAACATATTTTGGGGCGACATCATTTCCGGTCCGGTTTCGGGCCATTTCGATCTGTCCACGCCCGTCGCAAGGCTGCAGGGTATCATGGACATAGCGGTGCTGCCCAAACGCGGCCAGGAGAACAAGCCGAAGGGCACGGTCCCGTTCTTCACCCACACCAAATACTGGGACATGAATGTGCGCACCGGTCCGAACGACAATTGGGCGGTTCCGTACCACATTCACAAGCTGCGCGAAGCCATCAATCTGCTGGATAAATAGTCGCGTTGTGTCGGCGCGGCATTCAGCAAGGCGTATCGCCTTGCCGGTTGATAAAGCCACAGGCCAACACATAATCCAGATCCGCGCGCATCTGCTCGAACGTCTGGCGGTCGGCAATCAGGCCTTCGTTGTGTAGGGAAATCAGGCCGTGCAGTGCGGCCCAGAACACGTTGTTCAGGCGATCCGGCGGCAGCGCAAGCAGGCCGTCTTTCCAGGCCGCGTTCATGCGTGTCTCGGCGACGCTCTGATTGGCTTCGATCGCCTCTTTGTGCTCGGGGGTGGGCGGCTCGTCCGGGCGGATCGGTGTGAAAACGAGCTTGTAGACGCCGGGATTTTCCAGGCCGAAGCGCACATAGGCCTCACCCACCAGGCGCAGCTGTTCGACAAGGTCCTCCTTTTCCGCTCCGGTCACCGCTGCCTGAGCCGCTTCCGTCAGGCGGTTCAGGCCAGCAATGCGCATCGCATCCACGAGCGCCGCCTTGTCCTGGAAATAGAGATAGGGCGTCTGGCGACTGACACCCGCGGCTTCGGCCAATCGTCTCAGTGTCAGGGCCTGGATGCCGTCTGTCTCCAGGATGGAAAGCGCGCAATCGATCAACCTTGCGCGTCGCTCCGTTATTTCATCGCCGGTAAGCGGTTTGTTCAAATCTGCAATCCAATACGCTTGACAACGTCAATTGACAGTGTCAATTAATATACCGCAGCACCTTCGAGACTGCAAGATACTAGATTCAAAGACGTTGGCGTCTCGCGCCGTCACCAACAGCTGGTTCGCCGAAAGCGGCTTGCCCTGTTGCGACGGTGGAAACGAAACCAGAAACGGACCGGAAGGCTTGAGATGGACGGCCAGACTGTAGAAAACCGGGAGGCTGAAGCCGCCGATCTGCCGGATAATATGTTTCTGAAGGGTTCGCTTACGGCTGTGTTTGCCCGAACCGCCGCACCGATCATTCTGATCATGCTGGTCAATGGCCTTTTCAATCTCGTCGATGCGTGGTTCCTCGGTGTCTATGTTGGTGCCGACGCCCTCACGGCCGTGACATTGATGTTTCCGCTGTTCATGATGCTGATCGCATTGGCGACGGTGGTGACCAACGGTTTTGCCTCGGTAATGGCGCGACTCCTTGGTGCACGTGAACCGATGACGGTCCTCGGCAATGCCTTTGCCGGTGCCGTGCTCTTGTCTTTGATATTCTGCGCCATTCTTGTTGGCGTCTTTCTTCTTATCGGCAGCGATCTTGTCGATGTCGTTGCGCGTGGTTCTGCGACGATCGCACAGCAGGGTTACCTCTACATCGCCATCCTGGTGTTGTTGTCGCCCATCACATTCGTGGAGATGCTGCTGTTCGACCTGCTGCGCTGCGAGGGCCGGGTCTCCTTCATGACCATCGCATCATTGTCGACGATCCTTTTGAATGTCCTGTTCAACTACATTCTGATCGTCGAGTTCGATATGGGTGTTGCCGGGTCTGCCTACGGCACGATTGCCGCACAGTTGACGGCCGGCCTCGTGGTTATCGGTTACCGCTTTTTCAGCCCGTCAGTCCTGGCTTTCAACGCCCTTTCCCTGATGAGGATGACCAGCCATTGGCGCGACTATCTGGCACTGGGCGTGCCGCCAAGTCTTGGTTATCTGGGTGTGTCGCTTTCATCGGCGGCCGTCATCTATTGCCTACAGCTCTGGAGCGGTGACAATTACGAGGCGACCGTCGGCGCCTATGGCATCACAACAAGGCTGATGACATTCACGTTCCTGCCGCTGCTCGGACTGGCGATGGCCTTTCAGACCGTTGTCGGCAACAATTTCGGTGCGCGCATCTGGTCGCGGACCGATGCCAGCTTCAGACTGGCTGTGCTTTTCGCGCTGATCTATTGCGTCGTGGTGCAGGCCGGGTTCCTTCTCTACGCCGACGTGATCGGTTTTGGCTTCGTCGACGACACGGCGATTGCCCGGGAGACCGGGCGCATCCTGCCTTACATGTTTGCGCTTTTCTTCCTGTTCGGACCGTCCATGATGCTCGCCTACTATTTTCAGGCGACCGGGGACGCCAAGCGTTCAGCCGCCATGAATCTTTCGCGCACCTATGTATTTGCGTTGCCGCTGACGTTCATGTTGCCGCTGGCATTGGGTGAACAGGGTATCTGGCTGGCCGGTCCTTTTGCCGAGATCCTGATGTTGGGGCTGGCGGGTTATCTGCTCGTCCAGATGCGGCGCACGCATGGTCTGCGGTGGGGCCTGTTTCGTTCCGATACGCGCGCAACACTCCAGGATTCATACTAAAGTCGCTTTGCAGGCGCTGGCCGCCATGCCTACCTGAAGTCCAGAAGATCGTCGCGATTGGTCCACCCACAGCGATTGCCCAAAGCCGGCACCTGGTGGTCCGACGTCGACGATCGGGGGCGGCGGCAAGGAAGCTGAAGGATGTACTCCAGAGTGCTGAAACGTATTGCTGTCACATTCACTGTCATCGCGGTTGCCATTGCCATGGCACTGCCGGTCATGGCGCACGCGGATCAAGGCGACAGATTTCTGCCGCAGGGATCGATAGATGCCAAGGCCCTGATCGGGCCACCGCCGGCGCGCGATTCCGCTGACTTCAAGACGCAAATGGAAATTGTCTTGTGGCTTCAGCACACGCGAACGCCGGAGCAGGTCGCATTCGCAGAAAAGACTCTTGATCTTGAAAGGTTCACGCCTCTTATCAGTACATCGCTTGTCGAAGTGGATGGCAGGTTGCTGAAGGAAACACTGGACGGCGTGATAAACGAGGTGCGCATGGATTATGACGCGCTCAAGGGCGTGTTTGACGAACCGCGGCCGTTCCAGGTTGACGAACGTGTCAAGCCGGTTGGCGATGCCAGACCCGTTGCCGCCTATCCGAGCGGCCACGCCATCCGGGCAACCGTCTACGGAACCCTGCTTTCGGACATCTTTCCTGAGCATGAGACAGAGATCATGGATCTGGCGAAACAGATCGGCTTTGGCCGGGTTATCGCGGGTGTGCATTATCCGGTCGATGTGATTGCCGGTCAAAAGCTTGGTGCGGCCTATGCCGAGGTCGTTGCGGAGCAGCCTGCTTACATGGAGGCCGTCGGTCGCATCACGGGAACGGATTCCCAAAGCTGACCGTCAGGGAGATTTTCTGCTGCCGGTGGAGGTAATCGCAACACCGGCAACAATCAGCGCCGCGCCGATCAGGATGTTTATCGTCAGATGCTCATCGAGGAACAGCGCGGCGTTGATGAACGTAAAAATTACCGTAACTGCTCACCCCGTCACGCGTCTTGAGCATAGTGTGATTTGACCATATTGGCGGCATTTCCGGCCAGCGCGATCTGGATCGCGACAAGTGGATTATATCCGAGGGCACCCATGGAACTCAGGTAGCTTGATATCCGGCACCAGGCGTGTGCATAGCGGTCTGTCCGGAAGCAGCCCGAGACTTTGATTTTGACCTTTGCCATCCTGATTTTTTGCTCGCCCGCGTTATTGGTGAAGCTGACATCGGGTTCGCTCATGAAGCGAAGCACGGAGTCCTCGTGTTTCAACAGACGCTCATGCAGGTTGTGGGCATCCGACTTTGCGACCCGTCCGCGCTTACCTTCCGGTTTCGCAGGAACTTCGGGCATTTCCCCGGCACCTTGCGTCAGAATGGTCCGATACCTTTTGCGTATCTTGCGACATTCGGCCTCGCTCAACACCCCGGTCTCGCTCTTGTTGACCTTATGGCAGACCTCACGCAACACCTTCCTCATCAGGCGCGCCCAACGGTAATTGCTGGAGTCGACGACAAAGGTCAGTTCCCGAAGCAGATGCGACCCGCATAGCTGATGCTTGCACTGGCTGTATGCAAGGTAGGATGCCCAGCAATCATGGATCAACACCCCGGTGTAGACCGGAATGATGCCGAATGCCTCTATCGCTTCCTTGCCGCGCCTGGGGTGCAGGAACTTGATAGTGTGGATACCCCGCCCGGAGGCATCGTAATGTGCCAGGTGCCGTTATACTGAACGTCACAAATCAAAGGGAGAGTATCCACATGTCGGAAGTTAGCATCATCGGCGTTGATCTTGCAAAGCAGGTTTTTCAGGTCCACGGAGCCACAGCCGATGGCTCGGTTGGCTACCGCAAGAAGTTGAGCCGCGCCCAGTTCATGCCGTTTCTTGCACAGCAGCCCCGATGCATTGTCGCGATGGAGGCCTGCGCCACAGCTCACGATTGGGGCCGCGAGATCGGTAAGTTGGGCCATGAGGTGAAGCTGATTCCACCTCAGTACGTGAAACCTTTTGTCAAAAGGCAGAAAAACGACAGGGCAGACGCTGAGGCGATCACTGAAGCTGCCTCCCGGCCGACCATGCGGTTCGTTGAGGTGAAATCCACCGAGCAGCAATCGCGCGGCATGCTGTTCCGATCACGGCAGATGTTTGTCAGGCAGCGCACGCAGACCATCAATGCGCTGCGCGGCCATCTCGCCGAATATGGCGTGATCGGGCCGAAGAGCAAGGCGGGGATCAAGAAGTTGAGAGCCGCGCTGGACGACGATACCAATGGGCTGCCCGCCCTCGTGCGTAACACGGCCCGGATGTATGCCGAGCACATCGATCTGCTGGCGACCAGGATTTTCGATCTGACGAAGCAACTCAAGACGGAGGCGAAAGCATCCGGCACAGTGCGAAGGCTGACAACAATGCCGGGCGTCGGGTTGCAGACGGCACTGGCAATTGAGGCCTTTGCCCCGGACATGAATTGCTTCAAACGGGGGCGTGACTTCGCAGCCTGGCTGGGTCTCGTGCCGCTTCAGCGCTCGACAGGCGGTAAGGACCGGCTCGGGAAAGTTTCGAAGATGGGTCAGAAAGACATCCGAAGCCTGTTGATCATCGGGGCGATGTCAGTGATCAATGCGGCGACGCGGTTTGGGGTTCGCAAGGGAAGCTGGCTGGCCAGAATGCTGGATCGAAAACCGAAGCTTCTGGTCGCGATCACGCTGGCCAACAGGATGGCACGGGGTATCTGGGCCATGATATCGAAACAGGAGAATTATCGGAATCCGGAGGCGGTAGCGTAAGCGCGGATCGCGCAACGCTTCGCGTCGGTGCCCGGGACGTGTGAAGAGGTCGACGAATAGCATGGGAGATTGATCGGAAAGATCCGGAGCGGGAAAACCATGTTGACCCAAAAGGCAAAATAGCTCTGGAACTTGATTTGGACCCGGTTCGCGCATCACCATACCGGCCCGCGGCTGCACAAAAAGCCGCACTGTGAGGCCTGATAAATGACCGCATCCGATCACACGCTCACATCACCGTTCGAAAATCGCTTGACACCGGGGTATCCATAAATGAGGGTCAGGGAGTCATCGGTCAGCACATGCAGCCACTGGTTTTTGCTGTCGACCCTGAAACCGGTCTCATCGGCATGCAGGGCCGGGCGGGTCAGAAGATGTGCGGCGGCAGCCGTTTCCCAGGGTTCAAGCGCCTCGTGCAGTCGCTGGATGTAGCCCAGGCAGGTGGCCTGCGACATCCTGACGCCAGAGATGGCCCGCACCAGTTCGACGGCGCGGCGCAAAGACAGCATCTGGGCAATCAGCAGGTTGATCACGAAGGCCTGAAAGCCAACGCCATATTGCAACGGCCCCGGCATGTTTTCAGGGAAACGCCCCTTGGTTCGGGTGCGGCATTTGGGGCAGTCCCTGGTTTCTGCGACGACCTTTTTCTCGACAACCTCGAACATGATATCGAGATGGATGCGTTCCTCGCGCGCCGAGGGTTCGACGTCTGAGAGATCAGCCCCGCAACTGTCACAAACCTGGACGGTGGAGGTTTCCCCGACGGTGACCTTGCGAAGGTTTTCGCCCGTCATCCAGTTCGGCGCCACACCCTTGCCGGAAGCCTTTTTGCTCCGTTTCCCGGTGTTGTCCTTATCCGTCTGCGACGGCGCAATACTGGAGTTCTTGCCGGTCTTCCTGGTCGTCTTTTCCAGAAAGATGGCGATCAGGATGCCCAGCAAGCTGCACAACACGCCAATAACCGCATCGACGTCATCTGAAATCCTGCCCGCTTTGCGCAGCGCGGCAATGCGCGCCCTGGCAGCATCGAACTCTTCACGCAGGGAAGTGCCATTCACGCTTGCCATCAGTCCGCCCGCGATGCCATGGACATCAGGCCATGCGGTGGCCGCATCGCCTTTTCAGGCTTCCAAATGCAGCGAGTAGCCTTGACTGAAAGACCACCCCAATGCGGCTTTTCCCAAATCAATCGAACACGTGTCATAACCCGATAGAATCACGAAAATCGCAATGAGGGGATCGTTAATAGCCGATTCAAATCGTCGCACCACTCCGAGGCCAAAAAGGCATCTCGATTGAGCTAGTGGGTCTGAAACCGCCGTTGAATCTCGGGGACTTAAAGTGGGGGTGAGCAGTTACGGTGTTTTTTTATATTTTGACTTGATTTTTTTGGGGGACTGTTTTGATCGTATTTCCAATTCCCGGACAGCGCCTGCGCCGCGTTCTCTTTTGCACATCCGCGCTCTTTCTGGTCCAGACGGCGATTGCCCAGGCGGATGACATCACGATCCCCTCTGGAACAACCGTCACCACGGTGCAGACCATTGACGAGGATGGCGACACGCTGATTGTCGAAGATGGCGGCGCGATCGATTCGACCCTTGCCGGCACGGACGGAGTGCGGGCGATAGCGGACGATCAGACGGTAATCAACAACGGAACGGTTACCGGTGGGAGGCACGGTATCCACTCGACCGGGCTCAGGGCCACGATCTTAAACTACGGCACGGTCTACGGACTTGGTACTTTTGCGAACGGTATCAACTTGACCGGGCGCGACGCCACGATCATCAACTACGGTATAATCGACGCACAATGGTTCGGCATTGACTCTAACATCGACGCTCACAACCCTACGATCATCAACTTTGGCCAGATTTTCTCAGGCCGAGTCGGCATCCATGCTTCCGGCAGGAACATCACTGTAATCAACTACGGCACGATAGATGCTTTAGGTGACGGTATCGATTTTAACGTTGACTGGAGCAACCCAACGCTCACCAACTACGGCACAATAAAAGGCGGAGTTTACGGTGTTTTTTCATCCAGCAACAACACCAGCATCATCAACGCCGGTACGATTGTTGGCGGAGATGGCTATCCTTCCATTTTTTTCTGGGGCGTCAACGGCACACTCTCCCTCCTGGCGGGCTCCGTGCTTGTGGGCGAGGTTAATTTTCAGGGTGCGACCCCATCGCTCAACATCGGCAGCGGCCTGAACCTTTACCTCGTATATCTGAACAACGAACCGACCGTGAACTCGGCCGTGCCCTATGTGCACGATGTGGCAAACAAAATCATCTACACGATCGACCCGACGGGCCTTGCCCAGATGCAGCCCTTCCTGCAGTCGACGGCAGGGGCGGTGCATGATGCGGTGCGTTCAGGCACCGGTTTCGGCAACCGCTTCGGCGGCGGCTTTTCCGGCAACGGCACCTATGCCTATGGAACAGACGCACCGGGCTTTGCCGAGAGCGGCCCGCGCGGCTGGGTGAGCGGCTTCGGCGGCTATCAGAGCCAGAATGGCTCCGGAAGCGTCACCGGCGGCGACCAGATCTATGGCGGGCTCGTCAGTGGCGGCGGCTTTGCCTCAGACAACCGCATGTACGGCGCATTCGCGGGCGGCGCCTATTCAAGGCTTGAAACCGACTTCGACACGCAAAAGACCGATGCCGCGTCCTTTTATGGCGGGATCTATGGCGGCATGCGCAGCGGCGCCTACTGGATCGAGGCGTCCGTCATGGGCGGCTACAGCGACTTTTCCTCCGAGCGCATGGTGGCCAACAACACCGTTGCCGGCGGGCTGGAAACGGCGTCTGCCGACTATGGCGGATATTTCATCTCGCCGTCGATCACCGTCGGCAGGTCCGTCGGCGAGCGCCTGGAACTGAGCTTCGGCGGCAATTACGCGGGGCTGTTCCTCGACGGCTATACCGAAACCGGCTCATCGGCGAACATGACGGTGGCAAGCCGCGATGTGCATGTGGCGGCGGTGCGGGCCGAGGCGCGGTATCTTGCGCAGCAGCACCAGATGGATGAAGGCATGGTGTCGGTGGAGACTTTCGCCGGCGTGGATGGCTATTTCCATCTCGGCGGCGGCGATGTGGAGGCGAGCATTGCCGGCCTGCCGGTGGATGCGTTCTCGGCGAATTTCTCCGATGCGATGGCGGTCGGTTTTGCCGGCATCGGGATCAACCACAAGACAGACAATGGCAAGCGGCTGGTCAACACCTCGCTGGAGGGCCGCTTTGGCAGCGATGCCTTTGCCGAGTTCCGCGCCAATGCCACTGTGGCGATGAAGTTCTGACAGCTCCGACGGCGCACCCTACAATCCCTTCCAGGCGACCGACGGGCCGTCACGGTTCAGCCGTGGCGGCTTTCGCCGCTCAACGCTCATATCTCAGGACGGGCTTTGGATATCTGCCGAGCGTCCCGTTTCGGCGGTTCTTGCAGTCATCCACGTGGTTCTGATCGCGGGCGCCATATTTCTGACTTTGAAGGGATGGCGGAGAACAGTCGCAAACGCCGAGGCCTGAGTGGCATGACACGGTCACCTCATTTTGGGATCATTTCATAGCGTGTGCGATGTGCGCGCAGCTTGCTGACGGTTTTCTCTGCAGGCCCGGTGCCTGGTCACGTCCTTGCGCCACGACGGCCACTTTCCCTCTTTTCTGCAGGTTGATGCAAGTCAATGCACGTTGTGCGGCGCTTCTTTATTTCTGTAAGTGTCGCAACACCCTTAAACCCGAGCCAGGCAGCAACGCCGTGGCTGGAAGATGATGCCTTCACGTCGAACATTCATTGCATCCGGCTTGTCCGTCGCAGCGCTTGGGGCGCTGGGGTGCAGCCTTTGGCCTCGTCTGGACGGATATCGTGAAGAACTGGAGCGCCAACGGCGGCTTCTTTCCAGTGATCCGACGCTTCGGGAACTGGTCCGAATGTCAACGCTGGCCGCAAACGGCCACAACACACAACCTTGGAAGTTCCGCCTGGACGAAAGAGGGGCAACGATCCTTCCTGACCTGGCACGCCGCACGGCGGTCGTCGATCCCGACGACCATCACCTCTATGTCAGTCTTGGATGTGCCGCCGAGAATTTGATCATTGCGGCCAATGCGCATGGTTTGCTGACCGAAGCGGCAATCAACGACGGGCCGGAACCTCAAATCGAAATTGCTTTGAGAAACGGTCCGATACGCGACGGCGGTCTCTATGAAGCCATTCCTCTTCGGCAGTCGACCCGATCAGCCTTTGACGGGCAGCAGATCTCTGAGCATGACATCGTCCTTATGAAGTCAGCCGCGCAACAGGAAGGGGTCTCGGTTCTCATATTTACGGAACGAGCGCAACTCGATGCAATTGCCGAGTTTGTCATCGAAGGCAATAGCGCCCAGATGGATGACCCGGCCTTTGTCGCGGAACTGCGCGATTGGCTCCGGTTCAGCCCGGGAAATGCCATCACAAAGGGAGATGGCCTCTTTAGTCCCTGCTCGGGAAACCCGGCGATGCCGGAGTGGATTGGCGCGCGCCTTTTCGAAACGTTTTTTACAAAAGACTCCGAGAACGCGAAGTATCGCGATCATATCCAATCCTCGGCCGGGGTCGCTGTTTTTATCGGGGACCAAGCAGATCCCACGCATTGGATCAGGGTGGGCAGGAGCTTTGAGCGCTTTGCGCTGCAAGCGACGGCGCTCGGGATCAGGAATGCGCATATCAATCAACCGATCGAGGTGCCCTCGATCCGTCCGGAATTCGCAAATTGGCTTGGAATGCCGGATGTGCGACCCGATCTCGTTGTGCGGTTTGGTCGAGCGCCTGTCTTGCCGATGTCGTTGCGGCGACCGGTTGAAGACGTGATCGGACCGATACGGCAGGTTTGAAATCGTTGGCAATCGCGGCGCATCATCCCTTTCGATCACCTGAGGCCAGGTTGGAGTATCTCAGCTTCTACGACCATCTGGCCGAGCAGTGGCCGACCTCATCGGAATCGCGGATCGTGGACACGACATTCGGCCAAACATTCATCCGCATCCAGGGGCCGCTAGACGGCGCGCCACTGGCGCTCTTGCCCGGTGATACGGAGACTTCTCTTTCATGGCTGCCGGTGATCGAGCCGTTCTCTCAGAGCTTCAGAACCTATGCGATCGACCACATTTATGACAACGGGCGGAGTATCTACACGAGAGTGATGTCACGTCCGAAGGATTTCGTTGATTGGCTTGGCGATACCTTTGACGAGCTGGGTATCGATCGATTGAATCTGGTCGGTTATTCATACGGCGGTTGGCAGGCCGCCCTTTATTCTTTGGCCCATCCCGGTCGGGTTGCGAGACTTGTCTTGCTGGCGCCATCGTCCACCGTGCTTTCGCCAGACCCCATCATGTTTGCGAGGGCCATCCTTTACTATTTCCTGCCCTATCGGTTCGTCGCCGGAAATTATTTCCGTTGGTATGGGCCTGATGCCATGAAGGAAGATCGGACGCGCTCGCGAATTGACGAGATGGTCGAAGAGGACTTGCTGGCGCGCCGATGCTTCAAGCCGAGGACGTTCGTGCCTCCGACCAGACTGACCGATGCGAATTGGGGAGAATTGCGGGTTCCGACCTTGTTTCTGGTCGGAGAAAACGACAGGACGTACTGTGCCCAACGCGCCGTCGATCGTTTGCACCGGGTCGCACCGGCAGTCGAAGCCAAGGTTGCCCCGAATACTGACCACTACATCCTGCTGGTGAGTCCGGACTGGGTCGTACGAAATACGCTTTCGTTCTTAAAGGAGTCTGGCAGGTAGCGGACGTTTCCGCACTAATAGGAAAAAGCGCCTCGGTTGTCGACGTTGCCGATCTGTAACAAGGTCGGCTATTCTTTGGCGCATTGCCGCAGTTCCCTTCAGCCAGGTCATGAGATTCTACGCGCCTCACAGATTCTCCCTTACATTGCCGTCCACACACCGGTTTCCGCAGGGCAAGTATGCGATGCTCCGCGCACTGCTGCTTGAAGACAATATTCTCCAAGTGGCACAGCTGGTGGAGTCTTCACCGGCCAGCGATGAATCAATACTGCGCGCGCACGCTCCCGAGTTTGTCGCGCAGTTCGAAAACGGCGCTCTGGAAGAAAAGGCCATGAAACGGATCGGCTTCCCGTGGAGTCCAGAACTTGTGATGCGGGTTCGCGCAACGGTCGGCGGTGCGATCGGAGCTGCTGAGGCCGCCTTGGAGCACGGCGTCTCAGGACAACTCGCCGGCGGCACGCATCATGCCCATCCGACGTTTGGCTCGGGGTATTGCGTCTACAACGATCAGGCCGTCGCGGCGCTCCACCTGCTCGCAGTCGGTCTGGTTGAACGGCTCGCGATCATCGACCTCGATGTGCATCAGGGCGACGGCAGCGCCGCGATTTTCGCCAATAACCCGTCTGTGTTCGTGTTTTCGATGCACGGCGAAAAGAACTTCCCCTTCCGCAAGTTTCCTGCGGATCTCGATGTCGCCTTGCCGGACGGTACTGGCGATGACGATTATCTCCGCGCCTTGACTGACCATTTGCCAGCCGTGTTCGAATTTCGCCCTGACTTTATTTTTTACCAGGCCGGGGTCGATCCGCTAGCGGAAGACCGGCTGGGACGTCTGGCGCTGACCCATGATGGCCTGATGCGGCGCGATCGGGCAGTGCTGCACGCCTGCAAAAGCCGTAGTATCCCTGTCTCCATGGCGATCGGCGGCGGCTATGCCGATCCCATCCAGGCTTCCGTCACGGCCTATGCCAATACCTATCGGGTGGCAAAGAATGTGCACGGGTTTTGACAACAGGCATTATCCCGGTGACTTGTCATTTTCGCTGTAGTCCGATGGTTGCCGGCCGAGCAATGTCGGCAAGCACACGCCGGTGCAGCTCGACCGCCCTTCCTTCGGTCTGGCTGTGCCCCGCTTTCGCGGGCGCCTTCTCAACCGGGGAACACCCGCGCTATATGGTGAACGACAGGATTCGTCCTTTGCTGTTTCGGGATGGCCGACCATGACCAGCTTCCGCAGACTGTTCATTGCATCGACCTTCGTGGCCCTGGCTGGAGTGATTGCCGGCAATGCGCCAGCTGTCGCCCAGTCCTGCCAATCCGAGTCATTCGAAGACGACCGCTATATCGTCTGTGGATTTGACCTCACCGACACCGACATTCGGCTTTTCTGGCAACAACCGGGCGGCGGGCCATACGCGACCTTTTCAACCCTTGCCAACGCCCTCGATCTGGAGGGCATGCGTCTGGAATTCGCGATGAACGGTGGCATGTACGGCGACGATTTCAGTCCGATCGGCCTGCATGTGGAAGACGGGCAGACATTGCGCGCGGCCGACACGGCGACATCCAGCCAAAGACCGGAACCGAATTTCTACAAGAAGCCGAACGGCATCTTCTACATCGGCAGCGGGACCGCTGGCGTTATGACGACAGAGGCCTATCTCTCCAGCCCGCCCGGAGCACGCTTCGCAACGCAGTCCGGGCCCATGCTGGTCATTGACGGCGACCTCCATCCGGCCTTCATCGTCGATTCGAACTCCCGCAAGCAGCGCAACGGAGTGTGTGCACCGACTCCGACCGAGGTACGGTTCGTCATCTCAGACGGCCGCGTCAACTTCCACGATTTCGGCCGTTTCGTCCGCGACCATCTCGGTTGCGAAAACGCGCTGTTCCTTGACGGCGGTTCTGCCCCTGGCATCTACGCGCCGAAACTCGGCCGCGACGATCCCCCTGGCCATGGCGGGTATGGCCCGATCATCGGTGTGGTGGGCACAAAGTAGCGCGCTTCCTGCTTGCCGAGCGGTTGAGCCTTGAAAATCCTGTTCGCCGGTGCGCAGAACCGGCCACCGATCAGGCGGCAACTCGCGAATGGCGGCGTGCCAGGCGGGCACCGATGTGCGTTGTAAATTAAGTCTGGCAAAAGCAACGCTAAAGAGGCTGCTTCAGATAAAACCCGCGACAATGGCGCGCGAAAGCTCGGCAATCGCAATATGAGCGTGCTTGGTGATGCCGTCGACATGCGGATCGACGATGCCGTGCGTTGAATTGATGAGGCCCTGTGCGGTCATGACTTCGAGGAGCCTGTTTTCAGCCTCGGGCAGGTGAAGCAGGCGGGGATCGCCGGTCCTTGCCGCCATGGCGGCAGCGATGGCGGTGCAGCCCCAGTTCGAGACACCGGCGGTGACCAGGATGTCGGCGCTTGTGACGGCGCCAATCCCGCCGCCACAGGGGCAGTCGCCATCAGCGCCATGTGGTACATGCTGCTTCACCGCATCGGCGATCTTTCCCATGCCGATCTCGTTGCCGCCATCGCCGACGGCAACGACCGGAATACCGGCTTCCAACGCCGCGTCGAAAAGATAATCCACTCGCGCCCGTCCCATGCCGTAGTCCCGGCCGCGCATATTGTAGTAGATGCCATTGCGGTTGCGGCCGACCCGTTCGGTTGAAAAGAGCAGATCGGGGGAATAGCGCTCCAGCCAGGCGCCTGCGGCTTGTTTGCCCGCTTCGTCCTCGACCGGATACGCCTCGATCACGATGGTTGCGAGAGAGCCGTCCCGGCTGGCGATAGCGGCTTCTTCGGCACTGACGACGGACAGGCCGGCAGCCCGCATTACGGCGGTTATCGGATCGGCCAGCGTGTCTTCAACTGCACAAATGATCCTTGCCCGGCGAGAAATTGCCAGGGCCCTGGCAACGGCCGCGGCGCCTGAAGGCCCGTCATTTTCGCCGATGGCGGCAGATATCCATGCCCTTGAGACCGAACCCGTCGTCAGGATGGCCGTGCCGCCTTCCGGTACGGACAGAAGCGCTGCCGCCGCTGCTCCGACCAGGGGTTGGCCAGCGAGGTTTCGGCTGGCGAGATAAAGCGGTTCGACACCGCGGTTGCCAACGTCCAGATTGACCAGCCGATCCAGCCGGTCTTCCGCCTGTTCAACGTCTTTGTTGTCCATCATGCATCCCCGCCAAAAAGCAGCACTGAGAACCAGGCCGGATCATCCAGTTTTTCCGAAACCTGTTCGAATGCCCGGTCAAGCCCACTCGCCAGGGCCGCGACGCCGCCGATGGCGTCAAGCGCGCCATGGGTCGGCTTCAGCCGCAGAGAAACGCGTCCGCCGGGAGCGCCATGGGTGCTGACTGTCAGCACGCCAAGATCGCGCAAAAGCAGCATGCCGACGGCAGCGCTTGCCTCGGCTGGCACGATGCCCGTTTTCGCGACATCGCGCCGGCCCAGCATATCGGACAGCACGTCTTCCTCGCCGATTGCCGGACCAAGGTCGGACCGCCGCACAATGGCATGACCGAAACGCTCCTCCAGCGCATCGGCGATGATGGCGCCGTCCCTGGCTTCCTGGCGAAGATGCTCGGGATCGAACCGTTGCAGCGAGCGCAAGGCGCCTGCTGCAATGGGAGCCCGCGCTTCCTGTCCGAGTTCCGAGGCCTTTGCCTGGACGCTGACAACGGCATCCTGCCGGCCGACAAGAACACCGGCGCGCGGGCCCGAAAGTCCGGCCTTGTCGGCATTGGTCACGGCAAGATCGGCGCCGAGGTGCAGGCTCTTTTCACCGCCGTGCAGGACCGGCCGTAAACGGGCGCCGTAGGCCTCGTCCAGGAAAACAATTGCGCCGGAATGCTGCGCCATCTCGATTGCTGTTCTACTGTCACCGTCCTCAAGGCGGGCCAGCGAACTGGTGACCGTCGTCACGACAACAAGGGCAGGCTTTTCTTGAAATAGCGCATTTTCAAGTGCGTCGATGGCTTCAACTTCCTTCAATGCGACGCCCGCAAGCGTGCAGCCGCGAACCACTGAGGCGTGAGAACGGTCGCCCGCCGGAATGTATGAAACCACGGGCCGGCCATCGCTCAGCGCCAGGACAGCCGAAATGATCGCTGCGCTTGTGCGATTGAAGACCGCAGTCGCGTGATCAGAATTGCCACCCAGATGCCCAATGGCCACCTGGCTCAATTCATCCGCAAATAGTCCGGGGCCGACCCATTCCTCGCAATAGGATTCCAGATCCGACGGCGTCAGCGGGAAGTGCCGCGGATTGCCGGTAAAGATGCCGATACCTTGCGGCCCCCGCTCCGAGACCACATCTGCGGCTATCGACTGCGCATTGCGAAGGCGGCGGATTTCGTCGGCACTCGAGGCAAGGATTTTGCCCCGCGCATAGCCGACGCTTTCGTCAATCCGGTTTCCAAAGCGATCGGCCTTCATGCCTCCACCGCGACCGTTACGCATTTCCGGTAGGTGTATGCTTCCAGCGCGCCTTCGATGGAGTATTCGCTTCCCGTACCGGACTGTTTCGTGCCGCCATAGGACATGCCGGGGATCTGGCCGCCGCCCTGGTTGACCTGTATCCAGCCCGCGTCAAGCGATCGCGTCATACGGACAATGGTGTCCATCTCGCGGGAGAAGATGAACGCGGCCAGCCCGTAGTGCGTATCATTGGCCATGCTGATGACGTCTGCCTCGTCCTCCCAGGGAATGGCGACGAGCACCGGGCCGAATACCTCCTCGCGGGCGATGCGCCAGGAATTGTCGAGGCCGGAGAGAATTGTCGGGATCGGCTGAAAACCGGCCGGGTCCTCCGGCGGTGTTTCACCCGTATGGAACACGGCACCCTGGCTTTCGGCCTCCGCAACATAGGACCTGATTTCGCCATAGCGCTCGGCGTTGATGACGGCGCCGATATCGGCTTCCGGGTCGAGCGCATCGCCGACTTTCATGGCCGCGGCCTTTTCAGTGACGAGCGGCATCAACGTATCCCAGACGGATTTGTGCACGAAGAGACGCGAACCGGCCGTGCAGGATTGCCCCTGGCGGGCAAATCGCATGGCGTTGACCACCCCTTGCGCCGTCGCCTCGATCCGGCCGGACGTGCAGGCGTCGGGAAAGACGATGCATGGACTCTTGCCGCCCAGTTCCAGCGTCACCCTTGCGATGCGGTCGGCAGCCGCGTGCGAGACGAGGCGGCCGACTTCCGATGATCCGGTAAAGGAGATTTTGGCCACGTCCGGATGGGCTGTCAGGGCGGCACCTGCTTCCTCACCGGTGCCGGTCACCACGTTAAACACACCGGGCGGAAAGATATCAGCGGCCATTTCGACCAGCTTCAGCACGGCGAGCGGCGCGTCCTCAGCAGGCTTGAGCACCAGCGTGTTGCCGGTTGCAAGCGCCATCGATATCTTGACGGCGCCCAGTTGCAACGGCGAGTTCCAGGGTATGATCGAGCCGACGACGCCATGCGGCTCACGGGTCGAATAGCTGAACAGGCCCGGGCCCAGCGGCAGCGTTTCGCCCTTCTGTTCAACGGCGACGCCGCCATAATATTTCAGCACACCGGACGCGCCGGCCGCTTCGCCACGGCTCTGGGTCTTGATACAGTTGCCGCTCTCTGCGGCCAGCACCCGTGCCACCTCCTCGGCATTGTCCGCAAGCCGGTTGCCGAGTTCCGTCAGCATGCGGCCACGCTCTGACGCAGCAAGTGCCCGCCACGCCGGAAAGGCCCGGTTGGCGGCGGCGACTGCCAGGTCGATCTCCTTGGCGGCTCCGCGCCCAACCTCACAGACCGGTTGCCGGCGGGAGGGGTTTTCAATGGTCAGCCGGCCTTCCGGCCAATGCCAGTTTCCATCGATAAAACAACCAGCAAGACCGGCATCGGGCAGTTTTGGTTCAAGCAGGGTCATGGGTTACCTTGTTGTTGGGGCTACACCTGTTTTCCGGATTGTTTGCGCAAGGCGGTGTAGTAGGCCGAAAAGTCCTTCTCGCCGCCACCTGCGCCGGCAAACTCGGCAAAGGTACGGGCGGCCATTTCTCCGAAAGGTGTCTCCTGCCCTGATGATTTTGCCGCCTTCTGGGCAAGCCCCAGATCCTTGGCCATCAGCCTCGCGGCAAAGCCCGGCGCGAAGTCGTTGGAAGACGGGGCCTCTGCAACGATGCCGGGCACCGGGCAGCGGTTTTCTAGCGTCCAGCTTTGCGCGGCAGCGCCGGCGCACAGTGCGTAGAATTTCTCCAGATCGAGATCGAGCGCGTCGGCAAGCGCGAAGCCTTCAATCACCGCCATCGCCGTGATGCCGCAGATCATGTTGTGGCAGGCCTTTGCCGCCTGGCCGCAGCCGGGCGGGCCGAAATGGGTAATCTTGGAGCCGATCATCCGCAGAAACGGCGCGGCACGTTCGAAAGCATCGGGGTTGGCGCCGACCATGAGGCTAAGATTGCCATTTCCGGCCGCAACGGAGCCGCCGGAAACAGGTGCGTCGACAACTGACAGCCCTTTGGCTTCGGCGGCCTCCGAAAGCTGCCTTGCACTGGCGACATCGATGGTCGAACAGTCGACAAGTATCGTTTCGGATGAGACATTTCCGAAGATCAATTGATCGTAGGTGTCGAGGACATGCGTGCCCTCGGGCAACATGGTCATTACCACATCGCGATCGGAAACCGGTTCGGCAGAAAGTGGAAAGGCCTTGCCGCCGTTCTCAGCAAATCGTTCCCTTGCGGCCTCGTCGATATCAATCCCATGCACTTGGTGACCCTGATGTACCAGGTGTGTTGCCATCGGCAGTCCCATGACGCCGAGACCGATGACGGCAATGCTCAAACGGTCGTTTTCCAGTGCTCCCATAACGGGCCGATCTTAGCACCAACCGGTTGGTGCACCGCTGAAAAAGGCGTTTCTGATAAGTCGAATTTTTCAATTGATCAAAGAGGTCTGCGCGGAACACCATTTGCCGGGTGATCTTCCGGGAGTGGATGATTTGGTTCGAGGGCGAAAACAAAGGCGTGATGAGCCTGCCATGCCTGTGGCACCGGTGGCCCCGACCGGCGGGCAGTACCGGCCGCTGTCCGAAGTCGGTGTGATCACCATTCGCGATGCTGCACTGGATATCCTGCAAAGCACCGGAATGGGCGAATGTCCGGCGGAAATTGCCGAAATCGCAGTTGCGGCGGGCGCCGTTCTGCGAGGTGATGGAAGGATCACCTTCCCGCGGGCGATGGTCGAAGAAGCAATTGCCCGTGCAGCCGGAAAAGTGAACCTGCCCGGTTTCGTTGAGGACAAGGGGCTCTCCATCGGCGGCGGATCGGTCCACATCGGAACCGGTGGCGCGGCCGTGCAGGTGCTCGATGCATCCTCCATGGCGTACCGGGATTCAACGGTCCTGGACCTCTATCGGCTGATGCTGATCGTCGGACGCGCCGACCATGTGCATTACGGCGTAAGGCCGGTGATCGCGCGCGATATGAAATCGCCGCAAGACCTCGATATCAATACGGCCTTCGCCTGCCTCAAAGCCTGCCCTAAACCGATCGGCGTGAGTTTCGACAGTGCCGAGCATGTCGATCCGGTGGTGAGGCTCTTTGATATGGCGCTCGGAGAGGAGGGAGGCTTTCGCCGCAGACCGTTTTGCTTTGCGGTCATCGTGCATGCCGTTTCGCCGTTGCGCTTTGCACCGGATGGAGTGGAAACCATGCGATCCGCGATGGCCGCCGGCATGCCCTTGCAGATCTGCACGGCGGCCCAGGCCGGTGCGACGAGCCCGGTGACGCTTGCCGGTGCGCTGGCACAAGGGCTGGCTGAAGCGCTTGCAGGCCTGATGATCGTTGACCTGATCAGACCGGGTTATCCGTGCATCTTCGCCCTGATGCCGTTCATTTCGGACCTCAGAACCGGTGCGATGACAGGGGGAAGCGGTGAATCCGCGGTGGCCAATGCCGCGGCGGCGCAATTGCTGCTCGACATCGGCCTGCCGTCGACCGTCTCCGCCGGTATGACCGACGCCAAGACGACAGATGCACAGGCGGGCTACGAAAAGGGCTATTCCATCGCGCTCACCGCTCAGGCAGGTGCCGACATGATCAATCTGTCCGTCGGCATGCTCGGCTCCATCATGGCCGCATCCCCCGAGGCCCTTGTGATTGACGATGAAATGTGCGGCGCGATCCTGCGTACGGTTCGCGGCATCGAATTGTCGCCCGGCGCAATCGATCTCGACATGATCGAACACGTCGCCACCGGCCCCGGCCACTATCTCGGCGAGGCGCAGACGCTCAAACTGATGAAAAGCGAATATGTCTATCCGCGCCTTGGCGACCGGCAAAGCATCAGCGACTGGACCGCCGAGGGCGGTCTGACGATCTGGGACAGGGCCGGGGACAGGGTTGCCGCGCTGACCGCAGAAGCCCCTGGCCATCTCGATCGGTCCCGCGAAGCCTTGATAAGGCAACAATTCGACATTCGGCTGGCAAGTGAATGAGACTGATATGAAACAGCACGTCCGTGTGGCGATCATCGGCGGAGGGGCCGTAGGCGCTTCGATCCTATATCACCTGGCCGAAGCCGGTGTGACCGATACGCTTTTGCTCGAGCGCGATGAACTGACGTCGGGCTCCACATGGCATGCCGCGGGCAACATCCCGACCTATGCCAATTCCTGGCTCGGCATGCGCGCGGGAAACTATGCCTGGAGGATTTACAAGGAGCTGGGTGAAAAGATTGGCTACCCGATCACCTATCGCCACACGGGCGCATTCTGGCCCGCGCACACCGTTGAGCGCATGGAGCTTTTCAAGCATCTTTGCGGGGTCTCGCAGAGCGCCGGTTTTGACCTTGCCATGCTGACTCCCGGCGAGATGGAATCGATGCACCCGTTCTGGCATGCGGGCGAAACGGTGCGCGGCGGCATCTTCGATCCCTATGAGGGCGATATCGATCCGAGCCAATTGACCCAGGCGCTGGCAAAGGGCGCCCGCGACAGGGGCGCGACCGTGAAGCGCTTTACGCCAGTGACGGCGATTGATCAGACCCCGTCCGGAGAATGGCGCCTTGAAACGAAGGAAGGCGATATTTTTGCCGAGATCGTGGTCAACGCGGCCGGTTTCTACGGTGGCAGGATCGCCGAGCTTGCGGGTGCGCCGACACCCGTCGTGACGCTCGAACATCAATATCTCGTCACCGAACCGCTGGCCGAACTTGATGCCGAAAAGACTTTGTTTCCGCTCGTCCGCGATCCCGATATCCGCTTTTATCTGCGGCGCGAGCGAGACGCGTTCCTGCTCGGCTCCTACGCGCATGATGGTCGCCCGGTCTGGGAAAGCGCCGGCCCGCCGGATGATTTCGCGCACCAGCTTTTCCCGGACAGCGTGGACGACATCCTGGACGTGTTCGAGGCGACCATGGCGCATGTGCCGTTGCTCGAGAAGGCCGGCGCCCAGCGTTTCGTCAACGGTCCGATCCCTTACGCGCCGGACGCACAGCCGCTTGTCGGGCCGGCCGGCGGCGTACGGAATTTCTATCACGCGACCGGCGTTCAGATCGGCATCACCCATTCGGCGGCCATCGGCAAGGCCATTACCGAATGGATCACCGAGGGTGAAACCGAATGGGATCTTGCCGCCTGGGATCCGCGCCGGTTCGGGGATTGGGCGACACGTGACTACGGAAATGCGCGTGCGGCCGAGCACTATGGCCTGCAATACGCCATTCCTTATCCACACCGGAACATGATGTCGGGCCGGCCTGTCCAGTGCACGCCGCTTCATGAGACGCTGAAAAAGCGTGGCGCCGTGATGGGCCAGATCGGCGGCTGGGAGCGGGCGTTCTGGTTTGAACGCGGTGACATCACCGATACGGGTGAATTGAGCTTTCACGAGGAGCCCTGGCACCGGGCGGTGGCGGCCGAATGCGAGACAGTCCGTGACCGGGTCGGTGTGATGGACCATGGCGGGTTCACCAAATTCTCCGTCAGCGGCCCCGGTGCGGAAGCTTTTCTGGACAGTGTGTTTTGCGGCTCAATGCCGAAACCGGGCCGGGTTCGGCTCAGCTACATGCTGACACCAAAAGGGCGCATCTGGTCAGAGGCGACCATCGCCCGCCTTTCCGACGAAAGGTTCCTGCTGTGCGGTCCGACGCTTGCCGACCAGCGTGATTTCGACTGGCTCTCAGAGGCGCATGGCGGACGAACCGATGTCAGTCTGGAAAGGGGATATGAACGGGACGCGGCGCTGATGGTCATGGGACCGGAATCGAGGGACGTGCTTTCTGCCTTAACTGATACTGATCTCTCCGCGGCGACACTGCCGTGGCTAAGCGTCGCCGAGATGAAAATCGCCGACGTGCCGGTAACGGCGATGCGTGTGTCCTATGTCGGCGAGCTTGGCTGGGAATTGCATATGGCATCGGCCGATCTGCAGAACGTCTACCGGGCCGTCATGGAACGCGTCGAAGCACACAGTGGCTGCGAATTCGGCTCCTATGCGCTCAACGCCATGCGCATCGAAAAGGGCTATCATGCGTGGAGCGTCGACTTCGGTGTCGAGTACACCTTGTTCGATGCGGGGCTGGACCGCTTCGCGAAGTCGGGCAAGGGTCCGTTTGCCGGATCCGAAGCTGTTGCCCGGCAATCGGTATTGCAACCGGACTGGGAATGGGTTGGCCTCGATGTTGCCGGTGAAGGTCCCGACGCGCTCGGCTCCGATCCCATAGTGAAAAACGGCGAATGGATCGGCTACGTCACATCAGCATCGCACGGCTTTCGAACGGGCAAGAACCTGGTGCTTGGATATGTCCGCCATGGAACCCTCTCCATGGGCGAGCATTGCGCGGTCCGCTCATTCGGCACTGACCGGCCGGCAATCCGCCACCATCCGGATGCCTATGATCCGGATAATCGCCGCCTGAAATCCTGATCAGGAAACAAGGGATTGCGCAAAGGCATTGAGCTGATTTCGAAACGACATGCCCAGTTTGTCGAGGAGTTCGAAGCCCTGCTGCTCACTGAGCGGTTCCAGCGGTGGGCGGACATTGGCCCAGCGTTCGTCGCCTGTCGCAATCGCCAGCAGGCGCTTTTGCGCAGGGATCGGCGCATAATCCTGGAATATCAATCGGGTCTGTCGAACGTTCCGATGCAGCTCTTCCGCGTCTTCCATCTGCCCTTTGTTCAACAGGTTGATGACACGGGCGATCTCCCCGCCATTCAAATTAGCCGTTGCGGATATACACCCAGGACTGCCGTTGACCGTGGTCCGGAGGATCGGAAGTTCGGAGCCCGGATAGACAACAAGATCATCGATTTTCAACAGGCTCAGCGTATTGTCGTCGTCGCCCGCACTGTCCTTTATTCCGGCAATCTTGACCGGGAATGACTGTTTGAGCCTGTGCACCAGCCCGACCGGCAGACCGACACCCGACACCTGGGGAATGTGATAGAGGAATATGCGGCAATCCTGGCGGTCGATCCCTGATATCAGTGCGCTGAAATAGTTGAATAGACCCTGTTCGCTGACACCCTTGTAGTAAAATGGCGGCAGCGTCATTACCGCCGCACAGCCCAATTCGAGCATCTTTCGGCTCAAGGCGCAGGTTTCAGGCAGATTTGTCAGACCGGTCCCCGGAACAAGGCGTGCTGGATCGACACCGGCTTCGATCATGGCCCCGATCGCGTCGACGCGCTCAGCGCTCGCCACCGACAAGGCCTCGCCGGTCGTCCCGAAAGGCGCCAGCGCGACGCATGGGCCATCGAGCAGAGCCGCCGCGTGACGAATGTACAGATCCGTGGCGATGGTCAGGTCATGGTTGAACGGTGTCAGGTTGGGCGCGATGACGCCCCTGAATGCGAGATTGCTCATCACGCTGTATCCTTGAGACGAACCCACGCCTCGTCGAGGGCGGTCTTCAGAATACCCTGGGCTTCAGCGACCTCATCCTCATTAATGATCAGCGGTGGCATGAAACTGATACGGTCCGGCTGAATAGACCGCAGATACAGTCCGTACTTATGGGCAAGATCCTGAACCATTGCGCCGACCTTCAAGGATGGGTCCCAAAGGGTTCGGGCGTCCTTGTCACGAACGAGCTGAATGCCGCAGAAAAGCCCGACACCACGGACATCGCCAACCAGCGGATGTTCCATCAACGCTTCGCAGCCTTCAAGAAACGGGACGGATACGCGGCGGACATGACCCAATAAATCCATCTCGTCGTAGATGTTGAGCGCTTCCAGTGCCACAGCCGCGCCAACGGGATGGCCGGCATAGGTAAAGCCGTGGCCCAGCACCCCGGCCTCGTCGGAGTTCTTCATCAGGTCCTTGAAAAGCTCGTCCTTGAACATGATTGCGGACATGGGAAAGAAAGCAGCGGTCAATGCCTTGGCGCAGGTCGTGCTGTCCGGTTCAAGGCCGAATTTCTGTGCGCCCCACATTTCTCCGGTCCGCCCGAACCCGCAAACGGTCTCGTCGACATGAAAGTGAATGCCGTATTTCCGCATGACCGCCTGCATGGCGGGCCAATAGCCTTGTGGCGGCCGGATGGCGCCGCCGCCCGACTGCATGGGTTCTGCGAAAAACGCGGCGATCGTGTCCGGCCCGGCGTCAAGGATGCAGTCCTCGAATTCCTGTGCCATGCGGGCCGAGAATTCCTCCTCCGTCTCGCCATCCGTGGATGCCAGGTAGTAATTCGGAGTCGACAGCTTCAGGAAATCGTCCATCGGCAGGCCGAAATTGGCGTGCATGTGGGGCTGGCCCGACAGTGACACGGCGGCGACTGTATTGCCGTAATATCCACGCCAGCGCGAAATGAGTTTTCGCCTCTTGGGTTCATCCCTGGCAATGTTGCGCGCCCAGATGAACTTGATCATCGCATCGTTTGCTTCAGATCCCGAACACTGGAACATCACCTTGTCGAATGGAACCGCCGCCATTTTGCACAGACGCTCGGCAAGGACGGCAATCTTCGGATGTGAACGGCCGTAGAATGTCGGCGCATAGGGCAGGGTGTCCATCTGCGCTTTTGCAGCATCAGCAAGGCGGTCGTTGTGATAGCCGAGCGACACGCAGCCAAGGCCCGAGAAGCCGTCGATCAGCTCGCGACCATCGTCTGTCCTGATCCGCACACCATTGCCGGACACCACCATTGCCGCCGGCCCGTTGCGGTGGTGGGCGCGCATATCGGTCTGTCCGTGCACATGCCGTGTCCGGTCCAGATCCCGGATATCGGTTTGGTCAATTGCCACATGTGTGCCCAAGTCACTCACCTCCTCAGTCCGGTGTCGTACCCATCTGAAAAGCAATTTGACTGAACATCAATCTCAAATAATATTGGATTAGTTGAAAATAATTCAGGCATGAAACGATGGCCGGTCCCCGACTGGAATTGCGTCACCTGCAGATGATCAGCGCAATCGGGCGCACCGGGCGTGTAGTCGATGCGGCCGATCTGCTCGGATTGACCCCGTCCGCCCTCAGTCACCGTATCAAGGAAGCCGAACGGCGGCTCGGCGTCCCGCTGTTCGAACGCCTGCATAAACGTTTGCGCATGACGGCGGCTGCAGAATATCTGGCCGATGTCAGCACGCGCATGCTGCACGAGCTCGAACTCGTGGAACACGATGTGCGGCGGATGAATATGGGGATCGAACATATCGTCCGGATCGCCGTGGAGTCCTACAGCTCCTATCACTGGCTTCCGGCGTTTCTGTCCTTCTGCAACGATGAAACGCCGCATGTCGATATTCAGGTGATGGCCGGGGCCGGAATGAACACGATGCAGGCGCTGCTCAACCGGAATGTGGATCTCGTCATCGTGTCGGGCGACTATGTGCGCCCGGGCACAACGGCGTTGCATCTCTTCGATGATCCGCTGGTGTTGATCTGCGCGCCGGATCATGCCCTTGCCGCGAAGGAATTCATCGATGCAGGTGACATCGAAAACCAGGCTTTCATAACCTATACCAAGGTGCCCGAACCTGATCGCGAGTTCGCCCGCATGTTCCGCGCCAAGGAAAAGTACCCGCGCTGGTCGGCGACAGTGGAGTTGCCTGAGGCCATCGTGGAACTCGTGGCGGCGGGGCAGGGAACCAGCATCCTTGCCAACTGGGCCATGCGGCCGCACGCCGAATCCGGCAGGATCGTCACGAGACCGCTTGCCGACGGTGGCATATCCATTCCCTGGTTTGCGCTCATGCGGGACGACGAACCGGACACGGGACCCGTTTCAAAAACCAGCCGTCGATTAGCCGAATGGTGCGCCCAGAACGGTGGTTTCGAGTAACGCTGTTGCTACCGTTCAATGGTGATCCTCCGCACATTCCGCCCGTCTTTCCTGTAGCGTGAATTTTCTTCATCAAAACACGCATCTATTTCGATTTTTTCTCAACAAACGGTTCAATATCCTTCTGGTTGCGATGGTGGATTTGCACTTGTTGCTGCCGGTCAATGACCGGCAGAGCCGTCCATCAGCTTCAGCTAACAGGGAGGATGAATATGTCCGCGAAGTCATGGTCTGAATTAATAAAGGTGGCCATTGTTGGCGCGGTCTCGGTGGCCGGCGTAGTTGGCTTTGCGCCGGGCCAGGCCAATGCCCAGGACCTGGGGAACCACTCCTTCAAGGTTATCGGCAACTGGACCAATGCTCCACATTTCAAGAATACGGAAAAGCCGTTCTGGGAGCAGACGCTTCCCGGCGCGACCGACGGCGCGCTAACCGCTCAGATCACGCCACTGGACGAGCTTGGCCTAAAGGGCTTCGATGTCGGGAGAATGCTCAAACTCGGACTGTTCGATTTCGTCCATGCCGGCTTTACCTATGTTGCCGGAGACAACGCGATGTTCGAGGGGGTTGATCTCGCAGGTTCCATCCAGAACTGGGATGATGCCCGCAATTCGGTCGAAGCATACCGTCCAGTTCTCGACCAGCAGATCAACGACACGTTCGACGCCAAACTGCTTGCGATATACAGCGAGCCGACCCAGGTCTTTTACTGCCGCGTCCCGATCAACGGCATCGAAGATATCGCCGGTAAGAAGGTCAGGGTCTACAATCGCGCCCTGTCCGATCTCGTGGAGGGAATGGGCGGTATCCCAACATCGATCGATTTTGCAGAGGTCGTACCGGCGCTGCAAAGGGGCGTCGTTGATTGCGCGGTCACCGGAACCCTGTCGGGCTATACGGCCAAGTGGTACGAGGTTGCAACGCATCTCTACACGCTGCACGCGGCACAGGGATCGAGTCTTTTCCTGGCTGTCAGCAATGCCACCTGGAACAAGCTGAGCCCCGATGCACAAAAGGTCGTGCTGGACGAGGCCGCCAAGCTTGAGGATCAGGCCTGGGCATTCGGACAGAAGGCCGACCAGGAAGGCATCGACTGCAATACCGGCAACGGACCGTGCTCGTTTGGTGAAGCCCAGACCATGACCCTGGTCCAGCCCAGCGATGCCGATCTGCAAAGGCTCAAGACCATCGTTGAAGAAAACGTTCTTGCGGGCTGGAGCGAACGATGCGGAGCGGATTGCGTCTCCGCGTGGAATGACTCAGCCGGCAAGGCACTCGGCCTGACCGCTCCAACCAACTAAGGCGGCGTTGCAACGGAGCCGTCGCTGGGCGGCGGCTCCAGGTCTATCCGGATCCGGGTCTGAACATGCTTGACAGTCTTGCCGGCAGGGTGCTCGGTCTTTCCAGGATCATTGCGATCCTGGCCGGTCTGATGATCCTGGCCGCCGCCCTTGTTGTTTTCATCGACGTGGTGTTGCGTAGTCTTGTTGGCCACACGCTCGGCGGTGCAGACGAGTTGTCGGGCTATGCCTTGGCAATCGGGACAACCTGGGCGCTTCCATACTGCCTGCTTGGAAAACACAATATCCGCGTCGACACCGTCTACCGGCTGACGTCTCCGGCAACGAGAGCGTTGCTGGACTGTCTCGGCCTGCTGGCGATCGGCGGGTTTGTGCTGATCCTCAATTATCGTGCCGGACTTGTCCTGTTTGAGACGATCGAGCGCAGCTCGCGATCGGTGGGGCCTCTCAGCCTTCCTCAGGTCTACCCGCAATCGCTTTGGTTCGCAGGGTTGGTGTTCTTCACATTCGCCTTCCTGCTCACCGCACTGCGCAGCCTCGCCGCGCTCTTGTCAGGCGACCTGGCAAAGGTGCGTGAAATCGCCGGGACAAGGGATCATGCGTCCGATCCCTCCGGCAGCACGACAGCGTAGGATTGCTTCATGCTGGCAGTCACAGCAACCGTCCTTATCGCGCTCATTGCCCTTGCCATCCCCATCGGCGCTGCGCTGGGCCTGTTGGCGATCGGCCTGGGGCTTGTCTATTCTCCGGTTCCGCTTGATCGTGCCCTCGGCGAGATTTTCTGGCGAAGCAGCAACGATTTTCTCATCGTCGCTGTCCCCATGTTCGTGCTGCTTGGCGAACTGGTTCTGCGTGCCGGCATTGCCAAGAGAATGTACGACGCACTCGGTCATTGGCTGTCCTGGTTGCCCGGCGGGCTAATGCACACAAATGTCGGGAGTTGCGCCATGTTTGCCGCGACGTCCGGCTCCAGTGTGGCAACAGCCGCAACGCTCGGCACGGTCGCAATGCCGGAATGTGAACGCCACGGCTACAACAGGCGTTTGTTTCTTGGCACGCTCGCCAGCGGCGGTACGCTCGGCATCCTGATCCCGCCGTCGATCAACCTGATCGTTTACGGTTTGCTGACAAACACATCCGTACCGAAGCTCTATCTGGCGGGCTTTGTTCCGGGCATCCTGCTTGCGCTTTTGTTCATGGGAACCGTACTTGTCGCTTGCCTTATCAAACCGGAATTCGGTGGCGAAGCCGTTCGAAGCTCGTGGCAGGCAAGGCTGCACTCGCTTGTCGACCTGCTGCCGCCCCTGCTTCTTTTCCTTCTGGTCATCGGCTCGATTTACGCGGGGATCGCCACGCCGACAGAGGCCGCAGCGCTGGGTGTTGTGGGCGCCTTGCTTTTATCCGTGTGGACCGGAACACTCTCGATTGGCATGTTGAAGGACGCCTTGTTGTCCACCATGCGCACGACCGGTGTGATCATGCTGATCATCCTGGCAGCGGTCTATCTCAATTTTGTTCTTGCGGCGATCGGCCTGACACGCGAACTCACCCAGTTCATCGAAAGCCTAGGCCTGACACCGCTTCAGATGATCATGGCGATCGTCGTGTTCTACATCATACTGGGCTGCTTCCTGGAGACCTTCTCAATGATGCTGACAACGGTGCCCCTGATTGCGCCGATTATCGTCGCATTGGGTTACGATCCGATCTGGTTCGGCATACTCTTGATGGTGCTGCTGGAAATGGCGCTGATCACGCCACCGATCGGCATCAATCTCTATGTCATCCAGGGCGTTCGGAACGACATACAGTTCAACGACGTGGCGATCGGTTCATTTCCGTTCGTCATTGCAATGGCATTGACTGTGGTCTTGTTGATCGCCTTTCCCCAGGTCGCGCTCTGGTTGCCCGAGCTGGTTTCCGGTGTTCGCTAAGTTTAACAGGCCGGATATTTCAAGGTGGACCATGGAAACCGATTACCGCAGCATTCTGGAAACCCTCGTCGGATTTGAAACCACACCGGATCGATCAAACCGGCCGCTGATTGACTGGATCGCCGACCGGCTGGATACGCACGATATGGATGTCGATGTGCTGCCCGCCGAAGATGCGCGAAAGGCCAATCTTCTGGCTCGGATCGGTCCATCGGCTCCTGGCGGGATTGTGCTTTCCGGGCACACCGACGTGGTGACCACCAAGGATCAGGATTGGAGCTTTGATCCGTTCAAGGTGAGCGAAGCCGAAGGGCGCCTTTATGGGCGCGGCACAGCCGACATGAAGGGATTTGTCTCCCTTGTCCTCGCAATGGCGCCCCGCTATTCACGGCGCCCACTGCGGCGCCCGATCTATCTGGCGCTTTCCCATGACGAGGAAACCGGATGTCTCGGTGTTCCAGCGCTGATCGATCACATCATTCAAACCTGCGAGGCGCCGGAATTTGCGATAATCGGCGAGCCGACAAGCCTGCACGCCGTCACCAGTCACAAGAGCATGAACCTCTTTTGTACGCGAATTGTCGGAAAGGAAGCACACTCGAGCGCCCCTGACCGAGGCGCCAGCGCAATCAGTGCGGCGGCCAAACTGATCGTGTTCCTTGAGGACTACTTTGTTGACCTAAAGTCAAAGCTTCCCCAGGACGATCGGTTTGATCCTCCCCACTGCAGCGTCAATATCGGACGCATGGACGGCGGCATCGCAACGAGCTTCGTCGCCAACCGATGCCGGGTGGACTGGGAGTTTCGGTCTCTGCCGGATGTTGATGCTGACGCGATACTGAAAGACATCAGGGCCTATGTCGATCAGGAACTGCGCCCGCAACTGCAGCAAAACCACCCGGAGGCGGACATTGATCTCAATTGCTGGGCACAGATACCCGCATTGCGGAATAGCGGCGAAAACGCGCTGGAGCATCTCATCGGCCGCCTGACCGATAGCGACGAGAGAGGCGCGGTCTCGTACGGCACGGAGGCGGGTTTCTACCAGTTGGCGGGAATGTCTACCGTGATTTGCGGGCCGGGGAGCATAAATCAGGCCCACAAAGCCGATGAGTTCGTTTCGATCGATCAACTCGAAGCAGGAAAAACGATGCTGGAGAAGGTCGGGACATGGGCCTGCGAGTAGTCCCGAATTGTGAAGTCGGGTGCGCGGCTTTCAACCAGTCTCAAAAGATGATGCGTTACGCGATTGGACAGAACGCGTTCCTGCGCCGAGAAACGGTGCCCCAATCGTTGAGTTGAAGACTGTGCAATCTGCTGAATGATATTCTCTATTTGAGTGTATCAGGTAGTGGCGGGCACCTTGCGCTGGCCCGTCCTGGCGGCCATGGACGCTGCCGCCAGAAGGTGTGACGACATCACGCTGGATGCCCATTCGGGCGATCGTGCTGCAATAGCATCGGTGATCTCGTGATGGTGCGCGGCGCTGCGTATCAGGTCTTCATCGGAATAGAGATGATACATGCGCGCCACCATTCCGACATTGACGGCCATTGTAATGAGAGCGCTCAGGCGCGGCGAGCGGGCCGCCTCCATGATGGTGCGGTGGAATCTTTCGTTCGCGGTTGAGATGATCTTGTAGTCGGCTTGTGATCGCGGCGGTGTGTGAGCAGACATCTCGGCGCTCAGCTGCCTGAGAAGCTCAACCTGTTCTTCGGTCGCAAACTCTGCTGCGCGTGCGGCGGCATAGCTCTCGAGCAGCTTTCTGATCTGGAACATCTGCTCCAGTTCCTCGTCCTCGAAATGGGCAACGCGCGTCGTATAGCCCGTACCGCGTTCGACAAAACCCTCATGGATGAGCTTGCTGATCGCTTCGCGCACAGGCGTACGGCTGAGGCCGAGATTCTCGGCCATTCTCTGCTCGGTGATGCGCTCGCCTTCCTTCAGCGTTCCGGACAGAATGTCCGAACGGATCGCCAGATAGGCCTGGTCGGTGGCGGCGGTGCGCTGGGCCGGATTGCTCATGCGGCTGCCTCGCCGGCTTCGGGGCTGGGAAACCCGCCCGCCTTCATGACCTGTCCGGGCACCGTTTTGTCGAGCTGCGCCTCGAGCCACTTCGCCGCCTCGATGGCAGCATCGAGCGCCATGTTTGTGTGGACACCCGACCGTTCCAGCATATAGAGCAGGTCTTCCGTTGCGATGTTGCCGGTTGCGCGCGGTGCGAACGGACAGCCGCCGACACCGCCCAGGCTGGCGTCAAGCGAGCGGGCACCGGCCTCCAATCCCGCCCAGGCATTGGCAAAGCCGGTATTGCGTGTGTTGTGCAGGTGCAAGCGCACGGGAAGGTCCGGGTAAGCCCGGCGTACGGCCGTAACCCGCTCGGTGACATCCTTGGGCACCGCCACGCCGATCGTATCGGCAAGCGCAATCTCATGCGGGCCGAATGCGGCGCAAGCATCAACCACATCCATCAGCCGATTGAGCGGCACTTCGCCCTCAAACGGGCAGCCGAAAGCGGCACCGATCGTCACCCCGACCTTAATGTCACTCGGGGCATCGCGCATGATCTCACCGAAGGCCGTGATGCTTTCAGCGGTCGGCACACCCTGGTTGCGCTGGTTGAACGTATCTGTCGCCACGACAACAAAATTGGCCTCGTCGAGTTTTGCGGCTACGGCACGGTCAAAGCCCCGACGGTTGAGCGTCAACCCGATGAATCTTGTTGCCGTCCCGCGGGGCAGGTTGTTCGCTACCTCATCGGCATCCGCCATCTGCGGTACCCGCTTCGGATTGACGAAACTGGTCGCCTCGATACGGTCCGCACCAGCGTCCACGGCCCTCTTTATGAGCTCGAGCTTGATTGTGGCCGGCAGAATCTTTTCATCATTTTGTATCCCATCTCTGGGAGAAACTTCAATGATTTCAACAAAATCTTCGCTCATAAGTCAAATCCGTTTGATTTTTGTATGCAAAATACTATAGACAAGAATGCTGGATTAGACCAGTCTGCAAGTCACAAGTTGTTGACGGGAGGTTGATCGACATGAATTCGGGAATGCCGCGGCAGGGACCGTTGACGGACCTGAAAGTTCTCGAGATGGGCCAGCTTCTCGCCGGTCCGTTCTGTGGCCAGCTGCTTGCCGATTTCGGTGCCGAGGTCATCAAGTGCGAGCAGCCTGGAGCAGGCGACCCGATGCGGCAGTGGGGGCGCGAGAAACCGCACGGCAAATCCCTCTGGTGGCCGGTGGTCGCCCGCAACAAGAAGTCCATCACGCTGAATTTGCGCACGCCGGAAGGTCAGGAGATCGTCCGCGACCTGATCAAGTCGACCGATATCCTGATCGAGAACTTCCGGCCCGGCACCATGGAGCGGTGGAACCTCGGCTACGAACAGCTGTCGGAGATCAATCCGCGGCTTGTAATGGTGCGGGTGACGGGCTTCGGCCAGACCGGCCCCTATGCGGCCCGTGCCGGATACGGCGCCATCGGGGAAGCGATGGGCGGTTTGCGCTATGTCGTCGGCGATCCGATGTCACAGCCAAGCCGCATGGGCATTTCAATCGGCGATGAACTGGCGGCCATTCATGCGTGCATGGGCGCTCTGATGGCCATCCACGCCCGTGAGCGCACAGGGCGCGGCCAGATCGTTGACAGCGCCATTTACGAGGCGGTGCTCAACATGATGGAAAGCCTCGTGACGGAATACAATGTCGCCGACTATGTGCGCGAGCGCACCGGGCCGATCCTGCCCAACGTGTCGCCCTCCAATGTCTTTGATACCGGCGACGGAAAGCTGCTCCTGATCGCGGCCAACCAGGACACGGTATTCAAACGCCTGGCCGAGGCCATGGGACGCCCGGAGCTGGCGGAGGATGAGCGCTACGCAACCCATTCGGCGCGCGGCAAATACCAGGCCGAGCTCGACGGGCTGATTAATGAGTGGACGAAAACCATCGCGCTGAAGGATCTCGAGGCGCTTCTCAATGAACACGGCGTACCTTGCGGCCTGATCTACAAGGCCGAAGACATGATCGAAGATCCGCACTTTCAGGAACGGGACGCCATCGTCGACGTGCATCATCCCGATTTCGGGACAATCAAGATGCAGAACGTGGCGCCGAAGCTTTCGGAAACGCCCGGCGCCATTGTTCATGTCGGGCCGGAACTCGGCGAGCACAATGACTATGTTTACGGCGAAGTTCTCTCGCTCTCTGAAGAAAAGCAGTCAAGTCTCCGCGAGAAGGGGATAATCTGATGCGGCCGGGTTAGTCTCTGATGAGTGAAAAGCGCAGCGGAACGGGTCGTCATTTTCTCCCTGTCGGGGAGGCAGCACAGCTGCTTGGCCTGAGCCGAATGCGCCTGCGTGAAGCCATTGCCAAGGGTATTCTGCCGGCGAAACGCGACAATCAGGGGCGCTTGCGGGTGGATCTGACATCGATCCCGCCGGATATTGACGGTCAAATCAGCGGCAAGGGGATGGCGCCCTCGGAACTTCTCGATGCGCTGTTCGATGAGGTCGAGGAACTGCAGGGGCTGCTGGCCGAGCGCGACCGGGAGATCGGTTCTATCCGTCAATTGCTCGAGCGGCAGGACGGCGCGCTCGAAAAGTCGATGGAACTGCTCGACAGGCACGCCGGACAGTCCGGACACCAGGACAACCGCGCGGAAGAGATGGCTGCAATTTCGGATCGGGCGATGGCGATGCTCGACGAGACGACGGCCAAGCTCGAGGCCGCCCTTGGGGACAATGCCCGTTACCGGCAATTGCTGGAGCGGGCACTGTCGCTGTCCGAGGCAGCGACGGCGCCCGGCCGGGACAGCACGGAACTGACACAAGCAGCCGATCGCGCGATGAACCTCCTTGATCGTGCCCTGAAAGAGGCCGAAAGCAAGGGCGCGGCAACCGCTGAGCTGTCAGCAATGCTGGAGCGGGCACTGGCGACCGGCGAAAGGCTTGAAGACCAGATTCGGGAAAGCGAGCGCCTGATGCGGCGTCATGAGGCGGCAGTCGGAAGGATGCTGGGTGTTTCGGAACGGGCGCTCAATCTTGTCACGGTGCAACCGCGCCCTCGCTGGTGGTGGCTTGCATGGCTGACGGGCCGATAAACATTGGATTTTGCGACGCCGTTGCAGCGGCGTGGATAGGGGAAGCTCTGCACGATGAACAGTACCGATGATCTGATCAAGCACTATGAGGAGCGGCTGGCGGCCTTCGAGGAACGGCTGCGCCGCATGGAATCGGATGCCGGCTCGGCACCGGCCCCGGTGCGAGCTTTGCGCGCCGGAACCGGCCTGCGGCTCGGTGTCGATGTCGGCGGCACGTTCACCGATCTGCTGATGCTTGATGAGAAGAACGGCCGGACCTACACCGCCAAGGTGCCTTCGACACCAGCGGACAGTTCCATCGGCGTCCTCAACGGCATCGAGAAGATCTGCCGGGAAGCCGGCATTGCGCCGACCGACATTACAGAGGTGATGCACGGCACGACGGTTGCCACCAATACGGTGCTGACAAATGCCGGCGCGCTTGTGGGGCTGGTGACCACGAAGGGATACCGGGATGTGCTGCAGATCGCGCGGTCCTACGTTCCGGGCGGGCTCGGCGGATGGGTGATCTGGAACAAGACACCGCCACTGGCGCCGCTGGAACTCACGATCGAGGCGGATGAACGCATGGGCGCCAATGGCGATGTGGTCAGCAGCCTGGACGAAGCCAGGATCCGCAAGGATCTCAAGCGGCTTTTCGATCAAGGCATCGAAGCGCTGACGATCGCGCTGTTCAATTCCTACGCAAACGATGCGCATGAAAAACGTATTGCTGAGATTGCCCGTGATATCGCGCCCGACATTCCGGTTTCCACATCGGCTTCGATCATGCCGGAGATGTATGAATACGAACGCGCCGAAACGACCGTGGTGAATTCCTATGTCCGGCCGGTCGTCTCGAAATACGTTTCCAACCTTCAGCGCGAGCTGCGCAACCGGATGGGCGAAAACGTGCTTCTGCAGATCCTGCGGTCTGACGGCGGGCTGTCGTCGGCGCAGCTTGCCATGGACCAGCCGGTCAACCTGCTGATGTCCGGCCCGGCAGGCGGTGTTTCCGGGGCGTTGTGGATCGCAAAGCAGGCAAAGTTCGAGAATCTCCTGACCTTCGATATGGGCGGCACGTCCACCGACGTGGCGCTGATCCAGAATTCAGTGGCGCGCACAAGGCGCGAAACGCGCGTCGCTGACGTGACCGTCCGCGCGCCATCCATCGACGTGCGGACGGTCGGCGCCGGCGGCGGCTCCATCGCCTATGTGCCGGAACTGACCAAGGCGCTGCGGGTCGGGCCGCAATCGGCCGGCGCAGATCCGGGGCCTGCCGCCTATATGAAGGGCGGCGAGGAACCCACGGTGACCGACGCGAATGTGGTTCTCGGCTACCTGCCGTCCGACGCAAAGCTGGGTGGCGACATGGCAATCAGCCGCGACAAGGCCGCGGAGGCCGTCGGCAAGATCGCCGATGCGCTGTCGATCCCGGTCGAAGAGGCGGCGGAAGGCATCATCAAGATCGTCAACGAGAACATGTGTGGCGCCTTGCGTCTCGTATCGGTTGAGCAGGGTTATGATCCGCGTGAATTCGCACTGATCGGTTTCGGTGGCGCTGGTCCATTGCACGCCAACGCCCTTGCCCGCCTGATCAATTCCTGGCCCGCCATCATCCCGCCGGGACCTGGGGTGCTTTGCGCCTATGGCGACGCGACCACGCAGCTCAGAAACGAGGCGAGCCAGACCTATGTGACGCGTGTCGCCGACACGTCCGACGCTGAGGTCGGGAAGATGCTCACCGAACTGCGCGAAACTGCTGCGCGCGAGCTGACGTCAGAGGGCGTTGCCTCATCCGGGCAGAGCGTCTTTTACCAGATCGACATCCGCTATCACGGCCAGGGCATGAAACTGACCATCGACGTGTCGCCGGAGGACTTCGAGCGGGAAGGGCTGGCCGGAGTCGGCAGGCGTTTCGACAAGGAACACGAGCAGCTCTTCACCTTCGCGCTGGATGCGGAACATGAGCTTGTCGGTCTGCGGGCGGTCGTCCAGGACGCTGAAAAGAGCTTCATTGCCGAAAACCGGGGTGCCGGCGGGGCGGATGCATCATCGGCACGGGTGCATACCACACGTATTTATGCCGATGGCTCCTGGCAGGAGGGCCATGTCTACGACCGCGACAGGCTGCGGCCGGGCAACCGCATCGACGGTCCCGCGGTGATCACAGAAATGGATTCAACAGCACTGATCCTGCCGGATCACGTCGGCATCGTCGATGATGTGGGCAATATTCTCATCTGGCCGGCAGATCACGAAAAAGCACGCTGAGGGGCAATCAAAATGGCAGCCAAGATCATTCAGAGCGACACACGGCCCTTCAATCGCATTGCGGTTGATCCGATCACGCTGGATATCGCTGAAAACGCACTGCGCAACGCGCGCACGGAAATGGACGCTGTGCTGTTTCGAACCGCGATGTCCCCCGGTATCCGCGAGCAGCACGACGCGTTTCCGATGATCGCCAACCAGGAAGGCAAGATGGTTGTCGGGCAGTTCGGTTCGTTCCTCTACGGTTTCATCAACGGGTATGAGGGCACGATCGAGGATGGCGACATCTTCATCACCAACGATCCCTATTCCTGCAACGGCGCGGTCAGTCACCTCAATGACTGGCTCTTGATGATGCCGATCTTCCATGAGGGCAAGCTCGTCTCATGGGCGGCGATGTTCGGTCACATGACCGATGTCGGCGGCAAGGTGCCGGGCTCGCTGCCGACCGATGCGAAGATGATCTTCGAGGAAGGCATGATCGTGCCGCCGACAAAGATCTTCCGCAAGGGCGAGTTGGCCGAGGAAGTGCTCAACATCATGCTGCACAATTGCCGTATGCCCGAATGGAACAAGTCGGACTTCTTCGCCATTATCGCGGCGCTGCGGCTTGCCGAGCGCCGGGTGCGGGAAAACATCGAGCGGTTCGGTGTCGACACCTATATCTCCGCCATGTGGGACATGCTCGACCGCAACAAGGCGGCGATGGGGGCGATCATCCAGATGATCATCCCGGAGGGCGACCACAAGGCGCATTTCGAAGACTGGATCGACGATGACGGCATGGGCAATGGGCCGTACCGGATCGCCTGTTCCCTGTGGCGGGAAGGCGAGGTCGCCCATTTCGATTTTTCCGATTCCGATCCGCAGAGCCTCTCGTCGATCAATTTCCTCCTGAACGAGGAAATGTTCAAAATGTTCTTCGGCGCCTTTACCATCAATCTTTTCGATCCGCAGATCCTGTTCAATGACGGATTCTACGACCTGGTCGAGGTGCACATTCCCGAAGGCTGCATCCTGAAACCGAAAAAGCCTGCGGCGCTTTCCTGCCGGACCCATATGCTTGGCCGCATCTTCGACCTGATGGGCGGCTTGCTGGGGCAGGGGGCACCGGACGCGCTGAACGCCGCCGGATTCTCCGACAGCCCGCATTTCATGTACTCGGGTTTCAACGAACAGGGCGAGTGGTACCAGCTGTTCCAGATCGGCTTTGGCGGCGTGCCCGGACGGCCCGCGGGGGACGGACCGGACGGCCATTCCATGTGGCCGGCCTTCACCAATGTGCCGAACGAATTCCTGGAGGCCTATTTCCCGCTGCGGATCCGTGAATATGCGACGATCCCCGACAGCGGCGGGGCCGGGCTGCATCGCGGCGGCAACGGTATCACCATTGCCTATGAAATGATGGAAAAGGGCGAGATCTCGATCCATGACGACCGCTGGCTGACCTATCCATGGGGCGTCAATGGCGGTGAGCCGGGTAGGCGGTCAACCAAGCGCCTTGTGCGCACGGACGGCAGCGAGGAGAACATTCCATCGAAATGCGACCGGATCGCGGTCAATCCAGGGGATATCCTCTACTTCAACACCTGGGGCGGTGGCGGCTGGGGCAATCCGCTGGAACGGGATCCCGAACTGGTGGCACTGGACGTCAGCCGCAAGCTGGTGACCGAAGACGGAGCGCGGCGTTACGGCGTCGTGCTGTCGCGCGGCAAGGTCGACAAGAAGGCGACGGAGAAGCTTCGCAACAAGATGGCGGGCAGCCAGTCCAAGCAGCTGTTCAATCGCGGTTTTGACAGCATCGAGGAACTGAAGAAACGTTGCAAGGCGGAAACCGGTTTTGAACCGCCGGCGGCGCCCGTGTTCCATCGCTTCATGCAGGCCGCCGAGTAGGAGGAAACGATGGCCGAGGCACTCGACAGCAACTACGCCCGCGCGGGCTATCACGCCCGGCAGAGCTGGGGCCGCCGTCCGGCGCTGCTGCTGATCGATTTCGCCGTGGCCTATTTCGACGAAGGCGCACCGCTTTACGGCGGCGAGAACTGCCAGGCGGCACTCGATCACGCCGTGCGCCTGGCACCCGCCGCGCGCGCTGCCGGTGTTCCGGTCGTCCTGACGGAGGTCAAGTATCAGCCCGGTGGCGCCGATGGCGGCGCCTTTTACGCCAAGGTTCCGGCGCTGTCCTGTTTCGATGCGGGAACGGAAACACAGAAACTGGCACCGGGGCTTTCGGTCGAGCCGGATGACATCCTGATCACCAAACAATATCCGAGCGCCTTTTTCGGGACCTCGCTGGCCGCCACGCTGAAATGGATGAACATCGATACGCTCCTGTTGGCCGGGGTCACCACATCCGGCTGCGTCCGGGCGACCTGTATCGACAGTATTTCAAACGGATTTGTGACGCTCGTCGTCGAAGACGCCGTGGGAGACCGGGCGGAAGAACCGCACCGGGCCAACCTTTTCGACATGAGTGCCAAATATGCCGACCTCGTCAGCACCGAGACGGCGATTGAATACATGCAGCAGATACAAAAGAACCATGACAAGGAGGATTAGAAAATGAAGAAGCTACTCTTGCCGGCGCTCGGCGCCGCTTTGTTGTTCGCACCGGCAGCCTATGCCGACATGGATGCCGCCAAGGCGCTGATCGAAAAACACAGCAAACTGCCGACTTTCGAAGCGCCCGGACCGGCTTTCGATGCGAAAGCCTGCATGGCGGACAAGAAGATGTTCGTCATTCCGCTGACCAATGCCAATCCGTTCAATGCCGCGATCAGCCAGGGGTTTGTCGATGCGGCCGGGATGGTCGGCTTCGAATTGCGCGACTGGGAAACGCAGATGGATCCGGCCGGCTGGATCCAGGGGATCAACACGGCCGTCGCGGAAGGTTTTGACCTGATCGACATGCAGGGCGGTCTGCCGCCGGAGTTCCTAGTGCCGCAGATCACGGAAGCGCGGTCAAGCGGCGTCAAGGTCACGGCGACACACAATTACGATGCCACCACGCAGCAGATCCCCGAGTTTCTCGACAGTGCCGCCAACACGGATTACGTGACGGTCGGCAAGATCATTGCTGCCTGGGCAATGGTCCAGACCGACGGCAAGGTCAACGCACTGGTGCTCGGTCCCGATGAAATCACGCCGACGGCGCCGTTGCGCGACGCCATCCTGAACTATCTGAAGGACAACTGCCCGGACTGCAAAACACAGTACATCAACGTGCCGGTGAACGACTGGGCAACAAAGACCCAGCCGGCTGTGCAGAATGCATTGCTGGCCGACCCGACGATCAACTATGTGCTGCCGGTCTACGATTCGATGTCGCAGTTTATTGTACCGGCCATCCAGATCGCCAATTCGGACGCCAAGATCGTCTCCTACAACGGCACGCCTTTCGTGCTCGACATGATGCGCGACGGCGACATCGTGGAAATGAATGTCGGCGAAAGCCTCGGCTGGGTCGGCATGGCCGGCACCGACGCCAATATGCGTCTGCTTTGCGGTCTGGATCCGGTGACCGTGCTCAACACGCCGGCCTTCATCTTCACCGACGAGAACGTGGCAACCGCGGGCAACCCGGCGACGTTCAACGACGGGTATGGGGACGTTCACAAAGCAGGCTTCTCCAAGCTGTGGGGGCTTGAGTGACGCCAGGCATGACCGGGCGCGCCGCCAACGGCGACGCGCTGGTCATCCGTAATCTGTCCAAGCGCTTCGGCGGTGCCGTGGCGCTTGACGATGTCTCGCTGAGCGTGCGCCGCGGCGAGGTGCATGGTCTGCTCGGGTCGAACGGGTCGGGCAAATCGACACTGATCAAGGTTCTGGCGGGTTTCCATCACCCCGAGCCGGGTGCCGAAATCTCGCTTTATGGCGAGAAACTGCACCTGCCGGTCTCCGGTGTCGATGCCCGAGAAAAGGGCCTTGCTTTCGTCCACCAGCATCTCGGTCTGATCCCGTCGCTGAGCGTTGCCGAGAATTTCTACATCGGGTCACTGTCGACCGGGCAAAACTGGGCGATCAACTGGCGCACGGCGCACCGCGATGCAAAACGCATCTTCGAATCCTTCGGGCTTGCGCTCGCCCCGGAAGCGCCGGTCGGTTCGCTGTCAGCCGTTCAGCAGGCACTGCTTGCAATCGTGCGCGCCTATGAGGACATCCGCCACGCCACCAAAGACCACGCCGACCGGCCGGGCGTGCTGGTTCTTGATGAGCCGACACCGTTTCTTCCGCGGTCCGGAGTTGAGCAGCTTTTCGGGCTGGTCCGGCAATGCACCGGACAGGGCGCCAGCGTGATCTTCGTCAGTCACGATGTGGACGAGGTGCGGGAGATCACCGACCGGGCCACAGTGCTTCGCGACGGACACCTGATCGACACTGTCGTCACGGCCGATACCAGCACGGAGGCCTTCGTCGAGCGCATCATCGGGCGCAGCATGGAGCGCTATGCGGGCGGCGGCAAGCAGCGCCGCACCGGCGCGCCCGCGGTCACCGTCAAGGATTTGAGTGCATCGGGTGTCGGGCCGGTGTCCTTTGACATCGGTGCCGGGGAAATCCTTGGTCTGACCGGCCTGATCGGATCGGGATTCGACAATATTCCGGCGCTGCTTTACGGCGCACGCAGCGGCACCAGCGGGCATGTGAAAATTGCAAATGCCGAGATCGACCTGAAACATCTTGCGCCGGATGCGGCTCTTGCGCGTGGCATTTCGTACCTGCCAGCGGACAGGCTGGGCGAGGCCGGTGTCGGTTCACTTCCCGTGGGCGACAATGTTTCGATGCCGGTCTACCACAAGCTGAAAGGGCCGCTCGGGCTTACGGACCGGAGCATTCACCGGCATGCCGGAAAACTCGGCGGCGAGGCGGGCGTCAAGCCGAACATTCCGGCCATGCCGCTCTCGGCGCTGTCCGGCGGCAATGCGCAAAAAGCGCTGATGGCGAAGTGGCTGCAGACGGAACCCAGCCTTCTACTGCTCGACGAGCCGACGCAAGGCGTCGATGTCGGTGCAAGGCAGCAGATCTGGAACGCACTCGACAGGACAGCGGCCGCCGGGACCCCGATTGTGGTCGCCTCTACCGACTATGAGCAACTGGCACAGCTTTGCCACCGAGTGCTGATCTTCTCACGCGGGCATGTGGTGGCCGAATTGTCGGGTTCCGACCTCAGCAAAGACACCATCGCCGAAAGATGCTACCGGTCTATGCCGCAGGTGGTTTAGGGGGTTCAGCAGTATATGAGTGAGGGACAGTCCGACAACAGTATCGCTGCCTATGAAGAGCGCATCGAGGCGCTCGAGGCGAAACTGAAGGCGCTGGAAGAAAACGTCGCGGCCAGCGCAGAGCAGGCCGGGCAGGGTTTCGACTGGAAATTATGGGGCGAACGCTTCGGACTGCTGATCGCCTGGGCCGTCATGATCCTGATTCTGGGTTCGTTCAAGCCGGACCAGATGTTCGCCTGGAACTCCTACGCCACCATGCTCGGCTCCAACGCGATGGTCGTTGTGCTGACGCTGGCATTGATGATCCCGCTCACCAGCGGAGACTTCGATCTCTCCGTGGCGAGCGTCATGGGGCTGAGTTCGATGCTGCTGGCGGTGCTCAATGTCCAGATGGGCATGCCCATCGGCGGCGCGATCGTCATTGTCCTGATCGTCGGTGCTGTTGTCGGCCTGATCAATGCCTTTTTCATTCTCTATTTCGGGGTCCATTCGCTGATCGTGACGCTGGGCACGGGCTATTTCATCAACGGTCTGATCCTTTGGGTATCGAATTCGGCGACCACTGCCGGTGTGTCCATGGGCCTGGTCAATGCGGTGATATTGACGCGGCTGTTCGGCATACCGATCGGCTTTTACTACGCGCTAGCGCTGACCCTTATCATCTGGTACGTCTTCCAGCACACCAGCCTCGGGCGCCGGTTGCTGTTTGTTGGCCGCGGCCGGGAAGTGGCGCGTCTCTCCGGTGTCAACGTCGACCGGGTGCGGACCGGCGCATTGGTCGCATCAGGCACGATCGCCGCGTTCGCCGGCGTTCTTTACACCGGCATGCGCGGCGCCGCCGACCCGTCCTCCGCGCTTGCCTTTCTGCTGCCGGCCTTCGCCGCGGCCTTCCTCGGCTCGACGGCCATATATCCCGGCAAATTCAATGCGCTCGGCGCCTTTGTCGCGGTGTTCTTCCTTTCGACCGGGATCATGGGCCTGAATTTCCTCGGCGTCGACAGTTTCGTGCAGAACCTTTTCTATGGCGGCGGCCTCGTCATAGCCGTGTCGATTTCGCAGCTCATCCGCGGCCGAAGGCCAATGGACTAGCGCAAACGGGGGAGCAAGATCACGCTTTGCCGCCTCCAATCGGCGATCATGTTGCGATTACATGAACCAAAGTCTTGCTTCGACCGTAATAAAGCTGTTGATTCAAAGATGTAGGCTCGGCTGGCCAAGTCCAATCATGATCGGGACAGATGTATGAAGATCCGTTTGCTACCCATTGTTGCGATGCTTCTTTTCTCCACCGCGGCACTCGCGGTCGAATTGCCCATTTTTGATGCCCATATTCACTACAGTCACGACGCCGTGGAGCTGGTGCCGCCGGAAGAGGTGGCAAAGATCCTGCGTGACGCCGGTATCAAAAAGGCTCTGGTTTCGAGTTCCGATGATGACGGAACGCAGAAGCTGAAAGCGGCAGCGCCCGAAATCATCGTCCCGGCGCTTCGGCCCTACCGGCGGCGCGGCGAGTTGGGCACCTGGATGCACGATCCCACGGTCATCGATTACCTCAACGCGCGGCTGAGCGAATTTGATTACGAAGCCATCGGCGAATTCCACGCCTACGGCAACGATATCGAAACGCCGGTCATCCAGCAGATGATCGGCATGGCGCGTGACCGCAACCTCATCCTGCATCACCATGGCGACCGGGAAGCGCTCGACCTGATTTTCGACACCTGGCCGGAGGCCCGGGTCCTTTGGGCACATTCCGGCTTTGAGGGCCCGCAAGGCATTGCCGATGCGCTGGAAACCTATCCGCGCCTCTGGTCGGATCTTGCCCTCCGCTCGGGCATGGCAAGCCTTGGTGCGGTCAGAGAAGACTGGCGCGAGCTGTTCATGGCCTATCCCGACCGTTTCGTGCTCGGGACCGATACCTTTGCCCCTGAGCGTTGGTATTATGTCGGATCGCATGCGGAGACGTCGCGCAACTGGCTGGCGGACCTTCCGGATGATGTGGCCAGAAAAATCGCCTTTGAAAACGCGGAGGCCATGATTGACAGCAAATAGACTTGTCCTGGCGTTCTGCCTGCTGCCCTTCCTGACCGTGGCAGCGCTTGCCTGTGTGTCTGATCCGATGGCACAGCGCATGACAGCAGAAACCGAAGGGGCGCCGGCTGTCTATGCGATCCTCGATTCTCCTGTGATCTCGCAACCGACGGGCCTGGAGCTGATTATCTGCCCGTGGGCAACCGGTGATGTATCAAACCTTGCCGTCGATGCCTGGATGCCCAGCCATCAGCACGGCATGAATTACGAGCCGGACATAAAAGCCATTGGAAACGGTCGTTACGCGGTCACCAACATGGTGTATCACATGCCGGGCCTGTGGCAGTTGACGGTTGCCATCCAGACCGGCACGGCGCACGCTACCTACGTTCTGGACATGCCGATCCGATGATCCGGATCCTTCGCATCGCTGCGGCTGTCCTTTCGATCGTCTCTATTGATGCCGATCCGGCCCGGTCGGACGTCTTGCTGACACCGGACGAAATCTCCCAGACACTGATCCATGGCCCATGGCCGCCGGCGACAGGACCTGATCCGAGCAACCGAGTTTCGGGCGATGCCGCCGCCATCGCCTTTGGCCGGGCGCTTTTACACGATCCGGCGCTCTCCCGGGACGGCACGATGTCCTGCGCATCATGCCATGTTCCGGCACAGGAATTTTCAGACGGCCGTCCGCGCGCCACGGGACGCGTTGTTCTGGATCGCAACACGCCATCACTGTTGAATGTGGGATTGCATCGGTGGTAATACCGGCATAACACCGGGCAGAATTCAGGCGTCAGAGCGGACGCTCTTTCTGTTTCCATGATTTTCTGGAGGCATCAACGAATGGGGGAATTGTGCTTGCGGTGGCTGGGGTGGGGATTCTATTGGAATCGCGCAATAGCTGCTCGCCTTTTTTCAAGTTCCGCGTCTTCCGGATTCCAGTTGTCACTTCCATCGAAGTAATCGGGATAGTACTCCCGGTATTCAGAATCCGGGTTTTCGAATGCTGCCAAGAATTCAGAGTATCCCCATACGCCTCCTATGTCCTCAAGTGGACAACGCCCGCTACCGGAAACAAGATATGGATACTGTCTGTCCTTATGTGCCGACTGAATCTTTCCAATACGGATTTTGTGTCTCCATGAGTCTCCGAAATCATAGAGGTAATTGAATTCGGGTTTGCCTTGCAAAAAGTCTATGACGTCGAGAACGGTAGCAGAGGCGTCTGATTTGGGGCTGGAGAAATACTGATCACTATCAGCACTCCAAGTGACAACTTGCTCATACCGGATCGCCTCAAATTCCCATAGATGGCAGTTGTGCCACCCCATTGCGGCCTGAATGTATAAGTGGAGGTCATTAAGGCATGTGTTCGCAGGGACATCCATTCGTCTTGTGACCCTGGGCTTCACATCCCGCAACGTGATGCTGAGACGAACTATATCAAGTTGATTGCCAGCCTGAGCCATTGTGTGAAACGTCCTGCTATATGTGTCGATATGATTGCGCCGTCAGACGGATGAACCATCGCCACAATGCAAGATTGGAAATGTCATGTCGACCGCATCTTCACAATCCAGCTGTCGCGCAATGCAATCTCGATCTTGCCGAAGAGTGGCTGTTCAGGATGCAAAATGAGACTGGCCTACGAGTTGCGGCAGAGCGGGCACCGGTTTCCCATTGAGGCCCAGCCTATCCCCCAAATAGTCCCAAAACGAGATGCCGAGTTTGTTGCAGGTCTTGAGCAGCGACAAGAAGGTGTCGCGGTTGGTCCGACCAATGTCACTGCGCGTCCCACCTGAAATCTTGCGCTTGACTACAACAACTCGGATATCGTTCTCGGAACCGTTGGTGTGCAGCGGTATTTCCGGATGCTCCAGAACCATCAGCAGTTCAGCCTTGTTGGCGTGCAATCGCCTCAACAGATTATCAAGGGCTGCAAAACCGGTTCGGTGGCGGAATATCTGGTCGAAGCGGTTTTGCAAGACCGCCTTGCGCTGTGGACTTGGGTTGAGACGGTAGGTTTTGAGGCATTCATAGTAGAGCCAGATCAGCCTGCGGGTGCGCTGTTGAATGGCATAGTGCTTATCTGTGAAGGTGTTGAGCTTATGCACCAACCGTTCGGCGTGAATCCAACACAACGCATGATCGCCGACTTTGAACTGTTTGGCATCATCACTGACGATCACCGTATCGGTGAGCAAGCCATGTGCGCTGATACTGCCCCATAACGCACCCTCGGTGGCAAGGCGCGTGGGATCAGGTGTGACTTTCAGTGCAGTGATCCCGAGCCGGTCGAGATGGGCCTGCCAGTCTGCGCAGTTCGGGAAATACTTATCTTCAGCGTCAATCAACAACTGGCGAACCGGAGCATTGAGAGAACGCTGCTGCATATAGGCAAGTGCATCGGCGTTGATCACATAGTCTTCATGCCCGGCCCGCAGGAGTTCGAGAAAGTTGATGCGGCTTTTAGAACCGGTTGTGGAAAAGAAGGAAAACCGATCATTGCCGATCTGGGTGCAGTAGCCGTTTTGGGCTTTGTGGCGTGCCCCGGTGTCGTCGACCGTCACCCATGACGCCGCGTCCAATCCCGTCTGCAATATTGCGCGTGCTTCCAAGGCAAAATGCTCATGACCCTCATTCAAAAACCGCATGACCTGGCGCTCGGAGATATCTATGCCGATTTCGCTCAGGAGCTTTACCAATCGTCCCACAGTGACTTGGCCTTGATGGTATTGCATCAGCACAAAACGGCGCAGTTCGGCACCAAAATGGCCCTTGAGGCCCTGTGGCAGCGGAGCCACGACAGTCTTACCATCAGGTGTCAACCAGCGCTCGCGCCGAAACCGGGTGGTCACTGGCTGAATGATGAGATCCTGAACGAGGAAGTCCTCGTACCCTTTGAAGCGGGAACCCTCTGGAACGTCCGCTTTTACAATCCGGTCTTTCATTGAACCGTGCCGAGGTGGCTTCTTTTTGCCGCGTCCACAGCTTTTATTGCCGTTCTTACGCGCCTTTTTCTCGCTGGCCTGGTTCATGCCGCTTGGTTTGCTCGGCTTGATGTCCGGTCGCCCATTCACCCCTTTTAATCGAGCGACCTCGTCGCGCAGATTGGCAATTGTCTGTTTCTGTTCGGCAATCACCTGATTTTGTTCAGCGACGATTTGCTTCAACTCGGCCACCTCGCCGAGCAGGGTCACAACCAGATCTTTGAGTTCTGTATTCGACAGATCATCAAGTGCGTGAGGTGGGAAATCCGACATAAACTCATCGACTCACAAAAACATCTCGGTGAGAACCCCAGCAGCGCTGATCGAGTCGATTTGCCGCACCACCGGAAATGACAAATCAAAACACAATGCTGCCCGGTGTTATGCCGGTATTACCCCTCACCCCCTGCCCCGCCGTCCCTGGACGTCGAGGATCGGGAGGAACTGGGTGATGGCGCGTTCATTTGGCGCGCAGGTATTGCCAGACGTTTCCCATTGGGTGAGTTCCGGTGCATGGGGCGGCAGCTTCAGGGGCGTGATGTTATCCGGCAGCCTCAGGGTTTTTGCGCCATGCCATCACGCCCCGTCCACGATCAACAGGGCATGCGCACCTGTGGCCACGGTCCTGTCGGTCTCGGTACCTGTCGGCTTCAGGGACCGCATGGTGTTCACCCTGGGAGCGGCGACAAGATGTGGGGCGACGGCGGCGACGACACCATGAACGGCGGCGTCGGCGACGACACCATGGACGGCTCGTGGGGCAACGACACGCTGACTGGCGGTGCTTGGGATGCGGATACCTTCGTGTTCGGCGGCAACAGCAATGGCCACGACACGATCACGGACTTCGGGTCTATGAACATTTACGACATAAATAATGGGAACATTATCGAGACCGATCGCGACAAGATCGAGATCAGGGGCGGCACGACGTTCTCCGATTTGACCATCACGAACAACGCGGAGGGCGATGCGGTGATCACCGGCTACGCGGATGACAGCAGCATCACGCTGGAGGACGTGTCCGCGTCGGAACTGACCGAATCCGACTTCATCTTCGTTGCCTGAGAGGGCGATTCAGGCTCGGAAAAGTCGATTCCGGTTGCACGCGTGCCCGGCCTTTGCTCAGCCTCTATCAAAGGAAGCGGTCAAGCCCCTGTCTTATAACTCAGCAATTCTAATTTTGGCTCATTTTTGGGTCTCAGATGAATTTGAGCTGATTTTCAGGAGGGTTTAGGTTGCTTCCGGGCTGACTTGACGGTCGGTGGTGGCTCACCATCGACAAGTGTTCGTATGAGTGCACCCCAATCCGGGAAGATCAAGTAGCAAACAATCGTGCGGATGTGATCGAAGAACCGATACCGCGCCGCTAAAACACTGCGGGCTTTCTTCCAGAGCGCTTCGAGTACATCACAAACTGTATGCATGGCGAAGGCGAGCAGATTGAGCGTCGCCAGCACAGATGCCAGATAATTGTCGCCATGCCCAAAGTTGTGCTCCAGATTGTATCCCCGGGTTTTCAGAACATTGAAGGTCTCATTTTCAATCTTCCACCGTGCGCGTCCGCAAGCGGCAAGGTCCCCGACATTGGTCTCATCGACAGCGATGTTGGTCACAAAGCTGTTGCGATATGTGGTCTTCCCTTTGGTGTTGATAATCTCGATTTCGAACCAGTTGACGTGGGTCGCGTCCTTGCCATCGCGCAGGGGTACATCATTCAGCCAGCGATAGATGTGGGTGGCAGCCTTGCGACCCTTTTTGATACGACGGCGCTTTGTCGAGTTGATCTCGGCACCGTCCAGCCACTCGTACAACGTCTTATGGGACAAGGACTTGGCAGTCAGAATGAAGTCGCCGCCAACCGACTGAATCGTATCAACAATCGGCTGATTAGCATACAGGTCATCGCCAAGATAAACTGGCTTTAGCGAAGCGTAACGTTTCCCATTGGCGGCAAGCCAGCGTTTGACGGCATTCCTTTCACAATCCTGTTTCGCATGACCGTCCTGCGGGCTAATAAATTCCGGCTGCAGCGGTATCGCTCGGCTGTCACCCGGGACGACGACCGCGGCGGAAACCATGGTGTGAAAATACTCGGTGCCGCCATCATTGCGCTTGCGATGAGAACAATTCCGGCAATGCAACTTGCGGCTACAGAAATATTCTGTGCCATCAAGTGCAATCAGCACGCGACCATCCAGACATCGGAAAGGCTCCAAACCGTTATGGCTTTTCAGATGGTCAACAAGGTTATCAAACTGCCCAAAGAGATGCTGCGGTTCAGCCTCATCAAGCATCGAGCGGATATGATTATCGCTCGGAAGCTTCTTGATTCCGAACAACGTCTGACAGTTCGAGCAACCGTTACCCGCTTGCATCTCGCGCTGATGCGACAGGAACGACGGAGACTGCATGAAAAATATCGAAAACGCCGACAGGCCGATATCTGCCATCGTGTAACTCGTGTTTGGGCCAACCCGTCGGTCAGGCAAGTTCGCGCAGCACGATCTGAGCGAGCCAATGAGGGAATCCAAGTGTAACACGCAACAAACGAATCATAGATCGAGCGATTTGAGAATCCCAAAAATCCCAAAATTAGAATTGCTGCTTATAACTGCGTTGTTCGAGATCCGTCCGGGCATGCGCAAGAACGACCCGAACTGTTACACCTGTTGCCCGAACGCGGTACAATCAGTTTCTCATTGTAGCCGGCAGGTACAATGACAATTGGGGCAGTGCGACGACAATGATCAGGCAGATCAGCATTGCCAGCCAGAATGGCATGATACCCTGATAGATTTCATTCAGGGGAATATCCGAAACGCCTTTGACGACAAACACGTTCATGCCCACCGGCGGGCTGATCAGCGCCATTTCCAGAATGATCACCATGACCACGCCGAACCAGATTTTCAGATCCGAACCGCCCGTGATGCCCAGCGTCTCGCCCAGCCCGGATTGCTCGATGATCGGCAACACGATCGGCAGCACCAGAACCATCATGGCAAAGCCGTCGAGAAAGGTGCCGAGCAATATGAAGACGGCCAGTACCAGGAAAAGCAGAAGCAGAGGGTTGAGATGCATCGCCTCCAAATGCCCCGCCAGGGCCGATGGCACTTGCGTCAATGCCAGAAAGGGAGAAAAGACGCTGGCGCCGATGATGATGAAATAGATCATCACCGTGGTGGAAACCGTCTTGAGCAACGCTTCGCGAAACCCGGCCAGCGTAAACCTTTTGCGCGGCAGGGCGAACAGGAATGCCAGCACCGCGCCGACGGCCGCGGCTTCCACCGGCGTGAAGATGCCCGCATAGATGCCGCCGATGGCAATGATAATGATGGCCAGAATTGCAGTGCTCCTGGCCAGGAACCGCAGGCGTTCGGCCAGATTGAACCGTTGACCGGCCGGACCGATTTGCGGGCGAAGCATGGTCAGCAACCAGATCGCCAGCATGAAACAGGCCGACAGCAGCAAACCCGGCACGACGCCGGCAAGAAACAGCCGGCCGACCGATTCCTCCGTGAGGATCGCATAGATGATGAAGCCGGTGGACGGGGGAATGAGAATGCCCAAGGTACCGCCGGCGGCGACGGAACCGGCGGCAAACCTCGAATCGTAGCCGAAGCGCCTCATCTCCGGCAGCGCGACCCGCCCAAGGGTCAGGGCCGAGGCGACGGAGGAGCCGGACAGCGCCGCAAACCCGGTGCATCCGAGGATTGTCGCGTGGGCAAGCCCGCCGCGAAAATGGCCGATCCAGGCATAGGCGGTATTGTACAGATCGCGGCTCATGCCGGAGGCTCCGGCAATGTTTCCCATCAGAACGAACAGCGGAATCACGGTCAGTTCGACATAGGTCAGTGTGCCCCATGTTTCGGTAAACAGCGTTGAAAAAGCCGCCGGCCAGGAATTCAGCAGCCCGATACCGATGACCCCGGCAATCATCATTGCGAAGGCGACCGGCATCCGCAGCGCCATGAGCGCAAGCAGAATCGCCAGGCCGAGAAATCCGGTCAAAGCGGGGCTCATTTCGACCCGCCCTTATCGTCTGAGGGCGAGGGATCAAGGAAGTATTCAAGGACAATCAACACGGCATGCAGCGCCGCCATTGCCATAATCGCCAGAATGAACGGCCGATGGGCGATGGCGATCATGTTGGTCGCCTCATTGAACAGCGCGGCATCTTCGGCTGCCAGCCAGGCGCGCCACGCGATCAGGCAAAATACGCCCGCGACTGAAATTCCCATCAGCAATTTCCGGGCGCGCTCCAACGCAGGGAACGCCAATCCGGAGTAGAGATCCACGCTGATATGTCCGCCGATACGCCAGGTGTAGGGAGCGGCGAGCAGCACCGAAAGCACCATACCCATTTCAACGATATCCTGCCGGCCGCGAAGCGGATCGGAAAGAAAATAGCGCAGGATAACGTCCGTGAATGTAAGAACGACGAGCCCGGCCAAGACCAGCCCCGCCGCGATCGCCATCAACGCGGCCAATCTGTCCATCTGCCGCATCATTGGTCGATCCTCGGTGATGTGCCGTTACTGCTTCATGGCCGCGACCACTTCAAAGGCCGGCAGGCCGTCGCCATCGAGCTTCTTGAGCAGGCCATCGACGGCTTCGGCCGCCTTTGCGTCAAAGGCCGCGCGCGCCTCACCCGACAGGACGATGGTTTCGTTGCCGTCAATTTCGGCGAATTTGCCAAGCGCAATCCGACCGAATTTGGCCAGTCCCGCTGCGGAACGCTGCGAGATATCAAGGCCTGTCAGGTTGTCGAGCGCCTTGCGTTCGTCGTCGGAAAGCTCGTTATAGGCTTCCTCGTTGGCAACGAGGAAAATGGTCGTCGGCATTTCCGGGAGATTTGTGGTCACGTATTTCGTCGTCTCGATCAGTTTGAAGATCAGAAGCGAATCCGAACCCATCAGCGCACCATCCACGACCCCGGTATTCATTGCGGTGTAAACCTTGTTGGCAGGCATGGGGACAGGGGTCGCGCTGTAGGCTTCAATTACCGCGGCCGCGGAAGAGGACGACACCCGGATCTTCAGACCGGCGAGATCTGCGAGGCTGCGGACCGGCTTGTCCCGCATCATAAGCACCGCCGGCGGCGTCACGAACAGGGCAAGCGGCACGGTTTTCTTGAATTCATCCCGCAGATGCTCGTCCATGACTTTCCACAATTTCGCGGTGGCGTCCTCGTGCCCGGCCGTCACACCCGGAAGTTCGATCAACAGCGTCTTCGGAAATACCGAAGACGTATAGCCCGGCAGGCCGTAGGAGATTTCCGCAATCCTGCTGACGGCCCGCTTGTACTGTTCAACGGGCCCCTTTCCGAGCTCGCCCGAGGGATAGATGTCGATCTTGACCGACCCGTCGGTCGCCGCTTCCAGATCGTTCGCCAGTTTCACGAAGATCGGCTCATGCAAAATGTATATGGGCGGAACGAAACTCGCCAGCTTCAATGTCCTTTCCGCCGCAATGCCCATGGCAGGTGTGGTGACCGCAATCAGCGCCGCAGCTCCGGCAACAAGGGTTCTACGCAAAATGTGCATGAATTGGATCCTCCAGATGGCGCCCTTTTGGTGAGCCAAAAACTATTCCATATTCCGGGACTATGCAATATATATTGGGATATGAGTGATCGATCGACTGAAATCCCGCAGACGGCCGGCGTCGGGCTTGTCCAGAAAACACTGCAGGTCCTCGATCTGTTTCAGCTCGACAGGCCGAACTGGTCGCAAAGCGAGCTGACGCAGGCGACCGGCATGCCAAGATCAACCATCAATCGGCTGGTCCGCTTCCTTACCGATCGCGGATATCTTGCACTTCCGGAGGGCAGGAACAGGTATACCCTGGGACCGGCGGCCATCGATCTCGGAAGGCGTGCCTCGGCATTGTTCGATTTTCGCGAAATCTGCCAGCCGGCACTGGAACAGCTGGCGCGCCAAACCACGGAGACCGTGCTGCTGACGTCTGTCGTGAGCGCCGGCAATGCGGTGCGATGCGTCGATCAGATCGAAAGCACGCGCGAGGGTCTGCGTGTGTTCGAGCAGATCGGTGCCGTGTTTCCGCTGCATGCCGGCGCGGCGCCGAAAGCGGTTCTGGCGTTTTTGCCGGAAGAAGACCGCAAACGCTATCTGTCACGTCCCATGTCGGCGATCACCGGCGCAACCATCATCGATCCGGATCTTCTCGAGCGCGATCTGCGCAGCACGCGAAACCGGGGCTATTCGGTCTCCCGCGAGGAAACCTATGAAGGTGTCGCCGGTGTCGGGGCGCCGTTTTTCTGGAGCGATGGCCGGCCGGCCGGCAGCATGGCCGTGGCAATGCCCATTCAGCGGGCATCGGGCGAGGCCATCGCGTGGTGCGGAGATCTGTTGCAGCAGGCCTGCAGCAAGGTCGACGAACTGCACTCCACCCAGCGGCGCGGCCCGGAACAGAAAGCGGCGTCAAGATGAAGGCATGGATGTCCGGAAAGACGCCCGGTGTCGACGCTCTCGAGATGGCCGAGACAGGCAACCCGGAACCGGGTGACGGTGAACTTCTGGTCCGGGTCTGTCACGCCGCGCTCAACTTTTCCGATCTTCTGATGATCGATGAAAAGTACCAGGTACGGCCGCCACGGCCGTTCATTCCAGGCCAGGAAATTGCCGGGATTGTCGAGGAAGCCCCGTCCGGCGTTCCGTTTTCGGCGGGCGACCGGATCGCCAGCAAGGTGCTTTGGGGCGGCTTTGCGGATTATGTCTGCGCGCGCGCGGACATGGCGATCAAGGTTCCTGCCGGATTCAGCCTTTCGCATGCCGTGGCGCTGCCGGTCTCCTATGTGACCGCCCTTGTGGCGCTCGATCACTGCGCGCGGGTCAGGCCGGGCGATACGGTTCTGGTTCACGCCGCCGCTGGAGGGATCGGCCTGGCGGCCGTTGAAGTCGCGGCCGCGCGGGGCGCAAATGTCATCGCCACGGCGAGCGCGCCGGACCGGCTGGCGGTCGCGCAAGCGCATGGCGCCAGCCATTGCATAAATTATACGCAAGAAGGCTGGTACCGGCAGGTCAGGGACCTGACGGAGGGCGTCGGCGCCAATATCATAGTCGACCCTGTCGGAGGGCGCGTCGGCGAGGACAGCTTGCGCTGCATCGCGGTGGACGGATGCCTGCTGGTGGTGGGCTTCTCTTCAGGGACCATGCCGCAACTGGCGGCCAATCGCCTGCTTCTGAAACGGGCCTCGGCAAAGGGCGTTTACTGGAACCACGATACCGATGCGGATCTGTTGAAACAGGTTTATGCGGATCTCTTCGATCTTGTTTCATCCGGGAAGATCGATCCGGTGGTCGACACCGACCGCCAATTTGACGAACTGCCTGCGGCGCTTGGCGACCTCGCGAGCCGCAAGGTCACGGGCAAGATGGCGCTTCGCATCAGCGACGAGGGAGAAAGCCGATGAACGCGATGACAGCACGCGCGGGATTGCTTGAGGGCATTCGGGTGCTGGATCTGTCGCGCGTCATGTCCGGTCCGTTCTGCACGTCCATGCTCGCCGATCTGGGGGCCGAGGTCATCAAGGTCGAAATGCCCGGATCCGGTGACGAGGGGCGGTCTTTCGGACCGTTTGTCGAGGGCGAGAGCAGCTACTTCATGCTGCTCAACCGCAACAAGAAGAGTGTCACCGTCGACATGAAATCCGAGGATGGCCACGCGGTCATCCGGGCGCTGATCCCCAAATGCGACATATTGGTGGAGAACTTCCGTCCCGGTGTCATGGCCCGCCTCGGCCTGGATGAACCAACGGTCCGCCAGATCAATCCCGGCATCATCTACACCAGCATTTCCGGCTTTGGCCAGGACAGCCCCCTCAAGGCCTGGCCGGCCTTCGACCTTGTCATTCAGGCGATGAGCGGTCTGATGAGCCTGACCGGGCCGAGGGGCGGCCCGGCCACGGCGGTCGGCGAGTCCGTTGCCGATGTTTGCACGGGCATGTTTGCGGCGTTCGGGACGTTGGCCGCCCTGTTCGACCGTGAGCGCAGCGGCAAGGGACGGCATGTCGATGTCGCCATGCTGGACTCGATGATGGCAATGCAGCTTACCGGACTGGCGCGCCGGCTTTATATGAACGATACCCCGAAGCCGGCAGGCAACAGGCATCCGGTCACCTATCCGGTCGATTCCTTTGCGACCACAACCGGCGACGTCGTCATGGTGTGTTTTTCGGACAAGGCCTTTTCGGCGCTGGCCGAACTGATGGGTGAACCGGAATTAGCCGGCGATCCGAGGTTTTCGACAAACTCCGCCAGAAACGATCATGAAGACCTGCTGCGTTGCAGGATCGCGGCGTGGACCGGTGGTTTGACGCAGGATGCGGTCATAAAATCCCTGCTCGACGCCGGAATTCCGGCAGCTCCGGTCTGGGACATGAACCAGCTTGTCGGGTCGGACCATGTGGCACAACGCGGACTGGTCGAAACCGGACATCACCGCACGCTGGGCGACGTTCCCCTTGTTCCCCAGCCGGTCAGGTTTTCCGGTGACGATCCCCAGGATGCGCCGACCACACCCGAGCTCGGCGAGCATACGGAAGCGGTCCTGCGCGATGTGGCGGGTGCGGACGACACAATGATCAACCGCCTGAGGGACAACGGGACAATCTGAACATGTCTGCAAAATTCACCCGGACAAACAACCGGATTGTCCGCGCACCCACCGGCACGGAGCTGAGTGCAAAGAGCTGGCAGACCGAAGCGCCCTTGCGGCTGATGATGAACAACCTGGATCCCGATGTGGCGGAGCGGCCGGAGGAACTTGTCGTCTATGGCGGCATCGGCCGGGCCGCGCGCAACTGGGAATGTTTCGACGCGCTGGTCGATTCATTGCGGCAGTTGGAGGATGATGAAACGATGCTTGTCCAGTCGGGCAAACCGGTCGGTATATTCAAGACCCACCGGATGGCGCCGCGCGTCCTGATCGCCAATGCCAACCTGGTGCCGAACTGGGCAAATTGGGAAAAATTCAACGAACTCGACCGCCTCGGCCTGACAATGTACGGCCAGATGACCGCCGGTTCCTGGATCTATATCGGATCGCAGGGGATCGTCCAGGGAACCTATGAGACCTTCTCCGAGATCTGCCGGCGGCATTTCAACGGCCGCCCCGAGGGCAAACTGGTGGTCACCGGAGGCCTCGGCGGCATGGGCGGCGCGCAGCCGCTTGCCGCCACCATGGCCGGACTGAATGCCCTCGTGGTGGAGTGCCAGCGGGAAAAAACCGAATTCCGGATTCGCACCGGCTACCTCGACGGCGTGGCCGATGATCTTGATGAGGCCCTGGCGCGGATAGACCAAGCCAACAAGTCCGGCAAACCGGTTTCGGTCGGCCTGGTCGGCAATGTGGTGGATGTTCTGTGTGAACTCGACAGGCGCGGGATCGTGCCTGACGTGCTGACGGACCAGACTTCGGCGCACGATCCGGTCAATGGCTATCTGCCGGCAGGCTGGGATCTTGGCAAATGGGAAGAGCTGCGCGCGCGGGATCCCGCACAGGTCTCGTTGGCCGCGAAACAGACCATGGCACGGCATGTCGAACGGATGCTTGGCTTCAAGGAGCGCGGCGCCATTGTCCTCGAATACGGAAACAACTTGCGGGCGATGGCCGAAGAAGCCGGCGCACAAAACGCGTTCGGATTTCCCGGCTTCGTCGAGGCCTATGTCCGGCCCCTGTTTTGCCTGGGCAAGGGACCGTTCCGCTGGGTGGCGCTGTCCGGTGATCCCGAGGATATCTACAAAACCGATGCCAAGGTGCGCGAGCTGATGCCGGACGATGCATTCCTGCACCAATGGCTCGACAAGGCGCGCAAACATGTCAGGTTTCAGGGACTTCCCGCACGCATCTGCTGGGTCGGCCTCGGTGACCGACACCGGCTTGGACTGGCATTCAATGAAATGGTGCGAACGGGTGAGCTTCAGGCTCCCGTGGTGATCGGTCGCGATCACATGGATTCCGGATCCGTCGCCAGCCCCAATCGCGAGACCGAAGGCATGAAGGACGGTTCGGATGCCGTTTCGGATTGGCCGATCCTCAATGCAATGCTGAATTCGGCGAATGGCGCGACATGGGTTTCCTTTCACCATGGCGGCGGTATGGGCATGGGCTTTTCCCAGCACGCCGGCATTGCGGTCCTCGCCGACGGCTCCCGGCAAGCGGACGAGATCATCGCACGCACCCTCTGGAACGATCCGGCCACCGGCGTTATGCGTCATGCCGATGCCGGATATTCCAGTGCGCGCAAATGCGCACGGCGAAACGGCCTCAAATTGCCGATGGCGGAACAGCAACAACCATGATTGCCCGCGAAATTTGTCATGTCAGCATCGGCATATGGCCGACCCACAGCGACCCGACCGAACTTGGGTGTCGATGAAATCCGCACGCGGTCGTCAAGCGACATTGAGTTGAAGCGCGGATTTCCGGACGCAGCGCACCGTTTTGTGGATTGCGGGAAGGAATTTTGTGCCGCTTCCGAGGGTCAATAACGGTTGCGCCATTAAGTTCGAGCGGTACGCAGGCGCCATTGCCCACATTCTCAAAGTGGTTTTTGACGTCATGGATTTGGCTTTGTCGAAAATGATCAGCGCCCGCCGGAGCGAGCGCCTTATCTGGTGCATATCTCAGCTTGTTAACGGCTGGACTGCGATTTCTGAACGACGCCTTCTGGACACCGATACGCTGAGTTTAGCTGTTCAGAGATCGCAGGCCAACCGCAACCATGGACGTCGCTCATATCCGGGTTGCCCTCAACGCGGCGTTTCTTGATGCCAGTGCATTCTGCCGGGGAATACTTCTTCTCATGGCCCTTGGAACCGGTTTCCCCGCCGTAGAGCTTCACAAGCTGGGCGTAATCCACATCACCCCGAACGCATCTTCCACGGCTTCCAGATAGGCTTTGTGACCGTCCGTTGTCAGTTGTACCCGGTTTGCCAGTCGCACCCGCAGATCGTCCATGAACTCGATGGACCCCTTGCAAAACGGTCAGCCTGAACTATCAAGAAATAAGTTCATTTTGAAAACCAGCCGTAAGGCTTTGGCTCAGATGTACCGTAGGGGAAAGGGTTTTCAACTTTTGCTGGAGCATCGGGAAGCTCATCAATAAACTTCAGAAGATATCCGAGTGACTGGCCCGCTTGATCCTTCATGTTTTCAATCTCCCTATTGCGCTTCTTGTCACTCTGGGAAGTCATGCCACCCTCCTGACACCATTTTTCGTGTGTACATACCCGTGCATTCCCATTTTTGCAAAGTAGTCCACAGCAAGTCCATGGTAATTTTTGACTGCGGAACTCAACTTTGAGTCTGCGCCAAAATCGTCAATTACAAGTTTAAGTTCGTCGCTTTGTAGCCGTTTCATTGGTATGCCGCGCCCATGAGAATGCCACTTTGACGCCTGCCCCAACGTAGTCGCAATCTTCTTGGCACGGTCCTTTTTCATTTTCGGCGTCACCTTCTTTCCCTTAGTGGCCGTGTGCGTCCAATCTTTGAACTTGTACTGCGGAAGCCACTCCGTAACTAAGGTGACACCGTGTTGAACAGCCTGTTCCAGTTGAAATAATTGTGCAGGATCGAAGTTCTTGATTAAGAACGACAACTCAGCCCTAACATCGTCAGGATTTTCTGCTGCATTGATTGTTTTTCGAAGCTCTTCGTATTGCGTCAGCACTCCTTGTCCTGGCAAAAACGTACCATCAGCCCCACGATACTGCGGATCAATCGGCCCTAGAACCGAATAATAATCCATAAATATTTTGTCGCCGGACAAAGCCAATACTGTGCCTGCGCTATAAGCGAAATTTGGAACTACAAATGATACGCGCTCGTAGTGTGTACGCATAACTGCCACCAAGCGCTCAACCGTCTCCATCACACCGCCGTTAGTCTCAAGGACAACAATTAAATGCACTTCATCTTGTTGAGCTTGCTCTTTCAGTTCTTCGATTGCCACACGAAACTGATCATCTAATGGAGGGAACATTCCGCAATTAATGAAAACCACATCACCGCCCATCAAATTCGAAATTTCTGAATTGGCCTGTACCAAAACTACATGACTAAGTTGATCTACGTTTATCGCTTCCATCGTGCTTCCGCCGCGATCTTTGCAATTTTCTTACGCTGTTCTGGTGAAACACTGTTTGTACGTGCCTTCGATCCGGCCAAACCGCTCTTACGCTTGGCGGGTTGCTTGTAGCCCGTTTCCTGTGTCTCGCTTGTAGCGATCTGTGCGACCATCACAGCATTTCCGATCACATCTGCTGGGTGCTACTGTCCTTGGGGATCCTTGGGCATATCCGATCCCGTCTTCGTTTGTTGACAAAATGAGCAGCTTTTTTGTCAGTTTTACCAACAAAACTCAAATTATGGAATATACTCATCGGACTGATAGAAAACGTGGTGCATGGCAGTGCGCCATGTTTTAGGAGGCTTCAAGTAACGCATTTTTCAAACTGAGACACTACCGAGTTTTGAGAAAGTCCGCCCCGGCCTGCGGCGGCATGAACATTCTCGTCACAGCATCTACTATCGCGTTGAAGCAAACGGGATCCCCTGATCCTGCGAATCCTCGGCATGGATCAGGATCCCGCAAGACATCTGTGAATGGTCCGGCCTGCGGCCGATCCCTCCATCCATGATCGAACGGCTGCATCGCGACTACGACAATGCGCGGGCAATGGTCTTTGGAGTTGCGCCTGGGTAAAGAGCGGGATCGCAAAGACAGTCCACCAACCTCCTTACCGTCAAATCCGACGGCAAGGGCACTCTGCGGAGACTGGTTTTTCCGGGCCGGCCAAACGACGTCAATTTATGCGCCGCCTGACGGCGATCACGACCGATGCGCTGACGCCGGCATTTACGGCGGATTGGCAATGGCGCGCCTTCACCGACATGGCCGCGATCGATCCGGGGCCTCTGGCGCCGGTTCTTGAGGAACTGTCCGCGTTTCCGGTGCCGCATACCCACCTCGCAGAGGAATTGAATCCATAGCGGCCAAGCCATGACAAACGTGCAAAAGTACTTTCCTGGTACGCTGAACGCGCATCGTGTCGAGCAGCTTGCCTCGTTCGATATTTGGGACGTTTGAGCAGAAATATTTGAAGCCGAAGATCCTTATCCTGTCTGGAGAAAGGCGCCCAATTCCGCCAGGCAGTACACCCCTTCCGGTTCTCTGTTCCGTTTATGGAAATCCCCTGCTTGCCAGGTGCGCCGTGTCGTGCGTGGCAATCACAGCCGAACGAAACACAAGATGCCGCCAAGCGTGCGGATTGCGGTGTGAGGGGCGGCGCCAAAAAAGTCACCGCCCTCAACGCCTTTCCTTGTTGAATGCCCTGCCGTCCGGGTTCGGAGTCCGACAGGGGGAAGCTGCATGAGCGGATTGGAAGATCTGAAACCCGGGGCCCGCGTGAGCGGTATAGCGCCAGGCGCTCCTGTCGAAATCGTTTCCGTTGACTGGGTCGGAGAGCAGGCGGTGAATGTTGTCTACCGTTCGCCTGCCGGCGAACGGGCGGAAACGACCCTTTATCGGGACGACGAATACCGGCTCAAGGTCGAAGAGCCCGGCAGGATGTGGTCATTCGACGCCGACGGGGCGATGCTCCGGCTGGTCACCGAAGCCAACCGGATAAGGCTGGCGCACTGTTTCGATCCCTATCTCGCCATCCATACCAGCCTGGTCGACCCGCTGCCGCATCAGATTTCCGCAGTTTATGGCGAAATGCTGCCGCGCCAGCCGCTTCGCTTCCTGCTCGCCGACGATCCGGGTGCGGGCAAAACCATCATGGCCGGGCTCCTGATCAAGGAACTGATGGCGAGAAGCGATCTTGACCGGTGTCTGGTGGTCGCACCGGGAAGCCTCGTCGAGCAATGGCAGGACGAGCTTGGCGAGAAATTCTCGCTGGAGTTCGACATTCTGACCCGGGACATGATCGAAACATCGCGGTCGGGCAATGCCTTCAACGATCGCAATCGCCTGATCGCCCGTCTCGATGTGCTGGCAAGGAATGAAGACCTTCAGGAAAAGCTCGCCTCTTCCACCGAGTGGGATTTGATCATCTGCGACGAAGCCCACAGGATGTCGGCCGGCTATTTCGGCGGCGAAGTCAGATACACCAGGCGCTATCAGCTCGGTCAGGCGCTCGGGCGCCTGTGCCGTCATTTTCTCCTGATGACCGCGACGCCACACAATGGCAAGGAAGAAGACTTCCAGCTGTTCATGGCGCTTCTGGACGGCGACCGCTTCGAAGGCCGTTTCAGGGACGGCGTCCACTACGCCGACAGTGCCGATATGATGCGGCGCCTGACAAAGGAAGAGCTTCTCAGGTTCGATGGCCGTCCGCTGTTTCCGGAGCGCCGCGCCTATACCGTCAAATATGAGCTCTCGCCCGGGGAAGCCGCGCTTTACGGCGCCGTCACCGAATATGTCCGCAACGAGATGAACCGCGTCCAGCGGTTTGCCGAGGCGGACGGCAGGAAGAGCAACAATGTCGGCTTTGCGCTTCAGATCCTGCAACGGCGCCTCGCATCGTCGCCGGCCGCGATCCATCAATCGCTCAAGCGTCGGCGCGAGCGTCTCGACAACGATCTTGCAGAGGCGCGGCTCGCACGCAGGAGCGCTCGCGCGGAATCCGGTCCGCACGACGTCACAGATGAAGTGCTCAACAACATCGAGGAACTCGGCCAGGACGAAATCGATGAACTCGAAGACCGGATCTCCACGGGCGCCACGACGGCGGAAACGATCGAGCAACTCGAACGCGAAGTCGCAACGCTCAAGGATCTTGAATCCATGGCGCTTGGAGTTCTGAGGTCAGGCAAGGACACCAAGTGGACCCAGCTCGACCGCATCCTCGATGACGCATTGATGATCGACAGCGACGGCAACCGCCGCAAGCTGATCATATTCACCGAGCCGAAGGACACGCTTTCCTATCTGGCGCAAAAGGTCCGCGCCCGTCTTGGACGCTTGGATGCGGTCGAGGTGATCCATGGCGGGGTCACCCGTGAAGAGCGCCGCAAGGTGGTCGAGCGGTTCATGCAGGACCGTGACATGCTTGTGCTGATTGCCAATGACGCGGCCGGCGAAGGCGTCAACCTGCAGCGCGGGCACCTGATGGTCAATTACGACCTGCCCTGGAACCCGAACAGGATCGAACAGCGGTTCGGCCGGATACACCGGATCGGGCAGATGGAAGTCTGTCACCTCTGGAACCTCGTTGCGGCGGACACGCGAGAGGGCGAGGTCTATGCCCGCCTCCTCGACAAGCTGGAAGCCGCGCGCGAGGCGCTCGGCGGAAGGGTCTATGATGTGCTGGGCGAGTTGTTCGAGGGCACCGCGCTGCGCGATCTCCTTTTCGAGGCGATCCGCTACGGCGAGCAGGACGATGTCAGAGCCAGGCTGTTCGAGGCCGTCGATGGAGCGGTTGACCGGCAGCATCTCATGGACCTGCTGCGGGAACGGCAACTGACCGAAGATACGATGCCTGCCGCGAAAGTTCAGGAATTGCGGCTGGAAATGGAACGGGCAGAAGCGCAGCGGCTTCAGCCCCATCACGTTCAGAGCTTCTTCGTCGCGGCGTTCGGGGAACTCGGCGGGCGGATCAGGAAGCGCGAGGAAGGCCGCTACGAGATCACCCACGTGCCCATGCGTATTTGCGAGCGCGACCGGCAGATCGGAGCCGGTACGCCGGTCCAGAAAAAATACGAACGTATCTGTTTCGACAAGAAACACATCAATCAGCAGCCCGTGGCGGCATTCATCTGTCCGGGGCACCCGCTTCTGGATGCCGTCATCAGTCTCGTCCGGGAACGCTGCAACCACCTCATGAAACAGGGCGCCGTTCTTGTCGACGATACCGATCCCGGCGACGAGACCGGCGCGCTGTTCCTGCTTGAGCACAGCGTGCAGGACGGGCGGACCACTGCCACGGGCAAGGCGCATGTGATCTCCGAGCGGATGCAGTTCACGTTTATCGACCGGAGCGGCCGGGCCGTGAATGCCGGCATCGCGCCGCATCTCGATCTTCGCCCGGCGGAAACGGCGGAGATGGACGCGGTTCGCGACCTTCTCGACGAAGACTGGCTGCGCGGCGACCTGGAAAGGACCGCGATCGAATTCGCGACGATGGAACTCGCCCAGGCTCATGTCGGCGAAGTCCGGGCGCGCCGTCTGCCCGAGATCGACAAGGTGGAACGGGAAGTCAAGGCACGCCTCGGCAAGGAAATCAATTACTGGGATGCCCGCGCATTCGAACTGAAGGAGGAAGAACGCGCCGGTAGGAAGACCCGTTTGAATTGGCAGAATGCCGGGCGCCGGGCCGAGGATCTCGCCGAACGCCTGAAGCGCCGCATGATCGTGCTGGAACAGGAACGGTTCATTTCCGCCCGGCCGCCCCGCGTGCGCGGCGGCATGATCGTCATCCCGCGCGGCCTGCTGGAGACCCGCACGCCGGCAGCAGGCCAGGGCAAACCGTCCGGCTTTGCCGAAGACCCGGTCGCCCGGCGCGAGATCGAATGCAAGGCCATGGACGCCGTCATGGCCGCCGAACGCGCACTCGGCAACACGCCGACGGACGTGTCGGCCCGGAAGGTCGGCTATGACATCGCGTCCTACGACCCGAAGACAGGGCACTTGCGCTTCATCGAGGTGAAGGGCCGCATCGACAGCGCCGACACGGTGATGGTGACGCGCCAGGAAGTGATCACCGCGCTGCACGAACCGGACAAGTTCATCCTCGCCATCGTGCAGGTCGAAGACGGTTTTGCCCGCGAACCGCGTTATGTCCGCCGCCCCTTCGGCCAGGAACCGGAGTTCGGCGTCACGGCCATTCAGGTCCGATTGAAGAGTCTTCTCGAAAGAGCGGAGGCGCCGGCATGAAATTTCAAAACGAACCCTCCGGACAAGCCGATTTCGAGAACAGGATCCTTGTCCAGGTTTCCTCGCAGGTCTCCTTGGAGGTGAGCGGAGAAAATATTTTCCGAACGCTTCAGGAGCGCATTCTGAAATGGGCTTTCGATCCGCAGCGAAACCTGAAGGGGATTCCCGACGGTGCATGGGAAGGAAAATCGTTCGAGATCGATGCGGACAACTCTGAAGGGGCTGCCGCGGTCGCTCTGGACGACCTAAAATATTATGCGTTCAGATTGCGCGAACGGCTAAAGGACCGGAACCGGATTTGGACAACGGAGGTGGGTCTTGCCGAGCGTTCGGCGGATGAAGCGGTCTTTGGATGCCGCCTGATCTGCTCCCAGCGTGGCAACTCGGAGCCGGCTCCGCGGTCGATACCGCGTTTCGTCCGAGGAATGGCGTTTAAGCAAAACGCTCGACTCGATGGGCGTCGGACGTCGCCGGATCCCTGGATCGTCAATCGCGAAAACGACGTAAGCGAACTGATTTCATTCCTGGAATCGCCTCGGCGCAAGCACCCGGTCGTGGTCTTCGCGCTTCCGGAGGAGAGTGGTGACGTCGACCAGACGATCGTTCCGGTAAGACCATTCATTCGGCGCACGGTCGGGTTCGTGCACACGGCCGTTCTGACCTCGGAAGCGTCCTTCGCCTTGACGGATAAGCTGGGGCGCGAATTCTCCGTCTTTCGTCAGGCCGTTCGAACCTACAATCCGGGATTTGACCCGGAAAGCGGCCTCTTTTCCGACCACCCGATGGCGACTGCGGCCAGAGTCCGGGAATGGGAGAACACGAAAGAAGGCGCTTTTGTCGAGTTTCTGGTGCATCAGACGCTGCGCCTCACGCGACCAAGGTTCGACCTGGAACGGGAACATCCGCCGTTTCAGCAGGTCAAGCGCTTGTCAGTGGAAAGAGCGAGACGTGCCGCCAAGGCAGCGGGCCAAAGCGCTACCGAATTGCTCGCTCTTGCGGAAGAGGAAGTCAGCACCGCAAGAGCGGAAGCTCAGGAGAGTTTGGATCTCGCAGTTAACGCCGAAGCCGAAAAAGAACAGGCACTCAAAGATCTTCGGGAAATGGAAGCCAGATACATGGCGCTCCAGTCTCGCGTCGATGCCCTGCAGGCGCGAAGCGCCGGCGGCAATCGCCAGGAGACGGAAATTCCCGACAGCCTGGATGAACTCCAGGCCTGGGCCGAAAACAACCTCTCCGGTTCCGTGGAACTCCATAGCCGCGCCCTTCGGGGCGCCAAAGACGCCGAGTACGAAGACGTTGCCCTCATCTACAAGGCGCTTCTACTGCTCAGGGATTTCTATGTTCCGATGCGTCGCAATGGCGGCGCCGAATTGAAGTCGGCTTTCGATAACCGTTGCCGGGAACTCGGCATTGAAGAACAGCCCGCTTTCGCAGGCACGCGCGCCGCAGAACAGGGTGACGCATATTTTGTTCGTTTCGGTCAGCGACGCATTGAACTGGACCGCCACCTCAAAAGAGGAAACAGCCGCGAACCGCGTCATTGTTTCCGATTGTACTTTTTCTTCGATGAAACAACGAGACAGGCCGTTGTCGGCTGGCTTCCATCTCACCTTGCGACGAGAGCCAGCTGAGACCCATGCCAATCCCCCGCAAGAAGAAACTCATCGAAGTCGCCCTGCCGCTGGAGGCGATCAATGCTGCTTATTAATCGAAGGCTTAGCAATGAGATTCACAACTGAATTTGCAATCCTTGCCCCTGTTCCAGAAAAGCATCTTATCAGCGGCAAAGCAGTTTGTGAGGCCGAAGGCGAGGTCGCATTTGGTTCGAAAAATTGGGAACTGTTTCGCACAATTGACGACAAGCGCGGAGACGCTGCCGTACCGGTCCTGATTTATCCGTCAAAGGCCGCACCGAGTTACAAAGTTCAATGGGTTGGCTTGTACGTGAGGCATGTCGATTCGAGGCATGGCACGCACCCCGACAAAATGAAATTTCGTCCTCAGAGCACCGAAAAGTACCCGCCGGACAATAAAGACTATTGGGCAGTCTTCTGGCATGTCGCCAAGCTCGAACAACTCCCGAAACTCAAATGGCTGCCGATTTCAAACGTCAAATCCATCAAGGGTGGTTGGCGCAAGAACGCTCCGCCTCACGGACCTGTACTTGTTGCCGTTCCCTCTCTTAGAGTCCGACTCGAAACTCACACTGACCGTGCCAAGCGTCTTGTGAGTAGCATAACCGAGGCGGCATAGAGGAAGGTTTCGGCCGAACTGATGGTTCCCTCGAAGTCCTTCGCCAATCGGCGATTGCGGTTGATCCAGGCGAAGAAGCGCTCGACCACCCATCTCCTGGGCAAGACCTGGAAGCCGACCTGGTCGGTGAATTTCTTGACAACCTCGATGGCGACCGACGTTGCGTCCCTGACCCGGTCGCCATTGTAGGCGCTGTCGGCGAAGGTGAGTTCGACGAAGGGAAACGAGCGTCGTGAGGCTTTGAGCAGCGGGATTGCGCCATCGCGATCCTGAACATTGGCTGCGTGCGTCTGGAGGACCAGGCCGCGGCCGTCGGTGTCGACCATGGCGTGGCGCTTACGACCTTTGATCTTCTTGCCGGCATCATAGCCGCGTGGACCGCCAGCCTCGGCGGTCTTGACGCTTTGGCTGTCAATCACGGTCGCTGATGGACTGGCCTCGCGCCCGACCCGCTCGCGGTCGAGCACGACCAGATGATGATTGATGGTCTTGAACAGTCCTTCACGTCGGAAGCGCAGAAACCAGCCGTAGACCGTCGTCATCGGCGGGAAGTCCTTGGGCAGCATGCGCCACGCACAGCCGGCCCGCAGCACGTAGAAGATGGCGTTCATGATCTCACGCATCGGCCATTCCCGCGGCCGACCAGTTTTCGCTGGCGGCGGCATGAACGGGGCGATAATGTTCCATTCCGCATCGCTCAGATCGCTTCCATAACGCAGATGATCGCGGCTATACTGCCGACGGGTGGTTGGGGTCCACATGAGGCTGCTCCAAACTGGTGTCGATAACCGTTTGGAATCACATTTCGCCCCGGCCATCCAACCCCTCACTGCGTTTCAAGACTGCCTCTTATAGAATTTCCCGAGTAAGCCGGTGCCGCAGAGCAAGAAGAAACTCATCGAAGTCGCCCTGCCGCTGGAGGCGATCAATGCCGCGTCGGCGCGGGAGAAGTCGATCCGGCACGGGCATCCCTCGACGCTGCATCTGTGGTGGGCGCGGCGGCCGCTGGCGGCGTGCCGGGCAGTGCTGTTCGCGCAACTGGTGGACGATCCGTCGAGTTATGTCGAAACGCTGCTGAAGAACCCGAGAATCCGGAAACCGGCCGAGGAAGAGCTGGAAGGGAAGCTTGCATCTCATGAAGACCGGCTGGGCGAACGCGGAGCCGATTCCGGGACGGCGCCCATGCCGACCCTGGAGGGCTGCGCCGCCGATCTGGAACGCAAGCGCCTGTTCGCGATCATCGAGGACCTGGTGAAGTGGGAGAATTCGACCAATGAAGAGGTGCTGGAACGCGCGCGGGTCGAAATCCGCAAGAGCTGCGCCCGCCGGCCCGACGGCTCTCTGCCTCAGGGCGACCTGAAAGACGTCGAATTGCCGCCGGTCTACGACCCGTTCTCGGGCGGCGGGTCGATCCCGCTGGAGGCGCAGCGCCTCGGTTTGCCCGCCTACGGGTCCGACCTGAACCCGGTGGCGGTGATGATCGGCAAGGCCATGATCGAGATACCGCCGAAGTTCAGGAACATGGAGCCGATCCATCCCGAAGGAAAGCAACGCGCCTTTTACCGCAATGCGGAAGGCCTGGCCGAGGATGTGAAGCATTACGGTGAATGGATGCTCGACCGCGCCGCCGAACAGATCGGGCATCTCTATCCCAAGGTCGACCTTCCGCGCGAATGTGGCGAGAACAGCAAAGCAACCGTGATTGCCTGGATCTGGGCGCGGACTGTCCCCAGCCCGGACCCGGCTTTTGCGGATGTGCAGGTGCCGATCGCGTCAAGCTTTCTGTTGAGTTCGAAGGCCGCGAGGACGGCGTGGGTTGAACCGCTTGTCGACCGACAAGCCAGAACGATCACCTATCGCATCAGGCATGGCGGAACGACCGAGGAAATTGCAATGGCGCGACAGGGCACAAAGGCAGGGCGCGGTGCGAATTTCCGTTGTATTCTTTCCGATACTGCCATCACGATGAAGCACATCAAGGCCGCTGGTGCTTCAGGGTCTTTGGGGCAACAATTGATTGCTATTGTCGGCGAGGGACAGCGCGGCAGAATATATTTAGAGCCTACTGCAGAACATGAAAAAATAGCCTTATCGGCGGTTCCAGACTGGAAACCCGAAGCGTTGATGCCGGAAAACCCTCGTTGGTTTTCCCCGCCGGCCTATGGAATGGAAACCTTCGGCGATCTGTTCACCGACCGCCAGCTTGTAGCGCTGAACACGTTTTCGGGTTTGGTTCACGAGGCGCGAGCGCAGGTCGAGCAAAACGCTCTGGCGGCAGGTATGAGTGCAGACGAAACCCCGCTTCGCAAAGGCGGGACAGGTGCCAAAGCCTACGCCGAGGCCGTGAGCGTGTATCTGGCGTTTGGTGTCAGTAGGGCCTCAGATTTCTGGAATTCTCTGGCTACTTGGGAAAGTGGTGGTGGCTTCATTGCACATCTTTTTACTAGACAAGCGATTCCAATGGTTTGGGACTTTGCCGAAGGTAATCCGCTGGCTATCGGCTCAGGAAGTTGGCTGAAAACATGCATGGATTGGATCTTCCGCGTTGTTGATGGATTTCAGCCGCGGAGCGAAGGCAAAATTCTTCAAACCGATGCGCAAAGTGCTGCTATCCAAACACACGTCATTTCCACCGACCCCCCCTACTACGACAATATCGGCTACGCGGACCTGTCCGACTTCTTCTTCACATGGATGAAGCCTGCCATTCGACCTGTCTACCCGGAGCTTTTTGGCGTTCTGGCAACCCCGAAGGCCGAGGAACTCGTGGCCACACCCTATCGGCATGGAGGCCGTGAAGCTGCGGAAGAGTTTTTCATGACCGGAATGAGCCGCGCGGTTGCAAACATGGCGGATCAATCGTCGCCGGACTTTCCGGCCACGATCTACTTTGCGTTCAAGCAGTCCGAGATCGATCAGGACGGGATCAGTTCGACCGGCTGGGCGACATTCCTGCAGGCGGTCATCGAAGCCGGATACGCGGTGGTTGGGACATGGCCTTTACGCACCGAAAGGTCGGCCCGAATGATTGCAATGGGAACCAACGCCCTCGCAAACTCGGTAGTGCTTGTTTGCCGCAAGAAGGAAGCCGGCACCGGGATCATCACCCGCGCAGAATTCATCCGTGCCCTGAAACGCGAACTGCCCCCGGCCATCGCAGAACTCCAGGCCGCCAATGTCTCCCCGGCCGACATGCCGCAATCGGCTATCGGCCCCGGCATGGGCGTGTTCTCGCGCCATGCGGCTGTGCTCGAATCCGATGACAGCCCGATGAGCGTGAAGACCGCCCTGCAGCTCATCAACAAGGAACTCGATGCATTCCTCAACGATGTGCAGGGCGAGTTCGACGCCGATACGCGTTTTGCCATTACATGGTACGAACAGAACGGCATGAAGCCCGGCGATTACGGCATCGCCGACAGCCTCGCCCGCGCCCGCGGCATCGCGGTCGAGAGCGTCAAGCATGCGGGCATCGTCGAGAGCGCGGCGGGCAAGGTGCGCATCCTCAGGCGCGACGAACTCAACGCCGGCTGGACGCCGGAAACCGACAGGCACCTCACCGTCTGGGAAATGCTGCAACACCTCATCCGCCAGCATGAGGGAAGCGGCCTCGGCGAGGACGCCGCGGCGCTGCTCAAGCGCTACGGCGCGCAGGCCGGTGCGGTGAAGGACCTTGCCTATTGCCTTTATGACATCGCCGCCAACAAGCGCCGCGAGGCGGGCGAGGCAACGCCTTACAATGCGCTGATCGCGGACTGGACCGAGCTCAGCCGCATGGCCGCCAGCGTCTCGACCGGCAATGCCGGCCGTCAACTCGGACTGGAACTCTAGGGGGAAAGATCATGGCGAAAAGCACGCGCCAGCACGTCTTTGACGGCATGGAACTGCTCCCCGAGGGGCTGACGCCGTTCGTGGAAAAGCGGCTTGAAAGCGCGCTGAAAGGCCATTGGCAGGTTGAGTTGACGGATCGGGTTCAGGGCCTGCGCGCCACGGCGGACGGCGGCATCAACTGGGATCAGCAGGGCTTGCTGAAGACCATGATGTTTCTGTGGAAGGAAGCCTTCGGCACGGCGCTCGGGCATCAGGAACGCTCCTATGTGTCGGAACTGCTGGAGGTCCGTAACCGCCTTTCGCACAACGAGACATTCACCTATGACGATGCCGAGCGCGCGCTCGACACGATGCGTCGGCTCCTGGAGGCGGTCAGCGCAAGGGAGATTGCGGAAAGGATCGGCCATGCCCGCGATACGGTTCTGCGCGTCAAGTATGCGGAACTTGCCCGCAATGAGGAGCGTCGAAAGACGCAGCGCCCGGACATCAATGTCGAAACCGTGTCCGGCCTGCTGCCCTGGCGGGATGTCGTCGAGCCGCATCAGGACGTCGCCACCGGCGAGTTCCGGCAGGCAGAATTCGCCGCCGACCTCGCCAAGGTGCACAATGGCAGCGCGCCGTCGGAGTACAGGAACCCGACGGAGTTCTTCGCCCGTACCTATCTGACAGAGGGGCTGAGCAACCTTCTCGTTGGCGCGGCCAGGCGCCTGAATGACAGCGGCGGCGATCCCGTCGTCGAGTTGCAGACCAATTTCGGCGGCGGCAAGACCCACTCCATGCTGGCCCTCTTTCACATGGCAAGCGACACGCCGGTACAGGACTTGCCGGGTCTCGACCAGTTGCTCTCCCGGCACGAACTGAGCGTGCCTGAAAGGATCAACCGCGCCGTGCTGGTGGGCACCTCGCGCGGGCCGCAGGATGTCATCAAGCTCGAAGGCGGGCGGAGCATCCGCACGACCTGGGGCGAGCTTGCCTGGCAACTGGGCGGCACAGCCGGTCTTGAGATGGTTGCCGAGAACGATGCGAACGGCATCGCGCCCGGTTCGAACTTCCTCGAAGCACTGTTCAAGAAATTCTCGCCAGCGCTGATCCTGATCGATGAATGGGTCGCGTATCTGCGGCAGATCTACAAGGTGGACGCCCTGCCGTCGGGATCGTTCGATGCGAACCTTTCCTTCGTGCAATCGCTGACCGAAGCGGTAAAGGCGAGCCCCGGCACACTGCTCGTGGCATCGCTTCCCGCCTCGCAGATCGAAGTGGGCGGCGAAGGCGGCCAGGAGGCGCTCGCCAGGCTGAAACAGACCTTCAGCCGCGTGGAATCCTCGTGGCGGCCGGCGAGCCAGGAAGAGAGCTACGAGATCGTCCGGCGCCGCCTCTTCAAGGACATTCCGGGCGACAGGTTCCATCACCGCGACAATACGCTGAAACAGTTCGTCAGGCTCTACCGGGAGAATGCCGATGATTTCCCGCGGGGCTGTTCGGACGAGGAATATCGCCGCAAGCTGGAAAGGGCGTATCCGGTGCATCCCGAACTGTTCGATCAGCTCTATACGAGTTGGGGATCGCTCGAAAAATTCCAGCGCACGCGCGGCGTGCTGCGCCTGATGGCGCAGGTCATCCATGAACTGTGGATGGGCGGCGACCCGTCCGTGATGATCATGCCGGCAAGCGTGACGGTCGGTTCGGCGCGGGTCGAACCGGAACTCCTGCATTATCTCGACGCGAACTGGCAGTCGATCATCGCCGGCGACGTGGATGGCGTCACCTCGACACCCTACAAGGTCGATCAGTCCGCCCCGAACCTGAACCGCCACTCCGCCGCGCGGCGTGTGGCGCGCGCCGTCTTCATGGGAACGGCGCCGACGCATGGCCAGGAGAACAGGGGCCTTGATGACAGGCAGATCAATCTGGGCGTGGTCCAGCCCGGTGAAAGGCCGGCTATCTTCGGAGATGCGCTGCGCAGGCTGACCAACCAGGCCAGGTTCATGCACAGCGATCTCGGCCGCTACTGGTATTCGACATCGGCGAGCCTCAACCGGACCGCGGCCGATCGCGCCGGACAGTTCGAGGAAGCGCTTGTGCTGATGGAAATCGACAAGGCGCTGTCGGCCTACATCAACGGGCTTGCCGACCGCGGGCACTTTGACGCCGTGCAGGTTGCGCCGGGAAGTTCATCCGATGTGCCGGACGAGCCCGGCGGCGTGCGCGCCGTGGTGCTGGGTGTCGCACACCCGCATACCGGGCGGGACGGATCCGAAGCGCTGACCGAAGCCGCGGACATCCTGATGCGGCGCGGGACCACCCCCCGTGTCTACCGCAACATGATGGTCTTCCTCGCCGCCGAGCAAAGACAGCTTGACGATCTTAAGGCCGCGCAGCGCTCGGTGCTGGCCTGGACCGAGATTGTGGCGCACACGGACAGGCTCGATCTCAAGCAAAGCGACATCGCCCTTGCCAGGAGCAGGCTGAATGAATCAAAGGACACCCTGAAAGCCCGGCTGAAGGAAAGCTGGTGCCATCTGCTCTATCCTGTCCAGGAGACAGCGCAGTCGGACCTTGAATGGATGTCGTCCAGGGTGCAGGCGCAGGACGGGTTGCTGGCGCGAGCGAGCAAAAGACTGGTGAGCGATGAGGGATTGTTGCCGGAACTCGGGCCATCGCGTCTGGACAGGGAACTGCAGAAATACATCTGGAACGGGAAACCGCATCTGAGCCTCAGGGACCTGTGGGAGTTCCTGAACAGATTCACCTATCTGCCGCGCCTGAAGAACAGATCCGTACTGACCCGATCGGTGCATTCGGCCATAAGCGGCATGTTGCCGGGGCCGTTTGCCTATGCCGAAGGCTGGGATGAAGCCAAGGAGGCTTATCAGGGGCTGGTGGTTTCAGGGGGCATGAGCGCGAACGTCGTTATCGACGGCAATTCCCTGATCGTGAAGCCTGACATAGCTGCGGCGCATACGTCTGAAACGGACGTTCCGGAGACGGAAAACCGGCTCACCGGAGAACCCGCCGGCACGGAGAAGGCAACGCAGGCAACCGGTACTGGCGATCCCGGAACCGGGGAAGGCAAGAATCCCACCAGGTTTCAAGGGGCCGTGATGATCTCGGCCGACCGTCCTGCGCGGGAAATCCATAAGGTTGTCGAAGCCGTCGTCGAACAGTTGACGACGCTTCCGGGCGCCGATGTATCCCTGAAACTCGAAATCGATGCGGAAGTCTCCGGCGGGCTGGACAGCGGCAAAGTGCGCACGCTGATGGAAAATGCGGCAACGCTCGGGTTCATAGACAAGAAGATCGAATGAGTTCCGGAATCCGCACTGCTGTTGCTTTACCAGTGCGGTTGCCGGTGGACAACGCCTAATGATTGCATTGGATGCGTGATTGCGCCCTTTCATGGGAACATATCCGCCCAGCCGTCAGCTGACGTGATGACTGGCATAAATCGGTTTGGCATTTCCTTGGGAAATAACCCGATGACATCGACATCATAAGATTGGTCGACCGCATTCTTCGTGTGGAGATGAAGCTTCAGCTTCATTGAAAGGACAACCGCTTTGCAGTCGCGAATTTGTAACCCGGTCGATCGGTCAAATGCTGCAAACCGTGTCTGGCGGTCGGTCCGGAGTTCGCTTCCCGCATCAAGAACCCGGATACGAGAATGCTCGCTCCACGCGCAACTGACACAACGGATAGGCCAACATTTCCTTTTGAGCAACTACATTAGTCTAGTTCGTTAAATCAGACCTAGGAACTTTCAATCTCAGTCAGTATTGCCGCCAGCTTAGGTATGAGTATATCCATGCGGGCCTGGCCACGCTCTGCGGTTGCTCCTGTGGCGTCGCCAAACGTCCCGGTCTTTTGAAGGTCGCTTGTCTTCCATGCCATGGTCGCGCCGGCATTCTCAAGCGCGAATGTGTCGGACTTGAAATCCGGGAATTCACACACGAGCTTGTCTTCCCGCACCCTGTCAGGAGCAATGGCCATCATGACGCTGGTTTCCCATTCGCCCGCGTGGATGCCGTATTCCGGCTCCCGTGGATCGAGAGGTGACAATGGATCCTTCATCGACGATGCAAAGACCTGGAATATCTTGAGATCGTATTCGATCCTCATATCCCGCGACAGCACCTCAAGCAGTGCGCGATTGCCGCCATGACAGTTCCAGAAAACCAGTTTGCGGAAGCCGGTGTTTTTGGCGCTGCGGCAGATATCGGAAATGACGGCCGTCAGCGTTTGTGCCGACAGCCAGATGGTTCCGGGAAAATCGAGATGCTCATTTGATTTCGAGAAGGGCAGGATCGGCAGGCGCCAGACCTTCACCTCCGGCGCGACCATGGCCAGGGCCATATCGAGAAACCGGTCGGCAAAGACCAGATCGCAGTCGACGGCAAGATGGGGGCCATGCTGTTCCACCGAGCCGACCGGCACGACCAGAACGCCTTCTTCCACACCAGCGTCTCGAATTTCCGTCCATGTGAGCTGAGAAAAGTTTCGTTGAACGATTTCGTTCACAGCATGGCCTCCTTGCTTCAAACGGACGCCGCTTCTTTGGCAGCGTTGTCTTTAAGTTCGGCTTTGGCGATTTTGCCGGTCGGCGTCATCGGAAACGATTCAATCCAGCGAATGGTCAGGCTGGACAGATCATAGGGAAGCGAATTTTCCACCGCCGCCTTCATCTCGTCTTCAGACATCATCTGCGTGCCAGTAAAGAATGCCACAGGATCATGACCGCCGTCTTCAGCGTTCAAACCGATCACGGCAGCTTCGCGGATACCATCCAGCTTAATAAGCTCTTCCTCAACATCGCGCGGGAACCATGTCCTGCCATCCACCTGTAGAAGCTCTTTTGTGCGGCCGCGCATGGTAAGGTGACCGCTGGCGGACATGGAGCCGACATCGCCGGAATGCAACCAGCCGTTTCGTAAAGTGTCCGTAGTCTGCTCGGGACGATCCCAATAGCCTTTCATGAAACGACCGCGCATGCAGATTTCGCCAACCTGGCCCAAAGGCAGTTCCTCATCATTGGCGTCGAGGATGCGAACTTCCTTGTCGGGCAGCGGCCTGCCGACGGCACCGATCGTATCGTCAAAGACCAGATCCGGCGTTCCGAGCCCGAAGAACCCGCCGATTTCGCTCTGGCCGTAGCTTTCCACCAGAGGCAGTTTGAGTTCGTCACGCCATGCGGTTTTCAAAGCCAGCGGAACCGGGCCACCACCTGAAAGACCCAGGCGAAGGAACTCCGGCGCGCCACCCTGCAGGCGTGACTGCTCGAGGACGTCTGTCAGGAAGGTCGGATTGCCGATGAAGACATTGGCCTTGGTTTCCTTCAACGCTTCGAAACCTGTCTCCGGCGCCCAGTCCTTCATGACGGTGCAGGTGGCCCCGACGATCAGTGACGGCATGATGTTGCCGACCAACTGGTAAGAACTCGACAACGCCGTCGGTCCGAAGGAGATTTCGTCCGAACGGATTCGCAGGCGCTCGGCGATGCAGGCGCAGGCCGTGTATGTAAACTCATGTGCAAGGCATGCGCCCTTGGGTTTGCCAGTTGTGCCGGATGTATAGGACAGATGCGCAATCGCATCTTCATCACGGGGATCTGCCGGCGCAGGAAGCCGCGCCTTCAACAGTTCAGGCAGGCTTTCGGCGCCTTCCTGCGAGCCGTCCATGCAGATAAGACGTTTGACCGAGCCTACGATTTCCGCAGCACGTTTGACGTCATCGACCTTATCGTGCGTGTAGATGACCAGGCCGGGCGTATGATCGGCCAGATATTCTTCAAGGTGGTCGGCAAATTTTACATTCACCAGGGACGATATGGCGCCGATGCGCCAAGTCGCAAGCATCGACAAAAGATAGTCCATGCCGTTGTGGGCAAAAATGGTGATGCGGTCACCCTTGGAGGCACCGAGCGAATGCAGAGCACCGGCCAGCGCTTCGACTTCCTCGACCGCCTGCGCGTATGTCAGCGTTTTGTCGCGCTCAACCCAATGGAAGGCCGGATGTTCCGGATGGCGATTGGCACCATCATACAGCGACTGGTGTAAGAGCATATTGATTGTCCTTTCTACTCGTTCAAATTCATCTGTCCTGGTCGTACGGCACCATCAGCGCCTCGGGATTGCGCGATCTGCCAAGCAGGCCGGAGACAGCCAAAACCGTAAGCATGTACGGGAGCGCCACGAGGAGTTGCGGCGCGATGTCTAGATCCAGGAGTTGCAATGACAGGGGAAGGGCATCCATGGCGGCAAAGCCGAAGGCCGCGGCGACCGCTAGATAAGGATTCCAGCGCGCGAGGATGACGATCCCAAGGGCGATAAAGCCGCGCCCCTGCACGATCGTCTCGCGGAACACGCCAATCTGCACCAGGACGAAATAGGCGCCGGCGAGACCGCCGCCCAGGCCGCTGATCAACACGCCGATGATACGCATGCGAACAACGTTCGTGCCGGCCGAAGCGGCGGCTTTCGGGTTTTCGCCGACGGCGCGCAGGTTCAGGCCGAAACGTGTCTTGTAGAGCACAACCCCAGCAACGATCGCCAGTATCAAAGTGATGTAAAGCATAATCGATTGCTCGAACAGCATCCTTCCGACAATCGGAATGTCGCTCAGATATGGCACGTTGACTTCCGGCAGCATGGGTGCGGAGACGATCTGGGGAACATCGCCCATGAGTGCGCGGAACGAATAGGCGGCAAGTCCGAATGCGAGGACATTGAAGATAATGCCGACAACCACCTGGCTTGCCTTCACGATCACGTACATCCAGGCGAGGAAAATATTGACCGTCAGGCCGGTCACGACAGCCATCAACACGCCGGCCCAGGGCGAACCCGTCCAGATGGCGCCGAGATAGGCGCCGAGCGCGCCCAGAAGGATCGTCCCTTCGATGCCGACGTTCAGCACACCGGTTCGTTCGCTGTAGAGCTCTCCGAGGCTTGCCAGCAGCAGTGGACCGGTAAGGCGCATGGCCGCGGCAAGCCACGTCGTTATGAAGCTGATTTCGAAGATCGTGTCCATGTCAACTCGCCCTTTCGGATTGGGCCGTCGGCGAGACTTGGTCTGGTCGGTCGGTGCGGGAAGTAATGGTGATTTTGTAAACCCGCAAAAGCTCGCTGGCGATGACCAGCAAAACGATTGTCGCCTGAATGATCAGCACAATCGATGACGGCAGGCCGGTTTGCCGTTGCATGGCATCACCCCCGACCGACAACCCGCCATAAAGGATCGCTGCGACGATGGTGCCAGGCACTGTCATGCGACCGAGGAGTGCAGCGACGATACCGATGAAGCCGACACCCTCCGACAGTCCGTCGAGCAATCGATGGTGTATGCCGAGGATCTCGATCGCGCCGGCCAAACCCGCCAGGCCGCCGGCGAGAAATGCTGATTGCCGCAGCCGCTCCTTCACCTGGATCCCGCCATAGAGGGCGGCCCTCAAGTTAAGGCCGCTGCTGACCATCTCAAAACCGGCGCGGGTCTTTTCCATCAGGAAGTAGACCAGACCGCCAGCCACGAGCGCGATCAGGATTCCGGCGTGGGCCCGCGTGCCGGGAATGACGAAGGGCAACCAGTATTCACGCGGAATGCGCGCCGTTTGAGGCAGATCGCCTTCGACCCGCCAGGGACTGTTGACCAGATACTGGATAAGGAAGATGGCCAGGAAGTTCATCATTAGAGCCATCAGGACTTCATTGCCGCCAAAGCGGACCTTCAATTCACCGACAGCGCCCGACCACAGCGAACCGAATGCTGTTCCAAATATCAGGGCCAAGGGGACCACGAGCAGCGGCGTCATCCCATCCAGCATCCCGCCCGCCAAAGTCTGCAGCGCGATCATTGTCCCGCCGGCCGCACCCAGAAGAATGCAGCCCTCGAACCCGAGGAAAATGAACCCACAGCGCCAGGCAACGATCGTGCCGAGGCCCACGAGAATCATCGGTGTTGCCGTTACGAGCGTGTATCCGAGGCCTCGCAGTGTAAAAAACGCATTGCCGAACAATGCCTTGTATCCTTCGATCGGACTGGCTCCGAAGGGAATGAACAAGAGCCCGCCGATCACAAGCGCCACCGCAATTGCTCCAAGGGTCAGGAGCGTCAAATCCAGGCTGCTATCGAGCCGTTGGGGTCGTTTCTCAATTCTCATGGCGAACGCCTACGCGGTTGTTTCGAATAGCTCGGACAGGTGGCGGCCCGCCATCATTCGCCCGAGCATTTCGGGATGTGCCTCGTCTGCCGGCACAATACCCATGAACTGGCCTTCGAACATCACGGCGATGCGGTCCGAAAGGGCCATGACCTCTTCAAGTTCCGTTGAGGCCAGCAGGATCGCGGTCCCCTGGTTCCGTTGGTCTATGATTTCCCGCCAGACATTCTGGATCGCCCCGACATCGAGACCACGGCTTGGCTGCTCGATCAGCAGGCAGCGCGGATTGCGCGATACTTCACGCCCCAAAACCAGTTTCTGGAGGTTTCCGCCGGAAAGTTTGCCTGCAGTGAAATGGGGCCCCGGCGCCTTGACGCCGAAACGCAGGATGACTTCATCAGCTTTTTGCCGCGCGACGGCGCGGTCCAGAATGCCTCTGCGCGAGAACTCGCTCGATGCGCCGAGAATCACGTTGTCCTCGATCGAGCTTGTCACGAGCGATCCCACTTTGCGGCGGTCGGCAGGGATATAGCCGAGGCCAAGGTGTCGCCGCTCGAAACAGGATTTTCCCGATAAATCGTCGCCAAAGAGATGGATCTCGCCGCCTTCTTCTTCGAGCAGCCCGAAGATGGTCTCGATAAACTCGGTCTGGCCGTTGCCGTCGACCCCGGCGATACCGAGGATCTCTCCGGCATGGATATCCAGATTGACGGGCGGATGTTTTTTTTCGCCCAGCCGATGGGGAACGACGAGATTGCGGATACGCAGGGCGACGTCCTTGCCTGGCGGCGTCCGGCGATCGACCTTGAGATCGACGTCGCGGCCAACCATGGCCTTGACCAGTTCTTCCTCTGAAGTGCTGGCTGTATCGACCGTTTCAATGAGACGGCCGTCGCGCATCACCGAAACCCGGTCCGAGATTGACATGACTTCATGAAGCTTGTGCGTGACGATGACGATAGACTTGCCGCGGTCGCGCAGTTTCCGAAGCACATCGAAGAAACTATCGGTTTCCTGCGGCGTAAGGACCGCTGTCGGTTCATCGAGTATCAGCAACTGCGCGTGCCTGAAGAGGAGCTTGAGGATCTCCACCCGCTGTCGCTCTCCGACTGTCAGGCCCTCGATCCGCGCGTCCGGGAAGACATGCAATCCGTACTCTTTTGAAATGAGCGTTATTTGCCGGGCTGCCGAACGCAGGTTCTCGGCACCGGCGGGAAGCTCCGTGGTTCCCATCACCAGGTTCTCGGCGACGGTAAACGGTTCGACCAGCATGAACTCCTGATGGATCATGCCGATGCCCGCATTGATGGCGTCCGAGGGATTTTTGAACTCGACCGGCACGCCATCGAGGTTCATGCAGCCTTCCGTCGGCTCATAAACGCCGTAAAGGATGTTCATGAGCGTGGATTTGCCGGCGCCGTTCTCGCCCAGTATGGCGTGCACTTCGCCCTTGCGGACATCAAAATCGACACTATCATTGGCAAGGACCTCGGGACCGAACCGCTTGGTGATGCCTTCCATGGTCACGAACGCCAGGTCCGCCGGATTGTTCATGCTTGTTTCGCTGCTCATGGTCTGTACCTGGCAATCCACTGAATGTTCTTGAGTGGCGGCCGCTGGACAGCCCGGATTACCGGGCCGGCCACTGCCGGCCCAATCCCATGCCTTTGCTATTCAGCGATCGATTTCGAATTGATCTTTCCGGTGCCGATGTCGTTCCATGTCCTTTGAAACTGGCTCCACGCGTCATCGGAGATGAGATCCTTGTTGTATTGGTCGGAGCCGTAGCTGGTCAGCCAAAGAAATGTGAGTTCGGGAACCCAGCTTTTCCCGCCCTCAAACGAGCCGGAATTGACCATCTTCGCCACTTCTTCGACGAGACCAGCATTGTTGGACACGAAGCTGACTGCGATGTTGTCGGGAGCGAGCTCCTTTTGATCCGCGAACATTCCAATGACAGTGGCGCCCTTTGATGCAGCGCCCTCAACGGCCCCTATTCCTGTAATATCGGCGATGTGCCAGATCACGTCTGCACCGTTTCCGATCATTGTTGCCGACGCTTCGCGGCCCTTGGCGGCGTCGTTGTAGTCGCCGGTAATGATGGCGTAGCCCTTTATTCCATCGCCGGCAGCCTCAGCGGACGCCTTGAAGATGCCTGTCATCATTTGCGTGATGGGATTGTCGCCACCCCCGACGACCCCTACCGCGTTACCCGATTTGGATACGTGGGCTGCGAGGGTTCCGGCTCCATAGGCGACATCCGGATACCTGGCATCCAGATACATCGCGTTGGAGGGTATTTCGCTGCCGCCCGGCGCCGAAGTGGTGGCAAAGAACTTCTGGTCGGGGTAGTCAGGGGAGATTTCGGCAAACAGTGAACCAAACTGGAAACCGTGTCCGATGATGAGGTCGTAACCGTCATCGGCGTAGCCGCGAACCACTCGCGGAATATCTGCTTGGCTCACGTTCTCGGAAAAGGCGGTCCTGAAATCGTCAGAACCCTCAAGCTTCTTGAGACCCTGATATGCACCGGCATTCCAACCGCCATCCGCGATCGACCCGGGCAGCACCAGCGCAACGGATGTCTCCGCTTCGGCACCGGAAGGCGTTGCAACAAAGAACGCTGTCGACATGCCGAGTGCAAGCAGTGCGGTACCGAATCTTTGTTTGAGCATCATAATCGGACTCCTTTTCACGTTGAAGAAAAATACCGATGAGGATCGAGCCGGACCGTGCTTGCAATCCTCCCGGTGAGGCGTTCATGGCCTCACGACATTTTCGCGTTTAGTTCCGTTGCTCGAGATTGCGGTTGCTCGCCGTTTTCGGCAGATGTTTCGCGATTCGAGCGCTTGACAAACGAGGAGCAGAGGAAACTCGACCCGTGGTTCCGGAAGTAGCCACGGGGGCCACTGCATCGTTGCCCTCCTCCCAGGCTTTGATGCCGTTCTTGAATGTCCGAGACAGGTTAACAAAGGAAGATAAGCGCAAAAAGCGCATATCCCAAATAAAGTTCATAGCAGATATGCTATGTTCCGGCTGAGGCCGGGCCCGCGGGCCGAGGAGCGCGGTTCCTTTGATCGGCCGCAGTCATATGAACAACAAGTGGAGGCGTAAGAAAAATGCTCACAAGCCATGGCGCACAGGACCTGCTCTCTGCCACCAATATCGGGCATCTTAAGATACTGCATCAGATGTTGAACCTGGAAAGCATCACGGCGACGGCCAATGCAAACAATCTGCCTCAGTCATCGGCGAGCAGGATATTGGGAAAGATGAGACGGGCGTTCGAGGACCCGCTTCTGGTCCGCAACGGAGACCGGATGGTGGTGACGGAACGCGGTTCTGAAATTCGACACGTTCTAACCAGAATCATCGAACAGATCGATGTTGTAGCAGCCGGTGGCTCTGAGTTTCAGCCGACTCACATATCGCGCCAATTCAAATTCGCCGTTGCTGATTCGGTAATGATTTCGCTCGTGCCGAAGATCATATCCGGTGTGACGAAGGCGGGCCCCGGACTGGTCGCCACGATCAGGTCGGTCGAGCCGGAGTTCGATGTTGCGAGCGCGCTGGCTGACGGTGAGCTGGATCTGGTCATCGATGCCGTCTCTACATTCGGGGAAAGGGAAGATATCGGCCAATTGAAGTCGTCGGTCCTGTATGACGACGATGTCGTATTGATGGTGCGTGAAGGACATCCTGTCGCATCAGCCAAATCGTTGTGCACAGAGCAGTACCTCGAACTGCAGCACCTTGCGCCTCATTCTTACTATAGGCCCAATCTCGGCCCGATCGATGGCCCGCTGTCGAAGATGAAGCAGAAGCGCCGCATTCACGCCTTTGTCCCCGAGTTCAGCCTTGTGCCGGCGGTTTTGATGGAAACCGACTTCGTGTTTACAACCAGCCGAAGGTTTGCCGAACATTTTGCAAGGACGATGCGGATATGCATCGTCCCGGCACCGTCAATCTTCGAACCTTTCCGGTTTCGCATGCTTTGGCACGAACGCACGCATCACAGTCCGGCGAGCATTTGGTTGCGCGAAATTGTCCGCAAAAGTGCGGATCGCAGACAATCTATGGATTTATGAAGTTTCTGATCCGTGCCAGTTTGGCAAGAAGGGCAAAAAACCGGCACGCCCCATTCGGAAATGTCGCTCTCCATACCGATCCGATAGAGATGATCGCGCACGCATGCCCACCTTGTGCGTTACGTGGGCAGTTATAACGTAAATCGACCTTCAGAGCTCCGTCTAACAATGGTAGAGCTTTACGAGATTGACCCGCTCGGCTTCAGCGCGCAGACGCCGGAGCTCTGCCACCAATTCTGGCCTGCGCCGATCCCGTCCCATGCAGCCAACGTCCGCCGCAAGCGATAATGAAGTTGAGCCAGGGCAACGGCTGCTCGCGCGTATGGGTTTCAAGACGTGTAGCGTAGCGGTCAGCCTCATTCCATTCGTTGTTCATTAGCGCGTGATCGATGGCAGGTCTGGTAAACCAGATTACAATCGGACCCGCGCAACACGTTCAAGCTGCATAAAATCACGGACGACTACGATAGCTCTGTGGCGTCGGTTTTTATCGCCGCGCAAGACAGCCACGGCCTGCGCCTGATTGCAAGGCCGAAACGCAGCGGCGCAGGCAGGTATTGACCTTCGTCGCCACGCCGCCGGTAACGCCTGTCCGCACTGCTTCCTGTCTGCCGGTTCTGCGCAATGTGTTGCGGTATTCCGCATTTCATGTCGCGGCGTAGGTTTTTTTCTTGGACGTCTTGAGCCCGCTTGCGACGAGCGCCTCAGCCATCGTGACGCCACATGCGACGCCGTCGATCACCGGCATGGCGAACTCGCCGGCAAGGCGCGCCGCCAGGTCCGTCATCCCGGCGCAGCCGAGCACGATCGCCTCGGCGCCGTCCCTGTCGATGGCGTCCCTGATCTGCCGGCGTATCATACCGACGGCGGCCTCGTCGCCGTTCTCCAGTTTCAGGACGGGAACGTCGCTGGCGCGCACGCTGCCGCATTTGCGGTCGAGACCGTAGCGCAGTAGGTTCGCCTCCAGCACCGCGACCGAGCGTGCCAGCGTCGTGACCACGGTGAATTTCGCGCAGATCATCGCGGCGGCGTGACAGGCGGCCTCGCCGATGCCGATGATCGGAACGTCGAGCGCGCAGCGTAGCGCGTCGACGCCCGTATCGTCGAAACAGGCGACCACTACGGCGTCGCAGTCGCCGGCGCGGCTTACCGCATCGGCAAGCCCCGCGAAGCAGGCCGCCCCGTCGAGATATCCCTGGATGCTGGGCGGTCCGTCGGCCGGGTTGGTCGCCGCCACCCGTGTATCGGGCCGCGCCACGCGGCGCGCCGCCGCGGCGATCGTATCGGTCATGGATGCTGTGGAGTTGGGGTTAACGACAAGAATTCGCACGGCTCAGACCTCGCCGCCCAGATAGGCCGCCCGGATACGCGGATCGTCGAGCAGCCGTCGCGAATCGCCCTCGATCGCCACCGCGCCTGTCGCCAGCGCGTAGGCGCGGTTCGAGATCGACAGCGCCATGCGCGAATTCTGTTCCACCAGCAGAACCGACACGCCTTCGTCGCGGTTGATGGCGACGATCGAACGGGCGATGTCCTGGACGAGTTTGGGTGCGATGCCCAATGACGGTTCGTCAAGCAGGAGCAGGCGCGGCCTGGCCATCAGGGCGCGGCCGATCACCATCATCTGCTGCTCTCCGCCCGACAATGTTCCGGCCTGTTGCATGTAGCGTTCCTTCAGGCGCGGAAACCGTTCGAGCACTGAATCGAGGCTTCGCCCGATGCCGGCCCGGTCGTTTCGCGTGAAGGCCCCCATCAGCAGGTTGTCCCTGACGGTCATGTAGGGAAAGACGCGGCGACCCTCGGGCGCCATGACAACGCCCTTTGCGACGATGTCGGCAGGATCGGCCCCGTCGATTCGCTCGCCTTCGAAGGACACCGACCCTGCGGCGATCTTTCTCAGACCCGTGATCGCCCTTAGGATCGAGCTCTTGCCGGCTCCGTTGGCGCCGATGAGCGCGACCGTCTCGCCCCGCTGGACACGGACCGTCACGCCCCTGAGCGCATACACATGGTCGTAGTAGAGTTCGACATCCGAGAATTCCAGCATCGCGCCCATGGTTCAGATCCCAATCGCGTCATCGGCGCTGCCCAGATAGGCTTCGATGACCCTTTCGTCGTTGCGGATGTCCCCCGGCGCGCCCTCGGCGATCTTTTCGCCGAAATTCAACACCACGATGCGGTCCGAAATGCGCATCACCGCCGGCATGTCGTGTTCCACCAGGAGGACGGTGACGCCGCGATCGTCGCGAACCTTGCGCACCAGATCGACCATTTTCATGGTTTCGTCGCGGTTCATCCCCGCGAACGGCTCGTCCAGCAGCAGTACGCGCGGGTCGGTCGCCAGCCCGATGGCCAGGCCCAGCGCCCGTAAATGACCCTGCGGCAGGTTCGAGGCCTGTTCGTTGCGTATAGCCGACATGCCGAGAAAATCGATCAACTCGTCCGCCTGGCGTTCGAAGCGCACGATATCCTCACGGGCCGTCCTCGTACCCCAGAAATAACCCGCCAGCGTCGCCCGGGAACGCAGGTGCTGGGCCACGACGACGCTTTCGCGCACGGACATCGACCTGAAGATCGTGGTTTCCTGAAAAGTCCGCACGACCCCCATTCGGGCCACGAATATGCGGCTTCAGGCCGGAGATTCTCGCGCCCCGGAATAGCACCTCGCCGGAAGTGGCCGGCAGGAAAGACGCTATTATCTTGAACAGAGTGCTCTTGCCGGCCCCGTTCGGTCCGATGACGGACAGAATCTCGTTTTCGCCGATGTTGAAGCTGATGTCGTTGTTCGCGACAAGGCCGCCGAATTTCCTGGTGACACGGCGGATTTCAAGGAGACCGCTCATCGTTTCGCACCTTGCCTTCCGGGCAGCCGAAGGCTCAAAAGTCCATTGGGCAGCACAAGCATCAGCACGATCAGAAGGCCCGAATAGACCAGCAGCTGATAGCGTCCCAGTTCGAAAAGCAGATCCCAGCCGAAGTAGAGCACCAGCGTGCCCAGCATCGGTCCAAACACGTAACCCAGACCCCCGAGGAAGCAGTTCAGCATGAAGTTCACGCTGTCTGCGACCTGGAAGCTCGACGGATAGACCGACTGGGCGATGGCGCCGAACATGGCGCCTCCGACTCCGCCCAGAAAGGACGAGATGGCGAAGACCAGCAGACGAATGTAGGCGACGTTCACGCCGATCGAAGCGGCCAGTTCCTCGTTCTGCTGCATCGAGCGGCACAGCTGGCCGAGCCGCGAATTGACCAGCCGGTACATCGCCGCGAAGGTCAACACCATCAGCGCGCAGGCGACGTAATAGAACGCCAGTCGCGGATTGTGCAGCGCCGCGAAGTCTGGGATCAGCGTCAGGCCGGCAATCGTAACGCCGCCGGGCAGCGGTATTTGGGTAACGCCCTTTGCGCCGTTGGTGATCGGCAGCGCCAGCGCCGCCAGAGTGACGACCTGGGTCAGCACCAGGGTTATCATCGCAAAGTAGACGCCGCGCAGGCGCAGGATCGGCAGTCCGATCAGCACAGACACGCCGGCGGCGAACAGGCCTGCCAGCGGCAGCGACAGCCAGAAGGAAATGCCCGCCTTCGTCACCAGGATGGCCGAGGCGTATGCGCCGATCAGCGCAAAGGCGCCCTGGCCTATATTGATGCGGCCGATATAGAAGGTCAGCCAGACGCCGGCGCTGGCGACCGAAAGAAGCGCTACGGAAGTCAGTGTGTAATGGAAATCGGTTCTGCCAGACAGGGCAATGCCAGCCGGAACGACGGCAAACGCCGCCAGAAGGAATGCCGCAAGCCACGCCGTCCGCCACCCTTTCGCACCCTTCATCAGCTCAACCCCCACGGCTTGCCCATCAGCCCCTGCGGGCGGATAGCCAGGAAAATCATCAGCGAAACGAAGATCAGGAGATAGGTCACGTCGCCATATTGCGACAGTACCGCCAGGCCGATAGCTTCCAGAAAGCCAAGTATGACGCCGCCAGCGATGGCGCCTGAGATCACGCCCGCACCGCCGATCATCACCATGATGAAGGCCTTGATCGAGGTCGGGCCGCCCATGCCGAGATTGACGCCGGTGATTGTTACCAGCAGGCCGCCCACGGCACCGGCCAGCATCGCGCCGATGGCGAATCCGATCATGGAATAGCGCCCGACGCGAACGCCCATCAACTGCGCCGCCATTCGGTCCTGCGCCAGCGCCCGCAGGGCGCGGCCGGTCCTGGAATACTGCATGAAAAGGATGAAGGCCGCGATCGACACGATGGCCAGTGCACAAATGACAATGCGGTCATAGGGCATGATGAGGCGGAAATCCCAGTTCAGTACGCCGTCGACGATCTTCGGTACGCCGCGCTGCTTCTCGCCGAACAACAGCAGAATCACGGCGTCGAACAGAAACGCCAGACCGGCGGCCAGCAGCATCGTGCTTTCCTCCCGCGCTGAACGCCTCATAACGGGCGCAAACAGGAATTTCTCGATCAGGGCGCCCAGAACCGCCAGCGTGACGCATGACGCCAGCAGCGCCAGCGCAAAGGGCCAGCCAAGCTGCCCATAGAATGTGTAGGTGACGAAGCCGCCGAGAACATACATCTGGCCGTGGGCGAAGTTCAGCACGTTCATCAGCGCGAAAATCAGCGTCAGGCCGAGGGCGATCATCGCATATTGCGCGCCAAGATAGATGCCGTTTGCCAGAATCTGTTCCATTGATATCTCAAATTCGTCCGCATGCCCCGGGCCGCCATGGGGCCCGGGAAAACAACCGCCCCCTTTCGCCGCTCAAGCGCCTCAGTCGACCTCGGCAACGAACAGCGTTTCGAACGCGCCGTCGCGATAAACGTTGACGACCAGCGGAACCGCGACCTGCCGCTTCTGTCCGAACGATGTCGTGCCGACATAGCGAAGCTTGGCGTTGCCCTTCATGAAGGGGTTGGGCGCTTCGAACGTGTCCATCGTACGCTTGAACTCGGCGACGTCGTCGATCGCAGCGGGGTTCGCCTTCAGCGTTTCCAGAATGTATTCCAGCGCGTAGACCTTGGTGTTCGACTCGTCGTTGTATTCGCCGAACATCTTTCGTATAGCGTTCGACGAACTCGTTCATGGCGTCTGAGGCGATATCCGGTGTTGATGCCCCGCCAACCGAAATAAAACCGTTGGCCAGCGCCCCGGCGCCCTCGCGCAGGACCGTTGCGTCCTGGGCGGTTTCGGTCGACACAATGCCCTCAAAGCCCAGTTCGCGCGCCGAACGGATCAGTTGCGGCGCGTTGGCCGGCGTGACGCCCGACAGAACCAGAAGGTCCGGGCGCGTGCGTATCACGGGTGTCAGCACCGGCGCGAAATCGGTCGTATCGACCTGGTAGGTAACATTGCCGGACACGACCTCAAGCCCCAGCGCTTCGGCCGCGGCGATGCCGCCGTCGCGCTGGCTCAGTGGGTCCGACTCGTTCGCCGCCACGAAGGCCACCGTCCTCACGCCCGGTTATCCTTGAGATACCGGTAGATCGCCGGGCCGGATTGGTAGTTCGCCACCATGCCCAGAACGGCGTTCGAGGCGGGCGCACTATAGAGCTCCTTGGGAAAGGCGTAGGGAAAGTACATGATCCCCCTGGATTCGGCCACCGGGCGCACCGCCGCTGCGCCATCGTCCACATTCGGGCCGACCACATAGCGGATGCCTTCCTGGGCCATCTTTTCCATGCCGGCAATGGCGCGTTTTGGATCCTTCTGATCGTCGAACGAAACGATCTCGATGTCATAGGTCGCATCGCCGATCCGGTAGCCGCCGGTTTCGTTGATCCAGGCGGCGCGGGCTTCCATGGAACGCTGATTCGAAATGCCCCACGCGGCCGCAGGTCCGCTCGTCACGCCGACAAAGCCGACTTTAAGGACAGGGTTTTCGGCAACCGCAGGCGTCGCAACCGTAATGCATGCCACCAAAAGCGATGCGGTGAGAAAATGCCTCTCTTTCATTCGTTCCTCCTCCTCACTGGATTCCGGCCCGGACGGTTCGCCGGCGATGCCGAATGCGATCACGGACCGACATTCAACAGCGGCACCTTAAATCGTTAACGATTATTGTCAACGTTGTTTCTCGATATCGTAGCCTGCGATTCCGGTGAACGTTGACATTGCAGGCAGGCAAACCCTATTCTTCCGTCCTGTGTTTTGCGAATGGGGGGCACGACAGGCGGCCCGACGCATGGGGTTCAATGCATTGAAAAACAACGGCAACGGTTCGCAAGGGCCGGACGAGCAGCTGATCGTCGAATCCGTCTATGCGGCCGTCATGGAACGGCGACTCATGCCCAAGACAAGACTGAGCGAACCGAAACTGTGCGCCGTTTTTCGGCGTCGGGCGCATGCGGGTCCGCCGCGCATTGCTGCTTCTGGCGAGCCAGGGCATCGTCGAACTCAGGTCCAACAGGGGTGCCCATGTGGCCTGCCCGACGCCGCGGGAAGCCGACGAGGTTTTTGCGGCGCGAAGACTGCTCGAAGCCGGCATCTGTTCGCGAACTCGCCGCTGCGCCGGACGATGCGGCGCTCACAAGGCTGCGTCGGCACATCGAAAGCGAGGACCAGGCCCGCAGCCACGGCGACCGCAGCGAGATCATCCGGCTTTCGGGCGATTTTCATGTGGAACTCGCCAGGGCCCACGGCAATTCGGTTCTGGTCAGGACCGTGCGCGAACTGATAACGCGCACCTCGCTGATCGTCGCCCTTTTCGGCGTCAACCGCAGGCGCCACATGTCCGAAAGACGAACACGCCCGCGTTCTCGACGCCATCGAGGCCGCCGATGCGGACACAGCCGAAGAACTGGTATGCAGCCATCTGGAGCACATCCGGGCGGGGCTCGACCTGAACAGCCGGCGACCGGGCGAGGACGACCTTGCCGCCATTCTTGCGCCACGCTGAAGGCGGGGGCGGCAGTTTTCTTTTGCATCGTATATGGATCAGGCGGCAATCGAGGGCGGTGAGTACGGCGACCATTGCTTCTCTATTCGGCGTATGAAATCAAGGCACTTTTTCCGCTCCTGACTGTCCTTGCCGGTTTGTGATGCCCTTCGCAGGTTCTTGCTTCTCTGCGGGCCGGATCCGGGTTCGGAAGTTCCCGGCAGACGTGCGGAACAGGCGTCGAGACAGCCTTTCAGGCCGCAAGGCGCTTCCGGGAGGATGCCCGTGCAATCCATGGCGGCATCAGCCGGACCGCTCTTCTTCCAAATGTTCGTCCAATTCGGCATTCAAAATGCGCTCCGACAACGCCGCCTTAAGGTCATCAAGCAACCCATCCCTGGAAAACACCTCGCTCGGATCACGCCCAGCCAACAACTGGTGAAGTAGTTCTTTCTCAATAGCCATGTGATGATTCGCTCCTTTCCATCACTATGGCCTCAAGCACAGAACTCCTGACAGTCCCGACGCTTCAGCGTCACGGCCGGGTCCAGCCGGCCCCGCGGCGCGGTGCGCATCGGCGCAAGCGACCCCGGCGCCCGATGGCTGGCATGATGCTGCCCTCCAACCGCGGCTTTGCCGAATGGGCGGAGGTTTTGACGATCCTGTCGTCGCGACCGCCCTGTTGGACAGGCTGTTGCATCATGCCGTCGTCATCCAGATCGAGGACGCACGCTATCGCTTGCGATCCCACGCCGATCTGATCCCCGAACATAGTCGGGCCAATGCACCCATCTGTCCACCACCACCGCCAAAAAAGCGCGGACGGCCGAAAAAGGAGGCAATCGCTGACGCTTGACTCTGGCTCGTCACCAGATCCTGAAAGTTGGGAAAATTACTTCGGCACTTCCGGGGAATATTCACTTGGCACCGACACCCGGGCCCTGGAAGGTAAATCCTGTGAAGAACAACCGGGGCGCAAAGCCTGAAAATGCCGTGAAAAGCAGCAAAACGGGGCCTGTCTGAAGAGCAGGTGCCGGTCCTGATCGCGACAGACCGCTCCGGCACGAGCGTCAGTACAGTCCTGCCTGCGGTCAACGCCGATGCCCTGCAGAAGGCTCTCGCACCGGTCGTGGACAAAGACGCACTTGTGGTGACCGATGGCGAGACAAGCTATCCGCGGTGCGCAGCGGACCTGGGTGTGAGCCACAAGGCGTTCAATCAGTCGGCCGGTGAACGCGTTGACGGCGAGCTGCACATCCAAAACGTCAACAACCGTCACTCACGCCTGAAAGGGTTCATTGCAAGCCGCTACGGGATCGCCACAAAATACCTTGCAAGCTATCTGAGATGGTTCCATCTCATCGTACTGCAGCGGGACCCTACCCCAAGGCACTGCCTCGCCAGCGCGCTGGGTGCATAGGTATCAATGCGATATGCAAATAGAGAGGATCAATTTCTCTTCTGAAGATCAGGCAGAGGCCAACGTCCGAACATCATGCACCAGTTTTTTGATGACGACTAGCAGCATGATCAGGCCGGTAATTGGGAAAAACATCTTTAGCGGATAAATTGGGATCGGAATACTTGTTGGTGTGTGCTGGTTTAATTTGATGGACAGCATGGCTGCCTGATATCCCTTCCACATCAACACAGCGAGAAACAAAAAGGTGAATACAACTGTGATTATATCACAGATGGCCTTTTTTCTCGTGGAGAAATTTGCATAAAAAATATCTAGTTTTACAAATGCGTTGTCATTTAAAGAATATATTCCGCCAACACATGCCAGTAATACCATGGCGTACTGAAGTGTTGTTGAAATCCAGAGGGAGGGCGAATTTAGAACGTACCTCAAGAATACATCGGTAACACCAAAAATAGTGCAATACAGTATTAGTACCCAACCAACGCGCCCCATCATTTCAGCGATGAATTCAATCCCTTTTTCTATTGAGTTCCATAGTTTCATAATCGACCTCTGATAAACACTTCAACTTTTTCAGTTTTGATCTCAAAATGCGGGAACCCGTGATGTTTCTGACACTATATCGTCCCATACACATTTATTGACTTCGTGCCTACTTTAACAGTTCAGGTAGCCAAGTGGCGATCGACGGGAATATGAACACCAGGATCAAGCCTATGAATTGCAGAACGATGAATGGTCCGACAGACTTGTAAATGTCACCCATGGTGACGTCAGGAGGCATGACGCTCTTCAGCCAAAAGAGCACGAAACCGAATGGCGGAGTAAGATATGCAATCTGAATATTGACAATGAACAGGACACCAAACCAAAGCTTATCGATCCCTAACGTGTCAACGATTGGGATGAAGAGCGGCGTACACAACATAATGATCGCCCAATCATCCATTACCATCCCGAGCAACAAGATGATGAACATCATCATCAACAGGATGCCCATTTCCCCTCCCGGCATGCTCAGAACCAAAGTTGTCACTAGTTCTTGACTGCCGAGTGAATTGAAGACGTTCAAATAGATGTTGGACGCAATCAAAATCCAAAGACCCATGCCGGTAAGTTTTACCGTCGTGGTTAAGGAGTCTTTCAACACTTCCCGCGTAAGCCTGCCGTAAATCAGATTGATAAGCAGCGCTCCCGTTGCGCCGAAAGCGGCGGCCTCTGAAGGCGTTGCGATTCCACCCCAAATTGCACCGAGCACAATAGCGATGAGCAGCATAAACGGCCAGATGTTTATCAGAGAACCGAGTTTTTCCGATCTGGTGAATTTCTCTTCGGCCGGGATTGCGGGTCCCATATGAGGCTGAAGCCTGCAACGGATGCCAATATATGCCATGTAAAAAACCGCCAGCATCAATCCCGGCAACAGCCCGCCCAGGAATAGCCCACCGATAGATACTTTCGCCAGCAAGCCATAGAAAATGAATGGAACACTTGGCGGTATAAGGGCGCCAAGCGCCCCACCGCGCCAATTGACCCGATTGCAACGTCCTTGCTGTATTTATATTTGATCATGGATGGATACGCTATTTGTCCCATCGTGATTGTCGCGGGCGGCGTTATCCCGGTAATGGCAGCAAAGATGGTGCACACTTGGACCGTTCCCATAGCCAATCCGCCTGCTATATGGCCAATTATCTTGTAAACGGCATCGTATGCAGCTTCGGCAATGCCCGAAAACCGAATGAGGCTTCCCATAAACAGAAACAACGGAACCGTTACCAATACATTGTTCCACGGGGTGGAGTAGAAGGCGCTTGGCACGGTCAATAAAGCGCGCGGCTCAAAGATTGCGGCAAAAATGACAGCGGTGCCGCCAAGTCCAAAAGCTACGGGCAGGCCGAGAAAAAGAGCGAAGAATAACACCAGAAAATAAAGCAGCGTTATAATTTCAATACTCATAGTTTTCCGTCTCTACCTCAGTTTGTTTATTTCATCACCGGCGAAGTCAATGTGTTCCGGCTATATTGAATGACCCTGAGGAGGTGTGCGTCCTCTCGGGCACGTTGTTCGTTATGATCTCGAGCCCCATTCTTCAAAATTAGAATTCAATGGCAGGATGAACATTATGACCCGAACGGCCATTCTCCTCCTCGCAATCTAGGAGATCACTCCGATGCTGTATGATTTCCCACTCCGAAGTAAGAACGCAAGCCAAGGTACTTCACGTCCTGCCATTCGACGCAAGGAAAATGCATGGCAATAGATACAATTGTCGATTAATATGGATACAGATCAATCTGAGACTTTTTGCTGCAAGTTATCCGTTCGAAGAACTAGGCAATGTCACTTTTGTTGATGCTGTAACCCTCACTATTGGAAACTGTGTCTCCCTCATTCTGAGTTCCTGGATTCATTCTATCACTAAGCGAGCCGTATCGTCCGCTGGCTCGGAACCGAAGGATGTATGAAATTAGGGGATTTGCAATGACCACCATCGGTCACTTTCTATCGAATAAACCTTGGTCGGGAAGTTCTGATCGAAACGGTGACATTTTCAATCCCGCGACTGGCGGCATTTCGGGACGAGTGCTGCTAGCATCGAAGCAAGATGTAGACGCAGTTATCGAACTCGCAGCGGCGGCGCTCCCGTGTTGGGCTGCGACACCAGCTGCAAAACGCGCCACTGTGATGTTTGAATTCCGGGACTTGCTGAAGAGCAACATAGACGAACTGGCTGAACTCCTTTCAGCGGAACATGGCAAAACGATCCCTGATGCAAAAGGTGAGATCGCACGCGGCATTGAAGTGGTCGAATTTGCTTGCGGCATTCCTCATCTCCTCAAGGGCGAATATTCGGAATCCGTGGCTATCAATGTCGACAGCTATACAGTGCGCCAGCCTGTTGGCGTTGTCGCCGGGATAACGCCATTCAATTTTCCGGCCATGGTACCGCTGTGGATGTATCCGGTGGCCATAGCTTGCGGAAATACATTTGTGCTGAAGCCGTCCGAAAAAAACCCGACGGTGGTGCTTAGGATTGCGGAGTTACTGGCTGAGGCGGGCCTGCCAGGGGGAGTGTTCAATGTAGTAAATGGAGACAAAGAAGCGGTTGACGCGTTGTTGGACAATCCAAAAATCGAGGCTGTCAGTTTCGTGGGGTCTACGCCTATTGGTCATTACATTTATTCCCGCGGTACTGCCAATGGAAAGCGAGTACAGGCTTTGTGCGGTGCAAAGAACCATTTGGTCGTGATGCCGGATGCGGATATGGATCAAGTCACGGACGCGTTGATCGGTTCTGCATTTGGCTCGGCTGGCGAGAGATGCATGGCAATATCTGTTGCCGTTCCTGTTGGCGAGGGCACGGCGGACCGGCTGGTTGAAGCCTTGGAACCACGCGTACGTGCATTGAAAGTGGCGCCCTATACCGATCCAACCTCAGAGCTCGGACCGGTCATTTCTAAGCAAAGCTACGACAAGATCCGCAACTTGATCGACCAGGGTCTAGAGCAGGGGGCAAAACTGGTTGTGGATGGACGAGAAATCAGTCTTCAAGGCT
>CBDBFO010000001.1:0-473991 GCA_965204935.1 Hoeflea sp. | reverse complement strand
TCCGAAAGGGCCATGACCTCTTCAAGTTCCGTTGAGGCCAGCAGGATCGCGGTCCCCTGGTTCCGTTGGTCTATGATTTCCCGCCAGACATTCTGGATCGCCCCGACATCGAGACCACGGCTTGGCTGCTCGATCAGCAGGCAGCGCGGATTGCGCGATACTTCACGCCCCAAAACCAGTTTCTGGAGGTTTCCGCCGGAAAGTTTGCCTGCAGTGAAATGGGGCCCCGGCGCCTTGACGCCGAAACGCAGGATGACTTCATCAGCTTTTTGCCGCGCGACGGCGCGGTCCAGAATGCCTCTGCGCGAGAACTCGCTCGATGCGCCGAGAATCACGTTGTCCTCGATCGAGCTTGTCACGAGCGATCCCACTTTGCGGCGGTCGGCAGGGATATAGCCGAGGCCAAGGTGTCGCCGCTCGAAACAGGATTTTCCCGATAAATCGTCGCCAAAGAGATGGATCTCGCCGCCTTCTTCTTCGAGCAGCCCGAAGATGGTCTCGATAAACTCGGTCTGGCCGTTGCCGTCGACCCCGGCGATACCGAGGATCTCTCCGGCATGGATATCCAGATTGACGGGCGGATGTTTTTTTCGCCCAGCCGATGGGGAACGACGAGATTGCGGATACGCAGGGCGACGTCCTTGCCTGGCGGCGTCCGGCGATCGACCTTGAGATCGACGTCGCGGCCAACCATGGCCTTGACCAGTTCTTCCTCTGAAGTGCTGGCTGTATCGACCGTTTCAATGAGACGGCCGTCGCGCATCACGAAACCCGGTCCGAGATTGACATGACTTCATGAAGCTTGTGCGTGACGATGACGATAGACTTGCCGCGTCGCGCAGTTTCCGAAGCACATCGAAGAAACTATCGGTTTCCTGCGGCGTAAGGACCGCTGTCGGTTCATCGAGTATCAGCAACTGCGCGTGCCTGAAGAGGAGCTTGAGGATCTCCACCCGCTGTCGCTCTCCGACTGTCAGGCCCTCGATCCGCGCGTCCGGGAAGACATGCAATCCGTACTCTTTTTGAAATGAGCGTTATTTGCCGGGCTGCCGAACGCAGGTTCTCGGCACCGGCGGGAAGCTCCGTGGTTCCCATCACCAGGTTCTCGGCGACGGTAAACGGTTCGACCAGCATGAACTCCTGATGGATCATGCCGATGCCCGCATTGATGGCGTCCGAGGGATTTTTGAACTCGACCGGCACGCCATCGAGGTTCATGCAGCCTTCCGTCGGCTCATAAACGCCGTAAAGGATGTTCATGAGCGTGGATTTGCCGGCGCCGTTCTCGCCCAGTATGGCGTGCACTTCGCCCTTGCGGACATCAAAATCGACACTATCATTGGCAAGGACCTCGGGGACCGAACCGCTTGGTGATGCCTTCCATGGTCACGAACGCCAGGTCCGCCGGATTGTTCATGCTTGTTTCGCTGCTCATGGTCTGTACCTGGCAATCCACTGAATGTTCTTGAGTGGCGGCCGCTGGACAGCCCGGATTACCGGGCCGGCCACTGCCGGCCCAATCCCATGCCTTTGCTATTCAGCGATCGATTTCGAATTGATCTTTCCGGTGCCGATGTCGTTCCATGTCCTTTGAAACTGGCTCCACGCGTCATCGGAGATGAGATCCTTGTTGTATTGGTCGGAGCCGTAGCTGGTCAGCCAAAGAAATGTGAGTTCGGGAACCCAGCTTTTCCCGCCCTCAAACGAGCCGGAATTGACCATCTTCGCCACTTCTTCGACGAGACCAGCATTGTTGGACACGAAGCTGACTGCGATGTTGTCGGGAGCGAGCTCCTTTTGATCCGCGAACATTCCAATGACAGTGGCGCCCTTTGATGCAGCGCCCTCAACGGCCCCTATTCCTGTAATATCGGCGATGTGCCAGATCACGTCTGCACCGTTTCCGATCATTGTTGCCGACGCTTCGCGGCCCTTGGCGGCGTCGTTGTAGTCGCCGGTAATGATGGCGTAGCCCTTTATTCCATCGCCGGCAGCCTCAGCGGACGCCTTGAAGATGCCTGTCATCATTTGCGTGATGGGATTGTCGCCACCCCCGACGACCCCTACCGCGTTACCCGATTTGGATACGTGGGCTGCGAGGGTTCCGGCTCCATAGGCGACATCCGGATACCTGGCATCCAGATACATCGCGTTGGAGGGTATTTCGCTGCCGCCCGGCGCCGAAGTGGTGGCAAAGAACTTCTGGTCGGGGTAGTCAGGGGAGATTTCGGCAAACAGTGAACCAAACTGGAAACCGTGTCCGATGATGAGGTCGTAACCGTCATCGGCGTAGCCGCGAACCACTCGCGGAATATCTGCTTGGCTCACGTTCTCGGAAAAGGCGGTCCTGAAATCGTCAGAACCCTCAAGCTTCTTGAGACCCTGATATGCACCGGCATTCCAACCGCCATCCGCGATCGACCCGGGCAGCACCAGCGCAACGGATGTCTCCGCTTCGGCACCGGAAGGCGTTGCAACAAAGAACGCTGTCGACATGCCGAGTGCAAGCAGTGCGGTACCGAATCTTTGTTTGAGCATCATAATCGGACTCCTTTTCACGTTGAAGAAAAATACCGATGAGGATCGAGCCGGACCGTGCTTGCAATCCTCCCGGTGAGGCGTTCATGGCCTCACGACATTTTCGCGTTTAGTTCCGTTGCTCGAGATTGCGGTTGCTCGCCGTTTTCGGCAGATGTTTCGCGATTCGAGCGCTTGACAAACGAGGAGCAGAGGAAACTCGACCCGTGGTTCCGGAAGTAGCCACGGGGGCCACTGCATCGTTGCCCTCCTCCCAGGCTTTGATGCCGTTCTTGAATGTCCGAGACAGGTTAACAAAGGAAGATAAGCGCAAAAAGCGCATATCCCAAATAAAGTTCATAGCAGATATGCTATGTTCCGGCTGAGGCCGGGCCCGCGGGCCGAGGAGCGCGGTTCCTTTGATCGGCCGCAGTCATATGAACAACAAGTGGAGGCGTAAGAAAAATGCTCACAAGCCATGGCGCACAGGACCTGCTCTCTGCCACCAATATCGGGCATCTTAAGATACTGCATCAGATGTTGAACCTGGAAAGCATCACGGCGACGGCCAATGCAAACAATCTGCCTCAGTCATCGGCGAGCAGGATATTGGGAAAGATGAGACGGGCGTTCGAGGACCCGCTTCTGGTCCGCAACGGAGACCGGATGGTGGTGACGGAACGCGGTTCTGAAATTCGACACGTTCTAACCAGAATCATCGAACAGATCGATGTTGTAGCAGCCGGTGGCTCTGAGTTTCAGCCGACTCACATATCGCGCCAATTCAAATTCGCCGTTGCTGATTCGGTAATGATTTCGCTCGTGCCGAAGATCATATCCGGTGTGACGAAGGCGGGCCCCGGACTGGTCGCCACGATCAGGTCGGTCGAGCCGGAGTTCGATGTTGCGAGCGCGCTGGCTGACGGTGAGCTGGATCTGGTCATCGATGCCGTCTCTACATTCGGGGAAAGGGAAGATATCGGCCAATTGAAGTCGTCGGTCCTGTATGACGACGATGTCGTATTGATGGTGCGTGAAGGACATCCTGTCGCATCAGCCAAATCGTTGTGCACAGAGCAGTACCTCGAACTGCAGCACCTTGCGCCTCATTCTTACTATAGGCCCAATCTCGGCCCGATCGATGGCCCGCTGTCGAAGATGAAGCAGAAGCGCCGCATTCACGCCTTTGTCCCCGAGTTCAGCCTTGTGCCGGCGGTTTTGATGGAAACCGACTTCGTGTTTACAACCAGCCGAAGGTTTGCCGAACATTTTGCAAGGACGATGCGGATATGCATCGTCCCGGCACCGTCAATCTTCGAACCTTTCCGGTTTCGCATGCTTTGGCACGAACGCACGCATCACAGTCCGGCGAGCATTTGGTTGCGCGAAATTGTCCGCAAAAGTGCGGATCGCAGACAATCTATGGATTTATGAAGTTTCTGATCCGTGCCAGTTTGGCAAGAAGGGCAAAAAACCGGCACGCCCCATTCGGAAATGTCGCTCTCCATACCGATCCGATAGAGATGATCGCGCACGCATGCCCACCTTGTGCGTTACGTGGGCAGTTATAACGTAAATCGACCTTCAGAGCTCCGTCTAACAATGGTAGAGCTTTACGAGATTGACCCGCTCGGCTTCAGCGCGCAGACGCCGGAGCTCTGCCACCAATTCTGGCCTGCGCCGATCCCGTCCCATGCAGCCAACGTCCGCCGCAAGCGATAATGAAGTTGAGCCAGGGCAACGGCTGCTCGCGCGTATGGGTTTCAAGACGTGTAGCGTAGCGGTCAGCCTCATTCCATTCGTTGTTCATTAGCGCGTGATCGATGGCAGGTCTGGTAAACCAGATTACAATCGGACCCGCGCAACACGTTCAAGCTGCATAAAATCACGGACGACTACGATAGCTCTGTGGCGTCGGTTTTTATCGCCGCGCAAGACAGCCACGGCCTGCGCCTGATTGCAAGGCCGAAACGCAGCGGCGCAGGCAGGTATTGACCTTCGTCGCCACGCCGCCGGTAACGCCTGTCCGCACTGCTTCCTGTCTGCCGGTTCTGCGCAATGTGTTGCGGTATTCCGCATTTCATGTCGCGGCGTAGGTTTTTTTCTTGGACGTCTTGAGCCCGCTTGCGACGAGCGCCTCAGCCATCGTGACGCCACATGCGACGCCGTCGATCACCGGCATGGCGAACTCGCCGGCAAGGCGCGCCGCCAGGTCCGTCATCCCGGCGCAGCCGAGCACGATCGCCTCGGCGCCGTCCCTGTCGATGGCGTCCCTGATCTGCCGGCGTATCATACCGACGGCGGCCTCGTCGCCGTTCTCCAGTTTCAGGACGGGAACGTCGCTGGCGCGCACGCTGCCGCATTTGCGGTCGAGACCGTAGCGCAGTAGGTTCGCCTCCAGCACCGCGACCGAGCGTGCCAGCGTCGTGACCACGGTGAATTTCGCGCAGATCATCGCGGCGGCGTGACAGGCGGCCTCGCCGATGCCGATGATCGGAACGTCGAGCGCGCAGCGTAGCGCGTCGACGCCCGTATCGTCGAAACAGGCGACCACTACGGCGTCGCAGTCGCCGGCGCGGCTTACCGCATCGGCAAGCCCCGCGAAGCAGGCCGCCCCGTCGAGATATCCCTGGATGCTGGGCGGTCCGTCGGCCGGGTTGGTCGCCGCCACCCGTGTATCGGGCCGCGCCACGCGGCGCGCCGCCGCGGCGATCGTATCGGTCATGGATGCTGTGGAGTTGGGGTTAACGACAAGAATTCGCACGGCTCAGACCTCGCCGCCCAGATAGGCCGCCCGGATACGCGGATCGTCGAGCAGCCGTCGCGAATCGCCCTCGATCGCCACCGCGCCTGTCGCCAGCGCGTAGGCGCGGTTCGAGATCGACAGCGCCATGCGCGAATTCTGTTCCACCAGCAGAACCGACACGCCTTCGTCGCGGTTGATGGCGACGATCGAACGGGCGATGTCCTGGACGAGTTTGGGTGCGATGCCCAATGACGGTTCGTCAAGCAGGAGCAGGCGCGGCCTGGCCATCAGGGCGCGGCCGATCACCATCATCTGCTGCTCTCCGCCCGACAATGTTCCGGCCTGTTGCATGTAGCGTTCCTTCAGGCGCGGAAACCGTTCGAGCACTGAATCGAGGCTTCGCCCGATGCCGGCCCGGTCGTTTCGCGTGAAGGCCCCCATCAGCAGGTTGTCCCTGACGGTCATGTAGGGAAAGACGCGGCGACCCTCGGGCGCCATGACAACGCCCTTTGCGACGATGTCGGCAGGATCGGCCCCGTCGATTCGCTCGCCTTCGAAGGACACCGACCCTGCGGCGATCTTTCTCAGACCCGTGATCGCCCTTAGGATCGAGCTCTTGCCGGCTCCGTTGGCGCCGATGAGCGCGACCGTCTCGCCCCGCTGGACACGGACCGTCACGCCCCTGAGCGCATACACATGGTCGTAGTAGAGTTCGACATCCGAGAATTCCAGCATCGCGCCCATGGTTCAGATCCCAATCGCGTCATCGGCGCTGCCCAGATAGGCTTCGATGACCCTTTCGTCGTTGCGGATGTCCCCCGGCGCGCCCTCGGCGATCTTTTCGCCGAAATTCAACACCACGATGCGGTCCGAAATGCGCATCACCGCCGGCATGTCGTGTTCCACCAGGAGGACGGTGACGCCGCGATCGTCGCGAACCTTGCGCACCAGATCGACCATTTTCATGGTTTCGTCGCGGTTCATCCCCGCGAACGGCTCGTCCAGCAGCAGTACGCGCGGGTCGGTCGCCAGCCCGATGGCCAGGCCCAGCGCCCGTAAATGACCCTGCGGCAGGTTCGAGGCCTGTTCGTTGCGTATAGCCGACATGCCGAGAAAATCGATCAACTCGTCCGCCTGGCGTTCGAAGCGCACGATATCCTCACGGGCCGTCCTCGTACCCCAGAAATAACCCGCCAGCGTCGCCCGGGAACGCAGGTGCTGGGCCACGACGACGCTTTCGCGCACGGACATCGACCTGAAGATCGTGGTTTCCTGAAAAGTCCGCACGACCCCCATTCGGGCCACGATATGCGGCTTCAGGCCGGAGATTCTCGCGCCCCGGAATAGCACCTCGCCGGAAGTGGCCGGCAGGAAAGACGCTATTATCTTGAACAGAGTGCTCTTGCCGGCCCCGTTCGGTCCGATGACGGACAGAATCTCGTTTTCGCCGATGTTGAAGCTGATGTCGTTGTTCGCGACAAGGCCGCCGAATTTCCTGGTGACACGGCGGATTTCAAGGAGACCGCTCATCGTTTCGCACCTTGCCTTCCGGGCAGCCGAAGGCTCAAAAGTCCATTGGGCAGCACAAGCATCAGCACGATCAGAAGGCCCGAATAGACCAGCAGCTGATAGCGTCCCAGTTCGAAAAGCAGATCCCAGCCGAAGTAGAGCACCAGCGTGCCCAGCATCGGTCCAAACACGTAACCCAGACCCCCGAGGAAGCAGTTCAGCATGAAGTTCACGCTGTCTGCGACCTGGAAGCTCGACGGATAGACCGACTGGGCGATGGCGCCGAACATGGCGCCTCCGACTCCGCCCAGAAAGGACGAGATGGCGAAGACCAGCAGACGAATGTAGGCGACGTTCACGCCGATCGAAGCGGCCAGTTCCTCGTTCTGCTGCATCGAGCGGCACAGCTGGCCGAGCCGCGAATTGACCAGCCGGTACATCGCCGCGAAGGTCAACACCATCAGCGCGCAGGCGACGTAATAGAACGCCAGTCGCGGATTGTGCAGCGCCGCGAAGTCTGGGATCAGCGTCAGGCCGGCAATCGTAACGCCGCCGGGCAGCGGTATTTGGGTAACGCCCTTTGCGCCGTTGGTGATCGGCAGCGCCAGCGCCGCCAGAGTGACGACCTGGGTCAGCACCAGGGTTATCATCGCAAAGTAGACGCCGCGCAGGCGCAGGATCGGCAGTCCGATCAGCACAGACACGCCGGCGGCGAACAGGCCTGCCAGCGGCAGCGACAGCCAGAAGGAAATGCCCGCCTTCGTCACCAGGATGGCCGAGGCGTATGCGCCGATCAGCGCAAAGGCGCCCTGGCCTATATTGATGCGGCCGATATAGAAGGTCAGCCAGACGCCGGCGCTGGCGACCGAAAGAAGCGCTACGGAAGTCAGTGTGTAATGGAAATCGGTTCTGCCAGACAGGGCAATGCCAGCCGGAACGACGGCAAACGCCGCCAGAAGGAATGCCGCAAGCCACGCCGTCCGCCACCCTTTCGCACCCTTCATCAGCTCAACCCCACGGCTTGCCCATCAGCCCCTGCGGGCGGATAGCCAGGAAAATCATCAGCGAAACGAAGATCAGGAGATAGGTCACGTCGCCATATTGCGACAGTACCGCCAGGCCGATAGCTTCCAGAAAGCCAAGTATGACGCCGCCAGCGATGGCGCCTGAGATCACGCCCGCACCGCCGATCATCACCATGATGAAGGCCTTGATCGAGGTCGGGCCGCCCATGCCGAGATTGACGCCGGTGATTGTTACCAGCAGGCCGCCCACGGCACCGGCCAGCATCGCGCCGATGGCGAATCCGATCATGGAATAGCGCCCGACGCGAACGCCCATCAACTGCGCCGCCATTCGGTCCTGCGCCAGCGCCCGCAGGGCGCGGCCGGTCCTGGAATACTGCATGAAAAGGATGAAGGCCGCGATCGACACGATGGCCAGTGCACAAATGACAATGCGGTCATAGGGCATGATGAGGCGGAAATCCCAGTTCAGTACGCCGTCGACGATCTTCGGTACGCCGCGCTGCTTCTCGCCGAACAACAGCAGAATCACGGCGTCGAACAGAAACGCCAGACCGGCGGCCAGCAGCATCGTGCTTTCCTCCCGCGCTGAACGCCTCATAACGGGCGCAAACAGGAATTTCTCGATCAGGGCGCCCAGAACCGCCAGCGTGACGCATGACGCCAGCAGCGCCAGCGCAAAGGGCCAGCCAAGCTGCCCATAGAATGTGTAGGTGACGAAGCCGCCGAGAACATACATCTGGCCGTGGGCGAAGTTCAGCACGTTCATCAGCGCGAAAATCAGCGTCAGGCCGAGGGCGATCATCGCATATTGCGCGCCAAGATAGATGCCGTTTGCCAGAATCTGTTCCATTGATATCTCAAATTCGTCCGCATGCCCCGGGCCGCCATGGGGCCCGGGAAAACAACCGCCCCCTTTCGCCGCTCAAGCGCCTCAGTCGACCTCGGCAACGAACAGCGTTTCGAACGCGCCGTCGCGATAAACGTTGACGACCAGCGGAACCGCGACCTGCCGCTTCTGTCCGAACGATGTCGTGCCGACATAGCGAAGCTTGGCGTTGCCCTTCATGAAGGGGTTGGGCGCTTCGAACGTGTCCATCGTACGCTTGAACTCGGCGACGTCGTCGATCGCAGCGGGGTTCGCCTTCAGCGTTTCCAGAATGTATTCCAGCGCGTAGACCTTGGTGTTCGACTCGTCGTTGTATTCGCCGAACATCTTCGTATAGCGTTCGACGAACTCGTTCATGGCGTCTGAGGCGATATCCGGTGTTGATGCCCCGCCAACCGAAATAAAACCGTTGGCCAGCGCCCCGGCGCCCTCGCGCAGGACCGTTGCGTCCTGGGCGGTTTCGGTCGACACAATGCCCTCAAAGCCCAGTTCGCGCGCCGAACGGATCAGTTGCGGCGCGTTGGCCGGCGTGACGCCCGACAGAACCAGAAGGTCCGGGCGCGTGCGTATCACGGGTGTCAGCACCGGCGCGAAATCGGTCGTATCGACCTGGTAGGTAACATTGCCGGACACGACCTCAAGCCCCAGCGCTTCGGCCGCGGCGATGCCGCCGTCGCGCTGGCTCAGTGGGTCCGACTCGTTCGCCGCCACGAAGGCCACCGTCCTCACGCCCCGGTTATCCTTGAGATACCGGTAGATCGCCGGGCCGGATTGGTAGTTCGCCACCATGCCCAGAACGGCGTTCGAGGCGGGCGCACTATAGAGCTCCTTGGGAAAGGCGTAGGGAAAGTACATGATCCCCCTGGATTCGGCCACCGGGCGCACCGCCGCTGCGCCATCGTCCACATTCGGGCCGACCACATAGCGGATGCCTTCCTGGGCCATCTTTTCCATGCCGGCAATGGCGCGTTTTGGATCCTTCTGATCGTCGAACGAAACGATCTCGATGTCATAGGTCGCATCGCCGATCCGGTAGCCGCCGGTTTCGTTGATCCAGGCGGCGCGGGCTTCCATGGAACGCTGATTCGAAATGCCCCACGCGGCCGCAGGTCCGCTCGTCACGCCGACAAAGCCGACTTTAAGGACAGGGTTTTCGGCAACCGCAGGCGTCGCAACCGTAATGCATGCCACCAAAAGCGATGCGGTGAGAAAATGCCTCTCTTTCATTCGTTCCTCCTCCTCACTGGATTCCGGCGCCCGGACGGTTCGCCGGCGATGCCGAATGCGATCACGGACCGACATTCAACAGCGGCACCTTAAATCGTTAACGATTATTGTCAACGTTGTTTCTCGATATCGTAGCCTGCGATTCCGGTGAACGTTGACATTGCAGGCAGGCAAACCCTATTCTTCCGTCCTGTGTTTTGCGAATGGGGGGCACGACAGGCGGCCCGACGCATGGGGTTCAATGCATTGAAAAACAACGGCAACGGTTCGCAAGGGCCGGACGAGCAGCTGATCGTCGAATCCGTCTATGCGGCCGTCATGGAACGGCGACTCATGCCCAAGACAAGACTGAGCGAACCGAAACTGTGCGCCGTTTTCGGCGTCGGGCGCATGCGGGTCCGCCGCGCATTGCTGCTTCTGGCGAGCCAGGGCATCGTCGAACTCAGGTCCAACAGGGGTGCCCATGTGGCCTGCCCGACGCCGCGGGAAGCCGACGAGGTTTTTGCGGCGCGAAGACTGCTCGAAGCCGGCATCGTTCGCGAACTCGCCGCTGCGCCGGACGATGCGGCGCTCACAAGGCTGCGTCGGCACATCGAAAGCGAGGACCAGGCCCGCAGCCACGGCGACCGCAGCGAGATCATCCGGCTTTCGGGCGATTTTCATGTGGAACTCGCCAGGGCCCACGGCAATTCGGTTCTGGTCAGGACCGTGCGCGAACTGATAACGCGCACCTCGCTGATCGTCGCCCTTTTCGGCGTCAACCGCAGCGCCACATGTCCGAAAGACGAACACGCCCGCGTTCTCGACGCCATCGAGGCCGCCGATGCGGACACAGCCGAAGAACTGGTATGCAGCCATCTGGAGCACATCCGGGCGGGGCTCGACCTGAACAGCCGGCGACCGGGCGAGGACGACCTTGCCGCCATTCTTGCGCCACGCTGAAGGCGGGGGCGCAGTTTTCTTTTGCATCGTATATGGATCAGGCGGCAATCGAGGGCGGTGAGTACGGCGACCATTGCTTCTCTATTCGGCGTATGAAATCAAGGCACTTTTTCCGCTCCTGACTGTCCTTGCCGGTTTGTGATGCCCTTCGCAGGTTCTTGCTTCTCTGCGGGCCGGATCCGGGTTCGGAAGTTCCCGGCAGACGTGCGGAACAGGCGTCGAGACAGCCTTTCAGGCCGCAAGGCGCTTCCGGGAGGATGCCCGTGCAATCCATGGCGGCATCAGCCGGACCGCTCTTCTTCCAAATGTTCGTCCAATTCGGCATTCAAAATGCGCTCCGACAACGCCGCCTTAAGGTCATCAAGCAACCCATCCCTGGAAAACACCTCGCTCGGATCACGCCCAGCCAACAACTGGTGAAGTAGTTCTTTCTCAATAGCCATGTGATGATTCGCTCCTTTCCATCACTATGGCCTCAAGCACAGAACTCCTGACAGTCCCGACGCTTCAGCGTCACGGCCGGGTCCAGCCGGCCCCGCGGCGCGGTGCGCATCGGCGCAAGCGACCCCGGCGCCCGATGGCTGGCATGATGCTGCCCTCCAACCGCGGCTTTGCCGAATGGGCGGAGGTTTTGACGATCCTGTCGTCGCGACCGCCCTGTTGGACAGGCTGTTGCATCATGCCGTCGTCATCCAGATCGAGGACGCACGCTATCGCTTGCGATCCCACGCCGATCTGATCCCCGAACATAGTCGGGCCAATGCACCCATCTGTCCACCACCACCGCCAAAAAAGCGCGGACGGCCGAAAAAGGAGGCAATCGCTGACGCTTGACTCTGGCTCGTCACCAGATCCTGAAAGTTGGGAAAATTACTTCGGCACTTCCGGGGAATATTCACTTGGCACCGACACCCGGGCCCTGGAAGGTAAATCCTGTGAAGAACAACCGGGGCGCAAAGCCTGAAAATGCCGTGAAAAGCAGCAAAACGGGGCCTGTCTGAAGAGCAGGTGCCGGTCCTGATCGCGACAGACCGCTCCGGCACGAGCGTCAGTACAGTCCTGCCTGCGGTCAACGCCGATGCCCTGCAGAAGGCTCTCGCACCGGTCGTGGACAAAGACGCACTTGTGGTGACCGATGGCGAGACAAGCTATCCGCGGTGCGCAGCGGACCTGGGTGTGAGCCACAAGGCGTTCAATCAGTCGGCCGGTGAACGCGTTGACGGCGAGCTGCACATCCAAAACGTCAACAACCGTCACTCACGCCTGAAAGGGTTCATTGCAAGCCGCTACGGGATCGCCACAAAATACCTTGCAAGCTATCTGAGATGGTTCCATCTCATCGTACTGCAGCGGGACCCTACCCCAAGGCACTGCCTCGCCAGCGCGCTGGGTGCATAGGTATCAATGCGATATGCAAATAGAGAGGATCAATTTCTCTTCTGAAGATCAGGCAGAGGCCAACGTCCGAACATCATGCACCAGTTTTTTGATGACGACTAGCAGCATGATCAGGCCGGTAATTGGGAAAAACATCTTTAGCGGATAAATTGGGATCGGAATACTTGTTGGTGTGTGCTGGTTTAATTTGATGGACAGCATGGCTGCCTGATATCCCTTCCACATCAACACAGCGAGAAACAAAAAGGTGAATACAACTGTGATTATATCACAGATGGCCTTTTTTCTCGTGGAGAAATTTGCATAAAAAATATCTAGTTTTACAAATGCGTTGTCATTTAAAGAATATATTCCGCCAACACATGCCAGTAATACCATGGCGTACTGAAGTGTTGTTGAAATCCAGAGGGAGGGCGAATTTAGAACGTACCTCAAGAATACATCGGTAACACCAAAAATAGTGCAATACAGTATTAGTACCCAACCAACGCGCCCCATCATTTCAGCGATGAATTCAATCCCTTTTTCTATTGAGTTCCATAGTTTCATAATCGACCTCTGATAAACACTTCAACTTTTTCAGTTTTGATCTCAAAATGCGGGAACCCGTGATGTTTCTGACACTATATCGTCCCATACACATTTATTGACTTCGTGCCTACTTTAACAGTTCAGGTAGCCAAGTGGCGATCGACGGGAATATGAACACCAGGATCAAGCCTATGAATTGCAGAACGATGAATGGTCCGACAGACTTGTAAATGTCACCCATGGTGACGTCAGGAGGCATGACGCTCTTCAGCCAAAAGAGCACGAAACCGAATGGCGGAGTAAGATATGCAATCTGAATATTGACAATGAACAGGACACCAAACCAAAGCTTATCGATCCCTAACGTGTCAACGATTGGGATGAAGAGCGGCGTACACAACATAATGATCGCCCAATCATCCATTACCATCCCGAGCAACAAGATGATGAACATCATCATCAACAGGATGCCCATTTCCCCTCCCGGCATGCTCAGAACCAAAGTTGTCACTAGTTCTTGACTGCCGAGTGAATTGAAGACGTTCAAATAGATGTTGGACGCAATCAAAATCCAAAGACCCATGCCGGTAAGTTTTACCGTCGTGGTTAAGGAGTCTTTCAACACTTCCCGCGTAAGCCTGCCGTAAATCAGATTGATAAGCAGCGCTCCCGTTGCGCCGAAAGCGGCGGCCTCTGAAGGCGTTGCGATTCCACCCCAAATTGCACCGAGCACAATAGCGATGAGCAGCATAAACGGCCAGATGTTTATCAGAGAACCGAGTTTTTCCGATCTGGTGAATTTCTCTTCGGCCGGGATTGCGGGTCCCATATGAGGCTGAAGCCTGCAACGGATGCCAATATATGCCATGTAAAAAACCGCCAGCATCAATCCCGGCAACAGCCCGCCCAGGAATAGCCCACCGATAGATACTTTCGCCAGCAAGCCATAGAAAATGAATGGAACACTTGGCGGTATAAGGGCGCCAAGCGCCCCACCCGCGCCAATTGACCCGATTGCAACGTCCTTGCTGTATTTATATTTGATCATGGATGGATACGCTATTTGTCCCATCGTGATTGTCGCGGGCGGCGTTATCCCGGTAATGGCAGCAAAGATGGTGCACACTTGGACCGTTCCCATAGCCAATCCGCCTGCTATATGGCCAATTATCTTGTAAACGGCATCGTATGCAGCTTCGGCAATGCCCGAAAACCGAATGAGGCTTCCCATAAACAGAAACAACGGAACCGTTACCAATACATTGTTCCACGGGGTGGAGTAGAAGGCGCTTGGCACGGTCAATAAAGCGCGCGGCTCAAAGATTGCGGCAAAAATGACAGCGGTGCCGCCAAGTCCAAAAGCTACGGGCAGGCCGAGAAAAAGAGCGAAGAATAACACCAGAAAATAAAGCAGCGTTATAATTTCAATACTCATAGTTTTCCGTCTCTACCTCAGTTTGTTTATTTCATCACCGGCGAAGTCAATGTGTTCCGGCTATATTGAATGACCCTGAGGAGGTGTGCGTCCTCTCGGGCACGTTGTTCGTTATGATCTCGAGCCCCATTCTTCAAAATTAGAATTCAATGGCAGGATGAACATTATGACCCGAACGGCCATTCTCCTCCTCGCAATCTAGGAGATCACTCCGATGCTGTATGATTTCCCACTCCGAAGTAAGAACGCAAGCCAAGGTACTTCACGTCCTGCCATTCGACGCAAGGAAAATGCATGGCAATAGATACAATTGTCGATTAATATGGATACAGATCAATCTGAGACTTTTTGCTGCAAGTTATCCGTTCGAAGAACTAGGCAATGTCACTTTTGTTGATGCTGTAACCCTCACTATTGGAAACTGTGTCTCCCTCATTCTGAGTTCCTGGATTCATTCTATCACTAAGCGAGCCGTATCGTCCGCTGGCTCGGAACCGAAGGATGTATGAAATTAGGGGATTTGCAATGACCACCATCGGTCACTTTCTATCGAATAAACCTTGGTCGGGAAGTTCTGATCGAAACGGTGACATTTTCAATCCCGCGACTGGCGGCATTTCGGGACGAGTGCTGCTAGCATCGAAGCAAGATGTAGACGCAGTTATCGAACTCGCAGCGGCGGCGCTCCCGTGTTGGGCTGCGACACCAGCTGCAAAACGCGCCACTGTGATGTTTGAATTCCGGGACTTGCTGAAGAGCAACATAGACGAACTGGCTGAACTCCTTTCAGCGGAACATGGCAAAACGATCCCTGATGCAAAAGGTGAGATCGCACGCGGCATTGAAGTGGTCGAATTTGCTTGCGGCATTCCTCATCTCCTCAAGGGCGAATATTCGGAATCCGTGGCTATCAATGTCGACAGCTATACAGTGCGCCAGCCTGTTGGCGTTGTCGCCGGGATAACGCCATTCAATTTTCCGGCCATGGTACCGCTGTGGATGTATCCGGTGGCCATAGCTTGCGGAAATACATTTGTGCTGAAGCCGTCCGAAAAAAACCCGACGGTGGTGCTTAGGATTGCGGAGTTACTGGCTGAGGCGGGCCTGCCAGGGGGAGTGTTCAATGTAGTAAATGGAGACAAAGAAGCGGTTGACGCGTTGTTGGACAATCCAAAAATCGAGGCTGTCAGTTTCGTGGGGTCTACGCCTATTGGTCATTACATTTATTCCCGCGGTACTGCCAATGGAAAGCGAGTACAGGCTTTGTGCGGTGCAAAGAACCATTTGGTCGTGATGCCGGATGCGGATATGGATCAAGTCACGGACGCGTTGATCGGTTCTGCATTTGGCTCGGCTGGCGAGAGATGCATGGCAATATCTGTTGCCGTTCCTGTTGGCGAGGGCACGGCGGACCGGCTGGTTGAAGCCTTGGAACCACGCGTACGTGCATTGAAAGTGGCGCCCTATACCGATCCAACCTCAGAGCTCGGACCGGTCATTTCTAAGCAAAGCTACGACAAGATCCGCAACTTGATCGACCAGGGTCTAGAGCAGGGGGCAAAACTGGTTGTGGATGGACGAGAAATCAGTCTTCAAGGCTATGAGGACGGATATTTCATCGGAGGTTGTCTGTTCGACAACGTGACGACGGATATGTCGATTTACAAAGAGGAGATTTTTGGTCCGGTACTCGCCGTTGTTCGCGCCGGCGGATATGAAGAAGCGGTCCACATGATCAATAACCATGAGTACGGCAATGGTACGGCGATCTTTACTCGGGATGGAGATGCGGCGCGAGATTTTTGGGCACGTGTGCGTATCGGGATGGTTGGCGTTAATGTTCCAATACCAGTTCCGGTAGCATATCATTCCTTTGGCGGATGGAAGCGGTCGCTATTTGGAGATCACCACATCCACGGCATGGAAGGGGTTCGGTTCTACACGCGGTTGAAGACAATGACATCGCGTTGGCCGTCGGGCATTCGAACCGGCGCGGAGTTTAATTTTACAGGAGGCAAAGACGCATAGTTTTCCGACGTGGAAACGTAGCCAGTCCTGTCGCGGCAGGACAGATGCGAGTTTTCTCTTGGCGGGAGGCGATCAGCAAACGTGGAAGGCAATCAATCTAAGAGCCGGATTCAAAAGTTATTCAAACGTAACAATACCTTGCGAGACGCCGCGTCATGAACCGGATGCTTGCTATGAACGCCCACGCGGTTGAGTTCTGGATGGTCCTCTCCCAGTCCCGGGCCAGTCTGCGGCAGCGCCCGAGCCAGGCGAAAGTTCGTTCCACCACCCATCGACGCGGCAGAACCTTGAAACCGACTGCGCTGTCGCAGCGCTTGACGGTCTCGACCGTCCAGTCGCCATGCCCCGCGAGCGCTGCTCGCAACTTCGGTCCCGCATAGGCGCCATCGGCGAAGATGTGGCGCAGCCAGGGGAAGCGGTCGCCGACAGCCCTGATCAGGTCGCAGGCCCCGTCCCTGTCCTGAATGTTGGCGGCGTGAACGATGATGAACAGCATCAGGCCGATCGTATCGGTGACGATGTGTCGCTTGCGGCCCTTGACCTTCTTGCCGGCGTCATAGCCGCGAACGCCCCCGCTTTCGGTGGTTTTCACGCTCTGGCTGTCGATCACGCCGGCCGTCGGTGAAGCCGCGCGGCCTTCCAGTTCGCGGGTATTGAGGACCAGGAGGTGATTGATGGCTGCAAAAAGACCCATGCGGCTCCAGGTGTAGAAATAGCCACGTACCGTCGATACCGGTGGGAACTGCTTCGGCAGCATGCGCCACTGGCAGCCGCTGGTTGCGATATAAAGGATCGCGTTCATCACCTCGCGCATATCGGTCGTACGCGGTCGTCCACCCCGTTTTGCCGGCGGAATGAACGGGGCAAGTATCGTCCATTCCTCATCGGTCAAATCGCTTGGAAATCTCAAATGGTCTCTGTTATGTTCGGCGCGGGCGATATCATTCCATGGCATCGTGATTCTCCATCTTCTTTGAAAAGACTGTTGAATCACAAACCATTGATATCGCTCAACTACTTTTAAATCCGGCTCTAACAATTGCGCAATACAGCTATGGAATCGGCTAACGCTTTGATTCCTGGTTCGATTGAGGAAGCCGGAATGGACGACACGCCCAATCGAAAATGGAACTTCCCGATATCTATTTGCGAATAGCATGGTGCGATCTCTTCAATAATCACACCACGTGTTTGGGCTTCGCGCGCAACCGCCGAAGCGCTAAGGGTATTACCATGGTCATTGAGCACAAAATTGGTTCCGCCGAATTCACCTTTTATATCGAAGCTTGGCAAACTATCCCGTATGATCTCGTCAGCGATTCCCCACCGCGCCAGATAGTCACCGTGCAGTCGTCTGAGCTGACTCTCATAATAACCAAATCGCAGGAATGCTGCGGCTGTGTGCTGTAGGATAATTGGCGGATGGCGTAACATTGTGCCACGCAAGTCCCGAGCGGCTTCGACAAACTCAGGTGCAGCTGCCAGATAACCAAGCCTCAACCCTGGCGAGAGACCTTTCGACAGGCTTCCAAGGTAGATGACGCGATCCTTTGCATCGGAACTACGAAGCGGAAATGGCGTGAAGTACCTGTAATCGACATCGCACTCGTAATCATCTTCAACAATGAAGAAATCGTACGCTTCAGCTACTGTTATCAATTCCTTTCGGCGCCTTTCCGACATTGTGACCGTGGTAGGAAATTGCCGATTTGGCGTTACAAAAACCAGCGTGGTTCCCCGAAGGCGTTCGTCAACAATCAACCCTTCGTCATCGACCGGCTGAAATCGAACTTCGCCAAAACTTCCGGCCAAAATCTTGCGTGCGTCTGGGTAACCCGGATCTTCCATGGTTGCAGCACGGTCGCGCCCGCCAAGCAACTGGCTTGCAATGTACAGACCGTTTTGGCTTCCAAGCGTAACCAAAACCGATTCCGCGGTTTCGAAGACACCACGACGCGGCAAGATGCGCGTGCAGACCTGTTCGAGCAGTTCTATACTGTCGGAATAGTGGTTGTCAGCGGACCAAACCTTCAAATCCTTACGGTTCATCGCAAGCCGCGAACATTCCCGCCAATGTGAGACAGGAAATTTGTCCTCGTCAATCTGATTGCAAACGAATGGATATTTGTACTCATACCAATTTTCTGGACGGATGATTGTCCGCAGGTCTTCCGATCGCCGTTGCCAATTTAGCCGCTCCCACATTCGGGAGCCCGGTCCAACTACTGTTTCAAGGGCATTTCTCTCTCTAGATCTCGCGCCTTCATATCCACTGACGAAGTATCCTGATCTGGGTTTTGCGTAGATTAGATGTTGGTCTTCCAGTATTCCGTATGCAGCGATTACGGTGTTGACCGAGACATCAAGTATCTGCGAGAATTTGCGGCACGAGGGCAACTTTGTATCGGCCTGGAGCACGCCTTCAAATATGAGCCGGGATATCTCAGCGACGATCTGGTCCCTGAGTCCAACCTTTCCAGCCTTGTCGATATCGATCCTGAACTGCATCTGACAACGTTTTCGAAAGCTAAACCGTCATCAGTTTACTGTAATGTACGTGATGCAGCGCTCCAAGGGCTGGTACGATGTCCGAGTGCTAAGGGTTCAATGCGTTCCGCTGGATCATTGCATTGGTAACACATGAGCTATCGCAGCACATGCACGGAACAACTGGCATGACGCACAATACGCGATGAAGTTGAACCAAGGAAGAAGTCTTCCAGTCCAGGCTTATGAGAGCCAACGATGATACAGTCCGCCCCGACCATTTTCGCGTGGGCCGGAATTATGCTGCCTGGGTGCCCGGAAAGTATCACGGATTCAATATGCTGATCGTCGCCAAAGCGGTCTGACATCATTTCCTGTATGGTTTTGTGGCCTTGGGATTTCGCTTCTTCGCTCACAAAGGACTGCACGACATTGTTGACGGGCTCAACGACGTGTAAGGCGATAATTTTGCCGTTGTCAGTCAGGAGTATTTTGGCTGTTTGTATTGCCCTTTGAGCAAATCCCTGATCAAGGGCGCTCGCGATTATGATCTTGTTGTACATCTTGCCTCCGAAATTTAGGTTATCCAGGCGCAATCCGCAAATCCATTACCGGCTTTTGGCGATGTGTTCGGGCCACAAGAATGACCGGGCACGCAATCCATTGTGCAATAGCTAAATCGGCGCCCGCCCTGTTATTGCTGATTTAGAACTGGATTCGAACTGGAATAAAACAGGCCCAGGTCTCGCTCGCCCGGGCCTGTATCTTCAGTTCATCGCGTGTGGATTGTTTGTAGCAACAATCACAATTCCCCTTGGTCTTTCAGATATTGCTTCCAGAGTTCTACGCCCTTGGCATTGCGGTCCGACCTTTCCGCAACCTTCGGCCAGACCTCTGCGATGGATTTCTCGCGCATTCTCTTGATTTCTTCATCGGAGAATACGATCACTTCGCCGCCAGCATCCTTCAGGGTCTGCAATGCGTGGGCGACGCCCTCCTCGTGCAGTTTGCTGGTTTCGAAGTAGGTGCTCATGAATACGCCCTCAATGCGGTCGCGCTGCCACTGAGTCAGCGCATTCCACTTGTCCAGGTTCACGAAAGTTTCCTGATGTTGAGCGGGACACCAACCCGGCTGAGCGGCATATTTGATGACTTCATGGAACGCCATATCGTCGATACCACCGGTGTCCCAATAGGTGCCGTCGATCGTTCCCAACTTGATGGCAGTATAGATGTCACCGCCGCCCATGGATACCGGCGCTCCACCCATGACCTCATGAAACAGCGCCTGAGGACCACCTGCCCGCATTTTCATGCCGACCAAGTCCTCCATTTTGCTAACTGGAAACTTCGTAAACATCGCATTAGGGCCCTGGTTCGTCCAACCAATCCACTGCAAGTTACGTTCGTTCGCCGCTTCCTGGATCAATTCGCCAATGCGGTATTTGGGATCCCCCCACATGGCAGCCCATGCCTGATCCGTATTGTTGGCACCCATGGCCATACCGAACGCCAACATTCCCTCGGGCATGTCACCGCTATATACCGAGCCCCAGCAGGCGGTACCGTCGATCAGTCCTGCTGCTGTCGCGCCGAATGCTTCGGACCCACTCGTTATAGCTCCAGATGGTTCCAATTTGATTTTGACTGTACCTTCGGTCGCCTCCTCAACTGCTTTGATCCAAGGTACCACGCCGCTTCCCCATCCGGCATCGGATGAGTCAAAACAAGGCTGAAACACCCATTCGGTTACGGTATCCGGCTTTCCATCTTGCGCGACAGCAAAGCCAGCGTGAATCGCTATGGCTCCGGCTAATAGGGCTGTAAAAAAAAGGCGGTTGGGTTTCATGATCTATCCTCCGTTTATAGTAGGTTTTGCACACGCTCACCGGTTGGGCACCAACTTTTTGGCACCATTCAAATGAGCCGCGCTCACTCGTCCGCCGGTTGACAAACGAATTGCAAAGGAGCTGTCAGAATGTAGCTGATTGCGCATCTGCATCGAAATTACGAGTTTCCTGGCAGTCGCCAACGACGGAGACTGTTCTGCCTCGTTAAAAAATTTCATGCGATTAATCTCTTCCATTGCAGATAAACTAAAAGGGATTGACCCTCACTGACCCGCTTTTCTTCTTTTCTCAACGCTATTGGAACGCGAGGTAAATCGACAGGGACAGTTACCGACAAATGTGGATACAATTCAATTGTGAAAGTGCGAAAGATTTCAATCAATCATCAGTCATGGCTGCTGTCGCTTGGAACTTACAAATTCTTACAAATGGTAGAGTCAGGGAGAGGCGCGCCACGCTGTAGGTGTGGGGAGTAGCTGTTTTCCGGCGACTTTCGCACTATGCCGGTGCCTCAGTCCTCACCATGGTCCCGCTTCCTCTCATCCCTGGAGCCCGGATCAGTGGTCATCCTCGACAATCTGGCAACCAACAAGAGCCACAACGCCGCACGGATGCTCAGTAAGCGGTGCGCGGGCCCCACATTTCGCGTTTGATGATCTTATGCGAATTTTCGGCTTTGATATTTCAAGCCGAGGTTTTTGCGAATGGACATTTCACCCGTTGATTCGGCTCGCTCATCGAGCGCTTTGACAGCCGCTCGGCCGGCAACCGGCCCGAGGCGCCGCCGTCGTTGGTCTGAGGCGGACAAGGCACGGATTGTGGCGCAGACATTTGAGTGCGACGCGAGGGTTGTGGATGTAGCGCGCCGCCACGATGTAGATGCGAAGCGCTTGTCGCAATGGCGTAGCAAAGCCCGCCAGGGCAAGTTGGCGCTGTAACGAACTGCTGCCTGAGCATCTCAAACGCTTGCAGGCGGGACAGGCCGAATTGAAAGCCGACTTGCTGGAAGTCAAGGAACGGCTTGGCGCACTTGAGGAAGGCCAGCCTCGCTCATGCAATCGCAAGCATCGCTTTCGCGCCGGATCGAACGGCGTGTCGGGCGATCCGGCTCTGGACCATGACGGGTTCCGGGACGGGGAAACCGTGCCGAAGCCCGAGGATATATATCATCCGAAAATATCCCAGTCGGACGACGTGATAGCAATGTCGCTCCCATCTTGTGCTACATCCGCGATATTCGCTACCCTGTTGGATATGAAGTCATCTGCCGTGATCTTCGATTTGTCCGTGATGTTCTTGAAAAGGATGCTGCCGCCTTCATAGCTGCCTTTGACTGCACCAAACTCATTGACTGTGAAGGTCAGGTCATCAAAGGTCAGGTCACCTTTCAGCAGGATTTTATCAATGCCATCCTGGAAGTCCGTGATGATATCGTCACCGCCACCCTTTTCGAACACGAAAGGTAACTGCTCACCCCGTCACGCGTCTTGAGCATAGTGTGATTTGACCATATTGGCGGCATTTCCGGCCAGCGCGATCTGGATCGCGACAAGTGGATTATATCCGAGGGCACCCATGGAACTCAGGTAGCTTGATATCCGGCACCAGGCGTGTGCATAGCGGTCTGTCCGGAAGCAGCCCGAGACTTTGATTTTGACCTTTGCCATCCTGATTTTTTGCTCGCCCGCGTTATTGGTGAAGCTGACATCGGGTTCGCTCATGAAGCGAAGCACGGAGTCCTCGTGTTTCAACAGACGCTCATGCAGGTTGTGGGCATCCGACTTTGCGACCCGTCCGCGCTTACCTTCCGGTTTCGCAGGAACTTCGGGCATTTCCCCGGCACCTTGCGTCAGAATGGTCCGATACCTTTTGCGTATCTTGCGACATTCGGCCTCGCTCAACACCCCGGTCTCGCTCTTGTTGACCTTATGGCAGACCTCACGCAACACCTTCCTCATCAGGCGCGCCCAACGGTAATTGCTGGAGTCGACGACAAAGGTCAGTTCCCGAAGCAGATGCGACCCGCATAGCTGATGCTTGCACTGGCTGTATGCAAGGTAGGATGCCCAGCAATCATGGATCAACACCCCGGTGTAGACCGGAATGATGCCGAATGCCTCTATCGCTTCCTTGCCGCGCCTGGGGTGCAGGAACTTGATAGTGTGGATACCCCGCCCGGAGGCATCGTAATGTGCCAGGTGCCGTTATACTGAACGTCACAAATCAAAGGGAGAGTATCCACATGTCGGAAGTTAGCATCATCGGCGTTGATCTTGCAAAGCAGGTTTTTCAGGTCCACGGAGCCACAGCCGATGGCTCGGTTGGCTACCGCAAGAAGTTGAGCCGCGCCCAGTTCATGCCGTTTCTTGCACAGCAGCCCCGATGCATTGTCGCGATGGAGGCCTGCGCCACAGCTCACGATTGGGGCCGCGAGATCGGTAAGTTGGGCCATGAGGTGAAGCTGATTCCACCTCAGTACGTGAAACCTTTTGTCAAAAGGCAGAAAAACGACAGGGCAGACGCTGAGGCGATCACTGAAGCTGCCTCCCGGCCGACCATGCGGTTCGTTGAGGTGAAATCCACCGAGCAGCAATCGCGCGGCATGCTGTTCCGATCACGGCAGATGTTTGTCAGGCAGCGCACGCAGACCATCAATGCGCTGCGCGGCCATCTCGCCGAATATGGCGTGATCGGGCCGAAGAGCAAGGCGGGGATCAAGAAGTTGAGAGCCGCGCTGGACGACGATACCAATGGGCTGCCCGCCCTCGTGCGTAACACGGCCCGGATGTATGCCGAGCACATCGATCTGCTGGCGACCAGGATTTTCGATCTGACGAAGCAACTCAAGACGGAGGCGAAAGCATCCGGCACAGTGCGAAGGCTGACAACAATGCCGGGCGTCGGGTTGCAGACGGCACTGGCAATTGAGGCCTTTGCCCCGGACATGAATTGCTTCAAACGGGGGCGTGACTTCGCAGCCTGGCTGGGTCTCGTGCCGCTTCAGCGCTCGACAGGCGGTAAGGACCGGCTCGGGAAAGTTTCGAAGATGGGTCAGAAAGACATCCGAAGCCTGTTGATCATCGGGGCGATGTCAGTGATCAATGCGGCGACGCGGTTTGGGGTTCGCAAGGGAAGCTGGCTGGCCAGAATGCTGGATCGAAAACCGAAGCTTCTGGTCGCGATCACGCTGGCCAACAGGATGGCACGGGGTATCTGGGCCATGATATCGAAACAGGAGAATTATCGGAATCCGGAGGCGGTAGCGTAAGCGCGGATCGCGCAACGCTTCGCGTCGGTGCCCGGGACGTGTGAAGAGGTCGACGAATAGCATGGGAGATTGATCGGAAAGATCCGGAGCGGGAAAACCATGTTGACCCAAAAGGCAAAATAGCTCTGGAACTTGATTTGGACCCGGTTCGCGCATCACCATACCGGCCCGCGGCTGCACAAAAAGCCGCACTGTGAGGCCTGATAAATGACCGCATCCGATCACACGCTCACATCACCGTTCGAAAATCGCTTGACACCGGGGTATCCATAAATGAGGGTCAGGGAGTCATCGGTCAGCACATGCAGCCACTGGTTTTTGCTGTCGACCCTGAAACCGGTCTCATCGGCATGCAGGGCCGGGCGGGTCAGAAGATGTGCGGCGGCAGCCGTTTCCCAGGGTTCAAGCGCCTCGTGCAGTCGCTGGATGTAGCCCAGGCAGGTGGCCTGCGACATCCTGACGCCAGAGATGGCCCGCACCAGTTCGACGGCGCGGCGCAAAGACAGCATCTGGGCAATCAGCAGGTTGATCACGAAGGCCTGAAAGCCAACGCCATATTGCAAAGGCCCCGGCATGTTTTCAGGGAAACGCCCCTTGGTTCGGGTGCGGCATTTGGGGCAGTCCCTGGTTTCTGCGACGACCTTTTTCTCGACAACCTCGAACATGATATCGAGATGGATGCGTTCCTCGCGCGCCGAGGGTTCGACGTCTGAGAGATCAGCCCCGCAACTGTCACAAACCTGGACGGTGGAGGTTTCCCCGACGGTGACCTTGCGAAGGTTTTCGCCCGTCATCCAGTTCGGCGCCACACCCTTGCCGGAAGCCTTTTTGCTCCGTTTCCCGGTGTTGTCCTTATCCGTCTGCGACGGCGCAATACTGGAGTTCTTGCCGGTCTTCCTGGTCGTCTTTTCCAGAAAGATGGCGATCAGGATGCCCAGCAAGCTGCACAACACGCCAATAACCGCATCGACGTCATCTGAAATCCTGCCCGCTTTGCGCAGCGCGGCAATGCGCGCCCTGGCAGCATCGAACTCTTCACGCAGGGAAGTGCCATTCACGCTTGCCATCAGTCCGCCCGCGATGCCATGGACATCAGGCCATGCGGTGGCCGCATCGCCTTTTCAGGCTTCCAAATGCAGCGAGTAGCCTTGACTGAAAGACCACCCCAATGCGGCTTTTCCCAAATCAATCGAACACGTGTCATAACCCGATAGAATCACGAAAATCGCAATGAGGGGATCGTTAATAGCCGATTCAAATCGTCGCACCACTCCGAGGCCAAAAAGGCATCTCGATTGAGCTAGTGGGTCTGAAACCGCCGTTGAATCTCGGGGACTTAAAGTGGGGGTGAGCAGTTACATTGAGAAAAGCCTTTATTCCGGCCGCCGGCATTGATAGAAGCACGATTATGCTGGCCAGACACGGTTTCGGAACTGCGATACGAATTATTGGCCCGGCTTCCTGACTGGTGCCGTCGCCGGTGCATGGGAAGTCCGGGAAAGGTATCTGCCGCGCGCGTTGCGCGGAACTCCCAGTGGAAATCACGACACGACAAGACGCCCGAAACGCTCCACGAAGGGGGCAGGCGTTAGCCGGAAACACGATTGAACAAATGACCGAAACGACCGAAAAATTCGACTATTCGAAAACGCTGAACCTGCCCACCACAGAGTTTCCGATGCGCGCCGGCCTGCCGAAAAAGGAGCCGGAAATCGTCGCGCGCTGGCAGGACATGAACCTCTACAAGCTGCTGCGCGAGGCCGCCGGTGGCCGTCCGAAATTCGTGCTTCACGATGGCCCGCCCTATGCCAACGGCAACATCCACATCGGACACGCGCTCAACAAGGTCCTCAAGGATGTCATCACGCGTTCGTTTCAGATGCGCGGCTACGACAGCAACTATGTGCCTGGCTGGGACTGTCACGGACTGCCGATCGAGTGGAAGATCGAGGAGCAATACCGCGCCAGGGGCAAGGACAAGGACGAGGTCCCGGTCAATGAGTTCCGCAGGGAGTGCCGGGAATTCGCCGCCCACTGGATCGACGTGCAGACCGAGGAATTCAAACGCCTTGGCATAGAGGGCGATTTTGACCGGCCCTATACGACGATGAATTTTCACGCCGAGGCGCGCATCGCCGGCGAGCTGATGAAGATCGCCAAGCTCGGCCAGCTCTATCGCGGTTCGAAACCGGTCATGTGGTCGGTCGTCGAGCGCACCGCGCTCGCCGAAGCGGAAGTCGAGTACCACGACTACGAGAGCGACACGATCTGGGCAAAGTTCCCGATTCTTGCCGGCCCGGACGCTTTGATCGGCGCCTCCGTGGTGATCTGGACCACGACTCCTTGGACGATTCCCGGCAACCGCGCCATCTCCTATTCCTCGCGCATCGCCTACGGCCTTTATGAAGTCACGGCGGCCGAAAATGATTTTGGCCCGCAGGCGGGCGAAAAGGTAATCTTCGCCGACAGCCTGGCACAGGAAGCCGCTGACAGGGCCAAGGTGACCATGAAACGCCTTGCCGATGTTTCGGCGGAAGATTTTCGCGCCATGCATTGCGGCCATCCCCTGGTGGCTCTGGGCTACGAATTCGACGTGCCTATGATTGACGGTGATCACGTCACCGATGATGCGGGCACTGGATTCGTCCACACGGCGCCCGGCCATGGCCGCGAGGACTTTGAAGCCTGGATGGACAATGCCCGGGAACTGGAGGCGCGCGGCATCGACCCGTCGATCCCCTTTACCGTCGGCGATGACGGTTTCTTCACCGACCACGCGCCGGGCTTCGGTCCTTCAAGCGCCGATGGCGCGGCGCGCGTGCTCGACGACAAGGGCAAGAAGGGCGACGCCAACAAGCGTGTGATCGCTGCGCTGATCGAGGCTGACCGCCTCTTTGCGCGCGGCAGGCTCAAGCACACCTATCCGCATTCCTGGCGGTCGAAAAAGCCGATCATCTTCCGCAACACGCCGCAATGGTTCGTCTATATGGACAAGCCCTTCGAGGATGGTTCGACGCTGCGCTCGCGGGCGCTTGCCGCCATCGACGAGACCCGGTTCGTGCCGGCCGCGGGACAGAAGCGTCTTTACTCCATGATCGAGACCCGGCCCGACTGGGTGCTGTCGCGCCAGCGCGCCTGGGGCGTGCCGATCAGCGTTTTCGTCGATGCCGAGGGCGAGATCCTGCTCGACGATGCGGTCAACGCCCGGATCATTGAGGCTTTCGAGAAGGAAGGGGCCGACGCCTGGTTCGCCGAAGGCGCCAAGGAACGTTTCCTCGATGGACGCAGCGACCTCGATCGCTGGAGCCAGGTCACCGATATTCTCGATGTCTGGTTCGATTCCGGCAGCACGCATACATTCACGCTCGAGGACCGCGACGACCTGAAATGGCCGGCCGACGTCTATCTCGAGGGGTCGGACCAGCATCGTGGCTGGTTCCACTCGTCCCTGTTGGAAAGTTGCGCGACCCGCGCCAGGGCGCCCTATGACACGGTCATCACCCATGGCTTCACCATGGATGAGAAGGGCGAGAAGATGTCCAAATCCAAGGGCAACACCGTTACGCCGCAGGACGTGATGGCGCAATCCGGTGCCGACATCCTGCGCCTTTGGGCGATGACGACGGACTACTGGGAAGACCAGCGGCTGGGCAAGGCAAACATCCAGACCAATATCGACGCCTACCGCAAACTCCGCAACACGATCCGCTGGATGCTTGGTACGCTCACACACGATGAGGGCGAAACCGTCGAACACGCCGCCATGCCGGAGCTTGAGCGCCTGATGCTGCATCGGCTGGTGGAACTCGACGCACTGGTGCGCGAGGGCTATGACGCCTTCGATTTCAAGCGTATCACCCGTGCGCTGATTGATTTTTCGAATGTCGAACTATCGGCATTCTATTTCGATATCCGCAAGGATGCGCTCTACTGCGACGCGCCCTCGAGCGTGCGCCGCAAGGCGGCCTTGCAGGTGGTGCGCACCATCTTCGACTGCCTGTCTTGCTGGCTGGCGCCCATGTTGCCGTTCACCATGGAGGAAGCCTGGCTGCAGCGCTATCCGCAGGCTAAATCCGTGCATCTGGAGCAGTTCCCAGAAATCCCGCAATCGTGGCGCAACGAGGCGCTCAGCACCAACTGGAAAAAGATCCGCACGGTCCGGCGCGTGGTCACCGGCGCACTGGAAATCGAGCGCCGCGAGAAGCGAATCGGTTCGTCCCTGGAGGCCGCACCGGTTGTCCACATTACCGATGAGGACCTTCTTGTTGCTCTGGACGGGCAGGATTTTGCCGAAATCTGCATCACGTCGGGTATCTCGCTTTCCGGGACACAGGGCCCCGCGGACGCTTTTCGGCTCGAAGATGTCGAAGGCGTCAGTGTCGTACCGGCGCTGGCCGAGGGCACGAAATGCGCCCGTTCCTGGCGTATTACGGACGATATAGGCACAGATCCGGAGTTTCCCGATGTTTCGGCGCGTGATGCGGAAGCGCTGCGCGAATTGAAGCAGTTGGGCAGACTGTGACAGACGTTGAATTGCCGGAATTCGGCTTTTGCGTTAAAAGGGTTGTCAAGAAATGGCCGGATTTGTTCCGCAAGGAAGTCCGGCTTCAAACGGGACTTACCGAATGAATAGTACAACTGGGTTTCGCACCGGGTGCGCTTTGGCGGGCATTGTGGCCGCTTCCGTTCTCGTGTCGGGATGCGTGAGCAGTCCGACCTATGGCACGGACAAGACCGCGAATGCGCAGCTGATTGACGACCTTTCGAACATCGTTTCGATCATTCCGCCGAAACGAAACAGCGAAGTGGCCTATGCACCGCGCCCGGCTATTGTTGAGCCGCCGGAGGGCAGCGGCGGGACCCTGCCGGCGCCGCAATCGAGCCTTGCATCCACGGAAAATCCGCAATGGCCGGAATCGCCTGAAGAGACCCGCCAGCGGCTGCGCGAAGAGGCGGAAGACGCACGCGGCAATTATCGATCGCCCCTGTCGACGGGAAGTGGCGCCGTGACCGCCGAACAGCGCGAACAGTTCCGGCAGGCAAAAGCCCTTCAGAAGGGGGCCTATTCCGGCCGCAGGTACCTGAGCGATCCGCCCGTGGAATACCGCCAACCGTCCGCCACGGCACCGGTCGATGATCTTGGCGAGCCTGAATTCAAGAAGGAGCGTGCCCGCAAAAAGGCCGCGCAAAAGGACAAGGGCTGGAAGATCGGAAATCTCTGGCCGTTCTGATCGGCGGGCTGGATGAACGGGAAAGATCGTCCGGCGTCGTCGGACGAGGCAGGATTTCCTACAGGCGTTTTTGCTGGAAGAATTTGACCAGGATATCGGATGCCTCGCTTTCCGCGATGCCCGAATAGACCTCCGGTGCGTGGTGGCATGTGGCCTGGTCAAAGAAACGCGGACCATTGATCACCGCACCGCCCTTGATGTCCTCGGCGCCAAAATACAGTCTGCGAATTCGGGCAAAGGATATCGCCGCCGCGCACATCGCGCAGGGCTCGAGCGTGACATAAAGATCGCATTCGGGCAGCCGTTCGCTCTTCAGCGCTGCGGCGGCACTGCGGATTGCCAGGATTTCCGCATGGGCGGTTACATCGAATGACGCGCGGGTTTGATTGCCGCAACGGGCCAGGATTTCACCGTTGCGCACCAATACCGCGCCCACCGGAACCTCGCCGCGGGCACCGGCGGATTTTGCCTCTTCCAGGGCGATATCCATGAAGGGTCGGTTCATGTCCGTGGCCGGCTCCTTTGCTATTAACCCGACGGGCGCAACCTGATATGGCTGACCGCGAATAAAGGGGTGCTTGGTCGGTGGCCCCGAGGATCTGGAAAGGCAAACACCAAATGAACACGCGTGGCAAGCCCAGGCAGCCGGATGCAAAAAACAGCGGCCGGCAGCGTGCAGCGGGTGCCGAAGAGACCGGCGCTGTGGCTGGTGATGCCGAAACATTCGAGCAAGCGCCGGAGCGAATTGCCAAATTGATGGCGCGGGCCGGCGTCGCATCGCGACGCGAAGCCGAACGCATGATTGTCGAAGGACGGGTGCGGTTGAACGGCAAGCGGCTTGAATCCCCGGCTGTCAATGTCACGCTCTCCGACAGGATCGAGATTGACGGCGAGCCGATGCGCGGCATCGAGCGGACGCGGCTTTGGCTTTACCACAAACCGTCCGGCCTGGTGACGACGCACAAGGATCCGGAGGGCCGCCCGACGGTGTTCGACGGCCTGCCGATCGATCAGCCGCATGTGGTCTCCGTCGGCCGCCTCGATATCAACACGGAAGGGTTGTTGCTCATAACCAATGATGGAGGCCTGGCACGGGAGCTCGAATTGCCTTCAACCGGCTGGCTTCGCCGTTACCGTGTCCGCGCGCATGGCAGCATCGACCAGGCTGCGCTCGACCGCTTGCAGGATGGTATTGCCGTCGATGGCGTGCTCTACGGCGCAATCGAGGCGACACTCGATCGCACGCAGGGCTCCAACGTCTGGCTCACCATGAGCTTTCGCGAGGGCAAGAACCGCGAAATCAAAAATGTGCTTGGGGCGCTGGGCCTGGAGGTGAACCGGCTGATCCGGATCTCCTATGGACCGTTCCAGCTTGCCGCCCTGAAGGAGGGTGCGGTGCAGGAGGTCCGCAGCCGTACCCTGCGCGAACAGCTCGGGCCGAGGTTGATTGAACGGTCCGGCGCCAATTTCGAGGCGCCGCTGTTCAACGACACGGCGGCAGAAAAATCGAAAAAACAGTCCGGCAGGAAGGCGGCGCAGGCTGACAAACCAAAGGCACCCGGCAGGAAGCTGAGCCGCGACGAGAAAAGGGAACGCGCGCTCGGCCGGCTTGACACGGCGAAACCGTCGAAGGCACCGGCAAAAAAGAAGAATACCAACCGGAACCGGGCCGCCAATGTGTGGATGGCGCCCGGTGCGCGACCGGTGTCATCGAAAAAGGAAAAACCGGGTTCAAGCGGCAGCGGCAAGGATTCCGCCGCCAAACGCAAGGGAAGCAGCGGCGGCGGCCGGACACGGCATGCGGATCGTCGGCGGTAGTTTCAAGGGGCGAACCCTTGCCGGGCCGCGCTCGCATTCGATCCGGCCGACAACCGATCGTACGCGTGAATCGCTATTCAACATCCTGGCGCATGGATATGCCGGAGCGATCGGGAACAGGCGGGTCCTTGATCTCTTTGCCGGCACTGGAGCGCTTGGCCTCGAGGCCCTTTCGCGTGGCGCGGACTTTGCCCTGTTCGTCGAACAATCGGCCGAAGGACGTGCGCTCCTGCGCAGCAATATCGAAAAACTTGGTCTTCAGGGCCGCTCGAAGGTGTTTCGGCGCGATGCAACGGCGCTCGGCGAAGCGGGTTCCCTCGCATCCTTTGATCTTGTCTTCGCTGACCCGCCCTACGGCAGGGGACTTGGGGAGAAGGCGCTGAGAGCCGCCGGCGAGGGTGGTTGGCTAGGCGAAGGCGCGCTTGTTTTGCTCGAAGAGCGCGTCGATGTCGATCCGCAGCCCGGCGATGCATTCCAGCCACTCGAAACCCGTTCCTTCGGGGAAACGGCGATCCGCTTCTACCGGTTCGGTGCGGGCATTAAACACGATTGATTGTGCACCCGGCCCGGGCCTTGAAGTTCGCCGAAAGGCACGTCACATTGGCCGCATCGACCGCCGGAACATGATCTCATCAAATTCCGGTGGCAGTTGGAGCAATGATGCGTAACGACGCGCTGGCAGACAGCGGACATTTCCTGGACGGCAAATCAACGGGCGACCCGACGGTCGCGGTCGCGTTCGGTGGTGGCGGAGCACGCGGCGTTGCCCATATCCACATCATCGAAGTGCTCGATGAACTGGGTATCCGCCCGGTGGCCATTTCAGGTGCGTCGATCGGCGCGATCATGGGCACGGCCATGGCCGCCGGAATGAGCGGCCGGGAGGTTCGCGCCCATGCGCTACACGCGCTCGGACGCCGCAGCGAATTCGTCAGCCGCATCTGGAAAGCGCGCCCTTACAGCATGGGCGATGTGATGACGAAGGGCTTCCGGTTCGGACAATTCAACATCGAGCGCATCCTGCGGGCGTTCCTGCCGCAGAATTTTCCGACGACCTTCGAGCAGTTGCAGATACCGACGCAGGTCGTGGTGACGGATTTTTATGCACAGCAGGAGGCTGTGCGAACCAGCGGAGACCTGTTCAACGCTGTTTCGGCGTCGGCGGCGATCCCGGCCCTGTTCCGGCCCGTGCTTTGCGATGGCCGCTACATGATCGACGGCGGCATCAGCAATCCGGTGCCGTTCGACCATCTCACCGGTCTGGCCGATATTGTCATCGGCATCGACGTTGTCGGCGGTCCAAGCGGTGACGATGGTGAACTGCCGTCGACGATGGATCTGATGTTCGGCGCAAGCCAGCTCATGATGCAGTCGATCATCAGCATGAAACTGAAATCGGGCAGGCCCGATATCTTCCTGCGTCCCGATGTCAGCCGCTTCCGTGTGCTCGATTTCTTCAAGTCGGACGAGATCCTTGAGGCGTCGACGAGTGTGCGCGACGAACTCAAACATGCATTGGACGCAGTTTTCACCTTCTACATCAAGGATGGCGGCTGAGCCGGCGGACAGGGGATCGTGATGAGCCGAGATCGCATCAACGACATTTGCGGGCGCTTGCCCGGAGCCGAAGTTTCCGATCCCTGGGGCGGTGGCCACGATGCCTGGAAAGTCGGCGGCAAGATGTTCGCCTGTATCGGTGCCGTCATGCCGGGCGTTTCGGTCAAGACCGACAGTATCGAGACCGCGCAGATGCTGATCGACGCAGGTGTTGGGGTCAAGGCCCCCTATTTTCACCGGTCATGGGTCAATCTTCCCTGGGAAACGGACGACGACGAGTTGCTCTACCGGCTGCACAACTCCTACAGGATCGTCCGCAAGAGCCTGACAAAAAAGGCACAATCCGAACTCGATCCCTTCGATTGAGGCCGTGCGACGGTTTGATCCGGATCGCTACGCCCCCGGATCATCTTTGATCGTATCGGACCTGAAGCCGTCCCAGTCGCCGATGCGCTTCTTGGTCGCTTCCCAGTCCTGTTCCGCGACGTGGGATATCATAGCCTCGACCAGCGCCATCGCGCCGCAATAGGAGTCCCATGCCGTGCCGCTTTCGATCGGCATGGGCAGGACTTCCGCGGCGAATTTCGAGATCGGCGACAACCATTTATCCGTGACCAGGACAATCTGCGATCCACGCTGCCGGGTCGCCATCTCGGCAAGCTGCGCCAGCCGTTGTTCGTAGCGACGAAAATCGACCATGAACAGGATGTCCTGCGAGCGCATGCGCAGGAGGTATTCCGGCCAGACCTCCTGATCCGGGGGCACATGGTAGACGTCGCGCCGAATCTGGCGCAGATGTCGCGCGAGTAGCTGGGCGATCGGATCCGATATGCGGCCGCCGATCAGGTAGACGGCTCTTTTGTTGTCGGCAAGCAGGGCGCAGATCCGGTTGAACTGTTCCTCCGTCACGACCTCGGTGACCTGTTCGATGATGTGTGAAGTGCGCCCAAGGAAGCTGAACAGAAAACCGCTCCCGATCGGTTCGGTCCGCCGGCGGAGCTCGATGGGTGATTGCTGCCCTTCCTTCAACTCGCCGATCAGCAGGCGCTGAAATTCCTGGTAGCCGCCATAACCGAGCTTTTGCACAAAGCGGGTGATTGTCGGTGCCGATGTGTAGGTCTTTTCGGCAAATGACTGGATCGATTCGAGCCCGGCGAACGGGTAGTCGGCAAGCAGGGCGGCGGCAAGCTTGCGCTCATTGGCGGTAAACGCTTGTGATTTTGCCTCGATGCGTTTTCTCAGATCCATTTCGACATCCATTACAGGCAGGGACACGGTCCCACAATGAAAATTTTCCGTCAATATCAAAGAATTTGTTGACTTTAAAAATAATCCTTCATCTACTAGGGCGGCATTGGAAGTGATGGGATGCCGTCGATGGCCGCGGGGCGATCAAATCAGTTGCTTAGTGAGATCGACCGCGCGCCCGTCGAGGTGGTGAACAGTGAAAGCAGTCGGCCGGTCGTCCTCGTGTGCGAACACGCAGGACGGTCCGTGCCGGCTGTGCTCGGGGATCTCGGATTGCCGCAATCGGTCATGGATTTGCATATCGCCTACGATATCGGCGCCGGAAGTGTCGCGCGAAAGCTCGCGGCCATCCTGGACGCGCCGCTTGTTCTCCAGCCCTATAGCCGGCTTGTCATCGACTGCAATCGACCGGTTGACGCCGGTGATGCCGTCCCTCCCGTCAGCGATGGTGTCGAAGTGCCGGCGAACCGTGACTTGCAGCCGGCGGCCAGGCAGCAGAGGATAGACGAGATCTTCACGCCGTTTCACCAGGCGGTGACGGCGCTGTTCGAACGCTGCGAGCGGCGTGCCTTCTTTGCCATACACAGCTTTACGCGACACCTTGCCGGCCGTGAGCGGCACTGGAACATCGGCTTCGCGGCCCGAAAGGATCGCATCACATGTGCCACGATCGCGGACCGGCTGCGCGCGCTCAGCCCGCAACTCGAGATCGGCATGAACGAACCCTATGCGATTGACGATGAATCCGACTGGACCATCCCGTTTCACGGCGAAAAAAGGGGTGTGATGCACAGCCTGATCGAAATCAGGAACGATCAGCTGGACGACGATCAGGCCTGCGGTCGCTGGGCTGAAATGTTGAGCGATGCCATCGGCGCACTGCTCGTGAAAAATCAAAAACGTTGATTGAAACGCGGCACGGCGAAAGGCCGCGGACGGAAACGAGCGAAAGGAGGAATGAGCATGGACGAGGCTGTCAAAGCCGTCTGGTCGGCGATCGACCGCAATCCGGATTTCGTTGTCGAACTGACGCGGGACATGGTCCGGATTCCATCGGTGAATCCGAAATTCCAGGTCGATCCGGAACTCAATCGGGAGCCCGAGGTTCAGGACCTTGTCCAGAACCAGCTTGAAAGCACCGGCTTTTCAACCGAGCGGTGGGACGTTTTCCCCGACCGCCCCAATGTCATTGGTGACTGGCCGGGATCGGAGGAAAAGAGCCTGATCCTGTGCGGTCATATCGATGTGGTCCCGGTGGGCGATTCGTCGACCTGGACCCGGGAACCCTTCGGCGGTGAAGTCGATGACGGAAAGATATGGGGACGTGGTGCCGTTGACATGAAGAGTGGGGTGGCCGCTTGCCTCGCGGCGGCGCGGGCAATCCGCGAGGCCGGCGTTGAACTGGACGGGCGTCTGTCGATCCACAGCGTCGTCGATGAAGAGGCCGGCGGTTTCGGTGCCATCGATGCGGTCAAGCGTGGCAAGCTGGCCAAGCGCGCCATCATCGCCGAGCCCAGCTGGGGCGATGTCGTCGCTGCCGAAGGCGGCCTGACCTGGGTGCGGGTCACGATATTCGGCAAACAGGCGCATGCCGGATGGCGGTTCAATTCCCTGTGGCCGCAGCCGCATGTCGAGAACCGCATCGAACCCGGCGTCAACGCCATCGAGCTGGCCAACCGTTTTCTCAACGCCCTGCGTGATTTCGAGGCCTCGCGGTGCCGCGATCACTGGCACCCGCTGGTGCCGGCCGGACTTGCTACCATCAATCCCGGTGTCATTCGCGGCGGTGCCGGGATGGGCGAGGACGGCAACCCGGCCATCATGACCAATGCCGCAATCATCTCCGACGTGGTCACCATCGACCTGGACTACAAATTCATGCCCGATGAACGGTTCGAGGACGTCAAGGCAGAATTCGAGACCTTCGTCTCGAACTTTGCGGCGATGGATCCGTGGATGCGAGAGCATCCGCCGAAAATCCTATGGGATCTCTTTGATCTCAATTTCCCGCCGATGAATACGCCGGTCGACCATCCGCTGACGGGTTCGCTGCTCAAAAGGGCAGGTGAAGTCCAGAAGAAGCAGCCCGTTGCCAAGGGCTTTGAAGCGGTGACCGACGCGGCCCACTACGCCGGGGCGGGTGTCGACGCCGTTATCTATGGAGCATCCGGCGACGGCTTCCACGGCGATGACGAGTGTGTCCACATCGACAGTCTTGTCGAGGCGACAAAGGTCATCGCGGCGGCGGTCATTGATAATTGCGGCACCAAGTAACCAGGCAAATCGAAACGTTTGACAGGAGGACGGAATGTTGAACAGAAGAACAATTCTCGGTGCGGCTACGGCCATTTTCTTGGCCGGCACCGCGGGATATGCGCAGGCAGACGTCGTAAAGATCGGCGTGCTGGCGCCGGTTTCCGGCAAGGCAGCCGCCGATGGCCAGGAAATGGTCAACGGTGCACAGCTGGCGGTTGACGAACTCAATGCCGCCGGCGGGGTTGCGGGCCATACCTTCGAGCTGGTGGTCGGCGATGTGGGCGAAGCAACCGCCGATGCGGTCGCAACAGCCGCCGAGCGGCTTCTCGGTGACCGCGACATGGGCGCCATCATGACCGGATACGCGTCCGGCTCGAATTTCGAGATCGAAATGATGGCGGAGCAGGATATGGTCTATCTGGTTTCCGCGAATTCGGCCCAGACGGAAGGCATAATCAGCCCCAATCCCGATGATTTCGGCACGGTCTGGTCGATGACCCCATCCTATGCCGGATACAATACCGAAATCGTGCCGGTCATCGAGGGTCTGGCATCCGAAGGAAAACTGGAGCTTCCGAACAAGAAGGTCGCCATCATCGCTTCCGACAATCCCTACTCCAAGGGCATTGCCGAAGGCATGGTCGAATCCTTCAACAAGGCCGGCTGGGAGGTGACGGAAAACGATCTGCTGCCCTTCGGTGAGATAAACGACTGGCGGGCTTTCCTTGCCAAGATCCGGCAAAATCCGCCGGCAGTCCTGATCAACACGGACTATGTCTCAGCCAATGCCGCCACCTTCATGACGCAGTTCATGGAAGACCCGACCAACAGCCTGGTTTTCATCCAGTACGCGCCGTCGGTACCGGAATTCCTCGAGCTGACGAAGGAGAACTCATCCGGCGTCGTCTACAATCTTTTGGGCGGCGTGCTGAACACGCCGACCAATCCACGCGCCGCCGAGGTGCTCGGAAAGTACAAGGAAGCGTTCGGCAACGAGCCGGGCTCCTATGGACCGGCGCTCTATGAGCAGGTCATGATCTATGCCGACGCTTTGGCCACGGTTGGCGATCCGAGCAAGCGTGCGGAAATCGGCGCCGAGATCGGCAAGACCAACAAGCAGACCGCCATGGGCAGGATCCAGTTCGACCCCGCGACGCACCTTTCCGTGCAGAGCAATGATGGCGTTCCGATCCAGTTCTACCAGATCCGCGACGGTGAGCGTTATCTGTTCTATCCTGACGTTTATGCGACCGGGGATTTCGAACAGCCGGCCTGGATGAAATAGCAAAAGGGGCGGGCCGCCCTTGTGGTGGCCCGCCGCAGCCGAAGATGACCGATCCGATTATCGAGGTTCGCAATGCCACCAAGACTTTCGGCGGCCTGACAGCCGTCAACCGGGTTTCCTTTTCAGTCGGCCGCGGGGAAATTTTCGGCATTGCCGGTCCCAACGGTTCGGGCAAGAGCACGCTGTTCAACCTCATGACCGGGATCCCCTACGGGCCGACCGAGGGTGAGGTCCGTTTCAACAACCAGCGCATAGACGGCCGGCCGGCGCATGCGATCGCCAGGTCCGGCCTGTGCCGGACATTCCAGAAAGACGCGGAGTTTCCGGACCTATCTGCCATTGAGACGCTGCAGATCAGCGCGGTCTACAATGGCGGTCTGCGTGCCGGCCAGGCGCTCGAGAGCGCCCATCGGGTGATTGAACAGGTGCAGTTCGACAACGCGCGGGCGCATATGCCGTCCAGCGAGCTTTCCGTTTACGAGAAAAAGCAGCTGATGATCGCATCGGCGCTGATATCCCAGCCCGCTGCAATCATGCTCGACGAGCCCGCTTCCGGTCTGACAAAGCCGGAGATCGGGCGGCTTGATGCGCTGCTGATCGATGTCAACAAATCAGGCGTTACGGTGCTCCTGATCGAGCATGTCCTCAGCCTGCTTCTGTCGGTTTCAGAGCGGCTCATTGTTCTCAATCAAGGCGAAATCCTTGCCGAGGGACTGCCGGCGGATGTGGTCCGCAATCCGGCCGTTGCGGAAGCCTATCTCGGGGGCACGGACTGATGGAGCGCCTTCTCGACGTATCAGGTGTCACCGCCGGCTATGGCAGCATAACGGTGCTCCGCAATATCAGCATCAGCCTCGATAGGGGCGAAAGCATCGGCCTGTTCGGCCCCAACGGTCATGGCAAAACGACACTTTTGCAGACCATTTCAGGCCTGCTGACGCCGACGCAAGGCACGATCTCCTTTAATGGCGCGGACATTACCGGTGCCAAACCGCACGACATCGTCAATGCCGGCCTCATCCAGTCGCCTCAGGGCAATACGCTGTTTGGCGAGATGCAGGTTCTGGAGACCCTGGAACTCGCATCGATCTCAAAGCGCGCCAGGGATGACAAGGCAAGCAACCTGCAACGCGTGTTCGACCTTTTCCCGCGCCTCGACGAGCGCCGGACCCAAAAGGCCAGGACCCTTTCCGGAGGCGAGCGGCAGATGCTGTCAATCGGCTGCGCCCTGATGTGTTCGCCGAGCCTGCTGATGCTGGACGAACCGACCCTCGGCCTGTCGCCGCGCCTCAAGCGCGAACTGGGCGACGCGGTCGGCAACATAGCGAAAAGCGGCGTACCGCTGGTCGTCGTCGAACAGGATGTCGAGTTCCTCCTGTCGCTGACGGAGCGCCTATACATGATTGAGCATGGTGAGGTCGTTCGGGAGATCGACCGTGCCAGTGCGCCGGATCACAACAGCATCATGAAGCTCTATTTCGGAGAGGCGGCGCATTGATCGATACGCTGATTGCCACAATTGTCTCGGGTCTTGTGCTCGGTTCACTCTACGCCATGATGGCAAGCGGTCTGAGCGTGGTCTGGACAACGCTTGGCGTATTCAATTTTGCCCATGGCGCGCTGATGATGATCGGCGCCTTCGTGGCCTGGACGGTCAGCGAGGCGGCGGGTTTCGGGCTGCTTGTCGGCATCGCCAGCGGGACATTGGCCGCAGCGCTGCTCGGCGTGCTGATAGAGCGGTTGCTCGTTCGGCCCTATTACGGCAACCGCAATATGCTGCTGATTACGGTCATGACAACGCTGGCCGCGATGATCATCCTGGAAAAGGGCGCGCAGATGATCTGGGGCGCGCGCCTCAAGCAGCTTCCACGCCTTGTCGAAGGCGAGATATCGATCTTCGGCGCGACCATCTCCGCGCACGAGGCCATCCTCGTTGTGCTGGCGCCGCTGATCCTTGTGTCGATCTGGCGCTTTACAGTGCGGACCAATATGGGGCGCTCGCTGCGCGCCGTTGGCCAGAACCAGCGCTCTGCCGCATTGATCGGTATCGATGTGCCGGTTGCGTTCGCCGTTGCCTTCGGACTGTCGGCGGCGCTTGCAGGACTGACCGGCGCCCTGCTTGGCTCCATCCGTTTCATTACGCCGTCCATGGGAGCCGAACCCCTGGTCAAGGCGATGATCGTGGTGATCTTCGGTGGCCTCGGAAGTCTCGGTGCCACAGCCGGTGCGGCCTATATCATCGGTCTCATCGAAGCCCTGCTGATCCTGGGGCTGGGCCTTTACTGGACCCCCTTCGTGCTCTTCCTGCTGATGATTGTCGTCCTGATCTTCCGGCCGACCGGTATATTCGGGAGCAGCCAATGAGACCGCTCGCGACCAATATCATCCTGCCGCTGGCCTGCCTTGCCGTGCTTCTGCTCGTTCCGGTCTTCGCCATCGACAGCTATACACGGCACCTGTTCATCATCGCTTTCCTCTACGCGATAATCGCATCCAACTGGAATCTCAGCCTCGGCCATTGCGGGGTTTTCAATTTCGGTCACCTGACCTTTTTCGGTGTCGGTGTCTACACGGCGGCAATCCTGGCAAAGACCGTTGGCGTCAATCCCTGGGTCGCGATTGTCGCGGGCGGCGCCACGGCGGCGCTGGCAGCCTTCATGATCGCCGCGCCGGTTGCCAGGCTGAAGGGCATCTATGTGGTCCTTGTTACATTCGCCTTTGGCCAGCTTGTCATGCAGCTGGTGCTGAGCCAGGCGCAGATTACCGGCGGCGCGGAGGGTATGGTCCGCATTCCCTATTTGAGGCTCGGCGACTATTCCTTCCTCAAGGACTACAAGCTGGGCTACTACTACGCGGCGCTGTTCCTGCTCGTTGTCTCCACTGTCTTTCTGCTGGCCGTGGTGAGCTCGCCTTTCGGCAAATCACTGAAGGCGGTACGCGACGCGGAAGACTATGCTGCAGCCCGGGGCATATCGATTTCAAGGCAGCGCATAACCGTCCTGGTGCTCAGTGCAATCTTCACCGGGATAGCGGGCGGCTTCTATGCCATCTATCTGCGGGTTGCCTCGCCGGATGTCTTCGGCTTCGGGACCCTGTCGCTGGCCCTGTCCATGGTCCTGATCGGCGGCACCGGCACGGTCTACGGTCCGATCGTCGCTGCGCTCGCCCTTACATTCGCGACGGAATCGCTGGCCGGCATAAGAGGCTTTGAAGAGGCGCGGTTCATCGTGATCGCGCTCGCGATGATCCTTGTTCTGCGCATCGCGCCCGGCGGACTTCTGGGGATTCTGGACAAACTCGATTTCGGAGCCGGGAAACCGGACAAACCGGCGGATGCACGGAACACGCCGGGATAAGCGGCGGTGTTCCGGAGACCGCAAGGGAGGCGACCTTGACCCACCACATGATCGAAACATCGCATGCCGGCATCGCAATCACCCAATCGTCGGGCGAGGGGCTGCCGGTCCTGATGATCCACGGCAATTCCTCCTGCAAGGAGGTCTTTCGCAACCAGCTTGAGGGCGATATCGGGGCGACCTACCGCTGCATTGCCATGGACTTGCCCGGTCATGGCGCCTCCGGGGATGCGGCGGACGCTGAAAGGACCTATTCCATGCCCGGTTATGCCGAGGCGGCGATCGAGCTCATGGGTGCACTCGGCCATGAGCGCTATGCCATGCTGGGCTGGTCCCTGGGCGGTCACATCGGGCTTGAAATGCTGGCGCAGACCGACGCGATCAGCGGCCTCATGATTACCGGTGCGCCGCCGGTCGGCCGCGGCGAGGAACAGCTCTCCGCGGGTTTCCTGCCGTCGGAACATATGGGTCTGGCCGGCCAGAAGGATTTTTCCGAAGCGGAAATCGATGCCTATGCGCGTGCGACCTGCGGCGTCAACGCGCCCTTTGAGCCGTTCCTGCGCGAGGCCGTGGCCCGCACTGACGGCAATGCAAGGGAATTGATGCTGGGAAGCTTTGCCAGGGGTGTCGGGGCGAACCAGCAGAAATCCGCAATAAATGCCCAGATTCCGCTCGCGATCGTCAACGGCGCCGACGAACCCTTCGTCAACAATGACTTTGTTTCGTCCCTGACATACCGGAACCTTTGGGAGGAGCAGGTGCACCTGATGGAGGGCATCGGACATGCGCCGTTCTGGGAGGCGCCCGATGCGTTCGATACCTATCTTAAGCGTTTCCTTGAAAGCCTGTAGAAAGTCCGTGTGGCCGCGTCACGCGTGGCTATGTCGCGCCCTTGCCCGAGGTAAAGGGCGAGTTGGCGGCTGGCGAGACCTGAATGCCGGCGGTTGGCGGCGGCTCAACCGGTGGCCTTTCCGAGATGCGGCGAATGATGCGCAGGCATGTGATAGCCGCCGCGATGCCGAAGATCACGGCGCCAAGCCCGTAGCCGGCCAGGGCACCGAGCGCCCCGTAATAGTGCGATCCGATCCACACAAACGGAATGACCCCGAGCGTCGAACGGCCCCAGTTGAAGATCGTCGACATCAGCGGGTAACCGAGATTGTTGAATGCGGCATTTGCGACAAACAGCATGCCGGTGAACAGGAAGGTCAGGCTGACATATTCGCAGAAGAAAATGACCATGTCGCCCGCTTCGCCGTCGACGCCGAACAGGGCCGCGATATAGTCGCTTGCCAGGAACAGCAGCAGCCATACGGCCAGCGTGTAGATGATGATGACGATGAAGGAATTGCTCATCGTGCTGTAGAGCCGGTCGAAACGCATGGCGCCGTAGTTTTGGCCAAGGATGGGGCCGACAGCGCCGGACAGGGCGAAGAGCGCACCGAAGGCCACCGGAATAAGCCGTCCGACGACAGCCCAGCCGGCAACCGCCGCATCGCCGTAGCCGGCGATCTCGATGGTGACATAGGCGTTGCCGACGGGGGTGGCGAGCTGCGTCATGATGGCGGGAAGGCCGATATAGAGATAGGGTCTGACCGTGCCGATCAGCACCGGCATGGACGGCAGTGCCAGCAGGTTGTGGACCTTCTGCAGGCCGTAATAACCGACAAAAATCAGCACAAACCGCGTGATCACCGTGGAGATCGCCGCGCCATGGATGCCAAGGTCGAATCCGAAGATCAGGATGGGATCGAGGACCGCGGTAGCGGCGCCTGCAAAGAGCGTCACATACATCGCCCGCTTGGCGTCGCCCGCCGCCCGCAGCAGTCCCGACATGCACATGCCGATACCAAGCAGGGGTATTGACGGGAATACGATCAGCAGGAACTCGACTGTCAGCCGCGCCGTCTCGCCCCGCGCCCCGAGAAAATGCGCGATCGCATCGAGATAGGGCATGCAGGCCGCGGCGGCGATTGCCATGATTACCGCTGTGTAGATGAGCGAGGTGGTGGCAAGTTCACGTGCCCGTTCATGCTCGCCCGCGCCGATCGCCCGCGAGGTGATTGCCGTCGCAGCGATGGCGAGTCCGATGCTGATCGAGGTTGTGAAGAAGATCAGTGTTCCGGCATAGCCGATGGCGGCGGCGAGTTCCAGCTGGCCGAGCAGCGAAATGTAGAAAAGGTTCAGCGCGTCGACGAGGAAGACAGATATCAGCCCGATCGAACCCGTCGCCGACATGATGACGACATGGCGCATGGTTGAGCCGGTGACGAATTTTGCCGATTCGCTCATCGGGAAGGGTCCCGTCCGTGCGCCGGCAAAAGGTCATCGACTGGATTGAACAAGAGTTTTCGCTCCCCTGATCGTGGAACGGCCGCATGACCGCGGAGCCGCTCATCACAACGGCGAACCTATCGAATAGATGGCCCGGAAGCAAAGTCGGATTTTGTTATTTCGCGGCGGTGGGAGGATTCTCGAGATCGAGGCGCTCCGCCTCCTTTTTCGGCTTGATCAGCGGTTCCGGCGTCACCGGCTTCGTGTGCAGCATGTCGCTTCCCGCCGACAGGCCCTCGACAGCCTGGATGCGCAGCCGCTCCTCGTCCCGGCGTCGGGTTTCGTCGATGATCGCATCGACGCGTTCCTGGTCGAGGCCCAGCGCTTCCAGGGTCTTGCGGCTGAAGATGAAGCTGGATTCGACAGTCTCGCGAAGCTCGTACTCGACCTCGCGCTCGCGCAGCGAAAGTGTGTGCGCACGGTCATAGGCACGGGCGAAGATCCGGGAGCCGGGGAATTCCGCCTGGATCAGGTCGACGATCTTGTCCGTGGTTGCCTTCTCGTGGGTGCAAACGGCAACAAGCTTTGCCCCGCGTATCCCGGCGGCTTCGAGCACGGCCTTGCGCGTGCCGTCGCCGAAATAGATCTTGAATCCGAATTTGGTGGCGCTGCGGATACGCTCGGCCGAATGGTCGATGATGGTCACGTCCGAACCGCCGGCGAGCAGGGTCTGCGAGACGATCTGTCCGAAACGCGAGAATCCGATCATCAGGACATCCGATCCGGCACCCTCGAAATTCTCCTCCAGCTCCTCGTTGATGTCATCGCGCAACAGACGGTTCGCCAGTGACGACGCGAGCGGTGTCAGCACCATGGAAACGGTGACGATGGCGATGAGCATGGATGCGATCGAATGCGGGAAAATCCCTGCCGCGGCGGCTGTCGTGAAGATCACGAAACCGAATTCGCCGGCTTGCGGCAGGAGACCGGCAATGCGGATGGCTTCGTTGTGACTGGACCCGAAAACGCGGCAAAGCGTGTAGATCAGCAGGCTTTTGACGATCATCAGCACCGGAACGGCGACAATGATCAACAGATAGTTTTCGGTAATGACATCGAGATCCAGCGACAGGCCGACAGCCATGAAGAACAGCGCCAGCAGGATCCCGCGGAACGGTTCGATATCGGCTTCCAGCTCATGGCGATAGGAGGACTCGGCCAAAAGCACGCCGGCCAGGAACGAACCCATGGCCATGGACATGCCCGCCGCCTGCATCAGAACCGCGGAGCCGATCACCACGAGCAGGGCCGCGGCGATCATCGCTTCGCGGGCGCCGGTGCTGGCAATCAGCTGGAGCAGCGGGTTCAGCAGGTAACGCCCCGCAACCACAATGAAGGCGATCGCCGCGAGCGCGATGGCGAAGTCCTGCATCGGCGATGAAGCGGCCTCTTCACCATAGGGTGCCAGAAGCGGCACCAAAGCCAGGATGGGAACAATGGCAAGATCCTGGAAGAGCAGGATTGAAAACGCCCTTTGCCCGTAGGCGGTGCTGCGTTCGCCGCGTTCCTCGAGGATCTGCAGCGCGAAAGCCGTCGATGAAAGCGCCAGTCCGAAGCCGATAATGGCCGCTGCTGAAAAGGCACTTCTCGACCACGCGGTTACCGTGACAAGCCCTAAAAGCACAATCCCGGTGACCACCACCTGGGCGAGGCCCAGGCCGAAAATCTCGCGCCGCATGGACCAAAGGCGCGAGGGTTTGAGTTCAAGCCCGATCAGGAATAGAAGCAAAACGACGCCGAGTTCGGAGAACTCCAGAATACGATCGCCACCGCTCACAAGCCGGGCCACCGGACCGATAATCACACCGGCTGCGAGATAGCCGAGAACCGTGCCAAGGCCGATACGCTTTGCCAGCGGTGCAGCGATGACCGCACCGCCAAGCAATACTAGAGCGTGGCTGTAGAAGGAGATGCTTTCAGCGGCCATACATTGCGTCCTTCCAGGACCCGATATCAGCACTATCCGTTGCCGGAACATTGCTCTATTAGCCTTGATGACGCTCCGGCGCCACAATAAATGGAGCGGAAAGGAAAGGCCAAATACATGTTTCAGGCTGAAAAATCGCAAGAACTTGTCGAGAAGGCTGCGGCGCTGGTCAAACAGGCCATGCGCTCCGGTGCTGATCGATGCGATGCGGTCGTGGCGCGCGGCCAATCGACCTCCGTATCGGTCCGCCTTGGCAAGGTCGAGGGCACGGACGCTTCCGAAAGTGACAGTTTTTCGCTGCGGGTGTTTGTAGGCAACCGCGTTGCCAGCGTTTCAGCAAATGCCGGAATTGATGCCGCGGATCTCGCCGACCGGGCCGTCTCAATGGCGCGGGTTTCTCCTGAAGATCCCTACGCGACCCTGGCCGACCCCGCCGATATCGCCAAGGCCTATGACGATCTCGATCTTTTCGATGCGACCGAGATAAGCAGCGAGGAATTGACCGATGCCGCGCTCGCCATGGAAGCCGCCGCGCTCGATGTCGAAGGGATCACGAACTCGAGCGGAGCTGGTGCGTCGGCGGGTATGGGCGGCATGGTCCTGGTCACGTCGGACGGCTTTTCGGGATCCTATATGGGTAGCCGGTTTGGCCGCTCCGTCAGCGTCATCGCCGGTGAGGGCACCGCCATGGAGCGCGACTACGAATTCGATTCGCGCCTGTTTTATGACGACCTTGATGATGTTGAAACGATCGGACGGGCGGCGGGCAACAGGGCCGTCAGGCGTTTGAACCCCAGCAAAGCCGATACAGGATCCGGTATCACCGTCGTTTTCGATCCGCGCGTCGCCCGTGGTTTCGTGGGCCATCTTGCGGGCGCAATCAACGGTGCATCGGTCGCGCGCAAGACCAGTTTCCTGCGTGACATGATGGGCAAGGCGGTCATGAAGCCCGGGATGGTGCTGACGGACGATCCGCAGATCGTCCGCGGTCCCGCGTCGCGGCCGTTTGACGGTGAAGGTGTCCGGGGCACACGCCTTAATATGGTCGAAAACGGCGTGCTTCAGTCCTGGTTCCTGTCGACGAGCACGGCGCGTGAACTGGGCCTCAAGACAAATGGGCGTGGTGTGCGCAGCGGCTCCAATGTCAGCCCCGGATCGACAAATCTTGCACTCGAGCCCGGCGAGATATCTGCCGAGGATCTCATCGGCTCCATTGATTCCGGTTTCTATGTCACCGAAGTGATCGGACAGGGGGTCAATATGATTACCGGCGAGTATAGCCGCGGTGCGTCGGGATTTTGGATTGACAATGGCGAGCTCTCCCATCCGGTATCCGAGGTGACGATCGCGTCCAATCTGAAGGACATGTTCATGAACACAACGCCCGCCAGCGACATCGATCGCAAATACGGGACGGCGGCGCCGACCCTCGCAATAGAAGGCATGACACTTGCAGGTAAATGACGACGTAAAGGCGGATCTGGCCCTGATCCGAGAGGCCGCAGAACAGGCCGGTCGGATGGCCATGGGCTATTTCCGCAAGGATCCGGACGTCTGGTACAAGGACGGGCGTTCGCCGGTCACGGAAGCCGATATTGCGGTCAACACCTTTCTGCGCGAAACACTGACCGAGGCAAGGCCCGACTATGGATGGTTGTCCGAGGAGACAGAGGACGACCATTCGCGCCGTCACCATGAACGGACCTTCGTTGTCGACCCGATCGACGGCACACGCGCCTTCGTCAATGGCGAGGACGTGTGGTGCGTCAGCATCGCGGTTGTCGATGCAGGCGTACCGTTGGCCGGCGTTCTTGCCTGTTCAGCGCGCGACGAGCTGTTCGAGGCAGCAAGCGGCGGTGATGCGCGAAAGAACGGCAAGCTGATTGCCGCGAAGGCCGCCGGAACCGGGCGAGTCATGTCGATGCCGCAGACGGTTTACCGGAACCTGCCGGAAGAATTTGCGCGCAGCATTGACCGATCCGCGCATATTCCCTCACTGGCCTATCGCATCGCGATGGTTGCCGACGGAAGGCTTGACGCGACGCTTGTCAAACCCGGTTCCCATGACTGGGATCTCGCCGCTGCGGACCTCATTCTGCGCAATGCAGGCGGCGCTTTGCTGAACAAGAAGGGCGAGCCAGTACGCTACAACAAAAAATCGGTTAGCCACGGGCTGCTGATCGCCGGACCCGAGCGGATGCTGCCTGAACTCAAGAACGTGGCGAGCGCCATTGACCTTTGAGTCAAATTACAGCAAACCCGCTGCGGAAGGCGGGTTTTGTGGTCGCGCGATCACCCTCCCGACATCCCGATTTCAAGCGGCCCTCAAGAGGCGCCAACGGAGTATCTGATGGAGACCGAAGAAAAGCAGCTTCTGCATTTGGTGTTCGGCGGTGAGCTCGATGAGCTGAGCGAAGTGCGGTTTCGCGATCTTGACGAACTGGACATCGTCGGCATCTACCCTGATTACGCCGCGGCCTATGCGGCATGGAAATCGAAAGCGCAGCAGACGGTGGATAATGCGCACATGCGCTATTTCATTGTTCACCTGCACAGGCTGCTCAATCCGGACGAGGAGTCCGGTGACTGACAATAGTAACCCGCGTGACGGCGGGCAGGGGTTTCGGCTTGTGGAGGGTTTCGGTGCCTTTGCATGAGCGCATGGCAGCGGGATCCGGGAGAACTGACTTGACGACGGCATTCAGGCGTTTTGGAAAGAGGCTGTTGGCTTCCGGCACCTTTCAGAACATCGCCGCATCGTTCGTCTACAACAGTCTTCGCTTCGTTTTCTGGAGCAACCGCAAATCGCCCGAATATGATGACCTTGAGGCTGCGGTGGCGGGCAAATTGCCGGTCATTATCGCGCTCTGGCACGGTCAGCAGCTGCTGACGCAATTTGTTTATGCCGACAACAAATCGGTTGCTGCGCTGGTTTCAAGGAGCAGGGACGCAGAGATCAACGCCCGTGTGCTGCGGCTTTCGGGCGTTCGCGTTATCCGGGGCTCCGGAGGCCGCGAACGCCGGCAGACCGCGCGCAAGGGCGGTGTGGGCGCCCTGAAGGGCATGACCGACGCGCTGGCCGAAGGATTGAACATCGTGATGATCGCCGACATTTCCAAGGGCGCGCCAAGGCAGTCCGGTGATGGCATCATCGCTCTTGCGAAGCTGTCCGGCCGGCCGATTGTTCCCATGGCGGTGGCGACGAGCCGTTATCACGTCGTTGAGAAATCATGGGACAAGACGACGATCAATTTACCATTCGGCCGCGTGTGTCTTAAACTCGGTGCGCCCATCACTGTGCCGCGCAACGCTTCGGATGCGGAATTGGAAGAGTACCGTCAAAAGGTGACAGACGAGTTGAACAGCGTAACCGATAAAGCATATCGGGCAGTCAGGAACGGCGCATGAGTCTCGTATGGGCGCGCCTGACTTTGACCGCCTATCGCTGGCTGGGCGCTGCGATATATCCCTTCCTGGGCTCTTACCTCGCATTCCGCGCGACCAAGGGCAAGGAGGAGCACGGACGAAGGCGCGAGCGCTATGGATATGCCAGTTCCGACCGGCCCGAAGGACCGGTCATTTGGGTTCACGCGGCGAGCGTCGGAGAGACAATCGCGGTCATGCCGCTGATCGAGGAAGTTCTGAAGCGCGGCATATCGGTCGTGCTGACGACCGGCACAGTCACATCAGCGACACTGGCCGCGGAGCGCCTGGGTGACCGGGTGATTCATCAATATGTTCCGCTTGACCTGAAACCGGCGGTCAGCCGCTTTCTGGATCACTGGAGGCCTGACCTTGCACTGATCGCGGAATCGGAAATCTGGCCGATGACGATCCTGGAACTCGGTGCCCGGCGCATGCCGCAGGTGCTGGTCAATGGCCGGCTGTCGGACCGCTCCTTCAGCAGCTGGCGCAGGCGGCCGCATCTGGCCGAAGCGCTGTTTGAGAACCTGTCGCTGGTTGTCGCGCAGTCTGAAGAAGATGCCGAGCGGTTCCGCACCCTCGGTGCAAGGCCCGTCGCAGTCTCCGGAAACCTTAAGGTCGACACGGAACCGCCGCCCTGTGACGACATCGAACTGCGTCGTTTGCAGAACAGGATCGGCGATCGCGCCGTCTTTGCAGCGGTTTCGACGCATTTGGGCGAAGAGGAGATAGCGGCCGATGTCCACCAGGCCCTGAAGCCACGGCACCGGGCGCTTACCGTCATCGTCCCGCGCCATCCGGAGCGCGCCGATGAGATCGAGGATATGCTTGTCGGCCGTGGCCTTGTCGTTGCCCGGCGCTCGCGCGGTCAGGCCATAACATCGGAAACCCAGGTCTATCTCGGTGATACGATCGGCGAGATGGGCCTTTACCTCAGCCTGGCCTCGGTAGCCTTTGTCGGTGGCTCCGTGACGGTCGCGGGGGGGCACAATCCGCTGGAGCCCGCAATGCTCGATTGTGCCATCCTGTCGGGCCGCAACGTGCAGAATTTTCGCGACAGCTATCGCAGCCTGCTGAAAAACGGCGGCGCCCGTCTCGTTAACGATGGCGAGACGCTGGCCAAATCGGTGGAGTTCCTCCTGAGCAACCGCAGGGCAAGCGAGAAGATGCAGGCCGCAGCCCGCAAGACCGTCCAGGAATTGAGCGGAGCGCTGCCACGCACCGTGCGGGCGCTCGAGCCCTATATCAAGCCCCTTACGGTGAAGGCTGAACTCTACCAGGAGGGTGGCCGAATAGCGCGATGGTGAGCGAGGCGCCTCCCTTCTGGTGGTCGAAGGCCGATTGGCGGGCCTGGTCGTTGTACCCGGCGTCCCTGGTCTACGGCGCCGTTGCACGGTCGCGCATGGAAAACGCCCCGCGCCGCGAAGTCGCGGCGCCTGTCCTTTGCGTCGGCAATTTCACGGTCGGCGGCGCCGGCAAGACTCCCACCGCCCTTTCACTGTGCGGCGAAGCGGCGAAGGCCGGATTTAGTCCCGGCTTCCTGTCGCGCGGTTATGGTGGAAGTCTGCGCTCGGTCGCCATGGTTGACCGCCAGCGCCACCACGCTGCAGATGTCGGTGACGAGCCGCTTCTGCTCGCCGAAATTGCGCCGACTGTGGTTTCTCCCGACAGATATGCCGGCGCGCAGAAGCTGCTCGGCGAGGGCGTTGATTTCATCATCATGGACGATGGTTTCCAGAGCGCCTCGGTCCATTTCGACTACGCGCTGCTGGTCGTCGACGCCCTGCGCGGCATCGGCAATGGGCATGTGATACCGGGCGGCCCGGTTCGCGCACCGATGCTTGATCAGATGCGTAACGCTTCGGCGCTTCTCATCATCGGTGATGGAACCGCAGCCGATCCGGTGATCCGCATTGCCGGGCGTGCCGCAAAGCCGGTCTATTCGGCAAGGCTTGCGGTCAGGAAATCGCGCAGTTTCCGAGGGAAGCGGGTTCTGGCATACGCGGCCATCGGAAATCCGGAGAAATTCTTCAACAGTCTTCGTGGTACGGGCGCCCATGTGGTGGCGGAGCGAAGCTTCGGCGACCATCACAAATTCGGCGAGGAGGAAGCCACGGAACTGATTGACGCGGCCGCCAAGCACAATCTGGAGCTGATTACCACGAGCAAGGACATGGCGCGGCTGAGGGACGCTCGCGGCAAGGTCGCCGAACTGGCGGAAAAATCACGCGTCCTTGAAGTCCAGCTGCGGCTTGATCAGCCGCACCTGGCGCGTTCCTTTATCGACCGTACCGTCCAGTCTTTCAGGAAAAGGCAGCTCGCAGCCGCTCAAAAACTGAACAGGATCAAGGGCGTCTGATACGGGTTTTGGAATGCGCCTAGACCTGGGTCGGCAGGATGCCCGCCCTTTCGTTGGCTGAAACGGACGCGTGAACGTCGACATAGGCCTCCTGCCGCGCGACGCTCCAGTATTTCAGTTCATCAAGCGGTATGATCTCGCCGGTTACCGCACAGCGAACATGGGAACCGGGCGTAATCACCTGGAAATCGGCATCGAGGTAGCGGATCTTCGCTTCGCCGGAGCCGTGGCCTTCAAATCTGTTCATTGCCGTTTCCCGTCGGTCAGGAGGTTTTCAGCGCCTGCCGAACAGCCTCTCAATATCCGACAGCTTCAACTCAATATAGGTTGGTCGGCCGTGATTGCATTGGCCTGACCCCGGGGTCGTTTCCATGCGTCGAAGCAATCCGTTCATTTCTTCGGCTGAAAGACGCCGGCCCGACCGAACCGATCCGTGACATGCCATAGTGGCGGCGACGTAGTCAATCCTCGCCTTCAGCCCGCCGGCATCGTCCCACTCGGCGATCTCGTCGACGAGCTGGCGGATCAGGCCGGTGGCATCAATTTCCCCCAGGATGGCCGGTGTTTCGCGTACAGCGACGGCGCCCGGGCCGAACCGCTCGACAGCAAGCCCGAATTCACCGAGCTCTTCCGCATGCGCCATAAGCCGGTCGCAATCCTCCTCCGGAAGGTCGATGATTTCGGGTATCAGGAGGACCTGCGACGCCACTTCGCGGTTGTAGAGCGACTTTTTGAGGTCTTCATAAACGAGTCGCTCGTGGGCCGCGTGCTGGTCGACGATGACAAGACCATCGCCGGTCTGCGCGACGATGTAGTTTTGATGGAGTTGCGCCCGTGCCGCGCCAAGCGGGAATTGCTGCGTCAGGTTCTGTTCGTCGTGGCGCGCAGACGGCTCGGAGATTGCGCTGAGCGCGCTTTGCGCGCCTTCCGCAAAGCCGGGCTGGGTGGTGTTCTCCAACTGTCTGAAGAAGGAAGCGTCCGCATCACCGCGCCAAGCACTTTGATCTGCCTTCTCGAACACGTTGTCGTTGGTGTAGTGCCTGCGCGCGGAACCTGCTTCGGGTCGAAATGACGAGACCATGTCACGCGCGCCAACGCTTGAAGCGCGGTCTCCTTGCCGGCTGAGCGCCTCGCGGATGGCGCCAACGATGAGACCGCGAACAAGTCCGGGATCGCGGAAACGCACATCGGCCTTGGCCGGGTGTACATTGACGTCGACGAAACGGGGATCGAGCGTGATCGAGAGCACCGCAACCGGGTAGCGCCCGCGCGGGATGGTGTCGGCATAGGCGCCGCGCAAGGCCGAGAAAATCAACTTGTCCTGGACCGGACGTCCGTTGACAAACGCATATTGCTGGAGCGAATTGGCCCGGTTGTAGGTTGGAACACACGCAAATCCCGTAAGGTGGACATCCTCGCGCACTGCGTCGATAGCAATCGCATTGTCTGCGAATTCCGTGCCGAGGACCTGGCCGATGCGCGCCAGCGCGTTGTCGCCCGTTGCGGGAAATTCCAGTGTCGAGCGGTCGGTGCCGGACAGTGTCATGCGGACATTCGGAAACGCTATGGCGATGCGCTTGAAGACTTCGGTGATGGCACCGGTTTCGGCGCGATCGCTTTTCAGGAATTTCAGACGCGCAGGGGTCGCATAGAAAATGTCGCGCACCTCGACGACCGTACCCGGATTGGCGGCAGTGGGCCGGATACCTTCAACGGTTCCGCCGGAAACGCGCACTTCGTATGCGGTATCCGCATCTGCCGGGCGGCTCTGGATCCGCAGTTTCGATACCGACCCGATGGATGGCAGTGCCTCGCCGCGAAAGCCCAGTGTCGCGATGCTGTCGAGATCATCCGTGATTTTCGACGTGCAGTGACGCTTCACCGCAAGCTGCAAATCGTCAGGCGTCATGCCGTGCCCGTTGTCGGTTACTCGCACCAGGGCCTTGCCGCCGCCAGCCGTCGCCACCTCCACGCGGGTCGCACCGGCGTCGATCGCGTTCTCGACCAGCTCCTTGACGACGCTGGCCGGGCGCTCGATCACCTCGCCGGCTGCGATCTGGTTGATCAGAGTTTCTGGAAGGGGCCTGACGGTCATGAGTTGATTTTCCCGGATTCGGCGCATCAATGAAAGCCGCACGGTGAAGTTTTTCTTGCTATTGCGAATGATTTGCAATACAAGTTGGGATAAATCAGTCGATAAGTGTCGACGCATACCCATATTTCGGAGTTCACGCATGTTCTTGCGCCGTCAATTGGCTCTTGCCGGCATTCTTCTCGCGGTCCTCGTATTCGCAAATCCGTTGAGCGCTGCCCGGGCCGCCGACAAACTGAATATTGTCGCCACGGTCTCCATGGTCGGTGATGCGCTCACAGCAATTTCCGGTGATCGTGCCAAGGTCACGACGCTGATGGGCGAGGGTGTCGACCCGCATCTCTACCGTCAGACGCAGTCCGACATCGCGGCGATGGTGCAGGCTGATGCCGTGTTCTGGAACGGGCTCTATCTTGAGGCGCAGCTCGAGGAGTTCCTGGAAAAACTTGCCGCACGCAAGCCTGTCTATGCAATTGGCGAAGCGGTTCCTGTTGATCTTCGTCTGTCCAGCGAAGACTATTCGGACCGTTATGATCCGCATGTCTGGATGACGCCGGATCTTTGGCGCCACGCTGTCGAGGCAGCCCGCGACGCCTTGATCGAACTCGATCCTGCAGGCGCCGAGGTCTACCGGCAAAACGCACAGTCTTATCTGGCGGACATGGATATGCTTGCCGCCTTCGCCCGCGAAAGCCTGGCAAGCGTGCCGCAGGAAAAACGTGTCCTGATCACGGCACATGATGCATTTGGCTATTTCGGTCGCAGCTACGAATTCGAGGTTGTTGGTATCCAGGGTCTGTCCACCGAGAGCGAAGCCGGCCTCCAGCGGGTCGATGAGATCGTCAATATGATCGTAGACCGCGATATTGATGCCATATTTGTTGAATCGTCCGTATCGGAGCGCAATGTCCGGGCCCTGATCGAGGGCGCTGCCGCCCGCGGCCACAAAGTTGCTGTCGGTGGCGAGCTCTTCTCCGATGCCATGGGATCGTCCGGTACCTATACCGGAACCTATATCGGGATGATCGATTCAAACGTTACCGTCATCACGAATGCGCTTGGCGGCAAGGCGCCTGCCGCAGGTCTCAACGGAAAGCTGGTCGGTAGCTGATATGAACGTCCACGTTGCCGATGCCGGTGCAGCGCTCAAGGTCCGAGGATTGTCGGTCGCCTATGGCGACAAGCCTGCCCTGTCGGCGGTCGACGCGGTTTTTCAGCAGGGCCGAATGAGCGCAATTGTCGGGCCAAACGGAGCTGGCAAGTCGACCATGCTCAAGGCTGCCATGGGTATTCTTCCGGTAATCAGCGGAGATGCCGTCTTCTTCGGCCGGCCGTTGGACGAGGTCCGTAGCCGGATCGCCTATGTGCCGCAACGCGCAAGCGTCGACTGGGATTTTCCGGCGACTGTCATCGATGTCGTCCTTATGGGCCTTTTCCGCAGCCTCAACCCGTTCAGCCTGATCCGCCGCCAGCAGCGCGCATTCGCCCTGAGCTGCCTTGAGGAGGTGGATATGGTCTCATTGGCCGACCGTCAGATCGGCCAGCTCTCCGGAGGACAGCAGCAGCGTGTGTTCATTGCCCGGGCGCTTGCGCAGAAGGCGGATCTTCTTTTGCTGGACGAGCCCTTTGCCGGTGTCGACGCAGCGACCGAGAAGACCATCGTTGCCTTGCTGAAGAAGCTGGTCGACGAAGGCGGCACAGTGATTGCCGTTCACCATGACTTGTCCACCGTTACCGCCTACTTCGATGATGTGCTGATCCTCAATGTCCGCCGTATCGCCAATGGCCCGGTGGAAAAGGCATTTACCGACGCCCATTTGGCGGAAGCTTACGGTGGCCGTCTGGTGCAGGCCGAACCGGAGCTGCTCTGAGCGGGCCGGGACCGATGATCGATATTGCCGCTTTTATCAACGCGCTGACCTTCAGCGCCGGCTACAACACTGCCATAGTCGCTATCGGCGCCATCCTGCTTGGCTGGGCCGGCGGAACGGTCGGGACGTATCTCCTGCTGCGTCGGCGTTCGCTTGTATCCGATGCCTTGAGCCATGCGACCCTGCCGGGCGTCGGTATCGCGTTTCTGCTGATGGCCGCATTTGGCGGGTCGGGCCGGTTCCTTCCAGGGCTTTTGCTCGGCGCAGCAATCAGCGCCATGATCGGGCTCGCGGCTGTCGAGTGGCTGACACGACGCACGCGGTTGAATTCCGACGCCGCGATCGGCGCCGTGCTTTCCTCATTCTTCGGTCTCGGTGTCGTCTTGCTGACCATCATCCAGTCGCTTGGCATCGGGCGCCAGGCCGGCATCGGCAGCTTTCTGCTCGGATCGACCTCCGGCATGCTGCGCAACGAGGCATACACGCTGGCGGCACTGGCTTTTCTCGTCGCTTTCCTGGTTTTCCTTTTCCGCCGGCCGCTGACGCTGGTGTGTTTTGACGAGACATTTGCACGCACGTCCGGCATCGATATCCGCCGCACGGATTTGCTGCTGATGTTGCTTGTCATGGCTGTCACGGTGACGGGCCTGCGGATCGTCGGCCTCATCCTTGTGGTCGCACTGCTGATCATCCCGCCGGTCGCGGCGCGCTTCTGGACGGAAAAGACCAATACGATGATCATTGTCAGCGGGCTTGTCGGTGCCGCCTCGGGCTTTATCGGCACCGCGCTCTCGGCATCCGTTCCGAACTTTCCGGCCGGACCCGTCATTGTACTGACCGCCGCGGTCATATTTGCCCTGTCACTGCTCTTCGCACCGGCCCGCGGCGTGTTCTACGGCCTATACCGGGCGCGGGCCTTTTCGCGAAAAGTTCACAGGCGCCAGGGTCTGTTGGCCATTTTGCGGGGTGAAGCGATCTATGACCATGATACGATCAAGGTATTGAAATCAGAGAACCTCATCCATGGCGACGGGACACCGACCCAGGCCGGTCTCGATGCAGCCGAGACCGCCGCCCGGGAAGAGGCGCTGTGGACGATTTATCTGCGTGACAATCCGGCTGCCGCCTATCGTGCCGCACGCATGCGGCTCGATCCCATCGCGGACCGTCTGACGACCACCGAGATTGAAGAGCTCGAGAGGCAGTTTGCCGGTCCGTCCGGTGCCCTGCCGGCAGGGCAGGGGTGAGCATGGGCGGTCTTTACATCGGTCTGGTCCTTGTCCCCATGGCGATCGGCGCGCTGGCCGCGGTGTCGTGCGCGCTGCTGGGCAACTTCCTCGTCTTGAGGAAGCAGAGCCTGATGGGCGATGCCGTCAGTCACGTCGTGCTTCCCGGCATCGTCGTTGCGTTCATCATCACCGGGTCAATCACCGTCTGGCCGATGCTGCTGGGTGCCGCCGCCGCCGCGCTGATCTCGGCGCTGCTGATCGAACTGGTGCGCAATCTCGGCAAGGTCGAGCCGGGAGCGGCGATGGGCGTGGTATTCACTGCGCTCTTTGCCCTCGGGGTCGTGCTGCTCGAACAAAGCAACACACGCGAGGTCCACTTCGATGTGGAACACGCGCTCTACGGCAATCTGGAAAGCCTCGTCTGGCTGTCCGGCATCGATGCAAAGGCGCTCCTCGACCCGGCCGCGCTTGCCGACCTGCCGCCACAGCTTGGCCGCGTTGCCTTTACGCTGGTGGTCGTTCTGGTTTTCCTGGCCGTTTTCTGGCGACAGCTTGTTGTTTCCACCTTCGATCCCGTCTTCGCACAGGCCGCGGGCGTTCCGGTACGCTTTATCGGCGCGGCGTTGATTTCGCTCGTTGCCATCGTCGCGGTCACCGCATTCGAGGCTGTCGGCGCCATCATCACGATCGCCATGCTGATCTGTCCTGCGGCGGCCGCGCGCCTGATGACCAACAGGCTGCTTCCGCAATTATGGTGGAGCGTGCTGTTCGCCTTTGTTTCCGCGGTCGCGGGTTTCTGGGCGGCAGGAAGTGGCATGGCGCTGATCGGAAGCGGTTTCAGCGTCAGCGCAGCAGGAATGATCGCTACTGTCAGCGGGCTCATCCTGGCGATATGTGCCATTGCGGCGCCGCAAAGGCGCGGTGCCGCCAGCTGAGATCCCCGGATTACTGTTTACGTGATATTTTCCGCAAAATTTCAATGATTTGCGGAAGATAGTTCCAAAATTCCACCACCCGCCGATAGCTGTTTCTTAACGAAAGCAGGCCATCCTGTCCCATGGATATGGTGTTCCTCCACCATTTGGGCGCAAGGAAGAAACAATGTCAGTCGAACTGACCAATACCCGCGCAAGGGTCGGCAGCGCGGTCCATACGGCATCTTATACCGACCCGCTGACCGGTTTGGGCAACCGGGCAAGACTTCGCGACAAGATCACCAAACTGGTGCACGAACGGTCGCTCGATCCGGCGCCCTTTACAGTCGGTCTGGTCAATCTCGATGGATTCAGGCCGATCAATGATCTGTTCGGCCATACCGCGGGCGATGACATTCTGTGCCAGGTGGCCCACCGGTTGCGCGCGTGCATGCCGTCCGGTGCGGTGGCGGTGCGGCTGGAAAACGACGCCTTCGCATTTGTCCTGCCACTTGTATTCGACCAAAATGGTGCCGAGAAAATCAGCGACCTTTTCAAGGATGTGCTGTCCGCACCCTATGACCTCGGCAAGCGCTCCGTCCGCCTTTCTTCGTCATTCGGGTTCGCCATCTATCCCTATGCCGGCGAAGACTACGGCGCGCTGATGGAAAGCGTCGACACGGCACTTTATCAGTCAAAGCGTCGCGGCCGCGGACAGGTCACCGTCTATTCGGTTGACATTGCCGAGGAGATGAAGCGCGCGACGCAGCTCGAGCAGGCGCTCCGGCGCGCCATCATCGCCGATGAAGTGGATGTGCATTTCCAGCCCATCGTTGACCTTCGCGACGGTGTGCCGATCGGTTTCGAAGCGCTGGCCCGCTGGAACGATCCGGAACTCGGCTTTGTTTCCCCGGCCACCTTCATTCCCCTGGCCGAGGAACGCGGCATCATTGAACCGCTGACCGAAACAATGCTGAAGAAGGCGACAAATACGGCGCTTGGCTGGCCGGGCGAGATGTTCCTGTCGTTCAACCTGTCATCGGCCCAGTTGCTGGACCCGTCCACCCACGAGAAGATCATGGCGATCCTCCATTCGGTGGGGTTCGACCCGCGCCGGCTCGGTCTGGAGATAACCGAGACGGCAATGATGGCCGATCCGGAAATCGCCAACAGCATCATCGACAGCCTGCGCGCCGAGGGTGTTTCGATCTCGCTGGACGATTTCGGCACCGGTCAATCCAGTCTCGGCAGGTTGCGTGAGATCGCGCTCGACAAGGTCAAGATCGACCGGGCCTTTGTTTCCGAGATCACCCGAGACCGGCCGTCGGAGCACATAATCAAGGCGATTATCGCCTTGTGCGAGGGCCTTGATCTGGAAGTTGTCGCCGAGGGCATCGAAACGGTCGAACAGGCGGACAAACTGCTCGGACTGGGCTGTTCCATTGGCCAGGGATATCTCTACGGACGGCCGATGAGCGCGGATCAGGCGCAGTTGTTCATCAACACCAACCATTCCCGGGCGGTCGCTCGTTCCTAGTCCCGCCGGCGACAGGCTTGACGTTGGTGCCCCCGTTTTTGCCGTTTTGGGTATGATGCTGGCGCATCTTGCCGTATTTAATGCGCCGGAACCGCCAATTCGACGGGGCAGCGCTGGACCATGCAGGATTTCGCCGCATCATTTTTTGAAGCCTTCCGGCTTGTCCTGGGACTGAATCCCGGACTGATCGAAATTGTCTGGCTGTCGCTGAAGGTCAGCATAACCGCCGTGTTCATCGCCACGATCATCGGATTGCCGCTGGGCGCCTTCCTCGCGGTGACGCGGTTTCCCGGACGTGGTGTCGTGATTGTAACGGTCACGGCGCTTATGGGCCTGCCGCCGGTCGTCGTCGGGCTCGTCGTCTACCTATTGCTGTCAAACGCCGGGGCCCTTGGTCCATTGCAGCTGCTCTACACGCCGACCGCCATGATCATCGCCCAGACAATTCTTGTGGTGCCGATAATCGCGGCACTGGCCCGCCAGACACTCGAGGATCTCAACGGCGAGTATCGCGACCAACTGAAGCTCTTTGGTCTTGGTTCGGTTGCCCGGCTGCGCACACTTTTGTGGGAGGGTCGCTACAGCCTGATGACGGCCTTGCTTGCCGGCTTCGGGCGTGCCGTTGCAGAGGTTGGAGCGGTTATTATTGTCGGCGGCAACATCAACCATGTCACCCGTGTCATGACGACGGCGATCGCTCTCGAAACGTCAAAGGGCAACCTGGCTCTGGCGCTCGGTCTTGGCCTGATCCTGGTCATCATCGCCTTTGCCGTCAATGCGCTGGTCTTCCTGCTGCGCGCCGCTGCCGAAAGATCTGCCTATGCATGAACCGGCCCGTTCAGGCCAGCAGGCGGCAACAAAACCGATATTGCCCGTCACTGCCGATCGTCTCTTTGTGCGCCGCAAGGGCAGGGTACTGCTCGACGTTGAGGCATTGACCATCGGTGGCCGCGGAACGACGGTTCTCGTCGGTCCCAACGGTGCCGGCAAATCGCTGCTGCTTAACGTCATGGCCGGTCTACGGGCGCCGGATTCCGGACGGGTCCTCTGGAATGGCGAACCGCCGGACCGCCAGCGTTATTGCCGTTTCGGCATGGTCCTTCAGCGGCCGGTGCTGCTGCGTCGCTCTGTGCGGGCGAATGTCGAATACGCGTTGCGGGCTGTCGGCAGTTCACCGGATCAGGCGCGCGCCCAGGCTCAAAGGGCGCTGGAGGCTGCCGGGTTGCTGGCGCTGGCCAATGCTTCGGCGCGGGTGCTCTCGGGCGGCGAGATGCAGCGTCTGGCGCTGACACGTGCCCTGGCGGCCGGGCCGGATCTGCTGTTCCTCGACGAGCCGACATCCAGTCTTGATCCGGCCTCCATGCAGACCATCGAGGCCATGGTCAAGAGTGCCAGCGATGACGGCATGCGCATCGTGCTGATTGCTCACGACCTTGCGCAGGCCCGGCGCCTGGGTAACGAGACTATCTTCATGCACCGCGGCAGGATCGTCGAGCATGTCCCGACGGACCGTTTTTTCGCCGCACCCGAAACGCCGGAAGCGGAAGCCTTCATCGCCGGCAAGATCCTGATCTGAGTGTTTGCGGAGGCTCCATGATCGACAAGTTACGCGATCTCCTGTTGCTTGTGTCGGTTTCGGTCGTTGCCGTGCCCGTCTCGGCGGCAGAGTTCATCCTGCTGCAGTCAACGACATCGACCCAGAATTCGGGCCTCTACGATCACCTGCTGCCGGAATTCGAGAACAAAACCGGCATTCAGGTGCGCGTCGTCGCGGTTGGTACCGGTCAGGCGATCAAGAATGCCGGCAATTGCGATGCTGATCTGCTTCTCGTGCATTCGAGGGCAGCGGAAGAGGCCTTCGTTGCCAGTGGCGGCGGCAAGGAGCGGCACGATGTGATGTACAACGACTTTGTTCTTGTCGGCCCGTCCGCCGATCCTGCGAGGATTGGCGAGGTGACGGATGTGGGAGCTGCGCTCAGGAAGATTGCCGGCGGGCACTCGGTCTTTGTCTCGCGCGGTGATGATTCCGGGACCCACAAGAAGGAACTCTCTTTGTGGGGCGGCATCGGCGTCGATCCTGCCGCCCACAGCGGAGGCTGGTACCGCGAAACCGGGTCCGGCATGGGGGCGACACTGAACGTGGCCGTCGCCATGGACGCCTATGCCCTGACCGATCGCGCAAGCTGGATCAGTTTCGGCAACCAGGCCGGACACACGATCCTGGTCGAGGGCGATCCTGCCCTGTTCAATCAATACGGCATCGTCACCATCGATCCGGCCCATTGTCCGAATGTCAAGCAGGCGGCGTCGGGGCGGTTTGTCGAATGGTTGCTTGGGCCAGAGGGCCAGGCGGCGATTGCCGCATTCCGGCTTGATGGCCAGCAGCTTTTTTATCCCAACGCAAAGGACGGCGGCAGCTGAATTGCCCGGCGATCAGTCAGCTTCGATGATCGCCGAGATTTCCTGGACCCTGTCGGCGACGAGACCGGAATTGCCGCGCGCTTCGACATTGAGCCGCAACAGCGGCTCCGTGTTGGACGCGCGAACATTGAAACGCCAATCGTCAAAAGCCATGCTCAGCCCGTCAATGGTCTCGACAGCCGGATAGGAACGGTCGAAATGGTCGGCGATCTTTTTCAGCACCAGGTCTGAATCGGATACCGTGAAATTGATTTCACCGGAACAGGGAAATGCCTTGATCCGCGCTTCGACCATCTCGCTCAGCTTTGCGCCCGTGGCCGACATTTCTGCGACAACCGCCAACCAGGGCAGCATTCCGGTATCGCAATAGCTGAAATCGCGGAAATAGTGATGCGCACTCATTTCGCCGCCATAGACGGCGTCTTCATCGCGCAGCATCTGCTTGAAAAACGCATGCCCGGTTCGGCAGATCTTGGCTATGCCGCCGGCCTTTTCCACCGCGTCGATGGTGTTCCACGTCAGGCGTGGATCGTAGAGGATCGTGCCGCCGGGATGGGTGCGCAGCATTGTCTGGGCAATCAGCCCGACCAGGTAATAGCCTTCAACGAAATTGCCCTGTTCGTCATAGAAGAAGCAGCGGTCGAAATCGCCGTCCCAGGCAAGACCGAGATCCGCGCCGTGTTCGACAACCGCATGCTGCGCGCGTTCGCGCCGTTCCGGCAGCAGCGGATTGGGAATGCCGTTTGGCAGGAGGGGATCGGGTTCGTGATCGACCTTGATGAAGGTAAAGGGCAGATGATCCTCGAGAAGGTCGATAATCGGTCCGGCGCAGCCGTTCCCTGCATGGCAAACGATCTTCAGCGGTTTGAGGTCGAGGCCCTCGACCTGTTTCAGGAGGCGCTCCACATAAGGCGCCTTGCTCAGTTTCGGCGCCAGAAGTCCGCGTTTGTCATAGTCGGCGACAACCGGGAATTTTCGGTCCGAGTAAACCAGTTTCTCAAGCGGCTCGAGCGCGTTGTCGCGGGTTGCCGCGCGGGCGCCGTCGAGCACCATTTTTATACCGTTATAGTCCCTCGGATTGTGGCTGGCCGTCACCATCAGCCCGGCGTCGGCGCCGCTGTTGTCGGTATGGAAATAAACCTCCTCGGTTCCGCACTGGCCGAGCGGTAGCACATCGACGCCGCTGTCAAGCAGGCCCTGTGCAATGGCCGAGGCCAGCGCCGGGCTGTCTTGCCGCATGTCATGGCCGACGACGGCAACACGGCGCGGCATTTGTGCGGCGACCGCCTGACCGAACCGGTAGGCGAACGGAACATTGACCTGTCCCGGTATTTCGCCGCGGACATCATAGGCTTTGAAGGCTGAGCTCATGGTCGGTTTTTCCGGTAAAGCTGACGGATTAACGAATGGGTGCCGCGAAGTTATCGCCCGGCATTGCGATACCATCGCCCAGTTGCGGAAACAACTGCCGACTGAAACGGCTTCTACCTCTGGATTGCAGTTTACGGCCGGATCGCCGCAACCTCCGAAGGTGCCAGCTCACTGCCGCCGATCACCGGCGTTCCCGCAATGCCGAGCGTGGCAAGATCGACAGCCGTGTCGCCGTAATTGAAGACGAATGTCAGGTCGCCATGCCGCCGCTGGCGGACACCGTCCGGGAGATCGATGGTCGACACGCCGGCCGCGGTTGTCAGCCTTCCGATGATCTCGTCAAGCAGCAGATCGTCCGGCCAGCCGCCGAGATAATGGAGGTTGTTTTGGCGCACCATCACCGGCCACCCGTCTTCGCTGGCAATTTCGGACTGGCACCTCTCGCCGGTGACCAGGAATTCGCGCCAGAATTTCACCTTGCCGGCCCCTCCGGCAAGACCCACCGGACAGTCGGGACGCAGGCTTTCAACGCGGCTCACCACGACATCGGCAAGATCGGCCGGCAAATCGGGCGGCAGCTTCTCCGGGATCGAGAAGTTGGTCGTCTTGGAACCGGTCCGTGGCCCGATCAGCGCGACGCCCTCATAGTTTCGCAGCGCTGTGACCAGCGTTTCGTTCCAGGCAAAAAGCCCCGGGATCAGGACAAGGCCGTAGCCGGACAGGTCTTCGGTGTCGGAGGGCAGAATATCGACGGAAAGACCCTTGCGCCGCAGCGCCCGGTAGTGATCGAACACAAGCCGGAAATAGTCGAATTCCCGGCCTTGTGGCTGCACCTCCCAGGCCCATGACGACTGATAGTCGTAGACGATCGCAACCTCCGCTCTGGAGGTGCCGGTCATCTCCAGCTTCGACATGGCCTCGACCGCACTTTCGGCCTCGTAGAAACCCTCGGCCTCCACGCCATCAGGACGAAGCAGTCCGGAGTGCATCTGCTCCTGCGCAAATGGCGCCTGCTTCCAGCGGAAGTAGCTGACGACCTCGGCGCCGTGAGCCACCGCCTCCAGGGTCCACAGTCGGACCATGCCGTCGCGCGGTGCCGGATTGTGATCGGCCCAGTTGACCGGACCGGGCTGCTGCTCCATCACCCACCATCGGCCACCCGATGTTGCGCGGTACAAATCGTGGTGAAAGGCCTGGAAGTCAGGATCGCCGGTACGGGCAAAGCGCTGCCGCCAGTCGTCATCGGCATCGGAGCGGTCTTCCAGGAAACCCAGTGGATAGGAATCCCAGCTCGAGACATCGAGATCCGCGCCGACCGAGAAGTGGTCGAACTCAAGGGTTCTTCCCATGAAATTATGGATGATGTCGCGGCCCGGCGACAGCTTGCGCAGCAGATCGGACTGCAGGCGGTTGAATTCAATGACCTGATCTGACGAGAACCGGTAGAAATCCATGCGGTGCGCCGGATTGATCTCTGCCGGGGCAAGGCCCGGCAGGTCAATGGCGAAGAAGCTCGTATACTCCTTCGACCAGAAAACGGTGCCCCACGCCTCGTTCAGTTGTTCGATGGTGCCGTATTTGTCCTTCAGCCACTGCCGGAATGTTGTCAGGGACGCCTCGGACCAGGACCGTGCCGTATCATGGCAGCCATATTCATTGTCGACCTGCCACCCGGCCACCGCCGGGTGTTTGCCGAGGCGTTCGGCAAGCGCCCTGACGATACGCATACATTCGTGGCGGTAACCCGGATGCGAGAAGCAATAGTGGCGGCGTGAGCCGAAGCCCAGGATCTTGCCCTCCCGGTCGACCGGCAGCATGTCCGGCATCTCGTCGACCAGCCATTTCGGCGGCGTTGCCGTCGGTGTCCCGAGAATGACCTTGAGGCCTGCCTCGCTCAGGACCTCGACGGCCCGCTCCAGCCACTCCAGGCGCAGGTCCCCCCGGTTGGGCTCAACCCGCGACCAAGCGAATTCGCCAATACGTACATAGACGATGCCAAGTTCCGCCATGCGCCTCGCATCGTCCCGCCAGTGCGTTTCCGGCCAGTGCTCCGGATAGTAACACACGCCGATTTCAGGTTTGTTCTTCATGGTATCTCTAAAGTAGGACTTTCGGCTCCAACCTGCCATTGACGTGGCGGTTGAGGAGGAAGGTATTGCCGTTGAGCGGTTGCCGGCTCATCTCTTGTTCATCAAGGCCGCCCGCCGCCGTGGTGACGATCATCTGCGATGCATCGGTTCCGACAAAGGCAGGGCAGGTGACCTGCAGGGCCGGCAGTTCGATGGTTTCGGCCACCGTTCCTGAACTGTCGAAGGCCTGAACGCAAGAGCCTTCCCATCTAGCGATCCAAAGCAGCCCGTCAGCATCCATCACGGCACCGTCCGCCCAGCCGGGATCGCTGTCTTCCCTGACGATGAAAGGTTGCGGCTGCCCCTCGGGCAGTCCGGTCGCGGGATCCAGCGATACGCGCATCACCACACCCGTCGGTGTATCCGTGAAATAGCCGACACTGCCATCGGCAGAAAAACAGGTCGCGTTCGGCACCGTGATATCGGTGTACAGGCGGCGCAGTTCACCGCGGAAGAAATGATAGATCGATCCGGCGTTCGCCTCCGTCGACTTGCTCATCGTGCCGATCCAGAAAGCGCCGCAGGGATGGACGCGGCTGTCATTGGAACGCGTGGACGGATTGTCAGACTCGATCGCCGTATGCAATTCGAAAGAGCCGTCGCGGATTGAGCGCGTGAAAAGCCCGTGCTCCGTGGCAAGCAACTGGCGGTCTTCGTCGATAACGGCAAGAGCGCTCGCCATGAACGGCAGTTCATGGACTCTTGTGTGTTTGTCCCCGAGCTTTAACTCCAGGAGTCGACTGCCCGAGATATCGAACCACCAGGCTGTATCGGTTTCGGGATCGTAAGTCGGGCCTTCACCGAGTTGCAGATTGGTATCGTCGAAAAGGGAGCACTCAAATCCGGACAGGGTCATGTCAGCCTCCGAATACGGCATCATACGCGTCAACGGACAAGCGTGCCCGTCTGGCGATTTCCTCTACCTTCATTCCCGGTTTGTAAAGGCTTGATCCAAGCCCGAATGTACGAACGCCCACATTTTTGTAGTCCGTGAAGGTCTCGTGGGAAACGCCGCCCACGGCGCCGATCTCGAGATCCGGCGGCAAGACTGCCTTGATCGCGGCAATGCCCGCCGGTCCAAGGACGCTGGCCGGAAAGAACTTCAGCCCCGATGCACCGGCTGAAGCCGCGCTCAGCGCTTCGGTCGGCGTGAACACACCGGGCATCGTCACCATCTTGCAATCGGACGCGCTGCGAATAATCTCGGGATCGGTATTGGGGCTGACCATCAGACGCCCTCCGGCCTCTGCCAGACGTTCGACGTCGGCCAGCGTCAGAACTGTGCCAGCGCCGATCAGGCACTGAGCCGGAGCACTGTCCACGGCGATGCGGATCGACTCAAACGGATCCGGGGAGTTGAGCGGTATCTCGATCGCCTCAAAGCCGGCTTCGACCAGCGCGCTGATGGTTTCGGCTGTTTCATCGGGTCTGAGGCCGCGCAGAATGGCGACCAGGGAACGCTTCATCGAGGGCCAGGGGATTCTGTCGGTCATGCGTTGATTTGTCCGTAATCGGGGTGCGTGTCGGCGCTCGGCCAGAATTGCCGCGCACCGCAGTAAAGTCCCTTTAGCACGGCCTCGTCCGCGTCGATGTCTTGAATCTCCTGACCGATTGCTTGGAAAGCCGACCTGTAGAGGTTTGCCAGCTTTCCCGATGCGACAAGCAGGACCGGTTCATCCGATGTTGTATCGGAAAGGGCCGCGCCGATTTCCGAACCGATCAGCAATCCCGACAGGCGTTCGTAGCTGGCGGTAACCTCGCGCCCGTGGAGCAACTGGCCACCGCGTATGGAAAACAGCAGCCGCGACAGGTCGGACGGTGCGGCGTGGGCATCGGCGACGGCCTGCAGGAAATTGCCGCTTGCCGGATCGCAATTGTCGGCGTCACCAACCGCATGGCGCAATATGGACTGTCTGGAGATCACGCTGAAGAGTTCGCCGGTCATATAGGTCGAGAAATCCGTTACGGTCCGGTTGTTGATCCGAACCCATTTCGAATGTGTGCCGGGCATGCACGCAAGTCCGGATGTCAGCGATCCGGAGAATGCGCCCAGGAGCTGCGTTTCCTCGCCGCGCATGACATCGGGTCGCGTGGCATCGCGTCGCGCCAGGCCGGGCAGGATGCGGACATCGCGGCTCGGTCCCTCGACGCGCACGGCCTTGGCTATCACATCGGACAGCTGTGAGGGGACCGACAGATAGCGCGCCTCTTGCCAGCCCTGCCGCGAGCCGGCCATTCCGCAGATAATGACCGGCAACGCCTCCGGCGCTTCCAGGGCTTGCATATGTGTTTCCAGGACCCGCTCAAATCCACTTTCCCCGGCCACCGTCATGCCCTCGTGGCTGCGCCGTTCGGACAAGGCGCTGCCGTCTTCCGACATCAGCCAGATACGGAAACTCGTTGTACCCCAGTCGATGGCTGCGCAAAGTGGTTGCAAGGTCCTATCCTGTGAAAACAACGCCGCCGTCAACGACAAGCGCCTGGCTGGTCATCATCCTGGATGCGGAAGAGGCAAGGAACAGGGTCGGTTCGACGATATCGATCGGCGCTATTTCCGCTTTCAGGCACTGCCGGTCAATATGGGCTTCCAGCGCCTCGTCCGTTACCCACAATTCTTTCTGGCGATCCGTCAGGACCCAGCCCGGCATGACCGCGTTGACGCGGATATTGTCCTTACCGAGCTCGCGCGCGAGCCCTCTCGTAAGGCCGGTGATTGCGGATTTCGAGGCAACGTAGGCCGGGTAGCCCTCATTGCCCATCATGTAGGAAATCGACGAGAAATTGATGATCGAGCCGTGCCCGGCCGCACGCATGTCCTTGGCGACCTCTTGAGCGGTGAAGAAATGCGGCCGCAGGTTGATGTTGATCGCCTTGTCCCAATCCTCCACGGAAAATTCGTGCAGGCTGTGACGGTTGTCCGATGCAGCATTGTTGACCAGCACGGTAATCGGGCCGTTGGCGGCGCGAGCGCCACGGATTGCCGCCAGCAGCGCATCGATATCCATGATATCGCAGGCAATGAATTTCGGCCGGTTGCCGTATTCGGACTCGAGCCGGTCGCACAGTTCCGCAGCATCCGACCGCTGGACGAAGGCGACCTTTGCACCCTGAGCGACAAAGCCCTCTGTGAGCCACGCGCCGATGCCCGATCCGCCGCCGGTAATGAAGACCGACTGCCCCTTCAGATCAGTAAATTGCGCATTCAGTTCCATTCGTAATGTACTCCATCGGTTTCGACCGTGGTCCGGCACTTCTCCGGCGCGTGGCGAAACATCCTCAATTCATCGCCGCAGACCCTCGATGACCCACATGGATTCAGGAAAGCTCCACGGCAGCGTCAGACCATGGTTCATCAGGTAGGTGCCGCTCAGGTCCACGGGCTCCGTTTTCAGCGTTTGCGTGCCGCGAGACAATCCGACGGCACTGTCGCGGTTGACCAGTGTAATGCGATAGCGCGCTTCCGGATCGAGCCGGGTCAACCGCAGCGGCCTCGGCGCGATCTGGCTGCTTGTCGTCGCTTTCCCGGCAAACACGACAAAGCGGGCGTGATCGGCAGCAAGTTGCTGCTCTGCAACAACCGCCGGATCGGGACTTTCCAGCCGCAAGATATCGGCATCCATCATCCAGCGGCGGTTCTCCTTCCACCAGCCGATGACGGATTCCAGCACGCTTGCCTCGTCTTCTGTCAGTTCGCGCGGGTCCATCTCGATGCCCATATGCCTCTGCGCAGCCACCCAGGCCCGAAACTGCATATCGAGGATACGCCCGGACGTATGGCACTTTCGCGGGCCGACATGGCTGCCGGTGACGGCAGCCGGCAGGAACAGCGCGGCGTTGTGCTGCATCCTCAGCCGTTCCAGTGCGTCATTGCTGTCGCTGAGCCATATTCTCTGCGTGCGCCTGAGGATGCCGAAATCGATCCGACCGCCACCCGAGGCGCAGCTTTCGATCTCAACTTGCGGGAACTCCGCCCGCAGCCGGTCGAGCAGCGCATAGGATCCGCGCGTCTGGGCCGCGTCCGGCATCGGCAGGACCCGGTTGTGATCCCATTTGATGTATTCAATGGCGTGGTCGCGCAACACGGACGAAATACGGTCGAACAGGAAGTCCCGGACTTCCGGCAGGGCCATATTGAGCGCCTTCTGGTTGCGGCCGAGGATCTGGTCCTCGCCGCCCAGCGCCCAGTCCGGGTGCGCGCGGTGGATATCGGAATCCGGATTGATCATCTCCGGCTCGAACCAGATGCCGAACGTCATGCCGAGGCTGTGCACGTGATCGATCAGCGGATTCAGCCCGTCCGGGTATTTTCGCGGATCGACCTCCCAGTCGGAAAGTGCCCGCGTATCGTCGTCACGGCGGCCGAACCAGCCGTCGTCGAGCACGAAACGTTCGGCACCCAGTTCCGCCGCGCGGCTTGCGATTTCCTTGAGGGTTGGCAGGTTGTGGTCGAAATAGACCGCTTCCCAGCAATTGAAGTGCACCGGCCGTTCCCGTTCGGCGTTCGGCATAAGCACGATCTCGTCACGCAGGTGGCGCTGGAATGCAACGGCGCAGCCATTGAGACCGTCGTCGGAAAACGTGATGTAGAGCGGCGCGGTCTGGAATTGGGTCTGGGGGGCGACCTCCATCCGTTCGGCGTGGCCGAACTGTATCTGGCGCCGTCCGTCCGGCAGCTCCTCGGCAATCATCTTGTGGCCGCCCGACCATCCATAATGAAAGGCATAGGCCTGACCCTGCGTGTTCGTCGCGCCGCGGCAGGGGATCATCAGACCGGGAAAGTGCTCGTGTCCTGTGCGCCCCGTCCGGTTCTCGCGAAACCGCATGCCCGGCGACCAGGCGGTCCGGTTGAGCTGGAACTCGCCGCACCAGCGTCCAGCGAAGTCGATCATCTCGTCTGACAGTTGCGGTGCCGGCACGACGGGCGCCGACATCCAGTGCAGATGGACGGGCTGGTCGGCTTCAAGCAAGGCCTGCGCTTCGATCACATGGGTTCGCGTGTTGATCGCGAAACGGGCCGTATAGGTAAGGCCGTTGTTCTCATCATTGTAAACGAGGCTCAGCTTGCCGCGTTCTTCGTCAGCCCTGACGAGGCAGAACTTGGTCAAAAGCTGTGTGCCGTCGCGTGCACGCACGATAAGGCCCGGCTGGCCGGGAAAGGTGCGGGTTGCTTCAGGTGAGACGGAAAGTTCCGGGTTGAGATCGAGCATGCCGCCGGTCACGTCAATGGCATGCACGGTAAAAAGGGTATTCAAATCCTCATCGTCCGGTAGTCTCGGCCCCCAGTAGATCACCTCTGCGAGGTGTTCCCTGTGGGAGCCGAGTACCAGAGTCTGACGCCTGTCATCCAGCCGCCAGCATTGGATCATGGCCGCCTTCCAATGGCCAGATATCGCTTCATCATTTGACAGCTCCGAGCGTGAGACCTGCGATAAAGTGCTTCTGCATCAGGAAGAACATGGCGACCGGCGGCAGTGCTGCCACGATCGCACCGGCGCTCATCAGGTGATAGGCGGCACGGAACTGCGCGTTGAAGGATGTGATGCCGGCCGTGACCGGCTGGGATTCGGCACCCTGCGTCAGGACAATCGCCCAGAAATAGTCGTTCCAGATGAATGTGAAGATCAGAACGCTGAGCGCGGCGATTGCCGGTTTCATCAGCGGCAGCACGATATAGACGAAGATTTTCCACTCGGCGATGCCCTCGACACGCGCCGCTTCGATCAGCGCAAAGGGTAGCCCCTTGATGAAGTTGCGCATGAACAGCGTGCAGAAACCGGTCTGGAACGCGATATGGAAAAGCACGAGGCCGGTCTTCGTGTTGTAGAGCCCCATGTCCACCGTCAGGTCCCGCACCGGAACCATCAGGATCTGGAAAGGCACGAAGTTGCCGGCAACGAACAGGAAGAAGATCCACAGGTTCAGCTTGAACTTGTAGATCCCGAGCGCGAACCCGGCCATGCAGGCCAGCGCCACCGCGCCGATCGCGGTCGGCACCGTGATCAGCAGTGAGTTGAGCAGGTAGCGCGGCATGTCGGATTCGAAGAACACTCTGCCGTAGTTCTCGAAACCGCCAAAAGTTGAGGGCAGGGACCAGTATTCGCCGGCCGCGAAGTCACCCTCAGGCTTGATGGAAAAGATGCCGACGGCAATCAGCGGCAAAAGCCACATGATCAGGGCAAGCGGCAGGAACGCCTGATAGCTGAACTGCCAGTTACGCGAGCGCTTTTGGATAGGTGTCGGAAACATCTCAGCGCCCCCTCTCGTCTTGGTACATCGAGTAGAGGAAGTACGCGATGAAGAACAGCATGATGATGAAGAGCACCACGGCGATGGCGGCGCCATAGCCCATGCGGAACCCGTATTCGGAAAGCGCAACCTCGAACATGTAGAAACTCAGCACCCGGCTTTCGCCGAACGGACCGCCATTTGTCATGACGGAGATCAGGTCGAAGGAGCGCAGCGCGCCGATAATGGTTACGACAAAGGCGATGAAGGTCGCCGGCTTGAGCTGCGGGACAACAACGTACCACAGCATCTTCCAGCCCTTGGCGCCGTCGAGCCGCGCCGCCTCGATCTGCTCCGGATCGACGGCATTGAGGCCCGTCAGGTAAAGGATCATGCAATAGGCTGTCTGCGGCCAAAGTCCGGCGGCGATGATGCCGTAAGTCACGTAGGTCGGATCGCCAAGGACGTTGATCGGCCCGAGCCCCACCCATCCGATAACCGTGTTGAACAGACCGAAAGTCGGATCGTAGAACCAGGTGAACACCAGGCCGACCACGACTTGGCTGATGACGAACGGGAAGAAGAACAGCGATTTATATAGGCGGATGCCGAACACGGTCTGGTTCAGGAAAAGGGCAATGAACAGGCCTGCCGGGATCGCCAGGAGATAAAGGATCAACCAGATCAGATTGTTCTTCAAAGACGTGTAAAACGCCGGGTCATCCCACAGTTCGACATAGTTCTCGGTGCCGATATATTCGCGCGGGCCGAGACCGTCCCAACTGAACAGCGAGATCTCGAAACTCTGGAAGATGGGAATAATGACGTAAACGAGAAAGAACAGAATGGCCGGGGCCATGAACAGCCACGGCGTGACGCTGATCTCGTTGCGTTTGTACCAGGATCGGTTTTCCGGGGCCAATTCGGTTCTGGCTAGGCTGGCAGTCGACATCGCGAACCTCGTTTCAAAATGCCGCTCGCGGCACCGTATCGGTGGGCTGAATCATAGATCAGCGGCGTGCGGTCGGTCGGTCCGAAAGAAGATCGGGGCGAGCCGAAAGGCCCGCCCCGCAATCACTTAGTTCTTGTAGATACGCTCGCGCGCTTTTTCGAGACGCGCCAGGATCTGGTCCACATTATCCGGGCGTACCATGAATTCCTGGAAGCCCTCCATGCCGACCTTGGCCATTTCAGCCGGTGCATCGCGGTCGAAGAACTGAGCAAGCGCATGCGCGTTGTTCAGCATTTCAAAGCCGGCCTTGGCGAACTTGTCATCGGTGTTGACGCTGGCCTTGTTGTTGACAGGCAACTGTCCGAGGCTCGCATTCATCGATGTCTGAACTTCCGGAGAAGCAACAAACTTCAGGAATGCGCGGGCGGCTTCCTTGTTTGCCGCACCGGACGGGATATGCAGCGTATCGGTCGGTGCTTCTTCCGACATCGGAATGCCTTCGGTGATCAGCGGGAACTGATAGAAGTCGAGCTGATCATCGGTCAGGCCGGCCGACTTGATCGCATCAACGGCGAAGTTGCCCATCAGGTAGGCGGTTGCCTGGCCGTCCACCATGAACGGGATGGCTTCCTGCCAGCTATAGGCCGTGTGGTCGTCGATGAAGGCGCCCATGTCGATAAGTTCGCGCCAGTTGGCCATGGTCGCCTTGACCCGGTCGTCGGTCCAGCTTTCCTTGCCCGCAGTCAGGGCAATGTGGAACTCATAGCCGTTGGTGCGCAGGTTGAGATAATCGAACCAGCCGGCCGCGGTCCAAAGGAACTTGGTGCCGATCGTGTAGCACTTGCGGCCTGAATCGACGATCTTCTGACAGTTGGCCTTTTCTTCTTCCCAGTTGGTCGGAGGGGTCAGGCCGAGTTCGTCAAAGATGTCTTTGCGATAATAGACACCCCACTGGTAATAGGAGTAGGGCACACCCCACTGCTTTCCATCTAAGGTCATCGCTGCTTTGGTCGATGCCAGCTCTGTGGCGAGCTCACCGGTCCACAGATCCGAAACGTCTTCGAAAAGACCGGTCGACACGTAAGGCAGCATGCGGTTGCCCGCATACCAGGTGGCGACATCCGGCGGATTGGCCGTGAGGAAGTTCCTGATCTGGGTCTTGTAGGCCTCGCGGTCGATGATCGTTGTCTCGATCTTCAGATCCGGGTGCATTTCATCGAACTGCGCGATGACGCCTTCGAAGGTGGCGCGCGGTGCGGGGTTCGATGTGTCGAGGAAGATTTTCATTTCGCCGCTCAGTTGTTCAGCGGCCGGAGCCCCCGAAACCAACGCGACGCTGGTCGCAAGCGCCAGTACTGACGCCTTCAAAATGGAACGCATGGTATCCTCCCTTTGAGTTCCGAATAATGAAACTATAATTTACATATTGAAATTGGAGCACGATTAACATACGCTTGTCAAGAATATCCTCGCCGGTAATTTGCACCGCCAGAGGGTAGGGAGGAACAGAATTGGACACTGTACGCAAGTCGAGCGGGACTGTGGGTAAGGCGCTGAGCGTGCTTGACCTCGTGGCGTCTTTTGAACGCCCGGTCCGCTTCAACGACGTCCTTGAAGTGTCCCCCTATCCCAAGGCAACTCTCTACCGGATCCTGCAGAATCTGGTGACGGAAGGCGTGCTGGCGTTTGACCGGGAATGGCAGACCTATGCGCTGGGTGTTCGCCTTGTGCGGCTGGCGCATTCGGCATGGACGCAATCGTCCCTGGCACCGGTCGCGCGGCCGCACCTCACGGCGCTGAGCCAGGCGACCGGCGAGACCATCCATCTGGCGCAGCTTGACGGGCCGCATGTGCTTTATCTGGACAAGCGGGACGCCAAGCGCCGCGTCAACATGTTTTCAGAGGCCGGCAAAGTCGGTCCCGCCTATTGTACCGGTGTCGGAAAAGCCATGCTGGCGCATCTGTCGGCGGACGAACTGGAACGCATTCTGCCGCAACAGTCCTATCACCGGTTCACACCCTCGACCATCTGCTCCCAGCAGGAACTGACCGTCGAACTCAAGCAGATCCGCCAGGACGGATTTGCCCTTGACCGTGAAGACCACGAGCCCGGGATCATTTGCGTGGCGGTTCCGGTCCTTTCCAGGACCAGTCAGTTGATGGGTGCCATATCGGTGACGAGCACGTCCGCCCGGACCTCGCTCAACAAGCTGAAGAAATTTGTTCCGGAATTACAGCATGCCGCTACGGAGGTCGCCGCGGCAGCAGAATACTGGCGTTTCCCAGAAAACCAGAAAACGCCCGAGAAAATGGAGATCTAATGAAATGTCAGGTGTAGCACTTCAGGACGTTGTCAAGCGGTACAGCGATGTTCAGGTGATCCACGGCGTGAACCTTCATATCGACGACGGCGAGTTCTGCGTTTTCGTCGGGCCGTCCGGCTGCGGAAAATCGACTCTTCTTCGCATGGTGGCGGGATTGGAAGAAACCACCGAAGGCAAGATCTCCATCGGTACGCGTGACGTCACGAGGATGGATCCGGCACAGCGCGGTGTCGCGATGGTGTTTCAGACCTACGCGCTGTACCCGCACATGACGGTCAGGGAGAACATGGGTTTCGGCCTCAAGATGAACGGGCACCCGAAGGCCGAGATCGCGGAGAAGGTCGCCGAGGCCACGCGCATCCTCAAGCTGGAGCAGTATCTCAATCGCAAGCCCTCCGCCCTTTCGGGTGGCCAGCGCCAGCGTGTGTCCATCGGCCGGGCCATCGTTCGCGGTCCGGAGGTCTTCCTGTTTGACGAGCCATTGTCGAACCTCGACGCCGAGCTGCGTGTCGAGATGCGCGTCGAGATCGCCCGCCTGCACAAGGAAATCGGCGCGACGATGATTTACGTGACCCACGACCAGGTGGAAGCCATGACTCTTGCCGACAAGATCGTCGTATTGCGCGGCGGACATATCGAGCAGGTCGGCGCGCCGCTCGATCTTTATCGCGATCCCAACAACAAGTTTGTCGCCGGCTTCATCGGTTCACCGGCAATGAACTTCCTCGAGGGAACGAGCAAGGGCGATTCCATCGAGGTTCCGGCCCTGAAAACCGACGTCAAGCTGCCGGTGAGCATGCCCGCGGCTGGAACCTCGGTTATTCTCGGCATAAGGCCAGAGCATATCGAGATCGATCGGGCGGGTGACACATTGTCTGTGGACCTCACCGAGGCGCTTGGCGGCACCTCTTACGATTATCTGATTTCCGACAGCGGCGAAAAGATCATCGTGGAAGAGCGCGGCGACGAACGTTCTGTCGAGGGCTCGCGCGTGTCGATCAAGTTTGAACCCGAACGGGCCATGCTGTTCGACAAGGAGACGGAATCGAGGATCCGGTAGGGAGCCAGTCGCAATCCGCATCATTTCGGGTGGGAACCCGTGGCAGGTGAGGGCGCAATCCCCACAGTTGGCCTGGCAGTAGTTTTCTTGTGCTTCATCGAAAGGGGCGCGCATTAGGGGTGCGCGCCCCGATCGCGTCCGGCGACATGGACGCGACGCTATCGACGGTCAGTTGGAGGGGAGTACGACAGCGTCGATAACATGGATGACGCCGTTATCGGCGATGATATCCGCGGCCACAACATTGGCGTTGTCCACGGTCACGCCGGAAGACGACTTCTCAACGGAAAGCGTTTTGTCACCAGCGGTTTTCAGTGTTTTGACGTGGATGGCCCGGCCCGGAAGATCGGTCGACATCAGCTTGCGCGGCAAGACATGATAGCTGAGGATGGCGACCAACTGGTCCTTGTTTTCGGGCTTCAGAAGGTTTTCGACGGTTCCTTCAGGAAGCGCCGCGAAGGCCTCGTCCGTGGGTGCGAAAACAGTCAAATTCTCGCCGGTTGCAAGTGCATCGGCAAGTCCGGCTGCCTGTGCTGCCGCAAGCAGCGTGTTGAATGTACCGGCGCCCTGCGCGGTTTCAACAATATTTGCAGCATTTGCGGGTGCGGCTGCTGCGATTCCTAGTGCGACAGATGCCGCGATTAACATTTTCTGCATGCTCATCTCCTCTGCAGGTGGACAGGCAGTCGACTACCCGATTGATCGGGTGCTAGCTGGCATGGGTTACGGTGGCGTGCAGTCATCGGATCACCCCGCAGCACGAATTTTGTTCGCCACGATGAAAATGCTGATAAAATTCGTTTCTCCGTGATCCGATACATCGCGGTGAACGTATTGGGTCCGGATGAAAGAAAAGGCCGGACGATGCTGAAAGTCTTGCAAATGGAAAAGCCGACGGAAGATCCGGAGCAGAAAACGGATCAGGAGCACCATGAAGAGCTCATTGCGGCCGTCGCCCATGAACAAGACAAAACGGCGTTTGAGGCACTCTTCGTAAGATTCGGTCCTAGGATTAAAGGTATGATGCTTGGCTCCGGTGCCAGTGAAGATCTTGCGGAAGACCTGATGCAGGAAGTCATGTTGACGGTATGGCGCAAGGCCGGCCTCTACGCGCCGGATCGTGGCACAGTATCGACATGGGTCTTTACGATTGCCCGCAACGCGCGCATCGACCGTCTGCGGCGCCAGCCGGTCCAGCCCTTTGTGGACGTAGAGACCGTTTCAATCGCCAGCGACGCGCCAAGCGCCGAAGCTGTAATGATAACGGGTCAACATGGTGAGATCGTGCGTGCGGCCCTGCAGAAACTACCGCAGGAACAGCGTGATGTCATCGAGTTGGCTTTCAACCAGTTCATGCCGCAAAGTGAAATTGCGAAGAAACTGGACCTGCCGATCGGCACCGTGAAGTCGCGGACCCGGCTGGCCTATAAGAAACTGAAGGAAAACCTCGAGGATTTGAGATGAGCGTTCATCATCATTTGGATGCTGCATCGCTAATGCGTTACGCAGCAGGTGACCTTGATCCCGCTTTCGCGATCGTCGTCGCCTCCCACCTTGCCATGTGCGACGAGTGCCGGGAAGCCGTCCGGCTGGCTGAGGCGATTGGCGGCGCCTGCCTTACGGACGTGCCGGAGGCGGCTCTGTCGGAAGGATCGTTTACCCGACTGTCGCGCATGATCGATACCGAGACGGACGACGGCGCAGTGAAAACGGTTGCCGGGGTCAAAGATGCGGACCGCGTCGACGGGGAGGTGCCTTTGCCTCTTCGCAGCCTGATCGGAGAATCGCTTGATGAAGTGCCCTGGCGCCTGGTCGTGCCGGGCGTTCACAGGCACCGCATTGAGATGGCTGATTCCCAGTCTTCGCTTTTCCTGCTGAAGATCGGATCAGGCAGGAAAATGCCCGAGCATGGCCATGGCGGAACCGAGATGACATTGATCCTGCGCGGATCCTACAGCGACACATTCGGCCGGTTCAGCCGTGGTGATGTTGCTGATCTCGACGAGCATGTTGAGCATCAGCCGGTTGTTGATTCCGATGATCCCTGCATTTGTCTCGTGGCGACGGAAGAACCAACCCGTTTCAAGGGCGTTGTCAGCCGTCTGATGCAGCCGCTGGTTGGAATCTAGGGCGAACCAGCGTCGACAATGGCAAACACCAACACGCCTGGATTGGGCAATGTCTGGATCGTCGGCGCGAGCTCGGGCATTGGCGCGAGTCTTGCCGGGTTGATCCTGGAGAAGTCTGACAACGTCGCCATTTCGGCACGCTCATCGGAAAAACTGGACGAAATCCAGAGCAGTAGCGAAAAACTCTCCGCATTTCCGCTGGATATCGCCGATCAAGCGGCCGTTGCTGAAACTGTCGAGAAGATAGAAAGCCGGTTTTCCGGCATAGACCTTGCCGTCCTTTGCGCGGGCGTGTGGTGGCCCATGTCCACCGACGAGATCGATACCGCAAAGATGCGCCAGGCCATGGACGTCAACTATTTCGGTGTCGTGAACGCGGTCAATGCGCTTCTTCCCGGCATGAAGGCGCGTGGCGGCGGCCGCATTGTCGTTGTCGCCTCCGTTGCAGGCCTTCGCGGCCTGCCCAGGTCTGTTGCCTACGGACCGACAAAGGCCGCCCTGATCAATCTGGTTGAGACGCTGGCAATCGAGCTGCGAGACGAAAACATCGAGGTGACGATCGTCAATCCGGGATTTGTCGACACACCCATGTCTCGGGTCAACACGTTCAGGATGCCCGGTCTGATCAGCGCTGACACGGCAGCCGAGAAGCTGCTTGACGGCATCGTGCGGCACAAACCGGCGATCTATTTTCCCTTTGGGTTCACCGCGGCAATCCGCTTGCTGAACCTGCTGCCGACCGGGCTCTATTATGCGGTGATCCGCCGCCTGACACGCGCCGGAAAGTCGAATAAGAAGGATTAGGCGGCGAATCGCCGGCGGCGATGCTGGCCCGGAACGGTCACTGCCGATACGGGCGGTGCCGGTTTCTTGAAGAAGCGGAGCCGTTTGCGCCAAAGTTTCAGTGCTTCAAAGTGAATCCCGAGCCATACCTTGGCGGTCATCAGGCCATGGGTGACAGCCAACCGCACCAGGACGGCATCATTCAATGGTTTACGGATGCCGCTGAACTGCGCTGCAAGAAGCGGGCCGCCATCGTCCTTCAGCAGGATTGCGACATTGGCTGTTTCCCGGGGAAGTCTGGTCTTGAACGCGTAACGGCCCCGCACCTCGTTGAATGGCGAGACGTGCAAGACCTTTTCGCAATTCTGGCGGATCGATTCGCCGTCGCCGTCAACCGGAATGGCATAAGTGTGCCTTTCGCCGAAAGTGTTCGTCACTTCGTAAATGACAACGATGGTCCGGTCGTCGCGATCGAGACCGAAATAGACCGTGAGGGGATTGAAGACATAGCCTAGGATCCGCGGGTAGCACAGCATCAGGAAACGTTCAGCGGCATCGGAACCTAAGGCCCGCAGCGCCGTTTCCTGAAGGTGCCTTTTCAATGGTCCGCCGTCGCCATGGTCACGTTCGTGGATCGAGTAGACGTTGAAGCGATTGTGGGAAAACAGGCGCAGTCTGCGATTGAGATCCGACAGGTGGTCGATGTCCACCAGCATCGAGAAGACTGAGTAACGGAAACCATGCGGTCTTGGGCGCAGCCGCCGGTGCATGACCGTTCCCACATAGACCGCGTCGCTCGTCTTTGTCACTCTGCCACCTGCAGATATTCATCGAAGCCGCTTCTGCGCATGTCGAATGCCGGATCCTGTGCCCACGGTCTTGCCACGCCGCCGAGTTTCTCGGCGACCGCAAGGCCGCTCGCCAGCCCGTCTTCGTGAAAGCCGTACCCCAGATAGCTGCCACAATACCAGGTGCGTCTGTAGCCCTGCAATGTCGCCATGTTTTCCTGGGCGCGGAATGCCTCGGCCGTAAACACCGGGTGCTCGTAGCGCATTTCCCGGATTATCGTCTTGGGTTCTATGTCGCGGATCGGGTTGAGCGTGACGAAGATGTTCTCCCGCGTCGGCAGCGACTGCAGTCGGTTCATCCAGTAGCTGACGCACAGCTCGCCATCCGATTTCTGACCCGCCTTGATGTAGTTCCAACTCGACCAGATTCGGTTGCGTTTCGGCATCCAGCGATCGTCGCAATGCAGTACCGCGGTGTTCTCCTGGTACGGGAAGGCGCCGAGCAGGGCTGATTCCGCCGCATCTCCGTCACCGAGCAGCGCCAGCGCCTGGTCCGCATGGGTCGCCATGGCGACGTGGTCGAAAAGTTGCGTGACGCCGTTGCGCATGGAAATCAGGACCCTGTCGGGACGTCGGGTCACCGTTTCGATATCCGCGCCAAGCACCGTGTTGAAGGTCCCGTCTTTGACGAGTTTCTCGACATAGGTTCGGCTGCCGCCTTCGACCGTGTTCCAGTCGGGACGGTTCTTGAACTGCAATAGGCCGTGATTTGCATAAAAGTCGATGAACGCACGCGCCGGGAAATCGAGCATCCTGTCCATTGACGTCGACCAGATGGCGGCACCCATGGGAACGATGTGATCGTCTATGAAGTCCCGTGAGTAGTGCTCGCGCTCGAGGAATTCGCCCAGCGTCGTGTCGATGTGATAAAGGCCGATCCTGCGCTTTGCCTTGCGGAAGAATCGGTTGATTTCCTTCAACAGCATCCAGTGCTGGACATTGACTATGTTGCGTCTTTGACCGAAGTAACCGGAACCGTGGCCGGCATATTCATAGCGGCCGAAATCATGGGTCAGCGAAAAACTCATTTCGGTCGTCGCGCAATTGACGCCGAGATGGCGGAAAAGCGCACAAAGATTGGGATAATTGGCCTTGTTGAAGACGATGAAGCCGGTGTCGACGGGAATCATTCCATCGGCGGTTTCAACGTCCACCGTATGGGCGTGCCCGCCAAGGCAATTGCTGCGCTCGAACAGCGTTACATTGTGTCCCTTGCTTAACAACCAGGCGGCGGAGAGCCCCGATACGCCGCCGCCAATGACTGCTATGTTCTGTTTCCGCAACGGATTCTCCTGATTCTGCCGCTTATCTCATGAAACTCATACGCCCCGGTGAAAGTCTCGGATCACTTCGAACAAGGAAATTCAGCGCCGCTCCCGATGCTGTGATCCGATCCGGCAGGAAACCCGTAACTAATTCGGCGAAACGGCAATCTGGAACGCTATGCTGCTCTTTTTCAAAGCCTATCTGGTAACAGCGGTCGTATTTTTTATCATCGACTATTTGTGGCTCGCCTATATTGCAGGCGGCTTCTACAGGACTCAGCTCGGTGCTTACATGCTGGATCAGCCGCGGCTCGGTGTCGCGGCGGTCTTTTATATCCTTTATGTCGCCGGCATCGTGGTGTTTGCCGTGCTGCCGGCGCTGAAGGAGCAATCGATTGTCACGGCAGTCCTGCTTGGCGCGTTGCTCGGCCTCGTTGCCTATGGCACCTACGACGTCACCAATTATGCGACACTTCGTGATTGGCCGCTGACAGTGCTCGTCGTGGACCTGAGTTGGGGGATTGCACTTACCGCTGCCGCATCCGCGGGCGGCTACACGCTGACCCGAAGCTTCTGGGGCGGCTGATCGGAGACATCGCCGCCCGCCATGATCACGCGTCGGGAAAACTGAAATCCTTGAACTGGTCGCGCAGAACAGTCTTCTGGATCTTTCCAGTCGCTGTATGCGGGATCTCGTCGACAAAGGCGACATCGTCCGGCATCCACCACTTCGCAACCTTGCCCTGCATGAAATCGAGGATTTCCTGCTTGCTGGGATCGCAACCGTCCTTTCGAACGATCACCAGGAGCGGTCTTTCGTCCCATTTCGGATGGGTGATGCCGATCACCGCGGCTTCCGCCACGTCCTTGTGTCCGACCGCAAGGTTTTCAAGCTCGATCGAGGAAATCCACTCGCCGCCCGACTTGATCACGTCCTTGGCCCGGTCCGTGATCTCCATATAGCCGTTCGGGTCGATATGGGCGACATCGCCGGTGTCGAACCAGTTCTCCTTGTCGAACTGCTCAGCACCGCGCCCCTTGTAGTAGGATGACGATATCGCCGGCCCGCGCACCTTCAGCCGCCCGAAGGTCTCGCCGTCCCATGGCAGGTCGTTGTTATCGTCATCTGTGACCTTCATTTCGACCGTGAAAGGCGGATGACCTTGCTTGGCCTGCAGGTCGAGCTTGTCTTCGCCCTCAAGGTGCGCATATTCCGGCTTGATCGAACATAGTGTTCCGAGCGGGCTCATTTCGGTCATGCCCCAGGCATGAATGACGTTGACGCCATATTTGTCCTGGAACGTCTGGGTGATGGCCCGCGGACAGGCCGAGCCGCCAATGACGACGTTTTCCAGGTCCGGCAATGTTCCGCCATTGGTTTCCATGTGCTGCAGAAGCATCAGCCAGACCGTCGGCACGGCGGCAGTCATGGTGACGCGTTCCTCGGTCAGGATCTGATAGATCGATTCACCATCCATGCCCGCGCCCGGCAGCACCATGGTGGAGCCGACCATCGGGCAGACAAATGCGGTTGACCATCCATTGGCGTGGAACAAGGGCACGACCGGCATCATGCGGTCCCGTGACGAAAGATTGAGCATGTCCGGCTGCGAGGCCGCCATGGCATGAAGAACGTTCGAACGGTGCGAATAGACAACGCCTTTAGGATCGCCGGTCGTGCCCGAGGTGTAGCACATGCCGGCAGCGGTGGTCTCATCGAATTCACGCCATGCGAAATCGCCGTCAACCTCCGACACCCAGTCTTCGTAGGCGACGGCGATTGTGATTTTCGTTTCCGGCATGTGGGCCGCATCGGTCAGTACCACGACCTTTTCCAGGCTTGGAACCTTGTCGGCGATGGCTTCGACCAGCGGCAGGAAAGTCAGGTCGACAAAAAGCAGCCGGTCTTCAGCATCGTTCATGATCCAGGCGATCTGATCGGGAAACAGCCGCGGATTGAGTGTGTGGTACACCGCACCCAGCCCGAGAATGCCGTACCAGACCTCCATGTGTCGCCAGGTGTTCCAGGCCATGGTCGCGACCCGGTCGCCAAAAGCGATGCCGTCCTTTTCGAGCCGTTTGGCGACCTGGCGCGCCCGGTCCCGAATGGCGCGGTAATTCGTTCGATGCATCGGGCCTTCAACCGACCGCGAGACGACTTCGCGTTCCCCATGATAGGTGGCTGCATGATCGATGATCTTGTGACACAGCAGAGGCCAGTCCTGCATCAATCCCTTCATATTGGCATTCCTCCCGATTTCTGACTGCCTTTTTGTTGGCCAGAGTATGGCGTTCTTCGCCCGACAGTAAAGGGAGCCGCTGCTGTTTTGTCGCCTTTCGCACTGCTTGCCACGGCGGACAAAGAGCTTGCTTCGCCAGCGCCTGCTTGCTAAGGCGTCCGCGCGCAAACCGTTGAAAATCGGCAGGTGCCGGGCAGCCCGGCTGTTTTCCTGCAATTACCTGTTTTGCCTCTCACAATGGCTCGAATGCGGAGCACCGCCCCAAGGCACGCCCATGATTTCCATCGTCATTCCCTGCAAGAACGAAGCGCAGAACATCCCGCCATTGATGGATGAGATTGCCGAGCATCTTGGCGATCGCGAAATCGAGGTGATCGTCGTCAATGACGGCTCCAGCGACGACACGCCGCAGGTGCTGGCTGATGAGGCGAAGAAACGCGATTTTCCGGTCCGCCATTTGCGGCACCAATCGTCGGTCGGGCAGAGCCTGTCATTGCGCAGCGGCGTTCTTGCTGCTGCCGGGTCGATTATCGCCACCATCGACGGCGATGGACAGAATGATCCGAAATACATCGGACCCCTGGTCGACAAGCTGACCGAGAGCGGACCGAGAACCGGCATCGCCTGTGGACAGCGCATCAAGCGCAAGGATACCCGGATCAAGCAGATTTCATCGCGCTTTGCGAATTGGCTTCGCGGGTCCATACTCAATGACAACACACGCGATTCCGGCTGCGGGCTGAAGGCCGTTCGCGCTGATATCTTCCGCCGCCTGCCGTTTTTCAATGGAACCCATCGGTTTTTGCCCGCTCTGGTTATTCAGGAGGGCTTTGACGTCGTTGCAATAGACGTTCTCGACCGGCCGCGCCGGTTCGGCAAGTCCAACTACGGTATCCTTGACCGTGGTCTGCGCGGCGCACTTGATCTGTTCGGCGTCTGGTGGCTCAAGCGCCGCCGCAATGTCATGCCTGTTGTTGAGGAAGTACGATATGACTGAGGTGTTTGCACCATTGATCGAATGGTTTCGCGTGGTCTTTGTCGAACAGTTCGACGCCTGGGTGCTTCTCGGCTTCATGGCGCAGGCATGCTTCACCATGCGTTTCGTTGTACAGTGGATCGCCTCGGAGCGCGCCAAGCGGTCGGTCGTTCCCATCGCCTTCTGGTTTTTTTCCCTGTTTGGCGCAGGCATGCTATTCATTTATGCGATTCAGCGGCAGGATCCGGTTTTTATCGCCGGGCAGGGCATGGGTTTGATCATCTATATCCGAAATCTGTGGCTTATCGCCAATGAACGAAAGGCCGCAATGGCCCAGACGGACTGAAAAGAGATCGGAGCGAGTTGAAGCATTTGAGGGAGCATAATCGGTTCATTCGGCTGGGCGCGGTTGACGGACGGACGGGCGTGCTTCGATATGTGCTGCTGTTTTTGCTCGGACTTGCAGTGCTCGTGCCCGGCATCGGCCAGATGCCGCCAATCGACCGCGACGAGGCGCGCTACGTTCAGGCGACCAAGCAGATGGTCGAAAGCGGCGACTATGTGGACATCCGTTTCCAGCAGCAGCCGCGCTACAAGAAACCGATCGGCGTCTACTGGCTGCAATCGATGACCGTGGGCCTGTCGGGAGCGGGCGCTGATGCCTCGATCGCTGCCTACCGGGTGGTTTCCGTCGTCGCCGTCGCCGCTTCCATTGCCGTGCTTTACTGGGCCGGTCAGGCTCTGTTTGGCCACACCGCCGGGCTGATAGCCGCCCTGATGCTGGCCGGACTGTTTGGCGCCGGATTCGAGGGGCGTCTGGCGAAGACCGATTCGGTGCTCTTGCTTTTGACCATTTTGGCGCAGGGCTGTCTGGCCCGTATCTACGTATCGCGCCGGGAGGGCGGCGAAGTAGCCGGGTCCCTTGCCTGGGTTTTCTGGATAGCCCAGGGCGCATCGATCCTTGTCAAGGGGCCGATCACGCCGCTCGTCAGTCTGTTGACGATCGCATTCATCGTGATCTTTGACCGCAATCGAAGCCGCGCATGGCTTGCCGATCTGAAACCCCTGCGCGGCATCGCGCTGATGGTGCTGATCGCAATGCCTTGGCTGCTGCTGATTACCTGGAAGAGCGGTGCCGAGTTCTGGCAGGAGGCGGTTGGCCGGGACATGCTGGCAAAGATCGCCTCGGGCCAGGAATCACACGGTGCGCCACCGGGATACTACGTCCTGACCTATTCGCTGCTGATGTGGCCGTTCGGGCTGATCGCCGTTATCGGCGGCACACACGCGTTGCGGCGCATGTTCGATGATCCGCGCCTGATGTTCTGCGTCGCCTGGTACCTGCCGCTGTGGCTGCTTTTCGAGCTTATTCCGACCAAGCTGCCGCACTACATCATGCCCTCCTATCCGGCAATCCTGCTGCTGGGCGGCTGGTTCCTCAGCCTTGCCGCGAGCGAGGCGCCGAAACCGCTGCTCTGGCAGCGGATCCTGCACGGACTTACCGGTTTCGGCGTCATCGTAGTAACCATTGCGTTTGCCTCGCTTGCTGTGATCGTGCCGATCTATATTGCCGGCAGTTTTTCCTTCTGGAGCATCCCGGTGGTGCTGCTATTGCTGATGGCCTGCTGGTTCAGTCTTGGCTACGGATTCGAGCTGGCGCCGGTGCAGCGCGTGCTGGTGGCGACGCTGACAGCGACAACCGCCTATGGCCTGGCCTATACGGCGATCCTGCCCCAGATCGACGAGATGTGGGTCAGCCGGCAGATTGTCGAACGGTTCGAGGCCGAGAAGGCCTGTGACGATTCCGTCCTTGCCTCGGTGACCTATCACGAGCCGAGCCTTGTGTTCCTGGCCGGTACCGAGACACTTCTGACCGGACCGGACAGCGCCGCCAACCATCTTCTCAACGATCCTGAATGCGCCATCGCCGCCGTTCCGGAGGAGGATGCCCCGGCTTTTCTGACAGCGCTGAGCGCAAGCGACGCGCGGGCCGAGGGCGGTGAAACCATTTCCGGCTTCAACTACTCAAAGGGCCGGCGCCTTTCGATCACGCTTTACCGCATTACGGGGCAATAGCGGCAAATGCGGCCGGCGACCCGGCCGCCGCAAACATGCGCGGTACATGGGGCATTGTCACAACTTTGTTGCTCAAGTCGGTTAGCGCTGGTGATGAAACCTACTCGGTAGTATGGTTGTGTTCCGTTCCAGAAACGGACAATGAAAGCGCGAAGACAGGGGTACATAATGAAACATGCAATCGGGGTTGCGGCCCTCACCGGACTGTTGTGCACGGCAGCGCTCGCACAGGACAACCGCGTCGATCTGATCCGGCCTGACGCGCCGTCGCTTGCCGCCCATGGGGACAGCCCCATCGGCGTGCGGACAATCGAGGTCTCCAATCCTGGCCAGATCGATATCCTCAAGGTCGAAGCCGGCAAGGACCTGCCGCGCTACGATCGGCCCCTGACACTGGAAGTCTGGTATCCGGCGGCCATCGGGACAGGCTACGAGGGCGTCTACACGGGTGTACAGCTGCGCGACGGTGTCACCAAGGTTGATCTCAAAGGCCGGGCGGTAAGGGATGCGGAGCCCGCAAAGCCAGACACCGCGTATCCGCTGATCGTTGTCTCGCACGGTTATCCCGGCAACCGGTTCCTGATGAGCCATCTGGGTGAGAACCTTGCCACCAAGGGCTATGTGGTCGTTTCCATCGATCACACGGAAAGCACCTACGACAACAGGGCGGCCTTCGGTTCGACCCTCGTCAACAGGTCTATCGACCAGACTTTTGTCGTCGATACGATCGACAAGATGTCGAAGGAGGACGGAAACTTCCTCAGCGGCCTGGTCAATGCCGACGACACGGGCGTCATTGGCTACTCCATGGGCGGTTACGGAGCGGTGATCACTGCCGGTGGCGGCGTCACCCAGGCAAGCACGGAGTATGAATGGGGCGCTCCGGCCGGCACGCTCGAAGTGCATCTTGCCGGCAGCGACAGCCATGAAGCGCTGATTGACCCGCGCATCAAGGCAGCCGTTTCCGTTGCGCCCTGGGGCATGAACACCGGTTTCTGGGACGCGACCGGCCTTTCAGGCGTGCGCATTCCCATGTTCTTCATTGCCGGCAGCGACGACGACGTCTCCGGTTATGAAAACGGAACCAAGGCAATCTTTGATCTCAGTACCAACACGGACCGTTATCTGCTGACCTTTGAATATGCCAACCACAATGCCGGCGCGCCGATCCCCGCACCCACGGAAGCCTGGCAGCCCTCCGAGCACATCGATTTCATCCCATTTGACCATTATGCCGATGCTGTCTGGGACAACACGCGCATGAACAACATCACCCAGCATTTTGTGACCGCCTTCTTCGGCCAGTACCTGAAGGGCGACAACGAGATGAGCACCTATCTCGATGTTGTCGAAAAGTCCGGCGATGGCGTCTATGCGGTCGAGGAAGATGGAACGCTGAAACCGGAACACACCTACTGGGCGGGCTTTCCGAACCGGACTGCCAAGGGCCTCAGCCTGATGCGGAAGTCGAAAGGTCAGTAGACTTTGTACGGTCCGATCGACCTTGAACGGAAAGGGCCGCCTGAAAACAGGCGGCCCCGCTTTACTTGACCAGCAGGATCCAGGCCTCTCCGAGGCCGTCCCAGTCGCCCTTGATCTTCGGCCGGCTCGCGTGCTGGCGGTATCCGAACCGCTCGTAGAGCCGCCGCGCGTCACGGTTGGCATTCGAGACGATGATGCTCATCGTTGCGCCCTCGACCAGGCCTTCGGCCTCGGTGAGCAGCCTGCTGCCGATGCCTTTCCCGCGATATTCGGGATAAACGGCAAGGACGTTCACATAGTGCGTCCCGACGACCATGTCCTCGAGCTCCAGCAGCGGCCGGAAAACCGCCGGGGCGCCGGCGTGGTCCTCAGGCGTCGACGGTGCGTCGATCATGTAGCTTGAAACGCACCCTGTTACCTTCCTGTCCATCTCCGCCACCAGCGATTTGGTGTAAGAGAAGCCAGATGTTTCGCTGGCCGCCCGGCGGATGCCGATGGCCCACGGGTCAATATCGTCCTCGTATCCTGCGGCCAACGTCTGCCAATGGTGATAGGCAAGACCGTCGCCGGCCTGGTTGACCAGCCTCGCAAGATGACGCGCATCTTCGTAGGTTGCCGGTCGTGATGTGAATGTTGTTTTCAACATTTCGTTCTCCATTCATGCTGTATTACGCAGCGGCCTGGTGCCCGCATGAATAGCCGATGGCGCATACATGTCTGTGGTCTGTGCCACAACAACCGCCAAAAACTGAAAGATTCGGCATCAGCTCCAGAAGCGCCCTGTACTGGTTGCCGAGTTCCACAGGATCGCCGTCGTCGAGTGTCTCGCAATTGTCCAGTTCCGCGTGGCTCATGCGCGAGGCATTGGCGCGCAGGCCGCGAATGCGCCGCGTCCAGTTTCCGCCGCGGGCAATCACATCCTGGAAATGGTCCGGATGCACGCAATTGAGCATGAAATAGGCGGGCCGGGTGTCGCTCTTCGCGTCAAGCTGAATGATGGCCTCTTCGAGGCTCTGTCCGGAAGGCAGGCGCCCGTCGGTTTCGAGCGTGAAGGAGATCGTAGCCGGCACGCCTTCCGCATGCGCCGCCTGGACAATGCCTTCCGCTTCTTCCGCGTAATTGATGGTGAATGCCGAGACGATATCGATGCCGGTGGCAGCGTGGGCGGCGATCTGGGTTTGGTGGTAGGCCTTTGCTTCGGCAGCGCTCATCTTGTCCGATACGCTGTATCCGTCGCCGCGCGGCCCAATATTGCCGCTGATAACAATCGGCAAGCCCGGTTGTTCGTGCGCTTTGCGCAGATCAAACATCATTTCGGCCGCATCGCGGTAGATCGCCTGCAACGCGTCCGGACTGTAGCCCATCAAGTCGGCCCAATCGGGATTGGCGCGCCAGGTCGGCGTCTCGAGCGCGAAACCGTAGCCCTGTTCGACGGCGAGCCGGATGTGGTGGCAGTAATAGTCTTTGAGCCACTTGGTGCCCTTGCGGCTGCGCAGCAGATCGAACGCCGCGAAATGCGGCAGGTCGTATCCGTCATGAAACACCAGCGTTGTTTCCATGCCGCTGTCGGTCAGCAGCCTGTGTCCATTGAGTTGTGGCAGTTTCCGTCTATATTTTGCTTCGGTCATGGATCTGTCCTCTTTCTGAGGGCGGCAACATGCAACGGGTTGGTCAGCGCCGATAGAAAGTTCGTGGTACGGTCACTGCAAAAAATTTACATTTCAATTTCAAGGCCTTGGCACGCCTTTGCCAGGCGCAGCATTCTGATCGGGCCAAAAACTGCACTGACGGTACAGTACCGCCAGTCAAGCAATACAGGACGGAACATGGGTAAAGGGCAGGAAACGCGCGAGCGTTTGATGGACATCGCCGAGGCATCCGTGCTGAGCAAGGGCTTCGGTGCGACATCCATCGACGAGATCATCGCCGAGGCGGAGATCACAAAAAGCGGCTTCTTCTATCATTTCAGGGACAAGAACCAGCTGGCGCTGGCGCTCCTGCAGCGTTACATCGACCGCGAGGAACAGATTCTCGACGAGGTCTTCGACCGGGCGCGCGAGCTGCACGATGATCCGCTGCATGCGTTCCTGATTGGCCTCAAGCTGCTCGCTGAGATGATGGCGGATTTGCCAAGCGGACACCCGGGGTGCCTTGTCGCAACTTGCTGTTACAACGAGCGCCTGTTCGATGCCGAGGTGCGCGAGCTCAACCGGCAGGCGCTTCTTAATTGGCGGCAGCGTTACCATGCCGAGCTGGAAAAGATCGCCGCGATCTATCCGCCGAAAGATGACGTGGACCTTGAGGCCGTCGCCGATATGATGACGGGAACCGTCGAGGGCGGCATCGTCCTGTCGCGGGCGTTGGAGGCACCGCAGGAACTGTCCAAGCAGATCCTGCTTTTCCGCTCCTATCTGAAGCTCTTGTTCATGCCGGCCTACAACTGAGTCGGCTGGATGGCGGTGGTGCCGGCAAGGCGCTCCAAAAGGAAGGAATTCGTGCATGGCATTAGGCATCAGGTCGCTCGTCACGGCACCGGCAGCGTTGGCTGTTCTTGTCGTATCCGCTTTTGCGCAGGACGATACCGACAAGCAGATCGGGCCCTGCATCGATGCCGTCGGAACGTTTCTGACGCTTCGCAAGATCCCGGTCGAGGGGCAATCGGATTTCGTCATGCGCAGCCTGATATCCCTGACCAACGGCGGACATGCGTTTTTGACCGATTCCTCGCAAGGCGGCGTGCTGGACTATCAGCCCTTCAGCAGCGCCCGCGGGGTCTGGCGCTGCGACGATGCAAAGGACGGAACCGTCAATCTGTCGGCCTACATGCTGGACTTTACCTTCCCCACCGAGAGGGAACCGGATGCCTTGATTGCAAGGCTCGACATTTCAGCCGAATACGTGGCCGCTTCGGGCTCGATAAGCGGCATCACGCGCATCCGCTTCGTTCCGCTCGACGGCGATCCGCTGGACACGGACCAAATGAAAGACCCGATCGAGTACGAGTTCACAGGCACGAAGATGAAGATGCCCGACTAAGCCGCGTAACGCGGCCACGGTCATTTCCGCAACGGTAATTTCCATTGCAGTGGAGGCTGACATCGGCTATCCAGATTTCCGTGTTCGCGCTCCGGCGCCTGGCACCCGTAGCTCAGCTGGATAGAGCGCTGCCCTCCGAAGGCAGAGGTCACACGTTCGAATCGTGTCGGGTGCGCCAGTTTTTTCAATAAATACAAAATTTTATTTGGTCGAAAATCGTGCGAATGTCCTTTGCTACGTTGACGATCACTTGGTTCACCATGTGAATTCAAAACTTTGATATTGATTGAAGCCGTTTCCAAGACTCCCTTTCGCGGTTTCACGATCTAACGGTGTGACGCCACCGCACCCGATGTGTCTGGCTCGGCAAATCAGGATCTCCAGTCGGGCCTGAATTGGTCGGCGTGCAATGCAGCTCGACGGCGAGTCTTGGTCGGGACTTTGCCGGTGGAGCAGTTTTCGAACGCCGCCTGAACGCCTACCGGTCCAGTTTCTGTCATCCGATGCGGATTCGGTTGGTGCAGATGCACCGAGCTGAGTCACCAAATTATGTTGCATAGACATCTAAGTATATGATAACTAGATACTGAATGAGAAATGGGAGGGAGTGTTACTGATGTAGGGTAGGGTGCACTTTATCAGGCTCGCTTCGCCGCAGCATTGGTTTGCCATATTCAGCACCAATCTCGTTGAAGCATGAGAAAAATAGCGTAATAAAAACAAAAATATGACGCTAATTCACTCCAGATCTAGCCCTCAAATTCAGTGATTGCCGAATGCGTGAAAATTATGATCAATATGGATCTCGTAGCTTGTCACATTACGAGGCGATAAACGCCGGCATTCGCGTTATTGCCATGTACTTAGATATCTTTGAGAAGAGTTTGGTATCAGCCGATTTCAATCAAGCGAGTGTCGAGTTGCAGCGTACACGCAAGCCAAGCGCGATCTGTGCCGGGCGGTCTGCGTGCCATTGCGGACCGGCAAGCCATTTTCGCGCAAGCCCGCCGGATAGCCACTGATGCAGGGATCGGTCGGGAAAACCAATGAAATGTTCAAGCGCACTTTAGGCAACCGAAAGCAGGTAACCGAGGTGGAGAAAACAGCGTGAAGCGAATTCTGACGCATCTGTCCAACCTGACGTTGCTTCTTTCAGGGCTATTCCTGTTTGCCATGATGGTTCACGTCACCGCCGACGTTGCCCTCAGATACGCGATGAACAGCCCAATTCCGGGCACTCTGGAAATCGTCTCCGCCTACTACATGGTTGCCGGAGTGTTTCTACCGCTTGCAGCAGTAGAGCTTGCGCGCGCTTCGATCGCTGTCGACGCGGCCTATCAGTTCATGCCCCACTTCATGAAGGTTTCCTGCATGACGATGGTGCTCACACTGTCGGCCACCGTCTATTTCGTGCTAGCTTACACCAGTTGGGGAGATGCCCTGCGCTCTTTCCGGATCAATGAACAGATGATGGGACAAAACTTTGTCACCGTCTGGCCGAGCCGGTTCGTCCTGCCCGTCAGTTTCTTCCTGGCAGGCGTCATCTGCGTCGTCTATCTCTACCAGTTTTTCACAAACAAGGAGGTGCGCGGGAAGCTCGTAGGCGTGCACGACGTGGAACAGGAAGAGTTCCATGGATAGGTTCGATATTGGACTGATCGGCATCGCAGTCACCTTTCTGCTGGTTCTGCTTCGAACGCCAATTGGCATTGCGCTCGCCACGACATCATTTGTCGGCCTTTGGGCTTTGACCAACATCAATGCCGCCTTTGGAATGCTCAAAGCGGTTCCCTATCAGTTCATCGCCAACTGGTCGTTCAGCGCTGTGCCCATGTTTTTGCTCATGGGCTTCGTCGCAAGTCAGACAGGACTCACAACGGGCCTTTTTCGCATGATGCGGGTGCTTCTCTACCGTGTGCCGGGCGGGCTGGCCTGTGCTTCCGTCGGCGCCTGTGCACTTTTTGCTGCAGCATCGGGATCATCGGTCGCGACGGCGGCGGGTATGGGCAGGATCGCAATTCCCGAGATGCGCAAGGCAGGTTATGCCTACAGCTTGTCTGCCGGTTGCGTCGCTGCTTCCGGTACGCTCGGGTCGCTGATCCCGCCCTCTGTCATTCTCGTCATTTACGGCGTCTTTACCCAGGCGCCCATCGGCCAGCTGTTCATTGCTGGTTTCATTCCCGGATTGCTCACAGCGCTCGCCTATATCGCGATGATCATGGTTGTCGTGAAGATCAATCCGTCGATGGCTCCCAGTACCAGAATTGAACTCGAAGATGGCGAGTTCTGGGATGCGGTGCGCGAATCCTGGCCACTGCCCGTTCTGGTGATCGGCGTCATCGGCGGCATCTACGCGGGTATCATGACGCCCACCGAAGCGGGCGCCGTGGGTGCTTCTTTGGCCTGCCTCATCGCTTTGACGCGGCGAACGCTGACGCTGACGCAAATGCTCAGCGCATTGAAGGAAACGGCGCTTGGGACGTCCAGCCTGTTTGTGATCGCGATGGGCGCCAGCATGTTCACGACGTTTATGGGACTTGCCGGTCTCCCGGCCGCAATCTCCGACAACATCATGGCGCTCGGAACAGATCCACTGACGCTGATCCTGGTGATCGCCCTGATGTACATCACGCTGGGCATGTTCATCGACTCGCTGGGCATCATGCTGCTGACCCTGCCCATCCTCATTCCGTTACTAGATGCGGCCGACATCAACATGATTTGGTTCGGCATCCTGGTGGTGAAGCTGCTGGAAATTGGCCTGATCTCACCGCCCTTTGGACTCAACTGTTTCGTTATTCATTCGCTGCTGCGCGGCGCCGCATCCCTTCCGACGATCTTCAAGGGTGCGCTGCTGTTCGTGGCAATGGATGTGCTGGTTCTTGTTGCAATGATCATCTGGCCGGAAATCGCGCTCTGGCTGCCGAGTCAGATGAAGTAAGTGCTGATCTAAAACGCAGGTAAAAAGGAGGAAATCATGCGTTTCAGAAAGACCCTGATGGCAGGTGTGTTCTTGGCCATCGCAACCCCGGCTCAGGCCGAGCAATATTCGATTGCGACCTTTATCGGTCCAACGCACATCATCACACGCTACCAGCACCAGGAGTTCGCGGACAATGTGCGCGATGCGACGGGCGGAGAGATCGACTTCGAAGTCTTTGCGGGCGGTGCACTGTTGCCCCCCACTGGGACACTTGAAGGCATATCCAACGGCGTGGCGCAGGTTTCGGTGATGCCTCCGACCTATGCGCCCTCGGCACTTCCAGTGCTTAATGCGGTCAGTGACTTGGGATGGTTGAAGCCTGACAGTTTTGTCTTGGCTTTCGCCTATGCCGATTTCAACTTCAATGACGAAGCCGCAAAGCAGGACTGGAAAAACAACGGCGTTCTGTACGGCGCCGGTCACGCGACGCCGGTCTATCATTTGATGTGCACTGGCGAACGGACCTCTCTGGAGGACCTTCAGGGTGCCAAGACCCGTTCTCCCGGGGCGTCATACGCCCGTGTCATGACCGATATCGGACTGAGCCCGGTGAATATATCATCCAGCGAATCCTATACGGGGCTTGAGCGTGGGGCACTGGACTGCGTTGCTGCGGACCTGACTTTCCTGGTTTCCGGGCAAAAGATCGGCGATCTGGTTGATTCTGTCGTACTGGCGAACTTCATGCCTTACTTCTCGTCGGCGGGCCTGATGTATGATCGCGATTTCTGGCAGGGCATTTCGGATGAGAACCGCCGCCATTTGCTGGACGAGGGTGCCTTAAGCATGGTGCGTCTGCAAATGGCCTATGCCAAAGAGGTCGAAGATGCTCTGCAGTGGGCCAAGGACAACGGCAAGACCGTAGTCGAGGCGGATGCAGCCTTTAAGGACGCGGTTCAGGCTTGGGTCGACGGCGGGCTTGGCGGCGGTGCCGACATCGCTAAAGAAAAGTTCGGAATTGAAGACCCGGATTCACTCTTTTCCTCATTCGCGGAATACGTCGCAAAATGGGAAGGCCTCTTGGCCGGCGTGGATCGTAAGGACGAGGATGCGCTGCTGGCGGTTCTCAAGGAAAACATCTTCGACAAGGTCGATGTTAAAACCTACGGCGTCGATTGATCGGAATTAGACGGGTGCCGGGCTTTATAAGCTGAGTCCGGCATCCATCCTGTTGATGAATATCAATCCACAAACAAATGGTGTTTGCAAAACGGCCGCGTGCCGAATTCGAAGATCGGCTCACCCATGAAATGACTGATTGCTGCGCTGGACCGCTTTGCGGCCTGCGGCCACTACATTCATAATATTAGATATCTAATATTATGAATGTCGAGACACCATCAACCTGTACAAATGCTCCGCCTTTATCAAAAGGCGAGACGAGGTAAGGGAGGTAACCAAATGATACAAATCAAAACCCTCGTAGCCGCGGCATCAATGCTGCTTGTCGCTGCTCCGGTACTCGCGGAGGAATTCGGGCCGGCCCGCTACGGCCCGGAAGACGAGCGCGGTGCACTGAACCTGCTGAGCCCTGAAAAGACGCTCGAGGCCATCAAAACCGTCCGCGAAGGCAAGACATATTCCCTCGCCATAGTAACAGGTCCGGAGACGCCCGGTCCTGCGCCGAGGTACTACAAGAGCATGGTCATGATGCCATCTCAGCCAGGCGGCGTTACTTTCGGGAGCAACAAACTCGGCTTTATGGACGAGTTTGTAACTGCCTGGCCGGGGCTTGGCACCCACTTCGATGGTTTCGCGCACATTACCCGCGGAGACTTGCTTTACAACGACAAACCATTATCGGAGGTTTTCCAGAACGAAGGCGTTAAGGCCTTTGGAGTCGAAAACATCCCCCCGATTGTAACCCGCGGTGTCGTGCTAAACGTTGCGGGGCTTCGTGGGGTCGAGATGATCGACGTTGTGCCGGGCGAGAGCGGGCACCTGATCACGGTAGCCGATCTTGAAGGTGCACTGGACGCGGCCGGCACCGATTTGCGTCCGGGTGATGCGGTGATGATCCACACCGGCTGGCTACCACTGATCGAAAGCGATCCGGAAAAATTCAAAAGTGCCTCTCCTGGCCTCACAGCGAAAGCTGGCACATGGCTGGCGGAGCAGGGCGTTGCGATCGTTTGTACAGACCAATGGGCGACCGATGCCTTACCCCCTGAAGATCCAGAGGTGCTTTACCCTGTTCACCAGATTTTCCTGGTCGACTATGGAGTACACCACATCCAGAACTGTGCCAGCCAGGAACTGGTGGATGACGGTGTAACCGAGTTCATGTTCACTCTGGGTGTCACTCGGTGGAAGGGGCTGACCCAGATGGGTGTCCACCCGATTGGTATCCGTTGACGAGAGGATAGTGTCGAAGCTGCCCCCTTGGATTTGAAGGGGGCAGCTTTGTGTACCAAACCTGAGGAAGGCGATCGCAGGCCGGACATGGGAAAGTAAGCTGCTTAGGAGGCGAATTCCGAATGGAAACGATCATTGTTACAGGTGCGGCAGGCGGCATCGGACGGGAGACTGTGCGCATGCTGGCATCATCCGAACGTCACTTGCTCTGCGTAGACAGGTCGGAACAGGGATTGAGACAGCTCGCCAACGATCGGTTGAGCGGAAAAATTACGACGATGGTTTCCGACTTATCGACTCTGCAGGATTGCCAAGAAATTGTCTCTGCCGCCGACGGACCTTTGCACGGGCTTGTCTTTCTTGCCGGAGTCTTCCTGTCCGACGAACCGCTAAACGATGACCCAACGGTCTGGGACAGGGTAATCAACGCAAACCTGAAGTCCGCTTACATGCTTACTGGCGAAGTGTTGAAGTCAATGGTGCCGGATTCGCAGGGTAATCTCGTTTACGCGTCGTCAGGAGCATTTCGGCGCGGTGCGCCGTTTCATATTGCCTACGCTATCTCGAAAGCCGGACTTGCCGGTATGATCCGATCCCTGGCTCGCCGGCACGGACCTCGCATCAGGGTAAATGGCGTTGCACCCGGCCCCATCGAGACGGCGATGACAAAGTCCATCCTGAATGAGCGAGCCGCCGAACTTACCTCCATCATTCCGCTTCAACGCATCGGACGGCCTCACGAGGTGGCGTCGGTCATTGCCTTTTTGTGTTCACCTGGCGCCAGCTACATCAACAGTCAGATCATCAATGTCGACGGCGGAATGGTTCCTTCGTGATCTGCCGGTCATCAAAACCGCGGCTTCGATGCGAATGTCATTGGCGACAAGCACAACTTCCTGGAAGGTGCTGTTTGGCGACTTCTTGAAACTGTTTTGCCCGGACAAGCATCGAAGCCTTATTCCACCAGGTTCGGCAGATAGAGAACGAACTCAGGGAAGGCGATCATCGCGGCAACAATGAAGATGTCGGCTATGAGAAAGTAGATGACACCCTTGAATATTGTTTCCAGCGACGCGAGATTGCCCACGACTGCGCAATCCGGCTCATTCCGGCCACTGAATCCGGTTCAATCCGGCCATCTATTCCGGTTTATTGCGGCCACCGAATCCGGCTCATTGCGGCCAGCTTGTGGACAACGGTGATCAACCTTTCTGGGTGATCTGAAACACGGGCATTCTTGCGCCTTTTCAACAGCAAAGGTGGCGAGGATGGCCAGGGAAAGATTACCCATGCGTAAGATCAGAGATGTGCTTCGGCTCAATGCTGAAGGTTTGTCGAACCGCAAGATTGCCGTCAGTGTGGGCGTCGGGCGAACGAGTGTTGGCGAGACGGTGCGGCGGGCGCAGCAGGCTGGCCTGAATTGGCCGTTGCCTTCCGATTTGAGCGATGAGGCGCTTCAGCGGCGCTTGTTTCCGGTGGTGGTCAAGGCGAAGAAGCCAAGCCTGCCCGACTGGGCCTGTATTCACCGCGAGCTGCGGCGCCCCGGTGTGACCTTGCTGTTGCTGTGGGAAGAGTACCGCACCGCTCATCCTGACGGGCTTGGGCGCACGCAATTCTACCAGCTTTATCGTCAATGGAAGGGCAAGCTGTCGCCGACCATGCGGCAGACCCATACCGCTGGCGAGAAGATGTTCGTTGACTATGCCGGCCAAACGATTCCGATCATCAACGGGCTCACCGGCGAAGTGCATGAGGCGCAACTCTTTGTCGCTTGCCTGGGTGCGTCCAGCTACACCTATGCCGAAGCGACCATGACGCAGAGCCTGTCCGACTGGACGGGATCACATGGTCGTGCCTTCGCGTTCTTTGCCGGCGTTACCGACCTTGTGGTGTGCGACAATTTGAAATCCGGCATCACCAAGGCCTGTTTCCATGAGCCGGCGATCAATCGCACCTATTGCGATCTTGCAAGGCACTACGGAACGGTCGTGGTCCCGGCAAGGCCGAAAAAGCCTCGGGACAAGGCAAAAGTCGAGACGTCGGTGTTGGTGGCGGAGCGCTGGATCCTCGCCGCACTCAGGAACCGGCAATTCTTCTCGCTGACGGATGTGAATGCGGCGGTCCGCGAACTGCTCGAAAAGCTCAACAACCGCGTGACGCGCCATCTTGGCGGCAGCCGGCGGGAACTGTTCGAAGACCTTGACAGGCCGGCACTGAAAGCACTGCCGCAGGATCCATACGAATATGCAGCGTGGAAGGAATGCCGTGCCGGCCTTGATTATCACGTTGAAGTGGACAAGCACTACTACTCGGTGCCTCACACGCTTCTACGCAAAAAACTGTGGGTCCGCTCCACCGAGCGCACCGTCGAGATCTTCGATCGGGGCAATCGTGTTGCCAGCCATCTGCGCGGTCCAGGTAACAGACGACATACAACCGTGCTCGAGCACATGCCGGCCAACCATCGCCATTACGCCGAGTGGACACCTGAAAGTATCAAGCGCCAGGCTGGCAAAGTCGGCCCGACCACCCAGGCCCTGGTCGAAATCATCCTGCGCGAAAAACCCCATCCCGTTCAGGGGTTCCGCGCCTGTATCGGCATCGTGAAGCTCGCGCCGCAGCATGGAGCGCAGCGCCTCGAGGCGGCATGCGGCCGCGCCATCGACATCGGGGCGCACTCCTACACCTCCGTCAATTCCATCCTCAAGAACAATCTCGATCGCAAACGGCCCGAAAAAGCCACGGACGGGCCGCCGATCCTCCATCAAAACATCCGTGGCTCAGGCTACTTCCATTGAAAGGAAATGAAATTGCTCAACCATCCAACCCTCGACCAGTTGAAAGAACTCAAACTGGACGGCATGGCCGACGCCTTTGTCGAGCTGCAGGCACAAGACCGGGCTGCCGATCTCAGCCACCCCGAATGGCTGGGACTGTTGCTCGATCGGGAAACAGCAAACCGCAGCACCAAACGCTTCAATACGCGATTACGGGCCGCCAGGTTGCGCCATGTTGGCGCCTCGATAGAAGACGTCGATTACCGCGCGTCCCGTAAGCTCGACAAGGCATTGTTCCAGCAGTTGGCAACCTGCAACTGGATCAGACATCACCGTTGCCTGCTGATTACCGGGCCGTGCGGGGTCGGCAAAACCTGGCTTGGCTGCGCCCTCGGTCAAAATGCATGCCGCCATGGCTACACGGTCCTTTACAAGCGTGTGCCGCGGCTCTTCGCCGAACTCGAACTGGCGCATGGCGATGGTCGGTTCCCGCGCTTGTTCCGGACGCTCGTCAAGGCCGATCTGCTGATCCTCGATGACTGGGGCCCCGATCGTCTCAATGCCAGCCAGCGGCGCGATCTCCTGGAAATCATCGAAGACCGCCACGGTGCCGGCTCGACAATGATCACGAGTCAACTGCCGGTGCACACTTGGCATGACGTTATTGATGAGCCCACATTCGGCGACGCGATTATGGACCGAATTTCTCACAACGCATACCGGCTCGAACTCGATGGGCCCTCGATGCGCAAATCGCAAGGCAATCAAACTGAACAGGAGCAATCGGCATGATCCGAACGAACCTCACGCCCGCCCCGGTGGGTCCACAGGGGCCTCCCACGCGCGCCGCTGCGATAGACTCGTGCCGGTCTCTTCGCGCCGCGCGCGGGTCCCTCCTGGGGACTACCGGGACGGCCTGCACCGTGCTTGACGAAAGGCCAAAGTGCTGACATCAAGAAACCCATCCAGAAGGGTTGATCGCGCCGTCCACAATGCCAGACGCGGAAGTGGCCGCAATGAGCCGGATTCGGTGGCCGCAATAAACCGGAACAGGTGGCCGGATTGGCCGGAATGCGCACCCACGACACCTTTGATGACGAAAACATTCAGTCCGATCGGTGGTGTGATCATGCCGATTTCCAGATATTTCGTCAGCAGAACACCAAACCAGATCAGGCTGAATTGACCGGCTTCCAGGATTGGAAGAAGAACCGGCAACGTCAAAAGCATTGCACCAAGGGGATCGAGAATCATGCCCATCAGGAGGTAAACGACGGTTATTCCTATGAGCAGGACGAGCGGGTCCGCACCGAAACCAATAATCGTATCTGCCAGAAAATCCCCGGATCCGCTCAATGCGAGAAAACGGGTCAGCAGGCTGGCACCGATTGCGATGATGAAAAGCGTCGCCGTCGTAAGCAGGGTTTCCCGGATCGATAACCAGAAGTTCTGCCATGTCAGCGAACGCTTGACCATCGCGATAATAATGGCCAACGCAGCGCCTACCGCGCCGGCTTCCGTCGGAGTGAACAATCCGGAAAACAGACCCCCGAATACGCCGATGACAAGAAGGATAAGCGGCCAGGTCGTCAACAGGGCGTCCAGCTTCTCCTTCATCGGAATGCCGCCCTCGATGCGGGGCGCGACCTTCGGATCCAAGGTCGCTTGAAGGATAATCACGGCGCAGTAGGCGAAGGTGGTCAACAAGCCGACAGCAAGTCCGCCAAGAAACAGCTTTCCTATCGGAACCTGGGCGATGATCCCGTAGAGGATCATCAATATCGATGGCGGGATAAGCGCACCAATCGTTCCTGCGGCGGCGACTGTTCCTGTCGCGAGTTTTGGAGAATAGCCGCACCGGGTCATTTCCGGCACGGCAATCTTTCCCATCGTTGCAGAGCAGGCCACGCTCGATCCGGTAACCGCAGCAAACCCCGCGGCGCCGAAAACGGATGCAACTGCCAGACCCCCTGGAAGACGCGACAACCACAATCGGGCGACATCGAAAAGAGACTTGGTGAGACCTGTGTGGTAGCAGACGAAACCCATCAGCAGGAACATAGGGACGGAGCTCAACGCCCATTTTGCGGCGAAGGACTGCGGTATCAGCCCAAGCGCAGCCCACGCCGCGCGTTCTCCAACCAGAAACCAAATTCCCGCAAATGAAACGCCGATCATGGAAATGCCGATAGGGAACCGGAGTAGAATAAGTGTGAACAGCAAACCCAATCCCGTGAAGCCGATTTCGATGTTAGACATTGGGCGCCCTATTCGAATGGAACTTCATGAGATTTCAATTGATCTTCACCGCGCAGAAACCGGAAGAAGCGCAGTGCAAGATAAAGGGTCATCAAACCGGTTCCTGTCGGAAGAATGAAATAGGCTGGCCATACATCGATCTTGACTTGCTGTTCGATCAGGAAACTGCCGGCCTCAAACTCTCTGCGCGCATTGAAAGCCGCTATGTATGTGAGCATCCCATAGACGATGCATGCGAAAAGGAACGAAGCACCTTGCAGATAGTGTTGAATACGTCCCGGTAGGTGCGTGGCAAATATCTCAACGCTGATGTGCGAATTCTGTTGCTCGGCCAGCGCCAGGGGAGGGAATGCAACGCAAAGCATGTAGTATTGCGAAACGATGACGATCGTGGCGGGAATTGGAGCGTTGAACAGGTACTTCAATGTCACATCAAGCGACACGTGGATCATCATGAGCGCCGTGGCAATCGCACCGATTGCAGTCGCAGCATCTATCAGCTTGTCGAATATACGGCCCGTCACACCTATACGTCGTCCCTACAAGAAACTGGCACAACTGTTGTTCGGATCATAGCTTCAAAGGAAGTTATGTACTGGCGGGCCTGACAAACGTCAGACCAACCAGAACATCCGCCCATCAGTTCCCGTATGTTGCCGGGTCGACCTTCGACATGATGTTGTCCCAATACAGCTGAGCTAGAGCTGCTTGATCGCGCTCCTTGCCTTCTGTAAGCACTTTGTACTTTTCGACCAGTTCGACAACCGTATTCATTTTCTTCTCGACATCGTCGATATTGTATTGCGACTTCATGAGCTCTGCGACAGTGGCAATATCACTCTTTGCGAAGTCGGCGGATGTCTGAACAATATCGGCCGGAACCGGCTTTACGGTGATGTTCAATTCCTCCATCTTCTTGAGGGCGACTTCACCTTCGTTCAGATAGTTCCAGGAGGTGAACGCGGAGGCTTCCGCAGCGCCACGCAAGAAAGCTGATTTCTCTTCGACCGACAGTTCTTTCCACGCATCCAAGTTTACGTTGCCGGTGGTCATGGCAGCATATGTGCCTTTCGGAGCGCCAAGGTAAACCTGCTTGATGACATCATAAAGCTGGGAACCCTCGACCGAGTTGGGTGGATTCAACATGCAATCCATGACCCCTTGTGAGAAACCCTCATAGACCTCGCCCAGTGGGATTTTGACGTTGACGGCACCGAAACTTTCAACCCAGCGCGCGTATTCGGGGCCGGCCGTGCGGATTTTGAGGCCCTTTAGATCATCGGCCGATTCAATTTCGGTATCGGCACAGATGATGCTGTATGAGGCCGAGCTTCCGCCACCCAGATAGACCTGGTTCATTTTCTTCATTTCGGCCTGACACTCGGGACAGTGAAGCATCACATACTCTGTGACAGCCAGACCCATGGCCGCACCCGGATACTGGGTCTGTTTGCCCGTGCTGTTTGCAGATAGTGCAAGGTTGGTTGCCAGCCCCATTTCCGAGTAGTCCGAAGGCGTGTAGCCGGTAACAACGAACCCGATATCCGCCAGACCATCGCGCAGTCCAGCGGATGTCTCCGCAAGGCTGAGAAGTGAAATTGGATAGACTTTGACGTCGATATCCGTGTTGTCTGCAATGTGCTTTGCCATCACATGAGCGGCCTGAGTGTTTGTTTGTTTGTCCGGGAACCCAACGGCAAAGCTCATCTCGGCCGCCACGGCGGGCGAAGCGACGATCGACGTCGCAAGCGCCGCTGCAAAAGCCTTAGATTGAACCAACTCCAACAGCCTCATGGTATCCTCCTCCATTCACTTTAATATGCACCCGCGATATCCGGCGAGTATCCATTTATAATTGGAGAGTCCGGCCCGGTGCTTCGGCCAGAAAACGCTCCTCCCGCTTCTTGTTCTATTTTTGAATAGCATATACTTAGACATCTATGCAATGAGTTTTTGCCTGACTTTATTGAAGTGTATGTCATTGTGTTTGGGAGAGCGGCTGGAATCAAAATCAGCGAAGGTGCGGTTCGAAAAGGGATTTGGCAAAGTCAGCGTTGATGTAGTTTGCCGGGAAAAACCGCTGATATTGAAGCGAATCTTATACCCGAGAAGATAGCGTAATGGCTGCTTTAACTGGCAAAAAATCCTTGTCCGGAAGGATGTTGGCTCAGTTGTCTGCCTCTAGGAACGACCCGTTTTCCACATGCTGATACGATCGCCAATTCGCTCAGGCTGCCTGAGCCGGATCTCTATTGTCATATATCTAAATGCTCTGAAGATTTGACCACCAATCTGCTTTATGGCAAGAAAATAGTTAGATATCTACAGAATACATCGAATGCCTGTGTGCCCGTGTGTGCACCGGAATAGATTGGCACAATCGCGCAGCATTCTGACACTTGCACTTGGGGTCACAAAGTATGGCAGAGTTTCCACCGAGATTTGGCGTCGGAAATCCCGCAAGGCGTATTGAGGACGGTTCCTATTTGAGAGGGCAGGGCTGCTATACCGATGACATTGTCCCTGAGGGCATGCTGTTCGGCTACGTCTTACGCTCGCCTGTCGCACATGCTGAGTTTGAAATTGGTGATATCGATCAGGCGCGGAACGCTTCCGGCGTGCATCTTGTTCTGACGGGACAGGACGTGGCGCATCTGAATGGACTAAAGGTCCGGTTGGCCGGCACTCAGCCTGACGGCAGCAGCGGAGTCATTCGGGAGATTGAGGTGCTGTGCCAGGATCGGGTGCGCTACGTCGGGGATGCCGTTGCCTTTATAGTTGCTGACAGCAGGGAGCAGGCATGGGACGCGGCAGAGCTCATTGAAACTGAATATAGGGAACTCCCACCCAATGTTGATCCGGCCAAAGCGCTCGATGACGACACACCTCTTGTCTGGCCGGAGAATGGGAGCAACCGATGCTTTCTCTACCAAAGGGGCAATGAGGAGGCCTGCAACGAGGCCTTCAAAGTCGCCGATAAGACCGTCGGTATAACTTTCGTCAACAACCGCCTCGTCAGCAACTATATGGAACCGCGATCGGCCATCGGCGAGTATCGGCCAGATACGATGCGTTATGCCCTCACTGTCGGATCGCAAGGTGTTTTCAGCCTGCGCGACGTATTAAGTTACGTTTTCGATACTGATCCCCATCGTTTCCATATTCGAACCCCGGATGTGGGTGGTGGGTTCGGACCGAAGCTCCTGACATATCGCGAGTACGCACTTGTTCTGGAGGCAGCGCAACGCCTCGGGAAGCCGGTGAAATGGACATCCGAGCGTACCGAGCACTTCCTGACCGATACACACGGGCGGGACCATGTATCTGTCGCAGAGATGGCATTGCGTGAAGACGGAAGGTTTCTTGGGCTGCGCATCCAGACCACCGCCAATCTCGGTGCATACACGTCTCAAAACGGCCCCTTCATACCGTATATCGGCTCAGCGATGTCGACCGGTGTCTACGATATTCCCGCACTCGATGTGCGGGTTGACGGCATATTCACCAATACCAATCCCGTTGATGCCTTCCGGGGTGCCGGCCGCCCGGAGGCAGCGTTCCTGCTGGAAACGCTTGTTGATCGCTGTGCCATAGAGCTTGATATGGCGCCCGACGAAATTCGCCGTCGCAATTTTATTCCTTCCGACAAGTTTCCTTACACGACCCTCACGGACCTGACCTACGACGTCGGCGAATTCGAAGCGCACATGAACCAGGCGCTGGAACGCGCTGATTGGCACGGATTCCAAGCTCGACTGGAAGATTCAAAATCCCGCGGAATGCTTCGTGGGATTGGAATGTCTACTTACATCGAGGCCTGTGCCTTCGCCGGATCCGAGGCCGCCTATGTGACGCTGAACTCGGATGGCAGTGTGACTTGCAAGATCGGTACACAGTCGAACGGGCAAGGGCACGAAACCGTCTATGCGCAATTCATTGCCGAGAAATTGAACATGGCCCTCGGCGACATCTACGTGCAGCAAGGCGACAGCGACGCCATTCCCTCAGGAGGGGGTACGAGTGGTTCGCGATCAGTTCCACTCGGCGGAGCATCGGCGGCGCGAGCCGGTTCGGAACTCGCAACCAAGATCACGCGACTTGCGGCGGATCTCATGGATTGCGATGTAGCGGATGTCTCCCTTGAAAATGGGACGGCTTCGAACCGCCGCGCGAACCGGTTTGTCAGTTTTGCGGAGATCGCCCAATCGGCAGAAGATCCGGAGGATCTAACGGCCACCGGCCGTTTCGTTCAGCAAGAGGCAACTTATCCGAACGGAACGCACGTCTGTGAAGTGGAAATCGATCCGGAAACCGGCACGACAACGATACTGCGCTTTGTTGCTGTTGATGATTTCGGAGTCACTGTGAATCCGCTCCTACTTGCCGGACAAATACACGGCGGTGTTATTCAAGGTGTGTCCCAGGCTCTATTGGAAAACACGGTGTACGATGCCGACGGTCAACTGCTCACGGCAACTTTCATGGACTACGCGATGCCGCGCGCGGACAACATGCCCACGGTTGAGTGCGAAACCCGCAACGTCCCCTCGACGACCAATGAACTTGGAATAAAAGGTGCTGGTGAAGCCGGGACGATCGGAGCAACCCCTGCTGTGATTAATGCGCTGCGCGACGCACTCCATCGCGGCTGCGGTATCGACCATATCGACATGCCGGCGACACCGAACAGGATCTGGCGGGCAATCCACAAGGCGGTCCAGCAGTGATGCTGAAACGTCCGGCCGTCTGCGCATGGGCTAATTGATCGGATTTATGTCGATCGCGCAGATTTGGCGTCCTCCAGTACCATGGCGGCACATTTTTCGCCGACGATCACACAGGGTATGCTCGTGTTCCCTGATGGAATTGTCGGCATGATTGAGGCATCAGCGACGCGCAGCCCTTCTATTCCATGAACCTGCAATCGGTCGTCTACAACCGCCATGGGATCATGCCCCATTCGGCAGGTCCCGACCATGTGATGTGTGATTTGGCCGGTGTTACGCAGAAACTCGAGGATTTCGTCGTCCGTTTGCACTTCGGGGCCCGGCTGCAGTTCTTTATCGATGTAATCGGACAGCGGTTTTGCGGCAGCGATCTCTCTGCCCTGCCGGATTGCCCGAATGGCGGTTTGCCGGTCATTTTCGGTGTCCAGGAAACGGAACCGGATGGCGGGGGGCGCACGGAAATCGCTCGAACGGATGTGGATTGAGCCGGTGCTTTCAGTTCGCTGCATGTGGGAATACATGAAAAATCCATTTGTGGCAGACATTCTGAAGTTTTCGCCGGCCCCCATTTCGATCAGAAACGGAGCGACAACCATCATGATGTCGGGATTGTCCAGTCCGGGTCGAGAACGGGAAAAGACCCGCAGAGTGCCCATTCCTTGCGAAATGAAACCCTTACGAAAAAGCCCGTACTTCAGGAGTTCAATCAAGAGACCCAGTCCGCGGCCACGTTTTGCAACTGAAATCCCCGGTCGATTGAATTGCCATTTCAAAATGCCTGCATAGTGGTCGCGCAGATTCTCTCCGACGCCAGGAAGAGAATGCACCGCTTCGATATTGAATGAGTTCAATACCTCCGGATTTCCGATGCCCGAAAGTTCCAGCAGTTTCGGTGAATTCGCGGCACCACAAGACACTATTACCTCGAAATTCGCGCGGACTTCGTGTTCCAAGCCGTCTTTCTCATAGCGCACACCTACGCAGCGTTTGCCCTCAAGCATCAGCAATTCTAATTTTGGGATTTTTGGGATTCTCAAATCGCTCGATCTATGATTCGTTTGTTGCGTGTTACACTTGGATTCCCTCATTGGCTCGCTCAGATCGTGCTGCGCGAACTTGCCTGACCGACGGGTTGGCCCAAACACGAGTTACACGATGGCAGATATCGGCCTGTCGGCGTTTTCGATATTTTTCATGCAGTCTCCGTCGTTCCTGTCGCATCAGCGCGAGATGCAAGCGGGTAACGGTTGCTCGAACTGTCAGACGTTGTTCGGAATCAAGAAGCTTCCGAGCGATAATCATATCCGCTCGATGCTTGATGAGGCTGAACCGCAGCATCTCTTTGGGCAGTTTGATAACCTTGTTGACCATCTGAAAAGCCATAACGGTTTGGAGCCTTTCCGATGTCTGGATGGTCGCGTGCTGATTGCACTTGATGGCACAGAATATTTCTGTAGCCGCAAGTTGCATTGCCGGAATTGTTCTCATCGCAAGCGCAATGATGGCGGCACCGAGTATTTTCACACCATGGTTTCCGCCGCGGTCGTCGTCCCGGGTGACAGCCGAGCGATACCGCTGCAGCCGGAATTTATTAGCCCGCAGGACGGTCATGCGAAACAGGATTGTGAAAGGAATGCCGTCAAACGCTGGCTTGCCGCCAATGGGAAACGTTACGCTTCGCTAAAGCCAGTTTATCTTGGCGATGACCTGTATGCTAATCAGCCGATTGTTGATACGATTCAGTCGGTTGGCGGCGACTTCATTCTGACTGCCAAGTCCTTGTCCCATAAGACGTTGTACGAGTGGCTGGACGGTGCCGAGATCAACTCGACAAAGCGCCGTCGTATCAAAAAGGGTCGCAAGGCTGCCACCCACATCTATCGCTGGCTGAATGATGTACCCCTGCGCGATGGCAAGGACGCGACCCACGTCAACTGGTTCGAAATCGAGATTATCAACACCAAAGGGAAGACCACATATCGCAACAGCTTTGTGACCAACATCGCTGTCGATGAGACCAATGTCGGGGACCTTGCCGCTTGCGGACGCGCACGGTGGAAGATTGAAAATGAGACCTTCAATGTTCTGAAAACCCGGGGATACAATCTGGAGCACAACTTTGGGCATGGCGACAATTATCTGGCATCTGTGCTGGCGACGCTCAATCTGCTCGCCTTCGCCATGCATACAGTTTGTGATGTACTCGAAGCGCTCTGGAAGAAAGCCCGCAGTGTTTTAGCGGCGCGGTATCGGTTCTTCGATCACATCCGCACGATTGTTTGCTACTTGATCTTCCCGGATTGGGGTGCACTCATACGAACACTTGTCGATGGTGAGCCACCACCGACCGTCAAGTCAGCCCGGAAGCAACCTAAACCCTCCTGAAAATCAGCTCAAATTCATCTGAGACCCAAAAATGAGCCAAAATTAGAATTGCTGCTCAAGCATGAGAGTCTTTGCTTCAGCTCCTGCAACAACAGTGACGTTTTTTCGTTTGCGCGCCGGATCAATATATCCTGTAGCGGTGCTTTGGCGGTTTCCTCGACGGATGGCCTGTTGCGCCATCGCCACGCCCTCTTGGGTCTCGCCGCTATAATCGGGATTGCTTGGGATACCGATGGCGTTGGCGGATTGGATGAACAAGTCGTAGAACGGGCTGATTTTCGAAGCGACGTTGACGTGAATAGGACCGGACCGTCCCCGATATTTGTCGTCACCGACATTCGTGCTCTCAAGTTTTTTCATGTAGGGAAGAACATCGTCATACCCCCAACCGCGACACCCCATTTGCGCCCAGGTGTCGTAGTCGAGTTTTTGACCCCTGTTGTAGATCGTCCCGTTTATGGCGCTTGAACCACCGAGGATCTTGCCGCGCGGGACGAAAATTTCACGGTTACCGTGGGATTCGTCCGGCTCTGAGAAATACCGCCAGTTAACCTTGGGGTTGTTTATGAGAAAAACGTTGGCTGCGGGCGGTTTGGTAAAGATGTAGTTGGATTTTTCGGTGCCTGCTTCGAGGCACAGTACCGTGTATTTGCCATTCTCGCTGAGTCTGCCAACTATAGCTCCGCCGGCTGATCCTGATCCGACGACGATGTAGTCATATGCGTTTGCTGCCATAACTTCCTGTTCCTAAAACAGACTAAACGGTTGCAACCGGATTGACCGGTGAGCCGACGGCGTGTGGAAGATAGAGCGGCGGCGCGGTAAGCAGGAACGCCGAACGATTGGCTTGCCTCAGCCATTTCGCCAGTTCGCCGAGCGCCCAAAGCTCACCTAAAGGAATACCCAGTTTGAACAAGCAGTGTTCGTGTAGGGGGAGGGCACAATCAGATGTATCGGCGTCGCGAGACGGTAACGCCTCCACCGCATAGTTGTCAGCGCAGATGGCAGCGATACCCGAATGTGTGATCCAATCCAGAAGCTCAGTGTCCCGACCATCGAGCATGCCGCCTATCTTATTGAGGCTGTCGATATTGGATTCTTCCCCGGCCTCCATCAAGTACTCAGTCCATCCGGTCCTGAAAGCGACGATGTCGCCTTCCTTGACCACAATTTTGTCGGCCTGAATGATCGATTTAACGTCCGCGCCGGTGATCAATCTCCGATCTGTGCCGAAATGATGGGCGATATCGATCAAAATCGCCCGTCCCTGGATCGGCTTTTTGGCAAGGTTGGCGATATCCAACGTAAATGCCCCATAGGGACCTGACTGTTCCGTGGGGGTTTCAGCTGTTGCGTAGTTTAAGGGGCCAACGACATCCTCATTTGCACGAAAACCGTTGTAGTAGACGTGTTCCGGCTTCCCGTTGCCGAATACGTCGAACTTGTAGCCGACATGCGAAAGCGCGTCCCAATGCGTCGAGTACTGTAGTGTCAGCGTGGCGACATCGTCGCTGACGATTTCGCGGTGGTTTGGATTTCGCACCGCCAAAGGCAGATTGAATATCGGAAGCCCGTCCCTTTCGGTTGCCTTTAGCTGAGGGGGGTATCGACCCTGAGCGAGCGCTACACCTTTCGGATAATCGAGCGGCATGCTCAGGCAAAAAGTCATCCCCTCGTTGACTTCAGCAATACCCTGGCGGACTTTTTCAGCAGTAAGCAGGTTGAGGCGGCCAAGCTGGTCGTCGGGTCCGAAATCGCCCCAGTTGGAGCCGTCGGGTCTGTTTGTCCATCTATTGTTGTTCATATTTTTCTGCCGATAGATTTATCGTTTGCAACTGCAACCATGTCGGATTGGTGTGATCGGTGAAAATAGTGCGGATCTGATTCCGGGGTGGGGGCCAACTCTAGGCTATGACCCGAAAGACCAACGGATCAAACGTGCCGATCGACATCTCGACAGTGCTGCCGGCCGCGACGGATTGCGGCATTGTAACCGTGCCAAGGGTCAGGATCGCGTCCTTTTTTACCGTCAGGCCGCGTCCGATGATCCGCTGTATCAACCAGTGACCGACTTCGCTGGCACAATAGACCTCTTGGCCACCGAGTTCCGTCGCAACCGTCTTTCCGTCTATCGCATATCGTGCGCTGTCCGAGCGCAAGGCTGCGATATCCACGCCGGAAAGCTCTGGACCGACAATGTATCCGGCCATTCCGGAATTGTCGGCCATGCAGCTCAACCAGCCAGCCTTGAGGAAATCCGCATGCCGGGAATCCGCGATTTCGCATCCGACAAAGGCACCGCTGAACATGTTCGCGCACTCGCGGACGGACGGGAGCCGGTCTCCGGGTGCCCAGGTGTCCGCTACGCGCAGAGCGATTTCGAGCTCGAATTTCGGCGCGACAAACTGGCTGAGCGAAACCGGTTCGTCGCTACTCAGGAAGACGCTTTCCAGCAGGGGGCCATGCATGGGTTCGCCCAATGCAAGCCGTGGCGCAGATCCCGGGCCGGAGCCTGCCGCCTTCCAGCCGCCCGGATTGCTCCCCATCGTTTCCAGGAACGCGGTCTGTACGGCCAGCGCCTCATCAAGATCACGCGGAGCGTCGTTCTGCGGAAAGTGATCCATACGGCTCCGCGTTCGCCAGGCTTGGGCGAGGGCGCCGGACATCCGCTCTATTCGTGCATTGTCTGTATGCATGCGCTGAACTCCATGAGCATTGTGGCGGTAACGCCTTCACTTGATCGGAAGGTCATTGAAAGAAGTCTGCGGAACTGATTTTGGTTGGGACCGTTTGACGCTCGATCATTCGGCGCACCTTGGGCTTTGTTTTACTTATCTTTTCCAGCATATCGTGCATTTCACCATCTTTCTTGGAACGACGCCCATGATGTCGGAGATACTCCGTCCAGGTCGGCATGTAATAGCGCTCGGTCCACCTGTTTGCGGTTTCGAGATCGCGCAATAGTGCCCAATTGTAAGAACCGTCACGCAGATGCATGCGCCGCCTCTGCGTCATGATCTTTAGGAACTCGGAGGTATCGGAATTTTCGATTTTGTAGTCGATGTGAACAACGATGGGGCCGCTCATCGGCTTGATGTCCTGGTCGACCTTTGGAGGCACGAACCGGTTCAATGGCTCAAGTCTTTCACCACCTGCGTTCGTGTCATTGATGCCGACGCCAACAATCCCGCTGAATATTGCGAGTGCTGCAGCGCAGAGCATGGCAAGATCGTTTGAACTGAATTGTGATATGTACCCCCATAGCAACGCGCCAATGCCCATGCTTCCGACCGTGAATGTCATGTGAAGAGAAAGCGCACGCCCGATGACCCACCGCGGTGTCAGGGTTTGAACTGTAATGCTCAACAAGTTGAGCAATATCGACCATGCTGCGCCGGAGACGACCAGGGACAGGCCGGTGACATCGGTGCGGCCAACCGCGACGATTGCCAATTGCGCTAAGCCGGTCGCACATAGCGAGATACGAATAATATGCCTGACCGGGTATTGGTTCCTGATCCACGGAAGAAGAAATGCAGCGAAGACGGCGCCAAGGCCAAAACATGCCAGCATGATCCCATAGACCGATGCTGGTTGCTGCAAGTCGTTTCGGACTATCAGGGGAAGCAGCGCCATGGTGCAGACAGCGGATAACCCGAAGACTGAGCCGCAGAGTATCACGCGCAGTAGATTTGGCGACATCAACAGGTAGCGCAGTCCGTTGGTGGCCGCGATCCTGAATTCCTCGGAGGGTAGTCCCGGGCTCTTCTTTGGCGGGTTCCACCGATAGAGCGCGGCAATGAGGAAGATGTAGCTCACTGCGTTCATTGCGAATGCGACAGCAGCACCCGCAAATGTGACGACAGCTCCACCGATCGCCGGCCCGATGCTGCGCATGCTGTTTGTGCTTATGGAATTTAAGCTGATGGCTGCGGGAAGGCGTTCACCCGAACCCAGAATATCCGCGATCGAGGCATTCCATGCCGGATGATGCAGCGCCATGCTCGTACCTATCAGAAAGCACGGGATCAGAAGCGTCACGGGAGAGACAACGTCCAACCAGGTGATCGCCGCGAGAACAGCGGCGGAGCTGCAAGCCAGAAGCTGAGCAAAGAGCATGACGCGGCGGCGGTCCCAGGTGTCGGCGATAATGCCGGCGGAATAGGAGAAAATCATCAGCGGAAGATGAATTGTGCTTTGCACGAGTGCGACCAGGATCGCGGAATCGGTGATCGCAGACATCGTCCACGCCGCTGCCACGGTCTGTATCCAGTGCCCCAACATTGACACCATGGTTGCCAGCCAGATGGTGCGAAAGGGCCCGTGTGACAAGACAGCCAGCGGCGATGATCCTTGTGCCATTCTCACTCAGCTATCCCTTTGGTTTGTTCGAATTGGCATCAGGTGACGTCTTGATCGAAGCCTCTTGGTCATCGGTACCCGGCCTGAAAGCGGCTTGCCGGGCGTGCTCAGGTTTTAAAATTTACATATTTACTTAGCAATCTAAACATATTGCATCAACGGCTTCGGTGTCACTTTGGCGGCTGACCACGGAACAATCCGAGTTGAAGTGCATTCGACTGTTTTATGGCATTCCAGGTGGAGGCGGACTGACTGCTTTACCGGCGCCGCGGACCGGCTGAACGCCCTTGCCGCGCAAGGCAGGACTCATTGCGGATCGGTTGGACCTCTGCGCATGAAGCGAATTCTATCGGTTTCCGCGCTTCATTTTTGCGCATCCCGAATAAGCCTCCAGATTTTGTCTGGAGTTGCCGGCGTGTCGACATGCGTGATGCCAATCGGGCCAAGTGCGTTGGCTATGGCATTCATTGTGGCCGGCAGGCTGCCCACGGTTCCGGATTCGCCGACACCCTTGGCGCCGTATGGGTTCGTGGCTGTCGGAACAGGATGACTGTCGACGACGACGTCACAGATGTCCGAAGCGCGGGGCATCGCGTAGTCCATATACGATCCGGTGAGAAGCTGGCCGTCCTCGTCAAACACGATGTTCTCCAATAGGGCCTGACCCACGCCCTGCATCACTCCACCGTGAACCTGACCCTTGACGATCACCGGATTCAATTCCGTTCCCACATCATCCACCACCCAATATCCGACGACTTCGGTTATCCCGGTGTTGGGATCAATCTCCACCTCACAGATATGGCAGCAATTCGGAAAGTTCGCTGCCTCATGTACTGCATGACCGGTGCCTTCGAGTTTGGCTCCGCCGACGAGTTCCGAAAGTTTTGGGTCGGCAACAGCCTTTGCAACGTCAGCAAACGACACTGTGCCTGCACTCTGTTCAGTGGAGTAGCAACCCTTTTCAAACCGGACGTCAGAGATGTCGGACTGAAGCAGGTATGCAGCGACAGGCAGACCGCATTCCGCCACCTTTTTTGTTGCGTCCAGGTAACTGCTCACCCCGTCACGCGTCTTGAGCATAGTGTGATTTGACCATATTGGCGGCATTTCCGGCCAGCGCGATCTGGATCGCGACAAGTGGATTATATCCGAGGGCACCCATGGAACTCAGGTAGCTTGATATCCGGCACCAGGCGTGTGCATAGCGGTCTGTCCGGAAGCAGCCCGAGACTTTGATTTTGACCTTTGCCATCCTGATTTTTTGCTCGCCCGCGTTATTGGTGAAGCTGACATCGGGTTCGCTCATGAAGCGAAGCACGGAGTCCTCGTGTTTCAACAGACGCTCATGCAGGTTGTGGGCATCCGACTTTGCGACCCGTCCGCGCTTACCTTCCGGTTTCGCAGGAACTTCGGGCATTTCCCCGGCACCTTGCGTCAGAATGGTCCGATACCTTTTGCGTATCTTGCGACATTCGGCCTCGCTCAACACCCCGGTCTCGCTCTTGTTGACCTTATGGCAGACCTCACGCAACACCTTCCTCATCAGGCGCGCCCAACGGTAATTGCTGGAGTCGACGACAAAGGTCAGTTCCCGAAGCAGATGCGACCCGCATAGCTGATGCTTGCACTGGCTGTATGCAAGGTAGGATGCCCAGCAATCATGGATCAACACCCCGGTGTAGACCGGAATGATGCCGAATGCCTCTATCGCTTCCTTGCCGCGCCTGGGGTGCAGGAACTTGATAGTGTGGATACCCCGCCCGGAGGCATCGTAATGTGCCAGGTGCCGTTATACTGAACGTCACAAATCAAAGGGAGAGTATCCACATGTCGGAAGTTAGCATCATCGGCGTTGATCTTGCAAAGCAGGTTTTTCAGGTCCACGGAGCCACAGCCGATGGCTCGGTTGGCTACCGCAAGAAGTTGAGCCGCGCCCAGTTCATGCCGTTTCTTGCACAGCAGCCCCGATGCATTGTCGCGATGGAGGCCTGCGCCACAGCTCACGATTGGGGCCGCGAGATCGGTAAGTTGGGCCATGAGGTGAAGCTGATTCCACCTCAGTACGTGAAACCTTTTGTCAAAAGGCAGAAAAACGACAGGGCAGACGCTGAGGCGATCACTGAAGCTGCCTCCCGGCCGACCATGCGGTTCGTTGAGGTGAAATCCACCGAGCAGCAATCGCGCGGCATGCTGTTCCGATCACGGCAGATGTTTGTCAGGCAGCGCACGCAGACCATCAATGCGCTGCGCGGCCATCTCGCCGAATATGGCGTGATCGGGCCGAAGAGCAAGGCGGGGATCAAGAAGTTGAGAGCCGCGCTGGACGACGATACCAATGGGCTGCCCGCCCTCGTGCGTAACACGGCCCGGATGTATGCCGAGCACATCGATCTGCTGGCGACCAGGATTTTCGATCTGACGAAGCAACTCAAGACGGAGGCGAAAGCATCCGGCACAGTGCGAAGGCTGACAACAATGCCGGGCGTCGGGTTGCAGACGGCACTGGCAATTGAGGCCTTTGCCCCGGACATGAATTGCTTCAAACGGGGGCGTGACTTCGCAGCCTGGCTGGGTCTCGTGCCGCTTCAGCGCTCGACAGGCGGTAAGGACCGGCTCGGGAAAGTTTCGAAGATGGGTCAGAAAGACATCCGAAGCCTGTTGATCATCGGGGCGATGTCAGTGATCAATGCGGCGACGCGGTTTGGGGTTCGCAAGGGAAGCTGGCTGGCCAGAATGCTGGATCGAAAACCGAAGCTTCTGGTCGCGATCACGCTGGCCAACAGGATGGCACGGGGTATCTGGGCCATGATATCGAAACAGGAGAATTATCGGAATCCGGAGGCGGTAGCGTAAGCGCGGATCGCGCAACGCTTCGCGTCGGTGCCCGGGACGTGTGAAGAGGTCGACGAATAGCATGGGAGATTGATCGGAAAGATCCGGAGCGGGAAAACCATGTTGACCCAAAAGGCAAAATAGCTCTGGAACTTGATTTGGACCCGGTTCGCGCATCACCATACCGGCCCGCGGCTGCACAAAAAGCCGCACTGTGAGGCCTGATAAATGACCGCATCCGATCACACGCTCACATCACCGTTCGAAAATCGCTTGACACCGGGGTATCCATAAATGAGGGTCAGGGAGTCATCGGTCAGCACATGCAGCCACTGGTTTTTGCTGTCGACCCTGAAACCGGTCTCATCGGCATGCAGGGCCGGGCGGGTCAGAAGATGTGCGGCGGCAGCCGTTTCCCAGGGTTCAAGCGCCTCGTGCAGTCGCTGGATGTAGCCCAGGCAGGTGGCCTGCGACATCCTGACGCCAGAGATGGCCCGCACCAGTTCGACGGCGCGGCGCAAAGACAGCATCTGGGCAATCAGCAGGTTGATCACGAAGGCCTGAAAGCCAACGCCATATTGCAACGGCCCCGGCATGTTTTCAGGGAAACGCCCCTTGGTTCGGGTGCGGCATTTGGGGCAGTCCCTGGTTTCTGCGACGACCTTTTTCTCGACAACCTCGAACATGATATCGAGATGGATGCGTTCCTCGCGCGCCGAGGGTTCGACGTCTGAGAGATCAGCCCCGCAACTGTCACAAACCTGGACGGTGGAGGTTTCCCCGACGGTGACCTTGCGAAGGTTTTCGCCCGTCATCCAGTTCGGCGCCACACCCTTGCCGGAAGCCTTTTTGCTCCGTTTCCCGGTGTTGTCCTTATCCGTCTGCGACGGCGCAATACTGGAGTTCTTGCCGGTCTTCCTGGTCGTCTTTTCCAGAAAGATGGCGATCAGGATGCCCAGCAAGCTGCACAACACGCCAATAACCGCATCGACGTCATCTGAAATCCTGCCCGCTTTGCGCAGCGCGGCAATGCGCGCCCTGGCAGCATCGAACTCTTCACGCAGGGAAGTGCCATTCACGCTTGCCATCAGTCCGCCCGCGATGCCATGGACATCAGGCCATGCGGTGGCCGCATCGCCTTTTCAGGCTTCCAAATGCAGCGAGTAGCCTTGACTGAAAGACCACCCCAATGCGGCTTTTCCCAAATCAATCGAACACGTGTCATAACCCGATAGAATCACGAAAATCGCAATGAGGGGATCGTTAATAGCCGATTCAAATCGTCGCACCACTCCGAGGCCAAAAAGGCATCTCGATTGAGCTAGTGGGTCTGAAACCGCCGTTGAATCTCGGGGACTTAAAGTGGGGGTGAGCAGTTACTAAGAATGTTGTTCGGATCAACCTTGAGCATCATTGTCCCAAAGGAACGACGTAGATCGTTGGGGCTTTGTGCGCCGACTTTGATCTCGTATTTCCCGTTGGGGGCGTTGTAACGTGCAAGGACCGATCTTGGTTCGATCGGTGAGGCATACATGCGATTGATGACAAATTTCTGTTTGATGACAAGCGGCGCACTGGAAAATGCCAGGTCAGTGGCATCCTTGTCCCCGACCTCATAAACGAAAGACTCATTGCGTTCGCAGTCGTCGTAGATTTGAACGGTCCCCGGCGCGTTCGCTTCCGCCGTGTCCGTGACGATAGGTAACGGGTTGTAGGGGATATCGACGAGCTCGGCGGCATCTCTGGCTGCGTTTTGCGTCTCGGCGACTACCACCGCGATCGGTTCGCCCAAATACCTTACCCGACCGACTGCCAGCGGCAGCCTGATCGGACGGAACCAATCCTGACCATCGCGTCTTTTTGGATCGAGAATGCCGAAGAACCCGGACCCGTTCAGTTCGCCCAGTCCTTCGTCCTTCCAGTCCTGGCCGGTCAGGACAGTCAGAACACCAGGGACTTCCAGCGCTGACGAGATGTCTGGCGCCCCAATGTCGGCATGCGCGACGGCGGAACGGACAAACACGGCGTGGACCTCGTCGGGGTACCGAAAGTCGTCTGAGTAGCATCCATTGCCGGTCAGTAATCCAATGTCTTCCATACGTCGGGTCGGCTGGCCCACGGAAAACTTCGGAACGCGCATTCATAAACTCCCGTTTTCGTGATCCAACTCTGGTTTGTCTTCAGCGTAAAGACAATTCGCAAGTCGGTTTGCGTGCGCTTTCCAGCTTCGGGCGAGCGCAATTTGTTCCTTCGAACTTCAAATGTGTTGACTTTCTCCCCCACGAATAACGGATATTCAAAAACTTAGCAATCTAAGAAAACTTTCACTCGGACAATCACATGTGATTGAAGCGACCGCGATGAGGTCGAAAGCGAAATGCTGCATGGGAACGGAATTTTTGCCGATGTGGCTTGCCGGAGAGATCTAAGGGACGTCTTGAAGGTGGGCCGTTCTGTGGATCAGATTACGCCGGAACACCAAAATGTTTGTCTTGAAAGCTACGGTCTTGCTGAGCTGTTTCCGTCCGGTTTGAAGCGCGGAGCCTTGAATAATGGCTTAAAGTGGCTCCATGCCACGCAGGAAAAGAAGATGCTACGATCAAAGATGGATCCTGGAAGCGATACTTCAGAAACCGCGCATTCCGACCCATTGCGATGGACAAAATCCAGGTTCGCAATTCGCCGCGTCATACCCAGCTTTGTTGGAGATTGCACTTGGAATTCCTGCTGAATGCTGCTTTACCGTAGCATCAACGATTGGAATCCAAGACTTAGGTGTCTAGGTGTCAAAGAGCCACGATCTGCTACTGAACGACAAAAAGCGTATCTCATTCCTGGCGAAAGAGGCGGTGAAGGCCTATTCGCGAAGCATGCAGATCCGACTGATTGAACATTCTGTATCCATCGGTCATCGCCTTTTTTTACGTGCGCTCTGGGAGAAGGACGGCCAGACTCAACGGGAACTTGCAGCCAATGTCGGTGTAATGGAGCCCACCGCATATAGTGCACTGCGCGCTTTGAAAAAGCTTGGCTACATTACCCGGATGAAAAAAGAGGGTGATCGAAAGCAAGTCTACATCTATCTGACAGAGGAAGGTAAAAACCTCAAAGATGTCCTGATGCCCCTGGCGGAAGATGTAAGCAGGAAGGCTCTATCAGGTGTAACTGCCGAGGATGTCGAGGCGACCCAGCGAACTCTCTCTGCAATTATCAAGAACCTGCAGAAGGACGAGGTAGAATTGCTGAACGATGAACGTCGCGTGCCTTCGACACGGGATGTGTCAAAAGTGATCGAAAACCGTCAAAGGGCTGGGGAGGCGGCTGTTCCGGCCAAATCCCGTTCCAGAAAAGCCCGCTGAGGCCTAAATCCTGAAGATTGGTTGCGACCTTTTCGGTTTCGAAATAGCCGACTTGTAATTTTAAACTTAGACATGTAATCAAATTTGGCGCGCCGCTTGATGCGGGCGCCTGACTGGCTTCGTTCGAATGTGACGTCGTGCCGGTTGCAATGACGAACCTGTATCACCTGTGACCAAAGAGGGTCTCCAATGCGGGAAGATAAGTTGCTCGAAAGGATCGGGGCGCATTCGCTGGGAAGCTTGTGCAATGCAGACACGCGCGTTCTTGCCTTCGGCGCGTCGATCCGTCCGTTGGAGCCCGGTACTAAGGTCGTTGGTCGCGCAAAGACGGCTCGGATCACGCCGGGACAGAATGCCGGGATCCATCGTGCGGTTCACACCGCCGAGCCCGGTGATGTGCTTGTAGTTGATGGGGGGAACTCGCTCGGGTTCGGGCCCTTTGGCGACATTCTGGCAACGAACTGCATGCAGAAGAGTATTGTTGGTCTTGTAATCAGCAGCACAGTTCGTGATGTCGCCGAACTGAGGGTACTCGGGTTTCCAGTGTTTTGTTTGGGTGCAAACCCGACGCCGACAGGGAAGTCCGAGATCGGCGAGATTGATATCCAGATAGTGTGCGGCACCGCCAGGGTGAACCCAGGAGACATCGTTGTTGGGAGCGACGACGGTGTCGTTATTGTTCCCGCTGAGTTCGCGGAAGAAATAGCGGACAAAGCCGATGCGGTGGTTGCAAAGGAACAGGGATATCTTCAATCGATATCTGCCGGCAAATCCACGTATCAGCTATTTGACCTTGGATCCCGATCTTAGCCGCAACTTAGCTCTTGCCCTTTCGCGTGAATAATATTAGATATCTAAAAAATGAACAGCGCGAACATGAACAACCCGCAACTGAATTTATCGGTCGAAGTGACATCAATTGAGGATGTCGCCGAAAACATTCGGCGATTTGAGTTGTCGCCGGATTTTGGGGTCAGCCTGCCAAAGTTTTCCGCGGGAGCCCACATTACGATCGAAACGCCTAAAAGGGAGCGACGTGACTACTCCTTGATCAACTCGACCGACAAGTCAGGCACATACTCGATCGCCATAAAGCAGGAAGGCGACGGCGGAGGTGGATCTGCCAGTATGCATGATGATGTCAAGGTGGGTACGGTCCTGCGAATCTCGTCGCCGCGAAACCACTTTGAACTTGTCGAGGATGCTCAGTCTTTTCTGCTGATCGCCGGCGGAATAGGCATAACGCCGATTTTGGCAATGGCGCGACAGCTGACAGATGAGGGTCGGCCTTTTCGAATGATTTACTTGACGCGCTCAGATGAGACGACTGCGTTTGCGGATGAACTAAGAAACGGACCGTTTTCCGGCAATGTTCACATTCACCATGATCAGGGAAAGCCAGAAAACGCATTGGACCTTGTTCCTTTGCTTCAAAACCATAGCAACGGTCTGCATCTATATTGCTGCGGCCCGCTGGGACTTATGAAGGCAGTCAAGGGACTGTCCGAAGACTGGCCGCAAGGTACGGTGCATTTTGAGGATTTTGGATCTAACGACAAAGCGGTTCTGGCAGGTGATGAGGCTTTTGAAGTTGAGCTTGCTCGTACCAGTACTGTCATAGAGGTGGCGAAGGATGAGACTATTATCCAGGCGCTTGAACGCCATGGTGTCCACACGGCGACATCCTGCAAGTCAGGCACTTGCGGCACCTGTATGACAAAACTTCTCTCCGGTGATGCAGATCACCGAGATCTGGTCCTGAGTGCGCATTCCGGCCAATCCGGCCACCTGTTCCGGTTTATTGCGGCCACCGAATCCGGCTCATTGCGGCCACTTCCGCGTCTGGCATTGTGGACGGCGCGATCAACCCTTCTGGATGGGTTTCTTGATGTCAGCACTTTGGCCTTTCGTCAAGCACGGTGCAGGCCGTCCCGGTAGTCCCCAGGAGGGACCCGCGCGCGGCGCGAAGAGACCGGCACGAGTCTATCGCAGCGGCGCGCGTGGGAGGCCCCTGTGGACCCACCGGGGCGGGCGTGAGGTTCGTTCGGATCATGCCGATTGCTCCTGTTCAGTTTGATTGCCTTGCGATTTGCGCATCGAGGGCCCATCGAGTTCGAGCCGGTATGCGTTGTGAGAAATTCGGTCCATAATCGCGTCGCCGAATGTGGGCTCATCAATAACGTCATGCCAAGTGTGCACCGGCAGTTGACTCGTGATCATTGTCGAGCCGGCACCGTGGCGGTCTTCGATGATTTCCAGGAGATCGCGCCGCTGGCTGGCATTGAGACGATCGGGGCCCCAGTCATCGAGGATCAGCAGATCGGCCTTGACGAGCGTCCGGAACAAGCGCGGGAACCGACCATCGCCATGCGCCAGTTCGAGTTCGGCGAAGAGCCGCGGCACACGCTTGTAAAGGACCGTGTAGCCATGGCGGCATGCATTTTGACCGAGGGCGCAGCCAAGCCAGGTTTTGCCGACCCCGCACGGCCCGGTAATCAGCAGGCAACGGTGATGTCTGATCCAGTTGCAGGTTGCCAACTGCTGGAACAATGCCTTGTCGAGCTTACGGGACGCGCGGTAATCGACGTCTTCTATCGAGGCGCCAACATGGCGCAACCTGGCGGCCCGTAATCGCGTATTGAAGCGTTTGGTGCTGCGGTTTGCTGTTTCCCGATCGAGCAACAGTCCCAGCCATTCGGGGTGGCTGAGATCGGCAGCCCGGTCTTGTGCCTGCAGCTCGACAAAGGCGTCGGCCATGCCGTCCAGTTTGAGTTCTTTCAACTGGTCGAGGGTTGGATGGTTGAGCAATTTCATTTCCTTTCAATGGAAGTAGCCTGAGCCACGGATGTTTTGATGGAGGATCGGCGGCCCGTCCGTGGCTTTTTCGGGCCGTTTGCGATCGAGATTGTTCTTGAGGATGGAATTGACGGAGGTGTAGGAGTGCGCCCCGATGTCGATGGCGCGGCCGCATGCCGCCTCGAGGCGCTGCGCTCCATGCTGCGGCGCGAGCTTCACGATGCCGATACAGGCGCGGAACCCCTGAACGGGATGGGGTTTTTCGCGCAGGATGATTTCGACCAGGGCCTGGGTGGTCGGGCCGACTTTGCCAGCCTGGCGCTTGATACTTTCAGGTGTCCACTCGGCGTAATGGCGATGGTTGGCCGGCATGTGCTCGAGCACGGTTGTATGTCGTCTGTTACCTGGACCGCGCAGATGGCTGGCAACACGATTGCCCCGATCGAAGATCTCGACGGTGCGCTCGGTGGAGCGGACCCACAGTTTTTTGCGTAGAAGCGTGTGAGGCACCGAGTAGTAGTGCTTGTCCACTTCAACGTGATAATCAAGGCCGGCACGGCATTCCTTCCACGCTGCATATTCGTATGGATCCTGCGGCAGTGCTTTCAGTGCCGGCCTGTCAAGGTCTTCGAACAGTTCCCGCCGGCTGCCGCCAAGATGGCGCGTCACGCGGTTGTTGAGCTTTTCGAGCAGTTCGCGGACCGCCGCATTCACATCCGTCAGCGAGAAGAATTGCCGGTTCCTGAGTGCGGCGAGGATCCAGCGCTCCGCCACCAACACCGACGTCTCGACTTTTGCCTTGTCCCGAGGCTTTTTCGGCCTTGCCGGGACCACGACCGTTCCGTAGTGCCTTGCAAGATCGCAATAGGTGCGATTGATCGCCGGCTCATGGAAACAGGCCTTGGTGATGCCGGATTTCAAATTGTCGCACACCACAAGGTCGGTAACGCCGGCAAAGAACGCGAAGGCACGACCATGTGATCCCGTCCAGTCGGACAGGCTCTGCGTCATGGTCGCTTCGGCATAGGTGTAGCTGGACGCACCCAGGCAAGCGACAAAGAGTTGCGCCTCATGCACTTCGCCGGTGAGCCCGTTGATGATCGGAATCGTTTGGCCGGCATAGTCAACGAACATCTTCTCGCCAGCGGTATGGGTCTGCCGCATGGTCGGCGACAGCTTGCCCTTCCATTGACGATAAAGCTGGTAGAATTGCGTGCGCCCAAGCCCGTCAGGATGAGCGGTGCGGTACTCTTCCCACAGCAACAGCAAGGTCACACCGGGGCGCCGCAGCTCGCGGTGAATACAGGCCCAGTCGGGCAGGCTTGGCTTCTTCGCCTTGACCACCACCGGAAACAAGCGCCGCTGAAGCGCCTCATCGCTCAAATCGGAAGGCAACGGCCAATTCAGGCCAGCCTGCTGCGCCCGCCGGACCGTCTCGCCAACACTCGTTCGCCCGACGCCCACACTGACGGCAATCTTGCGGTTCGACAAACCTTCAGCATTGAGCCGAAGCACATCTCTGATCTTACGCATGGGTAATCTTTCCCTGGCCATCCTCGCCACCTTTGCTGTTGAAAAGGCGCAAGAATGCCCGTGTTTCAGATCACCCAGAAAGGTTGATCACCGTTGTCCACAAGCTGGCCGCAATGAGCCGGATTCGGTGGCCGCAATAAACCGGAATAGATGGCCGGATTGAACCGGATTCAGTGGCCGGAATGAGCCGGATTGCGCACACCTGGCGCGCGGCAAAACCTGTGGCGGCCTCAGGCGATAGCGTCGCACTGCAGCGCGTGCACTGATGTGGATAGTGATGGACGAGCGCATCCGGTGTCGCGACCTGCTTCAGCGTTGTGCCCTTATGGCCATGTTGGCCACCAGACTTGCGGCCTGATTTGCCGCGCAAGCTCCTGGTGCGTCTTTCTCTGGCCGCGGGCTTCGCCAGCCCGTCACTGGACGGCGGTTTACTGCTGTTGGAACTGTTCAACCCCAGCCGTCGTTCAAGATCACAGACCCGCTGAACAAGCGAGGCGTTCTGATCCCGCAACTGATTGTTCTGTTTCTCAAGCTCATCGACACGAGCTTGCAAGAGAGCATTTTGACCGGCAAGCTCCATGACCAGATCAATGAGGTCCGGTTTTGACAGGGCGCTGAGGCGATCGCGGGTGAAACGAGTTTGCTGCATCATGCGCTCATGGAGTCAGAAACGACCGCGTCAGGAAAGCCTGTCAACCTGATTCATATGTGGACGCCCCTTATGGCAAGGGCTGATTTTGTCTTGTTGCGGTGATCGGTTGCTTTCATATGTCCGGCCTGTTTGTGCGGCAGATACTTGCCGCTGGCCCTGATGGAAATCCGCCGGTGAGGCCCCTGATCAAGTTGGCGCGCTTGAACGGCGCATTGAATCAGACGGGTTTGCCTCTCCATTGGCTCGATCGTTACGCATCATCGACTGCCATTGCCAATTCGGTTCGGGCTGCGCGCGGTTAGGCAGGCTGCCCGTAAGGTCTATAAATCTCTCCGCGGGTAAGGATTGCCCAGGCTATCCGGGCGAGCTTGTTCGCAAGGGCGACCGAGACGAGCCGAAACGGCTTCTTCTCCAGCAACCCATTCACCCAGTCTGTCATCGGCGTCGGGTTCCGCTTGGCGTGTCGCATGACGGCCGTTGCGCCAACGACGAGCAGTCGCCGCAAGTACCTGTCGCCCTGTTTGGATATACCACCGAGACGTGTTTTGCCTCCGGTCGACTGTTGTTGCGGCGTCAACCCAAGCCAGGCGGCAAATTGCCTGCCTGATTGGAATTGATCGGGGTCTGTCACTGTCGCCGCAATGGCTGTCGCTGTGATCACCCCGACACCCGGGATAGCCGCGAGCCTTCGACTGGCCTCGTTCTCGGCATGCCAGATGCGTAATTCCTTATCGAGTTCGCCAATCTCCTCGTTTAATTCGGCGATCCGTCGGATCAGGATCTCAAGCGCTCGATGAGCGTAAGCAGGAAGGGCTTCATCGGCAAAGGCCCTGTCGGCCAGCTTCACCAGATTGGCGATACCCGGGTTGGCAACCAAGCCGAATTCGGCCAAGTGCGCGCGTAGCGCATTCGCCGCCATGGTCCGCTGGCGCACAATCAACGATCGGGTTCGGTGCGCCATCAGAACACTCTGCTGCTCAACTGTCTTTACCGGCACAAACCGCATTGTCGGACGTTGCACGGCCTCGCAGATCGCTTCTGCATCAATCGCATCGCTTTTGCCGCGCTTGACGTATCCTTTTACGTAAGACGGCGGCATGATCCTGACGTCATGGCCCATGGCGATCAGTGTACGCGCCCAGTGGTGCGCTGTCGCGCAGGCCTCAACCCCGATCACACAGGGCGCCAGTTTCGAGAAGAATGGCAGCATCTGTTTGCGATGCAGCTTCTTCACTAGAACTGTCTTGCCCGATCCATCTATCCCATGCGCCTGGAAAACGCTCTTCGCCAGATCCAGCCCAAGTGTTGTGATGTTCATTGGAACCTTCCTTTCCTGCCTTCACTTCTTTCTCAGCACCATACTTGGCGCCGCGCAGGGGCGTCCACATCATCAAATTGTCGCACACTCAAATTGCAAATCTGGTAGCTGGGTAGTTACAATGGAGGGAGCCAAAGCCGCAGGCATCACCTCCCGTGAGGACCTGACGTACAGAGTCGAAAACGGCGATACGATCATCACAGGCTTCGGGGATGACAGCAGCATCACGCTTGTGAATGTGGAGTGGTCGGACCTGACCAATCGGATTTCATTTTCGCCTAATTTGGAAAGGAGCCGACGACAATGGATTTGAAAACCTTCGAAGAGAAAATGATGAAGCTTTCAACCAGGGGAATCGACTGAACGCTATTGCCGGATTATGGCCTCCATGTAGTCGTCGTCCCAGGCAGCTGAGCGTCTTTTTTGCGGCAGGCTCATTTTCTTGCCGGGAAACCGCTTCAGCAGGTTTATCGCGGCATGATTGATCGTTGCGAAGTTGGCCGCCGAGTTCGCTTTTCTGATACGACAGTCGTCCTGTCCGAAGGTGACGTCCAGGACCCAATGCAAGCAATTTTCCACTTGCCAGTGGTCGCGGATGCACCGCGCCATTTTCTCTGGGCTATCTGCGAATGACGCGATGTAGAACCGTCGGATCGTTTCTGTTTCACCTCTGATCTCGCGTGTGTATTGCGTCATGATGACGGCCTTCATGCCCGGCCAATGATGGCGTTTGTCCAACCATCCGATGTCAGTGCAAACGGTGCAGCGCCGCGTTTCAATCCGCCCGTGATCGGCGTCAACGGTTTGTCTCTGCTTGACGAAATCCCCGCCGATATCCCGCTCCAGATGCTCATCGAAAAACAGCTCGACATCCTCATGCAGGCTGCCCTGATTACCTTTCAGGCCGATCACATAATCCGCCTCCTGATCAATGATTTGCTGGCAAATTTTGCGTTGGCATCCCATCGCATCAATAGTCACGATAGCCCCCTTCAGCGCCAGCAGTTCCAACAACTCGGGAATGGCCGTGATCTCGTTGGATTTGTCATCGACCTTGCGTTGTCCAAGGACGAGTTGCTGATCACAGGCCCAGGCAGAAACCATGTGGATAGCGGCCTTGCCGGAGCCGGTATCGAATGACCGCCGAAGGGTTTTCCCGTCTACGGCAACGACACCTCCAAACATCTCATTCAGGCTTGAGATCCAGCTTATGAAGCAGCTTTGGAAAGCTTCCATATCCAGGCGAGAAAACAGGATACCCAACTGATCATGGCACGGTGTTCCGTTCTCAAACGACAGGAAACGACGCAGAAGCTCAAGTTTCTTTTCGCCATAGAGTGCGACAGACGTCCAGCCGTCAGCGCCCGATATCACGGCGCATAAAACCAGGAGCAGAATTTCGTCGAGCGGATAGCTGACTTTCGCCTCCTGACGCGGATCTTCGATCGCTTGAAAATGCGTCAGAAAGTCGGGGGTGTGGGAATCTTCGGGGGTGCGGGACATGTCAAAGCTCCGGAAAAAGGACAGTTCCAAACCTTTGATTCAGAAAAATGCAACTTTGTCAGCAATTTATTCGATCGATTACCCTGAGCTTTCAACTAAGGAGCTTTTTACTCTCTATAGAAACGGCTATGACGACACCGGTAAAGAGTTCACCCCTTTCGAATCTATGATAATTACAAATCTCTGGCTGAACCGGTCCGTCGCCGGAAAAAACCTAGACGGCGACGACGGCGACGACACCATGAAAGGCGACCATGGCCCCGACACGATGCGCGGCGGCAACGGCGACGACACCATGGACGGCGGCGGCGGCAACAACCGAATGTGGGGCGGCGACGGCGACGACACCATGGACGCCGGCAACGGCAACAACCGGATGTGGGGCGGCAACGGCGACGATACCATGACCGGTGGTTGGGGCAAAGACCGGATGTGGGCTGGCAACGGCGACGACACCATGGACGGCGGCGGCGGCAACGACCGGATGTGGGGCGGCAAGGGCAACGACACGCTGGAGGGCAGTTGGGGCGACGATACGCTGGGCGGAGGCAAGGGCAACGACACGCTGGACGGTGGTAGGGGCGACGACAGGCTGATCGGTGGCATGGGCGACGACACGCTGAACGGTGGTAGGGGCGCGGACACCTTCGTATTCGGCGGCAACAGCAACGGACATGACACGATCATCGACTTCGGGTCGACCGCCAGATACAACAGCGAAGGGAAACTTATCGGATGGGATCACGACAAGATCGAGATCCAGGGCGGCAAGGCAACGAAATTCTCCGACCTCACCATCACGACCAACACGGAGGGCAACACGGTGATCACCGGCTACGCGGATGACAGCAGCATCACGCTGGAATACGAGTACGTGTCCGCAGTGGAACTGACCGAATCCGACTTCATCTTTGTCGCCTGACGGCGGTGGCTGCAAACGCGGACCCGACCAGCGCGGCGCTCTGTGTGTTCGGGCTGGTAGAGATATCCGAAACCCGTCGCAAAGCCTGTGACAGGATCAACGCCTTTCTGCACAGCTTCAAATGCGGAAAAAAGCGCGTGGGCACCGAAAAGAATTGAGATGAGCGTCAACGGCACCATCTCATTTCATCGGAGACCGGAAACCGCAATGCCTGCCTGAACTCCACCGTCAACAGCGCGCGATCCATCCTCAGATTTTCCCGCTAAGGTTTTAGCTGACAGGTGCCCCGATCACTTCAGGTGCCCATCATGGATTGGTCGTTTTGTGTGCGCGCAAATACTGTTCAGGCGGTTGCCTGGTTTCTGAAAGTTCGGCGAAGGGCGGGGGATGTTGTTTGAGCGTAAGCGCCGCGCCGTCACCCTTGTTGTGATCTGAGATTTTCGTGGTCATCTGGACCCTGTCAACAACGGAGGTGACAGATGACAGACACATTGCATGAACGAGTGACGGAGGACGCCGCCGGCGCTTCGGTCGCGACGGGCGCGAACGGCGCACGGGTCTGGCCGGAAGCGGTGAAGGCGCGGGTCGTGCAGGAGACGTTCGAGGAGGGAGCGACGGTGGCGGGGGTTGCCCGGCGTCACGGTCTCTCACGGACGCAGTTGAGCGGCTGGCGGCGCCTGGCTCGGGACGGGCTTCTCGGTCCGGTCGTCGGCGCGGGCGAGGATCCGTTCGGCCTGGTCCCGGTGACGGTTTCGGCCGCCGCCGAACGGAACGGCGCGGCATCGGTGCCCGCGGACGGTATCGCGATCGAGATCGCCGACATCCGGGTGGTGGTGCCGCCGGACTTCGATGCGGGGCACCTGTCGCGCATCCTGGTCTGCGTTCGGGCCGCGCCATGATCCTGACCGGGGAGAAGATAAGGGTCTGGCTGGCGACCCGCCCCGTCGACTTCCGCAATTATGTAGAGCCTGTCATTATGCGGAGCCCGCGCCAGCGATCCACAGGAAAGTGATGTGATAGCCGTCACGTAGCCGATGCCATCTGCTCCTGCCACTCAGCCGAGACACCCGCAGGTGCCAGTACCGCCACGCCGAGTGCAGCGGCCAGCAGCAGCGTTCGACGCAAACCGGACGAGATTTCCATGGATTTCATCCCTCCCGCTCTATGCTGCAGATTTAGCCGCTTCGTGTGGCACGCGACCTATGGTTTGCATGCGCTGCGGGCAATGTTCGTGTGGGAGGTCTTTCGTTCACGGCCGCCCCGCACCTGCCTGATTGCGGCCGCTCACACCCCGTCCCGGCGGTGCGGTGCCGCCGGGTTTCCTGTTTCTCCATTCTCCCTCCAAAGGCTCCCGTGACTCGCGATATTTCGGGCCGGTCCCGGCGAGCGGCGTTCCCGGACTGGCCGAACCGTTGTTCGCCTTCGGTCCGTGACACGATCGCCGCACGCGCTCCTGTTGCCTGCGCCGCCGCGGCCGGCGCAATCGCATGGAGCGGCAATGTCCTCGCACTGCCCGTCGCAGTCCTGTTTCCGGCGCTGTTGCGCGCAAGCGCCCAACCCCGGGGCGGCGCCTGGCTGGCGCTCCCGGCAATACGATGGGCGTCGATGCGATGCCCTGACAGAGCCTCAGACGAAGGTGAAGTCGGACTCGGTGAGTTCGGAGGCGGTGGCGTTAAGCAGCGTGATGCTGCTGTCATCCGCGTAGCCGGTGATCACCACGTTGCCCTCCGCGTTGGTCGTGATGGTAAGATCCGAGAATTCCGTTGCCTTGCCGCCCCGGATTTCGATAAGGTCTCCGTCTTCTTCCACATACTCCTGGCCGGTCCACCTTTTTCCAAATGCTATTATCGTGTCGTGGCCATTGCTGTTGCCGCCGAACACATAGGTATCCGCGCCCGAGCCGCCGTTCAGGACGTCGTTGCCCTGACCGCCGATCAGTCTGTCGTCACCGGCACCGCCGTAGATTTTGTCATCCCCCTTGCCGCCGCCCAGAATGTCATTCCCCGAATTGCCATGAATCCAGTCATCGCCCTTGCCGCCCCGGATGATATCATTCCCGTCGGTAGCGCTCAGCCTGTCGTTTCCGTCTCCCCCATAAATCCTGTTGTTCCCATCACCGCCATAAATCCTGTCGTCTCCATCACCACCCCAGATGCGGTCGTTACCTTCCTCTTTGCCGCCGTAAATCCAGTCATCGCCCTTGTATCCGAATATCGTGTCGTTTCCCGAGCCGCCGTATATATTATCCGAGTTGGCAGTGCCCCGTATGGTCTCATCCGAAGTGCGTTCGGGAAATAGTGGCACACTGTGTATAAAATGATAAAAGTCTCGATAGATGCGCATGCTGAACCCTCCCTTTGCAAAAGAATTGCATAATAACGATGGCACCCGAGCGTCCGAATTCCCACATGGTTGTCTTGTCGTCGGGGTCGAGGAATTCTCGCCGCGGCGCCGGCGGCGCGCCCGCGTCACGGGAAAGGTTACCCCCCCCCCCCCCCTTGGGGAATGTGGCTATGGAATGAATAGGCAAGCGCGCCGGACCGGGCCGCAAGGCCCGACACCTGGGCCGGAAAGGGGCAGCGCCGCCGGGCGCAAACCGGCCGGAACACCGCGGACACACCCGCCGCAGCCCGCCGCTCGGCGCAGACTGAAGGGGATCGTGCCTTCACGGCAGACTATGCGGTATCGTATCAGCGGGCCGAACCGGGTGTGGATCAGGTCGCCGGCACGCCTTTATTGCCGGCACGCCTCTATTGAAAGGGATTGCGATGTGCGCGGCCGGCGCCAGGACAAAACCGCCGTCGCTCAACGCGAGGCTCCCGGCGCCAGCCGGACCGGGGCAGAGCCGGCCCGGGAGCCCTCATGCTCCCGGACCGCGATACGCCGGACCGTCAGGCCATTGCGCAGGGGCGCAACACAGGACGTGTTGACATAGTCATCCGCGGGCGTTCGAGAATGTTGGGGGTTTCCCGCGGACGATGTGCGTGTCGCCTGCGATCCGCATACCGTGGTTCGTCGATGACACACGAAGCGCATTCGCCGGGCTATCGTTTTGATTCCTGCCAAGCGGTATTGCACTTTACCGAAACCGCATGTCCGACATAATCCTGACCATGGCAGTGACCCATCACCACCGCCAACAAGACATGGTGCGCTGAAGGTTTCCTGCGGCACTGTCGTGGCGTTTCGAGCAAGTATCCGGGGAACTGCATGCGATGGTTTGAACGTTGTGAACCGTTGAACGCATCGTCCAGATCCTGTCTGGCCAACGCGATTGGAGTCTGATGCATGCGATTTCCGAACTGAGCCTGCATTTTTCATTGTCGGCATATGAGAAAGAGGATATTAATATATCCTCGAAAGGATATGCTCTTATGCCGCTCTATATCAAAGACCCCGAGGTCGACAAACTCGCCGAGGAACTTATCGGCCTCACCAAATCCAGCAAGGTCGAGGCTGTCAAACTGGCGCTCAAGCACGAGATCGACAACCGCAAGACCAAACTGCATGTTCGCGATCGTCTTGCAAAGACCCTTGCCATGGCCCGCGAGGCTGGGCCAATGGTTCACCTTGATCACAAGAAGGTCACGGATGAACTGTGGGGGCAGGACTGATGCTGTTTATTGATGCGTCGGTCATCGTGGCAATCATCGGCCTGGAAGATGATGCAGACGACCTCATGAATCGGCTGACACCGCATGATGGCCCGTTCTACGTGTCGGCAGTTACCCGCATGGAAGCCGTCTTGTCGCTGACGCGGCAGTTTGCCGAGGTTGAAGGTCCAAACAAGCCTGCTACACCGGCTATGCTCGACAAGGCGCGGCGGTTGGTCGACCAGTTTATAGCCGATATGGCCGCGAGGGAAACGATGATCAGCGGCGACGTGGGCAGCAAGGCCCTCGATGCCGCGCAGCGATATGGCAAGATCGTCAATCATCCAGCGCGCCTCAACATGGGCGACTGCTTCGCCTATGCCTGCGCCCAAGCGTACCGGTTGCGGATAGCATACAATGGCGATGATTTCACCGAAACCGATCTGGCCTGGTAGCGGCAATGGCCTGGTCAGGTTCCGGCCTTTCGCTGGCGCTCCGCAGCAAAAGACCATCTGCATCAACCAGTCCACCTATTGAGCATGTCCGACGTCATCGAATTTGCAGGCGAGAGATTCCGTGTTCGCCGCTATCCCTGAGAGTATCGGCCTTCTTGAGTTGCGGTTGGCCTGCGATTTCTGAAAGGCTGTAAAGTTGTTCGGCGGCAGGGACGGCAGCGATGCGCCGGGGCGCAGGCCCGGCGGCGATGCGGGGCGGCAGTCCCGAAAACAGGCCCGGGAGAAAGGCGCAGGGGCCGCGGATGACGCGCGGGCGCAGGCATTGCGCAGGCATTGCGCGGGCAAGTGTGCGCGGGCAAGTGTGCGTGGACGGGAAGGACGTTCATGGCGAAAGACACGATATCGAAGCCGGCTTCGGGACGCGGCAGCCGCGGTCCCATGCGTTCCGGCGCGGAACGCATCGCCGCGCTCGAGGCGCAGCTTCCGGCAATGCGGCGGCGGGCCGAGAAACAGTTGCTGAAGGCGGCATGGAAGGCGGGGCTCTTCGACTTCGCCTTTACGCAGCCGGAACTGCGGACCCTGCTTGAGGACGCCCTGGCGCAGGAGCCGCGCGCCCTGTCGCGTCTGCACAGGCGCGGGAAGGAGATCGGCCGGCTCAGGAACCGCAAGAGGAAGAGGGAACGCGCCGACCTTGCCCGCGTCAAGGCGCTGCTTGGCGGCTTCATGACGGCGCAGTTCCGCCACGGGCCGGACCTGCATGCCGAACTCGCCGGCGATCTTCGCGATCACCTTGCCGGCCACGCGAATCCGCGCATGGCGGCCTCCAACATCGCCTTCATGGCCGGGATCCTCGACGATCCGCGATGGGAGGAAGGGCCGGCGGACGCCATCGCCTCCGGCACGGGCATCGCGCATGAGCAGCAGCGCCGCAACCGGGCGCGGCGCATGATCCTGATCGGGGCCTGGGTGCTGGACCGGCGCGGCGGCGCCCCGGACGGCGTATCGGGCGTCATCGACCGGCTCATCCGCGACGAACTGGCGAACTTCCTTGCCCGGGAGAGATCGGCGGCGCGCAACGTCGCCCTGCTTGAGGCCGCGCTCGGACCGTTCCGGGGCCGGCCGGCCCGCCGCGATGAGGATAAACATCGCTGTCCCGATATCTGAACTCGACTTTGTACAAAAACCAGTCACGTCCATGTCCAGAAGATTTCGTTTGTTGAGATTTCTTCCAGCGCTTGGTCGAGGGGCAAAATGATCCCTGCGAAGTCTCCAACATCTTGCCACCGCCCTCGGCAGGACCAGAACATTATCCTCATTTCGTCACCAGAACCGGTTGGCTGAAGTCGGGCGATCGGTGCCTCTGTGTCCGTGAGGTGGAGATTGTAGCCGTTCCGTATCCTGGTGATTGTCACACCACCCCCCCCCCGTATCGTGTTGAACGCTTCGATACGTGCAAGATATGGATCAGGTTTTGCCATGGCGGTGTGATAGCAGAGCAATTTCCGACTGACAGAATGCGCAGGATCGAATTGACGGTCGTCGTCTTGCCCACGCCCGGCCCGCCGGCGATCGCCATGATCTTGGAGTCCAGAGCAAGGCGGATGGCATCGGCCTGGCTTGTGGCAAGGCTCAGGCCGGTTTTCCGTTCGATTCAGGGCAGCGCCTTGTCCGCATCGATTTCCGGCCAGGGCAGGCACCCTTTCCCGATCCGAGAGATCTGCTGCGCCATGCCCTTTTCTGCGTGATAGAGCCCCGCGAGAAACACGCAGTCGGTCTCGCCCACCCGATCTGCGATCACGGTGTCCTCCTGCAACTCTTCCTGCATCGCGGTCTCGATCAGATCTGACGGCACCTCGAGCAGCCTGGCTGCGAGACCTGCAAGGTCCTGACGTGGCAGACCGCAATGGCCATCCCCATGGCCTCGCTCAGCGCATAGGAAATCCCCGCCTGCACCCGGATCATGGCGGTTTTCCCGATCCCGAGCTTTTCCGCGATCATGTCCGCGGTCCGAAACCCGATGCCGCGGATGTCCTTGGCTAAACGGTAAGGGTTCTCTCTCATCACTTGCACGCAGTCCGTGCCATAGGTCTTGAAGATCCGCACCGCCCGGGCAGTGCCCACACCATGCTCGTGAAGAAACACCATGATCTCGCGGATCACTTTCTGGTCCGCCCACCCGCAGGTGATCTTGTCGGCGCGTTTCGGGCCGATGCCCTCGACCGCGCGCAGGCGTTCCGGCGCGGCCGCGATGATATCGAAGACATCCTTGCCGAACATCCGGACCATGCGCCTGGCACAGACCGGGCCGATGCCCCGGATCATGCCGGAGCCGAGGTATGTCTCGATGCCGTCGATCGAGGACGGGGCACAGGTGCGCACAAACTGCGCCTTGAACTGCAGCCCATGGCCGCGGTCGTTGATCCAGCCCCCGCAAGCCGTGATCCACTCCGCCGCGGAAATCATCGCGGCATGGCCCGCGGTCGTGACCGGATCCCGGTGACCCCGGGCTTTCACGCGCAGTACGCAAAAGCCGTTTTCTGCATTGTGAAACGTCACACGCTCAACAAGGCCCGCCAGGACCTCGGTCCGAGACGTGTCGGCCTGCGTCATCCGCCGCGCTGTGCGCGGCGCCAGTCCCACGGCATGTCAAAGCGCCCGGACCAGATATTGCGCCCTACAGCGCGGGCGTCCGTCTCAGCGCGGATATAGTCCCGGCTGTATCTGCGATAGGCGACGGCCCACCCTTCGCGCACGAGCCAACCGTTCAGGTCGACGCCGTCCTGGTGGCATACCGCAATCATGCGGCCATATCGATCGGTGTCGCGCGCGGTGCAGCTGACCTGCCTGCGGCCGATCCTGTCGGCCAGGGCAAATGCCGCCTGTTGCCCACAGCGCCAGCGTTGGCCCCCGGCCGTCATGCACAGCTGACGGCTTTCCGGCGCATCGATCCCATGCAGTCTAACCCGCTGGCCGCGAATTTCCAGCGTATCGCCGTCAACGACACTGGCAATGCCCGTCACAGTGGTCGCAGCGACCGGTGTGGTCGCGAAAATAGAGACGAAAAGAAGGGCGAGAACGAAGCGCATGGATCAGGTCTTTCGTACACCGAACGGATAAGTAAAGTCAGATTGGGAAGTACGAAGTACCGCAAGGTGCGGAGCAGTGGTGCCGGGCACGGATGTAACAAACATTCAGGTGCAGGTAAATATCCAAAGGGACCGCTCTCGCAGCGTGATTGTCCCACGCTTTGCGGTACTTCCCAAATCGAGCAACATCCGGCATCACCGCTGCCGTTTCGTCGTGGTGGTCCAGGATGCGGATTTGAACACATGGTTTACGGAAGAACAGCACAAGGCCTATGGCTTCGTTCATTCGCCGCCTGATGATGCCATAACCGCCTATCATGTCAGCAGCTGCGTGAACAAAGTCTGTTGTTGGTGTCTTGTGCCGCGGCTTCGGGAACGATACAATCTGCGCATGAGAACTGCCGGATCGACAACCGCCCTGCCGAGGAAACCGCATCCCGTGGATGTGCATGTCGGCGCGCGCATCCGGCTGCGCCGCAACACGCTCGGCATGAGCCAGCAAGAGCTCGCCTCGGCGCTCGGCATCACCTTCCAGCAGGTGCAGAAATACGAAAGGGGCACGAACCGTGTCGGCGCCAGCCGGCTGTGGCATATCGCCCAGCTGATGAAAACGCCGGTGGCCTTCTTCTTCGAGGATGCGCCTGGCGATCCGTCGCCCGAACAGCCGCGCGCCGCCGGCCCGTCGGACACGGACCGCGTTCTGGAATTCCTGTCGTCACCGCAGGGCCTTCGCCTCAACCGCGCCTTCGTCGGGATCGGCGATCCGAAAATCCGCGACCGGCTGGTCAAACTGGCCAGCGCGCTGGCCGTCTAGCGCCGCCGCGGTCCGGGACAGGCCCTCAAACCCGTCCGCAAAGCGGCTTCCGGTCCGGCGTAGCGCCGCACAGCGGCGACGGGAGCCGGTCGGGCGGCGCCTTTCTCGCCCTGGCACGGGCGCAATGCCCGCCAATCTTCGCCGCCTTGTGCCGCGGGTGGCGTGAATGAGCCGGCAAGGCCGCACAAGGGGAAGAAACCATGGCAAAACGGTCCATCTACGCGCAGATCGATGAGGTTGCCGGGATCCTGGAACGGCGCCGGTGCGGGATGCGCCGCGCGCGCGGCGCCGAACGCAGCCGGATGGAGGAACATGTCCTGCGTCTTCAAAGCGTGCTCGCAACGCTCGAATTCGTCCGCGATCACCGCGAGATCATCCGCCATCTGGCGGCGCACGACAGGCCCGCCAGCGGTACGGACACGCCCGCTCCGGCGGCATCACCGGCGGCGGCTTCCGGGATGTCCGGTGCGGCGGACCGCAAGGCAAAATGACGATGCGCAAGCGCGCAGCGGCGGCTATGATCCCGGGCGGATCATGGAGACGTGAAAAGCTCTGGTCGCCGTCAGGCAACGAAGATGAAGTCGGAATCGGTCAGGTCCGATGCGGATCGCATGTATTGCGCTCCATGATGGTGGTCGTCCACGCTGACGGCACGTGCTCCGGTGATCACGGGGATGGCCTCGCACTGACCGGCAAAGGGATCGCGACGGACTGACGTTCCCCTCGGCGCTGAACGTCTCCGGCGCAATCTCGGGTCAGGTGGTCCCGGCGCCAGGTTGATCGTCATCGCCGAAGCGGAAGCATTCGCCCGTGATCCACATCTGATGCAAGACGATGGCGATGCGGCGCGCGAGCGCAACAGTCGCCTTTGTTGTCCCGGATCGCTTTGCGACCTTCATCGCCCACGCTTTGAGGGAGCGCCATTTCTTCGACACCAGCATCGTCGAGGTCGCAGCCTCGACCAGCAGATAGCGCATGCGCCTGTCGCCGGAATTGGAGACATGCCCCGACCGGCCGATCTCTCCCGATCGACAGACCCGCGGCGTTGGCCCCAATTGGATGTGCCGGAACCAGTTTCGATCTCTTGAAACGGCCGGGATCTTCAATGGTCGCCTTGAACGCGAGAGCTGTCAGTGGACCGACGCCCGGTATCGTCTGGAACAGCTTGCGGATCGGATCGGCGCATGTCGGCGCGGATGCGGCCACGTCGCTGGTTGAGGAACTGGCGCTCACGCCGGGCAATGCCCACGATGGGAGGAATGGCGAACATGTGCCTCCCGACGATCCTGGCGATGTGTATGCCGACAGTGCCTATCGGGGGCCTATCGGGGGCCTATCGGGGGCCTATCGGGGGCCTGTCGGGGGCAGGTCTTTGCGGACGCCGTGACACTGCGCGGTGGTGTGCCCTTTGTGGTCCAAACCGGCGTTTGGACGAAAGACGATCCCGTGGCACTGGCGCAGGCGGAAAAGAAGATGGCGAATCGGAACGCGGCCATTCATGCCATTCGCTGTCGGATCGAGAAGATCTTCGGACCCTGGAAACGCTCCTATGGTTTCCGCCGCATGCGATGGCGAGGCATCGCAAAAGCCCGTCTGCAAACGCACTTCACCGCAATCGCCTACAACCTCAAACGAACCCTCAACATCCTCAGCCCCGCGTCAAACCATCCTTCCAGGCATCAAAAGTGGCTCGCGCACAGCTGCCTGACGCGGACAAAACCAATCCCCTGCGTCATAACGCCAATTTCATCGCGAACCCTCAACCCGCGCACAGGTCTCATTATCGTCGCGCGCCTTGCGGGCGAGGCCGTCAGCGCCGACGGGTACCTCGCGAATATGGGCACGGAGGACTTCCTTGCGTGCCTGTCGCGTCCGGCGCTGGAAGCTGTCTGCGAGGGAACGCCCATTCAGCCGCGCCGGCGGGTGAAGGACACGCGCGCCGCGCTCGTCGGGCATTTCCGGGAAGGACGTTTCGTCGATGCCGGCCCTGCCGTTCCCGGTCGATCGCAAGACAGGAATATATTCCATGAGCGCAACGCGCGATCGATCGGCGGTGGTTCGCCCGTGTGCGCCCCGCCGCGGTGGAGCGACGGGGCGCGTAACCGGACCCTTCTTCCATGGCTCAGTTCCAGGTTCCGGCGCGCCCGGTATGGCCCGCGCCGGCGCGGCGGTCAAGCCTGCACCCCGCGACGTCGCCGGACCGTTCGGCACGTTCCGTGCCCGCCCCGCGCCGGGCCTGCCTGCGCCCCGGGCGCATGCAGACGCCCGTCCGCGAGCACTTGCCATGCGATCCGGTCATACCGGCCGTCCGGTGAAGCCGGACCTGCGCATCGGGGCCGCAACGGTCACCCGATTGCGGGGGTCGCCATCGCCATGGACCGGAACGGGCGCCCCGTTTCCGGCCAGTCCGCCGGGTCGGGTCGCCATGCTTTCGCGCATGGCCGGGGTGGGGCCGGAGCGGCGACATCGATGCCGCAACGGTCCCGGCGGCGTCGATGATCCCGTTGCGGCGGGCGAAGGCAATGCAGGAGGCCATGCGCCGCACCCTTCCGCGTTGTCGTGTTTCTCATGGATGGACATGGCGCGGAACCCGCGCCCTGTTCACGCCCATCGAAACACAGCCCCGGGAGAGTACGATTATCAATATCGCAAAGTTCAACATCACCGGCCGCATCGGGTTGGACAGCTTCGACAGGAAGGAGGAGGAGCCAAAGCCGGCGGCGAAGCCGAAGGCGAGGAAATGACGAACGGACCGGGGCCCCACAGGGGGTCCCGGTCTTTCCCGCCGCGAGGCAATGGTCTATATCACAGGGAACGGAGACGAACATGCTGATGATAGACACACTCAAGCTTGCCGAAGACCTGAAGAAGGGCGGCTTCAACGAGAAGCAGACCGAGAGCCTGGTCAATCTCGGCCGCGATCTGAGCGACCGGGTGATCGAGAAGCTTGCCACGAAGGACGATCTGAAGGCGCTCAATGAGAGCGTGGATGACAAGCTGGCCCTGCTCGAGCAGCGCATGGTTATCAAGCTCGGCGGCCTGATGATCGGCGGCCTCGGCATTCTCGTCCTGCTGGACCGCTTGCTGCCGCCGGCAGGCTGACGCTTTCCAGGCCCGCTCTTCCTGTTCGGCCGGTCCGTCCTGCATCCCGAAGTGTACGTGCGGCAACGCTGGACCGGCGCGATTACGGCGCCCCGCGCCCGCTGTTCGGGCCGCAGGCGCGGCGGGACACGACGTACGCGCTTTGGACGACGCTGTCCAACCGGAACATCGACATCGGCGGCTTCACGCCGCAACTCACCCTGCGCCACGAACGGCGCGACAGCAACATCACGCTGCACGACTACAGGCGCAACGTCATCGAACTGGGTGTCGTAAGGTCGTTCTGAATGCCGGCAAAGCGCCGCGCGGCGCCGGTTGCGCCCGCTGGGCCGCTGTATTGGCGCATTGCGCCTGGCGGGCGGTTCCGCGTGTCGGGCATGGCGGTCCGGTTCGGGCGGCCCGGTCCGGCGCGTTGCCTATTGATTTCATAGTCACATCCCCAAGGGGGGGGGGGGGGGGGTACACTTCCACGCAAGCTGTCCGCAGACCGCCGGTTGACACGGTATCGCAACAGGGTGCTGCAGCGGGCGCACGACACGCAATCACGGGAGAGGAAAGAACATGGCACGCGACGAAACGGTTTATGTGTGCCTGGACGAGACCTCCAAGCAGTTGACCCGAGAGACGCGCGCGCATTTGCAGTTGACAGCCACAGACCCCGCCGCATCATCTGTCATCGGGGGATGACTTGCGCGCGTTCGCGCGGCTCTGGTCTGTACGGTCGGTCTGACGGCCAGCTCGCCGGAGCTTCACAGGCCCCTGACCATTTTCCTGAACTTTCGCGCACCGCTTTACAGGCGAGCAGGGACATTCCATGGCCCCTGACCTGCTGTGGTGCGCGCAATCTTCTGCGGCCATGTTCCTACCTGGCTCCGGATGCCCAACCCTTGAAACCCTAATTCGACCCGGTTTCCGCATGAGCCCATGCGGCAGCGCTGCGGGCGGTCCACATGAAACCCAATAGGAGGACTTGAAGAAGATGAGCGCAGTCAGATATCACATCGGCGACGAAGCCGCGAACACAATCACCGGCGACGTCGGCACCGAACCCGCCGATGCCCGCAACGACCAGATATACGGCCGGGAAGGCGATGACACCATATCGGGCCGCAGGGGCGACGACACGCTGCGCGGCGGCAAGGGCAACGACACGCTCAACGGCGGCGACGGCAACGACCGTCTCCATGGGGGTCGGGGCAACGACACGCTGGAGGGTGGCGCGGGCAACGACATGCTCTTCGGCGGCAAGGGCAATGACACGCTGCGCGGCGGCGGCGGCAATGACCGGCTCTTCGGCGGGCGCGGCACCGACGCGCTCTACGGCGGCGCGGGCACAAATACATTCGTCTTTAGCAACGGAACGGATGCCTTCACAAACTCCGACGGTACTAGCGTGACCTACCGGGATACTATTCACGATTTCAAGGCCGGTGACAGGATCGAGCTCAGCGGTTTTGCGGACGGCTTGACGTTCGATGATCTGAATATCACCTATGCAAGCGGCGACGCGATCATCACATTGCCGGATTCATCCGAAATCAGGGTTATCTTCACGGGCGGCAAGACGGCACTGGTTGCGGCGGATTTCAGCTTCGTGGCGAGCCTGACGCCGCCCGAGCCTCTCGGGTTTGACGGCACGGGAACCGGCGACACCATCGAGGGCACGTCGGAACGCGACGAGTTGTCCGGCGAGGACGGTGATGACACCATCAGGGGCCTCGGGGGCAATGACCTGATCTGGGGCGGGGACGGCGCTGACCGGATCGAAGGCGGCGACGGCAACGATCTCATCTACGGCGGCGGGGACGGCGATGTGGTGCGGGGCGGTGATGGCAACGACTTCATCTATGGCGGCGACGGCGACGATTTTCTCTACGGCGGGGCGGGTCGCGACCATCTCTACGGCGGCTTGGGCGTTGACCAGCTGTACGGCAATGCCGGCAACGATGTGCTCTACGGCAACGAAGGCGAGGACAAGCTCTGGGGCGGCGGCGACAACGACAGCATGTACGGCGGCGGCGAAAAGGACCAGATGTGGGGCGACGCAGGCAACGACCGCATGTGGGGCGAGGCAGGCGACGACAGTATGTGGGGCGGCGGCGACCACGACAGCATGTGGGGCGGGGCTGGCAACGACACGATGCGGGGTGAGGGCGGCAGCGACAAGATGTACGGCGGCGCGGGAAACGACACGCTTTACGGCGGCAATGGCAACAACACGCTGGAGGGTGGCACAGGAAACGACAGGCTGGAGGGTGGCGCACGCGATGACACGATGCGGGGCGGGGCTGACAACGACACCATGCGGGGCTGGGCCGGAAACGACCGGATGTGGGGCGATGACGGCACTGACACGCTCTACGGAGGCACGGGCAACGACACGCTGGATGGCGGCGATGGCACGGACACGCTCTGGGGCCATGGCGGCAACGACAGGATGATCGGCGGCGCGGGCAACGACACGATGACCGGTGGTCCCGGTGACGACATTTTCGTGTTCGGCGCGGGCAGCGGCCAGGATACGATCAAGGATTTTACCAGGCCATCGATTGTGGACTTGAATTTGGGTATCGAATATGTCGACCGGATCGAGATCGGGGGCAACGCGAGCAGGACGAAAGCCAACCTGACCATCACACAGGACGGGCAAAATACCGTGATAACCGGCTTCGGGGAGACTGGTGACAGGATCACACTGGAGAACGTGGTCGCGACAACCTTGACCGATGATGACTTCATCTTTGTTGCCTGAGGGGGGCGATTCGCAAGCGCCGCGCCGTTACCCTTGTTGACGGGTGACGCCCGGGATTGTAGGGGCGAAGTTCCAGGACATGAGTTCGTCGATGCGTGACTGGGGGTGCATGTCGATGATCCGGCGCAGGGTGTCGGTCAGGTAGACCTGCGGATTGACGCCGTTGAGCTTGCAGGTGCCGGTCAGGCTGGCGCACCGCGCCGGCTGATCCGTATTGTCGCCGTCGTTCCCATCGACCCGGATGCTGGCGTTGTAGCCGGTGATCGCCGCATGGCCTTGCGCGTTGTTGGTGATGGTCAGGTCGGAGAACTTCAACCCGCCCTTGATGGTGATTGTATCCGTCCCGTCCTCGAAGTCGTGCATGGTGTCGGCACCCTCCCCACTGCCGAAATTGAAGTCGTCATCGCCGGCCCCGCCATAAAGCGTGTCGTCACCGCCCTTGTTGAAGCAGCGCGATGACAATATCGCCCGGGACAAGAACACCCCAGCACCACGCCATGGTCGGACAACTCGCGACGATCCGTGGTTTGGGAGTCGACACGGCCGACATGCTGGTGGGCGAACTCTTCTTTCGCGACATCCCGGATGGTGGCTTGACGGGATCGCCGGACGAGAGTGGCCGAAAACGGCGTGAGAAAGGGCTGGCCCGCGCTGGTAACCCGCGCATTCGAAACGCCATGATCCAGCTCGCCTGGCGTTTCCTGTATCACCAGCGGGACAGCGAACTGGCGCGTTGGTACAGGAACCGCACACAGGACGGGCGGGCTGAAATCCGCAAAACGATGATCATCGCTCTGGACCGCAAGCCGCTGATTGCCTTGTGAAGTTCGTCACGTTAGGCGAAGTGCCCAAGGCGTCATCCTGAAACCCGCAACCTGATCCCGAATACAGAACTCCGAAATTCATCGGCCGGATCCGGATGGCCTCTGATCCAACCATGAAGATCCGGGGTGATGGCAACCCGATATATTGCCAAGGCTTCAATGCCGTTCTGGAGAATGGGTCCACCACTGCGGAGCAAGACCGCCGATGTGTATGAATTCATCACGGTCCCGATCCGAGACATGATCGACCGAATACAAGGCTGTGGCGCGAGACGTGTTACGCGGTAAACGGCTCCCCCGGACCTTCCGTAAACCGAGGAACACAGATGGACTGAAAACGCAGTTGACAAAAAATCACCCTTTTCATCATGGCTCAGTTCGCAATCTGTATGCATGAGGCTCCAATGGCGGTGGCGAGACAGGATCTTGCCGAAGATTTCAGCAGTTCACACCGTTCGTACCATCGCAGGTAATTTTCGAGGTACTTGCTCGAAATGCCGCGATAGCGGCGCAGGAAGTCCTTCAAGCCACTGTGTCGATTGTTGGCCGTTTGAATGTGTGCAACCCCACGCACCCGTTCACCTGCGGACTGGTTCAATGCTTCGTGCCTGACCCCAAGTGACTTTGCACAGGGCGGATAAACATTGTTTCCATCGGTGACCAGAAGGATGTCGTCATCAATCCGGGGTTCAAGAGCGCTGTGTATGCTTTCAGCCGTGACAGATGGAAGTACGGAACAAGCCGTTGTCCCGCCTCGATCCACCGCGACCAATATCGGAACCTGTTCGTCTGACAGGCCGCGCTTTGCGGCCTTGCAGGCCTTGCACTGATAACGCCGCAGTCCTCGGGCCTTGCCCCGCGAAACCGCTCCTGGCGTACCACAATGTGGACATTCACGGTCCTCCGCGACTCTCGCCTCAATGGCCGCCAGCGAAGCGGACGGCTCCGCCTCCCCCGACAACACTGCCTGGGCTTGCTGCCTTTGTGACCGGCTGAGACCGTCTATGCCCGATAGCCACTGCTGGAACTGCTTGTGATCCACCGCCGATACCTCCTCGAATTTCCGAGAATCATATCAGATATTGTGTCTCGGTTTTCGAATTGTTCTGCAAGGCTCGACGCCCATCTGTTGCGGGACCGGGCGCCGGGGTTCCGGTGTGGATGGGTCCCGTTACTCGGTGCCCGTCCTGCGGCCGCCGAAAGCGCCGCGGGCCTCGCCCGCCTTGCCGCCCTCGGAGGTGATGTCGAACACACCGCCGATCTCCTCGGCCTTCGGGCCGAAGAAGTTGCCGCTGAACTCGCCAGTGAATTCGCCTTTATTGTCCAAACCCAACGAGCTGTGACTGCTCACGGTTATATCGGTACCTGAGAACCTGTTGTCGTCGATCGTGCCCTTCAGCCAGGCCAGGCTGTTCAGCGTGGTCGTGAGGGTGTTATCTCCGAAGTCGACCGTTGTCGTCATGCCACTGTTCCAGTCATCAATCGTTCCATTGCCGTCTGGTGCGGCGGCGCGGATATTTGCCGTCCAGGTGCCTTTATACTCGGCGTTTCCGAAGTTCGGCATATCGCCGGTCGGGGTAACAACCCCGTCAGGCAGCTTGCTGACGAAACTTGTGCCGAGGTCAGCGATTGTGTTGCCATCCTCTTTCAATCCCGTCCAGAGGCCGTAGTTCAGGTGCTCGAAGGACCTCGCTTCCGGAAACCGGACATTTTCAACGACAGCCGGCTTATTGAACGTGAACGTTGTGGTACCGTCGTCATTGACGATAGACGACTCCAACTCCAGGTATGTCTTTACGCCATTGATCTCGTAATAGTAGATGTGCTTGCTGCCCTTCGCGTCGGCTGCGATGGTGAACTGTTTCAGGTTCTCTTTGGTCGGTGCGCCGTTACCAGTCACCGGGTAGAAATCGCCCTCCGCCCGTTTGATCGCATATTTTTTGCCATCATCCGCAGTATGCTCGCCATAGGGCGCGTTATCGGTTGATGTGGGTTTAATTTGTGTGCCTGGGCTGCCGGACTTATACACTTTGACCATCGTGTCTGTTTTTTGGGTCACGTATTTGTCGTACAGAACCAGGCGTATGCTGTCATCAGCGGACTCGATCACACTTCCACGAGGGAGCCGCGCGCTCTTGATGGTTGGCTGGGCCATGCGCTCCGGGGTTTCCCCGTTCGCCGCCTGATACCTGATTGCCCCGCGACCGGTTCTTCTGGTATGCAAAACATACCTTAGCTTCCCGGTCACCCGCTCCACGCCATTCACTGTCATTGTTTTCTTTTCCGCGTCAGAAAATACCGTGACCTCCCCGACCCTGTAGGTCGGATTGCCGTCGTCGTCGTAGGTGACCTTCACCTCCATACCGGCGGCCTTCACCGCTTCCGCCGCCTTGTCCATGGCGATCTTCGCCTGGGCCTGCGCCGTCCTCTGCGCCGCCTGCGCCGCAATGCGGGCCACCACCGCCGCCGTGCTCGTGGTCGCGGCGGCCGCCTTCGCCGATTCCGCCTTCGCCGTATTGTAGGCCGTCATCGCCGCCCGCGCGGCGGCGCGCGCCGCCTCAGCATGCGTCTGCGCCATCGGGTCGCCGGTCTGCAGCAGGGCAATATTCATCTGTGCCGCTTCCGCCTTGGCCGCCTCCACAGCCGCCGCGTCGGACTGCGTCTTCGCCGCGTCCATCGCAGCCTTCGCCGCCGCCCGCGCCTTGCCAAGCTCGCTCGTCTGGGCCGTCGGGGCCGCACCGCCATTGCCCGTTCCGCCGCCTGCGCCGCCGCCGCCGGTGGTGTTGCAGGCGGCAAGGCCGAGCGACAGCAGCGCCGCGGCGCAGCATGGAAGAAGTCTGTCGATCCTGTTGTTCATGTCTGACCTCATGTCGTTATCCCCAAAAATGCCGCTCCCCGGAATGGAGGCCCCGCGATGGCGGCCTGTCCCGGCCGGCCCGGGCACCGGAACCGCAGCGGCAGCGACGCCGGCCAACCCCTCCGGCGGGCCGGACCCCGCCAGCACCGGATGCCCCGGAAACACCGAATGCCGGTGACGGCGGCGCGTTCGCGTCACGGGAAGTGTTACCCCCCCCGGTTAATGTGGCTATGGAATGAATAGGCAAACGCGCCAAACCGGACCGGACCGCCCGCACCGGCATGCCCGACACGCGGCACCGCCCGCCGGGCGCAATCCGCCAGCAGACCGGACAACAGATCCGCCGCAACACCGCAGACACACCCGCCGCGGACCGCCCGCATGGCCCGCCACACCACCGCCAGACCCGGGCCAGACCCGCGAAAAGGCGAAACGAAACCATAGGCAAACGCCGCAAACGCCCCGGAACAGACACCACACCCAACAGGAAAACAGACACTGTGTCTTTCAGGCAACAGATCCGACGCGCAACAGCAACGCGGCCCTTCAAGACCCGCAAGTCCCGCCCGGCAAACGAACCCTGCCGGCAGCATGATCCCGACGCCCGTTGCGGCCCCGCACACCAAAGCACAAATGGGCGCACCGACCCGTGTCAAACCGACCGCCATCCCGACGTCATCCGCAAGGAACAGAGACCTCAAACCCCGCAGGCGAATATCATCCGCAGGGCGTTGAGCGGTGGCGGGAATATGCCTCGAAATTGCAACAATCGTGATGCACGCTGTGCCTGTGACGCGATGTCCGCGGCTCGGCCGAAAAGGACCGCGCGGCGTCGACGGGTACGGGGCCGTTCCGGCAACGGGCCGGCAACGGGTTTGTAAAGGCAGAAGGAAACGGGGCGATGGCACTGACCGGCACGACGATGGTCTTCAACGGCGCATGGGACGGCTTCGTATACGTCCCGGCCCGCAAAGGCGCGGCAAAGGCCGCCCTTGCGCAAGGCCGGGGGTGCCGGTCCGACCCGGCACGGGCGCCGCTCGGCAGGCGGCGGCGGGCCACCGGCCTGTTGTTCATTGCCGAACAGTCCCGCGTGTCGGACTGATCCGCGGGACCGCGCGATGCGCATGCATTGTGTAAGAGCCGGATTCAAAAGTTATTCAAACGTAACAATACCTTGCGAGACGCCGCGTCATGAACCGGATGCTTGCTATGAACGCCCACGCGGTTGAGTTCTGGATGGTCCTCTCCCAGTCCCGGGCCAGTCTGCGGCAGCGCCCGAGCCAGGCGAAAGTTCGTTCCACCACCCATCGACGCGGCAGAACCTTGAAACCGACTGCGCTGTCGCAGCGCTTGACGGTCTCGACCGTCCAGTCGCCATGCCCCGCGAGCGCTGCTCGCAACTTCGGTCCCGCATAGGCGCCATCGGCGAAGATGTGGCGCAGCCAGGGGAAGCGGTCGCCGACAGCCCTGATCAGGTCGCAGGCCCCGTCCCTGTCCTGAATGTTGGCGGCGTGAACGATGATGAACAGCATCAGGCCGATCGTATCGGTGACGATGTGTCGCTTGCGGCCCTTGACCTTCTTGCCGGCGTCATAGCCGCGAACGCCCCCGCTTTCGGTGGTTTTCACGCTCTGGCTGTCGATCACGCCGGCCGTCGGTGAAGCCGCGCGGCCTTCCAGTTCGCGGGTATTGAGGACCAGGAGGTGATTGATGGCTGCAAAAAGACCCATGCGGCTCCAGGTGTAGAAATAGCCACGTACCGTCGATACCGGTGGGAACTGCTTCGGCAGCATGCGCCACTGGCAGCCGCTGGTTGCGATATAAAGGATCGCGTTCATCACCTCGCGCATATCGGTCGTACGCGGTCGTCCACCCCGTTTTGCCGGCGGAATGAACGGGGCAAGTATCGTCCATTCCTCATCGGTCAAATCGCTTGGAAATCTCAAATGGTCTCTGTTATGTTCGGCGCGGGCGATATCATTCCATGGCATCGTGATTCTCCATCTTCTTTGAAAAGACTGTTGAATCACAAACCATTGATATCGCTCAACTACTTTTAAATCCGGCTCTAAGATATTTTCTGGCCGTTGCCGAGACGCTGAATTTCACGCGGGCCGCGCAACAATGCCGCGTGAGACAGCCGAGCCTGACGCGGGCCATCAGGGAGCTGGAGGAGGAACTGGGCGGCGCCCTGCTTTGCAGGGAGCGCTCGCATACGCACCTGACCGAACTCGGCCGCTCGATGCTGCCGCTCCTGAAGCGGTGTCACGCCAGCGCCCTCGACGCCAAGGCCCTGGCCGAAAGGCGGTTGCGCGGCGAACAGGCGCCGTTGAGGCTGGCGATTTCGCACACGGTCTCCATGGACCTGCTTGCAGGGCACCTCATGGCCTTGAACCGCAAGTTTCCCGCGCTCGAGATCGGCTACCTCAGGGGCACCGCCGCCGAAATCGTCGACCGGCTCGAGAAGGGTGAGGCGGAACTGGCCATCGCGGGACCGCTCGGCGCGGACCGGCGGCGTATGCACAGGCTTGCGCTGTTCGATGAGGACTTCGTACTGGCCGTCAGCGAATGCCACCCCTGCGCCGGACAGGCCATCGAACTTTCGCAGCTGCGCGACGTTCCGCTCATGATCCGGCCCTATTGCGAGAACCATCCGGACATCGCCGACCTGTTCGGCAGGGCCGGCATCGATCCCGGCAAGGCTTGCCATGTCATGCAGGACAAGGATGCGATCGCGTTCATCAGCGCCGGCCTGGGGGCATGCGTCATTCCCGAAAGCGTCGGCGCCGGCCGCGGGATCCGGACGGTCGCGGTCAGCGGCATGAAGCTGAAACGAAGCGTATGCCTCTACGCGCCGGCGGCAACCGAACGCACCCCCGCCGCCGCCGCCCTGACGGGCCTGCTCTGTTCGGCGGACTGGAAGGGCGCCCGGCGCCGCACCTTCCAGCACCGCATCGCGTCATAGTAACCTGTGCATGCTCAGGCAGCGGTGCAAATCACCGCGGCCTGGCAAAGCGCGTCCGACTGGGACACACCCTTGTCAACGCAGAATGAATTTCCCCTCCACCTCGGTGCTATACGATCAGACCAAACCGAATTGCAATGGATACTGAGTGCATCCTGGAGTTGGCGTTAAGCTTCTTTGAAATATCAATTACTGTAACGTCAATCAGGACGGAGCGGACTTTCATTTCGGGTAACTGCTCACCCCCACTTTAAGTCCCCAAGGTTCAACGGCGGCTTCAGACCCACTGGCTCAATCGAGATGTCTTTTTGGCCTCGGAGTGGTGCGACGATTTGAATCGGCTATTAACGATCCCCTCATTGCGATTTTCATGATTCTATCGGGTTATGACACGTTTTCGATTGATGTGGGAAAAGCCGCATTGGGGTGGTCTTTCAGTCAAGGTCAGGGCTCCTCGCGGCATTTGGAAGCCTGGAAAGGCGATGCGGCCACCGCATGGCCTGATGTCCATGGCAGCGCGGGCGGACTGATGGCAAGCGTGAATGGCACTTCCCTGCGTGAAGAGTTCGATGCTGCCAGGGCGCGCATTGCCGCGCTGCGCAAAGCGGGCAGGATTTCAGATGACGTCGATGCGGTTATTGGCGTGTTGTGCAGCTTGCTGGGCATCCTGATCGCCATCTTTCTGGAAAAGACGACCAGGAAGACCGGCAAGAACTCCAGTATTGCGCCGTCGCAGACGGATAAGGACAACACCGGGAAACGGAGCAAAAAGGCTTCCGGCAAGGGTGTGGCGCCGAACTGGATGACGGGCGAAAACCTTCGCAAGGTCACCGTCGGGGAAACCTCCACCGTCCAGGTTTGTGACAGTTGCGGGGCTGATCTCTCAGACGTCGAACCCTCGGCGCGCGAGGAACGCATCCATCTCGATATCATGTTCGAGGTTGTCGAGAAAAAGGTCGTCGCAGAAACCAGGGACTGCCCCAAATGCCGCACCCGAACCAAGGGGCGTTTCCCTGAAAACATGCCGGGGCCGTTGCAATATGGCGTTGGCTTTCAGGCCTTCGTGATCAACCTGCTGATTGCCCAGATGCTGTCTTTGCGCCGCGCCGTCGAACTGGTGCGGGCCATCTCTGGCGTCAGGATGTCGCAGGCCACCTGCCTGGGCTACATCCAGCGACTGCACGAGGCGCTTGAACCCTGGGAAACGGCTGCCGCCGCACATCTTCTGACCCGCCCGGCCCTGCATGCCGATGAGACCGGTTTCAGGGTCGACAGCAAAAACCAGTGGCTGCATGTGCTGACCGATGACTCCCTGACCCTCATTTATGGATACCCCGGTGTCAAGCGATTTTCGAACGGTGATGTGAGCGTGTGATCGGATGCGGTCATTTATCAGGCCTCACAGTGCGGCTTTTTGTGCAGCCGCGGGCCGGTATGGTGATGCGCGAACCGGGTCCAAATCAAGTTCCAGAGCTATTTTGCCTTTTGGGTCAACATGGTTTTCCCGCTCCGGATCTTTCCGATCAATCTCCCATGCTATTCGTCGACCTCTTCACACGTCCCGGGCACCGACGCGAAGCGTTGCGCGATCCGCGCTTACGCTACCGCCTCCGGATTCCGATAATTCTCCTGTTTCGATATCATGGCCCAGATACCCCGTGCCATCCTGTTGGCCAGCGTGATCGCGACCAGAAGCTTCGGTTTTCGATCCAGCATTCTGGCCAGCCAGCTTCCCTTGCGAACCCCAAACCGCGTCGCCGCATTGATCACTGACATCGCCCCGATGATCAACAGGCTTCGGATGTCTTTCTGACCCATCTTCGAAACTTTCCCGAGCCGGTCCTTACCGCCTGTCGAGCGCTGAAGCGGCACGAGACCCAGCCAGGCTGCGAAGTCACGCCCCCGTTTGAAGCAATTCATGTCCGGGGCAAAGGCCTCAATTGCCAGTGCCGTCTGCAACCCGACGCCCGGCATTGTTGTCAGCCTTCGCACTGTGCCGGATGCTTTCGCCTCCGTCTTGAGTTGCTTCGTCAGATCGAAAATCCTGGTCGCCAGCAGATCGATGTGCTCGGCATACATCCGGGCCGTGTTACGCACGAGGGCGGGCAGCCCATTGGTATCGTCGTCCAGCGCGGCTCTCAACTTCTTGATCCCCGCCTTGCTCTTCGGCCCGATCACGCCATATTCGGCGAGATGGCCGCGCAGCGCATTGATGGTCTGCGTGCGCTGCCTGACAAACATCTGCCGTGATCGGAACAGCATGCCGCGCGATTGCTGCTCGGTGGATTTCACCTCAACGAACCGCATGGTCGGCCGGGAGGCAGCTTCAGTGATCGCCTCAGCGTCTGCCCTGTCGTTTTTCTGCCTTTTGACAAAAGGTTTCACGTACTGAGGTGGAATCAGCTTCACCTCATGGCCCAACTTACCGATCTCGCGGCCCCAATCGTGAGCTGTGGCGCAGGCCTCCATCGCGACAATGCATCGGGGCTGCTGTGCAAGAAACGGCATGAACTGGGCGCGGCTCAACTTCTTGCGGTAGCCAACCGAGCCATCGGCTGTGGCTCCGTGGACCTGAAAAACCTGCTTTGCAAGATCAACGCCGATGATGCTAACTTCCGACATGTGGATACTCTCCCTTTGATTTGTGACGTTCAGTATAACGGCACCTGGCACATTACGATGCCTCCGGGCGGGGTATCCACACTATCAAGTTCCTGCACCCCAGGCGCGGCAAGGAAGCGATAGAGGCATTCGGCATCATTCCGGTCTACACCGGGGTGTTGATCCATGATTGCTGGGCATCCTACCTTGCATACAGCCAGTGCAAGCATCAGCTATGCGGGTCGCATCTGCTTCGGGAACTGACCTTTGTCGTCGACTCCAGCAATTACCGTTGGGCGCGCCTGATGAGGAAGGTGTTGCGTGAGGTCTGCCATAAGGTCAACAAGAGCGAGACCGGGGTGTTGAGCGAGGCCGAATGTCGCAAGATACGCAAAAGGTATCGGACCATTCTGACGCAAGGTGCCGGGGAAATGCCCGACGTTCCTGCGAAACCGGAAGGTAAGCGCGGACGGGTCGCAAAGTCGGATGCCCACAACCTGCATGAGCGTCTGTTGAAACACGAGGACTCCGTGCTTCGCTTCATGAGCGAACCCGATGTCAGCTTCACCAATAACGCGGGCGAGCAAAAAATCAGGATGGCAAAGGTCAAAATCAAAGTCTCGGGCTGCTTCCGGACAGACCGCTATGCACACGCCTGGTGCCGGATATCAAGCTACCTGAGTTCCATGGGTGCCCTCGGATATAATCCACTTGTCGCGATCCAGATCGCGCTGGCCGGAAATGCCGCCAATATGGTCAAATCACACTATGCTCAAGACGCGTGACAGGGTGAGCAGTTACCATTTCGGTTGCCTAACCGCGTTCACAACATATAGAGATCCGGAATTGCCGATTTGAGGTTTGCGCGTGCGACGGACGCTGTCAGATCCGTTCTACGCTCAAACCAATGATGCCAATCATTGTTATGCCGATGAAAGCCAGCTTACGTGAAGTGAGTGGCTCGTCGAACCAAACAAATCCTAGGGAGACCGCGGCGACGACCCCCATGGCGGACCACACAACATACACGAGAGATAAATCAAGTGTCTTGAGTGCCAGGATGAGCGGTACATTCATAAGTCCGTAAAACATGAACGCCAGACCGGATGGCACCGGCCGTGCGAAACCATTTGATAGTTTCAAACAGAAAGTACCTGCAATCTCCAACGCTATTGCGCAGATCAGATGTAGAAACCCCATCACTCCGCCTCCCTGGGTAAACTGAAAAGATCGTGAACCGTACATCCGAATGTCGCTGCCAGCTTGAGGGCCAGCACAGTCGATGGAATGAAAACACCGTTTTCAATGGTGTTTATTGTCTTACGGGAGACCATGACCCTGTCGGCCAGTTCGGCCTGTGTCCAACCGGCTGCTTTTCGCCGAATTGTCAGGTTGTTCTTGAGGTCTGGATGATCCGGCATTACCTGCCCCGCCAGTCGAGGATACAGAACAGCAAAAGCTGGATGGCGCCTGCGAGCAAAGCAGCGGAAATAAAAGCGCGAAGTGGGTCTAGTCCGAGAAAAATGCCAATCGTCAGGACGGGAAAGATGATGAAGACGGTAACGAAGTACGCCCATTGGAGGGATTGATTGTAGTCGAAACGGGCCGTTTCATCCCAAAGAATCCGGTTACCCCTACGGTCAGCAGCAATACTGACTGCAACCATCACTGCAAACAGACCAACGGAAAACGCGCTGGACCAGATCGCATAGCGCAGTTTTTCCGGTTCGACGAAAAGCACAAACGCTGTTGACGCAACAAGCAGAAGACCCGTCATACCGAAGCTCAAATTGCGGATTATGACGAGAGTTTTGATTGATGAAGACATTCGTAGATCATCCAAATTTGTAACCTAAGCTACCCATTTACAATGCCAGATTAGTAACGTCAAGGTTACATTATGCTTGGACACGCACTTTTGCTTAGGACTCGCCTGCATAATCGGATTTCACTAGAAATGAAGACTCTCGCGACGCATTTGCATCAGGTCCAAGTGGGCTCAAAGCGGAATTTCGCTGCGCCGCAACCCAAATGGTTTGTGTCAAAGCACGGATCCGCCCGATAGCGTACCTGTACCCAATGACAGCATTGCGCGCGCACCGCTCTTCCGACGCGGCGCGATCCGGCATCATCGACGTTTTGACGGAAAGCTGCCCGACCAAAATCCTGCTACAGAACCCCGAAGCTCGCGAGGACAACAGTCGCGAATTCTACATGGATCTCGGGCGGAATGCGCAGTTGGCCAAACTTTCGATGACAGGCTGTATGGTGGTGACGGCAACGATCTGATTTATGGTGGGTTTGGAAGGGACAAACTCCATGGAGACGCGGGAAACGACAACCTCAACGGCGGGCTTGGGAACGACAAGCTCTGGGGCGGCGATGGCGATGACCTGCTGGTAGGCGGTGGGGGCAACGACCGGATGTGGGGTGGCGCAGGCAACGACACCTTCGATGCCAGCAAAGGCCGGGATTATATCATGGACTTCGAGGACGGCGACCTGATCCGCTTCAGCCGCGGCAGCTTTGAGGACCTGGAAATCACCGAGAAAAACGGACACAGCTTCGTCAAGCATGAAGGTGGCACGGTCAAGGTTTCTGGCGTCACCGGCCTGACCAAGGATGATTTCGTGTTCGGTACCGGGGGCACCTCTGCGAATGACGTGATCACCGTAGAAAACCGGCTTGGAGGAAAACTGAACGGACGTGAGGGCGACGACACGCTGACAGGCAGCAGAGGTCATGACACGCTGAAAGGCGGTTCAGGCAACGACAAGCTGTCCGGCAATTTGGGCAATGACAGACTTTGGGGCCAGGACGGCAACGACAGACTTTGGGGCGAGGACGGCAACGACAGGCTCTCGGGCGGTAGCGGATTTGACATTCTCTACGGTGGTGCCGGAGACGACAAACTGTATGGCGGTTACGATTTAGACCTGCTGGAGGGCGGCAAGGGCAACGATACCCTGACTGGTGATGATAATACTGCTTATACCGGAAAAGATACTTTCGTGGTAACTGCTCACCCCCACTTTAAGTCCCCGAGATTCAACGGCGGTTTCAGACCCACTAGCTCAATCGAGATGCCTTTTTGGCCTCGGAGTGGTGCGACGATTTGAATCGGCTATTAACGATCCCCTCATTGCGATTTTCGTGATTCTATCGGGTTATGACACGTGTTCGATTGATTTGGGAAAAGCCGCATTGGGGTGGTCTTTCAGTCAAGGCTACTCGCTGCATTTGGAAGCCTGAAAAGGCGATGCGGCCACCGCATGGCCTGATGTCCATGGCATCGCGGGCGGACTGATGGCAAGCGTGAATGGCACTTCCCTGCGTGAAGAGTTCGATGCTGCCAGGGCGCGCATTGCCGCGCTGCGCAAAGCGGGCAGGATTTCAGATGACGTCGATGCGGTTATTGGCGTGTTGTGCAGCTTGCTGGGCATCCTGATCGCCATCTTTCTGGAAAAGACGACCAGGAAGACCGGCAAGAACTCCAGTATTGCGCCGTCGCAGACGGATAAGGACAACACCGGGAAACGGAGCAAAAAGGCTTCCGGCAAGGGTGTGGCGCCGAACTGGATGACGGGCGAAAACCTTCGCAAGGTCACCGTCGGGGAAACCTCCACCGTCCAGGTTTGTGACAGTTGCGGGGCTGATCTCTCAGACGTCGAACCCTCGGCGCGCGAGGAACGCATCCATCTCGATATCATGTTCGAGGTTGTCGAGAAAAAGGTCGTCGCGGAAACCAGGGACTGCCCCAAATGCCGCACCCGAACCAAGGGGCGTTTCCCTGAAAACATGCCGGGGCCTTTGCAATATGGCGTTGGCTTTCAGGCCTTCGTGATCAACCTGCTGATTGCCCAGATGCTGTCTTTGCGCCGCGCCGTCGAACTGGTGCGGGCCATCTCTGGCGTCAGGATGTCGCAGGCCACCTGCCTGGGCTACATCCAGCGACTGCACGAGGCGCTTGAACCCTGGGAAACGGCTGCCGCCGCACATCTTCTGACCCGCCCGGCCCTGCATGCCGATGAGACCGGTTTCAGGGTCGACAGCAAAAACCAGTGGCTGCATGTGCTGACCGATGACTCCCTGACCCTCATTTATGGATACCCCGGTGTCAAGCGATTTTCGAACGGTGATGTGAGCGTGTGATCGGATGCGGTCATTTATCAGGCCTCACAGTGCGGCTTTTTGTGCAGCCGCGGGCCGGTATGGTGATGCGCGAACCGGGTCCAAATCAAGTTCCAGAGCTATTTTGCCTTTTGGGTCAACATGGTTTTCCCGCTCCGGATCTTTCCGATCAATCTCCCATGCTATTCGTCGACCTCTTCACACGTCCCGGGCACCGACGCGAAGCGTTGCGCGATCCGCGCTTACGCTACCGCCTCCGGATTCCGATAATTCTCCTGTTTCGATATCATGGCCCAGATACCCCGTGCCATCCTGTTGGCCAGCGTGATCGCGACCAGAAGCTTCGGTTTTCGATCCAGCATTCTGGCCAGCCAGCTTCCCTTGCGAACCCCAAACCGCGTCGCCGCATTGATCACTGACATCGCCCCGATGATCAACAGGCTTCGGATGTCTTTCTGACCCATCTTCGAAACTTTCCCGAGCCGGTCCTTACCGCCTGTCGAGCGCTGAAGCGGCACGAGACCCAGCCAGGCTGCGAAGTCACGCCCCCGTTTGAAGCAATTCATGTCCGGGGCAAAGGCCTCAATTGCCAGTGCCGTCTGCAACCCGACGCCCGGCATTGTTGTCAGCCTTCGCACTGTGCCGGATGCTTTCGCCTCCGTCTTGAGTTGCTTCGTCAGATCGAAAATCCTGGTCGCCAGCAGATCGATGTGCTCGGCATACATCCGGGCCGTGTTACGCACGAGGGCGGGCAGCCCATTGGTATCGTCGTCCAGCGCGGCTCTCAACTTCTTGATCCCCGCCTTGCTCTTCGGCCCGATCACGCCATATTCGGCGAGATGGCCGCGCAGCGCATTGATGGTCTGCGTGCGCTGCCTGACAAACATCTGCCGTGATCGGAACAGCATGCCGCGCGATTGCTGCTCGGTGGATTTCACCTCAACGAACCGCATGGTCGGCCGGGAGGCAGCTTCAGTGATCGCCTCAGCGTCTGCCCTGTCGTTTTTCTGCCTTTTGACAAAAGGTTTCACGTACTGAGGTGGAATCAGCTTCACCTCATGGCCCAACTTACCGATCTCGCGGCCCCAATCGTGAGCTGTGGCGCAGGCCTCCATCGCGACAATGCATCGGGGCTGCTGTGCAAGAAACGGCATGAACTGGGCGCGGCTCAACTTCTTGCGGTAGCCAACCGAGCCATCGGCTGTGGCTCCGTGGACCTGAAAAACCTGCTTTGCAAGATCAACGCCGATGATGCTAACTTCCGACATGTGGATACTCTCCCTTTGATTTGTGACGTTCAGTATAACGGCACCTGGCACATTACGATGCCTCCGGGCGGGGTATCCACACTATCAAGTTCCTGCACCCCAGGCGCGGCAAGGAAGCGATAGAGGCATTCGGCATCATTCCGGTCTACACCGGGGTGTTGATCCATGATTGCTGGGCATCCTACCTTGCATACAGCCAGTGCAAGCATCAGCTATGCGGGTCGCATCTGCTTCGGGAACTGACCTTTGTCGTCGACTCCAGCAATTACCGTTGGGCGCGCCTGATGAGGAAGGTGTTGCGTGAGGTCTGCCATAAGGTCAACAAGAGCGAGACCGGGGTGTTGAGCGAGGCCGAATGTCGCAAGATACGCAAAAGGTATCGGACCATTCTGACGCAAGGTGCCGGGGAAATGCCCGAAGTTCCTGCGAAACCGGAAGGTAAGCGCGGACGGGTCGCAAAGTCGGATGCCCACAACCTGCATGAGCGTCTGTTGAAACACGAGGACTCCGTGCTTCGCTTCATGAGCGAACCCGATGTCAGCTTCACCAATAACGCGGGCGAGCAAAAAATCAGGATGGCAAAGGTCAAAATCAAAGTCTCGGGCTGCTTCCGGACAGACCGCTATGCACACGCCTGGTGCCGGATATCAAGCTACCTGAGTTCCATGGGTGCCCTCGGATATAATCCACTTGTCGCGATCCAGATCGCGCTGGCCGGAAATGCCGCCAATATGGTCAAATCACACTATGCTCAAGACGCGTGACGGGGTGAGCAGTTACCTTTCGTGTTCGAAAAGGGTGGCGGTGACGATATCATCACGGACTTCCAGGATGGCATTGATAAAATCCTGCTGAAAGGTGACCTGACCTTTGATGACCTGACCTTCACAGTCAATGAGTTTGGTGCAGTCAAAGGCAGCTATGAAGGCGGCAGCATCCTTTTCAAGAACATCACGGACAAATCGAAGATCACGGCAGATGACTTCATATCCAACAGGGTAGCGAATATCGCGGATGTAGCACAAGATGGGAGCGACATTGCTATCACGTCGTCCGACTGGGATATTTTCGGATGATATATATCCTCGGGCTTCGGCACGGTTTCCCCGTCCCGGAACCCGTCATGGTCCAGAGCCGGATCGCCCGACACGCCGTTCGATCCGGCGCGAAAGCGATGCTTGCGATTGCATGAGCGAGGCTGGCCTTCCTCAAGTGCGCCAAGCCGTTCCTTGACTTCCAGCAAGTCGGCTTTCAATTCGGCCTGTCCCGCCTGCAAGCGTTTGAGATGCTCAGGCAGCAGTTCGTTACAGCGCCAACTTGCCCTGGCGGGCTTTGCTACGCCATTGCGACAAGCGCTTCGCATCTACATCGTGGCGGCGCGCTACATCCACAACCCTCGCGTCGCACTCAAATGTCTGCGCCACAATCCGTGCCTTGTCCGCCTCAGACCAACGACGGCGGCGCCTCGGGCCGGTTGCCGGCCGAGCGGCTGTCAAAGCGCTCGATGAGCGAGCCGAATCAACGGGTGAAATGTCCATTCGCAAAAACCTCGGCTTGAAATATCAAAGCCGAAAATTCGCATAAGATCATCAAACGCGAAATGTGGGGCCCGCGCACCGCTTACTGAGCATCCGTGCGGCGTTGTGGCTCTTGTTGGTTGCCAGATTGTCGAGGATGACCACTGATCCGGGCTCCAGGGATGAGAGGAAGCGGGACCATGGTGAGGACTGAGGCACCGGCATAGTGCGAAAGTCGCCGGAAAACAGCTACTCCCCACACCTACAGCGTGGCGCGCCTCTCCCTGACTCTACCATTTGTAAGAATTTGTAAGTTCCAAGCGACAGCAGCCATGACTGATGATTGATTGAAATCTTTCGCACTTTCACAATTGAATTGTATCCACATTTGTCGGTAACTGTCCCTGTCGATTTACCTCGCGTTCCAATAGCGTTGAGAAAAGAAGAAAAGCGGGTCAGTGAGGGTCAATCCCTTTTAGTTTATCTGCAATGGAAGAGATTAATCGCATGAAATTTTTTAACGAGGCAGAACAGTCTCCGTCGTTGGCGACTGCCAGGAAACTCGTAATTTCGATGCAGATGCGCAATCAGCTACATTCTGACAGCTCCTTTGCAATTCGTTTGTCAACCGGCGGACGAGTGAGCGCGGCTCATTTGAATGGTGCCAAAAAGTTGGTGCCCAACCGGTGAGCGTGTGCAAAACCTACTATAAACGGAGGATAGATCATGAAACCCAACCGCCTTTTTTTTACAGCCCTATTAGCCGGAGCCATAGCGATTCACGCTGGCTTTGCTGTCGCGCAAGATGGAAAGCCGGATACCGTAACCGAATGGGTGTTTCAGCCTTGTTTTGACTCATCCGATGCCGGATGGGGAAGCGGCGTGGTACCTTGGATCAAAGCAGTTGAGGAGGCGACCGAAGGTACAGTCAAAATCAAATTGGAACCATCTGGAGCTATAACGAGTGGGTCCGAAGCATTCGGCGCGACAGCAGCAGGACTGATCGACGGTACCGCCTGCTGGGGCTCGGTATATAGCGGTGACATGCCCGAGGGAATGTTGGCGTTCGGTATGGCCATGGGTGCCAACAATACGGATCAGGCATGGGCTGCCATGTGGGGGGATCCCAAATACCGCATTGGCGAATTGATCCAGGAAGCGGCGAACGAACGTAACTTGCAGTGGATTGGTTGGACGAACCAGGGCCCTAATGCGATGTTTACGAAGTTTCCAGTTAGCAAAATGGAGGACTTGGTCGGCATGAAAATGCGGGCAGGTGGTCCTCAGGCGCTGTTTCATGAGGTCATGGGTGGAGCGCCGGTATCCATGGGCGGCGGTGACATCTATACTGCCATCAAGTTGGGAACGATCGACGGCACCTATTGGGACACCGGTGGTATCGACGATATGGCGTTCCATGAAGTCATCAAATATGCCGCTCAGCCGGGTTGGTGTCCCGCTCAACATCAGGAAACTTTCGTGAACCTGGACAAGTGGAATGCGCTGACTCAGTGGCAGCGCGACCGCATTGAGGGCGTATTCATGAGCACCTACTTCGAAACCAGCAAACTGCACGAGGAGGGCGTCGCCCACGCATTGCAGACCCTGAAGGATGCTGGCGGCGAAGTGATCGTATTCTCCGATGAAGAAATCAAGAGAATGCGCGAGAAATCCATCGCAGAGGTCTGGCCGAAGGTTGCGGAAAGGTCGGACCGCAATGCCAAGGGCGTAGAACTCTGGAAGCAATATCTGAAAGACCAAGGGGAATTGTGATTGTTGCTACAAACAATCCACACGCGATGAACTGAAGATACAGGCCCGGGCGAGCGAGACCTGGGCCTGTTTTATTCCAGTTCGAATCCAGTTCTAAATCAGCAATAACAGGGCGGGCGCCGATTTAGCTATTGCACAATGGATTGCGTGCCCGGTCATTCTTGTGGCCCGAACACATCGCCAAAAGCCGGTAATGGATTTGCGGATTGCGCCTGGATAACCTAAATTTCGGAGGCAAGATGTACAACAAGATCATAATCGCGAGCGCCCTTGATCAGGGATTTGCTCAAAGGGCAATACAAACAGCCAAAATACTCCTGACTGACAACGGCAAAATTATCGCCTTACACGTCGTTGAGCCCGTCAACAATGTCGTGCAGTCCTTTGTGAGCGAAGAAGCGAAATCCCAAGGCCACAAAACCATACAGGAAATGATGTCAGACCGCTTTGGCGACGATCAGCATATTGAATCCGTGATACTTTCCGGGCACCCAGGCAGCATAATTCCGGCCCACGCGAAAATGGTCGGGGCGGACTGTATCATCGTTGGCTCTCATAAGCCTGGACTGGAAGACTTCTTCCTTGGTTCAACTTCATCGCGTATTGTGCGTCATGCCAGTTGTTCCGTGCATGTGCTGCGATAGCTCATGTGTTACCAATGCAATGATCCAGCGGAACGCATTGAACCCTTAGCACTCGGACATCGTACCAGCCCTTGGAGCGCTGCATCACGTACATTACAGTAAACTGATGACGGTTTAGCTTTCGAAAACGTTGTCAGATGCAGTTCAGGATCGATATCGACAAGGCTGGAAAGGTTGGACTCAGGGACCAGATCGTCGCTGAGATATCCCGGCTCATATTTGAAGGCGTGCTCCAGGCCGATACAAAGTTGCCCTCGTGCCGCAAATTCTCGCAGATACTTGATGTCTCGGTCAACACCGTAATCGCTGCATACGGAATACTGGAAGACCAACATCTAATCTACGCAAAACCCAGATCAGGATACTTCGTCAGTGGATATGAAGGCGCGAGATCTAGAGAGAGAAATGCCCTTGAAACAGTAGTTGGACCGGGCTCCCGAATGTGGGAGCGGCTAAATTGGCAACGGCGATCGGAAGACCTGCGGACAATCATCCGTCCAGAAAATTGGTATGAGTACAAATATCCATTCGTTTGCAATCAGATTGACGAGGACAAATTTCCTGTCTCACATTGGCGGGAATGTTCGCGGCTTGCGATGAACCGTAAGGATTTGAAGGTTTGGTCCGCTGACAACCACTATTCCGACAGTATAGAACTGCTCGAACAGGTCTGCACGCGCATCTTGCCGCGTCGTGGTGTCTTCGAAACCGCGGAATCGGTTTTGGTTACGCTTGGAAGCCAAAACGGTCTGTACATTGCAAGCCAGTTGCTTGGCGGGCGCGACCGTGCTGCAACCATGGAAGATCCGGGTTACCCAGACGCACGCAAGATTTTGGCCGGAAGTTTTGGCGAAGTTCGATTTCAGCCGGTCGATGACGAAGGGTTGATTGTTGACGAACGCCTTCGGGGAACCACGCTGGTTTTTGTAACGCCAAATCGGCAATTTCCTACCACGGTCACAATGTCGGAAAGGCGCCGAAAGGAATTGATAACAGTAGCTGAAGCGTACGATTTCTTCATTGTTGAAGATGATTACGAGTGCGATGTCGATTACAGGTACTTCACGCCATTTCCGCTTCGTAGTTCCGATGCAAAGGATCGCGTCATCTACCTTGGAAGCCTGTCGAAAGGTCTCTCGCCAGGGTTGAGGCTTGGTTATCTGGCAGCTGCACCTGAGTTTGTCGAAGCCGCTCGGGACTTGCGTGGCACAATGTTACGCCATCCGCCAATTATCCTACAGCACACAGCCGCAGCATTCCTGCGATTTGGTTATTATGAGAGTCAGCTCAGACGACTGCACGGTGACTATCTGGCGCGGTGGGGAATCGCTGACGAGATCATACGGGATAGTTTGCCAAGCTTCGATATAAAAGGTGAATTCGGCGGAACCAATTTTGTGCTCAATGACCATGGTAATACCCTTAGCGCTTCGGCGGTTGCGCGCGAAGCCCAAACACGTGGTGTGATTATTGAAGAGATCGCACCATGCTATTCGCAAATAGATATCGGGAAGTTCCATTTTCGATTGGGCGTGTCGTCCATTCCGGCTTCCTCAATCGAACCAGGAATCAAAGCGTTAGCCGATTCCATAGCTGTATTGCGCAATTGTTAGATTGATTGCCTTCCACGTTTGCTGATCGCCTCCCGCCAAGAGAAAACTCGCATCTGTCCTGCCGCGACAGGACTGGCTACGTTTCCACGTCGGAAAACTATGCGTCTTTGCCTCCTGTAAAATTAAACTCCGCGCCGGTTCGAATGCCCGACGGCCAACGCGATGTCATTGTCTTCAACCGCGTGTAGAACCGAACCCCTTCCATGCCGTGGATGTGGTGATCTCCAAATAGCGACCGCTTCCATCCGCCAAAGGAATGATATGCTACCGGAACTGGTATTGGAACATTAACGCCAACCATCCCGATACGCACACGTGCCCAAAAATCTCGCGCCGCATCTCCATCCCGAGTAAAGATCGCCGTACCATTGCCGTACTCATGGTTATTGATCATGTGGACCGCTTCTTCATATCCGCCGGCGCGAACAACGGCGAGTACCGGACCAAAAATCTCCTCTTTGTAAATCGACATATCCGTCGTCACGTTGTCGAACAGACAACCTCCGATGAAATATCCGTCCTCATAGCCTTGAAGACTGATTTCTCGTCCATCCACAACCAGTTTTGCCCCCTGCTCTAGACCCTGGTCGATCAAGTTGCGGATCTTGTCGTAGCTTTGCTTAGAAATGACCGGTCCGAGCTCTGAGGTTGGATCGGTATAGGGCGCCACTTTCAATGCACGTACGCGTGGTTCCAAGGCTTCAACCAGCCGGTCCGCCGTGCCCTCGCCAACAGGAACGGCAACAGATATTGCCATGCATCTCTCGCCAGCCGAGCCAAATGCAGAACCGATCAACGCGTCCGTGACTTGATCCATATCCGCATCCGGCATCACGACCAAATGGTTCTTTGCACCGCACAAAGCCTGTACTCGCTTTCCATTGGCAGTACCGCGGGAATAAATGTAATGACCAATAGGCGTAGACCCCACGAAACTGACAGCCTCGATTTTTGGATTGTCCAACAACGCGTCAACCGCTTCTTTGTCTCCATTTACTACATTGAACACTCCCCCTGGCAGGCCCGCCTCAGCCAGTAACTCCGCAATCCTAAGCACCACCGTCGGGTTTTTTTCGGACGGCTTCAGCACAAATGTATTTCCGCAAGCTATGGCCACCGGATACATCCACAGCGGTACCATGGCCGGAAAATTGAATGGCGTTATCCCGGCGACAACGCCAACAGGCTGGCGCACTGTATAGCTGTCGACATTGATAGCCACGGATTCCGAATATTCGCCCTTGAGGAGATGAGGAATGCCGCAAGCAAATTCGACCACTTCAATGCCGCGTGCGATCTCACCTTTTGCATCAGGGATCGTTTTGCCATGTTCCGCTGAAAGGAGTTCAGCCAGTTCGTCTATGTTGCTCTTCAGCAAGTCCCGGAATTCAAACATCACAGTGGCGCGTTTTGCAGCTGGTGTCGCAGCCCAACACGGGAGCGCCGCCGCTGCGAGTTCGATAACTGCGTCTACATCTTGCTTCGATGCTAGCAGCACTCGTCCCGAAATGCCGCCAGTCGCGGGATTGAAAATGTCACCGTTTCGATCAGAACTTCCCGACCAAGGTTTATTCGATAGAAAGTGACCGATGGTGGTCATTGCAAATCCCCTAATTTCATACATCCTTCGGTTCCGAGCCAGCGGACGATACGGCTCGCTTAGTGATAGAATGAATCCAGGAACTCAGAATGAGGGAGACACAGTTTCCAATAGTGAGGGTTACAGCATCAACAAAAGTGACATTGCCTAGTTCTTCGAACGGATAACTTGCAGCAAAAAGTCTCAGATTGATCTGTATCCATATTAATCGACAATTGTATCTATTGCCATGCATTTTCCTTGCGTCGAATGGCAGGACGTGAAGTACCTTGGCTTGCGTTCTTACTTCGGAGTGGGAAATCATACAGCATCGGAGTGATCTCCTAGATTGCGAGGAGGAGAATGGCCGTTCGGGTCATAATGTTCATCCTGCCATTGAATTCTAATTTTGAAGAATGGGGCTCGAGATCATAACGAACAACGTGCCCGAGAGGACGCACACCTCCTCAGGGTCATTCAATATAGCCGGAACACATTGACTTCGCCGGTGATGAAATAAACAAACTGAGGTAGAGACGGAAAACTATGAGTATTGAAATTATAACGCTGCTTTATTTTCTGGTGTTATTCTTCGCTCTTTTTCTCGGCCTGCCCGTAGCTTTTGGACTTGGCGGCACCGCTGTCATTTTTGCCGCAATCTTTGAGCCGCGCGCTTTATTGACCGTGCCAAGCGCCTTCTACTCCACCCCGTGGAACAATGTATTGGTAACGGTTCCGTTGTTTCTGTTTATGGGAAGCCTCATTCGGTTTTCGGGCATTGCCGAAGCTGCATACGATGCCGTTTACAAGATAATTGGCCATATAGCAGGCGGATTGGCTATGGGAACGGTCCAAGTGTGCACCATCTTTGCTGCCATTACCGGGATAACGCCGCCCGCGACAATCACGATGGGACAAATAGCGTATCCATCCATGATCAAATATAAATACAGCAAGGACGTTGCAATCGGGTCAATTGGCGCGGGTGGGGCGCTTGGCGCCCTTATACCGCCAAGTGTTCCATTCATTTTCTATGGCTTGCTGGCGAAAGTATCTATCGGTGGGCTATTCCTGGGCGGGCTGTTGCCGGGATTGATGCTGGCGGTTTTTTACATGGCATATATTGGCATCCGTTGCAGGCTTCAGCCTCATATGGGACCCGCAATCCCGGCCGAAGAGAAATTCACCAGATCGGAAAAACTCGGTTCTCTGATAAACATCTGGCCGTTTATGCTGCTCATCGCTATTGTGCTCGGTGCAATTTGGGGTGGAATCGCAACGCCTTCAGAGGCCGCCGCTTTCGGCGCAACGGGAGCGCTGCTTATCAATCTGATTTACGGCAGGCTTACGCGGGAAGTGTTGAAAGACTCCTTAACCACGACGGTAAAACTTACCGGCATGGGTCTTTGGATTTTGATTGCGTCCAACATCTATTTGAACGTCTTCAATTCACTCGGCAGTCAAGAACTAGTGACAACTTTGGTTCTGAGCATGCCGGGAGGGGAAATGGGCATCCTGTTGATGATGATGTTCATCATCTTGTTGCTCGGGATGGTAATGGATGATTGGGCGATCATTATGTTGTGTACGCCGCTCTTCATCCCAATCGTTGACACGTTAGGGATCGATAAGCTTTGGTTTGGTGTCCTGTTCATTGTCAATATTCAGATTGCATATCTTACTCCGCCATTCGGTTTCGTGCTCTTTTGGCTGAAGAGCGTCATGCCTCCTGACGTCACCATGGGTGACATTTACAAGTCTGTCGGACCATTCATCGTTCTGCAATTCATAGGCTTGATCCTGGTGTTCATATTCCCGTCGATCGCCACTTGGCTACCTGAACTGTTAAAGTAGGCACGAAGTCAATAAATGTGTATGGGACGATATAGTGTCAGAAACATCACGGGTTCCCGCATTTTGAGATCAAAACTGAAAAAGTTGAAGTGTTTATCAGAGGTCGATTATGAAACTATGGAACTCAATAGAAAAAGGGATTGAATTCATCGCTGAAATGATGGGGCGCGTTGGTTGGGTACTAATACTGTATTGCACTATTTTTGGTGTTACCGATGTATTCTTGAGGTACGTTCTAAATTCGCCCTCCCTCTGGATTTCAACAACACTTCAGTACGCCATGGTATTACTGGCATGTGTTGGCGGAATATATTCTTTAAATGACAACGCATTTGTAAAACTAGATATTTTTTATGCAAATTTCTCCACGAGAAAAAAGGCCATCTGTGATATAATCACAGTTGTATTCACCTTTTTGTTTCTCGCTGTGTTGATGTGGAAGGGATATCAGGCAGCCATGCTGTCCATCAAATTAAACCAGCACACACCAACAAGTATTCCGATCCCAATTTATCCGCTAAAGATGTTTTTCCCAATTACCGGCCTGATCATGCTGCTAGTCGTCATCAAAAAACTGGTGCATGATGTTCGGACGTTGGCCTCTGCCTGATCTTCAGAAGAGAAATTGATCCTCTCTATTTGCATATCGCATTGATACCTATGCACCCAGCGCGCTGGCGAGGCAGTGCCTTGGGGTAGGGTCCCGCTGCAGTACGATGAGATGGAACCATCTCAGATAGCTTGCAAGGTATTTTGTGGCGATCCCGTAGCGGCTTGCAATGAACCCTTTCAGGCGTGAGTGACGGTTGTTGACGTTTTGGATGTGCAGCTCGCCGTCAACGCGTTCACCGGCCGACTGATTGAACGCCTTGTGGCTCACACCCAGGTCCGCTGCGCACCGCGGATAGCTTGTCTCGCCATCGGTCACCACAAGTGCGTCTTTGTCCACGACCGGTGCGAGAGCCTTCTGCAGGGCATCGGCGTTGACCGCAGGCAGGACTGTACTGACGCTCGTGCCGGAGCGGTCTGTCGCGATCAGGACCGGCACCTGCTCTTCAGACAGGCCCCGTTTTGCTGCTTTTCACGGCATTTTCAGGCTTTGCGCCCCGGTTGTTCTTCACAGGATTTACCTTCCAGGGCCCGGGTGTCGGTGCCAAGTGAATATTCCCCGGAAGTGCCGAAGTAATTTTCCCAACTTTCAGGATCTGGTGACGAGCCAGAGTCAAGCGTCAGCGATTGCCTCCTTTTTCGGCCGTCCGCGCTTTTTTGGCGGTGGTGGTGGACAGATGGGTGCATTGGCCCGACTATGTTCGGGGATCAGATCGGCGTGGGATCGCAAGCGATAGCGTGCGTCCTCGATCTGGATGACGACGGCATGATGCAACAGCCTGTCCAACAGGGCGGTCGCGACGACAGGATCGTCAAAACCTCCGCCCATTCGGCAAAGCCGCGGTTGGAGGGCAGCATCATGCCAGCCATCGGGCGCCGGGGTCGCTTGCGCCGATGCGCACCGCGCCGCGGGGCCGGCTGGACCCGGCCGTGACGCTGAAGCGTCGGGACTGTCAGGAGTTCTGTGCTTGAGGCCATAGTGATGGAAAGGAGCGAATCATCACATGGCTATTGAGAAAGAACTACTTCACCAGTTGTTGGCTGGGCGTGATCCGAGCGAGGTGTTTTCCAGGGATGGGTTGCTTGATGACCTTAAGGCGGCGTTGTCGGAGCGCATTTTGAATGCCGAATTGGACGAACATTTGGAAGAAGAGCGGTCCGGCTGATGCCGCCATGGATTGCACGGGCATCCTCCCGGAAGCGCCTTGCGGCCTGAAAGGCTGTCTCGACGCCTGTTCCGCACGTCTGCCGGGAACTTCCGAACCCGGATCCGGCCCGCAGAGAAGCAAGAACCTGCGAAGGGCATCACAAACCGGCAAGGACAGTCAGGAGCGGAAAAAGTGCCTTGATTTCATACGCCGAATAGAGAAGCAATGGTCGCCGTACTCACCGCCCTCGATTGCCGCCTGATCCATATACGATGCAAAAGAAAACTGCGCCCCCGCCTTCAGCGTGGCGCAAGAATGGCGGCAAGGTCGTCCTCGCCCGGTCGCCGGCTGTTCAGGTCGAGCCCCGCCCGGATGTGCTCCAGATGGCTGCATACCAGTTCTTCGGCTGTGTCCGCATCGGCGGCCTCGATGGCGTCGAGAACGCGGGCGTGTTCGTCTTTCGGACATGTGGCGCTGCGGTTGACGCCGAAAAGGGCGACGATCAGCGAGGTGCGCGTTATCAGTTCGCGCACGGTCCTGACCAGAACCGAATTGCCGTGGGCCCTGGCGAGTTCCACATGAAAATCGCCCGAAAGCCGGATGATCTCGCTGCGGTCGCCGTGGCTGCGGGCCTGGTCCTCGCTTTCGATGTGCCGACGCAGCCTTGTGAGCGCCGCATCGTCCGGCGCAGCGGCGAGTTCGCGAACGATGCCGGCTTCGAGCAGTCTTCGCGCCGCAAAAACCTCGTCGGCTTCCCGCGGCGTCGGGCAGGCCACATGGGCACCCCTGTTGGACCTGAGTTCGACGATGCCCTGGCTCGCCAGAAGCAGCAATGCGCGGCGGACCCGCATGCGCCCGACGCCGAAAACGGCGCACAGTTTCGGTTCGCTCAGTCTTGTCTTGGGCATGAGTCGCCGTTCCATGACGGCCGCATAGACGGATTCGACGATCAGCTGCTCGTCCGGCCCTTGCGAACCGTTGCCGTTGTTTTTCAATGCATTGAACCCCATGCGTCGGGCCGCCTGTCGTGCCCCCCATTCGCAAAACACAGGACGGAAGAATAGGGTTTGCCTGCCTGCAATGTCAACGTTCACCGGAATCGCAGGCTACGATATCGAGAAACAACGTTGACAATAATCGTTAACGATTTAAGGTGCCGCTGTTGAATGTCGGTCCGTGATCGCATTCGGCATCGCCGGCGAACCGTCCGGGCGCCGGAATCCAGTGAGGAGGAGGAACGAATGAAAGAGAGGCATTTTCTCACCGCATCGCTTTTGGTGGCATGCATTACGGTTGCGACGCCTGCGGTTGCCGAAAACCCTGTCCTTAAAGTCGGCTTTGTCGGCGTGACGAGCGGACCTGCGGCCGCGTGGGGCATTTCGAATCAGCGTTCCATGGAAGCCCGCGCCGCCTGGATCAACGAAACCGGCGGCTACCGGATCGGCGATGCGACCTATGACATCGAGATCGTTTCGTTCGACGATCAGAAGGATCCAAAACGCGCCATTGCCGGCATGGAAAAGATGGCCCAGGAAGGCATCCGCTATGTGGTCGGCCCGAATGTGGACGATGGCGCAGCGGCGGTGCGCCCGGTGGCCGAATCCAGGGGGATCATGTACTTTCCCTACGCCTTTCCCAAGGAGCTCTATAGTGCGCCCGCCTCGAACGCCGTTCTGGGCATGGTGGCGAACTACCAATCCGGCCCGGCGATCTACCGGTATCTCAAGGATAACCGGGGCGTGAGGACGGTGGCCTTCGTGGCGGCGAACGAGTCGGACCCACTGAGCCAGCGCGACGGCGGCATCGCCGCGGCCGAAGCGCTGGGGCTTGAGGTCGTGTCCGGCAATGTTACCTACCAGGTCGATACGACCGATTTCGCGCCGGTGCTGACACCCGTGATACGCACGCGCCCGGACCTTCTGGTTCTGTCGGGCGTCACGCCGGCCAACGCGCCGCAACTGATCCGTTCGGCGCGCGAACTGGGCTTTGAGGGCATTGTGTCGACCGAAACCGCCCAGGACGCAACGGTCCTGCGCGAGGGCGCCGGGGCGCTGGCCAACGGTTTTATTTCGGTTGGCGGGGCATCAACACCGGATATCGCCTCAGACGCCATGAACGAGTTCGTCGAACGCTATACGAAGATGTTCGGCGAATACAACGACGAGTCGAACACCAAGGTCTACGCGCTGGAATACATTCTGGAAACGCTGAAGGCGAACCCCGCTGCGATCGACGACGTCGCCGAGTTCAAGCGTACGATGGACACGTTCGAAGCGCCCAACCCCTTCATGAAGGGCAACGCCAAGCTTCGCTATGTCGGCACGACATCGTTCGGACAGAAGCGGCAGGTCGCGGTTCCGCTGGTCGTCAACGTTTATCGCGACGGCGCGTTCGAAACGCTGTTCGTTGCCGAGGTCGACTGAGGCGCTTGAGCGGCGAAAGGGGGCGGTTGTTTTCCCGGGCCCCATGGCGGCCCGGGGCATGCGGACGAATTTGAGATATCAATGGAACAGATTCTGGCAAACGGCATCTATCTTGGCGCGCAATATGCGATGATCGCCCTCGGCCTGACGCTGATTTTCGCGCTGATGAACGTGCTGAACTTCGCCCACGGCCAGATGTATGTTCTCGGCGGCTTCGTCACCTACACATTCTATGGGCAGCTTGGCTGGCCCTTTGCGCTGGCGCTGCTGGCGTCATGCGTCACGCTGGCGGTTCTGGGCGCCCTGATCGAGAAATTCCTGTTTGCGCCCGTTATGAGGCGTTCAGCGCGGGAGGAAAGCACGATGCTGCTGGCCGCCGGTCTGGCGTTTCTGTTCGACGCCGTGATTCTGCTGTTGTTCGGCGAGAAGCAGCGCGGCGTACCGAAGATCGTCGACGGCGTACTGAACTGGGATTTCCGCCTCATCATGCCCTATGACCGCATTGTCATTTGTGCACTGGCCATCGTGTCGATCGCGGCCTTCATCCTTTTCATGCAGTATTCCAGGACCGGCCGCGCCCTGCGGGCGCTGGCGCAGGACCGAATGGCGGCGCAGTTGATGGGCGTTCGCGTCGGGCGCTATTCCATGATCGGATTCGCCATCGGCGCGATGCTGGCCGGTGCCGTGGGCGGCCTGCTGGTAACAATCACCGGCGTCAATCTCGGCATGGGCGGCCCGACCTCGATCAAGGCCTTCATCATGGTGATGATCGGCGGTGCGGGCGTGATCTCAGGCGCCATCGCTGGCGGCGTCATACTTGGCTTTCTGGAAGCTATCGGCCTGGCGGTACTGTCGCAATATGGCGACGTGACCTATCTCCTGATCTTCGTTTCGCTGATGATTTTCCTGGCTATCCGCCCGCAGGGGCTGATGGGCAAGCCGTGGGGTTGAGCTGATGAAGGGTGCGAAAGGGTGGCGGACGGCGTGGCTTGCGGCATTCCTTCTGGCGGCGTTTGCCGTCGTTCCGGCTGGCATTGCCCTGTCTGGCAGAACCGATTTCCATTACACACTGACTTCCGTAGCGCTTCTTTCGGTCGCCAGCGCCGGCGTCTGGCTGACCTTCTATATCGGCCGCATCAATATAGGCCAGGGCGCCTTTGCGCTGATCGGCGCATACGCCTCGGCCATCCTGGTGACGAAGGCGGGCATTTCCTTCTGGCTGTCGCTGCCGCTGGCAGGCCTGTTCGCCGCCGGCGTGTCTGTGCTGATCGGACTGCCGATCCTGCGCCTGCGCGGCGTCTACTTTGCGATGATAACCCTGGTGCTGACCCAGGTCGTCACTCTGGCGGCGCTGGCGCTGCCGATCACCAACGGCGCAAAGGGCGTTACCCAAATACCGCTGCCCGGCGGCGTTACGATTGCCGGCCTGACGCTGATCCCAGACTTCGCGGCGCTGCACAATCCGCGACTGGCGTTCTATTACGTCGCCTGCGCGCTGATGGTGTTGACCTTCGCGGCGATGTACCGGCTGGTCAATTCGCGGCTCGGCCAGCTGTGCCGCTCGATGCAGCAGAACGAGGAACTGGCCGCTTCGATCGGCGTGAACGTCGCCTACATTCGTCTGCTGGTCTTCGCCATCTCGTCCTTTCTGGGCGGAGTCGGAGGCGCCATGTTCGGCGCCATCGCCCAGTCGGTCTATCCGTCGAGCTTCCAGGTCGCAGACAGCGTGAACTTCATGCTGAACTGCTTCCTCGGGGGTCTGGGTTACGTGTTTGGACCGATGCTGGGCACGCTGGTGCTCTACTTCGGCTGGGATCTGCTTTTCGAACTGGGACGCTATCAGCTGCTGGTCTATTCGGGCCTTCTGATCGTGCTGATGCTTGTGCTGCCCAATGGACTTTTGAGCCTTCGGCTGCCCGGAAGGCAAGGTGCGAAACGATGAGCGGTCTCCTTGAAATCCGCCGTGTCACCAGGAAATTCGGCGGCCTTGTCGCGAACAACGACATCAGCTTCAACATCGGCGAAAACGAGATTCTGTCCGTCATCGGACCGAACGGGGCCGGCAAGAGCACTCTGTTCAAGATAATAGCGTCTTTCCTGCCGGCCACTTCCGGCGAGGTGCTATTCCGGGGCGCGAGAATCTCCGGCCTGAAGCCGCATATCGTGGCCCGAATGGGGGTCGTGCGGACTTTTCAGGAAACCACGATCTTCAGGTCGATGTCCGTGCGCGAAAGCGTCGTCGTGGCCCAGCACCTGCGTTCCCGGGCGACGCTGGCGGGTTATTTCTGGGGTACGAGGACGGCCCGTGAGGATATCGTGCGCTTCGAACGCCAGGCGGACGAGTTGATCGATTTTCTCGGCATGTCGGCTATACGCAACGAACAGGCCTCGAACCTGCCGCAGGGTCATTTACGGGCGCTGGGCCTGGCCATCGGGCTGGCGACCGACCCGCGCGTACTGCTGCTGGACGAGCCGTTCGCGGGGATGAACCGCGACGAAACCATGAAAATGGTCGATCTGGTGCGCAAGGTTCGCGACGATCGCGGCGTCACCGTCCTCCTGGTGGAACACGACATGCCGGCGGTGATGCGCATTTCGGACCGCATCGTGGTGTTGAATTTCGGCGAAAAGATCGCCGAGGGCGCGCCGGGGGACATCCGCAACGACGAAAGGGTCATCGAAGCCTATCTGGGCAGCGCCGATGACGCGATTGGGATCTGAACCATGGGCGCGATGCTGGAATTCTCGGATGTCGAACTCTACTACGACCATGTGTATGCGCTCAGGGGCGTGACGGTCCGTGTCCAGCGGGGCGAGACGGTCGCGCTCATCGGCGCCAACGGAGCCGGCAAGAGCTCGATCCTAAGGGCGATCACGGGTCTGAGAAAGATCGCCGCAGGGTCGGTGTCCTTCGAAGGCGAGCGAATCGACGGGGCCGATCCTGCCGACATCGTCGCAAAGGGCGTTGTCATGGCGCCCGAGGGTCGCCGCGTCTTTCCCTACATGACCGTCAGGGACAACCTGCTGATGGGGGCCTTCACGCGAAACGACCGGGCCGGCATCGGGCGAAGCCTCGATTCAGTGCTCGAACGGTTTCCGCGCCTGAAGGAACGCTACATGCAACAGGCCGGAACATTGTCGGGCGGAGAGCAGCAGATGATGGTGATCGGCCGCGCCCTGATGGCCAGGCCGCGCCTGCTCCTGCTTGACGAACCGTCATTGGGCATCGCACCCAAACTCGTCCAGGACATCGCCCGTTCGATCGTCGCCATCAACCGCGACGAAGGCGTGTCGGTTCTGCTGGTGGAACAGAATTCGCGCATGGCGCTGTCGATCTCGAACCGCGCCTACGCGCTGGCGACAGGCGCGGTGGCGATCGAGGGCGATTCGCGACGGCTGCTCGACGATCCGCGTATCCGGGCGGCCTATCTGGGCGGCGAGGTCTGAGCCGTGCGAATTCTTGTCGTTAACCCCAACTCCACAGCATCCATGACCGATACGATCGCCGCGGCGGCGCGCCGCGTGGCGCGGCCCGATACACGGGTGGCGGCGACCAACCCGGCCGACGGACCGCCCAGCATCCAGGGATATCTCGACGGGGCGGCCTGCTTCGCGGGGCTTGCCGATGCGGTAAGCCGCGCCGGCGACTGCGACGCCGTAGTGGTCGCCTGTTTCGACGATACGGGCGTCGACGCGCTACGCTGCGCGCTCGACGTTCCGATCATCGGCATCGGCGAGGCCGCCTGTCACGCCGCCGCGATGATCTGCGCGAAATTCACCGTGGTCACGACGCTGGCACGCTCGGTCGCGGTGCTGGAGGCGAACCTACTGCGCTACGGTCTCGACCGCAAATGCGGCAGCGTGCGCGCCAGCGACGTTCCCGTCCTGAAACTGGAGAACGGCGACGAGGCCGCCGTCGGTATGATACGCCGGCAGATCAGGGACGCCATCGACAGGGACGGCGCCGAGGCGATCGTGCTCGGCTGCGCCGGGATGACGGACCTGGCGGCGCGCCTTGCCGGCGAGTTCGCCATGCCGGTGATCGACGGCGTCGCATGTGGCGTCACGATGGCTGAGGCGCTCGTCGCAAGCGGGCTCAAGACGTCCAAGAAAAAAACCTACGCCGCGACATGAAATGCGGAATACCGCAACACATTGCGCAGAACCGGCAGACAGGAAGCAGTGCGGACAGGCGTTACCGGCGGCGTGGCGACGAAGGTCAATACCTGCCTGCGCCGCTGCGTTTCGGCCTTGCAATCAGGCGCAGGCCGTGGCTGTCTTGCGCGGCGATAAAAACCGACGCCACAGAGCTATCGTAGTCGTCCGTGATTTTATGCAGCTTGAACGTGTTGCGCGGGTCCGATTGTAATCTGGTTTACCAGACCTGCCATCGATCACGCGCTAATGAACAACGAATGGAATGAGGCTGACCGCTACGCTACACGTCTTGAAACCCATACGCGCGAGCAGCCGTTGCCCTGGCTCAACTTCATTATCGCTTGCGGCGGACGTTGGCTGCATGGGACGGGATCGGCGCAGGCCAGAATTGGTGGCAGAGCTCCGGCGTCTGCGCGCTGAAGCCGAGCGGGTCAATCTCGTAAAGCTCTACCATTGTTAGACGGAGCTCTGAAGGTCGATTTACGTTATAACTGCCCACGTAACGCACAAGGTGGGCATGCGTGCGCGATCATCTCTATCGGATCGGTATGGAGAGCGACATTTCCGAATGGGGCGTGCCGGTTTTTTGCCCTTCTTGCCAAACTGGCACGGATCAGAAACTTCATAAATCCATAGATTGTCTGCGATCCGCACTTTTGCGGACAATTTCGCGCAACCAAATGCTCGCCGGACTGTGATGCGTGCGTTCGTGCCAAAGCATGCGAAACCGGAAAGGTTCGAAGATTGACGGTGCCGGGACGATGCATATCCGCATCGTCCTTGCAAAATGTTCGGCAAACCTTCGGCTGGTTGTAAACACGAAGTCGGTTTCCATCAAAACCGCCGGCACAAGGCTGAACTCGGGGACAAAGGCGTGAATGCGGCGCTTCTGCTTCATCTTCGACAGCGGGCCATCGATCGGGCCGAGATTGGGCCTATAGTAAGAATGAGGCGCAAGGTGCTGCAGTTCGAGGTACTGCTCTGTGCACAACGATTTGGCTGATGCGACAGGATGTCCTTCACGCACCATCAATACGACATCGTCGTCATACAGGACCGACGACTTCAATTGGCCGATATCTTCCCTTTCCCCGAATGTAGAGACGGCATCGATGACCAGATCCAGCTCACCGTCAGCCAGCGCGCTCGCAACATCGAACTCCGGCTCGACCGACCTGATCGTGGCGACCAGTCCGGGGCCCGCCTTCGTCACACCGGATATGATCTTCGGCACGAGCGAAATCATTACCGAATCAGCAACGGCGAATTTGAATTGGCGCGATATGTGAGTCGGCTGAAACTCAGAGCCACCGGCTGCTACAACATCGATCTGTTCGATGATTCTGGTTAGAACGTGTCGAATTTCAGAACCGCGTTCCGTCACCACCATCCGGTCTCCGTTGCGGACCAGAAGCGGGTCCTCGAACGCCCGTCTCATCTTTCCCAATATCCTGCTCGCCGATGACTGAGGCAGATTGTTTGCATTGGCCGTCGCCGTGATGCTTTCCAGGTTCAACATCTGATGCAGTATCTTAAGATGCCCGATATTGGTGGCAGAGAGCAGGTCCTGTGCGCCATGGCTTGTGAGCATTTTTCTTACGCCTCCACTTGTTGTTCATATGACTGCGGCCGATCAAAGGAACCGCGCTCCTCGGCCCGCGGGCCCGGCCTCAGCCGGAACATAGCATATCTGCTATGAACTTTATTTGGGATATGCGCTTTTTGCGCTTATCTTCCTTTGTTAACCTGTCTCGGACATTCAAGAACGGCATCAAAGCCTGGGAGGAGGGCAACGATGCAGTGGCCCCCGTGGCTACTTCCGGAACCACGGGTCGAGTTTCCTCTGCTCCTCGTTTGTCAAGCGCTCGAATCGCGAAACATCTGCCGAAAACGGCGAGCAACCGCAATCTCGAGCAACGGAACTAAACGCGAAAATGTCGTGAGGCCATGAACGCCTCACCGGGAGGATTGCAAGCACGGTCCGGCTCGATCCTCATCGGTATTTTTCTTCAACGTGAAAAGGAGTCCGATTATGATGCTCAAACAAAGATTCGGTACCGCACTGCTTGCACTCGGCATGTCGACAGCGTTCTTTGTTGCAACGCCTTCCGGTGCCGAAGCGGAGACATCCGTTGCGCTGGTGCTGCCCGGGTCGATCGCGGATGGCGGTTGGAATGCCGGTGCATATCAGGGTCTCAAGAAGCTTGAGGGTTCTGACGATTTCAGGACCGCCTTTTCCGAGAACGTGAGCCAAGCAGATATTCCGCGAGTGGTTCGCGGCTACGCCGATGACGGTTACGACCTCATCATCGGACACGGTTTCCAGTTTGGTTCACTGTTTGCCGAAATCTCCCCTGACTACCCCGACCAGAAGTTCTTTGCCACCACTTCGGCGCCGGGCGGCAGCGAAATACCCTCCAACGCGATGTATCTGGATGCCAGGTATCCGGATGTCGCCTATGGAGCCGGAACCCTCGCAGCCCACGTATCCAAATCGGGTAACGCGGTAGGGGTCGTCGGGGGTGGCGACAATCCCATCACGCAAATGATGACAGGCATCTTCAAGGCGTCCGCTGAGGCTGCCGGCGATGGAATAAAGGGCTACGCCATCATTACCGGCGACTACAACGACGCCGCCAAGGGCCGCGAAGCGTCGGCAACAATGATCGGAAACGGTGCAGACGTGATCTGGCACATCGCCGATATTACAGGAATAGGGGCCGTTGAGGGCGCTGCATCAAAGGGCGCCACTGTCATTGGAATGTTCGCGGATCAAAAGGAGCTCGCTCCCGACAACATCGCAGTCAGCTTCGTGTCCAACAATGCTGGTCTCGTCGAAGAAGTGGCGAAGATGGTCAATTCCGGCTCGTTTGAGGGCGGGAAAAGCTGGGTTCCCGAACTCACATTTCTTTGGCTGACCAGCTACGGCTCCGACCAATACAACAAGGATCTCATCTCCGATGACGCGTGGAGCCAGTTTCAAAGGACATGGAACGACATCGGCACCGGAAAGATCAATTCGAAATCGATCGCTGAATAGCAAAGGCATGGGATTGGGCCGGCAGTGGCCGGCCCGGTAATCCGGGCTGTCCAGCGGCCGCCACTCAAGAACATTCAGTGGATTGCCAGGTACAGACCATGAGCAGCGAAACAAGCATGAACAATCCGGCGGACCTGGCGTTCGTGACCATGGAAGGCATCACCAAGCGGTTCGGTCCCGAGGTCCTTGCCAATGATAGTGTCGATTTTGATGTCCGCAAGGGCGAAGTGCACGCCATACTGGGCGAGAACGGCGCCGGCAAATCCACGCTCATGAACATCCTTTACGGCGTTTATGAGCCGACGGAAGGCTGCATGAACCTCGATGGCGTGCCGGTCGAGTTCAAAAATCCCTCGGACGCCATCAATGCGGGCATCGGCATGATCCATCAGGAGTTCATGCTGGTCGAACCGTTTACCGTCGCCGAGAACCTGGTGATGGGAACCACGGAGCTTCCCGCCGGTGCCGAGAACCTGCGTTCGGCAGCCCGGCAAATAACGCTCATTTCAAAAGAGTACGGATTGCATGTCTTCCCGGACGCGCGGATCGAGGGCCTGACAGTCGGAGAGCGACAGCGGGTGGAGATCCTCAAGCTCCTCTTCAGGCACGCGCAGTTGCTGATACTCGATGAACCGACAGCGGTCCTTACGCCGCAGGAAACCGATAGTTTCTTCGATGTGCTTCGGAAACTGCGCGACCGCGGCAAGTCTATCGTCATCGTCACGCACAAGCTTCATGAAGTCATGTCAATCTCGGACCGGGTTTCGGTGATGCGCGACGGCCGTCTCATTGAAACGGTCGATACAGCCAGCACTTCAGAGGAAGAACTGGTCAAGGCCATGGTTGGCCGCGACGTCGATCTCAAGGTCGATCGCCGGACGCCGCCAGGCAAGGACGTCGCCCTGCGTATCCGCAATCTCGTCGTTCCCCATCGGCTGGGCGAAAAAAAACATCCGCCCGTCAATCTGGATATCCATGCCGGAGAGATCCTCGGTATCGCCGGGGTCGACGGCAACGGCCAGACCGAGTTTATCGAGACCATCTTCGGGCTGCTCGAAGAAGAAGGCGGCGAGATCCATCTCTTTGGCGACGATTTATCGGGAAAATCCTGTTTCGAGCGGCGACACCTTGGCCTCGGCTATATCCCTGCCGACCGCCGCAAAGTGGGATCGCTCGTGACAAGCTCGATCGAGGACAACGTGATTCTCGGCGCATCGAGCGAGTTCTCGCGCAGAGGCATTCTGGACCGCGCCGTCGCGCGGCAAAAAGCTGATGAAGTCATCCTGCGTTTCGGCGTCAAGGCGCCGGGGCCCCATTTCACTGCAGGCAAACTTTCCGGCGGAAACCTCCAGAAACTGGTTTTGGGGCGTGAAGTATCGCGCAATCCGCGCTGCCTGCTGATCGAGCAGCCAAGCCGTGGTCTCGATGTCGGGGCGATCCAGAATGTCTGGCGGGAAATCATAGACCAACGGAACCAGGGGACCGCGATCCTGCTGGCCTCAACGGAACTTGAAGAGGTCATGGCCCTTTCGGACCGCATCGCCGTGATGTTCGAAGGCCAGTTCATGGGTATTGTGCCGGCAGACGAGGCACATCCCGAAATGCTCGGGCGAATGATGGCGGGCCGCCACCTGTCCGAGCTATTCGAAACAACCGCGTAGGCGTTCGCCATGAGAATTGAGAAACGACCCCAACGGCTCGATAGCAGCCTGGATTTGACGCTCCTGACCCTTGGAGCAATTGCGGTGGCGCTTGTGATCGGCGGGCTCTTGTTCATTCCCTTCGGAGCCAGTCCGATCGAAGGATACAAGGCATTGTTCGGCAATGCGTTTTTTACACTGCGAGGCCTCGGATACACGCTCGTAACGGCAACACCGATGATTCTCGTGGGCCTCGGCACGATCGTTGCCTGGCGCTGTGGGTTCATTTTCCTCGGGTTCGAGGGCTGCATTCTTCTGGGTGCGGCCGGCGGGACAATGATCGCGCTGCAGACTTTGGCGGGCGGGATGCTGGATGGGATGACGCCGCTGCTCGTGGTCCCCTTGGCCCTGATATTTGGAACAGCATTCGGTTCGCTGTGGTCGGGCGCTGTCGGTGAATTGAAGGTCCGCTTTGGCGGCAATGAAGTCCTGATGGCTCTAATGATGAACTTCCTGGCCATCTTCCTTATCCAGTATCTGGTCAACAGTCCCTGGCGGGTCGAAGGCGATCTGCCTCAAACGGCGCGCATTCCGCGTGAATACTGGTTGCCCTTCGTCATTCCCGGCACGCGGGCCCACGCCGGAATCCTGATCGCGCTCGTGGCTGGCGGTCTGGTCTACTTCCTGATGGAAAAGACCCGCGCCGGTTTTGAGATGGTCAGCAGCGGCCTTAACTTGAGGGCCGCCCTCTATGGCGGGATCCAGGTGAAGGAGCGGCTGCGGCAATCAGCATTTCTCGCCGGCGGCCTGGCGGGTTTGGCCGGCGCGATCGAGATCCTCGGCATACACCATCGATTGCTCGACGGACTGTCGGAGGGTGTCGGCTTCATCGGTATCGTCGCTGCACTCCTCGGTCGCATGACAGTGCCTGGCACCATCGTCGCAGCGATCCTTTATGGCGGGTTGTCGGTCGGGGGTGATGCCATGCAACGGCAAACCGGCCTGCCGTCATCGATTGTGCTGATCATTCAGGCGACAATCGTTTTGCTGGTCATCGCCAGCGAGCTTTTGCGGGTTTACAAAATCACCATTACTTCCCGCACCGACCGACCAGACCAAGTCTCGCCGACGGCCCAATCCGAAAGGGCGAGTTGACATGGACACGATCTTCGAAATCAGCTTCATAACGACGTGGCTTGCCGCGGCCATGCGCCTTACCGGTCCACTGCTGCTGGCAAGCCTCGGAGAGCTCTACAGCGAACGAACCGGTGTGCTGAACGTCGGCATCGAAGGGACGATCCTTCTGGGCGCGCTCGGCGCCTATCTCGGCGCCATCTGGACGGGTTCGCCCTGGGCCGGCGTGTTGATGGCTGTCGTGACCGGCCTGACGGTCAATATTTTCCTCGCCTGGATGTACGTGATCGTGAAGGCAAGCCAGGTGGTTGTCGGCATTATCTTCAATGTCCTCGCATTCGGACTTGCCGCCTATTCGTTCCGCGCACTCATGGGCGATGTTCCCCAGATCGTCTCCGCACCCATGCTGCCGGAAGTCAACGTGCCATATCTGAGCGACATTCCGATTGTCGGAAGGATGCTGTTCGAGCAATCGATTATGCTTTACATCACTTTGATACTGGCGATCGTTGCTGGGGTTGTGCTCTACAAGACACGTTTCGGCCTGAACCTGCGCGCCGTCGGCGAAAACCCGAAAGCCGCCGCTTCGGCCGGCACGAACGTTGTTCGCATGCGTATCATCGGCGTGTTGATCAGCGGCCTGGGCGGCGGTCTCGCCGGCGCCTATTTCGTCCTGGTGCAGATTGGCGTGTTCCGCGAGACGATCGTGCAGGGGCGCGGCTTTATCGCCCTTGGGATCGTCATCCTCGCGCGCTGGAATCCTTATCTAGCGGTCGCCGCGGCCTTCGGCTTTGCCGCCATGGATGCCCTTCCCCTGTCATTGCAACTCCTGGATCTAGACATCGCGCCGCAACTCCTCGTGGCGCTCCCGTACATGCTTACGGTTTTGGCTGTCTCCGGCCTGCTTGGCAGATCGCGCAATCCCGAGGCGCTGATGGTGCCGTACGACCAGGACAGATGAATTTGAACGAGTAGAAAGGACAATCAATATGCTCTTAGAGCCGGATTCAAAAGTTATTCAAACGTAACAATACCTTGCGAGACGCCGCGTCATGAACCGGATGCTTGCTATGAACGCCCACGCGGTTGAGTTCTGGATGGTCCTCTCCCAGTCCCGGGCCAGTCTGCGGCAGCGCCCGAGCCAGGCGAAAGTTCGTTCCACCACCCATCGACGCGGCAGAACCTTGAAACCGACTGCGCTGTCGCAGCGCTTGACGGTCTCGACCGTCCAGTCGCCATGCCCCGCGAGCGCTGCTCGCAACTTCGGTCCCGCATAGGCGCCATCGGCGAAGATGTGGCGCAGCCAGGGGAAGCGGTCGCCGACAGCCCTGATCAGGTCGCAGGCCCCGTCCCTGTCCTGAATGTTGGCGGCGTGAACGATGATGAACAGCATCAGGCCGATCGTATCGGTGACGATGTGTCGCTTGCGGCCCTTGACCTTCTTGCCGGCGTCATAGCCGCGAACGCCCCCGCTTTCGGTGGTTTTCACGCTCTGGCTGTCGATCACGCCGGCCGTCGGTGAAGCCGCGCGGCCTTCCAGTTCGCGGGTATTGAGGACCAGGAGGTGATTGATGGCTGCAAAAAGACCCATGCGGCTCCAGGTGTAGAAATAGCCACGTACCGTCGATACCGGTGGGAACTGCTTCGGCAGCATGCGCCACTGGCAGCCGCTGGTTGCGATATAAAGGATCGCGTTCATCACCTCGCGCATATCGGTCGTACGCGGTCGTCCACCCCGTTTTGCCGGCGGAATGAACGGGGCAAGTATCGTCCATTCCTCATCGGTCAAATCGCTTGGAAATCTCAAATGGTCTCTGTTATGTTCGGCGCGGGCGATATCATTCCATGGCATCGTGATTCTCCATCTTCTTTGAAAAGACTGTTGAATCACAAACCATTGATATCGCTCAACTACTTTTAAATCCGGCTCTTACACCAGTCGCTGTATGATGGTGCCAATCGCCATCCGGAACATCCGGCCTTCCATTGGGTTGAGCGCGACAAAACGCTGACATACGCGCAGGCGGTCGAGGAAGTCGAAGCGCTGGCCGGTGCTCTGCATTCGCTCGGTGCCTCCAAGGGTGACCGCATCACCATTTTTGCCCACAACGGCATGGACTATCTTTTGTCGATGCTTGCGACTTGGCGCATCGGCGCCATATCGTCCCTGGTGAATGTAAAATTTGCCGACCACCTTGAAGAATATCTGGCCGATCATACGCCCGGCCTGGTCATCTACACGCACGATAAGGTCGATGACGTCAAACGTGCTGCGGAAATCGTAGGCTCGGTCAAACGTCTTATCTGCATGGACGGCTCGCAGGAAGGCGCCGAAAGCCTGCCTGAACTGTTGAAGGCGCGGCTTCCTGCGCCGGCAGATCCCCGTGATGAAGATGCGATTGCGCATCTGTCCTATACATCCGGCACAACTGGCAAACCCAAGGGCGCATGCCTTGCACATGAGTTTACATACACGGCCTGCGCCTGCATCGCCGAGCGCCTGCGAATCCGTTCGGACGAAATCTCCTTCGGACCGACGGCGTTGTCGAGTTCTTACCAGTTGGTCGGCAACATCATGCCGTCACTGATCGTCGGGGCCACCTGCACCGTCATGAAGGACTGGGCGCCGGAGACAGGTTTCGAAGCGTTGAAGGAAACCAAGGCCAATGTCTTCATCGGCAATCCGACCTTCCTGACAGACGTCCTCGAGCAGTCACGCCTGCAGGGTGGCGCGCCGGAGTTCCTTCGCCTGGGTCTTTCAGGTGGTGGCCCGGTTCCGCTGGCTTTGAAAACCGCATGGCGTGACGAACTCAAACTGCCTCTGGTGGAAAGCTACGGCCAGAGCGAAATCGGCGGGTTCTTCGGGCTCGGAACGCCGGATCTGGTCTTTGACGATACGATCGGTGCCGTCGGCAGGCCGCTGCCCGACAAGGAAGTTCGCATCCTCGACGCCAATGATGAGGAACTGCCTTTGGGCCAGGTTGGCGAAATCTGCATGCGCGGTCGTTTCATGAAAGGCTATTGGGATCGTCCCGAGCAGACTACGGACACTTTACGAAACGGCTGGTTGCATTCCGGCGATGTCGGCTCCATGTCCGCCAGCGGTCACCTTACCATGCGCGGCCGCACAAAAGAGCTTCTACAGGTGGATGGCAGGACATGGTTCCCGCGCGATGTTGAGGAAGAGCTTATTAAGCTGGATGGTATCCGCGAAGCTGCCGTGATCGGTTTGAACGCTGAAGACGGCGGTCATGATCCTGTGGCATTCTTTACTGGCACGCAGATGATGTCTGAAGACGAGATGAAGGCGGCGGTGGAAAATTCGCTTCCCTATGATCTGTCCAGCCTGACCATTCGCTGGATTGAATCGTTTCCGATGACGCCGACCGGCAAAATCGCCAAAGCCGAACTTAAAGACAACGCTGCCAAAGAAGCGGCGTCCGTTTGAAGCAAGGAGGCCATGCTGTGAACGAAATCGTTCAACGAAACTTTTCTCAGCTCACATGGACGGAAATTCGAGACGCTGGTGTGGAAGAAGGCGTTCTGGTCGTGCCGGTCGGCTCGGTGGAACAGCATGGCCCCCATCTTGCCGTCGACTGCGATCTGGTCTTTGCCGACCGGTTTCTCGATATGGCCCTGGCCATGGTCGCGCCGGAGGTGAAGGTCTGGCGCCTGCCGATCCTGCCCTTCTCGAAATCAAATGAGCATCTCGATTTTCCCGGAACCATCTGGCTGTCGGCACAAACGCTGACGGCCGTCATTTCCGATATCTGCCGCAGCGCCAAAAACACCGGCTTCCGCAAACTGGTTTTCTGGAACTGTCATGGCGGCAATCGCGCACTGCTTGAGGTGCTGTCGCGGGATATGAGGATCGAATACGATCTCAAGATATTCCAGGTCTTTGCATCGTCGATGAAGGATCCATTGTCACCTCTCGATCCACGGGAGCCGGAATACGGCATCCACGCGGGCGAATGGGAAACCAGCGTCATGATGGCCATTGCTCCTGACAGGGTGCGGGAAGACAAGCTCGTGTGTGAATTCCCGGATTTCAAGTCCGACACATTCGCGCTTGAGAATGCCGGCGCGACCATGGCATGGAAGACAAGCGACCTTCAAAAGACCGGGACGTTTGGCGACGCCACAGGAGCAACCGCAGAGCGTGGCCAGGCCCGCATGGATATACTCATACCTAAGCTGGCGGCAATACTGACTGAGATTGAAAGTTCCTAGGTCTGATTTAACGAACTAGACTAATGTAGTTGCTCAAAAGGAAATGTTGGCCTATCCGTTGTGTCAGTTGCGCGTGGAGCGAGCATTCTCGTATCCGGGTTCTTGATGCGGGAAGCGAACTCCGGACCGACCGCCAGACACGGTTTGCAGCATTTGACCGATCGACCGGGTTACAAATTCGCGACTGCAAAGCGGTTGTCCTTTCAATGAAGCTGAAGCTTCATCTCCACACGAAGAATGCGGTCGACCAATCTTATGATGTCGATGTCATCGGGTTATTTCCCAAGGAAATGCCAAACCGATTTATGCCAGTCATCACGTCAGCTGACGGCTGGGCGGATATGTTCCCATGAAAGGGCGCAATCACGCATCCAATGCAATCATTAGGCGTTGTCCACCGGCAACCGCACTGGTAAAGCAACAGCAGTGCGGATTCCGGAACTCATTCGATCTTCTTGTCTATGAACCCGAGCGTTGCCGCATTTTCCATCAGCGTGCGCACTTTGCCGCTGTCCAGCCCGCCGGAGACTTCCGCATCGATTTCGAGTTTCAGGGATACATCGGCGCCCGGAAGCGTCGTCAACTGTTCGACGACGGCTTCGACAACCTTATGGATTTCCCGCGCAGGACGGTCGGCCGAGATCATCACGGCCCCTTGAAACCTGGTGGGATTCTTGCCTTCCCCGGTTCCGGGATCGCCAGTACCGGTTGCCTGCGTTGCCTTCTCCGTGCCGGCGGGTTCTCCGGTGAGCCGGTTTTCCGTCTCCGGAACGTCCGTTTCAGACGTATGCGCCGCAGCTATGTCAGGCTTCACGATCAGGGAATTGCCGTCGATAACGACGTTCGCGCTCATGCCCCCTGAAACCACCAGCCCCTGATAAGCCTCCTTGGCTTCATCCCAGCCTTCGGCATAGGCAAACGGCCCCGGCAACATGCCGCTTATGGCCGAATGCACCGATCGGGTCAGTACGGATCTGTTCTTCAGGCGCGGCAGATAGGTGAATCTGTTCAGGAACTCCCACAGGTCCCTGAGGCTCAGATGCGGTTTCCCGTTCCAGATGTATTTCTGCAGTTCCCTGTCCAGACGCGATGGCCCGAGTTCCGGCAACAATCCCTCATCGCTCACCAGTCTTTTGCTCGCTCGCGCCAGCAACCCGTCCTGCGCCTGCACCCTGGACGACATCCATTCAAGGTCCGACTGCGCTGTCTCCTGGACAGGATAGAGCAGATGGCACCAGCTTTCCTTCAGCCGGGCTTTCAGGGTGTCCTTTGATTCATTCAGCCTGCTCCTGGCAAGGGCGATGTCGCTTTGCTTGAGATCGAGCCTGTCCGTGTGCGCCACAATCTCGGTCCAGGCCAGCACCGAGCGCTGCGCGGCCTTAAGATCGTCAAGCTGTCTTTGCTCGGCGGCGAGGAAGACCATCATGTTGCGGTAGACACGGGGGGTGGTCCCGCGCCGCATCAGGATGTCCGCGGCTTCGGTCAGCGCTTCGGATCCGTCCCGCCCGGTATGCGGGTGTGCGACACCCAGCACCACGGCGCGCACGCCGCCGGGCTCGTCCGGCACATCGGATGAACTTCCCGGCGCAACCTGCACGGCGTCAAAGTGCCCGCGGTCGGCAAGCCCGTTGATGTAGGCCGACAGCGCCTTGTCGATTTCCATCAGCACAAGCGCTTCCTCGAACTGTCCGGCGCGATCGGCCGCGGTCCGGTTGAGGCTCGCCGATGTCGAATACCAGTAGCGGCCGAGATCGCTGTGCATGAACCTGGCCTGGTTGGTCAGCCTGCGCAGCGCATCTCCGAAGATAGCCGGCCTTTCACCGGGCTGGACCACGCCCAGATTGATCTGCCTGTCATCAAGGCCCCTGTTCTCCTGGCCATGCGTCGGCGCCGTTCCCATGAAGACGGCGCGCGCCACACGCCGCGCGGCGGAGTGGCGGTTCAGGTTCGGGGCGGACTGATCGACCTTGTAGGGTGTCGAGGTGACGCCATCCACGTCGCCGGCGATGATCGACTGCCAGTTCGCGTCGAGATAATGCAGGAGTTCCGGTTCGACCCGCGCCGAACCGACCGTCACGCTTGCCGGCATGATCATCACGGACGGGTCGCCGCCCATCCACAGTTCATGGATGACCTGCGCCATCAGGCGCAGCACGCCGCGCGTGCGCTGGAATTTTTCGAGCGATCCCCAACTCGTATAGAGCTGATCGAACAGTTCGGGATGCACCGGATACGCCCTTTCCAGCTTGCGGCGATATTCCTCGTCCGAACAGCCCCGCGGGAAATCATCGGCATTCTCCCGGTAGAGCCTGACGAACTGTTTCAGCGTATTGTCGCGGTGATGGAACCTGTCGCCCGGAATGTCCTTGAAGAGGCGGCGCCGGACGATCTCGTAGCTCTCTTCCTGGCTCGCCGGCCGCCACGAGGATTCCACGCGGCTGAAGGTCTGTTTCAGCCTGGCGAGCGCCTCCTGGCCGCCTTCGCCGCCCACTTCGATCTGCGAGGCGGGAAGCGATGCCACGAGCAGTGTGCCGGGGCTCGCCTTTACCGCTTCGGTCAGCGATTGCACGAAGGAAAGGTTCGCATCGAACGATCCCGACGGCAGGGCGTCCACCTTGTAGATCTGCCGCAGATACGCGACCCATTCATCGATCAGGATCAGCGCTGGCGAGAATTTCTTGAACAGTGCTTCGAGGAAGTTCGAACCGGGCGCGATGCCGTTCGCATCGTTCTCGGCAACCATCTCAAGACCGGCTGTGCCGCCCAGTTGCCAGGCAAGCTCGCCCCAGGTCGTGCGGATGCTCCGCCCGCCTTCGAGCTTGATGACATCCTGCGGCCCGCGCGAGGTGCCCACCAGCACGGCGCGGTTGATCCTTTCAGGCACGCTCAGTTCGTGCCGGGAGAGCAACTGGTCGAGACCCGGCAAGTCCTGTACCGGCGTGTCGCTTGCCATGTGAAAGAGGGCCAGCATGGAGTGGGTCTTGCCGCCGCCGAAATTGGTCTGCAACTCGACGACGGGATCGCCGCCGCTGTCATTCAGGCGCCTGGCCGCGCCAACGAGAAGGTTGCTCAGCCCCTCTGTCAGATAGGTACGGGCGAAGAACTCCGTCGGGTTCCTGTACTCCGACGGCGCGCTGCCATTGTGCACCTTGGCGAGGTCGGCGGCGAATTCTGCCTGCCGGAACTCGCCGGTGGCGACGTCCTGATGCGGCTCGACGACATCCCGCCAGGGCAGCAGGCCGGACACGGTTTCGACATTGATGTCCGGGCGCTGCGTCTTTCGACGCTCCTCATTGCGGGCAAGTTCCGCATACTTGACGCGCAGAACCGTATCGCGGGCATGGCCGATCCTTTCCGCAATCTCCCTTGCGCTGACCGCCTCCAGGAGCCGACGCATCGTGTCGAGCGCGCGCTCGGCATCGTCATAGGTGAATGTCTCGTTGTGCGAAAGGCGGTTACGGACCTCCAGCAGTTCCGACACATAGGAGCGTTCCTGATGCCCGAGCGCCGTGCCGAAGGCTTCCTTCCACAGAAACATCATGGTCTTCAGCAAGCCCTGCTGATCCCAGTTGATGCCGCCGTCCGCCGTGGCGCGCAGGCCCTGAACCCGATCCGTCAACTCAACCTGCCAATGGCCTTTCAGCGCGCTTTCAAGCCGCTTTTCCACGAACGGCGTCAGCCCCTCGGGGAGCAGTTCCATGCCGTCAAAGACGTGCTGGCGCGTGCTTTTCGCCATGATCTTTCCCCCTAGAGTTCCAGTCCGAGTTGACGGCCGGCATTGCCGGTCGAGACGCTGGCGGCCATGCGGCTGAGCTCGGTCCAGTCCGCGATCAGCGCATTGTAAGGCGTTGCCTCGCCCGCCTCGCGGCGCTTGTTGGCGGCGATGTCATAAAGGCAATAGGCAAGGTCCTTCACCGCACCGGCCTGCGCGCCGTAGCGCTTGAGCAGCGCCGCGGCGTCCTCGCCGAGGCCGCTTCCCTCATGCTGGCGGATGAGGTGTTGCAGCATTTCCCAGACGGTGAGGTGCCTGTCGGTTTCCGGCGTCCAGCCGGCGTTGAGTTCGTCGCGCCTGAGGATGCGCACCTTGCCCGCCGCGCTCTCGACGATGCCCGCATGCTTGACGCTCTCGACCGCGATGCCGCGGGCGCGGGCGAGGCTGTCGGCGATGCCGTAATCGCCGGGCTTCATGCCGTTCTGTTCGTACCATGTAATGGCAAAACGCGTATCGGCGTCGAACTCGCCCTGCACATCGTTGAGGAATGCATCGAGTTCCTTGTTGATGAGCTGCAGGGCGGTCTTCACGCTCATCGGGCTGTCATCGGATTCGAGCACAGCCGCATGGCGCGAGAACACGCCCATGCCGGGGCCGATAGCCGATTGCGGCATGTCGGCCGGGGAGACATTGGCGGCCTGGAGTTCTGCGATGGCCGGGGGCAGTTCGCGTTTCAGGGCACGGATGAATTCTGCGCGGGTGATGATCCCGGTGCCGGCTTCCTTCTTGCGGCAAACAAGCACTACCGAGTTTGCGAGGGCGTTGGTTCCCATTGCAATCATTCGGGCCGACCTTTCGGTGCGTAAAGGCCATGTCCCAACCACCGCGTATCCGGCTTCGATGACCGCCTGCAGGAATGTCGCCCAGCCGGTCGAACTGATCCCGTCCTGATCGATCTCGGACTGCTTGAACGCAAAGTAGATCGTGGCCGGAAAGTCCGGCGACGATTGATCCGCCATGTTTGCAACCGCGCGGCTCATTCCGGTCATGAAAAACTCTTCCGCAGCTTCACGGCCTCCATGCCGATAGGGTGTGGCCACGAGTTCCTCGGCCTTCGGGGTTGCCAGAACGCCAAAAAGCTCCGGGTAGACAGGTCGAATGGCAGGCTTCATCCATGTGAAGAAGAAGTCGGACAGGTCCGCGTAGCCGATATTGTCGTAGTAGGGGGGGTCGGTGGAAATGACGTGTGTTTGGATAGCAGCACTTTGCGCATCGGTTTGAAGAATTTTGCCTTCGCTCCGCGGCTGAAATCCATCAACAACGCGGAAGATCCAATCCATGCATGTTTTCAGCCAACTTCCTGAGCCGATAGCCAGCGGATTACCTTCGGCAAAGTCCCAAACCATTGGAATCGCTTGTCTAGTAAAAAGATGTGCAATGAAGCCACCACCACTTTCCCAAGTAGCCAGAGAATTCCAGAAATCTGAGGCCCTACTGACACCAAACGCCAGATACACGCTCACGGCCTCGGCGTAGGCTTTGGCACCTGTCCCGCCTTTGCGAAGCGGGGTTTCGTCTGCACTCATACCTGCCGCCAGAGCGTTTTGCTCGACCTGCGCTCGCGCCTCGTGAACCAAACCCGAAAACGTGTTCAGCGCTACAAGCTGGCGGTCGGTGAACAGATCGCCGAAGGTTTCCATTCCATAGGCCGGCGGGGAAAACCAACGAGGGTTTTCCGGCATCAACGCTTCGGGTTTCCAGTCTGGAACCGCCGATAAGGCTATTTTTTCATGTTCTGCAGTAGGCTCTAAATATATTCTGCCGCGCTGTCCCTCGCCGACAATAGCAATCAATTGTTGCCCCAAAGACCCTGAAGCACCAGCGGCCTTGATGTGCTTCATCGTGATGGCAGTATCGGAAAGAATACAACGGAAATTCGCACCGCGCCCTGCCTTTGTGCCCTGTCGCGCCATTGCAATTTCCTCGGTCGTTCCGCCATGCCTGATGCGATAGGTGATCGTTCTGGCTTGTCGGTCGACAAGCGGTTCAACCCACGCCGTCCTCGCGGCCTTCGAACTCAACAGAAAGCTTGACGCGATCGGCACCTGCACATCCGCAAAAGCCGGGTCCGGGCTGGGGACAGTCCGCGCCCAGATCCAGGCAATCACGGTTGCTTTGCTGTTCTCGCCACATTCGCGCGGAAGGTCGACCTTGGGATAGAGATGCCCGATCTGTTCGGCGGCGCGGTCGAGCATCCATTCACCGTAATGCTTCACATCCTCGGCCAGGCCTTCCGCATTGCGGTAAAAGGCGCGTTGCTTTCCTTCGGGATGGATCGGCTCCATGTTCCTGAACTTCGGCGGTATCTCGATCATGGCCTTGCCGATCATCACCGCCACCGGGTTCAGGTCGGACCCGTAGGCGGGCAAACCGAGGCGCTGCGCCTCCAGCGGGATCGACCCGCCGCCCGAGAACGGGTCGTAGACCGGCGGCAATTCGACGTCTTTCAGGTCGCCCTGAGGCAGAGAGCCGTCGGGCCGGCGGGCGCAGCTCTTGCGGATTTCGACCCGCGCGCGTTCCAGCACCTCTTCATTGGTCGAATTCTCCCACTTCACCAGGTCCTCGATGATCGCGAACAGGCGCTTGCGTTCCAGATCGGCGGCGCAGCCCTCCAGGGTCGGCATGGGCGCCGTCCCGGAATCGGCTCCGCGTTCGCCCAGCCGGTCTTCATGAGATGCAAGCTTCCCTTCCAGCTCTTCCTCGGCCGGTTTCCGGATTCTCGGGTTCTTCAGCAGCGTTTCGACATAACTCGACGGATCGTCCACCAGTTGCGCGAACAGCACTGCCCGGCACGCCGCCAGCGGCCGCCGCGCCCACCACAGATGCAGCGTCGAGGGATGCCCGTGCCGGATCGACTTCTCCCGCGCCGACGCGGCATTGATCGCCTCCAGCGGCAGGGCGACTTCGATGAGTTTCTTCTTGCTCTGCGGCACCGGCTTACTCGGGAAATTCTATAAGAGAGGGAACGGCAACAAGTACAGGTCCGTGAGGCGGAGCGTTCTTGCGCCAACCACCCTTGATGGATTTGACGTTTGAAATCGGCAGCCATTTGAGTTTCGGGAGTTGTTCGAGCTTGGCGACATGCCAGAAGACTGCCCAATAGTCTTTATTGTCCGGCGGGTACTTTTCGGTGCTCTGAGGACGAAATTTCATTTTGTCGGGGTGCGTGCCATGCCTCGAATCGACATGCCTCACGTACAAGCCAACCCATTGAACTTTGTAACTCGGTGCGGCCTTTGACGGATAAATCAGGACCGGTACGGCAGCGTCTCCGCGCTTGTCGTCAATTGTGCGAAACAGTTCCCAATTTTTCGAACCAAATGCGACCTCGCCTTCGGCCTCACAAACTGCTTTGCCGCTGATAAGATGCTTTTCTGGAACAGGGGCAAGGATTGCAAATTCAGTTGTGAATCTCATTGCTAAGCCTTCGATTAATAAGCAGCATTGATCGCCTCCAGCGGCAGGGCGACTTCGATGAGTTTCTTCTTGCGGGGGATTGGCATGGGTCTCAGCTGGCTCTCGTCGCAAGGTGAGATGGAAGCCAGCCGACAACGGCCTGTCTCGTTGTTTCATCGAAGAAAAAGTACAATCGGAAACAATGACGCGGTTCGCGGCTGTTTCCTCTTTTGAGGTGGCGGTCCTTAGTGCGAGGCTTTCTCGATGAAATCAAACCTTATCGGGATGCTCTTGTACACGCTTCGCCGTTCTCAAGGCCTGGAAGATATGGTGGGATCGATAAACTAGAGCACATTTATCGTATTGATAGCGAAAAAGCACAGGACGCTGCTTCGCGAACGGTGCGTCTGTTGAACACCCTATTTTGTCATGTGCGCGGAAATGAGAATCCGTTGCCAAAGTGGTTAGAAGTATTGGCGCTCGAAACTGCGCCCAACATATAGATCGATTCGCGGCTCTGCCAGCAGACCACGCCTTAAGCAGGGCTATATGCCGAAATCGAAAAAGTTGTTGTAAAATAGCAGCATATCTGACTCTGTGCAGTGAACATCACAAACAGAGGATAAGGGCATCGTGTCAGTTCGATTGATTTTGCGCCAGATTCCGGACCTGCGGGGCAAGCAGGGACGTCAACATCCGCTCGAAGCGATCCTGGGATTGATCCTTTTGTCGATGCTCAGCGGTCGCAAGGGTCTGATGGCCGCTTTCCGTCTGGGACGGTCTCTTTCATCCAGGCAGCTTAAGCGCCTTGGCTTTCGCCCGGGCTGCGGCTCTCCCTGTCATGCGACGCTGACCGAAACGCTTCGTGTGCTTGACGCGGATGCCATGGCCACGGTTTTCAGCCAGTTCATGACCGCTCCCGTCGGATCCGGCAACGATGAAGAAGCCGGCCGCCACATCGCCATGGACGGCAAGACATTGCGTGCCAGCAAGAACGGCGATGGAAATGCACAGCATGTGCTGTCCGCCTTTTGTGCGGAACTCGGACAATCTGTGGGCCACGTCTCGTCGCGCGGCACGGGCAGGGAGATACCGGATGCGTTGCGGCTCATCGACCGTCTGGACCTTGAGGGCAGGATTATCACAGGAGATGCTGTTTTCTGCCAGAAAACAATTACTTCCCGGATTGTGGACAAAGGCGCAGACTACGTCCTGACGGTAAAGAAAAACCAGGAAAATCTGCATGAGGAAATTGAAACGGCCTTCAAGGAGCCGGTTTTCCCCCCTGGAACGTTACCGGGAGCCGCCGGAACTCGGTCACGGACGGATTGAGCAGCGCCGCATTGCCTTGTTGCCTGGCGAGGCACTCAGCGATGATATGCGAAAGGCCTGGCCGACAATCGCATGCATTGGCCGGGTCACCCGTATACGAGAGCATGTCAGGGCTGGTGCCGTGACCAGAACCGAAGTGGAAACGGACTATCTGATTTCAAGCCGAAAGCAGGCCATGCCCAAGGACATTCTGGACCTCAATCGCAAGCACTGGGGCGTTGAAATCATGCATCGCGACAAGACATGACGCTCGGAGAAGACCGCTACACAAACCGTTCCGATCATGCCCCGGCAAACATCTTCAGCCTGACGAGTGCCGCGCTGACCCTGCTCAAACGCATCTCTAATTCTCCGACACAAGCAATCGAATTCGTGCAAGATCATCGCGACAGGGCCATCACAATGCTGACAAGCGACATAAATGATGGTTTTCTCTGAATCGCCCTGCCGACAGTCTGCTCAGCGAAATCCGCTACAATGCCGGCAATCCGGCATACGAGATGAACGACCCCGAGCATTTCCTCCTGACCCAATATCTCGAGGAAGAGCTTCCGAGGCGCTACGACAGAGGCATCGTTTCGTTCGGCGCCCGAGCGACCTGCCCCCTGATGTGGAGCCATTACGGCGACCAGCACCGCGGCATCTGCGCCGGCTATTCAGTTCCCGAAGATGCCTCCAGCGGGCTGAACAAGATCGAGTACGGCGGCAGCCGAAACGTCAAGGCAAGCGATGTTGCCGTCATGGAACATGACCCTGCCGCCCGGCGGCGGGTCGATGATGCAGTCCTGCTCCGCAAGGCCAGCTCATGGCGCTATGAACAGGAATGGCGGCTGATTGGCACCCGCGGCGTGCAGAATTCTCCGCTCGAACTCGAGGAGGTGATCTTCGGGATCAGATGCGCCTCAGCCTTGAAATACACGATCTTCAAGGCGCTCGAGGATCGCCGCCGGCCCGTCAAGTTTTATGAAATGCGGGAGCAACACGGTACCTTCCGGCTCCGCAAATGCCGCCTCGATTTCGGCGAGCTTGGCGCGTCATTGCCGCGGCGGTCGCGCGACGTCTTCGACGCTTTCGACAATCTCGATATCGAAGAGCCTCCGCACGGCGGTGCTCATTGATGGCGGCAAATTTGGAGGCCCAGACCCATGGCTGACGACATTCCGGAAAAACCGGACTTCGAGTCCCTTCTGCGCACGGGTTTCCGGTGGCCGACGGAAGGGGACGCGCCGTTCACGCAATCGGAGAACTGGGAGCAAAACGCATATATCGACCGGTTTGGCCACGGCCGCATCGTCATGATGATGGCCGGCGACCTCATGGTCGCCCAGGTCGCCCGTGACCGACACGACGGCGACGTCCTCGTCTTTCCGGTCGTCTTCAACTACCGGCAGTTCATCGAATTGTCGCTCAAGTTCCTGATCGCCACCTACGGTCATACCGTCGGCATCAAGGCCGAATGGAACACCCATGACCTCAAATCCCTTTGGGAGACGTTCTTGAAAGTCCTGGAGGGCTATGGCCACGACGATGCCGAAGGCGCCGCCGCAATCGTTGAAGAGATTATCCTCGAGTTTGCAAAGGTGGATCCAAGATCATTCTCTTATCGCTATCCCGTCGATACGAAGGGTAATCCGGTACTGCCTGCGCATCAGGAAATCGACCTTCACCGGCTGGCAGACAGTCATGCACGGACTCGACGGCTATTTCTCCGGCTGCGATGGGTATCTGGACGATCTGCAAAAAAGCGGGGCCGTGACGGGAAAGCGGTCCAAACGGAATGAGAGGCGCGCCGTTGTGCCGTGTCTCGCCTCGGCTTCGGGATGCGGATTTAGCCGTGTGGGAGAAGCAGATTGGCGTCGCCCCAAGGGCCGGGCTGTTGGCGAAACTGAAGCCCGCAAGCGGTCTTCCCCCATTCGGGCGGCCATCCCTGACGCGGGGGGCGACCGGGAGGATCAGGGAGAACCGGAAAGTTCCTGATGCCGCTTGCGCGCTGCGGCCGGCAAGGGAGGCTTCGCCGCTCCTGGCAGCGAAACATGCGATCCGGCACAAATGCCGGCTTGCCAGGCGCGCCCTTGTCCTGCCCTGCTCTTCGCGGCCTCCGGGTCCCGCCCCTAAAGAAAAGGGAGCGGAAACCGGACAGAGGACCGTGCAGGACGCGGAAGAGAGAATGGAAAAAGCAGAACTCGAAGAATTGAGGGGAAGGGTCGCCTGCGGCGCGGTGCTGGAAACGGCGGGCTTTGCCGTCGATCTGAAGGAGAGCACACGCAAGGCGGTCAAGTACCGCCGCGGCGGCGATATCATCATCGTCATTCATGACGGCAAGGGCTGGCTTGACCCCTTGTCGGACGCCAGGGGCGACGTGTTCCGCCTTGTCGAGCACCTCGATGGGCTCCCGTTCGCTGCCGCCCTTTATGTCGTCGCAGATCTCATCGGCTTCACGCCGTCCGAGCCGACCTGGCCCCGTCAGGCCAGGGAGAGGGCGCCGGATCTATCCGTTCCCGACCGCTGGCAGTGCCGCCGCAAGCCGTGGCGCGGCTCGGCAACCTGGCGCTATCTCAGTGGCGCGCGCGGGATCCCCGAACCGGTTTTGCGACAAGCGATAGCCGTCGATCTCCTGCGTGAAGGCCCGCACGGCAGCATGTGGGCCGGTCATACCGATGAAGCCGGTCGCGTCACCGGCTGGGAGGAACGGGGCCCCGAGTGGCGCGGTTTCGCGACCGGCGGCGCCAAGGTCCTCTTCCGCCTCGGTCCGGCCGACGCGCTACGGCTTTGCGTCACCGAGGCGGCGATAGACGCCATGAGCCTCGCGGCGAGCGAACGCTTCTCGCCCGGGACGGTCTACCTCAGCACCGGCGGGGGCTGGTCGCCATCGACCGAAGCTGCCCTTCGAAAGCTTGCCGCCCGTCCGGACGCCCTTCTGGTCGCGGCCACCGACGCGAACAGCCAGGGCGAGGCATTTGCCGAACGCCTGCGGGTCCTCGCCGAAGAGGAGGGCTGCAACTGGCAGCGGCTCAGACCACCGGCCGATGACTGGAACGCCAGTCTGAGCAAGAGGGAACAGGAAAGGGAAAAGAAGAGGGACGGCTGCCGCATGCCCGCCGTCCGCCTCAAGGGTGAAGCTCCGCCCGGCTAACGCCGGCCCTTGACCCGGCCGGACAGAGAGGCGGCGCCAGGAAGGGGTCCGGAAGGGCTGAAGAAGATGGTGATGCCGACAGGGTGCGCCGCGCTGCAGCCCTGGACAGGCCTCGTAGGAGCCCGCCATGACCTCTCTTGCACCTATTCGAAAAATCTTCTTCGGCATCGCCGACCGCCATCAGATGTTCAGACTATTCGACCGCCATGCGCAGCGACCCGACCGCTGGCAAAATGACGACGGCGCGCTTTATGCCGGCGAATGGTTCGAAATCGCCCGTTCCGAACATGACACCATGCTCGAAATCCTGCCGCCGCTCTGGATGCGTGGCGAGATGTTCGCCATGCGCGAATTCCTGACCGGCAGCATCACCAGCGTCTTCCATACGCTGCGCATCAATGGCGTGGCCCGGTACTTCCACGCCTATTGCGATCTGTCCGATCCGCGCTCGCCCTATGACATGCGCGACGCCATCGTCGAGCGCGAACGCCGGCCGGTCAGGGCGATGACCCGCGACGAACGCATCGAGCACATCTGGAGCGCCACGCATGACGATTATCGCGGCTATGCCGGCGCGGACTTCCGGCCCGAACACCGCGGCAGGCGCACGGTCATCGTCTACGGTCGGTCGGGCACGCGGTTCCAGTTGCTCGAGAGCCTGACCGATCAGCAGATCTCCGAAAAACTGCCGGTTCATCTGCGTCACCTGCCGCTGCCAGAAGCCGCGTGAGGTGGGCCATGTTCACATTTCCGATTCTTGCGGTGCACAAGGTCATCGCGCGCGGCGAAGCCGATGCGGCCGCCAATGGCGGCTTCCGCAATCCCTGGTACGGCACCCGCCCGAGACAAGGCGAGAAACCCGGCCTTTGGCTCGTTGGCGACGAGGGCATCTATATCATCTCCAACGGCGAGCTCGCCGGGGGCCAAAAGCCGCTCGTCTTTTATTCCGACGAATGCCACCCGAAGGGCGATACCGACTGGTGGGACTACAAGCACCGCCATTTCGGGGGCGATGACGGGATCGAGTTCATCGATGCCGATCTTCTCGTTCCGAGTTTCGACCGGAATTTCGGGATCACCCATCCCGGCATCCGGCTCACTGAGAACGACATCTCGTTCTCGCTGATCACCCGCTAACCCCTCTTTCAATCCGCACGTTGCCGAGGCGACCGGTTCTCCCGGCGGCGCGGCTTCGTGCGCCCGCACATCAGGAGAAACCCGCCATGGCAGACCATAACCCCTTCACACTCGATATGTTCGGAAGTTCGCAGAACGCGCTTTCCTCCGGGCCTGGCTTCGGCGTCACCGCCTTTGCCGATGGCCCGACGATCGAACCCGACGAGGCGGCCCCGTCGCCACAGACCGCTCCGGCCGAGCAGCCCGAAGGCCGACAACCCGAAGAGCGGTTGCTTGCCGAAGCGTCCGAACGCGGCAGCAATTTTTATCTTTCCGGAAGCCGCGATCTGGCGAAAGGCTGGAAAGCCCGCACCCGCGACAATCTCGCAGCCATCAAGCTCGCCACGACGATCGCGGACGAAGATCGGCCCGCGACACGGCAAGAGCAGGCGCGTCTCATGCGCTTCACCGGTTTCGGCGCCTCCGATCTTGCGAATGCCATCTTCACCCGGCCGGGCGAGAACGGGTTCCGCAAGGGGTGGGAAGACCTCGGTCTGGAGCTGCGGGGGGCCGTGAGCGAGGCCGACTACGCCTCGCTTGCCCGCTGCACGCAATATGCCCATTTCACGCCCGAATTCGTCATACGCGCGATCTGGAAGGGTCTCGAACGCCTCGGCTGGCGCGGCGGCCGGGTGCTCGAACCGGGGTTCGGGACGGGCCTGTTTCCGGCGCTCATGCCGCAGGCGTATCGCGATCTATCGTTCGTCACTGGCATCGAGATCGATCCGGTCACCGCCCGGCTTGCGCGGCTCCTGCAGCCGGTCGCCCGCATCATCGAGAGCGATTTCGCGCGCACCGATCTGCCTGGCCATTTCGATCTCGTCATCGGCAATCCGCCGTTTTCGGACCGCACAGTGCGCTCCGATCGCGCCTATCGGTCATTGGGCCTGCGGCTGCATGACTATTTCATCGCCCGGTCGATCGATCTCCTGAAACCCGGCGCGCTCGCCGCCTTCGTCACCTCGTCGGGCACGATGGACAAGGCGGATGCCACTGCCCGCGAACATATCGCCAAATTCGCCGATCTCATCGCCGCCATTCGCCTGCCCGAAGGCAGCTTCCGGCAGGACGCCGGCACCGATGTCGTGGTCGACATCCTGTTCTTCCGCAAGCGCAAGCCGGGCCAGCCGCAGGGGGATGCGGCCTGGCTCGAACTTGCCGAGGTCATCCCTGCCAGCGAGGACAGCGAGGCCATCCGGGTCAATCGCTGGTTCGCCGATCATCCGGGTCATGTTCTCGGGCATCATGCGACAACAACCGGCCCTTTCGGCGAAGCCTATACCTGCCTTGCCCGCGACGGCGATCTCGAGGCCGCCCTCGGCGCGGCCATCCTTTCCCTTCCGGACGCCATCTATGACGGCGAGCCCGACACGATCGATCTCGATCTTGAGCTTCGCCCGACCCGGACCGATATCACCAAACCCGAAGGCGCCCATGTCCGTGAGGGCAGTTTCTTCTTCGACGCCTCGAAAGGCCTCATGCAGGTGATCGACGGCAAACCCGCCCCGGTTTCTGTCCGCAAGGGACGGTCGGGCGAGGGGTTTTCGGAGAAACAGATCAATGTCGTCAGGAAGCTGATCCCCGTCCGCGACGCGGTGCGCGCGGTGCTGAAGGCGCAGGAGACCGATCAGCCATGGCGGGATCTTCAGGTGAAGCTGCGCATCGCCTGGTCGAGCTTCGTGCGGGATTTCGGGCCGATCAATCACACCAGGGTGTCGATCGCCGGAAACGAGGGTCGCGGTAGCGACGGCGAAACTCGCGGGACGCATCGCCGCCCGAACCTGCAGCCCTTCCTCGACGATCCCGATTGCTGGCTGGTCGCCTCCATCGAGAATTACGATCTCGATACGGACACCGCCAAGCCCGGCCCGGTCTTCTCCGAACGGGTGATTGCCCCACCGTCGCCACCCGTGATCACCAGTGCCGCCGATGCGCTCGCGGTCGTCCTCAACGAGCGCGGCCGTGTCGATCCCGATCACATCGCCGAACTGCTGCACGAGGACCGTGACACCGTCATCGAGGAACTCGGCAGCGCGATCTATCGCGATCCTGTCGATGGGTCCTGGCAGACGTCCGACGCCTATCTCTCCGGATCCGTGCGCGACAAACTGGCGGTTGCCGAGGCCGCCGCGGAGCTCGACCCGGCCTATCAACGCAATGTCGAGGCCCTCGAGGGGGTGCAACCGGCCGATCTCAGCCCGTCGGAGATCACCGCGCGGCTCGGCGCGCCATGGATTCCCGCTTCCGATGTCGTCGACTTCGTCAAGGAGACGATGGGGGCCGACATCACGATCCGGCACATGCCGGAACTCGCCTCCTGGACGGTCGATGCCCGCAGGCTTGCCTATCGCGCCGAGGGCACCTGCGAATGGGGCACCAAGCGCCGGCATGCGGGCGAGCTGCTTGCCGACGCGCTCAACAGCCGCATCCCGCAGATCTTCGATACGATAAAGGATGGCGACAGCGAACGCCGGATCCTCAATGTCGTCGACACGGAGGCGGCCAGGGAAAAGCTCACCAGGATCAAGGCCGCGTTCCAGACATGGGTCTGGTCCGATCCGGACCGGACCGACCGGCTGGCACGCGTCTATAATGACCGCTTCAACAATATCGCCCCCCGATCCTTCAACGGGGATCATCTGCAACTGCCGGGCGCCTCTGGCGCCTTTGTTCTTTATGGCCACCAGAAACGGGGCATCTGGCGAATTATCTCATCGGGCGCCACCTATCTCGCCTACGCCGTCGGCGCCGGCAAGACCATGACGATGGCAGCCGCGGTCATGGAACAGCGCCGGCTGGGCCTGATCTCGAAAACCATGCTGGTCGTTCCCGGCCATTGCCTGGCGCAGGCCGCCCGCGAGTTCCTGGCGCTCTATCCGACGGCGCGGATCCTCGTTGCCGACGAGACCAGCTTCACGAAAGACAAGCGCTACCGTTTTCTGTCGCGCGCCGCGACGGCCAATTGGGATGCGATCATTATCACCCATTCCGCCTTCAGGTTCATCGCCGTCCCCGCCGAATTCGAAAAACAGATGATCGAGGATGAGCTCACGCTCTACGAGAAGCTGCTCACCCGGGTCGAAAGCGGCGACCGGGTGTCGCGCAAGCGCCTCGAGCGGCTGAAAGAGGGATTGCGCGATCGGCTTGAGGCGCTCGGCTCGGTCAAGGACGATCTCCTGACGATCTCCGAGATTGGCGTCGACCAGATCATCGTCGGCGAGGCGCAGGCGTTCAGAAAGCTCTCCTTCGCCACCAACATGTCGACGCTCAAGGGCGTCGATCCGAACGGATCGCAGCGCGCCTGGGACCTCTATGTGAAGTCGCGGTTCATCGAGACGAAGAACCCGGGCCGGGCGCTGGTGCTCGCCTCCGGCACGCCGATCACCAACACGCTTGGCGAGATGTTCTCGGTGCAGCGCTTGCTCGGATTCGAAGCCCTTAAAGAGCGCGGCCTGCACGAATTCGATGCCTGGGCCTCGACCTTCGGCGATGTGGCGACCGAGCTCGAACTGCAGCCGTCCGGCAAATACAAGCCCGTCTCGCGCTTCGCCACCTTCGTCAATGTGCCGGAACTGATCGCCATGTTCCGGTCCTTCGCCGATGTCGTCTTGCCGGAGGATCTGAAGCAATATGTGAAAATCCCCGCCATCGCGACCGGCAGGCGCCAGATCGTCACCGCCAGGCCGACTGATGACTTCAAGCTCTATCAGCAGGTGCTCGACGCGCGCATCGAGGCGATCGAAATGCGCGAAGGCCCGGCCAGGGCGGGCGACGACATTCTGCTTTCGGTGATCACCGATGGCCGCCATGCCGCGATCGATCTTCGGCTCGTTTATCCCGACAATGACAACGAGCCGGACAACAAGCTCAACAAGCTGATCGAGAACAGCTTCCGCATCTGGCGCGAGACCGCCTCCGACACCTGCCAGACCCGTGAAGGCAAGCCTTTCGATCTGTCCGGCGCCGCGCAGATGATCTTCTGCGATCTCGGCACGATCAGCGTCGAGAAAAGCAGAGGCTTCTCCGCCTATCGCTGGATCCGCGACGAGCTCGTCCGACTCGGTGTTCCGGCCTCGGAAATCGCCTTCATGCAGGATTACAGGAAGACCGAGGCGAAACATCGCCTCTTGGCTGACGTCAATGCCGGCAGGGTCCGCTTCCTGATCGGCTCGTCGAAGACCATGGGCACCGGCGTCAATGCCCAGCTTCGTCTCAAGGCGCTCCATCATCTCGACGTACCCTGGCTGCCCTCGCAGATCGAACAGCGCGAGGGCCGGATCGAGCGGCAGGGCAATCAGCATGACGAAATCGATATCTTCGCCTATGCCACCGAGGGCTCGATGGACGCGCAGATGTGGCAGAACAACGAGCGCAAGGCCCGCTTCATCGCCGCCGCGCTCTGCGGCGACACGTCCGTTCGCCGGCTCGAAGATCTCGGCGAGGGCCAGGCCAACCAGTTCGCCATGGCCAAGGCGATCGCGTCCGGCGATCAGCGCCTGATGCGGAAGGCTGGCCTCGAAGCCGATATCGCCCGGCTCGAACGCTTGCGCGCGGCGCACCGCGACGGTCTCTTCGCCGTCCACCGCCAGATCCGCAACGCCGAACGCGATATCGACCATGACACGCGGCGGATCGCCGAGATCGGCAAGGATATCGAGCGCAGGTTTCCGACGGCCGGCGACGCCTTCGCCATGACCGTTGCCGGACAATCCTTCACCGATCGCAAGCCCGCCGGCCGCGCCCTGATGAAGGAAATCATGACGCTGGTGCATCTGCGGCAGGAGGACGAGACAACCCTCGCCGCGATCGGCGGCTTCGATCTGGTCTTCTGCGGCCAGCGCTTCGGGAACGACGAATTCCAGTACGATGTCGCCCTCGCGCGGACCGGCGCGCAGACCGATATCGATCTCGCCCTGACCGTCACGCCGCTCGGCGCGGTCTCGCGCATCGAGCATGTGCTCGCCGGCTTCGACGACGAGCGGTCGCAGTGCCGGTACCGGTTCGACGACGCCAGGCGCCGGCTGGCCTCCTGCCAGTCCCGCCAGGGCGGGGAATTCGGCTTCGAAGACGAGCTTGCCGACAAACGCCGGCAACTCGATGCCATCGAGGCCGATCTGGCGGACGAGGAGGCGAAGAAGGCCATGGAGGCGGCCTGAGGAAGGAAAGAGCGGGAAGGGAACCGGTCGCAGACCGGCCGGGTCCGGTGACGCTCAACCGCCGCCTGCGCCATCCCGGTCCGTCGTCCTTCGCAGGGCTGATAGCCCCGCTCGTCCCGCCGGGCAGGGACGCTCGGCCGCAGTTGCACCGGCCCGCCCGCTCCGCGGTCCCGGGGATGTCTTCGAGAAGAAGACGAGAAAGGGAGCCGGCGGCATGCCGGGCCCACAATCCCCGAACAGGAGCTTCCCATGCATATCATCAGAATCGACCCGCGCGCGCTGAAGGACAATCCCGACGACGCCCGCAAGTCCAAAACCACGCCGCAGGGCGACGCGCTGCTCGCCGCGACCATCAAGGCGGTCGGCATTATCCAGCCGCCCGTCGTCTCTCCCGAGGCCGATGGCGGCAACGGCTTCATCATCCAGGCCGGCCATCGCCGCACCAGGGGTGCGATCGCGGCCGAGCTCGAGGAGATCGAGGTCATCGTGACCGATCCCGCCGACGATGGCGGCGCCATGCGCTCCATGGTCGAGAACATCGCCCGCGAACCGCTCAACCCCGTGGACCAGTGGCGCGCCATCGAGCGGCTGGTAGCGCTCGGCTGGACCGAGGAAGGTATTGCCGCTGCGCTGTCGCTTTCGGTACGCCAGATCAGGAAGCTGCGGCTCCTCGCCAACGTGCTGCCCGCCATGCTGGACCGGATGGCGAAGGGCGACATGCCGGACGAGCGGCAGCTCAGGACCATCGCCGCCGCATCGATCGCCGAGCAGAAAGAGGTCTGGAAGGCGCACAAGCCCAGGAAGAACGAGACCACCTCGTGGTGGTCGGTCGCCAACGGCCTTTCCAGGACCCGCATGTATGCCCGCGACGCCAGTTTCGACGACGAGCTGGCACAGGCCTACGGCATCGCCTGGGTCGAGGACCTCTTCGCGCCCGCCGACGAGGACAGCCGTTACACGACGGATGTCGAGGCCTTTCTCGGCGCCCAGCAAGAATGGATGACCGACAACCTGCCCAGGAACGGCATGATCACCGGGCTCAATGGCTGGAACGGTCCGGAACTGCCCAGGAAGGCCGAGCGGGTCTACGGCAAGCCAAAGAAGTCCGACCATACGGCCATGTATCTCGACCGCGACGGCAAGGTGCAATCCGTCGTCTACCGGATGCCCGAGCCCCAAACAGCGAACGGAATGTCGGCGAAAGGCAAGGGTGGCGAGGGCGGCGCCGTCGCGCCGGCGCAGCGCCCGGACGTTACCCGGAAGGGCCAGGACATGATCGGCGATTTCCGCACCGACGCGCTGCACGAAGCGCTTCAACGCGCACCGATGGAGGACGACACGCTGATGGCGCTGCTCGTCATCGCCTTTGCCGGTCAGAACGTTCGCGTCGATAGCGGTTCGTTCCGCAGCCGGATCGCGCCCCATGCCGTCAACCTGGTCGACGAGACCGGTAATCTCGCGTTCGACAAGGACACGCTGCGCATCGCGGTCCGCTCGGTGCTGATCGAGGTGCTGTCGTGCCGCCGCAACATGTCGAACAGCGGCATCGTTTCGCGGATCGCCGGCGCGGTTGTCGGAGCCGACAGCTTCCTGCCCAATATGGGGACAGAGGATTTCCTTCTGTGCCTCTCGCGCAAGGCCCTCGAAGGCGCATGCGCGGACACCTCCGTGCTGCCGCGCAACAAGGTCCGCGACACCCGCGCCGCGCTCGTCGAGCATTTCCAGGAGGAGAGGTTCATTCATTCTTCGGCGCTTTTCGCGCCGGAGGCAAACGAACTCGCCGACTGGAGAGCCCGCAACGAGATCGTCGAGGACGAGGAGGCCGCCGATCGTGACGGCCCTGTCGACGAGCCGGAAGCGGGCGACACCGACCCGGACGCCGTCTCCGAGGGTTTCCGCGAAGCCGCCGAATAGCGGTCTTCTTCCTTCCGAACGCACATCACGCCGCCGGCGCCGTCCGGCGGCGCATTCGTTTCCAATCCCGAAAACAGGAGGACATCGCCATGTCCGCACAACTGATTTACGACCATGCACCGCTCGGTGCGATCATCCGCTACTCCGACGGGACGCCCCGCCCGCCGGAACGGCACCGCCGCAAGCTCCAAGCCTGGGAGAAGCGCAACAATACCGGCCGTCTGGTCAAGAAAATGCCTGGCCGCCTCACCGGCGAAATCACCTTTCCAGGCAGCTTCACCCTTCACGAGGGCGACTATGGCACCAAGGCCGCGATCGTTCTGAAGGTGTTCAAGTCGTTTTCGGTCGACAGCGATCTCGCCTTCACCGTGACCGAACGGCCAGCCGCTGGTTCGGTGCTGGTCCTCAGCCGGTCCGGTGATGCCGGCGAACTGGTGCATGTTGCCGATAACAGGCCCGCAGCCGAAGAATGGCTGTCCCGCTACGGCTATCCCGATGCGGTGCGGCACGAAGTGACCGCCGATGAGGTGGCCGCCGATCATGTCGAGGGGAGGGCGGCATGATGCATTCCTCCAAGTCAGCCCCACCCAAGTCTCAGACCCCGGATCTTTCCGATGTCGAGTTCGGGACCAGTGCCGGGGGTTTTCCCGTGGCGCGTCTCGCGGACACCGCCTACGCGATGTTGCCCGGACGGGATGGAACCCACCACCTTGCCGCGGCATGGTTCGTGCGCCGACCTTTGCACGAGCTCGTGCAAGGGGATTTCAACGGATTCCACGGTGCGCTTGCCGACGAGGCGGCCTTCCGAGCCAAAATGACCGAGAAAGCCGAGCACATCCGCGAGAAAAAGGCCTTCGGCCGCCGTGAAATCCGCTCCCAAGCAAACACGCCGTGGGGACCGTCGCAGGGCGCGACGGTGTTTGCCGAGGGCATCGCCTGCCATTCGACGGCCGGTCATGGCGGGTTCCATCTTGCAGCCGATCCCAATGCAAAGGTCGCCCCCCGCCTTCGCAATGCCAATGGCTGGTACGAGGAAGACGCCGAATGGGCGATCGTCGCGATCACCTTTCCGGATCTGTTCACCAGCTTCGAACGGCGCTGCGCCGACAAGACGATCAAGGACAGCTGGCCGGACGAATTCGAGGCGATCACGGGAACTGAGCTCGAACCCGGTCAATCCCGCGAAAAGGATCGCCGGGCCTTCCACGCAGATCACGCCGAAGACTGGATCGTCATATCCGCCATCAGGTCGCATCATCGTGAGGGATTTATCGAAGTCGTCGCTACGCGCGGCGGCAAACGCGATCCTGAGGCGGAGGAACACCGGTTCCTCGTTCCGTCCGGCGAATACGAGATCGGCCGTTTCGGTTTCGTCGTCGATCCCGACCGGCACGAAATCTACGAAGGTCCGTCGAGCTTTGTCGGATGGGGGCGGTGATGGCCGTCCCCTGGAAACTCATCGCGATGGCCTTCGGCTGGCGCGCCGGCTTCAGGCTCGAAGGCGCCCATCTCCGCCTCATTATTCATCACAGGCGCCACAGCGCTCGGTTAGCCGGCGCCGACGCATGGAAACGCGCCGTTCTCATCTCGATCCGCGCGCCCGAATTCGTCAATCCAAAAGGGAGACCCTCTTCATGACCACCTTTCTCGTTGCCATCCACGTTGTCGTCGATACGAACGGCCCCAATCCGCGTGCAGGAATCATTGCCGCTCTGGAGGCACAACTCGACCACCCCGTGACATCCGTGCCGGCTGCGGGCGGCATGCTCGACTGGGCCGTCGCCGGCGAAGACCTGGCTGCGTCCATGGCTCCGGTGGCCATTCCGTCCGACTACAGGCCCGGAACCACGCCGTTCCCGCAATGGCCAACGCTGGTGCAAAAGTGTGCCACATCATGATGGCCAGCACGCGACCAAACCTTCTCGGCCGGATGGAAGCGGCGCACCGCCAGACGAGGGCGCATCTCGGACGGATCGAACGCCAGATTTCGGCCAGGGCGGAACGCATGACAACGACCGCCAGGGCGAAGGCCCGAAGACATCCCGGTAGGGAACCGCGCTGGACACGGTCCGATGAAGCCATGTTCAGGGCCTGCGTCGACCGGTTGAGCTTCGAGCGGCGCGGTGAAATCGATCTCCTCAGCCGAAAGCTCTCACGACAGGAGCGCGCGATTCTCGCCGTCAGGGCAAGGATCATCAGCAACGGGCCGACCGGCAAAGCGGATGCGCATGCCGTATTGTGACGGCAGAAGCATATGCGGCGGGCCACGGTCATTTCCTTCACATTGGTCGCCGGTGGAATGCCACCCCTTCCGGCCTCCCTTCGGTTGTGGTCGCGGTCTTAAACCGGCGGCCGGAGCCTTCAAGGCCGCTGACGCGCCGCGATGCGGCCGCCCGCACCATCCTCGCCAAACCAGTCCCGCGGGACTGCGCGAGGGCTGGAAGCCCTGCTGGCCCGCAGGTCAGGTTTGCTCGTCCCGGTCCGAGCGGACCCTGAAGCTCCCGTCTCTCCGCCGGTTTCTTTTGCCCGCGCCCGAAGGGAGGGCCGGCAGGGGCCGGCTCGAACCTTCGGTCAGACCGTGAAGGAAAGGAACTCACATGACCAGCAACGCTCGCCCCTCCCGTCAATCCGGCAAGGTCGTCCAGCTCCGCAAGGGCGCGTCCCTCGAAATGGTCCGGCTCGCCTGCCCCGAAAGCGGCCAGGCCTCCCTCATCTGCGAAAGCTTCGGCCTTCCCGTCATCGACAGCGACGGCATCCGCGATCTTCACCACAAGATCATCGTCGACACGGCCGAATCCCTGAACGACGGCCTCGGCGACCGTGCCATGCAGATCCATCTGCAGCGCATCGTCGGCTCCTATGTCGGCTCCGCCCACGGTGCCGGCCAGTTCTATTCCCGGGCGGTCTCCGAAGCGCGAGACGCGACCGCGAAGTCAGCCAATGACACCCGCGACGAGGATCTCGACGGTCCGGTCGGGTTCGACAGCAATGCCCAACGCAAGCGCGAATTCGCGGCCGATATGGGCATTCAGGCCCACGCGCTCCGCTGCGCGGCCGAGGGCGTCGTGACCGCCTACGAAGAGTCGAGTAGCCGAGGGGAATTTCACCCCTCGGCCCTCACAGAACCGGACTTGAGACTCTCGCCTCATCCGGCTCCTACTCTCCAGCCTCCGGTCGAATACCGAGTTGCCACAGGACAAAAAGGTTGGGGTCCCGTCGCGCGATACGTCCCAGCCAATGCGTGGACGCCCGCTCCCGGCGTCTGAACCGTTTATATTTCCGTCGCGCCCAGCGGGCGAGGGCCACGTTCACCTGACGCAGCACCTGAACGCACTTCGAGCGGTAATAGCGCCCGTAGTAGTTCATCCAGCCTCGCACCGCCGGATTAATCAGGCGGGCCAGATCCTCCAGGGTCTGATTGTTCCTGGTGGATGCCATCCGCCACTCGCGGATGGTCCTGCGCACCGCCTTCGCCGCTTGAACACTGATCGCCGGCAGGAAGCTGACGAAGTAGTGTCCCCACCGGTTCCTGGCTCGCCGAGGCTGGAACGTAAAGCCGAGAAAGTCGAACTTGACCCGCTCGTGTTCCTGCCTGCGGTCATCGTCCTTGCAGTAGACGATTTTGGTCTTCGTCGGATGCAATTCCAGACCGCAATCGGCCAGCCGTTTCCGGATGGCCTCCAACACCGCCTGCGCCTCTCCTTCGCTCCTGCAGTGAACGACTGCATCATCCGCGTAACGTTCAAAGCGGACGTTTGGATGGTTTCGTTCCATCCACGAGTCGAACGCGTAGTGCAGGAAGAGATTGGCGAGAATCGGACTGATTGGTGAGCCTTGCGGCGTTCCCTTGGTCCGTTCTTCCCGGGTGCCGTCCGGTCGCTCGACAGCAGCGCGAAGCCACCGCCCAACGTACAGCCGGATCCAGGCCAGGTCAGTGTGATGTGCAACGGCACGTTCGATCAGGTCATGCGGAATCGAATCAAAAAATGCTTTGATATCAAGATCGATCACCCAGTCGAACGTCCAGCAGCGTTTCCGTGCCACTCCGACCGCATCAAGCGCCGAACGACCGGGCCGATAGCCATAGGAATCACGGTGGAACATCGGTTCCACCATTGGTTCCAGAACCATCTTCACAGCCGTTTGCGCCACGCGGTCGGCGATCGTCGGAATGCCAAGAGGTCGAAGACCGCCCCCACTTTTGGGTATCTCGACGAGCCGCACCGGCGGCGGGTGATACGAGCCCGACGACATCCGGTTCCAGACCTTGTAAAGGTTTCCCCCGAGGTCTTCCTCGAATGCTGCCATAGACACGCCGTCAACACCGCCCGCGCCGCGATTCGCCCGTACCTGTCGGTAGGCGTCCCAGACCAGCCGCTTCGGAATTTCGAATGGCTTTGCCTCAGACAACGGCTCCTCCCATCTCTGGTTGGCCGCCGTCTTCGGCTGGAGAGCCGGGTCCCTTCGCTCTACCCGCATTACCGGGTTTCATCACTAATACGGACCCGTCCGCCCCTGTGCTCCGCTTCGGTACTCGGCTCCTTGCGGGTCTGCCGCTTGGAGGTCTCCCTTGGCATCGGAGCGCCAGGTTCCCACGTTCCACACAGGAGCCTCTCGCTGGTCTCACGCCATCTTTATGCCGGTCGCCGCTCGGACAGTCAGCAGGCATCCTCCGAACTTCGTCCCAGGCCAACGACTGGAGCCTGGTTTCGGCGACATCCCTACGCTTTCGACACTTCATCAACGGTTCACTCGCGTTCGTCTTACCAGCAGTCACCTGACGGGTAATCCCCGCCTTTTCCACAACGCTCGCCACCCCGGCCATTGGGCCAGAGCAGCTTGTGGCGGTTTGGACCCTGGTCCTGCAACCCGAGCCCGAGGGGCCTTCCCTCATCTCCTGTGTAGCAAGGTGCTCAAAGTCAGTACTGCTACGTCATCAGAACCTCCTCTTCGCACCGTCGTGGCGCACAGTCGTCGGCGAAGCCTGGAAGCCCTTCGAACGGCAGGTCGAAAATCCCGGCCAGACCGTCGACCGCAAGGCTGCCGAACTCCAGATGGCGGCTCTGGGCTGAGCCGCTCGGGCGGAGCTTCGGCTCCGCCCTTTTCTATGACGCTCCGGAGGTCAGAATTGACAATTCAACGTAAAATACCTACTTTACGTAAAATGATGGAGCCTTGCGATGAAACATTACACTTTTTCTGACATGAACCGCTCCTCGGGCGAAATCCTCGAGGCGGCAATGATCGAACCGGTCGTCCTCACCAAGCACGGCAAGGAGAAGCTTTTTGTTCTGTCCGCCCGCGATTATCACCGCATGCGCGGCGACCCGAGCCCGACCAAGTCCTATTCTCTGCATGATGCCCCGGACGATGTCCATGCGGAGTTGATGTCCGGCATCGACGCCATTGTCGAACCTGCCAAAGAAGATGCTTGAGCAGGGCGACGTCGCCGAGTTCCACTATCTCTGGCATCGCGAAGCGGAAAAGGGTGAGGAATCCGGCCGGAAGCCCCGCCCTGTCTGCATCGTCATCAAGACGCCCGGCAATCCGGACGTTGTGTTTCTCTTTCCGTTTACTTCAAAGCAGCCGCTCGACGGCCAGCTTGCGCTGCCTGTCCCCGAAATCGAGTGCCGTCGCATCGGACTCGCATCTCCGTGCTGGATCATTCTCGACGAGTTCAATCGCGTCGAGATGGACAAGGACTGTGATTTCGTGTCCACCGAGCCAATCGGTTCGGTCAGCGCGGCGTTCCTCCGCGAGATGGCCGCGACAATCAAGCAGGCCGCCCGCACGTCAGCGATCAAGGCCGTGAAACGGACCTGACGTCCGCTCCGAACCATCCCGACTGAAGACTTTGTCTCCCGCACGAACGTCGGCCTGTTAGCACCCGCGCGGAGCGCCGTACTGGTTATCCAGCCTCGATCCGGCCAATCAACCCGCACATCGCCAGAACTCTATCCCGGACGCAGCCCAATCCCGCTCTTTGAGAGATGGCATTCCTGGTGCGGCGCGGACTTTTTCGATCAACCCGCAAGGGGTCCGCTCGCAAGCGGCGGCCGCCCGGCTTTGGCCTGCGCGGTGATCGCGTCCGCCAAGCCGCACACTGACGGAGCCATCAGGAGCGGGATTGGCCCGCTCCACCGATGGAGCCCTCAGATGCGGCACGATCTTTCCCTCGCCCGGAAACACGCCTGAACCTCGCCCGCACCCTCATGGCGCCGGTCGTCCTCTTCAGGTCCGACGACGAATACGGCGTCCTCCCCGCCGACGAAGTCGACGACGCAGAGATCGTCATCCTCTTCGAATACGACCCCTACAGGGGCGGTCCTCCACTGACCGTTCAATTCTCTCATTCCTTAAAGGCGGCACCTGGCGCCGCCTTTTCCGCTGCGCGGAGGCACCGACCGTGGTCCGTCCCGGAAAAGGTCCGGGCGGAGCCGGCAGCACCGGCAACGGCTTTGCCGTCCTCCACTCCGTTCCGGCCCTTCGCCACCCCGCCGCGCTGCGTGCACCGGGGCCCCGGCTCGGGTGCCGCTCCTGCCTGAAGCCCCGCCGTTTTCGGACCCCGTGACGGACCGCGATCGGCGCGGTCCTGAAAATCAGGAGGTCTGAAAATGAAAAGGAAAGAGAAGAGCCCGCGTGTCGATATCCATGCGCGGATCACCGAGACGATCGTCGCCGATCTGGAAAACGGCGTCCGCCCCTGGATGAAGCCCTGGAGCGCGGGCGGCCTCGAAGGCCGGATCACGCGGCCACTCCGGCACACCGGCGAGCCCTACACAGGCATCAACGTGCTGCTCCTCTGGTCGGAGAGTATCGCCCGGGGTTTCGAGGCGCCGCTGTGGATGACCTATCGGCAGGCCGGTCAGATCGGTGCCCAGGTCCGAAAAGGCGAAACCGGCGCGAGCGTGGTCTACGCCAGCCGCTTCACCAAAACCGAAACCGACGCGCGCGGCGACGAGGTCGAGCGGGATATCCCGTTTCTCAAGACCTACACGGTCTTTAATTGCGATCAGATCGAAGGGCTGCCGGATCACTACTATCACCGGCCGGACCGGATCGTCGACCCGGTGTCGCGGATCGAGCACGCCGACCGCTTCTTCGAGAACACCGGCGCGGTGATCCGCCATGGCGGGACCAAAGCCTTCTTCGCTGCCGCGAGCGATCACATCCAGATGCCGCCATTCGAGAGCTTCCGCGATGCGGAATCGTACGTCGCCGTCCTCAGCCATGAGGCCACCCATTATGCCGTAAGTCGGATTATGCCGCATGGCCGAGCTGAGAGGCTGCGATGCTTGGATTCGGCCATGCGGCGGTTCGGCATAATCAGAGCGCTTCGAGGAAGGCGAGCAGTTCGTCGTTGGGACGATACCTCCCGGGATGTGTTTCGGGGCTGGCGACCTGAGCGAGTGCCTTTTCCTTCAGCCGCATGTCGGCGTGGATATAGATTTGGGTGGTTTCCACGGATTCATGCCCGAGCCACAGTGCTATCACGGATTGGTCGACGCCGTGATGGAGCAACTCCATCGCTGTGCTGTGGCGCAGCGTGTGGGGCGTAACGCGCTTGCCTACAAGGCTTTGACACGCTCGCGATGCCGTCCGGCAGTGCTTGCGCACCAGATGCTCCAGCGCATCCCGGCTGAGCCGTTCACCACGGATTGAGGGGAACAACGGTCCGTCGCCGTCGCGGCGTTCGCCGATCCAGCCCTGTATCAGTTTGGCTGTGTCGCGGCGAAGAGGCGTGCTGCGTTCTTTCCGGCCTTTGCCGATGCAGCGGATATGAGCGCCGGTACCCAACACCACATCCTTGCAGCGCAGGTTGACCAGTTCGGAAGCGCGTAAACCGGTTTGAAGTGCAAGCACCAGCAGGACATGATCCCGCCGCCCCGCCCACGTCGCCCGATCCGGCGCAGCCAGCAACGCCGTGATCTCATCCGCGTCGAGGAACGTGACACTCCTCTTTACATACCGCTTGTTCGGCATCGAGAGTATCCGCTGGCAATGAAGAAGCCAGCTTGGCTCGGTCAATGCGACGTAGCGGAAGAATGAGCGGATGGCGGCGAGCCTTGTATTGCGGGTGCGAGCCGTGTTGCCACGCACCGTTTCGACATAGGTCAGGAAGTCGGCGACAAGATCGGCATCGAGATCCTCGATCGTCAGTTTCGTCGGCGGCTTTCCATAGCGCGCGCTCGCGTACTGGATCAGCAGCCGGAATGTATCGCGATAACCGGCGATGGTATGTCGGCTCGCCTCCATCTGGATGCAGAGCCGATCGGTGAAGAAGCGCTGGATCAGCGCGGGGAAGTTGCTCGTCTTCATCGGACTTCCACCTCCGCCGTTGAGCCGGTTATTCGGGCGGAGGCCAGTTCCAGCAGTTCCGGGACCGCTTCCAGATACCAGTATGTGTGGGCGGGGTTCGCATGACCGAGCCATGTCGTGAGCTTGATCATTTCGCGGCCGACGTCTTTGCCTGATCGGTACCAGCTCAGCATCGTCCGCACCGCGAAGGTGTGGCGCAGATCGTGGATGCGTGGACCGCGGCCGTGTCGAAGATAAAGCTGCGGTTCTCGTAATCCGATCTGCTGGCAGACATGCGCGAAGTTGTAGCGTGCACTGCAGTCGCCAAGGCGACGCCCCTCGCAGGTCACGAAGAATGCTTCCGGCTGGCTGCCAAGCAGCCGGTCGCGCTCGCTGGCGTAGCTTTGCAGCCGTTGCACCACACTTGGGTCCAGCGGCAGCAACCGCTCCTTACCGAGCTTGCCCTGCCGGACATGAAGCACGCCGGATTCGGCATCAAGATCGGCGGGGTCGAGCCCGAGAGCCTCACTGATCCGGAGCCCGGTTACAGCGATCAGGCCGAACAACGTTGAGGAGGTAAGGCCGCGCATGCCATAGACCGAAGGCAGCAACCGCGCATGCTCGATGATCGCAACGATTTCGGCATCGTTGTAGATATAGGGGTGAGAACGCTGAACACGGCCCGGCACCAATCCCCGTGGCGGAGCCTCGTGCCTTGGGTCCATGCCGTGCAACCATTCGGCAAACTGGCGGGCGACCCTGAAGCGTGTCGCCCTGGTTCCGGCGCTGGCGGAAGGCAGGCTTTCGAGCCAACGCATGACAAGGCTTGTGCTGATGTGCCGCGCTCCATCTCGGTCGGCAAACGTGACGAAGCGGCGCAGTATCCGTTCATCGGTGCTCAGATCGACGCCGAGTTGCCGTCTGATGGTGAGGTAGCGGTCCATCTCGTCGAGGAAGCTCATCGTGCTACCTCCGAGGTCGGCCAGGGCTGGGCAATGGAACGCAGACCGTCCGTGTCGAGCTTTGCGTAGATCATCGTTGTCGCCCGCGACCGATGTCGCAGCAGATCGCCGATCTCTTCCAGCGAGGCACCAGCGCGAACCATGTTCGTTGCCAGGCTGTGCCGCAGAACATGCGATCCGACGTAGGGTGTTGGCGGCTTCACGCCCGTCGCCGCGAATGCCTCCTTCAATATGGCGTTGATGACCTGGCTGTCCTTAAACGGGCGATTGGGTGCCCGATGCGTAACGAACAGCGTGCGTGTGGTTGCGGAGGAGCGATCCTCGCGTAGATACTCGCTGATCGCCTCGCCGACGTCCGGCGGGATAGGCAGCCGATCATGTTGCTGACCTTTTCCACGAACCAACAGTTCGCCGGCGCGCCAGTCTATGTCATCCAACTGGATCGCGATGATCTCCGGCGCACGCAGGCCGAGGCGCGCCATCAGCAACAGCATGGCGTAGTCACGGGCGCCGCGGCGTGGATTGCTGCGCACCGAGGCCACGACGGCATCTACCTCCTCCGGCGACAGGTATCGGGGTAGCCTCGCACCCCAGGGTTTGTGCGCCCGAGGGACGCAGAGCGACAGATTGGTCGTCGTGAGGCCCTGTGCGAACAGATACTGGAAGAAGCTGCGCAGATGCGTGGCCGGTGTCTTGTCGCGGAACGGACGCTTGCGCGTCACAAGGTATTCCATGAACGCCGCGACATCACGGACGTTCAGTGCCAACAGGTCGAGCATATCATCGCCGAAGCGATGATCGAGGAAGCGATCCGCGAACCGGAGCACATGATAGATCGTGCGTGGGCTGAGACCTCGTTGCCGGACCAGATAGGTCTCGAAGCTGCCCAGCAGTTCGGCGCGTTCAGCTTGCGCAGGTGTCAGTGGAGGTCGTGTCGCGACACCTATTTCAATCAGGTGCGCGACGAACAGCCTCGCGAGATTGGGGATCTTCACTTTCCACTCTTTGGTTTGAAGCCTCCGACTTCCAGTCGGACCCCGCTTCAGCGAAAACGAATCGTGCTATGACTCTGGCCTTCCAAAAATGAGCCGCCCGTTGAGGGCAAAGGCTCATTTTTGGAAGGCCAGAGTCATGCAATATGATCGCTCCGCGCATTGCGTCTATTACCACCGGTACCATATCGTTTGGGCGACGAAGTATCGCTACAAAGTTCTGACTGGCGATCTGGCCCTGCGGGTACGCACCATCTGCCGTCAGGTCTGCAAGGAGAACGGCGTTTCCATCTTGCATGGCGTTCTGTCCAAAGATCACGTGCATATGTTCGTGTCCGTGCCCCCAAAAGTCGCCATCTCCGATCTGGTACGCAAGATGAAAGGCCGTTCGTCTCACAAAATCCAGCGCGAGTTCCCGGAGATACGCAAGTGGTACTGGGGCCGCCGGTTCTGGGGCCGGGGCTACTTCTCGACAACCACCGGGGCCATCACAGACGAACTTGTACTTCAGTACCTCGACAATCACCTGCCTGACGCTACCGGCGCCAGCCGGTAGTTATTCACTTGGCTCTTCGGCGTGGCCGGCAACCTGTGCCCCAACTCGACGGCAAGGTCCGGCGTCAATGCCGATGGCGCGATGCCCTCGGCGTCGAGCAAGCGACCGTACCGCCGAAGCAGGCAGCCATAGTTGTTCAGTGTGGCTGGTTTGTAGTTTCGAGAGGAAAGACTTTCTTCGAATGATGCGATGTAAGGATCGAGGCAAGTAGGTTGGTCGGATATTTCCATTTCTTGTGCTCCATGTTGTTGGAGCAACAACCTTCACGCCAAAGCAGCGGCTTTTGGATAGTGTGCTGTGACAATCACCTTGGCCGACTTCGATGCTGGAGCGCAGACACCGCCTTTAAAATACTATAGGGAGAGCGAGTTTTTCATTCGAACATTGGCGCTTCAGCGATCGGCCCAAAGATGAAGATGTAACCCCATTCGCCGTTCCCCGCTTTCCGCGCACATTGAGCGATTATCTGAATGCGGTTGCCTCAGCCGGTTTCACGCTGACTGAAGTCACCGAACCGCAGCCATCTGAGGCCGCTTGCGACGCCGTTCCCCGCTTCAAGCGCTGGCGCAATATCGGCGCCTTTCTTCTATTGGTGCAGGCGAGAAAGCCCGCTGCTTGAACTGGAACCATCCTCCCTCGCGGACTTCTTGGCAAAAGAAGATTGCGAATATGCTTCCACCAGACATCGCTTAGTCCCAGCCGCTCTGATTATGCCGAACCGCCGCATGGCCGAATCCAAGCATCGCAGCCTCTCAGCTCGGCCATGCGGCATAATCCGACTTACGGCATAATGACCGTTATGCCGATATCGGCATAAAACTCACTGGACGGCGCCGGCGCACCGCGTCGGACGCGATCTTTCCCGCTATCACAAGGATCGCTCCGAACGTGCGCGCGAGGAACTCATTGCCGAGCTCGGAAGCTGCTTCCTGTGCGCCGATCTCGGCATCGTGCCGGAGCTCGAGCCGCGGCCCGATCACGCGAGCTACCTCGAGCAGTGGTTGCGTGTGCTCAAGGGCGACAGGCGGGCGATCTTCCAGGCGGCGGCCCACGCGCAACGCGCGGTGACTTATCTTCACGGTCTCCAGCCCGCCGAGGTCGTCGAAGAGCGGGAGGCGGCCTGATGCTCTCCCTTTCGAATGCAGGTGCGCAGGGCGACCAGCCCTCCGCCATTCGTCTGCGCGCACTGCCGCCCGGCGCCGGCTTCCAGTCGACGACGCTCGCCCTGATTCTGTAGAGAACCAATTAATTCAATTGGAGAAGCTTTATTTCTGCAGACTTTCGACATGGAGCCGAACCATTAGTCTCAATTCCAGAATCGATAATTGGTTCATGCTTTGTTTAAGAGGCAGTCTTGAAACGCAGTGAGGGGTTGGATGGCCGGGGCGAAATGTGATTCCAAACGGTTATCGACACCAGTTTGGAGCAGCCTCATGTGGACCCCAACCACCCGTCGGCAGTATAGCCGCGATCATCTGCGTTATGGAAGCGATCTGAGCGATGCGGAATGGAACATTATCGCCCCGTTCATGCCGCCGCCAGCGAAAACTGGTCGGCCGCGGGAATGGCCGATGCGTGAGATCATGAACGCCATCTTCTACGTGCTGCGGGCCGGCTGTGCGTGGCGCATGCTGCCCAAGGACTTCCCGCCGATGACGACGGTCTACGGCTGGTTTCTGCGCTTCCGACGTGAAGGACTGTTCAAGACCATCAATCATCATCTGGTCGTGCTCGACCGCGAGCGGGTCGGGCGCGAGGCCAGTCCATCAGCGACCGTGATTGACAGCCAAAGCGTCAAGACCGCCGAGGCTGGCGGTCCACGCGGCTATGATGCCGGCAAGAAGATCAAAGGTCGTAAGCGCCACGCCATGGTCGACACCGACGGCCGCGGCCTGGTCCTCCAGACGCACGCAGCCAATGTTCAGGATCGCGATGGCGCAATCCCGCTGCTCAAAGCCTCACGACGCTCGTTTCCCTTCGTCGAACTCACCTTCGCCGACAGCGCCTACAATGGCGACCGGGTCAGGGACGCAACGTCGGTCGCCATCGAGGTTGTCAAGAAATTCACCGACCAGGTCGGCTTCCAGGTCTTGCCCAGGAGATGGGTGGTCGAGCGCTTCTTCGCCTGGATCAACCGCAATCGCCGATTGGCGAAGGACTTCGAGGGAACCATCAGTTCGGCCGAAACCTTCCTCTATGCCGCCTCGGTTATGCTACTCACAAGACGCTTGGCACGGTCAGTGTGAGTTTCGAGTCGGACTCTAAGAGAATCGATATTTGATTCAGCGCTTGGTGGAGCCCACGTGACTTTGCCTATGCAAGGCAGGAGTTTCGCAGCCCATGCGCATGGCAATTTCCGCCTGGTTGCGGCGATAGAACGGCTCTACGTCCTTCTTCCCGGGGATGGCGGGTGTGATGCCGACTTGTCGGAGCCTTTCATGTACCTTGACGGGATTTGTACGTGGCTTTGGGATTCGGGCCAGCTCCGCCGCACTCACAAACTGCGCCCGGAAGTTATTCAGTTCTTCTGGATCGAAGGCGAGCACTCTTCGTACGGTGGTCTGCTTGCGTGTTTCAGCCAACCAGCCGTTGACCCTCAGGAAGCCTATAGTCCGGGCACGCATGCCGAGATAGCGGGCAGCTTCTGAAGTGGTCATGAGGGTTTCGTCCGTATGTCGGTAAAGCATAGCCTTGACGTTGCGGATGTTCACGATGACTTGACGAACGCCGTGTTCTTGACGGAGCCGGCCGCCGGCCTTTATGTCGCCTCGCAGCAGCCCGGCAAATATCTCGGCTTGGGACCTCCAGCATTTACGAACGGCGCGCGTGATGGTCTCACAGCCCTCGGGGATTCGATCCTTCAACGGCGCTTCCTGGTGCAATCTGGCCAGGAATTGGTCAATATCCGTCAGATAGTATCGCGCTGGAATGGTCAGACCGTTCAATGAGAATGCTTTGCGGATAAGGCCCAAATACTGCAGTTCTTTGAACAGCATGCGGCTCACATTGAGACGACGACGCGCTTCCTCGCGTTCGCAAGAAGACCGGAAGAACGCGACAAGCGGCGCTTCAATCGACTTGGGAACGATGCTGCTGCGACGTATGGCGCCAGACGGGGGATTGATCAGAGACAGTGCTACTGCGATTGTTGCGATTCGTCCTTCGGAACAGCCACAAAGGCTGGCCACGGCCCCAAGAGTTGTAAGCTCGCCGCCCGGTGTTATCTGGCCCAGCACCCTGGTTCCAGGGGTAATTGGTATATTCCGCTCGATATGGCGTCGCAGTGCCTGTCTTAGCGGATCGAATGCCGGATTCGCAGACCTCCCGAGCCAGTTCTGCAGCTTGCCGTAGACGCCGATAGGCGACCGGCGCCTGCGTGGATGAGTTTCAAGCATGCGGTCCAGCAAGGTTTCAAACCTGCACGGGAAATTTTGAAAGACGCAGAAGCCTGCAGACAAGGCTTGTGCCCGTTGCAATGGTTGAAGAACCCTCCATCCGGGCATCGACTTTCCCCACAACCGGGCGGCGCCGGTCCAATGCATGATGTCGATCGCATCTGTCAGCGCCATTGTGTCGAGGAAGGGATGCTCAGTTCGTTTCATCCCGCCTAATCGACCGACAACATAAGCATCTCCAAGCGTATCGGAGTGCGAGGTTTCCGTGCGAGGGACGGATAACAAGTATTGGCCGCAACGGCATCGTGTGGGGTTTAGAACCTTGCGGTCGAGCGCATTGTGACATACGGGGCATGCTGCAAGTAAAAGCGATCCATGTATCGGGCAGGTCGATATCGCCGCTACATCCCACCATGCACGCCGCCACGGTCGACATGGAATGGGGCCGGAACGCGTTTCAAGATCGACCTGCAGGCATTCGATACAGACCCGTCCGTATATCGTTGCAATATCAACGCGCCGGGTTCTTCGGAGAATTTCTCCAGCCAGGATAATGTGCGTGCCGGCACACCGGATTGAACTGCGAAGAATCTGGTCAAGAGGCATTGCCGTCAGTGCCGCGATCTCGGCAAAGCCATGCCCGCGCTCGATGTTCCTGATGAAGTATCCATAGCGGCGAAGCTTAAGTTGTTGCACCAGTTCCGTTCCGGTCGCACAGCCATGTCGCAAAGCAAGCCGGTTGAACAAGGCCCACCCGGGCTCGAATGGTGCCGGCTGAACGCGCAGCGGAAGTCGGGTGAGGCGCACAGCCGTCAATCTCCTCGGCCAAACGGCTGATATGGAGCGGGTCCCGTGCCGCGCAGGCGAGTGATCCGCGTGTCGTTCGCAAACGAGGCATGGGGCGCGTAAGCATCACAACCCTTCTTCCATAGGGTTTTCAATTGGTCTGATGAGCAGAGGAAGGGATTATCTTGCATCGCTGTTTGACGCCGGTCAGGATCGCTATCCTCGATGATCGTGTCGAAGTCGATGATGTCGTCGTCACCGGAGGAATAGTCGGTAAACCAGCTTGCGTGCACCTCCCCCAGCAATGCGAGGTCGATCGAGCGCAACTGCCTTGCCAGCGCGAGTGACAGTGCCCGACTAAGGTATTTTGAGACCATTCCGATCTCGCCGTGTGTGGCGACGTAGATGCGTTTGGCAATGTCATGCCTGGATAATCCTGACGGATCGGGAAGCTCCATCATCTTTTCCATGACGCCGAGGACACTTGAGAACATAGTACGCCCACTCCGCGTCACCCAACTGTAAGGCCTCAGGACCATTGGCGGCTGGAGCCGACGGCGCAACTGCGCGGTCTTCGGGCCTGGCGCCGCAATATCGAGAAGCTGAGGCAGGCCGGCGATTACGATCTGCACCTTGACCCGATTGAGCAGTGACTTAATGAATTCGGTCACCTCAATCGTGGCATCGGGCTTAGCCTCGTTCACCATATGATGGCCCTCGTCGATAAAGATCATCTGAGTACCCATCTGCTCGGCATAAAGGGCGATCTTTTCGATCACCTCACTCGTGTTCCAATGTTCCCGAGCCCGATAACCGAATGCTCCCAGGATCGTAGCCACCAACGCCCGGCGCGTCGTGCGCTCGGGGGCCTCAACATAGACGATACGTCTGATATCAGCATCTTTCAGGCGTTCGATTTCATCATCCGAAAGGGACGGACATGTATCCTCCAGTGTCATATCCGGGAAGTCTGCCATGTAATCCTCAAGCGCTGTCGTTTTGCCCGACCCGGATGCCCCGACGATGAGCAATGCACGCGCCTTGAACCGACGGTCGCTGTCGAGCGGGCGATAGCGGCCGTGAAGTTCGCGGATGGCGGTCTTGGTCGCGACATGCCGGGTGTGTGGGATCACCGTGGTCTCAAAGGCGAGGACGATATCCGGCGCAGAAGGCGTACCGGCAGCTATGGGCGCCGGCTTGTTAGTCATGCCACGTCACTCGACCACTGCTCCACAAGCGCTTTGATGTCGGCATCCAGATCGACGACTTCCACGGCGCGTTTACATGAGTCTTCCTCGGGGCGTCCGGCAGTCGTGGTGTCGCTTCGTGTCTCCCGCGCCGGCTTCTCACCATCTAATGGTGTGAAGTGCCGACCATCCGCCTCATAGCGTGCCGCTCGCGCTGTGCTGCGCGCCTTGCTTTTCTTGCCGTGGAGTTCCTCCACAGACTGCCTGGCCTTTTGCCGCGCCCCCTCGAGATCCGCCACGCTGATTGGCGAGCCGGGCGCCAGGCTCCGGCGAGCGATCTTACGATGGACTTTGTGTTGGTATTTCGACACGCCTCGCGATACTGACTGATCTGTACACGGGATCAGTAACCATTCACCTCTTTCGTCGTCGAGCAGCCAGATTTCACCGAGATCATATGGGTCGAAGCGGATCTCCCATTCCTTCTCCAGGCCATTGCGCCGCGCAAGCAGCGGCTCCAGCTTCGCCCGATCAGCATATAGAAGACCCTCATACCGGATGCCCACGTTCGATATTCGCCGACGGAATGTCTCGCCCGTCATGCGCACAATGTGATCGAAGTCAGGCACCGGACGCACCGGGTATAAGCTCGTCAGTGCACGCCAGCGTTCGACAGGACGGCATTTCAGCGTGTCATGTATGCTCTGATGATAGTCGTCGACGATCCATTTCAGGATCATCCCCCTGACTTCTTCCAGCGTTAATCTGGCGCGTGCGGCAGGCTTATAATCCATGGTGCGCGAAAGCGTCGTTCCCTCCTGATGGCTGAACACCTGCACGCCAATCGTCTGAAAGACCCGCTCGACAGCACCTTTGAGCCACGGCATCTTCACGGGTAGATTGACCACGCCGAAGTCGAGCATAGATGCCGACAGTTGCAAGGATTGCGACCGGAACTCCTTGCCATTATCGCAAACCACCCATTCCGGTACGCCATGGCACGGCCAATCATGCTCAAGCCCGTCGATCCCTGACAGATCTTTCTTCCAGAAGGCATGCGCGAGTGCGCGCTGCAGCGATGCGTAGGACGGTACCTCGAAGCTCAGATGCGCGCCGACGATCATCCGTGTCGCACGGTCTAACGCTACCGTCAGCCATGGTCGCCCCATCGGCCGCCGTGTTTGAGGATGAACCACCACCAAATCGATTAGGCAGTGATCGATCTCGACCTCCTCCAGGGGACGTTCCGGCGGTTTTGTCCGCTCAAAGATCCCAAACTTTAACCAGGCTGCACGCCGCCCGAAGCGTCGCTCGAACTCTTGGCGGTCAGTGTAGTTGTTGCGGATGAACACACGAAAGGTTCGGTCGCTAACCGGCGGCACCCCCTCCGCCTTGCAAAGCTCGACATAACGGCGATAGGCATAGTTCTTCCGCCGTCGTGGTAAGCCCATATAATAGTCTTCTACCGCACGCCGCATCAGCTTGTACGTGTCTGGCCTGTCACCCTCTTCCTTGCGGTATCGAGGTTGGCGTGCGCCACGCAGATGATAATGCGGGATGAGAAGGCGAATATCTCGGCCGTGTTGGCTCCAAACCTTGTGCCATGTTCGCAGCGTGTAGGGATTGGGCTGGACCAACTTCTTGATGCCGCGGGTATTTGCCCTATCCGTTTGCCGCTTGTTGCGGTGCCCCCCAACGGTACGCCGCGCGGCAAATTCCGCGTTCTCCCATTCCCACCGCTCTTTGTGTCTCTCAAACACAACAGCAGCGGCGGCAGTATAAGTCTCCATCAGAGTGCGATGTTGGTCGCGAATAGCGTCTACCATTCGCACATATACCTCTCGTCGCTCTGCCTCGCGCCGAATCTCCTCGGGCCAAAACTCCCATGTCCGTTCGAGAACCTCGGCAACCGCCTTCGGTAGCCGTTCGGGATTATGCGGGTGATGCGTTAGCCGCCGCGACCCATAAGCCTCATCGATTTCGTCATCCGACCATGTTCGTGCGTCGCCACTGCCATGCGGCTGAAGCAGATAGCCTCTGCGCTTGCGCTCGACCACGCTCCACAGCGCTACATGTCCGTCTACGTTCCGGATCGACAGCGTGTCTCCCTGTTGAAAGCGGAGTTGTGTTGCGTTCATTTGTATTCGCTCCCCAGCCAAAGTGCGGCGTCCCTGCTGAGTGTGGCATCCAGGTCGATTGCCAGTGCACCCCGGGCCACTATGCCCAGGATGAGGTTTAGTTGCTCGGGCTTGCCGCCAAGTCTGTCCATTGCAATACCCAACGTGGTCGGCATCCTCAGCGTGCCAAGCGCCGTATACACAGCGGCCCGGCCTTCCTCTGCGATGAAGCTGGCGGAGGCCCGGATACGTCGGGCATTGGCAAGCCTGGGTTGGCGCCGGATATCGGTGTCGAGCCAAATTTCGTGACTGGCGCCGCAATGCGTGCATTGCTTCTCGATCGCCAGCAAGCGACGGTCAAGCGTTGGGTTCCGCGCGAAAAAGGCTGCTGGCTTCACCTGCCGATAAACAATCTGACCATCGTCTAAAACAACCATAAGATCGGGTGTGTATTGCCTTTTCCGTCGGCCCTCAGTCCAGACAAACGTCTTCGGCTGTGCGGAGAAATCGACGACCGCCGGATCAACGTCCAAGACGATCAGCGCGTCCCGCTCAAGCAAACTTTCGTAGGGCAAGCGTTGATTCGTCTTTATTGACCGATACCAACCGGTGCAGGACCTGTATCCAGGCCGTGCTGCCGGGTTTCGAGCCGCAGGCGGCATACACAAAGGTGTAATTTCGTCACTCACGGCTCATGGTTTCCTTCTCTTGAAGACCGCGAATCGGTTTACTCGAAATAATATAATTGCTTTCTTAAAGGGCGTTAATCGGTTCTGTTCAGACTGATGGCGGCGCATGGCGCGGTCGGGCCGATGCCGGACTGCGCGATCTTTGCCGATACCGGCCGGGAGCCGAGAGCCGTCTACGAGCATCTCGACTGGCTCATGTCGCCGAACGTGCTGCCATTTCCGGTCGTCGTCGTCGGGGCCGGCAACATGCGTGACAATCTGCTCGCCGCCAGTCGCGGTGAACGGTGGGCGTCGATCCCGGCGTTTGCGCGATCGGTCGACCGTCGCGGCAATGTCTCTATCGGCATGATCCGCCGCCAATGCACGGGCGACTACAAGATTGAGCCGATCCGCCGGAAAGTCCGGGAACTCGTCCAGCTCACGCGCAAGCGCTCGCCGACCTTCGCGGTCGTCGAGCAATGGATCGGGATTTCCTTCGACGAGGTAATCCGCATGAAGCCGAGCCGGGAGGCCTGGCAGCGCAACCGGTGGCCGCTCATCGAGGAGCGCATGACGCGCCGCGATTGCCTCGCCTGGCTGCGAAAAAGTGGCTATCCCGACCCGCCGAAATCCGCCTGCATCGGTTGTCCGTTCCATGACAATGGTCGATGGCGTGCCATGCGCGACCATGACGAGGAGGCCTGGCGCGATGCGATTGATGTCGACCGTGCGATCCGAACCGGGATCCGGGGTATTCGCGGCGAGGTCTATTTACACCGGTCCGGTGTTCCCCTCGAAGAGGCCGACCACGGCCAGCTCGATCTCTGGCCGAACGAATGCGAGGGGATGTGCGGCGTCTAATGTCAGACCGCTTGGGCGGCGCGTTCCCGTCATCAGAGTTCCGTGCGATCGTCCGGGACGACAGGGCACCTGCAGCGCTCGCCTGATCTCACCATGCCGTGCGGGAGCAGAACCTCCGCGACAGCCGCGCGCCTTGCGGAGGGATGCCACTTTCGGACGGTTGCCTTTTCTGTCTTTTCCGGTCGCGCGTTCGGTCACCGAAGATCGGCAAATGGCTCGTCAATGGTGCCGGGATTCCCGATCCGGCAGTTGGGCTGCCTTGCACTGTGCCGAGGTCGATCTGCCGATTGTGTGCCAGTGACGGGTGGCGGTGGGCATGTTCGCCACGTCATGGCCTGTTCCTTTTACCGTCGTCTCTCACGGACTTCGCCCAACGCGGTCTCGATCTGGCATGTCTGACCGGCAACCGGCTTCGCCTCACCCGGCTTGTCGCAACGGCGGGCAGGAACTTTCTTCCCCTGGCGGCTGCGCCGCCATTCCTCGCGATGCAAGAAAGCCCCGTCCCGCCGTCCTCCATTTCATTGCGGCCTTTCAGGTGCGCGCCGGTCGTTGCCGGTCTCTGCGACAGCCATCGAGGCCGCGATGGGCGCGGCCCGAAACATCGAAAAGGAACAGGACAATGGCAAACATCGGCACCTTCACCACCACCAGGAACGGCTTCACCGGCCAGATCAAGACCCTCGCTCTCAACGTCAAGGCCCGCTTCGAGCGCATCGAAAACCCCTCCGATAACGGACCGCACTTCCGCATCTACTCGAATGCAGTCGAGCTGGGCGCCGCGTGGCAGAAGCAGGCCAGGCAGACCGAACGCGACTACCTCTCGGTCAAGCTGGACGACCCGAGCTTCGCGGCTCCGATCTACGCCACCCTGATCGAGGTCGAAGGCCAAGACGGCATGCAGCTGATCTGGTCCCGCCCCAATGGCAACCGGGACTGACAATATCCCGGATGGCCCCGCCGCAAGGCGGGGCCATCCAGGCCTGAACACAGGCCTTGAAACTCCGGACCCGTTAAACTAAGTTTGTCGAACTAAGTTGGAGAGCACCTGTGCACACCGTCAATATTCACGAGGCCAAGACCCATCTATCACGCCTGATCGAGAAAGCGGCGAAAGGCGAACCCTTCATCATCGCCAAAGCCGGCAAGCCCCTTGTGAAGGTTGTGGCGCTTGGCGCGCCCCTGCCGCACAAGGCGCATAGGGTCGGCTTCATGGCCGGTCAGTTCAAGGTGCCCGATGACTTCGACCGCATGGGTGAAAATCAAATCGAAAAGATGTTCGGCGGTGATGAGTGAGGCTCCTGCTCGACACGCATCTTCTCCTTTGGGCGGCCAGCGAACCTGAACGGCTGCCACCTGCCGCCCTTGCCGAGATCGTGAACACCGACAACGAGCTGATATTCAGTTCGGCCAGCCTTTGGGAAGTTGCGATCAAAGCGGGGCTCGGTCGAGCGGATTTCACGGTCGATCCCCGCCTCCTGAGGCGCGGCCTTCTCGAAAATGGCTATCAGGAACTTGCCATTACTAGCGAACATGCTGTCGGTGTCACCGTGCTTCCGCCGATCCACAAGGATCCGTTCGACCGTATTCTGATTTCCCAGGCAGTTGCCGAAGGGATCACCCTGTTGACGGTTGACGAACTGATCGCCCGGTATTCTGCGCCAGTGCGGTGTTTATAGGCGCAGGCCATTTCACCGCAGATCTTCCGCCTCAAGGCGTTCGTCAAACGTCTCGATCATCGACTGGCCGCGCGTTCCGATCCTGCCCCGGTCGCGAATGAGCGAGGCACCGCCGAACAGCGTCGGCTGAACGCTGAGGCAATAAAAGCGCCGCATGTTCCGGGCAGGGTCGATGCGGCGAAGATGGACCGGTTCGCTTTGGCGTGAAGGCATGGGAAGCGTCTCGCCGGGCGGGATTCGCGTGTCTATCCGGTTTTGTGAACCGATACGCAATCATCGATTGACGCCATTCATTTTCGGTCTTCCCGGTGAAACCTGTTCTTGCCCGCGACGCTCTTCACGTCGTCTCGCCGGAACCAGATGGCGCGGCCGCAGCGAAGCGGCGGGTTGCCGGCCGTGAACACGATCTGCTCGTCGCCGCGCATGCGCAGCACTTCCTCGGGCAGGATCAACGGCCGCGCGGCCAGTTGCTTCGAGCGGGTTCGCGATGATCCCGACATCTGCGATGTCCGGCTGAGCTGGTCGACCTCGACGGTCGTGTTGCCGCATCGGCGCGAGATGTATTCCGCCGTCTCGGGATCGTTGATCGCGGCGAAGGAAACCCATGCTGCGCTCTCGAACCATTTCGACGTGGCGTCGCGCCCGCCCCAGGTCTCGCGCATCTGCCCGATGGACTGGAAGAGCAGCAACAGGCTGATCCCGTATTTGCGGCCGGCATCGCGCGCCGTCTCCAGAATGCGCACATAGCCCAGGCGCGCCACCTCATCGAGCAGGAAGAGGGTGCGGCCCGCGACCTGGCCATTCCGGTTGTAGATGGCATTGAGCAGCGCGCCGATGATGGTGCGGGCAAGGCCCGGATGAACCTCGAGTGTTTTCAGGTCGAGATTGACGAAGATGTCCGTCCTGCCGTTCGCCAGGTCGTCGGTCGGGAAACTCGATCCCGAGACGAGCGCGGCATAGTTCGGATAGGAGAGCCAGTGCGTTTCCCTGATGGCATTGGCGTAAACGCCGGAGAAGGTTTCCGGGGTCATGTTGACGAAGGCGGCGACGTTCTCGCGCACGAATGCCGACCCGGAATTGTCGTGGATGCGCTGCAGCCGCTCGCGCAGTTTCGGCTCGGGCTCGGAAAGGTTCATTCGGACCTGCCGCAAGGTCTGTCTTTCTCTTTGCGTATGCCCGGACAGGCACACATCGGCGATCAGCGCGGTGATGAGCTGAAGGGCGGAGGCGCGGAAGAAGTCGTCGCGCGCGGAAACCTGCCGTCCGGTGTCCGTCACCACCCAGCTTGCGACGGCAACGACATCCTCTTCCCTGGTGCCGCCGTAGCGGCCGATCCAGTCGAGCACGTTGAAGCCGATGGACGGATCCGCGGGGCTCAGCGCGAAGACCTCGCGGCCGGCCTTGCGCCGATGGTCGATCACCATGGGCGCCACCTCGCTGGAGGGATCGAGCGCGACGAGACCGCCACCCCATTTGAGCGCTGTGGGGATCGTGACGGACGTCGTCTTGAAGCCGCCCGATCCGGCGAAGACCAGGCCGTGGGTCGATCCGAACGAGGCGTCGAAGCACAGCAGGGCGGATTTGCCGCCGGCGCCCCAGGTCTGCCTGTCATCGGCGCGGAACGTGTGACCTGCCACACTGTCCCTGTCGACGCGACAGGCTTCGCCGATGACGATCCCGCCGTTCGCGCCGAACAGGCGTCTGGCTTGTGGCATCGCCATCCAGTGCGCCGATCCGTGAATGGCGCGCCTGCCCGTCACGCGCCTTGGTTTCATCGTCGCGAAGGCGGCATCGCCGCGCAGCGCAACGCGGAACGCGAACAGGCCGGCGGCAAGGCACAGCATGGCGCCGATACCGGTCGAAGGGTCGGCATATTCGATCAGCCGGCGGCCGTCCGGTACCGCGTCGGCGAAACCGGCAAGGCGCGTCACTTCGCGCATCGCCGCAATGGTAATCATGCCGACCGCACCCACCAGAACACCAAGGCCGGCGGATTTGATCGCCATGGCGCCACGGGCGGCGAAGAGGAAAATAACCCCGACGGCCGCAGCCGATAGATAGGGAAGAGCAATGCCGATCCGCCCCAGCGTCAGTTGCGCCCCGGCGGAATTCCCGAACTGCGCCAGCCAGGTCCCGGCGCCGGTAAGGCCGATGCAAACAGCGATCATCAGGCCGACGGGCGCAACCAGCAGAACGACCCTAGTCGCTGTCATCGGCAAACGCCTTCTCGCCGATTGCTGTCAGCCGCTCCCGCTCCGCTTCGTCCGCCGCTATCCGGCTGGCGCCGTCGACCAGCAGTCCGAGCAGCAGCGCGCGCTTCTCATGGCGAAGTCCCGCCTTGACGATCAGCCCGCCGAGCTGGATCTTTTCGCGGGTGTCCTTCTTGCGCGCTTGCGCCTGGCTTGCCTGTCGCATGCGCTCAAGCCTCGCCATGCGCGCCCGAAGCCGCGCCGGCCGGGTTTTGCGCGGGCGCGGATTTCCGCGTTTCGCCACGGCCGCCGCGAAACCGTTTCGCCAGTTCCCCGAAAGCCTTGACGAGCCTGGCGTCGTCGGTCTCGATCTCTCCGAGACCGGCTTTCAGCGCGATCCGTCCGATCCGTTCGGCCTCGCGGGTTTCGGCGGCCTTGAGCTGCTCCTGTAGTTTGGCAATCTCCTGTTTGATTTTCGATGAGGACTTTTTCATTGCGTGTCTCCCGGTTGCCGCGAATGCTGAAACGCCATGAGCAGGATGAACCGGGTGCGCGCCCGGCGCACCCCGGCACAAATGCCGGGTCGGCAGACCCGTCTCAATGAGAGATCATCCCGGCGTTCCGAAGGAATGCCGTCAAGGGCGCAGTAATACGTCGCGAGACGCGACGTGGCTAGCGGCGGCCCTCGCCGGTGGCAGAGGACTTTCCCGCGGAACGATGACGCACTTGTTCCCGGGAGCCTGCCGCGCCGTGGCGATCACGCATTTCACACCCCGGCTGATTTCGCGCGGAAGCGGCCGCAGCGCCGTGCTGTCGGCCGCCTATCGCCATTGCGCGAAGATGAGCCACGAGGCCGAAGCGCGAACGGTCGACTATTCTGCCAGGAAGAACCTCGCCCACGAGGAATTCCTGCTGCCGCCCGATGCGCCGAAATGGGCCCGCGACATGATTGCGGATCGCTCCGTCGCCGGCGCAGCCGAGGCCTTCTGGAACACGGTGGAAGCCTTCGAGAAACGCTCCGACGCACAGCTCGCCAGGGAGTTCGTCATAGCGCTGCCGGTGGAGCTTTCGCGCCAGCAGAACATCGCGCTCGTGCGGCAGTTCGTCCGCGAAGAGGTGCTGGCGCGAGGCCAGGTCGCCGACTGGGTCTACCATGACGAGGGATTTTCCGGTGGCGCCAATACCCCTGATCCTGATCGGAACCGGATTGACGCGCGCAACCCGCACATCCACCTGATGACCACGTTGCGGCCGCTGACCGAAGACGGGTTCGGGTCCAAGAAGGTCGCGGTGCTCGGACAGGATGGACAACCGCTTCGGACCAAGACCGGGAAAATCCGCTACACCCTCTGGTCGGGCGAGAAGGCGGAGTTCCTCGAACAACGGCAAAGATGGCTCGATCTCCAGAACCGTCATCTGGCCATGGCCGGACTGGAGGTCCGTGTCGATGGGCGTTCTTACGCCGAACGCGGAATCGACATCGAGCCGACGACGCATATTGGCGTTGCCGCCAAGGCGTTGAGCCGCAAGGCGAGAGATACGGGCAGCGCCATCGATCTCGAACGGCTGGCGCTGCATGAGGCCGTTCGCCAAAGGAACGCCGCGCGCATCGAGGCGCGCCCGGAACTGGTGCTCGACATTCTCACGGCCGAAAGGAGCGTCTTCGACCGGCGCGACATCGCCAGGGTCCTCAATCGCCATATCGACGATCCCGAGAGCTTCCAGCGGCTCCTGGCACGCATCACGCAGAGCCCGGATTGCCTGAAGCTTGCCGACGAGACCATCGACTTCGCGACCGGCGCACGGATACCGGCGCGGCTGACGACGCGGGCGATGATCCGCCTCGAGGCCGAAATGGCCAGCCGCGCCGCCTGGCTTTCGGGAAGGAGCGGGTTTGCGGTTGCGGGCAGGGCCCTCGACACCGTCTTTGCCAGGCATGGGCGGCTGTCGGACGAGCAGCGGACGGCCATCGAACATGCGGCGGGCGCGGAGCGGATTGCCTGCGTCGTCGGGCGCGCCGGCGCCGGCAAGACCACCATGATGAAGGCCGCACGCGAAGTCTGGGAACTGGCCGGCTACAAAGTGGTCGGCGGCGCGCTCGCGGGCAAGGCGGCCGAGGGTCTGGAGAAGGAGGCGGGCATTGCCTCGCGCACGCTGGCGTCCTGGGAGCTCAGCTGGAAGGAAGGCACACGCCCGCTCGACGACAGGACCATCTTCGTTCTCGACGAGGCGGGGATGGTCTCGTCAAAACAGATGGCCACGTTTGTCGAAGCCGTCACGAAAGCCGGCGCCAAGCTCATTCTGGTCGGCGATGCCGAGCAGTTGCAGCCGATCGAGGCCGGCGCCGCCTTCCGCGCGATTGCCGAGCGCACCGGCTACGCCGAACTCGAGACCATCTACCGCCAGAAAGAGCCTTGGATGCGGGCGGCGTCGCTCGATCTGGCGCGGGGACAGGTGGCGCAAGCGCTGTCAGCCTACAAGGCCAGGGGCAAGGTGATCGGCAAGCCTGTGAAGGCCGAAGCCATTGAAACCCTGATCGACGATTGGAACCGGGACTATGAGCCGGAGAAATCGACGCTGATCCTCGCGCATCTGCGCCGCGATGTCCGCCGGCTCAACGAATTGGCGCGCGAAAAGCTCGTCGAGCGTGGCCTGGTGGATGAGGGACATGCGTTCCGAACGGAGGACGGAACCAGGCAATTCGCCGCCGGCGACCAGATCGTCTTCCTGAAGAATGACAGCGCGCTTGGCGTCAGGAACGGGATGATCGGCAAAGTCACTGAAGCAACGGCCGGGCACCTGGTTGCGACGGTGGGTGAGGGCGATGATGCCCGCACGGTCAGCGTGGATCAGCGGACCTATCGCAATCTCGATCACGGCTACGCCACGACGATCCACAAGAGCCAGGGCGCCACTGTCGACAGGGTGAAGGTGCTGGCCTCGCTCTCGCTTGACCGGCATCTGACCTATGTCGCGATGACGCGGCACCGTGAGGATGTGGCGGTCTATTTTGGCCGAGGATCCTTTGCGGCCGCCGGGGGCCTCGAAAAGCTTCTTTCCAGGAAAAACGCCAAGGAAGTGACGCTCGATTATGCGGACGGCCGCTTCCATGCCGAGGCGCTGCGCTTCGCCGACAATCGCGGTCTGCACCTCGTGCGTGTCGCACGAACGCTGATGCGCGGCCGGGTGCAGTGGACGATCCTGCAGAGACAGAAACTCCTCGACCTCGGCGCACGCCTTCGGGCCGCCGGCGCGCGTCTGGGCCTGGTCGACCAGCCGCTTCGGCAATCCCCGCAATCAATCAGAAAGGCCACCGCGATGGTCAAGGGCATTTCCAGTTTCACGATGTCGGTCACCGACGCTGCCGAGGCAAAGCTGCAATCCGATCCGGCCCTGCAGAAGCAGTGGGACAACTTTTCCGACCGTATCCGGCTCGTTTATGCGGATCCGGAAGGCGCTTTCAAGGCAATGCGCATGGAGGCCGTTGTCGAAAACCCGAATGAGGCCAGGCAGCGCCTCGGCGAGATCGAGCGGAACGCGGCGAGCTTCGGCGCGCTCAAGGGTCGGGAAGGCTTGCTGGCGAGCCGCGCGGACCGGGAGGACCGTCGTGTTGCGGAAGTCAACGTGCCGGCACTGCGCAAGGACCTCGAACGCTATCTCGATATGAGGGAGAGGGCGACGGCCAGGTACCGGCTGGAAGAAGAGGGACACCGCAAACGCACCTCGATCGATATCCCGTCCCTGTCGCCGGCCGCCGCGCGGGCAATGGAAAAGGTCCGGGACGCCATCGACAGGAACGACCTGCCGGCCGCGCTCGGCTTTGCGCTGGCCGACGCAAAAGTGAAAGCCGAACTCGACACCTTCAACAAGGCTGTTTCGGAGCGCTTCGGCGAGCGCACCTTGCTTGAAAATACTGCAAGGGACCCGTCGGGCTCGGCGCTCGACAAGGCGGCCCAGGGCATGTCACCGGGCGAACGCGAAACGCTCGCCCGCGCATGGCCGACCATGCGTGCCGGCCAGCAGCTTGCCGCCCATGAGCGAACCCGGCAGGCCCTGAAACAGTCCGAGGCCCTGAAACAATCCGGGGCGATGCGCCAGACGCAAACCAAAAGCCAGGGGCTGAAGCAGTGAACCGGCGGCGCCGGATCGTCATAGTTGCCGCGCTCGCTTGCATCCCTCTGGCGCTGTTCGGCCTGGGATATGGAACGGGCTTTCGGGTCAATCTGACACCGAGCTATCCGCTCGGTCTGTGGCGGATCGAAATCTTGAACCGCGACGTCCGGGTCGGGGATCGAGTCTTCATCTGCCCGCCACTGACCGACGCATTTCGTCAGGCACGGAAACGCGGATATGTGCGGCGCGGCCTGTGCCCCGGCTGGCTCAGCCCCTTGATCAAGACCGTCGTGGCTGTGCCCGGGCAATCGGTCGAGATCGGCACATCCGTCGCGGTCGACGGTCTCGCGCTACCCCGATCGGCGATTCAGCCGCGTGACGGATCGGGCAGGGCGCTGACGTCCGATCCCGGCGGGATCGTTCCCCCCCGACACGCTGTTTCTTTTTTCGACATCCAAAGGTTCTTATGACTCACGATATTTCGGGCCAATCCCGGCCGCCGGCGTTCTCGGCTTGGCGAAACCCGTTTTCACCTTCACGCCGTAGCATGTTCACCGCGGCAACGTTCGTCGCCGCCGCCGCCGCGGTCGGTGCATTCGGATGGAGCGGCGAAGTGCTTCTCCTCCCGCTCGCGTGCCTCTTTCCCGCACTGTGGGCGTTCGCCCCGGGCCGTGTGACCGCAGGCCTGGTCTCGATGGCGTATTTCATGGCGGCTTCGAGAGGCTTGCCCGCCGGCGTATCGATTTTCTACGCGAGCGATATCCGGGTGGGGCTCGCTCTCTGGATCGCCGCGTCGCTGCCGTTCGTAACGGTGCATACGGTCCTTTGGTCGCCGAAGCCCGGGTGGCATCGGCCGCTGCGATATCTGTTGGCGGTGACGCTGATGAGCGTCCCGCCACTCGGCATCGTCGGGTGGGCCAGTCCGATCACCGCCTCCGGTGTGCTTTTTCCCGGTTGGGGCTGGGCAGGACTGGCGGCCACGGTTGCCGTCCTTTTTGCGATGACCACGCGAGCCTGGCCGCTCGCGGGTGTCGCAATCAGCGTGGCGTTGGCACTGTCCTCAATCACCTGGACCGATCCCGGACCGCCGGAGGGGTGGGTCGGAATTGACACGGCGTTCGATTATCAGGTTGCCGGAAACCATGCCGACTATACTCAGCATATGACGACGGTCGCGCTTGTCAGGCGCGCCGTGGAGAATGGTGCCGGCACAGTCGTTCTGCCCGAGAGCGCGCTCGGGATCTGGACGCCGACCACCGAGAGCCTCTGGACCCGAAACCTCGCCGACCTCGATGTCGTCGTCGCCGGCGGCGCCGTCGTCGTCAACGAGAGCGGCTATGACAGTGTCATGGTCGAACTGACAGGCGAGGGCGCGAGGATCCTCTACAGGCAGCGCATGCCGGTTCCGGTTTCGATGTGGCGGCCCTGGGCATCCGGGGGCGCATCGGCGCATTTCTTCGGCAATCCCTCCGGCAGATTGGCCGGGGCTGTTACGAACAGCTCATCATCTGGCCGGTCCTGCAATCCATGCTCTTTGGTCCGCAGGCCATCGTGGCGACAGGCAATGGCTGGTGGACCGGCGACACCAACATCGTTCCGATCCAGAAAGCCAGCGCCAGGGCATGGGCGTCGCTGTTCGGTTTGCCGCTCGTCATCGCCTTCAACACCTGATGGGACCTGTGAGAACCCCGAGGCTGGAATGGAGAAACAATCGTGGCGGTTGTGTGCCGTACAGCGCCCGTTGCACAGGGCCGTCCCGGCCCATTTGACCCGGGCGCCCTGTTTTCCGGCCGGCGCCTTTTTCGATGGCTGTCCGATGGCCCTGCGTCGGCATGTCGAAGGGCCGCGTTGCTGTTGCGCGTCGGATCTGTTGCCTGAATGACACAGTGACTGTTTTCCTTTTGGGTGTGGTGTCTGTTCCGGGGCTTTTGCGGCGTTTGCCTATGGTTTCGTTTCGCCTTTTCGCGGGTCTGGCCCGGGTCTGGCCCGGGTCTGGCGGAGGTGTGGCGGGCCGTACGGGCGGTCCGCGGCGGGTGTGTCTGCGGTGTTGCGGCCGATCTGTTGCCCGGTTTTCCGACGAGTTGCGCCCGGCGGGCGGTCCCGCGTGCCGGGCCCATGTGCCGGGCCCATGTGCCGGGCCCAGGTTCCGGGCCCAGGTTCCGGGCCTGCCGGTGCGGGCGGCCCGGTCCGGTTTGGCGCGTTTGCCTATTCATTCCATAGCCACATTAACCGGGGGGGGGGGGGTAACACTTCCCGTGACGCGAACGCGCCGCCGTCATCGGCATCCGGGGCATCCCGGGCATCCGGTGCCGGCGGGGTCCGGCCCGCCGGAGGGGTTGGCCGGCGTCGCCGCCGCTGCGGTTCCGGTGCCCGGGCCGGCCGGGACAGGCCGCCATCGCGGGGCCTCCATTCCGGGGAGCGGCATTTTTGGGGATAACGACATGAGGTCAGACATGAACAACAGGATCGACAGACTTCTTCCATGCTGCGCCGCGGCGCTGCTTTTCACGGGCAGTGCCCATGGTGCCGACATGATTGTCGCGGCCGAGCCGGACGCGGTTGAATATGTGCGCGTGTGCGATGCCTTCGGCGCCGGCTATTTCTACATACCGGGCACGGAGACCTGCCTGAAGCTGAGCGGTTTCGTGCGCCTCGATGCGGGTTTCGTCAGCGATGCGGACAGCTACACGTCGACCGTTCGCGGGCGTTTGAACGTGCAGGCCAGGGAGGACACGGAACTCGGCGTTCTTCATGCCTATGTGCGTCTTCAGGGCGACGCGAAGCCCAACGACAAGGGTACGAACACGTTCGGATATGACGGCAATGCCGTTATCGACCAGGCCTATGGCGAGCTTGGCGGCCTTGTCTTCGGCTACACGGAGACGACCTGGGTCAGTTCGAAGAACGGCGGCGCGTCGGGCTTCGGCTCGCACTCGGACAACGGCCTTTCCTACGGCTACAGCCAGGCCAGCCAGATCGGCTACAACCTGACGCTCGATGGCGTGTTCGCGGCGGTCTCGGCCAATGACGACGGCGACAGGACCAGTTATGTTCCCGACTTCACGGGCCGCATCGGCGGCGTTATCGCCGGCGCGACCGTCTACGGCGCGGCCGGCTACGACCAGTCGGCCGAGACCTTCGGCGTCAAGCTGGGTCTCAATGCGGATATCGGTCCGGACGGCAATGTGATCGTCCAGGGCTTCTACGCCAGCGGTCCGAGCCGCTACGGCGCCAACGCGTCGCCGACCGGGCTCGCCGGGACGCACACGCCGCAATGGTCGGTCATCGGCTCCTACCAGCACCGGTTCGCCGAGGGCTTCAAGGGCTCGGTCGGCGGCCAGTACTCGTCCGGCTACTACGCGACGCCGGTTGCGGGCAACATGAAGCTCGGCGATGCGGGCTCGGGCATCAGCTCCTGGGCGGTCGAGGGCGTGCTGGTGTGGAACCCGGTCGCCAATGTCGAGGTGCGCGGCGAGGTGCGCCACACCAACTTCGGCAAGAGCAATGCCGCCGTGGGCCCAACCGTGGGCTATGCCGGCGGCGATGCGACGACGGGCCTGTTGCGTCTGCAGCGCAATTTCTAGGCGCGGCGGGGACATTCCCCGGCGCACGAAAGACAACCTGAAAGACACCTGAAAGACAAGGGACATTCAATCATGACGAAGCAATCACAAAGAGCGGCGGCCGCCGGACGGCCGCGCAGGCTTGCCCTTTTGTGCTGCACGGCGCTGCTGTCGCTTGGCCTTGCCGCCTGCAACACCACCGGCGGCACGACCACGACGACCCCGACGACCCCGACGAGCGAGCTCGGCAAGGCGCGGGCGGCGGCGAAGGCTGCGATGGACGCGGCCAAGACGCAGTCCGACGCGGCGGATACGGAGGCGGCCAAGGCGGAAGCGGCACAGATGAATATTGCCATGCTGCAGACCGGCGACCCGATGGCGAAAACGCATGCCGAGGCGGCGCGCGCCGCCGCGCGGGCGGCGATGACGGCCTACAATACGGCGAAGGCGGAATCGGCGAAGGCGGCCGCCGCGACCACGGACACGGCGGCGGTGGAGGCCCGCATTGCGGCGCAGGCGGCGCAGAGGACGGCGCAGGCCCAGGCGAAGATCGCCATGGACAAGGCCGCCGCGGCGGTGAAGGCCGCCGGAATGGAGGTCAAGGTCACCTACGACGACGACGGCCAGGCGACCTACAGGGTCGGGGACGTCACCATCGTTCCGGGCGCGGAGAACAGCACCGTGACGACGAACGGCAAGACGGTCATCACCGGGAAGATCGACGACGTCAGGACGAACAGCACTACGAGGCGCTCCTATTCCTTCCGGGCTGCAGTCGAGGCTGTGGATAAGGCCTCCGCCACCGCCGAGAACCCCGAGAGAAAGGGCCAGCCGCAATTTAACACGCGCGGGATTCTGGCTACGTCTAGTGGGGGGAGTGCCGAGTATCAGAAGCTGATCCCGGTCATTGGCAGCGTGACCGATTCGGCCGATGACAGGGCGCGCCTGACCCTCGTCGACAAGTACATGACCACGAAATCCGACAAGACGGTGGGGATTTACTTCATCCCCACAAACGAAATTATTATTGATGGTGCAGTTACCGAGGAAAATCCTCTCGGCGACGTTTCCGGCCATAAGATCATGAAGGCGGAGGGCGAATTCTACCAGGTGCTCCGTATTGACAGAAATAATGGCACTATTGGTCCGACTGACAATAACGTCCATCAATACTACGTTCCCGGCAATGCCGGGCCCAAGACGAACATCTACTACTACATGGACAAGGACAACAATAACAAAAAGAAGTGGTTGTTGCGAGTGGAGGGCGGCAAACTGGACGCGCAGGGTAACGTAATAGAATACCAGTACCGGAACATCCTGGTCCATGAGAATGTCCGGTCCCCGGATGCGAAGTCCTTCGAGCACCTGAACTACGGCGTCTGGGCGGGGCTGAAGGACGATGGCAATACCCTTGCCGACCTTGGCACGGGCTTCGTCAGCAAGCTGCCCGACGGCAGTGTGACCCCGGTCGGCGACGTGCCGACCTTCGGCAAGGCCACCTACGAGGGCCAATGGGCGGGCAATGTCCGCGCCAAAGCCGCGGATGGAAATGGCGCGATCACGAGGCGGTCCGATGATATGAGGACAGAGGTCAATTTCGCAGACAACACCCTCGAGACCACGCTGGAGGACCTGGCCACGTTCGAGGGTGCGATCGACGGCAACGGGTTCAAGGGCACCAAGATAAGTGGCGTCGGGACCATTGGCGGGCTGATCGGCGGCGACGGGTACACCGGCAGCTTCAGCGGCAATCTCTTCGGCCCGAAGGCCGAGGAAATCGGCGGCGTGTTCGACATCACCTCGGAGGGAGCCAAGAAGGGCGAGGCCCGCGGCGCCTTCGGCGGTGCAAGGGTGACCGAGTAACGGCGCCCACCCGCACACCGCAAACCCGGCGCCCGGTCCCTGCCTTTCGCGGGCATGGCGGACCGGGCGTCGGGCCTTGAAGCACAATTCGAAAGCCGGGACACGATGCGTAGCCACACATATCGCCTTTGCAGTCTGCTGTTCGCCCTTGCCATGTTCGCCCTTGTGCCCCTGCGCCCTGCCGCGGCCGGACAGCCCCCGCCGCGGTCGGTTTCGGCCGGTGCGCTGATCGAGGCGGCGCGGGCGGCGCTGTCCGGGGGCGCGCCGCGCGATGCGGCCGTCCTGCTTGAAGGGGTGGAGCCCGGCGCGGCTGACCCCGACACGCTCGACTTCCTGCACGGGCAGATTGCCCTTGCGCGGCAGGACTGGCGCGCCGCGCAACGCAGGTTCCGGGCCATGCTGGCGCGCGATCCCGGCCTGACCCGGGTGCGGCTCGACCTGGCGCTGGCGCATTACCGGGCGGGCGAGTTCGAGCGGGCGGAGCGGCATTTCCGCCTTGCCCTGAGCGCCCCGGGCCTGCCCGGGGACGTGCGCGCCAACGCGCTCTCCATGCTTCACCTGATCGGCCGCGAGAAGGCCGAGGGCTGGACGTTCGGCGTGGCGCTGGCGCTGGCGCCCGACAGCAACATCAACAACGCGACCGATGCGGAAAAGCTCGGCCTGTTCACGCTGTCGCAGGATGCGCGCCGCACCAGCGGGGTCGGTCTGGTGGCCGACATGCATGGCGGATACACGGCGACGGTCCGCCCGGGGCTTCAGTTCCGGGTCAATGGCGGTCTGCGGACCCGCAGCTACCGGGAGAGCCGGTTCAACGAACGGATCGCAAGCCTCAACGCCGGCCCGCGCTTCCTGTTCGGCCGGTCCGTCCTGCATCCCGAAGTGCACGTTCGCCAGCGCTGGATCGGCGGCGATGTCTACAGCCGCAGCGCCGGTCTGCGGGTTTCGGGGAGCCGGACCCTTTCCCCGGTGTGGCGGCTGAACTGGTCGCTCGGGCGCGCGTGGACCGATTACGAGGGCTACCTCGGCCGCGGCCACACCGATACGGCGGGGTTCGGCATCGCCCATGCCCTGGGCGGCGTCACGGTGCTGCGGGCCAATGCCGGCTGGCGCCGCGAGACGCTGGACAAGGACTACCGGTCCTGGCGCGAGTTCAGCCTCGGCCTGTCGGCCGAGAGCGAGTTGCCGCGCGGTTTCGTCGCCGGCGCGGGCCTGCGCGTGGACCGGCGCGATTACGGCGCACCGCGCCCGCTGTTCGGGCCGCAGGCGCGGCGGGACACGACGTACGCGCTGTGGACGACGCTGTCCAACCGGAACATCGACATCGGCGGCTTCACGCCGCAACTCACCCTGCGACACGAACGGCGCGACAGCAACATCACGCTGCACGACTACAGGCGCAACGTCATCGAACTGGGTGTCGTAAGGTCGTTCTGAATGCAGGCAGGGCAGAGCTGCACAGCGAATTGAACGCTCGGCCGAATTATGAGACATGTGCGCGGGTTTAGGGTTCGCGATCAAAATGGCGTTATGACGCAGGGATTGTTTTTGTTTGCGTCAGGCAGCCGTGCGCGAGCCACTCTTGATCCCTGGAAGGATGGTTTCACGGGGGGCTGAGGATGTCGAGGGTTCGTTTGAGGTTGCAGGCGATTGCGGTGAAACGGGTTTGCAGACGGGCTTTGCGATGCCTCGCCGTCGCATGCGGCGCAAACCACAGGAGCGTTTCCAGGTTCCGAAGATCTTCTCGATCCGGCAGCGAATGGCATGAATGGCCGCGTTCCGATCCGCCGTTTCCAATCGCGTCTTGCTCAGATCGAAATGTGGGCGTAGCGTGCTCATCAGAGGGGCGAGGAGGAAGCCGAGCATCTTGAAGATCCTTGTATGGAAGAGAGTCTTCAATTCGAATCTTCTTTGACACTCGTTTCAAGTAGCGTCGTGTACCTTGGCCAAGAGGATAGTCCTTTGGCCAAAATCGAGAACGATTCTGGAGGATTGCCGCCATGGACGAGGAATACTGGAAGGCGCGCCGTTGCATGCTCGAACCTGTTCCCGAGATCTTCGAGGCGGCCGTGCTTCTGGGGGCCGCCGCCGATTTCCATGCAGATGGAAAGGAGGATGACGCACGGAACGCCTTGAGGGCCGCTGATCTTCCCGCAATCCTGGACTGGTGCGAGCAACTCTGGGGAGGTCGCGGCAGCCTCGATGCTTACCGTCGAAGTCCTGTGCACAGGTTCCGGGACGTGCCCGATCTTCCGGCAAAGGAGGTCCTGGACGGCCCTACATCCCGGCCGGCGTTCAGCGTGAAGTGCTCGACAGAGACGGCTACTTCTGCCGTTTCTGCGGGATTCCAGTCGTCTGGCAGAAGGCCCAAAAGGCCATGCGTGACGCGTATCCGGAAACCATCAGATGGGGCGCAAGAAATATCGAGAAGCATACGGCTTTCCAGGCGATGGATCTTGACTTCGACCACATCGTTCCACGCAGCCGCGGCGGTCGGAACACGCCGGACAACCTTGTCGTTTCATGCGCTCCATGCAACTGCGGAAGGGGGAACTGGATGCTTGAGGAGGTTGGCGTGATGGATCCCCGTTCGGCGCTAGCCGATGTCCGTGTGATCCCGCCAGCGCTCAGCAAGTGGGACGGGCTGACGCGGATCCTTTGAGAGCGCTGGCCGCCATGCTCGACCGGGACCGTTGAGCCCGGGAAGGCGGGTGAGACAATCCTCGGGACCGGCGGAGGAGTTCGTGCGGGTGCCGCACATCGGCATGACGACGGGAAGCCGCGTGGCCGAACTGCTGGGCGGCGATGTGATGCGTCTCGTCGATAAACAGCGCCGAGGCATGTGCTGCCATCTGCTCACGGACCGCTGCTTCGGCGCGGCCGGCGATCTGCATTGTGGTGACGATGACATTGGCGCTGTCGAAGATCTCGTCCACCTCGGCTACGGTCGTCGCAATGTGCGAAAGGCGCATCACCACGGGAAATGCTGCCCTGTCTTCCAGGCCTTGCTGTTGCCTCGGCACGCCGAAGGTCTCGACCTTGCCCGCGATCTGCTCGCGCTGGGCGTCTGTCGGCACCACTACCGGTAGTCTCTCGAAGCGCTGGTGGGCGTTGAGCGCGAGCATGGTTTGCGTCTTGCCGGCGCCCGTCGGCATGACGATGGTAGCCGGATCGCTCGATCGCGTCGCATGGGCCAAGGCCGCGTGCAGCGCGCCGGTTTGAGGACGTCGCAGTCCGGGCCGGGCTGGCCGCTCGTTTTCGGCTGCTCTTCCCTCCCGGAGATGAAGGGCACCCGACCACAGGATGCCGAAACCCTTGCCAGCCGTTCGACGCGCGCATGGCGGTTCAACGTATCGACGCGGATCGGCAACGCGGTCATCCACCGGCCTTCACCGGCATCGAGCGCTTCGACGGTCTGCGCCGGCTCCCGTGCGCCGGGAACCGGCACAATGAGATCTGCCTCCAGCGACGTGGCGGTCTTCGCACTGATGATCCTGAGTGTCTCGCCGGACGGCAGCGTGGTTTCATGCCCCGTCACACGGCCGACCGAAAAGGGCCGCAACCGGCAACGCACGCGCAGCGTCGGAACCGCCAACTGGCGTATCGGACTTCCCGGGACCTTCCCCTCGACCGCAAGCCTTGCCGGCCGCGGCAGTTCGATCTCCGGGTTGAAGAGATCGTCCCGGGCGGGTTCGGTGCGCTTGCGGGAGGCCGGTCGCGTCCTCGGCTACGCCACAATCGTCTGGGGCGGAGGCGGGACGGTGATCACCGTCCCGCTCGTCATCAGAACGATCAGGCCCCGTTCGGCGCCGGTCATGTCGAGATAGGCACGCACCTGAGCCCGATAGTGATCGAGTATCTCCCGAGCGGGGTTCACGTCGCTCTTCCAGTCGATCACGACGGCTGGCCGACCTTCCGGATCAACCGTAAGCGCGTCCGCGATGCCGGCCGTCGCAACCAGCTCGGCATCGCCTTGCTGAAGGGCATAGACCGGAAACTCAGCGAGCAATGAGGGACGCAAGGCCGCCACCTCCGACAAGGCCAGCGTTCGCGTCACGCAACCGGCCAGTTCCTCAGGCGAAAGCCCGTTCGCCGGATCGCGGGAGGACTCCTCGCCGAGCGCACGGATGAGGTCAGCGGCGCGCGCGGTGAGCGCCTCGCCGGCCTCGTCGCATTCCCCTGTCAGAATTTCTTCCATGAGCTTGTGAAGGATCAGTCCACGCTCGCGCCCGCCCTGGACAGAGGCGGACGCTTCGGCGTCTGGTGACGGACCGTCATCCGACCCGGCCCAGATGTCCGGTTCTTCTTCCCGAAAGACCGAACCGGTCGCCGTCTCGTCGCGGCTCGGCGCAAGCCAGGTCAGGTGCATCTGCCTTTCGGCAATCGTTCCTGCCTCGGCGGCGAAACTCTCCCGTGTCTGGTCGTTTGCGGTATCGCCGGTCACCGCGATCGGATCGAGCGGAAGATGCGACACGTCAAGGACAGGCAGACCGGTGAGCGACAGGTCCACCAGGCCGATCCAGGCCGACCTCGAAGGCGTTGCGTCGAGCCGCGGCAAGACCAGGAGCTCCCGGGCGCGGGTTGCCGCGACATACCAGAGCCGGACACGCTCGCGGTCCAGTTCATCCTTCTCGGCCTGCCGCGCCGCGTCGTAACCGGCCGGAGGGACGTCCAGAACCGGGCAGTAGAAGGTATCGGTCTGCCGATCGGTCACGGCGCGAGAGGGCGCCATCACCCCTGTCATGGTGTTGATGGGGATGACGACCGGCCATTCAAGACCCTTCGCGGCATGCATCGTGTAGAGGGCGACGGCCTCTTCCCGCGCATCGGGCCGGCCCTCCACCGCACGGGCATCATCGGTCCATGCCACCGTCATTGTCTCGCAAAAGGCCCGCAGGCCGCGTACTGCATAGCCGGTGGCGAGGCTGAGATAGAGATCGACATTGGCGAGCGCACGTTCCGCCTGACCGCGATGCCGCTCCAGAAGAACCGGGCGTACCCGAAAGACATCGACGGCCTGCGAAAGAAGGTCGTGTGGTGTCGTGCTGTTGGCGCGTTTCTGGAGCGCCTGCAGCCGCTCGATCACATCGCGCGCCAGCGGATGCATTATTGCCGCCGGGTCGACGCCGAGGTCGAACCGCGGGATCCGGTCGGATTCCTCTTGCGAACGCGGAAGCGCCCAGACGATGTCCAGGAGTTCCTCTTCGCTGAGCCCGACAAGCGGGCCGCGCAGCAATGCGCCGAGCGCCAGCGTATCACGACGATCGGCGAGAACCCGAGTGATCGCGATGAGGTCCTGCACTTCCTGCCGGCGAAACAGCCCTTTGCCGGCCTGGGTTGCGACCGGAATGCCCAGGCGCTCAAGGGCCTCTTCATAACGCCAGAGCTCCGCGCCGGTCGGGGCGAGCAAGGCGATGTCGCCCGGCTGGCAGGGGCGTTGTGCACCGGCTTTGCGATCCTGGACCGGATGGCTGCCGATCAAGCGTGCGCAAAGTTCAGCCACCGCTTCGGCTTCCGCGTCGCGTCGCTGTTCGGCGCTGGCCTTGCCGTTCTCGTCAGCGACCGCGATATCGATCGCCGCGACGCAGACGCCGTCGTCCGGATCGTCGTGGAAGGGATCGAGCGCAGTGAATCCGGGTTGCCCGTCCGCCGACAGGACAGCCTCGAACCGTTCGTTGACGAACGTGAGGATCGAGGCACAGGAACGGAAATTGGTCGAGATCGAGACGAGGCCATCCGCGGCCTGCGTCGAGAAGGCGGCGCGTGCCTGGACATAAGCGCCGACATCCGCGCCGCGGAAACGATAGATTGCCTGCTTGGGGTCGCCGACCAGGAAGAGCGCGCCCGGCCGGATCCGGAAGCGCGTCCAGTCCTTCGGGTCATCACCGGGATCGCCGCATAGACGCCAGAAGATTTCGGCCTGGAGCGGGTCGGTATCCTGAAACTCGTCGACGAGGACCTTCGAATACCGCCGGCCGAGCGCCTGTCGCACGGTTTCATGGTCGCGCAACAGGTCGCGCGCGGCATGGATAAGATCGTCGAAATCGAGCTGTGCGCTGGCGCGCTTGCTCTCGCGATAGCGCGCAAGGATTGTGCGTGCTTCGTCGATCAATGTCGTAAGAACCTGGCCGGAAACCGCCTGGCGCAGCGCGGTCCACGCGGCGCAGCAGGCCTCGTACAGGTCGCTGGCCGTATCGTTCAGCCTGTCGCCGTCTGCCCTGGAGAGCCCTGCCTGCCTGGCCGCCGCCGCCCATTTGCCCTTCTTGCGGTAGGCGTAAAAGCTGCCCGCCCCGGTCGCAAGATCGGGATGCGGGCGCGCAACCAGCAACCCGACGAGCCCGGCGGGCGTGGAACCATCCGCAACCGATGGAAGGGCGGCCGCCATTTCACAAAGGCGCGCGGCGATGACCTGCGTTTCCGGCTCATCGACGCCGGCGCCCTGCATAAAGGCCGAAAGTTCGTCGGCCGCCTGCCGGAAGGCTTGCAGGTGACCTGCGAAAGGCATCGCCTCCGGTGCGGCCAGATTCCTGGACCGCCGGAGGGCCTCGGCGATCTTGTGCATCAGAGCGACGGTCTCTTCCGGGCTGTGCAGCACCATCTCGGCCAGGACACCGCCCTGATCGCCCGACAGGCGCTCGCGCAGCCAGCCATCGACGATTTCGAGGAAGCCGAGATAGGCCTGGTTGCGGTCGATGACCGCTGCGCCCGGATCGATATCCGCTTCTGCCGGGTACGGCTTGATCAATCGCTGGCAGAAGCCGTGGATCGTCGAGCAGGTGATTTCGTCGATCGCCGTGCCGGCCGAAATCAGATTGTCGCGCTGTGCCGCAGACAGTCCTTCCGGCAGTCCGGCACGGAGCTCCGGTGCGATATGGCCGGCGGCGAGGTCTTCGACGAAATCCCGCACGCGCAGGAGGAGCTCGCTGGCCGCCAGTTCGGTAAACGTGACCGCCGCGATGGAACTTGGCGCGACACCCTGCGCCAGCATGACAGCGATCCTGCCGGCCATCACGGCGGTCTTGCCCGATCCCGCGCCGGCCTCAACCAGGATGGACCGGTCGTGACGGCTGATGGCGTCATGCCGGGCGCCATCATCCTTGAGAACTCTCGCGCTGCTCATCATTGCGCCTCCCAGATCGGCGCGACATTGCCGAGCCGCTCGGCCGCGGCGGCTTGCTTGCGTTTGCAGTAGGTGGCGCCTGCGTTTGCCGGCAGGGCAAAGGCGAGATCGTCATGGTCGCCTCCCGTATCCGGCCCGGGCAGTGCTGCGCCGCTGGCCAATGCGGTTCTCGCTGCCTGCAGACATGCCTTGATCTGCGCCAGGACGGTGTCCGGATCGTCGAGTTGGAGGTCCATCGGCTCACGCGGGTAGAGCAGCGAGGCGCTGATCGCGATGTGGTCGCCCAGGAGCGCCCTGACGGCGAAGGCATAGAGACAACGCTGAAGCTCGCGGCCGCCGTTCACGCGGATGTCGCCCTTGGGCGGCTTGCCGGTCTTGTAGTCGCGCACGAGCGCATGGCTTCCGTCATCAGCGATGTCGAGCCGGTCGATATAGCCGGCAATCTGAAATCCGGTGTCCGGGATGATCACCGGCACACCGGGGTCCCAGGGCAATGCCGTCTCCGACCTGGGCTCGGACCCGCCGAACGGGACTTCGCCAAAGGATCGGCTGCCCGGCAGATGATCATTGCCATAGGCAAGCGCCTGTCCGGCAAGGGCGCGCGCATCCTTGAGCGTGCGGCCCCAGATGACAGCGGGCGGAACGGACCGCTCGCTTTCCCATTCGGCAGCTACCGCACCGGCAGCTTCGTTCACCGCAGCCTGAACGGCAGCCGCGTCGGCCGACGCCAGACCGCCCTGCGCTTCGAGGATTCGCAGGGCGCGGTCGAGCACGAGATGGACAAGCTCGCCGGTTTGCAGGGCGTCAAGCACGAGCGGCTCGGCACTGCCTTGCGGGGATTTCCAACCGAGAGCATAGCGCCAGAGGAAGTTGAGGGGGCTGCGCAGCAGTGTCTTGAGCGAGTTCGCCGACTGGGTCCGCGCGAGGATCGCGAGAACCAAAGGATGATCGGACCTGACCAGGCCATCATGAGCTGTCACATCGGCCACACGCCAATCGCGCCAGCAGGAACGCGCACTCAATGCCTGGGGACCGGCGGCGAATTCCCGCGGCCGCGCCATCAGCCGGTCGGTTTCACTGAAGGCATGGGCGGGAACGGCGTTGCGCCGCATATAGGCTTCCTCGTCAAAGGTGGCGAGGAGGGGGCTGCGACCCTGCAGCCGGCCGTCGCTGTCGCGCCGGGCGCGGGAGAGGACGAATTCGCTGCCCGTGGTGGCGAGGATCGTATCAAAGTCGCGGCGATCTGCCAGATTGACGGGAAGCGGGTCAAGGTCTTCAGTCGGAATGATGTGGTCCGGAATCAGCCGATCTTCGGCGATCCCGCGTGGCCAGCGGGAGGAATTGAGACCGATCAGCCGAGCGAAGCGTCGCGGGGACGCGGCCAGGGCACCGGCCGGCATCCAGGCCACGCAGACGCAGGCCTCGGGTCCGTCATCCTGTTTCAGTGATCCCAGCGTGCTGTCGATCGCCCCGGCGGGCCCTGCCAGAAGGGCTTTGCGCCAGATGGACAATGCCCGGCCCTTCAGGAAGGCTTCACCGATCTGTTGTGCCGCGTGCGGTCCCTTTGCCAGCAGGTTCACCGCAGCACGCAGTACCGCGGCGTGATCCATGCTGTCGGGCCAGTCGTCCGGCGCGAGGCGCGCCAGCAGCCTGTTCCAGGCGGACGGTGTCGACAAGGGTGCATCGCCTGGAAGGACGCGCATCCAGCCATCGGGAAGGCACGCCAGGGGCGCGCAATCCGGGCAGAGGGCGACGAGACGGCGCAGGCGCGACTGCGAGAGCCCGCGCACGACGATGTCGGCGAGTGCCGCTGCCGCCTGTCCGTCACGTGTGGTGACGGCCGGGACGCCATGAACGAAATGCAGATCGATATCGGCATCGGCGCGCAGCGCGAGAAAGTGATCGTCGTAATCGGCCGGCGACGCCGTGGCGATGGCGATGTCGGCGGGCGATACGCCGGACGCGAGTAGCGACCGCACCCAACGCAGCGCCTCGATCGCCTCATGGTAAGCCGTCGCGGCGCTGACGGAGCGGATTGCCGGCGCTTCGGCATCGTCTCGGGCGACAGCGACGCCGCTTTGCCTCAGCCAGGCCGGGACAGGGCGGGGACCTGACGTCCATTGCATGGATATGCGCTCGGCGAGCGCTTTTACCAGAGGCCGCCAGCAGGGGGACAGTTCGGTCAGTCCGGAGATTTCCATCGAGCCTAATATGGCGGGCGCATGGGCGATACGGCTGATGGCCGCGGCGACAATATCGACCGGACGCATCATTCCGTACGGAAGTTCGGCGAGGACGGCGGCCTCCAGGCGGGCGATGGCTTCAAGCCTTGGATGATCAGCCGACCGGGAGGCGAGATCGACACCGGCCCGCCACGCCTTGTGCAGTGTGTCGGCGGCCGCGCCGATCATGCCGGGCAGCATCTTGATATCCTCCAGTTCGCCCATCGGTGTGTCGGGGAGGACCGTCTGGATCGCCGAGCGCAGGCTTTCTTCGTCGATCGCGCGGGCGAAGCCGCCCGCGAGCCGCACCGCGGCCTGTTCGAACGACATGATGTGGAGACCATGTTGACCGTTGCGGGCCGCCGCAAGGCGGGCCTCCCGCATTGCCAGGCGACCATACACGACAAGGGTGGATCGCTTCGCTGCCGTCATCGCTGCCCCCTTTCCGGGTTACTTCCTGCTCGCACGCCGGGTCAGCGCCGCCGCTGCCGCGCTCCTGGCGGCCTTGCTGCTCTTCGGGCCCCGCAAGACTTTCGCGGATGCGCTCGCCGCCTTCTTGCTGGTTACCTCACGATTTGTACGACGCTTCGGCATTTCGCCTTTCCTCCGATCCCCCCATCGCCGGTGCGCCCCTGCGGGTGGACATTCAGGGTCTTGGGATTTGCCCCATCCGGGGCCTTCTTCAAGGAGGCCCCGTGAGCAAGAGACATCGACGCCACAGCATAGCCAGGAATCGTGGAAGCGTATCTGAACGGAGAGCCAACCGGTCCACATGCCTTTGCCGTATCTGCGCAGCAGTGAGCGAAGTTGATTCCGCCGTCCACCTTCCTTGTGAATGTACTTGTTTACAAGTTTTTGCGGACGGCCGCCAAGGGAAACAAGATGACATCAGGAAGTTTTCAAAACGCTCTATTCGCATATCGCATCGATACCTGTGCCCCCAGACGCTGGCGAGGCAGGGCCTGGGGGTAGGGTCCCGCTGCAGCACGATGAGATGGAACCATCTCAGATGGCTTGCAAGGTATTTTGTGGCGATCCCGTAGCGGCTTGCAATAAACCCTTTCAGGCGTGAGTGACGGTTGTTGACGTTTTGGATGTGCAGCTCGCCGTCAACGCGTTCACCGGCCGACTGATTGAACGCCTTGTGGCTCACACCCAGGTCCGCTGCGCACCGCGGATAGCTTGTCTCGCCATCGGTCACCACAAGTGCGTCTTTGTCCACGACCGGTGCGAGAGCCTTCTGCAGGGCATCGGCGTTGACCGCGGGCAGGACTGTACTGACGCTCGTGCCGGAGCGGTCTGTCGCGATCAGGACCGGCACCTGCTCTTCAGACAGGCCCCGTTTTGCTGCTATTCCACCGCGTTTTCGGGCTTTGCGCCCCGGTTGTTCCTCACAGGATTTACCTTCCGGGGCCCGGGTCCAAACGCGATCGACTTTGCGGCTTTCAAGGAAAAAGGTCTCGTCAGCCCCGACAATGCCCTTCAGCTTGGCTGTGTACTGATGCCTGCAAGGAAGCGATGCCGCCAGCGAAAAGCGGTGCTCACAGCAATACCACTTCGCTTGGCCGAAACAGCGACTGTATCGCCATTGGCAAGGCATTCAGAAAATGTCAGCCAGAGATCTTTGCGGTGCAGGCCGCTTAAAGATGTGCCCGTTACCGCTCCAAAGGTGCGATTGCGGGATCGGCAAATATAGCGTTGCAGGCCGCGCGACTTGCCATTGGCGACCGCGCCAGGTGTGCCGCAATGCGGGCAGTGTCCGGTCTTCTCCGGCACCGGTTTCAACCGCTGCAACAGAGGCTTCGCCCGCTGGACGACCAGCCAGAACCTCACCCACCTGCGTTTTCTGCGCTTCGCTCAGCCTGCCGATCTCTGACAGCCAGGCCAGAAAAGCAGAAACGCTGATCTGCCTGTAATTGCTGCCAGATCGTAACATCAATACGAATCACGAATAGAGCCTTGAACAATGACTGCGTTTCAATGGAAGAGCAATCCGCTTGGGCTTGGCGACCGGTTGGCGCCGGTATGATTGACGTACAGCGTATGCCCTCTTATCATCAAGGGCAATGATAGCGAGCTATCGAGACAGAAGAACGGAAGCATTCGCGCGCGGAGAGTTCGTAAAGGCCTTCCAGGGTTTCGAGCGACAGGCGGCAAAACGACTGGCTAATCTGAACGCTGCGACAAGTATTGTGTCCTTGCGTGACCTGCCCGGCAATCGTCTTGAAATTCTCAAGGCAAACAGGTCGGGGCAATATTGGATCCGCATCAACCGCCAATGGCGCATATGTTTCAAATGGCCGGACAGTCAGTCAGGGCCATCCGACGTGGAAATCGTCGACTATCACCAATGAAAGGAACGCCCTGTTTATGAGACAGGTTCATCCGGGCTCCGTTCTTCAGGACGAATTGACCGAACTGGAAATCAGCCCGACAGAGTTTGCAAGACAGATCAATGTCCCCGCCAACCGGGTCTCCCGGATAATCGCGGGAAAGCGTTCGATAACCGGCGATACCGCCCTGCGCTTCGGGCACTGGTTCGGTGTCGATCCCCGGTTCTGGTTGAACCTGCAAAGCCAGTTCGATCTGGCACGTGCCGACCAGGAAGCCGGCGAGATGATCAGACACCTGCCGACCAGGGATAATCCTCAGGGCGAAGCACCACAGCCAAACTGATCCATGCGCCGATGGATGGAAAACACCGGCCGGATTGCGGTGCGCACCAGGTGCCGGGTTTTGGCATATTGCCTGCCGAATGATTGTGGTGCAGATTCATGCATACCAACGCGTCAACCACCGCTAGACGCAAGCCACCCGCTCCAACCGGGCCAGTGAACATTCCAGGAGGGTCAAATGAGTACCGGGTCAACCAATGGCAATATAGCGCACGTCAATAACATTGATCTTTACTACCAGACGGTTGGCAAGGGTCGCCCGATCCTCCTGATGCATGGCGGGCTGGGTCTCGATCATACCTATCTGCGCCCATGGTTCGACGTGCTGTCGCAAACGGGTCAGGTCATATACTATGACCATCGCGGCAATGGGCGCTCGCAAGCGATTACAGCGCCCGATGAAATTGATTTCGATGTACTCGTCAGCGACGCAGCCGCACTGGTCGAAGCTCTTGGCCATGATCGGATAGTCCTGATCGGTCACTCCTACGGCGGCTTCATCGCCCAGGCTTTCGCCGCAGCGCACCCTGACATGCTGTCGGGACTTGTCCTGTTGAGCACAGTCCCCACCATGGATTACCAGCCAACGGTTTCCGGGACCGGCGAACAAATGGCGGCTTTCGGGAAGCTGTTTTCACAACCCATGAGCAGTGACGCGGAATTCCGCGAAACATGGCGGCAAGTCGTACAGATGTACTTTCGCGACTATGACACTGAAACGGGCGATGATCTGGATGCCCGAACACGGTATTCGCACATGGCGTGGAACGCGGCGGTTTCGATGTTGTCCGATTTCAATATGCTGGAGGCCTTGCCGCAGATCGAGGTTCCGACGCTGGTCATCTCGGGCCGACACGATCCAATAACGCCGGCGGGTCCGGGTGGAGAACGGATCGCGAAGCTGATGCCGAATGCAACGGCCATCACCTGCGAGAGCTCGGCACACTACCCTTTCATCGAAGAGGAAACAGACGTCATGTCGGACATCGCCGCCTGGATTGGCAAACTCGCGTAGCACGATGGCACAGCCTGTTCGCCCGATGAGCGCAGGAGGAGGAGTTCCAATGCGTTTTCGGTATTTCGCCTATGGGTCAAACATGCTGCCCAGGTGGCCGATAAAGAGGTGCGATAGCGCGCACGGATCGCGTCGGGCGCACCTTCAAGGCCGGCGGTCAAACCTGTCCCCGCCGAATCTGACATTGCCCGCGCCGCTTACGAGGAGATTTTAACCCATGCCTGAGTCTGAGAACGTCACAAACGACCTGATTTTTGAGCAACTCAAGAAGATTCAACACATGCTGTCACGGCAAGGTGAAAGGCTTTATGACTTGCGGGCTGATGTGACCACAGTCAAAGCCGATCTCGCAACGGTCAAAGCCGACATGGCAACCATGACCGGACGCATGGACCGGATTGAGGACCGCCTTGACCGCATCGAGCGCCGCCTCGATCTGGCGGACGCGCCAGCCGAATGATGGACCTCAAACCTGTTTTTGTCGCTCTGAGTTTTCTTGTTCCAGGCACCGCGATCGCTGCTGATTGCAGCGCCTGGAACGGCGACTTTTTCAAAACCGCAACGCTGGAAACCGTGGCAGACTGCTTGAACGCAGGAGCAGACCCGAACGCGCGGGATGAAGAAGGCCGGACCCCGCTGCACTGGGCGGCGGCGTTCGGCACCGCTGAAACCGTCACGGCCTTGCTCGATGCAGGAGCAGACCCGAACGCGCGGGACGAGGACGATGAGACGCCTTTTGACTTTGCCAAAAGAAACAGGAAACTCGAACAGACTGACGCCTATTGGCGCCTGAACCAGGCACGTTTTGAGTAAGCTGCGGCGCCAATCCTGCAACTGCCGAAAGGGCAAACATGAACGACGCCGAAAGCCACACCATTCGCCCGCTGCGAGGAAGTGTTGGATTTTCAGGCCGAATGCGGGATTTCAGGAACGAGACTGCCGAACGGCTGGATCGGATCGAGAGCGTCCGCGCCGCTTACGAGGAGATTTCGACCCATGCCCGAGAAGGTCACAGACGAACTGGTTTTTGAACAACTCAAGCGGATTCAGGACAGTCAAACCCGCTTGATCGAGGATGTTGGCGACCTGAAATCGCGCATGACGTTTCTTGATTTCTTGAGGAAACCGGCGCGGTCATGGCGCAATCGCTTGCCGCTCAATCCCGCCGCATTGACCGGATCGAAAACCGCCTTGACCGCATCGGGCGCCGCATCGATCTGGCGGGCGCGCCAGTTGAATGAGACACGCGCAAGCCGTCGCCGCTGCTGCCGGTCCGGACGAGCTGGCGGTGGCCCTGAACGCGGCGGAGGCGGATTTTCCGCACCTGGTGTGGCAACACGCCTGAACCGGGCGGCGAGGCGCAGCGGCATCGGGGGCGGACAGGTTCAGAACGTCCCCACCCGGATGAGCGACTTCCACCATCCGCGCACCTGACTTTCGCGGACCGGCCCGACGAGACGGCTGTCGAGGGCGTTGTCCGCGTCGCCGGCGACGATCAGGGTTCCGTCCGCCGCGCGCCGTTCGATGCGCTTGAGGATGCGCAGGCCGTCCGGATTGTCGGGCGAGCAGAAGCGGGCGTACCGGGCCTCGTCCCGGTGAACGCGGCGCAGGCAGAAGCTGACATGGTCGGCGCTGTCCTGTGCGGCGGCGCGGTAGAGGCCGCGTGGCACGGAGGCCGTCGGATTGCCGATGACGAGGCCGGCGGCATTGACCCCCCGGAGCGCCATCAGCAGCACGACGGCGAGCGCCGCGACGGCGGCCTGGCGCGCGCCGATGCAGCCGTCGTTCCCCACACGATCGGACCCGATCCGGCTCATCCCGGTCCGGTACGTCATATCATGAGCCTCCCGGCGTCTTCCCCGACGGTGTATTAGCCGGCCTGGCTGCCCGTTTCCGGATCGATGACGGGCCTTTCCAGCCATCGCAGATTGTCGCGCACGACGGGAAACGAGATGGCCGCGCCCAGCGGATAGCCGGTTTCGGCGTATACGGCCCGGCGGAAGACGCGCCGTTCGTCCCCGACCCTGTCGACCCACATGACCGCGCAGAAGGCGGCGAGCGGCAGGCCGGCGCCGGCAAGCGGCATGTTGACGCCCGAGGCGTGGCCGCGGGAGATTTCCGGCCAGGCGTCGAAGAACGGCGTTTGCCAGTCCTGAAGCGGCCTTCAGCGCTTCAGCATGGCGTTGACGAGGCGATCCTCCAGCGTCCTTTCGCGGATCCATCGCAGGAAGGCGCCGGTATCCTCGTCGTCGTCCGGCGCGCGCGTGGCGGGCACATGCTCGAAGACCAGTTGCGGCGGTGGCTCGGGCGGGATTGGCCCGACATCGGCCATCTCCCAGTCGTTGGCGTGCGCAGGGCGGGCGGCAGGCCGCAGGGCTCGTTCAGGATCCGGCATGCGAGCATGTGCAAGGCGCCATTCGAGGCCGCCATGACCGCGCCGGCGCCGCTTGAGGTCGCAGATCTCGTAGCGTCCGTCCGGATGGCCCAGAAACCAGTTGAGAATGTCCACATGCGCACGATCCACAGCCCGTCCCCGACCTCGAGCGGATGGGGAATGCGCACCGGCAGTTCCGGGTCGAAATCGACATTGAGCGGAACCTCGCGCACGGGAACCATCAGCTTGTCGTAAAGGCGCGTCAGCGGCCGCAGCAGCCGCCATGGCATGCGCCGGTACTCGGGCTCCCCGGACCGGGCCCTCGGGAAGACCAGATCGTCGAAGGCAATGCCAAGGCGTCCGAACAGCGCATAGCGTGTCGGGTCCCAGCCGGTCTCCTCGAGCAGCGCCCGGTCCGCTTCGCTGAGCGTTCGCGGCTCGGCAATCGTGCGCCACTCTGCGCCCGGCGGCGGTCAGGCCGAGAGCCGTGGCGATGGCCGCGGCGATGGCCGCGGTCGGGCCGGCCGCCGACAGGCGGCCCGCCATGAGACCGGGAGCGAAGGCGGCGATACCGGCAGACCATGCGCCGACAGTCGGTGTGCCAGCCATTGGGGCGGCAAGCGGTTTCGCTTCGTTCCTCGCCCTGACCCGCACGATGTCCCGTGCGGGAGCCGGCACGCGGGACGGCGCAGGGCTAGCGCCCGCCGGATCGCCTGCCGCCATCATATCACCGAAGCGTCCCGGGATCGAATCCGCGGATCGGGACCGGGATCCGGCAGGCGTTGCGCCAGGTGTTCGGACGTTGAACGCGCGCCCTGCGTTCCGCGCGGGCCCGTTCCGCTGCAAATGCCCTTTCAGCGGAACCGCCTCGCCGCGCAGGAGCGCAAGAACCGTGTCCGGATCGGTGAGTGCGCGGTTGCCGGCGACGTGCGAATGGTCGGAACGGCCCCGCCGGGGTCCGGCGGTGAGCGGCAGGCCGGCCCATATGCGGGCCAGGCAGTTGCCGTAGCGCGCATGGCGTTCGGGCGGGCCTTTTCGTCCGCATTCGCCGATGAGCGCCCTTGCCAGACGATCCTGAAGGGCGGGCGTGAAACGGGCGGCCGGGTCGATGCGCAGCCTGCCGACCAGCCCTTGCAGGGTCGCATGGATGATCCGGCAGGCCCCGGCGGCGGTGGACGGATCGCCTGCGGCGCGCACCTGGTGCTGCCATGCCAGCACCGCGCCGACGTTCATTTCGGTCAGCCGCCCCGGCGGCGGCACGGTGATGCGGCGCTCATATGCGTCATAGTCGCCGTCCGCCTCGATCGCCCGCACGAAGGCCATCAGGTCGCTCGTGCGGTTGGCCGTCCGGCGAGATGGCGAAGGGCTGGAACGAGGCCGACTGCTGCGCCGCCGAGCCGTCCCCCGCCGCCCGCTCGTCGAACATGTGGGCGATCGCCTGCGCCGCCTCGCGCACCGGCCAGGGATCGCCGTGCGTGACCTCGACCGCGCCGAGGCGCACGCGCACGTCCGAATGGTTGGCGCGCATCAGATCTTCAGATCGCTCGCTCCAATCGCCGCGACCTCCTCCAGCACGGCCAGAAAACGCCGCGCCCCAGGTTCGAGGTCCTCGACCCGCGCCGCCGGACGCCGGCCCGCGCCCCGGCGATGCGCCGCGACACCGGCGGCAGTGCACGAAATCGCGCGCATCCGCCCCTAGCGTCGAACAGCCCGAGCCTGCCGGCGGTCCGGCGTCCCCGCCCGGATCGGGCGGAAGCGGGAACCATTCCCCGGCATCGGCCCCCGGTTCGCTCGCCAGGACCCGGTCCGCGTCGATCGCCCGCCCACGCGGCCGTCCGGTAATTCGTCGCCGGTCGAGACGGTGCGGATGGACATGGTGCCGTTTGCGATCGGTATTGCGGCTGCGACGGTGTCGAGGGCCTGGCCCGCCCCGTCATAGGCGGCCACCGGGGCCACGACCGGAGCGCCGGCTGCGGCGGGCGGCGACGGCGGGGCAAGGGAGACGATACCGGCCCGCCAGGTGCCGCCCGACGTGCGTACGCGCCAGCGCACGAAGAGGCGAGAAGCAAAACCGGCGCCAGCGGGGTTTGTAGAAATGCCGGCGCCGGTCCCCTCGCCGTCGATTTCAATAACGTCATCGAACGCCGATGACAATGCGCCGTTCGCCGCATTCCCCGGGTCTTTTTCCGCCCCGTCGCGGCGGGCGGCCATTCGATGCCATTGACCGGCCGGACGGTTGACGCACCGGACGTGTCCGGCGCGGGTCCGGACGGCGGATCGTCCCCCGGCGCGGGTCGCTGGAAAACGGGCGCGAGCGGATCGCCCTCCTGCGCTGCCGCGGGCGCCCCGAAGGACGCCAGCGCCAGGGCAAGCAGCGCCACTGGAAACAGGAGTCCATATGACTTATTCTTGCAGCTCGAAAGTGAAAGCGATTCGCCATGACGAAACCCGCCCGCTCCGAACCCGCCCGTTCCGAACCCGTACGGGAAGAGACCGCCATCGGGGAGCCTTGCGTCGAGGCGGCCCCCATTGACGGGCCCTGCCTTGACGATGCCGCCGAAATCCAGAGCCTCAACGAAGCCGGCCTCGCCGGGACACAGGCCGAGGCCCTTGCGCTTTGCATCCGCGCCGCCGTCGCCACCAAATCCGACGTCGCCCTCATGCGCTCCGATATCGAGCGCATCGATGACACGCTGCGCTCCGAGATCGACCTCCTGCGCTTCACCATGCACAAGGACGAAGAGGCCCGCATCGCCGAAACGCAGCGTATCGCCGCCGCGGCCAAGGACGCGGCCCGGAAGGCGATGTCCGTCCTGACCGTGCGCATCATCGCCGGCGTCGCCATCCTCAATACACTGCTGATCGCGGCGCTGGTCGTGCTGACCGCCATATAGCGGTGCGCCGGATATCGCGAACGCCGCCCGGTTCGCCGCCGCAAGCCCCACTGGAAACGAAGCTCCGGATGGCCTATGTTCGGGCGAGGAAAGACAAGAGGACGCGCCATGGCCGAAACGGCCTTCAACACCATCGCCGAGATCCAGCGCCTGCGCGACGCCGGACTGCCACAGGAGCAGGCCGAGGCCATCACCCTGTCGATCCACGCCGGCGTCACCGGCGGCGTCGCGACGAAGGCCGACCTGGAGAAGGTTGAAACCGGTCTCAAGGCCGATCTGGAGAAGGTTGAAACCGGTCTCAGAGCCGATATCGATCTCCTGCGGTCCGAGATGGAGAGTGGCGACAAGGAACTCGGCGCCGCCATCGATCTCCTGCGGTCCGACATGAACGGGAAGATCGATGGCGTCGAACAGCGCCTCGAAACGAAGATCGAAAGGGCGAAGTTCGACCTGACCTGGCGCCTGCTCGGCGGCTTTGCCGTCCTCAACGCCATCATGATCGCGATCCTGCGCTTCATGGGCGGCGTCTAGGGCCGGCGTTTCCGCTTCGGATTGCGGGAACGCCGCCCGATACGCCGTTGCGGCGGAACGCCCGCGGCGGCCGCGAAGATGCAGCGCGCGGCGCGGCCAGTGCGGAGCCGCCTCGGAGCGCGGATAATCGATCCGCTCCATCGCCTCGAAGCCCGGCGCGAGCCGTTCGGCGATCAGGTCCGGATGCGGGGCGATGTTCCGCTCGAAGTGCGTTGCGTCGGCTTGCGTGAAACGCCACACGAGCGCCTGCGCCGATATCCGCGCGCCATAGACCGCCGGCGCATGAAGCGGCACATCGTCGAACAGGCCCAGCGGATTGCACAGGCCGATGACGAGGTCGCCCCCCGCGGCGAGCGAACCGGCCATCGCCTCCAGCAGGGCGAACACCGCGTCGAGGCTCTCCTGGTGGACGTAGCCGTACCACAATGAGGTCACCGGATCGAAGGGCCCGAGCCCCGTCATGTCGCGCCCGTCGCGGCAATGGAAGGTAACGTCATGGCCGTCCCGGGCCAGGTTCGAGTTGCCAGGCCAGGAAGTGTCGGGCCTCCCACAGGAGGAGAATCGACATGACACAGCAAACTTCAGGACCAAATCCAGCGGTCGGGAAAAGATGTGTGCATACGGTAGGCCGCTCACCCCGTCGATGCGGATCGTGTCGCCCTTTCGGAAATCGGCAATGGTGTCGCGCCCGTCTCCCGCCGCGAACGCGAAGATATCGGCGCCCTTGCCGCCCGTCAGCGTGAGGTTGTCAATGAACCGGAAGCGGACTGGACACACACACAGGCTGTGCCGATGATTTCCGCCACAGGGCACCCAACGGGGCAGGACCCTGCGACAAGCGAAGCTGCTTGCAAACCCGATGGGGCACGGTTCGGAAAAGCGGATAAACCATGCCTATGGAAACAATCACTCCGATGGTTGTCCGTAAATCATAGTTATGAATCCCCATGAGCTTGTTCAAAAGGTGCGTGCAATGGGTAACTCTGAAGCAGCCAGTGCCAGCGGGAGTGCTCCGGCGAATGGTTTTCAGTTGCAAAATGCACAGGCGGTATCGGAAACCGCGATCGAATTGGAGATCGCATTGAGGGAGTTGCAAAATGAAATCAAGGCCCGCGGGTTTCTTGTATGTCGCGTAAACCTTCTGGGTGTTTCTTCGAGTTGTGGCCCTAATTTCATTTGCGGCAATCTCGATAGTACTATGGTGAAAGATGTATCATCACTGGATAATGCTGCCATATTGCACATGAGACGCTCATTCCTGCCATTTAATTGGTCAAGTAGAAGTGGAGAAACTTGTGCCCGCGGGTTATTTCTGAGCCCTTTGAAAACCGGTTCGTACGAAGTGTCAGGACTGGGGTTTCCTGCCGTGCTTGGACGGATTGCGACCGGTTACTGTTTATTCTTCGGGCAGGAACTGCACATTTCCAATCACAGTATTTTTGAAGTTCATCAAAGGACCTGTGAAATTGTAAGGAAACTTTTTTTGCTGGACAGAGCGCAGAGCGCACGGCAAAGCAATCTCTCAAGCCGGGAGCGATCGTACCTACAACTCGTGGCAAATGGATTCAGGAGTGAGGCGATTGCCAATGAGATGGGTGTGTCCGTAAACACAGTGAATTCTTATTTAATTGATATTTCAAAGAAGCTTAACGCCAACTCCAGGATGCACTCAGTATCCATTGCAATTCGGTTTGGTCTGATCGTATAGCACCGAGGTGGAGGGGAAATTCATTCTGCGTTGACAAGGGTGTGTCCCAGTCGGACGCGCTTTTCCAGGTCGCGGTGATTTGCACCGCTGCCTGAGCATGCACAGGTTACGATGACGCGATGCGGGCGGTGCGGTGCTGGAAGGTGCGGCGCCGGGCGCTCTTCCAGTCCGCCGAACAGAGCAGGCCCGTCAGGGCGGCGGCGGCGGGGGTGCGTTCGGTTGCCGCCGGCGCGTAGAGGCATACGCTTCGTTTCAGCTTCATGCCGCTGACCGCGACCGTCCGGATCCCGCGGCCGGCGCCGACGCTTTCGGGAATGACGCATGCCCCCAGGCCGGCGCTGATGAACGCGATCGCATCCTTGTCCTGCATGACATGGCAAGCCTTGCCGGGATCGATGCCGGCCCTGTCGAACAGGTCGGCGATGTCCGGATGGTTCTCGCAATAGGGCCGGATCATGAGCGGAACGTCGCGCAGCTGCGAAAGTGCGATGGCCTGTCCGGCGCAGGGGTGGCATTCGCTGACGGCCAGTACGAAGTCCTCATCGAACAGCGCAAGCCTGTGCATACGCCGCCGGTCCGCGCCGAGCGGTCCCGCGATGGCCAGTTCCGCCTCACCCTTCTCGAGCCGGTCGACGATTTCGGCGGCGGTGCCCCTGAGGTAGCCGATCTCGAGCGCGGGAAACTTGCGGTTCAAGGCCATGAGGTGCCCTGCAAGCAGGTCCATGGAGACCGTGTGCGAAATCGCCAGCCTCAACGGCGCCTGTTCGCCGCGCAACCGCCTTTCGGCCAGGGCCTTGGCGTCGAGGGCGCTGGCGTGACACCGCTTCAGGAGCGGCAGCATCGAGCGGCCGAGTTCGGTCAGGTGCGTATGCGAGCGCTCCCTGCAAAGCAGGGCGCCGCCCAGTTCCTCCTCCAGCTCCCTGATGGCCCGCGTCAGGCTCGGCTGTCTCACGCGGCATTGTTGCGCGGCCCGCGTGAAATTCAGCGTCTCGGCAACGGCCAGAAAATATCTTAGAGCCTGACCGAAAAGTCTTTGGGAAAAATTGTTGAGCGATACCAGTCAATTGTGATTCCATGTTCGCAATCGAAAACCGAACGGAGGAACCACTGTGCCTTGGACTGATACCGCCCGCCTCACGTATAACCGCAAAACGGATCGTTATCCAAGTGACGTTACGAACGAAGAATGGGCAATCCTCGAACCTATGGTTCCACCAGCACGCCCCGGAGGACGCCCCCGGACCGCAGACATGCGCGAAGTAATCAACGCGATTTTCTACATCGGATCGACAGGCTGTCAGTGGCGTGCGCTGCCAATTGACTTCCCGCCCATGACGACAGTGCAGGGATATTTCTACGCTTGGCGCAATGCCGGTATTCTGGAGGCAATGAACGATCTGCTGGTCACCGCTGCCCGTGAATTGGAAGGGCGCGATGCGCAGCCGACGGCTGGCGTGATCGACAGCCAAAGCGTAAAAACGACAGAAAGTGGTGGTGTTTGCGGCTATGACGCCGGCAAAAAGACCAAGGGGCGCAAGCGTCATATCGTGACGGACGTCCTTGGGCTTCTGCTGGTGATCATCGTTCATGCCGCCAACATCCAGGACCGTGACGGTGCACCCGATGTGCTCAAGGCTGTCGGTAAAAAGTTCCCCTGGCTGCGCCATATTTTCGCCGACGGCGGGTATGCAGGTGACAAGCTCCGACAAACCATGGGCAACAAGTGGACCCTGGAGATCGTCAAGCGACCAGGTGCGGTAAAGGGTTTCGTTCTGCTGCCCATGCGTTGGGTGGTCGAGCGTACTTTTGCATGGTTGGGAAGGTGCCGCCGGTTGGCCAAAGACTGGGAGAACACCGTCGAAAGTTCAACCGCCTGGGCGCACATTGCAAGACCGTATGTCCGTTTCTACCGGTGAGGTGGCTCGCCCTACACTGCACGTTCGAGGGTTGCTCGGATGGGCTGAGCCGATCCTCATCACAGGAGGACGAGCCGTGGCAGATTATAGAGAAGCATTTGTCGGAATCGATGTTGCCAAATTGAGAAACGCCATCGCGATTGCCGATGCGGGCCGTGAGGGAGAAGTTCGCTTCTTCGGAGAAGTCGACGCTTGTGTCGCAAGCATGCGCCGGACCATTCAGCGGATCGCCGACAGATTTGATCGACTGCATTTTTGCTATGAGGCCGGACCGACAGGCTATGGGCTCTATCGGCTCATCCGTTCTCTCGGGCATGAATGCACGGTCGTCGCCCCGTCGCTGATCCCAAGGAAGCCTGGCGACCGGGTGAAGACGAACCGCCGGGACGCTCTCTCGCTCGCCCGGCTTTTGCGCGCCGGCGAGCTTACTGCGGTGTGGGTTCCCGATGCAGGCCACGAGGCGATGCGGGATCTCGTCCGCGCACGGTCGGCAGCGGTCGAGGTGCTGCGGGTCCATCGCCAGCAGGTGAGCGCTTTCATGCTCAAGCACGGCCGCGTCTATCCGCGCAAGAAAGGCTGGACGATGCGCTATTTGCGCTGGTTGCAGGAACAGACGTTCGATCACCCGGCGCACCAGATTGCGCTCCAGGAAATGGTTGAAGCCGTACGCATCTCCAAAGAGCGGGTTGAACGGCTGGAGCGCACCATCGAGGAGTTCGTTCCGGCCTGGTCGTTGGCACCGGTCGTACGAGCGCTCCGGACTTTGCGTGGCGTGGACCTGATCGTCGCTGTGACATTCGTCACCGAAGTTGGCGACGTGAGCCGGTTCGAAAGTCCGCGCCAGCTCATGGGATATCTCGGCCTCGTTCCCGGTGAGCGCTCGACTGGCGACACTATCAGGCGCGGCGGCATCACCAAGGCAGGAAACAGCCGGGTGCGCCAAATGCTGGTCGAGAGCGCCTGGGCCTATCGGCATCCGCCCAGGGTCGGGATAAAGAAGCTGTACAGACTGGAGCAGGCGTCACCGCGCGTGCGCGAGATCGCATGGAAGGCGCAGAGCCGCTTGACGGCCCGGTACCGAACGCTGAGTGGACGCGGCAAGCGGCCAACGGTGGTCTGCACTGCGGTCGCCCGCGAACTGGCCGGCTTCATGTGGGCCGTTGCCAGGGAGGCGCAGGCAAGCTGATCTTGCCCTTGTGGCAACACGAAACTCGCGCATGGGCGGAGGCGGGACCACGGCAGGGAAATGTCCGTCGAATGCTTTGTGGCCGGCTACTGGCCGACGCCCGCTGTAAGACAGGAACAGACCCGGACGCACAATCGGAAATGCGGTAGCCAACCCGCGCATCAGAGCTTGATCACCGACGTCCTTCAGTTCCGCCTCCACCCATGCGCGATCAATATCATGAACAGCCGATCTCCTCCTCGTTCTGGATCGGCCGGATATTCGACGTGCCAAACCTTGACAGCGGACATCAGAGCATCCGCCTGGTGACACGCAGACTGGCAAGGCACTGCAATGCAACGTAAAACTTTAGATTCAGGCTCTTAGACTCAGGTCCTCGGGAAATGATTCACCGCGTATCCACACCGGATTTCGATACGCCGCCAATTAAGGGGTGGCACTGTGACTTGGCCGTTATACACTGATTTTAAAAGATGATTCGAAGCGGGCTTTGACTGCCTTTGTGGGCGAGTGGCAGATGGTCCGGTTTTTGTTTGTAGTGTGCGTGAGTTGCTTCCGGGTTCAGCGTGGGCGCGGCGAGGATTTTTTGCGCCTGTGAACATTGATATTCGGGGAGAAAAGGTGCGGCATGAGCCTTATGGAATTTGAATATGAACGCGAGCTCAATCCTGTTGACATGATTGAGTACGTCGCGGCCAACAACGACTGGTCTTTCGAAAGGTCGGGCGAAGACGAGATCGCCATGACCGTCGAGGGGCGCTGGTCTGAGTACCACGTTTCCTTTTCATGGATGGAGGATTTCGAGGCCCTCCACCTGGCGTGTGCATTCGACATCAAGGTGCCGGATAACCGGGTCAGCGAAGTGGTTACGCTCCTGCATCTGCTCAACGGGCAGATCCTGATGGGCCATTTCGACTTCTGGCAGCAGGAGGATGTGGTCATCTTCCGGCAGTCATTGCTGTTGTCGGGCGGCGCCGAGCCGACCAATCAGCAGGTCGAGGTGCTTTTGTCGAGCGCGCTGGAAACCTGCGAATTGTATTTTCAGGCCTTTCAGTTTGTGATCTGGTCAGGTATGGACGCCAAGAGCGCCACCGAAACGGTCCTCTTCGAGACCGTCGGAGAGGCCTGACAGACACAAACCAGGGAGGTCTGGCAATATGACATCCGGTCCCGTCGTCCTTGTGGGCGCCGGTCACATGGGTGGTGCGATGATGCGTGGATGGCTCGCGTCCGGAACTGAACCGGGCACGATCGTCGTTGTCGATCCGACACCCCCACCGGCCATGGCCGAACTTCTGAATTCTGAAGGTATCCGACACTGCCCGGCCGTTCCGGACGATCTGGCAGCCGGTGCGCTTGTCATGGCTATCAAACCCCAGTTGATGGGCACCGTTCTGCCGGGGTTAAAGCCGATGATCGGCCCGGACACGGTTTGTGTCTCCATTGCCGCCGGAACCACAATCGGAACGATCACCGGTCATCTCGGCGATATCCCGGTGGTGCGGGCGATGCCGAATATGGCGGCCATGATCGGGCGCGGCGTGACGGCTGCGGTGACCAATGACAAGGTGAGCGAAAAACAGCGTGAATTTGCCAATGCGCTCCTGGTGGTGACCGGTCCGGTCGAATGGGTCGGGACCGAGGACCAGATCGATGCCGTTACGGCCCTTTCGGGCAGCGGGCCTGCCTATATCTTCCATCTGGTCGAATGCATGGCGGAGGCCGGTCGCAAGGCAGGCCTTGACGCCGACATGGCGATGCGGCTGGCGCGGGCGACCGTTTCGGGCGCCGGAGAGTTGCTGCACCGATCCGATGACGATGCGGCTGACCTGCGCAGGAGCGTGACCTCTCCCGGCGGCACGACGGCGGCGGCGCTCGACATCCTGATGCGCGAGGACGGTTTGCAGGCGCTGTTCGACGAGGCGATCGCGGCGGCCAAGAACCGTGCCCACGAGCTGGCGGAGCACGGGTGAACAATGTCTGATCAGATCGCATGGTCCGATTTCGAAAAGGTCGATATCCGGGCCGGCACCATCATAGAGGCCGAACCATTTCCCGAGGCGCGAAAACCGGCCATCAAGCTTAAGGTCGATTTCGGTCCTGATATGGGTGTGCGCAAGTCGTCGGCGCAAATCACAAGGCACTATTCACCGCAGGATCTTATCGGGCGGCAGGTGATGGCCGTTGTCAATTTCCCGCCTCGCCAGATCGGCCCGATGATGTCAGAGGTGCTGGTGCTGGGTTTTCCCGACGAGGAAGGCGAAGTGGTGCTGGCAGCCATCGACAAGACGGTGCCGGACGGCGGCCGTTTGTTTTGACCGGCTAAGCCGGAACCCGCACCACGGCCCGCAGGCCGCCCATCGGACTGTCGGCGAGCGAGATATCGCCGCCATGGCTGCGGGCAATGTCGAGCGCGATCGCCAGGCCAAGGCCGGTCCCGCTCTTGTCCTGATTGCGGGCTTCATCGAGGCGGAAGAACGGCTTGAAGACGTCCTCGCGCATGTCCGGAGCGATGCCTGGGCCATCATCGTCGATTGTGACGGTCAGCCATCCCGTGCGGATGGTTGCCTCGACCTGGACATTTTCCGCGTGCCTGCAGGCATTCGACACGAGATTGATGACAAGGCGCGAGAATGCGTTCGGCCGGACCTCGACCGTTGACGGCCCGTTCAGCGTGCAGGTCAGGTTGCGGTCATGGACCCGTGCGTGCTCATTGAGCTTTTCGAACAGCTTGTTCAGATCGAGCTCGCCGACATCTTCCTGGGCTTCGCCGCGGGCGAAGGACAGGTAGCCCTCGAGCATCGACTGCATATCGTCGATATCGTCGTTCAGGCGTATGGTTTCCGCCTCGTTGCCAACAAGAGCAAGCTGCAGGCGGAACCGGGTGAGAATGGTTCGCAGGTCGTGGCTGACACCGGTCAGCATGGCGGTCCGTTGCTCGATCTGCCGCTCGATCCGTTCGCGCATCCGGATAAAGGCGAGACCGGCACGGCGGATCTCGTCAGCGCCGCGCGGGCGGAAATCCTCGGGCATTTTCTGGCCCTTGCCGAAGCTTTCGGCGGCATCGGCAAGACTGAGGATCGGCCTGATCTGGCCGCGCAGGAACAGGATGGCGATGATCAGCAGGACCATCGACGTTCCAACCATCCACAAAAGGAAAATATGCGTGTTGGAGGCATAGGCCTGACTGCGGCGGGCAAAGACGCGCAATACCTTGTCGTCAAGCAGGATGCGGATCTCGACCAGATTGGAATCGCCGATCGTGTCGATCCAGAACGGGCGCCGGATCTGGCGCGTGACTTCTTCGCTGAGGATCGAATCGAGGATCGAGAAGAACGGCTTGGAACGCGGCGGCGGCAAGGTGCCGTCCGGCTCGATGGCAATATTCAGTTCCAGCCGATCCCGCGCCATGCGGGTGATCTCATCGTAATTGGCGTCCTGGGGATAGGTCTCGATCACGTCAATGATGGCGGCGATATCCCGCGTAACGGCGGTCGATAGCCGCTGGGTTACGGTTTGCCAGTGGCGCTCCATGAAGACGAAGGCGATCACCGACTGCAGTATGACCATGGGCAGGATGATGATGAGGAGCGTGCGCCCGTAAAGGCCGGTCGGGATCCGGCGCGTGAACCAGCGCGTAAAGCGCCGATAGCCCTTTGGCGGGTACCGTTCGTGCTCTCGCCTTATGGAGTCAATGGTCGTCATCAAGCGTTCCCGTTCACGGCCCGCCGCAGAACAAGAGGCGCGAAAGACCGAATAGAGCTATCTTATAGCAGGGAAAGCGGATTTCGACCCGTCATCGCACGATAAATCGCCGCATCGAACTTCGCAGATCAAGGGGAAACGGCGTTATTCGACGCTTAACCGGTAGCCGATACCGCGCACCGTCTGGAGCCACATGGGATTGGCGGGATCTTCCTCGATCTTGCGCCGCAGACGGTTGATCTGCACGTCGATCGTGCGTTCGCCGATATCGATATCCTGACCGACCAGTTCGTGCCTTGGGATCGTTTCACCCGGACGCTGGGCGAACTGCACCATGATTTCCTGCTCACGGTCGGTCAGCCGCACGATTTCGGCGCCGCGTTTCAATTCGCGCCGGGCAAGGCCGAATGTATAGGGGCCGAAGACGATCTGCTCGATCTGCGGGATTTCCGGCGGGCCGCCGCGTTTCAGGATGTTGTTGATGCGCAGGACCAGTTCGCGCGGGTCAAAGGGTTTGGCAAGATAATCATCCGCGCCGGCTTCGAGCCCTTCGAGGCGGCTGTTGATTTCGGCCAGCGCCGTCAGCATCAGGATCGGGACATCGCGCAGTTCGCGCAGCCATTTTGTCAGCGCGACACCCGTTTCGCCGGGCATCATGACATCGACAACGAGAAGATCGAATTCCAGTCCGTTGAGCTTACGGCGGGCCTCGGCGGCGTCGGATGCCGTTGTGACCCGGAAGCCTTGATCGCTCAGATACCGGTTCAACAGGTCGCGAATGCGCGTATCATCATCAACGACGAGCAGATGCGCAGCATTGTCAGAAAGCAATTCAGCCTGCATGCCGCCTCCTTATGCAATTCTTCAAAGCCCTTTGGCGTCAATCCCGATTAACCATTCCCTTAAGGAACTGCCTGATCAGTTCTTGCCCCTCGGCATCAATACCCCTTAGTGCTTCGGTTATGCGGCGAGACTGTGGCCGCGCCAGTTCCAGCGCCAGTTCCCGGCCCTTGCGGGTCGGGTACAGCCGTCTTTGACGCCGGTCATTGGGGCCTTCGACCTGGTGTATATAGCCGGAATCGATCAACTGTTTCAAAACCCTGGCAAGGCTTTGCTTGGTTATCCTTAACGTATCGAGCAGGTCCGCAACGGTCATGCCCGGCTGCCGGTTGACGAAATGGACAACGCGATGATGCGCCCGGCCGAAACCGAAGCGTGCCAGTATGGCGTCGGGATCGGATGTGAAATCGCGGTAGGCGAAGTAAAGCATCTCGATAATGTCGAAATCGATGCCGTCGCTTTCCGACATGGGTCCCGTAATGGTGTCGGAATCGGGTAATTTTCGTGCCCTTTCGGACGCCATGGCGTTATTCCCTTTCAAATATGTCAGCCTTGTTGACATAATTTGATGCTATTGATAGCCTCAATCCGCGTCAAGGATGTAAAACCCTCTAATCGACACGGTATTGGCGTTTTCGGGGCGGTCAGTCGCCCTACGCCTCAATTCCGGACATTATCGGGCTTTTTTCATACCCGGCGAATAACATATCGAATGAAGCGCAAGGCGCTGGAGGTTACGCAATGGCATCGGTCCCCTTCGATCAGCTTGAGGGCGAGATTTGGTACAATGGCGAGTATGTTCCCTGGCAGGACGCGAAGCTTCACGTGCTTTCGCATGGCCTGCATTATGCAAGCTCGGTGTTTGAGGGTGAGCGGGCCTATGGCGGTGTGATCTTCAAGCTGCGCGAACATACTGAGCGGCTGCACAAATCCGCCGAGCTGCTTGGTTTCGAAATTCCCTACAGCGTCGAAGAAATCGACGACGCCTGTAATGAGCTCCTGAAACGCCAGGGGTTCGAGGATGCCTATGTCCGGCCGATCGCCTGGCGGGGCAGTGAGATGATGGGCGTTTCCGCGCAGCACAACCGGATCAACCTTGCCATCGCGATCTGGCAGTGGCCATCCTACTTCAAGCCCGAAGAACGGCTCAAGGGCATCCGGCTGGATATGGCCAAGTACCGGCGTCCCGACCCAAGGACGATCCCGAGCGAATCCAAGGCGGCCGGCCTATACATGATCTGTACCCTGTCGAAGCACGAAGCGGAGAGCAAGGGCTACGCCGACGCGCTGATGCTGGACTGGCGCGGCCGCGTTGCCGAGGCGACGGGCGCCAATGTCTTTTTCGTCAAGGACGGCGTCATCCATACACCGACGCCGGATTGTTTTCTCGATGGCATCACGCGGCGTACCGTTATCGATCTCGCCCGCAAACGCGGATACGAAATCGTCGAACGGGCGATCATGCCGGAGGAGATGGAAGAATTCGAAGAATGCTTCCTGACCGGAACGGCCGCCGAGGTCACTCCGGTTTCCGAGATCGGCCCTTATCGCTTTTCAGTCGGTGAAATCACCACAAACCTGGTGAATGACTATATGAAGGCCGTCCAGCCGGTCCGCGAGGCGGCCTGAGCCCAACCGGCAGCGAAGACTTGAAAGGGCGCGCGTCTTGTAAAGCAGCGCGCCTATTTGTTTGCCAAATTCCATCACGGCGTGGCAAATAGCCCTTACGACGGAAACCACCATGGGTCAGATCCAGGCCGGCATTGTTCCGGTTACCGCCTTTCAGCAGAATTGCACGATCCTTTTCGACAGCGACAGCAAACACGGCGTCGTTGTCGATCCCGGTGGCGATGTGGCGGCAATTGTGGAGGCCCTCGAGAAAAACGACATCAAGATCGATGCGATCTGGCTGACCCACGGACATATCGATCACGCCGGCGGCGCAATGGACCTGAAGGAAGCGCTCGGCGTCGAGATCGTCGGGCCGCACAAGGATGACCTCAAGCTTCTGCAGGGTCTGGAAGACCAGGCCCAGATGTTCGGTGTCGAGGCACGGTACGCAATGTCACCCCTGACCGGTGGCTCGAGGAAGGTGAAACGGTATCCTTCGGCGACCATGCGTTCGAGGTCTTTCATTGTCCCGGCCATGCGCCCGGCCACGTGATCTTCTTCAATCGCGATGCCGGATTTGCCCATGTGGGCGACGTGCTCTTCCGCGGCTCGATCGGCCGTACCGACCTGCCGGGCGGCAATCATCAACAGCTGCTGGATTCCATCCGCGACAAGGTGCTTCCGTTGGGCGACGAGGTCGGCTTTATCTGCGGTCACGGACCGGGTGGGCGGATCGGCGAGGAGCGCTTGACGAACCCGTTCCTCAAGGGAATCTGAGAAGAGGCTTCCGGTCTCAGAAACTTGCAGGGTTATCCAGGTAATGGCCGAGACATTCGAACAGATGCTGACGGGTGGGCACCCCAATTCTCTTGGGAGGACTGTCGAGGTTGTCGACATCGTGCTGTCGGACACGGACCGTTTCGGCGAGCTGTTCGACTGTTATCGAAGCCAGGACGAGGTCGTCAGGCTTCGCACATCCAGTGCCATGAAACGGGTCGAGGCGGAACGTCATGACCTGCTTCTTCCCTACATTGACCGCTTTATCGGCGAAATCGGGGAACTGGACCAGGCCTCAGCCCAATGGACTTTGGCGCAACTGTTCGATCGCCTCTCAACTGACATGGATGAAAAGCAACGGTCCGCTGCATTGGGGATTATGAAGCGGAACCTTGAACATCACGATGACTGGATCGTGCTCAACACCACCATGGAAACCCTGGTTAAATGGGCCGGGGCGGACGCAGACCTTGCAACGTGGCTGCGCCCGCATCTTCTGAGCCTTTGCAACGACAGGCGAAAGTCGGTTGCATCGCGCGCCTCCAAGATGCTGCGCGCCCTTGGCTCAGACTAGAGTCTGTCTGGGTCCGCCGCCTATCGCGCGATGCAGAAATGGTCGTAACCGTCATAGCCGCGGAAGGTTCCGGTCGTCGGATCGAAGGACCGGTAGCGCTGTGCGCAATACCGGTACCATTCGTCGGTCCACGGTTCGATGCCGCCAGCGGTGTTCACTTTCCACTCTTTGGTTTGAAGCCTCCGACTTCCAGTCGGACCCCGCTTCAGCGAAAACGAATCGTGCTATGACTCTGGCCTTCCAAAAATGAGCCGCCCGTTGAGGGCAAAGGCTCATTTTTGGAAGGCCAGAGTCATGCAATATGATCGCTCCGCGCATTGCGTCTATTACCACCGGTACCATATCGTTTGGGCGACGAAGTATCGCTACAAAGTTCTGACTGGCGATCTGGCCCTGCGGGTACGCACCATCTGCCGTCAGGTCTGCAAGGAGAACGGCGTTTCCATCTTGCATGGCGTTCTGTCCAAAGATCACGTGCATATGTTCGTGTCCGTGCCCCCAAAAGTCGCCATCTCCGATCTGGTACGCAAGATGAAAGGCCGTTCGTCTCACAAAATCCAGCGCGAGTTCCCGGAGATACGCAAGTGGTACTGGGGCCGCCGGTTCTGGGGCCGGGGCTACTTCTCGACAACCACCGGGGCCATCACAGACGAACTTGTACTTCAGTACCTCGACAATCACCTGCCTGACGCTACCGGCGCCAGCCGGTAGTTATTCACTTCGGACGGCGCCGGCGGATAGTAGTCGGGTGAATAGGTATAGTCGTTGGGCGCCTGCGGATAATGGTCACGCCGCGGATAATAGTCCGGTTGCGGCGCCGGGCGTGGCGGCTCGCTCAGGATGGCGCCGGCGATGATTGCACCGGCGGCGAGGCCCAGCACGCCGAGCAGCAGCGCATCGTCATTGTTCTTCTCGATGACAACAGGAGCCCTGTGACGCTTGTGGCGCCTGTGGTGCTTGAACTGCTTGTGCTTTGGTCCGTTCCAGCCACCGTGGTGATGCGGGCGGCCGCGGTCGTGGGCATAAGCCTGCGACAACGGTGCGGCCGTGACAGCAGCGGCGGTAAGGGCGGCGACGAGTACTTTTACTGACTTTCCCATCTTCCTTGTTCCTCTCGGTGGCGTTGCGGACTGCGCTGTGGTTCCAGCTTGCCCGGCAATCTAGAAAACGCTGCCTGAACGCAAGCTGAACGCAATCAGAAGCATGGCCGAAAGGAAAAAGGGCGCCCGGATTGCTCCGCACGCCCGATGGAAGACGGGCAGCCAGTTTTGCTCTAGTTGCTGTTGGCAATCGCGCCGCCGATGATGGCGCCGGCGGCAAGGCCAAGCAGCCCGATCGCTGCGGCATTGTTGTTGCGCTTGTGAACGACAACCGGCGGCTTCTTGTAGGGACCACGCGGATAGTGAACCCGCGGGCCCTTCTTGTAGTAGCCCGGGCCGCCCTTGTGCACATGGTGCTTGCTTGTGAAGGCGGCGTCACGACTGGCCGCCATGGCGCCAGTGACGGGAACGACCGCTGTTGCGGCAACGGCTGCCGTCGCGAGGACTGTTTTGGTCAAGATGTTCATTGTTTCTGATCCTGTATCTTTATTGATTGAGGGCGAATGTCCCTCTGCTTGGATCGGAAACTATGCTTCGGTCGATGAACGCAGTCTGAATGGAAGTCGTTGAAATATTAAATAAATTTAATGAACTGGCTTGGTGTTTCGGCTGCCCGGCCGCAGACCGGGCAACACAGGTTTTCAATTCCGTCCGGATTACTCGACAATCGTCAGGTTGACGGCCTTGGGTCCCTTGCCGCGACGATCCGGTTCGGTTTCGAAGCTGACCTTCTGGTTTTCCAGAAGGGTCTCCAAGCCCGAATCCTTCAGGGCTGAAATGTGAACGAAGATATCGGATTCACCGGTATCCGGCTTGATGAAGCCAAAGCCCTTGTCGGTATTGAAAAACTTTACAGTGCCAGTCTCGGCCATTCTGTCAGGTCCTCTGTTGTCCGCCGGCGTTAAGCCCGCGCGTCGTCGGTTTCACCCGTCAAACGGGTAAGGCAGGCAGTTCTCGAAAATTGCGGAAAGGTCCCTGTTATCGTGATCGCTGCCTCTGCGGCAGCCTGTGTTTCGATCACCCGGATTTTTATGCGGCTCCGGTCCGCATGGCTATCAGTAGGTTTTCCCGTGTTCGCAAATTGCCCGAACGGGCGACACAGTGAGGCAGCCGGGAAAAATAAGCAAGAAAAAGTTTTGTGACGATTTCGCATTGCAATGCACAGGCTGCGACGTTGCAATCCCGGCGCGCAAAGGTTCTGTCAATCCAGTCGCGTTCAAACGTGCATTGATTCAAGGTAAAGAAGCTGCAAAGGCAACAATTCAAGGTGTAGTGACTTCGGGCACTCCTGCGTCACCGTGCCTTTTCACCGGTCGCCCGCCTACCTCTGGTTGCGGGTATTATCTCTACGGCCAGGATCGCAGCGAAGATGAAAAAGCACCCCAGGAAACCATAGCCAGCTATTCTTTCACCCAGAAAAACCGCTCCGAACAGTGCGGCGAACAGGGCCTCGGATGACAGGAAAATCGCTGCTTGTGCGGATGTGGTGTAGCGCTGGCCAATCGCCTGGAGTGAAAAGGCGAGCCCGGTGGAGAAAACACCGGAATAGACGATTTCCGGAGCGGCATCGCGTATCGCATGCCAGTCGATGGGCTCGGTCGCAACGGCTGCGGCGAATCCGAGTACTGCACAGATGGCGAACTGCACCGCCGACAGCGTCAGCGGTCGGCCGGTCCGCCCGCCGAACACACCGATGAGTATGACCTGGCAGGCAAAGAAGACGGCGCTGATGATGACCAGAACATCGCCCCGGTTCATGGCGAGGAAACTACCGCCGCTCAGGAGCCAGATGCCCGCAAAGGCCAGCAAGGCCGCCGGCCAGACGATGGGGTGCGGCGCCTGACGCAAGACGACAACCAGCAACAGCGGCACGAGCACGACGTATAATCCGGTCAAAAACCCGGCATTCGTCACCGTGGTTGTCGTCAGACCGACCTGCTGGAATGCCATCCCTCCAAAAAGCGCAATTCCGATCCATACAAATCCGGACCAGTCAGCGGCGGGGAGGGGGTCGGCTGCCCGTCCTGCTTCATGCAGCGCGAAGGGCAGGACAGCAAGGGTTGCCAAGGCGAAACGCAAGCTGACGAACAGCATCGGGCCGACGGCGTCCATCGCGGTGCTCTGCGCGACGAAACCCATTCCCCACACCGCCCCTGCAAGCAGCAGAAGCAGATTTGCCTTTGCGCGGTTCATTGATAGTGGCCTTGCTCGAAGCAATACGGGTGCACAAGCAACACCCGGAGGCCTGCTCTATCAGCGCGATTTCCCTGCCGCAAGAGTCAGTTAGCGAATTGTCCGGAGCGGACGCTAGAGGTCCTTTAGGTAAAGCCTCAACCGTTGCTGATTGGCGCCGAAATCGAGGCGGCCGAGCTGCGCGCGTGCATAGGCGATCATGCCGGTGCGGCTATCCGCCATATCGACCAGCTCGATGCTGACAAGGTCGGGAAAGCGCATCGTCGGCGAATAGGTGACAAAACGCAGATGCTTCGGATCTGCGCCATCATCAACCCGCCGCGCCAGCGCATCGCTGGATTCAATACGTGCGGCGAGGCGGTCCATGATCCGCTCGGGCGACTCGTCAAAGGAAGGGAGTTCGAAATCGCAATCTTCGCGCAGACCCTTTGTGCAGGCGAGTGCATCATTTGCGGTCGGACTGCGTCTGATTTCGATCAGGTTGAGCCGTCCCCGGTCGGGCGGGCCGGCAACGCGCATCCAGGTCTTTTCGCGCCCGAAGACAAAAAAGAAGATCGCGGCACACAGAATTATGGCCGCGAGGACCGCGATCGCGACAATAAGATATTTCAAAACGAGCCCCGATTACTGACGTGAAATGCCAGCAATTCTAATTTTGGGATTTTTGGGATTCTCAAATCGCTCGATCTATGATTCGTTTGTTGCGTGTTACACTTGGATTCCCTCATTGGCTCGCTCAGATCGTGCTGCGCGAACTTGCCTGACCGACGGGTTGGCCCAAACACGAGTTACACGATGGCAGATATCGGCCTGTCGGCGTTTTCGATATTTTTCATGCAGTCTCCGTCGTTCCTGTCGCATCAGCGCGAGATGCAAGCGGGTAACGGTTGCTCGAACTGTCAGACGTTGTTCGGAATCAAGAAGCTTCCGAGCGATAATCATATCCGCTCGATGCTTGATGAGGCTGAACCGCAGCATCTCTTTGGGCAGTTTGATAACCTTGTTGACCATCTGAAAAGCCATAACGGTTTGGAGCCTTTCCGATGTCTGGATGGTCGCGTGCTGATTGCACTTGATGGCACAGAATATTTCTGTAGCCGCAAGTTGCATTGCCGGAATTGTTCTCATCGCAAGCGCAATGATGGCGGCACCGAGTATTTTCACACCATGGTTTCCGCCGCGGTCGTCGTCCCGGGTGACAGCCGAGCGATACCGCTGCAGCCGGAATTTATTAGCCCGCAGGACGGTCATGCGAAACAGGATTGTGAAAGGAATGCCGTCAAACGCTGGCTTGCCGCCAATGGGAAACGTTACGCTTCGCTAAAGCCAGTTTATCTTGGCGATGACCTGTATGCTAATCAGCCGATTGTTGATACGATTCAGTCGGTTGGCGGCGACTTCATTCTGACTGCCAAGTCCTTGTCCCATAAGACGTTGTACGAGTGGCTGGACGGTGCCGAGATCAACTCGACAAAGCGCCGTCGTATCAAAAAGGGTCGCAAGGCTGCCACCCACATCTATCGCTGGCTGAATGATGTACCCCTGCGCGATGGCAAGGACGCGACCCACGTCAACTGGTTCGAAATCGAGATTATCAACACCAAAGGGAAGACCACATATCGCAACAGCTTTGTGACCAACATCGCTGTCGATGAGACCAATGTCGGGGACCTTGCCGCTTGCGGACGCGCACGGTGGAAGATTGAAAATGAGACCTTCAATGTTCTGAAAACCCGGGGATACAATCTGGAGCACAACTTTGGGCATGGCGACAATTATCTGGCATCTGTGCTGGCGACGCTCAATCTGCTCGCCTTCGCCATGCATACAGTTTGTGATGTACTCGAAGCGCTCTGGAAGAAAGCCCGCAGTGTTTTAGCGGCGCGGTATCGGTTCTTCGATCACATCCGCACGATTGTTTGCTACTTGATCTTCCCGGATTGGGGTGCACTCATACGAACACTTGTCGATGGTGAGCCACCACCGACCGTCAAGTCAGCCCGGAAGCAACCTAAACCCTCCTGAAAATCAGCTCAAATTCATCTGAGACCCAAAAATGAGCCAAAATTAGAATTGCTGGTGAAATGCGCAGGATAACGCCGTCAGGTTCGTCTGTCAGGACCAGGAGTGAACCGTCGGGTGCGGCAATCACGTCGCGCATGCGCCCGTAGCGCCCCTGCAACAGGCGTTCTTCACCCGTGATGTTGCCGGCATTGTCCCTGTCGAGGCGCACAAGCATCCTGTCCTTCAGTGCCGTCACGAACAAATCGCCGTCCCATTCCGGGAACATCTCTCCGCGATAGACAGTCATGCCTCCGGGCGCGATCGACGGGTCCCAATAATGAATTGGTTGCTGGTAACCGGTCGCCTCCGTGCCAATGCCGATCTTGCCGCCCGAATAATGCCGGCCATAGGAGATCACCGGCCAGCCATAGTTGAGACCAGGCTCCGGACGATTGATTTCATCGCCGCCGCGGGCGCCGTGCTCGACGGCGTAAAGCACGTTGGTCTTGCTGTCGAAGTCCAGCCCCTGCGCGTTGCGGTGTCCCTTCGACCAAAGCTCAGGCTTGGCGTTGTCGGCGTTCGCATAGGGATTATCGGCAGGTATCGAGCCGTCCGGATTGATGCGCAGCACCGCACCGGCATGATCCATCGGGTCCTGGGCACGGTCAGCATCGCCACGGTCACCGATGGTGAAAAACAGGCTGTCATCATCGGCAATGGCGATGCGTGAGCCGAAGTGCCGGCCGCCGCGCGACTTGCGATCCATGGAAAACAGCACTTTGACGTCCTCCAGCCGCGCCTGCATGCCGTTCCGAACGAGTTTTGCCCTGGTCAAGGCGGTGCCGGCGCCTCCCTGGCCGGGCTCGGAATAGGTAAAGTAGATGATGCCGCTCTGTTCAAAATCGTTGGACAGCGCCACATCAAGCAGGCCGCCCTGACCGCCCACGGCGATATTTGGCAAACCGGAAACCGGCTGCGAGAGGTCACCGTCCTTGACCAGCCGCATGCGGCCATCCCGCTCTGTCACCAGAAAGGCACCATCTGGCAGAACCGCTATGCCCCAGGGATGCTCCAGGCCGGTTGCGACGGTCTCGACATTGATTCCGACTTTTTGCGTGGCGTAATTGTCCGCAGCAATGGCGGAAGCTGCGCTTAAAGCAAGGGCCGCGGCGGCGACCGCGGCCAGACCAAACTTGTCCATGTACGTTGCCTCGTCCGATTCAAGTGGCGCTATCGTTGCCGAGAAGATAGGGCCAAATCCGCCGAAATAAAGTCCGGGCCGGCCTCGTCGCATCCCCGTGCATGTGTGGTGTGATCGGATCCTGCGGCCTGCCGGCAGGTGGCGCCCGCCGGTTCTGCCGGGTCGAGCGGTTTTGCCTCGACCACCAGATCGCCGAGCATGACAATGGAGGCGAACACCGCAAGAGCAGCCATCTTGATCCTCCAGCGTGCGCGCATCGTTTCACGGTGCCGGTCCAGATAATCCGCGTCGAGTTTCATGATCTGCCCTCCGATCCACATCGCCAGTCCGGTAACGCGCCGCGGGCCCTTGCTGCCTGTCGTGGGGTGGGTGACAGCGGTGCCCGCGACGCGTCGGTGCCGGTCCAGCCGGTGGTTGAAGCAAACAGGCTGAAATCGACGCGAGAGCGACGGAAATTTGGCAGACACGGACATTTGTCGTGTTTAAAGTGTGGCAGGCAGGAATTCGCCGTAAGGTGGCACAGCTTCGCCGCTCAAGGATTTTCAGGCGGCGCCACGCTGATAGAGCTGCCAGAAATCCGTTGGCGTCAGTTGCGGGCGGGCGAGTGCATAGCCCTGGACAAGATCAGCGCCGGCGCCCCATGCAAGATCGACCTGAAAGTCCTTCTCCAGGCCCTCGATGACGATTTTTGCTCCACCCTTTCGGAAACGCGCCACGGCATCCTTCAGCGCAGAAAAGCCGCTTTGACTTTCCATCAGCCGCGTCACCCATTTTGCGTCAAGCTTGATGTAGTCCGGGCGGATTCGGTCAACGCGGACCAAGTCCGACGACTCGGCTCCAAAATCATCGACTGCGATCCTGAAACCAGCTTCCCTGAGGCTCTCGATCAGATAGCGCATGCGAGCCGGCGACAGGGCCGGCTGTTCGGTCATTTCGCAAACGATGCGGCGGGTAGAGTAGGTGCTGTCTCGGACTTCGGCCTTCAGCCGATTGACCGCCGCAGCGATCTGCCTGTTGCTGGCGTAGATGCTGGGATCGAAATTGAGAAACAGCATCGCGCCGTCCGACGGCTCAGCGGATGCGTTAACGAGGTGCATCTGCCGGCACAGAACGTCAATTGCCAGGCGCTCGGCCGAGCCGATACGCGCGAAGAAATCGCCTGTGCCGAACGGACGGTCATTCAGGTACACCCGCAAAAGGCCCTCGGTGGCGAACAGGATCAATGCGCCAGAGCGATCGCGGCCAAAGATCGGCTGAAGCGCCGTTTTGAGAACAAAGGGCCCAAAAGAGCCGGTGCAGGTGCCATCGGCTGCCGACAGGATCCGGCCGCTGCCATTGAATTCGGCCATTGCAGTTTCCAGAGGTCATCTCCTGTCGGGTTGGATCGCGAAAGACGCTCGCGCCCGGCTTGAACTTCCCGCCCTGATTCGACATAGGATTATACACGATCCGGGATTTGTTCCCGACGCGCCTGACCATTTGAGCTGGAGTACACCGAAATGGCATTTCTTGCCGATGCGCTGTCACGCGTGAAGCCGTCCGCCACGATCGCAGTTTCGCAAAAGGCCCGCGAACTGAAAGCCAAGGGCCGTGACGTCATCGGCCTCGGTGCGGGTGAACCGGATTTCGATACGCCCGACAATATCAAGGAGGCAGCGATCGATGCGATCCGGCGCGGCGAGACCAAATATACGCCGGTGTCCGGCATTCCCGAGCTTCGCAAGGCGATCTCCGAAAAATTCCGGCGCGAGAACGGGCTCGACTATGCGCCCGAGCAGGTCATCGTCGGTACCGGCGGCAAGCAGATCCTTTTCAATGCCTTGATGGCAACGCTCAATTCGGGGGACGAGGTGATTATCCCGGCGCCCTACTGGGTCAGCTATCCGGAAATGGTGGCCATTTGCGGCGGGACGTCAGTCTATGCGGAAACGCAGTTGGAGAACGGCTTCAAGCTGACGGCCGAGGCGCTGGAGGCTGCCATCACACCGAAGACAAAGTGGCTGATCTTCAATTCGCCGTCGAACCCGTCCGGCGCCGCCTATTCCGAGGACGAGTTGCGGGCAATCACCGATGTGTTGTTGCGCCATCCGCATGTGTGGATCCTGACCGATGACATGTATGAACATCTCACCTATGGCGATTTTGTCTTCAAGACACCGGCGCAGGTCGAACCTCGGCTTTACGACCGCACGCTGACAATGAACGGTGTCTCGAAAGCCTATGCCATGACCGGATGGCGCATCGGCTATGCGGGCGGGCCAATCGAAATCATCAAGGCAATGGACATGATCCAGGGCCAGCAGACATCCGGCACGAACTCCATTGCCCAATGGGCCGCGCTCGAGGCGCTGACGGGCCCACAGGATTTCATTCAAAGAAACAAGTCGATCTTCGAAGGGCGCCGCGATCTGGTGGTTTCGATGCTCAATCAGGCATCCGGTATTTCCTGCCCGACGCCCGAGGGGGCGTTTTATGTCTACCCGTCCTGTGCCGGGCTGATCGGCAAGACCGCCCCGTCGGGAAAAACAATCGAGACGGACGAGGATTTCGTCACCGAACTGCTCGAAACCGAGGGCGTTGCCGTCGTGCACGGATCGGCCTTCGGTCTGGGGCCGAATTTCCGCATCTCCTACGCAACTTCCGAGGCGCTGCTCGAAGAGGCCTGCAAGCGGATCCAGAGGTTCTGTGCCGCCTGCGTGTGAACAGAGTTTTTGACAGCACCCTCCTGCGTACGCGCCTTTTTCAGGCCGCGGGCATGATGCATTGACAGCCGATTTATATAACTTTTATGTTAAATAACTGTACTGTTAATCTAAAATCGCTCGATGGGAGGAAGTGGCATGCCGAATTTCGTATTTGCCTATCACGGCGGCAAACCGCCGGAATCGCCGGAAGAAGGCGCCAAGGTCATGGCCGCCTGGAACGCCTGGTTCGAAACGATGGGCTCTGCCGTCGTAGATGGCGGTGCGCCGGTCGGTGCGTCAAAGACGGTGGCCGCCGGTGGCGTGACGGATGGCGGGGGTGCGAATCCGCTATCCGGCTATTCGATTGTCAGCGCCGATACGATCGACGCGGCGGTGGACATGGCCAAGGGATGTCCGATCCTCGAGGGCGGGGGAAACGTCGAAGTCGCTGAGGCGATGGAAATGTAACCGTCTTCGCGTGCGCGCTGAATTATGCGCCATGATTTACTAAAGCCGGCCCTCAGGCCGGCTTTTTTGTCCACATGCCGCTGACGGCACACCAGATTGTGAAAATCTATGAGTTGTGCGGACGGGATGCCGACTTATGGTTTTTGCCAGCGCGGACCGTGTCGCGGGCACTATGCAGGGTTGGGATCGGAGGACGGATTTTGGCAAGCATCATCAAACAAAAGGACTGGGCGATCAGTGAAAGCCTGGCCACACCGGAGGACGTTTTTCTCAACCGCAGACAGATCGTCAAGGGTCTCGGCATGGCGGGGCTTGGTCTTGCCGCGGCAGTCGCACTTCGGCCGGGCGGGGCTTTGGCGGCGAACGATCCGACGGCGGATCTTTATCCGGCGGAACGCGATGAAGCCTACATGATCGACAGGGAACTGACGCCGGAAGACATCAACCTGATGTACAACAATTTCTACGAATTCGGCTCGCATAAACAGATCTGGAAAGCGGCCCAGGCGTTGAAAACCAACCCGTGGGACATGGAAATCGACGGGCTTGTCGAAAAGCCTTTCACCATCGGATTTGAGGATCTGGCACGCAGGATGGGGCTGGAAGAGCGGCTTTACCGGCACCGTTGCGTAGAGGCGTGGTCGATGACGGTTCCGTGGAGCGGATTTGCCCTTTCGGATCTTCTTGCACTGGCCAAGCCACTGTCTTCGGCGAAATTCGTGCGTTTCGAAACCTTCCTCGACCCGCAGGTCGCGACCGGCCAGAAACAGCGCTGGTATCCCTGGCCCTATGTCGAAGGCGTGACAATGGAAGAAGCCGGGAATGACCTCGCATTCCTGGTGACCGGTGCCTATGGCAAGCCGCTGGCGAAGCAATTCGGTGCACCCATTCGCCTCGCGCTGCCGTGGAAATACGGTTTCAAGTCAATCAAATCGATCAAGCGCATCACCTTTACGGACACGCGGCCGGTGAGCTTCTGGGAGGACGTTGGACCGAACGAGTACGGGTTCTGGGCGAACGTTAATCCCGATGTGCCGCACAGGCGCTGGAGCCAGGCACAGGAGCGGGTGCTGCACACGGGTGAATCTGTTCCGACACAGATTTACAACGGTTATGGCGATCAGGTCGCCCATCTTTACAAGGACCTGAGCGCCGAAAAGCTCTTCATGTGAGCAGGAGCCAAAAAAAACGGGCCTCGAGATTGCTCTCAGGCCCGTAGAATCAGAAGGTTTAAAAACGAAACCTCCAGAGGGGAACACAGCCGGCGAAGATGGTACTGGGAGGAATAGTCCATCCGTGCTCACCGGCTCAGGTTGATATGTTAACTTTGCGGGCAATTTGCAAGGCAAAGCGGCGCATGGCAGCTATGCGCTTGGTGCAAGGCTGAAGCAACACTCGCGCTAGGCGAGTGTCCATACGGTAATGTTTTTTTTCAGCCCGCGTATCGAAACGTCGTCATGAGCGACGAGGTCCGACACTTCTTTTGCCTCCCCTTTCGTCTCGTCGCGGACGCGGCGCAGCAGCTCGTCGGTTGCCGCAAGCCTGACGGACAGACCGCGCGTCAGCGCCTCGACCCGGCTCGCTACGTTGACGGTGTTTCCGATGACGGCAAATTCCAGACGGTTGGCGCCGATGTCTCCCAGGACCGCGGGGCCGTAGTGAAGACCGAAGCTGGCCTGGATCTGCGGTTCGCCTGCGGCCTGCCTGCCGGCGTTCCATTCGGCGACCGAGGCGATCATTGACCGGGCGCAGCGCAGGGCGTTGATGGCGTCCCTGTCGCTGGCAAACGGCGTTCCGAAGGTCGCCATCAGCCCGTCGCCGAGATATTTGTCGAGCGTTCCATTGTGCCGGAAGACCTCATTTTCCATGCGTTTGTGAAACTCCCGCAGTGTTGTGATGACTTCCTCGGACTCCCGGCTTGCCGCATATTTTGTAAAACCGACAATGTCGACGAACAGGACCGCGACGTCCTGGGTACGGATCTGCTTGAGCGGTTCATCGTTGTTGGACAGTTCTTCAACCACATTGGGCGAGAAATAGCGGGCAAGGTTGGCCCGTTCGCGTTCGAGCGCCGCGTGACCCATCAGCAAATCCGCATAGCGCCGCACCGTGACGGAAAGCGTGATAGCGACGATCAGGAAAACGACCATTTCCTGGACGCGGATAAAATAAAGGAAGTTGTTCGGATCAAGCAGGTCAGCCAGTTCCTGATCGGGCAAGAAAGCGGCGCGCGCGGCTTCCGTCAGGGAGATATCTTCAGTCGTTGCAAACCAGGCGATGCCGAGTGCCAAGACCCACAGTCCCGCCGTCAGCGTGCCCATCCAACGTACAGTGCGCCAGGAATAGGCGAGTGTGCCGACCGCCAGGAGAACGTAAAAATATATGACGCCCTCGAAGCGAAATTGCATGGCCATTGGCCAATTGTTGTCGGAAAACGGGTTTGGTACGGCGAGGATAATGGTCATCAACGCCAGATCGCAGAAGATGAGCAGAAGTTCGGCGCTCGAGCGGCCGACACGTGCGACACGAAGTTGAATCCATCCAATCAGGGCAAAGATGACGACGAAGAGGTGGTAGTAGAGAACCTCCCACTGGAAGTTGATGAACGGAAGCATGATCGCAATGGCCGCCATAGCGATCCAGCGGGCCTTGACCGCCAGTTCCACGCCCTCGCGCTTGTGACGCTCAAGTGCGGCTTCGGCGAACCTGTTGCTGACATCGTCCCCGCTTGGGGTTTCGACGCCCGGGCCGGGGGTCAATTCATTGATGCCTGTGGTCGAAAGGCTGTTTGTCAAAATCAAACTCCATGAGCAGGGAATTTGAAATTGAAGATAGCCTTGTGCCGCGGCATTAGAAACCGGTGGAAGCTGAACCGGTTCATTCCTATCGTGGTTTTTCCATGGTCAGCAACACGAATACGAACACCGCCCCAAGCGATGTCGTGATAACGCCGACCGGCAGTTCCTGAGGGGCGAGCAGCACCCGTGCCAGCAGATCGGATGCGGTCAGGAGCACGCCGCCGATAATGGCCGCAACGATGGCCAGCCTCAGGTGAAGCGCGCCGACCAATCCCCTTGCGATATGCGGCACCATCAGGCCGATGAAGCCGATCACGCCGGAGACAGAGACGAAAATCGCGGTCGCGAATGCCGCCGCGATGAAGGTGTTGCGCCGCAAGGCCGACACCTGAACGCCGAGACTGTTGGCGGTCGCATCACCGGCGAGGAGCGCATCGAGTTTTCGGTGGGACAGAAGGGTGAATGCAATGATGGTCGCGGCGCCCAGCAGCACGAGCGGCAGCGTGCTCCAACGCGCAAGGCCGAGACCGCCCAGCATCCAGAATATGACGGAATGGGCGGCACGCTGGTCTCCGGAGAAGACGAGGAAATTGGTCAGGGCGGAAAACAGGAACGACACAGCGAGCCCCGCCAGAATAAGCTTTTCGGGCGCCGACGTGCGCAGGCGGGCGACAAGCCCCAGAACGATGGCAGTTGCCAGCATGCCTCCGCTGAAGGCGGCAAGCGGCAATGTCCAGAAGCCGAGCAGATCGCCGGTAATCGTGATGACAAAGACGGCCCCGGTCGCCGCACCCGAGGAAAGACCGAACAGAAACGGATCCGCCAGGTCGTTGCGCGTTGCCGTCTGCAGGACGACGCCGACAACGCCGAGGCCCGCGCCGATCAAAAGCGAAAACACAGCCCGCGGCAGCCGCAGGTCGAAGACGATCCGGTCCATCGCGGAAGTCTCGCCATCGAGCAGTCCGAGGCCGCGCAGGATCGATTGGGAGACCTGCGTCAGCGAAATGTCGGCGGAGCCATAGGCGACCGACAGGAGGAGGAGGGCGATCTGGATGACCGCCCCAATCACTATGCAAAGCGTGAAACGGGTCAAACTAGAACCGCTCTGGGTGCATTGCTTCCGCAATCTTTCGAATGGCGGCGATGTTCGCCGGCCCAGGGGTCAGTTCCTCATAGCGCAAACCGATCCACTGGTTGTTTTTCACGGCCTTTGTCTGGGACATCACCGGATGCTCTTTCAGGAAGGCAAATGTATCGGCCGCGCCATTGCCCGTCTGGTAGTCGAGCAAGACAAGAAACTCCGGATCGGCTGCCGCAACCGCCTCCCAGGAGGAGCGGCCCCAGCTTGTATCCATGTCATGGGTGACGTTTTGGCCACCGGCGGCCGCGATCATCGCGTCGGGAATGGCGAAGCGTCCGGCTGTGAACGGCGCATCGGCCGGCCCGTCCAGCAGAAACACCCGTTTGCCGCTTGCGTCGCCGACGGTTTCCTTGATGTCTGACAGTTCCTTTCGCCAGTCGGCGACCATCTGCTGTGCCCGCTCTTCCACATTCATGATGCGACCCAGGCGCAGCATGTCATCGAACAGCAGATCCATGCTTGCCTCCGGGCGGTTCTTGTCCAGATGAACGCAGCTTTCTGTCAGTACGAGCGTCTTGATCCCGAACGGCGCCAGCGTATCGGGCGTCACCTCGCCGCCCGGCTTCATGCCGTAATACCAGCCGGCAAAGAAAAGGTCGGGGTCGACCGAAACAAGATTCTCAACGGTCGGGTATTTCGGAGCAAGTTCTGGAATGTCGCCGCGCAGCTTGTCGAAATCCGGACTTGTCTTGTACCAACCGGTTATTCCGGTCAGGCCGACGATGCGGTCCTGCAGCCCAAGGGCAAAGGCCATGTCGGTCATGTTCATGTCATGAACGACGATCCGCTCTGGCGTCGTCTCGAAGGTCAGCGATCCACCGCAGTTTTCGACGGTGACCGGGTCCGCTGCCGCGGGCAGGGCAATGCAGAGTGCGGCAATCGAGAGCAGGACTGGTTTCATAAGATGTTCCTCAGTTCAAATGACTGGCGTTGCGTGAAATCGGGATGTCGACCACGGACAGTGTTCTCGGCTCACTCGGATGTTGTACGCGGATCAGATCCACACCGAACACGTCGCGAATGAGATCCGGCGTCAGAACCTCCGGCGCCGGTCCGAAGGCCCGCAACCTGGTTTGTTCAAGCACGGCGACCTGGCTTGCAAACTGCGGAATCAGCGCGAGTTCGTGAACGATCAATACGACGGTGATTCCGAGCCCGACGATCAGCGACAGGATCTTGCCCTTGGCATCGGGATCGAGGTGGTTGGTGGGCTCATCCAGAAAAAGCAATTTCGGGTTCTGGGCGATCGCCCGGGCGATGTGCGCTCTTTGCCGTTCGCCCCCGGAGAGGCGCCCCATCGGTGCGTCCCGAAACCGTTCCATCTGCGTTGCCCGCAGCGCATCTGCGACCGCGTCGCGGTGATCCTGTTCCGGCAATTCGCCGCGCAGGGGCAGACGTCCGAGTGCCACGTAGTCCTCGAGCCGCAACCGGCCGTCAGGACTTTCCAGCTGTCCGACAAAGGCGATGTCCTTGGCGCGATCGCGAGGCCGCAGGGTCGACAGATCCCTGCCATTCAGCCGAACCTGGCCTGGCGCGAGTTCACCGAGGCCGGAAATCAGCCTGAGCAGTGTCGACTTGCCAGCACCGTTTGGGCCGGCGATCGCGAGAATGCCGCCACGCGGCACGGCGAACGAAATGTCGTCGATGAGGACGTCGCCATTGCGTGCGCGGTGGCAAAGGTTCGAGACCTCCAGCACCGGAACCGCGGCGTGCATCAGATAACCACACAGCTTGTGTTGGCGGATCCGGACCTATGGAAGGTCCCGTCTTCGGAATGCCGAATATTGTCGAGGAATTCTGCCATCGCTGCCTCCGTCCAAGCGGGGCAACGGGAAGCAGATCAAATTTTTTCTGAGCACGACGGAACGTGTCATCGAAGCCTCCTTCCGGGACACCCCGCCCGGCCTGGTTGAAGTTTTCGATGGCAGGTTTCCTGACTTGCGGGTCAATGCTTGGCTGTCCTTCCCGGCTTTCGCCAGTGGCTTGTCAGCGTCGCTCTCCGCCTACAGTTGCGGGGGCAGTCATGGAGTTGGCGCCTGATGGCTACACCGCACCATGTTCCCTTTCTCATTCCGTCGCCGCTTATGCAGCTTCGGAAACCATCCCGATTGATCTAGCAACTGGCCCAGGGCTTCGCAATCGAAAAGTTCCCGGATCGGGTTCTGGGATGTGAAAGGACGGATTTGCATCCGGCGGCGCAGGCGCGCGCCTAATACTTCCAGTTGCGCGCCTTTGAAATGAGAAAATCGCGGAAAGCCTTGAGCTTGGCCGAGCCACGCAGCTCTTCCGGGTAGCAGAAGAAGCCAGAAAATGACGGGACGTCCGCATCGATGTCGAGCTGGACGAGCCCGGCATCATGTCCGACCATGTAATCCGGAAGCATGGCAATGCCGATCCCGAGCTGAGCGGCCCGTTTGATCGACGGCATGTTGTTGATCTGCAGGTGCGGCGAGCGCGGATTGCTCGCCGGCCGGCCGGCGACCTCGAGCCAGTTCACATCCAGCAGGTAGTTCGGCGCAGGTTCGCCGAAGGTGATGATGCGATGACTGTCGAAATCACTGACATGCTCTGGCTTGCCGTAGCGGTTGAGATAGGCGGGTGACGCATAGACATGCATGTGCACGGTAAACAGCTTGCGCTGGATAAGGTCCGGCTGCTGCGGCTGGCGCAGCCGGATGGCGCAGTCCGCGTGCCGCATGCTCACATCGAGTTCCTCGTTGTCGAGGAGAAGCTGAACCTCGATGTCCGGGTAGAGTTCCATAAACTCCTGCATGCGGTCGGTCAGCCAGCCGGAGCCGAGGCCGACCGTTGTCGTCACGCGCAGCTTGCCGCTGGGCTGTTCAGTGGTTTCCGAAAGGCGTACCCGAACCGCTTCCAGCTTCAGCAGCACATCGTGCGCCGTGCGGTAAAGCAGTTCGCCCTGTTCGGTCAGGATCAGTCCCCGGGCGTGCCGGTGAAAGAGCGGCACGCCGATGTCCTGTTCCAGGGCGCTGACCTGCCGGGAAATCGCCGACTGGGAGAGGTGCAGCTTCTCGGCCGCATGGGTAAACGAACCGGCTTCTGCCGCTGCGTGAAATATGCGCAGTTTGTCCCAGTCGAGTGGCATATACGTGCTCTCCTCGCGGCCGTTTCGCCGCGACTGTCCGGTTATTCCGCTGCGTCGGCCAACGGTTCCATGTCAGCCAGGAACTTTTCCGCTTCAAGCGCTGCCATGCATCCCATTCCCGCGGCGGTGACCGCCTGGCGGTAGATGTCGTCGGTGACATCGCCGGCAGCAAATACGCCGTCCTTGTCCGTCGCGGTGGAATCGGGCGCGGTCCAAAGATAGCCATTCGGTTTCTGCTTCAGTTTGCCCTCGAAAAGGGCAACCGAAGGCGCGTGACCGATCGCGATAAAGACACCGTCGGTGGCATGATCCGTGATCTCGCCTGTCTTCACATTCTTGAGCCTGACACCGGTAACAGAGGGCGGCGTCGTTTTCTCGCCGGTGATCTCGTGGAGCTGGCTGTCCCACACGATGTCGATATTTTCCTTGGCCATCAGGCGTTTCTGGAGGATCTTCTCGGCGCGCAACTCATCGCGGCGGTGCACCAGCGTGACCGTTTCGGCAAGGTTTGAAAGATAAAGCGCCTCTTCGACGGCCGTGTTCCCGCCGCCGACAACCACCACTTTCTTGTTGCGGTAGAAGAAGCCGTCACAGGTGGCGCAGGCCGATACGCCGAAGCCCATGAAGGTCTGTTCCGATTCGATACCCAGCCATTTGGCCTGAGCACCGGTGGCGATGATCAGCGAATCACAGGTGTATTCCTGTCCGGAGTCGGTCCTGATGTGGAACGGCCGGACATCGAGGTTCACGTCCGTGACCAGATCGTTGACGATGTCGGCGCCGACATTCTCGGCCTGCTTCAGCATCTGCTCCATCATCCAGGGGCCTTGAACAGTCTCCGCATAGCCCGGATAGTTTTCGACATCGGTCGTGATCGTGAGCTGGCCGCCCTGTTCGAGGCCGGCGATCAGAACCGGTTCGAGCATGGCGCGCGCCGCATAGATGGCCGCGGTGTAACCGGCCGGCCCCGAACCGATGATCAGGACACGTGCATGGCGGATCGTCATAGTCGGTTTTCCCTGTTGCTCTGTCGTGTCGGCCTAGATAGGCGCTCGGATAGCCGATGCGCAAGGGCCGCAATCATGTTTCCCGAATGTACGAAGTCCGATAGGTGCGTTTCAAGGGTCCGCGGCGGCTTTCACACAGCTGTCATGCCCGGTGAGGTGGCGTGACATGAACGCCATGGACTGTTCTTTTCAGTCTTCAGGCTGTAATATTCTTGCGTGTTTGCGCAACTACCGATCAGCTTGCGCCAAGCCAGCCACAAACAAAAGAGAAATGCCATGGCCTTACGCGCGGAACTCGACGCCATCGATCTCAAGATATTGCGGGAATTGCAGGATGACGGGCGGATAACCAATGTCGAGTTGTCCGAACGGGTCGGCATATCGGCGCCTCCATGTCTGCGCCGGCTGCGCAAGCTCGAGGAGGCCGGGATCATAGAGGGCTATCGCGCCGTGTTGAACGCGCCGTCTCTCGGCTTCGATCTCGTGGCGTTCTGCATGATCGGGCTGACATTGCAGTCGGAGGTCAATCTGCGCGCCTTTGCAGAAAAAACCCTGCGATGGCCGATCGTGCGCCAGTCCTGGATGGTGTCTGGCGAATCGGACTTCCTGCTGCATTGCGTGGCGACGGATCTTGCGACGTTCCAGGATTTCGTCATTGACGAGCTGACCGCCGCCGAGAATGTCGAAACCGTTCGCACGATGCTGACGATCAGACAGGTCAAGAGCGACGGTCCAATCAATCTTTCGGGAATGCCATAGAGGGGTTAGCGCGCGGCCCAGACGGCCTCATAGACCTTGTGAATGCCTTCGACCTCGCTCTCGATCCCGAAGAGATCTTCCGCCCTGTGACGTGCGTTTCCGGCCTTCAGCGCGAGTTCCATCGGATTCTCGATAAGGCCACGGGCAGCGGAGGCGATCTGCTCGGCGTCCGGGCTTGGAACAACGGTTCCGGCACGGTCATCGCCGATGAAGGATGAAAAAAAGCCGGTGTTGCTTGCAACAATCGGCACACCGCTGGCCATGGCTTCAAGCGGGGTCATGCCATAGCCCTCGTAGCGCGGCGAAGCGATCAGGAGAGAGAGGCTTCTCACCAGTTGCGGCAGCCGGTCCGCGGCGATCTCGCCGGTAAAGATGATGCGCTGAGAAAGGCCAGCGGCTTCAATGCGCTGGCGCAAGCCGGTAACGAAATTCCGGTGCTGCGGTGTTGCCTTGCCAATGACCAGCGCGGCGGCATCCGGGAATTCCGGCAGCAGCCTGATCATGGCGTCAACAAAGACATCGGTACCCTTTTCCGGCCGGATACGGCCGATCGTCGCGATACCGAACCGGCCCGGATGACCGGTATCGCGCCACGCATCGTCCCTGTCTTCAGCCGGCTGAAAGCGTTCGGTGTCGACACCGTGATGGACGACGGCCTGCACGTTGGGCACCAGGGACGCAGCCTCTTCGGTTGTCGCGATCACGGCATCCATGCGCGAAATCAGCCAGCGCGGCAGAGCTGAATGGCGCCGCTGCGCCGCCGATGTAAAGATCGTTCTAACCGGCAGTTTGAGCGCGTCGCGCGCCCAAAGGGCGGCCCGCATCTCATTGTTGCGGCGCACGTGCCAAAGGACACAGGGGCGGTCCTTAGGCGGCGTTCGGGAAAGGTTGACGGCCTTGCGAACCGATATTGGATCGGGGCAGCCGGCAAGCCGGCGGCCGACGATCTCCAATGCGTAGCGGGATGCCTGTTTGCGCGCAACTGCCGCGGCGGTGGCCGACACGCCGGTGAAGTTCCGGTGCATGTTGGTGACAATCAGTTCCGTTCGATCGGACATGGTCGACAGCTCCGCTGCGTCCGCCGCTATCGAAACTCGCGGCGAAGCCCCTGACATCCGCAATGTGCAGGACGTTTGACCTCAGCCCCACCGCACTTCAAGGATTTCGTAGGCCTTGGCACCGCCTGGTGCGTTGACCTCGATGCTGTCGCCAACCTGCTTGCTGATCAAGGCACGCGCGATCGGCGAGGACAGCGAAATGCGTCCTTCACGGACATCGGCTTCCTGGTCGCCGACAATCTGGTAGGTCTTTTCCTCGTCGGTGTCTTCATCGACGAGTTTCACGGTCGCGCCGAACTTGATCGTGTCGCCGGACATTTTCGACAAATCGATGACTTCGGCCCGGGCCGTCAGGTCTTCCAGTTCGGCAATGCGGCCTTCATTGTGGCTCTGCGCCTCCTTGGCGGCATGATATTCGGCATTTTCCGACAGGTCGCCATGGGCGCGCGCTTCCGCGATCGCCTCGATGATGCGCGGCCGCTCTTCCTGCTGGCGCCAGCGCAACTCCTCGTTCAACTTGCCAAAGCCACTTTGGGTCATGGGGACTTTTTCAACCATGTCCTTCTCCTTCTTTTTGGCGCAATTTGCCCCTGGGAGGCGGTGCAAAAGCGCAAAAGAAAACGGCTCCCGAACCGGAGGGTTCGGAACCGCTCAACAACTCAATTGCGCAAACATAGCAGCAAATGGTGCAATTTTGCCAGTTTTTTCGTCTGTCAGTTAATCCGACGCCATTTGCCCGGACCCCGTGCGTGCGCCTCAGGCCGCGAAATAGTCCTGCAACGGTTTGACCTCGAGATTGCCTGCGGTCAGCGCTGAAATGGCCTTCGAGGCCGACAGCGCACCGGACATGGTGGTGTAGTACGGAATCTTCTGCATCAAGGCCGCGCGGCGCAGCGATTTGGAATCGGACATCGCCTTGGCGCCTTCGGTCGTGTTGATGACGAGTTGGATCTGACGGTTGCGGATTGCGTCCTCGACATGCGGCCGGCCTTCCAGCACCTTGTTGATGCGCGTAGGCTCGAAGCCGTTCTCCTGCAGGAAGCGGGCCGTCCCGCTGGTCGCCATGATATCGAAACCGCTGTCGCGAAGCGTCCGTGCCGCCGGCAGGACACGTTCCTTGTCGTCGTCGCGCACCGAAATGAAAACGGTGCCGTCGCGCGGCAACTCGACGCCGGCGCCGAGCTGCGATTTGGCGAATGCCAGGGCATAGTCAGTATCGAGGCCGATCACTTCACCGGTCGATTTCATCTCCGGTCCAAGCAGGGTGTCGACGCCCGGGAAGCGGGCGAACGGGAAGACGGCTTCCTTTACCGCAATATGATGCAGGCGGCGCGGGTCCGGCTTGCTGCCATATGCGGCGATGGCCTCATCCAGCGTTTCGCCCGCCATGATGCGGGCAGCGATCTTGGCGATCGGTGCACCGATGGTCTTGGCGACAAAGGGGACCGTTCGCGACGCACGCGGATTGACCTCCAGAACGTAGATGTCGCCGTTCTTGATGGCGAACTGGACGTTCATCAGTCCGCCGACATTGAGCGCCCGCGCAAGTTCGCCCGTCTGGCGTTCCAGTTCGTCGACTATCTCCGGCGTCAGCGAATGAACCGGCAGGGAGCAGGCGCTGTCTCCGGAATGAATGCCGGCCTCCTCGATATGTTCCATGATGCCGGAGACGAAAACGTTTTCGCCGTCGCAAAGACAATCGACATCCACCTCGATCGCATTGGTCAGATAGCTGTCGAAGAGCAGGGGATTGGTCCCGAGCAGCGTGTTTATCTGCCCGGTCTTGTCGTTCGGGTAGCGGGCCTTGATGTCCTCCGGGACAAGTTCCGGCACCGTTCCGAGCAGGTAGTTGGACAGGCCGTTCTCTTCACGGATGATCTGCATGGCGCGCCCGCCGAGAACATAGGAGGGGCGCACGACCAGGGGAAAGCCGATTTCGGTTGCGACAAGCCTTGCCTGTTCGACGGAATGGGCAATGCCGTTTTTCGGCTGGCGAAGATCAAGCTTCGTAAGCAGCTTCTGGAACCGGTCACGGTCTTCGGCCAGATCGATGGCATCGGGATCGGTGCCGAGAATGGGAATGCCGGCACGGCCGAGCGCGTTGGCGAGTTTCAATGGAGTCTGGCCACCGAACTGGACGATCACGCCGTGCAATGTTCCGTTCTGCTGCTCCGTGTGCAGGACTTCCAGAACATCCTCGGCCGTTAGGGGTTCGAAATAGAGCCTGTCGGACGTGTCGTAGTCGGTGGAGACCGTTTCCGGGTTGCAGTTGATCATGATGGATTCGTAGCCGGCATCATCAAGTGCAAACGCGGCATGGCAGCAGCAATAGTCGAACTCGATTCCCTGTCCGATCCGGTTCGGACCGCCACCCAGAATGACGACCTTCTTGCGGTCGGATACTTCGGCTTCGGAGCGCAGGGAACCGGCGAAGGGCTCTTCGTAGGTCGAGTACATATAGGCGGTTGGCGAGGCGAACTCCGCTGCGCAGGTATCGATGCGCTTGTAGACCGGATGGACTTTGAGCGCCTGCCGCAATTCGGCAACCTCGCTTTCGCGCAGACCGGTAAGGCCGGCCAGTCGCGCATCGGAAAAGCCCATTGATTTGAGCATGCGCAGGTTGTCGGCATCGTCCGGCAAACCGTGTTCACGAACACGCTCTTCCATATCGACGATGGCCTTCAACTGGGCAATGAACCAGGGGTCGATCTTGCAGCTGGCATAGACCGATTCCTCGCTGGCTCCGAGACGCAGGGCCTGTGCGACCATGCGCAGCCTGTCGGGTGTCGGGGTGCCGAGTGCCGCCTTGATGGCATTCTTGTCATCACCTTCGCCAAGCCCGGGAATATCGATCTCGTCGAGACCGGTCAGACCTGTTTCCAGCCCGCGCAGGGCCTTTTGCATGGATTCGGCGAATGTGCGGCCGATCGCCATGACCTCGCCCACCGATTTCATCGAGGTGGTCAGGAGCGGCTTGGCGCCGGGGAACTTCTCGAAGGCGAAACGCGGGATCTTGGTGACGACATAGTCGATCGACGGCTCGAAGGAGGCGGGTGTCGCGCCCCCGGTGATGTCATTCTCCAACTCGTCGAGCGTATAGCCGACGGCCAGCTTTGCGGCGACCTTGGCGATCGGAAAACCGGTCGCCTTGGAGGCAAGCGCAGAGGAGCGCGACACGCGCGGGTTCATCTCGATAACGACAAGCCGACCGTCTTCCGGATTGACGGCAAACTGAACGTTGGATCCGCCCGTCTCGACGCCGATCTCGCGCAACACCGCGATCGATGCATTGCGCATGATCTGGTATTCCTTGTCTGTCAGCGTCAGCGCAGGCGCCACGGTAATGGAATCGCCCGTGTGCACGCCCATCGGATCGACGTTCTCGATGGAGCAGATGATGATGCAGTTGTCCGCCTTGTCGCGAACGACCTCCATCTCGAATTCTTTCCAGCCGAGCACCGATTCCTCGACCAGAACCTCTGTGGTCGGTGACGCGTCGAGCCCCGCCTCGACGATCTCGAAATACTCGGACCGGTTGAAGGCGATGCCGCCGCCTGTACCGCCAAGCGTGAAGGACGGCCGGATAATTGCCGGCAGGCCGACATGATCGAGCGCCTGCGCGGCGACGCCGAGCGCATGCGCGGTGTAACGCTGTTTGCGATCGGTCTCACCGAGCTGCCATTCGGTTTCCAGCGCGTCGAGAGCGGTGTCCAACTCGTCGCCGGTGAACTGCGCCTTGAGCTCATTGCGCTTGGCGTCGTGCGCGCGGCGGTCGAGCTCTTTCACATCCGTTGCATTGGCCAGCATCGAACGGGGTGTCTCCAGGCCGATCACCGCCATGGCTTCACGGAAAAGGGCGCGGTCCTCGGCCTTGTCGATCGCTTCCGGCTTGGCGCCGATCATTTCGACATCGTAGCGTTCGAGGACACCCATGCGGCGCAGCGAGAGTGCCGTGTTGAGAGCCGTCTGACCGCCCATGGTCGGCAAAAGAGCGTCCGGGCGTTCCTTGGCGATTATCTTGGCCACCACTTCCGGCGTGATCGGCTCGACATAGGTCGCGTCGGCAAGGCCCGGATCGGTCATGATTGTCGCCGGGTTGGAATTGACCAGGATGACCCGGTAGCCCTCTTCCTTCAGCGCCTTGCAGGCCTGGGTGCCGGAATAGTCGAATTCACAGGCCTGTCCAATGACAATCGGTCCCGCACCGATGATGAGGATCGACTTGATATCGGTGCGTTTCGGCATGGCGGCTTTTTCCGGCGCGAAGGCATAGCTGAAGCCCCTGAGAAAGGGATTCTATGCGGCGTTCAATTCTGGGCTAAGGCGGCCTTATAGGGCAAAGGCCCAACCAGGGAAACCCCGTGCGCGGCTGTTTTTCATGCCTTTTTCGGTCGTTGCCGGACCGGCGCGACCGGTCAGGCTTCGGAACTCAGTTCCGAGGCATCATAGCTGTGCACGCCATTGGCAATCGCGTAGCAGGCGAGGGCAACGGAAAGGGGAATCTCAACTGCGCGGCCGTCCCGCTTTCCCTTTTCGTAATACTGGATGACCCTCTTCTTCAGTCCCAACGCCTTGGCGGCGTCTTTCTGATTCATATGTGGACGCCCCTTATGGCAAGGGCTGATTTTGTCTTGTTGCGGTGATCGGTTGCTTTCATATGTCCGGCCTGTTTGTGCGGCAGATACTTGCCGCTGGCCCTGATGGAAATCCGCCGGTGAGGCCCCTGATCAAGTTGGCGCGCTTGAACGGCGCATTGAATCAGACGGGTTTGCCTCTCCATTGGCTCGATCGTTACGCATCATCGACTGCCATTGCCAATTCGGTTCGGGCTGCGCGCGGTTAGGCAGGCTGCCCGTAAGGTCTATAAATCTCTCCGCGGGTAAGGATTGCCCAGGCTATCCGGGCGAGCTTGTTCGCAAGGGCGACCGAGACGAGCCGAAACGGCTTCTTCTCCAGCAACCCATTCACCCAGTCTGTCATCGGCGTCGGGTTCCGCTTGGCGTGTCGCATGACGGCCGTTGCGCCAACGACGAGCAGTCGCCGCAAGTACCTGTCGCCCTGTTTGGATATACCACCGAGACGTGTTTTGCCTCCGGTCGACTGTTGTTGCGGCGTCAACCCAAGCCAGGCGGCAAATTGCCTGCCTGATTGGAATTGATCGGGGTCTGTCACTGTCGCCGCAATGGCTGTCGCTGTGATCACCCCGACACCCGGGATAGCCGCGAGCCTTCGACTGGCCTCGTTCTCGGCATGCCAGATGCGTAATTCCTTATCGAGTTCGCCAATCTCCTCGTTTAATTCGGCGATCCGTCGGATCAGGATCTCAAGCGCTCGATGAGCGTAAGCAGGAAGGGCTTCATCGGCAAAGGCCCTGTCGGCCAGCTTCACCAGATTGGCGATACCCGGGTTGGCAACCAAGCCGAATTCGGCCAAGTGCGCGCGTAGCGCATTCGCCGCCATGGTCCGCTGGCGCACAATCAACGATCGGGTTCGGTGCGCCATCAGAACACTCTGCTGCTCAACTGTCTTTACCGGCACAAACCGCATTGTCGGACGTTGCACGGCCTCGCAGATCGCTTCTGCATCAATCGCATCGCTTTTGCCGCGCTTGACGTATCCTTTTACGTAAGACGGCGGCATGATCCTGACGTCATGGCCCATGGCGATCAGTGTACGCGCCCAGTGGTGCGCTGTCGCGCAGGCCTCAACCCCGATCACACAGGGCGCCAGTTTCGAGAAGAATGGCAGCATCTGTTTGCGATGCAGCTTCTTCACTAGAACTGTCTTGCCCGATCCATCTATCCCATGCGCCTGGAAAACGCTCTTCGCCAGATCCAGCCCAAGTGTTGTGATGTTCATTGGAACCTTCCTTTCCTGCCTTCACTTCTTTCTCAGCACCATACTTGGCGCCGCGCAGGGGCGTCCACATCATCAACCCCAGTGCCTTGCGCCAACGCCTGAAGTCTTCCGGTTTCAATGTTGTAATTCCATCGCCATAGTGCATCAAAACTGCCGCAACCTGCGGCGTTTTATCGTATATTTATGACATACATTCAAATACGCTAGTGGCTGTGCGACCAACTTGTCGCCAAGGTTAATCGCTCAATTGTCCGCAAAAACGAGGAGCAGCCCGCATGCGTTGGAAGGGGCGACGTCAAAGCAGCAACATCGAGGACAGGCGCGGACGGACTTTCGGGCGTGCTGGACGCTCCGGCGGAATCAGGATCCCGAGGGGGGCTCCGAGGATCGGCGGAAAGTCCGGCGGCGGCATTTCGGCGATCGTCCTGTTGGTCGTCGGCTACATCGTCTTGAGATATCTGGGTGTCGATCCCGCCGTGCTTTTGAGCGAGGGCGGGCTGTCGCCATCGATCGAGCGGGTTGACCCTGGCGGCGGTGAATGTCTTTCGCCACAGCGACAGGACGAGATGACGCAATTTGTGGCGACCGTACTGGCCGAAACCGAGGACATGTGGGGCGGATTGTTCAGTGCCAGCGGTGTGCGTTACCGCGAACCGACGCTGGTTCTTTTCGAGGGGCGGGTCAGCTCGGCCTGCGGGTTGGCGAGTTCCGCATCGGGCCCGTTCTACTGTCCGGGCGATCAGAAGATCTATATCGATCTCGCCTTTTACGATGAGCTTTCAAACCGCTTCGGTGCGTCCGGCGATTTTGCCCAGGCCTATGTGATCGCCCACGAGGTCGGACACCATGTGCAGAACCTCACCGGCGTATTACCTGAATTCAATCGCATAAGACGGGGTCTGAGCAAGGAAGAAGAGAACAGGCTATCGGTCCGTGTCGAACTGCAGGCCGACTGTTTTGCGGGGATCTGGGCTCACTACACGCAACAAAAGGGCCTCCTCGAGAGGGGCGATCTACAAGAAGCGCTCAACGCTGCGAATCAGATTGGCGACGATACGATTCAATTGCGCACACGAGGTTACGTCGTGCCGGAGAGTTTCAACCACGGGACATCCGAGCAGCGAAGAAATTGGTTCTCCCGCGGGTTCGAGAGCGGCCGGACCGACGACTGCGACACGTTTCAGGGCGATGTGTAGGATGATCGCAGCTACTCGGCGATTGCTTCCTCGCCGCGCCGCTCACGGATGAGATTGATGAAGCGGCGGAAGAGATAGTGCGAGTCCTGAGGTCCGGGGGACGCTTCCGGGTGATGCTGCACCGAAAAGACCGGCTTGTCCTTGACCTGCAGCCCGCAATTGGATCCGTCAAAGAGGGAGACATGGGTCTCCTCCACATTGGAGGGCAGCGACTTGCCGTCGACGGCGAAGCCATGGTTCATCGAAACGATCTCGACCTTGCCGGTCGTGTGATCCTTGACCGGGTGGTTGGCGCCGTGATGACCCTGGTGCATTTTCATCGTGCTGGCACCAAGCGCCAGGGCCAGGATCTGATGACCGAGGCAAATCCCGAAAACGGGGATACCGCTGTCAACCAGTGATTGCACGGTTGCGACTGCGTAGGTGCCGGTTGCCGCCGGGTCGCCCGGTCCGTTCGACAGGAAAATGCCATCCGGTTTGAAGGCCATTATCTCCTCGGCGGATGCCGTCGCCGGAACCACTGTCACGCGGCAATCAAGCCCGGAGAACAGGCGAAGGATGTTGCGCTTGACGCCGAAATCGACGGCAACGATGTGGATATCGCCATCATCGGCCTCATGGCGTCCGTAACCCTCGTTCCAGACCCAGGGCGTTTCCTCCCACTGGGAAGATTGGCCACTGGTGGTCTTGATCGCCAGGTCCAGCCCTTCAAGACCGTGCCAGGCTTTGGCGCGCGCCTTCACGGCGTCAATGTCGAACCGGCCATCGGGATCGTGCGCAATCACCGCATTCGGCATGCCGTTCTCACGGATCCAGACCGTCAGGGCGCGTGTGTCGATGCCGCACATGGCGATGATGCCGCGCGCTTTCAGCCAGGCGTCCAGGTGTTCACTGGCGCGGAAATTCGATGGTTGGGTGATATCCGCCTTGAAGATCGCGCCCACCGCCGTATTTCGGGCCGCCGGGTTAAGGTCCTCGATATCCTCGCCGTTGGTTCCGATATTGCCGATATGGGGGAAGGTGAAGGTGACAATCTGACCGGCGTAGGAGGGATCGGTGAGGATTTCCTGGTAACCGGTGAGCGCCGTGTTGAAGCAGACCTCGGCTTCAACCGAGCCGGTCGCTCCGAGGCCGTGGCCTTCGATCACGGTTCCGTCCGCAAGGACGAGAAGAGCGGTGGAAACGGGTTTTGTCCATGCCGGGGATTTGCTCATTGTTTTCTTCTTTATCGGCCGGCTGCGGCCGCTCCTCGGGCACATACTTGACGAAAGCACCTGCCCACACCACGTTAGCGATCAACAACACCCGAGATTTGAACCCGGCTGCCCAATCTGTATTTGAATGTCCATGCAGATGTGGGAACATAAACGAGGCCCGCGTACGCGTCAATGCAATGGGTCTCGGGGGTTTCAAATTTTAAAGTATAGCAAAATCAAACAGTTATACCGTTGAGTTTTGTTTGCAATGGCGATGCGAACGGAATATGGTTCGCCGCAAAATGCAGGAGCAACTGTAATGCGTGAGAAGTTTGCTTCCTCTCTTCGGGAAGCGCTTAAAGCAAAAGACACACGCCGTGTATCGACCATCCGGCTCATTCAAGCAGCCGTGAAAGATCGTGATATCGCCAACAGGGGTTCCGGAAAGGATCCGGTGAGCGATGACGAGATCATGCAGATACTCGCAAAGATGATTAAGCAGCGCGAGGAATCGGCGCGCATATACGAAGAGGCGGCCCGGCTTGAACTGGCGCAGCAGGAGCGCGAGGAGGTCGATGTTATCCGTACGTTCCTGCCTCAGCAGCTTTCCGACGACGATGTGCGGAAGGCCTGCGAGAAAGTCGTTGAGGAAACCGGTGCGAGCGGCCTGCGGGACATGGGCAAATGCATGAATGCGCTCAAGAGCAGATTTGCCGGCCAGATGGATTTCGCCAAGGCTTCAGGCGTCGTCAAGGGACTGCTGCATCACGAGTAGTTCCGGTTGATGTCCCGGACGATTCGCTAGTCGACATTGAAAGTGGTTGCGCCGCCGCCATCAGGTTGCGGCGCGATTGCTGATTCGGCAGCGATTCGATTGAATCCCTGTTCCACAAAAGCCGAAAAAGCATGAACGAACAGTGTGTTATCCGGCTAATTACCACGCTTGATTGAAATTCTTCCGAGCGGAGGCAATTTTTCTGCAATTGCTGTCTATCGGCGCTTGCTCCATGATGGCGAATGTGATCCGAGACGGTCGTGTGTGCGTAGAATTTGGGCGGTAATGCATCACGATCCGAGTGGTATGAAATGTGGAATGCCGGCTTGGGCGGTTTCAATAATAGCCGGCGTGCGGCGGAGGTCGCGGTCGAAGAGTAAAAAGAACGGTAGACTGTCGTCTAGAATAAAATGTCCTCTGAACTTATCACCGATGACATCCATGCGGATGTCAGCGAACTAAGTACATCTTTCGATGTCTTCAAATTCCTCCGCAAGACAACGGAGCGCTTCGGCCTGAGCTATTTTGCCGTGTTGGCCTTGCCAGGCGAAATGTCCGGTAGTTTTTCCAACCACTCCATCATCAACAATTGGCCTCCGGAAATGATCAAGGCCTATGACCGGCTTGACCTGATTAATCTGAGCCCGGTCATTTCGGCGCTCAAGCGGCAAGTGACGCCGGTCGTCTGGCATGTCGATGAAGTCCTTACGACGAGGATCTCGGATACGCTTGCCTCGGCGCGCGACGCTTTCCATCAGCAAGGATTTGTGCGCGGGGTGAACTTTCCGGTCCACGATTCCAAGAGCCTGCGCGGTTCGGTGGGTTTTGCGGGCGACCGCCGGCCGTTCGAGAACTGGGAATTGCTTGAGCTGAGCATGATCAGCATTCACATTTATGACCGGCTCAGCCAGCTGACGCAGCACGGGGACATAGAACCGCCATCCCTGTCCGACAGGGAACTGGAGTGCCTTCGCTGGACGGCAGCCGGCAAAACCAGCAGCGAGATTTCAACCATCCTTTCGCTGTCGGAGCACACGGTCAATCACTACCTTATCAGCGCAACCAAGAAGCTAGATGCCGTCAACCGGACGCAGGCCGTTGCAAAGTCGATCCGCAAGGGCTGGATATAGCAGCGGTCTGAAAAATTTTGTCTGTGAATAGCGGGTACCGGCTGATCTGCCGGTAGTGCCGCGGGCCGGTTGGCAGTATAAGTCTGACATGCCAAATGTGCCTGCACCGATCGTGCGGGCAGTGTCGCGCGGCTTGGACCACACGCCGTGGCGGCAACGCAATCGGTGCCGGAGCAAACTTGATGCGGTTTGAGAGTTCCTTCCTTGACGAGCTTCGCGATCGTGTCCCGATCTCTGATGTTATCGGCAAGCGCGTTTCGTGGGACAAACGCAAGACGAATGTATCGCGCGGTGACTGGTGGGCCTGCTGCCCCTTCCATGGCGAAAAGACCCCGAGTTTCCATTGTGAGGACCGCAAGGGCCGGTATCACTGCTTCGGCTGCGGCGTGTCGGGTGATCACTTCCGCTTCTTGACCGAGCTTGACGGGCTATCGTTTCCTGAGGCGGTCCGTTATGTCGCCGATCTGGCGGGTGTCGCATTGCCGGCGCCTGATCCGCGGGCGGCGCAGCGGGAAAAAGAGCGCGCGACGCTGATCGACGTGGTGGAACTTGCGGCGCGTTTTTTCGAGGAACAATTGCAAACCGCTGACGGAGCAAAGGCGCGCGCCTATCTGCGCGACCGCGGACTTTCCGGCCGGACGATCGACACGTTCCGCCTCGGCTACGCGCCGGACGGTCGAAACATCCTGAAGGAACACCTGGCGTCAAAGGGTGCTGAAAAGGAACAGATCGAAGCCTGCGGCCTCGTCGTTCACGGCCCCGATATCGCGGTCTCCTATGACCGGTTCCGGGACAGGATCATGTTTCCGATCTTGAGTGCCCGCGAGCGTGTGATCGCTTTTGGCGGGCGTGCCATGTCGCCGGACATACCGGCAAAGTACATCAATTCCAATGAGACGGAGCTCTTCCACAAGGGCCGGGTTCTGTACAACCTCGCCCGGGCGCGCCGCGCCGTGCAAGGTGCCGACGGCGCCGGCACGGTCATTGCCGTCGAGGGCTATATGGACGTCATTGCGCTGCATCAGGCGGGGATCGAAAATGTCGTGGCGCCACTCGGCACCGCGTTGACCCAGGATCAGCTGGAGCTCCTGTGGCGGGCAACACCCGAACCGGTTTTGTGTTTCGACGGCGACGATGCGGGAACGCGCGCAGCCTACCGGGCGGTCGACCTGGCACTTGCAGGTTTGCGGCCCGGCCGGTCCGTTCGCTTTGCGTTGCTGCCACAGGGCAAGGATCCCGACGATCTCGTGCGTGACGAGGGCAGGGCGCCTTTCGATGCCGTGCTCAAGGCTGCCCGACCGCTCGCCGACATGGTCTGGATGCGCGAAACGGCATCCGGCATTTTCGACACGCCTGAAAAAAGAGCCGCACTCGAGGCGGCCTTCGGAAAGGTGACGTCGACCATCGCTGATGAGACGGTGCGCCGCCACTACACACAGGACATGCGGGACCGGCTTGCCGCTTTCCTCGACAGCAGCCGGCCATCGGCTGGTTCATACGGTGAAGGCAGAGACTTTCAGCGCGGTGGCGGGCGCCAGAGACAGGCCACCCATCGCGGCGCGAAAGCCGATCGCCGAATTGCCATGACCAATCTCCTGGCGCGTTCGACGATGGTTCGCGGTCAGTCGGAGCTTCCGACGCCGAGGGAGAGCATGCTGGCGCTGACCCTGATCAACCATCCGGAACTGCTGATTGCGGAGTTCGATGAAGTCAGTGCCCTGGAGTTCGAGAACCGGCAACTGGCCATTATTCTCGAACAGTTGCTCGAGCTTTGCGCCGAGGGCACCAGCCCCGACCGCGAAGGAGCGATGGGACATCTTGTCAGCGGCGGACATGAGGATTTTGTCGCCCGCCTGAAGCAGCAGATCCGCCATACGCGGGACTGGACGGCATCGGAGGAGGCCGCTCTCGAGGATGCGCGCGAAGCCTTCATCCAGGCGCTGGCGCTCTACAAGCGCACCCGCGCGCTGAGGCAGCAGAAAAGCGAGCTTGAGCGGGACATTGCCGAGGCCACGGAAAGCGGTGATGGCGAGGCCGTGCCCAGGCTGATGCAATCGCTGCAATCCGTTCAGATGGAGTACAACCGGCTGGAGCGACAGGAAGCGATTGTCGAGGGCTTCGGCGTGCTGTCCGGACGGGTCAGGGGAGCGGCCGGAAAATAGCAGACTGTGCTTGCCAACGTACTTGTAAAGATTGCTTTGGCCCCTAAATATCGGGCGAGGCAGAGTGTGGACAGGTGCTACGGACCTGCTCCGGAAATCAGATGAAACTGCCATGACCGACGCAGCCTTGCGAACATTGCGTGTTCCGGGCTGGTGCATTTGTTTCCGCCGCAAGGGCGACGTGTTGGACTAAAAACCGCATTTTTTGGTGAATTTGCCCCAAAAATCCGGTTTTTTGGCCTGCTGAGCTTGACGGGCGGGAAAATTAACGGAATCACCAAGGTGGCGAGAAGTTTCATTGGTCAAGCAAATAAGGATGTTGTCCACTGGCGCACATAAAGCGGAGCGGGTGAGGCAGGCGTGGCTCATGAGCAGGGTGAAGTCACCATCCATGGTTAATCGGGAATTAAACATCACACCTATACTCGGTTCATAACTGATTCGAATAGGGCAGTTGAGCCTTTACTGTCTGGCTCAACCTTCAATTGGTGATGTGTTTAGGAAAGTGACGGGATATATGGCAACCAAAGTCAAGGAAAACGAAGACGCCGAGGCAGAACGCGAATCAACCGGCGACGGACCGCTCCTCGACCTTTCTGACAACGCAGTCAAGAAAATGATCAAGGCCGCCAAGAAGCGCGGCTATGTAACGATGGACGCGCTGAACGCTGTCCTTCCCTCCGAAGAGGTAACGTCCGAACAGATCGAGGACACGATGGCGATGCTCTCCGACATGGGCATCAATGTTGTCGAGGAAGAGGAAGAGGCCGAAGACGCCGCCGCTTCCAATGAGGGCGAAGCGACCGGGACGGAAGTCGCAACGACCGGCAGCACTGCCGTCACAACAACACGCAAGAAAGAGCCGACGGACCGCACGGACGACCCAGTGCGTATGTATCTGCGCGAGATGGGCTCTGTCGAACTGCTGTCCCGCGAGGGCGAAATCGCCATCGCCAAGCGCATCGAGGCCGGTCGCGAGACAATGATCGCGGGGCTGTGCGAAAGCCCGCTCACCTTCCAGGCGATCATCATCTGGCGCGACGAGTTGAACGAGGGCGAGACGCTGCTGCGAGAGATCATCGATCTCGAGACGACCTATTCGGGTCCGGAAGCAAAGGCGGCACCCCAGTTCCAGTCTCCCGAGAAGATCGAGGCCGACCGCAAGGCAGCGGAAGAAAAGGAAAAGGCCAAGAAGGCCAAGGCGTCTGACGACATTACCGATGTCGGCGGTGAAGGTGTCAGCACCGAGGAAGACGACGACGAAGATGACGACGAGTCCAACCTGTCCCTGGCGGCCATGGAAGCCGAGCTGCGGCCGCAGGTCATGGAAACCTTCGACGTCATCGCCGACACCTACAAGAAGCTGCGCAAGCTGCAGGACCAGCAGGTCGAGGCAAGACTTGCGGCGACCGGCACTCTGTCGCCGGCGCAGGAGCGCCGCTACAAGCAGCTGAAGGAAGACCTGATTACCGCCGTGAAATCGCTGGCGCTCAATCAGAACCGCATCGACGCGCTTGTCGAGCAGCTCTACGACATCAACAAGCGGCTGGTTCAGAATGAAGGCCGCCTGCTGCGGCTGGCGGAGTCCCACGGCGTGAAACGCGAGGATTTCCTGCAGAAATACCAGGGCGCTGAACTTGATCCCAACTGGATGAAGTCGATCTCGAATCTGACCGCCAAGGGGTGGAAGGAGTTCTCGAAGGTTGAAAAGGAGACGATCAAGGCGATCCGCGGCGAAATCCAGAACCTCGCGACGGAGACCGGCATTTCGATCTCCGAATTCCGCCGCATCGTCCACATGGTCCAGAAGGGCGAGCGCGAAGCGCGTGTCGCCAAGAAGGAAATGGTCGAGGCAAACCTGCGCCTGGTGATTTCGATCGCCAAGAAATACACCAATCGCGGCTTGCAGTTCCTTGACCTCATCCAGGAAGGCAATATCGGCCTGATGAAAGCGGTGGACAAATTCGAATACCGCCGCGGCTACAAATTTTCCACCTACGCCACATGGTGGATCCGCCAGGCGATCACCCGCTCGATCGCCGACCAGGCGCGGACGATCCGTATCCCGGTCCACATGATCGAAACGATCAACAAGATCGTGCGGACCTCGCGCCAAATGCTGCACGAGATCGGCCGCGAGCCGACGCCGGAGGAGCTTTCCGAGAAGCTCGCCATGCCGCTGGAGAAAGTGCGGAAGGTCCTGAAGATCGCCAAGGAGCCGATCAGCCTTGAGACGCCTGTCGGTGACGAGGAAGATTCGCATCTCGGCGATTTCATCGAGGACAAGAATGCGATCCTGCCGATCGATGCCGCGATCCAGGCGAATTTGCGCGAGACGACAACTCGGGTGCTGGCGTCGCTGACGCCGCGCGAAGAGCGTGTCCTGCGCATGCGGTTCGGTATCGGCATGAACACCGACCATACGCTGGAGGAAGTCGGCCAGCAGTTCTCGGTGACCCGCGAACGTATCCGCCAGATAGAAGCCAAGGCACTGCGCAAGCTCAAACATCCGAGCCGCTCGCGCAAATTGCGCAGCTTCCTCGACAGTTAAATACAAGGCGGCCCCGGGGCCGCCTTTTTTGACCGGCCATGCAACGCGAAATCACCATCCAGACCAATGGGCAGGGACTTTACGAGTTCACCCGCGAGGCTACGCGCTTTGTCTCGGATTCCGGCATCGATACCGGGGTCCTGACCGTTTTCGTGCGCCACACATCCTGTTCAATGATCATCCAGGAGAACGCCGACCCCGACGTGCAGCGCGATCTGCACGAGTTCTTCGCGCGGCTCGTTCCAGAGAACATGAACTGGCTCAGGCACACGAGCGAAGGACCGGATGACATGCCGGCTCATATCAAGGCGGCGCTGACGCAGGTGAGCCTGTCTATTCCGGTGGCCGGATCGGCAATGTTGCTCGGCACCTGGCAGGGCATTTATCTCTTCGAACACCGGCGCCGGCCGCACAGCCGCAAGGTTGTCTTCCACCTTTCGCGTTAGATCCGGCGCACATGCAAGGCAAATGTCGCGATGGGAACGTCGCACATCGCTGAATGCCGGTACGGTCACGTCGTCACTTGAGAGGATCGAGCGGCGATGACGGAAGGACACGACAGGAAAGACCGGCCGCTGGCCGGCATCAGGGTGATCGATTTCGGCCAGTATGTTGCCGGTCCTGCGGCGGCCATGATGCTCGCCGATTTCGGCGCGGAGGTGATTCACGTCGATCCGCCTGGCGGACCACGCTGGCAATCACCCGCGGCTGCCGTGCTCAATCGCGGCAAGACCTGTGTGACGCTTGACCTGAAATCCGAAGCGGGCATCGCCGATGCCCGTCGCCTGATTGCCTCGGCTGACGTCGTCATCGAGAACTTCCGGCCGGGCGTGATGGCGCGGTTGGGGCTCGGCCCCGATACCGTCTGTTCGCAGCATCCCGATCTTGTCTATCTGTCTTTACCCGGCTTTGCCTCGGGCGATGTCGCGCGCGCCGGCATCCGCGCCTGGGAGGCGGTCATTGCAGCTGCCTGCGGGCAATACTCCGATATGGGCCTCAACCGCGTCCTGATGGGGATCGAACCGAGTTTCTCGCCGCTGCCGCTTGCCTCGGCCTATGCGTCCGTGCTTGGTGCGATGTCCGTCGTTTTGGCCCTCTACACGCGCGAGACTGGCGGCGGAGGCGATGTCATCGAGGTACCACTGGCGTCTGCCCTGATGGAGGGGCTCGCCTACAACTCCCAGCAGGTCGAGGACTATCCGGAGCGCTACAAATCAAACCGCGAGAAAGAGATCGAGCGGCGGCGGGCGGCGGGTGCCACGATGGATGCGACCTATGACGAGCTGCAGGAGCTTCTCGATCCGTTCTACCGAAACTATGAATGCGCCGACGGGCGGCAGATCTATGTGGTCAGCGCCTCGCACGCGTCGCATCCGGAGCGGGTCCTGAAGATCCTCGGCCTCTGGGACCGGCTGATCGAAGAAGGCCTGCCGCGCCATTATGCCTATGACGATGTGGCTGACTGGCCCGGTGAAGACGCTTGCTCGCTGTCGAGCTATCCGTTGTCGCAGGTCTGGGCGGACCGCGTTTCGACGCTGATGAAGGAAGCGTTTCTTGCCCGTCCGTCCTTCGAATGGGAGCAGATCTTCGGCGAGAACGGCGCGCCGGCCGCCGTTCAGCGCACGACGCGCGAATGGCTGAATTTGGACCATCCTGTGCAGTCGCACCTGTTGATCGATATCGATGATCCGGATCATGGCCGCATGCGGCAACTGGGCAACCTTGCCTGGCTGGCGAGTGACGCGGAAGCGGCGTCACGCAAATCCCCACGCCGCACTGGCGACCCGGATCAGGTGACAACCAATCCGAAACCGCAGGCTCCGGCCAGGTCCGGCGGAGACGGCTGGCTCGAGGGCATCAAGATCCTCGACCTGACGAATGTGATTGCCGGGCCGACCATCGCGTCGACGCTGGCGCGGTTCGGCGCGAAGGTGATTTCCGTCGATCCGGTCACGCCGACCATGGATCCGTGGAACGCCATCATCTTCGGCATGCACGCCGGGCGCGGCAAGCAAAGTCTCCTGATGGATCTGAAGACGGACAAGGGCCGGCGGGCACTGGACCGTCTCGTCGGCTGGGCTGACATCGTGACCGTGAATGCGACGGACAAGCAGCTTGCCGGGCTCGGACTTGATCCGGAGAGCCTGCGGGCACGGCATCCGGATGTGATCCTTTGCCAGCTCGACTGCTATGGCGGACCGCGGCGCGGGCCGCACAGCGACTATCCGGGTTATGACGACCTTGCCCAGGCCGTGACCGGCGTGATGGCGCGCTTCGGCGGATCGCTCGACACGCCAGAGGAACACGCCCATTTCGGCACGATCGACGTGCTTGGCGGGTTTTGCGGTGCGCTTGCCTCCGCCGCCGCGCTCCTGCAGCGCGCACGCACGGGCAGGGGTGACGTGGCGCGCGCCTCGCTTTGTGCCGCGGGGCAGCTCATCCAGGCGCCCTTCATGTTCGATTTCGACGGCCGCCCGCCCTTCGACGAGCCGAGCGGCCGCACCGTGAAGGGCGCCGGACCGCTGTACCGCGCCTTCCGGGCGGCCGATGGCTGGTTTTTCCTCGCCGCATCTGAAGACGACCGCGCGGCGCTGGCGAGCGTGGACGGTCTCGGCGCGGTGCTTGCGGCAGACGGTAAAAGCCTTGAAGCCATGCTGGAAGAGATTTTCCCGACCAAGGCGGTCACCCACTGGATCGCGGCCCTTCGGGCAGCCGATATTGGTTGCCATAGCCTCGACAAGATGCAGGCGGTGCGCGATGAGCATCTGGTTCGAGAGAGCGGCGGACTTCCGGAATCAAATGACAGCACCTTCGGTTTCATCCGCCATGACCGGCACCCGAGCGGGCGGTGTGTGGACCTTGTCGCGCCCAACGCCATTCGCCCGCGCAACGCCGCGATTTTGGTTCCGGGCCCAATGCCGAAGCCGGGTGCGGACGGGCGCGCGATCCTTGCCGGTGTCGGTTACAGTGCCGATGACATCGATGCGATGATCGAAGAGGGTGTTGTTGGCGAAAAATGGTGCGATAAATACCTGCCCGAATAACAGAAGAAATCAGTGCCGTATGACGACGCTTTTGCCGATCCTCTACAGTTTCCGCCGCTGCCCCTATGCGATGCGGGCGCGGTTGGCCTTGCGCGAAAGCGGAACTGCCGTGGAACTGCGCGAGGTGGTGCTGCGCGATAAGGCGCCGGCATTTCTTGACGCTTCGCCGTCGGCGACCGTTCCGACGCTGGTCGAGACAGATGGCAGCGTTATCGATGAAAGCCTCGACATCATGCTGTGGACGCTTCGCAGGAACGATCCGGAAGGCTGGCTTTCGCCGGAGAGCGGCACACTCAACGACATGCTGGCGCTGATTGCGCATATTGATGGGCCGTTCAAGCAAAGCCTCGACCGCTACAAATATGATACGCGCTATCCGGATCATGACCGGCATGAAGAGCGTGCCAAGGCGGCGGCGGAACTGATCGCGCTGCAGGAGCGGCTTGGTCAAACCGGCTGGCTCTTCGGCAGCCGGCCGAGCCTTGCCGACATGGCGATCCTGCCTTTCGTGCGCCAGTTCGCCAATGCAGACCGGAGCTGGTTCGACGGCGAAGACTGGCCCGCATTGAAGGCCTGGCTGGAGGCATTCGAGCGCTCCGACCGCTTTGCGGCGATCATGGATAAATACCCGAAATGGATGGCGGGCGATCCGGTGACGGTGTTCGGCAGCGAGGCTGCCGCGTTGTCGCCGTCCTGATTTATGCCTTTGGAACAATAGCTTGCGGCAGGAACCTGATAGAAAATTCCAGCCGGCTAAACAATCAGTTGAGGAAAAAACGTGCCGCAGACAGCCACAGAAGACCTGATCCGATCCTATCTCGACGCCTTCAATGCCAGCGACAGCGAGGCCATGCTGTCGCTGCTATCGGAGGACGTTGTCCACGACATCAACCAGGGCGGGCGCGAGATCGGGCGGGAGAAATTCCGCTGGTTCAACGCGATGATGAGCGAACACTACGCCGAACAGCTTGGCGATATTGCCATCATGGTCTCGGCGGACGGAACACGCGCGGCGGCGGAGTTCACGGTGCGCGGCACCTACCTGAAAACGGCGGAGGGCCTGCCGCCGGCGAACGGCCAGCGCTATAGCCTCAACGCCGGTATCTTCTTTGCGGTCGAGGACGGGCTGATTACACGCGTGACCACCTGCTACAACCTTGCCGACTGGATCGCGCAGATGGAAAAAGATGGCTGAGATCACCTTTCGCACGCTGACGGGTAATGCGCTCGATGCGGCGCTTGACGACCTGGCTGGGCTGCGCATCACCGTCTTTCATGAATGGCCCTATCTTTATGAGGGCGACCGCGACTACGAGCGTAAATATCTCTCGAAATTTGCCGCCTCCAAGGGCGCCGTCATCATCGGCGCTTATGACGGGGAGCGTCTTGTCGGGGCGGCGACCGCGGCGCCGCTTGCCGATCACTTCGACGATTTCGCAGAGCCGTTCGAGAAGAAGGGGTTGAAAGCCGAGGATTTCTTCTATTTCGGTGAATCCGTGCTGCTGCCCGACTATCGCGGACGCGGCATCGGTGTCCGCTTCTTCGAGGAACGGGAAAAGGCGGCGCGTGACGAAGGCTTCAACCGCATTGTCTTTTGCGGCGTGATCCGGCCGGACGATCATCCGATGCGCCCGGCGGACTATGTACCGCTCGATCAGTTCTGGAAGAACCGCGGCTATGAAAAGATGGACGGGATTATCTGCGATTTCCCCTGGCGCGACATCGGCGACAAGCAAGAGACCCGCAAGCCGATGCAGTTCTGGACGCGCACGCTGACGGACAACGCGTGATGTGAACAAATACCTTCGCGAACCTTAACGGATGCCGGTTCCGGCGATGGCGAATAGTTGCCAATTCCGATGGTTGCTCAAGAAAAAATCTCTTTTAAGTTCTTGAAAATATTAAACATTCAAAAATAATCGCTTCCATGAACGCTAGATGAACGGCCGGTTACGGCAGCGTTCAGGCTCACATTACTAAAGTTTAATCATCGCAAACACAGCGATCGACAAACCGATGGAATGGAGAGCAACAATGTTCGCAAGTATCGCAAAAGCTGCCGCGCTGACAGCGCTGATCGCTGTCGGAGCCAACACCGCAACCCCGAGCAACGCCGAAGCCGGCAACGTCAGTTTCGGTGTCTATTTCGGAACGCCCGGTTACGGACCCGGACCTTACTGGGGCCCCGCACCGCGCCCGCACCGGGGCATCTGCAAACCGCGAAGCGCCGTCAATAAAGCCTGGCGCATGGGTGTCAAGAATCCGCGGATTTCCAGCCGCAACCGGAGCCGTGTCATCGTTCGCGGCTGGCGTTACGGCCACAAGACCAAGGTTGTCTTTGCCAACCGCCGTTATTGCCCGGTGATTGCATACCGCTAACAGAATTCCGCTGGCAGTCGCCCACCCACCAGCCAGCGGATCTCCCCGGCAAAGGCCTGCAAGAACAGGCCACGGCCGGGGATTTTCTTGTCTACTGATTTATCTCGAAACTGACATTCACACTGACGCGATAGGCGTTCTCGCCCGACGCGACCGGAACAGAGGCGTCGGCACTGGCCTTCAGCGCCATTTCGGCGCGCGCTACCGGCATCGGCTGCGGCCGGAACTGCTGCTCGCTGATCTGGGTGATGCGGCCGAGCGCCGCCCCGCCGGCCTCGACGAGGGTCGTCGCCTTGGATACGGCATCTTTCATGGCCGCTTCCCGCGCCTCGGTGATCGCTGCCGACGGGTCGTCATTGGTAAACATGATCTGGCCGCCCTGGTTGACGCCAAGGCTGACCGATTTGTCGAGGATGGCGCCGAGCTTGTCGAGGTCGCGGATGCGCACCGTCAGCGAGTTCATCACACGGTAGCCGGTGATGACCGGCTCCGCCGGCTCGTTGTTCTTCCTGTCCGGATAGAAATATTGCGGATCGATCGAGAAGCCGGAAGTCTGCAGATCGCGCTCCTCGATGCCGTCGGCGCGCATGGCGGCAAGTACGGCGGCCATGGCCGAATTGTTGGCGTCGAGCGCCTCGCGCGCGGTCTTTTCCTGGCGCATGACTGTCAGCGTCATGACGGCCATGTCGGGCACCAGGCGGGCCGTACCCTCACCGGTGACGGCAACGATGCCCGGTTTGGGCGCATCGGAATCGGCGGCGATTGCCGGCAACGGCAGGACGGACAGGGCCAGTATGAGGGCAGGGGCGAAGGCTAGGCTGCGGCGCGAAATCATGGGAAACCTCAAAATAGCAGTGGTGGGCGGCACAGTCTTATGAAGCCATTGCGGCAATGTCTTGTCGCAGCATTCCAAATAGTTTAAGCGGGTCCGGTTCGCGCAAATCAGACAATGAATTGCGCCGGGTGGGGCCTGTAGCTCAATTGGTTAGAGCCGGCGGCTCATAACCGCTTGGTTGGGGGTTCGAGTCCCTCCGGGCCCACCATTAGTTCTCCCTGTTTTTGATCGCTTATCGTCGCTTCCAAAGGAGGCTCGGTTCACCGGCCCATGCGTGATCTCAGCCCTCAGACTTTTGGTGGGGAGACCATGATTCTCAGCATAATTGCGTAAAAATTGCCGAATGTCCCTGTGCGCCCATATCGGCCACCAAGTGTTTGCGGGACTGGGCCGCAAATCCAGGAAACCCCTGCAGACCAATCTTCAGGGAGCGTTGCGGGTTTGGATTCATTCAATTAAAGAAAGCGAATTTGTAACAGAGAGCCCGCTCGACGTTCTCGCCGAGCTGGCCGAGATTTTTTAAGATATTGTTTGCGTAGGTCACAGGCCAAACTGGCAGATTGGATGACCAAAATCATATTTACTAGACAGCTTGCATAGGGGCTGGCCATGGGCAAATTGGATGATATCGACGACCGTATCCTGAGAGAGCTTCGCCGCGATTCCCGCATCCCCGTTTCAAAACTGGCTGATAAGGTCGGCCGCTCCCGCACGGCGGTCAGAGGAAGAATCGACCGAATGGAAGCATCGGGGCAGATTCTCGCCTACAGCATACGCGAACCGTCCACGCGCGCGACCGAGGGGTTGGGTGCGATCGTGTTTGTCACCTTTGAAGTGCGGCGGGAGTGTAAGGTGTTTCTGTCTGAAGTGAAGGCGATGCCCGAGATCGCAATGGGCACATGGATCATCGGCGAGCATGACTTCGCCTTGATCCTCAAACCCTTGCGAAAGGCTGATCTGCAGCCGCTGCTGGACAAGCTGGCGGCCATCGCGGGCGTCAAACACACCGAGACGGTGCTGGCCCTGGATAGGGAGTTCTAAGGCCGAGATATTCGATCACTCTGCCTTTTTTCTGTGTGCCTGCCTGCGCAATTGGGCTCGATTCCCCACTGCCGGCATTTCAATCATATTGCTGCATCGGCTTTGACAAGATCAGTGGTTTCGGGAACTGGCCTGATCCGCCCGATGAGCTGGCGTTCCGTGAGGCAGGCATATCGGGTACCGACAAGCCGACAACACTGATAGGTGTCGTCCCGATGTGCCTGCGGAAAGTTCGCGTGAACTGTGTCATGTCCTGAAAGCCATATTTCTCGGCGATTGATTTGACGATGCCCCATCGGGGCGACGACCGCGACAATTCCGTGAAAACATGATGTGTTCGCCTTCCTGCAACATAAGCCATGACCCCGCCTGCATCCTTGAAAAGGCGGTAGAGTGTTGGCCGTGAAATACCGAAGACCGTACATATCCTGTCGGCATCCATTGAACTGTCCCTGATATTGTCTTCGATATAGCTCCTGATCTCGGTGTACCTGAAGCAGGACATGTCAATCGGGTTTGTGTCAGCGGTCTCACACAGGGCCGGCTTCAGCAGCGCGCAAATGCTGTCTGCCAAAGTACCAATGTCCTCGAGCGTGCTCTCGCCGAGCGTCTCCGGGAGGCTCAGCAGAACCGATCGAAGGATCGAACCCACTGCTGTTGTTGTCGGGAAAGTGCGGCCGGGGAACGCCTGATCGGGAAGCAGGCCGAGCCTGATGGTCGGCAAAAAGAAGATGAAGATTTCGCTGTTGGAGTAACAGCGCCTGATGGTCTCATCGCCGTGACGGCAGACATGAACCGCATCCGGATCCTGCTGTTGCAAGGCGCCGTTCAGCACGTAGTCCTGCAGACCGTGGCGCACGTAAGAAATGGAAATAAGCGACTCCCCATCAGGCGGGGGCGGCCTGCGGCACTTCATCGGGGAAGTGACCAGATTCACAAAGGCACAATCGTTCAGCCACCATACTTTCGATCGCAGGAAGAAGCTTTTCCTGGAATTCCGATCGAAATCGAACGCGAGATAGTTGCGCCACAAATCCCCGGCGGCATCAATACGGACCTGTTCATCGTAATCTGCTGTGTCAAAGAAAAAATGTGGCTGCGAATAGGATGTCATGGCATGACCCAGTCCCCAGCGGTTTCCTGCAACCGGCCCTGGGTAAACATGCCGTTCGCCTGACGCCCAATCGACAAACATGCAGTTCGCGAACTATTCTGAGGCTTTCGCACGGGATTCTGTCATGTAGAATTGAGCGATGGATTTCATGCGGGGTATTTTCCGCGGAACTTACATCGTCTGTCGCCTGACACATTCACTTTCCACTCTTTGGTTTGAAGCCTCCGACTTCCAGTCGGACCCCGCTTCAGCGAAAACGAATCGTGCTATGACTCTGGCCTTCCAAAAATGAGCCGCCCGTTGAGGGCAAAGGCTCATTTTTGGAAGGCCAGAGTCATGCAATATGATCGCTCCGCGCATTGCGTCTATTACCACCGGTACCATATCGTTTGGGCGACGAAGTATCGCTACAAAGTTCTGACTGGCGATCTGGCCCTGCGGGTACGCACCATCTGCCGTCAGGTCTGCAAGGAGAACGGCGTTTCCATCTTGCATGGCGTTCTGTCCAAAGATCACGTGCATATGTTCGTGTCCGTGCCCCCAAAAGTCGCCATCTCCGATCTGGTACGCAAGATGAAAGGCCGTTCGTCTCACAAAATCCAGCGCGAGTTCCCGGAGATACGCAAGTGGTACTGGGGCCGCCGGTTCTGGGGCCGGGGCTACTTCTCGACAACCACCGGGGCCATCACAGACGAACTTGTACTTCAGTACCTCGACAATCACCTGCCTGACGCTACCGGCGCCAGCCGGTAGTTATTCACTATACAACTAGGCATTTTGCTTTTTGCGCATGCAATATGACACCTGCGAGCAACCTGCCTGTCCAAGGCCCGACGAGATTGACTTTGCAATTGTCGAAGCAGGTCGACCATTGCATGTGATGGGTGGATCGGTGCCATTCGCGCCTCGAAGAAACACCGATCCACACGCCAAAAACGACCATGGGCGGAATATTGGTCGTTCAGGACTGCACTCAAAGGAAGCTGCTTGAGCCTCACCTATCGGACCTAACCGATCCCCGGCCCGCTGTCCTTAGCAGCAGGTCTCAATCTTGTTGGCCTGGCGTCTCATGCCCCTTCGGCGGCGGAGAAATTTCTTACTCCTGAATCAGGAAGTGACGAGTTCCGGTCTGACATCCGGCGCGCCGGATGTCAGCTGCAACTGCAACAGGCGATGAGACGGAGAGCCAATAAGATTGAGATTTTGCGCCAAAGACTGACCGTGGATCAGTTGCTACGAACAAGAAAGGATTGGGAGAATCGCGGTGGTGCGCGCTTTGCCATCCCGGGTGATGGTCCGTGATCGAAGCGATACTTTGGTGTTTTGTAACTGCTCACCCCGTCACGCGTCTTGAGCATAGTGTGATTTGACCATATTGGCGGCATTTCCGGCCAGCGCGATCTGGATCGCGACAAGTGGATTATATCCGAGGGCACCCATGGAACTCAGGTAGCTTGATATCCGGCACCAGGCGTGTGCATAGCGGTCTGTCCGGAAGCAGCCCGAGACTTTGATTTTGACCTTTGCCATCCTGATTTTTTGCTCGCCCGCGTTATTGGTGAAGCTGACATCGGGTTCGCTCATGAAGCGAAGCACGGAGTCCTCGTGTTTCAACAGACGCTCATGCAGGTTGTGGGCATCCGACTTTGCGACCCGTCCGCGCTTACCTTCCGGTTTCGCAGGAACTTCGGGCATTTCCCCGGCACCTTGCGTCAGAATGGTCCGATACCTTTTGCGTATCTTGCGACATTCGGCCTCGCTCAACACCCCGGTCTCGCTCTTGTTGACCTTATGGCAGACCTCACGCAACACCTTCCTCATCAGGCGCGCCCAACGGTAATTGCTGGAGTCGACGACAAAGGTCAGTTCCCGAAGCAGATGCGACCCGCATAGCTGATGCTTGCACTGGCTGTATGCAAGGTAGGATGCCCAGCAATCATGGATCAACACCCCGGTGTAGACCGGAATGATGCCGAATGCCTCTATCGCTTCCTTGCCGCGCCTGGGGTGCAGGAACTTGATAGTGTGGATACCCCGCCCGGAGGCATCGTAATGTGCCAGGTGCCGTTATACTGAACGTCACAAATCAAAGGGAGAGTATCCACATGTCGGAAGTTAGCATCATCGGCGTTGATCTTGCAAAGCAGGTTTTTCAGGTCCACGGAGCCACAGCCGATGGCTCGGTTGGCTACCGCAAGAAGTTGAGCCGCGCCCAGTTCATGCCGTTTCTTGCACAGCAGCCCCGATGCATTGTCGCGATGGAGGCCTGCGCCACAGCTCACGATTGGGGCCGCGAGATCGGTAAGTTGGGCCATGAGGTGAAGCTGATTCCACCTCAGTACGTGAAACCTTTTGTCAAAAGGCAGAAAAACGACAGGGCAGACGCTGAGGCGATCACTGAAGCTGCCTCCCGGCCGACCATGCGGTTCGTTGAGGTGAAATCCACCGAGCAGCAATCGCGCGGCATGCTGTTCCGATCACGGCAGATGTTTGTCAGGCAGCGCACGCAGACCATCAATGCGCTGCGCGGCCATCTCGCCGAATATGGCGTGATCGGGCCGAAGAGCAAGGCGGGGATCAAGAAGTTGAGAGCCGCGCTGGACGACGATACCAATGGGCTGCCCGCCCTCGTGCGTAACACGGCCCGGATGTATGCCGAGCACATCGATCTGCTGGCGACCAGGATTTTCGATCTGACGAAGCAACTCAAGACGGAGGCGAAAGCATCCGGCACAGTGCGAAGGCTGACAACAATGCCGGGCGTCGGGTTGCAGACGGCACTGGCAATTGAGGCCTTTGCCCCGGACATGAATTGCTTCAAACGGGGGCGTGACTTCGCAGCCTGGCTGGGTCTCGTGCCGCTTCAGCGCTCGACAGGCGGTAAGGACCGGCTCGGGAAAGTTTCGAAGATGGGTCAGAAAGACATCCGAAGCCTGTTGATCATCGGGGCGATGTCAGTGATCAATGCGGCGACGCGGTTTGGGGTTCGCAAGGGAAGCTGGCTGGCCAGAATGCTGGATCGAAAACCGAAGCTTCTGGTCGCGATCACGCTGGCCAACAGGATGGCACGGGGTATCTGGGCCATGATATCGAAACAGGAGAATTATCGGAATCCGGAGGCGGTAGCGTAAGCGCGGATCGCGCAACGCTTCGCGTCGGTGCCCGGGACGTGTGAAGAGGTCGACGAATAGCATGGGAGATTGATCGGAAAGATCCGGAGCGGGAAAACCATGTTGACCCAAAAGGCAAAATAGCTCTGGAACTTGATTTGGACCCGGTTCGCGCATCACCATACCGGCCCGCGGCTGCACAAAAAGCCGCACTGTGAGGCCTGATAAATGACCGCATCCGATCACACGCTCACATCACCGTTCGCAGCAATTCTAATTTTGGGATTTTTGGGATTCTCAAATCGCTCGATCTATGATTCGTTTGTTGCGTGTTACACTTGGATTCCCTCATTGGCTCGCTCAGATCGTGCTGCGCGAACTTGCCTGACCGACGGGTTGGCCCAAACACGAGTTACACGATGGCAGATATCGGCCTGTCGGCGTTTTCGATATTTTTCATGCAGTCTCCGTCGTTCCTGTCGCATCAGCGCGAGATGCAAGCGGGTAACGGTTGCTCGAACTGTCAGACGTTGTTCGGAATCAAGAAGCTTCCGAGCGATAATCATATCCGCTCGATGCTTGATGAGGCTGAACCGCAGCATCTCTTTGGGCAGTTTGATAACCTTGTTGACCATCTGAAAAGCCATAACGGTTTGGAGCCTTTCCGATGTCTGGATGGTCGCGTGCTGATTGCACTTGATGGCACAGAATATTTCTGTAGCCGCAAGTTGCATTGCCGGAATTGTTCTCATCGCAAGCGCAATGATGGCGGCACCGAGTATTTTCACACCATGGTTTCCGCCGCGGTCGTCGTCCCGGGTGACAGCCGAGCGATACCGCTGCAGCCGGAATTTATTAGCCCGCAGGACGGTCATGCGAAACAGGATTGTGAAAGGAATGCCGTCAAACGCTGGCTTGCCGCCAATGGGAAACGTTACGCTTCGCTAAAGCCAGTTTATCTTGGCGATGACCTGTATGCTAATCAGCCGATTGTTGATACGATTCAGTCGGTTGGCGGCGACTTCATTCTGACTGCCAAGTCCTTGTCCCATAAGACGTTGTACGAGTGGCTGGACGGTGCCGAGATCAACTCGACAAAGCGCCGTCGTATCAAAAAGGGTCGCAAGGCTGCCACCCACATCTATCGCTGGCTGAATGATGTACCCCTGCGCGATGGCAAGGACGCGACCCACGTCAACTGGTTCGAAATCGAGATTATCAACACCAAAGGGAAGACCACATATCGCAACAGCTTTGTGACCAACATCGCTGTCGATGAGACCAATGTCGGGGACCTTGCCGCTTGCGGACGCGCACGGTGGAAGATTGAAAATGAGACCTTCAATGTTCTGAAAACCCGGGGATACAATCTGGAGCACAACTTTGGGCATGGCGACAATTATCTGGCATCTGTGCTGGCGACGCTCAATCTGCTCGCCTTCGCCATGCATACAGTTTGTGATGTACTCGAAGCGCTCTGGAAGAAAGCCCGCAGTGTTTTAGCGGCGCGGTATCGGTTCTTCGATCACATCCGCACGATTGTTTGCTACTTGATCTTCCCGGATTGGGGTGCACTCATACGAACACTTGTCGATGGTGAGCCACCACCGACCGTCAAGTCAGCCCGGAAGCAACCTAAACCCTCCTGAAAATCAGCTCAAATTCATCTGAGACCCAAAAATGAGCCAAAATTAGAATTGCTGCACCGTTCGAAAATCGCTTGACACCGGGGTATCCATAAATGAGGGTCAGGGAGTCATCGGTCAGCACATGCAGCCACTGGTTTTTGCTGTCGACCCTGAAACCGGTCTCATCGGCATGCAGGGCCGGGCGGGTCAGAAGATGTGCGGCGGCAGCCGTTTCCCAGGGTTCAAGCGCCTCGTGCAGTCGCTGGATGTAGCCCAGGCAGGTGGCCTGCGACATCCTGACGCCAGAGATGGCCCGCACCAGTTCGACGGCGCGGCGCAAAGACAGCATCTGGGCAATCAGCAGGTTGATCACGAAGGCCTGAAAGCCAACGCCATATTGCAAAGGCCCCGGCATGTTTTCAGGGAAACGCCCCTTGGTTCGGGTGCGGCATTTGGGGCAGTCCCTGGTTTCCGCGACGACCTTTTTCTCGACAACCTCGAACATGATATCGAGATGGATGCGTTCCTCGCGCGCCGAGGGTTCGACGTCTGAGAGATCAGCCCCGCAACTGTCACAAACCTGGACGGTGGAGGTTTCCCCGACGGTGACCTTGCGAAGGTTTTCGCCCGTCATCCAGTTCGGCGCCACACCCTTGCCGGAAGCCTTTTTGCTCCGTTTCCCGGTGTTGTCCTTATCCGTCTGCGACGGCGCAATACTGGAGTTCTTGCCGGTCTTCCTGGTCGTCTTTTCCAGAAAGATGGCGATCAGGATGCCCAGCAAGCTGCACAACACGCCAATAACCGCATCGACGTCATCTGAAATCCTGCCCGCTTTGCGCAGCGCGGCAATGCGCGCCCTGGCAGCATCGAACTCTTCACGCAGGGAAGTGCCATTCACGCTTGCCATCAGTCCGCCCGCGATGCCATGGACATCAGGCCATGCGGTGGCCGCATCGCCTTTTCAGGCTTCCAAATGCAGCGAGTAGCCTTGACTGAAAGACCACCCCAATGCGGCTTTTCCCAAATCAATCGAACACGTGTCATAACCCGATAGAATCACGAAAATCGCAATGAGGGGATCGTTAATAGCCGATTCAAATCGTCGCACCACTCCGAGGCCAAAAAGGCATCTCGATTGAGCTAGTGGGTCTGAAACCGCCGTTGAATCTCGGGGACTTAAAGTGGGGGTGAGCAGTTACAAATTACCGACAGAGTGAAAAGGAGGGCCGCGGATACAGCAGAAACGCGGGATGCGGCCTCATACCACAGATAGTAGGCGAGCGCGGTCGGAAACAGCCCCAGCAAAACAAGCAGCGCGACGTCGTTGGCCGTCGCCGATCCCGGATAGATCAGCATCAGCGGGGTCAGGACGATCGCCGAACATATAAACACGTTGAACAGGAAATTGACCCGCTCCGCGGTGCTGGCCGAGGCGCGCAGTGCACGGCTGCTGCCGATAATGAAGCCAGCCCAGCTCAGGCCGGCCGCGAGTTCCAGAAGATCGCCGTGAAGACCTTCTCCACCGACGTCAATGTCATGCAGCACGGTGAGAAACACGCCGAAAAGAGCGATCAGCGTTGCCAAAATATCGCGACGCCGGACGGTCTCGCCAGCGAGCAGGAAGAGTATCAGCAGAACAAAGAACGGTGCCGTGTTTTCCAACATCATCGCATTTGACGCACTGGTGTATTCAAGGCCGATATGAAAGCAGATGTAATTGACGACCGTTGATCCTGCGGCAATCTGCAGGTTGCGATCCGACAGCCTGCTGGACACTGGAAAGTGCAGGATCTTCATCAGAACAAACAACACGGCCGCTGCAATGTAGAGGCGCAGCGCGGCAATCGTTATGCCCTGCATGTCGCCGGTCAGGTATCGGACAATGACGCTGTGAGTGCCCCAGCAAAAGGCGGCCAGAAATCCGAAAACGAGAGGCTTGATAGCGCTTTGGTCCTGCACAATTTTTCCTGACTTCGGCCGGTTGCTGTTTTCGGCTTAGGCGCGTTTGCGTTCAGCCTGCGCGCGCAACGAGGCGACGGCTTCTTCTGGTGGCGTGTCGGCAAACAGCATCTCGTTCATGAGATCTGACTGCGATTTCGGCGCAAGGCCGCCAACCGGTGGATCGGTGTCGAGATTGGTCGGAAATGCGTAACCCTCTGCGGAAGCGGCGATGGCGCACCTGATCTGCGCATCCGACAACGTGCCATCCCGTCGGGCGTGCAAAAGGACCGGATAAAGCAAAAGGCACATTTGTGTCCGGTCAACGGCCTCGATCGGCCGGCCGAACGCAGATGAGACCTGCAGAAGATTGGCCAGTCGGTATAGGTCTTGCGAGGTGTTGGATCCGGCCGCGTGCATCAGCGCGGGATTGAAGAAAACGGCATCACCTTTGCTCAGTGGCAGTTGTGCGTGGTTCTTACGGAACCAGTCCTGGTAACGCTGTTCGGAAAAGGCAGTGTAGCCTTCGTGGAACAAGTGAGAGAAGGGCGCAAGCAGGGTCGGCCCGCTCTCCAGCGGCATGTCGCAATGGGCTATGGCGCCTTGCAGTGTCAAAGCCGGCGATAGTTGGTGAACAAGCGATGGAAAGGCTTCGAGCCGTTCCGGTGTCATGAAGCCGAGGTGGTAGTCGCGATGCGCGGTCTGTGCCTCGCCACCGGGATTGACGCGGTTCACCTGTGCGGTGACCTGATACCCGTCACCCAGCCATGCGCGGCTGGCGAGATCGATTGCGACATTGCCGAAATAGCTGGCGAAGTTTGCAGGATCCGCAAAGCAGTGCTTTTGCAGCGCGTTCCATATCCGGTCATTTGCCCCCGGTTTTGCGAAATGGTCACCGCCGCCGGCATCCGTCGCCCTTTGTTCCTCTATGATTTCTTCAAATACGGCTGTAGCCGTGTCGACGACGTCAAGATCTTCGATGGCATTCCTGATTGCAATGACGCCTGGCCCGGATGAGAAAGCGTCGGCCCATTCGGCCATCAATTCCCGGCGACTGTCCGAAGACTGCGACAACGCGCGAACCTCGTCGCCCGCGTAGATCAGAACATTTTGCTCAACGGTACTAGCAAACGGCCAATCGGCCGCAACGACCGTTTGGCTGACAAGGTCAAGGAAGGCTTCGAATGAGCCTGAACCGGCCTTGAGCCAAACCCGTCGTTCACGTTCTTCAACGCGTCTTCGTGAATCCATCAGGGGACCCCCTTCGTCGTCCAGTACCCTTTTTGTATGCACTCACGGCAGGATTGGCGACATCATGATGAATTGCAAGCACGCCCGTGCCGAGGCCCTTGTGCTGGTTGCGATTTGAGTTGCTCCCGAGGCGGGTCGGGAACGGATCAAACCGGCGGCTTTTCCCAGTCACCGCAGGGCTGTGCGTCGGACAGGTATGGTGCGGGAATGCCCTCCGCGGCAAAGGCCCGTTGGAATGATGGCCGTTTTTCCAGTGTCTGCAAAAAACGCAAAAGGGCAGGGTGGTCTTCCGGATTAAATGCTGGCGGCGAGTCGGGCGGGTAGAGCTGGGGCCAGCGAAGGCAAAGCCCGGCATAGATGTCGAATATTGTCGGTTCTCTACCCAGGAGGAAGGGGCCGCCGATGCCGGCGTAAAGCGATTCCAGGATCTTGAAATGGCCGTCCAACCGGTCGCGGGTAATGCGCGCATGCGTCTTGAGCATGGTCGTATCGGCGCCAATATACTTTGTCGGATAATAAAGCTGCCTCAGGTCCGGATGCAAAGTGTTCGAGAGGAAGAACAGCCATTTGAGGAATGTCGGGCGTTCCGAAGATTGCGGACCGGGCGCCAGCATTTCGTGCCGGTCGGCAAGCGCCAACGCGATCGCCGCGGTCTCGAACACCGGTTCGCCGTCGATGATACATGCGGGTATCTGGCCGACCGGGTTGAGGCGCCTGTATTCTTCACTCTCCTGTTCACGGCTGGACCGATCCACGAGCCAGGTGTTGTAGGCGGCGCCGATTTCCTCAAGCACCACGCGAATGACAAGCGATGCGTTGTCCGGTGCGTAGTAGAGCGTATACAAGACGGCACCTTTTCTGACTTGGACGGATGATTGGATGATCGGCCAGGCGGCCGGCCTGATATCCTTGGCGCGACTTTCACGGTGGCGCAAGTCACATTAGCGACGCATTTGTTTTCTGGTTGCGACGGCTGGAAACGGGGACACTGCCCGGGGATGCCGAAGGGCTTGTTTGTGACAATCGTGTCGAGTAATCAAGAAATATGGATATAAAAAATGCACTGGCAGCCCTCTCTGCGCTGTCTCAGAGCCGGATTTAAAAGTAGTTGAGCGATATCAATGGTTTGTGATTCAACAGTCTTTTCAAAGAAGATGGAGAATCACGATGCCATGGAATGATATCGCCCGCGCCGAACATAACAGAGACCATTTGAGATTTCCAAGCGATTTGACCGATGAGGAATGGACGATACTTGCCCCGTTCATTCCGCCGGCAAAACGGGGTGGACGACCGCGTACGACCGATATGCGCGAGGTGATGAACGCGATCCTTTATATCGCAACCAGCGGCTGCCAGTGGCGCATGCTGCCGAAGCAGTTCCCACCGGTATCGACGGTACGTGGCTATTTCTACACCTGGAGCCGCATGGGTCTTTTTGCAGCCATCAATCACCTCCTGGTCCTCAATACCCGCGAACTGGAAGGCCGCGCGGCTTCACCGACGGCCGGCGTGATCGACAGCCAGAGCGTGAAAACCACCGAAAGCGGGGGCGTTCGCGGCTATGACGCCGGCAAGAAGGTCAAGGGCCGCAAGCGACACATCGTCACCGATACGATCGGCCTGATGCTGTTCATCATCGTTCACGCCGCCAACATTCAGGACAGGGACGGGGCCTGCGACCTGATCAGGGCTGTCGGCGACCGCTTCCCCTGGCTGCGCCACATCTTCGCCGATGGCGCCTATGCGGGACCGAAGTTGCGAGCAGCGCTCGCGGGGCATGGCGACTGGACGGTCGAGACCGTCAAGCGCTGCGACAGCGCAGTCGGTTTCAAGGTTCTGCCGCGTCGATGGGTGGTGGAACGAACTTTCGCCTGGCTCGGGCGCTGCCGCAGACTGGCCCGGGACTGGGAGAGGACCATCCAGAACTCAACCGCGTGGGCGTTCATAGCAAGCATCCGGTTCATGACGCGGCGTCTCGCAAGGTATTGTTACGTTTGAATAACTTTTGAATCCGGCTCTCAGGAAACCCGGATGAAGGTATTTCGGTTGCTCGTCAGGGCAGGCGAGAACGGAATGCTGTCTGGCGAAATCGGCGAGGCGCTGAATGTTCGCCAGAACACCATGTCGACGAACCTCGTGATTTTGCTGAACGCCGGGCTTATCCGAAACGAAAGGCAAGGCCGGAGCGTGCGGTATTTCGCGGATTTCGAGGGCATTCGAGGTTTGCTGGCCTTCCTTCTTGAAGACTGCTGCGGCGGGCAGCCGGAACGCTGCGGGCCGTTGCTTGATGAAATAGCTTTTGCCTGCTGAGGAGAAACATCATGACGAAATCCGTCTACAACGTGCTGTTTCTGTGCACCGGAAATTCCGCGCGGTCGATCCTGGCGGAAGCGATCCTCAGGCGAAACGGCGCTGGCCGTTTCAACGCCTATTCAGCCGGTTCACACCCGAAGGGGTCGGTACACCCTTACGTCGTCGATCTCCTGAAAAACCTGAAATACGACACATCCGAACTGCGCTCAAAATCCTGGGAAGAATTCTCCGCACCCGGCGCGCCGGAGATGGATTTCGTCTTCACCGTGTGTGATGACGCGGCTGCGGAGACCTGCCCGGTATGGCCGGGACAGCCGATGACCGCCCACTGGGGTGTGGCGGATCCGGTGGCGGCAACCGGAAACGAAGCCTCGATCCGTCAGGAATTTTCGAACGCATATCGAATGCTCCGCAACCGCATAACCATCTTCACCAACCTTCCGATCTCCAGCATCGACCGGCTTGCGCTTCACGATCAGCTTACCGAAATCGGCGAAAACAAAGACGCGCCCGAGGCGGTGGAAGAACAGGGCGGTTAGCCCTGGCGTCTGTCGGCACCGTTCCGCTAGAATCCCGGTTCACCATCGATGGGCGGTGCCGCGGTGGCGCATTGTCGCATCTGTAGATGAAACAAATGCGTTTACATCTTAAAATAAATGATACATATGTTTCGTAGGCGCGTGATGGCCCCACCAGTTGGTGCAACAGCCGCTCTTCGGGTTGGGCGTAAGCGTGCAGAAATCACCGACCGGATTACGAAATGTCCCACGTCTTTCCCAGACACACCAAGTCCGAGCTTCCGGTCATCGCGGCCGGTGATGGCTGCTATCTCATCGACAGCAATGGGAAGAAGTACCTGGACGGCTCCGGCGGGGCGGCCGTCTCCTGTCTCGGCCACAGCGACAGTGACGTCACGGCCGCTATCACGCGTCAACTTGAGAATGTGGCATTTGCCCACACCGGATTTTTCACGTCAGAGGCAGCAGAGACACTCGCGGACCTTCTCGTCGAGAATGCTCCTTCGGGGATCGAACGGGTCTACTTTGTTTCCGGCGGCTCCGAGGCCGTAGAAGCGGCCCTCAAACTGGCCCGACAGTTCTATATCGAGATCGGTGAACCACAGCGTCACCGCCTGATCGCCCGCCGGCAGAGTTATCACGGAAATACACTTGGTGCGCTGGCTGCCGGCGGCAATGAATGGCGTCGTCGCCCGTTCTCGCCGCTGATGATAGAGACGTCCCACATTGCGCCTTGCTATGAGTATCGCGACCGAATGGAGGGCGAGACGCCGGTGGATTACGGCCTGCGGGTTGCAAACGAGTTGGAAGAGGAAATCCTGCGTCTTGGACCGGAAACGGTGATGGCCTTCATTGCCGAACCGGTTGTCGGTGCGACAGCCGGCGCGGTGCCGTCCGTCGAAGGTTATTTTAAGCGCATTCGCGAGATTTGCGACAAATACGGGGTGCTCCTGATTCTCGACGAGGTCATGTGCGGCATGGGCCGCACGGGCACACTGTTTGCCTCAGAGCAGGACGGAATAGCACCTGATATCGTCACGATCGCCAAGGGTCTTGGAGCCGGCTATCAGCCGGTCGGCGCGATGTTGTGCACTTCAAAAATCTATTCGGCAATTGAGAACGGATCAGGGTTTTTCCAGCATGGCCACACCTATGTCGGCCATCCGGTTGCCTGCGCGGCGAGCCTTGCGGTGGTGCGTGCGTTGTTGGACAGAAATCTGATCGAGCGTGTCCGGGAGAAGGGGGAACGCCTTTCCGATGCGCTGCACACGGCCTTCGGGCAGCATCCCCATGTGGGCGACATCAGAGGCAGGGGCCTTTTTCGAGGCATCGAGCTTGTCGAAGACAGGACAACCAAGAGGCCGTTCTCGCCGGCGCAGGGTGTCAACAAGCGCGTCAAGGCCGCTGCGTTCGACGCCGGCCTGATCTGCTATCCGATGGGCGGGACGATTGACGGGGTGAACGGTGACCACGTGCTTCTGGCGCCGCCTTTCATTATAGAGGACGGCCAGATCGATGAGCTCGTAGGGAAACTCGATAAAGCGCTCTCAGCCATCTGAACTAGGCCGTGGCCGCTTCCTGGTCCTTGAGCAGCAGCGCAGAGAGTTTTTCGACGTAGCTGTCCCAGCCACTGTCATGCATATCCATGCTTTCCTGCTTTCGGAAGCCGGAATGGCGGATACGCAAGGCCGTCCCGTCGTCGGCGGGCTCGAACACGACATCAATTTCCGTTATTTCGCCGTCCCCGTCCCATTCCCATGTGTAGCGCACGTGGCGATCTGGCTCGACGGCAAAAAACAGCCCCTCGGCGCGGCTGCAGCTGTCTTCGCTTTCCATGAAAAGACGGTAGTGACCGCCAACAGTCGGATTGATCTCCATCCGCGTAGCCGGCGGGATCACTGTTTCCGGGCAAACCCAGGCCGCAAAAACACGGTCCGGCGGAAACGGCAGTTCGTAGTTCTTGTCTATCTTCATGCACTTCTTTCACTGCAATAACAGTGTGCCCAAAAGAGGGCATGACGGTTAATAGCAAGACGCGGCACGATTCGGACTTAACAAATCTTAACGCAGTGAAACGGATTCGAAAAACAGGATGCCCGTCGCCAATCGGGCCAATGGGAAACGAGATCTGTCAGATCAGGTCCGGCGAGTGCCTTGTATCAAAGCCCCGAAAGGTGACAAGGGCGGTTACTTGAGGCGACGATGACCTCTGGTGTCGTACCGGTTGGCCAATGTCACAGGCCAACGAATTCGCACTGTTCATAACGCGCATTCGGTTGCAATCGCCACCTCCCGGTTCAACGATTGTCATGATCGCCAGATTTGTCTATCGACACGCAGGAGCGAAGAAGACACTCACATTATATGGTACGTGCCCGGTCCCAGATGATCTTGTAGCAGGGAAGGAACCGATAGTCCTTTGTGCTCGTCCAACCAAGTGCTTCATTGGTGGTTACAAAGACGGCGATGAAATCAAGTATGATGCCGGACGGTTTCGGGTCGATTCATTTTATCTCAGCTAGTCGGCCCAATCACGAACTCGCGCAGGCCCGCTCGCTGGCCGATAACACACGGCTGTGGCATAAAAGATCCCGGAGGGTATACGCCAATGTGCGAACTTTTCGGTGTGTCGACCTCGGAACCGGTGCGGCTTTACTGCAGCCTCGATGAATTCGCCAAGCATGGCGGCCGTTCCCACATAAACCGCTCGGGCTGGGGTGTTGCCTATTACAAGGATAATGATGTGTTGCTCGTGCGCGAGGCGTTGCCCGCGGCGCAAAGCCCTTGGATCGGATTTTTGGAGAGCCACGGGCTAACCAGTAACTGCACCATTTGCCACGTACGCTACGCGACGATGGGAGCGCCCTCCATCGTCAACACACATCCATTCAGACGCGAGTTGGGCGGGCACATGCATGTGTTTGCGCACAATGGCGGATTGCCGTCGATCGATGCGGAATTGCCATTTGAGTCAGATTATTTTCGCCCGGTCGGACAAACGGATTCCGAGTATGCCTTTTGTCTGCTGCTTCAACGCCTAGCGCCGTTGTGGCAGAACACGGCACCGCATGTGCCCGCGGTGGCTGACCGGTTGGAGATTGTTTCGCGCACGGCGAAAGATCTTCGGAGACTTGGCGCTGCCAACTTTCTATACGCCGACGGAGATATCCTGTTTGCCCACGCGGACCGGCGCCGTTTCGACGTTGACGGGACGTTCGGGGAATTGCGGCCGCCAGGTCTTTGCATCGGCGACGCCTGCGACATGGCCAGAGGCATGGAAATCAAGTGGCCGGTCACCAATAAAGCCGGCTTGCTCGTCGCCAGCGTTCCGCTGACATCAGAAGGCTGGTCACCGATTGCGGAGGGAACGGTTATCGCGCTGCGTGATGGCCAGGAGATTGCCAGGTCGACCGCCTAAGATCAAAAAGGGCGCGTCTGCGCCGTCGCTACTCATAATAGATGTCGCTCACATCGATGCCGTAGCGCTTGCTCCAAGCGTCGACATAGGGCAGGTCCAGTTCCGCCGGCAGCGCTGTAAAGCCTTTATCATCGCCCTTCAGAATGTTTTCGCAGCATCTGTTGTGCGCGGCAAAAATCGGATCGATGAAGAACATTGTTGTCGGAGAATCGAGAAGAAAATTCAACGGAGCCTTGCCTGCCACTATGCGGCCCGGCGGATAATCATCACCGAATTCGTCATCGGCGCCCATATTGATCAAGAGCACGTCGTCACCGATTTCCGATGGTGCATAAAGGGACTGCAGAAGTCCCGGCTGACCTGTCGCAAATATCACAGCAAAGGCGCCCCTGATCGCTTCGAGAAGCCCAGTGCTCCTCTTGATGTCCTTGATTGTCCCATAGCCGGCCGATGCTGCCTGTTCGAGATAGGTTTCGTTGATATCGACAACCGTGATCTCTACCTCTTCCTTCGACAGATAGCGCGCGATGCCGCGCCCAACCTTGCCATAGCCGATCAGTACGAATTTGCGGCCCTTGAGCTCTGGCGTGACAAACTGTTTGATCGCCCGCACACACGCCTCGCCGGTTCCGAACATCCCCTCCAGGCATTTCAGCTTCGACAGGTCTATGCTGTAGATCGGAAGTTCGGTTTCAAGCGCGCTGTAGATGGGTGTTCCGGATTGTGTCAGCTCGACATATCCGCGTGTAATTCGAACATTCTCCATGGCCGGAACCTGCGCGCAGCAATCAAGTGCGATATCGAATTCCCCGTCGATCTTTCGGTGGTCCAGCTCGATTGAGGCGCCTGCATCGGAAAGCAGGTTGACACAGTCCTGTTTGGGCTCAAGCCCCGGCAAATCCAAGTGCGTTACGGTCACGTCCGCTCCGGCAAGGTAGAGCGGCTCGAGTTTCAACATCGTCTCTCGGGTGAGGGGAATATTGTGCAGGATCCTCAGACCATCGAGTGGTTTCTTTCCAATCCACTCGGAGCTCAGCTCTTCCAGAAAAGGAAAATCACCCACATATGCGCTGTTGAAACGCCGCAGTTTTTCAATGTCCATATTGAAACCACCTGATTCTTCGTAAGGAGGAACGAATTATGGCGAAGCATAAGCGCCGTTCATGACTTCCCTACGGCAGGTATGGGCTGCCCGCAAGCGGCAGGCACGGCATTTTTTCCACCACGCCGGTCGCGATGGCTTTTGCTATGGCAACAGGAAAATAGAAAGCCAGCATGTCCTCTATGCATATTATGCAATCCTGGCTTTCGGTCTCTCCATGATCGATTTCACAGCAAATTATTGCATTTTATGCACTTTTTCTCAACCGGTGCTGAGACATCGTCACGTTAATCCTCTCAACTATGCATAATGCATAGTAATTAATACACCGTCGGCTAAATAACCGTAAATTCCTGGGCGATGCAAGCTTTGCTGGAAATTTTTCGTTCCTCACCTTGTGCAAAAGTGCAGCGACGGTTTTCAACCAGTTGCTGCGGACATCGCCGATTGCCCTGTTGTTTCTCCTCATGTATTCCGTTGGAGGCTGCGTTGGTTACCGCCGCAGCTTCCAGCGGAATTTCATTGATCCATAATAGCAATATATCACAACACTACTGTCCCGTTAAGCTCATAAGAATTTCCGATAAGATTCTGTAAATAATCATTTAAAACGGTCTGATAGCCTGTCACCGACTTGAACTGCTAAACGTGGCAATCATGCTCTCCAGAGTAATTTCACATGGAGAGATCCGAACAATGTATACAGGCAAACTTGTGTTCGCGCAGGCTATGGATCATCTGCCGATGCACACTCTTCGACGCTGCATCCGGCGTTACGGTGGAAACAATCGCATCAGGAGCTTTAGTTGCGAGGATCAATTCCGCAGCATGGCATTTGCCCAGTTGACCTCAAGAGAAAGCTTGCGCGACATCGAAACCTGCCTGCGCGCTCAGGCTCAAAAGCGATACCACATGGGCTTTCGCTCCCCGGTATTTCGCAACACTCTGGCCAGGGCCAACGAGCGACGTGACTGGCGCATCTATGGGGATTTTGCTGCGGCGCTTATCACAATCGCTCGAGCGCTCTACGCCGATGACAGCTTTGAAGTTGACTTGCAAAACACCGTATATGCCCTCGATTCCACAACCATTGATCTGTGCCTTTCAGTATTTCCCTGGGCGCATTTTCGGCGCGCAAAAGCAGCGATCAAAATGCACACCTTGCTTGATCTGCGTGGAAATATCCCAACATTTATAGACATTTCGCCAGGCAAAATGCACGACGTCAATATGCTGGACATCCTGACGCCCGAACCTGGTGCCTTCTATATCATGGACCGCGCCTATCTTGATTTCGAACGCCTCCATCGCATCCACATCAGCGGCGGGTTCTTTGTCTTGAGGGCAAAGTCGAATACCAGGTTGCAGCGTATTTATTCCGAGCCCGTTGATCGCAGCACCGGGGTTATCTGCGATCAAGTCGTAAGGACTGCGGCGCAAAAAGTTCGAGCAGCTTCCCGGACAAACTGCGGCGAATTCGGTATCGCGACACTGAACGAGACAAGACTCTGATCTTCATCACCAACAACTTTGTCTTGTCGGCAAAGACCATTGCCGCACTCTACAAATCGCGCTGGCAGGTAGAACTGTTCTTCAAATGGATCAAGCAGCACTTGCGCATCAAGTCGTTTTTCGGCACTTCTATCAATGCGGTGAAGACACAGATATGGATTGCAGTCTGCGTTTATGTGCTTGCCGCGATCCTAAAGAAACGGCTCGATAGCGACATGAGTCTCTACACAATTCTCCAGATTCTGGACGTCACTCTTTTCGAGAAAATTCAACTGGATCAGCTTATTACAAGTTCCGACAACACATCTGCGCCGGGGGCTCAGCCCAAGCAACTGAATTTATTCGACTTTTAACGGGACAGTAGTGATATCACAAATAAAAAATCCATAAAATTTAATTGATAGGATGCGCCCTCACGTTAGGTTGCGAGGAAAAAGTCAGTTGAGAATAAACGTCGCGTTGTTCTATACCAATATAACTGAATAAAAAAACCTTCAATCCAAATTCATATTTTTGTCCCGCTCTCCTGTTGAGCAGTTGAGGCATGCGCTGATCGACGCATACAAGCGGATGGGCGGCACGGGAAACGGTTCCTCATCGCCCCAAACAACCACGGACCGGCTATTTCTTCCTTGATTCCATTTCTCTCACTTCGTGATGGACTACAAAGCACGTGGGCATCAGGGCGGATCCGTCATGCTATGCGACGGCACTGAAATATTGCCGATTGAGACTCAAAAATTTAGGAGGAATTCGAAAAATATTTTACCAATAGTTCAAATATGTTGTATAAAATAAGTATAAAATTGAAATATTTTATATCTTAATGGCTCATACTCATAATTTGTATGTGAAAACACATTGAAACAGGCGCCAGGCATCCATCGCCGCCAATGGAAGGGGCAGGGTGGCACGCCACTACCGCGGTCCGACAATACCAGCCTCAGCAGATCGGCTGAATGATGAAAGGGGCAGCGCCTGGCCGCCAACGTCTCCAGATGATTCTGCATGATCAGGACTTCACGACCGTCAGTTAGCAATCACAAGTTGCAGCAAGGAACGGTGATGAACTGTGTTGCCCACGACCAGGTCGAGGCAATGACGTTGGCGGACCGGATTGTCGTGCTGTCCGACGGATATATTGAGCAGGTGGGAGCGCCGATGGACCTCTGTGAGGACCCGTATTTTCTTTTCGTCGCCCGTTTCATCGGCCCACCTGCGATGAACAACATGCCGGCGACGATCGAACAGTCCGGCGCCCAGACCGTGGTGGCGTTGCAGTCGGGCGACCATGTCAAAGTACCGGTTGCATCCGTTGACGCCATGCAAGGGGCTGCGGTTCATTTCGGTGTGCGCCCGGAGGATCTGCGCCTTCCTGAGGCGGGTGGCGGGCCGCCGCACGGAACTGTTTCCGTGACCGGTTCTCTGGGCGAAGTGACGCTTGGTTACATGGATAGTACGGGCTTGGACGAGCCGATCATCGTCAAACTGCAGGGCAATCAGGTCATCAAGCGCGGTCAGCAGCTCTCGTTGGATGCGGATTCGGACAAGCCACATCTGTTCAACGGTTCCAGGATTTCGCCGCGCCACTTGAACCGACCGCGGAATTTGGGATTATCGATGCTGTTTGTTCGTGATATGTTCCGGAGTAATATCAACCGGAACCACAACAGGAATGGACACCAATCCCAAATTTGCGGAGTGGACGGCGCAAGCCGTCAAACAACGCCTCATCGAGGCGGCGGACACGCTTTCCATTTGTCCTCGGGCCACGGGGCCGAAAGCATTCGGCAATACGATGCCCGAACCTTTGCGCCGCCAGATCGATTCCTATTCGTCAAACAGGCCGCGCTACAGGCGTCGGCCATCAGCGGATGCAATCGACCGCATGGAGGCCTCTTGGAACTGGATCAACGCGCTGGAGAGTGACCTGGACCGCCGGCTCCTGTACCGCTGGGCGCGCGCAAAATCCGGCCAAGGTCAGCCTCTCACATCGGTTGCCGGAGATGAAGGCATTTGCAAACGAACCCTGCGCAGAAAGATCGATCATATCTGTTCACTGATCGCTGACAGCCTGAACGCCGCCCATATATCGCGAAAGAGCTGCAGCGCCGAATATGGGCGCGGCATGGAAACGACGGCATCGAAACCGACCGGAACCCGAACGAAGCGTTTGCATTGGCGAGCGCCAGGCGCAAGACCGGAAATCGATGGATCGTTGCCTTCATCGCGAACGCTGCCCTGACTGGAACGACCCAAAACGCACCGGCACAACGGACAGCAAATCGTTCGCTGCAGAACCGGTCACGCATTTCAAAAGACCTCACAACGTGGTTCACGAATTTATTACAACCACTTGTACATGCGTTCCGCATCCCCATATCAAACCGTACGTTTGTTCCGGAACAAGTAACCGGACCGACCCCTTCAAGGGGTAATGACACGGAGCTTCTAATGCGACTTTTAACCGTTGCCGCAGCGGTGCTTGCGGCCGGCGGATTGGCTGTTGTCGGTCTGACGACGACGGAAACCCGCGCACTGGAAGAGAAAATCGCACACACGCAAAGCGGTGGCTGGAAGACAACCCATTACAGCAAATACAGCGACTGGGAATCCATTTGCGAGACCCGTGCGCCCGCCACCGTCGGTGCCTTGATTTCAATAAATCGCGCTCTTGAAGAACGTTGCTACCTGCGACTGGTGGACCGCATCGGCGACTCCGAAATCACCGGCGCGAATGACCGTTTCGGCGAGATTTCCACCGTTGTTCAGCAAGACGGCGACGGTTTGCGGGTCACATTCGAAATCGAAAGCGCACTGACGATTGATGTTGGCGAGTTTTACCTGGCGCGCGAGGATTTCCCTGTTTGGCGCCTCGATAAAGATGTTTGCCTCGGAACCGGGGAATGCAGCTTTTCCGGACCAGCCGCTGATGCGCTCGTCCGGGCGTTTTCCGATCAAACGGGGGATGCGCTTCACATGCAGGTTGAATTCACCGATCGCAATGACCAGAAACTGATCCGAAAATGGCCGATGCTTCCGTTTGCAGGCGCCTTCGCGGATTTTGAAAACAATATTCACTACACGGGTACGTAATTCCCGTTCCCCGGCAACCTCTTTCGACGCGGCTCAAATCAACTGCGCGGATGGCGATCGTACCATCCGCGCATCTGATTGGCCGGTCACCGTGTTGCGACAAACTCAAGCCGCGGTGTAGTCCGGCGTTGTTGCGAGAAACTGCGCATAGGCATCCGCGTTTGGCGGTGAGAGGTTTTCAGCAAGCGGATTTCGCTTGCGTTTTGTGGCGCCCATATCAGCCAATAATTCGTCAAAATGCATGAAGTGGAAGGGTGCGGAACACAGGCCTCCATAGACCTGGGCGGCGGGGCGGCCATTGCGACGCCAGTCCAGCATCATTTCAATATTCTCGCGCATCTCGTCAGGGCTCGGCTGGTTCGCCAGCATTCCGTCTGCATACCGCACCAGCCAATTGGCGGACATCTCGGCGCTCAAGACGGTGCAGAATGAGGAATTGAAACCGACGAAGCCCATATCCGGCAGATCCGGGTTGGCTATGATGCGATAGAGTCGGTACTGGCCGTCCGGCTCAACCAGTTTCTCAAGGCAGTCCTCTGGCAGGAACGGTACGCCAAGCTTCCATCCGACCGCCAGGATCGCAACATCTGCCGGAACACTTTGTCCGCCAGTCAATTTTACCTGCCCTGGCTCATACTCCGCGAATGTCCCCTGTATGGCCTTGATGCGTCCGTTTGCAATGAGGTCAAAGAAACCTGGCGTAACGATCGGCACCGAACAATTAACGCCATCTTCGATGCGTGACGTCGGCCGCAAGCCGGTCCGGTTGAGCTTCAGTTGCATGGTCAGGAGTGATTCAAGCGCGCGCCAATTGGCCCAGATAAACGGTGCCGCGACTGCGTATTTGACCTTGTCCAGCGCCGACAATCCCCAACCCTGGAACATGTTTTCCTGTTTTCGAATATATAAGATGCGCGTAACTGCTCACCCCGTCACGCGTCTTGAGCATAGTGTGATTTGACCATATTGGCGGCATTTCCGGCCAGCGCGATCTGGATCGCGACAAGTGGATTATATCCGAGGGCACCCATGGAACTCAGGTAGCTTGATATCCGGCACCAGGCGTGTGCATAGCGGTCTGTCCGGAAGCAGCCCGAGACTTTGATTTTGACCTTTGCCATCCTGATTTTTTGCTCGCCCGCGTTATTGGTGAAGCTGACATCGGGTTCGCTCATGAAGCGAAGCACGGAGTCCTCGTGTTTCAACAGACGCTCATGCAGGTTGTGGGCATCCGACTTTGCGACCCGTCCGCGCTTACCTTCCGGTTTCGCAGGAACGTCGGGCATTTCCCCGGCACCTTGCGTCAGAATGGTCCGATACCTTTTGCGTATCTTGCGACATTCGGCCTCGCTCAACACCCCGGTCTCGCTCTTGTTGACCTTATGGCAGACCTCACGCAACACCTTCCTCATCAGGCGCGCCCAACGGTAATTGCTGGAGTCGACGACAAAGGTCAGTTCCCGAAGCAGATGCGACCCGCATAGCTGATGCTTGCACTGGCTGTATGCAAGGTAGGATGCCCAGCAATCATGGATCAACACCCCGGTGTAGACCGGAATGATGCCGAATGCCTCTATCGCTTCCTTGCCGCGCCTGGGGTGCAGGAACTTGATAGTGTGGATACCCCGCCCGGAGGCATCGTAATGTGCCAGGTGCCGTTATACTGAACGTCACAAATCAAAGGGAGAGTATCCACATGTCGGAAGTTAGCATCATCGGCGTTGATCTTGCAAAGCAGGTTTTTCAGGTCCACGGAGCCACAGCCGATGGCTCGGTTGGCTACCGCAAGAAGTTGAGCCGCGCCCAGTTCATGCCGTTTCTTGCACAGCAGCCCCGATGCATTGTCGCGATGGAGGCCTGCGCCACAGCTCACGATTGGGGCCGCGAGATCGGTAAGTTGGGCCATGAGGTGAAGCTGATTCCACCTCAGTACGTGAAACCTTTTGTCAAAAGGCAGAAAAACGACAGGGCAGACGCTGAGGCGATCACTGAAGCTGCCTCCCGGCCGACCATGCGGTTCGTTGAGGTGAAATCCACCGAGCAGCAATCGCGCGGCATGCTGTTCCGATCACGGCAGATGTTTGTCAGGCAGCGCACGCAGACCATCAATGCGCTGCGCGGCCATCTCGCCGAATATGGCGTGATCGGGCCGAAGAGCAAGGCGGGGATCAAGAAGTTGAGAGCCGCGCTGGACGACGATACCAATGGGCTGCCCGCCCTCGTGCGTAACACGGCCCGGATGTATGCCGAGCACATCGATCTGCTGGCGACCAGGATTTTCGATCTGACGAAGCAACTCAAGACGGAGGCGAAAGCATCCGGCACAGTGCGAAGGCTGACAACAATGCCGGGCGTCGGGTTGCAGACGGCACTGGCAATTGAGGCCTTTGCCCCGGACATGAATTGCTTCAAACGGGGGCGTGACTTCGCAGCCTGGCTGGGTCTCGTGCCGCTTCAGCGCTCGACAGGCGGTAAGGACCGGCTCGGGAAAGTTTCGAAGATGGGTCAGAAAGACATCCGAAGCCTGTTGATCATCGGGGCGATGTCAGTGATCAATGCGGCGACGCGGTTTGGGGTTCGCAAGGGAAGCTGGCTGGCCAGAATGCTGGATCGAAAACCGAAGCTTCTGGTCGCGATCACGCTGGCCAACAGGATGGCACGGGGTATCTGGGCCATGATATCGAAACAGGAGAATTATCGGAATCCGGAGGCGGTAGCGTAAGCGCGGATCGCGCAACGCTTCGCGTCGGTGCCCGGGACGTGTGAAGAGGTCGACGAATAGCATGGGAGATTGATCGGAAAGATCCGGAGCGGGAAAACCATGTTGACCCAAAAGGCAAAATAGCTCTGGAACTTGATTTGGACCCGGTTCGCGCATCACCATACCGGCCCGCGGCTGCACAAAAAGCCGCACTGTGAGGCCTGATAAATGACCGCATCCGATCACACGCTCACATCACCGTTCGAAAATCGCTTGACACCGGGGTATCCATAAATGAGGGTCAGGGAGTCATCGGTCAGCACATGCAGCCACTGGTTTTTGCTGTCGACCCTGAAACCGGTCTCATCGGCATGCAGGGCCGGGCGGGTCAGAAGATGTGCGGCGGCAGCCGTTTCCCAGGGTTCAAGCGCCTCGTGCAGTCGCTGGATGTAGCCCAGGCAGGTGGCCTGCGACATCCTGACGCCAGAGATGGCCCGCACCAGTTCGACGGCGCGGCGCAAAGACAGCATCTGGGCAATCAGCAGGTTGATCACGAAGGCCTGAAAGCCAACGCCATATTGCAACGGCCCCGGCATGTTTTCAGGGAAACGCCCCTTGGTTCGGGTGCGGCATTTGGGGCAGTCCCTGGTTTCTGCGACGACCTTTTTCTCGACAACCTCGAACATGATATCGAGATGGATGCGTTCCTCGCGCGCCGAGGGTTCGACGTCTGAGAGATCAGCCCCGCAACTGTCACAAACCTGGACGGTGGAGGTTTCCCCGACGGTGACCTTGCGAAGGTTTTCGCCCGTCATCCAGTTCGGCGCCACACCCTTGCCGGAAGCCTTTTTGCTCCGTTTCCCGGTGTTGTCCTTATCCGTCTGCGACGGCGCAATACTGGAGTTCTTGCCGGTCTTCCTGGTCGTCTTTTCCAGAAAGATGGCGATCAGGATGCCCAGCAAGCTGCACAACACGCCAATAACCGCATCGACGTCATCTGAAATCCTGCCCGCTTTGCGCAGCGCGGCAATGCGCGCCCTGGCAGCATCGAACTCTTCACGCAGGGAAGTGCCATTCACGCTTGCCATCAGTCCGCCCGCGATGCCATGGACATCAGGCCATGCGGTGGCCGCATCGCCTTTTCAGGCTTCCAAATGCAGCGAGTAGCCTTGACTGAAAGACCACCCCAATGCGGCTTTTCCCAAATCAATCGAACACGTGTCATAACCCGATAGAATCACGAAAATCGCAATGAGGGGATCGTTAATAGCCGATTCAAATCGTCGCACCACTCCGAGGCCAAAAAGGCATCTCGATTGAGCTAGTGGGTCTGAAACCGCCGTTGAATCTCGGGGACTTAAAGTGGGGGTGAGCAGTTACGAAAATACGAAAATTATACTATCCCTGCTGTTTTCGTGCCGCCTTGGCCATGGCTGCGAGGGTTGGCGCGAGGCGGCTTGAATCTTCCAGGACTTTATCGAATTCGATGCGGATCAGCCTGTCGCCGCTCATCAGTTCGAAGCCGGCTGCGTCTATCGCGCTGATCAGCCACTTTCCGGTTTTTTCACCGGCAAGCACACGGGCATAGACTTCGACCGCGTCGGCATGGTCTTCATTCATATGCTCGATCGCGCTCTCCTCCATCGCGGCGAGCGGCTCCAGCGCTGCAGACCTTATCAGGAAATCCCCCGGTGCGAGATTGTAGGCCTTGCCGAAACCGCCATTGAGGCTCGCCGATGCCGGGGTGAGCCGGTAGAAGGCGAAATCGCCGAAATCCGCATAAAGGGCCGATTTGGGATGGCGCCGCAGGAAACGCGCCCGAATCCGCGGGTGGCGTTCCTCGTCGCGCCCGATCCGTTCGGCCTTGCATTGCAGCGTAATGCGTGGATGGGCCAGCGGATCGCCCTTGCCCGGCGCACCAAGCAGCAGCGAGACCCGCGGGTCGTTCTTCAGTCCGGATGTGTGGCCCGAGAGATCGGAAACCAGGATGACCGGTGCACGGTCAATGTCATTGGCAACCGCGGTGCGGCTTGCGAACGGGTGTCCGCCGTCTGGTAGAAGCACGGCCAGCGATCCGTAGCGCGAACTGCTTATGAGGCGTCGTGCCAGCGCGCGCGCCTCGTTATCGGTCTCGCGGATCGTCTGCTTCTTTTGATCCATGTCGTTCAGTTTACTTCGACGAGAACCCGGGTGCCATGGCCGGCATGATGTGGCCGGCGACCGTATCAAAACTCTTGCGCTGGATATTGTGCGGGTGTTCCGCCGCCTCCTGCGGCGTCAGCACCGGTGTGACGCAGGCGTCGGTCTTTGCAAAGACTTCCGCCCATTCGTCACGACTGCGGGTGAGGAATGTCTTGCTCAAAAGCGCCCTCAACTCATCCCAGTGAGACCTGTTGTACTGCCGTTCAAGCCAGACGGCATCAAGCCCGAGGCCTTCGACCAGCTCGGCAAAAAACTGCGGCTCAAGCGGCGCGACCGCCACATATTGTCCGTCGGCCGTCTCATAGGTGTCGTAGAACGGGCACCCGGTGTCCAGAAGGTTGCAGCCGCGCTTGTTGCTGTCCCACAAGCCCGATGCCATGAAGGAAAAGATGGGCGTTGCCAACATCGCCGAACCCTGCACCATCGACGCGTCGACAACCTGACCCTTTCCCGATTGTGACCGCGCATAAAGGGCGGATAGGATGCCCATGATGAGGACCATCGTGCCGCCGCCATAGTCGCCGACAAGGTTCAGGGGCGGAACCGGGCCACCCTCACGCCGGCCGATCATCGACAGGACGCCGGACATGGCGATGTAGTTCAGGTCGTGGCCGGCGCGGTCGGCCATCGGACCTTCCTGCCCGTAGCCGGTCATGCGGGCGTAAACCAGCCCCGGATTGAGCCCGAGCATGGTCTCCGGCGCGAAGCCCAGCCGTTCCATGACACCCGGCCTGAATCCCTCGATCAGCACATCGGCGCTCTCGATCATTTCCAGGGCCTCGATGTGATCCTCCCCGGACTTGAGATCGAGCTGGACGATCTTGCGGTAGAGCACATCCGGATTGGTCTGCGGGTCAAGCGGAAGAAAGACCGCCGCCCGTCCCTTCGCCTCGATGCGCGTGACATCGGCGCCAAGGCTTGCCAGCAGATAGCAGGCAAAGGGGGCGGGACCGAGCCCCGCCATCTCAATGATTTTCAATCCGTTGAGCGGCCTTGCCATTGACTATTTTGGCGCCAGGCGGATCGCACCGTCAAGGCGGATCGTCTCGCCATTGAGCATTGTGTTGTCGATGATGTGCATGACGAGCGCGGCGAAATCCTCGGGCGTGCCGAGCCGGGACGGGTAGGGAACCGAGGCGGCAAGGCTATCCTGCACCTCCTGGGGCATGCCTATCAGCATCGGCGTTCCGAAAATACCGGGCGCAATGGTCATCACGCGGATGCCGAAACGTGCAAGTTCGCGCGCTGCCGGAAGTGCCATCGAATGAATGCCGCCCTTCGAGGCCGCGTAGGCCGCCTGTCCGATCTGGCCGTCAAACGCGGCCACCGATGCGGTGGAGATGACCACACCGCGTTCGTTGTCCTCCAACGGATCCAGTTTGGATGCCCGGTCGGCCACAAGCCGCAGAAGATTGAATGATCCGATCAGGTTGACGTTGATGACACGTGAAAAGAGCTCGAGATCATGCGGGCCTTCGCGGCCGACAATGCGGCTTGCATTGGCGATGCCGGCACAGTTGATCAGGATTCGTGCCTCGCCATGGGCATCCGCGGCCGCGGCAACGGCTTCCTCGGCCGCTGCCGCGCTGGCAACGTCGCAGCCGAGTGCCAGGCCGCCGATTTCGCCGGCAACGGATTTGGCCTGTTCCTCATTGATGTCGAGAACAGCGACCTTGGCCCCCGCCGCGGCCAAAGCCCGTGCCGTCCCGGCGCCCAGTCCCGATCCGCCGCCGGTGACGATCGCGGCTTGTCCGTTTACCTTCATGGATACCTCCCATACTGATCCAACACTTTTGCCGAACACCCGTCTGGCGCGGCGGTTGGATCACTGGGTGGCAGACTGTTTGTGGCTGGTCAAGCCCCTGACGACGTCCTGTGCCGTGATTGTCCCGACGATAGTTCCGGCATCCATGACCCCGACCGTGCCCGGAGTTTTAGCCAGGGTGTCGAGAATTTCCGTCAGCGGTGTTGCGGGACCGGCGGTCGCCGCGAATTCCCCGGCAGCAGAGGTCGCCTGGTCGGCGGACATGATGTCGCCTGCGACCAACATGGAGAGCGGGTTCATGTTGGCCACGAAATCCGCGACATAGTCGTTTGCCGGGCTCTGGACAATGTCCTGCGGCGTGCCGCACTGAACGATGCGACCACCTTCCATGATGGCAATGCGGTTGCCGATCCTGAATGCTTCGTCGAGGTCGTGGCTGACGAAGATGATTGTCTTGTGCAACTGCTCCTGGAGTTGCAGCAATTCGTCCTGAAGGCGGGTGCGGATCAGCGGGTCGAGTGCCGAGAAGGGTTCATCCATCAGGAGGATCGGTGCGCCTGTCGCGAAGGCACGCGCAAGGCCGACACGCTGCTGCATGCCGCCGGACAATTCGTTGACCCTGCGGCCAGCCCATTGCGACAGACCGACAAGTTCAAGCTGCTCTGTTACTTTCGCCCGGCGCTGCGATCCCGGCATGCCCGACAGTTCCAGGCCGAAGCCGACATTGTCCGCCACGGTCCGCCACGGCAGCAGGCCGAACTGCTGGAAGACCATGGCGACGCGCTCCATGCGCAGGTGCCGCAGATCGCCGGACGAGCAGCGTTGCGGATCAACATAGTCGTCGCCATTGTCGACCAGAGTCTCGCCACGGATGACCGGATTGAGGCCGTTGACGGCGCGCAGCAGGGTCGACTTGCCGGAACCGGACAGCCCCATCAGCACGATGATCTCGCCCTTTTCGACATCGAGGTTGGCGCCGGCGACGCCGAGCACCTGCCCGGTCTCCTTCTGGATGGTTTCACGGCTCTCTCCGCGGTCGACCAGCGGCAAGGCCGATTGCGGATCGTCTCCGAAGATAATGTCGACATCGTTGAATTTGACGACCGGCTTGCTCATTTCTGTTCCTCCCCGGCGCGGAACATGCGGTCGAGGATGATGGCAACGACGACAATGACAAACCCGGCCTCGAAACCGAGGGACGTGTTGACCGAATTCAGCGCGCGCACGACGGGAACACCGAGGCCGTCGGCGCCGACAAGCGCGGCGATCACCACCATCGAAAGTGACAGCATGATGGTCTGGGTCAGGCCCGCCATGATCTGCGGCATGGCGTAGGGCAGTTCCACCTTCCAGAGGAGTTGACGCCGGGTCGCACCGAAGGCCTGCCCGGCTTCCAGAAGCGATTGCGGGGTCGACGAGATGCCAAGATGCGTCAGCCGGATCGGCGCAGGCACGACGAAGATAGCCGTTGCAATGAGACCCGGAACCATACCGATGCCGAAAAAGACGATTGCCGGAATGAGATAGACGAATGTCGGCAAGGTCTGCATCAGGTCGAGGATGGGCCGGATCGTCGTAAAGAGCCGCGGACGGTGCGCAGCGGCGATGCCCACCGGAACGCCGATCGCCATGCAAACGAGGCAGGCCGAGAGGACGAGCGTCAAGGTCTCGGTGGTTTCTTCCCAGTAGCCCTGGTTGACGATGAACAGGAAACCGACGGCGACAAAAACAGCGGTCGAAACCGAGCGCCGCAGGGCATAGGCGAGCGCAACAAAGGCGGCGATGACCAACAGCGGCGGCGGCGTCTGCAAGACCCACAAAATGGCATCGATGGCGCTTTCGAGTATGCTTGCAAGCCCGTCGAAAAACCAGCTGCCATAATCGATCAGCCAGTCAACGACGGCCTCGGACCAGTCGCCGATCGGTATCTTGTACTGTGTCAGCCATTCCATCCCGGCTCCCCCGCGCAGTTCGGTCCTTTATAGATCACTTTGGATTTATGTGCGCAAACTTCACACAGCCTGCAGCCGGCAACAAAAAACCGCCCCGCGCCAGGCGGGGCGGTCCTTGCCTCTGCACTGTTACATGCCGAGGCTGGACTTCACGGCCGCCAGGCCGTCACCGCCATCGACCGTGGTGACGCCGGCCAACCAGGTCTCGACCATTTCGGGATGCCCTTTCAGCCAGGCCTTGGCGGCGTCGGAGGGATCTTCACCATCGTCGAGGATGGCGCCCATGATCTCGTTTTCCATCTCGAGCGAGAATTTGAGGTTCTTGAGCATGGCGCCGACATTGGCACATTCGTCGACATATCCCTTGCGCACGTTGGTGTAGACTGTCGCACCACCGAAATCGGGGCCGAAATGGTCGTCGCCGCCGGCAAGGTAGGTCAGTTCGAAATTGGCGTTCATCGGATGCGGTGCCCAACCGAGGAAGACGATCGGCTCGTCGCGCTTGTCCTTGCGTGCGACCTGGGCGAGCATGCCCTGTTCGGAGGATTCGGCAAGCTCGAAGCCATTGAGACCGAAGGCGTCGGCCGAGATCATGTCGAGAATGATCCGGTTGCCGTCATTGCCGGGTTCGATGCCATAGATCTTGCCATCAAGCGCGTCCTTTTGCGCGGCGATCTTGCTGAAGTCGTCAATGCCGAGTTTCGCGCCGGCCGCGTTGGTCGCGAGCGTGTATTTCGCGCCTTCGAGGTTTTCGCGGACCGTTTCAACCGATCCATCATCGCGATAGGGGGCAAGGTCTGCCTCCATCGTCGGCATCCAGTTGCCCAGGAAGATGTCGATATCGCCGTTCTTGAGCGATGTGTAGGTCACCGGGACCGAAAGGACCTTGATGTCGGTCTCGTAGCCGAGTGCATCGAGCACGGCGGTGGTTGCGGCCGTGGTCGCCGTTATGTCGGTCCAGCCGACGTCGGAGAAGCGTACCGTCTTGCAGCTTTCCGGCTCGGCAGCCATGGCCTGGACAGAGACGGCGGCGGTAAACGCCAGCGCCAACACAGAGGTTTTGATGGTTGTCATGTCGGACCCCCCATTTGTTGTTACAGGTGTGCCATTTATCGTTTTGGATTTTCCGGGTCGCATCGCGCCACAAAGTTTGCCGTATTGCAAGCTTTTATTGAATGATTGTTCAAAATAAATTGGTTTTTCTGGGCAACTTGACCATAATAGTTGCTGTCCGCACAAGGCGAGGGGAGCGGGATGCCCAAGGTAGGAATGGAACCGATACGGCGTCGGTCACTGGTGGAAGCGGCGATATCGGCGATCCACGCCCGCGGCTCGCTCGACATCACAATTCGCGACATCGCCCTTCGTGCCGGTGTGTCGCAAGGTCTGGCGCATCACTATTTCGGCAGCAAGGATGCGCTGATTGCCTCCGCCATGCGCCATCTCCTGACCGAATACGGCCTGCAGGTGCGGCGGGAGTTGAAGACGGCGGATGGCCCGCGCGCACGGATCTCTGCGATCATCCATGCCAGCCTCGGTCCGGAACAGTTCAGGCCGGAAACCGTCTCGGTATGGCTGGTTTTCTACGTGCACGCACAGGAATCGAAAGAGGCGCACACGCTGCTTTCGATCTATGCACGGCGGCTTTCGTCCAATCTCGTCTACAATCTGCGGCCGCTTGTCGGAGCCCGTGCCCGAACGGTCGCGGAAGGCATCGCGTCGATGATTGACGGGCTCTATATCCGCAAGGCGCTCGGCAGCCTGGAAAGGGACGTCATGGCCGAAAAGCTCGTCGAGGATTACGTGGAGCAGCAGATGGCGAGCGGGCTGAAAATGGAGTGACGCCGGCCAGTTCCTGGCGTGACCGATCAGTTGAAAAACTCATCTGCATGTCAGGCCTGCGGACAAAGCGACCGCGCGACGCGTTAATGCACCGCGCGGTTCGTTGCCGACTACAGAGCTTTCCAGAAGACAACCTTGTCATCACCGGGTGCCCAGAAGTCTCGAATACGAGCCTCCTCGATGTAGCCGTTCTTACGGTAGAATTCCCGTGTATCTGTGAAACCGTCAGTACCGGACGTATCAACAATCAGTATGCGCTGACCATTCGAACGCAGGTCGCTCTCAAGCCGGTTCACCAAGGCTTTGCCGGCACCTATGCCTTGTTCTTCTGGCAGGATCGCAATGGCCAACATGTTCCAGGTGCCCTCAGCGAGCTGCTCAGGAGCGGCATAGCAGAAGCCTATCGCAACGCCTTCCTTTTCACAGGTCAGCCAGTGACCGAGATCTTTGTCTCCGGACAGGAAAGCACTGAGCATTTCAGGAAGCATTTCCTGCGGGAACAGGTTTGTACCCTCAAGGACGAGCTGAAGTGCAGATACGTCCCTGGACTTTGTAGGTCTTATCTTCATTGATACGGTTCTTTCACGATGCCTTTGCCCGTCTCCTTAAGTGGCCGGCCAAAGGATTTCGGCCAACAATCGAGTCAGAGTTTTCAAATCGGAAAGTGGCCACGAATAAAGGCTGGCTGACCCGCACAAGCGAGCGCCTTGGCCCAGTCGGTCGTCCCATTCCGGGACTAGCGGTTACCCGCAATCGTGAACATAAAATCTCCATCACACGGCTATGGTGCCGGGTGCTCCGAAAACATAGCTGTCGTAGCACGTCACTGCAACACATGTCCGCGACAGTGATCGGTGCAGTCATCGTCGAACGTGGCTGACACGATTCATCTTCCCGCAAGGCCGGAGCTCTGGCCCATAGAACTCCGTTAATGCACAAACTGTGTTAGTCTTGGCGAAGTGACAGAGCGGAGTGGGAAGATGTCAGACTCACACTACGACTACGTCATCATCGGAGCCGGTTCCGCCGGATGCGTCCTTGCCAACAGGTTGACGGAGGACGAGCGCTGCACGGTTCTCCTGCTGGAGGCTGGCTTTGCGCCGCAAGATCCCCTGATCCACATGCCCGGTGCGGCGATGATGTTCTGGGATTCGAGCCTGGACTGGGCGTTCAGGACCGTTCCGCAGAAGCATCTGAACAATCGGCGCATATTGCTCAACCGGGGCAAGGCGCTCGGCGGATCGAGCACCATCAACTGGTGCCTTTATGTCCGCGGTAACCAGGGCGACTACGATGGCTGGGCGCAGCGCGGCTGCAACGGATGGAGCTATGATGACGTGTTGCCCTATTTCCGCCGCGCGGAAAACAGCGCGACCTTCAACGATGCCTGGCACGGACAGGACGGCCCGCTCGATGTGGGAGACTTTGTCGAACGCAATCCGATCCAGGAAATGTACCTGGACGCGGCACAGACCATGGGTCTCAGCCGGATACAGGATTTCAACGGAGCGACCTGCAAGGGTTGCGGCTACTACCAGGGAACCGTTCGTGACGGCCGTCGCGTCAGCGTGGCGGATGCCTATCTCACGCCGATATTGGACCGGGAGAACCTGTCATTGGAGACCGGGGCGCACATTACAGGGCTTGTCATCCAGGACCAGCGGGCCAAGGGTGTCGACTATGTGGTGGGCCGGGACGCACGGCGGGCATTGGCCTCATCTGAAACAATCCTTTGCGCGGGTGCCATCGGATCGCCGCACATTCTCTTGCTGTCGGGGATCGGTCCGGCCGAGGAAATCGCGCAGCACGGGATCGAACCGATCCACGACCTTCCGGGCGTCGGCCGAAACCTGTGCGACCATGTGAACAGGCCATCCGTGGCTTTTACGGTCCGGGAACCGGAAAAGTGGGGTTTCGACAACCCGCCTTTCGAAGAAGCGGTCAGACGTTTCGAGACCGATCGCACGGGACCGCTATCAACCATGCAAATCGATGTCGGCGCGTTTGTGCGAATGCGTGCCACGGACGCGGATCCGAGTGCTCAGATGTATATGGCACTTTCGACCGCGGAGCGCATGCGGCATGACTTTCCGCCCATGGTCGCACTGTTCGGCTATACCTGCCGTCCGCAGAGCCGGGGCACTGTGAAGCTAGCCACGGCCAGTCCCTTCGACGCGCCCGCAATAGACCCCAACTACTATGGTGAACAGGACGATCTCGACCGGTTCTGCGAGATCATCGAATGGAACCAGGAACTGGCGGCCAATGCCGCATTCGATCCGGTGCGGGACGAGATGCTGCGCCCGTTCCCGGACCGTGAGGAACTTGTCGCCACGATCAGAAACGAGGCAAGCACGACCTGGCATCAATGCGGGACGTGCCGAATGGGGTCTGACGCCGAGGCGGTCGTTGACCCGCAACTGCGGCTCAACGGAATCGAGTGCCTGCGCGTATGCGACGCATCGATCATGCCGGAGATCACCAGTGGAAACACCAATGCGCCAACGATCATGATCGCGGAGAAAGGTGCGGACCTCATCCGAACAAGCGCGGCCAAATGAATGCCAATCAAATTGGCATCATCACCCCGGCAGAAGTCCGGGGATAAAACGGTCACCGTGTTTTGAAAGCCGGCTTTGGACGCTAAGGTCCGGACAAGACCAACAAGAAACGGGCCGGGTCTTGGCAAAACTCTATTTCAACTATTCGGCGATGAATGCCGGCAAGTCGACGCTGCTGCTGCAGGCATCCTACAATTACCGTGAACGCGGCATGCATACACTCCTGTTCATCGCCGCGCTCGATGACCGGGCGGGTCACGGCAAGATCGGCTCGCGCATCGGCCTTGAATGCGAAGCCATCCCGTTTTCAACGAAGGATGATCTTTATGCGCGCATCGCCGAGGAGAAGCAGAAGGGCGAGATCGCCTGCGTCTTTGTCGATGAAGCCCAGTTCATGACCGAGGAACAGGTCTGGCAACTGGCCCGCACGGCCGACAGGCTCAATATCCCGGTCATGACCTACGGACTTCGCACCGATTTCCAGGGAGAACTCTTCCCGGGTTCCAAGGCGCTGTTGGCGATTGCCGATTCACTGCGCGAAATCCGGACCATCTGCAAGTGCGGGCGTAAGGCGACCATGGTGGTACGGCTCGGCCCCGACGGTCAGCCGCTCAAGGACGGCGAACAGATTGTCGTTGGCGGCAACGAGACTTACGTGTCGCTGTGCAGGCGCCACTGGGAAGAGGCCATGGGCCGGATCAAGCCTTGATTCCGGCCGCGATCGCCGTGGCCAAATACTTCAATCCAGCCATGGAACGGTCCAGTATCCCTGGTGCGGCATATTGCCAATTAGAACAATTTGAAGGTGCCGGCCATTGCTATAGGATCAGTATCGGGGCTATTGAATTGCCCGATCACTATGATGGAGGGATCAATGCGATTTGGAGTTATTGCGGCCGTTGCTGTGGGTTTTGCCGTTCTTGCCGCGCCTGCACTTGCCGAGGGTGATGCAAAAAAGGGCGCCAAGGTCTTCCGCAAATGCAAGGCCTGCCATGTGGTGGATGAAGAGAAGAACAAGGTCGGACCGCACCTTGTCGGAATCATCGATCGCCCGGTCGCAACGGTCGACGGCTTCAAGTATTCCAATGCCATGGTCGAATTCGGTTCTGACGGCAAGGTCTGGGATATCGAGACGCTGACGCTTTATCTCAAGAAGCCGAAGGATCTCGTCAAAGGAACCAATATGGCATTTGCCGGTGTCAGGAAGGATGCCGACATGGAAAACCTGATTACGTATCTGCAGGATCCGTCGGCCGCCGAATAGGGTCCCCTTCAGATAATGAGAGAACGCGCCGCTTCGGCGCGTTTTTTTGTTTGAGTGTGACTAATTCCTTGGCCGGGTATTATCGGTGGCATTGTTTTCCATATATTTTTCAATGTTTTAAGCCACAGGACCTTGTATCAACGGCCTGCGCCGGCAGGCCACGATATATGTTTATTATTTCTGTGACGGTGACGCTGCAGACTTGCACAACCACGCATCAGTACCAACATTAAACCAAACGATAAACTTGAGGCGGCTGATCGTGACAGCCGTTGCCGTGGCAGCAGAATTGCTGTCATATGCGTGCCTGACCGACCAGTGCGCGCAAGGAAAAAGCGCGGTCTCTTCCGACCGCCGATCACCCGGGGGAATTTTATGGCGACGTTGCAAAATCTCGATTCCGAAATTGAAAAGACCAGGGGTATCGTTGAGGAGATGCGCTCGAAGATCGCGCAGTCCGGCGAGGTCCTGGAAAAATTCTCCAAGGCGGAAACGAAACTCGGTGATGCCGAGTTCGATATCGAGAATGCCCGCATCGAGGATGTTCTGCGGCAGCAGAAGACCATGGAAGCCAATATTGCCGACCTGATTATCGGGTTGGAGGATGCGACGAATGTCTTCGGCGCCGAATTCGAGAGCATGAAGAATTTCTCCGGCTGGGAAAAATTCGTCGGCATCTTCTCCAAACAACGGATGCAGCGTATGCGCACCGACCGGGTGCGCAACATGTCGCTTGCCGGAAATCTGCAGGAGCTTCTGGCGAAGTCCGATGCGATCGTCGGTATTCTCAAGGAGCAAAAGAGCATCCTCGACGAACGCTACAAGACGTCGGAAGAAAGCCTCGTCAGCGTCATCGAGCGACGCAAGGGAACCGTTTCAGCGATCGAAGAGGTGCAAAAACGCATCGATGAACTCAATCCACAGCTGATGGATCTTGAAAACCGCATCGGTGCGTCGACCGATCAGCAGGAGCGGACCGAGCTCGAAGGCGAACGGTCCGCGCTCGCCAACGAGTACAATGCGGCGCAGGCCAAGGAGCAGGAGTTGCTCGCCGAAAGCCAGACGCTGGAACGCTACACATCGATGTTCCAGACCTTTGTCGATTCCCTCAACAACCAGATCGCGGCGCAGAACACGCTGATCAACAAGCTCAATATCGACACCGAACAGCGCATCGTTCTTTACAAGGCGCTGGAGGACTCGTTGAAGACAGCGGCGCAGCAGGACGTCGCGCACAAGATCAACACGCTCGGCAGCCAGGTCGATACGGCGGCCGAGGAAACCATGGCCGGCATCGGCTCGGCTTCGCAGCGCCATATTGCGGATCTTCTGGAAATGCATGAAAAGAACATGCTTGCGACCCAGGATATCCAGCGCCGCAAGAAGCTTGCCGATGACGCCTTTGCGCGCCGCTTTGCAGACGTGATGGAAAAACACAACGCGGCCGACTACGTCCAGGTCTGATCCAAATGACCGCGCAAAACGGGCAGGTTGTTCGCTATTTCGGCGCGATGGATCACGCCTTGCGCGGGCTCGACACCTTCCTGAAAAATGAGCAGTCGCCGCTTTATCAGCACCAGCTTGTCGGCCAGGTGGTGACGCCTTACGTCGACCGGCTGATGCAGACTTTCGCCTGCTGGCGCAACCGCATCGGCTTTACGGAATCGTTCCGTATCCTGCGTGCCGAAAGCGGATTTCCAACCTTCCAGAACGTGCTGGAACTGGACCGGGACCGCAAGAATGCCAAGTCACGGCTGGAATCGCTGCCTTCCGGCGATGATCTGCGTCGCGAAATGGTGGACTTCATCCTGCGGCAAAAGGCCTTTCCGGCGGCTCTGCAGGCCCGCATGGCCGAACGATCCTATCTGGAGACGATCGAGAAGGGCGACGTGTTCACGCCGTTTGTGTTGCCGACAACCGTTCGGGTCTCTGTCAATCCGAAAACACGGCGGCCCTATTACGTGGTCCATTGGGGTGTCTTTGACGGCAGCCAGGCACTGCCAATGGTGTACATGGCCACCATCGAGGACAGCAGCCGGGAGCTGTGCGACATGCTCGTGCTTCCGAGTGGCAAGATGAACCCCAAGATCACCATTCCCTTGCCCGTGGAAGGTCTCCTCAATCCGGAGCTTGCGCACCGCTTTGACGATTTTGCCGAAAAGAACAGCGCCTACTCCCTGACCCCGGCGACCATCGCCGGCAATCTCGACAAGGATTTCGAGACCCTGCACCCGAAGCGGATGCAGCGTTTTGTGCTCGGACCGTTCTATTCGGCCGGCGTGACTGAGCACAACAACACCGTAACGGAAGTGCTCGGCAAGGTGCGCAAACCGGAAAATGCCTGGATGCTGACCTGGACGGTCCAGGAAATCGCCGCGACGGGAGAGCGCGCAGCCGAGCGCGGTCTTTGGCGGTCAACGCCGGCGCGGCAGGAATTTCATATCGACACAAGCGATCTGGAAGCCGCGCGCCAGGGCGTGAGCTTCTACGAGAAGCACGCACTTGTCCCGCATGATGCCTACCAGGCGCTGTTTGCCAGCGGCGATGCCGATTCGGTGTTTGGCGGCTTCAAGGTGCACGTCATCTCGGGCAAACAGATAACGAGCGGGGTCTAACCGATGAGCCAGAACACCGGCCTTACCACGGTGCACGAAAACGACATCGCCAAGCACCTGAACACCGCGCAAAGCCTGGTGACCCGGTTGGTGATCCTTGAGCGCGGAGACGGCCGTTCGAAAACCGGCCTGGCCGGCACCGGCCGGCGTTTCGTGTCGACCGTATCGACCGGCTCGGTACGTCGCACGCGCGAGGTGGAGCTGGTCAAGACCATCGCCGCGGTGAAAAAAGACGATCCGATGATGTCCATCGCGCAGCACAATGTCCTTTATCGCGCGCGGCGCGGGGCCGCGGTGGCGATGGCTTTGGCGGACACATTCGCCCGGCAGACGGACCTCGAAAGGCTGCAGGCGGAAAACGCCGGCGCGCCGCTGTCCGGGGACGCTGCGATCCAGTTCAAGGCGCTGCTTTCCGCCAGTGCCTATGTCGCGGCCTTTTCATTCGCCGCCTATCTGCTCCAGCTCCTCGGAACAGAGGGCGAGCCCGTCAACGACGTCAATGAGCCGGATTTCATCTTTGACACGCCACAGGATGCTCTGAAATCCATGATCGCGGCGCTCGACGCTGCTCTTGCCGGCGCGGCGGACGATACGGCGCTTGTTGCACGGGCGAAGGCATTTGCGCGCACCGCGCTCGAGGGGCTCTTGCAGCGCCGGTCACGCTTTACCGGCCTTGCCGCCTTTGCCGATGCGCATGTCCGCATCGAGCAGGACGATTTCACGCTCGACGGTTTCGAGGTGGCGCCGGGCGAACGGCGCAAGCCGCTGGCGATGAGTTTCAAGCAGCCGGAAGAAATCATCGGCAACCATATCGCCAAGTACCAGGCGATGAAGCTTGCCAAGATGCTGGTCGCCTATGATTTCGACCGGCAGCTCAATCCGTTCGTCGAGCTTGGCGGCTTTCTCTTCACATTCATTGGCGACGGCATGCCGGGCACCGGCAAGACGATCCTGATCCAGATGATCGCCGGCATGATCAATGACTACTGCCAGATCGCCGGCTATCCGTTCCACTACGAGAATTTCGGCGTCGACCAGATCTCGTCCTATCAGGGCAAGTCGGGGCAGAACTGCAAGGCATTTGTCGACAATGTCGTCAATCCGCGGGCGATCGGCTTCGGCACGGTGGATGATATCGACCAGGTCGCGGCGCGGCGCTCGGACGACCGCGCTTCGGCCGGACAGCACGAGGTCACCGCGGTGCTGATGGAGAGTTTTGCGGGTGCGACAACCGTTGTCCGCGGCAATTGCTCCTTTGGCATGTTTTCCAACTATCCGGAGAATGTCGATGATGCACTGCGCCAGAGGGCGGGCGCGCGCTGGCTGGTGGACGGGCCGCAAAGCCGCGAGGACTATATCGACATCTTCGTGCTGCTGGCGGGCGGCAACCACGACATTCCACTCGGCAAGCACGATCTTTATGCCGGGCAACAGATAAAATCGGCCGTGGCGGCCTCTTATGCCGGGCACGATCAGCCGAAAGAAGACGGGCTTATCGCCGTTTGGGAACGGTTCCGCAAAGAGCGCGGCGATATCAACACCATGGCGGATGTCGGCGCGTATCTTCACCGGATCAAACTTGCCGAACCACGCTTTACCGGGCGGGCCATCAAGAACATCACCGATGCCATCAAGATGCGCGCGATGGATATTGATCTTCCCGATGAATGGTTCGAAACGCCGGACGCTTTCATGCACAAGCCCTATGACGACAAGAAAGCGATGATCGAGGAACTGCGCGGCCCCTTCACCATCGAGATGGTGCTGCAGGAAATCAACCGCTATGGCGATTCCGAATTCCGCTACACGGACAAGTCGGACGACGCTGCCGTCGAAGACATCATCCGGCGCGAGCGGCAACGGGAAAAGGCGGTGCGGCAGATTGAAACGATGAAACGCGACGGTCATTGGGACAGCTAGAGCAAGAAGAGGCTGGATTGGAACTGCTTGCCGAACATGATCTGATCAACGGACAGCTGCTCGAAATCGCCGAGCCGCACCTGATCGAGCGCTACAACCGGGCGCTGGAGGCCTTCGGGCTGAAACCGACGGGTCTCGACAGGTTTCGCATCGACATGACCGGCTTTTCGCCGGAGATCGCGGAAGAGCTTTCCGATCCGGAATATCTCGACCCGAACGCCGTCAATCGCCGTTTCATCATCCTGTCTCCGGCGCAGGAGGGTCTGCCGGTCATCCACACGAGCTTTTCCAATACCGGGTCTCTGATGCACGCGTTTTTCGACGCGAACCGGCGTGCCATCCACGCGGTCACGATCCGCGATGTGCTTTATGGCGAGATCGAGGAGGACGTGGTCAAGGTCTCCGATATCGAGGATCTCCTGTCGATCCAGGAAGTCACTTTCAACGTGCTCTCGGCCGACGACATGCTGGGCAAGGCAGACGAGTTACGCAAATTGTCGGATCGGCTGATCAGCGTTCCCAATGCCTGGCGTGACGATGCCATGATCGAGCGCATGGTGGAGCTTGCGCAGCTGACCGGCGATATCCGGAAGAATGCCCTCGTCCCGGACCAGGTGGTGTTTCGCCACGACGCGTTCTGGTCGGGCCATTTCGGCGGTATTTTCGTCTTTATCGACGACCGGACGACAACGGTCATCTGCGATCCGAAAGCACCCGGCTTCCGCCGGTCGCGCCCATGGCAGGTGAGCTATATCGCACTCAACGACCATCATCGCATCCTTGAATTCCTGCAACGAACGGGACGGATCGAATTGCCACGCGCTTCCTGGATCGAGGGGTCGGGCTATCTCAATCACCGCACCGACATGGTGCTTTCGGACCTGATCCGCAGGTACGATCCCGAAGCGCCGTTCGACTGGCTCGACGCCATCTGGCTGCAGACCTGGATCCATCGCAACGCCAAGGCCGTCGCCGAGGACGGCACCTATCCGTTTCTTCAGTCTGCCGCCCGAAAAATTGCAGCGGACGGCGAGTTTCCGCTCGATGACGCCGATTCGGCACACCGGTTCCTGCTGGTGCGGGCGAAACCCGATCACGAGGACCGCTGGCTGGTCAGCCGCCTGATCAGCGTACTCGTTCCGTCGGATTTCGTTTCGCGGTTCGTGTTCGACAAGCAGGGCTTTTATGCGGCCTATGAGGCCTATGACCAGGCGTTTCGCGCCCATGCGGTGAAAACGCTGCTGGATACGTATCTGCGCGACAAACGCGCTTTCCGCCATCGCCTATACGGCTTTCAGGAGGGTAGAATTCATGCTTGATCCGATCATTGCGTTCTTCGAGCGCATCTTTCACTGGATCGGCCATGGCATCGGCTTGGTGATTGCCTGGATCCTCTGGCCGTTTCTCGCAGCCGGGCGGTGGTATCGCGGCAAGGGCTTCGTATTGAAGACGGTGGTCGGCGGCCTCGCCGTGGCGCTGGTGGTGCTTTACGCCATCTTCATCTGGCGGACGTTGTGGATCCGCAATTTCGATCCCGATTATGTCGCCGCCTACAATCTCGATGATCCTGGTGTGCAGGCCGGCGACCAGCCGTCAATCGAGAACAGCGACGCGACGACACGGACCTGCAGCCGCTCGGCGATCGTCGATGTGACGGCGGACCTGATCGATTTCACCGTTGACCAGAACGCCTGGATTTCCTCGACGCTGCTCTACAAGGCCGGTTTCTTCGGCATTCCGTGGGATGCGACGCCTTTTCTCGATAACAAGGCTTCCTTTCAGCGCGGTGTGCACCAGGCCGTGCAGCGCACCGCCATCGAGCTTGTCGATGCGCTTGGCCGCGTGCGTGGCACCTCCGCGGTTGACCCCGATCTCGACCGGGCACGCGGGCGCATCCAGTACGACCAGTACACCTGGTATTTCAGCCTGTCGCCTTTCGGCCCGATTGCACCGTCACCCGCGGCCTACCGGGAGGGGCGGGACAAGCTGCGCGCCTTCAATGACCGGCTGGAAAGCTGCGACGCCGTCTTCGATGCCCGCGCCGACAACCTGATCCGGTTCGTCGACCGGATCGCTGCCGATATCGGCTCGACCTCGGCTGCACTGCGCGACCGGTCGGACAAAAGCAATGCCGGCTGGTTCGACACGCGCGCCGACAACCAGTTCTGGTTCACCTACGGACAGCTCTATGCCTATTACGGGATCCTCAAGGCCGCTCACGCCGATTTCGCCGAGATCATCGAGCGGCGCCAGCTTGAGGATGTCTGGAACACGATGGAAGAGCAGTTGCGGTCCACGCTCAATCTCAATCCGGTGATCGTGTCCAACGGCAAGGAGGATGGCTGGATCATGCCGTCTCACCTTGCGACCGTTGGTTTTTATCTCCTGCGTGTGCGCTCGAACCTCGTCGAAGTGCGTTCGATCCTCGACCGTTAGGCAGGCAAAACCGTCAGACCGGGAGGTAGGATGTGCTTTTAACCTCTTCCATGACCGCATAGGTGTGCGTTTCGCGCACGCCGGGCAGGGGCAGGATCACATCAGACAGGAAGGCGCGATAGGCGGCCATGCCATGGACGCGTGCCTTTACAAGATAGTCGAAGCCACCAGCGACCATGTGGCACTCCATGACGTCGTCCGAGCGTCGAACGGCCTCGGCGAAGGCCTCGAAGACATCCGGGGTCGTGCGATCCAGCTTGACCTCGACGAAGACCAGCATCTCGCGGCCAAGCCTTGCGGGTGACAGCCGCGCCGAGAATCCCTCGACAAAGCCCTCGCGCAACAGGCGCTTGACCCTTTCGGCTGTCGCTGTCGCGGACAGGTTGATGCGATCGGCAAGCTCGATATTCGTCAGCCGACCATCGTGCTGGAGCAGCGGAGGATCTTGCGGTCCGTCTGATCGATTTCTTTCATGATTCACCAATATACGAACTCTTTCTAGGTGAATAACAAAAAATTCTGTCAAAATATAGTGATAAAATTTGCCTATTTCGCGTTACAATTGGGAAAACACGGGAGAAAAGGAATGAATGCCCCGCTTTCCACGGTCGTGCCGCAATTCACCGCACCCTATGCGGCCGACGATGATGCGTTGATTGCAGAGTTTGCCGCCCAATTGCAGTTGGACGAGCGGCAGAACGCCGCCATCGATGAACGCGCGACACGCTATATCAAGGTCATCCGCAACCGTTCCGGTTCGATCGGCGGCGTCGAGGATTTCTTGCGCGAATATGGCCTTTCGACCCCCGAGGGGCTGGCCATGATGGTTCTGGCCGAGGCGCTGCTGCGGGTTCCGGATGCCGGTACGCAGGACAAGCTCATCGAGGACAAGCTCAAGGAAGGCAATTGGAGTGCACAGGAAGGCCACGGCGATACATGGTTCGTCGCGGCATCGGCCTGGGCGCTTGGCCTGACGGCGCGGGTGATCAAGCCCGGCGAAACACCCGAATCGCTCATGCAGGGTCTCGTCAAGCGCCTTGGCCTGCCGACCGTGCGGACGGCGACCAAGCAGGCCATGCGCTTTCTGGGCCATCACTTCGTGCTCGGCGAAACGATTTCCGCGGCATTGACCCGGGCGGCAAAGAGCGAGGAGCGCGGATACCGGCATTCCTTCGACATGCTGGGCGAGGGCGCCCGGACCGCGGCCGATGCACAGCGCTATTGGCAGTCCTATGCCGATGCCATCGATGCGATCGGCAAGGCAGCCGGCAATACGAAGCTGCCGGACCGGATGGGGATTTCAGTGAAACTCTCGGCGCTGCATCCACGCTATCATGCAACGCACAGGGCGCGGGTTCTGAAGGAACTTGTGCCGAGCGTTCTCAAACTGGCGCAGCGGGCAAAGGCGCATGACCTCAACTTTACCATCGACGCCGAGGAAGCCGACCGGCTCGAATTGTCACTGGAAGTGATGGGCGCGGTGTTCTGCGATCCGTCCCTCGAGGGCTGGGACGGTTTCGGGCTGGCGGTCCAGGCCTATCAGAAACGCGCGCCGCAGGTGCTGGATTACGTCGAGGCGCTTTGCCGGCACACCGGCCGGCGCATGATGGTGCGTCTCGTCAAGGGCGCCTATTGGGATACGGAAGTCAAGCTGGCGCAGGAGCGCGGCCTTGCCGATTATCCGGTCTATACGCGCAAGGCGGCGACGGACGTGTCGTACCTTTCCTGCGCACGCAAAATGCTCGACATGCGGCGACACATCTATGCGCAGTTCGCAACGCATAACGCACTGACCGTTGCGATGATCCTGGAACTGGCCGGCGATGACCGCAGCGGCTTCGAGTTCCAACGCCTGCACGGCATGGGCGAGTCGCTCTACGATGCCGTGTCGGAAAACAATGTGCCGGTGCCGTGCCGGATCTACGCGCCCGTTGGCGGCTATCGCGACCTTTTGGCCTATCTGGTACGCCGTCTGCTTGAAAACGGCGCCAATTCATCCTTCGTGGCAGTTGCCGGCGATGCCAGCGTGCCGGTCAGCGAATTGTTGGAGCGGCCGCTCGATCAGCTCGGTTTCAAGGACGGCAAGAGCGCGCGGCACAGCGCAATACCGCTGCCGCTGGCGATCTACGGCGATCGCCGCAACAGCGCCGGGATCGAATTCGGTGACAGGGTTGCGCTTCAGACGCTGGCGGACGGTATGGAAGAGGCCGTAGCGCCGGTAAAGGCACATCCGCTGGTTCCGGGCGTCATGGTTCACAGGGGCGGCGTCGAAGTGCGTTCGCCGGCCGATCCTGGCCGGGTGGTCGGCAGCATTGCGCAAGCAGCTTCCGAAGACATCGAGACGGCCATGAAAGCCGCGCGGAGCGGATTCAGCCGCTGGTCGAGGCGTCCAGCCGCCGAGCGGGCCGCCGCGTTGGCGCGGGCCGCCGATTTGCTCGAGGCCGAGCGCGACCGTTTCATGTCTCTGCTTTCGCTTGAGGCTGGCAAGACGCTGGATGACGGTATTGCCGAAATCCGCGAAGCGGTCGATTTCTGCCGCTATTACGGGATCCAGGCCGAGAAACTGTTCGAACAGCCACAGACCATGCCCGGGCCGACAGGAGAAGAGAACCGCTATGGCTGGCGCGGGCGCGGTGTCTTTGCCTGCATCAGCCCGTGGAACTTCCCGCTGGCGATCTTTCTCGGGCAGGTGACAGCCGCGCTGGCTGCCGGCAACGCGGTGATCGCGAAGCCCGCGGAGCAGACGCCGCTGATCGCCTTCGAGGCGGTGCGGTTGCTGCACAGGGCCGGGGTGCCGGAGGACGTGCTGATCTATCTTCCGGGGGACGGCGAAACCGGCGCCGCACTCGTCGCGCATCCGGCCATCGACGGTGTCGCATTCACCGGCTCGACCGGAACGGCACGGGCGATCAACCGGACGCTGGCCGCCAAGGACGGGCCGATCGTGCCGCTGGTCGCAGAGACCGGTGGCCTCAACGCCATGATCGTCGACGCGACGGCGCTGCCCGAACAGGTCGCTGACGATGTCATCATGTCCGCGTTCCGCTCCGCCGGACAGCGCTGCTCGGCGCTGCGCATCCTCTTCCTGCAGGACGATGTGGCCGACCGCATGCTGGAGATGATCGAGGGCGCGACACGTGAATTGCATCTCGGACTGCCGCAGCGGGCAGATACCGATGTTGGGCCGATTATCGACGAGGGACAGCGGTCGATGCTGGCCGCGCACATCGCCGAGATGAAAAAATCCCAGACCGTGCGTTTCGCCGGCAAGACACCAAAGGAAGGCACCTTCTTCGCGCCCCACATCGTCGAGCTCGACCGTCCATCGGCACTGAAGGAAGAAGTTTTCGGACCGATCCTGCACGTCGTGCGCTGGAAGGCGGGAACGCTCGATCAGGTGCTGGACGATATCGATGCCAGCGGATACGGCCTGACGCTCGGGCTCCACACCCGCATTGAATCGCGCGTCGCCAAGGTGCTTGGCCGGCTGGATACCGGCAATATCTACGTCAACCGCAATACGATCGGTGCCGTCGTCGGAACCCAGCCGTTCGGCGGGTCAGGTCTTTCTGGCACCGGCTTCAAGGCCGGCGGTCCGACCTTTCTTTGCCGCTTTGCGCAGGAGCAGGTTGTTTCGATCAACACCGCGGCGGCCGGCGGCAATGCGAGCCTGATGGCGATCGAAGACGACTGACAGCGACTCCCGTGAAAATTTTCTTGAAATTTTCACGGGGTCATGACAATCCTCTCTTGACGCGCCGTTCGGGCGCGGCGTCCGGCCGTGTCGTTTTTGACGCAATTTTCGGCAGTTTTGAGCCGTCCGGCGGGGCGCGTGATGCGTTTATGGTGCGCGAGATCAAGTTGAGGATTGTGAACGATGGCCGACGTCAAAACCGATATCGAGATAGCCCGCGCAGCAGACAAACTGCCGATCCAGGAGATTGGCGCAAAGCTTGATATCCCGAGTGACAGCCTGCTTCCCTACGGCCACGACAAGGCAAAGATTTCCGCCGAATTCATCGCCGCCCAAAAGGGCAAGGACGACGGCAAGCTGATCCTGGTAACGGCGATCAACCCGACCCCTGCCGGCGAAGGCAAGACAACCACCACCGTCGGGCTCGGCGACGGCCTCAACCGCATCGGCAAGAAGGCGGTCATCTGTATCCGCGAGGCGTCACTCGGCCCGTGCTTCGGCGTCAAGGGCGGTGCCGCAGGTGGCGGCTATGCGCAGGTCGTTCCGATGGAGGACATGAACCTGCACTTCACCGGCGACTTTCACGCCATCACCTCGGCGCACAATCTCCTGTCGGCAATGATCGACAACCACATCTACTGGGGCAACGCGCTCAATATCGATATACGCAGGGTTGCCTGGCGACGTGTCATGGACATGAACGACCGTGCGCTGCGCGAGATCGTCGCCTCGCTCGGCGGCGTTGCCAACGGATTCCCGCGCGAGGCCGGCTTTGACATCACCGTCGCCTCGGAGGTCATGGCGATCCTGTGTCTTGCGAACGACCTTGAAGATCTCGAAAAGCGCCTCGGCAACATCATTATCGGTTATCGCCGTGACAAGACCCCGGTCTTTTGCCGCGACATCAAGGCGGATGGCGCGATGGCGGTGCTTTTGAAGGACGCGATGCAGCCGAACCTGGTGCAGACGCTTGAGAACAATCCGGCCTTCGTCCATGGCGGTCCCTTCGCCAATATCGCCCATGGCTGCAACTCCGTCGTCGCTACCACGACGGCACTCAAGCTCGGAGACTATGTCGTCACGGAAGCCGGTTTCGGTGCCGATCTTGGCGCGGAAAAATTCTTCGACATCAAATGCCGCAAGGCGGATCTTAAGCCGGATGTCGCGGTGATCGTCGCCACCGTGCGCGCCATGAAGATGAACGGCGGCGTGAAGAAGGAGGACCTCGGCGCTGAAAATGTCGAGGCGGTGGTCCACGGCTGTGCCAATCTCGGCCGGCACATCCAAAACGTCAAGAAATTCGGCGTGCCGGTGGTCGTTGCCGTCAACCACTTCATCTCCGATACAGACGCTGAAATCCGGGCGGTGCAGGATTATGTCGAGACGCTCGGCACCGAGGCGATCCTTTGCAGGCACTGGGCGGAAGGTTCAGCCGGGATCGAGGCGCTGTCGCACAAGGTTGTGGAACTGGCTGAATCGGGCGCATCCCAATTCGCGCCGCTCTATGCCGACGACATGCCGCTGTTCGAAAAGATCGAGACCATCGCCAAGAGCATCTACCACGCCTCGGAGGTCATTGCCGACAAGTTGGTCCGCGACCAGCTGAGGCAGTGGGAAGACCAGGGTTATGGCGATCTGCCGGTCTGCATGGCCAAGACCCAGTATTCGTTCTCAACCGATCCGAACCTGCGCGGCGCGCCGACCGAACATGCGGTGCCGGTCCGAGAAGTACGGCTTTCGGCAGGTGCCGGTTTCATCGTTGTCATCTGCGGCCAGATCATGACCATGCCAGGCCTTCCGAAGGTTCCGTCATCGGAAAAAATCCATCTCAATGAGCAGGGTGACATCGAAGGCCTTTTCTGACCCTGTCAGCGGTGGATCGCCAGATATTCGCTGGCGATCCGTGCGTCGATTTCCGCCGGAACCGGCACGACGCAGTCGGCGCTTGTCGCCTTGCCCTGGGCGACATATTCGAGACAGCGCGCTTGCAGGGCAAAGCCGAGATCCATCGATTCGATCGAATTGCCCAGCGGCCTCGGGCCGGCGAGATTTGCCATGTGTCCGCCACTGATGATGTGAACGGTACGGCCATCGTGCAGGCGAAGCGATTCTATGTCCAGCTCGTCAATCTGATCGCGGCGAACAACCTTTTCGCTGTCGGACAGGTCGCCGACGGCGATTTCCGTCGGAAAGTGACCGCCGTTCATCAAAATGAGGCCGTCCTTGAATGACGTCATGTCTTCGGCGGTAACGACATTGACGGCACCCGTTTCGGTCACGATCACATCGGCGCTGGCGACGGCATCGGCGCGGTGCGGCGTACTGAAGCCGTCGAGATGGGCTTCCAGCGCCTTGACCGGATCGGCTTCGACGACACTGACAACGCTGTGGGCAGCCTTGAAGCAGGCGGCAACACCGCGTCCGCAGGCGCCATACCCGAATACGGTCACGCGCTTTCCGTTGGTCGAACGGTTGGTAACGCGCATGTAGCTTTCAAACATGCTCTGGCCGACCGCGTGCCTGTTTTCAGCAAACTGCTTGATGGGACTGTCATTGATGACGAGGATCGGGCATTGCAGATCGGCGCGCATCGGTTCCAGCCGCATGCGACCCGATGTGGTTTCCTCGGTTCCGCCGAGAAGGTCCGGATAGGGATTCTCAGCGTAGACGGCGAAAAGGTCACCGCCATTGTCCAGCAGCAGATCCGGCTTTTCGGCGATGATCTGGTTGAGGGAAAGGTCATGGACTTCCTGGTCAATGGTCTGTTCGGCCATGACCTCGATGCCGTTTTCGAGGAGAAAGTGGACGGTTTCCGGCTGCGTGCTGTTGAGGTTGCCGGTCGCCACGATGCGCGCGCCGCCGGAATGCAGCGTGCGCAACAGCACGGCGGTTTTCGGCTCAAGGTGGATGCCGGTCCCGATGGTGAGGTCCTGGAACGGTTTCGTGCGACGGAACTCCGCCTCGATCTGCGCAAGCAGCCTGCAGCTGTCCGATACCCAGTCGATCCTTGAGCGAGATTCCCTGTCCGTCATGCGGTGCGCCTCGACATTGCACATTTGGCGTTTAAAAACAGTGAGTTTAGCCGAATGCGCAAATGAAACAAATCCGGGGATATCGATGGGCAGGGAAGGGAAGCCCGCATTGCGGGCTCCCGCATTGTTTCTAGCGGAAGTTCTCGGGATTGCCGGGGACAAGCCGCGTGACCGTGCCAACGGATTTTCCGTCACCGTCGATATAGGTCAAAGCGCCCGGTTCGTAGGATATTTTCCAGTCGCCTTCGGGTCCGTTTTCCCATTTGACGTGGTAGCCGTTCGGCAGAAGATGCCAGTCGCCGTTCATCTGCGAACCGCCCGGCAACACCATGTGCATCCGGCTATCGTTGGCGTAGTAGATGACGGCATCGGTATCCTGTCCGATATCGACATAATGTGTGGATCCGATTGTCAGAATTGCAAGTACTGCTTTTTCGAGTATGGCCATGATCAGCTCCCTTTGGTTTTCATATGCCGACCGCTTCGCTATGAAACCGGGCATGGGACAGCCATGCGCGACCCGCTTCCGGGACACGGTGAACCGGCTTCGAACTGAATAGTCAAGCAGCTTGACTATATGACTGGAAAATGAAAAGGTCAAGTAGCTTGACTAATGGTCGCGAAAAAGTGAGAAACAAGGGCAACAGCCAGAAGGAGGATCCGCTGCCGGATCACATCGGATGGGATCTGTGGCGCGCACGCGACCGCTGGAAGCAGCGTTTCGTCAGCGGCATGCAGGACAAGGGGCATTTATGGTTCACCGAGGCAAGGTCAAACCTGTTGGGGCAATTGCCGCGCCGCGGCCTCAAACAGTCGGACCTCGTCAACCGCACAGGCCTGACCAAACAGGCGGTTCAGCAATTCGTCGATGCTCTTGTTGAAGAGGGCATACTCGAACGCGAGCGCGATCCGTCCGATGCGCGCGCCAGGATCGTGCGCCTGACTGACAAAGGCCGGCGTGCCATGCGCGATGCGGATGCTGTCAAACAGTCCGTCGAACGCGACTTCGCGCAACACTTCACAAAAGACGAATTCTCGCGATTGCGGTCTTTGCTCAAGCGGATCGCCGAAGATCCGAACCCGTGAGGTCGAACGGACACGAATCTGCAATCGCACCTTGCGCTCCATTCCGCGGGGCGTTAACAGATAGGCATGATTGACGCACAAAACATCAACACGATCTGGTGGTGGGCTCGCAATTAGCGGCCGCAGCCAGTTGTGCGCAATTCCTGCAAAGCCGCTGAGGACCATCCCGGCGGTTTTTTTGTGCCGGGTTTCGAAATTGAGGACCAGAAGAAATGACGGCGACAAAAGTGGATGAATATACCGAGATCATCGTGACACGCGGCGGGGTCGAGATCGCCCGGAACCGCGTCGACACGCCCTATGCCGAAGCCATAGAGACCTATGTGGACGGGCTCGACAGCCGCCGCGGCGCGGTTTTTTCCTCAAACTACGAATATCCAGGACGTTACACACGCTGGGACACGGCAATCATCGACCCGCCGCTTTCCATTACGGCGAGCGGTCGCCAGATGTGGTTCGAGGCGCATAATGAGCGCGGCGAAGCGCTGCTCGATATGGTCGAAAGGCGGCTTGGCCGAATTTCCGAGGCGACCGTGGGAGAACGCTCGCGGCGGTGTATTCCGCTGTCTGTTTCCGGGCCGAACCGGGACTTTACCGAGGAGGAACGGTCCCGCATTCCGACCGTCTTTACGGTGCTGCGCCAGATCATGGATCTCTTCCACACGGAGGAGGACAGCAATCTCGGCCTGTACGGCGCCTTCGGCTATGATTTGGCGTTCCAGTTCGACAGCGTGCCGCAGCATCTGGACCGTCCGGAAGACCAGCGCGACCTGGTGCTTTTCCTGCCCGACGAGATCGTTGTGGTCGACCACTATTCGGCGCGCGCCTGGATCGACCGCTACGAATATTCGCGCCGCGGCTTCACAACGCAAGGCAAATCCCGCGACACCGAGGCCGAGCCGTTTGCCGCTTCAGAAGAGACACCGCCGCGGGCCGATCATCGGCCCGGCGAATATGCCGAACTCGTCCGCAAGGCCAAGCAGAGCTTCAAGAAAGGCGATCTTTTCGAGGTGGTCCCGGGGCAGATGTTCTTCGAGCGCTGCGTCAGCCCGCCCTCGGCGATTTCGCGGCGCCTCAAGGACACCAATCCGTCGCCCTATTCCTTCTTCATCAATCTCGGCAAGGGCGAGTATCTCATCGGCGCCTCCCCGGAGATGTTCGTTCGGGTCAGCGGCCGCCGGGTCGAGACCTGCCCGATCTCCGGCACCATCAAGCGCGGCGATGACGCGATCTCCGATTCCGAGCAGATCCTCAAATTGCTGAACTCAAAGAAGGACGAATCGGAACTCACCATGTGTTCGGACGTCGACCGCAACGACAAGAGCCGTGTTTGCGTGCCGGGCTCCGTGCGGGTGATCGGCCGCCGCCAGATCGAGATGTATTCGCGCCTCATCCACACGGTCGACCACGTGGAAGGCAGGCTGCGTGACGGCATGGACGCCTTCGATGCCTTTCTAAGCCACGCCTGGGCTGTGACGGTGACGGGCGCGCCGAAACTCTGGGCCATGCGTTTCATCGAGGAGCACGAGAAAAGCCCGCGCGCCTGGTATGGTGGTGCCATCGGCATGGTCAATTTCAACGGCGACATGAATACCGGGCTGACGCTCCGGACCATTCGCGTCAAGGACGGCATTGCCGAAGTGAGGGCCGGCGCCACACTGCTCTTCGATTCCGTTCCCGAGGATGAAGAGGCTGAGACTGAGCTGAAGGCATCCGCAATGCTGGCGGCCATCCGCGACGCTGGGCAGAGCAACGAGGCGGCACAATCGCGCAGCGCCGCGAAGGTGGGCGAGGGTGTGAAAATCCTGCTTGTCGATCACGAGGATTCTTTCGTTCACACGCTGGCCAACTACTTCCGGCAAACCGGCGCTGACGTCACGACCATGCGCACCCCCATTGCTGAAAAGGTGTTCGACGACCTCAATCCCGATCTCGTCGTTTTGTCTCCCGGACCGGGCAGCCCGAAGGATTTCGATACCAAGGCGACGATCAGGAACGTGCGCAAGCGTGAGATACCCCTTTTTGGCGTGTGTCTCGGACTGCAGGCGATCACGGAGGCCTATGGTGGGGAACTGCGCACGCTGGCGATCCCCATGCACGGCAAGCCGTCGCGGATCAGGATCAGCGATCCTGGCATCGTCTTTTCCGGCCTTGGCAATGAGGTGACGGTCGGGCGTTACCATTCGATCTTCGCCGATCCGGCAACTCTGTCCAGGGACTTCACGGTCACCGCGGAAAGCGAAGACGGGACGATCATGGGTATTGAGCACAAGAAGGAACCGGTGGCGGCAGTGCAGTTCCATCCGGAATCCATCATGTCGCTCGGCCAGGACGCCGGCATGCGGATGATCGAGAATGTCGTCGCCCACCTTGTACGGAAACAGAAATAGCCGTCGGGACAAGATGGTTGCCGTTGGTCAAAGTCACGGCTATAACTCCGTCCATGATGATGGAAACGGTCAGTTCAGCAACCGAAACCAAGCGGGTACGCGCCGGAGCGCGGACCGCGGTTGCGCTTGACCTTTCGCTTCTTCTTCTCGGCCTTACTGGCGATCGTCGGGCTCGGTAGAGGAGCGTCCGGCGATCGGTTCGCCGCTGGCATGAGCTCCTTTCTTCTTTACAGACCAAGACCCAAGGCCTTACAGGCAAAGCCGGCCCTTTCGCGCAATGGCGCACGGCTCGGCGAGAGATGAACGAGAGAGACGATGACAACCACTGACCCGAATCCCGAGTCGCAGAAAAACGGCGGCATGCCGCATGCGCCGCGCAAATACCAACCCTATCCCCTGACCGGCCTCGAGGACCGCACCTGGCCGTCCAAACGCATCGAGACGGCGCCGATCTGGTGTTCCGTTGACCTGCGCGACGGTAACCAGGCGCTGGTCAATCCGATGGGGCACGACCGCAAGTCACGCATGTTCCAGTTGCTGCTCGACATGGGCTTCAAGGAGATCGAGATCGGCTTTCCTTCCGCCTCGCAGACGGATTTCGATTTTGCCCGCTGGTGCATCGAGGAACATGACGTGCCGCGGGATGTTTCGCTGCAGGTGCTGGTCCAGTGCCGTCCGGAACTGATCACCAGGACCTTCGAAGCGCTTGAAGGCGCGCAACGGCCGATCGTGCATTTCTACAATTCGACCAGCGAGTTGCAGCGCCGCGTGGTGTTTGCCAAGGATGTTGCCGGCATCAAGCAGATCGCTGTCGATGCCGCCAAGATGGTCACCGACATGGCCGAGAAGGCCGGCGGCGGCTACCGCTTTCAGTACTCGCCGGAAAGTTTCACTGGCACGGAACTCGAGGTGGCGCTGGAGATCTGCAACGCCGTCGCGGAAGTGGTCCAGCCGACGCCTGAGAACAGGCTGATCATCAACCTGCCCTCGACGGTCGAGATGTCGACTCCGAACATCTATGCAGACCAGATCGAATGGATGTGCCGCAACCTCGACAACCGCGAGAACCTCATCATTTCCCTGCATCCGCACAATGACCGGGGGACCGGCATAGCCGCGACCGAACTCGGGCTGATGGCGGGTGCCGACCGGGTCGAAGGCACGCTGTTCGGCAATGGGGAGCGCACCGGCAATGTCGATGTCGTGACCTTGGCGCTGAACATGTACACGCAAGGCGTCGATCCGAAAATGGACTGCACCGATATCGAGCGTATCAAGGCGGTCTATGAATATTCCAACCAGATGGCAATCCCGGAGCGCCACCCTTATGTCGGCGAACTGGTCTACACCGCCTTTTCCGGTTCGCATCAGGACGCCATCAACAAGGGCATGAAGGCGATCCGCGCTGCCAATACGGAGATCTGGGAGGTGCCTTATCTGCCGATCGACCCGCAGGATGTCGGCCGTACTTATGAGGCGATCATCCGCATCAACTCACAGTCGGGCAAGGGCGGCATCGCCTATGTGCTGCACGAGGACTACGGGCTAAACCTGCCACGCGGCCTGCAGGTGGAGTTCCAGGGCGATATCCAGCGCATCACCGATGATGTCGGTCGGGAGCTGCCCTCGAAGGAAATCTACGACCGGTTCCTGGAGCGGTATGTCGAACAGCCGGGTGCACGGCTCGCCTATGTGGACCACCACACCTTTCCGTCACTTGAAAAGAAAGGCACGCGCGAGGTCGAGGCGCTGATCCGCGACGGTGGCAAGGAGATCAAGATCATCGGGCAGGGCACCGGTCCGATCGACGGGTTCGTGCACGCGCTGTCGCAGCACATTGGTATCGATATCACGGTTGCGGATTATTCCGAGCACTCGCTTCAGCACGGCGCCAATGCCGCTGCCATCTGCTACATGGAAATGGAGCATCCGGGCGGCAAGCTGTTCGGTGTCGGCATCAGCACCAATATCGTGGCCGCCTCGCTCGAGGCCGTGGTGTCAGCCGCCAACCGCCTGCTTGAGGGCAAATAGGGGCGCCTTGGAGCCGCTGCTGGTCTGTAGAAGGAAACGGTCGATTTGGAATCAGCAGCGGAAACGCGTCTCAATGCGATCGAAGACGGGCGGGGCGGAGGCGCGCCGCTCGTCTTCCTGCACGGTTTCGGCCTCGATGCTGGCGTGTGGTCGGATATGCAATCCGCATTTGCCGGCGACGGCCCGACCATCGCATACGACCTACCCGGTCACGGCAGCTCTCATCTCGGTGCAGGCCTTGAAAAGACCGGCAAGATGGCCGGTGCAGTCACCGCGGATCTGACGCGGCGCGGCCTGGGCAAGGTGCATCTCGTCGGCCATTCGATGGGCGGTGCCATCGCCACGCTGATCGCAATGCGCACACCTGGCCTGGTGGCATCCATGACCCTGCTGGCGCCTGGTGGCTACGGGCCCGAAATCAACCATCGTCTGCTGCGCCGGCATGCCCGTGCCCGGACCAGGGACGAATTGCTTGCAGCGTATGAAAACATGTTCGGCTGGAACAGCCCGGTGCCCGAGCGGCTGGTGGACAACGTCTTCGCCCGGCGCGCCGAGCCCGGCGCAATCGAGGGCCTGTGCACCATTCTCGACACCATGCTCAAGCCGGAAGGCGATGATTTCTACCAGGGCACTTTTCGCCGTGCTGATCTCGCCGCGTTGCCGATGCCGGTCAAGGTGCTTTGGGGGACACAGGACCGGGTCCTGCCGACACGGCAGGCGCACAGGCTGCCGCCGATGTTTGCGGCACATGTGTTCGAAAACACCGGCCATATGCTTATCGAAGAGCGCCCTGACGCGGTCATTTCACTCATCCGGCAGAATATTCGCTCCGCGTGACCCGATTGCGGTGCGCGCGATTTAAATTTCCACGCAGATACATTATGTTAAGGCTTGGTTAACCCTATTTCCACGGCGGAACACCGAATGAACAAGGCCACGGGAAGCAGACGCCTTTCCGACGTCGTCCGCAAAGCGAGGATCGCGGCGGCGGAGCGCGAGGATGTCGTGGTCGAAATGCGTGAGGCAGACCACGCGCGCCTTGAACTGCTGGCTGAAGAACTGGAACCGGTCTTCAACGAAGTGCCGGAAGAGGACGACCAGTTCGATTTCTACCTTTCGTCCGGCCAGGAGCCGCGCCTGTGGATCGACGCCATTGCCCATGTGCAAATGGGTCCCGACCGCCGGACCTACCGCTTCGTTCGCGCAACCCGATACGGCCGCGTGGTCATCGCCGAGAGCGCAAACCTGATGGGGATCGCCGACAGCGTCACCTATTACATTGCGGAGCGCATGGTTCAGCGGCAGCAGTTTCTTGCCAGCGACATGCGGCATTCGACGGATGCAGCCGCGCCCGAAGCAAGGCCGGCGAATACGGCGGGCACATCGAGTGACCCGGCAATATCCACCTCGACCAAAGCCAGCGGCCTTGGCGCAGTGCAGGCGCTGTTCTGGTTTGTCCTTGGTCTGGTTGTCGCCAGTCTTGTCGCCGCAACGTTTTTCTGGGAGCAGATCGCGCCGGTTCTTAGTGCGAATTAGCAGTTAAGGACACCAAGGCGCTCTCAAAGCAATTGCGAATGAACAAGCTCGAATTTGCTGCCATGGGCATCGAGGCGATGGCGATCGAGCCTGCATGTCCAGGCGCCGTGGCCGCCATCGATTGCCAGCAAATTGTAGCCCGATGCAGGCCGGTTGCCGCCGGGCGCCTCGCTTGCCGAGGAGACGCAAACAACCGGCACAGGGCCGATTTTGCCGGGAAGATGGTAGAGGGTCTCAAGATGGGTGTGGCCGTGCAGAACCAGTTCGGCACCCCGGCTTTGCATCACGCGGCCAAATCGGCCAATGCCCAGCATGCGCTTGTGCATTTGCGTCGCGCCCCGCACCGGTGGGTGATGGATCATGACAACGCGAAACAGCCCGGCATTTCCGGTCTGCTCCAGGATCGTGCGAAGATGGTGCGCCTGTCGCCGATCGAATGTGCCGCTCGCCATGAAGGGCGGTGTCGCATGGGCCGTGGAAACGCCGATGAGCGCCACATTGTTGCGGACCCGAAGATAGGGAAAAAGGTTCTCGCCGGCAGAGGAAGCCGGCTTGTCATCGCCCTGCATGTAGGGGTGCCAGGCGCGGCAGGCGAGCTTGAAGGACCCCGGGACATAGGCGTCGTGATTGCCGGGTACGACCGATACGAAGTCAGGCGCGCCGGCGTCCGCGAGCCAGCTTGCGACGGCTTCCATTTCCGACTTCGCGCCGAGATTGACCAGATCGCCAGTGATTGCGAGGTGGTCCGGCGCGGCCGACTTGATATCGTCCATCAGGGAATCGAGAATATTGCCGAACATGCGCTTGCGCCGGTTCCGGTGCCAGTTGATGTAGCCCGTGATGCGTTTTGAGGCGAGTTCGCGGGGCGTCAGGCGCGGCAGCGGACCGAGATGGATGTCGGATATATGGGCAAGGCGGAACATGAGGCTGGACATAGCCGTCCAAAGACGATTGGGCAAGGAACGGTGAAGGCGCCCCCGGCTTCTTCCGCCGTTCCTGACCGGCGCAGCCTTGTGCAAAGGTCCTATCAGTGGCTGCTCAACCGGTGGTTTGCGACACGGCGGCCCCTGACGCTCGGTGTTCGCGCTGCGGCGTTCGATCGGGCGGGCAGGATCTTCCTCGTCCGCCATACCTATGTCCGGGGCTGGTATCTGCCCGGCGGCGGTGTCGAGGTCGGCGAAAGCGTTTACGATGCGCTTGAGCGCGAGATTCTGGAGGAGGGCAACCTGGTCCTGACCGAACAGCCGGAGCTGTTTGCGGTCTATCACAACAACCGCGCCAGCCGGCGCGATCATGTGGTGCTTTTCATCTGCAGGAATGTCTCGCAGAGCGAAATCCGGCGGCCCGATATGGAAATCGCCGAAGCCGGTTTTTACGAACTGGATGCTCTGCCCGACGGCGTGACCGGCGCGACGAAGCGGCGGCTGTCGGAAATTGCCGGGGTAGTAAGCCGGCCCGACAGCCGCTGGTAATGCAGGTTGTTACAGGGCATCGCGGCCGTGCGGCGTTGTCAGGTCAATTTCCGGTCCCTTGGGCACGATACGTGTCGGGTTCACGGTCTCATGGCTCATGTAATAGTGGTTCTTGATGTGCAACATGTTGACCGTCCCGGCGATGCCGGGCATCTGGTAGAGTTCGCGCAGATAGCCGGAAAGGGCGGGGTAATCCTGAATACGCCGCTTGTTGCATTTGAAGTGCCCGACATAGACCGGGTCGAACCGCACCAGCGTCGTGAACAGGCGCCAGTCGGCCTCGGTGATCCGATCGCCCATCAGATATCGTCTTTCCGTCAGACGCTTTTCGACCATGTCTAGTGTGTCGAACAGCGCATCGAACGCTTCCTCATAGGCTTCCTGCTTCGTTGCAAAGCCGCATTTGTAAACACCGTTGTTGATGTTGTGGTAGATCGGCTCGTTGATCGCGTCGATCTCGGCGCGCAGGTCCTCGGGATAAAGATCGAGACCCGCATCGACGCCGTCAAGCTCGTTGAATGCGCTGTTGAACATGCGGATTATCTCGGAGGACTCGTTGGAAACGATCGTGTTTTCCTTCTTGTCCCACAGAACGGGCACCGTGACGCGGCCCGTATAGGTCGGATCGGCGGCCGTATAGACCTGCCACATATTGCCTGATCCATGGATCGGATCGACTGTGGCGCCGTCGCGTTCGCTGAATTCCCATCCGCCACTTCCCATGAAGTAATCGACGACCGAAAGCGAGATATGGTCTTCCAGCCCCTTCAGATTGCGGACAATCAGTGTGCGATGCGCCCAGGGACAGGCGTAGGAGATGTAGAGGTGATAGCGGCCGGATTCGGCCTTGAAGCCATCGCGGCCGGCAGGTCCGGCACTGCCGTCCGCGGTAACCCAGTTGCGGAACTGTGAATCGGCGCGTTTGAAGCGCCCCTGGCTCTTTCTGGTGTCGTACCAAACATCCTGCCAGACTCCGTCAACGAGCATTCCCATGGTGTTTCTCCCTAGTTTCGCAGCAAGATAGGGTGTCGTTGGGCGCAAGCGAAGGCGGATTGATTGAACAGTGTGTTTTGCATTGCATTTGCACCGTTCTTTGTGCTAACCGCGCTGAACGATTGAAAGGCAGGACCATGAACCATACCGGACAGCTGCGACGACGCTGACATTTTTGCGCCCCCGGGGCGTGTTTCGTCGTGTCCAGCTGCTAGGAAAACCGGTTCAACCATGTCTGCGATAAAGCCTGTCTATCTCAACGAGACCCACTCGCACCACCCGATCATCCGTTCCATCAATGATGAGGCCTTCGGCCCGGGCCGTTTCGTGCGCGCCGCCGAGCGTGTGCGGGAGCAGGGACCGCATGATCCGCGCCTGTCCTTTGTCGCGGCCGTGGATGACGATATCGTCGGGTCGGTCCGCATGACGCCGATCCATGCCGGCACGGTGGCCGGTCACCTTCTCGGTCCGCTCGCCGTGCGCCCAAGCTTCAAGAATCTGGGCATTGGCAAACAGTTGGTCAGAATAGCCGTTGCGGCAGCGCTGGACGCCGGCAGTGAGGGTGTCATCCTAGTTGGTGATGCGCCCTATTACGGTCCTCTGGGTTTCGAGCCTGTGCGGGCTCAGCTCAGCTTTCCCGGACCCGTCGACCCGGATCGGATCCTGGTCGCCCCCAAGGGCGATGCGATTCACGAGCGGCTGCGCGGCGACATTGTCTGGCGCCCGGAGGGCGCAGTCGCCGGCGAAGCGCTGAAGGCCCACAATCTGTAGATCTATCGTCCTTCGCGGTACCAGGTGCTGCCCAGCGCCAGGAACAGAAGCGCCAGGCCGAAGAAGCCGGCAAAGAGCTGCGGCCGGTTGACGCCCTTCAGTTCCGTTTCGCTGGTCACCTTGAGCACCAGGCGGTCGCCGGATGCGCGCACGCTGCCCTTGATCGGAAGGATCGAGGGCAAAGACACGTCGGTGCCGTCCGAAGAAACGCGTTGAACGGTGCCGCCGGTCGCCTCGGCCAGCGGCCTAAGCAGCTCGGTGGTGGAAACCGTTGCGGTGAATTCCGGCGCATTGACCGCACCGACATGGACAAGCGCCCGCATGTCACCGTTCTCGATGTCGAAAAGCCCGCTTTCCTCAACCGGCAGTTCCGCCTCGAACAGGCCCTCGGCGGACTTGGCGAGCCGCACTGTCACCGCTTCGCCGGTGGGCGTGGTGACGATGGCGGGCGGAACTTCCTCGGCCATGGTCTGGCGGGTGATGGTCAAAAGGTTGCCGCGTGAATCGGCCCGCAGTGATTCCTCTTCCAGCGTCGGTTCCTTCATGAGCCAGTGCGCGATGCGCCGGTAAAGCGCCACGTGCGGTCCGCCGCCCTCGAAACCGCGAGCCCAGAGCCATCCGTGGTCCGACATCAGCATGGCGACCCGCCCTTCGCCGACCCGGTTGAGGATCAGCAGGGGCGCGCCGTCGGGACCCTCCAGGATCGTATCGTCTTCAGGCGCATCGACGGAGATCGCCCGGAACCAGCGGCCCCATTGCGGCGGTTCCTCGGCAGATCCGGGCAGGTCACGGGTGACCGGATGTCGCCTACCAGTATCGCTGAGGCGCGGATAGAAGCCGACCTCGGCGACATCTCCTGTCGGCACCGCCGGCAGAACCGGCGCAAGCGGAGTCGTTGCGATGGAATCGCGGCCGGCATGCTCCGGGCCCGCCGCAATCAGCAAGGCACCACCGCCATCGACATATTGCGAGATGTAATCGTAGTAGAGCACCGGAAGCACACCACGGCGCTGGTACCGGTCAAAGACAATAAGATCGAACTCGTTGATTTTCTCGACGAAAAGCTCGCGGGTCGGAAATGCAATCAGCGACAACTCGTCGATCGGCGTGCCGTCCTGTTTTTCCGGCGGCCTCAAAATGGTGAAATGAACGAGATCGACGGCGGTATCGGACTTGAGCAGATTGCGCCAGGCGCGCTCGCCGGCATGGGGTTCGCCCGAAACGAGCAGCACGCGCAGGTTCTCGCGAATGCCGTCCAGAACGGCCACGGCCCGGTTGTTGGCGAGCGTGATCTCGCCCGGCAGCGGCTCGACCTCGAGCTCGATGATGTTGTCGCCGGCCCTTTCGACCTCGATATAAAGCGGCATCGTCTCGCCGACCGGTGCAAGTTCCGTGCTGTAGACCTCGCCGTTGACACGGACCGTCACTTCGGTGACCTGTTGCGTGCTGGTGCCTTCCTCGTGCACCCGGTAGCTGATTTCCTGCGGTTCACCGACAATGCCGAAACGCGGTGCATTGACCAGCTCGATACGACGGTCGACCTCGCCGGTCGAACCGGTGATAAGGCCATGCAGCGGTGCCGTGAAGCCGAGCTCCGAGGCAGCTTCCGGGATATCGTGGATCTGACCGTCGGTGATCATGATGGCGCCTGCAATGCGCGATGTGGGCACATCCTCCATCGCCGAGGACAGCGCTTCGAAAAGCCGAGTCGACGGCGTTTCGGTGAAGCTGTCATTGCCGACCTCGATCACACGGACATCGAGCCGCTGGAACCGTGACAGCTGGTCCTGCAGCCGTTCAAGTGCCGCGTCCGTGGCAGCTGTGCGCTCGCTCGAGGCCTGGCTCTGGCTGCGGTCGACGATGACGGCAACGACGCTGTCCAGCGGTTCGCGCTCGGTCTGCAGCACCACCGGATTGAGCAGCGCCAGGCACAATGCGGCCAGCGCGCAAATGCGGAAGAATGCGCCGCGGACCTTTTGCCAGGCGCTGAAAAAGGCGAGCACTGCCGCGAGAGCCGCGAGCGCTGCGATGTAAAGCACAGGAATAAGGGGGGCGAACTCAATTGACATCTACTGCCCCAATCGCTCGAGCAGGGCCGGAACATGGACCTGGTCGGCCTTGTAGTTGCCGGTCAGCATATACATCATGATGTTGACGCCGGAACGGAACGCGTGCTCGCGCTGCACCGGATCAGGCGGAACCGTCGGATAGACGGGGATGTTGTTCTCATCGATCGCCCAGGCGCCTGCCAGGTCGTTGCCGGTGATGATGATCGAGGACACGCCGTCGCCGCCACGGGCCGGCCGGTCATCCGGATTGTCATTGTCGAGCAGCGCTTCGACCCAAAGCGGGCTGCCCCGGTAGCGGCCGGGGAATTCGTTCAGGATGTAAAACGCCTTGGTGAGCACATGGTCCTGCGGCACGGGTTCAAGCGCCGGGATGTCGAGTTCAGCCAGGATGGCTCGCAGACGCGCTGTTTCCGGCGTGACGACACCGGCGGATCCGAGGCCGGCCAGCGCATCGCACGTATCAAAGAGCACGGTGCCGCCGTTCTTCATGAAGGTGTCGACACGGCCGATCGCCTCGCGCGACGGCGGGTCGCCATCGACGGTAATCGGCCAGTAGATCATCGAATAGAGTTCCAGGGGGTCGTTCTCAATATCGACGCCCACGGGCTCGCCCGGCTCCAGTGACGTCCGGTAAGTCAGGAACCGGGTCATTCCGTTCAGGCCGAGACGGCTTGTCCGGTCGGTCCGCCGGTCGCCGGTGATGACATAGGCCAGATGCGTTCGGTCGAGCGAAGCGAGGATCTCGGCATCGCCCGGTTTTTCGTCCGCGGCGATGGCCGGGTCCGTCATGCCCGCGAAACCGATGGACAACACCAACAGGCTGGCACCGGCCGTTGTCTGCACGCGGCGCATGGTCAGACGCGAGAAGGCTCCCGACATGAACAGGACGATGAGCGTGTCGGCGATGAGAAGAAGCAGGGCTGCGGTCAGCAGATAGGGAGCAAGATCGATGCTGCTGCTGCGCATGAACTCGGAGCGCAGGACCGGTCCGGAATAGTCCGGCAATTCAAAGGCCACCAGCGCATCATTCTCGCGCATGAGGTTGAGCGCAACAAAGCCGCTTTCCGTTCCGTAAAGACCCGGCGGGTTGTCAAAGCTGACTGGCGGCAGGGCTCCTGAAACGACTTTCAGCGGCTGCACGGCTCCGGACGGGGTCGTGATGGCCCCGTTTGCCGACAGCAGCCGGTAGGGCGGCAGGATCACTTCCTCGACGACGCCCTGTGCGCCGATGCTCGAACGCGAAAGCAGAATCGACCGGCGCAGCATTTCAACGAAATGACCGGAAATCGGCAGATTGGACCAGGTCGCTTCCGCGGTAACATGGAAAAGGATAATGCGGCCATCACCAAACGCCCGGCTGGTGACAAGCGGCGTCCCGTCGGCAAGGCTTGCCCAGGTCCGTGCGCCAAGGTCCGGAGACGGCTCGGCAAGGACCTGGCGGTTCACCGTCACGTCGTCGGGCCTGCTCATGCCGGCAAAGGCACCCTGTTCGGAGAATGCCGCAAGGGGCTGCGGTTCACTCCAGGAGAGCGCACCGCCCAATGCCCGCTCACCGCGCCGCAGATCGACCGGGACAAAGGGATCGCCGCTGTCGCCGCCGGCGAGCCGCGGGCCGGCGAAACGCAGGAGCAATCCGCCCTGGTTGATCCACTCCAGCAGCTGATCTTCGACCTCTGCAGGCACGGTGCCGACATCGGCCATGACGATGACCGAAGGCCGCTGTTCGACCAGCTCGGCGATGGCGCCGCCGAGTTCGGTATCCTCCGGCACGATCAGATCGGCGAAGGGCTCGAGGGCGCGCGTCAGATAATAGAGCGGCGAAAGCAGCGGCTGTGACAGATCAAGTGGTTCGGCGGACAGCATGCCGACACGGCGGCGGCGCGCGCTTTCGTCCAGCAGAAAGCGGGCCCCGGCATTGGAAAACCCATCGATCGAGATATTGGCGAAATCGTTGCGCAGCTCGAACGGCACGGTCAGGAGCGCCGTGCCGGTGCTCGCACCGGCCTCGAACGTCAGCTGTCCATTGGCAATGGGCCGGCCCTGGCTGTCATTGGCCGTAACGGCATGGCTTTCCGGATGATCCGTGTCGATGCGCTCGCCGGTCACTGCAAATCCGTTGGCCTCATTGCTGGCTGCCACCAGCGCAAGTGTTCCGTCGGTCGTGTTCTGGAAGATCAGCACGTCCTGCGGCGCGCGGGCCAAAAGCGCCTGCCAGCTTTCAGCGGCGTCCTCCAAGGTCAGGCCCGATGACAGGATGGCGAGCGTTCCAATGGCATTGTTCTCAAGCGCGGTCAAAACGGCCGTCAAGGCACTTTGCTGGTCGCCATGCAGAGGGCGAGGTACAGCAGCCTGCAGGCGTTCACGCGCCCTTGCGGCCGTGTCCGGGATCGCATTGTGCGTATCATCCGCCGTGAAGACGATCGAGACGGGCACGTTTTCCGCCTCTGCATCGTCTATAAGCTCGCCGGCGACAGAGACGCGCTCCTGCCAGTCATTGGCCGTCGACCAGCCATTATCCGCAACAATTACCAGCGGCCCATCAGCGCTGATCTGGATCTCGCGCGGGTTCATCACCGGCTGGGCTAGAGCCAGTACAATGAGCGCGGCGATCAGCAGCCTCAACGCGGTCAGCCACCAGGGGCTCTTTGACGGGGTTTCCTCTTTCTTCAGCACCTTTGCAAGAATGCGCAGCGGCGGGAACAGCTCTGTCCTTGGACGCGGCGGTGTCAGGCGCAGCAACCACCAGATGATCGGCAGCAGGGCAAGGCCGAACAGGAGTGCCGGCGCCCCGAAAATGATGGGAAGCGCGCTCACGATGCCACCTTTTTAATGCCGCCGCCCGGAACGCCGGACAGGTGGGTGTGAAGCGCAACCAGGGCCGTCGAGGCCGGCTGATCGGTGTGGTGCGTTATGAAATTCCAGCCGAGACGGCGAAGGCTCTCGGAAATGCCTTCGCGCCTGGCAAGGTAGGTCCGCCTGTAGTCCTCGTTCAAGGTTTCCGCACGCCCGGCCGTCAGCTTGCCACCGGTTTCCGGATCGACAAACTCGGTGCGGCCGCGATAGGGAAAAACTTCCTCCACAGGATCGCAGATCTCGAGGACATGGCCGCGAATGCCGCGCCTTGCGATCGGCGCGAGCCTGTCGATGACTTCCTCCGCCGGATCGAGAAAATCGGAAATCAGGACCAGGTCGCTTCGGCGGTTGATCTCGGAAACATCCGGAAACTGGGCCTTGTGCTGCCTCAATTCGATGGCCGTGGCGAGCCGTTCGGCCGCGTTGCGCGCGGCGACCGGTTCCAGAACGCCCGGCGAAGCAATGCGTTCGCCGGAGCGCGCGAGAATTTCCGCGGTGGCGAGAAGGATCACCATGGCGCGGCTTTGCTTGGAAACGGGTGCCAGAGTCGATTTGAACAGCATCGACGCCGATGAGTCGCACCACAGCCAGATTGTATGCGCGGCTTCCCACTCCCGGTCACGAACATAGGTGTGGTCGTCGCGGGCGGAGCGCCGCCAATCGATACGTGACAGGCTCTCACCCTCGACATAGGGGCGAAACTGCCAGAAATTCTCGCCGATGCCGCGTTTGCGGCGCCCGTGCCAGCCGGCAATCACCGTGTTGGCAACGCGGTGCGCCTCCACCAGCAGGTCAGGAACATAGGCGGCCCGCTGCCGTGCCCGCGCCAGAGCGGCGGTTGTCCCAACGGCCTCCGTCGCCTGTCCGATCGCGGCCAAGGTGGATCAGTCCCCGCTCAAATCGGTGACGAGGCCTGCGATGACGTCCCGGACATGCATGCCCTCGGCCCGGGCCGCGAATGTCAGCGCCATGCGATGCTGCAGCACCGGTTCGGCAAGTGCACGCACATCATCGACCGACGGCGCCAGTCGGCCGTCATATAGGGCCCTGGCGCGCACGCACAGCATCATGGCCTGTCCGGCACGCGGGCCCGGGCCCCACGCAACATGCCGGTCGGTGGCTTCATTGCCGTTGCCCGGACGGGCGGACCGCACGAGCTTCAGGATCGCGTCGATCACGTTCTCGCTGACAGGCATGCGGCGGACCAGTGCCTGGATTTCCTGCAGCCGAGACGCGGTGATGACCGGCGCTGCCTGTTTTTCTTCCAGCCCGGTTGTTTCCAAGAGAATGCGCCGCTCGGCCTCGAGCTCCGGGTAAAGGACATCGACCTGCATCAGGAAGCGGTCGAGCTGGGCTTCGGGAAGCGGGTAGGTGCCTTCCTGCTCCAGCGGGTTCTGCGTTGCCAGCACATGGAACGGTTCGGGCAGGTTGTGGTGCGTGCCGGCGACCGTGACATGGTATTCCTGCATGGCCTGCAGGAGTGCCGACTGCGTGCGCGGCGAGGCACGGTTGATCTCGTCTGCCATCAAAAGCTGGGTAAAGATCGGACCGGCGACGAAGCGGAAGGAGCGCTTGCCGTCGGCATCCTGGTCCATGACCTCCGATCCGAGGATGTCGGAAGGCATCAGATCGGGCGTAAACTGGATGCGGTTGTCGGTCAGGCCGAGGACCGTGCCGAGCGTGCCGACCAGCTTGGTCTTTGCGAGGCCCGGAACACCGACGAGCAGGGCATGACCGCCGGAAAGCACTGCCAAAATGGTCTGTTCGACAACGTTTTGCTGACCGAATATGACCGTACCGATTTCACGTCGAATAGATGCGATGTCATCCAGAGCCGCCTCGGCGGTCTCGATCACCGCTTTTTCGTCCAGCGCGGGATCGGTATTTTCAACAACGCCCATATGGCAATCTCCGTCTCTTTGTTTCCGGACTCACTTCCCATATATCACTCATTATCCACTATTTGGGGCGGATCGGATAACCATCAATGGAAAATACTTTGCTTTATCCCTATGAATCGCATGATTAGCCGAGCATCCTAAGTGATATTGTTGTGAATAGAGGGGAAGCTGGACCAGACAATGGCAGGTGGTGAAATCGCCGGAGCCCGCGATGCGACCTATCTCGAATCACTGATTTCCCGGGCTGCGCCGACCGGCAGGGGGCTGCCTCCGGTCGATCGATGGGATCCGGAATTCTGCGGCGATCTCGATATGGAAATTCGTGCCGACGGCACGTGGTTCTACATGGGAACTCCGATCACACGGGCTGCGCTGGTGCGGCTTTTCTCGACCGTCCTGCGGAAAGACGAGGACGGCAGGACCTATCTTGTCACGCCGGTGGAGAAGGTCGGAATCACTGTCGAGGATGCGCCTTTCATTGCCGTTGAAATGAGTGTCGACGAACGCGATGGGGCACAGGTTCTGACATTTCGCACCAATGTCGGCGATGTTGTGGAGGCGGGACCGGAGCATCCGTTGCGATTCGAAATCACCGGACCGAAGGATGCGCTCAAACCCTACCTGCACGTGCGTGGCAGGCTCGAGGCCCTGGTCAGCCGGCCGGTGATGTACGATATCGTCGAACTCGGGCAGGACCGGCCGGTCAACGGTACGAACATGTTCAGTGTCAGTTCCGCCGGCGCCGTTTTTCCGATCATGCCGATGGACCGGCTCGAGGCGATGTCGCAATGAAGACCATGACCGGCGATGAATTCAGCGCTGCTAGTTTTCGCAAACGGGCGGCGCAGGAGAATGGCGAGGGCGACCAGCGCGGTTACGGCGACCACGTGCTGAATGCCGATATCATCAGCAATCTTGCCGGAAAGCCGCTAAGGGATGCGGCCGTGCTGGTCCCGCTCGTCGATCATGGCACACACACAGATATCCTGCTGACCAAGCGCACCGCCAATTTGCGGACCCATTCCGGGCAGGTGGCCTTTCCAGGCGGGGCCATCGATCCGGAGGACGGAACAGCCGAAATAGCGGCCATGCGCGAGGCGGAAGAAGAGATCGGGCTGCCGCGTTCCTTCGTCGAGCCCGTCGGACGTCTGCCGCAATATCTGGCGGTTTCGGGATTTCGCATCACACCCGTGCTTGCGGTCGTGCGTGAAAACTATCCGGTGCACATCAATGAGCACGAGGTCGAGGATGCGTTCGAGGTGCCGTTTTCATTTCTGATGGATCCGGCGAACCACATTCGCGAGAGCCGCGTGTGGGAGGGCAAGGAGCGGCACTTTTACACCATGCCCTATGGCGACCGGTATATCTGGGGCGTTACGGCAGGCATCCTGCGCACGCTCTATGAAAGGCTCTATGCATGAACGGCGGCGAGAGCCAGAAATCCATCGCCGGCGCGGACTGGTTCAAGGCGCGCCGATTGCATCGTGTGCTGGAATTGCTGAATGCGGAGGGCGGTGAGGCGAGGATCGTCGGCGGCGCGGTGCGCAACACGCTGATGGGGCTCGATGTGGGTGATGTCGATATCGCCACCACGCTGCACCCCAAGGACGTCATTCAAAGAGCCGGAAAGGCACGCATCAAGGCGGTGCCCACCGGGATCGACCACGGAACCGTGACCCTCGTCGTGGAAAGCGTTCCCTACGAGGTGACCACGCTGCGCGCCGACATCGAATCGCATGGCCGTCATGCGACGGTTGCCTATGGCGCCGACTGGTCCGAGGATGCGCATCGCCGCGATCTGACGATCAACGGACTCTACGCCGATAAGGACGGCAATGTGATCGATCTCGTCGGCGGGCTCGCCGATATCGAGAGCCGGACCGTGCGGTTCATCGGAGAAGCCGGAACACGCATCAAGGAAGACTATCTGCGCATTCTGCGGTTCTTTCGCTTCTTTGCATGGTATGGCGGCGGACGGCCGGATGCGGAGGGACTCAAAGCCTGTGCGCGTTTGAAATCCGGGCTTGCGGGCCTTTCCGCCGAGCGTGTCTGGTCGGAACTCAAGCGCCTGCTCGCGGCACCCGACCCGTCGCGAGCCCTGTTGTGGATGCGGCAGAGCGGCGTGCTTTCGGAAATTCTGCCGGAATCCGAAAAATGGGGTATCGACGCGGTCTTCGGCGTTGTGCAGACAGGCGCGGCACTGAACTGGCCGGCTGACCCTTTGCTGCGGCTCATGGCAATCGTGCCGCACGATGCGGAACGCCTCGATGCGATGGCGAGCCGCCTGCGCATGTCGAACAGTGAGCGCAAACGGCTGGTGCAATGGGCGGGGCAACCCGCCGTCGCCGAGGACGTTGCCGATACAGCGCTAAAACGCATGCTCTATCTTGGAGACAAGCAGGCGATCACCGATACGCTGAACCTGCAGCTTTGCGCCCGACGCAAGGCAGCCGAAAGCGATGATGAAGCTCTCAGGGGCGCGGCGGCTCTGTCGCGCCTGCTCAACGTTGCGCGCGACTGGTCGTCGCCCGTCTTTCCGGTTTCGGGCGGCGATTTGCTCAAGGCGGGCCTCGCTTCGGGGCCGGAAGTCGGCGCTGCGATGACAGCGCTCGAAGAGGCGTGGATTGCCAGCAACTTCACACTGACGCGCAAAGAGCTGCTGGAAAGACTTTGATTGTGAGCACACCGGTGCCGGATACAGACACTGTCATGGAGCACCTCAAGGTCCTCATGCACGATCGCGGCATTGCGCTGTCACACTACAAGGGCTGGCTGGTTACCGGGCAGGAACTGCCGGCCATGCGCGGCAACTGGTTCCACCAGATCGGAAACCAGGAGATCGGCAGGCTCGATATCCAGGTGCTGTTCGGCAAGGACCGGGTGGTCAACGAATCCTTTGCCGGCGTGGGAACAGGCGGCGAGCGCTACATGGATGCGCTGAAGAATTTCGAGCTGGGGTCCCTAAACGTCTTGCTCTCCGCGCTTTGGGCGCAGCGGCAAGACAATGTCATCGTCGAGGACTGGCAATCCCCGCGCGGCGCCTGGTCCGCCCATATCGGCGCCTTCGTCACGCGCTGTCTCGGGCCGGACGATGTCAGCTTTCCGCAGGATTTGCTGGAGCGGATCAGAAAGACGCTCCTGAATGGGGATCTCGCACCCGAAGCGCACTGGCTTCGCACCTTCTACTGCAATCCGGGAAGCAGCGATGCCGTTGTCGAGGTTCTCCTGGACAATGAGAGCTGGGGTCCTGGCGAAAGCTCCGTTTCGCAAGCGCAGTGGACACCCAGCGACTATTACTACAGCCTGCGCAATTTTCTTGTCCTGTTGCCACGTCCATGAGGGCGGAGCGGCCACGGAAGAACAGGCGGGCGGTTCTCAAGGCAGTCAGTCGGACCGGGGGTCGCTCCCGCCTGTCCTACCCGTCGACATAGGCGTAGGCGCAGGTCGCGCCGGCGCAGACCTTCGGATTGCCTGCCTGCCGGATGTCGATCCGCGCGGTTGCCATGCGTCTGCCATTGGACAAAAGCGTGACCGTCGCCTCCACGTCACCGGTCATGACGGGGCGCATGAAATGGGTTGTCATATCAACCGTGGTCATGATGCGGTCGTCGTTATTGTGGCCGATGAGGGTCAGAACGCCGATTGTGTCGGCGATGGCCGACAGGGCCTGCCCGCAGACGATGCCGCCGGTTCGCGCAAGGGCCTCGCTGGCCGGCACGTTGAAGACCGCGCCCGATTCGGTGATTTCCACGGCCTTGATGTTCAGTTGCTGCACCCAGGGCGCGAAAGCCTCGGATAGAAAGGCGTTCATCTTCTCAACGGCGTTCTGGTTCTGCGTCAAGGTTTTCTCCCCCTTATTCGGTCGGCAAGGCTGAGCATGGCGGTGGCGTTGTGCTGGACCCATGCTGCGTGGTTGACACGGAACCGATAGCACGACAGAGCCGCAAATTCGACGAGGATCCGGTTCGCGCCGGCCAGGACAGAAAGATAGGGGCGCATCCAGGCCTCATACTGACTGAAAAAAGAGTAATAATTAACTATTAATCAGTTTATTTTTATCCTGAAATGCCGAATCGGCTTCGATACTCGCCGGGGGTCAGGCCCGTGGTCTGTCGAAAAAGCCGGCCGAAAGCGGACGGATCTGCGTAGCCGGTGCGCCAGCCGATTTCGCTGACGGGAATACGCGTCCGCTCAAGCAAGCCGCGTGCCTTCTCTATGCGCAGTTTCTGCAGATAGGCGGACGGAGTTTGTCCAGTGGCGGCCTTGAAGCGACGCAGGAACGTGCGCTGCGAAAGATGCGAACGCATCGCCAGATCGTTGATCGCGACGCCTTCATCGCAATGGGCTTCAAGCCAGTGCTGGATTTTCAGGATTGCAGCATCGCCGTGGCCAAGCGGCGGCCGGAAGCTGCGGTAGTTGCGTTGCTCGCGCCCGCCCGGATCGATGAGCAGGTGCCGCGCTGTCTGCGAAACCGTCTGCGGACCGAGGAAACGGTTGACGACGAACAGGCCGAGATCGAGCCACGCCATCAGACCTCCGGCGGTAACGATGTCGTTGTCGTCGACAATCAGATGCTCAGGGGCGAGATGCACATCCGGGAAGGCTGCACGGAATTCGTCTTCCAGCGCCCAATGGGTTGTTGCCGGCCGCCCGGCAAGCAGGCCGGCATGGCCCAGAAAGAATGCTCCGGCACAGACGGAGCACATGATGGTCCCGGCGGCATGCTGCCTGTTCAGCCATTCCTGCGTTTCGACCGCCTCCGCACCGCGCGCTCCTGTGAGGTTGGGCGGCAGTATGACGGCATCATACGCGCCGCAGTCTTCCGTGGCAGCTGCTTGCGCCAGTTGCGAGACGCGCAGCTCCGGGCCTCCCTCACGTCTGCTGTTGCCGCTGGCGATCATGAAAAGATCCTCCAGGCCGAGAACCGCGGACATCTGGACGCCCGGATAGGCCATGATCGCAATGGAAGCGTCGGTGGATTGTCGTCCCATTTGGCGAATATGGCATATCAAATGTCATTTACGCCAGTTCTCAATTGCAGGCGTGAAGTGCACAAAGGCTCCTAAAGGAGAAACACATGACCAAAAAAGCACTCGTCCTCGTCGATATCCAGAACGACTACTTCGAGGGCGGCGACTGGCCCGTCCACCTGATGGAAAAAGCTGCTGCCAATGCGGCGCGACTCCTGGAAAGCGCCCGTGCCAATGGCGACATGGTCGTCCACATCCGTCACGAAATCCCGTCGCCGGATGCGCCGTTCTTCCGGCCGGGCTCGAACGGCGCCCAGCATCACAGCTCCGTTGCGCCGCTTGCCGGCGAGGCCGTGATCCTCAAGCACAGGGCGAACAGTTTTCAGGACACTTCGCTGAAGCAGGATCTTGATGCCGCAGGCATTACCGATCTGGTGATCTGCGGCGCCATGAGCCAGATGTGTATCGACGCAACCACCCGTGCCGCTTCGGATTTCGGTTATGCCGTCACGGTGGCCGAGGACGCATGCGGTGCAAAGGAGGCCGTCTTCGGCGGCGTCACCGTAGACGCTGCGCAGGTGCATGCCGCCTTCATGGCGCCGCTGGCCATGAGCTATGCGAAGGTTGTCGCCACCGAAGAACTGCTTTAGGCCAACTCAGGGGCTCGGGATCTGGGTCGGCATGATTTCGGTGACAAAGCTGCGCTTGCCGTCGGCGATCTCAAGGATCGTCACCGATTTTCGCGGGACATGGCTGCCGCCGGAGAAACTGATGGTTCCGGTCACGCCTTCATAATCCTCGATCGACCCCAGCGCCTGCAGCAGTTTTTCCGGCTCGGAAGAGCCGGCATTCTGGATCGCGGTCGTCAGAAGACCAACGGTATCGTAACCGAGGCCGGCAAAGCCGTCAGGCACGGCGCCGTCATAGGCGCCGGCGTAGGCTTCAGCAAAAAACTGCGCGCGGGGTGAGGGATTGTCCGCGGCAAAATAGGCGTGGGTGGTGAAATAGATGTCTTTGAGGTCCGGGTCGGCACTCCAGACCGAATCGCCGTCATATCCGTCACCGCCGATGATCGGCTGATCGAAACCGGCCTCGCGCATCGCCTTGGCGAAGGCAAAGGCGTTGGCCGGCGTTTCCGCGGAAACGAAGAAGGCATCAGATGCCGAAGCACGCGTCATTGCATTGGTGAATTTTTCCGCGCCCTGAAACTTGATCGCGGAAACAACCTCCCCGCCGAGCGCCTTTAAGCTGCGGATGAAATAATCCTGCAGGAGCCGCGTGTAGGTGTGGCTGGCATCATAGAGCACCGTCACGGAACGTGCCTTCAGCGTGTCATATGCATATTGCGCGGCAGCGGCGGCCTGCACATTGTCGCCGAAACAGGCGAGGAAAAGATATTCCGGCACCTGGAGCGGCAACTGCGGCGATGTTGCTCCGGAAGTGACAAAGACGCGTTGCGCCTTGGCGGAGACCTCACCTGCGGCACGGGCCTGATCGCTGCCCGAAAGGCCGAAAAGCGCCGGTACGTCTGGCGCCTCTGAAAGAATATCGCTCGCGGCAGCGGCAGCGCCCTCCGGCGTTCCGTTCGCGTTCTTGACGATCAATTCCAGTGGCCGGCTCAAGAGCCCGCCAGCGCCGTTGATCTGTTCGGCGTGAAGCTTCGCTCCGCGCGATGAGGGGATACCATAGGCTGCCCAGTCGCCGGTCAGGTTGTAGACGGCACCCAGCCGGATGGGTCCCTGCATGGAAAAGGACGTTGCGACCGTCAAAAGGCCGGCAGCGGCAAGAATCAAGGCAAAAGCTGCGACACGCATCGGCAAATCCCTGTCATGACCTGGTGATCTAATCACAACGGAGCGTTGTGCAACAACAGTATGTCGGCCTTGTGTCGGGTCATATTCCCGTGCCGCAAGGGTATCCGGAGCCGCAGCACTTCAGACAGCGTTAACAAACGATAAAAAACCGTGTGCCATTCTCACGCCGAACAACGCGGGACGGGGCGGCGCTTGCAGGGCATACGGCAACAATTAAACGCGACAGCCGGCGGGGCATCTACCGGTTGGTTCCGGCCGGCCGGCCTGCGGACCATCTTCGGGATCGATCTGCGAACCCTTGCCCTGTTCCGGATACTTCTCGGTTTTTATCTGCTGGCCGATATCTGCCTGAGATTGCGCGACCTGACGGCGCATTACACCGATCAGGGCATCATGCCGCGCGCCGTGCAGATGGATTACCTGTCGCTCGGCTCCTATTCCCTGCACCTGGCAAACGGATCCGCGCTATTCCAGGGAGTGCTTTTCGCCATCGCCGCCGTTGCCGCCATGATGATGATCATCGGGTGGAAGACGCGCATTGCCGTCATTGCGAGCTGGATCCTGCTGATATCGGTTCAAAACCGCAATACGTTCATCCTTTCCGGCGAAGACAACCTGGCGGTATTGCTGACCTTCTGGGCGATGTTCCTGCCGCTCGGCGCACGCTATTCGGTCGATGCCGCCCTCGATCCTGATTCCGACAAGGCCGACAACCGGTATTTTTCGATCGCCACGCTGGCGCTGCTGGTGCAGGGCATGTCGATGTATTTTTTCAGCGCGATGCTGAAAACCGATGCACGGTGGATACCGGACGGCACCGCCGTCTACTACGCACTCAATCTTGACTACATGGTCACGCCGTTCGGCTTGTGGTTCCGCCAGTTCGAGCCGCTGTTGCAGGCACTGACCTACTATGTCTACTGGCTTGAACTGATCGGCCCCATCCTGATCTTCTCGCCGTTCTTCCACCGGTCCTTGCGCATCCTCTTTATGTGCGCCTTCATCACGATGCATCTCGGTTTTCTGCTGTGCCTGGAGATCGGGCTGTTTCCGGTGGTGTCGATCATCATGAACCTGACATTTCTGCCCGGTTCGGTGTGGGACGGGCTTGCGGAGCGGTTGGCGCGGCGCCGGTCCGAAGCACTTGCAATCTGGTACGATCGGGACTGTATGTTCTGCCTGAAGGCCTGCCGTATCCTGCGCATGTTCCTGTTCCTCGGCAATACGCCGATCAGGCCGGCACAGGACGATCCGCCGATCGGTCGACTGCTCGAAGACAACAATTCATGGGTCGTTTCCAACACCGATGGCAATTTCATGAAGTGGCAGGCCATGCGACAGCTTGTGCGCGGGTCGCCGGTTTTGAGGCCGCTTGCGACCACCATGGGCGCGCGGCCGATTGTCTGGCTGGGCGACCGGTCCTATGACCTTGTTGCCGCCAACCGAGCGGGGCTGGCCGGCATCTCGGACCGCCTTTTGCCCTGGCGAACGATCCCCCGGCGCGCCGGCTGGGCAACAAATTGCCTCGCCGGTGTATTCCTGGTCTTCATAACCGTTCAGAATGTCTCGACCCTGCCGGGTGCAAACTGGACCCTGCCGGAAAGGTTGGTCATTGCCCGGCAAAGCCTCGGCCTTTTCCAGTACTGGACCATGTTCGCGCCGCATCCTGAGCTGACCAGTCCATGGCCGGTCATAGAAGGAAGGTTGACCGACGGAACGGTCGTCGACGTCTATAGCGCGAAGAGAGGCAATGCCGACACATCGCGGCCTGACGTTGTTTCGTCTGTTTACGAGAATTACCGCTGGCGCAAGTTCCTGTCCAATCTGGAGGACCAGTCCTATCTGCCGGTCCGGCAGTTCCTTGCCCTGAACTATGCGCGCTATCTGTGCCGGGCATGGAGCGTGGCCAACCCTGACGGTGCTCAACTTGCCACGTTCTCCATTATCTTCAATGTCGAATTCACGCCGCCGCCGGGCGTCCCGCGTGTCGTCGAGGAGCGGGAAGTTTGGTTGCATGATTGCTTCGGCTAGCACTTCTGGTTGGTCGGCGTCAATTTTATGTAAATCAAGAAATTCAATTATTTCTTAGCGTTGTTACTTCAATTTATCCCCTTAGTAGGGGGTAGTACTATGACATCAGCAAAAGAAATTGGCCGATTGTATAAGGTTGTTGCCTTGTCGATTGTGCTCCTGTTCGGTTTCCTGGCCGCCGCGATCGCGCAAGACTGGGTCGCAACCAAGGTCAGCAAGCCGGCTTATTACACGATCGACAGCAAAAACTGGCATCCGATTACACGCGGCATGCAGATACCGGAAGCGAGCTGGATCCATACCGGCCGGCGCGGCCGGCTGCAGCTCAGCCGCGGCGAAGAGATGATTCTTTACAGGCCGAATACGCTGGCTGCCCTGATCAGCCACGGCAAGGATGGTCAAAAGACCATGCTGCGGCAGCAATTCGGCAACCTGCTGCTTGATGTCGAAACGCGCGATGAAAAACATGTGCGGGTCAAAACGCCGTTTCTCGCCGCCGTCGTGAAGGGCACGCGGTTTACCGTCAAGGTCAATCAGAGGGCAGCGGAAGTCTCCGTTCAGCGCGGTCTGGTCGGTGTGACAGCCAACAATGGCGGCGAAACCGTTAATGTCGGTGCAGGCCAGAGCGCAAGTGTTGGCGGTGCCGCCGATGCCGAGGTCTCGGTTGGCAAGACCAACAACTCCGTCCTTGCGGCGATATTCGGGAACCTCAACTCGGTCGGCAATGCCAACGGCAATTCCAATGGAAACGCCAATGGCAATTCTAACGGGAACGGGAACGGGAACGGAAACGGGAACGGAAACGGCAACGGAAACGGAAACGGAAACGGGAACGGCAACGGCAACGGAAACGGAAACGGCAACGGCAACGGCAACGGAAACGGAAACGGGAACGGCAACGGAAACGGGAACGGGAACGGGAACGGGAACGGCAACGGAAACGGGAACGGGAACGGAAACGGAAACGGCAACGGAAACGGCGGCTAATTCCAGCCGCCGGGGGACAAACTGCAGACGGGAACATGACCTTCACGCCCAACATAGCGCGTATTGCCGCGCCGGTGATCCTGTGTCTGGGCGTGATCTGGCTGCAGTCACTCGGCGTCTTTAATGGTCTTCAACACGGTATCGAAGAAACGCGCGCGAAGTTTGCGTCGCGCACCGCATCCGGCGATATCGCGTTCATTGCAATCGATCGCAAGAGCCTCGACAAGGTCGGCGTTTGGCCCTGGCCGCGGACGATCCACGCACGGATCATCGAAACGCTCGTCGAGCATGAGGCTGCGGATATCGTTTTCGATGTCGATTTCAGCAGCCGCTCCACGCCTGAAGATGACAAGAACCTGTTAGTGGCGCTGCAGGAGGCCGGCGGCTCCGTGGTGTTTCCGACGTTTGCCCAGCCGGAAACCGTATCCGATACCGGCGCGGCCCGCCTTGTGCGGACACTGCCGCATCCGATGTTCCGGAACGACACCTGGCTTGCCAGCGTACAGGTTGCACCGGAAGCGGACGGTGTGGTGCGCAGATCCGCTTATGGCACACGCGCCGAGGGCGAAATCATTCCCTCTGCTGCCGCGATCCTTGCCGGTATACCGCAACTCAAAACCGGTTACTTCGGTATTGATTTTTCGATCGATCCGCAGACCGTTCCAACATTTTCCGCCGCGGATCTGCTGTCAGGCGATATCCCGGAAGGTGCGTTGCGCGACAAGTCCGTCATCGTAGGGGCGCACGCCATTGAATTGAGGGACACGTTTGGCGTCCCGGTCCATACGCTGATTTCGGGCCCGCTGCTGCAGGTGCTGGCGGCTGAGACTCTTATCCAGAACCGAATTCTGGTGCCGACGGGGCAATGGCTCAACGCTGCGCTGGTCCTGTTCGCGCTGCTGATGGCGCTTGCAACAGCCCGTCTCGCGCTGGTGCCACGGCTGATCATCCTTTTCGGCTTCTCGCTGCTGGTGGGAGCAGCGGGCTATTATTTCCAGACGCAATCCGCCATCGTCCTTTCCACGGCACAGGTGCATGTCGCCGTTGCCGCGCTTGCCCTTGTCGCCATTGCCAGTGAATTCAACGTCACGTCGATCTTGCTGCGCCTCTCGCGCGTGGAGAGCCTGAATACGAGGAGGGTGCTCAGCCGGGTCTTTTCAGACAGCGCTGATGGCTTCCTGGTCGTTGACCGTGAAGGCCGGGTTCTGGAGATCAATGACAATTTCCGTTCTCTGTTCGGCTTCAATGGCGATCAGAACGAAGCTGCAGATGTGTTTGAATGCCTGCCGGACTCCCTGGCGCGCGATCTGAAGATGACGCTTGCCCATTCCGGTGAGCGGCATATGACCGGTGAGGTCGAATTCGAGGCAGCCGACTCGGAAAAGGGCCAACGGATTGTCGAGTACACCATTACGCTGTCCACGCTTACCGGATCCGATCGCCCCGAAAAGGATGAAGACGGCCAGTTTATTGCCTCGGTGGCGGCTCGCGATGTCAGTCTGCAGCGGACGCAACAGAAAAAGCTCGAATATCTTTCGAAATTCGACGATCTGACCGGCGCCATGCGACGACGTGAATATGTAGACTATCTCGACAGGCATCTTGAGGCGCTCAGCGGGCACGGTCGCAAAGTGACCGTGGTTGTCATCAACATCCACCGTTTCAAGACACTGAATGGCACGCTCGGCCGCTCAATCGGCGATGCCCTGCTGCAGGCTGTAGCGAAAAGGCTGACCGAGATCGACCTGCCGGTCTCGCCGGCAGCGCGGCTCGACGCCGATACATTCGCCTTCCACAATGATTCAGAGCTGAGCAAGTCGGGCGGCCGATATCTGGCAGACGCGGTCATTAGCGCGCTGAGCAGGCCCTACAATCTCCATGGTATGCAGGTTTCCGCGAACTTCTATGCCGGCCTGTCTGAAGCGGTGGACCTGCCGTCCCAGACTGCTGACGATCTCATCAGCAATGCCGAACTGGCACTGGATACAGCACGCAAGAAGGGTGGTGGCGGCGTCGCCTATTACGACCCCAATCACGCCCAGCAATTGCAGCGCGCACGGCTGATCGAGCGGGAAATGCAAAATGCCCTGAAAAGCGGAAACGACCAGTTTCACGTGGCCTATCAGCCGCAGGTGCACACCAAGGACGGTAAACCGGCGGGCGCTGAGGCACTGCTTCGCTGGACGCATCCATTTCTTGGCGTGATCTCTCCCGGCGAATTTATCGAGATCGCAGAAGCCAACGGGCTCATTGTCCAGCTTGGTCGCTGGATCCTGAACGAATCCTGCAAGGAAGCGTGTAGCTGGCCGGACGAGGTGACGGTGTCGGTCAATGTGTCTGCGACACAGCTGCTGCGCGGCGGTGTCGTCGGCGACGTGCGCGATGCGCTGGCATCCAGCGGCCTCGAACCGCAACGCCTCGAGCTTGAGATCACCGAATCAAACTTCCTGACGGCGACCGAGGACCTGTTGTCCCAGTTGAAGGAACTGAAGGCACTGGGCGTGTCTTTGGCACTGGACGATTTCGGGACCGGCTATTCGTCGCTCGGCTATATCGCCAAATTTCCGGTCGACAAGATCAAGGTCGACCAGATTTTCATGCGCGGGCTGCCGGACTCCACGCGCGACCAGTCGGTTATCTTTGCGGCACAGGTCCTGGGTGAAGGGCTGGGCATGGAAGTGCTGTGCGAGGGCGTGGAGACAGACGAACAATATCAGCTTGTGCGCAGCATCGGCTGTCACAAGATCCAGGGATATCTGTTCGGCAAGCCGCAATCTGCGTCGGACATCCGCAGATGGTTCGCGCAGCACGGCAATCCGGCGCTCGAGAAAGCCGTATAAATCATTAAAATCAGTGTATTAACGAGCGTTCCCTACGGCCAGCGGACGGCTGGCGGCATGGAGGACAGGATCGAATCGACATTGCCGCCTGTCTTGAGGCCGAAGATCGTCCCACGGTCGTAAAGCAGGTTGAATTCGACATAACGGCCGCGCCGGATCAGCTGTTCGTTGCGGTCGTTCTCGTCCCAGTGGGTGTTGAAATTGCGCCGGACAAGTTTCGGATAGGCGACCGCGAAGGCGCGCCCGACATCCTGGACGAATGCGAAATCTGCGTCCCAGCCGCCATTGTCATCGCGGGTGCGCAACCAGTCGAAGAAGATACCGCCGACGCCGCGCGGCTCGTCCCGGTGCTTGAGATAGAAATACTCGTCGCACCATGTCTTGTAGCGCGGATAATCCGCCACATCGTGACGCGCGCAAGCAACCTCCATGGCCTTGTGGAACAGCTGGGTATCGGGATCGTCCTGGACACGGCGGCGGTCGAGCACCGGGGTCAGATCGGCACCGCCGCCGAACCACTGGGTCGATGTGACCACCATGCGTGTGTTCATGTGGACAGCAGGCACGTTCGGGTTGACCGGGTGTGCGATTAGCGAAATGCCGGAGGCCCAGAAACGCGGGTCAATCTCGGCCCCGGGGATCTGCTGGCGGAACTCGGAGGAGAATTCACCATGCACGGTAGACGTGTGGACGCCGACTTTTTCAAAGACACGGCCAGCCATCATGGACATGGTTCCGCCGCCGCCTTTGCCCTCTTCACGAAGCCAGTCGGAGCGCTCAAACCGGCCGGGCGGATCCTCGGCAAGCGGGCCCGTCACCTCGTCCTCAAGCTGCTCGAATGTCGAGCAGATGGCGTCACGAAGCGTCTCAAACCAAATTCTTGCTTTGGCTTTCTTTTCCTCCAGCCCAGCCGGATGCCCGAGTGGAAGGTTCGGCCTTTCCATCTACCAGTGTCCCCAGTTTGCCCCCGGCTCTCCTTAGCAGGTCCGATTATCCGACACCATAGATATAGCGGTTAAATTACACAGTTAGTGTAGCGCGTGTATTGTTCCATCTACCCGGACTCGCCAAGCCGGCGGTTCAACCCTATTATCGGGGTTAGGGTGCTGAATATGAAGCGTGTTCCTAAAGTACCGCCCATGGAAGGGCTGCGTCGCCAGATCCGCAAGAGGCGGGCTGAAAAAGGTGCGTCCGGTGGCGATTCGTTCATCCGGGAAACCTTTCGGCTTCCGCGCACCGCGGCACGCGCAAAGGCTCAGGAGTGGTTCAAGTCCTGGCCGAAGGCGGCCTACTGGACCGAGGTCGAAAGCTGGCGCCAACTGCCGGGCGATGAAATCGAATTCACCATGCGCAGGCTTCCGAGCGCGGACTAGGCTCCGTGTACGCGGCTCATCGCGATTCGATCTGCCGGATCGCTTCCCCGGCGACAAGCGCTGCCGCAACGGCAAGGTTCAGCGATCGGCGGTTCTCGACCATCGGAATAAGCAGCCGAGCATCAGCCTTTGCGTGTACCTCCTCGGGAACGCCGGAACTTTCGCGGCCGAACAGAAGCACATCACCGGGCAGGAACTCAAAGCGCCGAAAGGAGCAATCCGCCTTAGTCGTGGAAAGGATCAGGCGCCGCCGCTCTGTTTGCCGCCATTCCAGAAAACGCTTCCAGCTCTGGTGCCGGGTAAGCGCCGCCTGCTCAAGATAGTCCATTCCGGCCCGGCGAAGCGCACGATCGGACATGTCGAAGCCGGCCGGCTCAATCACGTCGACCGCCAGGCCCAGGCAGGCCGCCATGCGCACAATGGTGCCGGTGTTGCCGGGAATGTCAGGCTGGTAAAGCGCTATCCTGAGGTCGCTGTTCATGCGCCTTCTTTATTCGACCCGCCGGCAAACGCAAAGGCCCGGATGGATGCGTGGCCAATCTGCAACACAGGGCACCGATAGCCGCTTCCATCGGCCAAGCTTTTGCATCGGTGGTGGAAATCGGAATCGAATCGATATACATGGTTGCACCGTGGACCGAATTCTAACAAGGGAGGGGCCATTGACAGATCAAATCCGGCATCTCCTTCCATCGGCGCCAATGCCGCGCGATGGCAGCTTTGCGGTCCGGTTGCGTGTTTCCATGATATAACCGCGCACCGAATCTCACTTTATCGCTGACTCAGGTATCCGAGGCGCATTCGTGCGCCAGACCGGGTCAATTTCCATCGGGCAGCGATTGTTCGCATTCAATGTAACCTGCGCCATATGAAAGCCGAGGCTTTCGGGTCAATTCAACATTCCCGTGCGCGATGCGGACACTGTCCACGTTTCAAAGAGGCTGACTCATGTTTGGCTGGTTTGAAAGACGACTGAATCCTTATCCCGCGGCGCCGTCCGGGCAGCCGCCGCAAAAACTGCTGGCCTTTTGCTGGCACTATTCCAAGGAGGCTGCTCCCTGGCTTGCGATGATGTCGGTTCTGACCGCCATGATCGCGATCGGCGAGGTGTTCCTGTTCGCCTTCCTGGGCGACATCGTCAACTGGTTGTCGCATTCGTCTCGCGAAACCTTCCTTGCCGAGGAAGGCACGCGGCTTTTCTGGATGGCCGCCCTGGTGCTGGTCGGGCTGCCGCTGGTGGTCTGGCTGCAGTCGCTGCTGATGCATCAGACGCTGCTCGGCAACTATCCGATGATCGGCCGCTGGCAGATGCACCGCTACCTGCTGCGCCACAGCCTGTCGTTTTTCGCCGATGAGTTTGCCGGCCGGGTCGCAACCCGTGTCATGCAGACCTCGCTGGCGGTGCGCGAAGCTGTGATGAAGGTCCTCGATGTGATGGTCTTCGTCGGGGTGTTCTTCATCACCATGCTGATCATGGTTGCGGCAACGGATATCCGGCTGGCGATCCCTCTCGTGATATGGAGCGGCGTCTATATCGGCCTGGTGATGTATTTCGTGCCGCGCATGAAGCGCATCTCGCGCGAGCAGGCGGATGCCCGATCCATGATGACCGGCCGCGTGGTCGACAGCTATACCAACATCGCAACGGTCAAGCTGTTCTCGCATGCGGGGCGGGAAGAGGGCTACGCCCAGATGGCGATGTCCGACTTCCTCGACACGGTCCACCGCCAGATGCGGTTGGTGACGCTGTTTCACGGCATCGTCTACACCAACAACGCGCTGCTGCTTTTCGCCCTGGCCGCCATGTCGATCAACTTCTGGCTGGCCGATGCCGTGTCTGTCGGTGCGATCGCCGCCTCGATGGCACTGGCGCTTCGGGTGTCGAGCATGTCGCACTGGATCATGTGGGAAGTTTCGGCGCTGTTCGAGAATATCGGTGTCGTCATGGACGGCATGTCGATGCTGTCGAAGCCGCACACTGTGACCGATGCGCGCCCCGAAGCGATGATGCAGGCGCCGAAGGGAAAGATCGAATTCGAGCATATCCGCTTCCACTACGGCAAGGATGGCGGCGTGATCAACGATCTGTCCCTGACCATCAAACCCGGCGAGAAGATCGGACTGGTCGGACGGTCCGGCGCCGGCAAGACGACGCTGACCAACGTTCTCCTGCGGTTCTACGACCTGGAGGGCGGGCGTATCCTCATTGACGGGCAGGACGTGTCCGAAGTGACGCAGGACAGCCTGCGCGCCGAGATCGGGGTCGTTACGCAGGATACATCGCTGCTGCACCGGTCGATCCGCGACAATATCGGTTACAGCAAACCGGAGGCGACGGACGCGGAGATCATCGATGCCGCCAAGCGGGCAAATGCGTGGGATTTCATTCCGGAACTTGTCGACCAGAAAGGTCGTACCGGCCTGGACGCCCATGTGGGCGAACGCGGTGTCAAGCTTTCCGGCGGTCAGCGACAACGCATCGCCATCGCGCGGGTGTTCCTGAAGGATGCGCCGATCCTGGTTCTGGACGAGGCCACATCGGCTCTCGATTCGGAAGTCGAGGCGGCGATCCAGGAGAATCTCTTCGCGTTGATGGAGGGCAAGACGGTGATCGCGATTGCCCACCGCCTTTCGACCATCGCCGAGATGGACCGGCTTGTCGTGTTGGATGCTGGCGCGATCGTCGAGACCGGCACCCATGCCGAGCTCGTCAGCGCCAAGGGCCTTTATGCGGACCTATGGTCAAGGCAGTCGGGCGGCTTCATCGACAGCGACCCATCCGCACAGGACGCAGCGGCCGCCGAGTAGGAAAGGCATCGATGCCGAACCGTTCCATCCCGGATTTGATTGCCGGGATGGAACACCTCCTTTACCTCAAACCGACACCATTCGGCCCGGCAAGTTCCAGCACGGCATCGCTGTTTGCCGGCGCCCGCTTTGCGGTTATGAATGTCTTGGGACAAACGTTTTCGGGGGGCGGTCAGACCGCAAAGATTTATGGCGCTTAGATCAATGGCGATCCTGAGAAGTGTATTGCTGGTTCTTGCCGTGACACTCTGTGCTGCTCAAGCGAATGCGCAGGCCGGCCTGACCACACTTTCCGACAGTTCGGAAACTGGCCCGACAACGGTTGAACTGCCGGAAGACCTTACGCCTGAAACCGTTCGCGAACTTGTGTCGCGCCTGAGCGACCAACAGGTCCGGGGCCTGCTTCTTGAGCGGCTTGACGCGGTCGCGAAGGAAAACGCGGCTCCGCAGGAATCGGAAGGCCGGGCCGCGCTCGATTTCCTGGGTGAGAGTTTCGTGCTGATGGGCCTGTTGCTGGCGCAAGTCGTGACTGAGGTCCCTCGGGTCTTCGTCGGCGTCAACCAGTCATTCAATTCCTTTGCCGGCCCGCGCGGGCTCAACGGTGTCCTGACCATGTTTTCCATGATGGCGATTGCGATCGCCATCGGACTGGTCGTTGAAAACATCGTCACGCGCATGGCAACGAACTGGCGCAAGCAGATCGAGGCGGCAGACGCGCCCGACGGCCTTAAGGCAACACTTGAAGTACTGGGAAAAAGGCTGATCCTTGAATTGCTTGGTCTGTTTGCCTTCTTCGCCGTCACGCGCATCCTGATCGAATTTCTTGTGCCGGGTGCGGACCGTCCGCTGATGCCGATCCTGATGATCAACCTGGTCGTCGTGCCGCGTCTCTTCGCGGCCATTTCCCGATTCCTCCTGGCACCGAACCGGCCCGATCTCAGACTGGTATACACGGACGACTGGACAGCGCGGTTCCTGTTCAGGAACCAGCTCTACATCGTCATCCTTGCCGGGCTTTCCATTGTCATTTTCGAGTTCCAGATGATGCACAACGTGTCGCTGGATGACGCCACGGTCGGCTTCTGGCTGGAAGTGGCGGTGTTCGTGTGGATCGCCTACGTGCTTTACCGGGCGCGCGACGGCCTTACCGCGATGCTCATCGGTGCGGAGGAAAACGATGTCACACCGACGGAGAGGCTCATCGCGCGGGCCTATCCCTGGTGCGCGGTCTTTCTCGTCATTGTCACCTGGGTGCTTGTCCAGATGATCATCGCCCAGGGCCGCTTCGATCTATTGAGCGACGCCCAGCACTATGTGACGCTGGGCCTGCTGCTTTCGATCCCGGTTTTTGACACGATGGTACGGGGTCTGGTGCGGCACCTCGTGCCACCCATGCGCGGACAGGGCATTGTCGCGGAGGCCGCCTATCAGTCGACCAAGCGCAGCTATGTGCGCATCGGCCGGGCGGGCCTCATCGTCGCGACCATCATTGTGCTTGCGGATATCTGGCAAATCGACTTCACCGATCTGGCGCATGCCAACCTTGGAACGCGGATCGCGGCCAACCTTATTGAAAACCTGTTTCTGATCGCCTGCGGCTATCTCGTCTGGGAGCTTGTGTCGCTCTGGATCAACCGCAAACTGGCGGATGAGCAGACTGCGGCCGGGATTGACCTGGAGGCGGAAGAACCCGGCGGCGGCGAGGGCGGCGGAGAAGGCGGCTCGCGCCTTTCAACGGTCCTGCCGCTTATCAAGATCGCCGCGCAGGTTTCCATCATCACCCTGACGGTGCTGATCGTCCTCGGCAATCTCGGCATCGATATCACGCCGCTGCTGGCCGGCGCCGGCATTATCGGCCTTGCCATCGGTTTCGGTGCGCAGACGCTGGTTCGCGATATTGTGTCGGGCCTGTTCTTCCTTTTCGATGATGCCTTCCGTGTCGGCGAATATCTGGATATCGATGGCACGGTCGGCACCGTTGAGCGCATCTCCATCCGCTCGCTGCAACTGCGCCACCATCAGGGGCCGGTCCATACCATCCCCTATGGCGAAATTCCGAAAGTGACGAACCGGTCGCGCGACTGGGTCATCGTGAAGCTGAAGTTCACCGTGCCGTTCGATACGGATGTCAACAAGGTCAAGAAGCTGTTCAAGCAGATCGGGAAAGACATCATGGAAGCGCCGTATGCCGAGGACATCATCCAGACCTTCAAGTCGCAGGGCGTCTATGACGTGAACGATGTCGGCATCATCGTGCGTGGCAAGTTCATGGCAAAACCCGGCAAGCAATGGATGATCCGCAAGGACGTCTATGCTCGTGTGCAGAAGATTTTTGCGGAAAACGGCATCGAGTTTGCGCGGCGCGAGGTCCGGGTCAAGATGCCCGAGGGCGAGGAGGCGCAGGACAATACCGGCGCCGCAGCCGCAGCGCACGCCGCCATCCAGGAGCAGGTCGAACAGGAGACGGGCAGCGCAGACAAGCCGGCCTGACGAGGTCAGGCTGGCTTGCTGGCTCGGCAGTTTGCAGCTTTGTCGAAAGCAAGCATTGTGACATGGCGGCTGCAGGCCTATTTTCCCCGCCATGTCGTTTCAATCCCTCTTCCGCCTGTTCGAGCGGTGGATCAATCCGTTCCGTCCCCAGCGCTGGCCACAGCCCTCGGGCGGCGCAATCGGATTCCTGTGGCAGTTCGTCAGCCAGGCCAGGTGGCCTTTCGTACTCATGCTGGCACTCGGCGGTGCCGTCGCTCTTCTCGAAGTGGCGCTGTTCTACTTTGTCGGCCGCCTTGTCGATCTGCTTGAAAGCGCCGATCCGCAGGCCGGCTGGCAGGGGCTGACCGAGCAACACGGCCCGGAGCTGCTCTTCATGCTCCTCGTCGTGCTCGTCGGCCGTTTCGTGGTCGCACCGATTGTGACTATTGTCGAAGAGCAGGCAATCGTTCCGGGGTTCTTCAATCTGGTGCGCTGGCAGGCCTATACGCGCATCGCCAGGCAAAGCCTGTCCTTCTTTCAGGACGACTTTGCCGGAAGGGTGGTGGCCAAGGTCTGGCAGTCCGGCCAGGCCGTCGGCGATTTCATGGTCTCCCTGCTGCAGGTGGTCTGGTTCATTGCCATCTATGCAGTGACCACGCTCCTGCTGGTCGCGCAGCTCGACTGGCGCCTTGCGGCGGTGGTGGCGGCGTGGATCGCCGCCTTTGCGCTGGTCGCCCGCCATTTCGTGCCGCGTATCCGGCACATGTCCAAATTGACCGCGGAAGCCGCCTCGATGCTCAACGGCCGGCTTGTCGACAGCTATTCGAACATCCAGACCCTGAAACTCTTCGGGCGGGAGGACGAAAACGACCGCTATATCAAGGAAGGTTTCGACCAGTTCATCGCAGCCGTCATTCCGTTCACCAGGAACCTGACGGGCGTCAGGGTTTCCCTCGCCGTGCTGTCGGGCATCATGATCTGCACGATTGCCTATATCTCGATCGATCTCTGGCTTCGCGGGCAGATCAGCGTCGGTGCCGTCGCCTTTACCCTCTCGCTGGTGCTGCGGCTGAGCCTGTTGCTCGGGCGCATGATGACCCAGCTTAACGGCCTGATGCGCAATTACGGGACGATCCAGAACTCCATGGAGATGCTCAACAAGCCCATTCTGCTTCAGGACAAGCCGGACGCCGGTGAATTGCATGTGAAGCAAAGCCGCATCCGCTTTGAGAATGTCTATTTCCGCTATAACGGCCGGAACGCCGTGATCGACGACGTTTCGCTTGTTGTCGAGCCCGGACAGAAGGTCGGGCTTGTCGGGCTGTCCGGAGCAGGCAAATCGACGCTCGTCAATCTCCTGCTGCGCTTCTTCGACCTCGAATCGGGCCGCATCACCATTGACGGTCAGGATATTTCAACCGTCACCCAAAGCTCCCTGCGCGCCCATATCAGCGTGGTGACGCAAGACACGTCGCTGATGCACCGGTCGGTCCGCGACAACATCGTTCTAGGCCGAACGGGCGCACAGGAGCGCGAAGTCGTCGAGGCGGCAGAGCAGGCTGAGGCCTGGCATTTCATCAAGGACCTGCGTGACCAGCACGGCCGAAGGGGCCTTGAAGCCCATGTCGGCGAACGCGGCGTGAAACTGTCGGGCGGCCAACGGCAGCGCATCGCCATTGCCAGGGTCATGCTGAAAAACGCCCCCATTCTGGTGCTCGATGAGGCGACGTCGGCGCTCGATTCCGAAATCGAAGCCGCGATCCAGGAGAACCTGACGAAGCTGATGGAGGGCAAGACTGTCATCGCGATTGCCCACCGGCTCTCGACAATCGCCAGGATGGACCGCCTTGTCGTCATGCATGATGGCCGCATCGTCGAGGACGGCAGCCACGAGGAGCTGCTGGGCCGGAACGGCCTTTATGCCCGGCTTTGGGCGCGCCAATCCGGCGGATTTATCAGCAATTCCATGGTCGCGGAACGGTGATTTTCATCGCAGTTATGCACCGATACCGTAAAAACTTGCGGCAATGTGCCTCTGGTCAGTGAAGCAGGCTGGACATATTCTAAGAAGCAGCCTAGAACCCGGCCAATTAAGGGGACTGTGCCGTGTATGAGGGGTAGCGGACAGCGCAGCGGGCGGTTCCCGAGCCGATGAGTATGCGCAGAGGATGGTGAAGACCGTGAGCGAACACGATACAACTGCCGAACCGACACGCCGCGATTTCCTATATCTGACAACCGGTATGACTGGCGTTATTGGCGCCGGCGCCCTGGCATGGCCTTTCATCGACCAGATGCGGCCCGATGCCACGACGCTCGCCCTTTCAACCATCGAGGTCGACATTTCGACAATCGAAGAGGGTATGTCGATCACGGTCAAATGGCGCGGCAAGCCGGTCTTTATCCGCAACCGCACCCAGAAGGAAATCGAGGAAGCAAGTGTCGTTCCCCTCGAGGACCTGAAGGACCAGGCGGCGCGCAATGCCAATCTGCCGCCGGACACACCGGCCCTCGACGTCGACCGTTCCGCCGGTGAGGAGCGCGAAAACTGGATTGTCATGATCGGCTCCTGCACCCATCTGGGCTGCGTTCCGCTCGGCCAGGCTGGCGACTATGGCGGCTGGTTCTGCCCGTGCCACGGTTCGCACTATGATACGGCCGGGCGCATCCGCAGCGGTCCCGCGCCGGAGAACCTGGCAATTCCGCCGTTCGAATTCCTTTCCGACACACGCATCAAGATCGGCTAAGCAGGGGACTGTTCCATGAGTGGTGGACATTCAACATACGAACCGAAGACCGGTTTTGAAAAATGGGTCGATTCGCGCCTGCCGCTGCCAAGGCTGGTGTATGATTCCTTTGTCGCCTATCCGACGCCGCGCAACCTGAACTATGCGTACACGTTCGGCGCGATCCTTTCGGTGATGCTGGTTGCCCAGATCATTACCGGCATCGTGCTGGCAATGCATTATACCTCGTCGACGGCCGGTGCCTTCACCTCGGTCGAGAACATCATGCGCGATGTCAATTCGGGCTGGCTGCTGCGCTACATGCACCAGAACGGTGCGTCCTTCTTCTTCATTGCCGTGTACCTGCACATGTTCCGCGGCATGTATTACGGCTCCTACAAGGCGCCGCGCGAGATCCTCTGGATACTCGGCGTGATCATCTATCTGCTGATGATGGCGACCGGCTTCATGGGTTACGTGCTGCCTTGGGGCCAGATGTCCTTCTGGGGCGCCACGGTGATCACCGGCTTCTTCAGCGCTTTTCCGCTGATCGGCGAGCCGCTCCAGCAGTGGCTGCTTGGCGGTTTCGCGGTGGACAACCCAACGCTCAACCGCTTTTTCTCGCTGCACTATCTGCTGCCATTCATGATTGCCGGCGTGGTGGTGCTGCATGTGTGGGCGCTTCACGTCACCGGGCAGACGAACCCGACGGGTGTCGAGGTCAAATCGAAGACCGACACAGTGCCGTTCACGCCTTACGCGACGATCAAGGATGCCTTCGCGACGATGGTGTTCCTGCTCGTTTTCGCCTACTTCATCTTCTACATGCCGAACTATCTCGGCCACCCGGACAACTATATCGAAGCCAATCCGCTGGTGACGCCCGCCCATATCGTGCCGGAATGGTACTATCTGCCATTCTACGCGATCCTGCGCGCGATCACCTTCAATATCGGGCCGATCGACTCGAAGCTGGGCGGCGTGTTGGCGATGTTCGCATCGATCCTGATCCTGTTCCTGCTGCCCTGGCTCGATACCTCCAAGGTGCGGTCCGCCGTCTACCGACCCTGGTACAAGATGTTCTTCTGGCTGTTCGTGGCCAACTGCGTCTTCCTCGGCTGGCTCGGCTCGAAGCCTGCGGAAGGGACCTACGTGGTGATGGCGCAGATCGGTACCGCGTATTATTTCCTGTTCTTTTTCCCGATATTGCCTCTGCTCGGCCTGCTTGAGAAACCGAGGCAGGTGCCGAACTCGATCACCGAGTCGGTGCTCGATAAGAACGGGGGCGGCAAACCCGAAACGGCCACGGCCGCACCGGAAGACCGCGGTTAGAGAAGCGACAGAAAGGTACAGATAAGATGAAAAAGCTCGTCTCGACATTTCTGTCGCTGGTCCTTGCCTCAAGCCTTGGTACTGCCGCCGCGCTGGCCGCCGGCGACAGCGAATACGGCAAGGCGCCGAGGGAGCAGAATTGGTCTTTCTCCGGTCCGTTCGGTCTCTACGACAAGGGACAGTTGCAGCGTGGCCTGAAAGTCTATGTGGAAGTCTGTGCCGCGTGCCACGGGCTTGACCGCATCGCCTTCCGCAACTTCACGGATCTTGGCTACAGCGAAGACCAGATAAAGACACTCGCCGCCGAGTATGAGGTCACCGACGGGCCGAACGAGGAAGGCGACATGTTCGAACGCCCGGCGATCCTGGCGGACTATTTCCCGAATCCGTTCCCCAATGTCGAAGCTGCCGCCTATGCCAACAACGGCGCAGCGCCGCCGGACCTTTCGCTGATCGCCAAGGCGCGTTCTGCGACCCGGGGCTTTCCCCAGTTCGTCTTCGACGTCTTCACCATGTATACCGAGGGCGGCCCGGACTACCTCTACTCGCTGCTGACCGGCTATGAGGACGAAGCGCCGGAAGGTGTCGAGATCACGGAGGGTACTTATTACAACCCGTATTTCATCAACGGCGTTTCGCTGGCGATGGCGCCACCGCTCTTCGATGAGGCCGTCACCTATGACGACGGGACGCCCGAGACCGTGGATCAGTATGCCAAGGACGTTTCCGCCTTCCTGATGTGGGCGGCCGAGCCGAAGCTGGAAGACCGCAAATCGCTCGGCTTCAAGGTCATGATCTTCATCCTGGTCTTCTGCTGCCTGCTTTATCTCAGCAAGAAGTCGGTCTGGTCACGCGTCGACCATTGACCTGAGCGCAGTAACCGATAGAACTTGCTAAGGCGGCCTTGAGCCGCCTTTTGCATGTCCGGCGGTGCGGGGCCGAAAGACGGGGCTGGGGGACACAATGATGATGGTCGATCAGACACTGAAAGAAACCTTGCTGGCATCCATCCGCACGATACCGGACTACCCGAAACCGGGTATCCTGTTTCGCGACATCACCACATTGCTCGGCGATGCGAAGGCATTCCGTCGCGCGGTCGACGAACTTGTGCACCCTTATGCTGGCGCCAAGGTCGATCAGATCGCCGGTATCGAGGCGCGGGGCTTTATCCTTGGTGGCGCTGTCGCCCATCAGCTTTCGGCGGGCTTCGTGCCGATCCGCAAGAAGGGCAAGCTGCCCTACGATACCGTGCGGGTGACCTACAGCCTGGAATATGGCGTCGACGAAATGGAAATGCACAAGGATGCCATCACCGAAGGCGAGAAAGTGATCCTTGTCGACGACCTGATTGCCACTGGCGGCACGGCCGAGGGTGCCATCACGCTGCTGCGGCGCATGGGCGCGGACATCGTGGCGGCCTGTTTCGTCATCGACCTACCGGATCTTGGCGGGCGCAAGAAACTCGAGGACCTCGGCGTTCCGGTCCGCACGCTGGTGGCCTTCGAAGGGCACTGAGTTTTCGAACGCCGCGCGTGTTCCTGTTCGGTGCTCCCTTGCCACATTGCCGATTGCTTCTATTTGCCAGCCATGCAGGTCGTGCTGCGATCCTGCATAAGTGCGACTAGCTGGTGTGAGGCGTATGCTGTGGTTGTTCAGCGCCATTGAGGAACTGACGCCGGTTCTGGTGTTTTTTCTCGTGCAATCCTATTACAGCTTTACCGCCGGGCTGGTGGCGATGACGCTGCTGACGCTCTGTCTTCTGGCCATTTCCTTCGGTTTGGGGAGGGCGGTTCCGCGTTTTGCGGTTATCAGCACCATCGTGTTCCTCATCTTTTCCGTCCCGAGCATCGTTACAGGCAACGCCACCTATTTTCAGATTTCCGACACCATCGTCGACGGAATTTTTGCAGCGCTGCTTCTCGGGAGCCGCCTGCTCGGCATTCCGGTCCTGAAGTTCCTGTTTGAGCGGGTGTTCGCGATCACGGACGAGGCCTGGCAGATTCTCTCCGTGCGGTGGGGTGTATTGTTTGTCGTTCTTGCTGCGCTCAACGAGGTTTTCCGCCAGGGTTTTTCGGTCGAAGTCTGGGCCTATTTCAAGCTTCTATCCACCATCGGCATCCTTGTCTTCGGCTGTTACCAGTTCACCCTTTCCGCCCGGATGAGAATAAGGGAAGAATCAAACTGGCTGGGGCTGCGTGTTTGATGCAATGTGCGTAGCAGTTCGGCATCGTCACAATGTTGTTCAGCTTGTTCATCATGAACTGCCGGTCGGTTGGCAGGACAGCTTGCGAAGCGGGTTAGGGGACAGGTACGAACGGCCATTTCCATCCGTACCGTAAACCCTATAATTTACACCAGAATCCAACACCGGGTCTGCCATGCTGCTTGCGCTGCGCGATGTCACGAAATCGTTCAATTCCGAAGGAAACCCGGTCGATGTCCTCAAGGGCGTGTCATTCGAGCTCGATGCCGGCCAGCATCTTGCACTGACCGGGGAATCGGGCTCCGGCAAAAGCACGCTCCTGCATCTCATCGCCGGCCTGGACGCACCGGACAGCGGCGAGGTCATCGTTTCCGGAGCCGACATTGCCCGTATGAGAGATTCGGAACTTGCTGCCATACGACGCGGAAAAATCGGCCTGGTCTTTCAGCAGTTCAATCTCATTCCATCCATGACGGTGGCGCAGAACCTTGCCTTTCACGCGCGGCTGGCCGGCAGGCTCGACGCCGACTGGAACGCGCAACTGACCGAGAGACTTGGCCTTGCCGGGTGCCTGGGCCGCTATCCCGAACAGCTTTCCGGCGGCCAGCAGCAGCGGGTGGCGATCGGCCGCACACTGGCGGCGAAACCTGAGCTGATTCTTGCTGACGAGCCGACCGGCAATCTCGACGAGGACACGGGAGACGTGGTTATCGACCTGATGCTCGAGCTCGTGAGCGATGTAAATGCCGGCTTCATACTGGTGACCCACTCTACGCGCCTTGCCGGCCTGCTCCACCGGCGTCTGCATCTGACACACGGCCTGCTGCAATGATCGCTTCCGGTTTTGCCGCGCTGTTGTCGCATTGGCGTTATCGGCCGCTGCAACTGGCAACTTTCATCGGCGGCCTCGCGCTGGCAATCGGTCTGTGGACGGGGGTGCAGGCGATCAACAGCGAAGCACGTTCAAGCTATAGCCGGGCGGCGGCCGTCCTGGGGCAGGACACCCTGGAACAGCTTCACTCCGGCACAGGCGGCCCGATCGCCGCAGAACGCTTCGTAACGCTCAGACGCGCGGGCTGGCTGGTCTCGCCGGTGGTCGAGGGAAATCTGCGATTGGGACAGACCCGCGTGCGGGTGATGGGCATCGATGTCTTCACTTTGCCGCGTGGTGCCGCGCCGATTGGCCTCTCCGGCAATGATGACGTTGTTTCCTTCATTGACGGCAACGGCCTCATCCTCGCCCATCCCGAGACTGCCGCGGAACTCGGCGATACCGGCCTGAACCTGCAAACATCGCTGCAGGTGGCGCCAGGGGACCTGATGGCCGACATCCCGACCGCATGGTCGTTGCTGAAACGGGACGATTTCGACTACCTGCTTCTGGCGGCGGACCAGCCCGCGGGAATTGCACCGCTTGCCGAAATCGCAAGTGACCTGGAGCGGGTGCAGCCGGACTCACAGGGCGATATCGCGCGGTTGACGCAGAGTTTTCACCTCAACCTGACAGCATTCGGGCTGCTGTCATTTGCCGTCGGCCTTTTCATCGTCCATGCGACAATCGGTCTTGCCTTCGAGCAGCGCCGCACGGTGATCAGGACTTTGCGGGCGCTCGGCATGCCGAACCGCTCCATTATCCTGCTTCTCATTGCAGAGACCCTTTTGCTTGCACTGATTGCCGGCCTGTTCGGCGTGGTGCTGGGCTACGGTATCGCAGCGCTGCTGTTGCCCAATGTCGCGGCAACACTGTCAGGGCTGTACGGCGCAACTGTGCCCGGATCGCTCGCCCTGCGGCCGGACTGGATCCTCACCGGGCTTGCGATCGCCTTCTGTGGGGCATTGCTTGCCGTCGGGCAGGGCCTTTATCGCATCGCGAGGATGCCATTGCTCGCACCGGCCCAGCCGCGCGCCTGGGCAATGGCAAGCAGCAAGAACATCGGCTGGACGACGCTGTGCGGCGTGGCGCTGCTGATCGCGGCCCTCGTGCTGGCCCTTTTCGGGCGCGGCCTGGTGTCGGGCTTCCTGACACTTGGGGCACTGCTCCTGGGTGCCGGCCTGCTGTTGCCCGCATTCCTGACGCTGGCTGTCCGGCTCGGCAGCCGTACCGCCCGATCAGCGATGGCCGAATGGGTGTGGGCTGATATGCGGCAGCAGGTGCCGAACCTTTCGCTTGCGCTTATCGCATTGATGATCGCTCTTGCCGCGAATGTCGGCGTCGGAACCATGGTCTCGTCGTTCCGTTTGACCTTTACGGGCTGGCTGGATCAGCGCCTTGCCGCGGAACTCTATGTGTCGGCCGAAAACGAGGCACAGGCGCAAGCATTGCGGTCGTTTCTTTCGGGCCGCGCCGATGCCGTGCTGCCAATCCGTTCTATAGAGACCGAAATCGACGGGATGCCGGTCTTCCTCTACGGCATTGTCGATCACGGCACCTACCGGGAAAACTGGCCGCTCCTGGACAGCACGGAGAATGCCTGGCAGCGCGTTGCCGATGATGATGGCGTGCTGATCAATGAACAGATGTTCCGCCGTGGCGGCTACCGGATGGGTGACCGCATTCCCATAACGCCGGACTGGACGCAGGAAATCGTCGGGATCTATTCGGACTACGGCAATCCGACCGGGCAGACGATTGTCAATCACGACCGGCTCATGGACGTCTTTCCCGACATCCCGAAATTGCGCCACGCAGTGCGCGTGCCGCCGGAAAACGCCGAGGCTTTGGCTGATGCGCTTGTCGAAGAGTTCGGTTTGCCTCCCGGAAATATTCTGAACCAGGCGGATTTGAAACAATTCTCGATGCGGGTGTTCGACCGCACCTTCGTTGTTACCGGCGCGCTCAATACGCTGACGCTCGGCATCGCGGCCTTTGCAATCCTCGCCAATATGCTGACGCTGTCGTCCATGCGGCTGATGCAGCTCGCACCGGTCTGGGCGGTCGGCACGACCCGCGCCAGGCTTGCCGGGCTAGAAATGCTCCGCACGCTCACGCTTGCAATCCTGACCTGGCTTCTGGCCCTTCCGGTCGGGCTGCTGCTTGCCTGGGTGCTGCTGGCCGTCGTCAATGTGGAGGCCTTTGGCTGGCGCCTTCCGATGTCGATCTTCCCGATCGACTGGTTCCGGCTTCTTGTCCTGGCAATGCTGGCTGCCACAATCGCCGCCGCCATTCCGGTCTGGCGCCTGGCTCGAACGCGGCCGGCAACGTTTCTCAAGGTCTTTGCCCATGAGCGTTAGGATAATCGTTTTGTTGCTGGTGATGATGTCCTATGGCGCCTGGGCGCAGGGCTTTGCGGGCCTTGGGACGGATGCCGAGGGCTTTTCGGTGCCTGAGCCGGGACAGGAGCTGGTGTTTCCGGACGACCACGGACCGCATCCCGATTTCCGCATTGAATGGTGGTATCTGACAGCCAATCTCAAAGACGGAAAGGGCGCCGATTTCGGATTGCAATGGACATTGTTCCGCTCCGCCCTGCGGCCGATGGCGGACACTGGCTGGACGGCGCCGCAGTCCTGGATGGGCCACGCCGCCGTGACAACGAAAGACCGTCATTTCTCGACCGAACGCTTTGCGCGCGGCGGTATCGGTCAGGCCGGCGTGGATACCGCGCCATTCTCGGCCTGGATCGACGACTGGCAGATGAAGAGCCAGGCGGCACCGGACGAGGATCCGCTGGCATCGCTGCGGGTTTTCGCACGCGGTCAGGACTTTTCCTACAAACTTGCCTTAGACGCATCCGGACCGCTGGTACTGCACGGCGACAACGGCCTTTCGGTCAAATCCGCGTCGGGGCAGGCGAGTTACTACTACTCGCAGCCATTTTATCAGGTCACGGGCACGATCGTCCTGCCGTCCGGCCGGTTCGAGGTGAGTGGCGAGGCGTGGCTCGACCGCGAATGGTCATCGCAGCCTCTTGATCCGGACCAGACGGGTTGGGACTGGTTGTCCCTGCATTTCGATGACGGCGCGAAGCTCATGGGGTTCCGGCTGCGGAGCCGCAGCGCGGATGCCTACACCTCGGCTACATGGATCGATCCGGATGGCCGCGCGACGGCTTATGGCGATGGTGCGCTGAAAATGACGCCGGGAGGCACACAAAAAGTCGCGGGCCGGGACGTTCCGGTTGAATGGCGGTTGCAGCTTGCCGAACGCGACCTCGACGTCACCGTAGAAGCGGTCAATCCGCAAAGCTGGATGGAGACGCTCGTCGCCTATTGGGAAGGGCCTGTACGCGCCGGAGGCAGCCACAGCGGCAGAGGATATCTGGAGATGACCGGCTACGAATGAAGGGGCCGGCGTCACCGTGGGTCGTTTTGACGCGTGGTTCGCCGATGACAAGGTTCTATTTGGGATATTATCCTGACGTTCGATCATCAGGTGCCGAAAACAGGTGTTCGGAACCATGAAACCCAGACCCAAGGTCACGGCCTCTATCCTGCCCAGCAAAAGCCGTCTGTACACGCGTATTGCGGACAGCGATTTCCTCGACTGCTACAGTGTCGAATCCGGAATGACACCGCGCCAGGCGGCCAGGATCATCACGGCATTTCCGGGATGGGCCCGGTTTCTCGTAATCGTGCGTCGTATCGTGACGGCACCATTCGGATTGTCCAATGACGGGCCGGTTGCCGCTGACAAGATAGGGCCATTCCCGGTCGAGGCGGAAACCGAATCGGAGCTGATTGCCGGTTTCAACGACAAGCATCTCGACTTCCGCGTTTCCGTCTTTTCCGAAGATGGCCGGGTCTCACTTGCCACATGGGTGCATCCGCACAATTTCGGCGGCCGGCTTTACCTTGCCGTAATCATGCCGTTTCACATCCTGATTGCCCGAAATGCACTGGCCCGTGTCGCGTCGATGCCAAAGCGGTCCGTTTGAACAGCTGGCTTTCTAGATTCGGACCAGCACGGCGCTGTCAAAGGCGATGACCTGTTCACCGTTCTCGTTGAAGCCTTCGGAGTGCAGCTCGACAATGCCCCATTCAGGCTTCGTCTTACGCTGCCGCGCCGACAGGTAGGTGTTGAAGTAATGGATCGTGTCGCCGGCAAAGACGGGCCTCAGCCACTTCAGATTGCGAAAGCCCGGTGATGGTCCCATGACCGGTATGGGCCTGCCGCTGCTCTCCAGTTCTTCCAGCCAGCGGTCCCGGAATTCCATGTTTTTCTTCATCCAAACCGCGGTCGTGTGCCAGCCGGATGCGCAGAGCGCCCCCAGCAATGATTGCCGGGCCGCTTCCTCGTCGAGATGGAAGGGTTGCGGATCGAATTTCCGTGCAAAGGCAATGATGGCTTCCGGGGTGAAGGTGTATGTGCCGAGGTCATTTCTCCGGCCGATTTCGAATGCGTCGAGCCCGCTCATTGTTCGCCTCCTTCATCCCGGCAGGCGAAAAACCCCGTGTTTTCCGACGCGCAGACGAGTTCATCGCGCTGGTTGCGAATCTCGTGGCGAAACTCGACGGCGCCGATGCCCGGCCGTGATTTCAGGCGCCGCGCCGAATTGACGGTGGATGTGCCATGCAGCGTATCGCCCGCAAGCACCGGCCGCTTCCATTCGCAGATATCGACCCCGGGCGCGCCCTGGGAGGTCGAATCGCCAATATAGCCGTCGATAAACATACGCATGATCATCGCGCATGTATGCCAGCCGGAGGCCGATAGTCCGCCGAGGATGCTCGCCTTGCCGGCCGCTTCGTCAAGATGCATGGGCTGCGGGTCAAACTCACTCGCAAAGGCAATGATCTCTTCGGCGCTGACGGGATAGGGGCCGAGTTTGAACTGGCGTCCCGGGGTAAAGTCCTCGAACGCGTAGGTCTTGGACGTGGCGTGCTGATTGTTCATGGTTGATCTTATGGCGCGCCCATCCCGCTTTGTCAGCACTAAAGTTGCGCGATCAGGCCGAAATAGAGTGGCGGCCCGAGATAAGCGACGATCGCAAGGACGAGCAGCGCACGTACCCAAAGCGCATGAAACCGCCGCCAGAGAATGATGCTGAGCACGATGCCGAGGCCCGCCTCGGCAAAGGCGAAAACATCACCGTAATGTTGCGGGTTCCAGTAGGAGACCGGCGAGCGAAAGCGCCAGTCCGACAATGGCCAGAAATGCGCGTGTGCGTCATTGACGTGGACGGGAAGATCAGCCGCCAGATGGATAAGCGCTGCAAGGGCGAAGACGATTAGCAGTGCCGCTGGTCGCAGCCATCTGTAAAGCACCAGCCCGACGATCAGGACCAGAAGATAGACCGGTGCCGAGTTGCCTACGGTGACAGCCTCCGGCCAGGGCGGGTTGTAATAGAGCTCAGACCAGACCCTTCGCTCGGGGATACTGGCGATTTTGGACCAGACAAACAATGTGTAGATCGCAAGATCCGGCACCAGCGCGCCGGCGATGACCGCCATGTTGCGGGCCGGCTTGCCGGGTTTCGCCAGGATCGCTGCGGCCAGCAGCACATGGGTCTGTGTGTTCATGGATCGCAACATTGCAACGCCGGAGCCGGCGGTGCAACAGGGTGCCAAACGACTTTACGTGTTGAACTTGAAGAGCATCACGTCGCCGTCCTGGACGACGTATTCCTTGCCCTCGTCGCGGGCCTTTCCCGCGTCGCGCGCGCCAACCTCGCCGCCGAAACCCGTGAAGTCGTCATAGGCGATTGTCTGGGCACGGATGAAGCCGCGCTCGAAATCGGTGTGGATGACACCTGCGGCCTGCGGCGCCTTCGCGCCACGCTTGACGGTCCAGGCGCGCGATTCCTTTGGCCCTGCAGTGAAGAAGGTTATCAGGTCGAGCAACGTGTATCCGGCGTGGATCAGCCTGTCGAGGCCGGGTTCCTCGAGACCAAGGTCGGCGAGAAATTCGGTTGCCTCCTCGCTGTCAAGCTGGGCGAGCTGCGACTCGATTTCCGCGGAAATGATGACGATCTGGGCATTTTGCGATGCCGCCATCTCGGCAACAGCCTCGGTCTGCGCGTTTCCTTCCGCCGCATGGGCCTCGTCGACATTGCAAACGTAAAGAACCGGCTTCGATGTCAATAGGTTGAGCGACTGGAGCAGGCGAAGGTCCTCGGCGGCTATGCCGTCGAGCAACAGACGGGCCGGCTTGCCGTTCTGCAACAGGTTCAGTGCCTTTTCCATCATCGGCAGGATGAGGATGGCATCCTTTTCCTTGCCCGTCGCACGCTTTCGGGTCTGCTCGACCCGGCGCTCAAGGCTTTCCAGGTCGGCCAGCATCAATTCGGTCTCGATCGTATCCGCATCGGCCACCGGATCGATCCGGCCCTCGACATGGGTGATGTCGTCATCGTCGAAGCAGCGCAGCACATGGACGACCGCGTCCACCTCGCGGATATTTGCCAGGAACTGATTGCCGAGACCTTCGCCTTTCGACGCCCCGCGCACGAGACCCGCGATATCGACGAAGGAAATGCGTGTCGGAATGATCTCCTTTGACTTGGCGATCTCGGCGATTCGGCTCAATCGGCTGTCCGGTACGGCGACTTCACCGGTGTTCGGCTCGATCGTGCAGAACGGATAGTTGGCGGCCTGAGCAGCCGCGGTTTTTGTCAGGGCGTTGAAAAGGGTGGACTTGCCGACATTGGGCAGACCAACTATGCCGCACTTGAAACCCATTTCCTATTCCTTGTTGCCAAACAGTTTTTTCAGCATGTCCGCCATCGGTCCTGTCCTGGGGGGATCGGCGGCGGGTTTTTGCCGCGCTGCACGAATGTGCGACTGGGCCTTTTTCGGTTTGGCCTTTTCGTTTCCGCCCGCTCCGGCGCCGTTGCCGAGCGCCACGGCAATCTTGTTGAGGAAGCCTGGATCATCGCCATCGACCAGCATCGAAAAATTGTCCGAAACAGCATCCAGCAGCGCCTCGACCCACGCGCGGTCAGTCTTGGCGAAATCGCCGAGCACATGGCTGTTGACGCGCTCCTTGTGGCCGGGATGACCGATGCCGAGCCGCAGGCGACGGTAGTCCTTGCCGCAATGTGAATCGATGGACCTTATGCCATTGTGGCCGCCATGGCCGCCGCCGGTCTTGATCCGTGCCTTGCCCGGCTGGAGGTCGAGCTCGTCATAGATCACAATCAGGTCCGCCGGTGTCAGCTTGTAAAACCGCATCGCCTCGCCGACGCTCTCGCCGGAGAGGTTCATATAGGTCTGCGGCTTGATCAGCAGGACCTTCTCGCCGGCAATGTGACCCTCGGCGATCTCGCCGCGGAATTTCTTTGACCAGTTCGAAAAGGAATGGCGGCGGGCAATCGAGTCCGCCGCCATGTAACCGATATTGTGGCGATTGTTGGCATGGCGGGAGCCGGGATTGCCAAGCCCTGCAACAAGCAGCATGTGCACCGGTCTCCCTTATGCGGCACGCGGCGATTATTCCTCGCCTTTGTCCCCTTCGGCAGCCTCTTCGCCTTCGCCTTCACCCTCAGCGCCTTCTTCGCCCTCGACTTCGAGTGCTTCATCGCCTTCCTGTTCCTCGTCCTCGCTCTTGAGGCCGGCAGGTGCGGCGATTGTCGCAATGGTGAAATCGCGGTCGGTGATCGTCAGTTCGACATCGTCAGGCAGGGTGACGTTCGAGATGTGGATGCCATCACCCAGATCAAGGCCCGTCAGGTCGCCGACGAAGTTCTCGGGAATGCTGTTGGCCGGGCAGATCACCTCGACCGCGTGACGGACGACGTTCAGCACGCCACCACGCTTCAGTCCCGGCGATTCTTCTTCATTGATGAACTGCATGGGCACTTCAACGGTCACGACGGTGTCCTTCGAAATGCGCAGGAAATCCACATGCATGGTGAAATCGCGAACCGGATCGAGCTGGTAGTCCTTCGGCAGGACCTCGACCTTCTTGCCGTCGACATCGATCGTGGCGATTGTCGTCAAAAAGCCACCGCCGTGGATCTTCATCGTCACTTCCTTGTAGGGAAGGGCGATGGATAGGGGAGGTTCTTTCCCGCCGTAAATAACTGCGGGTATCTTACCGTTGCGGCGAAGTTCGCGGGCGGACCCCTTACCAACCCGATCGCGCGCCTCGGCAACGAGCTCATAATTGCTCATGGCTTGTCCTTTCGAGGTACTCTGTGGAGTGTTTCCCGGACCATTCAGGATCCGCAAAAACATCGAGCGGCCACTGGCCGCCCCGTCCACGTTGCCTCCAAGGGTGTCTACGCGGACGCGCGCTATATAACGGAGGGCTCGACCTGATGCAAGCGCAAAGCGGCGCCTGATCGGCGCCGCCTGCGTTGTCCGGGCGCAGGGAGGAACACCGCGGACAGATCATACCTGAAACCAGGTGACTACTGGGCCTGCAATTCCTCGGGAGTCTTGTCGGAGATCGTTTCCCACTTATCGTTTGCCGCGGTGATCAGGTTGGCGCGGTCGGCTTCCCAGCGCTCCTGGATGCCCGGCGCAAGGTTGAGATAAAGCTTGTTGTCGACGATGCGCCACAGCTCCGGATCGCCGTCGAACTTGAAACCCATGGCCGTACCGAACGCGCAGTAGCCGCCATAGGCCGGAGCGTAGGCTTCAGGATCGGCAACAAAGGCAGCCTTGTTTTCCTCGCTTTCGAAACGATAGGTGGCGCCGTTGTGCTCGGCAGTGATCTGGAAGTCGCCAGGCGTCGGCTCGCCCTTGGTGAAATAGGCAACAGGATCATAGCCGCGAAGGGCCAGGCCCGTTGAGGTGGCATTGACATCGACACCGGCGGCGAGCGCGGATGTCAGGAGTGCGGCGGAAACGGCAACACCTGCCAGGGTCGTCTTCAGGGCTTTCAGCATTTTGAACTCCTCGGTTCACGGGGTTGGTCTGGATTTGAAACTGGCCGCGGCTGGTTTTGACCCGGTCGGCTTCAAGGCCGGACGGCTGATGAGATGCGCCGGCTGACAGGGGTTGTATAATTAGGAACCAATTGGTACAAAACAAATCAATGTGAGCGGAACTTGATTGAAAAATCGCGCTGCGCTCTTATGACAATGAGATACGCATCGTTTCGACAGGCAGGAGCAGACTTGCGCTATCATGGCCCGCCCTCGTGAATTCGACATGGACACCGCGGTTGACGGTGCAATGCAGATCTTCTGGCGGCTCGGCTATGCAGCAACGAACCTGCCGGAACTTCTGGATGCGATGGGCGTTTCCAGGGGATCCTTCTACAAGGCATTCGGTGACAAGCATTCGGCCTATCTGGCGGCGTTGGACCATTATGACCGCACCTGCATCGGTTCTGCCGTCAATCTCCTGAGTGACCGGTCCATCGGTGACGGAGCAACCCGTATATTGCGGCTGTTCGAGCAGACCGGATGCAGCGAAAACGTCGCGCCCCGCGGCTGTTTCGTCTGCAATGCGATGGTGGAGCTCGGACCGCACGACCCGGATGTCGCGGCGCGGACCGGCGCCATGTCGAACAGGCTCCAGTCGGCGATCTACAACGCGCTCGGCGATGTGCCGGGACTGGATCCCTATGATGCGGGATCGCGGCAGCGCAAGGCGGCGATTATCACGCGGCTCTATCTTGGCGCGCAGGCCATGAGCAAAACCGGCGACCGCAACGCGGACTGGAAAAACCTGCTCGCCGAATTGCTCAACCGCCCGATCGGCTGATCGCCTAATCGAACAGACTGGAAACGGATTCCTCGGAAGCCGTCCGACTGATCGCTTCACCGATCAGGTTTGCCGTGGTGATGACACGGATATTGTGGGCATTCTGAACGGCGGTGGTCGGCTGGATGGAATCGGTGATCACCAGTTCCTTCAGCTTGGAGGCCGTGACCCTTGCAACCGCTCCGCCCGACAGAACACCATGCGTGATATAGGCGGTGACGCTGGTCGCGCCGTTTTCCAGGAGCGCCTCTGCGGCATTGCAAAGCGTGCCGCCGGAATCGACAATATCGTCGATCAGAATGCAATCCTTGCCGGAAACGTCGCCGATGACGTTCATGACTTCCGATTCGCCCGGCCGGTCGCGGCGCTTGTCGACGATCGCAAGCAGGGAATCGAGCCGCTTTGCAAGCGCGCGGGCCCGTACGACACCGCCTGTATCGGGCGAGACAACCATGATGTTGGATACGTCATAGGTCTCCTTGATGTCGCGCGCGAGGATCGGAACGGCAAAGAGATTGTCAGTCGGGATGTCGAAGAAACCCTGAATCTGGCCTGCATGCAGATCCAGCGTCAAGACACGGTTGGCGCCGGCCTCGGTGATGAGATTGGCGACCAGCTTGGCAGAGATCGGTGTGCGCGCTCCAGGTTTCCGGTCCTGGCGGGCATAACCGAAATAAGGCAGCACTGCGGTGATGCGACGGGCCGACGCGCGCCGGGCGGCATCGGTCATGATCAGAAGCTCCATCAGGTGGTCGTTCGCGGGGTAGGCGGTCGATTGAATGATGAAGACGTCTTCACCGCGCACATTCTCCTTGATCTCGACAAAGATCTCCTGATCGGCGAAGCGTCTGACGGTCGCATTGCCGAGGGGAATGTTGAGATAATTGCAGATGGCTTCTGCGAGGACCCTGTTCGAATTGCCCGAAAAAAGTTTCATGGCGCGCTGCCTATGCTGGTACCCCGATGGCCGGCGTTTTAGCGGCCCGGCGCGCGAATGCAAGGGCCACGCCGCCCATTCGCGGATTTTACCCAGAAATCAGCGGCTTCCAGCGCAGTTGCGCACAGAATTCATATTATCCACCGGAGCCGGGCTGATCACGCCAGGCGATGTAATCGGTAATCGTGCGTGCCGCGATGGTCTCCATCGTCACATCCTGAACGACATCCCAGGGATCGGCGGCTGTGCCCTGCGCGACTTCCTGACCGCGTATCCGGTGCAGCCGCGTGCCATTGCCGTCGAGGACGTCCCAGACGAAAGCCACGGTGGTCTTGTCGCCGTCGGCAAAGGCTGAAAAATAGCCCTTGAGGATGTGGTTGCTGTTGCCGTCCCCGGAGGTGAGGATGACCAGTCCGCGGGCACGGGCCTCCGAACCCAGCTGACGCGAAAGCGGCTGCACGGCATTGACGGGCGCCCCGATAACCGGGGTGAAGCTGATGGTGGAGGCGCGTGTGCGATTGGCCAGGTTGGCGGTGGAGGTGGACGGCGCCGGTGGCGGCGGTGTGGAGTTCGTTGTTGTCTGTTCCGGTGGAATGGCCGGCGCATCGGAACCGATCGGCTCGACCGGTTGTCCCGGATCATCGGGATTGACCGGCGCCTGCGGATCCTCATTGCCCACAGCTGCCCTCGGACGCAGCCACGACGGATCCGTCAGGTCGGCCGTCGTGCAGCCCGCGAGCGGGAGCGCGAACACGATGAGCAGAATTGTGGCAACAGTCTTCCTACGCAAGTTACAACCTCTTCCGACCGATCGGCCTATTTGACGATCAGATCCAGGCTATGTGCTGACAGCGCAGCCGGGTCTTCTTCTGTCGTCAAATAGGTGTGTCCGAGGGTCATGGCTGTCCCGGATTCAGAGTCCATAATAATCATATGCACAAACAATGACATATCTGCCCTGATGTTTTGTTCGTTTCCGGAATAGAACATCTCCCGCTCCATCCAGCTTGGCGTAAACCGGGCACCAAGGGAATAGCCGCATGCATTGAGACGATGCCGGGTCAGTCCGCGATCTTCCATGACCTTTGCATGGGTAGCGAACACATCGCCGAAATTGTGACCCGGGCGCAAAACCTGCTCGATTTCCTCAAGCGCTTCGCGGCAAACATCATAAAGCTCCAGATGCCGCTCGGTCGGCTTGCCGATGATGACCGTGCGCATCATGGCCGCATGGTAGCGGGCAAAGACGCCGGCCCACTCCAGGGTGAGCTGGTCGTTCTCTTCAAGCTTGCGGCGGCCAGACTTGTAGCGGCACAGCAATGCGTCGCGGCCGGAGCCGATGATGAACTCGTTGCCCGGATAATCGCCGCCGCCGGAAAAGACGGCGCCCTGCATGGCGGCGAGTATGTCGGCCTCGTCCGCGCCCGGCTCGATCAGCGGCAACGCGGCGTCAAGGGCTGCATCCGCGAGCTTTGCCGCGGTCTTGATATGGTCGATCTCGGCCGGGCTCTTGATCAGCCGCAGGCTGGAAACGAGGCCGGAGGCGTCAATCAGATTGCCGAAGGATTGCAACTGATTGTCGAGCTTGCGGCAGTTGGCTCCGGTAAGGCCGTGCGTGTCATACTCGACGCCGATGCGCCCGCCCAGCAGATCCATATCGTTGAGCAGATTTTTCAGTTCCATCGTCGGATCGGCGTTGGCGCGGTCGGTCCATACGGAGATGTCCTCGATAATCGACGTGTGGCGCGCCTGGCGCAGGTCAGCCGATCGTGTCAGCAGGCGCATCGATCCGTCGGATGTGACGATCAATGTCTGGAAGAAGCAGAAACCGAACGTGTCGTAGCCGGTCAGCCAGTACATGCTTTCCTGGGCAAACAGCAACATGGCATCGAGCTCATTGTCCTGCATGGCGTCGAGGAGACGGCGCTTGCGCCATCGGAATTCTTCCAAGTCAAAATGCTGGGCCAACTGATCCTCCATCGACAATGCCTATTGCTGAAATCTGCCGCCCGTAGTCGGACTCACCGCGATGCGTGGTGCGGCGATAAGAATAAAACATGCTCTCGTCAGCATAGGTGCATTGACCGCTCTGTTGGGCGGTTATGCCTGCACCGGCCAACCGGTCGAGGATAAATGACTGCAGATCGAAATTGCTGCGGCTCTCATTCGCCGAAGGCGTGAAGTAAGCGCCGTTTTCCGCGTTGTCTCGGACAAAACGGTCGACAAATTCAGGCCCGACTTCGTAGTTCGGCCCGCTGATGCTCGGACCGACACAGGCGGTAATGCGGTCGCGGCGGGCGCCGCATTGTTCCATGACATCAATGGTGTTTTCTAGAATTCCGTCGATGGCTCCGCGCCAGCCGGCATGGGCCGCCGCAACGACGCCCGCCTGCGGATCCGCCATCAATACGGGGCCGCAATCGGCGGTGAGAACACCGACAAGGATGCCGGGGGTGCCGGTCACCATCGCGTCGCCTTTCGGGCGCGCGCCGTCATAGTTTTGATCGATGATGATAACATCGGACGAGTGGATCTGGTGCGGCGTCGCGAGCCTCTCCGTCGGAAGCGGAAACCAACCGCAGACCCGGGTGCGGTTTTCGACGACATGGGCACGCTCGTCGTGCGACCCAAGGCCAACGTTCAGCCCCTCATAGATGCCTTTTGAAACGCCGCCCCGGCGCGTGAAAAAGCCGTGGCGGATCGCCGTACCGGCGCAGCTTTCATCCAAAAGTCGGCTGGTGATCGGTTCAGGTTGCTCACGGTCGAGCATGGCAGGCCTCGCGGCTTTTCATCCGGCGGGGATGGTGATCAAACTGGGCTTGTCTGTCAATCATACGATTCGAGTGCTTTTAAGACCGGCGTCCGTTCGTCGCGGGGAGCATGGCAAAGGGCGCAATCGCAACATCTTCCCCGCTTATGCACAACACCTTGAAAAGGTTGCCCATCTGTCCCTCACCAGTGCCTGCGAGCCGTTCGACGGAGCTGTGAATATCTTCCTGTATGTCCGCACTCTTGCCTGCCCCGAGCGCTCCGGCGCGCTGAAGCAGTCCAAGGTCCAGCAGGAAGTCGCCCTGGTCCATGGCGGGCCAAACCTTCACTCCCTCTGCCGCAGCGGCCCTGGCCAGGGCCTCGAAATCAACATGGCTGGTCAGATCGCATTCGCCCGGGGCCTCGAGCACGTCTGCAAAGCCATGTTGCCTGACGGCCTGCAACGTATCACCAAAGCTGCCATGCAGGTGTCCGTAGTCGATGATGACGGCCGTGCCGTTGCCGCGTTTCAGGCGTGCCGCGATGTCCGCAATGACGGCTTCGCGCTGCGGCGCGATTTCGTAGATGTCACCCGGCCGGGCGTTCGGCGGCAGGGACGCGGTGTCGATGGTTGCCGGACCGTCGCAAAAGGCGAGGGCGCCCGCATCCCCGACGGTCACCAGGCGTTCGCGGAAGCCCTGATCAGTGTTGACGAACTGGCGTATCGGCAGTGCATCGAAAAGCTCGTTGCAGACCAGCAGGGTGAAACCTTCGGGCACGCCTGAAAGAGCCTTGTGCCAATGGCATTTAACGGACGTGTCTTTAAGCGTTTCCTGCTGGATGGCCGCCAACCGCTCACTCGTTTCCACGAGGTGCGCGCTGGCGCATGCGGCCATCCTGGGCGACAGCGTGCCGACGACGCGCAGGGCGTCGGCCATCAGCGTTCCGCGTCCCGGTCCGACCTCGATGATGCGGATCTTGCGGGGACTTTGATGGGCCTGCCAGGCGGCCACCAGGAATACGCCGATCAATTCACCGAAGAGCTGGCTGACTTCCGGGGCTGTCGTGAAATCACCGCCGGCACCGAAGGGCTCCCGCGTCGGGTAGTAGCCGAATTCCGGATCGCCCAGGCAAGCGGAGAAGTAGTCGGCGATACTGATCGGACCGGTGGCTTCGATCAACCGGCCGAGTTTCTTTGCCAGAGGCGTCGTCAATGGCTGTTTCCGCTGTCGGGCAGGGCGGCCGGCTCCGCCGGAGGTTTGGCATAGGCCATTGCGGCGAGGCCGACGACGATCATCGGGACAGACAGAACCATGCCCATGGTCAGCCAGCCTCCAAGGAGATAACCGATATGGGCATCCGGTTCACGGAAGAACTCGACGAGGATGCGGCTGATGCCGTATCCAAGCAGGAAGGCACCGCCGACATAGCGCGGGCGCTTGAGTTTCTCGAACCGGAACATCAGCAGGTAGAGAGCGAAAAAGAGCAACGGTCCTTCCAGGATGGCTTCATAAAGCTGACTTGGATGCCGCGGATCCGGACCGCCCGTCGGAAAGACCACCGCCCAGGGAACATCGCTGACGCGGCCCCAGAGTTCGCCGTTGACGAAATTTGCCAATCGTCCGAGGAACAGACCGATCGGCGCCGATGCCGCTATCACATCAAACAGGCTCCAGACGGAAATGCCCCGGTTGCGGGCAAATATGATCATGGCGACGATCGTGCCCAGAAGGCCGCCGTGGAAGGACATGCCGCCTTTCCAGATTTCGAACAGGCGAAGCGGATTGTGCGTGAAGGCGGCAAAATCATAGAACAGGATGTAGCCAAGCCGGCCACCCAGAACGATGCCAACCGCGCCCCAGATGAGGAAATCGTCGATATCCGCAACCCGCATGGCCGGTTTGCCGCCGAACCAGAGCCTGTCGGTTCCCGCGACGACGCGCGCATAGCGCCAGCCGAGCAGGATGCCGACCACATAGGCAAGTCCGTACCAGTGAACGGATAGCGGGCCGATTGAAAAAAGGACCGGATCAATGTTCGGAAAGGGCAGTGCGGCCTGAACAGGGTTCATGGTGGATCCAGATTTGTGTGCGGACGGGCCGGACAATGCAAACGGCTCGTGCCGCGGTCAAGGGTTGCGTCGTCCGGATTGAATCCTTACCTCCTTATATCGAAGGACGTTGCGTTACCAGCAAAAGCGAGACACATGATGACCACAGGTCCCAATCGAATTCTGGATGACTTTGCAAGGCTCATGACCGATGCGGCGGGCGCGGCCCAGGGCGTGCGTGATGAGGTGGAGACCGCGCTACGTGCTCAGGCCGAACGGGTTCTCAACAGCATGGATGTTGTCAAACGCGAGGAATTCGAGGCTGTTCAGGAGATGGCGGCCCGCGCCCGCGATGACAATGAGGCGCTTCTGGCGCGTGTCGAAGCGCTTGAAAAACGGCTGGCCGAGGGTCCGACATCAGCGAAACCCAAGACCACACGGAAAAAAAGTACCGGCACCGGCAAGGCTTCGTAACTTTTTTGTCGCAACGGGGCCGCTGAAATTCCGTTCCGAAAAAACCTTTTCACAGAATCCCTTAGAGCCTGACCGAAAAGTCTTTGGGAAAAATTGTTGAGCGATACCAGTCAATTGTGATTCCATGTTCGCAATCGAAAACCGAACGGAGGAACCACTGTGCCTTGGACTGATACCGCCCGCCTCACGTATAACCGCAAAACGGATCGTTATCCAAGTGACGTTACGAACGAAGAATGGGCAATCCTCGAACCTATGGTTCCACCAGCACGCCCCGGAGGACGCCCCCGGACCGCAGACATGCGCGAAGTAATCAACGCGATTTTCTACATCGGATCGACAGGCTGTCAGTGGCGTGCGCTGCCAATTGACTTCCCGCCCATGACGACAGTGCAGGGATATTTCTACGCTTGGCGCAATGCCGGTATTCTGGAGGCAATGAACGATCTGCTGGTCACCGCTGCCCGTGAATTGGAAGGGCGCGATGCGCAGCCGACGGCTGGCGTGATCGACAGCCAAAGCGTAAAAACGACAGAAAGTGGTGGTGTTTGCGGCTATGACGCCGGCAAAAAGACCAAGGGGCGCAAGCGTCATATCGTGACGGACGTCCTTGGGCTTCTGCTGGTGATCATCGTTCATGCCGCCAACATCCAGGACCGTGACGGTGCACCCGATGTGCTCAAGGCTGTCGGTAAAAAGTTCCCCTGGCTGCGCCATATTTTCGCCGACGGCGGGTATGCAGGTGACAAGCTCCGACAAACCATGGGCAACAAGTGGACCCTGGAGATCGTCAAGCGACCAGGTGCGGTAAAGGGTTTCGTTCTGCTGCCCATGCGTTGGGTGGTCGAGCGTACTTTTGCATGGTTGGGAAGGTGCCGCCGGTTGGCCAAAGACTGGGAGAACACCGTCGAAAGTTCAACCGCCTGGGCGCACATTGCAAGCATCCGCCTGGTGACACGCAGACTGGCAAGGCACTGCAATGCAACGTAAAACTTTAGATTCAGGCTCTTACACAATGCATGCGCATCGCGCGGTCCCGCGGATCAGTCCGACACGCGGGACTGTTCGGCAATGAACAACAGGCCGGTGGCCCGCCGCCGCCTGCCGCGCGGCGCCCCTGCCGGGTCGGACCGGACCCCCCGGCCTTGCGCAAGGGCGGCCTTTGCCGCGCCTTTGCGGGCCGGGACGTATGCGAAGCCGTCCCTTGCGCCGTTGAAGACCATCGTCGTGACGGTCAGTGCCATCGCCCCGTTTCCTTCTGCCTTCACAAACCCGTTGCCGGCCCGTTGCCGGAACGGCCCCGTACCCGTCGACGCCGCGCGGTCCTTTTCGGCCGAGCCGCGGAAATCGCGTCACAGGCACAGCGTGCATCACGATTGTTGCAATTTCGAGGCATATTCCCGACGCCGCTCAACTCCCAGCGGATGATTTTCGCCTGCGGGGTTTGAGGTCTCTGTTCCTTGCGGATGACGTCGGGATCGCGGTCGGTTCGACACGGGTCGGTGCGCCCATTTGTGCTTTGGTGAGCGGGGCCGCATCGGGGCGTCGGGATCATGCTGGCGTCAGGGTTGGTTTGCCGCGTTGCTGTTGCGCGTCGGATCTGTTGCCTGAATGACACAGTGACTGTTTTCCTTTTGGGTGTGGTGTCTGTTCCGGGGCTTTTGCGGCGTTTGCCTATGGTTTCGTTTCGCCTTTTCGCGGGTCTGGCCCGGGTCTGGCGGAGGTGTGGCGGGCCGTACGGGCGGTCCGCGGCGGGTGTGTCTGCGGTGTTGCGGCCGATCTGTTGCCCGGTTTTCCGACGAGTTGCGCCCGGCGGGCGGTCCCGCGTGCCGGGCCCATGTGCCGGGCCCATGTGCCGGGCCCAGGTTCCGGGCCCAGGTTCCGGGCCTGCCGGTGCGGGCGGCCCGGTCCGGTTTGGCGCGTTTGCCTATTCATTCCATAGCCACATTAACCGGGGGGGGGGGTAACACTTCCCGTGACGCGAACGCGCCGCCGTCATCGGCATCCGGGGCATCCCGGGCATCCGGTGCCGGCGGGGTCCGGCCCGCCGGAGGGGTTGGCCGGCGTCGCCGCCGCTGCGGTTCCGGTGCCCGGGCCGGCCGGGACAGGCCGCCATCGCGGGGCCTCCATTCCGGGGAGCGGCATTTTTGGGGATAACGACATGAGGTCAGACATGAACAACAGGATCGACAGACTTCTTCCATGCTGCGCCGCGGCGCTGCTTTTCACGGGCAGTGCCCATGGTGCCGACATGATTGTCGCGGCCGAGCCGGACGCGGTTGAATATGTGCGCGTGTGCGATGCCTTCGGCGCCGGCTATTTCTACATACCGGGCACGGAGACCTGCCTGAAGCTGAGCGGTTTCGTGCGCCTCGATGCGGGTTTCGTCAGCGATGCGAAAAGCTACACGTCGACCGTTCGCGGGCGTTTGAACGTGCAGGCCAGGGAGGACACGGAACTCGGCGTTCTTCATGCCTATGTGCGTGTTCAGGGCGACGCGAAGCCCAACGACAAGGGTACGAACACGTTCGGATATGACGGCAATGCCGTTATCGACCAGGCCTATGGCGAGCTTGGCGGCCTTGTCTTCGGCTACACGGAGACGACCTGGGTCAGTTCGAAGAACGGCGGCGCGTCGGGCTTCGGCTCGCACTCGGACAACGGCCTTTCCTACGGCTACAGCCAGGCCAGCCAGATCGGCTACAACGTCACGCTCGATGGCGTGTTCGCGGCGGTCTCGGCCAATGACGACGGCGACGGGACCAGTTATGTTCCCGACTTCACGGGCCGCATCGGCGGCGTTATCGCCGGCGCGACCGTCTACGGCGCGGCCGGCTACGACCAGTCGGCCGAGACCTTCGGCGTCAAGCTGGGTCTCAATGCGGATATCGGTCCGGACGGCAATGTGATCGTCCAGGGCTTCTACGCCAGCGGTCCGAGCCGCTACGGCGCCAACGCGTCGCCGACCGGGCTCGCCGGGACGCACACGCCGCAATGGTCGGTCATCGGCTCCTACCAGCACCGGTTCGCCGAGGGCTTCAAGGGCTCGGTCGGCGGCCAGTACTCGTCCGGCTACTACGCGACGCCGGTTGCGGGCAACATGAAGCTCGGCGATGCGGGCTCGGGCATCAGCTCCTGGGCGGTCGAGGGCGTGCTGGTGTGGAACCCGGTCGCCAATGTCGAGGTGCGCGGCGAGGTTCGCCACACCAGGTTCGGCAAGAGCAATGCCGCCGTGGGTTATGGCGGCGGCGACGCGACGACGGGCCTGTTGCGTCTGCAGCGCAATTTCTAGGCGCGGCGGGACATTCCCCGGCGCACGAAAGACAACCTGAAAGACACCTGAAAGACAAGGGACATTCAATCATGACGAAGCAATCACAAAGAGCGGCGGCCGCCGGACGGCCGCGCAGGCTTGCCCTTTTGTGCTGCACGGCGCTGCTGTCGCTTGGCCTTGCCGCCTGCAACACCACCGGCGGCACGACCACGACGACCCCGACGACCCCGACGAGCGAGCTCGGCAAGGCGCGGGCGGCGGCGAAGGCTGCGATGGACGCGGCCAAGACGCAGTCCGACGCGGCGGATACGGAGGCGGCCAAGGCGGAAGCGGCACAGATGAATATTGCCATGCTGCAGACCGGTGACCCGATGGCGAAAACGCATGCCGAGGCGGCGCGCGCCGCCGCGCGGGCGGCGATGACGGCCTATAATACGGCGAAGGCGGAATCGGCGAAGGCCGCCGCCGCGACCACGAGCACGGCGGCGGTGGTGGCCCGCATTGCGGCGCAGGCGGCGCAGAAGACGGCGCAGGCCCAGGCGAAGATCGCCATGGACAAGGCCGCCGCGGCGGTCAAGGCCGCCGGGATGGAGGTCAAGGTCACCTACGACGACGACGGAAAGCCGACCTACAAGGTCGGAGAGGTCACCATCGTTCCGGGCGCGGAGAAGAGCACCGTGACGACGAACGGCAAGACGGTCATCACCGGGAAGATCAGGGACATTTTCTCGATTGGAAGAAGCGCCCGTAAGAAGGTCGCGTACAAGGCGGCGAGCGGGGACGATGCGGAGGTCATGGCGCAGCCGACGATAGCGGCGCAGACTCCGGTCGTTGGCAGCATAACCGATTCCGCCGATGACACCATGCGCCTGCACCTCGTCGACAAGTACCAGACCTCGAAATCCGAAAGGATGGTCTCCGTCTACCGGAACAACGACGAGCCTGGTCGCGATAAAGATCCCGGTTTTACCTGGGGGTATGAGGGAACCGTAACGGAGAAGACGCCCTACGGCACGATCAGCATTGGCAGCAATACCTATGTGATCAAGCGGGCGGAGGGGCTGTACTACGAAGTGACCGGTCCCGACGCGACGCCGCGCGGGAAAACCGGGGGCGGCAACTCGGCGAACCTCGACCAGTTCACCGTGGCCGCCGGTACGAATCCCGACAACACCAAGGTGGAGAACGGCATCTTCTACTTTGATGAAAAGAATGGCAATAGGACCTGGCTGAAGCGGGTGGGCCTGTTCACGGACGGCAGGCAAACAGTGAGAAACCCTCAAGGCAACACGGGCATCCTGTACCACTATATCAAGACGCCGGTGCATAATGTGCGGTTCCCGACGGCGAAGTCCTTCGAGCACCTGAACTACGGCACCTGGGCGGGTCTGAAGGAGGATGGCAATACCCTTGCCGACCTGGGCACGGGCTTCGTCAGCACGCTGCCCGACGGCACCGTGACCCCGGTCGGCGGCATGCCGAACTTCGGCAAGGCCACCTACGAGGGCGCCTGGGCGGGCAATGTCCGCGCCGCCGCCGCGGATGGAAATGGTGCGATCACATTAAGGGCACGGAACATGACGACAGAGGCCGACTTTGGAGACAACACCCTCACGACCACGCTGGACACCCTGGCCACGTTCAAGGGCAATATCGACGGCAACGGCTTCTCGGGCACCGATGTGAAGGCCATACAGGGCGGGTTGCTGGGCAGCGGCGACTTCACCGGCAGCTTCAGCGGCAATCTCTTCGGCCCGAAGGCCGAAGAGATCGGCGGCGTGTTCGACATCACCTCGGAGGGAGCCAAGGCGGGCGAGGCCCGCGGCGCCTTCGGCGGCGGGATGACCGCCTCCGAATAACGCGCGCCCACCCGCACCGCAAACCCGGCGCCCGGTCCCGCAACGGACCGGGCGTTTCGTTTCCGCGGTCCGGTCCGGCGCGTTGCCTATTGATTTCATAGTCACATCCCCAAGGGGGGGGGTACACTTCCGGGCAAGCTGTCCGCAGACCGCCGGTTGACACGGTATCGCAACAGTGTGCTGCAGCGGGCGCACGACACGCAATCACGGGAGAGGAAAACACGATGGAACGCGACGAAACGGTTTATGGCGGCAATGGTGCGGACACGCTCAACGGGACCGACGGCGCCGACAAGCTTTCCGGCGAGGACGGCGACGATACCATTTACGGCAGGGGGGGCGCGGACACGCTCTGGGGCGGCGACGGCAACGACACGCTTCATGGCGGTGATGATAACGACACGCTGTGGGCCGGCGAGGGCGACGACGTGCTCGACGGCGGCCGGGGCAACGACTACCTCTTCGGCGACGGCGGCGCCGACACCTTCGCGTTCGCGGCGGGCGACGGCAACGACACCGTTGCCGACTTCGGCGACGGCGACAGCATCGAGATGATCGGGGTGCCGGGCGGGTTCGCCGGGCTGGTCATCGAGCAGGACGGCAGCGATACCGTCATCCGCTACGGTGATGGCGACAGCATCCGGCTGACGGGCGTGACGGCGTCGGAACTCGGCGCGGACCGCTTCCGGTTCGTTGACAACCTCACGCTGAGAAGAGAATTTGGTCATGCCCATTCTCTCATAAGCTTCGATATGTTCCTCAGGACTTCGCGGTTGCCGCTTTAGCGCAGCCCTGTGGTCTCGAACCGCTCCGAGGACGGCGCCCGGGTAAAGATCGAACAAACTGAGAGCGAAATCATCTGGATGCTGAGCTTCAATCTCGTAGGGATCGAGCTCTTCCTGCGGGAAGTCCTTCAAATTCTGTGTGATGATGACATCGGCTCGCCCCCTGATCGCTGCTGCCAGAACATGCCGATCGTCAGCATCGGGAAGCGTCAAGCCATCGATCAGCGGCTCGAACCCGACGACCAACGCATCGGGGAAATGCCGATCCATGGTCTCCCTGGTTCGTTGGAGTTGATTGGGACTTAGAGCCGGATTTAAAAGTAGTTGAGCGATATCAATGGTTTGTGATTCAACAGTCTTTTCAAAGAAGATGGAGAATCACGATGCCATGGAATGATATCGCCCGCGCCGAACATAACAGAGACCATTTGAGATTTCCAAGCGATTTGACCGATGAGGAATGGACGATACTTGCCCCGTTCATTCCGCCGGCAAAACGGGGTGGACGACCGCGTACGACCGATATGCGCGAGGTGATGAACGCGATCCTTTATATCGCAACCAGCGGCTGCCAGTGGCGCATGCTGCCGAAGCAGTTCCCACCGGTATCGACGGTACGTGGCTATTTCTACACCTGGAGCCGCATGGGTCTTTTTGCAGCCATCAATCACCTCCTGGTCCTCAATACCCGCGAACTGGAAGGCCGCGCGGCTTCACCGACGGCCGGCGTGATCGACAGCCAGAGCGTGAAAACCACCGAAAGCGGGGGCGTTCGCGGCTATGACGCCGGCAAGAAGGTCAAGGGCCGCAAGCGACACATCGTCACCGATACGATCGGCCTGATGCTGTTCATCATCGTTCACGCCGCCAACATTCAGGACAGGGACGGGGCCTGCGACCTGATCAGGGCTGTCGGCGACCGCTTCCCCTGGCTGCGCCACATCTTCGCCGATGGCGCCTATGCGGGACCGAAGTTGCGAGCAGCGCTCGCGGGGCATGGCGACTGGACGGTCGAGACCGTCAAGCGCTGCGACAGCGCAGTCGGTTTCAAGGTTCTGCCGCGTCGATGGGTGGTGGAACGAACTTTCGCCTGGCTCGGGCGCTGCCGCAGACTGGCCCGGGACTGGGAGAGGACCATCCAGAACTCAACCGCGTGGGCGTTCATAGCAAGCATCCGGTTCATGACGCGGCGTCTCGCAAGGTATTGTTACGTTTGAATAACTTTTGAATCCGGCTCTTAGGTCAGACCGGTCCTTCAGCACATTTCTTATCCATTCATCGTGAATAATCGCGCTCCAGCGAGCGCGGTAGAGATTGCGATCGGCGAGGCGCAGAAGCACGTCGCGAAGGCCAGCTGGATAGATGACGTTGGCATCCAGTAACGCAGTGAACCGATCCATGCGCTATTGAAGGCCGAGCTCTTCATCGAGTTCGGTCAGCTCGTCGAGCGCTTTGCGACGCGCCCGTTCCGTATCGCGGCGGTAGGCAAGAACATCTTCGGCTCGTACCCGTCGGTGCGTACCAACCTTCCGGTGCGGGATCTTTTCTTCATCAAGAAGCTGTACGAGATGGGTCCGCGAAACATTGAGCAGATCGGCCGCTTGCTGCGTCGTCAATTCGGCATGTACAGGCATAAGCGTCACTGCATTGCCGCGCGCCATCTGCTCAAGGATGTCGAGGAGCAGACGCACCGCAGCGACCGGCAACTCGACGGTTGCGGCACCCTGCGGGCCAAAATGCGCACGCACGGTCTCCGCGCCGTTGATGATGGCTGCAAGTTGACGACCCGTCTCTGCCGCGAGCTCCGATTCCTTGTCAGTCGGCATAGCCAGTTCGGCTTCCTTCAAAACCGCGAGGTTCATGACTGATCTCCCTTCACTAGCCATATATAGTTCATAAACGACACAAACGCAACAAACAACATAAACGAAAGTCATGTTTGTCCTGTGCAGAGACGTTTGGATCCCTGTGGCTGTCGCTGTGATGGTTTTGGAGCGAGAGAAGCCAGCGGGCGACGGTGCGTCCAGACACAGCCCCTCCATCTTCCCGCTCCAAGAGCACGACATTGTCTGGCGTTTATTGCTCCAAGACAAATGGAGAATGCGTCGTCAGGATCGACTGATCCATATGCTTGTGAAGGAACTGGACGATCCGACGCTGAGTATGCGGCGGGATCGCGCGCGGGTACGGCGAGGACACGATCAACGGCGACAACGGCGACGACACGCTTTACGGCGGTTGGCATGACGACACGATGTACGGCGGCCACGAAACCGACAAGAGGGAAGACGGCGGCGACACCATGCATGGCGAAAAGGGCGACGACACAATGTTGTACGGTGGCTAGCACGACGACACGATGTACGGCGGACACGAAACCGACAAGAGAGCAGACGGCAACGACACCATGCACGGCGGCAACGGCAACGACAAACTGAACGGCGATGCTGGTGACGACACCCTCGACTGTGGTGCCGGGGACGACGAGCTTTCCGGCGGGGCTGGCAGTGACACATTTCGCAGAGACGGCGAAAGTGCCAGTGTCGATATAACGATATACCGAAGCGGTGCGGACACGTTGATCAGTATGCAAACGGCTCGATCACGCTGAAGTCGGTGACCCCGGGCCAACTCGACAAGGACAAGCCTTCGAAGGCGTCAACACGTCAACACGTTGACCGCGGTTGAAGTCCGTGACATCGACGTGAGCGCACCGACCGAGATCACGGATTTCACGACTGGCGCAAAGATCAGGCTGACCAAATCCGAGGGTGAAACCACCGTCACCGACATCGAAATCTCGCAAAGCGGCGAGAACACGAGCATATATCTGGCGAAGTTTTTCTGAGCTCCAAGATTGACCCACTTTGGATGGTCGTCCCATACATTTTCGAACTTCGCCAGATCGGTCTTGGTAAACATCTGAGGCTTGGGATATTCGGCCTTGAAGCGGCGCTGCTCACCCGAGTCAGCTTTGATTGCGCATCCGCATATTGCCCTCTTGCACGTTCATAAAACCACTTTGTTTCGCGAAGCGCACCCTGTTGAGCTGGCGCCCAAATCCGACGAGAGAATTCCTCAATTCGGATATGGAAAGGATGGTTGGAGAAGAAGTCGCGTCGTTCACCCTGTTCTGGGTGTTGGCGTTTTCGGATATCTTTGGGACGACCGCTTCACTAGGAATGACGGACAATTTCATCTGTACGAATACGTTCTCGAGGGACGCCTTGTCCCTCCGGCGCGTATGAAACAGTGAAGCAGTCTACCTCCTCCGTTAACGATCTGAAGGTCTTTGATGCGCGCAACCTGAAGTCCTTCTTCACCTTTTCCGGTCTCTACCTCCTACGCTGTCGCTGTGATGCCATTGTTATAGGCAAAAACATCCCGGGTTCATTGAGGATGGTGGCTCGAATACCCTTATTCACCTTGCCGCGTGCCTGGAGGAATGAGCGAACATTCTGTTCCAACAATCTTGATCCAAACCGGTAAAGATCGGCAAGAATTTCTCCAGGCATCACAATCAGATAAGACTGGTAGGATTCCGATCCCAGATGCGCCGGAAAGCAAGAGATTCCACGACCGTACATTTCCTGAAAATCAATATCGAGCGCCTCTTTATGGCCGCGTGAACTTCGTTGACGCTGAAGTCGGGAAACATCCCAGATGTGGTAAGTTGAGCGCGTATCCGCAACTTCGCTGTCTTCAAGAGCTTGGAGCCGTTCACAGAGAACTCGCTCTGAGAGAAGATGAAAATTTACCTGCCTTACAAACCCTTTCCGATCGGCAATCTGCCGGGCCAAGCCACATTCTGGTGATGTTTCCTCCAATTCGATAAAGGTCTTTATCCCTTCCAGCGCTCTCAAATGTCATAGGATTTTGCAAGTGCTTCCGCATCCGAGATCAGTACTTTCATATCCGTCGAAGGCGAAACGCACAAAGTTCTAAAGGCTTCCAGAAACCCCACGGGTTTCCGGTGGCCGACGGAAGGGGACGCGCCGTTCACGCAATCGGAGAACTGGGAGCAAAACGTATATATCAACCGGTTTGGCCACGGCCGCATCGTCATGATGATGGCCGGCGACCTCATGGTCGCCCAGGTCGCCCGTGACCGACACGACGGCGACGTCCTCGTCTTTCCGGTCGTCTTCAACTACCGGCAGTTCATCGAATTGTCGCTCAAGTTCCTGATCGCCACCTACGGTCATACCGTCGGCATCAAGGCCGAATGGAACACCCATGACCTCAAATCCCTTTGGGAGACGTTCTTGAAAGTCCTGGAGGGCTATGGCCACGACGATGCCGAAGGCGCCGCCGCAATCGTTGAAGAGATTATCCTCGAGTTTGCAAAGGTGGATCCAAGATCATTCTCTTATCGCTATCCCGTCGATACGAAGGGTAATCCGGTCCTGCCTGCGCATCAGGAAATCGACTTTCACCGGCTGGCAGACGTCATGCACGGACTCGACGGCTATTTCTCCGGCTGCGATGGGTATCTGGACGATTTGCAAAAAGCGGGGCCGTGACAGGCACGCGGAGCGAACGGGATGGGCGGCAGGCGGTTATGCCGGCTCTGATTTCGGTTTCCGGATCGGGTTCCTGCCTTGGGAAAGAAGAGAGGTTGGCGTCGCCCTTCGGGCCGGGCTGTTGGCGAAACTGAAGCCCGCAAGCGGTCTTCCCCCATACGGGCGGACATCCCTGATGCGGAGGGCGGCCGGGAAGATTGGAGGGCAACGGAAAGACCCCACGTGCCGCTTGCGCGCTGCGGCCGGCAAGGGAGGCTTCGCCGCTCCTGGCAGCGAAACATGCGATCCGGCACAAATGCCGGCTTGCCAGGCGCGCCCTTGTCCTGCCCTGCTCTTCGCGGCCTCCGGGTCCCGCCCCTAAAGAAAAGGGAGCGGAAACCGGACAGAGGACCGTGCAGGACGCGGAAGAGAGAATGGAAAAAGCAGAACTCGAAGAATTGAGGGGAAGGGTCGCCTGCGGCGCGGTGCTGGAAACGGCGGGCTTTGCCGTCGATCTGAAGGAGAGCACACGCAAGGCGGTCAAGTACCGCCGCGGCGGCGATATCATCATCGTCATTCATGACGGCAAGGGCTGGCTTGACCCCTTGTCGGACGCCAGGGGCGACGTGTTCCGCCTTGTCGAGCACCTCGATGGGCTCCCGTTCGCTGCCGCCCTTTATGTCGTCGCAGATCTCGTCGGGTTCGTCCCTTCGCAACCGCAGTGGCAGCGGCAATTGCGCGATCGCACGCCGGATCTGTCGGTGCCCCAGCGCTGGTCGGCCCGGCGCAAGCCTTGGCCCGGCTCGGCGACCTGGCGCTACCTGCAGGACGAGCGGGCGCTGCCCGAACCCGTAATGCGCGCGGCCGTCGCCCAGGACCTTCTTCGCGAAGGCCCGCACGGCAGCATGTGGGCCGGTCACATGGATGATGCCGGTCGTGTTACCGGCTGGGAAGAACGGGGACCCGAGTGGCGCGGTTTCGCGACCGGCGGCGCCAAGGTCCTCTTCCGCCTCGGTCCGGCCGACGCGCTACGGCTTTGCGTCACCGAGGCGGCGATAGACGCCATGAGCCTCGCGGCGAGCGAACGCTTCTCGCCCGGGACGGTCTACCTCAGCACCGGCGGGGGCTGGTCGCCATCGACCGAAGCTGCCCTTCGAAAGCTTGCCGCCCGTCCGGACGCCCTTCTGGTCGCGGCCACCGACGCGAACAGCCAGGGCGAGGCATTTGCCGAACGCCTGCGGGTCCTTGCCGAAGAGGAAGGCTGCAACTGGCAGCGGCTCAGACCACCGGCCGATGACTGGAACGCCAGTCTGAGCAAGAGGGAACAGGAAAGGGAAAAGAAGAGGGACGGCTGCCGCATGCCCGCCGTCCGCCTCAAGGGTGAAGCTCCGCCCGGCTAACGCCGGCCCTTGACCCGGCCGGACAGAGAGGCGGCGCCAGGAAGGGGTCCGGAAGGGCTGAAGAAGATGGTGATGCCGACAGGGTGCGCCGCGCTGCAGCCCTGGACAGGCCTCGTAGGAGCCCGCCATGACCTCTCTTGCACCTATTCGAAAAATCTTCTTCGGCATCGCCGACCGCCATCAGATGTTCAGACTATTCGACCGCCATGCGCAGCGACCCGACCGCTGGCAAAATGACGACGGCGCGCTTTATGCCGGCGAATGGTTCGAAATCGCCCGTTCCGAACATGACACCATGCTCGAAATCCTGCCGCCGCTCTGGATGCGTGGCGAGATGTTCGCCATGCGCGAATTCCTGACCGGCAGCATCACCAGCGTCTTCCATACGCTGCGCATCAATGGCGTGGCCCGGTACTTCCACGCCTATTGCGATCTGTCCGATCCGCGCTCGCCCTATGACATGCGCGACGCCATCGTCGAGCGCGAACGCCGGCCGGTCAGGGCGATGACCCGCGACGAACGCATCGAGCACATCTGGAGCGCCACGCATGACGATTATCGCGGCTATGCCGGCGCGGACTTCCGGCCCGAACACCGCGGCAGGCGCACGGTCATCGTCTACGGTCGGTCGGGCACGCGGTTCCAGTTGCTCGAGAGCCTGACCGATCAGCAGATCTCCGAAAAACTGCCGGTTCATCTGCGTCACCTGCCGCTGCCAGAAGCCGCGTGAGGTGGGCCATGTTCACATTTCCGATTCTTGCGGTGCACAAGGTCATCGCGCGCGGCGAGGACGATGCGGCCGCCAATGGCGGCTTCCGCAATCCCTGGTACGGCACCCGCCCGAGACAAGGCGAGAAACCCGGCCTTTGGCTCGTTGGAGACGAAGGCGTCTATATCATTTCCAACGGTATGCTGGCCGACGGTCAAAAGCCGCTCGTCTTTTATTCCGACGAATGCCACCCGAAGGGCGATACCGACTGGTGGGACTACAAGCACCGCCATTTCGGGGGCGATGACGGGATCGAGTTCATCGATGCCGATCTTCTCGTTCCGAGTTTCGACCGGAATTTCGGGATCACCCATCCCGGCATCCGGCTCACTGAGAACGACATCTCGTTCTCGCTGATCACCCGCTAACCCCTCTTTCAATCCGCACGTTGCCGAGGCGACCGGTTCTCCCGGCGGCGCGGCTTCGTGCGCCCGCACATCAGGAGAAACCCGCCATGGCAGACCATAACCCCTTCACACTCGATATGTTCGGAAGTTCGCAGAACGCGCTTTCCTCCGGGCCTGGCTTCGGCGTCACCGCCTTTGCCGATGGCCCGACGATCGAACCCGACGAGGCGGCCCCGTCGCCACAGACCGCTCCGGCCGAGCAGCCCGAAGGCCGACAACCCGAAGAGCGGTTGCTTGCCGAAGCGTCCGAACGCGGCAGCAATTTTTATCTTTCCGGAAGCCGCGATCTGGCGAAAGGCTGGAAAGCCCGCACCCGCGACAATCTCGCAGCCATCAAGCTCGCCACGACGATCGCGGACGAAGATCGGCCCGCGACACGGCAAGAGCAGGCGCGTCTCATGCGCTTCACCGGTTTCGGCGCCTCCGATCTTGCGAATGCCATCTTCACCCGGCCGGGCGAGAACGGGTTCCGCAAGGGGTGGGAAGACCTCGGTCTGGAGCTGCGGGGGGCCGTGAGCGAGGCCGACTACGCCTCGCTTGCCCGCTGCACGCAATATGCCCATTTCACGCCCGAATTCGTCATACGCGCGATCTGGAAGGGTCTCGAACGCCTCGGCTGGCGCGGCGGCCGGGTGCTCGAACCGGGGTTCGGGACGGGCCTGTTTCCGGCGCTCATGCCGCAGGCGTATCGCGATCTATCGTTCGTCACTGGCATCGAGATCGATCCGGTCACCGCCCGGCTTGCGCGGCTCCTGCAGCCGGTCGCCCGCATCATCGAGAGCGATTTCGCGCGCACCGATCTGCCTGGCCATTTCGATCTCGTCATCGGCAATCCGCCGTTTTCGGACCGCACAGTGCGCTCCGATCGCGCCTATCGGTCATTGGGCCTGCGGCTGCATGACTATTTCATCGCCCGGTCGATCGATCTCCTGAAACCCGGCGCGCTCGCCGCCTTCGTCACCTCGTCGGGCACGATGGACAAGGCGGATGCCACTGCCCGCGAACATATCGCCAAATTCGCCGATCTCATCGCCGCCATTCGCCTGCCCGAAGGCAGCTTCCGGCAGGACGCCGGCACCGATGTCGTGGTCGACATCCTGTTCTTCCGCAAGCGCAAGCCGGGCCAGCCGCAGGGGGATGCGGCCTGGCTCGAACTTGCCGAGGTCATCCCTGCCAGCGAGGACAGCGAGGCCATCCGGGTCAATCGCTGGTTCGCCGATCATCCGGGTCATGTTCTCGGGCATCATGCGACAACAACCGGCCCTTTCGGCGAAGCCTATACCTGCCTTGCCCGCGACGGCGATCTCGAGGCCGCCCTCGGCGCGGCCATCCTTTCCCTTCCGGACGCCATCTATGACGGCGAGCCCGACACGATCGATCTCGATCTTGAGCTTCGCCCGACCCGGACCGATATCACCAAACCCGAAGGCGCCCATGTCCGTGAGGGCAGTTTCTTCTTCGACGCCTCGAAAGGCCTCATGCAGGTGATCGACGGCAAACCCGCCCCGGTTTCTGTCCGCAAGGGACGGTCGGGCGAGGGGTTTTCGGAGAAACAGATCAATGTCGTCAGGAAGCTGATCCCCGTCCGCGACGCGGTGCGCGCGGTGCTGAAGGCGCAGGAGACCGATCAGCCATGGCGGGATCTTCAGGTGAAGCTGCGCATCGCCTGGTCGAGCTTCGTGCGGGATTTCGGGCCGATCAATCACACCAGGGTGTCGATCGCCGGAAACGAGGGTCGCGGTAGCGACGGCGAAACTCGCGGGACGCATCGCCGCCCGAACCTGCAGCCCTTCCTCGACGATCCCGATTGCTGGCTGGTCGCCTCCATCGAGAATTACGATCTCGACACCGACACGGCGAAGCCCGGACCGATCTTTTCAGAACGGGTGATTGTTCCTCCGTCCGCGCCAGCGATTACGAATGCCGCCGATGCGCTCGCCGTGGTCTTGAACGAACGCGGCCATGTCGATCCCGACCACATCGCCGAGTTGCTGCATGAAAACCGCGAGACGGTCATCGAGGATCTCGGCAGCGCGATCTACCGCGATCCGGCGGACGGGTCGTGGCAGACATCTGATGCTCTGATGTCCGCTGTCAAGGTTTGGCACGTCGAATATCCGGCCGATCCAGAACGAGGAGGAGATCGGCTGTTCATGATATTGATCGCGCATGGGTGGAGGCGGAACTGAAGGACGTCGGTGATCAAGCTCTGATGCGCGGGTTGGCTACCGCATTTCCGATTGTGCGTCCGGGTCTGTTCCTGTCTTACAGCGGGCGTCGGCCAGTAGCCGGCCACAAAGCATTCGACGGACATTTCCCTGCCGTGGTCCCGCCTCCGCCCATGCGCGAGTTTCGTGTTGCCACAAGGGCAAGATCAGCTTGCCTGCGCCTCCCTGGCAACGGCCCACATGAAGCCGGCCAGTTCGCGGGCGACCGCAGTGCAGACCACCGTTGGCCGCTTGCCGCGTCCACTCAGCGTTCGGTACCGGGCCGTCAAGCGGCTCTGCGCCTTCCATGCGATCTCGCGCACGCGCGGTGACGCCTGCTCCAGTCTGTACAGCTTCTTTATCCCGACCCTGGGCGGATGCCGATAGGCCCAGGCGCTCTCGACCAGCATTTGGCGCACCCGGCTGTTTCCTGCCTTGGTGATGCCGCCGCGCCTGATAGTGTCGCCAGTCGAGCGCTCACCGGGAACGAGGCCGAGATATCCCATGAGCTGGCGCGGACTTTCGAACCGGCTCACGTCGCCAACTTCGGTGACGAATGTCACAGCGACGATCAGGTCCACGCCACGCAAAGTCCGGAGCGCTCGTACGACCGGTGCCAACGACCAGGCCGGAACGAACTCCTCGATGGTGCGCTCCAGCCGTTCAACCCGCTCTTTGGAGATGCGTACGGCTTCAACCATTTCCTGGAGCGCAATCTGGTGCGCCGGGTGATCGAACGTCTGTTCCTGCAACCAGCGCAAATAGCGCATCGTCCAGCCTTTCTTGCGCGGATAGACGCGGCCGTGCTTGAGCATGAAAGCGCTCACCTGCTGGCGATGGACCCGCAGCACCTCGACCGCTGCCGACCGTGCGCGGACGAGATCCCGCATCGCCTCGTGGCCTGCATCGGGAACCCACACCGCAGTAAGCTCGCCGGCGCGCAAAAGCCGGGCGAGCGAGAGAGCGTCCCGGCGGTTCGTCTTCACCCGGTCGCCAGGCTTCCTTGGGATCAGCGACGGGGCGACGACCGTGCATTCATGCCCGAGAGAACGGATGAGCCGATAGAGCCCATAGCCTGTCGGTCCGGCCTCATAGCAAAAATGCAGTCGATCAAATCTGTCGGCGATCCGCTGAATGGTCCGGCGCATGCTTGCGACACAAGCGTCGACTTCTCCGAAGAAGCGAACTTCTCCCTCACGGCCCGCATCGGCAATCGCGATGGCGTTTCTCAATTTGGCAACATCGATTCCGACAAATGCTTCTCTATAATCTGCCACGGCTCGTCCTCCTGTGATGAGGATCGGCTCAGCCCATCCGAGCAACCCTCGAACGTGCAGTGTAGGGCGAGCCACCTCACCGGTAGAAACGGACATACGGTCTTACCTCTCCGGTCCCGTGCGCGACAAACTGGCGGCGGCGCAAGCCGCGGCCGAGTTCGATCCGGCTTACAAGCGCAATGTCGAGGCACTCGAGGCCGTGCAACCGGCCGATCTGACCCCCTCCGAGATCACCGCGCGGCTCGGCGCCCCCTGGATCCCTGCCTCCGATGTTGTCGATTTCGTCAAGGAGACGATGGGCGTCGAAATCCGAATCCGCCACATGCCGGAGCTCGCCTCCTGGACGGTCGATGCCCGTATGCTGGCCTACCGCGCCGAAGGCACCTCCGAATGGGGCACAAAGCGGCGGCATGCCGGCGAGTTGCTCGCCGACGCGCTCAACAGCCGCGTGCCGCAGATCTTCGACACGATCAGGGACGGCGACAGCGAGCGCCGGGTGCTCAATGTGGTCGACACCGAGGCGGCAAAGGAGAAGCTCTCCAAGATCAAGACTGCCTTCCAGACCTGGGTCTGGACCGATCCCGATCGCACCGACCGGCTGGCCCGGGTTTATAATGACCGCTTGTAACTACCCAGCTACGCTATCAAGCTGGATTTGATGGAGTGTATTGAGTTCACGGATAAGCTGAACGGGGCTTTTGCTCAAGGCTCTCAGAACATCCCAGCTTTGCTTTCGCGCTGTTTCGACAACGGTGCGTAGAATGCAGTAGTTTTCAGCGCCTGTCTCAGTCCTGAAGCTTCCGGAGACCTTCTGCCGAACCTTTGTCATGCGCAGGTCACGTTCGGCTTCGTTGTTGGTGAAGGGAACATTGAGGTCATCGAGGAAGAGCAGGACCGCGGCCTTATGTGTTTGCATCCGTCTCGCCAGATTATGTCCAGCCCGTCGCTTCGGGCGACCGCGTTTGCCGGTCGTTGGACGTGCAAGCGGTGGCAGGCCTTCATGGAATTTGATCGCCCGGTCGCAACAGGCATCAAATCTCTGATGGATCTGATGGGCATGTTCCGGACTGACCGCTGGCTTGCCTTGATCGCGTGCGATTTGTGTCAGCGTCAGGGCGTCAGACAAAAGGGCTTTCATATCCGTCGCCCAGGGTTCCCTGTCGTGATCGATTACGGCCTGCAACTCCCGGAGCAGATGCGCATTGCAAAGACCATGCTCCACGGCCTCCAGCGCCAAATAGGGTGGCCAGCAATCGTGAACGATCGTTCCTGCCAGTCCCGATGGGATATCACCTCGCCCGGTCCCCAGCCGAAGATGACTGAGGGATGTGGAACACAGCATATGCAGCCAGCGCGTCTTGCCGGCAATCCGCAAGCCGGTCTCATCCAGATGCTTCACGGCAACAGCTGTGCCGGACAGCAGTTCCCTTACCCTGTCCGCGAAAACGCGCATGCTGTCGGCCTTTTTGGCGATCAGACTGGCCAGCGTCGCCGGGGCGATCCTGATCTTGTAGAGGTCCGAGAAGATCCGTGCCAGGCGATCCTCGGGAATGCAGTGCTGTGTTTGCAAATAGGCCGCCAGGGCAGCGATTTCGTCACCATACTGGGCGGGGGCTTTCACGGTCTCGGGAAAATCAGCACGCACCAGCGTGCCGCATGCCCGGCATAGACAGGTATGGGCTCTGTGTTCGGTGATGAAAAGAGGCGGAGGCGGCGCAAGGCCAAACACCTGGCGCGCGGCAAAACCTGTGGCGGCCTCAGGCGATAGCGTCGCACTGCAGCGCGTGCACTGATGTGGATAGTGATGGACGAGCGCATCCGGTGTCGCGACCTGCTTCAGCGTTGTGCCCTTATGGCCATGTTGGCCACCAGACTTGCGGCCTGATTTGCCGCGCAAGCTCCTGGTGCGTTTTTCTCTGGCCGCTGGCTTCGCCAGCCCGTCACTGGACGGCGGTTTACTGCTGTTGGAACTGTTCAACCCCAGCCGTCGTTCAAGATCAGAGACCCGCTGGACAAGCGAGGCGTTCTGCTCCCGCAACTGCCTGTTCTGTTTCTCAAGCTCATCGACACGAGCTTGCAAGAGAGCATTTTGACCGGCAAGCTCCATGACCAGATCAATGAGGTCCGGTTTTGACAGGGCGCTGAGGCGATCGCGGGTGAAACGAGTTTGCTTCATGATGCGCTCATGGAGTCAGAAACGACCGCGTCCGGAAAGCCTGTCAACCTGATTCAAATCGTCGCACACTCACATTGCAAATCTGGTAGCTGGGTAGTTACGACCGCTTCAACAATATCGCGCCGCGATCCTTCAACGGCGATCATCTCCAGCTACCGGGCGCCTCTGGCGCCTTTTCTCTTTATGGCCACCAGAAACGTGGCATCTGGCGGATCATCTCGGTAGGTGCCACCTATCTCGCCCACGCCGTCGGCGCCGGCAAGACCATGACGATGGCGGCCGCGATCATGGAACAGCGACGCCTCGGACTGATCTCGAAGGCCATGCTGGTCGTGCCCGGCCATTGCCTGGCGCAGGCCGCCCGCGAATTCCTGGCGCTCTATCCGACCGCGCGCATTCTCGTCGCCGACGAGACGAATTTCACCAGGGACAAGCGCCACCGCTTCCTGTCGCGCGCCGCGACGGCTGCCTGGGACGCGATCATCATCACCCATTCGGCTTTCAGGTTCATCGCCGTTCCGGCCGGTTTCGAAAAGCAGATGATCGAGGATGAGCTTAAGCTCTACGAAGAGTTGCTGGGCAAGGTCGAGAGTGATGACCGGGTATCGCGCAAGCGCCTCGAGCGGCTGAAAGAAGGCCTGAAGGACCGCCTGGAATCGCTGGCGACCGTCAAGGATGACCTCCTGACGATTTCCGAGATCGGCGTCGATCAGATCATCGTCGATGAGGCGCAGGAGTTCAGGAAACTGTCCTTTGCGACCAACATGTCGACGCTCAAGGGCGTTGATCCGAATGGCTCGCAGCGCGCCTGGGACCTCTATGTCAAATCCCGCTTCATCGAGACGAAGAACCCCGGCCGCGCCCTCGTGCTCGCCTCGGGCACACCGATCACCAACACCCTCGGCGAGATGTTCTCGGTGCAGCGCTTCCTTGGTTTCGCGGCGTTGAAGGAGCGGGGCCTGCACGAATTCGACGCCTGGGCCTCGACCTTCGGCGATGTGGCGACCGAGCTCGAATTGCAGCCCTCGGGCAAATACAAGCCCGTCTCGCGCTTTGCGACCTTCGTCAATGTGCCGGAGCTGATCGCCATGTTCCGCAGCTTCGCCGATGTCGTGCTGCCCGAAGATCTGCGGCAATTTGTGAGGGTCCCGGCCGTCTCCACCGGCAAGCGCCAGATTATCACCGCGAAGCCGACCGAGGACTTCAAGCTTTATCAGCAGGTGCTCGAGGCGCGGATCAAGGCCATCGAGATGCGCGAGGGGCCGGCACAACCCGGTGACGACATTCTCCTCTCCGTCATCACCGATGGTCGCCATGCGGCGATCGATCTGCGGCTGGTCGATCCGGACAATGACAATGAGCCCGACAACAAGCTCAACAAGCTGATCGACAATGCCCTACGGATCTGGCGCGAGACCTCCGGCAACACCTATCTCACCCGCGAGGGCAAGCCATTCGACCTGCCTGGTGCGGCGCAGATGATCTTCTCCGATCTCGGCACGATCAGCGTCGAGAAATCACGCGGCTTTTCCGCCTATCGCTGGATCCGCGACGAGCTCGTCCGCCTCGGCGTCCCGGCATCGGAAATCGCCTTCATGCAGGATTACAAGAAGACCGAGGCCAGGCAGCGGCTCTTTGCCGACGTCAATGCCGGCAAGGTCCGCTTCCTGATCGGCTCGTCGGAAACCATGGGCACCGGCGTCAATGCGCAGCTTCGCCTGAAAGCACTCCACCATCTCGACGTTCCCTGGCTGCCCTCCCAGATCGAGCAGCGCGAGGGCCGCATCGAGCGGCAGGGCAACCAGCATGACGAGATCGATATCTTCGCCTATGCCACGGAAGGCTCGATGGATGCGCAGATGTGGCAGAACAACGAGCGCAAGGCCCGCTTCATCGCCGCCGCCCTATCCGGCGATACCTCGGTGCGCCGGTTGGAGGATTTGGGCGAGGGGCAGGCCAACCAGTTCGCCATGGCCAAGGCGATTGCTTCCGGCGATCAGCGCCTGATGCAGAAGGCGGGTCTCGAAGCCGACATTGCCCGCCTCGAACGGCTGCGTGCCGCCCATCGCGACGATCTCTTCGCCGTCCGCCGGCAGATCCGCAATGCCGAGCGCGACATCGAACATGACACAAGACGGATCGCGGAGATCGGCAAGGACATCGAGCGCAGGAGGCCGACTGCCGGCGATGCCTTCGCAATGACCGTTGGCGGGCAATCCTTCACCGAGCGCAAACCCGCGGGCCGCGCCCTGATGAAGGAGGTCATGACCCTCGTGCATCTCCGGGAGGAAAACGAGACGGCCATCGCGACGATCGGCGGCTTCGACCTTGTCTTCTCCGGCCGGCGCTTTGGCCAGGATGATTTCCGCTACGACGTCACGCTTGCGAGAACCGGGGCGGAAACCGGGATCGATCTCGCCCTGCCCGTCACACCGCTCAGTGCGATCTCGCGCATCGAGCATGTGCTCGCCGGCTTCGAGGACGAGCGATCGCAATACCGCTTCCGCCTCGACGATGCGAAGCGCCGGCTTTCCTCCTACCAGTCCCGCCAGGGTGGGGAATTCGGCTTCGAGGACGAGCTTGCCGAGAAACGCCGTCAGCTCGATGCAATCGAGGCCGATCTGGCGGACGAGGTCTTGAAGGAGGGGAAGATGGCCGTAGAGGCAGCCTGATGAAGAAGGAGAAAGGGGACCGGTCGCAGACCGGCCGGGTCCGGTGACGCTCAACCGCCGCCTGCGCCATCCCGGCCCGTCGTTCTTCGCAAGGCTGAAAGCCCCGCTCGTCCCGCCGGGCAGGGATGCTCGGCCGCAGTTGCACCGGCCCGCCCGCTCCGCGGTTCCGGGGATGTCTTCGGGAAGAAGACGAGAAAGGAAGCCGGCGCGGTGCCGGATCCTCAATCCCGAACAAGGAGCTTCTCATGCATATCATCAGAATAGACCCGCGTGCGCTGAAGGACAATCCCGATGACGCCCGCAGGTCCAAATCCAATCCCCAGTCCGACGCGCTGATGCTGGCGACGATCAAGGCCGTGGGCATCATCCAGCCGCCCGTCGTTTCTCCCGAAGTCGATGGCGGCAACGGCTTCATCATCCAGGCCGGTCACAGGCGCACGAAGCAGGCGATTGCCGCCGAGCTTGAGGAGATCGAGGTCATCGTGACCGATGCGGCCGACGACGGCGGCGCCATGCGCTCCATGGTCGAGAACATCGCCCGCGAACCGCTCAACCCCGTGGACCAGTGGCGCGCCATCGAGCGGCTGGTAGCGCTCGGCTGGACCGAGGAAGGTATTGCCGCTGCGCTGTCGCTTTCGGTACGCCAGATCAGGAAGCTGCGGCTCCTCGCCAACGTGCTGCCCGCCATGCTGGACCGGATGGCGAAGGGCGACATGCCGGACGAGCGGCAGCTCAGGACTATCGCCGCCGCATCGATCGCCGAGCAGAAAGAGGTCTGGAAGGCGCACAAGCCCAGGAAGAACGAGACCACCTCGTGGTGGTCGGTCGCCAACGGCCTTTCCAGGACCCGCATGTATGCCCGCGACGCCAGTTTCGACGACGAGCTGGCACAGGCCTACGGCATCGCCTGGGTCGAGGACCTCTTCGCGCCCGCCGACGAGGACAGCCGTTACACGACGGATGTCGAGGCCTTTCTCGGCGCCCAGCAAGAATGGATGACCGACAACCTGCCCAGGAACGGCATGATCACCGGGCTCAATGGCTGGAACGGTCCGGAACTGCCCAGGAAGGCCGAGCGGGTCTACGGCAAGCCAAAGAAGTCCGACCATACGGCCATGTATCTCGACCGCGACGGCAAGGTGCAATCCGTCGTCTACCGGATGCTCGAGCCGAACGCTGCCAAGGACAAGGCGGAAGAGGGTCGTAACGTCGCGCCGACGCAGCGCCCGGATGTCACCCGGAAGGGTCAGGACATGATCGGCGATTTCCGCACCGATGCGCTTCATGAAGCGCTCGCCCGCGCGTCGATCGAGGACGACACGCTGATGGCGCTGCTCGTCATCGCCTTTGCCGGCCAGAACGTTCGCGTCGATAGCGGTTCGTACCGCGGCCAGATTGCGCCCCATGCCGCGACCCTGGTCGATGAGGCGGGCAAGCTTTCCGTCGACAAGGACAGCCTCCGGATTGCCGTGCGCTCGGTGCTGATCGAGGTGCTTTCATGCCGCCGCGACATGTCGAACAGCGGCATCGTTTCGCGGATCGCTGGCGACGTCGTCGGGGCCGACAGCTTCCTGCCCAATATGGGCACGGAGGATTTCCTTCTGTGCCTCTCCCGGCAGGCCCTCGAAGGCGCCTGCGCGGACACCTCCGTGCTGCCGCGCAACAAGGTCCGCGACACCCGCGCCGCGCTCGTCGAGCATTTCCAGGAGGAGAGGTTCATTCATTCTTCGGCGCTTTTCGCGCCGGAGGCAAACGAACTCGCCGACTGGAGAGCCCGCAACGAGATCGTCGAGGACGAGGAGGCCGCCGATCGTGACGGCCCTGTCGACGAGCCGGAAGCGGGCGACACCGACCCGGACGCCGTCTCCGAGGGTTTCCGCGAAGCCGCCGAATAGCGGTCTTCTTCCTTCCGAACGCACAAGACGCCGCCGGCTCGTCCGGCGGCGCTTTTGTTTCCAATCCATCCAACAGGAGATGGCATGAATGGGATGTGAGCGGTCATGCATCCCGACTCGGCTAGAGTGCCGGGAGAGGCGGATAGGCTGCAGGCTGGATGTCTTTTTAGGGCATTGCGACCCTGTACAGGAGATTACCCGCCGCCTGCATCCGAACGACCAGCATGAGGCCCGGTTCGACCCGGTGATCTCGTATAGGAGTCTGGCCTGGCCGTTCACACCCCTTTGCAGGGTTCCGCCTCCCGCCAACGAGAGGATTTTAGCAATGGCTTTCATCGGTGTCGATCTCCACACGACGTCTTTCACGGTCTGCCGCCTTGCCGCGGACGGCAACGAGGTTTTTGAAACCTGCCAGCTGGCAGCGGCCGATCTGGACCGGTTCTGCCTGAGCCTTGATGCGGACGATGAGGTCGCCGTGGAAGCGACGGGCAATTCGGCCTGGTTCCGCGACGAAGTGATCGCCTGCGTTGGCCGTGTGGTGGTGGTCAACCCGAAGCAGTTCGGCGTGATCCGCAAGTCGGTGAAGAAGACGGACAGAAACGACGCCCGGGCCCTGGCCTTCTTTCTGTCAAAGGACATGCTGCCTGAGACCCGCGTCAAAACGGTGGCCGAAGGCGAACTGGCGTCGCTGACCCACACGCGCGACCTTCTGGTCAAGCAGCGCACCCGGCTTTTGAACAAGATCCACGCGCTCCACACCCGCCACGGCATCAAGCTGAAGAAGGAAAGCCTGGGCTCCAAGCGACGGCTCAATGCCCTGGAGACCGGCCGGTTCTCCAGCCTCGAACAGGTGGAACTGCGCATCGTGCGCGATCAGGCGCTCAGCCTGACGGATGCAATCGCCGAACTTGATCGCGAGATCGCCTCCGCCGCTGAGGCCATGGACGGATATGACGGGCTGATCTCGATCAAGGGTGTCGGGCCGCGCGCGGCAGCCGTATTCCTCTCCGGCATAGGCAACGTCGATGACTTCGAAGACGCGGACAAACTGGCCGCCTATGTGGGCATTGTCCCCCGTGTCAGCCAGTCAAGCGAGACTGACAACCGGGGCCGGATCACCAAACGCGGGAACAAACTGATGCGCACCACGCTGGTCCAGTGCACGCTCATTGCCATTCGTTACTCGGGCTACCTCAATGCCTTCTACCAACGGATCAAAGCCCGGCGCGGGGCCGGCAAGGCAATCATCGCCACAGCGCGCAAGTTGCTCGCGATCATCTACGACACACTGAAAAACGGCTGGGTCTTCGATGACTTTCCGGCATTCAAAATCGCGGGACAGAACAATCCTGCTGGACAATCATCATAGGAGGGCATCACCCATGTCCGCGCAACTGATCTACGACAATGCACCGCTCGGTGCGATCATCCGCTATTGCGATGGCGCGCCCCGTCCAGCCGAGCGGCACCGCCGCAAGCTCCATGCCTGGGAGCGCCACAACAACACGGGCCGGCTCATAAAGAGACAGGCCGTCATCGTGCTTCGGGTCTTCAAGTCAATCCCGGTCGTCGAGCGCCCGGCGGCCGGCTCGATCCTCGTGCTCGATCGTCCCGGTGACGTCGGCGAGCTGGTTCATGTCGCTCAAGACCGGCAGGCGTCTGACGAATGGCTGTCTCGCCACGGCTATCCCAACGCCGTGCTGCATGCAAGCGCTGACGAGATCGCCGCCATGGGCACGGGCGAAGGGAGGGCGGCATGACCCCCCCCCCCTCAACAAAAGCAAGATTCGGCGGCGCAGCCGGAGGTTCGTTTCGCCATCAGTGCCGAAGGATTTCCCGTGGCTCAATTCGTGATTTGTAGGCATTGTGGTAGGATCGCGTCCGATTTGCCTAGGAGGTCAGACAGATGGATCACGAGCGGTTTCGGGATTGGTTCTCACGCGTCGATGAGTTGACGGCGGCACAGCGCAAGGCGGTCGCGGCGGTGCTGTCGGAGCCGCCGGAGGGTGCGGCCTCGCTGGCGGCGATCGAACTGGGTGTAGATGACGAGCGGCGCTGTCCGCATTGCGGCGCGGGCGGGGCGGTGTCGCGGGGCAAGGCACGCGGTCTTCGCCGCTTCCGGTGCAAGGAGTGCAGGAAGACGTTCAGCGCGCTCACGGGCACGGCGCTGTCAGGTCTGCACCATAAGGAGCGCTGGCTTGCCTTCAGCACCTCGCTTGCCGAGGGCGAGACGATCAAGCAGTCCGCCGAGCGCTGCGGGATTGCACCGAGCACGGCGCATCGCTGGCGCCACCGCTTTCTGGCGGCGGTGCGCCAGGCGCCGGACCGGCTTGCCGGGATCGTCGAGGCGGACGAGACCTTCGTTCTGGAGAGCCGAAAGGGAGAGCGCAAGCTGAACCGCAAGCCGCGTCGACGTGGCGGCAAGGCCCGCAAGCCCGGCCTGTCGCGCGAGCAGGTGCCGGTCCTGGTCGCCGCCGACCGTGGCGGAGCGACCCTCAGCCATACTCTGCCGGCGCTGAACGCGGACAGCGTCAAAGAGATACTGGAGCCGGTCCTCGCCCCGGATGCGCTGCTCGTTTCCGTCGCCAACCGCTGCTATCCGCCCGTCGCGGCGGCGCTCGACGTCCCGCACGAAAGCATCAACGCCTCGGCTGGTGAGCGGGTTCGGGGCGCCGTGCACATCCAGACGGTCAACAGCCGCCATAGCCAGATCAAGGGCTTCCTGCGCGGCTTCCGCGGCATCGCCACCAAGTACCTCGACAGCTATCTCAGGTGGTTCCATCTCATCGAACTCGGCGAGCAGCCATCACCCAGGGCCTGCCTTGAGGCGGCGATGGCGAGGCCGTGCCTACGTTTTGCGAATTGAGCCTTTCCCGTTGCACGTCTCGGCGACACTGCTTTCGCCATGCTGCCCCGCCGCGGCGAAACGCATATTCTTGCCACGGCCTGGCGGGCACGCCGCCCACTCGAGGAGCTCGTCGGCAAAGACTTCCATGGGCACGGCGGAGTGCTCACAGACGAAGAGGCATTTCGCGCCAGGGTGCTCGAACAGGCCGAGCATGCCCGTGAAAAGCGTGCCCTCGGACGCCGCGAGGTCCCCTCCCACGCAAACACCCCATGGGGACCATCGCAGGGTGTGGCGGTCTTTGCCGAGGGTGTCGTCTGCCATTCAACCGCTGGCCATGGCGGCTTTCATCTTGCCGCCGACCGCAACGCCAAGGTCGACCGGCGTCTTCGCCGACCAGGCGGCTGGTACGAGGAAGACGTCGAATGGGCGGTCGTCGCACTCACCTTTCCGCAACTCTTCACCAGCTTCGAACGGCGTAGCGCCGACCAGACCGTGAAAGACAGCTGGCCGGATGCCTGGGAAGCGATCTTCGAAACCGTGCTGAGGCCCGGCCAGTCCCACGAGAAGGATCGACGTGCGTTCCACGTTCGGCATGCCGGCGACTGTGCGCCACGACGGTGCGAAGAGGAGGTTCTGATGACGTAGCAGTACTGACTTTGAGCACCTTGCTACACAGGAGATGAGGGAAGGCCCCTCGGGCTCGGGTTGCAGGACCAGGGTCCAAACCGCCACAAGCTGCTCTGGCCCAATGGCCGGGGTGGCGAGCGTTGTGGAAAAGGCGGGGATTACCCGTCAGGTGACTGCTGGTAAGACGAACGCGAGTGAACCGTTGATGAAGTGTCGAAAGCGTAGGGATGTCGCCGAAACCAGGCTCCAGTCGTTGGCCTGGGACGAAGTTCGGAGGATGCCTGCTGACTGTCCGAGCGGCGACCGGCATAAAGATGGCGTGAGACCAGCGAGAGGCTCCTGTGTGGAACGTGGGAACCTGGCGCTCCGATGCCAAGGGAGACCTCCAAGCGGCAGACCCGCAAGGAGCCGAGTACCGAAGCGGAGCACAGGGGCGGACGGGTCCGTATTAGTGATGAAACCCGGTAATGCGGGTAGAGCGAAGGGACCCGGCTCTCCAGCCGAAGACGGCGGCCAACCAGAGATGGGAGGAGCCGTTGTCTGAGGCAAAGCCATTCGAAATTCCGAAGCGGCTGGTCTGGGACGCCTACCGACAGGTACGGGCGAATCGCGGCGCGGGCGGTGTTGACGGCGTGTCTATGGCAGCATTCGAGGAAGACCTCGGGGGAAACCTTTACAAGGTCTGGAACCGGATGTCGTCGGGCTCGTATCACCCGCCGCCGGTGCGGCTCGTCGAGATACCCAAAAGTGGGGGCGGTCTTCGACCTCTTGGCATTCCGACGATCGCCGACCGCGTGGCGCAAACGGCTGTGAAGATGGTTCTGGAACCAATGGTGGAACCGATGTTCCACCGTGATTCCTATGGCTATCGGCCCGGTCGTTCGGCGCTTGATGCGGTCGGAGTGGCACGGAAACGCTGCTGGACGTTCGACTGGGTGATCGATCTTGATATCAAAGCATTTTTTGATTCGATTCCGCATGACCTGATCGAACGTGCCGTTGCACATCACACTGACCTGGCCTGGATCCGGCTGTACGTTGGGCGGTGGCTTCGCGCTGCTGTCGAGCGACCGGACGGCACCCGGGAAGAACGGACCAAGGGAACGCCGCAAGGCTCACCAATCAGTCCGATTCTCGCCAATCTCTTCCTGCACTACGCGTTCGACTCGTGGATGGAACGAAACCATCCAAACGTCCGCTTTGAACGTTACGCGGATGATGGTGCGCCACGACGGTGCGAAGAGGAGGTTCTGATGACGTAGCAGTACTGACTTTGAGCACCTTGCTACACAGGAGATGAGGGAAGGCCCCTCGGGCTCGGGTTGCAGGACCAGGGTCCAAACCGCCACAAGCTGCTCTGGCCCAATGGCCGGGGTGGCGAGCGTTGTGGAAAAGGCGGGGATTACCCGTCAGGTGACTGCTGGTAAGACGAACGCGAGTGAACCGTTGATGAAGTGTCGAAAGCGTAGGGATGTCGCCGAAACCAGGCTCCAGTCGTTGGCCTGGGACGAAGTTCGGAGGATGCCTGCTGACTGTCCGAGCGGCGACCGGCATAAAGATGGCGTGAGACCAGCGAGAGGCTCCTGTGTGGAACGTGGGAACCTGGCGCTCCGATGCCAAGGGAGACCTCCAAGCGGCAGACCCGCAAGGAGCCGAGTACCGAAGCGGAGCACAGGGGCGGACGGGTCCGTATTAGTGATGAAACCCGGTAATGCGGGTAGAGCGAAGGGACCCGGCTCTCCAGCCGAAGACGGCGGCCAACCAGAGATGGGAGGAGCCGTTGTCTGAGGCAAAGCCATTCGAAATTCCGAAGCGGCTGGTCTGGGACGCCTACCGACAGGTACGGGCGAATCGCGGCGCGGGCGGTGTTGACGGCGTGTCTATGGCAGCATTCGAGGAAGACCTCGGGGGAAACCTTTACAAGGTCTGGAACCGGATGTCGTCGGGCTCGTATCACCCGCCGCCGGTGCGGCTCGTCGAGATACCCAAAAGTGGGGGCGGTCTTCGACCTCTTGGCATTCCGACGATCGCCGACCGCGTGGCGCAAACGGCTGTGAAGATGGTTCTGGAACCAATGGTGGAACCGATGTTCCACCGTGATTCCTATGGCTATCGGCCCGGTCGTTCGGCGCTTGATGCGGTCGGAGTGGCACGGAAACGCTGCTGGACGTTCGACTGGGTGATCGATCTTGATATCAAAGCATTTTTTGATTCGATTCCGCATGACCTGATCGAACGTGCCGTTGCACATCACACTGACCTGGCCTGGATCCGGCTGTACGTTGGGCGGTGGCTTCGCGCTGCTGTCGAGCGACCGGACGGCACCCGGGAAGAACGGACCAAGGGAACGCCGCAAGGCTCACCAATCAGTCCGATTCTCGCCAATCTCTTCCTGCACTACGCGTTCGACTCGTGGATGGAACGAAACCATCCAAACGTCCGCTTTGAACGTTACGCGGATGATGGTGCGCCACGACGGTGCGAAGAGGAGGTTCTGATGACGTAGCAGTACTGACTTTGAGCACCTTGCTACACAGGAGATGAGGGAAGGCCCCTCGGGCTCGGGTTGCAGGACCAGGGTCCAAACCGCCACAAGCTGCTCTGGCCCAATGGCCGGGGTGGCGAGCGTTGTGGAAAAGGCGGGGATTACCCGTCAGGTGACTGCTGGTAAGACGAACGCGAGTGAACCGTTGATGAAGTGTCGAAAGCGTAGGGATGTCGCCGAAACCAGGCTCCAGTCGTTGGCCTGGGACGAAGTTCGGAGGATGCCTGCTGACTGTCCGAGCGGCGACCGGCATAAAGATGGCGTGAGACCAGCGAGAGGCTCCTGTGTGGAACGTGGGAACCTGGCGCTCCGATGCCAAGGGAGACCTCCAAGCGGCAGACCCGCAAGGAGCCGAGTACCGAAGCGGAGCACAGGGGCGGACGGGTCCGTATTAGTGATGAAACCCGGTAATGCGGGTAGAGCGAAGGGACCCGGCTCTCCAGCCGAAGACGGCGGCCAACCAGAGATGGGAGGAGCCGTTGTCTGAGGCAAAGCCATTCGAAATTCCGAAGCGGCTGGTCTGGGACGCCTACCGACAGGTACGGGCGAATCGCGGCGCGGGCGGTGTTGACGGCGTGTCTATGGCAGCATTCGAGGAAGACCTCGGGGGAAACCTTTACAAGGTCTGGAACCGGATGTCGTCGGGCTCGTATCACCCGCCGCCGGTGCGGCTCGTCGAGATACCCAAAAGTGGGGGCGGTCTTCGACCTCTTGGCATTCCGACGATCGCCGACCGCGTGGCGCAAACGGCTGTGAAGATGGTTCTGGAACCAATGGTGGAACCGATGTTCCACCGTGATTCCTATGGCTATCGGCCCGGTCGTTCGGCGCTTGATGCGGTCGGAGTGGCACGGAAACGCTGCTGGACGTTCGACTGGGTGATCGATCTTGATATCAAAGCATTTTTTGATTCGATTCCGCATGACCTGATCGAACGTGCCGTTGCACATCACACTGACCTGGCCTGGATCCGGCTGTACGTTGGGCGGTGGCTTCGCGCTGCTGTCGAGCGACCGGACGGCACCCGGGAAGAACGGACCAAGGGAACGCCGCAAGGCTCACCAATCAGTCCGATTCTCGCCAATCTCTTCCTGCACTACGCGTTCGACTCGTGGATGGAACGAAACCATCCAAACGTCCGCTTTGAACGTTACGCGGATGATGCAGTCGTTCACTGCAGGAGCGAAGGAGAGGCGCAGGCGGTGTTGGAGGCCATCCGGAAACGGCTGGCCGATTGCGGTCTGGAATTGCATCCGACGAAGACCAAAATCGTCTACTGCAAGGACGATGACCGCAGGCAGGAACACGAGCGGGTCAAGTTCGACTTTCTCGGCTTTACGTTCCAGCCTCGGCGAGCCAGGAACCGGTGGGGACACTACTTCGTCAGCTTCCTGCCGGCGATCAGTGTTCAAGCGGCGAAGGCGGTGCGCAGGACCATCCGCGAGTGGCGGATGGCATCCACCAGGAACAATCAGACCCTGGAGGATCTGGCCCGCCTGATTAATCCGGCGGTGCGAGGCTGGATGAACTACTACGGGCGCTATTACCGCTCGAAGTGCGTTCAGGTGCTGCGTCAGGTGAACGTGGCCCTCGCCCGCTGGGCGCGACGGAAATATAAACGGTTCAGACGCCGGGAGCGGGCGTCCACGCATTGGCTGGGACGTATCGCGCGACGGGACCCCAACCTTTTTGTCCTGTGGCAACTCGGTATTCGACCGGAGGCTGGAGAGTAGGAGCCGGATGAGGCGAGAGTCTCAAGTCCGGTTCTGTGAGGGCCGAGGGGTGAAATTCCCCTCGGCTACTCGACCAGTCGTTCACTGCAGGAGCGAAGGAGAGGCGCAGGCGGTGTTGGAGGCCATCCGGAAACGGCTGGCCGATTGCGGTCTGGAATTGCATCCGACGAAGACCAAAATCGTCTACTGCAAGGACGATGACCGCAGGCAGGAACACGAGCGGGTCAAGTTCGACTTTCTCGGCTTTACGTTCCAGCCTCGGCGAGCCAGGAACCGGTGGGGACACTACTTCGTCAGCTTCCTGCCGGCGATCAGTGTTCAAGCGGCGAAGGCGGTGCGCAGGACCATCCGCGAGTGGCGGATGGCATCCACCAGGAACAATCAGACCCTGGAGGATCTGGCCCGCCTGATTAATCCGGCGGTGCGAGGCTGGATGAACTACTACGGGCGCTATTACCGCTCGAAGTGCGTTCAGGTGCTGCGTCAGGTGAACGTGGCCCTCGCCCGCTGGGCGCGACGGAAATATAAACGGTTCAGACGCCGGGAGCGGGCGTCCACGCATTGGCTGGGACGTATCGCGCGACGGGACCCCAACCTTTTTGTCCTGTGGCAACTCGGTATTCGACCGGAGGCTGGAGAGTAGGAGCCGGATGAGGCGAGAGTCTCAAGTCCGGTTCTGTGAGGGCCGAGGGGTGAAATTCCCCTCGGCTACTCGACCAGTCGTTCACTGCAGGAGCGAAGGAGAGGCGCAGGCGGTGTTGGAGGCCATCCGGAAACGGCTGGCCGATTGCGGTCTGGAATTGCATCCGACGAAGACCAAAATCGTCTACTGCAAGGACGATGACCGCAGGCAGGAACACGAGCGGGTCAAGTTCGACTTTCTCGGCTTTACGTTCCAGCCTCGGCGAGCCAGGAACCGGTGGGGACACTACTTCGTCAGCTTCCTGCCGGCGATCAGTGTTCAAGCGGCGAAGGCGGTGCGCAGGACCATCCGCGAGTGGCGGATGGCATCCACCAGGAACAATCAGACCCTGGAGGATCTGGCCCGCCTGATTAATCCGGCGGTGCGAGGCTGGATGAACTACTACGGGCGCTATTACCGCTCGAAGTGCGTTCAGGTGCTGCGTCAGGTGAACGTGGCCCTCGCCCGCTGGGCGCGACGGAAATATAAACGGTTCAGACGCCGGGAGCGGGCGTCCACGCATTGGCTGGGACGTATCGCGCGACGGGACCCCAACCTTTTTGTCCTGTGGCAACTCGGTATTCGACCGGAGGCTGGAGAGTAGGAGCCGGATGAGGCGAGAGTCTCAAGTCCGGTTCTGTGAGGGCCGAGGGGTGAAATTCCCCTCGGCTACTCGACGGATCGTGATTTCCGCCATCAGGTCGGAGCAACACGACCATCATGTGGAGGTCGTTGCGACCCTTGGCGGCGAGCGCGGGCCAGGGGCCGAGGAACGCCGATTTCTCGTTCCGGCAGCCGAATACGAGGTTGGCCGTTTCGGTTTCGTCGTCGATCCCGACCGGCATGAAATCTACGAAGGCCCGTCGAGCTTTGTCGGATGGGGGCGATGATGTTGGTCCCCTGGAGACTCATCGCCCTGGCCTTCGGCTGGCGGACCAGCTTCCGGCTGGAAGGCGCCCATCCCCGCCTTGTCATCCATCACAAGCGTCACGCCGACCGGCTTGCCGGAGCCGACGCGTGGAAACGCGCCGCTCTCGTCTCGATCCGCGCGCCTGACTTCGTCAATCCAAAAGGGAGATCCAGTTCATGACCACCTTTCTTGTTGCCATCCACCTTATCGTCGATACGAACGGCTCCAATCCCCGCGCAGACATCGTTGCAGCGCTCGAGGCGCAACTCGACCGAACCGTGGAACCTGTGCCGGCTGCAGGCAACATCCTCGACCGGGCGTCGCCGGCGAAGACCTGGCCGCGTCCATGGTGCCGGTCACCATCCCGTCCGACTATACACCTGGAACCATACAGTTCCCGAAATGGCCCACTCTCCTGCCGACAAGCGCCGCGTCATGATGGCCCCCACGCGAGTGAACCCGCGTCTGTCGGATGGAGGCGGCACACCGGCAGACGCGGGCGCATATCGAAAGGATCGAATGCCAGATTTCGGCCAGGGCGGAACGCATGACAACGACCGCCAGGGCGAAGGCCCGAAGGCATCCCCGCGGGGGATCGGGCTGAACGCGGTCGGACGAGGCCATGTTCCGGGCCTATGTCGACCAACTCAGCTTCGAGCGGCGCGGTGAAATCGATACGCTCAGCCGAAAGCTCACCCGGCAGTCGCGCGCGATCACAGCAGTCAGGGCGAAGACCGCTAGCGACGGGTTCAGCGCCAGAGCGCAGACGCAGCCCGTATTGTTATGGCAGAGGCGTTTGCGGCGGGCCACGGTCATTTCCTTCGCGTTGGGCACCGGTGGAATGCCACCCCTTCCGGCCTCCCTTCGGTTCTGGTCGCGGTCGTAAACCGGCGGCCGGAGCCTTCAAGGCCGCTGACGCGCCGCGGTGCGGCCGCACGCACCATCCTCGCCAAACCAGTCCCGCGGGACTGCGCGAGGGCTGGAAGCCCTGCTGGCCCGCAGGTCAGGTTTGCTCGTCCCGGTCCGAGCGGACCCTGAAGCTCCCGTCTCTCCGCCGGTTTCTTTTGCCCGCGCCCGAAGGGAGGGCCGGCAGGGGCCGGCTCGAACCTTCGGTCAGACCGTGAAGGAAAGGAACTCACATGACCACCAACGCTCGTCCCTCCCGTCAATCCGGCAAGGTCGTCCAGCTCCGCAAGGGCGCGTCCCTCGAAATGGTCCGGCTCGCCTGCCCCGACGGCGCCCAGGCTTCCCTCATCTCCGAAAGCTTCGGCCTTCCCGTCATCGACAGCGACGGTATCCGCGATCTCCACCGCAAGATCATCGTCGACACGGCCGAATCCCTGAACGAAGGCCTCGGCGACCGGGCCATGCAAATCCACCTTCAGCGGATTGTCGGATCCTTTGTCGGCTCCGCTCATGGCGCGGGCCAGTTCTACTCCCGGGCAGTCTCCGAAGCTCGGGACGCGACCGCGAAGTCGGCCAACGATGCGCGTGACGAGGATCTCGACGGTCCCGTCGGTTTCGACAGCAATGCCCAACGCAAGCGCGAGTTCGCGGCCGACATGGGCATTCAGGCCCATGCGCTCCGCTGCGCGGCCGAAGGCGTCGTGACGGCCTATGAAGAAGTCGTCGGCGAAGCCTGGAAGCCCTTCGAGCGGCAGGTCGAAAATCCCGGCCAGACCGTCGACCGAAAGGCGGCCGAACTGCAGATGGCAGCGCTCGGTTGAGCCCCTCGGGCGGAGCTTCGGCTCCGCCCGAACTCGCTTTCACGTTGGCAACCTGGAACGATGATCAGCCCGTTTTCATCGGACCGAACATACCGCTTTCCACCATCGCCATATAGATCTTCTTCATGGCAAGAGCCGTATCCTGGCTCACGAAAAGCGACGACCTGCTGCCGTGGGGCGCGCCCAGCATATAAGGCCGCATCGTCTCCCAGTTCTCGGCGCGTGAAGCCCAACGCCAGACCGGAAGTTCCATCTCCAGCATCAGGGGGACAGCCAGCTTCTTTGGAATCATGTGTCCCGGATCGAGCAATGCATCCCACTCACAGCTCACCAGGACCGGCTGCGTTCCCGTGTTGTAGAAGGGCACGTCCAGGATCTCGGCGCTGACAGTGGCGCGCGGGTGAGAAGGGAGTTCCTCCACGGACTGGACGACTTTTTCGCCGCTCGCATAGGGGCACGTCAGGAACGCGTCGGCGAAGTAGATGGTGTGATCGAGACCGCGATATCCGCAGCGGTCGCCGGGATAGGTTTCGGGATTGCGGTCATCGTGATTGACGACCAATGGATGCCAGGACGGATAGCCTTCCACGACTGGACCGTGTTCTTTGATAATGTCCAACAGCGCCTTTTCGCTTCGTTCGCGCTCTTCCGGCGAGAAGTTCCTCGAAACGAGATAATTCCGGGCGCGCTCAAAACCGTTGGTCGCTGCTTCGTCCGCTCGAAATGCCATGATTGTAGGTCCTGAAAATGTTGGCGTCGTGCACCAAATATAGTTGTCATGCATAAAAATGCAATATCATGTGTAATAAGACTACTGTGTGTGGGCGTGCGTCTTCCCCGACGGTCCCTCATTCCGTGCGGTTGCGGAGACGATACTTCGAATCTGAGCGTCTCAATCTGTGCACCGGGCTTCCTTAGTGGCCGGTCCAATCCCGCTCTTTGAGAGATGGCATTCCTGGTGCGGCGCGGACTTTTTCGATCAACCCGCAAGGGGTCCGCTCGCAAGCGGCGGCCGCCCGGCTTTGGCCTGCGCGGTGATCGCGTCCGCCAAGCCGCACACTGACGGAGCCATCAGGAGCGGGATTGGCCCGCTCCACCGATGGAGCCCTCAGATGCGGCACGATCTTTCCCTCGCCCGGAAACACGCCTGAACCTCGCCCGCACCCTCATGGCGCCGGTCGTCCTCTTCAGGTCCGACGACGAATACGGCGTCCTCCCCGCCGACGAAGTCGACGACGCAGAGATCGTCATCCTCTTCGAATACGACCCCTACAGGGGCGGTCCTCCACTGACCGTTCAATTCTCTCATTCCTTAAAGGCGGCACCTGGCGCCGCCTTTTCCGCTGCGCGGAGGCACCGACCGTGGTCCGTCCCGGAAAAGGTCCGGGCGGAGCCGGCAGCACCGGCAACGGCTTTGCCGTCCTCCACTCCGTTCCGGCCCTTCGCCACCCCGCCGCGCTGCGTGCACCGGGGCCCCGGCTCGGGTGCCGCTCCTGCCTGAAGCCCCGCCGTTTTCGGACCCCGTGACGGACCGCGATCGGCGCGGTCCTGAAAATCAGGAGGTCTGAAAATGAAAAGGAAAGAGAAGAGCCCGCGTGTCGATATCCATGCGCGGATCACCGAGACGATCGTCGCCGATCTGGAAAACGGCGTCCGCCCCTGGATGAAGCCCTGGAGCGCGGGCGGCCTCGAAGGCCGGATCACGCGGCCACTCCGGCACACCGGCGAGCCCTACACAGGCATCAACGTGCTGCTCCTCTGGTCGGAGAGTATCGCCCGGGGTTTCGAGGCGCCGCTGTGGATGACCTATCGGCAGGCCGGTCAGATCGGTGCCCAGGTCCGAAAAGGCGAAACCGGCGCGAGCGTGGTCTACGCCAGCCGCTTCACCAAAACCGAAACCGACGCGCGCGGCGACGAGGTCGAGCGGGATATCCCGTTTCTCAAGACCTACACGGTCTTTAATTGCGATCAGATCGAAGGGCTGCCGGATCACTACTATCACCGGCCGGACCGGATCGTCGACCCGGTGTCGCGGATCGAGCACGCCGACCGCTTCTTCGAGAACACCGGCGCGGTGATCCGCCATGGCGGGACCAAAGCCTTCTTCGCTGCCGCGAGCGATCACATCCAGATGCCGCCATTCGAGAGCTTCCGCGATGCGGAATCGTACGTCGCCGTCCTCAGCCATGAGGCCACCCATTATGCCGTAAGTCGGATTATGCCGCATGGCCGAGCTGAGAGGCTGCGATGCTTGGATTCGGCCATGCGGCGGTTCGGCATAATCAGAGCGCTTCGAGGAAGGCGAGCAGTTCGTCGTTGGGACGATACCTCCCGGGATGTGTTTCGGGGCTGGCGACCTGAGCGAGTGCCTTTTCCTTCAGCCGCATGTCGGCGTGGATATAGATTTGGGTGGTTTCCACGGATTCATGCCCGAGCCACAGTGCTATCACGGATTGGTCGACGCCGTGATGGAGCAACTCCATCGCTGTGCTGTGGCGCAGCGTGTGGGGCGTAACGCGCTTGCCTACAAGGCTTTGACACGCTCGCGATGCCGTCCGGCAGTGCTTGCGCACCAGATGCTCCAGCGCATCCCGGCTGAGCCGTTCACCACGGATTGAGGGGAACAACGGTCCGTCGCCGTCGCGGCGTTCGCCGATCCAGCCCTGTATCAGTTTGGCTGTGTCGCGGCGAAGAGGCGTGCTGCGTTCTTTCCGGCCTTTGCCGATGCAGCGGATATGAGCGCCGGTACCCAACACCACATCCTTGCAGCGCAGGTTGACCAGTTCGGAAGCGCGTAAACCGGTTTGAAGTGCAAGCACCAGCAGGACATGATCCCGCCGCCCCGCCCACGTCGCCCGATCCGGCGCAGCCAGCAACGCCGTGATCTCATCCGCGTCGAGGAACGTGACACTCCTCTTTACATACCGCTTGTTCGGCATCGAGAGTATCCGCTGGCAATGAAGAAGCCAGCTTGGCTCGGTCAATGCGACGTAGCGGAAGAATGAGCGGATGGCGGCGAGCCTTGTATTGCGGGTGCGAGCCGTGTTGCCACGCACCGTTTCGACATAGGTCAGGAAGTCGGCGACAAGATCGGCATCGAGATCCTCGATCGTCAGTTTCGTCGGCGGCTTTCCATAGCGCGCGCTCGCGTACTGGATCAGCAGCCGGAATGTATCGCGATAACCGGCGATGGTATGTCGGCTCGCCTCCATCTGGATGCAGAGCCGATCGGTGAAGAAGCGCTGGATCAGCGCGGGGAAGTTGCTCGTCTTCATCGGACTTCCACCTCCGCCGTTGAGCCGGTTATTCGGGCGGAGGCCAGTTCCAGCAGTTCCGGGACCGCTTCCAGATACCAGTATGTGTGGGCGGGGTTCGCATGACCGAGCCATGTCGTGAGCTTGATCATTTCGCGGCCGACGTCTTTGCCTGATCGGTACCAGCTCAGCATCGTCCGCACCGCGAAGGTGTGGCGCAGATCGTGGATGCGTGGACCGCGGCCGTGTCGAAGATAAAGCTGCGGTTCTCGTAATCCGATCTGCTGGCAGACATGCGCGAAGTTGTAGCGTGCACTGCAGTCGCCAAGGCGACGCCCCTCGCAGGTCACGAAGAATGCTTCCGGCTGGCTGCCAAGCAGCCGGTCGCGCTCGCTGGCGTAGCTTTGCAGCCGTTGCACCACACTTGGGTCCAGCGGCAGCAACCGCTCCTTACCGAGCTTGCCCTGCCGGACATGAAGCACGCCGGATTCGGCATCAAGATCGGCGGGGTCGAGCCCGAGAGCCTCACTGATCCGGAGCCCGGTTACAGCGATCAGGCCGAACAACGTTGAGGAGGTAAGGCCGCGCATGCCATAGACCGAAGGCAGCAACCGCGCATGCTCGATGATCGCAACGATTTCGGCATCGTTGTAGATATAGGGGTGAGAACGCTGAACACGGCCCGGCACCAATCCCCGTGGCGGAGCCTCGTGCCTTGGGTCCATGCCGTGCAACCATTCGGCAAACTGGCGGGCGACCCTGAAGCGTGTCGCCCTGGTTCCGGCGCTGGCGGAAGGCAGGCTTTCGAGCCAACGCATGACAAGGCTTGTGCTGATGTGCCGCGCTCCATCTCGGTCGGCAAACGTGACGAAGCGGCGCAGTATCCGTTCATCGGTGCTCAGATCGACGCCGAGTTGCCGTCTGATGGTGAGGTAGCGGTCCATCTCGTCGAGGAAGCTCATCGTGCTACCTCCGAGGTCGGCCAGGGCTGGGCAATGGAACGCAGACCGTCCGTGTCGAGCTTTGCGTAGATCATCGTTGTCGCCCGCGACCGATGTCGCAGCAGATCGCCGATCTCTTCCAGCGAGGCACCAGCGCGAACCATGTTCGTTGCCAGGCTGTGCCGCAGAACATGCGATCCGACGTAGGGTGTTGGCGGCTTCACGCCCGTCGCCGCGAATGCCTCCTTCAATATGGCGTTGATGACCTGGCTGTCCTTAAACGGGCGATTGGGTGCCCGATGCGTAACGAACAGCGTGCGTGTGGTTGCGGAGGAGCGATCCTCGCGTAGATACTCGCTGATCGCCTCGCCGACGTCCGGCGGGATAGGCAGCCGATCATGTTGCTGACCTTTTCCACGAACCAACAGTTCGCCGGCGCGCCAGTCTATGTCATCCAACTGGATCGCGATGATCTCCGGCGCACGCAGGCCGAGGCGCGCCATCAGCAACAGCATGGCGTAGTCACGGGCGCCGCGGCGTGGATTGCTGCGCACCGAGGCCACGACGGCATCTACCTCCTCCGGCGACAGGTATCGGGGTAGCCTCGCACCCCAGGGTTTGTGCGCCCGAGGGACGCAGAGCGACAGATTGGTCGTCGTGAGGCCCTGTGCGAACAGATACTGGAAGAAGCTGCGCAGATGCGTGGCCGGTGTCTTGTCGCGGAACGGACGCTTGCGCGTCACAAGGTATTCCATGAACGCCGCGACATCACGGACGTTCAGTGCCAACAGGTCGAGCATATCATCGCCGAAGCGATGATCGAGGAAGCGATCCGCGAACCGGAGCACATGATAGATCGTGCGTGGGCTGAGACCTCGTTGCCGGACCAGATAGGTCTCGAAGCTGCCCAGCAGTTCGGCGCGTTCAGCTTGCGCAGGTGTCAGTGGAGGTCGTGTCGCGACACCTATTTCAATCAGGTGCGCAACGAACAGCCTCGCGAGATTGGGGATCTTCACTTTCCACTCTTTGGTTTGAAGCCTCCGACTTCCAGTCGGACCCCGCTTCAGCGAAAACGAATCGTGCTATGACTCTGGCCTTCCAAAAATGAGCCGCCCGTTGAGGGCAAAGGCTCATTTTTGGAAGGCCAGAGTCATGCAATATGATCGCTCCGCGCATTGCGTCTATTACCACCGGTACCATATCGTTTGGGCGACGAAGTATCGCTACAAAGTTCTGACTGGCGATCTGGCCCTGCGGGTACGCACCATCTGCCGTCAGGTCTGCAAGGAGAACGGCGTTTCCATCTTGCATGGCGTTCTGTCCAAAGATCACGTGCATATGTTCGTGTCCGTGCCCCCAAAAGTCGCCATCTCCGATCTGGTACGCAAGATGAAAGGCCGTTCGTCTCACAAAATCCAGCGCGAGTTCCCGGAGATACGCAAGTGGTACTGGGGCCGCCGGTTCTGGGGCCGGGGCTACTTCTCGACAACCACCGGGGCCATCACAGACGAACTTGTACTTCAGTACCTCGACAATCACCTGCCTGACGCTACCGGCGCCAGCCGGTAGTTATTCACTTGGCTCTTCGGCGTGGCCGGCAACCTGTGCCCCAACTCGACGGCAAGGTCCGGCGTCAATGCCGATGGCGCGATGCCCTCGGCGTCGAGCAAGCGACCGTACCGCCGAAGCAGGCAGCCATAGTTGTTCAGTGTGGCTGGTTTGTAGTTTCGAGAGGAAAGACTTTCTTCGAATGATGCGATGTAAGGATCGAGGCAAGTAGGTTGGTCGGATATTTCCATTTCTTGTGCTCCATGTTGTTGGAGCAACAACCTTCACGCCAAAGCAGCGGCTTTTGGATAGTGTGCTGTGACAATCACCTTGGCCGACTTCGATGCTGGAGCGCAGACACCGCCTTTAAAATACTATAGGGAGAGCGAGTTTTTCATTCGAACATTGGCGCTTCAGCGATCGGCCCAAAGATGAAGATGTAACCCCATTCGCCGTTCCCCGCTTTCCGCGCACATTGAGCGATTATCTGAATGCGGTTGCCTCAGCCGGTTTCACGCTGACTGAAGTCACCGAACCGCAGCCATCTGAGGCCGCTTGCGACGCCGTTCCCCGCTTCAAGCGCTGGCGCAATATCGGCGCCTTTCTTCTATTGGTGCAGGCGAGAAAGCCCGCTGCTTGAACTGGAACCATCCTCCCTCGCGGACTTCTTGGCAAAAGAAGATTGCGAATATGCTTCCACCAGACATCGCTTAGTCCCAGCCGCTCTGATTATGCCGAACCGCCGCATGGCCGAATCCAAGCATCGCAGCCTCTCAGCTCGGCCATGCGGCATAATCCGACTTACGGCATAATGACCGTTATGCCGATATCGGCATAAAACTCACTGGACGGCGCCGGCGCACCGCGTCGGACGCGATCTTTCCCGCTATCACAAGGATCGCTCCGAACGTGCGCGCGAGGAACTCATTGCCGAGCTCGGAAGCTGCTTCCTGTGCGCCGATCTCGGCATCGTGCCGGAGCTCGAGCCGCGGCCCGATCACGCGAGCTACCTCGAGCAGTGGTTGCGTGTGCTCAAGGGCGACAGGCGGGCGATCTTCCAGGCGGCGGCCCACGCGCAACGCGCGGTGACTTATCTTCACGGTCTCCAGCCCGCCGAGGTCGTCGAAGAGCGGGAGGCGGCCTGATGCTCTCCCTTTCGAATGCAGGTGCGCAGGGCGACCAGCCCTCCGCCATTCGTCTGCGCGCACTGCCGCCCGGCGCCGGCTTCCAGTCGACGACGCTCGCCCTGATTCTGTAGAGAACCAATTAATTCAATTGGAGAAGCTTTATTTCTGCAGACTTTCGACATGGAGCCGAACCATTAGTCTCAATTCCAGAATCGATAATTGGTTCATGCTTTGTTTAAGAGAATCGATATTTGATTCAGCGCTTGGTGGAGCCCACGTGACTTTGCCTATGCAAGGCAGGAGTTTCGCAGCCCATGCGCATGGCAATTTCCGCCTGGTTGCGGCGATAGAACGGCTCTACGTCCTTCTTCCCGGGGATGGCGGGTGTGATGCCGACTTGTCGGAGCCTTTCATGTACCTTGACGGGATTTGTACGTGGCTTTGGGATTCGGGCCAGCTCCGCCGCACTCACAAACTGCGCCCGGAAGTTATTCAGTTCTTCTGGATCGAAGGCGAGCACTCTTCGTACGGTGGTCTGCTTGCGTGTTTCAGCCAACCAGCCGTTGACCCTCAGGAAGCCTATAGTCCGGGCACGCATGCCGAGATAGCGGGCAGCTTCTGAAGTGGTCATGAGGGTTTCGTCCGTATGTCGGTAAAGCATAGCCTTGACGTTGCGGATGTTCACGATGACTTGACGAACGCCGTGTTCTTGACGGAGCCGGCCGCCGGCCTTTATGTCGCCTCGCAGCAGCCCGGCAAATATCTCGGCTTGGGACCTCCAGCATTTACGAACGGCGCGCGTGATGGTCTCACAGCCCTCGGGGATTCGATCCTTCAACGGCGCTTCCTGGTGCAATCTGGCCAGGAATTGGTCAATATCCGTCAGATAGTATCGCGCTGGAATGGTCAGACCGTTCAATGAGAATGCTTTGCGGATAAGGCCCAAATACTGCAGTTCTTTGAACAGCATGCGGCTCACATTGAGACGACGACGCGCTTCCTCGCGTTCGCAAGAAGACCGGAAGAACGCGACAAGCGGCGCTTCAATCGACTTGGGAACGATGCTGCTGCGACGTATGGCGCCAGACGGGGGATTGATCAGAGACAGTGCTACTGCGATTGTTGCGATTCGTCCTTCGGAACAGCCACAAAGGCTGGCCACGGCCCCAAGAGTTGTAAGCTCGCCGCCCGGTGTTATCTGGCCCAGCACCCTGGTTCCAGGGGTAATTGGTATATTCCGCTCGATATGGCGTCGCAGTGCCTGTCTTAGCGGATCGAATGCCGGATTCGCAGACCTCCCGAGCCAGTTCTGCAGCTTGCCGTAGACGCCGATAGGCGACCGGCGCCTGCGTGGATGAGTTTCAAGCATGCGGTCCAGCAAGGTTTCAAACCTGCACGGGAAATTTTGAAAGACGCAGAAGCCTGCAGACAAGGCTTGTGCCCGTTGCAATGGTTGAAGAACCCTCCATCCGGGCATCGACTTTCCCCACAACCGGGCGGCGCCGGTCCAATGCATGATGTCGATCGCATCTGTCAGCGCCATTGTGTCGAGGAAGGGATGCTCAGTTCGTTTCATCCCGCCTAATCGACCGACAACATAAGCATCTCCAAGCGTATCGGAGTGCGAGGTTTCCGTGCGAGGGACGGATAACAAGTATTGGCCGCAACGGCATCGTGTGGGGTTTAGAACCTTGCGGTCGAGCGCATTGTGACATACGGGGCATGCTGCAAGTAAAAGCGATCCATGTATCGGGCAGGTCGATATCGCCGCTACATCCCACCATGCACGCCGCCACGGTCGACATGGAATGGGGCCGGAACGCGTTTCAAGATCGACCTGCAGGCATTCGATACAGACCCGTCCGTATATCGTTGCAATATCAACGCGCCGGGTTCTTCGGAGAATTTCTCCAGCCAGGATAATGTGCGTGCCGGCACACCGGATTGAACTGCGAAGAATCTGGTCAAGAGGCATTGCCGTCAGTGCCGCGATCTCGGCAAAGCCATGCCCGCGCTCGATGTTCCTGATGAAGTATCCATAGCGGCGAAGCTTAAGTTGTTGCACCAGTTCCGTTCCGGTCGCACAGCCATGTCGCAAAGCAAGCCGGTTGAACAAGGCCCACCCGGGCTCGAATGGTGCCGGCTGAACGCGCAGCGGAAGTCGGGTGAGGCGCACAGCCGTCAATCTCCTCGGCCAAACGGCTGATATGGAGCGGGTCCCGTGCCGCGCAGGCGAGTGATCCGCGTGTCGTTCGCAAACGAGGCATGGGGCGCGTAAGCATCACAACCCTTCTTCCATAGGGTTTTCAATTGGTCTGATGAGCAGAGGAAGGGATTATCTTGCATCGCTGTTTGACGCCGGTCAGGATCGCTATCCTCGATGATCGTGTCGAAGTCGATGATGTCGTCGTCACCGGAGGAATAGTCGGTAAACCAGCTTGCGTGCACCTCCCCCAGCAATGCGAGGTCGATCGAGCGCAACTGCCTTGCCAGCGCGAGTGACAGTGCCCGACTAAGGTATTTTGAGACCATTCCGATCTCGCCGTGTGTGGCGACGTAGATGCGTTTGGCAATGTCATGCCTGGATAATCCTGACGGATCGGGAAGCTCCATCATCTTTTCCATGACGCCGAGGACACTTGAGAACATAGTACGCCCACTCCGCGTCACCCAACTGTAAGGCCTCAGGACCATTGGCGGCTGGAGCCGACGGCGCAACTGCGCGGTCTTCGGGCCTGGCGCCGCAATATCGAGAAGCTGAGGCAGGCCGGCGATTACGATCTGCACCTTGACCCGATTGAGCAGTGACTTAATGAATTCGGTCACCTCAATCGTGGCATCGGGCTTAGCCTCGTTCACCATATGATGGCCCTCGTCGATAAAGATCATCTGAGTACCCATCTGCTCGGCATAAAGGGCGATCTTTTCGATCACCTCACTCGTGTTCCAATGTTCCCGAGCCCGATAACCGAATGCTCCCAGGATCGTAGCCACCAACGCCCGGCGCGTCGTGCGCTCGGGGGCCTCAACATAGACGATACGTCTGATATCAGCATCTTTCAGGCGTTCGATTTCATCATCCGAAAGGGACGGACATGTATCCTCCAGTGTCATATCCGGGAAGTCTGCCATGTAATCCTCAAGCGCTGTCGTTTTGCCCGACCCGGATGCCCCGACGATGAGCAATGCACGCGCCTTGAACCGACGGTCGCTGTCGAGCGGGCGATAGCGGCCGTGAAGTTCGCGGATGGCGGTCTTGGTCGCGACATGCCGGGTGTGTGGGATCACCGTGGTCTCAAAGGCGAGGACGATATCCGGCGCAGAAGGCGTACCGGCAGCTATGGGCGCCGGCTTGTTAGTCATGCCACGTCACTCGACCACTGCTCCACAAGCGCTTTGATGTCGGCATCCAGATCGACGACTTCCACGGCGCGTTTACATGAGTCTTCCTCGGGGCGTCCGGCAGTCGTGGTGTCGCTTCGTGTCTCCCGCGCCGGCTTCTCACCATCTAATGGTGTGAAGTGCCGACCATCCGCCTCATAGCGTGCCGCTCGCGCTGTGCTGCGCGCCTTGCTTTTCTTGCCGTGGAGTTCCTCCACAGACTGCCTGGCCTTTTGCCGCGCCCCCTCGAGATCCGCCACGCTGATTGGCGAGCCGGGCGCCAGGCTCCGGCGAGCGATCTTACGATGGACTTTGTGTTGGTATTTCGACACGCCTCGCGATACTGACTGATCTGTACACGGGATCAGTAACCATTCACCTCTTTCGTCGTCGAGCAGCCAGATTTCACCGAGATCATATGGGTCGAAGCGGATCTCCCATTCCTTCTCCAGGCCATTGCGCCGCGCAAGCAGCGGCTCCAGCTTCGCCCGATCAGCATATAGAAGACCCTCATACCGGATGCCCACGTTCGATATTCGCCGACGGAATGTCTCGCCCGTCATGCGCACAATGTGATCGAAGTCAGGCACCGGACGCACCGGGTATAAGCTCGTCAGTGCACGCCAGCGTTCGACAGGACGGCATTTCAGCGTGTCATGTATGCTCTGATGATAGTCGTCGACGATCCATTTCAGGATCATCCCCCTGACTTCTTCCAGCGTTAATCTGGCGCGTGCGGCAGGCTTATAATCCATGGTGCGCGAAAGCGTCGTTCCCTCCTGATGGCTGAACACCTGCACGCCAATCGTCTGAAAGACCCGCTCGACAGCACCTTTGAGCCACGGCATCTTCACGGGTAGATTGACCACGCCGAAGTCGAGCATAGATGCCGACAGTTGCAAGGATTGCGACCGGAACTCCTTGCCATTATCGCAAACCACCCATTCCGGTACGCCATGGCACGGCCAATCATGCTCAAGCCCGTCGATCCCTGACAGATCTTTCTTCCAGAAGGCATGCGCGAGTGCGCGCTGCAGCGATGCGTAGGACGGTACCTCGAAGCTCAGATGCGCGCCGACGATCATCCGTGTCGCACGGTCTAACGCTACCGTCAGCCATGGTCGCCCCATCGGCCGCCGTGTTTGAGGATGAACCACCACCAAATCGATTAGGCAGTGATCGATCTCGACCTCCTCCAGGGGACGTTCCGGCGGTTTTGTCCGCTCAAAGATCCCAAACTTTAACCAGGCTGCACGCCGCCCGAAGCGTCGCTCGAACTCTTGGCGGTCAGTGTAGTTGTTGCGGATGAACACACGAAAGGTTCGGTCGCTAACCGGCGGCACCCCCTCCGCCTTGCAAAGCTCGACATAACGGCGATAGGCATAGTTCTTCCGCCGTCGTGGTAAGCCCATATAATAGTCTTCTACCGCACGCCGCATCAGCTTGTACGTGTCTGGCCTGTCACCCTCTTCCTTGCGGTATCGAGGTTGGCGTGCGCCACGCAGATGATAATGCGGGATGAGAAGGCGAATATCTCGGCCGTGTTGGCTCCAAACCTTGTGCCATGTTCGCAGCGTGTAGGGATTGGGCTGGACCAACTTCTTGATGCCGCGGGTATTTGCCCTATCCGTTTGCCGCTTGTTGCGGTGCCCCCCAACGGTACGCCGCGCGGCAAATTCCGCGTTCTCCCATTCCCACCGCTCTTTGTGTCTCTCAAACACAACAGCAGCGGCGGCAGTATAAGTCTCCATCAGAGTGCGATGTTGGTCGCGAATAGCGTCTACCATTCGCACATATACCTCTCGTCGCTCTGCCTCGCGCCGAATCTCCTCGGGCCAAAACTCCCATGTCCGTTCGAGAACCTCGGCAACCGCCTTCGGTAGCCGTTCGGGATTATGCGGGTGATGCGTTAGCCGCCGCGACCCATAAGCCTCATCGATTTCGTCATCCGACCATGTTCGTGCGTCGCCACTGCCATGCGGCTGAAGCAGATAGCCTCTGCGCTTGCGCTCGACCACGCTCCACAGCGCTACATGTCCGTCTACGTTCCGGATCGACAGCGTGTCTCCCTGTTGAAAGCGGAGTTGTGTTGCGTTCATTTGTATTCGCTCCCCAGCCAAAGTGCGGCGTCCCTGCTGAGTGTGGCATCCAGGTCGATTGCCAGTGCACCCCGGGCCACTATGCCCAGGATGAGGTTTAGTTGCTCGGGCTTGCCGCCAAGTCTGTCCATTGCAATACCCAACGTGGTCGGCATCCTCAGCGTGCCAAGCGCCGTATACACAGCGGCCCGGCCTTCCTCTGCGATGAAGCTGGCGGAGGCCCGGATACGTCGGGCATTGGCAAGCCTGGGTTGGCGCCGGATATCGGTGTCGAGCCAAATTTCGTGACTGGCGCCGCAATGCGTGCATTGCTTCTCGATCGCCAGCAAGCGACGGTCAAGCGTTGGGTTCCGCGCGAAAAAGGCTGCTGGCTTCACCTGCCGATAAACAATCTGACCATCGTCTAAAACAACCATAAGATCGGGTGTGTATTGCCTTTTCCGTCGGCCCTCAGTCCAGACAAACGTCTTCGGCTGTGCGGAGAAATCGACGACCGCCGGATCAACGTCCAAGACGATCAGCGCGTCCCGCTCAAGCAAACTTTCGTAGGGCAAGCGTTGATTCGTCTTTATTGACCGATACCAACCGGTGCAGGACCTGTATCCAGGCCGTGCTGCCGGGTTTCGAGCCGCAGGCGGCATACACAAAGGTGTAATTTCGTCACTCACGGCTCATGGTTTCCTTCTCTTGAAGACCGCGAATCGGTTTACTCGAAATAATATAATTGCTTTCTTAAAGGGCGTTAATCGGTTCTGTTCAGACTGATGGCGGCGCATGGCGCGGTCGGGCCGATGCCGGACTGCGCGATCTTTGCCGATACCGGCCGGGAGCCGAGAGCCGTCTACGAGCATCTCGACTGGCTCATGTCGCCGAACGTGCTGCCATTTCCGGTCGTCGTCGTCGGGGCCGGCAACATGCGTGACAATCTGCTCGCCGCCAGTCGCGGTGAACGGTGGGCGTCGATCCCGGCGTTTGCGCGATCGGTCGACCGTCGCGGCAATGTCTCTATCGGCATGATCCGCCGCCAATGCACGGGCGACTACAAGATTGAGCCGATCCGCCGGAAAGTCCGGGAACTCGTCCAGCTCACGCGCAAGCGCTCGCCGACCTTCGCGGTCGTCGAGCAATGGATCGGGATTTCCTTCGACGAGGTAATCCGCATGAAGCCGAGCCGGGAGGCCTGGCAGCGCAACCGGTGGCCGCTCATCGAGGAGCGCATGACGCGCCGCGATTGCCTCGCCTGGCTGCGAAAAAGTGGCTATCCCGACCCGCCGAAATCCGCCTGCATCGGTTGTCCGTTCCATGACAATGGTCGATGGCGTGCCATGCGCGACCATGACGAGGAGGCCTGGCGCGATGCGATTGATGTCGACCGTGCGATCCGAACCGGGATCCGGGGTATTCGCGGCGAGGTCTATTTACACCGGTCCGGTGTTCCCCTCGAAGAGGCCGACCACGGCCAGCTCGATCTCTGGCCGAACGAATGCGAGGGGATGTGCGGCGTCTAATGTCAGACCGCTTGGGCGGCGCGTTCCCGTCATCAGAGTTCCGTGCGATCGTCCGGGACGACAGGGCACCTGCAGCGCTCGCCTGATCTCACCATGCCGTGCGGGAGCAGAACCTCCGCGACAGCCGCGCGCCTTGCGGAGGGATGCCACTTTCGGACGGTTGCCTTTTCTGTCTTTTCCGGTCGCGCGTTCGGTCACCGAAGATCGGCAAATGGCTCGTCAATGGTGCCGGGATTCCCGATCCGGCAGTTGGGCTGCCTTGCACTGTGCCGAGGTCGATCTGCCGATTGTGTGCCAGTGACGGGTGGCGGTGGGCATGTTCGCCACGTCATGGCCTGTTCCTTTTACCGTCGTCTCTCACGGACTTCGCCCAACGCGGTCTCGATCTGGCATGTCTGACCGGCAACCGGCTTCGCCTCACCCGGCTTGTCGCAACGGCGGGCAGGAACTTTCTTCCCCTGGCGGCTGCGCCGCCATTCCTCGCGATGCAAGAAAGCCCCGTCCCGCCGTCCTCCATTTCATTGCGGCCTTTCAGGTGCGCGCCGGTCGTTGCCGGTCTCTGCGACAGCCATCGAGGCCGCGATGGGCGCGGCCCGAAACATCGAAAAGGAACAGGACAATGGCAAACATCGGCACCTTCACCACCACCAGGAACGGCTTCACCGGCCAGATCAAGACCCTCGCTCTCAACGTCAAGGCCCGCTTCGAGCGCATCGAAAACCCCTCCGATAACGGACCGCACTTCCGCATCTACTCGAATGCAGTCGAGCTGGGCGCCGCGTGGCAGAAGCAGGCCAGGCAGACCGAACGCGACTACCTCTCGGTCAAGCTGGACGACCCGAGCTTCGCGGCTCCGATCTACGCCACCCTGATCGAGGTCGAAGGCCAAGACGGCATGCAGCTGATCTGGTCCCGCCCCAATGGCAACCGGGACTGACAATATCCCGGATGGCCCCGCCGCAAGGCGGGGCCATCCAGGCCTGAACACAGGCCTTGAAACTCCGGACCCGTTAAACTAAGTTTGTCGAACTAAGTTGGAGAGCACCTGTGCACACCGTCAATATTCACGAGGCCAAGACCCATCTATCACGCCTGATCGAGAAAGCGGCGAAAGGCGAACCCTTCATCATCGCCAAAGCCGGCAAGCCCCTTGTGAAGGTTGTGGCGCTTGGCGCGCCCCTGCCGCACAAGGCGCATAGGGTCGGCTTCATGGCCGGTCAGTTCAAGGTGCCCGATGACTTCGACCGCATGGGTGAAAATCAAATCGAAAAGATGTTCGGCGGTGATGAGTGAGGCTCCTGCTCGACACGCATCTTCTCCTTTGGGCGGCCAGCGAACCTGAACGGCTGCCACCTGCCGCCCTTGCCGAGATCGTGAACACCGACAACGAGCTGATATTCAGTTCGGCCAGCCTTTGGGAAGTTGCGATCAAAGCGGGGCTCGGTCGAGCGGATTTCACGGTCGATCCCCGCCTCCTGAGGCGCGGCCTTCTCGAAAATGGCTATCAGGAACTTGCCATTACTAGCGAACATGCTGTCGGTGTCACCGTGCTTCCGCCGATCCACAAGGATCCGTTCGACCGTATTCTGATTTCCCAGGCAGTTGCCGAAGGGATCACCCTGTTGACGGTTGACGAACTGATCGCCCGGTATTCTGCGCCAGTGCGGTGTTTATAGGCGCAGGCCATTTCACCGCAGATCTTCCGCCTCAAGGCGTTCGTCAAACGTCTCGATCATCGCACGCCGCCTCCGGCGGTCGCTTGCGCGACTGGCCGCGCGTTCCGATCCTGCCCCGGTCGCGAATGAGCGAGGCACCGCCGAACAGCGTCGGCTGAACGCTGAGGCAATAAAAGCGCCGCATGTTCCGGGCAGGGTCGATGCGGCGAAGATGGACCGGTTCGCTTTGGCGTGAAGGCATGGGAAGCGTCTCGCCGGGCGGGATTCGCGTGTCTATCCGGTTTTGTGAACCGATACGCAATCATCGATTGACGCCATTCATTTTCGGTCTTCCCGGTGAAACCTGTTCTTGCCCGCGACGCTCTTCACGTCGTCTCGCCGGAACCAGATGGCGCGGCCGCAGCGAAGCGGCGGGTTGCCGGCCGTGAACACGATCTGCTCGTCGCCGCGCATGCGCAGCACTTCCTCGGGCAGGATCAACGGCCGCGCGGCCAGTTGCTTCGAGCGGGTTCGCGATGATCCCGACATCTGCGATGTCCGGCTGAGCTGGTCGACCTCGACGGTCGTGTTGCCGCATCGGCGCGAGATGTATTCCGCCGTCTCGGGATCGTTGATCGCGGCGAAGGAAACCCATGCTGCGCTCTCGAACCATTTCGACGTGGCGTCGCGCCCGCCCCAGGTCTCGCGCATCTGCCCGATGGACTGGAAGAGCAGCAACAGGCTGATCCCGTATTTGCGGCCGGCATCGCGCGCCGTCTCCAGAATGCGCACATAGCCCAGGCGCGCCACCTCATCGAGCAGGAAGAGGGTGCGGCCCGCGACCTGGCCATTCCGGTTGTAGATGGCATTGAGCAGCGCGCCGATGATGGTGCGGGCAAGGCCCGGATGAACCTCGAGTGTTTTCAGGTCGAGATTGACGAAGATGTCCGTCCTGCCGTTCGCCAGGTCGTCGGTCGGGAAACTCGATCCCGAGACGAGCGCGGCATAGTTCGGATAGGAGAGCCAGTGCGTTTCCCTGATGGCATTGGCGTAAACGCCGGAGAAGGTTTCCGGGGTCATGTTGACGAAGGCGGCGACGTTCTCGCGCACGAATGCCGACCCGGAATTGTCGTGGATGCGCTGCAGCCGCTCGCGCAGTTTCGGCTCGGGCTCGGAAAGGTTCATTCGGACCTGCCGCAAGGTCTGTCTTTCTCTTTGCGTATGCCCGGACAGGCACACATCGGCGATCAGCGCGGTGATGAGCTGAAGGGCGGAGGCGCGGAAGAAGTCGTCGCGCGCGGAAACCTGCCGTCCGGTGTCCGTCACCACCCAGCTTGCGACGGCAACGACATCCTCTTCCCTGGTGCCGCCGTAGCGGCCGATCCAGTCGAGCACGTTGAAGCCGATGGACGGATCCGCGGGGCTCAGCGCGAAGACCTCGCGGCCGGCCTTGCGCCGATGGTCGATCACCATGGGCGCCACCTCGCTGGAGGGATCGAGCGCGACGAGACCGCCACCCCATTTGAGCGCTGTGGGGATCGTGACGGACGTCGTCTTGAAGCCGCCCGATCCGGCGAAGACCAGGCCGTGGGTCGATCCGAACGAGGCGTCGAAGCACAGCAGGGCGGATTTGCCGCCGGCGCCCCAGGTCTGCCTGTCATCGGCGCGGAACGTGTGACCTGCCACACTGTCCCTGTCGACGCGACAGGCTTCGCCGATGACGATCCCGCCGTTCGCGCCGAACAGGCGTCTGGCTTGTGGCATCGCCATCCAGTGCGCCGATCCGTGAATGGCGCGCCTGCCCGTCACGCGCCTTGGTTTCATCGTCGCGAAGGCGGCATCGCCGCGCAGCGCAACGCGGAACGCGAACAGGCCGGCGGCAAGGCACAGCATGGCGCCGATACCGGTCGAAGGGTCGGCATATTCGATCAGCCGGCGGCCGTCCGGTACCGCGTCGGCGAAACCGGCAAGGCGCGTCACTTCGCGCATCGCCGCAATGGTAATCATGCCGACCGCACCCACCAGAACACCAAGGCCGGCGGATTTGATCGCCATGGCGCCACGGGCGGCGAAGAGGAAAATAACCCCGACGGCCGCAGCCGATAGATAGGGAAGAGCAATGCCGATCCGCCCCAGCGTCAGTTGCGCCCCGGCGGAATTCCCGAACTGCGCCAGCCAGGTCCCGGCGCCGGTAAGGCCGATGCAAACAGCGATCATCAGGCCGACGGGCGCAACCAGCAGAACGACCCTAGTCGCTGTCATCGGCAAACGCCTTCTCGCCGATTGCTGTCAGCCGCTCCCGCTCCGCTTCGTCCGCCGCTATCCGGCTGGCGCCGTCGACCAGCAGTCCGAGCAGCAGCGCGCGCTTCTCATGGCGAAGTCCCGCCTTGACGATCAGCCCGCCGAGCTGGATCTTTTCGCGGGTGTCCTTCTTGCGCGCTTGCGCCTGGCTTGCCTGTCGCATGCGCTCAAGCCTCGCCATGCGCGCCCGAAGCCGCGCCGGCCGGGTTTTGCGCGGGCGCGGATTTCCGCGTTTCGCCACGGCCGCCGCGAAACCGTTTCGCCAGTTCCCCGAAAGCCTTGACGAGCCTGGCGTCGTCGGTCTCGATCTCTCCGAGACCGGCTTTCAGCGCGATCCGTCCGATCCGTTCGGCCTCGCGGGTTTCGGCGGCCTTGAGCTGCTCCTGTAGTTTGGCAATCTCCTGTTTGATTTTCGATGAGGACTTTTTCATTGCGTGTCTCCCGGTTGCCGCGAATGCTGAAACGCCATGAGCAGGATGAACCGGGTGCGCGCCCGGCGCACCCCGGCACAAATGCCGGGTCGGCAGACCCGTCTCAATGAGAGATCATCCCGGCGTTCCGAAGGAATGCCGTCAAGGGCGCAGTAATACGTCGCGAGACGCGACGTGGCTAGCGGCGGCCCTCGCCGGTGGCAGAGGACTTTCCCGCGGAACGATGACGCACTTGTTCCCGGGAGCCTGCCGCGCCGTGGCGATCACGCATTTCACACCCCGGCTGATTTCGCGCGGAAGCGGCCGCAGCGCCGTGCTGTCGGCCGCCTATCGCCATTGCGCGAAGATGAGCCACGAGGCCGAAGCGCGAACGGTCGACTATTCTGCCAGGAAGAACCTCGCCCACGAGGAATTCCTGCTGCCGCCCGATGCGCCGAAATGGGCCCGCGACATGATTGCGGATCGCTCCGTCGCCGGCGCAGCCGAGGCCTTCTGGAACACGGTGGAAGCCTTCGAGAAACGCTCCGACGCACAGCTCGCCAGGGAGTTCGTCATAGCGCTGCCGGTGGAGCTTTCGCGCCAGCAGAACATCGCGCTCGTGCGGCAGTTCGTCCGCGAAGAGGTGCTGGCGCGAGGCCAGGTCGCCGACTGGGTCTACCATGACGAGGGATTTTCCGGTGGCGCCAATACCCCTGATCCTGATCGGAACCGGATTGACGCGCGCAACCCGCACATCCACCTGATGACCACGTTGCGGCCGCTGACCGAAGACGGGTTCGGGTCCAAGAAGGTCGCGGTGCTCGGACAGGATGGACAACCGCTTCGGACCAAGACCGGGAAAATCCGCTACACCCTCTGGTCGGGCGAGAAGGCGGAGTTCCTCGAACAACGGCAAAGATGGCTCGATCTCCAGAACCGTCATCTGGCCATGGCCGGACTGGAGGTCCGTGTCGATGGGCGTTCTTACGCCGAACGCGGAATCGACATCGAGCCGACGACGCATATTGGCGTTGCCGCCAAGGCGTTGAGCCGCAAGGCGAGAGATACGGGCAGCGCCATCGATCTCGAACGGCTGGCGCTGCATGAGGCCGTTCGCCAAAGGAACGCCGCGCGCATCGAGGCGCGCCCGGAACTGGTGCTCGACATTCTCACGGCCGAAAGGAGCGTCTTCGACCGGCGCGACATCGCCAGGGTCCTCAATCGCCATATCGACGATCCCGAGAGCTTCCAGCGGCTCCTGGCACGCATCACGCAGAGCCCGGATTGCCTGAAGCTTGCCGACGAGACCATCGACTTCGCGACCGGCGCACGGATACCGGCGCGGCTGACGACGCGGGCGATGATCCGCCTCGAGGCCGAAATGGCCAGCCGCGCCGCCTGGCTTTCGGGAAGGAGCGGGTTTGCGGTTGCGGGCAGGGCCCTCGACACCGTCTTTGCCAGGCATGGGCGGCTGTCGGACGAGCAGCGGACGGCCATCGAACATGCGGCGGGCGCGGAGCGGATTGCCTGCGTCGTCGGGCGCGCCGGCGCCGGCAAGACCACCATGATGAAGGCCGCACGCGAAGTCTGGGAACTGGCCGGCTACAAAGTGGTCGGCGGCGCGCTCGCGGGCAAGGCGGCCGAGGGTCTGGAGAAGGAGGCGGGCATTGCCTCGCGCACGCTGGCGTCCTGGGAGCTCAGCTGGAAGGAAGGCACACGCCCGCTCGACGACAGGACCATCTTCGTTCTCGACGAGGCGGGGATGGTCTCGTCAAAACAGATGGCCACGTTTGTCGAAGCCGTCACGAAAGCCGGCGCCAAGCTCATTCTGGTCGGCGATGCCGAGCAGTTGCAGCCGATCGAGGCCGGCGCCGCCTTCCGCGCGATTGCCGAGCGCACCGGCTACGCCGAACTCGAGACCATCTACCGCCAGAAAGAGCCTTGGATGCGGGCGGCGTCGCTCGATCTGGCGCGGGGACAGGTGGCGCAAGCGCTGTCAGCCTACAAGGCCAGGGGCAAGGTGATCGGCAAGCCTGTGAAGGCCGAAGCCATTGAAACCCTGATCGACGATTGGAACCGGGACTATGAGCCGGAGAAATCGACGCTGATCCTCGCGCATCTGCGCCGCGATGTCCGCCGGCTCAACGAATTGGCGCGCGAAAAGCTCGTCGAGCGTGGCCTGGTGGATGAGGGACATGCGTTCCGAACGGAGGACGGAACCAGGCAATTCGCCGCCGGCGACCAGATCGTCTTCCTGAAGAATGACAGCGCGCTTGGCGTCAGGAACGGGATGATCGGCAAAGTCACTGAAGCAACGGCCGGGCACCTGGTTGCGACGGTGGGTGAGGGCGATGATGCCCGCACGGTCAGCGTGGATCAGCGGACCTATCGCAATCTCGATCACGGCTACGCCACGACGATCCACAAGAGCCAGGGCGCCACTGTCGACAGGGTGAAGGTGCTGGCCTCGCTCTCGCTTGACCGGCATCTGACCTATGTCGCGATGACGCGGCACCGTGAGGATGTGGCGGTCTATTTTGGCCGAGGATCCTTTGCGGCCGCCGGGGGCCTCGAAAAGCTTCTTTCCAGGAAAAACGCCAAGGAAGTGACGCTCGATTATGCGGACGGCCGCTTCCATGCCGAGGCGCTGCGCTTCGCCGACAATCGCGGTCTGCACCTCGTGCGTGTCGCACGAACGCTGATGCGCGGCCGGGTGCAGTGGACGATCCTGCAGAGACAGAAACTCCTCGACCTCGGCGCACGCCTTCGGGCCGCCGGCGCGCGTCTGGGCCTGGTCGACCAGCCGCTTCGGCAATCCCCGCAATCAATCAGAAAGGCCACCGCGATGGTCAAGGGCATTTCCAGTTTCACGATGTCGGTCACCGACGCTGCCGAGGCAAAGCTGCAATCCGATCCGGCCCTGCAGAAGCAGTGGGACAACTTTTCCGACCGTATCCGGCTCGTTTATGCGGATCCGGAAGGCGCTTTCAAGGCAATGCGCATGGAGGCCGTTGTCGAAAACCCGAATGAGGCCAGGCAGCGCCTCGGCGAGATCGAGCGGAACGCGGCGAGCTTCGGCGCGCTCAAGGGTCGGGAAGGCTTGCTGGCGAGCCGCGCGGACCGGGAGGACCGTCGTGTTGCGGAAGTCAACGTGCCGGCACTGCGCAAGGACCTCGAACGCTATCTCGATATGAGGGAGAGGGCGACGGCCAGGTACCGGCTGGAAGAAGAGGGACACCGCAAACGCACCTCGATCGATATCCCGTCCCTGTCGCCGGCCGCCGCGCGGGCAATGGAAAAGGTCCGGGACGCCATCGACAGGAACGACCTGCCGGCCGCGCTCGGCTTTGCGCTGGCCGACGCAAAAGTGAAAGCCGAACTCGACACCTTCAACAAGGCTGTTTCGGAGCGCTTCGGCGAGCGCACCTTGCTTGAAAATACTGCAAGGGACCCGTCGGGCTCGGCGCTCGACAAGGCGGCCCAGGGCATGTCACCGGGCGAACGCGAAACGCTCGCCCGCGCATGGCCGACCATGCGTGCCGGCCAGCAGCTTGCCGCCCATGAGCGAACCCGGCAGGCCCTGAAACAGTCCGAGGCCCTGAAACAATCCGGGGCGATGCGCCAGACGCAAACCAAAAGCCAGGGGCTGAAGCAGTGAACCGGCGGCGCCGGATCGTCATAGTTGCCGCGCTCGCTTGCATCCCTCTGGCGCTGTTCGGCCTGGGATATGGAACGGGCTTTCGGGTCAATCTGACACCGAGCTATCCGCTCGGTCTGTGGCGGATCGAAATCTTGAACCGCGACGTCCGGGTCGGGGATCGAGTCTTCATCTGCCCGCCACTGACCGACGCATTTCGTCAGGCACGGAAACGCGGATATGTGCGGCGCGGCCTGTGCCCCGGCTGGCTCAGCCCCTTGATCAAGACCGTCGTGGCTGTGCCCGGGCAATCGGTCGAGATCGGCACATCCGTCGCGGTCGACGGTCTCGCGCTACCCCGATCGGCGATTCAGCCGCGTGACGGATCGGGCAGGGCGCTGACGTCCGATCCCGGCGGGATCGTTCCCCCCCGACACGCTGTTTCTTTTTTCGACATCCAAAGGTTCTTATGACTCACGATATTTCGGGCCAATCCCGGCCGCCGGCGTTCTCGGCTTGGCGAAACCCGTTTTCACCTTCACGCCGTAGCATGTTCACCGCGGCAACGTTCGTCGCCGCCGCCGCCGCGGTCGGTGCATTCGGATGGAGCGGCGAAGTGCTTCTCCTCCCGCTCGCGTGCCTCTTTCCCGCACTGTGGGCGTTCGCCCCGGGCCGTGTGACCGCAGGCCTGGTCTCGATGGCGTATTTCATGGCGGCTTCGAGAGGCTTGCCCGCCGGCGTATCGATTTTCTACGCGAGCGATATCCGGGTGGGGCTCGCTCTCTGGATCGCCGCGTCGCTGCCGTTCGTAACGGTGCATACGGTCCTTTGGTCGCCGAAGCCCGGGTGGCATCGGCCGCTGCGATATCTGTTGGCGGTGACGCTGATGAGCGTCCCGCCACTCGGCATCGTCGGGTGGGCCAGTCCGATCACCGCCTCCGGTGTGCTTTTTCCCGGTTGGGGCTGGGCAGGACTGGCGGCCACGGTTGCCGTCCTTTTTGCGATGACCACGCGAGCCTGGCCGCTCGCGGGTGTCGCAATCAGCGTGGCGTTGGCACTGTCCTCAATCACCTGGACCGATCCCGGACCGCCGGAGGGGTGGGTCGGAATTGACACGGCGTTCGATTATCAGGTTGCCGGAAACCATGCCGACTATACTCAGCATATGACGACGGTCGCGCTTGTCAGGCGCGCCGTGGAGAATGGTGCCGGCACAGTCGTTCTGCCCGAGAGCGCGCTCGGGATCTGGACGCCGACCACCGA